>NZ_CP133783.1:0-1577500 GCF_034353045.1 Pseudomonas sp. MH10
CAAAGACTGATGTGAAAGGTCATGAGTCGGCATTCGGCTAAATCATTAAAAGCGCTGCGCATTCAGAGTACGCACCCGGACTCTGTCCACTGTTAAGATGCCAACACACGGAAAAGCCCACACGCACAGTGTTGTAGTCCTTCAGGGGGTTGTATGGATCTTCAGATAATCAGACGCGATGGAGAGCCAGAGTACGCAGTTTTGCCATGGGCTCAGTACCAGGCTTTATTGAAAGCCGCAGGCGTCGATGATCAGCCTGCGCAACGCGCTCCGACTTCGTCTGCCGCCGTCGCATCCGGTGACCTTCCAGGCTTGGATCAGCTGGGCGCCCTGCGCGATGCCAAGGGTCTGGAAGTTGCGCAATTGGCGCGCACGGTGGGAATAAGCCCGTCATACCTGGCGTTGATCGAAAGCGGCGAGCGCGTTCCGGATGCTGCTATTCGGCGCAGCCTGGCCTGGGAGCTAGGTGTTCCTGGTTGGCGAGGTGAATCATGACGGTTCGCATCAGTCGTCAACACTGGGAAGGGCTATTGACGGAGTTGGACCAGGCCCGTCGACAGCGCCATCTATTGACCTATCGAGCATTGCTCGAACGCCTCCAATTACCCAGCCCCGCCATGCAAACACTCACCGCCGCGCTTGAGCATCTGGCTGCATTGGATGCTCGTGCGGAGCAACCGTTGCGCAGCTCATTGGTAATCAGCCAGGGCGCCAGCCGCTTGCCGCGCACCGGGTTTTTCGAGTGTGTCGAACGGCTTGGGCGATTTTCCGGCCCATCGGACGGTATTGCCGCCGCGTCGTGGCATGCTTCTGAAGTGGTGCGGGTTTTTGAATACAGCTACCCGGAGTGAGCGTAATGCGGTTTTTATGGCATGTGCGGGCAAAAGTGACCTACTTTCTGGCCCGACGATTGTTTCATTGGCACTGGTTTGTCCAGCAGCCAAAAGGCTGGCAGTGGCTTGAAGGCCAGTACTCGCGCATGGCCAACTTGGGCGATGTCGGTGCTCAGAGCTTCTATGGGCATATCCTGCTGTTTCGTGGCCAGGGTCTGGCCGCACGGAACGAAGGTCTGCGTTTGTTGCGCCTGGCGGCACACGGCGGCGACAGCAAAGCGGCCTATCAACTGGGTGTGGTCAGTTTGGAGGGAGACACTGACAACCCACCGGATGCGGCGCAAACGGCGCGCTGGTGGGAAATGGCCGTAGAAGCTGGCCACCCATTGGCACCGATCAAGTTGTCGCAGTTATACAAAAAGGGTGGACCGGGCTTGTACGCCGACCCAGAGCGCGCGAAGCAGTTTGAGGGCATGGGCAAGCCGCATGGGTTTTAAGAGGAAACCGGGGCCCTGAATTCATTCGGGAACGCTACGGCCCTTGGCACGCTGCAACCTTAAGCCTGCACCGAGTCCAGGCTGTCAATCACATGCACGCTGGCCCCGGCGACACCCTTGGCGAAGTGCTTGGCTTGCGATGCCAGTTCGGCCAGTTGACTGGCATCCAGATGAGCGCAGGCTTCGGGGCGTAGGTGAACGACGCCGATGGACAGCGACAGCAGCGAGAATTCCTGGCGCTGGCCCTGACGATTCAATCCGGTGAAGCAACCAGACTCCAGATGCTCGGCCCGATAGAAGCGTCGGCACTGGTTCTGAAAGTCCTCCAGCAGCAGGTTCAGGCGTTTACGCCAGTCTTCGGAACCGAGCACCATCAAAAAGTCATCGCCGCCGATGTGCCCGACAAAGTCTCGACTCGGGTCGATGCGGTCGTTCAGGCATTGCGCCAGGCACAGCAGCACTTCGTCGCCCCGGCCATAGCCGTAGATGTCGTTGAACGGTTTGAAGCTGTCGATATCCACGTAGCAAATCATCGACTCTCGGCCTTGTTGCAGCAGGCGCGTAAGGCATTGTTGGATAGGCACGTTGCCGGGCAGTAAGGTCAATGGGTTGGCGTAACGTGCTTGCTGGATTTTCAGTTCAGTGATCAGTTTCAACACGTCGATCACCCGGCCCAGCCCCAGATAGTTGCCGTTCAAGGTGATGATGAAATCTTCTTCGATGCGCTGCCGGGCACGGCTGGTCAACAGGCGGCTTACCTGCTGCAGCGACTGGTTCAACTCCACCGCGAGAAAATCGCTACTCATCAAGCGGCTGATCGGTTTGCGCGCGAACAGGTCAGTGGCGAAGGGCTTGAGCAGCGCGTCTGACAGCGAATGCCGGTGGACGATGCCGCAGGGCTTCGACGATTCGTCAAGCACCGCCAGCGAGTTCAGGTTCGCTTGCTTGCGGAAGCACTCAAGCACGCTGGCTGTCGGAGTGGACTGATGGACCGCTGGTTGCTCAATCAGCAATGCGCGCAGGTCAGGGGCATCTTCGTTTAGCGCAGGCGCCGCCGGGTTGAGTGTGGGCAGCAATGCATGGGCGTCACGCGGTGGGTGTTCTTGCGGACGGCAAAGCAAATAGCCCTGAACCAAATCCACGCCCATGTCGATTAACACGGCCAGCTCTTCCTGCAACTCAATGCCTTCGGCAATTACCAGTGCCCGAGACGCTTTGGCCATTTGCAGCATGGAGCCGACGAACTCGCGCTTGACCGCATCTTGATGAATGCCGTCGATGAAATGCCGATCAATCTTGACGTAGTCCGGGCGCAATTCTGACCACAGGCGCAGGCTTGAATAGCCCGCACCGAGATCATCCAGCGCAATGGAAAACCCCATGTCGCGGTAGTGATGCAGCGCCTTGTACAACAGATCGAAATCTTCGGTGGGTGTTTGCTCGGTCAGCTCGATGACTACCTGACTGGGGGCGATGCCGTAGGTTTGCAGCAGCTCCAGCGTCCGGCCGGGCGGGTGAGTAGGTTCCAGCAGGGACTCGGGTGAGACGTTGAGGAACAGCTTTCCATCGAGTTTCTGGGCGCTGAAACGTCGGCAAGCAGATTCCCTTGCAGCCATCTCCAGTTCACTCAGTCGACCTGCCTGGCGGGCAATGGCGAACAGATTGACGGGGGAGTGCAGCGAGCTGTTTGAAGGGCCTCGGGTCAAGGCTTCGTAGCCTAGAATTCGGCGATCCGATAGCGACACTATCGGTTGGAACAAGCTGTGTAGATCGCGTTGAGCCAAAATTAAGCTCAATGCACTCAGCTGTTCAGTGGCAGTCATGGCGATCTCTGGGCAAGAAAAAGGGGCTAAACACGCAGGTGTTCAGCCCCCCTATTTCACGACAGATTCATGACTGTTTGATGACCAAATGCCATTAACAAAAACTAATTGGCCATCGTTCCATCTCAGTCATGCACCCTGCGTGCTTACTTCTTTGCCACCGCCGCGCTCAAATTCAGGTAGTCGATCAGGATCCGCCCGGTCTCCGACAGGTAAGCGTCGTCCTCGGGTTTGGTCTTGTCGTCTTCTGCGGGCAGTGCGTCTTCGTCTTCTTTCTTCAGCTCTTTAAGCGGGTCCTGACCTTTAGCCTTGCGACGGACGTTTTCCAGCGCCAGTTGTTTGCCTTCAATGTCGGTGTGTTGAGCGCGACGTTCGGCTTCGTTCAGGCTGACAGTTTTTTCGAGCATCAACTTCTGAGCGAGAGCCAGACGGTCTTCGATGAAGACAAACTCAGGGTCTTTTGACGACCGCGCATCGTGCCGTGCCTTCAGTTGCTCAAGGAACGGTTTGAACGGGTCTGCCACAGGCTTGATCCGAGGCGGGATAGTGTCGTAGGCCATCGATTCTGGAAGCGCGCTTTCACCGATTTCCTTGGTATCAATGATCGACGGGTAGGCGATGTCCGGCAGTACACCTTGGTGCTGGGTGCTCTGTCCGGAGACCCGGTAGAACTTGGCCAGCGTTAGTTTCAGTTCGCCATGGTTCAGCGGCTGAATGGTCTGCACGGTGCCTTTGCCGAAAGTCTGGCCGCCAATGATTAACGCGCGGTGATAATCCTGCAGGGCGCCGGCGAAAATCTCCGAAGCCGATGCCGACAAGCGGTTGACCAA
Organism: Pseudomonas sp. MH10; assembly: GCF_034353045.1. NCBI lineage: Bacteria > Pseudomonadati > Pseudomonadota > Gammaproteobacteria > Pseudomonadales > Pseudomonadaceae > Pseudomonas > Pseudomonas sp. MH10. The sequence goes on from NZ_CP133783.1 coordinate 3,984, forward strand.
CAAAGCCATGGGGCCTTTGTAGAAGGCGCCGGTGTCTTCATCTTCAAGGACATCGACCTTGCCGTCGGCGTTACGCACCAGCACGGTAGGGCCTTTGTCAATGAACAGGCTGGTCAGCTCAGTGGCTTCCTGCAACGAGCCGCCGCCGTTGTTACGTAAGTCGATCACGACCCCATCGACTTTGTCTGCCATCAGTTCAGTCAGCAGTTTCTTCACGTCACGGGTGGTGCTCTTGTATTGCGGATCCCCAGCACGGTAGGCCTTGAAGTCCAGATAGAACGCCGGAATTTCGATGACGCCGAGTTTGTAGTCGTGACCGTCTTGCTTGAGGTTGAGGATCGACTTTTTCGCCGCCTGCTCTTCAAGTTTCACGGCTTCGCGGGTGATCGCAACGATTTTGCTGGTGTTGTCGTTCGGTGCGTTGGTGGCTGGAATTATTTCCAGGCGCACCACTGAACCTTTGGCGCCGCGAATCAGTTTGACCACTTCGTCCAGACGCCAGCCGATCACGTCGACCATCTCTTTGTCGCCTTGGGCGACGCCGATAATCTTGTCTGAAGGCGCAACCTGTTTGGTTTTGGCGGCAGGGCCAGCCGGAACCAAACGCACGATCTTCACGTTGTCGTTGTCGCTTTGCAACACGGCGCCGATGCCTTCCAGCGACAAGCTCATGTTGATGTCGAAGTTTTCCGCGCTGTCTGGAGACAGGTAGTTGGTGTGCGGATCGTAGGACATGGCGAAGTTGTTGATGTAAGCCTGGAACACATCTTCGCTGCGGGTTTGCTCCAGTCGCGCCAATTGATTCTTGTAGCGCTTGGTCAGCAGTTCTTGAATGGCCTTGGGTTCTTTGCCGGCGATCTTCAATCGCAGCACCTCATCCTCGACCCGTTTGCGCCACAGATCATCCAGCTCAGCGTCAGACTTGGCCCACGGACTGTCCTTGCGATCGATCAGCAAGGTTTCCTTGGTGGTAAAGTCGAACTTGTCGACGCCCTTGTTCAGTTCCGCCAACGCAAAATCCAGACGCGCTTTGACGCGATCCAGGTAGCGCTTATAGATGGTAAAACCGGCGTTCAGGTCGCCGCTTTTGAGGAAATCGTCGAACTGCACCTTCCACTTGTCGAACTCAGCGATATCACTGGCCAAAAAGTAGCTGCGCGACGGGTCGAGCAGTTTCAGGTAGCTGTCGTAAATGATGACCGAACGTTTGTCGTCCAAAGGCGGCTTGCTGTAGTGGTGCCTTTTGAGCAGCTCTACGATGTTCAAGCTCGCAATGACCTCTTCGCGGTCAGGCTGAAGGTTATCCCAGCTGTTGGCTGCAAAAACACTGGCGGACATGGGCAAGACACTGAGGCCAATGAAGAAGGCGAGTGCGGTGCTAGGGAGGTAATGCTTCATGCTGATTCGACGCGGGGGCAATTGATAACGCATATTAGGCCGTCTTTGAGATCGCCGGTTCCGTCGGATCCGGTCGCATAATGCAAAAAGCCCGTGCGTCTATAGCACCGGCTCAGTCCAGAGTCACTATGGAGGCACCGTGAAAGCATTGCAAGGCGTTGAAGGACATGTGGAATGGCTCGAACAGCCTGACTTGACGTGTGACGTGGGACAAGTCCGTATTCGTATCGCCGCCGCTGGCCTCAATCGGGCTGACTTATTGCAGCGCGCCGGACTCTACCCGCCACCGCCGGGGGCCAGTCAGGTGCTGGGGATGGAGTGTTCCGGGGTTATCAGTGAAGTCGGTGCGGGCTCGGCCTGGCAGGTCGGCGACCGGGTGTGTGCGCTGTTGTCGGGCGGCGGCATGGCCGAAGAAGTGGTCGTCGATGGCCGGCACGTGTTGCCGGTTCCCGACGGAATGACATTGCCGGAGGCCGCTGGCATTCCCGAGGTGTACGCCACGGCGTGGTTGAACCTTTTTCAACTGGCCGCATTGAAGCCCGGTGAAAAGGTCTTATTGCACGCCGGCGCAAGTGGTGTTGGTTCAGCCGGCATTCAGCTATGCAAAGCGTTTGGCAACCCCGTGTGGGTCAGCGTCGGTTCCGCCGAGCGGTTAGCGTATTGCGAAGCGTTGGGCGCACAAGGCGGGGTAGTGCGCAGCGACAATCTGGAGAGTTTGAAAGACTTGGGGCCGTTCGACGTGATTCTTGACCCAGTGGGCGCGAATTACGCGGCACTGAACCTCAAAATCCTCAAGGTCGATGGTCGGTTGGTATTGATCGGGCTAATGGGCGGGCGTGAAGCGCAGTTGGACTTGGCACTGGTGCTGGGCAAGCGCATCCATCTATTGGGTTCGACATTGCGCAGCCGCGATGACCAGTTCAAGGCCGACCTGCTCAGTGATTTGGGTCAGCATGTCTGGCCGCTGTTTACCGAAGGCCGCCTCAAACCACAATTAGCCCGCTCGTTTGCGGTGAAGGATGCCGAAGCGGCCTTCGCGGAACTGGCAACTAATCAGGTGTCAGGCAAGGTCGTGTTGGTGATTGACGAAAGTCTGGTCTGAGATTGGCAAAAAAGCTTCCCGACTAAATTCCGGTTCCACAGGGATTACACCTATAACTGTGGGACCGGACTTCTTCATGCCCTGAGGTGGTCCGTCAACGCATGGTCGCAGCGGACACCAAGCTGTTGTAAGCGCTGCCGAAGGCTGCGAGGCCGGTAATCGGGCCGCTGATGTCGACCTGAAACCAGGGGCGCTTGCAATGACGATTTCGTTGGCGAGCCAACTCCCACAGAGAGGTCGGCAGACACGGAATAGTAGGCACTGAAATCTCATCGCAGCCTTCGGCACCTACAAATCCGTGCATTGCCAAAGACCTGTGGGACCGAATTCATTCGGGAAGGGTGCGGCGCGGTACAACAAACAAACCGCGCTGCCAGCGTTTACTTACCAGTTGTAACGCAACCCGACATTCACGCCCCACGGCTGCTCGATGTTGCTGCCTTTCATGTAGTCGAAACCGGCGTGTACTTGCAACACATCGGTTAACTGCGCGGCGACACCGACACCGAACTCACCACGGGTGCCCGACAAGTCATTGGTGAAACGATTGTCGTTGATCTTCACCTGGTTGTTCTTGGCGAACTCTTGCGCCACAGCCACTTTGACGAAGGGCTGAACGAAACCGCCATCATCCAGTGCAAACGTGCGGCCCACGTGGGTGCCGACTTTGCCCAGGATCGAATCGGCTTTATTGCTGCTCGCTTCAAGCCCGTTGTCGAGATCGTAGCTTTGGCCACTTACAAACAAGGTTGAAACTTGTGCAAAAGGCTCGACGAACCATTCATCCGCCAGCTTGATGTGTTTGCCCGCTTCGATCGAGCCACCCACGCCGTAGTTGTTGTATTTGCCCTTGGTTTTAACACCGTCGCGCATCACTACATCGGTTTGATTCTTAAAGTGGTTAGCCTTGATCAGTGCGTCAACGTAAAAGCCGTTGTCCGACAGCCAAGTGCTATAGGCGCCGATGTACGTACTGTGAACGGTGCCATGGCTGCCTTCACGCAGATCCAGATCAGACTTGCTGTAACCGCCCATCACCCCCAGCAACCACTGACCATTGCTGTTGGAAATCGGCATGTCGGCACCGAAGGAAATGCCCTGCTGAACTTGTGAGTAATCAACCCCGCCGCCTGCCGACATGTTGTATTTGTTGCCGTAGGTGCGCATCCAGCCGCCACCCTGATCTTTGTCGTTGCGCAACTCACCCATGCGCGAGCGCAGGGTTGTTGTCTCGCCGTACCAGATGGTCGGTGCCGCACTGAACATGCCAATCGTGGCTTCAGTGCTGTTGGACAGCTCGCCGGTTTGCGACAGGACCCAGTCATTGCTGTCTGCTGAGCCCGGACGTTGCTGCAATTGGTAAGCGAATGCGCCGGCATCCACCAGCCCATCTTTGGAGTTGACCGAAAACGTGGCATCGCCACTGTTGGTGTGCACCAACGCCAGATCAGGGCCGCCTGCAAGGGGTTCGGCACCGGTGTTTTCCACGATCAGGCTATGGCTGCCGGTCGCTGTGCCGCTCACATTGAGTGTGTCGCCGATATTCGCGCCGATATTGGTGCCGAACACGAAGGTGCCATTGCCGGACAGTTCATTAACGTCCAACTGATGGAAGCTGGCATTACCATCGGTGCCGCGCAGGTTGACCGTACCGCCATCAAGATTCAGCGCACCGACCGTCGAGTTTTGCTCCATGGTCCACAGCGACGAGCCGTCGATTTTCAGGGCAGTGACGTTGGTCATGGTGCCAGTGATGGACGCATTGTTTTGCAGGTCGAGGTCAGCAGTGGAGCCGCTTTCAACCAGCACGTCACCGATCAATTGGCTGTTGTTGACGTCAACATAGCCCCTTGCGCCGTTATTGACTTCCAAAGCGATACCGTTGCCGCCGCTTAGCGTCGAGCCGTTTTGAATTTTAATGCTGACATCTTGATCCGCGGCCGCCGATTTGCTTATTACAATGGCACTGCCACTGCGCCCTACTACGGCAGACTGATCAACCACCAGTGACGCAGGCTTTTCAACGGATCCGGTGGCGTCACCCCAAATGACCACGCCATTATTATCGCCTGTTACCGTGCTCCCCTGATTGAATGAGGCGCTGGCACCGGCCACCACCACACCCGCGCCGCCGGAAACAAACCCATTACCAGGATCTCCGACGTGACCTTCTACTTGGGTATTGTTCAGTACCAGGGAGGCGCTATCGGTAACGTTGATGCCGCGCCCCGTTCCGGAAACGAAGCTGTTGCTGATCACCGCGCTGGACGCCTGCTCAAACCCGGAAAGGCGAATGCCAAAGCTACTGACGTTGGGACGGGCAGGATCGGCCGAAGCAATGATTGTGCTGTTATTGATGACGGCGCTGCTGTTGTACAGCGCGATGGCGGGCATGCCCGTTGAGGTGACCGTGCCACCGTCCATGTCGAGCTGTGCGTTTGAGTTGGCTACGATACGTCCGGTTTCGCCGCCTGTTTCCACAATCAGGTGGGATCCGACAAGATTGAACTCATAAATAGGGTCGCCGTCCCCAATCGTCATCTTCTGTCCAGGGGGCAAGTCAATGGCCGCCTCGCACACGTTGATCGTCATCACACCCAGTACCATTGCCAGTTGCCCGGCTTGCCCCTTGAACCGTTTCATTGCTACGCCCATGCCTTGAATAATCGAGCGCGCTATTTGACAGAAAAGGACTACAAAAAAAGATCAGACAATTCAGCAATTCTTGTAGGAAGCGTCCTACATTGACGAATGGGCATGATTTACGGCGCTTAAGCAGTGTTTAGAAACGCAATGCGGACACGTTACCAGGTAAAACGTAGGCCGACGCTTACTCCCCAAGGCTGTTCGATGTTTTTGCCATTGCTGTAATCGACATCTGCGTGCAGTTGCAGCACGTTGGATATCTGTGCGGCCATCCCCGCGCCTACTTCGCCACGAGTACCGGAAAGGTCATCACTGAAGGTGGTGTTATTGACGCGAACCTCATTGCTTTTGGCAAACTCATGGGCTGCAGCCAGTTTCACGTAAGGCTGAACGAAACCACCCGATTCCAGTGGAATTGTTCGCCCCACATGCGTTCCGACTTTGCCCAGGAACGAGTCAGCCTTATTGCTTCTGGCATTCAGTCCATTGTCCAGGCTGTAGTTTTCGCCTTGCACCCACAAGGCCGATCCTTGTACGTAGGGTTCGATGAACCAACCGTTAGAGAGATCAAAATGCCTGCCGGCCTCCACGGAGCCGCCAGTTCCGTAATTGTTGTAATCGCCCCTGGCGTTGTTGCCGTCGCTCATCGTCACATCAGCCTTATTCTTGAATCGGTTGGCTTTGACGATCGCATCAATGTAATAGCCATCCTTCGACATCCACGTGCTGTAAAGGCCCAAGTAGTAACTGTTGACCTGTCCGGTAGTGCCAAGCTGCATATCCAGTTGGGAGTTACTGTAGCCTCCCAGCACACCGACCAGCCATTTTCCGTCGCTGGAGAGGGCAGTGTCAGCACCGAACGAGATGCCTTGCTGAGTTTGGCTGTATTGGACTTGGTCGGTTGCTGACACGTTGTATTTATTGCCATAGGTGCGCACCCAAACGCCGCCTTGCTCGTGTCCATTTCGCAGTTCGCCCATTCGACTGCGCAGCGTGGTCAGCTCGCCATACCACACGGTTGGCGCTGCGCTGAACACGCCGATGACGGCTTCGGTGCTAGGGCTGATAACCGGCTCTTCTCCGCCTGTTCCACCTCCACCATCACTTCCACCTCCACCAGCCACGCCCTCATCGACGGTGGCCTGTACCAGATACCAGTCCGTGCCACGCTGTTGCAAATCGTAAGTGAACGTGCCGGCATCGACCCGGCCGCCCATAACAGAAAAACTGGCGGGGCCGCTGCCTGTGTGTACCACCTGCTGGGCGTAGTCCTCCTTAACCGGTTCGGCACCGGTGTTCTGGATCTCAAGCGTATGGCTGCCGCTGGCATTACCGGTGATGTTGACCAGATCACTCAGATGGCCCGCAAGGTCGGTTCCCAACGCAAACGTACCGTTTCCTGACAAGCTCGATGCGGTCAAAGTGCGCAAAGCGCCTTGGCCGCCACGCAGGTTAACGGTTCCTCCCTCCAGCGTCAGTGCGCCAACGCTGGAGTCATTGACCATGTTAAATACCGAGGTGTTGTCGACCGACATGCCTTGCGCCCCGGTAACGGTGCCGGTCAAACGCCCACCGTTGGCGAGCGTCAATGAGGCCGGGGTCTGCGGGTCTTGAACGATGTCACCGGTCATCGCGCTGTTATCCAGGCGCAGGCTGCCTATATTGGTCAGCGAACCCGTAAATGTAGAGCCTGCTGACAAACTGACCGGTGCCGCAGAGCCAGACAGTTCGACCACGTTCCCGGTGACGCTACTGCCGTTCATGTCCAGGCTGCTGATATTGCTCATTGTCCCGGTCAACGTTGCACCGTTGCGCATCACGATATCGGCGGTGGACCCGGCCAGCACCTGTACATCCCCCACTAGGTGACTGTTATCAATGGTCATCTGGGCGGCAGTAACCGAGCCTGCCGGAGAACTCGCAAGTCCGACCTCGAGCAACACCCCATTGCCTGACGTCAATGTGGACCCGTTCAATACCTCAATGTCCGCTCTCATTGGCGGCGTGCCGATGTTACCCACAAGAATGGCGCTGCCTGTACCAGAAGTCAGGCCCGAGCCATCCAGTACAAGCGTGGGGGTCGCGGTACTGGGTATGTTGGAAAACAAGCCGGCCCCGTGCGTACTGCCAGTTGCCTGGCTACCCTGAAGTATTGCTTCACCGCCCACCAGGGAAATGCCCAAGCCGTCTCCGGCAACGGACGCCCCAACAGCGCCAGTCCCGGTGATGGTGGAATTGATAACCGTTGCAGTACTGCCTCCGGACACATTCAAGCCCCGACCCGCTGCAGTAATAACGCTATTAGTGACCGTCGCGGTAGAGCCCGGAACATTGACGTCGTTACCGCGAACAACCGACAAGCCGGTATTACCGGTGGAGGTAAGTGTTGAGTCAGTGATAACGCCAGTGCTTTCGGTAAGCACCAGTGCCCTCAGCGAGGTGGCGGAAACAGTAGCGCCATTAAGAGTGACAGTAGAGCCTGTGGTTGTAGAAATATCTAAGGTTTGTCCTCCCGGAGAGACTGACAGGTTAGCGGCATTCAGGGCCCAGCTTTGCGCGGGCTCCCCAGCAGCGACGGTAACCGATGCGCCGGGTGGCAAATTAACTCCCCACGTGTGTTCACAGGTAGCTACCAGGGTGAGTGCAAGAAACCATTGGCGACGTAACAGAGCTTTGCAGTCGGCCTCCATGCTTATCGATCTCCCTGTTTTTTTTCGTGGCGTGAAACACCGTATTCGCTTACGAGCCTGCTACTGCTTGGATCAAACGCTATAAACTTTTGTTGCAAGCATCAATGTGTCTATAACTAAGTTCATAACAGCAAGTGTGTCAAGACCAATGGTGGTATTGCCGATCAACTGATAAGAGCGGTTTAAAATAAGTGTTATAGCTAATTAATATTTGTAGCGTTCTCCTTGAGTTAACTCATATTTTTGTTAACCCCAGCCTACCCCTGTCAGAAATGACAGGTGACGAAATTATCCACCGTGGGTAATCTAAAAACCGTTGCGGTTGTACAGCGCTGGACCCAGCCGTCATAAGTCATAAACCAGGAAATTCATATTCAGGATGAATATCATGTCAACACATCAAGTATTTGCTCGCGCTAAAAAAACTGCAGGGCTTGCACTGCCCACCGCACTGCTCAAGCTCAGTGTGCCAGTCGCCGACCCTGTCAAGGGTATTATTCCGATCGTTGAACTGGCCTCCGCGGTCGTTGTAATAGTGCCTAAGTCCGACGGCATGAAGAACTCTGATTCTATTAAGCTTTATAAGGACGGAACTCCTTATGGCGATCCGGTGGACTTATCTGCGGTCGATCTTGAGGATCCCTCTATTGAAGAGTTTGAGTTGCTCATCGAAGTCGTGGATTTTCCGCCTGAGGGTACCGACGTCGATGTCACTCTGGAGTATGAGGTTTTTGACACTGCTTCCGAAGACGGTCAACTGTCCAACCTGCCAGTGGTCGTCAGATTTGATCAGCGCGCGCCGGGCGGTGATAAATTACCACCGCTATTTTTCACAGACGACCAGCTTTCGGGTATCACCGTGAGTGATCTGGTAAACGGACTGCTTAATCTTACCGTCGACCCTTTTTTCGACAGTGAACAGGACGACAACATACAACTTTGGCTAGGAACCAGCGACACCCAAGGCGTTTATCTTACGCCGTCGTTCGATGTGGGCGACCCTAAAACTCCCAACCCTGTCACCATTACCAAGGACGACCTCGCCGCCACCCCGGATGGCGCAAAATATTTTGGCTACCGGGTTACGGACTGGGCAGGTAATGTCAGCGAGCTTTCAGAGCTGGAATCACCTACAACGATGCCGTAGATGACGTTGGAGTGGAAATTCCTCATTTTGATGGCGCGGCGGAAGGCGACAATATTTATGTTGTTTGGTCTGGTATTACGATTGCTCCGTATCCCATCAGCGATAAAGACGCCGACCCGCTGGCAAGCATCGCAGTACCCTATGTGACGGTCGCGCAATTTCCGAGGGTGACTGGCCTTGCCGTTAGTTATTGGTTACAACGGGCCGGTACTCCGCGTATTGATTCGCCGGAGACGCTGGTTAACGTGAACCTTACAACGCCTGGTGGTCCTGATCCCGACCCTGATCCGGAAACGCCAGAGCATGAAAACATCAAGGCACCCGATGTCGTGTGCGGTACAAGCCCGGTCAACACAATCAATCCAGCCGATTATGGGAAAGATGCAACAGCAACTATCTTTCGTGTTGGAGTGGACTTGAGCGCCATTTGGCTACTTGATGATGAGATTCAACTGTACTGGGGCACACCTCCCGCTGCTGCTGGGAACCCCGTTACCGTTATTTCAAGTAATACAGGAGCCAATATAACGATACCCGTTCCGTTTGCGGGAACTATCGAAGGTTCTACGGGCCCAGTGCCCGTATATTTCACCATCACAAGAGTGCTGGATGGTACCAATTCGGTGACGGTTAAATCAATGGTTCAGACAGTAACCGTCACTTCAAGCGGCGATCTCCCGGGTGATGGCCTCCCCTTGGAACAGGGTTATTTTCCTGACGCCAATGCTAGCAACATAATCACCCGGGCTTCCGGCATAGATGGCACTACTTTCCAAATTCCACTTCGAGGTGTCACTAATATTGAATTAACAAGGGAGCCTAAGATTAGCTATGATTTTGTGGGCGTGAGCAGTGGTGATGCCAGCGTCCCAGGTAGCTCTGCGCCTATCGAAGCGTCGAGACTCACTGGCACTGATATTCCTATTACTCAGGCAATGTTAACCGCGGGTTTTTATGAAGTTCCATTGCCTTACACACTAACGTATCCAATTTGCCGAAATGGAGCAACCCTCGGCTATACGCTCACCAACAACAGCGGTCCTATTGACGCGGCGCAGAGGTTTGTTCGTTTTGCCATGAATCAGGGCGGTGGTACTTGCACTCTACCTTAATAAATGAATAAGGCGCCCCTATCACTGATAGGCACTTAGCCAAAAAGACGAGGGTCAATCAGTGGCACTACAGCTGCCACTTTTAGACACGGCGCACACTTCGGTTCGGTTTCATACTTCAAGGAAGAACAATCATGGCCCTCAACGATCTGGTTTTTACCGACATCAACGATTCTCCTGACAACCCACGTCTTGGCTTGGGGTATCACCAATTGTACGACCCTACTTCGTTTATCGGGCTGATCTCCAAACTCCCCGATGTCACGCGAGTAGGAGACACCATTACCCTGTTTTGGGATGGCGATATAGCGCAACAGTACGATTTGAATCAGCCCACCATCGACAAGGGCTGGCTAAGTTTTAACGTCTCGCCCAGCCGTATTCTCGACCCCGAGGGTGATGTGTATTACACGCTATATGACCATGAAGCCGAGGACCTGCAAAAATCGCCTAGCCGGATCATTGCCGTCAATCGGCGGGTGCCAGGCGGACTTGACCCCGAAACGGATACGGCGTTCAACGAAAACATGGAGCTCTGCACCGTGAGCCCGGACCCGGTCAGCAGTCCAGAGGCGACGGTAACCGTGTCGGTCCCGAAGTGGATCAATCAAGAGGTCGGCGATGAACTAACCGTGATGTGGAACAACATCCGGGTGCCGTATCCGAAGTTGCAAACGTTGGGACCAGTGGATGTAATCATTCCGCCCGAGGTGCTCGAACAGGGTATGAGCAGCGACAAGCTGCTGGTCAATTATGAAATTCGCGACATCGTCGACAACTACTCCCTGGTCTCGCCTTCGACCTACGTCACGGTAGAAATCGACCCTGACGCGCTGCCTGCTCCTCGTGTTGAGGAAGCGGACCGCGCGACATTAATTCTCGATCTGGAAGCGCTGGGCGATAACGATGCGCATGTGGTCATCCCAAGTTATATCGGCAATGGTAATGCCTATGTGGTCACTCTTACGTGGGTGGGCAAGACACCAATGGCTGATATCAGCCTTAACCTACCGCCACTACCCATAGACGACCCGGTCTTCGACCATGCGACGTTCATCATCCCCAACGTTCACCTGAGACAAATCGCTGGCGGCTCGGCGGTGGCGCGCTACAGCCTGGTTCAACAAGGCGTAACCGAACCCAAGCAATCGAAAACCACCAGCATCACCCTCACCGGGCTGCCGGTTGAACTTGCCGGGCCGGTGGTGCTGGAGGCTGGAGGTACCGCCATCATTGATCTGGCACTCGTCACGGGCGACAGCGTTACTGTGAGCATTGCGGCCTACACCGGACAGAATGCCGGAGACAAAATCCTGCTCAGTTGGAAAGGCACGCCTACCGCCGGTGGTCCGGTCAACTACACCGATGAATACGTCATCAAGGTCGGTGAGGAACTGCTTGCGACCACGTTTGTTGTCCTTCGGCAAAACCTCGACCCGCTGGGCGGCGGTACGCTGGAGTTGACCTATCAGGTGGTGTTCAAGGCGACTGGTATTTCGCAGGGATCGGCATCGACAACTTATCAAGTCAAGGCGGCAATCCCTGCGACCTACCCAGCACCAACAGTGAAAGATGCCCCGGGTGGCGTGCTCGACCCCATGAAGGCCCTGGCGGGAGCGACAATGACGGTGGCCTATGACGACATGCTGCCCACCGACACCATTGCGCCGATCTGGAATGGCAAAAACGATACAGTGGATTGGCAACAGGGCAGTCTTAGCAAGAGGCTGGATTTCCTGATTCCACCCTCCGAGGTCGCTGCATCGCTGGGGCAATTGTTTGATGTGAGTTATGGCGTAGTACGCGCAACGGTGCTGTCGTCTGATGCCTTGAGCCTGACCGTGTCGAAAATACCGGAGGGTGAACTGAGCAAATCTACCCCCGTGGTGACTGAGGCCGAGGCGGGCGTGCTGGATTTGAGCACGTTTGGGGGCGATGCCCATGTAGTAGTTGCGAAGTGGCCGTTGGCCGTTATTGGTCAACGGGTATGGTTGACTGTCAGTGGTCCGAACGGGGTGCCGACTTTGCCCATACTGACGGCTTACCCTATTACCAGTGGGGAGGCAATTAACGGCGTCGCGCGGGATATTCCAAGAGCGGAGTTGGAGAAGTATGCGGATGGGGAAGAGTTGACGGTAGTTTGCAAAGTGACCTTTGACGGGGAAAACCTTGAAGCGAGCGCGGTTGTATTTCCGGACCTGCGGTTGAACATGGTCATTAGGCCGCCCGACATCCTTGAAGACTTCAGCACCCATAACGCGGACCTGATTACTGTAGGCGGGTCGATCAAGACTCAATACATGATAATCCGATTCCTGTCCGGTACCGGACAAGCGGGATTTGCACCTTATTACGTGCTTCCTCCTGAAGCGGCACCGTACTTTAAAAATCCGGTATTACAGCTTTCTTACGCCAACCAAGGCAATCAGACCGTTGAACTGGAATTGGATGATGAATGTAAAGCAGTGAGTTTTGATGTGCACGGGGTAGAGGCTAACAGCACGCAAGTTCGGTATCTGGATGCCAACAAAGTAGTACTGTATTCACAAATACTCGAGAAGCTTACCAACCAGAACGTCAGCTATACCAGCCCGGGCAACCGCATTCGCTATATAGAGATCACCAGCCAAAACCAGGACTGGACACTCTGGGATAACGTTGCCATGCAGTTCTAAATTGAATGGCATGCGGGGTTTGATAAAGCTATTTATTTTGGCGTAGCTGCTGATTTAATAGAAACCTGCATGTCGAGTATTTCGATATTTAAACATCAAGGAAGACCACCATGACCCCATTAACCGCAACACAAAAAAAACAACTAACCGATGCCTTTGCTTCGGCTAAATCAGGCGTATCCGCCCAACGGCAAAATACGCCATTTCCAAAACCTAAGGTGACACAAGCCATCGCCGATGTCCTTGACCCATGGGTGGCCGAGCCATCGGGGGTCCAGGTCGAAGTTGCTTACGACTCCATGGTGACATCCGACATCATCGGGTTGTCTTTTAATGGCGACGATACCTTCATCCCGCAAAATGGTAGCCTTTTTAAGAAAGTGACGTTCACCGTCCCCGTGGCTGACGTGGCAGCTTCGGTGGGCAAAACTGTTCCAGTCATCTACGCCGTGGTTCGGCCCGATGGTACCGAGCTTTCCGATTTTTTGAATCTGGAAGTGCAGCCGCTCTCTCAAACCCGGTTACCCACTCCAAACATTACCCAGGCGGCGGCGGGCGTGCTGGATTTAAATACGTTTGAAGGGCCTGCAAATTTGGTGGTGCCGAAATGGCCACTGGCGGTGATTGGGCAGCGGGTTTGGTTGACGGTGAGTGGACTGAACGGGGTATCCAATGTGCAACTGCTGACAGGTTATCCGATCACAGGTGAAGAAGTGAGCAGTGGCATTGAGCGGGATATATCGCGGGCTGATTTGGATAAGTTTGCGGATGGGGATGAGATGACGATGGTGTGCAAGGTTGCATTTGATGGAAACAACCTGGAATCGTCTGCAACGGTTTTCCCCGGTGTTGCTTACACAATAAAAAAATTAGATAACTCGGTATTGCCTACTGTTATCAGTGTCACGGACACCAAAGGTCTGGTTGCCAACGGTGGAGCTACTTATAATACAGCTGTCACTCTTGCGGGCAAGGCATCGCCTATGCAGCAAGTGCAAATATTTGATGGCTTCACGTCGGTTGGTACTACCGCTGTCAACGCAAGTGGAGATTGGACGCAGGCTGTAACCGCGTTGATCGTGGCCACTCATAGTATCACCGCAAAGGCGTTGTACGGAACTAGTCCTGTATCGGCGGCGTACATTTTTACCGTCGCGGTTCCCCTCTCCATAGACCCATCTGTAATGAACCTGGATGGAATAGTTGTTAAGACATCTTGGCCGAAGACAGGGTTGGAGTTTTTGGGGAATACGCAAACCCGGCAAGCAAGGGGGGGCGTTCCGCCTTATACCTATACATCAAATAATCCTAGCATCGTTACCGTTTCGCAGAATGGAGAAGTCATAGGCGTAAGCAACGGTACCGCCACCATCACCGTTCAGGATGCGTTGCGCGCGACAGCAACTTATTCTGTAGTTAAGACTAATGTTTATCAATTGGTCCAAAGTCCGGGTGCGCAAGGGATCACTGCTCAGCAGGCTATAGATTGGAGAAATAGTATGCCAGGCGCGATCACAATTGTTTCTGGTTTTGCTGCAATGAATCGGGTGTACGGCCCCAGCGCTAACTGGCCTCAACCTACTGGTGCCGTGTACTGGACATGCGATCCTACAGGTTGCTCGGGTAGCGCGCGCGTGGCGTTTACGCCTCTTGATGCGGTATTTTCTTGCAGAAGTGGAACAAGTAATCTTTGGCTTGCATGGCGTCTCCAGCCTTATCCTTAGCAAAAAGTTGCATCGTTAATTATGTCGAACTTGTAGGTCATGTACCTATGCAGACGTAACTAAGATGGGGGTGCTCTGCAAGGCGCAACACTTCTTAGAGAAGGCCTGAATTAAGGCCTTCTTTCTCCGTGCTTTGGGACTTAAGTAATCAAAAAAAACGTTTTCAGAGGTAAGATGGCCCGGACTATTCTTACTGGTGCACGACAAGAAGTCCCATCATCACTTCCAGCTATGAATAGGCCAACCCGCCTTCTGTGCATGCTCGCGCAACGCCGCATCCGGATTCACCACATGCGGATATTCAACCTCCAGCAACAACGCCAAGTCGTTGCGCGAATCTGAATAAAAGCTCGCGCCGTCTAGGGTTTCGCCTTCAGATTCCAGCCATTCCATCAAGCGGGTGACTTTGCCTTCGCGGTAGGTCAGCACGCCGGTGGTGGCGCCACTGTACACGCCATGCTTGACCTCCAGTTCGATGCCCAGCACTTCGTCGATGCCGATCCGTGCGGCGATGGCTTTAACCAAGTGGGTGCCCGAGGCGGATATCACCAGAATTCTGTCCCCGGCTGCGCGGTGGTTGGCGATAGCAGTGCAGGCGTCGCTGAGATGATCGGTTCGATGAAGTCTTCGACCCAAGGTTCGACCAGGTGATCGACTTCTTCCGGGGTAAGACCGGCCATGGGTTCCAGGCTGAAGGCCATGTAGTCTTCCATGGCCAGTTGGCCGGCGCTGTAGGCGGCCATGAGTTCATCGTTTTTACGCAAGAACGATTCTTTGTCGACCCAGCCGAGGCGGGCCATCTGTTCGCTCCACAAGCTGGCGCAGTCGCCGCCGATCAAGGTCTCGTCCAAGTCAAAAATTGCTAACGCCATTACTGCTGTTCTCTGAATGTAGTGCTTACGCGGTGCCTTGTGGGGAATTCTATGTTTGAAGGCAAACCCCACCCCGTTATTCCTCAAATCTGTGGGAGCAGCCTTGCCTGAGAATTGGCTTGACTCGTGGTGCCTGATCCAACGCGTTCGTTGGCAAGCCAACTTGTATGTTTAAACTTGAAGGGGTGGGTGGACAGGCTCACGCGGCGACCGTCGGGGTGCAGGTCGGCGACGGAGCGGTTGAGCACGTCCACCACCAATTCCACGCCTCGTGCTTGGACACGATAACGAATCACGTTGCCCAACAAGCTGTGGCTGCGGACTTCGCCGTCCAGTTCGCCACTCAGGCTCGGTTCGATGGCTTCCGGGCGAAATGGCCAGGCGGCTGGTGATCGGCCGTTGCAGCAGGCGGCTGGCGGTGGCTGCGTCCAGCAGGTTGTAGTTACCGATAAAGCCTGCGGCAAACACATCAACGGGGGCGGTGTACAGGGTTTCGGCGTCGCCACTTTGCAGAGATTAAAGGAGTCTGATTTATTTATCGGACTGATTTATTCTCGGTGAGGCTTTGAAAATAAATCAGTCCCCTTGTTGCTACAAAACATTTGTGCAGCGGGGAAGGCCAGATGACCTTTAACACTGATTGGCAGGTGACAACCAAAATCGAAGTGCCGGTTACCAAAGAAATGTGGAGCTGCCGAGGTGACTATTGGCGGCGACGTTGATCAGTGAGCCCAATCGATCACCTATCGAAATACATACTTGACGATGTAAGCATAAAGATCGCTATAAACCGCATAAGGAATGTGTTTGGCAAACTCCGCAACCTGCGACAGCGCCAGATGACATTCTTTGAGTGTTTCCCCCCGTTCATCCCGGGTGAAAATCTGCGCGTTCACAATTGTCGCGTAATTGTTATAAGTGCAGGGCACATTCAGTATTGGGGTGCGTTCGATTCGAACGGTATTTTCCGCAGGGCTGATGACTTGCCCATCGCGGGTGTTGATTGGCTGCGGAGTCAGTTGTTCAGGTGCATCACAACGGCTATGGCACACCACAGTTCGGTCCTTCAAGACACCGAAGCCGCGCTCATACATGATGATTTCCGAGCCGGGCACCAAGAGGCAAGCGCTCTCGAAGGCTGTCAATATCGATTGGGCGTTGGCCATGCTGGCTTCGATGGCCGAAAGGTCGACGAAGCGTTCCAGTGCCTTATCCTTGAGGCTTTTCAGGGCTCTGCTGATGGTGGACAGGTGCGCGAATTCCTTTTTGCAGCCAATCAAATGAACCTCGAATTGGTAGCCATCATTGGCCGCAGTCATTGGAAAGGCTGCGAAATCTATGCTGTCCAGCGCGGTTTCCATGATGAAGTTGTATTTGTTGGCAAAGGCATACTGAAAAATTTTTGCGCCCAACGCCCAAGTGAACTGTTCGGTGTGCTGATACGCATGCAACACCCCGATACCCTCCATGTCTGCGTATTGAGGATGTTTTTTTCGATATTCCGGCAGGTACAGGCGAACATAGTTCGAATATTTTGGGTCTTTGAGCAGGGTGTTTTCTAGCAGGTATGTTTTACCGGAGCCTTGGACACCAGCGACGATCAGTGCTTTTGGGGTAGGGTTTGTGCTTTGGTCGATGTCTCGTGTTTTGTCAAATAGCTGTTCGGCTATTTCGTTGAAAGCACGATCTACGTCGTCGGGTGTATAGGAATAGTTAACGCGGCTAGTCATGTAATGGCCCTGAATGAATGGCGAGTGGTTTTAATGTCATTAGACGAATCGACGTAAAACCATTCTTGTCGTTAATTCAATTCATGGATCGTTTCAGGATGTTCCGCGCAAGTACCGCCGCGGGGGGCAGTTCCCTATGACCAACGATGAATCGGCCATCCTGCCTTTTCCGCGTGTTCGCGCAACGCTGAGTCAGGATTCACAACATGCGGATACTCAACCTTCAGCAACAACGCCAAGTCGTTGCGCGAATCTGAATAAAAGCTCGCGCCGTCTAGGGTTTCGCCTTCAGATTCCAGCCATTCCATCAAGCGGGTGACTTTGCCTTCGCGGTAGGTCAGCACGCCGGTGGTGGCGCCGCTGTACACGCCATGCTTGACCTCCAGTTCGATGCCCAGCACTTCGTCTATGCCGATGCGTGCGGCGATAGCTTTAACCAAGTGGGTGCCCGAGGCGGATATCACCAGAATTCTGTCCCCGGCTGCGCGGTGGTTGGCGATAGCAGTGCAGGCGTCGCTGAAGATGATCGGTTCGATGAAGTCTTCGACCCAAGGTTCGACCAGGTGATCGACTTCTTCCGGGGTACGACCGGCCATGGGTTCCAGGCTGAAGGCCATGTAGTCTTCCATGGCCAGTTGGCCGGCGCTGTAGGCGGCCATGAGTTCATCGTTTTTACGCAGGAACGATTCTTTGTCGGCCCAGCCGAGGCGGACCATCTGTTCGCTCCACAGGCTGGCGCAGTCGCCGCCGATCAAGGTCTCGTCTAGGTCAAAAATTGCTAACGCCATTACTGCTGTCCTCTGAATGTAGTGCTAGTGCTTACGCGGTGCCTTGTGGGGAATTCTATGTTTGAAGGCAAACCCCACCCCGTTATTCCTCAAATCTGTGGGAGCAGCCTTGCCTGCGAATTGGCTTGACTCGTGGTGCCTGATCCAACGCGTTCGTTGGCAAGCCAACGCCCACAGCGACTTGGTGCGAGGTATTGAATCGCCGCCTTCGGCAGCTCCCACCGGTTTGTCAGGCTACCTCACACAGCGCCGAGGGGTCGATGGACAGGCTCACGCGGCGACCGTCGGGGTGCAGGTCGGCGGCGGAGCGGTTGAGCACGTCCACCACCAATTCCACGCCTCGTGCTTCGACACGATAACGAATGACGTTGCCCAACAAGCTGTGGCTGCGCACTTCGCCGTCCAGCGCACCCGTGAGGCTCAGTTCAATGGCTTCCGGGCGAACGGCCAGGCGGCTGGTGATCGGCCGTTGCAGCAGGCGGCTGGCGGTGGCTGCGTCCAGCAGGTTGTAGTTACCGATAAAGCCTGCGGCGAACACATCAACGGGGGCGGTGTACAGGGTTTCGGCGTCGCCACTTTGCACGATCCGGCCCTGGTTCATCAGGAAAATCCGGTCGGACATGGTCAGGGCTTCTTCCTGATCGTGGGTCACGAAGATCGTCGTCAAGCCTAGCTCGCGCTGAATCGCACGAATCTGTTCACGCAGGTGTTTACGAATGCGTGCATCCAACGCCGACAGCGGCTCATCCAGCAGCAACAAACGTGGCTGAGTGACCAGCGAACGAGCCAACGCCACGCGCTGGCACTGCCCACCGGACATTTGATGCGGGTAACGGCTGGCGAAGTCAGTCAGTTCCACTAGGCGTAAAATCTCGGCGACACGTTTGCGGCTTTCGTCCGGATTGATTTTTTGCATGCGCAAACCGAACGCGACGTTCTGCTCGACGTTCATATTCGGGAACAGCGCGTAGCTCTGGAACACCATGCCGATGCCACGCTTTTGCGGCGACACCGGCACCAGGTCTTGGCCGTCTAATAGAATCTGTCCGCTGGTGACCGACGTCAGGCCGGCGATGCAGCGCAGCAGGGTGGATTTACCACAGCCGGAGGGACCGAGGAGGGTGACGAATTCACCTTTTTTGATCTCGCAATTGATGTCACTGAACACGGCGGTGCTGGCGTAGTTCTTTTGCAGGTGTTCGACGCTGACGAAGCTCATTGGCTTTTGTCCTTGTTCAGTAAATTGGCAACCCAGGTCAATACCAATACGAACAGGAAGTACGAAATCACCAAGGCGCTGGTGAAGTGGCCGCTGCTGTTGCGCATGTTGTTGAGATAGACCTGCAGGGTTTCGTAGCGGGTACCGACCAGAATGTTGGCGAACACGAATTCACCGAACAGGAACGAGAACGACAGCAGCAGCGCGACCATCAGCCCTTTGCGCAGGTTTGGCAGCACCACCAGAATGGCGGCTTGCCAAGTGCTGGCGCCGAGCAACTGGGCGGCGTCCATCAGGTCGCGCAGGTTGATCGCTTGCAAGTTATTAGTGATCGCCCGGTACATGAACGGCAGCGCCACGGTGAAGTAGCAGCCGATCAAAATCCACGGTGTGCCGACCATCGCAAACGGCCCAGAGCCATACAGCTGCAACAGCCCCACCGAGGACACCACCGGCGGCACGGCGAACGGCAGCAGGATCAGGATGTTCATCAGCGCGTCGAGCTTGGGGAAGTGGTAATGCACCACGAACAGCAGCGGCAGGATCAAGATGACCGAGAGGATCAGCGAGCCGACGCACACCAGCAACGATTGCCAGAACGCGTGCAGGAAGCGCGGATCACTCCACAGTTGCTCATACCATTTGAAGGTGAAACCGCTGGGCAGAATGGTCGCCGACCAACTGCTGGCCAGCGAGTAGATCAAGGTCCCGGCCAGTGGCAGCAACAGAATGATGAATAACAGGTAAACCACGACTCGGTGATACACGACGGCGGAGCCGGATTCAGCGCGCGACATGGTAGCTCCTCTTCAATAGCCATTGGTGGACGATGGTCACCAGGGTCATCAGTCCCACCAACACCACGGCAAGGGCGCTGGCCATGTTCGGATCTAGGGTGATGTCGCCGGAAACCATGGCCGCGATGCGAATCGGCAGCACGTTGAAGTTACCGGTGGTCAGCGCGTACACCGTGGCGTAGGCGCCAAGGGCGTTGGCCAGCAAAATCACAAAGGTACCGATCAGTGCCGGGGTCAGCACCGGTAAGCCGATGTACCGCCAAAACTGCCAGCTACTGGCCCCAAGCAGCGAAGCCGATTCGCGCCAGTCTTCACGCAGGGCATCAAACGCCGGGTACAGCAGCAACACGCCCAGTGGGATCTGGAAGTAGGTGTACAGAATAATCAGGCCGGTTTCGGAGTACAGATTGAAGTCCTGAATCACCCCGGCCTGCTTGAGCATGATGGTGATGGTGCCGTTGAACCCCAGCAGGATGATGAAGGCAAACGCCAACGGCACGCCGGCGAAGTTGCTGGTCATGTTGGCGAAGGCATTGACGAAATTGCGCAGCCGCGAATCGACTCGGCGCAGGGAGTAGCTGCCGAGGACCGCGATAAGAATCCCGAACACACTGGACCAAAAGCTGATTTCCAGGCTGTGACCGATGGCTTGCAGGTAAAACCGCGAGCTGAAAATTTCGGTGAAGTTCGCCAACCCCCAGCCTTCGTCTTCCGATTGCACGCTGTTGATCAGCACCCACACCAGCGGCGCGATCTGAAACACAATAAAAAATACGGCGAAGGGCACCAGACAGAGTACGGCCAGCCATTTGCCTCGGACTGATTTCACTTCAACAGCTCCCTGCATACAGGTTTATCGTGAGCAATACCGAGTAATTCGCAGATGGTGCCGCACAGGTCTGTCTGCTTCGGGGCGGCGTTTGCATCAAGGCTGAAAGCGTCGCCAATGAGAAACAGCGGCACTTCGCGCTCTTCCGGGAGCAGGCCATTGTGCGAGCGGTCGTTGTTCATGCCGTGGTCAGCGGTCACGACCACTTGATAGCCGGCGTCGATCCAGTCTTTCAGGTATTCGGCGAGAATCATGTCAACGGTCCGCGCGCTGTTGCGGTATTGCGGGGTGTCGATGCCGTGCTTATGTCCGGCGTCGTCGATGTTCATGGTGTGCACCAGCAGGAAGTTAGGCAGGTGACGCAAACGCAGGCTTTCGGCATCGACGAACAGGTGCGAGTCAGGGTAGTGATCGGAGTAGTAAAAGTGCCCGTGCTGAATCGGCAGGCTGGGCTCATCGATATGACGATCGCGGGCCGGGTTAAACGGCGAGCGGTTATACAGCTCGCTGACCCAATGGTAGGCCGCGGCGGCAGTGGTGAGGCCTGCCTCTGTGGCGTAGTGAAAGATACTGCGCTGGTTCGACAACCGCGTTACGTTGTTGTGGACAATACCGCTGTCGATCGGCTTAACGCCGGTCAGAATGCATTCGTAAAGTGGTCTGGAAAGTGAGGGCAACTCACATTCCAGTTTGTACAACACCGCGCGTCCTGCACTGGCATAGGCCTGAAGATGGCCCAAGGTATTTCGGGCGACCTTATGATTTAGCCCATCGAGTAGCACCAGGATGACGTTGTGTTTCATGGGGATCACTCCAGCTTTAATTGGACGCTATACCCTGTAGGAGCTGCTGAAGGCCGCGATAGTTTTATAAGCTGATCGCAGTCTTCGGCAGCTCTTACAGGTGATGGATTGCTCCCGTTATTTCTGGAGCAGGGACATCACTTCATATCAATAATGACTTGCTCGTTCCACTTCTTCGGCAGCGACTTGGAGGTTTTTTCCCAAGCATCTGCGTCCTTGATCGGCGTCACTTTCTTGTATTGCTCATTGGGCAGCAGTTTGGCTTGCACATCCGCTGGCAGCGTCAGGTGATCAGCACGGATCGGACGCGCGTTGCCACGGGCCAGGTTGGTTTGCCCCGCATCACTGAAGATGTATTCACGCGCCAGTTTGGCCGCGTTCGGGTGTTTGGCGTATTTGTTGATAATGGTGGTATAGCCTGAAATTACCGAGCCGTCAGACGGGATCAGCACTTCGTAGTCATCTTTATTGACCATCTTGTCGCGATAGCTCAAACCGTTGAAGTCCCAGACCACGCCGACTTCAATTTCGCCTTTTTCCATGGTGGCGATGGTGGTGTTAGCCAGTGACAAGCGGCCTTCTTTAGCGAGCTTGTTAAACATCAGCAGCGCGGGCTCGATGTTCTTTTCGTCGCCACCTTTGGCAATCGCTGCTGCGAGCACGCCGTTGGCGGCCTGTGCTGCGGTGCTTACGTCACCAATGGAGACTTTGTATTTGCCCTTTTCCAGGTCAGCCCAGCTTTTTGGGGCATCAGAACCGTGCAGCAACTTCTTGTTGATGATGAACGCGATGGTGCCGGTATAAGCCAGCGCCCAGTTGCCGTCTTTGTCTTTTGCCCACGCCGGGACTTGATCCCATGTGCTTGGTTTGTACGGCTGGGTAACGCCCTGTTTCACAGCGATTGGTCCGAAGGCTGCACCAACATCGCCGATGTCCGCACTGGCGTTGTCTTTCTCCGCCGCGAACTTGGCAACTTCTTGGGCCGAGCTCATGTCGGTGTCGATGTGTTTCAGGCCATAGGTTTTGGCCAGGTCCTCCCACGTGCCTTTCCAGTTAGCCCAGTCATCGGGCATGCCGACGCTATTAACCGCACCTTCCGCTTTAGCGGCGGCCTCCAGGGTTTGCAAGTCGGTGTCAGCTGCCATGGCTGCGGTGCACAAGGCAATGGTCGAACCTAACAGTGATGCCAGGAAAATATGTTTCATCCGAAGCTCCTTTGGGCGTTTTAACGCTGCATTTTTATCGACGGTGATGCGGTTGGGTTGGTCTAGGTCAGCAATACCTGAGCCAATCTAGGCTTGGCGCATGACACTTTAATGTCGGCATCAGTCCTGCAAGGGTTTTGCTCAGCTAACGTCAGGCCGTGCTCGGTAAGCGTAGACCATGGTTAAGCTATTGATGTTCATAAGGTTAATTTTTTTAAAGGACTGTTTGAACCACCTCAGCCCGCAGCTGTGTCATCTTCCAGTCATGAGTATTGACTACGCTTGTTGAGCGTCGCAGGGCAGTGTTCGCCCTCGGTGTGGTCCAATCACTGCGCTGGACTAGTCCAGATAGGTAACGTTGATGCGTGACGATGCACCAAAAGCGGTGACAGCCATCGGTCTGGCCTTGCAGGAACAGATTGAACATGGCTTGTTGCCACCCAGTAGCAAGCTGCCCGCTGAACGCAAGCTTAGCGAACTCTTCAACACCACACGGATCACCGTGCGCGAAGCGTTGCTGCAATTGGAAGCACAGGGGCTGGTGTACCGCGAGGAACGGCGTGGCTGGTTTATTTCGCCGCCGCGCCTGGCGTACGATTTGATGCGCCGCAGCCACTTTCACGCCATGGTCGGCGCTCAAGGGCGGGTCGCTGAAACCCTGGTTATCTCTGCGCGCTTGCAACCGGCGTCGGCGCAGATGTGTGGGTTGCTGCAACTGCCCGCATTTTCCAGCGTGATCCAGATCTGCCGCGCGCGACGGATTGATCAACGGCTGGTGCTGTATGTGGAGCACTACCTCAACCCAGAGTATTTCCCACAGATATTGGACTTCGATCTGAATCAGTCCCTGACTGAGTTATATGCGAGCCACTATGGCATTCGGTACGGGAAGGTTCGCTTTGAAATGGTCCCGACCGCGTTACAGATCGACGCGGCGGCGGCGTTGAAAGTGTCGCTGGGCAGTCCAGGATTACGTATCGAACGGGTTAACCATGATCAGCAGGGCAGGCTGATTGACTGTGATATCGAATATTGGCGGCATGATGCGATACATGTGAGCGCGGTGGTGGAGGGGTAAAAACACCCTCTGTAGGGGCCAACTTCGGCTCCTACAGAAATCTGTGCATCGCCAACATCTGTGAGACCGAATTTATTCGGGAAGGCTTCAGTCCTGACACCCTGCAACCTCAAACCACACAAAGTGCCACACAGTTTGCTGCGCGACAGCGCGGCGTCGAAGACGTGGCGGACCCTCCTACAGATTTGCCCCGACCTTGGTCACGCTACCTGCCACTGCATTCACTTGCACACTCAACCTCGGTGTTGCCAGGTCCAGACCCGCCTCATCCAGGTGCCGCTTCAACGACAGGTTGAACGCCCGGGACACTTCCCATTGTTTGATCGGGGCGGTCTTGAAGCGGGCCCGTAATATCGCGCTGCCGGACTCAAAGCTCTCGATGCCTTGAATCTCCAGCGGCGACCAGATGTTGCGGCGCTCCAGCGGGTCGGTGCGCATTTTGTGGCCGACTTCGCGGACTACCTTGATCGCGTCATCAATGTTCATGTTGAACGGGATGGCGATGCGGAAGATCGCGTAACCGAATTCCCGCGAGTAGTTTTTGATGCTTTTGATTTCGCTGAACGGGATGGTGTGGACGATACCGTCGATGTCGCGCAAGCGCACGGTGCGAATGGTCAGCCCCTCGACGGTGCCCATGTGTCCACCGACGTCTACGTAATCATCGATGGCCAATGAGTCTTCGATGATGATGAACAGGCCGGTGATTAAGTCCGCCACCAACGATTGCGCACCGAAGCCGATGGCCAGGCCGATGACACCCGCGCCGGCCAGCAGCGGGGTCACGTTCATGCCCATGTTCGCCAGCGCGACAATCAACGCGATGATGAAGATCGCCACGAACAGCACGTTGCGGATCAGCGGCATCATGGTTTGTGCGCGGGCGTTAGCCAGACCTTTGCGCGAACGGGTCAGCGCGTGATGCACGGCGGTGTCGCTGAGAATCCACACCAGCCAGGCAAACAGCAGCGTCGCGCCGAGGCTGAACAGCTTGACCACGATTTCGTGACCGTCGCCTTCGGCGAAGCGAATCAGCGACATCCCCCATACGCGCAGGCCCAACTCGGTAAACAGCAGCCAAACCGCAAGGTGTGCCAGGGTGTAGATAAAGTTTTTCAGCCGTTCCGAGTACAGCGCATGGCGTTTGTGCCCGTGATGCGGTCGCAACGCATGACGCCGTACCAAACCGTGGATGACCATGCACAGCACCAGCAACACTGTGCAGATGAGCGACTGGCGCAATGCGGTGCTGGTATCTCCGGCCGAGAAAAACGTCGCAAACAACGACACGCCCACCAGCATCAGTGCCGGCACGTACCAATAGGTGCCGAGAATCTCGATGGTGTCGCTCAATGCGCGGCGGGTCAGGCGGCGAGACAGCGGCTGATTACGGATCAAATGGGCAATCGGCCGACGGAATCGCAGGATGAAAAGCCCGGTGGAGATCGCCGCCATTACATTGGCAAAGGTGGCGGCGGTATGCGCCAGGTGCTCGCCGAGGCTGGCAACCAGACGAGGGTCACTCAATGCTTCGCCGAAGGCGGCAAAACTGCCGATGGTCCACAGCGGCCGAAACGCCTGATGGCGCAAGATATACAGCGCGCGATGGCGGTGAGGGCCGTCCAGCAAGGAAAAGGCAATCACGCACACCGCTGAAAACAGCGTGCCGACCACCAGCGCGTAGGCCAAGACCATTGCCAGGTCCTTGCCCAGCGAGGAGGGCAGGGAATAGCTCAAGTACACCGTGATGATCAATGCCACCAGCCACGGCCCCAGTTTTCGCAGGGCGAAGCGCAGCATGTCCCAGAGTCGCGGGTGTTGCGGCAGGTCTTCGGACAAGCCGTAACGAACACGCACTCGGTGGCCAAACCAGATCAACCCCGCCGCCAGCAGGCCCCAAATCATCAACACCACGGCGAAGCCGAGAATCACTGGCAACCACTGATCGGCCGGCGGGGTAAGCGCTACCAATTCTTCTCGGGCCAGGGAGAACTCTTCGGACCAGCGACTCGCCGGGCTCTCCTCGCCTGAAAATTGTTTTTCGAAACCGCTGAAGGTGCTGCCGATCAAACCGAGCACGCCTTCCTCGGCGGGGGGTTGGGCTTTTCTGGCGGTGTCGCGAAGCTTTTTCAGGTCATCGAGCAGTTTAGTGCGCTGTTGATCGTTTTCCAGGGTCTTGATCACGTCGTCGAGAGACTGCCCTAACGGCTCCTGCGCCTGCGGTTGGGCCTTTGACGAACCCGCAAGAATGCCCGGCAGGCTCACCGCCTGAGCGGTGGTAAAGGGCAGTAGCCCCACAAGACAGAGCAGCAATAGACGCAAGAAAACAGGCACTGGGCAGAGAACCTCAAAAGCGAAATGACTGTTGCGTAACAAACACAGGGGGTTGCGTTACGGCAAATCATGGCTCGCATAAAACGCGGTAAGCACTTTTACCAGATGCGCCAGGTCATGGCTGCCTGCCAGTTCACGGATCGAGTGCATGGCGAAGGTCGGCAAGCCGATATCGACGGTGCGAACACCCAAATGACTGGCGGTGATCGGGCCGATGGTCGAGCCACAGGCCATGTCGCTGCGCATCACAAAGCTCTGCACCGGGACTTCTTGGGCCATGCATAAATGGCGGAAAAAACCGGCCGTCTCGCTGCTGGTGGCGTAGCGCTGGTTGTTGTTGACCTTGATCACCGGGCCGGCATTGAGTTTCGGGCCGTGATTGCTGTCGTGCTTCTCGGCGTAGTTGGGGTGGATGCCATGGGCATTGTCCGCCGAAACCAGCAGGGATTTTTGAACAGTGCGTACGTAATCTTCGCCGTCAGGCAGCAGGCGCTGAAGAATCTGCTCCAGCATCGGGCCGTCTGCGCCACAGGTAGACGACGAGCCGACTTCCTCGTGGTCCGTGCACACCAGCAAGCAGGTCTCGTCGGTTTCGGCGGTCAACAATGCCTGTAAACCGGCAAAGCACGACAGCAGGTTGTCGAGCCGCGCACCGGCAATAAAATCACCGTGCAGGCCAATAACCGCGGCGCTTTGGGTGTCGTAAAAGCTCAGTTCGTAATCCAGCACCACGTCGGCGTTGAGACCGTGTTCGCGGCCCAGTTGTTCTGTGAGCAAGGCACGGAAGTCTACGCGTTCATCACCGGCGACCTGGGCCAGAATCGGCGGCAACTCGTTTTGGGCATTGATCGCCCAGCCTTCGTTGGCGGTGCGATTCAGGTGGATCGCCAGGCTTGGAATGATCGCAATGGGTAACTGGAAATCGATCAGTTGGCTTTCGACCTTGCCGTCACGGCGGAAGGTCACCCGACCCGCCAGTGACAAGTCGCGGTCGAACCACGGGGCGAGCAATGCGCCGCCATAGACTTCGACGCCCAACTGCCAGAAACCCTGGCGTTGCAACTCAGGCTGTGGCTTGACCCGCAGGCAGGGGCTGTCGGTATGCGCACCGACCAAGCGGATGCCGCCGGCCACGGGCGAAAGACGTCCCAGCTTAAACGCGACAATCGCCGAATCGTTACGAGTAACGTAATACCGGCCACCGGCTTCGGTGGTCCAGGTTTCACGTTCGTCAAGACGCTGATAACCGGCCGCTTCCAGTCGTTGGACAAGACTGGCGGTGGCATGAAAAGGGGTGGGGGAGGCCTTGAGGAAATCGATCAGGCCTTGATTCAACGTTTCGCGCATAAGTGACTCCAGACAGCGATGGCGCGAGTTTACCGTATTGGCCTGCGTCGTGTGGTCACACGGTGGGGTTTTATGGTGTCTGTACTGATGCCTTCGCAGGCAAGCCTGCTCCCACCGGTCGCGGTTAACCCTGTGGGAGCAGGCCTGCGAAGGTCGCGAAACAGTTTCAACTTAAAACGGCGCAGGGCACTCAAAACGCAACCGCTCGCTGGTTTGCGGATGGGTGAAGCTCAGCATGCTGGCGTGCAGGCACAGGCGCGGGAAGGCCGCCAATGCTTGGGGGTGCGCGTACAAACCATCGCCCAACAGGGGATGACCGATGGACAGCATGTGTACCCGCAACTGATGTGAACGGCCGGTAATCGGTGTCAATTCCACGCGGCAGTAATCGCCGCAGCGTTCAAGCACTTTCCAGAACGTCAGCGCGTGTTTGCCGAATTCATGATCAACCACATGCCGGGGTTTGGTCGGTGGGTCGTAACGCAACGGCAAATCGATGCTGCCGCTGTCCAATTCCGGTTGGCCCCAGCACAGCGCGGTGTAAGCCTTTTCCGTTTCACGGTCATGAAACTGCCGCGACAGTTCGCGATGGGTATCCGGGTCCCGTGCCAACAGAATGATGCCCGAGGTTTCCCAATCCAGACGATGGACGATGCGGGCTTCGGGGTAACCGTTTTCCTGCAAGCGAGTAATCAGGCAATCCTTGTTGTCATCGGCACGGCCGGGGACGGAAAGCAGCAGGGTCGGCTTATCGACCACCAGAACGCCGGCGTCCTGATGAATGATGCGGATGTTCGACAACGGCATGTGCAACAAACCTCGAAGCGCTAGAAACGCCAACGGCGGTAGCGCGCACCAACTGAATCAAAGGGTGCGCGCTACCGCCGTGGGCAACTGCTTGATCAACGATCGGGCAGGGTGATATTGAGTTCCAGAATCGAACAGCTGCCCTGGCTTTCCAGGGCGACGTGCACTTGGTCGGACTCGATGTTGACGTACTTGCGAATCACTTCCACCAACTCTTTTTGCAGCGCGGGCAGATAGTCCGGTGTGCTACGTTGGCCGCGTTCATGCGCCACGATGATCTGTAGACGCTCTTTCGCTACCGAAGCAGTGCTTTCTTTTTTACGGTCACGAAAGAAGTCAAAAATATTCATTCACGACCTCCAAAGACCCGCTGGAACCATCCTTTTTTCTGCGCATCGATAAACCGATGAGCCACTTCTTTGCCGAGTAAACGGTCCACGGCATCGCTGTACGCCTGACCGGCGTCGCTCTGGTCATCGAGAATGACCGGAATGCCCTGGTTGGAGGCCTTCAGCACCGCTTGCGACTCAGGAATCACGCCCAGCAAACGAATGGCGAGGATTTCTTCAACGTCTTCAACGCCGAGCATTTCACCTTTGGTGACGCGCTCAGGGTTGTAACGGGTCAGCAGCAAGTGCTCTTTGATCGGGTCTTCGCCTTTCTCGGCACGACGGGACTTGCTAGCCAACAGGCCAAGCATGCGGTCCGAGTCACGTACCGACGACACTTCCGGGTTGGTCACGACAATGGCTTCATCGGCGAAATACATCGCCAGGTGTGCGCCTTTTTCGATGCCCGCCGGGGAATCGCAGACCACGTATTCAAACGTGTCTTTCAATTCCATCAGGATTTTCTCAACACCTTCTTGGGTCAGCGCGTCTTTATCGCGCGTCTGGCTAGCGGCCAACACGTAAAGATTTTCCAGGCGTTTGTCTTTGATCAGGGCCTGGGTCAGTGTCGCTTCGCCGTTTACCACGTTGACGAAGTCGTACACCACGCGGCGTTCACAGCCCATGATCAAATCGAGGTTACGCAAGCCGACGTCGAAGTCGACAATCACTGTTCTGTGGCCGCGCAATGCGAGACCGGTACCGATAGCGGCGCTGGTGGTGGTCTTACCCACACCACCCTTGCCGGATGTAACCACGAGAATCTTGGCCAAGGTGTTTCACCCCTAGAGGAAAAAGGACAGTTAGTCCCTGAAGGGCATCCCTTTGAAACGGCAACCACCGAGCAATGCTGGAAATCGTGAAGCCTGAATCAGGTTTAACGGGCAGATAATCCTGGTTTTTCTCGATTTCCGACGACATTTGCTACGATTTTGCAACGAATCAGAGATGCTTTAAAAAAGCGGCAGTATCCGTTAAAGACGGGTGATGTTCAACACGTCACCGGACAGGCTGACCTGTACCCCGGCACCCCACAGAGGATCTCTGCGCAGGTCTTCGGAAACCTTGTATTGCCCAGCGATGGAAACCAGTTCAGCGCCCAGTTGCTGGCAAAAAATGCGTGCTTTGGTGTCACCCTTGATTCCGGCCAGCGCTCTTCCGCGCATTGGGCCATACACATGGATGTTGCCATCGGCCAGAAGTTCCGCGCCGGGACTGACCGAGGCGATGACCACCAGGTCGCAGCCCTGAGCGTAAATCTGCTGGCCGCCGCGCACGGGCGAGGTAATGATCTTGGTCGGTTTGATCGTCGGCTCAGGCGGTTTTTCCGGTTTTTTCTTCGCCGCTTCACCGTCCGCAGGCTCTAGCTGGCGCTCCCGTGCGCCTGACGGTGGCAGTACCGGCAGATCGATGGCAATTGCCGCGGCGATGTCTTCAATGCGATTGGCGCGAATCGCCAAGGTGCGCAAGCCGTGTTGACGGCAGACGCGCATCAGGCCGGGCAAGTCCACTGCGCCTTCACCGGCCGGTAGCTTGTCCAGCGCCAGCACCAGCGGCGTATTGCTGAAAAAATTGGGGGCCAGGGCGACCTTTGCCGCCAGTTGGCGATCAAGGGCTTCGAGGTTGTTTCGGGCCAGCTCAAGCACCGTGATGGCAAGCATGCTGCCCTTCAACTGGAACACTGGATCCTGGTCTTGCAATTCGATTTGGCTCATGGTCGGCATAAAGCAGCTTGTCGCTAAAAGTGCCGAGACTTATAACGAGAACGCCCGCAGGCCGCAAGCCAAGCTGAACAATGTAGAATGCGCGGCCACTGTCTTGACGGAAGCTTTAATGGACCGCCCGCGATTTCGAGCTCACTTTCTTCATCCACGCTTTTGGCCGCTTTGGGCGGGCCTGGGCTTGCTCTGGCTGGTCGTTCAGTTACCCTTTCGAGTGCTTGTGGCAATTGGCCGGGTGCTGGGGCTGGTGATGTACCGGTTTGCCGACGACCGTCGACGCATTGCCGGGCGCAACCTCGAGTTGTGTTTTGCGCACCTTTCATCCGACGAACGTAAGCATCTACTCAAAGAAAATTTCGCCTCCACCGGCGTCGCTTTCTTCGAAATGGCCATGAGTTGGTGGTGGTCCCCTCAACGATTGGCCAAGCTGGCGCACATCGAAGGTCTGCAGCACCTCAAGCAAGCGCAGTTGGACGGTCAGGGCGTGATCCTCATGGCGTTGCATTTCACCACGCTTGAAATCGGCGCGGCGTTGTTAGGCCAGAAGCACACCATCGATGGCATGTACCGCGAGCACGACAACCCGCTGTTTGATTACATCCAGCGCCGTGGTCGTGAGCGCCACAACCTTGATTCCCTCGCGGTAGAGCGCGAAGACGTGCGCGGCATGTTCAAAGTCCTGCGCGCTGGGCACGCCATCTGGTATGCACCGGATCAGGACTACGGCGCCAAACAAAGTGTGTTTGTGCCGTTCTTTGGCATTCCGGCGGCGACGGTCACGGCCACCAGCAAGTTCGCCAAACTGGGCCGCGCGCGGGTAATTCCGTTTACTCAGCAGCGTCTGGACGACGGCAGCGGTTATCGGCTGGTGATTCACCCGCCGTTTAGCAATTTCCCCGGCGAAAGTGACGAGGTCGATTGTTTGCGGATCAACCAGTTTGTCGAGCGCGCGGTACTTGAGTGTCCGGCCCAATACCTGTGGGCCCATCGACGCTTTAAAAGCCGACCACCGGGGGAGCCGAAGCTGTATAAGAGGCGGGATCTTCAAAAGAAAGGTTAATCAATAAAAAATGCCGACCGCCGCCGCAGAACAAATCATCACCCACACTGGCGAGTTAGTCGGTGGCGTTGCTGTCAGTAGCGCGGCAGAGCCCATCACCGGGCTCATCCTTTCGGGCGGCGGCGCGCGGGCGGCCTATCAGGTTGGTGTCCTTGCCGGAATCGCCGAGTTGCTGCCTGCGGGCGCACCCAATCCCTTTCCGGTGATCGTGGGCACGTCGGCAGGCGCCATTAACGCGGTCAAACTGGCGAGCGGCGCGGCACATTTCTGTACCGCGATTCATCAACTGGTCGACTTTTGGCAAGGCTTTCGCAGCCATCAAGTGCTGCGCAGCGATTGGGCTGGAGTGATTCGGCAGGCCGGTCGCTTCGTCGGTCACAGCTTGTTA
The DNA here is from genome assembly GCF_034353045.1 of Pseudomonas sp. MH10. Taxonomy (NCBI): domain Bacteria; kingdom Pseudomonadati; phylum Pseudomonadota; class Gammaproteobacteria; order Pseudomonadales; family Pseudomonadaceae; genus Pseudomonas; species Pseudomonas sp. MH10. Next base: position 35,845 of record NZ_CP133783.1, read on the forward strand.
GGCGTGGGTTCGCAAGTTCCGGTGGCGTTGCTTAACAGCTCGCCGCTGCGTGATCTACTCAGCTCGCGGCTGGACCTTGACGGGATTGATCGCGCCATTGCCGCCAAGCATTTGCGCGCCGTGGCAGTGACCGCTTTCGGTTACGAGTCGGGGCAGGCGGTGACGTTTTATCAGGGCAAAGGCACGATTGATTCGTGGCTGCGTCATCGCCGGATCGGCTTGCCGACCCAATTGACGGTGGATCACCTGCTCGCCAGTTCCGCGATTCCTCTGCTGTTTGCACCGGTCAAAATCGAGCAGGAATTTTTTGGCGACGGTGCCGTGCGGCAATCCGCGCCGATCAGTCCGGCGCTGCACTTGGGGGCCAATCGGGTATTGGTGGTGGGGGTCAGCGGCAATCCGCGTGGCGTTGAAACCAATAATCCGCTGCAACGGGTGATGGTCGGCGCGCAACCGACCCTTGCGCAGATCGGCGGGCACATGCTCAACAGCACGTTCATCGACAGTCTCGAAAGTGATATCGAGCTGCTGGAGCGGCTTAACATGTTGAGCCATATGTTGCCGGGAGAACAGCCGGTACGCACCCTGGGCCTGGCGCCGGTGGAGGTGTTGGTAATCTCGCCGAGTCAGCCCATTGATGAGATCGCCGCCCGTCATCGCCATGAACTCCCTCCCGCGCTGAGGATGTTTCTGCGCGGGCCTGGCGCGACAAAAACCAGTGGCGCCGGGGTGCTCAGTTATTTGCTATTCGAGGCGGGTTATTGCAGCGAATTGATCGAACTGGGCCGCCGCGATGCCCTGGCTCAGAGTGATCAACTGAAGCAATTTTTGCGGTTGGGGTGAGGCTTCGCCGGTACCTGCGAAACCTGTGCAGCCTGTGAGAGCGAATTTATTCGGGAAGCGGGCGGCGCGGTCTGTCTGAAAGACCGCGTTGTTGCATTCGCGAATGAATTCGCTCCCACAGAGTCTGCACAGAATCCATATTTTTTGAGCGAATTAAGCCGTCAGCTTGTCATCGCGAAAATCCCGCAATGCCTGTTCGATCTCTTCCCGGGTGTTCATCACAAACGGACCGTACTGCACGATAGGCTCACGCAGCGGCTTGCCGGCAATCAACAACACCTTCGCACCCGACGCACTGTGCAGCTGCACAGCGCCGTCCTCGGACAATCTGGCCATCCGACCGGCACCAATCGCTTGCGGCTGGCCCGCCAGCTCAACAGTGCCTTCATACACGTATAGAAACACCCGGTGGCCGTTCGGTATGTGTGGACTGACGCCGGTGCCTGCAGGCAGGTGCAGGTCGAAATAAAACGGCTCGGTGTCCGGCCGTTGCACCGCACCGGCCTGTTGCACCTGACCGTCGTCGAAGGTGCCGGCCATCACCGTCACATTGACGCCCGCTTCAGTGGCCAACCTGGGCACGTTTTCCGGCTGTATATCCTGGTAGCTGGCAGGGCCAAGCTTGGTCTTGCCGGGCAAATTGACCCACAGCTGAAAACCACGCATCGTGCCTTCTTCCTGTTCCGGCATCTCGCTGTGGATAATCCCGCGCGCGGCGGTCATCCACTGTACGCCACCGCCTTGCAGCAGCCCGACGTTGCCCATGTGGTCTTCATGGCGCATACGGCCTTCGATCATGTAGGTCACAGTTTCAAAGCCACGGTGCAGGTGCGACGGGAAGCCGGCGATGTAGTCGTCCGGTGTGTCCGAGCCAAATTCATCCAGCATCAGAAACGGATCAAACAACTCCGCGCTCTGCCCGCCGAACACCCGGGTCAACTTTACGCCAGCACCGTCGGAAGTCTGCTGGCCGGTATGAATTGCCAACACGTTGCGAAATTGAGTCATTGCGGCAACTCCTGATCAAGTGGGAATGGCCGCCATGCTATGCCGAACGGGCTGATCAATGGATGGGTTTTTTGCGGGGTGTCGATCGGATTTGTCGATGGATTGGGTAGCACCTTCGCCAATAATATCTGGAGCCAACGTGTTGGCGAGGGTTCATCACGGCTTGCCCCGGGAACGCCCTCGCCAACAAGTAGGCGCCTACAGAAAGGGTGCGAAGAAGTTATCCACAGGCTGTTACTCAGCTATCTGCAACTTGCGCGCTTCGGTGTACACATAACGCACTTTCTCGTATTCGAACGGCGAGTTCAGCGATCCGTAACGGAAGGTGGTGATGTAGCGCTTGTCGATGGCGCGCAGTAGGTAGATTTCCGGGTGGTTTTCACTGACCTGTGACACGTTCAGGAAGTTGATCTGCGATTCGGCGGTGAAGTCAAACACCAGACCACCGGTGTCACGCAAGTTCGATGGGCCTAGCAGTGGCAGTACCAGGTACGGGCCATCCGGGACGCCATAGAAGCCCAAAGTCTGACCGAAGTCTTCGCTTTGGCGGGGCAGGCCCATCGACGTGGCAGGGTCCCACAGCCCGGCAACCCCGAGGGTGGTGTTGAGCAGCAGGCGTCCGGTGGTTTGCAGCGAGCGCTTGCCCTTGAATTGGAACAGGCTGTTCAGCAAGTTGGAAATGTCACCCAAGTTGCCGAAGAAATTGCTCACGCCGGTGCGTAAGAAGCTTGGGGTGACGTATTTATAGCCATTCACCACCGGCAGGAACACCCACTCATCAAAGCGATAATTGAAGTGGTAAACCCTACGGTTCCACGACTCGATGGGGTCGTACACGTTGAGTGCGTTTAAGGTGGCGCGCTCAAACTCGCGCTGGTCCAAACCAGGGTTGAACTTGAGTGATTTCAACGGCTCGGTAAAACCGTCCGGGTCAGAAGCTCTGGCAACCGTCGCAGGGTGCGCGGCCGGAGTGACATCTGCCGCATGAGCAACGCCTGCGCAGAGCAGGGCAGCGATTAACAAAAGACGTTTAGCCACGGAAGAACTCCAGCATGGCGTCGCTGTTGACGCGGTAATTAAGGTTGCCGCAATGGCCGCCGTACGGGTAAAGGGTCAAACGGTCGCCGAAGGTCTTGCGCAAGAAACCGAGGTCGCCAGCACCCAGAATCAAGTCGTCAGCATTGGACATGACCGCTATTTTCGGGCTGTTGTGCAGGTAATCCTTGAGCGCATAGAGGCTCACTTGATTCACCAGTTGCAACAAGCTGCCGCCGTCGGTCCGAGCGCGCCACATTGGGATCACCTGGTTGGTCAGGTAGCAGTCGAAATCACATTGCAGCGCACGCTTGAGAAACGGCGTCAGGCTGGTGCCTTCGGTGATCGGGTACTTGGGCGGCGTAATCAGCCCGCGACGGTTGATCAGGTCAGAGGTGAAGGCGATGTCGGCTGCCGAGAAGCGAAACGAGGTGCCGATCAGCATTGCCATCTGTTCATTGGTCAAATGCTGCTTGGATTGCTGGAAGTCGAACAGCAGCGCGTCGTTAAGGTCGATGTAGCCTTTCTGTTTGAAGTAACGGGTCAGCTTGCCCAGTACCAGTTCATAGAACGTGGTGCTGTTGTTGATGCCTTTGACTTCGGTCTGCACCAGTTTGTCGAGGTTGCTGATCGAGGTGTAAAGGTTCACGGGCGGGTTGAGCAGCAGCACGCGCTTGAAGTTGAAGCTGTGACGGGTTTCATCCAAGTGGCTGACGAACGCCGCGTCCAGCGCGCCCAGGCTGTAACCGGTCAGGTAATAATCGGTGACCTGCAAGTCCGACTGTTGCGCGCGGACCGCTTGCATGACCCGGTACAGGTCCTCGGCGTCATCTGCGGTTACCCCTGGGGTCGCGAATCGTGAGGCGGCGCTCATGAAGTCGTAACTGGTCGGCGACGACAACTGCACGACGTTATAGCCAGCGCCGTAATACAGCTTCTTCAGGAATTCGTTGATGGTGCTGGTGTAAGGCGCGCCCGTGCCCGCGATCAAAAAAATCAGGGGGGCAGGGTGGTTTTGTTTCGCCAAGCGGTAACGCAATTTTTTTACTGCCCAGAAGTTATCCGGCAGGGTGAATTCACGCTCAGGACGCAGGTTGAGCGTGTAGTCCGACTGATTGATGTCTGCATCGGCCGGAAGTTTCGGCTGCAGGTCCAGTGGGGTTGAGGCGATTGTCGCTTCAAACGGGTTCGTCAAAGGGTAGCCATAGGTGGCAGGGTCGATATCGACCGCCAAGGCAGACGCACTTAAAACGAGGCCACCTATAAAGGCAGCGAAGCGCTGATAACGGGGCATGACGAAATCCCTTAGGAAAGTGCAGGATGAGATACGCAGGCTATGACCACGGGTGTAGTGCCAAAGTGCCGCACTTGCAAGGAAACGCCCAATAAATAAGTCGCGACGATACACGGTCCCCCTGCGATAAACAGTACGCGTGGTCTTAAACTTGACTCAGTGTCTTGCATACCGGCGTTGGGCGATTATGCTGGGCGCCGTTTGGCGTTCGTTCGTTGGTTTTCTGGAGTACTGCATGTCCCGCCGTTTACCGCTGATTGTGCTGCTTATTGTTCTGCCACTGTGGTTTGCCGCTAGCTATGGCGTGCGTTTTTCGTTGATGGAAGATGCGCGCTGGGTGGGTATTTGCGCCAATGAGGCGTTGGATTGGCAGTGCCAGGCGCGGTCCAGTATCGGGCTGATGATCCACTTCGGCACCATGGCCTGGGCGACGCTGATTATTTCGATCATCGCGTTCTGCGTGCCGGGTCGTGCGGGCTGGGCGTTGGCGGTGCTGGCGATGCTGTGTGGCATTCCAGCGCTGGTGCTCTACAGTGCCGGCCTTGCGGTATTCGGGGTGGTGATTGCGGGGCTGCGGTTGGTTCGGGCCGGTCGAACCAAGCCTCGGTAGAGGAGCATCGCCCGAGAAATCGGTGGGAGCAGGCTTGCCTGCGAAGAGGCCCGTCATCGCGCCGCTGATGTCGACCTGAAACCTGGGTTGCCTGCAAGGACGCTTTCGTTGGCACGCCATCTCCCACAGAAGCTTCGGCAGGCACGGACCTGTAGGCACTGAATATCTGATCGCTGCCATCGGCAGCGCCCGCAAAAATTCTCAAACCCCAGACAGCACTGAGCGGAGCCTGGGCTCCCCTCTAATCGTATTGCGTGCTCTATTTTTATTATTCTAGGGCGGCCTGTTATTGTTGTTGGCGACCAATCCCTTACTGCTGTTCGTGTGATCCCCATTCAGGATCAAGAGCAAACGTATTTTTTTGAGCGCTGTCCTGCTTTCATCACTTGCGTGATCCAACCAGTTCGGGAGCTACCTGACGGTAGTTTTATTGTTCTCTGCCCGGTTGTGGGATCGAAACCCCAATAAAGCATTTCCACTCCAAAAAAATCTGTTAGCTACGCCTCTGTCCGTGTTGTTCTTGTTATGTCAGAGCCGATACGTATTGTTTTTATTGGGTGCTGCTGCGTTTCTTGTTTTTGTTATGCAGTAGAGTAGCAGAACCCGTGCCAACTTTATAAATTCCTTATAAATCAAAAGCTTGAAAAATTCAGATCAAAAGAGCCAACGAAAAAAATCAGATTTTGTTTCCGTGTTACCCGGTTAAGCACCGGCCGTTGTGGGGCCGGTAACACAATTTTCACACTCAGCGGTTACGCACACCTAGGCAGCGCCAGAGTGCGGCAGTGGTGAGCAGGCTAACCAGCGCCCAGCCCCAGGCTTGCTGGCTGAGTAACCCTTCCTGATATAACTGCGGGGCGATACCGGCACCGACGATAAAGGTCAGCAAGGCGATTTCTCTGCGCGGCACCGCCACCGGCCGGAACAAGTAGAACATCGCCGGAAGTAACAACGCTGGCGTTGGGAAGCTGCGGTAACGGGCGTCGAACACCAGTCCCAGCATCGTGACGGCGGCGACGAAACCGGTGGCGGCTACCCACCAACCGGCCCGGGTTTGGAACCACATAAACGCCCGTGCGCGCCATCCGTCTTTTGCCGACAGCGCCAACGCCGCGTGGGCCAGTACCACCAGGTTCAGGCCGACCAATGCCGCCGCCCAGACCCACTCGCCAGTGAAGCGTGAGGTGACCCGCGCCAATTCACCCCAGGTGCCGATAGAGCAGGCACCCAGCGCCGCCAATAATGGCAAGACCAGCGCCGAGCGGGTGGTCGATACACGTCCGGCCAGCGCCAGGGTCAAGACGAACAATAGGCCGCTGACCGACAGCCAGAACGGCCAGTACGCCAGGTTCGACACCGGACCGTCGAGCACGCCTTTTTCCTGGCGATCCGCATCGAACAAACCCCAATAACCACCGACTGCGCCTTCAGACGCCCGCTTCCAGGGTTGGTCGAAGGCTTCGATCAAGTTGTAATGCCAGCCCATCTGTTCAGCCATCGCGACGAAGCCGCGAATAAAGCGCGCTTCGTTAACCCGGCTTGGCACGGCGGCTTCACGTTGGCGGCCTTCGCTGGGCCAGCCGGTTTCACCAATCATGATGTCTTTGGGCGCGTAGTGTTTAGCGAAGGTCTCACGGATCTGCGCCACGTTCTTTAGCGCATCATCGATGCCGCTGGGGTTATCGTCCCAGTAAGGCAGCAGGTGGATGGTCACGAAATCCACCACCGGCGCCACTTCGGGGTATTGCAGCCAGAGGGCCCAAACGTCGGCGTAGGTCACCGGCTGCTTGATCTTGCTTTTGACCTCAAGGATAAGTTTGACCAGTTGCGCCCCGGTCACTTCCTTACGCAGCAACACTTCGTTACCCACGATCACCGACGTCACCACATCCGGATTGGCATTGGCCGAAGCGATCAAGGCGTTGATCTCCTTCGCCGTGTCCACTGGATTGGCGTTGACCCAAGCGCCGATCATCAGCTTCAGGCCATGTTTACGTGCCAACGCGGGGATGTCTTCGAGGCCCGTCATTGAGTAGGTACGAACGCATTGGAAGTCTTTGGCCAGCAGCGCAAGGTCGGCGTCCATCCGCTCCGGGCGCGGCGTGAACGGCTGATCGAAAGGCGATTGGTCTTTATCAAACGGGGTGTAAGACGCGCACTGCAATTTATGCGTAGGAGTGGCGGCGTCTGGCAGGATTACCGGCTTGCCCAGGCCATACCAAAAGACACACAGGGCAATCACGGCGAGGACGCAGGCGAATAGATAAGGTGCAGCGGGAAAACGTGAAATGGCAGGCATGATCGGGCCGAAATGGGGCGAAGGCCGGCATGGTACCTGTATTTATCCTGGGGCTGGCGAGACCTAGGCAATTGACGAAAGAGGGTCAATGGGAAAAGACATGCAAGGTTCGAGCGGACCCGGTCATTTATTTGCGTCGGTTTGTCGTTAGTAGCATGGTGATGTCGTTTCTCGCTGTCTTGAGGTCGCTGACAGAGCAGGAAGGTTCCCATCGCAGGTTGATTATCAGGGCGCCAGCACACTGCTACTCTCGCGAGCGGTGAACGGGTGAAGCGTGAAGGGGCGGCAGCGCTCCAAAACCGGGCATGAACAGCGGTCCCTTAAAAAAACGTTAAAGATGCCCGACACTCGTCGGGTGCAGCATTTTGGGGAAGTAACGATGAAGATGCGACTAATCCTTGGCGCAGGTGCTGCTCTGGCACTGGCGATCAGTTCCACGCTGGCCCTTGCAGACGCAAAACCCGAACTGTCGATCGGTTATGTTGACGGCTGGTCTGACAGCGTTGCAACCACTAACGTAGCCGCCCAAGTGATCGAGCAGAAGCTCGGTTACCCTGTCAAACTCCAGGCTGTTGCGACCGGGATCATGTGGCAAGGTGTTGCGACCGGTAAGCTTGACGCCATGCTCTCCGCTTGGCTGCCCGTGACCCACGGCGAATACTGGACCAAGAACAAAGACTTGGTGGTCGACTACGGTCCTAACTTCAAGGATGCAAAAATTGGCCTGATCGTGCCTGATTACGTGACCGCCAACAGCATTGCCGACTTGAAAACAGACACCAGCTTCAAAAATAAAATCGTCGGGATCGACGCCGGTTCAGGCGTGATGCTCAAAACCGATCAAGCAATCAAAGACTATGACTTGACCGGCTACAAACTGCAGGCCAGCTCTGGCGCCGCGATGATTTCCGAGCTGACCCGTGCGGAAAACAAGCATGAATCCATCGCCGTAACCGGTTGGGTTCCGCATTGGATGTTCGCCAAGTGGAAGTTGAAGTTCCTGGAAGATCCAAAGGGCGTTTATGGCGCCGCCGAGACGGTTGACAGCATCGGTAGCCTGGGCCTTGAGAAGAAAGCACCTGAAGTGGTCGCTTTCCTGAAAAAATTCCAATGGGCTTCCAAAGATGAAATTGGAGAAGTGATGCTCGCTATCCAAGACGGCGCCAAGCCTGAACAAGCTGCCAAGGACTGGGTTGCCAAGCACCCAGACCGTGTTGCTGCGTGGACCAAGTAATCGACTGCAACGTGTCTAGTTAGCACCTTTCAAGGCCATCTGACGTTATCGTCAGGTGGCCTTTTGCTTTCATTCTGAAATTCATCGCGTCGATTCCCTTCGCTTATCCTCCCAGACACTACGCTAAGTACAGGCGCTGACGACGTTCACGACAACTGCCGTTCTACTACTAAAGTCGTCTGGAGTGCGGGCTAGAGCACATTCAAAGTGCAATGCGTTACATCTCATCTGTGCTGAGGATAAAAATAATGAATGACAGCATTTACCTCTCGATTCAAAAAAGTCCGCTTTTCAAAGAGCTGGTTTCGAAAAGAGAACGTTTCGCCTGGATACTCTCGGCGATCATGCTTGGGCTTTACGCCGCCTTCATCTTTCTGATTGCTTATGGACCGCATGTACTCGGGGCAAAAATAAGCCCTGGCTCATCGATCACCTGGGGAATTCCCATCGGAGTGGGCCTGATACTTTCAGCGTTCATCCTGACCGGGATCTATATTTACCGTGCCAACGGTGAATTTGACGACCTGAACAAAGCAATTCTAAAGGAGGCTCAGCAATGATCCGGCGTCTACTAGCGGCCCTTGGCCTGGCAGTATTCGCACCGAGCCTGTGGGCGGCCGAGGCCATCTCCGGACCTGTGCAAAAACAACCCTTAAACGTATCGGCGATCGTTATGTTCGTCCTGTTCGTGGGTATCACCCTTTGCATTACTTACTGGGCGTCCAAGCGCACTAAGTCGGCAGCGGATTACTACTCAGCGGGCGGCAAAATCACCGGTTTGCAAAACGGCCTGGCGATTGCTGGCGACTACATGTCGGCGGCGTCCTTCCTGGGTATTTCCGCGTTGGTGTACACCTCCGGCTATGACGGCTTGATCTACTCGATCGGCTTCCTGGTGGGTTGGCCGATCATTCTGTTCCTGATCGCCGAACGCCTGCGTAACCTGGGCAAATACACCTTTGCTGATGTGGCGTCCTATCGCCTCAAGCAAAAAGAAATCCGCACCCTGTCCGCCTGCGGTTCGCTGGTGGTCGTGGCGTTCTACTTGATCGCGCAGATGGTTGGCGCTGGCAAGCTGATCCAGCTGCTGTTCGGTCTCGACTACTACGTAGCGGTGATCCTGGTCGGTATTCTGATGTGCATGTACGTACTCTTCGGCGGTATGTTGGCCACCACGTGGGTACAGATCATCAAGGCCGTGCTGCTGCTGTCTGGCGCAACGTTCATGGCGATCATGGTCATGAAACACGTCAACTTCGACTTCAACACCCTGTTCTCCGAGGCGGTCAAAGTTCACCCTAAAGGTGACGCGATCATGAGCCCAGGTGGACTGGTGAAAGATCCAGTCTCGGCGTTCTCGCTGGGCTTGGCATTGATGTTCGGTACCGCTGGCCTGCCACATGTGCTGATGCGCTTCTTCACCGTGAGCGACGCTAAAGAAGCGCGTAAATCGGTGCTCTACGCAACAGGCTTCATCGGTTACTTCTACATCCTGACCTTCATCATCGGCTTCGGCGCGATCCTGCTGGTTAGCACCAACCCAGTCTTCAAGGACGCTGCAGGCGCTCTGTTGGGTGGTAACAACATGGCCGCGATCCACTTGGCCGATGCGGTCGGTGGCAGCTTGTTCCTGGGCTTCATCTCGGCAGTGGCATTCGCCACCATCCTGGCAGTGGTTGCGGGTCTGACCCTGGCCGGTGCGTCGGCGGTGTCCCATGACCTGTATGCCAGCGTGATCAAAGAAGGCAAGGCGAACGAAAAGGATGAGATTCGGGTTTCCAAGATCACTACGCTGGTGTTGGCAGTCGTAGCGATCGGCCTGGGCATTCTCTTCGAAAACCAGAACATCGCGTTCATGGTTGGCTTGGCATTCTCCATCGCGGCAAGCTGTAACTTCCCGGTACTGCTGCTCTCCATGTACTGGAAAAACCTGACCACCCGTGGCGCCATGATCGGCGGCTGGATGGGCTTGATAACAGCGGTTGGCCTGATGATCCTCGGCCCAACCATCTGGGTGCAGATCCTGCACCACGCTACACCGATCTTCCCGTACGAATACCCGGCGCTGTTCTCCATCGCCGTGGCCTTCATCGGTATCTGGTTCTTCTCGATTACTGATAAATCGAAAGCAGCAGAGGGCGAACGTGCCTTGTTCCTCCCACAGTTTGTGCGCTCGCAGACTGGCCTGGGTGCAACCGGTGCGGTGGCTCACTAACACGCATTAAAGCCGCTACGAAAAAAGCAGCCCTAGGGCTGCTTTTTTTGTGCTTTCAATTCATCCTGGTTCTGACTCCGCAAGCTTAGATCCTGCCGAGCAAGACCAATATCAACAGGATGACCAGAACCGTACCGATGATGCCCGATGGCCCATATCCCCAGCTTCTGGAGTGTGGGAATACAGGCAGGCCGCCAACTAGCAGGAGGATCAGGATGATGATAAGAATAGTGCCGATGCCCATGATGAGTTCCTTCTTTTCTTTATGGATGGCTTCTACAGGTCGCACGCTGGACGCTTAATGCGTAAAGCATGTACTGCGTGACTATTCCGACTGTCGTCGTTTTATAAAAGTTCGTAGCACCTGAAGTAAAAACGTTAGAAGAGGGTGAAATATGCTTTATCGTCTGGCGGCAGACGCGGTAGTGGTTCTGCACCTTTTGTTCATTGCCTTTGTGGTGATCGGTGGAGTGCTGATTATTCGCTGGCGCTGGTTGATGGCATTACACCTTCCGGCGGTGGTGTGGGGCGCGGTTGTTGAATTCTTTCACCTGTATTGCCCGCTGACCCCTCTGGAAAACGCGTTGCGGTTACGGGCCGGTGAGCAGGGCTATAACGGCGACTTCATTGAGCATTACCTGATTCCACTGATCTACCCGGTAGGGCTCACGCCGCAGACTCAGTTATGGCTGGGCGCGGTCGTGGTGGTGATCAATGCAGCGGTTTATGTCGGGCTGTTAAGCGCCTGCCTGTCTCGGCGCAAAGCCTTATAACCCGTGGGTTTGCCCTTGGCATTCAGCATTCTGATGGTAGGGCGCGGCGGCGATAACCTTCGCTACACTGCGGCTCAACTTCCCCAGAATAACAAGGCAGTTCCCTATGCAAAATCGCATGATGATCACTGGCGCCGGGTCGGGTCTGGGCCGTGAAATCGCGTTGCGCTGGGCCCGCGAAGGCTGGCAATTGGCGTTGTCGGATGTCAGCGAGCCCGGCCTGCAAGAAACCCTGAAATTAGTGCGCGAGGCGGGTGGTGATGGGTTTGTTCAGCGCTGTGACGTGCGCGATTACAGCCAATTGACCGCCTTTGCTCAAGCCTGTGAAGAGAAGTTTGGCGGCATTGACGTCATCGTCAACAACGCCGGTGTGGCGTCTGGCGGGTTCTTTGCGGAGCTGTCGCTGGAAGATTGGGATTGGCAGATTGCAATCAACCTGATGGGCGTGGTCAAGGGCTGTAAGGCGTTCTTGCCGCTGCTGGAGTTGAGCAAAGGCAAAATCATCAACATCGCGTCTATGGCAGCGTTGATGCAAGGTCCGGCCATGAGCAACTACAACGTAGCCAAGGCCGGAGTCGTGGCGTTGTCGGAAAGCCTGCTGATCGAGTTGCGGCATCAGGACGTGAGTGTCCACGTGGTATGCCCGTCGTTTTTCCAGACCAATTTACTTGACTCGTTCCGTGGCCCGACCCCCGCGATGAAAACCCAAGTGGGCAAACTGCTGGAAAGCTCACCGATCAGTGCCAGCGATATTGCGGACTACATCTTCGAACAAGTAGCCAAAGGCGAGTTCATGATCCTGCCCCACGAACAAGGGCGCATGGCGTGGCAGCTGAAGCAGAAAAACCCACAGTTGATGTACAACGAAATGGCTTCGATGTCAGACAAAATGCGCGCGAAGTTGTAAAGCGGCGCTTAAGGACCCACGCCGCTGCACATCCCGTAGGAGTAGGCTTGCCTGGAAGAGGCCCGTCATCGCGTTTCGGATGTCGACTTGAAACCCAGGTAGCCTGCAATGATGCCTTCGTTGGCAGCCAACTCACACAGGGGTCTTCGGCAGGTCTGGAAGAGTAGGCACCGAACATTCATTACAGCCTTCGGCGACTCCTACAAAAGTGTGCATTGCCCGAGAAAACGGTGGGACCGAATTTATTCGGGAAGCAGACGACGCGGTTTTTCTGAAGCTCCTCGCCGTTGCCTTCCCGATATAGGTCCTGCACAGGCTGCACAGTGCATACGAAATCGCGCATTCCTTGCTCTGCCGTGCCCATCTCGCTAGGGTTACCGCCACTCATTCCTGCGAGTTCTCGCCGTGCTCAATTACCTTTGGTTTTTCCTCGCCGCGCTGTTCGAGATCGCCGGCTGCTATGCGTTCTGGATGTGGCTGCGGCTTGGCAAAAGTGTTTTGTGGGTTATTCCGGCGCTGGTCAGCTTGACGCTATTTGCCTTGCTGCTGACCCGGGTCGAGGCGACGTATGCCGGTCGGGCCTACGCTGCTTATGGCGGAATCTATATCGTTGCGTCGATTGGCTGGCTGGGGTTGATAGAGCGCATTCGGCCTCTCACGTCCGATTGGCTGGGCGCGGCGCTGTGTGTAATCGGCGCCGGCATCATCCTGTTCGGTCCGCGATTCTCACAATCGTAGGCGACCAAACCCGGCAGCACATGCGGACTTTTCCCATACCTTTACCTCAAAATAGGGCAATTCCGTAGGAACGGTCTGGCGCTGCCGAAGGGCGTTACTGATTTGCTTCTGACGGATTGAAGGGGGCAATCGGGCAGGGCAATCTGCTCTCTTTGTAACAAAAAGAGGGCAGGCAAAATGCTTGTATTGACGCGAGAAGTTGGTGAGACCTTCATCATCGGCAACAACATCACCGTGCAGATTCTGGCCGTGAACGGTAATCAGGTTCGTCTAGGAATCACTGCGCCCAAAGAAGTGAAGGTCAATCGTATGGAGGTGCATTACCGCATCTCCCGACGGCTGGCAGCGGAGAAATCATCACTGCCACCCACCCCATAACCTCAGTCGAGCCATTCTTTGGGTACGTCGCGCTTAAGCATCAACTGGCACTGCTCGCTTTCCGGCTCGAACACAATTACCGCCTGGCCTTTGCCAAGGGCGTGGCGCACCCGAAGTACCCGAGTTTCCAGCGGCGTTTCATCGCCGTTGTCGGTGCCGTCACGGGTGACGAAGTCCTCGATCAAGCGAGTAAGGGTGTCGGCTTCAAGTTGGTCGTAGGGGATCAGCATGGCGTTCTCACATGAATTCCCGGCGATGCTAACGCGCTTGGTACCGACAGGCTACAGCGGGTGAGGACCTTTCAGTCAAGACGGCGCCCAGTTTCGCGCCGCCCTACGGGTTAGGTCTCATCAGTCCTCTGCCCAACCAGGCTTTCCACCGCCGGCACGCGGGTATCAGATTCCATCTGCGCATCGTGTTCGATCTGATGGCTAAAGCGCTCCAGAGAACTTTTCGCCGGTTGCGCGTCGCTGGCAAACACCGGTGGGCTGAGGATGTACGCAGCTAACAACCGGCTCAATGCGTTGAGGCTGTCGATGTGCGTGCGTTCATAACCGTGGGTCGCATCGCAGCCAAAAGCGAGCAGCGCGGTGCGAATGTCATGCCCGGCCGTGACCGCTGAATGGGCGTCGCTGAAGTAATAGCGGAACACGTCCCGACGAATTGGCAGTTCGTTTTCGAGCCCCAGTTGCAGCAGGTGCCGGGACAAATGGTAATCGTACGGGCCGCCAGAATCCTGCATGGCCACGCTGACCGCGTGTTCATTGGAGTGTTGACCGGGCGCGACCGGGGCGATGTCGATACCGACGAATTCACTGACGTCCCACGGCAGCACGCCCGCTGCGCCGGTGCCGATTTCTTCGGTGATGGTGAACAACGGATGGCAATCGATAAGGGGTTCGGCGCCGCTGTCGACGATGGCCTTCAACGCAGTAAGCAGTGCCGCGACGCCGGCCTTGTCATCCAGATGACGAGCGCTGATGTGGCCGCTTTCGGTGAACTCTGGCAGCGGGTCAAAGGCCACAAAATCGCCAATGTTGACACCCAGCGACTCGCAGTCGGCGCGGGTTGCACTGTAAGCGTCCAGGCGTAATTCGACGTGGTCCCAGCTAATAGGCATTTCATCCACGGCGGTGTTGAACGCGTGACCAGAAGCCATCAACGGCAGGACGCTGCCGCGTATAACCCCGGTGTCGGTGAACACGCTGACGCGGCTGCCTTCGGCAAAACGACTGGACCAGCAGCCAATCGCCGCCAGCGAAAGACGTCCATTTTCCTGCACCGCCCGCACCGTTGCGCCAATAGTGTCCAAGTGCGCAGAGACGGCGCGGTCCGGGCTGTTTTGCTTGCCCTTCAAGGTGGCGCGAATGGTCCCACGCCGGGTCAGTTCGAACGGAATACCGAGGTCTTCCAGGCGCTCGGCGATGTAACGCACGATGGTGTCGGTGAATCCGGTGGGGCTGGGAATCGCGAGCATTTCCAGCAGGACTTTCTGCAGGTACTTCAGATCCGGTTCGGGGATGTTTGCAGGTGTCATGTGGTGGCTCCTAATACGAGACGACGTTGACGCAGCAAAATTGGCCAGATATTTGTGGTCTTGAAGGTCAGCTGTGCGCGGGCGAACTGTGGGGGAACAACAGGTCTACAAACCGCTCGGCGGTGGGTTGGGGTTCGTGGTTGGCGAGTCCTACACGCTCGTTGGCTTCGATGAATACATACTCCGGTTGGTCGGCGGCGGGCACCATCAGGTCCAGGCCTACCACCGGAATGTCTAAGGCCCTGGCAGCCCGTATCGACGCATCGGCCAGCACCGGGTGCAGAATCCCGGTGACATCTTCAAGGCAGCCGCCAGTGTGCAGGTTGGCGGTGCGCCGGACCGCCAGACGTTCATTGGCCGGCAACACGCTGGCGTAGTCGTACCCGGCGTCGTGCAACGTGCGCTCGGTTTCTTCGTCCAGCGGGATCTTGCTTTCGCCGCCCGTGGCCGCGGAACGACGCCGACTTTGGGCGTCGATCAATTCGCCAATGCTGTGGCTTCCATCACCCACCACTTCAGCCGGGCGGCGGATCGCAGCAGCGACTACCTCAAATCCGATCACCACTACGCGCAGGTCCAGCCCTTGGTGGTAACTCTCAAGCAGCACCCGGGTATCGAAGGCCTGAGCGCGTTCGATAGCCGCCTCCACCTCTTCTATCGTGTGTAAATCCACCGCAACGCCATGGCCTTGCTCACCGTCCAGCGGCTTGACCACGATGTGTTTGTGCGCTTCAAGAAAAGCCAGATTGTTGTCGGTTTCACCGGCCAACTGTTGCGCCGGTAAACGTAAGCCCGCAGCCTTGAGCGCGCGATGGGTCAGGCTTTTGTCTTGGCATAAGGTCATGCTCACTGCGGTGGTCAGGTCGCTTAATGACTCCCGGCAGCGCACCCGACGCCCGCCATGGCTAAGGGTGAACAAACCAGCGTCGGCATCATCGACCTGCACGTCGATGCCGCGTTTATGCGCTTCTTCGACAATGATTCGGGCATACGGATTGAAGTTTGCCTGCGGGCCAGGCCCGAGAAACAAACGTTCGTTGATGCCATTTTTTCGCTTGATGGCAAAGGTTGGCAGGTTACGAAAACCGAGCTTGGCGTAGAGCTTTTTCGCCTGTTGATTGTCGTGCAACACCGAGAGGTCGAGGTAACTCAACCCCCGGCTCATGAAGTGCTCGATCAAGTGCCGCACCAATACTTCACCCACCCCAGGCCGCGTGCACTGCGGATCAACCGCCAGGCACCACAAACTGCTGCCGTTCTCGGGGTCGTTGAAGGCTTTTTGGTGGTTAAGGCCCATGATGCTGCCAATCACTGCGTTAGTACTTTCATCCTCCGCCAACCAGTACACCGGCCCGCCCTGGTGGCGCGGGGTGAGCAGCGCAGGATCGATGGGCAGCATCCCGCGCGTTAGGTACAAGGTGTTGATCGACTGCCAATCGGCCTCGGTTTGTGCGCGTCGAATTCGATAACCCCGAAACACTTTTTGCGCCGGGCGATAATCGGTGAAACACAGCCGCAAGGTGTCGGACGGGTCGAGAAACAGGTGTTGCGGCGCCTGCGCCAAGACTTGCTGGGGTGCGGCGACGTACAGCGCAATGTCGCGCTCGCCAGGCTTTTCGTTGAGCAGTTCTTGGGCCAGCGCGGCCGGATCGCGGTAGGTGTGGCCAATCAGCAATCGACCCCAGCCGCAATGCAGCGCGAGCGGTTCGGTGCCGAGGTTGCTGCCGTCTTCGGCAAGTTGTGCCTGCAGGCGTTCATAAGACGGCGATTGACCGCGCAACAGCCGTTGGCCAAACACGGAAGCGTTATGTTTCATGGGTCAAAGTCCTTGCTCGCTGAGCCATAGGTTCAGCGCCGCGAGCTGCCATAGCTTGGAGCCGCGCAGTGGGGTCAGTTGACCGTCAGGATCAGTCAGCAGACTGTCGAGCATCTCGGGCCTGAACAGACCACGATCCTGGCTGGGGTCGAGTAGCAGTTCACGCACCCACTTCAGTGTGTCACCTTGCAAATGCTTAAGGCCAGGGACCGGGAAGTAACCCTTTTTACGGTCGATGACTTCGGCGGGAATGACCAACCGAGCGGCCTCTTTCAACACCTGCTTGCCGCCGTCGGGCAGTTTGAATTTACCCGGCACCCTGGCAGACAGCTCGACCAGACGGTAATCCAGAAACGGCGTGCGCGCTTCCAGGCCCCAGGCCATGGTCATGTTGTCGACGCGCTTCACCGGGTCATCGACCAGCATCACCGTACTGTCCAGCCGCAGCGCTTTATCCACCGCCGCATCGGCCCCCGACTGGGCAAAATGTTCGCGCACAAAGTCGCCCGCAGCATCGTTCGCGGTCAGCCATTTGGGTTGTACGGTGGCGGCGTATTCGTCGTAAGTGCGGTCAAAAAACGCGGCACGGTAGGCCGCATACGGATCACTGGCGCCGTCCACTTGCGGGTACCAGTGGTAACCGGCAAACAGTTCGTCAGCGCCTTGCCCGCTTTGCACCACCTTGCAGTGCTTGGCGACTTCCCGCGACAGCAAGTAAAAGGCGATGCAATCGTGACTGACCATCGGCTCGCTCATGGCACGGAACGCCGCCGGCAGTTGCTCGATGATTTCGTCTTCGTTGATTCGCAGTTGGTGGTGTTGAGTGCCGTAGTGCTGGGCGATCAAGTCTGAATATTGAAACTCATCACCGCGTTCGCCGCCCGCGTCCTGAAAGCCAATAGAGAACGTAGACAGATTCTCCACGCCCACTTCACGCAGCAGACCGACCAATAAGCTTGAGTCGACACCGCCCGACAGCAGAACGCCCACGTCCACCGCCGCCCGTTGCCGAATCGCCACCGCTTCTCGGGTGCTGTCCAGTACCCGGTCGCGCCAATCATTCAAGGTCAGATTGGCTTCATCGGGGTGTGGTCCGTAGGGCAGGCGCCACCAGACTTTCTGCTCCGATTTCCCGCGAGCATCGATGCGCATCCACGTGGCGGGCGGGAGTTTCTCAACGCCGGCCAACAGCGTGCGCGGTGAGGGCACGACGGCGTGAAAATTCAAATAGTGGTTCAGCGCGACCGGGTCCAGCAACGGGCTAATATCTCCGCCTTTGAGCAGCGCCGGCAGGGTCGAAGCAAAACGCAAACGTTTGTCGGTCCGGGACAAATAAAGCGGTTTGACGCCCAAACGGTCGCGGGCGATGAACAATTCTTCTGTGTCCCGCTCCCAGATGGCGAACGCGAACATGCCGTTGAGCTTGGGCAGTAAATCGGCGCCCCAGGCGTGGTAGCCCTTGAGCAGCACTTCGGTGTCGCCACCGGAGTAAAAGGTATAACCGAGGATTTCCAGTTCGGTGCGTAATTCCGGAAAGTTATAAATGGCTCCGTTAAACGCCAACGACAGGCCAAGAGAATGGTCAACCATGGGCTGCCCGGAGGCGTGCGTCAGGTCCATGATTTTTAGCCGACGATGACCGAGGGCAACCGGCCCCTGACAATGAAAGCCCCAGGCGTCCGGGCCGCGTGGGGCCAGTTGATGGGTAATCCGCTCAACCGCAGCGAGGTCTGCGGGTTGATGGTCGAAGCGTAGCTCACCTGCTAATCCGCACATAAAGTCCTTACCGGGTGTCCGTTGGGGAGGGCAGACGATGCGTCGCCTACACCAGAAACTGACCCGTGAGGTTTGCGAATGTTTTAGATCGATCGGGAATAAGACAGTTTTACAACTGTAGGAGCGAACTTGTTCGCGATGCGCTATTCCTGACACAACCGTCAGACGCCTCGCCAACAAGTTGGCTCTTATCAAACTGCTTTTTTATCTTTTAAAACAGTGGGTTGGCGCTGTGTTTTGTGTGTATATCCGGCATTTGTGGTTGCTGAAAGTAGGGTTTCGCTTTTACAGCGAGTCACCTTTTTCAAACGCCAAAAAGGTAACCCAAAACGCTTGCCCCACCATGCGGAACCTCGCTTAGGCTCGGTCTTCCCTCGCTCCGGCGTCGCTCCGGGGGTCGCCGTGAGCGGCCATCCCTGGCCGCGCACGGCTTACTCGGCATCCTTGCCTCGTCACCCCCTGCGCAACGCCTGCGTTCGGCCGCATGGTTTCACGGGGCCTCTTTCCGTAATTTGATATTCAATTCACTGGTGATTCTTCGGACCTATCGCAGCCTTCGACAGCTCCTACAGAAATCTGTGCAGCGCCAGAATCTGTGGGACCGAATTTATTCGGGAAGGCTTCCGACCTGACACACTGCAACCTCAAGCCATACAAAGTACCGCCCAGTTTGCTGCGAGACAGCGCGGCGTCGAAGACGTGGCGGACCCTCCTACAGGGGGTGGTGACTCAATACCCTGTCATCTCCAGGTATCCGATGCCTTTTTGATTGCCGGTTACGGTTACCGGGCCTTCCCAGTAGGGAATTCGCAGGTCCATCCAGGCTTTTGGGTTTAGCGCGGCGGTGACGATATCCAGCTGTTTGCCGGGGATTTTGACTGACCAGCGGGTGGGCATTTCATGGTCTGCGATGTCGCTGGTGGACATCGGGGTGAGTTGGATCTGCGAGCCGTTTAGCAATTGGGTCTTGCCGTCGGCGTCGATCCAGGTGCCAGTCACGTACGGCTCGCCGCTCTTCTGGCGCATGCGGTACAGCATTATTTGCGCGCCGCTTTCCAGGTGCACGGAAAACCAGTCCCAGCCGGTTTGATTGGCAGTCAATGGTTGGCTGCTCCATTCCCGATCGAGCCAGGCGGGACCGCTGACGTGGTAGGTTTTACCGTCGATGTCGAGGCTGCCCGACGCCTGAAAAAACGGCTGGCTGTAGTAATACGATGCTTGGCCTTGTTCGGATTTTTGACTAAATCCCTGCGCCCCTTGCAGGACCAGGGGCTGGGTCGAAGTGAGGTGCAATTGATAGCTGAACGACGGCCCTCGAGCGTGCAGTTGCATGTCGGTCAGCGGGTTGTCGCCGGTCGATTGGCTGTCGAATGTCCAATCGTCGATCCATGCCTTGAATGGCGCGCCGCTGACCCCGGCTTGCCCAACCCCGCCTCGGGCGTAGCGCTCGGCGGCGAAATGCTGAGTGGCCGAGGTGACGGCGGCGTGGCCCATCCAGAGGGTTTGATCGCCCCAGCCTTGTTGTTCAGGCCCGGCTTTTAGCGCACTGCGAAACAGCGTCCATTGCACGCCGAAATCGTGGCCTTGGTCATCCTTGAGGTTGGCGGTGACGTACCACCACTCGATGCGGAAACCATCATGCGGGCCGTGGTCCTGAGGAAAGCTGAAGACTTTGCCAGGAACCACTTGAGCAAACGCCGCCGCGTCGTTGCCCAGCCCGGCAAAACCGGTGGCCGGTGCCTTGTCGTCATCGCAGGCGCTCAATAACAGGACGCTCATCGCCAGCAGCAGCCAGTTAATCTTCATTGGCGAAGGTCCTCAGCAAATCCGCTGGGCGGCTGCGATACAACTTGATCAGGGGCCAAGCCGAGGCCAGCAGCGTGGCCAACAACGCCAACGCCATCAGTTGCAGCAGTTGCGCGGGGAATATCTGCAACGGCAGCCGCCAGCCAAAGGCTTGCACATTGATCACCGCGTCCAGGCACCCTGCCAACAGCAACCCCAGCGGCAGTGCAAGTACCAGTGTCAGCACCGCCAGCAGCCAGGTTTGCCCGAGGTTGAGCAGCATCAGTTGACGTCGGGTTACGCCCAGCGCCCACAGCGGTGCAAGCTGGCCAAGACGACTTTGGCTTTGGGTCAGCAAACTAATAAACAGCGCCACGCCGGCCACGCCCAACGTCAGGCTGTTGAGCGCGGCAGTGGCGGCGAAGGTGCGTTCAAAGACTTGGGTTGACCAACCCTTGAGTTGGCTTTGGTCGACGATGCGATTGTCTTCCAGCGCAAACCGCGACTGAAGGTCATGCACCAGCGCCGGCACCGAGGCCGGGGCGATGCGCAGATTGAATCGGTTGGGCGACAGGTGCGGCCAATAGCGCAGCAGGTGTTGAGCGTTGACCAGCAAATGGCCCTTGGGATTACCGTAGTCGGCGTAGATCGCGACGACGCGGGGCGTCCAGTGGCCTTGAGGTGTGGGAACCGTGAGTTGATCACCGACCTCGACTTTCAACCGTCGCGCCAGTTGTTCGCTGAGCATCACGGTGTCGTCCTGAGCCAGTTGATCCCAAGGATCGCCCGCTGCCGATTGCAGCAGCGGCCAGTGTTGGCGATAGGTGGGGTGGTCGATGACCCCGAACAGGTCTGCTGGCCAGCCCTGCAACTGAATCGAAACTTGCCAGTTGGGCAGCACCGCAGTGACTGACGGTTGGCTGCCAAGCCAGGTCTGCATGTCCCGTGCCTGGGCCGGGTTTTGCGGGTTGAGGTACAACTCGGCGGTCAGGCGTTGCTCCAGCCAGTTGGTAAAGGTCTGGCGGAAACCAGAGGTCATGCTGCCCGCGCCGATATTGGCCGCCAACGCCAGCAACAGCGCCATCAACGCCAGGCTCAAGGCGGGTAACTGTTGGCGGCAATCGGCGAGAAACCATTGACCGAGAACCGAACGGCTTCGCCCCAGTAGCCGATTGAGCAGGGCGTTGAGCAATACCGGCAGCCCAAGCGCGGCGCCGAGCAATAAGGTGCCCATCAGTACAAAACCGCTGGTCAAACTGTCGCCAAAAAGTAACGCAATCAACGCCACCAGCATCGCCAACCCTGCGACCCAGGCTTGTCGACGCAGCCAACGGCTGTGCGCCTGGTGCCAGGCTTGTGCATTGGCCAACGCCAACAACGGCATGCGGGCGGCGCGCAACAAACTGTTGACCCCGGCCAGCAGCGCGCCTAGCAGGCTTAAACCGACTCCGCTGGCCCACCACCACGGGCTCAAACTCAACTGCCCCGCCACTTCGGCGCCGTACAAGCCCCGCAGGCTGGCGGCGACATCGGGCAACAAGACACTGGCCAGCACATAGCCGCTGATGACCCCGGCAATCCCGCCGAGCACGGCTAGGCAACCCAGTTCGACAGCCAGGCTGATGATCAACAACCGGGCGCTGACCCCGCACGCCCGCAGGGTTCGCAACAGGCCCCGGCGTTGTTCAAGGGCCAAACCGATAGCAGCGTGGACGATGAACAACCCCACCACGAACGATAGGAACCCCAAGGCATCGAGGTTCAGGTGAAAGCTTTCGGTGAGGCGCTCCAGGTTATTTTCTTCGCCACTGGTTTTAAGGATCAACTGACCCATCAGATTGGCCGGTAACACCGGTTTGTTGTCGGCGAATGCCTTGGGCAATAGAAGCCGGGAAAGCTGTTGCGGCGCGTCTAGCAGGTGTTGCGCGAAGCCGATGTCGACCAACAACAAACCGGGCGCCATGTCGGTCTGACTGTGCAGCGGTGGCAAGGTGCGGCCGCTGTCGGTCAGCGGCGTGTCACCTTCGTGAAAACCCAATGCCAGTAAGGTCTGCGGCGCGATCCAGGTGCTGCCCGGCGCGCTGAAAAATCCGACCATCTGCGCGATGTCTAAGTCTTTGCCCGCCACCGCTGCACCGTCGGGCAGCGACAGCGGCTCGATGCCCATCAATTGCAGGCGTTGGTCTTCATGACCTTTGAGCGTCACCCGCGCCTGCAATACCGGTGACACCGGCCAACCCGCACGGCGTAGGCTGATGAACAGCGCTTGAGGAAAGGTAGCGCCATTGGGTGCGCTGAGGCTGGCCTGAGGTTCGCCGCCGATCAATTGGCTGGCACGTGCATAACTTTCCCGCGCCTGACTGTTCAGCGCTTGCACCCCCGTCAGCAAACTGGTCGCCAGCCATAGCCCGGTGAGCACGCTGAAAAACTGCACTGGGTGCCTGCGCCAATGGCTCAGCAGTGCACGCAATGTCCAATAAAAAACCTGCACGTTAGCGTTCGCCTGCAGCGGCCAAGCGCCCGGCATGCAGCACCACTTTGTTCGCCAGGCGAGCGGCGATACGCGGACTATGGGTCACCATCAGGAGGCTGGTGGGGCTGTCCCGGAGCAAATCGAGGAGCAACTGAAGGACTTCGTCGCTGGTGGCTTCGTCCAGGTTGCCGGTGGGTTCATCGGCCAACAACAAACCGGGACGCGAGGCGAGGGCGCGCCCCAGGGCGACGCGTTGTTGTTGACCGCCCGAAAGTTGTTCCGGGTAGCGTTTGAGTAAATCGCCGAGCCCCAGGCGCTCGATCAGTTGCGCTTGCCAGATGGGATCGAATCGACCGGCCAGGCGAGCTTGAAAGGCCAGGTTGTCTTCAACCTTGAGGCTGCTGATCAGGTTGAATTGTTGAAATACCAGGCCGATTTCGGTGCGTCGCCAGTGGGCAAGTTGGGTTTCGTTCATCTGGTCCAGCCGATGCCCGCCGATACGGATGACGCCGCGATCAACGTTGTCCAGCCCAGCGACCAAGTGCAACAAGGTGCTTTTACCGCTGCCTGATTCGCCCATCAATGCGAGGCTGCTGCCGTGTTCAAGATTCAAATCCACCCCCTGCAACACCGCCAATGGACCTTGCGGTGTGGCGTAACTTTTGAACACGGCTTGCACTTGCAGCATGGAGGTTCGCCTGGGCAATTGGGGTGGGGAGAGGATAGCTGGTGTGGGGTTTAGTGGCATTGATTTTGGTGAAAACGCGACTTGGTGGCGTCTGATTCGCCGCTTTCGTCGGCAAGCCACAGTCTCTATGTTTGTCTGCGGTACTGTGGGAGCAGGCTTGCCTGCGAAAGGGCCACTTGCCGACGTTTGATATTCAATTCACAGGCGACCTGCGGGCGGGAGGCCATCTGTAGGCGTCAATCGCGCAGCGCCAAAAACAACCGCCTCACGCCTTACCCCGTATCAACCCTCGCAACGCAAAACGATTCGGGTGACAGGCTTCGGCGACGCTGCGGGGCAGTGGCAGCGGTTCGTTGTCCAGCCAGGCGGCGAGCAGTTCGCCGGACAAGGGGGCGGTGATCAATCCCCGAGAACCATGGCCGCTGTTGACGTACAAACCGTCAAGCCACGGGGATTGGGTATCCGGTACTTGGCGGGCGTCTTTGCCCAGCACGGCGTAGGCCTCGACGAACGCGTCTTTGTCCGCCAGCGGCCCGACGATGGGCAAGTAGTCCGGGCTGGTGCAGCGGAAACCGGCGAAGCCGAGCAAGTCCTCGGGGGCTAAGGTATCGGCGCCGAGGCGTTTCACCAGGTCGACAGATATTTCTTGCAGCAGTTGCAGGTTGTCCAAATGGTCGGCGGTGGTGGGCGTCAGGTCATTGCTCTTGAAGTTGAAACTGGCGCCCAGCGTGTGTTCGCCAGAGCGGCCCGGTGCGATGTAGCCTTCAGCGCAGACCACGGTACTCAGCGCCGCACTGGCCGGGGTTTCAGTCAGTCGGGTGATTTGTCCGCGAATGCGTTTGAGCGGCAGCTCGGCGCTGGCTGGAAAGCGCTTGACCTCAGCGGCCCCGGCCAACACCACCACCGGTGCCTGTTCCAGCATTTGCTCGCCGGCCCACGCTTGCCAACGTTCGCCATCACGGCGCAGTTCCAGCACATCGTGGTGGGTCAGCAATTGGATGTTCGGGTGCAACGCTTGGAGTCGGCACAGCGATGGCGGGTTGACCCAGCCACCTTCGGGGAAAAACAAACCGCCGCAGGCCAGGGTGATACCGGCTTTTGCCTGGGCCGTCGGCAAGTCCAGCAGTTGCAACAAGTCGGCAGGGAAGGCCTCGGCCAACTGTGCCTGACGCTCGGCTTCCTTGTCATTGAACCCCAGTTGCAACACGCCGCAAGCGTCCCAGTCGAGGCCGCGTTGCAGGCGCTCCAACAGCCGCCGTGTATGGCCGAAACCACTGACGATCAGCTGCGACAGCGCGGTGCCATGGGCGGACAATTTCAAATACAGCACGCCCTGTGGATTGCCCGAGGCTTCCTGGGCGACGTCGTTGTGACGCTCCAGCAAACTCACCTGCCAACCCCGTGCCGCGAGGCTGGCGGCGGTCGCGCATCCTGCCAGGCCTGCGCCAATCACCAGCGCTTTACGTGGGCCAGTGAAGGGCGCAGGACGGGCGAACCAAGGCTTGGCCGCCAGCGGTTTAATCGCATCGTCCGGCCAGCCGACAAATGTCCCGCGCAGCACTTCCCACTTGTGGCCGATCCCCGGTGTGCGTTTCATCTTGAACCCGGCGGCGTTCAACGCCCGACGCACCCAACCGGTGCTGGTAAAGGTGCTGATGGTTGAATCAGGGGCTGCCAGTCGCGCCAGTTCGGCGAACAGTTCCGGGGTCCACATGTCCGGGTTTTTTGCCGGGGCGAAGCCGTCGAGGAACCACGCGTCGATCTGCCCGTCCAGTTGCGGCAGCATCTCCAGCACCTCACCGATCAACAGGGTCAGGGTCACTCGCCCGCCATCGAACACAAACCGCTGAAAGCCTTCGTGCACGGCCACGTACTGCGTCAGGAGTTGATCGGCAAAGACAGTCAGTTCCGGCCACAAGCGGAGGGCGCGTTGCAGGTCGCTGTGGGTCAGCGGAAACTTTTCAACGCTGACGAAATGCAACCGAGCTTCGGCCGGGGCGCACTGGGCAAACAGCTGCCAGGCACACAGAAAATTCAGCCCTGTACCAAAGCCGGTTTCACCAATGACCAGCCGTGCGCCTGCCGTTAACGCCGTGAAGCGCTGCGCCAGGTTGTTCTGCTTTAGAAAGACGTGGCGGGTTTCATTGAGGCCCGATTGCGTCGAGAAATAGACATCCGAAAACGCCGGCGAGTGGGGGTTGCCCTGTTCATCCCATTCGATCTGGGCATTGCGGGTGAGGGTCATGGCGGGCTCGACAGAGTTCAGAAGCGCGACATATTAACGTAATCACTGTGGCGGCCAAGGTATGGGGAGGGCGTCGCGAATGAAATCGCCCTTCCGTTGACCCATCGCAAGGATTGGCTGTCTTAACCGGACATTGATTCACGCTATCCGTTAGTCTTGGGCGATCTTGAAAGAGGAATGTGTGCATGTTCGAATCCGCCGAAATCGGTCACGCCATCGACAAAGAAACTTACGACGCCGAAGTGCCCGCGCTGCGCGAAGCATTGCTTGACGTGCAGTACGAGCTTCAACAGCAGGCGCGTTTCCCGGTGATCGTGTTGATCAACGGCGTTGAAGGCGCGGGCAAGGGCGAGACAATCAAACTGCTCAGCGAATGGATGGACCCACGGTTGATCGAGGTGCGTACATTCGATCAGCAGACGGATGAGGAATTGGCCCATCCGCCGGCTTGGCGTTATTGGCGGCAATTGCCAGCCAAAGGCCGCATGGGGATTTTTTTCGGCAACTGGTACAGCCAGATGATTCAGGGCCGGGTCCACGGTACGTTCAAGGACGCCAAACTTGATCAAGCGATCAACAGCGCCGAGCGTCTGGAAAAAATGCTGGTCGATGAAGGTGCGCTGATCTTCAAGTTCTGGTTTCACCTGTCCAAGAAACAGATGAAAGCTCGGCTTAAGGCGCTTGAGGATGACCCGTTGCACAGCTGGCGCATCAGCCCGCTGGATTGGCAGCAATCGAAAACCTACGACAAGTTCGTGCGTTACGGTGAGCGCGTACTGCGCCGGTCCAGCCGAGATTACGCGCCTTGGTACGTGATCGAAGGCTTAGACCCGCATTACCGCAGCTTGACCACTGGACGGTTATTGCTCCAAGGCATGCAGGCCGCGTTGGCCAATGGCAAAGCCAAGTCGGTGCCGACGCCTTTGGAGCCGCAAGCGCCCACCGTCAACGAGCTGAGCCTGTTAACCAGCCTCGACATGACTCTGCACTTGGACAAGGACGACTACGAAGAGCAACTGATCACCGAGCAAGCGCGGTTCTCGGGCAACATGCGTGACAAACGTATGC
Organism: Pseudomonas sp. MH10; assembly: GCF_034353045.1. NCBI lineage: Bacteria > Pseudomonadati > Pseudomonadota > Gammaproteobacteria > Pseudomonadales > Pseudomonadaceae > Pseudomonas > Pseudomonas sp. MH10. The sequence goes on from NZ_CP133783.1 coordinate 62,567, forward strand.
GCAAACACGCGCTGGTGGCGGTGTTTGAAGGCAACGACGCGGCGGGTAAAGGCGGGGCTATTCGGCGTGTCGCAGCGGCGTTGGACCCACGTCAGTACGCGATTATCCCAATTGCTGCACCCACCGAAGACGAACGTGCGCAGCCCTATTTGTGGCGCTTTTGGCGGCAGGTCCCGGCGCGGGGCAAATTCACCGTGTTCGACCGTTCCTGGTATGGCCGAGTGCTGGTTGAGCGGGTCGAGGGATTCTGCAGCCCAGCGGACTGGATGCGTGCCTATAGCGAGATCAATGACTTCGAAGAGCAATTGACCGAGGCCGGCGTCGTGGTGGTGAAGTTCTGGTTGGCCATCGATGAAAAAACCCAGCTGGAGCGCTTCGAAGCACGGGAGAAAATTCCGTTCAAACGCTTCAAAATCACCGACGACGATTGGCGCAACCGTAAAAAATGGCCGCAATACCGCGCGGCAGTGAATGACATGGTTGACCGCACCAGCACCGAAATTGCCCCGTGGACCTTGGTTGAAGCCAACGACAAGCACTGGGCGCGGGTCAAGGTGTTGCGCACCATTAACGAAGCACTGGAAGCGGCATTCGCCAAGGACAACAAATCCAAGTGATCCGATGATTTTCCATACAGCCAATGAATGATCATCGCGCAGTGCAGTGACCTGGACTTATGCTCAAGGGAGTTTTAGCAACCTTCCTCGCCCCCAATAAGAACGGAGATGTGCCATGCGTGAAGTGGTGATTGTCGACAGCGTGCGGACTGGCCTGGCCAAGTCGTTTCGCGGCAAGTTCAACCAGACCCGTCCCGATGACATGGCGGCGCATTGCGTCAACGCGCTGTTGACGCGTAACGGTTTGGACCCCGCGCTGGTAGAAGATTGCATCGTTGGTGCGGGCTCCAACGAAGGCGCTCAGGGTTACAACATCGGGCGTAACGTGGCGGTGCTGTCGAAGCTGGGGATTAACGTGCCCGGCATGACCCTCAACCGTTATTGCTCGTCGGGCTTGCAGGCGATCGCTATCGCGGCTAACCAGATTGCTTCCGGATGCAGCGACGTCATCGTCGCGGGCGGGGTTGAGTCCATCAGCTTGACGATGAAAAGCGTCAATATGGACAACCTGATCAACCCGCTGCTGAAAGAGCAGGTGCCCGGCATTTATTTTCCCATGGGTCAAACCGCTGAAATCGTGGCGCGGCGTTACCACGTCAGCCGCGAGCAGCAGGACCTTTACGCCTTGCAGAGCCAGCAACGAACGGCGGCGGCTCAGACGGCTGGGCTGTTTGATGACGAAATCGTACCGATGAAGGTGACCTACCGCGTGGAGGATAAAGCCACGGGTGCGATCAGTTTGGTGGAAGGCATCGTTGATCGTGACGACTGCAACCGCCCTGACACCACGCTGGAGAGCCTGGCCAGTCTGAAACCGGTGTTTGCCGAAGACGGTTCGGTGACAGCGGGAAACTCGTCGCAATTGTCCGACGGCGCGTCAATGACGCTGATCATGAGCCTGGATAAAGCGCTGGAACTGGGTTTGAAACCCCGGGCGTTTTTCCGTGGTTTCACCGTGGCCGGATGCAACCCGGATGAAATGGGCATCGGCCCGGTGTACTCGGTGCCCAAACTGCTGAAAGCCAAGGGCCTGCAAGTCGCTGACATCGACCTCTGGGAACTCAACGAAGCCTTCGCCTCACAGTGTTTATACGCCCGTGACCGGTTGGGCATCGACAACGAAAAGTACAACCTCAGCGGCGGCTCCATCTCCATCGGCCACCCCTTCGGCATGACCGGCTCACGCCAAGTCGGCCACCTGGTCCGCGAACTGCAACGCCGCAACCTGCGCTACGGCATCGTCACCATGTGCGTCGGCGGCGGGATGGGTGCTACGGGGTTGTTTGAGGCGGTGAAGTAAAACGGTATGGCCTTTTCCCGATATGAATTGGTGCCCATTTATGGGGAAGCGAATGACGTGATCGCCCTCGTTGTGAATGACACACATTCTGTGGGAGCAGGCTTGCCTGCCAATTCCATTACTCGATCTGCCTGACTCTCCTTGGAGTGTCGCCCGCGCAGATCTGCTCCTTCAGAGATTTGACTTGTCTGAGCGTCTACCGCTCCCTCATCGCCTCGGTATGCGCTTTCAGCACCGGCTTGAGCAGATAGTCCATGACGCTTTTTTCGCCGGTGATGATGTCCACGGTGGCGACCATGCCGGGGATGATCAGCAGCGGTTTGGCGTCGGAGCCCAGGTGGTTTTTGTCGGTGCGGACTTGGATTAAATAGAAGCTGTTGCCCTTGTCGTCGGTGATGGTGTCGGCGCCGATCAGTTCCAGTTTGGCTTTCAGGCCGCCATAGATGGTGTAGTCGTAGGCGCTGAATTTGACCATCGCCGGTTGTCCCGGGTGCAGGAACGCCACGTCTTGCGGGCGGACTTTGGCTTCGATCAGCAGGTTGTCTTCCAGCGGCACGACTTCCACCATGTCGCTGCCAGGCTGAACCACGCCGCCGATGGTGTTGACCTTCATCACCTTGATGATGCCGTGTACCGGTGAGACCACCGTGGTGCGGCTGACTCGGTCGTCGATGGCGATGCTGGTGGCCGTGAGTTTCGACAGGTCGGTGCGTTTTTGATTGAGGTCTTTCGAGGCGTCGGAACGGAACACGAGTTCCGATTCCTGGACCTTGCTTTTGATCTCGTTGATGGCTGCTTCAGCCCTAGGAATCGCCAAGGTAGTGGCGTCCATGGAACCCCGCGCTTCGACGGCATTGCGTTTCAACCGGAGAATTTCCACCGGTGATACGGCGCCGGTGTTCACCAGCGGTGCCGACATGTTCATCTCTTGCTGAAGCAGGCTCAGGCTATTGCGGAATTGCTCCTGTTTGGAGCGAAACTCGGCCAGTTCTTGGGTCTTTTGCAGCAGTTGCTGGTTCAGCGTGCGTTGTTCGCTGCTCAGGCGCCGCTGCCGGGAGTCATACAAGGACTGCTCATCGGCGGCGACCTGTGGGGCTTTTTTTATCACCTCGTCCGACAGCTTGAACGGCCGGCCCTCGGCTTCCGCCGACAAACGCTCAACCTGGGCGATAAGGGCGTATCGGTCGGCTTCGCTTTCGCCTTTGTTTGACAGAAAACGCGTGTCGTCGAGGCGCAGCAGGGTGTCGCCCTTGTTCACCATTTGCCCTTCATGGACAAAAATCTCGGTGACGATCCCGCCTTCCAGGTTCTGAATGACCTGCACTTTGCTCGACGGAATCGCTTTGCCCTCGCCCATGGTGACTTCTTCGAGCACCGCGAACTTGGCCCAAACCAAGGCCGCGATGATCAACGACGCGGCAATCCAGACGGTCAAGCGTGAGCCTCGAGGCGAGTCCTGGGCGGCAACCCCGGCCACTTCAGGCATGAATTCGGTGTCGGCGGATTTGCCGAAATGAAAGTAGCCGCGTTGGCCGGTCGTTGCTGACATATGAGGGGCTTCCTAGACCGCTGCCGAGCCGACGCGGCCCTTGCGTAGTGCTTCGATGACGATGTCTTTTGGGCCATCGGCGACGACTTTGCCGTTGTCCAATACCACTAACCGATCCACCAGACTGAGCATTGAGGTGCGGTGGGTGACCAGTAATAAGGTTTTGCCTTGCATCCAGCCATGCAGGCGCTGACGCAAGTCCTCTTCGCTGCTGTTGTCCATGGCGCTGGTGGGTTCGTCGAGCAACAAGATCGGTGGGTCCAGCAGTAACGCCCGGGCCATCAATACCGCTTGGCGTTGTCCGCCGGAGAGCAGTTGCCCGCGTTCGCCCACCGGCCGATCAAAGCCCTGCGGGTGTTGCCGGGCCAGTTCACTGACGCCGGTCATTTCCGCCACTTCAAGCATTCGCGCATCGCTGACGTAGCGCGCGCCCAAGGTCAGGTTATCGCGCAGGCTGCCGGCAAGCAGCGGCAAGTCATGGGCCACGTAACCGATTTGTTGGCGCAGATCTGCCACGTCCAATTGACGCAGGTCCAGACCGTCGAGCAATAGCTGGCCTTCTTCCGGGGCGTAGAAGCCCATGACCAGTCGCGCCAAGGTGCTTTTGCCCGAGCCGCTGCGGCCGATGATGCCGATTCGCTCGCCGGGTTTTACCGAAAAGTTGACCGCGTGCAGCGCCGGGGTGCTTTGACCGTTATAGCGGAAGGTAACGTGATGTACCTCCAGCGCGCCTTTAAGTTGGGTGCGTTCCAAAGGTCTTTGCTTAGCGTCGCGCTCTTGCGGAAGGGCCATCAGCGCGTCGGTGCTTTTCATGGTCAGTTGCGCTTGCTGGTAGCGCGTAATCAACCCGGCGATTTGCCCGAGCGGCGCCAGCACCCGGCTGCCGAGCATGTAGGTAGCGACCAGCGCACCGACGCTCAAATTACCGGCGATGATGCTGTACACCCCGGCAACAATGGTCGCCATGCCGCAAAACTGCTGGATGAACAGCGTGCCGTTAGTGGCCAGCGCCGAGAGGTTGCGAGCATGGCTGTCGAGGCGGGTGAGGGCACCGTGGGTGGTTTCCCATTTGTGTTGGCGCTCACTTTCGGCGCTGCAGGCCTTGAGGGTTTCCAGACCGCCGAGGGTTTCGATCAGCAGTGCTTGGCGTTCGGCGCCCAAGGATAAACTTCGCTGCACGGTGTCGCGCAGTCGCGCCTGGATCACCAGGGCGAAGATGATGGTGATTGGAAACGCCACCATGGGAATCACCACCAGCCAACCGCCGAGCAGGCCGATCACGCCGAGCATTAGCACGGCGAACGGCAAGTCGATCAAGCTGGTCAGGGTGACTGCCGTGAGAAATTCCCGCAGGCCCTGAAAGTCATGAATGCTTTGCGCGAAGCCGCCGATGGTTGCCGGTCTGGCCTTCATCGCCATCCCGGTAATGCGTTCAAACAGGGTCGCCGAGAGGATAACGTCGGTTTTCTTGCCGGCTTGATCCAGCAGATGCGCGCGAACCAACCGCAGGATCAGCTCGAATACCGTACCGACCAACAGCCCGATTGATAACACCCACAGGGTTGAGGTGGCTTGATTGGGCACGACTCGGTCATAGGTTTGCATGACGAACAACGGCACCATTAACCCGAGTACGTTTATGCACAGGCTGGCGAGAATCGCATCGCTGTATAGCCAACGCGAGAGTTTCAGGGTGTCGCGAAACCAGGCTTCAACCCGAGGCACCAGCGGCGAGCGCAAGTCTTCGAGTTCGTGGCGCGGGCGGGCGAACAAGGCTTGGCCGCCGTAATTTTCCAGCAGTTCTTCGCGGCTAACCCACTGCTCGCCGCCCTCGGCTTCGCTGGGCAGAATCAGCGCCTGCCCGTCGTCGGACCACCGCCTGAGGATGGCGCAGCGGTTATTTTTCAGCACTAACAGCACCGGCAGGCTCAAAGCCGACAGGTCATTGAGTTCCCGTCGCAACAGGCGCGCTTGCAAACCCGCGCGAGCGGCAGCCCGAGGCAGCAGATCAAGGGTCAACCGCTGCTGCTTCAGTGGCAGGCCAGCACTCAGGCTGGCCCGACTCACAGTGCAGTCATGCAGTTTGCAGAGAATCAATAGACCATCAAGCAAGGGGTCATCGAAGCTCAACCGGGGGTCAACTGACACGTTTTCCATGGTGGTCAAATTAGGCTACTCCGGACGACAACCGTCATTTCAGTTCGGGCAAATGGGCTTCGCTTTTGACGTCCGAGAGCGCCACGGCTTCGGCGGGTAACACCACGCGCAATTGACGCAACAAATCGCCAGTGGTCGCTAGCACGCGATACATGGAGTACTCCTCGGTGTAACGCACCTCGGTGTAGCGGCGGGCGGCATTGAACAGTTCGTTTTCACTGTCCAGCAAGTCGAGCAGGGTCCGCTGGCCGAGGCCGAACTGATCCTGATACGCCGCGCGAACCTTGGTCGTGGTTTCAGCATATTCCCGGGCGATGGGGGTCTGGACGTGGGCGTTATTCATGGCATGCCAGGCCAGCGACAGGTTTTCGTTCAGCGTGCGCAGGGCGTTGTCGCGAATGTCCATGGACTGATTGATGCGGTATGCGTCGCCCTGCAAGCGGGCCTTGTCACGGCTACCGTTGAACAGGTTGTAATTCATCACCACCGCTGCGCGCCATTCATTGTCGTAGCCGGGTTCGCCTTGCAAGTTTTCGTTGGCGCCGGTTGCCAGCTCGGCATCGAAACGCGGGTAGAACGGTGATTTGGCGACTTCGTATTGGCTTTCTGCTGATTGCACGTCGGCTTGGGCTGACTTCAAGTACGGGTTGTTTTCCAGCATCGAGTGCTGGGCATCCACCAAGTTGACCGGCACTTGGCCTTTGATGGTCGGCGGGGTCTCCAGTTCGTCGGGCATACGGCCCACGGCACTGAAGAAGTTCGCCTCTGCATCAGCCAGGTCTACCTGCGCGGTATAGAAGTTATCTTCTGCCAAGGCGCGACGGGCTTTGGATTGGTCGAGGTCGGCATTGGTGCCTACACCCCGGGTGCTGCGTAAGCCGATCTGATCATTGATACGCAGGTGCGCTTGAAGGTTGTTCTTGGCAAGGGTCAACAGTTCTCGCCGCTTCAGCACATCGAGGTACACCTCGATGGCGCGCAACGCGACATCTTCCGATACGCCTTGAACGTAATAGGCACGGGAGTTAACCACCGACTGGGTGCGTTGAACTTCGTTGGGTGTATTGAACCCATCGAACAGCATTTGCCGCAACCGCAGCTCAGACTGGGTGTAGTTGAGCGTCTCTCTACCGTTGTTACCGGTCAGCGCTCGGCTGGTGGGGCTGTCGGTGCCCTCACGGCCGTACCCGGCAACTAAATCCACAGTCGGCAGGTACCCGCCCTTGGCAATTTTGACGTCTTCATTTGCGGCCAGTCGATTGTTCGAATTGGAGTGAATCTCCGGGTGATATTGGATAGTGCTTTGTATCGCCTCGGTGATTGACATGGCTTGAGCATTTGCACAGGTCATTGCTAACAAAATTGCGCTGCAGAGGGGGTTTAAAACGCGCATGTACTTCTCCCTATAACTCAATGAAGTGTCATCGTCGCCAATAAATTGGCGAAAAACACTGCTAAAACCGTATCAGAATTGTAACAACAGGGTTAAGAAGTTTTTGACGCTCCGTTAAGACGATTTTTTCATAACGTTTATGCCAAAAAAAACTTATGCGTCGTTCTGATTTACGGACATTGTTCAACTCTTAAAACGCTTTATCGCTAGCGCCATAGGGGTTTTAGTCGATTTCAAGCAAACTTCAAATACGATTAAAAAAATAAAATGAAAGTGTAAAAAGGGTCAAAAACAAGGTTATACGAGGTGACGGTTTATTGTCACTTTGCTGCTGGCCTAGTGATATTGCGTTGCTTTTTGTGAACAGTTTTCGAGCGATATGTAACGTTTAGTTCGGGATTTGTAAGAAAGCCGCTCGTTAAAGTCCGGCGTTTTTACAGATCCAATAGCCGACAGACGTCGGTAACGGAGGAGTGGATATGGCCAAGTTGATCGGTACCATCACGCACGTTGTGGGTGAAGTCTTCGCGGTGGCAGGTGATGGGGCCCGCCGTGCTTTAGTAGCAGGTGATCGGGTGTTCGCAGGCGAGCAGCTGCAAACCGGACCCCTAGGTGCTGTCGCCGTGCACCTTGCTGACGGTGGCGAACTGACGTTGGGGCGAGACAGCAGCATGCCGCTGTCCCCCGAAATTCTGGCCAACCATGCAACACACATCGACACCCCGGACACGACGGCGCCGAACCAGGCGCAGCTGACCGATGTGCAAGAATTGCAACGCGCCATCGCGGCCGGTGATGACCCGACCAAAGTCGCTGATCCAACCGCCGCAGGTCCCACCGTCAATGGCGTACCTGGCGAGCAAGGGGGCGGGCACTCCTTTGTATTGCTAACGGAAGTGGGTGGGTCAGTTGCGCCGACAGTCGGTTTCCCGACGGCGGGATTGAGCAGCTCAGCGATATTTCCTGAAGGTCAGGTCGCTACTCTTCCCGATAACGGCTCGGGCACGCCGGCAGTAGTGGTTGCGCCGCCTGACACCAGTATCAGTATCGTAGGATTGGACGTGAGTGGCGGCGAGTTGACCGTCAACGAGGCCAATTTACCTTTGGGGTCGGCGTCCAATCCGAGTGCTTTGACCCAAAGCGCAAGCTTCACGATCAACGCGGCGGACGGTGTGAAAGGTTTGACCATTGGCGGCGTCAGCGTCATCACCAACGGCACGGCCACTGGTTTCCCCCAAGCGATTGATACCGGGCTTGGCAATACGCTGACTGTGACCGGCTACAACCCGGTGACCGGCGTAGTCACCTACACCTATACCCTCAACGGCGCCGAAACCCACTCACCGGGCGATGGTGCTAACAACCTGATTGACCATCTGCCGGTGGTAGCGACCAACAACGACGGCAACGTGGCCACTGGCAGTGTCGACGTCAACATCACCGATGACGTGCCCACTGCGATCAACGACAGCAACCCCGGCACCGCCACCGAAAACCTGATCACCTTGGCCGGCAACGTATTAACCAACGACATCCAGGGCGCCGACCGAATCCCGACGGGACCGATTGTGGCCGGGACGTTCGTCGGAACCTACGGCACCCTCGTGCTGGCAGTGGACGGCACTTATACCTACACCCTCAATCCTAATAACCCGGACTTCGTCGCCTTGCACGGCGGCAACGGTAACGGCACGGAGACGTTCACCTATACGCTTAAAGATGCCGACGGCGATACCAGCCAGGCGAACCTGGTGTTGCAGATCCACAACAACGATAACGGCGTGATTATCACCGGCCTGAATGGCGAGGGCACCGACGCCACGGTGTATGAGAAAAACCTCGCTACCGGCAGCAGCCCGGACGCGACCGCGTTGACCCAAAACGGCACCTTTACCGTGACCGCCAACGACGGGGTCCAAAGCTTGTCCATCGGCGGCCTCAACGTGGTGGTGGCTGGCGTGGCCAGCGGTGTTGGCCAGTCGTTGACTACCGGATTGGGCAACACCCTGACCATCACCGGTTACAACGCTGGAACCGGGGTGGTCAGTTACAGCTACACCCTGAACGGCGCCGACACCCACCCAACCGGCAATGGCGCTAACAGCCTTACCGAGCATTTCGCCGTGGTCTCCACTGACACCGGAGGTTCGGTGGGCAACGCTTCGTTGAACGTCAGCGTGGTCGATGACGTGCCCACTGCGATCAACGACAGCAACCCCGGCACCGCCACCGAAAACCTGATCACCTTGGCCGGCAACGTATTAACCAACGACATCCAAGGCGCCGACCGGATCCCGACGGGACCGATTGTGGCCGGGACGTTCGTCGGAACCTACGGCACCCTCGTGCTGGCAGTGGACGGCACTTATACCTACACCCTCAATCCTAATAACCCGGACTTCGTCGCCTTGCACGGCGGCAACGGTAACGGCACGGAGACGTTCACCTATACGCTTAAAGATGCCGACGGCGATACCAGCCAGGCGAACCTGGTGTTGCAGATCCACAACAACGATAACGGCGTGATTATCACCGGCCTGAATGGCGAGGGCACCGACGCCACGGTGTATGAGAAAAACCTCGCTACCGGCAGCAGCCCGGACGCGACCGCGTTGACCCAAAACGGCACCTTTACCGTGACCGCCAACGACGGGGTCCAAAGCTTGTCCATCGGCGGCCTCAACGTGGTGGTGGCTGGCGTGGCCAGCGGTGTCGGCCAGTCGTTGACTACCGGATTGGGCAACACCCTGACCATCACCGGTTACAACGCTGGAACCGGGGTGGTCAGTTACAGCTACACCCTGAACGGCGCCGACACCCACCCAACCGGCAATGGCGCTAACAGCCTTACCGAGCATTTCGCCGTGGTCTCCACTGACACCGGAGGTTCGGTGGGCAACGCTTCGTTGAACGTCAGCGTGGTCGATGACGTGCCCACTGCGATCAACGACAGCAACCCCGGCACCGCCACCGAAAACCTGATCACCTTGGCCGGCAACGTATTAACCAACGACATCCAAGGCGCCGACCGAATCCCGACGGGACCGATTGTGGCCGGGACGTTCGTCGGAACCTACGGCACTCTCGTGCTGGCAGTGGACGGCACTTATACCTACACCCTCAATCCTAATAACCCGGACTTCGTCGCCTTGCACGGCGGCAACAGTAACGGCACGGAGACGTTCACCTATACGCTTAAAGATGCCGACGGCGATACCAGCCAGGCGAACCTGGTGTTGCAGATCCACAACAACGATAACGGGGTGATTATCACCGGCCTGAATGGCGAAGGTCCCGACGACACGGTGTATGAGAAAAACCTCGCTACCGGCAGCAGCCCGGACGCGACCGCGTTGACCCAAAACGGCACCTTTACCGTGACCGCCAACGACGGGGTGCAAAGCTTGTCCATCGGCGGCCTCAACGTGGTGGTGGCTGGCGTGGCCAGCGGTGTCGGCCAGTCGTTGACCACCGGATTGGGCAACACCCTGACCATCACCGGTTACAACGCTGGAACCGGGGTGGTCAGTTACAGCTACACCCTGAACGGCGCCGACACCCACCCAACAGGCAATGGCGCTAACAGCCTTACCGAGCATTTCAATGTTGTGGCTACCAATAACGATGGTGACACCTCGAATGCGTCTTTAAACGTCAACGTCATTGATGACGTGCCCACCGCCCACGGTGATAGCAACCCGTACTCCGCCACAGAAACCAACCCGGTCTTGATGGGTAACGTGCTGATCAACGACGTTCAAGGTGCAGACCGGATCGCCAGCGGGCCAATTGTCGGCGGCACGTTCGCCGGTACCTACGGCACGTTGGTGCTGGAGACCGACGGTTCTTATACTTACACGCTCAACCCCCACGATGCGGATTTCATCGCCCTGCACGGCGGCGCCAATGGTACTGAAGTGTTTACTTACACGCTCAAGGATGCCGACGGCGATACCAGCCAGGCGAACCTGGTGCTAACTATTCATAACAACGGTCAGCCGGTCACTGTCGATGGCCTGAACGTGTGCGGCGGCGAGCTGACCGTTTATGAGAAAAACCTCAGCAACGGCTCCAGCCCGAATGCGGCGGCACTGACCCAGCACGGCGAGTTTGTGGTTCATGCCCCGGATGGGTTGCAGAGCCTCAATGTCGGCGGAATCAACGTCGTCAGTGGTGGGGTGGTGCAAGGCTTCCCTGGCTCGGTTTCAACGGTCATTGGCAGTTTACTAACGGTGACCGGTTATAACGCCCAAACCGGCGTGGTCAGCTACAGCTACACCCTTCAACACAACGCATTGCAGGCTGACGACAACGGTGCCAACAGCATCAGCGAACACTTCACGGTGGTCGCCACCGACAGCGACGGCAGCTCGGCGTCTGGCGTCATTGACGTCAATGTGGTTGATGACGTGCCGACTGCCCATGCCGATACTGTCGGCGTGGTGGAGGGCGGGACCGTCAGCGGCAACGTATTGATCAATGACGTCATGGGGGCTGACGGACCTGGCGCGGGAGGCCCGGTGGTGGGCGTGCGTGCCGGTGGTGACACTTCGCAAGCAGCCTACGGAGGCTTGGGCGCTTCCATCGTCGGGGTTTACGGCACGCTGGTGCTGGATGCATCGGGCAATGCGACCTACCACAGCAATCAGGATTCGGTGGGTCATTCAGGTGCGCATGATGTGTTCACCTATTCAATCCGCGATGCAGACGGCGATGTCAGTACCACGACGCTCACTATAAACGTGTCTGATTCCTGCCTTAAGGCGGTCTCTGCCCAAGGGGTCACGGTGTTTGAAAATGCCTTGGACTTGACCCAAAGTGGCCACGACCTGGCCCCTGGCACGGTGATCGGTAGCACGCCGGATTCCCCCGCGGAAACCGCTTCTGGCACGTTGGTGGGCGCGGTGTCCGGGGCGGTGGGCGCGGTCAGCTTCAGTTTGGTCGGCAGCGCTGACGGAACGCTGGTGGGCCAATACGGAGAGATTCATCTCAACGGCGATGGCACCTATACCTATACCCTGACGTCCGCACCAAAAACCTCGCCCGTTGCTAACGATGGAGCAAACGTTGAGCACGAGATCTTCACTTACCAGGCCACCGACGCCTCGGGCAACTCGGTAAGTAACTCCTTGGTCATCAACATTGTCGATGACGTGCCAACAGCCGTTAGCAGCGAACGCACCTCGACCGTGGTGGGGGTCGATTCGAACGTGCTGCTGATCATTGATGTCTCCAGCAGCATGGCCGATGCGTCGGGCGTTTCCGGCTTGTCACGCCTGGACCTGGAGAAACAGGCGATCAGCACGTTACTCGACAAGTATCAGGACTTGGGTGATGTGAAGGTTCAGATCGTTACTTTCAGCGATTCGGCGGCGGACAAAACGCCAGTGTGGGTCGATGTCAGCGCGGCCAAAGCGATCATTGGCACACTGACCGCGGGCGGCGAAACCAATTACGATGCGGCCGTCGCGGCAGCCAAGCAGGCATTCCCCACCGACGGTGCAATTGCGGGTGCGCAAAATGTCGCGTACTTCCTGTCAGACGGTAACCCGACCATCGGCGAGAACCTGAGTCCGTCCGACGAGGCCGCGTGGAAAGCTTTCCTCAATTCCAATGAAATCAAGGCCTACGCGATTGGCCTGGGCTCCGGCATCACCAACACCTACCTCGATCCTTTGGCGTATGACGGCAGTACTCACACCGACACCAATGCGGTGCTGGTCACCGACTTGAGCGCACTCAATTCGGTTCTGAGCGGTACGGTGCAAAGCACGCCTATTACCGGCAGCCTGATGACCGGAGGCACTTTTGGTGCCGATGGTGGGTTTATCAAGGCGATCGTCGTTGATGGGACGTCCTACCTCTATGACCCCAAAGCCAACAACGGACAGGGCGGCCTTAGCGTATCGGGTACCAGCCACGGCACGTTTGACTCAAGCACTCACAGCGCCACGGTCGCTAGCAACGATGGCGGCACGCTGGTGGTGGACATGGACAATGGCCAATACACCTACACGCCGCCAAAAATCGGCAGCACGGCGGTGACAGAAACCTTTGGTTTTGTGGCGAGCGATAACGACGGCGACACGGCTGGCGCCAATCTGGTGGTTCACGTCAATCCGAGCGCCGCCCCGGTGGCGGTGGCGGTGGCGGACGTGGCCGTGGCGCTGGCCGACAATGTCATCACCAACATTCTGTCGCCGACCCTTACGGTGGCGGCGCAGTTGTTGTTGGCCAATAACACCGATTCTAATGGCGACAAACTGACGACCACTTCCACCACCTTCACCACGGGGTGGGCGGCAAAAGGTGCCGACTTCACTGCGACCAATGCGAACGCCATCAACTTTGCCAGTACCAGCAATAGCAGCGCCAATCAGCTGAAAACCGTGGAGCGCAGCGACTTTTTCAACAGCGCCTCGGCGTTGACGGCATTGGTGGTGCTTAACGGGTATTTGGGCGCAACCAACGCTGAGGCTGCCAACGCGCAAGACACCTACACCGTGACCCTGCACAAAGGCGAAACCGTGACCCTGAATAACTCTCAGGATGACAGTCACGTTTCAACGCAATGGCAGGACGGCAATGATGTGCTCTCCACCATTGCCGATGGGCATTCGTTTACGGCCACCGACGATGGTGTGTATCACCTACATGTGACCAACATCGTCAACACCAGCGGTGCGACGAGCGCAACGGGGGACGAAAACTACCAACTTCAATTGACGGTCAATTACGCCGGTGCGCAAGACGTGACGGCGGATTCTCACGGCAGCTACACCGTCACTGACAGTCACGGTGGCACCAGCGTCGCGGACGTCGCCCTGCATTATCAAGCGGGCGACACGGTGCAAGGCACCAACCACAACGACATATTGATCGGCGGCCCAGGCGACGTTCATCTGCACGGCGGCGATGGTGATGACGTGTTGCAGGCCGGCAGCGGTAATAACGAGTTGTTTGGCGACAACGGCAACGATGTATTGATCAGCGGGCCGGGTAATGACTTGCTCGACGGCGGCGCGGGCAACAACACCGCCAGCTACGTCAACGCCACGGCGGGGGTCCATGTTGATCTGAGCATCACCACCGCGCAGAACACACTCGGCGCCGGGACCGATACCCTGGTCAACATCCAAAACCTCATTGGCTCGCACTTCAACGACACCTTAATCGGGGACGGTGGCGATAACATCATCAATGGCGGTTTGGGCAACAATACCTTGACCGGTGGTGGCGGCAACGACACCTTCAAATGGGACCAAGGCAATGTTGGCCATGACCTGGTAACGGATTTCAGCATCGGCGTCGACAAGCTTGATCTGTCGCAATTACTGCAAGGTGATAACTCAAGCTCGGCGTCACTGGATGACTATCTGCACTTCAAAGTCACTGGCGCCGGGGCAAGCGTGGTTACCACGATTGAAGTCAACCCCATCGTTGGCCAAGCCCCGACCCAAACCATCGACCTGGCGGGGGTCGATCTGGCGAATCATTACGGCGTAACGCCGGGGTCGGGCGGGATGGTTGCGAGTGGGCATGACACGGCGTCCATCATCACCGGCATGATCAGTGATCACTCGTTGAAGGTGGATACGGTGTGAAATACAGCGGAGGATTCGGTGGGCGAATTTATTCGCGAAGGGCTTGAAACGGGTTGCCTGAAAAATCGTCTTCGTCGGCAAGCCAACTCCCACAGAATCCGCGCTTGGCTGCATCTGGGTCTGGTTGCAGTTCTGTGGGAGCAGGCTTGCCTGCGAAGGTAACGGCGCGATGTGTTTGGTAAACCGCGTCGTGTGCTTCGCCAACACGTTAGCTCCTACAGAGACTCTGCGCCTGGCAATAGTCTGTGGGAGCAGGCTTGCCTGCGAAGGTAACGGCGCGGTGTGTTTGGTAAACCGCGTCGTGTGCTTCGCCAACACGTTAGTCCTACAGAGACTCTGCACCTGGCAATAGTCTGTGGGAGCAGGCTTGCCTGCGAAGGTAACGGCGCGGTGTGTCTGGTAAACCGCGTCGTTTCACTTCGCTGTAGGAGCCAACGTGTTGGCGAGAGGCCTTTGGATCAGTGATGGCGGGGTTTGAGGATCGCTGGAGCGGGCTTTTCGTCGGGTGCCTGGCACAGCAGGTACAGAGCAGTCAGGGCTTCCGGGATCTGTACGATCATGTCATCCATCAGGTTCGCATCTTTTGCGATGTCCTCGAACTCCGGTTGTTCGTCAAACAGGCCCGAGCCAACCATGATGGGCAGCAGCATTTCGCTGACTTCTTCTTCAGCGCTTTCAAACCAGGCGTTTTCACGCAAGAACACGCCTTCCATGAAGCCGATGCACCAGCCGCGCAACTCGGAGTCATCCGGGTCTTCGCCCAGGTCCAGGTCGCATGGCAACTCGAATTCTTCGTCTGAAGCCAGTTGGCGCGCGATGTGCGCTTGCAACTGGATCAACGTGGCTTCGATTTCCTCGCGTTGAGCGTTGTCGGTGTATTGCGGTGGCTCAGAGAACAAGGTGTCGATCCATTCACGGCTCGGCACTGTTTCGGCACAAATCGACAGCGCGGTCAGGTAGCCATGGGCGGCCACATAGTCCAACGCTTCGTCGTGCAGCTCGTCGGCGTCGAGGAAAACTTGCAGGCGGGTTAGTTGCTCAGCGAAGGACATTGAAAGACTACCTTGGGAATAAACGATGCTGAATTCTAGGCTGTGTAAGGCCTGCGCGCCAGCGAGACAGGTGTTAGAAACGGTTACAGGTTTAATTTCGACCACTGATGTCACTGCCGTCCCTGGCCTGGAAACCCTCGGGTATAATGCCGCGCTTTGCGATGCTGCCAAGGGTCGCGACCGGCTGTAGCAGGTTGTTTCTGCAATTTTTGGGGTTTTTATGCTCGAACAGGCTCAACGCGTACTTAAAGACATCTTCGGCTACGACAGTTTTCGTGGTCGCCAGGGTGCCATTATTGAACGCGTTGCCAACGGCGGCGATGCCTTGGTATTGATGCCCACCGGTGGCGGCAAGTCCTTGTGTTTCCAAGTGCCTGGGCTGTTACGCGATGGCTTGGCCGTGGTGGTTTCACCGCTGATTGCATTGATGGATGATCAGGTGGCAACCCTTGAAGAATTGGGTGTTTCAGCAGCGGCGCTTAACTCCACGCTAAACGCCGAGCAGCAGCGTGATCTGGCCAATCGGATTCGTCTGGGCGAGATCAAAATGCTTTACCTGGCGCCTGAGCGGCTGGTCCAGCCGCGCATGCTGGCGTTCTTGCAGAACCTGAAAATTGCCTTGTTCGCCATTGACGAAGCTCACTGCGTGTCGCAATGGGGTCACGATTTTCGCCCCGAATACCTGAAGCTGGGGCAGCTCGCTGAACTGTTCCCCGACGTGCCGCGTATTGCCCTGACCGCCACGGCCGATAAACGCACCCGAGAAGAGATCGTCGAGCGTCTGCATTTGCAGAAGGCCGAGCGTTTTCTGTCCAGTTTCGATCGCCCGAATATCTTTTATCGCATCGTGCCCAAAGAGCAACCGCGCAAGCAGTTGTTGGCGTTCCTCTCCGAGCGACGCAGCGACGCCGGTATCGTGTATTGCCTGTCGCGTAAAAAGGTCGATGAAGTCGCGGCCTTCCTGTGTGAAAACAACTACCCGGCCCTGCCGTATCACGCGGGCCTGCCCAACGAAACCCGAGCCGCCAACCAAAAGCGCTTCCTCAATGAGGAAGGCTTGATCATGGTCGCGACCATCGCCTTCGGTATGGGCATCGACAAACCCAACGTACGATTCGTCGCGCACATGGACCTGCCCAAGTCACTGGAAGCCTATTACCAGGAAACCGGCCGCTCGGGTCGCGACGGTCTGCCTGCTGATGCGTGGATGGCTTACGGTCTGCAAGACGTGTTGATGCTCAAACAGATGCTGCAAAACTCCGAAGGAGACGAACGCCATAAGCGTCTTGAGCAGCACAAGCTCGATGCCATGTTGTCGCTCTGTGAAGAAACCCGTTGCCGTCGCCAGACGCTGTTGGCGTATTTCGACGAAGACATGCCCAAGCCGTGCGGCCATTGCGATAACTGCGTCGATGGCGTGCAAACCTGGGATGCCACCGAGCCAGCGCGTCAGGCGTTGTCGGCAATCTACCGCACCGGCCAGCGCTATGGCGTCGGGCATTTGGTGGACGTGCTGCTCGGCCGCGACAACGACAAAGTGAAAAGCTTCGGCCATCAGCACTTGGCAGTATTTGGCGTTGGCAAGGCGCGCGCCGAAGGTGAGTGGCGTTCACTGTTTCGCCAATTGGTCGCTCGCGGTTTGGCTGATATCGACCTCGAAGGCTATGGCGGTCTGCGCTTGAGCGACACCTGTCGACCGCTGTTACGCGGTGAAGTGACGCTGGAATTACGCCGTGACCTGAAACCACAAACAACCCCGAAAAGCGGATCTGGCAGCAGCCCCGCCAGCCAGTTGGTTCGTGCTGAAGAGCGCGAACAGTGGGAGGCCCTGCGTGCCCTGCGGCGTAAGTTGGCCGAAGAACATGGGGTGCCGCCTTACGTGATCTTCCCCGATTCCACGCTGCTTGAAATGCTTCGTAGCAAACCCGGTTCGATGTCGGAAATGGCCCAGGTCAGCGGTGTCGGTGCGCGCAAACTCGAGCGGTATGGCGAAGCGTTCCTCGAAGTGCTGGGTGGCACGGCCGAGGCGTCAAGGGTCGTCGCTGATCTGCGGCATGAATTGATCAGTCTGGCCCGTGCTGGCATGACCCCGTTGCAAATTTCCGGTCAGTTGCAATGCTCTGAAAAGAACGTCTATACGATGTTGGCCGAGGCCATTGGCAAACAGCAGTTGTCGCTGGAACAGGCGTTGGACCTTCCCGAGGATTTGCTCAGCGAAGTGCAAGACGCATTCCTTGATGGCGAAGGTGAGTTGCCGTCGGTGTCTGCCGTGGCTGCACAATTCGCCGGTCGCGTGCCGGAAGGCGTGTTGTATTGCGTAAGGGCGGCGTTGCAATCGGAGTTTGAAGTTTAATATTGCGCGGCTTCATTCCCGAATAAATTCGGTCCCAAAGTAATGGGCCAATCCCTGTAGGACCGAATTTATTCGGGAAGCTTTTTGCTTATAGCGCATCAATCGCCTCGTTAATAAGTTGTCCTACAATCAGTGCCACCATGGCACCTGCGACGATTCGCTACAAACGGGCCACTTGCCTCTGTGTAAGTGGCATGGTTAGCTTACTAATAATTAGTACAAGCCTCTAACCTTGAGTTTTCTATGCCCCTCACTGATCAACATCGCTTCGGTATGCAACTGGCGCACATGTCTCGCGGCTGGCGCGCCGAACTGGACCGACGTTTGGCTGACCTCGGATTGTCACAAGCGCGCTGGCTGGTGTTGTTGCACCTCGCACGTTTTGACGAACCGCCGACCCAGCGCGAGCTGGCACAGAGCGTTGGCGTGGAAGGGCCGACCCTTGCGCGGCTGCTGGACAGTCTGGAAACCCAAGGGCTGGTTCGCCGTCAGGCAGTCGTTGAAGACCGCAGAGCTAAAAAGATCCTGCTAAGTTCCACCGCCCGCCCATTGATCGACAAGATCGAAACCATCGCCACAGCGTTGCGCAAAGAGTTGTTTGAGGGTGTTGACGAAGAGGAACTACGCATCTGCATGCAAGTTCACGCCAGAATCCTGTCAAACCTCGAAAAATCGTAAGCGTCAGTATTCAGCGATGGGGTGATTCTTATAAGCTTGAGCATTGTTTCACGCGTAAGAGGGTTGCGCTGGAATTGCCTCCGTACTAGCGCCATCTATGTGTAGATGTTGAGTGTGCCGAGAAGCGAGCTTTGGTTTCTATAGGGATTTTCATGCTGAAGAGTTCTCAGGTTGCGCTCCCCCGGGTAAATCGTCCGTCGCGGTCATTCGTGCGTCGTTGCTGTATGGCTGCGGCCGCAGCCTCGTTGTTGTACTCGGCTATGGCTTCGGCCTTGGGGCTGGGTGAGATCACGCTGCATTCGGCATTGGAACAACCGTTCAACGCCGACATAGAGCTGATTGAAACGGCTGGCCTGACTGCCGACGACATCCATGTAAGTCTCGCTTCGCAAGATGCCTTTAACCGAGCGGGCGTCGAACGGCTGTTCTTTTTGAATGACCTGCGCTTTACGACGGTCATCAATGGCAATCGTGGTGTCGTGCATGTGGTTTCGAAAAAGCCGGTTAGCGAGCCCTATCTGAGCTTTCTGGTGCGGTTGGCCCGCCCGAACGGTGATCTGGTCCACGCTTATACGGTGTTGATCGACCCTCCTGAATCTGCCCAAGGCCGGGCAGCGTCACGTGCCCGCTGGGTAGAACCCAAGGACAATAACCATGCGGATGCACGCATGCCAGTCGCGCCACCTCAGGCCGTGCAAGGGAATCACTACACGGTCGTCAGCGGTGACAATTTGGGCGCCATTGCGCGTCGTTTGCTCGGCCCAGGCAGTCAAACCTCCGCAGCTGATATCGCGCAAGGCATAAAGGCGCTTAATCCCCAGGCGTTTCCCAACGGTAGCGGCACGCGACTGAAAGTCGGCCAAAATTTATTACTGCCGGACAGCGCGGTATTGCCGCGCTCGGTAGCAGTGCCCGTTACTCCTTCAGCTAAGCCGGCCGTCGCCGACAGCACGGCACCGGCCGCCGTTGTCAGTGATGAACAAAAAACCGCTGAACGGCTGGCGGCAGATGCCATTGAAAACCAACAACTGACGAAATCCGTCGGTGATTTGAAAGGCCAGATACAGGGCCTTCAGGACCAGGTGTCAGGCAAAGACAAGCAAGTCATCGAACTACAAACCGCGTTGGCAGAACTGAAAGCCAAACCGGTGGCACCGACCGCTGCTGTGCCTGCGGTGATGATTGCGCCCATTGTGGCGGCGCCTATAGCTGATTCATTCATCAGTATCCCCTTGCTGATTGGCGCGGTGTTGGTACTGCTACTGCTGCTGGGAGTGGCGTACTCAGTGCGACGCAAGCGACTGAAAAACGTACCGCCTGAGCAAGCGGTTCAGGTAACGCCGGACCCCACAACGCCCTCTCCCATGCGGGTTCGGGTGGTCGAGTCACCCAGGGTCGAGGCGGTGGTCGCGCCCGTGGTGCCCGCTGTCATTGCGGCGAGTTCCTCAAGTCAGCGCCTTGCCGGCGCTGCCACCGATGCGTTGGACGGTGCAAGCATCTATATCGCGTATGGCCGGTTCACTGAAGCGTTAGGTATTTTGCGTGAGGCGTCGCTCAAGCAGCCGCAACGTACTGATCTGCGCCTGAGAATCCTGGAGCTGTTGGCCGAGCAAGGCGATGTCGATGGTTTTGCTCGCGAAGAGCAAGCGTTGCTTGATCACGGCATAAGCGCCGATGCCGTGCAGGAGGTTCGTGCGCGTTATCCGCAGATGTTCATCAAGCCTGAGCCGGTTGCAGTGCCGTTGCCGCAGGTGCCAGCCGAAGTTGTGTTGAAACCAGGCCTAGCGCCGGTGCAGTCCGATTCTCGGTTCGTTGAACCCGAAACTCCGATCCCAGTCGCTCAGCCTGTGGATGAATTCCACCTGAACCTGGATGATCTGTCGATGGACGCTGGATGGGATCTGGTCGATCCCTTCGAGCCCCCGCCGGCCCCGCGCAACAAAATTGCGCCGCAAGCTGAGCCGGAATTTGCATCCAACCTGACGGAGCTTCCTGAGGTTTTCGAAATCCCTGATGAGCTGTTTCTCAGCGACTTCGCCGAGCCTGAGCCTGAGCCTGAACTCGAACCTGAGCTGGAACCGAACATCCAGTCCAACAACGACGCACTGGATGACGGTTTTCTTGACGGCTTCATGAGCGACTCGACTGAGTTTGATGTGCTGGACCTCGCCGATGATGAGCCGCTGAGCAAAATCAACCACGCGCAACTGCTGATCGATGAAGGCGAGCTGGACGAAGCGCGGGCACTGTTACAAGAAGTGATCAAGGAGGGTGACATCGAGCACCAGCGCAAGGCTCAGGACTTGTTAGCGGGAATCAGCTGAGGCCAGTATGCCCAACACCAAACCTGAAATTGTCATCACCTATTGCACGCAGTGCCATTGGCTTCTGCGTGCCGCCTGGCTCGCTCAAGAGCTGCTCAGTACCTTTACCGATGACCTGAGCAGGGTTTCTCTTGAGCCAGCGACCGGTGGGGCGTTTCGCATCACTTGCAACGGCGTGCAGATTTGGGAACGCAAGGCCGATGGCGGCTTTCCCGAAGCGAAGGTGCTCAAGCAGCGCGTTCGCGATCAGATCGACCCGCAACGCGACCTTGGGCACAACGATCGCGTGCAAGACTAGTTGGCGGGCGGGCTTAAGGAGGCCTCACGCCAACCCAGGGTTTTCCTTGGCCGCTGATGCGTAAATCGAGTTTTTTGGGAACGCGAATACCCGCTCCAACATGGGTTCGAAGAAGCCCAGCGGCAGTGTTTCGTAACTGGGGTCAAACGCTGCGGCATCGTATTTGGCGCAGAATTCGATGGTTCGTTGGTACTGCGGGTGGTCCTTGAATTGTTCGCGCAACAGCCGATCCATGCCCAAGTGGTGGAAAAAATAATAGCCCTGGAAGATCCCGTGCTTTTCCACCATCCATAAGTTTTCCGCACTGACAAAGGGCTTGAGAATGGCGGCCGCGATGTCCGGGTGGTTATACGAGCCCAGCGTATCGCCGATGTCGTGGAGCAGCGCGCACACCACGTACTCCTCGTCGCGACCATCGCGGTGCGCCCGGGTGGCGGTTTGCAGCGAATGGGTCAGTCGGTCGACCGGGAAACCGCCAAAGTCTCCGTCCAGCAGTCGAAGGTGGGTCAGAATTCGTCCCGGCAGTTGCTTGGCGTAAGCGGCGAAGTCCTTGGCAATAATCATCCAGTCTTCTTGAGTGCCGTCCTGCATGTGGGTGAAGCGCGCCTGAGTGTTCATCATCGGTCCTGTCGTTATTAGAAGTGGACGGGTTCAGTCTAGGCGTTGCAGGTTTTCCGGCAGTGGCCGTGAAGGACGCTTTGCTGGCCCAACGCGCCGTAGAACGCTAATGCTCTGCTAAAAGCGTACTTTGCCCAGCAACATCTCGTGGTACATGATTAAGCCTCCAGCGTATCCTTGGCCGCACTGGCTGCGGGACGCGGCTTATTCCGAATAAGAAAAATCATGAGCGAAAGAACGACTTCTGCCAGTTGGGCCATGGGTATCGTCAGGTCATTGGAGCTGGATGGCCTGGACTGCCGCTTACTGTTCAAGGAGTTGGGGCTTGATTACTCCGACCTGGACAACCCCGACGCGCGTTTCCCACAAGATTCCCTGACCCGGCTTTGGCAGCGGGCGGTTGCGCTGTCGGGTAATCCAGCGATTGGTTTGAACATGGCCAAAGTCGTCCGTCCAGGTTCCTTCAGCGTGGCGGGTTACGCACTGATGTCGAGTCAGACGCTCAAGGACGGTTTTTCGCGTTTGGTCAGGTACCAGCGAATCATCGCCGAAAGTGCTGACTTGAGTTTCCGTCTGCTGGCCGAAGGCTATGCGCTGATCTTGACCGTGCACGGCGATCATCTGCCGCCCACCCGGCAAAGCGCCGAAGCCTCAATGGCGTCGGTCCTGGCGTTTTGCAGTTGGCTCACCGGACGGACACTGCAACCGCGCCAGGTGCTGATTCAGGGTGATCCGCCCAAGAACATGGAACCGTACAAACAGGCCTTCCATGCGCCGATGACGTTCAATGCGCCCTACGACGCCCTGGTGTTTGACCGTGCCGACATGGACGCGCCTCTGCCCACGGCCAATGAGGCCATGGCGCAACTGCATGATCGTTTTGCCGGAGAGTACCTGGCGCGGTTTTCTGAAAGTCGTGTGACTCATCAAGCCCGTCAAGTGCTGTGCCGGTTGCTGCCGCAGGGCGAGCCCAAGCGTGAGATGGTTGCGCAACGTTTGCATTTGTCTCAACGCACGTTGCAACGACGTTTGCAGGAGGAGGGCACCAGTTTTCAGACATTGCTTGATGACACCCGCCGTGAACTGGCCGAGCAATACTTGGCGCAGCCGCAAATGACCCTGTTGGAAATCGCCTACTTGTTGGGCTTCGCCGACCCCAGCAACTTCTTCCGGGCTTTTCGTCGTTGGTTCGATGCAACGCCGGGGGAATACCGCGCTCGGATATAAATGGTAGTAATTAAATTATGCGCTCGCTCGTTAGTAGTAACGTACCCCACCTAGAATGACCGATCATTTTTTCAGGAGATACCCAATGGAGGCGCTCGACGCTTTGCTCAACCGCGTATCAGTCCCACGGCTGGTTGATCCGGCACCCGACGCCGCGCAGCGAGAACTGTTGTTTGCCGCAGCCCTGCGCGCGCCTGACCATGGTCAGTTACGGCCGTTTCGGTTCTTGACCGTCGAAGGTCATGCCCGAGAACAAATGGGCGAGTTGCTGGCGCAGGCGCTGCAACTCAGCGGTGCCGAGCCCAACACTCAGGCCTTGGAAAAAACGCGCCTTGGGCCATTACGCGCGCCGTTGGTGGTGGTTGTCATCGCCAAATTGCAGGATCACTTTAAAGTGCCCAAGCAAGAGCAACTGATCACCGCCGCCTGCGCTGCCCACGGCATTATTAACGCGGCTTTTGCATTGGGAGTGGGCGCTGTCTGGCGCACCGGCGAGCTGGCTTATTCAGCCCACGTCGCAAAAGGGCTGGGGTTGGAAGCAGGGGAAGAGGTCGTTGCGTTCCTCTACCTAGGCACCCCGCAAAACGAACCGCGCACCGCGCCTAAGCTCGATATCGCTGACTTCGTGAGCGCGTGGGGGACTCTGTAGGAGGGGCCGCCACGTCTTAGACGCCGCGCTGTCGCGCTGCAAGCTCGCTCCTACAGATGGCCACTAAGCAGCACTGGAAACTATCGGGTCTAGCGGCAAATTCATGCTTGCCACAAACCCGCCTTCAGGGTGGTTGGCCAGTGTCAGGTTGCCGCCGTGGCGTTCTGCGGCGCGTTTGGCGATGGCCAGGCCCAAGCCGTAACCCGGCGCTGTCTGGCCGGGGGCGCGGTAGAAGGGTTCGCCCAATTGCGGTAAAAATTCTGAAGACACGCCGGGGCCGTGGTCACGCACGCTGATGAGTAACCGATCGCCCTCACGCTGTGCCAGAAACTCAATGGTTTTCCCCACGGGGTTGAAACGCAGGGCGTTACGCAACAGGTTGTCCAGCGCCCGCTCAAGCATGTCGGGCCAACCTTGCAGTTCAACGTCGTTCTGAACATCGACCCGTACTTGCTGATCTGCGGCGCCGAGCAGGGCGTCGCTTTGCAAGTGGTGCAGCATCTCAGCCAAGTCCACTGACTCGGCCTCTCCAAAATCCGCGTCCAGACGCGCCAGCACCAAAATCTCGCTGATCAAGGCTTCGAGACGGTCGCATTCCCGGGCCAGGCGCGGCCAGAGCTTCTCGCGTTCTGCCGGTTCGGCTCGCTCAGCCAGCGCCAACGCAATACGCAACCGCGCCAAGGGCGAGCGCAACTCATGGGAAACGTCACGCAGTAACTGACGCTGGCTACCGATCAAGGCTTGCAGGCGGGCGCCCATACGGTTGAAGTCGGTAGCCAGCACGCCGAACTCGTCGCGACGATTTGCCAGTTGCGCCAAGCTGTTCTGTTGATAAGTGGTTTGCCCCAAATCATGCACCGCACCGCGCAATCGACTGAGCGGGCGAGTGATGGACAGCGTCACCATTAAACTGAACAGCGTCAGTACCACCAGCGCAATACCCAGAGCGCTGAGGGGCCAGATCAAGCTGTCACGGTGCCACGCATTCAGCTCCGGGTGGGGGATGCGGTAGATGAATAAATAGGTTTCGCCGCTTTTCGGGCTGGTGTACTCGCTGGTTAGACGACGCCACGGAAGTTGCTCGGGGTCGTTGTGCTGGCGCGCTTCGAAGGCCGCCGCCCGAGGTGGAAATGTCCCGCGTACCAGCGCTTCACCGCTTTCGTTGAGCACCTGAACATCAACGTGATAACGCCGTTTTCGCTGTTGCAGGTATTCCTGTGCGGTTTCTTGACCCTTGTCTTCATAGAGTTGGGTCCAGTTCTGCGCCAATTTGGCGATGCCTGGATGGCGACTGAGGATCCAGGCGTCCTTATTGAGCATGTGCCCGAGCAAAATCGACAGCCCTGCCACCAGGGCTATAGCTAACCAGAAACTTGCCAGAATTCGCCAGAACAATGAACGCACGTGAATTCCTCAAAACAATAAAAACCCGACACATTTAAATGTGTCGGGTAGGGCAAGCCAGCAGTTATTGAGCTTGCTGAGCCTTTTGCGCTTTCCATGCCTGGAACTCGGCGTGGTCGGCACGGCGTTGAGCCTCTTGTTGCTGGATCACGTCGAACTGTTTTTGCTGATCAGGCTTTAGCAGCGCACGGACATCGCTCTGGGCTTTGATGTGTTTGGCGGCTAGCTCGTCCTGCATGCTTTTCTGTTGGGCAGGGGTCAGCATTTGCAGGTAACGCTCGGTGACTTCGTCGCGGTTACGCTTCTGCTCAAACATGATCCGCCCGATTTGTTGGCGTTGATCCGGGGTCAGGTTCAATTGGCTGTAGGGGCTGTGGCTGTGCATGCCACCGCTATGACCGCCACCGTCTTCGGGAGGCATGGCCATCGCAACAGTAGGCAGAGCAGCAGCAAACAGCAGGGCGATTAAAGTCTTACGCATGGTGAATCTCCTTGTCTCGGATCCGACTCGATGCCGGTTGAGGCCAGTGTAGGGAGAACAAGGTCAACGGCGGTCAGGTGACAGTAAAGCTTGGGTAAAGACGAAATCACCTGGAATAGATTCCCGCCGCGTCCTTTGAATCGCGCTGTAAACGCTGTTTTCTGTAGCCAACTTGTTGGCGAAGGTCCTTCAAACCTTATCGCAGCCTTTGGCAGCTCCTACAGAATTTTTTGGGGTCAGTTCAGTCTGTGGGACCGAATTTATTCGGGAAAGCTTCAGTCCTGACGCTCTGCCGCCTCGAAGACGCAAGCGTTTCAAACGCAGTAGTAATAACCGCGACTGCGCAGGGCGACGATTCTTGGGCGGCCGTCGGCGTGGGGGCCGATTTTCTTGCGCAGGTTGCTGACGTGCATGTCTAGGCTGCGGTCATACAGCGTCAACTTGCGACCCAGTGCCAGCTGCGCCAGTTCTTGCTTGTCCAGCGGCTCGCCGGGTTGACGCAGCAGCGCTTCGAGCAAACGGCTTTCCGAAACGGTCAGGGTAAATTCATGCTCGTCGATGGTGACCACGCCGCGCACCGGGCTGAAACACAGATCCCCCAGTTCGAGCTGGCTGGATGCCGCCGAGGAGTGGCTGCGGCGCAGGACGGCGCGCAAGCGAGCGGTGAGTTCTCGCGGGTCGCAAGGTTTGGCCAGGTAATCGTCGGCGCCCAGTTCGAGGCCGAGAATGCGGTCCAACGGTTCGCCACGGGCTGACAGCATCAGCACCGGCAAATCAGGGTGGTCGGTACGCAATTGTTTAAGCAGTTCGAGACCGCTGCCATCCGGCAGCATCACGTCCAGTACGACGGCGGCTGGCGACGTCGATTGCGCCAATGCGCGTCGAGCGCTGCTGCCATCGTGGCAAGACTGCACCTGAAAGCCTTCCTGGCTTAGCCAACTGCTCAGAAGCTCACAGAGCTCCTTATCATCATCAATTAGTAACAGTTCGCTCATGACTCACTCAATTTAGCCACTGCCGACGTTGTCTACGCCAGCCGCTGGCAAAGATACCGCAAAGAAGGGCAATCATAGCGACACCGCCGCCAGTAACGAACCATTGTTGTTGCTCGGTGAGCATACGTTGCGGCGCGGCAGTCTGCGATTCTTTGAGTTGCAACGTGAGGCGTTGGTTCTCTTGGCGCAGTCGACTCAGCAGGCTTTCACGTTCAGTGTCTTTACTTAGGATTTGCTGGCTCAATTTCTCGCGCTGTTGCTCGCTTGCTGTAAGGCGCAGCTGCAAATCGGCGATCCGACTACCCGTGTTCAGCGGTACCGCAGTGGACACCGATGGAGTGGAGGGTTCTTCGGCCTGAGCGTTGACGCCAACGCTCAATAGGGCCCACAACAAATACATCGAACCTGAACGCATCTGAACGCCTTATATTTTTATTGAGTATCGGCGGGTTATCGGCAGGTTTAACGCAATCGTGAGCAATACCGCAATGATCCATGGGCGCCGCGCTCAAGCGCGGCGCCCGCACGCTGTGTTACGGCATTACTTGTTTGAACGGCTTGACCATCACGTTGGCATACACTCCAGCGGCGACGTACGGATCAGCGTCGGCCCAGGCTTGCGCGGCTGTCAGGGATTCGAACTCGGCGACGATCAAGCTGCCGGAGAAACCTGCGGTGCCGGGATCATTGCTGTCGATGGCCGGATGCGGCCCGGCCAAGACCATGCGGCCTTGTTCTTTCAGCAGGGTCAGGCGTGCCAAGTGATCAGGCCGGGCAGCCAAGCGTTTTTCCAATGAATTGGCGACATCGGTCGAAATGATAGCGTAGAGCATATTCAATCCTTGGTTTCAGGCGTTGAGGAATCCGCATCGTGCAGGTGGCGGGCGAGGAATATCCCTTGGCCGAGCAAAAACAGCAAGGTCATGCCGAGGCTGCCGAACACTTTGAAGTCCACCCAATAATCCTGATACGTGAAGGCCACGTACAAGTTGGCTGCACCGCAGAATACGAAAAAGATGATCCAGGCGATGTTCAGTCGGGTCCAGATCGCCTGCGGCAAGGTCAGTGCGTGGCCCATGATGCGTTGAATCAGCGGACGATCACCGATGAAGTGACTGCCGGCAAAGGCCAGGGCGAACACCCAATTGACCACTGGTGCTTTCCACTTGAGGACGGCTTCGCTATGGAAAGCCAACGTCAGGCTGCCAAACACAAGGCAGGCGAGCAAGGTTAGCAACTGGCTTTTTTCCAGTCGGCGTTGAGTGATGAACAAAATGCCATACACCACGATCGAACTGATGATCAACATGGCCGTGGCGCTGAAAATCCCGCCCACCATGACGCTGTGGCCAAGAATGTCGACGGCGCGAGGATCGATTTTGTACACGATGAAAAACAGCAGCAGCGGAATGAAGTCGATGAATTGTTTCACAATGGCAGCCAGATGCAGGATGTGGCGGCATAATAACAAACATCAATGACAGCGAAAGCGCCACCTATGAATGTTGACCTGCACTGCCACAGCACTGCTTCCGATGGCGCACTAGCGCCTGCGGTCCTTGTTGCGCGTGCGTTTGAAAACGGTGTGCGGGTGCTCGCCCTGACCGACCACGATACCCTCGAAGGACTCGAAGAGGCCCGTA
The DNA here is from genome assembly GCF_034353045.1 of Pseudomonas sp. MH10. Classification (NCBI taxonomy): domain Bacteria; kingdom Pseudomonadati; phylum Pseudomonadota; class Gammaproteobacteria; order Pseudomonadales; family Pseudomonadaceae; genus Pseudomonas; species Pseudomonas sp. MH10. The sequence goes on from NZ_CP133783.1 coordinate 90,909, forward strand.
CTGCGGCGCTTGCGCTGGGTATGCAGTTGGTCAACGGTGTTGAATTATCCTGTACCTGGGGCGGTGCCACCATCCATGTTTTAGGCTACGATTTCGACATGAACGCGCCCGCCTTGGTCGACGCTATTGAGCGTTTACACCATGGTCGCTGGTTGCGCGCTGAAGAAATAAGCCGAAAATTGGCGATCAAAGGTATGCCGGGGGCACTGGAAGGTGCTCGCGCCATCCAGCAGGAGCTTGGTGACAGTGGTAATGCACCGGCTCGACCGCACTTCGCGGACTTTATGGTCCGGGCCGGTTTTGTCAAGGATCGCGCCGAGGCGTTTCGTAAATGGCTGGGCGCTGGCAAACTGGGCGACGTCAAACAACATTGGCCTACGCTGGAAGAAACCGTAGCGACCCTGCGCGAAGCCAAAGCCTGGGTCAGCCTGGCACACCCTTGGCATTATGATTTCACCCGCAGTAAACGTCGTAAATTGGTCGCCGACTATCTTCAGGCTGGCGGCCACGCGATTGAAGTAGTCAACGGCCTGCAACCCGCAATACAGGTCGGTGGTCTGGCTATTCTGGCTCGTGAGTTTGGTCTGCTGGTAACTGCCGGCAGTGACTTTCATGCCCCTGGCGCCTGGTCCGAGATTGGCGTTTACCGCCCGTTGCCTGAGGACCTACCGCCACTTTGGTGTCGATTCAAACATGACCAGCCTACTGCCGTCTGAACAGGAAGATACCGTGAGTCAATTTTTCCAGGTGCACCCGGAAAACCCGCAGGCGCGTCTGATAAAGCAAGCAGCTGAGATCATCAAGTCCGGTGGACTGGTGGTGTATCCCACGGATTCGTCTTACGCGCTGGGTTGTCAGATCGGCGATAAAAGCGCCATCGAGCGTATTCGCCGTTTGCGCCAATTGGACGACAAGCACAACTTCACCCTGATGTGCTGTGATCTGTCGCAGCTGGGTACCTATGCCAAAGTCGATACGGCGGCGTTTCGTGCGCTCAGAATCCACACGCCGGGGCCGTACACCTTCATTCTCAACGCCACCCGCGAAGTACCACGGTTGATCCTGCACCCCAAGCGCCGGACCATTGGCCTGCGCGTGCCAAGCCATCCGATTGCGCAAGCGTTGTTGGTGGAGCTGGGCGAGCCGTTGATGAGTGTGAGCTTGATCATGCCCGGCGAGACCGTACCCTTGAGCGACCCGTATGAAATGCGCCAACTGCTGGAGCATCAGGTTGACCTGATCATTGACGGCGGTATCGGCGGTATTTCGGCGTCCACTGTTATCAATCTGGCAGACGGCGAAGCCCAGATCATCCGGGTGGGCTGCGGCGACCCGCGACCGTTCGAGGTTGAGGCCTGAATGGCATCGCTTGAAACGCTAGACAGCCAAGCGGGCGCTCAGCAAGAGTTACCGTTCGCCATGGTCTACGGCCAAGCGGTAATGCACATGCCGCAAGACCTCTATATTCCGCCGGACGCGCTGGAGGTGTTTCTCGACGCGTTCGAAGGTCCGCTAGACTTACTGCTGTACCTGATTCGCAAACAGAACATCAACATCCTCGATATCCCAGTAGCCGAAATTACTCGGCAATACATGGGGTACGTCGAGCTGATGAAAACCGTGCGCCTGGAGTTGGCGGCGGAGTATCTGGTGATGGCAGCCATGTTGGCCGAGATCAAGTCGCGGATGCTGCTGCCACGCTCGGCGGAGATCGAAGCCGAAGAAGACGATCCACGCGCCGAGTTGATCAGGCGTCTGCAACAATACGAGCGCTTCAAGGCGGCGGCCGAAGGCATCGATGGTCTGAGTCGGGTTGGGCGTGACGTGGTGGTGCCTAAGCTGGACGCCCCCGAAGCCCAAGCGCGCCGACTGCTGCCCGATGTCAGCCTCGACGAACTGTTGATGTCTATGGCCGAAGTGCTGCGCCGGGGCGACCTGTTTGAAAGTCACCAGGTGAGTCGCGAAGCGTTGTCGACCCGGGAGCGCATGAGTGATGTGCTGGAGCGCCTCAAGGGCGGCGGATTCGTGCCGTTTTCCGAACTGTTCACCGCCGAAGAAGGGCGCCTCGGTGTGGTCGTGACCTTCATGGCGATTCTGGAACTGGTCAAAGAATCCTTGGTGGACCTGGTGCAAAACGAGGCCTTCGCGGCGATACACGTCCGGGCAAGAGCCGAATAATCGAGCAAAGAGCCAACGCATGAACCTGACTGATCCCCGCGAGCTGGCCCCCCTGCTCGAAGCTTTTTTGCTGGCATCTGGAAAACCACAGTCGCTGGAACGGCTGTTCGAGCTGTTCGAAGACGGCGAGCGTCCTGAGCTCCCGGTGTTTAAAAAAGCCCTGCAAATGTTGGGGAAATCCTGCGAGGGCCGTGCGTTTGAATTAAGAGAAGTTGCCTCTGGGTATCGCTTGCAGATCCGCGAGCAGTATTCGCCATGGGTGGGCCGCTTGTGGGAAGAACGGCCGCAGCGTTATTCACGGGCAATGCTGGAAACCATGGCGTTGATTGCTTACCGCCAACCGATCACTCGGGGCGAAATCGAAGACGTACGGGGCGTGGCGGTCAACAGCCACATCGTTAAAACACTGCTGGAACGCGAATGGATCAGGATTGTCGGCTACCGTGAAGTGCCGGGCAGGCCTGCGATGTTTGCCACGACCAAGGCGTTTCTCGATCACTTCAACCTGAAAAACCTGGATGACCTGCCGCCGTTGGCTGCACTGCGCGAGCTGGAACCTGAGCCCATGCTCGATTTCGACGACGCCCCGGTGCCCGCCAACCTCCAAGCCATGGCCGACGCCAGCCTCGACCCGGACGCGGAACCTGAGCCGCCACGGGACGAAACCAGTTTCCGCAGTTTATTGGTCGAACTTGACGCCATGGAGTTGGGTCTCAAGACAGACTTCGACGACTTGCTGCGGGCTGATCTCGCCGAGCAGGACGAAGAAGGCGGCACCGAACCCTCCAACAACGAATAACGTATTGAATCACGGCTATTTGTTGTAGAAGCGCGCTCCCAAAGGCCTGTGTTTGCTTCGCCATTGCGCGGCGTGGAAGACGTGGGCCCTCCTACAGAAAAACTTAGGACTCTTCCATGAGCAGCAAAAATCCCTGCATCAGCGTCTGCAAGTTCGATGACGATATCTGCGTAGGGTGTGGCCGCAGCAAGCGCGAAATCAAGGCTTGGAAAAAGCTCGACAAAGGCGACCGGCGCAAGGTGCTGGCCGATTCCGCCCAGCGTTTGATTCAAATGAAGGCGGCCGATCGGCGGAAAAAGAAGTAAGCCTACGCAAATGCACTAGTCTTTGGTGCGCAGTAGGCGCCTTGCGCGTATGATTCGCGACCTTTTGCGATTTCATACATCGCCATAGGCTTCAGATTCAGCAATCAGCTCGCGCCATTTCTCAGCGCGACCTGTTATCGACACACCGGGAGGTGCCCAGATGAGTGACAAAGACACGCTTGACAGCAAAGAAGACGGCCCAGCAGGCGAAAAACTGCAAAAGGTTCTGGCACGTATTGGCGTAGGTTCACGACGTGACGTCGAAGACTGGATCAGCCAAGGCCGAATCAAAGTCAATGGCAAAGACGCGACCCTCGGTCAACGCGTCGACCTGCATGACGCCATCAGCGTTGATGGCCGCGTGATAAAACGCGAAGAGACGGCCGAATCGGTACGTCGCGTCATCATGTACAACAAACCAGACGGTGAAATTTGCACCCGTGACGACCCAGAAGGTCGGCCGACGGTGTTTGATCGCTTGCCGCGCCCGAAAGAGGGCCGCTGGGTCAACATCGGTCGTCTGGACATCAACACCACCGGTTTGCTGATGTTCACCACTGACGGTGAATTGGCCAACCGCCTGATGCACCCGTCTTTCGAGATGGACCGTGAATACGCGGTCCGTGTGCGTGGCGAAGTCGATGACGACATGCTGCTGCGCCTCAAGACCGGTGTGGTCCTGGAAGATGGTCCAGCGCGTTTCACCGACATTCAGCAAGCGCCGGGCGGTGAAGGCTTCAACCATTGGTACCACTGCGTCGTGATGGAAGGTCGTAACCGCGAAGTCCGCCGTCTCTGGGAATCCCAGGGCCTGGTGGTCAGCCGCTTGAAGCGGGTGCGTTACGGTCCGGTTTTCCTTAACTCTGATCTGCCGATGGGTCGCTGGCGCGAAATGAGCCAGTACGAAGTCGACACCCTCAGCGCCGAAGTGGGCCTGACGCCGGTTGCTCAGCCGCAAATGAACGCCAAGACCAAAGACAAGATGGAGCGTCTTCAGCGTCAATCGTCGCGCCCATTGGGCAAAGGCGAGCGCGTTCGTACGTTGCGTCCGGCCAACCCAGGCGCTCCGGCACCGACCGGCGAGCGTGCGCCACGTCAGCCGCAAGTGACCGGTAGCGAGCGCGACCGTCCTCGTTCGGAAGGCAACCGTGACACGCGTCCGTCAGGCCCGCGTTCCGACTCGTCGGGTCGTGCTCCGCGTCCTGCCACCGGGCGTTCCGGTGCAGGCGGCGAGACTAATCGTCCGTTGCGTGGCCGCAGCGAAGGTGCTGAACGTCCTGCACGCAAACCGCGTGAAGACGGTGCCAGCGCTCCGCGTACTCCGCGCAGTGAGTCGGCCGAGCGTTCGCCGCGTGGTGATTCACCTCGCACTCCGCGTCCAGCCAACGGGCGTTCGGACAGCCGCGGCACGCCAGTCGCAGAACGTCCAAGTGACGTGAGCAAGCGCCCAGCCAAGCCTAAACAGCAGCGTGCGGGCATTGTTCTGGTAGACAACGGCAAGCCTTCGGGCAAACGCAACGGTCCGCCAGCAGGCTCTGGCCAGCGTCCAGGCTTTGGTCGTCGCAAACCGCAGTAATCGTCTGGCTTTAGCAGCAGATGTAAAAAAACGCTAACCGAGAGGTTGGCGTTTTTTTATGGGTGACAGGGACGTATAGCGGGGTCACGACGTCGCTAGAAGAAGCGGCCATAATTTTTGAGCAGCAACGACTTCTTCGGATTTTCGTTCATGACAGTCCTCAACTCCTGAATGAACCCAGGGCCTTTAGTGCTTAGGTCGGACTGGGTTGAGGTGTCATACAGCAGCATGTACAGGTCGTTCTCTATGATTGCGTTTTTCAGCGAGTCAGTGGACGACGTGTTCAAGTTCATTGCGCTGAAACGAAAGGAGTCATCTTCCAGGGCGGTTTCGATGATGTTACTGACGAGCGCTGAATAGGCGTCGGTGTAGCCGATGAGCACTTGTGGTTTAAACGTGTATTCGACGGCCGGGTGATGTTTCAGGTCGTGCAAAAAATGTTCGATTGCGCTGATCTGGTCCATGGATCCATCCCGTTGCGAGGAGGGGCAGCCAGGCGTTGCAGGTGCAGCACACCGCATCTGCTGGAGGGCGTGTTAGAAAAGCTGATTGAAGAGAAAGCGGCGGGCACATTCATCACCTTTAATTGCTTGGTTCTAAATGTCCCCGCCGAAAATCGCGCTAACCATGATTGGCCAGCAGACAGTAGAAAAACTAGTTTATGAATGTTTTATGCGCAATAAATTTTTCGAATGGTGTAACGCCAATGAGTCACTTACAGGCGCTGAAGCGTGGAGGTTTGACGGGCAGCCGGGGACCGAATGCAGTTCTGAATGAACAAAACTTATTTCGCGCCAAAATACAGTCAGCTATTTGTTTGAAGTGAGTGTGGACCGTTTCCCATCCGTTCGGTCAGCAACTAGAGACAGGTCTATGTAGGCGGTTGCAATAAATCGGTGGAGTGCGGCGGTGTACAATGTGCCACGTTTTAACTTCGTTCGTTGCAGATCGTTGAACGCTTCAGGACCATGTAATGCTCATATGCTGGTGATTTCCAATAACGTGCAGCTCGCCGATGCCGAGATCGAGTTGACGGCCATCCGCGCCCAAGGTGCCGGAGGGCAAAACGTCAACAAGGTATCGAGCGCGGTGCATTTGCGCTTCGACATCAACGCCTCGTCCTTGCCGCCGTTCTACAAGGAGCGCTTGCTCGCGCTGCGCGACAGTCGCATCACCGGTGACGGTGTGATTGTGCTCAAGGCCCAGCAGTACCGAACTCAAGAGCAAAACCGCGCCGATGCGTTGGAACGCTTGACCGAGTTGATCATCAACGCAACCAAAGTCGAGAAGAAACGACGCCCAACCAAGCCGACCCTGGGTTCAAAGAAACGCCGTTTGGAAGGCAAGACGCTGCGCGGCAGTATCAAGGCTGGGCGTGGGAAGGTGGATTTTTAGCTGGAGGTCACTTAGCGCCACAAAAATGCGCCAGCAACCTGCATTTTCAGAAGCGTCCTACAGCCCTTCAGTCCGTTTTTCAGTAGCCTAAATAGCTATCGAAAAAAGGAATTGGGTTTATGACTCTAGGTATTTCCAGTCGTAGTTTGGTACACGGTTGGGGAAGAGCTGGCGACTACGGCATGAACTCCGGTTATGCCACTCACCTTGCCGGCGTGGCTAGGGCATCCAAATATCTCAAATACGGCGGGTACGTGGGGATAGCAATTGGCGGCGGAGCTTCTTACATGAAGGTTCAGGATGTTTGCGTAGCGGGAAATACTGAGGCTTGTAAAAAGGTGAAATATGCCGAGGGCGGAAGTTTTGTAGGTACGGTGGGTGGGGGTGCGTTAGGTAGTTTCGCATTAGTCGGCTCCACTGGCGTTATCTGTGCAGCGCTAGGGGTACCAACGCTTGGAGCGGGAACGCTTGTTTGCGGCATCGTAGTAGTCGGAGCGGGTTCTTTTGCAGCTGGCATTGGCCTCGCAATGGCAGGTGAAAAAGCGGGTGAACTCATTTACGAGAAAAGTAAATGAGCCTTAGTACTGGTGAAAACGGTTATTTCTACATAAGTTTAATCGGTTTTGTAGGCGTCTTCACTTGCATTGGCATAGCGTTTTATCTTGCATACAACAAAGTCGAACTGATGTTAAGCCATCTGAAAAATTGCCCCACTATTACCATTCGAGCATTTTTATTGCATGCAGGTCCATGGGGGCGGTTGCATCTTCTGGGTGCAATTATGGGATTAATGACCATGCCTCGTGTCCACCTCCGCGATGGAGGGGCTAGTGCCGAGGATTTGAAAAATTTCCCAGCTGACCTAAGACTGCAACTTGTCATGTTGCACTGGACCAGCGGGTTACTTCTATTGGTAATGATTGGGATGGGTATAGTTGCCAAGCTCGGTCTTGTTTAATTCTATCGGCGGTGGCGCCTCGTACATGAAGGTTCAACATGTGTCCGCCGCTGGAAATACTGGGGCGTGTAAAAAGGTGAAAGATACCGAGGGGGTTAGGGACGTTAGCTGCCGTCGGTACTGGCAGTGGTGTTGCACTTGTTGGCGAGGCGCAGCAACTGACTCACCGCGCCGCCTGTTGCATCGCCAACACGTTGGCTCCTACAGATGAACGCAACGCCTACGGCTTATAATCCCGTAGATGCACCGCCTGGCGGTACAGGTAAACGCTGAGGATTAATCCGGTCAGCGCCGCCAAGGCGGCGAAGAGGAAGATTGAAGCAAAGCCGAAGCCCGAGGCGATGGCTCCGGCGACCGGGCCGGTGATGCCCAGTGACAGGTCGATGAACAGCGAGTACGCACCCACTGCTGCACCCCGGCTGGAGGCCGGTACCAGGTTCACGGCCTCTACCCCCAATGCCGGAAACACCAAGGAAAATCCGAAACCGGTGAGTGCCGCGCCGGCCAAGGCCAGCGACGGTGTGGGTGCGACCCATAACAGCACCAAGCCCAGCGTTTCGACGGATAGGCAAGCAATCGCCACGCGGAAGCCACCGAGGCGGTTGATGAATTTCCCGAACAGCAAGCGCGCACCGATGAAGCAGGCGCCAAACAGGCTCAAACACAACACTGCATTCGGCCAACTGTGGCTGGCGTAATACAACGTGATGAACGTGGCTATGGTGCCGAAGCCAATCGAACCCAATGCCAACCCAGTGCCATGGGGCAGCACGCGACCCAGCACGTGCATAAACGGCAAACGTTCACCCATCACGATGGGTGCTGGCTCCTTGTTCCAGGCCAGTTTCAGGCCCAGAGCCGCGAGCAGGATAATGCTGAATCCCATGCTCCATAAGCCAAACTCCTGGACCAACAACACCCCAAGCGGTGCGCCAATCGCTAGCGCGCCGTAGCTGGCGATGCCGTTCCAAGAGATCACTTTGGCCGTATTAAGCGCGCCAACCTTGCCGATCCCCCAGCCAATGGAGCCGGAGCCCACCAAGCTTTCAGCGCTGCCTAACACCAGTCGACCGATGAACAAACAGATCAAACTGAGCATCGGCGCGTTGTGCAGCCAAGCGGACACCAGCATGAACACACCGCTGAGCCCACACCCCGCTAAGCCGTAGATCACGGCTTTTTTGCTGCCACGGTTGTCGATGATCCGGCCGGCATACGGGCGGCTGAGCAGTGTCGCCAGGTATTGGACGCTGATCACCAGTCCGGCAGCCACGGCGCCAAAACCCAGATCGGTGTGGACATAGCTCGGCAGGACCGCCAACGGGATACCAATGTTCAGGTAGCCGATAAAGGTGAACAAGACAATGGAAACGACCTGCAGGGTGACCGCCATCGGTCGTTCTGCGGCGGCGGGCGAGGAGTCTGGCATGCGTAAAAATCCACGTTTTAGCAGGAAATGGTGGCGCGCAACGCGTTGCAGAAGAAACGTTTCAGCTTTAGGCGCGATCAAGGCTGCTTATCATAGCGGCGGTTGAGACATCGCTGGAGATTGGCTTAGAAAAAATACGGAAAAATCTAGCGGACTGTTTTGCCAAAGGCAAAAAACAGATCAGCGTTTGGCAGGGTTAAGCAGTTGGGTCGTGACCAGTGCGGCGAGCGCGGTTTCTTTGGTGCCGAAGCGCTGGAGTAAAGCCGTCTGTTTTTCGGTGCTGAGGCGGGACCATATTTCGACCATTCTTTCAGTGGTTTCCATCACGACGCGGGCGGTGGGGTCGGAAAGGTTAGCCATTTCACTGCTCACTTGTGTTGTTCAGAGCGATGCACGAATGCGGGGGGGGGCAGGAGGCATAACAGACCGTATGCAAACAGGCGCAAAACACTGGTTTGGCATACGGTCTGAATAACTGCCGTCAGTCTCGGCTTTTAGCGCGTTGGCTATCTTTAGCTTTGACCGGATTGGCTTTCAACTCGGCTTGTCGGCCGGGTGCTTGTTGGGCCTTGGGGGATTGCTGTGGTTCGTGAAGGCTTGGGTAAGGGAAGTTCGGTATTTCATGCATCGTCGTCGCTCCGCGCAAGATCTGATTGAAGGTGCTGGAAAGATCCGTGCTTATGTAAAGCTTGGGCAGGATACAGCACTGGAAATGACAATCAGACTTTATCTGCCACTCTTTTGCCATTTAGCGACAGGCTGCTTGGGTGGCACAACGCAATCGCGCCCAGGAAGGGCGCGATTGATGACAACGATAGGAAAATCCTGTCAGTCGTGACAGACGTCGGCGATTGCCTGGGCCAACAGGTCGAGGCGCGAGGCATCGATGCCGGCAATGTTGGCGCGTCCAGCGCTGACCAAATACACGCTGTGTTCATAACGCAATCTGGCCACCTGAGCGTCGTTCAGTCCGGTGTAGGAAAACATCCCGCGTTGCACGCCAATGTGCGCAAAACGTTCGCCCAAGCCCAGCGGTGTCAGAGCCTCGACCAGACCTGCACGGAGCTGCGCAATGCGCGCGCGCATCTCTTCCACCTCATCCATCCACAGGCTTTTCAGCTCAGGGTCGCCGAGGATTTCAGCAACGATGGCGGCGCCATGGTCCGGCGGATTCGACCACAAATTGCGCGCGGTGGACGACAACTGACTGCGCACATCCAAGAGCTTTTCAGCGGTGTCGGTGCACACGATCAATGCGCCGGTGCGCTCGCGGTACAGGCCAAAGTTCTTTGAGCACGAGCTGGTAATCAGCAATTGCGGCAATGCGTCGGCAAACAGTCGCACCGACCATGCATCCTGCTCCAGGCCGTCGCCGAAGCCCTGGTAGGCGAAATCAATCAACGGCAGCAGATCGCGGCGGCGCACAATCTCCAGCACTTGCCGCCAATCGTCTTGGGACAGATCAAAACCTGTCGGGTTATGGCAGCAGGCGTGCAGCAGTACCACATCGCCACGTGGCACCTGATTTAACGTGGCAAGCATTGCCTCGACGTTCAAGCGGTTGTCGCTGCCCACGTACGGGTAATGACTGACATTGAGCCCGGCTGCGCTAAAGATGGATTCGTGAATCGGCCAGGTCGGATCGCTCAACCAGATACCGCGCCCCGGCAGACAACGGGCGATGAAATCCGCACACAGACGCAAGGCGCCGGTACCGCCTGGCGTTTGCGTTGCGCCGACCCGCTTCTGCGCGAACAGGGGTGAGTCCTTGCCCAGCACCAGTTCGCTGATGAGGGTGCCGAAATTCGACTGGCCGTGGCCACCGATATAAGTCTTGGTGGTTTGCTGATCCACCAGACGCTGCTCGGCCAGTTTGACCGAGCGCAGAATCGGCGTCAGGCCCGCAGCGTCTTTATAGACGCCCACGCCAAGGTCGAATTTGTTCGGGTTCGTATCAGTCGCGTACGCCTCGATCAACCCCAGAATCGGATCGCCTGGTACTCGCTGGATATCGTTGAAATGCATTACTTGCGGCCCTCGGCACCTTTGGCCACTTCGTCAGTGCGGGCGGCCATAATGAAATCGTTGCGGTGCAGCCCTTTGATCGAGTGGCTCCACCACGTCACGGTTACTTTGCCCCATTCGGTGAGCAAGCCAGGGTGATGACCCTCGGCTTCGGCAATTTCGCCGACCGCGTTGGTGAACGCAAGCGCGAACTTGAAATTCTTGAACACGAAGACCTTTTCCAGCTGCATCACGGCATCGCGTACTTCGATGTTCCAATCCGGGATCTGCTTGATCAGAACAGGCAATTCTTCGTCGCTGACCTGTGGCGCGTTGGCGTGGCAGGCTTCGCAGTGGGCTTGGTTGAGGGTGCTCATAAAAAGATTCCTGATCAGGCAGCTTTGATTTTTGGTGGGAATTTCGGGGCGTGCAACCCGAGCTGCATACCCTGTCGAACCAGGCCCATGATGTCTTCGTGGGCGAGGTCGAACAGCCGCTTCAAGCTTGGCAGGACAAAATACAGCGGCTGCAAAATATCGATTCGGTACGGCGTGCGCATCGCTTCCAGAGCGTCGAACGCCTGATGTTCCGGCGCGGAGGACAGGCTGTAAACCGTTTCTTTGGGTGAGGACAGAATCCCACCACCGTAAATTCGCCGACCCTGGGGCGTGTCCACCAACCCGAACTCGATGGTCATCCAGTACAGGCGCGCCAGATAGACACGCTGTTCCTTGCTCGCGCTCAAACCCAGCTTGCCATAGGTGTGGGTGAATTCAGCAAACCACGGGTTGGTCAGCAGCGGGCAATGGCCAAACACCTCATGGAAGATGTCGGGTTCTTGCAGGTAATCCAACTCTTGCTGACTGCGAATAAAGGTCGCCACCGGAAATTGTTTGTTAGCCAGTAATTCGAAGAACTTTTGGAAGGGGATCAATGCTGGAACGCGAACGACCTGCCAGCCCGTGGTGGCGCCCAGCACCTTATTGACCTCGGCCAATTGCGGAATGCGGTCATGGGGCAAACCCAGCTGTTCGATACCGTCGAAATACTCCTGGCAGGCGTGGCCTTCTATCACCTTGAGTTGCCGCGTGATCAAGGTGTTCCACACTGCATGCTCGGCAGGTGGGTAGTCGATAAAGCCATTCACGTCGGGCTCGCGGGCCACGTACGAGGTCTGCGTCATGCTGTTCTCCTCGGGGGAAGCTTCTTGTTAGGTATGACCTTAGAGATAACGCATTTGATGGCACCCGAATGCGGGGAAACAGCGGGAATAACCGTAATAAAACAGCTAGCCGTAACGAAAGGTTTACGTTAATGCCTATGTGTTCCGAAAAGACGGGGCGCAGGTGATGGGAATTGCCCGGCGGCTGTCACATAATCTTGACGACTAAAACAGCCGAAAAATAAAAAAGACCGTTTTTCAGGATCAAACCGATTATGCGCATCAAAGTGCACTGCCAAAACCGCATCGGCATTCTCCGCGACATCCTTAATTTGTTGGTGGAGTACGGCGTCAACGTTGCCCTAGGTGAAGTCGGCGGTGAGCGCGGCGACGCGATTTATTTACTTTGTCCGAACCTGATCAATCTCCAGTTCCAAACCCTGCGCCCTAAATTCGAAGCCATCACCGGTGTGTTCGGGGTCAAGCGTGTCGGATTGATGCCCAGCGAACGTCGACACATGGAACTTAACGCGCTGCTCGGCGCCTTGGAGTTTCCGGTGTTGTCCATCGACATGGGCGGCTCCATCGTTGCGGCCAATCGGGCAGCGGCGCAATTGCTGGGTGTGCGGGTCGACGAGGTACCGGGCATTGCGCTGTCGCGTTACACCGAAGATTTCGACTTGCCGGCGCTGGTTCGGGCCAACAAATCCAGGATCAACGGGTTACGGGTCAAGGTTCGGGGCGATGTGTTTCTGGCGGACATTGCACCGTTACAATCCCAGCACGATGACAGCGAAGCCATGGCGGGCGCGGTGTTGACCTTGCACCGGGCGGACCGCGTGGGCGAGCGGATTTACCACGTGCGCAAGCAGGAAATGCGCGGTTTCGACAGTATTTTCCAAAGCTCAAAAGTCATGGCCGCCGTGGTCCGTGAAGCACGGCGCATGGCGCCATTGGATGCGCCGTTGTTGATTGAGGGCGAAACCGGCACCGGTAAAGAGCTGCTGGCGCGCGCTTGCCACTTGGCCAGTCCGCGTGGGCAATCACCGTTGATGGCGCTTAATTGCGCCGGACTGCCGGAATCCATGGCCGAGACCGAATTGTTCGGTTACGGCCCCGGCGCATTCGAAGGCGCGCGGGCTGAGGGCAAGCTCGGTTTGCTTGAGCTGACGGCGGGCGGCACCTTGTTCCTGGACGGTGTGGGCGAAATGAGCCCGCGTTTGCAAGTGAAGCTGCTGCGTTTTTTGCAGGATGGCTGTTTTCGTCGGGTGGGCAGCGATGAGGAGATGCACCTGGACGTGCGGGTGATTTGCGCCACCCAAGTCGACCTGTCTGAACTGTGCGCCAAGGGTGAGTTTCGTCAGGACCTTTATCACCGGCTCAACGTGTTGTCGCTGCACATTCCACCGCTGCGCGAATGCCTGGACGGTCTAACACCGCTGGTGAATCACTTCCTCGATCAGGCCAGTCGTCAAATAGGCTGTCCGCTACCGAAAATGTCACCAGCGGCGATGGAGCGTTTGAGTCATTACCATTGGCCCGGCAACGTACGCCAACTGGAAAATGCGCTGTTTCAGGCGGTGTCCCTGTGCGAAGGCGGTATGGTTAAAGCCGAACACATCCGGCTTCCCGACTACGGCGCACGCCAGCCATTGGGAGACTTTTCACTGGAGGGCGGTTTGGATGACATTGTTGGGCGTTTTGAAAAGGCGGTGTTGGAGCAACTGTATGCGCAACACCCGAGCAGTCGGCAATTAGGCAAGCGGTTGGGAGTCTCCCACACCACTATTGCGAACAAGTTACGCGGTTATCAACTGAGCGCCGAGAAGGCTGGGCGTGAAGATGAACACGATTAAGTTAATGTGCTGTTTTTGATAAACAGGGCGGCATAGAAAACAGGCGCGCAGTGATACCCAGAATGTGGAGTCTGTGGGTATTAAGTCGCCGGTTAATAGTTATTTCTTACGCGTAGACAAAACTACGCCCCGTTGGGATGACTCCCACGAGGCGTTTGGTTAGCGATGCTGCAGGTACAATCAACCTTCCATGCAACCGTTACCCATGGCGCGGTATTCAACGACGTGCTCTTTACCGGCAGAGTCGAGGTAGTCCATACGCGCTGGCACTACTTGGCAAGCATCCGAAGCAGGGCTCATGGAAATAACTTTCGCAACGTCCAGGTGGCTGGCGTAAGTGTATTGTTCAACAGGAAGGTTCGAACTTGCTGTTGCGTCAGGTGCTTCGGCGGCAAAGGCTGATGCGCAAAAACCACTCATGGCCAGAACTAACAGTGCAGCTTTCATCACTAAACTTCCTATATTAAGCGTGAGGGAAACCTGACCCTTGTGAAGCCAGGCATGTCACGAAGTGTACAAGTGGATTAACAAGCCTTTGTGGGGGCGTTACATGTTAATCAGTTGCCGGTTGGCGAGATTGATTCTATGCGTGTCGCGGCACTTCATATACGAGGGGTTCTGATAAAGCTATTGATCAAATTTGCAACAATCCCCGAAAACGATCGTATCGGGTGACTGGCTGCCCCGTCGAAGCCGATAACACGGGTTGTGGCCGCGCTGTTGCGAACCGGCAGAGGGCGTAGGATAGTGTGTGGTCCAAATCCGGTAAGACCATCGTCGAATGGCTTTACCGGGGGCGGACGCGATACAACTGGGCCCATATAAAAACAACTGTCCACCGAGGTACCAAAGATGAGTGCGGCTTCCCTATATCCTGTTCGTCCCGAGGTTTTAGCGACAACGCTGACCGACGAGGCGACCTATAAGGCCATGTACCAGCAGTCGGTGGTCAATCCCGATGGCTTCTGGCGCGAGCAAGCCCAGCGTCTTGATTGGATCACCCCCTTCACCCTAGTCAAGCAAACCTCTTTCGACGATCACCATGTCGACATCAAATGGTTCGCTGACGGCACCCTGAACGTCTCCTACAACTGTCTTGATCGTCATTTGGCCGAGCGCGGCGATCAGATCGCAATCATCTGGGAAGGCGACGATCCTTCCGAACACCGCGACATCACTTATCGCGAGCTGCACGAAGAAGTCTGCAAGTTCGCTAACGCCCTGCGTGGCCAGGATGTGCACCGCGGCGACGTGGTGACTATCTATATGCCGATGATTCCCGAAGCTGTGGTCGCCATGCTGGCGTGTACCCGGATCGGCGCTATTCACTCGGTGGTCTTCGGTGGCTTTTCCCCAGAAGCACTCGCCGGTCGCATCATCGACTGCAAATCGAAAATCGTGATCACCGCTGACGAAGGTTTGCGCGGTGGCAAGCGCACGGCACTGAAAAGCAACGTCGATCTGGCGTTGACCAACCCGGAAACCGCCAGCGTTCAGAAGATCATCGTGTGCAAACGCACCGGCGGCGATATCGCTTGGCACCAACACCGTGACATCTGGTACGAAGACCTGATGAGGGTTGCGTCGAGCCATTGCGCGCCGAAAGAAATGGGCGCCGAAGAAGCACTGTTCATTCTTTACACCTCGGGCTCCACCGGTAAGCCGAAGGGCGTGCAGCACACCACGGGCGGTTACTTGGTCTATGCGGCCATGACCCACGAACGTGTGTTCGATTACCGTCCAGGCGAAGTCTACTGGTGCACCGCTGACGTAGGTTGGATCACCGGCCACAGCTATATCGTTTATGGCCCGCTGGCCAACGGTGCTACGACCCTGCTGTTTGAAGGCGTGCCCAATTACCCGGACATTACCCGCGTGTCGAAGATTATCGACAAGCACAAAGTCAATATCCTCTACACCGCACCGACCGCCATTCGCGCCATGATGGCCGAAGGCAGCAAAGCGGTTGAGGGTGCGGACGGTTCAAGCCTGCGCCTGTTGGGTTCGGTCGGTGAGCCGATCAACCCGGAAGCCTGGAACTGGTACTACAAGACCGTCGGCAAAGAGCGCTGCCCGATTGTCGATACTTGGTGGCAAACCGAGACGGGGGGGGTGTTGATCAGCCCACTGCCGGGGGCGACAGCGCTTAAACCAGGCTCGGCGACACGGCCGTTCTTCGGCGTCGTGCCGGCGCTTGTTGATAATTTGGGCAACCTGATTGAAGGCGCGGCTGAAGGCAATCTGGTGATTCTCGATTCGTGGCCAGGTCAGGCACGTACGTTGTTCGGCGACCATGACCGCTTCGTCGATACGTATTTCAAAACCTTCCGTGGCATGTACTTCACCGGTGACGGCGCCCGCCGCGACGAGGACGGCTATTACTGGATCACCGGGCGTGTGGATGACGTGCTTAACGTTTCCGGGCACCGCATGGGCACCGCCGAAATCGAAAGCGCCATGGTTGCTCACCCTAAAGTGGCCGAAGCCGCTGTTGTGGGTGTGCCACACGACCTTAAAGGGCAGGGCATTTATGTCTACGTCACCCTGAACGGTGGCGAAGAGCCAAGTGAGGCGCTGCGCCTGGAATTGAGAAATTGGGTGCGTAAGGAAATCGGTCCGATTGCTTCACCGGACTTTATCCAGTGGGCACCGGGGCTGCCGAAAACCCGTTCGGGCAAAATCATGCGCCGCATTCTGCGCAAGATTGCCACCGGCGAATACGGTTCCTTGGGTGATATATCCACCCTGGCAGACCCAGGCGTAGTGCAACACCTGATCGAAACGCACAAGACCATGAACGCCTGAGTCCAGGCAGTTAAAAAAACGCCCCGCCCGGTGCTGCCGAGCGGGGCGTTTTTGTTTTGGCGAAGGTCCTTCGGACCTATCGCCCCTGCTCCAGACCACTTTCCCTTTAGATACCAACTTGTTGGCGAGGCGATTAGTGGGGGTGTCAGCTATTACGCTTCCCGAATAAGTTCAGTCCTGCAGGGGTCGCGGTTTATCTGTGGGACCGAATTTATTCGGGAATGGCGCCACGCGGTCATTCAGCAAGACCGCGCGGCGTCGAGGAGGGGACGGCATCCCCTACAGGATATTTATCGACGTTACTCAGACGTTTACGGGTAACCGAATGTGTAACCGCCAATCATTTCTTCGGGGTCTTAGGAAGCGATTTAACTTGAAATACTGACCTCCAAAATCTCGCCAAGCATTGTAACCATTGATATAGAGCCTTATCTGAATAAGCGGCGCGTTCTTTGCTGGTATAAACGGTTAAATTCCTTTTCGCTCCCCACGATTTTCCAACACTGTCAATATTCCAAATCCGCTTTTTCAGTGCATTTGTAACTAGTTGTCGCATTGAAGAAATATCGACTTTGGACCTCTCGTTAGAATGCCCCTCATTCGGCCCAGACGTTGCTGCCCTCGTTTTCCTTTGCCTATTGAGCCTGTGGCTCACCGCTGTCCTATGTCGGTTCACGCCGATGGAGCTCTAATAATGAAAAAATTCATGCTTCTCGGCGCTATGGCGTTGTCTGTGTTGGTGCAGCCCGTATTTGCGGATGAAAAACCGATGAAAATTGGCATCGAAGCGGCGTACCCTCCGTTTGCATCCAAAGCTGCGGACGGCAGCATCGTGGGTTTCGACTACGACATTGGCAACGCGCTGTGTGAGGAAATGAAGGTCAAGTGCACGTGGTTCGAGCAAGAGTTCGATGGCCTGATTCCGGCGCTGAAAGTGCGCAAGATCGACGCCATCCTGTCCTCGATGTCCATCACCGAAGACCGCAAGAAATCGGTCGATTTCAGCAATAAGTACTACAACACCCCAGCCCGATTGGTCATGAAAGACGGCACGGTAATCAGCGCCGATCTGACCGAACTCAAAGGCAAGAAAATCGGCGTGCAACGCGGGTCGATTCACGACCGTTTCGCTCAGGAAATCCTGAAGCCTTTAGGCGCTGAAATCGTACCGTACGGCTCACAGAACGAAATTTACCTGGACGTTGCTGCCGGTCGCCTCGATGGCACCTTGGCTGACGCCACCCTATTGCAAGACGGCTTTCTCAACACCGATGCAGGCAAAGGTTATGCCTTCGCCGGTCCGGCCTTCACCGACACAAAATATTTCGGCGATGGCATTGGTATCGCTGTACGCAAGGGTGACAAGGCTGATCTGGACAAGATCAACGCGGCCATCGTTGCCATTCGTGCTAACGGCAAATACAAACAGATTCAGGACAAATACTTCAACTTCGATATTTACGGCGAATAACGCTTGTGGCGGTGCTGCCAGCAGAGACTTGTTGGCCTGCGCCGTTGTTCATTGTCGTGCTTGGAGGACCTGAATCATGTTGAACGGCTACGGGGCTGTCATCCTCGATGGCGCATGGCTCACGCTGCAACTCGCTTTGTCGTCCATGGCCTTGGCGATCGTTCTCGGACTGGTTGGGGTGTCGTTGCGGTTGTCGCCAGTACGTTGGCTTGCCGGCTTGGGTGATCTGTATTCCACGGTGATTCGCGGGATCCCCGATCTGGTGCTGATCCTGCTGATTTTCTATGGCGGCCAAGACCTGCTGAACCGTGTCGCACCGCTCTTAGGCTTCGACGATTACATTGATTTGAACCCGTTGGCGGCCGGTGTTGGCACCTTGGGGTTCATCTTCGGTGCGTACCTGTCAGAAACCTTTCGCGGTGCGTTCATGGCGATACCCAAGGGCCAGGCGGAAGCGGGTATGGCCTATGGAATGAGCGGTTTCAAGGTGTTTTTCAGGATTCTGGTGCCGCAGATGATTCGTTTGGCAATTCCTGGGTTCACCAATAACTGGTTAGTGTTGACCAAGGCCACGGCGCTAATTTCGGTGGTCGGCCTGCAAGACATGATGTTCAAAGCCAAGCAGGCGGCAGATGCGACTCGACAGCCGTTCACCTTTTATCTAGCCGTGGCGGGGATGTACTTGGTGATTACCAGTGTGTCGTTGCTGGTGCTGCGCTACCTCGAAAAACGCTACTCAGTAGGCGTTAGGGAGGCTGACTTATGATCTTCGATTACAACGTCGTCTGGGAAAGCCTGCCGCTGTACCTTGGTGGTTTGCTGATTACCCTCAAATTACTGGGGATTTCCCTGGTGTTCGGCCTGCTGGCGGCGTTGCCACTGGGGTTGATGCGGGTGTCGAAAAACCCTTGGGTCAACCTGCCCGCTTGGCTCTACACCTATGTGATTCGCGGCACGCCGATGCTGGTGCAGTTGTTTTTGATTTATTACGGTCTGGCCCAATTCCAAGCCGTGCGCGACAGTTTTCTCTGGCCATTTTTGTCGAGCGCGACGTTTTGCGCGTGCCTGGCATTCGCGATCAATACCAGCGCCTACACCGCTGAAATCATCGCAGGCAGCCTCAAATCGACCCCGGCCGGGGAAATAGAGGCGGCCAGGGCAATGGGCATGTCCCGCTCGAAAATGTACCGACGGATTCTGTTGCCGTCGGCATTGCGTCGGGCGCTGCCGCAGTACAGCAACGAGGTCATCATGATGCTGCAGACCACCAGTCTGGCGTCGATCGTGACCCTGATCGATATCACTGGCGCGGCACGCACGGTCAATGCCCAGTTCTATTTACCGTTCGAGGCGTACATCACCGCTGGCGCGTTTTACTTGTGCCTGACCTTCATTCTGGTGCGACTGTTCAAAATGGCCGAGCGCCATTGGCTGGGCTATCTCGCCCCGCGCAAGGCTTGAACCATGACCAGCGCCGCGAACTGTTTTGTGAGAACCCAACGATGAACAAGCTAGAAGTCCACGACCTGCACAAACGCTACGGCAGTCATGAAGTGCTCAAGGGCGTGACCCTGACGGCCAAGGCGGGCGATGTGATCAGCATCATCGGTTCCAGCGGCTCGGGCAAAAGCACTTTTTTGCGCTGCATCAACCTGCTTGAACAACCCCATGCCGGCAAAATCGTCCTGAACAACGAAGAGCTGAAATTGGTGGCGAACAAGGAGGGCGGCTTGAAAGCCGCTGACCCGAAACAGCTGCAACGTATGCGGTCGCGGTTATCGATGGTGTTCCAGCACTTCAATTTGTGGTCACACATGACCGCCTTGGAAAACATTATCGAAGCGCCCATCCATGTGCTGGGCATGTCAAAAAAAGACGCCCTGGAAAAGGCCGAGCATTACCTGTCCAAAGTCGGCGTTTCGCACCGCAAGCATGCGTATCCGGGGCATATGTCCGGCGGCGAACAACAGCGCGTAGCGATTGCACGGGCGTTGGCGATGGAGCCCGAGGTCATGCTGTTTGATGAGCCAACCTCGGCGCTTGACCCTGAGTTGGTTGGCGATGTGCTGAAGGTGATGCAAGCGCTGGCACAGGAAGGGCGAACCATGGTGGTGGTCACGCATGAAATGGGCTTTGCCCGTGAAGTCTCGAACCAGCTGATTTTTCTGCACAAGGGTCAGGTCCAAGAGCGCGGCGACCCTCGTGACGTATTGATAAACCCTCAGTCAGAGCGTCTTCAGCAGTTTCTGTCTGGCAGCTTGAAGTAACGAAACATTTTTGACTGTGCCTTTCGCACCAGAACACGTCATGCTCCGCGTCACCGCAAGACTTGGTTCCACCGATAAAGATCGAGCGCACTGATGCTCGACCCACAACCGCCATACGTTTCGGATTGCACGCTATGACTGCCCATCGAATTGGTTTTCTCATCTGGCCCGGCACCAAAGCCTTGACGCTGGCACTGGCCGAGGAAGCCTTGCGTGTTGCACAGCGCGTCCACCCAGAAGTGGTTTACGACTTGCTGTTTTTGCAGGCCGAACCGCCCGTGGAAGGTGCCTGGCAATTGCCGGGTGAACCATGGCTGGGGCGTCTGGAAGGCTGTCAGAAGTTGTTTCTGCTGGCCGATGAGCCACCGGCGTCAATGACCTCGGCACTGAGTGCCTCGCTCAAGCAACTGGTGCGTGCCGGGTGTGTGATCGGCGGGCTCTCTGCCGGGGTTTATCCCTTGGCCCAGCTCGGTTTGCTCGACGGTTACCGTGCGGCGGTGCACTGGCGCTGGCAGGACGATTTTGCCGAGCGTTTTCCAAAGGTGATCGCCACCAGCCATTTATTCGATTGGGACCGCGACCGTTTGACCGCCTGCGGCGGGTTGTCGGTGCTGGATCTGATGTTGGCCGTTTTGGCCCGTGACCATGGCGCCGAGCTGGCTGGTGCGGTGTCGGAAGAATTGGTGGTGGAGCGCATTCGCGAGGGCGGCGAGCGCCAGCGGATTCCGTTGCAAAATCGTCTGGGGTCCAGCCATCCGAAGCTGACCCAGGCCGTGTTGCTGATGGAGGCCAATATTGAAGAGCCGCTGACCACCGACGAAATCGCTCAGCACGTGTGCGTGTCACGTCGGCAACTGGAGCGGATTTTCAAGCAATACCTCAATCGCGTACCAAGCCAGTACTACCTGGAGCTGCGCTTGAACAAGGCGCGGCAGATGCTGATGCAGACCAGTAAATCGATTATCCAGATCGGTTTGTCCTGTGGATTTTCCTCCGGGCCGCATTTCTCCAGCGCTTACCGTAACTTCTTCGGCGCCACCCCTCGAGAAGACCGTAACCAGCGCCGCAGCAGCAGCCCGTTTGAATTGTCATCGGTGCCGTCTGAGCGAGGTTGATACCCGTAGATTGCGGCTCAAACCATGAAAACGTTTAAACTGCCTTTTTCCGACGTTATATGTCGCATTGCCGAAAGCCACTGATAAACACGGTTTTGCGCTGTAACAAGTTGTCGCTTGGCGGCAAGGTCGGACCCACATCAGTCCTTACAATCCTCCCATCGTTTGCCCGTTTCAGGCAGACGTACCTCTTCAGGAGACTCCGATGTCCGTTGAGCATGCTCAGGTGCAACGCACCGATTTTGACCAGGTAATGGTCCCTAACTACTCGCCAGCGGGCTTTATCCCCGTGCGTGGTGCGGGTTCCCGCGTCTGGGATCAATCGGGTCGCGAATTGGTGGATTTCGCCGGCGGCATCGCAGTAAACGTGCTCGGCCATGCCCACCCGGCATTGGTCCGTGCGCTGACCGAGCAAGCCAATACCCTGTGGCACGTGTCCAACGTATTTACCAACGAACCTGCCCTGCGGCTGGCGAAGAAACTGGTCGACGCCACCTTTGCTGAGCGTGCGTTTTTCTGTAACTCAGGTGCCGAGGCGAACGAGGCTGCATTCAAGCTGGCGCGTCGGGTCTCTCATGACCTGTACGGCCCGGAAAAATATGAAATCATTGCCGCGCTCAACAGCTTCCACGGTCGCACCTTGTTCACCGTGAACGTTGGCGGTCAGTCCAAATATTCCGATGGCTTCGGTCCGAAAATCGTCGGCATCACCCATGTTCCGTTCAATGACCTGGACGCGCTGAAAGCGGCGATTTCCGACAAGACCTGCGCCGTGGTGCTAGAGCCGGTACAAGGCGAGAGCGGTGTTATTCCGGGTGAATTGGCCTATTTGCAAGGCGCGCGGGATGTGTGCGACAAGCACAAGGCGCTGCTGATATTCGACGAAGTGCAGACCGGCATGGGCCGTTCCGGCGAGCTGTTTGCCTACATGCATTACAACGTGATCCCAGACATCCTCACCAGCGCCAAAAGCTTGGGCGGTGGGTTCCCGATTGCCGCGATGCTGACCACCGAAACACTGGCCAATCACCTGACTGTAGGCACCCACGGCACAACCTATGGGGGAAACCCGCTGGCCTGCGCCGTGGCTGAAGCGGTGATCGACATCGTTAATACCCCGGAAACACTGTCGGGCGTTCACGCCAAGCGCGCGCGGTTCCAAGCGCGTCTGGAACAGATCGGCAAGCAATACGGCGTCTTCACCCAAGTGCGTGGCTTGGGCCTGTTGATCGGGTGTGTGCTCAGCGATGCCTGGAAAGGCAAAGCCAAAGACATCTTCAATGCCGCCGAAAAAGAAGGCGTGATGGTCCTGCAAGCCGGTCCAGATGTGATCCGTTTCGCGCCAAGCCTGGTGGTGACTGAAGTCGATATTGATGAAGGCTTGAACCGTTTTGAACGCGCTATCGCCAAGCTGACCCAGGCGTGAAGGGCTGCTGATATGTTGTTGCTGTTGTTCTAAAGCGGTACCCCTCGGCGTTGGTCATATTGCCAGCGTCGGTTTTTTTTCTGTGTCGGCGATGCCGGCCTGTATTTTTGGTAAGGAGTGACACCATGCTGGTGATGCGCCCCGCGCAAATGGCTGATCTGGGCGAGGTACAGCGTCTGGCCGCAGACAGCCCGATTGGTGTCACTTCCTTGCCGGACGATGCTGAACGCTTGACCGACAAGATCGCCGCTTCGGAAGCCTCGTTCGCCGCTGAAGTCAGTTTCAACGGTGAAGAAAGCTACTTCTTCGTGCTCGAAGACAGCGACACCGGGCGCCTGGTGGGGTGTTCCGGGATTGTCGCATCAGCGGGCTATTCCGAACCCTTCTATAGCTTTCGTAACGAGACCTTTGTTCACGCGTCTCGCGAACTGAAGATTCACAACAAGATTCACGTGCTGTCGCAATGTCACGACCTGACAGGCAACAGCCTGCTCACCAGTTTTTATGTGATCCCGGAATTGGTCGGCACCCACTGGTCTGAGCTCAATTCCCGTGGGCGCCTGCTGTTCGTCGCCGGTCATCCGGAGCGCTTTGCCGACTCGGTGGTCACCGAAATCGTCGGTTACAGCGATGAGCACGGCGACTCGCCGTTTTGGGACGCCATCGGCCGTAACTTCTTCGACCTGAACTACGCCGAGGCCGAGCGTCTGTGCGGCCTGAAAAGCCGGACCTTTCTCGCTGAATTGATGCCGCATTACCCGATATACGTGCCATTGCTGCCTGACGCCGCGCAAGAGTCCATGGGTCAAGTGCATCCGCGTGCGCAGATCACGTTCGACATCCTGATGCGCGAAGGTTTTGAGACCGACCATTACATCGATATTTTCGACGGTGGCCCGACCTTGCATGCGCGAGTGTCCGGTATCCGCTCGATCGCTCAGAGCCGATTGGTCCCGGTGAAGCTCGATACGGTGAAAACCGCTGATATCGGCAAAGGCGGGCGCCAATATCTGGTCGCCAACGGCCAATTGCAGGATTACCGCGCGGTGCTGTTGGAGCTCGACTGGGCGCCGGGCAAACCGGTCAACCTGAGTCTGGAAGCCGCCGAGGCACTGGGCGTGGGTGAAGGCGCCAGCGTTCGTATCGTGGCGGTTTAACAGGCGCCGTTGGCGTCTGGTTTGCAGGTTTAGCGAGATTCGCGGGTTCCCACGGGTGCCCGGTTGAGGAGAAAGCATGATCGTTCGTCCCGTACGCAGCAGCGACTTACCGAAACTGATCGAGTTGGCGCACACCACTGGCCCCGGCTTGACCACGCTGCCGGCCAATGAACAGCGCTTGGCGCACCGAATCAGTTGGGCCGAGAAAACCTTTCGTGGCGAAGCCGAGCGCGCCGACGCTGACTACCTGTTTGTCATGGAAGACGATGACGGCCACGTGGTAGGTATTTCCGCAATCGCCGGTGCCGTTGGACTGCGAGAGCCTTGGTACAACTACCGCGTAGGCCTGACGGTCAGTGCGTCTCAAGAACTGAACATCTACCGCGAAATACCGACGCTGTTCCTTGCCAACGACCTGACCGGCAATTCAGAGCTGTGTTCGTTGTTTTTACGTGGTGACAGTCGTACCGGTGTTAACGGTCGGTTGCTGGCCAAAGCGCGGCTGCTGTTTATTGCGGAATTCCCGAAGCTGTTCGGCAATAAAATCATTGCCGAAATGCGCGGCATGTCCAACGAAGCCGGGCGTTCACCTTTCTGGGAAAGCCTGGGACGGCACTTTTTCAAGATGGAATTTAGCCAGGCGGACTACCTGACGGGCGTGGGCAACAAAGCCTTCATCGCCGAACTGATGCCCAAGTTCCCGCTCTACACCTGCTTCCTCTCCGAAGATGCGCGCAACATTATCGGCCGTGTACACACCGACACCGAACCGGCATTGGCAATGCTCAAGAGCGAAGGCTTCAGTTATCAGGGTTATGTCGACATCTTCGACGCCGGCCCAGCCGTTGAATGTGAAACCACCAAGATCCGCGCCGTACGCGACAGTCAGGCATTGGTCCTGGCCATCGGTACGCCGGGGGACGACGCGACGCCGTTTCTGATTCATAACCGCAAACGCGAAGACTGCCGCATCACTGCTGCCCCGGCGCGGTTGGCCGCCGGCACGCTGGTGGTGGATCCGATGACCGCAAAACGCTTGCGGCTGAGCGCCGGTGATCAAGTGCGTGCGGTGCCGTTGTCCGCCACAAGGGAGGGTGTGTGATGAGCACGCTGTATATCGCGGGTGCCTGGCACGCCGGGCAGGGTGAACCGTTCGAGTCGTTGAACCCGGTCACTCAGGCGGTGGTGTGGTCTGGGCAAGGCGCCAACGCTGAGCAGGTTGATGCCGCGATCAAGGCGGCGCGACACGCATTCCCAGCCTGGGCCAAGCGTTCGCTGGATGAGCGCATCGTGCTGCTGGAAGCGTTTGCCGCGAGCCTGAAAACCCATGCCGACGCCTTGTCTCGCTGCATTGGCGAAGAGACCGGTAAACCGCTGTGGGAATCGGCCACCGAAGTCACCAGCATGATCAACAAGATCGCGATTTCGGTGCAGAGCTACCGTGAGCGAACCGGCGAAAAAAGCGGCCCATTGGGCGATGCGACTGCCGTGCTGCGGCATAAACCCCATGGCGTGGTCGCGGTGTTTGGTCCGTACAACTTTCCTGGGCATCTGCCCAATGGCCATATCGTGCCAGCGTTGTTGGCGGGTAATACGGTGTTGTTCAAACCAAGCGAGCTGACCCCAAAAGTCGCCGAGCTGACGGTCAAGTGTTGGATCGAAGCCGGTTTGCCAACCGGGGTGTTGAACCTGCTGCAAGGCGCTCGGGAAACCGGCGTTGCGCTGGCGTCGAACCCTGGCATCGACGGGTTGTTTTTCACCGGGTCTAGCCGTACCGGAAACTTGCTGCACCAACAATTTTCCGGACGCCCGGAGAAGATCCTGGCGCTAGAAATGGGGGGCAACAATCCGCTGATCGTCGATCATGTTGAAGACATTGAAGCCGCTGTGTACACGGTGATTCAGTCGGCCTTTATTTCTGCCGGCCAGCGTTGTACCTGCGCCCGGCGTTTGTTGGTGCCCGAAGGTGCATGGGGCGATGCGTTGCTTGCACGGCTAGTGGCAGTGACCGCAACGATTGAAGTCGGTGCGTTCGATCAACAGCCAGCACCGTTCATGGGTTCGGTCATTTCCTTGGGCGCGGCGCGTGCGTTGCTCGATGCCCAGGAGTTGCTATTGGCCAATGGCGCCGTGGCCTTATTGGAAATGACGCAGCCGCAGGCTAACGCCGCATTGCTCACCCCAGGGATTCTCGACGTCAGTGACGTGACTGATCGGGCCGATGAAGAGTTGTTCGGACCGCTGCTACAAGTGATCCGCTATGCTGATTTTGAGGCGGCCATCGCCGAAGCCAATGACACCCACTACGGCTTGGCGGCGGGGCTGTTGTCCGACTCCGAAGCGCGTTATCAGCAGTTTTGGCTGGAAAGCCGGGCGGGTATTGTCAACTGGAACAAGCAATTGACCGGCGCTGCAAGTAGCGCGCCGTTCGGCGGGGTCGGCGCCTCGGGCAACCATCGCGCCAGCGCCTACTACGCGTCAGATTATTGCGCTTATCCGGTGGCCTCACTGGAAGCGCCGCGCATCAGTTTGCCGGAGACGTTGACGCCGGGCATCACGCTTTCCTGATGCAGCATTTCTGTGGGACCGAATTTATTCGGGAAGCCGGCTATGCGGATTGTCTGACTTGACCGCGTTGTTGCCTTCCCGAATGAATTCGGTCCCACCGGAATTCAGGTGATTCACAATAGCAGTCATAAAAAACACATTTACCGACCGAGCCTTGCCGATGAAACCCTATGAAATCCTATGAAGTCAATTTTGACGGTTTAGTGGGCCCGACCCATAACTACGGCGGCTTGTCTTACGGCAACGTTGCGTCACAGAGCAACTGCCAGCAGTCTTCCAACCCCAAGGAAGCCGCGCTGCAGGGCTTGGCCAAGATGAAAGCGTTGATGGAAATGGGGTATGTCCAAGGCGTCCTGGCACCTCAAGAGCGTCCGGATCTGGCCGGATTGCGTGCCCTTGGGTTCACCGGCAACGACGCGCAGGTGATCGAAAAAGCGGCCAAAGACGCGATGCCCTTGCTGGTTGCCAGTTGCTCGGCATCCAGCATGTGGGTGGCCAACGCCGCCACAGTCAGCCCAAGTGCTGATACCGCTGATGGTCGGGTGCATTTCACCGCCGCCAACCTGAACTGTAAATACCATCGCAGCATTGAACACCCGACCACCAGTCGCGTACTGGGGGCGATGTTCGCCAATCAGCAGCACTTCGCCCACCACGCGGCGTTACCCGCCGTGGCGCAGTTCGGCGATGAGGGCGCGGCTAACCACACGCGCTTTTGCCACGATTATGGCCAGCCCGGCGTCGAGCTTTTCGTGTTCGGGCGCAGTGCGTTCGACACCCGTTACCCATCCCCGCAGAAATACCCTGCGCGACAAACCCTCGAAGCTTCACAGGCGGTGGCGCGTTTGCACGGTTTGAGCGAGGAGGGTGTGGTCTTTGCCCAGCAAAACCCGGCGATGATCGATCAGGGTGTGTTCCATAACGATGTGATCGCGGTGGGGAACGGTGAAGTGCTGTTCTATCACGAGGATGCGTTTCTCAATACCGACCATATGCTGGCTCAATTGCACGACAAACTGAGCCGTCGCGGCGGGCGTTTTCGGGCGATCTGTGTGCCACGCGCCGAAGTTGCAGTAGAAGACGCCGTGCGCTCTTACCTGTTTAACAGTCAGTTGCTCTCGCGTGCTGATGGATCGATGTTGCTCATCGTTCCCGAAGAGTGCCGTGGCAACGAGCGGGTGTGGCAGTATTTGCAGCGCCTGCTGGCCGACGACGGCCCTGTGGCAGAAGTAAAGGTCTTCGACCTCAAGCAAAGCATGCAGAACGGCGGTGGCCCGGCGTGCTTGCGTTTGCGCGTCGCGCTGAACGAAACCGAACTGGCAGCGGTAAACCAAGGCGTTATCATGACCGCGCCGCTGTACGGCACGTTGACGCACTGGGTCGAAAAGCATTACCGCGACCGTGTGAGCGAAAACGACCTGGCTGATCCGACCTTGCTGGTCGAATGCCGTGCGGCACTGGATGAACTGACCCAGCTCCTTAAGCTGGGCTCGGTCTATCCTTTTCAACTTAATTGACTTTCAATCCTTTTACAGAGCACTGAATCATGAGCGACATCCTGCAGTTAATCCTTGAAGACACCGATGGCACCCAGCTGGAAACCACCTGCACCCGCGTGGCCGTTCTGTGGCAGGGCAAGGAATTGTGGATTCAGCACGACGGCCGTGGCCAGTTATTGATTGGCGTTGACGTTGAAGAAGGCGATGCCGAATACGCCAACCTGTTGCTGCGTCCGCTGGCGACCAACCTGGTGAGCCTGCAACTGGAAATGGAACCGGCCGACGTCGGCGACGGCCAAGAGCACGTTCATGGCCCTGACTGCGATCACGACTGAATCGATCTTCCTGACGTCGCTCAATTAGGTGCATGACTTATGCTCGCTCTCGGCAAGCTGCTTGAACTGACCCTGGCCGGTCGCGAACCGGCGCAAAAGACTCAACTGACGGTTGATGGCGTGCGCTTGCATTGGCTGAGCGAAGGGGCCCTTGAAGTGAGCCCAGCCGAAGGGCAGGACAACGGGATGGACTTGCTGCTGTCTGCCGGTATCCACGGTAATGAAACGGCGCCCATTGAACTGCTTGATCAATTGCTGCGCGACATTGCGTGTGGCGATTTAGTGCCGCGGGCACGCATTCTGTTTCTGTTGGGTAACCCTGAGGCCATGCGTCGGGGCGAGCGGTATATCGAGCAGGACCTGAATCGGCTGTTCAACGGTCGGCATGAGCAAGCAACGGGTTTTGAGGCACTTCGCGCCTGTGAACTGGAGCGTCTGGCAGACAGCTTTTTCAGTCTGCCGGGTCGCCACCGCGTGCATTACGACCTGCACACGGCCATTCGTGGTTCGAAGATCGAGCAATTCGCGCTGTATCCCTGGAAAGAAGGCCGTCGGCATTCACGCCGGGAACTTGCGCGTTTGCACGCCGCCGGAATAAAAGCTGTCGTGCTGCAGAACAAGCCCTCCATCGTGTTCAGTTCCTATACCTACGACAAACTGGGCGCTGAGTCTTTCACGCTGGAGCTGGGCAAAGCGCGGCCGTTCGGGCAGAACCAGCAGGTCAACCTGCTGCTGTTGGAAATCTACCTGACAGAGTTGATCGAAGGCATAGAGCCTGAAGGTGCAGATTCGTCGCTCAGGGGTCTGCAGTTATTCAGCGTTGCCCGGGAAATCATCAAGCACAGCGATGCGTTTCAGCTTAATTTGCCTGCGGACGTCGAGAATTTTTCGGAGTTGAAGCAGGGCTTTGTGTTGGCTAACGATTTGGCGAGCAGCCTCTGGGTCGTTGAAGAGCAGGGCGCCCGGATCATCTTCCCCAATCCCAAGGTCAAGAATGGGTTGCGGGCGGGGATTTTGATCGTGCCAAGCAAAGGTGAAGCCTTGGTTTGATGCCGCTCAATCGGTAGGAGCCAACGTGTTGGCGAGGCATTAGATCTGATACACCTCATCAGACCTCTCGCCAACACGTCGGCTCCTACAGAAGTGGTTACCTTTAAACCGCGACGCGCTGCGGCAGTTCGTTACGGCGCAGGCTGCGGATTTTGTGCAGGGTGTCTGCACAGGTCTCGGCCGCTTCTGCGCCTTTTTGCACGAAGTGGTTGAAGAAGAACTGCTGGTGTTCGTCGCCTGCGTGGAAGTTATGAGGGGTGAGCACCACGGAAAAAACCGGGACCTCTGTTTCCATCTGCACTTGCATCAGCGCGCTGACCACCGATTGAGCGACGAACTCATGGCGATACAGACCGCCATCGACCACTAAACCAGCGGCGACGATGCCGGCATAGCGACCGCTCTTGGCCAGCAACTTGGCGTGCAGAGGAATTTCAAACGCACCGCCGACTTCGAAGAAGTCGATATCGGTCTCGGCGTAGCCGTGGTTGGCGATCTCGGCGATAAAACCTTTACGGCTTTGATCGACAATATCCTTGTGCCAGCAGGCCTGGATGAAGGCAATGCGTTCGTTGGGGTGGCTTTTGTTTTTGCTATCGATTGCGGTGGGTTGCATCAGTTCTGACTCCTGTTTAATGAAAAAAACAGGGCGTTTGGATCGAATGGGATGCCAAGGTACGTCGAGATCACGGCCGCAACAAAAAAGCTGTTCACGACGGTGCGCACGATACGACCCAGTGGTACCAATCCCGTTCTCTCTTCATCCGGACTATGACCGTCGGCCCCGGAATCAAACCGGGTCTGCTGACCTTGTCAGTGCGAAAACCGAAGCTTTACGCACCACAAGCGCTCGCGGGCTAAGCGCATTGCGCGCCATTACCGCCGGTGGGGAATCGCACCCCGCCCTGAGAACGTTGCCAACAGCATTTTCTGTCGGCGGTGAGTTTTTATCACAGATTCTCTGGCCGTGCTTGGTCACTTTCGTCTATGCACCCGGACATTCCCTTATATCGAACCCATAGGTTCATTGAGTGCAGACCTTGAATAAGCAACCCGGTGACCTCAGTAATGACCTATCCCCAATTCGTCCTTCGACTTAATATCGACGTCTTAACTCTTTCAGGAGCTTCACCGTGACGGCTATTGATCTGCGCAGCGACACCGTGACCCAGCCGACTGCCGGGATGCTTGAGGCTATGTCCAGCGCGGCGTTGGGCGATGACGTGTACGGCGAAGACCCGACGGTTAACCGGCTTGAAGCCTCCCTGGCTGAGCGTTTGGGTTTTGCCGCCGGCCTGTTCGTACCCAGCGGCACCATGAGCAACCTGCTTGGGTTGATGGCTCATTGCGGACGCGGCGAGGAATACATCGTCGGCCAACAGGCGCACACCTATAAATACGAAGGCGGCGGCGCAGCGGTGCTCGGTTCGATTCAGCCGCAGCCACTGGACTTCCAAGACGATGGTTCGTTGGACTTGAAACAGGTGCTGGCCGCGATCAAGCCCGATGACTTCCACTTTGCCCGCACCCGGTTATTGGCGTTGGAAAACACCGTGCAGGGCAAGGTGCTGCCGCTCTCGTACCTGGCGACTGCGCGTGAGTTCTGCGACGAACACGGACTGGCACTGCACTTGGACGGCGCGCGGTTGTATAACGCCGCAGTCAAACTGGGTGTCGATGCCAGAGAGATTACCCGTCATTTCGATTCGGTCTCTGTGTGCCTGTCCAAAGGCTTAGGTGCGCCGATCGGCTCAGTGCTGCTGGGCACTGCTCAATTGATTGGCAAAGCTCGACGTTTGCGCAAGATGGTCGGCGGCGGTATGCGCCAGGCCGGCGGACTCGCAGCGGCCGGGCTGTATGCCCTTGAGCATCAGGTCGAGCGCTTGGCTGACGATCATGCCAACGCCAGCGCCTTGGCCGAAGGCTTGCGGGGCTTTGGTTATTCCGTTGAGCCGGTGCAGACCAACATGGTGTACGTGCAGCTGGGTGCGCGAGCTGACGGGCTTAAATCCTTCTGCGCCGAGCGGGGGATCAAACTCAGCGCGGCACCTCGTTTGCGGATGGTGACGCACCTCGACGTTTCGTCGGCCCAGATTAAGCAGGTGATCGCAGCTTTTGCGGACTTCGCCCGCCGCTAAACACGCCGACAGTCCAATTGCGGGCTGACAATGTACAAACACGCTGTGCCGAGCGGCCAACGCCTATATAATGCGGCCCTTTGCAAGTCGCACCCTCTTTTGGACGTTTTGCACTTGCCTTTGGCAGCAGTCTCCGTGGAAGAACCTATGAAAAGCGCAGAAATTCGTGAAGCCTTCCTTCGCTTCTTCGAAGAGAAAGGTCACACCCGTGTAGCTTCCAGCTCGTTGATTCCGGGCAACGATCCCACCCTGCTGTTCACCAACGCAGGCATGAACCAGTTCAAGGACTGCTTCCTGGGCCAGGAAAAGCGCGCCTACACCCGCGCCGTCAGCAGTCAAAAATGCGTACGCGCCGGTGGCAAGCACAACGACCTGGAGAACGTCGGTTATACCGCGCGTCACCACACTTTTTTCGAGATGCTGGGTAACTTCAGCTTCGGTGATTATTTCAAGCGCGACGCGATCACCTTCGCCTGGACCTTTCTGACATCAGTGTTGGGCCTGCCCAAAGACAAACTGTGGGTTACGGTCTACGCCAGCGATGACGAAGCCTACGACATCTGGACCCAGGAGATTGGTGTGCCGGCCGAGCGTATGGTCCGTATCGGCGACAACAAAGGCGCGCCTTACGCATCCGATAACTTCTGGACCATGGGCGATACCGGCCCGTGCGGCCCCTGCACCGAGATTTTCTACGACCACGGCGCTGACATCTGGGGCGGCCCTCCGGGTTCACCGGAAGAAGACGGCGACCGTTACATCGAAATATGGAACAACGTGTTCATGCAGTTCAACCGCACTGCGGATGGCGTGCTGCACCCGTTGCCAGCGCCGTCGGTGGACACCGGTATGGGCCTGGAACGCATCAGCGCCGTACTGCAACACGTGCATTCCAACTACGAAATCGACCTGTTCCAAAGCCTGTTGGCGGCATCGGCCAAAGCCGTCGGTTGCACGAACGACGCGCAGCCATCGCTTAAAGTCGTGGCGGACCACATTCGTTCATGCGGCTTCCTGATCGCTGACGGCGTGCTGCCGTCCAACGAAGGGCGCGGTTACGTGTTGCGTCGGATTATTCGTCGCGCCTGCCGTCATGGCAACAAACTTGGCGCCACCGGCAGCTTCTTCTATCAGATCGTCGCGGCGCTAGTCGCGGAAATGGGCAGCGCGTTCCCTGAACTGACCCAGAACCAGTCGCACATTGAGCGCGTACTCAAAGCTGAAGAAGAGCAGTTCGCCAAAACCCTGGAACAGGGCCTGAAGATTCTGGAGCTGGACCTGGCTGAATTGAAAGGCACGGTGGTGCCCGGCGACGTCGTGTTCAAGTTGTATGACACCTACGGTTTCCCGATGGACCTGACCGGCGACATCGCTCGGGAACGTAACCTGACCCTCGACGAAGTAGGCTTTGAGCGTGAAATGGACGCTCAGCGCGTGCGCGCTCGTTCAGCCAGTGCGTTCGGCATGGATTACAACAGCCTGGTCAAAGTTGACGTACCGACCGAGTTTCTCGGTTACGGCGCGACCCGAGGCACGGCCAAAGTGGTTGCTCTCTATAAAGACGGCCAAGCGGTTGATCAGTTGAGCGAGGGCGAAGAGGGCGTTGTGATCCTCGACCAAACCCCGTTCTACGCTGAGTCCGGCGGGCAGATCGGCGATTGCGGTTACCTCGAAGCGGCCGGTGTGCGCTTTGATGTGCGCGATACCACTAAAACCGGTGGCGCGTTCCTTCACCACGGTGTGCTCGCTTCAGGCAGTCTTAACGCAGGCGCCGAGCTGACCACCGAAGTTGATGCCGACGTTCGTCATGCCACCTCCTTGAACCACTCGGCGACACACTTGCTGCACGCGGCATTGCGCCAAGTGTTGGGCGAGCATGTGACGCAGAAAGGTTCGTTGGTCGACAGTCAGCGCTTGCGTTTCGACTTCAGCCACTTCGAAGCGATCAAGCCAGAGCAGTTGAAAGCGCTGGAAGAAATCGTCAACCGCGAAGTGCGTAAGAATTCTCCGGTAGAAACCGTGGAAACCGATATCGAGACCGCCAAGAAGAAGGGCGCCATGGCGCTGTTCGGCGAGAAGTACGGCGATAACGTCCGTGTGCTGAGCATGGGCGGTGATTTCTCCGTTGAGCTGTGTGGCGGTATTCACGCTAATCG
Organism: Pseudomonas sp. MH10; assembly: GCF_034353045.1. Classification (NCBI taxonomy): domain Bacteria; kingdom Pseudomonadati; phylum Pseudomonadota; class Gammaproteobacteria; order Pseudomonadales; family Pseudomonadaceae; genus Pseudomonas; species Pseudomonas sp. MH10. The sequence continues at coordinate 124,558 of NZ_CP133783.1, forward strand.
CACCGGTGACATCGCGCTGCTGAAAATCACCAATGAAAGTGGTGTGGCTGCGGGGGTTCGACGCATCGAAGCGGTGACAGGGGCTGCGGCACTGGCGTACCTCAATGCTGCCGAAGATCAACTCAAGGAAGCCGCAATTCTGGTCAAAGGCAGTCGCGACAACCTGCTGGACAAGCTTCTCGCAGTGATTGAACGCAACCGTCTTTTGGAAAAACAGCTGGACCAATTACAAGCCAAGGCGGCGAGCGCAGCGGGTGACGATCTGTCATCGGCCGCGCTGGACGTCAAAGGGGTCAAAGTCCTCGCCGTGCGCCTTGACGGTCAGGATGGTAAAGCCCTGTTGGCCTTGGTTGATCAGTTGAAGAACAAACTCGGCCGCGCAGTGATCCTGCTCGGCAGTGTCCATGAAGATAGGGTCGTACTGGTTGCAGGCGTAACCAAGGACCTGACTGGCCAACTCAAGGCCGGTGATTTGATGAAGCAAGCGGCTGCCGCCGTTGGAGGTAAAGGCGGTGGTCGTCCTGACATGGCTCAAGGTGGCGGCGTGGACGCCGGGGCGCTGGATGCAGCGCTGGCGTTGGCCGTGCCTTTTGTCGAGCAGGGTATCTAGTCGTCCTCCAGGCCTGCCGCATGCGGCAGGCTTTGGCGCTTGGGGTATGAATGTTTATTGGGCGCCCTTCATGGGCTGAGGCGGCTTTAAGATGGCTTTGATCGTACAGAAATTTGGGGGCACTTCGGTTGGCTCTGTCGAGCGAATTGAGCAAGTGGCCGACAAGGTTAAGAAGTTCCACGATGCAGGTACTGAGCTGGTGGTTGTGTTGTCGGCCATGAGCGGCGAAACCAACCGTCTGATCGGCCTGGCGAAACAAATCAGCGATCAACCGGTTCCGCGTGAGCTGGACGTGATCGTTTCCACCGGTGAGCAGGTGACCATCGCCTTGCTTGCCATGGCGCTGATCAAGCGCGGTGTGCCTGCGGTGTCCTACACCGGCAACCAGGTGCGCATCCTGACCGACAGCGCGCACAACAAGGCGCGTATTCTGCAGATTGATGATCAGAAGATTCGTGCTGATTTGAAAGCAGGCAAAGTAGTGGTCGTCGCTGGCTTCCAGGGCGTCGACGAGCACGGCAATATCACGACCCTGGGTCGTGGTGGTTCAGACACGACAGGCGTAGCCCTTGCGGCTGCACTGAAAGCGGATGAGTGCCAGATTTATACCGACGTCGATGGCGTCTACACCACCGACCCGCGTGTGGTGTCGAGCGCTCAACGGCTGGACAAGATCACCTTTGAAGAGATGCTGGAAATGGCCAGCCTCGGTTCAAAAGTGCTTCAGATCCGCGCGGTCGAGTTCGCCGGTAAATACAACGTTCCGCTGCGCGTATTGCACAGTTTCCAGGAGGGTCCGGGCACCCTCATTACCATTGATGAAGAGGAATCCATGGAACAGCCGATCATTTCCGGCATCGCCTTCAATCGCGACGAAGCCAAGCTGACCATCCGTGGCGTGCCAGATAACCCTGGTGTGGCTTTCAAGATTCTCGGCCCGATCAGCGCCGCGAACATCGAAGTGGACATGATCGTGCAGAACGTTGCGTACGATAACACCACCGATTTCACCTTTACCGTACACCGCAATGACTATCAGGCCGCCTTGTTGGTGCTGGAAAATACCGCGCGTGAAATCAGCGCGCGGGAAGTCGTTGGCGACACCAAGATTGCCAAGGTGTCTATCGTGGGTGTGGGTATGCGCTCCCATGCAGGAGTTGCCAGCCGTATGTTCGAATCGTTGGCCAAGGAGAGCATCAACATTCAGATGATCTCCACGTCTGAAATCAAGGTTTCAGTGGTCATCGAAGAGAAGTATCTGGAGCTGGCTGTACGTTCGCTGCACACTGCTTTTGAATTGGACGCACCGGCCCGCCAAGGCGAGTGACGCGTTGCCATAAGGCGCGGTGAAACGCGCCTGTAGTTTTTGCAGACTGTTGTCCCTGAAAGCAATGCATGAGGAGAAAGGTATGCTGATTCTGACTCGTCGGTGCGCAGAAAGCCTGATCATTGGTGATGGCGAAATCACTGTGACTGTGCTCGGCGTTAAAGGTAATCAAGTACGAATCGGCGTCAATGCCCCGAAAGAGGTTGCGGTTCACCGTGAGGAAATTTACCTGCGTATTAAGAAAGAGAAGGACGAAGAACCAAGTCATTAATTTTTATTGAAATTTAGGCTTTGCAAACGGGGGAAAGCTGGTTATTATACGCCCCGTGTTGCGGAGAGGTGGCCGAGTGGCCGAAGGCGCTCCCCTGCTAAGGGAGTACACCTCAAAAGGGTGTCGGGGGTTCGAATCCCCCCTTCTCCGCCATTATTTATGTAGTGCGTTGTAATCTGGCTTGAGCGGTAAGTGTCTGATTTTACTAGCAAAAGTTCTTGACTAAATGATTTAACGACCTATAATGCGCGGCAACAAATGCACTCGTAGCTCAGCTGGATAGAGTACTCGGCTACGAACCGAGCGGTCACAGGTTCGAATCCTGTCGAGTGCACCATTTCAAAGGTTGTTTGCAGTGATGTAAGTAACTTGCTTCAACCAGCGGTGGTCTGGTTTATCAAACACAAAATGCACTCGTAGCTCAGCTGGATAGAGTACTCGGCTACGAACCGAGCGGTCACAGGTTCGAATCCTGTCGAGTGCACCAAACACCAAAAAGCCTGCATCTTGATGCGGGCTTTTTGCTGTCTAACGTTTGCCTTTTACGCATCCTTCCTCATCGAAAACAACTTGGCTGCTGCGTCCATTTTTTGGCTCGTACGTATAGCGAGTTTCTCCGTTGCGACTCACCACTTTATCCGGCTTGCCCAAAGAGCTTTCTACGTCGCGCAGCGTCATGCCGACGCGGATCTGCTGCTGAATAATCGCGCGACGTCGTTGCTCGCTGCTCAACACATTTCCACAGCCATCATCATGTCGCCCTACAACGACTAATTCTTTATCGGTTCGCTGTGGGTCTGTGCGTGTTACCCGCCGGTCTTTAAAGGGCTCGGCTTCGGGCAAAAGCGACATCGTGCTGCCGGGTGTGGGGTTGTAAGCATTTTGCGACTGCATGCGATGGCCGTCGGGGCAGCCGTGATAGGTGAAGCTGACACGACCTTCGGGGTCCTCGCAGCGCTGAACGGTGGTGGCGGGTGCTGAAGGTGCGCAACTGAGCAGGGCGGCGATTAGCGTTGTTCGGGCAGTGGCAAGCATTTGAGGTCCTCCGTGACGCTCGCCTCCAAGCTTAACGCTTGGCCTAATGTGTAACCCGCGTGTTTTCTTCGCAGGATGTAACGTCACAGCACTGTTGAATTAATTGTGCGTCGCAAGCGCTTGTTCTTGCCAAGATTTTATAGGGTGCGAAGGCGGCATGCGTGTATCATTGCGCCCGTCAGCCCCGCCGGGGCTTGTGGAATACCTCCATGGACTTACCCAGTAGTAACTCGGCAACACGTTTTACCAATCATGAATTGACTGATTGATCTCCCCGGCGTGCTCCGCTGCTGGGAGTGGAGTTCGCCTATGACCGAAACAGAAGTAAAAAAATCGCAAGACAGCTTGCAGGACCGCCTCGCTCAAGTCATTGAGTTGCTGCAGCGGCAGCGAGTGGTCGAAGACCTGACTCATCGTCAGGAAGGTCAGCACCACGACCGTGTTGAAAACCTTGTTCACCGGCAGAACGTCGTCGAGTTGCAACGCAAGCTTGATGACCTGCACTCTGCCGACGTTGCCCACATCCTAGAAGCCTTGCCACTCGAAGATCGTCTGACGGTCTGGCAGTTGGTCAAAGCCGAGCGTGACGGAGACATCCTTCTCGAAGTTTCAGATTCCGTTCGTGAAACGCTGATCGCCGACATGGACGATCACGAACTCCTGGCTGCGGCCAAGGAAATGGACGCCGACGAACTCGCTGACCTTGCCCCTGAATTACCGCGTGACGTCGTTCACGAACTGATGGAGGCACTGGACGTCCAGCAGCGTGAGCGTGTGCGCTCTGCGTTGTCCTACAAGGATGATCAAGTTGGCGCCCTGATGGACTTCGAGATGGTGACGATTCGCGAGGACGTCAGCCTGGAAGTCGTCTTGCGTTACCTGCGCCGGCTCAAAGATCTGCCAGGCCATACCGATAAATTATTTGTGGTCGACAACGACGGCATACTCAAAGGCGTGCTGCCACTCAAGCGGTTGTTGGTCAACGACCCTGAGAAGCGAGTCGCGGCGGTCATGGCCAATGACACCGTCAGTTTTCACCCGGACGAAGACGCTTACGACGCCGCTCAGGCCTTCGAGCGTTATGACCTTATTTCTGCCCCCGTGGTCGACAAGAACGGCAAGCTGATCGGCCGTTTGACCATTGACGAAATGGTCGATTTGATTCGTGAGGAGAGCGAAAGCGAAGTCCTAAACATGGCGGGTCTGCGTGAAGAAGAAGACATCTTCGCGTCGGTCTGGAAGTCTCTGCGTAACCGTTGGGCGTGGCTGGCAATCAATCTGATCACCGCCTTCATCGCCTCACGGGTCATTGGCCTGTTCGAAGGCTCGATCGAGAAGTTGGTGGCTCTGGCCGCCTTGATGCCCATCGTCGCCGGCATTGGTGGCAACTCCGGCAACCAGACCATCACCATGATCGTGCGTGCAATGGCGCTGGATCAGGTCAGTACCGGCAACACCTCGCGCCTGATGCGCAAAGAGCTGATCGTCTCCTTGATAAATGGGTTGGTCTGGGGTGGGGTAATCGGTGTGGTTGCCTACTTGCTTTACGGAAGTTGGTCGCTTGGCGTGGTGATGACCGCTGCCATGACTCTCAACCTGTTGCTGGCGGCACTGATGGGCGTATTGATCCCGATGACGCTCGTGCGTATGGGGCGGGATCCGGCCATGGGTGCAAGCGTAATGATCACCGCGATGACCGACAGTGGCGGATTTTTTATCTTCCTGGGGCTGGCGACGATATTTTTGCTTTAAGCCAGCCTCGGATGTTTTACCCCCGTCAGCGTGGCTACGCTGGAAGGTGTAGCGACAGGTGCCAGACAGAATGATTGAGCAATAATTAAGCCTGATTCATGTTTGTGTCACATATTGATAGGTATTATCCGGCCGCGAAAAGCACTGCATTTATGTTCATTGAAAAACACATGAAGGCTGTTCGTTTTGCACCCTGACATCATCTTAACCTTACCAAAGGAGATCCCCATGGACCCTGACCATTCTCGGTGGGTCACACAGTGGGATGCCAGACCGGATGCAGTAGGTGCGCGGATCTATTCAGCGATTTGGATCACTGAATAGCGCGATCACTTCTGTAATGCCAGCTAGCGTTCGTTTGCGTGGCCAATCTCCGTCGTTTTACAGCCTCAATACAGTGTGCTGGGTGTCGATTGCCTGCTGGCAGTTACGCGCAATTTGTGCTCTGGAGGACGTTGGTTTGTGATCTGTGATCACGCCCGGAACGCTACTGGAATCACCGAACATGAATAAAGTATTCCGTCATTACATCCCCGCAACGGCGCGACGGCTGCTGCCCAACCGCTGGGATTTGGTAGCCATGCCATTGGTTATCGGGTTTTTGCTGTTCTTCTCGATCGGCGCACGTGAAACGTGGGCGCCGATTTCAACGTTGCAAAGCGAGGTGATCTCCCTCGACCCGTCCAATCTGCCCGAGTACGCGATACGCACCACCTTGCGCATGCTCGCAGCCATGGTTGCATCACTGATATTCACCCTGATTTACGGGACGCTGGCAGCAAAAAGCCGACGCGCTGAGAAGCTGCTGGTGCCGGTTTTGGACATCCTGCAATCGGTGCCTGTGCTGGGCTACATTTCGTTCACCGTCACGTTTTTCCTGCTGCTGTTTCCGGGGCGCGTGTTGGGCGCGGAATGCGCGGCCATTTTCGCGATTTTTACCAGCCAGGCGTGGAACATGACGTTCAGCTTTTATCAGTCGCTGCGGATGTTGCCCCGTGATCTGGAAGAGGTGGCGCAGAATATCCAGCTGTCCGGCTGGCAAAAATTCTGGAAGCTAGACGTGCCGTTTGCGATGCCAGGACTGGTGTGGAACATGATGATGAGCATGTCGGGCGGCTGGTTTTTTGTGGTGGCCTCGGAAGCTATTACTGTCGGAGACAAGACCATCACCTTGCCGGGCGTAGGGTCTTATCTGGCCACTGCTATTCAACAGCAAGACATGCACGCTGTGGGCTACGTAATTTTAGCGATGGTGGCGGTAATTCTGATTTACGACCAGTTTCTGTTCCGGCCGCTGGTGGCGTGGGCGGATAAGTTCCGCATGGAAGACACTGCGTCTCAAGGCGGATCACCTGAGTCCTGGGTGCTAAATTTGATTCAACGGACTCGCTTCATTCAACGAGTATTGCGTCCGTTTGCGCGCGCGATTACCCGAATCGGTCATATGCGCTTGAGTCTGCCGCGCTCCAAATCAGCCCCGGTCCACTACAGTGAAGCAAGGTCGCGGTTGATCGACTTTATCTGGGGTGTCGTGATCGCGGCGCTTACGCTCTACGTGTTGTACCGCATAGCGATTTACGTCAGCACCGAAGTCACCTTCGGCGAGGTGTGGCACGTGTTCGGGTTGGCTATGATTACGTTGCTGCGAGTGGTGTTGCTGATTGTGGTCGCTTCGCTGATTTGGGTGCCGCTGGGCGTGCTGATTGGTTTGCGGCCGCGGCTCGCGGGCAAGATTCAGCCGTTGGCGCAGTTTCTAGCGGCGTTTCCGGCGAACCTGTTATTCCCGGTGTTTGTGATCGTTATCCTGCACTACAACTTGAACCCGGATATTTGGCTGAGTCCGCTGATTGTGTTGGGTACGCAGTGGTACATCCTGTTCAACGTCATTGCCGGTGCCAGTGCGTTCCCCAATGACTTCCGTGAAGCGGCCGCCAACTTCCGCATTCGCGGCTGGCTGTGGTGGCGCAAAGTCATGCTGCCGGGCATTTTTCCGTACTACGTGACCGGGGCAATCACGGCCTCGGGCGGCGCATGGAACGCCAGTATCGTTTCTGAATACGTTTCGTGGGGCCAGGACAAAGTAGTGGCGCACGGTCTAGGCGCTTACATCGCTGAAACCACTGCCGCCGGTGACTTCCCAAAAATCACGCTGGGCGTGGTGGTGATGTCGCTGTTTGTCGTGGCCTTCAATCGCTTGGTGTGGCGCCCGATGTACGCCATCGCTGAAAACAAACTCCGTCTGAATTAATTGGAGTCGATCTTATGAATACTTTCACCGAACACACTGGCGTACCACGCGAAATTTACTCTCTGAGCGAAGTCAGTCGCAGTTTTGGCAAAGGCAAAGATGAGTTGCAGGTACTTAGCAACGTTGACCTGACCCTGCGCGAAGGCGAAATCGTTGGCATGTTGGGCCGTTCCGGGTCCGGAAAGTCGACGCTGCTGCGGGTTATCGCCGGGCTGATCGAGCCGTCATCTGGAGAGGTCCGCTATAACGGTGAGCTGTTGAACGGCCCTGCGGAAGGCGTGGCCATGGTTTTTCAGACCTTTGCGCTGTTCCCGTGGCTGACCGTATTGGAAAACGTCGAGGCCGGTCTTCAGGCGTTGCAGGTAGAGCCCAAGGAGTCGCGTAAACGCGCGCTGGCCGCGATTGACTTGATTGGTCTCGACGGTTTTGAAAACGCCTACCCGCGAGAATTGTCGGGGGGGATGCGCCAGCGCGTGGGTTTTGCCCGTGGTCTGGTGGTGAATCCGACCTTGTTGCTGATGGACGAACCGTTCTCGGCACTGGACGTGTTGACTGCTGAAACACTGCGGTCCGATTTGCTGGATCTGTGGAGCGGCAAGCAACTGCCGATCAAATCCATCCTGATCGTGACCCACAACATCGAAGAAGCCGTGTTGATGTGCGACCGCATTCTGGTCCTGTCATCGAATCCCGGTAGGGTCGTGGCGCAAATCAAAGTGCCGTTTGGCCATCCGCGTAATCGCCTGGACCCAACGTTCCGGCACATGGTCGACGATATTTACGCCTTGATGACCCACCGTCGTAGTGCGGATGCCACTGCGGGTAAAGCCGAACTTCAGATGGGCAGTCCGCTGCCGGATGTTTCCACTAACCTGATGGCGGGCCTGATCGAGGCGCTGGCGGCTGAGCCTTACCACGGCCACGCGGGATTGCCGCAAATCTCTGCGCGGTTGCTGCTGGAGGTCGATGATTTGTTTCCGGTGGCAGAAATGCTTGAGTACTTGGGCTTCGCCGAACTCAAGGGCGCGGACATCACGCTGACAGAAACAGGGAAGTTATTCGCTGAGTACGGCACACAGGAGCGCAAAAAGGTTTTTGCCGAACACCTCGTTAAGCATGTGCCACTGGCTGCCCGTATACGGCAGGTACTGCAGGAGCGAAACGGGCATTGGGCGCCGCGTGTGCGTTTTGAGCAGGAACTGGAAGACTCGCTCAACGAGTCCATCGCGAAAGAAACGCTCGACAGCGTCATCAGTTGGGGACGATACGCAGAGATTTTCTCGTACAACGACCACACCGAGACCTTCAGCTTGGAAGATATGGAAGGCAGCTTATAAATTTGCTGCCTTCTCTCTAGGAGCTTACTGGGTGGCGAAGGACCCAGCGCGGTTTGCCCGGGACACCGCCTCGCGAAAAAGTTCGCTCGTACAAGCAATTTTCAGCGGGCAAAAAAAAGCCAGCTAAATGCTGGCCTGAATGGCTGAGCGGGCTGTCAGGACTCGTCGTCTGCAGCCAGCTCATTGTCATGAGCAATCAACGAAACAAGTGCGTTCTGTTGACGGTGGGAAAGTTGACGAAACCGTTGAAGTAATTCGCGCTCATGCAAGGACAGCTCAGGGCTGTCAAGGCGTAAGCTAGGCTCATCGCCCAAAGCACCTTCCTGAATTAAACTCTGCTCGAGACGAGCAATGATTTCGGAATTCATGCTGCGGTGATGATTTTTTGCTACTTGATAGACGCGATCACGCATGCCATCAGGTAGTCGAACAACAAATTTATCAGCCGTTCGGCTGGAATAAATAGCCTGTTTCATAGGGCTCATAAGATTAACCGGATAAGTTCAGAGGGAGCGGTTTCTAGCATTTGGCCGCCAGACGTCATTCTGTGACAGTCCTTTTGGGCAAATGTTCAACCTCAGTTGTTAAGAGGCCAGCATCATGCCTCAAATTTGCCGGTTCCTTGGCGCCAATTCTGTGACAAATATTGAACTCAATAAAGGCGCTTAGCCAGTACCAATTATCCAAAATGTCGACTGTTTTGCAAAGAATCCGGTTTCATTGACCTAAACGGCAGTTTCAGAGGGGTATTCTGAAGCTGATACTACGTAGCCATCAATTGAGCGTAGAGCTGTTTTATGGATTTGCTAGCAACGCCAGTAAAATGCGGCCCAACGGAGAGGCCGGGTTGAGCTACCGGAGCAGCGGATCAAACTTGATCCTGCGTCCCACCACCAGGGCTGCGATAAACAGAATAAAAAAGGTGCCCGTGGCAATTGTTAACACCAGACTCGCTACGTTTTCGTCGTAAGGGAGTGAAATGTCGAATGCGAGTGCCATCACCGTCAAGATTAGAAATGACAGGGCAGATTTTGACATGGCGATTCTCCAAGCGAACATCGCGAAAATACAAAGCGCTCAACCATTGGTTCAAAACACCCAGCGTTCGGAACGGTCAACCGACGTCGGCGTGGCTTCATTGCTATCTTTTGCGAGCATCGCCTGGATGCCGCGCTGCTGATGCATCACCGCAACCTGTGCCGATTGGTGCATGACATGTGAAGACTGGGCTTGAACCTGTTCAGTTTCATTCCCACTGCCTTGAAATTGAAAACTCACCAAAACGACCAGTGCAACGGCGTTTAGAAATGAAAGAACAATGTTGTTCATGTCGTGCACCTTCGCCTGGAACTTTTCTAGGAATTATCTGTATGCCCAATAGGTTGCATGCCTTGTGCCAAGCGCTGACTATATAGAAAATTGTTAAAAATCAATAGGTTAATTGTTTCCATGAAAGGAGTGACGTTGCAGTTTGCAATGGTGGCAATTTGGGGTCTTGCAAATTGCACGACGACTGCATCGCTGGCTGGATTGGACAACCTTGGATGGCAATGTACTACAGGTTAAAAAGCCACGGACGACATGACAAAACCGGGCCGTGCCGTTAACATGCACGCCGTCCTCGCTGGCACCTTCTATGTGTGTCGGCACCTGTGTCTCAGTAGCTCAATTGGATAGAGCATCCCCCTCCTAAGGGGAAGGCTGGCAGTTCGAACCTGCCCTGGGACACCATCTAAAACACGGCCTCCATAGATATACGGTTTGTAGGAGATTTTATGGGATAGCGCCGGGCTAGCGTCCGGGGCAGGGCGGTGACAGAATTATATTGTCATGTCGTTTGTGTAGCCCTCCCGCTCCAAAAGTTCGTTGCTCGTTCTAACCCCCTTTGGCACCCGGTGCTCGTCCTCCGTCTTGGATTAGCCCTGTAAGACTTCAAGCAATCCACACTGCCGAAAGTATCTGCCAGAACTGTCAGCAGTGTTCACGGTACTGTCATGGGTAGGGTGATAGCGAGCAGATGCCAGCGCATCGCAATTCTCCAAGAAATCACACCGTGAGCCCTGATAATAGCGTCAGCCGGTGACGTGGCCTGGTGGCCAGCCAATCGTTACCTTGGAGCAGATAGACCAAGTAGTTGACCGTCTCGAAGGTGTGTTGAAGGGTTACTATGCTGGCCAGTAGTTACTGCTTTCAGAGCAATATCCGTCGCCCAAAATATTCTTATAGCGGATGTGGATGCCTCCTATGAATGGCGTCCACGGATCCCGTGAGGTAATAAAGAGTGCAGAGAAGTGAAGAAAGTCTTGAGCAGAAATCCTTTGCTCAATTGCGCCCACTGAAAGTTTCAAGCGAGATTTTAGCGACAGTAGCTTGCTTGCTCGTGTTGGCACTTGCCAACTCAAGCCACGACTTATCTCCTTGGCTTTATGGTTATTGTCTCGTCGCCGGCATTGCCTGTTACCTTACCTATCGGGCCCGCACTACTCGTCATTTATGGCTAACCGGTTTGCTGTTGCTGTGTACATGTGCTGCCTGCGCAGGTTCGCTGGCCGTCGCCATTGGTAATCCGATCATCTGGTTCTTGCCTATTGGTTTGGTTTTGAGTTTGCCAGCTTCGGCCATGCACGCTCACCCTTGGCATGCCCTCAGCACGGGAGCAGCCATCTGGGCCACGTTGTTTTATGTAGTTCAGCCCAGTTTTGACCAGCGACTGGATCTCACGCTGACGCTGATACTTATTGGGGGGAGCCTGCTGGTTGCAACGCTGGTGTGCACGAAGTTTTGCGGTATACGCGAAGACGTATTCGACTTGCAGCGCCAACTGCATGGTATGGCCTATAACGATACGTTGACTGGTCTGCCCAATCGGCGCGCATTTATGGAGCGGCTGACCGTGACTTTGGCGGACAGCTCTGCACCCGCGCCGTTGTTTTTCTTGATGCTCGACATAGACGATTTCAAGAAGATTAATGACGGCTTTGGCCACGATGTCGGCGATCAGGTGTTGGTGGAGGTATCCAAGATGCTGCGACACCGGAGCCAAGGCCATAACTTTGCCCGGCTGGGCGGTGAAGAGTTCGCAGTCGCGGCGCGGGTGGCGAACGTCGCGGTGGCGCAGGAACTGGCGAGGAGCATCGTCAACGCAGTCAACTCAAGCCAGTTGTTCGGCCTGAGCTTGTCCATCAGCGTGGGATTGGCGAATCACGAACCGGAGGAGTCCATTTTCAGCTTGATGCGTCGCGCTGATCGGGCCCTTTATGACGCGAAAAGCGCAGGCAAGAACCGTTACTCAATGGCTGGGCTGGTGGCGTTCAATGTTTGATTGATGAGTGCCAGTGGTGGGTAGGTATGTGGGGGTCAGCCAACGAAAAGCCCCGTTCAGGTATGCCTGGCGGGGCTTTTTATTGATAGTCTTCGCGGGCTAGAGTGGGCGCCTCTTTACGCTGGCTTGTCGATCATCGATTTGGGGATAGCCAGAATCAAGCCGCCACTGACGAGTAAGCAAAGCGCCAGGACGTAGGTGCCGTTGTTAATGTTTCCCGTAAGATTTTCAGCGACGGCGGTGATCATCGAACCGGTTAAGCCGGACAGGTTCGCAATGCCGTTGCCAGCGACGTCGATGTCATTTACCCCTACGAAGCGCCCATGAAGCAGGGTGCGGGTTTCATTGTGCTGAGCGGAAATTTTTTCGACAGTGCGATCATGAAAATGTCAGTGGTGGCCGAGGCCTTTCGCAAAACCTACCTGTCGGAACCTGGCGCGGAAAACACCTTTGAGGCGCGTGCCATTGTGTTTGAAGAGCCTGAGGATTAACACGCCCGAATCAACGATCCTGCGTTGGAAATCGACGAGCGCTGCATCCTGGTGATTCGTGGTGCGGGCACCGTCGGTTACCCCGGCAGCGCCGAGGTTGTGAACATGGCGCCACCTGCCAGCCTGATCAAACAAGGCATCGATTCGTTGCCGGGTTTGGGGGATGGTCGCCAGAGTGGCACGTCTGCGAGCCCGTCAATTCTCAACCTGTTTCCCGAGGCAGCGATTGGTGGCGGCTTGGCGCTGCTGCGCACAAACGACCGGCTACGGGTCGACCTCAACAAACGCTCGGTTAATGTATTGGTCAGTGATGAAGAAATGGCCGAACGCCGCAGCACTTGGAAATCGAGCTATCCACCTTCGCAAACGCTTTAGCAGGAGCTCTATCGTCAGATGGTGGGCCAGTTGTCAACGGGCGGTTGTCTGGAGCCGGCCACCGTGCATTTGAATGTTATTGCGCGATCAGGCGGCCAACCACGTCACTCGCACTGATCTTTCAGTCAGCGCCTATACGCCAAATTGACCCCCGTTGATTTGGCGTAGGTCTGCGCGCGAACATTTTCAAAACAAGAGACTGCTGTGCGACCGAATGGCTGTTTGGATAATGTCGTACGCCTACCCTCTTGGCAGCCCTACTAACCAGACTTGGCGTGCGCTGGCCAACATCGTTAGAACCTCCCCATAGAGCCAGTCGATCACTTCATCGGTACAAGCGATTGGACTGTGGCAATTCGACTCAGTTAGCGTGCTGATCGATTCAGTCTATGAATTGATTGTTCCCTGCCTTGCAGCTCTGTTTCTCCTGCCGCTACACCTTGGACATGCCACCTTGTTCATTCAAGTTGCGCATCAAGACTGGACTCTAAAAAAACTAATTTTCGGCGTTTAATCAGGTCACGTCGCTCCCGCACGTTGCCCTGGCTGCCGTCCAGCCTGAGACCATTACCATGCCCGTCAACTCACCTCTACAAATTGCTGAAATGACCGTCGAAGCCGGGGTGAGGAAAGCTCACTTACCGCTGCTCTCAATTCTCGTTTTAGGCTTTCTGGCCGGCGCTTTCATTGCGTTAGGCTTTCTACTGGATATCCACGTCAGCACCATGATTCCTGCACAATGGGCATCGTTGGGCAATCTGCTGGGCGCAGCGGTGTTTCCCATCGGTCTGATTCTGGTAGTTCTGGCGGGGGGCGAATTGCTCACCGGCAATATGATGAGCCTGCCCATGGCAATGTTCGCCGGAAGAATCCGACTGTCGGCGGTGGTGCGCAACTGGCTGTTGGTCACACTTGCCAATCTGCTCGGCGCGCTGTTCGTGGCCTATTTCTTCGGCCATTTTCTGGGCCTCACCGAAGGCCCGTACCTGGCTAAAACGGTGGCCGCAGCGACGGCTAAAGTCAGTGCGGACTTCGGACATGCCTTCATCTCGGGTATCGGCTGCAACTGGCTGGTGTGCTTGGCGGTCTGGCTTTCTTATTCCAGCAAAGACGCCGCCGGTAAGATCCTGGGCACGTGGTTCCCGGTGATGGCCTTTGTCGCCATCGGTTTCCAACACGTGGTCGCCAATATGTTCCTGATCCCGGCAGCAATTTTCGCCGATGCCTTGAGCTGGGGTCAGTTCTTTGAAAACTTCGTCGCTGTATTCCTTGGCAACGCCGTGGGTGGTGCGGTTTTCGTCGGCTTGGCGTACTACGTGTCGTATGCCAGCGTAAGCACCGTCCAGGTTGCGCCGTTGGAATACGGCGTGTCGGATTCAGCAAGCGTGTAAACGATCCAGCAAAAAAAGAAAGCCCTGCTCAGGTTCATCCTGGCAGGGCTTTTTTGTTTTGAGCATAAAACCTTCAGTTACAGCGCCCGACCCAGTTTATCCCCGCCCGACGCACCACAACATCGAGAACTCACACGCATTTGGTTGTCACAGGGTATGGCATCACCATCTTTAAAGGCCTGCGAACTTCATTTGCTTTGAGAAGGAATTATCCACATGTCCAGAACCATCGCCGACCATCTCGCACAGACCCTTGCCGCAGCAGGCGTCTCTAACATATGGGGCGTAACCGGTGACAGCCTTAACGGCCTGACCGAGAGCCTGGAGCAACTGGGTTCTATCCGTTGGATGCATACCCGTCATGAAGAAGTGGCTGCGTTCGCCGCCGGGGCGGAAGCGGCAGCCAGCGGCAAACTGGCGGTGTGCGCGGGCAGCTGCGGGCCTGGCAATCTGCATTTGATCAATGGCCTTTATGACTGTCATCGAAATCAAGTGCCCGTGCTGGCCATTGCAGCGCATATTCCGTCCACCGAAATCGGGCTGGGTTATTTTCAGGAAACTCACCCCACCGAGTTGTTCAAAGAGTGCAGCCATTTTGTCGAATTGGTGACCAGCGCTGAACAATTTTCCCGGGTGCTGGAGCGGGCAATGCGGGTCGCCATTGGCCAGCGCGGGGTCGCCGTTATTGTGTTGCCCGGGGATATAGCGCTTAGCGAAGCACCGGACATCACTGCGAGCTGGGCCGCTGCCGCAGCGCCAAACGTGACGCCTGCCGACGAGGAGCTCGAAAAGCTTGCCAACCTGTTGAGTCAATCCAAAGCCGTGACCTTAATGTGTGGCGCGGGATGTGCGCAGGCCCATGATCAGGTCGTTGCCCTGGCAGACGTGCTGGGCGCGCCAATCGTGCATGCCTTGCGCGGCAAGCAATACGTGGAATATGACAATCCGTTCGATGTCGGCATGACCGGATTGATTGGTTTCAGCTCCGGCTATCACGCCATGATGTCGTGCGACACCTTGGTGTTGCTGGGCACCAACTTTCCCTATCGCAACTTCTACCCGACCCACTCCAACATCGTGCAGATCGACATCGATCCAGGCGCACTTGGACGGCGTACGCCGTTGGCGATGGGGTTGGTCGGTGGCATTCGGGAAAGCCTCACCGCTCTGTTGCCAAAGCTCGAACGCCAGCCGGATCGACGCTTTCTTGAAACAGCTCTGAAACATTACGCTAACGCCCGCAAAGACCTGGATGAACTGGCACGGCCCTCGGCGGCTGGTCAACCGGTCCACCCGCAATACCTGACGCACCTGATCAACGAAATGGCCGATCAGGACGCCGTATTCACCGCTGACGTCGGTACCCCCACGTTATGGGCTGCGCGTTACCTGAGCATGAACGGTAAGCGGTCGTTACACGGCTCGTTCAATCACGGGTCGATGGCCAATGCCATGCCTCAAGCGCTGGGTGCACAGGCTGCGCATCCCGGCCGGCAGGTGATTGCCCTGTGCGGTGACGGCGGGTTGTCGATGTTGCTGGGCGATCTGCTCAGCACCCGCCAGTTGAACTTGCCAATTAAAATGGTGGTATTCAACAACAGTTCGCTGGGGTTCGTGGCGATGGAAATGAAAGCCAGCGGTTATCTGCCCCACGATACTGATTTGCAGACCACTGACTTCGCCGCCATCGCCAAGGGTGCAGGGATTCTGGGAATTCGCGTCGAATCGTCTGAAGCGCTGCCCGAGGCGCTGCGTCAGGCATTGGCCCATGACGGCCCGGTACTGATCGACGTGGTGACAGCCAAGCATGAGTTGGCAATGCCGCCGAAAATAAAATGGGCTCAGGCCAAGGGTTTCAGCCTGTATATGCTCAAAGCAGTGCTCAGCGGACGGGGTGATGAGGTGCTCGAACTGGCGGAAACTAATTTGCGTTAATCACCGCAGGAGCTGCCGCCCAGTCTCGGACGCTCGCGCTGTCGCGCAGCAAACTGGGTGGCACGTGTGTGGTTCAAGTATTCGCCTCCAAGGCAGCGATGCTTAATAAGTATCGTCAATCTCAGGGGTTTTATTTCGAGACTGAACAGGCGCGCCAAAACACCTTCCTAAAATAGATGAAGGTCAAAAAAGGGCGAGAGGACTCAATAGTTCGATTGTTTTTTTAATTTTTTCAATCACTTACATCTCGACAGTTGAGTGCATGCTTTTTGGGTCACTGTACAGCACTGTTAGCGCCTTATAAATATTTAATCCATTGTTTCCATAGGATTTTACACGTCATGCCTTGCGCAGACATCACGCAACGTTTCATGCTGCTTATTTTGCTTCCCACAAATAGTTGCTACACGTAAAATCAAGTCTGAGCATTAGTACCAACGAGAAACAGTAATGGAAGATGTACAGAAATTTCCAAGCCCACATGCCTCTAAACCTAAGCGTCCAGCACAAAGACTACTTGTCGTTTCAGAAAATCAAGAATTGTCGCTTTTTTTGAAAAGTGAACTTGAGAAACACTCATTTGAGTATCTGTTAAAAGTTGATTTCTGCTACACGTCCGTCAATCAGACCCCGCAACAAATGATTGAAATAGGTGCAGAAAAAATTAACGTGAAAGATGAAGCGACTATAGACAGAGTAATAAAAGACTATGATTTGGCCTTTAGTTTACATTGTAAGCAAATTTTCCCTAAACGGCTCGTTGAAAATATATGCTGTATAAATTTTCACCCGGGTTTAAATCCTTATAATCGCGGCTGGTTTCCACAAGCTTTTTCGATCGTGAATGGTTTGCCCACTGGTTCAACTATTCATTTAATGGACGCCGAAGTGGATCATGGTGAGATTATTGACCAGAAAATTGTTGATATCCATATTTCAGATACCTCGCTTGAGGTTTACAGGAAAATCATACAGGCAGAGAAAGATCTTATTCAAAAAAATATCTTCAGTATTATTCAAGGTGTGTTTGAGACAACGACACCAACAGAAGATATAAACTATAACGGTATTAAAGATTATCGAGCGATGTGTGAGCTGTCCCTTAAATCAATTGGTTCTCTCGGTGAGCACATAAACTTATTGCGAGCAACCTCGCACGGCGATTTTAAGAATGCCTACTTCACTGATATTGATGGGAAGAAATATTTTATAAAGGTTGTTATAGAAGAAGACGCTTGATCTGACGGTGGTAGCGTTAAATATGGCTGGACGTCGTCAATGTACCGCCGCGTTTTCGCCGCAGGGTTGTTTTCGATCGGCTGCCTAGCAGTCCTTAGATCAGCGATTCATTTCTTTCAATTGGAGCTGGGCCGGTTTTTGGGACCGCTTCAGTCGAGCGCGACCCCCGGGCCTATCCAGAGCATCCCGTTCCTACAGTTTAATAGCTGTGACTCAATAAGGTACGCGTCGTTTTGAGAAGAGAACTACCGAAGGCTAATCAGCATTTTCTGCGTGTGCGCAGACAGGTAGGGCTGTGTATATAAATAATTATTTAAGTAAATTAATATTTACATTGCTAGGTCGCTGTTTATTTTATTAAAGAAAGTCAGGTTTGTTAACGACACATTTTTCTCATTTACCTAACAACCTCATGACGAACGATCAGTTAAATTCAGGGCGCGCTGATTGCCACGGGCGTCCCACATTCAGGTTTGATCGATCGACCTATGAAAAACTTTAGTATTATATTAGTTAATTACAAGTCCCTCGAACTGACTAAGGCGTGTTTGGATTTGTTACGCGATGGGATGTGCCGTTGGGGTATTCCTGTGTTGGTCGTAGACAATTATTCTGCTGACGCCAGTACTGAGTATTTGCGTACGTTGGATTGGATCACGCTGATTGAGCGCGAAAGGGTTCGGGCGGAAGCCGGCAGCGTCGCACACGGGCGGGCGTTGGACCTCGCCTTAGAACAGGTCAAGACGGAATATGTTTTTTTATTGCACACCGACACTTTTGTGTACGACCTTTCTGTGTTTGACATGATGCTCAGTCAATGTGCAGGTCCGCGAGAAGTTGCCGCAGTGGGGTGTGTTGAACAATTAAATCGAGGCCTGGGTCGTTCCGCTTGGCGGTTGGTTTCACGCTGTGTAAAGCATTACGCTCGTCGAGCATTTCAAGCCTTGGGCATTAAGTCAAAAGCGCCGAAGCCATTTATGGAACAGCACTTGAAGAGCTTTTGTGCGCTCTGGAATGTAAGACTGGTTAAAAAGCACGGCTTGCAATTTTTAATGGACGATCGTAACCCCGGTTATGAGTTGCAGGACAGAATGGTGGCGCTGGGATATACGATTAGGTTCATCTCGCCCAGGACGCTGTTTGGTTATCTGGATCACCTGCAAAGCGGCACGGTGTCAGCGGTGGGGGGTTACGCGGGGAGTCACCGAAGGGTCAAGGTCTACAATCAGATGGTTAAACACGCTGGCAAATAATGAAATCGACAAAGCCCGGCATTACGCCGGGCTTGGATTCGTTTGTAATCAGTCCTGCATGTCGATAACCACGCGTCCCTCGATCTGGCCTTCACGCATCCGATCAAACACCGCGTTGACGTTCTCCAGTTTCTCCGTTGAAACCGTCGCTTTTACTTTGCCTTCGCCGGCGAAATCCAATGCCTCTTGAAGGTCCTGACGGGTGCCGACGATAGAACCACGCACCGTGGTGCCGTTCAGTACCATGTCGAAGATCGATATAGGGAACTCACCTGCGGGCAGGCCATTGAGCGCGATAGTGCCGCCGCGGCGGGTCATGCCCATGGCTTGTTTAAATGCTATTGGCGAAACCGCAGTAACCAATGCCCCGTGAGCGCCGCCGATGGCGTCTTTCAAAAAGGCAGCAGGGTCATGATGGCGGGCGTTAACCGTGACTTCAGCGCCGAGCCTGCGAGCCAAGTCAAGCTTGCTGTCGTCGATGTCGACGGCGGCCACGTTCATGCCCATGGCCTTGGCGTATTGAACAGCCATGTGACCCAGGCCGCCGATGCCGGAGATCACCACCCACTGGCCGGGTTTGGTTTCGGTCATCTTCAGGCCTTTGTAAACCGTTACGCCGGCGCACAGGATGGGGGCAATCTCAATGAAACCGACGTTGTCCGGTAATTTGCCGACGAAGTTGGCGTCCGCCAGGGTGTATTCGGCGAATCCACCGTTGACTGAATAACCGCTGTTTTCTTGTTTCTCACACAGGGTTTCCCAGCCGCCGAGGCAATGTTCGCAATGGCCGCAGGTTGAATAGAGCCATGGCACGCCGACCCGATCACCTTCTTTAACGTGTTTAACGCCCGGACCGACGCCGACCACATAACCCACCCCTTCATGACCTGGGATAAACGGTGGGTTGGGTTTGACCGGCCAGTCGCCCTCAGCAGCATGAAGGTCGGTGTGGCAGACGCCGGAAGCCGCGACTTTTACCAATACTTGGCCGTAACCCGGAGTGGGCACAGGTACTTCACGAATTTCCAGTGGTTTGCCGAAGGCATGGACGACTGCGGCTTTCATTGTTTTTTGCATGATAGAAATCCTTTAACGACAGTAGCAAGTAGGGGGTCACGCGTTGGTGATGGCTTCCGGGCTGGGGGGCTGGGGAGGGGCGTCATCGGACTGATTGGAACGCATAAATAAGATCTCCTTGGTTTTGTGTTTTTGTCGGAGCAAGCGTCGGTGCGCTTACAACTCACTCAGCAAGGATTAGGCCAGTGCCGTGAATGGCCTGATTTAGAGGGGGTTTCGAGGTAGGGGGTGGAAGGGCTATCAATGAGGCTGTGGCACATATGGCACAGCCTCAGTGATACGTTGTGCCGTTATTGGTACGGTAAATCGCGGTCAAGGGGATAGGAAAAATGCCGCGTCGGGTGACCCATTGCCCACCCGACGCTGTAACCGGCTTTCAGTTAATCGGGCCGGGCGGTGTGGCCGGCACGATGCGCCAAGGCTCGGAACATTGGCGCACGTTAGGGTAATAACCCTTGGTCGGAACGCAGTAATACCAGTTGGACGCCTGTGACATCGGCGGCGGTGCGGCCGTGGCAGGTTCGGAGACTGGCTGCGAATAGTACGGGTCAACCGCCGGAGCAGGCTGAGCCACCGGGTAGTAAGCAGTAGAAGGGTAGTAGTAGCCGGGTGCGGGGTAGTAATACGTCGGATAGTAATAGGAGTTGGCATACGTCGCGGCGGCATAGCCCACGCCTAATCCGATGCCCAGTCCCCACCATGCGCCGTTGCCATACCAGCCGCCACCGTGATATCCGCCGCCCCGATAATAGCCGCCACCGCCGTGGTAATAATTCCCGCCGCCGTGATACCCGCCACCGTGGTAACCACCGCCTCCATAGGACTGCGCAACCGCTGGGACCGATAATCCCGCGCCGATCACCACCAGTCCCGCAAGAACAAAACGTTTTATCGAATCAATGTTCATGATGTCTGCCAAAGAATTTCACTGCGGCCGTTTTTTGCTGCCTTGCCTTGGTTCTCTCCCGTCCGGTTGCGGACGTGTCAGGCATGCCCCGGGCCGCCGTCAAGGTCAGGAGTCTGTCGTACATGCCATCAAGAATAGGCCCAATTTCGCGATTGCGGTAAGCCAGATGTCGTCAAGTGCCGGCGATCATTCGCCTGATATTTCCTGTCATGCCATTGAGAGGATGCGAGCTGGCCCCTGAATAAAGTATTGTTGCTGCCATCGGATAGAAACGAAAAGCTTGGGTTGTTCAGGCGGTCTTTAAAGGTAGAGGGTGTCATGAGTTACGAAAGCATAAATTGGGACAAGCTGGGTTTCGATTACATCAAAACAGATCTGCGTTATCTGTCGCACTGGCGTAATGGCGCCTGGCAGGAAGGGACGCTGACCGAAGACAACGTGCTGCACATCAGTGAGGGCTCAACGGCGTTGCACTATGGTCAGCAGTGCTTCGAAGGGCTAAAGGCCTATCGTTGCAAAGATGGCTCGATCAACCTGTTCCGCCCAGACCAGAACGCAATGCGCATGCAGCGCAGCTGTGCGCGGTTGTTGATGCCACACGTGTCGACCGAAGATTTCATCGAAGCCTGTAAAAAAGTCGTGCGTGCCAACGAGCGCTTTATTCCACCTTACGGTACTGGCGGCTCCCTCTATCTGCGTCCGTTCATCATCGGCGTGGGCGACAACATCGGCGTGCGCACTGCGCCTGAGTTTATTTTTTCGATCTTCTGCATGCCGGTGGGTGCTTATTTCAAAGGCGGCCTGAAGCCGAACAACTTCCAGATTTCCAGCTTTGACCGCGCCGCCGCCAACGGCACCGGCGCAGCCAAGGTTGGCGGTAACTACGCAGCCAGCCTGCTGCCGAACTCCCAAGCCAAGAAACTGAATTTCGCCGATTGCATTTACCTCGATCCGCTAACGCATTCGAAGATCGAAGAAGTCGGTTCTGCCAACTTCTTCGCCATCACCCACGACGACGTGTTCGTCACCCCGAAGTCGCCGTCGGTATTGCCAGGCATTACTCGCCTGTCGCTGATCGAACTGGCGCAAAGCCGTCTGGGCCTTAAGGTCGTTGAAGGTGATGTGTTCATCGACAAGCTGAGCGACTTCAAGGAGGCCGGCGCCTGTGGTACAGCTGCCGTCATCACGCCTATCGGCGGGATTGATTACAACGACAACCTTCACGTGTTCTTCAGCCAGGAAGAAGTGGGGCCGATCACACAGAAGCTCTACAACGAGCTGACCGGCGTGCAATCGGGGGATATCGAAGGGCCTGAAGGCTGGATTGTTAAGGCCTGACGCCCACAATGACTCTGTAGGAGCCAACGTGTTGGCGAAACGGTGTACCTGACACACCACCTCGCCAACACGCTGGCTCTTACAGATTTCGACTTGCCCTTTGATTTTTTTGAAACATCTGGAACCAAACCCGATAAGTTATGTAATACTATAACAAATCGTGTCAGGTTCTCCTCCCGTGAAAGCACCCCTCGCTCCGTCTATTGCCAGCTCAGTGTTGGCCCAATCTGCCTGGAAACGGGTGCTGCTGGCGCTGGCCATGCTCGTGCTGCTATGGGTAGCCATCGTTTGGGCGGTGGCTATTCCATGAGCGCCGCCATCGCGTTGGACAATCTCACCGTCGCCTACGAGCGTCGCCCAGCGGTGCACCACATCAGTGGGCGCTTCGAGGCGGGCAGCCTGACGGCCATCGTCGGGCCAAATGGCGCGGGAAAATCGACCCTGATCAAAGCCATCGCCGGCACCATGAAGCCAGCGTCGGGGCGGGTTGACCTCGGTAAGATCGCCACTCGCACGCTGGGCTATCTGCCACAGGCTGCCGAGATCGACCGCAGTTTCCCACTGAGCGTTTCCGACACCGTGGCCATGGGCGCGTGGCGCAGCATCGGTCCTTTCCGTGGCCTGAGTCGCGACCAAAGCAAACGCACCCGAGACGCACTTCTGGCGGTTGGTCTAGAAGGATTTGAGGCGCGCAGCGTTGGCTCGCTGTCTTCAGGGCAGTTTCAAAGGGTGCTGTTTGCGCGGCTGCTGTTACAAGACGCTGCGGTCATCCTGCTGGACGAACCGTTCACCGCCATTGATGCCCGCACCACCCGCGATTTGCTGGAGTTGGTCCGCGTCTGGCATGGTCAGGGCCGCACGGTGATCGCCGTTCTTCACGACCTGGAGCAAGTTCGCAAGCACTTTCCGCAAACCTTGTTGATGGCCCGCGAAACCATTGCCTGGGGCGCCACCGCCGAGGTGTTGAGCGTCGAAAACCTGCGCAAGGCCCGCAACATGGCCGAATTCTGGAGCGCTGACGCCGACCAATGCGCGACCCACGACGATGACGCCGCAGGTGACCGGTCATGATGCTCTACACCACGTTGGTTGAACCCTTTGTCGAGTTCGGTTTTATGCGCCGCGCGCTGGTTGCGTGCCTGGCATTGGGCATCGGTTCCGGGCCAGTGGGCGTGTTGTTGATGTTGCGGCGCATGAGCCTGGTCGGCGATGCAATGAGCCACGCGGTGTTGCCGGGAGCCGCGGTGGGCTTTTTATTCGCGGGTCTGTCGCTGCCGGCCATGGGTTTCGGCGGATTAATTGCCGGCTTGGCGGTGGCGCTATTGTCCGGGTTGGTCAGCCGACTCACCGCCCTACGTGAAGACGCAAGCTTTGCCAGTTTTTACCTGACATCATTGGCGGCTGGGGTATTGATCGTCTCACTGCACGGTTCAAACGTGGACTTGTTGCATGTGCTGTTCGGCACCATTTTGGCCATCGACTCCAGCGCAATCTATATGGTCGGCGGGATCGCATCGTTCACCCTGATCCTGCTCGCACTGATCTACCGACCGCTGGTGTTGGAGTGTTTCGACCCCGGTTTCTTGAGGGCAGTGGGCGGTCGCGGTTCCCTCTACCATGTGCTTTTTCTGCTGCTGGTGGTGCTGAATTTGGTAGCTGGATTCCAAGCGTTGGGCACCTTGATGGCGGTCGGGATGATGATGCTTCCGGCCACGGCAGCACGTTTTTGGGCCACATCCTTGAGCGCCTTGATGATGATTTCGACACTGGTGGCCACGCTCTCTGGGCTCATCGGCTTGATCGTGTCTTATCACCTGGGCGTCGCATCCGGTCCGGCCATCGTGCTGACCGCCAGTGCGTTTTATGGCTTCTCATTGTTGTTCGGTCGCAGCGGCATTCTGCGTCGATTGTTCCCCAAACCTCACTTGGCTAACTGACCCAACTTTCTAACGCCAGTTCTTAACGCTGCTTCTTACGCAACTTCGAGGATTAACATGAAACAACCCATGCTATCGGGCGCCATGGCAGCCATTGTGCTGTCTGTGTTTTCTAGTTTCGCGTCGGCTAAACAGCTGGAAGCGGTGGCTTCCTTCACCGTCATCGCCGACATGGTGCACACCGTTGGCGGTGATCGGGTTCACGTGACCTCGCTGATTGGCCCCAATGGCGACCCCCACGTGTATGAGCCAAACCCGGCCGACGCTCAAGCGTTGAAAAAAGCTGATCTGACGTTTGTCAGTGGTTTGCACCTGGAAGGTTGGCTGGACCGTTTGATCAAAGCGTCCGGTTATCGCGGTGAGCCCGTAGTGTTATCCACCGGCATCAAGACCCGCAGCATGGAAGAAGATGGCAAGCGCATCACCGACCCACACGCCTGGAACAGCGCCGCCAATGCTGTGATTTACGTGCGCAACATCATTGCCGCGCTGAAGAAAGCCGACCCCGAAGGCGCCGATATCTATCAAGCCAACGGCGACCGTTACACCGCTCAACTGCAAGACCTGGACACCTATGCTCGCGCTCAAGTGCAGGCAATTCCCGTTGCCCAGCGCAAAGTGCTGACCTCCCATGACGCGTTCGGTTACTTCGGCGATGCGTATGGCGTGACCTTCCTCTCACCGCTCGGTTTCTCCACCGAAGCGGAGCCATCGGCGGCGGATGTTTCCAGGTTGATTCGTCAGATCAAGAGCGAGCACGTCAGCGCTTACTTCTTTGAGAACTCCGGTGATCCGCGTCTGGTCAAACAAATCGCCGCCGCCAGCG
Organism: Pseudomonas sp. MH10; assembly: GCF_034353045.1. NCBI lineage: Bacteria > Pseudomonadati > Pseudomonadota > Gammaproteobacteria > Pseudomonadales > Pseudomonadaceae > Pseudomonas > Pseudomonas sp. MH10. The sequence goes on from NZ_CP133783.1 coordinate 149,229, forward strand.
GCGCTCAACCCGGCGGCGAACTGTACGTTGAAGCCCTGTCCCCAGCCGATGGCCCCGCCGCGACTTATGCACAGATGTTTCGCTACAACGTCGACAAGTTGACCGCAGCGATGCGGAGAAAATAGGCTCACATCATCTTTGTAAGCCAACTTGTTGGAGAAGCGATGTGTCTGAGACATCGCTTCAACCGTTTCGCCAACAAGTTGGCCCCTTGGGGCTGTAGCAAACCAGAAAATATTCTATACAAACACTGCTCACTAACCCCTTGAATATCCTGAAATCGGCGCTGCAATAGCACCCATCTGCCATCATCCTGCCCGCTAATTCCTTCTCTCCCCACCTTGCTGACCTCCGATTCCTTTGCTACTTTATTTGAAAATGTTAACGATGACATTTTTAAAAAAAATAAAAACAAGAAGGAAATCGTCCATGGTAAAGCTCCCTAAAGCTCTGTGTTTACTGGCGTTAAGCATCAGCTGTGGCATCGCCACGGGTGCTTTTGCCGACAGCAAGACCGGCCCGCTGAAAGTCGGCGTGTCCTTCCAGGAAATCAACAATCCCTACTTCGTCACCATGAAGGACGCGTTGACCGACGCGACCAAAACCATCGGTGCGCAACTGATCGTCACTGACGCCGGTCATGATGTCTCCAAGCAGGTCAGCGATATCGAAGACATGCTGCAACAGGGCATCGATATTCTGCTGATCAATCCGACTGACTCTGTAGGTGTGCAATCGGCTGTACAAGCCGCACACAAAGCCGGGGTCGTAGTCGTTGCCGTAGATGCACAGGCGAAGGGGCCGCTGGATTCATTCGTCGGTTCAAAAAACGTTGATGCCGGCTACCAGGCCTGTGAGTACCTGGCTCAGCACATCGGTGATGCCGGTGATGTAGGTATTCTTGATGGCATTGCGGTAGTGCCGATTCTTGATCGCGTTAAGGGGTGTAAGGACGCACTGTCCAAACACCCGAAAATCAAGATTGTCAGCATCCAAAACGGCAAGCAAGAGCGTGATCAGGCGCTGACCGTGACTGAAAACATGCTCCAGGCGCAGCCGGGTCTGAAAGGCTTGTTCAGCGTCAATGACACCGGCGCATTGGGCGCGCTTTCCGCCATCGAAGCGAGCGGGCTCGACGTCAAACTGGTGAGCGTTGACGGCGCGCCGGAAGCGATCAAGGCCATCCTCAAACCGGGCAGCAAGTTCATTGCGACCTCAGCACAGTATCCTCGTGACCAAGTGCGTTTGGCGTTAGGCATCGCGCTGGCCAAAAAGTGGGGCGCGCAGGTGCCAGCCACTATCCCGGTGGACATCGCGCTGATCGACCAGAGCAAAGCGAAAGACTTTAGCTGGTAAGCGATACCTGCTCCGTGGCGGTTCACGGAGCAGGGCTTACGAACTCGAAGGATTGGCGCGGAGCACCTGAGCATGAGCAGTCTTCTTAAACTTGAAAATATCTGCAAGAGCTACCCCGGCGTGCAGGCGCTCAGCGCGATCAACCTGCAAGTTGAACGGGGCGAAATCCACGCCTTGCTCGGCGAAAACGGCGCTGGTAAATCAACCCTGATGAAGATTCTGGTGGGCGTCGAGCATCAGGATGAAGGCAGTATTTTGATCGATGGTCAGGCGCAGCAGTTCGCGACCTATAACGATGCGATTGCCGCCGGAATCGGCATCGTCTTTCAAGAGTTCAGCCTGATTCCTTACTTGGACGCCGTGGAAAATATTTTCCTCGGTCACGAATGGGTCAACCGTTTTGGCCTGCTGCGTAAACGTGACATGGAGGTCAAGGCGCGGGAGTTGTTTAAGCGGCTCGGGGTGACCATCAACCTTCATTGCCCGGTGAAAGCCCTAAGCGTTGCCGAACAACAGTTTGTCGAAATCGCCAAGGCGCTGAACCTTGATGCGCGTTTGTTGGTGCTCGACGAACCCACCGCCACCCTGACTCCCAGCGAAGCCGAATTACTGTTCGACATCATGCGCGAACTCAAGCGCCAAGGCGTGGCGGTGATTTTTATCTCTCACCATTTGGAAGAGATTTTCCAAGTGTGTGACCGCATCAGTGTGCTGCGCGATGGCAAAAACGTCGGTGTCACCGACGTGGCTGACAGCGACATCGACCGCTTGGTTGAGATGATGGTCGGTCGCCGTCTGGAAAACAGTTTTCCGCCGAAATCCCAGACCGAGCGCGGTGCGGTGCTGTTGCAGGTGGACGATATTCAACTCACCCGCAAAGGGCCGCATAACCGCTTTGATTTGCATCAGGGTGAAATTCTGGGTTTCGCCGGGTTGGTGGGATCGGGGCGTACCGAACTGGCACTGGGCATTCTCGGTGCGATTCCGGTGATCGCTAAAACCGTACGGCTGCGCGGCCAGCAGGTGGCGTTGCGCGACCCGGCCGAGGCCTTAAAACTGGGCATCGGGTTACTGCCGGAAAGCCGCAAGAGCGAGGGGCTGATTGTTGATTTCAGCATCCGCGAAAACATCTCCCTGAATAACCTGAAGAAGTACGAAAACCGTGGCGGATTGCTGGACACAGGCAAAGAAACCCACACCACCCAAGGGCTGATGAGCCAGTTGGCAATCAAGGCGCCCAGCTGTGAAAGCCGGGTGTTCAACCTCAGCGGCGGGAATCAGCAGAAGGTCGTGATTGCCCGCTGGATTAACCATCACTGCGACATTCTGGTGTTTGACGAGCCAACCCGTGGGATTGATGTGGGTGCCAAAGCCGAGATCTACGCCTTGATGCGCAAGCTCACCGAGAAAGGTTTCGCGATCATCATGATTTCTTCGGAACTGCCCGAGATCATTGGCATGTGTGACCGCGTCGCGGTGTTTCACAAAGGGGCGATCGTCAGCGTATTGGAATCGTCCGACGTCAATCCGCAGGAGGTCATGCGCCATGCAACGGGGAACACTCAACGTGAATACGTCCATTAACACCCTCGGCGGCGCCGTGCTGCGCCTTAATCTGGCCAAGCTCATGCGCTCACCGGCCTTTCTGCCGTTTGTGGGCCTGGTGATCGTGACCCTGGTGATGGTCTTTGCCAGCGATAAATTTCTCACCTCGGCAAACCTGGCAAACATCGGTCGTCAGGTGTCGATCAACGCGATCATCGCCGTGGGCATGACCTGCGTGATTTTGACCGGCGGCATCGACTTGTCGGTGGGTCCGGTCATGGCCTTGTCCGGCACTTTGACCGCAGGCTTGATGGCCGCAGGCCTGCCACCGCCGTTGGCGATTGGTGCTGGAATGTTGATCGGTATCGCTTTTGGCCTGGGCAACGGGCTGTTCGTCGCTTACCTGCAGATGCCACCGATCATCGTGACCTTGGCCACCATGGGCATCGCCCGCGGACTGGGCTTGATGTACACCGATGGCTACCCGATTTCCGGCCTGCCGGACTGGTTTGGGTTTTTCGGTCGCGAGAGCTTGTTCGGCGTTCAAGTGCCGATTTTGATCATGTTGCTCACGTACTTCTTCGCATACGTGCTGCTGCAACACACGCGAATTGGCCGCTATATCTATGCCATTGGCGGCAACGAAGAAGCGGTGCGTTTGTCCGGGGTACGGGCGGCGCGCTTCAAGTTGTTGGTGTACGGCATCAGTGGCCTGACCGCCGCCATAGCGGGTCTGGTATTGACCTCGCGATTGATGAGCGGCCAGCCCAACGCCGGGGTGTCGTTCGAACTCGATGCGATTGCCGCCGTGGTGCTCGGCGGCGCCTCAATTGCCGGTGGTCGCGGGGTGATTCTCGGGACGTTGGTGGGCGCTTTACTGTTGGGCGTCCTCAACAACGGCCTGAACATGCTGGGTGTTTCGCCCTACGTCCAAAGTGTGATCAAGGGCGGGATCATTTTGTTGGCGATCTACATCAGCCGCCAGCGGCATAAATAGATCAAACCTGTAGGAGCGCGCTTGCCCGCGAAGCGGTCCCAATGTGCAACCCAGTTCAGACCGGAAAACCGAGTTGCCTCATTTTCAACTACTGCGTAGCCGATCGCGGGCAAGCGCGCTCCTACAACGATAACTACACGCTGATAAAGGTAGAGCCTCATGAACGATAAACCTGAACACGCCATGCAAGCCGTTGTTTGCCACGGCCCGAAAGACTATCGCCTGGAGCAGATCGCCAAGCCCCAAGCGCGGATTAACGAACTGGTGATTCGCATCGCCGCCTGCGGGATTTGCGCCAGCGATTGCAAATGCCACTCCGGCGCAGCGATGTTTTGGGGCGGCGAGAGCCCATGGGTCAAGGCGCCCGTGGTACCGGGCCATGAATTTTTCGGCTACGTCGTCGAAGCGGGCGAGGGTGCTGAAGAGCACTTCGGCGTGCAGGTCGGCGACAAGGTGATCGCTGAGCAAATTGTGCCCTGCGACAAGTGCCGTTTCTGCAAAACCGGCAAGTATTGGATGTGCGAAGTGCACAATATCTTTGGCTTCCAGCGCGAAGTGGCCGAGGGCGGTATGGCGCAATACATGCGCATCCCCAAGACCGCCATCGTCCACAAGATTCCCGAATCGGTGAGCCTGGAAGATTCGGCGCTGATCGAGCCAATGTCCTGCGCGATTCACACCGTTAACCGAGGTGACATTCAACTCGACGATGTGTTGGTCATTGCTGGGGCAGGCACCCTTGGCTTGTGCATGGTGCAAATCGCCGCGCTGAAGACCCCGAAAAAGCTGGTGGTCATCGACATGGTTGATGAGCGCCTGGAGCTGGCGCTGAAGCTCGGTGCCGACGTGGTGATCAACCCGTCCCGGGACAACGCCCGAGCGGTTATCAACAGCCTTACCGACAACTACGGTTGCGACGTGTACATCGAAACCACCGGGGTACCCGCAGGTGTCACACAAGGTCTGGAGTTGATCCGCAAACTCGGTCGTTTTGTCGAGTTCAGCGTGTTCGGTGCTGAAACCAGTGCTGACTGGTCGATCATCGGCGACCGCAAGGAACTTGACGTGCGTGGCGCGCATTTGGGCCCGTATTGCTATCCGGTTGCCATCGACTTGTTCGAGCGCGGTTTGATCACCTCAAAAGGCATCGTTACCCACGATTTTGGTTTGGATGACTATGCCGAAGCCTTCGCCCTGGCAGACTCGGTGAAGTCAATCAAAGTGCTGTTGAAGCCCGTAATCTAGAGCGCAAACGCCATGATGAACTATGTAATCGGTGTGGACGTCGGCACGCAAAGTACCAAGGCGCTGCTGGTCGACAGCACGGGCAACATCGTCGCTCAGCACAGCCAAGGTTACCGGGTCGACACGCCAAAATTGCGCTGGGCCGAACAATGGCCGCAGGTCTGGCTCGACGCGGTTGAATCCTGCGTTGCGCGCTGCGTGGGTATGGCTGGCGTTGCGAAAGAACAGATCAAAGCGCTGTGCATCAGCAGTTTGTACGGCGGATCCGGGATTGCAGTGGACGCCAATATGCAGCCGCTGCACCCGTGCCTGATCTGGATGGACCGGCGCGCGGAAGAACAGGTTGAGTGGGTTCGGCAACACGTCGATCTGGAGCGCCTGTATCAAATTACCGGCAACTCGGTGGACAGTTATTACGGCTTCACCAAAATGCTCTGGCTCAAGCAACATAAGCCAGAAGTGTGGGCCAAAATGCGTTACCTGCTGCCGCCCAACAGTTACCTCAACTATTGCCTGACCGGCGAGATCGCCGTGGACCACAGTTCGGCGGGCAACATCGGCGGTGTTTATGACGTTGCTGAGCGTCGCTGGTCTCAAGAGCTGCTCGCGGCCTTGGGCATCCCCTCGGAAATGATGCCTGAGCGGCTGCTGTATTCCGGCGAAGCGGTGGGTGGATTGCTCGGCAGCTGGGCTGAGCGCTTGGGATTACAGACAGGAACACCGGTGTTGGCCGGTGGCGTCGATGCGGCCATGGCAACCTTTGCCGCCGGCGTTACCCAGCCGGGCAACCACGTGGCCATGATTGGCACCAGCATGTGCTGGGGCTATTTGAATCAGCAGGTGGATGCACGCCACGGGTTGGTCAGCATGCCCCACGTGTATAACGGTCAAAAGGACCTCTATATTTTTGGCGGAGCCATCACCGCCGGGGCGTCGATCAGCTGGTTTCGCGAGCAGTTTTGTCAGGCCGAAGAGCAGCAGGCGCTGGACACCGGGGAAGACAGCCACGTACTGCTCGAGCGTTTGGCGCAAAAGATTCCAGCGGGCAGCGAAGGTTTGCTGTTCTTGCCCTATTTGATGGGCGAGCGCAGCCCAATCTGGGACGCCAAAGCCAGCGGCAGTTTCGTCGGATTGACCCTGTATCACAGCCGTATTCACCTGTACCGCGCGGTGCTGGAAGGGGTCAGCTTTGCGTTGCGGCACAACATCGAAGCCGGGGCACGCGGCGCGCATTCCCTGGACCCTCGGTTGATTGTGGTGGGTGGCGCTAGTCATTCAGACCTGTGGATGCAGATCATCGCTGACATCACCCACTACCCGGTTTACACCATCGTCCAGGACGTCGAAGCGGCAATGGGCGCCGCCTTGTTGGCGGCGCACAGCGTGGGTCTCGTGGATGACCAGCAGGTTGATGAAGGCTGGATCAAGCTACGCCTGCGCGCTGAGCCGGTGGCCGAACATGTCGCCGTTTACGACGCGGCATTTGCCGACTACCTGAACCTGTACCCGGCGCTTAGACCGATCATGCACCGTTTGCAGCAGGCTTAATCCGGGTATCTGTAGGAGCCAACAAGTTGGCTCCTTGAGACTCTGTTTTATTGGGTAACACCACTCAGAGGTTTGCAGCATGGATCGGATGTCTTTCGACTTTAGTGATCAACGCTTTTTGGTGACCGGTGCCAGCAGCGGCATTGGTTGGGAAGTGGTGCAACAACTGCTGGCCGCGGGTGCCGAAGTCTTTGCGATTGGCCGTGAACCCTCGGCATTGAAGCAACTGGAAGCGCAGGGCTGCCATGTCCTGCGTTTGGACATCGCCGACAGTGCGGCCCTTGAAGTGGCATTGAGCACGTTTCCGGCCCTGCACGGGTTGGTCAATTGCGCCGGCATCGCCAACCTTGAAGCAGCTGATTCAGTCACCGCCGAGTCGTTTGATCAGGTGATGGCAGTCAATGCTCGCGCAGCCGCTCTCGTCGCAGGCCGGGTAGCGAAAAGCATGATCGCGGCGGGGATTGCCGGCAGCATCGTCAATGTGTCGAGCCAGGCGTCGCTGGTGGCATTGGATGATCATCTGAGTTATTGCGCGTCGAAAGCGGCGCTGGATGCCATGACCCGGGTGCAATGTGCGGAGTGGGGCAAGTTTGGGATTCGGGTCAACAGTGTCAACCCGACGGTAACCCTGACGCCCATGGCGCAACAGGTCTGGAGCGCCCCGGAAAAACGCGACCCAGCGTTGGCGGCGATTCCCCTCGGACGCTTTGCTGAAACAGCGGAAGTCGCCCGACCGATTCTGTTTTTGCTAAGCGAAGCCGCGTCGATGATCAGCGGCGTGAGCCTAGCGATCGATGGCGGTTACACCAGCCGCTGAATCCCGGTTTCCAACTCACCGACAATCACCACCTGTTCCTGCGGCGCATGGGGTTGGTGGATGCGTTTGAGCAACAGACTCACGGCGCTGGTGCCCGCCCGTTCGGCATCGTGAGCAATACAGGCAATCGGCACGCCGAAAATATCGGCAAACGGCAGCCGGTCGATACCGCAGATCACCACACTGTCGTGGGCGATATTCATGTCGCGCAATGCGCTCATGGCGCCCAGGGTGATGAGTTGATTGAAGCCAAAAATTGCGTCTGGCCGGCTATGAGCCAAGTAGGCGAGGGTGGCTTGGTGTGAAGGTTCAAGTGTGTAATCGCCAGGGCAAACGTCCACCTGCACCGGCCTACCGTGGCCTTCAAGGCCGGCGCGAAAACCACTCAAGCGTTGTTCGGTGATGTGTGAGTGCTCAGGGCCGGTCAACACAAGCAAACGCTCGATATTCGGGTTATGCCCAAGCAGGTACCGGGCACCTTTGAAACCGCTTTGATAATTGTCCAGGGCGACCTGGCTGAACGCGCTGTTGTGCAGCACCCGGTCGAGCATGACCACCGGTGTTTCGCCGGAACTCAAGCGCGTCAGGTAATCAGGCTGATACCCCGGCTCATCCGAGACCGGCGACAGGATGATCCCGGCCACACGGTAGCTCAACAGCGTTTCCACCGCCTTGTTTTCCAGCTCGTCCAAGCCATCGGTGTCCACCAGCATGATGGTGTAGCCGTGTTTTTTTGCCTCTCGGGAAATCGCCTTGATCATCACGCTGTAAAACGGGTTATCCACAGACGCAGTGATCACCCCAAGGATCAGGCTTTCACTGCTCTTCAGGCCGCGAGCGAAGGCATTCGGCACGTAATCAAGCTCACGGGCCACCTCAAGGATCCGCGCCAAGGTGGCGGGCTTGACCAAGTCAGGCTTGTTCAACGCCCGCGAAACCGTGGTCGGCGTCATATTCACCCGCTTGGCGATGTCGCTGATGCTGACTGGGATTTTTTTCATTGAGAGGCTTGAGGTCTGAGGAAAGTCTGGGTACCCATGAGTTCCGCTATCAACGTCATCTACGACGGTGTTTGTGGCGAGATGCCCAAGTGTACCCAGACATGACCGTTATCACTATCAGCTAGGCAACCAGGCGGCTAACCACTGATCAGCGTGGTCTTTATCGAGCATCCAGTGGCCAGTGACTTGACGGCGTAGTTCATCACCCATGCGTTCGGACGCATCGGCGTCGTTGATATGGGCGCGGATGGCTTCTACCCATGCCGCAGTCGTGTTTTTGACCCGCGTGATGTTCAAACTATCTTGGAAACAACGGATGTCGCTGGCGATAACCGGTATTCCAAAAGCGCCGTACTTCAGCACCATCAGATTACTTCTGAGTTCGTTGGACAGGGTTTGTTTGAGCGGTATGAGTGCCAGGTCCAAGTTCAGGCTTGCCAGCGACGCGGGGTAACCTCCAACGACGGGCAAGGGTCGACAATCATGGACATAGGGGCTTATTGCTAACGGACAATCGCCCATAAAGACCCATTCGACTTCATGGGCGAGAATTTTCACTACGTCAATAATGAGTTCCAGGTCATCCAGTTGTTGCGCTTCACCCACCCAGCCAACTCTCAGTTTATTGCCTTGACGGCGTAACGATTGATGGCCAAGCCACCAGTCCGACGTCAGGCGATCTTCCAAGATGTGAATATTTGAATGCATGCTCGACAGCGCATCAGCGAGCCCTGCCGAGGAAACCACAACCCTATCAACCAAATTCAGACAGCTGCGAAGCGCTTGGAGCGATTGCACGTTATCGACGTTATCCATGGAAAGTGGATATTCGTCCATTTCGTACACGGTGTAGGTTTTTGAATACGCGTGGAACAGGCGCAACGATTCCAGACCGTGTTCATCCAAGTGCCGCTGAAGAATAACTGAATCAGGATTGAACTGAGCCAGCTCGCTCATCGACAGCAGTGTTGGAGTGGACGCGCCGTCAAGTCGAAGGGTGTCGCGCAATGTCTCAAACGGTTTTATCAACCGATAGGCGGCAGAACCCCACGGTGCCGCTGGATGACACAGTACCACCGGCAGCGGCCGCCACGAGAGCGGTCGCCATGTCAGGTCACTGTTGAATTGCAGGTGGAAATCAGCGCCCGTCAGGGAGAAATTCTTATTGTAAGCAGGGTCGTTGCCGATAATGGGTAACCACTTGGCATACAGCCCCTCTTCGCCGTTTTTCAAATCCAGGGTGTCGGCTTCCTCCGAGCCTGCCGTATTTAAGCGTGGTTCATACAGCAGCGAAGCATGCGGCGTCCAAACGACTAGATGGTCGTGTGCCCCAACTTTCAGACACAGGTCGACATCGCTATAGGCGCTGCCAAACCGCACTTCGTCCAAGCCGTCGACCTCGTTAAAGAGTGACGTGCGAACCATGAGACACGCGGCGGAAACGGCACTGTAATTCTGGTCCACCTCCAGGCGCTGCATATAGCTAGGGCCCAAATGTGGTTGTTGCATGAATACACTTTGCACCGGCCCATTTAACCCTAAAACAAAACCGGCATGTTGAATATTGCCCTCGGCATCTAATAACTTCGCACCTACAATACCGACCTCTGGGCGCATGGCGTGGTTGAGTAATTCATCAAGCCAGGAATTTTGGAGAATCGCCGTCTCATCGTTGAGCAGGACAAGGTATTCACCCTTAGCCTGTCGTACTGCCAGGTTGTTGCTCGCTGAATAATTCAACGTATGTGCACATCTCACCACTTTGATTTTTTCGCTGCCCATACTCTCGATCCCGGCCAGCCAGTCAACGGTATCAGGGTCTTGGCTGTGGTTATCGATAATCAAGAGTTCGTATTGCTGGTAAGTGGTTTTTTCTAAAATGCTTTCTACGCAACGAATCAAGCTATTTAGATGGCCGTTCAAGGTAATGACTATCGATACAACCGGTACAGCAGCATGACCGTATTGGATATGGTAGCGCCGGGGTAATGTCTGAATGACCTGGCTATTTTCATAACCCCGGACATGAAGGTGGCGTTGGAGCGTTGAGTGTTCATCAGCGTTTTGCTCTGCGCTAGGTGCATCGCAAACCAGCAAAGGTTCACTGATATGCTCGAATCCTTCCATCCCGTGGCGTTCGATCAATCTAAGGATTAGGTCGAACTCCAAGGCGTGAGGAACATGCGGGTCAAGTCCACCTACATTAAGGAACGCAGCCCGATGGAAAAACCAGTGTTTGGACGTGACGAGGGGGAAACTTAGTAGGTAGTCAAGGTTGAAATCTGGCCGCAGTACAGGTCCTGGTGCATCTCCAGGCTGGCGATAAAGTTCGTCGGCGTACACTGCTTGGTTAGTGGTAATGGCCATCAATTGCAGGGCCACCGACTGTAGGCCGCTGTGGGTAAACGTTGTGCCTGCGTCGATTAAGATAATCCATTGCGCACCACTGGACTGAGCAACCAAGTCATTGATAACCAGTGAGCGGTTATCCACCGTTGCTTCTGCCCACATCAATGCCGTGCCGAAATCTTTATCGGGAAGGTCGTCGTAAGCCGACAGCACAACAACGCACAGCCCGCTAATCCTGGATTCGTTCGTAGACAGGCTAGTCAACGAACTCAGTAATTTTTTCGCGTCGTTGTCCAAATTAGAAATGACGATAAGAAATGTGGGGGCTCCAGGTTTGCTTAGGCGCTGATCTAACAGCAGGCGCTGACCGGCAGGGGTTACTCGTTTTTTTAACCATCCTTGAACATTGATCGCGCTGTCGGTCGTAACAGCGTTAGGAACGAAAATTTTGAGCAGGTTGAAAGGTTTAAAATTCAGAGGGTCGCCAAACGGCGCTACGCCTATTAAACAATTAGCGATCTCGTGATTTATCCAGCCTAATTCGTCTAATGTTTGCTTGAGAAATTGATGGTCGTCCCACCCGAGGGTGTTATTCTCGCGCAAGTGGTGGCTGAACTGAACCGTGGAGATACGAAAGTAAGACAGTGTAGTTTTGATGATTGCCAAGTTGCCAGCGCGTAGCAACTTCACGTAAATGGTCAAATCTCCCAACGTTTTGCTGACTCTCCCATTTAATGACATGAGATCATCACCGAAGGCTAATACATCTGCCCGCCGAAACATGACGCATGAAGGTTCGCCGATAAAGTTAATAATATGTTGGCCTAAAAACGAAACCAACGACTTCCCTTCTATAATCGTATTTTGATCAAATGGAAAGAATATGGCGCGGTCTACTGGGCTAAAGTCATCATTTTCATCGATGAACTGGCGGCGCGAACTCGCCAAAATGACTTCAGGATTACGCTCCAGCACATCGACCAGCAGTCGCACGCAATCGGGGAGAATAATGTCATCGTCATATAAGAATTTTATATAATGCCCTTTGGCCTCTGCAATGCACCGCGCCGCGTTCTTTGTTTCACCCAGCCGTACTTCATTTCGAAAATAGCGGATCGGCCAATGACTGGTTTTTTGTATTCTTTCGACAATGATGGCAATTTCTTCGGTTGGGCAATCATCACAGATAACGATTTCGATTTCATCGTAATTCTGACTCAGCGCGCTGGCTATGCTCGCCTCGAAGTAAATGGCTTTGTAGGCGGGAATAGCAATACTGACCAGTCGAGAGGGCTTCATCTATATACCTAATTCTAAAACAGGAATTCTTATTCAGGGGCATTCGATCATGACTCAAGCGCCGATTGGTCCATCGGCGTGAATCGGATCATCGGTCAGTCAGTCACATTTTTTGACCGACATGTAATAATACTGACTTTTCAGTAATGCCGTGCTCAGTGAACGTCCCACTGCCAAAGGCGCCACTTGCCAGAGAAATCACGTGGAAGCCGCCGGTCTTTAAACGATTCAAAAAATCGTTTTTAGCATAAAGACGTACATGGTCATCTTGGCAAAAACGCGTCCAGCGTTCATTGACGTCTGTTACCAGTGGGTCTTCATCTGTTTCGGTGGCCGTCAGCAGTATAGGTACCATGAGGATCGCTATTCCTCCAGGCGACAGCACTCGGTAGAGCTCTGCGATCGCGAGGGCATCATTAGGCACATGCTCCAAAACGTGCGAACACACGATGAAATCGAACGCGTTATCCGGGTAGATATACATATCCATGATGTCGACAGTATCATCCGCCAAGGGAGAGAACAGGTCGGCGGAGCGGTATTCAACATTGGGAAGCGCACGCAAGAATTTAGATAAAACCGGTGCGGGCGCAATGTCCAGAATTCGCATAGGGCTGTCATTGGAGCGGCCGAGTATCTGATTGACAAACAGGGCATAAAGACGGTCTCGGTCTGAGGCAGCGCAGTTAGGGCAACCGTATTGACCGAGGTTGAGCGTTTCAAAATCGTCCAAAGAATAGGCAGCATTTAAGCGATTGAATATCTCGAAATAGCTTGCAGGCAACGGCAAAAAATTTGGAAAGCGCGTTGAACAGACAGGGCATGTACGCATATTAAAGAGACTCGCTGGCAGCAGAGCTAATGAGATGAATGACCCGTTCAATCTCGTCATCCGTAAGGCTGTCAAAAATGGGCAGGCACAGTATTCGATGGGAAATATCGTCGGCGAAAGGCACGTTCGTTTTTCGCGCTGATTCCAGTCCCCGGTACATGGGGAATTCTGTAATCAGCGGATAAAAGTAGCGGCGAACCAAAATATTCTGTTCGCGGTAGCGCTCGTACAAAGCGTCTCTTGAGAGGCTGAAGCCAGGGCCCACGAGTATTGGGAAATAAGAATAGTTGTGGCCGTCTTGCACCGTCCAGGCCAGTTCGATGCCTGGGATCGCGGCAATGGCCTCACGATAAATGGTATCAACCCGCTTTCTTCGCTGTAGCGCAGCGTCGATATATTTGAGTTGCAGCAACCCAAACGCAGCGTTTATTTCACTCATCTTGCCGTTGATGCCGGGCGCGACTACAGTCACTTCGTCTGCGAAGCCGAAGTTTTTTAAATAATCGATGCGCTGTTTGGTCTTGGCATCGGGGCAAATGATTGCCCCGCCTTCAAAGGTGTTGAACACTTTTGTGGCATGAAAGCTAAGTATCGACATGTCGCCATGGCACAGCAGGCTCTGGTCGTTATGGCGGACCCCGAAAGCGTGTGCGGCATCGTAAATAACTTTGAGCCCGTAGCGATCAGCGATTTCCTGAATTCGCTCGACATTGCAGGGAATGCCGTAGCAATGGACCGGCATGATAGCGGTGGTCGCTGGCGTGATAGCTTCTTCAAGACGGTCCGGGTCAAGGTTGTAGGTGTGCGGATCAATGTCCACAAACACCGGTTTGACGCCGTTCCAAAGTAGAGAATGCGCGGTGGCTACAAATGAATAGGGTGTAGTGATGACTTCCCCGCTGATCCTTAACGCCTGCAGCGCGGTGACCAGTGCCAGGGTGCCGTTGGCAAATAATGAAAGGTATTTCACCCCTAAATAGTCCGCCAACTCCTTTTCGAGCTGTTGGTGAAAAGGGCCGCCATTCGTCAACCGCTTGGTCTTCCAGATTTCCTCGAGATAGGGGATGAACTCCTCTAAGGGTGGCAGCAGCGGACTTGCGACAGGGATCAGCGTTTTCATTAGTTGCCATACTCTTGCTAATTCGAGGAGTGTCACTCAGCCGAGCAGTTTGCTGATGCGCCGCTTGCGGATTTAAAACCACCCAACTGCCATAAAAATGGCAACTAATCGTAGGACGCTCTGGAACTAGCAATTTATCGGCCAATCCGTGGGTTTTGCGCTACTAAAAAACGCACTGAAAAGCCGTGCTTGAAATCTCGAACAGGTGATGCGTATTTTGTACGGGTTGCCGTTGAACGGCTTTTGTCGCTATCAAGGATTTGAATCATGACGGTTAATGACCACAGTTCATTCGCGCAGCGATTGGCAGGCATTGATGAGATTGAATGTGTAACGCCTGATCTGAACGGGGTGCCCCGGGGGAAGGTCATGACCGCCGAAGGGTTTCTTGAGGGTCGGCGGCTGCAATTGGCCCGTGGGGTTTTGCTGCAATGCATCATGGGCGGTTATCCGCCGGCACGCTTTTACGGCAGTGATGACGGTGATTTGGCACTGGTGGCAGATCCGACACAGGTTCATCGGCTACCCTGGAGCGTGCAGCCCAGAGCTATTGCGATCTGTGACGCCGATGACTTGGAGGGCGGAGGGTCCAGTCTGTCGACCCGCGTTCAACTAAAAGCGGTAATTGCACGTTATGCCGCTCTTGGGCTGGCACCGGTGGTGGCGACTGAGCTGGAGTTTTTTGTCTTTGCGCCCAATTCCGACCCCGCCCAGCCGTTCCAGCCACCAACAGGCCTGGATGGTCGTCGGGAAGACGGGCATTCGGCGTTCAGCATCAGTTCCAATAATGGCTTGCGACCGTTCTTTACCGAGGTCTATGCCTGCATGGCAGCGCTGGGTTTGCCGCGTGACACCTTCATGCATGAAATGGGCGTCAGTCAGTTTGAGATTAACCTGTTGCACGGCGATCCTTTGTTGCTGGCCGACCAGACGTTTCTGTTTAAGCACTTGCTCAAGGAAGTCGCGCTCAAGCATGGCCTGATTGTGGTTTGCATGGCCAAGCCGTTGGCGCATACGCCCGGCAGCTCGATGCACATCCATCAAAGCGTGGTAAACCTGCACTCTGGCAACAACGTGTTCAGTGACAAGCAGGGCAACGAGACGGCGGCATTCCAACATTTCATCGGTGGCCAGCAAGCGGCCATGGCGGATTTCACCGCGCTATTTGCACCCAACGTAAATTCTTATCAGCGCTTGTGTCATCCCTACGCCTCGCCGAACAATGCGTGTTGGTCCTACGACAATCGCGCAGCGGGTTTGCGAATTCCGGCGAGTGCGCCCGTTGCCAGAAGGGTAGAGAATCGTCTCCCTGGCGCTGACGCTAATCCTTATCTGGCCATTGCCGCTAGCCTTGCGGCGGGTCTGTATGGCATTGAACATGAGCTGCAACCCACGGCGGCCATGCAGGGCGAAATTGAAGTGCCGGATAACTTGTCGTTGCCATGTACCTTACATGCCGCCTTAGAGCGTCTGAAACGCAGCCAACTGGCGAAAGAGCTGTTTGGCCGTGAATTCATTGACGGTTACGTCGCCTCGAAGAGCATGGAGCTGACCAGCTTCTTTGATGAAATCACGCCTTGGGAGCGGCGCGTATTGGCCGCTCAAGCTTAGAAACTGTTGTTTGGGAGTTGCCCGTCCGGGCAGCTCCTCACTTTTTATAGGAACGTCTGGACCGCAATGCGCCAAATCTGGAAATCTTTTCGAGCGCTTTATTTCGCCTCGCTGATGATGCTAATCGGCTCTGGTTTGTTAAGTACCTACCTCGCCTTGCGCCTGGGGGCAGAAAATGTCGACGGTCTGTGGGTGGGTGGGCTGATGGCCGCCAACTATTTCGGGCTGGTGCTGGGCGGAAAAATCGGCCACCGGCTCATCGGGCGTGTCGGACACATTCGCGCCTACGCAACGTGCGCCGGTATCGTCAGCGCTGCCGTGTTGGGACATGGGCTGATTGACTGGTTACCGGCTTGGCTGTTCCTGCGGATGATTGTCGGCCTGGGGATGATGTGCCAGTACATGGTGATCGAAAGCTGGCTTAACGAGCAGGCTCAAGCCAAGCAGCGCGGCGCCGTGTTCAGCGGCTACATGATCGCGTCGTACCTGGGGCTGGTGCTGGGTCAATTGATTCTGGTCATCCATCCTTCGTTGGGGCCTGAACTGCTGATGTTGGTGGCGCTGTGCTTCGCCCTGTGTCTTGTGCCTGTGGCAATGACCCGCAGCATTCACCCGGCGCCCATGCACCCTGCGCCGCTGGAACCTCGATTTTTTCTCAAGCGCGTGCCGCAATCCCTGAGTACGGTATTGGCTGCCGGGTTGATCATTGGCGCTTTCTACGGCTTGGCCCCGTTGTACGCCTCCCAGCAAGGACTTCCCACCGAGACGGTGGGTTTGTTCATGGGTAGCTGCATTTTGGCCGGGCTGGTGGTGCAATGGCCACTGGGTCGCCTGTCGGATCGTTACGATCGGGCGGTATTGATTCGTGCGTTTGCTGCTGCGCTGGCGTTGATCGCGTTTCCGTTGGCGGTCATGCCTCAAGTGCCGGTGGAGGTTTTATTCGTCGTCGGCTTCTTTGCATCGCTGATGCAATTTTGTCTTTATCCGTTGGCCGTGGCGTTTTCTAACGACCACGTGGAAGGGGAGCGCCGGGTGTCGTTGACCGCGATGTTACTGATGACCTACGGCATTGGCGCCAGCATCGGTCCGTTGGCAGCGGGTGTGCTGATGAAGATGTTTGGCAGCAACATGCTGTACGCCTTCGTCTGTTTTGCTGCCTTGGCCCTGGCGCTGAGAATTCGCCCCAACTCCGTGACCAACTTGCACCAGGTCGAAGATGCGCCGCTGCACCACGTCGCCATGCCAGACAGCATGTCCAGCTCACCGCTGGTGGTAGCTCTGGATCCACGGGTGGATGAACAAGTCGTTCAAGAGCAGATGCAAGCGCCGGTCGAGGGCGAGCCACAACCGGCAGAGAATGCTGAGAAAGAGTCTGTTTAAGAAAAGGAGCCGCCAACTGTGGGAGCAGGCTTGCCTGCGAAGAGGCCTGAATGGCGGCGCTTCTCTCGACCTGAAACCTGTGTCGCCTGCGTTAGCGATTTCGTTGGCAAGCCACAGAGACTCTACAATTTAATAATGACCGCTTCGGTAGCGGCCAGCTTGTTGGCGAAGCGTTTGCGGAGGAAATTGCGCCGGGCCCTTCGCCAACAGACACAGGTCTGATCAGAAGTCGTCGTCTTTATCGAATCGCCGCGCTTCGCGCTGCAATTGATACACAAAGCGCTCAACCTGCCGTTGCACCAGCCCGCTCATGTTGTGAAAACGGATACCGCCAAAGGTCACGTCGATGCGCTCTTCGTAGTGCAGGTAACGCAGCTCCACAGGCGCGGTCATTTTGCCAAAGGGCAGGGCGGCGATAAAGCGCTCATAAACCTGACCCAACTGTAGCCGGTCAGAAATATCACCTTCAAAACGCAGCTTGCAGCCGGTGGCGGAAATATCCAGCAACTTGCCATTAATGGGTGACAAGAGTTTGTCGCCGCCAATCTCCACATTTACTAACTGGGCCAGTTTGAGCGCTGCACGGAAGGCATTGCGGCGTTGGTGATAAACCACTTCTTTGGGCAGGACGCCTCTGTAGCAGCGGTGCTCGCCATCGTCGATAGTCAGGGCATCCACGCTTTCCCAAGCGATTCGCACGCCGTCGTGGAAGCCTTCGACGCGATAGGCTTCGCCATTGGTCAAGAAACGCTCACCGTCGCGCGGGATCATTTCATCAAGCGCAAGGCTGTTGCTGTCGCGGTCGACTTCAATCAGAAAACTCTGAAAGCGCTGGGTGCGTTCATGAAACGTAATGATCAACGGGTCGTGACTGTCCAGAAGCAACCGCAAATTAGCGGAAATCTCCAGCGACGTAGTGAGGACCTTTGGCGGTTGCGGAGCATCTTCCGCGTTTACGGCATTGAACACTGTTCATCATCCCAAGCAGAATACTATAGCTCTCAATCGCCAGCATTTTGCCAGCATGTGTAACGCCTTGATACAGGAATTTAAGCTTGGCTAAGAGGGCGCGGCTTGGTGAACCGGGAGGTAGATCCGCGATTGTCGTAGAGCGTTGGCGCATCGCCCCCGGTCAGAATCTTCATCTGGTTGGCGGTGGTCGCCTGTTGTAACTGAATCGATACGCCGTTGTGCTGGTTGGTAGTGCGGCACTCGGACATGAGGCCGGCCAACATATCGCCCTGCGTGAGGAGCGCTTCGCCTACAGACGAATGGCCTGCCAATTCAACAAGGCCGTCCCGGTCCGGGCTCAGCTTGAGGTCGATAAGAATTTGACTGCGCTTGCGGCCACGCTGCTCAAGCATGATCACCAGCGCCTGCTTTTGCGCGAGGATTTCCTCCAGCAAAAACAGGTCGCGGCCATGCAAAGCCAGGGATTCGGCCTGCAGTAGCTCCAGCAGATGTTGTGCTGGGGCCATGTCATCGTTGATCAGTTGCAGCAGAGTAGTGTCGTGCATGGCTGGCTCTGGGTTTTAAGCGTCCAAAAGCCCGCGCAAGCCTAAGGCTAGCGCTGGGCTTCGAAATTAAGCAGTTTGCTGGCGACGCGGCCGCTGTCGACTGTGTAGCTGCCGTCGGCAACGGCCTGCTTCAACTCGGCCACGCGGGCGCTGTTGACGACGGGCTGGCTGCGCACTTTATCGCCGATGGTTTGCAGTCGCTGAGCTTCATCACTGAGGTGCACCGCTTCTCCGCTGGACTGGCTGACGGTACTTGCTTTTGGGGTCGCGCTGGAGGAGTCCGCAACGGTGGTGCTGGTCTCCTTGGTGGTGCCGGAGCGCGAGCTGCCCGTAGCAGGTGCAGTGCTGTTTAAACGACTAAAGTCGATGACCATTTTTAAAAACCTCTAGGTGTTTGGACGCTTGCCTTGTTTTCGGCCAAACACGAAATAACTTTAGCGCTTAATTGAAGTGAGGGTAACGCCGTCGCAGGCTGAATCAGTCTAGGAAACTCTGCACCATCACGCCAGCAATCACAAGGCGACTTCAACTTGTCCCGGTGCGGTTACCCGCGCTTTGATCACGCGTTGCGAATTCAAGTTCCGCACCCTGATTTGCTCGCTCATTCCACCGTCGGATAGCGCTTCGCCCGGCATACGCACCTGGAGTGTGCCGCTTTTAGCGGTGATGATCACCTGATCGCCCTTGCGAATAACCTCGGCTTGCTCCAACTGCAGCGGCGTAAGCACCTGATCGTTGATCATTTGTCGGGTCACTTTCTGCCCGATGGCATCATCAATCGAGGTCATAAAGCCCTGAGGCATTTGACTGATGTCACGTTCAGCCATGTAAACGTCATCTTCGCCAATGATCGAGGCGCGTTTGAGGGGGCGCTTCACAATCACCACCTGGCGAAATAAATGAACCTGTGCGGGCACGTAAACCGTCCACGGCAAGGTTCCTTCGCAACGAACTTTTACGGTGACACGGCCGATGGGCTGGGCAGGACTTTCGAGGCTGGCTGTCAATTCCTTGTCGCACTGGGTCAGCGTCATCCGTTGATCCAGTGTATTGACCTGTATCTGATAGCGGCCCTCTAAATGTGTCGTGGCCTGATAGTCCTCGACAGAGAATTCAAGAAACCCTTGGGTCGCGCCGATAAGTTGATCAGGCACGCTTAAAAGCACGGCCTGCGCCGGTTGGCAGACACTGAAAAAACACAGCGCGGCAACCGCGCAGTGTAAGCTGCCGGGAAATGATGCCATGCGTCGGGAAAATGTCGTTTTCGAATTCATAACAGTTAAAAAGCAAGCCCCGTGCCGCTTCCTCATGTGAGTGCGCTTCGGTTCGAAGCTTTTGGTCTAGGAGTCACGGCATGGCTGGTGTAATGGATTCGGTGAACCAGCGCACTCAACTGGTAGGGCAGAACCGCCTTGAGCTTTTGCTGTTCCGTCTCAACGGACAGCAGCTCTACGGGATCAACGTGTTCAAGGTCAAAGAGGTGCTGCAATGCCCTAAATTGACCGTGATGCCCAGGTCCAACCCAGTGGTGCGCGGCGTTGCAAATATTCGTGGGGCGACCATTCCGATCATTGATCTGGCGATGGCCACCGGCGCGCAGGCGTTGAAAGACGTCAGTAACACCTTCGTGATCATCACGGAATACAACACCAAGATTCAGGGTTTTCTGGTGCATTCGGTAGAACGCATCGTGAATATGAACTGGGAGGAGATCCATCCGCCACCCAAGGGGACCGGGCGCGATCACTACCTGACGGCAGTGACTCGAGTCGACAATCAGTTGGTTGAAATCATCGATGTGGAGAAAATCCTCGCCGAAGTAGCGCCCACCTCCGAGCATATTTCTGTCGGCGTGATAGACGTTGAGACTCAGGCGAAAGCAGTCACGCTGCGCGTCTTGACGGTGGATGACTCCTCGGTCGCGCGCAAGCAGGTCTCGCGTTGTCTGCAAACGGTCGGCGTCGAGGTGGTGGCCTTGAACGATGGCCGGCAGGCGTTGGATTACTTGCGCAAGATGGTTGAGGAAGGCAAGAAGCCCGAAGAAGAATTTTTGATGATGATCTCGGACATCGAAATGCCTGAAATGGACGGATACACCCTGACCGCAGAAATCCGCGCCGATCCGCGCATGCAAAAGCTGCATATCATCCTGCATACTTCCTTGTCGGGTGTCTTCAACCAGGCGATGGTCAAGAAAGTCGGCGCCGATGATTTTCTCGCAAAGTTCCGACCTGATGATCTCGCATCCCGGGTAGTTGCCCGGATCAACGCAGCGAAATAATCACCGCAGGCAGTGCCCTGCGGTGGTACATACGAGTTAAGAGGCGGTTTCTTTGTCTACGGGTAATTTGGATTTCGAACAGTTCCGGGTCTTCCTGGAAAAAGCCTGTGGCATCTTGCTGGGTGAAAATAAGCAGTACCTGGTTTCCAGCCGTCTCAACAAGCTGATGGAGCAGCAGGGCATCAAATCCTTGGGTGAGTTGATTCAGCGGATCCAGGCCCAGCCACGCAGTGGTTTGCGTGAGCAGGTAGTCGACGCGATGACGACCAACGAAACCTTATGGTTTCGTGACACCTATCCGTTCGAAGTGCTGAAAAACAGGGTGCTTCCGGAAGCGATCAAAGCCAGCCCCAATCAGCGTCTGCGAATCTGGTCGGCGGCATGCTCCTCTGGGCAGGAACCGTATTCGCTGTCGATGTCGATCGACGAGTTTGAGCGGACCAACATCGGTCATCTCAAAGGCGGCGTGCAAATCGTTGCCACGGATTTATCCGGGGCGATGCTGACCAACTGCAAATCGGGTGAGTACGACAGTTTGGCGATTGGGCGGGGGCTTTCTCCCGAGCGGCTACAGCGATTCTTCGACGTCAAGACACCGGGACGCTGGGCGGTCAAAGCACCCATCAAGAACCGTGTGGAATTTCGCTCGTTTAACCTGCTCGACAGCTACGCCAGCCTGGGTAAGTTCGATGTCGTGTTTTGTCGCAACGTATTGATCTACTTTTCGGCTGAAGTTAAAAAAGACATCCTGCTGCGCATTCACAGCACACTCAAGCGGGGTGGTTATCTGTTCCTTGGCGCCTCCGAAGCACTCAATGGTTTGCCTGACCATTACCAGATGGTGCAATGCAGTCCGGGGATTATTTACCAGACCAAGTAAGTGTCATCGCCACTTAAAAATGCCCCTGTCGCAAGATCGGGGCATTTTTGTGTGCGCAGATCGCGCGTTGCAAGGTTAAGCCAACGGCAACCGATGCCGGTGCCCATTGCCGCTTTACTGGCGGTCAGCGGAAATCCATTGCCGCTATTTTGGCTTGCCGCTTGGTCAACCTGCTTGAAGCCCTTGAATTACGGCTCTAAAGAAGCTGGCACGCTGATTGCTTTGTCTCAGATACGAAAACAGGTCAGCCGCTAAAGGTTTCCCGAGATGAGCATCAGCTTCGATAAAGCGTTAGGCATTCATGAGCAGGCGCTTGCCTTCCGCGCTCAGCGTGCAGAAGTGTTGGCCAATAACATTGCCAACGCCGACACGCCGAATTACAAGGCGCGAGACCTGGACTTCGCCGCCGTGCTCGCGGCCCAGGCCGACAAGAGTAAGAACGGCACGTTCGCGATGAACACTACCAATGCCGGCCACATCGAAGCTAACACCCTGGGCAACATGGACGGGACGTTGCTTTATCGCACCCCGAGTCAGCCATCCCTGGATCAGAACACCGTTGATGGTCAGGTTGAACAGGCCAACTACGCGCAGAACTCGGTGGGCTTCCAAGCCAGCTTTACCTTTCTCAATAACAAATTCAAAGGGCTTATGTCAGCCCTGCGAGGAGAGTAATTCATGTCCCTTGCCAGCGTTTTTAGCATTGCCGGTACCGGCATGAGCGCGCAGACCACGCGATTGAATACCGTGGCCAGCAACATTGCCAACGCCGAAACAGTTTCGTCGAGCGCAGGTGGGACCTATCGCGCCCGTCACCCGGTGTTTGCCACCGTCATGCAGGGTCAAACCGATGGCGACAGCGGTTCGTTGTTCGGTAGCGAGAGCGAAGCGGGCGAGGGTGTTCAGGTTGCCGGTATTGTCCAGGACCAGAGCAACCTCGACGCGCGCTATGAGCCGAACCATCCGGCTGCCGACAAAAACGGTTACGTCTACTACCCCAACGTCAACGTTGTGCAAGAAATGGCCGACATGATTTCTGCCAGTCGCTCGTTTCAAACCAACGCGGACATGATGAATACCGCCAAAACCATGATGCAGAAGGTTCTGACCCTGGGTCAGTAATAAGGGGCGCAGCTAATGACAACGACTACCGCGGTCGGCCAATCGGTCCTAGACCAGCTTTCAAAAACATCAGGGACTTCGGTCACTACCAATCCTTCCTCAGCGCTGGGCAAAGATGCCTT
Organism: Pseudomonas sp. MH10; assembly: GCF_034353045.1. Taxonomy (NCBI): domain Bacteria; kingdom Pseudomonadati; phylum Pseudomonadota; class Gammaproteobacteria; order Pseudomonadales; family Pseudomonadaceae; genus Pseudomonas; species Pseudomonas sp. MH10. The sequence continues at coordinate 172,251 of NZ_CP133783.1, forward strand.
CTTGCAACTGCTCGTAACTCAGTTGAAAAACCAAGACCCGCTCACCCCGCAGGACAACACTGCGTTTGTGTCCCAACTGGCCCAGTTTAGCAATCTGGAGGCGACACAGAATCTCAACACTTCGGTCGGCTCGATTGCTACCACTTACCAATCGTCCCAAGCGCTGCAAGCGTCTTCACTGGTCGGGCGTTCGGTCGTCGTCGCGACCGGCACGGCAGTGGTCGATACCACTAAAGGGATGACCGGCTCGGTCGCGGTGCCCGCTTCTAGTTCTACAGTCGTCAAGATCAACGACGCCTCAGGCAATTTGGTCGACACCATCGACTTGGGTATTCAACCGGCAGGCACGACCAGTTTTACTTGGGACGGCAAGGCAAGTGACGGCACCGTTGCACCGGCGGGTACATACAGCGTTGTGGCCACGGGTACTGCTGGTGGTACGGCCACTGCATTGACGACTTACCTGCCCGCCACTGTGAACAGCGTGACGATGGGTTTGGCTGGCGCGGAAATGACTTTAAATTTGGCGGGTGGCAGCAGTGTTGGCCTGTCCAAAGTTCAAACAATCGGTATATAGAGCCGACTAGACGGCGTAGGAGCGAAACATGTCATTCAACATCGGTCTCAGTGGGCTCTATGCAGCAAACAAAAGTCTCGACGTCACCGGCAACAACATTGCCAACGTCGCGACCACCGGTTTCAAATCGTCCCGGACCGAATTTCAGGACCAGTACTCGGCGGCAGTCAGCGGTGCCTCTGGCGCCACTAACTCAGGCAGTGGCGTACGGGTTGCTGCTGTGTCTCAGCAGTTTACTCAAGGCAACTTGACCACCGGCACCGGGCGCAGCCTTGACTTGGCGATTCAAGGTAACGGCTTTTTCATGGTCAGCGACAACGGCGAGAAGCTCTACACTCGCGACGGCGCATTCTATCCAGACAAAGACGGCAACATTGTCAACAGCAGCGGCCAGAAGCTGCAGGGCTACAGCGTTGATGCGAGCGGCAAAGTGGTAACGGGTGTGTCGACCAATTTGGTCATCGACTCGTCGAACCTGACGCCTAAGCCAACGAGTCTGGTCACGATTGCATCAAACTTGGACTCTACGGCGACTGTTCCTAAAGTGACTAGTTTCACTCCAGGCAACACTGCCAGCTATAACTTTAGCGTCAGTACACCGATCTTCGACAGCCAGGGAAATCAACACTCTCTGGACCAGTACATGGTTAAAACGGGCACTAACGATTGGACCATGTACACCTTGGTCGATGGTCGTAATGCTAAAGACCCGACATCGACAACGCCAGATTCTTTAGCGTTGACCTTTAACACCGACGGCTCGTTGAAATCGTCGGCATCGCCCACTGCCAACCTGGCGGTTAACACCGACGGTACCTATACCCTCAGTGGCTGGGTTCCGGCTACACAGTCCGGCACCCCGCTTGCTTGGGGGGCTAACGGAGCGAGCGGCAACACGGCCGGCATCCAGATCAATATGTTGACCACTACGCAGACTAACGCGGCCAGCGGTGTGGCCACCAAAAGCCAGGACGGTTATGCCACCGGCCAATTGGCTGGCTTGTCGGTAGACTCAACCGGTGTGTTGTTCGCCACCTACACCAACTCTCAATCCAAAGTCATTGGCCAGGTGTCGATCACTAACTTCGCCAACTCTCAAGGGCTGATCTCGGTAGGCGGCAGCAGCTGGAAAGAGTCGTTTGCATCGGGTGTGCCGGTTACCGGTGCGCCTCAAACCGGCACCTTGGGCTCCATCGTCGGGTCTGCACTGGAAGACTCCAACGTCGACTTGACCTCTGAGTTAGTGGCCTTGATTCGCGAGCAAAGTAACTACCAGGCGAACGCTAAAACTATATCAACTCAAAGCGCTATTATGCAGACCACTATTCAAATGGTCGGGTAAGACTGGTTAAGTTCACCTCTAAAAAGCCTCTTTTCGAAGGGGTTTTTTTATGTTTTTTTTTAGAGGTTCTAAGTAAATAAATCAGCCATTTCCTACTATATACATAGAAATTTCCTACTTTAGTTAATGCGAGAATAAAAACCGCAGATAGACACTGCGAAAAAAAACGCATTTAACGATAGTGCCATCGATGATGGTACGGGAGTCTCTATGTCATTCAATGTTGCGCTGAATGGGTTACACGCTGCCCATAAAAGACTGGAAGTGGCCAGCAATAATATTGCTAACGTCGGAACCCATGGGTTCAAATCATCGCGGGCAGAGTTCACGGCGCTGTATTCCGGCGCCATGCTGGGGCGCGTTGGCAATGCGGTAGGCGATGGCGTGCGGCTGGCGAACGTTGCACAGAATTTCAGCCAGGGGGAGATCGGCTCAAGTTCTGAGAGGGTGCTGGACTTGCGCATACAGGGAAAAGGATTTTTTGTGGTCAGTGATAGTGGCGCATTAAGTTACACCCGCGCTGGAGCGTTTATAAAGGACGCGAACGACTATATTGTGGATACTCAAGGCAGTCGTCTGCAGGGCTACGGTGTTAATGATAAAGGTGCCGTGGTTAATGGTATTCGTGCCGACTTGAAAATCAACACCGGTAACATGGCCGCTAAAACCACCAGCGTAATTGGCCAGACAATCAACCTGGACTCTTCGCTGCCCTCGCTGGCTGCACTGCCGAACTTCAACCGGGATGACCCTGCTACTTATTCCAGTGTGCTGACTAAAACTATTCAGGACGGCGGGGCGGCGGCAGTAGCGGAGGTCAAAGGAAAAGATGTTCAAGGTAACGAGGCGGTACGTGTTTCGGCCACGCCTGCGATTGCTCCAGCGGACCACGAACTTAAACAATACTTTGTGAAAACGGATGCTAACCGTTGGACGATGTACACGTTGATCAATGGCCGTCACCCAATTGATCCAGGCACTACCTCGCCGCTGGTGGCAACGATCACTAAACAGCCAGATGGCAGCATTTCATTGGTAAGCGAGGGCGACCTGATCAAGAAGACCTCTAACACGGAGTTTCCGTTGGCGGGTTGGACGCCTTCTCGTGAGGTTGATGGCATATGGTCCGCAAGCCCCGCCGTTAACAACGGTCCAATTGTGCTGTCGCTCAGCGAGGGAGGCGTCAACGGGCTTGATGAGGTAGGTGCGGTAATGAGCCGGAGCGTGCCGAGGTTCAATGCGGCCGATATCACCACGTTCAACAAGCTGTTTTCCACGGCGATCTTTGACAGTTTGGGCAATCAGCACGAGCTGACTCAACATTTTGTCAAAGACGGTACTAACAGTTGGAAGATGCATGTGCTGGTCAGCGGGCGCAATCCGACAACACCGGATCTAGAAGCGCCGCTTACCGCTAGCCTGATCTTCAATGCCGACGGCAGCGTTCGATCAATGACGGGAGGCGAAGGCTTGAGCGTGGAAAATAACGTTGTCACGTTAAAAAGCTGGGTCCCGGCCAGGGTGCTCGATGCAGGCAAAAGCAGTGAGAAGTGGACTACAAACGGCGCTCAGGGCAGCGTGGCCGGTATCGCCATCGATATGAAAAATCTCTCCCAACATAACGCAACCACCGGCCGCACCACCGCCCAGCAAGACGGCTATGCGGCAGGGCAGCTTGAGGTGGTCAGCATCGGCGTTAATGGTGTGATCCAAGCGGGTTTCAGCAATGGCCAAAACAAGAGTATTGGCCAACTGATGCTTGCCACGTTTGCCAATGAGCAGGGACTACTGCCAGACAGCACAACCCGCTGGAGAGAAACCAGCGCTTCTGGCATGGCCAAATTGGACGCACCCGGATCGGGTGGAATAGGCGGCATTGTTTCTGGGTCATTAGAGGGCTCCAACGTCAAGCTGACCGATGAGCTGGTGGAGTTGATTCAGGCGCAAACGGCCTATCAAGCCAACTCTAAAGCATTGTCCACTGAGGCAACGTTGATGCAGACCTTAATACAAGCCATCTAAGCAGCGCAGGCGAGCAAGAGCCTCGACCTGTCGGGGCTTTTGTTGAGCGTGCCGTTCGGTTCAGAGCTTGCAGTCAGATTTTTTAAAAGGGCCGGCCAACCGAACCCAACCGGATCCTGGGCTGTTTTGCGCGCAGACAACCCGGGTTGAGCCTTGCCATGTATACCAAGGCGCAGGCCCAGCCATTGCCGCGCCGCAGGCGACTAGCAGACAAAGGGTTAGTGCGTGAATGAATGGCATAAAAGCCTCATGGGTCTGTAGGTTCACTTGTCTGCCGCGCAGTTTCTGCTTGTCGCGCGACCGTGCGCTTGCGTCGAGCGAGGTTTTTTTGGCGCGGTCCTTTTCATAGGATGAGCAAATGCGGCAATCCACCGCCGCGTTCGTTCGTTCACCGAGATCTGACGATTAGCCTTAGCCCATTAACATTGGCGAATCAACGCTTTGTATCAGTCCTGACAAGTTGGTTCGAATATTGCTTCAGCGTGATTAGAACATCTACATACGGCAAGCGTCTGTCAGAGGAGGAAAACTGTGGATAAGTTGCTTTACGTCGCCATGAGCGGAGCGTCTGAGAACGCGATAGCCCAGAAGGCTCACGCCAACAACCTGGCGAACATCACCACCACTGGCTTTCAGCGTGACCTCGAACAGGCGCGTTCGATGCCGGTGTACGGGGACGTCATGCCTTCGCGGGCGTACGCCTTGAGCGAACGTCCGGGAACTGATCTTTCTGAAGGCGCGATGATGGAAACCGGCCGTGATCTCGATGTTGCCGTCAAAGGCGGCGGCTGGATCGCGGTGCAAACTCCCGACGGTGGCGAAGCCTATACCAGTACCGCGAGCATGAACGTCGATGCCCTGGGTGTGTTGCGCAATGGCAATGGTTTGCCGGTCATGGGCAATGGTGGGCCCATTGCCGTACCGCCCGAGCAGCAAATCGAAATCGGTGCCGACGGCACTATTAGTATTCGCTCATTGGGCGAAAGCCCGAAAGTGATGGCACAGATTGATCGCATCAAGCTGGTCAAGCCGGACTTGAGCAACATGGAAAAAGGCCCTGATGGCCTGCTTCATACCAAGGACGGCAAGCCTGCCGCCGTAAACGGTGACGTTCAGGTCGAGTCCGGGTTCTTGCACGCGAGCAACGTTAACGCGGTGGAAGAAATGACCCAGGTGCTGGCCCTTTCGCGCCAATTCGAATTGCACATCAAGATGATGAAAACCGCCGAAACCAACGATGAGTCGGTGGCGCGAGTCTTGCAGAGCTAACCATTGATAGCTTGCGCCGAATACCAGGCGCTCGAGGAGAGAAATAATGCTTCCGGCACTTTACGTCAGCAAAACCGGTCTCGCCGCTCAGGACATTAACCTGACGACCATTTCCAACAACTTGGCAAACGTCTCGACCACTGGTTTCAAACGTGATCGTGCTGAATTCCAAGACTTGCTCTATCAGATCAAGCGTCAGCCTGGTGCCCAGTCGACGCAGGACAGCGAACTGCCGTCCGGCCTGCAATTGGGTACGGGTGTGCGCATCGTCGGTACGCAAAAGAACTTCAGCGCCGGCAGCTTGCAAACCACCGATCAGCCCCTCGACCTTGCGGTTAACGGTCGCGGTTTTTTCCAGATTCGCCAGCCTGACGGCACGGTCGCCTACACCCGCGACGGTACGTTCCACCTGGACACCAATGGCCAAATCGTGACAGCGAGTGGTTTCGCTCTGGAACCCGCTATCGTCGTGCCACAGCAAGCCCAGACATTCACTGTCGGCCAGGACGGCACGGTGTCAATCACCTTGGCGAGCTCCAGTGCCACGCCGCAGATCATCGGCAACATACAGACCGCTGACTTCATCAACCCGGCCGGTCTGCAATCGAAAGGCAGCAACCTGTTTCTGGAAACCGCTTCCAGCGGTGCGCCACAAGTCGGCACACCTGGCTTGAATGGCTTCGGTACCACTCAGCAGAACACATTGGAAGCGTCAAACGTGAGCACCGTTGAGGAGATGGTCAACATGATCACTACCCAGCGCGCTTATGAGATGAACTCCAAAGTGGTTTCTACCGCCGACCAGATGCTGCAATACGTCACGCAAAATCTGTAAAACCCTGATGGGCCACTTCGGCCTGTCACGTTACCTGATCAACTGGATGGGGTACCTGATAAGTACCTGCTGCACCGCGAGGTTTTAAGTGTCATGAAACGGCTTCCTGTTCTGCGGCTTGTCCGACTGACTGCTCTGTTGGTAGCCCCGTTTTGCGCAATCGCATTACTGGCCGGCTGTGTTGCGCCTGTGGCCAAGCCCAATGACCCTTTCTACGCGCCGGTGTTGCCACGAACGCCACTGCCCTCCGCTGCCAATAACGGTTCGATCTACCAAGCCGGTTTTGAGCAGAACCTCTACGACGACCGCAAGGCTTATCGGGTGGGGGATATCATCACCATCACGCTTTCCGAGAAGATGGCGGCCAGTAAAGCGGCCAGTGACGGCATCACCAAAAACAGCAGCAACAGCATCGGCCTGACCTCGTTGTTCGGTGGTGGCCTCAACACCAGTAACCCGCTGGGCAGCGGCGACCTGAGTTTGAACGTGGGCTATAACGGCGCCCGCACCACCAAAGGCGATGCCAAGGCGGCGCAAAGCAACAGCCTGACCGGCTCGGTGACAGTGACGGTGGCAGAAGTGTTGCCCAACGGTATTCTCGCGGTCCGGGGTGAAAAGTGGATGACTCTTAACACCGGTGACGAACTGGTGCGAATTGCCGGCCTGATTCGCGCCGATGACATCGCCACCGACAACACCGTGTCGTCGACGCGGGTAGCGGATGCACGTATCACGTATGCGGGGACCGGTTCGTTTGCCGATTCCAACCAACCGGGGTGGTTCGATCGTTTCTTCCTCAGCCCGTTGTTCCCTTTCTGATAGCGGGTGAGACATGACCACGTTCAAACAACTGATGGTGGCGATACTGCTCTCGTCTACTGCCCTCGGCGCACACGCCGAGCGGTTGAAAGACATCGCCAGTATTTCCGGGGTGCGGACTAACCAATTGATCGGTTACGGCTTGGTGGTTGGCCTCAACGGCACCGGCGACCAAACCACCCAGACGCCCTTTACCCTGCAGACTTTCAACAACATGCTGGCTCAGTTCGGGATCAAGGTTCCTGCGGGTTCCGGCACCGTGCAATTGAAAAACGTTGCAGCGGTGGCCATTTACGCGGACCTGCCAGCGTTCGCCAAACCGGGTCAGATGGTCGATATTACGGTGTCGTCCATCGGTAACTCGAAAAGCCTGCGCGGCGGCAGCCTGTTGATGACACCCATGAAGGGTGTTGACGGCAACGTCTACGCCATCGCCCAGGGCAACCTGGTGGTGGGTGGTTTCGATGCTGAAGGTCGTGACGGCTCAAAGATCACCGTTAACGTTCCCTCAGCCGGTCGGATTCCTGGCGGCGCCTCGGTCGAACGCGCTGTACCGAGTGGGTTCAATCAAGGCAACAGCCTGACGTTCAACCTCAACCGTTCTGACTTCACCACCGCCAAGCGGGTGGTCGACAAGATCAACGACATGCTCGGCCCTGGCGTTGCACAAGCCCTCGACGGCGGCTCGATACGGGTGACCGCGCCGATGGACCCAAGCCAGCGGGTTGAGTACTTGTCCGTGCTGGAAAACCTGGAAGTCGATCCAGGCCAGGCCTCAGCCAAAGTCATTATCAACTCGCGTACCGGCACCATCGTGATCGGCCAGAACGTTCGGGTTTCTCCGGCGGCCGTTACCCACGGCAGCTTGACTGTCACCATCACTGAAGACCCAATCGTCAGTCAGCCAGGCGCGCTGTCCGGCGGCCAGACGGCGGTGGTTCCACGCTCTCGACTCAACGCGGCACAAGAACTGCACCCGATGTTTAAGTTCGGTCCAGGTACCACGCTGGATGAAATCGTACGCGCGGTTAACCAGGTCGGTGCTGCTCCAGGCGACTTGATGGCGATTCTGGAAGCCTTGAAACAAGCCGGCGCGCTGCAAGCCGACCTGATTGTGATTTAAGGAGCCGCCCATGGACATTCCCTCCAGTGCCGCGCCAACCGCCGGCGATTCGGGTGCTTACTCTGACCTCAATCGCCTGAACTCCCTGAAAACCGGCGATCGCGACAGCACCGGCAACCTGAAAAAGGTGGCCCAGGAATTTGAGTCGCTGTTCGTCAGCCAGATGCTCAAGTCTATGCGCTCGGCTAACGAAGTGCTGGCCAAAGACAATCCGATGAACACCTCGGAAATGCGCCAGTACCAGGAAATGTACGACCAGCAACTGTCCGTCACCATGTCCCGGCAGGGCGGCGGTATCGGTCTGCAAGACGTGTTGATGCGGCAACTGTCGAAAATCAAGGCTTCCGAGACAGCTCCGGCGACCACCGCCGGCAACTTGACAACGTTGGGTGGCAAATTTACCGACCTGAAACGCTCGAACGTGCCGCGTCCAGACACCAGCCTTTTGGCCGATCAGGCCAGTCCGGATACGGATGCTGATGCCGTCAAAAGCACCGGTCTGGCGCTGCAAATTGCTCAGCGCCCGCTGTGGGCGACGCGCTCAGTGGCAGCGGATCATCGATTGGCGGCGGCGACTGCTTCCGCCGATGTGGGCTTGCATAACGACGTTGCGAAGCTCAATGCCCGTCGATTGGCGCTGCCCAGCAGCCTTGCCGATCGCTTGCTGGCCGGAATCGTCCCGACGACCACGCCAACCCTTGGCCAAGCGAGCGCGAGCGCCGGTACGGCAACCGCAGCGGCGCGCAATGGCGCGACCTACGCCGGGAATGGCGACTGGACTCAAAACCCGTCGCTGACAGCATCCGGGGGCGCGATGCAGATTTTGGGTCGGGCCATGGCCCAGATACCCTTGGCGCCGAGCAAGAAAACTTTCGCCAGCCAAGACGCGTTCGTCGCGACCATGTTGCCCCTGGCCAAGGACGCGGCCGCACGTATTGGTGTCGATCCGACGGTGCTGGTTGCACAGGCCGCGTTGGAAACGGGCTGGGGTAAATCCATCATGCGTCAACAGGACGGCAGCAACAGCCACAACCTATTCGGTATCAAGGCTCAGGGTGGCTGGCAAGGTCCAGAGGCGCGAGCAATCACCAGCGAGTTTCGCGACGGGCAGATGGTCAAGGAGACAGCGGACTTCCGCTCGTATGATTCCTACGCCGACAGCTTCCATGATCTGGTGACGGTGCTGCAGAACAATAGTCGCTATCAAGGTGTGCTGAAATCTGCCGATAACCCGGAACAGTTTGTGAAAGAGCTGCAGAAGGCTGGCTATGCCACTGACCCAGACTACGCCAGCAAGATTTCGCAAATTGCCAAGCAGATGAAGAGTTACCAAACCTACGCCGCAGCGGGCTCTTCCACGACTTTATAAGGCTTGAACCATGTCTCTGATTTCAATTGGGCTTTCGGGGCTGACTGCAAACTCTGCAGCGCTCAACACCATCAGTAACAACATCTCCAACGTCGATACCGCCGGGTATTCGCGTCAGCAGGTGGTTACCAGTGCTTCGGCGCCGCAGAACGTCGGTTACGGCTATATCGGTACCGGCACTACGCTGATGGACGTCCGTCGAATCTATAACAGCTACCTCGACAGCCAATTGCAAACCAGTACTTCGTTGAGCTCTGACACCACGGCGTTTCTTGGGCAAGTCAGCTCGACCGATACCTTGCTCTCCGATTCCAGTACCGGCGTCGCCAGCGTATTGACGACCTTCTTCACTCAGTTGCAAGCCGTCTCGACGAACCCCACCGATGCCGGTGCCCGCTCGCAGTTGCTCACCACCGCAGGTTCTCTGAGCAGCCGCTTTAACTCGATTTCAGCACAGCTAAGCAGCCAGAGCACCGACATCAATAGTCAATTGACTACCCTGGCATCGCAGGTCAATACGCTGTCGGCGTCGATTGCAAATTTGAACAAACAGATTACCCAAGCGTCAGCCACTGGCTCGACGCCCAATTCTATGCTCGACTCGCGCAACGAAGCGGTGCGCCAGCTCAACATGCTGGTGGGCGCAAAAGTCATCGACAACAATGGCAGCTACGACATCACCATTGGTACCGGCCAGACCTTGGTCAGTGGCACCAGCGTCAATACTTTGTCCGCAGGCCCGAGCAGCAGTGACCCGAGCCAATACAACCTATCGGTAAGCTACGGACAAAGTAGTACAGACGTGACCTCGGTAGTGACCGGCGGCAGCATTGGCGGCCTGTTGCGTTACCGCAGCGATGTGCTGGCGCCAGCGACCAACGAGCTGGGGCGCGTTGCGTTGACCGTATCGGATCAAATCAACAGCCAGTTGAATCAAGGCGTCGACCTAAACGGCGCATTTGGCTCCAATCTGTTCAGCAGCATCAACACGGCCACTCAGGTCAGCCAGCGCAGTATTGCTTCTATGGGCAACAGTGCCGGGTCGGGCAACCTGGATGTCACCATCGCCGACACCAGTAAGATTACCGCCAGTGATTATCAAGTCACCTTTACCAGCGCCACCGCTTACGACGTCAAGCGTCTGCCGGACGGCACGGACATGGGCGCGTACGACCTTGCGACCACACCGACACCCGTTATCGATGGTTTTTCCATCGCGAAAAATGGTGGGGCGTTCAGTGCCGGCGATAGCTTCAAAGTCACGCCAACCCGTAACGCTGCGGGTAACATCACCACGACCATGACCGACCCCAACGCCCTGGCGGCTGCAGCGCCCATATCCGCCTCGGCGGGCGCCAGCAACAAGGGCAGCACGACGATTTCGCAACAACCGACCATCACCACCCCGATCGATATTTACGACGCTTCTAGCAGCGCGGATCTGCGCACGGGCATTACCAATTCGACACCCATCAAGTTGGTTTTCGGTGCCGCGACTAGTGGTTCCCAGAGCTACACGATGTTCAACGCCCAAGGCACGTCGATTGGCAGCGGCACTATCGTCCCAGGCCAATCCAACACCTTGAACCTGAAGGTGCCGATGGTCGATGCCAGCGGCAATGCGATCAACACGACCGGTGCGTCGCCGGTACAGAAGACCTTCACCGTTCAGATGACTATTTCCGGAACACCTACCGCTAACGACAGCTACAGCCTGTCAATGACGGCAGCGGGGTCTTCCGATAACCGCAACGCTTCAGCGACCTCGGCCTTGCAGTCGGCACCAACGATAGGTGTCTCGGGCACCAGCACCGGTATCAGTCTTTCTGACGCCTACGGCAAGCTGGTAGGCACCGTGGGCGCGCAAGCGGCCCAGGCCAAAAGCGACAACGCCGCGACCACGGCCATCGTGACCCAAGCCAAGGCCGCTCGGGATTCGGTGTCGGGTGTCAACCTCGACGAAGAAACCGCCAACCTGGTCAAGTATCAGCAGTACTACACCGCCTCGTCGCAGATCATCAAGACTGCACAAGACATGTTTACCACTTTGATCAACGCTCTCTAAGGGGTCGTAAATCATGCGTATTTCTACAGGTCAGTTTTTCGACGCGAGTGCGGCCAACTATCAGCGCATCTACAGCAACACGCTGTCCACTGGCCAGGAAGTCAGCAGTCAGATCAAGCTTAATACCGCCGCTGATGATCCGGACGGCGCGACGCGTTTGCTGCAACTGGGGCAACAAAGTTCTCTGCTCGGTCAATACTCCTCGAACATGACAGCGGCCAACGCGACGATGACCCAGGCGCAGTCGGCAATGACCGGTATCCAAACCGCGTTGGGGCGGGCACAGGAATTGGTAGTCGGCGGTGCTAACGGCACGAACACCGATAAGGACCGTCTAGCCAACTCTGAAGAGTTAACCCAGATCCAGGCGCAAGTCTTGTCGCTGATGAACAGCCAAGATGCCAACGGTCAGTACATATTTTCCGGTTCCAAGTCGTCGACACCGCCTTATTCGCAGAACTCAGACGGAACGTACAGCTACAACGGTGACCAGACCTCGAGCAGCGTGCCGATCGGCAACGGCTTGTCGATTGCCACCAACACCACCGGTTGGGACGCGTTTGAACAAGCTACCAATACCGCCCGTACGTCCACGACCATGACTTCACCGACTACCGATGACGGGCGGATAAATCTGTCTGCTGGTCAGGTGACGAACAGCGTAACGTTTAACTCTGCGTTCGCCAGTGGTCAGCCCTACACAGTCAGTTTTCTCAGCAGCACCACGTACAAGATTACTGACAATATGAACCTAGACGTTACGTCGGCATCCAGCGGAAACGGCACGTTTAGCTCCACCAGCTCGGCCAGCCAAAGCATCGGGTTTCGTGGGCTTGAAATTAGCCTGAATACCAACCTGAGCACTGCCGACAAAACGGCAACGGGAACGCAGACGGCAACGCAAGTAGCCGACGCCGCTGTCGCGGGACACACGTTCCAACTGGCCGCAACCCCTGACACCTTTTCAACGTCGCGCAGCCCCGGCAATGCCTCGACTACGGTCATCACCAGTGCTGCCGAGACCGATGCCACCGCCTATAGCAGCAGCTTTCCACCGGGCGGCGCGGTCCTGAAATTCACCAGCCCCACCCAATTTGATTTGTATGCCGCGCCTATTACATCCACCAGCAAGGCGGTATCCAGCGGCACCGTAAATACCTCGGGCACCCCATCAATTACCACGGCCACGGCGGCCGGTATTACCTTCAGCCTCAGCGGTACGCCAGCGGCGTCTGATACCTTCTCGGTTCAGGCCAATACCCACCAGTCGCAAAACGTACTGAACACCTTGGCGGCCGCTGCGGCTGCATTGGCTGCACCGTCTGACGGCAACCCGGTTGCCCAGCAGAAACTGGCTGCATCCATGGATGCGGCCATCGGTAACTTGGATAAAGCCAACACCTTGGTCCAAAGCGCCATTAGTAACTCCGGTGCACGGCAAAAAATCATCATCAACCAAGGTGCTACCAACGACACCTTGGTCATTGGCAACACCGTCGCCCAAGGCGTGATTCGCGACTCGGATCCGGTCGAGGCCTACACCCGCTTGACGTTGCAGACCACCATGTTGTCGGCTGCACAGCTCGCCTTCAGCAAAATCTCACAGTTGGGTCTGTTCAACAAAGTCTAAAAACGCTCGTTCGACGTTACGACCGGCTACTAACGGCGGTCATGATTATCTACTGGTTCAGGGCGCTCGCTGGTCGAGCGCAGCGCCCGCCGCCCACCGCTTATGAGTTCTCGCCGTGAATCCACTTCCCCTCGTCAGTATTGTGATCCCCGCCTATAACCCACGGTTTTTTCAGCGGACATTGCACAGTGCGTTGAATCAGACATACACAAATTATGAGATTGTGATTTGTGACGATTGCCGTACGGAAGGGATCAAAGAGGTTGTTGATTCGTTTGCCGAATTCAGCGCGGTGCCAGTTCGCTATATCAAAAACCCGCAGCGTTTGGGGTTTGTTGGTAATTTGCTCAACTGCCTGAGTGAAGCCCAAGGCGAGTTCATTAAGTTTCTGTGCGATGACGATCAGTTGTTTCCGTTGTGTCTTGAATCGCAGGTAAAGGGCTTTACTGACTACAAAGATATTAATCTGGTGATTGGTCAGCGTTATTTTTGGGATGCCGACGACGTCCAACTGCCGGATCGCATCGGTAATATTGCGCTCTGTCACGTGAATAGCGTATTAAAAGGCGGGGACGTACTTGGTATCTTTGAGCTCTATCCGAATAATTTTGTAGGTGGTCTGAGCAGTGCGCTGATGCGGTGTTCGGTAGTACAGGAATATCTGCCTTTATTGGCAGAAGGGAACCAATTCGTCGCATTACTCGACATGATGTTGTACAGCTGCTTGTTGCGTCGCGGCAATATGGTGGCACTGTGTGACGTTTTAATAATTGAGCGGCTTCATCATGATCGTTTAAGCCACCAGCAGTTAATGATTGATGCGATGGTTGACGAAATTCCACTGGCTATAGCGATGTTGGAAGCGCGTAGCGGCGAATTGCCGCCAGCCTCAGGATACGTCCGTTTTGTACCCTTGGCTGCTGCGAACGCGGTGCCAATTGTCTGGTCCGAATTGGGTACAAGTCGTTCCTTGGGCAATCGAGTGGGGAGCATGCAGGGGAAAGTAGGGAGCTACAGTGAAAATTTTTCAGAGTTTTATGCTGAATGGCTGGCGTACAAAGTTATATCCGCAGGGCAGAAGAACATGCTGCCGGTCACACTGTCGCATTGGCCAAAACAACCCAAAATTGTTCCTGTCATCATTGATGACAAAGGCAGTCGTGCCAGTCTGGCGATTACCTCGCACAGTATTGCAACGCAGCTTTATGCTCCGGATTTAGTGATCGTTTTATCTGCGGGCTGTACCGAAACCTCTCTAAAGGGCAACGTATTTACGCTACCGTTGCAGGACGATTGGATTGCTCAGGTCAATGAGTTGTTGACGCAACTCAACGGCGCCGAATGGTTCTACCTGCTTCGGGCGGGTGATCGCTTGGTGGAGTCTGCGCTGTTAATGTTGGCCGACCGGGTGGTCAATAATGAGGCCATAAAGTGCATTTATACGGATGAAGGTGCTTTGCACAGCGGCGAGTCGGCAGAGCCCGTATTCAAGCCTGACTTCAATCTCGATTTGTTCCGCAGCTATCCTTTTGTAGGCCGGTGTTTGGCCTTTGATCGCGAAAGCTACTTAGCGCTGGGTGGTTTTGATTCAAACCATGGCGAGTTGGCGCCGCACGACCTGTTATGGCGTGTGTATGAGTGTCATGGTGAAAGGGCGGTACATCATATTGCGGATATCGTACTGGAGTCGCAGTTAACCTTTGCTCAATGGTTATCGTCGGCATCGGTTGTTGAGCAAAATGCCCGTGTTGTGGGTGCTCATTTGCAGCGTTCGGGTATCGCCTACAGCATCCAGCCCAACGTTGAGACAGCGGTCAACAAAATCACTTACCTGCACGCCGAGCGTCCGCTGGTATCGATTATTATCCTTCATACGGATCAGTTGATAGCCTTGCAGCGTTGTATCGAATCGCTCTTGGAAAAAACAGCCTATCCCCATTTCGAAGTGTTGATTGTCGACAGCGGCAGCATATCCGTTGAAGCCCGTGACTGGCTAAGTGGCATAGCGCAGATGAACTCGGACAAGTTACGCGTTCTTGAGCACTCAGAGCCTGCTAGCGTGCCCACGCTACGTAACTTCGGCGCCGCGCATGCGCGGGGCGACTATTTATTGATTCTCAGCACCTACATCGTTATCACTCAAGCCGAATGGTTGGATGGCCTGCTGAGCCATGCGCAACGTCCTGAGGTAGGTGTGGTTGGCCCCAAAGTCTTCAACCCGCAAGGTCTGGTTTTGCAGGCGGGTATCATTCTCGGGCTGGACGGGAGCGCGGGTTATCAGTTTTACGGCGAAAACAAGAATGCCAACGGCTATATGCATCGATTGCAGGTGCCACAGAATTTAAGTGCGGTAGGCTCTTATTGCTTGATAGTACGCCGGAGTCTCTTCGTCAGCATTGGCGGATTAGACGACGTTGAGTTCAGTGAAGGGTTCGACGAAATCGATTTATGCCTGCGAGTACGCGACGCGGGGTTTTTAGTGGTTTGGACCCCTGAGGTGCAACTGGCTATTGGTAGTCGACGTGTGGTGGGTTCGACTGAGGCGCAAGCTCAACGTAGGGCGCTACAGCAGGACGCCTTTCTTGAACATCGGTTAGCGTTAATTGCACATGACCCGGCCTACAATCAGAATTTTGCAATGAACGGTTGCAGCTATCGATTGGAATCCTGCATGAAAACTGGCTGGAGTCCATTCTCATCCACGTCATTGCCTGAACTATTAATTTTGCCAATTAACTCTTCGGCTGTTGGGCACTACCGCATGAGCGAACCTTTTTTTCAGCTCGAAGCGGTAGGCAGGGTCGTTGGGCAAATAGCTTATGAATGGCCCACCTTGGCAGAAATCCAACGTCGAGCGCCTGATGTTGCGGTGTTTCAAGGACGGTATTTTCAGGGCGGCGTTCTGCAAATCGGCTCGATGAAGAAGCATTTCAACACGCGGCGCATTTATGAGCTTGATGATAACGTCATCGAGGTCCCGAAGAAGAACGGACATATGCGCAACTCTCCCTCGGCCGATGTGATGACTGAAGTGATCCGTCAAGGTATTGCCCTTTGTGATCGGGTAGTCGTGTCTACTGCAGCGTTGGGCGATGTTCTTTCGAGTATGCACTCTGACATCAGGGTCGTGCCCAATATGCTGGCTACTCGGTTGTGGAGTAATCTTCGCGGTGCTCGCCAAACATCAACAAAGCCCCGGATTGGCTGGGGCGGTGGCACCAGCCACACCGGCGATCTTGAGATCATTGCCGATGTTATTCGCGAGTTGGCGGATGAAGTTGAGTGGGTGTTTTTTGGTATGTGTCCAAAGGCGCTACGCCCCTACCTGCACGAGTTTCATCCGGTCGTTGGTATGGACCAGTACCCAGCGAAGTTGGCAAGTTTGAACCTGGATCTTGCGCTGGCACCGCTGGAGTTTCATATTTTCAATGACTGTAAGAGCAATCTTCGGTTGTTGGAATATGGCGCGTGCGGTTTCCCGGTCATTTGTACCAACACCAAGGCGTATGAGGGATACATGCCATGTACGCGCATTTTGACAAATACGACCGATGAGTGGCTGCAGGCCATCCGCATGCACTTGGCCGATCCCGAGGCCAGCTACCGAATGGGCGATGACCTACGTGAGGTCGTTCTGCGCGACTACATGCTGCGCGACAACAATTTGCAGCAGTGGGTTACCGGCTGGTTGGCAGATTAACGTCGATTTTTTATAAAATGCAGGTCAGCTCGGGCAATCTGAGCTGGCATGCTTCCTGCTAAATCTCCCTCATGTGCCATAAATTGTTTAGTCCCGGCGCAGCAGCGAACGTTGCGCATCAGGTAGCAGACGGTACATTCATACGGTCTGCGAAGCCTATACCGCTTGGCTGAACCGTTAATGGAACAAGAGAGAGCAGGATGAAGGCAGTAATTCTGGCGGGCGGTCTGGGTACACGAATCAGTGAAGAGTCGCATCTCAAGCCCAAACCGATGATCGAAATTGGTGGTAAGCCAATTCTTTGGCACATCATGAAACAGTACTCGGCTCACGGTATCAACGACTTCATCATCTGCCTCGGCTACAAGGGTTACGCGATTAAGGACTTCTTCGCCAACTACTTTCTGCACACCTCGGACGTCACGTTCGACATGGTCGCCAACCGCATGGACGTGCACCAGAATTATAGCGAGCCGTGGCGGGTCACACTGGTGGATACCGGTGAAGACACTCAGACCGGTGGCCGTCTGCGAAGAGCTGCCAGTCATATTGAGAACGAAGAAGCCTTTTGTTTTACCTACGGTGATGGCGTCTCGGATCTGAATATCGGCGCGTTGGTGGATTTTCATCTGTCTCACGGCAAATTAGCGACCGTGACCGCAGTGCAACCGCCAGGACGTTATGGCGCCCTGGATCGCCTGGGCAATTCGGTACAGGGTTTTACTGAAAAGCCCCGAGGCGATGGCGGTTGGATCAACGGTGGCTTTTTTGTGCTTTCGCCAAAAGTTTTGCCTTTCATTAAAAGCGACTTAACCCCGTGGGAAGCTGAGCCTTTGGCAGACCTCGCGGCTGGCGGCCATCTAATGGCGTTCCAACATGATGGTTTTTGGCAACCCATGGATACCTTGCGCGACAAGAATCATCTCGAAGAGCTGTGGCAAAAAGGGGAGGCCCCATGGAAGCAGTGGGACTGAGCCCAGAATTCTGGCGTGGTAAGCGGGTTCTGCTCACCGGTCACACTGGCTTTAAAGGCAGCTGGTTAGCGCTCTGGTTAAAGAGCCTGGGTGCTAATGTCACCGGCTTTGCATTGGATCCTTCGACCGAGCCGAATTTGTATGCGCTTGCGCAGGTGGGCGTTGGCTTAAACGATCAGCGCGGCGACTTGCGTGACTTGGGCGCGTTGCTGGAAGTGATGACGGATGTCGAGCCCGAGATTGTGTTGCACCTCGCGGCCCAACCGCTGGTGCGCGAAGGCTATCGTGACCCGTTAGGCACTTATTCCAGCAACGTGATGGGCACCCTTAACCTGCTTGAGGCTATTCGTCAGGTAGGCTGTGTCCGGGCCTGCGTGTTAGTGACCACCGATAAGGTTTACGCCAACAAAGAATGGCTGTGGCCGTACCGCGAGAGTGAAGCGCTGGGTGGGCATGATCCTTACAGCAGCAGCAAAGCCTGTTGTGAGCTGTTGGCTCAATCCTATGCTGCGTCATTCTTCGCTGCTGATCGCTACGCCGAACATGGTCTGGCGTTAGCCACCGCGCGAGCCGGCAATGTGCTCGGCGGTGGCGATTTCGCGCCTGAGCGTTTAATCCCTGACGTACTTAAAGCCTGGTCAGCGGGCGAACCGGTCACGTTGCGTTATCCACAGGCTGTCAGGCCTTGGCAACACGCCTTGGAACCCTTGGCGGGCTACTTGCAATTGGCTGCTGCGCTGTATGAAAAAGGCCCGGAATTTGGCGGCCCCTGGAATTTTGGTCCAAGCGAGAGCGATATGTGCAGCGTCGGCGAGGTGGTGGATCAGCTCGCTCAACGCTGGCCGCTAGCGCCCGGACTGCGTATCGAACCCAGCGATTTGCATGAGGCCGCTCTGTTACGCCTCGACAGCAGTCGCGCTCACCAGTTGTTAGCTTGGCATCCACGCTGGTCGCTGCAGCAGGGTCTTGAACAGACACTGGATTGGCACTTGGCCTGGAAGGGTGGCGCTGACATGGGTGAGGTGACGCTGGCTCAATTGAATCAGTATCGAGGTCTGTCGGAACGAGGGCGCTCGTACCCTGTGCTCGCCGGAGTATTGCCATGAAGTGCAGAGGTTGCGCCACTCCACTGGCTTTTCCGTTGATTGATCTCGGTACGGCGCCCCCGTCCAACGCTTATATTACCGAGGAGCAACTTGGGCAATCGGAGCAGTGGGTGCCGCTCAAGGTTCAGGTGTGTCAGGCCTGTTGGCTGGTACAGACCGAGGACTACACCAGCGCTGAAAGTTTGTTCGACGCCGATTATGCCTACTTCAGTTCGTACTCCAGCACATGGTTGGCGCACGCCGAGCGATACGTGGCCAAGATGGTCGAGCGCTTTGGTTTAACCACGCAAAGCCGGGTTGTAGAAATTGCCGCTAATGACGGCTACCTCCTGCAATACGTAGCTCAACGTGGCATTGCATGTCTTGGGATTGAACCCACCCACAGCACAGCACTGGCGGCCAGAGAAAAAGGCCTGGATATTCGTGAAATGTTCTTCGGTCAGACGGCTGCTGCGCAACTGTTGGCGCAGGGTTGGGCTGCGGACTTGATGGCCGCGAACAATGTCTTGGCACACGTCCCTGACATCAATGACTTTCTCAGCGGTTTTGCCCTGTTGTTGAAACCGAGCGGCGTTGCGACGTTCGAGTTTCCGCACCTGCTGACACTGATGGCGGGCGCCCAGTTCGATACGCTTTACCACGAGCATTATTCGTATTTGTCGCTGACGGCGGTCCAGCTGTTGTGCGAGCGCAATGGCCTGGAAGTTTTTGATGTGAGCGAGCTGCCTACACACGGCGGTTCGTTGCGGGTGTTTGTGCAACGTGCCGATGGGACGCGTCGGGCGCTTGAACCGGCGGTGCAACGAGTACTGGACATCGAATTGTCAGCCGGGATGAAAACGCGTGAGTTTTATTCCACGCTGGCACCCGCTGCCGAGCAGATCAAACACGATCTGTTGCGGTTTTTGCTGCAAGCGAAAGCCGACGGCAAGCGTGTGGTGGGCTACGGTGCTGCGGCGAAGGGCAATACGTTGCTCAACTACGCCGGGGTCAAGCCTGACTTGTTGGCATGGGTGGCAGATGCCAACCCGCATAAACAGGGTAAATTTTTGCCGGGTAGCCGGATTCCGGTGGTGGCGCCTGAACGGTTGGCCATTGAAAAGCCGGATTACGTGCTGATTCTGCCTTGGAATTTGTTAAGCGAAGTCAGTGAGCAGCAGGCGCACGTTCGCGAGTGGGGCGGGCAGTTTGTCATTGCCGTGCCCAAATTGATTGTCCTGTGAAGGGTATGCATGGTCTGGTCACGGGGGCGACGGGGGTTGTCGGTCGCCCTCTCGTCGAGGCTTTGTTGGCGAGGGGTTGTCAGATTCGCGCGGTTAGACACACTGCTGTGCCAAGTGCATTAATGAAAATGCGACAGTTACCTTATTTTTGGTTTGCCGGTTGGGGAAGTTTATGAAAAACACGTACAGTCTTGATCTTGCATCGTCGTTGTCTGAGCGCCTTACGCTGGTAATAACGACTCACAATCGCCCGGCGTTTTTACTCAGGGCGCTGCAGTATTACGTTGATTTTCCCTGCAAGATTCTTGTACTTGATTCCTCCCCGGTGCTCTGTAAGGGACTCGCTGAACGTTTTCCGAATGTCGATTACCAGCATCTCCCGCAGTTTGGCTACGGTGTGTTGCAGGCTAAACTTGCTCATGGCGTCGCCTTGGTAACGACCCCGTATATGTTGTTCGCTGCTGATGATGATTTCATCTTGCACAGCGGGATTACCCAATCGCTGGAGTTCCTTGAAGCGACGCCTGACTATGGCGCCTGTTACGGCTATAGCGTGATGTATATGACGCAAGGCAATAAGGTCCAATATTATCGTCGCGATAAGAAAGTGCAGGAGGATTATTCATCTGACCGGCCTGAGCGACGTATTAGGGATTTCTTAAGTCAGTTCATACCGCCGTTCTATTCAGTAACACGGACAGAGATTCTACGTGATTGGTTCGCAGTAGTGCCTCTGGATATCGGTTTTGAGTGGGCCGAAATTGGCCATGCTTATTATCTTTCCATGTCCGCCAAAGTCAGGATTCTTCCGATTCCGTACAGTGTGCGTGAGACGAAGTATACGTCAGACCACGGAAGTAACGTAGTCAACGTTCTCAAACCGCTCGATCCTAAATTAGAGTCAGAGCGGCAGCACTACGCTGAGTTCTTCTCCAGCCTTTCTACGACCATCACCGATCTCAGCCTTGAGCAAATCAAGCAATCGACGCTGGAAAGTTTTGAAGCGATGAAGGAGGGGCTAATGACCGCAGTAGCGTTGACGGTGAAGCCTATCTTTGATTCGAGTTGGAGCAGTCCACTCGAGGGGCCACAACGACGTTTCAATCCTGAGCAGTTTGTTGAAATGCCTTTTTACAACAAGGCGTTTTTTGATCAACTGACTGATATTGAATTCTTGGCTCACGCCATGCCTGCGGGGCTGCTGCAGCTCGAGGTACTTGAGGGTATCTGGGTCCAGCAAGATGAGGCGCTGCGGGTACACGACACCGATAACCTTAAAACAATCACGGGGCGTTTGTGGCCAGCGATGGACCTTAGTCCGTTTAATAAACGGCTCGTTGAAACGCTCGCGAATAATCTGAAGCTGTTGGCGGAGCCGGAAGAGGCCGCAGCGATGTTTGATTGGGTGCAGCGGCTGGACGCTATATCGATTGAAGACCGCAGCGCCCAACTGGCAAGCATGCCCTCCGGTCGTTTATTAAAATGGCTTGAACAGCGTACGCCTAGCGTGGACGAGGCAGCGTTGATTGCCGGGCACCTTGAGATCCACCAGGGCGGCCCTCAGTTTTGCATTATGTTGTTGAACACCGACAACGACAACAGTAAGTTGCAGATCACGCTCGATAGCTTGATGGAAAGCGAGTTTAGAGCGTTCAAGATAGTCGTGTTTACCAACGGCATGCCGGCGACTACTACAACGGCACAAGACATGCTTCACTTCGTTAAAGTTAATGCTGATAACTATATAGATAAACTTAATCAAGTAGCACGGGAAACGTCCTGTGACTGGGTAATCTTGGCAAACGGTGGTGATCAGTTCACCCGCAGCGGTTTATTACGCACGAGCCTGGAGTTGTTGGCAGCACCTCAATGCCGTGCAGTGTTTGCCGACGAGATTCAACGCGTGCCTGGTGGCTCGCTACACGATGTGTTCCGTCAGGGATTTAGCTTGGACATGCTGAGAAGCCTGCCCTCATTAATGGCGCGGCATTGGCTGATCCGCAAAGACGTATTCGTAGAGGCCGGTGGTTACTCAGCCGATTTTTCCGGAGCATTAGAATTCGATTTGCTGTTGCGCATCATCGAACGTGGCGGTATGGATTGGTTGGCGCATTTAGACGAGCCGTTGCTAATTTGTGATCAGCCGTGGACAGATGAAAATAGCCATGAAAGCCTGGCGTTGAACCGTCACCTCACCAGTTACGGTTATAAGGCGAAAGTTAACTCCAAACTGCCGGGCACTTATCAAGTCGATTATCGTCACCGCACCCAACCCAAGGTGTCGATCATCGTGCAAAGCCACGATAACGTAGGTTCGCTTAAGCAATGTTTAACCAGCGTGTTGCTGAAAACTCGCTACAGACTGTATGAAGTACTGATTGTGGACAACCAGAGTACCGACCCAGAGACGGTTACGTGGTTGGGTCAACAGGAGCATGAAGGACGTCGAGTGCGCGTGTTACGCAACGAACAAGGCCTTAATGCCTCTGCGTTGCTCAATGAAGCCTGCCGCCAGGCAACAGGCGATTACTTGGTATTGCTGTCGGACGACGGTGAGGTCGTTAGCCCGAACTGGATCGAGTTGCTGCTTAACCAAGCCCAACGCCCTGAAGTCGGGGTCGTCGGCGCCAAGCTGATGGAGCGTGACGGCACAATCACCCAGGCCGGGTTGATTCTCGGTTTGAACGACGGCGTTGGTTCGCCGTTTGTGGGTGAAAAGGAAGACGCCAACGGATACCTGCAACGTCTACGGGTAGAACAAAGCTATTCCGCCGTGTCAGCCAACTGTTTGATGGTCCGCAAAGCACTCTTCGACGCCGTCGGTGGTCTGGACGAGACCGATTTCGCCGAGGCCTACAGTGACGTCGATCTGTGCCTGAAAATTAGACAAACCGGCCACATGACGGTGTGGACGCCACAGGTCGAAATCATTCATCCGGGCACGATGCCGAAGTCTGCAGGCGCGCTAGAAAAACTGCGCACCAAATGGAGCAGTCAGTTTGCCCACGACCCAGCCTACAACAGCAACCTGTCCCTGATAGGCAAGGGGTTCACCCTCGGTGACGCGTCCAGTGTGAACTGGGCTCCATTGCTCGTTTAAGTCAGGTATTGGTCTAAGGACTCACAGCATGTTCAACGGCAAATCGATTTTCATCTCTGGCGGCACGGGTTCATTCGGCCGTAATTTCATTCGTCGCTTGCTGGAACAGTACCAGCCCAAGCGCGTCGTGGTGTTTTCACGCGACGAGCTCAAGCAATACGAAATGCAGCAAACGTTCAATGCACCGTGCATGCGTTATTTTCTTGGCGATGTGCGCGATGCCGAGCGTTTGCGGGTGGCAATGAGAGGGATCGATTACGTGGTGCATGCGGCTGCTCTTAAGCAGGTGCCAGCAGCGGAATACAACCCGACGGAGTTCATCCGAACCAACGTCAATGGCGCGGAAAATATTATTGCCGCCGCCATCGACAACGGGGTGAAGCGGGTGATCGCCTTGTCTACAGACAAGGCCGCCAGCCCGATCAATTTGTACGGCGCAACCAAGTTGCTGTCAGACAAACTGTTCGTCGCGGCGAACAATATTGCCGGAGACCAATCGACCCGTTTCTCGGTAGTACGTTACGGCAACGTCGCGGGCTCCCGAGGGTCGGTAGTTCCATTTTTCAGCAAGCTGATCAGCGAAGGTGCGCGGGAACTGCCAATCACCGATGTGCGCATGACACGCTTCTGGATCACCCTCGATCATGGCGTGCAATTCGTGCTCGACAGTTTTGCCCGGATGCATGGCGGGGAAGTGTTCGTGCCGAAAATTCCGTCGATTCGGGTGGTGGATTTGGCCAAAGGCATGGCGGCGCATTTGCCGCACACGATTGTCGGTATCCGTCCCGGTGAAAAGCTTCATGAACTGATGGTGCCGTTGGACGACGCGCGCATGACCATAGAGTTCAAGGATCATTACACCATTCAACCGTCGATTCGCTTCACCAGCGTCGATGTCGATTTTGCCATCGACGGTGTGGGTGAGCAGGGCGTGGCGGTGAATGAAGATTTTGAATACCGCTCCGACATCAACCCCGAATTTTTGAGTGTGGGGCAGATTTCAGCCCTGCACGAAGAGTCACCTCCCCAGCGGCCGGTCGAGCTGCCGGCATGAGCACCTTTTCGATTCCTTATGGGCGACAGAACATCGACCAAACGGACATCGACGCCGTAGTGGCGGTTCTTAAATCGCCGTGGCTGACTCAAGGCCCGACCATTGAACGCTTTGAAGCGGCAATGGCCGAGCATTGCGAGGCTGATTTCGCGGTAGCGGTGTGCAATGCCACGGCGGCGCTGCATATCGCGTGTCTGGCTGCCGGGTTGGGCGAGGGTGACTGGTTATGGACCACGCCCAATACCTTTGTGGCCTCCGCCAACTGCGGACGCTATTGCGGTGCCGAGGTTGATTTTGTCGACATTGACCCGCTGACCTGGAACCTTGATGCGGATGTGCTGGCGAAAAAGCTCGTCGCTGCCGAGGCCGCTGGGGCATTGCCCAAAGTAGTGGTTGCGGTCGCTTTTTCCGGCCAAAGCTGTGACCTGCGCGCGATGGCGGCACTGGCTGAACGTTACGGATTTACGTTAATTGAAGACGCATCCCATGCAGTGGGCGCGACGTACCTTGGGCGTCCTGTTGGGTGTGGCGCGTACGCGGCGATGACCATTTTCAGTTTTCACCCGGTGAAGATTATTACCTCGGGCGAAGGCGGGATGGTCTTGACCAATCGACCGGCGTTGGCCGAACGGTTACGTCGGTTGCGCAGCCATGGGATTACCGCTGATCCGGCGCAGGTGTCGGTGCCCAGCGAGGGGCTTTGGTACTACCAGCAAGTCGAGCTGGGTTTCAACTATCGGATGACAGATTTGCACGCTGCGCTGGGGCTTTCGCAGATAGCCCGGCTCGAGGGTTTTATCGCGCGACGGCGCCAGTTGGCGGCTCGTTATGATCGACTGTTGGCCGGTCTTCCCATTCAGCTCCCCAGCGCACAAGCCGGTGCTGAATCGGCGTGGCACCTCTACGTGGTGCGGGTGCATTTTGATCGGCTCACACTCAGCCAGCGAGACTTGTTCGACGCCATGCGGGCGGCGGGTATCGGGGTGAACCTGCATTACATTCCAGTGCATCTGCAACCGTATTACCAAAGTATGGGCTTTGGCGAGGGTGATTTTCCGGTGGCCGAAGGTTATTTCGGTGAAGCAGTCAGCTTGCCGCTGTTCCCTGATCTGACCGATGAGCAACAAGACTATGTGATCGAGCAGCTGCGCCGCCTTTTGGCCTAAGCGTTGTGCGATTCGTTGATGAGAATGATCGATGCGTGACTTGAGTGAGCAAGAACAGTTCTGGCAGGGCGACTTTGGTGATCAGTACGTGGGGCGCAACCAAGGCCAGCCGCTGACCGCTGCCAACCTGGCGTTATTCGCCAAAGCGCTGGCACGCACGTCGCGGCTGAACAGTCTGTTGGAGCTGGGCACCAATACAGGCAATAACTTGCTGGCGCTGCATCAGTTATTTCCGAACTGCGTCTTGCAGGGCGTCGAGATCAACGCACAGGCTCAGGCCTACGCTCAAGCGCTGGGCATTGGAGATGTCTGGCACGGTTCGTTGTTCGACTATCCCCGTCAACGAACTTTCGACCTGACGCTGAGCAAAGGCGTGCTGATTCACTTGGCGCCTGAGTTACTGCCGGCGGCCTATGCGCAACTGCATGCCCTAAGCCAGCGTTACATTCTGATCGGCGAATACTACAACCCGGTGCCGGTTGAAGTGGCTTATCGCGGCAACGCCGGCAAGTTGTTCAAGCGTGATTTCGCCGGTGAAATGCTTGACTGTTACCCGGATCTGCAACTGCTGGATTACGGCTTCAGTTACCACCGCGATCCGCAATTTCCCACGGACGACATCAACTGGTTTCTGCTGGAAAAACGCCTATGACAGCGGTGGCGATAATCCCGGCCCGGGGCGGCAGCAAACGGATTGCGCGCAAGAATCTCAAGCTGTTCAACGGCGAACCGATGATCGTCTGGTCGATACGCGCCGCGCTTAAATACGGGTTGTTCGATCAGGTTGTGGTTAGTACGGATGACGATGAAATTGCAGCGATAGCCAGGGCGAATGGAGCGCAGGTGCCATTCATCCGCCCGGCACGTCTGGCTGATGATTTCACGGGCACGGCAGCGGTGATCGTTCACGCCCTAACCACGCTTCAGGAGCAAGGCCAGCGCTTCGAGTATGCGTGCTGCATTTATGCCACCGCGCCGTTACTGCAAGCCCGCTACCTGGCTGAAGGATTGACCCTCCTGAAGCAGCACCCCGAAAAATCCTACGCCTTTTCAGTGTGCGGTTTTGGTTTCGCCGTGCAACGGGCTTTAGGTTTGACCGAGGAGGGCGCCTTGCAATCGATGTATCCGCAATTCCGGGAAACCCGCTCGCAAGATTTGCCCGTGGCCTATCAAGACGCCGGGCAATTTTATTGGGGGCGTAGCGAGGCGTGGCTGCGTGGCGATGTGTTGTTTTCCGAGCAAAGTCTGCCGGTTATCCTGCCTCGGCATTTGGTTCAGGACATCGACAACGAAGAAGACTGGACTCGGGCTGAATACCTTTACGCCGCCTTGCTTGCGGGCGGGGAGCTGGCGCCGTGAACGTCCTGATTCGAGCCGACGCGTCCCATGCCATTGGCAGCGGCCATATTGCGCGCTGCCTAACCTTGGCAACGGTGTTGCGCAACAGCGGCGCGCAGGTCAGCTTTGCCTGCCGTTTATTGCCAGGGCATCTACTCGACCGGCTAGCCGCTCAAGGGTGGCGCACCTACGGCTTGCCAGCGGCGTATGCCGAAACGTCCGATGCCGGACAAAACATTGAAGCTGCATTGCCCTGGCAGGTCGATATCGCAGCGCTGCAACAGGTGTTGCCAGTGGATGAGCGCTTCGATTGGATCATCGTCGATCATTACGGCCTGGACCATCAGTGGCAGACCGCAGCGCGGCAATGGGGATTAAAAATTGCGGCCATCGATGACTTGGCCAATCGCCGTCACGCTGCGGATTTACTGCTCGACCAGAATTTCAGCGGCACACCCGAGGCGTACGATCCCTGGACTACCCCCGCATGCCGATGCTTATTGGGTCCACGCTTTGCGATGATTCGTGACGAGTTCAAGCGCCCCCCGGTACCGATTCGGGCGCAGGCTAAGCGGATTCTGGTGAATTTCGGCGGCTTCGATGCAGCGGGTGAGACCTGGAAAGCCATGTTGGCGCTTGTCGACTTTCATGAGCTGGAGATTGATTTTGTCGCTGGCACCGGCAACCCAAAAGGGGCGTCGATGCAGGCCATGGCGAGCACTCGGCCGACGTGGCGCTTTCAAGCTCACACGGAACACTTTGCTGAGCTGATGGCGCAAGCCGACCTGTTTATCGGCGCGGGCGGCGGTACCAGTTGGGAGCGCGCGGCGTTGGGATTGCCGACAGTTTGCATTGCCGTGGCGGCTAATCAACGGGCCAACGCCGAAGCCTTGGCCACGATTGGCGCGCATTTATATCTAGGGCCGAGTGAAGACGTTTCTGTCGGGGCGTTGCGGGATGCCATCGGTGTGCTGCTGACCAATCAAGGTATACGCCAGAGCTTCGCTGAGCGCTCCCGTCAGTTGGTCGATGGCCAAGGCGCAAGGCGCGTTGCGGCCGCGCTGGAAGGCGAGTTTCTGCAGATGCGTTTGGCAACCGTGGCCGACGCTCGTTTATTATTCGACGGACGCAATGCAGAGGCCGTTCGCCAATGGTCTGTGCAAGCGCAACCCATCGGCTGGGATGTTCACCTTGCGTGGTTGGCAGCCACGCTCAACAACGCTCAGCGATTATTGTTGATTGCCGAAGCGAGCGACCGGCCGGTAGGGGTCTTGCGTTATGACCTCGCTGGCGGTCGAGCCGAAGTGTCGGTCTATTTGCTCTACGGGCGCTTTGGTCTTGGTTGGGGCAGGGCGTTGTTGCTAAAAGGCGAACAGTTCGTCCGGGCGCATTGGCCTCAATTACACACCATTGACGCTCAGGTATTGCCCGCCAATAAAGCGTCAATTTGTCTGTTTCAAGAGGCCGGGTATGTTCAAGCCGACTGCCGCTTCGAGCGCGCTTTAAGGGATCATTCAGATGACTAGCTTCAAGATTGGCCAGCGTTCGATTGGCGCGGGCTCGGCGCCCTTTATCATCGCCGAGATGAGCGGCAACCATAACCAGTCATTAGAGGTCGCGCTGCAGATTGTCGAGGCGGCGGCCAAGGCCGGCGCTCATGCCCTGAAACTGCAAACCTACACCGCCAACACCATGACCCTGGACCTTGATCACGGCGAGTTCTTCATCAAGGATCCCGATAGCCTGTGGGCCGGTTCCTCGCTTTATGCACTGTACGAAAAAGCCCATACGCCCTGGGAATGGCACGCGCCGATTTTCGCCCGGGCCAAAGCGCTGGGTATGCTGGCGTTCTCGACGCCCTTCGATGAAAGTGCTGTGGACTTCCTGGAAAGCCTGGATGTTCCGGCCTACAAAATCGCCAGTTTTGAAAACACCGATTTGCCGTTGATTCGCCGCGTGGCTGCCACCGGTAAACCGATGATTATGTCTACCGGCATGGCCAGCGTTGCCGAGTTGGACGAAAGCGTCCGTGCTGCCCGTGCGGCCGGGTGCAAAGACTTGATACTGCTCAAATGCACCAGCACTTACCCCGCTTCGCCAGTGAACAGCCACCTGCGGACGATTCCACACTTGCGCGAACTGTTCGGGTGCGAAGTGGGGCTGTCCGATCACTCCATGGGCGTGGGCGTGTCCGTTGCGGCGGTGGCGCTCGGGGCAACTGTGATTGAAAAACACTTCACCCTCGACCGTTCTGCGGGCGGGGTTGATGCCAGTTTCTCGTTGGAACCGGCGGAGTTGGCCAGCCTGGTGATTGAGACCGAGCGTGCCTGGCAGGCCATGGGGCAGGTGCATTACGGGGTGACGGAGGCTGAGCGCAAGTCGCTGGTTTATCGTCGGTCGCTATATGTCACTCAGGACATGGCGGCGGGTGAGGTGTTCAGCGCCCACAATTTTCGGGCCATCCGTCCCGGCCTTGGATTAGCGCCCAAACACAGCGACGCGGTCATCGGTCGGCGTGCCAGACAGGCGTTGAAACGGGGTACTCCGCTGGACTGGTCGATGGTCGAATAACGGCTTGTGTCGATGATTCGGCAAAATAGAGTGACCTGTGAGTCATAACGCGCATCTTCACTGTATTGTATTGACCGGGGATGACGGCGCCTGGCTCCTTAACGGGTCCAGTGATTGCCTTTTACTCTCTCTCGTTGTCGCTCCTTGGGACGACATAATCTCTGATTGAAAGCCCCCTCGACATTCGCGAGTGGTGGTATTCAGCAGCACATGATTGGGAAGCCATAATGATTGGCATAAAAAGCATAGCGAGTTACGTGCCCGTAGCCGGCGTCGATAACTACGCACAAGGTGCCAAGTTCGATAAGAACGAAGACTTCATCCTCGGCAAGATTGGCTCTGCCTTTCTGCCGCGCAAAGAGGCTGAGCAAGAAACCTCGGATCTGTGCGTTGAGGCGGTGAACGCGTTGTTTGCGAACAACCCGGATCTCAAGCGCGAATCCATTGATGTACTGATCGTCGTTACCCAGAACGGTGACGAAGAAGGCCTACCCCACACGGCGGCCATCGTTCAGGACAAGCTGGGGTTGCCCACCACCGTCGCCGCCTTCGATATTTCCCTCGGCTGCTCGGGTTACGTCTACGGCATCTACGCGATCAAAGGCTTCATGGAAGCCACGGGCATGAAAAACGGCCTGCTGGTGACTGCTGACCCGTATTCGAAAATTGTCGACCCGCAAGACCGCAACACCACCATGCTGTTCGGTGACGCGGCCACCGCGACCTGGATAGGCGAAGACGCGGCGTGGCAGTTGGGCAAGGCCAAGTTTGGTACCGACGGCTCGGGCGCACCGCACCTGAAGGTCAGCAACGGCGTGTTTTTCATGAACGGCCGTCAAGTGTTCAATTTCGCGTTGGTAAAAGTCCCGGCGCATTTGCATGAACTGCTCGACGAGTCCGGCCTGACAGGCGACGACATTGACGCTTACTGCATTCACCAAGGCAGTGCGGCCATTGTCGATGCCGTGGCACGGCGCTTCGAAGGCGAGCCAGAAAAATTCATCAAGGACATGCTTGAGACCGGGAACACCGTGTCGTCGAGTATTCCGCTGTTGTTAGAGAAGCATGTATTGAATTCAACCTGGAAACGCGTGGCAATCAGCGGTTTCGGGGTGGGCTTGTCGTGGGGATCGGCGATTCTCCACCGCCCGTAAAGGCAGCCGACAGCTAAGTGGCGCTTCAGGTGAAGTAACCTGAAGCGCTATTTTTTTGCGCAGGGTTTGAGCGAGGCCGCATGAGCGAATGTTTTCAGCAAAATGCCACAGTCCTGGGTCGTCGTTGGCCGACGGTGTTGTCCCGCCTAGTAGCCGAAGAGGGTGAGGCATTGCAGATTGAGTGGGTGCAAGGGCTGGACTCAACCCTGAGAACCGGCGGCATCCAACTGACCAGTCGTCATGACCGCGACGCTGAGGCGCGGCTTCAGGCTGCCATCCTTACTGTTGAAAGTCCGCTGTTGCACGTTTATGGCACCGGCCTAGGCGATCTGCAACGGGTGTTGCTTGAGCGTCCAGCCCTTGAGCGTTTACACGTCCATATCCTCAATGGCGGGCTGTTCAAGCGGGTGCTTGAACTGCTCGACCAAACGGCATGGCTGAATGATCCTCGGGTAGCGCTTTGCTACGCGGCTGACTGCCCGGATATCCAGTTGCCGTTCTTTGCGTTGCCGGGTGAACTCGAGTTGGCGGATGGGCTAAATGCCAGAATTCGCGATCGGCTGATCAGCGAAGTGCACTTGAGCTTCAATAACCGCCATTTCGACCCGCAGGCTCCTGAGATCCTCCAGCGTTTGCAGGACAACCTTGAATGCGTGCGCGGTGATGCGGACGTCGCTGAGCTTTTCGCTACGCAGCCGGGGCGTGAGGTTTACGTGATCGGCACCGGGCCAACCCTGGAATTGCACTTTGAAAAGCTCTTGGCTCTCCGTGCGCAGTCGCCGCGACCGCTGTTCATCAGCGTTGATACGGCCTATCGGCCGTTGCTGGAGCACGGCATCAAGCCGGACCTGGTGGTCACCGTCGATAAAAACATCACGCTGCGGCATTTGCCGCTAGAGGGCTCAGACGATCTGCCGCTGGTCTACGTGCCCATGAGCAACCCAAGCGTAGTGCAGGGCTGGCGAGGGAAGCGCTACACCGCCTATTCCGCCAGCCCGATCTATGCCGAACTGCGCCAACAGCTCAGCAAAGCACAACTCAATGTGGGCGGCAGCGTGATGCACCCGGCGGTGGACCTGGCGGTGAAAATGGGGGCCACACAGATCACTTTGTTCGGTGCCGACTTCGCCTTTCCAATGAATAAAACCCATGCGGGTTGGAATGACGGTGATTTGGGCCCCGGTGCGGACCTGGCCAAACATTGGGTGCTCGATGGTCATGGGCAACGGGTCAAGACGCAACTCAACTTCCGTGGTTACCTGATCGTGCTAGAGCGCTACATTGCCGCACATCCCGACGTGCGCTTCTTCAACAGCAGTCGGGCGGGCGCCATGATCGCGGGCACTGCCTACGACCCGGAGTTTTGCCAATGAACCCTGCGCCAGAGTTGACCCTGGCAGCGCGCCAGTGCGCTGGGCTGTTTCGATTGGGACGGGATGTCGAGGCGGTGTCTGAGATGGTCGAGCTGTTTACCCGGCTGATGCCGCTGTTTTCTGAAGAGCCGGCCGAAGTGCAACAGGAATGGCTGCGGTTGCTGACAGTGATGTTGGCCTGCCAGGAGGCGCGCGACGTACTGGGGCTGGCGGATTATCTCGAATGTGAACTCGTTGAATTGTTGGGGTCACGTCCCTGAATTTCTGTGCCGTACCCAAACGCCTGAATCTGAGGAGCCAACGTGTTGGCGAGAAGGCTTGACGCGGTTGCCAGATACGCCGCCTCGCCAAAAAGTTGTTATCTACAGTAGCTCGGCCAGCCGAAAATTTTCGGCATTCATGAATGTCTGAATGTCTGAATGTCTGAATGGCTTGATGCGACCATCGATCAGTGTCGATCAGCTCACCTTCCCCACATTTCTTCCCTCTTTTCTTATATTTTTTCGCCAAAAAATAAATCCTTATAAAATCGCTGCTTATAACTTAAATGCCCTACATATGTCGGGTATTGGTGCTTGCTAATATCCAAACAGTCTTAAAAAGCACATTAAAGCCACTTGTAATTTTTCCGATAACCATTTGTAGGCGTTCAGGGCAAGCCGGATGCAGCCCGCTTTTGAGCGCCAGCAATCTTTATTGAGAGGAATTCACCATGGCTTTAACCATTAACACCAACACTGCTTCGTTGTCGGTTCAGAACAGCCTGAGCCAGAGCTCTGATTCGGTGAACACCACCATGTCGCGTTTGTCTTCCGGCTTGCGCATTAATAGCGCTAAAGACGATGCCGCCGGTATGCAGATTGCGAGTCGCCTAACCACACAAATCAGAGGCATGACCGTTGCCATCCGAAACGCTGGCAACGCCATCTCTATCGCCCAAACCGCCGAAGGGGCGATGGACAAATCAGCCAGCCAGTTGCAGCGGATGCGCGAGTTAACGATTCAGTCTCAAAACGGCAATAACGGTCCCAAAGAGCGCATCGCTCTTAATGCCGAGTTCAAACAAAATCTGGAGGAACTCACCCGGGCTTCTAAGTCTGTGACCTTCGGTGGCGATTTGAACGTAATGGACGGCAGTGCGGGCACCTTGACCTTTCAAGTCGGGGCTAACGCAGGTTCTAACGAGAAGATCAGTCTCTCGCTGTCCGACGACTTTTCCTCAGAGTCATTATTTGTGGCGGCTAAAAATGTGGCCGCTGTCCAGGAGGACGCTACCACCACCGGTTCTAAAGCCATCGTGGCGGGTGAGTACACAGCGTTTTCAATCGACGGGAAAGGCAGTCGCAAGACCACTGGCGATGAGGTGCTGGAGGCCGCCGTTGCTGATAAAACCATAGCGTTGGACCTCTTAAAGGAAGAGCTGGCCGCGTTGCCCATGCCGCCCGCGCCAGCCGTTACCCCGCCTGGCGGCACCCCCCCTGCGCCTGACCCAGCCGCAGTTGCCTATGAGGCGAAGTTAGCCGAAGTCGCAGCTGCCCAAGAGGAGAAGAACGTGGCCGACGCAGCACTAAAAGTTGACCTGGACAAGAAGAAGCCCTTAATCGACAAGGCCATTTCCGACAACCTGGATTCAACCCTCAAAGCAATCGACGCGGCGCTGCAAAAAATCAACAGCGCCCGCGCCGAGTTGGGGGCCAAGCAAAACCGCCTGACCAGCACCATCTCGAACCTGACCAACATGGTGCATAACGCGACGTTTTCTCGGGGGCAGATCCAGGATGTCGACTACGCCGCAGAGACTGCCGAACTCACTAAGCAACAAATTCTGCAACAAGCTTCCACGGCGATTTTGGCCCAGGCCAATCAATTGCCGGCGGCGATTCTGAAGTTGCTGCAGTAAACAAAACGCCTTCGGGCAGCTGCCACCCTGACGTCCTTTTGGGATGTCAGGCCTCAAAAGATTGGGAATTGATGGTTTGAACCGGTAATGGACAACGAGGAACAAAGCCCTGCAACCCCCGACAACTGTAGGGATGTCAGGGTAATGGCAATTTTTTTTAAAAAAGCCCTCAAGCTCCGTGCGGTTACGACGATAACCATCATGAAGGTTCTCTAGCCATCCCGGCGGTTGCCAGGGCCGGAAGCCGCAATAACCAATCGATGAGGAATTCATTATGTTAGGCGTAAACACAAACATTGCTTCCCTGGCGGTTCAGAACAACCTGAACAGAGCGTCTGACGCACTGACCACTTCGATGACTCGTTTGTCCTCCGGCCTGAAAATCAACAGCGCTAAAGATGACGCAGCCGGCCTGCAGATCGCTAACCGCGAAACCAGCCAAATCCGCGGCCAAACCGTAGCGATCAAAAACGCTAACGACGGTATTTCGATGGCGCAAACCGCTGAAGGCGCGCTGCAAGAATCAACCAACATTCTGCAACGTATGCGTGAACTGTCAGTTCAATCACGAAACGACAGTAACAGCAGCTCAGACCGTGTGGCCCTGAACGCTGAATTCGGTCAAATGTCTGACGAATTGACCCGTATCTCTGCAAGCACCAGCTTGAACGGCAAGAACTTGCTGGACGGCTCGGCCGGTACATTGACCCTGCAGGTCGGTTCTAACACCGGTTCGGCTAACCACATTAGCTTGGCATTGGGTGGTAAGTTCGACGCTTCATCGCTGGCAGTTGCCAGTGCTTCAGTATCTGTTTCGGGTACTTCGGATACTCAAGCGATCGCTGGGGTAACGGGTCAGGCTTCTGCAGCTTCAGCTGGCTCCACCGCATCTACTGCATCCGTTGCTTCGGATGCTAGCCACCCTACCGGTCAGGCTTCAGCTGCTGCAACTACAGGGACAGCTTCTGTCGCTTATGTCGCTTCTGTAGCGTCTGCTCCATCTGTTGCCGGTACCGCTAGCGGCAACATCGACAACGCGATCACCGCGATCGATGCTGCATTGGCAACCATCAACAGCACCCGTGCAAACCTGGGTGCTTCGCAGAACCGTCTGTCCAGCACCATCGCCAACCTGCAAAACGTAAACCAGAACGCCACGGCTGCACTGGGTCGTATTCAAGACACTGACTTCGCATCTGAAACGGCTAACCTGACTAAACAGCAAACGCTGCAACAGGCCTCTACCGCTGTTCTGGCCCAAGCTAACCAACTGCCTTCCGCTGTACTGAAACTGCTTCAGTAATTTCGGAAAGAGTTTTAGCGGGGGAGCGCGTTTACGTGCTTTCTCGCTTTTTTGCTTTTAGAGGAGGTGATGGACATGGATATGAGCGCCAAGCTGAACTCGACTTACCCGACGCCCGTGCCCGTTACGACGGCTGCTGCCAAGCCCGCTGCGCCGCCTCCGGTTGCTACTCCTGCTACAACTGTTGCGGCAATGTCGGCAGACAAAAGCACGGACGCAGACAAATTGAAGTTGGCCGTCCAACAGATCGAGAAATTCGTGGATGCCGCCAAGCGCAACCTGGAGTTTTCCATCGATGAGCGCTCGGGTAAGGTGGTAGTTAAGGTGATCGCCAGTGAAACCGGCGAAGTTATTCGGCAGCTTCCTTCGGCAGAGGTGCTGAAATTGGCAGACAGCATGAAGGATGCAAGCAGCGTGCTGTTTTCAGGCAAAGCATAAAGCTGGCATGAATTGTGTTTTAAGTTCTTTTGACCGCTTAGTGGTCAAAAGACTGTCGTAAAAAAGAAAGGAGATCCACCTAATGGCAAGTCCAATTACTACCAGCACGGGCCTTGGTTCAGGCCTGGACATCGGGTCGATTGTTAATGCATTGGTTGCGTCTGACACCATAGCCGATACGACCCAGATCAAGTCTCAAACCGCCGATGTAACGGCGAAGCTGTCCGGTGTCAGCCAGCTGAACAGCGCCATGGCGACCTTCCAGACAGCTCTAACCGCTTTGAGCAGCCCCACCGCTCCAGCGTTTACCGGTTTTTCTGCCTCTTCGTCGACTCCGGCAACCTTGACCACCACGTCAGATAACACGGCAGTGAGTGGTAACTACGTGATCGCCGTGCAACAACTGGCCACCGGTTCTAAAGTCGCCAGTGCCTCTTTTTCTGGCGGTGCTACCAGTGCCATTCCGACTGGGACCTTGAACATCAGTCAAAATGGCACTTCGTACAAAGTCACTATTCCAGACGGCTCGACGTTGCAGTCAACCCGCGATGCGATCAACACGGCACTCAAAGGTAACGGGATTACCGCCAACATCGTGACGGACGCCAATGGCTCGCGTCTGGTGTTGGGCTCTACCAATACCGGTGCTGGCAGCGACCTCAGCGTCAGCGGTATTGCGGGCCTTGAAATCAACGGCACTACGGCAATGGACGGCACCTCCGGCAGCGCTGGTTATGTCGGGGCTGTTGCTCAGAATGCGAAGTTTACCGTCGACGGTTTGGCGGTGAGCAGCGCCAGCAACACCGTGACCCCTATCAGCGGCATCAGTATGACGCTGCTGGCGGGGGCAGGCGCAACCTCTACGGTGACCGTTGCGACCAACACCTCGGGGCTGCAGACATCCCTGCAAACCTTCATCAATGCCTACAATGCATTGACCAAAACCCTCAATACGCTAACGGCGCCTGGTGCCATCGCGGCTAACGGCACAGTGGGCGATGGCGGGGCGATGGCGAACGACCCGTTGCCACGCTCATTGATTTCTTCTCTTCGCAGTGTGCTGGTGACGCCTGGGCCGGGCAGTCAATTGTCGGTGCTCTCGCAGTTGGGTATTCAGACTTCGCAGGCGGACGGGACCTTGAGTTTGGACACCGTCAAGTTTGCGTCGGCAATGAATGACAAAAACCTGGGCGGGCAAGTCCAGGCCCTGTTTTCTGGCACACCCAATGCCGATGGCACGGCTGGTGCCAACGGTATGCTGGTGCGCATGGGAAAGATCCTCACGCCCTATACCCAGTCCGGCGGCATTCTGGCAACGCGTACCTCCACCTTGACTGCCCAGCAAAGTGACCTGACGGATCGGCAGACTGCGCTGAACACGCGGACCGCCGACCTGACGACTCAACTGACGGCGAAGTACAACGCGATGGATTTGATTGTGGGACAGCTCAAAGCTACCGCGACCAGCATCACTTCGTTCTTTGCATCGTTGAATGGGTCAAAAACAGGCTAACTGAGATCGATAAAAAAACCCGGCTGCGCTTGTCTGCATGCCGGGTTTTTCATTCCAGGTCTAAAGTTTCAGTGTGTTGCGTCGATAGCCTGTTATACGAATTTTGAGATTTTATGAGGCAGAACATGAACCCGATGTTAGCTCTACGGCAGTATCAGAAAATTGGTGCGCAGGCTCAAACGTCTGAAGCCAGCCCGCACCGCTTGGTGCAAATGCTGATGGAAGGCGGCCTGGACCGTATTGCTCAAGCCAAGGGCGCCATGGAGCGCAAAGACATACCAGGCAAGGGCACGCTGATCAGCAAAGCCATCGGCATCATCGGTGGCTTGCGCGAAGGCCTGGACATGCACAACTTGGCGGACACCCTGACCGCTCAAGACAATCTGTACATGTACATGATGACCCGCCTGGCCGAAGCCAATATAAAAGATGACCCAAAAATTCTCGACGAAGTCAGTGACCTGTTGCGCACGGTCAAAGATGGCTGGGATGCGATTGCGGTCTAATTGCCTGCTGTTCTGAGGAAAGCACCATGAGTCTTGCATTGCAGCGTATCGAAGAAACCCGTGAAGCCTTAGTCGGTGCGCTGGCAGAGCGCGACTGGAATGCTATCGGTCAATTGGACCTGGCGTGCCGCGCCTGTGTCGATGACGTAATCAGCGAAAGTCCGCTCGACGAAACGGCAGTGCGCAGTAATTTGGAAGAGTTGCTAGGGGTTTATCGCCAACTGCTTGAGGTCGCCACGGGTGAGCGCCAAGCGATAGTCGATGAGATGTCGCAGATCCAGCATGCCAAAAACGCGGCAAAGGTTTACCATCTGTTCGGTTAACGCTGGGTGGATCAAAAGCAGTGCGCCATAAATTTGACATTGTATGGCTTTTTGACTTAACTAGTGATGCTTACCATTTTCTGGCGTCTAATTTGCCGTATGGGCTATAGATGCCAAGCTGCCTTATTTCATGGGCATTGAGTTGACTAGGGAAGTTGCTATTGCATGTGGCGTGAAATCAAGATTCTGCTGATTGATGACGATAGCCAACGCCGCCGTGATATGGCGGTTATTTTAAATTTTCTCGGCGAAGAAAATTTGGCCTGTTCAAGCCAGGAGTGGCAGCAGGTGGTTACTCCTCTGGCCTCGACCCGTGAAGTGCTATGCGTGCTGGTTGGCGCAGTCAGCGCGCCGGGGACCCTTCAAGGATTGCTTAAGACAATCGCCGCGTGGGATGAGTTCCTTCCAGTCATGTTAATGGGTGAAGTCTGTTCCGTTGACCTGCCGGATGATCTGCGCCGGCGTGTCTTGTCTTCCCTGGAAATGCCCCCGAGCTACAGCAAGTTGCTGGACTCTCTGCACCGTGCGCAGGTCTATCGTGAAATGTACGATCAGGCCCGTGAGCGCGGTCGTCATCGTGAACCGAACCTGTTTCGCAGCCTCGTGGGTACCAGCCGCGCGATTCAGCATGTTCGGCAAATGATGCAGCAAGTCGCGGACACCGACGCCAGCGTCCTGATCCTCGGGGAATCCGGCACCGGCAAGGAAGTGGTCGCGCGTAATTTGCACTATCATTCCAAGCGTCGTGATGCGCCGTTCGTGCCGGTCAATTGCGGTGCGATTCCCGCCGAGTTGCTCGAAAGCGAGTTGTTCGGCCATGAGAAGGGTGCGTTTACCGGGGCGATCACCAGCCGTGCCGGGCGCTTTGAACTGGCCAATGGCGGTACGTTGTTCCTCGATGAAATTGGCGACATGCCGCTGCCGATGCAGGTCAAGCTGCTGCGCGTGCTGCAAGAGCGTACCTTCGAACGCGTTGGCAGCAACAAGACTCAAAGTGTTGACGTGCGAATCATCGCTGCGACGCACAAGAATCTTGAAAGCATGATTGAGGTCGGCACGTTCCGTGAGGACCTTTACTACCGCCTGAACGTTTTCCCAATCGAAATGGCCCCACTGCGTGAGCGCGTAGAAGACATTCCGTTGTTGATGAACGAGTTGATCTCGCGCATGGAGCACGAAAAACGTGGCTCGATCCGCTTTAACTCGGCCGCCATCATGTCGCTTTGCCGCCATCCTTGGCCGGGTAACGTGCGTGAACTGGCAAACCTTGTTGAGCGCATGGCGATCATGCACCCGTACGGTGTGATTGGCGTTGTTGAGTTGCCGAAGAAATTTCGCTACGTCGATGATGAAGACGAGCAATTGGTCGACAGCCTGCGCAGCGACCTGGAGGAGCGGGTGGCGATCAATGGCCACACGCCGAATTTTGGTTCTAGCGCGCTGTTGCCGCCTGAAGGTCTGGACCTCAAGGACTATTTGGGTGGGCTTGAGCAGGGCTTGATTCAGCAGGCATTGGACGACGCCAATGGCATCGTGGCCCGTGCCGCTGAAAGACTGCGTATTCGCCGCACCACGCTGGTGGAAAAGATGCGTAAGTACGGCATGAGCCGCCGTGAGGGTGATGAGCAGGCAGATGATTGACGCCCGGATTTTCGCCTGATAACTAAACCCCTGAATATTCAGGGGTTTTTTTTAGGCACGGGTATTGCTACGTCAGTGGCTACACACCGTTTAATGACGGTTCGCCATGCGAGAGATCACTATGCCCCAGGCCGCTCTGTTGTCTTCTGCCGTTCCTCTCGGAGCGCAGCCCTCTCTAGAAGAAGAGAGTCGGGCTGGTCTTGAGCAGGCGTTCTCGCTGTTCAATCAGATGTCGAACCAGTTAAGTGACTCTTACAGCTTGCTCGAAGCGCGGGTCGCCGAGCTTAAAGGCGAGCTGGCCGTTGTCAGTGCGCAACGGATGCAGGAGCTGGCCGAGAAAGAGCTGCTGGCCAACCGCTTGCAAAACCTGTTGTCGTTATTGCCCGGTGGCGTAATCGTCATCGACGACCACGGTCGAGTGCGTGAAGCCAACCCGGCGGCTTGCGATTTGTTGGGCGAACCCCTGGCGGGCGAGCTGTGGTGGCGAGTGATCGGGCGCTGTTTCGCGCCGCGTGACGATGACGGTCATGAAGTCTCGCTCAAAGACGGGCGGCGGCTGTCGATTGCTACGCGTTCACTCGACGCCGAGCCAGGGCAGTTAGTGCTGTTGACTGACCTTACTGAAACCCGTCACTTGCAGGAACAGCTGGCTCGCCATGAGCGCCTGTCATCGTTGGGCCGAATGGTTGCCTCGTTGGCGCATCAAATTCGCACGCCGCTGTCCGCCGCGTTGATCTACGCCAGTCATTTGACTGAACAAGAGTTGCCGGTGGCGACTCAACAGCGGTTCGCTGGCCGCTTGAAAGAGCGTTTGCACGAGCTTGAGCATCAGGTGCGCGACATGCTGGTGTTTGCTCGCGGTGAGCTGCCGATGACCGACCGCCTTGCGCCGCAGCAATTGTTTCAAGCCTTGCAGGCGTCGGCCCAGACTCAGGTACGAGAGATGCCGGTGCGCTGGCAATGCGATCCGCTTGAGGGCGAATTACTCTGCAATCGCGACACCTTGGTGGGTGCACTGCTCAACCTGATTGAAAACGCGATCCAAGCCAGTGCCGGTAAGGCCCGCTTGAAAATACACCTATACGGGCGCGGCGATACCCTTCGCGTGTGCATCAGTGATAACGGCAGCGGTATTGATGCCGCGGCATTGGCACGGATTGGCGAGCCGTTTTTCACCACCAAAGCGACCGGTACCGGTTTGGGCTTGGCGGTTGTCAATGCAGTGACGCGTGCGCATCAGGGGCAGTTACAGTTTCGCTCCCGTCCGGGCCGTGGCACTTGCGCGATTATTTCCCTGCCATTGATACCCGCTGCCAACGTTACAGGCCTCAACTGATGGCGATCAAAGTATTACTGGTCGAAGATGACCCGTCGCTGCGTGAAGCATTGGGCGAAACCCTGTTGCTGGCCGGTCATGATTTTCGCGCGGTCGGTTCTGCCGAGGAAGCGCTGGAGGCGGCGGCCGAAGAGCTGTTCAGTTTGGTGGTCAGTGACGTCAACATGCCGGGCATGGATGGCCACCAGTTGCTGACTGCCCTGCGCAGTCGCCATCCGCAGTTGCCGGTGTTGTTGATGACAGCGCACGCGGCGGTTGATCGGGCTGTGGATGCTATGCGTCAGGGCGCGGTGGACTATTTGGTCAAGCCGTTCGAGCCCAAAGCGCTGATGGAGCTGGTTGCGCGTCATGCATTGGGCCGCCCTGGACCGGTCGACGGCGAAGGTCCGGTGGCGGCCGAACCGGCCAGCGCGCAATTGCTGGATTTGGCGGCGCGGGTGGCGCGCAGTGATTCGACGGTACTGATTTCTGGTGAATCCGGTACCGGCAAAGAAGTGCTGGCACGCTACATACATCAGCAATCGACCCGCGCCACCAAACCGTTCATTGCGATCAATTGCGCGGCGATCCCGGACAACATGCTTGAGGCGACCTTGTTCGGGCATGAAAAAGGCTCGTTCACTGGCGCAATCGCCGCCCAAGCGGGCAAATTCGAACAGGCAGACGGCGGCACCATTCTGCTCGACGAAATTTCGGAAATGCCGTTGGGTCTGCAAGCCAAGCTGCTGCGAGTGCTGCAAGAGCGAGAAGTTGAGCGCGTGGGTGCGCGCAAACCCATCGCCTTGGATATTCGCGTGCTGGCCACCACCAACCGCGATCTGGCCGGTGAAGTGGCGGCCGGGCGGTTTCGGGAAGACCTTTACTACCGGATTTCGGTGTTTCCGTTGGCATGGCGCCCATTGCGCGAGCGGACCGCCGACATTCTGCCACTGGCTGAACGCTTGCTGTCTAAACACGTCAATAAAATGAAACATGCTGCCGTTAGATTGTCGGCAGAGGCTCAAGCCTGCCTCATCGGCTACCCGTGGCCGGGCAATGTGCGTGAGTTGGACAACGCGATTCAACGCGCATTGATCTTGCAGCAGGGTGGCGTCATTCAAGCGCAAGACTTCTGTTTGGCCGGGCCGATAGCGGCCTTGCCTCTGCCTGCGTTGGGCGTACCCACTCAGCCACTGCTGGTCGCAGCGGCGCGCGCGCCGTTGGAAGGTTCACTGCCCGACGCCCCGGCAAGCGAATCTGCCGGCGCCTTAGGTGATGACCTGCGGCGCCGTGAGTTTCAAATGATTATCGACACCCTGCGCGCCGAGCGTGGGCGTCGCAAAGAAGCGGCCGAACGGCTGGGCATCAGCCCTAGAACCTTGCGTTATAAATTGGCGCAGATGCGTGATGCCGGGATGGATGTCGAGGCTTATTTGTTTGCTTGAAGTAAAAAGAAGGCCTGTTTGCCAGGCCTTGGTCTACCGCGCCAGGCGGCGGAAATTCAGCCCCTGCACAGATAGCTACGCATCTTAACCCCTCGTCGCTGCATTCTATGTCAAAATGCCAGCACTCAGCTGGCACCCTTGTTGCTATGTCATAGATAACCGCTTAACGAGTGTCAAAAATCTGCGGCCCTTTTGAGAGAAACGTCATGAGCCAAGGTGTTGAATTTAATCGCTTGATGTTGGACATGCGCTCCATGCAAATGGACGCCATGTCGATGCCGAAGGCTGCAGGCACTCCCGCTGTGGGCACCAGTAGCTTTGCGGACATGCTCGGTCAGGCGGTCAACAAGGTGAACGATACCCAGCAGGCTTCCAGCCAATTGGCGAGCGCGTTCGAAGTCGGAAAAAGCGGTGTAGACCTCACCGACGTGATGGTCTCCTCGCAGAAAGCCAGCGTTTCGTTCACCGCGCTGACCCAGGTTCGCAACAAGCTGGTTCAGGCGTATCAAGACATCATGCAGATGCCGGTTTAAGGACGATTTGAGTCATGGCTGAACCAGTCGGCGACAACCTGCCCGCTAAGTCGGGCGCCGCTTCGGGCAAGTCGCCTTTGTTCGGTTTGTCATTTCTGGAGAACCTTGCCGAAATGACCATGCTGCGGCAGGTCGGCCTCATGGTCGGTCTGGCAGCCAGTGTGGCGATTGGTTTTGCTGTGGTGCTCTGGTCGCAGCAGCCCGATTACAAGCCGCTTTATGCCAGCCTTGCAGGCATGGACACCAAACAAGTCATGGAAACCCTGTCCGCAGCGGACATTCCATACACCGTTGAGCCAAGCTCCGGTGCCTTGTTGGTCAAGTCCGACGATCTGCAGCGCGCCCGGATCAAGTTAGCCGGCGCCGGTGTTGCGCCAAGCGACGGTAACGTCGGCTTCGAAATTCTCGACAAAGACCAAGGGTTGGGTACCAGCCAGTTCATGGAAGCCACGCGTTATCGGCGCGGCCTTGAAGGTGAATTGGCGCGGACCATCTCTAGCTTGAACAACGTCAAAGGTGCGCGGGTGCATCTGGCGATTCCAAAAAGCTCGGTGTTCGTTCGTGATGAGCGCAAGCCAAGCGCGTCGGTATTGATCGAGTTGTACGCGGGCCGTTCATTGGAGCCAGGCCAAGTGCTGGCGATCATGAACTTGGTGGCGACCGCCGTTCCTGAATTGAGCAAGTCGCAAATCACCGTGGTCGATCAGAAGGGCACACTGTTGTCCGATCAGAACCAGAACTCCGAATTGAGCATGGCCGGCAAGCAGTTTGATTACAGCCGCCGGATGGAAAGCATGCTGACCCAGCGCGTGCAAAGCATTCTGCAACCGATTTTGGGCAATGACCGTTACAAGGCAGAAGTGACGGCTGACGTTGATTTCAGCGCTGTTGAATCGACTGCTGAAAGCTTCAACCCCGATCAACCTGCCTTGCGCAGTGAGCAATCAGTCAACGAACAGCGCACGTCCAGTTCAGGGCCGTCGGGGGTTCCAGGTGCCTTGAGCAACCAGCCGCCGGGTCCGGCGACTGCGCCACAAAGTGCGGGTGCGGCGAGCAGTTCCGCCACCGCGTCGATTCAGCCAGGCCAGCCGTTGCTCGATGCGAACGGCCAGCAAATCATGGACCCGACGACGGGCCAGCCAATGCTCGCGCCGTACCCGGCAGACAAACGACAACAGTCCACCAAGAAC
Source organism: Pseudomonas sp. MH10 (assembly GCF_034353045.1). Taxonomy (NCBI): domain Bacteria; kingdom Pseudomonadati; phylum Pseudomonadota; class Gammaproteobacteria; order Pseudomonadales; family Pseudomonadaceae; genus Pseudomonas; species Pseudomonas sp. MH10. Next base: position 216,168 of record NZ_CP133783.1, read on the forward strand.
TTCGAGCTGGACCGTTCCATCAGCCATACCAAGCAGCAGCAGGGTCGGGTTAATCGTTTGTCGGTGGCCGTGGTCGTGGACGATAAATCCAGGATTGACGCCAAGACCGGCGACGTCACCCACATCCCGTGGAATGCCGATGAGCTGGCGCGCTTTACCCGATTAGTGCAAGACGCGGTGGGTTTCAACGCCAGTCGTGGCGACAGCGTAAGCGTGGTCAACGTGCCATTCGCACCTGATCGTGGCGAAGTGATTCCTGACATAGCGTTCTATTCGCAGCCATGGTTCTGGGACATTGTTAAACAAGTGCTGGGTGTGTTGTTCATCCTGGTCTTGGTATTTGGTGTTCTGCGCCCGGTACTCAACAACATTACCAGCGGTAAGAGCCGGCAGATGCTCGGCTCTGAGGGCGATGTTGAACTCGGTGGCATGGGCGGACTGGGTGGCGAATTGGCCAACGACCGCGTAAGCCTCGGTGGACCGCAGAGCATCATGCTGCCTAGCCCGACCGAAGGTTATGACGCGCAATTGAATGCGATCAAGAGTCTGGTGGCTGAAGACCCGGGTCGCGTGGCTCAGGTCGTGAAAGAGTGGATTAATGCAGATGAGTGAAACTCGAGCGCTTCCCACCAAATTGACCCGGGTTGATAAGGCCGCGATTTTATTGCTCTCCCTCGGTGAAACCGACGCCGCACAAGTGCTCCGGCACATGGGGCCAAAAGAGGTTCAGCGGGTCGGTGTTGCCATGGCGCAAATGCGCAATGTGCACCGCGAAGAAGTCGAACTGGTCATGAGCGAGTTCGTTGAAATCGTCGGCGACCAAACCAGCCTGGGCGTCGGTGCCGACGGTTACATTCGCAAAATGCTCACCCAAGCCCTGGGCGAAGACAAGGCCAACGGCCTCATCGACCGGATCCTGCTTGGCGGCAACACCAGCGGCCTGGACAGCCTTAAATGGATGGAGCCCCGCGCCGTTGCCGACGTGATTCGTTACGAACACCCGCAGATTCAAGCGATCGTGGTGGCGTATCTGGACCCGGACCAAGCCGGTGAAGTGCTGGGTCATTTCGATCAGAAAGTGCGGTTGGACATCATTCTGCGGGTATCCTCGCTCAATACCGTTCAGCCTGCGGCCCTGAAAGAGCTGAACCAGATTCTGGAGAAACAGTTCTCCGGTAATTCCAACGCAGCGCGCACCACCTTGGGCGGTATCAAGCGTGCTGCCGATATCATGAACTTCCTCGACAGTTCGGTGGAAGGTCAGTTGATGGACGCGATCCGCGAAGTCGATGGCGAATTGTCGACGCAGATCGAAGACTTGATGTTCGTCTTCAACAACCTGTCCGATGTTGACGACCGTGGTATACAGGCATTGCTGCGCGAAGTGTCTTCCGATGTGCTGGTGTTGGCGCTCAAAGGCTCCGACGAAGCGATCAAGGAAAAGATTTTCAAGAACATGTCCAAGCGCGCCGCCGAATTGTTGCGCGACGATCTCGAAGCCAAAGGCCCGGTGCGCGTCAGCGACGTAGAAACCGCGCAGAAAGAAATCCTCACCATCGCTCGCCGTATGGCCGAAGCCGGAGAAATCGTTCTCGGTGGCAAGGGCGGCGAAGAAATGATCTGAGGACCGACACATGTTTAGTCCGAAAAAAGAAGCACCCAGCGAACTGATTCGCGCCAAGGACGTGGGCGGCTTCGATATTTGGTCGCTGCCCAGCTTCGACCCGTATCAAGAGCCACCGCCAGAGCCAGAACCAGCTCTGGAAACCCCGGCCGAGATGGAAGAAGTGCCGCTGGACGAAGTTCAGCCGCTGACCCTCGAAGAGTTGGAAGGTATTCGTCAGGAAGCCTATAACGAGGGCTTTGCAACCGGCGAGAAAGAAGGTTTTCACAGCACCCAACTTAAGGTTCGTCACGAAGCTGACGTAGCCTTGGCTGGCAAGCTGGCCAGTCTTGAGCGCTTGATGACGCACTTGCTTGAACCCATCGCCGAGCAGGATTCGCAGATTGAAAAATCCCTGATCGAACTGGTCGGTCATATCACCCGTCAGGTCATTCAGCGTGAACTGGTCACCGACTCCAGCCAAATCGGCCGGGTCTTGCGTGACGCCTTGAAGTTGTTGCCCATGGGGGCGCAAAACATTCGGATTTTCATCAATCCTCAAGATTTCTCGCAAGTCAAAGCCTTGCGCGAGCGCCACGAAGAAACCTGGCGCATCGTTGAGGACGATACCCTGGAGGCCGGAGGCTGTCGGGTTGAAACTGAATACAGTCGCATCGACGCCACCATTGAAACCCGTATTTCCCAAGCACTGGCGAAGATGTTTGACCAGTTGCACGATCAAGCGCTGCACCCGGCAGCACCCGACCTGAGTGTTGATCTCGACGCGGTGCCAGCAGTTGCCGCTGTTGTGCCGTCCGCCGCCGAGCCGTCCGTTGAACCCGTGATTAAAAAAGAAGCCGCCGATGCACCTTGAGCGGACCAGCTTTAGTAAGCGCCTGAGTTCCTACACCGAAGCCATCGAATTGGCGGCTCAACCGGTGGTGGAAGGACGTTTGTTGCGCATGGTTGGCTTGACCTTGGAAGCTGAAGGTTTACGCGCCGCCATGGGCAGCCGTTGCGTGGTGATCAACGACGACAGCCACCACCCGGTGGAGGTCGAAGCTGAGGTCATGGGGTTTTCCGGTTCTAAAGTATTTTTGATGCCTGTCGGCAGCGTCGCGGGTATTGCGCCCGGTGCCCGGGTCGTCCCGTTGGCCGATACCGGTCGTTTGCCCATGGGCATGGGCATGCTCGGTCGTGTGCTCGATGGCGCCGGGCGTGCGCTCGACGGCAAGGGCGGCATGAAAGCTGAAGATTGGGTGCCGATGGATGGCCCCACCATCAATCCGCTCAAGCGCGACCCCATTAGCCAACCGTTGGACGTCGGCATTCGCAGCATCAACGGATTATTGACGGTCGGCCGTGGCCAACGCCTAGGATTGTTTGCGGGTACCGGCGTCGGTAAAAGTGTCCTGCTAGGCATGATGACGCGCTTTACCGAGGCCGACATCATCGTGGTTGGGCTGATCGGCGAGCGCGGTCGTGAGGTCAAAGAATTCATCGAGAATATTCTCGGCGAAGAAGGCCTTAAGCGTTCAGTGGTAGTGGCTTCCCCTGCGGACGATGCGCCGCTGATGCGGATGCGGGCAGCCATGTATTGCACGCGGATCGCTGAATACTTCCGCGACAAGGGTAAAAATGTCCTGCTGTTGATGGACTCATTGACTCGATTTGCTCAGGCCCAGCGTGAAATCGCGTTAGCCATTGGTGAGCCGCCCGCGACCAAAGGCTATCCGCCCTCGGTGTTTGCCAAACTGCCTAAGCTGGTGGAGCGTGCCGGTAATGCCGAGGCGGGTGGCGGTTCGATCACTGCGTTTTATACCGTATTGTCCGAGGGCGATGATCAACAAGATCCCATCGCGGATGCGGCGCGGGGCGTGCTCGACGGGCACATCGTGTTGTCCCGGCGGTTGGCCGAAGAGGGTCATTACCCGGCCATCGATATCGAAGCGTCCATCAGTCGGGTCATGCCTTCGGTGGTCACACCAGAACATATGCAGCAGGCGCAGCACTTCAAACAGCTGTGGTCACGCTATCAGCAGAGCCGTGATTTGATCAGTGTGGGCGCCTACGTGGCCGGCGGTGACCGTGAAACCGACATGGCAATCTCGCTGCAGCCCACCCTGGTGCGGTACCTGCGCCAAGGGCTGAATGACAATGAAAGCCTGCAAGAAAGCGGCGCGCGGCTGGCGGCAGTGTTCAACCCTATCGCCGGCGGCGGTTAGTCATGGCTCAGCCCCGTGCAGTGCGTCTGGCACCGGTGGTCGACATGGCGGAAAAAGCCGAGCGTGCGGCGGTTCAGCGGCTCGGGCATTTTCAAGGACAGGTCAAGCTGGCAGAAACCAAGCTTGGCGACCTTGAGCGTTTCCGTACTGACTATCAAATGCAGTGGATCGAAAAGGGCGCCACCGGCGTCTCCGGCCAGTGGCTGATGAACTACCAAAACTTCCTTAATCAACTGGAAACGGCGGTCTCTCAACAACGGCAAAGCCTGAGCTGGCACCAAACGAACCTCGACAAAGCGCGCGGCGCCTGGCAGCAGTGTTATGCGCGGGTCGAAGGCCTTCGCAAACTGGTTCAACGTTACATCGACGAGGCCCGGCAACTGGAAGACAAGCGTGAGCAAAAACTGCTCGACGAATTGTCCCAGCGGTTGCCCCGCCATGATTTTCTATAAGCGCCAGGTTCGTTAGTGCCGCCAAATAAGGAATTTGCTGCACGGTCATTAGAAATGCTAAAAACCTTTCTGCACTGTGCCCTTCGTTGACCCAAGGAATTCACACATGTCCGTTACTTCCGACCTCTCCCGCGACGGGGAAGAGCTGACCATTACCATCATCGGCCGCTTTGACTTCGCAGCGCACCAAGATTTTCGGAGTGCTTATGAAGGGGCCCAAGGAATCCCCCGGCGTTTTGTGGTCGACCTCAAAGGCACGAGTTACCTAGACAGTTCAGCACTGGGTATGTTGCTGCTGCTGCGCGACCATGCGGGCGGAGAAAACTCGAAGATAAGCCTGATCAACTGCAACAAGGACGTGGACACCATTCTGACCATCTCCAACTTTTCCAAACTCTTCACGATCGGCTGACCGGTGACCGGCGCGCCCGAGAGCCTGTGCATTTTGATTGCTGACGACAATGCCAGTGATCGCTTGCTGTTGAGCACCATCGTTCGGCAACAGGGTCATCGCGTGATAAGCGTCAGCAATGGCCAGGAGGCGGTGGAGGTCTTTGAGCGGGAGCGTCCACAGTTAGTGTTGCTGGATGCCTTGATGCCGGTCATGGACGGATTTGAAGCCGCGCGGCGAATCAAGCAGATGGCGGGCGAGTCGTTGGTGCCGATCATCTTTCTGACGTCGCTGAGCGAAAGCGAAGCGTTGGTGCGTTGCCTCGATGCCGGGGGCGATGATTTCGTTGCCAAGCCTTACAACCAAATCATCCTCGCGGCCAAAATCAACGCCATGGACCGCTTGCGGCGCTTGCACGAAACGGTGCTTCGACAACGCGATCAAATCACCAAGCACCACGATTACTTGCTCAATGAGCAGCGGGTTGCTAAGGCAGTGTTTGATCAGGTTGCGCACTCCGGCTGTTTGAGCGCACCGAATATTCGTTATCTTCAATCGCCTTACGCGCTGTTCAACGGCGATTTGCTGCTCGCGGCCTACACCCCGGCTGGGAACATGCACGTATTGCTCGGTGATTTCACCGGCCATGGTTTGCCTGCGGCAGTGGGCGCGATGCCGTTGGCCGAGGTGTTCTATGGAATGACCGCAAAGGGTTACGGTTTGGCGCAAACCCTTAGAGAGATGAACGCCAAGCTCAAGCGTATCTTGCCGGTGGACATGTTTTGTTGCGCGACCCTGTTGAGCGTCAACTTCAACGTGCGTCAGGTCGAGGTGTGGAACGGTGGACTGCCCGACGGCTATTTGCATCACGTTGCCAGCGGGAAGCGCACGCCGTTGGTATCGCGTCATTTGCCCCTGGGCGTGCTGGATCCCAATCGTTTTGATGACAAGACCGAAGTCCATCCGTTGGCGATGGGCGACCGGATTTTTCTATTGTCAGACGGGGTGCTCGACACCAGTGACATCGACGACCGCTTGTTTGGGGTGGAGCGCCTTAACACTGTTTTTGCGGCCAATCGCGAGCCCGACGCGCTGATTGGTGAAATCCAGGAGGCCCTGAACGACTTCCGTGGAGACGTTAGGGATGACGTGAGTATGGTCGAAATCACCTTGGTCGAGCCCGAGTTGCTGGGCGCCCAAGTCGTGACCTATTCCGACAGTGGTGAGTCGAGCCCGCTGGACTGGTCGGTGAGTTTCGAATACCGCGCGGCGACCCTGAAACGATTCAATCCGCTCCCCTATCTGTTGCAGTTGCTGTTGGAAGTGCACGGGCTAAGGAGCCAAAGCGGCGCGCTTTATAGCGTACTGGCCGAGTTGTACACCAACGCGTTGGAACACGGAGTGCTTGGACTGGATTCCGGCCTCAAGCGCGATGCCTCGGGGTTTTCCCACTATTACCGAGAACGCAATAACCGTCTGGCTAACCTTGAAGAGGGCTATATACGCCTGCATTTGCAGGTGGTGCCTCTCGAAGATGGCGGGCAGTTGACTGTCCGCATCGAAGACAGTGGCGCGGGGTTTGACGTGAAACGTGCGATGAGTCTACCGACAGTCGGTCATGAGTTATCGGGGCGCGGACTCAATCTGGTCCGTAAGCTAAGTCAACATTGCCACTGGTCTGAGGATGGACGTACGGCATGCGTGGAATTTTCCTGGGGGGCTCAGGCATGATTCCCAGATTCTTGATCAAGGAGCGAACAAGTGGCGATGATCCATGTGGACTACGGTGTCTTGAGTAACCTGCAAGACGTCATGGAAAGTGAATACCCGATACTGATCGATACCTTTCTGGACGATTCAGAACAACGGCTGCTGCAGTTGCACCATGCGTTGTTGACCCAGGTTTCTTGCCTGGAAGGGCTGGGAATGGCTGCCCACAGCTTCAAAGGCAGCAGCGGCAATATGGGCGCCACTCGGCTCGCCGAGCTGTGCGGACAGCTTGAAGAGCGCACCCAGCGCGGGGAAATGGAGGACGCGCCGGAATGGGTACACAAGATAGAGCGCGAATTTGCCACCGTCCGCCGTTTGTTCTGCGCAGAACGCCAGCGATTCTCTGAATAATCCAAGTCGAATAGAAAGCTGGCCCGTCGTTTGCTTAGTGTCTTTGTACTCGCGCCCCGTACGGAGACCGCCATGGCCCTTGCCCCTAATCCTCTTTTGCTGACTACCCCTGTAGTCAAGTCCCAACCGACGGTCGCCACCAACGTGGTAAAACCCGTTGAGACCGTCAAGGACAACACGCCCAGCTTCGCTCACGTGTATGCCAAACAGGCGGACCCCAAGCCAGCGGCGACCCATGAGGTTGCGCAAAAGCCAATCAAAGACAAAACCGTCGTTGCCAACGGCAAGGCTGTCCCGGACGCCAAGCCTGCCGCCTCCACGTCAGACGTTGCCGATAGCGGCAAATACTTGCCTGCCGACAAGGTTAGCAATAAAAGCGATGGGTCCGACGATAGCAATAACGATGACAAAGACTCGGATGATAAGGCGAAGGATCCATTGGCGCTCGACGCCGCGCCCGTCATCCCGGTTCCCGATCCAACCTTGATTGCCGCCGTTGCGCCGCCGGTCCCAGACCCTGCGCCACCGGTTGCCATCGCACCGCCGCCGATTGAAATTCCCGCGTCCATGGTTGCCCTTGTTGTTCCGCAGCCAGCCACTGCGGCGACCCCGGCGACTGCGGCCGCCGCTCCGGCGTTCGACCCTGCATCGGACCCGTTGGCGGGGCTCGCCGCTGTGCAGGTGGCCGTGCAGATCAACACGACTAAAGGTGCAGCAACGACCACCCCCACTGACGGCGTGACCGCGACCGTTGCTGACAAAAAAACTTCAACCACTCAAAAGAATACTGATCCGTTGCTGACAGTCGCCAATAACCTGGCGGTTCCTGTAGACCAGCAGCCGACCGATAACACCAGCACCAACACCGGTCCTGGCGATGGCGATCAAGCCTTCAAGGGCTTGATCGAAGGCGGACTGAAAGATACGAAAAGTGCAGCGTCCGATACCCGTGTCGATGACTTTGCCAACCGCTTGGCCGCGTTGAGTCAGGCGGTACAACCGAAAGCCGCAGTGTCTGCGCTAACTACCACCGCTGTTGCGTCGCCATTAACCCAGCCGTTGGCGATGCACCAAAGTGGATGGAGTGAAGCGGTAGTAGACCGGGTCATGTACCTTTCAAGCCAAAACTTGAAGTCCGCCGATATCCAGTTGGACCCGGCTGAGTTGGGCCGTTTGGATATTCGCGTCAACATGGCCGCAGACCAGCAGACGCAAATCACCTTCATGAGCGCCCATGTTGGCGTGCGTGAAGCGCTGGAAGGGCAGATGTCCAAGCTGCGAGATTCGTTTGCTCAGCAAGGCCTAGGGCAGGTTGATGTCAGCGTTTTCGATCAGTCACGCGGCTGGCAGGGTCAGGGCCAGAACCAGCAACAGACCAACCAGGGCCAAGGCAGCAGTAGCGTCGCAAACAGCGGTTCTGACCGCCACGACGGCCTTGATGACGGCACGATTCAGGACGTGGCTGCTGTTAGTCAACCGATGACCGTCATTGGCAGTAGCCAGGTCGATTACTACGCTTGACCCTATTGGTAGCGGGCTTACCCGCTACTTCGGTGTGCCTGAGGCGCCGCCGCTCGCGTATCTGGCATAACACTTGCTCTTCTTCCGTCACGCATTACGAACTCCCCGAATAGTGACGGATTATTGGCATGGCGCAGAGCGAAGAAGTTAAAGACCCCGCCGTTAAAGGCAAACTCAAGCTCATTCTCCTGGTGGTTTTTGGGTTGCTGCTGGCCGTCGGCATTTCGGTAGGCGCAACCTGGTTTTTTCTGCATAAGGCGCAAGCCAAGCCCGTGGACGCGGCGCAAGCCGCTGATGTCAGGCTCCCTTCGATCTACGAACCAATGGCCCCAGCCTTTGTGGTCAACTTCAACCAAGGCGGCCGCCAGCGCTACATGCAGGTCAGTATTACCTTGCTGGGCCGCAATCAGGCTGACTTGGACGCGTTGAAAGTCCACATGCCGGTTATCCGCAACAACCTGGTCATGCTGTTCTCTGGACAGCCATTCGACTCGCTGCTCCAGCCGATCGGACAAGAACTGCTGCGTCAAAAAGCATTTGCCAGTGTGCAGGAAGTGGCGCAGAAAGAAGTCGGCAAAGTCGTCGTAGAGCAATTGCTTTTCACTAACTTCGTATTGCAGTAGGACCACGACATGGCCGTGCAAGACCTGCTGTCACAGGAAGAAATTGATGCGCTGCTGCATGGCGTCGACGATGGTCTGGTCCAGACCGAAAGCACACCCGAGCCCGGCAGCGTAAAAAGTTATGACCTGACCAGTCAGGATCGAATCGTCCGTGGGCGGATGCCGACGCTTGAAATGATCAACGAGCGTTTTGCCCGTTACACCCGTATCAGCATGTTCAACATGCTGCGGCGTTCCGCAGATGTTGCGGTGGGCGGCGTTCAGGTAATGAAGTTTGGCGAGTACGTGCACTCGCTGTACGTTCCGACCAGTTTGAATCTGGTCAAGATCAAGCCGTTGCGCGGCACTGCACTTTTTATTTTGGATGCCAAGCTGGTGTTTAAGCTGGTGGACAACTTTTTCGGTGGTGACGGGCGGCATGCCAAAATCGAAGGCCGTGAATTCACGCCGACAGAATTACGTGTCGTGCGGATGGTGCTTGAACAGGCCTTTACCGACCTGAAAGAAGCTTGGCAGGCGATCATGGAAGTGAGCTTCGAGTACATGAACTCGGAAGTGAACCCGGCCATGGCCAACATTGTCGGTCCAAGCGAAGCGGTGGTGGTCTCCACCTTCCATATCGAACTCGACGGCGGTGGCGGCGACCTGCACGTCACCATGCCTTACTCGATGATTGAGCCGGTTCGCGAAATGCTCGACGCCGGCTTCCAATCCGATTTGGATGACCAGGACGAGCGCTGGGGCAACGCCCTGAAAGAGGACGTGCTGGATGTCTCCGTGCCGTTGAGCGCCGTCGTCGCCCGTCGTCAAATTCGCCTGCGCGACATCCTGCACATGCAGCCGGGTGATGTGATTCCGGTGGAGTTACCCGAAGAGCTGATCATGCGCGCCAACGGCGTGCCAGCGTTCAAAGTCAAACTGGGAACACACAAAGGACACCTGGCGTTGCAAGTGATCGAACCGATCGAACGCCGCTGACATCCATTTCAGCAGAACTACGTGCTGTTTTAACGAAACAAAGCTCGCCGAGGACAACCGATGGCCGATGAAAAAGAAATAACCTCCGCTGAAGATCAGGCATTGGCCGATGAGTGGGCCGCTGCACTGGGTGAATCCGGTGACGCCAGCCAGGACGATATTGATTCCCTGCTCGCCGCGGATGCCGGGAACGCTTCAGCCTCCAATCGCATGCCGATGGAAGAGTTTGGCAGCGTGGCAAAGAACAATGCTGCGGTGTCCCTGGACGGTCCAAACCTGGATGTGATTCTGGATATTCCGGTTTCGATCTCCATGGAAGTGGGCAGCACCGACATCAATATTCGTAACCTGTTGCAGCTCAACCAAGGCTCGGTGATCGAACTCGACCGTCTGGCCGGTGAGCCGCTGGACGTGTTGGTCAACGGTACGTTGATCGCTCACGGTGAAGTGGTCGTGGTCAACGAAAAGTTCGGGATCCGCCTGACGGATGTGATCAGTCCTAGCGAACGCATCAAGAAGTTACGCTAAATGAACAGGCTCCCCGGTGTGATTTTCGCCCTGTTGCTCAGCGTAATAGCTGTGGGTGCAATGGCGGCAGAACCGGTCATGCCGGCCGTCGCGGCGCCCGCTAGCACAATGATCAGCGGCGGCATCGGGGGCCAGTTGACGCAATTGGTGCTGGGTCTGTTGTTAGTTGTCGGCTTGATCTTCGGACTCGCCTGGCTGCTGCGTCGGGTTCAGGGCGCCAACCCGCGCAACGGTCAGTTGATCGAACTGCTCGGGTCGCGGGCACTCGGTCCTCGCGATCGGCTGATATTGGTACAAGTCGGCAAGGAGCAGATTTTGCTCGGGATCTCGCCGGGAAGAATTACGCCACTGCATGTGCTTAAAGAGCCGGTGCAGGTGCCTGATAGCGAAAATGCCACGCCAGAATTCGCCCAGCGTCTGATGGAGCTGCTGGGCAAGGATCATAAGGATAAGAAGTAATGACCGCGTTGCGCATCGTATTGACGCTGCTGCTGGTACTGGCCGCGCCTTTGGTGTTCGCTGCAGATCCGTTGACGATCCCGGCGATCAGCATGTCCACCGGTGCCAACGGCGCTCAAGAATATTCGGTCAATCTGCAGATTCTGCTGATCATGACCGCGCTGAGTTTTATCCCGGCGTTCGTCATGCTGATGACCAGCTTTACCCGGATCATCATCGTCTTTTCCATCCTGCGTCAGGCCTTGGGCTTGCAGCAGACGCCGTCGAACCAGATTTTGACCGGCATGGCGCTGTTCCTGACCCTCTTCATCATGGCGCCGGTGTTTGATCGAGTGAACGTTGACGCCTTACAGCCCTATCTCGCCGAAAAACTCACGGCGCAGGACGCGGTGCTCAAGGCGCAAGTGCCAATCAAGGACTTCATGTTGGCGCAGACCCGTCAGAGCGACCTGGACCTGTTTATGCGTTTGTCAAAACGCACCGACATCGCCAGTCCGGATCAGGCGCCCCTGACGATTCTGGTCCCTGCGTTCGTGACGTCCGAGCTTAAAACCGCGTTCCAGATCGGCTTCATGATTTTTATTCCGTTTCTCATCATTGACCTTGTGGTCGCCAGCGTACTGATGGCGATGGGGATGATGATGCTCTCGCCGCTGATTATTTCGTTGCCGTTCAAGATCATGCTGTTCGTACTGGTGGACGGGTGGGCCTTGATCATCGGCACGCTGGCCAGCAGTTTCGGCGGCGTATCGCCATGAGAAGGGAGAGCACGCAATGACGCCAGAAGTTGCTGTCGATCTGTTTCGCGACGCGTTATGGCTGACCACCATGATGGTGTCGGTATTGGTGGTACCGAGCCTGATCGTCGGACTGCTGGTGGCCATGTTCCAGGCGGCGACCCAGATCAACGAACAAACCTTGAGCTTTCTCCCTCGCCTGCTGGTGATGTTGGTCACGTTGATCGTCGCCGGCCCTTGGTTGGTTCGGGTGTTCATGGAGTACATCCAATCGCTATACGGCAGCATTCCGACCGTGATTGGTTGATCGCATGCCCTCCGTACTTGCCCTGACTGACACGCAGATCGGGACCTGGGTGGCGAGCTTTATGCTCCCCCTGTTCCGGGTCGCGGCCGTGTTGATGACCATGCCGATTTTTGGCACGACGTTAGTGCCGACACGGGTGCGGTTGTATTTCTCGCTGGCGATTACCGTGGTGATTGCGCCCAGCCTGCCACCGATGCCAGCCGTGCATGCGCTGGACCTCAGTGCGCTGCTGCTGATTGGTGAACAGATCATCGTTGGCGCCATGCTGGGCATGTCCCTTCAGTTGTTTTTTCAGGCGTTCGTCATCGCCGGGCAAATTATTTCGATCCAGATGGGCATGGGCTTCGCTTCAATGGTTGACCCCACGAACGGCGTTTCGGTAGCGGTTCTCGGGCAGTTTTTCAGCATGCTGGTGACCCTGCTATTTCTCTCCATGAATGGCCATCTGGTGGTGTTTGAGGTCTTGGTTGAAAGCTTCACCACGTTGCCGGTCGGCAGCGGTATTGACGTCGGCAATCTCTGGGAACTGGCCGGTCGTTTTGGCTGGGTATTAGGCGCGGGATTACTGTTGGTGCTACCCGCTATTACCGCCTTGCTGATCGTCAGCGTTGCGTTTGGCGTCATGACACGCGCGGCGCCGCAGCTGAACATGTTCTCCATCGGCATTCCGCTGACGCTGGTGCTGGGGATGGTGATCCTGTGGATGACCCTCGGCGATATGCTCAATCAATTTCCACCGCTGGCCGCCAATGCATTGGAATTGCTACGCGGCCTGGTGAGGGCGCGCTGATATGGCCGAGAACGAGAATGGCCAGGATAAAACAGAAGACCCCACGGACAAACGGGTCAGAGACTCCCGCGAAAAAGGCGAGACGGCCCGTTCCAAGGAGCTGAACACGTTAATCGTCACCATGGCCGGCGCGGGTAGCTTGCTGGTGTTCGGCGGTCAGATCGCACAAATGATGCTCGATCTGATGCGCACCAATTTCACCTTGTCGCGCGAGGTGATCATGGACGATCACTACATGGGCTTGTATTTTCTCAACGCCGGTAAAGCAGCGCTGGTGGCTATACAGCCGTTGATGCTGGTCATGGTGTTGGCGGCGGTCATTGGTCCTATCACCTTGGGTGGCTGGATATTCTCGGGCAGTTCCATGGCGCCCAAGTTCAGCCGAATGAACCCCTTGTCGGGCCTCAAGCGCATGGTGTCGACCCATGCCTTGGTCGAGCTGTTGAAGTCCATTGCGAAGTTTTGCATCACGCTGATGGTGGCGTTATTCGTGTTGCAGAAGGACCAAAGTGACCTGATCTCTATCGCTCATGAGTCGTTGGACTCGGCGATTATCCACAGCATTCGCCTCTTGGGCTGGAGTGCTTTGTGGATGGCCTGTGGGTTGATCATCATTGCAGCGGTGGACGTTCCGTTCCAGGTGTACGAAGCCCACAAAAAACTGATGATGACCAAGCAAGAGATACGCGACGAACACAAGGACAGCGAAGGTCGGCCCGAGGTCAAACAGCGGATTCGTCAACTGCAACGAGAAATGTCTCAGCGACGCATGCTGTCGTCGGTGCCCAAGGCTGATGTAATCATCACCAACCCGACCCACTACGCTGTCGCGCTGCAATATGACCCCGAGAAGGGCGGGGCGCCGATGTTGCTGGCTAAAGGGACTGATTTCCTGGCGCTGAAAATCCGCGAAATCGCCGGTGAGCACACTATCCTGATGCTTGAGTCTCCTGCTTTGGCGCGTTCGATCTACTACTCCACCGAACTTGACCAGGAAATCCCCGCCGGGCTGTACCTGGCGGTGGCCCAAGTGTTGGCGTACGTCTATCAAATCCGCCAACACCGCGCCGGCCGAGGCAAACGCCCCGATCCCCTTGGCGACCTGCCGATCCCGACCGACTTGCAGCGCGATGAATAAACTTGTGTGCCAGGCTTGCCTGCGAACAGCTTGATTCAGCGAAACCTGACACGTCGCCTTCGTTGGCAAGCCAACTCCCACGAGTTGAATATTGCTCAGCCAAGCCCCAAACCTGTGGGAGCAGGCTTGCCTGCGAATGGCTTAACTCAGTGGCGCCTGACACATCGCCTTCGTTGGCAAGCCAACTCCCACGAGTTGAATATTGCTCAGCCAAGCCCCAAAACCTGTGGGAGCAGGCTTGCCTGCGAATGGCTTAACTCAGTGGCGCCTGACACATCGCTTTCGTTGGCAAGCCAACTTTCACAGGTTTGAACTATTGCTCAGCCAACCTTTAGAGCCACACCGCGTCCCATAGGGGGTAATCGCTGACTCGATCTACCAGGCCTGCGCGAAGGGGATTGGCAACGATATATCGGGCAAATTGGTGTAAATTTTCGTCATGGCGAACTGCGGTATCGTGAAAGCCCGTTTGCCAAAATCGACCGTCAGTGCCCCTTTGTTTGTTGATCGCGATAGCGCTTCGGGACTTCACTCTTCGAACCAGACCGTCTAGCGTTCCTTGCTTTAGTTCGAATAACCAATGGAAGTGGTCGGGCATGATCACCCATGCCAATGAACAGACAAGGCCGCTGTCGTTGGTTTTCTTCATTTCCTTCACAAGCGTTCGACCCAGCCAGAAGTCCTCAAAGATGGGTTGGCGATTGTGAGTTTTGGAGGTCACCGAATAGATTCGCCCGTGTTCAGAAAAACGGCCTGAGCGCAAACGATGAGACTGTGCAATTGATGGCATTCCGTTGCCCCTTATGAGTTCAAAGCGGCCTGCCACGCTACATCGTCGAGGGCGGGGTCCATACGTTGATGGTTAACAGAAGATGTCTGCGCTTTTGGAATCGCCTTCGTTGGCAAGCCAACTCCCACGAGTTGAATATTGCTCAGCCAAGCCCCAAACCTGTTGGAGCAGGCTTGCCTGCGAATGGCTTGACTCAGTGGCGCCTGACACATCGCCTTCGTTGGCAAGCCAGCTTTCACAGGTTTGAGATATTGCTCAGCCAAGCCCCAAAAAACCTGTGGGAGCAGGCTTGCCTGCGAATGGCTTGACCCAGTGGCGCCCGACACATCGCCTTCGTTGGCAAGCCAACTCCCACAGATTTGAGATATTGCTCAGCCAAGCCCCAAACCTGTTGGAGCAGGCTTGCCTGCGAATGGCTTAACTCAGTGGCGCCTGACACATCGCCTTCGTTGGCAAGCCAGCTTTCACAGGTTTGAGATATTGCTCAGCCAAGCCCCAAACCTGTGGGAGCAGGCTTGCCTGCGAATGGCTTAACTCAGTGGCGCCTGACACATCGCTTTCGTTGGCAAGCCAACTTTCACAGGTCGAAGTATTGCTCAGCCAAGCCCCAAAACCTGTGGGAGCAGGCTTGCCTGCGAATGGCTTGACCCAGTGGCGCCTGGCACATCGCCTTCGTTGGCAAGCCAACTCCCACGAGTTGAATATTGCTCAGCCAAGCCCCAAAAAACCTGTGGGAGCAGGCTTGCCTGCGAATGGCTTGACTCAGTGGCGCCTGGCACATCGCCTTCGTTGGCAAGCCAACTTTCACAGGTTTGAGATATTGCTCAGCCAAGCCCCAAAACCTGTGGGAGCAGGCTTGCCTGCGAATGGCTTAACTCAGTGGCGCCTGACAATCGCTTTCGTTGGCAAGCCAACTTTCACAGGTTTGAGATATTGCTCAGCCAAGCCCCAAAAAACCTGTGGGAGCAGGCTTGCCTGCGAATGGCTTGACTCAGTGGCGCCTGACACATCGCCTTCGTTGGCAAGCCAACTCCCACGAGTTGAATATTGCTCAGCCAAGCCCCAAAAAACCTGTGGGAGCAGGCTTGCCTGCGAATGGCTTGACTCGGTGGCGCCTGACACATCGCCTTCGTTGGCAAGCCAACTCCCACGAGTTGAATATTGCTCAGCCAAGCCCCAAAAAACCTGTGGGAGCAGGCTTGCCTGCGAATGGCTTGACCCAGTGGCGCCTGGCACATCGCCTTCGTTGGCAAGCCAACTTTCACAGGTTTGAGATATTGCTCAGCCAAGCCCCAAAAAACCTGTGGGAGCAGGCTTGCCTGCGAATGGCTTGACCCAGTGGCGCCTGACACATCGCTTTCGTTGGCAAGCCAACTTTCACAGGTTTGAGATATTGCTCAGCCAAGCCCCAAACCTGTGGGAGCAGGCTTGCTTGCGAATGGCTTGACTCAGTGGCGCCTGACACATCGCTTTCGTTGGCAAGCCAACTCCCACGAGTTGAATATTGCTCAGCCAAGCCCCAAAAAACCTGTGGGAGCAGGCTTGCCTGCGAATGGCTTGACTCAGTGGCGCCTGACACATCGCTTTCGTTGGCAAGCCAACTTTCACAGGTTTGAGATATTGCTCAGCCAAGCCCCAAAAAACCTGTGGGAGCAGGCTTGCCTGCGAATGGCTTGACTCGGTGGCGCCTGACACATCGCCTTCGTTGGCAAGCTAACTTTCACAGGTGAATCAGGCGCGAGCAGCAAGCTCGAAGGGCGCTCATTGTTCTTTAGCAATATTTCAATAGTTGGAAAGGTTCTTGCAATGCCCTTGCTACGGCGCATTTGGCGTCAAAAGTTTGATTTAGTGGGCAGGAAAAGAATTGGTGGATCGCTCTCAATTAATCAACGCAGCACGTAACAACCTGGTCAGCGTCGGTCGTGGCAACCTGGGTGTGCCGCTGCTGCTGTTGGTCATGTTGGCAATGATGATGTTGCCAGTCCCGCCGTTCCTGCTCGACGTATTTTTCACCTTCAACATTGCGCTGTCGATCGTGGTTCTGCTGGTCTGCGTTTACGCGTTGCGCCCATTGGACTTCTCGGTATTTCCGACCATCCTGCTGGTGGCTACGCTGCTGAGACTGGCGCTCAACGTTGCTTCCACGCGCGTGGTCATGCTTCATGGCCAAGAGGGCCACGCCGCCGCCGGTAAGGTGATTCAGGCGTTTGGCGAGGTGGTGATCGGCGGTAACTACGTGGTCGGTATCGTGGTGTTCGCGATTTTGATGATCATCAACTTCGTCGTAGTGACCAAAGGTGCCGGGCGAATTTCCGAGGTGAGTGCGCGCTTCACCCTCGACGCGATGCCCGGTAAACAGATGGCCATCGACGCTGACCTTAACGCCGGTTTGATCGACCAGCCCCAAGCCAAACATCGTCGTCTGGAAGTCGCTCAAGAAGCTGAGTTCTACGGTTCGATGGACGGTGCCAGCAAATTTGTGCGCGGTGACGCCATCGCGGGCTTGATGATTCTGTTCATCAACTTGATCGGCGGCGTCGCCGTTGGTGTCTTTCAACACAACATGTCGTTTGCTGATGCGGGCAAGGTTTACGCCCTGCTGACCATCGGTGACGGTTTGGTGGCGCAATTGCCATCACTGCTTTTGTCCACGGCCGCCGCGATTATGGTGACCCGTGCTTCCGGCTCGGAAGAAATGGGCAAGCTGATCAATCGGCAAATGTTCACCTCACCCAAGGCATTGGCGGTGGCCGCCGGCTTGATCGTGGTGATGGGACTGGTGCCGGGGATGCCGCACTTTTCTTTCATCAGCTTGGGCATGTTGGCTGGAGGTGCTGCCTACCTGGTGTGGAAAAAGCAGAACATGGTCAAAGTTAACGCCTTGATGGAAGTTCAGCGTCAACAAGATCTGCTGCCATCACCAACACGCGCGCAGGACTCCAAGGAATTGGGTTGGGATGACGTGACGCCCATCGACATGATTGGTCTGGAAGTGGGGTATCGGCTGATCCCGTTGGTGGACCGCAATCAAGGCGGTCAACTGCTGGCGCGAATCAAGGGCGTGCGTAAGAAGCTCTCGCAAGAGCTGGGCTTTTTGATGCCCACGGTGCATATCCGCGACAACCTCGACCTGGCGCCCAGTGCCTACCGTCTGACGCTGATGGGCGTGACCTTGGCCGAAGCCGAGATTTACCCGGACCGCGAACTGGCGATCAACCCTGGGCAAGTCTTTGGCACGCTCAACGGTATTACGGCCAAAGACCCCGCGTTTGGTCTGGAAGCGGTGTGGATCGAAGTCAGTCAACGCAGTCAGGCGCAATCGTTGGGCTATACCGTGGTAGATGCCAGCACCGTGGTAGCGACCCACCTTAACCAGATTTTGTATAAGCATTCCCATGAGCTGATTGGCCATGAGGAAGTTCAGCAGTTAATGCAATTGCTGGCTAAAGGATCACCAAAACTGGCTGAAGAGTTGGTCCCGGGAATTCTGTCGCTCTCTGCATTGCTCAAAGTGCTGCAGGCCTTGTTGGCAGAACAGGTTCCCGTCAGGGATATTCGTAGCATCGCCGAAGCGATCGCGAATGCGGCCCCTCGGAGTCAAGATACCGCCGCTTTGGTGGCCGCCGTGCGTATCGCATTGAGCCGCGCAATCGTGCAAAGCATTGTGGGCATTGAGCCGCAGCTGCCTGTTATCACTCTTGAGCCAAGGTTGGAACAGATATTGCTCAATAGTCTTCAGAAGGCTGGTCAGGGTCAGGAAGAGGGCGTTCTTCTTGAGCCAAGTATGGCTGAAAAGCTCCAGCGTTCTTTGATAGATGCTGCACAACGCCAAGAAATGCAGGGGCAACCGGTGATTTTGTTGGTCGCAGGACCGGTTCGCGCAATGCTGTCACGGTTTGGACGGCTGGCTGTACCGAACATGCATGTGCTGGCGTATCAGGAAATTCCCGACAACAAACAAGTCACGATCGTCGCGACTGTCGGGCCAAACGGCTGAGGTAGTGAGTCATGCAAGTTAAGCGTTTTTTCGCCGCCGATATGCGTCAAGCCATGAAGCTGGTTCGTGATGAGCTGGGCGCTGACGCCGCCATCATTGGTAACCGCCGAATCGCTGGTGGCGTAGAGCTGACTGCTGCCCTGGATTACAAACTTTCCGCGTTGGCACCGCGTGTACCGAACATCGAGCTTGAAGACGAGTTGCGCAAAACTCAATCGCGCATCGTCTCCGCTCAAGCTGAATTGGGTTCGCGTGGCGACAACGATTCGTTGATTAATCGCCAGTTGTTCACGGGCGCGTCTCTGGAAGCTGGTGAAACGCACATCGAACCGACGTTCGACGAGCCTCGACGTGCTGCTGCACCGATGGCAAGCGCCGCCAGCGAGCCAATGATCGGGCTGCAAGCTTACGAATCGATGCGTTCGGAGCTGAACGGTCTGCGCGAATTGCTCGAAGTACAGCTCGGTTCGCTGGCCTGGAATCAGCTGCAAGGCAGCCGTCCACAACAGGCCAACCTGTGGCGTCGCCTGCAACGCATCGGTTTGTCGGGTCCGCTGTCCCGGGACCTGTTGGCGATGACCACTGAAATTGAAGAGCCTCGTCAGGCGTGGCGCATGTTGTTGGCGCACCTGGCGCGGATGATTGTGACCCCGGATGTCGAGCCGCTGGAAGAAGGCGGCGTGATTGCGATGGTAGGGCCGGCTGGTATGGGCAAGACCACGACCCTGGCGAAACTGGCCGCGCGTTATGTCTTGAAATACGGTTCGCAAAACATCGCTCTGGTGAGCATGGACAGCTACCGAATTGGTGCTCAGGAACAGCTTAAAACCCTGGGCCGGATCCTCAATGTATCCGTCACCCACATCGATCCTGGCCAGTCGTTGGGCCAGGCGTTGGAACCGCTGTTGCGCAAGCGCGTGGTGTTAATTGACACCGCCGGTCTGCAAGCCAGCGATCCGGCTCTGCGAATGCAGCTGGAAAGTCTCGCGGGTCGCGGTATCAAAGCACGTAATTATCTGGTGTTAGCAACTACCAGTCAGAAGCAGGTTCTAACCGCTGCATACCACAGCTATAAACGCTGCGGGCTGGCGGGCTGCATCCTCACCAAACTGGACGAAACTGCCAGTCTGGGAGAGGTGTTGAGTTTGGCAATAAGCCATGAGTTACCGGTGGCTTATCTCACGGATGGACCGCGAATACCGGACGACTTGCATTTGCCACGTAGGCACCAGCTGGTCAGTCGTGCGGTGAGTGTGCAAATGCAGGAAGAGCCAAGCGAAGAAGCTATGGCGGATATGTTCGCGGATCTTTATCACAGCCCGAACAAGCGGGTTGGGTAGGGCAAGACATTGGAATGTACCTGCATCAAGGGTGGCGCCGACGTTGTTCATGCAACGCACGCGCAATCACTGATGTGGCCTCGGTCTAAGCAAGTCAAGGTAAAGAACTAAAATGGGTAGCATGCATCCCGTACAGGTCATCGCAGTAACTGGCGGCAAGGGTGGCGTCGGTAAGACAAACGTTTCAGTGAACCTCTCACTGGCGCTGGCAGAGCTTGGCCGACGCGTCATGTTGCTGGACGCTGATCTGGGTCTGGCAAACGTCGACGTCTTGCTTGGCCTCACACCCAAACGAACCCTTGCCGATGTGATCGAGGGGCGTTGCGAACTGCGCGACGTGTTGCTCCAAGGCCCTGGCGGGATTCGTATCGTGCCAGCGGCTTCGGGCACTCAGAGCATGGTTCACCTGACGCCTGCGCAACACGCCGGGCTGATTCAGGCGTTCAGCGACATCGGTGACAACCTCGATGTGCTGGTGATCGACACGGCGGCCGGGATCGGTGAGTCAGTGGTCAGTTTCGTGCGCGCAGCTCAAGAAGTGCTGCTGGTGGTGTGCGATGAACCCACGTCGATTACCGACGCCTACGCGTTGATCAAGCTGCTGAACCGCGATTACGGCATGAACCGCTTTCGAGTGCTGGCCAACATGGCGCAAAGCCCTCAGGAAGGGCGCAATTTGTTCGCCAAGTTGACTAAGGTCACGGACCGCTTTCTAGACGTCGCCTTACAATACGTCGGTGCTGTGCCCTACGACGAATGTGTGCGCAAGGCCGTGCAAAAGCAGCGGGCAGTTTACGAAGCATTTCCTCGTTCCAAGTGTTCCCTGGCCTTTAAGGCCATCGCGCAGAAAGTCGACACGTGGCCATTGCCGGCCAACCCGCGCGGACACCTTGAATTTTTCGTTGAACGGCTCGTACATCAGACGAGTGCAGGACCAGTCCTATGACAGCCAGCGGCTATCGCATGTACAGCAAGGCGTCCAAGGACTCCCAGTACGAGCTGATCGAGCGGTATGCGCCGCTGGTGAAACGCATTGCCTATCACTTGCTGGCACGCCTGCCAGCCAGCGTACAAGTTGAAGACTTGATCCAAGCCGGCATGATCGGTTTGCTAGAAGTGTCTACCAAATATGACGCCACCAAAGGCGCAAGTTTCGAAACCTATGCCGGGATTCGTATCCGTGGCGCCATGCTCGATGAAGTGCGAAAGGGCAATTGGGCCCCTCGTTCAGTGCACCGCAATACACGCATGGTCAGTGACGCAATTCGATCAATTGAAGCTAAAACAGGTCGTGACGCTAAAGATCACGAAGTTGCGGCCGAACTCCAATTGAGTCTTGATGATTATTACGGGATTTTGAACGATACCTTGGGCAGCCGGTTGTTCAGTTTCGACGATCTTTTACAGGACGGCGAACATGAAGGGCTGCATGAGGATGGCGCAAGCGCTCAGCTTGAGCCGTCACGCGATCTGGAGGATGAACGCTTCCAGGCAGCGTTAGCGGATGCAATAGCCAACTTGCCGGAGCGTGAGCGACTGGTGTTGGCGCTGTACTACGACGAAGAGCTGAACCTCAAAGAAATTGGTGAAGTATTGGGGGTTAGCGAATCGCGGGTCAGCCAGTTACACAGCCAGTGCGCAGCTCGTTTGCGAGGGCGTTTGGGAGAATGGCGAGCGCGTTGATGGGCAAGGCGTGACCCCTGGTGGTGACGAGTTGCCTGTAAGCCGGCTGTGCAAAGCGTTGCGTGCGAAGCATAAGACTAGGCGGAAGCCGTTCAGAGAGTCCTTTAGACTTTCTGTGTCCATTCCGGCGTGTTGATTTACCAAGCCCGTCGTCGTTTTCGTGCAGCCTATATGTGCTGTGCCGGTTTTGATTGAACAGCGTATTCAGGTGCTGAATGCGTTTAAGACTGCT
The DNA here is from genome assembly GCF_034353045.1 of Pseudomonas sp. MH10. Classification (NCBI taxonomy): domain Bacteria; kingdom Pseudomonadati; phylum Pseudomonadota; class Gammaproteobacteria; order Pseudomonadales; family Pseudomonadaceae; genus Pseudomonas; species Pseudomonas sp. MH10. The sequence continues at coordinate 238,083 of NZ_CP133783.1, forward strand.
TGGAGGTCGAATTGGACAAGAACATGAAAATCCTCATCGTTGATGACTTCTCAACGATGCGGCGGATCATTAAAAACCTGTTGCGTGACCTTGGGTTCACCAACACGGCAGAAGCGGACGACGGAACTACCGCGCTGCCCATGCTGCAAAGCGGTAACTTCGACTTTCTGGTGACTGACTGGAACATGCCTGGCATGTCCGGTATCGATTTGCTGCGCCATGTGCGCGCCGATGATCGTCTCAAGCACTTGCCAGTATTGATGGTAACGGCCGAAGCCAAACGTGACCAAATCATCGAAGCCGCTCAGGCCGGTGTTAACGGTTATGTGGTCAAGCCCTTCACGGCCCAAGTGCTGAAAGAAAAGATCGAAAAGATCTTCGAGCGCGTCAATAGCTGATGTCCGCCGTGGGGGCTGTATGGAGCACACAGATTCAACCCAGGCCGACTTCGAGTCGACCCTGAAGAAACACGCACACGAGTTGGTCGAAAGTCTTGAAAAAGGCCGATTTGGCGACGCGGTGCAACTGATCCATGAGCTGAACCAGACTCGCGACCGAGGTCTGTATCAGGAAGTCGGCAAACTGACCCGTGAGCTGCACAGTGCGATCGTCAATTTTCAAATTGACCCGAACATGCCGCAAGCCAAAGAAGTTTCGCAGATCACTGATGCCACCGAGCGTCTGTCGTATGTGGTCAGGCTGACCGAGAATGCCGCCAACCGCACGATGGACCTGGTAGAGGCAAGCACGCCATTGATGGGCGGGCTGGCGTCTGAAGCCAGCGCCTTGAGTGCCGATTGGGCGCGTTTTATGCGTCGCGAAGTCGGTGCCGAAGAGTTTCGCGAACTGGCTCGACGGGTCGAAGGTTTCTTGGCGCGTACAGAGAAAGACAGCCGCGAAGTCTCCGCCCACCTCAACGATATTTTGCTGGCTCAAGACTTCCAGGACCTCACCGGTCAGGTGATCAAGCGCGTTACGCAACTGGTTACGGAAGTGGAAAGCAACTTGCTCAAACTGGTGCTGATGGCCAGCCAGGTCGATCGCTTTGCAGGGATCGAACATGACCATCAATCGATCCGTACAGAACAAGATCAAGAAAAAAATCTGTCTCAAGGTGAAGGTCCGCAGATTCATGCCGATAAGCGTGAAGACGTTGTATCCGGTCAGGATGATGTTGACGATCTGCTATCCAGCCTGGGCTTCTAGGTCGATTGATTGAATTTTAGGGAGCACCCCAATGAGCTTCGGCGCCGATGAAGAGATCCTTCAGGATTTTCTGGTAGAGGCTGGCGAGATTCTCGAGCAATTGTCCGAGCAGTTGGTCGAGCTGGAAAGCCGTCCCGATGATGCGGAGTTGCTCAATGCAATTTTTCGCGGTTTTCACACTGTAAAAGGGGGCGCCGGCTTCCTCCAGCTCCATGAGCTGGTGGAGTGCTGCCACATCGCCGAGAACGTCTTCGACATCCTGCGCAAGGGTGAGCGTCGCGTTGATTCGGAATTGATGGACGTGGTTCTGGAAGCGTTGGACGCGGTCAATGCCATGTTCACCGAAGTGCGTGAACGCACCGACGTGACGGCGGCTACGCCGGAGTTGCTCGCGAAATTGGCGCGCCTGGCAGAGCCAGCACCCAAAGCGAGTGCTGTCGCCGCGCCCGTCAGCGTTGAGCCGACGCCGGTCGAAGCCACTGCGGACATTACCGATACCGAATTCGAACAATTGCTCGATTCGCTCAATGCGGTCAAAGCTCAGGCGGAAGCCTCTGCATCAGCCCCAGCAGTAGCAGCACCGGTCGCCGCCTACGCCGGTGGTTCGGCCGCCAGCGACGAGATCAGCGATGCTGAATTCGATTCGCTGCTTGATCAGTTGCACGGCAAAGGCAAGTTTGCCGCCGATGCAAAACCCGCTGCACCTGTTGCCACGCTCGCCGCGCCCGTCAGCAACGACATTAGCGACGACGAATTCGAAGCACTGCTCGATCAATTGCATGGCAAGGGTTCTTTCGCTGCCGACGCACTGACAGTGACCGCACCGGCCGCTGTCGCCGCGCCAAGTAAAGCGCCCGGTAGCGACCAGATTTCCGATCACGAATTCGAGTCACTGCTTGACGAGCTGCACGGCAAAGGCAAGTTCGAGCCCGAAGCGGTCGCAAAAATTGCCGCCGCTGCGCCCGCACCGGCCTCTAAGCCTGCTCCTGCGCCCGTGGTTGCGGCCGCGGTGCATGCGCCTGAGCCCGCCAGAGCGGTCGCTGCCCCGGCCAAAGCCGCGCCAGAAAAACCGGCAGCGTCCGAAGCTGAAACCACCGTACGGGTTGACACTGCACGCCTCGACGAAATCATGAACATGGTTGGCGAGCTTGTGCTGGTGCGCAACCGCCTGGTTCGTTTGGGCCTGAACAGCGGCGACGAAGCCATGTCCAAGGCCGTGTCGAATCTGGACGTGGTTACCGCTGACCTGCAGACCGCGGTGATGAAAACCCGGATGCAGCCGATCAAGAAAGTCTTCGGTCGCTTCCCGCGTTTGGTCCGAGACCTTGCGCGTCAGTTGAAGAAAGAAATCAACCTGGAACTGGTGGGTGAAGAAACCGACCTGGACAAAAACCTGGTCGAGGCCCTTGCCGACCCGTTGGTCCACTTGGTGCGCAACGCGGTCGATCACGGTATCGAATCGCCGGAAGAGCGCGAAGCCTCGGGTAAAGCCCGTTGCGGTCGTGTGATTCTGTCGGCGGAACAGGAAGGCGACCACATATTGCTGTCGATTTCCGATGACGGTAAAGGCATGGACCCGGCTGTTCTGCGTGCCATTGCCGTGAAACGTGGCGTGATGGACAAGGACGCCGCTGACCGCTTGAGCGAAACCGATTGCTACAACTTGATCTTCGCACCGGGTTTCTCGACCAAAACCGAGATTTCCGACGTGTCAGGCCGTGGCGTGGGCATGGACGTGGTGAAAACCAAAATCGCCCAGCTCAACGGTTCGATCAATATTTACTCGACCAAGGGCCAAGGCTCGAAAATCGTCATTAAGGTCCCATTGACCTTGGCGATCATGCCAACCCTGATGGTGATGCTGGGCAACCAGGCGTTCGCTTTCCCGTTGGTCAACGTCAACGAGATTTTCCATCTCGACCTGTCGCGAACCAACGTCGTCGATGGCCAGGAAGTGGTCATTGTTCGCGAAAAAGCGTTGCCGCTGTTCTATCTCAAACGATGGCTGGTCGCTTCAGCCGCCCATGAAGAACAACGTGAAGGTCATGTCGTGATTCTGTCCGTGGGTACTCAGCGCATCGGCTTTGTCGTCGATCAACTGGTGGGCCAGGAAGAAGTGGTTATCAAGCCGCTGGGCAAAATGCTCCAGGGAACGCCGGGGATGTCGGGCGCCACCATTACCGGTGACGGTCGGATTGCCTTGATTCTCGATGTACCGAGCATGCTCAAGCGCTACGCCGCTCGGCGTATTTGATTCTGGGGTTGCGGGTCGTGCTAAGCGCCCGCAATACCCTACGGAGTGTTTATGGTAGTTAAAGTGCTTGTGGTGGACGATTCTGGATTTTTCCGCCGCCGCGTCTCGGAAATTCTTTCTGCTGATCCCAATATCCAGGTTGTCGGTACGGCAACCAACGGCAAGGAAGCGATTGAACAAGCGCTGGTGCTCAAGCCTGACGTGATCACCATGGACTACGAAATGCCGATGATGGACGGCATCACGGCCGTGCGTCACATCATGCAGCGCATTCCGACCCCGGTCCTGATGTTTTCCTCGCTAACCCACGAGGGCGCGCGCGTCACTCTGGATGCGCTGGATGCAGGTGCAGTTGATTTTCTGCCAAAGAACTTCGAAGACATCTCGCGCAATCCAGAGAAGGTCAAACAACTGTTGTGCGAAAAGATCCACACCCTTTCGCGCAGTCGTTTCAGCGGCTATAGCACCCCGACACCGCAAGCCTCAGCGTCGTCCGTTTCGTCGTCCTCCAGTTCGACCTCAACGGCCAGCAGTTTCAGTAGCGCAACCACGGCTGCTCGTAGCACGCCGGCGCGTGCGGTCACGCCTCACGCGCCGGCGGCTCACTACTCGCCTGCTCCCAAGCGCAAAGCCTACAAGCTGGTCGCCATTGGTACTTCAACCGGTGGTCCCGTCGCACTGCAGCGTGTGCTGACGCAATTACCAGCCAACTTCCCGGCGCCCATCGTGTTGATTCAACACATGCCCGCAGCGTTCACCAAAGCGTTTGCCGAGCGTTTGGATAAGCTGTGCCAGATCAGCGTGAAGGAAGCCGAAGACGGCGATATTTTGCGTCCGGGCCTGGCGTTACTTGCGCCTGGCGGCAAACAAATGATGGTCGACGGTCGCGGAGCGGTGAAAATCCTGCCCGGTGATGAACGCCTGAATTACAAGCCGTGCGTAGACATCACCTTCGGCTCTGCCGCCAAGTCGTACGGTGACAAGGTTTTGGCGGTGGTGCTCACAGGCATGGGCGCTGACGGTCGTGAAGGCGCTCGCCTGCTCAAGCAGGGCGGTAGTCACATCTGGGCGCAGGACGAGGCGAGCTGTGTGATTTACGGCATGCCGATGGCGATTGTCAAAGCTGACCTCGCCGATGCGGTGTACGGCCTGGATGAGATTGGCAAGCACCTCGTCGAGGCATGCATCTGATGGATGTACTGAGTCTTATTGGCCTCATCCTCGCGTTTGTCGCGATCATTGGCGGTAACTTTCTCGAAGGCGGTCATCTGGCTGCGCTGCTTAACGGTCCGGCAGCGTTGATCGTATTGGGTGGCACCATGGCGGCGGCACTGCTGCAGTCGCCCATGAGTGCGTTCATGCGCGCCATGCAAATCGTGGGATGGATTCTGTTTCCGCCACGTATCGATCTGCCCGGCGGCATTGATCGCGTCGTTAACTGGAGCCTGACCGCACGCAAGGAAGGCTTGCTCGGACTGGAAAGCATCGCCGACTCAGAGCCGGATCAATACGCGCGCAAAGGTCTGCAATTGCTGGTTGACGGCGCTGAACCTGAAGCGATCCGAAGCATTCTGGAAGTGGATTTCATCACCCAGGAAACCCGCGATATTCAGGCCGCCAAAGTATTTGAAAGCATGGGTGGCTACGCGCCGACCATTGGCATCATTGGTGCCGTCATGGGGCTGATCCATGTGATGGGCAACCTGGCCGATCCGAGTCAATTGGGTAGCGGCATTGCTGTGGCGTTTGTCGCCACGATCTACGGTGTGGCCTCGGCCAACTTGATCCTGCTGCCCATCGCCAACAAACTCAAAGCGATCGCCGTCCGCCAGTCGCGCTACCGTGAAATGTTGCTCGAAGGCATTTTGTCCATTGCCGAAGGCGAGAACCCGCGTTCGATTGAATTGAAGCTGCAAGGCTTCATGGAGTGATGGATTAACCATGGCCCGTCGTCGTCGAGTTGAAGAGCACGATAATCATGAACGTTGGCTGGTGTCCTACGCGGACTTCATCACCTTGCTGTTCGCGTTTTTTGTGGTCATGTACTCGATCTCGTCGCTTAACGAAGGTAAATACAAGGTGCTTTCACAGGCACTCATCGGGGCCTTCAACGAGCCCGATCGCAGCCTCAAGCCGATTCCTATTGGCGATGAAAAGCCACTCACGATCACGCCCTCCAAGCCGTTGATCAAAGACAGCCAAGAGGTAGATGCCGGCCTCGCGCAGAGTCCGATTGCACCCTTGCAAACCATTGCCAACGACGTGCGCGATGGTTTTGGCGATCTGATCAAATCCAACCAGATGACCGTCAGGGGTAACGAGCTGTGGATTGAGATCGAGCTCAATTCCAGCATGTTGTTCGGCAGCGGTGATGCGATGCCCAGCGACGCGGCGTTCAATATCATCGAAAAGGTCGCGAAGATCCTGAGTCCGTTTGACAACCCGGTGCATGTCGAAGGCTTCACCGATGACCAACCCATCCGCACCGCTCAGTACCCGACAAACTGGGAGCTGTCGTCTGCCCGAGCGGCGAGCATCGTCCGCATGCTGGCGATTGACGGGATCAACCCGGCGCGTATGGCGTCAGTCGGTTACGGCGAGTTTCAGCCAGTGGCGCCCAACACCACCGTTGAGGGCCGTGCCCGCAATCGGCGCGTGGTGTTAGTCATTTCCCGCAACCTGGAAGTTCGTCGCAGCCTCACCGGCTCTGGCACTGCCAACGCCAAGCCGGACGCAGCATTAAGGCGTGCTGGCACACAAACTGCACCGCCCCGATTAATACCGCCGGTACGCGCGAACGCCGTCAATTCTCCGCCGCCCGCCTTATAGCCAATTCTCGGTAGGTCAATGGATTGCCGAGCGGAAAAAGCACCATGAGAGTCTGGGCAGTAGCTAATCAAAAAGGTGGGGTCGGTAAGACCACTTCTACCATCGCTTTAGCCGGTTTGCTGGCTGAGGCCGGCAAGCGCGTGGTCGTTGTCGATCTTGACCCCCATGGCTCCATGACCAGTTACTTCGGACACAACCCCGATACCCTCGAACACAGTGCTTATGACTTGTTTCTGCACAAGGGTTTGGTGCCAGAGGGGTTGCCCGGCCAACTGTTGCTGCCGACCAGCGATAACAATATTTCGCTGATGCCGTCGAGCACCGCCCTAGCTGTGCTTGAACGCCAATCGCCGGGACAAAGCGGTTTGGGTCTGGTGATCGCCAAAAGCTTGGCGCAGCTCTGGCAAGATTTCGATTACGCGATTATCGACAGCCCGCCGTTGCTCGGGGTGTTGATGGTCAACGCTTTGGCGGCCAGTCAGCAACTGGTGATCCCGGTGCAGACCGAATTCCTCGCCGTTAAAGGCCTGGAGCGGATGGTGAACACCCTGGCAATGATTAACCGTTCACGCAAAGTCGCGCTGCCTTACACCATCGTCCCGACCTTGTTTGATCGCCGGACGCAGGCGTCCATGGGCACGCTAAAGGTGCTGCGTGATAGCTACCCGGAACACCTCTGGAAAGCCTACGTGCCGATCGATACCCGTTTGCGTGACGCCAGCCGGGTGGGCGTGACGCCTTCGCAGTTCGACAATAAGAGTCGGGCCGTGCTGGCTTACCGCGCGCTGCTCAAAGATTTGCTGTCCCAACAACTTCTCGCGCAGGTCGCTTGAGGTGCTTATGGCTGAGTTGCCGACACATTCAAGTCGGGTGCCAACACGGCCGATAAACCCTAAAGGTCGTCTTTTCGGATCTGAGTCATGAACCGCCCTGTCGATATCGCAACACGGCCACAACTGGCGCTGCAGTCTTATCTGGATGCGTTGCTTTTCGACGCCACGCAAGAGCTGACGGTCAGTTCCGACCTGGATGAATTCCAGGCTGCGGTGCTCGAAGAGCAAGCCCGTGATGCGGTGGTTAGCGCGGCGTTGGCGGCGGTTGTCGTTGCTGTGCCTGTGCCGAGCGTGGTTCATGAGCTGGCGTTGCCCGCACCTGTGGCGCTTGTGCCCAAGGTGATCGAAGCGAAGCCAGTTGTTGAGCGTTCGGTGACCATGTTCAGCTCCGTGGTGGACGTGCCCGTTGCTTTGGCTCAGGGCACGCCACCGCCGTTGGCCAAAGACGGCCGCCCCGCGTGGGCTGCCGAGCCGTTCGAATGCTTGTTGTTCGACGTCGCCGGCCTGACATTGGCCGTGCCGTTGGTGTGCTTGGGCTCGATCTATTCCTTGGCCGGGACTGAGCTGACACCGTTGTTTGGCCAGCCGGACTGGTTTCTGGGGATCTTGCCCAGCCAAAGCGGCAACTTGAAGGTACTCGACACGGCGCGCTGGGTGATGCCTGACCGCTACCGCGACGATTTCCGCCAGGGCTTGCAATACGTTATTTCGGTTCAGGGTTATGAATGGGGGCTGGCCGTGCATCACGTCAGCCGCTCAATACGCCTGGACCCCAACGAAATCAAATGGCGCAGCCAGCGCGGCCAACGCCCCTGGTTGGCGGGCACAGTGATTGAACACATGTGTGCATTGCTGGATGTTTCCGAATTGGCCGAGCTGATAGCCAGTGGCGCGGTCAAGCAAATGGGCGTTATCAAATAATCATAGGGCGGCGCTCAGTGCCGTCTGTACAGCACACACTTGAGGGGTTAGGGGTATGAATAAGTCGTCAGCACAAGGTTCCGAAGATCCTATCCTGCAGTGGGTTACCTTCCGCCTGGATAACGAGTCGTATGGCATCAACGTGATGCAGGTTCAGGAAGTGCTGCGCTACACCGAAATCGCTCCTGTTCCGGGTGCGCCAAGCTACGTGCTGGGCATCATTAACTTGCGCGGTAACGTCGTGACCGTCATCGACACCCGTCAGCGTTTCGGTCTGGCCCCGGTTGAAGTCAGCGACAACACCCGCGTTGTGATCATCGAAGCGGACAAGCAAGTGGTCGGGATTCTGGTCGACAGCGTGGCAGAAGTGGTTTATCTGCGTCAGTCTGAAGTCGAAACCGCGCCGAACGTGGGCAATGACGAATCCGCCAAGTTTATCCAGGGCGTGTGCAACAAGAACGGTGAACTGCTGATCCTTGTTGAGCTGGACAAAATGATGTCGGAAGAAGAGTGGTCGGACCTGGAGAACATCTGATTGATTCTTGAGGCTGCGGTAATTTTCCTGGGCATCCTTTGGGTGCTCTCGTTGGTGCTGTTTCTGTCTTACGCCAAACGCCAGCGGTTATTGCTGACGCAACAGGCCGAAGACGACACGGTGCGTGATCAACGCATCCGAGAGTTGGCCAGACGTCTGGATAACTACCAGAGCGGCACCATTCGCATGGGCGAGGACTTGCACGAATTGCGCTCAGTCGTCGCGCCGCTGCCGGACAAGTTGAGCCAGCTTGAGCAGCGTGACCCGTCCACGCTGTCCTTCGCCCAAGCCGCCCGATTGGTCGGCATGGGTGCCAGCGTCGATGAACTGACCCAATCCTGCGGCCTGACCCAGGCAGAAGCTCGGTTGATGAGCAAAATGCACGAGTCGCCACGGCGCGGGTAGGGCACACGTCTACGGCCCCTATCCCTGTAAGGAGCCAACTCGTTGGCGAAGGTCCTTCGGACCTATCGCAGCCTTCGGCAGCTCCTACAGAATCTCTGAATTCCCCGCAAACATGCCTTTCAGGTGCTAGCCATCGCCATACGCGATGGCAGGCTCGTGAATGCCTGATATACGCGCCAAATCCCCGCTTTTAGTATTCATCCTACAGATTGCTCATCTCGCACCGCTGTCGCGAGTGAGTCCGCAAAAACAATAAGTCGATCACGACGAGATAATGCGATGAAAACCATGACTGCGAGACCGATTGCAGCACCGTCTACCACGACGGGCGCCAACAGCCTTACTCAGGGTGAACGCTACCTGACGCTTGGAGGCTCTTGGGCCGCCTGGTTATTCGACGCGCTGGACGCCACCGTGTTTGGCTTTGTCCTATTGGCCGTGGCGAAAACCTTTTCGGTCGGCATGGGTGAGGTGGTTTCCACTGTTGCCTGGTTCCTGCTAGCGACCGGTATTGGTGGTTTTTTCCTGGGCAATATTGCTGACAAGATCGGCCGCAAAAAAACTATGTTGTTGTCGGTGTTTGTCTACGGTACCGGAACCCTGTTGTGTGGTTACGCCGACAGCTTGTGGCAACTCAACGTCTGCCGCTTTTGTGTCGGTATCGCGGTGGGTGGGTTGTGGTCTGCAGCCGCAGCACTGGTCTCGGAGATCTGGCCGCCGGCCGGTCGCGCCAAAGCCTTCGCGGTGATGCAAACCGGTTGGTCGGGCGGTGGCCTTCTGGCAGCAATATTCGCGTGGACCTTTCTAAAGACCAGCGACCCCGAATCATGGCGCTCGCTGTTTATCTACGCCTCGATCCCAGCCTATTTCACGCTGGTGTTCATCATGCTGTTCGTCAAAGAATCGCCCGTTTGGCTGGCCAACCGCGAATTTATGCGCCAGAACGCCAAAAAAGGCCGGCTGATGGAGATCTTCAGTCCGCAATACCTGAAGCTGACCCTGCTCGGTTTGAGCATCTCGGTACTCGGCATGTACGGCTATTGGATCATCATGACCTTTATGCCCGCCTATCTGCAGAACATCCTCAACGTGCGAATTGATCAAGCACCGGTGTTTGTGATCTGGATCGGCATTGGCGCGACCATTGGTTACCTGGCGTATGGCTATTTAGCCGAAGCAATTGGCCGGCGTCTGTCGTTCGCGATTTTTTTCGCGGGGATGGCGATCATGGTGCCGGTGTTTGCCTACTCAGCGACGCTGATGCCATTGACTGACGGCAAACTGCTGTTCACCACCCAGAACGTGATCACCCTCGGCTCCCTGGCTGCATTGCTGGGCTTCTTTACCGGCTACTTCAGCGGTTTCGGTTCGTGGTATTCGGAATTGTTCCCGACCAGCATTCGTTCCACCGCGTCAGGTTTTTGCTTCAACTTCGGTCGTGTCGGCGCCATCGCCGGGATCAAGCTGGTACCGATTTTAATCCCGCTTGTTGGCTTCACTGCGACCATTTCTCTTGCCTCTGTTTCTTATGCGATCGCCGCCGTCCTGGTGTTCACGCTTCAGGAAACCAAGGGCGCTCAACTGACCAGCGGCAACTGACTTCTAGAGAAGGACTGAGTTATGAAAAATTTTCGTATCGGCCAAATCGTTCCAAGCTCCAACACCACCATGGAAACTGAAATCCCAGCGATGCTGACCTCGCGATACTCGCTGTTCCCTGAGGAGCATTTCACCTTTCACTCCGCGCGCATGCGGATGATGAATGTAAGCCCGGAAGAACTTAAAAGAATGGACATCGACAGTGACCGTTGCGCACTGGAACTGAGCGATGCCCGAGTCGACGTCATGGCCTATGCCTGCCTGGTAGCGATCATGTGCCAAGGCGCCGGTTACCACAAAGTCTCCCAGGCCCGCCTGAGTGAAACCGTTAAGAGCAACAATGCGCCGACCCCGGTGTTGAGTTCGGCGGGCGCGTTGATCGACAGCTTGAACGTGCTGGGCTACAAGAAAGTCGCGCTGATCACCCCGTACATGAAGCCGCTGACCCAACAAGTCATCGACTACATCGAAGCCGCCGGAATTGAAGTGACCGACTCGATCAGTTTGGAAGTCTCCGACAACCTCGCGGTGGGTCGTCTGGACCCGATGAATCTGGTGGCGCACGCCGATCGCCTGAATATAGGCCAAGCGGACGGCGTAGTGCTTTCAGCCTGTGTACAGATGCCATCGCTGCCGGCGATCCAAGTGGTCCAAGACCGTATCGACCTGCCGGTGTTGTCAGCGTCAGTCGCCACCGTTTACCAGATACTGAAAACCCTGGGCTTGAAAGCCCAAGTGCCAAACGCGGGTTATCTGCTTTCTGGCGCATTCTGAAGCCGACGTAAAGGGTTACCATCGGCGCAGTCCACACCGTTGAGCCTGTTGGCCCTTATGAAACTCGATCCCGTCTCGTTGCGTCTGTTTGTCAGCGTCATTGAAGAAGGCACGATCGCTGCCGCCGCCAAGCGCGAACACATTGCGGCTGCGGCGGTCAGCAAGCGTTTGAGTGAGCTGGAAGAGCTGCTCAACTCGCAGTTACTGGTGCGCACCAACAAGGGGATTACCCCGACGGCCGCAGGTATTTCCTTGCTGTACATGGCCCGTAGCGTGCTCAACAACTTGAATGAGATTGTCGTGCAGATGCACGATTTTTCCCACGGTCGACGCGGCTCTATTCATGTGCTCGCTAACATCTCAGCCATCACTCAGTTCATGCCCTCACTGCTCAAGTCGTTCATGGACCTTTATCCGCAGATTCAGATAACCCTGGAAGAAAAGCAAAGCCTGGCGATCACCAAGGGCGTCGCGGAAAACCTCGCCGACATCGGCGTATTTACTCAATTACCGCATGGCTCGGACGTAGAGGTGTATCCGTTCCGCACGGATCAATTGGTGCTGCTGGTCCCCGATGGCCATCCATTGGCAGCCCGCGACAGCGTGACTTTCGCCGACACCCTCGATTATGAATACGTGGCGTTACGCAGCGGCACCCATCTCAATTTTCAGATGATCAAAGCGGCCAGTGATGCAGGAAGATCGCTCAAGTTGCGGATGGAAGTGTCCAGTTACGACGCTTTATGCTTGATGGTTCAAGCGGGTATCGGGATCGGGATATTGCCTCAGGGCAGTGTCGATATTTATGCCATTGAGCATGCAAAAACCCTCACGCTGGACGAACCCTGGGCTACCCGCGAACTGACCTTGTGCGTACGCTCCCGGGAAGCGCTGTCGGTCACTGCGCGACTGCTGTTCGACCATATGCTGGCGTCGGAAAGCTGAAAAGCCTTACCGATCTGTAGGCGCCGACTTGTTGGCGAAGGGCTTGATGCGGTTTCTCAGGCGCTCGGCGTGATGTCCCGTTCCACTGGCTCGGCGTTAGGGTCACGGCCCGCAGGAAACTTGCCTTTCAGGTGCCAGGCAAACGCGATGATTTCGGCGATGGTGCGATAAAGCGCTTCAGGGATGCTGTCGCCCAATTCCATACGGGCCAGCAGTTTGACCAGTTCGGCGTTTTCGTAGATTGGCACCTCGTATTCCCGGGCGATGGCCAGGATGGTTTCGGCCAATTGGTCGTTGCCTTTGGCTGTGAGGGTTGGCGCTTGTTGCCCGTCGTAGCTGAGGGCGATGGCCTGACGCGGGGTGTGGTCGGATTGAGTCATCAGGCTTTCTCGTCGATCCAGCGTTGTTCAAGGGCGGTGCGCTGGCCTTGTGGCGGGGTGCCGCGATGGCAGGCCAACTCGCTGACGGTGATGCCAGACGCCACCAGACGCTCGCGCAGGTAACCCAATTCACGGCCGATCAGCTCGGCGCTTTGCGAACGCTCGGCCCACAACTGGCTAGACAAACTACCGCGTACCAGTTGCGCCTGGACTTGCAGCGGCCCTAGCGGCTCCAAATTGAATGCCAGTTCGACCCGCCAGAGCTTCTCTTTGGCGGGCTTGTTCGGGTTGTCGCTTTTCTCGGCACTCTCATCCTGATCCGACGTTTCTTCACGTTGGACTTTGACCTGTAGTGGCACGATGTCCTGCATATTGCGCATGGGAATTTCCAATTGCCACGTGGTCAACAGGCTTCCGTCGGCGCTGGTGCGGGTCTGTTCGAGCCCGGACAATTGATGGCTTTGCAGGCGCGAAATGGCCGCGGCGGTAAGCTTTAACAAGGTCTCAAGGTCTTCCGCATTCTCTGCGCCGAGGTGACGCGACGGAATCGGGAAACCACTGAGGTGCGGGCGTGCGCCTACCAACCCCAGCGTGCCCAACGCATTGCGAATAATGCTCGGCATGACCCGGGCCATGCTATTAGCGGCCGCTGCGGCGTCGTAATCGGTGTTGTCAGGAACGTTCGGCAGGATCTGCGCAATCAGCCTTAATAAATTGGCTTTCAGGTCTGGACCGGCGGCCACGGTTTGGCCGCCGAGGAGGTTGGCTTCAAGAAACACGCCGCTGCCGCTCAAGGCCTGCGCGACGACTTTGGGGTCACTTAATTGTTGAATATCCGGCAGATCGGCCAACAACGTATCGATGCTCTCTTGCAGCGCGGGTGGCAAGCTTTGGTTTTGCTGAATGTTCTGCAGCATCTTGAACAAACCGTCCAGTGAGCCTTGGCGGCTTTGCTGGGTGCTGAGCTGCTGGGAAACCGCCACTTGATCCAGGTGCGTGCTCAGTTGTACGAAACTCAAGGACTGCGGCCCCTGGATCTGAGCGTTGAGTTGGCTACCAACTGCCAATGGCTGGGGGCTGTCCACCGTCAGGCTGGTGCCGGCGAGAACGGTGTTGATCAGGGTGATGATGTTGCGAAACAGCGCAGGCTGACCCTGACCCTGACCCTGACCCTGAGGCAATGGCAATGGCTGGCTGCTCTGCACAGTGCCTTGCAGCAAGGTGCCCACCGGCAATTGTTTGGTGTCGATGGTCAGTAAGCTGGCAACCGCCGAACTCAAGCTCTGTTGCACAGTAATGGCCAGGCTGCTGGGCGTGGGCTGCGACACCAACAAATTAGCGCCCACCGGCAACGGCTGCGGGCTGATGGCTTGTATCAGGGTTTGACCGCCGCTCACCAGGTTTAGCCGTAACAGCAACTGAAACGCCTGATCCACGGGTTTTGTCGTGACGACTTCTGCGGTAACGATTTCGCCCGCCGCCAACAATCCCGCCGCAGGTTGAAGCAATTTGAGAACGTCACTCGGCGCAACCCCAGCCTTAATGAGCACTGCGGCAGGGGAGAGCGGTGGGAGGCTGCTAATGTCGCCAGTCATGGAGAGTTACAACCTGTGGAAATTGCCCTCTTGAAAGTAGGACATGACATGTATAATGCCGCCCCGTCTAGGAGGGTGCGGATAAAAATTTAAGTCACCCCTCCTTTCGGGTAGGTGCACGTTTAAACGTCATCAGTATAACGGCCGGTTTTTAGCCGACTTGAACCGCTTAGCCCTTGATCATCAAAGAAAGGTCAGCCATGTCCAGCCCGCTTCTAGAAGCCGTGGCGCTTGCTTGCGAGCGTGACTGGCGGATGCTCTTCGAGAACCTCGAACTGCGTCTGTCTGCCGGCGATATGCTGCAAATAAGCGGCCCGAACGGTAGTGGTAAAACCAGCCTGTTGCGGTTGCTGGCCGGGCTGATGCAGCCGACGGCGGGGGACGTGCTGCTTAACGGCCAGCCGCTGGTGACGCAGCGGACCGAGCTGGCGCGCAACCTGCTGTGGATCGGCCACGCTGCCGGTATCAAGGACCTGCTCACCGCCGAGGAAAACCTCACATGGCTGTGTGCCTTGCACCGTCCCGCCCACCGCGACGATATTTGGCGCGCGCTGGAGTCGGTCGGTTTGCGCGGCTTCGAAGACGTGCCTTGCCATACCTTGTCGGCAGGCCAGCAACGGCGCGTCGCGTTGGCGCGTCTGTACCTCGATAGCCCGCCGTTGTGGATCCTCGATGAACCGTTCACCGCGTTGGACAAACAAGGTGTGGCTCAACTCGAAACGCACCTGGCGGCACATTGCGAGCGCGGCGGCATGGTTGTGTTGACCACTCACCATACGCTGGGCCATATGCCTGGCGGTTATCGAGACCTTGATCTGGGGCAGTGGGCGGTATGAGTCATGTGTTTACCCTGATGGTCGCCCGTGAAGCACGTTTGTTATTTCGTCGTCCGGCGGAATTGGCTAACCCGCTGGTTTTTTTCGCAATCGTGATCGCCTTGTTCCCGCTGGCCGTCGGCCCGGAGACTCAATTGTTGCAAACCTTGTCGCCGGGATTAGTCTGGGTGGCAGCGCTATTGTCAGTCCTGCTCTCGCTTGACGGGCTGTTTCGCAGTGATTTTGAAGACGGTTCACTGGAGCAGTGGGTCCTTTCGTCGCACCCCCTGGCTCTTCTAGTTTCAGCCAAGGTGCTGGCACACTGGGTGTTTTCCGGACTGGCGCTGGTGCTATTGGCGCCGTTATTGGCATTGATGCTGGGTTTGCCCAGTGAATGCCTGCCTGTATTGTTGCTCTCGCTGCTGCTGGGTACGCCGGTACTAAGCTTGCTCGGCGCGGTGGGTGCGGCATTGACCGTCGGCTTGAAGCGCGGCGGATTATTGTTGGCGTTATTGATATTGCCGTTGTACATCCCGGTATTGATTCTGGGCAGCGGCGCGTTACAAGCGGCGCTGCATGGCATGCCCGCCACCGGTTACTTGCTTTGGCTTGGCAGCCTGACCGCTTTGGCAGTAACCCTGACACCTTTTGCAATAGCCGCTGGCCTGAAGATCAGCGTCGGCGAATAATTGAGGTTGGATCATCGCCGCCCGAGGGCGCTGATCAATAAAGACCCTGAAAGTACTGTGATGAAAGGCAGCGTGATGAAAAGCAACATCAGTTGGACCTGGTTCCACAAGCTGGGCTCACCTAAATGGTTTTACGGTATCAGCGGGCGCATGCTGCCCTGGCTGAGCATCGCCGCCGTGTTGCTGATCGGTATCGGTCTGGTATGGGGCCTCGCCTTTGCGCCGCCGGACTATCAGCAGGGCAACAGTTTTCGCATCATTTATATTCACGTTCCGGCCGCCATGGTCGCCCAGTCCTGCTACGTGATGTTGGCCGTGGCCGGTGTGGTCGGGCTGGTCTGGAAGATGAAAATAGCCGATGTTGCGCTGCAGTGTGCTGCTCCCGTGGGGGCCTGGATGACCGCCGTGGCGTTAGTGACTGGCGCCATCTGGGGCAAACCGACCTGGGGTTCGTGGTGGGTGTGGGATGCGCGCCTGACATCGATGTTGATTCTGTTGTTCCTGTACTTCGGTCTGATTGCCCTCGGCAACGCCATTACCAACCGCGAGAGCGCCGCCAAAGCCTGCGCGGTACTGGCGATTGTTGGCGTGATCAACATACCGATCATCAAATACTCGGTGGAATGGTGGAGCACCTTGCACCAGGGCGCGACCTTCAGCCTCACGGAAAAACCGGCGATGCCGGCCGAGATGTGGCTGCCGTTGCTGTTCATGGTCTTGGGGTTCTATTGCTTCTTTGGCGCAGTGCTGTTGCTGCGCATGCGCCTTGAAGTCCTAAAGCGCGAAGCGCGCAGCAGTTGGGTCAAGGACGAAATCATGAAAAGCCTGAATCAAGTGCCCGTCAAAGGAGTCGTACAGTGAGTTTCGACTCGTTTGGTGATTTCTTGGCCATGGGCCGTCATGCCCTGTATGTCTGGTCTGCGTATGGCATTTGCCTGTCGGTATTGGCTCTAAACGTCGCGCTGCCGGTCTTGGCCCGTCGGCGTTACTTGCAACAAGAGGCGCGACGTCTGCGCTGGGAGAATCAGAAGTGAATCCGCTGCGTAAGAAGCGTCTGTTGATCATTGTCGGAATACTGGCCGGAGTGGGCGTCGCCGTCGGCCTGGCCTTGAGTGCGCTGCAACAGAACATCAACCTGTTCTACACCCCGACTCAGATCGCCAACGGCGAGGCCCCGGTTGATGCGCGTATTCGCGCTGGCGGCATGGTGGAAAAAGGTTCGTTGCAACGCTCCGGCGATTCCTTGGACGTCAAATTCATCGTCACCGATTTCAATAAGTCGGTGACCATTACCTATCGGGGCATTCTTCCTGACCTGTTCCGTGAAGGGCAGGGCATCGTCGCCTTGGGCAAACTCAACGCCGATGGCGTGGTAGTCGCCGATGAGGTACTGGCCAAGCACGATGAGAAATACATGCCGCCTGAAGTGACAAAAGCATTGAAAGACAGCGGCCAGTCGGCGCCCGTATCGTCTTCGTCGACCTCTCTACCATCGAAACAGGGCTGACCCCATGATTCCTGAGCTCGGCCATCTGGCCATGATTCTGGCGCTGTGCCTTGCCATCGTGCAGGCCAGCGTGCCCTTGATCGGCGCTTGGCGCGGTGACCGTCAATGGATGAGCCTGGCCCAGCCAGCGGCCTGGGGGCAGTTTGCCTTCTTGGTGTTTTCCTTCGGCTGCCTGACGTACTCATTCATGACCGACGACTTTTCGGTCGGCTATGTGGCCAATAACTCCAACAGTGCGTTGCCGTGGTATTTCAAATTCAGCGCCGTATGGGGCGCACACGAAGGCTCGTTGTTACTGTGGGCGTTGATCCTCGGTGGCTGGACCTTTGCGGTATCGATCTTTTCTCGTCAACTGCCGCAGATCATGTTGGCGCGGGTATTGGCCGTGATGGGCATGATCAGCGTGGGCTTCCTGCTGTTTTTGACACTCACCTCCAACCCGTTTACGCGGATCCTGCCGCAAATCCCCGCAGATGGTCACGACCTTAACCCCTTGCTGCAAGACATTGGCCTGATTGTGCATCCGCCGATGCTGTACATGGGTTACGTCGGTTTCTCGGTCGCCTTCGCATTTGCCATTGCTGCGCTGCTCGGCGGGCGTCTGGACGCTGCATGGGCGCGCTGGTCACGTCCGTGGACGATCATTGCCTGGGCCTTCCTTGGCGTCGGCATCACCCTCGGTTCCTGGTGGGCTTACTACGAACTCGGTTGGGGCGGCTGGTGGTTCTGGGATCCAGTGGAAAACGCCTCGTTCATGCCTTGGTTGGTCGGCACGGCGTTGATCCACTCGCTGGCGGTGACTGAGAAGCGCGGTGTCTTCAAAAGCTGGACCGTGCTGTTGGCGATTGCGGCGTTTTCGCTGAGCTTGTTGGGCACCTTTCTGGTGCGTTCCGGGGTGGTGACGTCGGTCCACGCGTTTGCTTCTGACCCCGCCCGTGGCGTGTTCATTCTGATCTTCCTGCTGATCGTGGTCGGCGGCTCGCTGACCCTGTTCGCGTTCCGTGCCCCGGTGGTGAAAAGCCACGTAGGTTTCTCATTGTGGTCCCGTGAAACCCTGCTGTTGGGCAATAACCTGATCCTGGTCGTCGCCGCGTCAACGATTCTGTTGGGCACCTTATATCCGCTGGCGGTGGATGCGATGAGCGGCACCAAAATGTCGGTGGGCCCGCCTTACTTCAACGCGTTGTTCGTGCCCTTGATGGCGTTACTGATGGCAGTGATGGCCGTCGGTATGTTGGTGCGCTGGAAAGACACCCCGGTGAAATGGTTGCTGGGCATGTTGGCGCCAGTTTTGGTCGGCAGCGCGTTGCTGGCGGGAGTCGCTGCGTTCGTGCTGCATGACACGCAATGGGGTTCCCTGGCGACCTTCATGCTCGCGGCGTGGGTCTTGCTGGCCGGTGTTCGCGACATCCTCGACAAAACCCGCCACAAAGGCCTGATCAAAGGCGTTCGTGGTTTGACCCGCAGTTATTGGGGCATGCAGGTTGCGCACATCGGCATCGCCGTCTGTGCGTTGGGCGTGGTGCTGTCCAGTTCCAACAGTGCTCAGCGGGATCTGCGAATGGCGCCGGGTGATTCGTTGTATTTGGGTGGTTATGTCTTCCAGTTCGAAGGCGCCAAGCATATTCAGGGCCCGAACTTCACTGCCGACCAAGGCACTATTCGCGTCCTCGAAGGCGGCAAGCAAGTGGCGCTGCTTCACCCGGAAAAACGCTTGTACAGCGTGCAGCAATCGATGATGACTGAAGCCGGTATCGACGCGGGCTTCCGCCGTGATCTGTACGTGGCCCTCGGTGAACCGCTGGAGAATGGCGCGTGGGCTGTGCGCCTGCACGTCAAACCGTTCGTGCGCTGGATTTGGTTCGGCGGATTGTTCACTGCTTTGGGCGGCCTGATGGCGGCGTCGGACCGTCGTTATCGAGTCAAAGTCAAAAGCAAAGTGCGTGATGCGCTGGGCCTGACGGGGGCCACTGCATGAAGCGCTGGATTCTGTTGATACCGCTGGCCTTGTTTTTGGGCGTGGCGGCTTTTCTCTATCGCGGCCTGTACCTTGACCCTGCCGAGTTGCCGTCAGCGATGATCGGCAAGCAGTTCCCGGCGTTTTCCTTGCCTGACGTGCAAAGCGGCAAAGTCATAACCCAGGCTGATTTGCTGGGTAAGCCGGCGCTGGTCAACGTCTGGGGCACGTGGTGTATCTCCTGCCGCGTCGAGCATCCGGTGTTGAATAAGTTGGCGCAGCAAGGCGTGGTGATTTATGGCATCAACTACAAAGACGTCAACGTTGATGCGCAGAAATGGCTGAAGGATTTTCATAACCCTTACCAGATCAACATCAACGATGAGGCCGGTGGCCTCGGTCTGAACCTGGGGGTGTACGGCGCGCCGGAAACCTTCCTGATCGACAGCAAGGGCGTTATTCGTTACAAGCACGTCGGCGTGATCGACGACGTGGTTTGGCATGAACAACTGGCCGGCCTGTATCAAGGCCTGGTAGATGAGGCCAAACCATGAAGCGTTGGTTAGCCGCAGCGGTTCTCAGTGCAGGGCTGGCGGGTGTCGCCCAGGCCGCCATCGATTCATATGAATTCAAAGACGAGGCTCAGCGCGCGCGTTACGCCGACCTGACCCGAGAACTGCGTTGCCCGAAATGCCAGAATCAAGACATCGCTGACTCCAACGCGCCCATCGCCGCCGACCTGCGTAAAGAGATTTATCGGATGCTAGGCGAAGGCCAAAGCAATCAGCAGATCATCGACTTCATGGTTGATCGCTACGGCGATTTCGTGCGCTACAAACCGGCGCTCAATTCGGGGACCTGGCTGCTTTGGTTTGGCCCGGCGGGCTTACTGTTGGGCGGCGTGTTGGTGATCGGCGTCATGATCACGCGCCGACGCGGCAAGCGCGCCGAAGATGCAGATGTTCTTTCCGACGAGGAGCGTCAGCGCCTCGCCCACCTGTTGGATAAAAACCACGAATGATTGATTTCTGGCTAGCTGCCGGCCTGCTGTTGCTGGTGGCCCTGAGTTTTTTGTTGATCCCTGTTCTGCGTGGTCGTCGCGCTCAAAGTGAAGAGGATCGTACCGCGCTCAACGTTGCCCTGTATCAGGAGCGTGTGGCCGAGCTAGTGGGTCAGCAGGAGGAGGGCGTGCTCTCTGACTCGCAAATGGATTCCGGCCGTGCCGAAGCCGCGCGTGAGTTGCTGGCCGACACCGAAGGCGCCGATATCTCGCGCTCGGCGCGCTTGGGCAAATCATTACCGTTGCTGGCGGCGGTGCTGGTGCCGGTCCTGGGCTTGGCGCTGTACCTGCATTTCGGTGCCAGTGACAAGGTCGAACTGAGTCGCGAATTCGCTCAGGCGCCAACGTCCCTGGCGGAAATGACTACACGCCTGGAGCGTGCGGTAAAGGCTCAGCCGGATTCGGCGGAAGGTTTGTACTTCCTGGCGCGCAGTTACATGGCGCAGGACCGGCCTGCGGACGCGGCAGTTCTGTTTGAACGTTCGGTCGGATTGGCCGGGCGTCAGCCAGAACTGCTCGGGCAGTGGGCTCAAGCGCTGTATTTCGCCGGTGACAAAAAGTTCTCGCCGCAGGTCCAGGCGCTGACCACCGAAGCGCTTAAAGCCGATCCCAATGAAGTCACCAGCCTCGGGCTGTTGGGGATCGCTGCCTTCGAGGGCGAGCGCTATCAGCAAGCCATGGATTACTGGAAACGCCTGTTAGCGGTGTTACCGGCGGATGATCCTTCCCGCTCAGCGCTGGAAGGTGGCATTGCCCGCGCTGCCGAGAAACTTGGCAGTGGCGCTGCAGTCGTTGCGACACCTGTGGTCGCGGTCAAGGCGCCAGAGACGTCAGCGGTTGAAAGCAGGGTGCCGGCACTGATCAAGGTTCATGTTGACCTCGCCGAAGCCCTCAAAGCCAAGGTCCAACCCGGCGACAGCGTGTTTATCTTTGCCCGCGCCACCTCCGGCCCGCCCATGCCGTTGGCGGTCAAGCGCCTGACCGTGGCTGACCTGCCCGCTGAAGTCGAACTGGCCGATGCGGACGCGATGATGCCGCAACTGAAACTGTCGAACTTCCCTGAAGTCCAACTGGTTGCGCGCATCTCCCGCGCCGGCCAAGCGACAACGGGTGAGTGGATTGGCCGCAGCGCGCCCCTGTCCAGCAGCACCACGGAGCTGCAAGCGCTGACCATCGACAGCCCGGATCATTAAAGAGAACGCCATGAGCGCCGCCGCACGCATTACCTTGTTGAGTCTGGTGCTGGGCTTGAGTGCGTGTGCGTTGCAACCACCGGCACCGCAAAGCAGCGAACCCATCCCGCCGCAGCCCGGCACGTCACAACCGAGCGCGCCCCACAAAGCACCGCAGCCCGTGCCACAACACCCGGCACCGGGCGCGCCGCAAACCTCCGCCCACTTCGCCCCGCCACCGGGTGGCAACAGCCACTGGGACTCACAGCTCGGGGTCTATGTGCTGGACGACCAACCGGACACCTTCTACCGCCAGCGCACCTACTACCGCTGGGACAACGGCTGGAGCTGGTCAACCGCCCGTAACGGACCGTGGCAAGCCACCGACGTTAATGGTGTCCCGCCGGGGTTGGGTCGGCAGTTTGGGCATTGATGTTTGCCTGACAGAAATTCTCTGTTGAAGCCACCGTGTTGGCGAGAGGCTTAGGCGGTCTCCCCTCACACCGGCGTCGCTCCAGGGGCCGCATGGTTTCATGGGGCCTCTTTCCGCAATTCGATATTCAATTCACAGCCGATCTACGGGCGGGCGGCCATCTGGAGCCAACTTGTTGGCGAAGGTCCTTCGACCTGATCGCAGCCTCCGGCAGCTCCTACAGAATCTTTGCAGCGCCAAAAACCGTGGGACCGAATTTATTCGGGAAGGCTTCAGTCCTGACACGCTGCAATCTCAAATCACACAAAATGCCACTCAGTTTGCTGCGCGACAGCGCCGCTTCGAAGACGTGGTGGCCCCTCCTACAGAAATTTCGACATTACGCATATCCCGCAGTGGATCTAGCGAATTGGCTTACTTACCCGAATACATCTGATCGAAAATCCCGCCGTCACCAAAGTGTTTTTTTCTGCTTTCCATAGCCTTTAACTGCCGGATAACAGGTTTTAGCTGAAGCCCCGTCTTTAGGTCGATGCCCACAATTATGTGGGAGTTCCCCTACGACGCTAGTCGGTCATAGCGTCTATATACGTATGTTTTTCTACCTGAAACTTGCCCGGCCTCTCCACTATGCAGACCGGCCCATGTCCAATATTCCAAAATCCAGCGTCAGCGACTTCTTCCAGTTCCCGATTCGCAAGGCGGATGGCAAACCCTTTGCTGACGCCGAGCAACTGCATCAACTGTTGGAGAAAGAAACGTCGGGGTTCTACTTATTGAGCAAAAGCGGCTTCTGGCACGGCGGTATTCATATCAGCAATGAAAGCGCCCCGCACTGCGTCCACAACGAACCGGTGCGCTGCATCGCCGACGGTGAAGTGGTCGCCTACCGCTTGAATGCCGACTACCTCGATTCCCAGTTCGAACAGGACGCAAGTTGCCTGCAACTGAAATACTCCACCTCGTTTTGCTTGGTCCGCCACACTTATCAGTCACCGCCCAATCCCGAAGAAGGTCCCGACCACGGCAAGCAAAACAGCCTGACCTTTTACAGCCTGTACATGCACCTGCTGCCCTTCGAGCGCTATCCGAATGATGACCCGACCTACGCCAACCGCGTGCAAGTCGGTTTCGGCGACCGCGCAGCCCGCAATGTGCCCTTGGGTGAACCCGGCAGTAAAAAGATCGGTGTAATCCTCGCCGGCAGCGTGTTCGACATTCTTGAAGAGCGAGAAGGCGCCGAAGGCTATCGCTTTGCCAAAGGCCGCCTTGTCTGGGCACCACCGGAAGGCCCGTTCAATTCCGGTGCAGAACTCTGGTTCGCCAGCCACCAACACGGGCAACCCATCAGCCCAGATAACTGTCGGTTGCTGTTGGCCAAGGTGCTGCCACCTGCGCGAGCCCGACCTGTGTATTGGCAAGGCATGGTTGAAGCCCGCGTGCGGCAGTTCCACGGGTTGGACATGCATCGCGCGCCTGAGAATAACGATCCGGGCGCCAGCTACGGCGTGCGGGAACAATTACCCTCGGGCTATACCTTTCGTTTTGATAACGCACACACCGTGTTGGTCAACGCACCGGATGGCACCCGACGGCCCATGGCGCGCTGCACCATTGCCCCGACCACCATCAGAGGCGAGCCTCTCATTCAAGCGTTTTGGGCCTACGTGGATGACATTGAGCTGGAGTTTCCGCGCACTGAGCCGGTCGGTCTGGACAGCGTTATCGTTCCCGAAAAACCGATCCCGATCAAAGCTGGCG
Source organism: Pseudomonas sp. MH10 (assembly GCF_034353045.1). Classification (NCBI taxonomy): domain Bacteria; kingdom Pseudomonadati; phylum Pseudomonadota; class Gammaproteobacteria; order Pseudomonadales; family Pseudomonadaceae; genus Pseudomonas; species Pseudomonas sp. MH10. Next base: position 261,753 of record NZ_CP133783.1, read on the forward strand.
CCCCGGTGGGTTACCTGGGGATGTATGAAACACCCGCCAAAACCGGCAAGACATCCAAACACCAAGTGCACGTGGAAGTTTTCACCTGCGACCCGAACCTCGACGCTTTTCTCAGCAACGAAGCGGGCCTTAAACAGGGCAAGCAATACCTTCACGTACCCAAGTTGCAAGCGGACATCGTGGCTCAGGACACCGAAAGCGAACTCCGGAGATTTCTGTTTCAAGACCATGTGTTTGACCTGAACAAGCTGCCGGTCGTAAACGACAAAAACGGTGCTCCCGCCTACAAGATCAACGTTCAGGAAAAGGTCGCCACCCCCAAGGCGCCGATCCGTAACTTTGAAGCATTGATCAGTAAACAGGGTGTACAGGACGGCACGACCAAGGCCCAGATCGTCAGCCAATACAACCTTAAGGCGCTTGGCTTCAAGGTCGTCGAGCAAGGTGCCAATACTTGTAGCCCGCTGATTTCAGGGAAGGTATGTAATTTCTATAGACACCTGCACGCGTTGGCCGATGTCAATCACGACGGAGATGTCAGCGCCGAAGAACTGCGGCTGACACTGAGAAACCCCGCGTTCAGAAATCGCTGGTCAAAACTCATCACCCACCACCACACCGAATGGCAAACCACCGCCGACGCTGCCAACTGGCAAGCGTTTCGGGACCGTCTGAGTCACGACCCTGAGTGGCTGCGGCATGAGAGTGAGCGGATTAATAACTTGGTGTTTTGGGATGAAGTAGCGGAGAAGGTTGGACTGCCCAAGGATGGATGGGTTTCTTATTTTCATCCGGTGGAGTTTGTTGGGGCGATAAAACCGAGCGAAGAATCAAAACTAGCGGGAAAAGTAACGTTTGATGCCGAAGGCAGCGATACAGTTGACTCGTATTATTTCAGCCGTGTGATTCATTGGCCTGGCAACGATCTTTCAGGTGTTACGTTAGGCCGAGGTTATGACATGGGTTCAAGATCGGGAATTGAAATAAAAGACCATATGATTGCAGCAGGATTAGATCCGATACAAGCGTCGAAAATCTGTAAGGCAAATGGCCTGAAAGGTATTTCAGCAAGAACGTTTGTGGAAAATAACAAACTGGATATTGGCGAGATTACTCATGCCCAACAGAAAAATCTATTTAATATCACATATCCAGACTACGTTAATCGCGCTATCAATAATTACAATAGATGGACAGCTGGCGAGGATGCACGCTTTGAATGGGATGAACTCCTGCCCGCGATCAAAGATATTTTAGTCGATTTCGTCTATCAAGGCTTCACACAAGGTGCCAATCCTATGAAGGCGGGAATGAGAAATAATATCGATGAATTAATAAACTATATCGAAAACACTCCTACACTAAGTCAATATGAGCCCGGTCGGCAACGGGCTAATTACCTTCGGAAAAGTCGATGAATCAACTTATGAGGTGTGTGAAGTCACCATTGATCGCCGGTGCTTTTTTGGCAGTGGCGTATCCCGCTTTCGGTTCAGACTTTGAAAGCGAAGCCTGCAAGAATGTAAACAATAGCTTGGCAGTTGTGACCTGCGCAACGGCAAAAAAAAATGTTGCCGATAGCAGGCTGAACGAAAGCTACCAAGAGCTTATGGCCAGAGTTAAATCTCAATATAAAAATCATCCGAAAATAGAGAAAGATTATTTATCAATGATAAAAAGCTCTCAGCGGGCATGGATAGTTCTAAGAGATAAAAATTGCGCGCTTGAGGGGATTGAGATAGAGACAGGAAGCCAAGCATACAAGGTGACCCTGGACAACTGCATCTCAAGAATGAGTGACGAGCGACGATATTACCTGAATGCAATTTCTCCCATGCTGCCATAGCGTGGAGTCGGAGCATAGAGTCGTGTATGAATGGTCTGGGAGCTCGTATTCTCAATTGTATATATAATAAAATATCTATCGGCTTGGGTGTCGCGTGATTAAGCATGATGCTCGGTGGTCAGCGAGGTGAGATGCTAAAGGGTGACTGTGAAGTGAGGGAAGAGATAGAAAGATTAAGGTATATACGCGAAATATTTATAGAGTCTGAAATATAGTTACGTCAGACGATTGCCCTTGCTGGTTGGCCAAGTTGCGTCCGCCCGCCCCAGCCCGACCCTTATATTGGCAGGGCATGATTGAAGTCCACGCGTTTGTCATAGATACAAAGGAGCATGTAATGAAAAAAATGCTGTTGCCAAGTGTACTAATGATTGTCGCCGTTAATGCATCGGCTGATAAATGCGACTATTCACCGCCTTCAATTATGAAAGCGGCTTATCAAGAAGGGTTATCTACGCCGGTTTATTTTTCTTCCTATCAATTTAACTTGCCCGGTAAGCCTCGATCCTTGCTGAGTGGCGATGGGTTTGTAGCCAGTTATCCGAGCCAAGGGTACGTCGGGCAGCAACACGTAACGTCGAGACCCTGGAGTGACCAGGCCGAGATATTTACCTCGTCATCCCACGCTGTTGCAGATGCTTATCGGCTGATATATGGCGTTTCGTCTGGGGAAAATCTTAACCGCGAAGAAGTTGAAGAGCTGAAGCGCCAGCGCTCCCTTTTAAAGCTGGATTGTAATGCGCACGTCACCCGCTATTTGATTGGTGGGTCAGTGGATGTGATTTGGCAGCCAAGTAGGTCGAAGGACGATTTTCATACCGTACTGATTTTGGGGAGTGAGAACGTGGAGCTTATAACAATTCGCCTGCCCGTCGAGGAGGTTCGGCAAGTGATTTTTAGTATTAAACGGAGGATGTAATTAATGATGGATCTCCTATAAATACCCGAATCTGTAGGAGCCAACGTGTTGGCGAAACAGCCTGATTGAGCCTGTCAGGGCTATTGCCTCGCCAACCAGTTGGCTCCTACAGAGCGAAATCCAACACTATTTACCCGAATAAATCTGATCGAAAATCCCGCCGTCACCAAAGTGAGTTTTCTGCACGGTGCGCCAGTCGCCGAAGGTTTTTTCTACCGACAGAAAGTCGACTTTCGGGAAGCGGTCGGCGTATTTCGCCAGTACGGTGGGGTCGCGTGGGCGCAGGTAGTTGGCGGCGGCGATTTCCTGGCCTTCGGGTGACCAGAGGTATTTCAAGTATTCTTCGGCCACGGCCCGGGTGCCTTTTTTGTCGACGACTTTATCGACCACCGTCACCGGTGGCTCTGCTTCGGCCGAGACGCTTGGATAGACCACTTCGAACTGATCGCGGCCAAACTCTTTGGCGATCATTTCGGCTTCGTTTTCGAAGGTCACCAACACATCTCCGATCTGGTTAGTCATGAACGTGGTAGTTGCGCCACGGCCACCAGTGTCGAGTACCGGTACGTTGGCAAATAGCTTGCCGACGAATTGTTTCGCGGCGGCTTCGTCACCACCGTTTTTCAGCGTATAGCCCCACGCCGACAGGTAGGTGTAACGGCCATTGCCCGAGGTTTTAGGGTTGGGCACGATCACTTGCACGCCGTCTTTTACCAAGTCGTTCCAGTCTTTGAGGCCTTTAGGGTTGCCCTTGCGCACGATAAATACCGTGGCAGACGTAAAGGGCGCGCTGTCATTCGGCAGGCGGGTGATCCAGTTATCAGGTACCAACTTGCCGTTGTCGGCCAAGGCGTTGATGTCGGTGGCCATGTTCATGGTGATCACGTCAGCCGGCAGGCCATCAATCACCGAGCGGGCCTGTTTGCTGGAGCCGCCAAAGGACATCTGCAACGTGATGTTCTCGTTGTGCTCGGCCTGCCAGTGCTTCTGGAACGCGCTGTTGTAGTCTTTGTAGAAGTCGCGCATGACGTCGTAAGAGACGTTGAGCAGCGGCGGAGCAGCCTGGACCGTGCTGGCGATGGCCAGACCTACGGCCAATAGTGAGGCACCCAAAAGTTTGTTCACGGCGAATTCCTTGTTCGAGGTTGGGTGGGGCTTAGTGCGCGCGACTATAGCCGGATGCAGTGCGGCTTATAAATACTAAAAACGGAGGTACTTATGCCTGTTTATCAACGTTTGGAAACAGCGCATTGCCGCAACGGGCGCAGAACGCCGCTTCGTTTTCGTGGTTGGTCTTGGCGCACACAGGGCATTCATGCTCAAGCCCACCGCCGCGCATGGCGTTGGCCAGTTCGGCTGTGAAAATGCCGGTGGGCACGGCGATGATCGAATAACCGGTAATCATCAACAGTGACGCTAGCATTTGCCCGGCTGGCGTCTTCGGCACGATGTCGCCAAAGCCTACGGTGGTCATCGTGACAATGGCCCAATAAATGCCAACCGGAATACTGGTGTAACCGTTCGCCGGCCCTTCGATCACATACATCAAGGTGCCAAATATGATCACCAAGGTGGAAATTGTCGCGAGAAACACGATGATTTTTTGCTTGCTGCCACGCAGTGCCAATAACAAGAAATTGGCTTGCTTCAAATAGGGACTGAGCTTGAGCACCCGGAAGATTCGCAGCATCCGAATGATCCGAATGATTAGCAAATATTGTGCGTCAGCGTAATACAGCGCCAGAATTCCCGGCACAATTGCCAGCAGATCGACCAGCCCGTAAAAGCTGAAGGCATAGCGCATCGGCTTCGGCGAGCAGTACAGCCGCAAGGCGTACTCGACAGCGAATACGAGCGTGAAGCCCCATTCGATGTAGGCGAACAAATCGATGTAATTGCGGTGAATGCTGTCGATACTGTCAATGATGACGACGAATAGGCTGCTTAAGATGATTAGCAGCAGGGCAGTGTCGAAGCGTCGACCGGCGACGGTGTCGGTCTGAAAAATGATGATGCGTAGCTGTTCACGCCAGCCAGTGTTGCTGTCCATGGGTCAATTCCGAAGTGAATTTTTGCAAAGCCTGGAGCTTTCGGCTCACCAGTGCAAGCCGTGATCGGATGTGGACTGTCGCAGCAGACGGGCGCTGGCCTGAACCAGCCAGCAAGCCAGGACAAATGGCGCGGTCAAGGTCGGCAGACCCAGTTGGGAAAATCCGGGCTGCAGGACAATGGCCAGAGCGATCGCGAACAACGGCAGCCACGGTTTGGTGCGCTGATGACTGAACGCCAAGCCGGCCAGCGCCGGGTTGTAGCTGGCGAGGCCGAACAGGGCGCTGGAGGGTTCATTTTGTACAAGTGCCACGGCGATTCCGGCGGTGCAGCCCAGCAACGCCCAACAGGCGCCACGTCGATCAGCGATCAGCAGGCCGGCACCGATCATCAGCCCCGCTAACGGTTGATCGAGCAAAAATATTTGTCCCAATCCTTGGGACACGGCGTGTAGCAAGGTGTTGTCGGCAGTGTTGAGTGCGGGTGTGTGGGGCATTACAACGGCAAGTAACAACCAACTGAACAGCACAAACGGCGCGGTGTAAGCCTTCAGGCAATGCTCTTGCCGGGTGTTCGCCAACCAATGGTGCATGAGCATCGCGCTTAAGCCACCGCTGACCATAATTAGCAACGGCAATACGGGTGACCAAGGCAACTGATGACACAACAACACGCCCAGCAGCACCCCGTTGTAACTGTAGAGACCGGCTTGGCGTTCAGCTTTGTCATAGCCACGCCGTTGAGCAGTGAGTAAACCGGCCACCGCACCCAGCAACGCGCCCCCCAGCAATTCAGGTGCGGTGAGCAGGATTGCCAGCAGACAAAGCATTCCGCAAAAAGGATGGCGTTGCAGCAGGACTTGGCTAAAGCCGTTGAGGATGGCTTCGGCCCAGTCGGGGCAGGAGATTTTGTTCATGGATTTATATTTTATTGTGATCAATTAAGTATGTATTTGTATACAATATGTCTGGGGGCGAAGTTTATTCACGACGAGGCACGTCGGTCAAAGGCTTTTTTCTTTCTGTGGAGTGGATGACTTGAGGTTGCAGCGTGTCAGGACTGAAGCCTTCCCGAATAAATTCGGTCCCACAGATTTTCAGTGCCGACTCTTTCGTGTTTGCCGAAAAGTCTCTGTGGCTTGCCAACGAAAGCGCCGTTGCAAGGGCCCTAGTTTTCAGGTCGACATCAGCGGCGCTATTACCGGCGTCTTCGCAGGCAAGCCTGCTCCCACAGATTCAGGCGATGCATAGATTTCTGTTGGAGCTGCCGAAGGCTGCGATAAGTCCGAGAACCAGGGAATGTGGGGTCAGGCCAAGGGCTACTTGTCTAGCTCACAACCCTTAAGCACCAACCGGATGATGGTCTCGGCAGCCGCTTCGTAGTCGCTGTCTTCGAGTTTGGATTTGCCGGTAACGGTGGAAATTTGCCAGTCGAAGTCGGCGTAGGTTTGGGTCGCGGCCCAGATGGTGAACATCAGGTGGTGGGGGTCGAGGGGGGCGATTTGGCCGCTGTCGATCCAGGACTGGATGCACTCGATGTTGTACTTGGCCTGCTCGTTGAGCTGCCCGACTTGCTCGGCGGTCAGGTGCGGCGCGCCGTGCATGATTTCGCTGGCGAACACTTTTGAGGCGTGGGGCAGGTCGCGGGAGATGCGGATTTTCGAGCGAATGTAGCCGCTGAGTACCTCGGCCGGCACGCCGTCGCGGTTGAAGGGCGTCGAAGCCTGCAAAATTGGCTCGATGATGCTTTCAAGCACCTCGCGGTAGAGGTTCTCTTTGGACTTGAAGTAGTAATAGACATTGGGCTTTGGCAGCCCGGCCTTGGCCGCGATGTCGCTGGTTTTGGCGGCGGCGAAGCCCTTGTCGGCAAACTCCTCACTGGCTGCGTTTAGGATCAGTTCTTTGTTTCGCTCGCGAATGCTGCTCATAAACCAGAGAATTCCTTGCCAGTCCTGGCGGTTGCGCATGGTAGCACCGGCCTTGCGACGGGCTCAAGAATGCCCGTCACGGCGCATAGCCCCTGAACCTGTGGGGTGCAGCTGTCACCGAGCTGAACACTTGATGTTTTGCGGGCGGTAGCACTGCTCGCTTGAGCCCAATGATTAGGCTATTGGCCATTTATCAATGTCCGTGCAGCCTGCCGGTTTTAACGCTGCGCGATTCGCTGTTGATCGGGTGTGGGTGAGCCGGTGGTGGTGGTTGCGGCCAAGTTGTCGCGCGTGATCAAGCCGTAGTGACCAACGCTGAGTGCGATTTGGCGCGGTAGCGCGAACTGATCAAAATCGGTTCCACCAGCCAACAGGAAGCGGCGTTCTATCCCAACGTCGATCTGAGTGCTGAAGTCGGTTACCGCAGCAACGCATGGGGCGGATTGTTCTCGGTGCCAACCGCATCTGGACCCTGGGGGCGAAGCCGGTACGGCTTTGGGGTTTCATTGACACGGTAGATTGCAAGCAGCCGCAGATACTGTGGGAGTAGGCTTGCCTGCGAAGAGGCCCGTAGTCGCGCCGCTGATGTCGACCTGAAACCTGGGTCGCCTGCCCTCAAACATAGAATCTCCCACAGAGATTTTTTGGCAGACACGCAATAGTAAGCACTGAACATCTGATCGCAGCCTTCGGCAGCGCCTACAAAAGTTTGTGCATCGCCAAAATCAGTGATCTCAGCCACACAAAAGCGGACCTCCCGCAGTCAGTTACCCCAAAACCCGAATCGGTTTACCACCTTGCCACGCCTGAATGTCTTCGATCATCTGGCTGAAGAACATCCGGTAGTTATTCTCTGTGACGTAACCGATGTGCGGTGTGGCCAGCACGTTGCTCAGGGTACGAAACGGATGGTCGGCGGGCAGCGGTTCGGGGTCGAAAACATCCAACGCGGCCCCGGCAATATCGCCGCGCTGCATCAAGCTGATCAGCGCCGCTTCGTCGATGATGGGGCCGCGCGCTGTATTGATCAGGTAGGCGGTCGGTTTCATCCAGCTCAGCGACTGGGCATCGACAATGCCGCGGCTGCGGTCACTGAGCACCAGATGCACACTCAGCACGTCCGATTGCTCAAACAGTTCGCGCTTGGTCACGTAGGTAACGCCCACTTCAGCGGCACGTTCGACGGTAAGGTTTTCACTCCAGGCGATCACCCGCATGCCGAACGCCTGGGCATATTTGGCAACCCATTTGCCGATGCTGCCCAAGCCCAGAATCCCCAACGTTTTGCCATACAAGTCGCTGCCCAACCCGATTTGCCAACCGCCGTCGCGAAAGGAATTGGCCTCCCCCACGAGGTTGCGGGTGATGCCCATGATCAAGGCCCAAGTCACTTCTGGTGCGGCGTTTTTATAGCTGTCGGTGCCGCACACTTGAATGCCAAGACGTGCCGCAGCGGGGAGGTCGATAGCCGCATTGCGCATGCCGCCGGTGACCAACAACTTCAGGTGCGGTAGTTGGCTCAACAAGGCGTCGTTGAACTGCGTACGCTCTCGCATGACGCAAATGACCTCGAACGATGCCAGCCGGGCAACCATGGTTGCAGTGTCTGCCGGGAACTCATGCAAAAAACTGACGTCGGCGATGGCGTTAAGAACCGCCCAGTCCACCACGTCGCTGGCCACTGATTGCCAGTCGTCGAGGACGGCGATTCGCAGGAGGGAAGTCATTCAAAGTGCCTCGCTAAGGTGCGTTGGAATTATGAGTGCGCAGTAATCGTTTTGTTGACGAAAAGCTGATTTCTAATCGAAACTTCTCGGGAATAAGCGGTTTAAGCTACTTTGTGGAGGTTTTAAGTGACGGACTGGATCGGTTATCGATGGCTGCAACACCATTATTCGCTGCAGTGCGTACAGGCATTGCGCGTTGACAGTCAAATTTCCAAGTCACGAACCACCGAACGTGAAGACGGTTACGTCCACGAATACTATCCAGCCACGTCACGACCTGTCGACACCTTTGCAGGCCATTTGGCTTTCGCCTTTAAGCACGAAGGCATTCATCTTGAGTTACTTGCACGCCTATTTAACGAGGTCTCAGCAGAGCAGTTGGACCGCTGGATTGATGCTGAACCTACCGGGCAGTACGCACGACGGGCCGGTTTTTTCTACGAGTTTCTGACCGGAAACCGTTTAAGTTTTAAGGGCGTTATCAGCGGGAATTACATCTCGGCCCTTGATGAAAACCTTTATCTGACAGCCCCACGGCCAGAAAATAATCCACGTTGGCGGGTGCGCAATAATCTACCGGGGACACGTGACTATTGCCCGATGGTATTGCGCAACGAACGCATCAGGCAGATCGAAGAATACAACTGTGCGCAGCAACTAAACGCCCTTGAGATCGAGTTTGGGTCTGATCTACTGCAACGCAGTTCGGTGTGGTTGACGATTAAGGAGAGCCGCGCGAGTTTCGCTATTGAGCATGAAGAGCAGCACACTGATCGCGTTCAGCGTTTTGCCTCCGTAATGGAACAACGTTGTGGTCAGTATGAGCAGCCGTTGTCTGATTCTGCGTTGACTGACCTGCAGGCTCAGATTCTCGGTCCGCGTGCGACCCGCTACGGGCTTCGCCGTTCGCCGGTATTTGTGGGGGAGGTGGATGGCTTCACAGATGTCGTACATTACATCGCACCCCATTGGAACGACGCGCCTTCATTGCTAAGCGGTTTACGGATGGTTGCGCAACGTACTGAGGGTGCATCGGCGTTGATACGAGCGGCCGTTCTATCGTTCGGCTTTGTGTATATCCACCCGATGGCTGATGGTAACGGTCGAATTTCACGTTTCTTGATCAACGATGTGCTGCGGCGAGATCGAGCTATTCCCGAACCCTTCATCCTCCCTGTATCGGCGACTATCACAAGCAGCCTGGTGAATCGCCGTGGCTACGATCAGATTCTCGAATTGTTTTCTCGGCCTCTGATGCGCCGTTATGCTGCCGACTGGCGATTTGCCGCCGAGCAGGTGGCTGAAGATGGGGTGCATTACAGCTTGGAATTCGACGCTTACCAGGACGCGCTACCTGCTTGGCGTTATCCGGATTTGACGGACCACGTTGAATACCTCGGCCACGTGGTAAAGGTCACTATCGAACTAGAAATGCGCAAAGAGGCCGACCATTTGCGCGCCCTTCGACTGGCCCGTGAGCAGGTCAAAAATGTGCTGGAAGGCCCTGACAGCGACATAGATCGCATTATCCGTTCGGTTCGAGAGAACGGCGGGAAGTTATCAAATAAATTGTTGAAGGAGTTTCCGCTGTTATCGGAGGGCTCAGTCGGCGTGGATGTGGTTGCAGTCATTCAGACGGTTTTTGCTGCAAGAGAAACAACGCCTGAGCTTCCAGGGTCTTTCTCCTAACCAAACAACCCCGCCGCAATGTTGATCGAAAACCCCAGAATCGCGGTATTGAACACAAAGCCAATCAACGATTGCGCGAGCACGGTTTTGCGTAAATCGCGGCTGGCGACACCGACGTCGGCGGTTTGCACGGCGACGCTGATGGTGAAAGAAAAATACAAAAAGTCCCAGTAGTTCGGGTTTTGTTCCCCGTCGGCAAAGCGTAGCGCCGGTTCTTGGGTGTCGGCGGTGTAGAACAAGCGCGCGTAGTGCAGACTGAAAATCACCCCGGTGATCAGCCAGGAACCGACCACCGTCAGCCCGGTGAAACCGTAGTGCAGTGCTTTGGCACTGGTGCTGAGGTCTTTGCTGCCGATCAACTCCACGCTAATGGCCGCCAGGCTGGCAATTGCCGCGACGCAAACCATCGCCAGCACCAGCCCGGCATTTTCATCTTCAATGATGGCGAAACGCTTGACGTCGTCGGCATCTGTGCGCGTGGTTAGCCACATCATCAAAATCAGGTAGGTCCAGACGCCAACGTTCCAGCCGATCAGTATGTGGGTGGTCAGCGTGAGGCCGGGAACAATGAAACTGCAGGCGATGCCGCTGGCGCAGCCAACCAATCCAGCGGCGGTCAGACGGGGGTGAGTACGGGAAAGGTGGGGCATTGGAGAGCATCGCGGTGAGGGTCTGCGGGAACCTTAGCACGCTCTCTGTGGCAGATGAAAAAACGGCGCGCGAGTGTTTCAGCGCCGCACGCCTAAGGGGGCGAAAACGCGATGAAGGGGTTTAGCGCACCAGGCTCGGTCGCTTGTTATTGAATGACCAGCCTGGAATCAAATACTGCATGGCAATGCCGTCGTCCCGGGCCCCAAGCCCCATGCCTTTGTACAGCGCGTGGGCTTTTGCCACTTGATCGGTGTCCAGTTCGATACCTAACCCCGGTTTTTTCGGCACTTGCACGCAGCCGCCAACGATTTGCAGCGGTTCTTTGGTCAGGCGTTGGCCGTCTTGCCAGATCCAATGGGTGTCGATGGCCGTGATGTCGCCCGGTGCCGCTGCAGCAACGTGGGTGAACATCGCCAAAGAAATATCAAAGTGGTTATTCGAATGCGAACCCCAGGTCAGGCCCCATTCATGGCACATCTGCGCCACGCGCACTGAGCCTTGCAGGGTCCAGAAGTGCGGGTCGGCCAAGGGGATGTCCACCGATTGCAACTGAATCGCATGGCCCATCTCGCGCCAGTCGGTGGCGATCATGTTGGTGGCGGTTTTCAGGCCGGTGGCGCGACGGAATTCGGCCATGACTTCACGGCCGGAGTAGCCATTTTCGGCGCCACAGGGGTCTTCTGCGTAAGCCAAAACCGCGTGCTGATCGCGGCACAAGTGAATCGCTTCTTTGAGTGACCAAGCGCCATTGGGGTCAAGGGTGATGCGCGCATCGGGAAAGCGCTCGGCGAGGGCGGTGACGGCTTCGATTTCTTCGGCGCCGCGCAACACGCCGCCCTTGAGTTTGAAGTCCTTGAAGCCGTATTTGGCGTGGGCCGCTTCGGCCAGGCGCACCACAGATTCGGTGGTCATCGCTTCTTCGTGGCGCAGACGGAACCAATCGTTTTCAGCCTCCGGCTCGCTGCGGTAGGCGAGGTCGGTCTTGTTGCGATCGCCGATGTAGAACAAGTAACCGAGCATTTTTACTTCGTCGCGTTGCTGGCCTTCGCCGAGCAGGGCCGCAACCGGTACGTCCAGGTGCTGGCCGAGCAGGTCGAGCATCGCTGCCTCCAGGCCAGTAACGGCGTGGATGGTGATGCGCAAATCGAAAGTCTGCAGGCCGCGTCCGCCTGAGTCACGATCGGCGAACGCTTGGCGCACTTGATTGAGAATCTTCTGGTACGTGCCGATGGGGCTGCCCACGACTAGCGAGCGGGCATCTTCCAGGGTTTGCCGAATGCGTTCGCCGCCGGGCACTTCGCCGACGCCGGTGTGCCCGGCGTTGTCCTTGAGAATCACAATGTTGCGCGTGAAAAACGGGCCGTGGGCGCCGCTCAGGTTCAGCAGCATGCCGTCATGGCCAGCAACCGGAACAATTTGCATGCTGGTAATCACGGGGGCGTTGCCGACAGCTTGGGCGTTTGAGGTATTCATACTGGAGTCCTATAAACAGTGCGAGGCAGTGGTTTATCAGCGGCGCCACTGAGGATCGCGGCGCGCGGCCACGTTGCTTCAGGAATGAGTCGGCGCCTGTTTGCCGGTCACTGCGGTGGCGGGCGAACGTTTAGGCGTGTTGCGGGCGTAGAACACAATGATCGCGGCGATGATCGAAGTGCCGGCCAAGCCGTACAGGCCACCTTGAATCGAACCGGTGTGCTCTTCGAGCCAGCCAAAGGTCGCCGGGGCGAAAAAGCCGCCAAGGTTGCCGAGGGAGTTGATCAGTGCGATCACTCCGGCAGCGATACGTGCGTCCAGATACGCCTGGGGGATCGGCCAGAACAGCGACGAAGCGGATTTGAACCCCAGCGCGGCAAAGCAGATCGCAACAAAGGCGAAGATCGGTCCGCCAGTGGTGGACATAAACATCCCGGCGGCGGCGATCAGCAGTGCGGCGGCCACCCAGGCCTGCTGGTGCTTCCATTTCGCCGAGAGTCCAGCAAAAGCGTACATGCCGATGATCGACAGCAGCCAAGGGATCGAGTTGAACAGCCCGACTTGCATGTCACTGAGGTCGCCCATCTTCTTGATAATGCTGGGCAGCCAGAACGTCGCGGCGTAGATCGTCAATTGAATGAAGAAGTAGATCACGCAAAACAGGATGATCTGCCGGTCTTTGAGCAGGGTCATCATCGACGGCTTGATCGGTGTGGCGGCTTCACGTTCTGCCTGTTCGGTCTCGATGGCCTCGACCAAGGCGTCTTTTTCGGCGATGGTCAGCCACTTGGCGTCATGGGGTTTGGAATCCAGCCAGAACCAGACGAAAAAGCATAGGCCGACCGAAAACAACCCTTCGATCAAGTACATCCATTGCCAGCCATGCAACCCCATGCCGCTGATTTGCAGCAGGGCGCCGGAGAGGGGGCCGGAAATCAGTGACGCGAGGGCTGAACCGCTGAGGAATATCGCAATGGCTTTACCGCGCTCGACGCCCGGCAACCAGCGGGTGAAGTAATAAATCACCCCAGGAAAGAAGCCGGCCTCAGCAACGCCCAGCAGAAAACGCAGGATATAAAAATGGGTTTCGGTTTGGATGAAGGCCATGCAGGCGGCCACCAAGCCCCACGTCAGCATGATCCGTGTCAGCCAGATACGGGCGCCGACTTTCTGCAAGAGGATATTGGAGGGTACTTCGAACAGCGCGTAACCGATAAAGAACAACCCGGCGCCCAAACCGTAGGCGGCGGCACCGATGCCCAGATCGTGTTCCATGTAGCTTCGGACGAAACCGATGTTGACGCGGTCGATGTAATTGACGATGAACATGATGACGAACAGCGGCAGTACACGACGCTTCACTTTTGATACGGCTGAAAGGAGCACGGACACCGTGCCGTCGCTCACCCTGGCATTGGATGTAGTCACAATCTGAACTCCCACTCGTTATTTTTATGCGGGTAATGTTGCAACCGGATCATGCGTCCAGTTGGCAGTCATCATACAAGTAAAATTACGTCGCGCAAGTGGGTTAGGTGCCGATTATCCAAGTTTTATTGGGGTTTTGGCGTTGTTCTAAAAGGCTGTCGTAGGCGGGATACTTAAAAAATTCATAGTTGTCATACAAGCTGGCGAGCAATTCATTGCAAGTGAAACAGGTGGTATCATCCCCGCCAGCGCGGGTCTTAGCGCGTCTATCTGGACATCATTTGCATGCACACTTTGCCGCCCGTTTTGACCAAGCGACGACCTAACAGCCTCGCCACCGATCTGGTGACGCAACTGAGTCAGCGGATTTTATTGGGCAAAATCAGCCCCGGTGAAAAGCTCCCTTCGGAAAGCGAAATCGTTCGTGAGCACGGCGTCAGTCGCACCGTAGTCCGCGAGGCGATTTCAAAGCTGCAGGCCTCCGGGCTGGTAGAAACCCGGCACGGCATCGGCACCTTTGTGCTGGAGCATCGCGGCCCGACTGGCATGCGCTTGAAGGTCGAAACCGCCGCCAGCGTGCGTGACATTATTGAGCTGCGCATTGGCTTGGAAACTCAGGCCGTGGCACTGGCGGCGTTACGCCGTACCGATGAACAGTTGGGGGCTATGCGTCAGGCGCTGGATGACTATCAGGACCTGTTGGCGAAGGAAGACAGCTGCGTTGAGGCCGACCGACGTTTTCATCTGTTGATTGCTGAAGCCACGGGCAATCCGTGCTTCGTCGAAATCATGCAGCACCTGGGTCCGGCGATGATCCCGCGTAGCCGTATTGGCTCCAGCGAACGCAGGGGCATTAACCTTGCGCATCACGGTTATTTGGCCAACCTCGAACACGAAGCCTTGCTGAGCGCGATCCGCCGCCAAGACCCTGACGCAGCCCGCGCGGCCATGTGGACGCATTTGAGCAACAGTCGAGAGCGATTGGCGCCGTTGGAATAGGGATTTCTACAACCCTCTGTAGGAGCCAACGTGTTGGCGATGCTTTTTCAGCGATGTGCCAGACAAGCCGCTTCGCCAACAAGTGGGCTCCTACCGGGAGTCTATGATTCAGCGCTCCGAATCATGCAAACTCACCCTCATTCCCCTCTGCCCGGAGCCTTTTATGTTTGCGCTCGACCACGCTCTTGCTCAGGACATCGTTGACCGGGCTATGGCGATTTTGCCGTGCAACGTCAATGTGATGGACTACCTGGGCATTATCATCGGCAGTGGCGAGGCCGACCGCTTGTACACTCGGCATGAAGGGGCACAGTTGGTGCTGGCCAATCACCGGGTGGTGGAAATCGACTCGCAGACCGCCAAGCACTTGAGCGGTGTGCGGCCGGGGGTTAATTTGCCGTTGATGCTGGATCAGCAATTGGTCGGTGTGCTGGGCATCACCGGCGAACCGGACGAGGTTCGGGTCTATGGCGAATTGGTTAAGATGACCGCCGAAATGCTCATGGAACATCGTCGTCAGCAAGCGGACCAGCAATGGCGGCATCAGCGTAGCGAAGATTTGCTCTCGCGGCTGTTACTGCCTGACTGCCCAAGCAGCCTGGTCGAGGAGGCGGAGCACCTGGGATTGCAACCGCAGTTGCCGCGTCAGGTGGTATTGATTGAACTGCCAGCGCACACCTCTACCGCCAGTCAAATAAGCAACTGGCTGAACGCCCGTTACGTCAACAGTTGGTGCGTCGTTCGCGAGTCGACGCTGGTGTATTGGTGCCGGGCCAATGGTAAAGAACGCGATGACGCGCTGTTGCTGGAGCAACTGGCGGAGCAGGGTTGGCCAGCTCTGCGTTTGGTCACTGTGGAGCAGTCTGCCGGTCTGTCGACCTTACGCCACGCCTGCGCCGCTGCCCGCGATTTACTGGATTACGCCCGCCACGTTCATCCGCAGCAGCGCCTGTTTCGTTTAGCGGTGCATCGGCTGGCGGTGTTGTTTTGGCGCTACCGTAACGATTGGCTCGCCCAGGGTGTGGCCGATCCCATCACCCGATTACAGAACAGCAACAGCAGCCAGTTGCTGGAAACCTTGCGCAGTTGGTTCGATTACAGCGGCGAAAGCCAAGCCTGCGCCGACGCATTAGGTATCCACCGCAATAGCCTGCGCTATCGACTGGAGAAGGTCGCCGAACTCAGCGGCTGCGACCCTTATCGAACCAACGACCTGCTGCGGCTTTATTTGGGTTTGCAAATGACCCCGCGCAGTGATGCCGATTAACACAACCGCAACCGTTGTTCCGATGACCAATAACGCCTGGTGTTAGTTGTGCGAAGGTCAGGCGGAAAATGTCGACCAGGGTGAGAACATCCACTCATTACGCACAGGAAAATAACTATGAAAATCGTCATCGCCCCGGATTCTTTCAAGGACAGCCTGAGCGCTCAAGGTGTCGCCGTTGCTGTCGCGAGCGGTTTGGCCGATGTCTGGCCAGATGCCGAACTCGTTCAATGCCCAATGGCGGATGGCGGTGAAGGCACTATCGAGGCGATTTTGGCAGCGTGCGACGGCCAGTGGATGCGTGCCGCGGTCACCGGTCCGCTGGGCGATGCAGTACACGCGCAATGGGGTTGGCTGGAGCAAAGTCGCACCGCAATCATCGAGATGGCCATGGCCAGTGGTCTGCAACTCTTGACCCTGGAGCAACGAGACGCCTGTATCAGCACGACCCACGGCACCGGTGAATTGATTGGCGCGGCGCTGGATGCCGGTGCGCAACGGATCATTTTGGCCATCGGCGGCAGCGCGACCAATGACGCCGGCAGCGGCATGCTGTCGGCGCTGGGTGCGCGGTTCCTGGATGCCGAGGGTCACCGTGTCGCGCCAGGCGGCATCGCATTGGCGCAGGTCCAACGAATTGAACTGGACGGCCTCGACAGCCGTTTGCGCGACGTGCGCTTCGAAGTCGCCGCGGACGTTGATAACCCGCTATGCGGGCTGCACGGGGCGTCGCATATTTTTGGGCCGCAAAAGGGCGCTTCGCCCCAGCAAGTCCTGGAACTGGACGCTGCGCTGGACCATTTCGCCGATCAATCCGTCGCCGTGCTGGGCCGTGACCTGCGGGACAACCCTGGCTGTGGCGCAGCGGGCGGCATGGGCTTCGCCGCCAAGGCGTACCTGAACGCGACCTTTCGGCCTGGCGTGGAGGTCGTGGCTGATTTGGTCGGGCTGGCCGAAGCACTCGACGGCGCCGACTTGGTGATCACTGGTGAGGGCCGTTTCGACGCCCAAACCCTGCGCGGTAAAACCCCGTTTGGCGTTGCAAAAATTGCCCAGCGCAAAGGCGTTCCGGTGATCGTTTTGGCGGGGACCTTGGGCGAGGGCTATGCCGAGCTTTACGAACACGGCATCAGCGCGGCGTTCGCCGTGACCAGCGGCCCGATGACCCTCGATCACGCCTGCCGCAACGCTGCCGACTTGTTGCATGACCGGGCCCGCGATCTGGCCAAGGTCTGGCAGTTGGCGGCGTCGCGCTAAGCGTGTTTTTGGCCTTTTGTGTACGGGGTGATGTAGCCACACCCCAGCCATTCATTCAGGCGTTGGCCGTCGCTGAGACGCTGAAAAAATCCCGGTGACATCCACCGTGCGTGGCCATCGACATTCGGTGCGCCGCGCCCGGTGCGCAGGTCGTTGAGCCACAGAGTCCGGGTTTCGAAAGATAGGCGCGTCAGGGCGCTGCTGTTGGGCACGCCTGCGTGGGCGTGGGCACCGGAAAAGGCGATGATCGAACCGGGCGCGATGAGCACCGGTTGCCCAAGGCTAGCGTCCACGGTTTCGAGTAAATGCGGCGTGGCCTGATCGGCGTCTACCGAGTTACGGCCGCCGGCTCGGGATTGCGCCAGCACTGCGGCAAGGTCGAACCCAGCACTGCTGTTGTGCAACGGCTGCTCCCATAGGTGCGGGTAGATGGCGAAGGTTCTTTCGGCATTCACGGGGTAGAGGGGTGCCCACCAATTGGTCTGCGCATAGAGGTTCGAACCCCACGTGTCACGATGAAACGCGATGGTTGCGGTCGCACGTGCGCGGGACGCGGGTGCGTCGAGACAGGGCGGAGGTTGGAAACGTAAATGCAGCCGGTCACAGGCAAGCTCCGTCGGGTCGAAGCCGATGTCTTCCATCAGCTGGGTCCAGAGGTTTTTTACTTCTTGTGCCTGATGAAAGTCCTGTTGGCAGCGAGTGAATCCTTCGGCTTGTTGAGCGTGGGACCAGTGCTGATGAATCAATGTAGGGGTGTGGGGGAACAAGGCCTCACGCAAAAAACCATCGGCGAACGTCACCAGTTTCGCCATTGCTGGTTGAGCGTCGATAGCCAGGATATGACCCCTGTAGAGCTGGTCATGGACGTCGTCGGGAGAGCACGGCAGGGTGAGCGCGTGGTACATGGTTGAGGTCTCGAAAACCGCGGCGCATTGAATGCGCCGCTGAGGGCCCACTATAAAAAGCGGCAGGTTCTCGAAACAGAAGCAGGTGCCGAAAAAGTCATCGGTGCAGCTTCAGCCCATGTTGTTACAGCCGCTGCCGAATGCTTCGTAACGCACGGTGTGGGTGTTGCCTGTGTGGTCGCGATAGGTCATTTCAACCGGCTGAATGCCACAGTAGTTGAGGTCTGGACCGGCGACCACCTTGGCGATATCGAGTTTGGTCGTATAGCTGTAATCCTCGACGCCTGCCGATTTTTGATCATTCCCAGCGGCCGACGCTGCGCCACTGAGGGCCAAGAGAGAAAAAGCGATCAGTGTGCTTTTCAGTGAAGTGTTCATGGTGAGGCACTCTTCGTGGTTGGGTTCAAATTCTTGAGCCTGTACGACGAAGGGCATTGAGGTTTATTCCCGGGGACGGAAAATTTTTTGACGATTTTATCTGAGCCAACTTGTTGGCGAAGATTCTTCGAACGGATCGCAGCCTTCGGCAGCCCTCATCAAATTCGACATAACCCCTTGAATTATAAGAAGACGTGGGGACCCTACAGGGGTTCGACCTCATACGCCGGACTCGTCTGCGCCGACGGAATTGGATTACGCATCAATGTGCCCACCAACACCGCACCGAACAACGCCAACAACCCGGCTAGCCAAAGTAGGGTGCTGAAGCCCGCGACGAAGGCTTGTTGCGCCAAGGGCTGAATCACCAACCGGGCACTCTCCGTCAAGGGCGACAATGCGGCGGCCATGTCACCGGCCACGACCCGCGAGGCAATGTAATCGGTGTGCATTAACCATTCGGGAGCTGCCGCGTGCAGGCTGCCATTCAACGCGTGTTGTGTGTGGCTGGCCAACACCGCGCCGTAGACGCCGATGGCCAATACGATGGCGCTGAAACGCATGGTGGTGCTCATGCCCGATGCCATGCCGGCGCGATCCCTGGGCACACACGCCATGATGTTTTTCTGTGTATCGCCATTGAGCAAACCCGCGCCGGCGCCGGTCACTGCAATCGCGCAGGCAAACCCTAGATAACCCCCGGCCGAAGCCGCCCACGCGCTGAGCAAGTTGCCGCAGCCCACCAGGATCAGTCCGATGGTCATCATGCCGGCTGGTGAAATCCGGTTCGATAACCGGGCACCTATTTTCGGAAAAATCAACATGGTCGCCGCGAACGGCAGCATGCCTAACCCTGACGCAATGGCGGTAAAGCCCAAGCCGTTTTGCAAGTAGAACGGCAACATGGTCATCATCACCTGCGCACAACCGGCGTAGGCGAACATCCCGAGCAGCGCGCCGATGAAGCGTGGGTGTTTGAACAATTGCAAGTCAACCATCGGCCGATGCTGTAGGCGTTCGACAACCACGAACAGCGCCAAGAGTAATATTCCGCCGACGATGCGCAGGGTGGTCAGCGTGTTGTCCCAGCCAATGCGGTTGGCTTCGATCAAACCCCAGATCAAGCACAACAAACTGCCGCTAAACGCCAAACTGCCCCAAGGGTCCAGGCGCGCCGATTGCTCATTACGCGACTCGGGGATGTTGCGCCAGACCATGAGCATCAGCAGCGCTCCAACCGGCAGATTCAGGTAAAAAATCCAACGCCAGCCGACGAACGAGGCGATCAATCCGCCCACGGTGGGCGCTGCGGTCATTGCCACGCCCATGCATGCGCCCCAAAACGCCCAGGCTTTGGCGCGCTCGGTTTCGTCGTGGAAAACGTGACCGATGGTTGCCAGCGCAGAGGTCAGCAGCAACGCGGCACCCACACCTTTGATCGCACGCGCGATGTCGAGCAATAGGATGTTCGGTGCCGCACCGCATCCTACCGACGCCAAAATAAACAGCACCAAGCCGCTGATCAGGGTTTTTTTGCGACCGAAACGATCAGCGATACTGCCGGCCGGTAACAGCAATGCCGCGAACGCCAGCATGTAGGCGCTGACCACCCACTCAATGTCGGCAAAGCCCGCACCCAGATCACGGGCGATGCTGGGCAGCGTGACGGCAACGATGTTGGTGTCTAGAACGATGAGCGAGCAGACCCCGGAAGCGGTCAACAAGGTCATGCGCGGGCTAACGATTTTCAATTGTGCCTCCGGTTGCTCATACTCATGATTGTCTTGCAGGTAATGCCGCTGCCAGCATAAAGCGCCGTCATGATCCTGGAATTACCCAAGCGCCCGAGTTTCATTACCTTTGAGCTAATCCAGTCATGGAAATACGCCACTTTCGCTATTTTTTGGCCGTTGCCAAGCACCGCAACTTCACCCGTGCTGCGGAACAATTGGGCATCGCCCCGCCGACACTGACGCGGCAGATTCAGGACCTGGAGAATGAACTGGGCACACGGGTGTTCCTGCGGTTACAGCGGGAGGTCAGCCTGACTGACGCCGGCCGGGCATTGCAGGTGGAAGCGGAGTTGGCGGTGCGGCAATTTGAAACCGCGCAACTCAACGCTCAGCGGGCTGGCCGGGGCGAGACCGGGCATATCGAATTGGGTTACGTTGCTTCAGCGGTGTTTTCCGGTGCGTTGCAGCAGCAGGTCAGCAGCTTTCGTCAGCGCTATCCCGACGTTGGGTTTGCCATCAGCGAGCGCTTGATGCCTGCGTTGCCGACGCTGATTGAGGAAGGACGGCTGGATGTCGGTTACATCCGCTCACCCATGCACGTGCCCGATTCGCTCAGCACCATTAGCCTGTTGGCGGAAGGCTTTACCTTGGCGCTGCCCGACAGCTCATGGTTGTGCCGTTTGAAGGAAGTCAACGCCGTGCATTTGCAAAATGAAACGTTCATTCTTCCCGAACAGATCTCCGGCACCTTGCAGGTAGCGACCCACGGAGGTTTCGCGCCGACGCTCGGCCCTCAACCGGGCGGACTGGTCTCGGTCATCGCGCTGGTTTCCCTTGGACAGGGGGTGGCGGTGGTGCCTGAATCCGTGGTGGACCACATCAACCTGCCCAATGTGGTGTACCGACGTATTGAGGACTGCCACCCTTCGTCATGCTTGTCGCTGGTGCATCGACGTTTCGAAAAGGCGCCGGCCGTGGCGCGGTTTATTGAGCACGTGAAGCATTTCATGGGTTAGGGCGCTCTCGCGGTGCCTGGTAGGTGCGACCGCACACGTACACCGCACAAGTAACCGCATAAGTAGCGAGTGGTTTACAGCCCCTTCGCGACAAAAATGCTTGAGGAGCTCACACAATGATTGATCACCTGGACCACCTGGTGCTGACTGCCACCGACGCCGCAGCCACTCAGGATTTTTACGTTCGCGTGTTAGGCATGCGGCTGGAGACCTTCGGTGCAGGACGCATGGCGTTTATTTTTGGTCATCAGAAAATAAACCTGCACATTCGAGGGCAGGAGTTCGAGCCCAAGGCCCATTTGCCCGTGCCCGGTGCATTAGATTTGTGCTTTATCGCGTCGATTCCTCTGGATCAGGTAATTGAGCGTTTGGGGGCGGCCAACTGGCCAATTATCGAAGGCCCGATCATGCGCACCGGCGCCACAGGGCCGATTCGTTCGGTTTACCTCCGTGATCCGGATTTGAATTTGATCGAAATCTCTGAATACGTTTGATCCGCGATTGCCTGAATATCGGTCCGACACCCGCTAAATCTGTAGGAGGGTCCGCCACGTCTTCGACGCCGCGCTGTCGCGCAGCAAACTGGGTGGCACTTTGTGTGGTTTGAGGTTGCAGGGTGTCAGGACGGAAGCCTTCCCGAATAAATTCGGTCCCACAGATGTTGGCGATGCACACATGCTTTAGGAGCCGAAGGCGAAGGACCTTCGCCAACACGTTGGCTCCTACAGAGGGCTATCCGCCCCCTATGGTGGGCGGGGTCAGGGCTTGGCGATCTCCACAGGCACGCGGCCGTAGATATCAGTGAAGCGCACGATATCGTCTTCGCCCAGGTATTCGCCGCTTTGCACTTCAATCATCACAAGGTCGATGACCCCAGGGTTGACCAAACGGTGGGTGCGACCCGGTTTTATGAAGGTCGATTCGTTGGTGTCGAGCAGGAATTCGCTTTCACCATTGGTGACCAGCGCCATGCCGCTGACGACGATCCAATGCTCACTGCGGTGGTGGTGCATTTGCAATGACAGCGACGCTTGCGGCCGAACGACGATGCGTTTGATTTTGAACCGTTTGCCCTCTTCGAGGATGGTGTAGGTGCCCCACGGGCGAGTGACAGCGCGGTGCAGTCGGTAGGCATCATGACCTTGGCGTTTGAGTTCCTTGGCAATAATGCTGACATCTTGACTACGCTTTGCGTCGACGATCAACAAGGCGTCCGGCGTGTCAATGATGATCAAGTCGTCCAGCCCGATGCCGCCCACCAGCCGTCGCGGCGAGTCGATGTAGCAATTGGTCACGTCCTGGAGCACGGTCTGGCCATTGCATTGGTTGCCATTGTCATCGGCCGGGCTCAATTCGCGCATCGCCTGCCATGACCCAATGTCGCTCCAGCCAAGCTGGCAGGGCACCACAGCGATGTTCTGCGAAGGTTCCATGACCGCGTAATCGATTGAAATATCCGGCGTCAGCGCAAACAGCTCACTGTCCAATTCCACTTGCAGTTCGTGATTGCCTTCCTTGTTTGGGCTTTGCTCCAAGCAGGCGCGGACGCTGTTCAATACGTCAGGTGCATGTTCCTGAAGCTCCCTCAGCAGGGTGTCAGCGCGCATGCAGAACATGCCGCCGTTCCACAAATGAAGGCCGCCATCCAGATAGTCTTGAGCGGTCGCGGCGTTGGGCTTTTCGATAAAACGCGCCACCTGATAGGCCGAATCGTTCAGCATCTGGCCCTTTTCGATGTAGCCGAAGCCGGTTTCGGCCTTGGTTGGGACAATGCCGAACGTGGCGATCCAGCCTTTGTCTGCCAGTTGCCTGGCCACAGCAACGGCTTCGGCAAAGGCGTTTACATCCTTGATCAGGTGATCGGCGGGCAGTACCAGTAAGTGCGCATCTTCGCCATACAGTCGGGCGACATGCAGAGCCGCGCAGGCGATGGCCGCCGCAGTATTGCGCCCGAACGGTTCGAGAATGAAATCCAGTTTCGCGTGGGTTTTGTTCAGTTGCCGATAGTCATCCACTGTCCGGAAATACACGTCGCGGTTGGTCACGGTGACAATCCGATCAACCTCCGGCAACTCGCAGGCGCGGACGAAGGTCTTCTGCAACAAGCTCTCGCCATCGGGCAGACGCATGAATGGCTTGGGCATGGCCTCGCGAGACACCGGCCACAAACGGGTGCCGGCGCCGCCAGCGATGATGCAAGGAATGAGGATGCTCATTAATAAGCCTCACGAGTGAAGAGCACTGCCGGAACAGTACGCAAAAGGATGTATAAATCGAACCACACCGACCAGTTTTCTATGTACTCAAGATCGAACTCGACGCGTTTCTCGATCTTCTCCAAGGTGTCCGTTTCCCCCCGGTAGCCGTTGATTTGTGCCAAGCCCGTAATGCCGGGCTTGACCCTGTGACGGGAGGTGTATTCCTTGACGGCTTCTTCAAACAGGATGCCGGCGGCCTTGGTTGCAGTGGCGTGGGGTCTTGGACCCACCATCGACATGCTCCCCGCCAGGACGTTGAACAACTGCGGAAGTTCGTCCAGGCTGGTTTTGCGGATAAATCGCCCAACGCGCGTGATTCTGGCGTCACCCCGAATGGTTTGGATTTCAGCGTTTGCATCGGCTTGGTGTTGATGCATTGAGCGAAACTTGCAGACTTCAATCAGGCGGTTGTTATAACCGTAGCGTTTTTGTCGGAACAGCACCGGGCCGCGAGAGTCGAGCTTGATCGCGATTGCAACCATTACCATGACTGGCGCAACCACTAGCAGCGCGATGCTCGACAAGAGCATGTCTTCAAGGCGTTTGAAGAACGGCGACCAACCGTTTAACGGCACATCGGATGCGTTAAACATCGGTAGGTTGGCGACTTCGGTGATTCGGTTGTGGGCGTGGCGAAAGGCGACCATGTCTGGCACTAACAGTACATTGACCGGTAGCCTGCGCAGTTCGCGAATGATGTAGTCCATGCGGTTTTCTGCGGACCAGGGCAAGGCGACCAGCACCTGCGTGACTTTTTCTTCGCGAATCAGCCGTTCAAGGTCGCCCGAGTTTCCTATCAGCGGCAGATTCGCTACGGTCTCGGGCATACGCCCTATGCGGTCGTCGATGAACCCGGAAACCCCGGATCGAATGTCTTGATTCTGTTCGAGGTATTGCGCCAGCCGCTGGCCATTTTCTGTTGCGCCAAGAATTATCGCCTTTTGCAGAAAGAAGCCTTTTTGCATCAAGCGCTGGAACGCCATCAGCACCAACAACCGTTCAACGCCAAACAGCATGAAGCTAGTCGCGAACCAGAGCACCAACTGGACGTCGGTGATGTAGCTGAGCAGTGAGAGCGCCTGATGCATGAACAGCAACAAACAAAATGCCGAAGACCAGGCAAACAGTGTCAGGCGAAAGCGCAGCAGGTTGCTGAAAATAGTTTCTGAGTACACCCCGATGGCTTGGAAGATCAGCACGCTGATAAATCCGAAAAACATCAGCACGGCGACATAGCTCTTCAGCGCAACAGGGTAGTCATTTTGCCAGAACGCCAAAATCAACATCCCTGGCAATATACAAGTGACACCGTGCATCACGCGCACGCCGAATAAGAAGTATTCGACGAGGCTAGTGCGGGTCAGCAAAAGACTATTAACCGGTCGCAAGCGCATAAAACTCCTTACCCCTTTACGGCATGAACCGTTGCCGGATTTCACAGCACAACGGCCGGTATTTATCGGAAAGTCAATAAAATGACTTTTGCGCGATTTCTTTCCATGAAAGCCAATATTTTGTCGAATAAACCATGGCCGTTCATTTCTTTTCAATCGGAATTTTTCAAAAAATTGAAATTATCTTCAAAAAGGTGACAAATGTGAGGCGATTGTCACTGATGCTATCCAAGTGAGTGGTCTGTTTTTGAGCGTTAAGCCTATGAAACAGTGCCCGCCGTCAAAACCGATGCCGTCACTGAAAATTTATCCACAGAACCGGATTTTTTTCAGCTGCCGTGCGGTCACAGTCTTCGCAAGGACAGTGGTTTGCACGTCTGCAGCCTGCTTGGAGGGAATCTGAATGACGCAACGCATGGCACTTCTGATATTGCACGGCAAGCAAGCGCTCAACGAAGAAGTCCGCGCCGCTGTCGGGGCCAAACGCGAGGAGGGCTGGCAGCTTGAGGTGAGAGTGACCTGGGAAGGGGGGGATGCTCAGCGTCTGGTGAACGAGGCGCTGGCGACGGGTTATCGAATAATCATTGCCGGCGGTGGCGACGGAACGCTGCGTGAAATCGCCCAAGCCTTGGTATTGGCGGATGCTCAGTATCCACATGAAGTCAGCTTGGCGCTGTTGCCCATGGGAACCGCCAATGATTTTGCGCGTGCGGCCGGTGTGCCATTAGCGGCCAAATCGGCGTTGGATTTGCTTGAGTTGCCTGCTCGTGAGGTGGACGTGGGTGATGTCGACGGGCAGTTGTTTTTAAATATGGCAACCGGTGGTTTTGGTAGCCAGGTGACAGCCAATACGTCTGAAGACCTGAAGAAAGTCTTGGGTGGCGCGGCGTATTTATTTACCGGTTTGTCACGCTTCAGTGAGTTGCGGGCTGCCTACGGTGAGTTGACCGGGCCTGATTTTCATTGGAGTGGCGACCTGTTGGCATTGGGTATTGGCAACGGGCGTCAAGCGGGAGGTGGGCATGTATTGTGCCCGACGGCCCTGGCGGATGACGGCCTGCTGGATATCAGTATTTTGCCTGCACCTCAGGACGTCGTGAGCACCCTAAAAGGATTGCTCGACGGGGGGCTGGGAATTGACAATATGTTCATCCGCGCACGGTTGCCGTGGGTCGAACTCAAATCAACTCGGGGATTGGACATCAATCTTGACGGTGAGCCGTTGAGTGGCGAAAGCCTGCGTTTTTCCATTCGTCCAGGGGCGTTGCGGGTGCATTTGCCCGAGCATTCGCCGTTGTTGAGCGATGTTTGACCCTCAGTCGTCGAGACTTATGATTCGCTCACGCACGCAGAACAGCACCAAGCCTGCGACGTCGAATATCTGCAAACGCTTCATGATTTGCGCACGATGGGTTTCTATCGTCTTAATGCTCAGACCAAGACCTCCGGCGATTTCTCGGGTGGATTTGCCGCGTACGATCAGGCGAAGGATTTCCAGCTGGCGACTGGTCAAATTGTGCGGGTCAACGCTGTCGGGGCGGTGCGCGTGCGCGCTGATGAGCGCTTGATTGATAACGGCGTGGGCGATGGCAGGACTCAGGTAGCGCTCGTTATTAAGCAATGCCGCCAAGGCCTGTTCAAGTTCGGTGCCGGTGGCGTCTTTGAGCAAGTAACCATGGGCACCTCTCTCCAGTGCTCGCATGATCATCTGTGGGTCGGTGTGCATCGACAAGATCAGCACCTTGCTCAAGGGTAGCTCGCTGAGCAACTGTTCCAGAGCATCCAAGCCGTTGGTGTCCTTCATGGAAATATCCAGAAGAATGATGTCCGGCCGCAACTGACGCGCCAGTTCAAGTAGTTGCGAGCCGTCGTTGGCTTCGCCAATCACGGCGTAGCCTGGAAATTCCGCAATCAGCGCGCGCACTCCGGCCCTGATAAGCGCGTGGTCATCGACCAGAAGCAGGTTGCAGGTCATGAGCCGCTGCTTGTATTGGCGCGTTCACGAACGCGGGGCGCCCAAGGAAAAAGCGCTTCGATGTGAGTACCTTTGCCGGGGTGGCTTTGGACCGTCAGCGTGCCGCTCAGCAGCGCCATCCGCTCTGCCATGCCCGCCATGCCGCGTTGACCTTGTTGCCCCGGGTTTTCTGCGGGCAGAAAGCCTGTGCCGTCATCGGTTATGTGCAGTGACAATCCTTCCGGTGAGCGCTGCAGACGCACCAGCAGATTTGTTGCCGCAGCATGGCGCAGCATATTTGTCACGGCCTCCTGGGTGATCCGAAACGCCGCAACCGCGACCTCTTCCGAGATACCTGCCAGGCGTTGATGACACTCTAGACTCCAATGCACCGCCGTATTACCCAGCGTGCGCAACAGATGCTCACGCAAGCTGGCTTCCAGTCCAAGACTGGTCAGTTGGCGGGGATTGAGAATGGCCGACACATCGCGCACCTTCGCCAGCGTTTCATCCAGGGTGGTGCATAACGTTGAAAACTGCTTATTCAGCTGCGCGGGCATATGACGTTGCAGCACGTCGGTTTGCAGTTTGGCGGCGGTGAGCATCTGCCCAATGTCGTCATGCAGTTCCCGGCTAAGTCGATGACGTTCGGTTTCTTGAACTTCGAGCATGCGTTCAGCCAGTTCTTGCGGCTGAAAGTTGATCGAGTCACCCGACCGGCGCTGGACATACCAGACGCTGGCGACAGTGGCCAGGTTTAGCGCCAACAGTTCAGGCGGCAAGGCCATTGCCGTGAAATAAACGGCGACATTGCCCGCAATCAACCCCCCGCAGAGCACGACGGTCAACCAACGAGCAGTGTTCTTGCTCAGCGGCCGAAATTTGAGTGATTTGATGCTGGCGTACATAGCGCAGGAGCCGTTTGATGTTTGCTGCGGATAACCCGATTGGATTGTTATTAAGTCAATTTCGGGTTGGGAAGTATGCAAATGAGTGCGCTGACGCAATGCCACTAGTTGGCAGGGCGTCAGAGCAGGTGATCAGCGTAGCGCCTTGAAAGTCTATGCGCGACCCCAAGATGCTTTGTTAGCCTTTCAGGGTCGGCGAAGCCTGATGAATCAGTGCCTGTGTGCTATGACGTTTAATCGAAGCGCCAAAGGCGTCGACCACGTCGCGCTGGGCATTAGACTCGCCAGTTCATGTTCGAGCCCAGCGATGGTTGCAAAGGCGTATAGCAACTCCACTTGTTCGCTGTCATCAAGGAGCAAAAGCCCGGTGTCGGCATCGATTAGTTCCAGTTGCCAGGCCAGGAGGGTGAAGCAGTTCTTTAGCGCTCGCAGCGTGTCACCCTGCAGGCTGATATGCGGATAAGCGAGGCTTAACAGGCGATTAATTCGCAGGGAAAAATCAGTGATACCGTCGAGGCCGAGCGCGTCGGCCTTATGGGCGAGGGTCAGTAAGGTGCCAAGCAAGCATTCGATAGCGTCCTTATCGTTAGTAAACAGTTCGAGGTGACTCAGGCACTCGTCCGATTTGGTAAGAAGCGTTTGGGCTCCTGTCAAAAAATCAGGAAGCGAATGTTGCCACTCTTTGTCCTTCAACATGCTTTATCTCCACAGCTCTTGGTCAGCGAACGTAAATCTCGCTTGGCGAGTGGCCTCAAGTTAATGTTGAAATCAAACGGAAGTCTGTAGGCCGTTTCCGAGTTTTGTTTTTGAACTGTATCGACCGATTCGATCTGTTGTCTGTACGACCTTCTTATAGGGGCTCGGGGCGCCCCTTCACTGCCAATGGCGGCACGGCCTGCTCGGCGCCCGAGAGAGGCAATAAGGCGTCTGGTATTGCTTGATTTGGGCCGCGTTATAGCCGACACAAGCCTGACTCCGTTCATGCAATGAGAATAACGTCACATTAATGTCTATTACACAGGGCGAATATCAGGTTGGGCCTGATGACGGCTAAGGGTTTCCCTTAATATTAATATGATATCAATGGCTCCGTGCCATACTTCCAGATATTAAGGTCTCGCCTGCTTCAGCCGATACACTACGAAGCGCTCTAATACTTGAACCACCTCCAGGAGTCATAATGGCCGGCATTCTCGACACGGTAGATCAACGTACGCAGCTGGTGGGTGAGAATCGCCTGGAAATCCTGATGTTCCGCCTGGCGGGTCGGCAGTTATTTGCGATTAACGTGTTCAAGGTTCAAGAGGTGCTGCAACTGCCCAAGCTGACATTGATGCCGCAGCGTCATCCCTTTGTTTGTGGTGTGGTCAACTTGCGTGGACAGACATTGCCGGTAATCGATTTGTCCCAGGCCATCGGCATGCGCCCACTGATTCCAGGGCCAAACAGCACCATTATCGTCACTGAGTACAATCGCTCAGTGCAGGCATTTCTCGTCGGTGGCGTAGACCGTATCGTCAACATGAACTGGGAAGCGATTCTGCCGCCGCCTGCCAGTGCGGGTCGTCAGCATTATCTGACGGCTATCAGCAAGGTCGATGACCAGTTGGTGGAAATCATCGACGTGGAAAAAGTCCTCGCCGAGATCGTGCCCTACAACGCAAAAGTTTCTCGCGAAAAGCTGTTGGACCCAGTGTTAGAGCTAGCCCGTGGCCGCGAAGTGTTGTTGGTGGATGACTCGAACGTTGCGCTGTCCCAGCTGCGCGAGACGTTGTCTCAGCTCGGGGTAAAGATGCACGTGGCTCGTGACGGCCTCAAGGCGCTGAACATGCTCAAAGGCTGGGCGGACTCCGGCGAAGTGATGACTGACAAGTTGTTGATGATTTTCACCGATGCCGAAATGCCAGAAATGGATGGCTATCGGTTGACCACCGAGATTCGCAGCGATCCGCGCTTGCGCAAACTGTATGTCGTGTTACACACCTCGTTGTCGGGCAGTTTCAACGAGTCCATGGTGAAAAAGGTTGGCTGCGACAACTTCCTCTCCAAATTCCAGCCGGATAAATTGGTTGACGTGGTGCGTGAGCGTTTGATGCTCGATCAGAGCTGATTACGGCTGCTGATTTGAGTTGAGGCTCAGCAAGGGGGGTTGTCGAGGGCGCCGGCAACTCGTATAAGTTGGTTTTTTTCGCATTCAGGAAAACCGACCATGCTGCGCCTCAGCGCCCTTTATCGATACCCACTCAAGTCCGGCATTGCCGAGCCGCTCCAGCAAGCAGCGTTCGACGGGTTGGGGTTGACCGGTGATCGTCGCTGGATGCTGGTAGAGGAGGGCACCGGACGTTTTTTCACCCAGCGGGCCATGCCACAAATGTCGCAATTGTCGGCGTTATGGAGCGCAACGGGTGGCTTGACCTTAAGTGCGCCAGGCCTCGCAGCGCTTGATGTTCCCGTACCGGAAGTTACCGAGAGTTCATTGCTTGGCGTGACCATCTGGCGTGACACCTTGCGTGTGCCAGACGCTGGCGATGCTGCCGCACACTGGCTTACCGCGTTCATGGGGCGGCCGACGCGCATGGTGCATGTCCCGGCCGAGCGTGCGCGCTGGCTGCCCAGCGGTTACGGCACGGTTGAGGATAAAGTGGGTTTCACCGATGGCTTTCCGTTGCTGTTGATTGGCCAAGCGTCCCTTGATGACCTGTCGGCCAAGGTCGGACGGCCACTGGAAATGCTGCGCTTTCGACCGAATCTGGTAGTGGAGGGCAGCGAGGCGTTCGCTGAAGATGGTTGGAAACGTATCCGCATCGGCGACATCGAATTTCGCCTGCTCAAAGGCTGCACCCGCTGCATATTGACCACCCTCGATCCAAAGACCGGCGAACGCTCGCCGGACCGCGAACCTATGGCGACCCTGAAAACCTACCGTGAACGGGACGGGGACATATGGTTTGGGCAGAACATGGTCAATGACGGGCCCGGCACCCTTGAGGTTGGGATGCCGGTCACGGTGTTGGAGTAAAGATCTGTAGAGAGGCCCCAGCGTCCGATGTGTCAGGGCTGAAGCCTTCCCGAATGAATTCGGTCCCACAGTGATTCGCAGTCCTCTGTAGGAGCCAACTTGTTGGCTCCTACAGATGCGCCGCGTACTGCTTACAAATCATCAAAAAACCGTTCATGCCAATCCACCAGCGGTTGCGGCGAGTTGAGTTTTGCTCCGTAAATGACCGAATAAGACAGCACGTTCTCGACGTACTGACGGGTTTCGTCGAACGGGATGCTTTCAACCCAAACGTCAAACGCCAGGTGATTTGCACCTTTGAGCCACTGACGAACACGCGCCGGGCCAGCGTTGTAGGCGGCCGAGGCCAGCACGCGATTGCCGTTGAACTGGCTGTGCACTTGGCTCAGGTACGCGGCGCCCAGTTGGATGTTTTTATCGGGGTCAAGCACTTGCTGCGGTGATGCCAGCGGGATGCTGAATTTACGCGCGGTATCTCGGGCAGTCGCTGGCATCAACTGCATCAGGCCGCTGGCGCCAACGCCGGAGCGGGCATCGTCCATGAATGCACTTTCCTGGCGAGTAATGGCGAATACCCAGCTGGAATGCAAGCCACGCACATTGGCTTCGCGCACCAGAGTGTCGCGGTGAGCCATCGGGAAGCGGATGTCCAGGTCATCCCAATACTGCGCCTGACTGATGGTGCGGATGGCTGGAAAGTACCAATGCATGTCGTAGGCGAGCTTCGCTTGGGCAACCATCTCATCGCGATTGAACAAGCGGCTGACGTAATACCACTCGCGTCGGCCGTCGACGACTTCGCCGCGATCATGAAATTCCAACGCTCGACGCACGCCAGGGGTGTTGCGCACCTTATTGATGATCTGCTGGCTGAGCATCAGCGGGTGATTATTCAACTGATACGCAGTTTGTGTGCGGTCGGCGGCAAGAAAACCGTAGAAGTCACGCTCTTTGGAAACGGCTTTGTAGAGTGAAGGCACCAGCGGATTGTTGGGCTGGGACAGTTCCAGTGAGCGCGCTTTCCAGTAGCGCCAGCGGTTGGTTGTGGCGAGGTCCTGAGGCAGTCGGCGGGTCAGTTGGTACGCATCGTCCCAACGGCCAAGTCGCAACAATAAACGCAGGCGCCACTCGGTGACGGTGTCGTCGCGCAGGTCCGGGTCGTATTTGGTCATCACTTCCAAGGCACGACCGTCGAAGCTGCGCGCTAACGTAAGGCCGATTTCCTTGGCAATCGCTACTTGCTCGTCACGGGAGAAGTGCATGGTTAAGGAGTAGCTGTCCAGCATCTCCAAGGCCTTCTGTGGGTCTTTCCTGGCCAAACGACGCAAGCCGAGGCCCACCACGTCCGACATGGCCTCATCGACCGGCCGGAAGCGCGAAGGGTCGTTGAGCAACTCGGGCTTCTGTGCGACCGCGATCAGTAGTCGGCCTTGGGGGGCGAGGGTCACGAGGCTGTCGACCAGGGTCGTGGCCAGGCTGTAATTGCGCGCCGACGCGGCTAGTTTTGCGCGTTTCCAGCGTTTCTCTTCGGTTAACTGACCTTCCGCTGCCCAGCGCGCGAACAAACCGTCACACGAGGCTGGCAAAGTCTTGCTGGTCATCCAGAGTTTTTCGGCGTTGGCGTAGCCTTCGGAGCGCAGGTTATGGCTCAGTTGGTATTGGCCATACAGGCAGTCCAGCTCAACGAAATTGAGCTTGGGGTCGTAATACTTGACGAAGGGCTGCCAGTCGCCGCGATCGGCCAGCCAGCGCAGCCAGCGCAACTTCATCCAGTTGGCTTGGGGCAGGTCACCGTGCTGCGCGAGAAATTTTTCAATCTCTTGGTTGCTGGCAGTTTTGAGGCGAGCGGTCAGTTCGTCATATTCCAGATACGGTTCCAGCGGGTAGTCGGCAAGCGCTTCGCTGTAACGCATATAAGGCCCGGTATCGCCTTTGGCCAATGCCCGTTTTGCTTCATCGTAATACTGACGCTGTTGGATAATGTCCCCAGCCTGAGCAAATTGGGCGGCGGTGGCAGAGACAAGCAGACAGGATAAAAGGCCGAGCAAACGACTGCGCATGAGACTTCCGTGCAGAGGAAACGATAAAAGTTCCGTTAGCTTAGCCCTTGCCTACTCCGGGTGAAAGCATTGCCGGTGCTTGCGGGGCAATAGGCTCGATGTTGTTGGATATTCATCAGCGTCTCAGCGCAACGAGGGCCAATGGCGCCTGTTTGATTGTTATTGAATGCCAACATGCGGCGGGTATCTCAGGTAGAATGCGCCCCCAGTTTTTGGAGAAGATCATGACCCTGCTCAAATTCAGCGATGTGTCCCTTGCTTTCGGCGCTATGCCGTTGTTGGACAAGGTGTCCTGGCAGATCGCCCGTGGTGAGCGGGTGTGCATCATCGGCCGCAACGGCACCGGCAAGTCCAGTATGTTGAAACTGGTTAAAGGCATTCAGAAGCCGGATGACGGCGCTGTGTGGCGCGCGCCGGGCCTGAAAATCGGCGAACTGCCGCAAGAGTTGCCGGAAGCAGACGGGCGGACTGTGTTCGACGTGGTTGCCGAAGGCCTGGACGGCGTCGGCGCACTGCTTGCCGAATATCACCACCTGAGCCAGAACATCGTCACCGCCGAGGACCTGGACAAGCTGATGCACGTTCAGCAAGACCTCGAAGCCCGTGACGGCTGGCGCTTGCAGCAATTGGTCGACAGTACGCTGAGCCGCTTGCAATTACCGGCCGACAAAACCCTGGCTGAGCTTTCGGGTGGCTGGCGTCGCCGGGTGCTGCTGGCCCAGGCCTTGGTATCCGAGCCGGATCTGCTGTTGCTCGACGAACCAACCAACCACTTGGACATTGGCGCAATCGCCTGGCTCGAAGAGGCCCTGCTTGGTTTTCAGGGCGCGGTTCTGTTCATCACGCACGACCGGGCATTCCTGCAGAACCTGGCCACCCGGATTCTTGAGTTGGACCGTGGCGGCTTGATCGACTGGAACGGCGATTACGCCAGTTTCCTGGTGCACAAAGAAGCCCAGTTGGCGGCCGAAGATACTGCCAACGCCTTGTTCGACAAGCGTCTTGCCCAAGAAGAAGTCTGGATTCGCCAGGGCATCAAAGCCCGTCGCACGCGTAACGAAGGCCGCGTACGTGCTCTGAAAGAATTACGTGTAGAGCGTGGCGAGCGTCGCGAGCGCACCGGCAAGGCCAATATCCAACTCGATACGGCCGATAAATCCGGTAAGCAAGTGATGGTTCTGGATAACGTCAGCTTTGCTCACCCAGGCGGTCCGTTCCTGATCAAAGACTTCTCCATGGTCTTGCAGCGCGAAGACCGTATTGGTCTGTTGGGTGCCAACGGTACCGGCAAGACCACCTTGCTCAAGTTGATGCTCGACAGCCTGCAGCCAAGTAGCGGTTCGGTTGAGGTGGGTACACGCCTGGACGTGGCTTATTTCGATCAGTTACGTCACCAGCTCGATCTGGAAAAAACCGTTATCGACAACGTGGCCGAAGGTCGCGACTTCATCGATATCGATGGTCAGAGCCGTCACGTGCTGAGCTATCTGGGTGATTTCCTGTTTAGCCCCCAACGTGCGCGTACACCGGTGAAGGCGTTGTCCGGCGGTGAACGTGCTCGTCTGTTGCTGGCAAAACTGTTCAGCAAACCAGCCAACCTGCTGGTCCTTGACGAACCGACCAACGACTTGGACGTGGAGACCCTTGAGCTGCTTGAAGAGGTTCTGCTGACGTTTAAAGGCACCGTGCTGATGGTCAGTCACGACCGGGCATTCCTCGACAACGTGGTGACCAGTACCTTGGTGTTTGAAGGCGAAGGCAAGGTTCGTGAGTACGTCGGTGGGTATCAGGACTGGTTGCGTCAGGGTGGTTCGCCACGTCTGTTGGGCGTTACCGAGAACAAGTCCGGTAAAGCTGAACTGGCTACCGCTGCCGTTGCGGCAACCCCGGTTGCCGCTCAGGACATGCCGGTTGCCAAGAAAAAACTCAGCTACAAGCTCCAGCGCGAGCTGGAAGCGTTGCCTGAGCAGATCGACGACGTTGAAGCGCAAATGGCTTCGTTGAACGCTGAAATGGCCGATGCCGGTTTCTATCAGCGGCCTGCCGAGCAATCGGCTGCGGTGCTGGCGCAACTGGAAAACCTGCAAGCGCAGCTCGACACCTTGCTGGAACGTTGGGCTGAGCTGGACGCGTGATCGTTGATTTGTAGCGGCCAGCGTGTTGGCGAAAGATTACGCGGTGTGCCAGACACACCGCCTATACCGCCTCGCTAACAAGCTGGCTTCTACAGATTTGTCAGCTCTGCACTTTCAAGCGCACAGCCAGTACGTCGCATGGCGCGCCGTGAAGAACGTCGTTAGCCGTGGAGCCCAGCAGCAAGGCCAGGCCGTGCCTGCCATGGCTGCCGACAACGATCAAATCGCAGTTTTGCGCTTTGGCCAGCTGATGAATTTCCTGACGAGGCTGGCCGTAAGTCAGATGGGCGTCGCCGATGCTCACTTCCGGATACTTCAATTTCAAGGCTTCGAGCTTTTCTTTGGCTTGATCAAATTGCTGTTGCTGCAGTTGCGACAGGTCCATGGGCACGTCGCCGCCAAACGCCATCGCCATGGGCTCAACGATGTGCACCAGTGAGAGCTTGGCGTGGTTGCTGACCGCCAATTCACGCGCTCGGCGAATAACGGGATCGCACTCTTCAGTAAGGTCGATAGCGACCAAGATATGTTCGTACGGCATGAGGAGTACCCCTTGAGGATTACGATAGCCTTGAGTATGGCTCTTTCGCGCACAACCATGTGCGCTATTAAATGATGGTTATTTCTGGGAAAGAACTATGACGGTCTGGATAGTGCTGTCAATACTTGCGCTGATTTTGAGCCCTTTAGCTTGGTTGCGACCTTCACGCCGGCAAAGTGGAAGAATGGCCTTGCGCATGGAGGCGCGTCGTATCGGTTTGGGGATGCAGCTCGCGCCTCAAGATTGGCCGCATTGGCTGCCTACTGAACCGCCCAGCCCTTGTGCGCAATATCACCTACCGCGCAGCCGCAAAGAGCCGGCGTGCTGGGTTTACTGGCAAGCCGAGCCGGGCGTCTGGCTAAATCAATGGCGCGAACCCTGTGACAACGCATCATTGATGGCGCAGTTTTGTCTGCTGCCCTCCGACGTTTTCAAGGTCGAAGCGGGCCAACAGCTCATTTCCCTGTATTGGGCTGAGCGCGGCGAGCCCGAAATATTGCAGCGAATTTCTGCGGCGCTCAGAGCGTTGGCTTAACGCCACGAATACGCTTTCAGCGAAAGGCAGGCAATAAAAAGCCCGACAACAACATCGGGCCAGGGTTGGCCAGGCAGGCCGGATAATCTGCAGCGACCCCTTGCGCAACGCGGGGGCGGACTTGTCGTCACGAACCTGAAGCCCGTTTTCATAGGGCTGATTCGTCAGTGCGCTGAATGTAGACCTTCCTGCGGGGTTTGTCGCGATAGTGCCTCTTTTTTATCCGTGCCCGGTTGAATTGCCCCGATTGGGTGCGGCAGTCGCGTGAGTCTGCGAATTATTATTCCAGCGAATATTCCTACATCCGTTCCGTATCAAACCTGCGGCTGATGTGGCGTTGGTTACTGGCGTGTCGATATTTCGCTGCATTCACCGGCATTTTGCGGAATTGACAATTGCCAGGATTTCCGTGATGGTGTCCACACCCAAATCAAACGGGCGTATGAAATGAGCGTTTGCATCGAGAAAGCTCTTACAGAATCCCGAGTATCGCGTCGGCGGGTGTGCCTAGGCGGTTGGTAGTAGCAACGGCGTAAGCCGTGTTTACGTCAGCCTCTAGCGTCCAGCGCGTATTGTTCAGCTTCCATATCGTGGAGATCAGTTGATGATTTACGAAGGTAAAGCCATCACGGTTAAGGCCCTTGAAAGTGGCATCGTCGAACTGAAGTTCGATCTCAAGGGTGAGTCCGTCAACAAGTTCAACCGTCTAACCCTAAACGAACTGCGTCAGGCCGTAGATAGCATCAAGGCTGATGGTTCGATCAAAGGTGTGATCGTCAGCAGTGGCAAAGACGTTTTCATCGTCGGCGCCGACATCACCGAGTTCGTCGAGAACTTCAAGTTGCCGGATGCTGAGCTGGTGGCTGGCAACCTCGAAGCCAACAAGATCTTCAGCGATTTCGAAGACCTCGGTGTTCCAACCGTCGTAGCCATCAATGGAATCGCGCTAGGCGGCGGTTTTGAAATGTGCTTGGCGGCTGACTTCCGTGTCATGTCGAGCAGCGCCAAAGTCGGTTTGCCTGAAGTCAAACTGGGCTTGTACCCCGGTTTCGGCGGCACCGTTCGTTTGCCGCGCCTTATTGGCGCCGATAACGCCATCGAGTGGATCGCTTCAGGCAAGGAAAACCGTGCTGAAGACGCGCTGAAAGTCGGCGCGGTCGATGCGGTTGTTGCGCCAGAGAAGTTGGCCGAAGCTGCGCTGGATTTGATCAAACGCGCTATTTCCGGCGAGTTCGATCACAAGGCCAGGCGTCAGCCTAAGCTGGACAAGCTCAAGCTCAACGCTATTGAACAGATGATGGCGTTCGAAACGGCTAAGGGTTTCGTTGCGGGGCAGGCTGGCCCGAACTACCCAGCACCGGTTGAGGCGATCAAGTCTATCCAGAAAGCCGCCAACTTTGGCCGTGACAAGGCGCTGGAAATCGAAGCCGCCGGCTTCGTCAAAATGGCCAAGACCTCGGCTGCGCAGAGCTTGATCGGCCTGTTCCTGAACGATCAGGAACTGAAGAAAAAAGCCAAGATCTACGATGAGGTCGCAAAAGACGTGAAACAGGCCGCCGTACTCGGCGCCGGGATCATGGGCGGCGGCATTGCCTATCAGTCGGCCGTCAAAGGCACGCCGATCCTGATGAAGGATATTCGCGAAGACGCCATTCAATTGGGTCTGAACGAAGCGTCCAAGCTGTTGGGCAATCGTGTCGACAAAGGTCGTTTGACCTCGGCGAAGATGGCCGTCGCGCTAAACGCGATTCGTCCTACGCTTTCCTACGGCGATTTCGGCACCGTCGACTTCGTGGTTGAAGCCGTGGTCGAGAACCCAAAGATCAAGCAAGCGGTACTGGCCGAAGTAGAAGGTCAAGTTAAAGACGATACGATTCTGGCGTCGAATACTTCGACCATCTCTATCAGTCTGTTGGCCAAAGCCCTAAAGCGTCCGGAAAACTTCGTCGGCATGCACTTCTTCAACCCAGTGCACATGATGCCGCTGGTGGAAGTCATTCGTGGCGAGAAGTCCAGCGAAGTAGCAGTAGCAACCGCTGTGGCCTACGCCAAGAAAATCGGTAAAAACCCGATCGTGGTCAATGACTGCCCAGGCTTCCTGGTCAACCGTGTGCTGTTCCCGTACTTCGGCGGTTTCGCCAAACTGGTCAGCGCCGGCGTGGATTTCGTCCGTATCGACAAGGTGATGGAAAAATTCGGCTGGCCAATGGGCCCGGCGTACCTGATGGACGTGGTCGGTATCGACACCGGTCACCACGGTCGCGACGTGATGGCTGAAGGTTTCCCTGATCGCATGAAGGACGACCGTCGTTCGGCGGTAGACGTGCTTTACGAAGCCAATCGTCTGGGCCAGAAAAACGGCAAGGGTTTCTACGCGTACGAAATGGACAAGAAAGGCAAGCCGAAGAAAGTCACGGATGCCGCTGTGCTTGAAGTCCTTAAGCCGATTGTCTACGAACAACGCGAAGTGTCCGACGACGACATTATCAACTGGTTGATGATTCCGCTGTGCTTGGAAACGGTTCGTTGCCTGGAAGACGGCATCGTTGACACTGCTGCCGAAGCCGATATGGGCTTGATCTACGGCATCGGTTTCCCTCCTTTCCGTGGCGGTGCGCTGCGATACATCGACTCCGTTGGTGTGGCCGAATTCGTTGCCCTGGCTGACAAATATGCTGATCTGGGCGCCTTGTACCACCCGACCGCGAAGCTGCGTGAGATGGCCGAAAATGGCCAAAGCTTCTTCGGTTAAGCGCCCAACGACAGAGAGGAATTTATGAGCTTGAATTCGAGAGACGTCGTGATTGTTGACTTCGGTCGCACCCCGATGGGCCGCTCCAAGGGTGGCATGCACCGTAATACCCGCGCTGAAGATATGTCCGCGCACCTGATCAGCAAATTGCTGGAGCGCAACGTCAAGGTTGACCCTGCGGAAGTTGAAGACGTGATCTGGGGTTGTGTAAACCAGACCCTGGAACAGGGCTGGAACATCGCCCGCATGACGTCACTGCTGACTCAGATTCCGCACACCGCCGCTGCGCAGACGGTCAGCCGCCTGTGTGGTTCGTCCATGAGTGCGCTGCACACTGCCGCGCAAGCGATCATGACCGGTAACGGCGATGTGTTCGTGGTCGGCGGTGTCGAACACATGGGCCACGTCAGCATGATGCACGGTGTAGATCCGAACCCGCACATGTCGCTGTACGCTGCCAAGGCGTCGGGGATGATGGGGCTGACTGCAGAGATGCTCGGTAAAATGCACGGCATCACCCGCGAAGCCCAGGATGCTTTTGGTCTGCGTTCGCATCAGTTGGCCTACAAGGCAACGATCGAAGGTAAGTTCAAAGACGAAATTATCCCGATGCACGGGTATGACGAGAATGGCTTCCTGAAAATGTTCGACTACGACGAAACCATTCGTCCGGATACAACATTGGAAAGCCTGGCCGCCTTGAAACCGGCCTTCAACCCTAAAGGCGGTACGGTAACGGCGGGCACCTCCTCGCAAATCACCGACGGTGCATCGTGCATGATTGTCATGTCGGCACAGCGTGCTCACGACCTCGGTATTCAGCCGATGGCGGTGATTCGCTCGATGGCGGTGGCCGGTGTGGACCCTGCAATCATGGGCTATGGTCCGGTGCCAGCGACCCAAAAAGCCTTGAAGCGTGCAGGCCTTAATATTACTGATATCGACTTCTTCGAGCTTAACGAAGCTTTCGCCGCACAGGCCCTGCCAGTGCTGAAAGATTTGAAAGTGCTCGACAAGATGAACGAGAAGGTTAACCTGCACGGCGGCGCTATCGCTCTTGGCCATCCATTTGGGTGTTCTGGTGCTCGTATCTCCGGTACGTTACTGAACGTCATGAAACAGAATGGCGGGAACCTTGGCGTTGCGACCATGTGCATTGGCCTCGGTCAGGGCATTGCCACCGTCTTCGAACGCGTTTAACGGTTCCTCAGATGGGAAGCCGGGGCCAAGTGCCCCGGCTTTTGTTTTTCTAAAAAGTTGGTTTTTTGCAAAAAGTTGCATTTTAAAATAATTTATTTTCGAGTTTCATTTTCGAGGGCCGCAGTATGCAGTTACAGCCTGGACTCTATCGCCATTACAAGGGCCCTGAGTACCGCGTATTCAGCATCGCCCGAAACTCCGAAACCGAAGAAGAAGTGGTGTTCTATCAAGCGCTCTATGGCGATTACGGCCTTTGGGTACGTCCCTTGAGCATGTTCCTGGAGTCCGTCGAAGTTGACGGCGAACAGGTGCCACGCTTTGCTTTGGTTCAAGCCGAACCGAGCCTGTTTTCAAGGCCTTGAGTAGAGATCGCGCAATAGCCTGTGCTTGACCTCGCCTTATTGCCACTATATATAGCGGTGCCTCAACAGGGCACCAAGCGCCTTTCATTTCTAAA
Source organism: Pseudomonas sp. MH10 (assembly GCF_034353045.1). Lineage (NCBI taxonomy): Bacteria > Pseudomonadati > Pseudomonadota > Gammaproteobacteria > Pseudomonadales > Pseudomonadaceae > Pseudomonas > Pseudomonas sp. MH10. The sequence continues at coordinate 302,230 of NZ_CP133783.1, forward strand.
TTCAGGAATTTTCTGATCCATGGGCAAATCGCTGGTCATCGTGGAATCCCCGGCTAAGGCCAAGACCATCAACAAGTACTTGGGTAACCAGTACGTGGTGAAGTCGAGTATCGGCCATATCCGAGACTTGCCCACCAGCGGTTCGGCTAGCGCCAGCAAAGAGCCTGCTGCCAAGCGCGGCAAGGCTGCTGTGGGCGAGGGGCCTGTCCTGACACCTAAAGAAAAGGCCAAGCGCCAGCTTGTGTCGCGGATGGGTGTCGATCCTGATCACGGCTGGAAAGCCAAGTACGAGATCCTTCCTGGTAAAGAGAAAGTGATCGAAGAGCTGCGCCGGCTTGCCAAAGATGCTGACATCATCTATCTCGCAACCGACTTGGATCGCGAGGGGGAAGCCATTGCCTGGCACCTGCGCGAAGCCATCGGTGGTGATGACAGCCGCTACAAGCGTGTGGTGTTCAACGAGATCACCAAGAAAGCAATCCAGGAAGCCTTCTCTAAACCGGGCGAATTGGATATTGATCGGGTCAATGCGCAACAAGCACGTCGATTCCTCGACCGCGTCGTGGGTTACATGGTCTCGCCGCTGCTCTGGCAGAAAGTTGCCCGTGGCCTGTCGGCAGGTCGCGTTCAATCGGTTGCGGTGAAGCTGGTGGTGGAACGCGAACGGGAAATCCGCGCGTTCAACCCCGAAGAATATTGGGAAATCCACGCAGACCTCGGCACCGCCAAGGGCGCAAACGTGCGTTTCGAAGTCGCTCGTGAAAACGGCGAAGCGTTCAAACCGCTGAACGAAACCACCGCCATGGCCGCGCTGGAGAAGCTCAAGGCTTCCAGCTACAGCATCGTCAAGCGCGAAGATAAGCCGACCAGCAGCAAACCGTCGGCGCCGTTCATCACGTCCACATTGCAACAGGCCGCCAGCAACCGCCTGGGCTATGGCGTGAAGAAAACCATGATGATGGCCCAGCGCTTGTACGAAGCGGGTTACATCACCTACATGCGTACCGACTCGACTAATCTGTCGGTCGATGCCGTGACCATGGCTCGCGCTTACATCGAAACCGAGTTCGGCAAGAAATACCTGCCGGAGGCGCCAAACGTCTACAGCAGCAAAGAAGGCGCACAAGAGGCTCACGAAGCGATTCGTCCTTCAGACGTCAACACCCACCCTAGCAAGCTGACGGGGATGGAGCGTGACGCTGAGCGCCTCTATGAGCTTATCTGGCGCCAATTCGTTGCCTGCCAGATGCCTCCGGCGCAATACCTGTCGACTACCGTCAGTGTCGCCGCTGGGACCTTCGAGTTGCGGGCCAAGGGCCGCATCCTCAAGTTCGACGGTTACACCCGCGTTCTGCCGCAGATGGCCAAGCCGGGCGACGACGATGTGTTGCCCGACATGGGGCAGGGCGACAACCTCAAGCTCAACAAGATTGACCCGACCCAGCACTTCACCAAGCCGCCTGCGCGTTACTCCGAAGCGAGTTTGGTCAAAGAAATGGAAAAACGCGGAATTGGCCGTCCATCGACCTACGCCGCGATCATTTCAACTATTCAGGATCGAGGCTACGTGGCGCTGCATAACCGCCGCTTCTATTCCGAAAAAATGGGCGACATCGTTACCGGGCGCCTGTCTGAAAGCTTTTCCAATCTCATGGACTACGGTTTTACCGCCGGCATGGAAGAGAACCTCGATGACGTCGCTCAAGGTCAGCGCGACTGGAAAAACGTCCTCGACGAGTTCTACGGTGACTTCAAGAAAAAACTTGAAGTGGCCGAGGCTGCCGACAGCGGCATGCGCGCCAACCAACCGGTGATGACCGATATCGCCTGTAAGGTGTGCGGTCGCCCGATGCAAATCCGTACCGCCTCCACCGGCGTGTTCCTCGGTTGTTCCGGTTACAGCCTGCCGCCGAAAGAGCGCTGCAAGGCAACGGTCAATCTGACGCCAGGCGATGAAATCGCCGAGGACGATGAAGGCGAGTCTGAATCCCGTGTATTGCGTGGCAAGCACCGTTGCCACATCTGCAGCACGGCGATGGACGCTTACCTGCTGGACGAGAAACACAAGCTGCACATTTGCGGAAATAACCCTGATTGCGTGGGTTATGAAGTTGAAGAGGGCACCTACCGGATCAAGGGCTATGAAGGCCCGAGCCTGGAATGTGACAAGTGCGGCAGCGAGATGCAGCTCAAGACCGGTCGTTTCGGCAAGTTCTTCGGCTGCACCAACCCCGAGTGCAAAAACACCCGCAAACTGCTGAAAAGCGGTGAAGCGGCCGGGCCGAAAATGGACCCGGTGAAGATGCCTGAGCTAAAGTGCGAGAAGGTCACCGACACCTATATCTTGCGTGACGGTGCTTCAGGTTTGTTCCTGGCCGCCAGTCAGTTCCCGAAAAATCGCGAGACCCGTGCGCCACTGGTGATCGAGATTGTTCCTCACCGGGACGAAATCGACCCCAAGTATCACTTCCTCTGCGACGCGCCGAAGAAGGATCCGGACGGGCACCCAGCGGTGATACGTTACAGCCGCAAAACCAAAGAGCAATATGTGCAGACTGAAGTGGAAGGCAAGCCGACAGGCTGGCGTGCGTTCTACGACGGTAAGGCCTGGAAGGTCGAAGACAAACGTTGATGATGTGCGCCTGACCGCTGGGTCGGGTGCTTTCAGTTGTCGGATGCTGGCTCGCCCGGTACGCATAATGCGTATTGCGCGAGCCAGATTTGCTTTGAGTCCAGCTGTTCTAAAATTGTTTTTGATGGCTAAAACTGTTTGTTATGGAGAGTCGCGCCATGGCCCATGAGCTTTATACCCGCACCAACCAGAAAATCTATTTCGCTGGGCTCGCCCTGGAAGCGCTTGGCAAAGCTGAAGACAGCCGCGCCATGAATGCACAGGCGCTGATCCAGTCCGAGCGCGAATGTGCGTTGTTTCATTTGTATGGCGCCTTGCTGGGCCTTTGCCATGAAATCGCCGGTTTCTATCGTTTGCCTCAGGCCAATGCACCCCGGGCAGAAATGTTGCTGACGCAGGAGGTGTTGAGCGCCGTTGCGATTCCTGAAATGGCAGAACTGATCGAACTGGCTCAGCATTCGCAAACCTGGCTGGCTCAGTTGTTGGCGGCGTATAACGCGCTGTTCCAGCCGCCTCGGGCACCGAAGAAGCCAAAGGGTGACGTGACTCAGCCGTCTATCATTGCCATCAGCCTAGGTGACGAGCCTGCTCCTGCCTTGACTCGCACGGAAATGGAAGACTGGCGTCAGCAGCTCAAGGGTCTGACGGTTCGTTTTCGCGAAGGGCTCAGTGAATGCTGAGTGATCGATGGGCTAGGGCTTGAGTCGAGTGGCTGATACAATGCCGCCCTTTCGTGGGGAGCAGTCGTTATGCCAACGTCTTTTTTAGAAATTGTCGAGTTGCCTGACGGTCGCATTGAGTTGCGCCGCGCCGAGGACGAAGGGTCTTTGGTTACGTTGGATTTTTCTGCAGATGCAAAAGCGTTCTTGCAGGGACAGCACGTAGAAATTGCTAAAGCGATGCTGAGTGTTGGCGTGCAGATGGCCGGGCGTCTCGCGGAAGGTGACCTCGATAAACACAATGGCCCGCGGATTCTCCACTGATCGCGGGTAGTTGCGGGCTGATAATCAGCCCAGTCGAATATTCAAACTTTGCGCATCGCCGATCCTGGCCGCACTGATCAGTTGTTGGCGTCCCACGCCATTGATCGGATTGATCCAGCTAACCACTGTGTGGCTGCGGCCCAAGCGCAGGGCTTCACACGTCAACTGCAGTGCGCTTTGAATGCCACGCGGTTGAAGCAGTAGAATCCGCTCTCGGTTGAGCCCCGCGTCACGCAGCCAGGCCTGAGTCAGGCTAGACGGGGGTGCAATCAGCGTTAGCCATCGCGCATCCTGATCCTGACTCAATTCCCGCAGAATGGGCGCCAAAAGGTTGAGGCAGTTCCCGGCCGCGCCGCGCAACGACAGTTCACTAAAAGCTTCTGGCGCTGTATTCCAGGGCGTTTCGACCACATCTGTAAGCAGCGGGGCGATGGGCTGTGCCATAAATGCCTCGAACAGTGGTAATTGAGCATGCTGTGGGGCTTGGTGGAACTGCATAACGTCTCCTTTAGCGGCGAATGACGCCGACGCTCAAACCTTCGATCACCAACTCCTGATCTTTAAGGTTCACTTCGATAGGGGCGAAATCAGGGTTTTCGGCAATCAGCCAGACCTTGCTGCCTTCTCGCTTGAAACGTTTTACCGTTACTTCGTCGCCTATCCGAGCGACCACGATCTGCCCGTTACGCGCTTCGCGGCAGGTGTGCACGGCAATCAGATCACCGTCGAAAATGCCGACGTCTTTCATGCTCATGCCGTGGACGCGTAACAGATAGTCGGCAGCGGGGTGGAAAAAGGCCGGGTTGATGTTGCAGGACTCTTCAATATGTTGCTGCGCAAGGATCGGGGCACCAGCAGCGACGCGACCGATAATGGGCAGGCTGCTTTCTTCTGATTTGGCTTCAAAGCCCGGAATTCGAATGCCTCGGGAAGCACCAGGGGTCATCTCGATGGCGCCCTTGCGGGCTAGCGCCTTGAGGTGTTCTTCCGCTGCGTTGGGCGATTTAAAGCCGAGTTCCTGAGCGATTTCCGCACGGGTCGGTGGATAGCCGTGGTCTTCAAGGCAGCGTTTGATGAAACCCAGAATTTCGGCTTGGCGTGGCGTCAGTTTCAGCATGTTGATCGCTCTGGCTTTTTATACAGTGACTGGGATTATATACAGTGATTGCGTCTTGGCAATCGTCCTTTTTATCCTGACCGCTGGACGGTCTCTACCAAGTAACCAAAGACTCGCTGCGGTCACCGGTTCCGCTAAGCCCTTAGGCCCCGGTTCGTATGCTGTCTAAGCAATGTTGTATGGTTGAATACAAGCGTGACTGCCCAGCCAGAAAATGAACGGACAGGGTTGACAAACAGCCCGCTTGAAACGTATGTTTCAAACAAGTGTTTGTCAGGCGAAGATCATGGCCCAGTCGGAAACAGTAGAACGCATCCTTGATGCTGCTGAGCAGTTGTTTGCGGAGAAAGGCTTTGCCGAAACTTCGCTGCGGTTGATTACCAGCAAAGCATCCGTCAATTTGGCGGCCGTGAATTATCACTTCGGTTCGAAGAAGGCCTTGATTCAAGCGGTGTTCTCGCGCTTTCTCGGGCCTTTCTGCGTCAGCCTGGACCGTGAGCTGGAGCGCCGTCAGACCAAGCCCGAACACAAACCTACGCTGGAAGAGCTGCTGGAAATCCTTGTCGAGCAAGCCTTGGCAGTCCAGCCTCGCAGCAACAACGATCTTTCTATATTCATGCGTTTGCTCGGTCTCGCGTTCAGCCAGAGCCAAGGCCACTTGCGGCGTTACCTTGAAGACATGTACGGCAAAGTCTTCCGGCGCTACATGCTGTTGGTCAACGAAGCCGCACCGCGCATTCCCCCGATCGAGCTGTTCTGGCGTGTGCATTTTATGCTCGGGGCGGCAGCCTTCAGCATGTCCGGGATCAAAGCTTTGCGCGCCATTGCCGAAACGGATTTCGGCGTGAACACCTCTATCGAACAGGTGATGCGACTGATGGTGCCGTTCCTGGCAGCTGGCATGCGCGCCGAAACCGGTGTCACCGACGATGCGATGGTTTCAGCACAGCTCAAGCCTCGCAGCAAAAGCCCGGTAGCCGCCAAGGTTTAGCGGGTGACGGGTGGGCGTGACGGCCTTCATCCGCTAAGCTAGCCGCTTATGCGTACCCCTCGGTTTATCCATGTCTCCCTCGCCCACTCGTTTGTCCTCAACGAGTTGCGCGTCTGGCTGTCTCCACTGTGCTTGATGCCGCGCCCTTGCAGGGCTTGGCAGTGTTGAGTTAAGGAATTTTCATGATGAGTTCAGGCCTGCAAGGCTCGTTGATGGTCGATGTCGCCGGTACGTGGCTGACCGCTGAAGATCGTCAGCTACTGCGTCAGCCCGAAGTGGGTGGTTTGATCATTTTTGCCCGCAACATCGAGCATCCTCGTCAAGTTCGGGAGCTGAGCGCGGCGATCCGAGCCGTTCGACCGGACGTGCTGATCGCGGTGGATCAAGAAGGCGGGCGCGTGCAGCGTTTGCGTCAGGGCTTTGTCCGCTTGCCAGCGATGCGGGCGATTGCCGACAACCCGAATGCAGAAGCACTGGCCGAGCATTGCGGATGGTTGATGGCGACTGAAGTCCTGGCGGTGGGGCTGGACCTGAGTTTTGCGCCGGTTCTGGACTTGGATTATCAGCGCAGTGCGGTCGTGGGCAGCCGCTCGTTCGACGGTGATCCCGAGCGCGTAGCCTTGCTGGCGGGGGCGTTTATTCGAGGGATGAACGCCGCTGGCATGGCCGCCACCGGTAAACACTTCCCTGGCCACGGTTGGGCTGAGGCCGATTCCCATGTCGCGATACCGACCGACGAACGCAGCCTGGATGAGATTCGGGCCAACGACCTGGTGCCGTTTGCCAGGCTGAGCAAGCAACTGGCGGCAGTGATGCCCGCTCATGTGATTTACCCACAGGTTGATTCACAGCCCGCGGGCTTTTCCCGCCTTTGGCTGCAAGATATCTTGCGTGGCGAATTGAAGTTCGATGGCGTGATCTTCAGTGATGACCTGTCCATGGCCGGCGCCCATGTAGTTGGGGACGCGGCGAGTCGTATCGAAGCGGCGCTTTCGGCAGGGTGTGACATGGGTTTGGTGTGTAACGATCGTGTGGCGGCTGAACTGGCCCTCAGCGCGGTGCAGCGGATGAAGGTCACGCCATCGCTGCGAATCGCGCGGATGCGCGGGCAGGCCTATGCCACCACTGAATACCGTCAGCACCCGCGCTGGCTGGCAGCGCTTGAAGCATTGCGCGCTGCCCAACTGATCGATTAAAGGACTTTTCCCATGACTGTTTACGCGATTATCGGCGGTACCGGCCTGACCCAGCTGGAAGGACTTAACATCCGTCAGTCTTTGCCCATGAACACGCCTTACGGCCTGCCTTCTGGCGAGATTCAGGTTGGTGACTACGCCGGGCGCGAAGTATTGTTTCTCGCGCGCCACGGGCATCCCCATCGCTTCCCCCCGCATCAAGTGAACTACCGCGCCAATCTCTGGGCCTTGAAACAGGCCGGAGCGCAGGCGATTTTGGCGGTCAATGCGGTCGGCGGAATTCACCCGGCGATGGGCACCGGTCACTTTTGCGTACCCCACCAGTTGATTGATTACACCAGCGGCCGTGAACACACGTACTTCGCCGATGACTTGGAGCACGTGACCCACATCGATTTCAGCTACCCCTACAGCGAAGAGCTGCGCGCCCGGCTGATCGCTGCGCTGGCTGCTGAAGGCTGTGATTACAGCGATCAAGGCGTGTATGCCTGCACCCAGGGCCCGCGCTTGGAAACCGTGGCGGAGATTGTTCGTCTGGAGCGCGACGGGTGCGATATCGTCGGCATGACCGGTATGCCCGAGGCTGCATTGGCTCGTGAGATCGACCTGGCTTACGCGTGTTTGGCGTTGGTGGTTAACCCTGCTGCGGGAAAATCTTCGGCGGTGATTACCATGGCGGAAATCGAACAGGCATTACACGACGGAATGGGCAAGGTTAAAGCGACATTGGCCCGAGTGTTGGCGGCTGATTGAGTACCGCAACACTCTGTAGCCAACTTGTTGGCGAGGCGGTCTAGTGCAGTTCGCTTTAAAGGGCCTCGCCAACAAGTTAGCTCAGAGTATTTTGCGTTAGTGCTTGGCCTTTTTCGGCTTGGGTGAGGGCAAAGGCAGCGGCGCGAACAACGCGCTGATGTCTTCGCTCTCCAGTCGCCAGTCACCCGCCGCTCGGCCATCCAGCACACCGGAGGCCAGCGCTGATTTTTCTTGCTGCAACCGCTGGATTTTCTCTTCGACGGTGCCGCGCGCGATCATTTTGTAAACGAACACGGGTTTGTCTTGACCGATGCGATACGCACGGTCGGTGGCCTGGTTTTCCGCTGCCGGGTTCCACCAGGGGTCGTAGTGAATCACGGTGTCGGCGGCAGTCAGGTTCAGACCGGTACCGCCGGCTTTCAGGCTGATCAGGAACACCGGCACCTTGCCGCTCTGAAAGTCGTGCACCGGCGCACGGCGGTCGCGGGTTTGGCCGGTAAGCAGCACATACTCGATTCCGCGTTGTTTCAGCTCCGCCTCGATCAAGGCGAGCATGGACGTGAATTGGGAGAACAACAGGATCTTTCGACCCTCGGCCAATAACTCGTCGAACATCTCCATCAGGCTGTGCAGTTTGGCTGAGCTGCCATGGCGCCCGGTGGTAGGAGCGCTGTTGACCAGGCGTAAATCGCAGCACACCTGGCGCAGTTTCAGCAGCGCCTCAAGAATAATGATCTGGCTGCCCGCCATGCCTTTGCGACTGATCTCCTCGCGAACCTTCTTGTCCATGGCCAGCCGGACGGTTTCGTATACATCACGCTGGGTGTCGTTGAGCTCGACCCAATGCACAATTTCGGTTTTCGGCGGGAGCTCGGTGGCGACTTGTTCTTTGGTTCGGCGCAGCAAGAACGGCTTGATTCGGGCATTCAAATGCTGCAGCCGCTCCTCGCTGCCGTCTTTTTCGATGGCTTTGCGGTAATTGCTATTGAAGTGTTTGTTGTCACCCAGCCAGCCCGGCATCAAAAAGTGAAACAGCGACCACAGCTCGCCCAAGTGGTTTTCCAGCGGTGTACCGCTCAGGCATAGACGTTGTCGGGCATTCAAGCTGCGTGCAGCATTAGCGGCCTTGCTGCGGGGATTCTTGATGTATTGCGCTTCGTCGAGTATCAGCACGTGCAGCGGTTGCTGCGCCAACAGTTCGACGTCACGCGGCAGCAACGCATAGGTGGTCAAGATCAGGTCGTAATCCTGCAGGTTCGCAAATTCGCGTTTTCTGCCAGCGCCATGCAGCGCCAGGATTTTCAAGTCAGGGGTGAAGCGCTCGGCTTCGTCCATCCAGTTAGGGATCAGGCTGGTCGGCATGACCGCCAGAGAAGGGCGATCCATTCGACCCGCTTGTTTCTCTATAAGCAGGTGAGCCAAGGTTTGCAGGGTTTTGCCCAGACCCATGTCATCAGCAAGAATGCCGCCCACTTCCAACTCGCGCAGTGACTGCATCCAGCTCAAGCCTTCGTGCTGATAGGGCCGCAACGTTGCGTTCAAGCGCTCAGGTACACCGACCGAAAAATTCTTGATGTTGGCCAAGCGATCAGCGAAACGACGCACGCGCTCGCCGCCTTCCCAAATCAACTGCAAGTCGTCTAATACCGTCAGGCGCGTAGCGTCAGCAGTGTTCAGCCGTAGCGCGTTATTGCCGTCGTCGTGCCAATAGAAGTCGCCCAAGGCTGCCAGCACCGGTTTCAGCCGACCATAAGGCAGCGCCACCTGAATCGGTTCGCCGCCTTTCTGCGTGAAATGATTGAGCTGTACCAGAAGCTGTTCGTCGTCGCGGCGTTTGGCTATCCCGCTGGCGCTCATCAACTCAGGGTGAGTGCGCAGCAGGTTGATCAAAATCGGCAATAAACTCAGGCGCTCGCCGTTGACGATAATCCCCAGTTCCAGGTCGAACCAGTCGTGTTCTGGCTGCTCCTGAATGACCGCATACCAGTCTTCGACCGGCGTGACGTCGAAACTGAAGTCGTCGTAAATATCAATTTCCCAGCCTTGGTCGCGCAGCAGCGGCAATTGGTGGGTCATGAAATGCAGCCAGGCTTTATCGTTCGGCAGTTCGAACATATCCCCGGCGCTGTCGGGTAGTGCCTTGCTTTGCCGAGTCGCCAGCTTAAAGCCACGTTCCTGCATCGCCTCGTAGCAGCGTTTTTCCTCATCGGCGTGGCGATGGAGGCGCAGGGTCTCGGTTTGCTCGTGCAAAACCATATCGACGGGTTTGCCCGCCGCATAGTAAGGACCATAGCCAAAAGCCAAGGCCGCGCGGTGCTGGAGGTGCCGTTGCATACGGCCGTTACGGGGTTCGTAGGCACTGTACTCGACACTGGCGACTGTCAGCCGTGGTCGTGGAAAGTAGTCGATTGCGCGTTCGGGCAGCGCCGGTTTTTGTTTTACGGGGGGAGCGAGATCGATCGTGGGTTCGGCGATGTCCAGCGCAGCAAGGATTGACGGCTGATTTTCCGGGGCTTGCAGGAAAAACAACGCGGCGGCGCAGTGCTTACAGTTGTTACGGACTGGACAGGTGCATTTGGCGATCACGAACTGGCTGTACTTCGCGGGGTCCTTGAGCTTGAGGGTCTGGGTGTAGATTTCCAGGCTTGAGCCTCGGCATAGCGTCTGGACTAATTCACCGCTCAGGTGGTGCAACATGATGCGTTGTTGCCGGGCATAGTCACGCCCTCGCTCAAGGCTCTGAGCTTTGAAACCATCTGCCCACGAAGAGGCTAAAACTCTTTCAAGAATTGACGACACAGTTCAATACAGCCCTACGCCGCAGCGGTGCTCAAAAGGCAAGAGGCGCAATGCGCCCCTTGAGTGCTTTGTGATAAACGTCGACCAGTATGGCCGGGCGCGCGGTTCAAGTAGAGCGCTTTTCTGGAATCACGCTTTTTTCGGAGCAAGACGTTCGAACAGCGCCTCTAGCGTGTTAAAGCGCTCTTCTGGCCGTTCCATGGGCACCATGAATTTGAACAGCGTGGCCCCTTCGAATTTGTAGCGGTTTGGCTGACCCTGAATCAGCTTGATCAGCACCAGCGGATCGACTTGGGTACTTGCGCTGAACTCAATACGCCCACCTTGCGGCCCAGCGTCGACTTTCTTGATACCCAATTGCTCGGCTTGCAGTTTGAGCAACGTCAGACGCACCAGATTCTTAGTCGGTTCAGGTAACAGGCCGAAGCGATCAATCATCTCGACCTGCAAGTCCTTGAGGCCATCTTCGTCGGCGGCGTTGGCAATGCGCTTGTAGAGGATCAGGCGGGTATGCACGTCAGGCAAATACGCCTCGGGAATCAGGGCCGGCAACCGAAGGTTGATTTCCGGGCCGCCACCCAAGGGCTGGTCGAGGTTCGGTTGTTCTCCCTTGCGAATGGCCTTGACTGCGCGTTCGAGCATTTCCATGTACAGGGTAAAGCCCACGGCCTGAATTTGCCCGCTCTGGCCATCGCCCAACAGTTCGCCCGCGCCACGGATTTCCAAGTCGTTGGTGGCGAGCACGAAGCCCGCTCCGAGGTCCTGGGTGTTGGCAATCGCTTCCAGACGCTTCTCGGCGTCCGGGGTGATTTGTGCTCGAGGCGGGGTCAGCAAATAGGCGTACGCCTGGTGGTGACTTCGACCCACCCGGCCGCGCAGTTGGTGCAGTTGTGCCAGACCAAACTTGTCGGCCCGTTCGATGATGATGGTGTTGGCGCTGGGCACGTCGATGCCGGTCTCGATGATGGTCGAGGCGATCAGCACGTTGAAGCGCTTATGGTAGAAATCGCTCATTACCTGTTCGAGGTCGCGTTCACGCATTTGCCCGTGGCCAATACCGATGCGCGCTTCCGGCACCAGCTCAGCGAGGTCGGCGGCGCATTTCTCGATGGTTTTGACGTCGTTGTGCAAGTAGTAAACCTGCCCACCACGCAGCAGTTCACGCAGCAAGGCTTCTTTGACGGTGCTTTTGTTGTTCTCCATGACAAAGGTGCGCACCGACAAACGACGCGCCGGCGGGGTGGCGATAATCGACAAATCGCGCATCCCCGACACGGCCATGTTCAGCGTTCGCGGAATCGGTGTTGCGGTCAGGGTCAGGATATCGACTTCACTGCGCAGGGCCTTGAGCTGTTCCTTCTGGCGCACCCCGAAACGGTGTTCTTCGTCGATGATCACCAGCCCGAGGTTCTTTATCTTCACGTCGTCTTGCAGCAGCTTGTGCGTGCCAATCACGATGTCGATTTTGCCCTCGGCCAAGTCCGCGACAGCGGCGTTGATCTCTTTGGCGGACTTGAAGCGGCTCATGACCTCGACGCTGACCGGCCAATCGGCAAAGCGGTCGCGGAAGCTGTTGTAGTGCTGTTGGGCGAGGAGGGTGGTCGGCACCAGAATGGCGACCTGGCGACCGCCGTGCACGGCGATGAACGCCGCGCGCATGGCCACTTCAGTTTTGCCGAAGCCCACGTCGCCGCACACTAGGCGGTCCATCGGCTTTGGCGCGAGCATGTCGGCGCGCACGGCATCGATGGTGGTTTGCTGGTCTGGAGTTTCTTCGAACGGGAAGCCGGCGCTGAAGGTCGCGTAGTCGGCTTTCGGGTCGGCGAAGGCATAGCCCTCACGGGCGGCTCGACGGGCATAGATGTCGAGCAATTCAGCGGCCACATCACGGACTTGTTCGGCGGCTTTGCGCTTGGCTTTCTGCCAGGTCTCAGAACCCAACCGATGCAGCGGCGCCAAGGCGTCATCGCTGCCGGTATAACGTGCAATCAAGTGCAGGCTGGCCACCGGCACGTACAATTTCGCCTCTTCGGCGTACGCCAGCATCAGAAACTCGGCGACCTGGTTTTCGACTTCCAGTGTTGCCAACCCAAGATAGCGACCTACGCCGTGGTCGATGTGGACCACGGGGGCGCCTTCGCGCAGTTCAGTGAGGTTTTTGATCACTGCGTCGTTATTACCACCGTCGGTGCGTTTCTCCCGACGTCGACGCTGCATGACCCGCTGGCCGAACAGCGGGCTTTCTGCGATCAGCGCAAGAGCTGGCTGCTCCAGAATGAGGCCTTCGTCCAACGGCCCAATGGTGATCGACAGGCGATCTTTGCCTTCGATGAAGTCTGTCCAGCCGTCGACGGTTTTTGGCCGCAGCTTCAGGCGCTCCAGTAGCTCCAGCAACACTTCGCGGCGCCCGGCAGACTCGGCGGTAAACAACACGCGCCCCGCAAAATCGTCGAGAAACTTTGATAGCGCGGCCAGTGGTTGGGTGGCCTTGGATTCGATGGCCAGGTCTGGCAGCGGCAGAACCGGGAACCGTTCACGGCCGACGCCGGTTTCGACGTCTTGTTGGCTGGCGACTATCCGTGGCCAGCTTTTCAGGCGGGCGAAACAGTCTTCTACCGGCAGGAATAATTCGCTGGGCGGCAGCAACGGCCGTTCGGGATCGACTTTGCGCTCTTCATAGCGGTTGCGCACATCACTCCAGAAGTTCTCGGCCGCTTGTTCAATGCCGGGCAGCGAGAACACCTGGGTGTCTTGGGGCAGGTAATCGAACAGGGTCGAGGTTTCATCGAAGAACAGCGGCAGGTAGTACTCGATTCCGGCCGGCGTGATCCCGCTGCTCAAGTCCTGAAAGATCGGGCACTTGCGGAAATCTACGTCGAAGCGCTCGCGAAACCGGGCCTTGAAGCGGGTCACGGCATCTTTTTGCAGCGGAAACTCGCGCGCGGGCAGCAGCCGAACCGACTGCACCTTGTCGATGGAGCGCTGGGTTTCCGGGTCAAAGGTGCGCAGGGTTTCGATTTCGTCGTCGAACAGATCGATCCGGTACGGCAGTTTGCTGCCCATGGGGAACAGATCGATCAGCGCGCCACGGACGGCAAACTCACCGTGCTCGTACACGGTATCAACGCAGCGATAACCACTGGCTTCGAGCCGGGTGCGCATTTGTTCGACGTCGAGCTTTTGGCCGATGTCCAGCACCAGGCTGCTGCCGAGCAAAAACTTGGTCGGCGCCAGTCGGTGCAGGGCGGTGGTGATGGGGACCACCAGCACGCCGTGCGCCAGTTCTGGCAGCCGGTACAGGCTGGCAATGCGCTGGGAAATAATATCCTGATGCGGAGAAAACAGGTCGTAGGGCAGGGTTTCCCAGTCTGGAAAATGAAGAACCGGCAAGTCCGGCGCAAAAAAGCCGAGTTCTTGCTCAAGACGCTCGGCGCTTTGGCTGTCAGCGGTTAGCAGCAGCGTAAAACGCTTGGCAGCACTGGCGGCCTCGGCAATGGCCAGACTGAGGGCAGCACCGGGCAAATTGCCCCAGTGTTGTTTGCCTGCCGCAGCAGGGAGTATCGGTAGACGCAGAACGGGCACGGAAGGTTGAGCTCCAGCGTTGCGACAGGGCCGGCGATTGTAGCGAACGAAGGCGTGTGCTGTCAGTTTTCAGCGTTTCACGTGCATGGAATTTATGTAGTGCTGTGTGATCTCACTGTCACGCATTGCTCATAAACAAAGGCGGCGGCATAATGTAGTCCCTTTTTTCAGCCCCTACATGTGGAAGGTTCCCGTGACTCAGAAGCCCGACCAGTGTCTTGGTGAATGGATCGATCGTGAAGCCCTCGCCGAGGCAATGATCCCTCTCATCGGTCAGCTCTACCGCAATAATAATGTGGTGAGCTCGATTTATGGCCGCAGCCTGATCAACCGTTCAGTCATCGCAATTCTTAAAGCACATCGCTTTGCTCGTCACCGTCAGGCCGATGGCGTCGAGTTGTCCGTGCATGAGACGTTCCCGCTGCTTAAAGCCATGAGTGAGCTAAAACTGGGTGCCGCTTCGGTGGACCTGGGCAAGCTGGCCGTGAAATTCAAGGCTGAAGGCAAGGGCCGCAGCGCCGAGCAATTTGTACGTGATGAGTTGGCCGATGTAGTGGGTCAGCAAAGCGCTACCTCGGGCAAAGGCACCGATGTCGTGCTGTACGGTTTTGGCCGGATTGGTCGCCTGTTGGCGCGGATTCTGATCGAAAAAACCGGCGGCGGCGATGGCTTGCGTCTGCGGGCGATTGTTGTGCGCAAAGGCGCCGACAATGATTTGATCAAGCGTGCCAGCCTGTTGCGTCGCGACTCGGTACATGGCCCGTTCGATGGCACCATCACCATTGATGAAGCCAACAACACCATCACCGCCAACGGCAACCTGATTCAGGTGATCTACGCCAAGAACCCTACTGACGTGGATTACACTCAGTACGGCATCAAGAATGCCTTGCTGGTAGATAACACCGGTGTGTGGCGCGATGCCGAAGGCCTGGGCCAGCATTTGACCTGCCCGGGCATCGCCCGCGTTGTGTTGACTGCGCCGGGTAAAGGCAAGCTGAAGAATATCGTGCATGGCATCAACCATGACCAGATTACCCCTGATGACTTGATCATTTCGGCGGCTTCTTGCACCACCAACGCCATCGTGCCGGTGCTCAAAGCGGTCAACGACAAGTTCGGTATCGTCAACGGTCACGTTGAAACGGTTCACTCGTACACCAACGACCAGAACCTGATCGACAACTTCCACAAGGGTGATCGCCGTGGCCGTAGTGCCGCGCTGAACATGGTCATCACCGAAACCGGTGCCGCCACCGCCGCCGCCAAGGCCCTGCCTGAGCTGGCTGGCAAGTTGACCGGCAATGCGATCCGGGTACCGACACCTAACGTGTCGATGGCGATTCTCAACCTGACCCTTGAAAAACCCACCACCCGCGAAGAAATCAACGAGTACTTGCGCTACATGGCAATGCACTCGGATCTGCATAAGCAGATCGATTTTGTTCACTCGCTGGAAGTGGTTTCAACCGATTTCGTTGGCTCGCGTCACGCCGGTGTTGTCGATGCTGAAGCGACTATCTGCAACGACAACCGCGTTGTTCTGTACGTGTGGTACGACAACGAATTCGGTTACAGCTGCCAGGTGGTGCGCGTTATGGAAGATATTGCTGGGGTTAACCCGCCAGCTTTTCCGAAGTAAGCAGCGGTTGTAAAAAATGCCCTGATGAGTCGGGGCATTTTTTTGTCTGCTGTCTGGTGTTCGATGGATATTGCACCCACATGACGATCAAAAACGGTGGGAGCAGGCTTGCCTGCGAAAGTCGCGACTCGGTGGTGACTGACCGCGTTCGTCGGCAAGCCACCTCCCACGGGTCGTCATCGCGGCTGATAGTTGCGTAAGTAGGTCAATACCAAACTCAAGACAAAAAAATGCCCCGGCTAACCGGGGCATTTTTTATCACGACGTTTGTATCCAGCTATCAGCCGTTAACAGGAACCGCCTGAGGCGCTTCCAGTCGGTTTTTGCCTTTGCGGAACAGCACCAGCGTTGCGACCAAGCCCAGGAGGGCGGCACCGCTAAGCCAGATGCCAGGCGCTGCTTTGTTATCCAGAACGTGGATCAAGTAGGTGCAGGCCAGCGGGGTGAAGCCGCCAAAGGTCGCCGTTGCCAGGCTGTAGGCCAGGGAGAAACCGGTTGTCCGTACATCGACGGGCATGATTTCGGTCAGGGCTACAACCATGGCACCGTTATAAGATCCGTACAGGAACGACAACCACAGCTCGACAATCAACAGGTTTTCGAAACTTGGGTGGGCCACCAGCCAAGACAGCGCAGGGTAAGCCGTGAGCAATGCCAGGATAGTTGCGGCCAACAGCAGCGGTTTGCGGCCGATGCGGTCAGACAACGAGCCCATGACTGGCAGCCAGATGAAGTTCGAGATACCCACACATACTGCGACCAGCAAGCTTTCCAAGTCGGTCAGGTGCAGCTCGGTTTTACCGAAGGTCGGTGTGTAAGCGGTGATCAAGTAGAACGACACAGTGGTCATCACCACCAGCGCGGTGCCACCCAATACCAAGCCAAAGTTCTGGCCGATCGAACGAATAATTTCGCCTAAGGTTGGGTGATGCTTGCGGGCCTGGAACTCAGGCGTTTCTTCCAGCGAACGACGAATAATGAAGATCGCCGGAACGATCATGCAGCCGATCAGGAACGGTACGCGCCAGCCCCAATCACCCATTTGTTCCGGGCTCAGCCAATGGTTGAGACCGACACCGAGCAAGGCGGCAAATACCACCGCAGCTTGTTGGCTAGCTGATTGCCAGCTAACGAAGAAGCCTTTACGGCCCGGCGTTGAGATTTCTGCGAGGTAAACCGAGACACCGCCCAGTTCCACGCCAGCGGAGAAGCCTTGTAACAAGCGCCCGAACAACACCAGCAGCGGCGCTGCAACGCCAAGCGTCGCATAACCCGGTACACAGGCGATAAGCACCGTGCCCATGGCCATCATCGCCAATGTAATGATCAGGCCTTTGCGACGGCCGTGACGGTCAATATAAGCGCCGAGGAAAATCGCACCCAATGGGCGCATCAGGAAGCCGGCACCGAATGTCGCCAACGACAGCATCAGTGAAGCAAAAGCGCTATCGGTAGGGAAGAAAGTCTTCGCAATGGCCGTGGCGTAAAAGCCGTAGACCATAAAGTCGAACATTTCTAGAAAGTTGCCGCTGACAACGCGAAAAATCGCCTTGCCCTTGCCCGTATTCGAGGCCATTTCAAATTACTCACGTTAGGCTATGTCGCTGAAATCCCTTGTTTTTTTTGTTGTTGCACCTTGGCATCCTGCCGGCATGCAGCACATAGATGTAACAATATGTTTAATAAGTCGCCAAGACAACTGGAAAACGCGGTTTAAGTTCGATTTAACAGGGCTTTACGCAAGCTTTTCGACAAACCGTCGGGCCCCAGCCAGAGACCGAAGTAGACCCGCGACAATTCCGGGTTTGCACTTTTGAAAATTACTTGGCCATTTCGCTCTAAGCTAAGGCCGTGCTGCGGTAGAAAACTAAGTAGATAGCGGTCCCCGCGCTGAATGTTGTGAAAGCTTGCGTGCAGTTGATCCAGTTCCGGTTTCAAGCGGGCGAGGGTGGCTTCGTCTTGTTGACGGGCCAGCGTAGCATCGGCCGCCTTGATCACGTCCGAGCGATCAATATCTCGGAAGTAATACAGCTCAAGACATTGCGCACGCTGTTCGCTAAACGCTTGTTGGGCGCTCAATGACGGCTCGTTGAACAGGGCGGCGGCATAAACGTCAGCCCATAAATAAGTCAGTACCCCCTGGCCTTTTAGCGCAAGCGCAGGTGTTTTGTCGCTCAATTGGCTGGGAAACGCGGCTTCCTTGAGTCGATCGGCTGAGTCGGCCGAGACGATCGGGCTCAACAACAGTAACAAGCAGAGAAGCAGATATCGCATAACGGCCGAGCCTCATTGGTGTTTAGCGTAAACAGGTACGACAATTGTTGTCCAACGACGGGTTTTGAGAGTGACTATGCGTTTTGATTGGCGTATGCGGCTGACGTCGCTTCGGCTCTGTCCCCATCTGGTAAGAATTTCGATGTCTTTGGTGCTGATAAGTGCCGTGACCGCGTGCGATTCGGGTGACAGTCTTGAAAGCTTTACGGGTCCGACCATGGGCAGCACCTATTCGGTGCAGTACGTCAGGCACTCTGGCGGACCACAGGCCAAGGATATTCAGCCGGAGGTTGAGGCGATTCTGGCCGAAGTGGATCGGCAAATGTCGACCTACCGCGCCGACTCCGATATTGAGCGGTTCAATAAGCTGCCAGGAAACAGCTGTCAGCCGATGCCCGCAGGCGTGCTGCAGTTGGTGCGTTTCGGTGAGCAGTTGTCCAACGACAGCCAGGGCTCCTACGACCTAACCGTCGAGCCATTGCTCGATGTATGGGGTTTTGGGCCGCAAGCCCGGGTCGAACGTGTGCCGACGCCGGAACAGTTGGCGCAGGTGCTTCAGCGCGTGGGTCACGGCCACCTTAGCGTTGACGGCGATCAGTTGTGCAAGGACGCGCCGATTGAGGTCGATTTCAACAGCATCGCCGCCGGGTACGCGGTGGACCTCATCAGCGCTCGCTTACAGGCATTGGGCATCCAGAGTTTTTTGGCCGAGGCCACTGGTGAACTCAAGGCGGTCGGCAAAAAAGCCGACGGGTCGCCTTGGCGCGTAGCCCTTGAAACGCCGCGAGACGATCAGCAGGTTGCCGAAAAAATTGTCGAACTGGACGGGTATGGCGTTTCTACCTCCGGCGACTATCGAAATTATTTCGAGCAAGACGGCAAACGCTACTCCCACACTTTCGATGCACTGACCGGAGCGCCAATTGTGCATGCGCTGGCATCCGTCACGGTCATTGATCATTCCGCGTTAGTGGCTGATGGGCTCTCCACATTACTAGAGATTCTCGGCCCGGAACGGGGGTGGGCCTTTGCCGACGCGCATAAAATCGCAGCATTTTTTGTGATCCGAGCCGATAACGGCTTTATCATCCGCAGCAGTGCGGAATTCGACCGCCTGTTTCCCGGCAAATTACAGTAGCTGAGCGCAGGTTTTTGGATGCGATGGGCGATGTAGTGCATACAACATTAGCCTACGACGCGACCAAGGGTTAATGTTCGCCGCGTCGGCGCTTGGTTAGACTGCGCCCCAGGTTTTGATCCTTCATGTCGCTGGCCGCGACGTGATTTAGCCAGAGACGCCAGAGTGGCGTTTCGGCCCGTTCTATAGGAGTACGCATGGCTGTCTACAACTACGACGTAGTGGTACTGGGTTCCGGTCCTGCGGGAGAAGGTGCGGCAATGAACGCCGCGAAAGCGGGGCGCAAGGTCGCGATGGTCGATAGCCGTCAGCAGGTCGGCGGCAACTGCACTCACCTGGGCACTATCCCGTCCAAGGCATTGCGTCACTCGGTCAAGCAAATCATCCAGTTCAACACCAACCCGATGTTTCGGGCGATTGGCGAACCGCGTTGGTTTTCGTTCCCAGACGTGTTGAAAAACGCCGAAAAGGTCATCAATAAACAAGTGGCCTCGCGTACGGGTTATTACGCCCGCAACCGAGTCGACGTGTTTTTTGGCACCGGTAGTTTTGCTGACGAGCGTACCGTCGACGTGGTGTGCGCCAACGGCGCAGTGGAAAAGCTGGTGGCCAGTCAGGTTATCATCGCCACTGGTTCGCGCCCTTATCGTCCGGCCGACATCGACTTTTCCCACAAACGTATCTATGACAGCGACACCATTCTCAGCCTCGGGCATACCCCGCGCAAACTGATCATCTACGGTGCTGGGGTTATCGGTTGCGAATACGCATCGATCTTCAGTGGCCTGGGTGTGATGGTTGAGTTGGTGGATAACCGTGAGCAGTTGCTGAGCTTCCTCGATTCGGAAATTGCCCAGGCGCTGAGCTACCACTTCAGCAACAACAACGTAATGGTTCGCCATAACGAAGATTACGAGAAAGTTGAAGGCCTGGAAAACGGTGTGATCCTGCACCTCAAGTCCGGCAAAAAAATCAAGGCCGATGCCTTGCTGTGGTGTAACGGCCGCACCGGTAACACTGACAAGCTGGGTCTGGAAAACGTCGGTATCAAAGCCAACAGCCGTGGTCAGATTGAAGTCGATGAGAACTACCGCACCAGTGTGGGGACCATCTACGGTGCAGGTGACGTAATCGGCTGGCCGAGTTTGGCGAGTGCGGCTTATGACCAAGGGCGTTCAGCGGCAGGCAGTGTTGTCGACAACGGCAGCTGGCGCTTCGTCAACGACGTGCCAACCGGTATCTATACGATTCCCGAGATCAGCTCGATCGGTAAAAACGAACACGAGCTAACCCAGGCAAAGGTGCCGTACGAAGTCGGTAAGGCGTTCTTTAAAGGCATGGCGCGGGCGCAGATTTCCGGCGAACCGGTGGGCATGCTGAAAATCCTGTTTCACCGCGACACGCTGCAAGTGCTGGGCGTGCATTGTTTCGGTGACCAGGCGTCAGAGATTGTGCACATCGGTCAGGCGATCATGAACCAGCCGGGCGAAGCCAATACGCTGAAGTATTTCGTTAACACCACGTTCAACTACCCGACCATGGCCGAAGCGTATCGGGTAGCTGCTTACGACGGCCTCAACCGGCTTTTTTAAGCGGCTCCGGCCGGTGGCCTGAGCCGGTCGGGGAGACCGATTTCAGTGATTCCCGAGCGTGGCGCTGGCCAAACCGGGAAAGTCTGTAATCAGGCTGTCTACGCCGAAGTCGGCGAGCCTGCGCATCAGCGCGGGTTCGTTGACTGTCCACACGGACACGTGCAAACCCTGACGCTGGGCCTTTTGTAGCCGCTCAGGTGTGCATAGGGTCCAGTTCAACGCCAATACCGTGCAGCCATAACCGTGCGCGACCTTCAATGGGTCGAGCCAAGCGTATTCGGCGACTAATCCCCGAGATAAATCGGGGGTCAGGTCCAGCGCTGCTCGCAAAACTTCCCTGGAACTTGACGTCACCGTCACTTTGTCCAACAGGCCATGACGTTGCGCCATCTCGCGAATCGCCAACACAGTGGTTGCAGCGCGGGTGCGTGAGGCACTTTTGACTTCCAATTGCCAATGGTCGAAATCACAGGTTTCGAACAATTCTTCCAAACGCGGAATCGGGCAAGGTTGGAACCAGCCTGGGCCACCTTTACGTGCGTCATAGGTCACAAGGTCGGCGGCGGAGTGCTCGACCACTTTGCCGCGTCGATCAGTGGTGCGCTTGAGCGTTGGGTCGTGGATGACCATTAGCTCACCGTCCAGCGACAGGTGTAGGTCGAGTTCACATCGACGAACGCCATGCTTGAGGCATTCCTGGAAACTGGTCAGGGTGTTTTCCGGTGCTTCGCCTTTGGCGCCGCGGTGGCCGTAAATGAGCGTCACGTTTACTCCTAGGGGGCGTCCGTCAATATTGACTCAAGGTTGAAAAGGGTAGGGCTGGTGGCGCCCGGCCCTGATGTGTTGTGAGGGTAAATTCAGTTTCGAAGAGGTCGGCGCCAACCCAGCATGGTCAGGCGGCCCCGGCAATCCTATGACTCAGGCGTCTCACTTTGTTCTTTCGCCAAGCGCCGTTGCTGAGATTGTCGTTGCAGGATGTGTCGGGCAAGCAGCTGTCGTTGAGCGTCCGAGAGGTCTTCGAACTCGGTGCCAATCTCATAATTGCCGATTTCATGGGCATCACAATGGGTGACTCTTGCGTTAACCATGAGGCCTCTTGCCTCGGGTAGTAACACCATCTTGACCGACAGCTGAGTGCCGGCTGGAAGGGGGAGCGGATGATGAAATTGCACACCGCCTTCGGACAGCGTCACCAGCTGGGGCTCGCCGATGCTGCCTAGAACGGTATGTGCCACCACTTGGCCCAGTAAATCGATGCGCTTGCTCAGGGCCTTCAGAAAGCTATTCAGCACGCGGTCTTTTTCGCCAAGCTGGCGCAGCAGATGCTGAGATTCGAACTCGCTGACATGCAGATCGCTGAGCAGGTTGAACAAAATAGAGGTGTCGTGCGCGGACGCCGGATGGCCTGGCCCGGAGCCTGACAGTTGGTTTATTTCCAGTGCGATCGTGTCCTCGATACGGTAGTATTCGCGGCGATCTTCTTCATCTAATGTCGACATGGCGAACCCATGGTAGCGGCGGTGGTCTGAGTGTAAAGCTGCTCGTTGAGCCTCGCCACAAGGACGTTCCTTTTCCTCCGAACAAGCCCCTAAATGTTCAGACCTCTTTTTGTATTTATTGGCACGCGTTATACCCGTGCGAAACGTCGTAATCATTTTGTCTCTTTCATTTCCCTGACGTCGATGATCGGCCTTGCCCTTGGCGTGGTTGTAATGATTGTCGTGTTGTCGGTGATGAACGGGTTCGATCATGAGATGCGAACCCGCGTCCTCGGCATGGTGCCCCACGCCACCATTGAGGGTGATCGACCGATCAACGACTGGCATGCGCTGGCTGAAAAGGTCAAAACGCATCCTGAAGTCCAGGCGGTCGCGCCGTTTACCCAGATGCAGGGTTTGCTGACCAACAACGGTAAAGTGCAGAAGGTGCTCCTGGACGCGGTCGATCCGGTCGAAGAGCGCAAAGTCTCCATTATCGATAACTTCATGCAGCAGGGTCGCCTCGACGATCTGACACCTGGCAGTTTCGGGATTGTGATCGGTGACAAGGCCGCCACCAACCTGGGTGTTGGTCTGGGTGACAAGGTCACCTTCGTTGCCCCGGAAGTCACCGTGACCCCCGGCGGCATCTTTCCGCGCATGAAGCGCTTCACTGTGGTCGGCATTTTTCACGTCGGTGCCGGTGAGCTGGATGGCTACCTTGGCCTGACCAATCTGACGGATCTGGCCCGCCTGCATCGCTGGAAGCCGGATCAGGTGCAGGGCTTGCGACTCAAGTTCAATGACCTGTTCCAAGCGCCACGCGTGGCGTGGGAAATTGCCCAGAAGCTGGGCGATCACGAGTTTTATGCCCGTGACTGGACCCGAACCCATGGCAATCTGTATCAAGCGATTCGTATGGAAAAAGCCATGATCGGCCTGTTGTTGCTGCTGATCGTCGCCGTTGCGGCCTTCAACATCATTTCTACGCTGGTAATGGTGGTTAACGACAAGAAGGGCGACATCGCAATTTTGCGTACCCTCGGTGCGACGCCTGGGCAGATCATGGGTATTTTCATGGTCCAAGGCACCGTCATTGGCGTGGTTGGTACGTTGATTGGCGCGGTGGTCGGGATCTTTGCCGCACTCAATGTCAGCGCAGCCATTTCCGCCCTTGAAGGTCTGATAGGGCACAAGTTTCTCAGTTCAGATGTCTACTTCATTGACTATCTGCCGTCGCAGTTGATGACCGAAGACGTGGTTTTGGTCTGCGGCGCCGCATTGGTTTTAAGTTTCCTCGCCACCCTGTATCCAGCTTGGCGTGCTGCGCGCACCCAGCCGGCGGAGGCGTTACGTTATGAGTGAGTCGGGCATGAGTGATAAAGCAGTGCTGAGTTGCCGCAATCTGGGCAAATCCTACGAGGAAGGCCCGGAGTCCGTGGTGGTTTTGTCGGGTTTGCAGTTGGAATTGCACCCTGGCGAGCGCGTGGCAATTGTCGGCAGTTCCGGCTCGGGTAAAAGTACGCTGCTCAATCTGTTGGGTGGTCTGGATACACCTTCGCAAGGTAGCGTGTGGCTGGCGGGCGAAGAGCTGTCGGCATTGGGCGAGAAAGCTCGCGGGCTGCTGCGCAATCGATCGCTGGGTTTCGTGTACCAGTTTCACCACCTGCTGCCAGAATTCACCGCGCTTGAGAACGTGTGCATGCCGCTCTTGATCGGGCGTACGGCGATCCCGGAAGCACGACAGCGCGCTACGGCCTTGCTGCAACGCGTGGGGCTTGGGCATCGGCTGGCGCATAAGCCGTCGGAGTTGTCAGGTGGCGAGCGGCAACGTGTTGCGATTGCCCGGGCATTGGTGAATCAGCCAGGCTTAGTGATGCTTGATGAACCTACGGGTAACCTTGATCAGCATACGGCTCAGGGTATTCAGGATTTGATGCTGGAGCTCAGCACCTCGTCGCGCACGGCGTTTTTGGTGGTGACTCACGATATGAGCCTGGCCAGCCAGATGGACCGTGTGTTGCGTCTTGAAGAAGGCCGACTGGTCGAAGGCTGACCCATTAGCCCGACGCCCATAACGGCGTCGGGTTTTTCACACTTTTTTACGGTGCTCCGCGAATGTTCAGACCGTTATCGATCTTTATTGGCACGCGCTATACCCGCGCCAAGCGCCGAAATCATTTTATTTCGTTTATTTCCATGACCTCGATGATCGGCCTCGCGTTGGGCGTTCTGGCGATGATAGTTGTGCTATCGGTCATGAACGGCTTTCAGCGTGAAATGAGTTCGCGGATTCTCGGCATGGTGCCCCACGCCGTCATCAATGGCGTAACGCCGCTCGACAACTGGAAGCCCGTTGCGGCGGCGGCACTGAAGAACCCTGAGGTGACCGCTGCCGTTCCGTTTACCGAAATGGACGGCATGTTCTCCTATAAGGGCTCGATGCAGCCGATCCAGGTCAGCGGTGTTGATCCGGCGCTCGAGCACGAAGTATCAATTGTGGCTCAACACATCACTCAAGGCCGTCTGGAAGACCTTAAAGCCGGTGAGTTCGGGGTGGTGGTGGGTGAAATCACTGCCCGACGCTTTCGTTTGAATGTCGGCGACAAAGTTACCTTGATCGTCCCGGAAGCCAGCGCGACGGCTGCGGGTGGCATTACACCGCGCCTGCAGCGTTTGACCGTGGTTGGCGTTTTCAAGGTTGGCGCAGAGCTTGACGGCACCATGGCACTGATCAACGTGGCCGATGCTGCACAGATACAGCATTGGCAGCCGAATCAAGTGCAAGGCGTGCGGTTGGCGCTAAAGGATTTGTATACCGCACCCCAGGTGTCAGCGTCCATCGTCGCCGGTTTGGGGGCTGATTACCGTGCCGATGACTGGACCCATACCCAAGGCAGTCTGTTCAGCGCCATGAAAATGGAAAAGACCATGATCGGTCTGTTGTTGCTGATGATTGTGGCCGTGGCTGCCTTCAACATCATCGCAACGTTGATCATGGTGGTGAATGATAAGGGCGCTGACATTGCGATCCTGCGCACCATCGGCGCCACGCCCGGGCAGATCATGACTATTTTTATGGTTCAGGGTACTGTTATCGGCATCGTTGGTACGTTGATCGGCGGCGTTTTGGGCGTCATTGCTGCGATCAATGTCAGCGCGATGGTCGGCTGGCTCGAACGTGTCAGTGGTCAGCACATCTTCAGTTCAGACGTGTACTTTGTTAACAACCTGCCGTCCCAATTACAAGGCGGCGATGTCGTCTTGATCTGCAGCGCCGGGTTTATTCTGAGCTTTCTGGCTACCCTGTACCCAGCCTGGCGTGCGGCGCAGATCCAGCCGGCATACGCGTTGCGGTACGAGTGATTTTCAGGATTCATGGATTCCATAAGGGAGAGAAATTATGACCACGCTTTTTCGCTTGTTAGTCGCAACGGGGATGTGTGCGTTGAGTTTGCCCCTGCTGGCCAGCGCTGACGAAACCCTGAGTTTTGGACATGCATCCCCGGCCGCACAAGCCACGCGCACCGAGCAGGTAACACTGGGTGATATTTATTTACAGCCCAAGGTCTTGCAGGTCAAAGCCGGTGAGACGGTGCGCTTTGTGCTGACCAATAAGGGACAGTTACTGCATGAGTTCAACCTCGGCAGCGCGTCCATGCATGCTGAACATCAAAAAGAAATGCGTGAAATGCAGGAAAACGGAATGCTTCTGCCGACCGGAGTCAACCATGACGCCATGGATCACGGCAGCATGATGGGTGGAGCGATGAAGCACGATGATCCTAACAGTGTGCTGGTCGAACCGGGTAAAACCGCGGAATTGACGTGGACGTTCAGCAAGGCCAGTGGCATTCAATTCGCGTGCAATGTTCCTGGGCATTATCAGGCGGGAATGGTTGGCAACGTCGAGATCGTCGACTAAGCGCTGAAAGCGGCGTGTAAACCCTATAAACTCGGCGGGATAATTTAGTCAGGTCTCCGCTATGCATCCCGCAGCCGAACATTCGCCGCTGGGCAAATCCAGTGAATACATCGCCACCTACACGCCTTCATTGCTGTTCCCGATTCCCCGTGCCGCGAAGTGGGCCGAACTCGGTCTGACCGCTGAAACCTTGCCCTATCAGGGGGTCGACTTCTGGAACTGCTATGAGCTGTCATGGTTATTGCCATCCGGCAAACCGGTTGTGGCCATCGGTGAGTTCAGTATTCCGGCAGACTCGCCGAATATCATCGAATCCAAGTCGTTCAAGCTCTACCTAAACTCGCTGAACCAAACCGTGTTCGCTGATCGCGCGGTGCTGGTGGCGGTACTGGAAAAAGACTTGTCAGCATCTGCGGGTAAGTCGGTGGGCGTGCGCATTCGCAGTCTGGTCGACATTGAGCGAGAAGGGGTTGCGTCACTGCCCGGTGCTTGCATCGACGACCTGGATATCAACGTCACCAGCTACGAGGCGCCACGTCCGGAGTTATTGCGGTGCGATGAATCGAGAGTGATCGAAGAAAGCCTGCACAGCCATCTGCTTAAATCCAATTGCCCAGTGACCAGTCAGCCCGATTGGGGCAGCGTTGTCGTGGAGTACCGCGGTCGGGCGCTCGAGCCTGCCAGTCTGTTGGCTTATATCGTCAGCTTTCGTCAGCACTCCGACTTTCACGAGCAATGTGTCGAGCGAATTTTTCTTGATTTGCAACGCCTGCTTAAACCGGAAAAATTGACGGTTTACGCGCGTTACGTACGCCGGGGCGGTCTCGATATCAACCCCTACCGCAGCACCGAAGCGATCAGTCATGAAAATCGCCGGCTGGCGCGACAGTAATAAAAAAACCCGTCGGCAGGACGGGTTTTTTTACAGAAGATAAAACCTGAAAAGGTTTAAATCCCTATGTTACCGAGAGTCTGCACGATATTGCGCAGTGTGACGGCAATGGCTGGATGCTTCAGCTCGAAGCGTTCCACCGCAAGGTTAACACCGTCGGACAGACTTGAATCCTGGTCCTGGGTCATGGACTCCAGTTTGATTTTACGGTCGATTTGCACCATCAGTTCGTGCAGATGCTGACGTTCAGATTCGGAAAGCGGTGGATTCTTCTCCAGTTGCTCGCGCAGGGTATTGAGTTGTTCTTGCAGTTCGCGGGCAGGCATAGCGTGCTCCCTCTATGGATAGGCTCTGGCATGGACCCAG
Organism: Pseudomonas sp. MH10; assembly: GCF_034353045.1. Classification (NCBI taxonomy): domain Bacteria; kingdom Pseudomonadati; phylum Pseudomonadota; class Gammaproteobacteria; order Pseudomonadales; family Pseudomonadaceae; genus Pseudomonas; species Pseudomonas sp. MH10. The sequence goes on from NZ_CP133783.1 coordinate 329,590, forward strand.
CGCAAGGCTAAAAGGTCCGTGATGTGCGTAAGACTAATCCACTCCGCTCCTAAGTGCATGATCTTGATCAAACAGACGTTATCAGGGCTTTTCGCCTTTGGTCCTTCGCAACGTGATATCCGCCAAGCAGGACGCGAGCTCGCCCAGGTGATCGATCACCGAATGAACACCGAGGCTGTAGAGCTGCAAGGTAGCTTGGCCTCGTCGATATTCGCGCTGGGCGTCACTAAGCGCCTGCCAGTCTTTGGGCGACAAACCGCAAAGTGGCCCGCAGGTTGCCAAGCCGATAGTCCAAAGTCCCGCGTTCAGCGCTGACTGCAACAGCCGTGGCTCGCCGCTAACCAGCACGCAGCCGTCTAACTGTTGCACGTTGAGGCTCATTAACGCTTGCCAGCAAGCATCCGGTGCAGGCCAATCCGCGCAGGCCTTGGAACGGCCTGCAGGCTTTATCCAGTTTTCGAGTGGCTTGGCGAGGTGTTGACTCAGGGTTTCGGGTAATTCATCCAGCCAGGCACAGGGCACCCCTTGGCGGTTGAGGGTTTGCAGAATAGCGAGGGAGCCGGGGGTAACGCTGGCGTATTCGTTGATCCCATCGCGCAGATTTTCAGGCTTGATACTGGTCGAGTTACTGCTCGATGAGGACGCTGCACAGGCGCCAAAGTCCACCAAACAGCCGCTGAGGCCGAAGAGCAACGCGGTGAAGGCGGGAGCGGGTACAGGCGGATGTAGGGCGTGTGGCGCAGGCATAGTGGCGTCCCTGAAATATTCTCCTACGCTACGGAGGCTTTATGACAGTTAGATGAACGCTTGAGGGGCAGAACGCTATCGATTTTGTGCATTAGCACTATCAGTATCAGGGAGACTGCCAAAAATGTCGCATAAGGCCTTATAATGCCGGCCTTGACGTGCAGGGCAAGAGCCCGACCCATTAATTAGGAGTGTCAGCTATGCCCGTGACTGGTGCAGGCTTAATCAATCGTCTGGCTCAACTGTGCTTTATTGCCGGTGTAGCACTGGTCCCTTTGGCAGCTCAAGCGGCGGATGAAGATCCGTGGGAAGGCGTCAACCGCGTTATTTTTCGCTTCAACGATACGCTTGATACTTACGCGCTGAAGCCGCTGGCTCAAGGATATGAGTTCATCACGCCAAAATTCGTTGAAGACGGCATCCATAACTTTTTCAACAACATTGGCGACGTTCGCAACTTTGCCAACGATGTATTGCAGGCCAAACCCCATGCTGCGGGCGTCGATACAGCGCGTCTGTTGTTGAACACCACGCTGGGTGTTGCTGGCTTCATCGACGTCGGCACCCGTATGGGCTTGCAGCGTAACGACGAAGACTTCGGTCAGACCTTGGGTTACTGGGGTGTTTCCAGCGGTCCTTACGTGATGCTGCCATTGCTTGGCCCAAGCACCGTGCGTGATGGCCTCGCCAGGTTTCCTGACACCTATGACGCGCCGTACCCCTACATGAATGACATCGCCTGGCGTAATTCGCTTGAGGCGCTGGATATCATTGATACCCGCGCCAGCCTGCTGTCGGCTGAGAAGTTGATCAGCGGTGACAAGTACACGTTCATCCGTAACGCTTACCTGCAGCATCGCGAATTCAAGGTCAAAGACGGCAAGGTGAAAGACGATTTCTAATCGTTCTTGATCTGAAAAAAAGGCGACCTTCGGGTCGCCTTTTTTTTCAATAAATTCGCAACGACAAAATTAGTATCAATTCATCGAAATAATCGTCAGGCCGAGTTTTTGACCGCCTTCTTCATGATCCACAAGCCAAACCACTTCGGTTTCAGCTTCTAATCCTTTGAGGGCCGAATGGTCCGAGTCGATGTGTACGTTCAGCTTGTCGCCCACCTTGAATGCACGCGGCGCCTGCACCTGCATGCCCGAGCTTGACAGGTCTACGCAGAATGCAGGGATGATCTGGCCTGCATACAGCAAGGTGATGTCGGCATCCACACGCATGCGGATGTAATCTCTCTTTTCCGCGTAGTCCCGGTCATTTTGGCTCATGGTTAGTCCTTCGATTTAGTTGCTGATTTGTCTGTTCTTATAACTCTCTGTGATTTGTGATGTAAAGACTCCAAGGCACCACAGGCATGAGCTTGAAACGCCCGTCGGATGGGAGTACCGTCTGCGCCTTGAAGGGCACCTCTGAATGGCAATGTCAGCGACCGAAAAGTCTGTCGCTACCGTTTTAGAGAGGCTAGAAGCGAATCCAGTAAGCGCTCCGGTAGATCCGAATCGCTTACGCCAACCTACCCCTGGCGCCGTTTGCCCACATGCAGAAAACCAGTGCCACGCTGCTGATAATCGATGACGACGAGGTAGTGCGCGCGAGCATCGCCGCCTATTTGGAAGACAGTGGCTTCAGCGTCCTGCAAGCGAGCAATGGCTTGCAGGGCCTTCAGATCTTCGAGCAAAAAAAGCCCGATCTAGTGATCTGCGACCTGCGTATGCCTCAGGTAGGCGGCCTTGAACTTATCCGTCAGGTGACAGACCTCGCCCCTGATATGCCGGTCATCGTCGTTTCCGGCGCTGGCGTGATGAACGACGCTGTCGAGGCATTGCGTTTGGGCGCGGCAGACTACCTGGTCAAGCCGTTGGAAGATCTGGCAGTGCTCGAGCATTCGGTGCGTCGAGCCTTGGATCGAGCACGCTTGCTGCTGGAAAACCAACGCTATCGGCAAAAGCTGGAAACGGCTAACCGGGAACTTGAAGCCAGCTTGCATTTGCTCCAGGAAGACCAGAATGCCGGTCGCCAGGTTCAGATGAACATGCTGCCGGTGAACCCGTGGGAAGTCGGCGAGTTTCAGTTCGCTCACGAGATCATTCCGTCGTTGTACTTGTCTGGCGATTTTGTAGACTACTTTCGCGTCGACGAGCGCCGCGTAGCCTTCTATTTGGCTGACGTCTCGGGGCACGGAGCTTCATCCGCGTTTGTTACGGTCCTGCTGAAATTCATGACCACGCGTTTGATGTTCGAATTCAAGCGCAACGGCACCATGCCCGACTTCAAGCCTTCGGAAGTACTTGGTCACATCAATCGTGGATTGATCAACTGCAACCTGGGTAAGCATGTCACCATGGTTGGCGGCGTCATCGACGAAGACACCGGAAAATTGACCTACAGCATCGGCGGCCATTTACCGCTACCGATTATGTATACGCCCACTGAAGTGCACTATCTGGAGGGTCGAGGCTTGCCAGTAGGACTGTTCAATGAAGCGACCTATCAGGATCATGTGTTGGATTTGCCCGAAGCGTTCAGTCTGACCTTGCTGTCTGATGGGATATTGGACCTTTTACCGGGTGATACACTCAAAGAGAAAGAAGCCGTTTTACCTCAATTGGTGAAAGCGGCAGGCGGCAGCCTGGAAGGCCTGCGTCAAGTGTTTGGATTGGCCACGCTAGGGGAGATGCCGGATGATATCGCCTTGTTGGTGTTGAGCAGGAACCTTTAATGAGTACCGGTAGAATCCAGTTCGCCGAGCAAGCAGGCACGTTCATTCTCAAGTTCGTTGGGGAAGTGCGGCTGACGCTCTGTTCGGCGTTGGATACAACTATTGAAAGAATCTTCACCTCGCGGAATTTTTCGGCAATCGTCATCGATTTGACCGAAACCCGCAGCATAGACAGCACGACGCTCGGCTTGCTGGCCAAGCTGTCGATCATGTCGCGGCAAAAAGTTGGATTGCTGCCGACGGTTGTCACCACCCACGAAGACATTACTCGGCTACTGCAGTCGATGGGGTTCGATCAGGTGTTCAACATCGTTGATCGGCCGATTCGCTGCCCTGACTCGTTGACGGACCTGCCCTCGCAAGATCAGTCCGAGGAAGTGGTAAAAGCGAAGGTGTTGGAGGCGCACAAGATTTTGATGGGCCTTAACGACTCGAATCGCGAAGCGTTTCATGATCTGGTCAATGCGCTTGAGGGCATTAAGGCCCACTAAAACGACTGGCACAGTCATCGCTTTGGGCGGGCATAAAAAAGGGCGGACCTACAAAAAGGTGCCGCCCTTTATGCATTCAGGCCTTAGCGGCGAGCAATGCCTCAAGTTTTTCCTGATCGCGAGCGAACTGGCGAATACCTTCGGCCAATTTTTCGGTGGCCATGGCGTCTTCGTTCGATGCCCAGCGGAACTGGTTTTCGGTCAGGCTTTGACGCGGTTCGCCCGGGTTGCCCGGTGCGAGTTTGCGCTCCAGCGTGCCCATGTCTTTCGACAGTTGCTCCAGCAGATCTGGGCTGATAGTCAGGCGATCACAGCCGGCTAATTGCTCAATCTGGCTCAGGTTGCGGAAGCTGGCGCCCATGACCACTGTCTTGTAGTCGTTAGACTTGTAGTAGTTGTAGATCTTGCTGACCGACTGAACGCCAGGATCATCGGCGCCCACAAAGTCGTGACCAGCCGATTTTTTGTACCAGTCGTAAATCCGACCCACAAACGGCGAGATCAAAAACACGCCGGCTTCGGCGCAGGCTACCGCCTGAGCAAACGAGAATAATAGGGTGAGGTTGGTTTGGATGCCGCTTTTTTCCAGCTTCTCGGCGGCACGGATACCTTCCCAGGTCGATGCCAGCTTTATCAGAATCCGCTCGCGGCCGATGCCGGCTTCGTCGTACAAACCGATAAGGCGTTCGCCACGTTCGATCATGGCGTTGGTGTCGAACGAGAGGCGGGAATCCACTTCGGTAGATACGCGGCCCGGAACGACTTTAAGAATTTTCTGACCGATAGCGACAGCGAAACGGTCGCAGGCCAAGCCGATATCGTTTTTACTGCCCTTAAATGCTTCCTGGAGCAATTCTTCGTTGCTCGAACTTGAAGCAGCTTTGAGTAATAAGGACGGGTTGGTCGTGGCATCCACCGGCTTAAGACGGGCGATGGCATCAAAATCGCCGGTATCGGCGACTACAGTGGTGATTTTCTTGAGTTGTTCCAGCTTGGAAGTCATGAGTGTGCTCTGTCCTGTGCGGTTAGATGACATTACCCGAGCGCTGCCGGCCACTCAAGAGAGCATCTTCGTCGATGCGTCCTGAGGCGGATGGGCAATCCAGATCCATTTGAGCCCCGTCCGCACAGCTTGTTCCGTTAACTTATAGATAACTAGCGACCATCCAGCAGCTCTGCCGCTTGATCGAGCAGCGCCAGCGGGTTTTGTGCTTTATGGATGTCGACTGACAACAGTTGCCGAAAACGCCGTGCTCCTGGAAAGCCCGTGCCAAGACCCAGTACGTGGCGAGTGATGTGATGCATTGATCCACCACTTTCGATATGCGCAGCAATATAAGGCCGCAAGGCCGACAGCGCTTGCGCTCGGGAAATTACCGGCGCGGTGCTGCCAAACAGCCGTTGATCGACGTCAGACAGAATGTACGGATTATGGTAAGCCTCGCGGCCCAACATCACCCCGTCAAAGATCTCCAAGTGCTCGGCGCACTCCTCAAGGGTCTTGATGCCACCGTTCAGAATGATTTCCAGATTGGGAAAGTCTGCCTTCAGCTTTGCTACCACGTCGTACCGAAGCGGCGGAATATCGCGGTTTTCTTTGGGCGACAAGCCCTCAAGAATTGCAATCCGTGCATGCACGGTAAAACTGGTGCAACCCGCTTCATGCACCTGACCAACAAAATCACACAGCTCAGCGTAGCTGTCTCGGCCATTGATTCCGATGCGATGTTTCACCGTCACCGCAATAGCCACCGCATCCCGCATTGCCTTCACACAATCCGCCACCAGCCCCGGATGCGCCATCAACACCGCACCGATCAAATTGTGCTGCACCCGATCACTCGGGCAGCCGACGTTCAGATTAACCTCGTCATAAACCGCAGCCTCCGCCATCCGCGCGCATGCGGCCAAGTCCGTAGGGACGCTGCCACCCAATTGCAACGCTAATGGATGCTCAGTTTGGTCATGGCGCAGAAAGCGCTCGTGATCGCCGTTGAGTAATGCGCCGGTGGTGACCATCTCTGTATAGAGAAGGGCGTGCTTTGACAGGAGCCGTAGGAAGTACCGGCAATGGTGGTCAGTCCAATCCATCATCGGGGCGACGCTAAAGCGTCTATTCATAACATGTTGATTTGTAACGATTTTCGTCACTGGTTTTCGTCCGTAAAGTCCGTGTGCACAGCATCAAGTGCACACGAGGTGCACATAAAGGGTATAGGCTGGGTATTATACAGGGGCATTGGTCAGCACACCGTTTGCGTTTTTCCTGGGTTTGAACGGCAAGTACGCTGGCGCAACGGTTCGGCAATATCGTTGGAGATGGGATATCGTGTTTTTTACTAGAATTCCCCTCCTTCATTGGTTGCTAGGGCTTCCGCAGAATCCCGAGTCGCGCACTCTATACGCGGCTATCAAGGAGTTGAAATGGCGACTATTACCAAGCTACCAAGCGGAAAATGGCGTGCACAGGTACGCAAAGCCGGTATCTATAAGGGGGCTACATTTTCAACAAAAGTAGAAGCAAAAAACTGGGCAGCCACGATCGAGCATCATGCTAATCATGTCGCAGTGAGCGGTTATGCGCCACCGCCGAAGGGTGCAACACTCTCTGATTTGATTGAAAAATATACGTCTATGGCGGCGGCCGACGCTGGAAAAACCAAAAAAGCCACACTTAAGATGCTGAGTGCAAGACTTGGGAGCGTAAAGCTTTCGATGCTCAATGCAGCGGTTTTGAGGGACTTCATTGATAAACGAGAAATTGATGGCGCTGGCGGGGTAACGATCGCTGCTGATCTTTCGTTTCTGTCAGCGGTCTTGAAATGGGCGCGCCACTCGCGAAGGCTCGATGTTCATGACCGCCTTGCGCTAGAGGCAAGAGAAAGCCTAAAGCATCGCGGGATGAAAACTCGCAGTGCGGAGCGAGAGAGAGAGCCTACAGATGAGGAGTTGAGCGCGCTGTATTCCTACTGGGATGGGAACGCACGACAAAAGATCGATATGCCGTCATTGGTTAGATTTGGTCTGGCTACTGGCATGCGGTTGGGGGAAATCTGCCGAATCAAGGTTGCTGATATAGATCTGGAAAAGCACACCGTTGTAATCAGGGACAGGAAGGATCCGAGGTTGAAGAAGGGGAACGATCAGACAGTCCCCTTGTTTCCACTAGCTTGGGAAATCGTTGACCCGCTGATTGCAGGCCGAACAGAAGGGGAGGTCTTTTGTGTGAACGCCAGTTCTGCTAGTACGGCTTTCACCCGAGCCTGCCAAAAACTTAAAATCCAGGGCCTTCACTTTCACGATTTAAGACACAAGGCTACAGCTGATTTTTTCCGGTCTGGACTAGATATACCCCATGTTGCGTTACTGACTGGACATAAAACATGGGCAATGTTGAGGCGGTATACCTCTATTAAAGCTGCCGATGTACATAGCGCGTTCGAGCGAGTTCAAAAGCATTAAGCAAAGAGGGGGATTTGTATTTTTTTTCCAAATTCCATCCCCTTCAATACGCCTTAAATGAATTTATAGTTGTCCCATCATTTCTAGTTAGAAAGAGGATGGAGAATATATGCAAGAGGCTACGGTAAGTAATGAGGAAAAACGGCAGCATATCGCTAGGGCTCTTGGCTTCTTAACCGCATCTGAGTTAGCCATTCTTGCCGGTGTCAAAGAGTCAACCTTAGAAGCGTGGCGCAAAAGACGCGTAGGCCCCACATACGTTCGTCTTGGCAATGAGCCTCTCTATCCACTAGAGGGAATCAGGGATTTTTTGGTGCAAGCTACAAGAGTTCCGGGTAGGCGTCACATCATAGATGCTTTGTAGAGAGGGCTAGCTTACGGGGTGACGGGAGGTGAAAAGTAGCCTCACCCCTAAGTGTGTGCAACCTCTGCTAAGCAAAAGTCGCTCCTGCAACTGTCTTCTAACACTACCCAAAAAGGATATTTGTTAGCTTCAAGAGGCAAGTAAAGCGCCAACCTAGATACAGAAGACGCGGAGGGTATATTGGCTACTTCTCTCGTGGAAGCCTACCATGCTTAGTAAACCTGTCTCAACTCCTTTCTTTCTAGAGCGTTAAGCAGGTCGACTTCGTTCCAGTTGACAAACCAAAAGTTTTCATCAGTATTTTCGATAAAGTCATCAATTTGCTGTTTAACTGGCTTGGGTGCACTAGAGGCTTGATAAAATCGGTAAATCCACCTTGAACGTTTTTTTCGGTCAATATATGGGCAGGAAATGGAATCAAGAAATAAACACGCTTGTTCTGCATCTGTCTGAATCGAGTTGAGATCGACGAGACGGCGTTCTATACGTGAAATGATATCTGATTGAATTGATAGGTATTGATCTCGGTCTTTTACATAAAATAAACATGCAACTAAATCATAATAAGAGTTTTTGCCTTGAAAAAGTTTCAGAATTAACTCAGGTGGAAGTAGGTAATCATCTCCCATATCGCTAATTGCGAGAATGACGTTCAAAGCTTCAAGAAAAATGAAGTTGTCGACATCGGACTCTACAGCCCCTAAGTCACCCTGAAGTAATTCCACTGCCAGCTCGTAAATTCTTTGTTTTATAGTATGTTCGTAAGGGCCCAAATACATTTCCGAAAACCTGGAAAGTAAAATTACTGATGCGCACAATTTATAAGATGCGCTGACAGAAGGGGCGACAGAGTAGAAGAAGAAGATGAGTTCGAGAAATACTATTACCGCATCACGATATTGATCAATTGATCCATCTTCCTGATCAACCGAGTCTATATTGATCAATCGTTTGACACGCTCAAAAAAAGCTGAGATCAAATAGGACGAAACTTCATCATAACCAACTGAGTTGGTAGAGCAAGTAGCTTTGATAGAGTCAATAAAACTATGGACGAGCCGATCAACTCGATGGATCTCTTTTGGAATGAGTATAGAATTACCGTTTTTACTCTCCAAGAATTTCTCTGAGAACTCATTTACTTTTTGGTTAACTTCACGGACTACCTTGGACTTTGCAGTGAAAAACGGCCTTGTGTAAGTTAATGATTTGGAAGAGTTTACGTGAAGATTGTATGAGTTTAAACAGTCAGCATAAACCTCATAAATCTTTCGAGAGATTTTTTCTTCTTTAGCGAAGATGAAAACATCATCTACGTATCTTTTAATTGAGTAGTTAACGCCGTGTTCGTAGCGATACAATTCGCCTGCAAGACGCGCTTGTACCATTTGGTCAATATCTTGAAAAATGATTTCTGCAAAAATACGACTTATTTCAGGGCCAATCACGATTCCATTAGTTTCATTATAGTTTGCTCTCTGCATCAGTGAGTCAAAAGCAGCACCAAAGGTTGATAGACCTATTTTAGATTTGACGTATTGTTTTTCCTTTGTAGCCCATGCTATCGAATGAGTATAAATACTGTCGAAGCATTTTGAAACATCCAGCGTTTGAAGAGAGGCAAAGTCTTTCTCTAGCGATATAAACTCGTTGGAATTAAAGAATTTATACAGTCGATCGTGTCCTCGATAAGAAAAAAAAGATGAGCTATGTTTATGACGTTTGTCTGATCCAGTTTCCTCGACTGCTCCGCGTTTATATTGAGCTATATTTTCCCACGAATTTTTATAATAGAAAACGCTAGCTGTTCTTTGCGGTGCCCTTATAGAAAAGTTGCTTATGGAGCAGTAGTGGCAAATCAAAGATTCATAAGTTTCATAGAATTGCTTCATTTCCCACTGTGATATTGGATGGATAACAGATAATCGTCGATAATCCAAAATGGTTTTTCGGATTTTATATTGATACGGAATGGTAAAAAATTTCTTGCGACCTTTTGCTAGTACTAGTCTTTGAAATAGAAGATTTAAGACTGAGTTGTCATCCTGCGGCTTTTTGCATATTGAGTAAAAACCGTCGTTTGAGAAAATTAAAGGAGTTTCATATGGAACGGTTTCAGTAACTAAAATTCTGTTGTAATCGCTTTTTTTAATTGTTTTTGCGTTTGGGTCAGGCATAATTCCAGCACTCCTGAACAAGTTTTAGGTTATAGCGAGAAAAGTACAAAAAAGTCTTTTCCCTAAATCCGCGACTAAAGCTGAATCTCAAGAGTTGACGTCGCTGTGCGACTGTAGTTTTGCAGAAAAATTCATCAAATACTTTGCCGTATCCAGACAGTATTGCTTGTCGAAAATAGTGATCAAGTTCAGTTAATGCTTCTGATTTTTCCATATCTACGCGGTGATAGTTATAGTATATCCCGGCCAACCTTTTCCTTTCTCGGTCTGCGTCCAAGACACTGAAGTTGGACGTTAGAAAGGATAGGCGCGTTTCAAGCAAGTCGTAATTTCCGTCTTTGCAATAGCTAATAAGGGAACGAGTTATTCTTGTTTTAATTTTATTGACTTTGCTTCTTGCAATGTCTAACCAAACATCTCTGAATTGTGATCGCTCAGCGGTTTTTAATGGTTCGCGTACGGTTAATTGATATCCTAGGAATTCAAATGTCAAAATTTCACTAGGAGCAACAGTGTTTTGCTTATAAGGTTTTATATCTTGGCTAGCATGGCGGACGTTTGTTTTCTGCGTGTTTAATTGCAATCCCGGCGGAAGAAATCTGGAGGCTAAATTCATAAATTTAGATTCGTCTTCATTTCCGCTTGTAATTATGATGATATCATCAACATACCGAGAGTAAAAAAACACTCCAGGCTGAGTACGTATAGTCTTGTCGAATTGAAGCATCATTACTTCTGAGAGTGTTGCACTTAATGCTAGCCCCCGAGGCACCCCGAGGCCCCCACTAATTGCATAGTTGGTTAATATTTCTTTAACTATTCGTTTTGTAGTCGGACTCAGTCTTTGAATTTTTGATATGGCGGAAATGACATCTTCAAATTGAAATGACTCATAAAAGCTTTTTATGTCGAGGCGATATATTCTGTACGATACACCTTCAGATAAAATATTTTTTATATTTGCTATAATAGAATCGCGGCTTGCAGTAGTTAATTTTATATTTCTTTGTATGTTCTTGTTTATTTTTCTAAGTACAAGTTCGTCATAAAAGTTTTTTATTCTATATATAATTTTCTTTTTAACTTTGGTGCTTAATAGAAAATCGTAACCTTCAAATCCTAGCCGTGCTCTGTCAAGAGCATGTGATATCACCTGCGATTTTACGGTCTGATTCCGTAGTCTAGGAGTCGTCAGGAAGTCACTTTTTCGAAGCATTCGGGAGATGGATACTTGGTTGAACGACTGATCGAACATTCTCTTTCCTTGAATTATTTTGTCAGTCTAATACACGAACCAGCGTAACACCCTTGTCCTAAGGAAGGTCTGAAATAAGACCTTCTTTTTCTGGCAAATCGGGCGTCAAGCGCTCCGAAAGAAAGTACTTCACTGAAATTTCGAAAATATCGGCTTTTATTGATGAATAAGCCGGTTTTAAGCACTTATTAACCCTTAATTTCCATACTGCGGACGCACCTGTCCTATAGGCTCCATCAAATGTCGGCGCGCCATCCACAGATTCGACAGTGCAAACAGTGTCACCAACTGCGCCGTGTTCTTTACCAACCCGCGAAACCGCACCTTGGTGTAACCAAACTGGCGCTTGATCACCCGAAACGGGTGCTCAACCTTGGCCCGAGTTTGCGATTTGGCGTATTCAATCTTGCGCAACGCACGGCCAATGACGCTTTTTTCTCCATGTTTGCGGCGGCTGCTGGGCCTGGCGGAGATCGACCAGATCATCTCGCGCCCCTCATGTTCAAGCCGCTTTTCTACGCCGGTGTAGCCCGCGTCGCCACAGAGATGGGTCTCTTCGCCGTGCAGCAACTGATCGACTTGAGTGACGTCCGCGACATTGGCTGCCGTGCCCACCACGCTGTGCGTCAGACCCGTATCAGCGTCTACTCCGATGTGCGCTTTCATCCCGAAAAAATATTGATTACCTTTCTTGGTCTGATGCATTTCGGGGTCGCGTTTACCCTCTTTATTCTTGGTCGACGTCGGCGCATGAATGATCGTGGCATCAACAATTGTGCCCTGACGAAGCATCAAACCTCGGTCTCCCAGGTAGCCATTAATGACCTCCAGGATTCCCCCGGCAAGATGGTTTTTCTCCAGCAGGCGACGGAAGTTGAGAATCGTGGTTTCGTCGGGAATGCGTTCCAGATTCAACCCCGCGAACTGGCGCAGAATCGTGGTCTCATAAAGAGACTCTTCCATTGCTGGATCGCTATAGCCGAACCAGTTCTGCATCAGGTGCACACGCAACATGGCCATCAAGGGATACGCCGGGCGGCCCCCTTCGCCTTTTGGATAATGCGGCTCGATCAAAGCGATCAACCCCTTCCAGGGGACGACCTTGTCCATCTCGCTCAGGAAAATCTCACGGCGGGTTCGCTTACGTTTACCGGCGTACTCGGCATCGGCGAAAGAAATTTGCTTCATGGGGGGGCAACCGCTCGGCTCATGTGATGGGGGACATTTCACCAGATTTGAAAACCTTTTTCAGAGTTTCCCTAAGTGGGTTCATGTTTAATTCCATCACTTTAAAAAAATAAAACCTGCCGCAGCGATAAGCTCCGGCAAGTTTCGATTAACGCTCGACTGTTACCACTTGGTCAGTGGATAAAAGCCGAATGAATTTTGCAGTGAGGGTTTCACTCGATTAAGGGAGGGTTTATTCATGATGTCGTTCTCCAAATAGGTCGGGCGAAATGCCCGACAAGGAAAACGTTAAGGGGAATGGTCGTTGAATGAAACTACCCGGACAAGTAGGTGCGAAACGCCGCAAGGAGGTATTAACTGATGCGGTGGGAGACGTGCGTCGCCGCATCGCTATAGGAGCCGACTTGTTGGCGAGAGGCCAGCCCCGTAAATACGAGTTCAGCGCCTCGCCAACGTTCGCTCCACAGTTACAGCTCGACCTAGCGGGTATGGTAAGTCGGCAGGTCGAACCGGTGCTGGCTTTGCAGCATGGAGATCGCTGGCAACTCACTGGCTTGCGCGGCCAGGTCACGACGAATGGCGCTGATTACCCAGTCCAGCTGGACCGGGGTGTGCAATTGAGCGTAGGTCACCGAACGGCGAATTTGTTTGCCTTCGGTGTTGCGCAGGCTGAGCAGAACGCCGCCGTCCGGACGCAACTGGGTGGTCACTTCGAATTCAGAAAATACGGAAGAAAATTTTTCTTGGATAAAAGTCATGTCAGGCGGCTCCGTTGCTCAAGGGGGTAACAAGCTTGGGAGGACTGTTGCAGTGTCTGTGCCAGCATTCTGATACCAAACATATCTATTTAAATCAGACACTTAGCTAAATCACGAATTTTGTGGCTCGTGCATATTGCATGAAAGGCCATCGGGCATCCTGCATTTTGCGGTTAAATTTCAAATTACAGTGCGGTGTGTGGAACCTTTAAATGCCAGAACACTCGACTGATTGCCGAAGCTTTGGTCGCTATTGAATTTCCCTATCGCCCATATACCTTGACCCTGAGCGGGCCGCTCTCGAAACTGCCGGCAACCCGTTCATAGCAGCAGGCTAGGTTTTAGCTTGTGTCTCAGGAGTAGCACCATGTCAGACAATTCCAAATCCGCCGCCGCCCAGCAAATGACCGATGACGAAGCCTTGGAGTTTGCCGAGCAGGTGTTCGATCTGGCGCGCAAAGGTGATGCGCGAATGTTGGGCCTATTGCTGGAAAAGGACCTGACGCCTAATTTGCGCAACCATAAAGGCGACACCTTATTGATGCTCGCGAGTTATCACGGTCACTCAGAAGCTGTTCGGGTGTTATTGGCCTTCAAGGCGGACCCTGAAATTCGTAACGACAATGGACAAAGCCCGATTGCCGGCGCCGCCTTCAAGGGTGACTTGCCGGTGGTCAGATTATTGGTTGAAGGCGGTGCGGAGGTTGAAGGCGCATCAGCGGATGGCCGGACTGCGTTGATGATGGCGGCTATGTTCAACCGTATTGAAATCGTCGATTACTTGCTGTCTCAAGGCGCCAATCCACAGGCTCAGGATGCTCGGGGCGTTACGCCGTTAGCCGCCGCACAAACCATGGGCGCAGTGGACACCGCTGAGTTGCTGAGCAAGCTCAATTCCTAATGGATGACCAACGGCTTGGCAATTAGCCGCTATCCCATAGAGGCTTGCTTGATTTCCGGCTATCCTCCGCGCCTAATTTTTTAGCTGCTAGCCGCCTGTCAGGACTTCCGATGAAAGACCAACTCATAGAATTAATCAGCAAAATCAGTTCGGGTTGCATGGAGGCAGACGAAATCGCCCAAGTGGCCGACGAGGCCGAAAAAGCCTACGCCGATCCGCAAGGATTTCTGGCCGCCAATCCTGACGTCAACTACGACGATAGCTTCCCGTTCCCGTTGGGCGAATGGATGGTGATGGGCAGCCTGCCGGATACTGTGTTGTTCCAGGCGGATAGCTATATGGATTTGTTCGCGCAGATCGTTGCTTCGTTTGGCACTGAAGTAACGTTCAACATCAAGCCCAAGCAACTGGCCAAGGTTGAACCGCTGATCGCGCTAAATCGGATTCAGATCCAACTAAGCAGCATGAACAAGGAGAAGGGCGGTTACGTGCTGCTCAACCTGAGCCAACCGCTGGACGACGATCTGCAGGCAGTGCTGGTTTTCGGCAACGATGTGGATCGCGTGATTGAGTTGTGCGCAGCCGTCGGGATTGCTGCTGCGCCGTCGTTGGAAGCGTTGCGGATTGCGCTTTACGTTTGATGAATGCCATCCCGGTAGTGGCCAACGTGTTGGCAGGCGATCAAACTGACACCCCGACCACCTTCGCCCACACCGCCCCTACAGATCGACAAAATAAGACCCTGCCGAAACGGAACCCTCTGTGCGTGTAATCATCCTAAACAGGTGAGTGTTCACTTAGGAGCAACAACCATGGGATCCACGTTTAACGGTCTGATTGGGCTGATCATCCTGGTTCTGGATATCTGGGCGATCATCAATGTATTGAAGAGTGGCGGGGAAGTCGGGATGAAAGTCCTATGGGTATTGCTGATTCTGCTGCTGCCGGTATTAGGCCTGATTATCTGGGCGATTGCCGGGCCACGGGGCAATGTACGCATCTGACTGGCCTTGTCTGATTCGATGCTGGACCCAGGCGCCTGACGGCTGATTGCTGTCAGGCGCTTTGTTGTTTCCGATCTCAATACCGGGGGCTGACCAATAGAGGTTCGACCTGACATCTTGCGCAACGTAGAATGCCCGCCTCTTATTAGGGGCGGTGCTTGTCTTCAAGCTGTCGCTGTCCGTTGCCACCAGCATTCACCGGGGACTTACCCATGAGCGATTATCAAGAAACGTTGTACGAAGGCTATGGCCAGCGCTTTCGTATGGAAAAACTGCTGCACGAAGTGCGTACCGAACATCAACACCTGGTGATCTTTGAAAACCCGCGCATGGGCCGGGTCATGGCGCTCGACGGCGTGATTCAGACCACCGAAGCCGATGAGTTCATCTATCACGAGATGCTCACCCACGTTCCAATTCTCGCTCACGGTTCCGCCAAGCGCGTGCTGATCATTGGCGGCGGCGACGGCGGGATGCTGCGTGAAGTGGCCAAGCATCGCAGCATTGAGCACATCACCATGGTCGAGATCGATGGCACCGTGGTCGAGATGTGCAAACAGTATTTGCCAAATCATTCCAAGGGTTCTTTCGACGATCCGCGACTGAATCTGGTCATCGACGACGGCATGCGTTTCGTCGCGACGACTCAGGAAAAGTTCGACATCATTATTTCCGACTCCACTGACCCAATCGGTCCGGGAGAGGTGCTGTTCTCTGAGAACTTTTATCAAGCCTGCCGCCGCTGCTTGAATGAAGGCGGCATTTTGGTCACCCAAAACGGTACGCCTTTCATGCAACTGACCGAAGTTCAGACCACGGCGGGTCGCTTGCGCAGCCTGTTCCCGGATTGGCATTTCTACCAGGCTGCGATTCCGACCTATATCGGCGGCGCCATGACCTTTGCCTGGGGCGCGACCAACACGGCGTATCGCAAGTTGCCGCTGGAGACCTTGCGTCAGCGTTTTGCGGGCAGCGGTATTATCACGCGCTACTACAATCCCGAAATTCATATTGGCGCATTTGCCATGCCGCAATATGTTTTGCACGCTGTGAACAAGCCAAGTAACGACTAATTACGGTTTAGGCGCCAGGCTGAAAGGATTTTTTACATTTCAGCCCTAGGGTGCTACATAAATTTCACAGCCTTTCGAAGAAGATCGTGCCCGCTTAGTTGCTTAACGGGCGGGGCACATTTGCCTTCAACCTTCTCCCTCGAATTCAACGGATCTTAGAACACCATGGCCAAAACGGACGCACTGAGTCATCAGCCCGCCTCGTCGCGCTCGCTACAACCTTCCGTCAAATCGCACCTGGCTTACACCCTGCTGAGCGGCGTGGTGCTGATGGTGATGTACAGCCTGCTGCGCGTCGCGTTGCTGGTCTATAACCGTCAAATGATCGGCACGACGCCGGCTTCGACCTTTATAGAAGCCATGGGCAATGGCCTGCGTTTTGACTTGCGCCTGACGGTCTACTTGCTGATCCCATTGTTGCTGGCACTGCTCAGCGCCCGAACGATGAATTGGCGGGGTCTGTTCCGTTTCTGGCTGACCTTGGGCGCCAGCATCACGCTGTTCCTGGGCTTGATGGAGATGGACTTCTACCGTGAGTTTCACCAGCGCCTCAATGGCTTGGTGTTCCAATACGTCAAAGAAGACCCGAAAACCGTGCTAAGCATGCTTTGGTACGGTTTCCCGGTAGCGCGCTATCTGCTGGTGTGGGCCGCTGTGACTTGGCTGCTGAGCCTGGTGTTCAAAGGCATCGATCGTTTGACGCGACCACAGCGCCTACCGAGCGTCAGCGCCAGTAGCATCCGCTCGGTGGCGCCGTGGTACACGCGCATTGCCGTATTGCTGCTGTGTATGGTGGTGGCGGTGATTGCGTCTCGTGGCACTTTGCGTCAAGGCCCGCCGCTGAGATGGGGTGATGCTTACACCACGGATTCGAACTTCGCCAACCAGTTGGGTCTCAATGGCACCTTGTCGCTGATCGAAGCGGCTAAAGCTTTGGGTTCGAGCCAGCGCGCCAACATCTGGAAATCAACCATGCCGGATGCGCAGGCGCAGAAGGTCACTCGTGACATGCTGCTGACCGCCAATGACACTTTGGTTGACGCCGACGTGGCCGCCGTGCGCCGTGACACCGTCCCGCCGGTCGAAAACACGCTGCCGATTCGCAACGTGGTGGTGATCCTGATGGAAAGCTTCGCCGGTCACTCGGTGGGCGCTTTGGGCAGCGACGCCAATATCACGCCGAACTTCGACAAGCTGTCGAAAGAAGGCTTGTTGTTTGACCGCTTCTTTTCCAACGGCACCCACACCCACCAGGGCATGTTCGCCACCATGGCGTGTTTCCCTAACTTGCCTGGGTTCGAATACCTGATGCAGACCCCGGAAGGCAGTAACAAACTGTCCGGCCTGCCGCAGTTGCTCAGCGCCCGTGGCTACGACGACGTGTATGTCTATAACGGCGATTTCGCCTGGGACAACCAGTCGGGGTTTTTCAGCAATCAGGGAATGACCACGTTTATCGGTCGTAACGATTTCGTCAATCCAGTGTTCTCCGACCCAACGTGGGGCGTATCCGACCAGGATATGTTTGACCGTGGCGCTCAAGAGCTGAAAGCCCGCGAAGGCAAAAAACCGTTCTATGCGCTGTTGCAAACGCTATCGAACCACACGCCTTACGCGCTTCCCGCCAACTTGCCCGTTGAGCGCGTTACCGGCCACGGCACGTTGGACGAACACTTGACTGCCATGCGCTATGCCGACTGGGCGCTGGGGCAGTTTTTTGAGAAAGCGAAAAAAGAACCTTACTTCAAGGACACCTTGTTCGTGATCGTTGGCGACCACGGCTTCGGCAATGACAAGCAACTCACTGAGCTGGACTTGGGGCGCTTTAACGTGCCGTTGCTGTTGATTGGCCCTGGAATTCAGGAAAAGTTCGGTAAGCGCAGCAGTACCGTCGGCACTCAAATCGACATTGTGCCGACCATCATGGGCCGTTTGGGCGGTGAGTCGCGCAACCAGTGCTGGGGCCGCGACCTGCTCAACCTGCCTGAGGGCGACAAGGGTTTCGGTGTTATCAAACCCTCGGGTGGCGAGTTGACCGTGGGTTATGTCACGGGTGACCGCATTCTGGTCGAGCCCAAAGGCATGGAGCCGCTGTTGTATCAATACCAGTTGGGCGCCAAACCCCACGCTGAATTGATGACTGATCAACCTGATCAGGCGCAGCTCAAGGAAAGGCTGGAAGCGTTCATACAAACGGCGACCAAAAGCTTGATGGACAACACAGCGGGTGTGAGCGGCGGTACAAAGCGCTGACAGTGACCTGATCGGAAAAAAGGGGCCTTGATTGGCCTCTTTTTTTGCCTGTTTTTTAGCGTGCATCGCGGTGGAACGAATGGGGAAAGCTCAAGGTCCAGATTGAGTGAGCCGCTTTTCGGCTTGGCCAAGGAGACATCGATGAAACAGTGGACCATTACGTATGTCGATAAAGACGGTGTGAAGCAGAGCCTTGAGCTTGAACGTGAGCAACGCCCGAGTAATGAAGACGCAGCAGATTACCTGCGTGAGGTGTTGTTTCCTATCGCCGATAAGCTTGATTTGAACGACCTCGACGGTCGAGCGCCCGAGCCGACCGTAAAGTCTCTGAAAGCGATGCACAGCGTGCAAATTCTCACCGTCACCGAGGCGTCCTGAGCGCTCGCTCGTTAATCCTGTTTTGCCATTGGCACAGGCGGTCGATAGGACTACTCTGCAAATGAGGCCGGCGCAGCATTGCTCCGGTCTCTTCATGTCGACGCCAGGTTTTTCACCACTTGGCCTTGTCAGCTACATGCTTGATTCCCCGGTGGCAGAGTATCTGTCGCTGAGCGGCCACTGTTCAGTGGTCGTGCCGGGAAAGTTGAAACTCTATCTATCGTTGCATAGGAGGACGTTTCATGAGCACAGCCTATCAAGAGGACATCAGCAGTAACGTACTGCGCCGCATGAAAGAGGGCGGTTTTGATTTCGCCAGCATCCATCCCATCGAGTTTTACGCCGTCTTCCCGGACGAGGACCGGGCACGGCAGGCTGCAGGGCAGTTTCGCGGAGAATCCCTGAACGCGCAGGTCAGCGCGCGTGATGACGGGGCATGGCATCTTCAGTTGAGTAAATTGATGTACGCCACGTATGGTGGCATCGGTGATTTTGAACAGGACTTTCAAACCATGATCACGCCTCTGGATGGCGAGGTCGAGGGTTGGGGAGTCACTCAAGTGATCAAAGGCCTCCACTAACCACGGGCGCCTGTGCCACACATTGGTTCGCTGCATCCTTACCGGCTGACGCTTCGTCAGTCGGTTCCATCCGTGCCGCTTGACCCATGCCCTATTTAGCGATGGGGTTTCATAGCCGCCAGGCAAAAAAAAGCCACTCATAGAGTGGCTCAAAGGGAAGTTCGGTTAAGCGTTCGATAAAAACTCAATCTCGATGAATGGATTCAGCCCATGGTTCGCTTGAATGCTGGCGATTATGGGGAAACAAACTCCCCTCGTGAAATCAACTCTGACTATGCTGTTGATAGCCAATAGCGATGAAAGATGCTTCCGAATGAGGCGTAGGAGATTTTTCTGGGGCGGTTACTGCACAAGAAGGGTGCACCCTGTGGGAAGTATTTATCCAACGGCTTGATAAATAAGCGTTTATGCCGATGGCACGGGCCTTGCGAAGGCCTTTGGTGTCCGTGGTGACAAGGAGTACGGCATGATCCGCACCTTTTATGATGAGATGTACGATGCTGGTGGCCTGGTCCGCCCGCATTATCGGGAATTCGCCCGTTGGCTGGGCGAAACACCGCCCGAGTTATTGGCTCAGCGCAGGCGTGAAGCCGATCTGTTGTTTCATCGTGCGGGGATCACATTCACCCTGTATGGCGACGATCAAGGCACTGAGCGACTGATCCCGTTCGACACCATTCCACGCAGCATTCCTGCCAGTGAATGGCGCTTCGTCGAACGTGGCTGTATTCAGCGGGTCAAGGCGTTGAATATGTTCCTCGCCGACCTGTATCACGATCAGCGAATTATCAAGGCCGGGATCATTCCCGCCGAACAGGTGCTGGCCAACGAGCAATACCAGTTGGCGATGCAAGGCCTGAATTTGCACCGCGACATCTATTCGCACGTTTCTGGCGTCGACTTGGTGCGTGATGGCGACGGCACTTATTACGTGCTCGAAGACAATTTGCGGACGCCGAGCGGCGTGAGCTACATGCTCGAAGACCGCAAGATGATGATGCGTCTGTTCCCGGAACTGTTTGCGGCGCAGCGTATTGCGCCCATCGATCACTACCCGAACATGCTCCTCGATACGTTGAAAAGCTCCAGCCCCATTGATAACCCGAGCGTTGTGGTTCTGACGCCGGGCCGCTTCAACAGCGCCTTTTTCGAGCACGCCTTTTTGGCGCGGGAGATGGGGGTTGAGTTGGTGGAAGGTGCTGACTTGTTCGTGCGCGATGACCGTGTGTTCATGCGCACCACCGATGGCCCGAAAGCCGTCGACGTCATTTACCGCCGTCTGGACGATGCGTTTCTCGATCCGCTGGCGTTTAACCCTGATTCGATGCTCGGCGTGCCGGGTCTGTTGTCAGCCTATCGCTCCGGCAACGTGGTGCTGGCTAACGCCATCGGCACAGGAGTGGCGGACGATAAATCGATTTACCCGTACGTCACGGACATGATTCGTTTCTACTTGGACGAAGAGCCACTGCTGCAAAACGTTCCGACTTGGCAATGCCGCAAACCGGAAGAGTTATCCCACGTGCTGGCGCATTTGCCAGAACTCGTGGTCAAGGAAACCCAAGGATCGGGCGGTTACGGGATGCTGGTGGGTCCGGCGGCCACGGCCGCAGAGATCGAGTCGTTTCGAGCTCGGCTCAAGGCCAAACCGCACGCTTATATCGCACAACCCACCTTATGCTTGTCGACCTGTCCGACATTTGTCGAGAACGGCATCGCCCCGCGCCACATCGACTTGCGCCCGTTTGTTCTTTCCGGCCGTGAAACCCGGGTTGTTCCCGGTGGCCTTACCCGAGTGGCGCTGCGTGAAGGCTCCCTCGTCGTAAACTCGTCCCAGGGCGGTGGAACCAAGGACACTTGGGTGGTTGAGGATTAAGGAAGCCTGCCAATGCTAAGTAGAACTGCCTCGGATTTGTATTGGATGTCGCGTTACCTGGAACGAGCGGAAAACCTCGCCCGGATGCTCGACGTCAGTTATTCGCTGTCGCTCATGCCACAGGACGGGCAAGACGACGGTTTGCATGAAATTGCCATGCCGCTGCTGATCACCGGAACGCTGGACGACTACGTCGAACGCCACGGTGAACTGCACGCTGAACGCTTGTTGCACTTCTTCGCCCTTGACGCGAACAACCCGGCCAGCATCTACAGCTGCCTGGGTGCAGCGAGGGCCAGCGCCCATGCGGTACGTGGCCGAATTACGGCGGACATGTGGGAAAACATTAACGCCACGTGGCTGGAGATTCGCGGTATCGCTGATCAGGGCCTGAGCCGTTACGGCATCAGCCGTTTCTGCGAATGGGTCAAGGAGCGTTCGCACCTGTTTCGCGGCGCCACCCTCGGCACCATCATGCGCCATGATGCATTCCGCTTTATTCGGTTAGGGACGTTCATCGAGCGCGCGGACAATACCTTGCGTTTACTGGACGCCCGTTACGAGATGCTTGAGTTACGCGGCCACGATACCGAAGTGGTTGCAGACACCACGGCCCATGGTTATTACCAGTGGAGTGCGTTGTTGCGGGCACTGTCGTCGTTCGAAGCCTATACCGAGCTGTATCGGGACGCGCCGGGTGCGCGCCATGTCGCTGAGTTACTGCTGTTGCGTGCCGACATTCCACGTTCGTTGCGCGCCTGCATGGAAGAAATTGACGAAACGCTAGCCAGCTTGTCTGGGGCCAATGGTCGTCCGGCACAACGCTTGGCCGCGCAGTTGGACGCGCGTCTGCGTTACACCGGCATCGATGAAATTCTCGATGAGGGTTTGCATAAGTGGTTGAACGAATTCATTCCGTTGGTAGCCCAATTGGGTAACGCTATTCACACTTCGTACCTGGAGGCTGCATGAGACTCTCAATTAGCCACGAAACCACGTATCACTATGAAGACCAGGTCCGTGCCAGTATCCAATACCTGCGGTTGACGCCGCATGACAGTGAACGCCAGCATGTGCTCAGCTGGCAGTTGACGTTGCCGCGTCCAGTGCGCGCGCAAATTGATCCGTTCGGCAACATTCTCCACGTGCTAACGCTAGATGAGCCCCACGAAGCGATTATTATTGGCGCCCGTGGTCAGGTTGAAATCGACGAGAAAACTGAATCCGAGCACGAAAGCCAATCAGCGCTGCCGTTCTTGCGGTTCACCCGTCTGACCGAACCTGACGAAGCCATACGCGCGTTCGCTGCCCTTCAGTGTCAACAGCGCAAAGACCGCACCGCGCTGATTGATTTGATGCACGGCTTGAACCAGCACATGACCTATACACCCGGTTCGACTGAAGTCGACACCAGCGCTGCCGAGGCATTCGCGGGTAAAGCAGGCGTGTGTCAGGACCATACCCACGCGTTTCTGGCCTGCGCCCGAAGCCTGGGCGTTCCTGCGCGGTATGTGTCGGGCTACTTGTACAGCGAAGACAGCGAACACTTGGCCAGTCATGCCTGGGCAGAAGCCTGGATTGACGATGCTTGGTACAGCTTTGACGTCACCAACCAACTCTCGCGACCTGAGCGTCACTTGAAATTGGCCGTGGGCCTGGATTACCTGGACGCCTGTCCGGTACGTGGCATGCGTCGCGGGGGGGGATGCGAACAAATGCATGCCAAGGTATCGGTCTCGCCGATCCGCGCTACGCAGACGCAAGAGCAAAGCTGATAAGCGGTGCGCTATGGCGCACCCTCTCCGCTAACATCACCCCCTTGCCTGTAGGAGAGAACTTGTTCGCGAAGCAGTACGCTTGATGCACACGGGCTATTTCTCGCCAACAAGTTGGCTCTTACAGAGATTGTGTTTGTTGCAGATGAGCGGGATCTCCTGCCGTCCCTGCATTCATCCAGCTTTACTTCTGATTTACCCAAATACCAGGTGCAGACCTGCCGAAACCGGACTCATCATGAATCCGCTTCAGAACAGCCAAACAATTAACCGAACAGACGGGTCATGTTTGGCAAGATCAATACCAGGGTAGTGACGACGACGATAAGTCCCGCCTGACGAATTTTCGAATATTTGAACATGGCTAATGCCTTTTGTTGTTATTCCTGAGCTACAAAAGCTCGCCGATTATTGAGCAGTTCATTAATCGGGCAGCTGGCAAAGGGGGTGCTGCTGATCAGGTGTCCCGGAAAACCCGGCTACTCAAACGCCTATTTTCTTTTTTTAGCGTTTGCCTGTCATAAAGATAACTTTAGAGCCCGCGTGTCACTTGGCTTAGATCCATTTGGTTCGAAGTTTATTTTTTTCATCAAGAAAAGAAATGAAGCTCATTGCCACCTTCCTTTTCCGCCCTTGCTAGACACGTTTAACATCTTCCCAGCCTATTTGATAGTGACCTACCGTTCGTCCGAGTGGGGTCAGTCAAGTGTAATGAGCGCTTCGGTCATTGATTCAATGAAGACCCCGTTTATGGTGTCGGTACAGAAATCCATTTTCTTACCGTGATCCGAGGCTGTCATGACAGAAGCGTTGATTTTCGATGCGGTGCGCACGCCCCGTGGCAAAGGCAAGCCGGACGGTGCGCTGTACAGCGTCAAACCGGTGAATTTGATGGCCGGCCTGCTTACCGCCCTGCAACAGCGCAACCAGCTCGATACGCGGCATGTGGACGACATTGTTCTGGGTTGCGTCACCCCCGTCGGTGATCAGGGCGCAGACATTGCTAGAACCGCCGCGCTGGTAGCGGACTGGGACGTTAGCGTCGCCGGCGTGCAGATCAACCGCTTTTGTGCGTCGGGGCTGGAGGCAGTGAACCTCGGCGCCATGAAAATCCGCTCGGGTTTCGAAGACCTGGTTGTTGTCGGCGGCGTCGAATCCATGTCACGCGTACCCATGGGCAGTGACGGTGGTGCCTGGGTGCTGGATCCGCAAACCAATCTGCACTGCCACTTCACGCCGCAAGGCATCGGTGCCGATCTGATCGCGACCCTGGAGGGCTTTAGTCGCCACGATGTCGATGCTTACGCGCTGCATTCGCAGCAAAAAGCGTTGCGAGCACGGGGCGATGGTTCGTTCAGTAAGTCCTTGATTCCGGTATGGGATCAGAACGGCATCGTGCTGCTCGACCACGATGAGTTCATTCGCGGTGATTGCACGCTGGAAGGCTTGGGTAAACTCAAACCCAGTTTTGAGACGATCGGCCAGATGGGGTTCGACGCCACCGCGTTACGGGTCTATAGCCAGGTTGAGCGGATTCATCACGTCCACACACCTGGCAACAGCTCGGGCATCGTCGACGGTGCTGCGGCCATGCTCATCGGTTCCGAGGCCAAAGGCTTGGCGCTGGGTTTGCGACCGCGAGGGCGAATCGTCGCAACGGCGGTCACCGGCACTGATCCGACCATCATGCTCACCGGCCCGGCGCCCGCCACCCGCAAGGCACTGAGCCGTGCCGGACTCAGGGTTGAAGACATCGACCTGTTCGAAGTCAACGAAGCGTTCGCCTCGGTAGTGCTCAAGTTCATCAAGGACATGGGCATCGATGCCGGCAAGGTCAACGTCAACGGCGGGTCCATCGCCATGGGCCATCCGCTGGGGGCCACCGGTTGCGCGATTCTAGGTACGTTGCTCGACGAGTTGGAGGTGCGTCAGTTGCGCTATGGCCTCGCGACCTTGTGCGTCGGCGGCGGTATGGGCATTGCCACCATCATCGAACGTTACTAAGCCCGTTCAACGGCTCATCAGGATTTCTTCATGACCATCACCGCCGACGCTGCCATCCACTATGAAAAGGGCCAGGACCAGATTGTGGTTCTGACTATCGATATGCCCGGCCAGACGGCCAATACCCTGAATGCGCTGTACCGCGACGCCATGGCCGATACGGTGGCCCGGCTGATGGCAGAAAAAGACGCCATCGTTGGGGTGATCATCACGTCGGGGAAAAAGACGTTTTTCGCCGGAGGCGATCTCAACGAGCTGATTCAAGTCGATAAGCCGCGAGCCCAGTGGTTTTACCAGATGGTGTTGGGCCTCAAGGCTCAGTTGCGTTTACTTGAAACCTTGGGCAAGCCAGTGGTGGCCGCGATCAATGGCGCTGCGCTTGGGGGTGGCTGGGAAATTTGCCTGGCGTGCCATCATCGCATCGCGCTGGACGATCCCCGCGTACAGATCGGATTGCCAGAAGTGACCCTTGGCCTGTTGCCGGGCGGTGGAGGCGTGGTGCGGATGGTGCGCATGCTCGGGCTCGAGAAAGCCTTGCCGTTTCTCCTGGAAGGTAAAAAGGTCAACCCGCAGCAAGCGCTAGACGCCGGCTTGATTGATCAACTCGCCACGGACCGTGACGACATGCTCGCCAAGGCCCGGGCCTGGATCATGGCCAATCCGGCGGCCAAGCAGCGCTGGGACATGGCCGGATACCAGATTCCGGGTGGCTTACCCTCACACCCAAAAGTTGCGCAGATGCTCGCCATTGCGCCGTCGATTTTACGCGCTCGAACCCAAGGCTGTTTTCCTGCACCGGAGAAAATCCTGTGCGCGGCGGTGGAGGGCGCCCAGGTCGATTTCGCCACCGCGCAGATTATTGAAACTCGTTACTTCACCGAACTGACCACTGGCCAAGTGGCGAAAAACATGATCGGGGCCTTCTGGTTCCAACTCAATGAAATCAACGCCGGTGTATCGCGTCCCAAAGGGATTCCCGTTCAAGTGACGAAAAAACTCGGCGTGCTGGGCGCTGGGATGATGGGTGCCGGTATTGCGTACGCGAGTGCCTCAGCCGGGATTGAGGTGGTGCTCAAAGACATCAGCCAAGCCGCCGCTGAAAAGGGCAAGCATCACGCGGTCAAACTGCTGGAGAAACAGGTCTCTAGCGGCCGGATGGATGAACAACAGCGGGACGCAATTCTCGCGCGGATCACTCCCACCGAGCAGGACAGTGATCTGCATGGCTGTGACCTGATCATTGAAGCGGTGTTTGAAGACCGTGAGCTCAAACGCACCGTCACTGCGGCTGCCGAACGGCTGGCTTTGCCGGATGCGGTCATCGCTTCCAATACATCGACCCTGCCGATTAGCGGCCTGGCGACCGCGATTGCGCAACAAGATCGGTTCATTGGCCTGCATTTCTTCAGCCCGGTGGACAAAATGCAGTTGGTTGAAATCATCAAAGGCGCCCACACCAGTGACGCCACGTTGGCCCGTGGTTTCGACTTCGTACTGCACATCAAGAAAATCCCGATTGTGGTCAACGACAGCCGCGGCTTCTTCACCTCGCGGGTGTTCGCGACATTTACCAGCGAAGGCATCGCCATGCTCGGTGAAGGCCTCTCGGCGGCGATGATTGAAACCCAAGCGCGCAAGGCGGGCATGCCCGTGGGACCGCTGGCGGTCTCGGATGAGGTGTCGTTGAGCTTGATGAGCCATATTCGCCAGCAGGCGCGCAAGGATTTGCAGGCCGAGGGCAAACCGATACCCGAGCACCCTTCGTTTGCAGTCGTCGATCTTTTTGTGAATGAATACAAACGCGCCGGTAAGGCCGCCGGGGCGGGCTTTTACGACTATCCGGCAGGTGCGCCCAAGCACCTGTGGCCGGAGCTGAAAAGCCGTTTTGAAAACCCCGACCGGCAAATCGCCGCGCAAGACATGCGTGATCGGCTGCTGTTTATCCAAGCCATGGAAACCGTGCGCTGTGTGGAGGAGGGCGTGCTGATGTCCACGGCTGACGCCAATATCGGTTCGATCTTTGGCATTGGCTTCGCGGGCTGGACCGGTGGCGCGTTGCAGTTCATCAATCAATACGGCCTCAACGACTTCATCGCCCGCGCGCAGTATTTGGCCGAGCAATACGGCGAGCGTTTTGAACCGCCGGCCTTGTTGCTGGAAAAGGCGAGCAAGGGTCTGACGTTTTAGCACGAGACAAATCGACAGCATTCGGGTCTTGCCTTGGAGTGGCTATCCAAGGCAGGCTCTGTGGTGCGCTATTGCCTTTACCGTTTGGGAATTTTTTATGTCGTTACGCATCTGCATTTTGGAAACCGATGTCCTG
Organism: Pseudomonas sp. MH10; assembly: GCF_034353045.1. Lineage (NCBI taxonomy): Bacteria > Pseudomonadati > Pseudomonadota > Gammaproteobacteria > Pseudomonadales > Pseudomonadaceae > Pseudomonas > Pseudomonas sp. MH10. The sequence continues at coordinate 356,928 of NZ_CP133783.1, forward strand.
CGGCCAGAACTGGTCGATCAATTTCAGGGTTATGGGCAGATGTTCGAGCGGTTGTTTTCACGGCAACCGATTGCTGCGCAATTCAGCATCTACAACGTCATGCACGGTGTTTATCCGGCGGACGACGAGCAGTTCGATGCGTACCTGGTGACCGGCAGCAAGGCTGATTCATTTGGCAGCGAGCCGTGGATTCAAACGCTAAAAACCTATCTGCTGCAACGCTTCGAGCGCGGCGACAAATTGCTTGGCATCTGCTTCGGCCATCAATTATTGGCGCTGCTGCTGGGCGGTAAAACTGAACGTGCGACGCAGGGCTGGGGCGTTGGCACCCATCGCTACACGCTGGCGCCCGCTGCACCCTGGATGACACCGGCCATTGATAACCTGACGTTATTGATCAGCCATCAAGATCAAGTGACGGCACTCCCGGACAACGCCACCGTTATCGCGTCCAGTGAGTTTTGTCCGTTTGCCGCGTACCACATCAACCATCAGGTGTTGTGCTTCCAAGGACATCCTGAATTTATCCATGACTACTCCCGCGCTTTGCTGGACATTCGCCAACAAGCGCTTGGCGACGATATTTACAGCAATGCCATCGCCAGCCTAGAACACGAGCATCAAGGCACAACCGTAGCGGAATGGATGATGCGGTTTGTGGCGCACAAGGTTGAGGTTGAAGAGGTCTGAGGGAAAGACCTCTGTAGGAGCCAACGTGTTGGCGAGAGGTCCGACGCCGTGGATACAGGTTCAGTGCCTCGCCAACACGTTGGCTCTACAAGGTGTATGTCACCCGAATTACAACCAACCCGACCGTTTGAAGCTGGCATACAAACCGACGCATCCCGCGACGATAAACCCAAGCACGGCGAAGTAGCCGTAGTGCCAGCTCAGTTCCGGCATGTTCTGAAAGTTCATCCCGTAGATCCCGGCAATCGCCGTTGGGAACGCCAATATGGCGGCCCAGGCGGCGAACTTGCGTTGCACAATGCTTTGTCGGGAGGATTCCAGCAGCAGACCAATTTCGATGGTTTGGCTGGCGATATCCCGCAGGTTGGCCAAGTCTTCCATCTGCCGCGTGACGTGAATTTCCACATCGCGAAAGTACGGGCGCATGTTTTTGTCGATGAACGGAAAGGCCAGTTTCTGCAGCTCTTCGCCAATTTCCACCATCGGCGCGACGTAGCGTCGTAGCCGCAGGACATCGCGACGCAGGCTGTGAATGCTCAGAATATCGGCCTCCATCAGTACGCCGCCCAACACACCACCCTCAAGCTCGTCGAGTTCGGCATGGATGGCCTCGGTCACTGGTTGATAGCACTCGGTGACGAAATCCAGCAGCGCGTACAACACGAAGTCTTCGCCATGTTCCAGGAGCAACGGCCGTGCTTCACAGCGCTGACGCACCAATCCGTAGGATTTAGAATGGCCGTTGCGCGAGGTGATGACATAGCCTTTGCCAGCGAAAATATGCGTCTCGATAAACTCGAGTTTGCCGTTCTCGCGAATCGGCGAATACGTCACGATAAACAGCGCATCGCCGAAGGTTTCCAACTTGGGCCGGCTGTGCTTTTCCAGGGCGTCTTCGATGGCCAGTTCATGCAAATGAAACTGGCGTTGCAGGATGGCCAGTTCATCCGCGTTAGGCTGCTCTAACCCAATCCAAACGAAATGTCCGGGCTTGGCCGCCCATTCGGCGCCCTCATCAATGGAGATATTGGCAACTTTCTTTCCGGCGCTGTAAACCGCAGCAGCAACGACTCGACCCATGGTGGTATCGCTTCTTCTTTAAGGTGGCAGTTCACGAAGCGCGCAGCTTAACGTGGTCTTCCTGATCAGAGTCGGCAAAGTTTTGCGAGTTCACAGGCAATAAAAAGCCCGGCAGACGCCAGGCATTTTCAATCAGGACGTTATCCGACCACTGAGTGTTGCTGATCCAGCATGATCGACTCGTCAAGGGCGTCCAGCAGGGCTTTGCGTACCTTCAATTTGGTGTTTTTGTGAGCAACCATATTGATCTTCTTCAACTGCGCTGCAGCGGCGCGTGCAGCACTTTGCAAGTCTTCGGCGCTGACCACTTTGTCGAGGAACCCCGCATCCACGGCGCCTTTTGGGTCGAACATCTCGCCATTGATCACCGAGCGATGCAGCGCGGATTTACTCAGACGGTCACGCGCCAACTCAATCCCGGCGTGGTGCATGGTCATGCCAATCTGAACTTCATTCAAACCAATGCTGAACGGCCCATCGACGCCGATGCGGTAGTCCACTGACAACAACAGGAACGCGCCTTTGGCGACGGCGTGGCCGGGGCAAGCAATAACCACCGGGAACGGGTGCGCCAATAGGCGGCGGGCCAAGGTCGAACCGGCCGTGACCAAATTGATCGCGTTTACCGGGCCCGTCATCATGACCTTGAGGTCATAACCCCCAGAAAAAATGCCCGGTTGACCGGTAATGATCACCACCGCGCGGTCTTGCTCGGCTTGGTCCAGCGCCGAGTTGAAGGCCGTGATCACCTCCGGGGAAATTGCATTGACCTTGCCATTACTCAAGGTCAGGGTGGCGATGCCGTCTTCCAGGCTGTACGAAATCAACTCACTCATGACGCGAATCCTTGTGTTGAAGACGGCAGACGTTACCCATCCAAAGCGCCAAGGTAAAGCGCTATGACTGACTGGTGAGTCAGGGTTTGAGCCGATGTCGTTGAATCTAAACGACAGCGTTCATGACTCATTCCTGAATGTCATTCAACTCGCAGTATTCGGCCCAGTCCATACCCAAGGTTTCGGCCACTTGGTGATGCGCTTCGAGGCGCATGGCTTTCAATTGCTCAGGGTTTTCCGCGACCAGCTGCAATGCCAGCTCCCAGGGTTCGATGCCCTGATCTTCGGCTTCATCTTCGAACGCCCATTGCGTCTGCTGCTTTTGCTCCTCCGGGCTGAGGTCTTTTATCTCATCCAGCAGGCCAGGGTTGGTGGTGATGTATTTCGCCAGTGCGGCTTCATTCAAGTCTAATGCGTCCATCTTGTTTTCCTTTATGCACATTAACGTCGAGCCAAACGGCAACCGGGGCGTAGGTTACACCTCAAAGGGGGCGGCTGAAACGTGGATGGAGACGAGGGGTGCGTGCAGGCGTTGCTATCGAAAGTATTAATCCTGTTTGGGTATTTGAACGGGATAGACATCGCCATAAACTGAATCAGTGAGTGGAGGACCTGTGATGACAAATCAAGAATATGTCGCACTGTTTTCAGGCTTGGCAGTCATTTGGCTCACAATGGCGTGGGTAGTAACCGATAGGGTTCCCGCCGTTTGAACCGATGCAGGGATTTACCCTGGAAGGTTGAAAACCCTGGTCTCTTCTTTGAAGGTCCAGGGTTTTTGCTATGGGACATGACCGACATCATTGGATCAGATCAGCTTGCACGCGATGGAGCGCGAAGCGGTCCCGCAGACGATCCCCACGCGGGCGGCGTTTCTGTAGATACCAACGTGTCGGCGAAGGTCCTTCGGGCTTATCGCAGCCTTCGGCAGCTCCTACAAAAACGTGTGCATTACCCAAATGTGGGACCGAAGTCATTCGAAGTCAGATCTAACTCGCCAATGCCACGGCTCATAGGCGTAGCCGGTGGGATTGTTGAGCGGGTAAGACATCTGGAAACCGAATGATTCCGCGTTTTCTGCCAGCCACTCAAACGCCAATGTATCTTCAAACTCGCGTTCGAGGGCAGCGCAGCCTGGCGTGCCTATATCGACGGCACACCCGGTGTGGTGTTCGCTGAAGAATGGAGGCGCCGAGACCCTAAGAATGTTTTCAATACTTAAACCCGAGTCCAGCTTTCTTTTGATGATTGCCGCTTGCCGCTCAACACTTCTGAAAGCCGAAACAATGTAAATCTCCACCCCTTGCTCACTGGCGGAAGCTTTCAACTGTCGCCACGCCTGGGCAGCAACAGATGTCAGCCAGTGCTCTCTTCCGTTTGCGTCAACCTCAGCAAGCTCCAAGCCGTTCGCCTCAACGAACTCTTGCAGATTGCGATCCATTACGGAGCTTAACGGAATGCCTAGTTCATCTAGCATGCGCAGGGCTGTGGGCGTGTAGCTCATCTTGCGAACCAAGGGGCAGGATTGGTGGAATAGCCTACCAGAGCGCGGTGCTCAGATTAGTAACGATCCCTGTGGGACCGAATTTATTCGGGAAGCGTTGCGTTTGCCACCATCGATCAACTACCCATCAACCCCTCTCAACCGGCCTTAATAAAGTCCACAAATGCCCTCAACGGCGAGGGCACATAGCGGCGCCCTGGGTAATACAAAAACGGTCCAGTAAACTTCTGCCACCAAGGTTCAAGTACCGGTTCTAGTGCGCCGCTGTCCAAGTAAGGACGCAACCAGTCCTCGAACAAGTAAACAATGCCCAAGCCATCTATCGCCGCTTGTACTGCCAAGTCCACGGCGCCTCCGACCCTGACGATCAACGGACCCGTCGGGTCGACGCGCAGGGTTTCGCCATCACGTTCGTATTCCCAAGGCGGCATTGAGCCGCTGGGGAATTTGCCGCGCAGGCAGGCGTGGTCGAGCAGGTCTCGAGGGTGTTCGGGCCGACCTCTGGCGTTCAGGTAGGCTGGCGATGCGGCGGTCGCAAAGCGTTGAAATCGAGGGCCGATGGGCACGGCGATCATGTCCTGTTCAAGTCGCTCATCATAGCGAATGCCAGCGTCACAACCCGCCGCCAGCATATCGACGAAGCTCTCTTCGACGATCACTTCCAGGCGGATGTCGGGGTAGGCGTTCAGGAACGGCGTGATGATCGCGGGAAGTACCAACCGTGCGGCGCTGACCGGCACGTTCAATTTGAGCGTGCCCGAAGGCCGGTCGCGAAAGTCGTTGACCACATCCAACGCCGACTCGACTTCGCCCAGTGCGGGTACGATGCGCTCCATCAACCGGGCGCCGGCCTCGGTTGGCGCCACGCTGCGGGTGGTGCGATTGAGCAAACGCACGCCCAACCGGGTTTCTATGCGTCGGACCGCGTCGCTGAGGCTTGAAGCCGATTTCCCGCTCGCACGGGCGCCCTCGCGAAATCCGCCTGCGTTGACCACGGCCACAAAGGCCAGCAAGTCCTGAATATCTGTCGCCATTGTTCGCTGCTCCGTACAACCCGTGCCGATTGCACCTGATTATCAATGGAGTGGTCAATGACTATAGTGGGTCTACACCCATCGACAGAGGCACACCAGATGAGCGACGCCAGCAAAGCAGGAACCTTTTTACTGGGCGGTCGGACAGTTAACCGAATGGGCTACGGCGCCATGCAGTTAGCCGGTCCCGGGGTATTTGGTCCACCCAAAGACCCGAAAGCGGCAATCGCAGTACTGCGCGAAGCGCTAGCGGCCGGGGTGAACCACTTTGATACGGCCGATTTCTACGGTCCGCATGTCACCAACCAGCTCATCCGCGAAGCCTTGCACCCCTACGCTGAAGATCTGGTAATCGTGACCAAAGTCGGCGCCCAGCGCGGAGCTGACGCTTCATGGAACCCGGCCCAAACTCCAGCCGAACTAACCCGTGCCGTGCATGACAACCTGCATAACCTGGGTCTAGACGTACTGGAAGTGGTGAACTTTCGGGCTTGGGGAAACATGCATTCACCCAACGAAGATTCCATCGAAGAACAATTCACCGCCCTCGCTGAACTGCAACGCCAAGGCCTCATTCGCCATTTGGGGCTGAGCAACGTCACGGCAACACAGGTTAAGCAAGCGCAGGCAATCGCCGACATCGTTTGCGTCCAGAACCACTACAACCTGTCCCACCGGGCTGACGAACAACTCATCGCCGAGTTGGGCGCGCAGGGCATTGCCTATGTGCCGTTCTTCCCCATGGGCGGGTTTACGCCGCTGCAGTCGGACGTTCTTTCGAGCGTCGCGGTGAAGTTGGTAGCTTCGCCGCTGCGTGTCGCGCTGGCTTGGTTGCTGCAACGGGCGCCAAATATTTTATTGATTCCGGGGACTTCGTCCGTGGCGCACTTGCGGGAGAATTTGTCGGCGAGTGAGCTGGTGATTGGGATTGAGTTGTTGGGTGAGTTGGAAGGGGTTTAGGGGGAAATCTCTATAAATAGTAAGCGCTCCCGGGACGATACAAAGCCAAAAAGACGATGCGATATTCTTTAGTCGGAACAGCAGGTCTTATCATTCTGCCGTTGGACGTTATAGCAACTAAAGCGCATGATGGCAGTCTGCCAAAATGTGTGGTACTTACAAGGATGTATCCAATGAGCGGTATCGATAACGTCGCAACAGCGTTTCGCGATTTTTTGCAGTCGTGGGAAAAAGAACATATTTGTTTGCCCTCATCCATCGGCGCGCTGGCGAATGGTTTCGAGGGGTGGTTGAAATTCGAGTTTTACTTTTGGTTGGTCCGTGCCCGCGGCCTTAGTGGTCCCCACGATGGCTGGATGGGCGACGTCGGCGTGGAATACAAGGTGGCCCTCGATCAACGTTGGGCCGAGATGGATATCGTTACCAAACAATGCGACTTGTGGGTACGGGACCAGGACGAAAAGCGCTTTCATTTTATTGAGCTCAAAGCGCCTTTCGCAAACTCCAATCAAGGAAAAATGTTCGAAAGTGCGGCCAAAGATTATTGGTACATGACTCGCCTTAAAGCTCTGGCGGAAAAGGCGGCTACCGGCAGCGTCATCATTTTCGGCGTGAATTTTTTAGATGTGGCGGGCTGGGAAAGTCACCTTGAGCGAGTTGAAGAATATGCGGGAAATGTCGAACACTCATCCAAGGTGTTTGGCGAAGTGCCCGGGGTACAGGGATTGAGATGGGCGGTTTTGACGATGCATTACCCCCACTTGGGCGACATTTATCTGCAGGAAGTTGACACTCAAGTGGTGTAGCGCGATGGACTGTTTAGATGCTTTTTATTTTTCTGGGCGCTACAGCCCCGACCCCTTAAAAGGACGCAGTGCTTGCAGGACTATTCCTTCGATACGAAACTTAAATGTATTCCTCACTTCACTCTTTATCCCAACCTGAAGCCTTGGGTGGGGTCGGGCTACCGCTCTGCACCGGCGAAAATATTGGTCTTGGGTGAAAGCCATTACTTGGAGCCAAACAGTACCTATCACCACAATCCCCAGAGCTGGTACTCAGGTATAGATCTTACTGACGTCGTAGATCAAGGCTGGATAAATACTCGTGGGATCATCCATAACGGTATCGGCAACCACTGGAAAGGTGCTTCCAAAACCATCTACAGAAATATCGCCAGCGCTTTGGAGGTCGGGGGCGTGATGCCTGAAAATTCGTTCATGTCGATTGCTTTCATGAACTACTTCCAGCGTCCCGCCGAGCAGGCGGGCGAGTCGATCTGGGTCAGTCCTTTGGACCTGGCCAGCAGCGCCGCAACAGTGGGGGCTGTGGTGAGGGTGATAAAGCCAGATCTGGTAGTGTTTTGTAGCTCCTTGGCCTGGAAGTCCGCGAAGAAGACCACGCTGCTTGACGAGATACGGGGACAGGGATTGCAGGTAAGGGCTTCGTCCCATCCTTCATCGGCTTGGTGGAACCGACCATCCAAGCGTTTGAAAGGCAGAACTGGCAAAGAGGCGTTCATGGCCGCTGTAGCGGAGGTGATAAAGCTCTGAGTATGTGCGTCACCGATAACTGTCCACCTTCCGCTTTCAACCAATTCTGTTGAAAAAGTCAGTTTTCTTAAATTGCCGGAAGATTGGTCGGTTAAACGCAGCCCGCATTAAACAGGTTGCCATCGCCGATATTAAATACGGAGGTAAACCTAAGCGAACCCAGTTCTTGCACCAATTTCGTACAAATGTTGCTTCAATAGGCTTGTCCTGAGAGTGCATTTAAAGCTGTTCATGATGGTCTTTGTCCGTTTCAGTTTGAGGTAGCAGTACTCATCGGGACGAAAGACGCAATAAGCGATCCTGCTCAGGGTGTATCGTCCTTGATTATGCCAGCACGGGGTTGTAACGCACCGTGCATTCAATAAGGCACCCCATCCGCTCGTTGACGTCTCAAAGCCTGCGCATACCACTCAAACTCATCCAGGAATCTGTTCATCTGTGTGGTGGTGTGCTCTTCCTTGGGCTGTCCATCATTGGCCAAGGCATCGCCGATATACGGAATGGAAAACAGGCTGGGAATGCTCGGCATGCCCAATTCTCCCAGAATCATGCGCAGTTGCATGGCGGCCCGCACGCCGCCAAACCCTCCGGCGGAATAACAGGTGATCGCGGAGGGGCGCCACATGTATTCCTCAAGAAAGTGGTCGAGCAGATTTTTCAACGCTGGTGGAACCCCGTGATTGTATTCCGCGCTCACTAGCAGGAAGCCATCGGCGCGGCGGTAAAGCGTGGCGAGTTGCTCTAGTTCAGCCGGTGCCGAGCCTTTTGGGTATTCCTTATACATGCGGTCCAACAGAGGCAAGCGAGTCACCATGGGATCGACGAGGACCGCCTCGTGTCCCCGCTTTTCAAGCGCAGTCAAAAGTAAGCGAGCGGCTTTGATGCCTTGACGGTCGGAACGCACGGAGCCCAGCAATACAGCGATGGTCAGGCGCGAGGTGTCGGTCATGGTGTGGGCTCCTGGATAAGTGAATCGTGCTACGCAATCGATGGACCCGCTCTCAGACGTACTCTAGCCGGTATGTCGCGCACCCGCTTCATTCTGAAATTCAAGGAGAAGGTCGCGGTCTTTGCCATTGAATACCTGACGCGTTGGCGCATGACGGTGGCGGGGGACAGGTTGGTCAATTCCAGCACCTCGGTGTCCGCCATCGCGCGCTCGCTGGGGTATGAATCACAAAGCGCTTTCAGTACGGCGTTCAAGCGGGTGAAGGGCTGTTCGCCACGTCAGTATGGGCCGGATGGGCAATCTGTTGGCGGAGCAGCGTTGGTGAATTGATACCGCGCCACGCCGGCCGGGCCTCCGCCAACACGTTGGCTACACGGATATTAAAAGGCGGCGCGATGTATGAACTATCGCGGCGCGCCCTTCCCGAAAAATCCGATCCCCCAATTAATCCTCGATCCCTGCCCAGCCAACGCCTGGCCCGTTACAGTTGTTTGAACGCCAACCGGAACTCATGCAGCAACGGTTCGGTGTAGCCGCTCGGTTGTTCGCGGCCTTTGAACACCAGGGCGCACGCTGCCTGGAACGCTACTGAACCGTCGAAATCCGCCGCCATGGGTGTGTACAACGAATCCCCGGCGTTTTGCTGATCCACCACTGCCGCCATGCGCTTGAGGGTGTCCAGGGCTTGCGCTTCGCTGATCACGCCGTGGCGTATCCAGTTGGCCATGTGTTGGCTAGAGATTCGCAGCGTCGCTCGGTCTTCCATCAGGCCGACGTTATGGATGTCCGGTACCTTGGAGCAACCCACGCCTTGTTCTACCCAGCGCACCACATAACCCAGCAGGCCTTGGGCGTTGTTTTCAACTTCTTCACGAATCTGCTCAGGCGTCCATTTGGCGTCTGGCGATACCGGGATGGTCAGCAGGTCGTTGAGGATTTGCTCGCTCTCACCGGCCAGATCGACTTTTTCCAGTTCTTCCTGAATCGCCCGTACGTCAACCTTGTGGTAATGCAGCGCGTGCAACGTAGCGGCAGTAGGTGAGGGCACCCACGCGGTGTTGGCACCGGCTTTCGGGTGGCCGATTTTCTGTACAAGCATGTCAGCCATCAGGTCCGGCATTGCCCACATGCCTTTGCCGATTTGAGCCCGGCCGCGTAGGCCGCAGGCCAAACCAACCAGCACGTTGCTGCGCTCGTAAGCCTTGATCCATGGAGTGTTTTTCATCTCGCCTTTGCGCAGCATTGCGCCGGCTTCCATGGAGCTGTGCATCTCGTCGCCAGTGCGGTCAAGGAAGCCGGTATTGATGAACGCAACCCGGGCCGACGCTTCAGCGATACAGGCTTTCAGATTGACGCTGGTACGCCGTTCTTCGTCCATGATCCCCATTTTCAGGGTGTTGCGCGGCAGCTTCAGCAGGTCTTCGACACGGCTGAATATCTGCGCGGCAAAGGCGATTTCAGCCGGGCCGTGCATTTTCGGTTTGACGATATAGACGCTGCCAGTGCGCGAGTTGCCGCGACGGGACAGGTCATGCAAGGCGATGAGGCTGGTGATCACGCCATCGAGAATACCTTCGGGAATCTGATGACCTTCGCCGTCGACAATCGCCGGGTTGGTCATCAAGTGGCCCACGTTACGGATCAACAGTAACGAACGGCCGTGAAGCTTCAGTGGGCTGCCGTCTGCGGCGATGTATTGGCGGTCAGCATTCAGGCGGCGAGTGATGGTTTTGCCACCTTTGACCAGGTCTTCAGTCAGGTCTCCCTTCATCAGGCCGAGCCAGTTGCGATACACCGAGACCTTATCGTCGGCATCAACGGCTGCCACCGAATCCTCGCAGTCGATGATGGTCGACACGGCGGCTTCCAGCAGTAAATCCTTGACGCCTGCTGCATCGGTCTTGCCAATGGCGCTGTTAGCGTCGAATTGAATTTCGACGTGCAGGCCGTGGTTTTTCAGGAGGATGGCGACAGGTTGAAACGCCTCACCTTGATAGCCGATGTATTTTTCCGGCTGCTTGAGGTGGGTTTGGCTGCCATCGGCCAGGGTAATCAGAAGCTTTCCAGAATCTATAGCGTAGCGCTGGGCGTCCAGGTGGGAGCCGCTGGCCAAGGGAGCTGCTTCGTCTAGAAAAGCGCGAGCGAAGGCCACGACCTTGGCTCCGCGTGCCGGGTTGTAACCGCTGCCTTTTTCCGCACCGTCGGTTTCAGCGATGGCGTCGGTGCCGTACAGCGCGTCATACAGCGAGCCCCAACGGGCGTTGGCCGCATTCAGCGCGTAGCGGGCGTTGACCGCAGGCACGACCAATTGCGGGCCGGCCTGGCTGCTGATTTCGATATCAACGTTGGAAGTGCTGGCCTGCACCTGTGCCGGTTGCGGCTGCAAATAGCCAATGGACGTCAGAAAAGCGCGATAGGCTGGCATGTCGCTGATCGGACCAGGGTGAGCCCGATGCCATGTGTCCAATTCGGTCTGCAAGCGATCACGCTCGGCCAGCAGCGCACGGTTCAGCGGCGCCAGTTCGTGCACCAACGCATCAAACCCGGTCCAGAAGGCGTCACGGTCCAGGCCTGTACCCGGCAGCACTTCGTCATCGACAAAGCGTTGCAGGTTGGCCGCCACTTTCAGGCGTTGGCAGTTCACAAAATCGGTCATGTCGGGCTCTCTTATTCAATTCGTAAAATAACCCCTGTAGTCGCTGCCACATGCTGCGTTCGCTAGCGCCTACAGGTTAAGCGACGATTACTTCAGGCAATCAGCACCGGCTTTAGCCACTTGAGCGTCCTGGTCAGCTTTGACCCCGGACACGCCGACGGCACCAATCACCTGGCCATCAACGATCACCGGCACGCCACCTTCGAGTGAGGTCAGCAATGGCGCGGACAGGAACGCATTGCGGCCACCGTTGACCATGTCTTCGTAGCCTTTGGATTCGCGACGGCCCAGCGCTGAGGTGCGGGCTTTTTCCATTGCGATGTAGGCGCCAATCGGTGCGCAGCCGTCCAGACGTTCCATGGCCAAAGGGTGACCGCCGTCGTCAACCACGGCAATCGAGACCGCCCAGTTGTTTTTCAGTGCTTCGGCACGGGCGGCAGCGAGGATTTGGCCAACTTCAGTCTGGCTCAATACGGCTTTGGTTTTCATCTGAATCTCCAAGAAAAACGTTATTAGTCGATTAATGCAGCGCGTCTTCGACCAGTTCAATCCAGTGCCTGACCGGGGTTCGGCCAGCGCTGTCCAAATGGGTCTGGCAGCCGATGTTAGCAGTGACGATCATGTCTGGCTTACCGCTTTCCAGTGCGTTCATCTTGTTGTCGCGCAATTGCTTCGACAGCTCGGGCTGGGTAATGGAATAGGTGCCGGCTGAACCGCAGCACAAATGCCCGTCGGGCACGGCGGTCAGGTTAAAACCGAGTCGGGTCAGCACGCTTTCTACCGCGCCGCCCAATTTCTGCGCGTGTTGCAACGTGCAGGGGCAATGAAACGCCAGGCGCACATCGCTGCTTACACCAAGCTTCTCCAGTGGTTCATCGCGCAGCACTTCCACCAAGTCTTTGGTCAGGGCGCTGATTTTCAGTGCCTTGGCGGCGTAGGCTGGGTCTTCTCGAAGCAGGTGCCCGTAGTCTTTAACGAACGCGCCACAACCACTGGCGGTCTGGACGATGGCTTCGGCGCCGTTTTCAACGCTGGGCCACCAGGCATCGATGTTGCGCCGGGCGCGGTTCAAGCCGGCTTCTTGGGCATTCAAGTGGTAGTCCACCGCGCCGCAGCAACCGGCTTGGGCGATGGGCGTGACGCTGATGCCCAAACGATCCAGCACCCGAGCCGTGGCAGCGTTGGTGTTGGGTGACAAACCCGGTTGCACGCAGCCTTCGAGCATCAACACCCGACGTGCATGCTGTGAAGTCGGTCGCGGTCGGGCCGGGTGAATGTCCTTGGGCAGCTTGGCCTTGAGGGCGCTTGGCATCAGCGGACGAAAGGCCCGTCCTAGCTGAATCAGGGTTTTAAACAGCGCCGCGTTTGGGACCACGGCGCGTAGCCCGGTGCGCAGGAGCCGTTGGTTCAGCGGACGCGGCACGGCCTGGTCAACCACGGCGCGGCCGATGTCCAGCAGGTTGTGATAATTGACCCCGGACGGGCAGGTGGTTTCGCAGTTGCGGCAGGACAAGCAGCGGTCCAGGTGCAGTTGGGTTTTTGCGGTGACCTCGTTTCCTTCCAGCACTTGCTTGATCAGGTAAATACGGCCGCGCGGGCCGTCTAGCTCATCGCCCAGCAGTTGGTACGTCGGGCAGGTGGCGTTGCAAAAACCGCAATGCACGCAGCTGCGCAGAATGCTTTCGGCCTCTTCAGCGCGGGGCAGCTGTTTGGCTTTTTCGCTCAGGGTAGTTTGCATGGTCAGATCTCTGCGTACATTCGGCCCGGATTGAAAATCCCCTTAGGGTCGAGTTGAGCTTTTAACTGGCGATGGTAATGCAACAACGGCGTGGCCAGCGGCTGGAACGGGCTGTCGATAGCCCCGTGGCTGTAGCAGATTGCATGACCCCCGTTTTCGCTGACAACGGCGCGAATGTGCTCGGCGTCGGCATCGGATTTCAACCAGCGCTGAGCGCCGCCCCAATCGATCAACTGTTCGCCGGGCACTACCAACTCACCGGTATTGTTCGGCAGCGACAGGCGCCACAGGGTTTGCCCTTCGTCAAAAAAGCTTAGGCGCTGTTCGTTTAGGTCGCTCCAATACTGGGTGTCGAGCAATTCGCCGCCGAGGCGATCATGGGCAGCGGCCACCGAACCTTCGCCACCTTCCAGTCGCAGCCTGAGCACGCGGCCGTCATGGCTGGCGGCGCTTATGGGAATCGGTTGCTGGCCCCATTCGGCGAGCCTGAGCAGGGCGTGTTCGGTGTCCATTTCCAAGGCGATGCTGATGCATTTTCGCGGCTTGGGCAGGACCTTTAGCGAGACTTCGGTCAGCAGGCCCAGGCAGCCATAACTGCCGGTCAACAGCCGTGAAAGGTCGTAGCCGGCGACGTTTTTCATCACTTCGCCGCCGAAGCGCAAGTGCTTGCCCAACCCAGTAATCACCCGGGTGCCCAGCACAAAGTCACGCACCGAGCCTGACCACGGACGGCGAGGCCCGCTAAGCCCAGCAGCGACCATGCCGCCCACCGTCGCGTCGTCGATGCCGTTTTGGCTGAAGCTCGGCGGCTCGCACGGCAGCATTTGTCCAGCCGCTTCCAGCGCGGCGTTCAGTTCGTGCAGCGGTGTACCGGCGCGGGCGGTGATCACCAATTCAGTCGGGTCGTAGGTCACGATGCCGCGATGGGCGCGGGTGTCAAGGATTTCTCCGAACACTTCGCGACCCAAGAATGATTTGCTATTGCCGCCCTGAATCCGCAGCGGTGTGCCGTTTTGATAGGCCTGATTGACTTGTTCCAGCAGCGTGGCGCTGGCGTCGACATCGGACTTAGCGTGATCTTTATGAGCGAGCATTAAAAACGCTCCAGTTCGGGGAAGGGCAACTGACCCAAATGCACGTGCATGGCGCCGAATTCAGCGCAGCGGTGCAGGGTCGGTATGTTCTTGCCGGGGTTGAGCAGGCCGCTAGGGTCAAACGCTGCTTTCACTGCATGGAATAAGGTCAATTCGTCACTGTTGAACTGTGCGCACATCTGGTTGATTTTTTCGCGGCCAACCCCGTGCTCGCCGGTGATGCTGCCGCCAACTTTGACGCACAGCTCAAGAATTTTGCCGCCCAACGCTTCGGCGCGGTCCAGCTCACCGGGTTGGTTGGCATCGAACAGAATCAACGGGTGCATATTGCCGTCGCCCGCGTGGAATACGTTGGCCACTCGCAGCCCATATTCTTCGGACAGCGCTGTGATGCCTCTGAGCACGCCGGGCAATGCACGGCGCGGAATCGTGCCGTCCATGCAGTAATAATCCGGCGACAAACGCCCGACTGCCGGGAACGCATTTTTGCGTCCCGCCCAAAACCGCACGCGTTCGGCTTCATCACGGGCCAGGCGCACTTCGGTGGCACCAGCGTTTTCCAAGACGCGGCGAACCCGCTCGCAATCGTCATGGACATCGGCTTCAACGCCGTCCAGTTCGCACAGCAGAATGGCTTCGGCGTCCACCGGGTAGCCGGCGTGAATAAAGTCTTCAGCCGCGCGGATCGCCAGGTTGTCCATCATCTCCAGGCCGCCGGGGATAATGCCTTCGGCGATAATATCGCCCACCGCACGGCCGGCTTTTTCCACCGAATCAAACGCGGCCAGCAGCACCCGGGCAACTTGCGGTTTGGGCAGTAACTTAACCGTGACTTCGGTGATGATGCCGAGCATGCCTTCGGAACCGGTGAACAGCGCCAGCAGGTCAAAACCCGGCGAGTCCAAGGCTTCTGAGCCCAGGGTCAGGCGCTCACCTTCCACCGTAAGGATTTCAACCTTGAGCAGGTTATGTACGGTCAGGCCGTATTTCAGGCAATGCACGCCCCCGGCGTTCTCGGCGACGTTGCCGCCGATGGAGCAGGCGATCTGCGAGGACGGGTCTGGCGCGTAATAAAGGTCAAACGGCGCCGCCGCCTGGGAGATCGCCAGGTTGCGCACGCCGGGCTGGACACGGGCGAAGCGCGCAGCCGGGTTGATTTCCAGAATTTGGTTGAAGCGCGCCATCACCAGCAACACGCCTTTTTCCAACGGCAACGCGCCCCCGGACAAACCAGTGCCAGCGCCACGGGCCACAACAGGGACCTGGCGTTCGTGGCACAGCTTGAGCAGGGTTTGGACTTGCTCGATGCGCTGGGGCAAGACCACCAGCATCGGCAGGGTGCGATAGGCAGACAAACCGTCGCATTCGTAGGGTTTGAGTTCTTCCTCGCGATGGAGGATATCGAGGTCGGGCAGTTGCTCACGCAACGCCAGGTACAGACCGGCCTTATCAGAAGGGGGCAATACGCCGTCGACGCGTTCGTCGTAAAGGATGTTCATGGTGGGCTGACAACCCTGCGTTGTTTTTTTATTGGAGATCGTATAGCTGATCCACTGACTTGCATCATTGGCTGTCAGCGCAGTACTGTCCATGACTTACGGGAGTGGTCGAACCAGTTTTTTTCACTCGATAATCATTGTTAATTTAAAAAATTGTTTTATTTCATGCAGTTAAATCTATTAACCGAATAAGGCGTTGTGATGTTTATGACTGGTCATACCAGTGGAGAGCCAGCATGAATACGTCCTCTGTGCCCCGTGCACCGCAGGTGGCCGATGTTGTGTGTGAGCGTATCGAACGCTTGATCGTCGACGGCGTGTTGAAAACCGGGCAGATTCTTCCTTCCGAACGGCGTCTGACGGAGAAACTCGGTGTGTCCCGAACGGCGCTGCGTGAAGGCCTGAAGTTGCTCCGCGCGCGGGGGATTATTGACACCGAGCAGGGTAAAGGTTCGTTCGTCGCGCAGTTGTCGGGCCATACCGCCACCTCACCGCTGATGCACCTGTTCGGTTCGCAGCCGCGCACGCTGTACGACTTGTTTGAAGTGCGCAGCCTACTGGAAGGGGAGTCCGCACGCTTGGCGGCCTTGCGCGGCACCGATGCTGATTTTGTGCTGATCACCCGCAGCTACGAAGCGCTGATCGCCGCCCACGGCCAACCGCTGGAAGCGTCGGGGCATGCGCGACTGGATCACGCGTTTCACCTGGCGATTTGTGAAGCGTCACACAACCCGGTGCTGGTACAGACCCTGCGTTCGCTGACCGACCTGCTGCTGAATACGGTATTCGCATCGGTCAACAACCTCTATCACCGCGAACCGCAGAAACGCCAAATCGACCGCCAGCATGCGCGGCTGTACAACGCGGTCACTGGACGGCTGCCAGAGCAAGCGCGCAAGGCGGCGATTGCGCACATCCAAAGCATCAGCGAAAACCTAAAGGAAATCGAGAACGAAGAGGACCGGTTGGTACGCTCGACGCTACGGCTGGAAGGCTGGACGTGATCGGCGCTTCTAGAATAGTCGGCGTTCTTCAACTTGACATTCCCACTCCCTCTCCCGCAACTTACGCAATGCGTAATTAAATTACGAACATAAAAAACGCGCAACGAAGCAGGCAGCCCCGTGGACTTATTTACCTACTACCGCTCAACCTCCAGCTATCGGGTGCGAATCGCGTTGGCATTGAAGGGCCTGACGTACCGCTCGATTCCGGTGAACCTAATCCGCGACGGCGGTGAGCAGTTGACGCCGGATTACCTCGCCATTGACCCCCAGGGCCGAGTGCCAGCGTTGCGGCTGGACAGCGGCGACGTGATCATTCAGTCATCAGCCATCATTGAATACCTCGAAGAGTGCTATCCGCAGCCGGCCTTGTTGCCAGCAGACTTGATCCAGCGCGCGCAACAACGAGCCGTTTCGGCCCTGATCGGCTGTGATATCCATCCGCTTCACAATGTCTCGGTGCTGAAGCGTTTGCGCGAGCTGGGCAGTCCTGAGCCGGAGGTTATTGCCTGGATCGACCATTGGATTACCGAGGGTTTCAATGCCGTCGAAGCCCTTATCGGTGACGAAGGATTTTGCTTCGGTGAGCCGGGCCTGGCCGACGTGTTTCTGCTGCCGCAGCTGTATGCAGCTCGGCGTTTCAACGTCGACTTGACCGGCTATCCGAAGATCCGCCGAGTCGAGCACTTGGCGTTGCAACATACTGCTTTCCAGTCCGCGCACCCCGATGCGCAATCCGACAAGCCAGAGTGATCCCTTCAGCATGAGAATCCTGGGCTTACAGCTGATCTTCGGCGATTTCCTTGCCCGCAGCGTGCGTGGCATCCCTTGTGCGCCACCGTTGTAGAGAACGGCCTGTTTACGTCTTTCATTCTCTACTGCAAGGAGCCATGTCATGGCTGATTCCCGCACCGATGTTCACGCTGATGTTTACGAGAACCCAATGGGCCTGATGGGCTTTGAGTTCATCGAATTTGCTTCGCCGATTCCCAACGTCCTGGAGCCCGTGTTCCAGATCATGGGCTTCACCAAGGTCGCCAATCACCGCTCCAAAAACGTGTCGCTCTACCGTCAGGGCGAGATCAACATAATCCTCAACAACGAGCCCCACAGCGTCGCGTCGTACTTTGCGGCCGAGCATGGCCCGTCGGTGTGTGGCATGGCGTTTCGGGTCAAGGATGCGCAACTGGCCTACAACCGTGCGCTGGAACTGGGCGCCCAACCGGTGGAAATCGCCACCGGGCCAATGGAACTGAGACTGCCCGCGATCAAGGGCATTGGCGGCGCGCCGTTGTACTTGATCGACCGCTTTGGCGAAGGCACTTCGATTTACGACATCGACTTCAATTTCATTGAAGGCGTGGAACGGCACCCGATCGGTGCCGGATTGAAATTCATCGACCACCTGACGCACAACGTCTATCGCGGGCGCATGGCCTATTGGGCGAACTTCTACGAGAAGCTGTTTAACTTCCGCGAGCTGCGTTATTTCGACATTAAAGGCGAGTACACCGGCCTGACCTCAAAAGCCATGAGCGCGCCGGATGGCATGATCCGTATTCCGTTGAACGAAGAGTCGTCGAAGGGCGCCGGTCAAATCGAAGAGTTTCTGATGCAGTTCAACGGCGAAGGTATTCAGCACGTCGCGTTCTTCACCGACGACCTGATCAAAACTTGGGACGCGCTGAAAACCATGGGTATGCGCTTCATGACCGCGCCGCCGGCCACCTATTACGAGATGCTCGAAGGGCGTTTACCGAATCACGGCGAGCCGCAGGACGAACTGCAAGCCCGAGGGATACTGCTGGACGGCTCGTCAGACGGCAGTGAGCGCCGATTGCTGTTGCAGATATTCTCGGAAACCCTCATGGGGCCGGTGTTTTTCGAATTCATCCAGCGCAAGGGCGATGATGGTTTCGGCGAAGGCAACTTCAAGGCGTTGTTTGAATCCATTGAGCGCGATCAGGTGCGGCGTGGGGTGTTGACGGCTGATTGAGCCTGCTAAAAAACCTGTAGGAGCCACCGTGTTGGCGAAGCGTTCTTCAAACCTCGCCAACAAGTTGGCTCTACAGATTTAAACGCTGAAAACTGCCGCCCATTCTCAGGCTTATATCCTGGGCGGTTTTCAGCAGTTTCTGCGCGGCCTGATCTTGTGCCTCGCCGTTGAACCCCGACGCCGATCCCACCACCGTTACCACCCCCGCCAGCCTATTGCCCATGGCGAAAACTGGTGACGACACGGCATTCACCCCCGCCATCAACATTCCGTGAATCTGATGCACCCCAGTGCTGCGGATGTCCTTGAGGTGTTTCTCAACGTCTTTCAATTGCCGGGCGTTCAGTTGGGCTGACTCCAGCTCACGCAACGCCGCTGTTTCATTGGCCGGTAGAAAACTGTTGAACACCAACCCGGTGGAAGAGCTGAGCAGTGGCAGCACCGAGCCGATCTGCGTCACCAGCGTCACCGCACCGATGGATTGTTCGACGTAGACCACGGTCGGTCCTTTATTGCCCCACACCGCGAGAAAACAGGTCTCGTTAAGGTCGTCACGCAGCGCAGACAGGTGCGGCGCAGCGGTTTTCAAGACGTCCAGTTGTCCGAGGGCCGCAAGCCCCACCAGTAAGGCTTCACGCCCCAAGCCATAGTGATTGGTGACGACGTTTTGTTCGGCGAAACCACTGGCGACCAACGCTTGCAGGTAGCGGTGAACCTTGCTGGCCGGCATGCCCACATGCTCAGCCAATTTCGACAACGAGGTCGCCGGCGCCAGCTCAGCCAGTGCTTTGAGAATGCCAACCCCGACTTCAGCCGCCTGGACTTTTTGCTGACGTGCGCCTGCTGGGCTTTCGATTTCCGCTGTCATGAACAAGTGTGCGCCGGTCTGGGAAGGCTGCTTTATAGCTTGACCTCGTCACAAACTCAAATTACGTTATGCGTAATCAGATTACGAAATGCCTGTAGGAGCCAACGTGTTGGCGAGGCTGCTTACGGGTTGCTCTGCATCGGGCGCTTCGCCAACACGTTGGCTCCTACAGAATTCAAACAGAGGTCGAGATGTTCACAGCCCACTCTATTGATTCCTTGGCCTACCAAAGTGGCTTCGGTAACGAGTTCAGCAGCGAAGCCGTGCCGGGTGCGTTGCCCCTTGGGCAGAACTCGCCGCAGCAACATTCCCATGGCCTGTACACCGAGCAATTTTCTGGTACGGCGTTCACCGTGCCGCGTGCCGAGGCCCGTCGCACTTGGTTGTACCGAATAAAGCCGTCGGCGGCGCACCCTCGTTTCGAGCGGTTGTCGCGGCAGATCGTGGGGCAAGAGATTGGCCCGATTACCCCCAACCGGTTGCGCTGGGATGCGTTCGATATTCCATCAACGCCCACTGATTTCCTCGACGGCTTAATCAACCTTGCCAGCACGGCCGCTGCGGATCAGGCGGAGGGCGTCAGTGTGTACGTCTACTGCGCCAACCGCTCGATGGACCGGGCATTTTTCAACGCCGACGGTGAGTGGCTGATCGTCCCTCAATCGGGCCGTTTACGCGTGATCACTGAGTTAGGCGTGTTGGACATCGAGCCGCAAGAAATCCTCGTGCTACCACGTGGGCTGAAATTCAGCGTTCAATTGCTGGACGCCAGCGCCCGCGGTTATGTCTGCGAGAACCATGGCTGCGCCTTGCGCCTGCCGGATTTGGGGCCGATTGGCAGTAACGGGTTGGCCAACCCTCGGGATTTTTTGACGCCAGTCGCTTACTTCGAAGACCGGGATGAGCCGGTGCAGTTGGTACAGAAATTTCTCGGTGAACTGTGGTCCACACGGCTTGATCACTCGCCATTCGATGTGGTGGCGTGGCACGGCAATAACGTGCCGTATAAATACGATTTGCGTCGTTTCAATACCGTGGGTTCAGTGAGTTTCGACCACCCGGACCCGTCGATTTTTACCGTGTTGACCGCGCCTGGTGCGGTTCAAGGCCAGGCCAATGTCGACTTCGTGATTTTTCCGCCGCGTTGGATGGTAGCCGAAAAGACCTTCCGGCCACCGTGGTTTCATCGCAATGTGATGAACGAGTTCATGGGGTTGATCGACGGTGCTTACGATGCCAAGGCCGAGGGCTTCGTGCCCGGTGGCGTGTCGTTGCACACTTGCATGAGCGCTCATGGGCCGGACAATGCCACGGCAGAAAAAGCCATCGCCGCCGAGTTGAAACCGCAGAAAATCGACAACACCATGGCGTTCATGTTTGAGACCGGCAAAGTGCTGCGCCCCAGCCGCCATGCCCTCGACTGCCCACAACTGCAAACTGATTACGATGCCTGCTGGTCAGGCATGGCCAAAACCTTTGATTCGGGAACCCAAGCATGACGCCTTCATTGAATACCCTTAGCTGGGTCACCAGCGCCAACGGTCACAGCGATTTCCCGTTGCACAACTTGCCGCTGGGTGTGTTCAGCCGAAACGGGTTAACCAAGCGCGGCGGCGTGGCCATCGGCGAGATGATTTTCGACCTGCGGGCGGCGCTGGAGGCGGGGTTTTTCAACGGTGCTGCGCGTGACGCTGCCGAAGCGGCCGGTCGTGATCAGTTGAATGACTTCTTCGCCTTGGGCTCGCCTGCTCGGCGGGCGTTGCGCACTGAGCTGTTGCACTTGCTGGATCATGCGAGCCCGCAGCTTTCACGTTTGCAGCCCTTAGCTGAAACCCTGCTGCACCCCATGGCCGACTGCGTGATGCATGTGCCAGCGCGCATCGGTGATTACACCGATTTTTACGTCGGGATCCATCATGCGATGAACGTCGGCAAGCTGTTTCGCCCGGATAACCCGTTGCTGCCCAACTACAAATATGTGCCCATCGGCTACCACGGTCGTGCCTCGACCATTTGTATTTCCGACACGCCGGTCAAACGTCCTAACGGCCAGACCTTGGCCCCCGGCGCTACGGTTCCCGAGTTTGGTCCGACTAAACGCCTGGATTACGAACTGGAAATGGGCGTGTGGATCGGTCCGGGTAACGCCATGGGCGAGGCGATTGCCATCGGCGACGCGGCCGAACACATTGCCGGTTTTTGTCTGCTCAATGATTGGTCCGCGCGGGATTTACAGGCGTGGGAATACCAGCCATTGGGGCCGTTCTTGTCCAAGAGCTTTGCCACCAGCATTTCCGCCTGGGTCGTGACGGCCGAAGCCTTGGCGCCGTTTCGCATGGCGCAACCGTTACGGCCAGCGGGCGACCCGCAACCCTTGCCGTATCTGTTCGATGCCGGCGATCAACAAGGCGGTGCGTTGGATATAGAACTGGAAGTGCTGCTGCTCACGCAGAAGATGAAAGGGCAGGGTATGGCGCCGCAGCGTCTGGCCTTGAGCAACACGCAAAACATGTACTGGACCGTCGCGCAAATGGTCGCCCACCACAGCGTCAATGGCTGCAAATTACAGCCGGGAGATTTGTTGGGTACCGGGACCTTGTCCGGACCGCACACGGGGCAATTTGGTAGCTTGTTGGAAATCAGTGACGGCGGAAAAACTGCGCTGACACTGCCCAATGGCGAATCGCGACGCTTCCTGGAAACCGGTGACGAAGTGATCTTTCGCGCTCGTTGTAAGCGTGAAGGCTATGCCTCGATTGGGTTTGGCGAGTGCAGAGGTGTCGTGCTTGGCGCTTGATTTTGGTGCCGTTCGAAACCGTTTTCGCAGGCAAGCCTGCTCCCACAGAGAAAGTGTTCCAAACAAAAACCGTCGGCAACCAGTAATCCTGTGGGAGCAGGCAAGCTTGCTCCCACAGAGAAAGTGTTCCAAACAAAAACCGTCGGCAACCAGTAATCCTGTGGGAGCAGGCAAGCCTGCTCCCGCAGAGAAAGTGTTCCAAACAAAAACCGTCGGCAACCAGTAATCCTGTGGGAGCAGGCTTGCCTGCGAAGGGGCCGAGCAGGTAGATCAAAATTCGCGGTTAAACCCATCCTTCAACGACCCGCTGCGCGGCAAAAAGCGCCCATGCCGATTGCCTTGGACTTGCCCGTCGGCATAGCTCAATTGCCCGTTGACCCACACGCCGTCAATGCCCTCGGCGGCGCGTTGTGGGTCGTTGAAGTCGGCGACGTCACGGATGCGCGCTGGGTCAAACAGCGTCAGATCCGCCCAGTACCCTTCGCGAATTTCCCCGCGTTCATGCAAACCAAAACGCGCCGCTGAAAGCCCGGTCATTTTGTGCACGGCGGTGTGCAACGGGAACAGGCCAAGGTCGCGGCTAAAGTGCCCCAACACCCTTGGAAACGCACCCCACAAACGCGGATGCGGAAACGGGTCTTCCGGCAAACCGTCAGAGCCGATCATCGATAACGGATGTGCCAGAATCCGCTGCACGTCGCTTTCGTCCATGCCGTAATACACCGCGCCCGCAGGCTGCAATGCGCGTGCGGTGTCCAACAATGACAGCCCCCACTCAGCGGCGATGTCGATCAAGTCCCGACCGCCCTGTTCCGGGTGCGGCGTTGACCAGGTAATTGTAATGCGGAACGCGTCGGTGACCTGCTTGAGGTCAAGTGTCGAGGAACTGGCGGCATACGGGTAACAATCGCAGCCCACCGGATGGGTGTGCGCAGCGCTTTCCAACGCCGCGAGCAGTTGCGGACTGCGGCCCCAATTGCCGGCGCCAGCGCATTTCAGGTGGGAGATCACCACCGGTGCTTGGGCGTGACGCGCAATGCGGAACGCTTCGTCCATCGCCTCCAACACCGGCTCGAATTCACTGCGTAAATGGGTGGTATACAGCGCACCAAACGCCGTCAGTTCTTCGGCCAGTTGCAGCACTTCGTCGGTGTTCGCTGAAAACGCCGAGGCGTAGGCCAATCCAGTAGAAAGCCCCAACGCACCGGCCTCAAGGCTTTCGCGCAACTGGATACGCATGGCAGCGATTTGCGCCGGGGTCGCGGTGCGGTGCAGATCATCCAGATGGTTGCTGCGCAAGGCGGTATGACCGATCAGCGCCGCGACGTTAACGGCGGGGCGGGCGGCGTCTACTGCCGCGCGGTAATCGCTGAAGCGCGGGTAAACAAACGCAGCGGCAGTGCCCAGCAGGTTCATCGGGTCCGGTGGCTCGGCCAACAAGCTCACGGGCGAAGCACTGATTCCGCAGTTGCCGACGATCACCGTGGTTACGCCCTGGCTGATTTTCGGCAGCATTTCGGGTGTGCGAATGACCACGGTGTCGTCGTGGGTGTGGACGTCGATAAAACCTGGCGCCAACACCCGGCCCTTGGCATCGACTTCTTCGCTGGCCGACACGTCATCAAGCTTGCCGATCCGTTGGATTCGACCTTGATGGACAGCCACATCAGCGGGGTAGGCCGGGCGGTTGCTGCCGTCGATGATCAGGGCGTTGCGGATCAATAAGTCATAGAGCATGTCAGTCTCTCTGTGGTCGAAAACCGTTCACGATACGCCTGCGGTGTCACCGCGATGGCCCTTAAAAAGCTGCGGCGCAAGGTTTCTTCCGTGCCAAAACCACAGCGGCTTGCGACGCGCTTGATGGGCACAGTGGTGTCACCCAACAGCCGTCGTGCGGCTTCCACGCGAAGGTGTTCAATAGCCCGTGCTGGGGTGCTTGCGGTTTCAGCGCGGTAGTGACGGACGAAACTGCGCTCACTCATGCCGACCCGCTCGGCAAGCACGGCAACCGATAAATCCACGCTGAGGTTGTCAGCGATCCAGGCATGCAGTTCGGCGAAGCGCCCGGCGCTTTTCTGTAAAGCGAGGGTCGCGCTGAACTGTGATTGCCCACCGGAACGTTTGAGGAATACCACCAAATGGCGAGCGATCGCCAATGCCAGTTCATGGCCCAGGTCCTCTTCCACCAGCGCCAACGCCAGATCGATACCTGCCGTCACCCCTGCTGAGGTCCAGACCGCGCCGTCGTTGATGAAAATAGGATCGGGCTCTACCCGCAGCGTTGGATAGCGCAGTGCCAGTTCCTCGCAACGGCTCCAATGCGTCACCACCCGCCGTCCATCCAGCATTCCGCCCGCCGCCAGCAAAAACGCGCCGCTGCACACCGACGCCAGTCGCCTTGCCGTTGTCGCTTGCC
This sequence comes from Pseudomonas sp. MH10, assembly GCF_034353045.1. Classification (NCBI taxonomy): domain Bacteria; kingdom Pseudomonadati; phylum Pseudomonadota; class Gammaproteobacteria; order Pseudomonadales; family Pseudomonadaceae; genus Pseudomonas; species Pseudomonas sp. MH10. The sequence continues at coordinate 381,602 of NZ_CP133783.1, forward strand.
CACGTAACCAGCTCAGCAACTCAACGTTTTCAGCCGCCGCATTAACGCCCCGACCGCCCGCAATGATCAATGTATCGGAGGGGTCGTCAGCACCGGGTAACGGCGCGGTCAGCAATCCCAAGCCTGCCGATGAAACCACCGAATTCGGTTCGACGGCGATCACCTGAGGCGCGTAAACCACCCCACGGCCTTGCTTGCGCATTAAATCGTTGGCCGTGGCAAATACTTGCAGCGGGCCGGAAACGTCCAGCAATTGCACGTCGGGAAAGGCCAATAGATGCACGGTTTTAAGTGGGGTGGTCATGGGCCGGCTCTGCGCTTGCGAAGCAATTTGGCGGAAAATGTGGGGTATCTGGCGTATCTGCCAAAGGCTAGCGGACTATATTGATTTCGTCCATCGCCCACACCACGGCGTACTCAGAGAAGGAGGCATCGCATGGCGCTTCACATTGGTTTACTGGTATTTCCCAACGTGCAACAGCTGGACCTGACTGGGCCTTATGAAGTGTTCGCCTCGTTGCCTGAGGTGACCGTGCATCTGGTTTGGAAGACGCTTGCGCCGATTCGCTCCAGCACCGGACTGACCCTCACGCCCGATACTGTTTTTGAAAGCTGTCCGCCTCTGGACGTGATTTGTATTCCTGGGGGGAAGGGTGTCGATGCGTTGATGGAGGACGCCGAGACGTTGGCGTTCATTCAACGTCAGGCGCAGGGTGCGCGCTTTGTGACCTCGGTCTGCACTGGCGCATTGGTGTTGGGAGCGGCGGGTTTGTTGCGGGGCCGGCGCGCGACCACGCATTGGGCGTCACACGGATTGCTCGAAGCGCTCGGGGCGATTCCGGTGCAGGCGCGGGTGGTTCGCGATGGCAACCTGATGACAGGCGGAGGGGTCACGGCGGGGATTGATTTCGCGCTGACCTTGGCCGGGGAATTGTTCGGTGCGCTGGAAGCCCAAGCCACTCAATTGCAACTCGAATATGCGCCTGCGCCGCCGTTTAATGCAGGGCATCCCGAGACGGCGCCCGCTGAGGTACTAGCGTTGGCCGTCAAACGCGGTGCGGCGTCGCTGGCCAACCGTCAGCAGTTGATAGTGCGGGTTGCTGCCAGACTGCACAGCGCCTGAGCCTTCAGGCGCTGCCGGGCTCAAGAACACTCAATTAAAGGAAAACGCCACCGGAGGCTTCGATGCGCTGACCATTGACCCAGCCGTTGCCATCGGCCAATAGCATGGAAATCGCACCGCCAATATCGTCGGGTAAACCCACCCGGCCTAACGCGGTGCCGGAAGCGATGTGTTGATTGACCTGTGGGTTGTCACGCACCAGCCCGCCGCCGAAATCGGTGGCGATAGCGCCCGGCGCCAAGGTGTTGACCCGAATACCCCGTGGCCCCAGTTCTTGCGCCTGATAGCGGGTCAGCACTTCGATGCCGCCTTTCATCATTGCGTAGGCCGCTTTACCGATCATGGAAAAGCGGGTCAGGCCTGAGGAAATATTCACAATCCGGCCCTGATCAGCAATCAGCGGCAGCAGACGTTGGGTCAGGAAAAACGGACCTTTGAGGTGAATGTTCATCATCTGGTCGAACTGCTCTTCACTGGTCTCGGCAAAGCTGGCGTCCATGCCGGTGCCGGCGTTGTTAACCAAAAAGTCGAATGAATCCCGGGAAAAGCTGTTCTTCAGTGCATTGCTGACCGATGAGCCAAACGCGGCAAACGAACTGCTGTCGCCGACGTCCAGTTGCAGCATGACGGCGCGGCTGCCGAGGCCCTCGATTTCGCTGGCGACGGCTTGGGATTCGGCGCTGTTGCTGTGAAATGTGCCAATGATGTCGATGCCTTGGGCGGCGAGGTGCAGGGCGGTGCTTTTGCCCAGGCCGCGGCTGGCGCCGGTGATGAGTGCGATTTTACGGGTCATTGTGCGTTCCTTTTGCTGAAGGGTGATGCGGTGGACGTAGTGTATTTGTCCGCCGCTGCATGATAAACAGGGCTAGATCGGAATCACTGATCGGATAATTCGAACAATCCAAGGGCTGGCGATGAACAAACTTGAGTTATTGAAAACATTCGTCAGGGTCACCGAGCTGTCGAGTTTTACTCAAGCGGGGGAAAGCCTTGGCCTGCCGCGATCAACGGTTTCCGAACACGTGCAAGCGCTGGAAGTCTTGATGGGCACGCAGTTATTGCACCGCACCACCCGCAAAGTGCAGGTCACCCAAGACGGCTTGGTATTGTATGACCGTAGCAAAAGTTTGCTGTCGAGCATGGACGAACTCGAAGGTTTATTTCGGCAGGAGGGCGCGGTATTGGCCGGACGTTTGCGGGTGGACATGCCCAGCTCATTGGCGCGCAAATTATTTATGCCGCGGCTGCCTGAGTTCGTTGCCCGTCATCCGCAAATCGATTTGGAAATCAGCAGCACCGATCGGCGGGTTGATCTGGTGCGGGAAGGGTTTGATTGTGTGTTGAGAGTGGGTGCACAACCGGATCAATCGGTTATCGCTCGGTCGATTGGGCGGGTCACGATGATCAATTGCGCGAGCCCAAGCTATTTGCGTAGGTATGGGGTGCCGCACACCCTCGACGACTTGGCCCGGCATCGCTTGGTGCATTACGTGGGGGTCTTGGGCGCCCGCTCAGATGGATTTGAATACCTGCACAACGGCAAGGTGCGGCGAGTGCCGATGGCGGGCTGTATCACGGTCAATAACACCGAGACCTACGAATCCGCCTGCCGTGCGGGCCTTGGTCTGGTGCAGGTTCCACGGATGGGCGCGCGTGAGTTTCTGGCCAGCGGCGAATTCGTGTCGGTATTACCTGATTACGTGCCCGCGCCGATGGAGGTGTCGCTGCTCTACGCCCGGCAACAGCACGTACCGGAGCGGCTCAGGGTGTTCATGCAATGGCTGGAGGTATTGTTTCGCGAGCACGCGCAGGATGCCTGAGCGTTTATGCCTATTTTTAGGCGGCTGTCGGGATTTCGTACCAGCCCAGGAACAGGTCCAGGGTGGATTCAATCACCGAGCCCTGAACCCCTGGAACCAACGTTTCGGCGCCCAGGGTGATCTGCGGCCAAAACGCGAACGCTTTCATCAACGCGTGAATCTGAGTCGCGGCGAAACTGGGATCAACTGCTTTGAAACGGCCGTCCAGTTGCGCGGCGCGAATCCAGGCGTTGAAGCTTTCTTCGCGCTCATTTAACCGCGAGACCATGTTCTGCGCGCGCTCCGGGGAGTGAATCGTGGCGGCAATGGCCACCCGGGCCAGGTCGATGAAGTTGCTGTCAGCCAGCGTCCGCATTTTCGACTCCAGCAGGGCCTTAAGCTGATCGCGCAGAGGGAGCTCAGGGTGGTAAGTCATGTCTTGCAGCTCAGTGCTGCTGGTCCACAACTGCTGAAGGATTTCGGAAAACAATTCCTCTTTGCTTGGAAAGTGGTTGTACACCGTACGTTTGGACACCTCCGCTAACGCGGCGATTTTGTCCATGCTGGTGACTTCAAACCCATTGACGCGAAATTCGGCAATGGCCGCCTGAACAATGGCTTCGCGTTTTCGGTCGGTCAGGCGTAGGGGCGCTTTCATAAAAATTCGCTTCAGACGGGCGGATTGAAAAAATTACACTTGGTAGTTTACTTGTCACCAGAGATGTCGCAAGCTTAAAACTACACTGTGTAGTGTAGTTCTGCACCTGAAACGTTCTACCGGTCATCCTCGTTCATCAAGATCCAGGAACCTCATCCTGCTCCTTGGAGTCAGCTTTTCATGACTAATACATTGCATTCCGCTAAAGCCGCCGCTCCGGTGATGGATTCTTTGCAGCAAGAAGGGCGCTACCGCAATCACGCACCGACGCACCGACTGGGGTTTCTAAAAACCTTGCGCGTGTTCTGGATGGCGTTCTTCGGCAAGCCCGCACACACCCGTCCAGCAGGCGACATCCCGGTGCAGCCGCTGTCCCGTCAGCAGTTGCTCGCGGCGCCCAATAACAGCGTATTCCGCTTGGGGCACTCGACCATATTGCTCAAACTGCGCGATCAATTTTGGTTGACCGACCCGGTGTTTGCCGAGCGCGCCTCTCCGGTGCAATGGGCCGGGCCGCAGCGATTCCATCAGCCGCCCATCAGCCTCGAGGAACTGCCGCCGATCAAAGCCGTGATTCTTTCGCACAACCATTACGACCACCTCGATCACATGGCGATCAAGGCGTTGATCCACAAGACCGAACATTTTCTGGCGCCCACTGGGGTGGGGGACACCTTGATCGAATGGGGCGTGCCGGCAGAAAAAGTACGGCAGCTGGACTGGTGGCAGTCCACTGAAATTGGCGGTTTAACCTTTGTCGCTACACCGTCGCAGCACTTTTCCGGGCGTACGTTACTCGACGGCAACAAGACGCTGTGGGCGTCGTGGGTGATGATTGATAACGGTCAGAAAATTTTCTTCAGTGGCGACAGCGGGTATTTCAAAGGTTTCAAACAGATCGGTGACCGCTTTGGGCCGTTCGACCTGACGCTGATGGAAACCGGCGCGTACAACGTCGATTGGCCTGACGTGCACATGCAGCCCGAGCATACCCTGCAAGCACACATCGACCTGCGCGGCCGCTGGCTATTGCCGATCCATAACGGCACCTTCGACTTGGCCATGCATGCCTGGCACGAACCTTTCGATCGTATTCTCGCACTGGCTTGGGAAAAGAATATCGCTATCAGCACGCCGCAGATGGGCCAACCGTTCTACCTGGACTACCCCACCCGCGGGCATGCCTGGTGGTTAGGGGTTAAAGGGGTGGTTGAGACAAGTGCGGGCGATGGTGAGGCTCACGGGGTTCGAGGGCTGTAGGGGATGTTTTTGTGTGGGTCGAGGTTGCAGCGTGTCAGGACGGAAGCCTTCCCGAATAAATTCGGTCCCACAGTTTTGGTGCTGCACAGATTCTGTAAGAGCTGCCGAAGGCTGCGATAAGGTCCGAAGGACCTTCGCCAACAAGTTGGCTCCTACAGATAGTTGCCCGCCCATCAATCTCCTGCGAATTGAGTATCAAATTGCGGAAAGCGAAACCATAAGTTCAGCAACCACAAAGGCCGGATATACACCCTCACGCCATCCCATTCCGGCCATAGGTCATGAACGCCGGCCGTTGACTCAAACGTTCGTAATACGCACGAACCGCCGGAAATTCCGCGTGTTGCAATGGGGTTTCGTACCAGCGATTCACCGACAACCCCAACGGAATGTCGGCCAGGGAAAATTGCTCGCCCGTGATGTAACCCCCCGTGGCTTCCAGCGCCTGATTGAGAATTGCGATCTGCCTGGCCCAATCGCGGCAGGATTCGGCGATGGCGTTTGGATCTTGAAACGTCGGCATATTTCGCACCAAACCCGCATTATTACGAACGATCCTTGGGATCGGGTGGGGTGGTGGGGCGCGGTTTTTCGCCCTCTTGGTTGAGTTTTTTATTGCGCTCGCCCACATCACCGACTTCTTTAGGCGTTTGAGCAGCGTCACTGCGTGTGGTGTTTTGAGTCATGGTGAATGTCTCCTCGATTAATCACTGGCTGATGGAGCGAATCAACCGCCGAGCTTCGTCTACCGCCAGCGGCTGCTTCATTCGTTCTGCAAACAACGCCATCGCCCGTTGGTATTGGCAGGCGACGATGGCGGCGACTATGCCGTTTTGACTCAACAGGGCAATGAAGTTGTAGTGTTCTGGCGAGCCTTCAAAAACGATGTTGTCCCAGGTTTCAGCGTGGCCCAGGTAATCAAAGCGTTTGCCAAAGTGGTAGGTCCAGAAGAACGGCACGTCAGCGTATTGTTCATGCGCCCCGAGCATGTTGTGCGCTGCGACCCGGGCCTGTTGTTGGGCCAGCCGCCAATGTTCGATGCGATGCGGTTTGCCCAACAACGGAAAGGTAACGATGTCGCCCGCCGCCCATAAGCCCTCGGCAACCTGCATGCCCGCGTCTACCCGCAATGAGCCGTCGTGCTCGCGGTTGACGCCCTCGACCCATTCGATTGCCGGGCTGACACCGATGCCAATCAACGCTAATTCAGCGTCAAGCCGCTCGCCGGTATTCAGCACCACCGTCTCAAGATTCCCGGTGCCTTCAAAACGCGCCACATCAACATGGCTGCGAAACAGCACGCCGTTTTGCTCGTGCAGGTGACGAATAGCGCGGCCGATGCGGTCGCCAAACTGCGCAATGAACGGCGCTTCATGGCGCGCCAGCACCGTCACCGACATTCCGCGTTTGCGCAACGCCGAGGCGGCTTCGAGCCCTATAAAGCTGTCGCCGATAATCACCGCTTGAGCGGAGGGCGGCGCCGCTTGCAGAATCCACTCGGCGTCTTGCCGGGTGCGCAGCAACAACACTTCTGGCAAATCGGCGCCGGGCACGTCCAGCGAATGGGGTTTTCCGCCGGTGACCAGTAGCGCCGCGTGGTACTCGATAGGCTGCTCGTCAGCCTCGTTGACACGCACGGTCAGGCGTTTGGCTGAAACTTCCAGCCGCGTGACCTCGCCGTGAATTCGCTCGATACGCTGCTGGCGGTAAAACGCTTCATCGCGCAGTGGAGGGATTTTGTCCGGTTTCATGTCGCCGGCGATGACAAATTTGCTCAGCGCGGTACGGTCGTAACCGGGCTGGAACTCACGGTCGATCAACAGTAGACGACCCCCAAAGCCTTTAGCCCGTAACGCGGCAGCGGCTGCAGTTCCGGCAGCTCCGGCACCGATGATCGCAAAGCAACGCTCATCGTTCACCACGGCAGCGGACGTGGGCAGGGGCCGGTCGTCTATTCGCACTTCGCCGTCCACGACGTACGCCGGGTAGCGCAACAGGTTATCCAGCGCGGGCGGTTCGCACAACGTGCCGTCCTCAATCGAAAACGCGCCTTTATGCCACGGGCAAATCAGCCTGCCGTTGCACACCGCGCCATCAGCGAGCGGCGCGCCAGCGTGGGGGCAGCTCGCTTGATAAGCACGGACTTGGTTGCCCATCCTCAGCAACAGAAATGTTTGCTCGCCAATTTCAACCTGGGTGCCCCGGTCATGACGCAGGTCGGCGAAACGGGCGACTGGATGTATGGCCATGGACGTTCTCCAGACAGGCTATTTCCCTTATGAGTCAGCGTGTTTAGTGAGGTTCAGTGCAAATGAGCGCTGCCGGCCTGCAACTTGGCTACGTTCGTCGGAGAAGTGCCACATTCGTTTGGAGGGAAGCCAAGGCGTACATGATCTCAAGGGGTTTTAGGGGCAGGTATTCACGGATTTCCCCTAAAGATGCATTGAGCTCAGTCGATAGCTCGTTAGCTGTCGTACGACATCCTAGGTCAGCGTCCTACCTCCCAAAAACAAAGAGTCTACGGTCATGAACCTTCGCAATTTGACCATCGCCCGCCGCGCGGGCCTTGGTTTCGCTTTGATTTCCCTGCTGGTTGCGCTGCTTGGTTGGTTTGCGTTGATGCAAATGTCGACGATTCGTCAGAGTGAAGTCGCGGTTGAAAGCAAATGGATGCCGAGCATCCGGGTGGTGAATGACATCCGTGAATTGATGCTGCGCATTCGGACTATTTCTCTGCGCATGGCGTTAGACCCTGACCCTGGTCACCTCAGCGAATACCGCAGCCAAATGGACGTGCGCAATCAGGACCTGGCGAAAAAACTCGACACCTTCGCGGCCTTCGTCAGCGCTCCGCAAGAGCGGCAACTGACGGATCAATTCAAGCTGACGTTGGCCGATTATCAGCGCGGCATTGCTCAGTCTTTTGCCCTGGCCCAACAAAATAATCCGCCGGCGCTGATCAAGTTGCTGTTGGTCGACATGAAGCAAATCGTCGATGGCTCCGGCAAACAGCTCAGCGACTTGAGTGACTTCTACGCTAAACAGGTCGATCTGGAAGGCGTTAACGCTCAGGCGCAATACAGCCATTCAAGCAACGTAGTGCTGATTTTTGTGGTTGGCGTTGCGTTGGGCACGATTGTATTGGCTTGGTTGCTGACCCGCAGCATCGTCGGGCCGCTGGAAGAGGCGGTTATCGCCGCCGAGCACGTGGCCAAGGGCGACCTGACCCAGCGCATTCGCATCGTCGGTAAAGACGAGGTAACCCGGTTATTGCAGGCGCTGGAGCAGATGCAAAGCAATTTACGCACGACGCTGCGTCAGATCGGCAATTCAGCCACGCAGTTGGCGTCGGCCTCCACTGAACTGAACTCAGTGACCGAGAACAGCAACCGTGGCCTACAGCAGCAAAATGCTGAAATCGAACAGGCGGCGACGGCGGTCAACCAGATGACCTCAGCGGTTGAAGAGGTGGCGCGCAACGCCGTGTCGACCTCCGAAGCCTCCACCCAGTCCAACAACTCGGCCATGGCCGGGCAAGCGCGGGTCCTCGACACGGTGCAGGCCATCGAAGCCCTGGCCAGCAACGTAGAAAACACCTCGACGCTGGTGCAGAACCTGGCCGATCAATCCCAGGACATCGGCAAAGTCCTCGACGTCATCCGCTCGATTGCCGACCAGACCAACTTGCTGGCCTTGAATGCGGCCATTGAAGCAGCGCGGGCGGGTGAATCGGGTCGTGGTTTCGCGGTGGTGGCCGATGAAGTGCGGGCCTTGGCGCACCGCACCCAGCAATCAACCCTTGAGATCGACAAAATGGTCACCGCCATGCGCAGCGGTTCGGCGCAGGCGTTGGAGTCGATGCACACCAGCCGCGAGCGGGCCGGGTCAACCTTGCAACTGGCAAAAGGCGCGGGGGAATCGCTGACTGACATCACCCACTCCATCAACCAGATCTCCGAGCGAAATATGGTGATCGCCAGTGCCGCCGAAGAGCAGGCGCAAGTGGCTCGGGAAGTGGACCGCAACATCGTCAATATTCGCGACCTGTCGATGCAGTCCGCTACGGGTGCACATCAGATCAGCGTTGCCGGTAACGAGCTGTCGCGTTTGGCTGCCGAACTGAATCAAGTGGTAACACGCTTCCACGTCTGACCGGTGACGCTGGGTGACATTCCTGTGCTTGCACCCGGCAAGCCTCAGCACGCATGATCTGGCCTTTGCTGACGGCGTCACGGTCAGCGGCCGAATCGGTTTGTCACGGAGGCTCTGTCGTCGATGGAAGAGGTAAATCACGGTTTTAGCAGTTGGTTGCAGGCCCCGGGGCATGCGGCGTGGTTGGCGCAGGAAGGCATTCGATTGTTGGCGTTCGCCAAGGCCGCAAAATTACCCCAAGGCTTCGGCAATCTGGACGATGAAGGGCATCTGCCCGAGCACGCTCGAGCTGAAACCATGAACACTGCGCGCATGACCCACAGTTTTGCCTTGGCGCACATCGCCGGTATTCCGGGCTGTTCGGCGCTGATCGATCATGGGATTGCGGCGCTCCGTGGTCCGTTACGCGACGCCGAGCATGGCGGCTGGTTTGCCACGGCGCTGGCGCAAGGCACTGACGACGGGAAAGCTGCCTACCTGCATGCCTTCGTCGCACTGGCAGCCAGTTCAGCGGTTGTTGCCGACCGACCCGGTGCAAGCGAGTTATTGGCGGACGCCATCGACGTTCTGGAAACCCATTTCTGGAGCGCCGAAGAAGGCGCGTTGCGCGAATCCTTCGCCCGGGACTGGAGTCATGAGGAAGCCTATCGCGGCGCCAACAGCAACATGCACGGCACCGAAGCCTTTCTGGCACTGGCGGATGTCACCGGCGACAGCAAATGGCTGGACCGCGCGCTGAGCATTGTCGAGCGGGTGATTCATACCCATGCCGCCACCAATGGCTTTCAGGTGGTGGAGCATTTCAGCCTGGATTGGCAGGCCTTGCCGGACTACAACCAAGACAATCCTGCGGACGGCTTTCGACCTTTTGGCACCACGCCGGGCCATGCCTTCGAATGGTCGCGGTTGCTGCTGCACCTCGAAGCGGCACGCCGCCAGGCGCAACTGCCCACACCGGATTGGTTACTGGAAGACGCCACATTATTGTTCGACGGCGCCTGTCGGTATGGCTGGAACGTCGATAACGCCCCTGGAATTGTCTACACGCTGGACTGGCAAAACCGTCCGGTGGTCGGTCACCGTCTGCACTGGACCCACGCCGAAGCCTGCGCGTCGTCAGCGGCGTTGTTGCAACGCACCGGCGAAAAGCAGTACGAGGACTGGTATCGGTTGTTTTGGGAATTCAACGAAACCTACTTCATCGACCGCATTCACGGCAGCTGGCGTCACGAGCTAAACCCACAAAACCAGCCCAGCGCCGATATCTGGCCCGGCAAACCGGACCTGTATCACGCCTACCAAGCGACGCTGTTGCCGTTGTTGCCGTTGGCGCCGAGTTTGGCCACGGGGCTTGCTCGGTTGGGGTGAGACCTGAGATCGACGGCCGCGCTGTCGCACAGCAAACAACTGTAGGCGCGCGCTTGCCCGCGATCGGCTGCGCAGCAGTCGTAAATCAGGCAACTCGGTTGTTTCAGTGAAATCGAATCAGCCCGTTGGGACCGCTTCGCGATCCATCGCAGCCTTCGGCAGCTCCTACAGAAATCTGTGCAGCGCCAAAAACCGTGGGACCGAATTTATTCGGGAAGGCTTCAGTCCTGACACGCTGCAACCTCAAACCACACAAAGTGCCAACCAGTTTGCTGCGCGACAGCGCAGCGTCGAAGACGTGGCGGACCCTCCTACAGAACATCCGCCAGTGCTCACTCAATCGCCAATTCAACCCACGTCGGCGCATGGTCGCTGGCGTGGGGCTGGTCGCGGGGCCAGCGGTCGACGCCAGCGTTTTTCAAGCGGGGCGCAAGTTCGGCGTTGAGCAGCAGATGGTCGATGCGCAGGCCAGAGTTGGTCTCCCAGTGCTTGCGAAAGTAATCCCAGAAGGTATAGATCCGCTCATCCGGGTATCGGGCGCGCAAAGCGTCGGTCCAGCCCTGAGCCAGCAGGCGCTGAAAACATTCGCGGCTTTCGGGCTGCAGCAGCGCGTCTTTCAGCCATGAACGGGTGTTGTAAATATCTTCGTCGGTGGGAATCACGTTGTAATCACCGGCCAGCACTACCGGGTGGCCGCTGTCATACAAGCCCGCAGCGTGCTCGATCAACTTTTCAAACCATGTCAGTTTGTACTCGAATTTCGGCCCCGGCTGCGGATTGCCGTTGGGCAGATACAAACAACCCACGATGACCCCATGCACGGTGGCTTCCAGATACCGCCTGTGGGTGTCTTTTTCATTGCCCGGCAACCCGCGACGAATCTCCAGCGGGTCCATACCTTTGGCCAGGATCGCCACGCCATTCCACGATGATTGCCCGTGCCAAATCGCCCCGTAACCCGCTTCACGAATGTCATCAATGGGGAAGGCCAAATCGGTCGCCTTCAGTTCCTGCAAACACACCACGTCTGGTGCTTCACGCGCCAGCCACGCCAATAGAATGGGCAGCCGTGCGCGAATGCCGTTGATATTAAACGTAGCAATCTTGAGCAGATTCATTGGCGGCGTCTCAGTGGGCGGATCTCAGTGATTTGAGGGGCACCGCCGCGAGAGATTCAATGTGTCACGCTGACCGCGGCGGTCTTTTTTTCCGTCAGCCGAATGATCTGCCGGGCAAAGAAGCCGCCGCTGACGATAACCCCAAACAGCCGCAAGGTTTGCATCGCCAGCACAAAACCAACGTCCGAGTGGGTGTCCATGGCGATGATCGCCATAGAGTCCAGACCACCGGGGCTGGTGGCGAGGTAAACCGAGAGAAAGTCTTTGTTCATCCATTCGGCAAGCAGCCAGGCCGACAGCGAACACAGCAGGATCAACAGCAGCGAGCCGAGAATCATCGCGGGTAAACGTCGCCACACATACAGCACGGCGGGCCGGTCAAACCGCAGGCCGATGTAGCAACCAATGGCGCCGTAAGCAAAGGCGAGCAACCAATGCGGCAAGTTGATTTGCAGCAATCCGCTGAGCTGCAGCGCGCTGCCGATCAACAGCGGCAGCAGCAGCGCCCCCGCCGGGATTCTGGAACTCAGCCCGACACCGACCACAATCGCCAGCACGCTAAGGGCAATACTGAGCCAGTCGGAACCGAGGGAGACCGCCGCGCTGACCTGTGCCACTGCGACGCCAGTGTCTGCACCGATCAAGTGGCTGACCAATGCGCCCAGCATCACCACGCACACCACTCGCACGTACTGCATGGTCGCGACCACCCGGGAATCAGCGCCGGACTCTTCGGACATGGCGACCATCGCCGACGCCGCGCCGGGCGATGTACCCCAGGCTGCGGTGCTACCGTCGAAGCCTGCATAACGCACCAAAACCAAACCGACGACGCTACTCAGCAGAATCGTTAGCACCGTGGCAAATAGCATGAAGTGCCACGAGTGAGCGACGGTCGCCAGTACCGAAACGGTCATGGCATGCGCCACCAGCATGCCCACGAAGCCTTGGCCTATGCGAAATGCCTGCTTATGAAGACGGATGGACGCGCCACAAACACCGAACGCGATGGCAACCAGCATGGGCCCGAGAAATAGCGCGGCGGGGATATTCCAATATTTGAGGAGTTGGCCAGAAGCGCCAGCCAGTGCGATCAAACCAAGCCACTGAACGTAAATCGGTTGGGTATGCAGCGAAAAATCTGACACGCGAGACACAGAGTTTCTCCAGAGCATCGGTTTTCCTCGTGGAATATTTACCAACGCAGCGCATGCAGTATCGACAGCTCAACCGATCAAGTCTATTTTCTAATAGTCATGAATCGATAACTTTGGTTGATCAATATGGACCTGCGAGACCTCACGTATTTTGAAACCATTGCCGAGTTGGGGCACTTGGGACGCGCGGCGCAGAAGCTCAACCGCAGCCAACCGGCACTGACCAAAAGCATTCAGCGATTGGAAGAATCGTTCGGCACCAAACTGTTCCAGCGCGATGGTCGACGGATCAAGCTGACGCCGGTGGGGGAGTTGCTCCAGGCGCGGGGCAAACAGTTGCAACAAAGCATCGCCGAGACCCAACGCGAAGTGCGCGATTTCGCCAGCGGCGTTGTAGGTAACATTCGCCTGGGTTGCGCGGCGACCATGGCCGAATACCTGCTGCCTGAACTGACGGCGACGCTGTTGCAGCGTGCTCCGGACATCACGCTGAAACTGGTGATTGGCCAAGATGACTTGTTAAGTGACCTCCTTCGCTCCGGGCAACTGGACATGATCATTTGTCCGTTGATCACCCGCGACGAACAATTCGTCAGTTTTCCGGTATTGGAAGATGAAGCAGTAGTAGTGGCCAGTCACAACCATCCGATTTTCGCGACCCAGATTCAGATGAGCGATTTGTGCAATTACCGATGGATATTGCCGCCTATTAGCGTGTCGTCACGGCAGTGGGTGGACGCGGCGTTTCGCGCTAATCAACTGCCGGTGCCGTCGGTCCAGGTTGAAACTAATTCGATTTCGCTGCTGCCACGGCTGATCGCTCAAACCAATCTGTTGAGTTTCATCGCACGGGAGACGCTGGAATTCGGTGCGGGCATGAAGCATTTACGCGAAGTACCGCTGGCGCAAACCACGATGAAACGCACCATTGGCCTGACATTGCGCCTTGGCGGCTATTTGTCACCGGCGGCGCACTCCATGGTTCAGATGCTGCGCGACAGCAATGGGCACTTTTTTAACGCCGACTGATGGGGTTAACCTGTAGTCAAACCTCTGTGAGCCAGGGAGACACACCTGATGAATACAAACACCTACTTGAGCACGCACACTCAGGCGTTACCTTTTATATTTGGCGGCGATCAATCGCCGCTCAACGATTCCGACGCCGATGAAGACGACACTTATGGCGGCTACGGCGGTGACGTCGATATCGATCTGGAAGACCTGAGGCTTGAAGAGTTCAGCGACTCAGACAAACTCGACTCCACCCATGGCGGCGACGTCGGGTCTTCTTCACTGAGCTGAAGCCATGGGTCTTGACACCCTTCGGCAGCGCCTACAAGCCCGGCGCTTGCGCGGCTGCTCCCACAGGATTTTCGGCTGTTTGCGTTCGTCTGCGTCAATGAGGTCCCAGATATTACAAGGATTGGGCGCCACCCTCAGCAGCCAAATACCGCGCCATTTCAACCACCGCTTCTTCGGCCGTTGCACTTGCGCCTGCCCAGCTACAGGCCAGCATCAAATTACGCGGCAGGCCGAAGTCTTCCACCATGAGCCCATTCGCATCAAACCCTTCTTGATCATGACTCACCAATTCGCGCAGCGAACCGATTGGGTCGAAATAAGCCCACACTGGTTTGCCCAACGCCACCGCCATGCCGACTTCGAACACCGTGCCAGAGTCCGGTTCCAGGCCACGAAACACATTCAAATTAGCCAACACCCCGGTGCAGCGCCGGAGCATGACGATGTTCATTGCGCAGATCTGTTGCGCCGTCGCTTCTGGCGTTCGATCTTCGGTGACGTCGTTGTCGAACGGATACAAACCTTCAAGCCCATGGTCCGCGCACAGCGCCTTGAGGTAGCGGCCGTGCTCAATGGCGTCCGGCCGAAAAACGTCGAAACCTGCCAAATAAACCTGCGGTGCAGAGAATTTTTTCATAGTAAGTTCCCTTGGTTTTTGCCATGCGTCGATTCTAGCTTGCCTGTGTGAACCTGCGCTGGTATCTGTACGGATAACCAGTGCTCATCAATGTGCCATCAGCTTATGTGAATAAAATCTGTGAACAGCAGTCCCCTCGACAACCCGTTTTATTACCTCGTTAATTTCCAGCATGTGCTGGAGTGGATTGCCGAGCGTTATACCGATGTGCTCGACCGCACTGAGCGTCAGTTCATCAATGACTTTATTGACCTGCCCCAGACCGCTCAAGGCCTGCTGGTACGTATGGTCATGCGCAAGGGCACGTTGTTTCGCGCCAGCAAATTGAGCTACGCGGAAATAGGCGATCCGGCATCAGCGGTCCAACCGTTGCTGAAAAAAGGCTGGGTGGACCCACGACCAGCAATCAGCCTGGACGAGCTATTCGGGCTGCTGCGAAAGGCCGAGGTCGTTACGTGTTTCACATCCCATGGAATTAAAATCGCGGATAAAAAGACCGCGATGTTTGAACGGTTGCACGCGCTTTACCCCGAGCCGCAGCCCATCGATCAGTGGCACCGTGGATTCGATGAACCGGTGTATGGCCTTACCGTCATGGCTCTTTGCGAGCGGTTGCGGCTGCTGTATTTCGGCAACCTGCATCAAGAATGGTCCGAGTTTGTGCTCGCAGATTTGGGCGTCTACCGCTACGAAAAGGTCGAATTTACTGCCGAGTCTCGCGGTATCAATGAGCGCGCGGACATCGACACCTGTTTGCAGCTGCACCGTTGTCGGCAAGCGTTGGAGCTGCCAAACACGCTCCAAGCACTGACGGCATTGGCGCAGCAAGCGCTTGTGGTCGAGAGTCGCAGTCCGTGGCTGAACATGCGTCGAGCCAAGCTGCTGTTTCAGATCGGTCAACAGGCTGAACGGTTGCAGGAGTGGTCTTTAGCGCTGGCGGTGTATGAGCAGGGCGAGTACCCCGGTGCGCGCTTGCGGCGGATTCGGGTGTTGGAGCGCAGCGCTGACTACTCAGCGGCCATGGTCTTGCTCGAAAGTGCGCAAACGGCGCCTGAAAATGCCGCCGAAGCCCAAGGCTTGCTGCGCATCTTGCCGCGTCTGCAACGCAAGCTGGGTTTGCCGGCCGAGCGTCGGCGCAGTGCCAACGTCCTCAGTCGCCTCGATATAACAGTTTCCCAAGCCCTGGACCTGAGCGTGGAGCAGATGATTCAGCGGCATTTGGCCGATGACGTCGGACCGGTTTACTACGTCGAAAATACGCTGATCAACTCACTGTTCGGTTTGCTCTGTTGGCCGGCGATTTTTGCGCCGCTGCCGGGGGCTTTTTTTCACCCATTTCACAGCGCCCCCAGCGACCTTTACAGCCCGGACTTCTATCAGCGTCGAGCGGCTTTATTTGATGATTGTCTGCAACAGCTGGATTCCCAGGCGTACCAAACCACTGTTCGCCAGCACTTTAAAACCAAACAAGGCCTGCAATCGCCGTTTGTCTTTTGGGGCACATTGACCGAGGAGTTATTGGAGCATGCGCTGCACTGCTTGCCCGCCGATCACCTGCGCCACTGGTTTCGCCGGCTGCTGCTGGACATCAAGGCCAATCGCAGCGGCATGCCCGACCTGATCCAGTTTTACCCAGCCGAGCAGCGCTATCGAATGATCGAAGTCAAAGGCCCCGGCGACCGTCTACAGGACAACCAATTGCGCTGGCTGGATTTTTGCGCCGAGCACGGCATGCCAGTGGTGGTGTGTTCCGTGCAGTGGTCGGCGGAGCTGCCAGTCATTTGCCCAGCGGCGTGAATCCGGCCAAGGTCAGTAGGCCAATCTCGACTCAGGCCATGGCCTCCAGCAACGACTTTAGCCGGTCCAGGGAGGGGTCGATGTCCAGGGTTTCAATGGCGCCGAAACCCATTAGCAAGCCGGGTTTTTCTTCGGTGGCGTAGAAGAACGGCGCCAAGGAATACAGGCCGATGTCGGCCTTCTTCGCTCGCTCAATCAGCCGCGCAATGTCTATTGGCACCTTGCACAGCAGCGCCATGTGAAACCCTGCCATGGAGGGCACGGCTACAAACCAAGGCGCCAGGTCGCTATGGACGCGGGACAGAAGGCGTTCGCGGCGCCCCGCATAAATTCCATGACAACGGCGTATGTGCTTGAGCAGGTAGCCGTCTGAAATGAACTTGGCCAACGCCCACTGAGGCAACGTCGAGGTGTGCCAGTCGGTGAGCTGTTTGGCAATGATGACCGCTTCGATAATCGCCGGAGGCAGCACCGCATAGCCAAGGCGCAACTGGGGCAGCAGGGTTTTCGAGAAGGTTCCGACATACGCCACGATTCCGAGTTCGTCCATGCTCTGCAGGGAATCGGTCGGGCGCCCCTCGTAACGGAATTCGCTGTCGTAGTCGTCCTCTATGATCACCGCACCCAGTTCGCGCGCGCGTTCCAACAGGGCTTCCCGGCGTGCCTGACTCATGGGCATGCCCAGCGGGAACTGATGCGAAGGCGTGACATAAATCAGCCGTGTGCCGTCAGGAATCAGCTCGACACAGATGCCCTCGCTGTCCACGGGTATCCCCACTACGTTTGCGCCCTGGGCTGAAAACAACAGGCGTGCCGGTGTGTAACCGGGGTCTTCCATGGCGACGATATTGCCGGGCTGAATCAACACCCGTGAAATCAGGTCCAGCGCTTGTTGGGCGCCGTTGCACACCACGATATCGCTATCGACGCAGACAACGCCGCGGGAAAACGAAACGTGCTGGGCAATAGCTTCGCGCAACGCCGGCAAGCCTTCGGGCTGGCTATAAAAGCCCGGTGAACGAGCAATCTGCCGCAGGGCGTATTGCGTGCAGCGGCGCCACTCTTGTTCGGGGAACTGGAGTCTGTTCGTTGCCCCACCAATGAAATCGCAACGGGAGGTGCCCATCATCGCCGGGTGGCGGATCGGGGATTGCAGGTCTTGCCAGTGTTGAATCAGTTCGGCGCTGGCGAAATCCGATCGGCTTTGCTTGGGGCGTTTTGTCGCTAGGCGAGCGTTGACAAAGGTACCGCTGCCGATTTTACCCACCAGGTAGTTTTCGTACGTCAGTAGGGAGTAGGTGTCGGAAACGGTTTTGCGTGAAATACCCAGTTGTTCCGCCAGCAAACGGCTGGGGGGGAGTCGGGCGCCAGTGGCCAATCTGCCGGACTCAATTGCCTCACGTAGCTGCTGATAGAGCTGGCTCGCCAAGTCCTTGCGCCCTTTGATTACAACGTGCAGTTCCATAGGTGAGGCCTCTTAATCCACGTGCCCGATAAACCGTTGGATCAGCCAGCTGGCAAAGGGCCCTGGCGGGGTGTCGGTGCGGTAGATGAGGTCGACGTTATACGGGCTACTGCTGATTTTAGGTAGTTGAAGCTGCACCAGCCGGCCGCTGTCGAATTTTGTGTGGCGCAATCGACTAAGGGTAATCGTGGCCGCATCTGGCCGCGAATCCACTCAGGAGATACGCCATGCACGTCATCCAGAAACTATCCCCATGTTTGTGGTTCGCCGAGGAGGCTGAGGAGGCGGTCGAATTTTATACCGGCATCTTCAAGGACTCGCGCATCCTTGGTCTTACGCGTTACAGCAAGGTGGGATTTGAGATGCACCACCGGCCTGCTGGTTCAGTGATGTCGATTATGTTTGAGCTGGAAGGGCAGCGCTTCACTGCCCTCAACGGCGGCCCGTTGTTCACGTTCACTGAGGCGGTTTCGCTGCAAATCTACTGCAAGACCCAAGCTGAAATTGATCATTACTGGAACGCGCTAACGGTTGGCGCAGATGTTAGCGCCCAGCAGTGTGGTTGGCTAAAAGATAAATTCGGGCTGTCGTGGCAAGTGGTGCCGGAGTTGCTGGCTGAGATGATCAATCAAACCGATCCGCAGGTTACAGACAGGGTCATGAGCGCCATGATGGAGATGAAAAAACTTGATCTGAACGCGTTGCAGCAAGCAGTTGACGGCGTGTAAAAACACCCTCTACGACTCAAGGAGCCAACGTGTTCGCGATGTAGCGGCGACGCGGTGTGTCTTGCCCCACCATGCGGAACCTCGCGTAGGCTCGGTCTTCCCTCACTCCGGCCGCATGGTTTCGCGGGGCCTCTTTGCGTAATTTGATAGTCAATTCACCGGCGATCTATAGGCGGGCGACTATCTGTAGGAGCCAACGTGTTGGCGAAGGTCCTTCGGACCTATCGCAGCCTTCGGCAGCTCCTACAGAATCTGTGCATCGCCAACATCTGTGGGACCGAATTTATTCGGGAAGGCTTCAGTCCTGACACCCTGCAACCTCAAACCACACAAAGTGCCAGACAGTTTGCTGCGAGACAGCGCGGCGTCGAAGACGTGGCGGACCCTCCTACAGATCTAGTGAATATTTTTCAAAATCAGGACAATCACTTGCTCCCGCTGCCGCCCGCGCCGCCACCCGCACCCGCACCCGCACCGGCGCCGCCGCCACCACTGCCACCCATGCCGCTGCCATTACTTGCGCCGCCGCCCTCGGCTCCGCCGCCGTTGCCTTTCATGGTTCCGGCCCCGTTGGCGTTTGCGCCACCGGATGTACCGTTGGGCATGTTGCCGTTTTCCATCGACGCCGGGGTTCGAGGTGCGTTGTCTTCGGGGTCGGTAGTGCCGGTGGAAGAGCTGGTGGCAGCCACTGCGGCGGTGGAGAGCAGCGCTGCCAAGGCCAGAACGGTCATTTTTGTAGTGATCATGATTGAACATCTCCTGGGGGATAGGTCGATACAAAACGTTGGTCCTTCCCCCCAATTGATAGGTGCCGGTAGGCCGACAAATGGTTGTCGATGGCGTAGGCAGGGTCCTACAGGTATTTCGCAATATCCCGAATTACTGTCATCAAGCGGAAATATTTAAAGCATTAAATCGTCACGGCTACTTCCTTGTGGGCTAACCACAAAATCCCCCTTTCTGAGGTGTTGCCGTGATGTTGCTGACTAAAAACCGTCTGTCGCTTTTGCTGGCCACGTTGTGCCTGAGCGGCATGGCACACGCGACTGATGTAACCGGTGCAGGCTCGAGTTTTGTATTCCCAGTGCTGGCGAAGTGGTCCCAGGACTACGGTAAAACTTCCCCGGATCGCATCAACTACCAGTCGATTGGTTCGGGCGGCGGCATTGCTCAGATCAAAGCAGCAACCGTTGATTTCGGTGCTTCCGATGCACCGTTGTCTGCCGAAGACCTTCAGGCTGCTGGCCTTGGTCAATTTCCAAGCGTGATCGGCGGCATCGTGCCGGTGTTCAACGTTGAAGGCATCGACGCTGGCAAGCTCAAGCTTGACGGCGAAACGTTGGCCAAGATCTTCATGGGTACCGTTAAAACCTGGAATGACCCAGCCATTGCTGCGTTGAACACAGGTCTGACGCTCCCGGCCGCTGCCATCACCGTGGTACACCGTTCGGACGGCTCGGGCACTTCGTTCAACTTCACCAACTACCTGGCCAAAGTCAGCCCTGAGTGGAAAGCCGGCCCAGGTTTCGGCACTGCAGTGCCATGGCCGGTCGGTGTGGGCGGCAAGGGTAACGAGGGTGTTGCTGCCTACGTGAAGCAGATCAAAGGTTCTATCGGTTACGTTGAATACGCTTACGCATTGACCAACAAAATGAACGCCGCTCAGTTGAAAAACGCCGCAGGCAAGTTTGTTGAGCCTAACGCAAAGGCATTCCAGGCCGCTGCTGACACTGCCGATTGGGCCAGTGCCAAAGACTTCAACCTGATCATGACCAACGCACCGGGCGAAAACGCGTGGCCGATCACTGCGACCACCTGGATCATCATGTACAAAAAAGCCAAGAACGCCGAGCAAAGCAAAGCGGCGTTCGACTTCTTCAAATGGTCTCTGGAGCACGGCCAACAACAAGCCGCTGCTCTGGATTACGTTGCGCTGCCAGGCTCGTTGGTTCAACGGATTGAAGGCTACTGGAAATCTGACTTCAACCATTGATTTGAAGCCTTTGGCTCCCTCTCGTCCCGCCATTAAGGTGGGATGACAGGGAGCATTCTTGCGAGTGGACCTTGATGACTGAACACACCCAAACCCTGTCCACGACACACTCCAGCGTCGACAGTCTTGGCGACAAACACGCTGCTCGGGATCAACGTCACGATCTGTGGTTTCGACGTTCGATGATGGGCGCTGCACTGCTGGTCCTGTTTTTGCTGATCAGCATTGCCGGGTCCACCTTGTGGGGCGGTAGTCTGGCGTTTAGAACGTTCGGCCTGGATTTCCTGACCAGCACCGAATGGGATGCGGTAAACGGTCACTTCGGTGCCGTGGTACCGATCTACGGCACGCTGGTTACCTCGTTTCTGGCGTTGCTGATCGCGGTGCCCGTTAGCTTCGGTATCGCTATTTTCCTGACGGAAGTTGCACCCCCTTGGCTGCGGATGCCGATTGCTTCGGCCGTCGAACTGCTGGCCGGGATTCCCTCGATTATTTACGGCATGTGGGGGCTGTTTGTGTTCGGCCCGTTCATGGCGCAGTACCTGTCGCCCTGGATCAATGACTACCTCGGTGCATTGCCGTTGATTGGTTCGTTGTTCCAGGGACCGCCACTGGGGATTGGCATGCTGACCGCGGGCATCGTCCTGGCGATCATGATCATGCCGTTCATTACCTCGGTAATGCATGAAGTGTTCCGCAGCGTACCCACCACGCTCAAAGAGTCCGCGTATGCCCTTGGCAGCACGACTTGGGAAGTGGTCTGGGACATCGTTCTGCCCTACACCCGATCAGCCGTCGTCGGCGGTGTTTTTTTGGGGTTGGGCCGGGCACTTGGTGAAACCATGGCGGTAACATTCGTGTTGGGCAACGCCCAACAGTTTTCGGCGTCATTGCTGATGCCCAGCAGCTCGATCGCCTCGGTGATCGCCAACGAGTTCAGCGAGGCATACACCGACCTGCACCGCTCGGCGTTGATTGCCCTGGGCTTCTTGCTGTTCGTTGTGACCTTCATCGTGCTGGCCTTGGCGCGACTGATGTTGATGCGCCTTTCGCGTAAGGAGGGGCTATGACAGATGCAACTGATTCTCATAAAGTCAGCAACGAGCGCCTTTACCGGCGTCGCAATATAAAGAACTGGCTGGCCATGAGCTTGAGCTGTGGCGCCACCTTGTTCGGATTGTTGTGGTTGGTCTGGATTCTGCTCACTACCGTTATCAACGGATTCCAGGCGCTGAACCTGCGGTTGTTCACTGAGATGACCCCCCCGCCGGGTACTGAAGGCGGTTTGGCCAACGCGTTTTACGGCAGCGCGTTGATGTCTGGCATCGCGCTGGTGATCGGTACGCCGATTGGTTTGATGGCTGGCATCTGGCTGGCGGAATTTGCGCGGTATACCCGACTGGGCACCACCATTCGTTTCATCAACGACATCTTGCTGTCGGCGCCGTCTATCGTGCTGGGCCTGTTCATCTACACCGGGGTCATCCTGCCGCTGAACCTGCTGACTAACCATCAAGTCGGCTTTTCGGCCCTTGCCGGCGCCTTGGCCCTGGCCCTGTTGGTGATCCCGGTGGTGGTGCGTACCACCGATGAAATGCTTCAGTTGCAACCCTCGACCATGCGCGAAGCCGCCTTGGCCCTGGGCGTACCGCAATGGAAGTTGACCCTGCAAATCGTTCTGCGTGCGGCCAAGGCCGGAGTTGTCACGGGTGTGCTGCTGGCCCTGGCGCGGATTACCGGCGAAACCGCGCCGTTATTGTTTACTGCATTTGGTAATCAGTTCTGGAGCAGCAACCTGCTCAAGCCGATTGCCAGCGTACCGGTGGTGATCTTCCAGTACGCCATGAGCCCCTTTGACGACTGGCATTCCTTGGCTTGGGCGGGCGCGTTGATCCTGACGCTGTTCGTGCTGATCCTCAGCTTGCTGTCCCGTTTGATCCTTTTGCGCAATAGGTTGACCTGATGAATAACCTCGCCCTAGCCAATGAAAGAACCAAAATTCGCGTGCGCGACCTGGAGTTCTTCTACAACGACCAACGCTCGCTGAAGTCCATCAATATGGACATTCCTGAAAAGCGCATCACTGCAATCATCGGGCCTTCGGGCTGTGGGAAGTCAACGCTGCTGCGGGTGTTCAACCGTATTTACGCGATGTACCCCAAGCAGGAAGCCAAGGGTGAAGTGTTGCTCAATGGCGAAAATATTTTGGCGCCGGGCTATTCGATGAACCGGCTGCGCAGCCACGTCGGCATGGTCTTCCAGAAGCCGGTGCCGTTCCCGATGTCGATTTTCGACAACATTGCTTACGCCGTACGGCACCATGAAAAACTCTCGCGTCGGGAGATGGAAGACCGCGTAGAGCAAGCGCTGCATGGCGCCGCGTTGTGGGATGAGGTCAAAGACAAACTCAAGCACAGCGCGCAAAGCCTGTCCGGTGGCCAACAACAACGCCTGTGTATTGCCCGGACCATCGCCTTACGCCCACAAGTGTTGCTGCTCGACGAACCAACCTCGGCCCTCGACCCGATTTCCACCGGCCGCATCGAGCAATTGATCACCGACCTCAAAGAGCAGTTCACGGTGATCATCGTCACCCACAACATGCAACAAGCGGCACGGGTCTCGGATTACACCGCGTTCATGTTCATGGGTGAACTGATCGAACATGGCGACACCGATACCATTTTTACCAAACCGAGTAAAACCCAGACCGAAGACTACATCACAGGGCGATTCGGCTAAGCGCGGTATTCACCTTCGTCTCGACAACGGGGGTGGGGTCCTGCGGCCGGTCGCTCATGAATGCTTCGAGCCTGCCGCGCAGCCAGCGCTCAGCAGGGTCGGTGTCACTGAGGCTGAGCCAAACCATCGACAGCTCCATGGTGGGTGTGACGAAGGGTAGGGGTTCGGCGGTCAGTGTTCTAGATGCTGCGGCCATGGCAATCGCCGTGTAATCGGGCAAGCTCGCCAGCAGGTCGGTGCCGGCCATCAGCGCCGGCAACGTGCTGTATTGTGGAATCGACAGCACCACATGGCGTTTACGACCGATTGCCCGCAGCCACTCGTCCGAGAAGCTACTGACGTTGGCTGTGTGCGAGACCACCACGTGGGGGCGTGAGCAGTACTCGTCAAGGGTCAGCGGTGTCGAGGAGGCATCGGCTCGCAGCACGTTCGGGTACATGTTTCTGAGGGTTTTACGCTTGGCGTTGGCCGGCAAGTCTTCAGTGCGGCTAATGCCCACGGTGATTTCACCGGACATCAGCAGTTCCGACATATTCCAATGATCAACGTGCTTGACCACGATCACGATCATCGGTGCTTCTATGCGGATCGCGCGTAATAACGCAGGCAACAGGCCGTATTCAACGTCGTCGGACAACCCGATGCGGAACGTCATGTTGCTGTCGGCGGGGATAAAGTCACGCGTCAGGCTCAGCGCCGTGGACATCGCGTCCAGCGCAGGCGACAGGTGCTGGATGATTTCCAAGGCCCTGGCGGTCGGCTCCATTCGGTGACCGACTCGAACAAACAATGGGTCATTGAGAAGCGTGCGCAGGCGGTTTAATGCAGCGCTGATAGTGGGCTGGCCGAGGAACAGCTTTTCGGCGGCACGGGTTACGTTGCGCTCTTGCATGAGTGTTTCGAAAACCACCATCAAATTGATGTCAGCTTTGCGCAATTCGTTGCGATTCATCTGTTGCCGTCCCCTGTACATCCACATATGGCCGAACGGCCAAAAACACGCGCGCGCGAAAACAGCCGACAGTTTAGGAAGCTGGTTGTCCTACCGTCTACCTCGGCTTTAGTCCGGTATCCCTCAAGTAATAGCAGGAAATGAACTTAGGGGTATCTGCACCAGTCAGTTTTTACAGGCTAACCGAGAGGCTGAGTTCCCATGTATATCTCACTGAAACAGCAAGTCGCTTTGGTCACGGGTGCCAGTTCCGGGCTCGGGGCAGGAGCAGCGCGGGCCCTTGCGGCTGCGGGTGCGGCGGTGGTGATCAACTACAATTCGCATCCCGAACCGGCCGAGCAATTGGCCAATGAAATTCGCGCCGCCGGAGGCCAGGCCATCGCCATCGGTGCGGATGTGTCGAAGGAAGACCAGGTCGAGCACCTGTTTGCCGAGGCGATCAAAGCCTTTGGTTATATCGATATTTTGGTGGCCAATTCCGGTTTGCAGAAGGATTCACCTATTGCCGAAATGAGCCTGGCGGACTGGAACACGGTGATAGAGGTCAACCTGACGGGTCAGTTTCTCTGCGCACGGGCGGCTTTACGCCAATTTGCCAAACAAGGAGACCGGACTGGCGTCTCCCGCGCGGCGGGTAAAATTATTCACATGAGTTCGGTGCACCAGCTTATCCCTTGGGCCGGGCATGCCAATTACGCCGCCTCTAAAGGCGGAGTGGATATGCTGATGCGCACCATTGCGCAAGAGGTCGGGCAGCAGCGAATTCGGGTCAACAGCATTGCGCCGGGCGCCATACGTACCGCGATCAATGAGGCCGCGACCCACGGCGCGGCGGCGGAAAAACTGCTTAAGCTGATCCCTTATGGCCGAATCGGTGACGCCGAGGATGTGGCCAATGCGGTGGTGTGGCTGGCTTCGGACGCCTCTGATTATGTCCACGGCACCACGCTGTTCATCGACGGTGGCATGAGCTTGTACCCGGAGTTTCGCGACAATGGTTGATCGACACGAAGCGCAAAACCCTATCGAGAACCACGGCATCATCGGCGACATGCGCAGCGCTGCTCTGGTGGCCGACACCGGCAGCATCGA
This sequence comes from Pseudomonas sp. MH10, assembly GCF_034353045.1. Classification (NCBI taxonomy): domain Bacteria; kingdom Pseudomonadati; phylum Pseudomonadota; class Gammaproteobacteria; order Pseudomonadales; family Pseudomonadaceae; genus Pseudomonas; species Pseudomonas sp. MH10. Next base: position 406,948 of record NZ_CP133783.1, read on the forward strand.
CTTTTGCTGCTGGCCGGACTTCGACAGCCCGTCGATTTTTACCGCGCTGCTCGACACACCGCAGGCCGGTATCTTTCAACTGGCACCGGACCTGCCTGATGCCCGTCGCCAGCAAATCTACCTGCCCAACACCAATATCCTGCAAACCCGCTGGATTGCTGAAGAGGCGGTGATCGAAGTCACGGACCTGATGCCCATCACCCACAGCGAAGATGATTTGCCGAGAATCGTCCGTCGGGTCAATGTTCGCTATGGCCGCGCCATGATTCATATGCGCTGCGCTGTACGTCTGGACTACAGCCGCGCGAACACCCAAGCGCAGATGGACGGCGAAGACGTGTGCTTTTCCGCGCCCGGCCAACCGGGCATGCGGTTGTCCGGCACCCAGCCGCTGCAGCTTGACGGTCAGGCCGCCACGGCCGAGTTTGAGCTGAAGCAGGGGGAATTCGTCGAATTCATTTTGGGCGCAGTCGACGATTCGCAAGTCGACGCTGGTAAATGCCAACGCTACATGGATGAAACCCTGAGCTTTTGGCGTACCTGGAGCGCCAAGTCCAACTACCGTGGCCGCTGGCGCGAGACGGTCCATCGCTCGGCGTTGGCCTTGAAGCTATTAACGTCACGCAAGCACGGCGCAATCATCGCCGCCGCCACCTTCGGCTTGCCGGAGGCCACAGCGGGTACCCGCAATTGGGATTATCGATACACCTGGATCCGCGACGCCTCGTTTACCGTCTACGCGTTCATGCGTTTGGGCCATATCGACGAAGCCAACGCGTTCATGCGCTGGGTGCGGGGCCGCATGGGCGATTGCTGTGATGACTCGCAAAACCTCGGGATTCTTTACGCGTTGGACGGTCGCGAAGAGCTGCCCGAAGAAGAACTCTCGCACCTGTCCGGTTTCGGCGGTGCCAGCCCGGTACGCATTGGCAACGAGGCGTATCAGCAGACCCAGTTGGACATTTACGGCGAACTGATGGACGCGGTGTATTTGGCCAACAAGTACGGCGAGGCGATTTCCTACGACGGCTGGAAACACGCGACGCGCTTGGTGGACCAAGTGTGTGAGAAATGGCGAGACAAGGATGTCGGGATCTGGGAAATGCGCGGTCAGGATCAGCACTTTTTGCATTCGCGGCTGATGTGCTGGGTGGCTTTGGACCGCGCCTTGCGCCTGGCTTTCAAGCGTTCGCTGCCTGCACCGTTTGATCGTTGGGACAAAGAGCGCCAAGCGATTCACGACGATATCTGGAGCCACTTTTGGGACAAGGACCTCGGGCATTTTGTGCAGCACATCGGCAGCCGTAATTTAGATGCCTTCATGTTGTTAATGCCGTTGGTGCGCTTTGTCGGGGCCAGCGACCCCCGTTGGCTGTCGACCCTGGAGGCCATTGAACGTCACTTGGTTCGCGATGGCATGGTCTACCGTTACCGCAACGACGATGCCAACGGTGATGGGTTGGAAGGGGATGAAGGCGCCTTCACCGCGTGTTCGTTCTGGTACGTCGAATGCCTGGCCCGCGCTGGCCGAGTGGACCAAGCCCATCTGGAGTTTGAACAGTTGCTGCGCTACGCGAATCCGTTGGGACTATACGCCGAAGAGTTCGACACCCACGGTCGCCATCTGGGCAATACCCCCCAAGCGTTGAGCCACTTGGCGTTGATCAGCGCAGCCAGCTTCCTTGACCGAAAACTGGACCATGACGACACGCAGTGGCAGCCCTGAGCGGTCCTATTAACAACATAAAAAGGAGTGTGTCATGAGCCATGTTTTCAAAGTGGGTGATCACGTTCGCTGGAATTCAGAGGCCGGACATATCATCGGCAAAGTCACCAAAGTGCATGTGCAAGAAGTTGAATTCATGGGCAAAACCCGGCATGCCACTGAAGAACAACCGCAATACGAAGTGAAAAGTGACAAGACCGGGCACCTGGCGATGCACAAAGAAGAAGCGTTAGAGCGGGTGGCGAATAGTTGATTGGGACGGTGGGGCTCGTGTGTGTATCCGGGCGGGCAGCCATCTGTGGAGCCCGTGTTGGCGAAGGTCCTTCGGACCCTATCGCAGCCTTCGACACCTACAGAAGTCTGTGCACCACCTGAATCGGTGGGACCGAATCCATTCATGCCCTGAGGTGGTCCTTCAGCGCGTTGTAGCAGCAAACACCAAGGTTCTGTAGGAGGTGCCGAAGGCTGCGAGGCCGATACGGCTCTGCGGTTGCATTGACACGGTTAATAGCAAGCAGCCACAAATCCTGTGGGAGTAGGCTTGCCTGCGAAGAGGCCGATAATCGCGCCGCTGATATCGACTTGAAACCTGGGTCGCTTGCAATGACGCTTTCGTTGGCAAGCCGACTCCCACAGAAACATAGGCCTCAACGCGTTGAAGCAGCAAACGCCAAGGTTCTGTAGGCGTGCCGAAGCTGCGAGCCCGATACGGCTCTGCGGTTGCATTGACAGGGTTAATAGCAAGCAACCACAAATCCTGTGGGAGTAGGCTTGCCTGCGAAGAGGCCCGCATCGCGCCGCTGATATGGACCTGAAACCTGGGTCGCTTGCAATGACGCTTTCGTTGGCAAGCCGACTCCCACAGAAACATAGGCCTCAACGCGTTGTAGCAGCAACCACCAAGGTTCTGTAGGCGGTGCCGAAGCGGCGAGGCCGATACGGCTCTGCGGTTGCATTGACAGGGTTAATAGCAAGCAGCCACAAATCCTGTGGGAGTAGGCTTGCCTGCGAAGAGGCCGATAATCGCGCCGCTGATATCGACTTGAAACCTGGGTCGCTTGCAATGACGCTTTCGTTGGCAAGCCAATTCCCACAGCGACTTTTGGCAAACACGGAGTAGTCGGCACTGAAATCTGATCGCAGCCTTCGCAGCGCCTACGGAAATGTGTGCATCGCCAGTCTGTGGGACCGAATTTATTCGGGAAGGCGTCCGTCCTGACACCCTGCAACCTCAAACCACGTCTCCCACAGGTTTTGTTGCAATTTGTACGAGTCATTTTGATAATGCGATGCGGTCCTGATGACCGCATTCATGGAGTCACAATGACTAACCCTCTGCTGCTCGCGCTGGTGCCTTTGGTGGCCGATTTGTCACGGGAATTACCGGATGATGAGCGCTATCGACGGCTGCTGCATGCGCTGCGTCAGTTGTTACCATGCGATGCGGTGGCGTTGCTCAAGCTTGAGGGCGATGTGCTGATTCCGTTGTCGGTAGAAGGGCTGAGTCCAGATACCCTGGGCCGACGCTTTAAGGTCGAAGAGCATCCCCGTCTAAAAATCCTTCTGGAAAACCGCAGCCCGACTCGGTTCTCAATGGATTGCGCATTGCCCGACCCCTACGATGGCTTGGTCGAAGGCCACCACGGGCACCTTGAAGTTCACGACTGCCTCGGCTGCCCTTTGTATTTACAGGACAAGCCCTGGGGCCTGATCACCCTCGACGCGCTGGATCCCTCAACCTTTGGCCGGGTCGATCTCGACACCCTTGAAGCGTTCGTCAGTCTGGCCGCCGCCACGGTAATGGCCAGCGAACGCATCAACCAGCTGGCGCGCAACGTTGAGGATCAACGCCAACTGGCCGAGGTGTATAAGCGCGCAGCGGGCGGGCGCGGGCCGCGAGAGTTGATGGGTCAGAGCCCCATTCACAAACGCCTGCAACAAGAAATTGAACTGGTCGGCAATAGCGCGTTATCGGTGTTGATCACCGGCGAAACCGGTGTTGGCAAAGAATTGGTCGCCGAAGCGCTGCACCTTCAATCACCGCGGGCGCAGAAACCGCTGATCAGCCTTAATTGCGCCGCGTTGCCGGAGCTACTGGTAGAGAGCGAGCTTTTCGGCCACGTCAAAGGCGCGTTCTCCGGCGCAGTGAGCGGACGCAGCGGCAAGTTTGAACTGGCCGACGGCGGTACGATTTTTCTCGATGAGGTCGGTGAGATGCCGCTGGCGGTTCAGGCGAAACTGTTGCGGGTATTGCAAAGCGGCCAATTGCAACGGGTGGGATCCGACCAGGAACACCATGTCGATGTACGGATCATCGCAGCAACCAACCGCGACCTCGCCGAAGAGGTGCGCGCCGGGCGTTTTCGGCCGGACCTTTACCATCGATTGAGCGTCTACCCGCTGCGCGTACCGCCGTTGCGTGAGCGCGGCCGAGATGTGTTGCTGCTGGCTGGTTTTTTCCTTGAAGAAAATCGTGCGCGAATGGGCCTGCGCAGTTTGCGTTTAAACCCGGACGCGCAAAAGTTGCTGGTGGGTTATGCGTGGCCCGGCAACGTTCGTGAGCTGGAACACCTGATCAGTCGCGCCACCCTCAAAGCGCTTGCGAGCCATGCCGAGCGGCCGCGTATTCTAACCATTGAGGCGCAGCACCTTGGGATGGACGAACAAGCATCGCGAGCAGAACCCGAGGCCACGAGCGAAGTAACCCGACTCAATCAAGGCGAGGGTTTAAAAGAGGCTGTGGATGCTTATCAACACACGTTGATCAAAGATGCATTGTCCCGTCATCAGGGGAAATGGGTCGACGTAGCCCGGGAGTTAGGAGTAGATCGCGCTAACTTGAGTCGTCTGGCGAAGCGCCTGGGTATCCGTTGAGGGGTAGGTGCTGGCAAACTGGCATGTTTTATTCATCCATTTGATTGCACTCTGTAACCAACTGTATCCGCTTGCGTTGTTGTTATACCGCTCGGAACTAAGCACGGAATTTTTCTTAATAGCGGCGTGTCATCTGATTCTCTAGGATTGAGTTGATGAGGCCGCCAGTAGATGAACCATTCCAAACATTACAGAATCGATTACTTGCTTAATGGCAGTTTCAAATCGTTCTATATCAGCGCTGAATTCATGGACAACACCGAAGCATGGCACCACGCAAGTGTCGATGCGGGCATTGGCCGGATTCCTAAGTACCGGCTGGAAAGAGTGCCTCGGGTGTCGCGCCCGTACGCCGAACATTTCGGCATTACGGACGTTGAGTGGGCACAGGGCTGACGGCTAGTGGGCAATGTTCTCCAGTGCCAGGTTGCGCGTGCGTGGCCCGAAACGACCGATGGTGATCATTACGATCAACATGCTGCTAACGATAAATGCCAACACGCCGGGTGTGCCGAAGTGATCGAGAAAGACCCCTATCAATAGACTGCTGAAGACGGTCGATAAACGGCTGAACGAATAACAGAACCCCACCGCCCGCGCGCGAATATTGGTCGGGAACAGTTCGCTTTGATAAGAGTGGTACGCGAAACTTAGCCAAGCGTTGCAGAAGGTAATCATGATGCCGCACACCATCAGCCCCACTGCGGATGTTTGCAGTGCGAACAGTGTTCCAAAGATCATGCTTCCCAGCGCCGAACCGACAATTTGCCATTTGTTTTCGAACCGGTTGGCAAACTTGACGAACAGCAACGGCCCGAGCGGATAAGCGAGGGTAATAACAAAGGCGTACATCAAACTGTGAGTGACACTGACACCTTGGCCGGACAGCAACGCAGGCAACCAATTGCCGAAACCGAAAAAACCGATGGCCTGGAATACATGAAACACGATCAGCATCAGTGAACGCCTGCGGTAAGGCGGTTGCCACATGTCGGCAAAGCGTCCTACACCCTCAACCGCAACTGCCTTTGGCTCCGGCTGCTCCAACGCTTTGCCATGATCGCTTAGGCAGCGCGCTTCAAGGTTGTCCATGATCTGCTCGGCTTCTTCGAACCGACCTTGCTGCGCTAGCCAGCGCGGCGACTCCGGTAAACGCGAACGCAACCACCAGATGAACAACGCGAACCCAGCACTGGCGAGTACCACCCAGCGCCAGCCGGAGACCCCGAACGGGTCTTGGGGCACTAGCCACCAGGACATTAACGCCACCGCCGGCACCGACAAGAACTGCACGAAAAACGCAAAGGCGAAGGCCGAGCTGCGCATGCGTTTGGGCACCAACTCCGACAGGTAGGCGTCAATCGTGACCAGCTCCACACCGAGCCCGATGCCAACCAGAAAGCGCATGCCGATGATGCCCAGCGCCGAACTTTGTACGCCCATCAGCACGGTCGCGACTGTGTACCAGATCAACGCCACGGTAAAGATCGCACGCCGCCCAAACCGGTCGGCAATCGGGCTGAGCAGGCTGGCGCCGAGAAACAACCCAAGAAAAGTTGCTGAGGCAAAAGCCGCCTGGTCGGAGAAGCCAAACACCCCCAGATTGCCGGTGGCGAAAATCCCGTCACGGATCAGCCCTGGGCTGATGTATGCAGTCTGAAACAAGTCATACAGCTCGAAAAATCCCCCAATCGACAGCAAGGCCACCAGCCGCCATAACGTTGCGACCGTGGGTAGCCGGTCGATGCGCGCCGAAATAAAGGCGGCGCGAATCGGGTCGACGCCATCGGTAATAGTGGCACTGTCGGGGGTGGCGGCGGGGGAGAGCGTGGACATGCGGGCTTTCCAAATCCAAGGGCAGAAGGTGCGTTTTTTGTGCGATAAATTGTTACATTCATTCGGCCGAATGTGTCAGCCCTTTTTCCAGCGAGAGGCCATTGCCCCATGTACAAAGATTACCCTGCGGCTTATCAGGTCAGTAAAGGCTCGGCGCTCAACGTCGATAAAGCCTTTTATCAACGCATCCGCGAACAGACGGGCGCCCGCACCCTGGTTGAGCAGTTCGAAGTGCCGATCCGCACCGGGCGCGCCTGGAAAGTCTCGGCGGGGCAGGTGTTTCGAGTCACAACCCCGGTCGGCCCGCAGGTGGGGGATTTCAATATCTGGAACGCCCACGACCCCCGCGAACGGATGTGGGCCGCACGCACCCGGCAACTCCAGGGCGCCCACGTCAGCACCTATGATCGGCTCTGGTCGAACCTACCGTTTCTGCGGCCAATGGCGACCATCACCGACGACAGCCTGGCCGGTTACGGTATCGATGAACATGGCGGCCGTCTGCACGATCTGCTCGGCACCCGTTGCGATCCCTATGTGAACAAGATGCTGACCGGCGAAGACTTCCATCATCACTGCCACTCAAACCTGACGCGCGCGGTATTGCCTCACGGGCTGACCGAATTCGATGTGCATGATGTGTTGAACATCTTTCAATGCACCGGCCTGAACCACGACGACATGTACTTCATGAAAGCCTGTCCGGCGAAGAAGGGCGATTACCTTGAGTTTTTCGCGGAAATCGACGTGTTGTGCGCGCTGTCGACCTGTCCGGGGGGTGACTTGTCCTTGGCCATGTGGGGGCCTGACGCGCAAGACCCATTGACCGTTTGCCGGCCGCTGGGGGTGGAAATTTATCAACTCGATAACAGCCTGCTGGACGGCTGGAAACAACCGGAACGCGCGGCCTATAAAGGCTTGCACGGCTTGGAGATTGCCAAGGCTGAGTGGGAAAAATAGCACGTATGGGGTTGCCCGCTGGCAGCCCCTTAACGAACAGCTATCAGCGCGCCAACCAGGCCAGCCCGGCGGTTTTCATGTCGGTTTCCATCTGGCTGCCTTTGGTGGCGAACACCCGTGTCACCGGGAAGCCGCTTTTTTCCAGCACGTAGGCCAGCGGCGCATATTCCCGGGGATAACGCTGAAGGGTCTCGGCGTCGATGTCGACCACGCCCTGAGGGAAGGTGAACGATCCCATGTCGTAAATGCTCTGGCGCTTGATGATCTTCCAAACACCATTGCGTTGTTCAACCCAATCATAAAAACGATTGTGAACGCTGCATCCCAGCCCTAGGGTGACGTTTTCGCCGACGATGATCGCGTTGGTTTCAACGATGGCCCGGCACGCGTTGAACGTGACCATGGGCGCGGCAATAAAGTGCTTGGTGCGTAAATCCGAGCTGCCCATATGCATCGACGCGTCGACGAACTCACTGAACAGGCCTTCAAACCAGGTCACCTCAATGGTGCCCTCGGGGTGAAACAATTCGCGCAGACTGTCCCATTGCGCCAGATCTCGATAAATCCAGCCGTTAATCAAATCCGCAATGGTCATTCGATCTACAAGGTATTCGTACATGTCCAGCCCCTGTGTGTGCACAACGGTGCCCGAGATGATGCCGAGCTACTCAATCTGACATGCAAAAGCAGAGATTGATCAGTTTTCTTGGGGGGTGCGCTGCCTTGTCGCATCAGCGCCGAGAGGTTTACTCGAAGGTGCCCAGCCGCTCAGCGATCAACGGCAGCAGCAGCTCACAGGAAGCTTCGATTTTCAAATCGAGAAATTCATCAGCGCGGGTTTTGCCGAAGTTGATGGCGATCAGCGGTTTTTTTTGATCGGCCATGGCTCGGCACAAACGGAACGCAGAAAATGCCATCAGCGATGAACCCACCACCAACAGCCCTTGGGCCTGCTCAACGCTGTGCATGGCTTTGACGGCAGTGACCTGGGCAACGTTTTCGCCGAAAAAAACCACGTCCGGTTTCAAGCGATCGCCCTGACAGTGCGGGCAGTGCGGCACTTGGAAACGCGCTTCGAACGCCGGATCAAGCAACGTATCGCCGTCGGGTGCCTGTACCGCATCGACTCCCGATAAGTAGGGGTTTTGGGTTTCCAGGATCACTTGGACTGCATCGCGATCGGTGCGCTGCCCGCAGTCGAGACAGACCACCCGGTGCAGGCTGCCGTGGAGTTCAATAACATCGCGGCTGCCGGCTTGGTCGTGCAGTGTGTCGACGTTTTGCGTGATGACCCCGTTGATCAATTGCCGCGCCTGTAACTCCGCCAAAGCATCATGCGCCGCATTGGGTCGGGCCAGGCGAATACGTGGCCAGCCGAGCATCGCCCGTGCCCAGTAGCGCTGGCGTGCGGTGGGCGCATTGATAAAGTCCTGATACATCATCGGCGCTTTGCCCCGGCGAACTCCGTCTTTATCCCGGTAGTCCGGAATCCCGGAGGACGTGCTGATCCCGGCCCCGGTCAGCACTAGAAACGGCCGTTCGTCCATTAACTGGCACAAAGTCTCCACGCCGTCGCGGGTCAGGCTGTCGATCATCGGGGAAGCTCCGTTGCAAGGCGCCGGGGGGGGCTGGGCAGGTGGGTAACGATAGTCTGCTTTTGAGGTTTTATGTCAAGCCGGAGCCCTCCGTTTGGCGAGGCGACTGATGGGGAGTATCAGGTAGAACGCTTCCCGAATAAATTCGGTCCCACCGGTTTCTCGTGTGATGCGAAAAACCGGAGATCAGTGGGACCGAATTCATTCGGGAAGGTCGCGCCGCGATGTTTCAGACAGAAACCGGATAACCCCGTCCTCCACCCGGCCATACCTGAGCGCCACCAGGTCTTTCAGGTAATTCTGTGGCAAATGCCAAGGTTTCTTAGAGCCCTGTTTCGGCAGTGCGTTGGTCGCACGAAGGACATAGCCGGAGGAGATGTTCAGCAACGGACGAGCCTCAACGCTGCTGTCGTCGCACACCGGCATGGCGGTCTTGAAGCCATATTTGTCCATGTGATTAATCAGCCGACACACATACATCGACGACAAATCCGCGCGCAGTGTCCACGAAGCGTTGGTGTAGCCCACGCACAGGGCGAAATTCGGAATACCGCTCAGCAGTGCGCCTTTGTAGACAAAGGTGTCGGCCAGTTCAACGTTTTGCCCATCCATGACGAGCCGCATCCCGCCGCAGGCTTGCAGTTTCAAGCCGGTGGCGGTCACCACGATGTCCGCCGCCAACTCCCGACCGGACTTGAGCCGGATGCCGCTGGCAGTAAACGTATCAATTTCATCGGTGACCATTGAGGCAGCGCCGCAAGACAGGGCGTTGAACAAATCCGCATTGGGCACCAGGCACAACCGTTGATCCCAAGGTTGATAGCGTGGCTTGAAATGCTTATCCACGGCAAACCCCTTGGGCAGCTTGCTCATCACCCCAAGTCTCAGGAGTTTTCTGGCCAGCACCGGCATGCCTCGACAAAACTGGTAGAGACCGAGGGCGAGGAGGATATTTTTCCAACGTGCAATCCGGTGGGCTGCGTGTTCCGGCAAGGTACGCCTTAAAAAGTCGGCAATGGGATCAGTGTTTGGTAACGAGGCGACATAACTCGGCGAGCGCTGCAACAAGGTCACATGCCCTGCCTTGGCTGCCAGCGCCGGTACCAGGGTGACGGCAGTGGCGCCACTGCCAATCACGACGATTTGTTTGCCCGCGTAGTCGAGGCCCTCCGGCCAGCGTTGAGGATGGATCAGCCTACCGGTGAACCCCTCGCTGCCCGGAAACTCAGGGCTGTAGCCCCCGGCGTAATCGTAGTAGCCGCTGCACACGTACAAAAAGTTGCAGCGGTATGGCAGCGTTTCTTGCGTGCCCGTGTTCACCGTGTCGACGGTCCATTGGGAATCTTCAGAAGACCATTGTGCAGACCGCACCTGATGCCCGAAGCGGATGTGCTGATCAATACCAAACGCATGGGCCGTGTCGCGCAGGTATTGCAAAATCGCCGCGCCATCGGCAATGGCGTGAGTGCCTTTCCAGGGTCGGAAGGGGTAGCTCAAGGTAAACATGTCCGAGTCCGAACGCATGCCTGGATAGCGAAATAAATCCCAGGTGCCGCCACTTTCGGCGCGGCCCTCCAGAATGGCGTAACGCTTGCCGGGGCAGCGTGTCTGCAACCGATACGCCGCACCAATCCCCGACAGCCCAGCGCCGATGATCAGAACATCAAAATGGGGGGTCGCCATCACATGCCCTCCGGGTAGTGCGGACCTTAACCCACAGCGTAGTTGTTCGCGTTAGTTACTGCTCGCGTGGAGCGGTACTGTCTTCGCCCATGAGACTCGGTGTATCCAGCAAAAAAACCAACGCCTTCAATCCACCTCCAGCCTGTTCATCGGCGAACTCAGGCGGGTTTTCCAGGCGGTATTGAAAACTCAGGCGGGACGCTTCGATGGCCATGTTATCGATGAGGAATTCGGCGCCGATGCTCGGGTCGTTGTGGCACGCCAGTACAGTGCCCTGGGGGTTGAGCAGGTCGGGTAGGCGGCGGAGGATTTTTTGGTAATCCTTGGTCAACACAAAGCTGCCTTTCTGGAACGACGGCGGGTCGATGATGATCAGGTCGTAAGGGCCGTCCCGTTTGACCCGAGCCCAGGATTTGAACAGGTCGTGCCCCAGGAAGCTGACGCGGCTCAGGTCGTGCTGGTTGAGCCGATGGTTTTCTCGCCCCCGATTAAGGGCGGCTTTGGACATGTCGAGGTTGACCACCTGTCCCGCGTCACCGGCAATCGCGGCCACGGAAAAACCGCAGGTGTAGGCGAACAGATTAAGCACCCGCTTGCCTTGGGAGTGGGCTTTAACCCAGTTGCGCCCATAACGCATGTCGAGGAACAAACCGGTGTTTTGATTGCGGCCAAAATCCAGCTTGTAGTGCAGGCCGTGCTCGGTGATAACGCCGTTATCAACCGGCTCGCCCAACAACCACTCGGTGCTGCTGTCTTGCAGGTAGCGGTGCTGCAGCAACAGCGCGTGCGCACCGGAGTTGAGCCACGTCGGCGATTGGCTCAGTGCCTCAAGTATTTCGCGCAATCCAGTCATTTCGGTCGCGTCGGGCTCTTTGAACAGCGACACCAGCACTGCACCGTTCAACCAGTCGATGGTCACCTGTTCCAGGCCCTGCCAACGTCGGCCCCGGCCATGGAACAGGCGCCGCGCTTCGTCGGGGGGACTGCTCAAGGCATCGAGCAAGTGGGCGTGCAGCAGAGACAATGCATCTGAATTCATAGCGAAAAAGGTCGGTCATTCATGAGCGCGCAGTTTAAGCGCAATGGCCTGAACGCCGAGGGCCTTTCTCAGGGCCCAACGCAAAAAAAGGAGGCATCCGCCACTGCGGATGCTTCCTTGCTTACCCCGTTATCGATCACGCGACGCTGTAACGCTCCAACCAATGGGCGTACGGCGCAGGCAAGACCCAGGACGGGTTTTCGACGCCTAACTTACGGGCTGCATGCAGCGGCCAGTGCGGGTTGTCGAGCATGGCGCGGCCGAAGCTCACCAGATCGAGCTGGCCTTCAGCGAGGGCGCTTTCTGCCAGCTCTGGCGTGCCGATGCCCCAAGACGCGGTGACTGGCAAACCGACTTCGCGACGCAAACGTTGGGCAATAGGCGCAAGAAACGCTGGCGTGCCCCAAGGTACGTCGGGAGTGGCGGTAGAGAAGCCCATGCTGACGTCGAGTAAATCAACCCCAATCGCCTTGAGCTGCTTGGCCAGTTCGATGGACTCCAACAGGTGCTCTTCGTCCTGTCCGTCGTATTCAATGACGCCCAAACGAACGGCAAGCGGCAAGTGCTGCGGCCAGACTTCCCGGACGGCGGTGAGGGTTTCGAGCATGAATCGCGTGCGGTTTTCGAAGCTGCCGCCGTATTCGTCGATGCGCTGGTTAGAGTGTTTCGACAGGAAACCCATCGCCAGATAACCGTGGGCGAAGTGCAGTTCAAGCCATTCGAAACCGACATCACGGGCACGTATGGCTGCCGCCACGTGGTCTGCTTTCACCTTGGCGATGTCGTCGAGGGTCATGGCCCGAGGCACTCTTCGCAGTCCGCCGCCGAGCGCGATGGCCGAGGCCGACAGGGGTTGCCAGCTGCGCGGATCGTCTTCAGCCATGTGGTCGTCACCTTCCCAAGGCCGGTTGGCGCTGGCTTTACGGCCGGCGTGACCCAGTTGGATCCCCGGCACGGCGCCGGCCTGTTTGATCGACTCAACGATGGGCCGCAGCGCTTGGGCTTGTTCGTCATTCCATAGACCGACGTCACCTATGCTGATCCGCGCTTCGGGCGAAACTGAGGTTCCTTCAACGGTCACCAGCGCGGCGCCGCCTCGGGCCAAGCCTGCGTAATGAACGTGGTGCCATTCTTGGGTCACGCCGTCGATGGCTGAGTATTGGCACATCGGCGACACAATGATGCGATTGCGCAGCGTCACGCTTTTAAGGGTGAACGGCTGGAAGAGAGCTGACATGTTCAGAATTCCTGAGGGTGGATTTCGCACTGGCTGCGATGACATAGGACATGTAGGAGCGCGCTTGCCCGCGATCGGCTGCGCAGCAGTCGAAATCAAGCAGCTCGACTCTCCCAATTGGAACTGGAAGATCCGTAGGGACCGCTTCGCGCTCCATCGCGGGCAAGCGCGCTCCTACAATGTGTTATGCGTTAATTAGAAGAGGGACAGGGCAATCAACTGACCTTGCTGCGCAGCAGTTCCAGGGTCGCAAATACTTCCGATGGCTCTGGGCGCAGCGTGTAGTCAGTGTTGACCTCGGGCATCGAGTTTGGCTTGAAGCGTCATGCTGATTTCCTTGCACTGGGGAGTGGATGGGTCAACTATCGCCCATGCAAAAAATCCGAACTAGACCCTAAACCTGAGTATCAGTTATTCAAATCTGCCATGAGTGATCATCTGTTTTCTCTGCGATTGTTCGTCCGCGTCGCACGCAAAGGCAGCTTTTCGGCGGCGGGGCGCGACCTGAATATTCCGCAGCCCACCGTCTCGCGTCTGGTATCCGCCTTGGAAAAAGAAGGTGGGCGCGGCGCTGCTGATTCGCACCACCCGTGCCGTCAGCCTGACCGAAGCGGGGGCAGAATTTCTTGCTCGGCTGAAAAGGTAAAGCGGTCTCAGTGCGGGTGGACGCGCAACGGACGGTGAAGGTGAATGAAGTATCAACCGCAGCAGCGGTCGTTGGGTTGGGGATCTCAATGATCCAGGGCGGCTGCTGGAATGAAATCCACTCAGGTACGTTGGTGCAGATGCTCCCGGAATGGAACATGGGCATGATTGACGTACATGCAGTGTTTGCGGCCGGTCGGGCAGCCAAACCATCAGCCCGAACGTTTGCGGATTTCCTTATTGCCGAGTTGGACGAGACGACCCTTCAGCGAGCCAAACAGCCTGACTGATACACCGCGTGAAAGCCCTTCGCCAACAAGTTGGCTCTACAGGGGGGAAGAAACAGCATCCAACAACCACTCCCGCAGCGCCCGTATCTTTGGCAATTGCGCCCGTGAAGCCGGGTAGATCAGGTAATAACCAATGCCTTGATTAAGCTCCGTTTTAAACGGCGCCACTAACACCCCGTCTTTCAAACTTTCTCGCACCAGGTTCAGGTCGCCCAAGGCAATTCCCTGTCCACGGGTTGCAGCCGACAACGCCAGGTCCAGGGTGTCGAACGTCTGCCCGCGATGGGAGGCGATGCTTGCGACCCCGGCCGCTTCCAGCCAGCGGCGCCAGCCATTGGCCGGTATGCAATGCAGCAACGGCATCGACTTCAGGTCGGCGGGTTGTGTCAGGCGCTTGGCCATTTCCGGCGAGCACACTGGCGTGAGTCGCTCGGCCATCAACGGAATCGCCTCGACGCCTTTCCAATCGCCGCGGCCGTGAATAATGGCCGCATCAATGTCGCTGTCCTCGAAGCGCGGCTCCCACGCATCGTAGGTGGTGACCCGCACGTCCACGTCGGGCATTAACACCCGAAGGCTAGGCAGCAGTGGCAAAAACCAGCGGGTGGCCAAGGTGGGCGGCATGCGCAAGGTCAATACCTGGCTGGCGGTGCGCAGGTTGTTGCACATGTTAGTCAGGCGTGCAAAAGCGTCATCGACCACCGGCAGTAACGCCTCCGCTTCCGGTGTCATCCGCAGGCCGGTTTTGTGGCGGATAAACAGGATTACCCCCAGGTGCTCTTCCAACTGTTGAATCTGCCGGCTGATCGCGCTCTGGGTGACAAATAACGCCTTGGCGGCACGGCTAAATGTGCCGTAACGCGCCGCCGCGGCGAACACTTCCAGGCCCCGCAGCGGTGGCAGTCGCGATTGAAAATCCGGGTTGTCCGATACATGAGCTGTAGGCATGGATTGCATGAGAATTCACCGCGTTTACTCCTGAGTACAGCGAGCTTAACGTAATTCGTCTCGCTTCCATAAAACCCTCTCACGCATGGATGCCCCTGGCTTCGTGAGTGCTGAAGACACCGTTGTGGGCCACGAACCTTGAATTCATCTGGAGTAGTTGTATGAAGCGCGTAATCGTTGATCAGTCGTTGCTTTGGGCACAGGTAGTTGACGTTGCGAAGGAAGACGCTTTCCTGGAGTTGTCCTCATCCGCTAAAACACGGATTGAAGCGGCCAATACCATCGTGCGCACGGTGGTGGAAAAGAATATTCGCGCCTATGGCGTCAATACCGGGGTTGGCGCGCTTTCCAATACCGTGGTCGCGCCCGCGCAGCAAAGTGCGCTGTCGCGCAATATCTTGATGAGCCACGCGGTGGGGTTGGGCACGCCGTTATCGGTACACGAAACCCGAGCAATCATGGTCTGCGCTATCAATAACTTTGCTCACGGGTATTCCGGGCTGCGCCTGCAATTGGTGGAGCGTCTCGTCGCGCTGCTAAATGCCCGGTGTACGCCGGAAGTCCCGCATCAGGGATCGGTGGGTTACATCAGCCACATGGCACATATCGGCCTGGTGATGATTGGTCAGGGTTATTGCCGGCTCGGCAATGAGCGCTTAACCGCCGCCGCCGCGTTACACCGGCTCGGGCTCGAGCCGTTTGTTTTGCAGGCCAAAGAAGGCTTGTGCCTGGTCAATGGTTCGCCGTGTGTTACCGGTCTTGGCTGTCTGTTGTTGGACCGTTCCTTGCAGTTGATGAACTGGGCCGATGCTATTTCAGCCATGAGTTTTGAGACCCAGCGCTGTCAGATCCGCGCAGTCCATTCGGCACCCATGGCGCTGCGAGCGTCGCCGGGGCAAAGGTACGTGGCTGAGCGTTTGAACCATTGGCTTGACGGTTCGCAAATTCTGGCCGCTGCTGCCGGGCGACAAACTCAAGACGCCCTGAGTTTGCGCAGTATTCCCCACGTCCACGGCGCGGTTCGCGATGCCTGGGCTCAGGTTGCAGTGGTGATTGATCAAGAGTTGGCCAGCGTCACCGATAACCCGGTGGTATGCGGCACCCCTCAGGCGCCGGAAATTTACTCTCAAGCCCATGCGGTCAGCGCTGGCATTGGTTTGGCCATGGATCAATTGGGTATCGGTATGGCGCAGCTGGGGTCAATCTCCGAGCGAAGGATTGATCGCATGGTCAATCCGTTGGTCAACAACCTACCGGCTTTTCTCGCCGGGGAAAGTGGGGTGGAGTCGGGCTTCATGATTGCCCAATACACCGCCGTGTCGTTGGTGGCGCATAACCGGCGTCTGGCGGCACCGGCAAGTCTCGACGGTGGCGTGACGTCAGGTTTGCAGGAAGACATTCTCTGTCACGCAACGCCCGCTGCCCTTAAAGCCCAATTGATTCTCGACAATCTGGAACATGTGTTCGGTATCGAACTGCTGGCCGCTAGCCAAAGTTACGATCTATTGAACAGCACATTGAATCCAGCCCCCCGAACAGCCGCACTGTATCGGGCGCTGCGCAGGGAGATAGCGGTGTATGCCGATGACCGGCCCTTGGGTGAAGACATCGCCAACGCGGCTTCGTTTATTCGCAGCAACAGTCCTGATAGCAGTTTTATTGCGATTGGAGATGAATTGAAGTGCGGCTAAAACAGTAAGTTTTATGATTGAACGTTTAAGTGGGTGCTGGGTTGGCAGTTGCCGCTGCTTGCACGTGTCCACTTTTGTTACATGCGCTTCTCAATATCGACTTGCTAGTACATCAGGGCGCGGTGTTCAAATCGATTATTAAAAATAAACTTATGGTTGGCGAGCGTTTATTTTTCGACGTCAAAAAAATTACATTATAATTATCAATAGATTATCGATTTTTTATGTTTGATTATGGCATTTCTCGAAAATTTGACACTTTTCGTTAACTTTGAAATTATCAATCCATTGCTGGCAGTTGGTATCACTTCGTCCAAGGCTTTCTGGTGAGCGGGTGCTGGCGCTGCCCTCATTTGATCCGATTCGGATCGGGCGGCGATTCATTCTCAGTTACGCTTCATGTTAACTATTTAACAGGGTATCCGTTCGGAACCGTGCGGTAGCGTTGGCGTTAATAAGTGTGAGGCGAGTTTGGTTTAGTGGTCGCCTCCGTTAACAGCGTCAATGCTGACGTTAGGGTTGATGCGGTAGCCATGCCTGAAATTGGGCAGTACTTAATCCCCTCGTGGTTATTTACCTTTACGTTGCTTTAAGTGCCCCTGTTTATAACTTTAGCCTGACATCAAAATGCTCTCCGGCAGTCTTTTGCTGTGAACCAACGTGCGTTGTCGATAACAAAAAAATCAAGACTATCAGCCCCTTTTAATGCGGAGCACGACATCATGTTTGGAAACCAACTGGAAACGCTGTGCGGTTGTGTAATCGGTGGCGCGGGCCCTGCGGGTATGGGGTTGATATTTAACGCGTTGAAAAGCGGCAGTCTGCCGGAGATGGCTCGACATGGCCTGATCATCGTCGACGCCAGTCCCCTTCCAGGCATCGGGCGACTCGGGGACTACCGAATTACGGCGAACTCGGTCGGCGATGTTTTTCTCGATTGCCTGCGTGACCCGGCGTTGCGGGATGTGTTCGAACCGCTGGAGCGCAGCCCGGCGTATTGGCGCATTCGCAATCAGGCGTTTGTTGCTCCGTTGTTGTCGGACGTTGGCGAGTTATTAGCCGAAGCGTCGAAGTTGGTGCTGGACCATCTTGTCGAACATTTCGCCGTAGAAGTATGGCGTAGCACGACGATTACCGAAGTCGTCAGCAGCGCAGATGAATATCAAGTGTGGGTTGAGCACAAGGGTCGCTCCCAAGTGATTCGCTGCCGCTCGTTAGTGCTTAATCTGGGGGGTCATCAGGATCCTCAGCATTTGCTCAATGCGTTGGCTGATCAAGGGCTGGCATTACCGCCAGCCACCAGCGTGCAGAGCGCTGACACGCTGTTGCGCATGAGTGCCCATGATTTGCGTGCTCACTTCGCGCCGACGCTTGCCAAGGGCGGACGTCTGACGGTGGTGGGTGGATCACACAGCGCCTTCTCAATGCTCGAAAACCTCGGCACAGCTTTGCAAAGCGTGGGGCTTGAAGAGTTGACCCTGGTTCATCGGTCTCAGATCCGCTTGTTCTATGAAAGTGTTGAACAGGCACTGGCTAGCGGTTATGTGTTCGACCCGGTAAATGATGTGTGTCCGGTGTCGGGCCGGGTGAATCGCTCTGGCGGCTTGCGTTACAGCGCGCTGGAGGTCGGTCGCAATATTCTCCAATACGGCCGTATCAGTCCAAATGGCGTGCGTGTTCGTTTGTTGCAATCCGGTCCCGGTGTGGGCCAACAGTACGGGCTCGCCAGCCAGGCCTTGGCCGACTCAAGTGTCGTGGTGCAATGCACGGGCTATCAACCGCGGCTTCCTGCGCTGAAATATGCCGATGGCAGCCCGATTAAACTGCGTGAGGTGAAGGGTGGGCTTGATTCGGACCCGTCCGGCTGCCCGCTGGATTCGATCGGTCAGCGCATGCACGGCTTGTATCTTTTTGGGCTGGGCTCGGGCCTGGGTATAGACCCGCGCTTGGGCAGCGAGCCATCGTTTGATGGACGGATCTATGGGGTCTGGCAATTCCATAACGATGCTAGCCGCGTCGCGATAGAGTCGGTTTCGGCACGACTCAGCGTACCTGTCGCTGAAACAGTGGTGCCTGATCGTCGACGCCAGGCGCGGGTGCAAGATGATCGTCCGTTTTTCTGGCCGAGCATGGCCTCCGCGAAGTTCTAAGCGGCATCGAGCGTAACGTTATCAAAATCCCGAGTGGCCCAGACTGCTCGGGATTTTTTTTGTTTTTTTTGCGTCATTCCGTTAAAAGATGATGAGGCTCATTTAACGTTGAATAGCGGGTTTGCGTCCTCTATTCTCTCGGCTCGGGTCATTTCGGCTTGCGCTCAGGCGAAGCCTTTCAGTCGTTCAGCAGGAGGTCGGCAGCGATGCGAATTTTGATTGTTGGAGCCGGTGCGATAGGTGGTTATTTCGGTGGGCGGTTGTTGGAGGCCGCCCGGGACGTGACGTTCTTGGTCAGGCCCGGCCGCGCTCAAGAACTCGACCGTGATGGCTTGGTGGTGCGCAGTCCGTTGGGCAATATCGACTATCCCGCGCCCCCGCATATTGCGAGCCAAGAGCTGAACGGTCCCTATGACCTGATCCTCCTGAGCTGCAAAGCCTACGATCTTGATGCAGCAATGGATTCATTCGCCGCAGCGGTGGGCCCCGACACCGCCATCCTGCCGCTGCTCAATGGCATGGCGCATGTTGATCGCTTGGCTGCACGTTTCAGCAAGGTCAATGTGTTGGGCGGTCAATGCCTGATCTCTGTGGATCGCGACGCGTCGGGCACCATCGTGCACCTTAACGACACCCATCAACTGACCTTTGGTGAGTTGGACGGTCAATCAACAGCCCGGGCCCAGCACATCGCGAGCGCGCTGAGCGGCGCCGGGTTTGAGGCCAAGCTCAGCTTGAGCATTCTTCAGGAAATGTGGGAAAAGTGGTGCTTCATCGCGACGGGCGCGGGCATCACCGGCTCCATGCGCTCGGCCATCGGCGATGTGCTGGTCGCCGGGGGTGAGTGTTTGATTCTTAAATTGTTGGAGGAGTGCGCGCAAGTCGCCGACAGAGCGGGATATCCGATACGCCCCGAGGTGCGCGAACGCTTCGTGAAAATGCTGACCCTGCCGGGCTCCAAAATGACCGCTTCAATGCTGCGTGATGTAGAGCGCGGCGCGGCGATCGAGGTTGAACATGTGTTGGGTGATCTCGTGGCGCGTCGGGATGCAGAAGCACTTGGAACGGCCGATCTGTCGGTGCTGGGGTTTGCGTATACCCACCTGAAAGCGTACGAGGCACGGCGTTTGCGGGGGTAGATATAAATATTCATGAACCGCATTGAAGTCTTCCCGAATGAATTCGGTCCCACAGAGGTGACTGATCTAACACGACGCATCAATCGCCTCGCCAACAAGTTGGCTCCAGATAGTCGCCCGCCTATAGATCGCCGGTGAATTGAATATCAAATTACCGAAAGAGGCCCGGCATGGTGGGGCAAGCCCTTTTGGCGGGACCTTTTTGCGGTTCGGCGCCCCGACGTTTGAAAAAGGTTCCTCGCTGTAAAAGCGAAACCATAAGATCAGCTACCACAAAGGCCGGATATACATACGAAACAAGCGTCAACCCATTGTTTATAAACTAAAATTTATGTTCGCTCCCGCCGCTCCAACACTCGGAAATACCCCAGCACCAGCACTTCAATCAGCATAGCCACACCCAATGCTCCAACACTGATCAAAAACAATAACCGATGATTTCCGCCGCTGGCGTTGAACAGCATTGAATACCCATACCCGGACAACGCCTGAAACAAGGCGAATGCCGTGGTGGCGCGGGTCCAGGCGGCGCCTTGGGCGAGGGGGTCGTTGGGTAGCAGTTGATGGATACGCGCCATCATCAACGGCACGATGCCGGGTGGAAAGGTGCCGATCACGACGGTCAGCGCACCGATCAGAATGGCGTTGTGCGATGTATACAACGTCGCAACTACCGCCGCTTGTACCAGCAAGACCCAACGAATACCCCGCACCGGGCCCAGGTAATCGGCCAGCGCGCTATAAAGTATCGGGCCGATCAACGCGCCTACACCGTATAAAATCCAGTACAGCGCGCCAATGTGAGCGCCTTTGCCCAAGCCACGGGCGACGAAATCCACCAAAAACACCATCAAGGGCACCAGCGCCACTGCCATAAACCCAAACTGCACATAAATCGACTTCAAAAGCAGTGAGTGACCTTTAGCGCGATGGCTTGCCGGCACCGGCGCTTGAGCCGTGACGGACACTGGCAACGCTGCCGGCCAGCCCAGCCAACTGATGGCGGTCAAGAGCGCAGAGAATACGCTTAGGCCAATCCAGGTCTGGCGTAAACCCTGCTCGAGCAAGATCGGAATTAAGGTGCCGGACGCCGCGATGCCCAACCCCAGCCCTAAAAATATTGCGCCGGTGGCAAATCCCTTACGTGCGCTCGGAATATGCGGCAGTACGGTGGAGGCGACGACGACCATGATGGCGCCACCCGCGACGCCGGAGACCAACCGCCAGCCGAAAAACCAACTGAACGATAAGGGCAACGCACAGGCCGCAAACGACAGGGTGACCATCAGCATCATCAGACGCAGGGTGTTGCGGTTACTTAACTGCCTTGCAATTGGCCGACCCACCAATGCGCCGACGAAATACCCTGCCAGGTTGGCGGCGCTGAGGTAAACGATGTCGGAGGTGGCGAACCAATGCGCTTGAATAAGTGACGGGATAAGGGGGGTGTAGGCAAAGCGAGCCAGGCCAATTCCGACAAGGTTGGCGCACATGCCGGCAATGATGGCGTGCCAAGGCATCGACGTAGCGGGCGTCGCACGGGGTGAAGCCGTCAATTCGGTCTGCATGGTCGTGCACTCTGAGTGATCTTTGACAGTGGTGTCATGTTTGACAGGGTAGTCAATATTGACAGTACTGACAAGAATGATGTCCACTCTCTTATCAGTTTTGTTCAGACACTTTTTCGCGGGCCCTTGGAGGGCTTGAATCATGGCGGGTATCAGGCAGTTCGATGAAGACAAAACCCTTGACGTGGCGTTAGGGGTTTTCTGGCAAAAAGGACTAGGTGCTACGTCGATGCAGGATTTGGCGCAAGCGACCGGCGTGCAACGTGGGTCGTTGTATAACGCTTATCAGAGCAAGGAATGCTTGTTTCTGCGGGTGTTCGATGGCTACAAAGCCAAGATGCTCGGCGACATGGGCGCTTCCCTCAACCACCCTTCAATCGACGTGGCGTTGCGAAATTTTCTGGCGTTCAGCATTAGCTCAATGACCCAGGGCTCGCCTACGCGGGGTTGCCTGTCGACCAAAACGGCGGTTGACGAACACAACGCTGATCTCGACACGGTGCGCTCCGCTTTGCAGGGTTTTCTTAATGAAATGGAGGGCCTACTGACTGCCCGGTTCGAGGCCGAGGAGGCGCGGTCAAAATTGGCCATCGCGCCGGTAGACGCGGCCCGGGTGATCGTGACGTTCACCCGGGGGATTGTCGTGCTGGAGCGCATTTACCAAGACGTGGAACGGCTGAGGAAAAACGCTGATTTGATCGTTCAACTGCTGCTTCCCTCCCGCGCTAACTAGCGCAACGCCTCCTGCGCACTACAATCTGCAGAGGGTCTGGTTCTCGGTGAGCAGGAAAAGGTGTGCGTTGACGCCTAACTCTTCCCAAGAACCTGTCTCATATTCTTACGACTTGCCACAGGTTCAGAAGAGGTGAAGACATGCCGGTTAAACACGATTTGTTCAAGGATCTAAACGTCACAAAGGAAGAAATCGCCGCGCTTAGTAGCAAAGATGAAAGGCTCAGCCAATTGCTTGATTCCTACGGCGTCGCGGACGCCGAGGTGGTTGAGGCCGAGTCGGGATCATCGGGAAATATCACCGATGATCAACTTAAAAAGCTCAAGGAAAAACGCCTGTCGGTAAAGGACAAAATCGTCCAGCGCCTGACCCTCTCCGACTGATTACTCGCAACCTGTTTAGGCGCTGCTAGAGGCTGCTATAGGCTGCGGGTGAACGGTTCCCAGACAGATTGCAGCCTTCGGCAGTTCCTACCATTGCAACGCCCCAAGCCAGTTGAATCACTACGGAAATGGACGATGTGAATCGTAGTGATAAGGGAGTAATCATGGACTCTATCCAGTCAATGCGGGTTGTGCTTGGGATTGTCGATCATGGCAGCCTCACAGCTGCGGCAGAAAAACTTGAGGTATCGCTGCCTACGGTGGTCAGGGTATTGGCGTCCATCGAACACCATTTGGGCGTGCGCCTGTTCGAGCGCACCACCCGACAGGTACGACTTACCGAAGAAGGGCGCTTGTACGCCGAGGTTTGCCGCACGGTGATTCGTGAGATTGGGCACATCGAGGATGTGTTTCACGAAAAGGAAAGTGAGCCCAGCGGGGCGTTGAACATTACGGCCCCGGTATTGTTCGGCCGCCTGCATGTGGCGCCCATGCTGAACGGTTTTATGACCCGTTTCCCCAACGTCACCGTGACCCTGAACCTGATTGATCGGGTGACCGATTTGCTGGAGGAGGGGATAGACATCGCGGTGCGCATCGGTCATGTCACGGCACCGGATCTGGTCGTCGCGAAAGTGGGCCAAGTGCGCCGTTACCTGTGTGCAAGCCCGGCCTTGCTGGCGGTGCTAAAAACCATCAAGACCCCGGCTGACCTTGGCTGCGCCCCGTTTATTCGCATGGGTGGTGGGGTGCCTGGCGCGCAGTTGACGCTCCAGGAACACGGCAAACCGCTGACGGTGAAAATGAGCAACATCAAGATGACCACTAACAATGCGGACGCAGCTATCTCGGCGTGCCTGTCCGGTGTCGGCGTGGGGTTTTTCCTGTCTTATCAGGTTCAGGCATTGCTTGACGATGGAGCGCTGCAACGGCTGCTGATCGATTACCAGCCTGAGCCGTTGCCGGTATCGTTGGTGTACCTGCCGGCGCGGCGGGTGTCGATTTGTTCACGGGCCTTTATCAGCTGGGCCAAGGAAAAACTCGGCGAACGCTTGGTTCGTTTCGAGAGCCCCTAGCGCTTGTGATTTACCAGGTGTGAACCGCGACGATAAAAAAGGCCCTGTCGTTCACAGGGCCTTTCATGTGCCGCGCTATGCATCAGTGCAACTGACTACCCCAGCCCATGAGTTGAGCCTGGGTTGCTCGGCGCGTTGCTCGATTGCCCGCCCTCTGGTGGCTGCCCGCTAAAGGCTTGATGGTCTGAAGATGCGCCATTGTGCGGCGTATCCTTGTCCGCATCGGCGAGGGGCTTCTTCACTTCATTGGCCATGTCCTTACCGATTTCGGTGGCCTTGTCGTAGCCTTCGCTGGCCATTTGTTTCGCCTTGTCCGTCAGCGAATCGCTGGCGTGGCCCATCATCTGATTTTCCTTATCAGTGATGGGCAATGCAGCACCGGCCATCGCGCCCAGTGCAATACCAATGGCCGCCAGTGCCAAGGGTTGCTCATTGAGCAAGTAGTTGAAGCTGGATTTCACTTTCTCGGACTGTTGGCGCAGGGCGTGGGTCGCGTCGTGCGAACCCCTGTTCATCTGCTGCCCGGTCGAGGACATTTTATCCGTGACACTGTCAGTCAGGTGGCCGGCCTTGTCCTTGAGGCGGCTCGCGCCATCCTGGAGGTCATGAGCCTTGTCCTGCACTTTCGCTTTGACGTTGCCCAAGGTGTCAGAGACCTTGTCGGCCATGTCGCTGATGCGGTTACCCAAGCTGTCGAACATCGACGGACCCGACGACCCGGTGGAGTAGTTCGGGCTTTTATTGGAACCCATCATCAACCACAGTACGCCGATCGACGTGAGCAGCGTCGGCACCGGATTGGCCTTAATGGTTTTACCGAGATTGTTGAAAAACTCACCGCCATTACCGCGCGTGAACGACATCACTTGGTCAACCAACTGGCCGGGAGACAGTTTGCTTTCCAGGGCGTCGACAATGCTGCCGATACTCGACCGTTGCGCGTCGATTTCTCGCTCCAGGGATTCCGGGCTTTTCTGGGACTCGACGTCCAGACTGCTGGCACCCGGAGGGCTGGTTTGGTAACCGGTGTTGTCATACCGATTGTCTTCAAAACTGCTGTCAGTACTCATGAGACTTTCCTCTGAATGGCTTCCTTATCCTTTTGCAAGGAGTTCACCGTGCGCTCGGGCGTGAAGCGGGTGGCATCGAACGATTTTTTGCCGGCTTGCAGCATGATTACGCCGATGACCATGACCACCACGCCGACAATCAGCGCGGCTAGCCACGGGGCCATCAGCATTGCCAGCGCATACACCGCTGACATCAGCAAGATGATCAGCCCGGCGAACAGCACCATGGCGCCCCCCGCAACGGCGGCGATGCCAGCCTTGGTGGAGTTGATCGATTCGTTGATTTCGGCTTTGGCCAAGGCCAGCTCTTTGGTGACCAGCGCCGGTACTTCGTGGGCCAACTGGCGAATCAGGCCGATGATCGACGTTTCGTTTTCAGGTATGCCGCTCGGCGGCGTCTGTGGACTGATGGCCATCACACCTCTCCTTTGGACAGACCGTCGCTGGGCAGGTCTTCAGATGAGTGCCCGGGGCCAAAGGCTTTCTCGCTGAGCGGCGGCGGTGAAAAGCTGTCAGGCACCCCAGGCCGTGCGCTGTGGTAAACGTCGTCGGTGTTCGGCGGCGGGGTTGGAGAACCCTGAGCCATGCCAGAGGTAGACGGCTCGGTTTTGTAGCCGGATCCGCTGTGCGTATCAGCGGTAGGAGACGGTGTTTTCGAGGCTCCCATCCCCGATGAAGCGCCCGAGCTTGAGGCTTTCAAAAACCGCGACAGGCCAAACCCGACGGCGACGCTGCCGGTCAGGAACAACGCTGGATTGTCTCGGGCCAGTTGACCGGCCTGGCGTAACAGTTCATCGGCACTTTTACCGCGCAAATTGTCCGCCAGGCTAGTCATGCCTTGGGCGATATCAGTGACGTAATGGGACAAGCCCAACGTGTCGTTTTCTTGAAATTGTTCCGCTGCCGATTTGGCGGTTTGCGCCAAATTATTGATTTGGTCGGCCGCCGTATCCCGGTACTGCTCGAACTGAGCTGCACCGTGTTCCTTGGCGCCCTGAAGCGCGGCTTTTGCATCGTCTTGCAACGTCTGCAAGTGCTCCGCAGCGCCCGGCTTATCGCCTTGGTCGCTACCGCTGGTTGAGTTCTCGTAGGTCGTGGCCATCGTCATTCACCGTCGTTTATGCCCTTAAAAGTAAAGGAGAACGTTCCGCTCACAGTAACTTCGAGCAGCGCGTCTTCTGGCTTACAAAAGGTGGACTGAGGGATTTCCGGCGGAGTTCGAGGCGGCAGACAAATGGTATTGCGTGGCAAAACGATGGCGAAACCGAGGGAGAAAAACGAGGCAAAAAAAACGGCGTCATCAAGACGCCGGATTGCCTATCTGACACAGCGTCAGACAGCTCAGAAGGGGGTGTACGCAGTTACGAATTCATTGTGGATCTTGCTGTGGAGCAATCTCGGCCTGGATACGTTTATAAATCTCTTCGCGATGCACAGAAACATTTTTAGGTGCGTTGATGCCTAGCCGGACCTGAAGGCCCTGAACGCCAAGAATCGTGACGGTGATCTCGTCACCAATGTTTATGCTTTCGCCTACTTTTCGGGTGAGTATCAACATAATCTTTTCCTTGATGGCCTCTTGAAGCGCCTCTACCAAGAGGCTAGCGTGTGCCGTGCGGGGGTGATTGTTGCCGAGTACGTCCAAATGCGTCCATCAATAAGACGTCATAAGGGCATATTTAATTCCTTTGAACGCTTTATCTGCCATCAAGTCGTGGTTTCGGTGCTTAAAGAAGCTTACGCAGGTCAGGCTTTTTTTTGAACCTCGGCGTTAGCTTATCCCGTTAATTGTCAGGTAATTGTCAGGTAATTGACGGCAAGTGCTAACGCTCTGAACTAATTCCGCCAACTTTTGCTTTTTAGTGCAGGGGCTTAACACAGCGCAATCGGACTATCCATGAGCACTTCCCTCGACCACTACCAGCGCGAGCGTGATTTCGAAGCGACCCCCGGAACCGTCCGGCGTGCCCCGTGGAAAACGTTCAGGCCCACGTAAAAAAATAGCTCACGTCTTACAGTTCTGTATCCAAAAGCATGATGCCACCCGTCTGCATTATGACTTTCGCTTGGAAATCGACGGGACGCTGTTTTACCTGTTCGACATGCCGTACTTGAACGGCATGGACGTGCGCGACGTGCCGGTGGAACAGCGGCGAGCGGCGTTGTCGGCGCTCGGCACGCACCCGCGAGGGATTGCCGATTTCAGTGCCGGTGTACCGCGATGAGGTCGCTGAACGCAAGGGCGCCGATGGCTGGAATATCCATCACTTCATGGAGCGCATGGCTGATCAGGAGCAATACCCGTGGGCCGAGTATTGGAATACCCGGCAAACCATCACCGCAGACATGCGTAAACGGCTCGGGTTGAAGCGAGGCTGACGATCGTGCCTAGGGGCGCAGGCACGATCGATCAGGTGCGTCAGACGAAGTGGGACAAGAGCAAAATGAACCCCAGCGCGACCACCGACAGAATGGTTTCCATCGCGGTCCAGGTTTTGAAGGTTTCAGCGACGGTCATGTTGAAGTACTGCTTCACCAACCAGAAACCTGCATCGTTAACGTGCGACAAAATCAACGAACCGGCGCCAGTGGCCAATACCAGCAGTTCGCGGTTAACCCCAGGAACCAAGCCCACCACCGGTGCAGCAATACCGGCGCCGGTAATGATCGCGACGGTGGCAGAGCCTGTGGCAACTCGTACCACTGCTGCCACCAGCCACGCTAATAGAATCGGCGAGATTTCAGCGCGAACGGCCATGTGGCCGATCACATCACCGACACCGCTGGCCACCAGCATTTGTTTGAAACCACCACCGGCACCCACGATCATCACGATGGCAGCAACCGGTGCCAAGCTCTGATCCAATAGCTTCAAGATTTCCTGACGGGAGAAACCGCGCGCCGCGCCGAAGGTGTAAAACGCCAGCAGCAGGGCGGCCAGCAGGGCGGTGATCGGGTGACCGATCAAGTCCATCCACACGCGGATCGAGCTGTTGTCTGCCAAGGTGATGTCGGACAGCGTTTTGAGCAGCATCAAAAACACCGGCAACAGAATCGTTACCACGGTGATGGTGAAACTCGGCAGGTTTTCAGATTTCGACTCTTGTGCAATCTGGTCCATCAACGCTTGGTTTGGCGTTCCTGGCACGTACTTGGAAATCCATGTGCCGTAGATCGGACCGGCGATCATTGCGGTCGGCAATGCCACGATCAGGCCATAGAAAATGGTTTTGCCGATGTCGGCGTTGTACACCCCAATTGCCAACAACGGGCCAGGGTGCGGCGGTACCAAGCCGTGCACGGCAGACAGGCCAGCGAGCAACGGAATGCCGATTTTGACGATGGACAGGCCGGTGCGCCGTGCAACGATGAACACCAGCGGGATCAGCAGCACAAAGCCGATTTCGAAGAACAGCGGGATGCCCACCAGAAACGCGGAAAACATCATCGCCCAATGCACACGATTCTTGCCGAACACCCGAACCAGGGTTTGCGCGATTTGATCGGCGCCGCCGGAGTCAGCCATCAGCTTGCCGAGCATTGTGCCCAGCGCCAGTAAGATGCCGACGAAGCCGAGCACGCCACCGAAGCCGTCCTGGAAGGACTTCATCACCTTGTCCACCGGCATGCCCGAGGTCAACCCAAGGAAGCCCGAAGCGAGGGTCAGTGCAACGAATGGGTGGACTTTAAACCGGGTGATCAACAGCACAAGGGCGATGATGGTCACCAGTGCATCGACGAGCAAGTACGTCTCTTGGGTCATACCGAACATGGGGTGCCTCTCCAATTGTCTTTGTTTTTATGGCGGCGTTATGGCTGCCGCGAGGCTTTCCACCAGGCCGCAGCTTGTTCGCCCAATGTATCGATGGGAAGCGTAGCGTCAACGGCCAGGGTCAGGGGTTCGCCGTTAGGCGGCTCAAGGGTCGCGAACTGGCTGTCGACCAGACTCGCAGGCATGAAGTGACCAGGGCGGTGTTCGCATCGTTCAATCGCGACTTCCTTGGTCAACTCAAGAAACACGAAGCCCAGCGCCGGTACCGCATGGCGCAGGGTTTCACGGTAACTGTGTTTGAGTGCGGAGCAGGTCAGCACCGGGAGTTCGCCGTTCTGCACGGCAGTCGCCAGCTCTTGGCCCAAACGGGTCAGCCACCCGGCACGGTCTTCGTCATTGAGGGGGATGCCGGCGCTCATCTTTTCGATGTTAGCGGCAGGGTGAAAGGCATCGCCTTCAATCAGGCGGCCGCCGCTGCGTGCGGCAATAGCGGCACCGACCACGCTTTTGCCGCAGCCGGAAACACCCATCACCACGAGGGCGGAAATAGCAGTATTCATAATCACCTCAGCTGAAGACAGCGCTATCTTTGGCGGCTTGAATAAAAGCCTGGCCAGGCTGCTTCCAGTTCTTGTCATTGTTTTGGGTAGATCAAATTGATCGTCAGGCGCTGCATACATTGCTCGTACCCGTTTCGGTGCGAATAAGTAGCGAGGAAAAAAATATTGCGAGGGTTCGCGAGACAGCGCTACCTTAGAGCCCCTTGGTAACATTTTGCAACCCCTCTGAATTATTGGCAGCGCATGACACGCATTGGTTCCCGTTCCACCGGCCGTCCGACCCTCAATGAGGTCGCTCGGCTGGCCGCCGTTTCGCCCATTACCGCCTCGCGAGCGTTGCGGGGCGTGACCACGGTGGCGCCCGAGCTGGTAGAAAAAGTCCGTGCTGCGGCGCTGAGCCTGGGCTATGTCGCCAACCCGGCGGCGCGGGCACTGGCGTCGTCGCAAAGTCAGACGGTGGTGGTGCTGGTACCGTCGTTGTCTAACCAGCTGTTCATCGAAACCCTCGAAGCGATTCAAGGTGTACTGCGCACGCGGGGGCTGGAAGTGGTGATCGGTAACTATCACTACTCGCCTATCGAAGAAGAGGGTTTGCTGCGCAACTATTTGGCGAACCGCCCGCGTGGGCTATTGCTGACCGGTTTCGACCACACCCCAGCCGTACGTGAACTGCTCGCGGCCAGCGGCGTGCCGTGCGTACACATGATGGAACTGGACAGCGTGCGCGGCGCGTATTGCGTGGGGTTTTCCCAAGAGCAGGCGGGGGCCGAAGCCGCTCGGCATTTACTGGCGCGCGGTCGCCGTCGATTGGCCTATATGTCGGCGCAACTCGACCCACGGGTGTTGCAGCGAGGCGAAGGTTTCCGTCGGGTGCTGCATGACGCGGGCTTGTACGACCCGGCGCTGGAGGTGAGATCGCCGCTGCCGTCGTCCATTGGGTTAGGGGGAGAGTTATTCGCGAAATTGCTGGAAGAGCACCCGGACGTGGATGCGGTGTTCTTCTGCAACGACGACCTGGCCCAGGGCGCAACGCTGGAGGCGCTGAGGCGGGGTATCAAAATTCCGCAGCAAGTCTCGCTGATTGGTTTCAATGATCTGCCGGGTTCAGCACACATGGTCCCGCGCCTGACGTCGATTCGCACCCCAAGAGAGGCGGTCGGCCAACGCGCGGCGCAGTTGCTGTTGGGATTGATCGAAGGCATCGCCCAAGAAACCCAAGTGGATTTGGGGTTTGAATTGGTCGTGCGGGAGAGCACCTGATGACACACCGCATTGATCGCCTTGCCTTTAGAGCCAACTGGTTGGCGAGACGTCCTCCCTGGGAATGAAATCAGCCCTGGAGATTTCGACTAACCTTGCACCCAACCCCAGCTGACTCGCAGAGTGGGGAGGTGAATGATGAAGACACTCGTCATTGGCATTGATCTGAGTACCACAACGTGCAAGGCGATTGCCTGGGCGTCGGATGGAACCTTGGTGGCCCAGGGCAGGGCGGCGCTTAGCCTTGAGCGACCGGGTCCGAATGCCTATGAGCAAGATCCCGAGCAATGGTGGACGGCGGCTCAGGCAGCATTGAAAGCCTTGGCGCCGCAGATCGCCGGGCCGGCCATCGCAGCGGTGGCGATAGTGAGTCAGCGTGAAACGCTGACAGTGACTGACGCAGAAGATCGTCTGTTGCGGCCGGCGATTCTTTG
The DNA here is from genome assembly GCF_034353045.1 of Pseudomonas sp. MH10. NCBI lineage: Bacteria > Pseudomonadati > Pseudomonadota > Gammaproteobacteria > Pseudomonadales > Pseudomonadaceae > Pseudomonas > Pseudomonas sp. MH10. The sequence goes on from NZ_CP133783.1 coordinate 437,617, forward strand.
GCTGGATGAGCGGCGCAAAAACGAGGTCGAGGCGCTTACCGAGCATATTGGCAGCGAACGCCTGCACGCGATCACCGGCAAGCCGCGCGATTGGTCGCCGGCCATTTATAGCTTGGCGTGGATGGCGAGGGCCGAGCCGGAACTGTTCCGCCGCATCCGCCATGTGTACGACCCTCACGCTTGGTTGGTGCGCAAGCTGACGGGGGAATTCGCCACCAGTTGGGCCAGCGCCGATCCGTTTGGCGCGTTCGACATCACTCATCATTGTTGGTCCGACGAGGTGCTCCACGCGTTGCCGTTGACACTGGACGCCGCGTGTTTTCCCGAGGCGGCGGCGCCGGGCAGCGTGATCGGTCGTGTCACGCAGGGGGCAGCGGAGTTGACCGGGCTGCCTGTGGGGATTCCGGTGGTTGCGGGGGGTGGAGATGGTCAAGCGGGCGGGCTCGGGGTGGGGGTGGTCAGCGCTGGCGCGGCGTATCTGAACCTCGGGACGGCGCTTGTCTCGGGGGTTTATGCCCGTGAGCCCAGGGTGAACATGGCGTTTCGCACGATGTGTGCGCTTGACCGCCAAGGCTATGTGCTTGAAACCTCATTGCGTTCCGGCACGCTGCTGATCAACAGCCTGGTGCGACAGTTCTTCGGCATGGATCCGGTCACCCAGCCTGAGTGTTTGATCCAACTCGACGCCCAAGCCTCTAGCGTCGCCCACGGCAGTGCCGGGCTGCTGCTATTGCCGTACTGGAACGGGGTGATGAATCCGTACTGGGATCAGGACGCGCGCGGTTGTGTACTGGGCTTGTCGCCGGATCATGGCCGGGCTGAAATTTATCGCGCTTTATTGGAAGGCCTCGCACTGGAACAGGCCCTCGCCACGCAGCGAATGGTCGAGGCCACCGGCGAGCCAGTCACCGCCTTCATCGCCATCGGCGGAGGGGCTTCCAGTCGGCTGTGGTGCCAGATCATTGCCGACATTACTGATCGCCCGGTGGTGCGGGCGATCACCCAAGAAGCATCGAGTTTAGGCGCGGGCATCGCAGCGGCAGTAGGCGCAGGGTGGTATGCGAATTTTGCTGACGCCGCCAGCGCCATGACCCAAGGTGGCGAGACCTTGCTGCCGGCCCCTGAACACCGCGAGTTTCACCATGAATTGTTTGAGTTGTATGTCGACCTTTATCCGCGCCTCCGGGATTTATACCCACGGCTAGCAAAACTAAATCGTCGTTAAGGTCAGTCTCGCTTTAGGGGGTGTCAGGACTAACGCCTTCCCGAATGAATTCGGTCCCACAGTTGAAATGCGATTCCCTGTGGGATCAAACTCATTCATGCCCTGAGGTGCTGCTCTGGGATTTCATCCTGCGAAGAGGCAGGTAATCACATCCGCTGATGTCGACCTGAAACCCGGGTCGCTTGCACTGACGCTTTCGTTGGCAAGCCCCACAGAGGCTTTGGCAGACACGGAATAGTAGGCGCTGAACATCTGATCGCAGCCTTCGGCAGGTCCTACAGAAATGTGTGCATCGCCAACATCCGTGGGACCGAATTCACTCGGGAAACGATCTCAAATACCCCGCTCAAGCAACTGCTGTGCGGTGGTCTCGTCGATGACCAATTCATGCACGAAGTTGCGCAGCAGCACGGCGCGGATGATGTCGGATTTGTAAGGGCCGCCAGAAACCAGCACCACTTTTTTGATGCGTTTGAGGTCGTCCAGCTCAAGGGAAATCGCCCGCCGATTCAGCGGGTGGTTGACCTCCACGCCGTCGCGGTCGAGCCAGCGCCCCAGCAGGTCGCCCACCGCACCGGCGGCTTGCAAGGTTCGGGCGTTGTCGGGGCTGACCATGCCGAGTTCGAACATCAATGATCGCTCGGTCAGGTCGCCCACCGTGACCAGCGCCAAGTCGGCATTTTTGGCTTTCCCAAGCACGTCTTGCACCGAGGCTTCGGCCAGGATCATGTCGCGGTATTGGGCCGACGGCGCGTAGACCGGCGCCGCCAAATAGAAATGGGAGCCGCCGAACAGCCCGGCGAAACTGGACGCGATCTCCACGGTATTGTTGGCCGAGCCGTAATGCAGGCCACCCAGCAGTGACACCACGGTCATGCCTTGCAGCGCTCGACTTTGGGTCTCCAGCACCGCTTGGCGCAGGGTGCGGCCCCAGCCGACGGCGACGGTGCAGCCATCAAACAACTGCTCATTGATCGTCGGTGCAACACCAACACCCAGCACCCGAAAAATCATGCGCGGGTCTTCCGGGGTCGGGACCACCGTCACCCGGTCCAGGCCGAACAGTTCTTGCAGGCCGTACTCCAGCTCGATGCAGGAGGCGAGTTTCGAGTTGATGCGGATTTGCACCACGCCGGTCTCGCGGCTGCTGGCCAACGCTTTGTTGACCCGAACCCGTGTGATGCCGAATCGGTCGGCGATTTGCTGCTGGGTCATGTTGTTGACGTAGTAGTACCAGGCGATACGGATGATCAACTGGTGCTCGGCGTTGACCCGTTCAGCGTCGAGATCAAAGTCTGGATGGGGGTCTTGCACGGCCTTTTCCCTTCTCATTCGTTGAGGTGTGCGGCGCCTACTTCACGGCGCCCATGGTCAGTCCTTGTACCAGATGCTTGGAAACCATCAACGCAAAAATAATCACGGGGAACACGATCAAGGTGCCAGTGGCCATGATTTCTCCCCACGGTAAGTCGTAACCGCTCATGAAACTGGTCGCCGTCACCGGGGCCGTGCGCGCGACGTTGCGGGTAAGCACCAAGGCATACAGCAGTTCGTTCCAGGAAAAGATGAACGAGAAAATCGCCGACACCGCGACCCCTGGCATCGCCAACGGCAGGGCAATTCGCCAAAAGATCGTGAATCGCGAAGCCCCGGAAAGTCGCGCTGCTTCATCAAGGTCTTTCGGTACGCCGCGAAACTGGTCGGTGCAGATCCACACCACAATCGGCAGGTTGAACGTCAAATACACCAAGATCAGTACCAACCGTGTGTCGATCAACCCCAAGGTGCGGGCCATCAGGAAAATCGGCAGTGCTACAACGATGGGGCTGAGCATGCGGTTGGTGATGAACCAGAACCACAGGTCTTCCTTGCCCTTGAATTCAAACCGCGCCAACGCATACGCGGCCGGTGTACCCAGTCCGACGGCCAATGCGGTGGTGCTGACGGCAACGATCAGCGAATTGGCCAGGCTTGACAGTACGTCGCGGTGAAACAGAACCTGAACGTAGTTGTCCAGGCGCGGGGTGAACAGCCAGATCGGCGGGGAAGATAGGGCTTCGGCTTGGGTTTTCATGCTGGTCGCCACCATCCAATAGAACGGAAAGATGGCGAACAGAAAGATCGCCAGCAGCCCGACCAAATGCCAACCGTTAACTCGCCTGCGCGGTTTTGCGATGGCCGGAGCCGCGACGGCGGTAGCGCTCAACGTGTCCATGTCAGATCTCCTGGTAAACGAATTTGATGTACAGGCGCGCCAGCACGATGGTCAGAATTAGCAGCAAAATCGCTTGGGCCGACGCCACGCCTTGGTCGAACACGCGAAAGCCGATTCGCTGGATGTAGACGCTGACCAATTCGGTGGCGGCCCCCGGTCCGCCGCGGGTCATGGTGAACACCGTGTCGAACATCTTCAGCACGTCGGCGGTTCGCAGGATCAGGATCACCGTCACGCTGGGCAGCAAAAACGGCAGTTGCACGTGGCGGATGATTTGCCAGCGGCTGCGGGTTTCCAGCCGTGCGGCTTCTTCAATTTCGGTGGGAACCATGGTCAGGCCTGCGAGCAGCACCAGCGCGCAGAACGGCGTCCATTGCCAAATATCCATCAGCGCCACGGCGATGAATGCGTTGGTGGTGTCGCCCAACCATTCCACCGGGCCGGCATGCACCATGGCCAGCAAAGCGTTGGCGACACCGAAGTCGCGGTTGAAAATCAAGCGGCCAATCAGCCCAGCCACGGCGGGGGCGGTGGCCAACGGAATCACCAAGCTCATGCGCGCCAGCAGTTTGAAACCGGACAACCCCGGTTTGTGCAGCAGCAACGCGATGATCAGCCCTAGCGCCAATTGAATCGGCACCACAGCGGCCAGAAACACGAAGGTGCGGCCCAACGCGGCCCAGAACGACGGGTCATGGAACACGCTGACGTAGTTATCAAACCCAATGAACGGCGTCGGGTCGCGCGGGCGTGACAGGTTGTACTGACGGAACGAGTTAACCAAGGCGAACACCGTCGGGAATATCCCGATCAGCGCCAAGGCCACGGTGGCGGGCGCGAGGAAGGCCAGGGCCGCCCGGGTGTTGTTCCAGAGGGTCGGAAAGACCGCCGGCTTTTTATCCCTCGACATGGGCAAGACACTCCTCGGGGCAAAGCAAGTTCAAGAGGCGGCTGCCGTGCCAAAAACAAGTCTGCACGGCACCCGAATCGGTCATTTCAACAGTGGTTTTTTACCGTCGTAGTAACCGGCTTTGCCTAGGATCTCTTCAACCCGCGTGCCAATGGTCTTGGCCCCGTCCGCGACGCTGACCTTGCCGAGCATGATGGCCGTGCCGTTCTCGCCAACGATTTCGGAAATCTCAGGCCATTCGGCAAAACGTGGGCGGAAGTCCGGCACGCCGCCTTCCCACGAGGTCACCATGGGCTGCACAAACGGGTAGCGCTTCTGAATGTCCGGGTCTTTGTAAACCGCGCTGCGTCCGCTGACGCCACCGGCTTCGATATACGGCTTGGCCATGGCTTCGGAGGTGACCCACTGAATGAACAGCCAGGCGGCGGCTTTCTTCTCAGCCGGAGCATTGGCGTTCACCCCGAGGGAGAAACCACCCAAGGCCGGTTTCAGCCCCGCTGGACCCTTGGGCTCGGTCGCCACGGCCAGGCAATCGGTGATTTTGGATTTGCTCGGGTCGGCCAAGGTGCTGTAGAACGCCGACCATTCAGTGATCATCGCCACGTTGCCTTGGGCCAGTGCGTTGACCGCTTCGTTGTGGTCATAGTCAACGATGCCCGGTGGCATGAACTTCATCAAATCCTGACGGAACTGCAAGCCGGTCTGGGATTCTTTCGAGTTCAGGTTGGACTTGAATTTAGCGTCCAACAGCGAGCCACCAAACGGCCACAGAAAACGCATGAAACTGTCCGCCGACTGGGTTTCGCCGCGCCGTGATTGCAGTGCATAAGCGTATTTACCGTTGGCCGTCAGTTTCGGTGCGTAAACCTTGAGCAGGTCATCCCAAGTCGCTGGCGGTTTGTCGAAACCGGCGTCTTTGAGCATGCATTTGTTGTAATACAGCAGGCCCGAATAGTTATCGAACGGCAGTCCGTAGACTTGCTTGTCCCAGGTGCCGAACGATTCCAACAGGATCGGGAAGAACCCTGCGAGTTTCAGGTCCGGGTCAGCCAGTTTCTTGTCGTCGGTGAAGGTCTTGACCGGTTCGAGCCAGCCGTTGCCAGCGAACTCGCCGATCCACACCACGTCGGTCAGCACCACATCGTTTTCGTTGCCCGCGGTGAAATCCAGCACTTGGCGTTCGCGGCTGTTTTCATAGGGAACGGTTTCGTAGCTGACCTTGATCCCGGTTCTTTTTTCGAAGTCGGGCAGTAGCTTGATGGCGGCGGCGTAACCGGGGCGGTCGAGGAAGATCGCCTTGATCGTCGTGCCTTTGTAGGGCGCGGCGGCTTCCTCCAGAGTCCAAGCGTGCGCAGCCCCGGAGGCGAGGGCAACTGACAGTGCAATAGCATTCCATACCAGCGTTTTCATTACGTGACCTCATTTTTTGTTGTTGGTGAGGAGTACGTCGTTTTAGGCGCGCAGTTGCGCGCCGGGTTTTAGGGGTTTCGCTTAAGGGCTCCTTTTACGGGCTAGGCAAAATCACCGTCTTCAAGGCACCGTCGATGAACTCAGCGGGGTAACTGAACGCATGGGAGGCTTGGCTGAGGTCGAAGCGATGGGTTACCAGACACTCGACGTCCACCAGCCCCTGGGCAACCAGTTTGATCGCGCGATCATAAACATGCCCCATGCGCCGGGACATGCGAACGTCCAGGCCTTTGCGGCGTAACAACGAGGCACTCAGCGGCGCGTATTGATCGCCGTCGGGAATGCCCACTAACACCACCCGACCGCCAATGCGCGCCGTTTGCGCAGCGATCTGAAATCCCTGTGGTGAGTTGGTGGCTTCAAGCACCAGGTCCACGCCGCGACCGTACGTCCATTCGGCGATGGACGCATGGTCATTGGAGACCTTGTCGGCGCCCAGTTGCAGGGCCATGTCGGTGCGGTAGGCAATCGGGTCGATGGCGTAGACCACGTCTTTGCACATAAGCCGTGCTAATTGCAGCAGGCACAGGCCGATGGGGCCGCAGCCGATAATCGCGACGCTTTCAAACACCCTTTTTGACCCGGCAAGGTCCATGGCATGGATCGCCACGCCGAGGGGTTCGAGCATCACCGCCTGCACCGGGGTGAAACCGCTGGGTACCGGATAGATCTGGCTAGGAGACACCGAAATAAATTCAGTCATGGCGCCGTGGGTATCAGGCGGCGACCCGAGGAATACCACGTGCGGGCAGAGGTTAACGTGGCCGCGCCGGCACCATTCACAGTGGCCGCAGGGTTTGGCCGGATCCACCGCCACCAACTGTCCGGCAGTCAGGCCCAGCGCGGGATGGTTGTCGACCACGTAGCCAGCGAACTCATGCCCAGCGATGAACGGTTTGGTGATTCGGGCATGCCCGATAGCCCCTTCTTTGTAGTAGTGCAGGTCACTGCCGCAGACCCCAACCGCGCTAACACGCAGCAGAACCTCATCGCCCACGGGCGTCGGCATCGGTTTGTCGCCGATGCGCACGTCGTGGATGCCGTGGATATAGGCAGCCCGCATACAACCTCCACCTTGACATTTGTAATTGTTGAATTACAAATGATCGTAGAAGGAAAATTCTGACTGTCAAGCGTCCGAATTCCTGCTTTGCTTCACTCGTCACCCACAACAATAATCAAGGGGAACGATTTTGACTGAGCTCAAATTGCGCGGCGTCGAAAAGGCCTATGGCGACATCAAAGTCCTGCATGACATCGAACTGGACATCGAAAGCCGCGAGTTCGTGGTGTTCGTCGGGCCTTCGGGTTGTGGCAAATCGACCCTGCTGCGCTCCATTGCCGGGCTGGAAAGCATCACCCAAGGGCAAATTCGTATCGGCTCCCGTGACGTGACCTACCTGGAACCGGCCGATCGCGGCGTGGCGATGGTGTTTCAATCCTACGCGCTGTACCCGCACATGTCGGTCTACGACAACATCGCCTTCGGCCTGAAAATGCAAAAGCTGCCCAAGGCAGAGATTGAGGCCAAGGTCCGCAATGCCGCACGCATTCTGCAACTCGACGCCTTGCTCGACCGCAAGCCCAAAGCTCTGTCGGGCGGCCAACGACAGCGCGTCGCAATTGGCCGCGCCATCGTCCATGAGCCGGAAGTCTTCCTGTTCGACGAACCACTCTCCAACCTTGACGCGTCGCTTCGGGTACAGATGCGCATTGAGATCGCCAAGCTGCATGCAGAACTGCAAGCGACGATGATTTACGTCACCCACGATCAGGTCGAAGCCATGACCCTGGCCGACAAGATTGTGGTGCTGAACAAGGGCCGAATCGAGCAGGTGGGTTCGCCGCTGGAGTTGTACCACCACCCGCGCAACCGCTTCGTCGCCGGCTTTATTGGCTCGCCGCAGATGAGTTTCGTCTCGGTCCAGGCGTTGGCGGTCAGCGCCGAAGGGGTGCAGATCAGCCTGCCGGGCGGCGAATCGCTGTGGGTCCCGGTCAACGCCGCAGGTGTGGCTGCGGGCTCGACGCTGACATTGGGCCTGCGGCCGGAACACGTGTCGGAGCGCGGGCAGGGTGAGGCGCGGATACTGGCAACAGCGTTGCTGGTTGAACATTTGGGAGGCGAAACCTTCACCCACGCGCAAACCACGGACGGCCATGACGTGATGGTCAAAGGCGAAGGGCATTCGCAGGTCAAGACCGGACAAAGTTTGGCGATTGGAGTGACCGGCGCACGTTGCCATCTGTTCGACGAGCAGGGCCATGCGTTGGCTCATCTGACCCACTACACCGAGGTGGCGCAGCGCCAAGAAGCGTTATGATGGCGCCGCCCAACGCTGACCCCTAAGCCGTGGGGCGTTTTTTTCTCGGAGCCAGAGACTTGATGTCCACGATCACCCTGTTTCAAACCCCGCCGCCAGAACTGATCAAAAGCCAGATCCTGCAGATGGTCGTCGATTACCTGACCGACATCAGCATGGTGGCCATCGCGCCGAGCAATCCGCTGTACAACTTGTATCAATACGGCATCGGCTTCGAGGTCCATCTTTACCTGGACGCGATGGATGGCTCTAAAGGCATCCCCGTCGAATTGATCGTGGCGCTGGATGCCGAAGATGATTCTACGGTGGTAGGGTTTTTGCTGTATCTGCCGGTGAAAGACGATCCCGACGCCTGCTCTGTGCCCTACATGGCGGTGCGCGCGACCCATCGGCGTCAAGGCATCGCTCGGGCGATGCTCCAGCAAATGCGGGGTCGATACCCCCATGCCGAATTGGCCTGCACCGTTGCCAAAGTGCCGTTTTTTGAGTCGATGGGTTTCCAGGTATTAAGCGCGCGCGGTCCCCAGGTCGTGATGAACACCCGTGACCACGGCACGGACGGATTGCTGGCGGTACTGGACGTCGCCCCGATTTATAGCTCGCTGGAAGTGCGGCAGATTCATCTGTATCTGCTTAAGCAACACGGGAAAAAAGCGATGCAAGACGCCGAAAAGAAACGTGACCGGCACCTTGATCAGATGACCCGTCAGGCGAAAGCGTTTGTGTTGGAACGCCACGCCGCTCGGCCTCTGTAGGCGCCAACGTGTTGGCTCCTTGTAGGTGAGGGTGCGCTTAATCGGTCATTGAGCCGTGCAGCCTGTGAACTGACCCCCAAAAGTCAGGTGGATGTCCAACTTTTGGGGTCAGTTCACCTGCGTGGGACCCAATTCATTCGGGAAAACTTCAGTCCTGACACGCTTCAATCTCAAACCAGCAACGAAATCAAACGTGGCTCAATCGAGCTCGACAGCACTTCAATCAAAGCCAGCGTCACCGGCAGTTTGAAACGCCGACGGCCCGCGCTGCCGGGATTGAGGTACAGCTGCTCGCCGTGCCATTCGATGCGTGGCTTGTGGGAATGGCCGGTGATCACCAGTTTTATGCCTGCATCAAGCACCGCTGGAACATCGGCGATGTCGTGCACCAGTAGGGTCTGCCATCCATTGAGGTCAAAACACAAACGGTCAGCGATATGCTCAGCCCACGGGGCGTTCAGATCATTGTTCCCGCGGACGACGTGCAGCGGGGCAATCGACGCCAGTTGATCAAGGATCTGGGGACTGCCGATGTCACCCGCGTGAATGATCTGTTCACAACCCTGTAAAGCAGCAATGGCTTCGGCGCGGAGCAGGCCATGGGTATCGGAAATCACACCAACTTTCATGCAACGCTCCAGGCGCGCTCAACAATGGGAACCCAGGCAGCTCATCAAAAAAACGCGCGCACTACCTTGAGCGTGACGGTGGTTTCGCACTCGCTGTTGTGACCGCTGTACGCACTGCAATCGGTCCCGGTGAGGCTTGAGCCGCTGTACATCAGATTCATGTCCATGCCCATAAAGGGGCGCGAGACATTAAACGACCAGTCTTTGTAGGCGCTGACCATGCTGCCGCCTTCAATCAAAGTGGTTGTATCGAGCTGGTGATCCGCGTACTGCATGCGCACATCGACTCCCAGCGGAACGATGCCACCCAGATCGAGAAACAGCGTACTGTCCTGGCGTCCAGCGTCGTTGCTGAACGCAGTACCGATGCGGGAATCGAAAATCCGGAAGCCGGCATACAGTTCGTGGCTATCGATCTGGTCAGCGTTGGCGTAGCTGTAGCGGATGACGCCCAATTCGTAACCCAGTGTCTTGTCGAACGGCTTTCTAAAACCCATGTAGGAATCGACTTCGAGCGTACTGTCAGCTGCGATGCCCGCATCGGGTGACCACTGACCCACGTAAAAGCCGCTGTTATGCGTCAGGTCCAGACCGCCATGGAAAGTTGAACCGTCGCTGGTGGACGTGACTAGGCCTTGAGCCATACTGCGGCTGGGCGTGGTTCCGAGCTTGAGGCTGAAGTCGCCGAGTTCTCGGTCGATGACCTGCGCCGAGACGGTCTGGCAAATGAACACGGTGCTGGCAATGAGCACGTAGTAGCGAACATGAGGCATGCCTCCCTCCTTGGGTTTACTGAGGAGTGGAGTCGGTGGTGTCTAATCGATGTGGCCGGTAGCCTGATAAGAACCGCGAGCTAGAGCTAGAGCTACGCAGGATACCGGCGAATGAGCGGGGGATTCGACCGCTGGTCGATTGTGTACAAAAAATGTGAACGTCGTGGTCAGTCGTTGGCTGAAATGAGGGGTGGGTCTGTTCAGCGTACGGTAGAAGCGTCCTCCCTTCCCACGCTTCAAGAAACATAGTGCTGAAGCCCTTCCAGAAGCGCATCAAAAGTAACCTTACAGCGCGGGCTATGCCTTAGGTCCTCGTGCATGGCCAGCCAGGTATTGATCCTGCTACCGGAAAAGGCAAAATCCGCGTTGAAATGGAACGACGCCTGCGAGCTGCAAGCACCCAGGGAAGCCGTGTGATTATCGTTCGGGCGGGTGACTTTTTCGGTCCCGCAGCGGGCAGTAGTTGGTTCTCCCAAGGCTTGGTCAAACCGGGGACGGCGGTGACGAAAGTGAATCTGCCCGGCGCTCCGGGGGTGGGTCACCAATGGGCTTATATACCCGACGTGGCACGCACGATGGTCAGTCTGATAGAACGGCGAGCAACACTGGCGCCCTTTGCGGTGTTTCACATGAACGGCCATTGGGATAATGATGGCCTGCAAATGGCGGGGGCGATCCAACGCATCGTCGCAGCCCGAGGCAGTAAGCCGCCTACATTGCAGCCATTCCCTTGGTGGATGATCATGCTGATTTCACCGTTCAAGGAGACGTTTCGCGAGGTGCTTGAGATGCGCTACCTGTGGCGCACTCCGGTTCGAATGAACAACGCGCACCTTCAAGCGACCCTGGGCGAAGAACCCCATACGCCTCTGGATCAGGCGATTGAAGCGACGCTCCAAGGGCTGGGTTGCCTGCCATCGGCCACCCGGTCTTAACAGGTAGCGGCGATACGGTAAAATCGACGACTTTCTAATGTTCCCTATTTTCTCACCCCATGAGAATCAGCCTCCCAAATCGAGAATTGTCTCTTATAGTGCAGGCATGAACGATTCCGTAACCAAAAGCCTCGCCGACCGTGTTCTCCAGGTATTGGCCTGTGTGGCCAAGGCCGGGCAGCCGATTGGCGCAAAGCGTATCGCCGCCCACGTCGGGATACCGCTGAGTACGGTGTATCGACACTTGGCCGCGCTGAAAAAGTGGGGCTTGTTACAGGAACACATGACCACCGGCCTTTATGAACCCGGCGCGACCGGGGTGCAACTGGCCTGGGGTTTTGACCAGACGTCGAACCTGGTTAACCAGAGCCGCGATGAAATCAGCGCGTTGGTGGAGCGCACGGGCGAGAGCGTCGGGCTGCTGGTGCATAGCAATGGGCAAATGGTCTGCATCGCCATGGAAGAAAGCAGCAACTCCCTGCGGTGTTCGTTCACCAAAGGCCGCGCCCATTCCATGATGCAAGGTGCGTCAGCCAAGAGCCTGTTGGCGTTCCTGCCCGAGCAGACCCGACGGCGGATTATTGCCAAGCAGTTGGGCGATTCTCCCCAGAGCGAGACGCTTGAAAAAGAAATTGCCGAGATCCGCACTAACGGTTTTGCTACCAGCGACAGCGAGGTAGACCTGGGCGTATGGGGCGTCAGTGTCCCGTTGATTTCACAGGATGAAACCCTTGAAGGCACCGTCACCTTAATGGCGCCCTCACTGCGCGTTGGCCCACGGGAGGCGGAGTTGATCAGCCTCACCAGAAAAGCAGCCAGCCGTATCTGCAACCGCTTCTAACCTGCCGGTTAACCACCTGCTCTGAACAGATCAGGACTCACTCTCGCCGAAGGAATTTGTGATGAAAGCGTTGAAGTTGTTTAGTCCACTTGTTGCGGCATTCGCGCTGGTCACGTTGATCTGCGCGCCGGTCCAGGCCGCCGATGATGTGATCCGTGTGGGCACTGATGCCACTTTCCCACCCATGGAGTTCGTTAAGGACGATAAACGTACGGGCTTTGACGTCGAGTTGATCGAAGCCATCGGCAAGCAGTTGGGCAAGAAAGTGGAATGGGTCGACATTGGTTTCAAAGGCCTGATCCCGGGCCTTATTGCCAATCGATTCGACGTGGCCGCCTCGGCGATCTACATGACCGAAGAGCGCCGCAAGGTCGTCAACTTCACCGACTCTTACTACCGTGGAGGCTTGGCGGTGCTGGTGCTTAAGGATGACACCAGCATCAAGGTTCCCGCTGATCTAGTGGCCGGCAAAAAAGTCTCGGCGCAGGTGGGCACCAAGTCCATCGAGTTTCTGAAGACCAACTACCCGGCGGTCGAGGTCGTTGAGGTGGAGAAAAACCAGGCGATGTTCGACCTGCTCACGATTGGCCGAGTTAATGCGGCGGTTACCGGTCGCCCGGCGGCGGTGGAATTCGCCAAGTCCCAGCCCAAAGTCCGGGTGCTCGATCAAGGCCTGACCACCGAACTTTATGGTTTCGCCGTCCGCAAAGATGAGGGCGAACTGCAGAAGCAAATGAACCAGGCGCTGCAAACCCTGCGCAGCAACGGCGAGTACGCTGCACTGACGCAAAAATGGTTTGGCACCACCGTAGAATAATCAGCCGATAGGTGTCCGGCGCCTGTGTGCCGGACACTGTTTGCCGATTGCCTTTAGCCGTCTACCTCTGCGGAGTACACCATGGACCTCGATTTTTCCCCGGTCTGGGACGGCTGGCGCGACCTCGCGTCCGGCACCCTGGTCACCCTCGAAATCACACTCGCCGCGCTGGTATTGAGTTGTGCGCTGGGGTTGTTGATCGGAATGGGCCGCTTGAACCCCAAACGCAGGCTGATCTATGGTTTTTGCACCACTTACCTGACCTTAGTGCGGGGCACGCCGCTGCTGGTGCAGTTGTTTATCCTATTCTTTGGCCTGCCGCACTTTGGTATTCAGTTGCCCGCTTACGTGTGCGGTATCTTCGGCTTGGGCATCTACAGCGCGGCCTACGTCTCGGAAGTCGTACGCGGGTCGATTCAGTCGGTGGAAAAAGGCCAGATGGAAGCCGCCCGCTCGTTGGGTCTGCCGTACAAGATGGCGATGCGCAAGGTCATCCTGCCCCAAGCCTTCGTGCGCATGATTCCAGCATTGGGTAATGAGTTTATTGCCCTGATCAAGAACTCCGCACTGGTGTCCCTGCTGACCATCGCCGACGTGATGCACGAGGGCGAGAAGATCATCAGCGTGTCCTATCGCTCGCTGGAAGTGTACTTGGCCATTGCGTTCATCTACCTGGTACTGACCACTACCACGACATTGATCCTGCGCCGAACCGAAAAAATGCTGCGCGCGGACGGGAGAGTGTGATGACTACGACCATTATCGACATCAAGAATCTAAGCAAATCCTTCGGCACCCACCACGTGCTGCACAACATCGACTTCAGCGTGGAAACCAGCCAAGTGGTGGTGGTCATCGGCCCCAGTGGTTCCGGCAAGAGTACGTTTTTGCGTTGCATGAATGGCCTGGAAACCGCAGAAGGCGGCACGCTGCATGTCTGTGGTCACACCGTGGTCGAACAAGGCCGCATGATGTCCGAAGCAAAGCTTGACGCGCTGCGCAGCGAAGTCGGCATGGTCTTTCAGTCGTTCAACCTGTTCCCCCACCTCACGGTTTTGGACAACATCACCCTGGCGCCCATGGCGTTACGCAGCACCCCGCGCAAAGAGGCTGAGGAGCAAGGCTTGCGCCTGCTTGAAAAGGTCGGCCTACAGCATAAGGCCAAGGTCTTCCCCGGCACGTTGTCTGGTGGGCAGAAGCAGCGCGTGGCGATTGCCCGAGCCTTGGCCATGGACCCGAAAGTGATGCTGTTCGACGAGCCGACCTCGGCCCTCGACCCCGAGCTGGTAGGCGAAGTATTGCAGGTCATGAAAACCCTGGCCGCAGAGGGCATGACGATGATCATCGTGACCCATGAAATGGGTTTTGCCCGGGAAGTGGCCGACATCGTGGTGGTAATGGACGAAGGCGCAATCGTCGAAGCAGGCCCGCCGGCGGCGTTATTCACCGCACCCAAGGAGGCACGCACCCGCAGCTTTCTACACAGTGTTTTAGCGCGTGATTCCTCACCGGTGTTGTGATCGCAGTGATTGACCCTTCGCCTAGAGGTCCTTAAGGGCTACCTAAGGGTACCCTCGTGAGCGGCATTGACCTTCGGTGCCGCATTTTCACGTTGAGAGGCTTGCAGGAAGCCTAATGCTAGTTGCTGATACAACTCTGGGCCAAACCGCGAGCTGACGGCCCTGGAAATAAGTGCGATGCCCATCAGGCTGATGACCATGCCGTGACTGTCGATCATTTCCATCACAATGATCGCCGAGGTGATGGGCGATTGAGTGACGGCGGCAAGGAACCCAGCCATGCACAACGCAATAATGGGTTGTGGGGCCAGCTTGAAAAGCTCGGCAACGTTTGCTCCCAACGAAGCCCCTACTGCGAGAGACGGTGCAAAGATGCCGCCAGGAATACCGGAAAAATAGGTGGCCAGGGTGGCCAAAAACCGAGTAACAGCGGCGTACCAGGGAATGCTTTGTCCATGGTTAATGATCTGAGTAGCGACGCCATAACCGCTGCCGAAAGAAAGGCCTCCACTGGCCCATCCCAGTGACGCAACCACCAAACCGCAAGCACCTGCGAACCAGATAGGGTGCAGGGTTCTCCATCTCCAGACCGCGTTTTTTGGCATTCGCTGAGGCAGCAGCAACAAGCGACTGAACAGCCCTCCTAATAAACCGCAGAGCACCCCCAAGCCCAGTACCGGCACGATGATCTGTCGCGTTACGGCGTCGACATCCAATCGGCCAAAATAGTTGTAGTTCCCCTGCAAGCCAATGGCGATCATCCCGGACAGGATAATCGTGCTTAGAAGCACCCCACTGGTGCGTGTTTCTAGCTTGCGGCCCAACTCTTCCACCGCAAAGGCAATACCCGCCAATGGCGTGTTGAATGCGGCAGCAATGCCCGCTGCACCCCCAGCAAGGATCAGGTCTTGGACCCTGATCACCCGAGAGTGAGGCAAGAAGCGGTGCGCCGCGTGCATGATGGAGGCGGCCACCTGCACCGAGGGGCCTTCTCGGCCGGCCGAAAATCCCCCCGTCAGCGCCAACGTACCAAGACCAATCTTGCCCAGGGCGATACGCAACGAAATCAGTTTGTTGATCGGTTTTCCGTTTGCTACCAAACGCGTTGCCGCGATCACCTGAGGAATACCGCTGCCTTGGCTGCCCGGAAAAAAGCGTTGAGTGAGAAATACCACCAACATGCCGAGTAGAGGTGTCAGCAGAAAGGGAAGCCAACTGCGACCAGTGGTAACGGTGGCAAAGAGAGCCAACGCCTGATCTGCAAGCTTGGCGAAGAGAACCACCGACAAGCCGGCTATCGTGGCGGCGGTCCAAAGCGTCAATCGAGTTCGCCAACGGGCAGACGTAAAACGTCCGCGCAACGGTGCAAATATATGTTTCATTGATGCACCTGCTGGCTTAATTGCGATCAGGCTAACACACGGTTTGAATCAAATCGGCGATAGGGTACTAAAGAGGGGGGCGCCACCGTCAAATGGCATAAATTGTCCCCCGCGCTCAAGCTAACGCGACTCTGTTCCCCCAAACCATGTTCCTGCCTGGAAGATCGGCATCAGCCCAAATCTTCAGCCTGATGCCGCTCTGGCACTTGGCTTGCTTCATCGCCCCACGGCCGGTTGACTCGACAGCCACGGATAACCGCAGGCCGGTTGGCGATTTCTTCTGCCCAGCGTTGCAGATGGGTGTACGCCTGCACAGATAGAAACTCGGCCGCCGAGTACAAATTGCCCCGCACCAATTGACCGTACCAGGACCAGACCGCGATATCGGCGATGGTGTAGGCATCACCCGCCAGGTAGGGGCTCTCGCCAAGGCGGCGGTCGAGGACATCCAACTGACGCTTGGTCTCCATGCTGAAACGGTTGATGGGGTACTCGAGCTTTTCCGGCGCATACGCGTAGAAATGCCCAAAGCCGCCGCCCAGGTATGGGGCCGCGCCCATTTGCCAGAAAAGCCAGTTCAGGGTTTCCGTGCGCCCGGCCACATCGGTGGGCAGGAAGGCACCGAATTTTTCCGCCAGGTAAAGCAAAATCGACCCAGATTCAAAGACTCGAATCGCCGGCTCCACGCTGTGATCCAGCAAGGCCGGGATTTTTGAGTTGGGGTTGATGGCGACAAAACCGCTGGAGAACTGGTCGCCGTCGTTAATACGGATCAGCCACGCATCGTACTCGGCGTCGGTGTGCCCAAGCGCCAGTAGCTCTTCCAGCAGGATCGTCACCTTCACCCCATTGGGCGTGGCCAGTGAATAGAGCTGCAATGGGTGTTTGCCAACGGGCAACACCTTGTCGTGGGTCGGTCCTGCAACCGGGCGGTTGATGCTGGCGAACTGGCCGCCAGACGGAGCATCATCTTTCCAGACCTTCGGCGGAACATAGGACGCTTTGCTCATGAGACGAACCTCGTGGTTTCTTTTGGCGATTAGAGAGCCTACCCGGTTTGATCGTCAACTATGGCTCTGAAATCGATTCCCGAATAAATTCGGTCCCACTGGACTCCCAACAAACATCTGTTAAATGCCAAAAACGGTGGGACCGAATTTATTCGCGAAGGCGTGCGTCAGCACAACGTGCCACCCAGTTTGCTGCGCGACAGCGCGGCGTCGAAGCCGAGGCGGCCCCTCCTACAGACTTACAAAATGCCGGGTATCGCTGGCGAGGGTGGTGGCCAGAAAGTCAGCAAACGCGCGCGCTGCCAGGCGCGTGGTCCGACCCATCGGAAAGTACGCGTGGACGGGCAGTTCGGCCATTTTCCATTCTGGAAATAGGTGCACCAAGGCTCCGCTTTCTAACTCCAATGCGCAGGCCCACGACGTGGTGGATGTAATCCCCAAGCCTCCTGTTGCTGCCGCTAGCGCGCCTGCGGTGTCATTGATCGAGACTTGGGGGTTGAGCGTGATAGATGAAACCTTGCCGTCGCGCTCAAATTGCCACGAAGACATTTGTGCACCGGCCGGGCCGCCGATGATTCGATGGTGCTCGATGTCGGCTGGGGTGTCCGGTGTGCCGTGGCGCGCGAGGTAGCCGGGAGAGGCCACGATCACACGGCGCATCGTTCCAATCTGCCGGGCGGTACCGGCCAAGTCCGGCAAATTGCCCAGGCGGATGCCGACGTCGACAGCTTCCTTGACCATGTCCTGCCACTGATCTTCAAGCAGCAGCTCGATGTGCAGCAGCGGATGACGTTCAGTAAATGCAGACAACTTGGGCAGCACGACGCGGATACCCATTGTTGACGGCATCCCGATGCGGAGCAGGCCACGCAGCTCTCCGGTTTCCCGCACGCTGTTCTCCGCGTCATCGACGGCCGCAAGAATCGGTTCCATGCGCGTCAGAAATTCGATGCCCGCTTCGGTCGGAACCACGGTTCGGGTGGTGCGTGAAAGCAGCCGCGCACCAAGGCCCGCTTCCAGCTCCGCAATCATCCGGGAGACCTGAGACTGCGCAAGCCCGCTCTCGCGGGCGGCTGTCGAGAAACTCCCAAGGCGGGCCACGCGGGTATAAAGCCGCAACGTGAGGATATCTCAGCCGAGTTGAAGTGGTCACTGACACGCTGGACGCCCTTGAAGCGGGCACCAACGATGAAGTTATCGCCGGCGCCCAGTCGCGTGGCATTCACGATGCATTCACTGCCGACCCGAAAAAGGTGCAGGCAATGATGTCGACCAAACTTCCCCAGCGCGTTTGATTACCTAACTGACTTAACGACGAGGCCATCATGGACTTTCTTCAGACGTTGACCCAACGCAATACCGAATTCGCAGAGACCGGTTTCTCTGCTGACCTCAAGATTATTCCTTCACGCAAAACCATGATCATCGGCTGCGTCGACCCTCGGGTCGACCCCATGGACGTGCTCAAACTCGCGCCCGGCGAGGCCGCCGTTATCCGCAACGTGGGGGGCCGCGTGAACCCGGCGCTGTTCGGAACGATGGCCATTCTTGGCACCGTCTCGCGGGTTGCTGGCGCGCAGGTGGGTCATGGCTGGAACCTGATCGTCTTGCACCACACCGACTGCGGCATATCCGGTTGCTATCACCACGCCCCTGAGTTGTTGGCGAAATACATGGGCGTCGAAGAACACCAGCTTGAGGCGCTGCAGATCGACGATCCGTATAAAGCGGTCGAGATAGACGTCGCCGCACTGAAGGCCAACCCGAATTTGCCGGGTGGAATTACCGTGACGGGGCTTGTTTACGACGTGGCTACCGGGCGAATTGATACGGTGGTGCCTGCGGGGTTGCTTCGGGTGGAGTAGGGTTGTGGTCTTGATCTGTAACTCCGCTC
Source organism: Pseudomonas sp. MH10 (assembly GCF_034353045.1). Taxonomy (NCBI): domain Bacteria; kingdom Pseudomonadati; phylum Pseudomonadota; class Gammaproteobacteria; order Pseudomonadales; family Pseudomonadaceae; genus Pseudomonas; species Pseudomonas sp. MH10. Next base: position 456,314 of record NZ_CP133783.1, read on the forward strand.
GATGTGTCGGGCGGAGTTACAACCGCGCCCACGTTCAATCAGGTTTCACATAAAGGAAGCCATCAATGCAAAACCCAAATGTGAAAAAAACCATCCTCCTCATCGGTGCATCCCGTGGCCTTGGTTTCGCCATGGTCGAGGAATACCTCAAACGCGGCTGGCAGGTGATCGCTACCGGGAGAGAGGGCGCGACGGAAAAACTTATTCAGTTGGCCAAAACCGCCGACGGCGCGCTCGATGTCGAAACAGTCGACATCACCATTGAGTCGCAAATTGCTGCGCTACGGGTTCGTCTCGACGCTCGGCGACTGGATGTGCTCTTCGTAAACGCGGGCGTCAAAAACGACGACCGCGAAACCGTCGCGGACGTCTCCACCGAGGAATTTGTGCGCGTCATGGTGACCAACTCACTGAGCCCGATGAGAGTCATCGAGGCGCTCCAGGACCTTGTTCAGCCAACCGGAACCCTCGGCGTCATGTCGTCCGGGCAGGGCAGCCTGACCAATAACACTAACGGAAATTATGAGGTCTACCGGGGCAGCAAAGCCGCACTTAACATGTTCATGCGCAGCTTTGCCGCGCGCCACCAAGAAGACGCAAAAACCTTGTTACTCATGGCGCCAGGATGGGTTCGCACAGACATGGGTGGGCCTGAAGCGCGTCTGAGTATTGGAGAAAGCATTCCGAATTTGGTGAATACGATTGAGGGTTATGAAGGGCGTTCGGGGTTGCATTATTTGGACTATCTTGGGCGGATCGTTCCTTGGTGAGTGGTTCCTTGGTAAGTGATTCCGTGGTGAGTTGTGGGCAATACGTTGGGTGAGTCATCTAACAAAGGAAAAATAATGGAACTGCGTCACCTGCGTTATTTTATTGCCGTTGCGGAGCATAAGAGTATTCGGCTCGCCTCGGAGCGTATTCACGTCACGCAGCCCGCTGTTTCGCGTCAGATCCATGATCTTGAGAAAGAGCTTGGGCTAGCACTGTTCGACCGGCATCCTCGTGGTTTGACGCTGACTACTGCGGGCCAGTCCTTCTTGGTTGATGTCCGCAAGCTGATGACGGATTTGGAGGCTGCAGCGCGCAAGGCAAAGCAAATTTCTACGGGGTGGGCAGGCAGGTTGCGACTCGGGTTCGTAGAAAACAGCAGTTGGGATGGCATCGTTCCTAAAGCACTGAGAAACTTTCAGGTCGCAACGCCGAGTGCCAGTCTGGAGCTTAGCCCGCTTAATACGCCTGAGCAGATCCAGCGAATCGAAGATGGGCTGATCGACGGCGGGTTTGTTTACCAATACCGGCCGTTTTCTGAGGGGTTGAGCACGCTCCGATTGGACCAACACGATCTGTTGTTAGCCATCCCCGTTGATTGGAATCTCAGCGGTGATCACATCACGCTAAAAGAGGTCGCCGAGCGTCCCTTCATCACATTCCCGCGTTGGGTGTATCCGGTCTACTACGACCACCTGATGGCGGCCTGTGTCGAGCGCGGGATCACCCTTAATGTGGTGCAAGAGGAGCAAACCGAGTCGGCCATTCTTGCGCTGGTGGGGTCAGGCATAGGTGCCGCGTTGGTGAACTCGGCGAACCTGGGCCGACCGCCAGCGTCTGTCAGGTTCCTTAAGCTCGCGGACTTGTCGCTGGCCATGCCGCTGGTTTTTGCTTACCGAAGCGACAACGACAGCCCGATGCTTTTAAGGTTTGTAAAAGCACTCACTGATGCCCTGCACGGAAATAAGTAGGCGATGCCTCCTAAGCATCACTGACCTCATAAAACGGCAATTTTCTTGCTTAACACCCTGAAGGATAGTGGGGGACGTTGGCTATTTCGCCCACGTCTCAGTTTCAGGAGTGTCGTATGAATAACAACAACCAAGCATCACTCATTGCGTGTACCGTCGATTTCTCACAGGAAGGATTTCAAAAGGGCGCACTGATGCTGCCTTATTCCCAAGACCGCTCGGCCTACGGCCGCATCCCCATACCCGTCGTCGTCCTGAAGAAGGGCGTAGGTCCGACGGTTCTTCTTACCGGGGGCAATCATGGCGATGAGCTTGAAGGCCCCATCGCGCTAATGAAGCTCATACAGCGCATGAGTTCTCTTGAAATCAACGGACGCTTGATCGTCATTCCAGGGCTGAATTTTCCTGCGTTTGAAAACGGCACCCGCACGTCTCCCATCGACAAAGGAAATCTGAACCGTCTTTTCCCTGGCAATCGCAGTGGAAGCCTGACCGAGATGATTGCCCACTACGTCAATACCGAGCTATTCCCCATTTCGGACGTGATACTCGACCTGCACGCGGGCGGAGCCTCGTTCCAGCACGCGCCAGCGTTGCTGGCCTCGTTGCCCGCTAATCGAGAACAGCACGATGACTATTTGCGGCTTGTCTATGCGTTCGCTGCGCCGACAACCATGGTCATGAATCTGCTGGGGGAGGATCGTACCTACGGCGCGGCCGCCGAGCGGCAAGGAAAGCTGTTTCTGTGCGGGGAGTTTGGAGGCGGGGCATCGTGCAGTCCCGGCAACCTGAAGATTGTTGAGGACGGGTTGCACCGGGTTTTGCACAGCCTTGGTGTTCTCAACGAAGTCCCCCCTACGCCCGTGCAAAAGACCCGTCTGGTTAAAGTCGAGGATTCAGGCCATTACCTGTTCGCCAGCGCTCGCGGGGTGTTTGAACCGTGTTTTTCCTTAGGCGATCGGGTCACTAAAGGGCAATTGGCGGGGCGCTTATTTGACATCGATGCCCCTTGGAAACCCGCCGAAGAATTGCACTTTGCAAAAGAGGGGGAAGTGATGGTCCAGCGCACCTTTGCCCACGTAGCTGCCGGCGATTGCATTGCCGTATTGGCTTGTCCGGCTACTTGGCAGTGAATGCCCGTCCACCTCTGGAGTGTGCGTTATGAACGTATTCCGTTCTGCGGGGACTGCTTGCGAAGACAATCGAGGCTCGGCCTACAGCGTTGGTTTGTTTCTGCTCTGTTTTGCTTTTTCTTACCTGGACAGACAGATCGTCAGCATTCTGGTGCAGCCGCTTAAAGCGACGCTGAACTTGACTGATAGCCAAATCGGGATGCTGCAAGGTTTCTCATTCACCCTGTGTTATGCGACCGCTGGCGTGGTTGTCGCGCGGTTGGTGGATCGATCAAACAGGGTGAACATCATTGCCATCTGTGTGGCGATTTGGGCATGTTCAACGGCACTTTGCGCCACAGCTGGCAGCTTTACCGAACTGTTGGTGTACCGAGGAGGTACCGCGATTGCGGAAGCAGCGCTTAGCCCGGCGGTCTTGTCGTTGTTCGCTGATCTGTACGCGCCACGTCGATTGAGCCGTGCCACCGGTATTTTCATGCTCGGCCCCTATATCGGAAGCGGAGCTGCGCTGATGGGCGGAGGGGCGTTACTCGGGTGGCTGAATCAACCGGGTAATGACGTTCTTAGCAGTACGTCTTTGCAGGCTTGGCAGGTGGTTTTTCTCTGCGTGGGTTTGCCCGGTTTTATATTGGCGGCGCTGGTGTTCTTCACGCTTAAAGAACCTCCACGGCGTGATGCTGCCGGAGACGTCTATGCCGTTGATTGCGAAGTGGCGCCTCCCTTCAATGAAGTACTGAAGGAGCTGTTTGTTCGAAACAGGTTCTGCCTGCCGTACTTTTTCGGTTACGCCTGTCTGATCATGTTGTTTTACTCATTTACCGCCTGGTTTCCCACGGTATTAATCCGGCATTTTGCCCTGGAGCCGAGTTACGTCGGGAAAGTCACCGGTCCCCTTTACATGCTTGGCGGAGTACTTGGTGTACTGACCTCCGGACTATTAGTTCGGCGAGCGAAGGATGCACAAGCGTTAGGCATGGCACTCAAGGTGGCGGCGTACGCCTGCACCCTGTTGATCCCTTTAGCGATAATTGCACCGTTGGCCCCTTTCAGTATCGCCGTCACGTTTTACGGCTTGTGTGCTTTTGCCGCGAGCATCGTAATGGCGTTAGCGCCCATGCCACTGCAAATCGCTATTCCAAATCGAATGCGCGGACGTTCTATCGCCCTTCTCGTGTTCATGACCAACGTGATCGGCGGCGGGATCGGGCCATTCGCGGTGGGTTACATCAGCCAATCATTGGCTGACGAGCAAAACGGCCTGGGAATAGCGTTGGCTATTGTCGGGAGCGTTTCGGCGGTTCTCGCTGCGATCCTTTATAGCTACGCGACGTTAGCCGTTTCTCGGCCTGGGGCGATGAAACCGAACGCCGTCCCATCCCGTTAAACCGCCTTATGACGTTGCTATGAACAGGAAGGTGCCATGAAAAATACTAATGTTTATCGCGTTGGTGATCTTCGAATAACGAAAATCACCGAACAAATAATTCGCACGCTAACGGCCCGTCAACTTTATCCAGATGCCACTGCGGCGTTGTTAAAGTCGTTAACCGGTGTCGCTGAGGTGACACAAGACAGTGCGGTTGAAATGAGCGTTCACAGTTGGCTGGTGGAAACGCCGCACTACCGACTGTTGATCGATACCGCTACGGGCAATGGCAAAGAACGCCCCTTCAGCAACCTGTTTCATCACTTAAACAGCCCATGGATGGAAAACCTGACCTTGGCAGGTGTTCTTCCGTCCGAGATTGATTATGTCCTGCACACGCATTTGCACGTTGATCATGTTGGCTGGAATACCGTTCGAAGCGGTGACCTCTGGGTGCCTACGTTCGTTAATGCGACTTACGTGTGCTCCAACGCGGAAATGGAATTTTACGAGTCGCCGGCGGCTGCATCTCGCATGATGATTTTTGAGGACAGTGTTCGCCCGGTGCGTGATGCAGGTCAGTTAGAGGTGATCGATGATCAGGGTGGAGAATACTTGCCCGGGATTAAATTTCATCCCACGCCGGGGCATAGCGCTGGGCACATGAGCATCAGCATCGAATCAGGCAATGAGATCGCCTTGTTCTGCGGAGACGTTATGCACAGCCCCTTGCAAGTGGCATTTCCTGATTGGAATTCGATGTTTTGCGGGGAGCAGTTGGTAGCGCGTCAATCGCGTAAACGGTTGCTGGATCAGGCGTGCATAGACCGTACAACGGTGTTCACCAGCCACTTCAACGAGTCCTCAGTGGGACGTGTTACTGAGGCTGAGGGGCGTTACAGCTGGGAATTTATCTAATGCAGTCGACACCGGCGTAGGTGATTTTTTTCGCCATCCTAATGCCGCCGGTTATAGCCAGCAGGACAGTCGAACTGTCCTGCTTACCCATGTTCTCGCCAAGCCTTTCGACGGTTTAACCTTTCTCAGAACACATTGAACGGGACAGTGCTAACGACTCTTAGCTCGTCAACGTTTCCATCAATCTGGCCGACACTGGCACGGTGAAGGGTATAGGTCGCCCTGAGAAAAGTTTTCCTCAGCGCGCCGCTTTGCACGACATAAGAGACCCCTAGACCATATTCGTTATGACTGGCGTCTTGCAGGTTGCGCACGTTATACGCCGTGCCTCGATAGTGGCTGCCGTCGATGCCCCAGCCTCGTGCGGTGTAGGTGTTGAGCTTCAGACCCGGAACACCGTAGCCCGCCATATCGACGTTGTAGCCCACGCGAAAGGATTTTTCATTGGGGCCGTTGAAGTCTGAATACAGGGCGTTGGCCAAGTAGTTGGCGCCCGACTCATTAAGGTAATCAAAGTATTCATTGCCATTTACCTGTTGCCAGGCGATTGCCACCGCATGGATGTTGTAAGTAGCGGTGAGCGCCAGGCTGTAGGCCTGGTTATCTATTTCACCCAGTTTCCGACTGCCAGTGTCCTGAGTGTTGTAGTAGTTAAAGGCTGTATTAAAGGCAAGTTCGTTTGGGTTACCCCAATCGATGACGGAACCCAGGTAGTACTGGGTCCAGAAATCTTTTACTGAGGACACATAGGCCGAGGTTTTTACGCCTTTCATTGGCTGAAAGTCGACGCCGCCAAGGCTTACATTATCGGACTCGAACGCCTTGGACGCATACTTCGCTTGAAAGTGCGTCTCGCTTTGTTCGGTACGAGGGGACACACGGTCAAACGCTCCCGCTTTGAAACTGAGGGTGCTGAGTTCTTCACTGACAAGTCCGACGCCCTCGAAACTTGAGGGCAGGGCGCGGTTGTTATACACCGCCAGCACTGGGGTATTGAATGCCTGGCGTCCAGCGGTGATCGTGGTATCCGAGATCCTGGCTTTGAGATTTGCCAAACCCAACTTGCTCCATTGCGCCTCTACGTTGCCTCGGCTGTCAGTCAGCGTCCGGTTGTTGGGACCGGCAACGGCGGCCTTACCTTGCTCCAGGGCGACGGTGTCATAGGCGGCTATTTCAATACCCAAACCGAGGGCGCCTTTAGTAAAGCCCGACGTGTAGTCAATGACGGTTGCCTGCACCCAGTTGGTTCGGTTTGAAGTCGCAACTTTACGTCCATCGTCGTTGTAGTAACTCCACAGCGGGCCACTCGTTGCACGTTCGCTAGAATACCAATTACGGGTAAAGCCGCTCAGGCTTTGTCCCTCGATAAATCCCCCGGCGTTAGACTGGGTGCTGGTGATTTTAGGTTTCACAGGCAGCAACGTGAATGTGCTGTCGTCAGCCCGGACTGCGTAGGGTAAACCGATACTGGCCAACGCCAATGCCGTGGTTAATATTAATTTCATAGAAAGCTCCAGCTTCGTTTTCGAACGAACGAATGCCTCAAGTTCCGGTTCGGGACCTTGATAGTTGTTAAAAGGATGTTGCTAAAGTAAGGGGGTAAACCGGTCCTTTATCCGTTCATTGCGCGGGTTATGACTTGGCCGGCTCGGGTGCCCAAATGCGTGCCGTGAAGCCAACTAACTTCACCGTTCACAATGACCACTTCTATGCCTTTGGCGGGGGCGGTCGAGTTCTCGTAGTCGGCCGCGTCGCGTACCGTCAACGGATCGAAAATCACGATGTCGGCGTAGTTGCCGATCACCAGCGTCCCTCGTTGGGGGAGGTTGAAGTTGCGCGCCGTCAGCCCGGTCATCTTCCATACGGCGGTCTCCAGCGGAAACAGCTTCAGGTCTCGGCTGTAATGGCCTAGGACTCTAGGGAACGTGCCCCAAAGGCGGGGATGAGGCTTTTCACCCGAGGGGATACCGTCAGAGCCAATCATGGTTTCGTCGAACGCCAAGATGTTTTGCACGTCGGCTTCGTCCATACCGAAATAAATCGCACTGGCCGGTTGTAAACGTCTTGCGGCGTCTACCTTGTCGATGGCCCATTCGGCCGCGATGTCATCCAGGTCGCGTCCGGCTTGTTCGGGATGGGGCTCGCTGGATGAAATTAATATGCGGCCTTGTAAGCGATTGGGATCGGTATGCAGCATGGTTGAGCTGGCGTTATAGGGGTAACAGTCCAGCGAAATACATTGGCATTTCATGGCTTTTTGAATGATCGGCAAGGTGATGGCCGACTTGCCGAAGTTCTGTGGGCGCATGAGTTTGTGGTGCGATATGACCACCGGACTGTTCAGCTCTCTACCGATAAAGAAAGTTTCTTCAAGCGAGGTCAAGGTGTTGTCCGCCTCGTCACGCATGTGGGTGACGTACAAGGCGCCGCTGCCTTTGAGTGGCTGACAGAAATCAATGATTTCTTGAGTCGGGGCGTGGGCGGCGGGTGGGTAATAGGTGCCGGTGGAAATACCGATAGCACCGGCGGCCAGTGCCTCGTCGAGCAACCGCGACATGGCGGCAATTTCAGCGGGGTCTGCGGCTCGCTCTAATGAACTCATGGTCATTACGCGCAGTGTCGAATGGCCCACCATCGCCGCGACATTGACCGCCGACGGCGACTGGCGCAACGCATCCAAATAGTCTTTGAAGGTGGAGAAACGCGGGTTCTGCGTGTCCTCCAGCAGATTAAGCGGGGAGGGTAGGTCGCTGTCGGGGCGTAATGGCGCGATGCTGATGCCGCAGTTTCCCGTGACTACCGTGGTGACACCCTGTGAAATCTTGAAAGTCATGTCCGGTTTGGACAGCACAGCTTGGTCGTCGTGGGTGTGGGAGTCGATGAATCCCGGCGCCACGACCTTGCCGTGGGCGTTGATACGTTGAGCGGCATCGCAAGCGGATAAATCGCCAATCGCACCGATTTTACCTTCGCGGATGCCTACATCGGCCATGAAACGCGGGGCCTTACTGCCGTCTATGACCGTGCCCCCTTCAATGATGATGTCGAACGCCAAGTGGTTATGCATGTGCTGGTCCTTGTTGTTGGAGGGGTGGAACAGGGTTTTGCCAGGTTAATGACAGGAGGAATGCCGCCAGTGCAGCGCCGACGAGAAACCAGAACGCTGAAAGGTAAGAGCCGCCGAACGCGACAATCAAAGAGCCCATGACGACGGGTGCCACAGCCCCGGCTATTTGTCCGCCGAAGTTCATCAGTCCCGTTGCACTGCCGATCAGATTTGACCGAAAGCGTTTGAGCGGAACTGAAAAAACCGTGGCGTAAATGAAATTGAAGGACAACAGACACAAGGTCCAATACACCACCAGCAAGGTGATTGAGGTGGTGGTAATCATCAATGACAGGAACGCGGCGCAGCCTAGGGAACCGCCCATCAGGAAATGCTTTTCGCGGTCCTGACCGACCTTGTCCAACAGCCAGCCCACCCCGTTAGTGCCCAGAAACGCGATGAGGTAGGGAATCGCCGAGGCCAAACCGATGTGCAGCAGATCAACCTGATAGTGCTTCATCAGGTAGGACGGCATCCAAGAGATCATCCCGATGTACAAGATGCTGGAGCAGAACCAAATAGCCGTGAGTTTCAGGGCTGCGGGGTCTCGAATCAGCGCGCCTAACTGATTACTCTCACGCGGCTCTGTGCGAACTCTTTGTTGGGCTATACCGCTTCTAAGCGCATACCAAAGGACCGCTGAAACCAACAGTCCAACCACCGCCAGAATGTGAAAAGCGCCGCGCCAGCCGAGATACACCACAGTCAACGCCACCAAGCCTGAACCGACAGCGTTGCCCAGGAAAACCGTGGAAATCAGGAACGCCTTGGCTCGGGCGCGCTCTTGCTTGGGGAACACTTCGGCCACTGTCACCGAGCTTGCGGGCGAGAAACAGCCTTCGCCCACGCCAAACAGAAAACGGATGACCAACAGGGAGGTGAACGACCACGCGACGCTGGTCAGTGCCGTGAAAATAGACCAGGCGACGACACACACCACCACCACAACTCGCGACCCATAGCGGTCGGACATCAAACCACCCAACAGCTGCATGATTGCGTAGCTGACATAAAAGGTGCTCAACACCATCCCTGCCTGCTGTGCATCGAGAGCGAACTCCTTGCCGATGGGGATGATCGCCGTACTCATCACGATCCGGTCTGCATAACCCACTGCCCACGCCAGAAACAGTGCGGATAGACAGATTGTCTTCTGGGCTCTACTTCGTGTTTGCGCGACGCTTGTCATTGACGGTTCTCTCTTTTTAAACGTTATTGTTGAGAGGCAGTAATCTAAAAAACGATGGGCAGAGCCCATTACAGACTCAAGGTCTAACGGCGATCACGGTAATTTCGACGAGCACCGTCGGACGTGCCAACTCGGCCTGCAATGCCGTGCGCGCGGGTGCTTTTCCAGGCGAAAGCCAAGCTGACCACACGCGGTTCATGGCGTCGAAATCACGTTCTATGTTTTTGAGGTAGAGAGTGGCGCTCAGTATCGAGTCTTTATGTGCGCCGGTTTCGAGTAGCAATGCGTCGATTTTTTCCAGCACTTGTCGGGTTTGGGATTCGATGTCGGTTGCGTCCCCCGGCACTTGGCCTGAGAGGAAAATCAGCGAGTCAAACAGGACGGCTGCGCTCAGTCGTTCATTGGTGTGCAAGCGCTCGATAGTCATAAGTGTTCCTTAAAAAATAGCGTCAGTTCAGGCTGCTCGAGGAGCGAACCCCTGTAGGTTTATCGTCGGAATTCGGCCGGCGATCTCTTGGGACAGCAGGTCGGCGCTGGCGCACGCCAAGGTAAACCCCAGCGCGCCGTGCCCGCCGTTAATCCATAAGTTTTGGTAAGGCGTCGCGCCAATGATTGGAACGCCGGTGGGAGTTGCCGGCCTCATGCCTGCCCACTCGACGGCGTTTTGATAATCGCCACCGTTGGGGAACAGCGCTTGCGCGGCTTCACGCATTGAAGTGATGCGACGCTGGTCGATTGACGTATCAAAGCCCACGATGTCGACCATGGCGGCTATTCGCAGTTGCTCGCCCAGGCGTGCATACACCACCTTGCGGTCGTAGTCGGTGATGCTGATGTCTGGGGGGCGATGACCGGCTTCAATCGGCACTGTCAGGCTGTAGCCCTTCAGCGGGTAGATCGGCAGGTGCAGGCCGGGAAGTGTCAATGACACGCTCCGGTAGCCTGCGCAAAGCACCAGATGATCGACCGCATAAACGTCGCCGCCCAGCTCCACGGACTGCACGACGCCATTGGACTGGTTAATTCGGGTGACCGGGCGGCCGAGCATGAAATTGCAGCGTCCGGATGCACGTAGCCTGGAAGCCAAAGAAAGACAAAAACGGTGGCAATCGCCGACTTCTTCGTCCGGGGTGAAGATGGCGCCCACAAACGAGGACCCCGCTAACGTTGGCTCGACAGTCACCAGTTCTGTGGCGCCGAGGACCTGTTGCGTTTTCGGGTCGCAAAGGTAACTCCGACTTCGATTGAAGCTTGAGGCGGAGCGGAAGGTGACCAGTTTGCCGTTACGCCGCCAGCCGAAATCGTCCAACCTGTCGCTTTCGCGCCACTTTTCGAGGGTGTCGCGGCTGTGCATTGCCAAGCGTAAAAGCTTTTCAGCATTGCGCCGGTTAACCGAACCCCGGCAAGCCCAGAGGAAGGCGCTAATCCAACGCCATTGGCGAATATCCAATGTTGGCCGGAGCTTAAGCGGGGAGTCGCCCCGTAACATCCATGCCAACGCTTGAACCGGAACACCGGCATCGGCAAGCGGCGACACGTAGCGGTAGGACAATTGTCCACCGTTGGCAAAACTGGCCTGACTGGCCAGCTCCGTCTGGGCATCAATCAGGTCTACCTCAAATCCTTCGCGCACAAGGGCGTAGGCTGTTGTCAGACCGATTACTCCAGCGCCGATGATGCTTACACGTCGAGCCATTTTTTAACGATCCTGATGTGTTGAACCTGTCGTTAAAGTAATGGGGATGACAGCGCGGCGATAATGAATAAAGATCGGTCGGGTATAGACAAAGGTTATGGGCTGGTTATGCGACTTAGACACATTGAAATTTTCCAAGCCATTCGCCAGGCCGGCTCCATCAGTGGCGCTGCACAGCTGTTGCATGTCAGCCAGCCTTCGGTCACCAAAGTGCTTCAGCACGCCGAAGCACAGTTGGGGTTTGCGCTGTTCCAGCGGATCAAAGGCAAACTGGTCATCACCCCCGAAGCCTTGGCGCTGGAGCGTGAGGTAAGCAAGGTCACGGTCAGTCTTGACGGCGTGAGGCGATTGGCCGAGAGCTTGCGTCGCGAGCCTGGGCAGACATTGCGCATCGGTGCGACACCGACCTTGGCCTCTTCACTGCTGCCCGCACTGATAGGGGAGTGGTGTCGTCGTTTTCCTGATACGTCGTGTGAACTGGCCAGCCTGCACAGCCATGAGCTGGTGCAAAATTTATTCATGCGCGAGATCGATGTTGCGCTGACATTCCAGCACCCGGAACATCCAGGGCTCGAAGTTCGCCCCGTGGCCCAGAGCTTTTTGGTGGTTTTAGCCCCAAAGGACTACTGGCCATCGCCTGAAATCGACCGTCCATTGATGATTGACGCGCTGGCCGATGCCCCCCTGATCGGGCTGTCGCACACAGACCCGTTGTTCGCCCAGTTGGACCTGTACCTCGCCGGCATCAACCCACCCCCGCGCACTGCCATCAGGGTTCAGACCTACTCCCTGGCGCGTGCGTTGGTAGAGTCTGGCGCGGGATTGGCAATCGTCGACCCATTTACCGCGTTGGAAGGCTCTCCAGAGCGTAAAACCATTCGCAAGCTGGTACCGCCCTTGCCAGTAACCTTGTACATGATGACCAGGGCCAATGAGCCAAATCCCCATATCCTCGAGAGTTTGAACACCCTGTTGAAACAACAGGTGCTCCAACTGTTGGCGACGATAAAACAATGAGCCGACGATAAATGCCGTTAGTGCTAGAGAGACAGATCAGCTCTCAGCGGCAATGATTGGCTCAAGACTGGATTCAGCTGCCAATTTCAATCGGTCAGCTTTACTGACGTAGGTAGACCGATTTGACGGTGCCAATTTGGAACTGGCCTTTTTAGCTTTGGCCTTGAATAACTGCTGTAGTTTTTTTTGACGATTCATAGTGTTCTGCTCAGCGTGTAAGTGCTTGAAGGGTATCAGCTTAACTATTGCCCCGATGCTTGTCAGGCTGCGACGCGGTTAGTGCCTGGTCTGATCGCCGCTCGGCACCGTTCAACACGCCAGCAGTTCGGTTATCCAACGGGCCTGTTGGGCGACGTCCTGCACCTTGCCCTCGGACAAGGCCTGCCGCGCCTTGGCGAAATGAGTCAAGGTCTTCTGCTTCTGACGCAGTATGCGCTGCCACTTGAGCAAAAACGCCGGGCTACGCGTCTGCATCTGCAGCGGGCCGAAGTACAACTCCTCGGCGGTGTACATCACCGGGCAGGCGGGCTCAGCCACGATGATTTCATAGTCGAAGCGGTTTTCTCGCAGCACCTCCTCGCAGAGAATTCGGTAGCCATTGTCCATCAGCCATTGGCGCAAAGGCTGCTCGCCGCCGTTGGGCTGCAGAATCAGCCGTTCCTGGCCGCTCAAGCGCGCCTTGCCGCTGTCAAGAATGTCGCGAATCGTCTCGCCGCCCATGCCGCACATACTGATCGCCGTGATCCCGTCTTCCGGCTCAATCGCCTCCAGGCCATTGGCCAACCGCACGGTGATCCGCTGCTCCAGATCACTCTCGCGCACCGTGCGTTCGGCCGCGCGGAACGGCGTCAACGCCACCTCACCGGCCACCGCCGTCGAGATCGCGTCACGGCGGATCAACGCCACCGGCAAATAGCCGTGATCCGAGCCAATATCCGCCAGCCGCGCACCCGCTGGCACATTCGCCGCCACACGCTCCAGGCGCATGGACAAAGTGTGTTCGTTCAACTGCGGTCCTTTTTTTCGACTTCCAGTGCGGCCCTCAAACCTGCCGTTGCGCTGGTGAGTGGGGGTGGGCCAGCGGTCACAAGCGAAGCGGCCCCACTCATTGATGCTTGTGCCAGTGCAACTACTGACGCGCCGTCGATATAGGCAGCGTCTGCCGCTTTCGCAATGGCCGCTAAGTATCCCCCAAGGTCGCCAGACTTGAACAATGCCCAAGCGCCGGAAACAAGCTGCACCTCGACCAATGCGTTTGATCCCTGCGCAGCATGAAGGAACAGACGAGAGGTGGGGTCGAGTGTGGTTTCGACCGCGCACAAGACTACGATTTTGCCACCCGCAGAACCGGCATGAACGGCAGCCGAGGCCAGCGCTTCATCGACTCTCAAAATCGGCGACTGAGCATTTACAATGCCTTCGATAGCGGGGCCCAAGGTCGAACAGGTAAGCACAACGGCGTCAGCGTGCTGAGCGAGTGAAAACAGCACTAGTTGCGTTGCATTCGATAGGTCAGCCGTCAGTCCACCGGCACGCTCGGCCGCAGCCAAGAGGTCCGCTCGAACTTCATGCCGCAAAACATCGGGCCCGATACCCAGCAGCTTTGCGGCCAAGTCAAAGACCGCTATGTTGCTCTCAGCCGTGTGTAGGCAGGTGATACGCATCACTCAATCTCTTTCTCTCAGGTTTATGAACGCTGTTGTCAGGTCGCATTTCACCCTAACAGCTTCCTGGACTCCACAGGGTATGAGAGACCATTCAACCCGCCGGCTTGGATTACACTGCGGATGGAGTTCACGGCGATATTTTTGAAACGCCCTAAGCCACCGACAGGTACAGCGTGAGTAAAACTAACCCCCTTTTCCCAATCATCGTGTGTGCAATGCTCTTGGCAGGTGCAAGCACTGCGAGCGCCGGAGCCGTTTATAAATGCACGAATCCAGACGGCAAAAGCATTTTTCAGCAGACACCGTGTAGCGTTGACTCGCTGAATGCATCAACGTCATATACGTCTCAACGGCAAGAAGCCGTCCTCAAAGCCGCAGCGGCTGACTACGCTAAGCGGATTAAAAAGGTGGAAGTGTTGATGGAGAATGACGAGAAATTGAATGAGGTGTTGGAGCGGAAATAGTAGAGAGGTTTGTTGGGATCTGGTCTGAGAGCGGTGCATTGTGGTCGCTGGTGACGGGCTAATTCGACCCATAGGAGCCGGTTAGCAATGGCAGGATTCGGCCAGAAGCGGTCACTGAGCCAGCATAGCAATCCCACATTTGCAAACATCTCCCGGCGCATCGCCCTGACAGGCCTCGCCGGGATCCGGCTAATTCGCTCCGTAGTCACAGCCTCCCTGCCCAACATTAGGCAAAGGGGGGATAAATCCCTTCCGAGCGGCGGACTCAGTATCGAGCAGCGCTACAGTCGACCACCCAGTCCTGAGCAATGCCAAACACAATATCCTCATCCAAAAGTCGCATCGCGATTGAGGGATAAATTACCCCCTCGCTTGGAGCGTCAGCCTGGCTTTGATGCGAGTAATGCATTGATAGCCAAATGACATCCGTAGTACATTTCCATTTGTTGCACCGTGGGAACTGCCGCGTTATGGAACTCCAAAAACGTCCTGCACCAAAGCCAGGAAATATAAGATTCAGCTTGAGCGGATATCGGTATGGAAAGCCCCTTAATCAACCTCGCCCTCCTAGAAACGTTAAAGTCCGAAAAATTCAAGGATGAAATAGATCTATTCCTTCCCTTTATCGCAGTCACTATTCAACAAATCGGTAAGCCCACAGTAGAGATCATTGACATCCAATCGAAGCTGTCCGAACTATTCGGTTTTCGGCCTCCGCTATCGGCTATAAAAGTATTAGTTAGCAGAGCCAAAAATAAAGGACTACTTATCCGAGAAAACCATGCATTTATTCCTCGGGCAGAAAAAATCAAAGAGTGGTCAAACGGTTACGAAGAAAAGAAGCAAGATCTTGAAATCTCCCTTAGCAGCTTGAAAAAATCACTAATTGAATTCGCTCAAGATCGCTTTCAAAAACATTTGAGCCTGAGCGAAGCCGAAGGTTTGATATTCAAGTTCATCGAGGATAACGTATCTGCCGCTGTTAGCCGCAGAGCCTATAGCAAAGCGGAACTTGATGAGAGCATAAAGAACGCCGATCACATTATTGCCTCATTCATCGGGCACATTCACCGCAAAGAGCCTCATCTGCTAGAGCACTTCAGTAGATGCGTTAAAGGCATGCTCCTAGCGAAGTACCTTTATTTTGCAGACAAGCTTACCAATAAAAAAACTTTCGATAAAATCTCGGTATATTTAGACTCCCCACTTATTATCGGCCTACTGGGATTCAACGGCTCGCTAAAAAAACAAGCTAACGAAGAGTTAATTGAGCTATTAAAGTCACTCAAGATCAATATTTGTATTTTCGATAAAACTCTCGATGAAATTGAGAGGCTATTATCAGCTTGGAAACACGACTTCGAAAAAAATACATTCCAAAGATTTAACACCAAAACATTGGAACTGTTACGCTCCCAAGGATACGATGCAATCCGCCTGGACACCGAAATCAAAACCTTGCGCCGAACCATCGAAAACAAAGGAATTACGATAAAATATGGATTTTCGGCTAAAGAAAGATATCAATGCGATGAGGTAGCCCTCGAAAAAGCAATTGCCGAAAATTTTCACAAAAATAAAGACCTAGAGCACGATACGATTTGCATCTCTCGTGTTCATAACATGCGTGAAAACCGACACATTCAGGATTTGGGTGAACAATTCTCAGTATTTGTGACTGGAAATACTGGGCTTGCCAAATATGCCAACGGTTTTTTTAGCCGAGCAAAGTACCGCAGCGCCATTCCAGTCGTCGTTTCCGAGCAGTGGCTCACCATTATGTTCTGGTTAAAAAATCCAGACATCTCAAACAAACTACCCACTGACCAAGTAATAGCAACTGCATATAGTCTTCTCTACACTGATGACAAATTCTGGGACGCTTTCTTAGAGCGCTTGGAGTCTATCACCAAGCGGGGTGATATATCAGAAGAAGACTTCATCTTGGTGCGCTGGGATTCTGATCTTCTGAGTGCAGTCCATGACGTCTCGGTAGATGTTGGTGAAGACTTTTCTGAAGAAGATGTTTTCGACATCGTAGAAGGCATTAAGCGAAAATATACTCAGAAATCTGAACAAGCAATTGAAAGCTTGCGCAAGCAGAAAGATGAAGAATTGGCACGCATCCAAGATGAAGCGAGCCAACAACTAAACGCGGAGCGCTCAGTCACTAAAGACTTGACCAAGCGCCACTCTGCTCTTACAGAAAAAATTGAAAGCTTAGCAGGTGGAATTGCAGTTACGTTGTCCTCCATTTTTTGCCTAGCACTTCTTGCCTCATTAATTATCGCATGTGTAAAAGCTCTGCCCGCAGACCTGCTCCCCGACTATATTAAGAATGCGTCCCTACCTCCGGCACTGACTACCGCAATAATACTCATCGCTGCCGCATGGGGGATCTTAAGCTGGACTTTTGGGCTTGATATAAGAAAAGTCAATCATGCAATGAAGGATTGGATTGCAACTCGAATCTTGAACTACTTCACAAATTAACAGGATTGAAATTTCCGGCAATCTGAACTTTTCACAGCGAAGCGGTCGCTGGCAACCGACCGCTATCAACCCGAAGGGGCGGGCATGACTTCGAATCCGCTCGAGGAAATCAGAAGCGTAGCAGGCCAATGTCAGTCGAGTTTGTCTATCAGCACTCTACGGCGTAGGAACCAGCCATCGGCGGCAGGATTGTCGGTAAGCATGCACATAGCCCTACGACTTATGAAGCCGTCTTCATCCGCTATCTCGCGTGCTAGATCCTCCACTCCGTCCGGATATCTGATCTTGAAGTTGATGACGCCAAGCTCGTTGTGGAAGTCTGCCAAGCTTCCTGCTGGGAAGTGCATGGTTATGACCTGCTTTTTAGACACTCGCGTGGTGCTTATTTTCTCTGGTTCGGCCATAGACCACGTCCACATGCCATGAATCAGAGCGTTTCTTGAATCGTGCAGGTGGGTGATTCTGCCGAACTGATGCTTCAACACTAATGCACGTTCCCCATCTGCTACGTCAGCAACCCGAGCTTTCCACAACTCCAGTACCTTGAGGAAGCTGAGGTTGTTCATTGCATTTGGTAACCCCTCTCCGTCTTGCACGTCGAAGGTTGCAAGTGTTTGCTCAAATACCTCGGACTCAAGCGCCCCCCATAGAGCAATGATCCTGCCGATGAGTATCGCCTCCTTGTCAGAGAGTGGGACGTCGTAAAGACGGATCAAATCATCGCTCATGGGTGAGTTCTCTTTACGTTGTCGGTGGTGGGCTCAGACTCAGTAAGCATCTGGCGTCTGATAATCACAAGTGGCGCTGACCGGTTCCTCGGCTTTTCTATCCGCATCCACTGAAATCGGTGCAAAGCGAGCGTCCGCTTATGGCCGAAATCTGCCCTATCCCGAAAGGCAACCCTTGCCCGCCGCCCCATCATCCGGCCTACTCCAGCGCTGATCTTTCAGTCTCATACAGAGCATCCCAACAATGCTTTCCTCCACACTATTAAACGGTAAGCCGCTGGAGTCTGATCAATCCGAGGTCATCGTCCCTTGGTGGAGCTTTACCAAAACAGTGCTTGCCGTAGCGGCGCTTTCATTGGTTCGAGACGGTTTGATTGAGCTGGATGCGTCTTTGCCGGAGGGTCAATTTACTCTGCGGCAACTGCTCAAGCACCAAGCGGGGCTGGCTGACTATGGAGAGCTGAAGGAATACCACGCGGCGGTTGCCGACGGCGACGTCCCGTGGTCAGCGGAAGAAATGATGCAGCGTCTCGATGCCTCCCAGTTGCGTTACGCGCCAGGCGCTGGCTGGCAGTATTCCAACGTGGGTTATATGTTCGTGGGAAGACTCATTGAGCGAGCGACGGGGCTTGGCCTTGGCGATGCCTTAGTTGAGCGCGTGTTTTCGCCCTTCGGTTTGTCCAACGTACGGCTAGCAAAAACGCCAGAGGATTTGCTGGGTGTCTATCTCGGCTCTGCGTCGACTTATCACCCCGGTTGGGTCTACCACGGTCTGTTGGTCGGCCCACTTAATCAAACGTCTGTTCTGCTGGACCAACTGCTGAATGGGTCATTCCTCTCATCTTTTTTGCAGAACGAGATGCTAGATGCAATCGTGCTCGGCGGACCGATGTCAGGACGGCCCTGGATTACTCCAGGCTATGGTCTCGGTCTTATGATTGGCGGCGTGAATACTGGCCAGACTCTCATCGGGCATACCGGCGCGGGGCCGGGCGGGGTTATTGCGGTGTATCACTGTTCAAATGGAACAAGCACAGCTACCTGTTCAGTGTTCAGTGAAGGCAATGACGAAGGGACCGTCGAAGCGGAGGCATCGAGGCGGCTTTTGGCTGCTGTCCAGACAACGTGCTAGCGGCGATAAAGATCACTTCAAGTGAAAGCTAGGTTCGTCGATAACAATGCGCATTTATAACGCGAAACAACAACAGCTCACTCAAACATTCCCACCCCCCAACCGCGAAAACGAATACCGGTCAATATCAGTCCGCAACTGCCAACCCTGACTGTTCCAATAATCAGCCGCTGCCGTATTGGTCTTGATTACGTCGAGATGGCATTTAAGTATTCCGTGTTCCTCAAGCGTGGAAAGGCAGCGCTCCACCAGCGCATTGGCGATTCCTTGTCGTCGATATTCGGGCGAGACGACCAAGTGCTGTAAGTACCCTCGGCGGCCATCGTGGCCGGACATGATGCAGCCGCAGAGGACCGTTCCGTCTTCGGCGATGAAGCTCATTCCGGGGTTTCGTTCTAGATAGCGTGAGGTCGATTCACGGGAGTCGGCATCGCGGAAGGTGACGCCCGGAGTGGAGCGCATGAGGGCGATGACCGAGTCGTAATCGTCTAGGGTCATGACGCGCAGCGTGAACATGGTTTGAGCCTGGCTTTGTCGGCGGTGGGGCTCGGCAGCCTAGCAGATCCCTTGAGCGCGCCGCAGGTCAGCGGGAATAATCGTCGTTACCCACTAGCTGCGCTTCGATAGCCGCTTTGTCGATGACCGACCAGACCTGTTCGATCTTTTCGCCATTGAATCGGTAGAAGACGTTTTCGGTGAAGAACACTTTCTTTCCGTTCACCGGCAGGCCGAGAAATAGAGCTTTTGGGGTACACACGAAGTTTAGGCGAGCGGCTATGTAGTCCGATTCGGCAATCAGCAGCTGGATGTTGAAATGCAGGTCCGGGATTTGATCGAAGTCTCTTTCCAGCATTTCGCGGTAGCCGATGAGTCCGATACGGCGATCGTTGTAGTACACGTCCTCATGCACAAAGGTGTCGAGCGCTGGCCAGTTTTGCTCGTTCAGGCAGGCGATGTAGCCACGGTACAGGCTGGGAAGGTCGGTTTTGGTCATGGCTGTCACCTTGGTTTTCATCGGACACGTTTGAAAATAGTTGATCACGAGCGCCGTCGGCATAGGGTTGCTTGGTTTTTTGTAGGGAATGATGCCTGATCTCTGAGGTCAAATTGTCGAGCGGCTATTGGGACCGCTTCTCGGTTCATCGTGGGCAAGCGCGCTCCTGCAGGTAATCTTTGTCATTCAATAAGTTATGCATTTTTTGCACGCGGGTTTCTTCGTTGGTAACAGAGAATACCTATCGAGCGCCTATGCTCTCTCTATTAGAACTCTCCCGGAAGGGGTCTAGTCTTGACCTAGCGTCGGCGTAAGCCGGCCCGCTGAAACTGATAGGGAGATGCTCAACGCTTCGTGAGCCGATGAAAACGACAAAGGTAGATCAAACATGTCAACTGAATCGAAATGCCCATTCAACCAAGCCGCCGGTGGTGGCACCACGAATCGGGACTGGTGGCCTAACCAACTCAATTTGAAGATCCTGCACCAGCATTCGTCCTTGTCTGATCCCATGGGGGAGGGCTTCAACTACGCCGAAGAATTCAAGAGCCTCGACTTGGCCGCGGTCAAGAATGACCTGCGAGCGCTGATGACCGACTCTCAAGAATGGTGGCCTGCTGACTTTGGTCACTACGGACCTTTTTTCATTCGCATGGCCTGGCACAGTGCCGGGACTTACCGCACGGCTGATGGCCGTGGTGGCGCGGGTGCTGGCCAGCAGCGTTTTGCGCCGCTCAATAGCTGGCCAGACAACGTCAGCCTCGACAAAGCGCGTCGGCTGATTTGGCCGATCAAGCAAAAATATGGCCGTAAAATTTCCTGGGCTGACCTGATCATTCTCACGGGCAACGTCGCCCTGGAGTCCATGGACTTCAAAACCTTCGGTTACTCCGGTGGGCGCGAGGATGTCTGGGAGCCGGAAGAAGACGTGTACTGGGGTTCTGAAACCACCTGGTTGGGCGGTGACAGTCGCTACGGCAATACCAAGGCAATGCAGGAGCCGGGCGAAGGGGTGTTGGTTGCCGAGCCGGAGATGCATCCTGTTGAAGAAAGCCGGACCGACAGCCAAGGTCGCAACTTGGAAAATCCGCTCGCCGCCGTGCAGATGGGCCTGATCTATGTGAACCCGGAAGGTCCCGAGGGCAACCCGGACCCGGTGGCGTCAGGGAAGGACATTCGCGAGACGTTCGGTCGCATGGCGATGAACGACGAGGAAACCGTGGCCCTGATCGCTGGCGGCCACGCCTTCGGCAAGACCCACGGCGCCGGGCCTGCCACCAACGTAGGGGCTGAGCCCGAAGCCGCTGACCTTGAAGACCAAGGCTTTGGCTGGAAGAACAGCTTCGGCACCGGCAAAGGCGGTGACACGATCACCAGCGGTCTGGAAGTGACCTGGACCTCCACGCCCACCAAGTGGAGCAATCAGTACCTGGAGAACCTGTTCGGCTTCGAATGGGAGCTGACGAAAAGCCCGGCGGGCGCCCATCAGTGGACGCCTAAAGATGGCGGTGGTGCCAACACTGTTCCCGATGCCCACGACCCGTCCAAGCGTCGCGCCCCGTCCATGTTGACCTCGGACCTCGCCCTGCGCTTCGACCCGGCTTATGAAAAAATCTCACGGCGCTTTCTGGAGAATCCTGAGCAGCTAACGGATGCCTTCGCCCGCGCGTGGTTCAAGCTGACCCACCGTGACATGGGGCCGCTCGCGCGTTACCTCGGCCCGGAAATGCCGGCTGAAGAGCTGCTCTGGCAAGACCCGATTCCAGAGGTCGATCATCCGCTGGTAGAAGAAGCTGACATCGCGGCGCTCAAGAGCAAAGTCCTGGCCTCGGGCCTGTCGGTCTCGCAACTGGTCTCGACCGCTTGGGCAGCAGCCTCGACCTTTCGTGGTTCTGACAAACGGGGTGGCGCCAACGGCGGACGCCTGCGTCTGGTTCCGCAGAAGTATTGGCAGGCCAACCAACCGGAGCAGTTGGCGAACGTGCTCAATATCCTCGAAGGTATTCAGGGCGAGTTCAACAGTGCGCAGGCGGGGGGTAAGAAGATCTCGCTGGCCGACCTGATTGTGTTGGCCGGTGGTGCTGGGATCGAACAAGCCGCGAAAAATGCCGGTCACGCCGTCACAGTGCCTTTTGCGCCGGGACGCATGGATGCTTCACAGGAGCAGACGGACGTGGAGTCTTCGGCTTTTCTCGAGCCTATCGCTGATGGTTTCCGTAACTACGCTAAGGGTCAATACAATGTATCGGCTGAGGCGTTGTTGGTTGACAAGGCGCAGTTGCTGACCCTGACGGCACCAGAAATGACAGTGCTCGTCGGCGGCCTGCGTGTGTTGAACACCAACGTCGGCCAAACTCGCCACGGGGTTTTTACCCAGCGGCCGGAGACGTTGACCAACGACTTCTTCGTCAATCTGCTCGACATGGGCGTGGCGTGGAACGCGGTCTCGGACGCCAAGGATACGTTCGAAGCACGCGATCGCAAGACCGGCGCGGTCAAGTGGACCGGCACTCGGGTCGATCTGGTCTTCGGTTCACACGCCCAACTGCGGGCCTTGGCTGAGGTCTACGCCAGCGCGGATGCGCAAGAGAAGTTCGTTAAGGACTTCGTAGCCGCCTGGACCAAAGTGATGAACCTGGACCGCTTCGATCTAGCGTGAAACCTGCGTTGGACTGTTGCCTCTGAAAACCTGCAACGCCTCCCGTGTGGAGGCGTTGTGGTTTTTGAGGCCATTCAAACGCCGAAATCAGTATCAACTGTCGCAGCGCGAACCAGGTCAATCATCGAGTAGACGGCGTTAACGACGTAAAGCGTCATGGCGCTGAGCAATACAACATTGATGGCGTGGAAGATCATGGTCGTAGTCCCGGTCAGGTTTGGATGGCGCCATTGTTACTGGCGAGGCTTCAAACCAGAAAGTGTCTGTGTCCATGGTGTTCATCGATGGGAATGATGGTTGAAGTCGCTATCCCCCAATCTGTGAGCCAACTTGTTGGCATTTGGTAGACAGCGCGTATTTCTGAAGCACGATCAGATGTTCAGTGCCTACTATTCCGTGTCTGCCAAAGCCTCTGTGGGAGTTGGCTTGCCAACGAAAGCAGCAATACAGGCGACCCAAGTTTCAAGTCGACATCAGCGGCGCGATGACCGGCCTCTTCGCAGGCAAGCCTGCTCCCACAGAGGCTTCGGTAGACACGAAAGGGTAGATGCCGAGAACTTTTATCGCAGCCTTCGGCAGATCCTACAAAAATCTGTGCAGCGCCAACATCTGTGGGACCGAATTTATTCGGGAAGGCGTCAGCCCTGACACGCTGCAACCTCGAACTTTGTAGGAGCCAACTTGTTGGCGAGGCGGCGTTTCAGGCTTCCACACTTCTCGCCAACAAGTTGGCTCCACAGATTTACTGCACCCCAAACATCGCGGTCCAGTAAATCCCCGCATCGCTCTTTGGATCTACTGCATAGGCTGCGCCCAGCTCACGAAATTGTGGGTTCATTACGTTGGCGCAGTGGCCTGGACTGGTGAGCCAGCCATCCACCACTTTGCGGCCGGAGTCTTGCCCGGCGGCAATGTTTTCGCCGATTTCACGGCCGATGTAGCCTGCCAGTTCGGCTCGATCACCCGGTGTGTGGTCATCGCGGTCTTTGTGACCGAAGTAGTTGTTGTTGGCCATGTCTCGGGAGTGGGTATCCGTCGCGGTGGCCAGCATGGCGTTCCAGGTCAGCGGCGCCGTGGCGGCAAAGGACTGCGTGCCGCATTGGCGCGGCTGGGCGCGGGCAGCATTGAGCATGACGAGGAGTTTCTGGCCTTCCGCTTGGGAAGTGCCTAGGCGGGCAGTCAACAGCGGACGCGCCAGCACAATGCGCCAATCACGTCCCTCTCGGCTGACACCGATATCAACGTATTGTGGGTCCAACACCACTTTGCAGAAGCTCTCTTGCACCATCTGCAGAGCGGTCTGTGCATCGCGCGGCCCAGACAACGTGATGGCCTGCACGTGGACCATGGGGTACGCCGCACTTGCCATCGCTTGTTTCAAGTCCGTATTACCTGTGGCGGGAAGGATCAGACGCGGATCCGCCGTTAACGGTGGCAACTCGTGGGACACCCCTTCAGCGCAACGCTGCGGTTGGCTGCGGTAGGCGTTGATGGAGTCAACCAGTTGGGTTTCCTCGGTCGCCATCGCCGAAGCGGCAGAAAAAAGGCCTAGCGACAACACAACAAGATGGATAACGGACAATACGACGCGCATAAAACTCTCCCTTGATATGACTGCGGCCATCATGCGCGATATTACTCGAGTGCTGCCAGAGCTATGGCAGCCGCAGCAACGGACATACCTGTTTTGCTCGTTCAGCCAAGGCCGCTCTAAGCACCTGCATCTGAATGATTCGCTGATCAATGATCTGAATTTTTTCCACAAAAATAGCGGCCAACAGTTCAGCCGATGCGGTGGTTGAAGACCAGAGTTCAGGTAGGTTTTCGCCAATTTCAGCGAGAGAAAAACCCAGTTGCTGCGCCAGTTTTATGTAGTCGACCAATTGCACCGCCTCTGCGGTATAGCAGCGATAACCGTTGGCACTGCGTGTCGATTGGATAAGGCCCTTGTCTTCGTAAAATCGCAGAGCGTCCGGGCTGACACCGGTGAGTTTTGCCACTTCGCCTATTTTCATCGTTTCTCTCATGGAAATGCTCTCATCAAACACGACATAACCAGTTGAATTTAGATATTTAAATTGTAGGAGCGCGCTTGCCCGCGATGGGCCCGGGGTCGTGCTCGACCGAAGCGGTCCCAAATGCCCAGCCAACTGCAACAACCCAGCTGCCTGGTTTTACGACGGCTGCGCAGCCCATCGCGGTCAAGCGCGCCCCTACAATTGCGGCGGCATCTCCTACAGAGGTTCGCGTTACTGCGCTTGACTCTGGACCTAGGTCAAGGCTTTAGGCTGATGGCTCTGACAATGAGGGAACGCGATGATCGACTCAAGACTGAATCTGAAAATTGTGCGGGCCAGCGCTGGGTATGACCTGGTTGCCACGGCGGGTTTTATGAGCCCCTGGACGGCCACCTTGCTGTTGGGTGGGCTCACGGGCTTGTCAGCTCAATTGGGATTGGAACGAGCGATTCCAGTAATCGACAGCACTGCGATGTTGTTTGCCAATTTGCTCGGCAGCATCGTGGTGGTCTGGTCGGTGTGGCGATTGCGCCACGCCAGTCAGCGGGTTGGACGCTACGATGCCTGCGCGAGGGGGCTTTTTGCGCTGTGGCAACTGTATGCCGTAAGCCAAGGTGCAAGCGTGTTGATCCTGGCGTTCACCGTCATGGAATTGGTATTTGCCGTGGCCCAGAGTTTGCCGGTGCACGCGCCGAATCGTCACCTAACGCCGACTCCCACGCGTACTCACGTCCACCCACACCGCCAGCACCAAAATGCTGCCTTTGACGATCATCTGCCAGTAGCTGTCGACATCGAGCATCGACATGCCGTTGTCGAGGCTGGTGATGACCAGGGCGCCGAGCAGGGCGCCGTACACCGTGCCTGAACCACCGCGCATGGAGGTGCCGCCGATGAAGCACGCGGCGATGGCGTCCAGTTCGCCCATGTTCCCGGCGGAGGGTGAGCCCGCCGCCAGCCGTGCAGTGTTAACCAGGCCGGCGAGGGCGCACATCACCCCCATGATCCCGAAAATCCAGAGCTTGATGGCTTGCACGTTGATGCCGGACAGCCGCGTGGCTTCCATGTTGCTGCCGACTGAATAGATCCGCCGCCCGAACACCGTCTGGCTGGTCACATAGCTGAACACGCCGAGCAAGGTCAGCAGGAGCAGCACCGGAACCGGAATGCCGTCGTAGCTGTTGAGGGTGTAGACAAAACCTGCCAACACCGCGCCGATCAGCACCACGCGCAGGGTGTCGCGCAGCATGGAGGGCACCGACAACCCGTGCAGCGCGCGGTTGTGGCGTTGGCGCCAGGTCAGGAACAACGTCAGGCCGAACAGCAGCACGCCGAGAACCACCCCGACCAGCGGCGGCAGATAGCCTTGGCCGATGTAGACCAAATCGGCCGAGACCGGTGCAATCGTAGTACCGCCGGTGATCCCCAGCAGCACACCACGAAACGCCAGCATGCCGCCCAGCCCGACGATGAAGGAGGGGATGCGCAGGTACGCGGTCATGTAGCCATTGCCAAGGCCGATCAACAGCCCGCAGACCGCAACGATGGCGAGGTTAAGCGGTAGCGGCAGGTGATAAACCACATCGAGAATCGCTGCCACGCCGCCGAGCAGGCCCAGCATCGAACCCACCGACAAATCGATCTCGCCACTGATGATCACCAGCACCATGCCGCAGGCGAGTATCCCGGTGATGGACATTTGCCGAAGCAGGTTCGACAGGTTGCGTGGCGTGATGAAACCGCCTTCGGTCTGCCAACTGAAGAACAGCCAGATAATCACCACAGCGATCAATAGGGCGAG
The DNA here is from genome assembly GCF_034353045.1 of Pseudomonas sp. MH10. NCBI lineage: Bacteria > Pseudomonadati > Pseudomonadota > Gammaproteobacteria > Pseudomonadales > Pseudomonadaceae > Pseudomonas > Pseudomonas sp. MH10. The sequence continues at coordinate 482,434 of NZ_CP133783.1, forward strand.
CATTTTGTAGCGGGTAAACAGCTGTTTGAGCTGATTCATTTAGACGGATTTCCGCTCAATAGTGGCGTGCCGATCGGCTGGCTGAGCGCGGCAGCGAGCACCCGCTCCTGAGTCAATTCCTGGTTGATGAAGTCGCCACGCAACTGGCCGTCGCCAATCACCAACACGCGGTCGGACACGCCCAGCACTTCGGCCAACTCCGACGAGACCATGATGATCGACACCCCTTCGGCCGCCAGCACCCCCATCAATTTGTAGATCTCGTATTTGGCACCCACATCGACCCCGCGCGTGGGTTCGTCGAGAATTAGCACTCGGGGCTTGGTCAGCAGCATTTTGGCCAGTACCGCTTTTTGTTGATTGCCGCCCGACAGGCTGGTGATCGGCAGAAAAGGGTTGGCGGTTTTCAGGTGCATGCGGGCGATTTCCTGATGGACGCTGCCCAGCTCGGCCTCGGCGTCGATTCGGGTCAGCCGGGAGAAGGTGTCCAGCACCGCCAGCGTGATGTTTTGCCCGACGGCCAGGTCTGGCACGATGCCTTGACGCTTGCGGTCTTCAGGCACCATGCCCAGGCCGGCGTGAATCGACTTTTGCGGGGTGCGGGTGTCGATTCTCTTGCCGTCCAGCCAGACCTCGCCTTCAAATCGACCGGGATAGGAGCCGAACAATGCGGAGACCAATTCCGTGCGGCCTGCTCCGACCAATCCGGCGATGCCGAGGATTTCCCCACGGCGCAGGGAGAACGATATATCGTCAACCCGTTTGCGCCTGGGGTTGTCCACGTCGTAACAGGTGATGTGTCGGGCTTCGAACAACACCTCGCCGACTGCGTGCGGCTCGGTGGGGTAGAGGTTGCTGATTTCGCGGCCGACCATTTGCGTGATGATCCGGGTGACGTCCATGTCGGCCATGGACGTGGTAGCGATGTGTTTGCCGTCGCGAATCACTGAAACGGTGTCGCAGATCGCCGACACTTCGTCGAGCTTGTGCGAGATGTAAACGCAAGCGACGCCCTTGGCTTTGAGGCCACGGATGATGTCCAGCAGCACGTCGATCTCCGAACGGGTCAACGAAGACGAGGGTTCGTCGAGGATCAGCAACCGAGCCTTCTTGTTCAGCGCTTTGGCGATTTCCACCAGTTGCTGATAACCGCCGCCGTATTGCGAGACCGGCAGGGCGACGTTCATGTCCGGCACTTTCAGCTCACGCATCAGGGCTTCAGCGCGGTGCATCATGGCCGGGTAGTTCATTCGTCCGCCCGGCAGGGTCAGTTCATGGCCCATGAAGATGTTTTCCGCGACCGAGAGGTCGGGAACCAAGGTCAACTCTTGGTGGATGATGACGATCCCGGCGGCTTCGGTTTCGGCAATGGAGTGCGCCGTCAGCGGCTTGCCGTCCCAGATGATTTCACCTTCCCAACTGCCGTAGGGGTAGACCGCCGACAACACTTTCATCAGCGTCGATTTACCCGCGCCGTTTTCGCCGCACAATCCCACGCATTCGCCGGGCTTGACCTTGATGTCGATGCCATTCAGCGCCCGGACGCCACCGAAGGCTTTGACGATGCCATTCATTTCCAGCAGATAGTCGGACATTGCGAGCACTCATTGCGCAGCGAAAAGGCAACCAAATCTGCCGGACCCCTAGGGGACCGAATTCATTCGGGAAAAGGCCGGTACATCCGACACAAATGTATGGCTGCGCTTGACCCTTCCCGAATGAATTTGGTCCTACAGATTTCTATCGCAAACAGCTTAACTCCCGGCGATCTGCGCTTTGGTATAGAACCCGTCGTCTATCAGCACGTTGATGTTGTCCTTGGTCAGCGGGGTCGGTTTGAGGAGGATGCTGTCGACCTTTTTGCTGCCGTTATCGTATTGCGAGTTGTAGGTGGGCTTCTCGTTGCGCACCAATTGCACCGAGAGTTTGGCGGCTTCGGAGGCGAGCAGTTTCAGGGGTTTGTAGACGGTCATGGTCTGGGTCCCGGCGACAACCCGTTTGATCGCGGCCAAGTCGGCGTCTTGACCCGAGATCGGCACTTTACCGGCCAGTTTCTGCGCGGCGAGGGCTTGAATAGCGCCGCCAGCGGTGGCGTCGTTGGAGGCGACGATGCCGTCAATTTTGTTGTTATTGGCGGTCAAGGCGTTCTCGATGATGCTTAGCGCCTCCGTCGGGTTCCATTCTTTCACCCATTGCTGCCCGACAATCTTGATGTCGCCCCTGTCGATGGCCGGTTGCAGGATTTTCATCTGGCCTTCGCGCAAGATTTTCGCGTTGTTATCGGTAGGCGCGCCGCCGAGCAGGAAGTAATTGCCTTTGGGTTGAGCATTCAACACGCCACTGGCCTGCATCTCGCCGACCTTCTCGTTATCGAAGGAAATATAGGCGTCGATATCGGCGTTCAGAATCAGCCGGTCGTACGACAGCACCTTGACCCCGGCCTTCTTCGCTTCGGCCACCACGTTGTTCAACACCGTCGCATTGAACGGCACGATAACGATCACGTCGACGCCGCGCGAAATCAGGTTTTCGATCTGGGAAATCTGCCGTTGCTCGTTGGCGTCGGCAGACTGCACGTAGACCTTGGCGCCCAACTGCTCGGCCGCTGCGGTGAAGTAGTCACGGTCCCGCGCCCAGCGCTCAAGGCGCAAGTCATCAATGGAGAAACCGATTTTCGGGTGGGCCGCGTCGGCCATGGCCGAGTTGGCGAGCAGGGCCAGAACGCTGGCAAGTACGACGGTTTTAAAATTTTTCATGGTGAGTCCTCTTATTGTTGTTTAGACGCACTTCAAGACCGGGAACGAGGTCCTCCGATAACGGCTGATTTAAGGGTAAATAAAACGATTCACGACGCCTTCAAGCATCTCTTGGCGGCCGCTGACCGGTTGCGGGTTCAGGTCGTTGTTAAACGCGTGCTGAGCGAGGGTTTCCAGGCTGAAATCCCCGGCAAGCACGGCACGACCGAACGGCTGACTCCAGCCCGCGTAGCGTTGAGTTTTGAATTGTTCGATCAAGTCGTTCTGGATCATAGACGCTGCACGCTCTAACGCTAGGGCGAGCACATCCATTGCGGCGACATGACCGTGAAACAGATCGACTTCTTCCAGGCTCTGGCGGCGCAGCTTGGAATCGAAGTTGAAGCCACCGCGGGTGAATCCGCCGGCCTTGAGAATCTCGTAGGTGGCCAGGGTCATTTCTTCGACGCTGTTTGGAAATTGGTCGGTGTCCCAGCCGTTCTGCGGATCGCCTCGGTTGGCGTCGATGCTGCCGAAGATGCCGAGGGATGCCGCTGTGGCAATTTCGTGCTGAAAACTGTGGCCGGCCAGGGTTGCATGATTGGCCTCGATATTGAGCTTGATCTCTTTTTCCAGCCCGAACTCATGAAGGAAGCCAAACACCGTGGCGCTGTCGTAATCGTACTGATGCTTGGTGGGCTCTTGCGGTTTGGGTTCGATCAGCAGGTCGCCGGTGAAACCAATCTGGTATTTATGCTCGACCACCATCCGCATGAAACGCCCGAGTTGCTCACGCTCGCGCTTGAGGTCGGTGTTGAGCAGGGTCTCGTAGCCTTCACGACCGCCCCACAACACGTAGTTGGCGCCCTTGAGTCGCAGCGTGGCGTTCATCGCGCTAAACACTTGGGCCGCCGCGTACGCAAAGACTTCGGGGTTTGGGTTGCTCGCTGCACCTGCGGCAAAGCGTGGGTTGCTGAAACAGTTGGCGGTGCCCCACAGCAACTGAATGCCGGTTTCTTCTTGATGACGTTCGAGCTGGTCGACCATCTGCGCGAAGTTCTCGCGGTACTCTTTCAGGCTTGCACCTTCGGGGGCGACGTCGGTGTCGTGAAAGCTGTAGTAATCGATGCCCAACTTGGAGAAGAACTCAAACGCCGCTTCGGACTTGGCGCGGGCCATGTGCATCGGGTCGGCGGGTTGTTGCCACGGGCGTTTGAAGGTGCCGACGCCGAACATGTCGCTGCCGGGCCAGACGAAGCTGTGCCAGTAGCAGGCCGCCATCCGCAGGTGCTCGCGCATGGGTTTGCCGAGGACGATTTTGTTGGCATCGTAATGACGAAAAGCGAGGGGGGAGTCGCTATTTGGGCCTTCGTAATGAATTTTTTCGACCGCAGGAAAGTAGGGCATTGCGATTTCCTTAGTTGTTTTTAGAAGGAAGATGACCGTACTTCGAGCGTAGCAACCTCCCCGCGCCTGATGATTATGAAAATCACCAAACCGGGGTTCGATTTTAGTTATTGAGGCGGGCTGCGGGTGGGCATAGTCTGTGGCGATTGGATCGGAGGAAGCACCGTGAAGACCGTCCCGCCCGTGCACCGCATTGCTCTTTTGTTCAACGGCAACAAGATTTACGACCGTGGCATCATCAGCGGGATTGGTAACTACTTGAGCAGCACCCGGGCGTCATGGGACCTGTTTCTTGAAGAGGACTTTCTCTGCCGGCTCAAAGGCATCGAGCGCTGGCACGGTGACGGCATCATCGCGGATTTCGACGACCCGACCATGGGCGAGGCGCTGGCGGCGATTGATTTGCCAGTGGTGGCGGTGGGCGGCTCGTACGAGGATGAGGGCGCTTACCCGCGCAATATTCCTTACGTGGCCACCGACAATTTCGCACTGATCAAACTGGCCTATGAACACTTGATCGACGCCGGTCTGACACGCTTTGCCTGTTTCAGTTTGCCCCACGCGCAGATTAATCGCTGGGCCCAAGAGCGGGAAAAAGCCTTTCGCCGACTGCTCCAGCGCGATGGCGTAACGGTGGAGATCTACCGGGGCCTGGAAACCAGCGCGCCGCTCTGGGACAGCGCCGTGGAACAGCAAATCGCCTGGCTACACAGCCTGCCCAAACCCATCGGCATCATCGCGGTCAGCGACGCGCGTGCCCGACAATTGCTGCAAGCCTGCCTGACCGCCGGCATTGCGGTGCCAGAACAGGTGGCGTTGATTGGCATCGACAACGACCCGCTGACCCGAACCCTGACCCGGGTGCCACTTAGCTCGGTAATCCAGGGCACTGAAAGCATGGGGCGCACCGCCGCGCGGTTGTTGCATCAGATGCTGCACGGCATGCCATCGACCGGCAGCCAGATTCTGGTGCCACCCGAAGCAATCAACGTGCAGACCTCAAGCCTGCACCAGCCATTGGGTGATACCTACGTCATGCAAGGCCTGCATTTTATTCGTCAGTACGCATGCCAAGGGATCAAAACGGCACAGGTAGCGAACTACGTCGGCGTCTCGCGCTCGTCCTTGGAAGCTCACTTTCGCAGCGAATTGGGCCGCAGCGTCCATGACGAAATCCTCCGATTCAGGCTGACAGCGGCTGCGACCCGTTTGGACAACACCACCGTCGGCATCGCCGACATCGCCCGTGACTGCGGCTTCAAATCAGCGCAATACCTGCACACCGTGTTCAAACGCGAATTCGGTTGCACACCCCGTGAATATCAGGGTAAAGGTGTGGACGTAAGCCGCCATGCGAACAATTGACCTGTGGGAGCCAACGTGTTGGCGAAGGGTATGCCAGGTAAACCGCTTCGCCAACACGTTGGCTCCTACAGAAATCGGTACATTAGGCCCGCGATCGATCAAGCCGGTCGGCCAGCGTGCGCCATGCGCAGATGCCCAGAAAATACGCCGACATCAACAGCCACAGGCCCATCACCATGGGATTGATGTCGGGATGGTTGACCACCAGCGACAGACTGCACAGCAGCCAAACGGACGTAACCGCAATGTTGATCGGCATGAACTGACGGACGCGGAAGGGGTGAAGAAACTTTATCCGGGTCACGGTCAGCAGTGAAAAGCCGACAACAGTGACCAGCGTTAACCAAGACGGCGGGGAGATGATGTAAATGCACAGCGCAACGACGTTCCACGCGGCCGGAAAACCCTGGAAATAGTTGTCCTTGCTCTTCATGTTCACGTTGCAAAAGCAGAACAGCGACGAGACCAGAATCAAAGACACCGTCAGCAGCAGCGTGTAAGCCGGCAACGGAATATAGCGATAGATGAACAGCGCCGGGATGAATACATAGGTCAAGTAGTCGATAACCAAGTCCAGAATCGACCCGTCGAAATTGGGCAATACCGATGAAACATTGACCTTGCGTGCCAGCGCTCCGTCCAGTCCATCCACGATCAGAGCAACCCCCAACCACAGTAGGCAGGCTTTGGGCTGACCGTCGAATAACGCAATCGTCGCCAAAAACGCCGTGACTACGCCCGTCGCGGTAAAACCATGGGCGCCCCATGCTTTGAGCCTGGCAATGCTTAAACTAGATATCACCGCATCGCTCTCCAGAAAGTTAAGCATGCAAGTTACCACCGTCTAAAGGAAACCGGAAAAACTTGCCAAGTGGCAACTATCGACCGAGTGGCCAACCCGAAGGTTCATCGAATCATGGGTGCGAGTTGACGGCGGGTAAGCACGCCGAACGAAGGTTTGCGGGCCATCAGGGCTTGCCAAATGGCCTCGACGTGGTGAAGATCCCGGCTCTTATCTGAGTAACGAGAAGTCCATGAGCGCAGAAGTGAGTGAGGAAGAGATGCGCGAAGCGCTATTCGGCCCTTCGAACACGCCTGATCCCGAGCCGCCAGCGGTGATACCCGAGCCGGAAATTGTCATAAAACCCAAGCCTAGCCCGAAAGCCCGTTCGGTTTCAAAACCGCTTTCGCCCAAGCTTAGGGTGACGTTGCACGTCACGAATGAGTTCGAAGGCGAGGAAGAAGTGTTTATTTATGATGCGAACACTTTGAGCACTTTCGTCGCCGAGCAAGAAGCGAAGAATGAAGCGAAAAAGAAGAAGTTCAAGTATTTCGAAGTGATTTCGGTCAAGCCTATCGTTTAACCGCACAGGATTACCGGCGCTTGATGCGCAGAATTTCGCAGACTGTTGGAATGATTTGAACAGTGGCGTGTCGACTCTTTACCGCCAGATTTTAGTGCGAATGTCTCTTTCACCCCATGACTGACTGGCCTTAATCCGTAGGTTAATCATGGCGTGATTGCAGGATCAATTTTGCCTCAATCATCAGGGTCGACCATGCGCCTTATTTGGATAGCAACGTGCTGGGCAATTGTTGTTTTCGGGGGGCAGGCGAGCGGGGCGCAGAAAGATCCCAGCACGGAAGTCGCGGTGGTCAAAGCGCAGGTCCTTGAGCAGAAAGCGGCCGACAAGGAAAGCATTGCGCCTTTGCCTCAGGCCGCGACCATCACCAAATCTGAAATTCAGGCGGTTGACCCCGCAGGCGCAGCGCCGGTGGACGATGCGATCACGTGCTTGTCTCGGACGATTTACTGGGAAGCCAAGGGCGGAACATCGACTGACATGGAAGATGTCGCCAATGTGATCTTGAATCGGATCGGCCACGACGGCTTTCCGGGTACGATTTGTGAAGTGGTCAAGCAAGGGGCTGAAAAGAAGGTATGTCAGTTCTCATGGTGGTGTGACGGGCGTTCCGATCAGGTAGACGAGGACGACCGTTACACGGCTGCCAAGGAAATAGCGCGCAAAGCCCTCAACCAACAACTCAAGGATCGAACCGGTGGCGCCATGTATTTTCACGACAAAAAAGTGAACCCCAGTTGGGCAAAGGAATACATCAAGACCACTGAGACCGACACGTTCCTGTTCTACAAACCTCACGACGGCAAGGCGAAGTAAGGTTTACAGCGGGTCAGGTGAACCCATTCCTTTTTCTTGAAGAAGGCGCAACGTCTGTTTATCAGCGAGCGCTTTCATCAGGATCGCGGCATCAGCAGCGTGGCTGGAGTCGTTGGCGATACCGGCGGCATAACGGGTGTAGCTCTGTATTGCCTTCGGCAACGGCCCGACGTACTGGATGTTTTTAACTGCGAACAGCTCGCTGATTTGATGGATCGCCAAGGTTGCTTTGCCATCCACCAGCGTGGTGCCCACTAAACCGCCGTTGACCAGTACTGCTTTGTTCGCGATGTCATCCGCAATCCCCAGTCGGCTAAACAGCGCAGAAAGATAAACTCCCGATGAACCCCCTGATGAAGGACTGATATACGCCACCCGTTGCTGCGAGAGCAGGGTGTTTTTGAACCGGTCTACAGTTGATATATCGGGTTTCGGCGCGCCTAAGGGCACGGCGACCCCAATGCCCACCTTGGCCACGTTTCTAACTGAGCCCTGCGCCAGTTTGCCGGAGCGTTCTAATGTCGACGCCAGGGTGTCCGTCAGGATCGCTACGTCGAAGGACTCTCCCGCGTCGATCCGTTTGCTCAACTCGCCAGCCGTTGCGTTGGAAATAATCAGGTTGATATGGGCTGATGTTTTGAGCCTCGGCGCCATCGCTACAAGGATTGGCTTGAACGCGCCTGCGGTCAGGACGTTCAAATCTCCAGCCTGCGCGTTGCTGAAAGCGGCTGACGTTATCAGCATGAACAGAAGCGTTAATCTCATTTTCCGCACCGTATCGGTTGGTCTTAAGGTGTCTGTTTGAGGATGCGCTCAACGTTAAACGGTCTACAGGGGGAATTCCATGACGCACCCGACTGTTTTCACCCGACGGAAAATACTGACACTGGCTGCCGGTGCTTCTGCGGTTTTAATCTTCGATTCGTCCCCCCGCCGCGCTACATGGCCGAAAACGCCGGTGCTGACCGAGGCGCAGCGGCAACAGTTGATTGAGTGGGTGGCTTGAGTAAGCAACTCATGCGGTGTGTCAAATACAAAGGCCTCTCGAATGAATTCGGTCTCACACAGGCTGTGTGAAAACTACTGCGCTCGGCATTACTGCGTTAAAAACAGGCGTTTTCACACGGCCTGCACAGATAATCCGAGATTCCGTGTGGGTTCTATAGGCGCTGCCGAAGGCTGCGAGGTCGGCACGGCTCTGGGGTTTCGTTGACACGGTTGATAGCGAGCAGCCGTGGATACTGTGGGAGCAGGCTTGCCTGCGAAGGGGCCGTGTAATCGCGCCGCTGATGTCGAGCTGAAACCTGGGTCGCTTGCAATGATGTTTTCGTTGGCAAGCCAATCTCCCACAGAGACATCGGCAGACACGAAGTAGTAGGCACTGAAAATCGGATCGCAGCCTTAGCGCCTACAGAAATTTATGTGTCGCCAGAATCCGTAGGACCGAATTCATTCGTATCGGGGGGAATGCGACGCGGTGTTTCCGTCATACCGTAGCCCGACTTACTTCACTCAACCCCACCGAACTCCAGGCGGCTTCAGCGAGTTCTTCCCGGTAGGTCATGGGGCTGTGTTTCACGCGTCCGGACAGCCAGGCCCGGCAGTAATTTTCGGCCTGACCAATGATCAAAGACGGCACCAACTCCATGGGCAGTGCTTTTAGTTCGCGACTGTGGAGAGGGTCTTTTAACCAAACGGACAGTTTTGAATGACGCGACTTATTGGCCAGCACCAGTTGCTCATTGAAAGGACCTTTGGTCACCGCATGCCGCGCGTGGTACTGAAACCTTGCCCAGTCGGGTTGGCTTTCCACCCAGTCGACGTAGCTGTAGACCAGCGCGTGCACCCATTCCCTAGAGGTTGTAGCTTCGGCCAGAAAGCTGTCACGCAAGCGCGTCTGGTCCTCAATGGCGGTAAGAAACAGCGCGGCGACTACCCCATCTTTGTTGCCAAAGTGATGATAAATTGCGCCGACGCTGGTCTCGCACGCGACCCGAAGGGTGTCGATGGTCGTGGCCTCTATCCCGTGCTCATTGAACAGTGACAGGGCTGTTTTAAGAATCGAGCGTTTCAGCTCGGCTCTTCTGCCGGGATAGCAGCGGTCGAGCAAGTCTAGGGTTTCCATGCTGTTTGCCAGGCCAAAGGTTGCGATAGTAAGGCAGATCACGGCAGCGGGGGAATGCGCCGGATTGACAGGTGTGGAGTTTACGGAATATTGTTCCTTTACGGAATAATATTCTGTAATTATTCCACTCCCACATCGAGGTGCGCTATGAGCCAAACCCTTAGTCTTTACAACAGCGTCGGCCCTGCTGCATTCAGCAACATGGCCTGCACAATGGCCCCCTATTTCAGCTCCATTACCCCCGAAATCACCGAGCTCCGGCCGGGTTATTCGGTGGTGACAGCGCCGTTCCGCAAGGAAATTACCAACCATTTGGGCACGGTGCATGCGATAGCACTGTGCAACGCCGCCGAGCTGGCCGGCGGCACGATGACCGACGTATCGATCCCGGAAGGCGCACGCTGGATTCCCAAGGGCATGACCGTCGAATACCTGGCGAAAGCCAAAACCAACATTCGCGCCGTAGCGGACGGCAGTGCCATCGACTGGGCGACAGCAGGGGACAAAATCGTTCCCGTGGACATCTTCGATGAGGACGGGGTCAAAGTGTTTACGGCGAAAATCACCATGAACGTGAAATTCGGGTGATCCCACAGTATCTGCGCCCTATCACCGACATGTTTCTGGCCGATCGCTTGTAAGCTTTGAAGTCTATGAACACCCGCAACTTGAGAGCAGGGTGCTTGTCCGGGGGCCACATGATCTTGAAGGTGCCGGATGCAGAACAGCCGGGAAGGATTCGGACCCGCTTGCCGCAGTCCAACCCTTCGCGGCTTCGAGAGTGTTGCAGACCATGGAGATCGGCAGTTGCAGATCAATCTCCTGCTGATCATTGCGCAGCGGCCAGACCTGTAACTTACGGGTGTTGGGGAAGCGAAATTGGATGCAGGCATGCTGCAACAGCCGTGGCAGAACTTTTGAAAAAACAGGATGGCATATGTCTACCACCGAAAAAGCACTGATATTCCAGCGTTGTCACAGACGGAACCAGCCGTTAATTGTTCCCAATCCTTGGGATGCAGGCAGCGCTAAGGTACTGGCGGCGCTTGGGTTTGAAGCGTTGGCCACCACCAGCGCAGGCTTGGCCTTCAGCTTGGGGAAAAGAGATGCTGAAGGAGCTCTATCGCGTGATGAGGTGCTTGAGAATGCACGGTGCATAGTTGAAGCAACTGATTTGCCGGTAAGCGCAGACCTGGAAAATGGATTTGGGGACTCGCCCGAAGAGGTGGCTTACACCATCCATGCCGCTGCGAAAGTCGGGCTTGTTGGGGGTTCAATCGAAGATGCAACCGGTCAGTTGAACCGTCCCCTCTATGATTTCAATCATGCCGTAGAGCGCGTTGCCGCGGGCGTCGAGGCAGCACGAAGTCTTCCGTTTCCTTTCGTCTTCGTGGCGCGCGCCGAAAATTACATCTGTGGTCGGCCTGACCTGGACGATACGCTTCGCCGGCTAATCGCATTTCAAGAGGCGGGTGCCGATGTTTTGTTCGCACCTGGGTTACCTGATTTGGAAACCATTCGACTTGTCTGCGATGCGTTGGAAAAACCCGTCAATGTGGTGATGGGGTTGAGCGGTTGTGCATTTACTGTCGATGAACTCGCTCACGCTGGGGTCCAGAGAATAAGTCTTGGCAGCTCGCTCGCAAGGGCTGCGCTGGGGGCGTTTATCCGCGCCGCCGAAGAGGTAAAAAACAACGGCACGTTTAGTTTTGCAGACAGCGCTATAAGCTTTGCTGACGCGAACCGGTTAATGACTCGCCGCTGATATAACCTGCAGTCAGGGATCTTGATTCAGGCAATACCGGAGGTCCGATAAACCAGGCTGCTTTCTTTACCCGGAACGTCGTCTAACGTTCCGTACAACTGCATGCCACTTTTTTGGAGAACATGTATCGACGCCAGATTGCTAGGCCTGACTAAGCCAAACACATACTCGCCGGGGTGGATGAGGGCGGCTTGCTGCAGGGCTGTCAGCGCAATCTCGGTTGCGAACCCTTTGCCCCACGCCTCAAAAGCTAATCGGTACCCTACATTCAGCCTGGTTGTTTCGTTGTAGGGATGAAAGGTAAGCCCTCCAAACCCCAGCGGCACGTCCGGTTCGTCCCTAGAAAGAATCGCCCACTGCCCAAACCCATGTTCATCCCAATGACCAATCAGCTTACTCAGTGCCTGGTAGGCGGCCGCTTCATCCAGGATCGGGCCGGCGGGGTTGAATTGTTGGGTCCTGGGGTCACCAAATATCGTGAAGAACGTCTTTAAATCGCTGATTTCCGGGCGCCGAAAGATGAGCCTTTTAGAGATTGTTAGTTCAGTCATTTCGAATCCTTTGCTTTCCGATCTCGGCCATTAGCGTTTTACGGTGTTTTTTATACTGCGACCATGTGTTTGGCTTCCTCAAAACACCAATAAGCAGTTGCTCTGAACCTGCACACACTCACTGGGTCGGAAAAATAAGCACGCCTGCCGGAAGCGTCTTAGCAGTGAATCGACGTTTTTGATGGGCGAAATGTCCGCTTATCGAATCGGAGAGTTACCCATGAAATCGTACCCACGGCCGCCATTTGCCGATCAACATCAGAGCGTTCCAGGTGATCAACAACGGATGAACCCAGTGCCTGACTGTGGCGAAGAGAGCTACAAAGGTTCAGGGCGTTTGGCCAACAAAGTTGCGCTGATCACCGGCGCAGACAGCGGTATTGGTCGGGCGGTGGCGATCGCGTTTGCCCGTGAAGGCGCAGACATTGCCCTTTCTTATCTGGATGAACACGAAGACGCCCAAGCCACTGCGCAACTGATCGAACAGGCGGGCCGTCAATGCTTGCTGATGCCCGGCGACCTTGCTCAACGCTCGCAGTGCCTGAGCATTGTCGATCAGACGGTGGAACGTTTCGGGCGTATCGACATTTTGGTCAATAACGCCGCCTTTCAAATGACCTATCAAAGCCTCGAAGAGATTCCGGACGAGGAGTGGGTGCGGACCTTTGATGTGAACATCACCGCCATGTTTCGCATCACTCAGGCGGCGCTTAAATACATGGACAAGGGCAGCTCGATCATCAACACCAGCTCGGTCAATTCCGACATGCCGAAGCCAACCTTACTCGCCTATGCTGCGACCAAAGGCGCCATCGCCAATTTCAGCGCCGGGCTCGCCGAGTTGTTGGGCCAGAGAGGCATTCGGGTCAACAGTGTGGCGCCGGGCCCGATTTGGACGCCGCTGATTGTCTCGACCATGACCTCCGAGGACATCACTTCGTTCGGATCGCAGACGCCGTTGGGTCGGCCTGGCCAACCCGCAGAGCTGGCGCCGCTTTACGTGTTACTGGCGTCAGACGAATCCAGCTACATCTCTGGATCGAGGATCGGTGTTACGGGCGGTAAACCCATTCTTTGACGCCGCGATGGCCGTCGGTTTAAAGAGTAAGCGCGCACCTAGCTTTGCAGCGGGTCGCGCTTTTCAAGGGTAAGGGAAATACGTTTTCCCGGTTTTGAGGCGATTTTGCTGGCTTGCCCATCCCTTTGCTTGCCGGTACGGGCCTCGCTGATCAGCGCGGGAATCAACATGCCTTCAGGTAAGTTCTTCCAGAAGCGCGCAGGCAGGTGCCCTTGCATGACTTTGGGGTTCAAGCGCGCCGGGTTGAAAATGTGGCTGTAATACGTCAGCCATAAATCGCCGCACGGGTCGTCAATGTTTTGCGCCAAATGCTGCCAGTTGAGGGGGCAGTGGCGGTGATGAATCAACTGCTGGCCGTCGTAATAAACCCCGTCCTGCGGCGTGGCTATCATCCAGCGCTGTTGCCCCATGCGACCGATGAAGTGGGCGCTGGCGCTGTGCAAAATATCGTGCGCCGGTTCGTGCCAGGCAACGTACTGAGGCAGTTCGGCGGATTGGATAGGTTTGTCGGTCGCGGGGTGTTTGTCGTCCGGAATCTGATATGGCACCGCGACAAAACGCACAAACGCGTGCAGATGATGCGCTTCTCGCTCCACTGTTTTGATCCGGCGGTGCAACTCGCTGCCCAGCTTGTCGCCGGCCAGCATGGCGGTGCGGTCACCATGACTGACCCGCCATAACACTTCATACAGCAAACTCCAGCGCTGATCACCACGGTAGCGCGCGGCGTTTTCCAGGAGGGCCAGCAACGTCAGGGGAATACGCGCCTGGAACGGTCCTTGGTGCTCGGAAATCGGTTCGTCGGTGGCAAACAGGTCGGCCGCGCTGTGCCGCGACCAGCTCACGCGGGCGGGGTCGATCTGATGGCTGAGTAGCCAACGGGCTTGCTGTCGCCAGGTGCTGAACAGATCGTCGCAATCGAGGCTGATCATCCCCATAAGCCCATTTGTTGCGGTTGTGGCCGATCCTGCAATTGCTGACGCAACGACTGGCTGCTGCTGTCTGCTTGCCGAGGGTGGTAATCGCAAGTAATGAAGAATGGCTTGGCTTTGGCTAACACACAGCGCAAGCGGGTCAGGTCTTCGTAACGAATGCGCCGTTGGCGACGCAGTTCTACCAAGCGTTTGGTGGTGCGGATGCCGATGCCAGGGATCCGCGCGATCAATGCGGGTTCGGCGCGGTTCAAGTCCAACGGAAAGACCTCGCGGTTCGCCAGTGCCCAAGCCAGTTTCGGGTCGATGTCCAGCGCCAGATCGCCGGGGCCTTGAAACAGTTCGCCGGCAGTGAAACCGTAAGCACGCAGCAGAAAGTCAGCTTGATATAAGCGGTGTTCGCGCATCAGCGGCGGGGCGGCCAAGGGCACGCTTTTTGGGCTGCTGGGTATCGGGCTGAAGGCTGAGTAATAGACGCGACGCAAGCGGAAATGACCGTACAGCGATTCAGCAGTGTGCAGGATGGTGCTGTCGTCGGTGTCATCGGCGCCGACTATCATCTGCGTGCTTTGCCCGGCGGGAGCGAAACGTGGCGCGCGCGGTTCGTTACGCATGGTTTGTTCGCCGGTGTAGATCGTCTGCATGGCACGTTTGATCGACGCGACGTCTTTTTCCGGCGCAAGGGTCTTGAGGCCGAGGTCAGTGGGTAACTCAATGTTGACGCTTAGCCGGTCTGCGTAGCGCCCGGCTTCTTCGATCAATAATGGGTCGGCGTCGGGGATGGTCTTTAGATGAATGTAGCCGCGAAATTCGTGTTCTTCGCGCAGGAGTTTTGCGACCCGAATCAGCTGTTCCATGGTGTAGTCCGCTGAACGAATGATCCCGGAGCTCAGGAACAAACCGCTCACGCAATTGCGCCGATAAAAGTCCAGGGTCAACGTCACCACCTCCTCCGGCGTAAAGCGCGCGCGGGGCACGTCGCTGGAGCGGCGGTTGACGCAGTATTGGCAGTCGTACAAGCAGAAGTTGGTCAGCAGGATTTTCAGCAGTGAGACGCAGCGGCCATCGGGCGTGTAGCTGTGGCAAATGCCCATGCCATCGGTGGCCCCAAGCCCGGTCTTACCTTGCGAACTGCGCTTGGGCGCGCCGCTGCTGGCGCAAGAAGCGTCGTACTTGGCAGCGTCAGCAAGGATGCTCAGCTTTTCGATGAGTTGCATGGTCGGCTCTTATACTGGTTTTATGTACAGTACAAGGTCCCGAGGGATCGCTCAAGGGCCTGAGGATACCGATGGTCTGGAGTGCCGATTTCATTGATGCAGTTGATCGCACGCAGCCGCAGATAGTGTGGGAGCAGGCTTGCCTGCGAAGAGGCCAATGCCCCCCCGCTGATTTTGAGCAGAAACCTGGGTCGCAGGCACTGATGCTTTCGTTGGCAAGCCATCTCTCACAGAACTTGAGCAGATCCAGAATAGTAGGCACCGAACGCCTATCGCAGCCTTCGGCAGCGCCTACACAAATCAATAACGATGACTTAGGTGCCGGAGTGGCAGCTGTGGAAAATGTCCAGCGCGGGTTTATAAACGCCGGTCTGTACGCCGAACATACCCAGTACCGAATGGAACATGTTGTCGTGGCTCAAGTCCGTATTGTCACGCTTGGCGGCCAGGCATTTGCGGTCGACGGCGGCGTCGCTGAGGGTGCTGTTGCCGAACCACATGACCATCGGGATGTGGGTTTGCGCGACCGGGGCGATGGCGTAAGGGGCGGCGTGCAGGTAAACGCCGTTCTCGCCCAGGGATTCGCCGTGGTCCGACACGTAGATCATTGAGGTGTCGTATTTGTCCTGATTTTTGCCCAGCAAATCGACCACTTTGGCGAGGAAGTGGTCGGTGTAAAGGATGGTGTTGTCGTAGACATTGATCAGCTCGTCCGAGCTGCAACTGCCCAACTGGTTGGTGTGGCAAACCGGGGTGAAGCGCTCAAGGCTTTTCGGGTAGCGCTCGTAATATTCCGGGCCATGACTGCCGTCGGCATGGAGCACGATGATTGCGTTGCCCTTGAGGCTGTCAATGTAGTCTTGAAGTCCGACCAGCAGGGATTCATCCAGGCAGGTGTTACCGTCGCAAAACGGGCTGGGCTGATTCTTTGGAATGTCCTTGTGCGGCACGCGCAGGCAAGTGCCTTTGCAGTCGCTGTTGTTGTCCAGCCACAAGACTTGCACGCCTGCACGTTGCAGGATATCGAGCATTCCTTCGTAGGTTTTACCCTTTTTATCGCTGTAATCAGTGCGCGGGAACATCGAGAACATGCACGGCACCGACACCGCGGTCGAGGTGCCGCACGAGCTGACTTGGGTGAAGTTGAGAATGTCGAGCTTCGACAGTTCTGGATTGGTGTCGCGTGGATAGCCATTGAGCGAAAAGTGGTCGGCGCGGGCGGTTTCACCGACAACGAAAATCATCAGGCTCTTTTTGCTACGTTGCTGGGCGGCGGTGCTTAAGGTCGCGTCTTCACCCACGGTCTGGATTTTTAAATTTTGTTTGATTGCAAAGCGGTCTTTGGTCAACTTGCCAACCGCGTACACGTAGTTAGTCGGGTTGATGAAGTGGGTCAGTTCGTCTTGTTTACGGAAGATCGGTGCGTAGGTGGAATAGAACGCGCCCACCGAGACTGCGATTATGATCACGCAACCGATCATGGCGAGAATCTTGTTCAGCAGCCCTGGCAGCACTTTGCGGTAAACGACCGGTGCCCGCCAGATCACGATAATCGGCAGCAGCCCGAGCACGGCCAGGTACACGAACAGCTTGGCGCTCACCAGCGCAGTGGCTTCGGCGGGGTTGGTTTCCACGACGTTTTGGATCATCACCGTGTCGATGGAGATGCCGTAGTCGTTCATGAAATAAGCCGCAGACGCCGAGCAGAGGGCGATCAGGCTCAATATCGGTTTGAGCGTCGGTTTGAACGAGAACGGTAGTAATAGGAGGGTGAAGGCGGCCCACAGAAAAAATCCGAACGACAGCTCGAACAGCAGCGCCTTGAGGCCCTGCAACTGGGTAAGGCTGATCAACGCCTTCCAGGTGGCAAGGTTGTAAAACACCACCAGCGCCAACGAAAACAGGATGACTAACCGTGTAGAACTGACGCGCTTGAGCATGAACCCACCGAGGTCGACAAAAAGAGTGGCGCGATTCTCGCAGCTCCTTTCGTTTTGTTCACGGTGCTTTTTCAAGAACGGTACAGAAAAGCGGTTCAGCTTTTTTTAGGTGCCGAACGTCCTGCACGGCCAATCCCTGTGCAAACACTCGTTACATCGGTGGCGTAATACCGTTTTCTCCAGCTGAAACCGACAACGCGGTCATGCTGTTATCGGCCGCCTTTTGCGCGAACAAAACGATTTTGACGCCGGGTTTGAGCAAGCTACGGTCGCCGGGCACCAGGTTGACGATAGGGACGTCATCCGGTACGACCACGGTCTTTTCACCGCCTTTGTATTTCACGGTCATGGTGCGGCCGTTGCTGGTGACCAAATCACCGACGCTGCCATTGGTCATGGTGCTGTCTTTGGTCAGATCAAAAGCGCGGTGCCCGTCCCCGGTACCTGCCATTGATGGCGGGAAAACGTGTACTTCGAGGGCTTTCAAGGTTCCATCCGGCAACGGGACCGCGGCGGTGCCCACGTAGCTGCCGGGTTTAATGTCGGATATTTTCGCCAAGGTCACGCCGCGTACTTGGGTGTCTTTGGTCAAGTTGATGACTAAGTCTTCACCACGGGTGGTGTGGACTTTCATGGCGTCACCGTCGAGCGCTGTGATCGCACCACGTACGCCGATTCGTGGCGCCGGCACCGCATCTTGAGCCTGTACGAAGCCTGCGGTCATGAGCGTTGCCGCGACAATTGTCGAGGCCAATACGCGGTTGCGCAGGCGCGTGCCGAAAATGAAATTCATGTCGGTAATTTCCTTTGCTGGGACTAGGATTTTTCTTGAGGCCTGAGCTTATACCGATTATTGGAGGCGGGCGTTTTTTGCAGGGGCTGAACTCATCGGTGCTGAGGGGACTCACAATCCGTGTGTCCGCCAATGCATAAACTTTTACTATTAAAGGGTAGGAGCGCGCTCCCACAGCTATGCAAGCGCGGAACTTTCT
Organism: Pseudomonas sp. MH10; assembly: GCF_034353045.1. Classification (NCBI taxonomy): domain Bacteria; kingdom Pseudomonadati; phylum Pseudomonadota; class Gammaproteobacteria; order Pseudomonadales; family Pseudomonadaceae; genus Pseudomonas; species Pseudomonas sp. MH10. Next base: position 500,721 of record NZ_CP133783.1, read on the forward strand.
ACACGCGTGGATTTTTAAATTCCTGCGGGGCATCGTATGACAGCAGCCAATCAGCAGTCGCGCATTTACCAAACCGATCTGCCTGCGCGTTTGGATCGATTGCCGTGGGGGCGGTTTCATACCTTGCTGGTAATAGCTCTGGGCATCACTTGGCTGTTGGACGGCTTGGAAGTGACATTAGCGGGCTCGGTGTCAGGGGCCTTGAAAAACAGCCGGTTGTTGCATTTGTCCAACAGCGATATTGGCTTGGCCGGCGGGGCGTATCTGACCGGCGCGGTGGTGGGGGCGCTGTTCTTCGGATGGTTAACCGACCGTTTAGGGCGTCGAAAACTATTTTTCATCACGCTGTTCATTTACGTCAGTGCAACCGCCGCCACGGCGTTTTCCTTCAGCCTGTGGAGCTTCGTGCTGTTCCGCTTTCTGACCGGGATGGGCATCGGTGGCGAGTACACGGCGATCAATTCAACGATTCAGGAATTCACCCCAGCGAGGTTCCGCGGCTGGGTTGATTTGACCATCAACGGCACCTTCTGGCTGGGTGCTGCGCTGGGCGCGGGTGGCTCCATCGTCTTGCTCAATCCGAATATCGTCGGTGGCGATCTTGGCTGGCGTTTGTGCTTTGGGATCGGTGCGTTACTGGGGCTGGTGATATTGCTCATGCGCTTGTGGGTGCCCGAGAGCCCTCGGTGGTTGCTGATCCACAATCAGCCGGAGGAAGCGAAAAGGATTGTCGAAACCATCGAAGCGCGCTTTCGCGAACAAGGGCGCGAGTTGCAACCGTCTACGGCGCCGCCGTTGCGCTTGCTGTCCCGTGATCACACGCCGTTGCGGGAAGTCTTCGAGACGTTGTTCGTGACCTATCGTCGTCGCGCCCTGGTGGGACTGACGTTGCTCAGTGCCCAGGCGTTCTTTTATAACGCGATCTTCTTCACCTATGCGTTGGTGCTCACCGACTTTTACGACGTGCCCTATGAGCGTATCGGTTGGTATGTACTGCCATTGGCGTTGGGCAATTTCTGTGGTCCGTTGCTGTTGGGACGCTTATTCGATGTGATCGGTCGCCGGGTGATGATCAGCCTGACGTATGGGGTGTCAGGGGTGCTGCTGGCCATCAGTGGCTATCTGTTTCAGCAGGGCTTGTTCACGGTCACGCAGCAGGCCGTGGCCTGGATGGTCATTTTCTTTTTCGCCTCGGCAGCGGCCAGTTCTGCGTACCTGACCATCGCAGAAACCTTCCCGCTGGAAATCCGGGCGTTGGCCATCGCTGTGTTCTACGCGTTTGGCACCGGGTTGGGAGGTATTGTCGGGCCGACGTTGTTTGGCCATCTGATCGAAACCCATAACCGCAGCAATGTGCTCATCGGTTATCTGATCGGCGCCGGGTTGATGCTGCTGGCCGCCATTGTTCAGGCGCTGTGGGGCGTTGCAGCGGAGCGCCAGTCGTTGGAGTCAGTGGCTCGGCCGCTTTCCCAGGCGCACGACGGTAACGTCTGAACGCGCATTCAGGACGCTTTCATCAACGCTGAACAGGCGGTTTTATAGGCTTCGTGCTGGTACTTGTTCAATGACGCAGCCAGTGTGAAGTCGTGCTTCTTGTGCTGGGCACTGACTGTCTGCGGCGACACCAAGGTCACGCTGCACTGGTTGAGCAATTGCAGAACGCCTTCGATTTTGAACGTGGTGGGCCCGCCCGCGAATTCACCTTTTTTGCTGCGCTTCTTGATTGCCAGATGCTCGATGCCATTGTCACGGACGAAGGCCTCGATAAGCGCCGCGAACGCTTTGACGTTCGATGACTCGTCATCGTCCTCAAGGGCAATTTTTTTGATGGGCAACGGCAGGTGTTCGAGGGTGTGGTCGCGCAGTGTAGCGACAGCGAAAATGGCTTCGCTGCCCTTGATTTCGATACCGCAGATTTTCATGTGAGAGCCGTATAAAAGAGAAGGTCGCTATTTTCTTCTCTTTTGCCTGCGATGGCTAACTGATAAACATCCCACGTGCCATGCCGGACGCGGCGACCAGGATGACAATGATCAGCCCTACCTGAATGTGGCTGATCCTTGAGTAGAGCAGGGCACGATGGGTGTCGATGGGTGCGCCCACCTTGAACGCGTTACGCCATTTAATCAGCGTCACCATCGGTGCGATTTCCAGCAGGATGATTGCGACAAACGCGGCCATCTTCAGATGAAACAGCGGTTGATGAAGATAATAGAACGTGCCTTTTTCAAATCCTCCGAACGCGCGCATAGCCCCGGTTACAAGTAGTACGGCGGCAGCAATGCCCCAGAAGTTATCGGCGACGAAGACGTCCCGAAGTTTGGAAGGGTTGGTTCTGTTCAACCGCCGTAGAGACCGCCCACGACTCAACACTGCCCCGAGTGCAACCCCATATGCCAAGAGATGCAATGTTGCCAGGAACCATTTGAAGTACATGGTTTTTCATCTCCATTCATTAACGAAAAGCACATCACCCACCGACTGGCGGATAACTGAGTATTAGCTCACCGTGTGAGTTTTGCCTGAGTCAGGTCTCACAAAGCGTTAATTTTTCGACACAGTTGGATGACTAATCAAACCGTTTGAAAGTTCATCCGATGCGTAAGCACCGTCAGGGCCGATCAAGTACAGAGGCCCAATAAGGCCTAGGACGGTGCGCGGAACGCATCGCCCAGGGCTTATAAAGCAGGGCTTGTCAGGTGGTCAGGCAACTATTCCTTGGCCTGGATCCCGATCTGCTGCATGGTCATGTTTTTCTCGTTCTTGTACAGCACTGCAACCTGTGGAGCCGGGCCGCTTTTACCGGTTTCCATCCAATTGCGCAGGCGGCCTGCATCGGCGAAGTGCGTGTATTTGCCGAAGGCGTCCAGAATCACTACCGATACCTGCCGGTTAGCCATGGTGGTCAGCAGCACCAAGCAGTGACCGGCCTGATTGGTGAATCCGGTTTTGGTGAGTTTGATGTCCCAGTTGGATTTTTTGATCAGGTGATCGGTGTTGTTGAATACCAAGCTGTAGGTCGGTTTGTGAAAGGTGACGGTTTTATCGGGGGTGGTGCTCAGTTCGCTCAACATCGGGTATTGGCGCGCCGCGAGTGCCAGCTTGCTCAGGTCGCGGGCGGTGGAAACGTTGTAGACCGACAAGCCGGTAGGCTCTACATATACCGTGTGCTTCATGCCCAGCGATTTGGCTTTGGCGTTCATCGCGATGATAAAAGCGCTATAGCCGCCCGGGTAGCTGTGGGCCAGGCTCGCGGCGGCACGGTTTTCAGACGACATCAGGGCAATCTGCAGCATGGTTTTGCGATCTAGCTCGCTGCCGATTTTGACGCGGGAAAACACACCTTTCATTTCCTTGGTGTCGACAATGGACACCGGAATCATTTCATTCATTGGCAGCTTGGCATCAAGCACTACTATTGCCGTCATCAACTTGGTAACTGAAGCGATGGGTACGACGACATCTGGATTGTTGGCAAACAGCACGTTGTTGGTTTTCAGGTCAACCACCATGGCGCTGCCGGAGGCCAGGTGAAGTTGTGAAGGGTCGCGATTAAACGGAGCGGGTTCGTTTGCTGAAGCACTGTCGGTCAGTGCGGCGCCTGTACATACAAATAATAGGCTCAGAAGGGAATGACGAATTTTCACGAGCGAGGCTCACTAATAATGGATATGCCGTTTAGCACGGGGTTTTCTATGAAATCTGTTGCAGTTTATTAGCAGCTCCTTGCGCTGTCGATATGTGTTGTGAGTTGAATCATGGTTAAACGCAGCTATGCGCTTTTATGGACGAAAAAGCCACAATTGCCGAGCAGATCAGCAATATCCGTGGTGTCTGAAGAGCGCAGCGATTAGCATCCTTCGCCATTGATACCAACACGCTCTCAACAATTGAGGAGTCAAACAATGCCCAAGGGTTTTATCAGCAAGGATTACGTCGTACTGGTGACCGTTGCGGTTCTGGTTGCGGTGCTTTTACTTGGGATTGGCGCGTTTCAGAAGCCCGCAGACTGGGCTGGCTGGATTCAGGCCATCGGTTTAATCGTCGGTTTGATGATGGCGATCTCAATCCCGGCGATTCAGAAAAAGCAGCATGCGGGCACCCAGCACACCCAACTACGTGAGCGGGAAATAGGCTTTTCACGCCGAATGCAGTACCTGTGTGCCGAGTTGACCGAGTTACTGACAAAGATCAATGCCAATCTGGTCCACCTGCGTGCTACGGATCGGCACCGCTTGCAACACAACCTTCAAGACTATCTGCATCGTTTGTTTGAATCTCACAAGCAAGACTTGAACGATGATCGCGTTGTAATTGCCCATGAACTGCGGCAAGTGGTGAACGAACTGGTCGATGAACTTGAAAGCGGTCGATCGGACCGCGGCGTGTTGATGAACCTGGACAAGCGTTTGCAGAAGCTGGTGCACAAGACTCAAGTCAACGCGACGATGGCTGAGCGTCTCTGATCCCACGTGCTTTCTGCGGCGCAAAAAAAACCCGCATCAGGGATGCGGGTAAGGGATGTGCGGAGCAACGCACGATACTGGGTCAAGCATGATCGTTAAAAACTGGGCTTAAACGCGAAAACTGTTCAGGCGCTCAATCGGTGCGCCTCAAACGTTGCTGACAGCGCTTGCGCTGCTGGCAGTGATGTAAAGGGGCCGCAGACTGGCTCGCCGTTTTGTACCAAGTACCAGCAAGCCAACAAACCTGACGCTCTGAGCGGGGCTGGGACTGCGCTACCAATGACCGACATAACTTGGACCTGGTTCATAAGTGCCTCCATCAATCTATGGCGCTACTCTACGGCGCCAGGGGAGGCAGGGATAATCACCCCTCTCGATAGTGGACATTGACGGTAGCGAGATCCTTGATCGAGAACGACTGTACTGCCGCAGTGGATCAATCAACCACTTGGTCAAGCATGTTCATGACTTCGTGGTCGCTGATGATCCCTTTCTCAACCAGGTTTTGCGCAAGCAACGATAGAAATTTTGCGCTGCGATGACCTTCCAGACTCTTGAGTTCGGTGAGTGCGCAATACACTTTGTTCGATGTGCACAAGCCCGCCGCGCGGTAGGGGTGTTGAGTTGGCATTGGGGACGTCCTTATTGTTAGGGAGGTGAAAAAGTTGATCGGTATTAACGAGCCAATGTTTGGCTGTGACGTTGTGACTGTTTTGATCGGTTAACAATTCATTGCGCGATTAGAAATGATGCCTGCCTCCGCTAAAAAACGCTGTCTTGCCAGCGACCTCCAGCACACTAATATGTACACAAAAAAAAGCCCCGCCCTTTTCAGGGGCGAGGCCAGAGTCGGGGCTGTTAGTAGTGGCCGTAACCACCGCCGTAATAACCATGCGGGTGACCATAATAGCCGCGGGGCGGGCCGTAATACCCCGGGCGATAGTAACCAGGGCCAGGCGCTACAACCACCGGTTGGTAATAAACCGGAGGCGGTGGAGCTTGGTAATAAACCGGCTGCGGCGCATATACCGGTTGTGGTTGGACATACACAGTCCGCGGTTGAGAGGCTACAACGCTACCGACAACAGCACCGACAACAGCGCCTACCGCAAGACCCGGACCCCAACCTCCGCCACCGTGGGCTGACGCCTGGGTTGCGATAGCTAGGGCACCTATGAAAAGGGCAACCTTGGGGATTTGACGAATCATGACTATTCCTCGACTTTCAATCCCGTTGTCGCGAGCTTGCGTTACTCTCAAGCACTGCCACGGGATACTTCTAAGACAGCGGTTTTGCAGCAATCTGCGAAACGCGTGAGTAAATATTGTGTAAGTGTGTCTGGGCACTCAGGGCACCATTATCGCCCACCCAGTGGCGTAAGCAATGGGAAGCGGACCAGCCGCTTACCCACAAGACTTATTCCAGCTTCGCCAATCGCTCTTCCAAGGCGGCAATCCTGGCTTCCAGCTCATCAAAACGTTCGGCGGACGCGGCGTTGTTTCCGCCTCCCGTGCGTTCAGGCTGAGTGCTTCGCGCCGCAAGAATCAAATCGATATCGCCAGGGTCTCCCAGCGAATGTACATAGCGATCTTCCCGCTGACCGGATTGACGCGGCAACAGCACCGCCAGTCCCCGAGCGATCAAGCGTTCCAATTGATGAACGACTTGCTCAACGTCTTCGAACTCATGCATGCGGTTGCTGCGGGTCAGCAGTTCATTGACGGTTTGCGGCCCGCGCAAGAACAACAATCCGCTCAGGATCACCTGAGCCGGGACCAACTCTAGCGCTCGGTCGACGCGGTGCTCCCAGCGGTCGGCTCGGCTGCCCATGACTAACCGGGTCAAGCCTTGACCTTCAAGTGCGCGAAGGCTTTGGCCGACTTGGCCTTGGGTCAGGCTCATCACCGGTTCGCGGCTGGTTTTCTGATTACAGGCAGTGACCAACGCATTGAGCGTGAGGGGATAGGTCTCGGGGTTGGTGGCCTTCTTTTCGATAAGGCAGCCCAGGATGCGGATTTCCGCACTGTTGAGTTGCAGTTTATCGGCAGAGTCGGTGGACACGGGCTCAGTAGACATAGTGCGTTCCCTAGGCGTTCAAAGGCCACTAGCCTAGGGGCTCGGCGACATAAAAGACAAGCCGCTTCGCTGCCCGCCATGACTATAATCACTCACCTTAAACCCAGGACCTGCCATGACTATCTCCCTGTACGCCACCTCCATTCCGGTTTTCAAGCAAATGCTCTCCGCGTTGAGCGACGTTCTGGCCAAGGCCGACGCGCATGCCACTGCCAAATCTATTGAGCCTGACGCACTGCTGCAAGCGCGCCTGTTCCCGGACATGTTCCAGCTGGTTCGCCAAGTGCAAATCGCTGTTGATTTCGCCAAAGGCGTCTCGTCTCGCTTGGCCGGCATTGATGCACCGAAGTACGACGACTCGGAAAAAACCTTTGCCGAGCTGCACGCTTTGATCGCCAAGACCCTGGCGTTCATCGCCACTATTCAACCCGAGCAGATTAACGGCCAGGAAGATCGCGAAATCATCACCCGTCCGGGCACGCCAAAAGAAAAGCGCTTCGGCGCTCAGACCTACTTGCTGGGGTATGGCCTGCCGCAGTTTTTCTTCCACGTCACCACGGCCTACGCGATCCTTCGCCACAACGGTGTTGAAGTCGGCAAGCGCGATTTCATGGGCTCGTATTGATTCACCTCGTACTGATGCATTGATCACGCTGCATCATTGACACCCAACCGCTGCCTGAGCCGTTTTCAGGCAGCGGTTTTTTTGCGCGCTTTAGCCTTGCGACAGTCTGTTACTATTCATTTTCCCCTGCGTATTCCCCTACAGATCTTTCCTGTTGATTGATCCGTGTCGTCGTTCTGGAGTTTTCATGTTGTTCCCCATTTTGCTGTTGTCGGCTGCCGGTTTTACCGTACTGACCACAGAGTTCGTCATCGTCGGTCTATTGCCTGCCATCGCCCGTGACCTGGAGGTCAGCGTGTCGCAAGCGGGCCTGCTGGTGACGTTGTTCGCGTTCACCGTAGCGACATTCGGGCCATTTCTGACTGCTTACTTTTCGCGTTTTGAGCGCAAGCGTCTGTTCGTCACCATTCTGATCATGTTCGGCCTGTCCAACGTGCTGGCAGCACTGGCGCCCAACATCGAGGTGATGGCCTGTGCCCGGTTGCTTCCTGCGTTGGGGTTGCCGGTGTTCTGGGCGCTGGCCAGTGAAACGGCGGTCGATATTGTCGGCCCGGAGTACGCCGGACGCGCTATTGCCAAAATCGGTTTCGGTATTGTCTGCGCGACGGTGTTTGGCATTCCGGTCGGCACCTTGATCTCCGATGCATTTGGCTGGCGCAGCGCCTTTGCGATCCTGGCGGTCGTGGCGTTTGCCAAGGCGCTATTGCTATGGATTTACCTGCCGGTGACTCACAAACATGTCGCGCCAGCGTCCTTTTGGACTCAGTTCAAGATTCTGCGCAGTCCTTTGATGCTTGGGCATGTGTTGCTGTCGGTGCTGGTGTTCAGCGGCATGTTCACGGCCTACACCTACTTGGCGGACATGCTCGAACGCTTGGCTGGCTTCAACGGCACCTTGGTGGGCTGGTGTTTGATGGGCTTCGGCGCTGTCGGCTTGCTGGGTAATTCGTTGGGCGGGCGCATGGTGGATCATCACCCGTTGATTGCCAGCCTGGTATTTAGCGTGTTCATGGTCACCGGAATGGTGGCGGTTGTGCCGAGCATGCATTCAGTGTTGGGCCTGGCGTTGGCCTTGGGGGTGTGGGGTATTACTCAAGCGGCGCTGTTTTTGGTCAGTCACGTACGACTGATGAAGGCCGCGCCCCACGCGCCAGCCTTTGCGGCGTCGTTGAACATCGCTGGCGCCAATTTGGGCATCGGCGTGGGGGCGATTATCGGCGGCCGTGTGATTGACCATCTCGGGCTGGGCAGTCTGGGGTTTGCCGCCGCAGGGATCATCGTGCTGTCGATTCTGTTGGCACTGTGGATGATGTTTTTCAAGCCGGTGCCGGTTTGCACTTAATCGGGCACCGTGAATAACTCGCGTCTAGCGCCTTCGGTGATGGCGACAATGCCGGGGTGTTTCACCTTGCGCTCAACGGAAATCGCGTAGAAAGACTCGGTAACCGCGTCGGTGTGGCCGATCAACTGCACGCCGTATTGGGACTGCACTTCGTCTGCGATCACGCTGGGCGCAATGAAAATTCCGCTGCCGGATTTGCCGAATGCTTTCATCAGTGCACTGTCATCGAACTCGCCCACGATGCGCGGCCGAATATTGTGCTCAGCGAACCAGCGCATCAGACGACTGCGCACTACCGTGTCTTGCCCTGGCACCAACAGCGGCGCGCCTTGCAAACCGGCGGGAAAGTCAGCGCCGTAGCGCTCGGCCAGCGCTTTGGTCGCGAAAAAGCTGATGCCACATTGGCCCAGCTTCTGGCTGTAGCCTTTTATGTCTAGGTGCGAAGGCATGGGACTGTCGGAAATCACCAGATCGAGTCGCTGGATCGCCAAGTCAGCCAGCAAGCGCTCCAGTGTGTCTTCGCGGCAGGTAATGCGAATCGGCTCGGCCAACTCCATGGTGGGTGCAATCAGCCGGTACACGATGGATTTAGGTACGACGTCTGCAACGCCGATGCGAAACAGAAGCTGTTGTTCATCTGGCTGCGCGCGGAGCAGGGCTTCCAGCTCGCCGCCTAGCTGAAACATTTGTTCGGCGTAGGGCAGGGCAAGGCGCCCGGCTTCGGTCAACTCCAACTGCCGACCCACCCGGCGAAACAAATCCATGCCATAAGTCTGTTCCAGCAGGCTGATCTGTCCGCTGATGGTCTGCGGCGTCAGGTTTAACTGTTCCGACGCGCGCGCCACGCTGCCGGTTTTCGCCACCACCCAGAAGTAGTGCAGTTGTCGATAATTGAGCATGAGAATCGCCGATTCGTAAAAACCGAAGTATACACGGTGAAAATACGAATTTTCCTGATGTGTCGGTCTGCCTAGAATGCGCGCTGTTGTTACGCCTTATGTCCAGGCACTCACTTAAATGCTTCACGCTGAATCAGGGTTCTCACACATGGAATATCTTTTACAACTGGCTGCCAGCCCCACCGCGTGGATTGCGTTGGCGACACTGGTGGTGATGGAAATCGTACTGGGTATCGACAACCTGATTTTTATCTCGATTCTGACCAACAAATTACCCGAGCATCAGCGCGCCAGAACGCGGCGTATCGGGATCAGCATGGCGCTGATTCTGCGGCTGGCCTTGCTCAGCACTGCGGCGTACATCGTGCGGTTGACTGAGCCGGTGATTGACGTGTTCGGCCAGGTATTTTCCTGGAAAGACATGATCCTGATCGCGGGCGGTTTGTTCCTGTTATGGAAAGCCACGACGGAGATTCACCACAGTGTCGCCCGCAAAACAGAGGAAGAAACAGTCACCACGTCGGGTGTGTCCCTTGGGTTCGCTGCGGCCATCGGCCAGATTCTATTGCTGGACATGGTGTTTTCCATCGACAGCATCATCACCGCCGTCGGCATGACCGAGCATTTACCGATCATGATGATTGCTGTGATCGCCGCCGTGGTGGTGATGTTGGTGGCGGCAGAACCCCTGGCGAAATTCATCAACGACAACCCGACCATCGTGATGCTGGCGTTGGGTTTCTTGATCATGATTGGTATGACGTTGATCGCCGATGGTTTTGGCGTGCACATACCCAAAGGCTACATCTATGCCGCCATGACGTTCTCGGCAGCGATCGAATGCTTGAACATGCTGTCGCGCAAGGCGAAGCGGCATAGAACCGTGAATTAATGCGAAGCGACGGGGCGATTATGTCCGGCTGAGGTTTGTTCCGTAGGCGTGGGTTGTGCGTGCAGATGATGGTGGCGAGAAACGCGCATGACTCCCCATAGCATGGCTGATGCTACGGCTAACCAAGCCGAAACTAGCATTACGATTGTCAGTCCCAGGTTCATACATCCCCCCCGATGTGGTGACGGTCTGCGTCTTACTAATCGACAGTCTAGACCACGCTATGTTTCCGTCTGTTGACCAATGGTCTAAGGCGTATGACAGATTTGCTCTATTCAGAGCTAAAAACTGGCGCAAATGGAGCTATACCGCAGACGGGCAGCATCCTATGATCTGCATTCAAGCGGGGTCGCGGGTTGCCCGGCGCTAGTCTTTTAAGCGAGTGAACATGCTGCTGGCCTTACCACTATTTCATTCCGTTCAATCCAGGCGAATCGGTTTGGTGTTGGCGTTTATTCTGTCCCTGACAGCCTGTGCTAGCGGCGTGACGCCGGCGATGAAGCGCTTGCCAGACAGGGTCGAACTCAATTCGGTGCCGTTCTTTAGGGGCAACGTTTATCAAAGCGGGCCGGGAACCTTGGCCGCCATGCTGTCGCAGCAGGGTGTGATCATTACCCCTGGCCTGTTGGACAAACCGCTGCAATTACCGGGTAGGGAAGCCAACCTCGAACAAAACATGCAAAACCTGGCGCGTGAATACGGCTTTATGGTCTATCCGCTGGACGGCGAGTTGGACGCGCTGTTGACTCAGGTCTCCGCTGGATTCCCTGTCATGCTGCGTATCACCGAAGGTTCCGCATGGTGGTCCAAGCCTCGGTACGCCCTGCTGATTGGCTATAACCGCAACAAACAGACGGTTTTGCTGCACGCGGGCATGGACCGTCGAGTGTTGATGAGCTTCAGCAGCTTCACGTCGGCCTGGAAAGACGCTGGCCACTGGGCGGTGCTGATTCAAGGGCCACGGCAGCTTCCAGCGCAAGTCGATCAGCAACGCTGGTTGAATGCGGCTAAGGAGTTGGCTCAGGCCGGACAAGAACAGGCAGCAGGCGAAGCGACCAAGGCGTTGAAGGCGCAATAGTGTTTCTCGCTGAAAGAAAAAACGGCGCACTGGGCGCCGTTTTTTTGTACCTGATCAGACCCCCAATTTATCCCGCAGTGAGTAATACAACGCACCTAAGGCTGTAAGCGGCGTGCGCAACAATTGGCCGCCGGGAAACGGATAGTGGGGCAGGCCGGCAAACGCATCGAACCGTTCTGCTTGACCGCGCAATGCTTCGGCCAATACCTTGCCAGCCAGATGGGTGTACGTCACCCCGTGACCGCTACAGCCCTGAGAATAGTAAATGTTGTCGCCCAGCCGCCCGACTTGGGGTAGGCGAGACAGGGTCAGCAGGAAGTTTCCGGTCCATGTGTAATCGATCTTTACGTTCTTGAGCTGCGCAAAGGCTTTCAACATTTTCGGCCGGATAACCGCTTCAATATCCGCTGGGTCCTTGGCGCCATAGACCACACCGCCGCCGAAAATCAGGCGCTTGTCGGCCGAGAGGCGGTAATAGTCCAGCAGGTAATTACAGTCTTCGACGCAGTAGTCCTGCGGCAACAAACTGTGCGCCAGCTCGTCACTCAGCGGCTCGGTAGTGATCACTTGGCTGCCGCACGGCATCGATTTGGCCGCCAGCTCCGGCACCAGATTGCCCAAATAAGCGTTGCCTGCGACGATGATAAAGCTTGCCCGAACCCTGCCGTGTTCCGTGTGAACCACAGGCTGCGAGCCGCGTTCGATCCGAATCGCCGCGGATTGTTCGTGAATGACACCCCCCAATGACTCAACCGCCGCCGCTTCACCAAGGGCCAGGTTGAGTGGGTGAATATGCCCGCCGCTCATATCAAGCAAACCGCCGACGTACAACTCGCTACCAATAACCTGACCGATACGACGCTTGTCCATCAATTTCAGCTGGGTATGCCCGTAGCGCTCCCAGAGTTTTTGTTGCCCTTCCAAATGCACCATTTGCTTAGCCGTGACCGCCGCAAAGACACTACCGTCTTTTAGATCGCAATCAATCTGGTACTTGGCCACCCGCTCACGAATAATCGCGCCGCCCTCAAACGCCATGCGCCCGAGCAACTGAGCCTGCTTTGGGCCTACTGTGCGCTCAATCACATCGATGTCACGGCTGTAGCTGTTAACTATCTGACCGCCGTTGCGCCCCGATGCACCGAAGCCGACTTTCGCGGCCTCCAGCACCGTGACCCGAAAACCGTGCTCCAGCAAAAACAATGCACTGGAAAGCCCGGTGTACCCGGCGCCGATGATGCAAACATCCGTTTCGACATCACCCTCCAACCGAGGGCGCACTGGGGCATCGTTTGCCGACGCGGCGTAGTAAGACTGTGGATAAGGAGTGTTCGTCATCCTGCAACCTCTGTTTTATATTTTTTACGGATGACCAGATCCTACCTCAGAAGAAAAACCGTCACCAGCGAGGGGTGAAATCAGCTTCGTAGAGGCGGTTAAAAAAAATACGCATATTCAGGGAGTTAGCGTAAAAAAGAGGTTGACACACATTTGGATTTCCGTAGAATGCCGACCCACAGCAGGCGCGTAGCTCAGTTGGTTAGAGCACCACCTTGACATGGTGGGGGTCGCTGGTTCGAGTCCAGTCGCGCCTACCACATAAAATCCGCTCCCTGCTGGGCGGTCTAGAAGGGGTTCACCGAAAGGTGGGCCCCTTTTTTGTTGTTTGCGGTTTGCAAAACGTTTGCAAGTCACCCCGCCTCAAAATGCCAAATTGGCACCCACCTCGACGTACTGAATTTCTTTCGGCTCGGGGCTTGTAGTGGATTAGGTAGGGCGACCGGATCGGCGACTTAATGCATTCCGTTGCCTTCAGTTGCGAGCCAATTCAATGTTTTCGATTAGCTCCACCCCCTGACTCCGCACATTCCCAATAGCAGCCGACACCCGGAACCACTCAAACGTTTCTGTCGGCTCGCCCTTCAACAAGGCCATCTGTTCCGCGCGCTCTTTCGGCGTGGCCGGGTCAAGCCATTCCCTTGCCAGTTCTGGCGACATCACAACCGGTCTACGGTCATGCACATCCACCATTCCCCCTTCGCTGTCGGCTGTAATAATCACAAACCCATCATCGTCGCGCGCCTCCTCTGCGGGAAATTGCCCGATAGATGCGCAGAAGATCGGTGCCCCATCCCTGCGCTGGATCAAATACGGCTGCTTCTTCGGCCCACCTTCGTCGACCCACTCGAACCAGCTGTCGATTGGCGTAATGGCTCGGTGCGGCCAGACATTGCGGAAGAAAGGCCCGTGGGCGACTTTCTCGACGCGGGCATTGATCGGTGCCGCACGATCCTTCGCCCAGAACGGACGCCATCCCCAGCGCACGCGATCCGCTCTCAATGTCTCGCCGTCCATATGGAGCAAGGCCACTTGAGTGGCCGGTGCCACGTTGTAACGCTCAAACGGCAGATCGCCCGTTGTGTTGATCATCGGGTTCGGCATGCTCAGGGCTGCAACGAAATCGTGAATGCCCCGGTACTGGGTCAGTCTTCCGCACATTTCAAATCTCCGCTTGGGTGGCCCGGCGCCCGTATTTTGTAGATTTGGTCACACACTTCTCGTAAGAGAATGCTTACAAAAACACCCTACAAATTCCGGCCACGCCACCTACTCAGCCTTGGCTCGCACAATCCTCCCAGCCCGCACCTCACCTCATAACCCTTCAGCCGCCAGCTAATTTGTACCTTCAATGGAGAATTCTTCGACTCTCTCCAATTCTGATTCGATCAAGCGCCCGGTTTAACGCGTCCAAGGCATTGAGGAGAGCTTTCGCCTCAGCCTCTCGACCCTCTCCCCAAAGGCGTTCCGCCATTTTGTTCAGGGTCTGGATAGAGCGCTCAATTTCAGCAGCAGTCGCTGCAACTTTACTTTCCGGTTGTTTCTTCGGCATTCAGTTACCCTTCTGCAGGGTATTGCTTTGTCTTTCAATTTTTAGCACGAGTGCGTCGTCCGCCAAAATACTTGGGCTAGTATCGCGAGTTATTCAGCCTTCCCCGCGCAATCCTTCCCGCCTTAATTTCGTCCGCATAAGTAGCTAGACAATCAATATCCTCATCACGGCGATTCACCAAGTGGAAAAAAATTGCGACGGCATGCTCTGCGTCAGCCCGAGAAGTCAGTCTCAGAGCGTCAATCGCCGTCTGCTCAGGGTTTAACGAAACATTTTTCAGGTTGCGCCGCAACTCTTGATTCGGTTTTTAAGGCCCATAACTGCCTCCATCTAAACGTTACAGATATCCGCCACGTCTGATCTGCTAGCCAACGCTACGGCCACGCCAAACAACACGTCTTCGCCAGGCGATGGCTAAATGCATAGCGCTACAGACTAGGGCACATCGCCACCCCTATGCAACCGCTGTCGGCCAAGCATTAAATTTATGACGGCTCAATTGAGCTCATCAAATTGCCAGAGGTCAGACGGCTGACGGGAGTCAGTACGTCGACCATTTCCCAGTAACGCTTAGATGTATTCGTCTGGGAACTTTTGCCGTCCGTCCAACTATGGGCACTTGCTACATCGCCATCTCTCAAATTAAAGCACGGATATCCCGGGCTTTAACGGAGACCCATTATGGACATCAATGAAAATGCGCCAGGGAACATATCTCAAAGGGGCGTAACGAGCGGTACAGATAACGAAACAGGATTTGACCCTAGGTCGGATGAAGCCAAGTCGTCGCTAGACGAGGACGAATTGCGTGAGCGGCAAGAGCGAGGCCGCGAGGTGCTGACCGGTAACGAAAGTGAAATGCCTCTGGCTCGCGACGACGAAGCATCCGTCGATGAGGATATGTCGGATGTCGAGGTCAACAATTCGGTGTCGGATGAAGCCTCCTGACTCGCTACAAATGCTGTGTTGAGGAACCCGGTAATTGAGCCGGGTTTCTGTTGTCATTTCTTTAGCTACTTTATGTTCAATCGTTCTTGAGGAGTGATTGTCACTCCAAAGGCGACAGGCCTTTTATATTGATTCTATTTGAGTCGGGCGTAATTGAGTGGTTTTGGTCCAGACACCACTGTGGTTATGTCAGCCAAGCGTCCCTAATATGCCTGAGCATCCATTGGAATGGACTAGATTCACGAATTTTATAGTTACGGTGTTTCCGCGTTGGGAGTCGGACTCGGACGTTAATCTGCCCCCCGCTTTCGCCGTGCCAGTAACAGCAGTGGGAACAGTTAATCAATCGTGAAGTTGCCTGTTTTTTTGTTGCTGGCGCGATATTGAACACAACGGTAACATCCGAGGCGATAGGGCCGATTTTACATCGCCCTCCGCTATTTTCATTAGCTATGGTCCAGATCCAACGTCTTGCATGGCTTTCTTTAGAGTAATTTCACTGGGTTGAGCTGTTTGCTGGAATAGTCTTCTAGACGCGTTGTTTGAGAGAAAAACGGCAACCCCCTACCTCAACAACGCCATCTTCCGATCAGTCGCCTTACCAAACAATCTTTCTAGCTCATCAAGGTGCTGAGGACTCACGGCCTTTAAACAGTCCAGCCCGAGCACAAACCCTTCAGCGACCCCTCCGGCCATGGTCGCATCGAGCATTCCTGTGGCGTCTTCGATGCGCTCGATGATGTCGGCGGCGGCGCGTTTGATTTCTGTGGGGATGTTCATTTCTTCGAGGGTCACGGCAGCCTCCTGATCATTTATCGACGGTGATGTATTCGTGAACTATTTATCAGCGAGCCTTGGGCGAGGTGACGAAATCAGGGGGCACGTGTTTAGCCTCAGTCAGATTTAAACAGTGTAGTAATCAGTTGCTTGATGTCTGTCTGAACATCTTTTGGCAGGCTGTCCAGTTCGCGCAAGACCTTGGTTTCTATGGCCGATATCCCGTCAGAAGCCTGCACTTTTTTCACGCCCGTAATGACATACAGAATGTCGACCCCGGAATCAGCGATTGACGAAAGGTAGGTGGCATTGGGAAAGCGTTGGCCTCGTTCATACATCCCTTGAGAATTGGGCTCAATTCCACCAATCGCCCCCAGCTTTGTCTGTGATAGACCGAGCCGTTTGCGTTCTTCCTTTAAACGAGTACCGATACCATTCATTTGAGCTCCGCAGGAATTTTTTTAAATCCGTTCGAGGTTAAAATTACACCTCGTGGTGAGTGATTAGTATTTTATCTGACAGTGACCGTCGGAAAAATTCATCAATTGGCCAGTTAAAAGCACCAATCGTCTCCGCTACCGAACCGCAAGTCGTTGCTGACCCTCCAATAGTTAGTGCTTGGTTTCCAAGCCTGACTGGAGGTTCGCCATGAATAACGAAATCAGCTCGCCAGACGACGAGACCCCGGAATACCCGTTGCCATCGCCGACTAATCCTCTGAGCCCAGGTCTGGCGACGGTTAATCCGGACGATGAGGAGGGTATAGAACAGCTATCGGACGTTGAGGGCGAGGGGGCTTTTGAGCCGGATGACGATAGCGGCGTCGACCCCGAGCGTACCCGTGAACAAACGGACACTGCCGTGCTGGATGGCGAACCCGATCCTCTTTGATCCGCCGGTGTGAATCAAACCTCACAACTCGCGCGCGCCGGGTGGTCTGTGCCACGATGGGGGTGTTCGGCGCGCAAGGAGATTGGTCGTGAGCAAGTTCCAGCACTGTGAACGAAATATGAATGGCCGCGACTTTGCTGTCGGTGACATTCATGGACACTTCACCCGGCTGCGCGGCGCATTGAACGCTATTAGTTTTGATTCGGCAGTGGATCGCTTGTTTAGCGTCGGTGATATTGTCGATCGGGGGCCAGAAAGTAAGGATTCGCTTGAATGGTTGGCGCAACCGTGGTTTTTTGCGGTTCAGGGTAACCATGAGGCGCTGGCCATTCAGCATGTGCGGCAGCAAAGTCTCGACTATCAGATGTATCGCGCCAGCGGAGGCACTTGGTTTCTAAAGCTTTCACCCGGCTATCAGCGGCAATTCGCAGCTCGCTTCGCAGACATGCCGATTGCGATTGAGGTGGAAACGTCAGCGGGGCTTGTCGGAATCGTCCATGCGGATTGTCCGTCACCGACATGGCAACGGCTCAGGGAAACATTGAGCGGACAGTTTTCGGGTCAACAGCAGGTCGAGCAATACTGCCAATGGTCACGTGAGCGTCTTCAGGATAGAAATTCGGACGGCATTCCAGATATTCGTGCTTTGCTGGTTGGACATAGTCCTTTACGTAAGGCTGAGTGGCTGGGTAATGTCTTGTATATCGACACTGGCGGCTGGCGTTCGGATGGCAGCGGGTATTTCACGCTGGTGGACCTTGCGACGTTGGAGCCGGTTGCGATCACGGTGTAGGCGTTAGAGGGGAAGTCGCTCTGAATGGCAGGTCCTATTCAGTTAAATTGCTGACTACAGTTCAGGTGTCATAAATTAAGGATTGGGGTATGAATTGCTTGATTTGTAATGCCGCAGCGCAGCGCATCAAAACCATGGGTGATTGGGTTGAGCTTGATTGCCCGGAGTGTGGGCATTTTCGAGTCAGCGGCGCACTGTTTGCCGAGATGAAAGCCAAAGGGCAGGCCTTCAACGTCGAGAAGTCGCGCAGGTTGCTTAGCCACCAACGTGGGGAGGTCAAGGGTGATCACTCTCCTTTGATTGATAGCTCGGACAGTCATTTGGTGATTTCGTAGCTTCACTTCCCCTAACACCCATAGCCGATTGATGCAAAAATTAACGTTGTATGAGCGGCGCGGAGGGGTTGCTTTTCGCTCGAGATAGCCCGCGATTAACGACAAGATGTCCGATGTGTGTGGCGACGTGGACCATTTTTCTTTGAGTCAAATTCGTTTGTACTGCCCACCTAGGCAAATGAAACGAAATCTGAATCTGCCGAAAAATTCAAACGTCTTTAGCGCTCTGCGCTTTTAACCCATTACGTCGAGGTCATTATGTCCAAACTCATGTCCGCCGTTAACGTCGGCCCCTACTCGTTTTCCCATCGCGTGGTGCTCGCTCCGCGCTTTATCACGCCGGTCGCCAATCCCATGCCGACGTTCAACCACAGGATGTTCAACCTGTCGGTCCGTCTGCAGTCCCTCACGGCGGCGTGGCTTATACCGCTACCTTGCGTATATCCACCTGATTGAGCCGCGTATTTTAGGCAACGTCGATGACGACACCAAGGATCAAAACCCGGTAGCTGCACAACTGATTCGCAAGCACTACAAGGGCATCATTATCGCGGCGGGTGGCTTCAAGGGCGACACAGCCCAAGCCATCATCAACGCTGGCGATGCAGACCTGGTGGCTTTCGGGCGCGACTTCATCGCCAACCCGGACCTGCCTGAGCGCATTCGTAACAAGCAACCATTGAACCTTTACGACCGCCCGAGTTTTTTTGGCGGGACGGAAATCGGCTACACGGATTACTCATTCTTTCGCGCACAGGAAATGACTGTTTAGGTCCGATCATCTGACGTCACCGATCGCCGAGGCTCATGCCTCGGCTTTTTGTTGTGTGTTTTGTCCTAAACGGTCGGCGGATGGGGTTCCTTCGGTCAGACCGTGCAATTAAATTTTCGTTGAAATAAATGCGCCAATCGATGCCATTAAGCCCCATACATAAGGCCTGTGGAGCCGTTTGCCCAGCGCCGCGCGGCGATTTGACAACTCAAACCGCCACCTTATCCAGACGCTGATTTGATTGTTCAACCCCGTAAGCAAAGTGCGCGTATGGTTATGAGTGATATTACTCTTTAGGTAAACCCAAATGAATCATCTCGGTTCGCGGTTGAAAGAAGAGCGCAAGACGCTGGGGCTCTCTCAACATGACTTCGCCGCGATCGGCGGCGTCGAAGCCAACGCGCAGGGTAAATATGAAAGTGGCCAGCGTACGCCGCGCTCCGATTACCTGGCGGCCTTGAGTTTCAAGGGCGTTGACGTGCTTTATTTGCTGTCTGGCCATCGAACGCCGCTGCGTATCGAAAGTCTGACCGAGGCCGAACGAATCGTCATCCTTCATTACCGCGCGCTCACGGGAGTCGATCAAGACGCGATCGGTCAGCTCGCGCTGTCGCTTTCAGAATGTCTGACTGATTAATGCGGTACCCCACCATCCCGATTTCTGCGCTTTCTTGATTATCCGCTTCAATTGCATCCCTCCCTGTTGATCATTTATAAATGAAACGTATATGCTTCGTATATTGATTGCGAGGTGTTAGAGATGGGGCTGGTAAAAATATCGGAACAAATGCATGCCAATGCGCGCGCTGCTAGCGCGGCGCTGAGTCGTTCTATCAATGCACAAGCCGAGCATTGGATGAAGGTCGGGATGATGGCGGAACTGCATCCTGCGTTGAATTACAGCGATATCTGCCAACTGCTCATTCGTGCCGAACACGCGGGTGGCAGTGTCTTATCGGCGACTCCATTTGACCTATCGGCTCAGACTGGCCAATCCCAGGAAGCGTTGCAATGAGCCCGAGCATCAGTATCAAGACCGAAGCCGATCTGGTTCAACTGCGAATCGCCGGCAGATTGGCCGCAGATGTACTGGCGATGATAGGTCCTCATGTAAAAGCCGGGATCAGCACCGAAGCGCTGGACGATATCTGCAACGATTACATCGTGAACGAGCTGAAAGTCATTCCGGCCAACGTGGGCTATCACGGTTTTACAAAAACCACCTGTATCTCTCCGAACACGGTGGTGTGCCACGGTATTCCGTCGCCAACAGACATCCTCAGGGATGGTGACATCATCAACATCGATGTGGCAGTGATCAAAGACGGTTGGTTTGGCGACACTAGCCGCATGTATTTTGTGGGTGAAGTCAGCCCATTGGCACGGCGCCTGGTGGAGACCACGTATGAAGCCACCCGCGCCGGCATCCTCGCCGTTCGCCCCGGGGCAACGCTGGGCGATATCGGTTATGCCATTCAGAGCGTTGCCCATCGCGAAGGCTTTAGCGTGGTGCGCGAATACTGCGGGCACGGCATCGGCCGCGCCTACCACGAAGACCCGCAAGTGCTGCATTACGGCAGTGCCGGGCAGGGAATGAAATTGAAAATCGGCATGGTGTTCACCATTGAGCCGATGATCAACGCGGGGAAACCCGGCACCAAGGTATTACCCGATGGCTGGACGGTTCTGACCCGCGATCAATCCCTGTCTGCTCAGTGGGAGCACATGGTAGCGGTCACCGCTACCGGTTTTGAGCTGTTGACGCCTTGGCCAGAGGGTACGGGTGAGTACCCCAGCATTTAAAGTCGTTTTAACTCGAGCGTTTCCATTGCACTCCGGTAATCCCAAGCCCTTCGGCTTGCTGGAGTGCCAATCGAAGCGGGCCAGCGGCCACCTGCGCATGGGCGCTCACAATCCCTGCGTGAAGGGTGGCCATGTGCAGCGCTTCACTTTCACACAAATGAGCGGCGTTATGAGCAAAGTGACGCTGCTCTCCGTTGAACTGATAACAAATTTCAAATCCTATTTGCTGGTCCATCAATGCGCCTCCGCCAGTTAACGTAAAAGTGCGGCATGTCGATCACTTCAAGCAGCTACGGCGCAAGAGCTGTCGCTCGAAAAAACGTTTCTACAAAGCCTCTCTTTCGGACTTCTCACTGTCGAAGAAATTGCACCTTTTTGAACGACATTGGACGATCTTCCGATGAGTGGAAACACGCAAAAATTGTAAAGGGCGCGCTTCAAGAATTGGCCTGTTTTCGGAACTGACTTACAACGTCCGGCGACGTCCGGTGTTACAGTGCCGTCTCTATTTAGACGAGGAAGTACGCATGTCACTGCTAGATGATGAACAAGACATTTGGGATATGTTTGCAGCCTCGGCCTTGACCGGTTTGATCGGCCGCGGCGCGATCGAGCCCGTCGACGCTGCCGAATTGGCCGCTGATTACGCGTCGGAGTTGATGATCCAGCGCTCCCTGCGTATCCAGGCTGAAGAGGATGCAGCCGACGCGTCATAAGACGTCGTCCGGCTTCATCAAAAAGCCCGGCACTTTCGCAAGTGTCGGGCTTTTTTGCGTCGATTGTTTCGCTAGTCAGCTGCAGGACTTAAGATTCACCGGGCCGACAAACTCATTGCCTCGACCCATCACGCAGGCCACCCGCTGATTGCGTTGACTTTCCCACGGCTCTACCGGGTACGTCTTGTTCCAGGCTTCGTACAACTGGCGGTCTTGTTTCGACAGGGGCAGGGCGTATTGCTTGCTCATATAAAAATAGGTCCGGGCGATCATTCCGCGAATCGATGGGCGTGGCATGACCTTCTTGGCTTTGAAATCGACTTGAGTCAGGCAAGAACCGTATTGCCCTGACCGGACGGGAAGCCAGCCAAAACTGAAGTTGCTTCGGTCACCGTTGACCTCCCCAATACTCGGCACCAGATTGTGCAAGTCGGCTTCGGCGTGCTGGTACATCGAATCGTTCTTGGTGCAGTTCTTACGTCCACCGTTTTGCCAACATTGGCGCAAATGGCCGATCTGCCAGGCCGGCATGATGTGCTCCCATTCAATGCGCTGGGCGCGGCTGGCACTTTTGCGTGGGACATACCCGCATCCGGCGATATCGACCCGGTGTCCGCTGTATTTGCAGCCGCAATAAAACTCGGTCGATTGCGGCGCATAGAGACCCCACGCGATTTTTTTGGCTTCACTGAAGGTGCGGGGTGCATCAGCATGGGCAGTGATGGAAAAGCTCAATGCTAGCAAGGCGATTATTCGTACAAACACTGCCTCAATCTTCCTTCGGTACGGTCCAGAAAATCTGCACGCCGCCGTCGTCACGGTAGGCGAGGGTGACGTTATCGTTTTCTGCTATTTCGCCCAGTAGTTGATTCCACTCATCTTCCAGCTCTTCTGGAAGACGCATAATCAGCGCGGTTCTCGATTTCTGTGCGTGAGTGGAATTGATGATCTTTTGAATCCGCACGCCAAGTAGTTCGTAGGAACTAGGGGCCTTGGGTGTCGCTGCAGTCGTCTTTGCCACGGAGGAATCCTTGGTTTGCTGTATGTGCATACAGTATTTCACTGTGGGAATTTTCGCAACCGACGGATTGATCAAATTCTAGGACCGACGTGATGGCGCCGTTAAGCAAACTCAATAAGTCACCGCGTTGCTCGTCAGGAGGCGTGAGTGGAGAGTTGACAAATCATTGCGTCGTTCTATAGTCCCCTTCACGCAAACGTTTGCGCCTCCTCGCATTCGATGCTAAAAATAATCATAAGATCGGAGTGAACCCATGAAGCTGCCATTCGCTGCTCGTCTTCTCGCTGTCGCTATGCTCACCGCCGCCTCGGCCATCCTTCCGCTGTCCGCAGCGCATGCTCAGACCCCTGAAAAACCAAAAGTTGCGTTGGTGATGAAGTCACTGGCCAATGAGTTTTTCCTGACCATGGAAGACGGCGCCAAGGCCTACCAAAAAGAACATTCGGCTGATTTCGACTTGATCTCTAACGGCATCAAGGACGAGTCCGACACCACTGCGCAAATCTCCATCGTCAACCAAATGATCGTGCAGAAAGTCAACGCACTGGTCATTGCCCCCGCCGACTCTAAAGCATTGGTGGCGGTGATCAAGAAGGCTCAAGACGCCGGTATCACGGTCATCAACATCGACAACCAACTTGACCCGGACGTGCTGAAAAGCAAGGGCATGAGTGTGCCATTCGTAGGCCCTGACAACCGCAAAGGCGCGCGTATTGTAGGTGACTACTTGGCCAAGCAGTTGAAGTCTGGCGATGAGGTTGGAATCATCGAAGGGGTGTCAACCACCACCAATGCTCAGCAACGTACCGCCGGTTTTAAAGACGCCATGGACGCTGCCGGGATGAAAATCGTCTCCACGCAGTCGGGTAATTGGGAAATCGATAAAGGCAACGCTGTAGCGTCGGCCATCCTCAACGAGTACCCGAACGTCAAGGCACTCTTGGCCGGTAACGACAGCATGGCATTGGGCGCTGTATCGGCCGTGCGCGCTGCGGGCAAGGCTGGCAAAGTGCAAGTGGTCGGCTATGACAACATCAACGCGATCAAGCCGATGCTCAAAGACGGCCGAGTGCTGGCGACTGCCGATCAGTTCGCTGCCAAGCAAGCGGTGTTCGGTATCGAAGCCGCGCTGAAAATCATCAAAGACGGTAAGGCCGACAGCGCCAGCGACCGGATTGAAACGCCCGTCGAGCTGGTTACTAAACCGTAATACTCGGCAATAGTCGTTCTTCTGCAATAAGAGCGCCCGCTATCGCGGCGGGCGCCTGGAGATTCTCATGTCAGCGTCTGCTCAGGCGACGGTTCTATCGGTCAGCGGTATCGGCAAAACCTACGCTCAACCTGTGCTCGGCAACATCGACCTGACGCTATCGCGCGGTGAAGTGTTGGCTTTGACCGGTGAAAATGGTGCCGGTAAAAGTACGCTGTCGAAAATTATTGGTGGGCTGGTTACGCCAACCACGGGGCAGATGAAGTTTCAGGGTCAAGCTTACGCGCCCACCAGTCGAACCCAGGCCGAGCAGCTCGGGATCCGCATGGTCATGCAAGAGCTGAACCTGCTGCCAACGTTATCTGTGGCGGAAAACCTGTTCCTCGATAACTTGCCCAATCGTGGCGGCTGGATCAATCGCAAGCAATTGCGCGCTGACGCCATTCAGGCCATGGCTCAGGTCGGACTGGATGCTATCGATCCAGACACCTTGGTCAGCGAGTTGGGGATAGGCCATCAACAGATGGTCGAGATAGCCCGCAACTTGATTGGCGATTGCCATGTACTGATTCTCGACGAACCGACGGCGATGCTGACGTCCCGTGAAGTCGAAATGCTTTTTGAACAGATCACCCGCCTGCAAGCACGCGGCGTGTCGATCATTTATATTTCCCACCGGCTGGAAGAGCTGGCCCGTGTCGCACAACGGATTGCGGTGCTGCGTGACGGTCAGTTGGTCTGCGTCGAGCCAATGGCCGATTACAACAGTGAGCAACTGGTCACGTTGATGGTCGGGCGCGAGCTGGGTGAGCATATTGACCTGGGCCCGCGCCAGATAGGCGACGTGGCCTTGTCGGTCAAAGGACTGGGCCGCTCGAACAAGGTGATGGACGTGTCGTTCGAGGTCCGAAGTGGCGAGATTTTCGGCATTTCCGGGTTGATCGGCGCCGGTCGCACTGAGCTGTTACGGTTGATTTATGGTGCTGACATCGCGGACACCGGCACTATTGCGTTGGGGTTTCCTTCACGGCCGGTAACCATTCGCTCTCCGGTCGACGCGGTTAAAGAGGGCATCGCGTTGATCACCGAAGACCGCAAGGGTGAAGGCTTGTTGCTGACGCAATCGATCAGCGCCAACATCGCGCTGGGTAACATGCCGTCGATCTCCAAAGGCGGTGTGGTTAACGGCCGCGATGAAATGCAACTGGCCCAACGTCAAGTCGATGCCATGCGCATCCGCAGTTCCAGCCCGACCCAATTAGTCTCCGAGCTGTCGGGTGGCAATCAACAGAAGGTCGTGATCGGTCGTTGGTTGGAGCGCGAGAGTACAGTGATGCTGTTCGACGAGCCGACTCGTGGTATCGATGTCGGCGCCAAGTTTGATATCTATGCGCTATTGGGCGAATTGACCCGCCAGGGCAGGGCGCTGGTCGTGGTCTCCAGTGATCTGCGTGAGTTGATGCTGATCTGTGATCGTATCGGCGTGCTGTCCGCTGGCCGCCTGATCGATACCTTCGAACGGGAGACCTGGACCCAGGACGAACTGCTTGCCGCCGCGTTTGCCGGCTATCAAAAACGTGATGCGCTGCTGACTGAAGCCGCGCCCAGGAACGACTTATGAAACCCTCTACCACCACGACCCCGTCAAACCAGGCCGTGCCATCGCCCGGAAAACGCAGCGGTAACTATTATGGCCTTGGCACTTACTTGGGCCTGGCGGGCGCATTGGCCGCGATGATTGTGCTGTTTTCCGCACTCAGCGATCACTTCTTGTCGTACGAAACATTCAGCACCTTGGCCAACCAGATCCCCGACTTGATGGTGCTGGCGGTGGGCATGACATTCGTCCTGATCATCGGCGGCATCGACTTGTCGATCGGCTCAGTCCTGGCCTTGGCCGCGTCCGCCGTTAGCGTTGCCATCCTTGGATGGGGCTGGGGCGTTGTGCCTGCCGCGTTGTTGGGAATGGTTTGCGCTGCAATTGCCGGGACGATTACCGGCTCGATCACCGTGGCCTGGAAAATTCCGTCGTTTATCGTGTCCCTCGGTGTTCTGGAGATGGCCCGTGGCGTCGCCTACCAGATGACTGGCTCGCGTACTGCGTATATCGGCGATGCGTTCGCCTGGCTGTCGAACCCGATTGCGTTTGGGATTTCGCCTTCGTTCATCATTGCGCTGGCCGTGATCTTCATTGCCCAGGCCGTGCTGACCCGTACCGTTTTTGGCCGGTATCTGATCGGAATCGGTACCAACGAAGAGGCGGTGCGTCTGGCGGGGATTAATCCAAAACCCTACAAGATTCTGGTGTTTTCGCTGATGGGCCTGCTAGCCGGCGTTGCGGCGCTGTTCCAGATTTCACGCCTGGAAGCCGCCGATCCAAACGCGGGGTCTGGCTTAGAGTTGCAAGTGATTGCCGCCGTTGTCATCGGGGGCACCAGTTTGATGGGTGGCCGTGGATCGGTGATCAGCACGTTCTTCGGTGTCTTGATTATCTCGGTGCTGGCCGCCGGGTTGGCGCAAATCGGCGCAACTGAACCGACCAAACGCATTATTACCGGCGCGGTGATTGTCGTCGCGGTGGTGCTGGATACCTACCGCAGCAACCGCGCACGTCGGCAGGCTTGATATGTCGACCATCAAGGATGTAGCTGCGCTGGCGGGGATTTCCTACACAACGGTGTCCCACGTTCTGAACAAAACCAGGCCTGTTAGTGACGAAGTAAGGATCAAGGTCGAGGCGGCCATCATTACCCTCGACTACGTACCCAGCGCCGTCGCCCGGTCGCTCAAGGCCAAGGCGACCTCGACCATTGGCTTGCTGATTCCCAATGGCAGCAACCCGTATTTCGCTGAACTAGCGCGGGGCATTGAGGACTATTGCGAGCGCAACGGGTTTTGCGTGATTTTGTGCAACGCCGACGATAACCCAGACAAGCAACGCAGTTACTTGCGCGTACTGCTGGAAAAACGCGTCGACGGTTTGATCGTCTCCTCTGTGGGCGGCGGCATCGGCATGGACGAAGGCCTGTCAGCGGTGCGTACGCCCATGGTGGTGGTCGACCGTGATCTGGAGGGCATCGTTGCTGATCTGGTGCGAATCGACCACGAATTGGGGGCTTATCTGGCCACCTGTCATCTGCTGGACCTGGGGCATAGGCATATAGCCTGCATCTGCGGGCCTGCCAAAACCAGTGTCGCGCAGATGCGTCTGGCCGGTTATCGCCGGGCCATGTTTGAAGCTAAGGTGGTCGTGCCGGAAGAGTGGGTGGTGGAGAGCGATTTTACCAGTCCGGGCGGCTACCAGGCGGCGGTTGGCTTGTTGGACCACAACCCGCCAACGGCCATCTTTGCCGGTAACGACATGATAGGTATCGGCGTATTACGGGCGGCTGCCGAGCGCAACGTGCGGGTGCCCGGCGACCTGTCGGTGATTGGTTTTGATGACATCCAAATGAGCCGCTTTGTTTACCCGGCGCTGACCACGGTCGGCCAGTCAATTTTGCAACTAGGTGAAATGGCTGCTGAGGTGCTGCTTCGGCGCATCTCTGCCCCAACCGACACCGCCATTGAGCAGCGCATCGTGGCGCCGAGTATCGTTATCCGGGAGTCCACGGCGCCGCCAACCACTGTTTTCAACGCCTTTCGTTGAAACAGATAGCCGTAAACAGATAGCCGTTGAGACGGATCAAAGAGTGCTGACGCATGCAAGCAAACGTAGTGGTAGTGGGCAGCTTAAACATGGATTTGGTCACTCGGGCGCAACGCCTGCCGCGTGCAGGTGAAACCTTGGCCGGTGAATCGTTTACCACCGTGCCGGGCGGTAAAGGTGCTAATCAGGCGGTGGCTGCGGCACGGCTGGGCGCCCACGTCGCGATGGTGGGTTGCGTCGGGGACGACGCGTATGGTGAACAGCTGCGTGCCGCATTGTTGACTGAACAGATTGATTGTGAGGCGGTGACCATCGCGACAGGTGTTTCCAGCGGCGTCGCGCTCATCGTGGTGGATGCCAGCAGCCAGAACGCGATTGTCATCGTGGCGGGTGGCAACCGGCGGTTGACCCCTGAGGTATTAGCAGGCTTTGACGCCAAACTGGCTCAGGCCGACGTGATCATCTGCCAGCTTGAAGTCCCGATGGACACCGTCGCGTACACCCTCAAGCGCGGTCGTGAATTGGGCAAGGTTGTCATCCTTAACCCGGCACCGGCCACGGGTCCATTGCCGAGCGCCTGGTTGCCGATGATCGATTATTTGATTCCTAATGAAAGCGAGGCCGCTGCATTGAGCGGGCTGGCGGTGGACTCTCTGGCATCCGCCGAAAAAGCCGCGAACAAGCTGCTCGAAGCGGGCGTCGCAAAAGTCATCATCACCTTGGGCGCTCAGGGGTCGCTGTTCGCCGACGGTCAAGGTGTTCAGCATTTTCCGGCGCCCAAGGTCCAGCCGGTTGACACCACTGCGGCGGGCGACACCTTCGTCGGTGGTTTTGCCGCGGCATTGGCGCAGGGCAAGAGCGAGGCTCAGGCCATCCAGTTTGGTCAGATTGCTGCGGCCTTGTCGGTCACGCGGGCGGGAGCACAACCTTCCATCCCCCACTTCAATGACGTTCAGAGTTTTCATCAACCATGAAAAAGACACCGCTGCTCAATATCGCTTTGTCGCGGGTTATCGCTTCGTTGGGCCATGGCGACATCTTGATGATCGTCGATGCCGGGATGCCGGTGCCGCCGGGTGTCGAGCTTATCGATTTGGCGCTGACCCCAGGCATTCCCGATTTCGCCAGCGTGTTGCGGATCGTCCTGACAGAAATGCAGGTCGAGAGCCATGTGATTGCCGAGGAGATGTTTGATAAACAACCTCCGGCATTGGTTGTCGTTGAAGGCCTGCACCTCCAGGGTGGCTTGGGCCGGCAGTGTTCGGTCAGTCATGATGAGCTAAAAAAACTGAGCCGTTCGGCACGAGCCATCGTGCGCACGGGTGAATGCCAGCCGTATACCAATATCGCTCTTGTCGCAGGCGTCACCTTCTAAAAGGCGATGCTCAAGTAGTAAGCGCGTTTGAATAGGGAACTTCACATGTCACGCTATACCCACTACCTGCAACAACTTGTTCGGAGTGTCCTGCTTTTGTCCTTACTCAGTGTTAGCGCTGTGCAGGCCGCCGAAAAACGCGACCTGATCATCGATACCGATCCGGGCGCAGACGATGTGGTGGCGCTGCTGTTGGCATTGGCGTCGCCTGAAGAGTTGAATGTGCTGGCCATCACCACCGTGGCCGGTAATGTGCGGTTGGATAAGACCTCACGCAATGCCCGGTTGGCCCGGGAATGGGCGGGGCGCGAAGAAGTGCCTGTCTACGCAGGCGCACCCAAACCTTTAGTGCGCACGCCGATTTACGCCGAAAACATCCATGGTCAAGAAGGCCTGCCCGGTGTCGCGGTGCATGAGCCCAAAGTGGGGTTGGCCAAAGGTAATGCGGTGGATTACCTGATTGAAACCTTGAGCAAAGCGCCGCCGCACAGTATTACCCTAGCGTTACTCGGCCCAGAGACCAATCTGGCACTGGCGCTGATACAAGCGCCGCACATCACTCAGGGCATTAAAGAAGTCATCGTCATGGGCGGCGCGCACTTCAACGGTGGCAATATCACGCCCGTCGCGGAATTCAACATGTTTGCCGACCCGCACGCCGCACAGGTGGTGCTGGCCAGCGGCGTGAAACTGACGTACATCCCATTGGACGTTACTCATAAAATCCTAACCAGCGAGGCGCGACTCAAACAGATTGAGGCGCTAAACAATCAAGCGGGTAAGTTGGTCGGCGATATTCTTAACGAATACGTCAAGGCCGACATGGTGCATTACGGTCTGCCGGGTGGCCCGGTACATGACGCCAGCGTCATTGCTTACTTACTTAAACCAGAGCTGTTTTCCGGCAAGCAAGTCAACCTGGCGATAGACACTCGCGAGGGCATTACTTTCGGCCAGACCGTGGTTGATTGGTACGACACGCTCAAGCAAGACAAGAACGTATTCTGGGTTGAAAACGGCGATGCCCAAGGGTTCTTTGACCTGCTGACCGCGCGGCTGGGTCGCTTGAAGTAACTCGGCCATACGCCCTACGAAACCCTTATTGGGTGCTGCGTTACTCGCCGGCCTGTCCCGTAGGGTATTTCTCGAAAACCTGGCTGACAAACGCTTGGGCGCCTTCGGTGCCCAACTCTTTAACCAGCAAGTCTATGCCGATAATCGCCATTTCTTCAGCGCTGCCCGGGCTATACGAGCACTGTCCCTGAGGCCACTTGGCCTTAATGTCCGCGTCAATTGATACAATTGCCATTTCGATCTCATCTGGTCCAAAAAAAGGCCCGGGTGCCTCTACTTCGCTGCAACCCTGCGCGCTAAAGCGGGTCAGTAAACCATCTTGGCCAGCATTTGGCACTCAGACTTAGGCATGACGAGAGGCTCATGCCAAACTTGTCGATACATTTACGAGGATGCCGCCGTGCACATTGATTTGAACAACGCTGCTAGTTTCACGTTAGATGCCGTGCGCCAACTCATTGCCTCGGGCAACGATGAGGTACATAACCAATTGCGCGTGACCACGGCCGGTAACGCTTATATCTCGTCGTCGGCAGTGGGCGGGGTCGACATCGACGGCTTGCTGTTTCGTCTCGAAACCTGGTCTGCAGGTTCCGGCTGTGTAGGGCCTATTCCAGCCAGTGATGCGGTGTGGGTCATGCAGATATTCAATGCGCTAAAGGATAACTGGGCTAATCCGCGATTTGATTATGTGGATGTGTACTGAACACGTTTTGACACGATTGGGCTGCGCGCCCGATTACCGGCTGAGGCAGACTTCCCGGCTTCGAAGGCGGAGCTCAGCAGTGACAGCCTTTGCAGCAGAACCTTTTGGACGCTGTCGCAGGACGGCTCGATACCGTTATTTGAAAGGAGGTTGTATGCCTTGGAAGTTTGCATCGTTTGGTGTTGTGGTCGCAGCAGCCTTACTGGCTGGGTGTGGCACGAAACCAATGCCCGCCCAGGACCCGGGAGTCACGGAGGAGGGGCGCAGCAGTTGCAACGCTGCCGCCGCTAATTTCGCCGTGGGTAAGAAAGCATCACCCGAACTGTTGGAGCAAGCTCGGATCAAGGCCGGCGCCTGGAGCGTTCGACTGCTTAAGCCCGATACTATCGTGACGCTCGAATACCGTTCAGATCGCCTGAATGTTAATGCGGATGATTCGGCGACGATCACTCGCGTCAATTGCGGCTAATGGCGGGCAGGGCGCTTTTGTTCGCCCATAAAAAACCCCGTCACGTGGACGGGGTTTTTTTAGTTCGAGGGGAAATTACTCGCTGCGAACCTGAGCAGCTTGCATGCCCTTCTGGCCTTTCTCAGCCACGAACGAAACAGTCTGGCCTTCTTTCAGGCTTTTGAAGCCGTCGCTTTCGATAGCTTTGAAGTGTACGAACAGGTCGTCACCGCCACCCTGAGGAGTGATAAAGCCGAAGCCTTTTTCATCGTTGAACCATTTTACGGTGCCGGTTTGGCGATTAGACATGGTGTATCTCCAAGAACATAATTTTTCAGTAGTACTGTGCTGCTCAGGCCAACTGGGCACACCGAGCTATCATAGTCGAAATGTTTGGATGTAGAGCGCTTTCGCAGCACTGTTTACACACGCAATACACCTCAGGTACGTGGTTAGATGGTTAAAAGCCCCGTTCTACGGGGCCTTCGCTCAATTTAGACTGTTTAAAAAAATCCACTTTTATCGTAAAAAAAGTGGAAAAAGCTGAAGTTCGGGCGAGTAATGCCCCATTCACCGATTGAATAATCTATTTTCTCGGGCATGCAGTATCGACTTCTTTGAGTAACTTCGCACGTGCAGCTCGGCCGATGTCCGTTTGGTCATCAAGCACCTTCATTTCGGCGGGGCTGAGTTTTTTCTCTGCGGTATCCGCACCGCAATCACAATGCGCCTGAGCCGACGCCTGACCAAGATTCTTGCTGGCGATGCTCACGCAGTCGTTGACGAACTCAGCGCGTCCACCACCTGGCCAAACGGCTTGAGCAGCCTGTGCGCCGAAAGGCAGCAGCATCGCGAGGGAAGCGGCGAGAGTGAATAAGCGATAAACACGCATGCTTGAATACTCCTTGTGATGAGGGGTTTGTGTCACAACGTTCACCCAACATCTGAGGGTCGTTTCTTTCTTCTAGTTCAGTGTAAGGCTCTTTTTTGGTTGTCTTTGCGGATTTGAGTCATGTCGCGGCGTCCTTCGTGAACATGTGTGGTAGCATGCGCGCCTGAATATCCGCGGGTGGCCGAGCAACTGCTCAGTTGGTCGTTGTAATCGCTTTATTTGCTGCACACCTGTTTGTTCCACTCCAGTCACTCTGGTTCGGTTAAACGGTTGGCCTTCGGGCTCCTGCCACTGTGAGGCAGGCATACCGCCGGATCTTGTACTGGCTCATCCCAACCCACGTGACCTTTGGTAGGGGTCACCACTAGGAGAGGAGGCGCCATGCCCACCATTACTCTTCCCGACGGCAGTCAGCGTTCGTTCGATCATCCGGTTTCCGTAGCCGAGGTAGCACTGTCGATCGGTGCCGGCCTGGCCAAAGCCACCGTGGCCGGCAAGGTCAACGGTCAACTGGTCGACGCCAGCGATCTCATCGAGGGCGATGTCAGCCTGCAAATCATCACGCCCAAGGATCAAGAGGGGCTGGAGATCATTCGCCACTCTTGCGCTCACTTGGTAGGGCACGCAGTCAAGCAACTGTATCCGACGGCCAAAATGGTTATCGGCCCCGTGATCGATGACGGCTTCTATTACGATATCGCGTACGAGCGTCCGTTCACGCCAGACGATATGGCTGCAATCGAATTGCGTATGCAGCAGCTGATCGAAAAAGATTACGACGTCATCAAGAAGGTTACGCCGCGAGCAGAAGTCATCGAGGTTTTCACGGCTCGCCATGAAGACTATAAGCTGCGCTTGGTTGAAGACATGCCCGAGCAACAGACCATGGGCCTGTATTACCACGAAGAATACGTCGACATGTGTCGCGGCCCCCACGTGCCGAACACACGCTTTCTCAAGTCGTTCAAGTTGACCAAGCTGTCTGGCGCCTACTGGCGTGGTGACGCGAAGAACGAACAGCTGCAACGGATTTACGGCACTGCGTGGGCAGACAAGAAACAATTGGCTGCTTATATCCTGCGGATCGAAGAAGCTGAAAAGCGCGATCACCGCAAGATTGGCAAGCGTCTTGGGTTGTTTCACACCCAGGAAGAAGCGCCGGGCATGGTCTTCTGGCACCCGAATGGCTGGACCCTGTACCAAGTGCTTGAGCAGTACATGCGTAAAGTACAGCGCGAAAACGGTTATCTGGAGATTAAAACGCCACAGGTGGTCGATCGTTCCCTTTGGGAAAAGTCTGGTCACTGGGCTAACTACGCCGAAAACATGTTTACCACGCAGTCCGAGAACCGCGACTATGCCATCAAGCCGATGAACTGCCCGTGCCATGTGCAGGTGTTCAATCAAGGCCTGAAAAGCTACCGCGAACTGCCAATGCGTCTGGCTGAGTTTGGTGCTTGCCACCGCAATGAGCCGTCAGGTGCGTTGCACGGCATCATGCGCGTACGTGGTTTCACACAGGACGATGCGCACATCTTCTGTACTGAAGAGCAAATGCAGGCTGAGTCCGCCGCGTTCATCAAATTGACGCTGGATGTCTACGCTGACTTCGGCTTCAAGGATATCGAACTGAAGCTGTCGACTCGCCCTGAAAAGCGCGTTGGTTCGGATGATTTGTGGGATCGTGCAGAAAATGCATTGGCAGCTGCACTCGACATCGCTGGTTTGCCGTATGATCTGCAACCCGGCGAGGGAGCCTTTTACGGCCCCAAGATTGAATTTTCGTTGAAGGATTGTCTGGGTCGGGTCTGGCAATGCGGCACATTGCAGCTCGATTTCAACCTGCCAATCCGCTTGGGCGCCGAGTATGTTTCGGAAGATAACAGCCGCAAGCACCCGGTCATGCTGCACCGTGCGATTCTCGGTTCCTTCGAGCGTTTCATCGGTATTTTGATCGAGCACTACGAAGGCGCTTTCCCGGCCTGGTTGGCACCTACTCAGGCAGTGATCCTCAATATCACTGATAAACAGGCAGATTTTGCCCTTGAAGTAGAAAAAACCCTGTCTGAAAGCGGGTTTCGTGCCAAGTCTGACTTGAGAAATGAAAAGATCGGCTTTAAAATCCGCGAGCATACTTTGCTCAAGGTTCCTTATCTCTTGGTTATTGGAGATCGGGAAGTCGAGATGCAGACTGTCGCTGTGCGGACACGTGAAGGCGTAGACCTGGGTTCAATGCCGGTCGCGCAATTCGCTGAATTTCTCGCTCAAGCGGTTTCCCGGCGTGGTCGCCATGATTCGGAGTAATTATTATTAAGCGTGAAATGAGACAAGATAAACGAGCTGCACCGAAGGCCCCGATCAACGAGAATATCTCGGCACGCGAGGTTCGGTTAATTGGCGCTGACGGCGAGCAGATTGGCATCGTCTCGATTGATGAAGCGCTTCGTATTGCTGAAGAAGCCAAGCTCGATCTGGTAGAGATTTCTGCCGACGCAGTACCTCCAGTTTGCCGCGTGATGGATTACGGCAAATCGATCTTTGAAAAGAAGAAGCAGGTTGCTGCAGCGAAGAAGAACCAGAAGCAGGTTCAGGTAAAAGAAATCAAGTTTCGTCCAGGGACGGAGGAAGGGGATTACCAGGTAAAACTGCGCAACCTGGTACGTTTCCTGAGTGATGGGGACAGGGCCAAGGTGTCGTTAAGATTCCGTGGTCGTGAGATGGCCCACCAGGAGCTGGGGATGGAATTGTTGAAGCGGGTTGAAGGTGACTTGCTTGAATACGGTTCGGTCGAACAGCATCCTAAGATGGAAGGACGCCAACTGATTATGGTCATCGCCCCGAAAAAGAAGAAGTAACCACCAGGGCACGGCAGGCCTTACGGTTATGTTTATCAACTGAATGCGGAGTACCGAACATGCCAAAGATGAAAACGAAAAGTGGTGCAGCTAAGCGGTTTTTGAAAACTGCTAATGGCATCAAGCACAAACACGCTTTTAAGAGCCACATTCTGACCAAGATGTCCACTAAGCGTAAACGTCAATTGCGCGGTAGCAGCTTGCTGCATCCGTCCGACGTCGCGAAAGTGAAGCGCATGCTGCGTCTTTGCTAATCCTGGTCAAGAATAGAGGAAGTAACTCATGGCTCGTGTAAAGCGTGGCGTTGTCGCCCGTAAACGTCACAAAAAGATTCTGAAACTTGCTAAAGGCTACTACGGCGCGCGCTCACGCGTATTCCGTGTTGCCAAACAAGCGGTAATCAAGGCAGGTCAATACGCCTACCGTGACCGTCGTCAGAAAAAACGTCAGTTCCGCGCTCTGTGGATCGCTCGTATCAACGCTGGTGCTCGTGTTAACGGTCTGTCCTACAGCCGTTTCATTGCCGGTCTGAAAAAAGCTTTCATCGAGATCGACCGTAAGGTTCTGGCTGATCTGGCTGTGAACGAAAAAGCTGCGTTTGCTGCGATTGTCGAGAAAGCTAAAGCCACTTTGGCCTAAGTCCCCGACAATCACTGGGCTCGGTTTTCGAGCTCGGTGTTGAACGTCATAAATAGGGGAAGAGCCTTTTAAGCTCTTCCCCTATTTCGTATCTGGAGTCTGTACATGGAAAACCTGGATGCGCTGGTCTCTCAAGCACTTGAGGCCGTGCAACACGCTGAAGACATTAATGCCCTGGAGCTAATTCGGGTTCAGTTCCTTGGCAAGAAAGGCGAGTTGACTCAGGTGATGAAGACCCTGGGGAATTTGCCGGCTGAAGAGCGTCCACAATTCGGTGCGCTGATCAACGTCGCCAAGGAGCGCGTTACAGAGGTTCTCAATGCGCGTAAAGCGTCGTTGGAGCAAGCGGAACTGTCCGCCAAGCTCGCGGCTGAGTGCATTGATGTGACCCTGCCGGGCCGCGGCCAAACCTCTGGGGGCTTGCACCCAATTACCCGAACGCTGGAGCGGATCGAGCAATTCTTCACTCATATTGGCTACGGCATTGCTGAAGGTCCTGAGGTCGAAGACGATCACCACAATTTCGAGGCGCTCAACATCCCCGGCCACCACCCGGCGCGGGCAATGCATGACACCTTCTATTTCAATGCGAACATGCTCTTGCGCACCCACACCTCCCCGGTGCAAGTGCGGACCATGGAAACGCAGCAACCGCCTATTCGCATCGTTTGCCCAGGTCGGGTTTATCGCTGCGATTCGGATATCACCCATTCGCCGATGTTCCACCAGGTTGAAGGGTTGCTGATTGACCGCGATATCAATTTCGCGGACCTGAAAGGCACCATCGAGGAATTCCTGCGGGTGTTCTTCGAAAAAGAACTGGCGGTGCGTTTTCGCCCCTCGTTTTTCCCATTCACTGAACCGTCGGCAGAAGTCGATATTCAATGCGTGATGTGCAGCGGCAAAGGTTGCCGTGTGTGCAAGCAAACCGGCTGGCTGGAAGTTTTGGGTTGCGGCATGGTCCATCCGAACGTACTGCGGATGTCCGGCATTGATCCCGAAGAGTTTCAGGGCTTTGCATTCGGCATGGGCGTTGAGCGTTTGGCCATGCTGCGTTACGGCGTGAATGACTTGCGTCTGTTCTTCGACAACGACTTGCGGTTCCTCGCGCAATTTCGCTAGGTCGCACGTTCGTAACGAATCTTTCAGGAGAGCAGGATGAAATTCAGTGAACAATGGCTGCGTGGCTGGGTAAGCCCGCAAGTATCCCGCGACGAACTGGTTGCGCGTCTATCGATGGCCGGTCTTGAGGTCGACAGCGTTACGTTGGCCGCCGGCGAGTTTACCGGCGTGGTAGTCGGCGAGGTGTTGAGCACCGAGCCGCACCCGGATGCCGACAAATTGCGCGTGTGCCAAGTCAGCAATGGCGCCGAAACCTTTCAAATCGTGTGTGGCGCGCCGAACGTGCGCCCTGGCTTGAAAATTCCGTTCGCCATGATTGGGGCTGAACTGCCCGGCGACTTCAAAATCAAAAAGGCCAAGCTGCGGGGCGTGGAGTCCAACGGCATGTTGTGTTCCGCTGCCGAGCTGCAAGTAGGCGAGGGCAACGATGGTTTGATGGAGCTGCCCGCCGATGCGCCAGTAGGGCAGGACGTCCGCGTCTACCTTGAACTGGACGATGCGAGCATTGAAGTTGACCTCACCCCTAACCGTGGCGATTGCCTGTCGGTGGCGGGTTTGGCGCGTGAAGTTGGCGCATTGTATGCCGCTGAGGTCAAGCGCCCAATAGTGGCTGCGGTGCCTGCTGTAAACGATGAAGTGCGTCCAATAGAAGTGTTGGCCACTGCCGCGTGCCCTCGTTACTTGGGGCGAGTAGTACGTAATGTCGATCTGTCGCGCCCAACGCCGTTGTGGATGGTCGAGCGCCTGCGCCGATCAGACGTGCGCAGCATCGATGCCGCAGTCGATATCACCAACTATGTGATGCTTGAACTGGGTCAGCCGCTGCACGCATTCGACCTCGCCGAAATTAACGGCGGCATTCGTGTGCGAATGGCCGAAGAGGGCGAGAAGCTGGTTCTGCTGGATGGTCAGGAAGTCAGCTTGCGGGCAGACACACTGGTCATTGCCGACCACGACCGCGCCTTGGCCATTGCCGGCATCATGGGCGGCGAGCACAGCGGTGTCAGTGCCAAGACAAAAGATGTATTCCTGGAAGCTGCGTTTTTCGATCCGATCATGGTCGCGGGCAAAGCTCGTTCCTACGGCCTGCACACCGATGCTTCGCACCGCTACGAGCGTGGCGTTGACTGGCAATTGGCCCGCGAGGCAATGGAGCGCGCAACAGGCCTGTTGCTGGAAATCGTTGGCGGCGAGCCAGGCCCGATCATTGAGGCGGTCAGCGAGAAAGACCTGCCATCGATCGCCCCTGTTGTCCTGCGTGCCGACCGTATTACCCAGATGCTCGGTATGGAAATGGACCCGGTTGAAGTCGAGCGTTTGCTCGTCGGCCTGGACCTGAGCGTGTCCCCCGGCATTGCGGGTCAATGGCTCGTTAAGGTTCCGAGTCACCGCTTCGACATCAGTCTGGAAGTGGACCTGATCGAAGAGTTGGCCCGTTTGTATGGTTACAACCGTCTGCCGGTTCGTTATCCGCAGGCGCGTTTGGCGCCACAAGCCAAAGCTGAAGCGCAGGCGGATCTGCCGCTTTTGCGTCGTTTATTGGTCGCACGTGGTTATCAGGAAGCGATCACTTACAGCTTCATCGATCCCAAGTGGTTCGAGCTGTTCAACCCTGGCGTCGAACCCTTGTTGCTGGCCAACCCGATTTCGGTCGACATGGCTGCCATGCGGTCCTCGTTGTGGCCAGGTCTGGTCAAAGCCTTGCAGCACAACCTCAACCGTCAGCAAGACCGCGTGCGCATGTTCGAAAGCGGCCTGCGGTTCGTCGGTCAGTTGGACGGTTTGAAGCAAGAACCCATGCTTGCTGGCGTCATCTGCGGCAGCCGCCTGCCTGAAGGCTGGGCTCAAGGTCGGGATACCGTCGATTTCTTCGACATCAAGGCTGATGTTGAAGCAGTGCTCGGCTTTGCTGGTGCCCTTGACGCCTTCACTTTCACATCAGGTCAGCACCCTGCGCTGCATCCTGGGCAGACCGCCCGGATTGAACGTGACGGTCGCGAAGTCGGGTTTGTCGGCGCGCTGCACCCTGAGCTGACGAAAGCTTTGGGTCTTGATCGCACCGTGTTTGTCTTCGAATTGCTGCTGGCTGAAGTCGCCTTGGGTCATCTGCCGAAATTCCAGGAGCTTTCACGCTTCCCGGAAGTGCGTCGTGATCTCGCGTTAGTTGCTGATAGCGACGTCGCTGCCAGCGCAGTATTGGATGTAATCCGTGAAAATGCAGGCGAATGGCTCACAGACCTCAGGCTATTTGACGTCTATCAGGGTAAAGGTGTTGATCCACATAGAAAAAGTCTTGCAGTCGGCTTGACCTGGCAGCATCCATCACGCACTCTTAATGACGATGAGGTGAATGCGACAACGCATAATATCCTCACCTCTCTCGAGGAAAGGTTAAACGCCACGTTAAGGAAGTAGCGTATGGGGGCTCTGACTAAAGCTGAGATGGCCGAACGCTTGTATGAAGAGCTAGGCCTGAACAAACGGGAAGCCAAGGAACTGGTTGAGCTGTTCTTTGAGGAAATCAGGCACGCGTTGGAAGATAACGAACAGGTTAAATTGTCCGGTTTCGGCAATTTCGATCTGCGCGATAAACGCCAGCGGCCTGGTCGAAATCCAAAGACGGGAGAAGAAATCCCGATTACGGCTCGCCGTGTGGTCACCTTTCGTCCAGGGCAGAAGTTGAAGGCCCGAGTTGAGGCTTATGCTGGAACCAAGTCATAACGACGAGCTACCGCCCATTCCAGGCAAACGCTACTTCACTATTGGTGAAGTCAGCGAGCTCTGTGCGGTCAAACCGCATGTCTTGCGTTATTGGGAACAGGAATTTCCTCAGCTCAATCCGGTCAAACGACGTGGAAATCGGCGGTATTATCAGCGACAAGATGTGCTGATGATCCGGCAGATCCGCGCCTTGCTCTACGACCAAGGTTTCACCATTGGCGGTGCGCGCTTGCGTATGTCCAGTGATGAGGCCAAGGACGACACGACCCAGTACAAACAAATGATCCGCCAGATGATTTCAGAACTGGAAGACGTACTGGGTGTGCTGCGCAAGTAATTGGTCAGCCCATACTTTATTAATTCAAACGCTTAGGCTATATTCCTGATCCTCTTTCGCAGACGCGAATAAAAGATTCACGCCTAGTCGGGGCGTAGCGCAGTCCGGTAGCGCACTAGCATGGGGTGCTAGGGGTCGAGTGTTCGAATCACTCCGTCCCGACCATATTTTTCAATGACTTAGCTCAACTCTAGCCAGTTGGGCTTTTTTATGGTCGGGAGTTTTTCGGGACTTTTTCATGTGCGTGAGTATTGCGTCATCCGTCGACTTCTTAAGCCTTCTCCTTCGCAATTTTCCTATTCACCCTCCAAAAAAAACACCCCCTCCATCATCCTCACACATTCCCCTCCAAGCCTGACGAACGC
Source organism: Pseudomonas sp. MH10 (assembly GCF_034353045.1). Classification (NCBI taxonomy): domain Bacteria; kingdom Pseudomonadati; phylum Pseudomonadota; class Gammaproteobacteria; order Pseudomonadales; family Pseudomonadaceae; genus Pseudomonas; species Pseudomonas sp. MH10. Next base: position 540,439 of record NZ_CP133783.1, read on the forward strand.
GCCTTTCGCGGTTGTTTGGACCGCCGTTCGCAGCAGGCTGTGTCGGCCAATATCTGTACCTTGGGCAATCACCAACTCCAGATCGTCCACGCCTTGAACCTTGGACAGCAATGCGGCGAGTGCGGCTGCTGCGCCGCCAGTTGCGGGGTCTTCTGTCATTCGAATGGTAAACATCCGGGCTTCTATTTCGCAGGCTGACGCCGAGTCCTGAACTGCTCGCGTGTAGGCATAAACAGCAGTAGCGCCATCTAAGGGGAACAGCGATTTGAACGCACTCAGGTTGGGTACACAGGCTCGCAACGCATTTCTCGACATCAGTTCCATGATCAAGAACGGCATGCCGACTGACGCGATTTGAGGGGTGTGGATGTGAGTCAGGACATCGTTCACGCTGAGCGACAAGCACAGCGCGGCATTTTGTGCAGATACGGTTGAAAGCGATATGAATGGCGTCGGAGTGACAAGCTCAGCCCCGACGACGTTGTTGCCTTGTCTGAGAAACCTAAGGGGCACTTCACCTGCGATTTGTTCAAGAGTGATGCTGTCCGGCAACGAACGCCCCTCTTTTTCCGCCTGATGTGCCAGCACATACGCGGTGCCTATATTCGGATGGCCCGCGAAGGGCATTTCCCGAACCGGGGTGAAAATTCTGATACGCGCCGTATTTTTTGCGGCTGTAGGCGGCAGCACAAAAGTGGTTTCCGCGTAGTTGAATTCGGCAGCAACGGTTTGCATTTGGCGCGTGGACAACCCCTCAGCGTCCAACACCACTGCGAGTGGATTGCCATGGAACCGCGTATCCGTAAATACATCTGCGGTCACGTAACGACGATTCATCGACTGTTCCTTTTTTTGTATGTTGATCTAAATCCTATTGTGTTGTGCGCCAGGGATCAACAAAGGCACTGTTGTAAAGGTCGTCGCCAAGATTCTTGAACTCGGTGAAAAGGGCGTTCAGTTCGCCGTTTTCCCGGAAACCATCGTTGCGTACTACCCGTACTTCTCTTTCGTGCAGACGCCGTTTGAAATAGGCTCTGAGCACTACAGGTTGCTGGAAAGCCGTAGTCGTGCCGTCCGCCACTACGGATGATCGTTCGCCGGCGACCTGTTCACCCGTCAAATGGAAGTCAGCATCCGGTTGCGCCATCGGTCCAATCTCCGGGTGTTGCTACACCACGATCATCGACCCACAAGGCGAAGTTGTCGGTTCGATAACCGAGGGCGAAGGTGGGGTGATCGCGGACATCGACTTTTTTGAAATTGAAAAACGCAAACGCCAGATGGATAGTCGCGGTCACTACAGTCGTCCGCAAATGTTAAGCCTGAACATTGATCGCACGTCTCATCGTCATGTTCATGAACGCAACGATCAGCCGAAAATTGCTGCACCTAAAATGCTGACTGAAGAAACCGCTAACCCCGTAATTTAACTGGGCACTTATGCTGTTTTTGCACGTGAACCAAGGCGAAATCGTTCCGCGTTATCGACAGCTTTCCGTGCAAAAACCAGTAGCCGTTCTACACTCAGCCTTACCTATCCCAATGATGCTTTCGCAACTGCCGCGCGATGATCGGCAGTATCCGGTAGGCATCGACTGCGTAACGTCCGGCCAAACGCTTGGGCTCGGTGCACATCCGATGCAACCATTCCAACGACAACCGTTGTACCCAATTCGGTGCACGTTTGACTTTGCCAGACAAGAACGTCAGCGACGCACCCACGCACAATCCAAAGCCCATGGCACCGCCCCGCGCCAGCACTTCAGCGGCAACTATTTCCTGGCGAGGCGAGCCAACGGACAACACCGTCATATGCGCTTCGTGGTGTCGGATGAAGGCCACGCAGCGCTCGACTTCGAGCGGATCATCAATAAAGCCCATGGGCGGGTTGAAGTGATAAAACGTGATCGACGGGTACTTGATTTTCAGCGTCGCAATAACGTCGTCTTCGCAGCCGAGCACCGTGACCGTCCAACGTCGATCCTGCGCGATGGACATCATCGATCGGGTGAGTGTGCTGCCGGGGATCGGCTCGGCAACTTCAGCTTTGAAACGTCGCAATAACGGAAACAAAACGCGGCTGTCACAGATTCGATGCCTGGCATGCTGGTACGCATCGCGAAACCGCTCGTCATGATCGAGCAGCACGATGTGGTTGACGTTGGCGGTCACCATATAACTGAAAGGTGCGCGACTCAGGATGATTAGCTCTTCGATGAGTTGTTGCCGTTGTCCGTGATAGAACTCAATTCCAAACACGTTCATAGGATGGCTCCTTAATGAAAAGTCAGGCACACCGTCATTCATCGCCGACGATGGGCGCTGTAACGGCTTTTGCGCTGATGTGGACTCTTGTTCACGGGGCGCTTGCGCGTGCCGAGACGGCCTCGCTGCCCATGGTGTTAATCAATGTTTCGGGGGCCGAGTTTGCGGACGGGGTGTGGCCTGGAAAAAACGGCACCAACTATTCTTTCCCTTCTGAGGGGTTCTTCGCCCATTGGAAAGCCAAGGGCATTCGCAGGGTGCGCTTCCCGGTGAAATGGGAGCGCCTGCAACCTACTCTGGGCGGCGAGTTGGACGGCACTTATGCCAGTTTGATTGACCGAATGCTTGACCAGGCCGGCCAGCAGGGCGTGGACGTCATTCTTGATGTGCATAATTCCGCGCGTTACAAAAACCAGGTCATCGGTGGGCCCGTGGTCACTGTCGACCACTATCGACAATTGATGCAGCACATCGCCCAGCGCTGGCATTCCAATCCGGCGCTGTATGCGTATGACCTGATGAACGAGCCCCACGATGAGTCCGACGCGATTTGGCCTGAAGCGGCGCAGGCGGGCATTGATGCTATTCGCACGGTGGACCCACGGCGATTGATCATTGTTGAAGGCCGATCATGGTCCAGCGCCTCACGCTGGCCGCAATACAACGATGAATTACTGGCACTGAAAGACCCGGCCAATCACCTAGTGTTCTCGGCGCATTTGTACATGGACGAAGACGCAGGCGGTGACTACAAAAAGCGCAAAGACCCGCACATCGACCCCGATGTCGGGGTCAAGCGGGTCAAACCCTTTATTGCGTGGCTACAAAAGAATGGCCGTCGTGGGCAGATTGGCGAAATGGGCATTCCCGACGATGACCCGCGCTGGCTCGAGGCGACGGATCGCTTGCTCGGCTTCCTGCGTAGCCAGTGCGTGCCAGTGGCCTATTGGTCAGCGGGCGAGGCATGGGGTGAATACAGGCTGGCCGTCGAGCCAATAAATGGCCGCGACCGCCCGCAATGGCCGGTGCTCGCCAAATACCTTGAAGCCCCGAAGTGTACTGATTACGGTCCTGCCCCAAACCCTCTGTAGATTCGGTCCCACAGGGAACCGACTTCATGGGCTTATAGGTTGCCACGCAGGAGAAGTCTCTACCCGCTCCTGCGCCACGGATACCTGGGCAAAGTAAACGAAACCGGCAATCGCCAACCCCGCCATCTCGCCGCCATACATGATCGATGCCGAGAGAAAGAAGTTAATGCAGTTGAACGCGAAGTCCAGTTGCAATGCACTCAATAGATCAGCTTTGTTGCGGCATTGACGCATGATTCGCCAATAGCCGATGTAGTAAATCAACGCAATGATCGGTGCGAGGAAACCATAGCGGTAGTACACACCCAACAGGCCCACATCGGACAGGTAGAAGTACGAGCTGTAGATCCGTGCAAAGCCGTTCTGCCATTGCAACGACAAGGCGCCCATGCCCATGTAAAAGTTCTGAGCTACTTCCCCAAGCACGATGTGCGCCGTGGTGCTGCGCACGCCGCCGTCACTGGTTGCTTCCGCTAACAGCGCGTTGAATTTGGCATATTGTTCGGTAAAAAAGGCCTCCGGCAGGATCAAATAGGCCACCAGTAAAATCCCGATCACTGCGATGCCCACTTTGAGCAGCACGCCCCACTGGCTTCGGAAAATCCACACCCCCGCCAACGCCCAAATCACCATGGTGTTGCGAGTCTGAATAACCAACCACAAGTAAGAGACAAACAGCAGCAGTAACAACACCGTCATCAGCGAGAAGCGGCGTTTGAGGCGGTACATCAACATAAAGGCACAGGCGCTGACGTAAGGCGCGCCGATGCCGAACCGATTGGGCCGCAGAGGATCAAGCCCATAGTCTTTCTCGTCGACCGTAAAGGCAAAGTCGTTATTCTCTGGAATCACACCGACGTAATACAGATAACCGACGACGACACACGCCAACCCGCAGCACAAAAAGAACCGTTCCAGTTCTTCCTGAGTAGGCCGGGCCTTGATCATCAAATACAAGGCCGGGAAGAACAGCAGGTAGAGAAAACTGCGACGCTCTTCGAGTAAGCCAAAGATCAGGGGCTGCCCGAACTTGATGTTGGCCAGCAGTGCCGATAAGGCCGGTAACAGCAATCCGAAACACAACACCCATAAACTGGCCCGCGACTGTTGTGCGCGTTTCCAGATCACGAGCAGGATAAAGGCGGACGCCACAATGGCGACGATAAATACCTCACGCAAATAGGGCACCCCGGCTTTCTTGTTCTCGGTCAAAAACAAACACGCCGAGTTCAGAAACAGCAGCATGAATAAGAGGGTTCGGTAGGAGAACAGCGTCCGGATCACAGCCTTATACCTTCGTGGATAAACCCGTGGGGGAGGGGCCGGGTATTCATCATCAGCGCCAGGAAAAAGTCAGTCCTTCGCTGATGCCCTTTAGGCCATAGTGAATATTTTTCAGGCTTCCACGGTTTTGCAGCACCGTGATTGATGCCAGCGCCAGCGATGACACAATGCAACAGGTCATGGAATGGAATTTGCGGTTATACATAATCGCGGCGCGGTTTCGATAAAAGTGAAAAAGGTGGCTCTTACCCTGAGTGCTACCACTGTCTGCGTGACGCGCAAAACTGCGCAGTGACACCTGACAACCAATGCCTTCTACCGCTGCCCGGCGTTGCCAGTCGACTTCTTCGCTATACATGAAATAACGCTCGTCCATGAGCCCCACGCGCTGAACAACCTCGCGCGCGACCATCATCGACGCCCCCATTAAATAGTCCGGCGTGGGTAATAAGGCCTGTTCCAGTCGCGAGCGATCCAAATTCTTACCGATCAACTTAGTCTTGCCCAACCACGGATACACCGTTCCCCCGCCCACACATTGAACACTGTTCGGGTTGTCGGCATAGACCAACACCGAAGCACTAAACCCACACGACGGGTTACTTTTCATCGTCTCAAGCAGCGCTTCAAGTGCGCCTGCTTCTACCGTGACGTCGTTGTTCAAGACCCAGAAGTAGTCATAACCGGCTCGATACGCGTAATCAATGCCAACGTTATTGCCGCCTGCATACCCCGCGTTACGGTTGTTCTTGATCAGGCAGCGTGAATAGGTGCGGTCGAGGTGTTTGATTTCTTCTTGAGTGGTAATCAGCGCCCGTTGAGGATCTTGCCCGGTCATATAGGCCACCAGCTTTTGATAGTCTTCGGGCTGCGAATCGTTGTCGATGATGACGATGGGAATCGAACTGCAGGCCTCTAGAGACTGGACGCACCTTAGGGTCTGCTCAGCGCCGTTCCAGTTGAGAACAATAGCGCACACGGTGTTAATGTTCATGGTGAATGCCTCAAAGACCGGAGTTCTTGAGCATGACAGTACGCCTGGCGGCATTGAGGTCCTCATGCATCATCTCGGCGCACATTTCTTGAGCGCTGATCTCTGGAACCCAACCCAACTTGATTGCGGCTTTTGTTGCGTCGCCCAATAACGACTCGACTTCGGCCGGACGGAAATACCGTGCATCAACGCGTACGATCACATCGCCGACGTCTATCGCCGGCGCCAGGTCGCCCTCAATCGTTACCACGATGGCGTGTTCGTCCACGCCTTCGCCCTCAAAGCGCAGGCGAACACCCATAGCCGCAGCCGACCAGGTAATGAATTCGCGAACCGAATGCTGCACGCCAGTGGCGATCACGAAATCTTCCGGTTGCTCCTGCTGCAGCATCATCCACTGCATGCGCACGTAGTCCTTGGCATGCCCCCAGTCACGCATTGAATTCAGGTTGCCCAAGGTCAGGCAGGCTTGCAGGCCGAACGCAATATTGGCCAGGCCAAGGGTGATTTTCCGGGTGACGAAGGTCTCTCCGCGCCGGGGGGACTCGTGATTGAACAAAATTCCGTTGCACGCATACATGCCATAGGATTCGCGGTAATTGATCGTGATCCAGTAGCCATAAAGCTTGGCCACGGCGTAGGGCGAACGTGGATGGAACGGGGTGGACTCAGTTTGCGGCACTTGCTGCGCCAAGCCGTACAGTTCGGAAGTGGACGCTTGATAGAAGCGGGTTGTGTGTTCAAGCCCTAGCTCGCGGATCGCCGTCAACAGTCGCATCGTGCCCATGCCGTCGATATCGGAGGTGTATTCCGGCAATTCGAAACTGACGCCAACGTGCGACTGGGCGGCAAGGTTATACACCTCGTCGGGCTGCACGTGGTTCATGATTCGAATCACACTGGACGTGTCGCTGAGGTCGCCGTCGTGCAGGAAAAACCGATCAACCAACTCCGGATTTCGATGCAAGTGATCAATGCGCTGAATGTTGGAGAACGAGGTGCGGCGCTTGATGCCATGCACCTCGTAGTCTTTCTCTAACAACAACTCAGCCAGGTAAGAGCCGTCCTGACCGGTGATGCCCGTGATCAATGCGCGCTTTCTTTCCATGTCATTAATACCTGCTCAGTCACGTGTTGAGGGGAACTGATAACGTGTCGAACACCGAGGGGATCGACACACCGCCGATGCGGAAATACGAGTGTTCAGGCGATTTGGCGGCGATACCCGCGATGCCCCTCAAACAGCACAATGGCGATCATCGACAGGTTGATGACGACGTTCGCGGCGGCAAACGCCATGACCACCGCCAGCGCTTCTTTAAAGAACAACGCGCCGGTAAACACCGCTGAAATTCGAAGGCTGGTGCTGACGATCTCGAACACCAAAAAGCGCTTCTGCAACGACAACGCGGGAATGGCTACCTGACAAGGACCACCGATAAACCCTGCAAATTCGGACAGCGCCAGCCAACGCGCGTACTCGCCGGCGGGTTCCCATTGCGCACCAAACGCCAAGCCAAACAGCCACGGCCCGGCGATAGCCAAGGTGGCGAAGGGCACCAACCCGGCCAGCGCCATGCCTGCCACTCCTCGTGCCAACAAGCGGGTCACCGGTTCGTGGGCGTGGGTCGCCTGAGTGATGCGCGGGTAATAAACGCTGCCCACGGCCTTGCCAATAAAATTACTCGGCATCGCCAGCACTTGCAGGCACAACGCAAAGAAGCCTGCGGGCACTGCGCCGAAAGCAGACGCCAGGACCAGCGTCGGCATGTGCACCGACAGCGCATTGATCAATACTTGTGGCGCGCGGTAAACCGGGAAGTCTCGGTAGTCCAATGCCAGTTGCCGCAGGCTTTTGCGCTGTCCGACGTCCGACGGGTGGGCATTTGACAAAGGGATCTGATCGCCACCCAAACGGATGCCGATCAGTAACAGAGAACTGTGAATGACGTAGTAAAGCGCGCTGGTCACCACCAGCACCGGGGCCGACGACTGGATCAAGCCCGCGAGGCTGCGGGTAGCGTTGTAGAGCAGGGCATGAAGGGTCGCAGCTCGGGCTGTCAGGCTGAAACGCTGGGTTCGGTAAAGCCACTGTTGCGTGATCTCCAGCACCGCGGAACTGAACATGACGATGGGAAGCAGCATCAGGTACGGGGTCAGGATGTCGATGCCCAGTGACGCGGCGAACTGCGCGCCGTAGCCATAAAGCAACAGAGCCGACGCCGCGCAAACCGTGGCCGCTATCAGCAGCGACAACCGGATTAATCCTCGGGCATCGTCGTCGCGTACGGGAAGCACAATTGCCATGGGGTAAGTCAATGCGCACCACGGAATCAGAATAATGATCAGGCTCTGGAAGGTCCCGACTACCCCGAATGCGTCCGGACCATAGATGCGCATGATCACGGGAATCAGCGCCAAGTTGATTGCTTGGGCTCCCGCGCTGCCGGAAATGGTCGTCAGAATGTTGCGCACCAGGCGGCCCCGGTAAAACTGCTGCAGCCCGGCGCGCCATCCAACCCTGCGTGATTGCGGTGCCGAGGCGCTTAATTGGGGGTCTATCATTACCTTCTCCGCGCCGGTCAAACGCTTTAAAACTACTCCGCGCGGGTGCGCAATAAACACCGTGTTCGCTCCTACAGGCTTTTACAGAAACCGTTTAATAGATATTCCGCGAGAACAAGGTGAACGGCGTTTTGAGCAGAATTTTGATGTCCAGCCAAAGCGACCAGTGATTGATATATGCCAAGTCCTGTTCGACCCGGCGTTGCATTTTTTCCAGGGTCTCGGTCTCACCTCGATAGCCGTTGACTTGCGCCAATCCGGTGATGCCGGGTTTGATCCGGTGCCGGGCCATGTAGGCCAGAATTTTGTCGCCGTAATAGTTGTTGTGGGTGATCGCATGCGGGCGTGGACCTACCAGCGCCATTTCGCCGCGCAGTACGTTGATCAGTTGCGGCAGTTCGTCCATTGAGCTGCGCCGCAAAAACGCGCCGACACGGGTAACGCGTGGATCGCCTTGGGTCGCCTGTTTGACGGCCTCGTCATCGTGCTGGCGCATGGAGCGAAACTTCCACACTTGAATCACGGTGCCGTTGCAGCCATGACGCGGCTGGCGGAAAAACACCGGGCCGGGGGACGACAGTTTCACGGCAATCGCTACGGCCAGCAGCACCGGGAACAAGATAATCAGCGTGATCAAGGCCACCACGCGATCAAATAATTCTTTGCCGAAGGCTGACGCCGGATGAGAACTAAGTGGCGTTTCATTGAGGTAAATGGCGGGGAATTGTTCTATCTGCGAGAAGGAGGGATTAAGCAGTGTCATGCCGCTGAAGTCCGGCACCCAGACGACATCGACGTTCAGGTCGAGCAGCTCGCGGTACAGCGCCTCGATTCGAGCTGACTCACTCAGTGAGAGGGCGATATACACCCGCCGAACCTTACCGCTTTTGACCAAATCGGTCAGCGTTGGCAATCCAACCAGAATGGGCAAATTAGCGTCGAGCTGCACGTCCTCGGCATGGGCGTCGGTCGATACTAGTCCCACAATTGGAACGCGCTTGCGCAGCCTTTTGGCCAGGGTATACGCCAGCACACTGGTGCCAATGATCACCGACGTGCGCTCGAAACGTAGCCGCCGCGCGTGCAGGTTCATCAGGCAGTGCAGCGGCACAAACGTGAAGGCCTGCGCCAAAAAACCCAGTAACGCGGCTTTCGCCAGCAACCGGTAGTCAAGGCCGGTGTAGACCTTGCACAACCGTAACATTCCAATCAAAGCGACCATCAGTACCGCCCAGCCAATCAGCAACCGCAACAGCCCCGAGCCATAGCCGAAGCGCTTGTGGTACACGTGCAACGCGCTGTAGATCGGCACCGAACACAGCACGCCGAGTACCACCAGCACCCGGTAGGACGGGGGGATATAGCCAAACGTGAAGAACACCAAGAGGCAAAAGGCGAGGCTGGACGCTCCCGTTGCGCAAAACCACTGGCTCCAGAACGTCAGGCCGCGCCGATTGACCGAAGGGTGTAGGCGTCGAGCAATCATGCTCGTAGCTCCCAGTGATCGCCGCATGCCTGTAAATCCCCGCCCAGGCCGGTGCTATTGATTGCGGTAACGGTCTAAGTTGTCTCGCCGGGCAAATAGCCGTAATACCCTTGATGGCCATACCGAGCGTTGGTCGCAGAGACTTGGTTGAGCACCACGCCAGTCACGGGCGCCCCATTGCGCAACAACTCACCCACCCCGCGCTGGACCTGTGGCGCAGAGGTGCTGTCGGATTTGACGACGTAAAGCACGGCATCCGCCATTGCACATAACAGTGCCGCGTCACTGACGGACTGACTGGCGGGAGAGTCGATGATAATTCGGTCATAACGTTGTTTGGCCCATTCCAGAAAACTGCTGAAGCGTGGCGATGCAAGCAGCTCCAGCGGATTGGACGGCACCTCTCCAGCGGGCAGAACGTCGATACCACTGACCCGCTTAATACACTCTTCACTGCGGGCACTGCCGCTGATCAAGTCCGCCAAGCCCACTTTCTCATTATTCAGACCAACGTTTCGGGCCAGGGTCGGCCGCCGTAAATCGGCTTCAATCAACAGCACCCGTTCCAGGCGTCCCAACGCGCAGGCAAGATTAACGGCGACTGCGCTTTTACCTTCGCCGGGCACCGAAGAAGTAACCACCACCACCCGGCGTCGGTTTTCGATGTCGCTGAGCATCACACCCGTTCGCAAGGTTCGAATCGCCTCATTGAAGCCCGCGTTGTCGTTGCGCTCGAATTGACGAGCAATGCGTGCGCGGTTTTTCTTTTGCAGCAACGGCACCACACCCAGCACCGGCAAGCGCAGTTTCTTCTCAACCTCATCGCTGGATTTGAAGGTGTTTTTCATGGCGTCGCGCAGTAGCGCCAAGGCGCAGCCGACGCCTAATGCCAATACCGCCACAATCGACAGCATCAAGGATTTACGCGGTGTATTGGGCTGCTGCGGCACGATGGCTTCGTCGACAATGCGGGCGTTGCTTAGCCCGATATCGGCGGTCGCCGTGGTCTCGCGCAGGCGGGTGAGAAAGGTGTCGTACAACGAGCGATTGCTTTCTACATCGCGCTGCAATTCACGCAGCTTGAACTCTTTACGCGAAATGTCTTGAATTTGCGCGCGGCTGCTATTGACCGACGCGCGCAATGAGTCCTCGTTGGCCTGGGCCAACTGATAATTACGCTTGAGCCCGGCCACCACTTGGTTGACCTGGATGCGCATGCTCGCCTGAGCGGCCGCAAGATCAGAGCGTGCCGCGAGCATTTTCGGGTGGCGGTCGCCATAGCGCCGCGACAGCTCATCGACCTTGGCTTGGGCCCGCGCTTCGTCGGCCTGGAACTGCTGAATGACCGGGTTGTTGATCACTGCCGGGATGCTCGACATCTGATCCGAGCCTTTAGAGCCCATGCCCTGCACTTGTTGGTATTGGCTCTGCGCCTCAGCCCGCTCGCGCCTCGCCGCGACCATGTTATCGCTGTTTTTCGACAGCTCGTTGGCGCTGATGGTCACCACGCCGTCAACGTCCACGAGTCCTTCAGCATCGCGGTAGCTTTGCAGTTTGTTTTCGGACTGTTGCAACTGGGTGCGCAACTCAACCAAACGTGTGTTCATCCAACGGCTGGCGGTCAACGAGTCGCTAATTTGCGCGTCGAGGCGGCTGTCCAGATAGCCTTGGGCCAAGGCGTTGGCGGCCAGCGCAGCGGTCTCTTTGTCGTTGAGCGTCACGCCGATAGTCACCACCTGGCTTTTACCCACGGATGACACCGAAGTGTGTTCCATCAATTCCAGCACGGTACCATCGAACACTTCAGTCGGCGTCAGCGGCGGGTTCTGGCTCCAGCTGGGTGGGAACCATTCGGGTTGTATACGCGCCATCAGCATTTTAATGCGCGGCATAAGGTACAGCCGTTGACGCGGGTCGAACTCAGGGTGCTCGGTAAGGTTCAACTGGCGCACCGCGCGCTCGGCCACGGCCCGGCTCTGGATCAGGCTGATCTGGGTTTGCAGGTAATCGTTGGTTGGATTATTCGGGTCGGCGGTTTGCTGGAATGAAATAAGCATCGCGCCCTTGGGTTCGATGACCAGCGACGCCACAGCGCGATAATCCGGCGTGATCGATTGCATAAGGACCGCCGCCAGCATCGTGGCCAAGATAGCGAGGGCCAGAATGCTCCACTTGCGGCCCCACAGCGTATGCCCGATTTTGCGCGAGTCGATGAAGTCCCTGTCATCTTCCAGCGGCGCCATGTAACGCTTTGGCACGTCACGTCTGCTGATGCTGATCTGGCCCATGTCAAAAGAACCCCTGTTCAATGGTGATGGTGTCACCCGGTTCGACCAACGTGTTCAAGCTCGCTTTGAGGCTTCTACGGGTCGGGTCAGTGCCGCGCACAATACTGATGCGCTTATCCGACGCACGCTCTGTCAGCCCACCGGCTACTGCGATGGCGCGGTCCAGGGTCAACCCCGGCTGGAACGGATAGCCACCCGGTAACTTGACCTCACCGCTGATGTAAAACTGTCGATACGTGAGCACGCTGACTGAAACCCGCGGGGCGACTAAATAGCCGTCCTTGAGTTTGTCGGTGATCAGCTTTTCCACCTCGGTGGGGGTTAAGCCCTTGGCGTTGATTTCGCCAATGAACGGATAGGAAAACGTCCCGGCGTCGGTTAGTCGGATCTCTTTGAAACTGAGGTCGGATTCGCCGAAGACGTTGATATTGATCACATCGCCGGAACTGAGCTGATACTGAGCCGCCGCAAAAATCGGCAGGCTGCACACCATCAGCAACGCCGCGATAACGAATTGACGGATGAACATAAGGGATACCTCTTATCAAGCACCGCGTAACCTGTTGAATTGAATATTTAACAATTGCCCGGTGTTGCTGCGCGACAGCACGGCGTCGAAGACGGGGACGTGTTCTGGCGCCCAGCTAAATCAAAGACTCAACGCAATACTCAACATAAATACGTTGCGGGTGTAGGTCTGGTCGCTGAAGTTCGAGTCGTTTTCCCAACGCTGGTAGCCCAGGGTGATGTCAGCCCAGCGGGTGGCTGAGTAAATCAGTGAAGCGCCGTAGGTGTTGAGTTTGTCGTCGCGCCCGATACCCAGGTATTGAAGGTCTGCATAACGGTAATCGATCTCCGACGCGATCCACGGCGACCAGGTATGTCGCCAACCCAGACGGGTGCTGGTGTCGTGGACGGTGTAGGAACCGTCGTCGCCTTCTTCGTATTTTTTGCTTGCATTCAGAGAGAACGTGGAATAGGTGCGCGGCTTCCAGTCCACGCCGACTTCCCACGTTGGGCTGCTGTAATCATTGGCCACGCCCTCGAAGTCTTTGCGTTCATAACCTACCCGCACGCTGCCACTGACTTTGGCGCTGACGTCCCGTGTAACGCCGACTAACGCAGCATCGCCGGTACTGTTTCGGGTGCTGTCGTGGAGCAAATAATCAAAATCACTGTGGCGCACTTCAACCAACGCGCGGGTGCTACCGCCGAGGCGGTGAAACCAAGTCGCGACGAGGAGGGTGGTGTTGTGTTCCTTGTCATCATTGATTCCATCGCTGTTGCGGTAACGTAGCTGTTGATATTCGGCCAACAGATCAATTTGGTTCATGCCACTGAGCACGCCGAAACTGTAGCCCAAATCAGCGTTCTTCAAGGTGTACTTGTCGTTCTCCCGCGGCTGGGCGGTTTGCACTGTGTTTTCGGCGCGGCGATAGCCCAGCTCCCAGTTCAGACGATTACGCGAATCAAACTCTACGATGCTCTTGGCCATGACGTGCTGATCAACATGGTCGGCGTCGGCATGGTCTTGGTACGTCAGGCTGTCAACGTCGTACTCAAGTTGATAGCCACTGGTGCGGGTTTGCGTTTCCAACACAAACGTTGGACGCACGGATGTAATCCAGGAGGATTCAACCTGATTGGGCAATGTTCGGAAGTTATCGTCATAACGCTCGCCGATTTTCAGCGTCGGCGTGAAATCAAAGCCACCCAGTTCCACACTTTGCGGTTCATCCGCCATAGCGATCATCGGGAAAGGCACAAGTACGAGTAACGTCAACAAACGTTGCCTGTCATTCATCAAGGATCCTTTCTCGCAGTGCGATAGAAGCAGCGTGGTAAAAAATACTCGGCTCAACCCCCTCCAGAACAACCTGGAACGTGTCGGTGGTAAACATCCATGAAGGTTTTATGCCGGTCAGTGCCCGAGAAAGTTTTCAGGGCAACGCGGCTTACTGCGCGTGCAATCACAACGACTGTTGGCAGGGTGCGAGAAGGAAAAAAACAATGCTACCGCCCAAGCCATGCTCGGGAGCACAAGCTGCATGTTTATTACATCAACTATGCGTAATGCGGCATAGACAGCCGATGACTGCGGTACTCCCTTCGCGAACGAACGTCGCGTTCAGGGAAACTACAAAGGGACACTTCGGCGACCCTCGAATGGCCTCGGTTCAGACTATTGTCCGCCACCGACCGAATCGCTCGAAGGCTTGATTATGAGTGGAAGTTTTTGACTTTGGTGTGTTGGACGACAAACGGACAGCGGCAGGCAGTTCTGCGGCGACATACGGTCGTACCTTGGAATGGCCAAAGCGCCCGTAGCCGGCGTGTTGGCGATGAAGCAAGCGACGCCGGAGTGAGGGAAGACCGAGCCTAAGCGAGGTCCTGCATGGTGGGGCAAGCGTTTTTGGGGACCTTTTTGCGGTTCGGCGTTCCGACGGTTGAAAAAGGTGCCTCGCTGTAAAAGCGAAACCATAATTTCATCCCCCCACAAATGCTGGATGTACACACAAAACTCAGCGCCAACCCATTGCTTTTAACAGATTGAAAAGTAGTTTTATAAGAGCTGCCGAAGGCGTCCAGCAGCAAGCCGTCCATGTCGAAGATCACTGCGGCCATCGCGTGGCGGCTCACGTGCGGCCCGCGTAGTGGTCGATCAGGCGATTCAACAGAATGGCCAGGACGATGATCACCCCGGTAATCGCCATTTGATAAAACGAACCCAGCCCCAGCAAGTTGAAAATATTGCGCAGCACTTGCAGCAGCATTACGGCCACTGCCGTACCTACCACGCTGCCGCGTCCGCCGAACAGGCTGGTGCCGCCCAATACCACGGCGGCAATCGCATCCAGTTCCAACCCTTGGGCGGCCGTGGGTTGGCCCACGTGTAAGCGCGAGGTCAGGAGCATGCCGGCGAAGGCCGCGAGCCCGCCGCAAATGGCAAACACCGCAATGGTCACGGTGCGCACCGGAACTCCGGATAAGCGCGCAGCTTCCAGATTGCCGCCCGTGGCCAGTACGTATTCACCGAACACGGTGTAACGCAGCACCAACCAGGCGACGGCGGTGATCACAATAAAGATCAAACCCAATACCGGAAACACAATGCCTTGGCTGGGCAGGATGTCGATCATCGCTGAGCCAATCCGGGTAAAACCTGCGGGCAAGTTACCGATGGGCGCGCCGTCCGACGCTAAAAAGGTTGCGCCCCGCAGCGACACTAATCCCGCCAACGTCACGATGAAACTCGGGACTTTGCCGAACACGGTGATGCCGCCCATAAAGGTGCCGATAAGCACGCCGACGACTAAGGTCGCCGGTACCGCGAGCCAACTGCCGATCTGTTGTTGCAGCATCACCGAGACCACGATCCCGCCGAAGGCGCAGACACTGCCCACCGACAGATCAATGTTGGCTGTCAGGATCACGAAGGTCATGCCGATGGCAACGATGCCGACGATGGCGCCTTGTTGAAACAGGTTGGCGATGTTGCCGAAGGTCAGGAAGTCATCGGACAGAAACGTAGCGACCACCACCGCCAACAGAAAAATGAACACGAAGTTATAACGCATGACCCAGTCGAGGGCTGCGCTTCTGCGCGGGGGACCGCAGACAGACACTTTTTCGAAAGCAGGCAGTGGGTTGCTAGTCGTCGTCATGATGTGTGCACTCGTTTACCGGTCAGGATGGCGTGCTCGATGTGATCGCGAGGAGTGGTCAATGGATCGAAACACTCCGCATTGCGGCCTTCATGCATCACCCAGATGCGGTCACAGTTGACATACAACTCATCAAGTTCGCTGCTGGCGACCAGCACTGCCGAGCCTTCCTGCGCCAGGCTGCGGGCCAAGGCGTACAAGTCGGCCTTGGCGCCCACATCAAGGCCACGGCTCGGTTCGTCCAACAGCAACAAGCGCGTGCCTTCGATGACCCACTTGGCCATGACCACTTTCTGTTGATTGCCGCCGGACAATTGCCGCACCGGCTGGTCCAGGTTGTCGAACTTGGTTTGCAGGCGTTTGAGTACCGGCTCCGTGCGCTGCTTGGCCTGCCAATGAGAAAACCAGGTCAAGCGATGGGTGTGCACCAGCGTGGCGTTGCGGTAGATCGGCGCATCCAGCATCAAGCCCTCGGTTTTGCGACTTTCCGGGACCAGACCCACCCCCAGGCGAATGGCATCGCGTGGGGTGTTGGGTTTATAGGCGTGCCCGAACAGTTGGATGTTGCCGGTGAATCGCCCGGAGCCGAACAAGGCTTTAAGCAGGCTGCTGCGCCCGGCGCCGTTGAGCCCGGCCAGGCCGACGATTTCGCCCTGACGCACTTCAAGGCCATGAACGTCCAGCCCTTGGGCACCGTGCAAATTGTCGACCTTCAGCGCCAGCTCGGCGCGGGGCGGGGTACGGGCGCTGCGTTCCAGCAACTCCCGGTGTTCGCCGACCACGGCGTTGATCAAGGCCTGGTCGTCGACGTCACTCAATTCACGGGTTTCCAACGTGCAGCCGCCACGCAGCACCGTCACCCGATGGCCAATTTCGCGAATCTCGTGCAAGCGGTGGCTGACGTACAAAACGGCGACGCCCGCGGCGGTGATTTCACGGATCACCTGGAACACCCGTTTCAACTCAGTTTCATTGAGCGCGGCAGACGGTTCATCCATCACCATTAGCTTGGCGTCGCAAGTCAATGCCCTGGCGATGGCCGTCAGTTGTTGATTGGCGATAGACAGGGTTTCGACCCGCGCCGTGGCGCTGAAGTGGGCGCCGACCCGTTTCAAGGCTAGCGCTGCCCGGGCGCTGCGTTTGGCCCGGGAAATGATCCCAAAGCGGCTGGGGGTGTAGCCGAGCATCAGGTTTTCTTCGACGGTCATTTGCCCGATCAGGTCCAGTTCCTGATAGATCATTACGATTCCGGCTTCACGGGCTTGCTGCGGACTTTTCAGCTCGACCTGCCGACCACCGACGAGCATTTCGCCGCCGTCGGGCCGATGGGCGCCAGCGACGATTTTCAATAACGTACTTTTTCCGGCGCCATTCGCGCCGAGCAAACAATGGACTTCACCGGGGCGCACAGTCAGTGACGCGTCGGTCAGCGCGATGACGTTAGGCGGAAAGCGTTTAGCGAGGTGACGAATCTCGAGCGCCAATTCATTCATGGTCCTGCTCCAACAAGAAACGGGCGGTGGCTTCGTCAGTGGCGAGTACGTTGACGTACCCGGCGCGGACACAGGCTTTGGCGATCTGGTGCTTGTGCGTGCCGACACAGACGGCAATCGACCAGGCTTTGTCGCGCAGTGCCTGAGGGCGCAGGCCCAGGGTTCGGTCATCCAGTTCCGGCATCACCACTTGGCCATCGGCGCCAATGAAGCGGCCCATAATGTCGCCCACTGCGCCGCGCCGCTCCAGCTCGGCCAACAGTGCGGCGTCTATATAACCGGATTCCATCAGCACCGAATGCGCGGTCAGTTCACCGAGGCTGAAGCACGCAACGGGAGCCTGTTCGCCCAAGCGCAATACGTCCGCGATGATCGGGTCCTGTTCCAGCGCCTCGCGGGTTCGGGCATTGCCGAGAATCGCCGGCACCGGCAATAAAGTAGCTTGGCCGCGTGCTGCATGGGCGAAACGCTCGGCGACGTTATGGCTGGGCTCGCCCACTGAGCGGGTATTGATGGCGCCATTGAGCAATACCACGTTGACCGACTCGTTCCAGCGCGGCACCAGCCACTGGGCCATTTTGGTCAGGGTTCGGCCCCACGACACGCCGATCAAATCCGGTGCCGGTTGCAGGCTACACACATAGCGCGCCGCAGCTTGAGTCACCGCATTCAGCCCGCTGTCATCGCCGACTACGCCCAGCACCAAGGCTTCGCGCAGGCCGAAACGCCGCTGTAACGCAGCCTCCAACTCGGGCAAGCGCGAGGAGCGCGGGATGATTTCGATTCTGACCACACCGGTGTCACGGGCTTCGCGCAACAAACGGCTGACTTGCCAGCGGGTCAGCCCGGTTTCTTTGGAAATATCGCTTTGGGTCTTTTCCAGGTCGTAATACAGCTTGGCCACTTGGACCATCAAATCTTCGCGCTGGGCATCGGAAGACAGCCGAGCGGGCAAGGTTTCCGGGATTTTTGAATCGGTCAGGTTACTCATGCGATGGGCCTTACGCCGCTCAAGCGGGCGAGTGCAGGTTTGCAACTGATGGGCGCCACGCTGTCGGTGGCGGCGCGATAGCGGCCTAACAGCTCAACGTATTGCTCGTGGGCTTGGGCGTCCGGTTCGATGAGGGTGCCACGGGTGGTGAAGTTGTCGGCCGCTTCCTGCAGATGGCCGAACTCGCCCAATGCGCAGGCGGCAGCGGCGGCGGTGCCAATCAGGGTCAAATTATCATGGGCAACCATTTCGAACGGCACGCCGGTGGCATCAATGGTTGCTTGCAGCCACAACGGATTTTTCTGAAAACCACCGGCCGCCACCACCCGCGTGATCTCGATGCCTTGGGCGCGCCAGGTGTGAAAAATATTCGCCGAGCCGAGGGCAATCGCTTCCACCGAGGCGCGGTATAAATCGTGCCGGTCATGATTGAGGGATAAACCCAGAATCGCCCCGCGCATGTCCGGTGAGCGATACGGCGTGCGGTTCCCCATCCAGTAATCGAGCACCAGCAAGCCGGTGGAACCCGGTTGTAGCTGGGCCGCTTTTTGAATCATCTGCTGGTGTTCGGCGGCGTTGAGGCCAAATATCTTTTGCGCCAACCAGTTGAGAATCGAACCGGCTGAGACCTGGCCGCCTTCCATCAACCATTGGCCTTCAAGCAGCGCGCCGGGGTAGGGGCCCCAGATGCCGGGTACGTCGATGCGTTGCGGGGTGTGCATCAACTGCACCACCGATGTGCCGCCAATAAACAGCAATTCTCCGGCCCCGGTCGTCCCGGCGCTGAGCATCGCCATGTGCGCATCGATTCCGCCTTGGGCCACCAGCGTGTCGCGGCTCAGTCCTAAATGGTTGGCGGCGTTGGCGCTTAGTTGACCGATGCGACCACCTACCGGGATCACCTCACGGGGGAGCTTTTCGGCCAGTTCTGGCACCCCGAGTTCTGCATACAAATCCACCGGAAAACATTGATTCAGGGTGTCGTAGTTCCATTTGCAGCTGGCGTTCAATTGCGAGGCGACCCAGCGACCGGTCAGTTGATAATTGATCCAGTCCACCGCTTCGCAAATGCGATCCGCTTGGGCATAGACCTGAGGTTCGTGGTGCGCCAGCCACATGGCTTTGGGGATCAGCCATTCCACGGCATCGCCACCGGCGTTCATCATCGGGTGCGTCACGCGGGCGGTGTGGGCGGATTGTTCGGTGGCGCGGCAGTCCATCCATAACAACGCCGGGCGTAACGGCTCACCATTGCTGCGGGCTGCGACCACCGTGGAGGCGGTGGTCGCCACGCACACGGCGGCTACATGCGGGTGCCCGGCCTGGATCATCAAGGTTCGGCACGCGCTGCCCAATGCCGACCACCATTCCAGCGGCGATTGCTCGGCCCAGCCCAACTGCGGATAGTCAGTGGCGTAAGGCGCCTCGGCGACCTGCACCAGCTTGTGGCTGTGGAGGTCATATAAGCCGGCCCGGACACCACCCGTTCCGAAATCCAGTCCCAGCAACAGGGTCATTGTTGTTCTCCTGCGTCTCTGGCGACGCTTCTTGTTTTATTGGTTTGCGGTGCATCTGACCGGTGGCCAGCGGTTTAGGTCGCCAGCCACGTCACGCGCTCAGGGCCGGAAGATCACTTTCGCTGCGATCTCCTTGCGTTCTGCATAGCGCTTGAACATGTCCGGTAAGTCCGACAGTGGCAGGTCATGGGTAATCATGAACTTCCACTGCAATTCGCCGCTGGCCAATTTGTCGATGGCGGCGGTCCATTCGTCGCCAGGGAAAGGCGCGGAAAACGAATTCCAAGCGCCGTGCAGGGAGATTTCCTGACGCAAAAAATGCGAGAAGGTTGCGGTGCTGATCGGGACGTCGTTCACCGGAATGCCGATGAACACCACGTGCCCGCCGGCTTTGGCCAGTTGCACCGCCTGGTTGATAGAGCTCGGGTGGCCAGCGGCTTCGATCACCAGTTGGCAGCGCGGCAGTTCGGCATCAGGTGCGCCACTGAGCAGGGTCTGGGTGGCGCCGGCTTCACGGGCCATAGCGAGTTTTTCTTCGGCGATGTCGATGGCGACGATGTCTTTGGCGCCCATCAATTTCAGCCACTGGATGGCGAACAAACCAATGGGGCCGCAACCCACCACCGCGCCGGTTTGGCCCGCCTTGAAATCGGCTTTCCAGATGGCGTGTAGGGCAATCGCCGCCGGGTCGACCAGAGAGGCGGCAATCGGGTCCATGCCCGCCGGGACTTTGATCAGGTTAGTGAGCGGCACGTTGACGAACTCGGCATACGCGCCATCGCGGCGGCTGCCAAAGTAGTCATAGTTTTCCGAACGCGATGGGAAACCACGCTGGTATTGGTCGCTGCTGACGTCGGGAATCATCGGCGGCACGGTGACCAGCTCGCCGAGGGCATAGCCTTCTACGCCGTCGCCAATCTCTTCAATGAAACCGGCAAACTCATGGCCGCAAATCAGCGGCATGCGGTGCGCGCCTTTGCTCAGCATGCGCGGAATATCCGAACCGCATACCCCGCACGCGGCAACACGTACCAAAGCATGGCCGGCTTTGACCGTAGGTTTTTCGACTTCCTCGACCCGGATATCCCCCGGTTTGTACATGACGGCTGCTTTCACGATGACATCCTCTTGGTGAATGACGTGCAGGGGCAGACTTCTCGTGAGAGGCGCCCAAAACGTTCATGAATCAAATAAGGCTTATTGCGCGCCGGGGCGGTACTCACCGAAGGTCGCGTCGTGCTTGACCTGAGCCGCGTTGGCCTTGGTCACGGCCTCGGTACCGGCGTCGACAAACGTATCCACGGTTTTGCCGGTGGCCAATTTGCGTGCGGCGTCGATGGCGATTTCGCCCAAATAGCGCGGGTCGTTCAACGCGGTGGCCACGTACTGGTCACCGTTTTCGATGGCGCTAATGGCTTCGGACAAGCCGTCGACGCCGGCCACCAGCACCGTCGTCAAACCGCGCTCTTTAAGAACCTGCAACGCACCCATGGCCATGTCGTCGTTGTGGGCGAACACGGCTTTGACGTCAGGGTTGGCTTGCAGCAAATCCTGCATGGCGGTTACGGCGTTGGCGCGGATGTATTCGCTGTAGGGGCCATCGATGATTTTGAAATCGCTACCTTTAAAAGCAGCGTGGAAGCCGGCACGGCGCTGCTTCATTACCGTGCCGCCGGCATCGCCCTGAATCTCGATGACTTTGCCTTTGGTCACGCCTTTGGCTTTCAGGGCGGCAAGCAACGCACTGCCGGACAGTTCACCCATCTTCTGGTTATTGCGCCCGATGCTGGCCGCGACCTCGCCGTTGATCGCTCTGTCCACGGCAATCACCGGCACCTTGGCGGCCTTGGCCGCGTCTAGCGCCGCACCGACGGAGTCAGGGTTGACCGGGTTGATAATCAGCACATCGACCTTCTGCGTCAGCAAGTCTTGAATGTCGTTGTTTTGTTTGCTGATGTCGCCGTTGGCATCCAGGAAGAT
The DNA here is from genome assembly GCF_034353045.1 of Pseudomonas sp. MH10. Lineage (NCBI taxonomy): Bacteria > Pseudomonadati > Pseudomonadota > Gammaproteobacteria > Pseudomonadales > Pseudomonadaceae > Pseudomonas > Pseudomonas sp. MH10. The sequence continues at coordinate 562,058 of NZ_CP133783.1, forward strand.
CAGCGTGTCGCCGTCTTTGGCGGCCGCTTCTTTGGCACCGTCGCGCAGTTGCACGTAGAAAGGCGATTGCAGGGTGACTTGGCTGAAGCCAATTTTCAGGTCGTTGGCGTAGGCGGGCATGCCGGTCAGCACGGCAGCGCTGATGGCAAGGGCCAGGGAAAAAGCATGAACAGGTGTGCGGGCTATCTGCAACATGGCGATTCCTATTTTTATTGTTGTTGGAGTCAAGCGCCGCCCTCATTGGGGTGTCGCTCACAAATGTGATGAGTCATCACATTTGAAAATCTGGACCCCAAGTCGTCATGTGTCAAGGCGATTTTGTTATAGTTCTAACAAAATGAGAAAAAATTACCGCACCTTGGTGGTCTAGATACTAGGCGAAGCGGGGGGGTGAAAAAAATATTTACAATGTGAAAATATTAACATTTAATGATCGAAAGGTAACATTCAGCAGCCGCCTCGCTGCGCCCTTGGAAAGGACATCGTCATGCCAGCCTCCGCCTCAGTTTTTGCTGCCTACATCGACCACACGCTGCTTGCCGCTGACGCCTCGCAAGCCGCCATTCGGCGCCTGTGCGAAGAAGCCATCGAGCATGGTTTCAAATCGGTGTGTGTCAACAGCGCCAACGTGCCACTGGCCGCTCAGTGCTTGCGCGATGCATCGCCATTGGTGTGCGCGGTGATCGGGTTTCCGTTAGGGGCGGGGTTGAGTGTCGCCAAAGCGTTTGAAGCCCGTGCGGCCATTGAGGCCGGCGCCGGCGAAATCGACATGGTGCTCAATATTGGTTGGCTCAAGGACGGTCTACTGGACCAAGTGCGTGACGACATCGCTCAGGTGTTGAGCGCCTGCCAAGGGACCACGCTTAAGGTGATTCTTGAAACCGGTTTGCTTAACGACGCGGAGAAAATTCACGCTTGCGAAATCTGTCGCGACTTGAACGTCGGCTTCGTCAAAACCTCCACCGGCTTCGGGCATGGCGGCGCAACCTTGGATGACGTGCTGCTGATGCGCCGAGTGGTCGGACCGAATATCGGCGTCAAGGCGTCGGGTGGCGTAAGGGATGCAGCAACCGCCCAAGCGATGCTCGACGCAGGCGCCACTCGCCTTGGCACCAGTTCCGGGATTTCCATCGTCAGCAACGGCAAGGTTGCGGCAAAGGCGTATTGATTTTGCGACACTCTCTGTAGGAGCGATGGTGCATTACGTCAGTCACTCGTTGGAGGAAGTCAGCCGCTTGGCAGACCACATGCTCTACGTGGAAAACGGCCAACTGCGCGCCGCCGGACCGCGGAACCAACTGTTGACCCGTGCCGATCTGCCGTTGGCACATCTGGATGAAGCTGAAACCGCGCTGGAAGGCGTGCTCGACGCCCATGACGAAATCTTCCGCCTGAGTCGTGTATGCGTGCCGGGCGGTTGGCTATTTTTGCCGTTGAGCGAACTGCCGTTGGGCCAACGCGTGCGCGTTAGTATCAAGGCCCGGGACGTCAGCCTGGCGCTGGAGAACCGCAACGCAGCAGCATCCTTAATATGCTACAAAGCGAAATCCTGAACCTTATAGACGACCCGCTGAGCCCACAGGCACAAGTTTGATAAAGACTCCGGATTTTGTGCCTGTTGAGCAGGGCACTGTTTTCTTCAACCGGTGATATCGCTTTGCTCAGACCATAAATAGGACCAGAGGGCTTGCGCCACTTTCGATTTACCAGACTCGGCATGACCGAACAGCAATTGGCCAATGGTCAATCCTAGCTGGCGATAGCTCTCAAACTGTGCCTCGTTGAAAAACTGATCTGCGGTGCTTTCGTTGGGGAATTTCGGATTCTGTACGGCGTAGTTTGATACGTCCGCAGACACGCCAACGATCACTCGCGGTTTTAAGACTAGGATCCGGCTTTGTAAGTCGCGTTGGCAGTCTTTTTTGAAGACATTGAGCAATAAGGCGCAGCGCTGGTCGGCTTCTTTCTGGGGGCTGAAATCGCCGACGTCGCCGAAAATAGAGCCAAGGATGGGGTGCTTCAGAATCTCGGTATCGACTTCTATTTCCAGCGATTGATCAATCCTGGCAAGGCGAGTGAGATTGGCTAAGTCGTCAAACTCATAGTTAACATCGCAACCGCTGTCACATAACACAATGAGTTCAATATCACGTTCCTTGCGGATCAACTCGTAAGCGGCAGTGTTCTCGAAGTGCCCTCCGTCAGAGAGGTACTGAAATTCGCGCCGCAACCCGTGGAAGCGAGCCGTCAATTCGTAGAGCAGATAGGCCTGAATGGGGAAGACTTTTTGGTAGATGGACTGGGTTAGACTTTTTGAATCAAAGTTGCACGGCCACCACGTCCCTAAACGCACGTTAGCCAGACCGAGCGCCATGGACGTTCCCAAGGAGGTTGCGCGGCCTAGACCGGTGGTCAAGGCCGCACCAGAAGTCGCAATCCAGTAGGACACGGACAGCGGCTGGTTAATCTCGCTTTTGCGCGAGCATTTGTTCTGCTGCGCGCGTAATTCTCCATCAAGTATGAAGCTGACTTTGCTTGAGCTTTTAGCATCGCCAGGGGCAATACACAGCGGCTTGCCTTTGCGATCCCGCTGAACCAGTTGTTCAGCAGGGTCCACGGTCAGGTTCATGGTCACGTTGATCAAATGAATGGGCGCGCAGACGCTTGCGTAATAGTCCCCTAGTTGGAGGTCGTCGCCTGCCATCGCATCAGCAACGCTTAAGCGCGACCGTTGAGACTGGATATTAGTATCAAACGTAAAGCGCTGACCGTTTGAGGCGCCGAGGTAGGCTCGGGCGAGGCGGCTAGAGTAAAAGGCTTGTAACGAGGAGAGGTTGATAAAGCCGATGAACTGACCGGATGATAACGTCAGCCCCAGCGCCGCTGCTGACAAGATCACTAACCCATAGTAGGCGGAACTGTTCGTTAGGCTGATGAGTGACACATCGTCGCGCACCCACGCTACGAGCAAACCCCACAGCACGGTGATAGAGAGCAGGATCGAAAACCCGACAATACCGGCCAGAATGTCTGTCGGCAGTTTGCTGAGCCAGCCCGGTACCGATTTATCATCCAGAAACTTTGAAAATAGACGTACCAGTGCGATGAGAGCGGGCGGGGTGGCAACGGCGATACTGGACCAAGGGTGCTCGTGCAACTGGCCATATACCCACTCGGTCAGACTGGTAACGATTGCAATGAATACCATGGCAATGACGGCAATCAACTGTTGAGAAAGTAACCGCGTGATGAGAACTCGGTAATTGCGCACGCTGTTAAATGGGCCGGTGAAGGTGGTGCTTGTGCTGTTGAGGTACATAAAAAAAATGAGGGTCAGGAACACCAACAGCATGGTTCCGATTTCGAACGCCCCCAACAAAAAGATGGCGGTCAAGTTTGCTGGTAGGGCCATCTTCAATGCGGCGCCAGCAAACGCGATACCCACAATGCTCATGATGACGCTACACCAACTGATCGCCTCCACCTTTTCATCTTGGCTATTGACTGAATAGACCATCCAGAACGCGAGCACCAGTGGCCCTCCGGCCGCGACTAACCACAACAGGGGTAGCCACCAGAGCGATGTGCAAAGCAGCATCCCCACTCCACTTTCAGGGTCGACGATGCCGGGTGCACAATACAGCGCATTGACATAAAGCCGCACCATTGCCAGTAACGAAAGAATCAGTAGCACCGGCATACCGATCACAAACTGCACCGACAGCAGATTTCGCAGCGTCAGCGCCATCGCATAGAAAAAGTCTCCAGAACCGGACGGCAGTAAGTAGCGGCCGTTTTCTCGAAGCCACGCCATGGCCGCTTCGCCGCGGTTTTCACTGTAATCGCGTGTGGTATGAATGCGCCCAGGGGGCTCCAAGCGAAGTGCCGCGTAGGCATTTTCAGCTGCGGCAAAGTGTCCCTCAAGAGACGGAGACGACGAAGGTGATGGGTTGCCGGTAAGTCGGCCCGGTACAAACAAACTAATGAAGAACGAACCTATATAGCCGCCGCCGCTGACCGTGGACAAGTAATCGAAATGGGGTAATAAGTAATCGCTTTGCTGCGATGGCTTGCGGCAAGGTTTGATCGGCAGGGCCGGTGCCCGTGCCATCGCTTGCAACACGCCAAGGGCGAACGTCGCGCTACGAATACCTCCGCCGGATAACGCAATACCCCAATGGCGCGGATGATCGGGTCGCTGATCGATATCGAGAGCTTTGCGTCGCTCCGTAATACGGTGCAGTTCAATATCGGACTGCGCAGACTTGATAGGATCTTTCGAGTCTAGTTTGCCCATGGCATGTCCTGCCCGTGTTGGCAGTCGTTTTATTTGAACTTAGCCTAGCCGCGGGTGGTTACTTTGCAACCCTCTCATCAAACACCGCGTAATCCATTTAATTTCCTCGTTTTTGCTGCGCGACAGCGCTGCGTCTCCTACAAAACGCGATGGTTTTAATGCCGGACACGAGTGTCCGGCAGGAGATATGAAGCCTCTTACGTCACCACGCGATAACACGGCACATACGCCGCGCCGCCGGGAAGTTTCATGCGGTGTTGTGCGACAAAGGCTTGCAGCAAATGATCCAGTGGCTCCATCACGGCAGCGTCACCGTGGATTTCATATGGACCATGTTCTTCGATCAGCCGGATGCCTTTGTCTTTGACGTTCCCCGCCACGATCCCAGAGAACGCCCGGCGCAGATTGGCCGCCAGTTCGTGAGGTGGCAGGTCGCGGCTCAATTTTAAATTAGCCATGTTCTCGTGTGTCGGATCAAACGGACGCTGAAAACCTTCGTCGATTCTTAGCAGCCAGTTGAAGTGAAACGCGTCGTTGCGCTCGCGACGGAACTGTTTGACCTCTTTGAGCCCGGCGCTCATTTCCCGTGCGACCTGAACCGGATCGTCGATGATGATCTGGTAGCGACGCTGTGCAGCTTCGCCCAGGGTGGCGCCGACGAAGTTGTGCAGTTGTTGCAGGTACGGCGCCGCATGTTTCGGCCCGGTCAGAATCACCGGGAACGGTAAGTTCTGGTTGTCCGGGTGCATCAAGATGCCGAGCAGATAAAGGAACTCTTCGGCGGTGCCTGCGCCACCTGGGAAGATAATGATCCCGTGGCCAACCCGGACGAAGGCTTCCAGACGTTTCTCGATGTCCGGCAGAATCACCAGCTCGTTTACGATGGGGTTCGGCGCTTCGGCCGCAATGATGCCCGGCTCAGTCAGGCCCAGGTAGCGGCCGCCGCTGATGCGTTGTTTGGCGTGGGCAATGGTTGCGCCCTTCATCGGACCTTTCATGACGCCAGGGCCACAGCCGGTGCAGATGTCCAGGCTGCGCAGGCCCAGTTCGTGGCCGACTTTTTTGGTGTATTTGTATTCTTCAGTGTTGATCGAGTGACCGCCCCAGCACACGACGATCTTCGGCTCTACCGCAGGACGCAAGGTGCGGGCGTTGCGCAATAGATGGAACACGTAATCGGTGATGCCTTGAGAGCTTTCGAGGTCTATACGTGGGCTGTCCAACTCGTTTTCGGTGTAGACGATATCGCGCAGGGCGCAGAACAACATTTCGCGGGTGCTGGCGATCATCTCTCCGTCGACGAAGGCGTCGGCCGGGGCGTTGAGCAATTCCAGGCGCACACCACGGTCTTGCTGATGGATGCGAACTTCAAAGCTTTCATACGCCTCAAGAATGGTCTTGGCGTTATCAACGTGGGCGCCGGTGTTGAGGATTGCCAGGGCGCATTGGCGGAATAATTTATAAATACTGCCTGACCCGGCTTCGCTCAATTGTTGAACTTCGCGTTGGGACAATGTTTCAAGGCTGCCCTTTGGGCTGACCGAAGCGTTAATTACGTGTCTTAAAGCCATTCTGAATTCCTGAAAACGAGGCAACCACGCCAGAAGGGGAGCAGTTGCCTCAAAATAAGTGAGCGCCGCAGATGATCGCGCGGCGGGCATTTTCTCCGGCGACCGGGCACGAATGCAAATGGTGTGTGGGGACCATCGGTGGCGAGCTGTCTCGCGGCGCAGCAGAGAGCGGCAGTTAAAGATCTATGAGCCAATAAACAGTGGAAAGCGAGTGGTTTTCGTATCTTACTCCGGCACTCAGATCAAATGGCATGTCCCGGAAAACTGATTAACTGTGTGTGTGACCCTTTCTACGGGCGATAATGCCCTGTCATTTTGTAATCAACTCACCCTTGGAGTTCGGCAGCAGTCATGTTCGAGATAAAACACCTGAATCCTGAAACCTATCGCCGACAAACCCGGCGCAGTACGTTGATTATTGCCCTGACGTTCGCGGTGTTGGCGGTCGTGTTGTCCGGCGTCGCGGTCAAGCTGTTAGGCGAAGCAGGCGGGGATAATTTTTGGTTGAATGCAGCCGGCGTTGTAATCGGCCTGTTACTGACGGTCGCGTTGGTGCGGTTTAAATTTTGGTCACAAGGCTGGATGGCACCCGCTGTGTACGGTTGGCAGCTTAAACGTAACCTGATGAAAGTTACCAACGTGATGCATTACGTGACCGCTGGTGTGGAGGTTAACGATCCAACGGCCATGAAGTTGCTGCGCTTTTACCATCTGGGCATTAGCGAAATGCATCAGCTGGATGCCAACTCCAGTGCTCACCTGCAAATGATCCAAGAAATAGATCAACACCGGGTGCGGATGACCCAGCTAGGGATCGACACCGATCAGGCTCGATTTGACCCTGCGTGGATCAATGCCGTCAAAGCTCGCGTCTAAGCGAATTCTAATAACCGTTACTATGTCCTGAAAAGTGGTGTCTTTGACATTTGAGTCGTATCGTTCTGACGGTAAGCTTTCCCTCATTGAACCCAAACGCTCAATGGGGAATGTTGTCGATGTCGTTGGCAAGCCAACGCCCACAGAGACTTAGGCAGCTCCTATAGATTCCATCACCGTCAGGTCATACGGGCGTCCACTGCCATGCAAGATATCGGACTCATTCTTTATCCCGAATTCCAAGTGCTTGGGCTTGCGATATGCGCGACGTTCGAGTTCGTCAACGTAGTCGCGGGCAAACCGATTTAAAGCATTACGCTGCTGTCAGAGCACGGCGGGCCGGTGCGGACATCCGAAAATCGCAGCTGATTTACTCAACGGAGGGCTTTGAAACCAGAAAAGATTCCACGCTGTAGGGCTTTTTGATGATGGCGACGCCAGCGAGTTCGGCCGGCACGCGAAGCTCATTTCCATAGCCTGTAGCAAACGCAAAGGGAATGTTTTTCTGCTTGAGACTCAGTGCTACCGGCAAGCTGGTTTCGCTTCCCAAGTTAAAATCGAGCAACGCGAAGCTCGGTGGCGTTTGGTCAATGATGCGCAGCGCATCAATCACCCTGGACGTAATGTCGACCTCCTGCGCGCCGAGCTTGAGCAGAATATCTTCGGCCTCAAGCGCAATAATGATGTTGTCTTCGAGAACCAACACCCGTCCATGATACGTGGACGGCCAGGCTGTTTGAGCCGTTGCTTTTGCTAACGGTCGGGTGCTGGCCAGTTTTACAAAGGCCGACGGAATGACAAAGCTCGCTTCAAGACCATGCCGCGCATAAAGCACCTCGGCAGTGCCTTTTAGATCAAAGGGTATCGAGCGCTCGACGATGGTGCTACCAAAGCCGCGACGGCTGGGCGGCGTGACTGCCGGCCCCCCATGCTCTTTCCAGGACAGCGTCAGCCGCCCGGCCAGGTCAAGGCGCCAGTCAATGTTGATTCCCCCTTGGGCGTTTGACAGCGCGCCATGCTTGGTCGAGTTGGTCATCAGTTCATGAACCACCAGCGCAACCGTGGAAAATGCCTGGGGGTCCAGTAGCACATCGGGGCCATCAATCTTGAGTCGTTCATGACCTTGAGACAGGTAGGCTTTGCCTTCGGCGTCGATGAGGGCGCGCAGGGGCGCTGCACTCCACTGATCGGCGGTGATTTGATCGTGGGCCAGGGACAGTGCCTGGATCCGTCCGCTGACTGATTGAATAAATTGTTCAAGTGTCGTTTCGGTGTCTCGGCTTTGGCCCACAACGGCTCGAATCAGGGTCAAGATGTTGCGCACCCGATGGTTGAGTTCGGCCACCAGCAATTCCCGTTTTTCATCGGCTTGTTGACGCTCGATGCTGCTGGGGTCTTTTACTCGCAGAATAACTTCCAAAAGCGCGGTGCGCAGGTGCCGGGCGACTGCATGATCACCGTCGGTCCACGGGCGGCTCTGTCCCTCGACCTGTTCGCTCCACACTGCAAAACTTTTGCGCGGTGTCAGTCGTTCGCCGTCATCTGTCACCACGACGCTCTTGTCGGGGTTACCCGCCCAATTCACTGAATGGCGCCATTGGCGACGGAAAAAGACCAGGTAATCGCCAGGGGTGAGCGACAGCGGGATCGCCAGCACCCCGGCGGCAGCCTCGACGAACTTATCGCCTAAGGGGTAAACACTTGCCAGTGCACAAGTAGAAAACCCGTCAGCGGTTGCGGCATGGTTGAGGAAGCCGGTCATGGCGTAAAACGCCTGTTCGTCAGGTGTATAGCCGCTGATGCGAACCCTGCCGTCGATACACAACCCAACGCCATCGCAATCAATCAGCCCGGCGAAATCGTCGAGGGCGTTGCCAAGACCTTTAAATATCGGCGTGACCGTACTCAGTCTTGCGATTAACTGATCATGTAATGCGCGCTTGTAGAGCGATTGTTTAAGTTCGGTATCCCGCTCGCGGCTTTCAAGCATCAGCGAAAACATCTGCCCGAATAACTCGGCCGTCGTACGAATTTCCAATGACAGCGGGCCCGATACACCGTGATGGCAGGCGATAAGGCCCCACAGTTGTCCCTGGTGAATAATCGAAATCGATAATGAGGCTGCGACACCCATGTTGCTCAGGTATTCCAAATGAACGGGCGAGACTGAGCGCAGGACGCTGAGTGACAGGTCGAGCGTAGGGTTTACGGGGTCTTGCAGGATGATTACACCCCAATCACTGACGTCCGCGATGATACGCAGGCTGTTGCGCACATACAGCGCGCGGGCTTGTTGCGGAATATCGCCAGCGGGGTAGCGCAGGCCCAGAAACGCCGTCATCCCCGTGGCAGCTTTCTCGGCAATGACTTCTCCGGTCCCGTCCTGCTCGAATCGGTACACCATCACCCGGTCATAACCGGTCAACGCCCTTATCTGGCGAACGGCTTCTTTGCACAGCGTCAGTAAGTCTCCTGGTCGCTGTAGCCGCATGATCATGGCGCGAAGCGTGGGCGCCGAGTCTGCTCGGTGAACCGTTGCTGCGGGTTCGGCTTCAATCACAATGCTTGAGCCGCTGTAATGAATGGCGAAGTCAAACAGTTGATCGGGCAACAACGGTTCACCGAAGACCCGTTCTACCGAGTCTGCAGAGGCCATGAACTGCAGTCCGTTGCGCAGTGCGTGAAGGGTTGGCAACGGAACAATGTCGCCCAACGGTTTTCCGATCACCGATTCGGCAGAAAAGGGCAGGAAGTTGCTGAGATTGGCGGAAACGTGCGTTATCAGCCAGTCATGGGACACAGCGATTAGAAACCCAAATGTCTGAACCCGAGCAAGCCGATGGATGGGCTCGCGATCGCACTCATTAAGATTATTGTTGGTGCGGGGCATCGGGTGGATTACCGGAAATATAGGCGCTTAGAGTGGAGCGGGCCGGAGGGTGCGGCTCGCTTGCCGTGTTCGGTTCAGGGTAGTACACGCCTGTGCGATGCATACTACCTGAGAAAGCGCTTACTACCTCGTTTGAGTGGTGCTTGGGCTATCAGGTGACATTAAGCCCCCAAATTAAATGTGGCCGGGTCAGGGCCCAGGCGTTTGGCCTGCTCAATGCTGGCTATCGCGGCCATGTCTTGAGCACTCAATTCAAAATCAAACACGCTGAAATTTTGGACAATTCGCCCTGGGTTGCTGGAGCGCGGTATGACAATGCGTCCGGTCTGTAAGTGCCAGCGCAGAATCACTTGCGCCGCGGTGCGGCCGTGGCCGGCAGCGATACCTTTTAATACCGGCTGGTTGAGCAACTCACCACCTTGGCCCAGCGGGCTCCAGGATTCAGTATCAATGCCTTGGGATTGGCAAAACTGGAGTAACTCCTGTTGCACGAAATCCGGATGGATCTCAATTTGGTTGACCGACGGTTTTACACCGGTATCACCGATGATTCTTTCAAGATGATCCGCGTTGAAATTGGACACCCCAATCGAGCGAATACGGCCTTCTTTTTGCAGTTGTACCAAGGCACGCCAACTGGCGGCGTACGCATTTTTGGCCGGCAGCGGCCAGTGGATCAGGTACAAATCAACCTTTTCCAGCCCGAGCAGCTTGAGGCTAGCGTCGTACGCCCGCAGCGTCTTGTCGAAGCCGTGGTCGGCGTTCCATAGCTTGGTGGTGATGAAGATATCCTCACGCGGCACGTCACTCTCAGCCACGGCGCGACCCACACCGGCCTCATTGCCATAGATCATTGCAGTGTCGATATGCCGGTAGCCAGCGGCAAGCGCGGCCGTAGATGAGTCGAAGGCTTGCTCATCGGTGAGCTGCCAGACGCCCAACCCTAACTGAGGAATTTGCACACCATCATTGAGCGTTATCAGCGGAGCTTGTGACATTGATAATAATCCTGCGTCAGCGAGCGAAAGCGCATGAACGCAGCATACGCCCAACAGCGACAGAGTTTTCTGTAGGCGCAAGCTGCCGAAGGCTGCGATAAGGTCCGAAGGACCTTCGCCAATACGTTGGCTCCTACCGATTTACTTAAGGTTATGGCCTCATGCTTTAGGTTCTGCACCACGTATAGAAAAATTCGCCATGTGTTCAAGGCCTTTGATCAGCGCTGAGTGGTCCCACTGGCTGCCACCGATGGCGGCGCAGGTGCCGAACACTTGCTGGGCATTGGCGGTGTTGGGCAGGTTGAGGTTCAGTTCGCGAGCGCCTTCGAGTGCCAGGTTCAGGTCTTTCTGGTGCAGCGCGATACGGAAGCCGGGGTTGAACGTGCCTTTGATCATCCGCTCACCGTGTACTTCGAGGATTTTCGAGCCTGCAAAACCGCCCATGAGTGCCTCACGGACCTTAGCGGGATCAGCACCGTTTTTAGCGGCGAACAGCAGCGCTTCAGCCACCGCCTGAATGTTCAGGGCGACGATGATCTGGTTAGCGACTTTTGCGGTTTGACCGTCGCCATTGCCACCCACGAGAGTGATGTTTTTACCCATGGTTTGCAGCAGCGGCAGGGCGCGGTCGAAGGTGGCCTGGTTGCCGCCGACCATGATGCTCAACGTGGCTGCTTTGGCGCCGACCTCACCACCAGACACCGGCGCGTCAAGGTATTGCGCGCCGGTGGCGTTGATTTTCTCGGCAAAGACTTTGGTGGCAGACGGGGAGATCGAACTCATGTCGATAACGACCTTGCCCTCTGATACACCCTCGGCGATGCCGTTTTCGCCAAACAGCACGGCGTCGACGTACGGGGTGTCGGGCAGCATAACGATGATGAACTCTGAGGCTTCTGCGACGGCTTTCGGGCTGTGCAACACCTGTGCGCCGCCCTCGGACAGCGAGCCGGGTGGGGTGCTGTGATGGTCTGACAGAATCAGCGTATGGCCTGCCTTGAGCAGGTTTTGAGCCATGGGCAGACCCATGATGCCGGTTCCGATAAATCCGATTGTTGCCATGGTGGTGATCCTTTTGTAGTCGGTTTCCTGAATTCAACGAACGCATTCAGGCGAATGGGAATTCTGTGGGAGCAGGCTTGCCTGCGAACGCTGCACTGCGGTTTATCTGATGAACCGAGTTGCCTGGTTCACAGGCAAGTTGTTAAATCACGTTATACGTTTTCAGCCAGCCCAATCCTGCTTCGGTGCTGGTCAGCGGTTTGTATTCGCAGCCGACCCAGCCCTGGTAGCCGATGCGGTCCAGGTGTTCGAACAGAAAGTGATAGTTGATCTCCCCGGTGCCGGGCTCATGGCGGCCAGGGTTATCGGCCAACTGCACGTGCTGGATCACCTGCAGGTGGGTCTCTAGCGTGCGAGCCAGGTCACCTTCCATGATTTGCATGTGGTAGATGTCGTATTGCAGCGCCAGGTTTTTGCTGCCGACCTTGTCGCGAATGTCCAGTGCCTGGCGAGTGGTGTTCAAGTAAAAGCCTGGAATGTCCAAGGTGTTGATCATTTCCATGATCAACCGAATACCCACGGCTTCAAGTTTGTCGGCGGCGTATTTGAGGTTGGCAATGAAGGTGTTTTCGATCAGCTCATCGCTGCCCTCAGCCGGACGAATCCCCGCTAGGCAGTTGATTTGCGTGTTGCCCAAAACCTGGGCGTAGGCGATGGCCAGATCGACCCCGCCGCGAAACTCTTCGACGCGGTCCGGGTGACAGGCGATGCCGCGTTCGCCGTTGGCCCAGTCGCCCGCAGGTAGATTGAACAGCACCTGGGTCAGCCCGTTCGCATCCAGCCGCTCCTTGATTTGCGCCGAGTTGAACTCGTAAGGGAACAGGTATTCAACCCCGGTGAAACCCGCCGCCGCGGCGGCGTCGAAGCGGTGCAGAAAGTCATGTTCGGTGAACAGCATGGACAGGTTGGCGCATAAGCGTGGCATGGTGGGCTCCTCAGTCGAAACGGTTGTCAGTCAATCAGGTTTAGTCCATCAAGCTGACAGATGTAGGGGCGTCGGCGCGGGACTCTGCCAGCGCTTCGAATTCATTAATGGCGTTGATCTCTGTACCCATGGAAATGTTAGTCACTCGTTCCAGAATCACTTCGACGACCACCGGAACGCGGTATTGCTGCATCAGGGAGCTGGCTTCAGCGAACGCTGCCTGCAGGTGGGCCGGATCGGTGACGCGAATCGCTTTGCAGCCCAAGCCCTCAGCCACCGCGACGTGGTCCACCCCATACCCTTCCAGTTCCGGTGCATTGATGTTGTCGAAGGCCAATTGCACGCAGAAGTCCATGTCAAAACCGCGCTGCGCCTGACGTATCAAGCCCAAGTACGAGTTGTTCACTACGACGTGAATATAGGGCAGTTTGAACTGCGCACCCACGGCCAATTCTTCGATCATGAACTGGAAATCATAGTCCCCGGACAGCGCAACAACCTGGCGGCCAGGATCAGCTTTGGCCACACCCAGTGCTGCTGGAATTGTCCAGCCCAGCGGCCCGGCCTGGCCGCAATTGATCCAGTGGCGTGGTTTGTAAACGTGCAGGAATTGCGCCCCGGCAATTTGCGACAGCCCGATGGTGGTGACGTAGCAGGTGTCCTTGCCAAAGTAACGGTTCATTTCTTCGTACACCCGTTGCGGCTTGACCGGCACGTTGTCGAAATGGGTTTTACGTTGCAGGGTGCGTTTGCGCTCCTGGCAACTGTGCAGCCAGGCGCTGCGGTTCTTGAGCGTTCCGGCGACGTGCATTTCCCTAGCGACTTCGAGGAACATCTCCAAAGCAGCGCCCGCATCGGAGACGATGCCCAAGTCTGGCATCAACACCCGACCTATCTGCGTCGGTTCAATGTCGATATGGATGAATTTACGGCCTTCGCTGTACACCGAAACAGTGCCGGTGTGGCGGTTGGCCCAACGATTGCCGATCCCCAGCACCAGGTCCGATTCAAGCATTGTGGCGTTGCCGTATCGGTGGGACGTTTGCAGCCCGACCATGCCCGCCATTTGGGGGTGATCGTCAGGAATAGTGCCCCAGCCCATCAGCGTTGGAATCACCGGAATACCGGTCAGCTCGGCGAACTCAACCAAAGCTGCCGAAGCGTCGGCGTTGATGATGCCGCCACCGGCCACAATCAGCGGGCGCTCGGACTGATTGAGCATCGCCAAGGCTTTTTCTACCTGCTTGCGGCTGGCCTTGGGTTTGACGATGGGCAGCGGTTCGTAGGCGTCGATGTCAAATTCGATGTCGGCCATTTGCACGTCGAACGGCAGGTCGATGAGCACAGGACCAGGCCGTCCGCTGCGCATCAGTTGAAACGCTTTCTGAAACACATACGGCACCTGCCCCGGTTCCATTACCGTCGTCGCCCATTTGCACACCGGTGCCGCGATGCTGGCGATGTCTACTGCCTGGAAGTCTTCTTTGTGCAGGCGGGCGCGGGGCGCTTGTCCGGTGATGCACAAGATCGGAATCGAATCTGCCGAGGCTGAGTACAGGCCGGTGATCATGTCGGTGCCGGCCGGGCCTGAGGTGCCGATGCACACCCCAATATTGCCTGCGACCGCGCGGGTGTAACCCTCTGCCATGTGCGAAGCGCCTTCGACGTGACGTGCCAGCACGTGATCAATGCCGCCGAGCTTCTTCAGGGCTGCGTACAACGGATTGATGGCTGCACCGGGAATCCCGAACGCGGTGTCGATTCCCTCACGTTGCATCACCAGAACGGCCGCTTCGATAGCGCGCATGACAGTCATTTGGTAGTCTCCTGAAGTCGATAGTTTGAGTACCTGACTATCCTGCTTCTTCAAGATAACGTTGAGAATTGCTGCTTTAATCCTTTCTATCGGTATCAGGAGTATCGAATGGACCGCTACACCGAATTGCACAGTTATGTGCTGGTCGCCGCCAAAGGCAGCTTCGCGGCGGCGGCGCTGGTTGAAGGGGTGACGCCGGTCATCATGGGTCGCCGTCTCACTGCACTTGAGGACCGACTGGGCATTAAGCTGATCCATCGTTCCACCCGGGGCCTGACCTTGACCGAATTGGGTGAGTCCTACCTGGAGAGCGCCAAAGCGCTGTTGCGTACGTTCGAAGAACTCGACGCCAGCGTCAGCGAGAACCAAAGTGCGGTACGCGGCCATCTGATGGTGTCGGCACCCGCTGGTTTTGGCAGACGCCACGTAGCGCCTCACGCGCCGGAATTTCAGGCGCGGTTCCCAGAGCTTAATTTGTCGTTTGATTTGACCGACAACGTGATCGATCTGGTCCGTGAGGGCTACGACTTGTCGATTCGCATTGGCGAGGTGCTGGACCCCAATTACGTGGCGATCAAATTGTTTTCCAACCAACGGGTGGTGTGCGGTGCGCCGCAATACTTTGAGACCCATGGCTACCCGCACACCTTGGAAGACCTGGCGAAGCACAACTGTTTGACGTTCAACCTGCAGGGCGGACAGCACCGGGGCTGGACCTTTCAGCGTGACGGGCGACAGGTCGCGGTCAAGGTCGCGGGCAATCTGTACTGCAACGACGGTGAGCTGTTGTTTGACTGGGCCAAGCGTGGTCTTGGCGTCAGTTGGCGTTCGGTCTGGGAAATCCAAAGCGCGCTGGAAAGCGGCGAACTGGTGACGGTTCTGGATACCTTCGCGTTGCCCAGTTACGACATCCAAGGGGTTTACCCGCAACAGCATTATCTGCCCGCCAAAGTCCGGTTTTTTATTGCGTTCTTGAAGGAGGTCTATAATCGCCCGAATTACTGGGTCCAATCCTGAGCGGCGGCGGTTCGCGGAGCGCTCGCGAACCGCCCGATGTTTCAGAAAAGACTCAGCGACACAGCAGGTAAACCTGTGATTTCACCGCAGGCCAAACCTGGGCCTTCGACGATATACATACCGGTAAAGGAACCTGCAGTGATCACGGTGTCCTTGCTCAGCGTCAATCCCTGTCCGGTGTGGTGGTTGACCAGCCAGGCCAGCAACCGACGGGGATCCCCGGCTGGATTGGCGGCTTTACCCGGCACGATGTTTTGGCCAGCGTAGGTGAAGGTCATCTCGGGTTCGGCAAACGGGAAATCCTCCCTGTACTCGACAAATTCGCCCACGATCAACGCACCGTGGTTCAGCAAGTCGCCCAGTTGCAACAGCGGCTCGACCTTTGGCCAGACCGCAAATCGGCTGGCAACCAGTTCGATAGTCGCTGCCATATAGCCGATGCCCTGGCGTACTTCTTCATCCGAGTAGGCGTCGGCGCGGGGTGCGAAGTCGCGGTTGAAACGAAAGGCGATTTCCAACTCCAGGCCCGGCGGAAAATACGCGGCTCGTTCGAGGTTGGCGCCGCTGGGCAACAAGCATTCAGTGGGGAGCGGGGCGCCCTGAACCGGGCCGGTGTGGGACTTTGAACCGATTTTCCAGCCGCCGACGGTGCAACCCCGTAGCCGCAGAATGTCTTGCTGTAACGCATAGGCCCCAGCGGCGTCGACCGGCACCTGGTCTACCGATAACTGCGCGATGGGCTGGCGATGACGTCCGGCGTCGACAATCAGTTGGGCGATGTTGGACGTGTGAGCGGTGTCAGTCATGGGGCAGTTCCTTTGAATATTTTGAAGGTGAAACCCGCGCCGGTTCAGTCAATGGCTGCGCGGGGAATGAAGCAATCGAGATCATTTGCCGACAATAACCGAAGGCCGTTGCGGGTGCTGCTCGTCTACCTCGGAAGGCAGATTAGTCACGCATTCGAACTTGTTCTCGGGCTTCATGCGAAACGCCAGAATAACGCCGATGGCCATCAGCAGCATGCTGCCGACAAAGGGCAAATCCCAGCTGCCATAGCGGTCGATCAAATAGCCGGAAACCACTGGTGAAAGGATTGCGGCGGCGGCAGAGCCGGTGCTCATGATGCCGCTCGCGGTGCCGCTGAACTCCGGCGCGATGTCCATCGGGATCGCCCACATTGGACCAATCATCATTTCGGCGAAGAAGAAACCACCCGCCAGGCAGGCCATTGAGATGTACATGTTGTGGTTGAACATCACGGGCATCAGGCACGCCAACGTCAGGAACATGCAGATCGCAACCATCCAACTGCGGGACTTCTTCAGCGACCCGGTTTTGATCAACAGCTTGTCCGTAATGACGCCACCCACCGTATCGCCGATCACACCGGCGAAGAATACTGCCGATGCAAACACCGCCGATTTCTTCAAGTCCATGTTGTAGCTGTGCAAAAAGTACTGAGGGATCCACGACAGAAATAACCAGAGCGTCCAGCCATAGCAGAAGTAAACAATGGTCACCGGTGCCATGCGTTTAAACAGGGCTTCCCACGGCACTTTAGGTGCAGGGCCTTTTGGTGCTGGCAGCACTGCCAGTTCTGCTTGGGTGATCAGTGGGTGATCTTTAGGGTGTTCGGTAAATACGAAAGCCCAGACCACTACCCAGATCAAGCTGATGGCGCCACACACATAGAACGCCATGCGCCAGTTATACGTGGCCATCACGGCAACGATGACCGTTGGTGCAACCGCGTTGCCAATACGGGCTGCCGAATGGGTAATGCCTTGAGCAAAACCGCGTTTTTCTTTAGCCACCCAGCGCGACATCGCGGCGGTAGCGGCAGGGAAGGTTGCACCTTCGCCCAGACCCAATAGCAAGCGCGCGGCGAGCATGGAATACAGGCCGCCAGCAAAACCGGTAAGAATGGTCGCTACGCCCCACAACGCTCCGCAGAAAATCAGCGTGCGCCGAGCGCCATATTTGTCGCTGATCCACCCGCCGATGACCTGAAACACCAGGTAAGGGTAAGCGAAGGCAGAAAAAACCAGACCGATTTGGGTGTTTGACAGGCCGAATTCGGCACCGAAACCCGAGGCCGCCGTGCTGACGTTAACGCGGTCAAGGTAGGTGATGAAGTACATGACGCAGAGCATGAGCAACACCATGCTCGTTGGGCGTAAGCGGAACCGTTTCATGACGCTATCTCCAGTTTCTTATTGTTCGTGCAACGACGCACGATAGGTCGGGATAGATCTTTATTGTTCTACTGATTACGGGAATTAACATCCTGTAGGAGCCAACGTGTTGGCGAGGCGATCAATCAGGCAATTGATAACAGACCTCTCGCCAGCACGTTGGCTCCTACAGGTTTTTGGTGGGTTTCATTACCGGCGCAGCGGGACATCCTGGGCGCCGAGGAAGTCCATCGCCGCAACTACACCGCTGCCGTTGAGCTTCACACCCGCCATTTTCAGGCCCATCTCGCAGCCGGTCAGGGTTGCCATCAGCGTCAGGTCGTTGCAATCGCCCAAGTGGCCAATGCGGAACATACGGCCTTTCATTTTGCCCAGGCCGGTACCCAGCGACATGTCGAAGCGTTCGTAGATGATCTTGCGCACCTGATCGGCATCGACGCCATCAGGGGTCATGACACCGGTCAATACCGGGCTGTAGACGCTCGGGTCGGCGCACTGGATATTCAGGCCCCACGCGGTGACAGCGATTCGGCAGGCCTCGGCCAGGCGATTGTGTCGGGCAAACACGTGGTCCAGGCCTTCGCCGAGAATCATGTCCAATGCTTCGCTAAGGCCATACAGCAAATTGGTGCTTGGCGTGTACGGCCAGTAACCGGTCTTGTTCATTTCGATAATTTCGTCCCACGCCCAGAAACTGCGTGGTAAACCGGCGGTTTTGCTGGCGGCGATGGCCTTGGGCGAGACCGCGTTAAAGCTGATGCCGGGTGGCAGCATTAAGCCTTTCTGCGAACCGGAAATAGTGACGTCCACGCCCCATTCATCGTGGCGATAATCGGCTGAGGCCAGGCCGGAAATAGTATCGACCAGCAACAGGGCAGGGTGGCCGGCAGCGTCGATAGCTTTACGCACGGCGGCGATGTCTGAGGTAACGCCGGTACTGGTTTCATTATGTACAACACAGACGGCTTTGATGCTGTGGTTTGAGTCTTGGCGCAGACGCGCTTCGATCATCTCGGGCTTGAGTCCCTGACGCCATCCTTCAACACCGGGCAAGCCGATGAACTCAGGTTTCAGGCCAAGGCTTTCGGCCATTTTTTTCCAGAGAGTGGCGAAATGACCGGTTTCAAACATCAACACGCTGTCGCCGGAACTCAGGGTATTGCACAACGCGGCTTCCCAGGCGCCGGTGCCTGAGGCTGGGTAAATGATCACCGGTTGGTTGGTTTTGAAAATTTGCTTGATGCCGTCAATCACCTTCAAACCGAGTTCTGCGAACTCAGGACCTCGGTGATCAATGGTCGGGTAACTCATGGCACGGAGGATGCGGTCGGGAACCGGGCTTGGGCCGGGAATCTGTAAAAAGTGGCGGCCGGCTGGGTGAAAATCGAGCTTTACCATGGTCGTTTTCCTTGTTGTTGTATTTTGAATTCAAAATACCATAGCAGGACTCCGCGCCACGTCAACCTGAATAAAATTGTTGTTTAGCCCCTATCCATTGGGCTTAAACGCTGAAAATGAATTAAGATCCTTTCAGCCATTTGAGGACTTTGTATGCAAGATTCAGATTTCATTACGGAAAAGGACGCCGTTCGACAATTACCCAAAGTAGAACGCCAACGTTTGCATGACACCGTCGTTGAGCACCTGCGCAGCTTCATTATCGAAGGTGTGCTGGAAGCTGGCAGGAAACTGAACGAGCGAGAACTGTGCGAAACCCTCGGCATTTCCAGAACGCCGTTGCGGGAAGCATTGAAGGTATTGGCAGCGGAAGGCTTGATTGAAATATCGCCCAATCGCGGCGCCAGCGTCGCACGCATGTCTGAGCTGGAAATCCGCGAAGCCTTCGAATTGATGAGCGGTTTGGAAGGGTTTTCCGGAGAGCTGGCCTGCGAGCGAATCACTGACGAGGAACTGGCGCAAATCAGGGCGCTGCATTACGCCATGGTCGTGTGCAAGAACCAAAACGACTTGCCCGGTTACTACCAGCGCAACCGCGCCATTCACGATCTGATCAATCAGGCCGCGCGCAATTCGGCGCTGTGTCAGGCCTATCAATCGCTTAACTTCAGGTTGCAGGCGCTGCGGTTTCGGTCAAATTTTCAGGCCCCGAAATGGGACCGGGCGGTGCATGATCATGAGCAAATGATCGAAGCGCTGGAAGCCCGTGACGGCAAGCGTTTGAGCGCGATCCTGCGCCATCACTTGCTGGAAAAACGCGATGCGTTGATGTTGATGGTTCGCCAGGACGACGAGCACGCGAGGTCGATTCGCAGCTGATTGGCTGGCAACGAGGCGCCTCAGATGAATTATTCAGACATATATTCATGCCTCATGATTGATGCGCAATTAAGGGTACCCTTGCCGGCAATCATCCGCACATAAGGACATCATGATGACGTGGTCAGCCAAGCAATATTCTGCCTTTGAAAACGAACGTACCCGCCCCGTGCGGGATCTTGTTGGCGCCATTGCGCAGCATGAAGTACGCGTTGCCATCGACTTGGGCTGCGGTCCGGGGAACTCCACTGAAGTCCTTGCCGAGCGCTACCCCGATGCCGTCGTGAGTGGCATCGACAGCTCTGAAGACATGGTTGCCGCTGCCAATAAACGACTGCCCTCCATGCAGTTTGAGGTCAGCGACATCGCTGGCTGGAAGCCGACCAAGCAGTACGACGTGATCCTGGCGAACGCCTCGTTGCAGTGGGTGCCGGACCATGAACGGTTGTACCCGTTTTTAGTGAAGCAGCTTGCACCGGGTGGCAGTCTCGCGATCCAGACCCCTGATAACCTGGAAGAGCCGGCTCACCGGATGGCGCGTAAGATTGCCGCGAACGGGCCGTGGGCCAATAAAATCGGCGGCCAACTGCATCCGCCGCGCCATAGCGCTGACTATTATTACGACCTGCTGAGCCATCATTGCAGCAAGGTTGATGTGTGGCGAACCACGTATTACCACCCATTGGCGGGTGGTGCGCAAGCGGTAGTCGAATGGTTCAAGGGATCGGCATTACGCCCGTACCTCGGTCCGCTAGACGATGCCGAAAAAGCGGCGTTCCTTGCGCAATACCTGGCAGCCATGAAAGAAGCCTACCCGGTATCAGCGCACGGCAAAGTGCTGTTGCCGTTTCCACGATTATTTATCGTGGCCAGTCGATAGGATTTGCCTTGATTCCAAGGCCCCTGGCCTGAGACCGCTTAGTCTTCGCCAAGAATTAAGCGGATGCGCTCACTAAAATCGCTGATGCTGAACGGCTTGGCCAAAACCCGGGTGGCCGGTTTGGCGTTTTCATCGATCTGCAGGTTTTTCGCAAACCCGGTGATGAACAGCACTTTTAGCTGCGGGTGCTGAACCCGCAGGAGGGCGGCGAGTTGCTGCCCGTCCAGCCCGCCTGGCAGACCGATGTCGGTGACCAACAAATCGATATGTTCGAGCTTTTCTGCGCGACTGAGTGCTGACCGGCCGTCAATCGCTTCAGGCACGGTGTATCCCAAATCGGTCAGCAATTCGATCATCACGTGGCGAACCACCATTTCATCGTCCACCAACAGAACGGTTTCACCCGACGCCCTCGGCAACGCCTTGACGGCACTGGTCATCAAGCTGGACTCGTCGACCACTTCGCTGTGCAGCGGAAAGCTAAGCGCGATCGAGGTGCCGTGGCCCATCTCGCTGCTGATCTGCGTATGCCCACCGGATTGCTGGACGAAGCCGTAAATCATCGACAGACCCAATCCGGTGCCTTCCCCCGATTGCTTGGTGGTGAAAAATGGATCGAAGGCCCGCTCCATGACCTCGGGTGTCATGCCGGTGCCAGAATCCGTCACCGTGATAGTCACGTAATCGTTGACGGCGAAATCCCGACCTTGGACCACCGGCCGCTCGGCTGGAGTTCGACCGGTTCTTATCGACAGTGATCCCCCGTTGGGCATGGCATCCCGAGCGTTGATCGCCAAATTCAGGATTGCGTTTTCAAGTTGGTTTGGATCACACCGGATCGCGCTGTTGGCGGCCAAGGTGGTTTCGAGATCAATGCCGGGGCCTACGGTCCTTCGCAGCAAGTCTTCGAGGCCGGCGACGAGTTTATTCGGGTGGATGACTTTGGGTTCAAGCGTTTGCTGCCTGGAAAACGCCAACAACCGATGGGTCAATGCCGCCGCACGTTGCACCGTCGACTTGGCCAAATCGATGTAGGAAGGCAGCTTGTCGACCTTGCCTTGTGCGAGCCTGAGCTGCATTAGCTCAAGACTGCCCAAGGCGCCGGCCAGCATGTTGTTGAAGTCATGGGCCAAGCCCCCGGTCAATTGCCCGACAGCCTCCATTTTTTGGCTCTGCCGAAGTTTCTCTTCGGTGGCTTCACGCTCGCCCTGCTCCTTGACCAACGCGAGCGTGCGCTCAGCCACCCGCTCTTCCAGGGTTTCATTCCAGTCACGCAGGGCCGATTCGAGTCGAACGCGCTCCTCGATGTCTTCGATGGTTCCGTACCACTGAAGGCAGGCGCCTTGGCTATCGAGCTGCGCAAAGGCGCGCATCCGAAACCAGCCATAATCGCCCCCGGTTTTGCGCAACGTGGCGCTGACGTCATAGGGCACTTTGGTGCGTATCGAGTAGGCCCAGGCGTCGGCAATCTTCTGCTCGTGGTCGTGGTGGCAAACCTGCAGCCAGCCTTGATCCAGCGCCTGCTCCTGACTGAGGCCGGTCAGTTTCAGCCAACGTTGATCAAACGAGGTCACGCGACCTTCCGCGTCGGCGGTCCAGATAATTTGCGGATTGAGTTCCACGGCCACGCGGAAGTGTTCTTCGCTGCTGCGCAGCGCACGTTCGGAGGCTCTGATTTCATCCAGCGATCTAAAACGCTCCACGGCACCCGCGATAAAATTCGCGTAGGTGCGCAACAGGTCGATATCGCGATCCGTAAAATTTCTGGGCTTTTTGCTGTCGACTTCGAAAATCCCGAACGGGGACTTTCCTTCCACCCCCAAGATCGGGACATTGACCAGTGCCTGAACGCCGTGATCGAGCAAAAACGGCGCATAACGAAAGCGTTTTTCCAGGCTGACGTCGGTGGAGATGACCGGGTATTTCGAGCCAAAGGCGTAGCCCTCCGAGACGTCCTTTTTGATCGGTACTGTCACGTTGTCGACCACGTTTGGTTGCCATCCCACCCCGCTGCGAACCTTCAGGAAGCGACCGTCGTCGCACAGCATCATGATTTTCGCAAAGTCAGTACCCAACGCCTCGCGCACCAGTGCGCAGGCCTGTTGCAGGATCTCGTCAAGGCTCGGTGATTTCAGCGCAAGTTCACCAAACTGGGCCAAAGCGTTGAGGCGCCTTAACTGCGCAGGCTGGAGGTCATGAAGATCGGTCACGGTGTGCTAGTCCATTGTTTCGCCCAACTTTTCGGGCCCGTTAACCATTGGTGATTTGAATCTCAATAAATGTTCAACTCCGTTCAATGCCACCGGTCAGGGCGCTCGATCCGGTGAGCGCACCATCGATGTCGCCGCGCTTGTACGCCGCTGAATGTGCGTCGGGCTCAGGTTGACCACTTCCGGAACTGGCAAATTTTTGTAGAGCCGGCTATAGCGAAAGGCTTACACGACGAAGGGTAACTTCGCTCTATGCGGGGGGCTGCTGTCAGCGATATTCTTGATCCATCAACGCAGGCGCTTGGAGCGCCAGCGGATCAAGGATGATCGACCATGGCCCGGATGGCCACCGACAGGGTGTTGGAATGGTCTTGGAAAAACCCGCTTCGGCGGGTTTTTTATTGTCTATAGAAAACCTCACGAAATTGAATCAATTTTCGTTGAGTTCACGGGGTTCATGAATGGGGCAGCCGTTGCGTTGACTCCGAAAACGCGATGACAATTCATACGACGGTTTGCGCGCCCGCATGATGCCGCCCAATGGACGATGAGCCTCCAAACCATGCCATGGGCTGAAGGCCATGCCTTCATCTATGTCCGCTTCACGACGTTTAGACCATGACTGTTGTTTCGGAACGTCGATTCGAGCGACGGCTATAAACGGACTGACGTCTTCTGGCCATTGGACTGACGCGTCTTCAATCGGCATCTTCTCTAAATTCGTGGCCAACTGAATCCGTACTTCCCAGGTTCCTCCGTTGCTCGAAAAGAAATCCTGAACCGCTTCGCGCAGGCCATCGGGCTTGTCTGCGACGTCGACTTCTTTGTCGGTCAATGCAGTCAGCTCGGGCGATACCGGAACGATGCTTAATTTTGCGTAATACGCACCGTACAAAAACGGCACCACGCTGTAATACGTTTCGCCCAAGAGATTGGTAATGGGGTGACCGCCCAAGCTTTTGAGTGTGCCGCTCTCACCACCTACCGCTTCGACGATACTTTCCACGCCCCTGAGCAAGGCGGAAAAGGCCTTTTTTGACTCCGGTGCCTTGTCGGTGGTTGCGGCCAACATTTTCAAGGTTCTCAGGAATGCCCTGGGGTCAGCGGCGGTGAAGGCCTTGGCGTTTTGCAGCACAAAGTCCTGAGTAATATCACCCTCGCTGTCGGGCAGACGGCTGCCTTCTACGCCGATCATTTTGATCGCCAGGCCACGGGGCGCCGATACTTTGTCATCGAGAATATCGCCGGGATTGGTTGAGAAACGCAAAACCACCGGCAGTTTGACGGGGTTGGCAAATGCGCCTTGGGCCAGTGCTGCAGGCAAGCCGTCGAGAATCTGAATTTCCCCATACAACAACCCATGGGCTTTGGCATGCACGCCGCGCACGGCGTGGCCGTAGTCGTGATAAGTGGTTTCCAGAATGGAGCGCATGGTTTCGGCCAACGCTTGGCTGGTCTGTGATTCGTCTTCCGGTATTTGCTCAAAAGAAGGTTCAAACGGTAACGGCTGAACGTTAAGAAGCGTTGTCATCAGGTTTCTCCGGTCAGATTAGGGCAGAGGCGTAATTCGGTCCGCAGCCTGCGCTCTTGGATTCTTGGCTATTGGCTCGGGGACTTAATCAACCTGACCGGCGTTGTCCACGGCGGTTCAATACTGCGGACCGGCTGCCCAAATGCAGGCCAGCGCTTGAGCGCGAGCTTGAAATCGGGGATGTAGTGTTATTTCAGGCGGGGTATCAAAACCAAAAAAAAACGTCGCCGGTAAGCGCTTGGGGCGCTTACCGGCGACGCGGTTAAAGCATTAGCAGTAGCTGTCTACAACACGAACTTCTGCGGTTTTACCGAGGGACTGCCATTCACGTGTCAGGGTTTGCAGTACCTGACCCATGAAGTTCTCGTCAGCGGCGGCTTTCTTACCAACATAACCCTGGCCCCTGCGGTACATCTTCAGCCTGGCCCGCATGCTCGGGTTGCATTGCTCGAATTCGCCTTCACCTGCGTTGCTCGACAGCCGGTCGATGTGAACGTCTCCGGCTTCGCCCACCCAGAGGATGTGGCTGTCGAGACTGTCCTTTTGTGAAGCGAACAGTCGGGCAAGTTGGTCAACAGTAGGCTGATTGTTCAAGTTCATCGGTATTCCCCTAGACCATTCGTTGATCTGTTTAGTGGTTAGTTCAATGGACCCAATGGTCGATCGAATGCACATCAGGCAGGGGTTTGATGAGGGTAGGAGGACAAGCGAACGGATCAAAAATACGAAGGGCGACGTTAATGCGGTCAACCACAAGCATCATGAGAACGTTTCGCCAGCTTTCTCGTCCTTGCGGAACGATCCTGCCAGTCAACTTCATCAATCTGCCTTGTGGGCAGTACACATCCGCTAACGACTCGACGGCTCGTCGAGTGTGTTTGGAATACCTTTGCCGGCGCTCCCGATCGGGGAGACAGGGCCATCATGCCGGGACGAATAGGGGGCGTCAACCGTTATGTAGTGTTTTTTTAAAGGCACTACATAATTTTACAATCAGTCGGTGAGCGGCCAGGAGGCCGAGCTAGACGCCCCCTCGCCGAACGGGGTTGGTGGGCTATGAGTTTTCGCGCGGCGCGGGTTGGTAACCTGAATTGAAAAATTCCAACAGTGGTTTGCCTTCCCGGGCGCTGCTTCCGGCGTCAATCAATGCCTGGCGGATGTCGTTGATCGAGTGACGTTTCGCCGCTGGCAGTTCAAGACGACCGGTGGCCATTCGATTGAGCACGTCTTCAAGCAGTGAGCGGGTGTCTTCGAGGGGCGCGACCGCCAACCAATGGAACAGATACCAGCCTTCAACCGTGATGCTCTTGTAGATGAGTTGCGGCGTGAAGAGCGGTAATTGAAAGGCGCTGGGCTCAGTCTGCCGGTGCGATGACAGTGCACCGTAGACCAGCATATGACCGCCTGCCGCCATGTTGCGGGCGATGGTTGCACCGACCGATCCGGCCACGGAGTCGATCGCGAATGAAGCGCCTTTGCCGTCGGTAGCCGCTAGCAATTGCTGTGGCCAATTGTCGTCATCGGTACAAATCACCACGTCGCCGCCCAGCGCAATTATTTCGGCCATTTGCTCTTCGCGTCGGACTAGGTTGATGGTACGAAAACCTTCGCTGCGCGCCAGTTGTAAAATCAGGCGTCCCACGGTGGAGCCCGCAGCGGTTTGCACCAGCCAATCGTTGGCCTTCAGACCGCGTAAATGCCGAGTCAATGCCAGCGCAGTAAAGGGATTGATCATGGCCTGCGCCGCGTCGTTGTCCGAAATCGTGTCGGGCACAACCACAAGCCGATCCGCCGGTACGACGATGAATACTTGCCACGTGCCAGGCACGTTGAGCGGTATCACCCGAGTACCGATTGCTGGGCTAACAACACCGGCGCCGAGGGCGTCAACAGTGCCCATGCATTCCAGCCCTGGACTCGCAGGAAGCACGGGTTGGCGTCCGAACTTACCTCGCAACACATGCAAATCGCCGGGATGAACCGGCGCCAAATGCACGCGTACCCGAACCTCGCCGGGCCCCGGAAGCGCAAGCGGAACCTCTTCAAGCGCAAGGACTTCGGACGGTTCACCGGTGGCGCGGAAAACAAAGCTCTTCATTGGATTTCCTTGATCAAAAACAAAAACCTGCTGTCATTGATTAATGGCAGCAGGGCGGTTGCGGAACGGGTGTCCTGCTGCCGTTAGTTGGACTGGTTCAGGAACGTGGTGACGTTTGCCAAAAACAGTTCCGGGTACTGGTACAGCGAACCGTGGTTGGAATCAGGGTAGATGATCAGTTCGGCGTTCGGCAGATTCTGTTGCAGGGTGAACGAGTTAACCGGGTAGTGAATGATGTCGTTGCTGCCGCTGACGACCAACACCGGTTGTTTGATCGATTTCAGGTAGGGAAGTGCGTCAGGACTTGGCTTGCCCCAGGCAGCAAACGCTGCGATCTGAGCCGGTGCGACTTTTTCGTTGATGTTGACATCGCGGTCTACAGTGCGGGCATGCAGGCGTTCAAGAAAGGCGTGTCCGGCTTTTTGACTGGCAGGGGATGCGGTGAAGAATGCATCCAGCAGCAAGGTTTCCGGCACTTCACGTTTCTTCGCGATCACCGCTTGAAACTCTGGAGTCAGCGGGGTCATGCCGACTGCTGCGCGGGGCGCGCTGCCTACCAAGACCAAGCGACGAACCAGGTCAGGACGCTCGAAGGTAACCTCTTGTGCGACCAGACTGCCCATGGAGAAGCCGAGCAAATCTGCCTTGCTGATGTTTAATGCTTTCAGCAGATCAATGGCGTATTTGGCCATGCCTTCGATGTTGGTAGGCACTTCGCCGCCCGAGCCAGCAACGCCAGCGTTGTCGAACAGAATCACCACACGGTGGTGTGCAAATCCGTCGATGACTTTAGGGTCCCAGCTGTCGAGGTTGCCAACGAAGTGCTGGAAGAACACCAAGGGAATCCCTTCATGTTTACCGAACCGACGATAAGCCAAACGATCGCCATCGACTTCGATGAACCGGGTTTTAGCGGTGGTAAAGGTGACGGCGCTGATGGACGTTGGCGCTTTAACCGCGGCAGTGGCAGGCAGGGCTGTAAACGCTGTGGCAAAAGCGGCGACGAGCAATGCCTGCCGAAACGCTGATTGCAGGGGGGAACGACTCATGGTGATGCTCCAAGTTCAAAGGCTACAAAAGTGGGATTGAGATCCAGTGCTCGGGCGGTTTAACTGACCTGCGATGCTCTGCCTACCTACCGATAGGCGCAGATTAGGTTCCGGTAGTGGATGCTGTCAACGACTATCTACTGATAGGGAGAATTATTGTGTGCACGGTTTACGATCGCCGGGCTTTCGGCCAGCGAATTGAGGGCTTGTAGGCGCTGTCGAAAGAAATTGTAGGAGCGCGCTTGCCCGCGATGTAACGCGAAGCGGTCCAATGGACTCACTCGGTTCAACTGAAAAGAACTGGGTCGTTGATTTACGACTGCTTCGCAGCCGATCGCGGGCGGTCTCCTACCTGCCCGTGCTTACGGATCGCTGAAATCGGTCAGTTCTCCGAATGGGGACTGTCTTCAACGTCGAAGAGCCGGTACTTTGAAGTGGGTGCCGTAGGCACCTTTCATCGCACGTCATGAACTGCCCGCACGACTACTCCTTTCAAAACAAGAGAATCGACTTCATGAAATTTGAGCCCTTTGCCAAATCCCTTATCGCGACGGCACTCGCTGTTTGTTACACCTGCGCGCAAGCAGCCTCGCAAGCCCCGGTTGCTGCTGAAAATGGCATGGTGGTCACGGCCCAGCACTTGGCGACCCATGTAGGGGTTGATGTGCTCAAGGACGGTGGCAACGCCATTGATGCCGCGGTGGCGGTTGGTTATGCGCTGGCGGTGGTTTATCCCGCAGCAGGTAACCTTGGTGGCGGCGGGTTCATGACCGTACAGCTGGCCGATGGCCGCAAGACATTTTTGGATTTCCGTGAAAAAGCGCCGTTGGCGGCCACCGCCGACATGTACCTCGATAAAGACGGCAACGTGATCCCTGATTTGAGCACCAAGGGTTACTTGGCCGTTGGGGTTCCCGGCACGGTGTCCGGCATGGAGTTGGCCCTGAAGAAATACGGCACCATGAAGCGCGAACAGGTTATCGCGCCCGCCATCAAGTACGCCGATGAAGGTTTCATTCTCGAACAGGGTGATGTCGACCTGCTGGATACGGCGACCGCCGAATTCAAAAAAGACATGCATGACTCGGGCGCCATCTTCCTGGACAAAGGAGAACCGCTGAAGGTAGGTCAAAAGCTGGTGCAAAAAGACCTGGCCAGGACGCTGCGGGAAATCTCCAGCAAAGGCACCGATGGCTTCTATAAAGGCTGGGTGGCGAACTCCATTGTGTCTTCAAGTTACGCCGGTAGAGGCCTGATTACTCAGGCAGACCTGGATAAATACCAGACCCGTGAACTCGCGCCGATTGAGTGCGATTACCGCGGCTATCACGTGGTCTCGGCGCCGCCTCCAAGCTCGGGCGGGGTGGTCATCTGCGAGATCATGAACATCCTCGAAGGCTATCCAATGCCGGATCTGGGTTTCCGCTCAGCCCAAGGCATGCAGTACCAGATCGAAGCCATGCGTCATGCGTATGTCGATCGCAACAGCTATTTGGGTGACCCTGATTTCGTCAAGAACCCGGTGGCTCATTTGCTCGATAAAGACTACGCAGCGAAAATTCGGGCCGCCATCGACCCGCACAAAGCCGGTGTTTCCCGGGACATCAAGCCTGGCGTTGCGCCGCACGAAGGCAACAACACCACTCACTATTCCATCGTGGACAAGTGGGGCAACGCCGTCTCGGTGACCTACACGCTGAACGACTGGTTTGGGGCCGGGGTGATGGCCAGCCGGACCGGGGTCATGCTGAACGACGAAATGGACGATTTCACTTCCAAGATCGGCGTTCCCAACATGTACGGTCTGGTGCAGGGAGAAGCCAACGCCATTGCCCCAGGGAAAACCCCGCTGTCTTCGATGAGCCCAACCATTGTCACCAAAGACGGCAAAACGGTCATGGTGGTCGGTACGCCGGGCGGCAGCCGGATTATCACGGCGACGCTGGAAACAATGCTCAACGTGATCGACTACGGGATGAACATTCAGGAAGCCGTCGATGCCCCCCGGTTCCATCAGCAGTGGTTGCCTGAAACAACCAACCTGGAGAAATTCGCGATCAGCCCGGACACCCAGAAGATCCTCGAAAGTTGGGGGCAGAAATTTGCCGGCGCACAGCCCTCTAACCACTTGGCTGCAATTTTAGTCGGAGCGCCTTCCCTTGGCGGCAAACCGGTGGGTGACAATCGCTTCTATGGCGCAAATGACCCGCGTCGTAATACCGGGCTTTCTCTCGGTTATTGAGTCCGTGAGCGAAGCCCTGGTGCAGGGCTTCGCTATTGGCGCCTTTTACGGGGTGAAGGTTAAAACCGTCCCGGATGACCACTGATAGAAAAACCTACCTAGTGATAGATAATCGTTGACAGGGGTATGTGACGCTCTCTAGTATCTATCACTCGATAGGTAGACAACAACTGGTGCTCACATGAAGATTTATGATATCCCTGGCTTCCCTAGTCCTTTGCGTATCCGTGTTGTCTTGGCCGAAAAAGGTCTGGCTTCGCAGGTCGAATTCATCAACATCGATCTGCCGGGCGCTGAACATAAGCAGCCGGCTTTCTTGGCGATGAATCCGGCCGGTACTGTCCCAGTACTTGAACTTGACGACGGTTTCTACCTGTCGGAATGCACCGCCATCACTGAATACCTCGACAACCTGGATGGCAAGCCAACGCTCACCGGCACCACGCCGAAAGAGAAGGGCATCATTCACATGATGCAGAAGCGCGCGGATGACCAACTCATCGACGCCATCGGCATCTACTTCCATCACGCCACCGACGGCCTTGGCGCTGGTTTAAAACCGTACAAAAGTCCTGAGTGGACTGATCGCACTGTCTGGGGCGAAATGCACCGTGACAAGGCCATCAAAGGCATGAAGTACTTTGATTCGGTGCTGAAAACCCAGCCCTACGTGGCTGGCGAACAGTTCTCCATGGCGGACATCACTGTCTGGGCGGGCTTGATCTTCGCCGGTTACGCGCAGATCAAAGTGCCGGAAGAATGCACGGCCCTGATCGCCTGGAATGCCAAAGTCGGCGAACGTCCAAGCGTGAAAACCCCTGCCTGAAACTGACTGAATTTCTCAGCGCCCCGGCCGATCACATCGGCCGGGGCGTCTGCGTTGGGTCCTCGGTAAATTCCAGCGACGTGTAGAACCAGTTGCGGTGTTATGTGGCTTTGGCGCGGCGACTCCGCCGTTGCTCAGGTCATGGCGGCCAGCAGTAACGGCAGTGCTGGGGATGGCGAGCATTTCGCTAGGGTTGTTGATTCTTCTGCTGTCGTTGGCGACGCACTCGGTTGAGCTGTTTTTCATTGGCGCAGCGATAGCCGGCATAGGATCGGGCGCCGCATTCTCAGCGCTGGTGCAAACCCTCGCGCCATTGGCGGATGAGCACGAGCGCGCCGAGCTGTTCGCGGCGATCTTCGTGGCCTCGTATTTGTCGTTGAGCCTTGCGCCGGTTGTGGCGGGGTTTTTGATTGCGCCGTTTGGCCTTCTGCAAACCGCGCAGGGGTATCTTGCCGTGCTGTTGGTAGTTTCGGTGCTGGCGACCTGGACCCATTGGCGGGCATTGCGACGGCCTGCTGCGGTGATTTAAGCAAAAAAAATCACGCGGGGTTGAACCCGCGTGATTTTTGTTTCGCGAAGATCAGTCCACCGCGCCAAGGCGTGCGACCGTCTCTTGGGTGGTCCACAACGCATTGGCGAGGAAACGGAAGTTGATCAGTGCGGCCAGATAGCCGTCGCCATCGGGAATAATCGGCGCGGCGGTGGCGTCACGTACGACGGCCACTTCGAAGCCTTGCTCCAGCAACTCACGCAGGTGAGATTCAACGCAAAGATTCGCCGCCATGCCCGCCAGAATGATCTGCGACACACCGTGTTTGCGCAGCTGCAGGGCCAGGTCGTTACTCTCCGGCCCGTAGACTTTGTGTGGTGACGCAATGATGGTTTTGCCGTCAAGAATGTACTGCTTGTACTCAGGCAGGAAGTCAGCACCAGAGTTTTCGAAGCCTTCCAGGGTCAATGGACCCTTGCGGTCGAACATGCCGATGTCGTGCATCACATGTTCCAGTGGGCCGCCGAAGTGCCAGCCGTGGTCACATGGATAATAATAGTGCGCAGACACGGCGACAGTAATCCCGGCCTGTTTTGCGGCGGCGAACAATTGGCCGATGTGCTTGACCGTATCGTTCTCAGTCACGCTCTTGCCCACCAACGCCCAGCTCACGCCTTCGGGGCTGAGGAAGTCGTTTTGCGGATCAATGATCACCAACGCGGCTTTGCTCAGGTCGAGCTTCATGACCGAGCCCGGCAGCGCAGGTGTGTCCGTGTCGGCGTAAGGGTTTGCAGAGGGACGGGTTGTCTCGGTGCTCATGGTAAAAGGCCTCCAACGGCTAAGGGTTTCATTCCCGCCTGGGCATTCCGGTCGACCGGTGTATTGTGCCCAGCGAAGACTTCATCCTAGGCCGAAATTTTTTGCGCTTTTCCCTGGGCGTACACAACCTTTGACCGGTTATCCCCAATGGACATTCTTTCCGAGTTTTTTGAGCGAACCCACCTGCAAGGGCGGCTGTTTTTTGCTGGCCGGGTGGACGGCACGCTGGTGTTGGACAAACCGCCTGGCATGGCGTTTGTCCATGTGATTGAAAATGGTGGCATCGATCTGGTCAGACCCGGCGTGCCGAAGATCGCCATCGATGAACCCAGCGTGTTGTTTTGTCCGAGCAGTTGCCAATATCAGCTGCGTTCAACGGCTTCGCCAGGGGCCGATATCATTTGCGCGTCGTTTCAGTTTGGCCAGCAAGCGCGCTACGTTTTGCCGCTGGGATTGACCGAAACCCTGGTCTTTCCGTTGGAAGCTTTTGAGCACATTGTCCCCGCCATTTCATCGCTGACCAGAGAATTTCGCGATGACGCACCGGGCAGGGGTAAAGCACTGAATCTGTTATTCGAATACGTGTTTATTTTGCTGGTGCGCCAAGCGGTGCAACAAAAGAAAATCACCAGCGGTTTGCTGTTCGCCCTGCAAGATGGACGCCTCGGGGAGGTATTGAGCACCATTCATCGCGAGCCGGAAGCCGACTGGAGCGTGGAGCAACTGGCGGCGCTGGCAAACATGTCGCGGTCGAAGTTTTCGGCGTATTTTTCGAGAATCATGGAAGTGTCGCCCATCGTCTACCTGACCCATTGGCGCATGCGGGTAGCGCAAGACATGCTCCGCGACGGGGTTCAGATCAAAGTCATTGCCGCCTCAGTGGGCTACAGCTCCCAGGCCTCGTTTTCGCGGACCTTCATGAGCATCATCGGCGTGCCGCCAGCAGAATGGATAAAGCGCGTTAACCAACAGACGCACGACGATGACCGCGCCGCTTCGCATCGTATGGACGGGGCCACTCTGGAGCCAACTTGTTGGTGAAGGTTTGATGCGGTATGTCGCGCATGCCGCTTCGCGAACAAGTTCGCTCCTACAGACTTTCAACAAGAACTTCCTACTCACCCCGAATGTATTGTTCCAACTGCCGAATCAAATCAGCCTGTTCGGCAATGGCTTCTTTCACCAAATCACCAATCGACAACAACCCCATCAGTTGCCCGTCTTTGACCACCGGCAAATGGCGCAGATGGCTGTCGGTCATGATGCTCATGCATTTTTCGACGCTTTCGCTGGGGCTCACCGTGATAATGCGCTCGCTCATGATGGTGCTAACCCGTGTGTCCGCAGACGAGCGGCCCTTCAGCGCGACCTTGCGCGCATAGTCTCGCTCGCTGATGACCCCAATCACGTGGCCATTCTCGACGACCGGCAACGCGCCGACGTTTTTCTCTGCCATCAGGCTAAGCGCCGTCAATACTGTCTGGTCGGGAGCGATGGTATGGACCTGCCGGTGGTCATCGGCTTTTGTATTGAGTAGTTGTGCGACGGTCTTCATTAGGGGTCTCTCCAGGCAGGATTCTAAGGGGCGAGCGCGAATCGCCCTAATTGCCCCTACAGAATCGTAGAGTATGGCCAATTGGGCAAGGTCGAAACGAATGCATAGGGGATAGAAAAATCTGATTGGACGTTTATATGGCAGTCGGATGTCGTTCTGACTTTCAAATGCCTAGCGACGCTCGATGCTAGACAAATGACGGGCCTTAAGGTTTATTGGCGCGATCCCCGAATCGGCCCAACGCTCGCTGGAAGGAACTGAACCTTGTCTGCTCGCTCATCAGTGTTTAACGGTCATTACAATGGGTTTCTATTCGACATGGACGGCACCCTGATTAATTCCATCGCGGCGGCCGAACGTATTTGGGCGACGTGGGCGAGGGCGCACGGAGTTGAAGTCGATACCTTCCTGCCGACCATACACGGTGCGCGCGCTGTCGATACGATCAAGCGATTGGGGCTTGTCGGGGTAGATCCAGAACTCGAGGCGCTGGCCATTACTGAAGCTGAAATAGCTGACCTCGCCGGAATTGTCGAAGTGGCCGGCGCTGCTGCGTTTGTTAAATCGCTTCCGGCAAACAAATGGGCCATCGTCACCTCGGCGCCAAAAGAGTTGGCCATCCGGCGCCTGGAGGTCGCGGGAATTCCCCTTCCTGCTGTGTTCATAACCTCCGAAGACGTCAGCCATGGCAAACCGAACCCCGATTGCTACCTACTGGCGGCGCAACAGTTGGGGGTGAACGCGTCTGATTGTTTGGTCTTCGAAGATGCGCCCGTCGGCATTCTTGCGGGCGAAGCGGCGGGCGCCGCTGTGATGGTGGTGACCGCCACCCATGTTGATCCGATGGACACGTCGCACGCGTCGATCATGGATTACCAGCGAACCGTTGTCCGGGTTGACGAAAACGGGGTAATGCGACTTGAGGCGTAAGCCACTTGATCAGCGGCCTTCACATGGCGTTCACCTGTTTTTCACACAGGCGTCCCTAGGATAGAATTGTACGTACCCACATGCTGATTGATCTGCACACACAAGTGCTGTTTACGGAAGGTTGGAGAGTCCTTCCGTATTACTTGTCACGCGATAAGTTTCCATTGCGCGATATCGGATGACACCTATAAATGCCTGGCACTGCATCGCTTAAAAATCCTGCCCCCCCCCACTTTTCACGACGCACCCGGCGCTGGACACTGGTCGGATTGGCCATTCTGCTGTTTTGCGCATTAACAGTAATGGGTTTTATTTATTTACCACCGACGCCTTATACGCCCATGACCGGTCTGAATCCGACCCATGTGTCGCTCATTGCAATGGGCGACCAAGGCAGCGGAAACTTCCAGCAGTGGGCCGTCGCCTATGCCATGGAAAAAGTCGCGGAGAAAGATGGCCGACTGGACATGGTGGTGTTGTTGGGCGACAACTTCTACGGCAAGTCGCTGACCGGCACCGCTGACCTGAGCTGGCGGACCAGGTTTGAGAGTGTTTATTGGGGCCGCTGGTTAAGCCACGTGCCGTTTTATGCAGTGCTGGGTAATCACGATTATCCCGACTCGCAACGGGTGGAAATTGAATACAGCCGCCGGCATAAAGGCTCGGGCCGCTGGCAAATGCCCGACCACACCTACACCCGAGACTTCGGCAGCGATGAGGGCCGTCCGCTGGTGCGCATGGTGTTCATCGACACGTCGGTGCCCGACAGTCAACTGTCGGCGCAAATCGCGATTTTAGAGCAGGCGTTTATGCAGCCCGGTCCCGAGCCTATCTGGCGTGTGGTGGCGGCTCATCACCCGGTACGGAATGTGGGAGAGCACAATCAAAACTCCCTTTTGGTAACCGAGTTGCTGCCGGTTCTCAAGCGTCTTAAAGTGGACCTTTATTTGTCCGGGCATGACCACAACCAACAACTGATCCTCAATGAAGGCGAGCCGGCCTGGGTCATCTCCGGTGGCGGCGGAAAAACGCTGTCTGCGATATCGGCGAAACATTCCCCGGTCAATTTTGCTAAGTCTGAAGCTGGTTTCGCCAAACTCGACTTCACCTCTACCCAACTTAAACTGGCCTACTACACCGAAAGCTCAGGCGCGGCTGCGCGCTATGAATGGAATCGGGCGTGCCCCTGGATGGCGAAAGGTTGCCTTGTGGGGTCAATGATGTCGCCTTGATCTGTCTACTCTGCGTTACGCTTGCCGCCTTTCCGTCGCTGATTACCCTTGTGAGTCGCACACGCTTATGTCAACTCGTCCCGTCTTCCTGTTGTTCGTACTCGGTTGTCTATTGTTCTTCGTCGGATTGGGTAACCACCAATTGCAAGGTTCCACTGAGCCCCGCGTGGCTGGGATCGCCATGGAGATGCACTTGGATAACGACTGGGTGACGCCCAAGCTCAACGGCCAACCCTTTCTGGAAAAACCACCCTTGAGTTTATGGCTGGACGCGGGCGCCATAAGGGTATTTGGCGCGAACACTTGGTCAGTCAGGTTGGCCTCTGCGCTGGCCGGGTTGTTGAGCATGCTGACGCTATATGGTGCCCTGCGTAAATTGGGACGTCCGGTGATGATCGCGGTCGCAGCAGCGGTGTTCCTGGCGACTACGGCCAGTTACTGGAGCAACGTTCGGCAGGTCGGGGAAGATTCGTTACTCTCGTTGGGCGTAACCTTGGCGCTGCTGGGGTTCTTTCTCGCCAGCCAGCATTGGGTGTTGCAGCGTCGTCGTTCGGTCGGGCTCTGGTCGATGTTTGCCCTGGGTATCGTCATCGCCACCCTGAGTAAAGGCGTGCTGGGGTTGGCACTGCCGGGGGCGGTGATTTTTGCGTTTCTGATTGCGCAAAGCCTGATCGAAAAACGCTTTGTGCTAGCCGATTGGGTGTGGCCGGCGGCGCTGACCTTGGTCGCTTTGCTGCCATTGGCAGTGTGGCTCGGGTTTCTGTATCAGGCAGGCGGTGGGTCCGCGATTAACGAGGTGCTGTGGGCCAACAGCGTAGGGCGTTTCAGCGGTGGCTTCTCAGAGGCCGGGCATTTCGAGCCGTTTTACTATTACCTGGCGAAGTTGCCGCAGGCGTTTTTACCTTGGAATATTCTGGTTTATGTCGGCCTGTGGCATTTTTGCAAAAAACTGCGCGCCAGTCCGTACCTACTTTTTTTCAGCCTGTGGTTGTTGGCGCAACTGACCTTGTTGACGCTTGCGTCCAGCAAACGCATGGTCTACCTGATGTCGATGACCCCGGCTGCTGCGGTCATCGCCGCCGAGTACGGGGCGCTGCTGCTGGAGCGCCTGCGTGAGCGATCAGCCACGTCGGTGTGGGCGCAGAGGCTCGTTCGTCACCAACGAGCATCGATCTTCGGTGTGGTGGGCCTGTTCGTAATCAGCTACTTGGCGGTGGCGATCTGGGTCATTCCGAGGGAAGACCGCCAACAAGCTTTTACCCCGCTTACCGAACAGATTCGCGCGTTACAGCAAAACGGCCAACGGGTTGTGTTGTTCACGCCCAGCGAACGACTCGCCGGAGCGGGAGTGTTCTACACCCAAAGCTTGTTGGTGGCCCTTCAATCCGAGGAACAGCTAAACAGCTTCCTCAGTGAATCGCCCACCAACGTTGCGGTGATGGAGCGTCAGACTGACCCGGTCGCGCCACTCAAAGTCTTGAAGAAAATCATTGTGGGCGACCGAGCGTATTACTTTATGGAGATGTGATTGGGTTCAGTTTGCGTGTAGAGCAAGATCACCTCGCTGCCACGGTCATACCGCGTTGCGTCAGTGGGCAACTGTTCAAGCTCACGCCGTTCATCGTCACTCTTGACCCGCATCACCACGCCCACCGACCCCTCACGGCGTGCCTGGGCCAGCCATTGCTGAACATTGGCGGTCTTGACGGTTCGGTCCGTGACGTCCGGGTAGGCGAGCCCATATTTGGCCTCGCCTACGGTGTTGTAGAGGGTTACTTCAGGGTTCGCTGTCTTCCACGCCAGTGCCGACGCAACCGCCAGATCGTTGCTCATCAATGCATGGCTTTGGCGAAGTGCCTGGGCATGCTCGGCTATAAACCTGCCAGGCGTCTTGTTTTCGACTACGTTGTCCGGCAACGCCGCAGGCAATAGCGCCACCATCAGCCACATACCCAAGGCCGGGGCGAGGTAGAACATCTGCGGTTTGCTGAGCTGCAACGCATTGGCCAAAATCCAACTTGCCAGGGCGACGATCAACAAGGCCATATGCAGCGGTTCATGGTCGAAGATGGGATGCTTGATTTGCAGGTAAATCACCGCCATCAGTCCAACGGCGCCGGCCACGATATTGAAGGCGGCATTACTGCGGATGGCCAAGGTCTTGGCCTGTTCGAGCCGATTGATCAACGCATCGCCTAGCAACAGCGCCAATGGCAACATGCACGGAAGTATGTAGGGGGGAAGTTTGCCTTTGCTCAGGCTAAAAAAAGCCAGCGGCAGGCACAGCCACAGCAGCAGAAAAGCAGTGTTCTGTTGTTTGCGGTTTTGCCAGGCATGCTTCAACGCAGTTGGCAACAACAGCGCCCACGGCACGCTGGAGCCGATCAGCAACGGCAAATAGAACCACCAGGGCTCAGCATGCTGTGCGTCATCGCCGGCGAAACGGCGAATGTGTTCATGCCAGAAAAAGAATCGCCAAAAGTCGGGCTCGCGCACCTGAATGGTCAATACCCACGGCAGCGAGATCAAGGTGGCAACCAGCACTGCGATACCGCCGTACCGCACCAGTTCTTTGAAGCGCCGCTGCCAGATCATGTAGGGCAGGGCGATGAGTACCGGCAACAACAGCGCAAGAAACCCCTTGGTCATGAAACCCATGCCACAGGCCAATCCCAAAACGGCCCACGCGATGACTTTTGCTCGGTGTGTCGTACTGTCGACGGCATACCACAGCGCAACGATGCTCAGGTTGACCCATAAGGTAAATTGCGGATCGAGGTTGGCATAGCCAGCCTGGCCGATGATCAGGCCAAAACTCATGTAAACCGTCGCACACGCCAGGCTTCTGCGCGGCGAATTCCACAATCGCCGGGCGATCAGGTAGGCGAGCACAGTGCTCAGTCCCAAGCTCAGCGCCGAAGCAATGCGAACGCCGAACAGGTTGTCGCCAAACAGGGCTTGGCCGAGGGCAATCATCCAGTAGCCAAGCGCAGGCTTTTCGAAGTAACGCAGGCCCATCAAATGAGGGGCGGCCCACTTACCGGTTAGCAGCATCTCCTGACTGACCTGCGCGTAGCGGGTTTCGTCTGGAACCCAGAGGCCATGAGTGGTTAGGGGCAGCAAATAAAAAATAACAAAGGCCAGTAACAAAAACAGCAGGGCCCAAGGTTTCGCCATAAGGTTTGGCATTCGTCGTGCTCAATAGTGATCAATGGAGACTTACGGTTTCTTGTCCAGGGTCGATGCCCAGTCCTGGTAGTTAATGAAACCCAGCACTTTCGGGCGGCCGTCAGCGCCAATGGAAACAAGGAACGTGCTGGCGTATTCGCTGGTTTTGGCATGGGGAAATCCCAGCTCTTTTTCCAAGGCACTCATGCACCCACTGTGGGTGACTAACACCATGTTGCGATGAGCGGTCTTGTGGGTCAGTACGTTGTCGAGCATGGCGTGCTCGCAGTTGACCAGCCACTCTTGATTAGGGCTGGCTTTGCCAAACATGGCGAACGAGGTTTGCGCGGTACGATGAAGGGGGCTGCTCATGACGTCGGTGTTACTCATGCCCAGTCTGTTGAACGCCTTGCCCACTAGAACCGCGGTGTCGCTGCCTGCCTGGGTGATACCGTCTGCCGGACCCAGGCACGGATTGCTCGACCGATCACAGCGTTCGGCGTGCCGCACGAGGGCAACAATGTCACCTTGTTGCCAGTGGCTATAGACACCTGCAGTGATCATGTTTTCGTGTTTGCCCAAGTCTGTCAGCGACTTTGGCCACCATACAAACCCCATGACTAACACGATGCAAAGCACCAGCACTGTTGCGAACACAGCTTTTTTAAGGGTGTTCGCGTTTGGCGTTTTTAATGACGGTGTTGAAACGTCAGTTGAGGTTTTCACCTGCTTAGTGCTCCGAGATGACGAATTTTCGATGCGCGATTCCCGCAACCTTAAAAGCTTGCTAGTCAGCTTTAAGAGGAAGTGGTGTGCAATCGTTATACAGTTGATAGTAAGGGAGGGGGCGTAGTTTGACGGTAAAAAAGATGTGAAAATTTAGCGAAGACCGATCAGTCAGCCAAGCATCTATTGGGTTAATGGCTGCAGACAAGATGAAAAAAAGCCGACGCCACGGGTTTATTAGTGGCGTCGGCATTCTAGGTATTACTGAGCGGTGTTACCGGGTACCCAGTTCAGCAAACGCTGCTTGTAGTCGTAGCTGGCGCCCTGGTAA
Organism: Pseudomonas sp. MH10; assembly: GCF_034353045.1. Classification (NCBI taxonomy): domain Bacteria; kingdom Pseudomonadati; phylum Pseudomonadota; class Gammaproteobacteria; order Pseudomonadales; family Pseudomonadaceae; genus Pseudomonas; species Pseudomonas sp. MH10. The sequence goes on from NZ_CP133783.1 coordinate 602,069, forward strand.
TAGCTGATGGCGCGAATAATCAATGGGTCGGTGTCGTTAACCCGTGACTCACGGCTCTCACCCAGTGCCTGGTCATGACGGCGCAGCAATTTTTGCGGGCTGAGAATGGCCAGGTTGGTGCCGTCGAACAACCCCAAGTGCTGATAGTTACCCACCAGTACGCGAGGGGGCAGCGGATTGTCCTGTAACAAGTTACGGCCAAAAAACGTTGACTGATAACTCTGGTTTAACAGTCCAAGCAGCGTCGGAGCCAAGTCGATCTGGCTCGCCAGTTGGGATGACTCCCGCGCTTCAATCAGGGTCGGCGCATAGATAAACAACGGAATTTGATAGTTGGTAATCGGCAAGTCTTCTCGGCCTGCGCTCCCCGCCGTGTGGTCGGCCACAAACACAAAGATCGTGTTGCTGAACCAAGGTTTCTGTCGTGCGTCGTTGAGGAATTTACCGATGGCCCAATCCGTGTACTTCACCGAACCGTTGCGGCCATCACCCGATTTAATGTCGATCCGACCTTCGGGGTAGGTGTAAGGACGGTGGTTTGAAGTGGTCATCAATTGTAAGAAAAACGGTGTGTGTTTGGCGAAGACGGCATCCGCCTCATTCAGTGATTGCTGGAAAAGATCTTCGTCGGCAATGCCCCAGGCATTTTTGAAGTGGATGTCTGCTTCCTTGATGCTGCTCTGGTCAACAATGCGATAACCGTTGCCGCTAAAAAAAGCGTTCATATTGTCGAAGTAACCACGGCCTCCATACATGAACACGCTGTCGTATCCCACGGCGTTCAATTGTTGGCCCAGGCTACCGTAACCACTTTCACGACCAATACGCTTGACGATTGAGCGCCCCGGCGTCGGCGGAATCGACAAGGTGATGGCCTCCAACCCGCGATCCGTGCGAGTGCCGGTGGCGTAGAAGTTGTTGAAGTAAAGGCTGTGCTTGCGCAGTTCGTCGAGATTGGGGGTCAAGTTGTGTGGGTCGCCGTTGCTGCCCATGTACTTGGCGCTAAGGCTTTCGATGGTGACCAAGATAATGTTTGGGGTCCGGGGTGTGCCGGGGTTCGCAATGTTGCGACGAACGTCCTGCGGGTCTTTGCCGACGAACGTGGCATTGGGCTCGGCCAATTCCGCACGCAATTGATGGGCGACTTCTTCGTTCGGCAGGCTGGCAAAGAACTGCTTGTAATCGAGTTCGTTATTCCTGAACGCCGCGAAGAACTGAAACGGTCCGTTAGTGCCCAACTCATGCTGGTACGCGTTGCCACCTTCTCCCCGTGGGGTTTCTTGATCGATGAACTGCATGTCCAGCCCGGCGAGTACCAGCAATACGGCAAAGCTGATCAGTCGCAGCCGTGCTTTGGGCAAGGGCGCATTTACCGCAGACTTGACCGGCTTGTACAGCACAACACTCAGGCCGATGGCGGCCACGGCCAAAATGCCCAGCAAGGCTCCAATAGGGTAAGACTCAAGGATGTTGTTCAGTACTTCTTTGGAATAGACCAGATAGTCCACGGCGATGAAGTTGAAGCGCACGCCGAACTCATCCCAGAACAACCATTCAGCGACGGACACAAACAGCATGATGAAAATACTGACCGTCATGACCCCGTGCAAAAACCAACGGTGGCCGCGCGTGCGCCAAAGGGCTGGCGGGCAGAACAGCACGTAGAAGGCCAAGGGCAATGCGGCGTATATCAGGAACGCTATGTCATAAATAGCGCCGATCCCGAAAATGGACAAAAACCCATGGCCTGCTTCGTGTAAATGCGTGGCCAAGAGCACAGCGCGGGTGATTAAAAAAATCGCGAACCAGGTACCGGTCAATAAAAGTAGATAGCGAACGGGCGCTGTTTGAGGAGCACGCATTATTATTTCCTTACGCATGGCGTTGATGGTGTGCAACGTCAGGGGTGTTTCGAATAAGCAATTCGAAGGGGACGTTTTATGGGTGCAGCGTCAGCTTGATGTAATTCGATGACATAAAAAGGGTGGTGCGGAGTGGATAGAAATCAGCCTAACGATTTCTTGCGAACGTCCATCGTCAATCAACAAGCCATTTGGCCCAGTAAATTGTCAGGAGATACTCGGACTAGAGCCTTCACGCGGAATATGCGAATGAAAAAGACAGCCCAGCTATTAATCGTGCGCGCAACTATCCCTTAGTCTTTGTCAAAAATATGTAGAGAGCAAGTGAAAAAAACGGCGTGAGCGAAACGCGTTAACGACTGGCGCTCCTCAATACGATCTGACACCCCGGTTCAGCGTCACACACTTCCAAGGTCATATCGTGCAGGCGGGCCACGGCCGCCACCATGCTCAGCCCCAAACCATTGCCCGGCGTATGTCGGCTGGATTCAGAACGGTACAACCGTCGAAAAACGGCTTCGCGTTCGATTTCCGGAATGCCGGGACCGTTGTCGCTGACCATCAAGCACGGACCGTCCGCGCCACCGGCCACCGTGACCCGAATGCGGCTGTTGTCCGGTGAAAACTTGATGGCGTTGTCCAACAAATTACACGCCGCATCGAACAGCAGTTGCGCGTCCCCCGCCAGAATCGCAGGCGTCGGCGCGGGCTCGAAGGTCAGGGTCATGCCACGCTCTTCGGCCAAAGGCTCAAAGAACTCGGCTGCATCAGCACCGATGCGGTTTAGATCGACCTCGGCGAAACTACTGCGGCGTGCGCTGTCTTCAATTTCAGAAATTCGCAGCAACGCGCGGAAGGTCAGCAGCAAGCCTCGAGCCTCGTTAAGTGCCGAGTCCACGGTCAGGGCGTAATCTTCTTCCAGCAGGCCGCGTCGTTGTGCGCGTTCCAGGCCCGCAATCAGCCGGGTCAGGGGCGTGCGCAGGTCATGGGCGATGTCATCGCAGACACCCTTGACCTCGCTCATGAGTCGTTCAAGTTCGTCCAGCATGCCGTTGACCACATTGGCCAGACGGTCGATGTCGTCGCGATTGCCCCGTGTCGGCAAGCGTCGGCTGAGGTCGCCTTCAACGATCTGTTTGATCGAGGTGCTCAAGGTGTCGAGCCTGCGTCGGGCCAAATACCCCAGTCCTATTGAGCCGATCAAACCCACCACCAGTAACAGGCAGCCACCGGACACCAGCGCATTGACCAGCAACTCGTCGAACTCATGAATGTCATGCATGTCCTGAGCGACCAGCAACGTATTGCCGTCGTCCAGTTTGTGCACCATGAAGCGGATGGGGCGCGTGCGGCCGTTGGGATTTTCCCAGCGAAATTCGTCAGGCTGGTCGTAGGCTTTGAACGCGGGCAGTGTGTCGATGGGGCCAACGATGAGCTTGCCATGCTCATCGAACAGCGAGTGGGGGAGCCGCCCGTCAACGTCCTGCAGGTCGTGTTTGCGGATTTCCTGCTCGCGCAATTCGGGTGTCTGGTGACTGCGATTATCAACCTGACGTTGCAGGGCAGTGTCCGCTTCGGCCTTGAGATAAACCGCTGTTTGCCAATAGATATAGCCAAACAGCGCGAGGAACGAAAAGCCGAATAAGCCGAGGAACATCAGCCCAGTGCGAAAGCTGATGGTGCGTGGGATTTCACTCAGGTGAACGGAGAACATAGCCGGCTCCACGTACGGTGTGAATCATCGGGTCTTCGCCCTCGCCATCGACTTTGCGACGCAAACGACCGATGTGCACTTCGATGACATTGGTGCGTTCGTCGTAACTGTAATTCCACACCGCCTCGAACAGCATGGTGCGGGTGATGACCTGGCCGGCGTGACGCATCAGGTGTTCAAGCAACGCATACTCGCGCGGCAGCAGGTCGATGGTTCGCTCGCCACGCCGTACGGTGCGGGCTAACAGGTCGACGTCAAGCTGACCGACCTTCAACCGGCTTTCCCGTTCCTGGCTTGGCGGCGAGACCCGACGGCGGATCAGCGCATCGAGGCGCGCGGTGAGTTCGATGAACTCGAAAGGCTTGGTCAGGTAATCATCGCCGCCCGCCCGCAACCCTCTCACACGTTCATCGAGCGCGCTCAAGGCGCTCAAGATCAACACCGGTGTGGCAATGCCAGCGGCGCGCAAGGCGGTTAGCACGCCCAGCCCATCCACCGCGCCAGGCAACATTCGGTCCAGCACAATGATGTCGAAATCGCCGCTAAACGCGTTCATTAGTCCGTCACGACCGTTGTCAACGCAGGTCACCTCGAAACCGTGGTCTTGCAGCGCGGCTTTGATTTCATTGGCAGTGGGCGCGTCATCCTCGACGATGAGTACGTGGGTCATGGGGCGATGCCGTCCTCGATGAATGAGAGCCAAGGACCGGGTACAGTCCTCGTCAGTGGTGGCATAGTGTGCCAATGCGCAGTGAACGGGAAGTTCGCGCCAACATGAACAAAAGTTTAGCTGCAGTTCCATCGAGGTTATTTTGCGGATACTGGTAATTGAGGATGACGCCCGCACCGCCGCGTATTTGGTGCGGGGTTTGAACGAGAGTGGGCACGTTGCCGATGCCGCCGACGAAGGGCACAGCGGCTTGGCCATGGCGCTCGAAGGTATTTATGACGCCTTGATCGTTGATCGGCGTCTGCCAGGCATGGATGGTTTGGTGCTGGTGCGCACGTTACGTGATCGGGGTCTGCGTACACCGATTTTGATGCTCAGCGCGCTGGCCTCGACGCAACACCGGGTCGAAGGTTTGTGTGCCGGATGCGACGATTACGTGACCAAGCCTTACGCCTTCGTTGAGGTGTTGGCGCGGCTTGACGCGTTGCTGCGAACGGCTGATCAGCCTGCCGGGAACTCACAAGTCGTGTCCGTTGGCGAGGTGCAACTTGACTGCGCCATACGCTCGGTGACGCGAAAGGGGCGGGTGGTGGTTCTGCAACACCGGGAGTCATTGATACTGGCCAAACTCATGCGCCATGCTGGCCAAGTTGTGACCCGTGACATGCTGTTGGAAAGTGCTTGGGACTACGCGTTTGACCCCAATGACAACGTTATCGATAAACATATTCACCGCCTGCGTCGCAAGCTGGACGAAGGCTTCGACCGCTCCCTGATTCGGACAGTGGCGGGGGCGGGGTATGTGTTTGAGTCGAGTGATGAGTGAGCACATCAAACACCGCATAACCGTTGAATGAACGATACCTAAATTGTATGAGCGCGCTTGCCCGCGATTCCGCGCGAAGCGCTCCCAACAGGTCGCCCCCTGTTCCAACGGGAAGAACTGAGCTGCCTGTTTTTACGACTGTTGCGCAGCTGATAGCTGGCAAGCGCGCTTCTAAGGATGTCCTGTGTTTTCTGCGCGGCCACTAGCCTCCCAGGCTTATTAAACAATTGTTTAAGTCCAGAGGACCGCAGTGACAGTCGCGGCTGGTTATCTTCCAACCTTTCGTGGGACGTCCCACTGGGTTATGGGAATGGGCAGCACATGTCAGGCGCATCACTACCGTCAAGAGTTGTAAAGCGTTTAGCGCCAGGGCGAGCTTATAGATCACTGGCGTTCGTCGCAGGGCTATTGCTCGCGGGCTGTTCGTTAGTGCCTTCCTACAATCAGCCTGAAGTGCCAGTCGCTCCAGCGTGGGACGGCGCGCAAGGGGTATCGGCAGCGTCAGGTGGCCCTTGGTGGGAAGAGTTTCACAGCGACGAACTCAACGGCTTGGTCGCTAAAGGGCTGGCGGACAATTACACGCTTAAGGCAGCGGTGAGTCGGATCGATGAAGCGCAAGCCTTGGCCCAGGTGACCGGCGCCGCGCAATACCCATTGCTGTCGCTGGGCGGCAGCTTTCAGCGCCAGAACGACTACGGCACCACGCAAAAGCGCAGTGTGTTTGCCGACGCTTCCTACGAGGTGGATTTTTGGGGCAATCAACGCGCCGCCGCCGATTCCTCCACGGCATTGGCCCACGCCAGTGCGTTCGATGCCCAAACGTTGCGCATGACCCTCGGGGCGACCATCGCCAACACCTATTTTCAGGTGTTGTCACTGGATGACCGACTGCGTCTGGCTCAATCGATTGCCGGCGATGCGCAACAGGTGCTTGACCTGGTGAACGTCCAAGCGGCCCAAGGCGCGGTTTCCAACCTGGAAGTTGCGCAGCAGCGTAACGCGCTCCAGACCTTCCAGGCCGCAGTCCCACCGCTGCGCCAACAGAGAGACATGGCGCTGTATCAGCTTGCGGTTTTAGTCGGGGTTGCGCCTCAGGGTTTCAAGGTTAACCAAGAGGGCCTCAACGATTTGGCCGTGCCGATTCCTCGCGCCGGTCTGCCGATCGGGCTGTTGCGTCAGCGCCCAGATATTCAGGCGGCGGAAGCACGCTTGAAATCAGCCAACTTTGATGTCGGCGTCGCACGGGCCGCGTTTTTACCCAACCTATCTCTTGACCTTCAAGGCGGTATCGACACCCTGACCGGCAGCAATATCTGGAGCATGCTCGGCGCCTTGGGCCAGCCGGTGTTTGCTGGCGGACAGCTAAACGGCCAATTGCACTTCGACCAGGCCCACGTCCAGGAATTAACCGCCAGCTATCGCGAGTCGGTGATCGAGGCCCTGCAGGACGTACAAACCCAACTGAGCGCCGCGCACCAACTCGACCAGAGTTACACCTTGAATGCGGCGGCCGTGACCTCCGCCCGTGAGGCCGCACGATTGGCGCAAGTACGCTACCGGCTGGGCTCAACTGATTTTCAAACCTTGCTGATCGTCGAACGCACCCAATACCAAGCCGAAGACACGTTGCTGCAAGTACGACTTCAACACCTGCAAGCTGCGGTTGGCTTGTTCCGGGCATTGGGCGGTGATTTCAGCCCCGCCAGCGTTGCCAGCAACGTCCTGCCATCCACATCTTCTTCCTCTCTTCAGGCCTCCCGCCCATGACTTCGGTGCAACCTGTTTCTTCTCGTCGTCGATTTCGACTCATTGCACTGGTCGTCGCGGTAATTATCGCGGTGCTGGTGCGCCAGTTCTGGCCGGGCCGGGTGCACGTTGCGCCGAGCGTGGCCGCTGATGCGGCGGTTCCGGTCACCCAGCAACAGGTGCAGCAACAAGACTTGCCGATCTGGCTGGATGCCATTGGTAATGTACAGGCGCTCAACACCGTCAACGTACGTGTGCGGGTCGATGGTGAATTGCAGAAGGTGCTGTTCAACGAAGGCCAAATGGTCAAGGCTGGCGACGAACTCGCGAAAATTGACCCACGGGTTTATCAAGCTCAAGTGGCGCAAGCGCAGGCGATGGTCGCCAAAGACCAGGCACAGGTTGCCGATCTGCGTGTCAATCTGGACCGAGCCAGTAAGCTGGCCGCCGCGAAGGCCGGGCCGACTCAGGATGTCGACACGTTCCGTGCACAGCTGGCGGCGCAACAAGCCACGGTTCAGGCCGACCAAGCTGCGCTGGATAACGCCAAATTACAGTTGAGCTTTACCCAAATCACCGCGCCGCTAACCGGCCGCACTGGCCAGCGTTTGCTTGACGTCGGTTCCATCGCTCACGGCGTTGACGCGACCGGGTTGGTCACCATCACTCAGATGAACCCCATTTCGGTGGCGTTCTCGGTAAACCAGGACGTCCTGGCTGAAATTCTCGAAGAAAACGCCCGTCAGCCCTTGCAAGTCGTTGCAATGAGCCGGGATGGCAAGCAGGAAATCGCCACCGGTAAGCTCAGTTTTATCGACAGCCAAGTCGCTGCGGGCAGCGGCCAGATCCAGTTAAAGGCCGAGTTCAGCAACGATAAGTCGCAACTGTGGCCGGGTGAGTTGGTCAGCGCGCGGGTTCTGCTGCACACCCAGCGCGATGCCACGGTGGTGTCCGTTAATGCGGTGCAACAAGGGCAAAAGGGTTCGTTCGTGTACGTGGTCAACGCCGATCAGCGGGTAGAACCGCGCTTGGTGGATGCCTCTTCGGTGGTCGGCGGGCAGCAATGGATTCGCAAAGGCCTGTCGCCGGGTGAAACCGTGGTGGTCCAGGGGCAGTCAAGAATCGCCTCAGGGGTAAAAGTTTCGGCAGTCCAGACTGACGTGACGTCCCTCCAGCCCCCGGTGAATGCGGAGGCCAGTCGATGAACGCGTTAGCCGGTTTGATTCAACGCCGCGTGGGCCTGTGCCTGTTGGCCATTGGGATCATGTTGCTTGGCGGTTACGCCTACTTCCAATTGCCAGTCGCGCCATTGCCAACGGTGGATTTCCCCACTATTCAGGTCACGGCCAAATTATCCGGTGCCAGCGCTGACACCATGGCGACCTCGGTGGCGACACCCCTGGAGCGGGCGTTTTCAGCGGTACCGCAAGTCACCTCGATGACCTCGACCAGCGCCGCTGGCAAAACCCAGATTGTGTTGCAGTTCGACTTGAACCGCGACATCGATGGCGCAGCGCAAGACGTTCAGACGGCGATTAACACTGCCACCCCGAACCTGCCGAAAACCATGACCAGCACCCCGACCTTCAACAAGGTCAACCCAGCTGAGTTCACGGTCTTGTCGTTGGCCCTGACCTCGCCGACCAAAACCCTGCACCAGCTGGATTTGTACGCCGATAACTACCTCGCACAGCAGCTGTCGCAAATGCCTGGCGTGGGGTTGATCGACTTTCATGGCGAACAAAAACCAGCGGTGCGGGTGCAAATCGACCCTGATGCATTGGCAGCTCGCGGTCTGACCTTGGAAGACGTGCGAAGCATCATCGGTGTCAGCACCCTCGACCAACCCAAGGGCAGCCTGGATGGCGAATACCGCTCGATCACGCTGGGTGCAACCGACCAGTTGCTCGATCCCAAAGGCTATCGCGAACAAGTGGTCGCCTATAAAAACGGCGTGCCAATCAAGCTGGGTGACTTGGGTAAGGTCATTGATGGCGCAGAAGACACGCAACAAGCCGCGGCCATTGAAGGCGAGCCGGGCATCATCGTTGACATCCACAAGCAGCCCGGCTTCAACGTCCTGTCGACCATCGCCGCCATCAAAGCCAGACTGCCAGTATTAACGGCGCAGTTGCCCAAAGACGTTAATGTCCAGGTGGTGGGCGACCGCACGCAAACCATCGAAGCCTCGGTCAACGACGTGCAGTTCACGCTGTTACTGTCGATTGCCTTGGTGGTGGTGGTTATTTTTGTATTCCTGCGCAAAGCCACGGCGACCTTGATTCCAACGCTGACCATTCCGCTGTCACTGGTGGCAACGTTTGCGGTGATGTATGTGCTCGGTTACAGCCTCGATAACCTGTCGATCATGGGCTTGGCGATTGCCGTCGGGTTCGTGGTGGATGACGCCATCGTGGTCATGGAAAACATCGTCCGTCACTTGGAAATGGGCAAAACAAAAATACAGGCCGCAGTAGAAGGACTGCGGGAAGTGGGCTTCACGATCGTCTCGATGACCATCTCGCTGATCGCTGTGTTCCTGCCGATTCTGTTGATGGGCGGCATTGTTGGCCGGCTGATGCGTGAGTTCGCAGTAACCGTCAGCGTGGCGATTTTGATGTCGTGCATCGTGTCCTTGACGGTTACGCCGATGCTCTGCGCGTGGCTGCTCAAACACCACGAGGAAGAACCTGAGCCGGGGCGTTTTTCACGGATTTGTGAAAACGCGTTCAACAGCATTCACACTGGCTACAGTCGCAGCCTTGATTGGGTGCTGGCCCACCAGCGACTGACCTTGGCCGTGGCAATGGCGACTTTTCTGGCGACCGCCGCACTGTACGTTTACATCCCCAAAGGCTTTTTTCCGCAACAGGACAATGGCTTGATCCAAGGGATCGCCGAGGCCGCACCGGATATCTCGCCCAAAGCCATGCGTGACCAAGTGGCGCTGCTGTCAGATATCGTCGGTGCTGATCCGGCGGTGGCCAAAGTCTACTTCTGGATTGGCCCCAACCCGACCATCAGCCAGGGCAAGGTGATGATTAACCTCAAGCCATTTGCTCAGCGTACGGCCTCTGCGCAACAAGTGATTGCGCGGTTGCAGCCACAGCTGGACAAGATCCCTGGCATCAAGATGTACATGCAGGCCAACCAAGACATCCAGATCGGCGGTCGAGCCAGCAAAACTCAATACCAATACACCCTGCAAGACCCTGACAGTACCGAGTTGGACCATTGGAGCGGCGTGTTACTGGCCAAACTCAAGACCTTGCCGCAGTTGCAACACGTGACGTCCGACCAGCAACGCGCCACCACCCAGGCAACCTTGGTCATCGACCGCGCTACTGCGTCGCGGATGGGCGTCACTGTGCAAGCCATCGACGACGTGCTGTATGACGCGTTCGGTCAACGCCAGATCGCCACCATGTTCACGGCGCTGGACCAGAATCACGTCATCCTGGAACTCGATCCGAAGTGGCAATTGTCGCTAGAAACCCTAGGCCATTTGTACGTGCGCTCGAGCAGTGGCGCGCTAGTGCCGTTAAGTTTGATGACCAACCTCAAGAATGAATTGGTGCCGATCATCATCAACCACCAGGGCATCTTTCCGGCGATTACCCTGTCGTTCGATTTGGCGCCGGGGCATGCGTTAAGCGAAGCGGTCGATGCAATCCAGAACGCCTCATTGGCGGTGGCGTTGCCGGACAATGTTCGCGGTAGTTTCCAAGGCACGGCCCAAGCGTTTCAGGATTCTCTGAAGTCTCAACCGTGGTTGATTCTCGCGGCCATTTTGACCGTCTACATCGTGTTGGGCGTGCTGTATGAAAGCGCCATCCATCCGCTGACTATCATCTCAACCCTGCCGTCGGCCGGATTTGGCGCGCTGTTGGCGTTGATTATTTGCGGTCAGGACCTGTCGGTGCTGGGGATGATCGGGATTATCTTGTTGATCGGTATCGTCAAGAAGAACGCCATCATGATCGTTGACTTCACCCTGGCGGCGGAAAAGCAGGGAATGTCTCCGGCAGACGCCGTGCGTGAAGGGTGCTTGTTACGATTGCGGCCGATCCTCATGACCTCGTTGGCAGCATTGTTGGGCGCGGTTCCGCTGGCATTGGGGCATGGTGCCGGTTCGGAATTACGCCAGCCGCTGGGCATCGCTATAGTCGGCGGCTTGCTGGTTTCCCAAGTACTGACGCTGTACACCACGCCGGTTGTTTACCTATGGTTTGATCGCTTGCGCACCCGTCGTGCCGTTGCAGCCGAACTCACTGTTGCTTGATAACCGCTGATTTAGAGCGCATGAGCGGCGCGTTACAGCGATTTTATTACTAAAAATAAGGAGAGTTTTGACGTTATTTTCATTAGCCACCCGGAACACTAAGCGTCAAGGTGGCTTGCATAACGAGCAGTGTAGGAAAAAACCATGCGTATTCTGGTAGTCGAAGACCATAAAGATATTTTAGATAGCATCTCCGAGTACATGGTGCTGAAGGGCTGTGAAGTAGTGGGGGCAGCGGACGGCTTGACCGGTCTGCATCTGGCGGCAACAGAGACGTTTGACGCGATTATCCTCGACGTCATGTTGCCGGGGATGGATGGAAATCAGCTGTGTAAGAATCTGCGCGAACATGCGCGATTGGACACGCCGATTTTGATGTTGACCGCCCGGGACGATTTGCCGGATCGCTTGAAAGGGTTCAAATCCGGGGCCGACGATTACATCGTTAAACCCTTTGCGCTGTCAGAATTGTTGGCGCGGATCGAAGCCATCGCACGGCGTAAAAAGGGCCTGCAAAAGCGCATTATCCAGATTCATGATTTGGTCTACGACCTGGATGCGCTTGAGGTCACGCGTGCGGGAAAGCCGTTAAAACTTAACCCGATAAACCTGACGTTATTGGCGGTGCTCATGCTGAAAAGTCCGGCCATCGTGCGTCGGCAGGAATTGGAAGAAGCGGTCTGGGGTACTGATTTACCGGACAGTGACAGCCTGAGAAGTAATATTTATTTATTACGTAAAGTCGTGGATAAGGGTTTTGATATTCCTTTGTTGCATAACTATCATGGGGTCGGATACAGGATTCATACATCTGCTTAGTTTTGCTTAGTTAAGCGTGTTCTTGTCATGTCTTGTAATTGTTGGGCGGATTTAAACGGAATTTTCACAGCGGGGTAACTTCGTTGCGACGCGCCACTGAATAATATTTTGTCATTATTAGTGGAGTAGAAGATGACTAATCCCATCAAGCTCAAGTTTTCCGAGAAATACGATGAAGCCCATGCGCAGCGCTATTTTCTCAAGCATCAGGACGGTTCAGCCCGCCGGCTGTCGCACTGGCGAGATGAACAATTAGCACGCAAAGCCCTGGCGTTAGCGGGTGAGCCAACCACCGTGCTAGACCTTCCCTGCGGGGCGGGCAGGTTTTGGCCGCTGCTGGCAGAGAAAGCCAATCGGGTTATTATTGCGGCGGACAACTCGGCAGCAATGTTGCAGACCGCGTGTGAATCCCAGTCGCCTGCGGTCGTAAAGCGCGTGCGAACGTTGCAAACCTCAGCCTTCGATATCGAATTGCCTGAGAACGCGGTGGACTGCATTTTTTGCATGCGCTTGCTACACCACATTGGTGACCCTAACCATAGAGTGTCGTTACTTAAGCAGTTGAACCGTGTTACCCGTGACACGGTGATTATCTCGTTGTGGGTCGACGGCAACTTCAAGGCGTGGAAGCGCAAGCGCCAAGAGCAACTGCGTCTGGTGGATGGAAAGCAAAGCGGCTATCAAAACCGCTTCGTAATTCCAGTGAAAACAGCAGAAGCCGAGTTCGTTCAAGCCGGCTTCGAAATTGAGAAACGCCTGGATTTTCTACCGCTGTACGCGATGTGGCGGGTATACGTGCTGCGCAAGAAATTTGATGTGCCGCGCGAATTTTGAGGGAACTTGTGGGGGGGAGCTGCGATCAAGCTCTACTTACGGTGTCGACGCACGTCACGGTCTCCGAAGCACGTCTGTAAATGCCCGGTGTTCTGTTTTGTGTGCCGCGCAAATCCCAAAGGAACCCGATAGATGATGACTCAAGATAAACCCGTATGGCTGATCACTGGCTGCTCTACAGGCTTTGGTCGCGAACTGGCGAAGTTGGTGTTGGCACGTGGCTGGCGTGCGGTGGTGACCGCCCGTGATCCGTCAACGCTCGCCGATATTGTCAAAGGCCATGAAGACTCCTCACTGGCGCTGGCGCTCGACGTTACTAATCCTCAGCAAATCCACGACGCTGTAAGTCAAGCTAATGCGCGTTTTGGCCGTATCGATGCGTTGGTCAACAACGCCGGTTATGGTTACTTGGCGGCGATTGAAGAGGGCGAAGACGACGCAGTGCGGGCCATGTTCGAAGCCAATGTGTTTGGCTTGGTCGACATGACAAAAGCGGTGTTGCCGACCCTGCGTAAGCAACGCAGTGGGATCATCATCAACGTATCCTCCATCGGCGGCCTTGCCAGCTTTGGCGCCACTGGTTACTACCACGGTACCAAATACGCGGTTGAGGGTATTTCCGAGTCGCTGGCGATTGAAGTCAAACCGTTGGGAATCGATGTATTGATCGTCGAGCCAGGCCCATTCCGCACCAATTGGGCTGGTCCATCGATCAAAGCGTCGGCTACGGTGATTGATGATTACGACGCCACCGCCGGCGAACGTCGCCGCCAGACCTCCCAACGCAGTGGCAACCAAGCAGGTGATCCGGTACGCGCCGCCCAAGCGATCATCGACGCTGCCAGCTCGAAAAATCCGCCACTGCGCTTGCTCCTGGGCAAAGCTGCGCTGGAATTGGCCCGCAAGAAAATCGAATCGTTACGTCATGATTTCGATACGTGGGAAAGCACCACGCTAGGTGCGGATTTTCCAGAAGGGCAGTAACAGGAACGGGCAATCAGCACGGTCTTTCTGTGGGAGCCAACTTGTTGATGTCGACCCGAAACCTGGGGCGCCTGCACTGACGCTTTCGTTGGCAAGCCAACTCCCACGGGGTGATTTGGGTCCGCACGAACTCAGTGATGGCATCGCAGAACCGAATCTGTGGGAGCAGGCTTGCCTGCGAAGAGGCCGGTAATCGCGCCGCTGATGTTGACCCGAAACCTACGGCGCCTGCACTGACGCTTTCGTTGGCAAGCCAACTCCCACGGGGTGATTCGGGTCCGCACGAGCTCAGCGATGGCATAGCAGAACCGAATCTGTGGGAGCAGGCTTGCCTGCGAAGAGGCTGGCAATCGCGCCGCTGATGTGGACCTGAAACCTGGGTCGCTTGCAGTGACGCTTTCGTTGGCAAGCCAACTCCCACGGGGTGATTTGGGTCCGCACGAGCTCAGCGATGGCATTGCAGAGCCGAATCTGTGGGAGCAGGCTTGCCTGCGAAGAGGCCAGCAATCGCGCCGCTGATGTTGACCCGAAACCTGGGGCGCCTGCACTGACGCTTTCGTTGGCAAGCCAACTCCCACGGGGTGATTTGGGTCCGCACGAACTCAGCGATGGCATTGCAGAACCGAATCTGTGGGAGCAGGCTTGCCTGCGAAGAGGCCAGCAATCGCGCCGCTGATGTTGACCCGAAACCTACGGCGCCTGCATTGACGCTTTAGTTGGCAAGCCAACTCCCACGGGGTGATTTGGGTCCGCACGAACTCAGCGATGGCATTGTAGAACCGAATCTGTGGGAGCAGGCTTGCCTGCGAAGAGGCCTGTAATTGCACCGCTGATGTTGACTTGAAACCTGGGGCGCCTGCATTGACGTTTTCGTTGGCAAGCCAACTCACACAGACCTAGGCAGACCTAGAATAGTAAGCATTAAACCTTCGCCTTAGCCTTGCGCAGCCCTCACTGAACCGTCGGCATCGCCGTATCTTTAGGCCACAACAACCAGATTTGCCCCGACTGTTTCATGTTCCCCGCCAGTTCGCCAGCTTCCACACCGGTACCGGTGAATAGGTCCGCGCGAACTTCGCCGGCAATTGCACCACCGGTATCCTGTGCGGCGACTGGACGGACGATGGCCCCGCCGTTTGGGCGGGTGGTGGAGAGCCATAGCAAGCTGCCCAGCGGAATGACCTTGCGATCAATCGCCACGCTGTAACCCGCCGTCAGTGGCACGTTGAGCGAACCGCGTGGGCCTTCGTTGCTTTCTGGGCGGATACCGAAGAACACATAACTTGGATTGCTCGCCAATAACTCCGGAACCTGATCCGGGTTGGCCGTTGCCCAATCGCGAATTCGGCTCATGCTCAATTCTTCTTTCTTGAGCTGATCATGATCGACCAACCAGCGTCCAACGGGTCTGTAGGGATGACCATTCTGGTCGGCATAGCCAATGCGCACCTGTTTCCCACTGTCTAACTGGATGCGGCCAGAACCCTGGATTTGCAGAAATTGCAGGTCCATCGGGTTGCTTAGCCATGCGAGTACCGGAGCGTTTGCGCCTTGGCGGCCAATGGTAGCGGCATCGTCATAGGGCTTGAGCGTGCGACCCTCAAGCCGGCCACGCAGGCGTTTGCCTTTGAGTTCGGGGTAGATGCTATCCAACGCGACCACCACCAAGTCATCCGGCACGCCATACACCGGGACAGTGGTCGTATCGCTGCGCTCAAGGCTGCCTTTGTAGATGGGCTCGAAATAACCGGTGATCAATCCCTTGGCGCCTTTGTCTGCCGAGCGCAGGCTATACACCTGCAGGTTTGACTTAAGAAATTCACGAATCGCCGGGGCGTTTGGTTGGACTTGAGCGGCAGCGCTGCAGGTGGTTTTCCAGATTTTATCGTTGGCCATCCGAGTGCACGCGGAATACCAGGTGTTGAAGCCTGCGAGGAGGTCTTCATCGCTGGTCACCGGCAGGTCCTCCCACTTGACGCTGACGTAGGTGGTCACAGTCGGCGGCGTGGCCTTGGGCACGCCGTTGTCGCAGGCGGCCAGAAGGGCGAAGAGTGGCGCGACGCAAAACAAAAACCGGCGCCAGCGGCAGAAAAAATCAATCACACGATGCGTTCCTGGTGAAATTCGAGGGCATTAGCTTGGGGAATCCGGTCACCCACGTCAAATCCGGGGCGCCGGAACTCATGTTGCAGTGACTCAGCGGTTATTCAGCGACTGCTCAATGCCGCGCAAAAATGTATTCGCCGCCTTTCTCCAGCGCCGCTTGATAGGCAGGGCGTGCTTGGGTGCGGTCTACCCACGCGGCGAGGTGAGGGTAAGCGCCCAGTTTGCCGAACTGTTTGGCGACATCGCCGATGAAGCTCAATTGGATGTCCGCGCCGGTCAGCTCATCGCCGAGCAGGTAGTCGGAATGGCTCAACGCCTCGTCGATATAGCTCAAGTAGTTGGTCACTTCCGAATCAATCCGAGGATGCAGCGCATTGCCGGCTTCCCCTAAACGAGCGACGTACAAGTTCAGCATCAACGGCAACATGGCCGAGCCTTCGGCGAAGTGCAGCCATTGCACGTACTCGTCATACGCCGACGTGGACGGGTCTGGTTGCAGCTGCCCGTGGCCGTGGCGTCGAATCAGGTAGTCAACGATTGCCCCGGATTCGATCAGGACATTGGAACCGTCTTCGATGACCGGCGACTTGCCCAGCCGGTTAATCGCTTTGAGCTCAGGCGGTGCGAGATTTGTCGTTGGGTCGCGCTGATAGCACTTGAGTTCGTAGGGGATGGCCAGCTCTTCCAATAGCCAAAGGATCCGCTGTGAGCGCGAGTTGTTCAGGTGATGGACGATGATCATGGGAATTCCTGTGTAAGGGCAGTTTCAGTCACCAAGGGTCAGACCTACGGTGGGAGGGGTTGTTCAGTTTTAGGTATGGACGCAGCACCCAGCCGCCTTAAGTACGTAGATCCCTGTACCCATTATCGTTAAGCGTATTTCCGGTCATCAGATGTCCTATGACTGCTCGCAGTTACCGTTTGCATGAGCTCTAAATCATATATAGTTGATTATTAACGATTAGCCGCTCTTATTTGCCACATTGGCGAGCGATTGGATGCAGCCATGATTCCATCCTTATGAGTGAGTCAGCAAAAAATATGGCTTGTATTAATAGAGATGTACGATAACGTACGTCGTGTCTGAGCGTGCATCACCACAACAACCATAAGAAAGTGATTTTAAAATGACCCCACAAGAACTCAAAGCTACAGTTTCGTCCGGTCTGCTCTCATTTCCTGTTACCGATTTCAACGCTCAGGGCGACTTCCACAAGGCCGGCTACATCAAGCGCCTTGAATGGCTCGCCCCGTACGGCGCTACCGCATTGTTCGCTGCCGGCGGCACCGGTGAGTTTTTCTCCCTCGCCGCCAGCGAATATTCCGAAGTCATCAAGACTGCGGTCGATACCTGCGCTAATAGCGTGCCGATTCTGGCCGGTGTCGGTGGCTCGACCCGCCAAGCCATCGAATACGCACAAGAAGCCGAGCGCCTGGGCGCCAAAGGCATCTTGCTGTTGCCGCACTACTTGACCGAAGCCAGCCAGGACGGCGTTGCCGCCCACGTTGAAGCCGTGTGCAAGTCGGTCAAGATCGGCGTGATCGTTTACAACCGTAACGTCTGCCGCCTGACCGCTCCGCTGCTGGAACGTCTGGCCGAACCTGATCGGCTACAAAGACGGCCTGGGCGACATCGAACTGATGGTCTCCATTCGTCATCGCCTTGGCGATCGCTTCAGCTACCTGGGCGGCCTGCCGACTGCCGAAGTCTACGCCGCTGCTTATAAAGCGCTGGGCGTTCCGGTGTATTCGTCGGCGGTGTTCAACTTCCTGCCAAAAATGGCCATGGACTTCTACCACGCCATTGCCCGTGACGATCACGCCACTGTTGGCAAGCTGATCGACGACTTCTTCCTGCCGTACCTGGACATCCGTAACCGCAAATCGGGTTACGCGGTCAGCATCGTTAAAGCCGGCGCAAAAATCGCTGGTTACGACGCAGGCCCAGTCCGCACGCCACTGACTGATCTCACCGCAGAAGAGTTTGAAATGCTCGCTGCATTGATGGCCAAGCAGGGTCCGCAGTCGCTTTAACCGTTGTTGCTCGACTCAGTTGGATCGCAAAAGCAGTCGCTGTTCCTGTTTGGTTTATAAAAATAATGAGGGCCTCTCGATGACTACTAACGCTGCGCAAGCCATACCTGCCGAGGTGGCCACCCGGTTACCGACACGGCGTCGCTACTTCATGCTTTTCTTGTTGTTGATCGCGACGATTATCAACTATGCGGACCGGGTCAATATCTCCATCGCCGCACCGTTCATGGCCAAAGACCTTGGGCTGGACAAGTTTGAGATGGGATTGATCTTCTCGGCGTTCGCTTGGACTTATGCGTTTGCGTTAGTACCGGCAGGTTTCATTTCAGACCGCTTCGGCTCACGGCTGACCTATGGTATTTCACTGATCACCTGGTCAATCGCTACCGTGGCACAGGGTGCCGCAGGTGGTTTCGCCTCATTGTTCGGGCTTCGGTTGGGCGTGGGTGCATTAGAAGCCCCGGCGTTCCCAGCAAACACTCGGGCAGTAGCCATTTGGTTCCCCATTCGTGAGCGCGGTTTGGCCAGCAGCATCTATGTCAGCGGACAGTACTTGGGCACAGCGTTGTTTACCGGCGGCCTGTTGTGGCTGGCGACGACCTACAGCTGGCGCTACATCTTCTTCACTACCGGCATTGTGGGTGTGATTTTCGGTATCGCTTGGATGTACCTGTACCGCGATCCTTTGACCTGCAAGAAAGTCAGCAAGGAAGAATTGCAGTACATCGAAGACGGTGGTGGTCTGGTCAAAAGTAGCCAGGAGCGCACTAAGTTCAACTGGCGCCAAGTGGCCGAATTGTTCCGCTATCGGCAGATCTGGGCGATTTGCATCGGCAAGTTTGCCAGCACGTCGGCCTTGTACTTCTTTTTGACGTGGTTCCCTACCTATCTGATTGAAGAGCGTCACCTGACCATGATCAAAGTCGGCATCTTCGCCGTGCTGCCGTTCATTGGCGCAACCGTCGGTGTGTTGTTGGCAGGGCTGGTGTCAGACGTCTTGATCCGTCGCGGCCACACCATGTCGTTTGCTCGCAAGTTACCGTTGGTAGTGGGGTCGATGCTTGGGATGTCCATCGTGTTGGTTAACTTCACTGACTCCAACGTGCTGTGTATCGCGATCTTGACCATCGCTTTCTTCGCTCAAGGTATTGCTTCCGCTTCATGGGCAGCAGTCGCGGAAATCGCACCGAAGGAATTGATCGGCTTGACCGGCGGTGTCACCAGCCTTGCGGCAAACATTGGCGGCATCATCACCCCTATCGTGATTGGCGCGATCTTGAACGTCACTCACTCCTTTACATTGGCCTTCTATTTCATTGGTGCGGTGGCCTTGATGGGCGCGTTGTCCTACTCACTGTTGCTGGGCAAGTTGCACCGCATCGTTCTGGTTGCGCGTTAATACACACCCGCAGGTTGTGTGTTTTGTCCAAATAATGCGCAGTTTCGTCCTGTTGAACAGGACGACGCTGCGTACACTGGTTGCCGGGTAAGTCGTCAAGTCGTTGAGCAAGGATCTGTATGAGCCACTATGTTTTCCCCCCGTCGTCCCAGCCAAGTTTGCCCGTAGTCGGTGACACCAAACGCTTTGCGGTGGCCAGGGTCTTTTGTCTCGGCCGTAACTACTGGTGGCCTGATGCATCGACTGAAACAGCACCAGAGCGTGAACTGCCGTTTTTCTTCATGAAGCCGTCTCAGGCTGTTATCGATGCACAAGGTGAGCTGGATTATCCGTCGTTGACCGGGGAGTTTTGCCCTGAGATCGAGCTGGTAATCGCTATCGGCAAGTCGGGTAAAGATATCGCTATCGCCGATGCCCTCGACCATGTGTGGGGTTACGGCGCCGGGTTGGATTTGACGCGGCGTGACTTACAAATGGTCGCGAAACAGCAGGGCAGGCCGTGGGAAGGTTCCAAGGCGTTCGACGGCTCCGCGCCGATAAGCGCTATTGTGCCGGTGAGCACCATCGGCCACCCGAGCCAAGGCGCGGTATGGCTGAAGGTCAATGATGTTGACCGCCAACGGTCAGACCTGGCGAATCAGATATGGTCGGTGGCCGAGGTGATCAGTCACATCTCTCGCTCCGTCCAGCTCAACCCCGGCGACTTGATCATGACCGGCACTCCACCTGGCGTGGAAGGCATCCAGCGCGGTGACACCGTGACCGCAGGCATTGACGGTATCGGCCATCTGTCGGTATCGATCAAACACTAATTTGAAGAAGGAAATAACAATGTCCAACACGTCCACTTTGAAAGTTGCACTGGTAACGGGCGCAGGCAGCGGCATCGGTCGCGCTGTTGCTCAAGCACTGTTGGCTGATGGTTTCAGTGTGGTCCTGGCGGGTCGTCGCCAAGAACCGCTGGACGAATTGGTCGAGATTGCCAAAGCCGCGGGCCAAAGCGCCATTGGGGTCTCTACCGACGTTCGTGACCCTGCCAGCGTTGACGCGCTGTTTGCAAAAATCGAAGCGGTTTACGGTCGCCTGGACGTTGCCTTCAACAACGCCGGCATTAACGCGCCGGCTATTCCAGTGGACGAGCTTGACGTCGACCTGTGGCTGAACGTGATCAACACCAACGTCACCGGCGTGTTCCTTTGCGCTCGCGGCGCGTTCGGTTTGATGAGAAAGCAAAGCCCACAGGGCGGTCGCATCATTAACAACGGCTCTATTTCTGCCCATACGCCGCGTCCTTTCACCGGGCCTTACACCGCCAGCAAGCACGCGGTGCTGGGTTTGACCAAAGCTTTGGCGCTGGATGGCCGCGAATACAACATCGCGTGCAGCCAGATCGACATCGGTAACGCGTTGACCGACCTGTCGGTGCGCATGACCAAAGGTGTTCGTCAGGCTAACGGGCAAACAGCAATCGAACCGATGGTTGATGTCAAACACATCGCTGACGCCGTGCGCTACATTGCGGCTTTGCCGCTGTCAGCCAACGTGCTGAACATGACTGTGATGGCAACCAACATGCCGTTCGTTGGCCGGGGCTAATAGTCTTGCGTATTCCCTCGGGTTGATGGCGGTTTCGATAACCGTTGTCGGCCCGGCGACCCTTTTAACGCCATGAGTCGAATCCCATGAAACCCGAAATTTTGCAGTTGAGTCCTGTGTTGATCCCGTCGATCAACGAAAAGTTGAATGAGCTGTTTACGATTCGTCCGTACTTTCAGCAGGCTCAGGCCGATAAAGAAGCCTTTTTGCAAGAACACGCGGCCAATATTCGCGGCGTTATTTCCGGTGGTCATACCGGGATTACCCGGGCAATGATGGAGCGTTTGCCAGCGCTGGAAGTGGTGGCGGTCAATGGCGTCGGCACTGATGCCGTGGACATGGCCTACGCCCGGGAACGGGGTATTCACGTCACTGCAACCATCGGCGCATTGACCGATGACGTGGCTGACTTGGCGATTGGCCTGCTGATCGCGGTCTGTCGTGGGATCAACACCGGCGACCGTTATGTACGTGACGGCAAGTGGGGCAAGAGCGCCACGCCGTTGGTGCCATTGCCTTTGGCTCGCCAATTCAGCGGCATGCACGTCGGCATCGTCGGTATGGGCCGGGTAGGGCGTGCAGTCGCAGCCCGTGCCGCAGCGTTCAACTGCAATATCAGCTACACCGATCTCCAGACCATCAGCGACGTGCCTTATGATTTTGTCGACAACCTCGCCGAATTGGCCAAGCAGTGCGATGCGCTGATCGTTGCGGCAGCTGCGGATAAAGTAGAAGGCATCATTAACGCTGAAGTGCTCAACGCACTGGGCAAAGACGGCTACCTGATCAACGTCGCCCGTGGCAAATTGGTCAACGAAACCGACCTGGTTGCTGCGCTGACCGAAGGCCGTATCGCCGGTGCCGGTCTGGATGTGTTCGTCGACGAGCCGCATGTGCCTGAAGCGCTGTGGAGCATGGAAAACGTCGTGCTGCAGCCGCACCGTGCCAGCGCAACGGTTGAGACACGCACCCGCATGGGCGAAATCGTCGTGGTCAGTCTGGAGCAGAACTTCCGTGGCGAACGACCGGCTTATAGCTTGACGACTTGAGGGTGATGTAAGCGACGGCGCCTCGCCAACAAGTGGGCGAAGGTGCTCCGGACTGTTCGCAGGGACCGAATTTATTCATGCCCTGGTCCGTCAACGCGTTGCCGCAGCAAACACCGGACTATTGTAGGAGCCGTAGATACTGTGGGAGCAGGCTTGCCTGCGAAGAGGCCGGTAGTCGCGCCGCTGATGTTGACCTGAAACATAGAATCTCCCACAGAGACGGACACGGAATAGTAGGCACTGAAAATCTGTTCACAGCCTTTGCAGCGCCGAGATCTGTGGGACCGAATTTATTCGGGAAGGCTTCAGTCTTGACGCGCTGCTACCCCAACCCACACAGCGTGCCACCCGGTTTGCTGCCTTTCGCTTAACGACGCATCTTCGCTTCCAGCGACGCTTTCACGTTCGGCCATTCCGAATCGATGATGCTGAAGCGCACGGAGTTGCGTTTGCGGCCGTCGGGCATGATTCGTTCATGACGGACAATCCCTTCCTGCGTCGCGCCAATCCGCAAGATGGCTGCGCGGGATTTTTCATTCAGTTCGTCGGTGGTAAATTGCACCCGCACGCAGTGCATGACCTCGAAGGCGTACATCAGCAGCAGGTGCTTCACTTCGGTATTGATCCCCGAGCGCTGCACTGACTCGCTCAACCAAGTGTGACCAATTTCCAGCTTTCGATTCTTGCGGTCAATCTTCCAAAAACGTGTACTTCCCACCAGCTTGCCGGTTTCGCGCTGAATGATCGCGAACGGCATCACTGTGCCTGCCTGTCTTCCCTCCAGCGCCGTCGAAACATACTGCTCGACCGTGTCCGGCCCCGGCACCACGGTGAGTGTCATGCTCCATAATTGCCCGTCAGCGGCGGCGTCCAGCAGTTGTGGGGTATGCCTCAGTTGCAGCGGTTGAAGTTCGACGGTCAACCCGGTCAGGTGGATTTCAAGGGGCAGGGCGTTCATGGTGGGTAGCGGGGCCTCAGGATTAAAGTTACGCATCGGTGGGTAAGCTGCGGGACGTGTTTGGCTGCAAGGGTTCGCCAAGGCACCACAGTAAACAAAACCCGGTCAGAACCGTAACGAATCTTTATAGTGTGGCCGTTAATGACGCTAACGGCTCAAGCGCATGAGAAACGTCGCGGATTCAAGTGATCGAGGTTGCAACGGTGGATTTACAGCAGGGTTTTGTCCTGACCCGACATTGGCGCGACAGCGCCTTGGGTACCGAAGTCGAGTTTTGGCTGGCCACCGATAACGGCCCTCGGCACATTCGGCTGCCGCACCAACCCTCAGTGGCGTTTATCCCGGTCGAGCAGCAGGAGCGAGCCAAGTCATTACTGCGCAGCGAACGTAACGTCGAACTTCGGCCGTTGGACCTGTGCGATTTCCGTCACCGCCCGGTGCTAGGCCTTTATTGCCAGCAGCATCGGCAACTGATGAATGTCGACAAGCAATTGCGCGCCTTTGGGGTCGATGTCTACGAGGCGGATGTTCGGCCACCGGAACGCTACATGATGGAGCGTTTTATCACCGCACCCGTGACGTTCAGTGGAAAGCCGGGCGCCAACGGCCTGCTGCTTGATGCCCAGATGAAGCCGGCGCCAGAGTACCGACCGTCATTGAAGCTGGTCTCGCTGGACATCGAAACCACGGCGCAAGGCGAGCTGTATTCCATCGCGCTGGAGGGGTGTGGCCAGCGTCAGGTTTATATGCTCGGGCCGCCGAATGGCGTGGAGGATGAGGTCGATTTTCTGTTTGAGTACTGCGACAGCCGTGCGCAGTTGCTGGAAAAACTCAACGAATGGCTGGTGCGCCACGACCCTGATGCAATCATCGGCTGGAACCTGGTGCAATTCGATCTGCGCGTGCTGCACGAACACGCGCAGCGCCTGAACGTGCCGTTACGCCTCGGACGCGGCGGCGAGGAGATGGGTTGGCGTCAGCACGGTACGCGCAATAATCATTATTTCGCGTCGGCGGCCGGGCGTTTGATCATTGATGGCATCGAAGCGTTGCGTTCGGCGACTTGGAGCTTTCCTTCGTTCAGCCTGGAGAACGTCGCGCAATCCTTGTTGGGTGAGGGTAAAGCGATCAACAACGCCTACCAAAAAATGGACGAAATCAACCGCATGTTTGCCGAGGACAAGCCGGCGCTGGCGCGCTACAACCTCAAAGACTGCGAGCTGGTGACGCGAATATTTGCCAAAACCGAACTGCTGACGTTTTTGCTGGAGCGGGCCTCGGTGACGGGTTTGCCTGCTGACAGCAGCGGTGGATCAGTCGCCGCCTTCAGTAATCTGTACATGCCGCTGATGCACCGCCAAGGCTTTGTGGCGCCAAACCTCGGCGAGCGCCCGCCCGAGGCCAGCCCTGGTGGTTTTGTCATGGACTCGAAACCGGGTTTGTATGAGTCGGTATTGGTGCTGGATTACAAGAGCCTGTACCCGTCGATTATCCGCACTTTCCTGATTGACCCGGTGGGACTGGTCGAAGGCATACGCCAGCCCGGCGATGCAGAGTCGGTGCCGGGTTTTCGTGGCGCACGATTCTCCCGCACCCGGCATTGTTTGCCTGCGATTATTTCCCGTGTGTCCGAAGGCCGCGAAGTGGCGAAACGTGAACGTAACGCGCCGTTGTCTCAGGCTCTGAAAATCATCATGAACGCGTTTTATGGCGTGTTGGGGTCCAGCGGCTGCCGCTTCTTCGATCCGCGTCTGGCGTCGTCCATCACCTTGCGCGGTCACGAGATCATGCGCAAAACCCGCGAACTGATCGAGGCTGAAGGTCACGCGGTGATCTACGGCGATACCGACTCCACCTTTGTCTGGCTCCGTCGCACGCATACCGAGGAAGACGCCGCGCGTATCGGGCGCGCGTTGGTGTTGCACGTCAACCAATGGTGGCGTGGGTATCTGCAACAGACGTTTGGACTGGACAGCGTGCTTGAACTGCAATTGGAGACGCACTTCCGGCGTTTTTTAATGCCGACCCTGCGGGGTGCCGAGGAGGGCAGCAAGAAACGTTACGCCGGCCTCGTCACCCGGGCGGACGGTCGCGACGAGATGGTCTACAAAGGGCTGGAGACCGTGCGCACCGATTGGTCACCGTTGGCGCAACAGTTTCAGCAGGAACTGTATGAACGAATCTTCAACCGGCAACCGTACCAAGACTACGTACGCGATTACGTTCGCAAGACCTTGAAAGGCGAGCTTGATGACCTGTTGATTTACCGCAAGCGGCTGCGGCGCAAACTGGACGATTACCAACGCAACGTGCCACCCCACGTCCGCGCGGCGCGAATCGCCGATGAGTACAACGACCAACAGGGCCGACCACAGCAGTATCAAAGCGGCGGTTGGATCAGTTACGTAATGACCACCGCAGGCCCTGAACCTCTGGAAACCCAAGCAGCACCCATCGACTACGACCACTACGTCACCCGCCAACTGCAACCGGTGGCAGACGCGATCTTGCCGTTTGTGAATGACGACTTCAGCACATTGGTTGGCGGGCAAATGGGTTTGTTTTGAAGGGTGCTGATTTCTGATGTGTAGACGCCGCGCCAAATACGTCGGCGCTTACCGACTTTAGTATCAGATCACCGCTGTCGATAGTGGGTATCTATGCTCGTGGTTTTTCATTGGCGGGGGCAGGGGGTAACTTAGCGCCACTTACTCGAAACCCACCTTCCTTTGAACTACCTATTGGAGCTTAACCATGAAACGTACCCTTGCTTTCGGCTTCGCCCTTTCGGTTCTGGCCGCAACCTCAGCTTTCGCCAGCCCTCAGACCACCACTTCGGTTGCCAAGCCAGTAGTCGCTGAAGCGACTCACGTTCGCGTCGCGGAAAACTCGGCCAAGACCTTTGAGCGTCTGAGCAGTGACCTGCACGGCAACGTCATCGTTGCTGAAAACCGCAAAGAATTCGGTTCGCAGTATCAGCGCTATTGATCGACTAAACGCTTAAAAAAGCCCGGTTATCCGGGCTTTTTGCTGCGCCCTGTAGGAGCCAACTGGTTGGCGAGGCGGCGGCATATGTACCGTCAAACCAATTGCAGCGCATTGGGTCGCGCGCCGGGGAACACGGCTTGAAGCTGTGAAGTGGACAAGCCCCACGTACGCCCGAGCAATCCGCCGAGCAGGTCGCGGTAATTGTTAAGCACGGGGTAATCGCGGTTTTGCAGCAGTGTATTCTGGTTCACCGCGACTTGCTCGCCGACGATACGCCCACCCCGAACGTTGCCGCCAAGCACCCAGTACACCGTGCCATGGCCATGATCGGTGCCACGGTTGCCGTTCTCGCGGAATGTGCGGCCGAATTCAGACACCACCACCACCGTGGTGGTGTTCCACTCGTCACCGAGTGCTTGTGCATACGCTGCCAAGCCTTGACCGAGGTTGGCCAGGTTGTTAGCGAGATTGCCCGTGGTACTGCCTTGATTGACGTGGGTGTCCCAACCGCCCACATCGACGAACCCCAACCGGTACTGGTCGCGCATTAACGTGGCGATACGTTGGGTTTCGGCAGCAAAGTTCTTCGCCGTAGCCGCGCCGCGATTGGCGCGCATCATCTCTTCCTCCAGGTCTTTCGAGACATGCTGGCGCAGCTCAAGGCCGTCAGACGCAGACGCGGCAAGCGGGGTGCCCTTGTACATGCTGGCGAGGATCGACGATTGCCGATTATCGAACGCCGGTTTCGAAACCCCACGCAACGACAGGTTAGGAATGTCTTTACCGCCTTGAAAACTCAGCGGCAATGCGTCAGTGAATGCAATGGGCGCGCTGTCGGGGGCAGCTAGCGCCAAGCGGGCGAGGAAGCCCGAGCCGTACCCGTTGCGCTGCTGGCTCGGCTCGCCGGATTCGATGTTGTCCTGAGTTTCGAAGTGGCTGCGCGACAGGTCGTCGGTGCCTGCGAACGGGACGAAGGCGATTTGTTTGCGTTGCCACAGCGGGTAGATCGAGTCGCGCAGCACCGGGTTCAGCCCCCAATTGGAATCAAGTGCGATGGCACTGTCGAGGTTGCCCTGATCGGGTCTGGCGATGGCCAGGGTAGGCCGCGAATCGTAGTAAAAG
Source organism: Pseudomonas sp. MH10 (assembly GCF_034353045.1). Taxonomy (NCBI): domain Bacteria; kingdom Pseudomonadati; phylum Pseudomonadota; class Gammaproteobacteria; order Pseudomonadales; family Pseudomonadaceae; genus Pseudomonas; species Pseudomonas sp. MH10. The sequence goes on from NZ_CP133783.1 coordinate 629,058, forward strand.
TCGCTGTTGTAAGGCACCAACAAGTTGTTGCAGTCATAGCCGCCGCGCAAGAACACAAACAGGAATCGGGGCGCGGAAGGTGGCGCGGCAAATAATTTCCCGGAAAACGACAGGCTTGGCAACGCTGCGGCGGCAGCGGTTGCTAACAGGAATTCTCGACGGTTCATCAGGCACCTCATGACGCAATGGATCATGGTAGACATTCAACGATTCAGCCGGCCCTGGCCTTGCTCACGTAACTCGCATTGTCATCGGCTGTTGAAGTCAGGCGACGACAACAAGTACGTATTCCATTCCTGTTGCGAGGCTGCTTGGTCAAGCGCCCCTCGGGTCGCAGCACTCAAGCCCGGAGCCACCGCATCATAAAAAAGTCGGGTGGTAATCATCGGAAACCCGATACCTTCCTTTGGGCTGCCTTCGGGGGTGAACAACCGGTTGTCGCCCCTGCCGATAATGCGTGCAATTTCAAACCGTTTGGACAACTGTCCCGAGCTGGTCCAACCGCTGGAATCCAGCGGCCAACCGTCTGGGGTGACGCGACCAAACACCGGCTCGCCCAGTTGGTTCAGCCAATTGACCATCGGCCTGGCATTGGCCAAGGTTTTACCGTCGTAGGCCAGTCGGACTGATGAAGCAACAAACTGGATCGGGTCCTTGAACTTCGTCCCGGCGCTCTGCTGCAACTCCTTAGATTGAAACAACGTACGCATCACTTGGGCAATATCGCCATCGGTGCGCTGGAAGGTCGCGGCCATGCGGTCGACCAGTGCCTGTGGTGGGTTGTCGGCCACAAAGTACTGGGCTAATTGATGCGAGATAAATACTGCGCAGGCTTTCTGGCGAGTGATCAGCTCAACGGCCTGGGCGATTTCATCAAAACCTGAACCCCTGATGGGCTGCCCCAACAGGACCTTGTCACTGAAATCGTGACGCTTGGGATTGAACTCGAACACGCCTTCCTGGACCACGAACGGCGCCAGCGCGGGCGGAAACCGTTGTTGCTTGCCATCCAGCGGGGCAAGGCCAGCGCCGGTCAATATCAGCGCCAGCTGTTGCACGTCTTGCTGGGTGTACCCTGAACCTACACCGAGCGTATGCAACTCCATCAGCTCACGGGCATAATTTTCATTAACTTTACCTTGTGCGTTTTGGGCGTTGTCCAAAAACTCCAACATCGCCGGACTTTTGAGCGTCGCCATTACCAAGTCCTTGAACTTGCCCAGTGCATGGGGGCGGATGACTTGCTCTTCATAATCCGCCGCCATCCAGCGCACGCGACCCTTGCCCATGTAGATGCTGAAGTGGTTAAGCCAAAAGCTGATCAACTGCTCCTTCAACTGATTGGGTCCATACACCGCCCGCAGCATCACGATTTCCTGCGCTTGCTGTCCGTATTCGTTAGCGGCTTGTTGCGCCGCTTTTTTTGCCGCTATTTTGTCATCGCCGTCGGGCATGGCGTTAAGCTGTTCTTGCTCTTGCTTGCGGGCAATCAACGATGATTCAAGCGAAGAGGTCAGGGCCGGATAGCCATGCAACAAGGTGTTGATGGCCGGCGGCAATAGGTCGGGAATGCGGTCGGTCAGTTGCGCTTCCAGCAGACCCGCGCGGCCCATCGAGCGCAAACGCGTCACGCTGGCCGCATCGAGGTCAAAACCGTCGCGCCGCAACCAAGCAATGTCCGCAGTATTCAAAGGGACGGGAGCGCTTGCCATGGCGTGAGACGGCGCGAGCAACAACAAGCAAACCGACACACACAAAGGCCGTAATACGGTGCTGAATGCGAGCATTTGAAAGGTTTCCGAGATGAGTTTTCCATGCCGTCGAACTGACGATCAGGGGCGCATCTGGAACCATAGTGGCCGCATATCCGAGGACCGGCAAGCGGGCGACTGCGCCCACGGGACGTGGCTTTCAGCTGAATGTAATGGTCCGGTAAAGCTGCTGTTACTGATGAGCAGAGTGATGTAGGTTTCAAAATGTGTCTGAAATTGTCGAAAGTTTAACCGAGGGAAAGCTATGTTTTTACGCTGCGTGGCAGTAATCGCTGTGGTCGCTATGACCAGTGGGTGTGTTGAGCGGGTCCATGAACGCGTCGTTCGCGAGCGTCCGGTTCAGACCCAGTACGTTGAAGTGGTCGCTCCACAACCTCCCCCTGAACGTATCGTTGAAGTGGAGCCGGGTCGTCGTGACGGCTTTATCTGGGCCCATGGCTATTGGCGCTGGGACGGCGGGCGTTATGTGGCCGTTGGCGGACATTGGGAACCAGCGCGTCCAGGCTATCGCTATGTGCACCCGCATTGGGAACACCGTCCTGATGGCTGGCACTGGCGTGGCGGCGGTTGGGTGAATTAATTTAAAACCTGTCAAAAAATTCATGTGGTGGGGATCGGGCTGAAAGCCCTATCCCCCCAAAATGGGCTCGAGCTTAACGCTTCTGTCGGCAATAGGTGCCGGCAGACCCTATTTGGAAAACCTTATGAACACGTTGAAAACATTATTCATCATCGCTTTGCTGGGCACTTCTGTAAGCGCAATGGCCGAAGGCGGCGGCGACCGGACTATGGCGCTGATGTTGGCGCATAACGAAGCCGTGATGCAGCAGCATCAGCAGGAAGAAGCTCAAGTTGAGCGCTCAGAGCACGAAAAATCAGTGGTTAGTTTGCATGACGCGGCGTCCAGTGAAACCGATCGCTCAGAGTGAATGTCAGAGCGCCGGACAAGCGCCACATTCAATGATGTGGCGCTTTGCTATATATGGCTTATTTGATTTCGTTGGTGGTGTCACCGTCCGCGCCGCTGCCTTTGCCCACACCGGTGGAGGTCGACTGATCGGCACCATTGTTGTTGGAGCCTTTGGTGCCCGGAACGTGAGAAGAGTTCTGGTTCGCCTTACTCGGCGGATTGAGGGTTCTGTCCGACGGAACCGTGCCCTCATCATTGGTGGGGTCAGCGCCCATTCCGGTGGTTGAAGGCGTTTTATTCATCGGGTCGCTAGTGCCGGTGGTTTGTGCCATCGCGACCATCGAAGCGGCCGACAGCAGGGTAGCGAATGCAAGGGTCGTGACATATTTCAGGGTCATGATTCGTCTCCGGGGTTATAGAGTCGTTACATGAGTTGGGTGCCGCGTGATCAAATAAGTGCGTGAGATGACGACGAACGGTGATGACGCCGGATACCCCATTCGAGCAACAGGTCTGAAAACATCAACGGGCGGCAAGCTTCAGCGCCATGGCCGCAGCAAACGATTCCGAAGCGATGTAATCAAGGGTCGCGCGCAGTCGAACGGCCTCTTCGGCGCCATAGATCTCATCAAACACACGCCTGACGCGGGTCCAGATTTCCCGTGCTTCCTGATATTTTTTCACGCCTTTTTCGGTAAGGGTTACCCGCCGGCATCGGCGATCATCTGCATCGACATTGAGTTCAACAAACCCATCTCGCACCAAGGGTTTCAAGGTATGGCCCAGGGCCGAGAGGTCCATGACTAATTCCTGAGCCAGGGTGCGCATGGTCGGTCCTTGCAAGCGCGTGATTTGTGACAACAACGAATACTGGGTGCCTTTAAGCCCGCTGGGAGCGAAGGCATCATCGTAAATTTGGCCCATGCGCCGTGCTGCACGGCGGATGGCACCATTGGAACAGCCACTACCGGAAGGGATGGCAGGGCTGAGCAAAACGGCAGTCTTGGTCATTTGACTCACTGTCATAGCGGTATATGCCTCGATTATGGTCGGGCATTTTGAAAGGGCAAGGCTTTAATTGGTCGGTTAGGACGGCCTATGGCTAGCGTCTTTATTCTTGGAAGGAGCAAAGTAGGTTCGGGCCGTAATACGCACGTAGTCTTCGCGTAGATATTTGTTGGCATATACCCCTAATATCGATATTGTGGCGCATGCCCCCGCTCGTGGGGCTTGTTGCAGGAATATGGTGATGAAGATTGAATGCTGTTGGCGCGTCAGTTGGCATGACCGTCACGGAAAAACCGGTGGTTTTGGCTGATTTGTACCCTTTGGGTATCAGCATTTGAACTGTGCGCTCAGCCTGCGGATCAATCGAATGTCCTGTTCGAGTTCCGCAGCTCATCGCGGCCTTTTACGTAACCATGGAGATGCAGCGCAATTTACAGCGCCTGTAGTCTGCGTTGAGGTGCGCTGGTCTCTGCTCGGTTCCCAGTCCGGATAACAACAATGCAAGGCCTCGTACGTATAGCTTTAAGCCGACCGTATACTTTCGTCGTGCTGGCGATATTCATCATGATCATCGGTCCGCTGGCGGCCCTGCGCACGCCGACCGATATCTTTCCTGAAATTCGTATCCCAGTTATTGCCGTTATCTGGCAGTACACCGGTCTGTCCCCAGACCAAATGGCGGGTCGGATTACCTCACCGTTCGAGCGGGTGCTGACCATCACGGTCAACGATGTTAGGCACATTGAAGCGCAATCGCTGAACGGCTTCGGCATCATCAAAGTCTATTTTCAGCCCAACGTGAACATCAGTACTGCCAACGCGCAACTGACGTCGGTGTCTCAGGCGATCCTTAAACAGTTGCCGGCCGGTACCACGCCACCGCTGATCCTCAATTACAGCGCCTCAACGGTACCCATCGTGCAGCTCGCGCTATCGGGCAAAGGCCTGAGCGAACAGCAACTGGGTGACTTGGGGCTGAACACCGTGCGGCTGATGCTGACCACGGTTGCCGGCGCGGCCATGCCGTATCCGTTTGGTGGTAAAAGCCGGCAGGTGCAGATCGACCTTGATTCTGCGGCCATGCAAGCACGGGGTTTATCGGGCCAGGACGTGGCCAATGCCCTGGCCACGCAAAACCTGATCACGCCCATCGGTACGGAAAAAATCGGTGGCTACGAGTACATGCTGCAGTTGAACAACGCGCCGTCGGCGATTGCCGACTTGGAGGACTTGCCCATCAAGACCGCTAACGGCACGACGGTATTGATGCGTGACGTGGCCAGCGTGCGCGATGGCAACCCACCGCAACAGAACATTGTCCACGTTAACGGCAGCCGTTCGGTATTGATCACTGTGCTGAAAACCGGCTCGGCGTCGACCCTGGGGGTCATTGCCGGGATCAGGGAGAAGCTTGAGGCGTCGAAGGCAGCATTGCCTGAAAACCTGAAGATCGATTTTATTAGTGACCAGTCGCTGTTCGTTCGTGCCGCCATCGAAGGCGTCGCGCGGGAGGGCGTTATCGCCGCTGCGCTGACCAGTCTGATGATTCTGTTGTTCCTTGGCAGTTGGCGTTCAACGGTGATCATTGCGGTGTCGATTCCGTTGGCAATTCTGTCTTCCATTGCGATGCTGTCGGCGCTGGGCGAGACCCTGAACATCATGACCCTGGGAGGGCTGGCGCTGGCCGTTGGTATTCTTGTGGACGATGCTACGGTGACCATCGAGAACATCAACTGGCACCTCGAACAAGGCAAGCAAGTCAAAGAGGCGATTCTCGACGGTGCCGCGCAAATCGTGACCCCGGCGTTCGTTTCGCTGCTGTGTATTTGCATCGTGTTCGTACCGATGTTCTTCCTTGATGGTGTGGCGCGATTCCTCTTTGTGCCCATGGCCGAAGCAGTCATTTTCGCCATGATCGCCTCGTTCATCTTGTCGCGTACCTTGGTGCCGACCATGGCCAACTTCCTGCTCAGCCCGCACACCAAAGAAGCAGAGGAAGAACACACCAAGCCTTCTTCGAATCCATTGGTGCGCTTTCAGCGTGGGTTTGAGAAGCGCTTCGAGAATGTCCGCGACAGCTACCACGCCATGTTGGAAACGGCGTTGCACCACCGGGGTTTGTTCGTTGCCTGCTTCCTTGGATTTGTTGTGCTGTCGTTCGGTCTGGTGCCATTCCTGGGGCGCAACTTCTTCCCTGCGGTGGATTCAGGGCAGATCCTGATGCACGTCCGAGCACCGGTCGGAATGCGCGTTGAAACCACGGCGCAGGTGGTTTTTGACGTGGAAAACGCCATCCGACGGATTATCCCTGCTCAGGAACTGGGCACCGTGGTGGATAACATCGGCTTGTCGATCAGCGGTATTAATACCGCCTACAACAACACCGGTACGGTGGGTTCGCAGGACAGCGACATTCAGGTCAAGCTTAACGACGGTCACCGCCCCACCGCTGAATACATCCGTGAGATGCGCGAGCGCTTGCCGCGAGAGTTTCCGGGTGTGGTGTTCTCGTATCCGCCGGCGGACATTGTGGGGCAGATTCTTAACTTCGGTGCGGCGGCGCCCATCGACGTGCAGGTGCAGGGCAACAATTTGGCGGGTAACTTTGCCTACGCCAACAAGCTGCTGCGTGATATTCGCAAAGTGCCTGGGGTCGTCGATGCGCGGCTTCAACAATCGCAGCAATTGCCGACGTTCAAAGTCAATGTTGACCGGACCCGTGCGCAGTTGGTGGGCATCACCGAGCGCGACATCACCAACAGCTTGGTGGTCAACTTTGCCGGCTCCAGCCAGGTCGCTCCGACCTATTGGTTGAACAGCGCGAACGGGGTGTCATACCCCATCGTGATGCAAACCCCGCAATACAGCCTCGATACGTTAGCGGCGCTGCATAACCTGCCGCTCAGTTCATCGGGACCGGGTGTTGGTGGGCAAATTCTCGGTGGACTGGCGACCATTGAGCGGACCCACAGCAACTCGGTGGTAAGCCAATCGGACATCCAGTCGGTGGTGGAAATCTTCGCCTCGACCCAAGACCGCGACCTGGGCGCTGTCGCGTCAGACATTCAAAAACTGATTGCCGACAGCACCAATGACGTGCCCAAAGGATCAAAAGTCATGTTCCAGGGGCAGGTGCAAACCATGAACAACGCGTTCAACGGGATGCTGTTCGGGATACTCGGCGCAGTGGTGCTGATTTACCTGCTGATCGTGGTCAACTTCCAGTCCTGGACCGACCCGTTCGTGATCATTACCGCCTTGCCGGCGGCGCTGGCGGGCATTGTCTGGACCTTGTTCGTGACGCACACCACGTTGTCAGTGCCGGCGTTGACCGGGGCCATCATGTGCATGGGGGTGGCGACCGCAAACGCCATTCTGGTGGTCAGCTTCTGTCGAGAACAGCTGGCCGAGCACGGCGACCCGATCAAGGCAGCGCTTGAAGCCGGTTTCACGCGTTTCCGTCCGGTGCTGATGACGGCGTTGTCGATGATCATTGGTATGGCGCCCATGGCCCTGAGCCTGGGTGAAGGCGGCGAACAAAACGCACCCTTGGGACGAGCCGTTATTGGCGGCTTGGCGTTTGCCACCATTGCAACATTGTTTCTGGTCCCGGTGATCTTCAGCATTCTTCACGCACGCCGCGAGCAAGCGTCCATCCCGGCAAACGCCATTCAAGGGTCTTGACATGTCAACTGATACTTCTTCCTCAAACAACACATCACCCCCTCGTCGGCGCGGCGGCCAGGTACGCATCGTGATTGCGCTGATTGTCGTGGTCATCGTGGTCGTGGCCGGTATTTCGATCCGGGCCAGCGAATCCAAAGACCTGAAAGTCTGGACCGATACTCAAGCGACGCCCAGCGTGGTGCTGATCACGCCTAATCCTTCGCCACAAGGACCGGTGCTGAACTTGCCAGGCCGGTTGGAAGCCTACTCCCGGGCGTCGATTTCGGCGCGGGTAGGGGGTTATCTGAAATCGTGGAAAGTGGACATTGGTGCCCCGGTCAAAGCCGGGCAGTTATTGGCTGAAATCGACACGCCGGAGCTGGATCAGCAACTGGTTCAGGCCCGTGCGGTATTGACTACGGCGCAGGCCAATTCGTCCTTGGCGGGCACCACGGCTAAACGTTGGCAGGCGATGCTGGCCTCTGATTCAGTGTCGCGTCAGGAAGTCGATGAGCGCGTCAGTGATCAAGCGGCCAAACAGGCCGATGTGGCGGCGGCGAAAGCCAACGTTGAGCGGCTGGTGGCTACCAAAGGCTTCCAGCGTCTGGTCGCGCCGTTTGATGGCGTGGTCACTGCGCGTAACACCGACGTTGGTCAATTGATCAACGCGGGTGGCGGCACCGCGCAAGAGTTGTTTGCAGTATCGGACGTCAGTCGCCTACGGGTTTACGTGCAAGTGCCTCAGAGCTTTTCACCACTGGTCCGAGCAGGAGCCATCGCCAGCTTAACGGTGCCGGAATATCAGCAAGAGCAGTTCACCGCGAAAGTGATTGCCTCGGCCGATGCGGTTAATGCCGCGTCGGGAACCACCTTGGTGCAATTGTTGGTGGAAAATCCGGGTCGTCGCTTGATGCCCGGCGCCTTTACTAACGTCCAATTCAAGCTTCCGGTGCAGGCCAATGCCTTGCGTTTGCCGTCCAGCGCGCTGGTGTTCGACGACCATGGTTTGCGCGTGGCGACCCTTGGCGAGGACAACCATGTGCTGTTCAAGACCGTGACCATTGCCCGTGACTTCGGCGATGCAGTGGAAATTGGCTCGGGCCTGTTGCCCACCGATAAGGTCATCAACACGCCACCCGATGGTCTGCTTGATGGCGACACGGTACAAATCGCCAAACCCAACGACACCAACAAGCCCAACGAAGCGGTGGCCAAAGCTCATGGTTAATCCGCACCCGGCGTTTAAATTAAGCGCATTGCTGATGACATTCTTGGGCTTGGGCGCGTGTCATCTGGCGCCGGAGTACCAGGTGCCTGCGATCCCGATGGCTGCGCAATACCGTACCGACGGTCCTTGGCGCGCCGCGCAACCTTGCGATCAGTTAAGCCGCGATGGCTGGTGGCGTATCTATAACGACCCACAGCTCAACGATTTGCAGCAGCGTCTGCTAACCAATAACCCAGACCTTGCGGCCGCCCTGGCGCACTACGCCCAGGCTCAAGCGTTTGTGACGCAGGTGCAATCGGGGTTGTTCCCCAGCATCAAAGGCAACGCCAACGGTCAGCGTGATCGGCAATCTGACACCCGTCCGCTGCGGTCGGCAACGGCGGGGCCGGAGTACAACTCGTTTACCGTGGGTGCCGAGGTCGATTACGAGGTCGATCTGTGGGGCCGAGTGCGTGACTCCGTTGCCGCCGGCACCGATGAGGCGCAAGCGAGCAAAGCCGATCTGGCCAATGCGCGCCTGAGCCTGCAAACCCAGTTGGCCGACAGCTACATTCGCCTGCGCGGTCTGGACCAGCAGACGCAATTGCTGAACGAGAGCACTGAGGCGTATGCCAAAGCGGTGAACTTGACCGAAGGCCTGCACGGCGGCGGTATTGTTTCCGGGCTGGACGTCTCTCGGGCGAAGACGCAGTTGTCGTCGGCCAAGTCGCAACTTAAGCAAAACCTTGCCCAGCGGGCGCTGATGGAGCATGCCATCGCGTCGTTGGTGGGTGCTTCTGCCTCTGAGTTTCGCGTCAACGCTAACACCCAAGCCATTGCCTTGCCGGTGGTGCCAACCGGAGTGCCATCGGCGCTGTTGCAACGCCGGCCTGACATCGCAGCTTCGGAACGGCGGATCGCCGAAGCCAACGCGAAAATCGGCGTAGCCCGTGCAGCGTTCTTCCCGACCATCACCCTTAGCGCGCAGGCCGGTTATCAAAGCGACGAATACGCCGGCCTGCTTGCTGCACCCAACTTGTTTTGGGCAATCGGACCTTCATTGGTCACGACGTTATTCGACGCCGGTGCACGGCAAGCCGGGGTTGACATTGCCAAGGCGCAAACCGATGAAGCCGGCGCCCGCTATCGCAGCGTGGTCTTGGGAGCGTTTCAGCAGGTGGAAGACAACCTGACGCTTATCTCCGGGCTAGGCGAAGCGCTGAAAGATCAACACGATGCCGCAGATGCCGCGCAGTATTCAGAAGACTTGGCGCTAGCGCGGTATCGCCAGGGCGCGGTGGGTTATCTGGATGTCGTCGAAGCGCAAACCGTTGCACTTGACGCCCAGCGTAGCGTGTTGGATTTACAGACCCGACAACTGAGTGCCAACGTGGCCCTGATCAAAGCCCTGGGCGGCGGTTGGAATACCGGTGAACTTGCCAGCGTGGCGGTTGCACCGGTAGCGGGTGTGCGGTGATATCGGCCGCGATCTCCTACAGGTTTTTTGTAAATCGCCAAAGAAACCGGTGGGACCGAATTTATTCGGGAAGGCCGCGACGCGATGTTCACAACGAGGTCTTTGGCTGGTCAACGCCTGCTTTAACGAGAAAGCAGCCCATGCTCCATGGCGTATTTGACCAATCCTGCTGGCTTATCGACGTTTAGTTTGCGTCGGATACTCAGGCGGTGGGTTTCGACGGTGCGTACGCTGATCGCCAGTTCCCGGGCGATGGTCTTGTTGTCCAAACCCTGCGCCAATCCGACTAACACCTGACTTTCCCTCGGTGTAAGTTCCGTTTCGTCTGACTTTTTACTCGCCAGCTTTAGTGCGACTTCGGCGCTGTAAAACGTTCCACCGGCGGCAATCGCTTCAATGGCCGCGACGATTTCCCGGGACGGTGCGTTTTTCAGCACATAACCGCTGGCGCCGGCTCGGATCGAGGTGGCGATGTATTCCTGATTGTCGTACATGCTCAAGATCAGGATTTTGATGGCCGGGTACTGCGCGCGCAGCAGCCTGGTCAGTTCCAGTCCATTCATGTCCTTCAAACCGATATCGATCAGCAAAATATCCGGCGACACCTGGCTGCAGAGATTAATGGCTTCGGGCCCATCTTCCGCTTCGCCCACCACGTCAAACGAAGGCCTGACGGCCAGCAACGCGCGTACGCCGTCACGTACTAACGCGTGATCGTCCACCAGGGCAATGCGAATCGGGCGTGCAGGGGTCATGAATAGACTCGGGTTGGGTTAAGGAATGAACGGGGTCGGGTGGGCAGGGTTACGCTCAGTTCGCTTCTGCCAGGCACAGACGTCAGGCTGAATTGGCCGTCGAAATGGTCAACCCGTTCGCGAATGTTACTCAAACCGATACCTCCCTGTATCGACTCCAGCCGGTTGATCTTGAAGCCAACGCCGTCGTCGCAGACCGACAACTTCACGTGGACCGAGTCACCTTCAAGGTCGATGTAAACGTTTTTGGCCTGAGCATGGCGTTCGATGTTGGTCAGGGCTTCCTGAAGAATTCGGAACATGGCCACGGGCGCGCCCTCCACCAATTGGAAGTCGCCGAGGTTGTTTTGGTAGTGCACTGTCAGACCGCTGCGGGCCTCGAACTCGGTGACCAGCTGCGCAATGGCGGCGGCAAGCCCCAGGGTGTCCAAGAGGGAAGGGCGCAGGTCATGGGAAATACTTCGGACCTCACCAATCGCGTCGGCCAGCCGGTCGATGCCTTGGCGCAAGATATCCGGGCCTTTACCGCTTTGCGCTTCCAATTCAAGGCCTGCCAATTCGAATTGAAATTTGATCGACACCAGCACCTGACTGATGCCGTCGTGCAACTCTCGGGAAAGTCTGGAGCGTTCTTCTTCCTGCAGACTGACGATCCGTTGGGTCAGGCCCTGGAGCTTTTTGTCCGCCAGGCGATGTTCGCTGGCGTTCAAAGTCAGGCCGCAGGCAAACACCAGCAGCACCGCGATCAGCGCCACGATACCGATGGCCAGCATGGTGGTGTGGATGCCGCGAGCCACTTCTTCCCGTGCTTGATGGGTGGCGTGCTCGACGTCTTCCAAGTAAATTCCGGTGCCGAGCATCCAGCCCCAGCGGTCGAGCATGACCACGTAGGCGAGCTTGTCGGTGACTTGGCCGGTAGAAGGTTTTTCCCAGGCATAAGGCTGAAACCCGTCACCGCTTTGTGCACTTTTCAGTAGTGCCTGAATCACCAGCAACCCATGGGGATCGGTCATGTTCCATAGGTCGCGGCCTACCAGGTCGGCTTGCCGAGGGTGCATCAGACTGCGGCCGTTGTGGTCGTATACGAAGAAATAGCCGTTGATCCCGAAACTCAGCTTCGCCAACTCGTTGAGCACTTGTTGCTTGGTGTGTTCGTCGTCGCGGCCACTTTTATACAGCGGCGCCAGCGAGCTCATGGCCATTTCCACGTAGTTCTTAAGCTCCGCGCGTTTGCTGGCGAGAATGCTGTCCTCGATCAATTGCGCCTGCTGTTCGCCCAGCCGCTGGTTCTGGGAAATCACCAGCGCGCTGATGATCGCCACCGCGAGTATCAGCGGCAAAATCCCAAGCGCGACGATTTTATGTTTGAGCTGCATGGCAGATGAAATCCGGATGGAAGGCCGTTAAGTGGCACAGGGTAATCGCATCAGGCGGCATTTACCTGCGTAGTACTACGCAGGCGCCCCGGTAGTACTGCGGATGTCTATGCGGGCGCGGTGCGCGGATAGTAGCGTGGCTCATTTCACAGGGCACACAATAACAATTATCGCCGCAGGGTTACGGTCCTCGGCAGGAGACCCACAATGACCCGACTGACCAAACATCTTGCTTGGTTCGCCGTTGCCTGCTTGGGGGCATTCGCACTGGGTGTCGTCGCGCTGCGTCGCGGTGAAGCCGTCAATGCCCTCTGGATCGTGGTTGCCGCAGTCGCAATCTATCTGGTTGCCTATCGCTATTACAGCAAGTTCATCGCCACTAAAGTGATGCAGCTGGACCCCAACCGCGCGACCCCCGCAGTCCTCAATAACGATGGTCTGGACTACGTGCCGACCAACAAGCACATCCTGTTCGGTCACCACTTTGCCGCCATCGCTGGCGCTGGCCCCTTGGTCGGCCCGGTATTGGCCGCGCAGATGGGTTACTTGCCTGGCACCCTGTGGCTGATTGCCGGCGTGGTATTCGCCGGTGCGGTGCAGGATTTCCTGGTGTTGTTCATGTCGACCCGGCGTAATGGTCGCTCACTGGGCGAGATGGTCCGTGAGGAAATGGGCAAAGTCCCAGGTTCCATCGCACTGTTCGGTTGCTTCCTGATCATGATCATCATCCTCGCGGTGCTGGCGCTGATCGTGGTCAAAGCTTTGGCTGACAGTCCGTGGGGCATGTTCACGGTCATGGCAACCATTCCCCTGGCCATGTTCATGGGCGTGTACATGCGCTACATCCGTCCCGGGCGAATTGGTGAGATTTCGGTGATCGGCGTGGTTCTGCTGCTGGCGTCGATCTGGGCGGGCGGCCACGTTGCTGCCGATCCGGTGTGGGCCAAGGCGTTCACCTTCACAGGCATCCAAATCACCTGGATGTTGGTCGGTTACGGCTTCGTTGCCGCAGTATTGCCGGTTTGGCTGCTGCTGGCGCCTCGGGACTACCTGTCTACATTCTTGAAAATCGGCACCATCCTCGCGTTGGCCATTGGTATTCTGGTTCTGGCTCCTGAACTGAAAATGCCGGCGTTGACGCAGTTCACTGACGGCACTGGTCCGGTGTGGAAGGGGGGCTTGTTCCCGTTCCTGTTTATCACCATCGCCTGTGGTGCGGTGTCTGGCTTCCATGCGTTGATCGCGTCGGGTACCACGCCCAAGCTGCTGGACAGCGAAGCCAACTCTCGTTACATCGGCTACGGCGCCATGCTTATGGAATCGTTCGTGGCCATCATGGCCATGGTTGCGGCTTCCGTGATTGATCCGGGCGTGTACTTCGCCATGAACAGCCCGGCAGCGATTGTCGGCGGTGACGTGGTAACCGTGGCACAAACCGTCAGCAGTTGGGGTTTTGCCATTACCCCGGACGCGCTGATGGCTGTGGCGAAAGACATTGGCGAAACCACGGTGCTGGCCCGAGCAGGCGGCGCACCCACGTTAGCCGTTGGCATCGCGCAGATCCTGCACCAGGTGCTGCCTGGTAAGGACACCATGGCGTTCTGGTACCACTTCGCGATTCTGTTTGAAGCCTTGTTTATTTTGACGGCGGTGGATGCAGGCACCCGTGCGGGTCGCTTCATGCTTCAGGATTTGCTCGGCACTTTTGTTCCGGCGCTCAAGCGGACGGAATCGTGGACGGCCAACTTGATCGCCACCGGCGGTTGCGTCGCGATGTGGGGTTATTTGCTGTACCAAGGCGTGATCGATCCATTGGGTGGGATCAACACCTTGTGGCCGCTGTTCGGCATCTCGAACCAGATGCTCGCCGGCATCGCGCTGATGCTCGCCACCGTGGTCCTGATCAAAATGAAGCGCCAGCGCTACATTTGGGTGCCTTTGTTGCCAGCGGTTTGGTTGCTGATTTGCACCACCACAGCCGGCTACATCAAGCTGTTCGACCCAAGCCCTGCACTGGGTTTCCTCGCCTTGGCGAGCAAATACAAAACGGCGCTGGACGCGGGTCAGGTACTGGCCCCGGCCAAGACCATCGACCAGATGCAGCACGTGATCTTCAACGCCTACACCAACGCTACGTTGACAGCGCTGTTCCTGTTCGTGGTATTCGCCATCCTGTTCTACGCGATCAAGGTCGGTGTAGCGGCATGGGGCAGTAAAGAGCGAACGGATAAAGAAGCCCCGTTCCAGGTCATGCCAGAAGCCCGCTAAATTCTCGGGTATCCACGCCTGTAGATACCAACTTGTTGGCGAAGGGGCTTGATGCGGTTTGCCTGACATACCGCCTCGCCAACAGGTTGGCTCCTACAGAATTCCGTCACTGAGGGACCGAATTCATTCATGCCCTGAGGTTGTCCGTCAACACGTTGTCGCAGCAAACGCCGGGCAACTGAAGGCACTGCCGAGAGCTGCGAAGCCGGGACGGCTCTGGGGGTTGCCCTCAAACATAGAATCTCCCACGGGGTGATTTGGGTCCGCACGAACTCAGCGATGGCATTGCAGAACCGAAATAGGTGCATCACCAAAATCCGTGGGACCGAATTTATTCGGGAAGGCGTCGTGTCAGGCGCTGACGATGTTGGACGTAAAATCCATTCCGAATAAATGCGGTCCCACGGTTCCCGGGGCATCCGCAAATTACGGGCGTGGGGCTGAGGTTTGGCCGAACAAGATTTTTTTGCCTTCTTCGGTCACTGTCGGGCGACTGGAGAAGGGTTCGGCGTTGGCATACGCACGAACGGTTGCCGGCCTCGTGTGGATGGCATCGAACCAACGACGCAGGTCAGGGAAGTCATCCAGGTTCTGCTGCTGGTTTTTCCAGGGCGCGATCCACGGGTAAGCGGCCATGTCCGCAATGCTGTAGTGATCGCCGCCAATGAACTCACGGCCTGCTAATCGACGATCAAGCACGCCGTACAAGCGATTGGTTTCGTTGACGTAGCGATTGATCGCGTACGGAAGCTTTTCCGGTGCATAGATTCCGAAGTGGTGGTTTTGTCCGGCCATAGGCCCCAGCCCACCCATTTGCCAGAACAACCACTCCATCACGGTCTTGCGTTCGCGCAGGTCGCTGGGCAGAAACTGTCCGGTCTTCTCGGCCAAGTACAACAAAATTGCGCCAGACTCGAACACAGTAATAGGCTCGCCGCCGTCAGCCGGTTCGGTGTCGATTATGGCTGGCATTCTGTTGTTCGGCGAAAACGCCAGGAATTCCGGCTTGAACTGATCGCCAGCGCTAATATCCACGGGATGAAGGTTGTACGCCACACCCGCTTCTTCAAGAAACATCGTGATTTTTTGGCCGTTGGGGGTTGGCCAGTAATAGAGTTCAATCATGGGTGGAGATTTCCTGTGCAATGAAATGACAGTCAAGTAACGCAAAGGCTGGGCGCACCATACCTTCCAATAAATCTCGCTCAGGCCGGGCGCGGGCCAGCACGCGAATGCCCAACAACAGACCCAATAGCAGGCGGGCCAGATCCTCCGCAGGTTGGGCGATGGAAATGCTGCCGGTACGTTGACCCGTGGCGACGCAACGGCGAAAGAACGCTTCAATCTGAACCAGAACATCCGCAACAATTTGTTGGAAACCTGGGTCATGCGGTGCGACCTCAACCGCTGCGTTGACCAGCAAGCAACCTTTACGTTGCGGATCGCTCAGCGAGCGCTCGATGATTTCTTCGAAGAACGCAGTAATCGCCTGACGCGGTGGCAAGTGCGCTTCGAGTCGCTTGATCCGGTCCAACGAGCCGCGCTCGATGTAATGATCCAGCGCGCGCTCATAGAGTGAACGCTTGTCGCCAAACGCGTTATAGAGACTGGCGCCGGTAATCCCCATGCTTTGGGTAAGGTTACGAATGGACGTGGCCTCGTAGCCACGCGCCCAAAAGCACAAAATCGCTGCGTCTAATGCCGCTGCTTCGTCGAACTCTCTTGGCCGAGCCATTAGGTATTTCCTCCCATCGGGGAAGGAAGCGGTTGCCCCCTTTTCCGTTACCCACTATTCTAAATCAATCGTTCTAGAATACAAAGGTGACGCCATGATCCGTTTCTATTTCCACCCGACACCGAATCCGGCGAAAGTTGCGCTGATGCTTGAAGAAACCGGGCTTGCTTACGAGCTCGTGCCGGTCGATACCAGCAAGGGCGAGCAGCACACGGCGGAGTTTCATGCCATCAACCCAAACGGCAAGGTGCCCGCCATCGTCGACACGGATGGACCGGGCGGCGTTGAAACGCGGGTGTTCGATTCCAGCGCGATTCTGTTTTATCTCGGCGAAAAAACCGCTCAGTTCATGGGCACGCCCGCTGATCGGCCAGAGCTGCTGTCGTGGCTGTTCTTCATTGGTACAGGTTTGGGGCCTTTTTCGGGGCAGGCAGTGCATTTCCAATACGCCGCGCCAGAAGGAAACTCATACGCGATCAATCGCTATCGGCGTGAAATCGAGCGGCACTATCAGGTGTTGGATGAGCGTTTGGCGGGACGTGACTACATCGTCGGTGATACCTACTCAATCGTCGACATCTCGGCATGGGGTTGGCTGGACAAGGCTCCGCGTGTACTCAAAGGCGAGGCAGATCCGTTGGCGCCGTTCCCTAACCTCAAGCGCTGGTTCCAAGCCATCGATGCTCGCCCGGCCGTCGCCCGCGCCCGTGCAGTCGGCAAAGACCATGCATTCAAAAAAGAGATGGACGAGCAAGCGCGACGGGCGCTGTTCCCGTTCAACTATCCGAAAGACATTTAACCGCAAGGGGCGGGCTGACATTGCCGTCGGCACGCCCTCGTCGTTGTCGAAACCCGACCATGGACGCGGCGACGATTGCCGAGCTGATCATGGTGTTTTTTTCGGGCCTGTGTATCGAGCAGAACATGGCGGGCAATGAGCAGTCGACCGACTCCAGCATTACCCACCTAATGCAGGTGGTTCGTGGGCTTTAGCGGATCAGACTTGTCGGCGAGCGTCCTTCAGCTACAGTTGCAGCAACCCTGTGCTGACATCTGTTTAAGGAAGTCTCAATGCGCTTGATCTGTTTCGCGATTCCTCTGTTGCTGGCGGGTTGTTCATCATTCACGGCCGATCCGGACAACGTGACCCAAGTGCCAGAGGATCGCCTGCTCGCGTTCCAACAGCCGGTGGAGGGCGGGGGGCAAATCATCGTAAACCGTGACATCGGGATGCTGGGCGGCGGTTGTTTCCTGGCCTTTTCGATTGACCGCACCGTCGCCGCCCGAATCGGTATCGGTGAAGAAGCGCATTTTCAGGTGCCCGCGGGTGCTCGGATCGTGGGCATCGGCCTCGATGAACAGGACACGTCAATGTGCAGCAAAGGCCGTTTGCACCGCGAGCTGGCGGTTCAGTTGCAGGGCAGCGGCTCTCAACATTTTCGAATTGTCAGTGATTCGGTGAGTGGCTTCGGGATAGTGCCTGTAGCGCAGTGATAGCGTTCGCCAAAACGTTGGCTCCCGCCGGGGGTGTCCGTAACAGCTTAGTGTTGGCAGCCATGCCTGGGCCGGTATAATCACCGCCCGCAGACATTATTCATCTGCGCGACCTTGCCCCTTGAACTAGCTGGCAATGCCCGGCTCCAAGGATTGGATTTGCATTACGACCAGTCGAGCCTATGACATCGTCCCCAGCATGGATTATCTGCGAACACTGCGACTCGGTTTATCAGTCCACGGCGTTGGCCAGAGGCCAGACCGCGCGCTGTGTGCGTTGCGCTGCCATTCTTGGGCGCGGCGGTCAATTGAGCATTCAACAACTGTTGGCGCTGTCGATCAGCGCCGCAATGCTTTTCATTTTCGCCAACGCGTTCCCCGTCATTTCCATCAGCCTGCAAGGCTTGAGCAATCAGGCCACCTTGTGGCAATCGGTTCAGGCTCTGGCCCAAGGGCAAATCAGCCCGATGGCAGCCGTGGCGGGGCTGACGATCATTCTTGCGCCTTTTCTGCAAATCATTCTGCTCTGCTGGGTGCTCAGTTTCGCCTTGGCCAGGCGTGCGGCGCCTGGTTTTAAGCTCTGCATGCGAACGCTGGAACACCTGCGGCCATGGAGCATGCTCGAGGTCTGCTTGCTGGGCATTCTGGTGTCCATCGTCAAATTGGCTGGCATGCTCGATGTACACCCCGGCGTTGGCCTATGGGCACTGGGCATGCTAACCGTGCTGATCATCCTGATTTCGGGCAAAGGCATCCGTCGGCTGTGGAAAGACCTTGAAGGTGTCATTCCGTGAGTCAGCCGCCGTATGCCAGCGAAATGAACCTGGTCCTGTGCCATACCTGCGGCTACGCCTGCTCGGTGAACGATGCACAATGCCCTCGTTGCAATTCAGCGGTGCATCGACGCAAACCGAACAGCCTGACCCGCACCTGGGCATTTTTGCTCGCCAGCCTGATCTGCTATATCCCGGCCAACCTGATGCCGGTGATGTACACCAACATCTTTGGCAGCGGCAGTGAAAACACGATCTTCAGCGGCATCATAGAGTTTTGGAGCGAGGGTTCCTGGGACCTCGCATTGTTGATTTTCATCGCCAGCGTGGCGGTACCGTGCTTGAAATTTCTGGTACTGGGCACGCTGCTGATTACCTGTCAGCGCCGCAGCCACTGGGCCAGGCGGGAGCGGGCCAGGCTATATCGGTTGATAGAGGTGGTCGGTTATTGGTCGATGCTGGACGTGCTGGTGGTGGCCTTGATTGCCGCGCTCGTGCAATTTCGCTCGCTGAGCACCATCGACCCGCGCATGGGTATTTTGTTTTTTGGTTTGGTAGTCGTCCTGACCATGTTAGCCGCCATTAGTTTTGATCCCCGGCTTATCTGGGATACAGAGGTTGAAGATGTCTGATCACCCACGTTCCACCCTAAACCCCGCGTCGGGTCCACCCTCACCAGGCGCGCCGAATATCAAGCATCGAAGCTTCAACGTATCACTGGTGTGGATCGTACCCATCGTGGCGGCGTTGGTCGGGTTGTCTATGGTGGCGCATAACATTCTTTCGGCTGGACCGGAAATCAATGTCAGCTTCCAGACCGCTGAAGGGATTGAGGTCAATAAGACCCAGGTCAAATACAAAAACGTGGTGATTGGTAAAGTCACCGCCATCGCCTTGAGCGAAGACCGTAATCGTGTGGATGCGACCATCGACCTAGATGCGTCCGCCAAGTCGTTCGCCACCGAGGGATCGCGCTTCTGGGTCGTGCGCCCCCGCATCGGTGCCAACGGTATTTCTGGGGTAGGTACCTTGCTTTCCGGGGCATTTATTGGTGCCGATGCCGGCGAATCCGAACAGACCAAAAAAGACTTTGTCGGCCTTGAAACGCCGCCGCCGGTGACCTATGGCGAGAAGGGCAAGCGCTATACCTTGCACACCGACACCCTCGGCTCGCTGGATATTGGTTCGGACGTTTACTACCGCCGCATCGCGGTGGGGCAGGTGGTTGCCTATCAGTTGTCTGAAGACGGCAAAGGCGTTGATGTGCAAATTTTCGTTCATTCGCCAAACGATCAGTTCGTGACCAAGGACACACGATTTTGGAATGCCAGTGGCGTAAATGTCAGTCTGGATGCTAACGGCCTGAAGGTGGATACCGAGTCGGTTTCTTCGATTCTGGCTGGCGGTATTGCCTTCGTCGAACCCAAGTACAGCCCGAATCCGGTGGTGGCGGAGGAGGATGCTACGTTCTCGCTGTTCGTCGACCAGCAAACCGCCATGGCGCCCGCTGACGGCGATCCGCACTTCATCCGCATGCGCTTTGACCAGCCGTTGCGCGGGCTGTCGGTCAACGCGCCGGTCGAATTCCATGGGGTGAACATCGGCAGAGTGGTGTCGGTCGATCTTGACTATGACGCGACGAAAAAAGACTTTCCGACCATGATCGGTGCGGTTATTTACCCCAATAGATTGGGCAAGGCCCACGAAACGCTCCTGAAGCAGGCCGGCGCGGACAAAGCTGACGACCTTCGAACCCAGGAGTTGATGGCGGAATTCGTTAAACAAGGGCTGCGTGCCCAAGCCCGGAGCGGCAACTTGTTGACCGGCCAATTGTACATCGCGCTGGATTTTGTGCCGAACGCAAAACCGGTGGCATTTAACTCAACCGCGCAACCCTTGGACATTCCGACCATCCCCGGCAGCCTGGACAAACTGCAGGAGCAGTTACAACAGATCGTCGACAAAATCAGCAAACTGCCCATCGATCAGATTGCCAGCAACCTCAACGGCAGTTTGACCGAGCTTCAGAAAACCTTGAAACAGGTCAATGGCGATGTACTGCCGCAGATGCGCGACACCTTGGCGCAAACCAAAAAAACCTTGGCGTCAGCCAACGACAGCTTCTCCGAGGATTCGCCACAACGTCAGGAGCTGGGTCAGGCCATGCAGGAAGTGAAACGCACCGCTCGCTCGGTGCGGGTATTGACCGACTTCCTCGGCCGGCACCCTGAAGCCTTGATTCGTGGGCGCGTGAAAACCGCCCAACCCGATGGCTACACATCGTCACCTTCGTCTTCTCGCGAGATTGATCCGGAATGATCCCCATGAAAAGTCGCTTTCTTGCCCTCTTGGCCACGCTGGGTTTGGCCGCTTGTGTGTCGGCGCCCACGCATTACTACACGCTGGTGCCCACCGCCAACGATGCGCGAGCGAGCAGCAGCATGCCGGCGTTTCAGTTCGAAATGCAGCCGGTGCTGATACCGGTGCAAGTTGATCAGCCCCAAGTGGTAGTGCGACTCAGCAGTGGTGCCTTATCGATTCTTGAAACCGAACGCTGGAGCGCGCCGTTGGCCGATGAGTTTCACGACGCCTTGGCCAACCAGATGGAGCTGCGACTCGGTACGCGAAACCTTGAGGGCTTGCCCAAAATGCCCGGCCGCCCGGTCATTTCACTGCAAACCGACGTTCGACGCTTTGACTCGGTGCCGGGTCAGTACGCGTTGATCGACGTGGTGTGGAGCATCAGTCGCCGGCTTGATACCGAACCGCGTCGCAGCTTGACCTGCAGTTCAACCCTTCGCCAACCCGCCGGGATGCAAGTGCAAGACGTGATCATGGCGCACCAGCAGGTCATCGCGCAGTTGGCGACTATAATCGCCGGGACGGCGCGCAAATGGGCGCAGGATCCCAGCGTAGGCTGTCCATAGTCGGTTCGTTTTGCTTCTTACTCGTCTGGGATGCCGAGGTAAGCCATGCCTGAAAACCCGAAGCCCACGGCCAGCCCGGTACCCGGCGCAGCCGAGATCAAACATCGAGGTTTCAATGTATCGCTGGTGTGGATTGTGCCCATCGTGGCGGCGCTGGTGGGGTTATCGATGCTGGTCCATAACGCGATATCGGCCGGCCCCGAGATTACGCTCACCTTTCAGACCGCAGAGGGCCTGCAGGCGAACAAGACCCAAGTCAAATACAAGAACGTGGTGATCGGCGAAGTCACGGCCATTGCCTTGAGTAAAGACCGCAGTCATGTTGACGTGACACTTGATCTGGACGCTTCGGCAAAGACCTTCGCAACTCAGGGTTCTCGTTTCTGGGTGGTACGCCCGCGGATCGGTGCCAACGGTATTTCCGGCATCGATACCTTGTTGTCCGGGGCGTTTATCGGCGCTGATGCGGGAGCGTCGGACGACGTCCAGAAAGATTTTGTCGGTTTGGAAACGCCGCCTCCCGTGACCTACGCAGAGAAGGGCACCCGTTATAGCTTGCGCACCGACTCCCTGGGTTCATTGGACATCGGTTCGGCGGTTTACTACCGGCGAATCACCGTAGGTCAGGTGGTGTCTTATCAGCTGTCCCCCGACGGTAAAGGCGTGGATGTGCAGATTTTTGTGACCGCGCCCAACGATAAATTTGTCACCCGGGATTCACGCTTTTGGAACGCCAGCGGCGTCGATATCAGCTTGAGTGCCGAGGGCCTAAAACTGAACACCCAATCGGTGTCTGCGATCCTGGCCGGAGGGATCGCGTTCGTTGAACCCAAATACAACCCTGATTCACAGGCGGCGGAAGAAGGCACTCAGTTTGCGTTGTTTGCCGACCAGGACACCGCCATGGCCCCCATCGATGGACCATCGCGCTACATTCGCATGCGCTTCGATCAGCCGTTGCGTGGCTTGACTGTCAATGCACCGATTGATTTTCACGGGGTCACCCTGGGCCGTGTGGTGTCAGTGGACCTCGACTATGACCCTGTAACCAAAGACTTCCCGACCTTGGTCGGTGCGGTCATTTACCCCAATAGGCTGGGCAAGGCCCATGAAAAACTCCTGCGCGAACCGGGCAAGGACGACGATGCCCGGGCGCTCGCGGTCATTGCCCAGTTAGTCGAAAAAGGGCTCAGGGCCCAAGCGCGAAACGGCAATTTGCTCACCGGCCAACTGTACATCGCGCTGGATTTTGTCCCGGGTGCGAAGCCGGTGACCTTTGACCTGAACGCCAAGCCGGCAGAGGTGCCCACGGTGCCGGCGAGCCTGGACAAGCTTCAGGAGCAACTACAAAGTATTGTCAATAAGATCAACAAACTGCCCATCGATCAGATTGCCAACAACCTTAACGGCAGCTTGGCCGAACTTCAGCTAACCCTGAAACAAGTGAATGGCTCCGTTCTGCCGCAGATGCGCGACACCCTCGTGCAGACCCGAAAAACCCTCGCATCGGCCAACGAAGCCTTCGCCGAGGACTCACCGCAGCGCCAGGAATTGAGCCAGTCCATGCAAGAAGTGAAACGCACCGCCCGTTCGGTAAGGGTGTTAACTGATTTCATTGGGCGACATCCCGAAGCACTGATTCGTGGCCGCCTTAAAGGCGCCGAGCCTGATGGCTATAAATCGTCGCCTTCAGCGTCACGAGATACCGCGAATGACCCTTGATCCAAATCAATGGTCGAAAAAAAGCACCCTGCTATAACTAACTGCCATGGCCGACGTGAAGCTGTCTCATTGGACGGTTCGCGCTGATATTCGCGATCGGGGAGATCGAATGGTTGAGCAGTTAGTTGAACCGGTAAGCGTTGCGCTGGATCAGACCACCTCCGGCCTGCTGCTGGTCGTCAACGCGGGTTCGTCCAGCATCAAATTCGCGATTTACCGCGCCAGTCTGGACAGCCACGGCCAACCGGTTGCCCTGGGCTACGGCAGCCTGGAAAAACACGTGGATCACTATTGGCTGTGTTTTCGCGAGGCCAGCGGCGAAAAAGATATCGAAGAGCAGTGGCCACACTCCGAAGAGTCGATCACTGACGAGACCTTGGCCCGGCTGATCCAGTGGATCGAGCAGCACACCGGCGACACGCTATCTGCCGCCGGTCATCGAATCGTTCATGGCGGCACGCGCACCCAAGTTGCGGCGTTGATCGACGAGGCCGTGATGGCGGAAATGGAGGCGTTGATTCCTATTGCGCCGTTGCATCAGCCAGCGTGCCTGGCCCCGGTGCGCTTTCTGGCGCGTGAACATCCTCATTTGCAACAAGTAGCCTGTTTTGATACCGCCTTTCATCATTCGCTGGACCGGATGGAAACCTTGTATGGATTGCCCCGTGCCTTGAGCGAGGAGGGTATCCGTCGTTATGGTTTTCACGGTTTGTCGTTCGAGTACATCGCCAGTGTCCTGCCCGCTTATGATCGCCGGGCAGCGGCCGGGCGGACCATCGTGGCTCATCTCGGTAATGGCGCGAGCCTGTGTGCCTTGCGCGGCGGCCGCAGTTGCGCCACCAGCATGGGTTTTACCACCCTCGACGGGATTCTCATGGGCACACGCCCCGGACACCTTGATCCCGGCATTCTCCTGTACCTGTTGCGCGAGCGTGGCATGACCGCTGAGGCGCTTGAGCATTTGCTGTATCACGAATGTGGTTTACTCGGCGTTTCCGGTGGCATCTCCAGCGACATGCGGGAGCTGTCTGTCAGCGAGGACCCAGCGGCCAAAGAAGCAATTGATCTGTATGTACACACCATCGTCCGTGAAATCGGAGCCTTCGCTGCGGTTCTGGGCGGCCTCGATGCACTGGTGTTCACAGGCGGTATTGGTGAGCATGCAGCCAGCGTGCGCGCACGGATTATCGAAGGTTGTGCCTGGCTTGGCATGAGAATCGACGAGCAGGCCAATGAAGTTGACGGGCCGTTTCTGTCCCAGTCCAGCAGCCGCGTCGCTGCCTGGATGATCCCCACTGATGAAGACCACGTGATCGCCCGCCATACCTTGCAGTTGCTGGACACCAGCAGCCATTAGTTGAGACTCGGGCTTGGGCCCGAGGGTTTTACATCGCCCATTCCACTGGAGTCGCCATGTATATCTTCAACCCACTGCTGTCCAGCGCCGATAACCCCTCCAGCGCACCGATTATCGAGCCGCTTTTGGTCGACAATGGCCCGCTGGCGCCTGAACTGCTGGAGCGGATGAACCGCTATTGGTACGCCGCCAATTACCTGTGCGTCGGCCAGATTTACCTCAAGGCCAACCCATTACTGCGTGAACCGTTGAGCGCCGATCACATTAAGCCTCGGCTATTGGGACACTGGGGCACTTCGGCCGGGCAGAACTTTATCTATGTGCACTTGAACCGGCTGATCAGCGAACAACATATACAAATGATCTATATTTCAGGCCCCGGTCACGGCGGTCCAACGTTGAATGCGTGTGCCTGGTTGGAAGGCACTTACAGCGACGTTCACCCAGAGATCACCGCCGATGAATCGGGGATGCTGCGCTTCTTCCGCAGTTTCTCCACCCCCGGTGGCGTGCCGAGCCACTGCGGTCCGCACACGCCCAACTCCCTGCATGAAGGCGGCGAGCTGGGCTATTCGTTGGTGCATGCGTTCGGCGCCGCGTTCGACAACCCGCAGGTGGTGGTGGCCTGCGTCATCGGTGATGGCGAAGCGGAAACCTGCCCGTTGGAAGGCAGTTGGAAAAGTATTCGGTTTCTTAACCCGGTCTACGACGGTGCGGTGCTGCCGATTCTGCACCTCAACGGCTACAAGATTTCCGGCCCCACGGTGGAAGCACGCACCGACGACGCCGACCTGATCGCGCTGTATCAAGGGCGTGGCTACGAGCCGATCATCGTCGCCGGCGATGACCTGCCCGGCATGCACCAACGTTTCGCGGCGGCCCTCGACACCTGCTACGCCGGGATTCGGGATATCCAGCACCGAGCGAGGGAGGAGGGGTCGGTTACACGCTCGCGCTGGCCGATGATCATTTTGCGCAGCCCCAAAGGCTGGACCGGGCCGAAAGTAGTCGACGGCATGCCGGTGGAAGGGACGTTTCGCGCGCACCAAGTGCCGCTGGCTAATGTCATCCAGAACCCTGAGCATTTGGCGCAACTGGAGCGCTGGATGCGCAGTTATTCACCTCAGACGCTGTTCGATGAGAATGGCGCGCTGGTGCCCGAACTGCGCGCCCTGACCCCACCGTCTGCGCTGCGCTTGGGGGCCGTTCCCCACGTCAATGGCGGCCGGGTATTGGTGGCGCTGGACTTGCCCAACTTCGCCGATTACGGCCTCGACGTCCCCGGGCCGGGGGAAGTCATAGCCGAGGCACCGCGCAAACTGGGTGAATACCTGCGGGACGTGATTCGCGCTAATCCGCATAATTTCCGGGTATTTGGCCCGGATGAAACCAATTCCAACCGTCTGAACGCGGTCTTCGAGGCCACCAACCGCACGGCTGCTGGACCGATCCTTGAAATTGACGATCACCTAGCGGCTGATGGCCGAGTGATGGAAGTCCTTAGCGAGCACTTGTGCGAAGGCTGGCTTGAGGGCTATTTGCTCACCGGGCGCCATGGCATGTGGTCGACGTATGAGGCGTTCGCCCAGGTCGTTGATTCCATGGTTACCCAACACGCCAAGTGGTTGCAGCAAAGCCGCGAGTTCCCTTGGCGTCGGCCGTTGGCCTCGCTCAACATATTGCTCACCAGTCACGCCTGGCGTAACGACCACAATGGCTTCAGCCATCAATCCACCGGCTTCGTCGACAACGTGCTGCAACGCCGTTCGGACGTGGTGCGGGTGTATTACCCACCAGACTCAAACTGTCTGGTCAACGTGTTCGATCACTGCCTGCGCAGCCGCAATTACGTGAACGTGGTCACCTGCGGAAAGCAACCGGATTTCCAATGGCTGGATTTCGACGCAGCACTGAAACACTGCTCCCAAGGGGCCTCAATTTGGAACTTCGCCAGCAACGATGACGGCGACGATCCGGACGTGGTGCTGGCCTGCGCCGGTGACGTGCCCACTACCGAAGCGGTGGCGGCGGCCTGGTTGCTGCAAAAACACGTGCCGGGGATCCGCGTGCGGCTGGTCAATGTGGTGGATCTGGGCATCCTCAGCAGCCCGCAAACCCGGCCGCACGGCATGGACAACGTGTCGTTCGATGCGTTGTTCACCCGCGAGGCCCCGGTGATGTTTGCGTTTCACGGCTCGACGTGGGTGATTCATTCCATGGTTCACGGCCGCGCCAACGAGGCGCGCTTTCACGTGCGGGGCTTCTCGGATCGAGGCACCACCACCACGCCGTTCGACATGGTGGTGCTCAACGACATGAGCCGCTACCAGCTCGCCATCGACGCCTTGAGCCACGTGCCGCGTTTGCGCTCCCACAGCCTCGACGCCATGAGTTACTTCGAAGGCCAATTGCGTCGGCATCACACCTACATCCGTGAGCATTTCGAAGACATGCCCGAGATCCGCAACTGGCACTGGACAGACGACTTCAGCGAACCCGACGGCCCCCCACCGCTGGCCAAAGGGCATCCAAGGGGCCAGACCTTTACCGATGCGTGACGCATTAAATCCTACAGAGAGTGGTGGTATTTCTTATCAGGGTCAGCTCATGCCTTCTCGTCGCACGCCGCTTGAATCTAACATCGTAACCTTGCGCCAACTGGCGTTTGATCAAACCGTTCGTTGGTCCGATTTGAACGACGATATCTGGCGCAGACTGGACAACGAGCTGTGGGAACTCACCCACAATCCTTGTCTCGTGCTTAACGCGGTGTCCGAGCAAAAGATCAACGTCTTGCTCGCCGACATCCATTTTCATGGGCGCGTCACCGAGATCGCCGCGGCGCACCATGCGGTATTGGCCCAGACAACCTGGTTTGAGCGCGAACACGCGGACGCGTCACTGCACCAGGTGGCCTATTTCTCCATGGAGTACATGCTCAGCGAAGCACTGCCGATCTATTCCGGTGGGCTGGGAAATGTCGCGGGGGATCAACTGAAAGCCGCCAGTGACTTGGGGGTTCCGGTGGTGGCCGTCGGGATGCTTTGGCAGCACGGTTATTTCCGTCAGGAGATCAGCGTCGACGGGCACCAACAGGCGTTATACCCAGTCAACGACACCCGGCAATTACCCATTGAACCCTTGCTCCGTCCCGACGGTAGCCTGTTGCGCCTAGCTATTCAGCTGCCAGGATTGACCGTTTGGTTGCGTGGTTGGCAGGCGACGGTCGGGCGTAACCGGTTATTGCTGCTGGACAGCAACGACCCGGCGAATCCACCGCCGTTTCGGTTGCTGACGGGTGAGTTATATGGCGGTGATGTAGAGATGCGCCTGCGTCAGGAGATGGTGTTGGGCATCGGCGGTTGGCGTTTGCTGGAATCGGCAGGCTACACGCCGGATGTGCTTCATCTGAACGACGGGCACGCGGCGTTTGCGGTGCTTGAACGGGCGCGCAGTTACATGCAGGCCAACAAGGTCAGTTTCGACGTGGCCATGACCGCAACCCGCGCCGGCAACCTGTTCACTACCCACACTCCGGTTGAAGCCGGGTTTGATCGTTTTCCCGCCGCGTTGATCAGCAAATACGTCGGACGTTACGTTGAGCATGAGCTGGGCCAGTCGTTGGAAAGCATTTTGGCCTTGGGCCGGCAACGCGGTGACGACTCCGAAGAGCTGTTCAACATGGCGTTCCTGGCGACTCATTGTGCCGGAGCGGTAAACGCCGTGAGCCGTTTGCACGGAGCGACCAGTCGGCATATTTTTCAGCCGCTGTTTCCGCGCTGGCCCAATGACGCTGTGCCCATCGGCCACGTCACCAACGGCGTACACCTGCCGACCTGGGTTTCATTGGAGGCCGAAGCCCATTGGCAAGCGCTGCACGGTGACGATCTGCCCTGGCGCGGCATCCGCGAAGCAAGGGTCAACGAGTTGTTAAAGCAGGTCGATGATCAGGACTTGTGGCAATTGCGCGAGCAGGCGCGGGCCTTGCTATTTGAATTTGTGCGCACCCATCTTGCGCGCAGTGAAGCCGTTCATGGCGCATCACTGAAGGCCATCGAATCGGCCGGGGTGGCGTTCGACCCGCAAGTATTGACCCTCGGCTTTGCCCGTCGCTTTGCTACCTACAAACGACCCAATTTATTGCTGCAAGACCCTGAGCGTCTGCTGCGAATTCTCAACCATCCCACTCGACCCGTGCAGTTGCTTATTGCCGGCAAAGCGCACCCGGCTGATAGCATCGGGCAGCAAATGATTCTTGATTGGCACGCGTTCATTCGTCGCCCGGAAACCAATGGGCGGGTGGCGTTCCTTGAAGACTACGACATGCGCGTGGCGCGCCATCTGGTGCAGGGCGTCGACGTGTGGGTCAACACCCCGCGTCGGCCGTGGGAAGCCAGCGGCACCAGCGGCATGAAAGTCTTGGCCAACGGCGGCTTGAACTTGTCACAGCTCGATGGTTGGTGGGCCGAAGCCTGCACCGACGAAGTGGGCTGGGGCATTGGGGATGGTGCCGAACATGGCGCTGAGTACGACGCAGCCGATGCCGATCAGCTCTACACGCTGTTGGAAAGCGAGGTCGTGCCTGCGTTTTATGAACGTGACGCCGACGGTATCCCCGGGCAATGGATTCGACGTATGCGCGCCAGCATGGGGAGCCTGGTCACTCAATTTTCAGCCGACCGGGCGGTCCGGGAGTACGCCGAACACTATTACCTACCCGCCGCTAGCGCTTACCACGCGCGGGGTGCCGACGGCAGCCGACTGGCGCTGCAACTGGCTCAGGACCATGAACAGTTGCGCACCCACTGGGGCGACATTCGTTTTCTGCAAATGGACATGCAGCGGCGGGCAGGCCGCTACGCCGTGGCATTACACATGGACCTGGGCGGGCTTTCACCGTCTCAAGTTCGCGTTCAGTTGTACGTCGAGGGCGTGGGCGCAGCGGACGCTACCATCGTTGACTTGAAGGTCGACCTGGCGGCCCAAGCGGATGGGCTATTGCTTTACCGGGTTGAAGTAGCTGACGACCGGCCCGCGAGTGAATACACGGCGCGAGTCATCGCCGACGACTCGACTGGGTTGACGGTGCCGCTGGAGGTGGGATTGATCGCCTGGAAAAGCTGACGGACGGCTTCGTTGATCCAGCGCAGTAGGGCCATTAGCGTTCGTTGTTATAAGAGCTGCGCAAAAACTAGACTACGCTCTTGGCTGCTCTTGTCATGTGCCTCTATGGCGGCAGAGAAACAGCCAGCGGGTCGCAGTGATTTCCTCTTTATGCCTTATCAAGGATGTCTGGTTCATGGCAGCTATAGATGACGACTCCAACAAAATGGGGCTTACCCCCGCAATTCTGATGGTCGCGGGCAACATGATGGGCTCGGGGGTGTTCATGCTCCCGGCCAACCTCGCCGGTATCGGCAGCATCGCGTTGTACGGTTGGCTGATTACCATCGTCGGTTCAGTCGCCCTTGCGCTGACCTTTGCCAAACTGGCTTCCATCGATCCTGCAGCGGGCGGCCCTTATGCCTACACCCGCAAAGCCTTCGGCAACTACATGGGTTACCAGACCAATCTGGTGTATTGGCTGGCCAATGTGCTGGGCAACGTTGGCCTGGCGGTGGCTGGTTTGGGTTACTTGACGCACTTCTTTCCATCGCTGAAAGAGCCGTTGGTATTCGCCATTGCGCAGATTTTTGTCATTTGGCTGCTGACATACGCCAACATCCTCGGGCCAAAACTGGTAGGTCGGGTGCAGTCGGTTACCACTATCTTTGCCTTGTTCCCAATTGTCGGCATGGCCTTGTTTGGCTGGTTCTGGTTCAGCGGCGATGTGTACATGGCCGGCTGGAACGTGAGTGGCAAAAGTGATTTCTCTGCGGTCGGCATGACCCTGAACTTCACCCTGTGGGCATTTATTGGCGTGGAAAGTGCGTCGGTCTCGGCGGCAGTGGTGCGTAACCCGCGCCGTAACGTGCCCATCGCCACGGTGGGCGGCGTGATCATCGCGGCGGTCTGCTATATCCTCAGTTCCTCGGTGATCATGGGCATGATTCCAAACAAGGAATTGATCTCGTCTTCTGCGCCGTTTGCCGATGCTGCACGGCTGGCATTGGGCAACACCGCCGCCAATATTGTCGCCTTGTGCGCCGCCATTGGTTGCCTCGGATCGCTGGCGGGCTGGACGTTGCTGGTTGGACAGACCGCCAAAGCCGCGGCGGATGATGGCCTTTTCCAAAACGTGTTTTCCCGGGTGAATGCCAAGGGCGTTCCGGCCGCAGGGCTGGCGATTGTTGCGGCGATCATGAGCGTTCAGGTGTTGGTGACCATGTCGCCGACCGCCAGCGAACAGTTCGGCAAGATCGCGTCGATTGCCGTGATCATGACGCTGCTGCCGTACATCTACTCGTGTATTTCGATCAAGGTGCTGGGCTACAAAGCCATGCCGCCTAACCAATATGCGCTGTACACCTTCATCGGCCTGGTCGGTGCGGTCTACAGCATCTGGGCGATGGTCGGTTCCGACGGCGCTCAAACCCGCTGGGCACTGATCTTCGTTATTGCGACCATCGTCTTTTACTCCGGCGCTATTACCCGTCGTCGTGAAATCGAGGAAGGCCATCTGCACCCCGGCGGCATTTCGCCCACTTGGGTTCGCTACATGGCGTTGGCCATGGTCATTGCCGCGTTGATCGGTACGTTCTGGGTCTCCGTCGGTAGCCGTGACGACCTCAACTTGCAGCGTCGGGTGCCTTTGCCAGGCGAGCTGCAACAACCTGCCGTTGCCCCCGCGCCAGCCGCAGCCCCCTGAAAGTCGGGACTCGACGCGTCATAGCGCGCGTCGAGCCGCATTCCTATGAGTTCGGAGGACGCCATGTCCCTTCATCAGCACCATCGTCTGGGCATGAAAGCCCTGCTTATTCACGAAGAACTTGCCGCCAACAGCTCGGCCGGTCGCGCCGTCCGGCAGCTTGCCGAAGAGTTAGAAGAACGCCAAGTGGAAGTCCTGTTGGCGCAGTCGGCAGAAGACGCCATCGTCCTGATCCATTCGGACCCGATGTTGCAATGCGTATTGCTCGATTGGGAGTTGGCGCTGGACGACAGCCATGCCATCGCCAACCGGGTGTTGGACGCCGTGCGTGAACGTAGCGAAGGCGTGCCGATTTTTCTTTTGGCCGACCGCAGCAGCGCGGCAACCGTTCCCCTAGAAGCGATGCAGAAGTCAGACGATTTCATTTGGCTGCTGGAAGACACCACACGCTTTATCAGTGGCCGTATTGTCGCCGCGATTCAGCGTTACCGTGAGGCCGTGTTGCCACCGATGTTTGGCGCGCTGGTGCGGTTTTCCCAGGTGTACGAATATTCCTGGCACACGCCGGGACACACCGGGGGTACGGCGTTTTTGAAGTCCACGGTAGGGCGCGCGTTTTTTGATTTTTTTGGCGAAAACCTGTTTCGCTCCGACCTGTCGATTTCCGTCGGTGAGCTGGGTTCGCTGCTGGATCATTCCGGCCCGATCGGAGCCAGCGAGGTGTATGCCGCCAGGGTCTTTGGCGCGCACCGCACGTACCACGTCACCAACGGTTCCTCGACCTCCAATCGGGTGATCTTGATGGCCAGCGTGACCCGGGATCAGGTCACGTTGTGCGATCGCAACTGCCACAAGTCAGTCGAACACGCCATGACCATGTCGGGGGCGATTCCGACTTACTTGATTCCGTCGCGCAATCATTACGGCTTGATTGGCCCGATTCCGCCGCAGCGATTGACCCCGGAAGCGATTCACAGCGCCATAGCAAGCAACCCGCTGTTGCGCGAAGGGCTGGACCCGACGCCGATGCACGCGATCATTACTAACTCGACCTACGACGGCCTTTGCTACAACGTGACCCGGGTCGAAGCGCTGCTGGGTCAGAGCGTCGACCGGTTGCATTTCGACGAAGCCTGGTTCGGTTACGCACGCTTCAACCCCCTCTACCGCGAGCGCTTCGCGATGCATGGCGAGCCGGCTGATTACAGCGCTGACCGGCCGACGGTGTTCGCCACTCAGTCGACCCATAAACTGCTGGCGGCGCTGTCCCAGGCGTCGATGATCCATGTCCGCGATGGTCGGCGGCCGATTGAGCATGCGCGGTTCAACGAAGCGTTCATGATGCATGCTTCGACCTCGCCCAATTACGCGATCATCGCCTCCAACGACGTCAGTGCGGCGATGATGGACGGCCCCAGCGGCAAAGCCCTGACCGGTGATTCGATCCGCGAGGCGATTGCGTTTCGGCGAATGCTGGCGCGACTCAACAGCGAGTTCCAGACCAAGGGCGAATGGTTCTTCAACGTCTGGCAGCCGGACACCGTGACCCACCCGAAAAGCGCTCAGGTCCTGCCGTTTTTTGCCGCTGACGAGGAATTGCTGGCGACTGAACCGGCGTGCTGGGTGCTTAAACCGAACGCGGCGTGGCATGGCTTCGGTGATATCGAAGACGGCTACTGCATGCTGGACCCGATCAAAGTGTCGATCACTACGCCGGGAATTTTGCCTGGTGGCGGCATGAGCGAACAGGGCATTCCGGCCGTGGTGCTCACCGCTTATCTGGATCGCCAAGGCATAGTGGTAGAAAAAACCACCGATTTCACGATTCTGTTTCTGTTTTCCATCGGCGTGACCAAAGGCAAATGGGGCACGCTGGTCAATACGCTGCTCGATTTCAAGCGTGACTATGATGCCGATGCACCGCTGGACAGCGTGTTACCCGCGTTGTTGGCAGCGCATCCGCAACGCTATCGGGGCATGGGCTTGCGCGCATTGTGCGAAAGCATGTTCCAAAAAATGTCCGAACTGCGCACCACAGACGCATTGTCTCAGGCGTTTTCGACCCTGCCGGAACCTCGGCTCAGCCCGGTGGCCGCGTACGAGCAGTTAGTCCGCGACAACATCGAAGTGCTGACGTTGGAGCAGATGGCCGGGCGTACCGTGGCCACCGGGGTGGTGCCGTATCCGCCGGGTATTCCGCTGTTAATGCCTGGCGAAAGCGCGGGTGCAGCAGACGGCCCGATACTCGGCTACCTCAAGGCGCTGGAAGAATACGACCGGCACTTCCCAGGGTTTACCCACGATACCCACGGGGTCGAGGTAGAAGACGGGCTTTACCGCATCCGCTGTATCAAATGATCGACTAACCCGGGTTGAGGGATAACGCCGCCAGTGCACCGATCAGGGCGGGCGGCATCACCAGAATCCCGACCCGCAGGAAGTCGACGGCACTGACATGCTCACCTTCGCGACGCACGGCGATCAGCCACAACAGCGTCGCCAGGGAACCGGTAATCGACAGGTTCGGCCCCAGATCGACGCCAATCAGCAATGCGCTGGTAGTAGGCGTCGGCAGGTGAGCAATATGCCCCACGGAGCCAGCGATCAAACCCGCTGGCAGGTTATTAATGACATTGCTGGCAATCGCCACAACCAGCCCGGCACCCCAGGTTGCCTGGCTGCTGGAATGTTCGGCCAGGGAGGCCAACGTATGCGCCAACGAATTGATGATCCCGGTTTGGGCGAGCCCTTCAACCAGGACGAACAGGCCGCCCACCAGCGGCAACACGCCCCAGGAAACGCCTTTGAGTACAGGCATCGGGCTCATCCGCTGACGCAGGTGAATCAGACCGGCGGTGGCCAATCCAGCACAAAACGTCGGCAACCCCAGTTGCAGGTCGAAGGCCGATGCCAGCAACAACACCGCGGCCGTAAGCATGATGCCAAATGCTGTCAGCCGCGCCCCGCTGGACAGGGGTTGGAGGGCGATGACCGTTTCCAAGGTTTGACGCAGGTGCTTGCGCTGAGTGAGGCGCAAGACAATGTAGGTCAGGCCAATAGCGGCCATCGACGGCAGGCTGAATTGCCACAACCACGTCAGCAACGGCGGCATGTGGCTGCCGAAAATCACCAGGTTGGCAGGGTTGGATATCGGCAGCACAAAACTTGCCGCATTGGCGATAAAAGCGCAGACGAACAAATAAGGCAGTGGCTCGGCCTTGGCTGCTTTGGCGGCGGCATACACCGCCGGGGTCAGGACGACCGCCGTCGCGTCGTTGGACAGAAAAATGGTGACCAGCGTCCCGACCAGGAACACCAGGTCGAACAACCGCTGCCCGGAACCCTGTGCATGTTGCGCGGCGTACATCGCCAGCCAGTCGAAAAGGCCTTCCTGACGTGCCAGTTCGGCCAGCACCATCATGCCGATCAGGAACAGATAGACATCAGTGCCTTTGGCAATCGCTGCCAACGCAGAAGGCCAGGGAATCAACCCGAAGCCGGTCAGCAACGCGGCGGCGCTCAACGCCCAGACCCACTCCGGAACGCCAAACGGTCGAAAAATCACGCAACAGGTTGCCAAGGCAGCGGCGATCCAGATGACGGTGTGTGGATCGAATCCAGGCATGCATGACCCTATAAATGGAAGATGAAGACGTTGAATCATGGAGGTGGAGGGTGGGGAAAATGTATGGCGGCACAGCCAGGCTCATTAGCGCATACACGTTGTATCACGTTGCTTCACGCAAGATGATCACGAGGGTTGGCGGGGATTACGTCGAGCTTCGGCGACGCAACGTTGAAAGTGTATATTCTGCGTTGCCAACGAAATGCGTGGCCCTAATCAACCTGAACCAAACGCCTGATTGTGCGCAAAGAGTGACGCGCGTTTAGCAGGCGTTTCGTCAGGTAACAGTTCAGTTACAATGGCGCGGCTTTTTAGCTCGCCGTCGTGACCTCTAACCGATCCATACGCGTTAGCAAACAGGCCAATTCGTGATCCGCAGGACGCGTCTTAACAGGCTGCGAGGCTGATCAGGGAAGGGCAAGCTCACTGCTGCAGCCGCTCTGTCGATTCATCCCAATGTGAATGCAAATGTCGTGAGTCATCCTGGGGTCGCGGTATTAAAACGGCCCGGCGGCTTGCACAGAAATTGCATAATGATGGCACACGCGTTTATATGGGGTTTTTAAGTGCGTTTCATCAGGTCTCGTCACTAGACGGGCGAACATTGGGCACCTTAAAGGTGCATTGGCACACTGGCTTCGGTCTTAAACTCTTTACGCAGTGAGAAAAGAACACGATGCCCACGATACCCCTGCTGATATGCGACGACTCCAACATGGCGCGCAAGCAGTTACTGCGAGCGTTACCCGACGACTTAAATGTCTCGGTAACCTTGGCAACGAATGGTAAAGAAGGGGTCGAGGCCATTCGCCGCGGGTTGGGGGAGGTCGTGTTGCTCGACCTGACCATGCCGGAGATGGACGGCTATCAGGTGCTGGCGACCATTCGTGAAGAACAGCTGAAAACCCGGGTCATCGTCGTTTCCGGCGACGTACAGGCTGAAGCGGTGCGTCGCGTTCTAGAGTTGGGGGCACTGGCTTTTCTAAAAAAGCCGGTGGAACCGGAAGAGCTGAAGAGTCTGCTCGAAAACCTTGGGATATTGGGCGAATCGAACCGGTCCGTGGCCGTTGCGCAGTCCGTGGTCGAGTCTGCCACCAGTTTTCAAGATGCGTTTCGCGAAGTTATCAACGTCGCCATGGGCCGTGCCGCTGCGCTATTGGCGCGGGTGCTTGGCGTGTTCGTTCATTTGCCTGTGCCCAATGTAAACATGCTGGAAGTGGGCGAATTGCACATGGCGCTGGCCGATGCCCAGAGCGGCGAGCAACTGACGGCGGTTTGTCAGGGCTATATTGGTGGCGGTATCGCGGGTGAGGCGCTGTTGATCTTTCACGGCTCTGAACTCGCCGACATGGCCAAGTTGATGGAGCAGGACTCCACCGACTATTCCGACATGGAAATGCTTCTGGACCTGTCGACGATTTTGATCGGTGCCTGTTTGACCGGAATTGCCGAGCAAATTGACGTGGTTTTTTCCCAAGGCCACCCGCAAGTGCTGGGGAGCATTGAGGAGCTGATTCGGACCAATCAGCGGCGCTGGAAGAAAACCCTGGCGGTGGAAATCAGTTACAGCCTTGAAGGCCACAATATCCATTTTGATCTTTTGCTGTTGTTCACCGAAGACTCGGTAGAGCGGCTCACCAAAAAACTCGCCTACGTGATGAGCTGACCATGAACGACCGCATCGACATTAAAGAACTTCATTGGCTGCTGACCATCACTCAAAGCATCGACGTGGGCGTGGTGGTATTTGACCGAAACTTTAAAGTGCAAGTCTGGAACACCTTCATGGAAAACCGTTCCGGCGTCGTGCCGAGCGTGGCCCATGATCAATCGTTTTTTGACTTGTTTCCCGAGGTCAATCAAGCGTGGTTTCGCAAAAAAATCGAGAGCGTGCTAACCCTCGGCACACCGGCCTTCACCATCTGGGAGCAACGTCCGTACCTGGTGCATTTCAAGAGTTACCAGCCAATCACTGGCCAGGAAGACTTCATGTACCAGAACACCACCTTGTTCCCGTTGCGCTCGACCAACAGCGAAATCAGCCACATTTGCCTGGTGATCTACGACGTCACCGACGTGGCGACCCATGCTCACCAACTGCAAACCGCCAACCGTCAACTGCAGTTGCTGTCCAGCACCGACCGACTCACCGGCCTGTACAACCGCGGCCATTGGGAAGAAGCGCTCAAGCTCGAATACGCCCGCCATTGCCGCTACGACACGCCCATGACGTTGGTGATGTTCGACATCGATCACTTCAAGCGCGTTAACGACACCTACGGCCACCAAGCGGGTGACAAGGTGATCCAGTGCGTGTCTGAAACCGTGCTTGAGCATATCCGCGATGTTGACATCGCCGGCCGTTACGGCGGAGAAGAATTTGCAGTGCTGCTGCCAGGCACGACAAAGGCGGGGGGCGTGGTCTTCGCCGAACGCCTGCGCGAAGCGGTGGAAGCGCAGGAAGTGGTGCATGACGGAAAACCGATCCGCTGCACCATCAGCCTCGGCGTCGCCGACTTGAGCAAGCCGGCTCCGGAGTACAAACAACTCATCGAATGGGCCGACCAGGCGCTGTACGTCTCGAAGGAAGGCGGTCGAAATCGAGTGTCGGCGTATGAGGGTAAAGAGTAAGGAAGTGGCTGTAAGTCTCAGATTACTTAATCATGGGAAGCGTCCTACGTCCTATGTTAGCTCCGCCCGATAGTCGTTAAAGGCCCAGTCCTGCAGAGTTGCCGCATCTTTTGATGCGGAGAATCTGCCAATGTCCCAGGCCGCCGTCCCAACCTTCACGCTTAGTGTGAAAGGTCTTGAAAATCCTTCTTTGCAAGTGCTCGCGTTTGATGGCGCAGAAGCCGTCAGCACGCCGTACGCCATCACCGTCGAACTGGTCAGTCGGTCGTCTGGTATTGAGCTGTCGGACCTGCTGCACAAGGCGGCTTTTCTCGGTTTTGGCCCGAACGGCGAAGGCATTCACGGGCAGATTCACTCCATCCACAAAAGCGATTCCAATGCCCGGCTGACCCGCTACGTCGCGGTGCTCAAACCCTCTCTCGCGTACTTGGAACACAGCAGCCACCGCCGCTCGTTCCAGCAGATGAGCGTGCCCGCAATTATTCTTGAAGTGCTCAAAGAACACGGCCTGTTTGACGGCCTGGACGTGCAATTCGACAGTGGCGTGACCCGCGCTCCGATCCGTGAATATTGCGTGCAGTACGACGAAAGCGACCTGCACTTCGTCAATCGGCTGTGTGAAGAAGACGGCTGGTTTTACCGTTTTGAGCATTCGGCTGACGGCCATCGGTTGATTTTCGCCGATGACGAAATAATGTTTCCCCATGCGGCGCGGCGGACGCTGCCGTTCAAGCCGCTGAACGGCATGGTGCCCGACGAGTATTCGATAAATACCTTCGGCGTGCGCCTGGCGGCGCGCACCAGCCACGTGGTGCATCGCGATTACGATTTCCAGAAAGCCGGTTATTTGCTGGAAAGTTCGAGACAACCTTCGCTGACGCAAGCGCAAGCCCAAAGGGGTGAGGCCCTGCATGTCGATCCCAAGCTTGAGCATTACGTCTATCCCGGCCGCTTTCTGGAGGACGATCACGGCAGACGATTATCCAACCGAGACCTGGAACGGCACCGCACGGATTTCCAACTGGCCGACGGCAGCAGCGATCACCCGGTGTTGCGCAGCGGGACGGTGATCCAGCTGGAAGACCATCCGCAGCTGAAATGGAATAACCCGTGGGTGCTGATTTCGATCAAGCACGAAGGGCGGCAGCCGCAGGTATTGGAAGAATTGGGCGCTGACGCCCCGGTCGCCGCCGGGAAAATCGCTCAGGGTTATCGGAATTCCTTCACCGCCATCCCCGAAACCATCCAGTTTCGCCCCGCCTTGAGGCACCCCAAACCGCTGATTCACAGCACCCAAACCGCCAAGGTTACCGGCCCGGAAGGCGAAGAAATTCACTGCGATAAATTCGGCCGGGTAAAGGTCAAGTTTCACTGGGACCGCCGCGAGCTGAATGACGAAACCACCAGCTGCTGGGTGCGGGTGGCGTCGAGTTGGGCGGGCAACAGTCATGGCGCGGTGACCTTGCCTCGGGTCGGCATGGAAGTGCTGATTTCTTATTTGGAAGGCGACGCGGATCGGCCGATTGTCATGGGCTGTTTGCCGAACAGTCTGAATCCGGTGCCGTGTGAGCTGCCGGCGAACAAGACCAAAAGCGTGTTCCGCAGTCGCAGCTCCAAGGCCAGCCAGGGCTTCAACGAAGTCTCTTTTGAAGATCGCGATGGCGCTGAACGGGTCTACCTGCGTGCCCAGCGCGACATGGAACAACTGATCCAGAACGACAGCCGTCTTGAAGTGCGCGGTCAGCGGCTGGAGACGATCAAAGGCAACAGCACCACCGTTATCAAGGCCGAGCAACACCTCACAGTTACCGGCGCGCGCAAGGTGCAACTGTCAGCGGGGGATCATTTACAAGTGGCCGGCTCCAGCCACACCCGGGTCGGTGGCGCGCTGGTCATAGACGCGGCGCAAGAAGTACACCTTTCTGGCGCAAACATCGTTATCGATGGCGGCATCACGCTGACCCTCTCCATCAATGGTCAGCATCTGGTGCTCAACCCGGCGGGCATTTTCTGCAGTGTGCCGATTGTGTTGGGAGGAGCGCCGCTGCCGGGAACACCTGCGGCGCCTTTAGCGCCTGGCAGCACCCAGCCTCTGGATGCAGGCGTAGCGTTGGCCACTGAGGGGCTGATCAAAGCGCTCAAAAGCAAATCCTTGGTCTGCCCGGTGTGCGTACTGGATAACACGGAGCAAACCCATGACAACGACTAAACGGACCCCGCTGAAAATACCCGATGATCTTCCTTGGACGCAGAGCGTGGGCTTACTGCTTGACGCCGTACAGGTCGGGAACTTGCTGCCGAAGCTGTTCGCGTGGGATTGCACCGTGAAGGTAGAGCCCCTTTACCTGCAAACCCGTTTCGCCCAGCTCCGAGACGTTTCACCCTGCCTAGTGCGGGTGAGAAGTCCAAGTGATCCGGCACTTGTCGAGTTTCTGGCCCACGCTCAGGAGCATTGGGGCTATCTCATCTGCAGTGTTGCGCCATGGGCGGAAATGGTCGCTCACCTGCGTTGGCTGGCAAGCATCAAGCACCCGTCAGGGGCCGACATGCTATTGCGCATCGCCGATCCAGCAGTGGCTCGCGCGCTGTTAGGCGATACACAAACATCGACGGCCACGCTGTTCGGGCCTTGCCAACGGGTGGTCGTGATCAACCCGATTGGCGATGGCTGGGATCATTTTATCCGCCACAGCGAGGCGCCCATTGCGGACCACTCGGCGCTGTACCAACTGAGCGAGCACCAATGGTCGCTTCTGGAAAGCGCCAGTTTTAGCAAAATGGTGTCAGAACTCTATCAGCACATGAGCGAATTTTTTCCGCAATACCAATCAACCCTGACCGCGCACGAACGCTGGGACCATCTGTACCGGTTAGCCAAACGCGCGGCTGCCTACGGGCATGACAGCGAAGCGGACATCTGGCTTTACGCCAACGCTCACGGGTTGCTGGGTGATCAGGTCATGGGCGAAGACCCGGAAATCCTCCAATTATTGGCGCCGGAGCAACCGTCTCCCGAACAGCGCATGCACCTTATCTCCTCATTGGCCGAGCGGAAATGCTTCCCATGACAAATCTAATGACCCCACGTGGACACTTGGCCAATTTGATTGCCAAGTCACGCAGCCATGACAGCGCCAGCGCTGGCGGCGCATGCCCGCTGACCAAAACCACGATTCAGTTGTTGCCGCTGCGCTACGGATTGGTGGAACACCTCACGCCACCTTCCGACTTGCCCATGCCCCATACCTTGCAAAGCAAGGCCATGGGCATTCGATTGCTGCGCGATGGCTACTTGTATGTTGTCGACAGCAGCAACGGGTTCCTCCATGAGTATTTGATTGAGCAGGGTTCCCTTTCCAAGCTGCTTTGGGACGGAGCCGAGGTGGCGAGTGATGTACGTCAACATGCCGTTGGCAATGAAAGTACGCTGATAGTCCCCCGAAACAACGCCGTCTATGTCGCCTACTCGGAAATCCAGTGGACCGCCTATAAATGCTCGCAAGTGATCCAGTCCGCGACTGAGCGTGAACGGTTCATGCAACGCGTGAATCTCGCTTCAGCAAGCAGTGAACGCACCGCCAAACATCTACTGACCGAGAGCCAAGCCAGCGCCTGGTTGGCAGAAGTTGCGGAAAATCGTTGCGAGGCGGGCGGTCGCGGTCCGGTTGATAAGGCACCCACAGCGCAACTGCCCGAAGGCGCCAACCCGGAAGAAAACACTGCTTACCTCTGGGAACAGGCGCCGTTGTTTCGTCATACCTGGATTGAGGAGCTGACCAGTCAGGTCGGTGGCGCGCACAAAAATGACTTCTTGTTTCTGGTCGTTCGCGACGACATTGGCATCATGCGCGACCTGGCAGCCGCGCAACTCAAGGTTGCCGATTGGATGGGTGAATGGGCCGACGATGACATCATTCAGCGTCAATACGTGACCGGCTCTTACATTCAGTCTCTGTACACCGTCAATCAAAAACGCCTTGTGGACCTGGCCCGCGATAATCCGGGCGTCACCGAATTACTTAAAGACATCAACGAATCAGAACAGGAAACACTGGTTAGCTACCTGCACAACAAGCGTGAGTACCAAGGGCCTACGCTGTATGGCGACGAGCTCAAATGGCGCGAGATGGCGAAAACCATTCCGTTCGCCGAATCCATATTGGCCTTGCGCGATGCCTTGGGGGGCGAACGCTGGCAAAAGCACGAACAAACCATCGCCGAAATTAATCTTCAAACCTATGAATCGCTTCATGG
Source organism: Pseudomonas sp. MH10 (assembly GCF_034353045.1). Classification (NCBI taxonomy): domain Bacteria; kingdom Pseudomonadati; phylum Pseudomonadota; class Gammaproteobacteria; order Pseudomonadales; family Pseudomonadaceae; genus Pseudomonas; species Pseudomonas sp. MH10. The sequence continues at coordinate 670,823 of NZ_CP133783.1, forward strand.
GGCAGAGCCCGGCGAGCGCGGTATTGATGATTTAGTCCAGCGCCAAGCCATGCAGACCTTTGTGCTCAAGCAGCAAACCCTGTTGCAGCACTGGCAAGGTCAACTCAAGCGCATCCGCGCCGACCGCCTGAAGATGATCGTCGAAGGGCATTTTCACCGTGCCGCCTGGTATTACGACTTTCAACAAAGCGAACAGATCAAGCACCGCTTGGAAACTGAACTGCTCTGCGTTGCCGCCATCTGCGACGACCAGGATGCTTGGCAGCAACTGGAAACCTACTTGGAGAAAAACCCACTGGTACAAGTGCCAGGTCTGGACACCCTGGGCAGTGCCGAACAGGACGCGACATTAAAAGAACTCGCGGACCTCAGTAATATCTCAATCAAAATCGCCGACGCCCCAGCCGCTGTCGCGGAAATGGATGCGTTGGCCAACCAGTTCAACAGCCTCATGCGCCAGCGCTTGCCTAATTACATGGCGTTGACCAGTCAGTTTGAAGGGTTGAATAGCTTGTTGGGTGGGGCGTATGACCCGGCACGGCAGATGACCACGGCTCATCAATTGGACCTTTTTAAGCAGGACTTTGAGAGAGGCTCGCGCGTTGATCTCAACAGTTTTATTCGTAACATCGGTCCAGTTGCACGGCTGCGGCTGCTCCGTGCGTATGCCACCAGTGGGCTGACACTTCGGGCAGCGACACCGTTTGAGATAGAGAATTTCAACCGCGACCGCAACACAGCAATCGACATGCGACGAGAACTGAAGCAGTTATACAGAGAGCGCCACCTTGTTTTAATTCGTCATCAAGCCTCGCGTCATTTAAATAACCAGATCGCTAATCTAAAAAATAGTCTTGAACTTGTGGAGGATCGTCTTACTCAGGGGCTTACGCCTGGCGGTAAAGGCCCCGGCCAAATTGGATTGGTGTTGGGCAACATGGACGCCGAGCTATGCGACGAGATGCAGCGCACGGTTCGGGATTATCGAAGTACGGGCACGTTTAAAAAACCGATTGCAGGTGCATTGACGGCTAAAGGTAATCAGATTGCGGTGGTTGTGTTTTATTTTCAGGCGGTTAATTTTGTTAGTGCTGCGGATGAGCTATTAGGCGGCAGGTCAATGTCGCGAACTGAATTAGGAGATTTTTTCATCTCACTGATTGGAATGTCCGCAGCCGGATTTTCTGCAAGCCAAGGCATGGCGATAGGCATACTACAAGCCCATATTGCAGCGATGGAAAGTGCATCAGGCAAGCTTAATGCTATGAGTAGGTTAGGTAGATGGTCGGCTTTCGCAGGACTTGGCGCCTTTAGTTTTGGTTTTGCAGCGGCTGGACTCGATCTAATAAGGCATACCAACCAATGGGGGCGAGCACTAGCGGAGGGCGATGGAAAGAAACTTGCTGCAACATCGATACAGATGGGGGGCGACGTCGTTTTGATGGGCGCCAATGGCTGGGGATTTAGCCATTCCTACATCATCACCAGGGACATCCTGCGCTTGCCCAAAGAGTTGCGCGCCATGGCCTGGGCTGAAAAAAGTCCGCGCTTAGTCAGCATTGCTGCCCGTGCCAACCTGATCGGTATCATTGGTATGGCGCTGCAAATGGCAGGGCAAGGTATCTACAATTACTTTAATTTGGATGATACAAAAAAATGGCTGCACCGCAGCGCTTGGGGTTTGGACAACCTCAACCGCAGTCTGGAAGACGATTGGATCGCGTTGGCGACCGCCGTCCAACAGCCCTTGTGCGAAATGATTCGCCAAGACGATGACGTGACCGAGTTCCGCTTCGCATTGCCCGGCGTCAGCACTGCAGATTTGGACCGTCGTGAGGTGTCTATCGAAGTGCATCAGCGCCGTGAGAGGGAGCAATCACAGAAGGGGTGGGGTCGCCCGGTACATATCCCGCCTTACTGGGAGGGGCGCAGTGAATATTTTGCGAGCCAGCTTCGCATCGTCAGCCAAAACCATGAAGCGTTGGTATTAAGCCTTTCGTTTTCAAAATACGAATTGACCGACCCGTTCGGTTTAGTTGTCGCGCTGGCCTACAAGCTGGAAGACCACCAACCTTTACGCCATCGAACTATTTTTCCTATCCTCGACATACACAAATCCTATGTACACAGTAGGGCCCTTTATCACAAGGGCGTGTTTAAATACAAGCCAGAGACGGAACTTCCCTTCAAGTTGCAAGCCACTGACGCTTGGCCGTTAACAGCTATAGAGTTGAGGAGCCGTGATGCTGAATAAGTTATTTCGGCGCAAAAAAATTAGCGCACCACCCGTAGCGAATCCTGATATAAAAAATAATAAGCCTCGCGTGGGGGAGATTCGGAAAAACGGTGCGGAAGAAATATTGTACCTGTCCCCGCTGCCGGTCTTCACTGGGCAGCCGGCCATTAGTACCCAGAATTTCTCGGAGATGAGCGAAGTATATTTGCAGATAGGAGGGAATAATAATGGCATGGTTGAGCAGGGGAAAATGCTGGCTTTCGTGATCTGGATTGTGTTGTTCATGACAGTAATATCTCCATTTTTTATGGCAGCGTTCGTAGTGGTTTTTTCCCCCGTCGATATAGAACGTGATTTCTGGCAAATAGTCGGCCTAGGATTTCAGGTTCATATTGAAGCGCGTGTATTGACGGCAGTATCCCTGCTAGGGATATGTTGGCACGCCACTCTTAAAGGCGTCCGCACAAGTGCCAAACAATACCCAATACGTTTTAACCGCCAACGCCGTGAAGTTTGTTTTGTCGACAGCGACACCCATGAAGTGTTGATCGTGCCATGGGAGAGCGTGGTCGCCTGGGTGTCTCAGTCTGAAATGATGGGTCAATACGGCAGCGTTCAATTTTTCGAGTTCGGCATGGGACTTGAGGATGAAAAGAACGACACCGTGCAGTTCGTCCTGGCCAGTAAGCCCAGCCAAGCTCATGCCATTGGTACGTGGGAGGCAATTCGCCGGTATATGGAACAAGGCATACCAAGCGAGGCGGATGACCTGTCGGTATGGATGATAGGCCGTGATTTAACAGAAGATGAGTTGCGTCCGTATGAAGGACTGCATACATGGAACGTGGAGCGACGAATCAAGGAAGACACGGGCAGCTTACATATGCCGATCAGTGATGAACGCATGGCCGAAATAGGCTTGGAACCCCGCACCCGCTGGCCACTGCGTTGGTGGTACGTGCGCCGCGTTTTGACCTTTTGGAAAATGCCTTACCTGCTCGCAGAATGGGGCCATAAAGCCGGCTCGCCCGTTCTGCCTGAAGCGGTGCAGCGTTGGTCCCAACCCATTCCCGCCGAACAGTGGGCCAAACCCAGTGCAGCCCTACAAAAAGCCACTCAGACCGTTCAAGACGCGATGCGTAAAAAGAAGATGAACTTCATTGATGCCTGCGCGCTGTTGGAAAAAAATGCTCAATAAACTGTACCGGCGCAAACCAAACAAACTGCCGTCCGTAGCGAAGCCAGACATAAAAAACAACAGGCCCCGCGTTGGAGAAGTTCGGAGGCACGGGCTGGAGGAAACTTTATATCTTGCCCCATTGCCAGTGTTTACTGGGCAGCAGCCTATTAGTGCCCAGAACTTTTCCGAAATGAACGATGTCTATCTGCAGATGGGGGGAAGTAACAACGGCATGGTGATGCAGGGGAAGTTGCTGGCGTGGGTTATTTGGATAGTGTTAATTATAATGTTCATATTCCCACTAATTTTAGCGACGATGATGGTTGTTTTTTCACCTCCTCATATCGAGCGTTTTTTTTGGGAACTCCTCGGGATGGGCATACAGGCTAATTTTGGAGCAGCGCTAATTTCTGGGACTTTCATGATTGGTATATGTTGGCACGCTACTCTTCAAGGCGTCCGCACAAGTGCCAAACAATACCCAATACGTTTTAACCGCCAACGCCGCGAAGTTTGTTTTGTCGACAGCGACACCCATGAAGTGTTGATCGTGCCATGGGAGAGCGTGGTCGCTTGGGTGTCCCAGTCTGAAATGATGGGTCAATACGGCAGCGTTCAATTTTTCGAGTTCGGCATGGGGCTTGAGGATGAAAAGAACGACACCGTGCAGTTCGTCCTGGCCAGTAAGCCCAGTCAAGCCCACGCCATCGGTACGTGGGAGGCGATCCGCTTGTACATGGAGCAAGGCATTCCCAAGGATCAGACCGGTGACTGGATGAGACTAATGCTGGGGCGTGATTTAAACGAAGATGAATTACGGCCGTATGAAGGGCTGCACACGTGGAATGTAGAGCGGAGAGTTAAAGAGGATCTGGGGGATTTACACTGCTCGTTTAGCGATGAATACATCGCCGAAATAGGCCTTGAACCCCGCACCCGCTGGCCACTGCGTTGGTGGTACGTGCGCCGCGTTTTGACCTTCTGGAAAATGCCTTACCTGCTCGCAGAATGGGGCCATAAAGCCGGTTCGCCCGTTTTGCCTGAAGCGGTGCAGCGTTGGTCCCAACCCATTCCCGCCGAGCAGTGGGCCAAACCCAGTGCAGCCCTGGAAAAAGCCACACAGACCGTTCAAGACGCAATGCGTAAAAAGAAGATGAACTTCATTGATGCCTGCGCGCTGTTGGAAAGAAATGCTCAATAAACTGTACCGGCGCAAACCAAACAAATTGCCGTCCGTAGCGAAGCCAGACATAAAAAACAACAGGCCCCGCGTTGGAGAAGTTCGGAAACACGGACCGGAGGAAATTCTGTATCTCGCCCCGCTGCCGGTTTTTACCGGGCAGCAGCCTATTAGTACCCAGAACTTTTCCGAAATGAACGATGTCTATCTGCAGATTGGGGGGAAGTAACAACGGCATGGTGATGCAGGGGAAGTTGCTGGCATGGGTTATTTGGATAGTGTTAATTATAATGTTCATATTCCCACTAATTTTAGCGACGATGATGGTTGTTTTTTCACCTCCTCATATCGAGCGTTTTTTTTGGGAACTCCTCGGGATGGGCATACAGGCTAATTTTGAAGTAGCGCTGATTTCTGGGGCTTTTATGATTGGTATATGTTGGCACGCCACTCTTCAAGGCGTCCGCACAAGTGCCAAACAATACCCCCTACGTTTCAATCGCCAACGCCGCGAAGTTTGTTTTGTCGACAACGACACCTATGAAGTGTTGATCGTGCCATGGGAAAGCGTTGTCGCCTGGGTGTCCCAGTCGGAAATGATGGGTCAATACGGCAGCATTCAATTTTTCGAATTCGGCATGGGGCTTGAGGATGAAAAGAACGACACCGTGCAGTTCGTCCTGGCCAGTAAGCCCAGTCAAGCCCACGCCATCGGTACATGGGAAGCGATCCGCTTGTACATGGAGCAAGGCATACCAAGCCAGGCGGATGACCTGTCGGTATGGATGATAGGCCGTGATTTAACAGAAGATGAGTTGCGTCCGTATGAAGGACTGCATACATGGAACGTGGAGCGACGAATCAAAGAAGACATGGGCAGCTTACATATGCCGATCAGTGATGAACGCATGGCCGAAATAGGCCTTGAACCCCGCACCCGCTGGCCACTGCGTTGGTGGTACGTGCGCCGCGTTTTGACCTTCTGGAAAATGCCTTACATGCTCGCAGAATGGGGCCATAAAGCCGGTTCGCCCGTTTTGCCTGAAGCGGTGCAGCGTTGGTCCCAACCCATTCCCGCCGAGCAGTGGGCCAAACCCAGTGCAGCCCTGGAAAAAGCCACACAGACCGTTCAAGACGCGATGCGTAAAAAGAAGATGAACTTCATTGATGCCTGCGCGTTGCTGGATAAGTGCGCCAAATAAGGACCTCATCGAATCCCAAGTTCGTGACTGGCCACGTCTCTGTGGGAGGGTCCGCCACGTCTTCGACGCCGCACTGTCGCGCAGCAAACACTGAACTGTGGGAGCTGCCGAAGGCTGCGAAGCCGATACAGCTCTTGGATTTCATCGGCCGAAAGACTCACGTCGCCGCGCATTCTGTGGGAGCAGGCTTGCCTGCGAAGAGGCCCGTAATCGCGCCACTGATGTCGACTTGAAACCTGGGTCGCCGGTAACGACGCTTTCGTTGGCAAGCCAATCTCCCACAGGGGACTTCGGCGGATCTGGAGCAGTGAGCACCTAACATCCATGGGCGAGCGGCCATCTGTAGGAGCCATTTGTTAGCGGAGGGCCTTCGGAGCTACCCCCCGGTCAATCAGCCCCAACCTCTTCCATGAACTCATCCAAAAACCGCTTCAGCCGCTCGTGCCTCAACGCTGCAATACGTGCCCCAGTGGCTGTCTGAAACTCATCCGCCAGGTGCAGTAATTTGGTATGGAAGTGATCAACGGCGAAGCGTTTGTCATCAAGCTCGCGGTGCTGCGCGTCGGGGTCGGTGGCGTCGTACATGGCGCTGCCCATACGGCCTGCGGTGTAGAAACAACGGGCGACGCCGAGCATGCCGATGGCGTCGAGTCGGTCGGCGTCCTGAACGATTTTTGCTTCGAGGGTGGTTGGGGTAATAGCGGCCGAGAAACTGTGGGCTTCCACGGCGTGGGCGACGGCATCGATTCGGTCCTGGGGCCAATCCAGCGCCTTGAGCAAGGAAGCCGCTTTTTCGGCGGCCAATCGAGAGGCCTGCGACCTCAAGGGCGAGTTCTTTTCGACGGACACACAGTCATGCAACAGGGTCGCGGCCAATAGCACTTCAAGATCACCGCCTTCATCACGATGAATCGAGCAAGCATTGCTCCACACCCGATACAGATGAGAGAGGTCGTGGGAGCCGTCTGACTGGCTTTGACCTGCTTGGGTCAACAAGATTTCGGCCAACGATTGGTAAGGAGAGAAGGGCGCTTTGGGCATCATTGACTCCAGACAGTCGGGGAAATATCGCAGGTCAGGACAGATCAAAGCCGAGCCCAGAAGTCCTCAGCAAAATCACTCAACGCCGCGTTAGGTCGAAACAGACGGATTTCTACAGGGATGTCCCAGCGCTCATCCAGCGCCCGCACCAGCTTGCCGCTGCTCACTTCTTGTTCCGCCAAGGACCGGGGCAGCCAGGCGATGCCTTTGCCTTCCAGTGCCATTGACAACAGAACAGCGGCCAAGTGCGAACTGAACACCGTGTTCAGCGCGGGCGGGGAGTGTTCACCCTGTAAGCGTGCACCGACGATCCGTCCCAGGCCGGACTCTGCGGTGTAGGCCAAATGCTGCAACGGAGCGGAGTCGCCCTCGGCCAGAAAATCCGCAGCCCGTAACGGCGTCAGCACATCACCGCCCACCGCCTTGGAATGAAACTGGTCTGCGGCAAAGCGGGGGGGAACGTCAGGGTGTTGATGGCAGAGCAAAAACTGAACTTCGCCATGCAAGAGCATTTGCTCGCAGACCATCATGCTGTCCGAAAGTAAGCGAAGAGCTTCGATTGGCGCGCCGCGCTCGATGCCTCTGATCCAGCCTGGAAAGAAGGTGAACGATAACGAATGAGTGGCAGCAAAGTGCAGCGTACGCACTTGTTTACCCGCCACTTCCCGCGCATCCAGTCGCATCTGATACAGGCGCCGAGTCATTTCCTGGGCGCTGGTCAGCATGTGTTTGCCCGCCTCGGTCAGAGCCGCGCCTTGGGTGGTGCGCTCGAACAAATCGACCCCCACCCAGGTTTCCAGCGCGCGTATGCGCCGGCTAAATGCCGGTTGGGTTACGTGTCGCAGCTCGGCTGCACGGGAGAAATTCCCGCTGTCCGCGAGCGCGTTGAAATCTTCCAGCCACACCAGTTCCATCGCAATGCCGTTCCTGCATGAAGTGCGGTGTTTTTAGCATTGGCCGCGCTGCAACGTCCAGTTTTAGAGTGGCGACCTGCTTGAACATAATCACTAAGAGAGGATTCACCATGCGTATCGTGGACATTCGCGAGAAGACGGTTTCTATCGCATCCCCTATTGCCAACGCCTACATCGACTTTTCCAAGATGACCTGTTCGGTGGTAGCGGTCGTCACCGATGTAATCCGCGATGGCAAGCCGGTGATCGGCTATGGCTTCAACTCCAACGGTCGTTATGGGCAAGGCGCGTTGATGCGTGACCGCTTTCTGGCGCGTGTGCTGGAAGCTGATCCTGAAAGCCTGATCGATAAAGAACACAACAACCTTGACCCGTTTGCCATCTGGAAAGCCCTGATGACCAACGAAAAACCCGGCGGCCACGGTGAGCGCTCGGTTGCGGTGGGCACCATTGACATGGCGGTGTGGGACGCAGTGGCCAAAATTGAAGGCAAACCGCTGTACCGGGTGCTGGCCGACCGTTATCGCGGCGGTGTAGCAGACAGCAAAGTCTGGGTCTACGCGGCAGGCGGTTATTACTACCCCGGCAAAGACCAAACCAAGTTGCAGGCAGAAATGCGCAGCTACCTGGACCGCGGTTACGACGTGGTGAAAATGAAAATCGGCGCCGTGTCGCTGGATGAAGACCTGCGTCGGATTGAAGCCGTGCTGGAAGTGGTCGGTGATGGTCAGCGCCTGGCAGTCGATGCCAACGGCCGTTTTGACTTGAAAACCGCGATCGCCTACGCCGAGGCAATCAAGCCGTACAACTTGTTTTGGTACGAAGAAGCAGGCGATCCACTGGATTACGCCCTGCAAGCCGAGTTGGCCAATCATTACGACCTGCCGATGGCCACCGGTGAAAACCTGTTTTCCCACCAAGATGCACGTAACTTGCTGCGTCACGGCGGCATGCGCCCGGATCGCGATTTCCTGCAATTTGACTGCGCGCTGTCCTACGGCTTAGTGGAATACCTGCGGACCCTCGAAGTTATGGAGGAGATGGGCTGGTCATCGCGTCGCGTCGTACCCCATGGCGGCCACCAAATGTCGCTGAACATCGCGGCCGGTTTGCATCTTGGCGGCAACGAATCCTACCCCGATGTGTTCCAGCCTTTTGGCGGTTTTGCTGACGGTATTCGTGTTGAAAACGGTTACGTAGGGTTGCCGGACATTCCAGGCGTGGGCTTTGAAGCCAAATCGGCGTTGTACGCGGTGATGCGTGAGTTGGGCGAGCGCGCGTGATAGCAATATGGTCATGAGGTTCGCGGCTCGGCGAGGTCTTTGGCGTCGAGCCGCACGGCTTTCCCGGAAGGCTCGATGCTTGCTCACTATAAAAATAAATATGAGGTACACCCCGTGGATAATGCTCCGGCCCGCTGGTACGGCCAACTCTACATCCAAGTACTGATCGGCATCGTCATTGGTGGCGCTATTGGCTTCTTCGTTCCTGACCTCGGCGCCAAGCTACAACCCATTGCCGATGGCTTCATCAAACTGATCAAAATGCTGCTGGCGCCGATTATTTTCGGGACGGTGGTGGTCGGCATCGCCAAAATGGGCAGCGTCAAGGAGGTCGGGCGCATCGGCGCCAAGGCGCTGATCTACTTTGAAGTGCTGTCGACCCTGGCGCTGGTCATCGGTTTGATCGTGGTTAACGTACTCAAGCCGGGTGTCGGCATGAACGTCGACATCAGCACCATCAACGGCAGTGCGATCACCAGCTACACCCAAGCGGCGGCTGCCCAAGGCGGCATCATTCAGTTCTTCCTCGATATCATCCCGACCACTTTGTTCGATGCGTTCGCCAAGGGCGCGATGCTTCAGGTGATTCTGGTCTCGGTGCTGATGGGTATCGCCTTGGTGCAGTTGGGCGAAACCGCTAAGCCGCTGGTCTCGGTCATCGACATGCTGTTGCAGTGCCTGTTTCGTATCGTTGCGATGGTGATGCGCCTGGCACCCTTGGGCGCGGGCGCGGGTATGGCGTTTACCATTGGCAAATACGGAATTGGTACGTTGTTGTCGTTGGGGCAACTGTTAATCGCGTTGTACGTCACCACGCTGATTTTCATTGTGGTCGTGCTCGGCACCGTGGCGCGCTGGTCGGGGTTGCCGTTGTTGCAGTTCTTGCGTTATTTCAAGGACGAGATCCTGGTAACGCTGGGCACCTGTTCGACCGAAGCTGTGTTGCCGCGAATGATGGTCAAGCTCGAAGCGCTGGGTTGTGAAAAATCAGTGGTCGGGTTGGTATTGCCGACGGGGTACACCTTCAACTCCGACGGCACCTGTATCTACCTGACCATGGCCGCGATCTTCGTCGCCCAAGCCACCAACACACCGCTGAGTTTGATGGATCAGTTGGTGGTTTTAGGTGTGTTGTTGCTGACCTCCAAAGGGTCGGCAGGGGTCGCGGGTGCAGGGTTTGTCACGCTGGCCGCGACATTGTCGGTGATCCACGCGATTCCGCTGGTGGGCTTGGTCCTGCTGCTGGGCGTCGACCGCTTCCTTAACGAAGCGCGTGCAGTGACTAACCTGATCGGCAACGGCATTGGCACCATTGCTATCGCCAAATGGGACGGCTCTTTCGATCAAGCCAAGGCCACGCGGGCGATCCAGGCAATGAACGATAATCGGCTTGAAGCGGTGTTGGCTGAGCCCAAGCCTACCGTGCAAGCTGATACCCTGATCTGAAGGTCGGGAAAACAAGAGTACCGATCATCGTCAAATTGGATGCTATTTTGCAACAAATGGTCGATAACGTAGTCGAAACATCTTAATCGACTAAAAGAGTACTCGTATGGACATGCCTTGCCGGACGTTCTCGGACGTTTACCGGGGGCAAGTGATCGATGTTTTGGTTGTTTGTCCGCCAGGCGTTCTCGACACTGTTGATTTCATCGTTCAAGTGACCGTGACGTTGAACCACCAAGCCGCCTCGCCGGCCATCAACGTTTGCGGCCGCGGTTACGAGTCTTACGACGAAGCCCATCACGCCGGCATTCTTATAGGTCAGGGGATGATCGACAGCCTTACGCATTGACGTCGGCCTTGTATTGCCTCTTGTAAATCACCCAAAAGTCGCCGTTTCGTTCGCGCCTGTAGGAAGCGTGGGAGTGATAAACTCCCGACACTTCACACGGGAGGGAAGAATCGTGCGCGGATTGCTCATGGCGGTAGCTGTTTTGATGTTGGCTGGGTGTGGCGAGGGGGCAGCGGATAAGCCTGCGAAAGTGCAGGCGCCAGCCGTGGCTCAGGTTTCAGTACCTCAGTGGGACGTTTTGGTCGAAGACCCCAAGGCCGTCAGTGACTTGACCGACAGGCTCGTCGAGCACGGTTTTCCGTCTTTTGTCGCCGTTCGTGACGGGAAGGAGCGCGTATTGCTCGGCCCATTCAACTCCAGGGCCGCCGCTGAAGAAAAACGCGCGCAATTGGCGCTGAAGATGAGTTATGAGTCGTCTATCGTCGACCACATGCTGTAGCCAGTAATCGGCTCGCGTTCGATACGATTCTCCACATTCAGTTGCAACGCGACACTCAAACACGGGTGTGTTAACACCTGCGCCTTATCAAGCAAGCGACTGCGGGAGCAATTTATGGACGAAGTACAACGGTTAGGCGAGTTACTGAGCGCCAATCAACGCAACGAAGAGCATAAACACCAGCAGTTCCACACTGACCTTGCGCGCTGGGAATCCGGTATTTCAGGCCTGTACCAGCAGATCGAAAGCTGGATGGCACCGCTTAAAAGCACTGGCCAGATGGAGTTTGAATACGAGCCGCACCAGGCGCAAAGCAAGGGCTATCCAGACGAGAACTCACCGTTTCGTACTCAGCGTTTGACCTTGTCATTTGCTGGACGGCAGGTTGTGTTCGTGCCCGATGCAATGGGCCCTAAAGGCTTGATTTCGATTGCCGCCACTGGCCTGAGCGTGCACGCGCAGGAGCAAGTGTCATTGACCTTGGATGCCGACGGCAGCGAGTGGCAGATGACCCGACGCATCGGGGTAAAAGAATCGGCGACTCATCAATTCACCGCCGATTATTTTGCGCGTCAGCTGCAAACATTGGTGCCTCAGCATCCTGTCTGAGTCAGTGCGCATACAGCCTGAATCGTCGGTCTAGCGAAGCGGTGTGTCAGACACACCGCCCCAGCGAACGACTTAAGAGCGACGCCCAAGCAGCAGGCCAATCACCAAGCCAAACCCGGCAGATACCGCAACGGTCTGCCACGGATGACCACCGATGTAGGTTTCGGTGGCGTCGACAGCCGGCTTGGTCCTTTCACGCACACTGGACACCGAATCCAGCGCTTGTTTGAGCTTTTGGCTCAACTGCTCACGCAGGGTGGCAGCGTCCTCACCGACCAGCGCGGCGCTGTCCTTGAGCAACTTGTCTGATTCCTCGATCAGCGCCTGTAACTCACTGAATGCTTGATCCTTGATTTGCTCGGCGGTGTTTTGAGCATCAGTTTTGCGCGCCATGATTTCATCCTTCCAGTTGATTACGACAGTGAGCAATGGAGCCCCGGTGAGCGGAAAAGTTGCAGTGTTTTTTGCTTTCGTCCCTCAACTCGGCAAACAATGTCGCCTCGGAAACTTCACTCGGCAGTGTAAGATGCAGCCGTTTTCAGTCACAGGTGATTCGTATGAGCTTTAACCTTGCCAACCGGCCTATCACCGAGCGCGCGGCGCTTGAAGATGAAAAATCCAGATTGTTCGACCTTTGGCAGAGCAACTTGGGCAAAGCCAAGAGCGATGCCGCAAGGCTGATGGGCGAACGCTCCAAGCGCAAGGGCAAATGGTCCGAGTGGGTCCGTTCCGAGCTCGACCTTATGTCCCCACCGGAATACGCCAACATGGTGCGCAGTGAAGTGAACCGTTTAGTCGCCGCGACCAAATAGACTCACCAACTGCCGTCGGCGCGGGGCAGGCTGAGGGTGCCGCTGTCACTGAAACGCATCGTCCCAAACAAACCGCCCGCCAGCTTGCCATGCAGCACGTAGGGTAAATTGTCGATCCCTTCGCTTTGGCTCAGTCCGACTGCTTGGCGCAGGGCGGCGAACGCGGAAACCGTCACCGGCACCACCAGCACGGCTTCGGAGAAACGTCCGATAGTGCCGCGTTGATCGCTGACGCCAGACGCCAAGAGCTTGCCGTTCACATCAAGGTCGAGGGCAACCCCGGAATAATCGATGGCCGTCTCATTGGGGTTTTGCAGCCGCAGCTTGACCGCAAAGCGCACTTCCAGGCCTTGGCCTTGCAGCGGCTCAATACCGACCACGTTGATGTTCAGTGGGTCACGGTTGGGCAATAACGCGCAGGCGCTAAGTGCAATGATCAGTAATGAAGCCAGTAGGGCGCGAAGTGGGCGTAGCGGCATCGATGTCTCCTTGAGCAAAGTGAACGCTTAGCGGCTCCACTGTGCGACCCCTCGGGGGACTATAGGTTCGCTTCCAACGCAGGGACTGGCTTTTTACTATTTGCGCCCTAAGATGACCAGCGACGCCTAAACACACCTAAATGGCCAGCAGGGCAGCCCTCATTCATGTCGGAAAAAGACACCATCTCCATGCAACTGGTGCGCGAGGCGTTGTTGCAGTGTTGCACACCCGGCGCGGCCACCGATGAGGTGTTGAACAAGGTGGGTATTGCGCCGGAATCCTTTGCGCAGCCGGATGCGCGGGTAACGGCCAGCGCTTACGCACGGTTGTGGCGTTTGCTCGCGCGCCGTCTGGACGATGAGTTTTTCGGCATGGACCCCCGGCGGCTAAAGTCGGGCAGCCTGGCGTTTCTGTGCCGCTCGTCCATGGCCCAGTTGACCGTGTCGGCAGGGCTTGAGTCGGGCTTGAGTTTTTTGTCGCTGATGCTGGAGGGCTTTCAGGCGAGCCTGTTCCGACAGCAGACCTTGGCTGAAATCGTTCTAGAAGAGCGCGACCAACCCCCGCAACGGGCGTTCACCTACTTCGCCTATTGGATGATTGTTCACGGGGTGGCGTGTTGGCTCGCGGGGCGACGGATTCCGATTCTGGCCATCGAGTTGCGCTGCGCTAAGCCCGACTTTTACGAAGACTACGCGGTGATGTTTTCCGACAACCTGCGTTTCGACCGACCGCGTACTCGAATGATCTTCGCGGCAGACTGCCTCGACCTGCCGATCAAGCGCAGCGCCGAGGAGTTGACTCAATTCCTGGCCCGGGCGCCGGGCAATATTCTGGTGAAGTACCGCGACCCGGAAAGCGTCGCCCAGCGGATCAAAAACGAACTGCGCACGCAGCCCGCGGAATACTGGCCGGAGACCGAGACCTTGGCCCAGGCCTGGCACATGTCAGCGTCAACCCTGCGCCGGCGCTTGGCGGAAGAAGGCCAGACCTACCAAGCCATCAAAGACAGCGTGCGCAAGGAATTGGCGATTGTCTGGCTGGCCGATCCTGACGTCAGCTTCGCTGACATCGCCGCGAGATTGGGGTTTGCCGACACCAGTTCGTTCTATAAAGCCTTCCGCAAATGGTCCGGCTCCAATCCCGGGCATTACCGGAGCTTGATCGTGGGGGTTTGAGGCTGCATGCGTCAGGACCGGCGCTTTCCCGAATGAATTCGGTCCCACAGATACTGGCGATGCACAGACCCTAATCCCTGTGGGTGGCTTGCCAACGAAAGCGTCATTGCAAGCGCAGCAGGTTCAGATCGTCATCGGCGGCGCGATGACGGGCCTCTTCGCAGTCGAGCCTGCTCTCACCGGTTCGGGCGATGCACAAATCTGTAGAGCCAACTGTGGCGAGAGGCCCGTAAGCCTGAACCACCGCCTCGCCAACACGCTGGCTTCTGCAGACCATTGGCCAAACCAGTCAGCCAACTTGAGCGCTTTGACCATTGCCCGCGCTTGCCCGTACGTCGACTATTTCGCTATTCCAAAAAAGCGAAGGCACGTTCATGCAGATCGAAGGCAAGGTTTTTCTAGTGAGTGGCGGCGCTTCAGGATTGGGGGCGGCCACCGCGCAGATGCTGGTGGCCGCGGGCGCCAAGGTCATGCTGGTGGATATAAACGAAGCCGCAGTCGCCGCTCAGGCGCAAAACTTGGGTGCGCAAGCGCGCTATGCGGTAGCCGATGTCAGCCAGGAATCGGCGGCGCAGGCTGCCGTTGAGGCCGCCGTGACCGCATTCGGTGGGCTCCATGGCTTGGTGAATTGCGCCGGCGTGGTGGGTGCCGAAAAAATCCTCGGTAAAACCGGTCCGCACGCATTGGACAGCTTCAGCCGGGTGATCACTATCAACCTGATCGGCAGCTTTAACCTGCTGCGATTAGCCGCAGCCGCCATCGCCGAAACGGAGGCCGATGAGGGGGGCGAACGAGGCGTGATCATTAATACCGCGTCTGTGGCGGCCTACGATGGCCAAATCGGCCAAGCCGCTTATGCAGCCTCCAAAGGCGCTATCGTCAGCATGACCTTGCCCGCAGCGCGTGAGCTGGCGCGGTTTGGTATTCGGGTGATGACCATCGCCCCCGGCATTTTTGAAACACCGATGATGGCCGGCATGACCGAGCAGGTGCGTGAATCGCTAGCGGCCGGAGTGCCGTTCCCGCCACGCCTAGGCAAGCCGCAAGAATACGCGGCGCTGGTCAGGCATATCATCGAAAACAGCATGCTCAATGGCGAGGTCATCCGCCTCGACGGCGCCTTGCGTATGGCCGCCAAGTAACTGACCCATAACCAGGAGTCCATAAATGTCTATTCAAGATCCCATTGTCATCGTTAGCGCAGCCCGTACACCCATGGGCGGGTTCCAAGGGGCGCTGGCCAGCCTGACCGCGCCGCAACTGGGCGCAGCGGCAATTCATGCGGCCGTCGAGCGTGCAGGCATTGCGCCCCAGGATGTCGACGAAGTGTTATTCGGTTGCGTGCTGTCGGCTGGTTTAGGTCAAGCGCCCGCTCGGCAAGCAGCATTGGGTGCGGGTTTGAGCCATTCGACGGTCTGCACCACGCTCAACAAAATGTGTGGGTCGGGCATGCAGGCCACCATTCTGGCCCATGACTCGTTGTTGGCTGGCAGCGCCAAGGTGGTGGTGTCAGGTGGTATGGAAAGCATGTCCAACGCGCCGTATCTGCTTGATCGGGCCCGCAGCGGCTATCGGATGGGCCATGGCCGTGTGCTTGACCATATGTTCTTCGACGGTCTGGAAGATGCCTACGACAAGGGCCGCTTGATGGGTACCTACGCCGAAGACTGCGCTGAGCGCAATGGTCTCAGCCGCGAGGCGCAAGATGCGTTTGCCGTGGAGTCCCTGTTGCGTGCGCAACAGGCCATCAGCAACGGAAGTTTCGCCGCTGAAATTGTTCCGGTGCAGGTCACCGTTGGTAAGGAGCAGCGGTTGATCAGCGATGACGAACAGCCGCCCAAGGCCCGCCTGGAGAAAATTCCGACCCTGAAACCGGCGTTTCGCGACGGTGGGACGGTGACCGCTGCCAATTCCAGCTCCATTTCCGATGGTGCCGCCGCATTGGTGTTGATGCGCCGCTCCGAAGCCGAACACCGTGGGCTGCAGCCTCTGGCAATGATTCACGGCCACGCGGCTTTTGCCGATGAGCCGGGTTTGTTTCCGACCGCGCCCATCGGTGCGATCAAAAAATTGATGAACAAAGTTGAATGGTCGCTGGCAGACGTGGACCTGTTTGAGGTCAACGAAGCGTTCGCCGTGGTGGCATTGGTCGCGATGAACACCCTGGAAATTCCTCACGGCAAACTGAATATTCATGGCGGCGCCTGTGCGTTGGGCCACCCGATTGGCGCTTCAGGGGCGCGGATTTTGGTCACGCTGATCTCGGCACTGCGCCAAAAGGGTCTTAAACGCGGCGTAGCCGCTGTGTGTATTGGCGGCGGCGAAGCCACAGCGGTCGCGGTTGAATGCCTGTACTGAAGCGTTAAACAAGGAAACGGTCATGCTCCCCACTGAAGAACAGCAACAGATTAGCGATGCAGCCCGGCAGTTCGCTCAAGAGCGGCTCCGGCCCTTCTCTGCGCAGTGGGACCGCGATCATGCCTTTCCGCGCCAGGCCATCAGTGAAATGGCCGAGCTCGGATTCTTTGGCATGTTGGTCCCTGAGCAATGGGGCGGCTGCGACACCGGTTACCTGGCTTACGCCATGGCCCTGGAAGAGATCGCCGCGGGCGATGGCGCCTGTTCGACCATTATGAGCGTGCACAACTCAGTGGGCTGTGTGCCAATTCTCAGGTTCGGTACCGAAAAACAGAAGCAGCGGTTTCTGACGCCGTTGGCCAGTGGCGAGATGCTCGGGGCTTTCGCCTTGACCGAGGCCCAGGCGGGTTCCGACGCCAGCAACCTGCGCACGCGGGCGCGGCTGGAAGGTGATCATTACGTACTGAACGGCAGCAAGCAGTTCATCACGTCCGGGAAAAATGCCGGCGTGGTGATCGTCTTCGCCGTAACCGACCCCAGCGCCGGTAAGCGTGGAATCACCGCGTTTATCGTGCCGACCGACTCTGCGGGTTACACCGTCGCCAAGGTGGAAGAGAAGCTGGGCCAGCACGCCTCCGACACCTGCGAGATTCTGTTTGAAAACGTCAAAGTGCCGATTGATCAGCGCCTGGGTGCCGAGGGTGAAGGCTACAAAATTGCCTTGGCCAACCTCGAAGGAGGGCGCGTCGGTATAGCGGCTCAATCCATCGGCATGGCCCGTGCTGCATTTGAAGTAGCGCGTGATTACGCCAAGGAGCGGACCGCCTTTGGCAAGTCGCTGACTGAACATCAGGCTGTAGCCTTTCGCCTGGCGGACATGGCCACCTCGATAGCGGTTGCCCGGCAAATGGTGCACTACGCGGCGGCGCTGCGTGACAGTGGAAAGCCGGCGTTGGTAGAAGCGTCTATGGCCAAACTGTTTGCGTCAGAGATGGCCGAGAAAGTCTGTTCCAATGCTTTACAGACTTTGGGTGGCTACGGTTATTTGAATGATTTTCCCTTGGCGCGTATATACCGCGACGTGCGGGTCTGCCAGATTTATGAAGGCACCAGCGATATTCAACGAATAGTGATTTCAAGAAGTCTTTAATCATATTTATCAGTCGCTTGTAATCTTTAGTTAACGTTGAATGTATGACCTGATCAGATTTTTAATGAATTTTATAATGGATAAAAATCAATGAGTTATGAAACGATTCTGATGGAAATTCGAGGTCGTGTAGGTTTGATTACGTTAAACCGCCCACACGCCTTGAATGCCCTGAACGCCCAGTTGGTCAGTGAATTGAACCAGGCGCTTGACGTGCTGGACGCTAACCGCGACATCGGTTGTATCGTCCTGACCGGTTCCAAAAAAGCGTTCGCCGCCGGGGCCGACATCAAGGAGATGTCCGAGCTGACATATCCGCAAATCTACCTCGATGATTTGTTTTCCGACAGCGATCGCGTCGCCAGCCGACGCAAACCGATGATCGCCGCTGTGTCGGGTTTTGCCTTGGGCGGGGGCTGTGAACTGGCGCTGATGTGCGATTTTATCCTCGCCGCAGATAACGCCAAATTCGGCCAGCCGGAAATCAAGTTGGGTGTCTTGCCTGGCATGGGCGGCACCCAGCGCCTGACCCGCGCGGTGGGCAAAGCCAAGGCCATGGAAATGTGCTTGAGCGGGCGCCTGATTGACGCCACTGAGGCTGAGCGTTCCGGGCTGGTGTCGCGGGTGGTGCCTGTGGATGAACTGCTGGAAGAGGCGTTAAAAGTCGCCACTGAAATCGCTGCGAAATCCCTGCCCGTAGCGATGATGGTCAAGGAAAGCGTTAACCGTGCCTTTGAAGTGAGCCTCTCCGAAGGCGTCCGTTTTGAACGCCGGGTGTTCCATGCGGCCTTCGCGACGGACGATCAAAAAGAAGGCATGACTGCGTTCATCGAAAAACGCGAGCCGCTCTTCAAAGGACATTGATTATCCGGGGTCGGGTTGAGACCGGCCCGCCCAGTGCAGCAGCGCACTGAAGTCAGGCCGGGTGGGCGAGAGATCGAGTGGGCCTGATTGCCGTAGCGTCCCATATGGACTGGGTTCTTCCTCGCAGACGTTGCGATTCACCCGTTTCGGATTAGACAGTCGAATACAGTCGGCATACAACTCGATGCGGGTTTGCGCACTGGCCAGGGTTAGAGGTAACTGCGCATCAACGCGTAACGCCTGGCTGGCGCTTAAATGGATGTGTTGCGCCATGCGGTTCAATATTTGACCATCAATGCTTATCGGTGGCCGCTGCAGCGCTGTCGCGTCGTTTTTAACCGTGCTGAAAATGACCGGTCGATCCGGGTCACTGTCGAAATGTTTCAGCATCACCTTGGTGCCTGCCAGCAAGGCCGCCGGTCTCTGGACGGTGGGTATTGCGAGGGCCAATGGCAACCACACAGACGCATCGTGATTTGCCTGAGTTTGTGGCCAGCATAAGGTGGCCCGAACACGGCCTTGCTCGTCACGTGTTACCGGATCGCCGTCTGCGCCCATCAATATGGCGGTGTGATCTCCGTCAATTCTTGGCCTATGAGGGGTGAGTGGCGGGCGATAGGCCATGACCCACGGGATAGCCCGAAAGTGGTTTCGATAGCCGCGAGTAAAGGCTGCAATCCCTTGACCATCCATGAAGTCAGACTCGAGGTCCAAGGTCCGTGGCCACTGATCATGGTCAAAAGACGCCTGTTCAATGATCCCGACACTGTCTAGCGGGTCGAGCCCTT
Source organism: Pseudomonas sp. MH10 (assembly GCF_034353045.1). Lineage (NCBI taxonomy): Bacteria > Pseudomonadati > Pseudomonadota > Gammaproteobacteria > Pseudomonadales > Pseudomonadaceae > Pseudomonas > Pseudomonas sp. MH10. The sequence goes on from NZ_CP133783.1 coordinate 690,329, forward strand.
TCAACACCTGGGGCTGTTTGCCCGCGTGGTGAAGCTCAGTGAGCAACCAATGGTCGTTGAACGCGCCGTCGGGATGAGCGACCACCCACAGTATTCGGCCGCTGCCCAGCATGGGTTGATCACTAAGACCGTGCACGTGTCGCCGCTCGCAGCGCATGCGCTCTAACGTGCGTTCGCTCAACTGGCGGCGCCTGGTCTGCGTCGCATCCAGATGTTCGTTGCGGCGAGAGACATCGCGAGACTGATTGGCTGCCAGGTCGTGCCGAGGAATCAGAACGCTGTCCTGCGTAGCGGTTCGCGGCGAGTCCTGGGCAAAAGCCCCGTGGCGGTTAGGGCGAGCGCTAAACGCATGGGTCTCGGCCATATGGCTGATGGTGGGGCCCTTTGCACCGCTGTCGCCGCCTTTTCGGTAGCGGGTGGGTGCCGGTAACTCGGGGAAGCTGGCCGGATCGTCGCCAAAAACAATCACGTGCCGGTCGGGGCGATGCTCAAAACGGTAATAAATACCTTCTTCTGCGCAGAGCCGCTGCAGCAGATGAAGATCATTTTCGTCGTACTGGGCACAGCTTGCCCGTGGTGGATACAGCCCCACTGGCATTTCGAAACGACTGTGGTCAACGCCAATACCGTGCTCCTCGAGAAGCTGCGCAATGATTTGGGGGACGCTCAAACAGTGAAACAGCCGCCGATGATAGCGCTGCTGCAACGCTTGCACGCATGGTTCAAGGGTCACACGAAAATGGCTGAGGGTTGCGCCAACGTACAGCGGGAGGATGCTGCCAATCAGGCCATGAATACCCGTGTTCACGTCACCAAAACAAAGAAAGGCGGCTCGCGATTTCAGCAGTCTGACGTCCATATGCGGGGTTTGACTGATCAGATCAATTTCAAACCGGTACGGTCGGTTTAGTGCTTCATAGCCTCTGAATTGGGTGATGTGCAATTCCAGCGGGGTGTTGGCGACGGTCAAGGTGACCCATGTTTCCTCGTCTTGGCTCAACGGCTCGTTCCTTACTTCTAAAAAACCTCGGCAGAGGGTACGGAATGCCGATGCAGAACGTCAGAGCTGCGCGATTATTCGGAAAAGGACTACAAGTCAAAGGTAAGTATCCCCGTTGCTAAAGCGGATTTTGATTGCAGATAGGATCCGTTTTGCCATCGGCGGCCAACGGGGGGTTTCATCTCACGTCATCGCGTATAAAATGACCGCCAATTTCAGCGTTTTGCCACCGTTTCGTCAGCTGCCTGCTGACCGCTACGGCGGCAGTTATCAGCCACCGATCAAGAGAAGAACATGGGCGCACAGTGGAAGGTCAAGCATAAAGAAGCGGCATCGAACGCCAAGGGTCGAATCTTTGGCAAGCTGTCCAAGGAAATCATGATTGCCGCGCGCAATGGTGCAGATCCAGACACGAATTCTCACTTGCGGTTGGTCATCGAACAAGCGAAGAAAGCCTCGATGCCCAAGGAAACACTGGAGCGCGCCATCAAGAAAGGGGCGGGTCTGTTAGGCGAAAGCGTGCACTTTGAGCGCCTGACCTATGAAGGCTTTGCGCCACACCGTGTTCCGGTGATCATCGAGTGCCTGACAGACAACATTAATCGCACGGTGTCAGAAATTCGCGTGTTGTTTCGCAAGGGTCAACTCGGCGCTGCAGGTTCGGTGTCGTGGGACTTTAACCATCTTGGGATGATCGAAGCCGTGCCCGCTACGCCCGATGCCGACGCTGAGTTGGCGGCTATCGAAGCCGGTGCTCAGGATTTCGAACCGGGTGAAGAGGGCGCTACGCTGTTCTTGACCGAGTTGACCGACTTGGACGCAGTGTGCAAAGCGCTGCCGGAGTTTGGTTTTACCGTGCAATCGGCGCAGCTGGGCTATCGGCCTAAAAGCACGGTTGATGGCTTAAGTGATGAGGAAATGGCTGATGTTGAGGCGTTTCTGGAAGCGATTGATGGGCATGACGATGTGCAGAATGTCTATGTGGGGTTGGCAGGGTAGGCTGCTCAGCCGGATTGATGATTCCAGGCAACGCATAAAAAGAGACTGTGGAGACGCTGCCCCAGCGTCTTCGACAGCCGCGCTTTCGTTGGGCAATTACACCGATCTACAGAGGTCGCGCGTTCAAAACGTCTGCAACACTCGATTTACTTCAACAAAGGATGGCCGTGCCGACACGTCCGGTTGAATGCACTGACGCTGCAGCGTTAGCAATCCCGCCTCCTGCGCCCCGCAACGCTCCAGCAGTTCGCCGAGCAAGATCCCGAATGCCCGAACTTCGATCCGCTCAAGCAGCGCCGGTTGGTCTGTGTGTTCAGTGGGATGGAAAGACGCCGCACCGAAGTCGCCCAGCAGGCATTCTCCGTCCTGGTTCCACAAGATGTTGTGGGCATACAGGTCGCCATGGCTCAGGTGGCAGGCGTGCAAGTGCTCGGCGACCGAGGCTATGCCGCGTGCCAGGCGTAACGCGGTTTCTAAAGAGAACACAGTGTTGGCAGGGTAGATATCCCGAGTACACGACTCAAGGCTTGGCGGTCCGGCGAGGTTGCCGAAGTGCGGGGCAATGAGTTGCATGACCAAACCGACCTGGTCGTGCGGGTGGTCGGCGATTTGCCCTTCGACGGTGATCAGGTTCGGATGCGCCCCTGCCGCTATGCAGGCGGCCATCTCGTTCAGCGGCGAGCCGTCGCTTGTGATGCTGCCTTTATAGAGTTTGATCGCCACCGAGGTCTCGATTTGTTCCGGTGCTTGCCACAGCGCCTGCTGGATAACCCCGGAAGCGCCTTCGCCCAATTGATGCTGCACGTCCAGGTGCGACCAGACAACTTGCCGAATTGGCGTCTCGGCGTGATGGGTGGGCAGCGGATTACCCGCGTAGGCCAGCCATGCCAGGGCGGGCAGTTTCAACAGCCAGTCGGGGAGTGAGGTCAGATGATTGGCGGAAATACGCACCAGTTCGAGTTGCGTACAGCGAGCAAGGGACGCTGGTAATGAACGCAGCTGGTTGCCGGCCAACATTAGTTTTTGCAAGCGGGCGCAGTCGCCCAATGCCTCGGGCAAGCTTTTCACGCCATTGTCGGTAAGGATCAACCAGCGCAGCAGCGGCGGCAGTGCCTCGGCCGGAACGTGCTGAATCCGATTGGCCTTGAACCCGACAATTTGCAACTGACTGCATTGGCCAATACACGCCGGCAGCTCGGTGAATTGATTCTGCGAACAGAACAAGACCCGTAGTTTTTTCAAGCGATAGAGGTCGGCTGGCAGGCTGCTGAGTGCATTACCGGTCAGGTTAAGCGTTTCAAGCGAGTCAGCAAGGTCGAAGATTTCCGCTGGAAACTCAACCAGTGCGCAGGACAAATCGAGGCGTTTGATGCCGTCGAGTTGGCCTGCGCGGAGTCGTTCGAGGGTGTGGGGTCGTTTATCGGCACCCATCATCATCAGCGGTGCCGGACCAGGCAGATATCAATTAACTGAAACATTCGTTCCAGGCTCGGCGCGGCTTCAGCGTAAAGAATCCGGTAGATCATCGGCGCGACAATGGCATCCACCAGTTCTTCGGCAGGCGGCGAGGCCTCGCCCCGCGCGATGGCGCGATCGACAATGATTTGCAGTTGATCGCGAACGATAGACGCACATTTGCTTGAGCAACTGGTGGCGCTTCCCACGACGTCGCGCATCATTTCCCGGCCGGCGAGGGAATTCATGTCATCCAGGTATTGCTCGGTCCAGCTTTGCAGGTCATCGCGCAGGTTGCCGCAATTGACCGGCACGTCCGGGCGCAAACGTTCTACTGCCGCATCCGCCAACAAACTCGTCAGGTCGCCCCAGCGCCGGTAGATGGTGGACGGTGTGACGCCAGCCCGTGCAGCGATCATCGGCACGCTGAGGATCGAGCGCTCATGCTCAAGCAACAGGTCGCGGATGGCCGCGTGGATTGATTCCTGAATACGGGCACTGCGGCCGCCCGTGCGAATACCTTCTTTAATAGCCATGCGGCAGACCTTAACACAAAGAATTTGCTTTAAGCGAAATCGCGTTGCACACTCGCAAAAGCTAAATATAGGCTTTAGCGGTTTGCTTTGTTTGGAGAGTGTACCCATGTCCCACCCTTTGCAGAACCCGTCTATGACGGTTCGCGGTCGTAACAGTGTAGGGTTTCTGGCCATTACCACACTGTGCTTTTTCGCCGCATCCAGTACGCCGACCCCGCTTTATCACCTGTATCAACAAAGCTGGGGCTTCTCGGCTGCGATGCTGACGTTGATCTTTGCTGCGTACGCGTTGAGCTTGTTGGTGGCACTGCTGGTCGTGGGGTCATTGTCGGATTACCTCGGCAGGCGCCCGGTGATCTTTGCCGCACTGTTGCTGCAAATCCTGTCGATGGCGTTGTTCATCGGTGCCACGGACGTGACCTGGTTGCTCTGGGCGCGGTTGCTCCAGGGTTTCGCCACGGGAATGGCCGCCAGCGCACTGGGCGCAGCGTTGCTCGACTGTGATCAGGTCCAAGGCCCGCTGGTCAATAGCGTGGCGCCATTATTGGGCATGGCGGGCGGCGCGCTGGGAACCAGCGTGTTGGTGGCTTACGCACCGATGCCGCTGACACTGGCGTTTATCGTGCTATTGATCGCCTTTGCGCTGCAAGCAGCGTACCTGTGGCGTTTGCCGGAAACGGTCAGCCCGCAACCCGGTGTGTGGGCCTCGCTAAAACCGACGCTGAGCCTACCGCCGCAAGCGCGGCGCACGCTCTGGCTGATTCTGCCGGTGGACATTGCGGCATGGGCGCTGGGTGGGTTCTACCTGTCGTTGACGCCCTCGCTGTTGGCCGCAGCAACCGGTTCAACCTCGGTCATGAATGGCGGGTTGGCCGTGGCTGCGCTCACCTTGAGTGGGGTGCTGGCGATTCTTAACCTGCGCAAGCGCGCGCCGGTTCTGGCCTTGTTCGTCGGCGCGACCTGCTTGGGCATTGGCGTCGCGGTGATTTTGCTGGCGGTCAACAGCGGCTGGCTGTGGTTGTTTTTTGTTGGCACGGTGATCGCGGGTTGTGGCTTCGGCTCGGGGTTTCTGGGCGCCATGCGGCTGCTAATGCCACTGGCTCATGCCCATGAACGGGGAGGGTTGATGTCGACGTTCTACGTGCTCAGTTACTTGGCATTTTGTGTGCCTGCGTTGGTGGCAGGCTTGTCTTCGCACAGCTTCGGCCTGATCAACACTGCCAACGTCTACGGGCTGGTGGTCATCGTTCTCGCGGTCTTGGCGTTGTTCGGGCTGTTGCTTCAACGGTTGGCCAACACTCGCAGGCTGCAACGCGGCTGATACGATCGACAAAAGTCGTAGCGGAATTTCGCTGCGCATCTGCTACGTTCATCGGTGTAAGGCCTTTCTCGCAAGCCCAGAACAAGAACAATCACAGGGATACCGATGAGCCAGCAACCGATGAACTACGTCCAGAGTCACGCGCAATCGATCGCCGACCCCGAGGCTTTTTGGGCCGAACAGGCGCGGCACGTGGCCTGGTATCGCGCGCCCCTCAATACCCTTGAAACCTTGGCCGACGGCACGCACCGTTGGTTCGGCGATGGCCTGCTCAACAGCAGCTACCTGGCGCTGGATCACCACATCGAGCAAGGGCGCGGCGATCAGGCAGCGTTGATCTACGACTCGCCGGTCAGCTACAGCAAAGTCCGTTACAGCTACACCGAACTGCGTGACGAAGTGGCGCGGTTGGCCGGACTGTTGCGCCAGTTGGGCGTGGAAAAAGGCGACGGCGTGATTATTTACATGCCGATGATTCCCGAAGCGGTGATGGCCATGCTGGCTTGTGCTCGGTTGGGCGCGGTTCACTCGGTGGTCTTCGGCGGTTTTGCGGCCAACGAACTGGCGCTGCGGATCGACGATGCCAAACCCACGTTATTGCTGACCGCCTCCTGCGGCCTCGAGTTTGACCGGGTGATTGAATACAAACCCCTGGTCGATAAAGCGCTGGAGTTGGCCCGTCATCAGCCGCGTCAGGTGCTGGTTTTGCAGCGCCCCCAAGTTCTGGCGCCGTTGCAGGCAGGGCGCGACTTGGACTGGAACGTTGCGTTAGCCGGTGTTGCACCGGTTGATCCGGTGCCGGTCGCGAGCAGCGACCCGCTGTACATCATGTACACCTCAGGCACTACCGGCAGGCCCAAAGGCATCGTTCGCGAAAACGGTGGCAACGCCGTGGCGCTGATCTTCACCATGGCCTCGATTTATGGCATGCAAACCGGCGATGTCTGGTGGGGGATTTCCGATGTGGGCTGGGTCGTTGGCCATTCGCTGATTGTTTACGGGCCGTTGATGGCCGGTTGCACGACGGTGCTGTACGAAGGCAAACCGATCCGTACGCCGGATGCAGGAAGCTATTGGCGGATGATCGAGGAGTACCGGATTAATGCCTTGTTCTGCGCCCCGACCGCCATGCGGGCGATTCGCAAGGCGGACCCCGACGGCGAACTGATCAAACACCGCGACCTGAGCTCGATTCGTCATCTGTTTCTGGCCGGGGAAAAACTCGATTCCAGCACCCACGAGTGGTTGGAACAACTGACTGGCAAGCCCGTCCTCGATCATTGGTGGCAGACCGAAACCGGTTGGCCGGTGACTGCGCCATGCGTGGGTCTGGAAGGTCACCGTCCCGGCCCTGGCTCAAGCAACCGCGCGGTGCCGGGTTACGACGTTCGGGTGATGGATGAGCACGGGCAACTGGTCGGGCCTGGCGAGCAGGGGTCGGTGGTGATTGCCTTGCCGTTGCCACCCGGTTGCAGCCAAACCTTGTGGAACGACCATTCGCGCTACCTTGAGGCCTATTTACAGAGCTTCCCCGGTTATTTTCATACCGGCGACGGCGGCTATGTCGATGACGAAGGGTTCGTCTACATCATGGGCCGCACCGACGACGTGATTAATGTCGCGGGTCACCGCTTGTCCACCGGCGAGATGGAAGACCTGGTGGGCCAACACCCGGCCGTCGCCGAGTGCGCAGTGATTGGCGTACATGACGAGATCAAAGGCCAAGTGCCGTTAGGGATGATCGTGCTTAAAGACGGCATCGAAGAAAGCAATGCGCAACTGCAGAGCGAAATGGTTGCTTTGGTGCGTGAGAAAATCGGCGCGTTAGCCTGTTTGCAGCGGATAGTGGTGGTCAAGCGACTGCCCAAAACTCGCTCCGGCAAAATACTGCGCGCCGTGTTGCGCAAAATAGCCGACGGGGAAGTGTTTACGCCGCCTTCTACCATTGATGATCCGGCGATCTTGGTGGAGATCAGCACCGCGCTGGGCATAACCCCGAAAATCTGACGTGATCACATCATTTTTTACCGAATGAAACGGGCGTTCGAAAACGCTACTATGCGGCGACCGACTCCAATTTAAGCGCTCGCCAACCGGGCGCCATAACCCAGGGATTTAACATGAGCCTTTGGCTTACGACCCCCAATATCGAACAACTCAATGGGTTGCAGAAGAACACCATCGGTGAGCTGCTGGACATACGTTTCGAAAGTTTCGATGACAACTCCCTTACCGCGAGCATGGTGGTCGACCACCGTACCCATCAACCTTATGGGCTGTTGCACGGGGGGGCTTCGGTGGTGCTGGCAGAAAGCGTGGGTTCGATGGCCAGCTACCTGTGCATCGATCCAAGCAAGTTTTTTTGCGTCGGTCTGGAAATCAACGCCAACCATCTGCGCGGTTTGCGCAGCGGTCGAGTGACGGCAGTCGCCCACCCAATCCACATTGGCCGCACGACACACGTGTGGGACATTCGCTTGACCAGCGACGAAGGCAAGGCCAGCTGTATCTCGCGCCTGACCATGGCGGTCGTGCCCATAGGCGAGCAACCGCCGGTTCGTTGATCCTGTGAAGGCAATCCTGTCCTAAGTGTCACTTCAAGTGGCGGTTACAGTCATTGCCCGGCGCTGGGCGGGTGCGCACAATCGCCACTGGGTTTTCGTTATGGACGTGCTCGTATGTCGCAACAGGTGTTTTTCGCTCACGCCAACGGCTTTCCGTCGGCCACCTACGGCAAGTTGTTTGCTGCCTTGGCGCCGGATTTCGTCGTTTCACATTTGCAGCAGCACGCCCATGATCCGCGATTTCCGGTGGATGACAACTGGCTGAATTTAGTCGATGAGCTGATTTATCACCTGCGTCTACAGCCCGAGCCGGTCTGGGGCGTGGGGCACTCGTTGGGCGGCGTGCTGCATTTTCATGCAGCGCTGCGCTGTCCGGAGCTGTATCGCGGGGTGGTGATGCTTGACTCACCGGTACTCACATTGGCCGATCAACTGATGATCCGCGCGGCCAAGCGCTTTGGCTTTATTGATCGCATTACCCCGGCGGGCCGCACCTTGGGACGTCGGGAAGCGTTTGCTGACATGGACGCCGCCCGCCACTACTTTTCCGGCAAAACCCTGTTTCGGCGTTTTGATCCAGAATGCTTCGATGCCTACTTGCTGCACGGTTTGCGGCAAGACGGAGAGCACTTGCGCTTGAGCTTCGACCCGGCCACGGAAATCAGCATCTACCGCAGCGTTCCGCACACCAGCCCCGGTCGCGCTCAACAGTTGCAAGTACCGCTGGCCGTGGTTCGCGGCAAGCACAGCCGAGTGGTCATGCGTCATCACGCCCGTTCGGTAAAACACCTGCCGCTGGGTGAGTCGTTATCTATGCCCGGAGGTCACATGTTTCCCCTGGAACGTCCGCAAGAAACCGCCGACCTGCTCAAGCAGGTATTTGCTCGCTGGAACATGGCGCTCACCGAGAGAATCAGCGCATGAGTATGCCGGTCGAAGAAGTTCGCCTGAGGTTGCCGCACATCGAATTGGCCGCCCACCTGTTCGGGCCGGAAGACGGTCAACCGGTGATCGCCCTGCACGGTTGGCTGGACAACGCCAACAGCTTCGCGCGCCTGGCGCCACAACTTAAAGGGCTACGGATTGTCGCCTTGGACCTGGCCGGACACGGGCACTCGGACCATCGCCCAGTGGGTTCCGGTTATACCTTGTGGGACTACGCCCATGACGTGTTGCAGGTGGCTGAACAACTGGGCTGGCAGCGCTTTTCTTTGCTGGGGCATTCGTTGGGCGCGATTATTTCTGTGGTGCTGGCCGGTGCGCTGCCCGAGCGGGTTACGCGTCTGGCCTTGATCGACGGCGTGATTCCGCCCACTGGCGAAGCGGACAGTACCGCAGAGCGGATGGGCATGGCATTGCAGGCGAAGTTGAACCTGTCTGCCAAACACAAGCCGGTCTACCCTGACCTGAACAGTGCAGTGGAAGCCCGGATGAAAGGCGTGGTGGCCGTGAGCCGTGAAGCGGCTGAATTGCTCGCCCAACGTGGCTTGATGCCGGTAGCCGGTGGTTATACCTGGCGCAGTGACAGCCGCTTGACCCTGGCGTCACCCATGCGCTTGACCCGAGATCAGGCGATGGCCTTCGTTAAACGCGTCAGTTGTCCGACGCAGTTGGTGGTGGCCGGGCAGGGCATGCTGGCGCAACATCCGGAGTTATTGTCGCAACTGCCTTTTGAAGTCACGACCCTGGAGGGCGGTCATCACCTGCACCTGAATGACGAAGAGGGCGCACGCTCTGTTGCAGACTGTTTCAATCGCTTTTACGCCGTTCCTTGACTTGCGGCGGGCAACTGCCGAGGCTGGGCTCCTTGAAACAGGAGATGACCTTGATGGACCACCGTCCCGCCGTAACCTGCAACCCCAACCAGCCCGCCCTCACCTTGGCGACCCGATGAAAGCACGTATGCGTTTACTGAGTGTTCTCAGCGTGTCGATCAGCAGTTCGTTGCTAAGTACCCTGCTCTTTGCCGCCGATGTTCCCGGCAGCCATGACCTGGATGTGGTGCCACGGGTGTTGGACGCCGAAATTGTCGACTACCGCCCGCCGGTGGACCTGGAGCGAATTTACCCGTTAGGTTCTATCCGCAAAATCAGTGGCCAGTTGCGCTTTGACGGCCAAGTCAGCGCCAAAGGCAGCGCCACTTCTGTGACCTACGAGCTGCCCACCGAACACACCTCGGATGAGGCTTTTACCATCGCTCGGGAAGCGCTGCAAAAGCAGGGCGCCGAGCTGTTGTTCTGGTGCCAGGCTCGGGACTGTGGTGAAAGCAGCTTGTGGGCCAACGAAGTGTTCGGTAACTCCAAACTGTACGGCGCCGATGACCAGCAGGCCTATTTGCTGCTTCGTCTGGCGGTCCCGAAGAACGACACATTGGTGGCGTTGTATGGCATTACCCGTGGCAATCGACGAGCCTATTTGCACGTCGAACAGTTTGATTCCGCCGCACCGCTGGGTGATCTACTGCCCACCTCGGCGACCTTGCTGCGTCAGTTGAAAAGCACCGGCAAACTGGAGTTTCCGAAGCTGACTGGCGACCCGCAGGACACCTGGACGACCTTGATTTCCCGTGCGCTCAATCTGGACAGCACGGTGCGGGTCACGGTATCCGGGGCGAATGCCGAAGCTTGGCGTCAGGCGTTGATCACCAAAAGCGTGCGCGCGGCACGTCTTGAAACCGGCAGTGCTGACAAGCCGGGTCTGGTTGTCGAGCTTATTCGCTGAAATCCTTGTTCTCATCGGGCGAACACTGGCGCTGTCGGTGTTCGCCGTTATGCTTACAACCTCCGTTTTCTTTTTCGGGATAACCCATGCTCAATAATGATCGCCTGCTGGTGCAGATTCTGCTCCTGGCGCTACTGGGTGCGTGTCTCTGGGTCATGGCGCCGTTTTGGTCGGCGCTGTTTTGGGGCGCGGTGTTGGCGTTCGCCAGTTGGCCGATGATGCGCGTGCTGACGCGCTGGCTTCACGGGCGCGAGTCGCTGGCGGCCGGCGTGTTGACCCTGATCTGGATGTTGCTGGTGGCAGCGCCTTTGGTCTGGCTAGGGTTTAACCTGGCAGACCACGTGCGGGATGCGACCCTGTTCATCAAGGACGTTCAGGTCGATGGCCTGCCCGAGCCGCCCGTGTGGTTGGCCGGGGTGCCGATTGTTGGGGAACGGTTGGTGGGTTACTGGAACACCATTGACGAACAGGGCGCTGCGGCGATGATCGCGATCAAGCCTTACTTGGGCCAGGTCGGGAACTGGTTGTTGGCGCGCAGTGCGCAGATTGGAGGCGGGATTCTCGAAACTACCTTGAGCCTGGTGTTCGTGTTTTTCTTCTACCGCGACGGCCCAAGGCTGGCGGCGTTTGTCCTCAGCCTGTTGGAACGTTTGATTGGCGACCGAGCCCATTATTATCTGGACTTGGTGGCCGGTACGGTTCAGCGAGTGGTGAATGGGGTCATCGGTACAGCGGCGGCCCAAGCGGTGTTGGCGTTTATCGGGTTTTTGATTGCCGGCGTTCCGGGCGCAATGGCGCTGGGGATTGGCACCTTCTTGCTCAGTCTGGTGCCGATGGGCCCACCGCTGCTCTGGGTTCCCGCCACGGCGTGGCTGGCCTGGAAAGGCCAATACGGCATGGCGATCTTTCTCGGCATTTGGGGCACGTTCATCATCAGTGGCGTCGACAACGTGCTTAAGCCTTACCTGATCAGTCGGGGCGGCAATTTGCCGTTGGTGATTGTGTTACTGGGGGTATTTGGCGGCTTGCTGGCGTTCGGGTTTATTGGCTTGTTCATCGGTCCGACGTTATTGGCGGTGGCCTACAGCCTGTTGATCGACTGGACCGCTTCAAAAAACCAACGTCCTGACACTCCAACCGTCCTCTGATCCGCTGGGTGGGGTGTTAGCTGAACCGCCGCGAAACCTGGGTGTCGCGGCGTTTTTGTATCAGGCTGCGACGTTCAGGTTATTGCCGACGGGTTTGCCGCCGTTGGTGGTGTAACGCTGAGTCAGCTCAGCAATCATCTTGCTTAGCGCCAAGGCTGCGGCGTGTTTGGCTTCGGTGGTGTTTTGCCCCGTGAGGTTGGTGTCCGTGCTGGTACTTGCAACGGTGGTGGCGCTTGTACTTGAGCTTGTACTAGCGCCCGTACTTGCACTGCTTGCGTTGGCACTCAAGGTGCTCGTCAGCGCCGACGTCAATTCTTCAAGGCTGATGCTGCCGCTGCTGTCGCTGTCGAGACTGCTCAATAGCGAGCTGGAGTCGTTGGCGCTGGTAGTTGAGTGCGTGCTGCTGGTGCTATTGCTCGCGGATGCGCTGTCCAGTGCGCTGCTCAACTCGCTGGCGCTGATGCTGCCATCGTTGTTGGCGTCGAGCTGACTAAACAATTGAGCGGCGGAGTCCTGTGCAGGCGGCGGAGGCGGTGGTCCAGAGGACGCCTGCAATGCGCTGCTCAGCTCATCAAGACTGACGGTGCCGTCTTTATTGGTGTCCAGTGCGGCGAACAGTTTCGAGCTGTCAGCTGTACTGTCGGTACTGCTCAAGGCTGTTTTCAGTTCGTCACTGCTGATGGAGCCGCTGCCGTTGGTGTCCAGATAGCTCAGCAGCTTATCGGCGACGTCGGTGGACGGTTGCGCCGGCGGCTGAGGTGGCACCATGGCGGACAACTCGGTCGCGTCGAGGCTGCCGTCGTCATTGCTGTCGAGGCTGGTGAAGGCCTTGCTCAGGCTCACCAAGACACGGTTTTTGCTGTCCGACGTCTCGGCTGAACTCAGTTCGTCCTTGCTGATGCTACCGTCGCCATTGGTGTCCAGTTTTGCCAGCAACTCAGCCTGGAACTTTTTACTGGCCGCGCTGGCAGTTGCCGTCGCGCTTGAGCTGGTGTAACTCGAATAACTATTGCTGCTACTGACGCCACTGATCATCGGACTGACTCCCCACAGATTGATTTGGCCGGTAACGGTGCTCCGGCTTATACAGACTCTGGGGATGAAGTGTCCGCGGTGTGTGAGGCGTGTACCGGAGCCGATACCTGGAATCAAACGCGCCGGCAAACCGCTGTAGGAGCCACTTGTTGGCGAGGCAGTGTGCCTGATTCACCGCACCAACCTTCGCCAACAAGTTGGCTACAGAGAATGAATTGGTCCCACAGATTCAGGTAGTGCACACATTCTGAGCTGACGATGGGCCTCTTCGCAGTCTTCGGCAGCCCCTACAGTTGTCCAGAGCTTGCTACGACAACGGGCGAGGCAGATTGAGGACCACTGTCAGTCCGCCGCCAACGGTTTGCTCCAGTTGCAGGTCGCCGCCCATGCGCCGTGCGGCTTCGCGGGCGATGGTCATGCCCATGCCGACACCCCCGGAGTTGCGGTTACGGGAACCCTCAACGCGGAAAAACGGCTCGAACACCGATTCATGTTGACTGGGGTCGATGCCGGGCCCCCGGTCGATAATTCGAACCTGGACCTGATGCGGGTGGTCGTGAATGTCGATGTGCGCATGACCGGCGTAGCGCAAGGCGTTATCAATCAAATTGTTCAAACAGGACCGCAACGCCATCGGTTGCGTCATGAGCGGCGTGCAGTGGCCATGGCACTGCACATCGTCACCCTGATCCTGAGCGTTTTCAGTGAGGGACTCGGCCAGCGCTTGCAGATCAAACAGTTGCGGCGTTTCCCGGGTGCGCTGTTCGTGCAGGTAGGTCAGGGTGGCGTCGAGCATGTTGATCATGTCGTCCAGGTCCTGGGACATTTGCCCGTGCAGCTTGGGTTCTTCGATGTGTTCGACCCGCAGCTTCAAGCGCGACAGCGGCGTGCGCATGTCATGAGACATGGCCGCAAGCATGCGCCCGCGTTGCTGAACCTGCTCGCGGATACGCTGCTGCATCAGGTTGAAAGTCTGGGCGGCTTTGCGCGCCTCGTAGGGCCCCGTGATTTCCAGCGGCGGGCTGTCGAGGTTCTCGCTCAAACGCTCGGCGGCTTCGCTCATGCGCCGAATCGGTCGGCTTAGCGCCTTGGCGCCATACCAGGCAGCCGCGACCAAGGTGATCAGTTGAAAGACTAAAGGCACAATCGGCCCACCGAACAGGGGTGGTGGGCCTGGCGGGTGCTGCATCCGTGGCGGTCTTGAGTGCTCGAAGTCGGGGCCGACATCGGGGCCGGGCGGGCCGTATTCTGCAGCAAACGGCGGATGAGGTGGCGCAGGCGGCGGGCCGTAGTGCATGAACCACATGAAGGCCAACAGGTGCGCCAGCAAGATTGCCAGCAATGCACCGCCGAAAAGCCGGGCAAACAGGGTGTCAGCTGAACGGATCAACCGATATCCCTGGCGTCGAACAGATAGCCTTCGCCCCGTACGGTTTTGATCAGTTGCGGCGCTTTTGGGTCGTCACCGAGTTTCTGTCGCAGGCGAGACACCAGCAGATCAATGCTTCGATCGAACGCATCAATCGTCCGGCCACGGGCAGCATCCAACAATTGTTCGCGGGAAAGTACTCGGCGTGGACGTTCGAGGAATACGCTCAATAAACGGAATTCAGCGTTGGACAGCGGCACCACTAAGCCATCGGGTGCGGTCAGTTGGCGCATGACACTGTTCAAGCGCCAGGCATCGAAACGAACGACGGTGCGCTGCTCGCTGCGGTCATCACGCACCCGGCGTAACACGGTCTGGATACGGGCCACTAGCTCCCGGGGTTCGAACGGCTTGGCCATGTAGTCATCGGCCCCCAGTTCCAGTCCAATGATGCGGTCGGTGGGTTCGCAACGGGCGGTCAGCATCAAAATCGGAATGTCTGACGTGCTTCGCAACCAGCGACACAGCGACAGGCCGTCTTCCCCCGGCAGCATCAAGTCGAGCACCACCACGTCGAAGGTTTCTTCGGTCAATGCCTGGCGCATCGCCACGCCGTCGGTCACGCCGCGGCTTTGAATATTGAAGCGCGCCAGGTAATCGCACAGCAGCTCGCGAATCGGCACATCGTCGTCGACGATCAGCGCACGGATGTTCCAGCGACGTTCTTCGGCCAGGGCGTTGTCGGGTGTGGGGGTAGGGCTTAATTGCATGGTGCGAGTGCCGTCTAAAGGTTGAAGAACACCGCTGCCCGCAGGCTACTCGCCTACAGACGGCGCGCAAGGCTGTTCTGTCAGCGTGTCGGGGGATTGTCGTGAATGTATCGGGGCGGATACAAAAGGCCGAGAGCGTTTTTTGGCACGGTGATCTACACCTCTGGAGCCAACGGGTTGGCGAAGGTCCTTCGGACTTATCGCAGCCTTTGGCTCCTACAAAAATCTGTGCAACGCCAAAATCTGTGGGACTGAATTCATTCGGGAAGGCTTCAGTCCCGGCGTGCGTTTGTCTGTTGATCTGCGCTAGGGCCTATCTGCATGCTATGCACATCCCGAATCACAACCCCGCTGCATCAATATCGATAAGCAACAAACGTTGACCATTGTCGAAAAACTGTCCGGCAGTCAGGCAGTATTGGTTGCTGGTCGCGTCGCGATAGGTGTTGGAGAGGGTCAGGCGCCGGTCGTCCCATCCTTCAGCCAACAGCTGGTAAAAATACGGTCGCCAGGACCAGTTGTGACCCAGGTAGCTGGGGTCTGCGTGCCAGGCGCCGTTGCGCCATTCCAGGTTTGGCGTCAATTGGGTTCCGTGACGATCACATTGGTAGAAGCGCAGAAACCAAGGGTAGTCATGCAACTGCGGTAGATCACTGACAGGGGCATGACCCTCCGCCCAACGTTGGAGGAGATTCATCAATGTGCCCAACTGCTGACGTAAGGTCATGAGGCGAGCGCGCTCTTCCAGCTTTTTCAGCACATAGCGGTCACGCAGTTCGCCGAATCGCCGGACAAATGCGTCGGCGGGGGGGAAGTCCAATTCACCTTTGGCGAATAAAAAACCCTGCACGTAACGTGATCCGCATTCCAGGGCGAAATCCAGTTCAGCTTCGGTTTCAACGCCTTCGGCAATGATCCAGCATCCGGTCTTTTCGGCCATCTGCGCGAGCGCTTTAACCACATCACTGCTGGGACCACCCCTCGCAGCGGCCTGGAATAAACGCATGTCCAGTTTCAAGATGTCGGGTTGTAACGCCAGCACCCGATCCAACTGTGAATAGCCCGCCCCAAAATCATCGATAGCAATGCGTGCCCCCGCTTCGCGGTAGCGTGCGACGACGCTGGCCAAGCGCTGGCTATCGCCGACCAGCTCAGTTATTTCAAAGACAATGCGCTGTGGCGCCACACCATGACGCTTCAGCTGTTTTAGGCTGGGGAGCGGCTGGCCGGGACGAAGCCGACTGATCCAGCGCGGCGAAATGTTAAGGCTCAAAAACCAGTCAGCAGGGACTTCATGCAGGCGGCTCAAGGCATTGTCGCGGATGGCTCGGTCAAGACGGCGAAGAATCGCCGGAGAGCTTTTCGGGTCAGCGAATAACGGGCCAACGGATAACAGTTGACCATCAAGTTGACGCAGGCGACCCAGGGCTTCGACACCGGCAATGCGGCCTGTAGCGGTATCGATGAACGGCTGAAAGCAGGCTAGCGGTTGCCCATCGATCACGGAACCTCCTTTGTGGGTTCAGAAAAGGGTCTGCCGAGTAGGCAGCACCCATCACCCATCACCCCATGGCAAGCCATGAGGTGATCAAGTCGGTAACGCTCTGCAAGAATGCAGCCAGATAGAATAATCAGCGTTTGGGCGGTGAACCCTGTAATACCAGTTTTATCAATGGCATAAGGGTGGTGCCCAGTCTTACCAAGCGGGAGACGCTGTTGAGACCACCGGCTTTGGTCCCCTTGCCGCCGAGAAAGCCAAGCAGGGTAACAATGCCCATGCCCCAGAGCGGAGCATGTTTAATTCCCAGTACGCCTTGCCAGTCCTGACTCATGCCGCGCACTCGACGCAGCGGTTGCAGTAGTTGGCTCGTTTCGTGGCGAATTTCCTGGCGGTGCATTTCCATTCGCAGGCGGATAAGCGCCTTGCGCAGCTCACGTCGGGAGTTTGGTTGCGGTTCAATCAGGCTCATGGCATCAGTCGCTCACGGTCATTGGCCAGTTCTTCGAGCGTTGCGCTAAAGGGTGAAGACTCATCAAAGATCGCCGCTTTTAGTCGCATGCCACAGAACGCTGCGGCCAAGGTATAGAACAGACACAGGCCGATGATGCCAGCGAGCCGGTAAGTGTCCCATACCAAGATCAACACCAGGGCCGATAGGCCTATGAACAGCAACAATGCGAACACCAGCGCCAAGCCCGCAAAGAGAAACAGGCTGACCGTGCGTGATTTTTGCTCTTGCAGTTCAATGCCGAACAATTCGACATGGCTGTGCAGCAAGCCCAGAAATGCAGCACTCAAGCGCCGAGGCGTAGAGGTAGGGTCCGAAGGGGATGGACCTGATTCTGTACCCAAAGCCATAACCGTCAGCGCCTGGTAGCCAGAAGACCCAGCAAGAACCCGACGCCGGCTGCGATGCCAACGGATTGCCACGGATTGCTCTGCACATAGTCTTCGGTGGCCACTACGGCCGCTTTGCCGCGTTCGCGGAGCGATTCTTCGGTGAGCTTCAGTGTTTCCCGCGCCTTGAGCAGACTTTCGTGAATCTGCCCCCGCAACTCATCAGCCTG
Source organism: Pseudomonas sp. MH10 (assembly GCF_034353045.1). Taxonomy (NCBI): domain Bacteria; kingdom Pseudomonadati; phylum Pseudomonadota; class Gammaproteobacteria; order Pseudomonadales; family Pseudomonadaceae; genus Pseudomonas; species Pseudomonas sp. MH10. Next base: position 707,815 of record NZ_CP133783.1, read on the forward strand.
ATCACCCGCTAACGTTGCGGTGTGTGCCAGCAGCTTTTCCGTGTCACTGACCAATGTCTGAAAATCAGCCATTAGTACTTCCTGAGCGTTTTGCGCTGTAGTGCGGGCCATGGTTATCTCCGTTTAGTGGCTTCTGGTGCTTCGAGTCTAACCGTTTACTGAAGGTTCATTTCAATCGCAAGCCGCTAATCGCTGTTGGCTGGTACAGGACTTGCTTCTCGTTGGTGCGCCACGGAGGGCGGATGCGCTTAATAAGGGCGAAGGCTAGGGCAATATGCTCCAGACCTGACGCTCGCACTCAAAAACTTTCGTAAAAGTCCATTGTTCAGAATGACTGCCTGATTTATTTGCGCCAAATAGGTACACGCCGAGATACCGCTGAAATAGGGTGGCGCTGTTTCGGTGCGGGTTATCGTCAGTTGACCTGTTTTGGTGCTTTTCAGCAAATTTGCAGGCCTGCCCATCCATGGAAAATCTACACAGTGCTGTGGACAATTTAGTCCAGAGCTCCAACACCGTTTTTATCTTGCTCGGCGCAGTCATGGTGTTAGCCATGCACGCTGGCTTCGCGTTTCTTGAGGTCGGTACCGTTCGCCATAAAAACCAGGTGAACGCGCTGTCGAAGATTCTCAGTGATTTTGCGATGTCGACGCTCGCGTACTTCTTTATAGGCTATTGGATTTCCTATGGGGTGAGTTTTCTACAGCCTGCCGCAGTAATCAGCGCTGATCACGGTTACAGCTTGGTGAAATTCTTTTTTCTGCTGACGTTCGCGGCGGCTATTCCAGCGATTATTTCCGGTGGGGTTGCTGAACGTGCGCGATTCGCCCCGCAGATGTGTGCAACCGTTTTGATCGTGGCGTTTGTTTACCCCTTTTTCGAAGGCGTTGTCTGGAACGGTAACTTTGGCCTGCAAGCCTGGTTGTTGGCCCGTTTCGGCGCCAGCTTTCACGACTTTGCCGGTTCGGTTGTCGTGCATGCTATGGGCGGTTGGCTGGCTTTGGCCGCAGTGCTGTTGTTGGGTCCCCGTAACGGGCGTTATCGAGAGGGAAAGTTGGTGGCGTATCCACCTTCAAGTATTCCTTTTTTGGCGCTGGGCTCGTGGATTTTGATCGTCGGTTGGTTCGGCTTTAATGTCATGAGCGCTCAAACCCTGCAGGCCGTAAGCGGGCTGGTGGCCGTCAACTCACTGATGGCGATGGTAGGTGGCACTGTTGCGGCACTGATTGTTGGTCGTAACGATCCGGGGTTTCTGCACAATGGTCCGTTGGCGGGGTTGGTGGCGATCTGTGCCGGATCAGACTTGATGCACCCCGTTGGCGCTTTAATAACCGGCGTAATTGCCGGCGCCTTGTTTGTCTGGTGTTTCACCGCCGCCCAAGTGCGCTGGAAAATTGATGACGTGCTGGGTGTGTGGCCGTTACATGGTTTGTGCGGCGTTTGGGGGGGTATCGCCTGCGGCATCTTTGGACAAACAGCGCTGGGTGGATTGGGCGGTGTCAGTCTGGTTAGCCAATTGATCGGCAGCGCGGCGGGGGTAGGCGTGGCGCTGCTCGGTGGATTCGTCGTTTATGGCGCAATCAAGTGGGTGACCGGCCTGCGCTTGACCCAGGAGGAGGAGTACTACGGTGCCGACTTGTCGATACACAAGATCGGATCGGTCAGTCAGGATTGAAAGCCTGGCAGCGTTTAGCGTGGGATTTGCCCTCGACGCCCTCAATGACACGGGCCTAAAATAGGGCCTGTCTCACGCTCAAATGTCTCTGTTTAAAGGTGTAACCATGCCTCCTGAATGCCAGCTATTGGGCACCCTCGGGTGTCACTTGTGTGAAGTCGCCGAAGCGGAACTGTTGCCTTTGGTCGAGCACGGTTTAATGGTCGAGCTGATCGATATCGGCGAGAGTGAAGCGATGTTCGAGGACTACGGGCTGCGTATTCCGGTGCTGCGCCGCATCGATACCGGTGCCGAGCTGGACTGGCCTTTCGATGCCGAACAGGTGGTGACGTTTCTTCGTTAGACGCCCGCTCGGCATTAACCCGTGGTCAGTCATCTCTGATTCGTTTACTGTATGCATGTACAGGAATGCGGATTTATTCGTATGCTTCTGGTCTTCCCGCCGCCTGCGATTTCCGCGCTGGCGCATGGGCGTCCTGTCTTGCAACCGTGCTGATAGAGCTCAGCGCTTGACAGCGCAGTCCAATCGCGATTGAACGAATGCAAAGAACACACAGAGAGCTACAGTCATGGTCAATGTCGAACAATTGAAAAACAGCGTGAATCACATGTCGGCCGAGGTGGTCAGCGAAGCCGTGCTGGAGTTACGCATGGATGGCTTGGTCACCGAGGGCAAAACCCCGTTTACCAAAGTGCATTTCAATACCTGTTTCGCCGAAATCGAAGCGCTGTTTCAGCGTGCAGGTTATCACCGTCAGTTGGATGTGGTCGGTTATCAGGGCCTGCTTTACGCGTTATACGACCCCGCACGCTGGGAGGCAGTGGACGTATTGCGTTGGTTAAAAGAGTTTACTGAAGCCGCTGCGGCGCAAAGCCAGGTGCTGGCTCGGTGCTAGGTTAGGTGCCAGGTTCCGGGCTAAGGCCGCACCAGCGCACACGGCTATTAGATTCCAGTCAACCGTTGCGCGATAATGCGCAACCGGCCAATCAAGGCCCGCCCGCTGCTGAGCCCATTCATGTCCGAGTCGAACTTCTCCCCCGCACACACCCAGGCCAGCACCCTTTATTTGCCCGCCGGGCCGTGGGGCACGGTTCTGGAGTGTTTGTGCGCGCACTTTGCGGCGATCAGTCGAGAGCAATGGCTGGATCGAATCGCCAGAGGCCGGGTGCTGGACGCTAGCGGTTTGGCCATTACCTCTGCGTTACCCTACAAAGAAGGCTTGCGTGTTCACTATTTTCGCGAAGTGCCGAACGAAACACCGATCCCGGTACTGGAAACGATCTTGTATGCTGATGAGCACTTGGTGGTGGCCGACAAACCGCATTTTCTGCCGGTAACGCCCGCCGGCGAATATGTAGAGCAGACGTTATTGCGACGTCTGATCCACCGCCTCGACAATCCCAATCTGGTGCCCTTGCATCGAATTGACCGCCACACGGCGGGTCTGGTGTTGTTCTCGGCAAAAAAGAGCAGCCGTTCGGCGTATCAGTCCTTGTTTCCAACCCGTCAAATCGACAAACGTTATGAGGCCATTGCGCGGGCGTTGCCTGACGTCGAGTTTCCCCGAGTGCATAAAAGCCGTCTGGTAGCCGGAGAGCCTTTTTTTCGAATGCGCGAAGCAGAGGGCGTCAGCAATACCGAAACCCGTATTGAGGTCAGTGAACGTAATGGCGAGTTTTGGCGTTATGGCCTGTACCCGGTAACGGGCAAGAAGCATCAATTGCGCGTGCACATGGCGGCGTTGGGTGCGCCCATCTGTAACGACCCGTTTTATCCGGAGGTCATCAACACAGTGAAGGATGACTTCAATCAACCCTTGAAACTGTTGGCGCAAAGCTTGCGTTTTATCGATCCGTTGTCTGGGCAAGTCCGGCTGTTCGAGACCGACATCGAGCTGAAGTGGTGAGCAGAAATCACTAGCCCAGTCATGGCATGGCAACTATTTATTAAATAGTGTCGAACGAAGATACATTGGTTTACAGCTTGCTGTTACTTTACAAGGCATATGAAAACACAGCAGCTTCCTGTGCAGCCGGTCCACAGCGATCTGCGTGCCGCTACTTCCCACCTGCATCGTCGTCTGGATGCTCGTTTACCTTTTTTTACCACTGACATCGCCGTGTATCGGCGCATTATGCAGGCCTACTACGGGTTCTATTTGCCCTTCGAAGCCTTGCTTGCTGAGCCGGCATCGAACATACCGGGCATGGGGTGGGCGCAGCGGCTTAAAACGCCCACTTTAAAGCAGGATTTACTCGCGCTGGGTTTGACCGATGCGCAGATTGCCGCGTTGCCGTTATGCCAAAACCTGCCCGTGGTTGAAACACACGCCCAAGCGTTGGGCGCGTTGTATGTGGTGGAAGGCGCGACGCTAGGCGGTCAAGCATTGCGTCCCATCATTAAGGCTAAAGTCGGTGTCGAGTTCGCTACGGGCGGCGCGTTCATGGACGTCTATGGCGTTGAAACCCGACACTTATGGCAGGTTTTTTTGGCCTGCCTTTCGTGCGTACACGAAGCTGAAGACATTGCACAAACGGTGGCAGTCGCCCAGCAGACGTTTATCTGCTTTGAAGGATGGCTAGAACTTTCAGGGGTGTTGTAATGACCTACTTGGAACTGGGCGCACCTGCCGTTGCGCTGAAAGAATGCGCAGACGAGCCTATTCGTATCCCCGGTTCGATTCAGCCCCATGGGGTGCTACTGACCCTGGCCGAACCTGATTTGACCGTCCTGCAAATCAGCGCCAACAGTTTTGACATACTGGGGCTGGCTCCCGCCCAATTACTCAAGCACTCAGTGGCGGTCTTATTGGACGTCGCCCAGCTCGAAAGCCTGCAGCACGCAGTAGAAGATCTCGACAGCGAGGACAACGAGCCGCTTAGGTTAAAGCTGGGCGATAACCTGTTCGACGGTCTGCTGCATCGGCATCAGGGTGTACTGATTCTTGAGTTGGAGTTGAATGCGCCGGTCTTTTTCGATCAACAAAGACTTATTGCCCGTGCATTACGCAGAATGCAAGCGGCTAAAACCCTGGATGCGCTTTACCAGGTCAGTGTCAGTGAGATACAGGCGCTGACCGGTTACGACCGGGTGATGATTTATCGCTTCGAGGAAGACGGGCATGGGCAGGTCATCGGTGAAGCGTTGATGCCTGGGATGTCACCGTACCTAGGGCATTTTTTCCGGCCTCGGATATTCCGCCTCAGGCCAGAGAGTTGTATCGCGCAAACTGGATTCGGGTGATTCCAGATGCGCGCTATCTGCCCGCGGCGATTCAGCCAGCCCTGTGCCCGGACACGCAGCAACCGCTGGACTTGAGTTTCGCCGTCTTGCGCAGCGTGTCGCCCTGGCACTGCGAATACCTGCACAACATGGGCGTACGCTCGTCCATGAGTATCTCCCTGATCAAAAATGAAAAACTCTGGGGCTTGATCACCTGCGGTAATCGTCAACCATTGACGGTATCCCATGAATTGCGCACCGCCTGTAAGTCCATAGGCCAGTTGCTGTCCTCACAGATCAGCATGCTAGAAGACATAGACGCCCGACATCAGCAGGCGCAAAAGAGTGTTCTGGTGGACCATTTGGTCACCGCCATGGTGGCGGCTGAAAACGACGTGCTTGAGGGCCTGATCAACAATCCCCAGCAGCTGATGGCATTGACCGGCGCTACAGGTGCCGCGGTGTTGATAGCGCATCAGTTGTACGTGTTTGGCGACTGCCCCAGCGCGACGGACATCCGCGTCTTGTATCGCTGGGTGCGGCACAAGCAGCAAGGGATTTTTCACTCGGCAAACCTTGGCGCTGAGTTTTCACCGGCCCAGGCTTACCACGGTGTGGCCAGCGGACTCTTGGGTTTCACCTTGCCCAAACCCGTGGATAACGCCGTCATGTGGTTTCGTGCGGAAGTGAAAGCCACGGTCAAATGGAGCGGAAAGCCCGATAAGCCGGGGTCCGGGCCTCACCGTTTGCACCCGCGATTATCATTTGAAATATGGAAGCAGCAGGTCGAGGGCATGAGCCAGCGTTGGAGCTCCGGCGACCTCTATGCCGTAGAGAACTTGCGACGCTCAGCGCTGGAAAACGACTTGTCACGGCAGGTGCAGCGCGAGCACCAGGCGGTACGGGAGCGCGATGACTTGGTCGCCGTGGTTTCCCACGACCTGCGCACACCGATGACCATCATCACCCTGCAGTGTGGCGTGATGCAAAACATGGTGGTCGTGGATGACAGCAAGTCCAGCCAACGAATGGGCTCGGCCATCAATACCATGCGCCAGGCCACTTCGCGGATGAATGCCTTGCTGGATGATTTGCTCGACACCTCCAAGCTTGAGGCTGGGCGATATTCGGTCTCACTGCGCACCACTGATGTCCAAGTAATGCTAGAGCAGATCTGCACGACGCTTGCGCCACTGATTGCGGTCAAAAATATCGAGTTCAGCTATGGGACTGAGCCAAACCTGACCATCCAGGCTGACCCGGAACGGCTGTTTCAGGTGTTCTCAAATTTATTGGGCAACGCAATTAAATTCACCCCGTCGACGGGCAAAATTGAAGTGTCGGCCGAGGCAGCCAACGACAGAGTGGTATTCAGAGTTCGGGACAATGGTGTTGGTATCAATCCTGAACAGTTGCCCCACGTGTTCGACCGCTACTGGGCTAACCGAGAGGGCAACCCAACCGGAAGCGGTCTGGGTCTTTACATTGCCCATGGGATCGTCGAAGCCCACGGCGGCCGGTTGTGGGTAAGCAGCGAGCCGGGGCAGGGCAGTACGTTTAGTTTCAGCATTCCAGCCGTGCGTTAGACAAAGAAAAACCCGCGCTTGGCGGGTTTTTCAACGTTTCGGGCCGTACTTCAAAGGGTCGAAACACTCAGGTGGTCGGGGAGACAGGATTCGAACCTGCGGCCTTCTCGTCCCGAACGAGACGCGCTACCGGGCTGCGCTACACCCCGAAATAACCGGACATCGAACTGATTCAACATACATCAATTGCGCCCGCCACCCGCTTGCGACGCTGGCCGCAAGCGGTATTGCCAAAACTGAAACAGTTAAAACTTACAGCTCTTTAACGGTGCGAACCTGGTCTTTATTTACGCGGGTCTCTTTACCATCCAGCTGTTTGAATTCGTAGAAGCCTGTCTCTTCGTCGAATTTAGGTGTATCAACAGCCTGAATTTCGCGACCATCATTAAGAGTGATCACAGTAGGCGAAGCACAGCCGGCAAGGCTGGCCACACTCAATGCGAGCAGGAAGGCGGCGGTTAGGGTCCGTTGAGTCATAACGTCTCTCCATCAGGGAATGCTTTGGTTTAGAGCTTACGAGCTTGAGACGTATACATCACTGGCAAGTTCCCTGAATAGTGTTATGGGCAGTCAATCGTTGTCACCCCAACCGGCGGGCCTGCAAAATCGACGCTGTGATATAACAGCGGGCTATTTCTTTCTCTCTGGATTGAGCCTATGAAATCGAAGGCTGATACACCATTCGTTCCTTTGAATATTGCCGTATTGACCGTCAGCGATACCCGTACCCGAGAAACCGACACGTCCGGCCAAGTGTTCGTCGATCGCCTGACTGAAGCGGGGCATAGCCTGATAGAACGGGTATTGCTCAAGGACGATCTGTACAAGATTCGTGCTCAGGTGGCGACTTGGATCGCCGATGACGACGTACAGGTGGTATTGATTACCGGCGGCACCGGCTTCACCGGGCGCGACAGTACGCCGGAAGCGGTTAACTGTTTGCTGGACAAAAAAGTCGATGGTTTTGGTGAGCTGTTTCGGCAGATTTCCAGGGACGATATCGGCACCTCAACCGTGCAATCCCGCGCATTGGCAGGGCTGGCCAATGGCACATTGGTGTGTTGCCTGCCGGGCTCAACCAACGCATGCCGCACCGGCTGGGATGGCATTCTGGCGGAACAACTGGATTCGCGTCACCGTCCGTGTAATTTCGTTGCCCACCTTAAGCAGGCCGAGCCCTGCGAAACCCGCGGGTAAGTGGATATGAAAAGCACTGGAGCCCGGCCGATGATGCTGGTCGAAGTGGCCATGGCGCGTTTACTGGAGATGGCTGAAGCAACGCCCATCCTTGAGAGTGAGCGGGTTTCATTGGCAAGCGCGCACGGACGGGTGTTGGCTGAAGAATTGGTCTCAACCCTGGATTTACCCCCATGGCCTAACAGCGCCATGGACGGTTACGCACTCAGGTTGTCGGACTGGACTGGCGAGCCGTTGCCGGTCAGCCAACGGATTTTTGCCGGGCAAGCGCCAGCCCCTTTAACCCCAGGCACCTGCGCCCGGATATTTACCGGTGCGCCAGTTCCGGCCGGTGCCGACTGTGTGGAGATGCAGGAAAACGCCGAAGTATTGGCCGATCAGCGGGTGCATTTCACTGAGCCGATGAGACTTGAGCAAAACATCCGCCCGCAGGGTCAGGAAACAACAGTCGGCGAGCAGGTACTGGCGGCAGGTACACGCATGGGTCCCATCGAGTTGGGGCTTGCCGCCTCGCTAGGCCTGGCGCAGTTGACCGTGGTCCGACGTGCGCGCGTGGCAGTCTTGTCTACGGGCGATGAGTTGATTGAGCCGGGGCTACCCTTGGGGCCGGGGCAAATCTACAACAGTAATCGGGTGTTGTTGTGCAGTTGGCTGCAGCGCTTGGGTTGCGAGGTGATAGACGCCGGGATCTTGCCAGATGATCTGGAAAAAACCCGTGCCGCGTTGGGCAGCCTTAGCCACGTCGACTTGATCCTGTCGACGGGCGGTGTATCCGTGGGCGAGGCCGATTTTCTCGGGCATGCATTGCGAGAAGACGGGGAGTTGTCATTGTGGAAACTGGCGATCAAACCGGGCAAGCCCCTTACCTTTGGCCATTTTCGTGGCGTGCCGGTGATCGGATTGCCGGGTAACCCAGCCTCGACACTGGTGACCTTCGCGCTGCTGGCGCGGCCTTATCTGTTGCGCCGTCAAGGCGTTGAAGACGTGGCCCCGCTGCAATTCCAAGTGCCCGCCGGCTTTACCTGGAGCAAGCCCGGTGACCGCCGAGAATATCTACGCGGACGCATGGAGCAGGGGCGAGCGATGTATTACCGCAACCAAAGCTCGAGTGTATTGCGCAGCGCAGCCTGGGCGGACGGGTTAATCGAAATCCGAGAAGGCACCACCGTTGCTGAGGGCGACTGGGTGAATTTCATCCCCTTGAGTGAGGTTTTTGCCTGAGCCGACAGGCGTTTTACCGTCCCAGCGGATTCAATCTGTGGGAGCCAACTTGTTGGCGAGGCGATCAACGCGGTGTGCCAGGTATAACGCTTCCCGAATAAATTCGGTCCCACAGGGGGTCGCGATTTGTCGGTGGGACCGAATTCATTCGGGAAGGGCGCGACGCGGTGTTTCAGCAAGACCGCTTTATCTGATATATCGCCAACAAGTTGGCTCCTTGGGGTCAAAGATGGCAGGTGTCAGCCCTTTGCCGATTCCTCTTCCTGCCGATCCGCCTCGAACAGTTTCGCCAACTCGGCTCTGGCTTCCCGCGCGGTCTGCATGACTTTGGCCGCGTCGTCGTACACCTGATGCTGAGCATTGAGCACCTGTTCATCGTGGTGTTTGAAGCGACTGATCCGCGCATCGGCTTGGTTCTGGCTTAGGCCTAAGCCGACCAGCGTGCGACGGCTCATTTCCAGGCTGGAATAGAAGGTTTCCCGCACTGGCTGCGCGCCGACGTCCATCAAGCGATGCACATGCTGACGGTTACGTGCTCGAGCGATGATTTTCATCGTTGGGTACAGCTTGCGCACCAGTTCGGCAGTCTTGATGTTGGTATCAGGGTCATCGGTGGCGATGATAAAAAATTCTGCTTGATCAACCTTGGCCGTACGCAAGATCTCCGGGCGTAACGGGTCACCATAAAACACCGGCATATGCCCGAAGCTGCGAGAGAACTCGATGGACTCTACGGAGGTGTCCAGCGCCACGAAGGAGATTTTTTGCGCCCGTAAAATCCGCGCAATGATTTGGCCCATCCGCCCCATACCTGCAATCACCACGCGGGGAGCGTCGCTTTCGATATCGCGGTACTCGTCTGGCACCACCTGCGCGACGACTTTTCGTTTCAGCAGGTGTGAAACCAGCAGCAGCAACAAGGGCGTCAGGGCCATAGACAAGGTAATGGTCAATACCAGAATGTCGTACAGTCGAGGTTCAAACAGCCCTTGATCGCGGCCGATCTTGAACACCACGAAGGCAAACTCCCCTCCGGCCGCCAGCACCACGCCCAGGCGCAGGGCGCTTTGCTGATTGAGTCCGCCCGCTAACCGTCCTATGCAAAACAACAGGGGCAACTTCAACAGCATCAACAACAGCATCAAGCCCAGCACCACACTGGGCACGCTAAACAACAACGCGATATTGGCGCCCATGCCCACGCTGATAAAGAACAGCCCGAGTAACAAGCCTTTGAACGGTTCAATCTGCGATTCCAATTCGTGGCGGTACTCGGAATCTGCCAGCAGTAATCCAGCCAAAAATGCCCCAAGGGCCATGGAGACGCCGACTTGGCTCATCAGCCAGGCAGTACCGATGACCACCAGCAATGCGGTAGCGGTTGAGACTTCTTGCAGGCCAGTTTTGGCGACGATGCGAAACACGGGTGTCAACAGATAACGTCCGCCAATCACAAGAATTACGATACTCCCTGCTACTTGCAGACCGTGGGTCAGCTTGTCGGCGTGACTGGCGTGATCGTTGACGCCCGCGAGGAACGGCACCATGGCAATCAACGGAATAGCAGCGATGTCCTGGAACAGCAAAATGGCAAAGGCCAGGCGACCGTGGGGGCTGTTGAGCTCCTTACGCTCGGCCAGGCTTTGCAGGCCGAAGGCAGTGGACGACAACGCCAAACCCAGTCCCAACACCACCGCGCTATTGAACGGCTGGTCGAAAGCGAACAAGGCAACGCCGCCAATCACCAGCCCGGTCACTAGCACCTGTGCCAGTCCGACGCCAAACACCGACTTGCGCATCACCCATAAACGCCGAGGCGACAATTCAAGCCCAATGATGAACAGCAGCAGTACCACGCCCAACTCGGATATGTCGCTGACGCTTTGTGGGTTGTCAATGAGCCCCAACACCGACGGGCCGATAATCACTCCGGCAAACAAATAGCCCAGCACCGCGCCCAGTTGCAAGCGTTTGGCCAGTGGCACGGTGAGGACTGCGGCAAGCAGAAACACAACAGCGGCCTGCAGCAGGTTGCCTTCGTGGGGCATCGGTGACTCCTTTGAGACGTGGTGTTGGAAACGGGCGGGCATTAGACCACGAAGGTTTATCTCATCGGCTTTGGTTTCACACTGATACGGATCAGTTACCGGGTTTTTGCAGATGATAAGTCGTCCGCGTGCCGAATATTAAATGCACCTCTAAACTGGCGTAATCGACAATGTGTTTTATAACTAGCTCGTAGGCGTGTTAGTTCAACGTGTGGTGCGCCGGCAGTCTGTAAGGATTGCTCAACTGGTTCAGGAGTCAGGGAATGAAACAGCCATTGTTGTTCAGTGTGCTTTGTGCCGGTGCAATTGCGATTGCGGGTTGTCCTGGAGGCCAGGCAGTAATCAGGTAGTCGGGCAGGTGGTGCGCAAGGGCACCGGAAAAACCCTGGAAAACCATAAGCAGGTGCTGACTGCCGTCGACGTCAAAGTGGTTCTCGACGGTTGGGCTTCGGACATGCGCATGTCCTTTGAGAAGCTCAAGGCTCAGTAACTCAAACCGATCGTGCCACGCCAGACTATCAGCGGTACCATAGGCGCGCATTTGCACGGCGCAAATGATTTCTACGCCTATCAGGAAAACGTAATGACTAACAAACAGCGTTTGTCGTATTCGATTGTGATCGCCCTCGTGGTACTGGCGATCATGCTGGGCTTGTCACACCTGCAGAACACCGGCGTGATCACGGAAAAAACCTTTCAGTACATCGCTATCGCCGTGGCGGTCGTTGTGGTCGTCATCAATGGTTTCATGCGCCGCAAGGTGAAATTCTGAGTGTTTGGGCATGCTTAGGGAGAAGCGAATGAGCGTTAGGATCGACGTATCACAAAGTCCTGGTGAAGCAGAATACCTGGCGATTCTCAAGCCGTTGCGGGCCTACAACGTTTCCCAGGCGGGCGATGCCAAGCCTGAGCGATTCGCGTTGCTGATTCGCGACGAGCAGAGCAATGAAATCATCGGCGGCTTGTACGGCCGCAGTCTCTACCGTTGGTTGTTTGTCGAGTTACTGGCCGTGCCTGAGCAGTGCCGAGGGCAAGGCATGGGTTCGCGCCTGATGCACATGGCCGAAGACCACGCCCGCAAGAACGACTGCATAGGCATATGGCTGGATACCTTTAGCTTTCAGGCGCCTGAGTTCTACCGCAAGCACGGGTTCGTCGAGTTCGCCAAAGTCGAAGACTTTCCGCCGGGGCACCAGCGTTTCTTTTTCCAAAAGCGCCTGAATGCCTCTGCGGTCATCAGCTGAGTAGCATCACGTCGAAATACTCGATGTCGAATTGGGTGAGGTAAACGTGTACTGAATGCGGGCCGTTACTGTGCGAGCGTTCGTGCGTCCTGGGCATTGCCAAGGCACTGGCACTGATGGCCAGAATCATCACGGTGAAGAGCGCGGCGATAAAGCTTTTCATGAGTTGACTCCGGCCACATTCAGGAAAGAAGGTCCGGGACGGTCAGTGCGGGGGAACCCGAATAAAAACAAGCGATGCAGCGCTGAGAACCCGTTTGCAAAGCGCCGCTGTGGGGCGCTTCGCATGGATCGAGATTACGACCGGACAATCAGCAGCGCTATCTGGATCCTGCCCGGTTATTGCCTGATTCTGCTGCTAAGCCGATGGCCTAGATCCCGCCCAAGAAGTCCAGCTTGCCCATTGCCACGCCGTTGTGACGCAAAATGTCGTAGGCGGTGGTCAGGTGAAAGTAGAAGTTCGGCACAGCAAAGTTCAACAGGTAATCCTGCTGGCTGAAGATCATTTCCTGGCTTGGGGTCTTCAGAGTGACGGTCTTGCCCGCGTTGGCTTCGTATTGCTCTGGCGTCACGCTGCGGATAAACGCCTGGGTGTTGGCGATGCGTTCGCGCAACTGCTCGAGGGTGGTCTCGGTATCCGAGTAGCTCGGCGGCGTCACCCCGGCCAAGCGTGCGGTGCAGAGTTTCGATGCATCGCTGGCTGCTTGGATTTGACCCGTCAGGGTGTACATGTCCGGTGCGAGGCGCGCTTGCAACAGTTCGTCGATAGTCGTGCCATTGGCGGTGGCGTGTTCGACTGCTTTATCCAGCCACTTCGACAAGTTGTTCAAACTGCGCAGGAATACCGGGACAGACAGTTGGTAGTAAGACAGGCTCATGCGGATTCCTCAAAATAATCGTTAGGGTGTGGAACGTTGGGCCGTCGTCGATCCTCGCCCACAGTGTTTCAAGTCCGCGGATGCGGCTAAGAGCCATACTGCAACCCCAAAGATGCATCTAGAGTTATATCAGCGTGACCTGATCCCGGTACGGCAAGTCCGGTCCGACTTTGGTGCAGGTCAAGGCCGCTGCAGCGACGGCGAACTGCATCATCTCGGTGATTTGTTCGTGGGTCAGCGCTTCGAGGCCGAGCGGGCTGTCGAGTTGGTGTTCGGTGAGGTAGGTAATCAACGCCGCTTGGAAAGTGTCGCCTGCACCGACGGTATCGGCGGTGACGACTTTGCGGGCCGCAATAGACCAGGCTCCGTGATGGCGGGTGAACACGCTGACGCCTTCGGTGCCACGGGTCAGGAACACCAATTGGCAACGTTGAGTTAACCAACCTTCGGCGACAGTCTGTGGATCCAGATCGGGGTACAGCAGGGAGAGGTCTTCATCGCTGACTTTGATCAGGTGCGCGTGCTCGGCGAAGGCGCTGATCTGCTCACGCCAGCGTTGAATGTCGGGCTCTGGATTGAGACGAACATTCGGGTCCAGGCTAATCAACCGTTGTGCGCTCTCGCGCCTGACCAAGGCCAGCAACGTATCGGCGACTGGGCGTACCACCAATGAAAAAGAGCCCACGTGGATACCCCGTATGTGGTCGCCTAATACGGGCACGTGCTCCAGTTGCAACTGACGGTCCGCGCAACCTTCACCGCGAAAACTATAGTGCGGTGAACCGTCGGCACCCACGGCCACCATTGCCAGCGTGGTCGGGGCGTTGAAATCAATCAGGTAATCGGGGCGTACGCCTTCCTCGTCCAGCACGGTGCGTAAACGCCGGCCCAGATAATCGTTGGAAAGGCCGGCAAACAGCGCCGCCGTGATGCCCAGTCGGCTTAGCCCGACCGCCACGTTGAATGGTGAACCGCCGGCAACGGCTTGGAAACCGACTCGATTGCTATGCCCGCTGCTATCTGGCTGGCTGAAAAAGTCGAACAACGCTTCGCCACAGACTAAAAACATAAACGCTCCAAAAACATCAATGGCCTCAAAGTGCCTTTAAGCACGCGCGATAGCGGTCATAAACCCGCTGATAGGCAGCAACATTTTCCGCTACGGGTTGAGTTTCGCTGCTTGCATCAAGGCTGACGCAACGACGACACAAAGAGTTTAGCCCGGGATTTTGCCCCTGCTCTTCGTACCAGCACCACGCGGCTTGAATTGCCGCGCCTAACGCTGCCGCTTCGCTGTGCTGGGTACAGATGACGGGGGTGTCCATGATGTCAGCGACAATCTGCCGCCAAATGGCGCTTTTAGCGCCGCCGCCGATCAGCCGGATCGCCTGGCTTTTGATGCCGCTGGCCCGCAACAAGTCCAAGCCGTAGCGCAAGCCAAAGGTCGTGCCCTCGACCACTGCTCGGCACAGATTCGCCTGGTTCAGGTTGGTACTGTCGAGACCCAAAATACTACCGGTGGCATTGGGCAGGGCAGGGACGCGTTCGCCGTTGAGAAACGGCAGCATCAACACGCCGTGCGCACCGATGGGCGCCTCGGCAATGGCTCGATTGAATTGCTCGATGTCCAGCGCAAACAATTCGCGGACAGCGCTGGTGGCGTTGGTCAGGTTCATGGTGCAAATCAATGGCAGCCAACCGCCGGAAGACGAACAGAACGTCGCCACCGACGCTTGATCGCTGACCTGCGCTTCGCCTGCGTACGCGTAAACCGTGCCTGACGAACCCAGGCTCATGGTGATTGAGCCCGGTTCGATATTGCCAGTGCCGATGGCGCCCATCATGTTGTCGCCGCCGCCACTGGAAACAATCGCCTCAGGGTTGAGCCCCAACCGTTGAGCAATTTCGGGAAGAATCGTGCCCACGCATTGCTGGGCGTCGAGCAACTGCGGCAAGGCCCGGTGTAACCGACCGCTGGGGTCGATGTGTTCCAGAATGGCCGAGTCCCAATGGCGGGTGCGGACGTTGAAATAGCCGGTGCCAGAGGCATCACCAAACTCGCTGCAGCAGCGGCCGGTGAGCCAATAATTCAGGTAGTCGTGGGGCAAAAGAATCTTATCGATGCGCTCGAACACATCCGGGTGCTGCTCCTTGGTCCACAGCAGCTTGGACACGGTGTAACCCGGCGCGATGGCAACACCCAAGCGCGCCAATGAACCCGCCTCACCGCCGAGGTACTCCAAGAGCCGATCATTTTCCGGTGTGGTTTCGGTGTCGCACCACAGCTTGGCCGGGCGTAACACCTCGCCCTGTTGATCGAGCAACACCAATCCGTGTTGTTGACCTGAGACGCCAATGGCCTGAATCAGCGAACCGCTGATGCCCGCTTGCGCCAGCGCTTGGCGAGTCGCTTGCTCGAACGCTGTCAGCCACTGCGAGACCTCTTGCTCGCGCCGCCCATTGGCAGCGCTGATCAAGGTGTGCGGCGCGGAGCCTTGGCCGAGGACCTTACCGCTCTCGGCATCGAGCACAATCGCTTTGGTGCCTTGGGTACCGCAGTCAATACCGAGAAACATAGGGTCACCTCAGGCGATTGTGGCCAACAGTTTTTCCAGGGTTTTCTTCACGCCCAGCTCGCGCAGGCTGTTGAGATTGTGTTCGAAAGACGCGATGAACTCAGCCGATTGCGCAATGGCCGCGCCGAAAATCTCTTCCACCGCCAGCAGCCGCTGGGTAACCAACACATCATCAGCCACCAACGCTTGGCAGAACTCGGCGCGCGGGTCGGGTATCTTGAACGTTGCGCCGTTCTCGTCTTTGCCCTTGAGGTACAGCGCCCAAGCTGCGACCACCAACGATGCGCGGTCGAGGTTACCCTTGTCGAGAATCAGCCGATTGATGGTCGGAACCGTGAATTTGGGAAACTTCGACGAGCCGTCGGAGCACACGCGCTCCAGTTGGTCGGCGATGGCCTGGTTGGAGAAGCGCTGAATCAAGGTGTCTTTGTAGGTGTCCAGATCAATGCCGGGCACCGAAGCCAATTGCGGTGTCACGTCCAGGTCCATGTAGGCGCGGATGTAGCGCACGTAGAGTGGATCGTTCATGGTTTCATGGACGAAGCGGTAGCCCTGCAAAAAGCCCAAATACGTTAATGCCAAGTGGCTGCCATTGAGCAACTTTATTTTCATGTCTTCGTAAGGCGTTACATCGTCAGTGAACTGCACGCCGACTTTTTCCCACGCGGGACGCCCGTTGACGAACTTGTCTTCCAATACCCATTGCACGAAAGGTTCGCAGACCACTGGCCAAGCGTCGTCGATGCCCTTTTCGTCATGCAGCTGCAAGCGGTGAGCGGTGCTGGTCATGGGGGTGATGCGGTCAACCATGGCGTTGGGGAAGCTGACATTGGAGGCGATCCAGTCGTGCAAATCGGCGTCGCGCAAGGTCGCGAACGCCAGCAGGGCTTTTCGGGCCACAGCGCCGTTATGCGGCAGGTTATCGCAGGACATCAAGGTAAACGCGGGCGTGCCGTTCTGGCGGCGTTTGGCCAATGCGGCGCACAGTAAGCCGAAGACGGTGGTGGGTGTCGACGGGTGCGCCAAGTCGTGCTGAATCTGTGGCAAATGCGCCATGAATTCGCCGTTGCTGTCGTCGATGCAATAACCGCCTTCGGTGATGGTCAGCGACACAATACGAATCTCAGGGCTGGCGAGCTTGTCGATCAGCGCCTGGACACCGTCTGCCGCCAGCAACATGCCGCTGATGGAGCCGATGATGCGGGTTTCAGTGTCGTCGGTGTCACCCAACTCGTACAGCGTGTACAGATAGTCCTGTCCTTGTAAGGCGTCACGCACGCCGAGGTCTTCCGGTCGCAGGCCGATGCCGCAAATGCTCCAGTCATGGCCTGCGCCGGTGTTCATTAGCGCATCGGTGTAAAACGCCTGATGCGCACGGTGAAAACCACCGACCCCGATGTGGGCGATGCCTTGACGGGTTTCGCTGGGCGAGTAGGCCGGGCGGGCAATATGCGGATCCAGTTGTGACAGGTTTTGCTTGTTGAGCTTCATGATCAGAATTCTCGAATGCTTAAGCGGCGACCTGCAAGGCGTTGGCGATGACCAGACCTTGGGCGTCGAACAAATGGCAATGGGCGCTGTCCAGGTGCAGGTTCAGCGTTTCGCCGTACTTACTGGCGAGATCGCCGCGGATACGCATGGTCAAGGCTTCACCAGACGAGGTCCGCACGTGGCAAAACGTGTCGCTGCCCAGGCGTTCGCTGACGTCGGCAATCACTTGCATCTGACAGTCGCCGACGTTGGCAATGTTCAGATGCTCCGGACGAATGCCCAAGGTCACCGGGCTGCCGACTGTCAAGCTGGCGCCGTTCAACGGCAAGCTGACAATGGCACCCGCATCAAGGGACACATCACAGCCACTGCTGTCGACGCGGCTGATCTTGCCTTTGAGAAAGCCCATCTTCGGTGTGCCGAGAAAACCGGCAACAAACAAGTTGGCCGGGTGGTGATACAGCTCCAGTGGCGTACCGACCTGTTCAACTTTGCCGCCATTGAGTACCACCACTTTGTCGGCCAGGGTCATGGCTTCGACCTGATCGTGGGTCACGTAGATCATCGTTGCTTTCAATTCTTTGTGCAGCCGCGACAGCTCCAGCCGGGTTTGTACCCGCAGGGCGGCGTCGAGGTTGGATAACGGTTCGTCGAACAGGAAGACTTTTGGATTACGCACGATGGCACGCCCGATGGCGACCCGCTGGCGCTGTCCGCCGGACAGCTGTTTCGGTTTGCGCTCCAGCAGCGGTTCCAGTTGCAAAATACGCGCGGCTTCGGCGACTTTGCGGTCGACCTCAGCTTTGTCACCGCCTGCCAGGTCGAGGGCGAAGGACATGTTCTTGCGCACGGTCATGTGGGGGTAGAGCGCGTAGGTTTGAAACACCATGGCCAAATCGCGCTTGGCCGGGGACACTTCGGTGATGTCACGTCCATCAAGCTCGATGGTGCCGCCAGTGACTTCTTCAAGCCCGGCGATACACCGCAGCAGGGTTGATTTGCCACAGCCCGAGGGTCCTACAAAGACCACGAACTCACGGTCGCGAACGTCCAGGTCAATACCTTTGAGAATCTCGTGGCCGTCGAAGCCTTTTTGTAAATTTCTAATGCTCAGGTTAGCCATATGGCCTCCGTTCTGCTCTCGTTAAAGAGGCTGAAACTATCTATTTGACGGCGCCGAAAGACAGGCCGCGAACCAATTGTTTTTGGCTGATCCAACCGAAGATCAGGATCGGCGCACAAGCCAGGGTCGAGACCGCAGAAAGCTTGGCCCAGAACAACCCTTCGGGGCTGGAGTAGGAGGCGATCAGGGCCGTCAACGGCGCGGCGTTTGATGACGTCAGGTTCAGTGACCAGAACGCTTCGTTCCAACACAGAATCAACGAAAGAAGGGCGGTAGATGCCAATCCGCCTTTGCAGATCGGGACCAGCACCCGAAAGATTTCCTGGGCGGTGGTGGCGCCGTCCAGACGCGCTGCTTCAAGAATGTCCGGAGGAATGTCCTTGAAGTAGGTGTAAATCATCCAGACCACAATCGGCAGGTTGATCAGGGTGTAAATGGCGATCAGCGCAAAGCGGGTGTCCAGCAGGCCAAAGGTTTTGGCTAGCAAGTAAATCGGCATCAGCACGCCCACGGGCGGCAGCATCTTGGTCGAGAGCATCCACAGCAGTGTGCCTTTGGTGCGCTTAGTCTCGAAAAACGCCATGGAGTAAGCCGCCGGCACGGCCACCAGCAAGCAGATGATGGTGGCGCTGAAGGAAATAACGATTGAGTTCCAGGCGAAGTGAAAGTAATCACTGCGTTCCTGGATATGGATGTAGTTTTCCAGCGTTGGGGTGAAGAAGAACTGCGGCGGTGTGGCGAAGGCATCGATCTCGGTTTTGAAACTGGTCAGGACCATCCAAAAGATCGGGAAAAAGATCAGTGCTGCAATCGCCCAGGACAGGGTGCCCAGCAGCACGCTCTGTAAACGGCGGGATTGTTTGAGTGTCATCATGGCAAGGCCCTCATGACTTGTCGGTGAGGTTTTTGCCGATCATCCGAATCAGGATAATCGCGGCAATGTTGGCAATGACCACGGCGATCAAGCCGCCAGCCGAAGCCATACCGACGTCGAACTGCAGCAACGCCTGGTTGTAGATCAGGTACGCCAGATTGGTCGATGCATAGCCCGGCCCGCCGTTGGTGGTGGTGAAAATTTCGGCGAATACCGAGAGCAGGAAAATCGTTTCGATCATGATCACCACCGCAATGGGCCGTGCCAAGTGCGGCAAGGTCAGGTGCCAAAAGATCGCGATTGGGCCAGCACCATCCAAGCGGGCTGCTTCTTTCTGTTCTTGATCCAGCGATTGCATGGCGGTCATCAGGATCAGAATGGCGAAGGGCAGCCATTGCCAGGACACAATGATAATGATCGACATCAGCGGAAAGTGAGCCAGCCAGTCCACCGGCTGCGCACCAAAGACTCGCCAGAGCGCCGCGAGAATTCCCGACACCGGGTGGAAAATCAGGTTTTTCCAGATCAACGCACTGACGGTTGGCATGATGAAGAATGGCGAGATCAACAGCACACGCACGATGCCGCGACCGAAAAATTCACTGGCCTCCAGCAATGCGGAAATCAATACGCCGAGAATGACACTGATCAACAGCACGCTGCCCACCAGCAACAAGGTATTGATGGCGCCGGGAATGAACCCGCTGTCAGTGATGAAATACGTGAAGTTTTCCAACCCGACAAATTCGTGGTCGCCGGGCGACAGCAGGTTGTAACGAATCGTAGAGAAGTAAACGGTCATGCTCAATGGCACGATCATCCACACCAGCAACATCAATACCGAGGGACTGACCAGATACCAGCCGGGTTTAGTCAGGCGGCGTTTTGCTTTGGGTGTCGGGCTGGACGTATCCAGACGAGGATTGATGGCAGACGTATTCATGGTGACTCCGAAACTCGGTGCAAGCCTGGACAAGGTGCCGAGCAGCGGGGAGCCGCTCGGCACTGGCAACAGTCGGTCGTGACTATTTCTTCGGATAGCCCGCGCGCTTCATGTCGCGTTCGGTGGTGGTTTGAGCCGAGGCCAGAGCCGCGTCAACCGTGCTGGAACCGACCAGCGCTGCCGAAAACTGTTGGCCAACAGACGTACCGATTGCCTGGAACTCAGGAATGGTCACCAACTGGATGCCAACGTAAGGCACCGGCTTAAGCGTCGGTGTTTTTGGCGTGACGGCTTTCAGCGATTCCAGGGTGATTTTGGCGAAGGGTGCAGCCGCCATGTACGCGTCGCTGTAAGTCGAAGCGCGGGTCCCTGGTGGCACGTTGGCAACACCGTCAGTCTTGGCGACTAACGCAGCGTATTCCTTGGAGGTTGCCCATTCGCTAAAGGCTTTGGCGTCTGTCTGGTTTTTTGCGCTGGTCGGGATCGCCAGTGCCCAGGAGTAAAGCCACGCCGAGCCTTTGTCGGTGACTTCATGCGGTGCGTAAGTGAAGCCTACGTTGTCCGCGACTTTGCTTTGGGTCTTGTCGGTGACGAACGAGCCGGCAACGGTGGCATCGACCCAGATGGCGCATTTGCCGCTGTTGAACAAGGCCAGGTTTTCGTTGAAACCATTGCTGGAGGCACCGGGAGGACCGGAAGCCTTCATGGTATTGACGTAGAAGTTCAGCGCGTTTTTCCATTCAGGTTGGTCGAACTGCGGTTTCCACTGTTCGTCGAACCAGCGTGCGCCAAACGAGTTGGCGACGGTGCTGATCAGGGCCATGTTTTCGCCCCAGCCGGCTTTGCCACGCAAACAAATGCCGTACTGCTCTTTGTTCTTGTCGGTGAGTTTGGCCGCGAACTCGGCAATTTGAGTCCAGGTTGGACGCTCAGGCATGGTCAGACCGGCCGCTTTGAACAGGTCGGTGCGGTAGTAGGTCATTGAGCTTTCAGCGTAAAACGGCAGGGCGAAAAGTTTGCCATCCACTGACAGGCCATCACGTACGGACGGGAACACATCGTCCAGCGCGTAACTGGCCGGTAAGTCCTTCATCTCTTCAAGCCAACCTTTCTGGCCCCAGAGTGACGCTTCGTACATGCCGATGGTCAGCACGTCGAATTGCCCGCCTTTGGTGGCGATATCAGTGGTGAGTCGTTGACGCAGGACGTTTTCTTCCAGCACCACCCAATTGAGCTTGATGTCAGGGTGTTCTTGCTCGAAGGTTTTGGAGAGGCGTTGCATGCGGATCATGTCACTGTTGTTGACCGTGGCGATGGTCACAGTGCCGGCGGAGGCGATGCCGCTGAGAGCCAGACAGGTACTTGCAAGTAAGAGCTTTGCGGGGATCTTCATCGATTACTCCTCTTCTGCGCCGATGAGGCTGCAGAGGGTCAGTTATTGTTTTTGTAGCTTCCGGAGGTACGGAAGACTGTCCACTGATTACAACGGTCTCGGCGTGCAATGACAAATCCTGCGCAGCACTCGAACTGATACTATTTTGCACAGGGTGCGTGAAAGTAAACGCACTGAAATACCGCCCCTGCATAGCATAGAGCGGTTTTGGCATTTTTGAAGGGCGATGGGGAGGGGTAATTCAGTACAGGTTTTGTTCGGTCAGGCGCTGCACGGCTAATCGACGGTAGTGGGACGGCGTCATGCCCTTGAGCTGTTGGAAGCGGCGGTTGAAGTTTGAGATGTTATTAAACCCGGACTCGAAACAGACATCGGTCACGGGCTTATCGCCCACCGCCAGCAGTTCGCAGGATTTGCTGATGCGCAGCCGATTGACGAATTCCACAAAACACCGGCCAGTGGCCTGTTTGAACACTCGGGAAAAATACGTCGGCTTCATGCCCAAATAGTCGGCCACTTCTTCAAGGGGCAGCTCGCGGGCGTAGTGGGCAAATATATAGTCCACGGCGCGGTTGGTGCGGTCGACACTGTGTTCGTCCGGCAGTTGCGGCGATTGGGTGCCTGACAGCAACTGAATGTCATCGCTGGCCGCCAGCAGCTCCAGCAAAATGAAAAAATGCCCCAAGCGACTGATGCCTTTACTGTCGGCAATTTTTTGCATCAGCTTCATGGCCTGACGGATGGTGCGTTTGCAGCGGAACTCAATCCCATACTGGGCGCGCTCCAGCAGCGGCGTCAGGGTCTTGAGTTCAGCGAACACCAAATTGCCGCTTTCAAATAATTCATCGGTAAAATTCACCAACATGTCGCGTTTGGGCACAACCTCGTTCTCGTCGACTTGGCTGATCCAGTTATGCGGCAGGTTAGGGCCTGTCAGAAACAGGCTTTCCGGGTAGAAGTTGCCAATGTAATCGCCCACGAAAACCTTGCCGGAACTGGCGACGATCAAATGCAGTTCGTATTCTTTGTGAAAGTGCCAACGCACCAGCGGGCACGGGAAGCCATGTTCACGGTAGATGATCGACAGGCCATTATGGTCGTCCATCAGCTCATAAGACGGATCGGTGATTCTTGTTGTTTTTGTCATGGGTTGTTCGTCGCAATAGTGTGTCAGTCAGGCAAATATCACTTCAACCCGTCCCTCGCGCCGGGAGGGTGGTGCGGCCTTGACGACAATTTGTACGTCTTGGCCCAAACGCGCAAGGCAGTCGATCATTTTTGATTCGCTGATGCCGCGAAATTTGCCCCGCAGCATCTCCGAAACCTTGGGTTGGGGCATGCCAAGAATGTCGGCCGCTTGGACTTGGGTCAGGCGCCGCGCCTTGATGATCCCGCCGATTTTGCTGTTTGCTTGCTCCGCGGCGGGTGTTCACTATCTATGGGCTTAAAGCACGCGTCACTTTTGGAGCTGTTACCTAATGAAAAAAATACTGCTGATCGGTATCGGCGCCGGGGACCCGGAACAGATCACGATTCAGGCGGTGAACGCCATGAACCAGACGAACGTGTTCTTCGTACTCGACAAGGGCTATGAAAATGACGATTTGTTGCGCCTGAGAAAGGACATTTGCGAGCGCTACATCACCCACGCAAATTACCGAATAGTGCAAGTGCAGGACCCCGTGCGGCTGGGAAATCCGGTGTCCTATGAAATGGGTATTGAGGCCTGGCATGAGCAGCGAGCCGTGCTGTTCGAGCAACTCATTGCCGACGAAGTGGGCGAGGGCGAAGTGGGTGGTTTTCTGGTTTGGGGTGATCCGTCGTTGTACGACAGCACCCTGCGGATCCTTGACCGGGTCTTGGCGCGCGGTGCTCAGCCATTCGAGTATCACGTCATTCCAGGTATTACCAGTGTGCAGGCACTGGTCGCTCGGCATCGCATCCCGCTGAATCGTATCGGCGAACCGATTCAGATCACTACCGGGCGGCGACTGATGCAGCAGGGCGCTGACGGCGTTGAAAATGTGGTGGTGATGCTCGACGCCCATTGCGCCTTTGATCGCCTGACCGACAGTGATTTACACATTTATTGGGGCGCGTACCTGGGCACGCCGGATGAGATTTTGATATCCGGAAGGCTCAAAGACGTCAGCGCTGACATCAAACGCACCCGCGAAACGGCCAGGCGGGAGAAGGGCTGGATCATGGACACCTACCTGTTGCGCAAACCTTTCAAGACATAACCAATTGAAATATCTAAATTCACAGGATTTGCGTTTGGCTCAGAATTTTCGTTTAACCAACATCCTGTGGGAGCAGGCTTGCCTGCGAATGAAGCGCCGCGATCTGTCGGTCTACATTGACCCGACTTCTCCACTAGAAGACGTCAGGTTGATATTCACTACGCGGTACTCATCACGGCTGCGACGGACAAGGGCTTGGCTGCGGAACTGATCAATGCGTCCAGCTACCCATACGTCCAATTCCTCGCCTCGAGATTGAATCTTTACGTTAGGGTCTTTGGTTATCAGGAACGGTGAAGCGTCTGTGAGTGATGACAGAATCTGTTCGTCGTTGGGTAGGCCTTTATCCAAGTAATACCGGTAGCTGAATCCTACGGTCGCACCCCCGCCATTTGTGCTGACGCCGTAAACAAACCCTTGATCCCCAAATGGGTATTTAAGGATAACTTTGTCAAGTTGAGGTGCGTTCGGGCTAGTAAGCCAAGTCCAGCCGTTGATGAGCAGCGAGAACGCAAGTAACGCGTAAATTGATAGCCGTTTAGTCAGCATAATGTCCCTTGGATTGCGCATATCGGATGCCTTCTTTAATCCAATATATTGGAGACCACTGATTCGGTTGGAGGGGAAGCTGGCATCGGCATGGGTATCTATCCTTGGATTGAAAACCCACAAACTTTATCAAGCCAAGATATTCGAGACTGCACTTCACCTGAGTTTAGGAATACTCCTACATTTGAAGCTGTGATTTCACACGTAAGTCAGCCTCAAACACCGCCATCAAATTCAATGAGCGTTCCGATTCTTCGCCTCAATCCACTGCGCCATGTACTGGGTACTTTTGTGATGGTGATGGCGGAGCATTGCCCCGGTGAAGTTCTGCAGGCGATGTTGCTGCAGGTTTTGCCGACATTCCTCGATGCGGGTGATCAGGCTGGCGCAGTGTTGCTGATGGCGATACCGCGCTTCCAGTAGTGCCCAGCCTTTCGCCTGCGCTGCGGTCCAAAGGTTTTCATCCCGGTACAGTTCGACGGCGGCAGCGGCAATCTCGTTAGCGCTGCTGACGACTGCGCCGGGCCATGGCAGTTCGCCGTGCATGGCTTCGGCGCCAATGGGGGTGGTGACGCTGGGGGTGCCGCAGAGCATGGCGTCGAGGAGTTTGCCTTTGATGCCAGCGCCGAAACGCAACGGGGCCAGGCAGATGCGGGCGCCGGACATGACCTCCAATGCATCCTCGGCCCAGTTCATTACATGAAAACCTTGCGCCGCATTGTGCAGTGCTGTGGCTTTGGGTGGGGTGTAGGCGCCGTAGATATGCAGTTGCGCAGACGGCAGCTGTTGGCGAACCAGCGGCCAAATCGCAGTTTTTAGCCAAAGCACCGCGTCCCAGTTAGGCGCATGCCGGAAGTTGCCAATGGTGAGGAAGTGCGCACGCTCATCGAACCGTCGCCCTTGGCTGGGGACGTCATCCAGCATGAATGGGCACCAGTGCAGCAGTGATTTGGGCACCATGAACTGATCCGCAAGCAGGTCGATTTCGACGTCGGAGATCATCAGGTTGAGGTCGCAACGATAAAGCGAAGCGATTTCTCGTTTGGCGACGTCACTGGCCGCCATCGGTTGCAGAACGCCTTGAGCAAGAGAACTGAAAAATTCATTCAATTCATTGGGGTCTACGCTGTTCTTGAGGTGATCTTTGAACAATAGATGACGGGCGTCGCGCAGGCATTGCAGGTCGACCGTCTCCAGAACCCGTAGCGCGTTCGGGCAGTGCTTCTCTACACGCCAGCCGAATTGCTCTTCCATCATGAAGCGATCAAACAACACGATGTCCGGCTGAAGCTCGGTAATGAACGTATCGAAACTGCTGTTATTGAGTTCAATGTTAACTTCGCAGATGCCCAGCGCCGCAAGATCAGCCTTGTGCTCGCCGACTGCTGCCGGGCTGCTGAACGTGATCTGCCAGCCTTGCTCCAGAAAACAGTCGATGATTTGCATCATGTGCCCGCCAGCCGCGGATGAGCGCGGTTCGGGCCAGACGTAACCAATGATGAGCACATGGGTCGCAGTGCTCGGTTGGTTCAGGCTCATGTGGAAAGACTTCTTGTGTTCGGGGGGCGGTTATTAAACCACAGGGCGTCATGGGGATCGGAAGTGCCGCGTCATAACGAACAACGGCCAGGAAAACCTGGCCGTTGTTTACAGCGTCAGTCGAGGTTAGCCCGCGACCGGGATACGCCAATCATCAGAGCCCGAAGTACCGCTGACTTCGTGGGTCCAGATGATTTTACGGTAGGTAAAGTAAACGTCTTCAAGGTGGGTGAAATGCGACTGGCTTGGATCTTGGCAGTTCGGCATCCGCGAGTTCACGTCAACAATCAGTGCGTCTTCCAGCTCGATGGTGAAGTAGTGCTCTTGGGCGCCGGACGCCGAGGTGCGGAACCATTCAAGACGGCATTTGGTCAGCATTTCGCCGGTGGTCAAGGCAGTGAAAATCAACGGCGAGGACTTGTCGAACACCTTGGTGATCATCAGCGGTTTGTGAACGCGCTGGCCCGTAGGTTGGCCGGACTGAGGGTCTCGAGGAATGATGATCTGGTGGGCGAAGGCCTGGACCAGGATCTGGTCTTCATGACCTTCCTGATAGATGTTGCCAACCGAGGGCGCGGTGAAAGTATCTTTGGTGATCAGGCCCTGTTTGGTGCCTTCGATCGTCAAATAAGCGGGTGTTGGCATGAAGCTCTCCTTACTAATAATTACGGGGTCCACGTCGACGCAAGTGCGTCGCGAGACCTGTCTTTATCAAGAGCTGTGCCATAAATAAAATAGTCAATAAAAACAGTATATTGAGATGATTAACTCATTGTTATTCGAGATTTTTAGCTTTCAGTTCGAATGAACTGCGCAAGCTGTTGCGCACTGGATCGTTCAGGTCTGCGCAACTCCCGGGGTGCTGGCCAGAGGGAATACTCTATTACTAAAGTGCGTACAACGATTGAGCGGTGAGCACCCGTTTGCGCATCAATGCGCTTGACTCAAAATGTGTCTAACCTTTTCCCGCAGTTGATCGATCGAAAAGGGCTTGCCAATCATGTGCATGCCTTTAGGGACGTCGATGTTTTCCGAATAACCGCTGGCGAATAACACAGGCAATGCAGGGCGCAAGACCAGCGCAGCGTTGGCCAGGTCGACGCCCTTCATGTCGGGCAGACCTTGGTCGGTCATCAGCAAATCAAACGTTTTCCCATGATCGCTCAATTGCGCCAGAGCGGATTGGGCGTCAGCCGCTTCGAATACGGTGTATTCCAGCTCTTCCAGCACATCGACGATCAACATGCGGACAATGTGATCGTCTTCCACTACAAGGATGGTGCTGGCGCCTGCGGACATGGGGGTACTCCTTGGAATGAAAGCGAGGTAGATGGCTGATTGTCTCCGTTCGGCCTATTCATCAGTGAGTAAAAAATGACAACAAGTTCAACATTTACGAAAAATCTATTCAAACGAGTGTTTTTCTGTCCGCTATTCAACCAAAGTCGCTATTCAAAAAATAATGGCATCCCTTCGTGCCTGACATTTTGTATTTTTATGTCAGATATCGAGTCTTTTGGTGACGTTTACGGCAGACTCTGCGGTTTCGATGAATTCGCCCGGGCCTCCTGATGAACCATCCGTCTTCGATTGACGAGCAACGCTTCCGCAAAATGTTAACCCGCAATATCAGCCTGCCCTTAGGCGTCGGGGTGCTGAGTGCGGTGTTTTTCATCATCCTGATCACGTATTTATTGTCAGCGATTCAATGGGTCGAGCATACCGATAGGGTCATTAATAATGCCAATCGCTCGCTCAAGCTGTCAGTCGACATGGAGACCGGGATGCGCGGTTTTCTGCTGACCGGTGACGAGCATTTCCTTGATCCCTACGAAGTAGCCAAGCCGGCGATAAGGAGCGAGCTTAAAGGGATTGAAGAACTCGTCGCGGACAACCCTCCCCAAGTCGATCGGTTTAAGCGCCTGTCTGCTTTGCAGAACGACTGGAACGACTTTGCCCAGGAAATGATCACTCTGCGTCGTCAAAACGGCGACTATCAGAGCGCAATTCGAGCGGGACGTGGCAAGCGATTATCCGACGAGATTCGAACCGAATATGAAGTTGCAGTGCAGATGGAGCAACAACTGCGCACGTCTCGCAACGAAGGCGTAACGCGAACCACGATTTGGACTGTCAGCCTTTACTTGATCTTTGTTCTGTCGATCAGCGGGCTGGTTGCCTTCATTGGCCGTCGCGACATGCTCATGCTGTCTGGCACTTACAGTGACAATTTAAAACTGCAGCAAGAAAACGCACTGCGTTTGCAGCACGTCGCATGGCTGCGCAACGGGCAGAGTGAGTTAGCCGAACAGGTGCTCGGGCAACTGACATTGAACTTGCTCGGTCGTAACGTTTTGCAATTTTTTGCGCAGTATTTGGGCGCCTCGGTCGCAGCGATGTACGTCCGCCAGGAGCACGGCGGTTATCGGCGCGTCGCGTCCTATGGGTTTTCCCGTGAGCAGGAACAGCACGACCAGTCGATTTACAGTGACGAAGGTGTCATTGGCCAAGCGGCGCAGCAGGACAAAATCATCACACTGGACGATGTACCGCATGACTACTTCAAGGTCAGCTCCGGGTTAGGCGAAGGTTCGCCGCGCAGTGTGATAGTCGTACCGACCAGTAACGATGATCAGGTCAATGGGGTCATAGAACTGGGCTTCTTGCGAGCGCTCACCGAGCGCGATGTCGAGTTCCTGCAGGTGATTTCAGACAATATTGGCACCTCCATCGAGGCCGCGCGATACCGTCAGCGGTTGCAGGAAGTGCTCGCTGAAACCCAGCAACTGAACGAAGAACTGCAAGTGCAGCAGGAAGAGCTGAAAACCGCTAACGAGGAGCTTGAAGAGCAGTCACGGATTCTCAAGGAATCCCAAGTCCATCTGGAAACCCAGCAGGCTGAGCTGGAACAAACTAACAAGCAGCTGGCCGAGCAGGGCCAGGAGATGGCAGACCAGCGCGATGCACTGGATCGCAATAATGAAGAGCTGAACATCGCCCAGGTCGAACTGGAGGCGAGGGCCGAGGAGCTGCAACGTTCCAGTAAGTACAAGTCGGAATTCCTCGCCAACATGTCCCATGAACTGCGCACACCGCTGAACAGTTCATTGATTTTGGCAAAATTGCTGGCGGAAAACCCGACAGAAAACCTCACCGAGGAACAGGTCAAGTTCGCCGAATCGATCTATTCGGCAGGCAACGATTTGCTCAATTTGATTAACGATATTCTCGATATTTCAAAAGTCGAGGCCGGCAAACTGGACATGCGTCCCGAAAATACCAGCGTGGCACGGTTGGTTGAAGGCTTGCGAGGGATGTTTCAACCCTTGGCTAACGAGAAAAAACTCGATTTTCAGGTTGAACTCCAGGCGGGTGCGCCAACGATGTTGTTCACCGACCGCCAGCGCCTAGAGCAAGTGCTGAAAAACCTGTTATCAAACGCCATCAAATTCACCGAACGCGGTAGCGTCAGCTTGATCGTCTCGCGCCAGCCGGGTGAGGGCATCACCTTTACCGTGCGCGACTCGGGAATCGGTATTGCCGAGGAGCATCAAGAGAGCATTTTCGAGGCGTTCCGTCAGGCCGACGGCACCACCAATCGACGGTATGGCGGCACAGGCCTGGGGTTATCGATTTCCCGCGACTTGGCCAAGCTACTCGGTGGTTCAATTGCCGTAACCAGCGCTCCTGAGCAGGGCAGTATTTTTACGCTGGTAGTTCCGGAGCAGTATGTTGAGCCCGTTCAGCTCGAATACGGTGAGCAACCCGCGCCGATCCAACTGCCCGTCGCGGCGCCGGTGGTTGTAGCGCCAGCCACCCTTTCTCCAGAGCCGGTTGCGCTGTTTGCTGATGATCGAAATAACACCCCCTTTAAATCCAGATGCATTTTGGTCGTTGAGGACGAGGTCCGTTTCGCCCAGATACTTTTCGACCTGGCCCACGAACTGGGTTACCAATGCCTGGTGGCGCATGCCGCCGATGAAGGTTTTAACCTGGCGGTGCAATTTATCCCTGACGCCATCCTGCTGGACATGCGCCTGCCCGATCATTCGGGCCTCACGGTATTGCAGCGATTGAAGGAGCTGGCTTCTACCCGACACATACCCGTGCACGTGATATCAGTCGAAGACCGGCAAGAGGCGGCCATGCACATGGGCGCGGTCGGTTACGCGGTCAAACCCACCACACGTGAAGAACTCAAAGACGTTTTTGCCAAGCTCGAAGCCAAGTTGACCCAGAAGGTCAAACGCATCCTGCTGGTCGAAGACGATGCGTTGCAGCGCAACAGCATTGCCCGTCTGATTGGCGACGATGACATCGAAATAACGGCAGTCGGCTTTGCTCAGGATGCGTTGTCGCTGCTGCACGACAACGTCTACGACTGCATGATCATCGACCTTAAGCTGCCGGACATGTTGGGCAATGATTTGCTCAAGCGCATGTCGACCGATGACATCTGCGCCTTTCCACCGGTCATCGTCTATACCGGGCGAAACTTGACCCGAGACGAAGAAGCCGAACTGCTCAAGTATTCACGTTCGATCATTATCAAGGGCGCTCGCTCACCGGAACGGCTGCTGGATGAAGTGACCTTGTTCCTGCACAAAGTGGAATCCAAGCTTTCCAACGAGCGGCAGAAAATGCTCAAAGCGGCTCGCAGCCGCGACAAGGTGTTCGAGGGTCGGAAAATCCTCGTCGTGGACGACGACGTGCGTAACATCTTCGCGCTGACCAGCGCGCTGGAACATAAGGGCGCAGTGGTTGAAATCGCCCGTAATGGTCTCGAAGCCATCAAAAAACTGGACGAAGTGGACGACATCGACTTGGTGCTGATGGACGTGATGATGCCGGAAATGGATGGCTACGAAGCGACCATCGAAATTCGCAAAGACCCACGCTGGCGCAAACTGCCAATTATTGCGGTCACCGCCAAGGCGATGAAAGATGATCAGGAGCGCTGCTTACAGGCCGGTTCCAATGATTATTTGGCCAAGCCCATCGACCTTGATCGACTGTTTTCGTTGATTCGGGTGTGGCTGCCAAAAATGGAGCGGATCTGAATGGAACGTCTGAGACTTTGAGGCCACTAAGATGATTCTCAGACTCGTGTATCCGGATTTTCTCGATGCCTCATGAACGAAACGCTGAAATTGAATTGCGGCTGTTGATCGAGGCGATTTATCTCAAATACAGCTATGACTTTCGCGATTACTCCGGCGCTTCGATCAAGCGCCGGGTTAACCACGCGTTGATTCAATTCGACTGCAAAACCATTTCGGCATTGCAAGAGCGGGTGCTGCACGATCCGACCGCGTTCTTGCAACTGCTCCAGTACCTGACGATTCCGGTCAGTGAGATGTTTCGCGACCCTGGGCATTTTTTAGCCATTCGCCAGGAAGTCGTGCCGCTGCTGAAAACGTATCCATCGATAAAAATCTGGATTGCGGGTTGCAGCACGGGGGAAGAGGTCTACTCCATGGCCATCTTGCTGCGTGAGGAAGGTCTACTTGAGCGAACCATCATTTACGCGACTGACATCAATCCCCGTTCGCTGGAAAAGGCCAAGCAAGGTATTTTCGCGCTGGAAAATATTCGGGCGTACGGCGAGAACTATCAGAAGGCCGGCGGCGAGCGAAGGTTCTCCGATTACTACACGGCGGCGTATGATTACGCGATTTTCGACAAAACCCTGCGTGAAAACGTGACGTTCGCCGATCACAGCTTGGCCACTGACAGCGTGTTCTCAGAGACTCAGTTAATTTCCTGTCGGAACGTTTTGATTTACTTCAATAAAAAATTGCAGGATCGCGCCTTTGGGCTGTTTCATGACTCGCTGTGTCATCGCGGTTTTCTAGTGCTTGGCAGCAAAGAGACACTCGACTTTTCGGCGTATAGCAAAAATTTCGTGGCCTTGGTCAAGCAGGAACGGATCTACCGCAAATCATGAATACCCATGACGACGTTCAATCGGTTTCCAGCAACGTGTTGCCCCTTGTCGATGCAATTGTCATTGGCGCATCGGCAGGTGGAGTCGAAGCCCTCTTGCGGATTTTTTCTCCGTTGGCACCCGGTTTTCGTTTGCCGATTATCGTGGTGTTGCATTTGCCGGAAGAGCGTCGCAGCCGTTTGGCTTCAGTTTTTCAGCAACATCTGGGGATGAGGGTCAAAGAGGTTGCCGACAAGGAACTTATTAACCCAGGCACCTTGTACTTCGCCGCCCCCGGCTATCACGTATCGGTGGAAAGTGATCTCAGCTTGTCCTTAAGCCTTGAAGACCGCGTCCACCATTCTCGCCCCAGTATCGATATACTTTTTGAGTCAGCCGCAGATGCCTTTGGAAGGCGTCTGGCAGGGGTTTTACTGACCGGCGCCAATGCGGACGGGGCTCGTGGCTTGGCGCACATCAAGCAAGAAGGTGGGTTTACAGTGGTCCAAGACCCGAAAACTGCCCAAGCGTCGATAATGCCCGAGTCCGCCTTGGCGTTGAGCGTACCGGATCGCATTCTCGCTTTGAGTGATATTGGTCAACTGCTGGTCGAGCTGGAAAGAATCGCATGCTAAGTGAAGTCCGAGCCAAACTGCTGATCGTCGATGATCTGCCAGAAAATCTGTTGGCCCTTGAAGCACTGATCAAGCGCGAAGACCGCGCCGTCTATAAAGCCTTGTCCGCAGACGAGGCTTTATCGCTGCTGCTGCAACATGAATTCGCGTTGGCCATCCTCGACGTGCAGATGCCGGGAATGAACGGTTTCGAGCTGGCGGAACTCATGCGCGGTACCGAGAAAACCAAGAACATTCCGATCGTATTTGTCAGCGCCGCCGGCCGTGATCTGAACTATGCGTTCAAAGGCTATGAAAGCGGTGCCGTGGACTTCCTGCATAAGCCGCTGGATATTCACGCGGTCAAAAGTAAAGTGAATGTCTTCGTTGATCTCTTCTGGCAGCGCAAGGCCATGAAGCAACAGGTTGAAGCCTTGGAACAAAGCCGCCAAGAGCAGGAGGCCTTGCTCAAGGAGCTTCAGGCCACGCAGAACGAGTTGCAGCACGCTGTACAAATGCGTGATGACTTCATGTCGATTGTGTCGCATGAGGTGCGTACGCCGCTGAACGGGTTGATTCTGGAAACACAGCTGCGCAAGCTGCACTTGGCCAAAGACAATACCGCAGCGTTCACGCTGGAAAAGCTACGGGCGATGGTCGACAGAGATGAGCGCCAGATTCAAAGCCTGATCAGGCTCGTCGAAGACATGCTCGATGTGTCACGGATTCGCACGGGAAAACTGTCTATTCGGCCCAGTCGTTTTGATTTGGTGCAGTTGGTCAGCCATCTGCTTGAAAGCTTTTCCGCCCAAATTACCGCTGCTGAATCCATTGTGTCGCTGACGGCGGATGTACCCGTTGTTGGCACATGGGACGAATTCCGTATCGAACAAGTCGTTGCTAATCTGCTGACTAACGCATTGCGCTATGGCGCTAAAAAGCCGATCGACGTCAGAGTTTATAGTCAGGATGGTCAGGCAAGGGTAGACGTGCTTGATCAAGGCATCGGGGTCAGTGAAGAAAACCAGAAGCGGATTTTCCAGCAATTCGAGCGAGTGTCGGCCAAACATGCCGTAGCCGGGTTGGGGTTGGGGCTGTTTATTTCCGAACAGATCGTGACCGCGCACGCTGGCAATATCGCCGTTGAAAGCGAGGAGGGGGCGGGCGCGCTGTTCCGGGTCAGTCTACCGCTGTGATTGACGGTTGGATTTATCTGACAGACAACGCAACCTCCGTCGTACTCTATGGTCGTAATGGCAGCTAATCAAAGGTGTAAGGCGTCCCCATGAGTTCTGATGCAGAAAATGTCGTACTTATTGTCGAAGATGAGCCGCTGATCCTGATGTTGCTCTCCGACTACCTGTCAGGCGAAGGCTATAAGGTATTGCAGGCTGAAAATGGTGAGCAAGCGTTCGAGATCCTGGCAACTAAACCTCACTTGGACTTGATGATTACCGATTATCGCCTGCCAGGCGGTATCTCTGGGGTGATGATTGCCGAGCCCGCAGTCAAATTGCGGCCCGAACTGAAAGTTATCTTCATCAGCGGTTACCCTGCCGAAATTACTGAATCGGGGAGCCCCATCGCCTTGCAAGCACCGATTCTGGCCAAGCCCTTTACCATGGACAGCCTGCATAACCAGATCAAATGTTTGTTGTTCTAGGCTCAACTGCCCACGAAGAGTCAGGCTTCTATCATCTCTCGGACCTTTGCGGTCAGGTGATCGAAGGCAAACGGTTTGGTAATCATCTGCATGCCTGAATCAAGGAATCCGGCACGCACGGCGGCGTGTTCGGCGTAACCGGTGATGAACAAAACCTTTAACGACGGGCGCAGCTGCCTGCCCAGGTCGGCCAGTTGCCTTCCATTCATGCCTGGCAGACCCACGTCGCTGATCATTAAATCAATGCGCTGACCAGACTCAAGGATGGGCATCGCGGCATCGGCGTTCCCTGCGTAAACGTAGGCGTAGCCTAAATCGCTGAGTACTTCGCCGACCAGGACGCGCACGGCGGGATCGTCTTCAACGATCAGGACGGTTTCACCCGATTTAGCGTACGGCGCATTGCTTTGGTAGATGATTTCATCGTGGTCATGTTCTGCGCGACAACGCGGCAGGTACAGGCGCACCGTGGTGCCGACACCCACTTCACTCTGGATGCCGACGTGACCGCGAGACTGTTTGCTGAACCCGTAAATCATTGAAAGGCCCAAGCCCGTTCCTTGGCCAATGGGTTTTGTAGTGAAAAAGGGATCAAACGCCCGGCTGATAATGTGCTGTGGCATGCCGCACCCAGTGTCGCTGACGCTCAGCACCACGTATTCCCCCGGCTGTAAATTCTCATGGGTATGGGTGAAGGTTTTTTCTAACCGCTGATTAAAGGTGCTGATGGTCAGTTTTCCACCTTCGGGCATCGCATCGCGAGCGTTCAAAACAAGGTTGAGCAGGGCGCTTTCCAATTGGTTTGGGTCAACCTCGGCAGTCCAGAGATGCTCGTCCAACTGCACCTCCAGGCGAATGCTTCCGTTGAGGCTGCGGTCAATCAACTCGCCCATGGAATTAACCAACTGGTTCATCTGCACCGGTTTTGAATCAAGCGACTGCCGACGGGAAAAAGCCAAAAGGCGATGAGTCAGCGCCGCAGCACGGTTAGCCGACGTCACGCCCAGATCGATCAAGCTGTCGAGGTCTTCGGTTCGACCTCGGGATAGCCGTCTACGCAGCAGTTCCAAGCTACCGATGATGCCGGTCAGCAGGTTATTGAAGTCGTGGGCAATACCCCCTGTGAGTTGCCCGACCGCTTCCATTTTTTGCGACTGACGCAGGGCTTCTTCGTTGTGCCGAAGTTGTAAGGTGCGTTCTTCTACCTGCTGCTCAAGGGTGTCATTTAGGCGGTGCAGTTGTTCTTCAACGCGTTTACGTTCGCTGATATCAGACGTCACGCCGACCAATGAGCACACGTTGCCGTCGTCGCGGCGAATCGCTCTGGCTCGGACATCCACCCAATTCACCGAGCCGTCGGGCCAGACGTTGCGGTATTCCGAGATGTAATCGTCACCCGTTTGCAGGCTACTGTGCAGGGCCATTTGCATGGCCGGCTGGTCTTCTGCCAACACCGAGCCAAGCCAGTCGTCGAAAGTGAAGGTGTCGCGCTCACTGCGGCCATGGTGAGATTTGCTGATGGCCGAGCAGTCAAAAGTCAGGTCGTCGAGGTCCAATTGCCAAGAGCCCAAACGCCCCGCCTTGAGCGCGTTCTGCAGGCGTTGTTCACTTTCCAGAATATCGTCCATGCGCGCGCGGGCTTCGTATTGCCGACGACGGCCGCGTAACGCCGTACTGACCAGACTCACCAGCGTCGCCGCGTGGAAAGGGCGTTCAAGGAAAGTGACGTTGCCCAGATGGGCGCCAAGTTGGAGCGAAGGATTATGCTCCGGGCCGCCAGGATGGGTCAGTAACACAATAGGCATGTCGGACCAGGAAGGCTGCCGATCCATAAGCGCTAACAGCGTATGGATGTTGATGCCGTAGAGCGCCTCGTCCGCAATAATCGCCAGACCGGCACCGGCGGCCAGTTCGGCAATCAGCCCCGCCAGGTCCGGGGCAATCAGCGCGGTAAAACCTGCTTGTTCGAGTAGCGTCAGTGCGACGTCGCTCTCCTGGTCGTGGGGAGCCAGGATAATTGCGCGCTCGGATAACACGCGTTGGGTGATCACACGCTTTCATCCTTTGGTAGAGCATTTAACCTGATCAAATCGCCCTCTTTCGCTTCGCAAAGAGTCATTCCACTCAGTCAGCCACCTTGGCTAGCTGGACTAGATGACACATGGCATCCGGCGGTTTTAATAGTTCGCTTAACTCTGGACCACAGTCAAACGCCACCGTTCCGGCTTATGGACGATTTTGATTAAAAATGCACTCAAACGAGTGTCTTCTATGGTCTTGCAAATGGCGTAATCGCAACCTTACGGTCGCCTGGGAAGGCTTGTTATAGTCTGACCACTGTTTAACCCCCCTCATTTCTGCTTCCAAGGAGGACTGCCGTGTCCGATTACCAAGCGTTTCACGTTGAACTGACCGATCACATCGCTCATGTGCAAATCAATCGGCCGGAAAAGATCAATGCCATGAACGCCGCTTTCTGGGCCGAGATCATCGAGATCTTTCAATGGGTCGATGACACGGACGAGGTACGCGTGGTGGTCCTCACCGGCGCTGGTAAGCATTTTTCGTCTGGCATTGACCTTATGATGCTGGCGTCGGTGGCCTCAGAACTGGGCAAAGACGTGGGCCGTAATGCGAGAATGTTGCGGCGCAAAATCTTGCAGATGCAGGCTTCGTTCAATGCCGTCGATAACTGCCGTAAGCCAGTCCTGGCAGCGATTCAGGGCTATTGCATCGGCGGTGCAATCGATTTGATTTCGGCCTGCGATATGCGCTATGGCGCCGATGACGCACAGTTCTCGATCAAGGAAATCGACATGGGCATGGCCGCCGATGTAGGCACCTTGCAGCGACTGCCGCGAATTATTGGCGACGGTATGTTGCGCGAATTGGCCTACACCGGGCGTACTATGGGCGCAGAAGAAGCGTGCCGCATCGGCTTGATCAATCGCACTTTTGTGGACGCGCCAAGTCTGCTGGAGGGCGTGATGGCCATTGCTAAGGAGATTGCTGATAAATCACCGATCGCCATTGCCGGAACCAAAGAGATGATCAGTTACATGCGCGACCACCGGATTGATGACGGTCTTGAGTACGTCGCGACGTGGAACGCTGC
Organism: Pseudomonas sp. MH10; assembly: GCF_034353045.1. Classification (NCBI taxonomy): domain Bacteria; kingdom Pseudomonadati; phylum Pseudomonadota; class Gammaproteobacteria; order Pseudomonadales; family Pseudomonadaceae; genus Pseudomonas; species Pseudomonas sp. MH10. The sequence continues at coordinate 744,936 of NZ_CP133783.1, forward strand.
CATGCTCCAATCAGCCGATCTGCGCGTGGCCTTGTCTGCGCACATGAGCAAACAGAAAGCCGCGTTTGATAATTAGGCTTCGATAGACAGCCTTCGACGATAAAAAAAGCCTGGAGATTTTCATGACACGTTGGACAACTGCCGTCCTTGATACCCAGCTCAGTGGTGGTTGGGCCGTGGTCCATAGCCCGGAAGGTTTTCTGCGCGACGACAACGGCGCTATGTTTCCTCGTGAATGGCTCAAGCGGCAGGATCTGTCGGTGCTGAGTGAGCACGGAATCGGTCATTTTGACGGTGAGCCGGTGTACCTGCTGGTGCTCAAACACCCCACTGAAATTGACGGCTGCACGTGGCTTGGGCTTCGTCAATTCATGCTCGAAGGCGACGTCGACGTTTATAGAAAACTCGGTTATGCGGCTCAAATCAGCACCTGGGCGCGGGAACACCGTTTTTGCGGCAGTTGTGGTTTGCCGATGCAGCAGGTGCCGGGTGAGCGCGCGATGTATTGCGAACACTGCAACTTGCGCCATTACCCGCGCATCTCGCCGAGCATGATCGTGCTGATCACCCGGGGTGACGAGATACTGCTGGCACGCTCACCGCGCTTTGTGACGGGGGTCTATAGCACGCTGGCAGGGTTTGCCGAACCGGGAGAGTCGGTCGAGGATTGTGTGCGTCGCGAGGTCATGGAAGAGGTGCAACTGAAGGTCAAAAACATTCAGTACATGGGCAGCCAATGCTGGCCGTTCCCGCACTCGATGATGCTGGGCTTCCATGCCGAATACGCCAGCGGTGACATAGTTCCGCAGGCCGATGAGATTGAGGATGCGCGCTGGTTCCACCTCAACGATTTGCCACCGCTGCCGGCCAACCGTTCCATCGCTCGTTACTTGATCGACCTGTACCTGGCGCGTCGCACAGGCTCAGCTGAACCAGTGTTGCCAGGCTAGGCGCACAGTCAGGCCGAGCACCACGACGATGAACACCGGGCGGATAAATTTTGCTCCGCCCTGAATCGCTGTCCGCGCACCGAAGAACGAACCGACCATCAGTGACGAACCCATGCACAGGCCGATCATCCAATCGACCTGCCCGGAAAACATGAACACTGACAGGGCAGCAGCATTGCTGACGAAGTTCATGCTCCGCGCCACGCCGCTGGCTTTCACCAGGTCCAAGGGGTAAATCAGCAATGAACTGACGGTCCAGAACGCACCGGTCCCCGGTCCAGCGACACCGTCATAAAAGCCAAGACCCAAGCCTTGAGGCACTTGCCATTTCTTTTTGATGGGAGCGCTGCTGTCCAGTGGCGCCTTGGGAACTCCGCCGAACAACAGGTACAGGCCGCAGCCAAAGACGATCACCGGCAGCATCTGGTTGATCCATTCAGAGGGCAAATAATGCGCCACCACGGCACCGATCAACGCACCGACCGCCGTGCCCAGCAGGGCATGAATCCATTGTTTTGGATCAAACAGCTTGCGGCGAAAGAAGGTGTAACTGGCCATCGCCGAGCCAAAGGTCGAGCTGAGCTTATTGGTACCCAGCACCAAATGTGGCGGCAAGCCGGCCGTCATCAACGCAGGTGTAGTCAACAGACCGCCACCCCCGGCAATGGCATCGATGAAGCCTGCAACAAAAGCGACGGCGGTGAGGACGGCGAGGGTAGTCAGGTCAACACTGAGGGCGAAAGGCATGGGGATTTTCGACTTACACGGCTGTTGGGCAGAATGGCTGCGCCAGAAGGCAGCCATCTTACCCTGAGAGTGAAGCGTGTTGGTGAGGCGATCACACAAGATCTGTAGCGGCCGAAGGCTGCGATAAGATTTTCAGTCCTTACTATTCCAGATATGCCGAAGTCCCCTGTGGAGAGTTGGCTTGCCAACGAACGCGTCAGTGTAGGCAACCCAGGTTTCAAGTCGACATCAGCGGCGCGATGATGGGCCTCTTCGCAGGCAAGCCTGCTCCCACGGAGAGTCGAGTCGCGCACGCATTCTCTGTAGGACTGGTTGGCGATCCAGCCGGCGACGCGGTATATCTCAAGCCCTATGTCGCGGCCTTTTCGCCAACCAGTTGCTCCTATAGATAAACGAGGTCCACCGGATTGGTCATGCCGGAATTCTGTGGGACCGAATCGCAACTACGCTACAGCTCATCAATCCTGACCCAACGCTGTTCCCGCGCGGCCAATCGAATCGCCGCTGCCAAACGCTCCACTTGCCAGGCTTCTTCAAAGTCCGGGCCGTCAGTGCCTTTATTGCAAACCGCTTGTATGAGCGCATGCACTTCAAGGGTTTTCAGTTCGTTGTAGCCCAGTTGATGCCCGGGCGCGGGAGAGAACGCGGCGTAGCCTGGCAGTGAGGGGCCGGCAAGTATTCGTTGAAAACCGTCCTGGCCGGAACGACATACGCGCAGTTCGTTGAGCCGCTCCTGATCGAACGCCAAGGTGCCACGGGTGCCGCTGATTTCAAACGCCAAGTGGTTTTTGTAGCCGTGCTTGAGCCAACTGCTACTGAACGTACCGCGTGCGCCATTGGCGAAACGCAACAAAGCGTGGGTCTGGTCATCGACGGCGATCAGGCGTTTTTCATCGCTACCGGAAACCGCCGGCCGGTGGGTATGAACGGTCTGTGAGTCAGCGCACACAGCGTCGATATCACCCAACAAATGCCGGGCCAGCGCGAGCAAATGACTGCCCAAGTCGGCCAATGCACCGCCGGCATGCGCTTCTTCACAACGCCATGACCAAGGGCTTGCCGGGTCGCCCATGAAGTCTTCGCTGAACTCCCCCTGGAAGCTGATGATGTCTCCCAGCTCGCCGCTGTCGATCATCTGCCGCGCCAGTTCAATAATGGGGTTGTGCTGGTAGTTGTAACCGACCCGCGTGACGACCCCGGCTTTTTTGGCGGCCTGGCGCATAGCGTCTGCTTGGGTGAGGTTGATCGCCAAAGGTTTCTCGCAGTACACCGTTTTGCCGGCCTCAAGCGCTGCCAGGGCCATGGGGTAATGCAAATGATTGGGGGTGGTAATCGCGACAAGGTGTACGGCAGGATCATTGATCAGCTGTTGCCAGTCGTTGTGCGCATGGTCAAAGCCCCAGTCATGGGCGCACTGTTCGGCACGTGCTGCGTCAGCATCCGCCAGCGCTGCCAAGCGGACCTTAACCGGTAGCGCGAATGCCGCGTTGACGTTACGGAAGGCCATTGCATGGGCGCGCCCCATAAACCCGGTGCCGATCAGGCCGATACCCAACACCGGCAACGGTGTCGGAGGATGAGAAAACTGACGCATGGCGAGGTCCTTTGGAGTTGTTGTTCGGAAAATATATTCTCTAATTTTAATATATGGAATAAATATTCTCTGAGCGACCCATAAAAAAACAGCCCGCAGGCTGTTTTTTCCGCTCTGACGAGCACCTCAGGAAAGGAAACCACCGTCCACGTTCAGTGAAACGCCGGTGGTGTAGCTTGACGCATCGCTGGCCAGGTAAAGCACTGCGCCCGCCATCTCACTGGGAGCCGCGACACGCTTGAGTGGGATCTGGGCCAAGGCCATGTTGAGGATGGCGTCGTTTTTTACCAGCGCCGATGCAAACTTGGTGTCGGTCAGTCCCGGCAGCAGTGCGTTGCAACGGATACCGAAGGCCGCGCATTCTTTTGCGAACACCTTGGTCATGTTGATCACTGCGGCCTTGGTCACCGAATAGATGCCTTGGAACACGCCGGGAGAAATACCATTGATGGAGGCCACGTTGATGATGCTGCCACCGCCGTTTTCGCGCATCAACTTGCCGGCTTCCACCGACATGAAGAAATAGCCGCGAATGTTCACGTCGACGGTTTTCTGGAATGCACTGAGGTCGGTGTCCAGTACATTGCAGAATTGCGGGTTGGTCGCTGCGTTGTTCACCAAAATGTCCAAGCGCCCGAACTGTTCACGAATCTGCGCAAACACGCTCTGAATCTGTTCCATCTCGCCGATGTGGCAGGCAATCGCGGTGGCCTTGCCGCCGTCTGCAATAATCGCGTCGGCCACGTGCTGGCAACCGTCGATTTTGCGGCTGGAGACGATGACGTGGGCGCCTTGCTGAGCCAATAGTTTGGCGATGGCTTCACCAATGCCACGGCTGGCGCCGGAAACGAAAGCGATCTTGCCATCGAGGTCGAACAAGTGGGTCTTGGACATGTTTTCTTCCTTATTGTGTCGCTATCAAAGGCTGGATTTATCGATGACTTGCAGGCTCATGTGCTCCAACAGCGTGTTCATGTGAATGAACTGCGCGAAGCGTTTGTCTTGGGTCTGGCCATGAAAAAAGCGGTAGTAAATCTGCTGCACAATGCCCGCCAGACGAAACAGGCCATAGGTGTAGTAGAAGTCGAAATTATCGATCTGGATGCCTGATCGCTCGGCGTAATAATCGACAAACTCCCGTCGGGTCAACATCCCCGGCGCGTGGCTCGGCTGACGGCGCATTAACTGCACGGGCGCAGGGTCATTAGCTTCGATCCAATAGGCGAGGGTATTGCCCAAGTCCATCAGCGGGTCACCGATTGTGGTCAGTTCCCAATCCAGTACGCCGATGATCTGCATCGGCTGGTTCGGATCGAGAATCACATTATCGAAGCGATAGTCGTTGTGTACGATGCTGGAAACTGGACTATTGGCCGGCATTTTCTCCTTGAGCCAGCGTCTGACGCTTTCCCAACTCGGCGCATCGGGGGTGCGCGCTTTATCATAGCGATCACTCCAGCCGCTGATTTGCCGCTCGACATAACCCTCGGGCTTGCCAAGATCCGCCAGCCCGCAGGCGGCGTAATCGACCTGATGCAATTCGACCAGTTTGTCGATGAAGTTTTTGCACAGCGCAGTGGTTTGCTGGGTATTGAAATTCAATTCCTGCGGCAGTTCGGAGCGAAGAATAATGCCATTGACCCGCTCCATGACATAGAACTCCGAACCGATCAGCGTCTCGTCGGTGCAGTGGACATAAGCCTTGGGACAATACGGAAAACCATCACTGAGCTGATTCAGGATGCGGTATTCGCGACCCATGTCGTGGGCTGATTTTGCCTTACTGCCAAAGGGCGGGCGGCGCAGCACGAATTCATGTTCCGGGTAGCGAATCAGGTAGGTCAGGTTAGAAGCGCCACCGGGAAACTGGCTGATCTCAGGCGAACCACTCAAGCCGGGGATATGGGCTTTGAGGTAAGGGTCGATGAGGCTGGCGTCTAGTTCTTCGCCAACGCGAATCTTGGTGGACTGATCAGTGAGCGCCATGCTTATCCCTTCTGCTTATTATTAGGGGCAGAGATTATTGACTAATCTAATGCGCCGTCCATTTGCTCACAAGGCTAAAGCGGCCTTATAGGCCAGCGTGTTGCAGGCAAATCATTGGCTTTGATTACTGAACAGCGACATCTGTCAGGCGAAAAAAAACCGAAGCCCGCAAGCTTCGGTTTTTTCGAAAAGAACCCTTACGAAGGGAACAACTCGCTGAGTTTCATCGCCAGCATCATGTCGCCTTCAGCGCGCAACTTGCCGCCCATGAATGCCTGCATGCCGTCGGTTTCGCCGGTGACGATGCCGTCCAGAGTATCGCCGTCCATGACCAGGGTCACTTGGGCATCGGGGTTCACGCCTTCTTTCAGTTCGCAGGTGCTGTCTTTGACAACCAGCGAGAAATTTTTGTCTTCATCGATACGGAAGCCGAAAACCAGGTCCAGGCCCGCAGCGGCACTTGGGTTGAACTTGGCTTTCATTGCTTGAACGGCGTCGGCTACGGAGGTCATTGTGTTTATCCTTTTTTGTGGGTCTGGTGAAACTTGGGGTTTGGGCCCAGCGAACTCAAGCTTTGATTGCGCTGGGTTAGCGGTAGGTGATGAGCTCCGGGTTCTTCAACAACTGCAAATGCGTGTGGCTGTTGAACGACGCCAGAGCGACCTCACGACCACGAAACTTAAGCTGGTTGAGCGAGGTGTTGACGATTTGCCAATTGAGTTCAAAGGCCTGATGGACAGGGATTTGGGTGATCAAGTGGAGCAGGGCGGTAATAGTGCCGCCTGAAGTGAAAATCGCAATGCTGTCTTTGTTACCCGCGTTGTCCAGGACCCGGTACAGACCCGACCGAACCTGCTCAGCGAAACCGAGCCAGCTTTGCAGTCCCGGCGTGTCGTAGTTGCCGCTGTGCCAGCGACCCATGATCAAGGCAAATAAACGTTGGAATTCTGCGCGGTTTTGCGCAGCGTTTCGCAATACGTGCAGGGCTTCCGGTTCGTCCGGCAGCATGGCCGGTAACAAGGCGCGTATCACTGCGTCAGCATCGAACTCGTTAAAAGCAGTGTCGATCTCTAGCGTGGGCGTGCTTTGCCCAGCCGCGTCCAATTGCGCCATGGCTGCTTGAGCCGTGTGTTGTTGTCGGCGCAAGTCACCGGACAGGCAGCGATCGAAGCGCACGTTCAGTTGAGCGAGGTGCGCGCCGAGAATTTCTGCTTGGCGGATACCGGTGGGCGAAAGAACATCGTAGTCGTCCGCACCAAAGGAGGCCTGGCCATGTCGTATCAGATAGATGCTGCCCACGTCCGCGTCATCCTGGTGCGTTAGAGGTTTTGCGAGGTTAGGAGGATGCTCATAGCCTGTCAATAAAAAAACATACGCTTGTTTGAATCAGATTCACGGGCCCATGGTTGCGTGCTCACAGACTGGTCGTCTGCAGGGCGCGCCGGTATGCTTGGGCCATTCGAAGCTTTTTGTTAAGCCCCTGAGTGAAGGGGCGAAATGTTCTTGAGGAGAAACTGTGGATTTTCTAGCTGAATACGCGAGCTTTTTAGCGAAGACGGTGACGTTGGTGGTCGCCATTTTGATCGTGTTGGCGGCATTCGCCTCAGTGCGAAGCAAAGGCCGTCGTAAATCTACAGGTCAGTTGCAGGTCAGCAAACTCAATGACTTCTATAAAGCGTTGCGCGAGCGGCTGGAGCAATCGTTACTGGACAAGGACCGGCTAAAGGTCTTGCGCAAAGAGCAGGCCAAGGGCTTGAAGAAGCAGAAGAAGTTGGCCGAACCAAAACCTCGGGTTTACGTGCTGGACTTCGACGGTGACATCAAAGCGTCCGCGACTGAAAGCATGCGCCATGAAATCACCGCGCTGCTGACCCTCGCCACCGCCAAGGATGAAGTGGTACTGCGCCTGGAAAGTGGCGGCGGCATGGTCCACAGCTACGGCCTCGCGTCGTCGCAGTTGGCGCGGATTCGTCAGGCGGGGATTCCGCTGACGATTTGCATCGATAAAGTGGCGGCCAGTGGCGGTTACATGATGGCGTGCATTGGCGACAAGATCATCAGCGCGCCCTTTGCCATCCTTGGATCGATTGGTGTTGTCGCGCAGTTGCCTAACGTCAATCGTCTGTTGAAGAAGCACGATATCGACTTCGAAGTGCTGACCGCCGGTGAATACAAGCGCACGCTGACGGTGTTTGGCGAAAACACCGAGAAGGGCCGTGAGAAGTTTCAAGAAGAGTTGGACATCACTCACGAGCTGTTCAAGAACTTTGTTGCCCGCTACCGCCCGCAGTTGGCCATTGATGATGTGGCAACGGGAGAAGTCTGGCTCGGCATGGCTGCGTTGGATAAACAGTTGGTGGACGAACTGAAGACCAGTGATGAGTACCTGTCAGAGCGCGCCAAAATCGCTGACGTGTTCCATCTGCATTATTCCGAACGTAAAAGCCTTCAAGAACGTGTGGGGCTGGCGGCCAGTGCTTCAGTGGATCGTGTGTTGACAACGTGGTGGAGCCGATTGACCCAGCAACGCTTCTGGTAACCACTGCCTGTGCCGGCTCTGTGGGACCGAATTTATTCGGGAAGGCGTCGTATCAGACGCCGACGCGGTTGGATTTGAAATCCATTCCCGAATAAATTCGGTCCCACAGAGTGCCGCTATGATCGATCAGCGGCGCCGAAACAACGGCAATGGCTCATCAGTTGCCGCTTGGTAAGTCACCGAGAAATCTTTCAAACCCTCAAGGGCTTCGTACGGGTCTTTATCCGGGCGGATGGCAAAGGCATCAAAACCACAGCGGCGCATGTAGAACAATTGGTCGCGCAGCACGTCGCCAATGGCCCTCAACTCACCCTTGTAACCATAACGGTCACGCAGCAGACGGGCGTTGGAGAAGCTACGGCCGTCGGTAAACGCCGGGAAGTTCAGGGCAATGACCTGGAACTGATTGACGTCGTCACCTATGTGTTCGGCTTCTTCGTCGCTGTCCAGCCATACGCCAAGACCACCGTCGCGCGCTTTTAGGGCGTGACCGTGATCGAGCCATAAAGCCAAGGGCACGATCAGGTCGTCGCAATTGGACAACTCGTCCAACGTCGCGTCCTTGGGCAGCAGGTGCCAGGTCTCGTCGATGACTTCGTTGTTCTTAATGATTCGCTGCATAGACGCGCTCCTTGAAAGGGTCAATGCCAATACGCTGGAAGGTGTCGATGAAGCGCTCATCTTCGGTGCGTTTCTCAATGTAGACATCGATTAACTTCTCGATCACATCAGGCATGACTTCCTGAGCGAACGACGGGCCGAGGATCTTGCCCAGGTTCGCGTCACGGTTGCTGCTGCCACCGAGAGATACCTGGTAGAACTCTGCGCCTTTCTTGTCGACACCCAGGATGCCGATATGGCCCACATGGTGGTGACCACAGGCGTTCATGCAGCCTGAAATGTTCAGGTCCAACTCGCCGATGTCGAACAGGTAATCCAGATCGTCGAAACGGCGCTGGATGGATTCGGCAATCGGGATCGATTTGGCATTGGCCAGGGAGCAGAAATCGCCACCCGGGCAGCAAATGATGTCGGTCAGCAAGCCGATGTTCGGCGTCGCGAAACCTTGCTCGCGCAACTCACCCCACATGGCGAACAGTTGGCTTTGCTCAACGTCTGCCAGAATGATGTTTTGCTCATGGGACGTGCGCAGTTCACCGAAGCTGTAACGGTCAGCCAGGTCGGCAATGCCGTCGAGCTGTTTGTCGGTGATATCGCCTGGCGCGACGCCGGTAGGCTTAAGTGACAAGGTCACCGCAGCGTAGCCGGGCTTTTTATGCGCCTGAATGTTGCGTGAGCGCCAGCGTGCAAAACCTGGGTGATCAAGATCAAGCTGCGCCAGTTCGGCGGTTTGATCAGTCAGGGCTTTGTATTCGGGATCGATAAAGTGCTTGGCCACGCGTTGTACTTCAGCTTCTGTCAGCGTGGTTTGGCCGCCCCGAAGGTGGACCATCTCAGCGTCGACTCTTTCAGCGAAGACTTCGGGGGTCAGCGCTTTAACCAGAATTTTGATCCGCGCCTTGTATTTGTTATCACGACGGCCATAGCGGTTGTAGACCCGCAAGATAGCGTCCAGGTAACTCAACAGGTCTTGCCACGGCAGGAATTCATTGATGAATGCACCGACCACTGGCGTACGGCCGAGACCACCGCCGACCAACACCCGGAAACCCAGCTCGCCTTCAGCGTTGAGCAGCGGCTCAAGGCCAATGTCATGCACTTCAATTGCGACACGATCACTGCGTGAGCCATTGAGGGCGATCTTGAATTTACGCGGCAGGTACGCGAATTCGGGGTGGAATGTCGTCCATTGCCGAATGATCTCGCACCAAGGGCGTGGATCCACCAGTTCGTCAGCGGCAACGCCAGCGAATTGGTCGGTGGTGACGTTGCGCAGGCAGTTACCGCTGGTCTGAATCGCGTGCATTTGCACGGTAGCGAGTTCAGCCAGGATGTCCGGCACGTCTTCCAGCGCGGGCCAGTTGAATTGAATGTTCTGCCGGGTGCTGACGTGGGCATAGCCTTTGTCATAGTCCCGGGCAATTTTGGCCATCATTCGCATCTGACGCGACGTCAGCTGACCATAAGGCACAGCGACCCGCAGCATCGGCGCAAAACGTTGAACGTAAAGGCCATTCTGTAGGCGTAGCGGGCGAAACTCTTCTTCGCTCAGCTCTCCGGCCAAATAGCGGCGGGTCTGATCACGGAACTGCTTGACGCGGTCCTCGATGATCCGCTGATCGTACTCGTCATATACGTACATATAGGTCCTGTTCTCAGCTGCTTGGAGCAAATCCGCGCGCACGGCCGCGCACTCCCAACGGAGCCGGGGGAAGATAACAGTTTGCAGTTATGCGCAAAAGTGAAGTTTGAGTATATGCAAAGAACTAAAAGAACTAATGGCGGTAATTTGTTTGGATAACCCTACTTGAGCGATGGCCAATGCTCGACTTTACTGTGGGGGTGACCCTGGTGTTCTGAAGGCAGAGTGCTGGTCACGCTTCATGCAATCACCCATAAAACCGAAAAGAGGCGATGCAATGAGCAACCCTGTCAAAATCGCAAAACCCGATAGCAAAACCGATGCTTGGGCCATTCTCTTCATTATCATCCTGGTCGTTTCCACGGCCGTTTTTTGGGTGAGCCACCAATAACGAAAGCAACCTGCGGCTGTCCGGCACGCGTGTCGGACAGTGCGTCATGTAGGCGTCGCAGATGTCTATCCCACTGCGAAGTGCAACACCAACTGCACGATGCCAAACAGCGTCAGCGCAAACACCCCTGTAAACAAAATCCCCAGCAGGACAAAATGGCTCGGCTTTCCATGGGTAAAGTCCCGTTCGCGATTTTTGCCACTTTGTACGCCAAAGGCGGCTGCCGTGACGCTCTGCAGCATTTGCCAGAGCGTCGGTGGTTTGCCCTTGGAGTTGTCTGGTGAGTCGTTCATACGTCCTCGCAGATGTGCTTGTCTAACCCAGTCCCTGTAGGCGCCAACACGTTGGCTCCTACGGTCGATTAAAGGGTAGGTAAGTGATGAGCGTAGGCCACAAATGAAAAACGACCCCGAAGGGCCGTTTTTATTCAGGCAAAAATGCAATCAGTTGTCATAACCCAGGTTTGGCGACAGCCAGCGCTCAGTCATGCTCAAGTCCTGGCCTTTGCGCGCGGTATAGCTTTCGATCTGGTCCTTGTCGATTTTGCCGACCGCGAAGTATTGCGCTTGAGGGTGGGCGAAATACCAGCCGCTGACTGAAGCCGCAGGGAACATCGCGTAGCTTTCGGTCAGGAACACGCCGCTCAGCCCGGTCTGGCCATCGTCACCACGGTCGAGCAAATCAAACAGCGTGCCTTTTTCAGTGTGGTCCGGGCACGCGGGGTACCCTGGTGCGGGGCGAATGCCGACGTATTGCTCTTTGATGAGGTCTTCATTGGCCAGTTGCTCGTCCTTGGCGTAACCCCAATAGTTTTTCCGCACCTGCTGGTGCAGCCACTCGGCACAGGCTTCGGCCAACCGGTCGGCCAATGCCTTGACCATGATCGCGTTGTAGTCGTCGCCGGCATCCTGGTAAGCCTTGGAGACCTCTTCAGCGCCGATGCCGGCGGTGGTGATAAACCCACCGACATAATCGGTCACGCCGCTGTCCTTGGGCGCTACAAAGTCGGCCAGGGAGAAGTTAGGCTTGCCGTCGGTCTTGATGATCTGTTGCCGCAGATGGTGCAGCTTGACCCGAGGCACGCCGTCATCGCCGTACAGCTCCAAATCATCGTCATCCACCTGATTAGCAGGCCAGAAGCCAAACACGGCCCGGGCGCTGATCAGTTTTTCGTCGATCAGTTTGCGCAGAAGCTCTTTAGCGTCGGCAAACAATGACGTGGCAGCTTCACCCACCACCTCGTCAGTGAGGATGCGCGGGTACTTGCCCGCCAGGTCCCACGAGATAAAGAACGGCGTCCAATCGATGTACTCAGCCAGCACGTTGAGGTCAATATTCTCCAGCACCTTGATACCGGTGAACGTCGGTTTCACGGGCTGATAGCTGGACCACTCGAACTTGGGCTTTTTCGCCAACGCTGCGCCATAGCTCAAGCGCTCGGTGCGGGAGCTGCGGGCGGCGGTGCGTTCCCGGACGTCAATGTACTCAAGCCGGGTTTTCTCAATGAAGGCCGGTTTCAGCTCCTTGGACAGCAATTGCGTGGCCACACCCACGGCGCGGGAGGCGTCGGTGACGTAGATCACGGCATCGTTGCTGTACTTGGGCTCGATTTTCACCGCCGTGTGCGCTTTGGAGGTCGTTGCGCCGCCGATCATCAGTGGCAGGAAGAAGTTCTGCCGCTGCATTTCCCGGGCAACGTGGACCATCTCGTCCAGGGAAGGCGTGATCAGGCCCGACAAACCGATGATGTCGCACTTGTGTTCTTTGGCGGCCAAGAGAATTTTCTCGGCAGGCACCATCACCCCGAGGTCGACGATGTCGTAGCCATTGCAACCGAGGACCACGCCGACAATGTTTTTGCCGATGTCGTGCACGTCGCCCTTGACCGTGGCCATGAGGATTTTGCCCTTGGCCACCGGCTTGTCGCCTTTTTCCAGTTCAATGAACGGGATCAAGTGCGCCACGGCCTGTTTCATCACCCGCGCCGATTTCACCACCTGTGGCAGAAACATTTTCCCCGAGCCAAACAGGTCGCCAACGATGTTCATGCCGGACATCAACGGGCCTTCGATGACTTCGATCGGGCGCTTGAACGACTGCCGCGACTCTTCAGTGTCTTCGACGATGTGCGTGGTGATGCCCTTGACCAGGGCATGCTCCAGGCGTTTGTTCACCGGCCAGCCGCGCCACTCTTCGGTTTCTGCTTCCTTGACGCTGCCGTCGCCCCGGTACTTGTCGGCAATCGCCACCAGCGCGTCGGTGCCGTGCGGGGTGCGGTTGAGCACCACGTCTTCGACGATATCGCGCAGTTCGGTAGGGATCTGGTCGTAAATTTCCAGCTGCCCGGCGTTGACGATACCCATGCTCAAGCCGTTGCGGATCGCGTACAGCAGGAACACCGAGTGAATCGCCTCACGCACCGGGTTGTTGCCCCGGAACGAGAACGACACGTTGGACACGCCGCCCGAGGTCAGGGCGTGGGGCAGGTGGTCGCGAATGTAAGCACAGGCGTTGATGAAATCGACCGCGTAGTTGTTGTGCTCTTCGATGCCGGTTGCGATGGCAAAAATGTTCGGGTCGAAGATGATGTCTTCCGGCGGGAAGCCCACATCGTTGACCAAAATGTCGTAAGAGCGCTTACAGATTTCTTTTTTGCGTTTCTCGGTATCGGCCTGGCCGTCTTCATCGAACGCCATGACCACCACGGCGGCGCCGTAGCGCTTGCACAGCTTGGCGTGATGAATGAACTGCTCGACACCTTCCTTCATGCTGATGGAGTTGACGATGCCCTTGCCCTGAATGCATTTCAGGCCGGCTTCGATCACTTCCCATTTGGAGGAGTCGATCATGATCGGTACGCGGGAGATGTCCGGTTCGCCGGCAATCAGATTGAGGAAGGTCACCATGGCCTTCTTCGAATCGAGCATGCCCTCGTCCATGTTGATGTCGATCACCTGGGCGCCGGACTCGACCTGTTGCAAGGCAACTTCCAGGGCTTCGGTGTAGTTATCTTCACGAATCAACCGGGCAAAACGTGCGGAACCGGTGATGTTGGTACGCTCGCCGACGTTAATGAACAACGAGCTGCGATCAATGGTGAACGGTTCCAGGCCTGACAGGCGGCAGGCTTTCGGGATATCCGGGATAGCGCGCGGCGGGTGCTTGCTCACCGCATTGGCGATGGCCTTGATGTGCGCAGGGGTGGTGCCGCAGCAGCCGCCAACAATGTTGAGAAAACCGCTCTGGGCAAACTCTTCGATGATCGCGGCCGTCTGGTTCGGCTCTTCGTCGTACTCGCCGAAGGCGTTGGGCAAACCGGCGTTAGGGTGAGCCGACACATAGGTGCCGGCTTTATTCGACAGCTCTTCCAGATAAGGCCGTAAATCAGCGGCACCCAGCGCGCAGTTCAAGCCCACTGAGAGGGGTTTGGCGTGGGCGACGGAGTTCCAGAACGCTTCGGTCGTCTGCCCGGACAAGGTACGGCCCGAGGCATCGGTGATGGTCCCGGAAATCATGATCGGCAATTCAAATCCGACGTCTTCGAACACGCCCTGTACCGCGAAAATCGCCGCTTTGGCGTTCAGCGTGTCGAAAATCGTCTCGATCAAAATCAGGTCGGCGCCGCCTTCGATCAGCCCGAGGGTGGCTTCGGTGTAGTTTTCCACCAATTCATCGAAAGTAACGTTGCGATAGCCCGGGTTATTGACGTCTGGCGACAGCGAGCAGGTGCGGCTGGTCGGACCTAGAACGCCGGCGACGAAACGCGGTTTATCCGGCGTTTCCAGGGTTTTTGCGTCAGCCACCTTGCGGGCGAGGCGGGCGCCTTCTACGTTCAACTCGTAGACCAGCGCTTCCATGCCGTAATCGGCCTGGGACACTTGGGTCGCGTTGAAGGTGTTGGTTTCGAGAATGTCGGCACCGGCGTCGAGGTAGGCCTTCTCGATAGCCCCGATCACATCCGGACGACTGAGAATCAACAGGTCATTGTTGCCTTTGACGTCGCTTGGCCAATCAGCAAAGCGTTTGCCCCGGTAGTCCTCTTCCTCAAGCCGATAGCTCTGGATCATGGTGCCCATGCCGCCATCGAGAATCAGAATGCGCTCTTTGAGGGCTTTTTGGAGAGCTGAGAGGCGAACGCTGCGATCGGACATAGGACTACCTGAAATAGGCTGATACAGAAGGTCGGGGATAATAGCAAACCTGCGCGCTTTTAGTGAGAGCCGCGGTTTTGCATGAATATCGCTCATGTTGGAAGGGTGACAGTCTCGATAGAATTACCGCGTTAATTGTCTGGACGTTGGATATGCCGTATCGGTTGTTGGTTAGTTTTCTACTGCTATTGATTTGCTGCGGCGTGCGCGCACAGGAGCCGTTGGCGTCGGATTCCCCCTCGATTTCTTACACCCGCGATGTCCAGCCGATTTTTACCGAGAAATGTGTGGCCTGCCATGCCTGCTATGACTCGGCCTGCCAGCTTAACCTCGGCAGTGGCGAAGGTGCCGCCCGCGGTGCCAGCAAAATTCGGGTCTATGACGGTGAGCGGCGCGATGCCCAAGCACCGACCCGCCTCTATCTCGACGCCCACAGCGCCAGTGCCTGGCAGCAAAAAGGCTTTTATTCCGTGCTGGACGCGCAGGCCAGTCAAGCGGCCTTGATGGCGCGCATGCTTGAGCTGGGGCACAACATGCCCTTGCTCGCCAACGCCAAAATACCCGCCGAGATCCTGCTGGGCATGAACCGGGACAATCAATGCCCTGTGCCGGGAGAGTTCGCGGGTTACGCCGCCAGCCACCCTAAAGAGGGCATGCCACTGGCAGTAACCGGTTTGACGGATCAGCAGTACCAAACCTTACGCCGCTGGCTGGCGGCGGGTGCGCCCATTGACGAACGGGGACTTTCGCCCAATGCCAACGAGGTGTCGCAGATCACCCAGTGGGAATCCTTGCTCAACGCGCCTGGCGCTCGCGAATCGTTGGTCGCTCGTTGGCTGTACGAACATTTGTTTCTCGCACACATCTATTTCGAAGGCGGCGAGCCGGGGCATTTTTTCCAGTGGGTTCGCTCGCGCACGCCCAGTGGCCAGCCGATTGACTTGATCAACACCCGCCGTCCCAACGACGATCCTGGCACTTTGGTTTATTACCGGTTGTGGCCGGTACAAGGCGTGATCGTGCACAAGACTCACATCACCTATCCCATGAGTCCCGCCAAAATGGCGCGGGTCAAAGCTTTGTTCTACAGCGGTAACTGGACGGTGGATTCGTTGCCCGGCTATGGACCGCGTCGTCGGGCCAATCCGTTCGAGACTTTCGAGCAAATTCCTGCTCAAGCCCGGTATCAATTCATGCTCGATAACGCCGAATATTTCGTCCGCACCTTCATTCGCGGCCCGGTGTGTCGGGGGCAAATCGCCAGTGACGTCATTCGGGACAATTTCTGGGCGTTTTTCCAAGACCCAAGCCATGACCTTTATCTGACCAACTCAGCCTATCGCGCCAAAGCGACGCCGCTATTGGCCATGCCGGGGCAGATCGACGATGTCGGCAGCATTTTGACCCTGTGGCTGTCGTATCGTGACAAGCGCAATGAGTATGAGTCTCTGCGCAGCGACGCCTATGCGGCCGCGCCGCCGCCCAGTTGGTCAAGCCTCTGGGCGGGTAATGACAATGCGCTGTTGTCGATCTTTCGCCATTTTGACAGCGCATCGGTGGATAAGGGGTTGATTGGCGAAGTGCCGCAGACGATGTGGCTGTTCGACTTTCCCTTGTTGGAGCGTACCTATTATCAGTTGGCGGTCAATTTCGATGTGTTCGGCAACGTCGCACATCAAGCCCAGACCCGGCTGTATTTCGATTTGATACGCAACGGCGCGGAGGTCAATTTTCTGCGGTTGATGCCTGCCGACTCCCGCGATGATTTTCTGGACGATTGGTACCAGGAGGGTGGCAAGGTCAGGCTTTGGCTCGATTATCAGAAAGTTGATGACGATACCCCAACCGGCCTGATTCTCGACAATAAAGACCCCGAGCACGATTTTGCTCAGCAATTGATTCGTCGCTATGGCGACTTGAATGCAAAGCCAGACCCGATCAATCGTTGTAGGGGTGCGTACTGTTCGCGGCCGAACCTTGAACCCGAGTTGCAGGACGCCGAGCAGGCCTTGAGTCGTTTGACTGCCAGGCCTGCCGCCGGGTTGCACGTTGTCGATTACCTCCCTGAGGCCACCATGCTGCGCGTCCACGCTGGTGACGGTAAACGCGAGATATACAGCATGTTGCGCAACCGAGCGCACACGAATGTGGCGTTCATCCTCGGCGATGAGTCGCGCTATCAGCCCGGTTTGGACACGTTGACGGTCTACCCCGGCGTGCTGAGCAGTTACCCGAATTTCATGTTCGACCTCCCGGCGGTCGAGGTGCCGGAGTTCGTTGCGGCAATGGAAAGGGCCCGAGATAACAACGCGTTTGAAAAGATCGTCCAACGCTGGGGCATACGCCGCAGCAACCCGCATTTTTGGGATTTCTTCCACGACCTGACACGCTATCTCCAAGAGACCAACCCAGTAGAGGCAGGGATTCTGGACATGAATCGGTATGAGAATTTGTAGGGGGTGGCGCCGCTTCGTCGATATCGCATTGTCGCGCAGCTTTTTGGCGCTGTGGTGAATCCGGAATACCGCGTCAGCTCCATCACCGGCAAGCGCGCTCCTAGAGAAACCGGGTTAATTCCTTGTTAAACATGGCCTGCAGCCATCTACCGGTCATCAAACCGGCGCAACCTTTTCGGCCTTTACGCGGTCGGAACTATGAACACGTCCTGGGGCATTAGCTGTTCGAGGTTCTTGATCGCGGTTGGAAAACAGGTGAGTTGCGGATGTTGATTTCGGTTCAAGCCTTGCGGGCACTCGCCGCATGGGTCGTTGTATGCCACCACTTCATGCAGATTTTCTTTGATTTTCATGCGTCTGGCCCGATAGGGCAGTTTTTCACTGATCGGGGGCAGGTAGGGGTCGATATCTTCTTCGTGATCAGCGGCTTGGTGATCTACCTGTCGACACAAAGCAAAGACATGCCCATCGGCCGCTTCATGGTCAATCGCATCATCCGCATCGTGCCCGCGTATTGGGTCTACACCGCCGCCATGGGCCTTTTGATCGTAGTTGCCAAGCCGTTGATGCCGCATGCCGTTGTCGATTGGCAGCATTTCATCCTGTCGCTGCTGTTCATCCCTTCGGAAAATCCCGGCGGCTACGGTATGTATCCAACCCTCAATGTGGGATGGACGCTGAATTACGAAATGCTCTTCTATTTATTATTCTCGACGGTATTTCTGGTTCACCAGCGCCATCGTCCACTGTTGGTGGCGGCGGCATTGTTTGCCGTCAATGGCGTGCTGGCCCGCTATGGCGTGATCAGCCATTTTTATCGAAACGACATCGTTTACGAGTTTCTGCTCGGGATTGGGATTGGCGTGATTTATCGTCGCGGTTGGATTGCCAACGGGCTGTGGCTGCCCTTATTAGCGATCGCGGGCGCGCTGATCACTATTTATCACTTGCCGGCAAATGATCGGTTTATCAACTGGGGCCTGCCGAGTGCATTGATCGTCATCGCCTGTATCTCATTAGAACCGTATGTTGAGGGCAACCGATTGCTCAAGGCGCTGGGGGATTGTTCGTATTCGGTCTATTTGCTGCATGTGTTGGTGCTGTACAGCGGTTGGCTGGCGGCCGAGCGTTATGGGCTCAATCCCTACGCAGTGTTTGCGGTTTGCGTGCCAGTGATCGGTTTGGGTGCTTGGGTCAGTTATGAATGGCTCGAAAAAGGACTGTATCGTCGTCTCAAGGGCTGGTTGGATCGGCATCGGACCGAAAAGACCGATGCGGCCCTTTCCCGACAAAATTACTAGGACTTTGTGCGGCGCGAGCGATTGGCGTAAACTCCGGCTACGTCTGCGAGGAATTTTCATGACCGCTATTACTATTACCGATGCTGCCCACGACTATCTGGCCGATCTGCTCGAAAAGCAGAACACCCCGGGCATCGGCATCCGCGTGTTTATTACCCAGCCTGGCACCCAATATGCTGAAACCTGCATTGCTTATTGCAAGCCGGGCGAAGAAAAACCTGAAGACAACGCCATTGGCCTGAAAAGCTTCACTGCCTGGATTGATAATTTCAGCGAAGCCTTTCTAGACGATGCCGTTGTCGACTACGCCACTGATCGCATGGGCGGCCAACTGACCATCAAGGCGCCAAACGCCAAAGTACCTATGGTCAATGCCGACAGCCCGATCAACGAGCGCATCAACTATTACCTGCAAACCGAAATCAACCCTGGTCTGGCCAGTCATGGCGGGCAAGTGACGTTGATCGATGTGGTCGAAGAAAACGACGAAAACATCGCGGTCCTGCAATTTGGTGGCGGCTGCCAAGGCTGTGGCCAAGCTGACGTTACCTTGAGAGAAGGGATTGAGCGCACATTGCTCGAACGCATTCCTGAACTCAAAGGCGTCCGTGACGTGACCGATCACTCGCAAAAAGAGCACGCCTACTACTAAAGCTGCGGCGTGGCCTGAACAAAAAAGTACCCCGACTGGTTCGGGGTATTTTTTTTGGTTGGAGTTCAGTGCGCGGTGGCTGAAAGACGCCTCGCCAACACGTTGGCTCTTACAGAGGTCATCACTCAAGGCCGAAACACATGGGCATGCCCGGCGCGGTATAGCGATGAGTCGGAAAAGTTGTCATTGCCCAACACCCGGCCCACCAGAATCAACGCGGTGCGGCGAAAACCTTTGGCCTGCACTTTTTCTTCTATGTCCGCCAAAGTGCCTATCACCCAGTCCTGATCCGGCCAACTGGCGCGATGGACCACCGCAATCGGGCAATCGGCGCCGTAGTGGGGAACAAGTTCGGCCACTATCTTGGGCAGATGGTTAACCCCCAGATGAATGGCCATGGTCGCCTGATGCTGCGCCAGGCTGGCCAATTCCTCGCCAACCGGCATCGAGGTTTTATCCGCGTAGCGGGTCAAAATCACGCTCTGGGAAATGTCCGGCAACGTCAGCTCCACACCTAACAGCGCTGCGCACGCAGCGGTGGCGGTAACGCCAGGGATGATCTCGAACGGGATGCTCAACTCGCGCAAGTGACGAATTTGCTCACCGATTGCGCCATACAGGCTCGGATCGCCCGAATGAACCCGGGCGATGTCTTGGCCTTGTTCATGAGCAGACTTCATCACGGCGATGATCTGCTCCAGGTGTAACTCCGCGCTATTGATGACCTGCAACGCGTTATGGCCTTCCAGCACTGCCGTCGGCACCAATGATCCGGCGTAGATAATCACCGGGCAGCTGCGGATCAAACGTTGGCCTTTGACCGTGATCAGCTCCGGGTCGCCGGGGCCTGCGCCGATGAAAAAGACGGTCATGGAATCTCCTGAAGCTGCGAAGGGATAGCTGAAGTGAGCAAGGATGCGGATTATCGACGATTAGGCACATCACCCGCCAAGGCAAATGTCGCGCGTCGGTTTTTGCTGCGGTTGATGAGCAAGGTACCGGGGTGTCCGCTGAGGCGTTGCGCCAGGGCCAGGGCGGCACTTTCTGCCACGCCATGGCAACCGGTATGCGCAAAGGCCAGCGCCGATCGATGGCTCAACTGCGCATCGAAGTCCGCCAGTTCGGCCGAACTGAAAAACACCAAGGGCAGAGCGAGCTGCGTGGCCAGCGCCAGCAGTCCCGGTTCAGCGCTTTTCTGATCAATGGAGGCCAAGGCGGCAATCGCTTCGATGAGAAACCCGTGAGCCGCCAAATTCTGCTCCATCAGTTCAAGCAACAGGCTGGCGGGACAGCCGCGCTGGCAGCCAAGCCCCACCACCAGCGTCGTCGACATCGTGCTGTCCTCAGGTACCGACAAAGCGTGGCAGGAGACCATGACTCAGCGCAAAACGTCAATCGCACATCCCGTCAAACGGCGCTGGTGATTGACCTGCCCAAGGTCACTGCGTAGCCTTGCACGCTTGAGGTTCTCCGGCGCAGGTCGGGGCTAAGAAGGGAACGCGGTCAATGCCGCGGCTGCCCCCGCAACTGTAATCGGTCATGTTCATTGCACAGCCACTGCGCCTGACGCGGGAAGGCGCAATGAACGCGTGCAGGACGTCTCGCGAAGAGGCGCTCGACACGCCACCGCAAGCCAGGAGACCTGCCTCAACATCAGAATTCTCACTACAACCGGGCGGGGTGATCCGGTGGCGAGTTGATCCGCGCGCCTGCGCTGCGTGGTTCTCGTCCTGTTTTGCCCGCCGCTTTGCCAAAGGGCACCCAATGAAAACGCTGGCCAAACTTCCTGTCACCATCGTCACCGGCTTCCTCGGTTCGGGCAAAACCACCTTGCTGCGGCATATGCTCGATAACGCTGACGGTCGGCGCATCGCGGTGATCGTCAACGAGTTCGGCGAACTGGGGATTGACGGCGACCTGCTCAAACAATGCAGCATTGGCTGCACCGAAGAAGAAGCCAATGGCCGGGTGTATGAGTTGGCCAACGGCTGCTTGTGCTGCACGGTTCAGGAAGAGTTCTTCCCCGTCATGCGCGAACTGGTCGCACGCCGTGGCGATCTGGACCACATCCTGATCGAGACCTCTGGCCTGGCGTTGCCAAAACCCTTGGTTCAAGCTTTTCAGTGGCCGGAAATTCGCAACGCCTGCACGGTTGACGCGGTAATCACCGTCGTCGATAGCCCGGCAGTACTGGCCGGTACCTTCGCGGCATTCCCGGATCAAGTCGATGCCCAACGAAAGCTGGATCCGAACCTGGACCATGAATCGCCGCTGCACGAGTTGTTCGCCGATCAGCTGTCCAGCGCTGATCTGGTAATCCTCAACAAGGCTGACAAGATGGACGCTGCCGGCCTCGCCGCAGTCCGTGCCGAAGTCTCGGAAGAGCTGCCGCCAGCGGTGAAAGTGATCGAAGCCAGCAATGGTCGCTTGCCGATCAGCGTGTTGTTGGGTTTGGCCGCCGAGTCCGAGTTGCATATCGACGGTCGCCATAGCCATCACGATTCTCATGAAGGCGCAGACCCTGCCGATCATGACCATGACGCATTCGACTCGATCTCAATCACCTTGCCGCAGGCTGACGAAAGCGTGTTACTCGATGCCTTGAACCAATTGGTGGTGCAGCACGGTATTTTGCGGGTCAAAGGCTTTGCCGCGATTCCGGGCAAACCGATGCGTTTGCTGATTCAGGGTGTCGGTACCCGTTTCGACAAACATTTCGACCGCGCGTGGCGTGCCGACGAAGAGCGAGTAACCCATTTGGTGTTGATCGGTCAGAAGCTCGACGCCGGGGTGCTTGAAGCCCAGTTGCGCGCAACGGTTGCTGGCTGACCCATGCATTTACTGAGAACCCAGCCCGGCGGATTCGTCCCCGACGACAGCATCGCCGATTTGGGGCAAACCCCGGCCGAGCTGGTGATTCTCTGTAGCGGCGATTCCCACTTGGCGCTGCTCGCTGAAGCGGCGCAACAGTTACCCGACGACTACCCAAGTCTGCGCCTAGCCAACCCGATGCAAGTGCAGAATCATGCATCGGTGGACCTGTATGTCGACCAAGTGCTGCGACACGCCAAGGTTATTTTGATTTCGCTGCACGGCGGTATCGGTTATTGGCGTTACGGCGTCGAGCGCCTGGTGCAGTTGGCTGAGCGTGGTGTGAAGCTGATTCTGGTGCCCGGCGATGACCGGCCTGACCCGGAGCTTAGCGGCTTAAGCAACGTGACGGCGGAAGAGGGCGAGCGGCTTTGGCATTTTTTGCGCCAGGGCGGCCTGCACAATGCGCTGGAGCTGTATCGGTGCTTGGCCAGTCGCTTTCTGGCGCGTGACTATCCATGGGCTGAACCGGCCACCCTGCCACGTACCGCGATTTATCACCCGCACATAACCAACGCGAACCTGAGCGATTGGCAAGCCCAATGGCAGCCGTCGCAACCGGTGGTAGGGCTGCTGTTTTATCGCTCCCATCTGCAAGCGGCCAACACTGGATTTATCGACGTGTTTTGCGCCCGTTTGCAGGCTCAGGGCCTGAATCCACTGCCCATTGCAGTCGCCAGCTTGAAAGAAGCGGGTTGTCTGGCGGTGGTGGAGGACCTGTTCGATCAGGTCCGGGCTGAGCTGATCCTCAATACCACCGGCTTTGCCCAATCCAGCCCCGAAGCCCCTCATCTGCGACCGTTTCGGCGCAACGTGCCGGTCATTCAAGCTATTTGTGCGCAGGACAACGAGCCCGCTTGGCAGGCCAGTGAACAAGGCTTGGGCGCGCGGGACTTGGCAATGCACATCGCGTTGCCGGAGCTGGACGGGCGGATTATCAGTCGGCCGATCAGTTTCAAGGACTTGGCGTGGCACAGCGAACGCAGCCAGTCGGACGTGGTGTGTTATCGCGCTCAGCCTGAACGCATGGATTTTGTCGCCGAGTTGGCGCAGCGCTGGATTGAGCTGGCACGGCTGCCGAACGAGCAAAAACACATTGCACTGATACTTGCCAATTACCCGACCCGCGATGGTCGCATCGGCAATGGCGTGGGCCTGGACACACCCGCCGCCGCGCTGAATATTTTGCGCGAGATGCAGGCGCAGGGTTACCTGCTGACACCGTTGCCCGAAAGCGGTACGGCCTTGATCCATGCGCTGCTCGGCGGCGTCACCAATGATTTGGAAACCATTGACCAACGTCCTTGCGAGCAGAGCATGGCGCTGGACGATTACTGGGCGGCATTCAGTCAATTGCCATTGGCCAATCAACAGGCGGTGACTGCGCGTTGGGGTGCGCCACAGGCCGATCCGATGTTTCGCGCCGAGCGCATGATGATTGCTGGGCTGCGTTTTGGAATGACCTTCGTTGGTATTCAGCCAGCACGGGGTTACCAGGTCGATGCCAGTGCGGTCTATCACGACCCGGATTTGGTGCCGCCCCACGGCTATCTCGCGTTCTATTTCTGGTTGCGCACAGCCTACGGCGCCCATGCGGTGATCCATGTTGGCAAACACGGCAATCTTGAATGGTTGCCGGGCAAAGGCGTGGGGTTGTCAGAGACCTGCTGGCCGGACGCGGTATTAGGCGCGATGCCGAACATCTATCCGTTCATCGTCAACGATCCGGGCGAGGGGGCTCAAGCCAAGCGCCGTACCCAAGCGGTGATCATCGACCACTTGATGCCGCCGTTGACCCGAGCCGAAACCTATGGCCCGTTGCGTGACCTGGAAGTGCTGGCCGACGAGTTCTACGAAGCGCAATTGCTCGATCCACGCCGGGCACGGGAACTGCAACGCGACATTCTTAAGCTGGTCCGGGAAACCCACATCGACCGCGAGCTGCAACTGGGCGAGCAGCTCGACAGCGACGCCGATGCGGGGGGCTGGCTGCCGCGTCTGGACACCTATTTGTGCGACCTCAAGGAATCGCAGATTCGCGACGGTTTGCACATTTTCGGCGAATCGCCCAGCGGTCGGTTGCGCATCGACACCTTGCTGGCCCTATTACGCATCCCCCGAGGCGACGGCCGTGGCGCTCAATCGAGCTTGCTACGGGCCCTGAGCAAAGCTCTCGATTTAGGTTTCGACCCGTTGAACTGTGAGTTATCCGAGCCTTGGAACGGCCCTCGGCCCGATGCGTTGCTCAGCGTCAGCCAAGACCCTTGGCGAACGGCTGGCGACGTTCGAGAGCGGTTGGAATTGTATGCGGCGCAGCTGATTGAGCAAGTGCTGCACGGGTCACCAATAGACGAGTTATCTGAAAACAATGACTTAAAACTTATTCTTCATTCATTGCGCGAAGTGGTTGCGCCGCGCCTTGATGCCTGTGGCCTGGCTGAAATGCAAGGGTTGCTCGATGCACTGAGCGGTCGATTTGTCCCGGCAGGCCCCAGCGGCGCACCGAGCCGTGGTCGCCTCGACGTACTGCCGACCGGGCGCAATTTTTTCTCAGTAGACGTGCGAAACCTGCCGACCACCACCGCGTGGCGTATTGGTTTCCAGTCGGCCAACCTGCTGCTTGAGCGTCATTTGCAGGACCACGGCGATCACTTGCGTCAGTTGGGTCTGTCGGTGTGGGGCACCGCTACCATGCGCACCGGTGGCGACGACATCGCACAGGCCATGGCCCTGATGGGCGTGCGTCCGGTCTGGGCCACCGGCAGTCAGCGGGTCGATGATTTTGAAATTTTGCCGCTGAGCCTGCTGGATCGTCCTCGGGTCGACGTGACGCTGCGGGTTTCCGGGTTCTTTCGCGATGCATTTTCCAACCTGATTCGACTGTTTGATGCGGCCGTACAGGCCGTCGCTGCCTTGGATGAACCGGATGAGCTGAACCCGCTGGCGGCCAAGGTCCGCGAAGAACGGCTCAGGTTTGAACGCGAAGGTTTAACCACTGAGGACGCGTCGCGCCAAGCGGGTTGGCGTATTTTCGGCGCCAAACCGGGTGCCTACGGCGCAGGGGTGCAAGGCGCCATCGACGGGCGTTTGTGGCAAACCCGCGATGACTTGGCCGAGGTTTACCTGAATTGGGGCGGTTACGCGTACGGCGTGGCCGACGAAGGCACGCCCGCCCGGG
Organism: Pseudomonas sp. MH10; assembly: GCF_034353045.1. Taxonomy (NCBI): domain Bacteria; kingdom Pseudomonadati; phylum Pseudomonadota; class Gammaproteobacteria; order Pseudomonadales; family Pseudomonadaceae; genus Pseudomonas; species Pseudomonas sp. MH10. The sequence goes on from NZ_CP133783.1 coordinate 770,015, forward strand.
AGCGTTTCGCCCAACGCCTGGGCCAAGTGCAAGCGGTTCTGCAAAACCAGGACAATCGCGAGCATGACCTGCTCGATTCCAATGACTATTACCAATTCCAGGGCGGCATGCTGGCTGCGGTGGAAAGCCTCAGCGGCCAACCCGCCGCCAGCTACCACGGCGACCACAGTCAGCCGGATTTACCGAAAATTCGAACCCTTAAAGAAGAGCTGAATCGGGTGGTGCGCTCCCGTGCGGCCAACCCGAAGTGGATCGAAGGGGTCAAACGCCACGGTTACAAAGGCGCGTTTGAGATGGCCGCAACCGTGGACTTCTTATTCGCCTTCGACGCCACGACTCAGTTGATCGACGATCATCAATACGCATTGCTGGCTGATGCATATTTGCTTGACCCATCGACCCGGGATTTTATTCAGCAGCACAATCCAGATGCACTGCGGGACATGACCGAACGCATGCTGGAGGCTCAGCAGCGCGGGCTCTGGCAAGCACCCGGCGATTACCGCCAGGCCCTGGAAAACCTGCTGCTGGACATCGAAGAACATTGATCACTTTTGAGAATTGTCCATGAGCGATATCCCGCATTTCCCCCTCGCGGCAGTGGTGGGCGCCGACGAACTCAAGTTGGCCCTGTGCTTAACAGCCATCGACCCGAGAATCGGCGGCGTGCTGATCGAAGGGCCCCGAGGCATGGCCAAATCGACCCTTGCCCGTGGGTTGGCCGATCTGCTGGCCAGCGGGCAATTCGTCACGCTGCCGTTGGGTGCGACCGAGGAGCGGCTGGTCGGGACATTGGACCTGGACGCTGCATTGAGTGAGGGGCGGGCACAGTTTTCACCGGGCGTTCTGGCCAAGGCCGACGGCGGAGTGTTGTACGTCGATGAAGTCAATCTGCTGCCAGATCTCCTGGTTGATTTGTTGCTCGACGTCGCCGCCAGTGGCGTCAACGTTGTGGAGCGCGACGGTATCTCCCACCGTCATTCTGCGCGTTTCGTGTTGATTGGCACCATGAACCCTGAAGAAGGTGAGTTACGCCCACAGCTACTGGACCGCTTTGGCTTGAACGTAGCCCTTAGTGGGCAGACCGCGCCGGCCGAGCGTGGGCAGATTATCCGTCGACGTCTGGATTTCGATAACGACCCCGTGGCCTTTTGCGCTGCGTGGGAGACCCAGCAAGAAGCGCTGAAACAGCGCTGCGAGCAGGCCCGGGCGCTGCTACCGACCATTGCGCTGGACGACAACGCCCTGGCGCAGATCACCGAGCGCTGTTTCGAGGCCGGCGTTGATGGCATGCGGGCGGATCTGGTTTGGTTACGGGCAGCGCGCGCCCATGCGGCGTGGCGAGGGGCATGGGAAATCGTCGACGAGGACATCAACGCAGTGGCGGAATTTGCCCTACGTCACCGGCGCCGTAATCCACCGCCGCCGAACGAGGCCACTGCACCGCCCGTCACGGATCAGTCTCCCAACGAACAACCTGACGACACGCGTGACGGCCAGGGCAATTGGGGAGCATTACCTGCGCAAGCCGTGCCCGTCGGCCAGCGCCGTGAAGTGCCGAGCTGGCCAAAAAAGCCGTAGGCATCCGCCCTCGTTTAGCGCTGGGGGCGGATGCCACCCCCCGCCCCGGCAGCCTGATCGGCGGCAAACGCGGCGCTGCGCGGAACGGCGTCGACGGCGCAGTTCGCTGGGTACCGACCCTGTTTAGGGGTCGACCGCGTACCCGAAAAGACCTGATTCGCATGCCGCGCAGCAGCCAGCCTCAGGAATTGTGGTTGGTCATCGTCGACGCCTCGGCCTCTACTCGACGTCATCACGCGCTGAGTCAGGCCAAAGGGTTATTAAGCCAGTTGTTCGATGACGCCTACCGCCGCCGCGTGCGCCTGGCGCTGTTGACAGCCAGTGGTGACTCACCGCGCTGGCAGCATCAAGGCCTAAAAGCCCCAGCCGGTTTGAAGCCATGGTTGGACGACTTGGGGGCGGGGGGCGGAACCCCGCTTTTTGCTGCGTTGCAATTGGCTAATCATTGGCTGACCGTGCGGCAACAACAGCGTCCGAACGAGCAACAACGGGTTTTAGTACTGACTGATGGCCGTGTGAAAGATATGCCGGTGATGGCCAAGCTCGAATGCCCCAGTGTGTTGATTGATATTGAATCCGGGCCAATAAGGTTGGGAAGGGCGTTGCAACTGGCGTCGGCGCTAGGGGCGGATTATTGCCACATTGATGCGTTGTCGATAAAGGGCATATTTGCGTGGTAATAAGTGGTGTGTCAGATGGGACGTCTCGCCATAATTTTGTAGGAGCTGCGGAAGGCTGCGATAAGATTTCTCTGCGCCTACCCTTTCTTATCTGCCGAAGTTTCTGTGGGAGTTGGCTTGCCAACGAAAGCGTCAATGCAGGCGACCCAAATTTCAGGTTGGCATCAGCGGCGCGATGACGGGACTCTTCGCAGGCAAGCCTGCTCCCACAGTATCTTCTGCTGCTGTCCTGTGTTTGCTGCGCGACAGCGCGTCGTCGAAGACGTGGCGGACTCTCCTACAGTTCTCGGGCGATCCCTATAAAACCTGTAGGAGCCAACGTGTTAGCGATGCGTTGGACTTGAAGCGCCTCAAACCGGCATCGACCACGGCATCAATCTGTACCCCCCCTGCCTGATCTCAGCCCGCACCTGTTCCAACAGTCGTTCCAACTGCGCAGGGTCGCAATAAACGCTGCTGGGGATTCGTTGTCGGCCAATGCTGTTATTCGTGCGGTCAATGACCGTCAAATTAAGTTCGCCGTTACCGTCTTGCGGGGCCCAGGCGACGCATTGAAAAGGTTCGAATGCATGACCCGCGATCAAAAGTGCTTCGTTAAAGCGCAATGGAACGTTCATGAGGGTTCCTCTCTGTGTCCTGAATAGTTCATTCACCGTCGATGGGCTTACCGTTCGGCTGGTTCCTTTTACTGATGATCTCAGCGTCGGGTTAAGTCACAACCCCTTGTAAAAAAATTAATAATCCAGTGTTTCATCGGTGAGCGCCTGTGGCTGGGGATCTCCGGGCAGTACGCGATATGAAACAACCGGCTTCCTGTCATTACCGAGTTAATTCATTAGTGGTTTTAGTTAGGAAAAATATAGCTAAACAATATAAGCGCGCGTCAATGTTTTGCTAGTGTTACAGCCGGGCTTGCCAACTTACTGTTTCTAAAAGAGTTATAAAATCTGGCGTCAAGGAATCTCTATGCAAGAATCGGCTCCACTGCGTCGCCTGTTAGTTGTTGATCCCTGCGACGATTGTCATCGATTGATCCCCGCGCTACGCGATGCTGGGTGGGGTGTAGACAGCAGCACCTTGGAGTTGGCGGTTGAACGTTCCTGTGATGTGGGCTTGCTTCGGCTATTGCCTTATCACGTCGAACACCCGGAAGCGGTCAAGGATTTGATCACCCGCAGTCACACCGAATGGATCGCCGTGGTCAGTCCTGAAGACCTCCGGCGCCAGCAGTTCGGTGATTTCGTCTGCGAATGGTTTTTTGATTTTCATACCTTGCCGTTCGATGTTTCCCGCGTTCAGGTCACCCTTGGGCGTGCCTACGGCATGGCACGTTTGCGTGGACAGGGAGCGGTTCAAGTTCGAGAACTCGAACATGAACTGCTGGGGGAAAGCCGGCCGATCCGTGAACTGCGCAAATTACTGAGCAAACTGGCGCCCACCGAATCGCCGGTATTGATTCGTGGCGAAAGTGGCACGGGCAAAGAGTTAGTCGCTCGCACCTTGCACCAGCAGTCCCACCGCAAAGGCAAACCTTTTGTGGCGATCAACTGCGGCGCGATTCCTGAGCACCTTATTCAGTCCGAGCTGTTCGGTCACGAAAAAGGCGCGTTCACAGGGGCCCATCAACGCAAGATCGGCCGCATCGAAGCCGCCAATGGCGGCACGTTGTTTCTCGATGAAATTGGCGACTTACCCTTGGAGTTGCAAGCCAACTTGTTGCGCTTTCTTCAGGAAAAACACATTGAGCGCGTGGGCGGTCGTGAACCTATCTCGGTCGATGTTCGGGTGTTGGCGGCGACCCATGTGGACCTCGAAGCGGCCATTGCGTTAGGCCGGTTTCGCGAAGATTTGTATTACCGGTTAAATGTCCTGCAAGTGGGCACCGCACCGTTGCGTGAGCGCCACGGTGATTTGGCGATGCTGGCCAACCATTTTGCGCACTTTTATAGCCAGGAAACAGGCCGTCGTCCGCGTAACTTTAGTCAGGATGCGCTGGTGGCCATGGGCAAACATGACTGGCCGGGCAACGTTCGTGAACTGGCAAACCGGGTTCGTCGTGGGCTGGTGTTGGCTGAAGGTCGACAAATCGAAGCAGTTGATTTGGGGCTGGTGGGCCAGCATGAAGTGATCAGCACCATGGGCACGCTGGATGACTATAAGTCCCGGGCCGAACGTCAGGCACTGTGTGACGTACTCACACGGCACAGCGATAACCTCAGTGTGGCCGCCAAGGTATTGGGCGTGTCGAGGCCGACTTTTTACCGGTTGCTGCATAAACATCAGATTCGTTGAAGCCTACAGGTCGTAAACAAAAAGCCCGCGATGATCGCGGGCTTTTCATGTAAGCCATCTTTAGAAGTAGTACGGGAATTTAACGCTGAAGGTGAAGTCCGGTGCGTCAGAGGTGAGGCCCACGGAAAGGTTAGGCACGATGGTCAGTTTGTCTGAGACCGCGAGGGTCATGCCGATGTTGAAGTAACCGGCGTTAGCATCGCTGTTGCTGATAGTTTGCCAGCCTGCGCCATCCTGATTGACCTTGCTTTTCATCGCGATCAAATCAGACACCGAGAACGACATGCTCATTTTTTCGTTCAGGGCGAACGCAATGCCTGCGCCTATTTGGAACGTATCGCCCAGCTTGACCTTGCCCGGCACTTTAATGCCTTCGGTAGGGCTGATGTCGCCGAACGAATCTTGCAGGTTGTAGGTGTAAGCAATGCTGCCAAACAGCACGGCAGGGTCAATGGTTTTAACCAGCGACAGGCCCGGCGTCACCGACCATAGGCCGTTGCCAGTCGGCAGGCTTTCGGGTGTCGAGAGGTTGTCGTTTTGGCTGGAGCGTTGCAGTTTGATGCCATACGGGTCTTTGCCCGTGGGCGCCTTGACCCGGAAGGTAAAGATCGCGTCGGGCCTGTTGGCGGTTTCATCGAGGAATTTATACGCCACCCCGAAGTTGATATCGCCCACGGTCGGATTGCGTTTGACGTCGACTTCGGAGATGGCGGTGGACGAGTTGCCAGCCCCCGCTGAGGAGTAGGTGGTGTCGCGATAGATGACCGGCACGTTGAGGTCGAACTGCCAACGTTGATCAAAGTTATAACGGCCGGTCAAGTCCAGGGTCCAGTTGTCGGCCTTGACTTGATCGACGCCGATGCTGCCGAGGAAGATTGAATCCAGCGCCAGGAAGCCATTGAGGATCAATTGGTGCGTGTCGTAGTGGGTATAGGTAAGGCCGGTCTCCAGGCTGAAAGTGCCGCCGCCGAAAAACCCGCTGGCCTCGTCATACAGGTTGGTCACGCTTTGCGCCGGTGCCGAATCGTCTTTCAGCGATTGCCCATACGAACTGCTGGAGGCTGATGTGCCGGGCGCGCGGGCGTCGCTGCTGGCGGTGGACACGGTGCTGCCGTTGTTGGCCGGTGTGGCCGGTGAACGAACCAGCCGTTTGGGTTGCGGCGTAGCGGGTTGGTCTTCGACCTGGCGAACCCGTTGTTCCAGCACCATTAAGGCTTTTTGCTGAACGTCGTAACGTTGTTTCAGTTCCAGAAGTTCCTGTTTCAGTGTGTCGACATCGGCATCTGTTGCCGCCTGAATAAAGGTCGCTGGCAATAGTGCACTTAAACAAACAACCGCGCGAAACGAGAACGATCGGGACATAGTTTTTAGCCTTCCATGAGTGTCTTTTTTATGAGACAGAGCGTAGTTCAATAACCCAGGGATCGGAGCCCCTTTAATTGCTCAAGGTTATTATTTAATGAACCGGCGGAAGGGAGATCGTTTCGTAGCACAACATTGAGTTGCGTCAAGTTTTGAACCTGATTTCCAGCGCCGATCAGATTGACTGCTTGGCTCACACCACCCGCGGCAATACGTTGCAAAGCATCCCCCTGATTATTAGCGGCCTGGATGGCTAACTGCACGCCACCGTTGACTGACGATACCGACAACGCACCGGCGCCATTCGCTGTGCTGAGGGTTGTTCCGCTGTTTAAGAGTTCGCCCTGATGGGTTGCAATACTGGGCACTTGTCCGTTTTGCTGGACGTTAATATCGACGGTGTTATTGGCGCTGTTGCTGTCACCCGCCGTTCGGGTGCTTTGCGCCACGCCTTGAACAGTGTTCAAACCGGCACCGCCAGTGATAGAACCGCTGCCGATTACCGGCGTAGAACCATCACCTTTTTGATTGATAAGCGAAACGTAGAATTGAGGCTTGATAGTATTTTGTTGGACTTGCAGTGTTGTTTTTGCCCCCAGCACATCGCCCGCGGCGTTTTGCCAGGTGCTGGTCATGGTCATTCCGAAATAAACAATTCGGTCCGGCATGACATAACGCCCGCGCAATTGGGACAGTTCCTGGTCTTTAAGTTCGATGGGTTGAAATAATGACGAGGCGTGCGTGGGTAAACTAGCGGCCAGGCAAGCGGCGGCTAACCACTGGTGCATGTTCATGTGCGGCTCCCGGTGCTGTTTTTATTATTGGTAAATCATCAAGTGTTTTTAAAAGAAATCACTTTTCATAAAGCCAAAATCCAACAACTCAGCATCCCGCACCGGTTTAAAGGTGTCCAACCGACCCTTGGCAGTCACCGGCAGAGGAGGATCCAGTAAGGCGTTATTCTTGTCATACCCTGGGCCAATAACCGCGAAAATGATGCCGTTCCAACCTTTTGCAAAATCCTCGCGGGAATAACGCTTGTGACCCAATACCGGATCGCCGATATAGACCCACTCTTTTTGCGCTTTTTGCATGACTACAAAGTGCTTGTAACCGCGAATATCCATCAGCACTACTACCGGGATGGTCAGGCGATCCAGGCTGTCTGCTGGAATGCGGTAACCGCGCGCGCGCATACCGATGCTTTCTACATAGCGTTTCATGTCGAGCATTGAGAAGCCCTGAGTGCGCACCAGTTTCTGGTCCGCGGTCACGAGCATGCCCTCAATCAGTTGGTTTTCCGTGACATCCAGCCAATAGGCTTGACGCAATACTGTGGCCAGTGCGGCAGCGCCACAGCTGAAATCAGTTTTTTGTTCGACTAAATCGCTAAAACGACGCTCGCGAATGCTTTGAACGTGCTTATACACCAGGTTCGCTCCGGGCAACCCTGGGACCGCCATTTGGCCGGCCTGGGTCAGCCCCGCCAGAAATAACAAGCAGAAAAGGGCGCTGCTGCGCATGGTTTAAGCCTCTGCATTGTGCAGCTGGAAAAAAGGGGGCTCTCCAGGAGAGCCCCCGTTCACCGTTGCCTTTACATGCAGGCTTTGCAGCCCGCCGCGATGGACAGCGAGTTGCTTTGTTGGTTGCCGATGCCAGCCGCCACGTTGGCGCCGACGTTGCCCGACACGTTGTTCAACGAATTGCTCAACGATGCGCTGTTGGTCACAGGGTTGGCCCAACCACTTGGGGTCAATACCTGATAAGTCGCCACGCCGCTCAGCTCAACAGTGCCGCTTTCGGTGAAGGCCAGTTTGTCTTTGGTGCTGCGTTCGCCACCCCAGCCGCGGTGCTCATTATTAGCCACGGTGCCTTCGCCTTTGCCCTTGTAGGTACCGGTGACGTCAACGGTGTCTTTCAGGGTGACTTTGTCAAAGGTCTGAGTTGCGTAGTTGCCCACGGAAGTGGCGCTGGAGGTCTGGTTAGCCGACGCCGATGCCGACGCAACACGACCGCCAGATACCGCGATGGCCAGGTTGTTTTTCTGTTGGTTGTAGTCGCCAGAAGTGACGTTCACTCCCACGTTACCCGAGCTGCTATTGGCCGAGTTGCTGAGCGACGCGTTGCTGTGAGTGGAGTAGTTGCCCGCTGCGTTACCGGTGTTGGTCTGGGTCGCGCTGGTCGCCGAAATAGCGCTGCCGAAAATGAAGCTTTCGTCAGCGGTTGCGATGGCCGCAGCGTTGTCCTGTTGGTTCGCGTCGCCGCCCGCGACGTTGATCCCCAAGTTGCCATTGGCGTTAGAGGCCGAACCTTCGACGGTCGCATTGTTTTGCGTGCCTTGGTTAAGGACAGTGTTGTCATGGCTGCTCTGTGAATCCATCACGGTGGCTGCGGAACCGGCATTAACGAGCAGGCTCAGCAGAGGGCTTGGATCGTTATCATTTCCACGATGGTCGTTGCTGCCGTGTTCAGCCGCTTGAGCGGCTACTGCGAGGACTGCTGCCAGTGCAAAAACCAAAGGCTTAATTGCCATTGTAGGTTTCATGGTGTTTCTCCATTTTTATTAGATAGCTAAGTGTTGGGACCTTTGCTGCGGTTTACCGCTGGGTCAGTTCGAGACCCGGACGCTCAGGGCGTTGATCGATTGATTTCCCACCCCGGCGCTCTGGTTCAATTGAACGACCCCCCGACTACCGGTGAAGGCCTGATCGCTGGTAGCGACCTGGCGATTGCCGGGGGAATGTTCAGATGAACCGGAGCCTTGCAACAGCGCCACGTTTTGCTGTGACAGGGCGCTGTCGTCGATGCTTTGCGGCTGAACACTGATGCTCAGGCGCACGGCGTTGATTTGTTGGTTGTTGGCGCCGGAGGACTGGTTGACCCCCAGAATCCCGTCGCCATTGCTGAAAGCGTTGCCTTCGATAACGGATCGCGCATCCCGTGCAGGGTCGGCGCGGGTGCTGATTTGCTGACGGTATTGGCCGGTGGATTGCGCCTGCGTGCCAATAGCGATGGCGCGGCCGTTTACTTGTTGCTGTTGATCGCCGGCCGCTTGGTTGACCGAAACATTGCCTTGATAGCCTTGCCCGGTATTGCTGATGGCGGATTGGTCAACCACCGGACTGTTTGAGTCGGCAAGCGCCGCACAGGAGCAGAGCCATGCGCTAATCAGCAAAAAGCGGCTCATTTCATGTCTCCTGTCATCATTCGCAGCGGCGCCAAACCTTGTTGTACGGCGCTGGTCACTTGTCCGCCGATGCCGCCAGTGGATCCGCCCGAATGGCCTGCGTTAAGTCCGGGCAATCCACGGCCAAGCGCATCCGTACCGCGCAAACTTCCGCCGGGCATCATCAAGTGGGTAATAGTTGCGCCGCTGCTGACACTGGCAAAGTCGCCGTCAGATAATTCAGAACTGCCCACGGCCCCGAGAATTTGACTCGACGGGTTGGCACTGACAGTGGTGGGATTTGGATCAGGACGCATCACGGGACGGGTTGCAACGTGGGGCTGAACGGTGCGTTCAAGAACAATCTCACCGTTACCCGCAAAAGCAGAAAGATGCATGAATGTGCTACTGACGCAGCCCATCATTAGTAGGCTAAATACGCCTTTTTCGAAACGCCCCATGACCTTCTTCCTTGTGAGATGCGCTGGCCCTAATCAGCGATGCAAGGAGAGAGAGCAGGAGCTGTGCCGCTTTTGTTTAGTTGATGAAAATCAACGGATTAAGACGAGGTGTTGTGAAATTGAATTGCGCCTGTAACGGTGCTGATACAGATTCAAACGGATAGAAGGGGCGTTTACGCGCATCAGACCGACGGCAACACCTCAATGCGAGTGTTTCATTGGCTTAACACATAAAGGCATTTTGATAGCGGAGCTGTCTGGGACAGGCGGTTGTGTGATTTATGTGTATCAGCAGCGGACACTTCACTCGAAGTTTTGCGCTTTTTGAAGACTTTATACGCGGTCCAGGAGTTGGCTGATCGCAATAAAGGCCTGTCGTTCGCGGGACGTCCAATCACCCCCTATGACCTGGTACGGCTGAGCGTGTTTTTCGAGCCACTGCTGACTGGCGTCAAAAAACCTTTGGCGATCATTTAAATCCGGCTGGCAGCGCTGGCCATCGCTGACCCATTCAGACCCCTCAGCCGCCAGCAACAGGTGCAAATCGTAGCGGCGAAGCAATAGTTGTGGCTCAAGCCAAGCGGGGCAATCGCCAAACAGCGTCTGGCTCCACAGCATGTTGTTTAACAAGTGGGTATCGAGGATCAACAATGTCGACTCTGTGGCCCGCGCGGCGTCTTCCCACGCCAATTGACCTTGGGCGATGGCGCTTATGTCGGCATAGCAGGTTTCACGCTGGGTTTCTTCAATGAAGTGGCGCACGTATTCGCCCACCACCTGACCGCCAAAGCGTGCCTGAATACGGGCCGCCAGCGAACTCTTGCCACTGGATTCTGGTCCTGACAATACGAGCACCTTCATCGGGCAAGCGCCGGATCGTTGCGCCACTCACGCCAGCCTTGAACCGCAATCAAAGTAAACAACGCGTACAGGGCCGCAGTGAGGTAGAGGTCTTTGTAGACAAAAAGGCTGACAAAAATCACATCCAGCACAATCCATAACGGCCAACATTGCACGCGCTTTTGCGCCATCCACACTTGCGCGACCAAGCTGAAACCGGTCAGCGTTGCATCCAGCCAAGGTTGAGCCGCGTCGGTGAAATACGCCATCGCAGCGCCCAATACCACGCTGACCAACCCGCCAATCACCAGGCTCATCAGCAGTGAACTCGTTGCCAGATAACTGACTGACCGCCCTGGGTGGGCTGAGTCACGACGTGTCCATTGCCACCAGCCGTACACTTGCAATACGGCATACACCACTTGCAACAGCATGTCCGAATACAGCTTCACTTCGAAAAACACCCACGTATACAGCAGCACCATGACCAAGCCGATGGGCCAGCACCAGCGATTCTGTTTCACCGTCAACCACACAGCAGTGACGCCTAGTGCGGCAGCGAAAAGTTCAAGCCCGGACATGACAACTCCTTGGGACAGCGGGGATAAAGGCGCGGGGGATTGTAAGCGGGTTGGGGAATGGTGGGGAAGGAGAGGGTGTGAGCGCCCGCGCCCGGCGAGGTACGGGCGCTGCGTTAGGGGGAAGGCTAGTCCCGATAGGGGACTAGCGCAGGCCTAAACCCGGAACTGTCCCAACAACGTTTTCAAACGATCACTCAGCGTGCGCAATTGAACGCTGGCGGTGCTGGAGCGTTCTGCGGCATAGGCTGCGTCTTGCGACAAGCTTGCGGCTTGAGTGACGTTCTGGTTGATGTCTTCGACCACATGCGCCTGTTCCAACGTGGCGCTGGCAATCGAGGCATTCAAGCCATTGAGGTTACGCAACGCCTGGGTAATAGACGCCAGGCTCGCACCGGCCTGGTTGGCTTGGTCGATGGTCAACTGCGACGCATGGCTGCTGTCGCCGATCACTTTGACCGCCGCGTTGGAATGACCCTGCAAGCGTTCAATCATCGTCTGGATTTCAGCCGTTGATTTTTGTGTACGTTGTGCCAATAAGCGAACTTCATCCGCCACCACCGCAAAGCCGCGACCTTGTTCGCCGGCCCGCGCCGCTTCAATGGCTGCGTTTAGCGCCAGCAAGTTGGTCTGGTCAGCGATGGAACGGATGACCTCCAACACACTGCCAATCTGTGTGCTTTCAGCTGCCAGGGTTTGGATGACGGCCACGGCCTGGGTAATCGTATTGGACAAAAGATCGATCTGGCGCAAGCTGCTGTCGATGTTGACCTGGCCCTGTTTGGCTTGGTTTTCCGCGTCGCGCATTTCGCTGGCGGCCTGTTCGGCGTTTTTCGCTACGTCCTGAACGCCGTAGGTCACTTCGTTGATGGCGGTCGCCACAAGTTCCATCTGCTGCGATTGTTGCTGGCTATGGACTTGCGCCTGGCTGGCGCTGCTGCCCAGCTCGGTCGAGGCCAGACCCAGCGCCGACGAGGCATCCATCAACTGCTCAACCACGAGCTTCATTTTGGTAGTGAACGCATTGAAGTGGTTCGCGAGTTGCGTCACCTCGTCGCGTCCATGGGTGTCCAGGTTGCGGGTAAGGTCGCTTTCGCCGCTGGAAATATTCGCCATGGCGTCCACTGCGTCTTGTAACGGTCGGACGATGCTTCTGGAGATCAACACCACCAACAACGCCATCAACACCGCAATGCTGAATCCGGCAATCGATGCTTTCCACACTTGCGCATAGAACTCGGCCTGCAAGTCATCAATGTACACACCTGAACCGACTACCCAACCCCACGGCTCGAATAGTTGAACGAAAGAAGTTTTTTCGACTGCGGTGCTTGAGCCTAGTTTTGGCCAGCGGTAATTCAGCGGACCTGCGCCTTTGCTTTTCGCGATGGCGACCATTTCATTGAAGATAAACACACCATCGGCGTCTTTGATCGCCGACAGGTCCTGGCCTTCGAGCTTTTGGTTGGCCGCGTGCATGATCATCACCGGACGCAAATCGTTGATCCAAAAGTACTCGCTCTGGTTATAGCGCAGCCCCCGCACGACGGCCTGTGCCTGTTGCTGCGCTTGATCGCGACTGAGCTTGCCTGCCGTTTCTTGATCGTGGAAATACGTAAGAATGCCGCTGACGGTTTCTACAAGATGATGAGTTTTTTCGGACTTTCCGGCATACAGGTCAGTGTGGATTTGCTTGAGCATCAACACGCCGAGCATAAATAGCATAAATACCGAGACCACTAAAATCAGCCAGAGACGGCGGCTGATCGACATACTGCGCAAGCTATTCATGAGGTTCCACTCCATAACGATTTGTTCTTGTTTTGCTGTCATGCAACCGCATCAGAGCATGCACTACATTGTTCACTGTACAGCGTTAATAACCTGTGTCTGACAGGATTTCGGCGCGGTAGGCCTAAACATGAGGGACTCACACCTTTTTCACGTATTAATGGTCACACTCTTAGTCCGATAGGTATCGGACGTCGCGTACTCACTTCAATAGACATACTAAATAGGGCATGCCGAGCGCACTGCCCCATGGGGGAATGATGGATCTTTGGACCGCCGCACAAGCGACGATACTTGGGGTTGTTGAAGGGCTGACGGAGTTTCTGCCGATATCCAGTACGGGGCATCAGATCATCGTCGCCGACTTGATCGGCTTCGGTGGTGAACGGGCAATGGCGTTTAACATCATCATCCAGCTCGGGGCAATTCTGGCGGTGGTGTGGGAGTTTCGGCGCAAGATTCTCGATGTTGTCACTGGGCTGCCCAAGCAACGCGAAGCCCAGCGTTTTACCGTGAACCTGATTATTGCGGTGTTGCCCGCAGTCGTCTTGGGCATTATGTTTGCCGACTTGATTCACCAATACCTGTTCAACCCGATTACGGTCGCTACGGCGTTGGTTATCGGCGGCGTGGTCATGTTGTGGGCCGAGCGTCGCCAGCACGTGGTACATGCCGAGACCGTGGATGAAATGACCTGGGTCGACGCCTTGAAGGTGGGTTGCGCGCAATGCCTGGCGATGATTCCGGGCACGTCGCGCTCTGGTGCAACGATTATCAGCGGTTTGTTGTTCGGTCTTTCACGCAAGACCGCTACCGAGTTTTCGTTCTTCCTGGCCATGCCAACGATGGTAGGCGCCGCTATTTATTCGGGCTTTAAATATCGTCATCTGTTCCAGCCGGATGATTTTCCGGTGATTGCGGTTGGCTTTGTGGTGTCGTTTATTTTTGCCATGATCGCGGTCCGTGCGTTGTTGAAATACATCGCCACCCACAGCTATGCGGCATTTGCCTGGTACCGGATCGTCTTCGGCCTGTTGATCCTCGCCACCTGGAAGTTTGGCTGGATCGATTGGTCGTCGGTCTCGGCGTAAGGGACCATAAACATGGACCAGCGCGCTCAATCCCGCTCAGTGAAACGGCCGACACAGTATTTGCGAGTCAAGCTGTTTATCTTACTGGGATTGAGTGCGCTGCCGGTTTTCGGGGCGCTGTCGATGCTTATCGGCCGCGTCTCAGCGATCCCTGCGTGTCTTTATGGCGTGATGAGCGTGCTGACCTTCTTTCTCTACTGGCGAGATAAATCCCAGGCGCGGAATGAAGGATGGCGTACACCAGAAAAAGTCTTGCACGTTGTTGAGCTGCTGGGTGGTTGGCCGGGCGGTTTAGTTGCGCAGCAAATCTTGCGGCATAAAACCCGCAAAGTGTCTTATCAGGTGGTTTTTTGGCTCATCGTTGTAGCGCATGAGCTGTTCTGGCTCGATCGTCTGTTACTGGGCGGGCGTTTCCTGGCCAGACACCTTTACTGATCAAGCTTCAACCCAATCTGACGAATCTTCGGTAGCTTGCTGACCACTAACTGGTGAGAACGGGTCAGCAGTTCGCGCAGTTCATTGTCGCTTAGGGGGTAGGGTGGGGCGATGCTGACCCAATAAGCGCGGGCTAGATAAGGTGCCGGGCGAATGCCAGGGCGGTCGACATAACCAAGAAACAGCTCGGGCCCGATTTTGAACGATAAGCCCATGCCTGCGAGATCAAGCACCGCAAACATCTTGTTCTGCACCACGGAAAATACCCGGGTGCCCCCCCATTTATAATCTTCCCGAGCGCCCGGAAGGGTCATGCAAAACTGTGCAACCTGTTCTGAGGTCATCATGGTTATCCTTGACAATCAGCGTTGGAAACAGCCTTGCTCACCTGCATTATGGGCAAAGGCTGCGCTGATGTGATCGATCCACGCCCTTACCGCCGGCAGTGTACCGCGCCGTTGGGTATAAGCCGCCTGCAAATGCCCGCTGGGCAATGACCAGTCAGGCAGCAATTGAATCAGACGTCCATCGGCCAGTTCATCGCGACAGTTCATCATTGGGAGCATGCTAAAACCCAGCCCTCTTAAGGCGGCGGTCTTTCGGATAGGGAAGTCATCGATGGCCAGCCGCGCGTCCATGGACATATCGCAACGCGTGCCGCTGGTGTGCACCAACTGATAATGAACCTTGCGATCCGCCTCAATGGCGCCCAGTACCGGGAGGCTGGATAAGTCTTGTGGCGTGTTGATGATTCGGTTGACCAGCAATGCAGGCGCCGCGACCAGTACGGCCGTTGTCGGAGCCAGGTTCCGGACAATCAGGCTTGGGTCTTCATCACCGATATCACGCACTCGTAACGCCACGTCGATGCCTTCGTTAACCAAATCAACTCGGCGGTTGACCAGCAGCATTTCCAGCTGAACTTGAGGGAAGCTGGCGACAAAATCACTGACCACGTGGGACAGTTCCCAGTGGACCAACCCCACCGGGCATGAAACCCTGAGCCGACCCCTGGGTTCGGCGGACAGCGAAGCCACCGCTTCATCGGCCATGTCTGCTTCGAGCAGCATCGCCTGGCAATGCTGAAGATAGCGTTCGCCCACGGCTGTCAGCGCCAATTTGCGCGTAGTGCGTTGCAGCAAGCTGGCATTGAGGCGAGTTTCCAGCTCCGCGATTCGCCGTGACAGGCGTGACTTGGGAATCCCCAAGACCCGCCCAGCCGCAGCGAAACCACCGGCTTCCACCACCTTCGCAAAGTAATACAGATCGTTAAGATCCTGCATCGGAAAACCTGACTGTTCTATGAGTGGGACGAACTATCGCATTTCTTCTGACTAATCAGCTATTACTTTGCACTGTAGGATGATCCGCACTTGGTCGCCCAGCGGCGATTCCTACTTGGAGAGCTTCATGAAACTTTTGCACCTCGATTCAAGCATTCTTGGCGACCACTCTGCTTCCCGCCAGCTCAGCCGTAGCGTCGTTCAGGCATGGAAAGCGGCTGAAACTGACGGCCAAGTGACCTACCGTGACCTGGCTCAAGACCCGCTGGGCCATTTCTCTGCCGCCACGCTGGCCGCAGGCGGCACACCGAGTGAAGCCCGCAACGCCGCTCAACTGGCTGAAGTCGATAACAACGAAGCGATTCTGCAAGAATTCCTGGCGGCAGACGTCGTGGTGATCGGTGCGCCGATGTACAACTTCAGCTTGCCGACCCAGCTGAAAGCCTGGATCGACCGCATCTCGGTTGCCGGCCGTACCTTTGCCTACGACGAGAACGGTCCAAAGGGCCTGTGCGCTGGCAAAAAAATCATCATCGTTTCAACGTCGGGCGGCCTGCATGTTGGCCAGCCGTCGAGCGTTGGTCACGAAGACTATCTAAGGCTGCTGTTTGCTTTCATCGGCATTACGGATATTCAATTCGTCTTCGCTCACGGTTTGGCCTACGGTGAAGAACCCCGTGCCAACGCTATGACCGCCGCAGAAAAACAGATCAACGAAACTCTGTTTGCCGTTGCGTAATAGCGTCATCGCTTAATAACACTGCTGCCAAAAAACTCCACAGTCCGCGCTGTCAAGCAAGGAGCCTGTGGAGTTTTTGCGTTTAGCGCCATTTGTCGGCTGATTTGCGACCGATCATCAATCTTGACGGAGAACTGACAGGTAACTCGTTGTCATTAGCAGTAAGATCGCCCTATCAGCGCTGATGTGAAAATTATGTCGGCAACTTTAAAACTTAATTTCAAGCGTTTGGCCCGGCTTATGCATTATTTGTCTGGCAGCTACTCTTAACTTAGTCAGCGCGAACAGCGTTAAACGGTGCGGAGCGCGGAAACTCGCAGCGGACTGCACACGTGGATGATATGGATCAACAAAGGTGGGGCCTGGCGATGGTGCGTCTTTGTGCGGTGTTAGTGATTTGCCTCTTTACAAGCCTGATTTCGGTGCAAGCCGAAGCAGCTGAATATTTGAGCGCGGGCTTTCATCGGCTGACGTTCCTTGATCCCTTGGATCTCCAGCCGATGCAGGCGATTGCCTTCTATCCTTCCACCGCCGAAAAGAAGACCCACCGGGTCGACGGGTACTTGGTAGAAGCGACTGAAGACGCTGATATCGCCATGGGTCGATTCCCGATGCTGATGCTGTCCCACGGTAATACCGGGACGCCTCTGGCCCTGCATGACCTGGCCACGTCTTTGGCCCGAAAAGGGTTCGTTGTGGTCGCCGTGATTCATCCTGGCGACAACTACCTTGACCACAGCCGTCTGGGCAGCCTGAGTAATCTTTACGGGCGGCCATTGCAGATTTCCGAAGCAATCACCGCCGCGCTGGCCGATCCAATGTTGTCCACGTATGTCGATGCTCAGCGAGTGGGCGTGATCGGTTATTCAGCCGGTGGCGAAACCGCGTTAATCCTCGCCGGGGCTCAACCTGATTTGCAGCGTCTGCGTAAATATTGTGCGGAGCGTCCGCAGGACAAAGATGCGTGCAAGACTCAAGGTGAATTGATTGTTGACCGGGATGATCTGCGCCCGGAGGCAGACCCACGGGTCGGAGCATTGATGCTGATGGCACCCCTGAGCTTAATGTTCGGCCGCCACGCGCTGGCCGAGGTGCATGTGCCGGTGTTGATGTACAGCGGCGACGGCGATCAATTGCTCGCACTGGACAAAAATGCTCAGGCATTGGCGCGCCAATTGCCCCAGGCGCCTGAATTCAAGCTGTTGCCGGGCGCTGGGCATTTTGTCTTCCTCGCACCGTGCACGGATGAGCAGCAAGCGACCCAAGCGATTTTGTGTACCGATGCCGAAGGCGTAGACCGGTTGGACATTCATCGCAACTTGACGGCCGACGCCGTACGGTTTTTTGGTGAAACCATAGGGCAGCCGAGTCAGGAAGGTATGCAGACGGCGCATCAGGAACAGGAATAATAAAGGTCCTTCAAGCTGATCGCAGCTTTCGGCAGCTCCTACAGCAATCGGTGCAGCGCTAAGATCTGTGGGACCGAATTCATTCGGGAAGGCAGCAACGCGGTATTGCGACAGACGAGGCGCCTGCTTGCCGAATAAATTCGGCCCTACGGTGATTGGGTAGGTGCATCACGCGCTAATCAGCGATCTCAGGTAATCCCCAAAACCACCCACGGCACGGCTATCAAGTCGGGTGCTGGTGGTTACTTGCGGCCCGCAACTCCAGGCGATCCGCGCGCCGCATAACTCCAGGTGCTGAACAAGGGTCACGTCTTCATGGCAGGCCAGCGGCGGAAAGCCCCCGGCACGGAGGTAGGCTGTCGCGCTGATGCCCAGGTTGGCGCCGTGGATATGGCGATGCCCGTCGCGATGTTGATAGCCTTGCTGGTAGCGAATTTGCGCTTCGAGCGCAATCTCTGCGTGCCAGTGACCGGGCGTCACCGTGCCGCACACCGCGTCGGCTCCGAGCGCTAATTGTTGCACCAGCCAGTCCTCGGCAACAGTGCTGTCGGCATCGGTGCAGGCGATCCAGCGCGCGCCTTGTTCAAGCAACATCCGGGCGCCTGCAGCACGGGCCAAACCGACGTTGCGCACGGTCAATGCCAAGGTTGAAACCCCAAAACTCTCAGCGATCGTCGCCGAACCGTCGGTGCAGCTGTCCAGCACCGCCAGCACCAGCACGGCTTCGCCATTGAGCGCCGCGTGCTGACTGGCCGACTGCACGGTTTGCAGGCACAGGCTCAAGAGTTGTTCTTCGTTATGGACGGGGATCAGGACTCCGATCATCGCAAACCTTCCTTTTCAGCCACTGATATCGGATCGCGGCTCCAAACGTCCAGCAGAAAATCCTTTTCCTGATGGGCAAATAGCCGATGCATTGGCAGCCGCTCTTGCAGCCGCTGATGGACCTGCTGCGCAGTTTGCGGGCAGCCCTCGATGGGCAAGCACCAATGGCAGGCGAGTAGTTGGCCGTCGGGAGCCAGCGAGGTAAGGGCGCGGTCGATCCATTGGTCCAGGTCAAGGGGGTCAAGGTAGTAACCCAACTCACTGAACACAATCAACTCAAAGGTTTCCTCGGGCCAATCGTAGGGCAACCGGGCGTGAAGCACTTGAGCATGCTCAACCCCCTGTAACCGCTGCTTGGCGAGACCCACGGCAGTTAACGACGTGTCGCAAATCAGCAAATGATCACAGCGAGTTGCCAGTGCGGCACTGAGTTCACCGTTGGCGCAGCCAGGTTCGAAAATGGCTGAGTAGTGTTCACGCGGCAAGGCGGCCAGGGTGAGGGCGCGTTTACGGCGCTCGTACCAGCGCTGTTTGAATGCCCAGGGGTCATCGTTGCCATCAAACAGTTGCTCGAAATAACTGTCGGCGACGCTCACAGGAACACCACTTCAAACGGTTGCAGCAATCGCTCTAGCACGTTGGCGGTCAGCACCGGCGGCAGGCCAATGTCGGGGTCGCCTTGTAACTGGCTGGCAAAGGCGTGGGCCGCATGACGTTTTCGGGCGATGGTCATCGGGTCCAGCAGGATTTTTCGTGCACGGGGCCAAGGAATAAGCTCATCTTCAGGCTGTGCCCAATGCCAGGCCCATATTGGCACCTGATGACACGGGGCACCGACATTTTCGGCAGCCCGCAGGGTCGCGCGTCCGGTGGCATCGTGATCACTGTGGCCGTCGTGATCCCACGTGACAAAGACAACATCGGTCGGGCGCAGGTAACGTTCGATGAACCTGCTAAGGGCGTGTTCGTCTCGGGCAATGGCGCTGTCCCTGAAACCGCCACGAATCCATTGCAGGCGGTGCAATGGCAGGTCGAGGCGCCGCAGCGCTTCGGCGGATTCCTGAGGCCGTATGACCGCCAGACGCTCCATCGGCCAAGTGTGTGAACCAGGGTGGCTGGCGCTGCCATCGGTCACCGAAATAAGCTGCATAGCACGGCCCAATTGCGCCAGCTGTTGCATCAGACCGCCGAAGCCCAGGACCTCATCATCCGGGTGGGGGGCGACAATCACCGCTCTGGAACCCACCGGAACCAGGAGTTCGGCACTCATTACCGGAAGTCGCGCCAGGCTTTTCGAGTGATTCCACGTCTGCAACGACGTGCCCTCGCCAACAATTAAATTTACGCTCACAGACCCCACATCCTTGTCGGCTGACGGCCAACGTCTGACTCACTGTCCAGTGAGTGGTTGGTGAATGAATCACTGGTGAGTTGCCCAAGCGCAGCGAGGTCGCGTTCGGCATGGCTTTGGCGCAGGAACACCGGTAGATCGGCGCTCAAGCGCGCAAAGTGCGATTCCTTGCAATAGGGGCCGGCGCCCAACGCCCGGCCAACGTGGAGAATCACCAATTCGGCAGTGGCTTCGACCACCGCCCGACTGCGCCGCGCCACGTGTTCGGCATTGACGGTTGGTTGATCGTCAAGGTATTGAGCGCTGTCGCGCAACACGCTCGCCGCGCTGTGCAATGCGCTATCAACCGCCCCCAGATGCGCCAAAGAATGAGGTTCTGCGTGTTTATTGGCCTGTACCAACAAGCGGCTCGCCAGCGCATTGGCCGCCCCGTACCAGCAGGCTGCAATGCCTATTGCGCCGTGCCAAAATCCTGATCGCGTCAGGTACTGTCCTGAAGAACCTATTCGATAGCCCTGCGCTCGTTCGAATTGCACTTCCACGCTGCCAGTGGCGCCCATGCCCACGGCACGCCATCCCTCGGTTGTAATCCTGACGCCGGGTTGATTGAGGGCGACAGCCACGAGCTGCTGTCGATTCTGCTCATCCCACGCGGTTATTAATGCATGGCTGAGTACGGCTGCGCCGGAACACCACGCCTTGCGGCCGTCCAGCCGCACGGGTTGTCCGTCAGTGTGATCACCGGCGTCGCCGTCGGGGGTGATGGAAACCTTGGCCTGGGGCGGTTCGGCTGCCCACATGCCCCAGGTACTGCTGGCTGAAGGCGGCGGGGCACCCAACTCGGTCATGATCGCTAAGGCGTCGGTGTGCCCTTCATACAGCTTGCACAGGCCCAGGTCATGACCCGCCACACAGGCCAAGCCCCGCCAGCGCTCAAGGGTTTGCCCGCCGGCGGGCAGCGGAAGATGATCGAGTCCTTCATGCACGAGCGCCTGCAAGCACTCGCCGAGCGCTTTCGCATCGGCATAACCGTGCTTGCGCCAGCCGAGGAACTCGCCGAGCGCTTGGTTCATGCTTGTTCTTCGTGGTGGAGTTCAAACAGCAACAAGGACCGCGGTGTAACGGCGTACTGCGTTCCGAAAGGAAGTTGATCGTCGCCGCGCGTATCGGGCTGGTTGGTATCGACCAGCAAGGTCCAATAAACGCCTTCGGGCACTTCGGGCAAGGTGAAGTTGACCTCCTCGTGGTGTGAATTGACCACCAGCATTAACGTGGCATCGGCACCGGGGCGGCGGATACCGGTCACTTGCGCGCGGCCGTCCATGAGCATCCCGAGGCAACGGCCATTGCCGTCTTCCCACTGCTCGATGGTCATTTCGCTGCCAGTCGGGGCGAGCCAGGTCACGTCCTTGACGCCGATTTCTTCGTTGTACTCACCTACCAGGAAACGTCCACGACGCAGAATCGGGTAACTGTGGCGCAACTTGATCAGGCGTCGAACAAACTTGAGCAACGACTTGCCGTCTTCATCCAGGTCCCAATTGACCCAGCCGATCTCGCTGTCTTGGCAGTAGGCGTTGTTGTTACCGTGTTGAGTGCGGGCAAATTCATCCCCGGCCACAACCATTGGTGTGCCTTGGGAGAACAGCAGGGTGGCGAAGAAGTTACGCATTTGCCGCAGACGCAGGGCGTTGATTTCAGGGTCATCGGTCGGCCCTTCAACGCCGTGGTTCCAGGACAGGTTGTTGTTGCTGCCGTCCTGATTGTTTTCATCGTTGTCTTCGTTGTGCTTGTCGTTGTAGGACACAAGGTCATGCAACGTGAAGCCATCATGGGCGGTGATGAAGTTGACCGAGGCAAAGGTGCTGCGCCCGCGCTGATTGAACATCTGCCCGGACGCCGTCATTCGAGCTGCAAAGTCGGACAGTTGGGCTTCGTCGCCTTTCCAGAAGGCGCGCACTGTGTCGCGAAACTTGTCGTTCCATTCCATCCAGCCCGGTGGGAAGCCGCCGACTTGATAACCGCCGGGGCCACAGTCCCAAGGTTCGGCAATCATTTTCACTTGGCGCAGCACGGGGTCCTGGCGGCAGGCCACCAAGAAGCTGTGGCGCTCGTCAAAACCATCGTGGTAACGGCCAAGAATGGTGGCGAGGTCAAAGCGGAAGCCATCGACATGCATCTCAGTGGCCCAATAGCGCAGGGAATCGGTGACCATTTGCAACACGCACGGGTGGCTGAGATCCAGGGTGTTACCGGTCCCGGAATCGTTGATGTAGAAGCGCTTGTCGTCGGGCATCAGGCGATAGTATGAGGCGTTATCGATACCGCGCATGGACAGGGTCGGGCCTAGCTCGTTGCCTTCGGCGGTGTGGTTGTAAACCACGTCCAGAATGACTTCGAGGCCGGCATCGTGCAGGTGGGCAATCATTTCCTTGAACTCTGCAATCTTGCCGTGAGCCAAGTAGCGCGGGTCTGGGGCAAAAAAGGCGATGCTGTTGTACCCCCAGTAATTGGTCATGCCTTTTTGCAACAAATGCTGGTCGTTGACGAACGCATGGATCGGCAGCAACTCGACGGAGGTTACCCCGAGTTTGCGGATGTGCTCGATAACCTCGTCGTTTCTCAGCCCGGAGAATGTACCGCGCAAGTCTTCAGGGACGGCCGGATGGCGCATGGTGAAACCGCGGACGTGGGTTTCATAAATGATGGTTTTATCCCACGGCACGTTGACCCGCTGGTCGCGGCCCCAGGTATAAGCAGGGTCGATGACCTTGCTTTTGGGAACAAAGGGCGCGCTGTCACGCTCGTCGAAGCTCAGGTCACCGTCTTCGTGACCGATGGTGTAACCGAATAAGGCTTCAGACCATTTCAGTTGGCCGACCAGCTGTTTTGCGTAGGGGTCGATCAACAGTTTGTTGTGATTGAAACGATGGCCGTTCTGCGGGTCGTAAGGACCGTAAACGCGATAGCCGTAGATCAACCCTGGATGGGCGTCGGGCAGGTAACCATGAAAAATTTCATCGGTGTATTCCGGCAGCTCGATACGCTCAAGTTCCACTTCACCGCTGGAGTCGAACAGGCACAGCTCCACTTTGGTGGCATTGGCCGAGAACAGCGCGAAGTTGACCCCGAGGCCATCCCAATTAGCGCCCAGTGGGAAGGGCAGCCCTTCACGGATTCGTGAGGTTACTTGTTCAGTACTGTCTTTGGGTGATGGCTGTTGGTTAGCGTCTTGATCTTTTGTTGCCTTGGCGTGTGACGTACTCATAAACATTCCCTGCGGTTTGATGCTTTCTGAAACGCGGCCGAATTCGTCACCGCCGGGCGTCAGAAGCCCTAATGTGGGTGGTTAGTTCAATTGGAACTACCGCAGGTTAATCGGCGGTTAAACCGATGCCTGCGGCCATACGCTTCGCGCCGGTAATCGGTCAGGTCGCGGACGGTTTACGCGGTGCACTGGGTTTCTTCGCCGTTGAGGCTACCGGTGCGGCCACCGGAGTAGATGCCGGAGCCGCCGTTGTTTTGGGCGCTGGCTTGGAAGCCGCTTTTGCGACGGGCTTGGCTGCGGGCTTAGAGGCCATAGGCTTAGCATCACCGGCACCGTCAACCTTGGGCAACTTGGGCTTGGCAGTCTTGCGCACATCCTTTTTGTCTGGCGCCAGAGCTTCCGCTTCGGCCAGTTTGCGGGCCATTTCCCAATGGCGCTCTTCCTGGCCGTCAGGTTGCCCTTCAGACTCCCAGATTTGGTACGCAAATTCCCGAACACGTTTCTCGTCGGCACTCATCTCGGCACTCCCAGGTATTACACAGTTTGAATAAGCAGGGTTACAGGAAACGTTACGAGCGCCGCGCTGAGCAGCAGCTCCTGATCAATTGAAACTGCCGCTTCGGAAAAAATTCCCTTCCAGCGATGGCGTGCCTGGGCAAACGGCAACACCACTCGCGTGTCACCCCAACTACCTGCATTGATTAATGGAGTTTGCGCGGTGCCCAATAGTTCAGTGATTAATCGCGGCACGACGACCACCGCATGCTGTCCGTCGCTCTCCCGTGCAAACGCCAGGACGTGGTCGGCATGTGTACCCAATACGTTCAACGGAATATAACGCCCGCGTCTGAAGAGTTGAGCATGCTCTGAGCGCAGGCTCAGTACGCGATGAATCAACGCCTGTTTGATCCGCCCGTCTTGCCATTGCTCAATCAGCGCTTCGGGGCTCAGCAACTCCGCCAACGCTGCGACCCGAGCGGGATAGTCAACGGGACGACGGTTGTCGGGGTCCACTAAGCTGAAATCCCAAAATTCGGTGCCTTGGTACAAATCTGGAACCCCAGGCGCGGTAATCCGCAACAACGTCTGGGTCAGACTGTTAAGCGCACCGGCTGCGGCAATACGATTGGCCGTGGCACCCAGCGATTGACGCAAGGCCACGCCTTCGGGCGCTAACAGCAGGTTGTTGAGAAAGTCTCGACACGCCCGCTCATAGGGTT
This sequence comes from Pseudomonas sp. MH10, assembly GCF_034353045.1. Classification (NCBI taxonomy): domain Bacteria; kingdom Pseudomonadati; phylum Pseudomonadota; class Gammaproteobacteria; order Pseudomonadales; family Pseudomonadaceae; genus Pseudomonas; species Pseudomonas sp. MH10. Next base: position 794,387 of record NZ_CP133783.1, read on the forward strand.
CATTCGGTGCGCTCCAACTGCTGAGCAGTTTGGCTTCGCGCAGGGCTTTTTCTTGCCATTTGACCACGCGTTCCGCGAACGCCTCGAAGGCAGTTTCGCCGTCCATGTTCAGCGGCCAACTGCCAAGTAACGCCTGATACAGCATCAGTTCGTCGCCAGCGCTGATGCTGACGTCTCCCACCTTCAATGGCTCAGCCAATGTGCGCCAACGCTCAACTTGTTCGGCGTACCAGCCAGCGCATTCACTTAATACGGCAAGCCGTGTGCGGGTGTCTTCGCCGCGTTTGTGGTCGTGAGTTGCAGTGGCCAACAGGTTGTCGGGGAAAAATTCGACGCGGCGTTGGCAGGCTTCATGAAAGTGCTCGGGTGTTGCACTGAAATGCTGAGGGTGAAAGCCAACGTCATTACGCGAGAGCAGCACCGCTGAGCGGTAGAACGAGGTGTCCTCAACCGACTTGGCGGCGACCGGGGAGGTGAGTTGTTGAAAGCGCACGCACGCAGTGCGGTGAAGCGTGCGCAAACGTCCCCGCGGCAATTCACGCCAAGGTTGTCCACCGAGCCAGCGCTGCAAATAATCCAACACTGGCCAGTCGGCTTCGCCGAGGCTGAGTCGAGCGCCTTGCAGGGCTTGTTGGAAAAACCGGTCATCTTCGGCAGAGCGCCCGCACGCACTGATGTAGGTGCGGTAAATCGGGAAGTTAACCACCAGTGCCAGCAGCGCCCGGCGAATTGCGCCAAAGGTCAAATCACGGCTCATCAGGTCGCTGCGGGCCACCTGCAATAAGGCTTGGGCAACGCTTTCAAAGTCACCGGCCAAGGTGCCGTGCAGCACCAGATCCCGAGCTTCCAGCACCTCTTGATTGAAATTAGCGGTGCGTGCGCTGAGCCGACTCCACAACTCACCAAGGGGTACTTCGCCGCGGGGATCGTGCTGCAGCAACGACACCTGGTTCATGAATTCATAACCGGTGGTGCCATCCACACCCCAGTCCAACGGCAACTGTTCATCGGGCCCAAGGATTTTTTCGACGAAAATGGGCACATGGCTGACGTGGGTAGCGGCAGGACGTTTCGAGAGCAAGCCCTCGACGCGCCGGCGCAGTTTGCGGCAGTAAGCTCGTGGGTCGGCGAGGCCGTCGATGTGGTCGATGCGCAAACCGTCAACCAGACCGTCGCTGATCATTTCGAAAATTTTGCCGTGGGTCGCTTCGAAGACCATGGGCCGCTCGACGCGCAAACCGCCGAGTTCATTGATGTCGAAAAACCGTCGCCAGTTGATGTCGTCGCCGGCGGTGCGCCAGCTGGCCAAACGATAACGTTGGCGTTCGAGCAGTTGATGGAGTCGCTCAAAGCCTTGGGTTTCACTGGCGTCGAACTGTTTCAAGCCACGTTCGATGGCTTGGAGGATGTCCGGTTGTTGAACCAGTTCAGCCAGTTCGGCACGGGCCTGTCGGGCGCGTTCATAGGCTTGCGGGTAGCGTTCGAGTGCGGCAAAACGTTGGCTCAGCTCACTGAGCTTTGGGTGCTCTGCGGCATCAAGCAGCGCAGTGTAGGTGATTGGGTTGATCGGGAAGCGGTGCTGATAATGCTCGATGTAAAACCCGCCAATGACCGCATCAAAGCGCAACGGGATTTCCCCGGCTTGCAGCACGGTGCCGTAATCACTGCTCAGAAACGGCAACAGTAACTGGCCTTCCAGCAACGGATCGGGTGAATGCCATTGAATGTCGAAAAAGTCGGCGTAGGGGCTGCGGCGGCCCCACTCCAGCAAGTCCAGCCACCAAGGGTTGTCCGAACCACCGACCGCCATGTGGTTGGAAACGATATCGAGGATCAAGCCCATGCCGTGTTCGCGCAACGCACTGACCAGCCGGCGCAACGCCGGTTCGCCACCCAGCTCAGGGTTGATCACCCGTGGATCGACCACGTCATAACCATGCATCGACCCGGCTCGAGCCTTCAACAGCGGCGAGGCGTAAACATGGCTGATGCCCAAGCGGGCGAAGTAGGGCACCAGCGGCACGGCGTCATCTAGGGTAAAACCCTTGTGGAATTGCAGCCGCTGGGTGGCTCGCAACGGTTGCAGCGGCGCATTGGACGGCGTGTTCATTGGTCACGCTCCGCTGCTTGCACCCGCGATTGAGACAGCAGTTCCAGGCGGCGGGCGGCATGTTCATCATCAAGCAGGGTCGCGCTGTCTCCCGACAGACGCCGGCGCCAATTGGGGTGACTGTCGATGGTGCCAGGTAAGTTCGATTGTTCTTCGACGCCGAGGGCATCTTCCATCGGCAACAGCACCAGCGGTGCCCGGGTATGACCGAGGTAGCGGACGCTTGCATCTACAATTTGCGCGCTTTCGCTGAGGGGATCGCGAAAGTTCGCCCAGTCTTGGCTCAACGCCTGTCGTAACCCTTCGCGTTCGCGCTGCCGGCTTTCGCGGGCATGACATTCGGTGTCCTCGTCGATCAGCCCTAGGCCACGGCTCCAGTCTATATCCAGCTCATTCCACCAACCAGTGAGCGTTGGCAAGTCGTGGGTGCTGGTGGTGGCCAATGCTTCGTCTGACCATTTCAGAATCGGTTTGAAATGCGCGTTGTCCTGTTCAAACAATAGAACGCGCATGCCAAGAATGGCTCGGGCCGACAGCTTGTCGTGCATGCCTTCGGGGACGGTGCCAAGGTCTTCGCCGAGCACTACAGCTTTGTGACGCCAGGATTCCAGGGCGAGTAAGCGCAACATGTCGTCCAGCGGGTAGTTGAGGTAGGCGCCTTGGCTGGGCGGTGATCCCACCGGCACCACCCACAGGCGTTGCAGGCCCATGACATGGTCAATGCGCAAGCCACCGGCGTGGGCGAAGTTGGCCCGCAACATCTCGATAAACGCCCGGAAACCGTTGCGCTTCAAGCCATCAGGGGAAAACGCCGAAATGCCCCAGCTTTGCCCGGAGCGATTAAGAATGTCTGGCGGTGCGCCCACGGTCAGTGCCGAGAGCAGTTCATCCTGCCGACTCCAGGCCTGGCTGCCTGCACCGTCTGCGCCGACAGCCAAATCGGCAATCAGGCCAACACACATGCCGCTGCTGCGTGCCGCGACTTGCGCGCGCTCCAACCCTCGGGCAATCAGCCACTGAGCGAAGGCGTGGAAACGGATCTGCTCGCGGTGTACATCTGCGAACTCGGCAATGTCCCTACTTTGAGGATTCTTAAACTCTTGCGGCCATTCACGCCAATCCGTACTCATGCCACGGGTCACGCATTGCGCCTGTAAGGCCTCGAAGCGGCAGTGATTTTCCAGTGCTTCGCCGCCTTTTTCACAAAAGCTGACGAAGTCCTCATTCATCGGGTGCGTGCCATTGCTGAAGCCTGCGTACAGCGCGTGCAACAGCTTCCACTTGGCAGCGGCCGCCGCCGGCCAATCGACCAGTGGCAGCCCCTCAAGACGCGCCAGCTCGTCGGTTAAGTCGGTTTGTTCAATCGCCATGCGCACGTCGCGCTCGCCGAGGATATTGCCAGGCGAGGCATACAAGCCATTCAGGAACAAGCGGCTGGAGGGTGAATAGGGGCTGTAACGATGGGGGTCACTGGCAAACATCGCGTGCATCGGGCTGATGGCCACCGCATCGGCGCCACGTTCACCGGCAGAGCGGATAAAGGTTTCCAATGCCTGAGTGTCGCCAAATCCACCGTCACCCTGGCGCCGTAATGAATACAGCTGCACGGTCAAACCCCATACCCGGGGGGTGGGCGTCTCGGTTGCCATGGCCATGCTGAAACAGGTTTTCGGCGCTACCGCAATTGTCAGGCGCTGCCCGTCGATCAGCAACAGGTGGTAGCCGACAACCCCCGGCGCCGGCAGTTGCACGGTATCGGTCAATTCGCCGTTAAGGGTGCCACCGTCTTCAAGCTCGAGCACAAACGGAGTATGGGGTGCGAACCAGGTAAAAAGATCCAGCGCATGACCGTCATCCACCGTCAACAGAGGCGGCGCGCTGTGTTGTATATCCGACTCGGTCAGACGTTGCAGACTGGTGTCGATATCGAGGCTGCTGTAGGCGGGATAACCCAGGCCGTCGAGCACTTTGCACAATACGTCGGGAGCGACAGTTTGCGGCCGTCCGTTGGCGTCGATCCAGTGGACCGACAGACCCGCGCGGATGGCCAAACCATGGAGTTGCTCATTGCTCATCCTGTTCCTCCAAAACATCGGTCGCTGTCAGGCTGACAATTGCCGTGTAGGGGTTGAGGGTGCCGTGCCGAGAAAGTTCTGCCGAATGAGGCAGGGTTTCAAAGAGTACGGTGCCACGTTCAGAGGCGAGCAGATCGACAGGATGCTCGCCCAGATTCAAATCGATGCGCAACACGCTGCCATCGCCCATACGCCAGCGTGCGATCAGGGCACCGTGGCCCAGCACGCAGGCCGCTAATGCTTCGGCGCCAATCAGGCGCGGCACAATGTGTTGGTGACGCAGCGTCAGCAGTTGCTTGTAAAGTGCGAGCCACTGTTGATGATCAGCCCCCTGATCGGTTTCCAGAAATACCTTGTCGAAGGCCGGGCGCGATTTTTCGAACGTGCTGCGGGCATTAGGGTCGGGAATATTTTCGCGGGTTTCTTCATCAGCAAACGCTGGAAAATCAGCAAACTCGCTGCGACGACCTTCACGTACGGCTTCGGCCAGCTCGCCGTGGTGGCTGGTGAAAAACAGAAACGGTTCGCTTGCGGCCCAATCGTCACCCATGAACATCAAGGGAATCATTGGCGACAGCAACAACAGAACGGTGGCTGCGCGAAGGGCCTGGCCACTCGTTAACAGCGGTAGACGTTCGCCATACGCTCGATTACCGATCTGATCGTGATTCTGCAAAAATAATACGAACGCGCTGGGCGGCAAATGCCCGCTTGGTTCGCCCCGGGGGTGGCCATGACGATTGCCCTCACCTTGGAACACGAAGCCCTCGCTTAAGCAGCGAGCCAATTTTTGCGCAGGGTCGTTGGCAAAGTCTGCGTAGTACGCATCGCTTTCGTCAGTCAGCAAGACGTGCAGTGCGTTGTGCCCGTCATCGTTCCACTGCGCATCAAAACCCTCTTCTAACAAGCTGGCCTCGTTGTGCTCGTTTTCCAGGTTCAGCCATACCTGCCTGGGGGCATCAACTTGCTGGCGTACTCGCTCGGCGAACTCTTTAAGGAACGTGTCGTCTTTGATCGCGTGTACCGCATCCAGGCGCAAGCCATCGAAGCGATAGTCCAATAACCACATCAAAGCGTTGTCGATAAAAAAGTCACGAACTTCGCGACGGCGAAAATCGATGGCCGCGCCCCACGGGGTTTTAATGTCTTCGCGGAAGAAACCCTTGGCGTAATTGCCCAAGTAGTTACCGTCTGGTCCGAAGTGGTTGTACACCACGTCGAGAATGACCATCAGGCCGTGCCCGTGGGCGGCATCGATCAAGGCTTTGAGCTGGTCCGGGGTGCCGTAAGACGATTGCGGCGCATAGGGTAAAACACCGTCGTAGCCCCAATTGCGATCACCGGGAAATTGCGCCAATGGCATGAGTTCGATAGCGGTAATGCCTAACTCTGCAAGACGCGGCAGGTGTTTTTCGACTTCGGCGTAACCGCCCAGTACACCCACATGCAGCTCATAAATAACCGCCTCATGCCAAGGTCGTCCGGCCCACTCAGGGTGTTGCCAACGATACGCCGAGTGATCGATCACTCGGCTGGAGGAGTGCACATCGCAAGATTGCGCCCGAGAAGCGGGATCGGGCACTTCAAGCTCATGGTTGATTTTGTAGCGATACAGCGTTCCGGCAGGGCAATAGGTTTCCAACACGAACCAGCCGTCATTCTGCGGCAGCATTGCCGCAGATGGCTGGTTTTCGCATTCAACACTGACGGAGTGAGCATCCGGTGCCCAGAGGGCAAACCGGGTGCGTTCGGCATCCAACATGACGGCGCCGTGGCGCCAGTTTTCATCCGTGCGCATAGGCATCCGTTCAACCCCTTTTAGTTGTTGGCGGTAGCACCCACATTCTTTTTCAGAAGTTCCTGGTACAGCTCGGCATAAGGCTCCACCGCTTGGTGCCAGTTAAAAGGCGCGGCCATTGCCCGGCAGCGCATCGCATTGAGCAGCTCGGGATTGGCGAACACCTTGATTGCCCGAGTCAGCGCTTCCGAATAGCTTTCTATGGAGGCGTCTTCAAATAAGAAACCTGTGACGCCATCTTCAATGGTGTCAGCCAGGCCACCGGTATTACGGGCTACCGGTAACGAACCGAAGCGCTGAGCGTACATCTGGCTCAAGCCACAAGGTTCATAGCGCGATGGCATTAACAAAAAGTCACTGCCAGCAAACATCCGGCGAGCGTCGGTTTCGTTGAAGCCGACACGGACACTCACTTGGCCGGGGAAACGCAGCGCCAAGGCACGCATGGCGTCTTCTTCTTCGGGTTCGCCTCGACCAATGATCGCTATCTGGCCCCCTGAGTTGACGATGTGTTCAGCAACGCCAATGGTCAGGTCCAGGCCTTTTTGAAACACCAACCGTGACACCACCGCAAACAGTGGGCCCTGAGACGGTTCGAGTTCAAACAGTTCACGCACATAGTCGGCGTTGATTTCTTTACGCTGCCATTCGTTAGGCTCAAACCGGCAAATCAAGTGCTCGTCAGTGGCTGCGTCCCAACTGGCGTCGATGCCGTTTGGAATACCACTGAGCAGGCCTTGTTCAGCCTTGCTTTGTAAGAAGCCCTCAAGCCCGCACCCGAATGCCGGAGTTGTGATTTCCTTGGCGTAGGTCGCGCTGACCGTGGTGATGTGACTGGCGTAGGCCATGCCAGCTTTGATAAACGAAAGCTTGCCGTAGAACTCCATACCGTCAGTGCCCAGCGCTTGATCGGGAATACCCAGCTCGCGGTTACAACCGGTACTGACCGTCCCTTGATACGCCAGGTTGTGTATCGTGAAAATGCTTGGTGTTGTCTGCCCGCGCCATTTCATATAGGCCGGCGCTAAGCCAGCAGGCCAGTCGTGGGCGTGAACCAGCTCAGGGCACCACTGGGTTTTCACTGCACCGGCGGCAAAGTCAGCGGCGGCAAGGCCCAGTCGAGCGAAGCGGATATGGTTGTCCGACCAGTCACGGCCGTTGTTGTCGCCATACGGCGTACCTTCGCGCTCGTACAGCTCGGGGCAAATCAGAACATATATGACCAGACCGTCTTTCATGTCCATTCGGCCGATTTTGCACGCAGGCAACGCGGCATAACCACTCAACTCACTAATGACGTGAATCGGATTACCGCTATTGAGAACTTGGGGGTAACCGGGAATCAGCACGCGGACATCGTGCAGGTGGCGCATGGCTCGCGGCAGTGCAGCAGACACATCACCAAGACCTCCGGTTTTCACCAGATCAGCCAGCTCCGACGTCACGAATAGAATTTTTCTTCTGTTCGTCAGAGTAATAGTTGGCTGTGAAGTCGGTAGTTGCAGCAGTTGAACGCTCGTCGATGCGAAGACCGGCAGATGGGTCAGCTCGCTGGCCGGCTGATTAAAACTCTCTCCCTTCTGGGTTTTGACAGCGGCGCTAATCATCTTTTTCTCCCGTTATAAATACAGTGTGGTGCAGCACTCGATTTCTTATTAGCCATTTCCTATGGCCGTCCACACAAGCGCTACGCAAGAACGGTACCCATTTACCGTATGCGTGATAGCTGGACAGGGGACTGAGCCCTTACTCGGGTTACGCCAATAGCTTAGGCTCTCTTTCATGATGACCCACCGATGTATCAGAAAGTTTCGATTATTTTTACGAAGTGGCGTGGCAAGGGGGTCTCAGCTCAATAGGCCGGGTTTGTGCGCGATATTACAAGGCGTTTATCAACTGAAATGCACTTCTATGAGGCAGGTCAACGATAACCCAGAGACGCGAACCATTGGTCGGATTGTTAGACAATGGGCCAAAAAATAACCGGGTTACAAAAACTTGCCTAGAAAAACGCGCCAGCAATAATCAGTGAGCGAAAGCGACTGCCAGTTCCCGGTGCGCGGGTGGACTTTTGAGGTGTCGATTTGGTTGATTAGAGTGCACGCAAAACGACACCGCTTTAAAGCGGGTCCGTCGGGCAGAAGATCGGTATCGGTATTGATAGAAAAAGGCCTGCCAGAAGGGCAGGCCTGTGTGGGCTATTGCTGGACCACTTTAGGCGCGACGGTCGGTGGTGTATTGCCGCGCATCAGGCTGAAATCTGACAGGCCTTTTTGGGCGTAGGGGTCGCCGATCATGCGCGGGTGCTCTTTGAAGTCGAAACTGACGAGGCTCTTGGTGCTGTCCAATTGATCGAAGCTCAGTCCCGCCAGTTGAGCCCACGTATAGATCAGCGAAGAACTGCTGAACGGCCGGCTCTTGATACTGGAAAAGTCCCAATTGTGCGTCTGACGCCACTTCGGCGACGCATACACCATAAACGGAATGGTATACATCGGCACGGTGGGCTTGGCCTCGTTGCGGCCGAGTACATCGTATTTCGGACCATCATAAACGTCTTCGCCGTGATCAGAGAGGTACAGCAGGAAGCCGTTCGGATCGACGTTGGCGTAGCTCTTGATCAGGCTCGATACCACGAAATCGTTGTACAAGACTGCATTGTCATAGGTGTTGTAGATCGGCACCTGATCATCGCTGACGCCGGCCGGAATGCCGGTCCGATCGGTAAATTTATCGAACGTTTCCGGGTAGCGGTACTGGTAGCTCATGTGGGTGCCCAGCAAGTGGACCACGATGAATTTACGCGGCGCCGGATCGTTGAGGATCTTGTTAAACGGTTCGATGACATCGCCGTCGTATTGGCGAGCGTTCTGATTGCGGTTGTTGTTGAGGTACACCTGCTCGTCGGTTTGTTCCGAGAACGTGGTCAGCATGGTATTGCGTTTGGTCATCGTCTGCTGGTTGGTGATCCAGTAGGTTTTGTACCCTGCTTGTTTCATGACACTGACAATAGACGGTGTCTTCAGGTACAGGTCCGGGTTTTCTTCATTGGCGAAGGTCAGCACCTGTTGCAGCGCTTCAATGGTGTAGGGCCGTGGTGTGATGACGTTGTCAAAGACCTGCAACTGGTCCTTTAACTGGTCGAGGTTGGGCGTTGTTTCGCGGGGGTAACCGTACAGACTCATGCGCTGGCGGTTGGTCGATTCGCCAATGACCAAGACCATCGTGGCTGGAAGATTGGCCTGCTGGTCTTTCAAGTTGGTCAGCGGAGGGATTTCACTGCTGCTTTTAAGCATCCCTTGCATGCTATTCAACTGCTGGCCATAACGGTGGTAGGCCACCAGCATTTGCCATGGCACTGCGGGCTCGACACGGCTTTCGTAGCTTTCAAAGGCTGCGGCTAAATCGCCACGCCGGTCCAACTGCTTGCCAAACGGCAACACGATCAGGAGGAACACGATGGCCAGCGAGGTAATCCAGGCGCTACGGCGTTTCATCTGAACAGGGCGCAAACGGGTCCACAGGAACACCGCAAACGCGGTATGCGCCACGAACGCCAACACCATCCACCACGCGAAGTATTGGGTGATGTACTCACCGGCTTCAGAGACGTTGGACTCGAACATGATGAAAATCACGCTTTGCGAGAACTCTTGCTGGTAAATGAAGAAGTAACCCAAGCTCGCCAGCGAGCACAGCCACAACACCACGCCTATGACGCCGGCCATCACCCGGGTTTTGGATGGGAACAGAACCATCGGCACCAGCCAGATGGCGCTCATGACGAACGCCTGGCGAAAGCCGGCAAAACCTGAGATTCCGGTGACTTGAATAAGCAGCTGGGTGATGCCGGAAAAATACCAAAAGAATACGAAGAGCCAGCATAGACCGGCCCAATCAAAACCTTTCGAGGTCGTCTTACCCCGTTTGAAAATCGCCATTAGCGCTCCAGCACGTTATCCATTAGTACTGCCGACAACGTGAGTCCGAGCCGACCAGCCTGTCTTCACCCGTAAGCCGGGCCGTATAAAAAGGGCGCAGAGTATAGCTGAGGCGGGCAAGAAGTATTGCATCAGGTAACCAGACGGGCAAACCGTGCAGGGGAACGTTAGCGACTGTGTCTGGTCGGAACCCAATGAGAACGCTGCGGACGCGACCTGTAGCGAACGTGTTCGCGAGGCAATTAGCCTGACACACCGTATCAAGCTTGAATCGCCTACAGAGGGGGTATCAGGTCAGTTGGTCAGGCGCGAGGCGGGATTTGAATCAGTCTGCGCAAGCGTTTGTAGCCGCTCGGTCAAACGAGCCACTTTTCGCAGCAACTGATCACGTTCGTCTTTGAGCTGACGCAACTCGTCACGACGAATGCTGACATAAAGGGTTTGGGGTGGGAGTGCTGACAGGAGGGTGCCCATTGCTTACCTCGCAAATATCGTGTTTCGACTCAGCGTTGGACGTGTGAGAATTTCAGGCTTCGGTTAAGCGTGAATCTTCGTTAGCCTACTGAGCTATCGGTGGCGATTCTGATTTCTTTTATTCAGGAATGGAACTTTTTTATTTTTAATTGTCGCGAATGTTTCTTGATCGCGAAAATCTACTGAATCAGGCAGGCTCACCCACGCCCCCTGCCTTTGATACCCCCTGGTCCGGCCGCTGTGGACTATCTGCTATGTACTGCTGGGCTATATAAGGTGAGGCATCCCTTTCTTCGTATTAAGGAGCACCCCACATGCAACTTGGGATTATTGGACTGGGCCGCATGGGCGGCAATATCGCAAGACGGTTGATGCTTAATGGCCATACTACGGTCGTTTACGACCGCGATGAGAGCGCTCGTGCCGTAATGGCTAAGGAAGGTTCCACCGCCGTTGTTGACCTCGCTGCGCTGGTCGCGGGCTTGGAAAAACCCCGGGCGGTGTGGGTCATGCTCCCGGCGGGCGCTCCCACCGAAGACACGGTCAATGCCTTGAGTGAGCTGCTGGAGCCGGGCGATGTGATCATTGATGGCGGCAACAGCTTCTATAAAGACGATATTCGTCGCTCCCAGGCGCTCACCCAGAAACAACTGCACTATGTCGATGTCGGGACGTCAGGCGGCGTGTGGGGCTTGGAACGCGGTTACTGCATGATGATCGGCGGCGATGTCGACGTGGTTAAACGCCTGGATCCGCTGTTCGACAGCTTGGCTCCCGGCTATGGCTCCATTGAGCGCACCAAAGACCGCAACGCGGCCGACGACCGTGCCGAGCGGGGTTACATTCATGCCGGCCCTGCGGGTTCCGGGCATTTCGTGAAGATGATCCACAACGGCATCGAGTACGGGATGATGCAGGCGTTTGCCGAAGGGTTCGACATCCTCAAGATGAAAAACTCCGACCACTTGCCGCCTGAGCAGCGCTTCGACCTCAATGTTGCCGATATTGCTGAAGTCTGGCGTCGGGGTAGCGTCGTGTCCTCATGGTTGCTGGACCTGACTGCCGACGCGCTGGCCACTGATCCGCAGCTCAATGCTTACTCCGGCAATGTGGCCGACAGTGGTGAAGGTCGCTGGACCATTGATGCGGCCATGGAGCAATCAGTGCCGGTGCCGGTACTGTCTAGCGCATTGTTCGCGCGTTTTCGCTCACGGCAGGAAAGCACCTACGGCGATAAAATGCTGTCTGCCATGCGTTTCGGTTTTGGCGGCCACAAAGAGGGACCAAAATAATGGGTCTGTCGCGAGCCACCTCCAATCAAGCGCCGAAAGTTGCCCCGCCGGCCACGTTGTTTCTGTTCGGCGCCCACGGTGATTTGGTCAAACGCTTGCTGATGCCTGCGCTGTATAACCTCAGCCGTGATGGTCTTCTGGGCAACGGCGTTCACATTGTTGGCGTTGACCATAACGCGATTAGCGACGCTGATTTTGCAAAAAAACTCGAAGACTTCATTCGCCAGGAAGCGGCCAGCAAAGTCGCCGAAGGCGGAGCCGAACCGCTGGACCCTGCCTTGTGGAGCGATCTGGCCAGCCGTATCAGCTATGTGCAGGGTGATTTTCTCGACGATTCGACTTACAGCGACATTGGCGAAAAAATCAAAACCACCGGCTCGGGTAACGCAATCTTTTACCTCGCTACAGCACCCCGCTTTTTCAGCGAAGTGGCCAAGCGTCTGGGCTCGTCGGGGTTGCTGGTCGAGAGTGACGACAGCTTCCGGCGCGTCGTGATCGAAAAACCGTTCGGGTCCGACTTGCCGAGCGCGGTAGGTCTCAATGCTTGCCTGCTAAAGGTGATGGCTGAGAAGCAGATTTACCGGATCGACCACTACTTGGGCAAAGAGACCGTGCAGAACATTATGGTCAGCCGTTTTTCTAACGGCTTGTTCGAATCGTTCTGGAACAACCATTACATCGACCACATTCAGATCACTGCCGCAGAAACCGTGGGCGTTGAAACCCGAGGCAGTTTTTACGAGCGTACCGGTGCATTGCGAGACATGGTGCCCAACCACTTGTTTCAGTTGCTGGCCATGGTGGCCATGGAACCACCGGCCGCGTTCGGCGCCGATGCGGTGCGCGGCGAAAAAGCCAAAGTCATTGGCGCGATTCGCCCGTGGACGCAAGAAGAGGCGTTGGCCAACTCGGTACGCGGTCAGTACGCAGAAAGCACGGTGGGCGACCAAAGTGTCGCCGGGTATCGGGAAGAGCCCAACGTCGCGCCGGACAGCACCACGGAAACCTACGTCGCGTTAAAAGTGATGATCGACAATTGGCGCTGGGTCGGCGTGCCGTTCTACCTGCGTACCGGCAAGCGCTTGAGTGCCCGTGACACTGAAATTGCGATCTGCTTCAAACCTGCGCCTTACGCGCAGTTTCGCGATACGGACGTTGAGCAGCCAAAGCCCAACTATCTGAAGATCCAGATTCAACCGAACGAGGGCATGTCGTTCGACCTGCAGGCTAAGCGACCAGGGCCTACATTGGACATCGTCGACATCGAGCTGGGGTTTGCTTACAAAGACTTCTTCGAGATGCTGCCGTCGACCGGTTACGAAACCCTGATCTACGACTGCTTGGCCGGCGACCAAACCTTGTTTCAACGGGCCGATAACATCGAAAACGGCTGGCGCGCCGTGCAACCGTTTCTGGATGCCTGGGCCAAGCACCCCAACGTCGAGCAGTACAAGGCGGGCGAAGAAGGCCCCGCTGCTGCCGATGAGCTACTGGCGCGCGACGGCTTTGAATGGCGCACTATCGGATGAGCGACCCCGCGCAACCCCTCATCCAGTTTTTGCTGTCCGACATCGACGGCACCTTGCTACGTCCCGACCACAGCTTGAGCCAGGCCAACGCCGACGCGATCAAACAACTGCGCGCTGCGGGCATTCGCTTTACCTTGGCCAGCAGTCGTCCTCCCAGGGCCATGCGCCAGCAGATCGAAGCCTTGGGGATTGATTTGCCAACCGTGGCGTTTAACGGCGGCTTGATCACTCATCCCGATGGCCGGGTGTTGTCAGCCCACCGTATTCCACGGGCAGCGGCGAGTGCGAGCCTGGCGATGTTTACTGGCCAGGATTGCTCGGTGTGGGTCTTCGCCGATGACCAATGGTTGTTGCGCGATCTCAATGGGGCGTTGGTCGACCATGAGCGCAAGACACTGGGTTACGACCCCATCGTGGTCTCCAGTTTCGAGCCATATCTGGATCGGATCGACAAAATCGTCGCCGCCAGCGCCAATCACCAACTGTTGAAAGACCTTGAGGCACAGCTCAATCCGCAGATTGACGGCTTGGCATTAGCGTCGCGGTCGCAGTCGTACTACTTGGACGTCAATGCCGTGGAAGCCAACAAAGGCAACGCGCTGGTGACCCTCGCCGAATTTCTGGGGGTGCAACTGAGCCAGACTGCCGCTATTGGTGACGGTAGCAATGACGTGGCGATGTTCCATGTCGCCGGGTTGTCGATTGCTATGGGGCAGGGCGATGAAAGTGTTCGCAGCCAGGCCGATTACGTGACAGGCAGTAATTTAGAGGACGGTGTGGCGACAGCCATTAGGCGCTATATTTTGCCGCGCTAAACGTACACCGCTAAACACCATGCACCACCCTGCAGGCCTCCGGGAGCGGGGCCTGTTCGAAAACTCATTCACTGACATTTTCGGATACTTACCAATGGCCGCACTAATTGAAGACTACGCATTGCTCGGCAACTGCAAGACTGCCGCGCTGGTCGCCAAGGACGGTTCACTGGATTGGTTATGTTTCCCTCGGTTTGATTCCCCCGCATGCTTTGCTGCGCTGCTGGGCGAAAGCAGCAACGGTCGCTGGAAAATCGCGCCGTCGGATGTGGTCACTCGCTCCGAAAGACGCTATCGCGAAGGTACGCTGATCCTCGAAACTGTGTTTGAGACCAACGCCGGGCGCGCCATGCTGATTGAATTCATGCCCACTGAGGTGGGCAGTAGCGTGGTGCGCATCGTGGTGGGTCTTGAGGGCCGCGTCGAATTTGGCATGGACCTGGCCATACGCTTCGACTACGGCAGCAGCGTGCCGTGGGTCGAAATGAAAGACGAGTACACGCTGACGGCAATTGCCGGTCCAGAAATGCTGATTCTGCATACACCGGTTGAGCTCCATGCTTTCGACCATCACACCGGCAGTCACTTTTCGGTCGAGACCGGCCAGCGCAAGGTGTTTGTGCTCAGCCATCAGACGTCGAATCACCCCGTGCATGCCGGCATCGACGGCGAAGCGGCGCTGAAGAACACCGAGCATTTCTGGCTAAAGTTTTCCAGCCGCTGTCCAGAAGTAGGGCAGTGGTCGGCGCAGGTCAAACGCTCGCTGATTACCCTTAAAGCACTGACGTATGAACCTACTGGCGGGATTGTCGCGGCCGTCACGACGTCGTTGCCGGAACAGCTGGGCGGCGAACGTAACTGGGATTACCGTTTTTGCTGGCTGCGCGATGCAACCATGACCTTGTTGGCGCTCATGAACCTTGGGTACTACGAGGAGGCAGAGGCATGGCGAGCCTGGCTGTTGCGCGCAGTGGCGGGCAACCCGGAACAGATTCAGATTATGTACGGGCTGGGTGGCGAACGAAGATTGCCCGAATATGAACTGCCCTGGCTGACCGGCTACGAAAACTCGGCCCCGGTGCGTATCGGCAATGCGGCGGCCACACAGGTGCAATTGGATGTCTTCGGAGAAGTGGCCGACGCCATGGTCCAAGCCGCCAAAGGTGGGCTGCCAAGGCCCCCTCGCAGTGCAGCGATCATCAAGGTGATCATGCCGTTTCTGGAAAAGGTCTGGCACCTTCCGGACAAAGGCATTTGGGAAATTCGCTCCGAGCCGCAGCATTTTACCCATTCCAAAGTCATGGCTTGGGTGGCCTTCGACCGAAATGCGCACCTCGCTGAGCAGTCCGCGGAAAACGATGAAGACCTTGCCTTGGCGTTCCATTACCGGACCATCGCCAACGAGATTCATGCTGATGTTTGCCTCAACGGCTTTGATACCCAGCTCGGCAGTTTTGTACAGACGTATGGCTCAACGTCCTTGGACGCAAGCTTGTTGCAGATTGCCCTGACCGGCTTCTTGCCGGCTGCCGATCCAAGGGTCGTGGGTACCGTGGCCGCTATCGAAAAGGCGCTGGTGGAGGACGGTTTACTGTTGCGCTATGACGCCGACCGTACCGTGGATGGTGTTTCGGGTCATGAAGGGACATTCCTCGTGTGTTCGTTCTGGCTGGCCGACGTTTACGTCCTGTTGGGGCGTTATGACGATGCAGAGGCATTGTTCGAGCGGTTATGTGGGCTGTGCAACGATGTGGGTCTGCTCGCTGAGCAATATGACCCGAGGGAAAAACGGATGCTGGGTAATTTCCCCCAGGCATTCAGTCATATCGGGATCATTAATACAGCGCTCAATCTGCATCGCTCGGCATGCCCGGCGGTATCCAGGGCCAGTGGTCACAGCGATGCAACCGTGGGCTAAGCCCGTTGCGGAGGGTTATTCAGCTTTGCGAAAGGTGAAGTTGATGCGTTGTTCACCCAGCAAGGGGTGGTCGGCCTGTTTGAGCGGCAGCACACCGTGATAGCGAAGTCGGTCTTCACCACCCCACACCACGACATCGCCATGGAAAAGCGACACGCGCTGGGTTTTGTCGCTACGGTCGAGTCCACCAAACAAGAAGCTCGCGGCGATGCCTAATGACACCGAAACAACGGGCCATTGGTAACCACGTTCGTTTTTGTCCTGGTGCAGGGACATCTTCGCACCGGGAACATAGCGATTGATCAGGCAGGCGTCGGGGGTGAAACCGGCAAAACCACATTCTGTTGCTGCAGACTGGGCCAGCTGCATGAATACGTCCGGTAAAACAGGCCATGGCTTGCCGGTCTCTGGATCGATTCGGGTATAGCGATAACCGTTGCGATCAGTGACCCAGCCAAGGGTGCCGCAGTTGCTCAAGGCAACCGACATGGTGAACCCGCCGGGGGTCATCATGTGCCTGAAAGGGGATTGTTCGAGGACGTGTTGCAGGGCGGGTAGCACGCGTTCAATCAGCGGCAGTGCGAAGCCCCTCAAGACAAATGATTGTGGGCCGATTTGCTCGGTGCGCGGCGCTTGAGTAACGTCGTCGGCAAATAAATCCAATGTGCCGGGTTCAGAGCCGCTGCGCTTGAGCATTTCAATCTCTCCACGAACGGTGTTACGTCCGCTGCCTGGCCACGACTGATGTCAGTGGCTGCCTCGGCGCCCACGGTGGTCTGGTAAAAGCCCGAAACCTGTGGTCGAATCCCGGGATGCAGGGGTTAGAGTGCTTTGCTGACTTTTACGTCAGTCACTTTATCGCCGCTGCCGCTGTGCATCTTTTCAAGGGTCGCGGTCGCTTCTTCTGATGACTCTGCGTGTAACTGGGCGAACTCGAATCGACGTTCACCGTTGAGTTTGTAGCTAATCGCATATTTGGTGGTGGCAGTGGGGGTGCTCACAAGCGGCTCCTTTCTTCAGGCGCTATTTATACGTGTCAGCTCAGCCGTGTAGCCGAGCGACGAACGATTTTGATGGTGTGAGTGAATGCGGGTTTGCGGCCACCACCGGTGTCGGCTTTACGGCCAGACGTATCGATGGTGATGTTCCAGAAGCCGGTGCTTGGCGCTGCTATTTTTGCCGGGAACCGGTCGAATGCGCCGCCATGATAGGTATGACGACCACCGTTTTTGAAGCTGCGAAAATTGGCGTCATTCATCAAGCGAATGTTACAGAGCTGGGAACACTCGATGACGACGAGGTCGTCTTCGTTGAGGTGTTCGCGCTGATGTACAAATTTCATGGTGTCTCCAAAAAGGCTTTTTCTGCAAAATCAAAACGATAGCATGGGCGCGACGGCATTTATCCGCCGCGAGTGGTTTTATTGCGTTTATACCCGATAAAAGTGCCTAAACAGGGATCTATTCGGTCACAAGCGTGTCGTAGGTCTTTTAGTGGAGCGATTGTATGAAAATAGCTGTGGTGGTTTTGACACTTGCGATGACTGGCTGCGCGACGGTTGCCGAGATTGAGCGTACCCCTCCGACCCTGAGCGTAATTTCCGGCAAAAGCCCTCAGAGTTATGCTGACTGCTTGGTCCACAAACTTGCCGGTAGCCGCAAACCGCCACTGGTTGAGCCGCATCATGACGGTTTGCGCATGATCATTTCGCAGAACTTCAATTCCGACCCTGCTGCGGTAGTATTGATTGAGAGCCGTAGCAACAACGGCAGCTCAATCAAGCTGTATGAGCATCTGTCCAATGTGCCAATACGGCCCAAAGATGTGCAAAACGCCGCGACTGCCTGCATCTCGGGTTGATAAATGTGCCGCACAACCTAATTGATGGAGCAGCAATGAAACGCGAAGTGGTAAAGCAACGGCATGCCGAAGGCCAAATTTCGGCGACGCACATTATTCAAAATCCGGCAGTAGTCGGCGAGTGGATTGTTTTTTTCAAGAAGAGCGAGGGCAGAAGTTTTTTTCTGGTGGATGACGGCGATGAGGTCGAATCTTTCACTCAGCTGGATGATCTGGTGGTGATAGTCCGAGGGTTGGGAATCAAGTTTGCCGAAATCCATCTTTAGCAGTGGTTGCGTCTAAGCGGGCGGTTCGCAAACTTCACCCGCAACACGCAACACTCAGTGTTCTGCCATTCTTTTAGTTATTTGCACATCACCACTAGGCTGCGGCTTTTGAAGTTGCCGACATCAACCCCGAGGGTCTTATCGCTTTCCTTGGGTTGTGGGGTGCCGTTGGTTGCAACAATGTTGTAGCCCTTGTTGGGGCAAGAGGCGTCTGCTTTTTGGTAGCAGCTGTCCCATGACATCGCCTCGCCTGAGCAATCAATGCTAACGCCTTGCTGGCCGTTGTTCAGGTAGGTGTTAGAGGCTGTAGCGCAACCGGCGATTCCCAATACCGCGACAACCAGCAAAAGTTTGTTCATGATTTTCGTGCTTCGTAATAAGGGCGGATGGGAGTGAGTTACCAGACGTCATGGCTGAACGGTTCGACCCTGCGATGACGTAATCGTTGTGCGTTCGTCGCTGTGTTGTTTTTCAGGTTTTAGGCCCGGAGCGCCGACGAGAATGAGCCTTGGGTTGGTCTTGCAAGACAGCGGCCACCTCAATGGCTGCGCTTTCCGAGGCAAACGGGCCGGCGATCGCTTCGCCGCTGGCATCCGATACCCACCACTGGCCATCTTGAAGTTTGTTGATCAAGTAACCGTTAACATTTTTCACTTCCGACATCGGTCTCTCTCGCTGAATGGTTCAAGCGGCACATGATAGAGCGCCTGCTCGTAAGCTGCACATTATTCCCGCACAGTCAGGTGCGTTCAGCTAGGCTTGGTGAGGCTAAATAGGCGTTATTACTGCTGCTCTCAGACGAGGGCAATCTCCACGCGACGGAACTATCGTGGCGTAAATCTCTCTATCAAGGCATAGGATGGCCAGTAAGGGCATTGTAAGGTGCTCTGTGCCTGATTAGACTGCGCCGCAATAGCCACCGCCTTTTTTATTAGGGAATTATATGAGCCAGAATGTGATCAAGAAATGCTTGTTCCCAGCAGCCGGATACGGCACGCGCTTTTTGCCTGCAACAAAAGCCATGCCCAAGGAAATGCTGCCAGTGGTCAACAAACCGCTGATTCAGTATGGCGTGGAAGAAGCACTTGATGCTGGCTTGAAAGAAATCTCCATCGTGACGGGTCGTGGCAAACGTGCATTAGAAGACCACTTCGATATCAGTTACGAGCTTGAGCATCAAATCAAAGGCACCGACAAAGAAAAATACTTGGTGGGTATTCGTCGAATCCTGGACGAGTGCAGCTTTTCCTACACTCGCCAAACTGAAATGAAAGGCTTGGGTCACGCGATTCTCAGCGGCCGTCCTTTGATCGGTGACGAACCCTTCGCCGTGGTACTGGCGGATGACCTTTGCGTAAACCTCGACGGTGACGGCGTTCTGACCCAGATGGTCAAGCTGTACAACAAATACCGTTGCTGCATCGTCGCCATCCAGGAAGTACCGGCGGACGAAACTCAGAAGTACGGTGTCATCGCTGGCGAAGAAATCCACCCGGGCCTTTACCGTGTCAGCCACATGGTTGAAAAACCCAAGCCTGAAGACGCACCGTCCAACCTGGCGATCATCGGTCGTTATATTTTGACGCCGGACATCTTCAAAATGATTGAAGACACCCCGCCCGGTAAAGGCGGCGAAATTCAGATCACCGATGCACTGATGAAAATGGCGGAAGAGGGCAACGTCCTCGCCTACAAATTCAAAGGCCAGCGTTTCGACTGTGGCGGCGCCGAAGGCTACATAGACGCGACCAACTTCTGTTTCGAAAACTTCTACAAAACCGGCAAAGCTTACTGAGTCATTGCCCGTTTGGTTGTAGGACAAAGCCACCGTTGGGTGGCTTTGTCGTTTCTGGCTGTCAGCACTGACCCCGCTCGCCGAAGCGGTTATGCTGTGCACCTGCTAAGGAGACAGCAATGGCCTACGACTTTGACCTTTTTGTGATTGGTGCCGGTTCCGGCGGTGTACGGGCGGCACGTTTTGCTGCGGGTTATGGCGGCCGAGTGGCGATTGCCGAGAGCCGCTATCTGGGCGGCACGTGCGTTAATGTCGGCTGCGTGCCGAAAAAATTCCTGGTGTACGGGGCGCATTTCTCCGAAGACTTCGAGCAAGCCAAAAGCTACGGTTGGTCAGCCGGTGAGGCTGAGTTCGATTGGGCGACCCTGATCAGCAACAAAGATCGTGAGATTCACCGTCTTAACGAGATCTATCGCAGCTTGTTGACCAACAGCGGGGTGACCCTGCATGAAGGCCACGCTAAGCTGGTAGATCCGCATCGGGTCCAAGTCAATGGCCAGACTTACAGCGCAGAACACATTTTGATTGCGACTGGCGGCTGGCCGCAGGTTCCGGAATTTCCGGGCAGTGATCTGGCGATTACGTCCCAGGATGCATTTTTCCTCAATAAGCTCCCTAAACGTATTATGGTCGTCGGTGGCGGTTATATTGCGGTTGAGTTTGCGTCGATTTTCAATGGTTTAGGGGCCGACGTGACCCAGCTGTATCGCGGCGAGCTGTTCCTGCGTGGTTTTGATGATGCGGTTCGGGTTCATCTGAAACAGGAATTGGTGAAGCGCGGCATTGATCTGCAATTCAACTCAGACATCGAACGTATCGACAAAAATGACGATGGCAGCTTGCATGTGGTCCTTAAAGACGGTCGGCTGCTGACCACCGATTGCGTGTTCTACGCGACGGGCCGTCGACCTATGCTGGACAACCTCGGTCTCGAAAACGTTCAGGTAAAACTGAACAAGGCTGGCTTCATCGAAGTCGATGAGCTTTATCAAACCAGCGAACCGTCTATTCTGGCACTGGGCGACATCATTGGCGGTGTGCAGTTGACTCCGGTAGCGCTGGCTGAAGGCACGGCGTTGGCGCGCCGGCTGTTCAAGCCAGAGCAGTATCGGCCGGTGGACTATCGTCATATCCCAACGGCGGTTTTCAGCCTGCCGAACATTGGCACGGTGGGTTTGACCGAAGAAGACGCTAAGAAAGCTGGTCACACGGTGGTGGTATTCGAAAGCCGCTTCCGCCCCATGAAGTTGTCGCTTACCCAGGATCAAGAGCGCACGCTGATGAAGTTGGTGGTCGATGCTGATACAGATCGGGTGCTCGGTTGTCATATGGTCGGGCCAGAGGCAGGTGAAATCATCCAAGGCCTAGCGATTGCGTTGAAGGCGGGCGCAACCAAGCAGATTTTTGACGACACGATTGGCGTGCATCCGACCGCAGCCGAAGAGTTTGTCACGCTGCGCACACCGGTTGGCAGCTGATTCAGCGGCCAACCGAGCATCACTAGATCACAGGGAAGTGGGTCGAGGCATAAATAAGAAATTTATAGGACGCGGGCCCATTTCTTGAACAACCAAAACGTTTGGACGTCACTGCCTTGGTGTGAGCAGGATCGGCTTACCGCCCTTGCGCGGCTGGACATACTTGACACGCCCCCAGAGCGAACATTTGAAGAGCTTGCCAGCCTTGCGGCGTATCTGTGCGATGCGCCCATGGCGCAGATCAACCTGATCGACGTTGATCGGCAATGGTCCTTGGCACAATTCGGTCTGGCAGAGGGCGATCAACCCCTCGAGTATTCGTTGTGTGCCCATGCCATTCAGCAGGCGGACGGCATGATCATTGAAGATCTGTCGGCCGATCCCCGGTTTGCCAAGCATCCGCAGGTTGCTGGGGGTGCCCGGTTACGATTTTATGCCAGCGCCTTATTGGTTTCGCCCTATGGACCGTTGGGCGCGTTGTGTGTGCTCGATGTGCGCCCCCGGCATCTGTCCGAACGGCAGATAGCCGCCCTGGCGACATTGGCGAGTCAGGTGGTCAGTCAGTTGGAGCTGCGCCGTGCACTGGTCACTCAACGTGAAAGCGAGGTTCGCCACCGGCAGCAACAAGCGCGCCAGGCGTTTTTGCTGCAGCTCAGCGATCGCTTGCACGACGCGGTGCGCGCTGAAGATGTGGTGTTCAATCTGGGCGAGAGCTTGGGCTCGACTCTGGAAATCCAGCGTATAGGTCATGGTCGCTTCGACGCGCAGGGCTTATTGACCATTGAGAGCGAATGGCTAAAAAGCTCGGCGCGCAGCAGTCGTGGCTTTCATCAAATTGACGAATATGGCGAAGGTTTGTTCGAGCGCTTGACTCAAGGCGAGTTGATCGCCGTTGAGGATGTGTGCAGTGACCCGCGTACGGCCGCTGCCGCACAGCGTTACGCCGATTACAACGTTCGCAGCATATTGATTGCGCCCTTGGGCGATGACTTGGGTTTCAATGCACTGCTTTATATAAGCTCGGAGCAGCCGCGACAGTGGTCGCCCGAAGACATTGCTCTCGTACGTGAAGTGGTGGAGCGCACCCAGGCGGCGGATGAGCGAGCCAAAGCGCGCAACGCCCTGTTGGAAGCCGAGCAGCGGGTCAAGTTGGCGAACTCCATCGCTGCCGTGGGTGTCTGGGAGTACACCATCAGCCGCAATCAACTGCACTTTGATAGCCAAGCGCGAATGATTGCCGAGCTGTCGCCTGAGCAGCTCGATCCAACGGTCGAAGATTTTCTGGTCGCCGTCCACGTCGAGGATCGAAGCGCCTTGGTGCAGGCTGTCGCGCAAGCACTGAGCGCTCGCTCTACCGGCGAAATCAGCCTCGATTTTCGAGTTCATCCGCGTGTCGATGGCTTGCCGAGCTGGCTGACGATCCGTGGGCGGCGGATGCAAGAGCGCGACGGTACTGTGCGTTTGATTGGGACCGCGCGAGACATTACGCTCGAACGCAACGGTGAAGAAAATCTCCGCCGAATCAATGCGGTATTGGAAAGCCAGATCGTTGAGCGTGCATGTGCCGAGCGCTTTCAGGCGGCGTTGTTGATCCTGGGTGATCAATTACGCGAAAAAACCGGTTGTACGGAGATCCGACAGGCCGCGGCCAGAATTTTGGGCATGACACTGGGGATTGAGCGCGTCGCGTTTGCCACTGTTGACCTTGAACAAGACAGCATTGTCATTAAACGTGATTGGGTGCTGGGGGCAGTTCCAAGCCTTGTTGGTGTTTACAGCCTCAATAGTTTCGGCGCGTTATTTGACGCGATGCGCCGTGGCGAGGGCGTGGTCATCAACGACACTCAGCTGGATGCGCGTACCGCCCAAGGCGACGGTGAATGCCAGGCGCGTGGCATGCGAACGCTGATCAACATCCCGCTGCTCGAACAGGGTGTTATCACCACATTATTGATGTTGCACGGTGTGCAGCCGCGCATTTGGAGCGACGAAGAAGTCAGTTTTGTTCGTGATGTTGCCGAACGCAGCTGGGTTGCCATGGAGCGTTCACGTGCCGAGCGGGCACTGCGCGATAGCGAGCTGCAATTTCGCACCTTGGCCGACAACATGAGTCAGTTGGCCTGGACCGCCGAGCCGTCCGGCAAAATCTATTGGTACAACAAGCGTTGGTATGACTATACCGGCACTTCGCTGGAAGCGATGTTGGCGTTGGGCTGGCGCTCGGTTCACGACCCTGCGCACTTTGACCGAGTCACTGCGCGGGTCAAGCATTGCTTCGCGACCGGGTCGGTGTGGGAAGATACGTTTCCCATGCGAGGCAGGGATGGTAACTACAGCTGGTTTCTGTCTCGGGCGCTGCCCATTCGAGACGGTTTGGGTCATGTCACGCATTGGCTGGGAACCCACACCGACATCACCGCTCAGGTTAACGCCGAAGAAGCCTTGCGTGAGCTCAATGACAGCCTCGAGCGGCGAGTGGCTGAGCGGACTCGCGAGATGGTCACGATCAACGAGTTGCTGCAAGTTGAGATGTCCGAGCGCGAAAGTGCCGAAGAGGCGTTGCGGCATGCGCAAAAAATGGACGCCATCGGTCAACTCACCGGCGGCATTGCCCATGACTTCAATAACATGCTCACCGGTGTGTTGGGTGCGCTGGATTTGATTCAACGGCGCGTCGCAGCAGGACGCGTGGCGGAGGTGGATCGCTATATCAACGCCGCAATGACCTCGGCCAATCGCGCGGCGTCCTTGACCCATCGACTGCTGGCGTTTGCCCGGCGTCAGTCGCTTAACCCTCAAGCCGTGGACGTTAACCAGATGGTGATGTCGATGGAGGAATTGCTGCGACGCACCCTCGGCGAGAGCATCGAACTGTGCATCGACCTTCAACCCCGGTTGTGGCAAGCCAATACCGATGAGCATCAGCTGGAAAGTGCGTTGTTGAATCTGGTAATCAATGCCCGCGACGCCATGCCTGAGGGTGGTCGTCTGACGGTCAGTTCCACGGTGGTTCATGTTGATATTCAGCGGGAAGCCATGGCTCCGGGCGAGTATGTTCTGCTCAGCGTCGAAGACAGTGGTTTTGGCATGTCGCCTGAGGTCATCCGGCGAGCATTTGATCCGTTCTTCACTACCAAGCCGATTGGGCAGGGTACGGGTTTGGGGCTGTCGATGGTCTATGGATTCGTCAAACAAACCGGCGGCCACGTACAGATCGAAAGCGTGGTCCAAGAAGGCACCCGGATTCAGCTGTATCTTCCTTGCCATCTCGAGCAAGGGGCGCGCCATATCGCGGAGCCAGAGAGTCTCAGCGCTCCCCGGGCAGTGAGGGGCGAGCAAGTGCTGGTGGTCGAAGACGAGGTCGCGGTGCGCCTTCTGGTAATCGACGTGCTGCGCGAACTCGGTTATTCGACGCTTGAAGCCGGTGACAGCAAGACTGCGCTGCCGGTACTGCAAAGTGCGGAGCGTATCGATCTGCTGATCAGTGACGTAGGGTTGCCGGGGCTTAACGGTCGCCAGCTGGCGGAAATGGCTCGGCAATTCCGTCCGGACTTGCCCGTGTTGTTCATGACCGGTTACGCGCGAAACGCTGAAGTGCGGGCTGAGCTGCTCGATCCTGGTATGGACATACTGACCAAGCCCTTCAGTGTCGATGAGTTGGCGCTGAAAGTACGGTCGATGATCGGCGACACGCGGTGTGTGCCCGATGAAAGGCTTCCCGAATAAGATCGGTCGGATTTTCTGTAGGAGCCAACGTGTTGGCGAGGGTCCTTTGGACTTATCGCAGCCTTCGGCAGCTCCTACAGAAGTCTGTGCAGCGCCAAAATCCGTGGGACCGAATTTATTCGGGAAGGCTTCAGTCCTGACACCCTGCAACCTCAAACTACCCAAAGTGCCACACACTTTGCTGCGCGACAGCGCGGCGTCGAAGACGTGGCGGACTTTCCTACAGGGGAGTGGTTAATTCGGGCTCTTTCTGCGTGGCAAGCAGCGCTGCGGACTCAAGGGCCAGTTGGGATTTGATCAGCTCTAGGTGCAATGTCTGATTGGCCTGCGCATGTTCATTCACGGTTTGCTTGAGTGCGCTGCTTTCATCAAGGGCCGCGCTCAAGCGCTCTTGCAGCAACGCGCACTGGGTGTGGGTGAGCTGGTACTGTTCGCCAAGTCTGCTCGTCTCGTGAGTCGCTTTTTTCAGCTGTTCCTGTTGCGCACTCAGCTCGCGCAACGTACTGCGTGTTTCGCTTAATAAACGTTCATTGTCTCGGTTTAGCTGAGTGATCTCCTCCTGCCGTACCATCGCGGCCTGTTGCGCCTGGCGTATTTCCATCTGTACCTGCTGCAGTTGGCCTTCGTGACGACGCTGCTCCTGTTCGCGTTGCTCCTTGACTGAGTTGCGATAGTGCTCAAGTGCGTCGCGGGCATGCAGGTGCTTTTCTTCCAACGAGCGAATTTGTCCATCCTTGTCCTGCAGGCGAATGTCTTGATCTAGCTGCGACTGAATCAGGCGAGCGTTAGACGTCTGTTCGGCTTGCAACGCGCCGCGCGTACTGTCCAAGGCGAGGCTTTTTGCGTTCAACTCAGCGGTCAGCGTATTCAGTTGTTGCTCTTGGGTGCTGACATGCAACTGAGTCCTTGCCAATTCCTCTGACAATGTTTGCATCTGGTCGTCAAACACCGCCTGGGCCAGATGAATACGCTCTTGGGCCTGTTCCTTTAGTCGCTGAGCAAGACGACTCACCAACTCAGTCAGTTCATCACTGACCTGGGGGGCGGGGGCGGAGCTTTTGGACTCCTGCTCATCCAGTTCCTTCAAGTAGCGGTGAATGGTGGTTTTCGATCCGGTGTTGCCCATCTCGATACGCACCGCGTCAATGCTCGGATTTTCGCCGCGAGCGAGCAACGCCATGCGTGCCGTTTGAACCACTGCCTTATTGACTCCGCCGCGTGCCATGCATTGCTCCTACGATTTCGTACTGTGGTATGTACGCTGTAATTACATACTATAAGTTTGGCAATTACGTTCTAAAATTAACGAAAATACACACGGGATATACTGGTATTATCCCGTGTCATTCACGGAAACCAATTTTATAAGGTGGTTTTCAGTACACAACGGGCGCGCTTGGCATGTATGACTTGGACCGCTACCTGACCGCTGCTACTCGTGACAACACGCGGCGCAGCTATCGGGCGGCCATTGAGCATTTTGAAGTGACATGGGGCGGCTTCCTGCCCGCGACCAGCGACAGCGTCGCCCGTTACTTGGTCGCGTTCGCTGGCGTGTTGTCGATTAACACCTTGAAGTTGCGTTTGTCGGCCTTGGCGCAATGGCACAACAGCCAGGGATTTGCTGATCCGACCAAGGCGCCAGTGGTGCGCAAGGTATTCAAGGGCATTCGGGCCCTGCACCCCGCGCAGGAGAAGCAGGCCGAGCCTTTGGAGTTGCAGCATCTGGAGCAGGTGATCGCAATGCTTGATCGAGAGGGCGCGCAAGCGCTTGTCGATCACGATCAACCGGCGTTGTTGCGTTGCCGTCGCAACACTGCCCTGATTTTGTTGGGCTTTTGGCGGGGGTTTCGCAGCGATGAGTTGTGCCGGCTAGACATCGAGCACGTTCAAGCGATTGCCGGCTCGGGCATCAGCCTGTATCTGCCGCGCAGCAAAAGTGATCGCGACAACCTCGGCAGAACCTACCAAACGCCAGCGCTGCAGCGCTTGTGCCCGGTGCAGGCCTATATCGAATGGGTCAACTGTGCGGCGCTGGTGCGTGGGCCTGTGTTCAGGGCCATTGATCGCTGGGGCAATCTGGGGGAGGAGGGCTTGCACGCCAACAGCATTATTCCGCTGCTACGCCAGGCGCTGGAGCGTGCGGGCCTTCCTTCCGAGCAGTACACCAGTCATTCATTGCGCCGAGGCTTTGCCACGTGGGCCCACCAAAGCGGTTGGGACTTGAAATCGCTGATGACCTACGTCGGCTGGAAGGACATGAAATCGGCCTTGCGCTACATCGAAGCCACGCCGTTTAAGACGCTGAATGACCTCACACAGCTGTCACAGATTTCTTCTATTAATAGAGATCTCTTATAGTGAAAGGTAATCAGCAGCATGAGGTTTGCCAATGAGCCTATATCGCTGATTATGCGTAAGATCCACTTCATTAGCTTTTCCCAACCATCAGGAGATTCACCGATGCCTATCATCAACAGCCACGTCAAACCATTTAAAGCCACGGCGTTCGTCAACAACGAATTCGTTGAAGTCTCGGAAGCCAACCTGAAAGGCAAATGGTCTGTCGTTTTCTTCTACCCGGCTGACTTCACCTTCGTTTGCCCTACCGAATTGGGCGACCTGGCTGACAACTATGCTGCGTTCAAGAAACTGGGCGTTGAGATCTACGGTGTGTCCACCGACACCCACTTCGCTCACAAAGCCTGGCACGATACTTCCGACGTGATCGGCAAAGTCACCTTTCCACTGATCGGCGACCCGACTCACGTGATCTCCCGCAACTTCGACGTGTTGATCGAAGAAGCAGGACTGGCTGACCGTGGCACCTTCGTGATCAACCCAGAAGGTCAGATCAAAATCGTTGAACTGAACGATGGCGGCGTCGGCCGTGACGCTTCTGAGCTGCTGCGCAAAGTTAAAGCCGCTCAATACGTCGCTGCTCACCCAGGCGAAGTTTGCCCAGCTAAATGGAAAGAAGGCGAAGCCACTCTGGCCCCGTCGTTGGACCTGGTTGGCAAGATCTAAGTCGACATGCATCGGCTGGGGGCCATGGGCTCTGCTTTTAAGCACTAAGTAAACCGCATCGCCCCCAAAAAACGCCCGGGCGACTATCGCTCGGGCGTTGTTTTTTCTACCGAATCAAAAAAAGGAAATCGCGCCATGTTGGACGCCAATCTTAACGCCCAGTTGAAATCGTACCTGGAACGGGTTACCCGCCCAATCGAGATCGTTGCGTCCCTTGATGACGGCGCGAAATCTCAAGAAATGCTGGAGCTGCTTAAAGAAGTCGCCAGCCTTTCGACTTTTATTACGCTTAAAGACAACGGCTCCGATGTGCGTACTCCATCGTTCTCGCTGGACAGCCCAGGGCAAAACATCAGCCTGCGTTTCGCCGGCATCCCTATGGGTCACGAATTCACCTCGCTGGTATTGGCGCTGCTGCAAGTCGGCGGCTACCCCTCCAAGGCCAGCGCGGACGCCATTGAACAGGCGAAATCGCTGAAGGGCGATTTCACCTTCGAAACATACTTCTCCCAGTCGTGTCAGAACTGCCCGGATGTTGTTCAGGCGGTAAACCTGATGGCCGTGCTCAACCCGAACATCAAACACATCGCTATTGACGGTGCGTTGTTCCAGGCTGAAGTGACTGACCGTCAGATCATGTCGGTGCCTAGCGTCTACCTCAACGGCGAGCTGTTCGGCCAGGGTCGCATGGGCCTGGAAGAAATTCTGGCCAAAATCGACACCAGTGCTGGTGATCGTCAGGCAGAAAAGCTCAACGCCAAAGACGCCTTCGATGTACTGGTCGTCGGCGGCGGCCCAGCGGGTTCGGCCGCTGCGATCTACGCGGCACGTAAGGGTATTCGCACCGGCGTCGCGGCGGAGCGTTTTGGCGGTCAGGTGCTCGACACCATGGCCATCGAAAACTTTATCTCTGTTCAGCACACTGAAGGTCCGAAACTGGCCGTTGCGCTGGAAGAACACGTCAAACAGTACGAAGTCGACATCATGAATCTGCAGCGCGCAGATCAGTTGATCCCAGGCAAGGCGGGCGAGCTGCACGAAGTGAAATTCGCCAGCGGGGCCTCGCTCAAAGCCCGTACGGTGATTATTGCGACAGGTGCAAGATGGCGCGAAATGAACGTGCCGGGCGAGCAGCAATACCGGAACAAGGGCGTAGCGTATTGCCCGCACTGCGACGGTCCGCTGTTCAAGGGCAAACGTGTTGCGGTCATCGGCGGCGGTAACTCCGGCGTCGAAGCAGCAATCGACCTGGCCGGTATCGTCAAGCACGTCACCTTGCTGGAATTCGACGTGCAACTGCGCGCCGATGCGGTATTGCAGCGCAAGTTGTTGAGCCTGCCGAACGTCACCGTCATCACCAATGCACTCACCACAGAAGCGCTGGGCGATGGCCAGAAAGTTAACGGTCTGCGCTACAAAAACCGTTTGAACGACGAAGAGATTGCCATCGACCTAGAAGGCATCTTTGTTCAGATCGGCTTGCTGCCTAACACCGACTGGCTCAAAGGCACCATTGAGTTGTCACCGCGCGGCGAGATCATTGTGGATTCCCGTGGCGAGACCTCGATTCCCGGCGTCTTCGCCGCTGGCGACGTCACCACCGTACCGTTTAAACAGATCATTATTGCCTTGGGCGAGGGTGCCAAGGCATCGCTAAGCGCATTTGATCACTTGATTCGCACGTCAGCGCCAGAGTAAAGCCTCGGGCGTCGCAGCATAGCGATAGAAAAAGTCGGAATTTGATAAGGATTTCGGCTTTTTTTTGGCCTGTCGTAACCATTCGGGCATCGTTCTGCGAAAACACAGGTCGATATCTGTCTGCACCCGAAACCATAAGCGTTAAACGGTGCGTCCCCTCATGAGGAAGTCATATGTTGAAAACAATAGCGTTGGCGCTGACCTTGGGTCTGGCGGGTTGTAGCGGTGTCCAGGTGACGCAATACAGTCAAGAAACCCCGAAACTCGACCTGCGCGATTACTTCTCGGGGCAGGTGTTGGCGTCAGGTATTTTTCAAAAACGCTCGGGCGAGGTAACCAAACGCTTTCATGTAGTGATCGATAGCCACAGTGAAGGCGACGCGCTCATCATGCATGAGACTTTCAATTACAGCGACGGCACAAAACAGACCCGGGTCTGGACCTTGCGTCCGGAGGGTCCAGGACACTGGCGTGGCACGGCGAGTGACGTGGTCGGCGAGGCATTCGGCGAGGTTTCAGGCAATACCTTCCATTGGAACTACGTGCTGAACCTGCCAGTGGACGGCAAGACCTACGAAGTTCGTTTTGACGACTGGATGTACATGCTCGATGACAAAACCTTGGCCAATCGTTCCTACATGAGCAAGCTGGGTGTCGAGTTGGGACAAGTGACGTTGTTCTTTCGCAAGCAGTGAAGAGTGCACCTAGTCGGTCTTTGTGATTTCTGAGGGACCGAATTCATTCGGTAAGCAGGCGCCTCGGTATGTCTGGAACACCGCGCCGCTACCTTCCCGAATAAATTCGGTCCCACAGATTTTGGCGCTGGATAGATTTTTGCGGGAGCTGCCGAAGGCTGCGATAAGTCCGAACCAGCTTCGCTAACCAGTTGGCTCCTACAAAAGATGCGTTATGGGGAGGGTCAAATCACAGCGGTGTCGGCTGAATGATCTCAACCCAGTACCCATCCGGGTCTTTGATGAACGCCAGGCTGTTCATGCGACCATCCGCCAGGCGTTTCTGAAACGGCACACCCAGGGTTTCGAAACGTTCGCAGGCCACGTGGACATCGGGTACAGAGATGCAAATGTGCCCAAAACCGCGCGGGTCAGCGTTGCCGTTGTGATACGCGATGGCCGGATCATTCTCGGTGCCGTGGTTATGCGTTAGCTCTAGAATCCCGGGGATGGACTTCATCCACTGGTTACGCGCACTGCTTTCAGCAGGGATCAGCGCTTTGTCGACCAGCGCAAGAAAGTACAGGCTGAATTCGGCTTCCGGAAAGTCACGCTTTTCAACCAGGCTGAAGCCCAGCACGCGAGTATAAAAATCCAGCGAGGCGGTGATGTCCTTGACCCGCAGCATGGTGTGGTTGAACACAAAACCTTGTGTTGCGGTTTCCGGTACGGCAGTGACGCCGGCAAAGGTGTTCAATTCGTGCAAGCTCATGGAAATCTCCGGTTCAAATAGTCGTGCAACTGCTAAAGGATACGGGTCAGAGCAATCAGTGCCAAACCCGAACGGTGAGGAGGTTTCGATAAAAACAGTGCTAAGCCTTGTTCCACGAGGGGGACAGGCCCAAACTTTCCTGCTCAACAGTTCCGGTGATACCCATCATGATCTACCCGCAATGCAAATCGTCGTTGATAAGCCTGGGCCTGCTGCTAGCCGTTAGCAGCGCCCACGCCGCCTATGCGATGGTGACCTGGCCTGCGGGCTGGGAAGTTGAGCCATTGCCTGCTACAACCGCAACTGAAGGGCAGCCCTCGGTCCAGATGAGACAGCGTGCGGTGAAGAATGATCAGAATGGAAATCCGGTCATGGTCATGGAACTCACCCAAACGCGGCTTCAGCCAGGGCACGAGGTAAATGTGCAGAGCGTGTTGTTGGAGATGCGCAAGGCGATTCAGATCAACTTTGCCCGCGATGGCTTCCAAAGCGTTTGTAGCAAAGTCCACGAGGGCACCCTGAGTGCATTGCCTACGCTGGAGACGACCTGCAGCATTACTCAGAACGGCGGTCACGTGATGACTCAGACGCTGGTGGCGGCGGCAACCAAGGACACGGCGTGGTCGTTGTCATACGCAGGTTCTGCTGACGGCTATGCCGCTACGAAGGATGAGGTGCAGCATATTCGCGACAGCCTTCAGTTAGTAGTTGAGCAATAGCACTCCGCTGTTAGTGGCATAGCAAGTGTTAAAGGGATGGCGCCAAATAACAGGAAAAAAGAAGCCCGCCGAAGCGGGCATTGGGGCGCTAATCCTTTAGCAGCCTTCATCCTGTAAGAATCGATGTGAAAAATATGTGAAGGATTTCCGTTCCCAACTAATGGAGTTCAGACGCGGGTTGCGGGTGTACTCAAAAACAGTGAAAGGCACTCTACCAGCCTTCAGATGAATTATTCAGAATGTGACCATTCAACATTGAAACGCCACTAGATTATCTGGCGTCGTGTATTAAGCCGGACGTTTACTGCAAGCGCCTTGTGTTACATCCCTGACAGTCGAAACATGATGAAAGGTCCAATACAACACGTAGGACATAGTCTGAGTCGGCTGTACGAAAATGTACTGCTGAAACGTCAGAACTATTTTTTTGCCCATCTAGTGATACTTTCCTGTCTGAACGCTGAACGAGTTACATATTAGCGCGAACGTAATATTGACAGCCATTAAAAAGCCCTGCCAAGCAGGGCTTTTTAAGTGTGACAGTTTGATCAGGCGCGAAGCCATGAATCTACAGCGTCAACACCGTACTGCTCTTTCCAGGACTTCAGGCCGCGGTGATTGCCGCCTTTGGTTTCGATCATTTCGCCGGTGTGCGGATTCTGATAAACCTTGACGACACGGGCCCTGCGACGCTTGATTCCTGATGGGGCGGCCTGTGGTAGCGAGCTCTTGGGGTCGAGGATGGCGACGATGTCGCGCAGGCTCTTGCCGTAGGTGCTCATCAAACCTTGAAGCTTTTGTTCGAATTCAATCTCCTTCTTTAGTCCGGCGTCATTCTTCAAAGTCTCCAGCTGTGCAAGCTGTTCTTGAAGGGCTTTTTCTGCTGCGCGAAACTCGGCAAGTCTGGACAAATAGGTTTACTCCGACAGTGTAGTTGGCTGATTTTAGCCTGACAAAGCGATAAGAAAAAAACGTCTGGCCGATGCGATCCCTCAGTTCTCTACCCAACCCCCTGAGCGTTTTCCGTCGGGGGAAGAAACTAACGGTTTGCTGTCAATCACGTTTGGTGAAAGGGGTAGTTGTTAACCAGCGACGGACAAATCATGCACTTTTTTTTCGAGTTAGAAAATAGTCTTATGCAATTCATTAGAGTAAAGGGAAATTTACACTTAACCGGCAGTCGTGTTTTTTGTCATATCGGGAGAAGCTGCTTGTAAGTTATTTCCGAGATTAGCGGGGTCTGTGGAAACCATTAGCGCCCGCTACGGGCGCCTGATTTAGAGCCTTAGAGGCCTTGCTGCAAGGCCGGGTCGTCTGGATTTTGTTGCTCAAGTTCTGCGAGCAACACTTGGACCTTTTGCAACTGACCGCTTTCTTGCCAGTAATGTATCAGGAGCACTCGGCTGCGTCGGTTGGCGGGTTGACGCTGCAAAATGTCTTCAAGCTGCTTCTGCGCAGGCTCCAATTGCTCCAGACCGTGCAGCGCGACCGCCAGGTCATAGCGGAAATCATTGTTTTCCGGGTCCAACTCCACGGCTTTTGTCAGGCCCAGCAGCGCGTATTCGCTTTGCCCGTGATTGAGCAACCACATACCAAAGGCGTGCTGCAGCATCGAAGACGAGGGATTGTGCTCAAGCAGCTGTCCCAGCAGGTGCCTGGCTTTTTCAGCTTGCCCTTGCTTGTCGAGAAGGTCGATCTGCGCCAGTGCGGCCTCCAGATTGCCCGGCTCAAGGGCGAGGGCCTGCTCCAGGGCTGTTGCGGCCCGTGCTGGATCATTGGTGTGCAAATAAAGCCTGGCCAGTTGCAGTTGACTTTGACTGGTCGCGGGGACCTTGGCTTGCAGCGCCGTTTTATATTCCTCGACGACTTGCTCCAACGGGGTGAAATACAACCCGACTTCATCTGGCGTGAGTCCCAGCAATGCTTTCGCCGCGCTGAATCGGGTATCCGGCTCTTTTTCATCGAGCAAAGGGCCCAGCAACACGCTGCGCTGACTTCCAGATACGAGTTTGACGATCGCATCAATCGCCGCTTGTCGAACGAGGACTTCATCGCTGTGCAGCGCTTCGCCGGCCAGCTTGAGCGCCTGCGGACCTGGGAAATTTGACAGTTCAACCAATAGGCCTGCACGTCGGGGGCCGGACAAGTCGGTGCGGGCGAATTGCTGATAAAGCACGCGGGCGGCACCGGGTTTGCCGTCTTGAGCCTGTGCCAGAGCGCGGCCGTAACTGATGGTGTGGACAATAGCGGGCGGAGCAGAGGGGCCACTGCGCAACCAAAGCAGACCACCCCCTACAGCGATGGCCAGACATGCGATGGAGAAACCAATGGGCCATCGACGACGGGTTTTCGGCTCGGCGGGTGAACCGTTTAAAGGCGGTTTGGGCATACCAATTTCCAATTCATAACGGCTTGCAGCTTCAGCGAGTGGTTGTCAGCTGTCAAACGACGATCGCAGGGTGCGGTTGCCAGACGAGCTTTTCCGGGCTCAAAAAAAACGCCTCCCAGAAACAGGAGGCGCCTTTAGTGGGGCTAGCGAAGCATTAAGACTGAGGTTGCCAACCGCCACCCAATGCCTTGTAAATGGCAACAATCCCACGGTAGGTGTCGATCTCACCCAGGGCCTGAGAATCTTCGGCTGCCAGGCGTTCACGTTCGGCATCCAGCAACACCAGGAAGTCAGCGGTGCCTTCACGGTACTGAATCGAGGCCAAATCTGCCGCTTTACGGCTCGATTCACTTTGACGGATCAACGAGATCAAACGTTCCTGACGCTTGTTGTAATCGCTGAAGGCGTTTTCCGACTCCTCCAACGCCAGCAACACGTGCTGCTCGTAGTTGGCCAGCGCACCGTCAGCATCGGCATTGGCCCCGCGAATCCGCGCTCGCACGCTGCGTAAATCCAGCGCCGGCCAAGTGATGCTTGGGCCAAGCGACCAGGCAGCAGCAGCCGAAGAACCGATCTGCGAACCACGGGCGGCGGTGTAACCGAGAAAACCGGTGAGGCTGACCCGTGGGAACAGGTCCGCCGTGTTCACCCCGATTTGCGCGGTGGCCGAGGCCAATTGGCGCTCAGCGGCACGCACATCAGGACGGTGACGCAGCAGTTCGGTGGGATCGCCAATCGGCAAGGCCTTGGCAATCGCTGGCAACTGCGCTGGGCTCAGGTCGACTTTCATCGATTCCGGACGCTCACCCATCAAGGTCGCGATGCGGTTTTTTTCCCGCACTTGTTCAGCTTGCAACTGCGGCACGGTGGCTTCAACCGCCGCCAGACGGGCATCGGCGCGCACCACGTCGAGTTCGTTGCCGACCCCGGCGTCACGCATGCTGACGGTGACAGTGCGCGATTCCTGCTGGTTTTTCAGGTTGTCCCGGGCAATTCGCTCACGCAGTTGCGCGCCGCGCAGCTGGCCGTAGGCATCCACCAGTTCGGCGGTGATGCTGATCTGCAACTGGAACAGATCGGCTTCGCTGGCTTGCTGATCGGCATTGGCCGACTCGATCTGGCGCTGGATGTGACCAAACAGGTCGATTTCCCAGGCCATGTCCAGGCCCGCGGTGTAACTCTCGATGTTAACGCGCTGATTGGTCTGACCCGGCACTTGCGCCTTGCCTATCTGGCTGCTGACGCCGCTGGTGATGATCGGCATCTGGGTGTACGCCACCTGATCACGGATCGCCCGGGAAGCTTGCAAACGAGCAAACGACACGCGCAAATCCCGGTTGCCGGTCATCGACTGAGCAACCAGTTGATTCAGGACCGGATCATCGAACTGCGCCCACCAGACTGACTCAGTGTGAGTGCGGTCGTAATTGCCTTGGGCGGCAGACAACACCGCAGCCGCTGGGGTCACTGGGGCCTTGTAATCCGGGCCGACGGCGCAGGCCGCCAGCGCCAGAACCAACAGGCTCGGGAGGAAAAACTTTACCGTTGTGACGCTCATTGTTGCGACTCCAGCTTCAGGGCCTTGTCAGCTTCGTGAGCCTGTTTACGGGCTGCTTTACGGGCTGCTTTGCGACCTACATAGTTACGAATCAGCACGTAGAACACCGGTGTCAGCAGCAGACCAAAGAAGGTCACCCCAAGCATTCCGGAGAACACCGCTACACCCATGGCATGACGCATTTCAGCACCGGCACCGCTGGAAAGAACCAGTGGCACAACACCCATGATGAAGGCGAAGGAGGTCATCAGGATTGGGCGCAAACGCAGGCGGCAGGCTTCCAGAACAGCTTCCAGCGGCGTCTTGCCTTTCTCTTGCTCGTCTTTGGCGAACTCGACGATAAGGATCGCGTTCTTACACGCCAAGCCCACCAGTACGATCAAGCCAATCTGGGTGAAGATATTGTTGTCGCTGCCCGCAATGATCACCCCGGCGATAGCCGACAGCAGGGTCATCGGTACGATCAGGATCACCGCCAGTGGCAGGCTC
Organism: Pseudomonas sp. MH10; assembly: GCF_034353045.1. Taxonomy (NCBI): domain Bacteria; kingdom Pseudomonadati; phylum Pseudomonadota; class Gammaproteobacteria; order Pseudomonadales; family Pseudomonadaceae; genus Pseudomonas; species Pseudomonas sp. MH10. The sequence continues at coordinate 830,790 of NZ_CP133783.1, forward strand.
CAGCTTTCGTACAAGGCAGCCAACACCAGGAACGCCAGCAGTACGCAGAGTGGGAAGACCAACAGCGCCGTGTTACCCGATAAAATCTGCTGATAGGTCAGGTCGGTCCATTCATAGGTCATGCCGTTTGGCAGTTCATCTTTGAGCAGTTTCTCAATCGCTTCCTGGGCTTGGCCTGAGCTATAGCCCGGTGCCGCGGCGCCGTTGATTTCTGCGGTGATGAAGCCGTTGTAATGCTGAACGCGATCAGGCCCTGAGGTATTACTGACCTTGATAAAAGTCGCCAACGGGATCATTTCGCCAAGGTTGTTACGTACTTTCAACTGACCGATCTGCTCACCTTCCTGGCGGAACTGTTGCTCGGCCTGAACGTTGACCTGATACGTGCGGCCAAAACGGTTGAAGTCGTTGGCGTACAGCGAACCCAGGTAGATCTGCAGCGTGTCGAAAATATCACTGATGGCCACGCCATGAGTCTTGGCTTTTTCACGGTCGATGGCAGCATCGACTTGGGGCACGTTAACCGTGTAGCTGGTAAACAGTGCGGCCAGTCCTGGCGTAGTGCGGCTCTTGGTGATGATGTTTTGGGTTTCTTTGTACAGCGCGTCGTAACCCAGGTTGCCACGGTCTTCGATCTGCACCCGGAAGCCGCCGATGGTACCGAGGCCTTGGACCGGTGGGGGCGGGAAGATCGCCATGTACGCTTCTTGAATCGAACCGAACTTGCCGTTCAACGCACCGGCAATCGCACCGGCTGATTCACTGGGGTCCTTACGTTCGTCAAAAGGCTTGAGTGTGACGAACACGATGCCGGCGTTCGGGCTGTTGGTGAAACCGTTGATCGACAAGCCAGGGAAGGCCACCGCACTGTCCACGCCCGGCTGCTTGAGAGCGATATCGGACATGCGTTTGATCACGTCTTCGGTACGATCAAGGCTGGAAGCATCCGGTAATTGCGCGAAGGCCACCAGGTACTGCTTGTCTTGAGTCGGCACGAAACCGGTGGGGGTGTTGGCAAAACCGAACCACGTCAGCACGATCAGGCCGGCATACAGGAACAATGCAATGCCGCTGCTGCGGATAACGCGGCCTACGGTGCCGACATAACCATGGCTAGCTTTGTCGAAGAAGCGGTTGAAGGGGCGGAACAACCAACTGCCCAACAGTTTATCGAGAAAGCGCGAGAAGCCGTCTTTCGGTGCGTCATGCGCTCTGAGCAATACGGCCGACAGGGCAGGGGACAAGGTCAGGGAGTTGAAGGCTGAAATCACCGTGGAAATGGCAATGGTCAGGGCGAACTGCTTATAAAACTGACCGGTCAAGCCCGAGATGAAGGCGGCTGGGATAAACACCGCACACAGCACCAACGCGGTGGCGATGATCGGGCCGGTCACTTCACTCATGGCTTTTTTGGTGGCTTCGATCGGACTGAGTCCCAGCTCGATATTTCGTTCGACGTTCTCCACCACCACAATCGCGTCATCCACCACGATGCCGATGGCCAACACCAACCCGAACAGTGACAGCGCGTTGAGCGAGAAGCCAAACAGGTGCATGACCGCAAAGGTACCGATCAACGACACTGGTACAGCGACCAGTGGAATGATCGAGGCACGCCAAGTTTGCAGGAACAGAATGACAACCAATACCACCAGAATCAGCGCTTCGAACAAGGTGTGAACCACTGCTTCGATGGAGCCACGCACGAAGATGGTTGGGTCATAGACGATGGAGAAGTCCATGCCTTCAGGGAAACTCTGTTTCAGTTCGGCCATTTTGGCCCGAACTTCGTTGGAGATTTCGATGGCGTTGGAGCCAGGACGCTGGAAGATCGGAATGGCTACAGCGGGTTGGTTATTCAGCAGCGAGCGCAACGCGTATTGACTGGAGCCGAGTTCGATTCGAGCGATGTCTTTGAGGCGCGTGATTTCACCATTGGCGCCAGCGCGGATAATGATGTTCTCAAACTCTTCCTCCGTGACCAGACGACCTTGAGTGTTCACCGACATCTGGAAGCTGGTGGCATTCGGTGCCGGCGGTGAGCCCAGGGAACCGGCGGCAACTTGACGGTTCTGTTCGCGAATTGCGTTAACCACGTCGGTAGCGGTCAGGTTGCGCGAGGCTGTCTTGTTTGGATCAAGCCACACTCGCAGCGAGTAATCGCCCATGCCGAACAGTTGCACGTCGCCGACGCCACCCAGTCGTGCCAGCTCATCCTTGATATTGAGGATGGCGTAGTTGGACAGGTAGAGCATGTCGTAGCGTTTGTCCGGGGAGGTCAAGTGGACCACCATCGTCAAGTCGGGAGATGCCTTGTCCACGGTAATACCGATGCGCGTCACTTCTTCTGGAAGTTTCGGCTCGGTGCGGGTCACACGGTTCTGGACTTGCACCTGGGCGTTGTCCAGGTCAGTGCCCAGCGCAAAGGTGATGGTCAGGGTGATCTTGCCATCGGCCGTAGATTGCGAGGACATGTAGAGCATGTTCTCGACACCGGTAATGGCCTGCTCCAACGGCGCAGCAACGGTTTCGCCGATCACTTTAGGGTTGGCGCCAGGGAAGTTTGCACGCACCACCACGGTCGGCGGCACCACTTCCGGGTATTCACTGATCGGTAGTTGGAACAGCGAAATGGCACCAGCGATCAGGATCATCAGCGACAGCACCGCTGCGAAGATCGGTCGCGATATAAAGAATTGAGAGAAGTTCATGAGTTATCCCTTAACCGCGTGGGGAAGCGTTGCTTGCCAATTTGGCTGCCACTGCTGCTTGCTGAACATTGCTGGCCTCAAGCGCTTCACGCTGTTTGGCGAGAGCAGCGAGGGTTTCAGCGCTGGCCATCGGGCTCATTTCAGGGTCTACCACGGTACCAGGGCGAACCCGTTGCAAGCCCTTGACCACGATGGTGTCGTCTTTGCTCAAGCCGCTGCGGACGATACGCAGGCCTTCGAGTTTCGGACCCAGTTCAACGCTGCGGTAAGCCGATTTGTTGTCAGCGCCTATAACCAGTACGAACTTTTTACCCAAATCGGTACCGACGGCTTCATCGTTGATCAACACCGCAGAGTAGGTGCCGCTGCCGACCAGCTTCAAACGGGCATACAGGCCGGGTGTGAACTGACCGTCGGCGTTATCAAACACTGCGCGCCCGCGAATGGTGCCGGTTTGCGGATTGACCTGGTTGTCGATGAAATTCATCGTGCCTTGGTGGGTGTTGCCTTCCTCGTTGGACAGACCCAGGAATACTGGGGTGGCCTGACCGCGTTTACCTTTGCGTGCCAGCTCTTTGTATTTCAGAAAAACACGTTCGTCCGCGTCGAAGTAGGCGTACACCTTGTCGGTGGAAACCACACTGGTCAGCGCTGTCACGTCGGCGGTCACGATGTTGCCGGCGGTGATTTCTGCACGGCTGACGCGGCCACTGATTGGCGACGTCACGCGGGTGAAGCTCAGGTTCAGGCGAGCAAGATCCAGTTGAGCCTGGATGGCATCGACACCGGCTTTTGCTTCTTGGGCGGAGGTGGTACGGGTGTCAGCCAGTTCGGCGGAGATCGCGTTGCTGCTCAGCAGGCGCTGGCCACGTTGCGCTTCGTTACCGGTACGGGTTTGTGCGGCGCGGGCTTGAGCCAGCTGGGCTTCCAGACGATGAACTTCAGAGAGGAACGGGCGAGGGTCAATCTGGTACAGCGTGTCGCCTTTTTTCACCAGGGCGCCGTCGGTGAAAGAGACTTGATCGATCTGGCCGGAAACCCTTGGGCGGATTTCAACGGTTTCCGGTGCTTCCAAGCGGCCAGTGAACTCGTCCCATTCGTTGACAGGCTGTTCGAGTACCTTGGCCACGGTCACTTTCGCAGCAGCGGGTGCGGCTGCCGCTGCAGGGCCGTGCTGACCACAGGCACTGATCACGATCAGTGCCAGTGCAGCAAGGGGGTAGCGCAAGTGATTGAATGACTGTGCCATGGGAATAATCCGCCAATATTCGTTGAGTTGGCGGATTCTGTTCTGACAGCTTGTATTGCACGAATCGAATAAACCGAAGGTTAATATCAGTGGGAATGATAGATACCCCCCTCGAAGGCTCTAGATCAGGCTATCGGGGTCACCAAAGAACATTTGAATGCGAGAACGCAGCCAGCGCTCGCCCGGATCGTTGTCCTGCGAGCCGCGCCATGCCATGTGTAAATCGAAGGTGCGGGTTTCGATGGGGACGTCCTCGGAGCGTACACCGCCTGCGGCCGTCAGCACTTCTGCCGCGTAATCTGGAACCGTCGCAACGATATCCGTGCCCGCGATCAGCGTCGCCAGACCGTTGAATTGCGGAACCGCCAGAACCACATGGCGCTTACGGCCGACCTTTTCCAAGTGTTCATCGATAAACCCACCCAAGTCGCCAGCAAACGAGACCAATGCATGAGGGCGCGCGCAGAAATCATCCAGGCTCAAGGGGCCAGGCACGGTATCGGCCCGCAACAACTTGGGTTTACTGCGGCGCAAGACTTTGCGCTTGGCGTTGGCGGGCAGGTCAGTGGTGTAGCTGACGCCAATGGAAATTTCCCCAGAAGCCAACAGCGCGGGCATCAAAATGTAGTTCACGCGGCGAACCACCAGCACGATGCCGGGCGCTTCAGAACGTAGCCGTTTTAATAGCGAAGGCAGTAACGCGAACTCCGCGTCATCGGACAAGCCGATCCGGAAGACGGTTGTGCTAGTCGCTGGGTCGAATTCCGACGCGCGACTGACGGCCGTTGAAATGGAGTCAAGGGCCGGGGAGAGCAACGCGAAAATTTCCACCGCACGGGCGGTGGGCTCCATGCTGCGGCCAGTGCGCACAAACAGCGGGTCATCAAACAACCCACGCAACCGCGAGAGCGCCGCACTGATCGCCGGTTGTCCGAGGAACAGCTTCTCTGCAGCACGAGTGACACTGCGCTCATGCATCAAGGTTTCGAACACGATTAGCAGGTTGAGGTCGACGCGACGCAGGTCGTTGCGATTCATAGACAGATGATCTCGGGCCGTTTGTCGATGCGTTGGTCTGTGCCAGCACGGGGCTTGCGATCGTTCTGCTCAGGCACTAATGCCCAGGTGAAAAATCGCCGAAATGAATAATACGAGGATTCTGTTGTTGGGACATCGATAAATTCAACGTCAGTGGATTTATCATCAACGTCAATGATAGTCCAACGTTGAAACGCTACCGTTGGGAACGCTGAGGGAACGCTCGTCGTAGGATGTACCCCAATCAGAAATGCTTCCAAACGACCGAATTATAAAGGTGGGTTGCATTGTCGCGCCCACATGCTATTCAATGCGCCCCAGAAATGGCAGGATTCCAGCGGTTATTTGCCGGTGATTTTACTGACCAATAAAAATTTCAGAATCAATGACAGACATGTCGACTATTAATAGCCACTGATAGTGTTCGCGGAAAACCCCGGATAGAGTCATGGCATTAAGGTTCATTAGGCGAGGTTCGAAATGTCCCGCACAATCCGTTTTCATCAGTTTGGTCCGGCGGAGGTCCTCAAAATCGAGGAATTCCCTGCTGCGCAACCGGCACCCGGTGAGGTGCAAGTGCGCGTCGAAGCGATCGGCATCAGCTGGTATGACGTTCTATGGCGGCAGAATCTGGCACCTTCACAAGCTCGTTTGCCGGCTGGACTTGGCCAGGAAATGGCTGGTGTTGTTTCGGCATTGGGTGAAGGCGTTACCGATTTGGCAGTCGGTGACAAAGTGGCAAGCTTCCCGGCAGCCACTGCCAACCAACATCCGGTCTACGGCGAGTTGATCGTTTTGCCTCGAGCAGCATTGACCCGCTACCCGGACCTGTTGACGCCGGTTGAAGCGAGCGTTCATTACACACCGCTGTTGATCGCCTATTTTGCCTATGTTGACCTGGCGCGGGTAAAGCCGGGGCAAACCGCACTTATCACTGACGCGACCCACTGCGCTGGCCCGGCCTTCGTTCAAATGGGCAAGGCGTTGGGCGTGAAAGTGATCGCGGCAGCCAAATCTGCAGAGCAACGTGACAACTTGCTGGCCCTTGGGGCGGATAAAGTCGTTGTCACTGAAGAGCAAGACTTGCTGATCGCTATTAATAAATACACCGACAACCGTGGTGTAGATGTGGTGCTCGATGGTTTGGGCGGCCCGCAGATGTCGATCCTGGGTGACGTTCTTGCACCACGCGGCAGTCTCATTCTGTACGGCTTACAGGGTGGCAATCAAACACCGTTCCCGGCCTGCGCCGCGTTCCAGAAAAATATTCAGTTCTTTGTACATTGCTTGGGTAACTTCACCGGCAAGCCTGAGTTGGGTATCACACAAGACGAAGCTGCCTTGCAACGTGCGTTGCGTGAAATCAATCAGCTAACAGCTGATAGGGTATTACTGCCGCAGGTCACCCGGATATTTGCATTTGACGATGTTGTTGCAGCTCATCGCTATATGGACCAATGCCCCGTCACCGGGCGAGCGGTATTAGTGGTCGATCCTGCTTAATACTGTTTGTTTGCTCTGCCGGCGCCGCTGTTCAGGCGCCGTGAAACGAACAGCCCGCTGTCATCTAACGTCTTTTGCAGCCCAGAAATCTTGCCGTCATCCGGCAGGATTTTTTTCGTCTGCAATGTTTCAACAGACGCTTAAAGTAGCTCGGGCCCGCGTTGCGCAAGGGGTTTGACCCTGCGCAATAAACACAATGCCCAGTAAGCAGCTATTAATAAACGCGCGGCGTATAAGTAATAAACGCCGCTGAGAAAACGGAAGTTTAAAAGTTGCTGCGCTGCATTATATGAGAATTCTGTACCTTGTAATCATTTCTCAAATACTGATAATAGCCCGGTAATTATTGCTCAAGGAATGAGTCATGGTCGAACAACAATACATCTCCAGCTCTTCATCCCTGCCTGAACTTAACCCTTATTGCGTACGGAGTTGGGGCTGGATGACAACTGTCTATCGCTCGATAACGGGTTGTCATTGCAGCGGAATTGCCCTATGAGTTCTATTCATGAACAGGCAATGAACTACGTTTACCAGCAAGTATTGCAGCGGTTGACCAGTTACTTTTCTCGCGCTGAGCGAACCGCTCTGCAACTGTTTATTCAGCGTTTAATTGTGTCCGCCGGTGGTATCGAGCGTATTGGGACTTACAAGGTGATGGTTGCGTTCAGCGGTGGAAAGGACAGTGCTTACACCGTGGCATTTTTACGTGCGGCGCAATTGAGCATCGCTAACCGGTCGCCCACCACCTTCTCCCTGCGAGTGGCCACCCTGCGTCACGCTGGCATGACGTCGGCGGTGATGGACAACATCCACCGCAGTTATTCCGCTTTATTTCTGTATGACGACCCACGCGTCGAAGTCTTGATGGTGGATCACCAGTTCGTCAGAACCTTCAATATTGAGTCACCGTTTTCTTCGGCAGGCCGTGAGCGAAACCGCTCGGACATGCTGCTCACCGGCCACATGACGGCCGGTGACGGTCGCGCGACCTTCTGCAACAGCTGCTATTTGGGGCTAGCAGATTTTTTCGCCCGCGCAGCCTGCTGGGGTACCGGGATCGATTCACTGGTCAGCGGTGATTCACGCAAGGAACAAAAACAGTACATGGCCTGGGCCATGCGCTTGGCTGAGGGGCTCGATCTGCCTGCATCAGACTGGCGTAACCAAAGTTTCAACGGGGTACTCAAAACCGTTAGTGGAGTAGGGCAAGCGTATTATCACGAGCTGTACGGCGAGGGCGCTGAGGCCACCGGTCGAACATGCGCTTACCCGAACAAAGCAGTGGTTCCCGCATTCCTCACGCTTTTCGATCTGGTGAGCTGCAATGCAGAGGATCATTGGCCGTTACTGATCGAATTCCTGAACTTTCAGTTTGATGACCTTTCATTCAATTTCAGTGAGTCGGATTGCGCTAATCCGATGTTGATGGCGCATATGCGCGGCTTGCAAGCCCAGTATGTGAATGATCGCACGTACCCGGAAGGCGTCAGGGAATACCTGATACTGGCGAAAGCTTTGATGCGCGGAAAAAAAATGCCAGAGCAATTGATCGACCAAGCCATGGCCGCCTACGACACCCTCGCAAAAATCGAGGCCAGGCGCATGCTGTCAGCGGCCCATGCGCTGGATGCATTTGGTTTGAACGATGCCCAACTGGTGTGCCTGCTGTTTGCTCCGTTTGTCGATTCCGGTCTGTTCCTTGAGGCGTTCCTTCGTCGTTGCCATCCCGGCATGCTCGTTGCGCTGCCCGACTTGCACAAAGCCCTAATGGGGTTGCCGGTGCCCGAGCACGTGACTCAATGGCTGATAGATATCAGCGGCCTGAGTAAGGTGGGTCTGCAAGCGCTGTATGGCAAAAAACGTGTGGATTTCAATGATCCAACTTCGTTGATTGCGAGGGTTCGCGCAGGGGACCCGGACAAGCGTCGAATCATGACGGTGGATGCCGAAACGGGTGAGCCATCGGCTCAAACAGTGTCTGGGCGCTGAGTGGAAATTCTTCCGGTGAAGTCTACCGGCACCCGGTCATCAACGGCCGAGGAGGGCTGTCACTCATGAAAGACGTGCCTAGCTTTGCGTATCAGGCGGTGTACCTGTACCTCAATCGGTTGATCGACAACGTGCAGTCCGGCACCTCGACTAAATTGCCCTCATTGCGGCACCTTGCCGGGCGTCTGAAGGTCTCCGTTTCCACCGTTCAGTATGCGTACTGCCTGCTGGAAAAGGAGGGCCGGGTGTGCTCGATACCTAAATCCGGGTACTTCACGCTGGCGGGCGTGGATCGTCAGATACCCGACGAGGGCGGGGATTTGCTTGAAACCTTGTACGCAAATGCCCGACGCCCCGGCATGTTTGTGCTCAGCCATGACGACCCGACGGTACTGGCGTCATTGGAAAGTCCACTGTTAATGCTTGAGCGTGAGTTGATTCGACATTACCCGCGCCGGGCCTATTCGGTGTTTCAGCCTTTTGGCGAACTTGAGCTGCGCACCGCCTTAGCAGACCGCTATACCACGTGCGCGGTGCATGGCTGGTGCTCCGATAACGTCTATGTCGGTGCTGATTTGAGTGGCGTACTCAAAATTGTCCTCGATGTCTTGGCGCTGCGTGGTGGGACGGTGTTGGTCGAATCACCCTGTTCATGGACTATTTTGCGGGTGTTGAAATCGTTCAATATCCGTGTGATCGAAGTGCCCCTCGATGCTCAAAGCTGTGTCGACCTTGCTTGTTTCCAAGCCCTGCTCAGTAAAGAAAATATCGGTTTGGCGCTGCTACCCTCTTGCGTCAGCCCGATAATCGGACCGGCTGCGGTGGAGAATCGCCGACAACTGGCCGGTTTGTTGAATCAGCACGGCGTTTGGGTGTTGGAGAACGATAGCCATGGCGAGCTGTGTTTCGAGCAATCGGCGAACCGATTGCGCGATTGGGTCAATCCTCATCGACTGATGGTGTTCTCAGCTTTCGACAAAATCATCGGACCTGAGGCGCCTTATGGTTACGTGCTGTGCAAACACCTTAGAACTGAATTGCAGCAGCACTTTCTGGTGCGCTCATTTCGGCTGTCGCCTATTCGTCAAAAAGCCATCGCCCGGCTTTACAGCACCGGGCGAATCGACCTGCACGTTATTGGGCTAAGGCGACTACTGGAAGACCGGATGCTGATGATGGCAACGCTGCTCAACGAGCGCGTCGGTGACAGCTTGCGATTTAATCTGCCCGTAGGGGGGGCGGGTATCTGGGCCGAATGCATACAGCCCGTAAACATGCGCCAAGTATTTGATCGTCTACTCAAACATCGAATTTCTATTGCACCCGGTGAGGTCTTTAGTCTTCAGGGGTTACACCAACAGAACCTGAGAATAAGTTTTGCCTTTGACTGGACCCAGGACATTGGCAGGGCGTTGGATTTGCTGGACCGGGCGTTGCGCCAGGAACGCCTGTAAACAGCGGGTTAAACGGTGGCGATTAAGCTTGCCAATGCCAGCCATTGATCCAAAAATATTTGCCAGCATCGGGCCATAACTGCTATCTGTACGCCCATCCAGTATGGGCAACAAACGGCCGTTTTTCTCCAGTGACCATTAACCCCACCGACGACCCTCGCTATACCGTAGCCGTACGCGCCTTGTGCGAGTTCACGGCGAAGGTGGGCGACCTCGACCTGCGCTTTACCCCGGCGCCCACTGCCCTGGAGGGTATGGCTGGTCACCGTATTGTCGTCGCTCGACGCGGCGACGGTTATGAGTCCGAAATTGCCCTCAGTGGCGAGTACCTGCACCTCAAGATCCGGGGCAGGGCAGACGGCTATAACCCGGCGCTGAATCAGCTGGAAGAAATCAAAACCTACCGCGGCGACTTGACCGCCATGCGCGCCAACCACCGGCAACTGCATTGGGCCCAAGCCAAGATGTATGGCTGGTTACTCTGCCAGCAGCTTGAACTGGATGAAATCCGCGTCGCACTGGTCTACTTCAACGTTGTCAGCGAAGAAGAAACCACGTTACGCGAACAGCACACGGCGCTTTCACTGCAAACGTTTTTCAACGAGCAGTGCGCGGTGTTTCTGCGCTGGGCGCGTCAGGAAATGGCGCACACTCAGGCGCGCAATGAGTTACTGGGCACGATGGCGTTTCCTCATCCGACGTTTCGGACTGGGCAACGGGCATTGGCCGAATCGGTTTACAAAGCCGTCAGCACCGGGCGCTGTCTGATGGCGCAAGCGCCTACTGGTATTGGCAAAACCGTGGGCACGTTGTTCCCGATGCTCAAAGCCGCCCCCGGCCAGAAGCTCGACAAAATATTCTTTCTAACGGCCAAAACCCCGGGCCGCAAGCTGGCACTGGATGCCTTGAAGGTCATTCGCCACAGCGCCCCGGAACTGACCTTGCGTGTACTGGAAATGGTGGCGCGCGACAAAGCCTGCGAACACCCGGACAAAGCCTGCAATGGCGATTCCTGTCCCTTGGCCAAAGGGTTTTACGACCGGTTGCCAGCGGCCCGCAGCGCGGCCTTGATTAACCCCTGGCTTGATCAAGCCGGGTTGCGTGACGTGGCGCTACAGCATCAAGTCTGCCCGTATTACCTGAGTCAGGAAATGGCACGTTGGGCCGACGTGGTCATCGCCGACTACAACTATTATTTCGACCTCAGCGCCTTGTTGTTCGGGCTCTGCCAGCTCAATCAATGGCAAGTGGCAGTGCTGGTCGACGAAGCGCACAACATGGTTGAGCGTACGCGGCAGATGTACAGCGCCAGCCTCGACCAGCAAAGCCTGAACGCCATTCGGCCCGGCGCGCCGGCTTCGGTGGGGAAATTCCTCGAGCGACTTGACCGCGACTGGAGTGCGCTGCACAAAGACCAGGACGCCGGGTATCAAGCCTACCCCGATACCCCGGGTAGATTTTTGCAAAGCCTGAGCTTTTGCATCGCAGCCATTGGCGATTACTTCAATGAGCACCCGCATGCAGTCGACGGAGTTTTGCAGAGCTTTTATTTCGAAGCGATCCAGTTCTCACGCATCGCCGAGCTGTTCGATGACCACTTCGTCTTTGACATCAATAAACGTGAGCTGAAGGACGTCCGCAGCCTGTCGCGATTGAATTTGCGTAACGTGGTGCCAGCAGCGTTTATCCGTCCGCGCCTCACCACCGCGCGCAGCACGGTGCTGTTCTCGGCAACCTTGAGTCCGCGTCATTACTACGCCGACCTGTTAGGCCTGCCACCGAGTACCGCGTGGGTCGATGTCGAGTCACCGTTCTCCCGTGAGCAGTTGGACGTGCGCATCATCAGCCAAATTTCAACCCGTTTTGTCCATCGCAAGGCGTCCCTCGCGCCCATCGTCGAATTGATGGCCGAGCAGTTTCTAAAACAACCTGGAAATTACCTGGCGTTCTTCAGCAGCTTCGAATATTTGCAGCAAGTTGCCGACTTAATGCGCGAACGCCATCCACACCTGACCCTATGGCTGCAATCGCGAGGCATGGCGGAAGCTGAACGACAGGCCTTTCTCGATAAATTCACCGTGAGCAGCCAAGGCATTGGTTTCGCCGTATTGGGCGGGGCCTTTGGTGAAGGCATTGACCTGCCGGGCACCCGCTTGATTGGGGCGTTTATCGCAACCTTGGGTCTGGCCCAACTGAACCCGGTCAATGAACAACTCAAGCAGCGCATGTCGCTGTTGTTCGGCGCAGGTTACGATTACACCTACCTTTATCCGGGCCTGCAAAAAGTCGTACAAGCTGCCGGACGCGTGATTCGCGGGGTTGAGGACCGTGGCGTGGTGATGCTGATCGACGACCGATTTGCCGAGCGCAAGGTGCAAAACTTGCTGCCCGCGTGGTGGCAGTTGTAAAACCTTCAACGGCTTACGGATAGATAGCTAAGCGCCACGGTCAAACTGCCAGTAAACTGCCGCGCCACGGGCTGTTTCGTCATTTGTTTATGCGGATTGCGTGCAGCAGGCCCACTCATTTTTGTAATGGTTCCACCCATGGAGGTTTCTTATGAGTCTCAGTCCATTTGCCGGCAAACCAGCGCCCGCAGAACTGTTGGTCGATCTCCCGAGATTGGTGACGGCCTATTACACCGGTCAGCCTGATGCTTCGGTCTCCACCCAGCGCGTTTCTTTCGGCACGTCTGGCCATCGCGGCAGCTCGTTTGAACTGAGCTTCAACGAATGGCACGTATTGGCCATCAGCCAGGCGATCTGTCTGTACCGACAGGCAAACGGCATTGACGGCCCGCTGTTCCTAGGCGCAGATACCCACGCGTTGTCGACCCCGGCCAGTGTCACCGCACTGGAAGTGTTGGCCGCCAATGGCGTGCAGGTGATGATCGCCGAAAACGACGAATACACGCCTACGCCGGCGATTTCCCACGCGATCATTTGCTACAACCGCGGTCGCACCAGCGGGCTTGCAGACGGCATCGTAATTACCCCGTCGCACAATCCGCCGGAAAGTGGTGGCTTTAAATACAACCCGCCCAATGGCGGCCCGGCTGACACCCACGTGACCAAATGGATCGAGGCCAAGGCCAACGAGCTGTTGGCTGAAAAGGTACTGGGCGTCACGCGGATCAGTTATGAAAAAGCCCTGAAGGCCGACACGACTCATCGCCACGACTACCTCAACACCTATGTTGCCGACTTGAAAAATGTAATCGACATGGACGCCATTCGCGGCGCTAATCTGCGCTTGGGCGTCGACCCTCTGGGCGGTGCTGGGGTGCGTTACTGGTCGGCCATCGGCGAACACTACGGCCTGAACCTGGAAGTGGTGAATAAAGAAGTCGATCCAACGTTCCGGTTTATGTGTGTCGATTGGGACGGTCGTATACGGATGGACCCCTCGTCGAGCTTTGCCATGCAAGGCTTGATCGGTCTCAAAGACCGCTTCCAAGTGGCCTTCGCCTGCGACCCGGACCATGACCGCCACGGCATCGTGACCCCGACCGGGGGCTTGCTGGCGCCGAACAACTACCTGGCTGTCAGCATCGATTACCTGTTTCAGAACCGCCCGCAATGGCGCGCCGATGCAGCCATCGGCAAAACCGTGGTGAGCAGCGGCATGATTGATCGCGTGGCCAAGCGTTTGGGCCGGCGTCTATATGAAGTGCCCGTGGGGTTTAAATGGTTTGCTGACGGCCTGTTCGACGGCTCCCTGGGCTTTGGCGGTGAAGAAAGCGCGGGCGCGTCGTTCTTGCGCAGAGACGGCAGCGTATGGACCACCGATAAAGATGGTTTGATTCCGGCCTTGCTGGCGGCAGAAATTACCGCACGTAAGGGCCGTGACCCTAGCGAGATCTACCAAGCACTGACAGAAGAGCTGGGCGAACCGTTTTCGACCCGGGTCGAAGCCAAGGCCAATCCCGCGCAGAAAGCGCTGCTGGGCAAGTTGTCTCCCGATCAGGTGAAGTCTACGGAGCTGGCTGGGGAAACCATTCAGAGCATCCTCAGCCACGCGCCCGGTAATGATCAGGCCATTGGCGGTTTGAAAGTCATGACCGAAAATGGCTGGTTTGCGGCACGCCCTTCGGGCACCGAAGATATTTACAAAATCTACGCAGAAAGCTTTATCGGCGAAGACCACCTCAAACGCTTGGTGGCCGAAGCTCAGGTCCTGGTAGACGCGGCCATCGCGCCTTAATTGCCGCTAAGCGAGCGCGAAAAAAAAGGGACGGCATCAGCCGTCCCTTTTGCGTACCGCCCACAATTACGCCACATCCACCAAAACGACTTCGCTGTCCTCAATGGCTGTTACTGTCAAGACGCGCTCATGTTCTACCGCCACGCCATCGCGTGCCACCGCCCGCAGGCCATTGACTTCGATAACGCCGGTTGCCGGAACCAGGTACGCACGACGGCCTGCATCCAACCGATACTCAGCGGTTTCACCTGCTTTAAGGTTAGCCGCCACTACTCGCGCATCCGCACGAATCCGCAGGCTTTGGTCATCGCCGACCTTACCGCTGGCCAACGTCACGAAACCTTCACGGTCGCCCTTGGGAAAAGGTTTAGCGCCCCAGGACGGCGCTGAGCCGGTCTCGTCGGGCACGATCCATATCTGAAAAATTCGGGTCTCTGTGGACTCCTTGTTGTACTCGCTGTGGGCAATTCCGGTGCCTGCGCTCATGACTTGAACATCGCCGGCTTCGGTCCGGCCTTTATTGCCCAGGTTGTCCTCGTGGCTGATTGCACCTTCACGAACGTAGGTGATGATTTCCATGTCGCGATGCGGGTGCTTAGGGAACCCGGTACCTGCGGCAATCACATCATCATTCCACACCCGCAATTGACCCCAATTCATACGTTTCGGGTCGTAGTATTCGGCAAAAGAGAAGTGATGATGAGCGTTCAGCCAGCCGTGGTTTGCGCCGCCCAAGGTGTTGAAAGGTCTTAATTCGAGCATGGTTATGGCCTCTCCAGAGCAGAACCGACTGCGTGCTTCAGTGCTGCTGAGCGTTGTGTGGGTTGATGGGAAGTATCATCTATCAAATATTGATCAGTAAAAAGCGGGATTTTTGCAGTAAAAATATCTACTTATTCGATGTTATAGCGTGAGACTGATACATTGTTATTCACTATGATTGACTTTGAGTAAAAAACTGAAAGAAGGCCTGCGCTTTCACAGAATAGGAGCATTTCCATCATGGCAACTGCTGCAAAAACTCGATCTATTACCGCTCACGTACCCGTGCAATTAGCAGAGAGGGTTGATTTAATGGCTGAGCGTCTGGAGCGCTCCAAGAATTGGATCGTCAAGCAAGCTCTTTCTGCCTGGATTGACCACGAAGAGGAGCGCAGTCGCCTAACCCAAGAGGCTTTGGCAGATGTGGACGCTGGTAGAGTCATTAATCATCAGGCTGTCCAGGCTTGGGCCGACAGCCTCAGCACCGAATCCCCGCTACCAGTGCCACGCTGATGGAGTTGAAGTGGACAAGCAAGGCGCTTTCCGACCTTTCCCGGCTGTTCGAGTTTCTGGCCACCGTGGACCGATCCGCTGCCGCGCTTACAGTTTTAAGGCTCACGGTTGCTCCAGACGTTTTGATGAACAATCCACGCATTGGCGAAAGACTTGAAGAGTTTGAGCCACGGGATGTGCGCCGAATCCTTATTGGCCACTATTAGATGCGTTACGAAATTCAAGATTCCACGGTCTATTTGCTGCGCCTTTGGCACACACGCGAGGATCGATGACGCTCAGTAGACTTTGCGACTTTACCTGCACTTGATCGGCTAACACGCTGATCGCAAAGCATTTCACTAGAAGTCATCGCTGAATGCGGCCACCATGTCCGTCAATTCGCTCACAACTGACACCTGGAGCCCGCGTGCCGCATCAATTGCCTGATGATCTTTCTCTTCCTGAACAGCTGCCTTGGATTAAACGCCTGCTGGCTCGTCTGATTGGCCGCAGCCTCAATAGCCTGCGCGCGCTGCATTCACCTTCATGGTCACAAGGACACGCAGACGGCTACCTCAATGGCCATGGGGAAGGCGTGAACGAAGGTTATGCGGAGGGTCGTCTGGACGGGGTAGAAGAAGGACGTCAGGTCTTGCTGATTCGTGACACTCGTCCCACCGAGCACCGTGGGCCGCGCATCGACGACCATCTGTTTGATGATTGGCGCTTGGCCCTGACTCCCGAGCTGAAAAAGCGGATCAAGGCCGATGTTGCGCTAAAGCTGCCGGCACATGTGCAGCCCAGCGCGGCGCAATGGAAGATGATTTTCAGCGACACGCCGTCTACGTATGTCATCGCAGGTGCTGGCGCGGGCAAATCCACGTCGTTGGTGCTTCGCATTTTGCTGCTGAGTCATTATTTAGGCTTTGAACTCAGTTCTATGACCGTAGTGACCTTCACCCGAGAGTCGCGCAAGGACTTCATCAACAAGCTGATTGAGATCATGGGGCTGTGGGGTCATACCCTGAGCTTGAAAGAGGGCCGGGACTTGGTGCGCACCTTTCACTCGCGCATCTTGCCGCTGGTGCGCAGCTTGCCTGGCTTCGGCCAGTTGCGTGCGTTTGAGAACCTTAGCAACCAAGCTCTACAATCGGGCTCGGACGAAGGGGCCGACAGCAACCCGTTTGACCTGCGAATCAACGATGCGCAGCGCCAGCAATTGAACCTGTGCTATCGAGATCTGTACGCGAGTAACGAACGGTTTCGGGACGTCATGTCACAGCTGTTTCGCCACGCCCTGCAACTAAAGGAACTGGACCGCGATCATCCCGACGTGCAAAAACGCGTCGTTGTGACCGAGCTCTCCGCCAAGCGCGACGAAGAGCTGTGCGACACCATTGAAGACCTGTGGATCCACGCCAACGCATGGCCTATAAACGGCATTGAGCCTATGCGCCAAGCCGTTGAAATCAATGGTTTTTCGTTTCATTTCCATGGCTACATTGCCGAACTTGATGCCTGGGTGGTGCTCGGGTTTGACCCGTCTGAAAACCAGCAGATGAAGCGGTCGTCGGCAAAGTTGCCGGTCTGGGCTGAATGGCTGATCAAGCGCACCCTGTTTCAAGCTTTCTGTCGCAAGCCTGTGATATGGCTAGAGAATTACGATTCCGCCACACGCGTTTTACAGTCATTGGCGGGGGCGGCAGTGGCCGGCCCGGGTTTCGACTACAAGGTGAAAGGTGAATTGAGCGCGGCCCCCGTGCTGGATGGATTTGTCGCCGCTGCCAGCTTTATTGAGAACTTGGGCCTGGATGTGCCCGCCGCCGTGGCACAGATGAGCTTTGCCGCGAACGACCCGGATCGGTATTTCTTTGAAGCCCTGAGCCTATTTTGGAAAGCATTCGAAGGGCACCTGCTGGCGCAAACACCACCGGTCATGACCTACAACAGAATGTTTGCCTTGTTCGGCGAGACGTCACCGGAGAATCTCAAACAGATTAGCGATGAGCTGCTGCGGCCGCTGTCGCACTTAATGATCGATGAGTTCCAAGACGTTTCGCCACAAATCGTTTCCTGGATTCGTGCCAGCCTGCGGGAGATACGCAGTCGTGGCCCGGCGCTGCACGTGGGCCGGGTGGCGCAACGTTCGTCATTACTCTGTGTAGGCGATGATTGGCAGTCGATTTACGGATGGCGCGGCAGTTCTCCAAAGTACTTCATGGCGTTCGCCAAGGAGTTCGCATCGCCCGCCACTACCAAAGTGATGCTAATTGATAACTTCCGTAGCCATCAGCACATCATTGACGCCGCTGAACACATCGTGCGCAGCGCGCCAGCGATTGCCGGCAAAAAGGCCAAGGCCGGTGGCGCGGCTCAAGAGTTGGTACCGGTGACGGTGCTGGACCGTGATGACGACGAACTCACCGAACGTTTGATCCAGCATTACAACGACGGTGACTCCATTTTGCTGCTTTACCGGAAAAGTAACGAAAAAGCCAAGTTTTCCGAAGGCTTACAGTCGCTAGTTAATTACGATTCTGGGTTGCCGACGGCGTCTCGACGGTTTAAACAGCTGACCTATCACAGCTCCAAAGGCCTCCAGGCTGACGCTGTATTTTTGCTCGGGGATTGCCAGCATCTGACCCAATCACCGTTCAAAAACCAAGCTTACCGTCTGGCGGGATTGGGCAAAGACGGCGATGCGGATCCCTTCGACTCCGCCCAGAAAGACGAAATACTGCGATTGGCTTACGTCGCCATTACTCGCGCCGTGCGCCATTGCTATTGGTACATCGATAAGAACAACAGCACGGGGTCCGCAGACAACTCGGCAGTGCCTAAAGCGTCCGACAAAATTACGGGCCACAGGCCCTTTTTCGACGACAGACGAGGCAAGGCAGACAGTCAGGGCGATTGAAGCGAACGTCTCCGATCAGGAGACTTTCAATGTGAGAGGCGGCACGAAGGACTCAAGCTCATATTCGATGGCCTCGATCATGCGCTCGACCTCGGTGACGTCCATGACGGTTGCACAGGGGATGGCAGCAATTGCAATGATCGTCTCGCCCGTAGCGCGATCGAACAGGCGTGCGACCATGCTGCTGGGTGAGTCCATTCCGGCTTCAAATCCAACCGGATGGAAGTGCCAGCGCATCAGTTGACAGGCATTGGGGAACGTTACTTTGTTCATACGGCCCACCTATTCAATCGAGCAATTGCTTAGCCCACTTTAAAGGCGACGCATCCGCTGCGCCTATCCGTTAGGTGACTAAAAATAGCACTCCGTTACGCTGGGCCAAAACGGTTTTTTTGCAGGGTTGAAATAACTTTTTCGATTTTATGACGCAGGTCAAATCTCTGACGTTAATAAGCTGACGGTCTTGATTTAAAATGCCGTTAAAAAAAAGCCCCTCAGGCCACTCAAATGGAGTGCTATTCGACTTTTAGCAGGAAAATAGTATTCGAATGACTGCTTGACGCTGGTGTTCTTGGAAGGGTCGGCCTGAACCGCTGGGTTAAGTCGCTCACACGCTTGCGGGCTATGGCTGAAGCCATAGCGGGCCACTCGGGTATAGAGTCGGGCTATAAACCGGTGGCGCGACTTGATAAAATTCGCTACAAGTAACGGCCGTTGAAACAGTTTCGACGCCTGTCGTTCAACACCCTATTGCGCCGCAGTTACACCTAAGGTTATACCTTCAATACAGCATTAAGTTTTGCGCGGACGCATTCAAATGAATAGTTCGCAGGCAATCGTAAGTTCAAAACAATTAGAACGGCACAGGCTCATTAATGGGCCGTGTATAGACGCTTGTGATTTCTTACCTAATCGAGAACCGCCCGTGACAATAAGAAATATGAACATCGCACCACGCGCCTTTCTCGGGTTCGCGTTTATTGCAGTCTTGGTTATAGGCTTGGGGGTGTTTGCGCTGAACCGCATGACCGTGATCCGTCAAGCCGCCACTGAGATGCAGTTCAACGTCCTGCCCAGTGTTACGTTTCTCGGAAACGTGACGGAGAACGTACTGCGCCTGCGCGTTACTTCCTTTCGGATACTGCTCAATCGTGAACCGGCCATGTTGCAAGAAAGCACCGGGCGCATTGATGACTTGGTGAGTAAGTTACAGCAAGCAAAAGCCAGCTATTCGGCGCTGCCCATGACAACCGAGGAGGCCGCTTTATATAAAACGTTCAGCGCTACGCTGGACAGTTACCTCCATGCGCAGACCCAAATGATTCAGTTGTCGCGGGACGATAAACTTGAAGAAGCACGCGGTGTGATCAACTCGCGCATGAAAGCCGATTCAGATTTGATGGGTGATCAACTCAAGCAATTGATCGCTATTAACAAAAGTGAAGCAAAGCAGACGCTAGATGACGCCAGCGCTAAATACGATAACGCTACTGTCATGGTCATCGTGGTCGCGGTCAGTGCCGCGCTGTTGACGGTTTTGCTGGCGTGGCTGTTGACCCGCAGCATTGTCATCCCACTGACACGAGCACTGCGCGCAGCTGAAGACATCGCCGGTGGTAATTTGACCAAGACCATTCTGATTGACGGTCACGATGAGCCGGCGCGCTTGCTGACGGCATTGCAGGTCATGCAGCAAAACCTGCGTAAAACCATCGAGCAGATTTCCGGTTCAGCGACCCAGCTGGCCTCGGCGGCTGAAGAGCTGAGCGTAGTCACAGACGAAGCCTCCCGTGGCCTGCAACAGCAGAATAATGAAATCGAGCAGGCAGCTACTGCGGTCAACGAAATGACCGCCGCAGTCGAAGAGGTTGCACGCAACGCCGTCTCCACGTCCGAAGCCTCGCAGCAATCGAACCAGACGGCGTGTGAGGGCCGTGATCGGGTGGTGGAAACGGTTTCGGCAATACAAGCCATGACCCAAGACGTGCAAACCACGACGTTGTTGGTTGAAGGCTTGGCCGTGCAAGGGCGAGATATTGGCAAAGTGCTGGACGTGATTCGGTCGATTGCCGAGCAAACCAACTTGCTGGCGTTGAACGCGGCCATTGAAGCGGCACGTGCCGGTGAGGCGGGCAGGGGCTTTGCGGTGGTGGCTGACGAAGTACGGGCACTGGCCCATCGGACGGCGCAGTCGACCCAGGAAATCGAGCAAATGGTCGCAGGGATTCAAAACGGCACCGGTGAAGCGGTGCAATCGATGTTGGTGAATACCAATCGTACCCAGTCGACGTTAGAGCTGGCCCGTGCCGCCGGCGTGGCGCTGGAGCAGATCACAGTGGCGATTTCGCACATCAACGAACGCAACCTGGTAATCGCCAGTGCGTCGGAAGAGCAGGCTCAGGTCTCGCGTGAAGTCGACCGCAATCTGGTCAACATCCGCGACCTCGCCACCCAATCCGCTGCCGGCGCGCATCAAACCAGCGCGGCCAGCACTGAACTGTCTCGATTGGCGCTTGATCTGAATGAGATGGTGGCTAGGTTTGTGATTTGATCCGATCAAAAACGGCACAACGTTCTGAATCGCGAGTAAAGCGCCTACAGAAGGCCGAGGCTAGCGATAGGCTGCGTGGGCGGCGGCGTCAGTTTTCACCCTGTTCGCAGGTGGTTCTCCCGCCAATGCACTGATCAAGTTCTGCACCGCACATCGGGCCATTGCTTCGCGGGTTTCGTGGGTAGCGGACCCCATGTGCGGCGTGGCGACGACGTTGTCCAACCTCAGCAACGGCGACTCCGGGTCCAGCGGCTCACGTTCGAACACATCAAGCCCTGCGGCGTGAATCTGACCGCTTTGCAACGCCGCAATCAACGCTGCCTCGTCCACCACCTTGCCCCTGGAAATGTTGATAAAAATGCTCTGCGGGCGCATTAAAGCAAATTGTTCAGCACCGATCATGCCCTCGGTTTCAGCGGTCAAAGGCAGGGTCAGGCAAATAAAGTCGGCTTCCTGCAACAGCGCATCCAGGCGTCGATAGCTTGCATTGAAACGCGCCTCGACGGCGGGTTTTGGGGAGTGGCTGTGGTAAATCACCGGCATGCCGAAGCCAAAATGCCCGCGCTGCGCCAGCGCCTCGCCAATCCGGCCCATGCCAATGATACCCAAGGTTTTACCGTGGACATCGCTACCAAAATGCTCAGCTCCCAAGTTGCTCGTCCACTGACCGTTACGCACAAGGTTGGCCAGCTCAACCACTCGCCGGGCGGCGGCAAGGAGTAGCGCAAAGCCGGTATCGGCGGTGGTTTCGGTCAACACATCCGGAGTATTTGTCAGCACAATGCCGCGCCGGTGGAAGTATTCCAGGTCATAGTTATCAACACCCACCGAGACACTCGCTACCGCTTCCAGGTGCGGCGCTAGGTCGAGTAGCGCCGCGTCCAGCTTAAGGCTGGCACCGAGCAAACCGTGTGCTTGAGGCAGGGCCGCCCGCAGGCGCGCCAGTGCGTCGCGATTGGGCTCGTCGATAAACACAACGTCGGCGTGCTGCTGTAAGCGGCTCATCAACGCGGGGGACAGTTTTTTGTACAAAACGACCTGTTTTCTCATGGTATTCACGCCTGTGTTCAAGGATGCGCAGCCACCCGGGGTAGGGGACGCTCGGTGCGCGCCGGTTTCGTGTCATTGCCGGGGTTGAGCAGCAGCGTTAGCACCACCGAGACCAACAACGCGCCACTCATTAATAGATACGAGGCACCTGGGTTGCCGGTTGCGCCGTTCAAATAACCGACCAAATAAGAACCGCCAAACGAACCCAGCGCGCCCATGCTGTTGATCAGCGCCATCGCGCCGCCGGCCACGTTGGCGGGCAATATCTCGGGGACGATGGCAAAAAAAGGCCCATAGGGCGCGTACATGCAAGCGCCCGCCAGCACCAACAGTGAATAGGACCACCAGAAATGCTCGCTGCCCAAGGCATATGACCCGTAGAAGGCGAGGGCCGCCAACAGCAGCGGCGGCCAAACGAAGCGTTTACGGCGCTGAATCCGGTCTGAGCCCCAGGAAACTGCAAGCATCGCAATCACCGCCGCCAAGTACGGAAGGGCCGACAACCATCCCGCCTCAACCATGTTCAAGTCGGCGCCTTGTTTGAGAATCGACGGCAGCCACAACACAAACCCGTAAACGCCAATGCTCCAGCAGAAAAATTGCAACGACAGGATGATTACCTTGGGTGAGCGAAAGGCTTCGGCATAGTTTTTTACTGGCTTGATGCCGACTTGCTCGGCTTCCAGGGTGCTTTGCAGTTCGGCTTTTTCGGCCTCGTGCAACCATTTCGCCTGCGCCGGTTTTTCATCGGCTACCTGCCACCAAATAAACGCCCAGATGATTGCTGGCATGCCTTCGACGATGAACATCCAGCGCCAATTGAAATGTGCCACGAGGTAGCCGGACACTACCGACATCCAAAGCATCGTTACCGGGTTGCCGAGGATCAAAAAGGTGTTGGCTCGCGAGCGTTCGGCGCGGGTAAACCAATGGCACAGGTACACCAGCATCGCCGGCATGACCGCCGCTTCGACTACGCCTAGCATGAAACGAATGCCGATCAGCACGTAAGCATTGGAGATGATCCCGGTCAGCGTGGCCAGGCAGCCCCATAAAATCAGGCTGACGAAAATCAGCTTTTTGACACTGTTCTTTTGCGCATAAATCGCGCCGGGGACTTGGAAGAAGAAATAACCCAGAAAAAACAGTGCACCCAGCAATGACGAAAGGCCCGGGGTGAGGTGCAGGTCCTCGGCCATGCCCGATGCGGCGGCAAACCCATAATTGGCGCGGTCCAGATAGGCCAGGCTGTAGGTGATGAACACGATGGGCATGATGTACAGCCAGCGGCGGTTGATCAGACGTAGCTTTTCCATGGTGAGGCTCCTGAGCTGGTTTTGTTTTTGTCGCAGCAGGTATCGACGTGCACAAACCTAACGGCCGAGTCAGGCCGGCTGTCGTCGTAGCAGGGGGTCATGGGGCAGAGCGGCCTGCAATTCAGCGCGCGATGGCAAGCCTTCCATATCGCCTCGGCTTTGCACGGCGCGGCTGCCTATCCAGTTACCGCGAGCCACCGCCAAGGCAAAGCTCTGGTTCTCCAGCAAGGCGCTAATCACCCCCACCGCAAAGCCATCCCCCGCACCCACGGTGTCTACCACATTGACCACCGGCACACCGGCGACGAAACCTTGATCGTGCTGGGTGCGGTAGTACGCGCCTTTAGCGCCGAGTTTAATCACCACGGCTTCGACGCCTTTATCCAGATAGTACGCTGCGATGTCGCCCGGATCTTCGAAGCCGGTCAACAGCGCCCCTTCGGCTAAACCTGGCATGACCCAATGCGCAAGCCCGGCCAGGTGGTTGATTTCGCGGATCATCGTTGCTTGGTTTGACCACAGCGACGGGCGCAAATTGGGATCGAACGACACACTACGGCCTGATTCACGCATTGAGGTCATCAACAGCCGAGACAGCTCGCGGGTGTCATCTGACAGCGCTGCCGGAATGCCGGTGGCGTGCAGATGACGAGCGCTCAGCAACGTGGAATGGACATCAGCCACGGACAAATGACTGGCGGCTGACCCACGACGGAAATACTCCACACCCGGATCACGGCCATCAAGCTCCCGGGATTTCATCTGAAAACCGGTCGGGTGTGCGAGGTCTATCGTGACGTGACGGCAGTCAACCCCTTCGCGCTGCAGGCTGTCGATCACGAAGCGTCCCAGCGAGTCTGCCCCGACCCGGCTCAGCCACGCCACGTTGAAGCCCAATCGGGACAGACCAATGGCGACGTTGCTGTCAGCCCCGGCAATGCGCTTGCTGAAATGCTCTACTTGAGCCAAATCACCCGGCTGTTCGGCGACGAACATCGCCATGGTTTCACCGAAGGAAAGGATGTCGAATTCAGACATGATCAAAGGCCTCCTTGGGTTGGCCGAGCCGGGCGAGGGGGTGCAGATGTTGGCGGGTCAGTGTTAGCAAATCATCGCCTTGTAACGGGTACTCAATAGCGCGAATCACACCCGGCGTGAACTGGCTCAGTAAGTATTCCCACCGCTGCAAATCACTTGGTGCTGGCGGGATCGCAATAAGCGTACCCTGAGCATTGCGCGCCACGGCTTTGCAATGCACGTATTCAACGTAGCGCCCTAGCTGCTTGGCGGCGCTGGCAGCGGATTGCTCCTGCCACTGCCAATTACCGATGTCGAACGTCAGGCCGACTGGGGCGCTCAATTCGTCGATACGGGCGAAGAACCGCCGTAACGGCTCAATCCGCCCGCCCTTGACCGTTTGATCGTTTTCAACCAGCAAGCGCACGGAATGCCGTGCCAGGCACTCAGCCAGCGCGCCCAGATCACAACTGTCGCTGAAATCCCCGAGGCAAACTTTCAACCACTGCGCGCCGCAGGCCGTTGCCCGCAGCAGGGTGGCTTCCAGTTGGTTGTTGGGCTGGCTTTGGCCGGTAACCCACAGCTCCAGCGGCGATGAGTACAGACATTCCAAACCATAAGCAGCAATGGCTGGTGCGAACCGCTGTTGATTTTCGTCGTTGAACAGCTCTTCCCGAAGTTCGATGCGTGTCATGCCAGCATCAGCTACCAACGGGATAAAACTGGCTTGGCCTTTTTCACGAACCATGTCCGCGCCGTAGCTCGAAAGACTGATGGAGACGGGGTAAAGGGTCATTGGCGTTGTCCTCTGAAACCGGTTTCATTTTTACTGCAAGAAAAGTGTTCGTAAGCGTCTAGCGTCGTTAAGCGCGACGCTGAGTCGAGCCGCGCACTATCAAGGTTGCTCGGAAATCGACGAGGTGGGGAGGTTCTGAATCGCCACGCAAGCGGTTGAGCAGGCATTCGAACGCCGTCACGCCGATATCGTGGGTCGGTTGCGCCAGCGAGGTAATGCCGCTGCCCACCAAGGGGTACCACTCCAATTCATCCAACGCGATCAGGCCGATGTCGTCGAACAATGGATAGCCCGACTCCCGTAGCAAGCGCGTGCAGGTCAAGGTGGCGACGCCGTTGCCGGTGAACAGCGCTTTAGGTCCGGGACCGGGCGCCGCTAAAAAGGCCTGCAATTGCGTGCCCAGTTGATCGCCGGTTTCCAATACTTGTCCGCGCATGTGCCCACGTTGGGCGATCAGCTGTTTGAAAGCGTTAACCCGTTCAAGCCGCGAGCTGGTGCCGTCCTGTTGTTCGCTGACCAGCAAGATGTCGCGATAACCGCGGTCGTCCAGGTGATCGATGGCCTGGCGCACGGCATCCTCATTGTTCAGCCCGACCAAGTCGCTTTGCAGTTGCTCGACTTTGCGATCAACCAACACCATCGGCAGTTCTTCATGCAATTGGCGCAGTTCGTCCAGATGATGGCCGAGGGTGTTTACGATCAAGCCTTCAACGTTGTACGAGCGCAGGGCAGCGAGGTGTACACGCTCCTGCTCGTCATCGCGGTCGGTGTTGCACACTACCAGGCTGTAACCATGCAAACGGCAGGCAGTTTCGACGCCATGCATCACCGCTACGGAATAGGGATTACGGATGTCGGCGACCAGCATGCCAATCAATCGAGTACGTCCACGCTTGAGCCCTCGCGCCATTTGATTGGGGCGATAACCGAGGGTTTCGATCGCGTGTTCGATGCGTGAGGCGATGGCGTCAGACAGCAATTGCCGATCATCGCCAATAAAGCGCGAGACGCTGGCTTTGGACACTCCCGCGAACTCAGCGACATCATTCATCGTGACGCGGGGGCGCGAATGGGGAGAAAAGCTATTCAAAATAGTGACCCGGATTATAGTTATTGGGCTCTAAAAACGGTTTCAGAAAACACCAAAGCGAGGCTGGCGTCAACCTTCATGGACTGAACGGTCGGCCATTGAGCAGGAATCGGGAGCCCGAATAATTGTCATCAAATATGTCAAACCGTGCATGCTAGGCGCCATTTGGTGTTTCAGGATTTCTCCGGTCATGACTGCCGCCGTACCATCTACTGCCGATTCATACTCCCGCCGTGCAGCGATCGTCCTGGGTCTTTGCTTGCCCAGCGATACGCTGCTGTACTTGTTGCTGCCCATGCAGTCTCAAGCATTCGGCGTGACGCTGGCGCAGGCCGGGGTGTTGTTGGCGGCCAATCGACTGGTGCGGATTTTCGGTTATGGCTACGTCATGCGCTTTTACGCACGAAACGGCGATCGTCCGACGCTGATGTTGGCCTCAGGTGTCGCCGCGCTGTGTGCATTGGGCAACGCATTGATTTCCGGTTTTTGGTGGCTGCTGATTTTGCGTCTCGCGTGGGGCTTGTGTTTCGGCGCGCTAAACCTGTCGACGCAAGTGTTGGCGACCTCGGAAACGTCGGGTGCCGCACGCCGGGCAGGGCGCTCAAGGGCGTTAATCGCGGCGGGCCCGATGGTTGCGTTGCCACTGGGCGCTTTGCTGAGCCTTGAAATCGGACCACGGCTGGTTTTTCTATTGGCGTGTGTATCGGCACTGGTTGCGCTCTGGGTGGCGCGCGGTTTACCCAGCACCGGGCACATCTTGTCAGCGCCTACGGGGCGACGCTTCAAACTGCCGGACAGCGTGGCGATCTGGTCATTTGTCGAAGGCGTGGCGTTGGACGGGTTATTCATTTTCGGGCTGTCGCTGCAAGCCCAAGCCATGCTCGGCGGCAATGCGGTGGTTATCGCGGGCATCTTACTGGCCCTGCGCTACGTGTCGGAAATGCTCTTGAGCCCGATGGGTGGGCGCGCCGCCGAAAACTTCGGGGCGCTGCGCATGCTGGTGGCCTTTTCAATCCTCAGCGGCCTTGCACTGACCGCTTTCGGCAGCCATTGGCTAATTGCCGGCGCCGCCTGTGTGCTGATATTGCGGGCGTTACAGCTGCCGCTGGTGGTGATCATCATTGCCCAACGCAACCCGGGTACAGGACGCGTGCAGGCCATCGCCGCCAATGCGGTTTGGCGTGATATCGGCGCCGGCATGGGTCCTTTACTGGCGGGTGTGCTGTTGCCAGTCGCTTCGGCGACGTGGGTCTATGCCATTGCCGGATTGGCCATCGCATTGAGTGCTATTGTCTGCTCGCGGCAAAAATAAGTAACACTTCAGGCAATTTGACAAGTTTCCTTACAAACTAAAGGTCGATTAATCAGGACTCAATCGCCACATTCACTCCAGTCACATTCGCAGCAAGCTTCCTATAACGCGTATTGAACACAATGAGAATAATGAAAAACTACAACCGTACCGCTGTTCTGAAGCGCTTGCGTCCTTGGGCATCCCTTTTATTACCCGTTATATTTATGGGAGCCCTTGTTTTGTTTTTTTCCGTCAGCAGAAGCCTACAAGCACAAACAGCAGGCGGCACACAAACCTTGATCTTCATCCGGCACGCCGAGAAGCCAGCCGCAGGATTAGGGCAACTCAACTGCCAGGGCTTAAACCGCGCTATCGCCTTATCAACCGTGTTGCCACGGGACTACGGCAACGCCAACTTTGTCTTTGCCTCTAACCCTAATCGCCATGTAAAAGAAGGCGTCAACGACGAATCCTTCAGTTACTTGCGCCCGCTACTGACCATTTCCCCGAGCGCCATCAAGTTGGGCCTTGCGATCAACATCGATTTCTCGGCCAATGACACCAGCGACTTGGCGGATGAATTGATGCATGACAAATACCACGCAGCCACGGTCTACACTGCCTGGTCACACGGTTATCTGCCGGAGCTGATTAACCGGGTCGCCACTGAAGCCTCGGGAAAAGACCAGGTCATCATTAGTGACTGGGATTCCAGTGACTACGATTCGCTCTACGTGCTGACCCTTGTGTGGCATGACGGCAAAGCGACGGTTAGTCATAAAGTGGTGAAGCAAGGGCTGAACAACGGGTCGCTGAGTTGCCCGGTCTGATGGGGCATCGCGGCCACTAACGGCCTTCATGTTGCTTGCGGTACGCGCCGGGTTGTACGCCTACGACTTTATTGAACGCCCGGGTAAACGCTGAGATCGATTGGTAACCCACGGCCACCGAGGCCTGCTCCACGGTGTTATTGGTTTTGAGCAATTGGCAGGCGTGGCGCATGCGCAGCACCAATAACACTTGGCCCGGCGACTGCCCGGTCATCTCATTGAACCGTTTAAAAAACGCCGAGCGAGACAGCTTGACGCTGGCCGCCATGCTTTCCAGGGTCCAGCCGTGTTCGGGGTGGTCGATTAATTGCGTCAGCAACTGCGCAAAAGTCGGGTGCCGTGCCAGTGCCACCAGACCGCCGAGGTCAGCGTTGCCCACCACCTGATGGCGCAACACGTACAAAAATAACAAATGGCTTAACCGTTCGAGAAAGGTCGAGGAGGGGGCGGGCAGTCGCTGGCACTCTTCCAGGATCAGCGCAAACAGGCTGCGCGCCGCGCTTGAAGACGGATCATCAGCGCGCAGGATGATCAGGTCCGGCAGTGCGTTGATGATCAGCGTCGACAAGCCTGACTGGAAGTGAAAGAAACCACACACCAATCCAACTCCATCCTTCGCTGTTTTATCCAATGGCTGCATTTCTGTACGTGGCTGGTGCAGTGCTTGTTCCAGAATCGCTTCGTTGGACAGGCGATATTTAACGTCACGCACTAAAAACACTGCATCGCCGACGCTCAACGGTTGTGCGCAGGATTGCCCGTCGATATGCAACCAGCACTGTCCGTGTACCACCAAGTGAAAACTGGCACGGGCCAATCCGTATGTGCTGGCGTGCCAGCCCCCGCAATAACGGCCGACGTGAAACAGGCTGGCATCGAGTTCAATACTTGCTAATAACCAATCAACAGTGCGGCTGGAGGAAATCATCTAATGAAAAGACTCTGGAGCAAGAAAACACGACGTTCGAATATGGAGAGACGTTCTTATAACTAACAGAATGGGGGCAGTCTTTGACTCGGAGTGTTAACCCATGTCCCGCGTCACTTTGCAGACCCAACACACCGCACCTGAAGCAGCACGCCCCTTCTTGGACGTCGCACTGAAAAATAACGGTTACCTGCCCAACCTGCTCGGGGTGCTGGCCAATGCACCTGCTGCACTGGAAGCCTACCTCACCTTGTCGGGACTCAACGCCAAGGCTGAGCTAAGTCTGGGGGAAAGGGAAGTGGTGCAATTGGTCGCAGCCACCCGACACGGTTGTGATTTTTGCGTCGCCGGGCACACGGCGGTGGCCTTGAATAAAGCCAGACTGTCGGAAGACGTGGTCGCCGCGCTCCGTGCTCGGGCTGAGTTGCCTGAAGGGAAACTACGAATTTTGGCGGCCTTCACCCAAGCAGTGGTGGCCACCCGTGGTGACGTGAGAGATGAGGTCTACCGCGAATTTCAGGCTGCGGGTTATACCGAAGGCAACGCCTTGGAAGTCATTCTTGGCGTCAGCCTGGCAACCTTGTGCAACTTCACTAACGTCTTCGCCCGCACGCCGCTCAATCCCGAGTTGGCGAAATACCGCTGGGATAAAACGGCGGTTTGAATACACAGCCTATTGCTTGACGGGAGACGTTCATGCTTGACCCAGGATTGACACAGTGGCTCGACGCGCAGGCTAACGCTTTGGATCTGGGCGCCTGCGACGCTGAGACGGTGCTGCCGCAGTTGGCCCGTGCTGGCGTGCTTCAGGTTGGAATCAGTACTGATCAAGGCGGTAGCGGCGGTGATCTGGCTGATGCCGTGGAGGTTTTGTCCAGCGTGGCCAGTCATTCGCTGGCCGCCGCGTTTGTGCTGTGGGGGCAGCGGGCATTTATCGAATACCTGCTGCAAAGCCCCAACGCCGGGTTGCGTGAGCAATTGCTGCCTGATCTGTTGAATGGTCGGATGGCCGGTGCCACAGGACTGTCCAACGCCATGAAGTTTTTATCCGGCATCGAAGCCCTGCAGATCCGCGCGCAGTCGCATGAGGGCGGCTGGACGCTTGAGGGTCAGTTGCACTGGGTGACCAATTTGCGCAAAAACAACTTTGTGGTGGCCGCTGCCATCGAGCCTGAGCAGGGCGGCGTGCCGTTCATTGTCGCGATACCTGACTCAGCGCCGGGCCTGTATCGTTCCGCTGACCTGGAGCTGATGGGTTTGCAATCGAGCAACACCGCTGCGCTCAGCTTGGAGCGCGTCGAATTGAGCGCGCAATGGTTGTTGCACGAGGATGCACGGTTATTTTTACCGGTGGTCCGCCCGGCGTTTCTCGGGTTGCAATGTGGATTAGCCATCGGCTTGGCACGGCGCTCGCTGGTTGAAGTCGGCACCCATCTTGAAAGCTCTCGTTCGGGTTTGCGCGACGAGTTATTTGAGCAACTCGGGCGTTTGGAAAACGTTGTCTTGCAGTTGAAGCAGGGCTTGCTGGCACAGCGTTTTGTTGCGCAACCCGCCGCGTTATTCCAGTTACGCATTGCCCTTGCTGAATCCGCCGCCAACGCGGTGCAGTTGGAATTACAGGCCAGCGGCGGCAAAGCGTACCTGTCCGCTCACGGCGCAGGGTTTGCCCGACGCTGGCGCGAGTCGGCCTTCGTGCCCATCGTGACCCCAAGCCTGGTGCAATTGCGTGCCGAGTTGCAGCGTCAAGCGCAGGCCAACCTCAAGACCCCAGCTTGTTGCCGTGGCTGAGCGTGGATAGTGCTGGTGCCGTGCGAAATGCTCGGCGTTACAGAAATCTGTGGGACCGAATTTATTCGGGAAAGCTTCAGTCCTGACACCCTGCAATCTCAACCGTTGATAAGCGGCGCTGGCAGCAATACCGCGAAAGGAGTACAAATGTACTCCATGAGCCTATTATCTCCCCGACGTACTGCCATTCTGACCTTTATCCGCGAGCGCATCGTGCAGCAGGGTCAATCTCCGAGCCTGGCTGAAATCGCTGAGGCCTTCGGTTTTGCCTCGCGCAGCGTGGCGCGCAAACACATTGTGGCCCTGACTGAAGCCGGCTTAATCGAGGTTGCGCCCAATCAGGCGCGCGGTATTCGGCTGGTCTCGCACTACGCGGGCAGCCGTCAACGCCCGGAGATGATCGAGATTCCGGTGTTGGGCCGGGTCGCGGCGGGGGCGCCGATTGGGCCGGACATCGGTCTGCACGATACCTTGGTGCTGGATCGCGGCATGTTTCATCGGGTGCCGGATTATCTGCTGCGGGTGCAGGGCGATTCGATGATCGAAGACGGCATTCTCGACGGTGACCTAGTGGGCGTATTGCGCAGTGCCGAGGCCAAGGACGGACAAATCGTCGTCGCACGACTGGACGGCGAAGTCACCATCAAGCGCCTTGAAACCCGTGCCGGGGAGTTTCGTCTGTTGCCACGCAACCCCGCCTATCAGCCGATTGTGGTCTCGCCGACCCAAGACTTCGCCATTGAAGGCGTTTATTGCGGCTTGGTCCGTCGCGAATGATGGGCGCCGTGGTCAGCCTCGACACGCTGCTGGACGAGCGTCGAGTCTGGAAAGGCCGATCCGTCGCGCCGCCCGTCAGTCCGCAACCCACCGGGCACGCCGCCTTGGATGCGGCGCTGCCAACCGGGGGCTGGCCCGCGTCGGCCCTGAGCGAAATCCTGGTGGCTGCCGATGGCAGCGGTGAGTTGCAATTGCTCTGGCCAACCCTCAAACGGTTGGCGGAAAAAGGCGAACGCATTGTGCTGATAGCGCCACCTTTTGTGCCTTATCCCCCTGCGTGGCAGGCGGCGGGTATTGATTTGCGCTGGCTGACGCTGGTCGATGCCAGTCCTCGGGATGCGCTGTGGGCGACCGAGCAATGTTTGCGTTCTGGCAGCTGCGGCGCCGTGTTGTGTTGGCCGCCGCAAAAACAGGCGGATGATCGGGCATTGCGTCGCCTGCAAGTCGCCGCTGAAACCGGCCAGACCCTGGCCTTCGCCTGTCGACCCGCCCACGCGGCATTAAACCCGTCACCGGCGGCGTTACGGATTGCCATCGATGCGCGACCTCGGCAGTTGCGCGTTCTCAAATGTCGGGGTGGGCTGACACCGCCGTCACCGATCCCGTTTTCAATCGATTCCTGAGGTTCATATGCTCTGGGCCTGTGTCTTGCTGCCACAGTTGGCGCTCGACGGCGTAATGCGCCGTCGCGCCGACCCCGATCAGCCGTTGGCGCTGCTGACCGGCACTGCACAGCGTCGCGTATTGCAGACCGTCAATCCGGCTGCGCGGGCGTTGGGCCTGCGTGCCGGACAATCGTTGACGGCAGCGCAAGCATTAGTCCGGGATTTTGCGACAGTGGAATATGAGCCGACCGATGTCGAACGTTGGCACCGTCTATTGGCTGCGTGGGCCTACCGGTTCAGTTCCCAGGTCAGCCTGAAATACCCTCGGGTATTGATGATGGAAATCGAATCCAGCCTGGGCCTGTTCGGGCCGTGGCCGGTGTTTGAGAAACGCTTGCGGGACGAATTGAGCGCCTTGGGGTTTCACCATCGAATCGTGGTCGCACCCAACCCAGCGGCGGCGCGGATGCTGACCAATGTGCATGACGGTCTCGCCGTAACCTGCCGCGAATCTCTACACGAAGTGTTGGCGCGGATGCCCATCGACCGCATCGGACTGAGCCGTGAGGTTTCCACTGCCTTTTCACGCATGGGTTTGCGTACGCTGCAGCACGTACTGGCCCTGCCGCGCGACACCTTGGCGCGGCGCTTCCCGGCGCAGGTGTTACAGCATCTGGATACCCTGCTGGGCGAGCGAGCGTTAGCGCTGGAGTGTTACTTGCCACCGGACTTTTTTGACACGCGAATCGAGCTGAATTTCGACGTCGAGTCCCACCAAGCGCTGCTATTCCCGCTCAAGCGTTTGATCTCTGATTTGGCCGTGTTTCTCGCCGGGCGTGACAGCGGCGTGCAGCGTTTCGCGATTCATCTGGAACACCTGGAAGGCAAAGACACAGTGGTGCCGGTCGGATTGCTGAGTGCCGAGCGTGAAACCGCGATGCTGTTCGAGCTGGCCCGGGGTCGACTGGAGCAAATACAGGTGTCTTCACCGGTGCGGGCGCTGCGTTTGCTGGCCCGGGATCTGCCGAGTTTTGTTCCCACCCACCGCGAGCTGTTCGATGAGCGTCCGCAACAGGCATTGCCTTGGGAGCAACTGCGCGAACGGTTGCGAGCGCGATTGGGTGATGAAGCGGTCAACGGTTTGCGTGCCCATGCCGATCACCGTCCCGAATGCGCTTGGCAACCGAGCATTGAAACCAAGTCCACTGGACCGCTGCTGATGGCTTTGCGTCCGGGTTGGTTATTGCGTGAGCCGGTGCCGTTGAGCGAGTCGGCCGTGCGTATTCTCGCGGGCCCCGAGCGTATCGAATCCGGTTGGTGGGATGGCGGCGATGTGCGGCGCGATTACTTCCTGGTGGAAACCCGTTCTGGTCAGCGTGCCTGGGCCTATCAAACGGTGGGTGAAAACGGAAGTTTGCAGTTGCAGGGATGGTTTGCATGACGGCCGAGACGACGGGCTATGTCGAGCTGCACTGCCTGAGTAACTTCAGTTTTCAGCGCGGAGCGTCCAGCGCCAAGGAGTTGTTCGAGCGTGCCCAGCGCCACGGTTATCAGGCGCTGGCGATTACAGATGAGTGCACGCTTGCTGGTATTGTCCGTGCTTGGCAAGCGTCACGCGATTGCGGTTTGCCGATGATTGTCGGCAGCGAAATACGCATAGAAAACGGCCCGGCGTTGGTGCTGCTAGCAGAAAACCTCAGTGGTTATCAGGCCCTTTGCCGGTTGATCACTGTCGGTCGGCGTCGCGCCAAGAAGGGCGAGTACCGCCTGTTGCGTGAAGATTTCTGCGGGCCGTTAGAGGGGTTGTTGGCGCTCTGGCTACCGGATTTACTCAGTGACACCTGTCCAGAACACGGCCATTGGTTGAGCCGCGTGTTCCCCGAGCGCTTATGGCTCGCTGTTGAATTGCATCGTGGCCCTGACGATGCTCAGCGCCTGAGCGATCTCTTGGTGCTGGCCGAGTGCATGAACATTCCGGCCGTGGCCAGCGGCGATGTACACATGCACGCCCGTGGCCGACGCGCCCTGCAAGACACCATGACGGCGATTCGTCACCACACCACCGTGGCTGAGGCTGGGCATCGCTTGTTCCCCAATGGCGAACGGCATTTACGCTCATTGCCGCAGCTGGCAGCGCTGTACCCGGCGCACGTGCTGGCAGAAACCGTGCGTATCGCCCAGCGTTGCAGTTTCGATCTGGGTCAGTTGCGTTATGAATACCCCCATGAGTTGGTGCCCAAAGACCACACTGCGGCCACTTGGCTGCGACAGATGACGGAAGAAGGCGCGCTTCGTCGCTGGCCTGGCGGTGCGCCCGAGAAAGCCCGTACGTTGATCGAGCGTGAATTGAGCCTGATCAGCGAAATGGGTTATGAAAGCTATTTTCTGACCGTACATGACATCGTCCGCTTCGCCCGTAGCCAAGCCATTCTGTGTCAGGGTCGCGGCTCAGCCGCCAACTCGGCGGTGTGCTTTGCCCTGGGCATCACCGAGTTAAATCCAGCGGTCAGCAATATGCTGTTCGAGCGCTTCATGTCCAAAGAGCGCAACGAACCGCCGGACATCGATGTCGATTTTGAACACGAGCGCCGCGAAGAAGTGTTGCAGTACGTGTTTCAGCGCTATGGCCGGGGCAGGGCGGCGCTCACCGCCGTAGCCAGCACCTATCACGGCTCCGGGGCGGTGCGCGATGTGGCCAAGGTGTTGGGTTTGCCGCCCGACCAGATCAATGCGTTGGCAGATTGCTTTGGCAGTTGGAGCGATAACTTGCCGCCGCCGGAACGCCTGCGCGAGTGCGGTTTCGAGCCCGACAGCCCGATCTTGCGCCGGGTCTTGGCCTTGACCGGAGAATTGATCGGTTTCCCTCGGCACCTGTCCCAGCATCCGGGTGGCTTCGTCATCTCCGAACACCCGCTGGAAACCCTGGTGCCGGTGGAAAACGCGGCCATGGCCGACCGCACCATTATTCAGTGGGACAAAGACGATCTGGACATGGTCGGGCTGCTCAAAATCGACATTCTGGCGCTGGGCATGCTCAGCGCCTTGCGCCGCACCTTCGATCTGGTGCGCCGCTACCGGGGGTATGACCTGACGCTGGCAACCATCGAGCAAGAGGATGCACCCACCTACGACATGATCAGCCGTGCGGACACAGTGGGCGTGTTTCAGATCGAATCCCGAGCGCAAATGGCTATGCTGCCACGCCTGCAACCCAGGACTTTTTACGATTTGGTCATCGAAGTGGCCATCGTTCGGCCGGGGCCGATTCAGGGCAACATGGTGCACCCGTACTTACGGCGGCGTAATAAAGAAGAACCCATCAATTATCCCTCCGAAAAACTTAAAGCGGTGTTCGAACGCACCCTCGGCGTGCCGCTGTTTCAGGAGCAGGTTATGGAATTGGCGGTGGTCGCTGCCGATTACACGCCGGGGGAGGCCGATCAACTGCGCCGCTCCATGGCCGCCTGGAAACGCCACGGCGGGCTTGAACCGCATCAAAAGCGCTTGACCGAAGGCATGCTCAAGAACGGTTACACCCTGGAATTTGCCAACCATATCTTTGAACAGATCAAAGGCTTTGGCAGCTATGGCTTCCCGGAATCCCATGCTGCCAGTTTTGCCCTGCTGACATACGCCAGTTGCTGGCTCAAATGCCACGAACCTGCGGCCTTCGCTTGCGCGCTGATCAACAGTTGGCCCATGGGTTTCTACAGCCCCGATCAGATCCTGCAGGACGCCCGTCGTCACCAGATCGAAATCCGTCCTGTGGATGTGCGCTACAGCGAGTGGGATTGCTCCCTTGAACCGTGTAATGCGGATCTGGCGATTCGCCTCGGCCTGCGCATGGTCCGAGGCTTTCGTGAGGAAGACGCGAAGCGCATCGAAAAAAACCGAACCCAGCGGGCGTATATCGATGCCAGCGATCTGTGCGAACGCGCCGGTCTTGACCAGCGGGCTCGGGAGTTATTGGCAGATTCCGGAGCGTTACGCGGTTTGCTCGGGCACCGGCATCTGGCGCGCTGGGAGGTGGCGGGCGTCGAAGCGCAACGACCCTTGTTTGCAGAACAAACGGCCATCGAAGAACCCCAAGTGCCGTTGCCGTTACCCACCGTGGGCGAAGATATGTACGCCGATTACGACACCCTCGGGACGACACTCGGCCCGCATCCGCTGGCTTTGTTGCGGCCTCAGTTGAGCGCCCGACGCTGCCGCAGTTCAAGAGACCTGATCAGCATCGAGCACGGGCGCAGCATCAATGCCGCAGGGCTGGTCATCGGTAGACAACGACCGCAAACCGCCAGCGGGGTAATTTTCGTCACCTTGGAAGATGAGCACGGAATGATCAACGTGGTGGTCTGGCAGGATTTGGCCGAACGCCAACGTCGCGTATTGGTGGGCTCGCGGTTGTTGCAGGTCTATGGTCGCCTTGAATCAAAAGACGGCGTACGGCATTTGATCGCCCAACGCTTGCAAGACCTGACGCCGCTGTTGACGGGATTGGATGTACGCAGTCGGGATTTTAAATAACCGATAAACATTTCTGTAGGAGGAACCGCCACGTCTTCGACGCCGCGCTGTCGCGCAGCAAACTGTGTGGCACTTTGTGTGGTTTGAGGTTGCAGGGTGGCAGGACTGAAGCCTTCCCGAATAAATTCGGTCCCACAGTTTTGACGCTGCACAGATTTCAAGGAGCTGCCGAAAAGTAGTTTGAGATCCAACGTGTTGGCGAAGCGGTTTACCTGTGACACCGCATCAGGCCATTCGCCAACACGTTGGCTCCTACAGATTTATCAATGGGTCATTGGGTCTTTAGCTTCGTCCTTGCTCATGGTGTCTTTCTTCATAGCGTCTTTGGACATACTGTCTTTGCTCATGCTGTCTTTCTTCATTGCATCTTTTTTCATCGCATCTTTGGACATGTTGTCCTTGCTCATGGTGTCTTTTTTCATCGCGTCGTTGGACATGCTGCTTTTGCTCATGGCATCGCCGCTGGTTGTGTCGGCTGCGAAGGCACTACCAACTGCACCCAGGGCCATGCACATGGACAATACGACTACGGATAATTTTTTCATGAGTAATTCCCTTCAAACGTTGGTTGGAGAGGCGAACAACCTGTGCTGCACGCCGTTAGTTATTCGCTAACTGGTCTCCATTGTTGAGCGCTCGCCGTAACGAAGTCCTCACGCATTGTTAAATTAAACGTGATAACTCGATGGCACCTCCAACGCCTTCAGATCCGCTGCGCTTTTAACGATTCAGCGATGTAATCGGCTTGTCGAATGGCCAGGGTGACGATGGTCAAGGTCGGATTCTCTGCCGCACTGGTAGTGAATTGGCTGCCATCGGAGATGAACAGATTCGCGACCTCATGGCTCTGTCCGTGGCTGTTGCACACGCCGTCTTGCGCGTTGGCGCTCATTCGGCACGTGCCCATGTTGTGGGTCGAAGGGTAGGGCGGGACGCGGTGGGTTTTGAGTGCGCCGGCCGCTGCGTACACCTTTTCGCCCTGGGTGAATGCATGTTCGCGCATGGCCAGGTCGTTGGGGTGATCGTCGTAATGTACGTTGGCCACCGGCATGCCGAACTGATCCTTGACCGCGTCATTGACGGTGACGCGGTTGGTGGCGCGCGGCATGTCTTCACCGATCAGCCACATACCGGCAAGGTGCGTGTATTGGTCCAACACCCGAGTGAAGTCACGACCCCAAGCCCCGGGATTAAAGAACGCCCCCATGAACGATGGGCCCAGGGAAATCGTTTCCATCTCGTAGCCACCGACGAAACCACGCGAAGGTTTGTTGGCCACTTCGTCGCTGATAATCCCCGCCATGATGGTGCCGCGATAGAAATGCACCGGTTCCTTGAATTCGGCGAACACCGAGCCGGTCATGTGACGCATGTAATGCTTGCCCACCATCCCCGCGCCGTTACCCAGGCCATGGGGAAATAAAGTGCTGGACGAGTTGAGCAACAAACGTGGGGTTTCGATGGCATTACCCGCCACCGCGACCACCCGTGCTTTTTGCCTTTGCAGTTGACCTTTGGCATCCGCGTAAACCACTGCGCTGGCCAGGCCTTTGTCGTCGTGTTCAATACGCACCACTTGGGCCTGTGTGCGCAGTTCAAGTTTGCCAGTGGCTTCAGCCGCGGGGATTTCGGTGTAAAGCGTCGACCACTTCGCGCCCATTTTGCAGCCCTGGAAGCAGAAGCCCAACTGCTGGCACGCGGCGCGCCCGGCTCGAGGTGCGCTGTTGATCGCCATGTGGCCGGTGGAACATTCGGTGTAGCCAAGTTTCTTTGCGCCGTTGTACAGCACTTTAAAGTTGTTGTTGCCGGGCAGACCTGGAACGTTGTTGGTGCGCGTGACGCCCATCTTGTCTTCGGCGCGGGCGTAATAGGGCTCAAGCTCGGCCAGCGTAATCGGCCAATCCAGCAAGTCTGCATCTTTGACCGCGCCGTAGGTTTCTAGCGCGCGAAACTCATAGTCGCGAAAGCGCAAGCTGGCACCGGCCCAGTGCGTTGTGGTGCCACCCACGGTTTTGCAGATCCAGGCAGGCAGGTTCGGGAAGTCTTTCGCCACCCGCCAAGTGCCAGACGTGGTGCGCTTGTCTGACCAGGCAAGTTGAGTGAACGATGGCCATTCGTCGTTAATAAAGGTTGCAGTGGACTGGCGTTCGCCTGCCTCCAGCACCACCACGGAAATACCTTTTTGGCACAGCTCGTTGGCCAAGGTGCCGCCGCCGGCGCCGGAACCAATAATTACTACTACGGTTTCGTCATCAAGTGCATAGGTAGTCATTGCAGTGTTCCTCAAGAAAGGGGGGCAGGGCTGGCATCGGCAGGGGGATTGGGCAACCACGTCAGGTCGTTGAATCCACGGTGCAGATAGCCACCTTTCGGAAAGGAAGCGCCTTCATAACCAAAGTGCAGGTAAGCGAGTTCGTTGCTGTACAGGGACGCCACGGTCGTCCCGCGCACCATGGTGAAAAAGTCGCTGTGTTCTACCGATGCCAGAATTGCGACTTGGTGTGCTTCGTCGAGCTTGAGCCATGAACCACCGGCTTTCTGATCGAGGTCGGCCACGCCATTCTTGAGCAAGTCAGCAATGCCGGGGTCTTTGGAGGCTTTTTCGTCGAGGGCTTTGACCGAGAAGGCGTAAACCGCGTCCTCCATGGTGTCGTGGGGATACATGCGGCGGACGATGACCAGCAGATGATCGCCAGTAGCGCTGTCCAGTGTGGTCATTGGCAGTGCCCAGCTTTGGCTGGGAGCTAATAAGGCGATGGGCCCAGAACCGAACAACAAGGTACCCAGCAGCAGACCGCCGCTTCCCTGAAGAAAGCGGCGGCGATCGAGTTTCAGGTCACTCATGGCTAATTTTCCTTGTTATTTTTTTTGTAGGACGCGATTCAGCTCACTTGATACTAGTAGGCCTGAGGGGAGAGAGGTAATAGCGAGCTACTACGTGGTTATAAGGCCATGGGGCCGATGTGCCCGGTTGGTTTTGTTCAGTTACGTATTGGCGTTGCTGATTTGAATGCCCGAATACACAATCCGCCGCAGCGTTCGTTCACACAGGCCTTAGCAGGCACATCCAGGATGGAGACAAGCCAATGTCAGTTGAAAAGATCAATCACACGTCAGCCCGATCCCCAATTGCCCGCGCCATGGATGTCACGATGATCGCGACCACTATCGGCTCTGCAGCCATCGCCAATATGATTTTCCCCAGTCTAGGAAGCGCTGTCATCGGTGCAATTCTTGGCGCTATCTTCGGTTATCGAGCGACCAAATCGGCCTGAGCTTTCAAGGAATAGGCCGCATGTGCCTTGGGATCACT
The DNA here is from genome assembly GCF_034353045.1 of Pseudomonas sp. MH10. Taxonomy (NCBI): domain Bacteria; kingdom Pseudomonadati; phylum Pseudomonadota; class Gammaproteobacteria; order Pseudomonadales; family Pseudomonadaceae; genus Pseudomonas; species Pseudomonas sp. MH10. The sequence goes on from NZ_CP133783.1 coordinate 870,996, forward strand.
CACCATGTCCTCCAGTCATGAACAGATGGGGGTATTTCGCGATCAGAAACCTAGCATCCTGATGGGTACCCTGGCGATGATCTGGATTTTCGTTGTGACGGCATATCAAGCTGTTATGCAACCCGTTCGATCAGGGAAGCGACAAGCAAACCCCCAACCCGACGCATCTTGATCGTCATTCGTAGTAACCCCGTATTACCCACCCGCCACCACCCGAACTAGACTGTTCGTCTCCCAACAAGAGCGAATCCCTTCATGCCTTTCGTCAGCGAAAATCAGCCCGGTGTCTGCCTGACACCCGATCCCGTTACTCAGGATTATGTGTTCAACCACACCATGCTTCGGGTCAAAGATCCCCAACGATCCCTGGACTTTTACAGCCGTGTGCTGGGCATGCGTTTGCTGCGCAAGGTGGACTTTCCAGAAGCCAAATTCTCCCTGATGTTCTTGGCCATGACGAAGGGCGACGCCGTGCCGGACGAGTCTGGAGAGCGCCAGGTGTATACCTTTGGCCGTGAATCGGTGCTGGAGTTGACTCATAACTGGGGCACGGAGACTGACGATTCGCAGTACCACAACGGCAATCAGGAACCGCGCGGTTTCGGTCATATCTGCTTTTCGGTGCCGGACATCGAAGCCGCTTGTGTGCGCTTCGATGCCTTGCAGGTGCCGTTCGTAAAACGTTTGGACAAAGGTATGAAACACGTGGCTTTTATCAGCGACCCGGATAACTACTGGATCGAGATCGTCCAGGCGGATTTGCTCGCCAATCTCGGCAAAAGCTGACTGCGATCAGGCGTCTGATTCCGTCAGTGCCGAATACACCAACGTGCGCAGTTTCTGTCTGATTGGGTACGCGCTCGACGGCATCAGCTGAGTCATGAACACCACCGCAATGTCTTCCACCGGGTCGATCCAGAAACCGGTAGAAGCCATGCCGCCCCAAAAGAACTCGCCCAGTGAACCCATGTTCAGCGTGCGGGCTTGATTAATCGTGACGGCAAACCCCAATCCAAAACCCAGTCCATCGACCAGAGATTCACTGAACGGCGAGTCGGACATTTCTCCCAGCTCCTTGCCGCCCGGCAGGTGGTTCATGGTCATCAGTTTCAACGTTTTCGGGCTAACAATTCGCACGCCGTCCAGTTCGCCACCGTTGAGCAACATACGGCTGAAGCGCATGTAGTCGTCGGCGGTTGAGACTAGACCGCCGCCGCCGGATTTTGTGGCAGGGTCGCTCAAGAAGGCACTGGTGGCGGGATCGTCTTGCAATACGACATTGCCGTGTTGATCCAGGGCGTAGCAGGCAGTCAGCCGGTGTTCTTGGCCTGTGCGCACCGAAAAATCGGTATCCACCATGTTCAGCGGCTGAAAAACTCGCTCACGGAGAAACGTCTCGAACGGCATCCCCGAAATCACCTGCACCAAATAACCCAGTACGTCGGTGGAAACCGAATAATTCCAGGCTTCGCCGGGGTCAAATTCAAGCGGCACGCTGGCCAGCGCTGTGACAAACGCTTCAAGACCTCCCTCGCTGTTAACGCCGTCCAGCTTGAGGTGGCGATAGGCAGCGTCGACGTTGCTGCGTTGTTGAAATCCATAAGTCAGGCCAGAGGTGTGGCGCAACAAATCAATGACCTGCATCGCTTGGGTAGGCTTGCGCGTCTGGAAGGCGCCGGTTACGCCCGCTTGAAACACACCGAGGTTTGCCCAGGAGGGGATATAGCGCGCCACCGGATCATCCAATGAAACCTTACCTTCCTCGACCAGCATCATGAAGGCGATGGAAGTAATGGGTTTAGTCATCGAATAAATACGAAACAGGCTGTCGGCCTTCAGTGGCAGACCGCGCTCTTTGTCCGCAGAGCCTAACACCGAGCTGTACGCCAGTTGGCCGTGGCGCCAGATTTGTGTCGACGCGCAGGGCAACTTTCCGGTGTCTATGTATTCTTTCTGAATGAACGCGTCGATACGTGCCAAACGCTCGGAAGAAAGTCCTACAGATTCGGGAATGATCAAGGGGCGGTTCTCCAGTAAAGAAAGGGCGCGATGCCCCTCACCTTATCTGAACCACCTCGGTAAACGCAGCCATCTTGGGCGCGCGTACGAAATTGTGCCGTGCATCTGGAAATCGGGTGGTATCAGGCGCAATACCGCCTTGATTCATTGGGTTGGCTCGGAACTTGTTTCAAAATTAAGCCTCAATAGCGCATTACGTGTGACCTGAACGGGCCAAACCTATTCACAGTTGGACGTTTGAATAAATGCGCGGGTACCATCGCGTCCAGATAAGCAAAGACGTTGTCTGGAAGGGTTTGCCTTCGTATTTTCTGTGCGCAGCGCCGTGCCTTGAACCCTTGATGTGGCGAGTCTGGCAGTACCATTTTGATGGCTTGGGGCGGAGGGCGAATGAAGCTACAACGGGATTATGAGTTGGGGGAACCCTTCTATCGCCAGCAGGTGGAAGGAACCCGACGCTCGTCGCGATCGACTCATGGCCTTTGGATACATGCGTTATGGCTCGTCCCGATTTTGGCATTGGCCGCCATCGCGCGCTTTTACGGTTTGACCCAAACCGCGATTTGGTGCGACGAAGGCTCCAGCCTGCTCATGAGCCAGTACTCGCCCGCGCTGACCTGGTTTCACAGCGCGCACGACGTACACCCCCCGCTTTATTACCTGCTGCTGCATGCCTGGATGAATGTCTTCGGTAACGGGATCTTTTCGATTCGGGCCATGAGTGCTTTACCCGGTATCGCGACCGTGGGCCTCGCGGTCTGGTTGATGCGCTTAATCACGACCCCCCGCGCGGCGGTGCTGGGCGGGGTGTTACTGGCCTTAATGCCCATCGTCGTGCGCTACAGCCAGGAAGTACGCATGTACTCTCTGATGGGCTTCTGGCTGATGGGTGCAACCGTGGCGCTGGTGTATTGGGTCAAAAACCCTAGCCGCAAGCGTTATCTGGCGATCTATGCGCTGTTGATGACCGCAAGTTTCTATACCCATTACTTCACCTGCCTTTGCGTGCTGGCTCACTGGTTCTACTTGTTGATGCTGCGCTGCAAGTCTGAGGACAAACTCAAGCTGATCACACGACCAGCCTGGTGGGTGACCAACGTCGCAATTATCGTGCTGTATGCGCCTTGGATTCCTAGCTTGGTTGGGCAGTTGACCCACCTTGATCAATTGCGGGTCGGCGGTGATGTAGGCTGGATTCCACCCATCACCCTGGATTCTTTACCGTCGGCGATCTGGCAATTTCTGACCTTGAAAGACGGTGGCGACGTTTGGTTTCCGCTGTATCTGTTAATGCCGCTGGCCATCGCGACTATCGCAGTCATGGTTGTCGTCCGAGACCGAAGCGACTACCGGTTTAATGGACTGCTGGTGGCGTACACTTTCCTGCCGCTGCTGGTGATTTTTGCGGTGTCGTTCGTGACACCGTTGCTGGTCGAGCGGTACTTAATGTTTGCCGCCATTGGCTTACCGTTGGTGTTGGCGGTCGCCATCGATCAGCTTGAACGACGTTTTCGTTTTCTGGCGATTGGCCTGCTGGTCGGAGTGCTGGGCATTGAAATGGTCGGTTTAAAGAATAACTACAGCGTGGACAACGAACAGTTCGACGTCCTGGTCAACTACGTCAATCAAAACTACGTCGCGGGCGACCGCATCGTGGTGAGCGATTTGTTCTGGTATTTCGGCTACGTCTATTACAACAAGACTGGCGCACAGCCCTTGCTCTATACACCCACTTTGCCTGACGGCACTTCGGGCCGTCCGAACGCTTACGGCTTCGGCACCTTGGTGGACGAAGACGCGGATAAAATCTACGTTGATCGCTTGCAGGTAATGCCCAAAGGCACCGGTCGAGTGTGGTTGGTCAGTGGGAGCTACCAGCCCGATGATTTCCGCTCGATCCCAAGCGAATGGAATAAAGAGACAGAATTGAAAGTAGGCGATACCGAGGTTCGTTTGTACACAATTCACTGAGTGTTATCGATTACGAGGTCACAAGGCGGGCTGCGCAAAACACAGCCCGCTTTTTTATTGCTGCAACAGACTCAATCTTCCGCGGTGGGGTAGTCGACGTAGCCCTCAGGCCCTTGGCTGTACCAGGTCTGCATGACGTCATCGTTGAGCGGCAAGCCGTTGGCGAAACGATGCGGTAAGTCTGGGTTGGCAAGGAACGGCCGCCCAAAAGCGATGCCGTCAGCTTCGCCTGCGACCAGTGCAGCCTGAGCACGCTCAAAGCTGTAATCGGAATTCAAAAACAGCGCGCCGCGGAAGGCCTTGCGAATCACCGGATGAATCGGCGGTCGGTCGGCTTTGCCGAAGGTGCCATTGAACGGCGGTTCGCGCAGTTCCAGGTAAGCGATGCCAATCTTGTCCAGCGCTGCCGCTGCGGCGCCAAACAGAGCTTCCGGATTGCTGTCATTGACGCCCTGGGAGTCACCGTTGGGCGACAACCGTACGCCGGTGCGCTCGGCGCCGATGGTGTCGGCAACCCGCTGAGTAACCTCGACCAACAATCGAATGCGGTTTTCGATCGAACCGCCGTATTCATCTTGTCGGAAGTTGGTGTTGTCACGCAGGAATTGATCAATCAGGTACCCGTTGGCTGCGTGGATCTGCACCCCATCAAAACCGGCTGCCATGGCGTTTTTAGCGGCCTTGGCGTAGTCGTCGAGCAAACGTTTGATGTCCTCGACGCTCAACGGCCGCGCCAATGCATACGGTTGCTTGCCGTCATAGGTATGGGCACTGCCCGGCGCGGTAGTGGCCGACGATGAAACCGGCTGCGCACCGCCAAGGAAGCTTGGGTGGACAATACGGCCCATGTGCCACATCTGCAGATCGATACGCCCGCCCGCTTGATGAACAGCGTCGGTCACAGCTTTCCAGGCGTGAACCTGCTCATCGCTCCAGATTCCAGGCGCATACGGCCAGCCTAAACCTTCCTGACTGATGCCGGTCGCTTCAGTGATGATCAAACCGGCACTGGCTCGCTGGGAGTAGTACTCGATCATCAATTCAGTGGGTACATGCTCACGGGTCGCACGACCGCGGGTCAATGGCGCCATCAATATGCGGTTAGGCGCAGAGACGGTGCCGATTTTCAACGGATCAAAAAGGGATGGCATTCAGATTTCCTTTTAAAAAGCATTTTAGAAGGCGGTCATCAACAGACTCTGTAGGAGCGAACTTGTTCGGGAAGGGCCAGGCATAGCGTTTCAGACAAATCGCACCGCCTTTAGCGATCATCCACCGCGCCGCGGGCGCGATACGATGGATTCAATGTTCTTGCGACCGATCAACTTGGCTTGTGCGGGAACGGATTTTTCTATCGGATCCGCCAGCCATTTGAACATGACCAGGCAATCCACCAACCCCAACCGCGCATGCTGATAAGCGCGGGGCAAGCGCCCGACGGTCTCGAATCCTAGCCGGTGCCACAACGCGACGGCCACTTCGTTGCTGGACACCACTGAATTGAACTGCATCGCCAAAAAGCCGCTGTCGCGGGCCAGTTGCTGGGAGTGTTCGCACATCAGCCGGGCAACGCCACGCCCGCGGGCCGCCTCACTGACCATGTAGCCGCAGTTGCAGATGTGACTGCCGGGGCCTGCGGCGTTGGCTTTTAGGTAATAACTGCCGAGCACGACACCGTCTTCTTCGGCGATCAACGTATGCAGCGGCGTCTGCAACCACAGTTGAAGCGCCTGTTCCTGGGTAATTTCAGGGTCGTAGGCGTAGGTTTCACGCGCAGTGACAATGGCCTGAAAGGTCGGCCAAAAACCCTCGAAATCGGCGGCGGTCATGGGGCGGATCTGGATCATGGTGTGCTCTGGGCGTTTGGCTGTCGGTCAGTCTGGCAGTCTTCCTGCAAAAATTAAACGCCGTGGTGATTGCCCAGAGATGCGCCGTTATGTCGCACGACGCTTCATCGCCTTTAAATCAGCCGCGTGTAGGAAGTTTCACTGCATCATTGACCGCCTACTCAACACAGGCTGGTGTCGCATCCGACGGGACGGTGTTAGATTCCGCGCCCATGAAAATCGCCCGAATCCCCGTGATCACAGAGCACCGCTTGCGGATGCCTCTGCACGCGCTATTCGACGGGGCGTCTTTCACGTGATGCGCAGCAGCAAGGGATCGATCGGCGCATGGCTCAGTTTGTTCGCCATGCTGATGATCTTCCTTGGGCCATTGGTCTCTCAGGGCATGAGCTTGTCTCATGGCATGAACGACGCCATGACCATGGGCGAGATGCCGTGCCACGACAGCATGCCTGGCATGGCGCAGGCTTCCGAGCCGGCTAAAATCAGCCCGCCTCACAGCCTGGTGGTCTGGGAGAAGTGCGGGTATTGCTCGCTGCTGTTCCAGCATCCGGCGTTACCGCCATCTACCTTCACTGTCGTCCGCTCGGGCTACCCTCCCGCGTTATTTCGGGTGTCTTGCGTCGCGCCGCAAGCGGCAATGCCTCCGGTGTTTCCCGGGGCCAGGACTCGGGCGCCACCTGCACTCTGCTGATCGTCATTCACCCTGTTTCCCAAGGCAAAAGCTGAGCAGGGCGCACACGCGCCGGCCCCCGTGCGGGCGCTCATCTTTGTGAACCTGTTATCCCGGATAACGCTGACTTTTCAACGGACGATTTCATGCGCTCGATCTTTAACGCGTCCCTGTTTCACCTGCGCCCGCAGCATCTTTACTGGCGTCAGGCGTTTGCATTCTTTTTGGGCTTGACCCTGCCCGTGTGTGTAATGGCCGCTGAGCCTGAAGACCTTGATTCGACACCCGTACCGCCGCCATTGGTATTGGAACCGACAGTGATTACGGCTGTTCAACAAAGCTCACCGCTGACCATCATCACTAACCCAAAAGACCCACGCCAGCCGGTCCCGGCCAGCGATGGCACGGACTACCTCAAGACCATTCCCGGCTTTTCGGCGATTCGTAATGGCGGAACCAACGGCGATCCCGTGCTGCGCGGCATGTTCGGCTCACGCTTAAACATTCGCACCAACGGTGGGCTGATGCTCGGCGCGTGTCCGTTTCGAATGGATGCGCCCAGTTCTTACATAGCCCCGGAAACGTTCGACAAACTCACCGTAATCAAAGGGCCCGAAACAGTGCTGTGGGGGCCGGGAGCTTCAGCCGGTACGGTGTTGTTTGAGCGCGGCCCGGAACACTTTGCCCAATTGGGCAGCCGCTTGAGTGGTAGCGTGCTGGCCGGCTCCAACGGGCGCTTCGACAAAGTACTCGACGGCGCGGTCGGCGGACCGCAAGGCTATCTGCGCGCCGTCGGCAACCAGTCACAGGCGGATGACTATAAAGACGGTGGCGGCCACACAGTGCCTTCGCGCTGGGACAAATGGAACGGCGATGTGTCGCTGGGTTGGACGCCCGACGCCGATACGTTGTTGGAGTTGACGGCGGGTAAGGGCAACGGGGAAGCTCGCTATGCCGGGCGCAGCATGGACGGAACGCAGTTTAAACGTGAAAGCCTCGGGCTGAAGTTCGAGAAGAGCAACCTCGGCGGGGTGCTGGATAAGTTCGAAACGCAGGTCTACTACAACTACGCCGATCACATCATGGACAACTTCCGCCTGCGGACACCGGACCCCAGCAGCATGATGCCAATGCCCATGGCTTCAGAAGTCGACCGTCGCACGCTGGGCGGGCGCATGGCGGCCACCTGGAAGTGGACCGAGGTGGAACTGATAACCGGGGTCGATGCATTGCGCAGCGAACACCGTGTGCGTGATTCCGAATACGCCATGATGACCGATACCTTTACCGACACCGACGAAATGGCCTGGAGCAAAGACGCGGTCGAGCACAATTACGGTGCTTTTGCGGAACTGACCTGGTATGCCGCTGAACGCTCACGGGTAATTACCGGCGCTCGACTGGACCGCGCCTTAGCCAAGGATTACCGGCAAACCCTGCGCAGCATGTCAATGAGTTCGTCCAACCCCACCGCCGGCGATACCCGCGCCGATACTTTGCCCAGCGGTTTCGCACGTTACGAATACGACTTGGCCGACTCACCCACCACCGTGTATGTCGGTATTGGCCATGTGCAGCGTTTTCCTGACTACTGGGAGCTGTTTTCAGCGGGTAGCGGTCCGGCGGGCACGAGCAATGCGTTCAGTGGCGTGAAGCCTGAAAAAACCACACAAATCGACTTCGGCGTTCAGTACAACCGTGACGATTTGCAGGCTTGGGCGTCCGGTTATGTAGGCCAAGTGCAGGATTACATCCTGTTCGACTACAGCACCAGCATGATGGGCATGAGCAGCTCCAAAGCCGAAAACGTTAATGCTCGAACCCTGGGCGGTGAACTGGGGGCGGCGTACCGTTTGACGCCCAACCTGAAGGCCGACGCAACCATGGCTTACGCTTGGGGCAAAAACACCTCCGACGGCCAGGCCTTACCCCAAATGCCGCCGTTGGAAACCCGCCTTGGCCTGACGTATCAAAAAGGTGCGTGGGGCGCCGGGGCGCTATGGCGGATAGTTGCCGAGCAAAATCGGGTGGCAGTCAATCAAGGCAATGTGGTGGGTCAAGACTTCGGCAAGAGCGCCGGGTTCGGCGTGTTCTCACTGAACACCAGCTACCGAATCAGCAAACAGCTGAAAGTCAGCACCGGCGTCGATAACCTGCTGGGCAAAGACTATGCGGAGCACCTGAACCTTGCGGGCGATGCAGGCTTTGGCTATCCGGGCGACAAGGCGATCAATGAGCCGGGCCGTACCCTGTGGACCAAGGTCGATTTCAGCTTCTAAAATTTCGGCTGGAAAAGGTGACTTGTTGGTGAGGAGGTGTGCAAGCCGGGCCGCATCCTGTCTCTCGCCAACAGGTTGACCCTCGTCAAACACGATGTAACTCATTGAAATATCAACATTTAAACTGTAGGAGCTGCCGAAGTCTGCGATTCGACCGGGAACCGGTCGCTTTCTTAAGACCACTGAAGGTTGTGCCGACCTTATCGCAGCCTGCGGCAGCTCCTACACGTCCAGTTTGCTGCGCGACAGCGTGGCGGGCCCCTCCTACAGACAAAATACGATCTGACAGTCAACCGCATTGTCCGCTTCCCGAATAACAGCCTGCTCAATTTTTTCCGGGCGGACCACCCGCACTGGGGCGCCGGCGTTGCCTCGTCCTGGAGTCAACGCCGCCACGAGCATGATCCAGTTGTTTAGCAAGCGTTTTACGTCTAGGTTGCTGCATCGACCATAAGTACAAAAACAGGAGTCACAGATGCAACCGATTCGTCTCGGTTTAGTGGGCTACGGCAAGATTGCGCAGGATCAGCACGTACCGGCGATTCTGGCCAACCCCGCGTTCCAACTGCTCGCGGTCGCCAGCCTTGGGCAACCGTGCCCAGGGGTAAAAAATTTCAGTTCCTTGGACGAAATGCTCGAGCAGTCGCCAGAGCTGGACGCCATCGCTTTTTGTACGCCGCCTCAGGGTCGTTACGCGTTGGTGCGTGCCGCCTTGGCCGCGGGCAAACACGTTTTGGTGGAGAAACCGCCTTGCGCCACATTGGGTGAAGCCCTGGCGCTGGTGGAACAAGCCCGCGATCAAGGAGTGAGTGGTTTGTTTGCCTGGCATTCACGATTTGCCCCGGGCGTTGAAGCGGCACGCACATGGCTGTCGGGCCGTACCCTCCAGTCCGTGCAGATCGATTGGAAAGAAGACGTGCGCAAATGGCATCCAGGTCAGGCATGGATCTGGCAACCGGGCGGCTTGGGGGTATTTGATCCTGGCATTAACGCGTTATCCATCGTGACCCATTTATTGCCATTGCCTCTGTTCGTTGAGTCAGCCGAACTGCGGGTCCCGAGCAATTGCCAATCACCAATTGCTGCGTCGCTGCGTCTGTCCGACCCAAACCATTTGGACATTCGAGCCGAGTTCGATTTCGACCATGGGCATGATGAACTCTGGAGTATCGAGGTTCGTTGTGCTGATGGAATACTGAGACTGGACAGTGGCGGGGCGTCTCTGAGCATCGATGGTGTTGCCCAGTCAGTAGCCGATGAAGGGGAATACACGGCGGTGTACCGACACTTCGAGCAGTTGATTAGAGGGAAATCCAGTGACCTGGACCTTCAGCCATTGCGTCTGGTAGCGGACAGCTTTTTCGTGGGCAGCCGCGAAAGGGTCGAACCCTTTTACGATTGATCTATGACCGCATATAGTTCGGGAAATGTAGGAACAGCCGAACGCTGCGATAAGGTGGGAGCGACCTTCAGCGGTTTCATGAGGGCGATGAATTGCCGTTGGAACCGCATCCTCCTGCCCATCCTACGGGCTTTATCGTCGGACCTGTGACAAAGGCGTTTCTCTAACAACACGCGCATATATTGATCCAAGACAAGCATGCTAATTATGGGGATGCGACGATTTATACCTTGTATGTGGTTGTACGATATTGTACGGTCCCGTTCAGGCATAAAAGTAATGGCCAAATGCCTTTTTTGATCCGCTTTTTTAAACACGCACATCAAAGCCGCTTAACTGACTATCTTGTTCGCCTGCTAACAGGAAATGCCACACTGACTTTTTTCCTGTGATTGAACAGTAGTTTGTTAGCTAAGTATTTATTCAGCCGTATACGCATATTTATGCGACAACGTTCTGGCGGCATTAATAAGTCAGTAATAAAAGCCTATTATTATGCATACTTTTTTTGCGTAATAATTAACGTATGGGCTGTGCATTATTAACGGAGAGTTGCTGCATGGGCTATCCGAATGAGGGTGTTGATTGTTTGACAATTGAACAATGCATTCCTAATTATCAGCGGTAACTTTGCTAAATAGCCACTGCGCGGCGGTCGTTACGCGGCAAGAATAATAGGGATTGCGCATGAGAAAAAATTCAGCTGTAACCGGCCGCGCCATTCAACTTCCAAGCGATGCAAACATTCTTTCTACGACCGATACCGCTAGCCTGATCACCTATGTGAACCCTGACTTTATAAAATTCAGCGGCTACAGCGAAGCGGAACTGCTAGGTCAGCCCCATAACGTCGTCAGGCACCCGGACATGCCCGCGTTGGCGTTTGAGCATATGTGGGCAACGCTGCACATGGGTCACTCTTGGATGGGATTGGTCAAGAATCGTTGTAAGAACGGCGATCACTATTGGGTCAGTGCGTATGTCACACCTATTCGAAAGAATGGCAAAACAGTCGAATTCCAGTCCGTACGCACTGCACCTTCCGCCGCTCAGGTTGAGGCAGCGGAAAAACTATATACGCAGCTGCGCAGTGGGTCGGGCTCGGCCAGTCGATGGTTGCGATTGGGATTAAGCACAAAAATTTCTGTGCTGGTGTGCAGCTTGATCACGCTAAGCATCTTCAGCCTCGGCAGCGTGCTGTCGATTCCATCGTATGTTTCGCTTCTGGAAACCGCGCTAAGTTGCGCATTAAGCTGTGTCGCCATAGCCGTCGTACTTAGGCCCCTGCGAGGCTTGGCGCGTCAGGTACGCGGGTCAGCAGACAATCCACTGAGCCAGATCCTTTACACGGGCCGGGCGGACGTGGTCGGTCAGATCCAATTTGCGTTGCTGACCGCCCATGCAGAAACCGGTGCTGTTATCGGTCGCATTGCCGATGCGTCTGACCGACTGGGGGGGTGTGCGAAAAACTTGCTGGACGAAATTCATGCGAGCAATCGGCTGACCGTCGAGCAGCAGGTCGAAACCGATCAGATCGCCACTTCAATCACTCAAATGGCGGCCAGCATCCAGGAAGTGGCGCGCAATGCGCAGACTGCTGCCAGCGCGGCGGAAAAGGCTGGCAATGAGACGCGCTTTGGACAGCAATTGGTCAGCGACACCAGCAAGATGATCACTGCGCTGGAAATTGAAATTCATCAGGCCACGAACGTCATCTATGCGTTGGAAAACCACAGCAACGATATTTCCCAAGTGTTGGAAGTGATTGGCGATATCGCGGCACAAATAAACATGTTGGCACTCAATGCCGCAATAGAAGCGGCCCGCGCGGGAGATCAAGGTCGCGGTTTCGCTGTGGTCGCAGACGAAGTACGCAGTTTAGCTGCGCGGACTCAGCAGTCGACCGCCGATATTCAGCAGATGATCAACGCGTTGCAGGACGGTACCCGTTCTGCAGTGAGCGTCATGGAGAAAAGCCGCGATCACGCGCAATTGAGCGTCAGTCAGGCTCGTCAAGCGAGAGAATCGCTAGGCGGCATTGGTCGTGGCGTTCATGAAATCACGGAAATGAACATGCAAATCGCAGCAGCGGTTGAAGAGCAAGGGGAGGTGAGCGAAGGGATTAATCGCAGCGTTGCTAATATTCGGGATGCTACCGAATTGAGCGTTAGCACGAGCCAAAACAATCATAACAACGCAAGTGAAGCTTTACGTCTAACGTCCGCGCTGCATGAATTGACCAAGCAGTTCTGGGCAAAGCTGCATTAATAAGTTGACCACTTCGACATAAATGCGTCACACGATCAAGGATGACCCACCGGATAGCCTGCATGCCCCCCCAACCTATATTTAGCATCAATTTACGCCGTCTAATAATAACGTTGGCACTCTTGAGTGCTGCTCTTACCCTGGTCAACAGCCTTTACGCCAGCTACCGCGTTCAACGCCAATTGTTGATCGATAACACCTTGGAAGCGAACCGTGTCTACGCCACCAAGCTGGCTAACAGCACCGATGTGTTTCTCATCGCGGCCAGGCAACAGCTGGCCTACAGTGCCGCGCTGTTAGCTGACCAACTGGAAAACAAACAAATGCTGCAATCGGAAGTGCGGCGATTGCAGTTGCAGACCAACAGTTTTAATTCAGTCGCGATCGTGGATGAGCAAGGCTGGATATTGGCAGTCTCGCCCGATTTATTTGCCGGAAAGCAAAAAATGGCAAAGACACCCGGCGCCATTGAAGCTTTGGCTAAACAGCAGCCCCTCATCAGTCAGCCGTACATCTCGCTGGCAGGTAATTTGGTGGTATTTATTTCTCACCCTGTTGTCGATCAAGCGGGCCATTACTTCGGGTACATCGGCGGGACGCTGTACCTTAAGAAAAAAAGCATCCTCAATGATCTTCTCGGCGAACAGTACTACCACGACGGTTCCTATCTGTACGTGGTTGATCAAAACCGCCGTCTGTTGTATCACCCGGATCCTGCACGGGTGGGCCAGATCGTGCATGGCAACCCCGTGGTCGAAGCGGTCATTCGTGGGGAGAATGGCAAGAAGCGACTGATTAATAGTAAGGGCGTCAGCATGTTGGCCGGCTATGCCAATGTGCCGTCGGCGCATTGGGGGATCGTGGCGCAAAAGGAGACCGACGCAAGATTGGGAGCCCTCAACAACCTGATGTTGGACATGCTGCGTAACACGGCGCCTTTGGGAATTTTCGGTTTGATTATCGTGTGGTGGCTGGCACGTTTGATTTCACGTCCTCTGCTGCAGTTGGCTGAAAGTGCTCAAGAAATGCAATCACCTGGTGCGGCGGGACGTATTGAGCGCGTGAAGCCTTGGTACTACGAGGCGGCGCAACTCAAGCGCGTCATGTTGGTGGGCGTTCGCTTGCTTCACGCAAAAATTGGCTTGCTCACCAGTGAAGCGCAAACCGACGCGCTTACCGGTTTGTACAACCGCCGTGTCCTGGACAGCTCTCTGGAAAGGCTGAAAGCCGAGCAGATACCCTTTGCTGCGGTGGCCGTGGACATTGATCACTTCAAGCGGGTGAACGATAACTTTGGTCATGGCATCGGCGATCAAGTGCTCAAGCGGCTGGGCGAGTTGATGCGTATCAACACGCGAGACGATGATGTGCTATGCCGCATTGGTGGTGAAGAGTTTTTAATTCTGTTACCCAATAGCTCGCCCGAGGTCGCCCTTAGGGTGTCTGAGCGTTTGCGACAACAAGTCGAACTCACGCTGTTTAAGACCGCTGGGCACATCACGATTTCGTTGGGCGTTGCACATTGGCCGCACACCTCATCCGATATCAATGAAGTTCTGAAGCAGGCGGACACAATGCTTTATACGGCTAAACAGTCTGGCCGAAACAAGGTGGTTGCAGCCCCCGCAGATCCCCGCGAAAAGAATTTGGTTTCTTAGTGTTTGGTGATGATGTCGGTTGTATTCCGTAATGGAATCCATTGCATAAAAAACATGAATTTTATTTATTTAAACCAACGCTGTAGCGTGTGCCGTTCTCCTTCCCTGGATGGTCGGCATGACAACGGTTTCGAATTCCACCCAGCAGCACTGGCAACGTAATTTGGCAGTGTGTGTTTTCGGCTCTTTCACCACGATCATTGCGATGACCTTGTTGCTGCCTTTCTTACCGCTATACGTTGAGCACCTGGGCGTCAGCGACCCCGGCGCCATCGTGCAATGGTCGGGGGTGGCGTTTGGCGCGACCTTTCTTAGCGCCGCGTTTACGGCACCGTTGTGGGGACGGCTGGGCGACCGTTACGGGCGCAAGTTGATGCTGATTCGGGCCAGCCTCGGAATGGCGGTGGCCATGTCGTTGATTGGCTTGGCAGAGAATGTCTGGCAATTGGTTCTGCTGCGGTTATTGGCAGGGTTATTGGGCGGCTATGCCTCGGGCGCGACGATTCTGGTGGCTACGCAAACCCCCAAAGCGCGTTCGGGATGGGCGTTGGGCATGCTGTCTTCGGGAATCATGGCCGGCAGTCTCGTGGGCCCATTGATGGGTGGTTTATTACCGCCATTGATTGGTATCCGTAACACCTTTTTCCTCGCCGGCGCGGTGATATTCGTGACGTTTCTGGCGACGGTTTTTTTCCTGAAAGAAGCACCACGAGCGCCGCGCAAGGCCACTCAGAAAGGTGAGCCGCCTCTTCGCGTCTGGGATCAGATTGACGATAAACGACCGGTAAAAATCATGTTTGTAGTGGCCTGTCTGGTCATGTTCGCAACCATGTCCATCGAGCCGATCATCACTGTTTACTTGCAAGAATTGCACACAGAAAGCCTGACAATGATGGCAGGGGTGGTCATGTCGGCGGCAGCATTGGGCAGCATTATTTCCGCTTCGCGCTTGGGAAAGGTTGCCGACACGGTGGGCCACTGGCGGGTGGTCACGGTCTGCCTGTCAGTGGCGGCAGTGCTGTTGATTCCCCAAGCCTTTGTCACCAATGAATGGCAACTGGTGGTATTGCGCTTCCTGATGGGGTTGGCATTGGGCGGATTATTGCCTTGTATTGCGGCCATCATCCGCCACTCGGTACCCGAGAACATCGCCGGGAGGATGCTCGGGTATTCCACGTCCAGCCAATATGTCGGCCAAGTGCTTGGGCCTTTGACCGGAGGATATCTAGGTGGTCATTTCGGTATGCGGATGGTGTTCATCGGCACCTTTGTCTTAATGGCGGCCTGCGCGGTAGCGATGGTTGTGCTGCGTCCGGTGCCCCAGCCCTTGGCGACATAGCCTTCTTTTCGAACGATGACAATCCCCACTGTGATCACGCCCAGCAACAGAAACAACCCGAACACCCACAGTGCAGCGTGAGCGCCGAAGCGGTCGGCCAGAAGGCCGGTAACAATGACCGGAATGCTGAAACCCATATACGCCAACAGAAAGAACCCGGCATTGACGCGGGGTGTTTCCGAGCCCGCCATCGCCGTGACGGCCGATAGCCCGCCTAAATAAATAAACCCGTAACACGCACTGCTGGCACCCACTGCGCCTATTAATACGGCAGCGAGACAACCGCTGATCGCACCCCACGCCAGCAGTGCATAGCTCAGGGACAAGATCAACAGTCCCAACCCCGTAGCTTTGGCCGGTTGCATCCGTCGAACCCAAGGCTGAAACACCACGCCACTGCTGATCACCAAGAACGTACAGACGCCAGACCAACGTTCAATACCATGGGCTGCAAGCACCGACGGCACGATGGCGATGACTACTCCCGAGGCAGCCCACGCCAACAAAATTGAAAAACTGTAGGGGAGGCTGCCGGCGGGAAATCTAGGCAAGCGTATCAGCGGCGTGTTTTTGACTTTCACTTTAGAGTCCGGCAGCTTCACCACTACAACAATCGCCACGCACGCTAACGCCAATTGCACCCAAAAGCTGCCGGGTGTAACGCTGTCGTGGGAAAGCAGAAACAGGCTGGTCAGCACCGCGCCGAGTCCAAAGCCTAACGACGTACTGGCAGTGACCCAATGAGCGGGGGCGCGAGCATCACCCGTCGACATCAATTCGGTCATGTAGGCCGTGCCGGTGACCGAGGCAAGCCCCGTGCCGATGCCCAACAGCAGCCGCGCCGCGCCCAGTGCCAGCAAATTTGGCCAGAGCAGCATGATGAGCGTCGCCATGATGGATAAACACAGCGCTGTCAGAATCAACGGTTTGCGTCCTACCCGGTCAGCCAGTCCGCCGAGGGCGAGTAACACCGGCAACACGCCCAGTACATAACCGGAAAACGCCAGCGCAGTAGCGCCCGCGCCATAGCCAGACAATTGCGCATAGGTCGTATACAACGGGGCCTGCAAGTTTACCGCGAGGGTGATCAGGCAAAGAACGAACGCTAATCCCCATGAATTCCGATGCTGTGCGTTCAAAGATGCTGCTCCGTAAATAGGCGTTTTAGTTCCTTCACTAAACTCCCGGACTATCTATTCCGGGGGGCGATGTAAACAAGGAACAGACGGGTACCTTTTATGCTTAACTGTTCGCTCAAAATCTGAGAACAGTGCCCGTCGTGGACTTGAACATTGATCGAAACGCTGCATCGCCGGTGACTCAGCAGCTGGTGACTAATGTTACCCAGTGGATAAAGCGACGTCGCATCCGGCCTGGCGCCCGATTGCCCTCCATCCGTCAATTGGCGCAGGAAAACGGCTTGAGCCTGTCGAGCGTGATCAAAGCCTACGATCAATTAGTGGCCGTCGGTGTGCTGGAGTCCCGCCATGGATCGGGCTTCTTCGTGGCCGAGACGCGGTCCCAGTCCGTGGAGACCCACCGAGAACACGACAACGGCGCTTGGGAGCTGTTCGGCAGTGAGTCCACAGCGCTCAAACTGGGTTGTGGCTGGTTGCCTGAATCGTGGCGAGAGGGTACCGATTTGGGGCTGGCAATCCGCCAGGTGGTGCGCAGCGACAGCCACTCGTTATTCAACTACAGCTCCCCACTGGGCTCTGCTCATTTGCGGCAGCACATTCAGAAACGTCTGAGCTTGATTGACCTTCACGTCGAACCGCATCAGATCATCACCACTCAAGGTGCCAGTCATGGCCTGGATCTGTTGGTGCGGACGTTGTTAAAACCGGGTGACCTGGTGTTGGTGGAAAGCCCCGGTTATTACAATCTGTTCAACCTGTTGAAGTTGCACGGGATCAAAACCCTGGCCGTACCCAGAACTCAGCACGGGCCTGATATCGCCAGTCTTGAAGCGATCCTCAGCCAACACAGCCCGTCTTATTTCTTCATCAACAGCATGTACCAGAACCCAACCGGCACCAGCCTAGCGCCGAGCGTCGCCTACCGGTTACTGCAATTGGCCACCCAACATGACTTTCGAATCATCGAAGACGATATCTACGCCGACTTTCAGAACGGTACAACCTCTCGGTTAGCCAACCTGGACGCCTTGGATCGGGTGATTTACCTCGCCAGCTTTTCCAAGACCCTGACCAGCTCATTGCGAGTCGGCTATGTGGTTGCCCAACCGAAAATCATCAATCGGTTAGCTGAAGTCAAAATGATCACTGGTTTAGGCTGCCCGTTGTTCGCCGAAAACGTGGTTGCCACCTTGCTAGCCAATGGGTCGTATCGCAAGCTGATCCAGCGCTTGCGCCAACACCTGAACAAGCAGATGGCGAACACGCTTCGGCAACTTGACGACGCTCATTGGGAGGTTTTTTCCGAGCCCACCGGAGGTATGTTCGTGTGGGCACGGTCGCGGCATTTAAGCGCCCAGCAGGTCAATCAAATCGCCGAGGAACTGCATGTGCAACTGTCGCCAGGGTCGGCATTCATGCCAGAGGGTCAGACCTGTGACTGGCTACGGCTGAACGTGGCATATGCGCAGGACATTCGTGCGCAGACCTTCTTTCGGCGCATAGAGCAGAAGTCGAAAGCGGCGCTGATAACGCTCACGTCATAACAGTGAGCTGAATTGTCAAAAACGTCAGGTTGCTGGCCCTTTGATCTCTATCTTCTTGTCAAAATCGCTGACTTTTCAGGTGGTTAGAGAGGGTCATGTGCGGATTTTAGTATCTACGTTCCTAGGGTTTATTTTGGTCAGCGTTGCGCTTGGTGCTCAGGCTAAGCAGTTGAGTAAAAGTGATCGGTTTGTGTGCAGTTGGGGTGCCGGGATTGCGGGCTCTGCCCAAGCATCAAAGCTCTCAGGCGTCAGTCGTTATGGCGCTCGCCGGAAGTTACAGTATCAAAAGTTCAAACAGAGTTGGATGCGAATGATGGCAATAGGAATCACCGAGCAGACCTACAACAGCGCCTCGCGGTTAAAGCCCGCTGGGGTCAAGCAAACCTATAACGAGGAATGCTTGAAGCACGAGTTGGCCCGTAGGTGATATTGAAAAGCGGCCACGATGAGCGTATGGAAAAAGACGAACCGCCTAAGCCCGTATCGGCGGGAGTAGGCGTTCCAAGGGAACTCAACGGTCGACGCGTTGCTGCAAGTGAGCCGGGTAGCGATCACCCGCCACTGTAATCCGCGCCAATGCCGACTCAATGGTGGCCACGTCAGCATCGCTTAATGCGACGGTCGCAGCACCGACGTTTTCTTCCAGACGATGCAGTTTGGTGGTGCCTGGAATCGGCACAATCCAAGGCTTTTGAGCCAGCAACCAGGCAAGGGCAATTTGTGCACGGGTGGCGCCTTTGCCTTCGGCTATTCGCCCCAAGGCTTCGACCAATTGCGCGTTGGCCCTGCGGTTTTCTTCGTTGAAACGCGGGACCGTATTGCGGAAGTCGTCTTTTGCGAATGTGGTGTTGGCGTCAATGGCCCCGGTCAAGAACCCTCTGCCCAAGGGGCTGAACGGTACAAAACCGATGCCCAGTTCCTGCAGGACGGGGAAAATGTCTTTTTCCGGCTCCCGCCACCACATTGAATACTCGCTTTGCAACGCGGTGACCGGCTGCACCGCATGGGCACGACGGATTGATTGCACGCCGGCTTCTGACAGGCCGAAGTGTTTGACCTTTCCTTGCTCGATCAATTGCTTCACCGCCCCCGCGACGTCCTCCATGGGAACACTCGGATCGACCCGGTGTTGGTACAGCAGGTCGATGCGGTCCGTTTTCAGGCGCTTGAGCGAGGCCTCGACCACCGCTCGAATGGTGTCAGGATGACTGTCGAGGCCTTGTGCAACTTCGGCATTTTTGAAGCCAAATTTTGTAGCAATCACGACCTCATCGCGAAACGGTGCTAATGCCTCGCCGAGCAATGCTTCATTAACGAATGGGCCGTAAACCTCGGCAGTGTCGAAGAACGTGACGCCTGCGTCGAAAGCGCTACGGATAAGCGATATGGCAGATGACTTCTCCATTGCCGGGCCGTAAGCGAAACTCAAGCCCATGCACCCCAAGCCTATTGCTGATACCTCAAGGCCGCTGCTGCCTACTGTGCGCTTTTGCATAATCAGTCTCCTGTTGAAATGTCTGTAGATGGCTACTTGTTGGCTCCTACAGCCGGTCTGCTACCTTATATTGCTGTAATCTCCTCAACAATCCGTCTTCCGGTACATAGGTTATTGAGGAAAAATCACAAATGATTCGTGCCGGGCTACCTGAACTTACGGCATTCATTGCCATTGCCGAACACCGTAGTTTCAGCGGTGCCGCCCGCGTCCTTGGGGTTTCGCCGTCAGCGCTCAGCCATTCAATGCGCGGCCTCGAAGCCCGACTGGAGATGCGCCTGTTCAACCGCACGACGAGATCAGTGGCGCTTACGGAGGCGGGGGAGCAACTATTCAATGGCGTTCGGCCGTTACTTGGCGATCTGGAAAACGTCGTCAACGAGGTGACTTCCGCACGCAATACGCCCTCGGGTTCGATCCGTATCAGCGCCTCAGAATCAGCGATCAGGCCGCTTATCCGCCACGTTATTCCAGCGTTTTTGGCAACGTACCCGCAGATTCACGTTGAGTTCGTGGTAGACAGCAAATTGCTGGACATCGTTGCCGACGGCTTCGATGCCGGCATTCGAGCGTTCGACGACGTTCCGCGTGACATGATCGCCGTACGCTTTGGCCCCGATATTCGTTTTGCGGCAGTCGCGTCTCCTGAATACCTTGAGCGTCATCCCGCACCGAACGAGCCGCACGAACTCAAACAACACCGCTGTATACGCTTTCGATTTGCCAGCGGCGCTCTGTTTCGATGGGATCTTGAACACGCTGGAACCAGCACCAGCGTTGATGTCGAAGGCCCGATGACAATGGATAACATCAACCTGATGATTGAGGCCTCACTGGCAGGGATTGGCGTTGGCTGGGTGCCCGAAGACCAGGTAGCCGAGCATCTGGCGGCTGGCCGATTGGTTCATTTACTGACACAGTGGAGCCCAAGCTACCCAGGCCTGAGTCTTTATTACCCGGCCAATCGTCACCCACCGATGGCATTGCGGTTGTTCGTTCAAGCGCTGCGCGAATGGTCGAACGAATCACCCGGTGTTCGAGCGTGACTCAAACACGTCCTTTAGTACCGGAACTGCCGACATCGCTTTAGGCCATCCGACATAGAACGCCACGTGGGTACGACTTCGGCGGCCTGCTATCCCGATAGATGGCACCTTCTAACGTTTAGCGATGGTCTGATCATTGCAAACGGGTCCGCTCAAGCGTTCTTGATAACTGAAAATTGGCGCTAAAACCTATACCCACATCTTCGCATCGACGTGTTCCGAGAGGAGCATTAGTCAGGAGTTAATCTTGAGCACACTCGCGGAAATGGCAGCCAACTTCTTGAAGTTTGAACTGCGGGCTGAAACATCTCTTTTGAATAGAGCCAAGCAAGATTTAAAGGCAGGGCAGGAGCGAATAGCTTTTTTGAACGTCGCCGAAGGCCATGACCCTGAGCCACACTTGGTTCCGAATGATTTAATAGAACGAGTTGGGGGACAGGGTTTGATGCCAAGAACTTGACCATCAAGTTTGATCAGTCCCTGCCTATCGCCAATAGGCAGGTCATTCGCGGCACCCAATCCGAATGTCAGGATGCAAGAACTTCCAATGCACGTAATACATTCTTTTGATGCTCTGGCATTTCACTGGCTTGCGAGGCAGCGGGCCAAAGGGAACGTACTTTTTGCATTACCGCTTTCAGGTTGTAGAAAAACGGTCGCCAAGGGATATCGCTCTTTTTGATCGCGAGAACTCTATATTTAATAGGGCCATGGATTTGCTGGGGAGCGGAAATACAGGAGACGCGAGACCGGCCGCCCCCACAGGCGAACGCATTCTTCTATGGGAGCAGGTTTGCCTGGGAATGGTTGACGCGGTGTCAGATCAGAAGAAGTTGTAGGTGTAATTGAAGAACAACCGGGTCTGATCCAGATCAGCAGAACCCGTGTTACCTGCATGGTAGGTGCCGTGGCGCAGGGTGGTGCCGAAGCCTTTCAATGGGCCGGTTTGCACAACATAGTCGACGCGAGTGTCGATTTCCGATTCGTGCTGATCGGCCCCATGGCCATCGGCCGCTCTGATATCTGCGCCCCGCAGGTAGCTGACAGACGCCTTCAGGCCGGCAATACCCAGACCGGCAAAGTTATAGCTGTACTGGCCGAAGTTGGTGGCCTCACCCGCTCGGGCGAAGCTTCCGACCGTAGCGTCGTTGAACAGGTAGAAACTATAGCCGCCTTGGCCTTCGTTCTTACCGTATTGGTTAGTTTCGCTGGCATCGTTGTTCCAGACGAAACCACCGTCGTCAGAGACTTGGGTTCGGCCAAGCATCAGCGATTGGTTACCCAAGGAGTAGGTGAACATCGTGCTCCAGGTGGTGTTGTCTACCTTACCGGCGTTCTTCGCGTAGCCACCGTTGTTGTTGAACGCGTAGCCAGACTCGCCGTTGCGTCCGTCCGAGGTGCTCTTGAAGTAGCGCAGATCGGTCTTGAACGAAGAGTCGTCGGTGATCGGCAGCACATGCACCAGTCCCAAGAAATTCTGAGAGTAGAAGTTCTCCATGTTGGCGTAGTAGTACTGCAGGGTTAGGTCTTTATTGACCTTCCAGTCTCCACCGGCAAATAAGAATTTATTGCTGTCTTGCGTGGCGCCGGACACCGACAAGCCGGTGCTGTTGGTTGAAGCGCGGCCTTTGACCCCTTCAATTTGGCCCCCGGTCAGCGTCAGGTTATCGATGTCCTTGGAGGTGATCATGCCGCCCTCGAAGGTCTGCAGTTGCAGGCGCCCATCGTTGGCCAACAAGATCGGCAGGGCTGGGGTCAGCGTGTTGCCATAGCGAAATTCGGTCTTGGAGAAGCGCGCCTTGGCCGTAGCACCCGCACTGGCCCAAGTGGATTCAGCCGAACCGTCGCTTTTGCTCGGAGTGAAGGTATTGACCGCCGGGTGCATGCCTTTGCCGCCGTCCAGGTGCAGACCCAGCATACCTTGTACGTCCAAGCCAAAACCGACAGGGCCTTCGGTAAACCCAGAGATATAGTCAAGCTTGAACCCCTGCGCCCATTCTTTTTGATCTGCACCACCGGAGTGGTTATCAGAGTTGAAAAAGAAGTTACGCATGCCCAGCGATAACTTACTGTCCTCGATAAAGTCTGCGCGCGCCGTGGCCGTTAATCCAAGACCCACGGTTAAACTCGTCAGCGCCAACGCGGCTGACAATGATTTGCTGTGCATAGTTGCCCCAAAGTGTATTTATTATGAATTGTTAACAAGCTTGACGCGCCAGTCTTATCTGTCGTTAAGTTATGGACTGGCGCGGTGTTTTTTTCATCAGATGGCCAAGCGGTGTAACTCAGTAAGTATCAGGTTCAACAAATCAACCGTGGTCGCAACCGGTGCCCATCACCAGGTACTGCATAACGTGCCGTATCCCGGTCGAGTCTTCGTAGGTCAGCTGCACGGTTTCTGCACCGCAGGAGTTGCCGGGCTCGGTGTGCGAGATGACCTTGGCGATGTCCGGGTGGCTGTCATAGGTATACATGTCTACCGGCGCGGTCTGATCGCTCTTGGCAGTCGCAGCATCCTCCGCCATCGCAGAAATGCTTAAGCCGGCAAGTGCAAGTGTGATCAGCGCGTTTCTTATACTCATCTCTAACTCCGATATAACTAAAAGCGATCGCGTTATATGATCTATTTTTCCGTCAGACGCTGTCGAAGATTCTCTTGGAATTGGAGTTTGGTGAATAGTTACAGCAGCCTCTGCGAGGGCTCGGATCTTAAGGAAGTGGTGGAACGGTGAGTAGGCAGGTTTGCGACAAACACTGTTTCCTGAATGAGGGGTAATGGATTGGTTTGAAGGGGGGTGGTGCGGGGCTAATCGGGTCAGGGAGTGGTGTCGGCCAGCTACCTTGCAAAATACCAAGCCGATCAGGCATTGAAGTCAGCGAGGCCAGCGCACGTCCACTACCCCGGCAAAGAGTCGCACTTGATGAGCGGCTGGTACGGTACGTCACCTACCTGGCGACTTGGAAAGTGATCGACGGAAACATCGACTCTACGAGTGTTTGCCTCAATTGTAAGAGAGGGTCCATTGGCTGCCGCGAACGCTGAAAAAGCGCCAAGCAGTGGTTCAAAGATCAATGCCGACAAGCAGAGCGGGGAGCCGGTGAGGGCGGTGAAACTACGAGGGGACGATACTGTTGGGCCGCGTCGAGCTTCAGTCCTATGGGCTGGTCGGACCGACCATAATCCTGGATTTCGAGCCCCGTTAGCCAAATCAGGTTAGAGTGTTCATCAATGTCTGTTCATAGGGCCATCCACTCGATTCGCGTGGTTGCGCCAAGTGGTTCCCGCGAACCAACAGGGCAAAAAAACCGTATACCAATCGATATGTGAAGAATGAATCGTCCGTTGTTTGTTTCTCTAGATGGACCTAAGGGAGTCGGCAAAACCACACTGTTGGAGGCCGTCACTAAAGAGCTGAGGGCAGACAATAAAAAAGTGATCCGGCTTTGCGAGAAAAAAAGTGACCCCTATAGGGGTGAAACAATGGCCCTCGTTAACGGACTGGTGAGAAATCCCACCAGGGATTTGGAGCTGAGGGTTTGTGAGCGCTTTGCGGATAGCCGTAGTTGGATTTCCCAGCACGTGCTAGCTAAACAGCCACAAGGCAGCATCATCTTGATCGATCGCTGGTACCCGTCTGAAGCCGCGTTTCGCCGGATAGTGCCGTTTGCAGAGATCCTACAGTTGAACATTGATCGAAACGTGCGGGTGCCAGACCTGCATGTCGGGGTAGTCACCGCGCCTGATATTTCATGGGCGAGGGCAGCGGCACGACGGCGTGGTCTGAGCAGTACTGTGATCCATAAACTTGAAGATCATGTCGCTTGTACCACGGCGTTCGAGCGAGCGATTGCAGATCATGGCTGGGTTTTATGCCGGAATGAAGGAACGATTGAAGACGCGACGATGCAGGTGATTTCTGAGATTTATAGAGCCCTTCGATGTGCGGTAGCCGAACAATGACTTGCCATGAACGCGAAGTACATGGCCCTTGATGAAAATACCTGGAAGTACAGATACAAAAACATACCAGAGTTCTAGCACTGA
This sequence comes from Pseudomonas sp. MH10, assembly GCF_034353045.1. Taxonomy (NCBI): domain Bacteria; kingdom Pseudomonadati; phylum Pseudomonadota; class Gammaproteobacteria; order Pseudomonadales; family Pseudomonadaceae; genus Pseudomonas; species Pseudomonas sp. MH10. The sequence continues at coordinate 895,721 of NZ_CP133783.1, forward strand.
GTAATATCAACTGGTTGCATAGGGAGCGTGTCCTCCATCCTAGGAGATTTGAAAACTTTACAGTCGTAATCTGCTGCGTATGTTTTTTTGAAGTCTGTGAAGTGTAAGAAATATTCAAACCAGGAAGCGGGCACCTTGTCAGGTCGAGCACTTCGTTGCTGTGGAGAACGCAACAGTACCTTGACGTAGCACAGTTCCTTTTCAACCTAGGTATTATGTTATTTCAAAGCTCCTGCAGCTGTATTATAAAAGGCAACTTGGTTGCGTCCACGCGTTTTTGCTTCGTACAACGCAATGTCCGCCTGTTTGAACCATTCATGTAGTAACATTGGGTTGTCGAACGCCGTTAGACCGATGCTTAATGTCGCAACGGTTGTCTGCTTTTGACCGAATACAGAGTCGGCGACCTTTATCCTCACCCTGTCAAGAACTTGAAAGGCTGTTACTCGATCGGTATCAGGTAGGAACACACAAAACTCATCTCCTCCAAACCGCGCGACTATATCAGTTGAGCGTAGGTTAGACCTGAGTGCGCAAGCCACATGCCTCAGGACTTCATCCCCAACAAAGTGGCCATGCGTGTCGTTAATCTGCTTGAAATGATCCAGATCCAAGATTGCGAGACAGCCCTTCGAAACCCCGTACACGCTGCGTTTATATTCGTTTGAGAGCAGCGCGTTCCAGTAGCGACGGTTGTAGAGACCCGTCAGGCTGTCGGTCTCACTCAACTCACGCAAAATCTCACGGTTGCGCCCTAGCCGAAGCGCAAGTTTGTATAGCGTCCAACCGATGACCAATGGCTGGATGATAATCATCGGTATCGACGAATAGACGACTAAAGGACTGCTATAAAGCGAAATACTTAAGCCAAATATTGCAACGAAAACGGCGATTCCAACTATTTTGGCCAGCCAGCCACGCAATACGAAAGCCATCCCGCCTGTAGCAACGTTGTTCATTGCCAGCATCGATAGCATTACCACGCTGGGAAGCAAGTTGAATCCTATGGCGGCGATCCAAAACGCGGACAAAGCTGAATCCAGTAGGACACTGCGCCGCTCTATATACGCGGGATGTTCAGCGAACAGTGCTAGTACAAAGGCTATCCACGGCCATACGAAGCAAAACGTAATGAGCAATGCCCAGATTAAAGGTGGACGACCTTGCTCCCAAAAGACCCCGGCGACGCAGAAAAAACCAGCGGCCAGCCCTATAGCACGAGGCATCAATGCACGTTTGGCAAAGGCTTGGTTCCTGTTCCTTGCTCCGAATGAACTCGTCATCACTGTCCATAAATCCAAATTATCCAGCTACGGCCTCGCTCATGGGTCGGCCAAATCGAGCATAATTTCTATGCACGCTCGATAACTTAACAGACTCATTGGCTTGCATATCAAAATACCATCGTTGCGTGGGGGGTATTCTTTGAGGTGGTGTAACCCCCCAAACGGGCCTCAGCAGGTCACCTTGACGCTGGTAACTTGCCTGCACTTCGGCTCTCGCCCTAGGCGCTGGGGTCAGGAATGTCTGTTATCCAGACGGATGATGTACCAGTTAAAGCTGGCGCAGAATAGTCGATGAAAGCTCGATACTGTTAAGAGTGTTTTTCGGATCAATGTCTTTAATGGCCTGCAGCAGTAGTTGCTCATGCGATGTCACGTGCGGGCTTGCGAAAAGCTGATCCAACGGTACAACAGAATCGGTGAAGGCCTTTACCAGTTTGATGACTTCGCATTCTCGCTGACGTCTTCCAGGGTGGAGTCGATAGAGCCCTCCCGCTGAATACCAACGGCGGTTATCCATTTAAGTAGCGACACGTTGGCGGCGATGCCAAGGCCGACGCGCGTGGCAGGGGAGACTGAGTTTTCCTAGGTAGAGCGTAGAGCTAGGAGCTCCGGTAAGGGCTTGATGGAGCGATATGAATGAGCCATCGCCCTGAGGGCAGGGCACGTTCGGTGGTTGTGGCCGCGTACTGATACTGACAGGCGAGGCAATAGGTGCACGCTATAGAGCCGTTTTGTTCTGCCCTTGCGAATGCTCGAACAAGCGCCTGAACCCTGTATTTCATGACACGCGTCGACGGGGAGAAAACCCGCTGCTAGTCATTTCAGAATGCTCGATGCACCGCTGCAATCATTTTCATTCCGGCGGTAAGCCCCATCGCAAACCCAGATGAGCCTGCCTCTGGGGCGGGCATGACGGCCCCTATCACGGTAAAGGAATGGTGGCCATTGTAAGTCTGTTTTTTTCGGCATACCCTATGCAAAACCTATACAAAGTGCATTCATATGTATAACGCTGAGCAATGGCCACTGACGCTTTATTTTGATGGTGACTGCCCGCTTTGCGCTCGAGAAATCAAGATATTGAGCCGAAGCGCCACAGAGGCACGACTGCTGTTTTTTGACATCAGTCGCGATGACTTTGACGCCAAGGCACTGGGGTTCACGCTCGAGCAAATGCAGTCGTCACTTCATGCCAGCTTCGCCGATGGCCGCTGGGTTACCGGTCTAGACGCTACCCTATGGAGCTGGCGAGCAGCCGGTCTGGGTATGTGGGCCACTCCACTGACATGGCGCGCAATTCGGCCGCTACTTGCAGTCGGCTATAGCCTGTTCTGCCGCCTACGCCCCTATTTGGCATGGCTACCTCATCCTGATGGCAGCCGTCGCTGTCGCGACAACCGATGCACAGTGCCGGAGCCGAAAACCGCGGCAAGTAAGCAGTCAACATCGAAAACAAAGAAGACCTAGACAGCTTCACTCTGTCATTCGTCCGACGAAGAATCCGGGCCATAGGTGCTGCTCTACCGAAACCTGCGTTATCTGCTTCAAGCCAAGCGTTAAAGGCACGTCCCTAATGATTAGAGTGAACCTCTCCTGAAGTGCAATATTGCCGCGAGAAGTCAAAATGAACCCTTCATTAGTAGAGCATCACGGTAAAACTCTCGTCGGCGTCATCAATCTCTCTATGCCTAAGTTCGGCATCGAGATGGGGCAAGTGGCGTTGGTTTTCCATCGCCAGTATGCGGAGGAAACTCAATGAACAATACCTTGCGGATGAATTCCTTTGGCGACGGCTACCGGGCCTTGGTAATAGGCGCCAGCGGGGCACTCGGGTCGGCCTTCTGCGAATTGCTCAAGGAGGATCCACATTGTGTGGGGGTTCGCGAACTGGGACGCCATGGTTTTCCACGGTTGGATCTGGAAGAACCTGAGAGTATTGCCAAGGCTGCTGCCGAATTAGCCGAAGAAGCACCGTATCAGTTGATCCTGCATGCCGCAGGCCTGCTTCATCGTGGCGAAATCAAGCCTGAGAAAAGTTACTCCGCGATTGAAGACGATGCGTTCAGGACTGTATTTCAAGTGAATACGTTGGGGCCCGCGCTGGTGTTGCGTCACTTTCTGCCATTGCTTGACTCTCGTGGAGCGATGGCGCTGCTCTCTGCCAAGGTCGGGAGTATTGGCGATAACCGCTTGGGCGGCTGGTATGCCTACCGTGCCTCCAAAGCGGCGTTGAACATGCTGATTAAAACCGCAGCAATCGAACTGGCACGAACCTGCCCTAAGTCCCGCTTACTCAGCCTTCATCCAGGCACCGTTATTTCGGGCCTTTCCCAACCCTTCCGTGGCGCCGCTGGAGCAAGACCGGCACGTATTGCCGCACATGAGCTGCTATCGCTGATTGATCAACTGGGCCCTGCCGACAGCGGAAACTTCTTTGCTTATGACGGAGAGCGCCTACCTTGGTAGGCGAGGAGTGAAACTTGAATCTGAAAAAGCTGACTGAGTTGGCTGCAAATGGCGAGATACGGGAACTGGAACTGCTGTCACTGGAGCGCGGTATCTACATAGCGCGCGTTAGGCTTGATCACGGCCAGCTTACGCTGCTGAACGATTCGGCGAAGCCTATGCACCTTCGTTCCGTCACTCACTTGCGCGATCTGTTGCAAGCGGTTCCGCCGTTTCCATGTGTGCTTGTGCAGCAGTGTGTCCATGATGAAATGTGCGGCGGGCGTGAAGGCCCCATTGAGTCGTTGCGAATTCCTTTTTCCCTGGGGTCGCCCTAGTGAGACCGCTGGTTCGTAATCTGGGATCTGCTGTTGAGCCATCAGCTGTACTTCTATCTGAGTCTATGCGACGCATTGGATGGCGAGCACGACGCCATGCTGATGGCAGAGTGTGAGCGTGTTAGAAGCTCAGCTCCTGGATTTCAGAGCGCCAATCTCAACGCTGGCCATAACCTCCGGGCATCTGCCAACGCCTGTGACCGCCCATGACGACCGGGCTTGAGCGTGTACGAAGATATTGTCACCCTTGCTCGGCCGTAGGAAAGAACTAGTGCGTCACCGCGAAGTTGGTCAGCGCTATGGGGGCATCGTTTTATCATTTGGGAAACCTAGCACCGGGGCGTATGATTAAAGTAGTAGCCTTTCGACATCATGGCTGCGTTTTTGGAGCATGATGCTCCTGCTGGCACGGATCGCACGCGTACGTCGACATCCCCTTACCGCTACTGATCACCTCTCTTGGGAATTGGATGAAACACGCTGAAGAACCATCAACAATTGAACTACGTCGTTTTGAACGTATTCGGGAGTTGTGCCTCCTCGACGATCACCACGATGATACTTTTGATCAAATTGTGGCGCTTTGTGCCGATTACTTTCGTGCGCCCATCGTGCTTATTTCAATTGTTGATCAGCACAAGCAATGGTTCCGCGCCAAGGTCGGCGTAAGCATCAACGAAACGCAGCGCAGCGAGTCGTTCTGTGCCTATACCGTGCATTCGCATGAATTTCTGGAAGTGCCGGATGCAACAGCCGATGTCCGATTCAAAGACAATCTACTGGTCACCGGTCTCCCCAATATCCGCTATTACGCTGGTGCGCCTCTAACCACTGAAGATGGCCTGGGTCTAGGCACTCTCTGCGTGATAGATACTGTGGCCAGGCCGGCGATGAGCCTACAAGACCTCTCAATGCTGATGCATTTGGCTAAGCTTGTAATGAGCCGAATCCTCGCGCTTAGATCAGAACACTTTGTTGACGCTGCCACCGGAATCTACAACCGTACCAGATTTGAAGAAGACATTAGAAAAGTGAGTCCCGAGGCACCTGAGTGTCTCGTCGTAGCGGTCGACATCATCTCCCCAAGCTTTTTAGATGACATCGTCAAAACGCTAGGTTATGAGTTTTCGTTGGGTCTGATGCTGGCCATCAAGGAACGCCTTTCAAAGCTCGTTGCTGCGGACTGCCAGCTATACAGAATCAGTCCCACTCGTTTCGGGCTCATGCTCGCTGGCCACGAAGCAGAAGCCTTTAGCCAGGCAGTTATCAACGACTACCAAACGCCGGTAGTGTGCGAAGGCATTCCTCTGCAGATGACGGTGGGCATCGGCTTGTTCAAACTCGATCAGTCAGGTCGCTCGTCGCAGGAGTGTGTTCGGTTGGCAATAAGCGCGGCTGGTGACGCCAGAGATCGAAACGTTGGTTGGGGGTACTACGAAAATGGGCTGGATGCTGCGCAGCAACGTACCTTCACGCTTTTGCGCTCGCTCACCACAGCCATGTATAGCGATGATCAACTTAGACTGGTTTACCAACCTCGCATCGACATTATTACTGGCGAATGCACCTCGGTTGAGGCACTTCTGCGTTGGGAGCATCCAACTCTAGGATCAATCGGGCCCGGAGAATTCATCCCGCTAGCTGAAAAAACAGCACTGATGGGGCCGCTTAGCTTTTGGGTTTTGCGGAACGCTATCAAACAGACTTCCCATTGGCATCGTGAAGGGTTCAACTTCAAAGTCTCAATTAATGTGACGGTTAACGACCTCGAATCTCTTCTATTCATCAATTATCTTATTGAGAGGGTTCACGTCGAGGGTGTTGACCCCCATTTAATTGAATTGGAGCTAACCGAGAGTGCTCGCGTCGTAAACTTAGGGCGCATGTTGGAGCATCTGGATCAGCTTCGCGCCTACGGGATCGAGATTGCTATCGATGATTTCGGAACCGGCTATAGCAACTGGTCACACCTCCAGCAGCTACCTGCTCGTGTCGTGAAATTGGATCGGTCATTGATTGATGGCCTCGCTCAGAATCCCAAAAACCAGTGCATGGTGCGGACACTCATCCAGCTTGCTTGTTCTTTGGGATACCGCGTAGTCGCGGAAGGTGTCGAAACAATGGAGACCTACGAGCTTGTCCGTGGTTGGGGTTGCCATGAGATTCAGGGATATCTGATTGCTAGGCCGATGGAGGCAATTGCTTTACCTGTTTGGTTACTTGACCAAAATAACGCCCGAGAGGTTTTAAACGTCGAACATTTTAGCCGTGCTGATGTTGATGTTGATGTTGACGCTACATCAACCAACTTCGACTAATCCAACCGGCGCATCGTGTGACAGCGACCCTGATTCATCACGAACCCGACAATAGCCACTGGCAGTGCGGCTGCGCACTCAAGCGTATTGGCGAGGATGTCAGCGAAAAACTCGACTACACACCGAGCGTGTTCACCGTCGAACGCCAGATCCGAGGCAAGTTGGTCTGCGACGATTTTGGCGGCTACAAGGCCAGTTTTGAACAGGGCGTGACCGAGATCGGTTGCATGGCCCATGCACGGTGCAGGTTTTTCGATTTGCACGCCACACACAAGCGCCAACTGGCCGAACAGGCGTTGCGATACATTCAGCTGCTGTTCGAAATCGAGCGTGAAGTCCGCGACCTGGAACCGGATTTACGCCGACGAATGCGACAAGAAAAAGCCGCGCCAGTGATGGACGCGCTGCCTACCTGGATGATCGCCCGGCGTCTGCTCGTGCACGATGCTAGATAGTGGCATTTTCGATACTCCCACCAATTGTTCAAAGCTTAGGTTAGGTGTCGCCCCAAGTTGAGATATGACTCGTTCCTGCATCCCTATATAGGTCCGAACGGCTGTTTTTGGCCCAGAGGTGTGAAGAAAAACGCTTGATCAAACCCTTTCTATGATTTCTGAGAACTTCATCGTAGGGATTGCCCATGAAGCGTTTTATTCAGAGGTGAACATCGTGGTCAGAGCACCCCCCTCTTAAAACCCTTGACGGCTATGTCAGCGATACTAGCTTGGTATGCGTGGTCGATTTTCATCGACTAACCCAACCTAGTTAAACTGGGTTTTAAGGCATCATTGTTCAGCCGCCAAAAAATCGCGGCTGACAGGAAAGTTACTGCTCCCATGCACACAAAGGTTGTGCGGAAAGTCAACAGAGTTACTTCAGCATCGCTGGCGAACAGATGGGAAAACAGCACCAGCAAACCACCAGCTCCAGATACGCCCATCCCCATCGCAAGCATTTGTACCATCGTCAGTGTGCTATTACCGCTGCTGGTCTGTTGCGGAGCCAAGTCTTTCAGTGTCAGCGTGCTCATCGCCGTAAGCTGCAGAGAGTTAAAGGCCCCAAAAAATAACAACGCGGGTAGTTGCAGCCAGAGAGTTCGTGGGCCTCGACCCATGGCGAAGCTGGCAATAGTGAGGCTGACCAACAAGGTATTGTTAATCAGCACATTGCGGTATCCAAAGCGGGTAACCAAGCGGTTGGCCAGCGGCTTCACCACCATCCCCGCCATCGCTATGGGTAGCATTAGCAAGCCGGCATTCAGCGGGGAGTATCCTTGGCATACCTGGAAATACAACGGCAGCAGATATGGCGTCGAGGAGCAGCCCAAACGCGCTACAAAGTTGCCCCACAAACCAATGCGCAAGCTGGCGACACGAAACAAGGTCGGTGGAAATAAAGGATTGCGATGGCGCATTGCATGCCGCCAGTAGCCCGCTAGGTTGGCTGAACCCAGCATTATTAAAGTCAACGCTATTTCCCAGCCAAAGCCAAAACTGGCGACGCCGTCGAGCGCCAATGTGACGCAAAGCATGCCAAGGGCGAGCAAGGCGTAGCCGGCAAAGTCGAATGGACCAAGCCCGCTGAGCGGCCGCCCTGGCATATACATCCAGGCGCCCAGCACACCAATAAAACCTACCGGTATATTGACTAGGAATATCCATTGCCAACTGGCGATCTGCACCAGCCAGCCACCGAGCGCTGGGCCAATCAATGGGCCGATCAGACTGGGAATGGTGACGAAGCTGATGGCAGGTAATAAGCGGTTGCCGGTAAATACGCGGATCACGGCCAAACGCCCCACGGGTAACATCAACGCACTACCAAGACCTTGCAATACCCGAGCGGCAATCAACTGCTCGGAGCTTTGTGCCATCCCGCAGCACAGCGAGCCAAAAGTAAATAAACCAATGGCAGTGATATACACACGCCGTGTGCCAAAGCGGTCGGCGATCCAACCCGAGGCCGGTATCAGCAGGGCCATGGTCATAACGTAAGCGACGATCACCGACTGCATGCGCAGCGGGCTTTCACCAAGGCTGCGCGCCATTGCCGGTAACGCCGTGGTAACCACCGTGGCATCGAGCGTCAGCATAAAAAAGCCACCGGCCACCAGCCATAATAGTGACCGGTCAGAATGTAGTCTAAAACCTTGTTTCAGCATCCGCTGGATCCTTTTCGGGCATGCGCCCCCTAAGCCGCCAAGCTGCGAGAATGTATCAATAAGCCCTAAATTTCGGCGATCCAACGGCTGAGCAGTTCGGCGATTTCCAAGTGGTTGCGTTCAAGCATCAGCATGTGGCCGTTGCCGTAGAGGCCGAAGTCTTCCAGGCGCCAGTGGGTGCAGGGTACGCCGGCCTGGATCAGATATTCGTAAGTACCATGGTCGTAAAGTGCATGGAACGAGGCCTCACCGGTCACGATGAGTACCGGTACATGCGCGAGATTGAGGAGTTGCCGGGCAGGGGGCTGTTGAAGCCAACACGGTACTCGTTCCGCACTATTTACGGGGTCTTGCTGAACGAATACCAAGGCTTGACCCTCAGCGAGCGGTGGGTCGTAGGCAAGCGGGATGTCGGTGATGCCGCCGACCCGAGGCGGCTGCCCGGACGTGTCTTGTGTCTGGTTTTTTAGAGCCTTTTGCAACGACATGTTTTTCACGGGTGGGCCTTGCGGCTCAACCGCCACAATGGCCTTTACCAACTGAGGCCGGGCATCGGCGAGCAGCCAGCCCAACGGTCCGGATTGTGAGTGGGTAATCAGAATCGCCGGCCCGATAGTGTCGAGAAGGGCGCTGCCCGCAGCCTGGAAGAGGTGTTCGGTTTCGACGCTGTCGACTAGATAATCGACCTGGCTGGCGTAGAACGCGTCGAATACCGGGTCGCCTTGTCGACCGGTGCCTGGCCATTGTGTATGCCGGCGAGCCTGGGGCCACTCGCCCAACTCGGCGGTTGCGGTGAAGTAACGCTCGGTCGCCGCCACTGGAATACTGCCAAGTTCACCGTTGAACCCAGCGTGCCAAGCCGACCGGCCACGTGCCGGCTGATCGACCACGTGTACCGCATAGCCTTGACGGGCGAAATACTCTGCCCAACCGATGCGCCCATCCGGAGTGCGCAACCAATTGGTAGCCGTTTGCGCGCTGCCGTGGATCATCACCAGAGGGTAGCGCTGGGTGATTTCGGCGGGCGTGAAGACTTCAACGTACATTTGCCCGACCATCAGTTGCTTGCCAGTGTCGTCCGTTACGTAGCGACCGCCCGCATAAAAGAAACTGCGTGTAATAGCATCCATCATGCGCTGTGTACCTCAAGCAGTTGCGTCAACTCAACGACTCGCTGGCAGTTTTCCAGTTGTTGCCAGGCATTGAAGGCTACCAGCGCTTGCGCTTGCGGCATCATGCGAGATGCGCAGTCGCTGAATTTTGTCCACATTTCTTCGTCGCTCATAGGGTTTGTGCCGCCACGACCGAGGGCATGTGGAGCCTTGCTGAGCAAAGTCTCGCCAGTGCGTGTTAGCACGCGAATGTCGGCAGCGAATTCATTACTGGATGCCGTGGTTTGCTTCGGTTCATCCGGATAGACGGCCAGTGATGTCTTGGCCATCAATCCACGCACGCGGGGGTCGTTGTGGGCTTCGCCTTCGAAATCCTTGAGGCGCACGACGCCGTCCACCAAGGCGCGCGCTGTAACGTACTGCACGCTGAATTTGGCACCCAGTGCGGTTTTCGGGTCGGGATTATCGGTGTGCGGCAATCGTAGGCGGTGGGTGGTAATCAGGATCGATTCGACGTCCTCGGCACGCAAACCGCCGCGCTGCAGTTGCAGCATGGCTCTCACTGCCGGATGGGTGCTCCCGCAGCAAGGGAACTGCTTGAGGCCGACGGATTTCTGTTCGATTTCCAGAATGCCACCCCATTGATCAAGCAAGAGTTCAGGGTGCACGTTGGCCATGCCATCGTAAGAAGCAAAAAAGCCTTGTTTGTGCTCGAACACCGCGAGGTTAGCGGTAAAGCCCTGGCTCGCCAATTGCGCGGCGAACAGGCCGTTGCGCACGCACTGGCCCACGTGCAATGGCTTGGTCATGGTGCCGAAGTTGGCTTTGATGCCAGCCGATTGCGACGCCGCAATGGCCAGCGCTGTAGCCGTTTGCTGCACATTCAGGCGTAGTAAACGCGCCGCCGCCACGGCAGCACCGAACACACCCAGTGTCGAGGTCGGGTGCCAGCCGGTTTCATAATGATGTGGGTGAACTACCCGACCCAGCCGACAGACCGTTTCGAAACCGACTACATAAGCCTCCAGCAGCTCTAGACCGGTCGAGCCGAGCGCCTCGCCAAGGGCCACGATCACGGGCACCAGCGCTACTGATGGGTGGCCGCCCATATGCCGGGCCATGTCGTCATAGTCGGCGGCGTGGGATGCGGTGCCGTTGATTAGCGCAGCGTCCAGCACACTTATGCGCTGGTGTGCACCGAACACCAGCGCTGGGCCGTTGGCGAGGGTGCCGGTCAGGGTTTTGTGCAGCACCTCGACCACCGGCTCGGTCGCACCAAGCAGGGTCACTCCCACGGTATCAATGATGCCGCGTTTGGCGGTCTGGATGACGTTTGCGGTCAAGTGGTCGACGGTTAACGAGGCTAGCGCTTGGGCAAGGATCATCGCAAAAGGTAGTTCGTTCATGGCATCAATCCTTGGCAGCAACCGTTTCAAAGCTGTGCGAGCCTGTGCGTGATGGGAAACCACCGCGGACTGTGCCGCCACGCTGGTCTTGATAGAGGGCCGACATCAGCGGGCTGAGCTCGCGGGTGTTCGGCATCGACAGCCACATGCGCAACAAGTGGCGCTTGCGCTCAGGCTCGTTTGGCCAATCTTCGAACTCGCTGCGCGAGTGCATGGTCACGTGGTTGTTGAGTAATTGGATATCGCCCGGCTCGAAGAGCATACCGAAGTGGAACCGCGGCTCGTTTGCCAGTTGGTTGATCAATACCATGGCTTCTTTCTGCTTGTCGGGCAGCGGGCCCAGTTCTGGATTGTCCTCGTGGGCGCTCAATACATGCGGCGGGATATGCCGGGACGCGAACTTGCCTTTATGTTCAGAATAGGTCGGTTGTGGGTAGTAACTCTTTTCGTCGGGCGCCTGCTGGCCTTTCCAGCTCCAGTAGAAGGGTGTGTAGAGCACTTCAAGCAAATCGGGTCGGGTGCGTGCGATTTCATTTCGGATCGCCACCGAGCTGCAAATTTTGCTTACCCCGCCATTCATTGCTGTGCGCAACACCATCAGTACGACAACGTCAGCGCTGTCGGAGTGAAACCCAAGGGCCTGTTTTGACATGTAGCCACGGCCGGTAGAGCTGTTGAAATCAGCTCCAAAGTTCATCACGTCACCGAGCAAATCGCCTTTGCTGCTCTGTGATACGCCAGTGCCCAGATACAGGCCAAGACCCCAATACATCAGTCGCAATTCTTCCTTGCTGTAGTCGAGCGCTGGCAGGCCACGCAATACCACTACGCCACGGCCATTCTCCAAGCGGTCGAGCACTTCAGGGATCAGTTGGTCGAAGTCGCTAAGCGGAAAGTTTTCCTTGGTTAGTCTGTCGAGTGTCACGCCGCCTTTTTTCGCGCTACGCAGGGCGTTGTCGAGGGCCCGGATGTGAGCCGGCGTCAGGTGAATACACCATTGAACCGGGTCTTCCATGTCAGAGGCCATCCAGTTCCAAGGGCCATTATAGGTGTCTCTCATTTTTATTCTCCTTGGTGCATTTGAGTCAGTGGCGCTGCTCGGCAGCGACCGGAGTAAGGGTCAATCGTTAATGGCTTCGAGGGTGCGCCCTCGGGTGCGGGGCCCCATCGTTCCAATGATCAGAGCGACGACCACCATGCTACCGGCCACTAGCCCAAGCGCTGATATAACGCCGTAATGGCCGAGCAAGAAGGCGATCATGAAGCCGCTGAGCATTCCGGAAATACGGCTGAACGAGTACACGAAACCGACCGCCTGGGATCGAATTCGGGTGGGATAGAGTTCTGATTGATACGCGTGGTAGCTCACCGACATGACGGTTGAGCCCACTGTTACCAGCACCCCGCACAGAATCACCAGTGAAGGCTCGCGGACGAATGCGAAGGCTAGCCCGCCGATAGCCATCACCAGCGCCGCCCCGGCGATTTGCCACTTGCGTTCAACTTTGTCGGCAAAGGTGCTGTTGAGCAATGGTCCAAGCGGAGCGCTGCAGCCCATAGCGATGGTGTAGGCCAAGCTGTGCGCAACCGATACGCCCTGCTCGATAAGAAAAGTTGGTACCCAGTTCATGAAGCCGTACACGCCAATCGAGGCGAAAAAGTGGAAGATCACCAACATGAAGGTTCGCCGGGCGTATTTGCGGTTCCACAACTCGGAAAAATGTCCTTTGTGTTCCTGTGGTGGCAGGCTGGTGACGGTCGGAGATAAAAGATCGCGGCCTGTTTGCAGAACGGATTTGCGCTCCAGCTCTGCGACAATTTGCTCGGCGCGATCAATATGGCCGCGACTCGCGAGCCAGCGTGGACTTTCCGGCAACCTGCCGCGCAGCAGAAATACACCAAGCGAACCTAGCGTGCCGAGACCAATTACCCACCGCCAACCCTCTATTCCGTAGGGTTCATGGGGCACCAGCAGCAGCGCGCAAACGCCGCAGATCGGGCCCGCCAAATAAGAAATCACGTGGTTATAAGCAAAGGCACGACCACGAATTCCCGGTGGAACCAGTTCTCCAAGGTAGGTATCGATGGTCACTAATTCCACGCCTAGTCCGATTCCGGCCATCAAGCGCCAGAAACATAAGCCCATTGCGTCTGTCTGGCAGGCCATGATCAGTGAGCATGCGCAATAGCCCAGCAGTGCATAAATAAACACCCTGCGCCGACCGAGGCGATCGGCCACAAAGCTGACGCAAGAGGTGCCAATGAACATGCCAATAAACGTGGCGGCGATGTAACTGGCCGCACCGTGAATATCAAATAATCCGGCGGTGGAGGCGGTCAGTACGCCACTGTGGATAATGCCTGGGATGACAAAGCTCGTTGAGAACAGCTCGTAGGTTTCGAAAAAACCACCCAGCGACAATAGAATCACCATCTGCCAGATCACCTTGCTCGATGGCAGCCGATCCATGCGTGCAGCGAGCATCGCCTGCGCAGACATGGCCGGTTGTTGAAGCGGCGAGGCTGAAAAAACACTCATTATTTTTATCCTTGTTATCGAGTTCTGCAGGTCTTGCCCGTGCTTACTCCGGAACCTGGATCGACAGCAGCGGCACGTACTGCTGGCCGCCATAGCAATCGCTGTCGGCCAATTCGCCCTGATACACCGGGCGCGGGAACGAGGCTTTGATGGCGCGCGCCGCGTCGTGATAGACCAGCACGATGTCCTCTTCCTTTTGCTTATATAGCTGCGCCAAAATGCTTCGGGTGAGCGGCTGGGTGCGGCGCACCCGGGCGTAGTTGTCCTCATTGGTGAACATCAGGTCAAAGGTCAGGACGAAGGGGCCGGCGTTTTTCGAACGCACCAGGCTGCACAGTTCAGAAATGGTTGTCATGGGTCAGACCTCAAGTAGCTTGATGCGGAACATTTCCAACGGGTCGTCGGGCAGCAGCAAGTGGTTGACGCTGAAGCGATAGATCTGCCCGCGCTCCATTTCAGGCGGCGAGAACGGGTAGGCGATGGTACTGATCAGGCCTTCGTAACCGGGCACTGGCAGGTGGGCGCTGACGTGCGCTACGAAACTGGCGATCTTGCTGGCGTACTCCTGCGACGGCGCCGTGACGGTGATCAACACCCCGATTTCTGACGGCTTAGGGTGCTTCTCGACTTCCAGCGGGCCCATGACAACGCCCATGCCGTACAGGCGGAAATTGATGTCATATTCGTTCGGCTGAAGGCGACCGCCGAACAGATCGGCAATCCGGGCGTTGAAATACTCCTGAGCCTTGGGCAACAACGTATCGAGGGCCATGAACACGTTCGGATCTCGAATACCGCCGATTACCACAGTTTGGAAACCGTTCGGCTGTGCGCCTTCAAGCTTCACGGTGTATACGTCGGCTGGATGAAAAGCCGATCCGCTGACTTTTACCGTGCGGTCAGTCAGCGCGGTGTATATCGCGCCTTCGGTGTCGACAACGCCAGACGGCTCAGTAAGCAAATACGGGTTGGCATTCTCATAGAGCGTATGTGCTGCTACCGATAGCGGGGTGACCTTGGCGTCCAAGTCCAGTGGTTCGATCTCGAAATGATCGTCGCGGATGTATGCGATCAAGCCGTCGGCCGCTGGGGTTACACAACAAGCGGCTCCGCACTCGATCGTTTTGGCCGCATGCCACGTTAGGCCTCGGTCGGCACCCATACGTTCTGGAACGACAGCGTATAGCGCTGAATCGCTTGCGCGACCGGCGAGAATGACTTGCGCGCCTTGATCAAGTGCTTCGCTCAAAGGTTCGGTGCCCATCATCCCGACGATATGGCTGCTATCGATCACGGCAGCGTCGAAATGCGGAGCTGGCATCAGCGGCTTAATTCGGTCTTCTTCAAGGCGCATGCGCAGATAAGCGGATGACTGGTCGGCGTAGATCAAACCGAGTTTAAAGCGCAGACCTTCCTCATCGGCGATTTCCAACGCGATCTCGGCCATCCAATCGACGCCGCTATCACGCCCGCTGGTACCGCAGGAACCAATAATCAACGGCACGTCGAGTTTGTCGCGACCCAACAGCAACAGACGTAAGTCACGCTTGCAGGCATCGCGTGACAGCTTAGCGCGGCCACTGCCCAGCGCTGAAGGCCCCGAATCGGTAGAGCCAGCATCGCAAGCGATAACGTGGGGAGCGAGGGCAAGACCACGTTCCAGTGAACTTACCTTAAATCCGGCGCCAATCACGCCGGTCGGTGCCAAAACGCGTATTTCCATAGTGCTTCACTCCACCTACTACATATATAGATCAATATATGTACTTTATTTTTGTTAATGTGAAGATATAGCGCGAATTGGCAACTGTAAATCTGTACGAAATTCATCAACCTGAGAACTTTATATGGAAAGTCCTGAAGACGGTTTGTACCTGTCAGCTGATGAGGCGGCTGCAATCCTGAGCGTCAGCCTGCCCACGCTTTACGCGTACGTCAGTCGTAAAAACATTCGTTCATTGAAGGTGGATGGTTCGCGCAGCCGCCGGTATTGGGCAGCGGACATCCAACGTCTGGCCAAGCCGAGAAGCGATGTGGTAGCTCTGTCAAATGAGCCACAACGCATTGCATCGTCCAGTACGATCACCTTGCTTACCGACAAGGGCCTTTATTACCGGGGCCTTGATGTGGCGGAGTTGGCCGCCAGCGCCAGCGTTGAGCAGGTCGCGGAGTTAATGTGGCAGGCACCAGGCGTATTCACGGACGTACTGCCAAAGCGGCCGAAAGCGGCTACACAGCTGCTAAAGGCATTCGCAGACCTGCACCCCGTGGAGAAGGCTATTGCGTTGTTTCCGCTGATAGAACGCGAAAACCCGAAGGCCTATGATTTGTCCCCAGAAGGCTATGCGCGCACAGGCGTAGGCGTGGTGCGTTGGATGGCGGCGTTGATGGTGGGGGCTGACGGTCCGAGTGCTCAACCGTTACCGGCATTTATCGTAGGGGCACTGGGCGTTGATCCGGCATTTGAGGATCTGGTGCGTCAAGTATTGATCTTGTCCATTGATCACGAACTCGATCCATCGACTTACACCGTTCGCGCGGCCGCCAATACAGGCGTAACCCCGTACTACGCGGCCGTCACCGGTCTGGCCTCATCTCGCGGACGGCGACTAGCCTACAGTCGGGGCGAAACAGTGGTCCGTCTGTTAGAAGAAATTTGCACTGCGCAGAATCCACAAACACCGGTCTTAAAGCGCTACCGCGAAGGCGAAGCGATTCCGGGTTTTGGTTCGAATATGCATGGCGTGGTGGACCCCCGGGCGCAAAGCCTGTTGGTGACTTTGCAACAGCTGTTCAGTGCTGATGTCGAATTCCAGCGCTTACTTAAGGCGGCACAAGTGGCCCATGAATTGATTCAACAACCCCCTGATTTCATCCTTTTGCTGTGCTTTGTCGGGCGAAAACTGAAGCTCGAAGGTCAAGAGCTGGCGCTGCCAGGTGTAGGCCGGGTAATCGGTTGGCTGGCCCATGCGAGCGAGCAGTATCACCATCAACCTCTCATCCGTCCGCGAGCCAAATACACCGGCCCGTTGCCGGACTGAGATTGAGGTCCCGCCCGCACAGGCGTATCGGTTACTTTTTCGCTCCTATTGAACCGCGATCCAAACCCGTCGGTCAGGCGCTCCCGAACATTGACAAAAAACGTACAGATTTACAGCGATTGCTTGATTGATTAGGCTCGTTATCGTCAAGTAAAAATCAATGTATTTTGTATTCGTCAATGTTTAAGCCTAGGGCGAGGACGAGTCACGAAATGCCGCACAGGATTCCCGTTCGACCAGCTTGGCCCCATTGCCGAAATTGCCTCGGGCAGAGAAGCAATGGAAATCGACATGGAGAAAAGCGCTTGATGATTTATTGGATTTTCAAATAAGTCTATCGCAGAAGGTGATTTGTTCAAGCGTTCTTTATCGCCAAATATGAGCCCGGACTTAGCAAAGGTCCTAGTTTCACGGCGACGCTCCATACCTATTCGTCAATGTTTAGGCCTGGATGGCACGAGTTACGGAATACCGCACATGACTCAAAATAAAAATAATAGGAGCTGCTGCATGACAACACGTACGCATCTGTCGTTTCGTCGTACCCCTTGGCTGAGCATAGCAACGTTGACTTTGACACCGTTGGCTTGTGCGATCTCATTGAGTGCTCGCGCCACCGACTTCGACTTCGGTGAAATCACTGGCCGCTACAATGGCAATATTACCGCTGGGGCGCTCTGGAGCACTCAAAGCCCGACCAACTCAACGATCAATCAAGGCAGTGCTAATAGCATCGGTTATGGCCACGCCGGTCAGTTCAATAACGGTGGAGGGCGTACCTCAGATGACAGCCGCTTGAACTTTCACAAGCCCGGTGAGTTGGTGTCCTCACCCATCACGCTGTTGGCCGAAACCGAACTAAAGTGGAAAAACTACGGCCTATTCCTTCGTGGCAAGGCTTGGTACGACTACACGTTGGAAAACAAGGAGGTCGATTACGGTAGTTCGGCCAACGGCTATCAGCAAAATCAAACCCTGAACGACGCCCACTATGACAAGCTGGCCAAGTTCCAGGGAGTCGAATTGCTGGATGCCTATGTCTACGGTAATTACGATATCGAAGGACATCCGTTAAACGTGCGCGCCGGTAAACAAGTGGTTAGTTGGGGGGAAGGGTTGTTTTTTCAGAACGGTATTAACGCTATCAACCCACTTGACGTAGCGGCCTTGCGTCGTCCCGGCGCACAACTTAAAGAAGGGTTGCTGCCGGTCCCGATGCTTTATGGCAATTTCGGAATCACCGACAGCCTGAGTGTTGAGTCGTTTTACCAACTCGCATGGCGCAAAACGGTTCTGGAAGGTTGTGGGACTTTCTTTTCAACCAACGATTACATTCCAGACGGCTGCTACGGCGTGCCCCGGGCAGGCAGCAACGATCAAGCTTCCTTTGCCAATGGTCAGATTATCCAGCGTGCACCGGATAAAGATCCGAGAAACATGGGCCAGTTTGGCTTCGCCTTGCGGTATTTTGCCGACGAAATTGGAACCGAGTTTGGCGCTTATGCGATGAACATTCACTCGCGCACCCCATATTCGAATTCGGTCATTGGTGCACGCTCGATTGCGTCAGGACCTTATCCAGGTTGGGTCAGCCCGACGACTAGCCCTGCACTGGCAGCGGGCAACGGTGAATACGACGTCAGTTATCCAGAGGACATCCGCATCTTTGGCGTAAGTTTCTCAACGACCGTCTTGAGTACGTCAGTGTTTGGGGAGTTAAGCTATCGCCCTAATCAGCCGGTACAACTGGCCAGTGCCGACCTCATTGCTGCCTTTGCAGCACTGCCTCCCGGTACGGGTAAAGCGTTAGGTATTCCGTTGGCGAGCGAGGCGTATCAAGTCTACGCACCCGGCACCGTAGTCGACGGATACGAGCGGCTGAAAGTGACGCAACTGTCATTGGGCGCTGTCAAGACGTTCCAGCATGTGTTGGGTGCAGACACGCTGAGCCTGGTCGGCGAGATGGGTATGAAGTACATGAACAACTTGCCAAGTTTGAGTGACGCCCGCTTTGGTCGTACAGACCAGTACGGCTCCGATTTGGCCAGCGGGAGCGTTGCCGGTTGTGCCATCGGCACTGCGTCCAATCCAAAATATGCCAAGCTCGCCTGCTCAAAGGACGGCTACACCACCAAGTTTTCTTCTGGTTATCGTCTGAAGGCGCAACTGACCTATAACTCGCTGTTAGCAGGGATCAACGTTTCTCCTTACATGGCGTTTGGTCAGGACATCAAAGGTTGGTCCTACGACGGCAACTTCGTCCAAGACCGTTTGCTCGGTTCAGTTGGGGTCAAAGCTGATTACTTGCAGAAATACTCTGCCGACTTGTCCTGGTCGGGTAGCGGCAACACACCGTGGGCAACAACGGATAAAGACTTTGTCGCGTTCAGCGTCAGCATGGGTTTCTAAAAAGCATTCGGAAAAATGAGGCATCCAATGAAAACAAGAAAACTGCTTTGTGTGACCGTCATGGGCAGCATGCTTGGTCTTGCCAGTAGCGTCGCGCTGGCCAAGGCCGACGCAGCCGATGTGGCGCGTCTGGGCCAGGATTTGACGCCATTTGGCTCGGAAAAGGCTGGTAACGCTAGCGGCACCATCCCTGCCTGGACAGGTGGGTTGACCCAGGCGCCAGCCGGATTCATTCCGGGTAAAGGCTACGTCGATCCGTATGCTAGCGACAAACCGGTGTACACCATTACCGCTGCCAATATGGCGCAGTACGCGGATCAATTGACGCCAGGCTACAAGGCCATGCTGCAGAAATTTGCTAGCTACAAGATGATCGTCTATCCGACGCATCGGCCGGTTGGGTTGCCTGCGACCGAGTACGAACAGATCAAGAAAGAAGCGGGGACCGTTGCCCTGGCTGACAATGGCGCCGGGATGCTCAATTACGATAAAACAAGCGTACCGTTTCCGGTTCCGAAGACTGCTCAGGAATTGCTTTACAATCATTCTCTGCGCTACCGCTCGGGTGGCTACCATTATTTCCCTACCGAAATGGTGGTCAAGCCTGGCGGCAACTTCACGGTAATTCATCGTGATGTGACGTTGGCGATGGCCTCTGCATTGGGCAACCCTGAACCGAACCGTCTCTACTATTACTTGAGTAAGGTGACCGGGCCGGACAGCGTTGCAGGCCAGCAAAGCTTGGTGCATGAGCCGATCGATCAGGTCAAGGAACCTCGGCTTGCCTGGCAGTACAACCCAGGTCAGCGTCGAGTGCTGAGAGCTCCTGAATTGGCCTATGACACTGTCGATGGTTTGTCTGACGGTTTGCGCACCCTGGATATGTACGACATGTTCAGCGGCGCGCCGGATCGTTACGACTGGCAACTGCTCGGCAAGAAAGAAATGATTGTGCCGTATGACACTTATAAACTGGCCGACCGCTCATTGCAGTACAGCGATATCGTCAAGCCTGATCACCTGAATCAAGACTTGATCCGCTACGAAACACATCGTGTGTGGGTGGTGCAGGCGACTTTGAAACCGGGTGCAAGGCACATTTACGCCAAGCGCATTTTTTACATCGACGAAGACAGCTGGGCAATTCTCGCCGCAGACCTTTTCGACGGTCGTGGCGAGCTGTGGCGTATGCAGGAAGCCCACGGGCTGCAACGCTACGACGTGTTGTCGAGCATTGCGATCAGCGACGTTGCCTACGACCTGCAAGCGCGTAGCTATGTGGTCAACGGCCTGGAGAATCAGGAAAAACAGTCCAGTTTCGGCGTCCATTTCACCCTTCAAGACTTCAGTCCCGCGGCCTTGCGCCGAGCAGGTAACTGACGACGGTCGAATGAACGAGCGAGGCCGGTGTGCGGCCACGCTCTTTGTTGCTGAATTCGAAGCAGAGACACCTTCGCGATGACTATTTTGATTTTGCGCCCAGCGCTTGCGCTGACGTTGGCCTTAAGCGTAGGCGTGCCTGTTCTGGCGCAACCGGTCCCTGATCGTTTGCAACGGCCTTCACCGATGTCGGCGTCGGCCAGCCATTCGCCGCTCACCGATATTCAGACCTTGGGCGACCGACAGGTGATGGTCGGTGACAGTGGCCACATTTTGCTGCTCGCAGCCGATGGCAGCGTCACCCAAGCCAAGGTGCCGGTGGATTTACTGCTGACGGCGGTATATTTCGTCGATGACCAGCGAGGCTGGGTGGTGGGTCATGACGGTGTGATCTTGCACAGCGATGACGGGGGTCAAAACTGGAAAAAGCAGCTGGATGGCAACGCCATCAATGCTCTGCTCAACGTTTGGACCGCAAGCGAGGCCACACGTCTGCAGCAGGCGGTTGCCACGCAACCTGACGATAAAACACAAACAAGCGCGTTGGAAAACGCACTGTTTGCCGTCGACGATGCCAAGGCCAGCAGTGCTGCCGGGCCGTCGCGACCTTTACTCAATTTGTGGTTTCGCGATGCCAATCAGGGGTGGGCGGTGGGCGCCTACGGGATGATGTTATCGACAATCGACGGCGGGCAGAATTGGCACTACTTGCCCGACCTGGATAACCCAGACCGACTGCACCTGAACGCTGTTCTGGGCCTGGCGGATGGAACGTTGCTAGTGGCGGGTGAGGGCGGACGAATCTATCGCTCGGCGGATAACGGATTGCATTGGCAGGCTGCCATGGCTCTTGGCCCTGCGTCTTTTTACAAACTGCTGGCCTTGAAAAACGGTGAAGTTCTGGCGATGGGATTTGGCGGTGTGCTATTTGCTAGCCATGACAGCGGTGTCAGTTGGCAGGCATTAAGCAACCCGGTGAAAGCGGGCCTCTATGGGGGCCAGCAATTAACCGACGGCAGCCTGATATTGGCCGGACAGGGTGGGATATTGCTGTACAGCGACGACGGCGAACATTTCAAAGTCTGGCGTTCGAAAAGCAAGTTGCCTTGGCTGGGTATTGGTCAGGTTTCTTCGACTCAAGTGGTGTTGATTGGCAGCGCCGGTCTGCAAAACCAGTCGTTGATCGAGCTCAAGGAGCACCTGCAATGAATGCTGCACGACAGATTCAGACGCCCCCCAACTTAACTAACCGTCTGGTCGCAGGCTTTGAACGGTATCTGTTCGGGCATCGCATCCTAGTGTTGGCGTTGTTCCTGCTGGTTTCCCTCTTGCTCGGATACGCCGCATTGTCCCTGCGCCCGGACGCTAGCTTCAGCCGGATGATCCCTGTTCACCATCCTTTTGTCGTCAACTACCTGAAGTTCGAAGATGTGCTGCGCCCACAGAGCAATGTTTTGCGCGTGGTAGTGGAAAATCCGAATGGCGATATCTTCAACAAAGCGTTTCTAGACACCCTGCGCGAAGTTAATGACGCGATTTTCTTTATTCCCGGTGTTGATCGAGGCAATCTCAAATCGCTGTGGACACCAAATGCGCTGTGGGCCGAAGTCACCACCGAGGGTATCCGCTCCGGGCGTGTCATCCCAGATAACTACGACGGCGGGCCGCAAGCCTTGGCACAGGTGCGACAGAACATTTTGCGGGCCAACATGCTAGGTAGTTTCGTTGCCAATGACTTCAGGTCGGTGGTGATCCGGGTTCCATTGTTAGAGAACGACCCCCAAAGCGGTAAGCCTTTGGACTACGGCGTATTGGCGCATGACTTAGAAAAACAAGTGCGGGCGCACTTCGACGCCCGAGGCGTACACATTCGCGTGATCGGTTTTGCACAGATCATTAGTGATTTGTTGGCGGCGGCGGCTGACATTGCGCTTTTCTTCGCCATCACCGTGGGCCTGATCACGCTGCTGTTGTATGGCTACTGCCGCTGCTGGCGCAGTACCGCCGTCACCGTGTTGACCTGCCTGTTGACGGTGGTATGCCAACTCGGTCTGCTGAGTGTTCTGGGTTTGGGGCTCGACCCGTATTCGATTCTTGTGCCGTTCCTTATCTTTGCCATTGGCATTAGCCACGCGGTGCAGAACATCAACCTGATGATGAGCGAAATAGGGCAGGGTGCCTCGCCACTTCAGGCTTCTAGACGCACCTTTAGAGCGCTGTTTCTGCCTGGATCAACGGCGTTACTGGCGGACGCTGTGGGTTTCATTACGTTGATGGTGATCGACATTGGTGTGATCCAGCAACTGGCAATAACAGCTAGCATCGGCGTATTTGTAGCGCTGTTTACAAAAATGTTTCTGCTGCCTGTGTTGATGTCCTACGTCGGTGTGAGCCCCGGAGGGCTGCGTAAACAACAACAGCGTTTGAATTATAAATGGCCCGTTTTTACCCGTTTGGCTAGGGTCTGCGAACCGCGCTTCGCCTGGCCGCTGATCGTTGCGAGCCTGCTATTACTGGGCTACGGGTATCACGCTCGTCAGGACTTGAAGATCGGCGATCTGGACAAGGGTGCGCCTGAGTTTCGTCCAGAAGCGCGTTACAACCAGGACAACGCTTACTTGCTCAATCACTACACCACGAGCACCGACGTTTACGTAGTGATCTTCAAGACGCCGCAAGAGCAGTGTGCTCGCTTCG
Organism: Pseudomonas sp. MH10; assembly: GCF_034353045.1. Taxonomy (NCBI): domain Bacteria; kingdom Pseudomonadati; phylum Pseudomonadota; class Gammaproteobacteria; order Pseudomonadales; family Pseudomonadaceae; genus Pseudomonas; species Pseudomonas sp. MH10. The sequence goes on from NZ_CP133783.1 coordinate 918,853, forward strand.
CTGCGGCAGACCTGGCGAGCCGATTCGAGCGCACGATGCGCGAAGTGCCTGGGGTGGAGTCAGTGCAATCGCTTTACAATGCGATGCGTTTTAAGATCATGGCAAGTAACGAAGGCAACCCGAAATGGGCCGAATTATCCCGCGACCCTTACGTGATGAATACCGCCCGCGCCGGCGTCGCCACAGAGTTTATCAACAGCGATTGCAGCGTAGCGCCGATCAGTCTGTACCTCGCCGACCATAAGGCCCAAACCCTCACCGCAGTGGCCAATGCGGTACAGACGTTTGCCAACGCCAATAATACTGGCGGTCTACAGCTGCTTCAGGCCGCTGGCAACGCCGGCATAGAAGCGGCCACCAATATCGTCATCGGGCATTCTGAAAAGCTGATGCTGATTTTGGTGTTCTTGATAATCAGCGCGGTGGTGTGGTGGGAATTTCGCTCCCTTAAGGTTGCTTTCGCCCTGATGGCACCGCTGTACCTGTCCACCGTGCTTTGCGAAGCTGTGATGGCCAAAATGGGTCTCGGCGTAAAAATCGCCACCTTGCCGGTGATTGCCTTGGGCGTGGGGATTGGCGTGGACTATGGCATTTACCTTTACAGCCGAATTGAAGGTTTCCTGCGTCAAGGGCTGACGCTGCAAGAGTCATTTCTGGAGTCGCTGAAAACCACCGGTACCTCGATCGTCTTTACTGCCCTGACCTTGGCGGTCGGCGTTGCCACCTGGTCGTTTTCATCTCTTAAATTCCAAGCGGACATGGGCGTGTTGTTGGTGCTGCTGTTTATCTGGAACATGATCGGAACCCTAGTCTTGACCCCAGCGCTGGCATCGGTGCTGATCTTCGCCAAGAGGAGATGACCGGCACCCGACCTGCGTCCTCCAGAGCTACTCCAGCGGGACGCGGGTCAGCGTAACTTGCTGACTATTCAACCTGCTACACAGGCCGCCAAGATTGGTATCCCCACTATAAAAACAAAGAATAGGGAGAGAACTTCAGTGAGAAGCCTATTATATCCGGCTATTGTCTTAATGGATCGCTTGAGCTTCGCGATGAAGTTCAGCCTGATCAGTATCTTGTTTTTCGCGCCGATGCTGGCGACAAATTACGTCCTTGTGCGCGACTCTTACGATCAGTTCGTAGCCACCCGCGCCGAGCTTGAAAGTATCGACTTACTGCATTCCAGCGTTGGCCTGCGGCGCGATATCGAAAGTCTTGACAGCCTAGTCGCTATCAACGTTGTACTGGGTATCTCCGGCAAAGGCGGAGACCTCAATGCCCGCGCTACGAAGCTGACCAGCGACATCATCAGCACGTTGCAGGGGCTGAATTCTCCTAGCGACAAGTCCGAAGACGTCGAGCGTTTCAACGCTTCACGAAGAGAACTCCTTGACCAGCTCAAACAGCAGCAAAACGAGAACTCGTTGCGTAGCAAGAGCGAGATTCTCGATAAGGTGCTCACGCAGACCTTGGTGTTCTGCCGGCTGGTCGCCGGGCAGGCTGGTTTCAATCAGGACTACAACCCACAGGTGCGCCAATTGACCGAACTGGTCGTCGGTTCTACGCCGCTGGTAACCCACGCTCTGGCTCAAGGCCGTGTCATGGGCTCCTATTCGCTGGGACAGGGATTCCTTAATTCCGCTGCCAGCAGCAAGTTCGATGAAATACTCCAGCAGCTCGACAAGCTAGACGGTGATTACACGCTCAAGCTTCAGGACGCACTGCAAGGCAGCTCGGCCAAGGACGCCTTGCAAGAGCAGGCCGCGAAAAGCCAAGTGTCGTTAAAACAGGCCAGCCGCTTGTTCGAAGAAAAGGTAGTAATGGCCAGTACTCTGGATATGGCCTGGACCGACTTTTACGACCAGACCACTGCGTCCATGGCGAGCACCTACCAGCTTAACGATGCAACGCTAGTGCTGGTCCGTCATGAACTTGAGCAGAGGCTGCTGCAGAACCGCCTGCATATGGTTTGGCTTGCGGGTGGGCTGGCGCTGGTGTTTCTGCTGATCGTTTATTTGTACGCGTCGTTCTATGTATCGACTGTCAGCACCTTGAAGAGCCTCGGGGCAATGATGGACAAGGTTGCTGCGGGCGATATGACTGTGAGCTTCGAAGCGAAAAGTCGAGATGAGTTGGGGGAACTGGGCCGGGTGTTCAATGGTACTGTAAAAAAAATTCACGGCCTAATCGATCGGGTCGGCCAGACGGTGGTCGAGGTCCAGCGTCAGGCCGATCGGGTCGAGGCAGTTTCCGGCGCCAGCAACCAGGCTGTCGCCGGGCAGCGTGGTCAGATCGAGCAGGTGGCCACGGCGATGAACCAAATGTCTGCCACCGCGCAGGAAGTTGCCCGAAACGCTGCGGCGGCAGTGAGCAGCGCGCACAGCGTGAACGACGAGACGGTAACTGGACGCGAGCTGGTCGAGTCCCAGCTTGGCAGCATCCAGCAACTGGCTACCGAAATAGAAACCTCAGTGCAAGTGATCAACCAACTGGCAACCGACAGCACGGCCATCGGCCAAGTACTTGAGGTGATCAAAAAAATCGCTGGCCAGACCAACCTGCTGGCCCTGAACGCTGCTATCGAAGCGGCGAGGGCAGGTGAGCAGGGCCGCGGTTTTGCGGTGGTCGCTGACGAAGTACGTAACCTCGCCAAACGCACTCAGCAATCCACCGAAGAAATCGAGCACATGATCGTCCGCTTGCAGGGTGGCGTCGGAGCTGCGGTTGCCGCCATGGGTACAAGTCATCGTATGGCCAGCGGCACGTTGGGGCAATCGGACAAGGTGCAGCAGGCGTTGAAAAATATCCTTGGCGCGGTTGGTACCATAGTCGAGCAAAACCAGCAGATCGCCGCCGCAGTCGAACAGCAAACTGCGGTGGCCCGTGATATCGATCAGAACATCGTGGCTATCAACCATGCGGGTGAGCGCACTGCCGAGGGTGCTCACCAGGCAGAGCAGGCAAGCCGTGAACTTGCTGCCCAGGTGGGTGAGCTAAAGTCGCTGATTGGAGCGTTTCGGGTCTAGCGTAGTTCATTCCACCACCCTGACCAGGGCGGCGTCCTTAAACTAAACTTCCGCCAGTTGGTTTCATCGATATCCTTTGAGATGGGACTGCAAACGTAGCTATCCGGCATTGTCGATTTTGTTGACGCTAATGCGAACAAAATAATGCCTGGAAAAGTTTATCGATATCATCCAATAGAATTCCGGTGTATTGCGAATGGCAGTGGCGGGGATTTGAAAGCCAATTAAATTTGTTTCGTTTGCCGAACTAAACTCATCAGCCGTTTAGCGGCGTTTGTGAGCGCATTTGGTAAGTGACCATCACAGTCTGCACTTAAGCGGCCAGCTGGCGAAGTGACCGACAACGCTAAGATCATCTGCCCATCGCTGAAAATCGGTACGCTGAACGCATTTACAGTCTGCAGATGAAGCGGCGACGGCTGGGAGCGTGCAGCTTGAGCAAATCCTCGACTACGTATCACATCCAGTTCGTGCTCGAAGCGCTCTCGTTGCGTTGCCGCGTCCTCACCTTCCTCGCGATATTGGCGCAGTTCTTCAGATATCAAGTTCTTGGTCATCTCGTCAGGCAGAAATGCTGCGAACGCGCGTCCAGTTGCAGATTGCGTGACAGGCATTACTAATCCTAACCGTAACTGCTGGCTCACAGGTTGGCTGGAAGGCTCCCAGTAAATTGCAGTTGGACCGTGATTTCCCCAGACGGCTAAACATAGCGTATGACCACCCATTTCTTCGGCCAATTGTGGTAGTTCTTGGATAACTCGCCGAACGCTGGCCATTTGTGTCGGCGTTGAAGTACCAAGGTGCAACGCGAGCGGACCCAAGTCATGGCTATAGGCGACCATATACTTACCACTACCAAACGCTAAGGGCCGCTTACAGGACTCACCGATACCCTCAACCCGACCAAGAAATACTACGTGATCGCCCCCTGGATACGCTGCTACTTTGGTGCACTCTAGGTGCGCTGCTGCGCCCACTAAAAGAGGAATATCGCCTAGTCCGTTGCTATGAGCAATAGAGCTGAATTTGTCATCTTGTGATTTCGCGAAATGATTGGAAATCGCGATCTGATCATCAGCAAGTATATTGATGGTGAAGCGGTCGCTATCGCGAAAAGCCGGGTAGCTGCTTGAACTCAGAGATTGGCTCCAGAGCACCAACGGCGGATCAAGGGATACAGAACTGAAAGAATTGGCGGTCACGCCAAACGCTTTACCTGATGGGTCACGCGTAGTGACGACGGTGACCCCAGTCAGAAATGTGCCGAGCACGTTGCGTAGCTGGCGTTGATCAAATTCCGTAAAAGTTGTGGTCATAGCGGCTCTCCTGAAGTAGTCCGTCTTGTAGGAGAACAAGTCTAATCACGAGGCAGGACTCTAACAATTTGCGAGTGTCAATCGCTCTATAGGAGCTGCGAATAAATGATCAAGCTTTAGCCGAGGTTTCGGCCGCCTCGAGTGCCATATGTTGGCGCAAGAACTCGCAAAAGCTGGTGACGGCGGTGCTCTGATCGATTTTTTGTGAATAAGCGATTCCAAAGTCACGATGCAGATCCAGTCCTTCCAATAAGACGATCCGCGTTCCTCGTTCATCGTTGCGCTTAGCGATGACATGCGGTAACAGCGTTACGCCCATTCCGGCATCAAGCATCCCGAGTAAGGTGTTCAGGTTGCCGACAGATTTTACCGGTGGCATTACCAGGCCTTGCTGTTCTAACACTTCAGCAATCTGGGCACGAAGCGATCGATATTGCTCAATCACCATCAACGGATAATTCACCAGCATCGCGGGTTCGACGCTGCGAAACTTTGCAAGCGGGTGCTGAGCCGGCACCACTAACACCATTTTTTCGCGCCAAAGTAGCTCCCGTTGGTAGCGCTCACTGCGAGGTTCGAAAGCGATGACAGCGAAGTTGGCCGCGCCGCTGTCTAGAGCAGCAAGGGCTTCGGGGTATTGGAGGTCGAGTAGTTCCACCTGCACGGAGGGATAGCGCTGCGTATAGGCTTGAATTACGGGTGGCAGCGTGAGCGCGGCGAGCATCGGAGTTGCGGCAATCACAACGCATTGGCGCGCCAGTTGGGTCTCATTGCGCAGGTCGCCAATTACTTTAAACAGACCTCGCAGGGCGGTTGAAGCCTCGATTGCCAGGCGTGTGCCATCGGCGGTCAGTTCAACTCTGCGAGTCGTTCGTTCGAGTAGTTGGATTCCGAGGATCGACTCCAACCGTTGCACGCGACTGGTTACAGACGGTTGGGTGACATGTAGTGATTCCGCTGCTTGGCTAAAGCTGCCGCATTCGGCGACCGCAAGGAAGGTTTCCAGTTCGACCAGTTTGATCCCCATCGCCGAAATTGGCTCGTGCAGTGAAGAAATGGAACTCGTCATAGGGAAAAGACACTTTGATGATTTATTTTAATTTCAAATAAGTCTATCGCAGAAGGTGATTTGTTCAAGCGTTATTTATCGCCAAAGATGAGCCCTGCTTTTAGTAAGGTCCTTGTTTCACGGTCACGCTCCATACATTGATGGCGCGGACGCGTTAAACGACCGGGGCTGGGGCATGAGCCTCATCATTTTGTCGGAGAAAAATAAAAATGAGTTCCAAAATACCGCGTCAGATCAGCATGGTCGCCTTTATGCAGGCCCAGAATTGTTCCAATTATGTGGGTTCATGGCGCCATCCTGCGACTATGAATGATTTTATGGAGCCTGAATATTACCAGCGTATCGCACGTACGCTGGAAGACGGTTTGTTCGACATGGCGTTCTTCGACGACCGGCTTGCAATGCCTGATATCTTCGGGGCTGACCACCACGAAACGGTTGCACATGGCATTCGGGCGGTGAAACTCGATCCGACGCCAGTACTAATGGCTATGGCAGCCGTCACTAGTAAGCTTGGTCTCGGCGCAACTTACTCGACCACTTACTACGAGCCGTACCATGTTGCTCGTCTCTTCGCCACGCTCGATCTAATGACAAAGGGCCGCGTGGCTTGGAATGTTGTTACTTCGTTAAATGACTCAGAAGCTGAAAACTTCGGCCGAGACGCGCATGAAGAGCACGACCTGCGCTATGACCGCGCTGACGAATTCATGGAAGTCGTAATGGGTCATTGGGATAGCTGGGAAGATGATGCGTTAATCCTTGATAAAGTGGGCGACCGCTTCGCAGATCCGGATAAAGTGCATCGTCTTGACCACGCGGGGCGCTTCTACAAATCGCGCGGACCATTCACCGTCCCGCGATCCAAGCAGGGAAGCCCAGTGATTCTGCAGGCTGGACAGAGCGGTCGTGGAATGGCATTCGCTGCACGTTGGGCGGAATTGGTGTTTGGTGCATATCCAAATTTAGAAATTGGCAAAAAGCAATATGCCCACTTGAAAGAAGCTACCCAGGCGGCTGGTCGAGATCCAGCAACTGTGAAGGTTGCTCCAGCGGTGAAAATCTTCGTTGCCGAAACCGAAGCGTTGGCAAGAGAAAAGTACGAATACGCTGGCTCATTGGGCCGGCCAATCGATGCGCTTACGCTGCTTTGTGAAGCGCTCAACGTCGACTTTTCGACCCGTCCTTACGATAAGCCATTTAGCGACGCTGAACTGGCCGCAGTATCTTGGCACAGCCTTCGAGATCAGGTCATCCGCATCAGCGGTAAGAAGAACCCTTCGGTACGTGACTTTGTCGAGTGCAGCGGGCGCGGCACCATCAAAGAAGGCCCTGCGTTCATCGGCACGCCAACCCAAGTTGCAGATCAGATGGTTGAGTGGTTCGAGAATTGCTGCGACGGATTTGTATTGCAAGCCACCTCAATGCCCGGGACCTATGAAGATTTTGTCCGCTTAGTAGTGCCTGAACTGCAGCGTCGTGGTCTCTACCGCAAGGAGTATCCGGGCCAGACCTTGCGCGATACGTTGGATATTAAAAGGCCGACAACCCGCGCCTGGCGCAAATACGTCTGAGGATAATGGTCATGAAAGAAATCAAAATCCTCACCCCGATCGGGATGCTTGGCTACGGTGTGCCCGAGGTTGACTTCGAGGCAGGGCTCGAGGCCGGTGCAGATGTCGTGATCGTCGACTCCGGATCCACCGATCCAGGACCTTACCAATTGGGCCTTGGCGAGACTCTTGCCAAGCCCGAGGCATACGTCCGTGACCTGCGTGTGATGCTTAAGGGTTGTACGGCACGCGGCGTGCCGCTGCTGATTGGTTCTGCTGGCGGTCCAGGCACGGCAAAACACGTCGACGACATGGTGGAGACCATTCAGCGTATCGGCGCCGAGTTGGGCAAGTCACTGAAGATAGTTGCGATATATGCCGACGTTGATCCAGGGTTGGTAAGCGCGCGTTTTGCCGCAGGGCGCACTCAGTCTTGTGCCTCAGCTCCAGAGCTAACCCAAGCAGACATCGATCAGAGCGTGCACATTGTCGCTCAGATGGGCGCTGAACCTATTTATCAGGTGCTGCGTGAGCATCCCGATGTAGACGTAGTTGTGGCCGGACGCGCTTACGATCCGGCGCCTTTTGCTGCTTTCTGCATGTTGCATGGCATCGAGCCGGGCATTTACTGGCACATGGGCAAGATAATGGAGTGTGGTGGTGCCTGCGCTGAACCGAAGGGCAAGGTGATTCTCGCCACGGTGCGGGCCGACAGCTTCGATCTGGAACCATTGAATCCAGCCGAGCGTTGCACACCTACGTCAGTCGCTGCTCATACGTTGTACGAGAAGAGCCGTCCAGACTTGCTGGCCGGTCCTGGCGGCGTGCTCGACCTTCGCAGTTCGAAATATGAAGCGCTCGACGACCGCCGAGTCCGCGTCAGTGGCAGCATTTTCCATCCAGCGTCGACCTACCAGGTAAAGCTCGAAGGTGCTGCGATTGATGGTTATCGGACAATCTTCATCGGAGGTGTTCGTGATCCAATCCTGATTGCCATTATCGATAAGGCACTGATTTCCATACGCCAATATCTGCAAGGTTATTACCCTGAGATGGCCAGCGGAGAAGCGCAAATAAACTTCCACGTATATGGCAAGCACGCGGTGATGGGAAAGCGCGAACCCTTAAGTCACCACGAGCCTCACGAGGTTGGCATTCTTGGAGAAGTTACCGCTTCGACACAAACATTGGCCAATGCCATTTGCAGCACTGCGCGCATCGCCATGCTGCACATGCCTTATCCGGGGCAGATGGCAACTGGCGGTAACTTCGCGATTCCGCTCAATCCGCCGGAGAATCCTATTGGTCCTGTTTGCAGATTCTCGCTTTATCACCTGATGGACGTGGAGTCGCCCTGTGAACTGTTTCCAAGCAAGGTGATAGAGGCCCATGTATGACAGCGCTGAAGAGCTTGGCCCAAGTAATACGTAGTAAGAATTCAGGCCCGTTCGAAATTACTTTCGATGTCATTTTCGCTGATCGCCAGCGTTACGAACGTGTCCGCACCAGTCGCGTACTGACGCAGGAGCTGATCACTGAGTTGTACCAGATTCCTCCTGGCGAACTGATTACTTTCATGTTTTTTGAGCCCGCGCTCGCGTTCAAATTCACCATCAAGCGTCATGGCAATCAGGGTGGAATAGGGGAGCGCGACACTTTTGGCGCACAGCAACACGCACTGTTGCTGGACATCGATATTCCTTGAGCTACCGCCGCTCTTCAAAACAAAACCAAGATTCGGAGAGAACCCTTATGAACACACATCAAGCGCCGACGTCACCTACTGATTCCGAGCGGATTGCTGCTTTTGCCTTGCAGCTAGATCTAGATGCAATTCCAGCCGAGGTGCAGATACTTGCCAAGGAGCATCTGCTGGACGTTCTTGGCATTGCCTTGGCTTCCTCTCGTTTCGAATTCGGCCGCGTAGCCATTGAGGGTGCACGCGCACTCGGCAAGGGAGACGAGGCCACTGTATTGGGGACCGGAGAGCGCCTTCCGGCAACTTCTGCCGCGCTGGCTAATGGCATCCTCGCTCATAGTTTGGATTTCGACGATACCCACATTGGTGCTATCTACCACGCCAGCGCTCCAGCCATGGCGGCGGCATTGGCTGCCGGCGAGGCGACCGAAGCCAGCGGCCGCGAGGTTCTGACCGCGTTCATCATTGCTGTGGAGATCGGATGCCGACTGGGCACCGGCGCTGCCGGCAAGCTCCACGTCCGAGGCTTCCATCCAACCGCGCTGTGCGGCACCTTTGCCGCTGCTACTGCTGCTGGCCGCCTCAACAAACTTGGATACCCTGCATTGGTATCAGCTTTGGGGCTGTGCGGAAGCATGGCGGCGGGCATCCTTGAAGTTGGACAGTCTTGGCTTAAGCGCTTGCATCCGGGCTGGGCCGCACATGGAGGTCTGAGTGCGGTGGCGCTCGGGCGAGTGGGTTTCCTTGGACCCAATACCGTACTCGAAGGCTCACACGGCTTTTATGCGACTCACGTGCAATCTGTGCCGCAGGGTGAGCACTCTCCAGCTCATGGTCTCGGCGAGACTTGGCAAACTCTCGGCATCGCCCTAAAGCCATATCCCTGCTGTCATTTCATCCACGGATTTGTCGACGCCGCATTGGAGTTGCGTGGCCAGTTCGACCTGGATGAGGTCGAGCGCATCGAATGCCCGCTGACTGCGATGTTGCACCCGATGGTTGGCGCACCACGCGAGCGTTGCATTGAACCTCCGACCGTCTATGCGGCGCTTTTCAGTGTGCATTATGTGGTGGCGCTCGCACTCACCAAGGGGCGTGTCGATTTGGTAGCGTTTTATGACGAGCCGATCAGCGATCCTAAAGTGCTGGAAGTTGCGGCAAAGGTGCATTGCATCGATGACATCAACAGCGATTTTCCTAAGCATTTTCCGGGGGAGGTGATTGTCACGCTCAAGGACGGGCGCGTCTTTCGTTGCCGTAAGCCCACCAGCCTTGGAACGCCGGAAGTACCCCTGTCGCGGGCCGAGATCGAGGTCAAGTTCTTTGCGAACGCTACCCGTGCGATTAGTCGCGAAGCGGCCGAACAAATCGTTGATGTAGTGTTGAATTTGGAAAAGGCTGAGTCTCTTGGCCAGCTCATGGCGCTTTGCAGCGCCAGTTGATGCATCCGAGGTGCGCTGCTTGCTGGCGCACCGTTCTGCGGCGAGACCTACAGTCAAGCCGAACGATAAAAATAAGAGAGCAGGAGTATTTCTGTGCGTGAACACATCCTTGATGACTCTGCCAATACGGCTGCGACGTCTCTCTCCGATTCCATTTCGGCTGGCGACATCGCCGCCCGGCTCGACCGACTTCCGGCAACCCGCTCGGTTTGGACTATGGTGCTGTTGCTGGCGCTTGGGTCGTTCTTTGAATTTTACGAAATATTTTCTACGGCCTACGTCATGCCAGGGTTGATCGCGAGTGGGATTCTCACTACAACAACGGAAAGTTTCTTCGGTATGACCGGCGCGGCGAGTTACATCGCGGCTACCTTTGTCGGCATGTTCCTCGGCGTTCTGTTGTTCGGCCAAGTCGCCGACCGATTCGGCCGTCGCACTGTTTTCACCTGCGCTCTACTGGGCTACTCGATTGCCTCGGCAATTATGGCCTTCCAGACTGACGCTCATACGCTCAACATCTGGCGACTCGTCGCTGGTGTGTTCCTCGGCGTAGAAATCGTCACCATCGACACTTACCTGAGCGAGCTCGTACCAGCCCGGATTCGTGGCCGCGCCTTCGCCATTCTGAGAATGTGCAGCTTCATCGCCGTGCCCATGGTGGCATTGATCGCCTACCTTTTGGTACCAACCACGTTGCTCGGCTACGAGGGGTGGCGATGGGTCTTCTGGATCGGCTCCTGTGGTGCACTGTTCATCTGGTTCCTGCGCCGTGGTTTACCAGAGAGCCCGCGCTGGCTAGCCAGCCATGGCCGTTTAAAGGAGGCGGACGCGGTCCTGCGTCAATTGGAGGCGAGGGTACAGACTCATTATGGTAAGGCGCTGCCGAAGCCGACGCCAACGCAGGGAGTCGTGCTGAAAACTCGGGAGCAGGTGAGCTTCACCGAAATATGGAGCCGACACTACCGCGGTCGCACCCTGATGTTGCTGTTGTGTCAGGTGGCGATGGGCATTGCACTTTTTGGTTTCTCAAACTGGATGCCCACGTTCCTTGTTGAGCATGGCATTGGGCTCACCAAGAGCCTTGAGTACGGCCTGATAATTTCTTGCGTAACACCTCTCGGTCCATTGGTGGCGTTCTTTTTCGCCGATCGAATTGAGCGTAAATGGCAATTACTCGTTGCTGGTAGCCTGATGATTTTCGGTGGTCTGTTATTTGTCGAGGTGCGAGGTATGTTGCCGCTGATCCTGGCAGGTTCGTTAATCACACTGGGCGCAACCGTCGTGCCGATGGTCGTACATACCTATCAAACTGAACTTTACCCCACCCGCAACAGAGCGCTTGCAACTGGTTTTGTGGTCGCTATTGGGCGGCTCGGTGGGGCAATGAGCGGGTTCCTGATCGCTGCTGCGCTGAAGTATGCGGGCGTGTCCGGCGCACTCATGCTGATCTGCGGTGCCATGGCAGTATCAATGTTGTCGATCATCCTATTTGGACCTCGCACTCGCGGGCGCTCATTGGAAGAGCTTAACCGTTAGGGCCTCCTGAATCAGGCGCCTCACCCCTCATATTCCTCCACTGTACAGGCCGCATAGACTTCTCATTGCATCATGAGAAGGGCTTTGCCCGAAAAGCCCAAATTCACACGGCGTCGAAATCCAGGCCAAGATCGGCCAGCGTCTAGAAGGAAGAGCATGCACAGAGCTTGCGCATTGGACATCCACTCGGCGTCATGGAGGTCAAAATTGTGTGCAAGGCTGATGGCGGTAGGAGTGTCACTGTAATCAGCACCCCTGATTTTAACCCTAGCCCTTGGACTTAGTCGGATCAGCGCTGCGTGGGTAGGTACGTTCCTCTTGAGTCGTGCCATCGTCTTGATGGATTGTGAGCGAAGCCGTCTTACCGTCCAAAATCTTAACTGCAAGCTTCGTAATCTCTTATTTAGTGGCGGCGGTTTTCGATGCGCGCTATGCACCTTGCTTGGTAAGCGCCCAGCCTTTGTCGGTTTTGTTGATGTGAGTTGTTGTCGATTTCATTCTCCGGTTTTTTGAGTTTCACTTGAGGCCAACACGCCTGCGCATTTCAGCCGTAATCGTTTGTCGAGTTTTGTTCAGGTCAGCCCAGGGATCCTTGTCTAACTGACCCAATCGTTCATGGATGTTCTGGATATTCCAGACATTAGCGCCTTTGATCTCCAGCAATTCTTCACGGAAAATCGGCACCGAGACCGGCAAACCTTCGCGGGTGCGAACCCCGTAAGCACATGCAGTCGTTGCGCCCAGGCCGTTTCGCAGGTAGTCGATGAAGATTCTCCCGACGCGGTTTTTCGGCCCGGAAACGGCGGAGAAACGATCAGGGAGTAGTTTGGCGATATGTTTAACAATGGCATGGCTGAAGCTTTTGACGGCTTCCCAGTCGTCTTTTGGCGTAAGCGGCACAACCAAGTGGATTCCTTTGCCTCCGCTTGTTTTCAGAAATGACTTGAGCCCGAGCTCATCCAGAACGGTTAGCGTCAACTGAGTGGCCTCGACCATGCTCTTCCAAGGCAGCACGGGGTCTGGATCGAGATCGAGGATGAAACGGTCGGGTCGCTCAAGATCTTTGGAGACAGCATTCCACGTATGCAACTCGATGGTGCTCATTTGGACGGCACCCACCAGGGCTTCGATGTTGTTGATCAACATCACGGGGTGGCCGGTGTATTCCTTGCCCATGGTTTCAATGCCGGGTATAGCGAGACGGTCTGCATTTTTTTGGAAAAACAATTCACCGGCGATGCCTTCAGGTGCGCGCACCAATGCGACGGGACGATTGGCAAGTTCGGGAAGCAGCCAGTCTGAGACGCCGATGTAGTAATCGGCAAGATCACGCTTGGACGAACCGCTGACGGGGTCGATTACCCGCTCGGGGTGGGTCAGTCTGATCTTGCCAGTCGTCTTGGAGGCAGCTGTTTTAACTTCGGGGGCCTGATTGTCTAGCGGGGTTTTTACAGGTGGTTTGGACGGTGTCTGCTTCTTTTCGGCTATTGGCGGAGCAGGGCGCTCTTCGGTAATTGCCTTCGCCGGCTTGTCATTGCGCATGCCATGAAAAACTGCGTGCCGTACAGAACCTTCCTTGGTGATTTCCGCGAATGCGACTTCCGCCAGCAGTACGGGCTTGAGCCAATGAACCCCTTTGGCTTCAAAGCCTGTTGGTGGATTGACGACCGCCGCCTTCTTCATTTCAAGCGGCACAAGCTGATCGAAGATTGTATTCAACGTGGCTTCGTTGAATCCGGTACCGACTTTTCCCGCGTACCTTAGTTCGCCGCTATCGGCGTCATGCAGTCCCAATAGCAGGGCTCCGAATTTACTGCGAGCGCCCTTGGGTTCGCTATAACCGACCACAATAAACTCTTGCCGCCGTTTGCACTTCAGCTTGATCCAGTCGCCGCTGCGGCGCGAGGTGTATGAGCTGCCGACTCGCTTACCAATCAGGCCCTCCATCTTCATCTGGCAGGCACTGTTCAGAAGAGCATCGGGCTCCTCGCCAAAATCTTCTGAGAACCTGAGTATGTCGTCTTCACTGCGCTCCAGCAGTTGTGATAACGCGGCGCGACGCTGCTGAAGGGGCACTTCCCGCAGATCCATACCGTTGAGATAGGGCAGGTCGAACAGGTAGTAGACGATGTTGCCACTGCGACCAACTTCAAATGCGTTTTGCAGCGCTTGGAAATCGGGAACACCTTCGTCGTTGGCGACGACCATTTCTCCATCTAGCCATGCCGATTCAAGCGCAAGACCGGCGATGGCTTCGGCTTGGCGAGGAAGTTTGTGCGTCCAGTCATGACCATTGCGGGTAAACAACTGAACTTTGCCGGCGTCAATTCTGGCCATGATGCGATAGCCATCAAACTTAATTTCGTAACGCCAATCACCGCCAGGCGCTGACTCCACCAACGTTGCCAATTCTGGTTTTATACTGTCAGGCATCTCGGCTGCTTGGGCCCCGGTTAGTTGAGTGTTGCCAGTCTTTTTCTTCGCAGCCGGTACTGTTTCAACAGGCTTAGGGGCGGCGGCCTTTCCCCCATGAGTTTTGGCGATAATCGTCCGCTCGCTTAACACGCTGTCAGGCAATTCCTTGACGACGTCGTACTCTGATTCAGGGCGGGCGAAATCGTCTTGGTGCTTAATCAAAAACCACGGTTTTTGTTTTCCTTCGCTGTGGCCTTTGACCAAGTTCCAGAGACCGCTGAGCTTTTCTCCCTGCAATTCAAATTTGAGCCGCCCCTGGGAATAGGCCTCGGCGGGGTCTGACAGTGGTTTCCAGACGCCACGATCCCAGACGATCACATCGCCAGCGCCATAATGCCCCTCGGGGATGCTGCCTTCGAACGTTGCATAATCAATCGGGTGATCTTCGACATGCATGGCCAAGCGTTTTACTTGGGGATCGAGTGAAGGCCCCTTGGGAACAGCCCAGCTTTTCAACGTGCCATCCAGTTCCAGGCGGAAATCGTAATGGAGGCGGGATGCGTCATGCTTTTGAATGCAAAATTGTAAAGCCGCTGGCGCTTTTGCCTTGTGGTTTACGGCGAACTTGGTTTTTTTAGCACCCGAAGGCTCCGGGGTGGCTTCGAAGTCCCGCTTGCGGTTGTACTCTTCAAGATTCGGATGGGACTTTGATGCTGAAGGCGCAACGTCAGTCTTCTTTGCGTTTTTCTTGGGCTTTTTCGGGGACTCCGCGATTCTGATCCATGTGGGGGCATGATCACTGGCATGCTCCTCACCTCGCACCCAGGCGTCCACTCCTGCCTCTTGTAGGCGAGGGGCCAGTACCGGGTTTAACAGGAGATGGTCGATGCGCAGACCTGAATTGCTCTGCCAGTGCCCGCGAAAATAATCCCAAAATGTATATACGCGCTCCTCTGGATAAAGATGCCGCAGCGAGTCGAGCCAGCCTTGACCCAAGAGTCGCTCAAAACACTCACGGCTTTCGGGCTGCAGCAGTGCGTTCTTAAGCCAGGAGCGCGAGTTATAGATGTCCATGTCGGTCGGTACGACATTGAAATCGCCCGCAAGAACAACAGGGTGGTCACTGGATTGTAGCGTTTTGGCATGTTCAATTAGATGCTCATACCACCTGAGCTTGTATTCGAACTTTGGCCCAGGTTGGGGATTTCCATTGGGCAGATACAGGCACGCTACGATAAGGCCGTGTGCGGCGGCTTCCAAATAACGGGACTGTATGTCTTTCTCTTCGCCAGGAAGACCTTTCTGGATGAGCAGCGGCTCCGAGTCTCGGGCCAGAATGGCCACCCCGTTCCAAGACGCTTGGCCCAGGTGCAACGATCCGTAACCCGCAGCTTCGAGTTCCCGTGCGGGGAAGTCTTTATCCTGAGCTTTAAGTTCTTGCAGGCAAACGATATCGGGCTGCTCTCGCTCAAGCCACTGTTTAAGGTTCGAGAGCCGTGTATTGATGCCGTTAACGTTGAACGTCGCTACCTTCAGCGTTTTCATCTTCCGTTCCTTCGACTTTTCAAGACCTTCTTATCTGAGGTCTGGCAGTCGAATGAGTTCGGGATTTTGGTGAGCTCGATGTAGCCAGGGAAGAAACTACCTGGCGCCTTCGATATGCTGATCGTCTGGTGTCATTTCGAGCGTTGCCATGCCGCCCGTGGGATTTCGTAGACTGCGCCGGTCAGGCAACTGCGAAGTTATAGATATAAGCCGTGGTCGCCCCCTGTAGCTCAACGTGTATGTCTGAAGTTAGACGACTGTCCTCTCCAAAACAGCGTTCACGCGTTCTTTCCAGATGCAATATTGGCCCTCCAATATCCAAGCGGGCATACCGCTTCCACGCTGAGAATTATTACGACGAACCATCTTCGGTTTCGTCATTTATTGTGACGAAGGATTGAGAAATTCAATGCAGCTGCCACCGAGAGCCACGCCAGGTAGGGGAATAGAATAAGCCCTGTAACGATGTCTAGCTGCAAAGCCATCACGACCATCGCGGCCACAACGATCCACAGCAGAGCAAGAATTACCATCGCAGCGACGATGTGGTTCGCTCCAAAAAACACCGGTGTCCACAACGTATTAAGTGCAATCTGAGCGGCCCATAAAGCCAGCACTGTCTCGCTGCCAGGAAGCAGAGTTAGGCGATATCCTGCCCACGCGAGAAGCAAATAGAGGGTCGTCCAAGCCACCGGAAACGCCCAATTCGGTGGAGTGAAGCTCGGTTTTTGAAGCGCTTCATACCATGCCCCAGGTTTGAAAATGATACCGGTAGCTGCAGCTGCGCAGCATGCTAGAAGAAAGATGAAGAAGGTCATAGGTCGTCCTAGGCCAAATTAATCGGGATGTAGAGGGGGAGTGGGTATCTCGGGATTGGACGCTCATACAAAGAAAAGTCGGTATCCAAGTCTTTGGAGCATCGCCACAGTCGTCCTTTGACAACAAAATAGTGCCCGTCAGGCGTGGTTGGATACATCGTTGGCATTCCTCCGGATGGTTAGCTTACCGCCCAGCGTACTGATGTGCGCAATTGCGAATCCTGTTGGACTGACCCTTTCTCAGGATCACGCGCGGCTGAAGTGCGCGGGTTGAACATGACGGTGATGTAGACGAGCGATCGGCAGCACGGCAATGGCTACAGCTACTGCTGGGGCCTGATGGGGAATGTCTCGGAATCCGTGTTCAATAATAGCGTTTTAGCTCATGCGCTTGGTCAATCATCTAACATCAACGGGGTGCAAGATTTTGAAATCTCACAGGCAAGCTACTTTGTCATTTTTGGCGATGGTATTACCTTTGCTGTCAATAAGGGTCACCGTCACATTCCTGCCGAGGCCACTGCTCTCCACCAAGTCGTAACGTTGATTCGGTAAAAAATCCCTAAAACTGAGAGCCGCAAGGCAAGTACGACGTCTTTCTTGGTAGTCCCATTTGACTATTCCAAGCTCCATTTTGTGTTCTCCGGAAGAAACGATGAAATATTTTAATTTTTTCGATCGTTCTTCGTCTAATCGTCTTGCAATCATCTCGTCACCAGGCTGTGCCTGCAGGTTAACCTTGGATTGGCCATCTTCCAGAGTTGTAGGCTCGGTCGTGCAGCCTGCTAAGCCCTGAAGGAGAATTAAAGTGCAGATGATCTTGATAGGGTTCATAGGTGCTTCTGCTAGAGGCTCAATGAAAGCTAGACCCGCAGGTCGGAACTAATATCCATAGCCGATTCCGAAATTGAACGGAGGATGCCCGTTCCAATGTTTATCGTCTGGACAAAAATAGCTAAGGCTTTTTATTAGAGGCTTCACGCACTATCTGCGTCAAGATTCGAGCGATTGCCGGTCTTTTAAAGTGTTGGCAGCAGGATAGGGCGGTCGTTGGTATCCGTGCGGCGAACACGCCTTCCAGACACCGATGCCAAAGGCGAAGGTGTCCACCTAAACTGAACACCTTCGCCGCCAAATGGCCTGCACTGGCGCAACAGGCGGCCGAAAAAGAGACCAGTTACGCCGATTTTCTGGAGCAATTATTACTCACTGAACAATGGTCTCGATTGGAGCGTCGACGACAGGCCCGGCTCAATTTTTCGGGGCTTCCCGCTGTCAAAACCTTGAGCAATACAATTACACGCTTCATCTGCGCAGCAGACCTGACCCAGTATTTCAGCCGAGTAGTACAGCGCGAAAATTACTGAATATCGACGAGATCGCTCGTTATGACCTTAACTCATGGCCTCATGATTTTTAATGGTTGTCGCCCCTTCAATCCCCAATGCTAAAAAGTCGCAAATCAGCTCCCCAACAAAAAGAGCGTTTGCAACCATGACTCACCATCACTGCCACGTCTTCGCCAGTTACGTACTGCGCTCTTCGAACCCCGATTTTTATCACGCAGCCTACACCTGCGTGCATTTCTGACCACCCAAAATCCCTGAAGAGTAATAACTCATGAAAGAACTCGACTTGTACATCGGTGAAGGCTTCGAAGGTCCAGGCGTCAACGCAGCACACATTAATATTCTTATCGGCCCACGCAATGGCCCAGCGGGTCAGGCTTTCGCAAATAGCCTTGCGTCACCCAGCCAAGGGCATTGCCCGTTCATGGTGATCGCTCAGCCCAATATTCCGGTCAAACCCATGACCCTTTATGTCAACAAAGCAGCCATCGGCAGCGAGTTGCATGGCAATGCAACGTGGGGCGCGTCCCAAGCGGGGATCGCCAAAGCTGTTCTGGAATCGTTGCTGGACGGCACCTTACCGCCTGAAGCCGAAGACGAGTGGGCGATTGTGACCGCGAACTGGGTCAACCCGGCCTGCAACGACCTGGATGCGGTGTACCGCAACAACTACAACGCCTGCCGCACGGCGATTCGAGCGGCCCTTTCCGGTAAACCGGAAAAAGCACAACTGACGGATGTGGTCGACCACATCAGCAACCCTTTCTACACGCCAAAAGCCTGAGGTTTCCCATGCAATATATTCGTTTGGGCAATTCCGGCCTGCAAGTCTCCCGCCTGTGCCTGGGCACCATGAACATGGGCACCCCGGACTGGAAACCATGGATATTCAATGAGCAGCAAAGCGAGCCGATCGTCGCGCACGCGCTGGACAATGGGGTGAACTTCATCGACCTGGCGGACTTTTATTCCGCTGGTGTGGGTGAGGAAGTGGTGGGGCGTATCGTCAAGCGTCTGGCCCGTCGCGAAGACTTGGTCATCACCACTAAAGTCGGTTATGGAACACGCAATGGCCTCAACGTCAGCGGTCATTCGCGCAAGCACATCATGGACAGCATCGATGCTTCGCTCAAGCGCCTGAACATGGAGTACGTCGATGTGTTCATGTTGCATTACTTCGACGTGAACACACCGGTGGAAGAAACCATGTGCGCCATGAACGATATCGTGCGCTCCGGTAAAGCACGTTACATCGGCGTGTCGACCATGCTTACAGGACAACTGGCAAAAGTCCTCTTGGCCTGTGAGCGCAACGGTTGGGTCAAGCCCATCAATATGCAGCTGCAACTTAACTGCGCTTACCGCGAAGAAGAGCGAGAGATGATTCCGTTCTGCCGCGATCAAGGTTTGGGTGTCTCGGTGTTTAGTCCATTGGCCCGCGGGCTGTTGACCGGGGACGTACAGTCGACACGCAACCAGACCGACCTGTTTACCCAGCAGATGTACAGCGACGATGCATCGTTTGCGATTGCCCATTCAGTGCAGCGTGTTGCCCGTGCCCGTGGTGTGTCCAACGCACAGATTGCCCAAGCGTGGGTCGCCAACCATCCAGGGGTGGATTGCATGCTGGTGGGTGCTGACACCACTGCACAATTCGACAGCGCGCTGGCAGCGCTGGAAACCCGATTTGATGCCGACGAATTGCATGAGCTGGAGCGCAATTACACCCCGTGCGACGTGATCAATGACTACACCGCCGGTAAACGTATTTTGCGTACGGCCCGTCCGGGTCTTGAACGTTTCACTTTGACCGAGGCTGTGGCATGAGCGCGCTGATCCGTAACGGCAATTTCATCGACGGCCAGTGGTCCAGTGGCGGCCCGAGTTATCCCGTACTGAACCCGGCCAATGGCGAATTGATCGCAGAGGTACAAAAAGCCGGTGCTGGGGAAACCAATCGTGCCATCGCTGCCGCCCAGCGTGCCTTGCCGGCCTGGCGCAAACTGACCGCCAAAGAACGCAGCCAGCGTCTCAAGCGCTGGAGCGACTTGATGCTCAGTCATCAAAAAGAACTGGCAACTTTGCTCAGCCGCGAGCAGGGCAAGCCACTGGCCGAAGCCATGGGCGAAGTGGTGTACGCGGCAAGTTTCCTGGAATGGTTCGCCGAAGAAGCCAAACGCGCTTACGGCGACGTCATTCCAAGCCATAAGCCTGATGCGCGGATCATCGTCGTCAAAGAGGCCATCGGCGTAGTAGCGGCAATTACCCCATGGAATTTCCCGCTGGCCATGGTCACTCGCAAAGTCGGCCCAGCACTGGCAGCCGGTTGCACAATGATCCTCAAACCCTCGGAAGAGACGCCGTTGTCAGCGTTTGCCTTGGCAGTATTGGCAGAGCAGGCGGGTATACCAGCCGGCGTATTTAACGTCGTTTCCGGTGACGCGGTGGCCATCGGTGGCGCGCTGCAAGCTTCCAGCGTCGTACGCAAACTATCGTTTACCGGCTCCACCCGCACGGGCAAATTGCTCATGCGTCAGGCCGCCGATACCTTGAAAAAGGTCTCGTTGGAATTGGGCGGTAACGCGCCGTTTATTGTATTTAACGACGCCGATCTGGATGCCGCTGTTAAAGGCGCCATGGCCTCCAAGTTTCGCAATACCGGGCAGACGTGCGTATGTGTTAACCGCTTCTTTATCCAAGACGGCGTCTACGAAGCTTTCACCGGCAAACTGGCTGAAGCGGTCGCAGCGATGCGCATCGGAAGCGCCTTGGAAGGCGACACCGAGCAAGGTCCGCTGATTAATGCTGCGGCGCTAGCCAAGGTTGAACTTCACGTCTGTGATGCACTGGCCAAAGGTGCCACGTTGTTGTGCGGTGGTCGCCGTCACGCACTGGGCGGCACGTTCTATGAACCAACAATTCTGATTGATGCCAACAGCGACATGCTGATCGCCCAGGATGAAACCTTTGGCCCAGTGGCTGCCTGTTTCCGATTTCAAGACGAAGCCGAGGTGCTGCAACGAGCCAACGATACGCCCTACGGGTTGTCAGCCTACTTTTACAGCCGTGACATCGGCCGGGTGTGGCGCATGGCCGAAGGGCTGGAGGTCGGTATGGTCGGCATCAACGAAGGGATAATCTCCACTGAAGTCGCTCCCTTTGGTGGAGTGAAGGAGTCAGGGCTGGGCCGCGAAGGTTCTCGGTATGGCCTTGAGGATTATCTGGAGATCAAATACCTGTTGATGGGCGGTTTGTAACACAGCGGCGCCTTCGTACGCGGGGGCGCCTGATGCTCGACGTTTTACTCCCTGAAAAATAAGAAAAAGGAGAAGAATATGTCGGTTCAACCGATAAAGATCGATGACCTGCCCATTGGGCGCTTCCACATCAAAATCGCCGGCCTGACGTTCGGTGCGCACTTTACAGACGGTTATATTCTCGGGCTTATCGGCATCGCGTTTACGCTGCTTAGCCCGCAGATGCATTTGGATGCACTGTGGCAAGGATTGATTGGTGCTTCGGCTCTGATCGGGTTATTTCTCGGTAGTCTGTTCTTTGGCTGGATCGCCGACAAAACGGGTCGGCAGAAGATCTTCCTGGTGAGTTTCGTATTGATCACTGTGGCATCGGTGATGCAGTTCTATGCCCAAACGCCCCTGCAGTTGTTTTTATGCCGAGTGCTTATCGGCATCGGTTTAGGCGGTGATTTCAGTGTCGGCCACGCCATGCTTGCCGAGTTTGCGCCGAAGAAAAACCGCGGTGTGTTGTTGGGATCATTCAGTGTGATCTGGACTTTCGGTTATGTCGCGGCGACGTTCGTTGGCACCGCCATGCTCAGCTTGGGTGATGACGCATGGCGCTGGATGCTGGCCTCTTCGGCGATCCCCGCCGCGTTGATTCTAGTTGCCCGTATCGGCACGCCAGAGTCGCCACGCTGGTTGGTCAATCAGGGGCGCATTGCCGAAGCCCGAGCCATCGTCAAGAAGCACTTGGGTGACAACGTCGAACTGGACGAAACCCAATCCACTGAAACGCGTTCTGGCTATGCGGTGCTGCTAAGCCCCGAATACCGTAAGCGTACCGCTTTCAACTGCCTGTTCTTCGTCTGCATCGTGATGCCGTACTTTGCTATCTACACCTTCCTGCCGTCGATCCTGAGCAAGATGGGTTTAGCCGAAGGGTTTGGTACTGAATTGATGCTGAACATGCTGTTGATTTTGGGCGCGCTGATTGGCATCTGGTGCACGGTAAAGTTTTCGCGCCGGGGATTCTTGATCAACGCATTTATTGTTCTCGCGGTGGCCTTGCTGATCCTCGCGGTACTGCCGAACAACGCGGCATTTTTCATGATTTTGGCGTTTGGGGTCTTCACCTTGGTGCTGTCGGCGGTGAGTAACCTGGTGGGAGTTTTCCCGGCTGAAAGTTTTCCGACCGAGGTTCGTGCCAGTGGCATTGGTCTGGCGACAGCAGTGAGTCGCCTTGGCTCGGCGATCAGTACGTTCCTGTTGCCGGTCAGTGTGGCAGGAATAGGTTTGAGTCCCACCATGGGCATTCTCGCGGCTATTTTGACCCTAGGTGCGATCATTTCCTGGGCCTGGGCACCGGAAACCAAATCCCTCACGTTAAGCCAAGCATGCAAGGTCCAGGGCACGGCGCAGGTCACAGCTCCGATCCCTGTTCAGGGCAGTCCTTCAACGGCGGTCAACGTGGCGGTGCCACTGGGAAGCTGAAGGCCATCGCCAGTGAAAAAGGGCTCTGTGATGAGCTGGAATCCGCACCTTCAAGGGTTGCTCACCAGCCCCAACCACTCAGTAAACAACCGCACTTTCGATAACCCCAGCTTGTCATTGGCCACGTCCAACCAATATCCATAAGGTCCGATCACCTCCACCGGGGTGATTGGCAGTAGGCTGCCGTTGGACAGTTCCTTTTCGATCATCTGCCGGTCGATGACCGCGAGCCCGCCTCCTGCCAATGCTGTGTGAATGACTTGGTCCAGGGTGCTGAATTCCAGTCCTTGCCCGGCATCGATATCGTCACGACCCATGGCCGCCAACCAGTTCTCCCAGACTCTCAAACGCTTGCCGTCGTGCAGAATGTGCAGCAATGGATGCTGCTGCAGATCCGGTGGCTGACCGTTGACGAACAACTCCGGGCTCGCTACCGCCATGTGTCGTTCCATCACCAATAATTGACTGCTGCAGTGACTGGCGGCTTCGACACCAAAGCGGATATGGCAGTCGAGTTCAGCGAGGTTATCGTGGCCATTTTGGTGGGTCACACTCAGGCTGATATCAGGGTAGCGCTGGCAGAATGCGCGCAGGTGCGCTGACAAATAACGCGTGGCCCAAGTCGGTGGCGCCACAATTCGCAAGCGCTGGCGCAAGTTGGGCACTCGCACAGATTGCAGGGCACGTTCGATGTGGTCGAACGCTTGCTCCAGATGAGGGGAAAGGGCAATGCCGGTTTCGGTCAGCGACAGTCCTTGCGGGGTACGGATGAAAAGAGCGTGGCCAAGGTAATCTTCGAGTTGCTTGATCTGCCGGCTGACGGCACCTTGAGTGACGTTCAAACCCAAGGCAGCTTGGCTAAAGCTGCGATGCCGAGCAACCTCTTCGAAGACCCGCAGCATATTCAGCGAGGGCAGTTGACGCATGAAAGGATGACTCCACACCTGCCGCCGGTGTTGCGTGGGGCTGGTTTATTGTTTTTGTGGGTGACGCTTCTGTGGTGCTTATCTGACGCTATCTGTAGGGCGTGGTGCAAGGAGTTGTAGTTATTTTGTGTAAGGGGGCCGCCAAGTCTTATGCCTTTACCTCATCTTGTAGGGGCTGCCGAAGGCTGCGATTTTTCCTGACCTGATGAAGGCGGTTTGCCAGGCCATCAGCGCGGTTGGTAACGCGGGCTACCTGAACAACTTTGGTGCGGCATTCGCTGGCAAGCCAGTCTCCTACAGGATTTGGTCAGCCCCAACTAGCCAACCAAACACACATCTTCTGTAGGCGCGAACTTGCTCGCGATGGAGCGCGAAGCAGCGGCGCCGTATTACCGTTAACAAGCTACACGCCGCGCTTTTGCCCTTAGAAGTAATACCCGATATTCGTATACAGCTGATTCTCCCAATGGTTTGTCCCACCGGCGCCCAGGCTCTGCGTATAGCTGCTGCCACCAATGTATGGGTCGTTCTTGCCGTACAGCCATTCTGTGGCGATCCACAGTTTGCTGAACGAGAACGAGGTGCCGAAGATTGCCCGTTGTGAGGTGTTGAAATCGTCGTCTGATTTCACGAAGGCGCTGTAGTTGGCGTACAGCTTGACCCCACTGATCAGGTCAAACAGGTGCTTGCCTTCGACGTCGTAACTCAGGTCCGCCACGTACAGGTTGCCACGGGCGGCAACGTTGTAGGTGCCGTCGTAGCCGCCAACGGTGACCAGCGCGTCGGTGCCGGGGTTACGCGGTGACATCTGTTGGCGCGTGGCCTGTACCTGCACGCCCCACGGGCCATTTTTGCCGAGGTAATGCACAGCCACCGCGTTACGACGACCGGTGTTATCGGTATCACTGTTTTTTAGTTCCGAGGTCAGGCCGGAAATGCCAACTTCGGATTTCCAGCCACCGATGTCCAGTGCCTTGGCCACTCGCAGGATCACGGTGTTGCGTTCCTGGTTGTTGCTGCCATCGACAACGTAGCTGTCAGCTTGGGAGATAGCGCTGGAGTAGGTATCGCCCTTGCTGGTGCCTTTGCCTTGCCAGGCAGGACGCAAGTAATAACCTGCCTGCACGTTCCAGTCGCCGATTTGCTGGATGTATTTGGTACCTACTTCCTCCAAGTCCTCCAAGCCGATGACGTTACCCAGCGTTTCATAGAAGGTGCTGCCAAAATAAGGCTGCAGGCCAAATGGCACCTGATTCAGGCCGACCTGGATTTGCTGGTTTGGATTGAATTTATAGCCGACCCAGGCAGACTCGGCAAAGGCTACATCGCCGACGTTATTGGTGTACTGGTAAGGATAAGCCCGCCCGTAAAAGCGGTACTTGGCCGCGCCGATCCACGTGTCAGACGTGTACTTGGCAGTGAGGAATGCCGTGTCGAAGTTAAACTTCTGAATGTCGCGGTCAGGGTCGTAGTCCCAACGGGCACGCACTGCGCCACCGAGGTCGAGGTTGTCGGTCACCTGTATCGCCATGGCTGGCGCCGCGAAGGCCCCTAATACGGGAATTAAAGCAATGGAACGGATAGCACGAGGGGTGAGTGTGCGCAAAGTGAGCTCCGATGTCTGATTTTATAATGGGCAACAGCAGCCCGGACCGCAGCGAATGCGGCGGCACGGGGTAAGGTTTGTTGACTCAGTTGAACTAGGGTCTTATCAGCCTCAACGCAGAGGTTGTTGCGGGTGCCATCGGTATCGCCGAGGCGCCGGGAGCCGCCGCCAGCAAGGTTTGGGTGTAGGTGTTTTGCGGCCGCAAAAGCACCTGTTCCGCCGTGCCGTACTCCACCACTTGTCCTTGGCGCATCACCGCGATGTAATCGCTGATCTGCGCCGCTACGCGCAAGTCATGGGTGATGAACAAAATGCTCAGGTTGAACCGTTGTTGCAACTCGGCGAGCAACTCCAGGACCTGCTTCTGTACCGAGACATCCAGCGCTGAGACGCTTTCATCGGCAATCAGTATTTCCGGGCGCATCGCCAACGCCCGGGCGATACCGATGCGCTGGCGTTGGCCACCGGAAAATTGCCGTGGTTTACGTTTGAGGGCGTCTCGCTTGAGCCCGACTTGCTCTAACAAGTCGCCGGCTTCGGTCCATGCATCCTTGGCCGACAGCCCACGCAGTTGCGCAGCCCGGCCGATAATGTCGCCGACCCGATGCCGTGGGTTGAGCGAACCATAGGGGTCTTGGAAAATCATCTGGATCCGCCGACGATTGGCCGCCAGGGCTGAACCGTTCAAGGCCAGAAAGTCAGTGTCACCGAGCCATACGTGTCCGCTGTCGCTGTCGATCAAGCGAATGGCTGCTTTCACCAGCGTGCTTTTACCAGAGCCCGATTCGCCGACAATTGCCAACGTCTTACCCCGTGGCAACTGCAGCGAAACGTCCTTGAGGGCCGACACCGAGCGACCACCGACAGTGTAGGTTTTGGTCAGGTGCTCAATACGTAGCGCAATTTCGCCGTCTGCACTCGGTGCATGCAGTTCAGGGTGCAGGGCCGGCACAGCCGCGATCAGTTTGCGGGTATAGGGGTGTTTCGGCGCGTGCAGCACTTGATCACGCTCGCCAATTTCCACCAGCACACCGCCTTCCATCACGGCGATTCGGTCAGCTATTTCTGCGACCACGCCGAAGTCGTGAGTGATGAACAAAATGCCGTGCTGGCCGCGGCCGCGCAGGTCCCGCACCAGCTTCAACACTTGAGCTTGAGTGGTCACGTCGAGCGCTGTCGTCGGTTCGTCAGCAATCAGCAAATCAGGATTCATCGCCAGTGCCATGGCAATCACCACGCGCTGGCATTGGCCGCCGGAAAGTTGATGGGGGAAACTGTTAGCGATTCGTGGCGGGTCCGGTAACTGCGTAGAAGCAAGCAGTGCCAGTGTGCGTTCGCGGCGCTCGGCAGCAGGCATCGTTGGCGCGTGAATATCGAAAATTTCTTCGACCTGCTGACCGATGCGAATCGCCGGGTTAAGCGCTGCCATGGGCTCCTGGAAAATCATCGCAATACGATTACCCCGCAGCCGGCGCAATGCGGACTCATCCATGCGGCAAATATCGCTGCCGAGAAAGTCGATGACTCCCTCGCTGTGACGCAGGCCCTTGGCGTAGTCGCCCATGATCGCCGCCGACAATACCGACTTACCGGACCCGGACTCGCCGATCACGCACAGGATTTCACCCTTGCGCACGTCCAGGCTGATACCTTTTACAGCGTGGCTGCGGTCAGCGCCCGCGGGCAATTCAATGGAAAGGTTTTCCACACGCAGCACTTGTTGCTGATTAGGTTGGGGACTCATGCTCAACTCCTTGTGCTTTTCTGGGCGTGTTCGTCCAGACCATCCGCTAGCAGGCTTAGGCCTAGCATCAGGGTGGAGATGGCAATGCAGGGGAAAATCACCAAGTGCGGGAAGGCGATAGCCATGCTCCGGCCTTCGTTGATCATTCCGCCCCAATCCGGGGTGGGTGGCGGCAAGCCGAGGCCAAGAAAACCGAGGGCCCCGATCATGATTGCGGTGTAGCCAATGCGCAGGCAAAAATCGACGATCAGCGGGCCACCACAGTTGGGAAGGATTTCTACCAGCATGATCCTCAGCGGACCTTCGCCTTGGGTGATGGCGCTGAGCACGTAGTCTCTGGAGCGGATGTCGATGGTCAGCGCACGCATGATCCTGAAGATCGCCGGGGCGCTGGTGAACGTGACTGCAATCAAAATGTTCAGCGCCGAGGCACCCAGCGCGATGATGATCACGATGTAGAGCACCAACACCGGAAATGACAACACGGTGTCGGCGACATACGACAGCAAGGCGTCCACCCAGCCACTGAAGTAACCAGCGCACAGGCCCATGGCGATGCCCACCGCGAATGCAGTCAGCGTCGCCAGGATCGACCAGAACAATACGGTTCGGGTGCCCCAGATGAGCCGTGAAAGAATGTCCCGGCCGATCATGTCGGTGCCCAGCAGGAAGCTCATGCCGTTGCTGTCGGGGGTCATGGGTGTCAGCAGCGGAGTGAAACTTTCCAGCGGGTCATGAGGCGCAAGCCAAGGCGCAAACAGTGCCATTAGCACCCAACTGCCTACCAGCAGCAGACCGAGCGCGGCCAAGGGGTGTTTGAACGAGTTAAGAAGGTTCATTGGGCACCTGCGCCAAGACTGCGCAGGGTGATGCGCGGGTTGAGCCAGGTGTACGCCAGGTCCGAGAATATTTTGGTCGCACCGACCACTACGCCGCTGATCATTGCGCACGCTTCGATCAAGTAAACGTCATGGTTCAGCGAAGCGGTGTAGAGCAGCGAGCCGAAACCTTTGTAGGCGAAAAACACCTCGACCACGATGACGTTCGACAGTAGCCACGGGATGTACAACATGATCACCGTGATAGGCGCGATCAGCACGTTGCGCAGGGCGTGGCGCAGTACGATGCGAGTGGTGGATGCACCTTTCAGGCGGGCAGTTCGGATGTAGGGCGCCTGCATCACTTCGACCATGGACGCTCGCGTAATCCGCGCCAGGTAACCGATGCCGAACAGACACAGCACCATCAGTGGCAGTGCCATTTCCACGGCGTTGAAGCCGTCGCTCATGCTGCTGACCCCCGGCAACCAGTTAAGCCAGAAGACGAAGATGGCCGAGACAAACACCGCGCTGGCAAAGTCGGGAATCGAAGTGGTAACGATCGACAAAAACGATACCAGGCGGTCCAGTGCCGAGCCTTGACGAATGCCCGCTAGAATTCCCAGTGTCAGTGCCACCGGCACCATGATCAGCAGCGCCAGTCCGGCGAGCATCAGGGTCTGCCAGAGGCTAGGCAGCAACAGGTCGATCACCGGCTCACGAAAGTGTACCGAGGTGCCCCAGTCGCCACTCACGAAGTCTTTTAACCACACAAGGTATCGTAAAACGAAGGGTTGGTTGTAGCCGTGCTCCGCCAGCCACGCTGCGCGCTGGTCGGCAGCGGAGTAGGGTCCGAGAACATTGATTGCTACGTCCTGGATGTTCAGCTCCAGAGCCAGGAATACGATCGCCGACACCGACAGCAGGGTTGCTACCAGCGCCAATAGCTTGCGCATTAAAAATTCAGCCATGCTCGCACGCTCCGTTAATCAAGGGATGGAGGCTTGCCGCGCCGAGCGGGCAAGCTCAATGAGTGGGCGCCGGAATCAGGCGCTCAACCACACTTCATCCATTGGGTAGAAGTCCGAAGGGTGCACGTTGAACCCGTGTACCTTTTTGCTGGCGGCGGTGAATTTGTCTCCCCAGAACGGCTGCACCATGACGCAAGCATCTTGCAGAATCTGCTCGACGGCTTGCATCGCCACTGCGCGCTGTTTTGGATCGATGATGCCCATGGCGTTGTCCAGCGCGGCATCGAATGCCGGGTCGCTGTAATGGCTTTCGTTCCAGGCCGCGCCGCTGCGGTAGGCCAGCTCCAAGGACATCACGCCCAAGGGGCGGTGGGCCCAATACGTGAGGCTGAAAGCAGCTTTGTCCCAAATCGGCCAGTATTGAGTGGCGGGGATCACTTTGAGGTTGATGCGGATGCCCGCTTCGGCGCAATTCTGCTGCAGGATTTGTGCACAGTCCTGTTCGTAGCGGCCTTGGGTATTGCCGACGATCAGGTCGATATCAATCCCGTTGGGATGGCCCGCTTCGGCGAGCAGCTTTTTGGCGCCTGCCACGTCCCTGGCGCGTTTGGGCAGCGGGAAGTACTCCGGATGGGAGGGGGCAACATGGTGGTCTTCGCCCAAAGTGCCCATGCCGCGATAGGCAATTTTCAGCATTTGTGCGTTGTCGGCGCAGAGCACCACGGCTTTACGAATCCGCAGATCATCGAACGGCTTCTGATCGCAGGCCATGCGCATCACGATGGTTTGCGCCGATTTGCAGGTTAGCAATTGAGCACCCGGCAAGCGTTTGGCCAGGTCGAGCTCTGCGACGGTTACCCGATACAGCACGTCGACCTGGCCTGCTTGCAGTGCGGCCAAGTGGGTGGAAACGTCGGTACCCATGTCGACGTAACGTAATTCATCGAGGTTGGCAGGTTTACGCCAGTAATCGGCACGCTTGGCAAATGTCGCCTGCTTGTTGACCGCGAACGAGACCAGCTTGAACGGCCCAGTGCCCAGCGGGTTTTTTACCCAGTCGTCACCGGCCTTGAAGCTGCGGTGGACAATGGCGCAGGTGAAGGCGTTGAGCATTTGCGGTATCGCCAGTATCGGCCGCTTGAGTATCAGGCGAAATTGAAAGTCGCCCAGTTTTTCAAAGGAGCCGATGTCTTGGAACGCGGTGCGATTGACTGATTTGGAATCGGCAGCAATCCAGCGCTCGATGTTGTGCTGTACGTCCTCGACGGTGAAGGTGTCGCCGTTGCTCCACTTCACGTCTTGACGCAAGTTGAAGGTCCACGTCTTGAGGTCGTCCGACGGGCTCCAGCTCTCGGCCAAGTACGGGTGTGTGATGTTGTCGGCGTCTACCCAGGTCAAGTACTCCAGCGAGTTGCGCAACAGGTTCGAGGCTTCGATCCAGGTGATCAACATCGGGTCTTGGATTTCCTGGATGGCGCAGGCGAATCGTAGGCTGCCGCCCTGACGGGGTGCGATGGCATCGGCGGCGCTGGCCGAGTCAGCGAGCAGCGCAGAACCCACAAACGTGCTGGCGCTGGCGGCGGTAATGCCCAGCAGCGCGGCGGTACGCAGGAACTGTCGACGATTGATCTCGCCGCTTTGGACTTGAGTGCACAGGCTGTTTACGGCTGGATGCGGCAGGGCGCCGTCCAGTGTCATTAAGTCTTTCATATGCCTCTCCGATAACGTGCAAATATGCGTTTTCCGACTGGCCGCAGAGGGGGCTCGCGGCAGACGCGGTCGCTTTTCGATGAACCGAACCGATAAACCGAAACTGTCAGTGGCAGGTGCCGCAAAGGCGCAGACAAGACAGGCGTGAAGCCGGCAGCAAACAAAGGAGCAACGAAATCAGGAGGACGGATGCGGGGTATGGCATGGGGCAGCTCTCATTTTATTTTTATTAGAGATGGCCGCAGTTTTGTCATCTGAGCCACGATGGACAAATGATAAATTCATGGGTGAAACGTTCGATAAATGCATGTTACTGACCGCAATGAAGGCTGCCGCTTGAGCTAGACAGGCCGGACGAGTGAACGCACAGGTGCAAAACCCTGAGCGCGTGGCCCAAAAAAACCCTCGTTCCGTGTGGAACAAGGGGAAAACGAACGGCGTCGAAGGAGGCGTCGACCCCGTTCGGGGGAACTCAACGGGGCAACAGGCGCGAATCGAACGGGTAATCGGAGAGCAATTCGATACCGTTTTCGTGGATGTAGATTTGCTCTTCGAGCTTGACGCCTTCGCCGCCGGCATCGTGACCGATATAGCTTTCTACACAAATGGTCATGCCCGCTTCGAACACGCCGTTGTAACCCAGCGCATCAATGTCCTCGCGGTGCACTACGTAGGGGTATTCACCGGTCATGCCAACACCGTGGGCCAGGGCGAAATAACGGTTGGCCTTGTAGTTGTCAGGAATCTTCCATGCCAGCTCTGCGTACTCCTTGAAACTGCGCCCGGCCTTGAGCATTTCCATGTTGGTCTGCACTTGCTCGTAGGCCAGTTTGTACAGTTCCTGCTGCTTGGCGGTGGCTGCTTGTTCGCCGCAAAGGAAGGTTCTTGAGAAGTCTGCGTAGTAACCGAAACGCCCGACGACATCGGTGTCCAGCGCCACCAGATCACCAGCCTCAATGGGCCGGGTGCTGCATTCCTGAAACCATGGGTTAGTGCGCGGACCGGAGGAGAGAAGGCGGGTTTCCACGTAGTCGCCATCGGTGGCGATCACGTGTTGGTGCAGGTGCGACCACAACTCGTTTTCTGTAATGCCAGGGGTAAGTTTGCTTTCCATCAAGCGCACGCCCGCTTCAGTTGCACGCAGGCTGGCACGGATCATCTTCAACTCGTTAGGCACCTTGATGCAGCGGGCCCGCTCCAACGGTTCCTGAGCGTCGAACACCTGGTAGCCGAGCTTCTGCAGTTCGAACGCAGCCGCCGACGTCGCGCTTTCGATGGCAATACGTTTGCCGCCCCCACATTTACGTACCAAGTCGTCAATTTCGGCGGCCCAATCGGCGGTGACGTTGCTCAAAAAACTGTCGCAGAAGTAATAAGAAATGGCTTTGGCCGGACGCACTTCGTCGACGGTGTTGAGTAACTCCGCCAAGTGCAGGCAGCCACCAAATTCGAATATGACTACCGGACCTTCCGCCGGAATAAAGGCATAGCGTGCCGGGTTGCGTGCTGAGTACACCTGCATGTTGCGCGAGCCGGTGGCGTAGCGCATGTGGGTGGGGTCGAACACTACGCAGGCGGCGTAATCGCGCTTCTTCAGCTCATTGCGCACCCGTTGCAGGCGGTCGAGTTGAATCTGTTGGATCTCGTCATAGGTCGGTTCACAGTCGGCGGGGTTACGGTTTGGGCCGGACAAGCTCATCGGGTATTCCTCACGGGGCACGTAGTGGGTTTTTTATAGAGGTTTTGGGGTTGAATCAGTCGAGCAACTGGTCGCTGCGTACCAAGTTGCGTTCGGCCTGTAGATGGGCTTCGGACAGTCGTCCGTAAAGCTGCTTGGTGCGTTGGGCGCGACCGACGATTCCGGGCTTTTCGGAATAAGCAAAAATCGCCGTATTGCGCTCGGTGGGACCTTGCACTTTGGTGACTCGGTGCACGGAGAAGCGCCCTTTGAAAATCTGCAAATCGCCGGGGTTGAGGTCCAGTTCCTGCACGCGGCTGTGGTCTTCGCCGCGTACTACTTTGCCCACCGCGCCGAGGTTTTCCTGGGTGCGCGAACGGATCATCGGTGCGTATTCGAACAAGCCACCGGTTTCTGGCTTCTGAGTCATCATGCTGACGATGAATTCGTTAGTGTCGAAGTGCCAAGGTTGTTCGGTGCCATGGGGCATGACGTTGATCACCAGGCCAGCGAACGGGTCGGCGTACTCGAAAATCTCTGGCTCGTTCAGGCAGGCGCCGATGAAGCGCTTCATTATGGGTGACACGTACAAGCGATGGATGATTGCGTCTGGGGCGATCATGTCTCGTGTCACGAAGCCGCTGGTGCGCTCCATGAATGTGCGTCGCGGGTCATCTTGGGGCAGGGTGGGGTCGTCTTCGGTGAAATAGGCATTGACCTTGCGCACCGAATAAAACGTCTTGCCCGACAGCGCCTGTCCTTCGGCACGTGCCTGTTCCAGCGCTTGCGGCCGCAGGAAGTTCTTCAGCAAGCAGCAGCCATCCTCGGCCAATTCAGCGCGGGCGTGCTCGATCAGTGCCTGCAATCGGACATGGCCCGAATCATGTATGGGGTACAACTCAGTATTAATGATGTCGCTGATATCGCCCACTTCGGCGTCGGCAAGTTGAAGACTCATGCAGGGCTCCTGGAACTATCAATACACGGGGTATTTTGGGAGTGGCTTAACCACTGTTTTGCGTGGAGTCGATAGTTGCTTAACGAGGTGAGAAGTGGAAATTACAAGTTGTGATCGAATCCATCGGCGGGTGCGATAGTTATGTCAGGCGAATTGGATGGGACCTTACTTAAAGTTTTTGTCGCGATTATCGAGTGCCGCGGATTCTCTGCGGCAGCTGAGCGCTTGCATAAAACCCAGTCGACCATCAGCCAGAGTTTGCAGCGCCTGGAAGAAATCGTCGGCACGCCCCTGGTCCAGCGCACCAGTCGTTCAGTTAGCCTGACGCCTGGCGGCGAGACCTTTCTGATATACGCCCGGCAAATCCTCAAACTCCACGGCGATGCGATCAACGCAGTGCACCTGCCCAACGAGCAAGCGTGTGTTCATGTGGGTATGCCGGAGGATTACGCGCAATTTTGCCTCGCACAGGTGTTGCAGGACTTTCAAGAGCAGTTCCCCCTGGTGCGGCCAGACATTTGCTGCGAAATGTCCACGGCGCTGGTCGGCCGTTTGCAACGCGGCGAGCTGGACTTGGTGCTGGGCGTGCAACACACCAACATGCAGCAAGGCGAATACCTGTGTGACGAGCCACTGGTGTGGGTGGCTGCCGGGGATTGGCGCTGTGATACCCACGAGTCCGTGCCGTTGGCCGTGTATGCGGAGGGCTGTGCTTTTCGCGCCAACGCCGTTGGTGCACTGGCCGAGGCGGGGCGGCCGTGGCATGTGGTGTATACCAGCCAAAGCCCGCGTGGCATTGCCATCGCCATCGAACAGGGGCGTTCAGTGGGAGTTACTGCGCGCCGCTTGGTGCCTGCCGGCTGGCAAATTCTGGACGAGGCACAAGGCTTCCCGCCCATCGAACCCGCGAGGTTGATGTTCTGGCGTTCTGCCCAGTGTCAGGAGTTGGCAGTCACGGCGCTGGCAGATATCTTGTGGCGCCAGTTGGGCCGTTCAGAGTTGTCGGCCCAGCGCGGACTCGCCGCGTTGACGACCAGCCATCAGCCGCAGCAGTAATACGCTGGCCGCTACCGAACAGACAATCCAGCCATGTACCCAGCTGAACTGTCCCGTAGTTTGCAGTATCCAGCCGCACAGCCCGTTGGCGGTGGCACTGGCCAGTCCATAGCCGACCATGCTCAGGCTCACCACTTGCAGGCTCTGCACCGGGTTCAACCGTGCGCTGAGGTAGGCCGCCATCAAGCCCCATGCCGGAAAATAGAACAGCGCGAACAGTCCGGCTGCCAGCCACGTCAGTTCCAGATTCGGCCGCCACAGCAAGGCGATCATTGCCAGGCCGAACGCGCTGATGCTCAAGGCCATGACTCGCAGCGCGCCCCATCGATCCGCCAATGAGCCCAACAACAAACCGCCTACCGCCCCGCCGATACCGATCAGCGTCCACAGCGATCCAGTGGTTTGTGCGCTGGCGCCCAGCTGTTCGCTGACAAACGCCGAGAGAAAATTCAGGAAGGGTCCGCTGATCCCGCCAACACAGGCGCTAAGCACGAGTATGTGCCGCGCCACCGGGTATTCCAGGCACAGGTGCAGCCATTGCTTGAGTTCCCGCCACAACGACGGCTTGCGCTGAGGCTTGTCGCGTTGGTCCGCTGCCAGTGGTGCCAGCGCCCAAAACGTTGCTACCGTAACGATCAGCGTCAAGCCTGCGCAGATAAACCAAAAGTGCGTCAGGGAGATGCCCTGCAACAAAGCGATCAGCAGTCCATTAAGGCAAATCGCAAACGCCGCCCCCGATGACGCCAGACCCAGCACGCGGCTTCGGTGGGAGACAGGGATTACCTCGCCCACCAATGCTGCAATGGCATTCCAGTTCGATACGGCGCAGGCCGAGATCAGCGCCAGGCACAGTGCGAACGGTATGACCCATGGCGTGGCAACCGCTAAAACCATCAACACCGGGCTTAACGCAATGGTCAAACGCACCATATTGCGAGGGCTGATCCAGGCCGCAGCGATGCCACTGACGAGAGATGCGCCCATATAGAACAGTTGCAGCAGCGCGGCGATGAAGGCGGCCTGGCTATAACTTAGCCCGAAGACTTGGCGGATCTCGGGTAATAGAGCCGAATACAGAAAAATACTGAAACCGTGGGTGGTGGCGTTGCACGCGGTAAAGATAACTGCCAGCACACCGATACTTCTTGCCGGCGAGTTAATGGGCATTGGCATGTGTCTGACTCGATAAGGTTGGATGTACCACGTGCAGGCAAAGCTTTAATCTTGCCGAGAATAAACGCGAGGAGATAACAGGCTAACTGTTGAACTTAGACTAGCGTTTATATAATAAAAATCGCCAGTGCTTAATTGTCATGGTTGCACTGCGAAATACTCATGCTACTTATGCGTGAGCGACAATTATTGGTCTCAAACCGACGCCTCGAGCCTAGGATTTGTCCCGGCCATGATTAATGATGGGAAACAGTGCTGCTTAAAGCCGTACTGATGGCAGCCTTGTGGCTGCGGCCAACACAAAAATGCATGTTACTCAGAAAATTTTCTGCGGGGTGTGGGATGCTTGGCATTCGTCAGCCGATGCGGAAGTATCTTTAATGAAACGCAAAATGCCCGCGCTGAACGCACTCAAAGCTTTCGAAGTGGCCGGCAGTACGGGCAGTTTTACCCGCGCTGCGGAATTGTTGAACGTCACGCAAAGTGCCGTCAGCCGCCAGGTTCGTCAGCTTGAGGAGCAGTTGGGCGAGAACTTGCTGGAGCGTCGTCACCACCATTTGGAACTGACCAGTGCGGGCCGGGTTTTGCTGCGAGCGCTGCATCAGTCCTTCGATAAGATCGAGCTGACGGTGCGTAGCATTCAGGAGAAATCCCACGCCAATCGCTTGCACATCAATGCACCGCCGACGTTCACCAATCGCTGGCTGATGCCTCGCTTGGGCAGGCTGCGCGAGCGGCATCCGGAGTTGGAATTGAGCATCACCACGCGCCTACAGGACAGTCTGGCCGAGACCAGCACCCTGGATTGTGCGATCCGTTTTGGCGACGGCGAATGGGACGGGCTGGACAGCTCGCTGCTGATACAGGAGCGGCATATCGCCGTGTGCTCGCCGACCTTGTATGCGCGGGAGTGGAGCGAGCGCGGCATCGACCTGAATCGCTTGACCCTGCTGCATGTGCTGGCCCGGGAAGACCAGCGTTATTTGACCTGGAAGCACTGGCTGGACGCCGCGCGCATCAGCGGTGTCGACACACAAGGCGGTTACGAATTCGACCTGCTGGACCTCGCCATCCGTGCGGCCACCGATGGTTTAGGCATCACCATTGCCGACTGGCACATGGTCGCTTCCGAACTGGCCAGCGGGCAATTGACCCAAGTGCTTAACGTGCATGTCGACGGGCATCAATCCTATTGGCTGGTGACCCGCCCGGAGCAGACGTCGTTGCCCCAATTACAGCTATTCAACCAATGGCTGCAAGAAGAGATCTGGTTGGCGCAACGTCAGTTGGAACCCTCTAAAGCGGTGCCGTCAGCCGTCTGAAGGGTAACGTAAGGGGTAACCTGCGTTTTACGAATGTTTTAATGCTCAATAAATCGTTTGTTCAACCCGGCGCGGATGACAAGACTGCGGTGACTGGATAAAAACAACGATGGGCGATTGACATGCGATTAGAGCGAAACTTTGTAAACGGCCACTTCATTGAACCGACCAGCGACGCATCGATCGCGGTGTACAACCCCGCGACCGAAGCCTTGGTCGGTCATGTAGCCGCCGCCACTGCCAGCGAAGCCATTGCAGCAGTAGATGCCGCCGCCGCTGCTCAGAAAGGTTGGGGCAAGCTCGCCAGCATTGAGCGCGCCGACCACCTGCGTGCCTTCGCTGATGCCCTTGATGCCTGTGCCGAAAGCATCGGTGCTGCCTTGGCCAGCGAGTCCGGCAAAAGCGTGGCCGACGCCAGCAACGAAGCCCGTTATGCCGCGCAGATCACCCGCTACCACGCTGAATGGGCTCGCCGTATCGAAGGCGAAATCATTCCCAGCGACACCCCGGACGAAAACATCTTTTTGCACCGCGAACCGATCGGCGTCGTGGCCTGCCTTATTCCGTTCAACTACCCGGTTTACACCTTGCTGCGCAAAATCGCCCCGGCGCTGATTGCCGGCAACACCGTGGTAGTGCGCCCGAGCAACAACACGCCGACTTCAGCCTTTGAAATCGCCAAGGCCGTCCAGCAATCCGGCATGCCAGCAGGCGTGGTGAACATCCTGACCATGGACCACGCCACGGCATCGTCCTTGTGCACCCACAAATCGGTCGGGATGATCACCTTGACTGGCAGCGTCAACGCCGGGCGAGTGGTGCTGGACTACTGCAAGACCAACATCGCCAAACCTTCTCTGGAGCTGGGCGGCAAAACTCCGGCGATCATCGAAGCAGACGCTGACCTGGAAAAAGCCGCCAGCGACATTATCGCCTCCAAGACCACTCATTGCGGCCAGCTGTGCACGGCAGTAGAGCGCGTCTACGTGCAAGAAAATGTCTACGACGAATTTCTGGCTTTGCTCCGAACCAAAATCAAGGCGGTGAAAATCGGTGACCGCAGCACCGACGCTAGACTGATGGGGCCCCTGGTCAGCGCCAGTGCCCAGCAAAACATTCATGCCATGGTTGAGCGCGCCATTGCCGACGGTGCTGTATTGGAAGCAGGCGGCGTGCTGCCGCAAGGCAAAGGCCATTTCTATCCGCCGACCCTGCTCAGCGGTTGCCGTCAGGACATGGAAATCGTTCAGGAAGAAATCTTCGGCCCAGTGCTACCCGTACTCAAGTACCGCGACATCGACGAAGCGTTGGCCATGGCCAACGACCACCAATTTGGTTTGTCGTCGGTGCTGTACACCGAGAACTACCGCACCACCATGAAAGTGGCCAACGCCATCGAGTCCGGTGAGCTGTACATCAATCGCACCCCGGCCGACCCGTATCAGGGTTACCACGCTGGCTGGAAACGCTCAGGTCTGGGCGGTGATGACGGTAAACACGGCATGCTCGAATTTACCCAGACTCGATTAGTCGTGATGAAGTTTTAAGGTCAGCTACAGGCTTCAAACGCCACGTTCAGCGCCAACCGTTTTTAGTTCGCAGCTAGCCGCTTGTGGCCGTTTCTATACCGCTTACCGCTTCACCTAAAACAATAATTATCAGGGCACCTGGATCACCAGGACGCCCGAGGTCACACAGATGTCCAAGCATGCATCCACTGCTGCCGCTGTTCAGAATTCGGCGTTAAAAGGCCGCAGTGACAAGGCCAGTCGTTATATCCAGTTGTCGTTGTTGGTACTTGCCGCAGGTGCGATCTACCCGATCCTGTACCTGCGTCAGGTTTACCAAACCACCATGCTCGACGTGTTCCACATCAGCCACAGTGAGTTGGGGTACCTGTATTCGATGTTGGGTACGATCTTTCTGCTCAGCTATCTGCCCAGCGGCTGGTTGGCCGACCGGATTGCACCACGGTTTTTAATCTTCTTTTCGCTGGTCGCTACCGGCGCATTGGGCCTTTGGTATTCAACCGCACCGTCCATGACCGGCCTGATGATTATTTTTGGTTGCTGGGGGCTGACCACCGGTTTGACCTTTTGGGCTTCGGTGCTCAAACGCGTAAAAATGATTGCCCACCACACTGAACAGGGCCGCTTCTTCGGCATCCTTGATGGCGGTCGCGGCTTGGTAGAAGCGCTGTTGGCCACCATTGCCCTTGGGCTTTTTGCCTTCGCCACCGAGACCCGCGGCGAGTCGGCAGCCGAAGGTTTCAAACACGTCGTTTATCTGTACGCGTTTATCTGCATCGCCATCGGTTTTGCACTGGTGCTGATCAAAGATCCAAAGGCGCTGGTTGAAACCGCAGCGGAGCAGAAAGGCAGCTTCAACCTGCTCTCGGACTTGGCTACCTTGGTCAAAATCCCGGAGCTGTGGCTGGTAACTGCCATTGTGTTTTGCGGTTATCACATCTTCTGGGCCACCTATAGCTTCTCCGATTACCTGCAAGGCAACGGTATGACTGCGGTCATGGCGGGGACCATAACCACCATCAAGTTATGGATGCGGCCCATTGGTGGTATTGGCGGAGGTTTGCTCGGCGACAAGTTTTCCAATATCTCGGTACTGATCGTGGCGCTGGTGCTGGCGACCTTGGGGATGGCGGGCTTGATAGTGTTCCCGGGGCTGAACAGTCTGGCACTGCTGATCGGTACGGTGATTTTCATTGGCCTGATGACCTATGCCATCCGCGGCTTGTATTGGGCCATTCTCGACACCTGCGACATCCCGCTGCGTATCACCGGCCTCGCCATCGGCATTGTTTCGGTGGTGGGGTATCTGCCAGACACCTTCATTCCGCTGATCAATGGCTACCTCACCGAAAATTTCCCCGGTGCATTCGGTTACCAGCTTTATTTCGGCTATATCGCCTTCGTCGGCATGCTCGGGACCTTCGCGGCTCTGGGATTGCGCGCGCGTATCAATCGTAAATCCTTGAACCAGACTGGTGCCTGAGATGAAAATCGTCGCCCTTGAAACCCATATCGTTGCCGTACCTCCACCGCACATTGGTGGCATGTACTGGTTGTTCGTCAAAATCAAAACCGATTGCGGTATCGAAGGTGTTGGCGAGATATACGCTGCGACCTTCGGCCCCAAAGCCATGCTGCCGATCATCGAAGACGTATTCGAACGCTACTTGCTCAACCATGACCCGCACCACATTGAGCGCTTCTTCCGTCAGGCCTATTCCAGCGGGTTCACCCAGCGTCCGGACCTGACCATGATGGGCGTGGTCAGCGGCCTGGAAATGGCGTGCTGGGACATCATCGGCAAAGCAGCGAACAAACCGGTTTACGAATTACTCGGCGGTAAGGTCAATGAACGCCTGCGTTCCTACACCTACCTGTATCCGGTCAACAGCAAGGGCGAGTACGACTACGATGACCCGGACCTGGCGGCTGAATGCGCCATCGAAAACATGAACAAAGGTTTCACCGCGCTGAAGTTCGATCCGGCCGGCCCTTATACCGCGTATTCCGGCCACCAGATCTCCCTAGAAGTGTTAGAGCGCTGCGAAACCTTTTGCCGCAAAATTCGCGAAGCGGTGGGCGATAAATGCGACCTGTTGTTTGGCACCCACGGGCAAATGGTGCCGTCCTCGGCGATCCGTCTGGCCAAGCGCCTGGAAAAGTACGACCCATTGTGGTTCGAAGAGCCAGTGCCGCCGGGTCAGGAAGAGGCCATGGCGCAAGTCGCGGCCAAGACCAGCATCCCCATTGCCACCGGCGAACGCCTGACCACCAAGTATGAGTTCTTCAAGGTTTTGCAGACCGGTGCCGCCTCCATTTTGCAGATGAACGTCGCCCGCTGTGGCGGCCTGCTGGAAGCCAAAAAGATCGCGAGCATGGCCGAAGCCTATTACGCGCAAATTGCACCGCATCTCTATAACGGCCCCATTGGCGCGGCAGCGAGCTTTCAACTGGCTACCTGCACGCCGAACTTCCTGATCCAGGAAAGCATCATGACTTGGGGTGGATTCCATGCCGAAATCCTGACCAAACCGCTGCAATGGGAAGACGGTTACATCATCCCGTCCACCGAGCCGGGCCTGGGCGTGGAGTTGAACATGGACGTGGTGCGCAAGCATTCGCCCTACACCGGCGAGCGCCTGCACCTGCAAATGGCGGCCGCTCCCGCCGACGTTAAAGACACCTCCCCGGCCAGGGGCTGAGAACCACCCCCGCCTTTAAATGGGCGGGGCATGGCACCTGATGCGGGTGCTTTAAAACGACTTACGCGGTAACCGTACATGACTTATGACTACATCATCGCTGGCGCGGGCGCCGCAGGTTGCATCCTCGCCAACCGGCTTTCAGCGTCGGGCAAGCACACCGTGTTGCTGCTGGAAGCGGGCGGCAAAGACAGCTCTTTGTGGTTCAAGATTCCGGTTGGCTTCGCCAAAATGTATTACAACCCGACCTTCAACTGGATGTACTACAGCCAACCGCAAAAGCAATTGAACAACCGTGAAATCTACGCGCCACGGGGCAAGGTGCAGGGTGGGTCGGGCTCGATCAACGCCATGATATTCGTTCGCGGCCAGGCCCACGACTTCGACGATTGGGCAGCCAACGGCAACGAAGGCTGGGGTTTTAAAGACGTACTGCCGTACTTCCGCAAACTGGAAAATCACCCACTCGGCGACAGCGAATACCACGGCGGTAGTGGTCCTATCAGCATCACGCCGATGAAGGGGCAGACCCATCCCATTTGCGATGTATTTCTCAAGGGCTGCGACGAACTGGGGTATCCCCACAGCGACGACTTCAACGGCCCGACATTTGAAGGTTCAGGCATCTACGACGTCAACACCCGCAAAGGCCAGCGCTGCTCCAGCAGCTTTGCGCATTTGCACCCTGCATTGAGCCGACCTAACTTGACTGTAGAGCTTCACGCATTGGTTGATCGGGTGATATTCGATGAAGCGCAACAGCGCGCCACCGGGATTTCCGTGACCCAGAACGGCGTGGTTCGCACGTTCACGGCCAACAAGGAAGTGATCCTCTGTGCCGGTGCCGTGGACACACCAAAGATTCTGCAATTGTCGGGCGTGGGTGATCAGGCATTATTGGCCAAACATGCGATTCCCTTGGTCAAGCACCTGCCAGCGGTAGGCCAGAACCTGCAAGATCACCTGTGTGCCAGTTACTACTACAAGGCCAATATCCCAACCCTTAACGACCAACTCAGCTCGCTGTTCGGTCAGTTCAAACTGGGCTTGAAGTACCTGCTGACTCGCAAAGGCGCACTGGCCATGAGCGTCAACCAGGCGGGCGGTTTTTTCCGCGGCAATGAGGCTCAGGCCTACCCCAACCTGCAGTTGTATTTCAATCCGCTTTCGTATCAAATTCCAAAAAACAACAAGGCAAGCCTCAAGCCAGAGCCGTATTCAGGCTTCCTGTTGTGCTTCAACCCATGCAGACCTACCAGCCGTGGAGCAATCGAAATTGCGTCCAAAAATCCACGGGACGCAGCGCTTATCGACCCGAACTACCTGAGTACACAAAAAGACATCGACGAAGTGATTCAAGGCAGTCGGCTGATGCGTAAAATCATGCAAGCGCCAGCGCTCAAAGGCATCACCGTCGAAGAAGTACTGCCGGGGCCAGCGGTCGAAAGCGATGAACAGATGCTGCAGTACTTCCGTGAAAACAGTGGTTCGATTTACCACCTGTGCGGGTCCTGTGCCATGGGCGCGGATGAGCACAACTCGGTGGTAGATAAGGAATTGAAGGTTCATGGGATTAAAGGATTGCGGATTGTCGATGCTTCGATTTTTCCTAATCTGACTTCTGGAAATACCCATGCAGCGGTGTTGATGGTGGCAGAGAAAGGTGCGGATTTGATATTGCGGGGGGCGTGAGTTTTTTGCCGCCAAATTTGATACGCATCTCAGACATGATGGCAGCTGACCGTGTGCTGAAACTGGTCGACTACGAAGTCTACCGGTTTGGGGGGAGAGGAGCTTAGCAAGCCTGGCGCTAAAACCATGCTCATCGAGTTTTACCGGTCGATCTTCAAGTGGTATTCGCTGCTGCAAAATGGTTGAGTCAGAAACTGATTCTGCGAGTATTTGTAAAGCAGCTCCGCGTTAAAATACTGAGCCAAGGGACGCCGAATGATGGTCTCAGAAGTATATTCCGAGCATTTGAGGGTGCCCTCAAGCTGATAATTCAGGTGGGGACGCAGCCTTGATTGAGCTAGCAAAGTTTTGCTAAAGCTTAACCCTTCAAGTCGCAACTATTACAGCATTCGCTATTCGGACTAATGAAGCCCGGCTGAAAACCGTGGTTGACGACCTCAGGACCCAAAGGCTGCCTGTTTTGTGGAGGAACGCGCACACCCTCGAGAGGAGGACTTTGCCTTTCTTGGGAAGGTTCTCAAAATCACTAAAAGTGTCGGGCCTAAGGTTGCCGGAAGATACTGAAAAAAGGGGTAGGGCTGTAGGCCAGAACAGCAATGGTTTTTTGCCGAATACGGTGAACGTTTCCACAGCACGCGAGTGATGGTTAGGTGAGGGGATGGACGTCGCTATTCAAAGACTTTCTGTTTGAGAGCTGTACGTCCGGCCGGTGCTGATTGGTGAATGTGAGCCGTTGACATAACTTAAAATGTCGAGGCTCAGATGCACTACTTCAATTTGATCCATACGCATTCATCGCCCCGGCCATGCTGAAAAACTCAAACGGAGAAGTACGGTCATGGCACATGCAAGCACGAGAAGCCGTGAGGTTGCTGATTTGCCGGGATTTCGGGGGTTTGTGAAATCGGGTGCGTAGGTTAGTGGAAACAGACAACAGCGCGGCGGAAGACGGGCAAAGATACGCTATTTAACAAGTGGGCGATGTCAGATGTTCATAAGTCTACAAAAGGGCTGTCAGAGCTAGCTAAGCGGTCGATCAGTAGAAAGATGTGTTCATCGATGTGTGTTCATGATTGTTGAGCCGACACTGTGAGCGAGCTGTTTCCGAGTGTTCGCTCATGCATTCTGATCTCCCGTTGTTTGGCGTTGGGAGGACAGTAAGCGAACGCAAGAGAGGGGGATTAGACGGGTAAATCGGCAAGAGTTTATGCGAGGAAACATCGCAAAAAACGTCGCAGTCGAATCCCCCCTTTAAGCTGCTCAAGAAGATATCTGACATAACACATGATTGGTGGTGTGTTTCCTGAAGGTCTTGAAGGGTAGCCGCCTATATGGGCAGCTGACCGGTCACGGATTCAGCATCTAGTGCGACCAATGTGCGAAGTGGCAATCCTGTCACTTCACAGGCGACTTCTTCTGACGGATCTTGTTGTCGCGCTCAATATCCAGTTGGTACAAGATTCGGTCAGCCAGGCGAAATGGCAGCTTTTCGGAAACGACCTCATGCATGGCGTCCAAGTAGTCGAAATAGATCGTTGACGATTTTTCAACGTAGGCGCTGAGCCTTGTCTTTACGACGGGCTTATCTGGGTAGCTTTTGTGAGTAGGGCGGAGCATCCGAAAGGCTCGCTCGTCAATGATCTGGAACACATCTGGGTTCACGAATCGAAGGATAGTGGAAGCCATGGGCAGGCGGATCCCTGAGGATACGAGTAGCTTGCCGA
Organism: Pseudomonas sp. MH10; assembly: GCF_034353045.1. Classification (NCBI taxonomy): domain Bacteria; kingdom Pseudomonadati; phylum Pseudomonadota; class Gammaproteobacteria; order Pseudomonadales; family Pseudomonadaceae; genus Pseudomonas; species Pseudomonas sp. MH10. The sequence goes on from NZ_CP133783.1 coordinate 962,960, forward strand.
GCACATCCTTGGCTTCTCTGTGCTGCTTCGCTTTAAGGTGGCCTACAGCCTTGAGCTCTTTCAGCAGTGAAGTATCGAGTTGCGGATAGCGATCCAGTTTCCATAACACGATTTCCAGCAGTGTCTGCTCGGTCAACTGCGTCGCGTCAAGGCCATCGAGCTTTTTGGTGAGCTCAGGCTGGTAATCATACTGATCCAAGAGCACGCTGGGATCGTCACCCCAAACGTCCTGGTGTTGCTTGATGAAGTCTTCCATACCATGCCCCCATACGTGCTGTTGAGCTCAAAAGCCTAATGCCCATCATAGTGATGGCCTCCTGCCTTTTCGATAGCCTGGATTTCATGGGGCGGGTATTTGATCGCGAGGTCTGGGAAAGGGCACATGTCATCTACGCTGCGAGCCTGAGGCGTCAAGTCAGCGAGGTGTTCAATGCATACGTGCACAAAACCCGGAAGAATAAGCCAGTCAGGATCATGCCTGCACGTATCGGTCAGGCGTCCCATCAAATACTCCTCGATGCCCCCAGCAGAGACGTGAGGTTCTACGATCAGGGTTGGCTATCGAACTGCGTTCCAGGTTACGGAGCCATTTAGTCTGAAGCCTACAGCGGCAGCTGGTTGCGCAAGAGCACGGTATGGAAACGCTCGAAGAAAATCTCCTTGCCCACGATATTGGCGTGTGATCGTTTAGCAGCTTCGGGCCAAACTTTCGTAGACAGACAGAATGGCCGCTATCGGCCAAAGCGGTCAGTCGGGTATCTACGAAACCTGGGGCGATTCAGTCCGTCTAGCTGCAACCAGGTCAGTTTGCAAACCACTGCATGGCGACCCGGAATATTGTCGACTAATTGATTACCATTGAAGTATCGAGCCCGAGTCAAAAATTACAAATGGGTTGGAGTTGGTGGACGATGCAATGTAATATCAGGCGTATGAAAAGAACTCTATTGTATTAAACCGGGCAATTGCTAATTTTTAAGTTATTTTTTTGCCGGTCTTTAAATTAAATTGCTTTTGAAGGTCGGTGTAGTCTCTCCTGTTTTTCAGGAGTTAAGGAGTGGTGGCTTGAGTAAGCTTGAGAATATATATAAAAATGGTCTTGACGAGTTTGTTATCAAGGTGGATAGGGTTACAACTCAAAGGGTCGATACCATAGAAGCATCATTTGAGTATTTGGATCCCGATTATCAGGACTATTTTTCTGACGTTTTTGAGATTGAACAGCTTCTCAATGGTCTAGCAAAAGCCCGTAATGGCGAAATGGCCTCAATTAAGGGAACAAAATCCGGAGTTTTAGATATTACTTCCGCCAACCTTGCGTTCAACAAAAGTGATCGCTCGTTAGGCGGCCAAATGCCTATCGATACTACATTTGATCACTTTTTTCTAGACGCTTTTACCGTAATTGAGAATGGCGAAAGGAAAAGGCATAAACGAGATATTTCAATTGGCGAGGCCGAGAACTGTATTTTGGGCGTCCTGAAAAAAGACCCAGCTCTTATTAGGCAGCTCGATGCCAGGGTGTTTGAAGTTGCTGTATCAGCAGTGCTGAGAGATATCGGGTTTTATAGGGTGGAGCTTAGTCGTTTCTCTAAAGACGGTGGTACAGACATACTCGCGTTTTATGTAGAAGGTGGTGTAAATAAAACTGTAGTCGTAGAGGTGAAGCGGCATAAAGATAATGTAGGAATCGGAGTCGCTGATCGTCTATTTGGGGTCCAACACCGCGATAAGCGCGATAAATCATTACTTGTAACGTCTTCCGCTATAGCGAAAGGGGTTGTAGAAAGCTATAGCGCGCATACAAAAACCATGAGCTTCATGGATTTTGCAAAACTTTCAGAATTGCTACAGAGGGACTCAAGCTGGTCACAGTCACCTTCTGGGCTTTGGACTCAAGCGGCACCTGTCACCGAAAATCAAAGCCTAATATAAGCGAACTGTCATCAGTAATGCGGTAATAGCTTTTGCCGATGCGACTTCGACCACTCCCGCTTGTGTTGCTGCGCAAGGTGTGGCTGTTGGTGACCGATTGATGTGTGGCAACGCGCTTAATAAGAGTTCTGGTGAAGCCATTTGAAACAGAAAGCCCAGCGAGTGGCCTCTTTGATTCAGTCTTCAGGCAGGACAGATTTGCCATTGATCCCGCCGTCGTTGGCTACATTTATCGCGCGTGCTGATCCGCCACCACCTACACTCAACTCGTCTAGCCACCTGCTTGAAAATCAACGGAGAGGGTTAAATGACCAATTTCGCAGGCAAGCGAAGAAGGGCAGGCCTGGCAGTCTTGCTGGGTGTCGCTGCCGTTGTTTTGACCAGCTGCAATTACGGACATCGGCCGTTTCAGCAGACGCCATTGCAACACATGCACGACCTATCGAACGTCGACGTGGAAATGGATGATTTTGGCAATTTCTGGGATCGCACAAAGGCGGAAAGTATCCTCAATGCTATCGATGACAGCGCGGCAAACTCCAATGTGGTCGTGCTGCTGTTTGTCCATGGCTGGCATCATAACGCAGCCGACGACGACACCAACCGCAACGACTTTCACATTACCGTTAAGGCGATGGATGACAAGCTCAAGGAAAAGATTTACCAGGACGCCAGAACGACGTTGAAGATCGGCGGAGATGTAAAGGTCGTGGGTGTCTATCTTTCCTGGCGAGGCGAGTCGCTCCCTGGTTTTCTGGATTACTCAACTTTCTGGGGACGCAAGGCTGCCGCGGAGCGAGTGGGGGATGGTGCGGCGCGGGAGTTTATCTTCCGCCTCAACGAGATATATAAAAAACGTAACCAAAGTGATCAGCAGCATTTCATGGGCCTGGTCAGCATTGGTCATAGTTTTGGTGGGCAGGTGCTTTATAAATCCGTCGAGGCATACTTGGAAGATAATTTCCTGCTGCACGAGGGGCAACCGGCCCAGATGCCAGTGGCCGGCGTGGGCGATGTCGCCGTGCTGATCAATCCAGCGTTTGAGGCAGCACAGTTCGATCGCCTGCGAGCTTTGCAGTCCAGATACACTTACAGCCCGGCACAGACACCTGTGTTGCTGGTGTTTTCAGGGGAGGGGGATTGGGCGCGGCAATGGTTCTTCCCGGTCGGGCGGCGCATCAGTGCCTGGTTCAGGCCGGCATTTTCAAGCGATGAGAAAAAAGCTGAGTGGATTACGGCATTGGGTGAGTACGAACCACAACGAACGCATTCGCTGAAGTTACAGCCCAATACGGCTTCCTATGAGTTTTCGAAAGATTATTGCCGGCAGGCTTTGGGTTTTGACCTGACTAACCCTGGTGTTCCGTTTGCCGATGCAACCTTAGCCGCATTGCCTGGCCGCAGCAAACAGTTCAGCCCGTTTGTGGTCGCCTACAGTGAGAACGAGTTGATAGAAGCGCACAACGGCATCTTCAAGGGGGACTTTCGCAGGTTCCTGATCGATTATGTTGCGTTGCTGGAGGGGAAGCGGTTATGCCTGAAGGCTCAGTCTTTTTCACCTTCAATAGTGGGAGGGTATGGTCCGACCTATTAATCCTGCATCAGCTTCTATCTAACGATACTTTCTCGCTTGGTGTGGCCGAGAAGTATTTGTACTGTTCTGATGATTTTGTTCTGCGACGGATCAGTGAAGCTTTGGTCCGGCGCATCGTATAGGCGGCATAAGGCACTGGTTCGAGGCCAATGGAAGTCACGCATTGGCATGTGGAAAGGTGTTCCGGAATTTTAGCCGACTTGGAAATAAGAAGTCCTCATTTCTGAGTCGAGCCTGTCGTAGACATCCCTCCACGGCGCGTCTGCGCAGTGATCTCGACTCGGACAGGCCGTCGAGTCTTTTGCTGCATTACCATTGCCCTCGCTGCCGGCAGCAGTCGGCCAATTGCAGTCGGCCAATTGCGGACGGTCGATGGCCGCGGAGAACCGCTATTAATGACCATCAGCTTAATCTATCCCTCGGCTGTCTACTGCGTTTACCTCCTCATTGAGTAAATAATTCCAATCCTAATTTATCGAGAATATCAACAATTGAATGAGCAACTGCCACTTCTGCCTGATCTTTAAGACCGCCCACATGAAGTCCAACAACCTTGTGTGTTGCGGGGTTTATCCAAACACTCCCTGAATCGCCTTGATCACTAATTATCTGCTCGCCACCAGGTACGGGTGTAATGCAAAAAGCTTTGAGAAAATAAGTTTGGTTGTTCAGACTTGGATATACCATTGGAAGATCCTTGCTTGGATAAGCTTCTATTACTCCGTGCGTTTCTTTTGTGGCAGCGCCGTACTTAACAACCGGTATTCCGGCCCTTGGCTGTTCTACACCTACAATAGAAAACCCAAGATTTAATATTTCACTAGAGCATGAGATCCCTTCGTTCAATACAGCAAATCCAAAGTCGTAACCGGTCACTGGCTCAAGCATTGACACGGTAGTGGCAACGTCTCTGGCACTTCTTGGTTGCTGAATTGTCTCATTCCCCCAAGCTAAACTGCCCTCCAAGACATGCCAATTGCTAACCAAACCTACGCGGCCTAAGTTATCCTTAGCAAAGAAGCCAAGGGTTCCAGCGGTTTGCCTAGAAAAGTTTCCTATTAGTGCCCCAGATATTAATGGATTCAAAACGTCATAGCTGTTGCTGTGTGGGTAATATATGCGCTCTATAACGTCACACCTGATGCCGTTTATACTTTTTGGTAAGATGTGATCCTTTAACAGCCTATCTAGAGATATTTTATTGGGTACGTGAAAGCGAATTCCAAATTTTTTAATCTTTTCCCTTTTTTATAGACGTACCCATAATCTACGCCAATAGAGGCTGGGTAACTCCTTGCCAGTGCAGACGCGATTTCCAGGCATTTTTGGATATGCTTACTAATCATGAACCCTCCTAGAGAGTGCCTTGACGTAAAGGCATATTGATACTATAGCTTAGTTTGTATTTTAAAAATCGCAAGGTGCAAGAGATCGGAAATGTTCAGATAGTTGGTGTGTCAGTTGATTGCAACCTATCAATAGGGGACGACCTATGAATCACTCTAAATCAATAAGCACTACTTTTTTTGTTGTCTTGGCGTTTGCTAAAACTTGCATAGGTGCAGAGCCAGCGCAGACCGTGGCGACTTGGGATGAGTCATGCCCTATTGAAAAATTAGACCGCACCGCTCAATCCTTTGGTGTGGCTGTAGCAGCTATCCTTATACCAAAGGCGGCGGAGGCTGCCGTAGATGCAGTTGGCGCGGCTATAAAGGCTTCCGCCGACACAAGTACCATTATCAGAGCATCACAGCCTGTTTATTCTAAATTTTACAAAGTTACTCCGCTCGGGGAAATTGTCTCAAATAAAAAATGCCTTATAATTCGTAAAGGGATCTATAGTGCAAGTGATTTCAGTATTTTGGATGGGGCCCGAAGTCTTGGGGCTATGAGGCCAAACGATCAAATGTATTTCGAGTTGAGGCTTGAGCAAGACCCAATTGACAAAAAATTTCTGCGATTTAGACCAGTGTATGCAAATATAAAGGAGTTTGAGGACTCCAGCTTCTGGACAAAAAGCAGGCGTGTAGACCTACAAATAACATTAAAGTCAATGTATGCTGAACAAAATTTTGGCTCAATCACAATATTTTTTACAGATGTTACGAAAGGGTATGAGTTAAAAGTCAATGACCCGCGACTAACCTTCCTCACTAGCGATTCATTTGCTGCTCCTCAGTTAAACGATGTTAGCGCAATACAGGCCGCACAAGCGAAGAAGGGGAAAGATCGTGTTGATGCCATTTCATATATTGACAATGGAGGTGTAACAAACGATTTTGAATACAATAAAGATGTAGTAAGCGTGTACTCAGTAAACGGTGCTCGCGACAACTTAATAAGTTACTGCAAGTCACTTAAGGCATCAAGCATAGATTCACTTTGCTCCGGATGGGAGTTACAGCGACCTGAGAGGGACAAGCTTATTAAAGTTTTGTCGAATGCAGAGAAAAGCGATGATTTGAAAGTTAGAAGAATTAGATGGGCTAAGGAAGTTTGCAAAGGGTATGTCTCTAAAAATGGACCGCGATCTTGCTTTGGTGACGATCAGAAAGCTGACTATCCTCAAGCAGGATATATTTCTACAGTAGGCAGCATTAGCCATACAAGAGAAGCAAACAAATTTGGAGTCGCCCTAGCAAATGTAATTAGTACCTCCGCAGGAGATCTCGGTAAAGCCGTGGGAGATCAATTGCCCGAGGCCAGGAAAAAAACCGCAGACGCTGCTGATTCGGTCAAAAGGGGGCAGACTCAAGACGTAATAACCTCAAGTGCTCAGCTAGAAATATCTCAAAATATTTTGGACACAGCGCTTAAAAATAGTGTTTCCACTTCCGATGATACCATTCTCCAGTACCGCTTAGATGTTCTGAAAGCAAAGATAAAAGTCAATAACGCATACTATGATGCGGGGCTGACTCCGCCGTATTCGGAATATGAGTAATTTCATATTTCCTCGTGATTCTCAGTCGCACAAGATCAACATAAAGGTCGGCCCACGCAGAAAATCGCTTGAAAATTTCAATTAGCTTTCTGCTTTAAGCGTGACATCGAGCTAATATCCAATAAGGATGCTGCCGTTTCATCGTTCAAATTCTCAGAAGTATCTGTACCCCGTTGCCAAATCCGGCAACGGGGTGTGCGTGGCAAGCGTGCCTAGTCCGACGATGCCTATGAGATTCCGTACAGCCTGTCGCGCGTGGGGTGCTCAACTTGAAAGCATATGACGGGGTCGTTTCGGCCCACAGCGGTCCACAGCGGCCGGTGGCGACGGGCCAAAACCGGCCAAAAGCGGATGTCCTCACGCGGTCTTGAGTGAGATGCAATGCAGGTCAAGGCGCAGGTGGCTTCCTGCGTTGACTGCGAGATCACCGCCGAAACCCAGATGCACGTCGTCCGGTTGCTATCCAAGGCCAGCGCGCAGTTGGGTATGAAGGCTCCGATTGCGTGACAACCCAGTGGCCGGCGACTGAATCATCACCGTTGGTCTTCCTGCCTTTGAGGGTGCGTGTTCTCCGCCGCCCTGTGCTAAACCTACATGTGTCCTCAAGGCTGGCCGAGAGGGGGCTCTAGGGATTGCGAAGTTCGTAAGTACATCGTGATTGCGTAATGTCAGGTGTGGCACGAGGGCTTACACCGCTCCAGCGCCGTCCATTCATCCATCGGAAAACTGTCCGAACAGCCCGAGATTCCCTATATGGACACAGAAGCTTCTTCAAACGTACTTCCTGGCCGATGCCCTATCGAAGCAACAAGTGACCCGACGGATGAGCCTGAAGACATAGATCAAGGCACCATGAAGCTGATAGTGGGCCTTATTGCAGTGTCTCTGGGAACAGTGTGCACCCTCTTGGCAGGCAAATGGCTTACTTCTATCAGTGAAGCATACGTCCAAGGTGGTTGGGCGCGGGACGTATTTGTGGGGTCCCTGTTCTCAATTGCCGCGTTCCTACTTGCCTATCTTGGCGGTTCGAAGTGCGAGGCCTGGCTGAGCAAGATTGCTGCAGTCGCTGCACTTGGGGTTGCGTTGTTCCCATGTAACTGCAAGCTATGCCCATCTGTTGACGAAGCCGTGCGCACGGCGGGAGCCGCGTTAGCCAGCTGTGTTGAGCCCCCAACGATGGAACGGGTGCCCGGCGTTCATCTGGCCTCCGCTACAGTTCTCTTTCTAGTCCTTACCGCGTTTTGCCGCATTTTCTACCTCAGGGCTAAACGAAAATGCGAGCAGTCGCTCACTCAAAAGCCGACTATGGCCGGCCGACGAATGGTGATCTACTTAATATGCGCTATCGCAATACTCGGATCGGTTGCCGCGTTAGGAGTTGGGGCGATATTCCACTTGGACGAAAAATACCGAGGCTTTGTATTTGCAGGCGAATCGGCCGGTCTGTTCGCATTTGGCATATCTTGGTTGACCGCCAGCAAGGTTGTACCCTGGCTTGCGAACGATAGTGAGCGGCTGCAACCCACACTCAGAAAGAAACGGGGGGCCGCCATTGATTCTGGTGCAGGCATTAATGGGCCTAAGGCAAGGCTTTTGCGACCACAATGAAGGCGGTCGCATTCGATCAGCTCCGGCCCACAATTGTTGCGCTATGGAGAGTCAGTGTATGACCTGGTCAGGCGATGCGATCGGCTGAACGACCAGCATGAGGACTCCGCCCTCGCTCGCAAAAAGGTTCAGGCTGACTGCAAGCGGCTAAAACTCTTTCGACCCAAGCGGTGTGAAAGCGTTTGTGAGCGAAGCGACCACCAAAATAGGGCTGAAAACCGCATGCACAATCCGACCTCACAAACCAGCCGATCAATTTCAGATTTCACGCACAAGCGCGCTCTTCAATTTCTGGTTGGGTTTTTCACACAGCCTGTTTATGGGCCCTTTTTTCTGCGGTCGATTCAATACGCATAAGGGGCTCGTCAGAGAGCACATTTTGTTGGCGATTCGAATGTTATGCCCGCTGATTGTTTGCTTGCTAAAATATAGTTCTCGTCGCCTAGCGATGCTTGGCGATAACTTAAACCCATCTTGCATTCTGTGCCTGGATACATATCGAGTTCGTATATCAATTGTCCAATAGCCCATTCTATTTGTTGGTCGTATCTATTTAGCAGAAGGAAAAATGTTGCTGGCGTCAAAGTCCAAATCGCCAAATAAAAAATTGCCTGAAAAATAACTGTAGCAACAGCGTAGCGACTGCCTTTATCATTAACCTTAACTCCAAAAATCCATTTCGTAAGTCGTGGTGCTTTTGTCGCAAAAGTCGATCCGTAAATGAAAAATGGAGCCATTGCAACGGAGATAGGAATAAAAATTGCTCCCGCAGCAATAAAAAGAAATGGAATCGCGAATATTGCTAAAAAAGCCAAAGTATGAGGAAAGGTTGTAGGGGGTACATGAGCCATTCCACCGATTATTTTTCCCGAGACGCTGAACGCGAGATTGGAGCCAACAGCAAATGCGATGGCGATCAACCCCTTGCCAACCGTGGTTTCATAGAGGATTGCGTAGATGCGATAAACATCATGCGCAGCCACGCCTAGGCAGTAAATAAAAAATACTATCGCGGTCGGTGCAAATAAATTGCTGGGGTCCAGCAAGTAAAGATATCCCAGAAAAGGGAGGAACAGGATAACATTGAGGTAAAGTTGATGATAGCGTTCAAGATTATCGTACCAGTTTACTATGCCTCCCAAAAAACCAGCGAATTTATTGAGATCATATTTTTCTGGGTGGAGAATTTGCATCACACTAATTGCGATCGCGATACCAAGAAAGATTACAGTTGTTGAAAATGATACAAGTCGCCATTGAGCCGGAGTGATACAAAGAAAAAAGAAAAGAGCGGTTCCGACTAATGAAACTCGCTTCGTGAGTTCGAGAAATTTTTCTCGCCTAGTAATGGCAGCGTGCTCCCCGGAAGCAGTTTTGGTAGTTCGCTTTATACTTCTCATTATTACTAAGATCCTGCATGAAATAGTGTGATTGCGATGAGGTAGGATTACTGCGTTATCGGAACAAGAGCAAGAAACTTTAATGCTCTCCGCTTAAGTCGGCATTGGCCGCCCGACCTAAACTGAAATACCTTTCTTTCACCTACGCCAACTAGCCTTGTCCATAAGTCAGATGAGCTTTCCAATTTCGAACATACCGGTATGGAGCGCCTAGGCGCGTTTGGAGGTTCAGAGAGGAGCCTGAGCAAGGTTCAGGGTGTGGAATCGGTGTATGTGGCGACGGGGTCACTCTACGAGCGGAATATGGGTTGGTTGCCTGGGGCGAATAAGGTTCATACGATACCCAGTGGGTACTGGAAGGTGATCTCCACAGGAGGTACGTCTGAATCGCCCCTGGTTTCCGATAGACAGCGGCAGCGGGCAGGGTGGCGATTAACACACTAGCAGCAATGGCTCCAGGCGTAATGGCGCAAATCACCGAAATACCCGATGCGCGGATCAAGGCCGCGCGCTGTACTCTGGTATGTACACCTGCGACTCGTAAGAATTACTCCGTGGCTGGGCATTTTACCGTGCCGGGGGAGCTCTGCAACGATGTCACAGTGCTGTCAGGCATTGACGGTTGCTCAAGCGTGCGAAGAAAATGCCGAACAACAAACTACCCATCTGCGACCGCACCGGTTGTGGGTGTTGGGCGATCAACTGATGGATGCAAGGAACGCAAGTGAGTGATTTCAGAGGAGCTCGAGGTTCCAACACCGGCGACGACTTCCACGAGTTATGGGCCGCCCGGCATGCTATCCGCCTTCTAGACGACCGTGATCCGCTTCAAGCGTTGACTGTAGAAGGGATTGCTCCAAGTGACGAAGCTGGGTCATCCCCTTCTACGTGGGACGGCGTGGATTGCGCATTGTACGAAGGCGGCGGCAACGCAAAGGAAGCTGATCGTATATTGTTGGAGCAACTGAAGTATTCCGCCGCGAATCCTCGCAGTTCGTGGACCGTCGCACGAATGGTGAGCGGCGATAAGCGCGAGGACAGCGTCCTGAATCGCTTGGCAAAAGCCTGGGCTGGGATACAAGCCCTGGAGCCAAAAGGAACAGTTGAAGTATCACTGGTAACCAACCAGCCCATCGCGGCTGAGTTAAAAACTGTTACAGCAAAGCTCGCAACAGGTAGCGTATCCGCTCCACGAAAACGACCTGGAAAGGATGAGCCGGACGAGCGAAAAATGGCGTTCGCCGCCGGACTGTCCAAATCTGTGCTGCCCGAATTTGCAAAGGCTCTTCGATTCAATGGTGGAGCAGGATCGCGCTTCGCGATTGAGAAAAAGTTGCTCGCTGATATTTCTGGATGGACCGATCTCGAGTTACAAGCGCCAGTCTCTAATCTTCGCCAGTTCATTCGTCAGCGCATGCGTCCCGAATTTGCGGGCGAGTTAATAACGAAGGAGTCAGTTTTACTCGAACTCGGCGTCTCTACGATGGGCGCATTGTTCCCTTGCCCACCTGTCCTTGAACGAGTTGATGCACCGGTGCCACGGAGCAGCGTCGCTGACATTGCGACCGAGATCGCTGCCGGCAAACAGCGAATCTGTCTACATGGTCCTGGAGGGGTCGGCAAGACGACTGCGCTGCAGCAAATTGAGGCGATGCTCCCGCCTCATTCGATCATGGTGACTTACGATTGTTATGGAGGTGGCACCTATCTAGATGCCGCTACTTTGCGTCATCGACATGTGGACGCGTTTTTACAGCTATCCAATGAGCTTGCCACGAGGCTGCGGCTGCCAATTTTGCTTAGCCGTCACCAGCTATCAGACCCTCCGCGCCTGTTCTCGAATCGCCTAGGCCACGCAGCCCAGGCGCACGCGTCTGAATATCCGGACGCGCTGATCGTCATTGCCGTTGACGCCGCCGACAATGCCGTTACGGCTGCGACAACACGCAAACCGCCTGAGGCTTGCTTTGTACACGACTTCTTGGAACTGGGCGACTTGCCGCCTAATGTCCGGTTCATCGTTACGGCAAGGACAGGCCGTCTCGCTGAACTTGCCCTACCGTCTAGTTATAGACTTTCAGAGATCGAACCGTTTACCCGTGATGAAACTGAAATCAATGTACAGCGGAAGTGGGCTGCAACAGATGATTGGATCGATGCGTTTCACAGGCTGACCATGGGAGTACCTAGAGTCCAAGCTTATGCTATGGATCTGGGTGATGCACCTCCCGAAAAAGCGATTGACCGCCTCTTGCCCGCAGGCCGGTCTCTGGACCAAGTATTTCGCGAGCAGTTTGAGCGAGCCCTGGGGAAAAGCGGAATCGCAACAGACCTTCCAAGGTTTTGTGCAGGGCTCATTGCTCTTGCGCGGCCAGTACCGATAGAAGATCTCAGCGCGATCATTCGTATCCAGGTGCCAGCGCTGATTGACATCTGCACCGACATGGCACCAGCGATTCGGCTCACTGAAAACACTGTCGCCTTTGCGGACGAAGACTTCGAGCACTTCGTCCGTGAAGCGGGGGAGTCAATGCTAAGCGAAGTAACCCAGAACGCTGCTGATTGGCTGATGAGCCGCTGCGAAAGCGATTCTTATGCTGCGCAGCACGTCGCAGGTCTACTCGCTGCGTCTGGCTTGGGCAATAAGCTGCTTGATCTCGTTGAACACGGACCTTCGCCGGCTGCAATTGATGATCCGGTGAAGCGGCGAGAAGCGGAACTTACGCGCTTACGGTTAGCTATCTCCTTCTGTCGGAAGGCGGGCGATAGTCAACGCGCGCTGCGTTTCGTGCTCATCGGAGGCGAAGGGCTCAAGACTGAGCGCGCGCTACGGGCACTCCTGTCTAATAATCCAGACCTTGCGGTGCGATTCGCTGCTGACACTGCTGGGAGGCTCGTCCTTACCGATCCGAAACAAATCGGCTACCACGGCGCTTTCCTGCTTCACAAACAAGTGATTGACTCGCTCAACGGCGATCGAATTTCGTTGCATGAGGGGCAGCGATTTATCGAAGCTTGGATGGCTGCACGTAAAGCCCTCATTCAAAAGGCCCAGCATTGCGACTGGCGGCTTGAAGTTGCAGACGTTGCGGCCAGCATCGAAACAGCGCTTCGCAGTAATGGGCCAGAGTTTGCTTTGCAGTCGCTGTGGAAATGGAAGCCGAAGCGGGTTCGGCTGCTGGTGGCGCGCTGCCTGATTCCGCGGCTAATTGCGCAAGATGGGTCGGGTCTGCTTCAGGGAGTACTGGACACACGTCATCTCAAACCCTGGGAAGAGCTTTTTGTACTCGTACCCTTGGTGGTGTCCGGTGCTCCCTTGGATACCAAAAGGCTCACGAGCAGCCTGAGCGCCTTTTGCAAGCGCTGGATGTTATCTCCCAAGCGTCAGGGTGCACGCAGTCTGCTGGAAAGCTTGTGGTCATGGATGATGGATGTTGCCATGACATCTTGTGAGCTTCTTGCTGCGGACCCGCTATCTGCGACTGCTGTAGATGGTTTCTTGGATGTAGTGCTTTTGCCTGACAGCCGGAGAATCGACAAGGTTCATATCAGTAACACAAGTCATATGGATCTGCTCTTTCGAGCGCACGCACTCCGAGCGGCCCGGACCGGCGGGAAGTTGGAACCCGACGACCTCTACGAATCCAGGCCCGAGCCCGCGGAGAAAAAGGAGCGCGGCCGCGACACCTATCACCAAGAAGAGGCAGATCGTAAGCTAAACGAGCTGACCAATATGCTGTATCCCGTCTATGCGGCGACTGCACTAGCGATGTCCGGGAAGAATGACGACACAATCGCTAATGTTCTGGAACAAGCGACGAGGCACAAAGAGAGCAACACATGGCGTCTCGCGCGCGATCACAGTGCCAGCGCGCTTGCCATGGCAGCCGCTCGTGGCGCGCTATTGCTCGTAGGCCGTAAATTAGACGCGGAGTTCGTTCTACGCATCGCCAAGCGAATTCATGGTAGGCGGGGAGACTCCGATTTGCAGCCGGATATAGAGTTTGCGGAGCGTATGATGCTGCGCCCAGAACTGCAGGCCGCACTTGTCGTGGATATTGACACAGCGGCTTCTGTTATGGGCACTCAACGCATTGGCGCCCGAGACAAATCCCAAGCGCTTCTAACTTACTCACGCCTGCTCTTGCCGTTCAGTCCCGACGATGCTAATGCTGTTTTTCATGATGCAATTGAGGCCGCCAGCCAACTCGATCGGGAAATCGTGGCGCAACTACGCTTGCTCGGCCAGCTTTTCAAGCGAGGCACTGGTGACGTCGAGGACAGGAGAGTAGCCGCCCGTGATCTTTGTGAGGTGCTGGTTGATGCAGCCGTCCGTCTAGACGGCGATGAGAACCTGCCCTGGAAAGAGGTCATGGAAACTGTTGCGGCTTTAGACCTTCCTCTCGCGCTCGCAAACACGGCGAAGTGGCAAGATGCCAATCTCGTCGACTTCTCTCAAACACTGGCGCCGGTCCTCAACTCTGGACTCACCCAAGGGACACTAGACCCAGCTGCGGCAATGGCATTAGAGTTGATGCTGCACGGCAATCATGCAATCGATGATGCAGCATTGGACCACGTCGCCAACTGCGTTAACCCAGGATCTTATCTTGAGGAAGCGGCGTGGAACGCATTAATCCGCCACAACGAACGTGATAACAGCAAGCTGCTCATTAGTCGTGGGATGGCGAAGTGGTCGGGGCAATGGAGCAGGGCACTCCGTGAGCGACAGGCATTTCTTGAAAGTCTGGAGGAGACAGCCTCTTCTCTGCCCGCTATCACGAAAGTAGCGACAACAGAGCCTGAAGTTCGCTCCACAACGACTTGGACCCGGGAGAACCTGCTCAACGGCGAGGACTTTGCCAATGCTTTGAAAACTGCGCTTCAGACTGCACGTACTGAAGATAGATATGTTTCGCTATCGGATCTGATTGCAACTGCTGCGGAACGCGTTGAGATACGTGACCGCTTGGCTTTTCTCAAGGTGTTACGAGACCTTAAGGTTCGAGATGGTGCGAGCGTGGTCGAAATGATGTTGCTAATGCTCGATCGATGGAATACACCGGCCATTCGAAGATGGGCTGCATCGGAATTGCCCGAAGTTATCGTTGAGCGCCTTCCCGATTTTGCCAGATACATCGGACACAGCGAAACGTCTCTCCCTAAAGCATTGAAGTGGACTGGTTTGGCCCCAGATGGAGCAGCAAATTTGCTTTTGCGTGGTGTGGAGCAGCATGGGCAAATGTTCGACGGAGAACAGGTCTTTGTTCTGGCGGGGCTGATTGCAGGGCATCTGGATCCGCACTCTTCGTCAGTCATTGGCGTATGGTACGCAAACCGTCTTGCCGAACGTGTCTCGCCCGAAAATCGAGACCAAACCTGGCAACCGCGGGATGTACCTGTAAACGTTCCAGCATCGGTGGCGCGTTTCCTCTATGCATGCTTGGGCGACTATGATGTGCGAGTGCGATGGCGCGCAGCTCATGGGATACGGCGTTTGGCCAGACTTGATGCTGTCGAAGAGCTGAAAGCGCTAATCGACGAATACGGCCGTCGGGATGAGTCAATCTTTCGGTCTTCTCGTCTCGACTTCTTCTGGATCGCCGCGCGGCTGTGGTTTGTGATTGCCTGGGATCGCATTGCAGCTGAGCTGCCAGAAATAGGTGCTCAAGTGGGAACACTTCTACTCGCCGTCGCGTTGGATCAGACTTTTCCACATCTGCTTCTTGTCTCATTTGCGCGCGATGCTTGCCTCAAACTGGTAGACGCGGGCGCCCTTGCGCTTGATCCTTCCCAAATAGAACAATTGAATGCTGCCGGGCGATCAGCGTTGATACCTCTGCCGGGGACGAGCCGTAGGCCACCTCGGGTCCGTAACGGCTCCGGAGAACCAGAACGCCGCTTTCAGTTCGACCCTATGGATACGGTGCCTTATTGGTACGATCCGATGCTTGATAGCTTTGCCAATGTTTCCCAAGATCTGCTGCTGACTACGGCAGAGACCTGGATTATTGATCGCTGGGGTTATCCTGGCGAAATTCGATCGTACGAGGCAGAACGTCAGCAGGGACGTATCTCATCTCATGACTGGGCTCTCACGCGCAATGATCATGGTGCCAATCCGACACTCGAGCGCCTGAGCACCCATCTCGAATGGCATGCGCTATGGTGTTCCCTTGGCGAGCTGCTACGAACCGAGCCGCTCGCTGAGGGAGAACACTCGGACTGGAGTTCTCTGTCTAATCGCGTCGAACGTCAAATGCTAACCCAACCGCCGTGCTGGTCGGCAGACCTACTGGGGCCTATTCCACTGCGGTCTGACTTCTGGCGGAAATCCGAGGAATCACTAGCTATTTGGGTGGAGCAGGTCTCAGAGCTCAACATGCGGAGAGAGATGATACCGACCGATTGCCCTGGCCACATCCTTGTCGGCGGTGAATGGCGGCTTGTTAATGCCGATCGCGTTGAGACACTTTCTTTTTCAAGCGCTCTGGTTGAGAAGGAACTTGCCGGATCTTTGGTACGCACCTTACAGACGATGGAGAGCACGTGGGATTATTCGATCCCGACCGAGAGTGAGGACGCTTACGACGGCGATGACGGCGATTATCAGATGATTCCCTGGCTAAGCCGACCGTATTCAGATGGCGGAATCGATAGTCAAGATCCTTTGCGAGGCAACGCAACGCTCGTGGGCTGGATGCCAGCGAGCTGGATAATCGGCGAATACGGACTGGAATGCGATCCGGATGGCGGGAATGCCTGGTCGTTACCCGGTCAAGCAGCAATGTTTCGCTACGAAGTTTGGGGTGACCGTGAATCGGACGGAGATCACTATCAATCGTACCCTTCGACCTCGGGATGCAGATTGCTGACCGAGCGTAATCAGTTAAAAGCGCTCCTACAGAATGAGGGGCTTGAGCTTGTCATCGTGATGGAGGTCAGACGTGAAGGACGCAGCAGTCGACGAGGCTATGACTCGGAAGAGCAGAATCCCGAGGCCACGTACGCTCGGGTCTACAGACTCGACGAAGAAGGGCGCCTCTATACCGCCGAAGGGTGTATTGGATCTTGGGAGAGCGATTGTCCATCAGCTTGAAAACGACACGCGTGGTGAGTTGGCGTCTCGCTGGATGGCTCATCATCTTGCAGAACTTATGGATCTCGCTGAGAACAGTGAAGGGGAGGTCCGACAGACAGCAAAAAAGCAAGCTGCGGAATTGATAATCAAGCTTTGGGCAAACCGCCGCTCTCTACCGGCATCGGTTGACCCAATGGGTGGTCAGATGGCCGCGATAGAACTTCTGACTGCAATGCAGCCTACGGCGAATCCTTGGGCACGGTTTCGACGCACTCATTCGAAAGATGATCTGCTTCATGAAATGTTCGGTGTGCTCACACAGATCGTCATGAGCGGACTCCTGTTGACCCGTCCCGTAGAGGTTCGATCCATCGAAGATGCTGAATGGGATGCGCTAACGGAGGATGAACGATTCCTGACTGACCAGTTGGGACGGTGGAAGAAACTGTTAGTCATCCCAGCTTCAGAAGACTTCGACCTAGAGGCCTTCTATTCAAAATTTATCGACGATGACGTAGACACTGAACTGGAAGAGCCAACGGGACCGTTAGCCGAGGAAGAGAAAGACGGGCCAGCTCCTAAGGACGAGCGGCGCGTGATCCTATCCAACCTCGAGACCTTTCAGTCAAAGCTTGCAGCACTCGTTGATCAGTGTCGTAATTCCCTGAATTCCGATGATGCAGTTGAAGAGGATGAGGTGGACGAATCTGAATTACGGTAAGGGTACTCGTATCAATGACCGCCCCACACTGATACTGGTTCCCAGTGTGATTGCCACATACCCAGCTATCTGTTCAACCCGCTACACATGGAGTCGACGAAGGCTACCTTAAGCAGCGAGACGTTCACGCTGGCTTAAAAAATTCACTCTGGTTAGAGCAACAGCATGCAAGAAACTCAGGAACATATTGATATCAGAACAAAACTCGATGAAGTTGATGAAAACTTCAAAGAGAGATTGTCAGTTTTCTTTGAGAACAAAGTACACGGCACACCAGATCGAATCAGCAAAGTAGGTTGTATGGCGCTCGCCAAGATGGGGGCTGGCACATGGAATGCCTGGCGAGAAAAGTTCCCATCGGAGCTCTACGGCCACTTTGACTATGTAAACACTGCAGATTTCTCGGACACTGATTTCTGCGGTCTACAATGGATTTCGGCGGGGAAATCTATTTCGACGATTTCAAATTCGGGCCGGGTGCAAGTTTTAAAAGTGCAAAACTCCCACGCCACACATCCTTTGACCGGGCAATCATCGGAGAGTCATCTGACTTTTCTAATGTCACAATTGATGCCCGCTCGAGTTTTAAGAGCACTAAATTCTCAAGGTATACGAACCTAGAATCAATCTATCTTGAGGACTGGATTGATTTTGACTACGCAGAGTTTGAAGGAGACAATGACTTTTCAGGATCTTCATTTGGACACTGCACTCGATTCAACGGGGTAAAATTCGGTCCTGATATCAGCTTTGCCGATTGCACATTCAGACAAGCCGTATGCTTCGAATCTATCCAGGACAATACAAAAGAAGCAGTCGACTGGACACCTTACGATCCCACAAGCAAGACATTCAATCGGATATCCTTTGAAAGGTGCACATTCAAAGATTCTGTGAGCTTCAAAAATCGGGAATTTCGAGATACCGCCCTTTTTGACAATGCCACCTTCAAAAAACCGCCAATTTTCTTTGGCTGCACACTACATCAGGACATGTCGTTCAAGTATGTAACGTTTCCTCCTGCAACGGGAAAGGATTCCCACATCAGAACCTACCGATACCTGAGGCTTTCCTTCAGCCAGCTACAGGCACCTCAAGAAGAGCAGCATTTCTTCCAGTTGGAAATGGCAGAAATCGCGCATGGTCTCAAAGGAGTGTTGCTGCTGACCGAAAACTGACCCAGTAGAGGCTGATCTGCCGACTGAAAACTGACCCAGGTGTTCAACTGCTTCTGCTCACTTTTCGAGCAGGAGAACACAGGGTGATCAGCATGGAAATGTTGGGAAAAATCCGGCGGATGTACTTCCGCGACAAGCTCTCGCTGCATCAGATAGCCAAGCGTACCGGGCTGTCGAGAAACACCATCCGAAAATGGGTCAGAGCACCCGAAGCAACCCAGCCGGCGTACCAGCGGTGCGCGACCTTCAATAAACTCAGTCCATTCCACGAGACACTGGAGCAGGCGCTCAAGGCCGATTCGTTCCGGGCAAAGCACAACCGTAGAAGCGCCAAAGCGCTGTTTGAGCGGATCAAGGCCGAGGGTTATGACGGCGGCTATAGCCAGCTCACGGCGTTTGTGCGCTGTTGGCGAGGCGAGCAAGGCAAGTCTTTACGAGCTTTTGTACCGCTGACTTTTGCCCTCGGTGAGGCCTTTCAATTTGACTGGAGCGAAGAGGGTCTGCTGATCGGTGGCCTGTTTCGACGTATCCAGGTCTCCCATAAAATATTGTTCGTTCCTGGTTGATAAAATTTTCAAGGTTTTGCCTGGCCCTAGTCGACGTCATTTGCGGTTACCCCCGCATGCTGTCGGCAGCGCTCAATAGTCGCGCTTACCGCCAGAATGGTCGTCTGATGTTGGGCAAGCGGCCTATTGTGTAGAAGGTCACCGGCCTGTTCTGCCGTATCAATAAACCGTTGCGCCTCCCGTTGCAGCGCCTCTTTTACCTGCTCATGATGACCGTCAACAAAGGGATGAAATTTTTTACAGGTGTAACAGGAGTAGACCGGATTATAGGGGCAGTTCGTGTGGGTAGGCAGGGCGCAGGCACCAATATCCCCGATGTACTGAGTGTCGACGATGCCGCGAACCTCTCTTTCCGACTCGGTATTGCGACGCTGCACGATTTCTCCGGTTAATAGACTACGCATGATGCGTTGATAGGCAGGGCTCTTGCCAAGCGCTTTCTCTTTGATCCGGGCGATGTTGGGGGTCGTCGTGACATAGGCCCGCGCCGCGACCGTGCTGTTGTAACCGAGTAGTTCAGCAATCATGTCTGCCGGCGTTCCTTGGTCCGCCAACCCTTGCCCAAGGTGATGACGTAGCAGCATGGAAACTTGGTTTGGCTTGTTTATACCTGCCTCAAGCAACTCGTGCTTGAGGGCATTGCCGATCTCAAGCACTGATAGGCGCTTCCCGGCAGGTTGACAAACAATGGTTCGCAGGCATTTCCAAAGCGCCGTTGATGCCATAGCACATATTGTTCAATTTTTTTACCTAGTCGGGCAGTTATCTTGCGGGGCCTGCGATCAGGGCGACGTTGACCAACCTTCTTGGCCATGGGTAGCCAGAGGGTGTAGTACTTCTCCTGATCAGAGATTTCAATGACTTCGAAATCCGTAATGTCAAGCGAATGGAATTGAATCGAGCGCGGCCCCAACTCGAAACTCAGATGGAGCATTATATTGAACTGAAAACTTATCCATTCAACCCAAGAAACCTCTCGATCAATTCGTTTTAATAGACGGATCTCCTCATCCAGTTCCAATCCGGACTGGGAGAGGTAAATGCGGGCGTAGGGATCGACACGATCTGATTTTATATCTTTAATTTTCAGATAGATATTTGGGTCAAAACCCTTAATCCCTCTATCAATTGCCCAACGGTAAAGCCTTCGAAACCCTAAAAGATCTGCTCCTGATTTTTTGAACTCTTCAAGGGCGATGGTCAGCTTATGCAAATCCCAAGGAAGTCCATCCGCTAAAACCGTACTAGATAAAAATCGAAGGGAGTTTGCGAACATGAATGCCGTTCGAGGCGCATATTTCTCAAGCGCATAGGCGATAAAGCCCTTGCCTATTTCAATAAGCTCCGAACTCAGCTGAAGTGCAATCCAATCGATTTTCATGGCCCGACCACCGTCGTACCACGTCCACACGTTTGATCGAGTATCGACGTACCGTGGCTGGTCACTGGTGCGTGTTCGAATCGCAACCTGACTCGGGCCATGGAACACGTAGGCCGGAAAAGAGGAGGAGGGTGAAGCGTGTTCTTGATCGGCTGATTTGGTCACGGCGAACCTCCTTAACTGTCAAGTCGGCTCCAGGCTGCCGACGCACGCTGGGCGTTGTGGAGGTTGGCCGACTCGGCTAAATAACGACTTGCATAACGGCGTGGCATCGTCGAAGTGTCAGACCAGCCGCAGACTTGTCGGAGTTCGTCCGTGGCCCGCTCCAGGTCATGCCCACGCTTCTCCACCAGGTAAGCCAAAAAGCGGTCGGCAAAAGTGTGGCGAAAGTCATGAGCGGAAAGTGTAGGCAATAGTCTCGGATGAGCCAGTTCAATGGTCAGAAACAGCCGATCAAGGACGTTAGACAACGCGCGGATCGACAGCGGACGGCCTCGGTCAGAGATGAACAAATCTGCAAATACCACCTCGATGTTAGCCAGGGTGGTTGAGTTTTGACGAGCGCGCGGGATGTATCGGGTGACACACCAGGACAGGTACTGCTTCAGCAACCGCTGGTACTGGTCACGAGTACGCGGATCGATCTGCTGAAAAGTCGCCATGTCAGTTATGCCAATTCGGCCAACCAGGTTATCAGCCTGACGGCCGCTTTGAAGCCAGATCGCGTAACCGTCCAATAAAGCCAGCATAGCCTCAAAGTGGCAGGCCAAGATGGTCTCGTCGATATCAATATCTCGGCTTTGGGCATAGGTGTAGAAAGCCTGGATAGCACGCAAGTGCGCTGCGGCCGTGTTGTATGCACGATGCCTGAGCTTGAGCTGAACGTATATGAACGGAATGAGCATGGGCAACGGCGCCGCGTTACCTACCTGCACGAGTAACGGTAAACGCTGACCTGAAGAGAAACGGCACTGAATCAGTTTCATCGGTAGCCACCTCATTCGATGACAGGGCCATGAACATTGAGGACATGGCCCGTTGAGAGAATCGACTTCTGAAGTGAGTTTGTCGAATCAGTACCTTAGGTAGCTTGTTGTGACCAGCCG
Source organism: Pseudomonas sp. MH10 (assembly GCF_034353045.1). Lineage (NCBI taxonomy): Bacteria > Pseudomonadati > Pseudomonadota > Gammaproteobacteria > Pseudomonadales > Pseudomonadaceae > Pseudomonas > Pseudomonas sp. MH10. The sequence goes on from NZ_CP133783.1 coordinate 984,474, forward strand.
CTAAAAACCGATCCCCTCGCAACCCTCGCGTTTCCTCCCTCACGCCCTCTGCAGGGTTAAAAAAAATAAAATCCACCCTGGATTTTCTTCATTTCAGTTTTTTGACAGCGTAAAGATTTTACATTCAACCTATTGAACTAATTGAACTAATTAAAAAAACAAATTTATAGAATTTGACGTAGTCGGTTTGCCTGCTAGACCTCAAACAAGGCTGTGTTGTTTTGAAAATTTATGGCTTAACGCCATTAATGGTCATGCATACACAACCTACTCAGGAAGTGTTGCCTAAGTCGAAAAGTGTCGGATGCCAAGTAGGCAGAACCTTCTTCACGTGCTAGCAGAACTTACTAAGCGAGGCTCTTCATGGCTCATGCTAAATCACCCAAGTTAAGGCTCATCAAAACCGGTGCTATCCCGACCACGTACAGCCCTCGCACTTTGATTCAAGGCAATGGGTTTTTCCCGGCAATACCGGGATCGTGTCAGTTGCTGCCTAAGCTCCGATTCATGAGAGCCGATGCTTCACTGATGCTTTGCGTTCAGCATCCAGGAAAGCATGAGTTCAAACCGGTGTCGTTCACTCACCTTCCTGCGAAGGTGATTATCGCGCCTGCGGCAGTGAAACTTCCTAGAAACTTCCTATGGGTGCTGATGAGTTTAAGGCCAGCGAAAGTTGGCCTCATAAAAGTCCGTTCGACCCTCAGTCCCTTGACGCCCGGTCGCTGCGCGGAATCGCAGAACTGGCGCAAGAGCCGTCAGCGCTTCCTGCGAGAACTGCAGAGATCGTCGAGCATGCTATCCGAGCCGGGTGGCTCGAGGCATGCAGCACTAAGCGAGCTGTGTGGAACGACGTCAGGGCCAGGTGCCAAGAAGCGGGCATCAAGTCGCCATCCTACAAGACGGTGGCTACAGAAATTGATCGACTGTTTTCTCATGAGGTGCTGCGCTTCCACCCGCTGAATCGCGAGGCGTTTACGGAAAAGCCAGGGGGCTACCCTTCGGAATAGCCCAAAACTTATATCCTTGGAAGCGCCGGTATCATCGGTGTCTCAAGGACTATTGACCAGCGCGGTGCTTGCGCCTCAGCGGCGCCGGCTGGTCGCGTGGAGGTGTGCCATGGGCACATACACCAATCCAGACGGCAGCAAACAGCTTGTAAATTTTGAAGGGGATATCTGGGTCGTCGAGGGCATCGACGAGACCACCCGAAAGCTGCATCTTAAAAGCATCCGTAACGACACACTGCGTCTTGTGAGCTCCGCCCAGGTAGAGTCCGTCGATCACGAGACGTTACTTCAGGCGGCTGTTGCGAAGATTGCAGACAAAACCGCGAAGCGAGCCTTAATCCTGGGTGATGATTTCACACCAGAGCAGAAAGAGCAGGCGCGCCATCGCTTTGAAATCATAGAAAAGCAGTTTGCCGATAACTTGTCAGTCGATGAAGCCGCCAAGGAATGCGGTTTGAGTGTCCAGCGCTACTACGAAGTGCGTAAGCGTTTTAATATTGAAGTAGGCCCTATCAGCTTGCTCGGTAAAAAGCGCGGGCGCAAGAAAGGAACTAAGGCCATCTCCCCTGAAGTCGAAAAGATCATCGCTGAGCATGTATGGCTTTTTCGGGGGGAGGGTGCATCTTATCGGACAGTTTGGAAGGGCGTCCAAGCAGCCTGCTTTGAATTGAAAATCGACAACGTGCCCTCGTATGAAACTGTATGCGATCGGATGAATAACCTGCCTGAGCACATGAAAGATCGTCAGGTAAACGGGAAGAATCATGCTGACGACGCTTTCAAGCTTCGGGACGGCTTCCGCGAGCTCAGTCGCGCGCTCGAACAGGTACAAATGGATCACACCATAGCCGACGTTTTCCTCGCGAGTCGGTATGACCGAAAAGACCCTGTTGGGCGCCCCTGGATCACAATAGCCGTTTGCGCGAAAACGAAAGTCATCCTCGGCTTCTATATCAGCTTTCGGTATCCCAGCTTGGCCAGTGTTGCTCACACCTTGAAGCATGCAGTGATGAGTAAAGAAACGTTCATGAAGAGCGTTGGCCTGAAGGATCATGAGTACGAGTTCTACGGCGTGTTCGATGAACTGTTAACCGACAATGCTCGTGAGTTCCGTTCGGGCAACCTCGTCGCTGCCTGCGCCTTGGAGGGGATCAAGCTACGACATCGCCACCAGAAGCAAGACGGGGGTATCTGCGAGCGCGTCCTCGGTACCTTGAACGTTGGGTTTGTCCATATGCTTCCCGGAGGAACAGGATCGCGGCCGCGCAAGGATCGCGATTTCAATCCGCAAAAGCACGCTGTAATGACGCTGGAAGAGTTCACCCGGTACTTCACCTTGGCCGTGTGTGAATACCACGACACCGCTGGAGAGGATGGCAAGACTCCACGTGATCGCTGGCGGGAAGCGCTTCGGGATGCGAAAGGCCGTCCTTTGGCGCCTCGTCGCGTGCACGATGTGAAGAATTTCATCATCGAGGTGCTGCCAGAGAAGCACCCTAAGATGTCGAAAACCGGCCTCAAGGTGAACGGCTTCCGCTACTCAAACGATGTGCTTCGCCACATGATCGGGAAGCCAATTCGAGTGAAATATGATTCGGCCAACCTGTCGATGGTGTTGGCTCGGTTCGAAGGGCAGTGGATTGAAGTACCTTGCTGCGAGAAAACCACCGGTACGCTCACCGCGAAGGCGATCCTGCAGAAGTACCTCAAACGCGCTGGCAAGCTGGGTGAGCGCGCCGTAAAGGCGTTCCTCGCCCGCGCAGATCAGCTTCGCCAGTCGATCCTGCTTGATACTCCCGCCATGCGTAAGCAGCTTGAGATCAATGACGCTGATAAGGAAGTTGGGCTGGTGACCCATCACCAGCGGCCTGGCAAAAAAAGCAAGCAGGCTACCCGCAACTTTGCTCTTGATGTCGAACCTTTCGAGGGGGAATAGCTATGGACTTTCCGCATCTCGCTCAGAAGCTTCAGCAGGTAGCAATGCTCGATGGCCCTGAGCGCATCATGTATTGCGATAACCCGCTCTGGATCAAGACTAACACTAGCGAAACATTCATCACGGGGATCGAGCGAATGATCCACGCGACGCGAATTGGTAGCCGATCCTGTATGGGGCTCATAGGCATCAGTGGTATCGGAAAGACGAAAATGATTGAGCATGCTGTAACGCGGCTCAATACTCCCGACGCCACATCGATTCTCACCATCGATCTGTCTGACTACGGCCGGCACATTGACTTGCAGCAGGTTTTCCTCAGCCATCTGGGGTTCACGCAGTCGGTAAAATCCCTTTGCACCGCGTCCGGCATCAAACGCATTTCCGAGCGTATCAAAGAGATGAAGCTGGCTGTCTGCATTCTCGATGAAGGCAATGCGCTCGCTGGCGTGAAAAGCATGCTGATCCAGCCCAATTACACATACCTGCGTGCGATGGCGAATCGTGATTTTGGGGTCAGCTTAGTGGTTGCGGGTACAGAAGATTTGAAGGTCTTCTTGGGCATTGATTCTCAACTGCGATCGCGTTTCGGCGTGTGGGAAATCCGCCAGTGGCATGCAGCTGGGGAAGACTTGTCTCGCTTCCTGAAGGCGTTCGTTCGGTTCATGCCGTTGCGCAAGCCATCAACCCTGGATACCTGTGAAATCCAAGAAAGCCTGGTATCGAACTGCCGTGGTAGCACTCGCGATATCGTTTGGGTCTTGATCACCTCCGCCAAGCTGGCCATCGAGACCGGGCATGAATGCATCGACGAAGCGCTGCTGGATGCCTGTTTTGAGGCCCGGCTTCCAGCTTTCCTGGAGTAGCCTTCAACATGGGGCGGCGCTGGATTGGGAGCTCTGCAAACCAAGCGCCGCTTGAAAGCGTACTTGAGTCGATCGGCGAGTATGGAGGGAATACTCATGGCAAGCTGATTATCGTTAGAGGAGAGGCTGGAGCGGGAGCTAGCGCTTTCGCTTCACGTCTCCATTCAATGCTGTTGCGCAAAAACATCCGAGCCGTTTTCGTCCCCCGAGCCCCCTTTAACGCAGACTTTGTTTTTTCTTCCCACTTCTTGAAGTCACTGGGCTTACCCAGCTCTTCTGTTGACATGATCTCAGGCCAGAAAGTCAGGCTGCATTACGAGGCAGCAATCCATCTGCGTCGTTATCAGGCTGTTATCTGCGAAGATGCTCACGATTTTTTTCATAAGCGCCAGATGAAAGTCCAAAACATCTATGGATCCATCCAGCAACTGACCCAACCACCTTACGGCCACTGCGTTGTGCTTTGTGGACTACGCGATCCATTGACTGAAGTGGGGCACGTTGCGCAAGCGATGAAGATTGATGTCGAGTACGTCGATCTGGAGCCAATGCCTTGCGACCCGCACTACCTGGACTTCGTCCGTGACATTGCGACGGTCATGCGGATGGGCAATCCCGGCAACCGTGTTAACACATTCCTACTCTCTCTCAGAGCGAAGGGACGGGCGCTCTTACCGCTACCAGCCAGCGAGCCACGGGAGGTGCTGGTTCGACAATCTACGCTGGCCTCCGTCGGAGCAGATTCCGATCTCGCGACTGAGCAGACTCACCTGGGTGCGTCATCCTTTCTAGCGCTTTATCCTTGCCCCTTGACCTTCTGTGGGCTCGACGTTGGCATTCTGCACGCACACACAAAGGGGTTGGTCGGGAACACCGTGACGGTGGTCAGGGGGCTTATGGCAGCCTCAGTGGCAACTAAGGCTTCCACCTACTTTGACACGTTTGACTCCTACCCGCTGCCACCAAATGATGCGTTTCCGAGCTCACCTGCCCGCTTTGAACGAGCGAAACAGCAGAAGGTGGCACAGGAAACAAAAGGAGCAGAAGGCACTGAAGAAACCAAACAAGCTAAAGAAGCAGAGGCCGCCATTTCATCAATCGGCTCAATCGCCGACGAACTCAGTCACTCAAGCGACGCAGCACTTGATCAACCAGCAGGATCAGAAGATCTTTTAAGCCCTGAAAGCGAACTTGGGTGCGATGACTTATTTAGGCGCCAACCCGACGCATCTGACACTCTACGCGGCATGCAAATCCTACTGCCTTTCGTATTGGGCGAGGATCGGCAGATAGAGGTACAGTTGGAGCTTAACCTTGTCATCCCTATCACACGGACAGATCGGCCAGTCGCTGCGCCGTTTGTCGCTCCTGGAGGAGCTACAGAAAAAGGTCTTTCATTGAGTACTGTGTCGGGCAGCTCAAGCTGTCTTTATAACCAGCGCTCAGCTTCAATCGATTCGCTTACTAGCGGCAGCCGCAAGCAACGCGGGGCATTCTCAGGTTACTTGACGCCACTTCATGACGAAACCTTGGGCTCATGGTTATCACGGAATGCGGCGTCGAGCGCGGTCACTGTCATTCACGATGGATTTCTGGAATGGTGCACCGCGCTGCTGCAGCCTACGGCCACCCCGTTTGCGCTAGCTACCGCTCACGATCTCAGTCAGCTCTCCAGCACCAAGAATGCTGCGGAGCAGGTCGACTATGCAGATGAACACAAACCCTGGAATCCGGAGGTGCTGCTTGGCAGCCCTCGCTCCCAAGATCATGGCCAGGATGCGAGAGACCTTGAGTGCGATGACCTCTACAGGTCTGAGGTCTTCCTGAAGGCGTTCCCTGACCCGACAAGCACCCATGTGACGGAGCGCTTTCGTCTGCCGATCAATGCAGTGGATCAAAATGATAACCGCCGCTTCTGCGCCCAATGCCTAGAGGAAGATGTGGCCGCGATGAGAGCTCCTGCGTTGCGGCGTGCATGGCGTAACAGAGGCTCAGCTCTCTGTGCCGCACATCGCCAGCCAGTATTGCTACAGCAGTTGGAAAAAGGGCACCTGAGCAACTTCACGGGAGGCTGGCAAGCGTATATGCAGCAAACAACGCGAGGGTACTTCGATCATGGGGTAGGGCTGGTTTCTCGCGACCGTTGGGGATACCAAACTGCATCAGCCGAAACTAGAATTTGTCGAATAGTTTTGCGGATTCAGGTTTGGGTGGAATATGCGCCTGTGGTACCTGCGTATATGCGCCCATCCAAATATTCGCTGTACTTCTTGCTTGGCATCTTCTTGTACCAGGGTAACCTTGTTAGCGATGGCGGCGCCGCCCGTTGGTTCCTGGTAGCTGCCCGAGGTTCGAAGTTAAATTCGCATGAGTATGACAAACCAACCGTTGCGCAGATGGTTAAAAATATCGAGTCGGCCCCGCCACGCTCGTTAGCGATTGCTTACTTACTTCTGGGTTCGGCATTTGATCTTATCTCCAAAGAAGAGGTGTGGTTTATACGCCAAACTTTAATATTCACTGCCAGTTCTTTTCCGGTGACGCGCGACGAGCTTAAATTACTAACACGGTGCTTCCAGTCTTATCACCTCGATGCCATCTGGAGCAGCGCACTTCAGAATCTACCCATCGACGATCTCGTTCGACTGGCTTGGTTGCTAAGGGATCGTTAATGACTCTAAATATGAACAAGCGGCGGAGAAAATCTGTTACCTTCAAAAATTATGGAACATCGAAGTGCAGCAGTGGCTCGTTAGAAAGGTAGATCTTCTGATAGTGGTCAAGGTACCCAAGTTGGTACTACTTAGAATCAAAAACAAACAGCTACCTGACCATGCAAGCGCGTTCAATCCTCACGGAGGCAGTGTAGGCGTGAGGAGCTAGGCGATGGGATACACCCATAGGTTGCACCGTTCCCACGGAGACATGGAAGCACGGAGGGTTAAAGGACGCCGAGCGCCGATCGGGTTGAGTCGCTATTTCCCTCTTTGTCACCGTAAAATTTAGCGTGATCGTGCACATCCGCCGTCCAAGAATGCACGACCCAACTGTCAATATATGAGAAAATGTCTATATTCGAGAAGCTCTGACACCACCGAGATAGAGCATTTATGCTTCGGGGAGCGACGGAACAGGGGGCTAGGCGCTGCTATCGAAAAAAACCGCAAGGCCGATATTCTCAAAAATGTTAAATTTAGCGCTCGCTTTAAGCGTCTTTAAGCATAAATTGATAATATGCCATTCACGCATAGCTGGCCCGCCTATGATGGCACTGTATTTCTCATCGGAAAACGGTTCGATCGATTGTTACGGTTTGGTGATGCAATCGCTTTAACTATCTGTTTTAGAAAGATAAATTTAGATGGGCGTCTATGATCATCTGTTGTGGGATGGCCAATGAATAGCAAAACGTCCGTCCGTCGCGTCAGGAAGTCTTTGGTCTTTCCACGGGAAAAGTTAATTACTTGATTATACAGGCTTTTATGTTTTGCGACACGCATGCTAAACGCTACTGTCGGCTTTGAGCGGTGCATTTCATGCGCTACACTCAAGTCAAGTCCGAGCGGGCAGGCAGCTATGAATCGACCCCATACGTTTGTAAGGCACCTACAAATTAAGAGTTTGCTGGCACGAATTGACAGCGACATGCATGCGCTTGAGACCAGCGATGTCAACTATCAACTGGATCGGGCATTCAGTGCCGAGCTTGATGAGCTAATAAGCCGATACGGGTACACGGATCAGGAAGTAGTGGAGCTGGTAGAGCTCGTTGAGGCTCATGAAACTCACGGCAGTGATGGTATAAAAGTGCTGATAGATCGCATCTCTCCGGGCATTGACACTAGCGCAGGTGATGAGGCGTGAGGTATGTAACTCTCAATGGCACGCCTGCCGTCCTGTCAGGTTTCGCAGTTGCCACTTGTGGGCTATACGATCGCGCGGGCGAGGATAATCAACGAGTCGGTGTTTATTATAGGGGGGATAGGTGATGACTGCGATCATGGATTACTTAGCGCTTATGGGGAAGCTAAAGAAAATCGAAGATGACACTTCTCTAGATAGGGACGCCCGATTCTATCAGGAATTTGTAGCGTTGAAAGCCCGATACAGTTTTAGTGCTACAGATGTTCTCAGATTATTGAGGCCAGCGGCGTCGGTCTCTGCGCCCTCACTGGTTGAAGATCTGTTCGAAGCACTCTTATCAGAAGAGAAGTTGAAGGCCGCTGCGAATTCAACTACAAAACCGTTGCGCCGGTATCGAAACCCTCACACCGGAGAAGTCGTGGAAACCCGGGGCTCAAATCATGGCCGCCTTAAAGAGTGGAAAACGCAATATGGTGCAGATGTGCTGCCTAGTTGGAGAGAGTTATAATTGTCCAAGTAGAGTCTCCTCTAGTCACCCTTCGCGTCATAGCACCCCGGCTGGGCTTCTCCTATGGTTCATATTTGCTGATCTTTAAACCAGCTTTATGGCCCGAAGCGCCGCTGAGGCTCTACATAACGTCACGTATTGCCTTCTCGACGTTCTCCTCAATACGGGCCCCTCTACCGAGGGGGCGGCCTACCTACACGGCTAATAAGATGGCCCGGCGGTCAGGGCGGGCTTTTTGCAACGGCTAGAATCTTCCCTGTGTAGATGGGATGCGAAGCAGTTTTCGACATCTGGCATTACTCCCCGATAGGTTCTACGTGCCAGAGTCGGAAGCTGATGCGGATGCGGATGCCGCACAGTTCGGCATCGACCATAAGACAACGAGGGAGGGCTCCAAGACTGCATTGCTGTTTAACCAGAAGCTCCGCCAATCACGGCTGACGATCTTCGAACTCAACCAGCCCAAACCCGGCATGGCTCTTTTGAAAGCAAAAATATTCAGATGTGTTTCTGGACACTGGAGCACGGTTACGTGACCGCAGTCGTAGAGCGAAGCGAGTTGGATAGATATGGGCGCGATTGACCGGCAATATAACGGCGGAAGGAACCGGTTGAATGATGGCTCGTACAGCATTCTGGCAGGGGCTGATGAAGGGGGCGATGGCGTAGACGATAAGACGGACGAGAGTAGGGCAGGCGTCGCCTCACTTATGTTTCCTGGAATCAATCACAAAACCCAAAGCAATTTGGATCTGTCCAGGCACGGCCCGCACCTCTGTGATGCAACAACGAATCTAGACCACTTGTTTGCGACCAAACGAAAGCAGCCCCTTGGGTTAAGGGGCTGCTCGGGGTCGCTGGTTTGGGAAGCGGATGAGCTAGTAGATAATGAATCACAGCTGGTCGCGCGAGCTAAATCCAGCGAAGCGTTGGTTGAAACCAGCAATGCGGCCTTCATGGGTAGCCGTACGCTGCTGACCTGTGTAGATGGGATGCGAGGCGCTCGATACATCCAACGCAACGTAGGGGTAGGTATTCCCGTCACTGTGCTTTTGCACCCTGTTGGTGTTGGCGGTAGAGCCGATAAGAAAGAAGGCATCGGCAGCAGTATCGTGAAACAGCACTTCTCGATAATTCGAATTCGTATTGGATTTCATGATGCTCTCCGTTTTCCAGATAACTATGTCAATTCGATGCCGGTATCAGCGCCGCAATTGAAAGCGTCCGTTGACTGCTTGATTCAAATCATCGTGCATCTCTGGCGTCATGTAGAATCGATTCAGATGATGGAGATAATCTCAAGGGGCAATATGCGGGTTAGCTCAAAGTCTTAATAAGGGACAGTTCGGCTTGCTTGAGTAAAGAAGGCCAAAGCTGGTGACTAATTTATCTAGGGGCGCCGGCGGATGGCCTCCTGTGCATGATGGATTGGTGTCTAGCAGACGGAACGCCGCTGGAGCTAGGCAAGTTGCCTGGCCATACATTCGGCAAGTCGTGAGATAAAATGGATTTTGAGCAGCTTCAGGATCTAGCACGCGGTTTGTTTTGGCAACGTGTCGAGCCTGCGGCGCAATCACGTTTTTTAAAAATCGACAGTAGAGGCCTAAGCTTGCTGCCGCAGCCAATCTGTTGGTGGCGATGCGGGGCGAATCAGCCCTGTGGCTGTCGCGGTATCGATCAGAGCTGCGCCGGGTTGGCCGGGCGATTAGAGTGCGGGTCTTCGGGGGAGCGGGCACGACACTGGCCTAGGTGATGGAAAAATCAGGGAGGCCAGCATTGGTTCGAGTGGTCGATTTTTGGCTATTTGAAGATCAGCGGATCATTCTGCCTTGCTCAACAACGGTGCTGTTGGTGCGGCTCCACATTGCTTTCCATGGATCCCGTCATATTTTTTGACCAGATCCAAGCTGGCGTTGTATGCCGACGTCATCAAGTCAGCGTTGGTTGCGGCTTCGGCGTCATAGCAGTACAGGTATCGATCGCACTGACGAATGCAAGCCGTGCATGTCTGTATTTATCCCGGTGAGGTACGTCAACCCCTGGCTATCGTGCATTTGAAGAACGAGGAGGATTTCTTCGACAACCGAATCTTCAAGTTCGTGGAAGTGCTCAACGGTGTCGGTGCTTTGGAGGCTGGCTTCTATAAGCGGATCAAATACGGTACCGACGATGATCTCAGGATCAAGCCGATTCGGGACGGCTTCAGCCGTGGCCTGGCCGACCTCATGCTCGCAGATTATGCAGAAATGGTCTGGATCGGATCGGATGGCGAAGTCCACGTCGACTCGCGCATCGTCAGAAAAATGGTGAGAGACGAAGTCAGCGATCTGATGATCTTTGAGGCGAAAATGAGCTTCCGGGTTTGATCGTAAACGCCTGGAATTAACAACGTGGCTCTGGTGGTGGCGAGCTATCTGGGCTTTGCTCAAGCTGGCCACCGACCGACCGACCGATCGACCGACCGCCTGGCTTGACTGTATGTGAGTGACCCAGTCCTCCCCAGACAGCTAGACCATGATCATAAGGCTGGTGCGGGGTGACCGAAGCCCCATCTTGACCAAGACACGTCCTGGATCCGCCGGCAGTGGTAGCCTAAGGCTTCAATTGAGTTGGCGTAGGGTAGGGTAGGGTAGGTCAGTGAAAGCAGAGATCAAAAACAAGCTCGCGATCGGCAAGCGGAACGAATTTGCCATCTGGGGATACTTGCTCGGGGAAGTATTTGACGTGTTCCCATCGCTGGTTGACGACAAGGGCATCGATGGGATCGTCGGGCATGAAGGTCGCTATTTCGAAGTCCAAATCAAGAGTGGGGAAAACTGGAATAATCAGCGAGGGCTTAGTCGTGCTGCCGTCAGCGTGAATCCTGATCGTATTTTCTTGATCTATAACACTCTCGAGGACGAGGTTCGATATTTCACAGGCCGGCAGATTCTAGATGAGGCTGAATGGCAAAAGTCCATTGACTACAGCATTTCCCAAATCAAGCTTCCCAAGCGGATGCTGGAAAAGTATCAGGCCCATGACTGGGCCGGATTCTTCGCGTACCTGAGGTCTTAGCATCGGGGATGATCTGCTCTCAGGTAGCTACATCTTCAAAAACTGGCTCATGTCCAGAAAGGCCTTTGGGCGATCGCTTCATAAGCCGGGTAAATCAGCGAACTGGTTCGGTACATCTGCTCTCTGACCGAGCTGCATTTTCCATACAGGAGGTCGTTTTGGTTGACGCTGTGATGATTGAGCGAATTCTCTGTGTGGTCGACAGGTGCCTGAGAGGCCAGTTTCCTGACGACTACCATAAGCGGTGCATGTACGCGTCTTTCGGGATTCACAGGCTTCTCAAGGCGTTGGGGCACAGTCCTGCCGTCGTGGGCGGAAACTTCGGAGCCTTTCTTGTATCGCGAGACGAACGTAGCGCCTCGATCCAAGGGTACGCATCCGACGCTGGAGAGCATTCCCACTATTGGGTTGAGCTCAACGGCTTCATCATTGACCTTGGCCCTTACTACTTGCCTGTGGAGTCGAGCTTTCCTGCTTCGGAGGTTCCAGCAGTGTTCTGGGATACCGGTTATGAACTGCCTAGAGGGTTGGTATATCGCGCAGTAGCTCGTTATGAATCGACAGAAACGGCTCATCTTGAGCCGCATATTGTTGAGAAAATGGAGCCCTTTCTTGCCGCATGCCACGCCCGGATGTCCAAGCCACTGGTTAAGCCCAAGATTGGGAAGTGGCTTGTTACCACGCCTTCGTCCATTCAAAGGGCAGCGGGTAAGGGCGACCAGTGGGCGAGGGCCGCAATTCGCTATGAGTCTATGCCTCCCGGGCGCCTTCCCTTTTGAGTCATATCTTCCTTGTGAATCAAAAGCCCCGAGCCTCTTCGATCCCGGACAACTTGCGTTATCAGGTAGGCTTTCAGCGCGATGTCAGCCTTGGGAGATCAGATATGCCGTCAGAAGGGGATCGGGTCATCGAACACCGGGTCGTATGATGCTCTGGGCATTTGAGGGGCGGGTAATGGCGACACCACGAAGAGGTTGACGATGTCTTCTCTGTCCATGAAAAGAATCTGGCTCCGCTTGGATTGATCGAGCTTGTTACCGATCCAGTTGCGAGCCGCTTTGGTGATTTCACCCCCGGCAACGATGAAGGCGTGATCGACGAGGACTCGTCTACTGAGCTCCGAGTCGAAGATCTCATGGCCCAGCATCATGAGTACTTGGTTGTGTATTTCAGCGACGTTGGCCTGGCTGCCCTTGGTCACACTTGAAGAGTCCAGCTTCCCTTTTTTTACCTGAATTCCGAAGTACAGGACATGTTGGGTAGGCAGGACGAATTTCATCCAGATGTCTTTCCCGTATTCCAGGGCTTTGTCCTTGTGCCCGGCTGAGGTTATCCGGGCAAAGCCAAGCTGACGGAAGAGGGGAAGCAGGACGTGCTCGATAAGGTCGTCTTCGGAGCATTGGTCGAGGTACTCGATTAGCCGGTTCTTCTTCTCCGTTTCTGCCGCCGTGAGAGGCCGGTGGGGGCTTGCCGATTCGCTCGCTACCGTGCCGCTTCCGACATGTCGGACATAGCATTGGTCATCGTCACCGTAGAAGGCTTCAAACCCTTCACGCTTGATCGCGCCGTTGAGTGCCTTGAGAGCCAGCAGGCGGGGTGGCTTCTCGTTGTGGGCATCCTCGGCGTCCATCAGCAGGCGGATTACACGCAACATGGCATCCGGCGGCATCTGGGCGTTTGTTGAAGGGAAGTCGAGGAGTTTTTCCAGGGCGTTGGCCACCCAGAATCGACGAGTTCCGCCATCATGGACGAGGTCGGTGTCCGCATCCTTGAAGAAGCGTGTCAGGTTGGGGCCGCTGAGGTACTGAAAATAGCTTTCAGTGTTGTCGCCGCAGATCATCACTGCGATCTGCTCCAAAGTTTTGGTCTTCCATTTCATCCTTCGTCCCACCCGTTGACCAATCAAACGACTTTGCGAACAATGTGGCCAGCCGGCGTATCCCTCGGGCCGGGCTAACCGGCTTCTAGAGCCATACTGCGCATCCTCTGAGGATCATACGTGAAAGGTACGGAGGTCGGATGGGTGTATAGGGCAACTGATCCACCCACCGACGCAGTGCGGTCAGGCCGATATTCATGTTGGCGCAGACATCTTGGACAGACTTATTCTCGTCCAACACCAAGGCGGCAGCCTTGAGCTTGACCTCGGTGGAGCAGGAAACCCGCATGGCTTTAGTCAATTTACACCTCTGATTTGGGCGCCATCATAGCGCCCGATGAAGGTGTCCAGAATCATTAGGCCAGTTCAGGATCCTTCCTGCAAAAGTGACCGCGGGAGATTTGCATCCGAACAAGCGTGCTTCCTTGGGGGCGGTCATCGGAGGCAATCACCGGTTCAGGTATGACGATAAAGGTAACAGTACTACTCGTTTCGCAGATACGCCCCGCGAGGTTTTACCCTACCTGAGCGGCGAAGCACCTGACCACTGGGCCAAAAGCTCTCTCCCGGATATCAGGCTCTCGTAAGCGCTCCATCGCAACCGGGAGGCCGTCTTGCTCACGCTATCGTCCAAAGACGAAGGCACATCTGTAGTGAATTTTGTGCTCGTTATTTTCAAGTATAGAGCCTGAAGGGTGCCATCAAGACCGTAAGCGAGTGGGGGAACTTAAGAATGAGGGGCGCATCAGCCTCTATCGTCAGCATAAGTCTTTTTGTTCGAACATGAGGCGAAGTTCGTCAGCGTTTTACTCAGTTTTTTCATGCCCAAGCACAGCCTTCTCAGATCCCATCGGGTTCAAAACTGTTTTGCATCTATGCCCAGACAACCCCACATCTATTTCTAACTGTAGGGGGGCGGAGTCAGCAACTTTCGGAGCGTCAGTGAATTTTAAAGGCCTAGTTTGGTTAGGCGCCTAACCCGCTCGATGCCATGATAAAACCTCCAGCTACCACCACCAGCGAAATACAACAGGATGGACGTAATGCATCAACTTAAACGACTGCTAGAACAGGCAAAGCTGCGTGTAGAATCGCCATTGGCACGTAAAATAGCCGCGTGGGTACTTCTGCCGTTGGTCATGGTCGGGATTGCCAATTCTTCGCGGCAAGTTTGCCTTGCCACTCTCGATTTATTGCGTGAGCAAGGATGGAAAGCTTGGCCTTTTGCGTTCGGATGTTTAACTGTGGTTGTTGTTACTCGTTTTGCCCGAAGAGTAATACGAAATTTGAAGCAGCAGTATCCACTGATCCGTCTTTAACTGCCGTGCGGCAAGATCTCGGCGATGCTTCGCCGAGGTCGTCACGCAACGCGAAGCCAATTACCAGAGGCTGTTTGTTGCTTTGGTATTACCCAACATCACCCCCAAAGCAGTCCGGTCTCGTCTGAAGTCAGCCATCAATTAATTTCTTGGCCGCAGCCAACACTTCCCCCCGCTGCCCCTTCTTCAATTTATGAAATAAGGCAACCAGCTCAGCCTCATCATCCTGCTCGCAGTAAAAGAAAGCCACTGGGTAACCACAGGCCTCAGCGATCTGTTTGACCGTCCCCACGCCAGGCTCGTGAACACCTTTCTCATATTGGTTCATCCTTGCGCTGGCAGAAGCCTCTTCGATCCCTGCGAGAATCCCCAGCCTTTCCTGAAAGAGACCCACCGCCTTCCTGGCCTGATTAAGACGCTTACCAAAAATCGTCATTTCTCTTTTGCCCAAAAGCTAAGAGATTCTTAGATTTGAATTTACGTCGTGCTAAGACTTACTTAGGATTTCGCCGTAATGGCGTTTTGATGTCAAAAAATTAATGGCCAAGGATGCGTGTGATGTCAGAAGTAACAGTTGTCAGCGGAAAGCTGGAAGTGGTTGGGCCATCTCAGGACAAACCAGACGGTAGTGAATACACCTACCTTCGCATTGCCCAGAACGACGGAAGCACGAAACTTGTGAAAAAGGTAGGGGTAGGGCAGCTCGTTCAGTCCTACGTGCGGCCAGGCATCGAAGGTGAATTTTACTTCGTGAAGCTGGGGCGACTTGGCTACATTTTGTTTGCAATCAAAAAGTCTGACGGCCAGAAAATCTATGAAGAAAATGGATTCAAGACGTGGATCAGCAAGATGCGATTGAGCGCCGGCGTGCTTGCGTTGCTTTTCATTCCGCTCAGCTTCGTTGGACTGTTGATGGGCGGATGGATGGGATTGGTCGTACCGATCGGCTTTATCTACGTGATGTGGAAGCTGGCGTTCTCATTTCCGAAAGTGTTGAAAGAAAGCTTTCTGAAAGGGCAGTTGAATCAGCTTGGATTTGCTAACTGAATATCCGAAACAAAGACTCGCTTTGACAGCGCCAGCCCGGATCGGGAGCTCTGGCTGAAGTGCTGACTCAATTCTTATCGTTCCTAACTATTTCACAGGCGCGGCGGTGCTGATTTACCCAAAACGCAGCTACTGCCGCCAAAACGAAAGCGCTTGTCGACCTTCTGCTAGAACACATGCCGATGCGCTATAAGGTTTAACACGTATACGCGAGTGAAGGGGCCGCGCCGAAAACGTTGCCAACAGAACTCGCTTCCTGTCTGCCAAATATCATCAAAAGGCTCAGCCAATGGCACCTATAAAGTTGATTCCATTTGGTGTCAGTTGTCTTCTTTCTTCTGCAAGCGCCGGGTAACTGTCGACTTAGCCACACCAAGGATCCGGGCGACCTGCGCCTGAGAATTCCCTTCCTCCAAAAGCTTGACGATTTTTTGCTTCAAATCAGCTGACTCAACTACTCGCGGATGATCCGTCTTGCTCGGCTGCGCCGGGATTTCTGAATCCAACAAGCCAAACGATTCGAGGTCATCGTGAGCACGCTGGAGAACAGAACGCGGCGACTCCCTATTCTCAGACGCATACACAAGCGCTAAGAAAGAGAGAGGCTCCAGATTCAGTGCTTGGGCGAGCTCTTTGCTTTTCTCAAGAGAAACAGATCTTTGTGCTGACTCTAATCTGCTCACGTGGGATGGGTCGGTCTGCTTGGAGATGTCCAGTTGAGATAATCGCTGGTGGGCCCGCAGGAATTGCAGCGCTGCTGCAAAGGCGTTGCGAAGCGACATTTTAGACGTTCCTGTAAAACAAAACGGTATGCCGCGATTGCATCGTTGCGCACAAATGCTTATAGTCATTCGACGACAACGATTGCGTCGTCGAGCGAGTTGCTCGGTAGCCCGCGACGGCGAACATCGATGGATTGGCCGAATCCATGAGGCTCGCCATTGGTTGCCCGTTAAGGAATTAGATATCTATCAATATATATGTAAATCGAGAAATCGCCGGGTTTAGTCGATCTATTTCGGCTCTCCGGTTCCCCTTACAAAACTGTCCTATATCCCGCTAAATCGAGTTGCGTGACGTAATGAAAATCCAGATCTACTCAGACCTTCATCTTGAATTTTGCGAGTTTCAACCGCCCAACGTAAATGCAGATGCTGTCATTTTGGCGGGTGACATCGACGTCCTTGCCCGAGGCGTGACCTGGGCCAACGAGACGTTTTCGTGCCCCGTGATTTATGTTTGCGGTAACCATGAATATTACAAAGGTCACATCGACAAAACGCTGAAAAAAATGAAAGACGCAGCCGCGCCCCATGTCCACGTACTCGAAAACGAAGTATTTGTTTGGCAGCAAATTCGTTTTCTTGGAACAACAGCCTGGACTGATTTTTCATCGACCGGCGATGCAGTCGCAGCCAGCAATTTGGCGTGGGAGTGGATGAATGATTTCAGATTGATTCGGGCAGATTCTACCTTTCGACGCTTGCACCCGGATGACCTTGTCACCCGAAACAAAAAGTCTCGCGCCTGGCTAACTCAAGAACTGGAAAAACCATTTTCTGGCCCGACTGTTGTCGTGACTCACCACTCTCCAACGCCTGCGGTTGTCGGCGACAAGCATGATGGACATTTGACTGCCGCGTACACAAACCACTGGCCTGAGTTAATTGAAAAGGCGGATGTGTGGGTGTTCGGACACACGCATCAAGCTGTTGATATTGAGCTTGTGGGCTGCCGGATCATCTCGAATCCACGAGGTTACCCAGGAGAGAGCACTGGGTTTAAAGAGGGCTTGGAGGTGCATATTCAATGACCTTTATTTTGCAGGATCGGAATGACCCAAGGTATAGCCGGTACCGGATCAAAACTTTTGGAGCGACCATGGCTGACTTCAGGTTTTCGCGTCTGCCTACCGTCGTTCAAAGAGCTCGGGAGGCAATTCCTGATTATGACGTTGTTGGATTTTTGGCTTGTGCACTTGAGCGGCCGCCGAGGATGACTGGGCTGATGTTTTGTGATCATTGCAATCGATTTCCCGAAGGACTGCCTGTGCATACACCTCCGATTGAAAAAAGATCGCACCGCGACGGATACATGGTCGTCCAAGTGGAGGGAGGAGGGCTATATGTGGTCGCACATTGGTGGTTTGAGAATGGTGCTCTCGGGCCGTTTCACTCAGTCCAATGAATATGAAGACAAGAAAAGAGGCTCTTGCCTCTCGGATACTCACCCAGGCCGACGCGCCAGTAGTACCACGCGTAGTCGCAGCAGCCATGAGGATCAATTTCGGCGAGCCTATTACGGCATACCTTTGCCATGCCCGACTTCACGGATATTGCGCGGTAGGCCTGGTTTTTGGAGATCGCTTTGGAAGGTTTGCCGACGGCAACGCTATCCATACTTCAAGCGTCTTGAGCAGAACCATGATCAGCGGCTATAGCGTCATTGAAACATTCAATAGTCGTTACGTCATTTGCACTTGGGCCACCGAGGAATTTGGGCCACGGTTCTTGGGGGCTACGCACTGACGTACCCCTTGGAGACGGAAGAGTCGATCTCACTCCATGAGCTTCTTGATCCATTTTGCTACTTAGATCCCGCTGTCGATTGCTCAAATAATTGACAACGATCAGGCGGGTGCCAACGACTCAGCGAATGGATCGGATGAGGTTGGATCGCAGTGTCGGGCACTTGCTGCTCAAAGCCTTGCAGCTAAACAAGCAAGCAGAAATGAGTTACAGCCGAGCGGGCGAATAACCTAAACGTATTAATTTTGAGAGTTACTTAATGTCTGACTCACTGAATGCCGTTGCCGGATTTCTTCATGGCAACGGCGAGCCACTTCTTGGCTTTGAGGGGGATGATGCCCAGGCTGAAGCCGAAGCGATTTTGAATTGTTCAGGCCGCCAGTATTGTGTGGTGCGTGAGTGGATAATCGCGCACGTTGAAGTGCCTGACGACTATCGTGCTTCGCTCTCTGCCGATGGTTTGGAACCGAATGTCATCTATGCTTTTAATGTTGTACTTCATAGTGCTGGCAAGCGGCGCGGGGGCGATTGGGTGCGCAGTACTTTTCAGCGTTCTAATAGCGAAGTGCACTTGTTTAAAACCAAGAATACGACCTACGTTTTGCTCGGCCCGGGGGTCAGGAAAAACGTCAGCGCCAAGACTATCCTGGCGATCCTCGAATGAACCCAGCCGCCGACGATAAGAAACAACTGCAATCTAAAATGCCGGTTTCGGATGATGAGTTACTGGGGGAGCTGCTCTTTGGGCCTGCATTGATGCGGCACGGTTCAGAGCTCAACGATGCAGAGCTCGCGCGCATTACATCTGAGACTTTTCCCGCACGGTCTTTTTGTATTGTAAGAATCTGGATGCTCATCGATGTTGAATTCACTCCACGCCTCGTCCGTCTGCTTGAAAAAGATGATTTGAGCCCAACAGTGCTTTATGCCAATTCGACTACCTACGCGGCCGATGCGCAGAGCGATACATCACATGGGGTTCTCTCGGGTTTTCAGAGAAAATACCAAGATTGTTTTTTCGAGACAGAAGACATGATTTATGTACTCGCGGGACGTGGGGCGCGGAAAAGCGCCGGCGTTCCCACTGTTTTTGCCTTGGCAGAAAAATGCGGTCGTGACTTCCGGAGGAACCATGACTAGCGATCTTCTGCCGATTCTGCGCGAACGCTATCCCTCGCTGCTGGGCGATCCAAATCTCTGTGAAATTGGATGTTTCCCAGGCTGGCTGACGCTTTTGGATGACCTGTGCGCAAAACTCAAAATTTATCTAGATGCGCATTCCGAAGTTCCAGCAATTACCGTAGTGCGGATCAAAGAAAAATGGGGCGAGCTGCGATTCATTTACCATGGCGGTGACGAGGTCTGCCGAGAAATGGTGAGGAGGGCGGTAGAGGCGTCGTTGACTGTCTGCGAGGTATGCAGTGCCACAGGAGAGTTGATTGGCGATCGTTGGTTTGGGGTTCGCTGTGCTGTCCATATCTCATGTTCACCTGTCCCTACCGCAGCGGAAACCAAGGAGGGCAGAGATGACGAATGATCGCACAGACGTGAGTGCGAACAGTCAATGTTGAACAGCGACATGCCGTGACGCAGGAGATGGAAGTGTTGACCCCATTGTCGATCTACCGCTAGAGGTTATGGTTGCTGCTAGTCTTAGTATCGGTGTGTTCGCATTCGACTTGACCAGCACACCGGAGTTAAGACCGGCAGAAAGCGACCCATAGCTGCCGATCAGATGAGGCAGAATTCGGGTCATTAGCAGACATCCTTTGCGAATGGCAATTCGATCACACCTACCACCTTACCAAACCCGTCGATCTTCTACAGACCGTAACATTCAAGTGTCGAGATTTTTCCTGGCGCACGTTTCGGATAGATGATGTCAAGCCAGCGAATAGCGGTGTCTGGGTCAAGCTGAACCTCCCTCATGTAAGGTAGTCGCGGGAAATCTACTGCGGCGGCGGCCAATGCTTCCTTCGCATATTGGAATTGACCTGCTACTCGGTACCGCTCTACCAGCGCGAGGGCCATACAAGCTTCGACCTGCAGTGGCACCTTGATTCCTGTGGGCTTGAAGCATTGACCGTAGTAGCCGTTCAGGTGCTTTAGGTGTTCAGAAGGTGGCCACTCTGTATCGGAACCCGCTATGGCCTGAGCAATCAGCGACTCCAGGCTAGGCTGGTTGAGAAGCTCGACATCACCCTTCTTCAGTGACGACTCACCTTGTTCGCAACCGAGGTAGTAATGCTTCAGGTAGATGAATGCCAAGAGAGCAATCTTCGGAGATTTTTTCAGTCCATGCTTGATTCTAATGCCAGCCTCTAATACCGGGCGCAAATTCTTCAATGGTTGATTGGGAAAGTCCGCCAAGGCTTGGCTAAGGAGTGTCACCAACCCTTCGAAGAATCGTGAGCAAGTTTCCGCCGCCAGGCCTGTGGGGGCATAGATCCACATAGAGGGATGCCATGTGATACCCAGCACGCTTGGATTCTGCACTGAACGCGGCGGCGGCGTCTTTCACAAGTGTGACGTGACAACCCATTTCCATGCCGTAGCGTCCAGTGGACTCAATGCAGGTAAGCGACCTAGCATTTCCCTCTCGCTGAGGCGACTCAGCCCCCCAATAATCTGATGATTGAAACCGCGCCGAGCACGACCAGTCTTGGCCGGGGACGCTAATCCTGAGCACATTCACAAATGACCAACTGCTTAAAACCGGAGTTGTACAACCCCTGTACATAAGATATTGTTTGTACAGATTTGTACGATTTTGAACAATGTCGCTGCAGTTAAGCAGCAGGAGTTACCCATGCAATTGATAAGCTTTGGATCTAATGACATCGAGAATACTCTCGCCAAGATGTCGGCTGGACAGCTCGACAAGGTTGCATTTGGCGCTATTCAGCTCGACGCATCCGGTAAAATCTTGCAGTACAACGCTGCGGAAGGGGACATTACCGGCCGCAAGCCGGGCGAAGTAATAGGTAAAAACTTTTTCCGTGATGTAGCACCTTGCACCAATCGACCCGAGTTCCAAGGCCGCTTTGCCGACGGCGTCAAGAATGGCAACCTCAATACGATGTTCGAATATGTCTTCGACTATCAAATGAAGCCCACCAAAGTAAAAGTGCACATGAAGAAGGCCTTAACCGGCGAAACCTATTGGGTTTTCGTCAAGCGTCTCTGACCCTTCTTTTACGTTAATCAGCCAGCAGGGATCATCTTGAACCGACTTGAACTGGATAAAGCCAGCATCCTGGCTGTCATAATCTCGCTACTGGCTGACGAGCTCAAAGCCCTGCGTCACCTATCTTCACACCAGACGGGTAGCGAGCGCTGGAGCGCGTCGACCCTGATAGGTGAAATGCAGGAAACATCCAGGCTCGACCAAGACGAGATAGCAATCGGCGCCGACTCACTGGAGCTCCTGAGTCTAGCGACGTGTGTCGCAATGTTCTTCAACATCTATGAGAGTGGTCTTGAAGACTATCTGCTGCGCTTTAAGACCCTAGGGGAGTGGGCAGATTTGGTTGCAACTGCCCGCCGTCGAGGAACTGAGAACGTTACGTTTGCTACGTCCGGAAGCACGGGTACACCTAAGCAATGCTTGCAGCAGTGGGATGCCCTAGTCACGGAGACATCTTTTTTTGCTGAGTACTTTGGCTCCAGCTCTAACCTGCCGACGCAACGAATCATCGCACTCAGTCCATGCCACCATATTTATGGCTTTATTTTCAGCATACTGTTGCCGCTACAGCTGCAATTACCAGCCGTAATACGCGCGCCGAAAGCACTCGCGATGATCCACCAGCGCAAACTGCGGGCAGGCGACTTGATGATTGGTTTTCCGTTTATCTGGCGACAACTAAGTCGTCAGGGCACCAGCTTTCCGGCGGGGACTAAAGCCATCACCTCTACTGGCCCATGCGACCCTACGATAATTCGCGAGTTGCAAAATCAAGGCATTGATTGCATGGTCGAGGTATATGGCTCAAGTGAGACAGCTGGAATTGGTGTTCGAAGCAATCCCGACTCACCCTTCCAATTACTTCCTCGATGGCAACGCGGTAATAATGCCACCACCTTGGCAGAGTGTGAAACTGGCACTGAATATGAATTGGACGATGAACTGAAGTGGCTGGGTCAGACACATTTTCTGCCTGAAGGTCGCCGCGATGAGTGTGTACAGGTGGGTGGGATCAATGTGTTTCCGTCCCGCATTACCGAGCGTTTGCAGAGTCTCCCCGAGGTTGCGGCTGCGGCTGTTCGGCTTATGTCTGCGCTCGAAGGTGAACGCCTGAAAGCCTTCATCGTGCCTGTCGAAGGTTATGTTGACCATGAGGCTCTAGAGGCGTTCCTACATGCCTGGTGCATACGTAATCTCATGGCAGTTGAACGCCCTAAAGCGTTCACTTTTGGCCTGACGCTGCCACATAACCTAATGGGTAAACAAAGCGACTGGCCGATAAAGGCGGGTATTTCGGCTGAAGCTTTACTCATGGAAATGATAGAGTGAAAAGCTATTTTTGAATTATTAACAGAACTTGTAGAGGCAACTGAAGACAGTTTACCTTTAGACAAGTGGCCGCTTTGTGCAGTCTTGATTTATGTTGATAAAAATCTGAATACTTTTAAAAGCGGTCTGAGCAACATGCCGACTGCAATGGTCACTCTAGTCCGGCCAAGAAAACCGGTTGGCCTATTACCTGAAGTTGAAGCTCATTGTATTTAGGCTCGTACTTGTTAGTGACCTACGGATTGCGCGGCGCCGACTTCTTCGGCATGAAGGCTTTCTGTTTTCTTTCGCAATACTATTTCAAAATTCACTCGGATGAATGGTATCTATATACATATATACTCCTAAGAGCATTGCGCAGAGTTTTATTCCTATGACATTATCCGAATCAGAAAATAGAGGTATTTAGGATATGATTCTAGTTCGGCAGTGTTCTTAATAGACAAGGGAGTAATATTGGCGTCAGTTTAAGGGCGCCAATTCTAGACTTATTTAAGGTCGGAAACTCACTTATCCAAATGGAGACATAGTTAATTGGTCTTATATCGTGGTGCCACCCGTTGTGAACTCTAATATTTACAGGACTATTTATGCGCCAAAACCTCCCTGTGACGGGACGTAATCTGGAACTGTCCCGGGACGACCGATCCTGAAGGCCATATCTCATACGTTAACCATGACTTCATCAATATCAGTGGTTTCACCGAAGCGGAGCTATTGGGACAATCACATAACATCGTAAGACACCCGGACATGCCCCCTGCCGCTTTTACGCACATGTGGGCTACGCTGAAAGCAGGTCGCTCATGGATGGGTTTAGTGAAAAACCGTTGCAAAAACGGTGACCATTACTGGGTCAGCGCCTTTGTCACACCTATCAGCAAGAATGGTAAAGTTGTTGAATGCCAGTCCATAAGAACCAAGCCAAAACCTGCGCAGATTCTGGCTGCGAAAAAGTTATACGCGCATTTGAGAGAGGGTAAATCACTACCAGGAAAGTGGTCGCCGGGTCTTGGGATTAAATTGGCTTTGCTTGTTTGGATGGGCAATCTGGTCAGCGTGGCAGTGGCAAATTTTATGATGCCTATGACTTTCAGCGGCACGATGCTTGCGATGCTCTTAGCTGGCGGCTTGAGCTCAGTCGCTATCGTGGCCTTGTTGTCTCCTCTGAATCGCCTCACTCTAAGGGCCCTGGCTATTGCAGATAATCCCCTTAGCCAGTTGCTCTACACAGGACGTAGCGATGAGTTCGGCCAAATAGACTTCGCCTTACACATGATGGAGTCTTAAACAGGATCTATTATTGGACGCATTGGCGATGCGTCCAATCGACTGGGGGAGCACGCCAACCGGCTTCTTAGTGAGATCGAGATAAGCAACTTATTGACCGCCGAGCAACACGCAGAGACAGACCAAATTGCGACGGCTGTTAATCAGATGGCTGCTAGTATTCAGGAAGTGGCCGCCAACGCTCAACATGCTGCCGATAGAGCGGGAAGGGCTTACAGCGAAACCTCGTCGGGACAACGCTTGGTTGCTCATACCAGTCAGTCTATTACCGAACTGGAAGGTGAGATTCAGCAGGCCGCACAAGTTATTCATGAGCTTGAGGGTCAAAGCAATGAAATCTCGAAGGTGTTGGACGTAATTCGCAGTATTGCCGATCAGACCAACTTACTAGCCCTGAATGCTGCGATTGAGGCTGCTCGCGCCGGAGAGCAGGGGCGAGGGTTTGCCGTGGTGGCGGATGAAGTACGCAACCTTGCGGCCCGTACTCAGCAGTCAACGACAGATATCCAAGGCATGATCAGCGCTTTGCAAGAAAGGGCCCGCGCTGCCGTGACTGTGATGGAGCAGAGCAGCCAGCAAGCACACTCCAGTGTCAGTCATGCCCAAGACGCCGCCACCGCACTTAACGGTATCGGGAAGCGAGTAAATGAAATCACCGATATGAATGCGCAGATAGCGGCAGCTGTCGAGCAGCAAGGCGGGGTTAGTGAGGACATTAACCGCAGTATCAACAGCATTCGAGATACCGCTAATGCTAACGTCCAGACAGTACTGAGCAATTTCGAAAGCGCAGCAGCTGTTGCACAGTTATCTTCGACAATGAGCGAACTGGCCAAACAGTTTTGGGAGAAACGTCATTGATTCTATTCAGTCAATATCGCTGCGGTCGTCGATAACGTTAGCTCGAGGAGGGAAGGTCTAAATCCGCAGGTGCTAATCTAATCAATACATACTGACCAACTATGGCACATTGAGCGCCATTCACCGCAGTGTAATGTTTCAAGAATTATGATATGAAAATACGTAACGTAAGACTAGCCGCGAGAGCCCTTCTCAGTTTCGGCGTTATTTGTTCTATCTTGATCGCACTGGCCGTAACTGTTCTCTCTAAGCTTAACGACGTGCACAAGTCTGCGTCCCAGCTGCAGACCGATTGGCTTCCCAGTGTTTTACAGGCTGGAAAAATAGAAACGGCAGCACTGCTTTACCGCGTGGATAGTAGGCGCTACGTGATGGACGATGACAGATTGAGCGAAGGCTCTCTGCAAAAAATTGATCTCACGAAGCGCGCATTAACCCAAACGGCTGAAGCGTATACACATTTGGTTTCTAGTGTTGCCGAACAAGAATTATTCAATCAAGTGAAGGTAAATGTAGTCGCGTATCAAGCCAAGGTCGACGAACTTGTACAACTAAGCAAAATAGCGTCATATCCAGAGATGGCAGCTTTTGTCAAAAATACTACCAAACCTCAAGCTGTCGCATTGCAAGCCTCTATTGAGGAATTGATTGCTCTCAATGAGAAAGGTGCTGAGCAGTCAGGCAAAATTGCTGACGACAGCTTCAAAAGTGGATTGATGATTACCATTGTCCTGAGCGTCCTCGCTATTTTTTTCACCATCGTAGTTGCGGTCGTGTTTACTCGAAGTATCAGCCAACCGATCTTGGCACTGCTGCTCAGCACTCGCAAAATAGCTAACGGCGACTTGCGCACTCCCGTGGAGGTTGATGGTGCCGACGAGATAACTGACCTACAAAACGCAACCGCAGCGATGCGTTTAAGTCTCAAGAATACGATCCAACATATCTCTGAATCCTCCAGCCAATTGGCTTCAGCCGCCGAACAGATGAGCGCGATTACCAACGAGTCGAACGTTGGAATACAACGCCAAAGCCTGGAAACCGACCAGGCTGCTACAGCGGTCAATGAGATGACTGCTGCCGTCGAGGAAGTCGCACGCAACGCTGTCTCGGCCTCCAAATCCACCCAAGCCTCCGAACGTTCTGCCCATACTGGCCAGGAGCGTGTCGGCCGGACGATTGCTTCGCTTCAAAAGCTAAGTAGCACCGTTGGGCAGACCGGCGTGGAAGTCGAAGGTTTGGCAAATCAAACACAGAACATCGCTAAGGTTCTTGATGTGATTCGCTCAATTGCCGAGCAGACTAACCTCTTGGCTTTGAACGCTGCCATCGAAGCGGCACGTGCGGGAGAGCAGGGACGTGGATTCGCAGTGGTCGCCGATGAAGTCAGGGCGCTGGCGCACCGTACCCAGTCATCGACCCAAGAAATAGAGCAGATGATCCAAAGTATCCAGAAAGATTCCTCTACGGCCGTACAGTCAATGAAGCAAAGCAGCGAAGAAGCTGAGTCGACCCTGCTGATCGCCCGTGAGGCGGGGGTTGCGATTGAGCAAATAGCGGTCGCTATCTCCGAAATCAATGATCGAAATCTGATGATTGCTGCTGCTTCTGAGCAGCAAGCGCAGGTCGCTCGATCCGTAGATGAGAACCTTATCAGTATTCGAGACTTATCCATACAAAGCTCGTCTGCCGCCAGTCAAACATCAGCGGCCAGCTA
Source organism: Pseudomonas sp. MH10 (assembly GCF_034353045.1). Taxonomy (NCBI): domain Bacteria; kingdom Pseudomonadati; phylum Pseudomonadota; class Gammaproteobacteria; order Pseudomonadales; family Pseudomonadaceae; genus Pseudomonas; species Pseudomonas sp. MH10. The sequence continues at coordinate 1,010,869 of NZ_CP133783.1, forward strand.
TGAACTTTCCTTACTTGCCGTTGACCTGAATCGATTGGTGGCAAGTTTTTCGGTGTAGACCTGGTTACGAGGGCCTACCACTGATTGTTCTGATTCGAACTTGGGCACCGCGATGTCTATTTCCAGATTGACCAACGCGGCATGCAGGCTTTTGAAATCACGAGAAACTCGGCATTGAAGCCGTGATTTTGCACTCCGTCTGAACGAAAAATCAAGAGAGCCGACTGGCTCACGATAATTTAAGACTGTTATTACCATGACGGATTTCAGCATGAAGAAGGGTAATCAGCCACCATTGTTGGGCGTCTATACATTAGGCACGTTTTTACTGAGTTTGGCGCCCCTCGCTGAGGAATTAAACGCTCAAGGCTCCACGCTCATAACCTGCACTGATGTTGAGTGCCTACCCTTATTGAGAAATAGCGATTGCCTGCTGTCCGAGCTGACTTGGCTTGAATCACTTGAAGATTTGCAACACACATTGCTATTGGACAAAACGCGTAACTGTAATGAGTGGATCGTGATCACCGATGATCACAGCACCGTAGTGCAACAACGCTATTGGATTGGCATGGGCGCCCACCATTTAATACATCAGCGTAGTTCGCTTGAGCAATTGATCGGCCGCCTCAACCTCAATCAGCCAGAAAAATCTGCACTGCCAAAGATATTACTTCTATCTGATGATGTGCATGCTGATCTGCTCGTCGATGCATTAAATGAAGAGGGTCTAGAGATCATTTTAAATCGCGAGGTAGATCATGCGCTGCAAACCCTAGGGCAGGTGCGACCGGACGTTCTTATTATTGATCTGACCGATGCATGCTCCCATGTGTTGGAGATAGCGGAGATCGCAAAACAATGGCCGGAAACTGATGACTTACCGGTAATTGCGTTGTTCAGTGAGGACTGCATATTCCAACTTCGTCAGGCCAAAGCGCTCGTTCTACTCGACTGGCATGCTAAGCAGATTGCCCCCGGACTGCTAGCCGACATTGCCAAACAACGCGCAGGGGCAGCGCAAAATCGTAGGAGGAGTCATCAAACATGTGTTAAGGACGCCGAGAGGGCCCGAGCGCGCTTGAAAAACTTTCGCCACGCGATCGACCAACACTCGACTGTCAGTTTGGCTGACACCCAAGGGCGCATTCTTCATGTAAGCCATAGTTTTTGTGAAATAAGCGGTTATAGCCGCGCAGAACTTATTGGGAAAACTCATCGCATTGTAAAGTCGGGTATACACCCTCACGAGTTTTACCAGGATATGTGGATGACTATTCGCTGCGGTAAAATCTGGCATGGCGAAGTCTGTAACCGACGTAAGGACGGGCAACTGTATTGGGTTGAGACCACCATCGTACCGTTCCTCAACGAGCAGGGGAAACCCATACAGTACATTTCCATACGCACTGACATGACTCAGCACAAAGCGAATGAGACGGCCCTCCGAGTCAGCCATGAATGTCTTCAGCGCAGCCAGATTGCGGGTCGAGTCGGCACATGGGAGTTTGACATGAGGTCGCGCGCCTTCCAGCTATCCTCTTCGATGATAGGTCTGTTTGGGCGCACAGAGGAATTTGCAGAAGTCAGCTACGAAACATTTTTGAGCCTTATTCATACGGATGATCTTCCGCATGTACTCAACAGTATTAATCGCATGCTTTCGAATATCGACACATACGAAGTCGAGCATCGAGCGATTTGGCCTGATGGGTCGTGGCACTGGTTACTTCAGCGTGGAGAGGCGGAGTTCGATGCCAATGGGCGAGCAATTCGGCTTTTTGGCGTCACTCAGGATATACATGCATTAAAAATCGTAGAGCAGACCCTTCAGGAGAGCGAATTGCGCTTTCGCAGCGCCTTCGACTCCTCTGGCATAGGCATGGCATTGATCGGTTTGGATGGCCGCTGGTTGCAGTTAAATCAAACGCTCTGTGCGATGTTTGATTTTAGCAACGATGAGTTGTTGAAAAGCTTCCCTCAAGCAATTATCCACCCTGATGATTTAAACCATTATCAAGAGGTTCTTAATCGTTTTATTTGTAATGACTGTGTGCCTCAACAATTTGAGAATCGGTACTTCACCAAGGGCGGACGGACGGTCATCGCCGAGCTTAATATTTCTTTGGTTCGCAATGCCGATCAGCAGCCGCTGCATTTTGTTTGCCAAGTTCAAGACATTACCCAGCGCAAAGCAGCAGAGCACCGACTTACCCTATTCGGGCAGATTTTTGAGTCTAGCGAGCAGTGCATCGGCATTTTCGATGATAGGTGTCATATGTTCTATCAAAACCGAGCGCTACGTATCGAGTTAGGATACGAAGATGTTGATCTCCTTGGGCAAAATTTCAAGAATTTCATCGTCGACAAAGAGTCGCCGTCGTCAAAAAAATTGCTGAGAAGCATTTCAGAAGGACGCAATTGGCAAGGACAGTTACCTCTTAGACGAAAAAATGGTTCTGAATTCATCTCTAATAGTTGTGTAGGTCTTGTTAAGGATGAACAAGGTCAGTTCCAGTACGGATTTAATATTTTTACTGACTTTAGCGAAGAAATTGCACGCCATAGAGAACTTGGCCAAGCCAAGGTGGCTGCCAATGCAGCTAATCAGGCTAAAACTGATTTTCTATCGAGCATGAGTCATGAATTGCGTACGCCGATGAATGCTATTCTCGGCTTCGCCCAAATGCTTGAGTGCGACGATAGTCTGGGTGCCGATCAACTTGATAGCGTCCGGGAGATTCTCAACGGCGGTGATCATCTGTTGGCGTTGATCAATGAAATTTTAGACTTAGCCAAAATTGAATCCAGCAGCCTCACCCTGTCTATAGAGCCTGTAGCACTTCACTGTATTGTGGCTGAGTGTTGGAGCCTTATTCAGCCTTTAGCAGATGCTCGCGACCTATCGACCCATTTTTTCATTTCCGAGGAAATCATTGTAAAAGCTGATCGCATGCGCTTGAAACAAGTGCTACTGAACTTGCTCTCAAATGCAGTGAAATACAATCGAGTTGGTGGTCAGATAACGCTAAAAGCGACCCCTTGCGATGTGGGCATGTTGCGTATTGAAGTCTCTGACACTGGGATGGGGATTCCCGCAACTCGTATCGATGAGTTATTTCAGCCATTCAGTCGACTTGATGCGGAATACAGCGAAATAGAAGGGACTGGCATTGGCTTGAGCATTGCCAAACGTCTGGTGAAACTCATGGGGGGTAGCATTGGCGTCAATAGCATTGAAGGTCAGGGCAGTACGTTCTGGCTTGAACTATATGCTGACGAAGCACTCACTCAAAGCACCACCATTGAGCCTGACTGCATCCGCATTCGGCAGGCTGGCAACAACTTTGCAGCTCAGCGCGTGCTGTGCGTGGACGACAATCCGATCAATCTGAAACTGATCAGCACGTATTTTAAAAAGCACCCTCATATTCAAGTCCTCACTGCTAGCTCCCCGGCGCAGGGACTCGAAATTGCCCTCACCCAGACACCCGATCTGATTTTGCTCGACATCAACATGCCGGAAATGGACGGCTACCAATTACTAGCCATTCTTCAGTCAGATCCCCGCACTCGCGTAGTGCCAGTCATTGCCGTCACGGCCAATGCCATGCCATCTGATGTTGAGCGAGCACAGCAAGCCGGATTCGATAGTTATCTAACCAAGCCGATAAACTTTCATCAGTTACTTGAAATATTGAACCGGCACCTTAATCTGGGCGTCGAGGAGTTGGCATGAGTCACCCACCTGTTATGCAGGCCCGTATATTTGCCGTAGACGACGAACCCAGTAATCTTAAGCTACTGGAAAAAATGCTCGTCCGTCAGGGCTATCCAGCCCCTGTCCTAATCCAAGACTCCCGGCAGGTTATTGCGCATTACCTAGAGGCACGTCCAGACCTCATTTTGCTTGATATCAACATGCCGTATCTTGACGGGTACAAGGTGTTGGAGCAGTTACAGGCACTGGATGACCCACTGCTGCCTCCTGTGATCATCCTGACCGCACAGAATGGTAAGGATGAGCTGTTGAAAGCGCTTGCTGCGGGCGCCCGCGACTTCGTCAGCAAACCATTCTCCCGTGTAGAGTTCTTGATGCGGGTGCGAAATTTGCTAGATGCGCAAATAGCTCATCGGCTTTTGCACGACAACCACACGCTATTAGAGCAATTGGTTCAGACGCGGACGCAGGAACTCAATAATGCTCGAATTCAGGCTGTGCAGTGTTTGGGACGTGCTGCCGAGTATAGAGACAACGAAACAGGTTTTCATATTCTGCGCATGAGTCAGTACAGCGCCTTGCTAGCTAAATATTTAGGCTGTTCTGACAAACAATGCGAGCTTTTGCAATACGCTAGCCAGATGCACGATATTGGAAAAATTGGTATTCCTGACCGAATTTTGCTCAAACCTGGAAATTTCAATGACGATGAATGGGAGATTATGAAAACCCATTCGCGTATCGGCGCGAAAATTCTTGAGCAAGGCGACGCTCCACTCATTTGTATGGCTCGCAGCATTGCGCTGACACATCATGAGAAGTGGGATGGCAGTGGCTATCCACAGGGGTTGTCGAGAGCCGCAATACCTCTGGAGGGGCGTATTGTTGCGGTTGCGGATGTATTCGATGCGCTGACTTCAAACCGCCCCTATAAAGTGGCCTGGTCAATCGATGATGCTGTCCAACATATAAATGACGGGGCTGGCGTACACTTTGACCCTGCTGTTGTGGCCATTTTCTTGGAGCATCTGGACGAAATACTTAAAATTCGTGATCGATATATGGAGTTATAAATCGACGTGTCGGCGTTTTTCAAAATACCTTGCTTAGCGTCCAACCGGGCCTTTTGTCCTTTTGCCGCCAGCACGACTCGGTAAGCTTGGGGACGTCCGGCTCTAGTTTTTTAAAGATACGCAAATCGCAGGTTTTTATCGTCCACGTTGCGGAAATTCGGTTTCCCTTTTCGCACAAGATTGGCGTGGATGCGGTGGCCCACGCGACGCTTGCGATAGACGCGCGGGGAGGGGATTCCACGGCCATTTGGCCACCCCTAAGGCAGGCAGCGAAGCAGGATTAATCCACTACTATCGACCTCTTTTATCGAAGCAAAGAGGTCGTCGTGGAAAGCTTATCCATGCGTAAGATTAGAGAAGTATTACGTCTCAAATTCGAGGTCGGCCTGTCTGCTCGCCAGATCGCCGTCAGCTTGCAAGTGAGTCGAGCCAGCGTCGGTGACTATCTCAATCGCTTTGCTGCCAGCGGGCTGATTTGGCCCTCGGCTGTGACCGATACCGAGCTGCAACGACGTCTTTTCCCACCACCGCCTGCGGTTCCCAGGGATCAACGTCCGATACCAAGGCTCACGCTGAACTGCGCCACCCCGGTGTCATGCTGGCTCTGCTCTGGCAAGAGTACCGCCTCAGCCATGAGTAGTCGTCTAAAGCGGCCCGACTGCGTCATAACGCTTGCCTAGAGGACATCGATTACCGCAGTCCCCGTGGCCCGGACAGTCACTGATCCTGCAACTGGGCAGCGGCCCCTGGTTACGGCCGGATACGCCAAGACAGATCTGCTGATCCTGGATGACTGGGGCTTGGCTCCGTTTACCGCTGCGCAACGGCGCAACATGCTGGAACTGCTGGACGACCTTTACGGCCATCGCTCAACACTGGTGACCAGCCAGATGCCGGTGGACAAATGGCACGAGCTGATCGGCAGCCGACCTTGGCCGACGCGATCCTCGACCGGGTAGTACACAACGCTTACCGCCTCGAACTGAAGGGCGAATCGATGCGCAGGCGCTCAACGAAATTGACGACAGCGGGTAAACAATGCAAATCTGCGTCGCTGCGCTCCGACTGCCCGGCCGGATAAGCGTGGAACAGGTGGCCCGATGTTAGTGGAATGAGTGGCCGAATGGCGTGGAATCCGTAGGCTAACTGACAACGCCCAGAAAAACTTGCTGACAGTAACCGGATGAGGCTCGATTTCGGTCATGCCTTTCTCCAAGCCTGTTTTGTAGCCCGTAAAACCATCGAAAACCACCTTGCCGTTCAAGTTGCGCGCATGCTCACCCGCGCGCCTCAGGCTGAGTTATACGGGGGGTAACTGGTGCGGCAATGGTTGGCGAACCGTCACCTATTACCTTTCCCACAGTGATAGGTGTTCGCGAGACAAACAACTAGAGTGTTAAATCTAACCCACCGGTATCTTCGCCATTAGTAAGGAGTCGAAAGCATCGCTCTCTAAAGGTCGGCTCAAGAAATACCCTTGGCCCTCATCGCAACAGACTGCTTTGAGTAAATCAAGATGCTCGATGGTTTCAATACCTTCCGCAGTTACAGTCAAAGACAATGCGCGGCCCAGGCCTACAATGGCTTGAATGATCGATCTATCGTCTTCGCTTTCACCCAGTCGGCTGACGAAACTGCGGTCTATTTTGAGCCCGTCGAACGGAAACGAACGTAGGTAGCTGAGGGATGAGTAGCCGGTTCCAAAGTCATCCATGGATATGCGCACGCCTAAATCTTTCAGAACTCGCATCACTTCAAGAGCTCCAGAAGCGTCTTCAAGCATAACGCTTTCGGTTACCTCTAACTCCAAGCGCTTCGCTTCGAGTCCAGTGTCCTCGATTGCTTTGCCGATTCGCTCAACCAAATTACCGCGTTGGAATTCGGTGGAAGATAAGTTAACCGACACAAAGAGGTTTTCTGGCCAGCGAGCTGCGGTTGCGCAGGCCGTTGTTAGCACCCAGTTGCTAAGTGGGAGGATGAGTCCGGTTTCTTCAGCGATAGGTATAAATGTATCCGGCGAAATCAGGCCTCGCTTGGGGTGCTGCCAGCGCACTAAAGCTTCCGCTCCAACCAGTTCTCCATTATTAATGCGGAAGCGGGGTTGGAAATGCAGGCGCAACTCTCCATGTTTTATCCCGTAACGAAGGTCGTTTTCGAGCTGGCGGCGTTCGATGATTTTTGTATTCATGTCGCTGGCATAGAATCGCCATGTATTGCGCCCTCCGGCTTTAGCCTCATACAACGCAATGTCGGCATACCGCAGCAGCTCCGCTGCCTGAATAGCGTCGTGGGGGGCCATGGCAATGCCAACGCTCGCACTCACAAAAACCTCCTGATCCTCAATCGCTATTGGCTGTTCAATAGAATCGATCAAGCGCCGACACGCCGCCTCCACCTCGTCTGGGGAGCTGACATCATTAAGAATCAATACAAACTCATCACCACCAATTCTCGCAACCAGGTCACCGCTGCGGACGCAGTCGCCCAACCGACGAGAGACTTCGTTAAGAACTTGATCACCGGCGGCATGGCCGAGCAGATCATTTACAGGCTTAAAGCGGTCAAGGTCGAGACTGAGCATCACCAAAGGCTGTTCTTGGGAGGGCGCAGACTTAAGTTTCCCGTCGAGGAACTCTTGTAGCCGAGTCCTGTTTGGCAGTCCGGTCAGAGCGTCGTGTTGCGACAGGTATTCAATACGCCGACGCGCTTCAACTTCGTCGGTTACGTCCGTTGCGGTGCCTCGAAATCCCTCACGGATTAATCCGCGTGCCGATAGTCGAGTAATTCGGGCGTTGTCTCTAATGTCAACGTAGCTACATTGCACGCTGATGTTGTGTCGACGGTTTGGGATGCTTAGCCATTGAGATATCGCGCCGAGGTCGGTATGGAGCAGGTCATCAATGGTTGCACCGATCCAATCGTCTCTGCGCAGCCCTGTCACACTTTCAAACCGCTCGGAAAGGTAAGTAAATCGCCAGTCTCTGTCGATTTCCCATATCCAGTCCGAGCTAGCCCCAACGACATCGCGAAAACGTGCTTCGCTGGTTGCAAGCGCCGCCTGACTTTGCTTCAGGGACTCAAAGCTCAAGTCCAAGGCGAGGGCAGCAACTGTTGTTCGGCGAAGTATCGCCCACGTCATGAGCCAAGCTAGAAAGGCGGCAACGGCGACAAGCGGCAGCATGAAACTAAGCAGGTGGCGGCCAGGCTTCGCAGGGTTCCAGTGAAGTCGGCCAGCGGCCCCGTCCTTACCCAGAGGCAGAATAGACGCCCCCTCAATCTCATCGGACGTGGACAAGTGCAACTCTTCAACCCCGTACTCTTTGCCTATCGTCTCCAATCTACTGCTATCCAGCGTTTCAACGAAGAACAAAACCGAGGCTGGCCCATCATCCCTCTCAACAGTCGGATCAGCCCCTGGCGTTAAAGCGGCCGCCACAACCAAAGCAGGCACACCACCAACATCGACAAATGTTGCCACCGGGGTCTCACTTCTCGCGCCTGCCCTAGCCCGATCAAGAAGGGCTCCGACGGGCTGTCCAAGCCAATCGGCAGCCTTGGTTGCAACTAGCTTTCCTCTTACCACCGAATAGACGGTGCGATCCAACGCGTTCACAACGAACACGCCTTGGACGCCAAAGTCAGAGTAGAGCGTCGATCCAAGGTTTTGCCTACGGAAGGCCCAGTCGGTGTCTATGGCTGTATGCAAATGTTTGTAGGCATCGCCCCAAAAAGCGTAATCCTTGACAGTCATTACTAGGTTTTTCTGGAGAGTTTGCACCGCTTTCTTAGCGTAAAACGCGCTTTCTTGTTCTTCTGTGCTGTCGAGATTTTGCGCTACGTAGATAAGCAGACAGCTTGCAAGAACAAAAACAAAAGCCAACAGCCTCGCGAAATTGACCAGAGATCTTCTGACAAGCGCCACGCTTGTAAGAGTCGGGCTCCTATGGGATCCCTTGGGAAAGTTAGGCTGTGACATATCGTACCAAGCAATGAAAGGGGAGGCGTGCCTCTATCATCGATGTATCGGCAGTGGTTATAATTTTTTGAGCGACTGGTCAGACGTTCTCTACAGGCCCGCCGTGTGTTGGCTATCAGATGTTGTGGCTAAGTACGACGCTGGCAGTCGAAGTGCCGGGCGGTCGTACTCCTGGGTGACCTGAATTTTGAAGGATTTGGCGTAAGGGCGAAGTCGCGATTGCATGAGAGTGTACACGCCATCCGCTGACTTGCCATCGCTGACCGACAAGCACTATTCGGCCTGCTGTAACAGCTGCCCCTCAAGCCGTTGCACAGTGGACTTGAGGGGCAAGGTCAGGCATCTGCGCTATGTGGGGCCAGGGACACGAGATGTCTATGGGCAGACCAGCTCCAGCGGCATCGATTGCAGCGCCCCAATCACTGGCCTGGCGAATAAATAACCCTGCATGAGTTCAACTCCCAACTCCAGTAGGGCATCGCGCTCCTCGCTAGTCTCAATTCCCTCAGCAACAACGGTGATGTTCAGCCGGTTTGAAAGCAAAGCGATGCTTTCGACTATGGCGCGCCGCGCTCGGTCTTTGTCGATTCCGCGCGTGAGCGCCATATCGATCTTTATGACTTGCGGCTGGAACATCGCCAGAAAGTTGAGGCCAGAATAGCCAGATCCGAAGTCGTCGATAGCCGTGGTGAAGCCTTGGCGCTCGTACTCTTGGAAAATGGATTTCAAATGATCCGGATCATCCACGCGTTCGCCCTCTGTCACCTCAAACATAAGGCGATTGACCGGAAAGTCGAATATGCGAGCTGCTTCCAGGGTTGCGCGGATGCACGTCTCAGCCCTGTACACGGCATTGGGTAGAAAATTGATACTTAGCTTGCATTCGGGGATGGCAGGCAGGCCAAGGCGGGCGGCGAGTTCAATTGCCCTAACTCTGCAGGCCTGATCAAACCGATAGCGATTGGTGTCATTCACCAAGCCGAGGATGTGTGCGGCTGATTCACCATTGACACCACGTACTAATGCTTCGTAGGCGTAAGGTGCCCCTGTGCGGACATTGTAGATGGGTTGAAAAGCCATGGTGAATTCGAAGCCCAGACCTTCAAGATTTCGACATTCCGCGCATCCGACAGCCAGAGGTATAAGTTGCGTCATTGCTAGTCCCTTGATAAATCGACACTCGATATAATCGTTCTCGAATGGTTGGTATCTGCGTGGGTTGATACACGCGTGGCGAGCATTTATGGTGGGGCGTCGGAGATTATGAAGCGCTACTCAATGCTGAAACAGACTCACAATATGCCCAAGACGTTGCGCATCTTCTCCTGCCGCGCGACCACGTGCCAAGGTGCTTTCCGACAGCTTGGCGGTGTGTCCAGCAACGTTGGCTACATTGGTTATCCGCTGGTTGATTTCGTCACTTACCGTCGATTGCTCGCGGGCAGCTTCCGCAATGTGCAGGCTCATTTTCGATATGGAAGCCACTAACACGCTAATATTGATAAGGGCCTGACCTGCTGTTTCAACTCTAGCTACGCCATTTTCGGCGTGCTCACGGCTTTCCTGCATCACTTTTACAGCGTGTTGCGAGACACTTTGTAGTCGCTCAATCATGCTTTGGATTTCTTGTGTTGAGGCTTGCGTGCGGCTGGCCAGTGTCCGCACCTCATCGGCCACCACAGCGAATCCGCGCCCCTGTTCACCCGCACGCGCGGCTTCGATGGCAGCATTGAGTGCAAGTAGATTTGTCTGGTCAGCAATGTTGCGAATAACTTCAAGTACACCGCCGATGGACTGCGAATGCGTCTGCAGTGCTTGAATAACCTCGGCGGCTTCACGCATTTCTTCGGCCAAAGTGCGTATATCATCAATTGTTTGATTAACCACACCGATTGCGGTTTTCGCCTCACGATCAGCATCTTCTGTTTGAGCTGCGCTAGCTCGGGCATTGGAGGCGACACCTTGAACGGTGGCGGCCATTTGGTTGATGGCGGTGGCGACCTGTTCAATTTCGACCCGCAGTACTTCGGCGCTTTGCTCAGCCGCCAATGCATCCGAGACCAGATAGCCGGACGATTGCCCCAAGGTATTACCCACTTCGGCAACTGTTGCGATTTGCCCACGTAGCCCAGCGATGAACTGATTAAAATCGGCGACCACCACACCAATTTCATCATCATTCTCCTGATGCAAGACGACGCGTAGGTCACCGCTGCCAGCACTCAACTTTCGCAATGAACCCGACAAGTGATTTAGCGGCGGCAACACTCTTCGGTTGATCAGCCACAGCGTGATGAGCATGAATACCAGTACAAGCCCCCACGCCAGCAAATTATTAAGTTTGAGAGACTTACGTACTGCTGCTGTGACGTCCTGGTTCGCCTGATATTTTTTGACCAAAGGCTCATGAAGGGCAGAGAAATTTTCTATTACCTCTTCCGAGCGCTTGTCAAAATCCTCCATCACCTTATCGCCAGCGGCTTTGCCTGAGGCGCTGTAGGCCTGAAACATGCGGTCGCCGATGCGATCAAGCGCCTCTATAGGCCCACGAGAAATTTCCAGCTCACGGCCCAGTTCGGGTATCAACGTTTTTAGCTCATTCAGTTTTTCAACTGCCTGTAGAGAATTTTGATGACCTTGAACAACAGAGTCTCGCTCACTGGTCAAACTGGCATCCGTGTAGAACTGCTGGACTTGTGCAGCGTGATAACGAAGCTCTTGAACGACTTCGCGCGCCTCGCTGATTTTCTCTGATTGATAGCCAAGCTCATCCATCCTCTCAACCTGCGAAGACGTCCATAAAGAAAGACCTAACGCCACAAGAACCATTGTGGTCGCGCTGCCAAACATTAGGCGTGCAATATTGAGGTTCATTAATCGTCCTTCAGAGCGGTTTGGAGGTGGCCTTAAACTGTGAGCCCAAGAGCGCTAGAACCATGCCAGCACGAGGCCATGACTGATGATACGAACTTGCACATACTTGTACAATAGCTATACATGGGTATCACTTGTGCATAGGGATCAGAAGCGTGGTTTCCCTCACCGTCGACTCTATCTGTTTGTAACCGCTCCATTATCTCGATGATTCCCTCAGGCGTGTTGAGCTTTACCAGCGCTTGGCACCTGCCGCCCTGCATGCTGCGATTGACTTCAGATGATGAGCCTCGGCAAGGTGAGGCCGCGAGCTCAGGAGATCCTAATGTTTCCAACGTATTGGATGTTCTCCACCGGGTCGAACTTCAGGCGATAGCATCCGGGATCCCCAGTCATAAATGAATCAACATATTAAAGCAGGGAATTTGCATCATTTTGATTGAATCCGAGCGGCCGCTAAGCGAAGAACCCGTGGGTCATTCGCTCAAGCTCATCCCTGACCAGTAGGTATCCTTCAGCCTCGCGTGCAAGCTCCAGAGGCGCTCGGTCACCGAAAGCTTTTTGGGCTGATTGAGCCAAGCATCTGCCTTTTCTTTGTTGCCAAAAGTCTGTTCGGCTTGGTGCTTTATCTGCTCTAGATAATTCATCTCTGACTTCCGTGGGATGGGCGCTTATTGGTAGGCGCGAGGTTCGCAGACGATTAAGCGATTGCTCAAGCAGCTTCGATTTTGATGATGGGGCGTTTATGTCACTTTACTCTCTCCCTGGCAGCCGCCGATCACAAGGCCGTACCGACTACTGCAGGCTGGGCAGTCAATGCGCGTGCGTCGGCAGAGTATCTCTAGAAGCATTTTACCAAGGCGGTAAAGGATGTCGGGAATTTGGCTTGCTACCTGGGTACCGACCCAGACTATACTGAGGTACATAATAGAGCTGATCGGAGATGTGTCAGTTTTTTTATATATGGAATTTAAGAGAATTAGCAATTGATTAATGATCTTCCGACGTCAGATGAGTTTTTTTCCGCAGGTAAAGAGTTGCTGGACTTTGCTTGGGGTACACTTTTTGATCTTTTCACTGATTTAGATCAAGCGGAGTATTTTGGCTATGATCAGGCGGAGATGTCTGAGCCGTATTGGATTGCAGCTAAACGCCGACTGAGCACCTCTCTTGCTGTTGCCCAGCAGGGTGTTGAACAATTGTTGAAGGGAAAAATATGCGAAATTTCCCCATTCCTTTTAATCAGTGAACCCCCTGCAAAATGGCCATCACCTTACGGAGGGAAGTCTATAAGCTTCAATACCTTCAGGATGCCTGATGCTCAAGACTTGCCCAGAATATATGATACTTTCTCCAGTTCTCCCTTATCTAAGAAGTTCGCGGAAGCTTTCCGCTCGCAACGTGAACAACGTAACGCTATTATGCATTCGACGGGTAAAGACTTTCGCATCCAGGCTACTGAAATCGTTGAGGTGATCCTGTTTTCTTACTCTGAACTTTGCCCGAACGAATCCTGGTTAGGTATTCGTAGAGATTTTTTGAAAACGGGGCCAGCATCTTAGCTTGGTAGCGGCGAATTTGCGACTAACCGAGTTTGTTGGGAAGCAAAGATCGCGATCGACAAACTTCCTCCGGCTTCGGTGTCTCGGTATTTTGGCATCGATAAGAAGCAACATCGCTTTTTTTGCCCACAGTGTATACAAGACGCTAGTTCCGACGATAGTTTTGAATACCCTTTGGCAGTGTTGAATCCTAAGGGGGCTAAGACAAGAAAATTGTATTGCCCTGTATGTGATTCCGAGCACAAAGTGAGGCGGAAGCCGTGCCCTGCTAATTGTGGCGCGAACGTTTTGGATGATGAGGGTACTTGCCTGCTTTGCAAGCAGTCGTGACTAACAGGGTTGATTATCGCTCTATTCGCCCGCGTCTGACTATCCGACAACCAAGGTCGGCCGTGGGCTCTGGGTCGTAAATACTGGTTATTTACTGTTTCACTACGTAGCGGAAAACGGGCGGCTGCGATTATGAATTTGATCCAATCGGGAAGGTTGAACGGGTATGATACATACTCCTATGTGATGGACGTTTTCACGCGTCCGCCAGCGCAGCGTGCAAGTGTTATTTCTGAATCGGTGCCGCACAGGTGGCGACCGGTAGTTATGAAAGTCGGATACCCAGGAACTTACCGTTTTTTTGGCAATGCTAACTTAGGGCAGGCTGGAGTACGCTTCTCTGCTCTGATATTTTCAGTGGCTAAGGCACTAGTCTGCCGCCTAAATACGCATGCGCTAGAGCGATGCCGAGGTATAGATAGAGCTGAAAAACATCAAAGACGGGAGAACAAGTGAGAAAGGAGTTTTTGAAGTCTGCAGAATCCGAGTGGAGGATAAAATCAGTATTGATATCGGAAGTTTTGGTATCTGCCTATCGTATATAGTACCCGCTCAGGTGGCATGCTGAGTATTTGTCAATCCGGATGGTCACTCACTTAATTTTGGCTCAAAGTGAAAATACCCGAACAATCCTTTGATATTCCAATGGTCTGTCCGGCTGCAGGGCGGGCGGTAGTAGAGAGGCATGGGTGCAGACGTCTTCGAGGAGATGCTTTTGCTAGTGAATTTGTAAACCTGCGCCCTTATACTTTAACAAAGACGCAAATTAAGCAACACCACCCGGCGAAAAACTAACGCCCTAGGAGCGAAGACAGTTCAATCAACGTCCCTAGGCCAGCGTTTGCTCTATGAGCCGCTCCAGAACCCCTTCCGAATCGTCAGCGACGCTTCCCTGTTTGCTGGCCCTCCATGAATGTATGCACGGGACAACCCTTGATTAAAGGTTTCGCATCCGATCTCAACCTGCACGCAGCCGCTGCAGGAGCTCCCCATGTCCGTGCACACCGGGTCGAAAGCACAGCTGAAGGCAAACATACTGGCATCGTCGAACCAACGCTTCAGGTAATGCTGAAAAAGAGTCAGCAGACCCCCTGCGGTATAGTTCTGGACTGATGAGACGTACAAGATCACTGACAAATCCATCGGCAGCAGGTATTCCTGAATACTCTTGGAGTCGTACCCCGTGTGGCGGCGCGCCGTGAGCATCAGGGAATGGCTGATTGAGTGCAACAGATGAAAAGGAGCACCTTTCTCCGGATGGGCCTGAGGGATCGCTTTCGCAACCATGCCCGGATGCAGCGACAGCGTCGGGTAATGGCTCAGGATATAGGCATGGCTCTTAGACCTGTCTACAAGTACATCATCGCCTGGTGTTTCCAGGTGCGCAGAGTCGATACACCATCGCAACACCCTGCAAGGATCTAGCCGGATCCAGAGCGCTTCAGTTTTTGCTGACATGGCATACACCGACGTTTTGCCTCTCATGGCCTCGTCTATCCGATCAGCAAACGCGTTGAGTACGACTGGCGGCACTCCTTCAGTGCCGGATGGGCTGCTTTTTTCACGTGTATACCCAAGTGTAGCCAAAACAACTCGCAAGTCCGGAATGTGAGAGATCGATTCAATTGCGTAACGCGCTTGTACGCTGCTCCATTGCTCGCTAAGGGCCGCGCGCTCCAACGGGTCAGTAGTCGCTGCGATTTGTTGCTCAACCGATATGCCGGTAACGTCATGCTGAAGGAAAACGGCCTCAAGTGATCGGCGGTGCTGCATCAATCCAATCAGCGTGCTCTCGTCTGGAACGAGGGAGCGCACCTCCTTAAAGCAACCTGATGAGCTAGCAAGCTTGGCGTCAATTTCCGCAATTTCTTTATTGGTGGACTTCAGCATCTCGGCCATGAACTCATCGGCTTTGGCCAGTTGGGTGAACCTGAGGACGCTTTCGTATTTTTTGGCTCTAATGGCCCGAAGCGCCTCTTGTTCGGCCTCATCTGCAACACTGGAGGACAACAGTTGTGAAAGTTTTTGTTCCAGCTCGCGTCCGGTGATTTTGCGTAGCAGGGCGAGCGCTACACCCTGCGCAATGTCTTGCGCGGGCCCGGTTCCTGCGGGCTGCTCGTCATGCAGACACTGCAGCAATTTCGCAATGAGCTTGCCTCGATCCTCGCTCAGTGCGATGTATTGGGTGCTTTGGGCGTAAAACGATTCTCCGCTCGTGAGCGGGGTGCCCCGCTTGTTGATTTCTTGTTGGTAGCGGTCGTTGCAGGCAGGGCAGTTGTCTTGAAGCGAACCTGCCAGCTTGTCGTTAGTTTCGACGTCAAAAAAAGAGGAGTGAATGAACGAGCCAGCATCTCGATACCCAATATTCCTGTTGCGCCGCGCCGAATGATGTATGTAGATCGGGCTGCCGTAGCCGCATCGATGTACTGCCAGATACGGAATCTGGATCATCTCTCCGGAGCATCCAGCGCGCTTGCAGGATATATAGCTTCGCCCGGCTCGATTCTTGATCCGAGATTCCATCTTAGAGAGCGCCTGGTCTTCGGTTAACCAAGAGTCGTGAAAGTCGATGACCTTGCATTTTTTGCAAGTAAGCATCAACGGCGCGGGAGTGACCGAGATTTCCGAAGGCGACTGAATTTCAAGTCGCTTCTTTTCAGCCGCTGTCATGAAAGTAGGGTCTACAACGCCGCCTAATCTAACCCAGTCGTTCACGAAGTTGAGCACGGCTTCACGCAGTTGCTCTTTGTCTACACCATCCAACGAGGAACCACTGCTAAGCACTCCAACCACACGGCCATAAGCTTGGTTTCGTAGTCGCGTGTAGGCACCAGGGAGAAAGGACTCTCTGAAGAGACGGCTGCGGCTCACATATTCCTTATCCATATTCGTATCCTTACCTGGCTAGGGCCATAAGAACCTGGTCAGCAGCGCTGTTGACCGGTTTGATCAAAATCTGGTTCTCAATATCGCGAAACGAACGGAAGGGCGCATAGCCAAATATGTCACCTAGCGCTTCGCTTATCGTTTGAGCATTTTTACTCCCGGGCCAGTTTTCCAGTTCAAAAAACGCATTGTCTACGCGCTCCTTGAGGGCGGTATTGAATCCGGATATGACGCGCTGATCGAACTTTCCCTGCAGCGATGCGGGGATACGTAGGGAATTGATGACCACGGTTTTGATTTGCTCAGCGATCGCTTTGCCACTGCTGCCGCGTAATAAAGAGACCAGTGGGCTTACATAGTTTGAGATATCTGATCCCCACGGTTGTTGCCGTGCCCAGTTCAGGATGATTGATGAGAGGATTCCCGGCAGTGTACGGTCGATGATATTGGGTGCAAACCGGTTGATCGGAACCGAGTCGACGAGGCGATCAAGGAAGGTGTGGTAGTCCCCAAAGTTCATGAATACGCCGGACTCGAAAAGTTGGTGCGAAGAAAGCACGCAAAATACGATTCCCGGATGTACGCGCCCACTCCGTGCAGATGCCTGGATATATTCAGCTGTGGATTTTGGCCATCCGGCCATGATCATAAAATTCAGTTCAGCGATATCCACCCTGTGTGATACCACGCTGGTGGCAATAATGTGCCGGCAGTTATCGTCCGGGGCTTTCGTTTCGACATGGCGGATGGCATCGAGGATCATGTCCAAACGGGTCTCACCGCCTAACAAGCGGGCGTTACGCTCTACCCCTGTTTTGTTGTTGACCTCTTCCATGTAGCGCATGATTTCCGTGATATTGCGCTTGCTGTTCGCATACACCAGATCAGTGTTGAGATTTTTCTCAATGTAGCGCAATGCGTCACCAGCTTGTGCCGCGGTGAGTTCCAACTGCGTGAGTAGGGAGGGATCGCCGGCGGCGAGGCGGATCCGCCATTGATCCACCTGATCCAGAAACCGAGAGCTGACTTCAGCCACCGCCTGCATCGCAATTCTTCCTCGGCCAATAGGAAGAATGCCAGCAAACCACCGACGAATCAGTGGTACTTCGGTTTCAGTATCCTGAACTTTACGCGCATAGAAAGACTCACCCTGATGTACCCCAGGGGCTGGGAATCTTACCGCCTTTCGCAGGTACAAATGATGGATATGGTCTTCGAAATCCTTGATCGTAGCCGTGGCCGCCAGCACTTTGGGGGCCCGACCATGGTGGCTGATCTGGAGGGTGCTCAACAGCGTTTCATAGTGCGCGTCGAAATTTCCCAGCGACTCGCGCAACAAGTGCAATTCGTCCTGCACGAGCAGGGCAAACCCAGGGTCTTTCATTGGCGGTACGGCGACCACTTTCAGTTCGCTTGTCCTGGTGTTATTGCCGCACTGGACACCTTCCCAAGCGTCGTTTTTCTTTACGATCCGACGATGCTCGCATTTGGATGCCTGCGTAAATCCATGCTCGGGACAAAAATAGCGCGCGCCGCCGAAATAATTCGCGAACCTTTTGTTGTGGCCAATCACCGCGAGCTTATCCACGGTGCCAACCAGAACCGAGGGCAGATATCGGTAGCATTCTTCATCTGATACGTAGATGCCGATTTCACCCCTGATCCCCTCGCCGTGGATCCCGGCGTCCGCTTCGGTGTTTGACCAACATCCCTCGTTGGTACACACATGCTTGATGCGTGCGCGAACCAGATCTTTCTCGATGCTTACAGAGCCCGATGAACCGCAGTAGGGACAGTCACTGATGAATTGATAGGCCTTCAGCCGTTCTTCGCTAATAGCAGGTAAAAAGCCTTTTTGTACGTCGTCCCCAAATGTGCTGCTAATGCGACTGGGCGTTCCGTCACCGGTGTAGTAGCCAATCGTCAGCGGCCAGCCGCCGAGGTTTTCACGCTGGCGGATCTTATTGGTTTGGGCTAGCACGAAGGAAAGTCGTTGGAATTGTTGCACCGACAACATGCGTAAAGGGAACCGTATCCATGCGGTGGTACCGTGATCCCGGCCTCTCATCCGTGCGAATAGCATCGCCATGCTGATGATGCCCAAGTACGCCTCTGTCTTACCGCCGCCGGTGGCAAACCATAGAACGTCTGCGGTTTCCATGCTGCCCCGAAGTTCTGTTACAGGAGCATGGCGTTCGTAGATCGAGCGTATTTGGGTCAGGATGAAGCCGAGCTGAAACAGATGCCAGCCGGCAAACTTCTTACCCTGCATTTTGATGGCCCGGGCCATGGCCTCGTTCATCCACTGGAAGCACTGGCGCAGATCGTCATGCTCTCGCAACAGGTCTACACCGTCTCGGATCCTGCTGATTTCAAATTGGAAGGAGTCCCGGTCTGCAATGGCTATATCACGATCTGCCATGAGCCCTGCTGACTCCAGAGAATGAATTCTAGAGGCCCACAGCCCCAAGTATTGTTCCTGGGCGTTGAGGAAACTTTCACAGACGACCAAAGGGTCGTGCGCGAGTCGTTTATAATCAGGAGCGTGCGTCATGCCCACATCGCCTGGCCGGGGTGCGTCAACCCGGGCCTGGGCTGAAGTGGGCATGCCATCGGTCATGAACTTATTGTCGTCGAGCTGAATAACACCGCAACTGACCCCATAACCCGGCAGACCGTCATCATCCCTGTACCGATAGTCCTCGGGCTGCAGGCGGTGAGGAACTTTGTGGCTTGTCCCGGCAGCCAGCTGTGCCACCAGGCGAGCATCGAGGAGGTATGGAAACTCGATACCGAAAGCACGGGCATTTGCGGTGGTGGTCTGGTTCTCCAAAAACAGCTCAAGCAAAAAGCGGCCTTCCATGTTCGCCCCAAAGGCAGTTGGCGCAGGGCGCAAACGACCGCGGAGGTTGATCTCATAGCTGAGAATCTCATTGGGGTCAGAGATAATTTGTTCATATACGGCGTAGTTCAGCCCTCGCTGATCAGCTAACGCAGCTTCACTCCATTCGAAACTGAGTCTGGCCCCCCCGTTGGGGTTCAGGCGGCAGCGGCGCATGATTCGGGGGTCGTCCAACCACCGATTTTTCTCTATGTTGAGGGTAGCGGTGACCACCGACTTGGCGGACATCCACTCGTTTGGCTTAGCTGGATCAAACGCGAGTGTGATTTCCGAAAAACAGACCGTGTATCGTTTGAACGTTACCGAAATGGTTTGGCTTCTGCGCGGCGTTGCACCGTCGAGAATGACGTCTCGCGCCATGCTGCGGATGTCCGGTATGTATCTGTGCACCAGATCAAATTGCCCGCTTAGTTCGCACTGGATTAGCCCTTCAGCGTCCGGCGAGACCAGCAGCACAATTCCCACCGAGTTAGGGGGCTGCGGCCCGGTGTAGTCAATGTCCGGTGCGGGGCCAATGCAGCCCACCAAGCTAAGCCGATTAGGCTCAGTGCCGTCATACAATTTGCCTTCAGGAGGCAGTACGTCCGCATCCTTGTCACTGAGTCGCAGGCGCATCTCACTGAGAAATGCGGCTGTCAGTCCCATTTCCTCTCGATAATTGAGCGTCATGGAGCTTCCTTAAGTCTGTGTGGTTTCCAGGTGTTTGCCAGCTTGATGAATGACGAGCAGCTGATCGTCCTCATCCCAGTCGAAATGGATGCGTAACGTGCGTGAAGGATCGCGTGCGTTGCCCAGACAAAAGTGCCTGTTGATATCGGCTGGCTTGCCTTTATATTTTCGGTTGTCGGAGTGCTGCCCCATCGTCACGGTGGACATCTTGGGTTGAAAGTCGATGCTTTCCTGTGTGAAGTTTTCGAGGACGTCGTGAAGACGCTCGGTTTTATTCCGATAGTGCTCGTAAAGCTTGGTGGCCATGAGCAATAGACATGCCCGAAACTTGGCGGTATCACGATAGACCGAATCACGCATCGATTTCAGGGCTGGGATCGTCAAATGGATGCGTTCCGGGTGCATCGCCAGGATGCTGTTCACTACATCCGACAGACCTTCATCCTTTACGGCGACAGCCTGAGTAACCGGCAGCCGGATTGATCTCACGGTGGCAATTTCAATCATGTCATCAAACGCATGCCCATCTAATGTGAGGGTGCCGATGGTGATGGTAGTGGCACCCTTGCTTCGATCAAGGAGGGCTTTTCTAAGCTGTTTACCCACCTGCTGATGAGCGCAACGTACTTGCTCGATAGCATTTGAAACGTAGACTGCAGCATTTTCCGGCTGCTTGACGCCTGCAAGACGCGCAAATACCAGCACAGCGGTACGATCTCGTGGGCCATACACGTTATGCCTGTACCAGTTCGAAACAGTTGCATCGCTGACGCTTACATTTTCCTTCTTCAAGTGAACTTGCACCTGAGATGGCTTGAAACGGGCTGAGACGGCGTCGACCATTAATTTCCATCGATCGGCCGCCCGAATCATTTGCTGCATGCCTTCCGAAAGGGCCACCATCTCGAAGAGTTTTTCCTGAGTTGCCAAGCGCTCATTGGTGTACTTGAGCAGGATGATCTGATCACCGGCCTCCAGTTGTTCCGCCGGAGTAGGGTGAATGTCCTCGTTTTGGAGAACCAACACTGGGCGTGTCTTACTCCACGGCAGGGGGGTAGGCGATTCATCAATCGTAATCCAGACAAGCTCCGGGCTTAAAACATCACCATCCTGGACTTCAGTCACGGGCTCAGCCGGCTGCTCCAGTAACAGCTCCAGCCAGTTATCCATTTCCATTTCGAGCGGGATTACCGCGTGATGTTTGCGTGGCGGATATTCGCTGTGATCAGATTCAGTGACAACGGTGAGTGCCAGAGATTAGGGCATTGTTTCACCGTCCTTGCAGCGAATGCCACCCCAATCTAGCTGCCAATGTCTTAACTTGTCGCCTCGGTCTGCGCTAGCCGTACCATGTTCCAACCACCAGCGCTGCAGCACGCGCACTATCTGGTCTGCCTCATAGGCATACACGGGTATTATCATTTTTTTGCACGGGATAGCGACCCAGTGTTGCCGCGTCGGCCACAGCATGCCGGTAATGATGACTTCATCGAGCATGCCGTGGTATTGCCGATAAGCTTTCACACCATCCATAGCCGTTAGCTGTATTATTTCGATCCACTCAGCATCGAGTATGTCATCCAGCCAATTGCCTAAGGCCAAAGCCTCGTGTGGGCTGCCACATAAGACGAGCGTTTTCACCTTGCCAGCCCGGGCTCTGATGAGGTGCTGCTTTAGCCACCCGGCCTTGCCTGAGACGGATTGCATCAGCAAGCCATGTAACTCAGAAATTTGCCTGATCAAATAGCGCGATGCCATTTCGGTCTCGCCATAGTGACATGTTCCTTTCTCCGCCATTTCCAGCCAGCGATACAGCGATCGCACAGGAAACAGGCCAGGGCGCGTCGCTGCCTGAAGGACTGCTTCAAGGCGCGCCAGAGGGACAATCAGCTCGTTTAGTCCGCGAAACAGCTTTCCGATAATGGCCAGCCGATCTTTGAGGGCAGGATCTTTGGAGCGTTCAAGTTCGCGTCGCAGCTGGAAAAAACGGGTAGCGATATCTGCGAGAGCTGCATTTGCGATGTCGTCGCTGATGGACGCCTGCTGGAAATCCAGCTGGGGAGGCGTCACGGAGTCTAGCGATGCCTTATCTGAAAGACGCATGATCCACAGATGGGTGCGAGTTCGATTCGTTCGCATTTTGGCGATTGCGTCGCTGTCGCCCAAGGATAGCAATACTATTCGGGGAGTCTGTGGGAAACACTCGTCAAGCGCACTGTCTACCGCCCAAGCGTTGTCATTACCGCCGCGCGTACCATCGACCACGATGACAAAAGGGCGAGAGCCTCGACTGATAAGGTCAGTGAGCTCCATCAGATCAGCGGATCCATCCACCACCAACGTCTGAGATGTGTGCGAGGTTTTGTGTTCCTTTAGGTTTGCGGGGCGAAGAACGCGAGTATGCAAGGCAGCAACTCGTGAAAGATCTTGGGCCCCAAGACGAGGCCTAGATATAAATACTATGTCTGGATACTGTTCCACGTTTCCGGGATTGAGCCATGGAGCCCGAATCCCGCCTTGAAGCGCATCCATCCGAATGCGATGCAAATACACCATTAGCCGTGTAATGCCTTCGCCACTCAATACGGGCAATGCGATGGCGATCGATTGCCCATACTTCAGCGCGCGCCCGGCCACGGCGAAGCTTGCTGCTTCCGCAGAGTCGGATGGCAACAAGCCTAAGGTGCCCCACGCGGTGGAGGAGGGGTTCAGCAAGTCGCCAGCGGGTACAGCGCCCCAAGACTCCCGCATTTGCGTAAGCCACTGAGCAGGGACTGCGATTTCCATGGCCATGATTAGGCCTTGGCTTCTTGGGTAGATTTAGACAGCAGCGCCGCCTTGATGCTTTCCGGTACTTTGTAGAAGTTTTTCTTGCTCTTCACGGGTGCGATCAACCGCAGACGAGACAACCAGCGAAGCGCGTCTTGCGGATTCACATCGGGGTAGACGTCCATGAGCTGAAGTGCGATGTCGTCTTCATCAAACTTTTCCTCTTCGCATACCGCGCTCAGCACAGATGTCGCCCAAGGAACAGCGGAAACGCCGGCCTTGACGAGAAATTCATCCATGCTCTTCGGCTTCGCTTGCAGTAGCGACTGGTAGTTTTGCCCGAAGGCGCTGACGCGCACTACGTCAGGCTTTTTCTTTTTGGCCTCAAACAGCCTATCCAACGAGAAGTACCAGCCCTGACTGAATTTTTCGAGGGTGGTGACGGACGTTGAGGTGTTCTCCAGTTCCAGCTTGTTGAGGAGATGAGCGAGTGCGGTTGTTTTCCAAACGTCCAGCGCCACGAACGGCTGCATGGATTCACGTCCTGCCGTAAGCTCGGTATGACTTTCCCACTGCCACAGCGCCTTCGGTGTCATGAGGAAGATGACCCGCACGCGGTTGCGCTTAGCGTTGATGTTAAGTCGTGCTTCGTGGGCGATATCAAGCAAGTCCAGCGTTTTGCTAATAGGTTGATCACCGGTCAGTTCCACGAACAGCATGATATGTTTTTTAAGTGCTTGGACACCCAGAACGCTTTCGTTGAGAAGCTTTTTGAAGTCGCCCGCCGAGCCAAGGTCTGTGTCTTTTTTGTGAGCGGATTGATAGCGACCAAATGGATTGCCGTTGAGAACCGGTTCTTCTTCTCCGATCGCAAGAAGAGACTCCACCATCCAGAGGGGATTCAAACCGAGTGCCTCTGACCCGGTGATGACACCGACCGAGTAGTTGGACGATCTAGCCTCTACCGTGCTTTCTTGAGTTTTTTCGTTTTTTTCTTCGCTGATGAGGAGCTTTTCGTCCCGTAAGGTGAGAGGTGACGGGCGAACCGCTTTTTCAGGGAAGGCGTGTGCGGAAAGTGGATCATTTTCGTTAATCGCATCAATGGCTTCGAGGAGTTTGTCCTCGACTTTTTTCTGCGGGCCGCCGACCAGGTTCATGATGTTGGCGTTGCGCAGGGAGTATTCTTTGCCACCTTCGTTGCGCCGCGTGCATTGCAGCACCCCTAACCCGCACAACTCATCCAGAAATGCTTCAAACAGTGCGACGGTCATTGGTTCAAAAATATCGGGAGCCCACTCTTCGACAATCGCCTTGGCTCGGCTTGGCGAGAAGGTTCGTTTGCTCTGCGCGATCAGGCTGTAGGCGATCAGCTTGTAGCGCAGGTCAAGGTTGAGCGTGATGTCGAACCGATCACAAATCAGCTGGTTAATGTTGTGGTCACGCCGGATCTGCTCAATGTCATCCGTTGTGATGACGAGGCTGCCAACTTTGTTTTGATGGCGAGCACTCAAGGTCTGGATAAGTTCATGGCAAACGATATGAATCAGACCTGGGTGGCGGTTGGTCTCTACCAGGATACGGTTCATGAGAAGCGGTGTTTCGAACTCGTAGCCCAGATGACCCAAAGGCTCGCGAATTAACTGAAGAGCTTCGGTAGGAGTCATAATGGACACCTGGATCGCGCTCCCGAGCTGATGTAGCGGATAGTTTGGGGCGTCAGCGAAGCGACGTACGTTTTCCAAGCCTGCGATGACTACCTTGAAGCGCCCGTTACTATTGTTAACCAGACCGCTTAGTTCGCGGAAGATCCGGAAACCGTTAGCAGCGTCCAAACCAAGGATCGGATCGATTTCGTCGAGACACACCATGAACGCATCCGGGTTCTCTCGGCGGAAATAGTCCTGCAAAGCCGCAACCTGACCGGCTGTATCGATCCCATAGGTTTCATTGATCAGTTTGCTGGTCACGGCATAGTTATAAATAGTCTTCCAGACGAAAGCGCGATGCTTATCGAGTTCGTTACCCGACAGGTTGGCTCGGTCAAGATTGCCATCCATCTGGTGCAGGAAGGCGTGGGATCGTTGCTCAGGATTATGAAAGCGACGCTGTGTCTCATTGAGTAGTGTCGTCTTACCCAATTGCCGGCCGCCAAAGATCATCGCTGCGCCATTGCGCATCGTTGTCAGCATTTTGATGTCGTTCTCTCGACCGTAGCGCATCTCAGGGGGCGCCGGCTGCATCTGGTTACCCGTGTACGGATTAAAGAACGTCCACGGTAGACTCAGCTGCAAAAAGGTCTTAAGGCGCGAGGTTTCCTGGACGTTCAAACCTGCAAGGACG
The DNA here is from genome assembly GCF_034353045.1 of Pseudomonas sp. MH10. NCBI lineage: Bacteria > Pseudomonadati > Pseudomonadota > Gammaproteobacteria > Pseudomonadales > Pseudomonadaceae > Pseudomonas > Pseudomonas sp. MH10. The sequence continues at coordinate 1,035,971 of NZ_CP133783.1, forward strand.
GTGAGCAAAATCGGGTCGACATGCAATAGCGTATGTCGTTCTCGTTTGGAGAAGCTTGCGAGGTCGTTACGCTCGTCGTTTGACAGATCTCGTCCTGAAATCAGGATCATTCGATCGTGTAAAAACTGGGTTTGTTCATTCAGAACTGTACGGAGTTCAGCAACCGTCCATTCCCCGGTCGCGACCAATACGTTTATAGCCTGCTCTTCAGATTTCTGGTTGAAGAAGACGATGCCTCGCCCAGTCTCTCGTCGCCGCACAGACATAGTGAGTCGGCAAAACTTGTTATGTGCGGTGAACCCTGTCTTATGGGGCATGGTGGTGTCGAACACCGGATAAACAGCCTCCAACCCTAGCGTATGGAGCACATGCACAAGCTGATCATAGGACAATTTATCCAGGGATTTTAGGCGTCCACGTAAGCCCACCAGGTCTTCAATTGCGCGTTTAAAATAGGAGGGGAGTGGGTCGAGCAACAACCCCTCAATTTCCTGAGCTGCGAGATATCGAGGGGTTGTGCCGAGATAAAGGAAATTTAGGACATTCGTTCTGTAACTGACTGTAATTACGTTGTTTTTTATTTATTCTCGTTGTGGCTTAAGCCAATACCCAAGAGGCTGTCATCCCGTATCTAGCTATGGCTTGCGCCGCAGTAAAGAGCCCGCAGCGTTCTCCTCGAAGGCTCTAGCCTCTTCGATATAACCGTGTACGGTGCCGTCATGCCGCCAGCCACCCTGACGTTTGATCTCGAGAAAGCCCGCCCCAGCCCGATGGGCGCTTGTGGCCAGTCCACGGCGTAGACTATGGCTGCTCATCTCGGGCACATACGACAGCCCTGCTGCTTCGGCACGTGCCGACAGGATGGCATTAACGCTACCTTCGTGCAGTCCAACCTCGCCGAGTACTCCCCAGCGACTGATGCGCCGGAACAGTGGACCTTGCTCGATCTGCGCCGTATCCAACCAGCCCCGTAGTGCCTTCGCTGGGCAGCATATGCTGTCGCCGAACGGGATCGCTTTGTCCAGTCCCTCGCCCTCCTGATCGGTCTTGGAGCGAGGCAGTGTGATCCGCAGTCCTTCCCGCTCCCACTGTAAATATTGCACTTCCAACATGACTAGCTCGCTGCGTCGGAACGCCCCGAAGTACCCCACTTGTAACAATGCGCTGTCACGAAGCGCGGTGAGCCCTTCAAGCGTGTCCAGGTGCGCCACGATGCGTTCTAGATCCTCCAGCAGCAGGGCCTTGGCTTTTTGTCGAGGGCGTCCGTGCACTCGCTCAATCCCACGCAAGGTTTTGCGTACGGTGGCGCTGGCGCCTGGGTCGGGAAAGCCCTGATAGCGATGCCATTGCGACAGCGCGGTCAGGCGCAGGGCCAAAGTGCGTGGGTTCAGCACTTCCGCGAAGGCCAGCAGGTAGCGAATCAGCGCGGCTTCATCGCACGGCAGCACGCCGCCCCAGGCGAGAAAGTGGCGAATGGCCGAGCGGTAGGTGCGCCGGGTGTTGTCGGCGGTGGCCGCCGCCAGAAAACGTTGGTGTTGCTCGGCCAACTGCGCGGGCGTGGCCAGCGTACCGGGGGTACGCGGGGGCACCGCGGGTGTGTCGAGCCACCTGGCGGGGAGATTTTCGTCGTGATGGCTGGCTGTCATCCCAAAACGCCTGTTTAGGCCGTGTGTACTGCGGATTATAGAAGCGCATGCCAAACCTGTGCACCTAACTCACGATAACCAAGCTTATCGTGGGTTAATTGGCGCTCTCGACGAGCTTAACTATTCTTTACTTAAATCGATGTATTACGTTTCCCATAATACGGTACGAAAAAATCTGAGGTGTTCGTTCATGGCCCGTTCCGGCGTCCTTTATGTGCATGTCGCCCATGCGGCGGCCCAGCTCGTCGCAGACGGCCGCAATCCGACGATTGACAGCATCCGCGCCGCCCTAGGCGAGACGGGCAGCAAAAGCACGATTGCCCCGTTGTTAAAACGTTGGAAAGCCGCGCATCCCGGCACGCTGGCGCAGGCCGAACTGGGGTTGCCCGCGGAGCTCGTCCTGGCGCTGAAGGGACTGTACGAAAAAGTTCAGGCGGAGGCGGCCATTCAACTCCAGCAGGCCGTAGAGGCTCACCAGTCAGAGACCGCCGCGTTGCAGGAGCAGTTGCAGCAAGCGTTTGTCGAGCGCGACGCGTCACTCAACGTTCAGAAGCAGCAGACCCATGCACTGGCCGCAGCCACTACCCGCAGCCAAGAGCTGGCTGACACCGTGCAGCGTCAGGAGATCGTCTTGGCCGGTCTAGGCAGTGAAAAGCTCGGGCTCGAACAGCGCCTGGCTGACCGCGCCGCCGAAGTCGCCTCGCTGACCCAGCAATTGCAACACTCGCGGGTGCAGTTCGAGCACTACCAGGCATCGGTCGCGCAACAACGCGCCGACGAGCGCCAGAGCGCTGAACAACGCCACCATCGCCTGGAACAGGAGCTGACAGAACTCCGCCAGCTCCGGCTCGCGCAGCAAACCCGCCTGGGTGAGCTGCAGGCACAGGAACAACGCCGGGCGCAGGACAATGATCTGCTCAAGGACGCCCTGCTCACGGCCGAGGAGGCGCTCACTCAGAGCCGCAGTGCGCAGGAGCACCTGACATATCAACTCACCGAACTGAAACAGGGCCATATGACTCTGCAACAGCACCATGCCCAGGGCGAGCAGTGTTTGGTCGAGACACTGACGCGCCTGGCCGTGATCGAGAGAGAACGGAGCTTTGTGGCGGAACGTTTAACTCAGGCCGAAACGCAATTGACTGAGCTGGCCACAGAAAAGCAGCTACTCCTGCAAGAAAAAGCAGTGCTATCCAGTCAGCTCGCGGAGTTCAGGAGGATGGAACCGACCCCGTCATCCTAACGCCCCAAGATCCGGGTGATGCATTCATCGATATAACAGAAAGCGCGCGCCGCACATGTGAACCGTGCGCGTTCAAGCGCTATCCACCGTTCGCAATCCGGAAACTCAAGTGGACGCTGGTTCTCTCTCCGTGCTGCTCAGACTGACCTGTAATGTTAGAGAATCTAAATCTGGTGACCGCCTCCTGTCTGAATCCTGCGCATGAACCCCAGTCTGAGGGCTGTGAAAAACCGTTTCACATGGTCGAGGCCAGCCGGTGAGCCAGCGGATACTCGAATCCGATCGGCCGGGAGTCAAGGTGCTGTCGGTCTTTGACTTTGGGCACCTGACCAGGCACAACAGCTTTTTCCATTCCTGAGGTTTGCTTTTGGGAGGCGAGAGTTCAGCCGGAGAATGCAAGACTGGCGGTGCCTAGCCTGCGATTCCTCACACGTCGGCTCAACCGTGATGAACTCAAGGCTCATCTGATCAGCACATTCCTGAAGGGGGAAAGGAATGGGTCAAGCAGAAAGCTGAGGATTCCAGGAGGGTGTTTTGGACTAGGCTGATGCGATAAGCAGGTTTACGATCAGTCGCGACCGAAGTCGAGTCCGGGGCGGTAGTAACGCTCTGTTCTGCTTTTCCAACCTTGGTGTTGCAACCTTTCGCCGATGGCCTCGGCATCAAGCTGATTGGCACCGAACTGGAGGTCATCGAAGGATTGCTGATAGGACATATCACCGGCAACAACTGTCGGTGCGAGAATAAAGTTCTTCGCCTTGAGGCTGTCTATGGTCCTCTGAGTCAGTCCGACTCAGAGCTTGGGGCGATACCCGGGTGATCGAGAACTGCTGGCCGCCCCGCAAGACGCCCATTGGCGGAATTTTCATCCGGCACGGCGCCGTGGACAACTGCACCTGCCGGCCATCAGATAGCCGGCTGGCGGCGGAATGAGCTGAGCTGCGTTGACTTTCGTAACGCGGCACGCTTAGAATTCACATATTGTAACAATTGAGGTCGTATTGTATTGGACAGTCATTGTCGTCACTCGGAGAAATTCTCCGCACAAGCTTGGCACGACCTCAGCTAGATTCCCTTAGCCAACGTCTTGCCAAGTGCAGGCGTTGCGCGCATCAGTATCAAACTCCTTCGCGTAACTAAAACATCAAGCCTGAGCGAGCAGATTTTTCTGTACTCGCCCTGATCGTCGCTTGCGTCTTGCGCTCGCTACGATCGCAGGTTTGTGCACCCATCGTCTGCCTCCGTTTGTGCAGCAGCGATTGTTTTAACGTGTTCGTACCACCGGGTACGTAAAGGAGGGCGTCATGCCACCCGAAAATAATCCAAGGCCATCTCAATATTTGAAGCTGTGCCTCCACGAAAAACATGAAGGAGAGACCTCTTATGGACCCCAGTAGTAGTAGTAGTAGTCCGGTCACTCTGATTGAAAGGGCGGCGTCTAGCGGGTAGCAGTACAACCATCACTGGCTGATCTCCTCCCTGTACTTCCCCCCGCATTTCTCTCCGCGTGACCTCTTCACGACCCTGACCACTTTTGGTCGACGGTTTAGTGCCCGTTTATTTCGCGCCCCTCAGCGCCAGGATGGCTGATTTTCCACTCTGATCCAGCTTTAGGCTTTGGTTTGCAGAGGGAAAGCACCTGCGCACCTGTCCGGCGGGAATCGAAAGCGGCATCCAGCGTTACGCTTTGGAGAGATTTCGTTATGTCCAACTTGAAGATTGAAATTGCTGTTCTTGACAGTGCCCACGTCGGAGACATCCGAGGAGCATTCGGCACCATCCGTCATGACGACATCGCCCCGCGCAATAGTTGGTGGCAACGCTTCAAAACACTGATGGCCATCCTCGGCCCCGGGTTGATCGTGATGGTCGGCGATAATGACGCCGGCGCATTCAGCACCTACGGCCAGGCCGGCCAGAACTACGGAACCATGCTGCTGTGGACCATGGCACTGTTGATCCCGGTGCTGTATGTCAACCAGGAAATGGTGCTGCGTCTGGGTGCTGTGACGGGTGTCGGCCACGCCCGGCTGATCATCGAACGCTTCGGCAAGTTCTGGGGTGCGTTTAGTGCGATCGACCTGTTCATCCTCAACGCGCTGACCATCGTCACCGAGTTCATCGGCATCAGCCTCGGGATGGAGTTTCTCGGTGTGCCCAAGGTGGCCGGTGTGTGCGTGGCAGCGGTGTTCATCATGCTCGCAGCCTGTACCGGCGACTTCCGGCGCTTCGAACGCTTCGCATTGATCCTGGTGATTGGCAGCCTGCTCTTGGTACCCATTTTCGTGATGATCCATCCACCGATGGCACAAGTCGCTCACGATTTTTTCATCCCGCAACTGCCGACTGATGGCAAATTGTCGGAGGTGTTGCTGCTGATCATCGGCATCGTGGGTACCACCGTCGCACCATGGCAGCTGTTCTTCCAGCAAAGCTACGTGATCGACAAACGTATCACCCCGCGCTTCATCAAGTACGAACGCGCCGATCTATGGCTGGGCATTGCGATGGTGGTGATTGGTGCAGTGGCCATGATCGCCTTCACCGCGCAAGTGTTTGTCGGTCACCCTGAGTTCGGCCAGTTCACCGATGCCGGCGCCATCGCCACAGGTATCGCCAAATATCACGGGCGCCTGCCGGGCGTATTGTTTGCCATCGCATTGATCGACGCCAGCATCATCGGTGCAATGGCGGTGTCGCTGTCGACCGCCTACGCACTGGGCGATGTACTGAACCTGAAACACTCGCTGCATCGTAAACCAAGCGATGCCAAGGGCTTTTACCTGATGTACTGCGGCTTGATCGCCCTCGCTGCGGCGCTGGTGTTGATTCCGGGTGTGCCGCTCGGTCTGCTGACCAACGCAGTACAGACGCTGGCGGGTGTACTGCTGCCAAGCGCCACCGTGTTCCTGTTGCTGCTGTGCAACGACAAGGAAGTGCTGGGCCCATGGACGAACAAGCGCTTCACCAACCTCATTACTGCGGTCATTGTCGCGGTACTCGTACTGCTGTCGATCGTCTTGACAGCTGCGGTGGCCTTCCCGGATATGTCCGGTGAAACCATCACCAACATCCTCATCGGTGGCGGCTTGGTGGGACTCGTCATCGCCATTGCGGTAAATGTGCTGCACGCTCGCAAAGAAGTCGACAACGGGGCGCTGCCTGAGAACACCGTTACCTTCACCCAACAAATGATGCACGCCTGGCGGATGCCTCCACTGGCACAACTGAAGCCGATGGTACTGTCGCAACGTAACCGTATCTGGATGGGCGTGCTGCGCGGCTATCTGGTGGTGGCAATGGTCATGGTGATTTACAAGGTCATTCAGCTGGCACTCGCTTAAATGTAAGCGTCGGTAAAGCCCGGACATGGTGTCCAACTAAATTGATTTGCCCCCCGAAAGCGATGCCCAACCTTCGGGGTCAGATCACACATTAGGTGGACACCATCACCCCAAGCGCTGAGATCATGAAGGTGTGTTGGCAGGACGGTTACAATGAAACAGCGCTTCGACAGAGCGTCCTTCTCCAGTAATTACAACTTCACCCGGATGTCACTCCTCGCGTAATCCAGCAGCGCGTTCGGGTTTCTTCGGCCAGTTATGCTTAGAACTCTCCTTTTGGAGGATGTCCTGATGTGTGGAAGACTGTCCCAGTACCACGGTATTCACGATTTCGTCGCCGCGCTGAGCATGCCAAACCCCGTGGTCAACTCAGTCGGAGAAGCACCGCTGGAACGGTACAACGTGGCGCCATCGACTCAAGTTGCCCTGCTTCATCTTGAAGATGAAACACTTCGTGCCGACCTGGTACGCTGGGGGTGGCACCCTCATTGGGCTACCGATCGTCTGCCGCCGATCAATGCCCGCGCCGAGAAAGTCGCACATGGCCTCTTCTTCCGGGCGATCTGGCCTCACCGCGCCATCGTGCCGATCGACAACTGGTTCGAATGGGTTGTTGAGAACGGAATAAAAAAACAACCCTATCTCATCCGGCACCGAGACAGATCGCCCATCCTGTGTGCGACCATCGGCCAGTTCCCTGACACAAATGAAGGCCCAGGGGAGCATGATGGATTTGTGATCATCACCGCCGACAGCGCCGGTGGCATGATCGACATTCACGACCGGCGCCCGGTGGTTCTGGAGCCAAAGTTAGCTCGGGAATGGCTGGACCCGACCACGTCAAAGGAGCGCGCAGAGCAGATGGTGCTGCGCCATGGCGATCCGACCGAGGCCTTTGAGTGGTTTAGGGTCAACCCCGGTGTTGGCAACGTGCGAAATCAGGGCGCAGGCTTGATCAAGCCTTTGACCAGCCTGTCATAAGCCGCCTCGCTGGCCTGTCCAGCTATTTGGGCTTTCAATGTAGAAATGAAAGGTCTTCTTGAGCATCTGCGGCGTTGGGCAAAAAACCTGAAACGGCAGACCATGATTCTATGGTTTTGCTACCACCACCCTCAAACGCCTTGGCTACCAAAATGGATTTCGGTTTCGTGATGACCTATGCGCTAAGTCCCATCGACCTCATTCCTGATTTCATCCCGAAGTTGGGGTATCTGGACGATGTAATCATTCTGCCACTCGGTATTCTGCTGGCGATTCGATTTATGCCCCCTTGGTTCTCGAGGAGTGCCAGCTAAAAGCGAGTGCGTGGGAACAAGATCAGGTGAAGCGCCGAGAGCGAGTTAGAGCCGGGTTAGAAAAAGTCGATATACTGTGTGAGAAACCTCGTGAGCACTACTATGACACTCACTGACGCTACTCTCGTGTTGCTCTTGGCGGCGCGCATTCATGGGACAGATGAGGCTGTCAGGGCCTCTGCGAAGAGCTGTGTAAAGAAGTTGCCGCGCGGCAAACGTGATCTCATTTACACGGTGATTAATAGCCGAAGCCCGCTCGAGCTAGTGGACTTTCTAGCGCAGAACCTCGATACGTGAGTTCTCTTACCGTGACCATCGTTGAGGTCCAGTCCTAAAAGTCAGGAGCAAGTGCTGCCAAAGGAGCCAGATGTTTAGAGCCTGTTTGCAAGCAAGAACACAGGGTAGAAATATCCTCTTGAAGGACCACCGCCTGTTCCCAAATACTGTCAACATCAGTGATAGCTACGGCGAGAGGAGAATCTTCCAATATCGTCATGGCCATGGCATGCAGACGTAAGAAGTTGTCCCGAATGCCGCCGATCCCACCAATTTCAGCAAGACAGGCATCTAGCCGGTCCACCAAATTAAGCAATTGAGAGGTGTCGTAGCTCACGCGTAGGGAATCGAGTGCCTTGGCATCAACTTCCCCATAGGGTGTCACTCGAAACGAAGCGGGTGGGATGTGCATCAGTTCGTCTCCTCAACTTTGCTATGGGACATCTGTTGCCCACGAATCGAACCCGCAGCCTGCTGGAAAATGGAGTCTTTGATCCAGGGCTCAGGGGGGCGCTTGAGGCTGAGATTGAATTCTCCAAAGCGTTTGACGTTGCTGGTCAGGTAGGGGCTGAGAAACGATACATCTTCATCGGTAAACTGCCAGCCGTCACGGGCGAGCTTCTGCAGGATGCGCATCATGTCAACGGTGTTCTGCAAGATCACTGAGGAAGCAATCATGTCGTTGTAACGCAAGCGCTTCTGTTGCTCATCTGGATCGTTCTCGGCGATGACATCGCCGCCGAAGGACAGCCACTTCGAGAAACCGTTGTAGGACTCGATCTTGTTGGTATTGGCGGTTACTTCTTGGCGCAACTCACGGTTGCCAATCCATTTGAGTAGGAAAATGGTCCGGATCACACATCCCAACTCCTGCGCTGCATGGTAGAGCTTGTTGCGCCTACTGTAAGAACCGAGTTTACGCAGCAGCATTGGCGAGGATATTTTGCCGGCCTGAATCGACAGCGCCACCTGCATCAGATCCTGCCAATGGGTTTCTATCTGGCTCCAGTTGACGGTATCAGTAAAGAGGCTGTTGATATGCTTGTACTTGACCGAGCGATCGGGCCGATACATTACTAGGTTGCGCCAGTTGCGAATGCGAGGCATTAGATTGATGCCCAGCAAATGGGTGAATGCAAACACTGTTGCGGACTGGCCTTGAGTGTCTGAATAAACCGTATTGACTTCAACGCTATGATCCGCTTTCAGCAGGCCCTCAATGACATAGATAGCCTCCCAGATGCCTGGAGGGATGAAGTGCTGAAAGACTGCGATGTAGTTATTTGCCACATGTCGGTAGGCGACCGCGCCCATCTTGCGATATCGGAAATGGTAGCCTGCGAGCAAGTTTTCATCGTAAAAGTCAAATTGTGTCCCGTCGGCCGCTACCGCCTTACCGTCGCCCCAGAGCTTGGGCAGATCAAGCTGGAGATAAAGCTCGACCAACTCCCGGTTAGCCTTATCCAGCTTGTCGAGTGGCAGGTGCCGACGATTGGTGTAAGACAGCATGTGTGGGGTCACGTTACCCGCCAGATGGCGAGCAGCCTGGTTCGGCCCTAGGTTGCAGCCCATGGCGAAGATCGTCATCAGGTAGCGCTCGGCCGGCTCCTTCAGTTTGGGATCGCTGCCGGACATCGGCCCGAAATGACGGGTGAACTGAATCCAGTGTTCGATGTTGGCCATGATGTCGAGCACATGCCTGGCAGGCATACGCTGTGTGATAGCCGTTTGTAACGAGATTGCTGAAGGCGGGATGTCACGGGCGACCACTCGGCGCAACACAGGATCACCGGCCTCATTAATCGACACATCACCGCGGCAACTGGGAAACTTGTCATCCAACTGCTGAGCAGTACTCTCAAGTTGCTCCTTCAAGCTGGCGACAAACTCTGTGGCCGTACTCGGCAGGCCGACCTTTTCGCAGTACTCCGGCAGACGAGCCAGACACTCATCCCAAGGCAGTAACTGTTTGCGGTAGTCAGCAAACGACTCCGAGCCAAGCACACAGATATCGCCAGAGCGAAGCTCATTGGCCAGATGGGAAAAAACGCAGACTTCCAGGAAGCGCCGATTGGTCGGTGGCCCTTCGCTGGGGGCACGACGGACAACTTTGATCCAGCGATCCGAGGCGAATGACAGGTCCACATGCTCGTCGATCCATTCCCTATGCAGGATCTCGTTGGCCTGGACCAAGTGCAGAGCCTCGATCAGCGAGCGATCCTGGGTTGTTGGCTCCAGTTGCAGCAGATGACTCAGGCGGAACAGCAATGATCGATGGGATTTGAAGTGCTTCCAGAGTAGCGGGAGATAGTTACTGCCGCCTGTGGCCTGGACTTCGGCGCAGGCCTCGCGAAGGTGATCAAGATTCCCTTCGGGGGACAGATACTCGCGAATCAAACTGCCAGCTTCCTGATCGCTTGGTTCTTGGCTGAGAATCTGAATCACACCATCCAAAGTGGCCACGAGCAGCTCTAGTTTTTTGCGCTGACGCTGCTGGATTTGCTCCAACTCATCCTTGGCTCGCTTGTGAATAGTCGCGATACGCTTGATGAACATCTCAGCAAGGTGATCCCGTGCTCGTACACGCATGAGGTAGATCAGAGCCAGCATCAAAGTGTAGCGCTTTGGAAGCGAACAATCCTTAAGTTCAGAAACATCCGCTTTCTCCGCTTGATTCGCAAAAAACCAAATCTTAGTATCAACGATCCCTTCAAAGATGGAGTCGAGATCACCGAATCCCTCCAACCAACTTAAGTGATCGATCAGTATCTCCAAGTGTTTGCGAGAGGGCTTTTTGGGGACATGCTTCAGGGCATTGAAGTCGCTTTGGCGACGACCGAAATCGGTGTCAAGAAGCTCTCTGAGACGGTAGATCACATCTATCGGAGCTCTATCGACGACTCGATTGAAAATCTTTTCCTGGAGAACAACTTGGGCGTCTTCAGCCGCGTCATTGAGCGTCGAGTAGGCCGGGAGTTCGTAGCCTCGCTCAAGCAGCTCGCCAATCAGGACATTGATGACGTCAACACGCTGATCAAGGATCACTACCGCTTCGTGGGCAGCTTCCTGCGCAATTTTTAGGGCATCGGTCCCATAAAATGGAGTGATCTGTAGGTATTGGCGGATAGCTGTTTGATGACGATACAGGGTTCGGGGGGTTGCATAACGAGGAACTATGCGCGCCCCGTAACTCAGGCAAGACCTGACATGGTTGACGATTTCAGCTGGAATTTCCTCGAAAACAGGGAAGTAATGAAGCTGTTGGAATGCTTTAAGCAGAACGGCTAACCCAATGGTAAGAGCAGGGCTTTTAGCCGTTCTAGAGAGCCATTCGAGCTCCGATTCTGAGAGCGAATAGCTCTGATGAAGTTCTTTCGACGACAGATTCGTCGGCAGCTTCGGATAGGCTGTCCGCTCCAGAGAGGCCATGGAGTTCTTCCCTCAAGAAAAAGCAAAAGCTTCAGCATAGACGGCTAAACTCGGGACGAGGAAAAGCAACACAGTAAAAAATTTAATATATATATATATATATATATCATACGGTTACATTAAGAGTGTCCTAATTTTCCTTTATCTCGGCATGACCCCGAGTTGATGCGGATCATCTTAAGATGCCTCACAAAAAGCGGTGGGTGCCGCACGCCCGCTTGAAAATCCCTGGACAGCATCGTCATGGGGAATCGGATAGTTGACTTCGCCGGACGCTTCGGATGTTCTAACGCGCGCTGCCGATGCAGCGGGCTAGTGAACTCGATTAGTTGCTGCCGCATAACTGGCAGCTACCTAAACTGGGTTAACTCACTAACCTAAGGGGATAGAATGCTCATTGTCTTCAGCGGACTTCCAGGTACCGGAAAAACGACTATCGCAAGTGACCTTGCTAGCAGAACGAGTGCCGTGTATCTGCGGGTCGATACGATTGAACAGGCTATTCGTGACTCCGGTGCTCCTGCAAAAGACGTAGGGCGGAGCGGTTACATGGTCGCCAATGAGCTTGCTCTGAGCAATCTTCGTTTTGGCAGCACTGTTATAGTTGACTGTGTTAACCCAGTAATCGAAAGCCGAAAGACGTGGAGTGATATCGCCACACGCTCTGGTGCTCCATTAGTGAACATCCAAGTGATCTGCTCTGATAAATATGAACACCAGCGCCGGGTAGAAACCAGAAAGATTGATATTCCTGGACTGACTCCACCAACCTGGCAGTCTGTACTGGATCATGAATACGAGGCGTGGGAAGCGCTCCGTTTAAGATAGACACAGCCCTGACGTCTCCGGCGCAGGCGGTGGCGGTGGCGATGATCACCGAACGATTTTTATCCAAGGAGTAGCGCCAGCTAAAAGCCAGGGTCGCAAGGTGTGATTAGCAGACGCTTACAGTGTTCATAGGTACTGCAACGTTAAAAAACTTCGCGGTCTGACGGCTCTTCGGACTCAGGATCAGCTTCATAGAGGGTGATCGGTAGCAATCCATGCTCGATGGATTTAGTCTGCGGATCGTAGTAAGCCTGATAGAAATTGAACGACTGAATGTCTTCCCGCTCGCAGTGGGCTCTGATGATTCGGATGCATTTCAGCTTGTCTTCCAGCGGAGTCTTGATGCCAAAAATCAGGCCATCCAGGCTTGTAAAACGGTACTTGAGGATCCGGTGCTTTTCGTCGGAAATATCGAGGTAGGAACTCAGCACCAGGCGATACTCTTTTTCTGATCCCCATTGAGGAAGCTTGGACGTCAGCGCGAAATCGACATTTTTGTGGTGCTCCATCCAAAGCTCATTCGAGTGGGATCTCAACCACTCGCTTTTGCTGCTGAGATTTCCTTGGGCATCGCTGTACCAGAAGCCACTCAGGGCTTCATTCGAAACGTTACCGAGGAATCTGAAGAAGTCCATCTCTGAAAATTCTCGATCATAAAACACCTCTTTAAAGCTCATGTTTTGGAAGCTGTGAGAGATACCGTTGTATCCTCTGCCGTCTGGCTTATTCATTTCCATTGTCATTGAGGGCGCGTCGCCGAGAACGCGATATCTCAAACAGATTCCCCTATGATTATCACCATAGCTACCCCAAATCGCCGAGTTATTGCACTCTTTCATGAAGCAGGCGACATACCATTGCGGGTGCATCAGTCGTTCGATCTGATCAGGTAGTGGGACACGAAAGCGGTGATTAATTCACGTGCCCCGATGTGACCACCTGGCATAACGTGCGCGGTTCTAATGGCGTATGTCGCATTGAGTAACGCCATTTTTTCATACGAGCCAGCGTCTCGAAGCGTGCCATCCTGAGCTTCGATGTTAGAGATGGCCTGAAGGTGTAGGTCGCGATCACCTAGCGGATCCTCGGACGTCTGGTCGGGGTACACACCAGACAGTCCGTGCTTGAAGTTGACGAGCAGCACGGTGGACAACAAGCGAGTGTGCAAGGTCGCAAGATAGAACGACAGCTCTGGCCTGTAGTGCCTCGCTTCATTCTTTGAAAGAGCGCGCACATAGCCTTGGATGACATCGCAGCCACCGATCAGCGCATCCATCTCTTGGTACCCGGCTTGGAAAGCTCCACGTAGGTTGGAGGGGTACTGCTCTATGGGAAGATTTTTTGGCAGGGGCGTTCCGAGTCGCACCGCTTCATCCAACTCCCAACTTCTGAGCGCCAGCACCAGGAGGTAGTGCCTGAAGAAGTTTCTCCATATGATCTCATCGCCTGCCCAGTAGATTTCTTTGTAGCCTTCTAGAGGATCATTGAGTTGTTCAGGTGGCGCAAAATAAATCTCAAGATTTTCTAGCTCGCCGGGGAGGCCTTTCTTGATGTCAGTAGCCTCATTCCCCAATAAGCGCTCCGCTGTCCGGAAGCGGTACAGGTGTCGTTCCATATAGGCTCGTCGATAGGTGGCTGGGAAAAATCGCTGGCATGTCTTGGTCTTTAACAGCGGGCCGGGCACTCGGGACTGTAGCCCACCAGATCGGCAGCCTGCCCATAAAAATGCCCGATGCTGCATCCTATCTGGGTTAGGGCGCTGCTGAAGAAGCGGGCTATGCAAGTCACTTTCGCCCGCGGAGATGGCTCCTCGTTCGCCACAAGCGTTCCGCGCCACTGAATAACCTACGCTGGATCAGGTTTCGACTAAGACTCCAAGACCACGCAAACGGATGGCCGCGGCGCTTTTAGAAACAGCAAAATATCGGCTCAGTGCGTCGAGCACCAGGTGGTAATTTCTGATGTTGTCCCGCTGGTCATCGAGAAAAAGGGCGCCATGTCCTCGGTTGCGAATATCGTGGTGCTCAACCAGAAGCGAGAAAGCTTCGAGAAAATGCCGTTCAGGCATCAGTAGGTAAGACGCAAATGTATTCGCTTGCCATTCGAGGCGTTCCAATTCGCTTTTGGGGACAGCGATGCGCTCAAGCTGATCAATGTCCTTCGAACGTAGGCTCTCCCGTGCAATGTAGCGGCCGTGATTGAGATAATAGTGCCCCAGCTCGTGAGCAAGCGTGAACCGGGTCATCGGGGCTGTTTTGTCGCGAGAATTGATTTTTATCTCCAAGGGGGCAAATGTGATCCTACCTAAAGCACCGTCTGGCTCATCTACGTAGCTAACGGTCAAGGCACTCGACGTGGTCGCACCAGCGACTACGGCTTCCAGATCTACTACCCCCCTTGTATAACCGGCAGATCGCAAAACCTGCTCTGACAGATTTTCAATTGCTCCCTTAGAGATATAGCCAATTCTGAGGACTGGCAGGTGAGGAGGCCGAATGATTTCCAATATGGCTGGATCGAAACTGCCAGCCAGATCAAGCCCTGTCCAGATCCCCCCCCAAGCATTAGTGTAGCCCCCAGGGGTAACAGCATAAGCTCCCGTGAGAGTCGGCCGGAAGCCAGGCTGGGTCAGAGCGTACTCAATTTCAGCACGCTTTCGCGACGACGCATTTCTCACTCCCGTGAGGAGGGCGCGAGCCAGCTCCCATTGGAAGCCTTCGTCCGGAAAATACCGAATAACACCGAAACCCTGATTCCTGGCGATGTTGATCGTGCCGGACTGGAAGGCGCTTGCCGATACGAATATCCCTTTTGCATTGAATCCTGTGACTTGGCGGATCTTGGTCCCAAACTCCTCGATATCTCCAACCGGAACGGTGCCCGCATAATTCTTACATTCGACAAGAACGATCATTGACGGCTTAGGTTGGCCAGGAAGGAAGATCTCTATGGCGATGTCAAAAACGATGTCGTCTTCTCGATCGCGAGAGTAATAGCGCCGCTTCCTGAAAATCCGGCAATGCTCAGGTCGGCAAAAAAACCGCCCCTCATCGATCTCGCGATTCAGGAATTGGAAAACCTGCTCCTCGAAGAGATCACCTTTGGCGAAAGTACTGAGCACTAGTGGTTCCATCTTGGTAATAGCGATCCTGATATTCTTGGATTAGCTGCGGCGCGAGCCCATGGACGCAGTTGACCCCTCGGCTTTATCGAACGCCCCGTGATCACCCTAGCTATGACTCCAGTTTACAGGCGAAGGGAAGGGGAGAACGTCCATTGGAGGCTCTCCTAGAAGCGCAGTTTTGGATATTCGCCGTTTTCGACAGCGAACCGAAATACGGCATGGCATGCAGAAAGGAAGGCTGCTTCAGTCTCGCACCGACGTGTTAGTACCTCCAGCTCGGGGTAGTCGAAGAACACCACAGGAACCTGATGTTTATCCATGAAAGCCAGAGCCCGCTCACTGTACTCCTCATACATGTCTGTGAAGAGCTCCTTCACGATCACTATGCCCACCATTGGCTTGTCAGAAAAATCGACTTGGATACTTTCACCGGATGGCAGTCTCAGTTGCTGAACCGGTGCCCGCAGAGCCGTCGAGAACGCGCCGCCAAGCTGGGATAACCCTCCAACGAGCTGGTTGAGCGATACCCGGCGTTTTCTGTCCATTGATCTATTGATCATCGCTTCCGTGTTGGGACTGTCCTTGGCCTGCAGGAAGAGATTTATTTCGCCGCCCAGAACGGCGACGTCGACAAGCTCTTCGTTGTCACTAGGCTTGATCGGGCCGTGAATGATTTCGTTGGCTGAGAACACCCGTTGCAAGAGAAACACGATATCCTGTTCCTGGTAACGGCCTGGCTCAGGGCGAACCAACGTGCTGGTCGAAAATCCGGATGATCCATGGAATGCGTGTTGATCTTCACGCAGATCGAAATATACGAAATCGCTAGGGAACAGCTCCTCACCAAGCAGAACGGGAAACGCTTCGCGGTCATCTGAATCAGTACGTATAGAGAACCATTGCTCCGCTTGATCAATCATCATGTGAGAATCGGGGTCACATAGCACCGGTAGGTCTCGAATTTTGGCCCGCAAATATGCGAGTGATGCGGATGCTCGACAGCTGAGCTGCTCCCTGTTGTGTTCATCGAGAAAGCAGACATCGAATTCGTCCGGTAGGTCAGCCAACGCTGAGCACAGGGAATCACTGGGCACTAACGGTGTAGTGATAGCGAGGGGATTGTCCAGATCGTCAAAAAATGCAGATATCAGAGCCAGGCCGTGCGTACCCTTCATCTCAACGGGAGCCAGGTACCACTTCAGCCCTTTTCGGGAGCGAGCCGTCAGTATGATCTCCTTCGACGTCTTTACTAGGAGTACGGCCCGTTGTTCCGTTAGATGATTTTCAGGCGCGACGGCGATGCCGCGGCCGAATGTGCGCATTGGCCCAAACAGATCCGGTCTCGTGAAGGTGAAATACATCCTTGCTCCTCAATGATGAATGCTCCGATTCGCACCGAATAGTAGATGGTGCTCACCGGCCACCCTCCCATGATTGTTTGAATTTTGTGACAGCCTGTGATGGGCCGTCAGCCAAGCCTGCGCCGGTGGCAATATTACTCTTCGCGTGGAGGGAGGCACCAATGGCAGTGTGGCAAGATTTCAGCCCGACGGTAGTCGTGGCGGGCACCAGAAGGAAGAAGAGGGCAGCTACGTCCTTATCGGCTTCGTGGAAAATGCTGCTTAGTGGATGCAAGGATGCCCACCCGAATAAGGGCGACTTCCAGCTGGAACACTGGCGCTTGGGCGCACGCTCCCCACGCTCTCTGGAACTGCCGAATTGTCCTCCCGTGCTGCGTGACGGCAAACAGCCCGACTAAGGATAGACAAACGTTCGTTCTGTTTGACCATCAAAAAAGGATGAGGGGTTGCGCCGTTACCCCGGCGGCGTTGGTTAAACGGGAAAGAGGGCTGCCATAGGCCCGGCAGTTTCCCTTGGCGTACGGCTGATTAGCCTCCAATAAACTGCGTTCGTAGGAGAGGGCTATAGCACTAGGTACCAGCACATTGAAACTTCTACGCCTTGACCAAGGTAAGGTCAGCTTCAGTTGCGAGTGCGTTTATGAACAGCTGAGGGATGTGCGACTCACCAGGATATGTCATAGCAAGTTGAGTGGTCGCCCGATTAAAGGCTTCACGAATATCCTGCCCAAAGCCAATTGACGCGTAAAACCGGGCGGCGAAGTCTTTAGCTGCCTCATCTGCTATGGCGCCGTCCATGCCAATGGCCGCGTGAACATGCACAGAACAACGTTCTGCCAGCTCCAAGGAATGGCAGCAATTGAAAACGGCTAGCTTCAGATAGCGGGCGCTCCCGGCTATTGCACGCAGCATTCCTTCCAGAGGTACCAGGTGGGGCTCACCATTTGGGCTCTCTAACACCAAATGTCCGGCACTTGTTCCATGCCCACTGAAGTGCATGACGGCCGGCTCATTTTCATCAAGCGCTTGGAGTAGATCCTCCGCACGAACAGCCCAGTGTGAGTTTACCTTCAGAGCGTCACGATGCTTAGAAGCGCGGATGTGGGCGTTCACCCCACGGATCTCGTTTTGGAGATCCAGTGCTTTTTCAGATTTGCGACCGGGATCAGCACCGAAAAATAAAATCAAAATTTGTTCAGGGAGTTGCTGAAGCTTGGCCACTTCACGCTCTAGATCGTCCGCTCGGGCCATTTGATTAGCTAGGCCAGATTGTAGGACGTTAAGTTGGCGGTTGCGTGACTGGATGTCTCGGTCGACCTGCTGATTTAGCCGTTGCTGTTCAGTTTGTCGCTTGCGGGCTGCTTCCTTTAGCTCCCGTTCCAAGGCTTTGTCGAGATGCTGCTGGTCTGCTAGAAGCCGAGCCATTTCACGGTTGATGTCGGCGACGATCTTCGCCGCGTCTACCTCAGCTTTGGTTCTCTGGCCGTCATACCGCTGCGCTTGTTGTTGCTTTGTTCTGACAGTCGACGCAGACTGGGCACGGGTCGCCTCCGTCTCGGCTTTACGGCTGGCTTCTCCATGCTTTGCCGCCTCGTGGAGTTTACGGGCGTGAGATTCCCTCAGGCGAGCAATGCGCTGTTGATGGGAACGTACCAAACCGCGATAGTGATTTGAGCTCATAATTCACCCCTTGGCTTCCTGGCATTCTGTACTGGCGCACCACTCATAGACGCTTCGCTTGAGCATTAGTTTTCATATACGGCGGCTTCTAACCAAGCGCAGACAGACGGACGCTCTCATGGACGAAACCCTGACCTACCTGAAAGATCGCTATAAAGACGAGCAGGCGCGATTCGACCATTTCGAGAACAAATGCGCTAAGTTCCTCACTGCTGTGTCGATTGTGATCGTAGCTCTGACCGCTCTCGTGAGCGCAAAGGGGAAGGTGATTTTCGCTCTCCATGGCCCCCTGGATGTCTTGGCTTTTGGGTCGTTCATCGCCGCCGCGTTCTGCGTCGTGTGCTCTTGGGGCCACGCCTTGAATGCGCTCAGAATACGGGACTGCCCATCGCTGCCCTCAAGCCGTGAGACCGCAGAATGGATGAAAAACGCTGCCCCTAATGCTTATAAACAGCACCTCTTTAACTGCTACATAGACACCTTAGAAAAATTGAAGTCAGCTATCGACGAAAAATCCAAACCCTTAGACTTTGCCTACAGCGAAATGGTCTACGCCGCATGGGCGTTGTCGCTGTTGGCAGTAATCAGCATTGGCAGGGAGTTATATTCATGAGCAACGATCAAAAACCTAAGAATCAGGAAAACAAAACGCCTGCGCCGCCACCTACAACGGAGTATCAACGACGCTCTGAAGAGAGACCAATCAACCATAAGGATCACCCTAGTCGGCGTTAGCCCAGGGTTGTGGACGCCGGGTGGTCGGTCGTGCGGAGCAGGAGACTCATTAAGCCGTCCTACTAGTTCGATCAACGTCTTCACTGGCGGCCCTGTGATTGCAAAGCCTACAGCCGACCCTACGGGGCGCGCCCTTAATGATCTCTCGCCGCGTGCGTCGTAGAGAGGAGGGCGCTAGCTCCTAGATGTAGATATTACGGGGGCTGAGGCAAACCAGGCCCTTCAGTGGCCAAGCTCCCACAGTTAACTTTCTACCCTCAGTGGGTCTGAAACCACTGGGATTTCGATATATCTGGTCGAATGCCAATATCTGGCCAGATGTCTGCTTTAGCCCCAACATCCTGGGAGACGAAACTCTTCGGAATCCAGCCTGCGCGCTTTGCCGATTCACGCAGCTCGGCAAATGTAAGCGAGGCACTGGGCTCAAGCTTGTCCGAGCCTTTCCAGTGCATCCGAGCCGATGCAGGCCTGTCGCGAAGGACTTGTAAGATGCTGGTGGTAAAGTCGCTGAGCTTTTCAATGAGGCTGCCGTACCCATAAGCATCGACGCCACGCATCAAAGGAAGCAGGTAGCTATGAGGACTCAGCAATTGGTCATGCTGGTGCCTGAATTGCGCATAACGCTGGAAGTAGGGCTGGAATTGAGCAGAAAGGCGGAAGCGTCGACCAAGGTAAAGCGGACTTTCGAAAATCCCTGGCCCCTTGGCAATCCCCAGCTGTGAAGCCAGGTAAAAGCTCGCAAATTCAGTTTTGGGCTGGTTTTGTACTGGATCGGATACTTCGAAGTCTCGGGGTTTGAAGTAAGAGAACGTTGGCTTGATGGTCTGTGTGGCACCAAGCGCCTTCATGGGAATGTCCGAATGGAGGGCCGCTGCGACGACGAACAAAAACGGTTCCGATTTCTCACTATAGTTTGTGAGCGACTCCGCAATACCCATCAGGTCAGAGAGTTGTTCCAATGTGAAGATTGTCCGCCGATTTTCTGTACGGGCTTCGAAGTCTTTCGGCAATAAGTCCCTAAAGGGATTTTCAGTCTCGGTACCTGCGGCAGTGTTATCGTAGGCATCGGCGAGCGACTTGGGGCTTGGCAGAGAATCGGTGAAGGCGAAATACTCCCGTCCATGCGTTATGAACCAGTTCCGATGGTGTTTAGAACTCAGACCTGGATCATCGCCCGAGAAGGTCTGTCGGATGATCGGACGCCATAGCGGATCGAGAGGCTTCTCTGCGAAATTCCCGCGGGTCTTTTTGGAGTACCGGCTACAACCCGGTGTCGCTACCCACGCAACCGGCGGTCTCATGATGAACTCTATAAAAGTTTTTGCGTCGGTGCCGTTCCAATCATCCAAGGCTTTCCCTCGGATTGACCAACTCCAGTGCATCATCGACTCTAGGATCGGGCAAAGCACTTTGTAGTGCCGGTCTTGGAATCCAGGCCGTCGAGATTGTGAGATGAGAAAGGACATGCCCGTTCGCCAGGCGTTGAGCGCATTCAGGTGCTCGGGAATTGTCTTTAAGCGGCGCCGGACTTCCAGGTTTATCGGTTGTTCAACGTGAGCATGGTCGTTAAGCAGACCTAGGGGTGGGAACAGAGGATAAGGAACTGTGGGCTCAGCCATAGATATAAGTCCTATGCGAACACGGTGACCGCCTGAAGTAAGCGGGAACTGAGTGACTGGTTCAGCTTGGTTTACCAAGTAAACAAGTCACAGCATGTAGATCAGCGCACCGTGCGTAAACGTCATGGAAGGATTCCTTTTGGGGACTCATGACGGAGTGGATGCCCAAGACACAAGCTGCAGCGAATAGGCGCAATGAGTGGCCAAGGTTACTCATGGAAATCGCAAGCGCTGAACGGTCAATCGGTTCTTCATAGACAGCGTACACTCAAGTGAGAAGCACGACAAAGATCACATTGGCGAGTGTCTGACTAGGCTTAAGCAAAAATAGTTGGTGGCTTTGGAGTTGAGATTCGCCGTCTTGTTTTCAAATCTTAGGATTCGATAAATCAAATCTCGCAATCTCGAAAGGCTAGAAGGTAGGGCTCAGAAGCTGTTGATTTGGTTGGATTCTTATAATTCGAGGCAAAGTCCGGTTTTTACCGACTGGTGACACTTGTGAACATCTATGACATGACCTGTCATTTAACATAATATACATTATGCGCAACGACCAATCAGTTCGTTGGCTGTCAAACTTGCCAAACTGCAGCGCTTGTCTCTTACGCATCACCTGATCAAGCTTTCTGTCTGACGATGTATGCACAGTGAGTACATCCTGCGGTCCGCACGCTTTGTGATAATCACCACGCTGGCCAACGTCCACAGATTGCATCCATCAGAATCGGATCATAAATTCTCATGCAGTTAAACTATACGGACACCGGCTGTGGTGAACACATTGCGATATCTCGCTAAACAATCGTCCTGACCGTCTAGATTTTGGCTGCAACGGATCTGCTTAGGGACGGCATCAAAGGCGCCAGTAGATCATGCTTACCAGGATTGCTGCGCTTGGTTTTATTGGTGTATCAGCAGTTGCTTGAGAACCTTGGCAAGCATTGTTGGGTCAGGCGTATAAGCTCCGCCCGATGTGCCTTATCATTATATTTGGCAGACTATTAAAGATTCAACTAAGCTGCTTTTTGATTCTTTAAGCTATAACTAAACTAAATGACCATTTAGTTTAGTTAATTAAAATGCGTATAAAGCGTATTTACCTTGCGAATTTGCATCAGTGGTCAGCAGCTTGGGGCTGGCACAGCCCGCTTCACGCAAGGTCTGAATGGCTTCAACAAGTAAGGCCATTTGCGCCCGCTGCACTATCACCCTCCTCAACCTCCTCACTATTCATAGAATTTAATAGAGTCTCCGGCCGGACCTTGGTACAAATAGGCAAGGCTTGCTGGGATGGTTGTCGTATAGCTCGGTCATCGGCAGACCTTAGAGGAACAACAAAAATAATAGCCATTGTGCCCCATGGGCCAAGGATCTCGAGACATGTCTAATACAATGCCAAAAACAGCAATTGTGGGGTCGCACGTTTCTGATCACGGAGCGAGAAAGATCATTTTCGCGTCGTCCCTCGGGACGATTTTTGAATGGTATGACTTCTTCTTGTACGGTGCCCTCGCCGCCATCATCGGCAAACAATTCTTCGCAGGTGTCAACGACACCACCGCCTTTATCTTCGCCTTGATGACCTTTGCTGCGGGCTTTCTGGTTAGGCCATTCGGCGCATTGGTGTTCGGCCGCCTGGGCGACATGATCGGCCGAAAGTATACGTTTCTGATGACCATTATCCTGATGGGTTTGTCGACCTTCCTGGTCGGTCTGCTGCCTGCCTTCGCCAGCTGGGGCATCGCCGCACCGATTACTCTTGTAGTCCTGCGCATGCTTCAGGGTCTGGCCCTTGGTGGTGAGTACGGTGGCGCCGCAACTTATGTAGCGGAACATGCGCCTATGGGTAAGCGCGGAAGATATACCGGATGGATTCAGTCAACCGCCACCCTCGGGCTGCTGCTGTCACTGCTAGTGATCTTGGCCTGCCGGTACATCACTGGCGACCAGTTTGAGGTCTGGGGCTGGCGCATTCCGTTCCTGCTTTCGATCATCATGGTGGTGGTTTCGACCTGGATCCGCATGAGCATGCATGAGTCGCCCGCCTTCGTGAAAATAAAGGCCGAGGGCAAGGCGAGCAAATCGCCGATCCGTGAATCGTTCGGTTCTTGGGAAAACCTCAAAATCGTGCTCATCGCGCTGTTCAGCATCAATGCCGGGCAAGCGGTGACCTTCTATACCGCACAATTCTACGTGCTGTTTTTCATGACTCAATTCTTGAAGATGGACCCTTCGCAGGCCAACATGCTGCTCATCATCAGCGTGGTAATTGGCGCGCCATTTTTCGTGATCTTTGGCGCACTGTCGGACAAGATCGGGCGCAAACCCATCATTATGGCCGGCCTGCTGCTGGCCACGGTGCTGTACTTCCCGCTGTTCAAAGCACTGAGTCATTACGGCAACCCTGAAATTGACCGGGCCAGCCATCAGGCGCCGATCACCGTCTTGGCGGATCCTGCATCCTGTACTTTCCAATTCGATCCGGTGGGAAAGGCCAAATTTGACAGTCCGTGCGACAAAACCAAAACCTATCTTGCAAAGTTGGGCTTGCCTTACAGCTCGCAAAACGCCCCGACTGGCAGCCCGGTGGTGATCAGTATTGGTGAACAGCATATCCAGGGCTTCGATGAAGCAGTCGTTCACAAAGCCGTCATGGACGCCGGTTACCCCGCCAAGGCTGATAGCAGCAAGGTCAATCAACCCATGGTGGTGGTGATAATTGTTGCCCTGATTCTCATCGCCTGCATGACGTATGGCCCGTTGGCGGCCGTCATGGTCGAGTTGTTCCCGACCCGCATTCGCTATACCTCCATGTCCCTGCCCTACCACATTGGTAATGGTTGGTTTGGCGGGTTTCTTCCAACGGTATCGTTTGCCTTGGTGGTGTACACCGGGGATATTTTTTACGGCCTGTGGTATCCGGTGCTAGTGACGGGAGTTAGCTTGGTGGTCGGTATCTTCTGCCTCAAGGAAACCAAAGACGTTGACTTGGACCACGTTTAAATAACACCCGTTTTGAGCAACGAATCGTAGTGCTGGCCCGCGCCTAGCTACCCAGCACGTTCCAAGGTGAAGTCACGGTATGAGAACGAGGGTACCCGACGACGTGCCGCTTTCAAGGGCGGCATGGGCCTGGGCCACATCGGACAAGGCGTAGCGGCCTCGGATCATGGGTTTGATGATGCTGGCCTCGACCGCGGCCAGTACATCTTTAGCGCGGTGTTGATATTCGGCGATATCGGTGGTGTGCGCGACGATGGAGGGTCGAGTCAGAAACAGCGACCCTTTCGCGTTCAACGTGCTTATTTCCAAAGGCGCAGGCGCACCGGATGATGCACCGAACGAAACCATCAAACCTCGAGGTTTTAGGGAGTTCAGCGAGGCTTCGAATGACACGCGTCCGATTGGATCGTAGACGACGTCCGCTTTCTTGCCATCAGTGATTCGCGCAACATCGGCTGCAAGTGTCTGCGGGTTGAAAACCAGTACCGCGTCGCACCCCAGTGCTTTAGCCTTATCAACGCTCTGCTCACGAGAAACGATGCCTATCACGAATGCGCCAAGGTGTTTGGCCCAAGGTGCCATGATCTCGCCGAGACCGCCTGCAACGCCGTAGAGCACCATGACAGTGCCAGGCCCGACGGGATAGGTCGACTTGAGGAGGTACTGTGCGGTGATGCCCTTAAATAGAACGGCGGCCGCTTCTTCGAACGTCATCGAGTCCGGAATTCTTACCAGTTTATTTGCGGGATATAGGCGCCCACTCGCATAACTTCCCAGTGGCCCAGTCGCGTACGCCACGCGGTCACCCACATTGACGTTGTTTACGCCCTCACCCACTGCTGCTACACGGCCCGCACCCTCCAGACCTAAGCCGCTGGGTAATGTCACCGGCACCGCGCCATTGCGTTGGGTGATATCGAGGAAGTTGACGCCAATCGCCTCCTGTTCCAACCATACCTCGCCTGCACCAGGAGCGGACTGACCGACCTCTTCGACCTGCAAGACTTCGGGTGCACCTGCATGAGTGAACTTGACGACAGAAACCATAAAGTGCTCCTTGTTGTGCACTGCGCGCAGCAAACTGCGGGCGGTATCCAGTGTTTAACTGGCGAGACGAGAAATGACATGACTATCAAGGGTTTTCAGGTGCAGTGGATGCTTGGAAATCTGGCTTGGCGAACGATTGCGCAAACATCTCTCATGCCTGAAGCTTATCGGGTACCCATGTTGAAGTGAGAACTCCTGATCCCTGTGCAATCTACGCCCTCGGGGCAACCGAAAGCTTCAAAAATATGGATGCAAAGCGCATGCTCGCGGATGATTATCGAGGGCGCCGACTGAGCAGCCATCCACGAATAACGATGTCAAACGGACGATGCGTTCAGCTCTGAGATCGTTACCCGGTATTAACCGCCATCCCTATCGAGGCTTGCTGAAAATGACGGTCGTTCACAAAGCTGCTCAGTTAGGTTTTTCCAAGGAAGCGGGTACTTACGCCCTCGGACGTCCGGGCTATCCAAGCGCAATACAGCCGTGGCTCACCGACGCGCTGGAAATCAATGCTGAATCGATGGTCATTGATTTAGGGGCCGGTACCGGTAAATTCACTCGATTACTAACGCCCATAGCAAAAAATGTTATCGCCATCGAACCGGTCGAGGCCATGCGACTCGAATTTGCAAAGCAGCTACCAGAAGTAAAAATTTTGGAAGGAACTGCAGAATCTCTGCCCTTGGTTGGTGGAGCGGCCGACGCTTTAGTCTGCGCCCAAGCTTTCCACTGGTTTGCAAACGAAACAGCGCTGGCCGAGATTCACCGAGTGCTTAAGCCGAACGGTCGACTTGGGCTAGTCTGGAATGTGCGCGACGAGTCGGTGGACTGGGTGGCGGCCATCACCGACATCATTACGCCCTACGAATCTGATACACCGCGCTTTCACATGGGGAATTGGCGACTACCGTTCAACGGCCGCTATTTTTCGGTGCCTGAAGTGACCTGCCTAAACTACTCCCACACGGGCACCGCTGAGACGGTAATCATGGACCGCTTCCTGTCAGTGAGTTTCATCGCGGCCCTACCTTCCCAAGAGAAAGCACGGGTGGCAGAGCAATTGCGAAGCTTGATTGCAACCCATCCGGCGCTGCGCGGACGCGACACCATTGAGTTCCCCTATCAAACCCAGGCCTATCGCTGCCAGCGACTGGATTGAAAAAAACAGCCAGGCGTCTACCCAGGGTACACCGGATAATCGGTGAAACCGACCTCGGTTCCGCCGTAGAGACCACTGTGATTCAGTGGGTTGAGAGGCCAGCCGTTGATCATCCGTTCTGGCAAGTCGGGGTTGGCAATGTAGGGCCGGCCAAAAGCGATGAGATCAGCCAGACCCGCGTCAATGAGCCGCGCGCCGCGTTCGGCGGTATAACGCCCGGCATAGATGATACGGCCGCTGAATGCACGGCGAACATCGCGGCGGAATTGCTCGGGCAAATCGGGTGCGTTGTCCCAGTCAGCTTCGGCGATGGAGACGTAGGCAATACCCGCGTTCTCCAGCACCTTGATCGCTTCAATGTAGGTGTGATGCGGGTCCTCTTCGACGAGCCCGATATACACACGGTCCTCGTCGGTACTGGTGAACAACGGGGAGAAACGCACGCCCAGACGGTCAGGACCAACCACCTCGACCACGGCCTGGACAATCTCCCGCAGGAAACGTAGCCGATTCTCCAGTGAGCCGCCGTATTCATCATCACGCTGGTTGGCGTGCTCAGAGATGAACTGGTTGACCAAATAGCCGTTTGCCGAATGGATTTCGACACCGTCGAAACCTGCCGCCAAGGCATTGCTTGCCGCTTGTGCGTAGAGACCCACCAGCGCTTTAACCTCACCCGTGCTTAATGCACGCGGCATGGACGGCTCTACCAGGTCGCCAGTGCCTGGAGCGGTTTCGATGAACGCCTTGACTTTCTGCGCCTGAATAGCCGACGGCGCCACCGGAGATTCACCGTCGGGCTGCAAGGCATTATGCGAAACCCGCCCAACGTGCCAGAGTTGCGCGAAGATCACGCCGCCGTCGGCATGCACCGCCTCGGTCACTTTCTTCCAGCCATCGATTTGCGCCTGGGTGTAGATGCCGGGTGTCCAGGCATAACCTTGCCCGCGCGGCTCGATCTGGGTGCCTTCGCTAACCATAAAGCCTGCCGTTGCACGCTGCCGGTAGTACAGCGACATCAAGTCGGTGGCGATGTCACCGGGCTGGGCGCTTCTCTGGCGGGTCAGTGGCGGGAAAACGATACGGTTTTTCAGGGTAAGGCGACCCAACTTAACGTGGGTAAATAGAGCGTCATTGTTCATGCTGGGTATTCCGGATTAAGAAATTAAACACCTGGCCTTATTAGGTTGAAATCAAGTCGGCCGTGCGTCTAATCCTGTGACACGCTTCGATGCGCAGTGGAAACTGCGCATCTACTGGGTTGAGGTCATGTGTTTGCACACACTCATGCGGTACAACTAAGCCACTGGGTTTAAATCAGCGGGTTCAAGCCAACCGATTTAACAGTGCTTTGGCAACACCCTCGGAACTTGCAGGGTTCTGCCCGGTTATCAATTGGCCGTCTTCGATGATAAACGGCTGCCAATCGGCGCCTTTCTGGTAATCAGCACCCAGTGCCTGGAATTCGTCCTCAATCAGGAACGGCACCACCTCAGTGAGCCCGACCGCCGCTTCTTCCGCGTTGGTAAAGCCGGTAACCCGACGGCCTTTCACCAAGGGTTGACCATTAGCCGCCTTGACGTGACGCAAAGCGCCGGGAGCATGGCAGACAAAGCCGATAGGCTTACCGGCGCGCTCGAACGCTTCGATCAAGGCGATTGAGGTGCTCGACTCTGCCAAGTCCCACAAAGGCCCGTGACCACCTGGGTAAAACACCGTATCAAAATCTGCGGCGTTGACTGTTTCCAACTTCACGGTGCTGGCCAAGGCCTGTTGCGCTGCGGGGTCCGCCTTGAAACGTTCGGTCATTTCAGTCTGAGCGTCGGCGTCATCACTCTTCGGGTCTAGCGGTGGTTGGCCGCCGGCTGGCGATGCCAGCAGCACTTGGGCCCCAGCGTCCTTGAAGGTGTAATAAGGCGAGGCGAACTCTTCGAGCCAGAATCCGGTTTTTTTCCCGGTGCTGCCCAACGTGTCGTGCGAGGTCAATACCATCAATATTTTCATGTCTGCTTCCTCGGGGTGGATAGATTTCAATAGGGTTCGGTGCAGCCCAAAAGCTGTCGAGTCATCAACAGCGCTTGGTCAAATGGATCGGAGGTACGGGTGATCTTGGCCATCACGCTCGCCCCCAGCCATAACGAATACAAGCGTGATGCCAGCGCTGCGGGTGCTTGATCAATCGTCAGTGAGCCTTGTTCAACGCCACGAGACACGGCGCCCTCCAGGCACTTGATGATCCGCGAAGTGCCCCGATCAAGTGCCGACCTCATGGGTTCGGAAAGATCGGCGACCTCAGCGCCCAACTTGACTGCCAGGCACTTGCCTGAATCAGTCCCCTTGGTTTGGTTTTCAATCCATCGTTGCCAATACAGCATTAACTTGTGACCTTCAGGTACATCGGACCGCTGGAAAAGCGCTTCGACCCCTTTCAAATAAGTCTCGAAATAGTCATCCAACAGCGCAACACCGAACACGTCCTTGGAACCAAAGTAATGGTAAAACGAGCCTTTCGGAACGTTAGCGGCTTTAAGCACCTCGTTCAGGCCTACTGCTGAAAAGCCTTTCTTGCTCACAATCAACTGCGCGGCATCAAGGATGCTCTGTTTCACCGGTTTGCTTGCGCTCGTCGTCATCAATCACCGCCGCTAAGTAGACCAGTCGTCTACGCCGTTGAGGTGAATGTTAGAGGCCGACAAAAACCTGCGCAATGTCGTATCCGCAAGGATTCCGGACATCGGGCTGACGTGATTGAAGGTCAGCGAGGTGCTGATGGGAATAACGTTTCAATGATCAGAAGTAAGTTGCCAGTTGCACGGCAGGCACTGACAATCACGCCCTATGACAAATTCCCCGGAGCGGTTGAATGCATAGCGTCGCGCTGATTATTTACCCCAATTTTCAATCGCTTAGTCTCTCGTTGGGCTCGGTGTTCGAGTGTGCGAACTTGCTCCGTGGCGAGCAGGCCTATGAGTTTCACCTGGTGTCAGAAACCGGCGGCGCCGTCATGACCTCAGCAGGCTACTCGGTGAACAGCGAGCCCATGCGCGCAGAGGGCTATGACACGCTGATCGTTAGCGGTTACCTGGAATTCCGCTTGCCGGAAAAAAACCTGCTCGATTTCGTCAGGGCCGCGTCTGCGCAGTCGCGGCGGATCGTTTCGTTGTGCATGGGCGTGTTTGTCCTCGCCGAGGCCGGTTTGCTCGAGGGCAAGCGCGCAACCACGCATTGGCTTCACGCACCGGCGTTTAAAAAGCGCTATCCGGGCATTCGCCTTGAGGAAGATCGATTGTTCGTGGTCGACGGCCACGTCTGGACCGGCGCAGGGATGAGCGCCGGCGTTGACCTTGCACTGGCAATGGTCGAAAACGATTTGGGCAGCGACTTGGCCCGCAGAATCGCCCGAAAACTGGTCATCTACCAACGGCGCGGCAGCGAACAATCGCAGTTGTCGGCGCTGCTGGAACTGGACCCTAAATCTGATCGTGTGCAGTTGGCGTTAGCCTATGCGCGAGAGAATTTGACCTACGACCTATCGGTCGAAGCGCTCGCGGCGGTTGCAAGGCTAAGTCCGCGTCAATTCAGCCGAGTGTTTCGCGAGGAAACCGGGCAAACCCCGGCCAAGGCCATTGAGCGCCTGCGTGTCGAAGCGGCGAGGACGATGATGGAGACCAGCCGCCATCCGATAGAAGTGGTCGCCACTGAGACCGGGTTCGGTGATCGGGAACGGATGCGCCAAGCGTTCCTGCGTGCGTTCGGTCAACCGCCGCAAGCCATGCACAAGCCACTGTTCAACGCAGCGGCCGGCGTAACCATGAGCTGAAGACGCCTTCGCGCTGCTCACAAGCCCTACAACGTGCGCCCATGCCCGGCTGATCTTATATTCGCTCATGAACCCATAACCGCCATGCAGTTGCAGGAACTCATCCAGCAGCATGCCTTGCATCTCTGAGCCCAGCAGTTTGGCTATGGCGGCGATGTCTGGCGTGGGCACAGGCGATCACCGCCAGGACGAATCAGGCAATCGGAATCAAAGGGTCCGCGGCGGCCCATGCGGTTTCGCGGTTAGCCGCCGGGGGGTAAATCCACACGGTATTGATCTGGGTCTTGAGTGACTTGCCTTCCTGTTTGATCAGTTTGACCTGACGATCCCAACCTTCGGTATACACCGCACCCCAGGCACCCAAATCCAGGCAGGTGACGTATTTAGGTTGGCTGTACGGGGTCGGCGTCACGCCGAGTATCTGCGCAGCAACGTTATTGCCCGCATGGCGACCTAATACGATGGCGTGCTGGCAGGTCATCAGTGCATGATTGCCAATGTCATCGGTGGCAGCGTAGGCCACATCGCCGGTGGCAAAAATGTCTTCTTGGCCAATGACCTTGAGCTGGCCATCCACGTGCAAGCGGCCAAGGGCATCACGTTCGCCGGGGATCTGTTCTGTCAGTGAGCTGGCGCGAACGCCGGTGGTCCAGACCACGGTCTTGGCGTCGATGTGCCGACCATCAGACAGGGTCACGCCGTTTTCATCGACAACAACTACCGACGATTTCAAGCTCCATTTCACGCCCAGTTCAGCGCTGGCTTCGGCAATCGACTCGCTGATTTCAACGCCCATGGACGTGCCGATTTTTTCTCCTCGATCGACGATGATCACTTCGATGTCTGCGCCCTCACCCAAGATGGCCCGCAGACGCGCTGGCATTTCAGTCGCAGTTTCAATCCCGGTAAAGCCACCGCCGGCCACCACTACGGTGTTGCGTGCTTTGCTTTCTGGCACGTTAGCCAAAGATTTGAGATGGTCTTCAAGGCGCACCGCAGTTTCGATCTGGTCGACGTCAAAGGCGTATTCGGCCACGCCTTGAGTGTTGGAGGCGGCGAGCCGGCTGCCGCTAGCCAGAACGAGTTTGTCGTAGCTGAGCACGTGTTTGGCACCTGACGCATCGCTGTAGCCAACCTGCTTTAAGTGCACATCGATGGTCTGCGCTGCACCCTTGATGAACTTCACACCTACCGCATCGAACAGCTCGCCAATCGGCGCGAACAAGTGATGGGCGTCAGGCTCGTAGAGGCGCGGACGTACGCGCAGCTCGGCCTGTGGGGCCAACACCGTAACTTCAACGTTGTGGCGGTCATGTATGTTGAGCAGCCGGGTGGCGCTCAATGCGGTCCACATACCACCAAACCCTGCGCCGATGACCAAGATATGCTGTTTCATTGTTAACTCCAAAAGGGTAAACCGGGAGCGCGGAACACGGTGGATGTTGCGCTCATCGGTAGCGCCTGAACGCCATTAACTACGACTCTATTGGTCGCCATTAAAAAATACAACCGTTATTTAGGATTAGCTCCAGCTGTTTTTTTTGGACCCTTCACCAGATTCCTGCAAACCACTAACTGCTTGAGAACCGGTGCACCTGGGTTTGAAACAGAAATACCTTCACTGCGTCAGCCGCGTTGCCGGCATTGCGGCTCACTGATAATATGGCGACCATATTAGTCGGAGATACCTATGTCTCTTTACAGCGCAGGCGTTGAGTACGGCATTCATTGCCTGATTTTTTTGGTGGGTGAGCGTGGCGAGAGCCGGGAAGCCAGCGTCCGCGAGCTGGCCGAGCTGCAAGGTGTGCCTCTGGACTATCTGGCCAAAATCTTCACCAAGCTGGCCAAGGCGAATTTGGTCGTGGCCACTGAAGGCGTGCGGGGTGGTTTCAAGCTGGCCAAACCCTCGGACGAGATCAGTATTCTCGACATCGTCAACGCCATCGACGGCCGCAAGCTGATTTTCGACTGCCGCGAAATTCGGGGTCGATGTGCGCTGTTCGAAGGGTCCCCGCCCTCGTGGGCACTGGAAGGCAGTTGCGCCGTTCATGCCGCGATGTCGGTGGCACAGAACCGTATGGAAGAAGCCCTTGCGCAGCAGACCATTCTTGACCTCGCACGAAAACTGGGACGAAAAGCGCCCGCGAATTTTCCCGTGCAAGTGGATCAATGGATCAATGATCGGCGCGAGAAAAAAAGGGCTACGCCTACTCGGGACGACACCCTTTCAGTGGTGGATATTTCCGACTGAATTATTGGCGGTAGCCGTCACTTAAAGCGGTTACCACCATCACAGCTATGCTCAGACCCGATGAATACCAAAACCGAGGCCGATAGCTTGAATCATCTTTTGCTCGCACTGGGTGTATTTGTCTGCGTATTCGGCAGCGCCTTGTTGGGGTTATACGTGCGAGAGCGTCTGCCCGCTCACCACCTGAGTGATGAGTCCATTGGCGTGGTCAAGTTAGCGAACGGCTCGGTACCGCTGGCCCTATTGCTCGTTCTCGTTACCTGGCTGTCCATCATCTTTGGCACGTTCGGCTTGTTCGCACCGCGCAACGGCACGATTATCGTGGCGCTGCTGATGTGCGCCCTCTCCACCTCCGGGGCGATCTATCTGATTGAAGAACTGAGCCGGCCACTGGACGGATGGGTCGGCGTGTCAGTGGCACCCATGCGCGACACGTTGTCGCGCATGGGCCAGTAGTGCGTTATCGAGGGTTTTTGAAGAGGAAATGCGACAGCGCCGGAATCAATACCAATGTCCCGACCACCCTCATTCAAAGGAGCATCTCCCATGGGAGTATTGGACGGCGTACGGATTGTCGAGATCGCTGGCATCGGGCCGGGACCGTTTTGCGGCATGTTGTTGGCTGACATGGGCGCCGAGGTCATTCTGGTTGAGCGCAGCAGTGCCAAAGGCGGCGACACATTCGACCTGGGCAAGCACGCCATCGTTAATCGCGGAAAACGCTCGGTCGCGCTGGACCTCAAAGACCCTGCCGCCATCGAAGCCGTGCTGCGCCTGATCGAAGGCTCGGACGCCCTCATCGAAGGCATGCGCCCAGGCGTCATGGAACGCCTGGGGCTGGGACCGGACGTGTGCCTGGCGCGCAATCCGCGCCTAATCTACGGACGCATGACTGGCTGGGGTCAACACGGGCCGCTGGCTCAGTTCGCCGGCCATGACCTTAATTACATCGCCCTTTCCGGCGCCTTGTGGTTTTCCGGGGAACCTGGCTCACCACCGCTGTCGCCACCGACCTTAGTGGGTGATCTGGGCGGCGGTGCGCTGTATTTGGCAATGGGAATTCTGGCCGGCATCCTCAATGCCAGCACCCGTGGCGTGGGGCAAGTGGTGGACGCTGCGATCGTCGATGGCAGCGCCAACCTGATGAACCTGATGCTGTCCGCGCACGCCGCCGGCCACCAGCCTATGGCGCGTGGTACGGGGTTACTCGACGGTCCGCACTGGGCGCGTACTTATGCATGCGCCGATGGCCACTTCATCAGCATTCAAGCGCTAGAGCCGCAATTCAATGCCCAACTGTTCAACACACTCGGGCTGGGCGACGACCCGGAATTCAAGAATCCCTACGACCCTAGCTTCTGGGGCCCGTTGCGCGAACGCTTGACCGGGCTGTTCGCCAGTGAACCACGCCAATACTGGATCGACCTGCTAGAAGGCAGCGATGCCTGTTTCGCGCCGGTCTTGACCCCAGTTGAAGCTTTGGCCCACCCGCACATGGCCGCTCGCGGGGTGTATGCCATTCATGACGGCGTGCTGCAAGCTGCACCGGCGCCCCGCTTCTGCGCGACGCCCTCGTGTGACATTGGCAGCGTGCCCAGCCGTGGCGAACACAGCGTCGCAATTCTCAGGGCCGCAGGTTTGAGTACGGACGAGATTAACCGGTTGATTTAGCGCAGCACTTTCATAACCTAATGAAGAAATGAGTGTGTAGGAGCGCGATTGAGCGCGACCCCGATCCACCCCGAGCAAGCCCGCTCCCACCATTGCCAGATGATAAACGGCATTCAAAATCGGGGTTTGACGACAGAGGGCCTCGTGGGTTGGTCTACGCTAAAATCTCCACCGCAGGAGACAACAACATGAGCAACTCGGAAAAACCCATTAACGTCGTTGAGCAGAATATCGAGGACGACAATGAGGACCTAGAAGGTGCCGATGAAACATCAACCACCGACACCGATGAAGAAAGCGCTGCCGATGAGCTCAGCCGGAAAACAGCAGAGATAGAACGTAAAGTGGCTGATGGTCACTAGACAGCAGCGTTACGCTTGGATCGATTTTTCAGACCGAAAACAACCAAAGAATAATGGATATGGATGCTAACGACCCCAGCGTCGAAAGCAAGATAGTGCGAGAGATCACCCCTGCTTCACGGCGATAGTATTCCGCAAGCATGAAAGGCCCAGTGCCGGTAGGCAGCGCGCTTAACAGCAGCGCCGCCTGCGCCCATAACGGCGGAAGATGAAACACCTTGAACGCCAAATACGCCGTTATTAACGGCTGGACGATCAGCTTTATAAGCACCAGCGGCCAGGCACCGGTCACTCGTCCTTCCTGCTTGTGTGCGAGAAACAAACCCAAGGAGATCAGCGCACACGGGGTCGTCGCACTCGCGAGCATGTCCAGGAAGTGGAGAACCGGCACAGTGAGTCCCAACCCCGTCGCAGCCCACAACCCCCCGGCTATTGGCGAGACGACCAGTGGGTTTTTTGCCAGCGCACGTAATACGGTCGCAATGGCCCGGCCTAGGTGTTTTTCCTGTTGAAGCCCGATCTCAATGCAGACCACTGAAATAGAGAACAGCACGCAGACGACGATCAGCGAGGATATCAACGCCGGTTGAAGACCTGCGGGGCCGAGAACCAACAGGCACAGTGGAATACCGATGTAACCGGTATTGGCATACGAAGCGCTTAGCCCGTCGATGCTCGCCTCGACCAACGAGTGTTTGTTGGCCATGCGCCAGATCAGGGTCGCGAAAAACACCAACAACGCTCCACCGCTAAAGGCGAGAACGAAGCCCGGCTGCCAAATCTCCGCCCAGGTGGCGGTCGCTGTGGTTTTAAATAACAGCGCTGGCAAGCACAGCCATACCACTAGGCGATTGATTTCTGAAGCCGCAGTGGGTCCGAGACAATTGGCTTTTCGACAGATAAACCCGACCAGGATCAGCGCAAAAATCGGCAAAACGACGGTAACAACTGAGTTCATGAAGAGTGACGCCAGAACCGGACAAAGGCGATGAGCCTAAAGTTGCCACTCCCTGCTGTCTAGGGCTCGACTAAGGTAAATATAAAGCGATTGCTTTTAGCTCTTTTAAAAGCAGTATTGGCGCGGACATTTATGGATTAACACCTTTATTGGACGGATTTTACATGTCTGACTCTGACTCAATTCTATTTGGCGCAAGCCTTGACGGGCAGCCGGTTGGGCAAGCGCTGCGGTTGGCGAATCGTCATGGCCTGATTGCGGGAGCGACCGGTACCGGCAAGACCGTGACACTCCAGCGTCTGGCTGAAGTATTCAGCGACGCTGGCGTCGCAGTTTTCGCGGCGGATATCAAGGGTGACCTGTGCGGGCTGGGCGCGGCAGGTAACCCCCAAGGCAAAGTCGCTGAACGAATCGCCGGTATGCCGTGGCTGAATTATCGCCCCCAGGCTAATCCGGTCATCCTTTGGGATGTGCACGGCCAATCGGGTCATCCCTTGCGCACCACGTTGTTGGAAATGGGCCCACTGCTGTTGGGAAGTTTGCTGGAGTTGACCGACAGCCAACAATCGACGTTGTACGCAGCGTTCAAGGTTGCGGACCGTGAAGGATTGTTGCTGCTGGACATTAAAGACCTCAAAGCCCTGCTCAATCACCTTCGCGACCATCCAGAACTGCTGGGTGAAGACAGCGCCTTGATGACCACCGGGTCCAGTCAGGCATTGCTCCGTCGTTTGGCGGTGCTGGAGCAACAAGGCGCCGAAGCGTTGTTCGGCGAACCGGCCTTGCAGCTCGAAGATATTTTGCAACCCGCCAGTGATGGCCGGGGACGCATCCACGTGTTGGATGCCCGCCGTTTGGTGCATGAAGCGCCCAAGGTCTACGCGACGTTCCTGCTGTGGTTGCTGGCTGAACTGTTTGAGCAATTGCCTGAACGTGGCGACGCTGACAAACCGCTGCTGGCGCTATTTTTCGATGAGGCGCATTTGTTGTTCGCTAACACCCCAAAGGCGTTGCAAGAACGTCTTGAGCAGGTGGTTCGGTTGATCCGCTCCAAGGGCGTTGGTGTGTATTTCGTCACCCAATCGCCCAGCGACTTGCCCGATACCATCCTCGCGCAGCTGGGTTTGCGGATTCAGCATGGGCTGCGGGCATTCACCAGCAAAGAACAAAGGTCCTTGCGCGCCGTGGCCGATGGTTTTCGTCCTAATCCGGCGTTCGATACCCTCGCGGTACTCACTGAGCTGGGCATTGGTGAAGCGCTGGTCGGTACGTTGCAGGAAAAAGGCACCCCCGAATTGGTCCAGCGTGTACTGATCGCGCCCCCGCAATCGCGAATCGGGCCATTGAGTGAAACCGAGCGCGCGGTGTTGATTGCTCAGTCGCCTTTGGCTGGACGTTACGACAAACCGGTGGACCGTGAGTCTGCGTATGAAATGTTAATGGCGCGCAAGATCGCCCCGCCTGACGTAGGCGTACAGCCGGCGAAGGACATACCCGGCGGATTGGCCGAGAGGGCAGGAGGTTTTTTTAGCGGTCTCGCGGGCCAGGCAATGAAAAACGCGATGCGCACCGCCGCGAATCAAATCGGGCGAGAGTTGGTGCGCGGTTTGATGGGCTCATTGTTGGGTGGGAGCAATAAAAAGAAGTAATTCGGTTTAACGATTCAAACCACCGTGGGACCGAATTATTCGGGAAGGCTTTTCTCCTGACACGCTGCAACCTCAAGCTCAACGAAGTGCCCCACAGTTTGCTGCGCGACAGCGCGGCGTCGAAGACGTGGCGGACCCTCCTACAGGTCTGCGGGGGATTGATTTTAATCCCACTCTGCCGAAAGCGGTCTCAACGGCAGCCTGCGGGTGGCTATTTTGAACAGCCAGCGTAATCCGCTGTTGGAGTGTGCACTGAGCCGGGTAAGCGCCATCGCGTAGGCCACGGCCCGGTGAGTGATTTTGACTTGATCACCGGAGCAGAAGTCCAGGTGTCGCTGTAATTTACGGAGTGTCAGGACCGCGAAGGCGATATTCATCATGCAGAAACGTCGAAACCCAGAGTGCTTGAGCGGAATCGTCAGTGTGTATTCCAACGCCAGTTTCAAGTGCGCGTGGGCGATGCCGATCATCTCGGTCAGTGCACGGCCATGATTCGCGCTTTGCCCACCGGCTTGTAATCCCGAGAGGTCAACGCCGTGGCGGGCGAACAGGTCTTGCGGCAACCAGCAAACGCCGTGGCTGTAATCCTCCCACTGGTCTTTCAGCACATTGGTCATCTGCAGGCCTTGGCCGAAGGACACGGCCAGCGGCAAGAGCAGCCCGCGCTGGCTGGCCAACGCAGGGTCAAAATCGATGAGCAGCTCGGTCAGCATTTCGCCCACCACCCCCGCTACGCAGTAACAGTAGCGATCCATGTCGCGCAACGTTTCCAGTCCATGTCGACTGACGGTGCGCTGAAAATCAAACATCCCTTTGGACATCACCGTCAGGCAGTTAATGATTGCCGTTCGTTGGGAGGGCATCAGGCTGCGGGTGATCTGTAAAACCAGCACTAACTGGCTGACCAGTTCGCGCTCGGCGGGCAAGGTTGCCTGTGAAAACAGCGGAGCCAACTCGACCGAGAACTGTTTCGAATCGATATGACCCGTGACGGCGGCAATGAACGCCGCCCCATAACGACGCTTCTGCTCCAGGCTAAAGGTCGGTTCGTCTTCAATGGTATCGGCGATGCGACAGAGCAAATAAGCGTTGGTTACCGCCAGCCGCAGGGGCGGCGGCAACTGCGGAATAGT
Organism: Pseudomonas sp. MH10; assembly: GCF_034353045.1. NCBI lineage: Bacteria > Pseudomonadati > Pseudomonadota > Gammaproteobacteria > Pseudomonadales > Pseudomonadaceae > Pseudomonas > Pseudomonas sp. MH10. The sequence goes on from NZ_CP133783.1 coordinate 1,073,607, forward strand.
GAGCGCAAAGGTTCTGGATACATGGGGCAGGATCAGATTTTGATAGGCCTCAGCTTCGCGTGCGCCGAGGTCAAAAGCTGAGGGTGACTCGAACATGGACAAGCGATTTCTACCTCACCATAGGGTCATGCATACCGGTGCATACAGGCTCCGAGTGCGGCAGTGTAATCGCTAATGGGGGGCTTGGCGTGGATTCGCCACACGGCCCTCAGCGTAAAGTTTTCACAACCTGTCAGGAAAATCCGTTGGGCATGTCGCCGCTGATGACCGCGCCTATGATGCTCATCGCCGGCAGTAGCGCCGTGGCAATCTCAATCGCCCGGCTGGTAGGCCGCATCCCTCTTCCCGCGCGTAAAAACAACGGGTCATCGAAGCAATGACGCAATCTGACCAGTGACCCGCTCACCGCCGGTTGTTGGACATGCAGATATTCAGCCGATTTTGAGACGCTTTGTTCGCGGAACATCACCATGAAAACCACTAATAAATTTAGATCAATACCTGCAAATTTATGTTCGTCGATATTCATTACGGAACCCCGGAATGTTTAAAAAAATGAAGAATGATTGTTGGTAATCGCCACTAACTGGACCTGCGCAAATCGATAGGCTGCTATGCATATTACACAGAGCAGCCCATGACCGGCTCAGTTATTTATGACCACGCCCTCAACCTTGTTATTCCAGCCGCCACCCAATGCCTTGTAAATGGCAACAATCCCACGGTAGGTGTCGATCTCACCCAGGGCCTGAGAATCTTCGGCTGCCAGGCGTTCACGTTCGGCATCCAGCAACACCAGGAAGTCAGCGGTGCCTTCGCGGTACTGAATCGAGGCCAAATCTGCCGCTTTACGGCTCGATTCACTTTGACGGATCAACGAGATCAAACGTTCCTGACGCTTGTTGTAATCGCTGAAGGCGTTTTCCGACTCCTCCAACGCCAGCAACACGTGCTGCTCGTAGTTGGCCAGCGCACCGTCAGCATCGGCATTGGCCCCGCGAATCCGCGCTCGCACGCTGCGTAAATCCAGCGCCGGCCAAGTGATGCTTGGGCCAAGCGACCAGGCAGCAGCAGCCGAAGAACCGATCTGCGAACCACGGGCGGCGGTGTAACCGAGAAAACCGGTGAGGCTGACCCGTGGGAACAGGTCCGCCGTGTTCACCCCGATTTGCGCGGTGGCCGAGGCCAATTGGCGCTCAGCGGCACGCACATCAGGACGGTGACGCAGCAGTTCGGTGGGATCGCCAATCGGCAAGGCCTTGGCAATCGCTGGCAACTGCGCTGGGCTCAGGTCGACTTTCATCGATTCCGGACGCTCACCCATCAAGGTCGCGATGCGGTTTTTTTCCCGCACCTGTTCAGCTTGCAACTGCGGCACGGTGGCTTCAACCGCCGCCAGACGGGCATCAGCACGCACCACGTCGAGTTCGTTACCGACCCCGGCGTCACGCATGCTGACGGTGACAGTGCGCGATTCCTGCTGGTTTTTCAGGTTGTCCCGAGCAATTCGCTCACGCAGTTGCGCGCCGCGCAGCTGGCCGTAGGCATCCACCAGTTCGGCGGTGATGCTGATCTGCAACTGGAACAGATCGGCTTCGCTGGCTTGCTGATCGGCATTGGCCGTTGTAGGAGAGAGAACCTTCGCCAACACGTTGGCTATCTACAGATGATCTGCGGTGCATCAGACATTGTTGCGGACCCGTAGGTGGTCGAAAACCGCGTTGACGCGAGCAAAATAAGAATCCAATCAACCATGCAATGCCTTCGCCGCCGACAATAATCCGCGAAATTTCTCATAGCGCTGATTCAAGGCAGGCTGTTGCTCAACCCGTGGGAAATACCGCGCTTTGACCGGCATCCCCGCCTGTAGCAGTGCGTCGCCCTGCCCGTTCGCTAAAAAGCCCAGCGTGGCCGCGCCGATGCAGGCGCTGAGTTCACTGCCGTATAGCGTGTAGATTTCCCGGTCGAGGATATTCGCCAACAACTGCGCCCAATATTCACTGCGTGCCCCGCCGCCCACCAGTGCACAGGCATGCACGGCGGCACCTGCCGATTGAACCGCGTTCATCGCGTCTAACAAGCCAAACCCCACCCCCTCCAGCACCGCGTAACCCAGCATCGCAGGTGAACAGTCGTAGCCCAGGCTCATGAATCCACCGCGCAATAACGGGTCGTTATGCGGCGTACGTTCGCCTGCGAGGTAAGGCAGAAAAAGCGGATTGGAAACCGCCACCGGTTGATCAATGGGCAATGCCGTCTGCACCCGCTCCAACAGTGTTTGCTCGTCGGGAAAGCCCAATAATTGCGTCACCCAGCGCAAGCAACTGGCGCCCGCCAACAGGGCGCCCATGGTGTACCAGCGCTGCGGTATGGCGTGACAAAAGCTGTGCACCGCGTGGGCTGGATGGCCGGCCATGTGATCGGTGATCGCAACAATCGCAGCGCTGGTGCCCAAGGTGATAAACGCGTCCCCGGCATGGATGGCGCCGATACCCACTGCAGAGACCGGGTTGTCCCCGCCGCCCCCGGCGATGACCACTCCAACCGGCAAACCCAAGCGTTGCGCCGCTGAGGTGTTGAGCACGGTGGACGCTGCGCGCCCTTCCACCAGCCGAGGCAGTTGGCGAAGTTCCAGCCCGGTCGCGCGAACGATCGGTTCAAACCAATCACGCTTGACCACGTCCAGCCACAGGGTGCCGGCAGCGTCCGAAACGTCGGTGACCCGCTCGCCGCTCAGCCGTAAGCGCAGGTAATCCTTGGGCGACAGCACACAGTCAATCTCGTTAAATACCTGCGGTTCATGGTGCTTCAGCCACAGCAGTTTGGGTGCAGTCAGTCCGGCCATGGGCAGGCTGCCAGTGATCTCGGCAAACTCAGGGTAATCCCGGGCCAGTTGTTCCGCTTGGCCGGTAGCCCGTGAGTCATCCCACAGGATGGCAGGGGACACCACGCGGTTGTCATCGCCCAATAGCACTGCGCCGTGCATTTGCCCCGACAAGCCAATGCAGGCAATGCGCGCATAGGCCTGCGGTTGATCCTGGCGCAATTGGTCCAGAGCACTGAGACACGCTTGCCACCAGTCTTCTGGACGCTGTTCTGACCTTCCCGGATGTGGGCGGGAAATCGTCAGTTTGGCGCTGGCATGGCCCAGCACGATTCCGCCCTCGTCCAGCAGCACCGCCTTGAGTTCGGACGTACCGAGATCGATCCCGAGCGAAACAGGATTGTTCATCACCATTTCAACGGCATCCACATGAATTTCGAATCCGCAATGTGGGCGGGAGCCGAACGGTTTGTCGCCTGCCTTCGGGTGATTCGATTCGTTTCAGCAGCAGCTTCACCGCCCGTGCCCCCAGCGTCTCAACGGGTTGCGCGACCACCGTCAGGCGCGGGACAAAAAAATCAGCCCAGTCGAAATCATCGAACCCCACCAGCGCCATCTGCTCGGGCACGGCGATGCCAGCGTCCCGCAGGGCATGCATGGCGCCGATGGTCATCATGTTGTTGGCGGCCATGATTGCCGTGGGCGGCGAAGCCAGCGCAAGTAGATGCCCCGTGGCCAGCCGCGCGGGCTCACTGCTGGACTCGCCATTGACCAGTAACGCCGGATCAAACGGCAAACCTGCCGCGCTCAACGCTGCCCGGTAGCCGTCGATGCGTTCCTCGGTGGTACTAAACCCGCGACGGCCGGCGACACAGGCAATGCGTCGATGACCGTGTTCAATCAGATGCGCGACCAAGGCCTGAGACGAGCGCTTGTTCTCCACGCCCACTTGATCGAAGCCTTTCGCAGCGAGCCGGTCCACCAGCACCGTGGGAATCTCGTTGGCTTGCAAATACGCCAACGTCCGGTGGTCTTTAGTGTCCATGGACGGCGCCAGCAAGATCCCGTCGACACGTCGATGGTGCAGCGCTTTCACCACCCGCAACTCCTGTTCGGGATCATCGTGGGTGTCCACAAATAACATCATGATTCCGTGCTTGGCCGATTCGGTTTCGATGGCGTGCACCGTCTCGCTGAAATAGTGGTTAGACAGCGCGGAGATCGCCACACCAATGGTGTTGGTGGTCGAACGGGCCAACGAGCGCGCCAGGGTATTGGGAATGTAATCAAGGTACTGAACGGCCGACTCCACCGCACGCGCGGTGATCGGGCTAACCTTGCGCGTGCCGTTGAGCACGTGCGACACCGTTGATGTCGATACCTTGGCAAGTTTCGCTACATCATCCATCGTTACCACAGCGATTACTCCGCCCTTTCCATCACATTAAATGGGCCTTCTGTGGGAAGGCCCAGCTGTTAGTGCTTGGACCAACCGGTATACGAGGCAATGTTGTCCCGGGTAATCAGGGTCGGCGCTAGCAGTTTGATCTTGTCCGCCGGTGGCTTGCCATTGAGCAGGTCGTAACCGATGGTCACCGCGTCCTGGGCCTGGGCCCACGGATCCTGGCTGGCGGAGGCCTGGATCGACGAATCGCTGGACTTCAGTGCCCCTTCGATATCCGGTGCGCCATCCACCGAGGTGATGATGATGCCGCTGCGTTTCAGCTGTTTGGCGGCCAGGTCGCTGCCGATGGCCTGTGGGTCATTGATGGTGAACAGCCCATCGATTTTAGGGAAGCGCACCAGATAACCCTGCATGGCATTCAACCCACCTTCCCGCGAGCCTTTGCCGTCTTGATCGTCAGACAAGACCTTGATCCCCGGTGCTGCCGCGAACACGGTTTTACAGCCATGAACTCGGTCGGTGACCGCAGTCACTTGCGGCCCATTCTGGATGATCACGTTGCCCTTGCCGGACAGTTTGTCGACGATGTACTGGCACGCCAGACGACCGGCCAAATCGTTATCGGTCTGCACCGTGGCATCAACGCCCTTGGCGTCTACGTCTACGGCGACGACCACGATTCCGGCCTTACGGGCTTTGCGGATGGCAGGCTCGATGGCCGCCGGATCCGTTGCGTTCAACAGGATCAGATCAACCCCCGCCGAAATGAAGTTATCAATTTGGGTGAACTGTTTGCTGAGGTCGTAATCCGCCGACACTGCTGTGACTTTGGCTTTGGGGTTGATCTCCATGGCCTTGGCCTTGGCACCCTCGACCAGCGCGACAAAATAAGGATTACCCAACGAGCCAACGGTGATGCCAACCGCATTCAAATCCCGGGCCTGGACGCCTGCGGACAAGGTCGCGGCCAGCAATAAAGAAGCAACGGCAGGAAACGTGAGTTTGAAGTTCATGGCTTATCTCTTGTGATTATTGTGATAACGCTAGAGGTGTAAAAATCAGGTTCGCGCGCCGGACTGGCGATAACGGTCGAGTGCCACTGCGCCGATGATAACGATGCCTTTGATGATGTATTGCCAGATGTCGGACACGCCCATCAGCACCAGTCCATTGGTCAATACCGCGATAATCAAGGCCCCGATCAGCGTGCCACCAATGGTACCGACACCGCCGGTAAAGCTGGTGCCGCCGAGAATCACCGCCGCAATCGCATCGAGTTCATAGGATTGACCCAGCTGTAACCCGTTGGCCGCCGACAACCGCGAGGCAGTCATCACCGCCCCCAGCCCGGCCAACGCCCCGGACACCGCATACACAAACAACAGCACTTTCCAGACTTTAATCCCTGACAAGCGCGCCGCTTCCGGGTTGCCGCCCACGGAGTAAATGTGCACGCCCATGACCGTGCGCCGCAAAATGAACCACGACAGCACCACCACACACAGCGCAATGATCACCAACCACGGCACCCCCAATACCGAATCGTTACCAATAAAGGCGAACGGCAAGTCCGGGTTGAACACGGTTTTATCGTCAGCCATCAACCGCGCCAAACCGCGCATCGCGGTCAGGGCGCCGAGGGTCACGATAAACGGCGGCAGCCGCATGAACGCAATCAGCCCTCCGTTCACCAACCCCAACAGCAACCCGAAGCCGATCCCCGCGACGATGCCCAACATGCCAAATTGAGGGGACGTCGAGACCAGCATTGCGACCACTGCCGAGGCCGCCAGAATCGCCCCGACTGACAGGTCAATCCCGGCGGTAAGGATCACAAAGGTCATGCCGGCGGCCAGCACCACATTGACCGACGCCTGTTGGCTGATGATCGACAGGTTCTGCACGGTAAAGAAGTTTTCGCTCATCAGCGCGAAACCCACCAGCAGCAGGATCAGCACCGGCAGCATGCCTACCGTACGCAGCAAGCCTCGAATTTTCTCGCCCGTGCTAACGGCGACTGCGCCACGGTTTTCGTTCACAGGCACGCCCATGGCGTTGGTTTTTTCGGTGTTTTGATTCATGACGGTTCCACCTTCGGCGGCTTTATTTTTGTTGTAGTGGTCAGGCTGCGTGGACCGCGACTTGCGCCGCGCCAGTGGCCAAATCGATGATGGTTTCCTGGGTGATGTCCTGCCCGGAAGTGCCACCCAACTCAGCCACCAATTGGCCCTCGCGCATGATCAAGACCCGATCGGACGTGCCGATGATTTCCGGCAGCTCACTGGAAATCAGCACGATCCCGACCCCGGCTTTGGCCAGCTCGTTGATGATCCGATAGATTTCCGATTTCGAGCCAATGTCCACGCCACGGGTAGGTTCATCCAGGATCAGCACATGGGGTTTGACTTCGAGCAAGCGTGCCAGCAAGACCTTCTGCTGATTCCCCCCGGACAAGGCGCCGACGTTGACTTTGCCCGAGCCGACCCGGATCGACAGCGAGCGAATGGCAGCGCTGGCGCGTTGGGCGCCATGGCCAAGGTCAAGCACACCGTAATGGGCATCGGGCACACATGCACAGACGTTGATGTTGTCGCGAACGCTCATGTCGAGAAACAACCCTTGGGCTTTTCGGTCCTCGGTGAGGTACACCACTCCGGCGCGAATCGCATCGGCGGGGTCACGCAGCTGAGTGATGGCTTGGCCTGCGACCTCTAGCGTGCCGGAAGTGCGTGGGTTGGCGGCGAAAATCAAGCGGGCCAATTCAGTTCGGCCCGCGCCCACCAAACCGGCGATGCCCAGTACTTCGCCAGCGTGCACGTCAAAACTGCAACCGCGTACCCGTGCGCCATCGGCCATGTCCCGCACACGCATGACCACCGCGCCGGGATCGTACGGCGCATGTTCCTTTTTATAGAAACCAGACAGGTCGCGCCCCACCATCATTTTCACCAACACCTCAGCTGACAGGGCTTCGCGCTCCAGCATGCCGACGTGTTCGCCATCGCGAAGCACTGAAACCCGGTCAGATAACTCGTAGATTTCAGCCATACGGTGGCTGATGTAGATGATTGCCAGCCCTTGACTGCGCAATTGCTTGATCAGCGCAAATAAACGGTCGGTCTCACGGGAAGACAGCGGCGTGGTGGGTTCATCCATCACCAGGATTTTTGCATCGGCGTGCAGCGCGCGGGCGATTTCCACCAATTGCCGCTCGGCAATCGACAGCGTGCTGACTTTGGTCAGCGGCGTGAAGTCAGCGCCGAGTCGATTCAGCACTTCGACACAGCCGGCTTGCATCGCCTTGCGGTTGACCGTCAAGCCGGAACGCAACTCGCGCCCGAGGTAGATATTCTCGGCCACGCTCAGGTTCGGACAGAGGCTCAACTCTTGGTAAATGACCGCAATGCCATGGGCTTTGGCCGTACGTGGGTTATAGGTGGCAACCGGTTGGCCATCGATTCGAATCTCGCCGCCTGCGTCAGCCTGATAGGCGCCGGACAGGATTTTCATCAACGTGGACTTGCCCGCGCCGTTCTCGCCCATTAATGCGTGAACTTCGCCGGGGTAGACTTTCAGATCCACGCTTTTCAGCACCCGCAGGCCGTTAAAGGTCTTGGAGATGCCGCGCATTTCGAGCAGGGGTAAAGGTAAAGAGAGACTCATGACGCGCCCTCAAATTTTTTATTTTTGTACGTGGGCCTGCATAGGTTTTACAACCTGTTGCGACCTGTTTGAGAACGACTCTAGTCGATAAATCCAGTTACGCAAGCGCTTGCGCAAGCACTTGCGTGGTGCTTGCATGAATTCCGCCCCACAGATTTTTGTGATGCATAGATTTTTGTAGGAGCTGCCGAAGGCTGCGATCAGATGTTCAGTGCCTACTATTCCGTGTCTGCTGATGTCTCTGTGTGGCTTGCCAACGAAAGCGTCATTGCAAGCGACCCAGGTTTCAAGTCGATATCAGCGGCGCGATTATCGGCCTCTTCGCAGGCAAGCCTACTCCCACAGGAGTTGTGGCTGCTTGCTACAACCGTATCAATGAAACCGTTGGCGCCTACAGGTTTGGTGTCGTTTACCCGCGCACGGTGGGACCGAATTTATTCGGGAATGGATTTCAAATCCGACCTCGTCCGCGTCTGACACGATGCCTTCCCGAATGAATTCGGTCCCACAGAAAACCCAAAATCGCGACCTCTGTAGGAGCCAACTTGTTGGCGAAGCGTTGGATCTGATACCGCGCGTCAGGCCTCTCGCCAACAAGTTGTCTCCTACAGGTTTGGGGTGGCTTGTGCCCATCAGAAGGTGGACTGAACCTGCAAGCCCGCCACTACGCCGTTTTGCACTTCGCGTACGCCGCCTGGGTGGGCGATGTATTGCAGGTTGGGCCGGACGTTTAGCCACTGGGTGACTTGTACGCCGTAGTTGAGTTCGACGTTGTACTCCGTGTGTTGCTCTGGCACGTAGTCCGCGTCGGCATAACTAAGGCCGCTAACATCGTTGGCGGTTTTGGCGTTGCGCAGGTACAAGTTACTGGCATACAGGCGAGCGATGCCCAGGCCCAGCGTGTCGGACGGACGCGCGTCAAACGGCCCTTTGTACACCAGCGTGACCTTCTGATAGCTGTCGATCGGGGTGGTGGCGCGGTCGTAGAAGCTGGCGTTGGCCGAGAGGGTCAAACCGCGTGAAGCGTCGCCGTTCACCGTGGTGAGTTGTTGCTTGCCGGTCAACCACCAGCCATGGCGACTGCTATCGCTGCGATAGTCTTCACCCGATAAAGCGGCCGGTTGGTTGTTGGCGTCTTTATAAACATCGCTGGCGTTGGCGGAGCTGTAGTAATAACCAACGTGGTATTCGCCCGGCAGGCTGTTAAGCGTGGGCGCCCACACCAGTTCGACGGGAATCAGTGCACCGGTGGTACCCGCGCCATTGAGTTTGAAGCCGCTGTCGTTTTCGAGGTTAGACGGATTGACGTCGAACACGCCGACTTGGGCGTAGACCGAATCAGTCAGTCTGTATTTGATCCGTGCGGCCCATTGGCTGATTGGATTGTTGTAGATGCTGTCGACATAGTTGCCGGGCTGCGAACCACAGAACGCCAGGTTCTGGAACAGGCAGTCTTCAACCCCAAAATCATCACTGAACGCAAAACGACCGGCTTTGATATTCAATGCGCCATCGAAAAAGCCTTTGCTCAGCCACAATTCGCTAAGGCGGGTAACGCTGCCGGTCCCCTGCACTTCTTGGGTGGCAGAAAAACTGCTGGCGCGGGGGTCATTGAGGTTGTCGGTGTTCAGGTTGTCGCCATTGCGATTGGTGAGCTGAACCATGAACTGCGTGTCATCCCAACCCATCAACTTTTGCAAGTCGATGGCCGCGCCCAAGGTGAACTGGTCGGCATAGCGTGTAGTGTGATGCTTGTCGTAACCGCCGCGCAGGTTTGAGGCCGATTCGCCGGTGTAGCCCATCTGAACGTCGATGCCCTTTTCCAGCCATTCGGTGCGCAGTCCGCCCCAGTCGCCGGTCATCCACTGTGAATCCGCTGAGAAAGCATCCTGCGCTTGAGCGCTGACGGCCCAACTGAAGGCGGCGCAGACCGACATTAGCAAGCCAAGAACCTGCGTCAAGCGCAGGTGGCGGGGAGTCAAACGAGGCATCTGTTTTTTCCTGTTCTCTATGACACAACGACGACAGAAAGGTCTTTGCAGTCGTTGTTTTCCATGGGGTTGCGTTACCGATTTATTGAAACGGGGCAGCGCCGACACGCGCCATGGTATAGACAAGTCCAAATATTTCAAATAAGAATATTTCTTGTTTGTACTAACGTCGTATCCGCTGTTATCAAACATGCCGTCTGATCAGGCGTTTTTACCGCTAAAACACCCAGTGCAATCAGCACCTTTTCGCTGCCGCTGCCCTCTAAGCTCGAATAACCCACCATCGAGGAATCCACCCATGCTGCATTTACTGCATGTTGAAAGTTCGCCACGCAAGCAACGTTCAGCGTCGATTGAAATCGCCCATGCATTTATCGACGCCTGGAAAAGTAAGCACTCGGGGGCCACAGTTGACACTCTCGACGTGTGGAATACCGCGTTACCGGAATTTGATGGCGAGGCGTTGGGCGCCAAGTACGCTGGCATTGAGGGTCGCGAACGGACCCCGGCCGAGCGGCAGGTCTGGACGGAAATAGAAGCGCTGGCGGAACGTTTCAAGCGTGCGGACGTGATTGTATTCAGCGTGCCCATGTGGAACTTCGGCATTCCCTACCGGCTCAAGCACCTGATCGATGTGGTCAGTCAGAAAGACCTGTTGTTCACATTTGATGACCGAGGCCTGAATGGTTTGCTAAACGGTCGCAAGGTGGTGGTTATCGCGGCACGCGGCGCACAACTGGACCGTACGGAGCACCAAGTGTCCTATATGGCCAGTTGGTCAGAGATGGTCGGCATCGACGAACAACACACGGTCATTGTCGAAAAAACCCTGTATGGCCCAGAGGTTGATACCCAGGGCCGGAACGCCGCCAAAGCAGAAGCCGTGGCACTGGCTTCAACGATTTGATACCAGACGCTCAACTCAAACGGTAAATTTCATCACCAGGCCGTTCAACTCAGTGGCGAGCCGTGACAGTTCATGGCTCGCTGTTGACGTTTGCTCGGCCGCGGTTGAGGACTCAACAGAAAGGTCTCGAATACTGATGAGGTTTTGGTCCACGGACCTGGCCACTTGAGCTTGCTGTTCCGAGGCGGTGGCAATCAGCATATTGCGCTCAGTGATGTTCACGATGGCGGCGGCGATTTCCACCAGGGCGGCGCCGGCCTCGTGGGCGATCAACAATGTTTTCTCAGCCTCGGTGCTGGTCAGTATCATCGATGAAACGGCGTGCTCCGAGCCTTCCTGAACGCCCCGGATGATCTGTTCTATTTCCAGGGTTGATTGCTGGGTGCGGTGGGCCAAGGCACGCACTTCATCGGCGACGACCGCGAAGCCCCTGCCCTGATCACCCGCCCTCGCGGCCTCGATAGCCGCGTTCAGCGCCAGCAAATTGGTTTGCTCGGCGATTGACCGAATAACCTCCAACACCTTGCTGATGCTTTGGGCCGACTGCGCCAGCTTCTCGACTTGCTGACTGGTGGCGTTGACCGTCGCGTTCAAGCCTTCAATGGAGGTAATGGTTTTTGCCACCCGCTCGCTACCGCGTTTGGTAGAACGCTCCGAATCCTGGGTGGAGACCGATGCTGCCGAGGCGTTTCTGGCCACTTCTTCAACCGCCGCAGTCATCTGATTGACCGCTGTGGCGGCCTGGTCAGTTTCCAGACTTTGCCGCTGCAGACCTTGGTTGGACGCCTGCGTCACTTGATTCATCTGCTGCGCTGCGCTCGCCAATTGCGTAGAGGAACTGCCAATCAGCCTGACAGTGTTTCGCAAATTCCCCAGCATCAACGCAGTGGCCGTCTGCAATTCAGTAATTTCGTCGCTCCCATCGATTCGGATGTCTCGACGCAGATCATTGTTGGACATCTCCTTACTGGCGCCGACCAAGGCCATCAAGGGAACCGAAATACTTTTTGTGAAGACGATCGCAAGCACGATGGTGGCCAAAATCGAGCACACCAACAGCAGCAACGCATAGGTCACTCCATTGTCGTAGGCGGCTTTGGATTTAATGCTCGATTGAGCCGCCTGCTGCTCGTTGATCTTGATCAGCTCATCGGCGTATGCCTGCATTTCCTTGGAAAGCGGGACGATGTGGAGGTTTATATAGTTAAGGGTTTCGGTCAACGAAAGCGCATCCCCCGCATTGATGACAGTTTTGAGTTGCTCGTTATAAGGGGCGACGTCGTTGACCAGCAATTGATAAACCTTGCGTTCGCTTTCACCGGAAACCAGTTTTTCGTAGTTCCCGATGTCGGCCTTCATGATGTCTTGATACTTTCCGAGGCTGATGGCGGAGCCTTTCTTTTCCGAATCGCTGGCGGTGATCAGCTTGAACGTTTCCAGGCGCATTCTTAACAGCGAGGTTGCAATAATTCCGGCTTGCCTGACACTGGGCATTGAGTTTTCCTGGATATCGACGGTTAACGCCTGCATTTCCCGCATATTCCACATCGATATGCCGCTGGAAACCGTCATCAATACAATAACGACCAGAAAAAAAAGCCCCGCACGAGTCCCAATCTTTAAACCTCGAATCGTCATGAGCTACTGCCTTTATTATTGTTCACGGTCGGGCGACGGTGTGCTGTTTTGCATAGTGCCACCGAGGGCATGGACGGTGTGAACATTTCGGCAAGCGCAAAAGCCAGCGTGACCTCCTGACTCACTCAGCGGGTCATGGCCCTGGCCCTGGCGGTGTCAATGGCAGCCGTTAGCGCAAGCAGGTTAGTTTGAAGGGCTATTTCACGAATCGGTTGCACACTCCCGCTGAACTTGCTTGGTAGGTTGTTCACATCAAAAAGGGTGACGCGAGTTTGGCGGCTAGCGTCCGCCAAGCGCTGAACGCTGGTCAAACTTTCGAGGCGTGCGAACTCACCTATTTTGTCCTCGACGCGTAACGCTACCGGCGCTACGCCTTCGCTCTCGATACGAAGCGTTACAGGCTCAGTGCCCAGTAAAAATTTAATCCAGCAGGCGACAAAGGCGAAGCTGATCAAAGCGCCAATAGCACTTACGGTCACAAACAACGCCAACATGGACCGTCCTGACAACAACATGGATTTCATACGTCCTCATCCTTGAGTGATGGGTTTGGTGCGGGCGTAATGCACGCACCTATAACGAAGGAACTGCAAAATTCCGGAGCTTTGAAATACGTTCAAACGTTCAATATAGTACAACTCAGAACTACAATTAAAATCTCTCCCCAACGGACAACCCCGACAAAAACGCTGCGAATAGTGGCACGAAGCTCAAATTGATCGCTTAACCGCTGCCATGATCAATCGAAAACCTGACTTCCCCGTCGTCTGTCAGCCACACTGCGCTCCTGTTTCCATCGCCGCCCAAGGGAGTTTGTCTTTGGACAAAGCATCCGATCGACGCAATACCCTTTCACTGGACGCGCTCATTTTTTTTCTGGCTGATGTCCGCGATGGGCTTGGACCTTATCTGGCCATTTATCTGCTAGCGGTTCATCACTGGGACCCGGCCAGCATCGGCGTGGTCATGACCGTGGCGGGAATTGCTGCGTTGATCACACAAGCGCCGGCGGGTGCGATGATCGACGGCATGCGCAGTAAACGCGCGGTGATTGCCGTCGGCGCATTGGTGGTGACGATGAGTTGTCTGCTGTTTGCCGTTCATTACTTCATTCAGTCTGGTGGCGCTGACGCAATCGATCAGCGCCGCTGCCGCGTCGGTGTTCGCGCCTGGCATTGCCGCCATCGCCGCGCAACTGGTCATGGTGCCTGCCGCCTGGATTGTCGGGACCAAGGCCGATCAATGGGGACGCAAGCCGCTGTTGCTCGCCGGATTCTTGATCCTGCCCTTGCGTGGAGTGCTTTACACCCTGTCCGATGACCCCTATTGGCTGGTCGCCATCCAAATGCTGGACGGGGTTGGTGCCGGGTTATTTGGTGCGCTGTTTCCGTTGGTGGTGAAGGACCTGACCCACGGCACTGGCCGATTCAATGTAAGCCTCGGCGCGCTGTCTACGGTGTTCGGTTTCGGCGCAGCGCTGAGTAACAGCCTCGCTGGGCTTGTGGTTCAACAGGCGGGCTACAGCGCGGCGTTTCTGACGCTGGCCGCAATAGCCAGCGTCGCGTTTGTTTTATTGTGGTGGGCGATGCCGGAAACCCTTCGCCAGTCAGATCGGTCCAGTACTGTCGACCTGAGCGCTTCCGGGGTCGCCCGATGACTAGGGCAACAGCCCCGCCGCTCGGTAAACTTCGACTGTCTCGTCGAACGCCGCGATGTCATTGCGGCCTCGCGACACCAGTTGAGCGCCTTCAACGGCCGAATAGATAGCCAGTGCCTTTTGCTGCAACGTTTTTAACGGGGCATCACCCTGTTGCAGGCACAGCACGGTTACCAGCCAGTTAACGTTCGCTTCAGTGAACGCATCCACTTCGGTTCGGACTTCAAGGGGCAGGTCCTGATACTCGGCGGCCATTATCCCGCACAGGCACATGCGATTGTCGTTGACCAGTGCCGAGCGAAAAATAGCGGTGTAGCCGTTTATCAAGAAGCGCGGATCTTGGGACTGCTCAGACAAACCTGTCAGGTATTTGACCCCGTCCTCCGTATACCGCCGTGCGAGCGCAGCCCCCAAATCGCCCTTGGTGGGGAAGTGATGGTGAATGCTGGCGCTTTTGATTCCGACTTCCTTGGCGATCTCGCGAAAGCTCAGCGCGTTATAGCCGAGGGCTTGCACCCTGGCGCGGGCAATGCCCAGGATGGTTTCTTTGGTACTTGAGGTTGTCATTAAGAAACTCCCTACTGACAAAGACCTGATAAGAATACGTTGCTCGGCATTCTACCTATCTAGTGAAAGGTAGAACAGTGCCGCCGTAAAAATTATCCTGCCGAGAGTCGTTGGCAAACCCTTCACCAGCTCATACGAATCCCAACGTTGCCACTGATGCCTTTCAGGTCGTTGCTGTCCAGGTTGGCGTCGTAGTCAGCCCCGAGGTAAACCGCGACCGTCGGCGATAGCTGCGCCACAACTCCCATGCCGACATCGGCGGACGAGGCTTTATGCTGAGTTTTTATCCGGTCCACGTCGTCGTAGGTCACCGTGTCCGAGCCGCCAAATGTCCGCCATACGTTGGCACGCAGATAAGGTTCGACCGGCGTATTGCTGACCCGATAGCGCCCATTCAAACGCGCGCCCAAACGCCCGGTGGTGTAGTTCTGGGAATCAAATGAAACCTCGGAAATTCCGTCGTTTTGATCGTCGAGGCTAATGTGCTGACTGATCAACTGCGCTTGCGGCTCAACACTCCAGTGATCGGACAGCGCAACCGGGTAGCCACCTTCCAGAGAAAGCGTCAGCCCGTGGCCGTGGGTCTCCAGCTTCACCCCTCTGTCCGACTGACTGTTTCCATCTAAACGAGTGGCCATGGCCACCGCGTCCACATACCAGCCTGATCGGTCCGACAGGGTCCAATAAAGCCCGACATTATCGCCATCGAGCTTGGTCTGACCCGCCTGGCGCCCCTGAAAGCCTTCGGCAAATCCTTTTACGCTGCCGCGGAGGTGGGTTTGCCCCACAAAAAAACCAAAGCGTTGATAGCGTCCTTCACTTATTTCGGATGAGTAAAGGTCATTCCCGATCTGGAAGCCCTCCAGCGAGCCATCAAGGCTGGGTGATACGGTTCCAGACCAGCTTTTCTTGAAGTCGTTGTTATAGAAGCGCCCCCATCCTGCAGACGCGAGACCGGTTTCGGTCAGCAGGCTTTGATCACCCTGACGATCGTGAAATGTACCCAGAGCGTTGAGCATCAGGGTTTGCGCGGCCGGGACAACCACCGAATAGACCGGGACTTCCAACCTGAACAGCGGAATCGGCGCCGCCCCCGCAACGGCAGCAGGCAGCGCTGGCGTGGTGGCTGCCGGTGTCGGTGAAGCGTCGGCTGGGGAGTCAGCAGGAACTGTCGATGGCGGATCAGCGGGCGCCACGGGTGCGGCAGTCGGTGGTTCTACTGGCGGCTCGTCCGCCGCAACGATAGGCGCTGCGGGTGCTACGGGCGGTGCAGATGGCGGCCGGATAATCAGCGGCGGCGCGGCTGGCGGCGCAGCCCGAGGGGCGATTGCGATAACAGAAGAGCGCAAGTACCAGTTGTTCTCGGAGCCCGCAGTAACGCCGCCTTTAAACAAATAATATTGATAAGCACCGGCTGACACCGAGTTCTTCAGTGCAAACGCATCGGCGCTGCTGGTTGCACCGTTTTGTGCCTGCACGACCTCGATACCGTTTTGAAGGGTCAAGGCACCTTGACCGCCGAGGTTAGAAATCCCTACTTGGGTATTTCCACTGATTGCACCTTGGGAGACGATTAACTTGTCGCTGGCAGAGCTGTCGTCGCCTAACACTGTTTGAAGTAGCAACTGCCCGCCACGGCCGACATAGTTGCCGTACACCGACAGCGTATCCGCAGCACTCGAACTTGCGCTGGTCATGTCTATAACGCCAGCGTTGGTCAGGGTCGTGAGTTGCCCAGAGGTGTAGGGCCTGACCGCTCCATGGGTCACCTGCAATGCGCTGGTGCTGTCGATAGTGAAACTGCCGGTGCCACTGGAACTGTCACCCAGAAAGAAATCTCCGGCCAAGTTAAACCGGCTGTTATTGGTGAGGTTGACTGACTCCCATCCGATGTACCGGGCGGCACCAGCAGATGAGCTGTTGTCAAAGGTCAAGGTGTCATTACCCAGTCCGCCGTCCACCGAGGGGGTTAGAGACAGCGTGTCTTCGGTCAAATGACTAATAAGCGCCGTGTCATTACCGTCCCCCATCAAAATAGACGACTTGATCAAACCTCCGGCGTTCCAAATAAACCTGTCATTACCGCTACTGGCGCGTATTTCACCGTTTATAACACCGCCGGTAACGGTAATACGGTCGTCGCCGCCACTGACGCTGATATTGCCGCCTATAGTGCCCCCGGACACAATAATCGTGTCGTCACCAAAGCCCGTCACCAGGTTACCCAAGATAGTGCCGCCCGACATATCAAAGAGGTTGTCGTCCAGCTTCATGTTGACGCGGCCGATAGTGCCACCGGTCATCTTGGCGATATCACCATCATCAAAACCGCCGACGATGGTACCTCCCGTCATGACAAAAACATCGCGACTGTCCCCCTGGGTCAGCGATGCAATAGTGCCCCCGGTCATTTGAAAATTATCAACACCGCTGCCCTGTGAAACGTCACCACTCACGGTTCCGGCGCTTATTTTAAATACGTTGGCGCCATCGCCTTGATCAACTAACCCGAGGATTTTTCCCGAATCCATTTGAATGACATCATTCTGAGGGCCAAAAACAATGTTCCCATTAACCGTGCCGGTACCGCCGGCGGGAAATACCAGACTGTTAGCACCCGACAAATCGGTCAACCCCGTGCTGCTACCACTGCTGCAGCTATAGACGTCGTTGCCTGCCGATGCAATTAACGTACAGTCCGCCTTTGCCACCCCCGTTAGACTGATCGCGCGCACTAAGGTTACGGACCCTACTGCCCGAGCAGGTCCATGCTTCGACACGGTATTGTATTTAACAAATCGCATGGCTTGGTTAACGGTAAACATCCCTGTTCTCCTAACTGGGCACTTACACCTAAACGTCGCGGTAAGTACCCTCCTTTATTTCAAGGGTTAAGCGGGAGAGGCTTGTTCTAAGCCAACCCGATCCTTGGGTTCACTATTGACCCTAGTCGCACCCTTGAAATATCGCCACTTCCGGTTAATACCCGAGCAAAAAGCATGCGCATCCGCATTTATTCATTGATTTATTACGCATGCGTACTAGACTGACAATCCGTTACCCACCGTCAAGGAGCGTTGGCCATGGCAAACGCAAGCACCGTCCACCCCGCCGTTCACAGCGTAGACACCCCGGAGGCGGGTCGGGTGGCGTTGAAATTCTTCTTCGGTCTGATGGAGCAATGGGGCTGTTCGGCGGATCAGCAGCGAGCGCTCTTGGGTTCGATCAGCACCACCACTTTTTATAAATACAAACGGCTGCCCAGTGTTCGACTGCCCCATGACACCTTGGAGCGGATCTCGTACCTGATGGGTATTCACAAGGCACTGAGCATTATTTTCAGCAACAACCATGATCGGGTGTACGCCTGGGTCAGCAGCCCCAACACTGCCGCGCCGTTTAATGGTCAAACGGCGCTTAAGTACATGCTGGCCGGTCGCGTTGTTGATATTGCCGATGTGCGCCGTTATCTGGATGGGGTACGCGGATGATGCTGCCGAAACAGGAGATACCCGCGTGGGACAACGCCTATCGAATCATCAGCAGCTCGTTCCCGCCGATCACCCTGTTCGAAGACATTCTGGACCCGTCAGAATTGCAGGTGGCCTACGCCCTGGAATCGCTGACCAATGATCGATTGGCTGAACAAGCAGGTGTCATCAGTCGGGTTAGCCCGGAAGATTGTGTGTCAGGCCCCGGTTCTACACCGGTGATGGCAGCTTTTACTCACATTGGCAGGGTCAGCCGGTTTACCGATGGGACGTTTGGCATTTATTACGCCGCCAACAGCCAGACCGCCGCCATCGCAGAAACAAGCTTTCATCAGGAACGATTTCTTGCCGCCACCCAAGAGCCTGACGTTGAGCTGACCATGCGCACCTACGTCAATAAAGTGGTGAAGCCGATGCACGACATTCGTGCTGATTTCGGCCATTTGCATGACCCCGACCCCGCCCACTATGGGGTTGCACAGGCGTTCGCGAAAAAGCTTCGCGCGGCAAAATCCTGGGGGATTTTGTACAACAGCGTCCGCGCCACGGGCCATGAATGCATTGCAGCGTTTCGCCCGACAGCGGTGTCAATTCCGGTGCAAGGCAAACATATGCGTTACGTGTGGGACGCCAAGAGCCAAAAGATCGGCTGTTTCTTTGAAATCACTCCGGTGATTTAAGGCGTCTGCGCCCCGAGGGTCAGGACGGTGAAGGGTGTAGGTAGGGTCGCCCACGTCTGCAGAGTTGAACGATCAGCCCAAGCGAGGGCCCAACCTGCGCAATGCTCGAATAACGTTGCGCCGTTCGCACACTCATTGAACGTGGAGAACACCCATGAATTACGTCTCATTGGGCAATACCGGCCTGAAGGTTTCGCCCATCGCGTTAGGCTGCATGACCTACGGCATACCTGAGCGCGGCAAACACCCTTGGACGCTTGACGAGCAGAGCAGTCGCCCGTTGATCCAAAAGGCCCTGGAGCTGGGGATCAATTTCTTCGACACCGCTAACAGCTACTCGGACGGCACCTCTGAAGAGATCGTCGGTCGAGCCCTGCGCGATTTTGCCCGGCGCGATGAGATTGTTATTGCTACCAAAGTGTTTTTCTCTTCGCGGGAAGCGCCAAACGTTGGCGGCCTGTCGCGCAAGGCGATCTTCAATGAAATCGACAACAGCCTGCGCCGACTGGGTACTGACTACGTCGACCTGTATCAAATCCACCGCTGGGACTACAACACGCCCATCGAAGAAACCCTCGAAGCGCTGCACGATGTAGTCAAGGCCGGTAAAGCCCTGCACATCGGCGCTTCGTCGATGTACGCCTGGCAGTTCGCAAAAGCGTTGCATACCTCGCAACGCAATGGCTGGACGCCCTTTGTGTCGATGCAAGACCACCTTAATTTGCTCAACCGGGAGGAAGAGCGTGAGATGCTGCCATTGTGCCGTGATCACGCAATTGCTGTATTGCCCTGGAGCCCACTGGCCCGTGGCCGCCTGACCCGCGACTGGAATCAAAGCAGTACCCGCGCCGATTCCGATGACTTCGGCAAAAGCCTGTACACCGAGCAGACTGCCGATGCGGATAGAAAGGTGGTGGAAGCCGTGGCCACCATCGCCGCCGAGCGTGGCGTACCCCGTGCGCAAGTTGCCTTGGCGTGGGTCGTACAGTCAGCGGGGGTAACAGCGCCACTGGTGGGCGCCAGCAAACCTCAGCACCTCGACGATGCCATGGCTGCGTTGACCTTGAAGCTCGACCCGAATGAGATCCACCGTCTGGAAGCCCCGTACATACCCCACGCCGTGTCGGGGTTTGAATAGCCCCGTCGTTGACGCCGCGCTGTTGCGCAGTAAACGTGTTGCGCATTGTGTGGCTTGAAGGTGCAGAGTGTCAGGACTGAAGCCTTCCCGAATAAATTCGGTCCCACAGACTCTGGTGATGTGCACATTTTCTGTAAGAGCCAAAGGCTACGATAAGTCCGAAGGGCCTTCGCCAACAAGTTGGCTCCTGCGGAGGGCTGCCCGCCCGCAACCCCATAAAGGCGGGATATACCTGCCAGGATCAGCGCCAACCTTCGTTTGTAAAAGCTTAAAAGTAGTGTGATAAGAGGAAGCCCGTCGTCCAGACGCCGCAGGGTATGAGCTGTCAGATAACGTAGCGGCGCAATGGCAAAACCCAATGCAGTCATCAAAGCAACATCCAGACTGTCAGCCTTGCGGCTGGCATTACGCCTTCGGAGATGCACGTGATTATTGGTGAGAAGATCCATGTC
The DNA here is from genome assembly GCF_034353045.1 of Pseudomonas sp. MH10. Lineage (NCBI taxonomy): Bacteria > Pseudomonadati > Pseudomonadota > Gammaproteobacteria > Pseudomonadales > Pseudomonadaceae > Pseudomonas > Pseudomonas sp. MH10. Next base: position 1,094,020 of record NZ_CP133783.1, read on the forward strand.
GAAGCTTTTTTGGACGAAACAACCTCAACTTTGAGCTACCTGCTGCTTGATCGGTCTACCCAACATTGCGCGCTGATCGACAGCGTTCTGGGCTACGACCCAAAATCCGGCCATACCGATACCCACGCGGCTGATCGCCTGATAGCACGGGTGCTTGAGTTGGGGGCTTCAGTGGAATGGATTCTCGAGACCCATGTGCACGCGGACCACCTGTCTGCTGCGACCTACCTGAAAGAGAAGCTCGGTGGAAAAATCTCCATTGGCAGTCATATCAAACGGGTTCAGCAGGTATTTGGCGAGCTGTTCAATTGCGGTGCCACTTTCAGCCACGACGGCAGCCAATTTGATGTACTGCTCAATGACGGCGACACCTTCAGGATTGGCACGCTAGACGCGACAGCAATGCACACCCCCGGCCATACGCCCGCCTGCATGACCTATGTGGTCCGAAACGAAGGCGACTCCCTCGCGTTTGTCGGTGACACCTTGTTCATGCCCGACTACGGCACCGCTCGCTGCGATTTTCCCGACGGCGACGCTAGAACGCTGTTTCGCTCGATTAAAAAAATTCTCCAACTTCCCGCCGACACCCGAATTTTCATGTGCCACGACTATTGCCCGAACGGCCGGCCCATCGCTTTCATGACCACCGTGGCGGATCAGCGCTCAAGCAATATCCATGTCCGGGAAGGCATCACTGAAGACGACTTCGTGAACATGCGCGAAGCGCGAGATGCCACGCTGGAGATGCCGGTTTTGATCCTGCCGTCGGTGCAGGTCAACATGCGCAGCGGCCATCTGCCTGAGCCAGAAGCGAACGGCATTCAGTACTTGAAAATCCCGATCAACACCCTTGGAAAACCGGCAATTACCGCCAGCGACACCGTGACCCAATCGCCCTCTCGCCACGCCGATGCGCATCACCAAATCCTTATCATCGGCGCGGGCTCGGCAGGTATCGCCACGGCGTCAAGCTTGAAAGCGAGGGACCGGACCCTCGACATCGCGATCATCGACCCTGCCGAGGTCCATTATTACCAGCCAGGCTGGACACTGGTGGGCGGTGGCGTTTTTGCTGGAAAATCCACCGTTCGGGCCATGGCCTCGGTGATCCCCGACAACGTGCAGTGGATCAAAGCGGCAGTGGTCGCCTTTGAACCGCAAACCAATACCGTCGTCCTGGGAAACGGTCAGATCATCGGCTACGAACAACTGATCGTCTGCCCTGGGTTGAAGCTCGATTGGGAGGCGATACGGGGATTGACCGAAACCTTGGGCTCGAACGGCGTAACCTCCAATTACCGCTACGATTTAGCGTCGTACACTTGGCAGTTGGTGAAGGCACTCAAACATGGCCGGGCACTGTTTACCCAGCCGCCGATGCCGATCAAGTGTGCTGGCGCGCCGCAAAAAGCCTTGTACTTATCCTGCGATTACTGGCAAAAAAACGACCGTCAATCACAGATCAAGACCCAGTTTTATTCGGCCGGCGCGACCCTCTTCGGGGTCGCAGATTATGTACCCGCGCTCATGGCGTACATCCAGAAATACGCCGTAGATCTGAAGTTCACGCACACCCTGGTCGCGGTGGACGGGCCAGGCAAGCTGGCGACGTTTAAACGCACCTCTTCAGATGGCGTCACGGACACGGTGGTTGAGCCGTTTGACCTGCTGCATGTTGTTCCACCCCAAATCGCGCCGGACTTCATTCGTAACAGCCCACTCGCCGATAAGGCTGGCTGGGTCGACGTAGACCCCGCCAGCTTGGTGCACCGCCAGTACCCTAACGTCCACGGCCTCGGCGATGTGACCAACACCAGCAACGCCAAAACCATGGCGGCCGCGCGTAAACAGGCGCCAGTCGTTGCCCACAACGTGCTGGTGGCGCTGGGACGTAAACGATCTTTGGCCACTTACGATGGCTACGGTTCATGCCCGCTGACCGTTGAACGCGGCAAGATCGTGTTGGCTGAGTTCACCTATGGCGGCACCTTGGCTCCAACCTTTGCGCCGTGGTTCATCAATGGCCTGAAACCCTCCCGTTTGGCCTGGTTTTTGAAGGAGCGATTGCTGCCGCCGTTGTATTGGCATTGCATGCTTAAGGGCCATGAATGGCTGGCGGCGCCCGTCACTGCCAATACCGAGCGCGATAAATGATGGTGCACGATTTACTGGGGGTGGCGTTAGGCGCGGTCATCGGGGCGATTTTGGCCCTGACCGGTGCTGGCGGAGGCATTCTGGCTGTTCCAGTCTTGGTCTTCGGCCTCGGACTGTCGATGGTGCAAGCGGCGCCTGTCGGGCTGTTGGCCGTTGGCTTGGCCGCAGCAGTGGGCGCGATTCTGGGCCTGCGTCAGGGCGTGGTTCGATACCGCGCGGCGGCTTTCATCTCCGTGATGGGCATTCTTGCAGCGCCTGTGGGTTTGTACATCGCTCACCGTTTACCCAATCAACCGTTGGCGCTGGTATTTGCGGCGGTGTTGCTCTACGCCAGCATCCGTATGCTGCGAAAAGCCAATCGCGAGATTCACCAAGGCGCACCCGCGCCCCGCGCCGCCGCATTGCCGTGCGTGCTGAATCCGCTTCAGGGCCGACTGCGCTGGACCTTGCCCTGTGCACGCGCGTTAACCTTCACCGGATTGCTGTGCGGTCTGTTGTCGGGGCTATTGGGCGTGGGCGGCGGATTCGTCATCATCCCGGCCCTGACGCGGTATTCCAACCTTGAGATGAAAAGCGTCGTCGCCACCTCCCTCGCCGTCATCGCGCTGGTGTCCATCGGCAGCGTAACCACCGCCGCGCTTACCGGCGTGATGTATTGGGAGGCTGGCGTTCCCTTTGCCCTCGGTGCGGTGGTGGGATTAATGGGCGGCCGGCAAATCGCCCACCGCCTGGCGGGCCCACGCTTGCAACAAGCCTTTGCCCTGGTCGGAATGATTGCCTCGCTGATGCTCGCGACCAGCGCGTTGGGGATGAAGATTTAGCCTGTGCTTGTGAAACCTAGAGCCATACCGGCTCAGCGCTGCCTGGCGGCATGGACGGCAACCTGTAACGTGGCTGAGTGCGTTCCAGTCGCGCACTTGGCCGCACGGCGTGCAACTGACCAAAGCCGGAGGTTGAGGTTTCAAGCCAAGGGTCGACGCTGGGTTTATCGAGGCTAAAACCGTTGGGGATACGGCCCAAGCTACGTAACCATTGCCCGGTTTGCGCTAATGAAACTTGCACGTGCCAACTGCCACCCTCTGTTTGCTGCCGGTACAGGGCGGCGGCCGTGCCATAGGCCATCAAGTAACCAGTGGCCTGATCGAGTATCTGCATTGGCAGCGCACGGGGAATGCCTTCGCCGGCGGATTCACCTTCCCCATGATTGAAGCCCATGGCAGTTTGTACCAATGAGTCAAACCCCCGCCGCCCCGCCCACGGCCCTTCCGTGCCGTAGGCGGTCAGGGACACATAGACAATACCGGGGCGACGTTCGGCCAACGCTTCAGGGGAATAGCCCAAAGCGGCCAATCCGCCGGGCCGATACCCTTGCGAGAAGACGTGGGCGCCGTCGATCAATCGCCAAAGCGCGGCGCGGTCTTGCTCGGTGTGCAGGTCCAGCAGCGCCGACCGTTTCCCGCGGCTGGTGTCGGCGATGGCTTCGATGTTTGGCAGGTTGGGCGAGTTGATTAACAGCACATCCGCCCCCTGAGCAGCCAGCGCACGACCACCGACAGGACCGGCGAGAATCCGTGTGAGATCAAGCACGCGCACCCCAGACAGCGGACGCTCATCGGGGGTCAGCGAAGGCAGTTCGATGGGCTCTGCATCGCCGATGCGCGAGAGGGTCATTAACGGTTTGGCGAGGATCGCTTGACCCTGAGCAGTGGCGTCCCATTGATCAAAACTGCGCAAGGCCGTGGCAACCAAGCCCCGCTCAGCGGCGGCCTGTTCAAAATCCAGCGCCCGCCAACGCAACATCGCCTGTTCAGCCTCGGTGCGCTGTGTGGTCGCGGGAGACAAGCCCAACAGGCGTAACGCGCCTTCGCGATGATGGGCGAAGTTCGCATGAATGCGCACGTAGCCATCGGCGCAACGGTAAAGCCCAGAAAAAGCGTCCCACAGGTTTGGCTCGCGCCCGTCGAGGCTGAACCAACCGCTGCATTCGACAGCAGCGTGCAGTGTGTCTACGGCAACCTTCTGCCGAGCACCACCTCGTACATAGCTCAATTCACACGCCGCCAGCGCCGCCGCGGCAATAGAAAGCTGCGCAGCGCTACCGACCGCAAAAGACGAGGGGAATACCGGGTCACCGCCGCTAAGCTGGACGAAGTTAAGCGCTTCGGACGGCAACCCGCAGAGTTGCCATAGAGCGTGCAAGTATTGGATATCGCGCATCAGGCCTCCTCAGCACAAAGGACACCTTAGCAGCGAACCGGACGAAAGCGTCAATGCAGACGACCCAGGTATCAGGTCGACATCAGCGAGATGATGATCGGCCCCTTCGCAGGCAAGCCTGCTCCCACAGTATCTAAGTCTGCTTGCTATCTACCCCTTCAATGAAAACCCAGGCCGTTCCGGTTTCGCAGCCTTCGGCATCCCTACAACTGTCCTGCGTTTGCTACACAACACGCAGCATTACCCACTGTTATTGCAGGTTCCTGCCCGCAGTAACGCGGGCCAGATGTTTCACGAGTTATGCGAGATCGAGCTTGGCGTTGGTTTCATTCGCCGCCTGAGTCATTTTCACTAACGCACTGTTCAGGAACGTGTTGCCTTTGTCATCGGTGCTGGCGCTGGTGCCGGAACCTGCCGCGCCACCACTTGGAGCTGCAGCAGCCTGCATTTCCGTTTGTTTCTTGATGATGTCAGCGAGTTTGGTTTCTACCTTGGCTGCCGCATCCGGGGACATGGCTTTAAGATCAGCCTCGGTCAGCCCCATGCTTTTCAATGCGCCGTAACGCATTTTCTGAGCAGGCGTCAGCGCCATGTAATCCTTGAACTGATCCGCCGCACTTTGCGTACCGGTGGTGCCGGTTGCGCTGCTGGCGTTGGTCACACCGCCCACTGCAGAAGCGGCGGTGAGGTTATCACTGCTGTCACTGCTGTCCGTCGAAGCCACTTGGCCCATGGGGTTTTGCAGGTTAACCATCATTTTCGCGAACGCTTCTTCACGGTCCTGTTCTTGCTGGCTCGACGCGCTCGACTGAGCCGACGCGCTGCTGCTACCCACTGCAGTCGGTTGAACCGTCGAATCGCTCAAACTGAGGAAATCAGCTTCGGGCGACTGGGAGGCGGAACGTACTACCGGAATTGAATAGTCCGTCCTACCGAGGCCACTGATAAAACTCATTTCAGTTACTCCAATAAGTGCCGTTGTACAAATATATCTCCCGAATTCTGAGCAAAGCACGTGCCAGCCGGGCGATATGCCCTGCGGGGCACGATTTAAGGCATTCTTAGATTAACCGCGTCATAGATGCTTACAAATCAAAGGCAGCAAATGGCCGGCGTCGGCAAGTGATTGCCGCGTTGATCGCTACGCCATCTGTAGGAGCCAACTGGTTGGCGAAGCGCCTGGATTGACACGCATGGCGCTGACGGCCTATCGCCAACCAGTTGGCTGCTACAGACGGTCTGTTAACGCTCCACGGCAGGGAAATCCACGTCGGTGGCCGCCACGTTGTTGAGGTAATTGGTCAGGGTCAACAGCGCGACTTGGGTCACGACTTCGACGATCTTGGCGTCGGTCAGGCCCGCAGCACGGGCAGCAACCAGGGACTCATCGCTCACACGTCCTTTGGTGGACACCACTTCACGGGCAAACACCGTATAAGCGCTCAAGTCGCCATCACGGGCGCTGCGGATCGCGTCGGCGGACAGTCCCGCTTTACTACCGAACAACGTGTGCGCAGCCAAGCAGTATTCACAACCATTGACTTGGGAAGTGGCCAGCGCAATCGACTCACGCTCGACCCCGCTCAGCGAGTTCTTGCCAAAGGCTTGGGAAAATTGCAGATAGCCTCCCAGAGCTGCAGGTGAATGTGCCAGGGTTTTGAAGACGTTTGGCACGATGCCGAAGCTTTTTTTCACCCCTTCCAACAAGGGCACGGAAGCGGCGGGTGCGTGTTCAAGGCTCAGAGCAGGGATGCGTGACATAGTGATTCTCCGAAGTATTCGGTCGCGGTATGCGCCGACGGGGCCTATGTTAGGAACAATCCATGTACCATCGGATCCGAATCGTCGCCGTTATGCGACATATCGTCCAAAAAACAGTTTTTTCTGAGGTCATCCATGGATCGCTTGTCTGCCCTCTTGACGCACTTTGGTGTCAGCGCCGGAACGTTTCACAGCGGTGACTTTTGCGGGATTTCTGCGTTCGACGACGAAGAACCACGCGGCCATATTCATTTGCTGCAAGCGGGGCAGATCAAACTCCGCCTGGCCGATAACCGCGAGCAATTGATTACTGAGCCCACTTTGATTTTTTTCCCTCGGCCGTATCGGCACCGGCTGAGTTCCACCGAAGCGGATGGCACGCGGTTGGTCTGTGCGTCGCTGAACTTTAACGGCGGAGTGAATAATCCGCTGTCGTCCGCGCTGCCTGACTACCTGCTATTGCCGCTGGCAGACGTGGCCATGCTCGGGGTCACGCTGGAGTGGCTGTTTCGCGAGGCGTCGGGGGATGACTGCGGGCGTGACGCGACAATGGACCGCCTGTTCGAGCTGTTGGTGATTCAGCTGTTGCGGTATTTGCTGGCAACCCATGGCATGGAAAGCGGCATGATGGCCGGGCTGGCCGACCCGCGGTTGTCACGGGCATTGAACCAGATGCATGCCAATCCCCAGCAACCGTGGACGGTGGCTGAGCTGGCCACGGCGGCCAACATGTCCCGAGCGAGCTTCGCTGCGCATTTCCATAGCGTGCTCGGGCAACCGCCTGCGGATTACTTGATGAGCTGGCGCATTAGTCTGGCGCAAAAGCGCTTGCGGGACGGCAAACCCATCGCACTGATTGCCGACGAAGTGGGCTATGAAAGCTCTTCCGCCCTCGCCCGGGCCTTTCGACGCAAGACCGGCACCAGCCCGCGCGACTGGCTGCGCAGCCAAACGTCATAAACCATAAAGTCCAACGTCGCCTGGGGCGTCGTCGGACTTTTCTTAACCGCAGGCTATCGCCGGTGGGTTATCAGAAGATCGAGATCGGGTAATCCGCGATCAAACGAAACTCGTTGACGTCGCCTTCGGCCTGATCCGCGTTACCCCGGTGCCATGCCTGACGCATGCGCAAGGACAAGTCCTTGGCCGGCCCAGTCTGGACCGTGTACTTGGCTTCAAGGTTGGTTTCGTGGTGTTTACCGTTTGCGCCATAACCATAAGCACGATAAGGGCTGTCAGCGGCCATCCGCGTCCCGTCGATATCATCACCGTGGATATAACGAACCATGAAGGCCAGTCCAGGAACACCGTAACTTGTCATGTTCAGGTCATAACGCGCTTGCAGGGATTTCTCGCCAGGGCCGTTGAAGTCGGAATACTGAATTGAGTTGGCCAGGTTAATAGAGTCAGCGGTGTCACCTGGGCCGTTCTTACCAAATGCCACGTAGTCGAACGGGGTATCGCCGTGGACTTTCTGGTACGCAATAGTGACGGTGTGTGCGATCAGGAAGGTGTAAGCCGCTGCCATTGAGTACGCGGTGTTACTAATATCGCCGGCCTTGGCCGACCCTTCGTCGTTAGTGCGATAAATATTGAAATCGAAGTTCAACGACTGCAGGTCCGAGATCGCCAAGGTGTAGTTAGCGTTGGCGTAGTACTGACGCCAGATATCTTCAAGCTCAGACCCGTAAACACTGAGCGAGAGCGCGTCAGACACCGCATATTTGCCGCCGGCATAACTGATGCTATCGGCCGCTACGTTGGCGTAAGAGGCAAACAGGTCATGCTCGCTGTTGGTCGTGACCGGACCATTGCCGCTGGTAAAGTGCCCGACATCCAGTTCGAGGCCACTAATTTCGCTGCTCAGCAAATTGAAACCGGTACCGGTCTGCGGCATTAGTCGTGAACCACCGGCAGCAAAGACTGGCGCCGTGGGTTGCAGATTGCCCCAGAGCAGCTCGGTTTTGGAGATTCGCATTTTCAGCGCACCGCCTGCCCGACCGTATTCATCTGCGGGGGCGCCGTTGCCTTGCACCGGCAGGTTACCGGTTCCGGTTGTCCCCGCACCGCCGTCAAGCTTGAACGCCCAGTTACCGAACGCTTCAACGCCGAAACCGACAGTGCCTTGGGTGAAACCCGAGCTGTAGTTGGCCAGGATGCCCTGGGTCCAGTCTTTACGGTCTGCGCCGCCGTTTTTTACATCTCGGTTGAAATAATAGTTTCTAAGGTGCACGTTAAGACTGCTGTCTTCTATAAATCCTTTCGCATCAGCTTGATCGCTAACGACACCCGCCGCTGCGAACTGGCAAACGCCAAGAGAGACCGCGAGGGTCACAAGATTCCACTTAACAGAAATCATTTTTGACGATCCCCTAATTCTGATATGCCATCGCCATCAAACACCTGAGAACGGGAATACCCCCTGAGTTCAGGCGAATGGATTAACGATAGTTGTGCGTTGGCAGATGGCTTTTACATCAAGACCGTGTACTGAAATCACGGTGAAATCACGGGCAATCCAGCCCTGTTTTTATCTTTTTAATCACGGGATCTCCCCGTGCGGTACAACTTTTAACATCGAAGTTCCCTACCGTTTATGTCGATTTTCATGATAGTCAGTATCGACTAACGTAATAGTTCCACATTCATGGCGATGTTAAGGTGCGTCTCGATGACCGACCACGCCTCGACCGCTTTCTGACTCCGCATCAGGAGGCAACGATTTGGCTGCTCCACTTCATCGATCCTTTGGTTACACATTTTTTGCCACCCCACCTTTCGTGCGGTGGCTTTTTTATGGCTGCGATGCGGTGGTATTGATCAGAGATCAAACCGGTCAATCGCTCGACGGCGCTCATTGTCATCGCGCATGTCATAGCTGGCAGTGGTCGAGATGTTGGTGTGATGGGCGAGCTTTTGGGCGATGGACAGGTCGTGCTCTTCTATGACCCGCGTAATGAATGAGCGCCGAAAATCGTGGGGCATGATGTCCATGCCAATCTGCCGTCCGCGCTGCTTGGCGATAAAGTAGATCGCATGTTTGGTGATCCGCTCACGGGTGATATGAGCGCCGCGACGAATACGGTTGAACAGGAAAGCGTCGTCGCCCTGGCCTTCTGGCAGGGACCTCCGGCGAAGTTCAAGCCAGTCGTTAAGCACGGTGAACGCCCATGCAGGCGCGTATTTGATCAATTGTTTATTCCCTTTGCCCGTCACCTGCAAACTGCGCTCGGCGAAATCAATCTGCGCCAGGTCCAGGTTCACCGATTCTGACTTGCGCATCCCCGAGCCATACAAGATGGCGATGATCGCCGCGTCGCGTCTGCCCTGTGGCCGAGGGTCTGCGGCACAGACATCCATCAGTTCGCGAATGAGCGAGCGTCGAATGTTCTTTCCTTTGGGTAGGCGCGTTCCGGCAATGGGTTTTACCGAACGCATTTTTAACAAGTGTTCGTGACTGATCAGGCTTTGCCGCCACGCCTCGTTGGTCACACCGCGAATCGCATTGACGTACAGCGATGAAGTGTTGGGCGCGTAACCATCCTCGCGCAAGGTCGCCACCAGGGCGATGACATGCCCCGGTTGCAGTTCGTGCCACGGCACGTCGTGAATGTCGGTCTCGCTGAACCCCAAGCGATCCGCTGCGTCTTGCAGCACGTACTTCATCGTGAGCTGACTCGACGGTGCTAGTCGCGCCAGATAAAGCGCCAACGGATTGTGTACCTCACCCAGCGACATGGCATAACGGCCTTCTAGGGTCGAAAAAAGCCACTCTACACCACAACCATCGCGGCTAACTAACTGAACAAAAACAGTATTTTAATATTCAGCGTTCGTCAGGCTTCAACAGCTCGGCACCATTGAATACCCCGCCCAAGTGCATCTGCCGCCCGCCACTGGCCAACGGGCCGAGGTCGATGGGCGCCAGCCCCAGGGACTTGATCAGTTCGGTGACGCACGCCTTGGCCTGGGCATCGTCTCCAGCGAGAAACGCTACGCGCCTGTGGCCATCGGGCGCCCCAGTGAAGAAACCAGCGATAGGCAAGGTATTGAACGCCTTGACCACCCTGGCGTCCGGTGCAAGGCGGGCAATGATTTCACTGCCGCTGTCGTCGCCCAGGTCGGCCACTTTGTAATCGGGCAAGTAATTGAGGAAGGTATTGGTGGCATCGATGAGGATGCGCCCTTCCCATTTTGGTAAAGCCGGCAACGCTTGCGCCACGCTGACCCAAGGAATCGCCAGTATCACCAGATTGCACGCCGCAGCCTGCTCCAGCGTGCCGGCCTTGGCTTTGTGACCCAGCCGATGAATCAGCGACGTCAGGCTAGCGGGTCCCCTGCGGTTACTGAGGAGCACTTCATGGCCCGCACGAATACATTCTGCCGCCAAGGTTTCACCGACAGCTGCCGCGCCAATAATTCCGATGTTCATGGTTCCCCCTTAATGCAGTAGACAAAAATGGGCCAAACGCGAAAATTATAGCTTCGCTTCCGAGCGAGGAATTAATTCGCCAAAACCGAGACCAACGCTCTGAAATAAATTCTTGCGACGGCTGAATAAACCTACCCTCATAGGTGTTCACTTACCAACACCGCGTTGTCGCAGGTCTTTAGGAGGGGCCGCGCTGTCGCGTAGCCCACTCAGGGTGTGTTGTCACCAACCCATTGTGTTAACAAATTAGTTCAATCGGAGCTGCTCATGAACAAAAATACCACCACAAGATCCGCTCGTCGTCCTTCGGCTTTGCTCTTGGCGGGCTGTTTGGCTGCCACGTTGTTAAGCGCGCAGGTGCTGGCCTCCGGCGGTGACAGCGATGAATCGGACACGCCGAAAAAACCAAACTGTCCCAAGGGCCAGGTCTACGACACCAAAACCAAGTCCTGCGTGAATCAACAAAGCAGCCTGACTCCCGATGCGGACAAAACCGATTACGCCTACCGACTGGCCAAGGCCGGGCGCTACCAAGAGGCGCTTTCGCTGCTGGACACCCTGAAAGAACCGAACACGGCCAAGGCACTGAATTACCGCGGTTATGCCACCCGTAAACTGGGCCGCACCGATGAAGGCATCAGCTATTACCTGAAATCCGTGGCGCTGGACCCTAACTACGCGCAAGTCCGCGAATACTTGGGCGAGGCCTATGTCATCAAGGGGCAGCTGGATTTGGCCAAGGAACAGTTGGCAACCATCAAAACCCTGTGCAGCACGACCTGCGAGGAATACCGTGATTTGGCTCACGCCATCAATCACTCCTCACGGACGTGACCGTTAGCGGGCACGCTTGGCCCGGTGTCCTCCGGGCCGTCACTGCCTGGCTCAATTCGCAGGCCGTCATCGCGAAAACTATCCACCTCCGGGCCAAGCTGAGACAGAACCTTGCGCACCTACAGCTTGGTGCTGTCGCGTCAACAGCACGGGGCGCGCTGGATGCGACATCTGCGCGCAGCAATAGCCGCGATCATGGCTGGAATCGGTCGCTCGATTCTGGTCTATTAGCGCGTCGCTTTACGACACCAGCCTGAACCGCCGCTCTGAAAAAAGGTAATCGAATGTCTGCCCAACGTTTTAAGAAAGCCATGACCTCGTTCGCCCTGCTCGCCTCGTTCGTCACTGCCACCTCCGTCTTCGCCCATGCTCACCTGCAAAGCCAGACACCCGCGGCTGACAGCACCGTGAGCGCGCCTAAAGAATTACGCCTGAACTTCTCCGAAGGCGTCGAGGAAAAATTCACCAAGGTGGTTCTCACGACCGACACCGGTAAAGCCGTTAGCGTAAAAAGCATTGCCACTGCTGCAGACGATAAAAAAATCCTGATTGTGACCCCGGCGGCGCCGCTGGTTGCCGGTCAATACCACGTCGAATGGCACGCGGTTTCGGTCGATACCCATAAGAGCGATGGCTCATACGCGTTCACGGTAAGCCCTTAACTTCATGCAAAACGCGCTCATCCTGTGCCGTTTCTTGCACTTTGCTGCGGTCTTGTTGCTGTTTGGAAGCTGCCTGTTTCGGACAGGGTTATTCCGCGTCCAGCTAAAGACCGTAGACACCGCTGCGCTAGACACAAAGCTCACGTGGTGCGCACGCGCATTGATTCCTCTGGCCCTTGTCAGTGGCGTGCTGCTGCTGGTGTTTATCGCCGCGAGCATGGCGGGCAGTTGGCAAGAAGGGTTCGATCCAAACACCCTTGCGCTGGTCTTGAAACAAACATTTTTTGGCAAGGTCTGGAGCGTCCATCTGCTGCTGAACGCCCTGCTGTTGGTCGGTGTGGTTTCACCTCGACGCTCTTCGCCCACCCTGCGCCTGATCCTCGCCGCGTTGCTACTCGCAACACTGGCGCCGGTCGGTCATGGGGCGATGTTCGATGGCACGCTCGGTGAGTTGATGATCCTCAATCAACTTGTCCACTTGTACGGCGTAGGCGCGTGGTTAGGCGGCTTGTTGCTGTTGTCGTTGCTGATGGCGAACTCGGCGCCCGCCAACCATGTCCTGCCGCTGCTGCTGCGATTCAGTGGCGTCGGCTACGGCTTCGTGGCGTTGATTATCACCACTGGCCTGATCAACGTCCGGGTCATGAGCGGCGCGTTATGGCCAGAACCCGCACTGTCCGGGTTCGGACTGATTTTGCTGATCAAGGTGTGCCTAGTGCTGTGCATGCTGCTGTTGGCGCTGTTTAATCGGTTGCTACTCAATCATCACGCTCAACAATTCAATGTTCTGCGCACGAGCATCGCCGTGGAGTGCCTGTTCGGTTTACTGGCGGTGGCGGCGGTATCGTTGTTGGGAACACTGCCGCCCATGCTGGCGACCTGACGGCCGGCACCAAAGCGTTTCAGACCTGTAGTTTGCGCTTGCGAAATTCAGCCACTTTATGACGGTTGCCACATTGCGCCATGCTGCACCAGCGGCGTTTGTGGGACTTGGTACGGTCATAAAACCACAGCACGCAGTCCGAATGTTCGCAGGTGCGAATCAGCGAAAAATCGCCACCCACCAGCAGTTGCGCAGCGGCTTCCGCCAGCGGCGCGAGAAACTGTTCAGCGGTTTGCTGTTTGCGCACACGTTCGAGGCGCAATGTGTCCGGGGCATCCCAGATCAGTTGCGGGTGGCTCAGCGCTTTGCGCAAGTAGGCATTCAGTGCGGTTGGATTACCCAGAATCCAGGCTTTACGCTCCTCAATGCCCACACGAATGATCTCGCGCAGCTCAACGGCGGCCGCCAATAACGCGCCTTCGGCAAACGTCGGGATTCCCGAGGCGTCAAACCAGCCGGCACGTATCAGCCAGCGCGCTACATCGGCGTCGTGCTGCCAGAAATCGATCAATATTCCATCGACATTGGCTCGGGTGTTGAGCATGTCCAGAATCGGGTCATCGGCCACAAGAGCCGGTTCGTTCGAGTGCGCATCAGGGGTGACGGTAGCCATGGTGCCTCCTTGAATCAAGGCTGCCATCGTAACCCCTATAGGGTGATATGAACAGTTACAGACTGATCGACTACTCAGCGATTGACGTCCACCACCACCCGACCACGGACTTTTCCGGCAATCAACTGAGCTGAAACCTCGACCACCTCACTGAGCCCAATTTCGTGGCTGATCAACGGGAGCAACGACACGTCGAAATCTTTCGCCAGACGTTCCCAAGCGGCAATCCGGTCAGCCCGAGGCCGATTGACGCTGTCGATGCCCGCCAAGGTCACGCCGCGCAAAATAAACGGCATCACCGTGCCCGGAAATTCCATGCCCTGCGCCAGGCCGCACGCGGCCACGGTGCCTCGATATTTGATGCCGGCGCAGACGTTCGCCAGCGTGTGGCTGCCGACCGAATCAATGGCGGCGGCCCAACGCTCTTTGGCCAGCGGTTTACCGGGTTCTGACAAGGTGGCGCGTTCAATGATCTCGGCGGCACCCAGCTGTTTCAAATACTCGCTTTCGGCAACGCGCCCGGTGGAGGCCACGACGCGATAACCCAGCTTCGCCAAAATAGCCACCGCGAAGCTGCCGACGCCACCATTGGCCCCAGTCACCAGCACATCGCCCTTATCCGGGTGCAGACCGTGCTCTTCCAAGGCGATCACCGCGAGCATCGCGGTGTACCCGGCCGTGCCGATGGCCATGGCCTGTGCAGCGGTAAAACCCGTGGGCAACGCAATCAGCCATTTCCCTTCAAGCCGGGCTTTTTCGGCGAGGCCACCCCAATGCGCTTCGCCGACGCCCCAGCCGTTGAGCAACACCTCGTCCCCGACGTTGAATTGGGCGTCACTGCTGTGCTCCACCGTGCCCACCAAATCCACGCCCGGAATCATCGGAAATTTGCGCACCACAGGCCCGGTGCCGGTAATCGCTAAACCGTCTTTGTAGTTCAACGTGCTGTAAGACACGCGCACGGTGACGTCGCCGGGTGGAAGTCGGTCTTCGCTGATCTCGCTCAAGCCTGCGCGATAACCCGCCTCGTCTTTCTCGATCAAAATGCCCTTGAACATGCATGCCTCCGATATAGACCGATCGTCTAGTAATAGATCAAAAAATCACTGCGGTAAGCCCCGCAGGAAGCCCGCAATGAAGGTATTCAATGGATTGCCACTTTGAACCAGCCGAGCGCGCAACACAGCGCCCTCCCAGCCGATCCAGAAAAACGCCGCCAATTCAGCGCAGTCAGCCGTCACCGACAATTCCCCCGCTGATTGGGCCGCCTTTAAACACCGCGTCAACCGTGCTTGCCAATCGAGAAAAATGCTTTCGAGCGCGGCGCGAAACCCTTCCGGCAACACACAGACCTCTTGGCCCATGTTGCCGACCATGCACCCGCGCCGGTAGTCATAACGGGCCATTCCGAGGTTGGCGTCTTGGGCGAAAGCCGCCAGCCGCTCCAACGGCGAGAGTGTTTCGTCCAACAGCCAGCGATCCAGTTTGCGTGCAAAAAATGCCGCGTAATGGTCCAACACCGCTCGGCCGAACGCCTCTTTGCTGTCGAAGTAATGGTAGAACGAGCCCTTTGGCACACCGACCCGCTTAAGGATGCTGTCGATGCCCGTCGCCATGAACCCTTGCTCGGTCAGGACCTCAGTCCCGCAACGAATCAATGCGTCGCGGGTTTCAACGTTGTCTCTGTCGACCTTGGGCGGACGGCCTGGACCCCGTGGTTTAGCGCTAAGTGTTGTCATCCAAGGAATACTAGACTGATCGTCTTTAATGTCAATGCCACCGCCAAGAAAACAGCCATGTAACCTATAAAATACTATTTGACAGGTTACAATGAATGGCGGAAAAATAAACGCCCCCTTCATTCGTCGCTTATCGAGAACCGTTGCCATGACCACTTACCCGGCTCACGCCACCACCACTGTTCGCTACCAACACGTCGATGCCGACGGCGTAAAGGTTTTCTACCGCGAAGCCGGCGCGCCTGATGCCCCAGTGATTTTGCTCCTGCACGGTTTCCCGAGTTCATCGCACATGTACCGCGACTTGATCCCGCATCTGGCCAACCGCCACCGCGTCATCGCACCGGACCTGCCGGGCTTCGGCTTCACCGACGTGCCTGCCGAACGGGACTACCGCTACAGCTTCGACAGCCTGGCAAAAACCGTTGAGCACTTTGTTGAGGTGCTGGGCCTGAGCCGCTACGCGCTGTATGTGTTTGACTACGGCGCCCCAGTCGGCCTACGGCTGGCGGTTGCGCACCCTGAGCGGGTCACTGCGCTGATATCCCAGAATGGCAACGCTTACCTGGAAGGCCTCGGCGACGCGTGGGAGCCGATTCGTAATTATTGGCAAACGCCGAGTGCGGCCAACCGGGAAATCATTCGCGAGGCGGTGCTGAACCTCGACGGTGTGCGGTATCAATACGTGCATGGCGTCACCCACCCGGAACTGATTGCGCCGGAGTCGTACACCTTGGATGTGCTGCTGATGCAGCGTCCGGGCAACGCTGATATTCAGCTGGACCTGTTTCTCGATTACGCCAACAACCTGACGCTGTACCCGGCGTTTCAGGCTTTTTTCAAACAGACCCAAGTACCTGCGCTGGTGATTTGGGGCAAACATGATCCGTTTTTCATTCCACCCGGCGCCGAGGCGTATAAACGCGATAACGCTAACGCGGTGATCGAGATGCTCGACACCGGCCACTTTGCGCTGGAAACTCATGCCGATTACATAGCCCAGCGCATCATCGAGGTGCTGGGAGACGCTATCCGCTGAACACCTCAGGTCACCCTGCCCGCTTAACGGTGGCCTGGCTGTTGTTCTATTAGGAGAATTCAACCGTGAGTACATGGCCCGACCGTCGCATCCTTGATCTATTCGGTATCGAACTGCCGATTCTGCAAGCACCCATGGCCGGATCCAGCGGTTCGGCCCTGGCGATTGGCGTTGGCAAGGCTGGCGGCCTTGGGTCACTGCCGTGCGCCGCGCTGAGCCAAGAGCAGATCCGCGAAGAAGTAAGCCTGATTCGCAGCCAGAGTCCCGGCCCACTGAATTTGAATTTTTTCTGCCACCAGCCACCCGCTGCAGACCCAGCGCGGGAGGCTCGCTGGAAAGAATCGCTGAAAGACTATTACACCGAGCTGGGTGCTGATTTCGATGCGCCCACCCCGGTATCGGCCCGCGCGCCCTTCGATGAGGCCATGTGCGCACTGGTCGAAGAGCTGAAGCCCGAAGTGGTCAGCTTCCATTTCGGTCTGCCCGAGCAAGCGCTGTTGAAACGGGTCAAAGCAACCGGCGCCAAAGTGATTTCATCGGCCACCACGGTTGATGAAGCGATATGGCTGGAGCAACACGGCTGTGACGCCATTATCGCCATGGGTTACGAGGCCGGCGGCCATCGCGGGCTGTTCCTGAGTGAGGCCCTGTACACCCAGATCGGCACGTTGGCGTTGGTGCCACAAGTTGTCGATGCGGTCAGTGTTCCGGTGATTGCCGCAGGCGGGATTGGCGACGCCAGAGGTATCGCCGCCGCGTTTGCGTTGGGCGCTGCGGCGGTGCAAATGGGCACGGCCTATTTGTTCTGCCCGGAAGCCAAGGTCAGTGCGCCGCATTACCAAGCGTTGCGCAGCGCCAAAGCCAGTGAAACAGCGTTGACCAACCTCTTCACCGGGCGGCCGGCCCGGGGCATCGTCAACCGTGTGATGCGTGAACAAGGCCCGATCAGCGCTATCACGCCGGCGTTTCCTTTGGCGGGGGGCGCACTGATCCCGTTACGCGCCCGGTCCGAACCCCAAGGCAGCGGTGATTTCCTGAACCTATGGGCCGGTCAGGCGGTGGGCCTGAAGCACGAACTGTCCGCCGAAGCACTGACACGACAACTCGGCGCCCAAGCGCTGAAGAAGTGTTCCAGGCATTAATCTCGGGGCTTCGCTTCCCCGTAGGGATTTGCCGCTATATATTCCGCTCTATAGCGCTAGGCCCATGGCGGCCTAGCCACACAGTTATTCCGCCCTAAACCTATGGAAAGCCTTCATGCTAACGGGTCCATCACGCATCTCCCTCAACGCCTTGGTTGTCGTGTTCGTTGCGCTTGGCATGAACGCAGCGTTCGCCGATGACGTCCAGGTGGCGGTCGCTGCCAACTTCACCGCGCCGATCCAGGCCATTGCCAAAGATTTTGAGAAAGACACCGGGCACAAATTGATTGCAGCCTATGGCGCCACTGGGCAGTTCTATACCCAGATCAAAAACGGTGCCCCGTTTGATGTGTTCCTGTCTGCCGATGACACCACCCCGGCCAAGCTGGAAAAAGAGGGTGACACCGTTCCCGGCTCGCGCTTCACCTACGCCGTGGGCAAATTGGCCTTATGGTCGGCCAAAGACGGTTACGTTGACGACAAAGGCGCCGTCCTCAAGGCCAACCAGTATCAGCACCTGTCCATCGCCGATCCAAAAGCCGCCCCATACGGCCTGGCGGCGACTCAGGTCTTGGCCCATCTGGGTCTGACCGACGCGACGAAAGACAAACTCGTTACCGGCCAAAACATCACTCAAGCCTATCAATTTGTCTCCACCGGCAACGCTGAGCTGGGCTTTGTGGCGCTCTCGCAAATCTACAAGGACGGCAAAGTCACCAGTGGTTCGGCATGGCTGGTTCCGGCCAACCTGCATGACCCTATCAAGCAAGACGCGGTCATCTTGGCCAAGGGCAAAGACAACGCCGCTGCCAAAGCACTGGTTGAATACTTGAAGGGGCCAAAAGCCGCTGCGGTGATTAAATCCTACGGCTATGAGCTGTAAATGCCCCTGGGTGGTGAAGACCTGGAAGCGATTTGGCTGACGCTGAAACTGGCGTCACTGACCACCTTCATTCTGTTGCTGATCGGCACACCCATCGCGTTATGGCTGGCACACACGCGTTCGTGGCTCAAGGGCCCGGTGGGTGCGGTGGTTGCCTTGCCGTTGGTGCTGCCGCCCACCGTGATCGGCTTTTACCTGTTGCTGACCATGGGGCCCAACGGTTTTGTCGGGCACTTTACCCAAAGCATTGGCTTGGGGACGCTAACCTTCAGCTTCCCCGGTCTGGTCATCGGCTCGGTCCTCTATTCGATGCCCTTCGTCGTGCAGCCTTTGCAGAATGCCTTTTGCGCGATTGGAATACGGCCACTGGAAGTCGCCGCCACCTTACGCGCTAATCCGTGGGACACCTTCTTCAGCGTCGTGCTGCCGCTGGCCAAGCCGGGGTTCATTACCGGGGCAATCCTTGGGTTTGCCCACACCGTGGGCGAATTTGGCGTGGTGCTGATGATTGGCGGCAATATCCCCGGCAAGACCCGCGTGGTCTCGGTGCAAATCTACGACCACGTTGAGTCCATGGAGTACCTGCACGCGCACTGGCTGGCGGGGGCCATGGTGGTGTTTTCTTTTCTAGTGCTGTTGGCGCTGTACTCCAGCGGCAAAACCAAAGCGAGCTGGAGTTAAACCATGACATTGCCGCTCGCTGAGATTCAGGTTCGGCTGCAACTGGCTTACCCCAGCTTTGCCGTGGACGTCGACCTCAAGCTGCCGGGACGCGGAGTGACAGCGCTCTACGGCGATTCCGGTTCGGGTAAAACCACCTGCCTGCGGTGTATTGCCGGGTTGGAAAAAGCGCACCACGGGTTTATTCAAATCAACGACGAGGTATGGCAAGACAGCAGTAAAGGCATTTTCCTCGCCCCGCATAAGCGTGCGCTGGGCTATGTCTTTCAGGAGGCCAGCCTATTCCCGCATCTGTCGGTACGCGGCAACTTGGAATTCGGTTTGCGACGCATCGCAAGTCATCAGCGCAAAGTGCAACTGCCTCAGGCTACCGCGTTACTCGGCATCGAACACCTGCTGGATCGACGCCCGGACAAATTGTCTGGCGGCGAGCGCCAACGCGTCGGGATTGCCCGCGCCTTGCTGACCAGCCCGCGCCTGTTGTTGCTGGACGAGCCCTTGGCGGCGCTGGACGCCAAACGTAAAAGCGAAATCCTGCCGTACCTGGAGCGGCTGCACGACGAGCTGGATATTCCGCTGCTGTACGTCAGCCACTCCCAAGACGAAGTCGCACGGCTGGCCGACCACATTGTGCTGTTGAGCAACGGTAAAGCCCTGGCCAGCGGTCCTATCGGTGAAACCCTGGCGCGACTCGACCTACCGATGGCGACCGGTGACGCTGCCGGGGTAGTGATTGAAGGCGTCGTCAGCGCGTACGACGTCAATTACCAGTTGCTGACGGTACAACTGCCCGGCAGCGATTTAACCGTGCGTGTGGCCCATGCGCCCATGGATATCGGTAAACACTTGCGTTTCACCGTGCAGGCCAGGGACGTCAGCCTGAACCTGCAACCCGACGACCAAAGCAGCATTCTTAACCGCTTGCCGGTGACTGTGACCGGTGAGGTGGCGGCCGATAACACGGCCCATGTGTTGGTCCGGCTCGAGGCTGCTGGCGTACCGCTGCTCGCACGCATCACCCGTTACTCCCGCGACCGGCTGCACCTCTATCCCGGCCAACAATTATGGGCACAGATCAAGTCGGTGGCGGTCCTGGCATAGTTCACCGAAACGCCAGTGGCACCCCTGCGAATTCCAGCGGTCAATGCTGATAACTGCTGAAGGAATTCGCCATGTCCGACTCGACCGACGTCATCCAACTGCCTTCCGACCTGCACTATGTCGACGACACTCAAGTGGGGTTCAGTCGAGAAATCTTGCGCGGCAAATTTGCTTACTTCGACACCGCCGGACAGCGCATCCGCGATGAATCGGAAATCAAACGGATCAATGCGCTGGTGATACCACCGGCCTACACCGATGTGTGGATTTGCGCTGACCCTCAAGGGCATTTGCAAGCCACCGGACGCGACGCACGGGGCCGCAAACAGTATCGCTATCACCCGCGCTGGCGCGAGATCCGCGACGAGAACAAGTACTCAAGGATGATTGAGTTTGGCATGGCGCTGCCCAAGGTCCGCAAGCAACTGGAAGCGCAATTGAATGCGCCGGGCATGGGTCGGGACAAGGTCATGGCGACCGTTATTTCACTGCTGGACGCCACGTTGATTCGTATTGGCAACAGTCAGTACGCTCGAGACAATCGGTCTTACGGGTTAACGACGCTGCGCAATAAACACGTGGAAGTCAAAGGCAGCGCAATTCTGTTTCAGTTTCGCGGCAAAAGTGGCGTCGAGCATCAAATCAGCATTAAGGATCGACGCTTGGCGCGCATCATCAAGCGCTGCATGGAGCTGCCGGGGCAGAATCTGTTTCAGTATCTGGACGACAACGGCGAGCGGCACTCGGTGAGCTCTTCAGACATTAACGCTTATCTGCACAGCCTCACCGGCGCTGATTTCACCGCCAAGGACTACCGAACCTGGGCCGGCAGCGCATTGGCGCTGACAACCTTGCGCAAGCTGAAATGGGAGACTGAGGCCGACGCAAAAAAACACATCGTCGACATGGTGAAGGAAGTCGCGCGGCAACTGGGCAACACCCCGGCGGTCTGCCGACGTTGCTATATCCATCCTGCGGTACTCGAAGGTTTTCTACTGGGTAATCTAGCCAAACTGCCCCGGGTTCGACAACGCAAGGGCCTGCGGCAAGAAGAAGTCGCGCTGGCGACTTTCCTCCAAGCGCTAGCCACAAAAGCCGCCGAAATGGCTAAAAGCGCTGACTGAATGCTAGCGCGAAGTGTAACTACTCGCTCACCCTGTCTACGGCGCGGTCATGCAACGTACGAACAGGCTTTCCATTCTGAACGTAACTACTGGACAGCTCTTCAATCCGGAGCAGTAGATGGCGCACCGCATGTTTAACTTCTTTAAATACCGCATCGGGCTCATCCACCTGCGCCACCTGTTTCAGCAGGGTATCAACAGCAGTCCCGGCACTTCGTTGGTTGGTCAACACATACAAAACA
Organism: Pseudomonas sp. MH10; assembly: GCF_034353045.1. Classification (NCBI taxonomy): domain Bacteria; kingdom Pseudomonadati; phylum Pseudomonadota; class Gammaproteobacteria; order Pseudomonadales; family Pseudomonadaceae; genus Pseudomonas; species Pseudomonas sp. MH10. The sequence continues at coordinate 1,115,530 of NZ_CP133783.1, forward strand.
TCTAATCCTTCGCTCGCCAGCGCCGCCAGGTAATCCGCCTTCGGCACCCGCTCACCGCTTTCGTACTTACCCTGCGCATTGGCCGCAACGCCGCCCAGAAGACCCATTTCTCGTTGTGAATACCCCAGCCGCTTGCGCTCTTGCCTGAGTCTCGCACCCATCTCGTTCATTTTCTCTGACTACCTAAACGGTCATTGACTGCCAAAGTCTCTCAAAAAAAAACAACAATTTAAATGTCCTCTGTTTCATAAAGTCGACTGTTGGTCGGAACGCCGCCCCCTCCGGCCGTCTATATACTTCCTCACCATTCATTTGATGGTTGACATATTTTCCAAGCGGCTTTCAATCCGAACATACCGCGGGCATGCATTCTTTCAACTACGGTCATCGACATTTACTGAACATCTCCCCTATGGACGGATCAACGAACTACGTGATCAACAACGCCCTATTACTTTTGAGGAATTACCTTCATGGAACGACCCATCCTATTCAGCGCACCCATGGTGACAGCAATACTGCGCGGCAAAAAAACAGTCACTCGCCGCATCGTCAAACAGGTTGAGTCATCTGCATCGGCCTCGCAGCGGCCTTCACTTGCACTCAGCATGGGCAGTGAAATGGAGCAAACAACAATAGAACCTTCATCTGTGCCTCTTCACGTGGCCGACGAAGCGTGCCCCTACGGTCAGCCGGGGGACCTGCTGTGGTTAAAGGAGTCATTTTATGCGTTCGGCCGATGGGAGGCTCGGTTTAGTAAAGACCTTTATCGCGATGAGTGGCGCTTTCTCGACCTCACGTCAACCAGCGGGCTGACCTATCAATATAAGCAGCCAGCTGATTACCTCAAAACCGCGCGATCCGACCCGCGTCCCTGTTGGTGGCTGCGGTCCAGCGTGTTCATGCCGCGCCGCGCCTCACGCATCACACTTGAGATCACCGAGGTACACAAGGAGCGCCTGCGGGACATCACCGACGAACAGGCCATCGCTGAAGGGTTTTCAGCGCTGCATGACGGCATGCATGGTTACTTCGCCAATCATTTACCGCCGCCCAGTGCAGGCATCAGTACGACTCCCGTGATCGCTTTTGCAGTTTTCTGGCAGAGCCTCAATGGTGTGGAGTCCTGGGACGACAACCCCTGGGTCTGGGTGGTTGGCTTTCGGCGCATAACGTCATAGATTCATCGGTATTTCAGTACCTACCCTATTGGCTTAAGGCTCGATCATGACTTCGCAGCGCAACACCCCTGACGATCAAGCCTTATCAGCCGTTTCGGTAAACACCTCACCGCTAAACAGCTCGGGTTTCGTCCGGGTGCGCGGTGCGCGGGAACACAATTTAAAAAACGTGGATGTCGATATTCCGCGTGATGCGTTGGTGGTGTTTACCGGTGTCTCGGGTTCAGGCAAATCGTCCCTGGCGTTTTCCACCCTGTATGCCGAGGCGCAGCGGCGCTACTTCGAGTCAGTGGCGCCTTATGCACGACGCTTGATTGATCAAGTGGGCGTGCCCGATGTTGATTCCATCGAAGGCTTGCCCCCCGCTGTAGCATTGCAACAACAACGCGGCACCCCGAGCACACGCTCGTCGGTGGGCAGCGTGACCACCCTGTCGAGCCTGGTACGGATGCTCTATTCCCGGGCAGGCAGCTATCCGGCCGGGCAACCGATGCTTTACGCCGAAGACTTTTCGCCGAATACACCCCAGGGCGCCTGCCCCGATTGCCATGGGTTGGGCCGGGTGTACGAGGTCACCGAGCAGACGATGGTGCCGGACGATACGCTGACCATTCGCCAGCGCGCCGTGGCGTCATGGCCCACCGCTTGGCAAGGACAAAACCAGCGCGACATCCTGGTCACCCTCGGTTATGACGTCGATATCCCTTGGCGCGATTTGCCGAAAAAGCAGCGTGACTGGATTCTGTTCACCGAAGAAACCCCCACCGCCCCGGTGTATGCCGGACTGTCGCCACAAGAAACCCAACAGGCCTTAAAACGTAAACTTGAACCCAGTTATCAAGGCACGTTTACCGGTGCCCGGCGCTACGTCCTGCACACTTTTGCCCACTCACAAAGTGCACTGATGAAAAAGCGTGTGGCGCGCTTCATGATCGGCAGCCAATGCCCGCTGTGCTCGGGCAAGCGCCTCACCGGTGAAGCGTTGTCTGTCACGTTTGCCGGCTACGACATCGGTGAACTCTCGCAAATGCCGTTGTTGCAGCTGGCCGAGGTCTTGCGTCCAGTGGCGGACAATGCCTTTGTTGAGGACCCCACTGACAACCGTGTACTGAGCAAACGGCAGATCGAAGCTGCCCGTCAACAACGCGTGGCCAAAGGCGGCTCGGCGCATGGAGCCGCACCAGATGTCCGGCTGACACCCAATTTGTCCGTGGAAAAACGCTTGGCGGCGCAGCGTATCGCCCACGACTTGCTGGCGAGGGTCAGCACCCTGACCGATTTGGGCCTTGGCTATCTGGCGCTGGAACGTAGCACCCCAACCCTTTCATCCGGCGAGCTACAGCGTTTACGCTTGGCAACGCAGCTGGGCTCTCAATTATTCGGTGTGATCTACGTGCTGGATGAGCCCTCGGCAGGTTTGCACCCGGCTGACGGTGAAGCCTTGTTTGGCGCGTTGCAGCGACTGAAAGCGGCCGGCAATTCGCTGTTTGTGGTCGAGCACGATATCGAAACCATGCGTCGGGCTGATTGGTTGATCGACGTCGGCCCTGCGGCGGGAGAACATGGCGGTCATGTGCTGTACAGCGGACCGCCCGCCGGGCTGGCCCACATCGCAGCCTCACAAACGCGCCCGCACCTGTTTGCTGCACAGGCGCCCCATCATCAAATTCGTCGAGAAACCAAAGACTGGCTTCGACTTGAGGGCGTTACCCGCAATAATTTGAATAACGTATCGGCGGCGTTTCCCCTGGGTTGCTTCACCGCCGTTACCGGGATTTCCGGCTCGGGCAAATCGAGCTTGGTCAGCCAGGCATTGCTGGAGCTGGTGGGCACGCATCTGGGCCGAACCTTGGCGGATGTCGAACAGGAAGAACCCAGCCTGGAAGACGACGCTCCGCAAGTCAGCAGCGGTCAGGTGACGGCCGGATTGACATCCATCCGGCGACTGGTAAAGGTCGATCAAAAACCTATCGGTCGTACACCGCGTTCGAACCTGGCGACCTACACCGGGCTGTTTGACAGCGTTCGTAAGCTGTTCGCGGCGACGCCCGACGCCAAACATAAACACTACGACGCGGGACAGTTCTCCTTCAACGTCGCCAAAGGGCGCTGCCCTGCGTGCGAAGGCGAAGGCTTTGTCAGTGTGGAGTTGTTGTTCATGCCCAGCGTTTATGCACCCTGCCCGACCTGTCACGGCGCCCGCTATAACCAGGACACCCTTCAAATCAGCTGGCAGGGTTTGAACATTGCGCAAGTGCTGCAACTGACGGTAGAGGAAGCCGTGACGGTATTTGCCGAACAACCGAGCGTGCTGCGTTCCCTGACAGTCCTGCGTGACATCGGCCTCGGCTATTTAAGACTCGGTCAACCGGCGACCGAACTTTCTGGGGGCGAAGCGCAGCGCATTAAACTGGCGACCGAGTTGCAACGTGTCCAACGCGGGTCCACGCTGTACGTCCTTGATGAGCCCACTACCGGCCTGCACCCCTGCGACGTTGACCGCTTGCTTACACAGCTCAACAGCCTGGTCGACGCGGGCCATACGGTAATTGTTGTCGAACATGAAATGCGCGTTGTTGCGCAAAGCGATTGGGTGATAGACATCGGCCCTGGTGCGGGCGATGAAGGCGGCAGGCTGGTCGCCTGCGGTACGCCGGAAGCCGTGGTCGGCGTCAAAGCGAGCCGGACGGCGCCCTTTCTGGCCAACATATTGTCGGGCAGTAATACTGTTTTAAAAAATTAGGGCGACACGTTTAGATGATTCCCGCACTGTGTCGCCCATTCGTCACTGCAACTCAGCTTAACTTTTATCTGGTAGTCCTATGACCCCTAATGCAGAACTCTATAACCCTTCCACCGACTACGCCGACAAGCTCGTCACGCGCATCGGCCAGACACCCGGCTGGATCGCAAAACGAATCGGCGTTACCGATCGTCGAATCCGCTACATCCTCGACGGCTCGCGTACCGTCAAAGGTGTTACCACTGCGATTGAGATGACTTATCCAGAACAATTCGCCCTGGAATGCCTCGCCGCAGAAGCCGCTGCCAGAAAGAAACAGTAAGCGCTACGCGCTCAGGGCTTAAGCGGCCATTCGACATCCTGATCCGACAGGCTTTTGCCATCATCAGGATGTTTCCAATCCTGCGGCGGGGGATTGTCATCGTCCGTGAACGTATCGATGTCCTGATCCGGTTTCTCGGTATCTTCGTCACGTTCATTAGGGGTTGGCACCGGCATTGATAGGACCGGGTATTGAACGTCGCCTTGGCAGTTCAAACTGATATCCATATACACCTCGCAGTGGACCGTTGAAGTAAGGCCCGAAACTTAGAGGAATGGATGATCTGCTGGTTCGACAGCGCGCGCAAGGTATACCAGGCAACACTTGAAATGTTCCGTTGAGTTTTATCGGGGTCTCGCCCTGTGTGCTTCATCATGATGAAGCACACAGGGCGAGACCCCAAGTAAATAGGTCAACGCGCTATTCTTTCTTCCGATGTTGAAGATGGACGTCAATAGTTGACCACGACGATTAACACAACGCACATGATCCAGATGCCGATCGACAATAACATCTTCCAGCACGACATCATCACCATGTCTTTCTATCCAAACGAGTTTTCAGAGCAATATACTCTATTCGATTCGATATACCCAACATCCGTTATATGACACTGCTTCCTATTTGAGGCAGGCTGAAAGCCCCAAGATAGAGCGGCCCAGTCTATGGATATACTGTCCGCTGTCGAGAGTGTGCAATAACGTTTCCGACCGCAATATAACACCCATAAACGTGTTTATCCAACAGTCATAACACGCATACGGATATACATCCGATCAGACCTGTACATAACAGTAAATAACTGTACATGCTTATAAACCCTGTACAGGATATGAGTTATAACAGGCGTGTCAGGTCGACCATAATCTTCAGAGACCGCGAAACCTGAAATGCACAGCAGCCCCAAAAGGGAAATACGATTCAGCAACGGAAAAAGCGGGGGTTTGCCGAATGAACAGCCAGACGAGAGGAATCGGTGTGCGGCTTAGAAAAGAACGTGAGCGCTTAGGACTGTCCCAAAAAGCATTTGGACAGCGGGGCGGCGTAGCGACTAACGCACAAAGTAATTACGAAAACGGAACTCGCTATCCAAAGTCTGAATACTTTGTGGCTGTTGCAGAAACCGGCATCGACATATTGTTCGTCTTGACGGGTAAGGCGACACCACCTTGCTCCTATGATTTGAGTCAGGACGAAGAGTCAGTGCTGATCAGTTTTAGATCGCTTCAGCGCCAAGACCAAGAAGCGCTGAGCCGTTTGACCACGACTATTGCTGGACTCCTGACGGCATCATCAAAAAACGAATCAATTGCGCGGGAGTGATGAGGAATTCAGGTCACCGGACACAGGCAGCCGCTGAGATAGAACCCGTGTCCGTTAGGCCACTTATTCATTGCGCGGCTTGTGAAGCCCTAAAAACATCAGGATCAATCCTGGGAGTAAGAACCCTGCAAGCGCGTAAGGGGAAGGGTTACTGCCGATAGCGGGCCGATAACGCCAAAGGCTATGCCGCATACCACTAACGGTAGGCCAACGCTGAATAACGCTAGTTTTTTCTTCGAATTTCGCATGGTTTTTGCTCTTTCGCTCGAGAGTTGGTTTGACGTGCACAGAAGAAGGTTCGAACTATGCTGACTGTTGGCGAGGTACTGTGCCGCTAGGCAGGCTGCCGATCATGGAGAAAGCCCTATGCCCAACACGTCGCTAAATTGGTTGCCGGCGAGAATATTGTCATATTCCAGGCTTTCGATGCTGACGAACTTAATTGCTGGGTCGAGGCTAGAGTTTACGCGCTCCAAAATATGGCTAGGGACTAGAGCAATGGTGCTTTGACGTTATCACCGACGAGCCGAGAACCCGGGGTCCACTAACGCCAGCAGAAAAGCAGTTTTTTGCATTCCGGCCGCTTCAGCAGCGGTGATGGCTCGATTCAGGCTACCTCCAGCATGCCAGTGTCTGGATCGGATGATGAAGATGGCGAAGGCAGTTCTGAGTCACGTAATCGCCAAACGCACATCAATAAGCAGTTCCAGCAATGACGAGACGCTAATAAAGTATGATCCCGTCGGCATTAGCTCGCCTGGGGACTTAGCAATCCACCCCACCGTCTCCGTATTGGCTGCAGCCATTCAAATCGCGAGCAACACCGAGCATTATTTATAGAAAGCGTGTGGGCCGCCAAATGCCTGAGGGCCCGCACGAAGTCGATTGAGGATGAGTACTGAATGATTGCGGTGACCCTGGTCAATTTGGTTGTAATTATTACTGCTGTGATGATCCATTATGAGTGCCTGTTGCGGATGAACTTGATGTTATCCAAGCTCACCGGGCGGCATCGTTTTCGGATTGTATTGGGTGTTCTTGGCGCGATGTTGGCCCATGCGCTGGAAGTCTGGTGCTTTGCGCTGACTTACTACTTCATCATTCAATTCGGTGATTGGGGCGGCTTGCAGGGTCAATTCGACGGCAGCCTGCTCGACTGCGCGTACTTTTCTTTTACTACTTTTACAACAATCGGCTTCGGCGATATTCATCCCGTCGGCCACATCAAGTTCCTCACGGGGCTTGAGGCGCTGACAGGGCTCATGCTGATCACGTGGACGGCGTCATTTTTGTTTCTGGAGATGCAAAAATACTGGAAGCCCGAACGCTGAGAGAGGTGGGACCGGCTGCCGGGTTATCGGCGACCCACGCCCCTGTAGGAGCCCACTTGTTGGCAACATACTTCGGGCTTATCGCAGCCTTCGGCAGCGCCTACAGCAGGTATGCATTCAGTCGGCGACAACCACCTGATTACGCCCCAGCGCCTTTGCTCGATACAACGCTTTGTCTGCACTGTTCATCAAGTTGTGCAGGTCTTTATCACCCACATGCGTTGAGGCAACACCCAGGCTAGCCGTTATGTAGTTCACTGGCTCAGCCTTCAATCCAGCGATTGTCTGAATGAGTTGCTCAGCAACGCCAAGTGCGGTCTCAAGGGACGTATCAGGAAGCAGAACCGCAAACTCCTCTCCCCCCAGCCTGCCGCAGACATCCGCTTCGCGAAACGACGTGCTGATGACTCCACCAATTTGACGCAGCACCTGATCTCCGACCTGATGACCGTAGGTATCGTTGATAAGTTTGAAGTGGTCCATATCCAACATCAAGGCGCACAACGGCAACTTGTTTCGCTTGCAATAGTTATGCAACTGCTGAGCATTGTCGAAAAAAGCGCGGCGATTTTTCAGGCCGGTCAACTCGTCGGTCTGCGCCGCATGAGTAGAAATACTATGCGCCTGCTCCATTTCACGGGTTAAGCGGAAGGCCGTTTCCAATGCATCGAAGAGCCTGCGTGTAGCGCTGACCACAAATGAAGAGAATACGAGAACGGCTAACGCGATACCGAGTTGTAACCCTGAGGGCTGAAACAGTAGCCATAGGGTGCAGGGCAACAACACCAACCCAATGGACACTAAGGTCATGGCGCGATAGGCGGAGTAGCAAGCCACAGCGCTAACAGACATTCCAACGGTAAACAATATAACCAGTACCTGCGCCAGCAGGTCGGTGGCTGGCATGACGGCTAATGCACCCACGCCCCAAATGCCAGCGGACAATGTGAGCGTAACCCAGTATCTCCGCTCCCAGCGCTGAGGCGTACGCTCACTGACAGGACTGCGAAAATAGAAAAAAAACATCGAGATACGCAGCAGCGACGAAGCCGTCAATACGGCTATCCACCAAACAATGACGGTGTGGTCAAAACGGTCCCAGCACAGCCCGCACAACATCAGCGCACCCAGTAAACTGCCGAAAACTGCCGACGCTGATTGGCGAAATAACTGATGCAATCGATCCGTTCGTACCTGCACCTCTATGAGGATATCCTGGTCCCGCTTACGTCCTAGGCTACCCATTCAACCCGCCTGATCAAGATGCTCGAACAAAAAACAGTATGGCATCCAGCCTGCAACACGGTCATTTCTTTCTAGTCGCTGGGCTAACCAGCCAACTCAAAGCACTGGAGGGCTTATCAGCTCAATCCTCTTGATACAATAGGCCGGTCACGCCCGCCTTCGGTTAAGCAGCTCCAGCGAGGAGCGACTCGTAAGGAATTCGCAGCCCTTCGTGCAGACGCTTAATCATTTTCAAACTCAAGCGCCGCTTGCCATTCAGAACCTCCGAAACGCGACCGCTTGGCCCAATGTACTGTTCTAGATCGCGCGGGGTCAGACCCTGTTGATCCATACGGAATTTGATCGCCTCGATCGGATCGGCGGCCTGGATCGGATAGTACTTGTTCTCATACACCTCGATCAGGGTCACAAGAACCTCCATCTCGTCAGCCTCCGGCGTTCCGGCTTCGGCCTGAAAGATTGACTCAAGACGCTTGAAGGCGGCATGAAGGTCTTCGTCGTTATGGATAGGCTTAATATTCATCGATCGTCTGCACATCTATCTCATCGTAGCGCCGGTGGTTTCCGATGAATTTTACCCAGACAATGCCCGCTCTATACTGCATCTCGACAACCAGCCGTACTTGTTACCACCGATATTGAACACCACGGGGTTATTGCCGCATACGCTAGCGTTACCAATCTGGTCCTTTACGTCCTGAGGCGTCTTCCAGATGGCCCTTAACGCGGTGTCATGCCAGCTTTCTAGAGATGCTTCAGCGTCGTCATGTCCAGGGACCTCCCGGAATTTCACCAGCTTTCTTTTGGCAATAACCCGCGTTTTGCAGCAACCTCCCGTTTTGGGAGACTCCATGCCTCAAATTTGATCAACGCAAATGGCCAGCGGGCATGCAGAGGCAGAGCTTTCAGATATTTCTGTGAGCATTTGGCAAGAATGTGAACAGGACCGCCCCCCCTCCCAGCACTGCGGGTCTTTACTGCACATCGCCACCTTGCATCCTGATCTGTTTCGCGATGTCCTTTCGCAGTGAACCTTGATCTGCAGCCGATTTTTACTGGCTCATTCAACAGTGAGGTGAAATGCGCCCTTGTTAGACAACGGGCGCCTCAATCCGGGGACGGGATACTGCCTTGGTTTGAATAAGCGTTGAACGGATTTTGCAGGCAAATTAAGCGTAAACGACCGGCCGAGTCATCTATCCTGTGTCGCAAGGCAGCCTTTTGTAGCCTTCAGCTAACTGATACCAAGCGCTAACAAGACAAGTATGAGCAGCGCAACGTAAATGTGTGCATGCAGCTTGTCCGGGATCCTCCCTGCAAAAGGTAGTGTCAGGCGAACGCCGATCAACGAACCGACGGTCAATAAGCCAAATGCGGGGAGGTAGATGTAACCCAGAAAACCGCTGTTAATTCCCGCCGTTTCGAGTTGCCCGGTAACTGCGTACATCAGCGATCCTATTAGCGCTACTGGCATGCTCAAAGGGTTCGCCAGTGCCGATGATTGAGCCATGCTCAAACCGGCTCTGCGCATTAGCGGCACGGTCATAACGCTGCCCCCTACGCCCAGCAGAGTAGCAACCGTTCCGATAGTGACACCTTTGATAGGTATCGCAGGCACAGTCCTTTTGGTGTGACCTGCGCTCTGTAAAAAACCCTCGCGAAACAGGCAGTCCGCGATGGTCAGCCCCAGGTAAACCATGAACGCTATCCGGACACCGTTACTGCTCATTGCACTGGCCAGCAATGCTCCAGCCACCGAACCAAGTGCGATGTAACCTACCAGCGGCCAGATGTAGCCATGAACAAGTTTTGCAGCCCGATGCTGTTTGAACGTTGCCATCGATGCGCTGATCACCATAACGGCCGTTGAAGTGGCCACCGCGATTTGCATCGCAGAGTCATAACCAGGCTCGCCCGGACTGTGACCGGAAATCAACACGTGATATACCAGCGGCACGACCACAAAGCCGCCGCCGAACCCGAACAGCACAGTGGTCACTCCAGTCAAGCAGCCAAAGGCTGCGAGGATCAAAAGGCTCATCCAGTATCTTCCATTGCTCAATGTTTATTGAGCAGGCATCTTAGTGATGCGGCGCCTGGACGACCTTAGCGAACAAGCCAACCGTGTTTTCGTTTCGGCCAAAGCCTCATGGATCATCACGATGCACAATGCTTCCATCGCCATTCTAGATTCCACCCCTCGTAACGTTGTGGCTATCAGCACAGACTACGACCTTGGGCATCGTCTACCGATGCACAGCCATCGGCGCGCTCAATTGCTCTATGGATCGAAAGGCGTCATGCAGGTAACTACGAGCCTTGGCACATGGGTGGTGCCACCCCAACGCGCGGTGTGGATACCGCCGCAGGTACCCCATGAAGTGCTCTTTATTGGCGTAACGACTCACAGTTTGTACATCGAGCCCGACGAATCACTGATCAATCAAGAGCAATGCCAAGTGATCGAGGTGAGCGCATTGATGCGCCATCTGCTTCAGGAGGCCGTGGATTTGCCTTATGAGTACGAAGAGGAAGGTCGAGACGGCGTGGTGATCAGTCTTCTGTTGCACGAAATACAACGTGCAAACGAACTCCCTTTGCATATCCCTATGCCCACACATGAGCGGTTGCTGGCAAGCTGTCAAACCTTTCTGATGACGCCGGATATCAACCTGTCTCCCCAACAACTGGCTGATTCGTTATTCATGAGTGTGCGGACATTCACTCGCCTTTTTCGGGAACAAACCGGCCTTAGCTTTGGGCAATGGCGTCAACGAGCATGCGTCGTTCTGGCACTTTCACGACTGGCCGACGGCCACAGCGTCACCACCGTTGCCCTAGAAATGGGGTATGAAAGCCCCGCCGCGTTCGCGACCATGTTTCGCCGGGTATTGGGACAGGCACCTTCGGTGTACCTCATTAATTAGGCCGCTTATCGGCACCAGCTACTTCCGGCCATCACGCCTTGCGTAGTTAAACTGCCAACCACTTATGTGGTAGCAGCTCCGTAATCTTACTCGCCTGCTGCGTCGGCAGCCGCGTCAGGACATCTTTCAGATAAGCTTACGGATCATGTCCATTCATGCGCGCCGACTGGATCAAGCTCATGATCGCCGCCGCCCGTTTTCCGCTGCGCAGCGACCTGGCAAACAACCAGTTCGAGCGTCCAAGTGCCCATGGCCGGATCTGATTTTCGACTGCATTGTTGTCTATGGGCACAGCCCCATCTTCCAGGCAGCGCGTTAGCGCTACCCAGCGTTTGAGGCTGTAATCCAGAACTTTGGCTGTTGCCGATCCATTGGGCACAAGATCGCGCTGGCCAACATCCAGTCGTGCAGCGTTTTCGCCAGTGGTGCAGCTTTTTCTTGCCGTATTCGCCAGCGATCCTCATCGCTCATGTCGCGGGCTTGGCGCTCAACTTCGTACAAGCCACCAATCGAGTGCAGTGCCTGTTCTGCCAACTGGCTTTTGTTCGCGATGTGCAGATCGAAAAACTTGCAGCGGGCGTGGGCCATGCAGCCGATTTCGACCATGCCTTTCTCGAAGCCAGCTTTGTAGCCAGCAAAGTCATCGCACACCAACTTACCGTTCCACGAGCCTAGGAAGTTACGCGCATGCCCACCCGCACGGCTCGGACTGAAGTCATAGACCACAGCCTTAACCGCCGAGAACGGCGTGGTGCAGTAAGCCCAGACATAGGCGCGATGGGTTTTCTTCTCGCCCGGTGCGAGCATCTGTACCGGCGTCTCGTCGGCTTGGACGACTCGTTGGGCTAGAACAACTTCTCGCAAGGCATCAACCAGTGGCTGAAGTTGTACGCCGGTCTGTCCAACCCATTGCGCCAGCGTCGAGCGGGCGATAGCTAAACCGGCACGGCCAAAGATTTCTCCTGCCGGTACAGCGGCAAGTGGTCGGCGAATTTCGCTACCATCACATGAGCTAGCAGACCTGGGGTAGGTATTCCTTTGTCGATTACCTGGGCCGGCACCGGTGCCTGGATCGGCGTTTCACACTGACGGCAGGCCCATTTTCCACGTACATGTTGCTCAACGGTGAACACTCCCAGCGTGTAATTGAGCTTCTCGCTGACGTCCTCGCCGATGCGCTGAAGCTGGCAACCGCAAGTGCACTGAGTGTTTTCTAGTTCGTGATGAATAACGGTGCGTGGAAAACTGCGGCGGCAGCGGTGCGCGCTTTGGTTTCTGGCGCACCTCTGATGGAGCCGGAGCCGGCTGGAGTGCCGTCAGCTCAGCGTCGATAGCCTCATTCGCCAGGCTATGGACCAGCTTGGCCATACCACCGTCGCCATGACTGAGCAGTACATTCGCAACCGCAAAGGGAAGAGAGTCACATCGACAAAATAGCGAATTGCGGCAACATTCCATAATTGCGGCAACAAAACCAACAAGGGCCTACCTGCGAGAACGCACGTAAGCCCTTGATTTAAATGGTGCCCGAAGCCGGGGTCGAACCGGCACGTCCTTACGAACGAGGGATTTTAAGTCCCTTGCGTCTACCAATTTCGCCATTCGGGCGGTAGCGCCAAGAGCAGGGAATATATACATCCCTTCTCGGTGAAGCAAGTTTACTGGGCCAGCAAGGTGCGACAAAATCTTGCAGATAAGCCCAATAAAAAAGCTCCGTAAATCATGGATCTACGGAGCTTGTTTATGATGGAGGCCGAGGTCGGAATCGAACCGGCGTAGGCGGATTTGCAATCCGCAGCATAACCATTTTGCTACTCGGCCCCAAACGTACAGTGTCCCTACAACTGACACTAAACGCATACAACTTCGAGTTGAAGAAGAGACATTAATCTATCTCTCAACTCATTGAAATCTATAGGTTTTTCTAAATTCCCACATCAGGAATGGACGCAATTTTGGACTTGTTCGATTGCCATGTCAAGAACTGAGGGCAAATAATTCCTCACAGCTCTAATCAGTCAATTTTTCGAGAGATTTATTTCAACGAATCGCCTTTGGACCAACCTTTCTGGCATTTTCTAGTCCATTCGGCGTAGTCAGTAAAATAATGACGCCATTTATCTGACCGTCGGGTTAAAGTTGCGAACCAGTCGGCAGATATAGCTATTAGCCACCACCCGTAATCCAACGTTCAGGGATGAGACATGCCTTCCAGCCCGCAGTACGCCGAACTCGCCCACTCCCCTCTTCGCCCGATCGGTTTTTGCTGGCTGCCCTGCGTGATGTCGATTGCCGGCGCAGCCGCGCTCTTGACGTTGGCAGGCCCGCAGATGCTGCCAGTGTTACTCAGCGCTGGATTGATGTTGGCCGGGCTGGCTGCCGGATTTTGGAGCGCCGGTCGACAGGGCCGCTTAGTCGCCGATTCCGTTGCTCAGGCGTTGAGCGCAGATCATGCGGCTATTGAGTTGCAGCAGTCTTCGGCAGCAGTCAGCGGTCTCGAAGCGGTGTGTATGCAAGCAGTACCGATCTGGGCCAAGCAAGTGGAAAGCTCACGTCAGCAAACCGAAACGGCGATTGTGGAGTTAAGCAACCGCTTCAACGCTATTTCCAACCGGTTGCAGGAAACCGTCAACGCCTCCCAATCGGCGGCAGGTAATTTGTCGGGCACAGCTGGCGGCGGCGCACTCGAGGTGCTGGCGCAAAGTGACGTCGAGCTGATCAAGGTTATTGACTCGTTGAGAGCCAGCCAACACAGCCGTGATCAGATGCTGGCGCAGGTTCGCAACCTCACCGCGTACACCGGCGAGCTGCGCACCATGGCCGCCGAAGTGGCGGCGATTGCTGCACAAACCAATTTGCTGGCCCTGAACGCAGCCATCGAAGCAGCCCGCGCCGGGGAAGCAGGACGTGGCTTCGCGGTGGTGGCCGATGCCGTGCGCACGCTGTCGAGCCAATCCAGCGAAACCGGTCAGAAAATGTCGGCCAAGGTCGACATCATCAATGGCGCGATCACCCAATTGGTCCAGGCAGCCTCCAGCAGCTCCGACCATGACAACGACTCTGTGGCCAGTTCCGAAACCAGCATCCAGCGGGTGCTTGAACGTTTCAAAAGCATCACCGGGCGTCTGTCGGACTCGGCCACCTTGCTACAACAGGAAAGTGTCGGCATTCACGACGAGGTGACCGAAGTGCTGGTCAGCTTGCAGTTCCAAGACCGGGTCAGCCAGATCCTCGCCCACGTGCGCGACAACATGCAGGCATTGCACGGCCAGCTTCAGGCGTCACGAAAAACACCGGGGCAGCCCACTGAGATCGACGCAGGTGCGTGGCTGGCTGAAATGGAACTCACCTACGCCACCGACGAACAACGCCACAACCACCGTGGCGGCACCGCATCGCCCGGGGCAAAGCCTGCAACCACCGCTGAAATCACTTTTTTCTAGGAGCTGGATAATGGCTAAAAACGTAATGGTCGTCGACGACTCGAGCAGTGTCCGCCAAGTCGTCAGCATTACTTTAAAAAGTGCTGGCTACGACGTCATCGAAGCCAGTGACGGCAAGGACGCTCTGAGCAAACTGACCGGTCAAAAAGTCCATTTGATCATCAGCGACGTAAACATGCCGAACATGGATGGCATCACTTTCGTCAAAGAAGTGAAGAAGCTGGCCCACTACAAGTTCACCCCCATCATCATGCTCACCACCGAATCCCAGGAATCGAAGAAGGCCGAAGGTCAGGCTGCCGGCGCACGCGCCTGGGTGGTCAAGCCCTTCCAGCCCGCGCAAATGCTCGCGGCCGTCGCCAAACTGATCATGCCCTGAGGAATAGCGGCCATGCCGATCATTCACGACACCAACGCGGGTATTGCGCATTGGCGGATAGAGGGCGAGATGACCATCTACACCGCCGCCGAACTTGCGACCCAGCTATTGCCGCTGCTGACACCGCCCAGCGACCTTGAAATTGATCTGTCCCACGTCACCGAAATGGACAGCGCAGGCCTGCAATTGCTGATGCTCGCCAAGCGCGAAACCGTGCAATCCGGTCGCCCCTTGCGCTTGATCAAACACAGCCAGGCAGTGCTCGACACCTTCGAATTGTGTGACTTGGCGGCCTATTTTGGCGACCCGCTGGTGCTGGCGGCCAACAGCCACTGACGCTCAAGTGACCGATAAGAAAAATACGAATAATCGGAGTGGAAAGGACTTTATCGTGACGATTAACCTCGACCAGGCGCAACAGACGTTCATCGTTGAAGCCCGGGAACTGCTTCAAGACATGGAAACGTCTTTGCTGCGTCTTGAAAATCAACCCGACGACAGCGACACCCTTGGTGCGATTTTTCGTGCTGCGCATACTATCAAAGGCTCCGCCGGCTTGTTCGGGCTGATGCCCATTGTCGGCTTTACCCATATCGTCGAAGACGTGTTGGACCGGCTTCGAGATGGCGCGGTGGCGGCCGATGCAGCGTTGATCGCACTGTTGCTTAAATGCGCTGACCACATGCTTGAACTGGTTGAAGTCGTAGCCAGCCAAGGCGGTGACCTGAGCGCTGCAGCCGTTGATCGCGAAACAGGCCTGCGTGAAGGATTGCAGGCGTATCAGGACACTCCGCAAAAAACCGCTTCGGTCTGTGCGTCAGCGGCCGAAGCGTCGACGGTTCAGGTGGTGACGGATAACACCTCCGTCAGTTCCGATTTGTGGCACATTTCCCTGCGCTTTGGCAGCAACGTCTTCCGTAACGGCATGGACCCCCTGTCGTTCCTGCGCTACCTCAATACCCTTGGTGAAATCGTCTATATCACGACCCTGGCCGACGCCATGCCTAGGTTAGATGAGCTGGATGCCGAGAGCTGCTACCTGGGGTTTGAAATCGACTTCCGCTCAGACGCTACCCGCACCGCCATTGCCGAAGCCTTCGACTTCGTACGTGATGACTGCGTGATCCATATCTTGGCCCCGCACAGCCGCATCGAAGAATACCTGCAACTGATCGACACACTGCCGGAGGGCCCCGCACGTCTGGGCGAGATCCTTACCCGCTGCGGGGCATTGACTTTGCACGAGCTGGAAAGCGGCCTTGCCACACAACTGCAAATCGCCAACGCGCCCGGCGAAAACAACGTGCCGCTGGGCGAAATTCTCATTGAACAGCGCACGGTTGAACCCGTCGTGGTGCAATCGGCGCTGATCAAGCAAAGCAGCCTGCAGGAGAGCAAGGTCAAAGAAGGTAACTTCGTTCGTGTCAACGCCGACAAATTGGACGAACTGATCAACTTGGTCGGCGAATTGGTCATCGCCAGCGCCGGCACCAGCCTGTTGGCCCGCAGCAGCCACAACGGTCCGCTACAGGAATCTACATCGGTGGTGTCCGGGCTGGTCGAGGAGATACTCGACGGGGCGTTGCGCCTGCGGATGATCCCCATCGGTGACACGTTTAATCGCTTTCGGCGAGTGGTACGCGATGTCAGCCAGGAATTGGGTAAGGACATCGACTTACTCATCAGCGGCGCCGACACCGAACTGGATAAAACCGTGGTCGAGAAAATCGGCGACCCGTTAATGCACCTGCTGCGTAACGCCATGGACCACGGAATCGAGACACCCCAAGCACGGCTGGCGGCGGGTAAACCGGCCAAGGGCCAACTGCACCTCAACGCGTACCACGACTCGGGCAGCATCGTCCTGGAAATTGCCGATGACGGCGCAGGGCTGAACCGCGACCGCATTCTGCAAAAAGCCCATGAACGGGGTTTGGTCCCCGCCTCTGCAACCCTGACCGATCAGGAAATCTACAACCTGATTTTCGAGCCTGGATTCTCCACTGCAGAGGCCGTTACCAACCTCTCCGGACGTGGCGTCGGCATGGACGTGGTCAAACGCAACATCACCTTACTGCGCGGCACGGTCGATCTCGACAGCCAGCCCGGTCAAGGCACGCTCATTCGTATCCGCCTGCCCCTGACCTTGGCAATCATCAACGGATTCCTGGTCGGTATTGGCCAAGCGAGTTACGTCATTCCCTTGGACATGGTTCAAGAATGCATCGAACTCAGTGAAGAAAATCGCCAACAGGCCCGGGACAGCAGTTACCTGGACTTGCGTGGCGAAGTGTTGCCGCTGGTTTACCTGCGCGATCACTTCAACCATGACGGCCAACCGGTGCGCCGGGAAAACGTGGTGGTGGTGCGGTGCGCTGAGCACAAAGCCGGGCTGGTGGTGGATGACCTGTTGGGCGAGTTCCAGACCGTCATTAAACCTCTCGGCAAACTGTTCAGCACGCTACGCGGTATCAGCGGCTCGACCATCCTTGGCAGTGGCGCCGTTGCGTTGATCCTCGACGTACCGGCGCTGCTCGCGCAAATCGTACAGCTTGAAACTCGCCATACCTCAACAACCCCACATTTGAACGCACGCACTCGCCAAGCCGGCATCCGAACTGCGCACGGAGGAATCACCCAATGAAATGGTTTTACGATCTCAGGATAGCGACCAAGCTGATCACCTCGTTTCTGGTGGTGCTCGCGCTGACAGCGCTGATCGGCGTTTTTTCCATCATTCAACTGGGCTTGGTCAATAACGCCTCCACCGAAATACGCGACGACTGGATGCCGTCTGTGCGCGCAGCTTCGGCCATGCGTTTCTACGCTGCCAACTACCGCATCAAAGAGGCTCGGCATATTCTCACCGACGTGGCGGCTGAAAAAACTCAAATGGAATTAGAAGCCGGCGAGGTTAGAAAAGAGATGGACGCGCGCCGACTGTCTTACGAAAAGCTCATCTCCAACCCGCAAGAGCGCGCCCTCTTCCTCACGTTCAGCAGTGACTGGGAAGCCTACCTCGTCACCAGCAAAAGCTTGTTTGATACCTCACGGCAAAATACCGTCGAAGACGCAAAGGTCATTCTCAGAGGCGACTCAAAGCGCACCTACGATGCGGTGCTTGGGGACCTGGAAAAACTGGTACTCATGAACGACGACGGTGCCGCCGCTGCCAATCAGCACGGCAACGATCTCTACGCCAGTGCCCGTATATCGATCATTTCCGTGTTGATCATCGCCTTGGTAGTGGGCTTACTGTTGGCGCTGTTCATTTCGCGAATCATTTCCCGCCCCTTGCGATTGGCCGCCAGCGTTGCCAGCCAACTGTCGGAAGGCGACCTTAGCGCGAAGATCGAACCAGGTTCGAAAGACGAGACCGGCATGGTGCTCAACGCCATGCACAACATGGTCGGCAAGCTCTCCCACATCATTGGTGAAGTGCGCAATGCCGCTGACAACCTGGCCAGCGCCTCGGAACAGGTCAGTGCTACTGCCCAGTCCATGAGCCAGGCCACCAGCGAACAAGCGGCCAGCGTCGAAGAAACCAGCGCCTCCATCGAACAGATGAGCGCCAGCATCAATCAGAACACCGAGAACGCCAAAGTCACCGACGGCATGGCCAGCAAAGCGGCCAAGGAAGCCACCGATGGCGGTCAGTCGGTGCAGCAAACCGTGGTGGCGATGAAAAAAATCGCCCAGCGCATCAGCATCATTGATGACATCGCTTATCAAACCAATTTGTTGGCGTTGAACGCCGCCATCGAAGCCGCACGGGCGGGTGAGCACGGCAAAGGCTTTGCCGTGGTTGCTGCCGAAGTCCGCAAACTGGCCGAACGCAGCCAAGTGGCCGCACAGGAAATAGGTGAATTGTCTGGCAGCAGCGTCGAGTTGGCCGAGCGCGCCGGCAAGTTGCTGGACGAAATGGTCCCCTCGATCAACAAGACCTCGGACCTGGTGCAGGAAATCAGCGCCGCCTCTGAAGAACAAGCCGCAGGCGTTGCGCAAATCAACACTGCCATGACCCAGCTCAATCAGGTGACACAGCAGAACGCCTCCAGCAGCGAAGAGCTGGCGGCCACCGCCGAAGAGATGAGCAGCCAGGCCGAGCAACTGCAACAAGCGATGAGTTTCTTTACCCTGGATGCTTCGTCACAGGGCAGTAAAACCGTACGCGGGGCCACCAAGCCTGCGATCAACGGCGCTAGTGCAGGCCGTAAACAGCCTCGTCAAACTCCGCTCAACCGGTCATTTGCCCAGCAAACGACTGGCCCTGACGAAACCGAATTCACCCGGTTCTGATGAAGGCTGCATAGGTTAGATTTTTTGGAGAAAAAGGCATGGGCTCAATCATGACCACCCGGCAAACCACCGCTGTCGTTGCCGAGGAGGCGCAATACCTGACCTTCATGCTCGGTGGCGAGATGTTTGCCATCGGCATTCTTGGCATCAAGGAAATCATCGAATACGGCCACCTCACCGTCGTGCCGATGATGCCCGCCTTCGTTCGCGGGGTGATTAATTTACGGGGCGCTGTGGTGCCGGTGGTTGACCTCTCGGCGCGTTTCGGGCGGGAGAATTCAGGCACCACCCGCCGCAGCTGCGTGGTGATTATCGAAGCCAACACCGACGACGGCCAATCGCAAGACATCGGCCTGCTGGTGGACACCGTGTGCGCGGTGCTGGAAATTCCAGCGGCAGAGATTGAACCGCCGCCCAGCTTTGGCGCCCGGGTGCGGGCCGACTTTATCAGCGGCATGGCCAAGGTCGAGGGCAAGTTCGTCATCGTATTAGAGGTCGATAACGTGTTGTCCATCGACGAGATGTCAAGGCTTGCCGGTGCCCAAGCCGATGCCACCGTCGATCCGCAATGAAACCCGGCAAGGACCGTCATGCTGACCACCGCATCCCTGAATGATCGCGAGTTCGATCAGTTTCAAACCTGGCTTTACCGCACCTCAGGGATCAACCTGTCGCCAGCGAAAAAGGCCTTGGTGGCTGGCCGCTTGTTCAAACGCCTCAAGCATTACCAACTGGACAGTTACGGCGATTACTTCACGCTGATCATGGGCAACCAAAACACTCCTGAACTGCAAATCGCGCTGGATTTGTTGACCACCAACGAAACCTATTTTTTTCGCGAACCCAAGCACTTTGATTTCCTGCGCCAAGAGGTACTTACCAAGGCTCGGCCTGGACAGCTTTTCCGAGTGTGGAGCGCGGCAAGCTCATCGGGAGAGGAGCCCTACAGCCTGGCGATGACCCTCGCCGAAGGACTGGGCACTACGCCGTGGGAAGTAGTCGGCTCAGACATCAGCACCCAAGTGCTGCTCACGGCGCGTAACGGCCACTACCCCATGGAGCGCGCACGCACCCTGCCCCAACCGCTGCTGGTGAAATATTGCCTCAAGGGTACGGGCAGTCAGGACGGGACCTTTCTCATCGGAAAAGCCCTGCGCAATCGGGTCAATTTCATTCAGGTCAACCTCAACGAGGCCCTGCCCAACCTGGGTGAATTCGACGTGATCTTCCTGCGCAACGTGATGATTTATTTCGACCAGGACACCAAGCGCAAGGTCGTCGCCCGGATTTTTCCCCTGCTCAAACCCGGAGGGCACTTGATTATCAGTCACTCGGAAAGCCTCAACGGCGTCAGCGACGCGCTGAAAATGGTCACGCCGTCCATTTACCGTAAACCATGAATACGCCCCCAGGCGCAATTGACCTTTACCTGGCCCCCGGTCAATTCCATTTCAGCAGCGGGCCTGCACGGATGCGTACCCTGCTCGGTTCCTGTATCGCCATTATCCTGTGGCACCCGGTGCACAACATCGGCGGCCTGTGCCATTGCATGCTGCCGTATCGGGCGCGACGAGGCGCCGAGCTTGACGGGAGATACGTTGACGAAGCCTTAGCGCTGTTCCAGCAGGAGATAGTTGCCCACCAGACAACGCTTGAGGAGTATCAACTCAAGCTATTCGGTGGCGGCGAAATGTTCCCTGAGCAACGCCGCGACCTGATGGGCAGCAACGTGGCCCACATGAACGTGGCCGCTGCCCATGAGCTTGCCGCGCAATCGGGGTTAACCCCAAAAAGCCAGGACCTGGGCGGCCTTGGGCATCGCACCCTCATCTTCGACACCTGGAGCGGTCACGTCTGGGTGAGGCACACCTCATTGAAAACAGCTGAAGGCAATGATGAAAAAAATAAGGGTACTGGTCGTCGATGACTCCGCCGTGGTGCGGCAAGTCCTACTGGCCATTCTCGAGAGCACGCCAGACATTCAAGTCATGGCATCGGCCTCTGACCCCATCTTCGCCATGGACAAGCTCGCCCGTGAATGGCCCGACGTCATCGTGCTGGATGTGGAAATGCCGCGCATGGACGGCATCACGTTTTTGAAAAAAATCATGGCCGAGCGGCCTACCCCGGTGGTGATCTGCTCGTCGTTGACTGAAAAAGGCGCGGAAACTACCTTGCAGGCCCTCGCGGCGGGCGCAGTGGAAATCATCACTAAACCCAAGAGCGGGCTGAAAAACTTCCTCCTCGAATCTTCCGCCGAACTCATCGCAGCGATTCGCGCGGCGGCCACGGCAAACGTGAAGAACCTCGGCAAACGCGCCACCACTGCGCGCCTGGAACCGGCCGGCAAATTGAGCGCCGACGTGATTTTGTCTGCTGCCAACGGCCACGCGATGCCTCACACCACCGAACGAATCGTCGCAATCGGCACCTCCACCGGTGGCACCCAAGCGCTTGAAGCGGTACTGACGGCATTGCCACGGGTCTGTCCCGGCATCGTCATCGTTCAGCACATGCCCGAGAAATTCACCGCCGCCTTTGCCGAACGCCTAAACAGCATTTCGCAGATCGAAGTACGTGAAGCCCGGCACAACGACCGCGTGCTGCCTGGATTGGCCTTAATCGCGCCGGGTGGCAAACACATGTTGTTAACCCGTAGCGGCGCGTATTACCACGTTCAAGTGGTCGATGGTCCCTTGGTCAACCGCCACCGACCTTCGGTGGACGTACTGTTTCGCTCGGTTGCCAAATTCGCAGGCAAGAACGCCAGCGGCATCATCATGACCGGAATGGGCGATGACGGCGCCCGAGGGCTAAAGGAAATGCTCGACGCCGGGGCTGCCACCGTTGCCCAGGATGAGGCGAGTTGCGTGGTGTTCGGCATGCCCAAGGAAGCCATCAAACTGGGCGCAGCGAAGCGGATTTTGCCGTTGCAGGACATTCATCTGGCAGTAATGGGGAAGTGAATCGCCATATCGGCTCACTGAACGGCCCCGGTCGGAGTCGTCGTTTCTCCAAGACTGACGAAGGGTGTAACGAGATCGTTAAGCCTCGCTTCAAACAGCTTTTTAACACCACCGCATTTCAGCTCGACGCCCATCTCCCCCATTTGCTGCGATACAACGCGGTGTCAAAGCCAAGGCGAGTCTTCTATCCGCTTGCAGCCGAGCGACTGAACCGGGAAGCTAGGCGCATTCAATAGATGGAGTGACGGCCTTGGATTGGGAAACCCTGCTAAATCGCGAACGACTGGGCAAGCCCATACACAGCCCTCAGGAGCTGGGCCGCAGCCCGTTCCATAAAGATCACGACCGCATCATCTTCTCCGGTGCTTTTCGCCGGCTGGGACGCAAGACTCAGGTCCATCCGGTGACCAGCAACGACCACATTCATACGCGCCTGACCCACTCGCTGGAAGTCAGCTGCGTCGGGCGTTCGCTGGGAATGCGGGTTGGCGAAACCATTCGAGATGCCCTGCCCGACTGGTGTGAGCCCAGTGACTTGGGCATGGTCGTACAATCGGCGTGCCTCGCCCATGACATAGGCAACCCACCGTTTGGCCATTCCGGCGAAGACGCCATTCGCCATTGGTTCTTGCAGGCCGCCGGACGCGGCTGGCTGGACGCCATGAGCGAAGTCGAGCGCAACGACTTCTTGAATTTCGAAGGCAATGCTCAGGGCTTTCGGGTACTCACCCAGCTGGAGTATCACCAGTTCGACGGCGGGACCCGGCTGACGTACGCGACGCTGGGGACTTACTTGAAGTACCCCTGGACCGCTCGTCATGCGGACTCGTTGGGCTATAAAAAACACAAATTCGGTTGCTACCAAAGCGAGTTACCGATTCTCGAGCAAATCGCGCACAAACTTGGTTTGCCGCAACTCGAGGAGCAACGCTGGGCGCGCCATCCGTTGGTTTACCTGATGGAAGCAGCCGATGACATCTGTTACGCCTTGATCGACCTTGAAGACGGTCTGGAAATGGACTTGCTTGAGTATTCCGAGGTCGAGTCCTTGCTGCTGGGGTTAGTGGGTGATGACATCCCGGAAACCTATCGTCAGCTGGGGCCTAACGATTCACGTCGCCGCAAGCTGGCCATTCTGCGTGGCAAAGCCATCGAACACCTGACCAACGCTGCCGCCCGGGCGTTCGTCGAGCAACAAGAAGCTCTCTTGGCAGGCACCCTGACTGGCGATTTGGTGGAGCACATGCACGGTCCTGCCAAGCGATGCGTCCTTGATGCGAAAGACATGGCACGCAAGAAAATCTTCCAGGACAAACGTAAAACGCTGCATGAAATAGGCGCTTACACCACCTTGGAGGTTTTGCTGAATGCCTTTTGTGGCGCAGCGCTTGAGCAATTTGGCGGGCGTACACCTTCGTTCAAACACCGACGCATTCTTGACCTCCTCGGCAACAACGCACCGGACCCCCACTGGCCCTTACATGCGTCGTTTCTACGAATGATCGACTTCATCGCTGGCATGACCGACAGCTATGCCAGTGAGATGGCAGGTGAGATGACCGGGCGCTCAAGCCCGGTTTAATTGTTTCAGCGGTACGACCGGATGAGGCGACCCTTGTGCGCCGTCATCCGGCGGCCGATCTTCAATAATGCGTCCCCGCACTACAATTAGGGACACAGCCTACACCGAGAACAGAAACGTCTTATCGCTCAAGAGGCTCTGCTGCCGAATAATTCGATCTACTTCTGGCCGTCACTGGCCAGACGAATTATTAACCAGACGCAGTGGTCGTATTCGATGCAAAAAGGTCATCAAGAGCCTGACGCTTCCCGAGCAACGACTGCCCGGCTGGTTGGTACGCGCATGTCGCGCCATCGTGTTAGCCCGGAATACTCTGATGTCAAAAAACAACCTGCGCATCCTGCTAGTGGAAGATCACCCCTTCCAACTGATTGCCACCCAAATACTGCTGAACAATCAAGGTTACTTCCGACTGACCCCGGTATTGAGCGCTGGCGAAGCGATGCAGGCCATGGAAACCGCGAGTGAGCCCTTTGATGTGCTGCTTTGCGACCAGTGCTTGACAGATCTGACAGGGCTGGAATTGATCATATTGGCCAGTCAACAAGGCTTGATTCACAAAGCGGTATTGCTCAGCGGATTAAGCGACGAACAGCTCCAGGAGCTTGAGCAGAAAGCCAGAGTGCTTCGTCTTCCCTTACTCGGGTGCCTGAGCAAACCGCTGAAGGTTCAGGCGCTCACTGACCTGCTGGAGAACGCCGATGCACACTTCACATATCGGCGCGAATAGCCCTTAGCGATGCGGGCAAACAGCTTTAAACAGTCGTTCAACCCTTTTCTTCTAATCAACTGCGCTATTAAACAACCCTAACATGTGGGCCGATACCTAATTGTTTGTAGGATAATTCCGAAACGCTATAAACCGGCTGTATTTCAATTTCGAATCCACACAATATGGCCGCTCAAAATTAAACACTGCCTTGGAGGTTATGAACATTTACGTACGTTAATACGTTAATTCGTGTAGGAAACTTCCTATATCCACTTAACGGTCCTGTAGGTTCATGCGCCGGCCCAAGCTTCTGAGCTAAGGTGCGCGCTTTACTCTTTGCTTGTATGGAAATGAACTATGCACTCGGTTTTTATCATCGACGATCATCCTGTTATTCGCCTCGCGGTTCGGATGCTATTGGAAAACGAAAATTATGAAGTGGTGGGAGAAACGGATAACGGGGTTGATGCCATGCAAATGGTCCGTGAATGCCTGCCAGACCTGATCATTCTCGACATCAGCATCCCCAAGCTGGACGGCCTGGAGGTGCTGGCCCGCTTCAACGCAATGAACTTGCCGTCGAAAATCCTGGTATTGACGGCGCAGACACCCAATCTGTTTGCTATACGTTGTATGCAATCAGGTGCTGCGGGCTATGTATGCAAGCAGGAAGACTTGAGTGAGTTACTCAGTTCGGTAAGAGCCGTATTATCGGGCTACAATTACTTTCCAAGCCAAGCCCTGAGCCCGGCATCTCGCGCAGACGGCCCGCCTTCCGAAATTGAATTATTCAAACTGGTCAACGACCGCGAACTCATGGTATTGCAGCTGTTCGCTCAAGGTAGAACCAACAAGGAGATTGCCAAAGGAATGTTTCTCAGCAATAAGACCGTCAGCACCTATAAAACACGCCTTATGCAAAAACTCAGGGTAAAAACCTTGGTGGAGCTTATCGAGCTGGCAAAACGTAACGCGCTAGTGTGAGAGACCGGATGTCGAAGCGCTTAATGGATTATATGAAGCTGTTCGCTGGCATGTGCTTGAGCGTCACTGTGCAGGCAGCTGACCTTGCGTCTCAGAATTACACGTTGCTGAGTCGGTCCAGCCCCAGCCATATGGATACCCGGCTGGACAGAGCGCAATGGCAATGGTTGCAAAACAAGCGTGAGCTGAGGCTCGGCACGTCAGCCCCCGACTATCCGCCGTTCGACATGACCCTGACCGGTCACGATTACGAAGGATTCACGGCTGACTACGCCGGCATTCTTGCCCACGCACTGGACACGCCAATCAAGGTTTTGCGCTTCGAATCAAGGGACGCGGCCATTGAAGCCTTAACCGAAGGACAAATTGACCTGCTCGGAAGCGCCAATGGTTTCGAAGCGCAAGGCAAGCACCTTACGCTGTCCCTCCCCTACGCGGTTGACCAGCCGGTACTGGTCACTCGCACCGGAGAAACCCGCCCGCTTTCCGACGGTTTGGCAGGCTTGCGCGTGAGTATGGTTTATCACTACCTGCCCCGTGAAGAAGTCAAAGCCCTTTACCCCAACGCGCTGTTGCAGACCTATCCGTCGTTTCAAAGCGCGATCAACGCAGTCGCCTTCAATCAGGCCGATGTCTTTCTGGGCGATACCATTTCCACCCATTACCTGATCAACAAGGGCTATCTGAACAACGTTCAGATGGCCAATTTCGGCAAACATGAGGCCAATGGGTTCAGTTTTGCCATGCGCAGCGATGACACCCAGTTGTTGGACATCGTCAATAAAGTGCTGAAAGCGATCCCTATCGTCGAGCGAGTGAGTATTTCCAAGCGCTGGAATGCCGGTAGCGACTTGTTGCTCACGGACCAAAAGCTACAACTGACTCCGCGCGAGGAGCGCTGGATTGCACAGCATCCAGTGGCGCGCATTGTGATCAACGAGGCGTACGCACCACTGACCTTCTTCGACGCCTCCGGCAACTTTCGAGGCATCACCGCTGACGTGTTCGATTTGATCCGACTGCGTACGGGGCTGAATTTCGAGGTCAGACGTGCCCCGAGCATGGCCGACATGATGAAACAAGTCAGCGAAGGTCAGGCGGACATTATTGGCACGATGATCCCCAGCGATGAACGGGAAAGTCGCTTCAGCTTCACCCGTCCTTATGTGGATACCTCATTCGTTCTGGTCACTCGTCAGGAGGCGGACAGTCCAGTTAGCCTGGATCAATTCGACGGCAAACGTCTGGCGGTCCTCCAAAACAGCCCGACCCTGCCCTTTGTCCGACGAGAACACCCCGGCGCCCAAGTGGTGGAAACAGACAATCCTTTTCAGGCCCTGGACATACTCGCTCAACACCAAGTTCAGGGTGCGATTGTCTCGCTACCCAGCGCCAACTATTTTCTGTCCTCACAGTTGTTCGAGGATAAATTGCAGATGAGCGCCACAGTCGGCGACGATCAAGCGCGTATTTCCATGGCCACTGCACGTGATGCGACAGAGCTCAGTTCGATTCTCGACAAGGCGCTTTCCAGCATTGCTCCCGAGGACCTGGCGATAATCAACAACCGATGGCGCGCATACGTGCCACCCAGTGGCGGTTATTGGCGCAATTACCATGAGTTGATTTATCAGATCGTGATCGGCACTGGTCTGCTGCTGTTGGGCTCGTTGGCGTGGAACGCTTACATGCGCCGCCAGATTAAAAAACGCGAAGTGGCTGAACGTGCCTTGAATGATCAGTTCGAGTTTATGCGCACGTTGCTTAACGGCACGCCACATCCCATTTATGTCCGGGACTGTGAGGGGTTGCTGCAAACCTGTAACGACAGCTACCTGGCCGCTTTCTCAGCCACACGTGAAGAGGTTATCGGCAAGAACGTGATGGACGGCGTGCTGAGCAATGCATTCGAGGCACGGGAATTCGCCGCCGATTATCATCGGGTAATGGCCGAAGGCACTTCGTTGATACTTGATCGCCCCCTGCAAATCGGAGACCGCCGACTCACCATCTATCACTGGATTCTGCCTTTTCGCGATTCGCTGGGTGAAGTTCAAGGCATCATTGGTGGCTGGATCGACATCAGCGAGCGCCGTCAACTGATGGAAGAGCTACGCGGGGCCAAGGACCTGGCAGATGAAGCCAGTCGAGCCAAAACGACCTTCCTGGCAACCATGAGCCATGAAATCCGCACCCCGATGAACGCCGTCATTGGCATGCTTGAACTCGCGCTCAAACGGGCCGATCAAGGTCATCTGGACCGGCCGGCCATTGAGGTGGCTTACAACTCTGCCCGCGATCTATTGGAGCTGATCGGTGACATTCTGGACATCGCACGAATTGAGTCCGGTCGCCTCAACCTGTGTCCTGAACGGGCTAATCTGCGCGAGCTAGTGGAGTCAGTTGTGCGGGTATTTGACGGTCTCGCCCGACAGAAAAGCCTGAACCTGCTGCTCGACCTCGACAGCCGCATCAATGGTGATGTTCTGCTCGACCCGTTACGGTTTAAACAGATCCTGTCAAACCTGCTCAGCAACGCCATCAAGTTCACTGAGCAAGGCCAGGTCAAAATAAGCGTGGTCGTTGAAGACCGGCCAGACCCGCAACAACTGCACGTACAACTGCGGATTCAGGACAGTGGAATCGGCATCAGTGATGAGGATCAGCATCGATTATTCCAGCCCTTCGCCCAAGCGGATAATTCCGGCCACTTGGCCAGGAGCGGCGCAGGACTGGGGCTGGTTATCTGCCGCAATCTCTGTGAAATGATGGGGGGACGGCTGAGTCTGAGCAGTCAGTCTGGTCAAGGAACACTGGTTCAGGTTGCATTGACACTGACCACCCTGGAACCGCTCAAGACCAACGAGCAACTGCGTGATCAGCCACCTGAAACCGGCACGCCGCTGAACATTCTGATCGTCGATGATCACCCTGCCAACCGGCTGTTGATGTGCCAGCAACTGGGCTTTCTCGGCCATAGTTTCCAATCGGCGGAAAACGGCGCAGAGGGTTTGCAACTTTGGCTTACTGACCCGTTCGATCTGGTTCTGGCCGATTGCAACATGCCGGTCATGAATGGCTATGACTTGACCCGCGCTATCCGTGCCCATGAACAAAAGTACGCGCTTGAGCACTGTACTGTTTTCGGCTTTACCGCCAATGCGCAGCCTGAGGAGCATCAACGCTGCCGAGAGGCCGGGATGGATGCCTGCTTGTTCAAACCGGTCAGCCTAAATGCGCTCAATGAAGCGTTGGTCACGATAAAACCGCATCGTCCTCCGGCCGCCCCCACGTCATCCATTGACCTGGGTTCAGCTGCGTTCAGTGTTGATGGTATTCATGCCTTGACCGGAGGCAAACCGGACATGATCCAACGCTTGCTGGCGCAATTACTCAGCAGCAGCCAGGACGACCGCAAGGAGCTAGAGGCGATTGGGAACATCAACAATCGTCAGTACCTGGGAGAAATGGCGCATAAAATCAAAGGGGCGGCATTAATCATCCAGGCACATGAGGTGATTAAACACTGCGAGGCGCTGGAGGACGCTTGCGTCCAAGGGGCACCGGACGCAGTGATCGAAGGGCATCGACATGCCATCAACGCCGCAATGAAAGCGCTGGAACATGACCTTCGCTTGCAACAAACCGACGTCGACTGAGCGTCCTCCAACCAAAAGGAATAGAACATGACCACGCAATGGATTGAGATGAATACCGAACAGTTTCTGGCCTACGCCGCGCATTCAAGCGTCGGATACGCAAACGATATCCAACTCACCTACAAGCAACCGCTTGACCTGACGCCAGCGCAACAAAGCTGGTCAATGGACCAGTTGCTCCCGCAGGGGGTCGACACGCCGAATCACTATCTCTTTACGCTGCACTCCACTGAAGGCGAAAACATTGGCCTTCTCTGGTTCGGCACCTACGAGGAATACAGCGTCAAAACGCTGTTTATTTATGATCTGGAAATCTATCCACGCGCGCAGCGTCGCGGCCATGCCACTGAAGTCATGGACATGATCGAGCGCTGGGCTGTCGCCAACGATATCGGTCGTCTGGAGCTGAACGTATTTGCACACAATCACGCGGCCCAGGCGCTCTACCACGCGTGTGGACTGGCACCGTACGAGATAACCATGGGCAAGCAGCTGGATTGACACAGCAGTGTGACTAGCCTCTAGCCGGGTGACAGCGGTAACCCTTGTCTATGCTGAAGAGTGGTAATGCAGCGCACAACTATGGAGAGAGTTGCGATGCCTTGGAATTCTTCGACTGGACAACGCCGCTTCCCCCTGCATCTTCACATCAGTGTCATGTTCACCGTGCTGCTGCTGTTTACCAGTGTCGTTCTGAGTATTTTCAATTACTGGCAAACCTCGCAAATCATTTTATCCAGCAGCGAGAAGCTGTTCGGCGCCATCGCCCAAGATGTGGAGGTCGACTTACACCGCACCTATCAACCGATCCGTCGATTGCTCAGTCTGTTGGCCGCCTATGATCCCAATCACGCCTACGCGCTGGGACAACGGCTGGCATTGCTCAAACCCTTTGCACAGGCATTAGAAAACGATCCCAATCTTGCGTCGTTGTACCTGGGCTACAGCAATGGCGATTTCTTCATGGTCCGGCCTTTACGGACTGGCACCGCGCAACACTATGTTCAAGCACCTGCGAACGCCTCATACCAGGTCTGGAGTATTGAGCACATCGCCGGCACTCCCTTGCCGCGCTCGCAGTCGCTGTTTTTCGACGCCGCACTGCACTTGATCAGCCAACAGGAAAACCTGAACGAACGGTTCGACCCCCGTGATTGGGGGTGGTTTGAGCAAGCCCGCGCCGGTTCCGATCAGATCACCAGTGAACCCTATGTCTTTTTAAACCGCCATGTGGTGGGCACTACATTGGCCCGTCGAAGTGGCACGGACAGCGTTATCGCGGCAGACCTGACCCTAGATGCCTTGTCCGCGACACTGGCCAAACACAAGATCACCGCCAGTACCGAGGTGGTGGTGTTCGACAGCAACGGCAACGCAGTGGCGTACCCCGATAGTTCAAAGTTGGTGATCGAAAGCGGCACGGCCCATTTGGTCAACGCGAAAGACCTAAGCCCGGCGTTAAAGGGGTTATTTGATCAAGGAGTAGAATCCACAAGCCGCCTGACACTGGGTAACCGCGACTGGATAGTTGCCCATAGCCATCTGAAAGAAGGCGGTCCATCCGGGCTGCAACTGGCAATGTTAGTGCCAGAGGATGAGCTGTTGGCAGACGCCATACGCCTGCGATGGCAAGGAGCGCTGGTAGCATTGAGCACCCTGCTGTTGTGCTTACCGCTGGGTTGGTTGATGTCCCGCATCATGGTTAAACCTTTGCGGACACTGGTGCGCGAAGCTGATGGGATCCGCAGTTTTGATTTCACGAGTCCGGCCGGCCATCGATCGCTGGTGCTGGAAGTCGACCAGCTGTCGTTGTCCATGGCGCGGATGAAGGCAACATTGGCCAGTTTCCTTCGAATCACCGCCAGCTTATCCGCCGAAACCCACTTCGATACGCTGCTGCAACGACTTCTTTGCGAGACCGTGGCGATCAATCAGGCCCAGGCCGGTTTGATTTATTTGGTCAATAGCGAGAGCAGATGCCTAGAGCCCGTTGGTCTCGTTATGCTTGGCGCCCAACATGCGCCGCAGGACTACGGCCTAGGCGCCCATGATCTGCACACGGATCAACAACCCGGCTGGCTGCAACATTTGGTCGTGAACAGGAGCAGCGTGGTAGTTGCGCTGAGCTTCGAGCACGCAGGCGATCTGCAAGGGCTCATGCAAGCCATTGACGCGCCGAGGATTCATCTACTGGGTATACGTTTGAGCAATCAGCATGGCGAAACCATCGGCGCCCTTAATCTAATCCATGCCGACACCGGCACCCCGTCTGATCTGGAGAACATCAGCCCTGAGCGGGTAGCCTTCACCGAGGCTGTCTCTGGGGCAGCCGCCGTATGCATCGAAAGCCAGCGCCTCCAGTCCAGGCAAAAACTGCTGTTGGATTCGTTTATCCAGCTGATTGCCGGTGCCATCGACGCGAAGAGCCCTTACACCGGCGGCCATTGCCAGCGGGTGCCGGTGTTGACCCTGATGCTGGCCCGCGCCGCCGCCGCAAGCCAGCAACCGGCGTTTCTCGACTTCCACCCAACCGAAGACGAATGGGAAACCTTAAACATCGCTGCGTGGCTGCATGATTGCGGCAAAGTCACCACTCCCGAATATGTGGTCGACAAGGCCACCAAACTTGAAACCTTGTACGACCGGATTCATGAAATCCGCACTCGCTTCGAGGTGCTAAAACGCGATGCCTGGGTCACTTATTGGCAAGGACGAACAATGGGAAGCCACGAGCCTCAGTTAGCCGCTGCCCGAGACCTTGAGCTGACCGAACTGGATAACGACTTCAGTTTTGTTGCACGGTGCAATCTTGGGGGAGAAGCGATGGACGATGCCGATTTACGACGCCTGCGGCAGATTGGCGCTCGCAGCTGGATGCGTACGCTAGATGACCGGCTGGGCGTTTCCTGGGAGGAGAACCGCCGTCAGGCCCGTCAGCCTGTGACGGCATTGCCTGCCAGAGAAACCTTGCTGGTGGACCGGGCTGAGCACTTGTTCCAGCGCGCAGAGGCTGAAGAAATACCGGCTGACAATCCCTGGGGATTCAAACTGGATGTGCCACCGTACAAATTCAATCGCGGCGAACTGTACAACCTGAGCATTCGTCGCGGCACCTTGACCGCTGAAGAGCGGTACATCATCAACCATCACATGGTTCAAACCATTTTGATGCTCAGTCGTTTACCGTTTCCCGCACACCTGAAAGGCGTTGCAGAGATCGCTGGCGGTCACCATGAAAAAATGAACGGGACGGGATACCCCAAACGCTTGAAGCGCGACGAAATGAGTATCGCGGCACGAATGATGGCCATCGCGGACATCTTCGAAGCGTTGACGGCCGTCGACCGGCCCTACAAAAAGGGTAAACGCCTGAGTGAAGCGCTGTCGATCATGGCGCAGATGTGTATCGATGAGCACATCGACCCGCCCCTGTTCGAGTTGTTCATTCAGGCGGACATCTATCAGCACTATGCGACCCGCTATCTTCAGCCACAGCAAATCGACGCCGTCGATAAACACAGCGTGTTGGAAAAAGCGGGAATGGGGAGGTCACGCTAGGTCGAAGAGACTTCGGGGGAATAGGTAGTGCAAAAAAAAGCAGGCATTTGAGCCTGCTTTTTTTGTATCAACGTGGATCAGGCAACCGGATTGATCGGCTTTTCCGGGTACCAAACGTCGATCAACGGGCTGACAGTCACTTCTGTCAATTCGCTGCGGCCTTTGAGCCAGCCTTCAACCACTGCGCGCTGCTCTGCGTTAACCGAGCCGCGTTTCTTCAGGCAAACCAGACCAAAGTCTTCGCCGCCAACGTAGTTCAGATCATTGGCATCCATGGCTTCGGTCAGGAAGGCATCGAGGAAGGCGTCAATAGCCTCATCATCCAGGTCTTGTTTGAAGTCCAGGTTGAGTTCAAAACCAACCTCTTGGAATTCATCAACGCAGAGTTTTTTGCGCAGACGCTGGGAACGGTTAGTGGCCATGGAACAATCCTCATAAGTAATAACGGGCGGCACTTTACCAGCTTGGGCGACTAAATGCCCGCCTCAGTGCCGGATGTTCGTCCGGGAGCGCGCTTAAGACCCATATTAGCTGTTTATCGACAAAAAACTGCCCGTTGGACGGCGTTTCCTCGGCACACGTCACCCTTGCTTGGGGCATAATGCCGCTCAATTCTGCTCAGATGCAGGTGATCCGGGCAGCCTATTGAATGGCCGTATTTATCTCGGTAACGGTCAAGATCAACGAGGGAATCCATCCATGCCCTCTACTTTTCCCTTCTCAGCAGTAGGGCTTTATTTCCAATGATCAAATCTTTACGCCCCCTGTTATTCGCCAGTCTTTTCTTCCCTCTGGCTATGTCCGTCGCCGCCGCCCCGATCAACACCTCGTTACCGCCCAAGGTTCAACAGGCGCTGCAGGCCGCCAAACTTCGAAACGATGCGCTTTCCCTGGTCATTTTACCGCTCACCGGCCCCGGCGTTGCGACGGTCTATAACGCGGACGTTTCGGTCAACCCGGCGTCAACCATGAAACTGGTGACAACCTATGCCGCGCTGGAAATGCTCGGCCCGAACCACCAATGGAAAACCGAGTTCTACACCGACGGCACTGTCAGCAATGGTGTTCTGCACGGCAACCTCTACCTTAAGGGCGGCGGTGATCCCAAGCTGAATATGGAAAAACTCTGGCTGCTGCTGCGCGATCTGCGCGCCAACGGGGTGCTGCAGGTAACGGGAGACTTGGTGTTGGACCGCAGCCATTTCATTCGGCCGCTATTGCCCGTGTTCAACGACGATGGCAACGATGAAAATCAACCGTTCCTGGTCAAGCCCGATGCGCTGATGGTCAACCTCAAGGCCCTGCGCTTTATCGCGCGCAACGACGCCGGCAAAGTGATGGTGTCCGTTGAGCCTCCAATTGCCAGCATCCACCTCGACAACCAAGTCAAGGCGCTGGCCTCCGACGCCTGTACCGGCGATGTGCGCTACACGCCGACGCCTCAGGTCGACGGCAGCATCAGCGTGATTATCAGTGGTCAACTTGGTCAGGGCTGCAGCTCTCAGACCTATCTGTCATTGCTGGATCACCCGACTTATACCGCTGGTGCAGTGCGCGCGATTTGGCAAGAGTTGGGCGGCAGCATTTTAGGCAAGGACCGGGAAGAGGTGGTGCCTGGCAACGCTCGACTGTTGGCCAAGGCCTATTCGCCGGATCTGGCGGAAATCATCCGTGACATCAATAAATTCAGTAACAACACCATGGCTCAGCAATTGTTTCTGAGCTTGGGTGCGAAGTTTCGCAACGATGCCGATGGTGACGACGCCAAGGCTGCACAACGGGTGATTCGCCAGTGGCTGGCCAAGAAAGGCATTATCGCCACGCACTTGGTCATGGAAAACGGCTCAGGTCTGTCCCGGGCTGAACGCGTCAGCGCGAGAGAAATGGCACAAATGCTCCAGTCTGCCTGGCAGAGCCCGTATGCCGCTGAGTACATAAGCTCCCTGCCACTGGTCGGGGTTGACGGCACCATGCGTAAACGTCTCAAAACCACGCAAATGCGCGGCGAGGCGCATATCAAAACCGGCACCCTGAACACCGTGCGGGCGATTGCCGGCTTTAGCCGCGACAGCAATGGCAACACGTGGGCAGTGGTGGCGATTCTCAATGGGTCGCAGGTCGGCGGTACCGCATCCGTGCTCGATACCGTACTGCTTGATCTGTATCGCCAACCGAAGCTGGCCAATACCTCAATCTCGTTGCAACGGCCTTGATGGTCCGCTGAGACACCGGGCCGCGCCAACACCTGACCCATTCAGCCAGGTGTTGGGGCGACGATTGCTTACCGCGCGGTAATACGCCACGCCCGGTGGATCTTGGTGTTACGGGCAAAATCCGGGTCGACGGTTTGGGCGGTGATTTCTTCAATCGCGTACCGTTCGCTCAAGTTTTCATCGAGCTGAAACTTGCGGAAGTTATTCGAGAAATACAACACGCCGCCGGGTGCCAGGCGCGCCATCGCCAGATCAAGCAGTTGCACTTGGTCTCGTTGCACGTCGAAGATCCCTTCCATGCGCTTGGAGTTGGAGAACGTCGGTGGATCAATGAAGATCAGGTCATATTCATCGCGGCTCGCGTCCAGCCAGGCCATGACATCGCCCTGCTCCAAACGGTTTTTATCCGAGAAACCATTGAGCGACAGGTTGCGCCGCGCCCAATCCAGATACGTCTTCGAGAGGTCCACGCTGGTGGTGGTCCGTGCGCCGCCTTTGGCCGCGTGCACGCTGGCAGTGCCGGTGTAGCTGTACAGGTTGAGGAAACGCTTCCCCGCCGCTTCTCGCTGAATCCGCATGCGCATTGGGCGGTGATCGAGGAACAGCCCGGTGTCCAGGTAGTCGGTCAGGTTAACCAACAACTTGACACCACCTTCGCTGACTTCACGGAATTGGCCTTGCGCGCTTTGACGCTCGTACTGCTTGGTGCCGCTCTGGCGCTCGCGACGCTTAATGACAACGCGGCTCTTGTCGATGTTCAGCGCTTGAGGAATAGCTGCCAGCGCATCGAACAATCGGGCCGAGGCTTTTTCCGGGTCAATAGACTTCGGCGCAGCGTATTCCTGAACGTGTACCCAGTCGTGATAGAGGTCGATAGCCAGTGAGTATTCCGGCATGTCGGCGTCGTAGACGCGGTAGCAGTCGATGCCTTCACGGCGCACCCACTTGCCCAGCAATTTGAGGTTTTTCTGCAAGCGGTTGGCAAACATCTGCCCGCCTTCGCTCAGGCGCGCGTGCTCAACGACTGGCTCGGGCGTTTTGATCGGATTGCCGTTCTTGTTGTATTTCTCGTACTTGCCCGGCGCTTCGACTTCGGTGGATTCGTTGGCATCAGCTTCAACCTGATCGCGCTCGACTTGCCGCTGTTCAGCCGTACGGCGCTCGCCGGTGACGAATTGATCTGGCACTACTTTGATCAGCAATAATTTGCACGGCAATGCGCCGTTCCAGAACGCGTATTGCTTGTGACTGCGGATGCCCATGCGCTTGCCCAGGTCCGGCGCACCGGTAAACACCGCCGCTTCCCAGTTCAGACACGCTTGTCGCAAACGCTCGCCGAGGTTCTGGTAGAGATAAAGCAGACTGGCTTCATCGCCCAAACGCTCGCCGTAAGGAGGGTTACAGATCACCAAGCCTTTTTGGTTCTGGTCAGGACGCGGCTCAAAGGTCGCCACTTCGCCTTGATAAACCTTGATCCAATCACTCAAACCCGCGCGGTCAATGTTATTGCGCGCAGGTTGGATCAGACGCGGATCGGCTTCGTAACCACGGATCCACAACGGTGGCTTGACCAGGCCGATGTCGGCCCGCTCCTGCGCTTCGTCGTGTAGCTTTTTCCAAATGGCAGGAATGTGCCCAAGCCAGGCCGAAAAGCCCCAACGCTCGCGCTTGAGGTTGGGCGCGATATCCGCCGCCATCATGGCGCCTTCTACCAGGAAGGTACCAACGCCGCACATGGGGTCAGTCAACGCGCCGCCTTGAGCGGCGATACGCGGCCAGCCAGCTCGCACTAAAATTGCAGCGGCAAGGTTTTCTTTCAGCGGAGCAGCACCTTGCTGCAAACGATAACCGCGCTGGTGCAGGCTGTGCCCGGACAGATCAAGCGACAAAATAGCTTCCCCGCGATCAAGGCGCAGGTGAACGCGAAGATCAGGGTTGAGCTTGTCCACCGAAGGACGCAGGCCTGACGGCGTGCGCAGTTTGTCGACAATCGCGTCCTTGACCTTCAACGCACCAAAGTGGGTGTTGTCGATGCCCGAACCGTTACCGCTGAACTCCACCGCGAGACTGCCTTCGGCGTCCAGGTGATCCTCCCACTCAACGTCCAGGACCCCGTGATACAGGTCCTCGGCGTCTTTCATGGGAAAACGCTTGATAACCAGCAACACACGGTTAGCCAAGCGCGACCAGAGGCACAGCCGGTAGGCGGTCTCCATGTCTGCGAGGCCGCGAATGGCTGAGGTATGTTCGCGGGTTTCCTCAAGGCCAAGCCCGGTCGCTTCTTCAGCGAGTAGGCCCTCAAGGCCTTTGGGACAGGTGAGGAAGAGTTCAAAACGGTCCGACATGGATAATCCAACGCCTTAGGCGAGTAGCGGTGAGGCAACGCATTGCCCAACCAGATTTTAAACAGGCGCCTTTCTTGGAGAACGCCTGCGTGGCACACACATTGTGCCGTTCCACCTTGAACGATCCCTTTGGGAGCGCATTCATTTGCAAGGCAGCGATGCTATATATCAGATAAACCCCCTAGCCCGCTTCCCGAATAAATTCGGACCGCAGACTCGGCGCGAGCACAAACGTTGCAACAATAAGTCACATTCCGTGACCCTTCGTCGATTAAAGGTTGACGTCAATCCGCCATCTTTTAACCCCGAAAACGACTTCCATTCTCAATCAAAGCCTCGGTTCAGCGGGGCTGTGGAAAAAACATTGCGCCAAACGCGTGGGTTGCTTATGGCTCTAACACCCTTTTCGTTACGTTGTTATGACAAAACGATCATTCACAGCGTCCGGCGCATTGGTTAGAACTCAACTCAGGTTGTCGCCGCAATGGCAACGACACTAAGCCCGCGACGCCGGCAGCGGGTACTCACGGCAGAAGATTCTGCCCGACCTCGACATGAGGTCTCCAGGGACATAACAGTCAACAAACGAGGGCAATACCCTATGAGAAGACTTAAGCGTGATCCGTTGGAAAGAGCATTTTTACGCGGATATCAATTTGGTGTTCATGGCAAATCCCGTGAGCTTTGCCCTTTTACTCTACCGTCAGTACGCCAAGCCTGGATCAATGGCTGGCGAGAAGGACGCGGCGACAACTGGGACGGTATGACCGGCACTGCGGGCATCCACAGACTCAACGAACTTCACGCGGTCGGCTAACCAGGCATATTCCGACCAGGCTTTTTTAAAAAGTTGCACACCTGACTAAACATGCACGCCCTATCCGGGCGGCGGGCTAGCGCCCAGGGGTTCCTTCTCAAGGAGCCCCTTTTTTTATCCGGGTTTTGACGTCGCGACGCTGGATCAGTGGCGACTCATTGCAGCAATAGCGTCAACCGACTGTCCGATCAGCGCTGGCCCTTTATAGATGAAGCCCGAATAAATCTGCACCAGACTTGCACCGGCCGCGATTTTTTCCGCCGCGTGCCTGCCTTCAGTGATTCCGCCCGCCGCAATGATTGGCAAGCGCCCCGCCAGTTCTCCCGCCAGCACCTTGACCGTATGGGTACTTTTTTCGCGAACCGGCGCGCCCGACAGACCACCGGCCTCGTAGGCGTGGGGCAAACCTTGGACACCCTCGCGGCTAAGAGTGGTGTTGGTGGCGATCACCGCGTCCATGCCCGAGTCAATCAACGCAGCGGCCACCAACACGGTTTCTTCGTCGGTCATGTCCGGTGCGATCTTAATCGCCAACGGCACGCGACGGCCGTATTTCACAGTGAGGTATTCTTGACGCATGCGCAGCGCTTCGAGCAGTTGCTTGAGCGAGTCCCCGAACTGCAAGCTGCGCAAACCGGGGGTATTAGGCGAGCTGACATTAACCGTCACATAACTCGCGTGCTCGTAGACCTTATCCAGGCAGATCAAGTAATCGTCCACGGCGCGCTCAACCGGTGTGTCGAAGTTCTTGCCGATGTTGATTCCAAGGATGCCGCTGTACCGAGCCGCCTTGACGCGAGTGATCAGGTGATCGACGCCCAGGTTGTTAAAGCCCATGCGGTTAATGATCGCCTCAGCTTGGGGCAACCGAAAAATCCGTGGTTTCGGATTACCCGGCTGTGGACGTGGGGTCACGGTACCGACTTCAACAAAGCCGAAACCCAACTGCGCAAAGCCGTCGATGGCCGCGCCATTTTTGTCCAGCCCCGCCGCCAACCCCACCGGATTCGGGAAGTTAAGGCCCATCACTGTGACCGGCAACTGCGCAGGCGCCTTGCTCAACAAGCCATTGAGCCCCAAACGCCCGCCCGCGCCGATGAGATCCAGCGACAGGTCATGGGAGGTTTCCGGGGAAAGTTTGAACAATAACTGGCGGGCCAGGTTATACATGGGCGGGCGTGGCTCGTGAGCGGCTGAATTCAGGGACGCGATTATAGACGGACCCGGCATTGGAGGCGAGACATGCTGTAATCTTTGCAGACGCTCGCGCCGGGTGTGGCATACGCATTGCTATGGGACGCGTATGAATAAAGAGACGCGCTATGAATAAATCACCCAACAACGCTCTGGATTGGGTCGCAGGCAGCGATGCACCGGAAAAGAATGTTATCGATCTAGGCTTCATGGCCTTGACCGATTGTGCCCCGCTGGTGGTCGCCGCCACCCAAGGTTTCGGTCAGCCCTATGGGCTGACGATGAACCTTAAACGTCAATCATCGTGGTCCAATCTGCGTGACAAATTGGTCAACGGTGAACTGGACGCGGCCCACAGCCTGTATGGACTGATCTATGCCGTGCAGCTCGGAATCAGTGGCACCGGCCAAGTCGATATGGCGGTACTGATGGGCCTGAATCAAAACGGGCAAAGCATCAACCTGTCGAAAGCGTTGCAAGACGCCCACGTGGTCAGTCCTGACGCGTTGGACAACCGCGTGCACCAAAGCCGCTCAAAACTGACCTTCGCCCAAACCTTCCCCACCGGCAACCACGCGATGTGGCTGTATTACTGGCTAGCGAGTCAGGGCATCCATCCGTTGAACGACGTCGACAGCGTGGTCGTTCCTCCGTCGCAAATGGTCGCGCATTTGCAAGCCGGGCGTATTGACGGCTTTTGCGTCGGTGAGCCGTGGGGCGCCAGCGCGGTTAATCAGGGTGTCGGATTTACCTTGGCGACCACTCAGGCCATCTGGCCGGATCACCCGGAAAAAGTCCTCGGTTGCACCCGGGCGTTCGTCCAACAAAATCCGAATACCGCCCGCGCGTTGGTGATGGCGGTGCTCGAAGCCAGTAAGTTCATTGAGCAAAACGACGAAAATCGCCGCAGTACCGCGCAATTGCTCAGCGGCAGTGACTACCTCGATACGCCGGTGGAATGCATCGAACCACGCTTGATGGGCAACTATGGCGACGGCCTCGGTCACCATTGGCACGATCAACACGCCGTGCGCTTTCACCGGGCGGGCGAAGTGAACATGCCTTACTTGTCGGACGGCATGTGGTTCATGACGCAATTGCGCCGCTGGGGTCTTCTGCGTGACGACCCGGATTACCTGGCCATCGCCGCTCAGGTGCATCAATTGGAACTCTATGGCCAGGCCGCCAAAGCGGTGGGCGTTACCGTGCCTGCGTCAGCCATGCGCAGCAGCCAACTGATCGATGGCAAAATCTGGGACGGTAGCGACCCGCAGGCCTATGCACACAGTTTTAAACTGCATGCTCTGGTCGATACTGCCCTCACCCGCGTTCGTCGTTGAAGGAACCTGCGAATATGCTGCGTATCCTGCTGATAAACGACACATCCAAGAAGGTCGGTCGCCTCAAGGCCGCTCTCGTAGAAGCCGGTTTTGATGTCATTGATGAGTCCGGGCTGATTATCGACCTGCCGGCACGGGTCGAAGCGGTTCGCCCTGACGTGATTCTGATCGACACCGAATCCCCCGGCCGCGACGTAATGGAACAAGTGGTGCTGGTCAGCCGCGATCAGCCCAGGCCCATCGTGATGTTCACCGACGAGCACGACCCGTTGGTCATGCGCCAAGCGATCAAGTCTGGGGTCAGCGCCTACATTGTCGAAGGCATTCACGCTCAGCGCCTGCAACCGATTCTGGACGTGGCCATGGCCCGTTTTGAGAGCGACCAGGAGCTTCGTGCCCAATTACAGGCACGCGATCAGCAACTGGCCGAGCGTAAACGCATCGAATTGGCCAAAGGCCTGCTGATGAAAATGAAAAATTGCAAAGAAGAAGAGGCCTACACCCTGATGCGCCGCCAAGCCATGAGCCGCCAGCAAAAGCTGATTCAAGTAGCCGAGCAGATCATCGCCATGAGTGAGTTGTTGGGGTAGGCGTAAGTTCTGTTTAACCTTTTGAAATCCGTACATTTTTTGTAGGATCTGGCTTGCTCGCGATGAAGCGCGAAGCGGTCCGAAAAAATGCGAAACCCGGTGTTTATCGTGAAAAATGTACTGCATGATTTACGGCCGCTGCGCAGCCGATCGCGAGCAAGCTCGCTCCTACAGGGTTGCAAAGCGAGTCAAGCTTGAAGCTTATGGCTCGCAACTTGCTACTACTCTTGCACCGGTAGCCAAAGGCGGTTACCCCTTTCACGACAAAGACGTCGCATACTCTTCTCGCTCAGGCGAATCGGGTTGCGGCGTTTTTTGCGTTTTGGCCCACCGGCCACGATTCTTTAAATGCGGATGAGGTGTTCTATGAATGCAAGCTTCTGGAAAGCCGGTCACCGACCGACACTGTTCGCAGCCTTTCTGTATTTCGACCTGAGCTTCATGGTCTGGTACCTGCTCGGCCCAATGTCGGTGCAAATCTCCGCTGACCTGCACTTGACCACTCAACAACGCGGCTTAATGGTTGCAACGCCGATTCTGGCCGGCGCTTTTCTGCGTGTATTGATGGGCCTGCTGGCTGACAAACTGTCGCCAAAGACCGCCGGGATTGTGGGTCAAGTGATCGTGATCGGCGCCTTGCTAACGGCTTGGCAGCTTGGCATCCACAGCTATGAGCAAGCGCTGTTGCTCGGCGTATTCCTCGGCATGGCCGGCGCTTCGTTCTCCGTCGCCCTGCCGCTGGCCTCGCAATGGTATCCGCCAGAGCATCAAGGCAAGGCAATGGGCATCGCCGGTGCGGGCAACTCCGGCACCGTGTTCGCCGCATTGATTGCTCCGGCATTGGCCATGGCGTTCGGCTGGACCAACGTGTTTGGATTCGCATTGATACCACTGGTACTGGTGCTGATCGCCTTCAGCTTGATGGCGCGCAACTCACCGCAGCGGGCAAAACCCAAATCCATGGCTGACTACTCAAAAGCTTTGGGTGACCGTGATACCTGGTGGTTTATGTTCTTTTACGCCGTGACGTTCGGCGGTTTCATCGGCCTGGCCAGCGCCCTGCCCGGCTACTTCAACGACCAATACCACCTGAGCCCTGTAACGGCGGGTTATTACACAGCAGCCTGTGTGTTCGGTGGCAGCATGATGCGTCCACTCGGTGGTGCTCTGGCGGATCGCTTTGGCGGGATTCGGACCTTATCGGGCATGTACGGCGTAGCCGCAATCTGCATCGCCGCTGTCGGTTTCAACCTGCCGAGTTCCTGGGCAGCACTGGCACTGTTCGTGTCCGCCATGCTCGGCCTCGGTGCCGGTAACGGTGCAGTGTTCCAACTGGTTCCTCAGCGTT
Source organism: Pseudomonas sp. MH10 (assembly GCF_034353045.1). Taxonomy (NCBI): domain Bacteria; kingdom Pseudomonadati; phylum Pseudomonadota; class Gammaproteobacteria; order Pseudomonadales; family Pseudomonadaceae; genus Pseudomonas; species Pseudomonas sp. MH10. Next base: position 1,158,031 of record NZ_CP133783.1, read on the forward strand.
TTCGTCAAGAGATCGGTGTCATGACTGGCCTGATCGGCATGGCCGGCGGCGTCGGTGGTTTTCTACTGGCAGCCGGCCTGGGTGCAATCAAACAGAATACCGGCGGCTACCAAATGGGCTTGTGGTTGTTTGCCAGCCTGGGCGTCTTGGCCTGGTTCGGCTTGCATAACGTCAAACGTCGCTGGAGAACCACTTGGGGTTCGGCCGCTGTGACCGCTGCTCGGGTTTAACCCGCTCAATGAGCCTGCAACTGAGCTTCGCCCATTTCAGCGCCAATGGGCCACGTGCCGAGAATCAAGACGCGAGTCGCCAGGTGACACCCATGCCAGCGCTGGCCGCGAGCAAGGGCTACTTGTTCGCGCTGGCCGATGGCGTCAGTCAATGCGTCGACGGTGGATTAGCGGCGCGCTCAACCTTGCAGGCATTGGCGCTGGATTACTACGCAACACCGGAAACCTGGGGTGTTGCGCAGTCGCTGGACCGCTTGCTGCTGGCGCAAAATCGCTGGCTGCAGGCCAACGGCTTGCTCACCACCTTAAGCGCCCTTGTACTGCGCGGACGCCGCTTCACCCTCGCCCACGTCGGCGATTGCCGAGCCTACCGCTGGCACGCCGGCGAGCTGCAACGGGTCAGCGAAGACCACGTTTGGGAACAACCAGAGATGCGGCACGTGCTCAAGCGCGCGCTGGGGCTCGACCAGCATTTGGTCATGGATTACCTGGACGGCGAATTGCGCGAGGGCGAACGCTGGTTGCTGCTGAGCGACGGTGTGTGGGCGACCTTGGGTGATGCGACGATTAGCTCGATTCTCCGCGAGCAAGATGACCCGCAGAACGCGGTCAATACCTTGGTCGCCGCAGCGCACTTGGCGGGCAGTCAGGACAACGCCAGCGCGCTGCTGATCCAGGTCGATAGGTTGGGAGAAGACAACCTCGGCGACACCTTGGTCCAGTTGCAACAATGGCCGCTGCCCCCTGCGCTCAAATCGGGCCAAGCGTTCGAAGGTTGGCAGGTGGAAACGCTGCTCGCGCAATCGCGCCAGTCGTTGCTGTATCGGGTGCGTGATCGTCAGCAGCAACCCTGGCTACTGAAAACCCTGCCCGCCAGCCGTCACGCCGAGGCCAATGCCGGGCAAAGCCTGTTGCTGGAAGAATGGTTTTTACGTCGGGTCGCGGGGCGGTATTTCCCGGAAATTCATCCCGCCAGCGAACGTCAGCACCTGTATTACCTGATGCGTGAATATTCTGGCCAGACCTTGGCCGAGCTGTTCAGTGCAAGTGGCCCGCTGCCGCTGGCTCAGTGGCAAGACGTTGCGACCCACCTGTTACGTGCCGTGGGCTTGCTGCATCGGCGCAACATCTTTCACCGTGACATCAAGCTGGAGAACCTGCTGCTTGATGACAATGGCGACCTGCGGGTGCTGGATTTTGGCCTGGCTTTTTGTCCGGGGTTGTCGGCGGACACTGCCAACGACCTGCCGGGCACGCCGAGCTTTATTGCGCCCGAGGCGTTTACCGGCACCCCTCCCAGCGCGCAACAGGATTTGTACAGCGTCGGCGTGACCTTGTACTTCTTGCTCACCGGGCATTACCCCTACGGCGAAATCGAAGCGTTCCAACACCCGCGCTTCGGCAACGCCGTGCCGGCCAGCCGCTACCGCCCGGACGTGCCCGACTGGCTGGAACACTGCCTGAGCAAAGCGCTGCAACCTGACCCCGCCCAGCGCTATGAAACCGCCGAGGAATGGTTAATAAACCTGGAGAAGGCCGAGCTAAACCCAGCCAACACCCGACCCCGCCCGCTGCTGGAGCGAGAACCGCTCAAGGTCTGGCGGACCGTGGCGTTGGTGTCTTTGTTGGTGAATTTGGTGGTGGTTGTGATGATGTTGCATAGGTGATCCCCTGAGGAATTAAACTTGCGCAAGAAGTTGCGCAACGCAGTAACGAAAGTTGCGCAACAGGGTTCGAGCAAACAATTAAAGTGACTCTTTATTATTTTTTCATCGTGCGATTTTCAGAAACGTCCTACAGCCAACTGGGGAAACTTTCCAATAAACTACCCTCCATCAAAAAGGAGAGGTAGTTATGGCTAACCCTGGATACGTAACAATTACCGGCAAGGCTCAAGGATTGATTTCGGCAGGCTGCTCCAGTAAAGAGTCGATCGGCAACAAATACCAGTCAGCGCATACCGACGAAATAATGATGCTTTCTTATACTCGAAACCTGGCCAATTTTGAGAATAACAATAGCTCGACCCACGGCCCCATTATTATCTCCAAATACATCGATAAATCGTCTCCCTTATTAGAGCAAGCACTGACCCGAAGAGAAGAGTTGGACTGCACGTTTGATTTTTATCAAACAACGCCCTCGGGTACGCAGGAGAAGTTTTATTCGATATCGATCAAGGGTGGACTCATTGTCGACCTGACACAGGACATGCCTGATGTGATCTTTCAATCTGACGGTGAAATGCGAGAGCACGTCGCTTTTCGTTTCCGTGAGATTAATTACACGAACCTCAGAGCGGCCACCAGTGGCTATGGCTTTTGGGGTGAACCACGATGAGCGCCAGCAGTGATGATATCTGGGATGTCCACCAAGCAGCAGGTCAACTTCAAGGACAAGCCCTTAGTGTCAGCGCCCGACACCTTGATCAAGGTCATGGGCGCGTGTTGTTTATTCGGGAAGTGTCCTATTACGCCAAACGTATTATTGATGACGTTGAACTCGGTCGTAAAACCCCCACGCAGGGCATCGACGCCATATTGAAAGAGTACCGCAGCCTTGCGAGTCAATCGCAGGCGTTGGCGCGTGATCGCCAACGTGCCGTAAGCAATAGCGTCAAACGCATTCCAGTGCCACGGCTCACCCAACCGGCTATGCGACCTGATCCCGAGCGCTTACTGCGTTATGTCTTTGCTCAACACCTTAAGGTGACCAATGAAAAGACCCTGGCCACCCTCCACCTGCCGGTTCCGACGTCAATATATGAGCGTTACCAGCTTTTTCCTCCAGAGCTGCAGCCGGAACCCATCGAACTGCATGACCCAGGGTTCTACATCGTTCCCAGAAGCACTACGGTTGAACGACTGGAAGCGCAATTGTTCACCTCAGCCAGTTCCAGGGTCATTGCCAAGTTCAGGATCCTGAACCCTGGGTTGGATCAGATAAAAGCCGGGCAAATGATTGTGCTCAGCGATCCCGATAATGGGCGATGCACCGAGGAAGAAGCGCGGCTGATGGCAACGGCACGCGTGGTGAACAAGGTATTGGAGGATCTTAGCCCGGAAGAAGCCGACTTCATGGTTCTCCACCGTGATGAAATTGAGTCTTTCATCAAGTACGGCTCTATTGGGACCAGCATGGCCGCGGCGGTTTACAAAGACAACATAGACACGGTAGGACAAATCCTGAAAGCCATTGAAGACCTGCACAAGCGCACCTTCAACCAACACGGGCACCTGCGATCCCCCGAGTTCTTTGCCGAACGCAAACAACTGTTTGCTCAACTCGACACCCACCTCACCACGCTGACCAAACATACCATCGACTACCCCGACCACCCGAAACTGAAAACCGCCTTGGGCATTTCCAGCCGCAGCTTGGTGCATCGCTGGGGCCGGGCCGGTGCACACGACATGAACCCTGGATACGCCACCCACTTAGCCGCATTGTCCAAAGCCTCCAAGTACATAAATTATGGTGGCTGGGTGGGCACTGCTATTAGCGGCGGGGCTTCTTATATGAAAGTGCAGGATGTTTGCCGGGCGGGTGATGTTGAGGCGTGTGAGAAGGTGAAATATACCGAAACCGGAGGGTTCGCAGGAGGGGTTGCGGGCGGTATTGCCGCCGGCGCGCTTTTAGGCAGTGCGGGAGCTGGCGCTATATGCGCTGCTCTCTGGGTACCAACGGTTGGGGTGGGAACACTTGTATGTGGTCTTGTTGTAGCGGGAGGAGTGTCTTTCGCTTCCGGTTATGGTGGCGGGATGGCTGGTGAAGCGATAGGCGAAGTGATTTACGAGGTCAGTAAATGAGCGTGAGTGTCGCCGACAAAATCTTCCTCTGTGTTGGCCTGATCGATTTTGGAGGTCTTTTCATATGGCTCGGAATAGCGTCGTATCTCGCATATACCAAAATGGATTTGATGTTGGATCACATGAAGAATAGTCCCATAGTGATGATACGCAGGTTTTTGATACACGCGGGTCTGTGGGGACGGCTCCATGTCTTTGGGTTAATAATGTGGCTGATGGTCATGCCTGGTATCGCTCTTCGGAAGGGAATCGTTAGTACCGAGGACCTGAACACTTTTCCTGCCGATCTGAGGCGCAAACTGATTGTTATGCAATGGGTTGGTTGGGGGCTGCTATTGGTTATGTATGGACTTGCCATATACGCCAAGTTTGGCCGTGGCTAGCTTAATGGGTAGTTACTCGCCCTCGTCAACCGCATTTAAGCGATAAGCGAAGTTATTTACGAGGTCAGGATGAGCCTGGGTACTGCTGACAAAATTTTCCTCGGTGTCACTCTGGTCGACTTTGCAGGTATTTTCGTTTGTTATGGCTTTGGTCTTCGTCTGGCCTATACCAAGATGGATTTGATGCTTGCCCATTTGAGTAATTGCCCCGCTATTAAGATCCGCGCTTTTCTGATAAATACAGGTCCTTGGGGGCGTATGCATGTACTGGCAGTAATAACGGGGCTGATGGTTACCCCCAAAATTTTTCTTCGTGACGGGGGAGCAAGTGCTGAGGATTTAAATAACTTTCCTGATGATATAAAACGGAAGTTGACTATGTTGTTTTGGGCGAATGGCGGGCTTTTGTTAGTAATGCTTGGGCTTTTTTTGGTAATAAAAGTTGGCCTTGTCTAGTATCTGTGGCGCTGTAGCGCTGGATAGGAATGCTTGTGTGCGGTTTTGTGGGAGAGGGAGGATCTTTCGCCGGAGGGTTTCTGGGGGGGAAGATGGAGAAATAGCACGCGAAACGATTTGCAAGGCTATAAAATGAGTTTGAATATTGAGGAGAAAATTATCCTTTGTGTCGGTCTAGTAAATTTTGGAGGTATTTTTATTTGGCTCGGGATAGCGTCGTATCTCGCCTACACCAAAATGGACCTGATGCTGGGTCATATGAGGAATAGTTCAATAGTTATGATTCGCGTGTTTTTGATACACACAGGTCTCTGGGGACGGCTTTATGTCTTTGGGTTAATAATGGGAATGATGGTCACGCCTGGTATGGCTCTTCGGAGGGGGGCGGTTAGCGCCGAGGATCTGAAGAATTTCCCCCCCAATCTGAAGCGCCAGCTGATTGTTATGCAGTGGGCTGGTTGGGGGCTGCTATTGGTTATGTTTGGATTTGGAGCGTATGCCAAGTTTGGTCGTGGCTAGCGTTGTGGGAGGCCACGTCAAAGCGATAAACGAAGTGATTTAGGGGGTCAGTAAATGAGTGTGAGTACCGCTGACAAAATTTTCCTTTGTGTAGGTCTAATAAATTTTGGAGGTATTTTAATTTGGATCACTATAGCGCTGTATATCGCCTATACCAAAATGGACCTGATGCTAGGGCACTTTAAAAACAGTTCCGCAGTTATGATTCGTGCATTTTTGATACATTCTGGTCCTTGGGGGCGGATGCATGTCTTTGGGTTAATAATGGGACTTATGGTGATGCCTGGTGTTTTTGTCCGAAAAGGAGCTGTTAGCACCGAGGATTTAAAAAATTTCCCTGTCCCCTTGAAACACAAACTGGCGGTAATGCTGTGGGTCGGCTGGGGGCTGTTATCGGTAATATTCGGGCTTTTTGTGTTAATAAAAATTGGTATTGTCTAGCGCTTTTTGTCATGGATTTTGAGGCTGGAAAATAAGTTTAGATATCGAGGAGGAGATTATTCTTTATGTCAGCTTGATTGATTTTGGAGGTGTTTTTGTTTGATAACAGGGGCCGGGGCGGTGCACACGACATGAACACTGGCTATGCCACTCACTTAGCCGCAGTGTCCGAAGCCTTCAAGTACATAAATCATGGTGATTGGGTGGGCACGGCTAAACGAAGTGATTTACGAGGTCAGTAAATGAGTATGAGTACCGCTGACAAAATTTTCCTTTGTGTCGGTCTAGTAAATTTTGGAGGTATTTTCATCTGGCTCGGAATAGCGTCGTATCTCGCCTACGCCAAGATGGACCTGATGCTGGGGCATATGAAGAATAGTCAAATGGTTATGATGCGCGTGTTTTTGATACATACGGGTCTCTGGGGGCGGCTTCATGTCTTCGGGTTAATAATGGGGCTGATGGTCATTCCTGGCATAGCTCTCCGGAAGGGAGTCGTTAGTGCCGAGGATCTGAAGAATTTTCCTGCGGACTTGAAGCGCAAACTAATTGTTATGTTATGGGTTAATTGGGCGCTGATATTAGTAATGCTTGGGCTTTTTTTGGTAATAAAAGTTGGCCTTGTCTAGCGCTTTTTGTCATGGGTTTGGAGGCTGGAAAATGAGTTTAGATATCGAGGAGGATATCCTCTATGTCGGCTTGATTGATTTTGGAGGTATTTTTGTTTGATAAGAGGGGCCATTACGTCTCCGACAGCCGCGCTGTCGCGCAGCAAACACCGGGCTGTAGGAGCGCGCTTGCCCGCGATCGGCTGCGCAGCAGTCGTAAAACCGGCCATTCTATTTTTTCAGTTGGAGCCGGGTTGGCCATCGGGACCGCTTCGCGCTCCATCGCGAGCAAGCCCGCTCCTACTATCTAATTGCGGCTAATTCAATGGGTGTGCGGCATTTGATACAGAAATCCCCCCGCTCCGCACCAGTAACGCGCAACGGGCTTTAAAAGGGTGCAAAACCCGACAACAAACCCTTCACCCCGCCCAATAAACACGGGACAACCCGACTTGGCACAACCGCTGCATAGGTTCCAGTAAGTAATTACATCGTTGCAGCTTTCAACGTCGAAGGCTGCACTTCCCGAGAGAACGGGACCGGACAAAGGTGTCCTCGCCAGTAATGGCGGGACGCCTTTTTTTGTTTGCGCGAATTTTGTCGAGCTCACCCTTAGCGGTTTCTCGGAGGCCACATGAAACGACTCAAGCTGGTGATGATTGGTAACGGTATGGCGGGTGTCCGCACCCTTGAAGAGCTGATCAAACTCAGCCCTGATCTGTACGACATCACGGTATTCGGCGCCGAGCCACACCCTAATTACAACCGTATCCTGCTGTCGCCAGTCTTGGCCGGTGAGCAGAATTTCGACGACATCGTGCTTAACGACCTGAGCTGGTACCTGGACAACAACATCCACCTGCTGCTCAACCGCAAAGCCGTGAAGATCGACCGGACCAAACGCTTGGTAATCGCCGACGATGGTACCGAAGCGCATTACGACCGGCTGCTGATCGCCACTGGCTCGGTACCGTTCATTTTGCCGATTCCGGGCAACACCCTGCAGGGCGTGATTGGTTACCGCGACATCGCCGACACCCAAACCATGATCAACACCGCCAAAACCCACACCTACGCAGTGGTGATCGGCGGCGGGCTGCTGGGGCTTGAAGCGGCCAACGGTCTGAGGTTGCGCGGGATGGACGTGACCGTGGTGCACATCGGCGAATGGCTGATGGAGCGCCAGCTGGACAAAATCTCTGGCCAAATGCTGCAAACCGAATTGGAAACACGCGGTTTGTCGTTCCGTCTGAAAGAATCAACCCAAGCTTTGCTCGATGATGGCAACGGCCGTGTGAAGTCCGTGCAGTTCAAGAACGGCGACGTGATCCCGGCTGACCTGGTGGTCATGGCAGCCGGCATCCGCCCCGCCACCGAACTCGCTGAACAGTCCGGTATCCCGTGTAATCGAGGAATTCTGGTCAGTGACACGATGCAGACCTACGACCCACGGGTCTACGCCATTGGCGAATGCGCCAGCCATCGCGGCATCGCTTACGGGCTGGTCGCCCCACTGTTCGAACAGGCCAAGGTCTGTGCGAACCATTTGGCTCAACTGGGCTTCGCTCGTTATCAGGGCTCAGTGACATCAACCAAATTAAAAGTGACTGGCGTCGACTTGTTTTCCGCCGGCGACTTCATGGGCGGCGAAGGCACAGAAACCATCACCCTCTCTGACCCCATTGGCCGGGTCTATAAAAAGCTGGTGATCAAGGATGACGTCCTGGTCGGCGCCTGCTTGTACGGCGACACCGCAGACGGCGGTTGGTATTTCCGGCAAATCCGCGAAAACGCCCAGATCAATGAAATTCGCGATCACTTGATGTTTGGTGAAAACGCCTTGGGCGACGTTGGCCACCAAGGCCAAGACAAAGCCATGGGCATGGCAGATACCGCTGAAGTCTGCGGCTGCAACGGCGTGTGCAAAGGCACCATCGTCAAAGCGATTCAGGAACACGGGCTGTTCAGCGTCGACGACGTGAAAAAACACACCAAAGCTGCCAGCTCCTGCGGTTCCTGCGCCGGTCTGGTGGAACAGATCCTGATCAACACCGTCGGCGGCGCTGCGGACGTCAAACCGAAAAGCGAAAAAGCCATTTGCGGTTGCAGCGATCTAAACCACGGCCTAATCCGCGCCGCGATTCGCGACCAGCATTTGCTGACCATTGCCAGCGCCATGAGCTACATGAACTGGCGCACCCCAAACGGCTGCGCCACCTGCCGCCCGGCGCTGAACTACTACTTGATTTCCACCTGGCCGGGGGAAGCGAAAGACGATCCGCAGTCACGCCTGATCAACGAACGCGCCCACGCCAACATCCAGAAAGACGGCACCTACTCGGTAGTGCCACGGATGTGGGGCGGCGTGACCAATCCCTCCGAACTGCGGCGAATTGCTGACGTCGCCGACAAGTACAACGTGCCCATGGTCAAGGTCACTGGCGGTCAACGCATCGACTTGTTGGGAATCAAGAAAGAAGACTTGCCGGGCGTCTGGAAAGACCTCGACATGCCATCCGGCCATGCGTATGGCAAGTCGATCCGCACAGTGAAAACCTGCGTCGGCAGCGAGTTCTGCCGTTTCGGTACGCAAAATTCGACGCAACTGGGCATCGAGCTGGAGCACGACCTGTTCAACATGTGGTCGCCGCACAAGGTCAAGCTGGCTGTGTCCGGTTGCCCACGCAACTGTTCGGAAGCCGGCATCAAAGACGTCGGAATTATCGGTGTCGATTCTGGCTGGGAGATGTACATCGGCGGCAACGGCGGGATCAAAACCGAAGTCGCGGAGTTTTTTGTCAAATTGAAGACCGCCGAAGAAGTCCGTGAATACAACGGCGCGTTCCTGCAGCTGTACCGCGAAGAAGCGTTTTACCTGGAACGCACCGTGCATTTCCTGCAACGCGTCGGCATGGACTACATCAAGAAAGCCGTGTTGGAAGACGCCGATAAACGCCAGGCGCTGAACGCGTGCTTGCAGTTCTCGCTGTCGTTCGAACAGGACCCTTGGAAGGAACGCATTTCTCAGCCGCTGCTGAAGAAAGAATTTGAACGTATTCCCGTGGAGGTGCTGGCATGAACTGGCTAGATATCTGCGCCCTAGAAGACATCAACCCGCTGGGCTCGCGCATCGTTGAAGGGCCCAAGGGCGACATCGCCATCTTCCGCACCAGCGACGACGAAGTGTTTGCCCTCGACGACCGCTGCCCGCACAAAGGTGGCCCGCTGTCCCAAGGTTTGATTTACGGCAAGCGGGTGTCTTGCCCGTTGCATAACTGGCAAATCGACCTGGAAACCGGCGATGCGCAAGCCCCCGACATCGGCTGCGCGCACAAGCACTTGGCCCGTGTCGAAAATGGCCGGGTGCTGCTATCCCTGAAGGAAGCGGCCTGATGCGCCCGCCCGCTGCGACTGAATCCACCACGCAGATCACGGCCTCGACCTGCTGCTACTGCGGGGTCGGTTGCGGCGTGCTGATTGAACACGACGGCGAGCGCATTCTCGGTGTCAGCGGTGACCCGCAACACCCGGCCAACTTCGGCAAATTATGCAGCAAGGGCGCGAGCCTGCACCTCACCGGTGACGTGACTGCCCGAGCGCTGTACCCGGAATTACGCTTGGGCAAAACCCTCGCGCGCAGCCCAACCGATTGGGACACCGCACTGGAACATGCGGCTAATGTCTTCGCCGAGACCATTCGAGAGCACGGCCCAGACAGCGTTGCGTTCTATGTATCAGGGCAACTCCTGACCGAAGACTATTACGCGTTCAACAAGTTGGCCCGGGCTCTGGTTGGCACCAACAATATCGACAGTAATTCGCGGCTGTGCATGTCCTCCGCCGTGGTCGGCTACAAGCGCAGCCTGGGCGCGGACTCACCCCCGTGCAATTACGAAGACATCGAACTCAGCGATTGCGTGATGATCGTCGGCAGCAATATGGCCTACGCCCACCCGGTGCTGTTTCGACGACTGGAAGAAGCAAAAAGCCTACGGCCCGAGATGAAAATCATCGTCGTTGATCCGCGCCGCACCGACACCTGTGACTTGGCCGACTTGCACCTGGCGATTCAACCCGGCACCGACGTCGCGCTGTTTCACGGCATCCTGCACCTGCTGCTGTGGGAAGACTGGGTCGATCGGAGTTTCATCAATGCCCACACCCAAGGCTATGGCGAGCTGAAAACCCTGGTGCGCGACTACACGCCGCAAATGGTCTCGGAGATTTGCGGCATCCCGGTGGAACAACTGCACGCCTGTGCGCAATGGATCGGCACCGCGCCAAGTTTTCTGTCGCTGTGGTGCATGGGGTTGAACCAATCCACCTCCGGCAGCGCGAAGAATAGCGCGCTGATCAATTTACACCTCGCCACCGGCCAAATTGGTCGACCCGGCGCCGGACCGTTCTCATTGACCGGCCAGCCCAACGCCATGGGCGGACGCGAAACCGGCAGCCTGTCGAACCTGTTGCCGGGCCACCGCGAAGCGGGCAACGCCACGCACCGTGAAGAAGTCGCGGCCTACTGGGGCGTCGATACCTTGCCAGAAACACCGGGTCTGTCGGCCATCGAGCTGTTTGAAGAACTACAAAGCGGCAAAATCAAAGCGTTGTGGATTGCCTGCACCAACCCCGCTCAATCATTGCCGGATCAGCAAAAAGTCCGCGAAGCCCTGACCACCTGCCCGTTTGTGGTGTTACAGGAAGCGTATCGAACCACTGAAACCTGCAAATTTGCCGACCTGTTATTACCTGCCGCCAGTTGGGGTGAAAAAGAAGGCACGGTAACCAATTCGGAACGACGCATTTCTCGCGTACGCAAAGCGATAGCCGCGCCTGGTGAAGCCCGTTCGGATTGGGCGATTACGGTCGATTTCGCTCAGCGACTGGAACAACGCCTGCGTCCGGGGGAACCGAGTTTGTTTGCGTTCGATGAGCCTCAAGCCCTGTTCGATGAATTCAAGCACCTGACACGTGAACGCGATCTGGACCTCTCGGGCATTAGCTACGGGCTGCTTGAGCAACGAGGCCCGCAACAATGGCCGTTCCCAATGGGCGCCGAGACGGGTATCGCGCGATTGTATGGGGACAGTGTTTTCCCTACTGACTCCGGCCGCGCTACGTTCGTTACCGAACCTTACCGTGCAGCCAAAGAGCTGCGTGATGCGCGCTTTCCACTCACGCTGAACACCGGTCGCCTGCGAGATCAATGGCATGGCATGAGCCGCACTGGCACCGCCGCGCAATTGTTCGGTCATGTCAGCGAAGCCGTGCTGAGCCTGCACTCGGATGAATTGCGCCGCCATCGCCTGCAGGTGGGGGATTTGGTCAGTCTGAAAAGCCGCCGCGGCAGCCTGATTGTGCCCGTCAGCAGCGATGACAGCATCCGCCCCGGTCAAGCCTTCTTGCCCATGCACTGGGGTGATCGTTTCCTCAAGGGCGGCGTGAACATTCTGACCCAACCGGCCTTCGACCCCCTGTCGAAACAACCGGAACTGAAACACACCGGCGTGCGCATCGAAGCCGTAAGTTTGCCGTGGCAACTGTTTGCGCTGGTGGAAGGTGATGTACAAACCAAGATAGAAGCGCTTAGACCCCTGTGTGAGGCGTTTGCTTATGTCAGCCTCAGCTTGGCTGGCCGTGAACGCCCTGCGCTGCTGATCCGCGCTGCCAGTGCCCAAGCGCCTGACAACCATTTGCTGACGCAGATCGATCAACTGCTCGGCCTGAATGAAGGGCCGGTGCTGTCTTACGACGATCCCCGTCGTTCCATCGGCAAGCGGGTGCGCATCGAGCACGGTCGCATCATTGCGATTCGCCTCGCCGGAGAGACCATCGCCCGGCATTGGCTGCAAAGCCTGTGGCTCGAAGGTCGCGCCGACGAGCAATTACGCCGCTGGCTATTGGCGCCCATCAGCACCCCACCCGGCAATGCCGCCGCCATGCCGCGCAGCAGCAAGATCCTGTGCAACTGCATGAACGTCAGCGAAAGCGCGGTGGTGGCGGGTATCGGTCGCGGCTTGGATCTGATTCAACTGAAAACACAATTGAAATGCGGTAGCCAATGCGGCTCCTGCGTACCGGAAATCAAACGACTGCTGGCGGTCATGCCGCTGCCGGTCGCGATCCATCAATGAGGGTGACGGTATGAGCGCAAAAGTCTGGCTGGTAGGTGCAGGTCCCGGCGACCCGGAGTTGTTGACACTAAAAGCCGTGCGCGCACTGCGTGAAGCCGATGTGGTGCTGATCGACGACCTGGTCAACGTGGCGGTCCTTGAGCACTGCGCGTCGGCCCGAATCATTGCGGTCGGTAAACGCGGCGGCTGTCGTTCGACACCGCAAGCGTTCATCCACCGGCTGATGCTGCGTTACGCCCGCCAAGGTAAATGCGTGGTCCGACTGAAAGGTGGTGATCCGTGTATTTTCGGGCGTGGTGGCGAAGAGGCCGATTGGCTGCGGGCGCACGGCATTAAAGTCGAACTGGTCAACGGTATAACGGCCGGACTGGCCGGGGCGACTCAGTGCGGTATTTCCCTCACGCTGAGAGGGGTCAGCCGGGGCGTGACACTGGTCACGGCCCACACTCAAGATGGCAGCAGCCTGAACTGGCAAGCATTGGCGCAAAGCGGGACCACGCTGGTGGTGTACATGGGCGTCGCCAAGCTCTCGGAAATTCGCGACAACCTACTGGCGGGTGGTTTGTCGGCGAACACTCCGGTGGCAATGATCGAAAACGCCTCTCTGCCCCATCAACGCGAATGCCGCAGCACCCTGGCCGAGATGCAAACCGACGCCCTCGCCTTCGAACTCAAAAGTCCGGCGATATTAGTGATTGGCGAAGTCGCGGCGAGTGCGGCGGCAGTGGTCGAACAGGCTCAGTTTGGTTGATGCGTCCATAACGTCTTGCAAGACGATTCTATAGCCAACCTGATGGCGAGGCGAGCAGCACGGCGTGCTTGAAGCGCTGCGGTGTTTGTTATATCGCCCACAAATTGCAATTTGGTTGGAGACCCTTTACCCGCTTCCCGAATAAGTTCGGTCCCACAGATGATGGCGATGCACAGATTCTGTAGGAGCTGCCGAAGGCTGCGATAAGTCCGCAGTACCTTTGTATTTATCAAATCGCACGCAAAGAAAAGCCCGGCCTGAGCCGGGCTTTTCTATGAGGCTTTAGCTACAGATTACTGAGCAGCTTTTGCTTCAACTTCAGCTTCTACGCGACGGTTGATCGCGCGGCCAGCTTCGGTTTTGTTGTCTGCTACTGGACGGCTTTCGCCGTAACCAACCGAGCTCACACGACCAGCGCCAACACCGTACTGGCTAACCAGAACTTGTTTGACGGCGTTTGCACGGCGCTCAGACAGTTTTTGGTTGTAAGCGTCAGGACCGACGGAGTCAGTGTGACCTTCAACAGTGGTGCTGGTTTGTGGGTACTGCTTCATGAAGTCAGCAAGGTTCTTGATGTCGGCGTAGCTGTTAGGCTTAACGACCGATTTGTTGAAGTCAAATTTGACGTCCAACTGAACACGTACGACTTGTGGAGCAGCTTCCACTGGAGCTTCTACAGGCGCTTCAGCAACTGGCTCTGGAGCCGGTGCTGGAGCCGGTGCTGGCTTGGAGCCGCCACCGAAGTTCACGCCCAAGCCAACGGTAGGAGCGTAGTCCCACTTGCCGTTGTCCAGTTTGTAGTCAGCGTCTACACCAGCACGTGCATACAGGTTGTCAGTGATGTACCACTTGGCACCTGCACCGATGGTTGCGAAGGTGGACGAGTCACGACCCTTGTAACCGTCAGCTTCAACGCCAGTCATGCTCTGGTGAGCAAAGCCGCCGGAAACGTATGGACGGATAGCATCACCAACGGTACCGAAGTGGTACATACCAGCCAGGGAGCTAGTGTCGCCATGAATTTTCTGGCTACCAGTACCGTCGTTGGAACGCGTGTAATTGGTTTTGCCATAGCCCAGGATAACTTCAACGTCGTCGGTCAAGAAGTAGCCGATGGAAGCACCTGCGGTGCGGCCGTCTTCTACGTGATTGACGCTGTCGTTGTAGTTCTTCTGGTAGAAGGCCTCACCTTCGACCGCGCCTTGGCCTTGCGCCAGAACGCCGAACGAAGCTACGGCAACAACAGAACCAATGGCAATGCCCAAGGTGTTTTTCAGTTTCATCCGTTAAATCCCCATCTGGTGATTGTTAAGCGGCCCCTCGTACTGAAGGACAACTCGACGACAAGTCTATCAGACCTTGCCTGCACGTTAGAGATATTTGCCCCGAGTTAAGTTTCGGTAATGCCTGCAAATTTCTCACGTAATTTATCAAGCGCGCGTTTGTAGCGCATTTTTGTGGCACTCAGGCCCATGTGCATGATGTCCGCAATCTCTTGAAATTCTAGTTCTGCGACAAACCGTAGCACCAGAATTTCTCGATCAATTGGATTTACATACACAAGCCAGCGATCAAGTCCGCCCTGCTCTTCAGGTTTGGGCGACTTCTCTTCCGTCGCCTCCTCAAGAGGATCCAGACTCAACGCGTCCATTAAGCGACGCTTCCGCCGTTCCTTCCTGTACTGCGTAATACATTCATTGTAAGTGATGCTGTAGAGCCAGGTTTTGAACTTCGATTTTCCTTCGAAATTCTTCAATCCGTACAACACTTTAAGCATCACTTCCTGACAGACATCATCAGCATCGCGATCGTTCCCTAAATAACGTGCACATACGTTAAAAAGTGTTCTTTGATAGCGACGCATCAACTCTTCGTATGCGCGAGTCACATGAAAAAGCTCGACGTGCGCCCGCGCCACCAACTCCTCATCGGAGAGTTCGCGGGGGTCGTAGCGCATGGACAGCGATTGGGGCTTATTCAAAAAAACTCATGCCGACAGTCAGGTCAATCAGGTCAATGTCCGCCACTGCCGTACTTCCAGCAATTTGTGGCGGCATACATTAGCAGGATTCGCCGGGTTAGCGGCTAAACACTTGCTGTTCGAGTAGGATTCGGTTGGACAAAGATACCAACTCCCCCTCATCGGTCAGCAACGTGGTTTTCACCGTGCCAATTTCTTCAATCTGCCCTTCGACCTCGCCCACCCGCACTTGTTGCCCCACCTGATACAACTCACGCACATATATTCCCGCCAGTATTTGCCCGGCAATTTCTCGACTGCCCAAGCCCATGGCCAGCGCAATTGCCAGACCAACGGTAATCAAACCGATCACAATCACATGGTTGAGCAGGTCTGTTTTGACCTCCAACTGACTGATTGCGACCGAAATACTGATAATAATGACCAGCCCTTGGGCGATTCGCCCCAGGCCGGCGGCGTAATCGATTCCAACGCCCTCGGCAGCACCGCGGACCAGCCCATTGGCCAACTGCGCCAGAAGCACACCAACCAGCAAGACCAGCGCAGCACCAAATACCTTTGGCAGATACTGGGTCAGCATGGTCAATGTGCTCGACACTTGCTCAAGACCCAGCGATTCGGCGGCGGACACCAGAAATATAAGCAGCACGAACCAATAAATTATTTTGCCAACCAAGGTCGAAATCGGCACTTGGATACCGGCCCTGGCAATAACCTTGGTCAAGCCAGTACCGCCCATAAGGCGATCAAGGCCCAGCTTGGCGAGCAATTTCGACAGCAATGTGTCGAGCAGTTTTGCAACCACGAACCCGAGCAGCACCAAAATCAGGGCGCCAAACAGGTTAGGAATGAAATTAGCGACTTTGGTCCACAACACCGTCATTGCGGTGACCAGGCTCTGCGTCCAGAGGTTGAGTTCCATGTTCAATCAGCCTTATCAGCAGGGCGAGCAGAAGAAAGGGTACGACGTGAGACCGGAGACACATGCGGTGAGCCATTGTTAAGGCCAATCATCATCGCTTGCGACCAGCGACCGAGCAGTTTGAACAAATCACCCGCGCCGACCTGACGGTTAGCGGTTTTCAACACGCGGCCCAGGCACGCATCGTCATCCCTGGTAGAGGAAGAGGCGTTGAGCATGTCGCGCAGTGATTTTTCGAACGGATCGTGCATAGGTAACCTCACGCAATGTCACTGAAAGACGCAACCACATTTGTTCGAGTCACAAATGAGTCATTCGGTAGCGAAAAAATCGAACATTTACACCCACCGTAAGCGCCGGAACAGCCAATACTGCCCAATCCCCACCGCACCCATGATCGAACAGGCGATGAGAAACCCGTATGGATTGGTCGAGCCTGGAATTCCACCGACATTCACCCCCAGCAACCCTGTCAGAAAGCTCATGGGCAGAAAAATTCCGGTGATGATGCCGAATCGGTACATGACGCGGTTCATGCGCTCACTGAGACGTCGGTCCTCGGTTTCCAGGACCAACCCCACACGTTCGCGGGTCAATTCAAGCTCTTCCAGGTAGCGGGTCAAGCTATTATTCAGCTCATTCCAGTAATTGGCATCTTCTTCGACAAACCACGGCACTTTATTACGGGTCAGCTGCGCGTAAACTTCACGCTGCGGCGCCAGAAACCGGCGCAATCCAGCGGCGCGACGACGGATGTGCAGCATGTCGCCATGATCAGCGGCATACCGTTCGTCAGCATCTATCTTTTCTTCCTCCACATCGACCAATTCCGACAGCTCGCCGACGAGCGCCTGAACCTTGTCGGTGAGGTATTGAGCGAGGTAGAGAATCAATTCAGAGGCGGTTTTTGGGCCAATACCGGCAGTGAGACACTCGATTAATTCATCGGTGGCCCGCAACTGACGCAGTCGTAGCGAGATAACCTGCTGCGGCGCCGCAAAGATCCGCACGGAGACCATGTCTTCAGGCTCGGCGCCAGGATTGAGGTTGACCCCGCGCAAAAACAGCAGCAATTCCGCGTCGGGTAACGGCACCAGACGCGGCCGGGTATTTTCTTCCAGCAACAAGTCGCAGCTGAACTCACTCAGGCCGCTGGCCGTACGCAACCAGGTTTGAGTCTGGGGATGCCCGCGATCCCAATGCAGCCACACACTTTCGTGTGGCTGCAATTGAAGACCTTCCAACTCGGTTCGAGCAATGAAACGCGCCCCGCCCTGACCATCTAGCACCAGGGCATGTACCAGTCCCCACTGCGCGTTTGTTTCATCGAACATTCGTTGTCCTGTTATTCCGGCATTTTTAGCGCAGACGGCGAAACAATCACGCCATTGTTGTCCGCGTACACGTATTCACCTGGGCGAAAGGTCACGCCCGCGAAGGTCACTGCTACATTTAGATCACCGATACCCCGCTTGTCGGTTTTCATCGGGTGGCTGGCCAACGCCTGAACACCCAGATCGGTTTGCGCAATCACATCAACGTCGCGGATGCAGCCATAGATGACCAAACCTTCCCAGCCGTTTTTTGCGGCTTTTTCGGCGAGCATGTCACCCAGCAACGCCCGACGTAGCGACCCGCCGCCGTCGACCACCAACACTTTACCCTTTCCGTCGAGCTCAACCTGGTCCTTGACCAGCGAGTTGTCCTCGAAGCACTTGATGGTGACGATTTCGCCACCAAACGAATCGCGACCGCCAAAGTTGCTGAACATCGGCTCTACAACGTGCACCAGTTCCGGGTAGGCATCGCACAGATCAGGGGTGATGTAATGCATGGGTGAACTCCTTTCGGTGAAAGAACGACCATTTCATAGGATATGGAATGACGAATTAGACATCGACGCCGATCCGATCGCCGTCGTAAGTTAGGGCATACATTTTCAAGCCTGGGCACAAGGCCCCCAAGGCTTTCCCGCTGGGTAACTGGAACTCCATGCCATGACGCTGGCAGCGCAGAACCGTCCCTACCAGCGTGCCGGTGCGCAAGGCTGCGCCTTGATGCGGGCAGCTGTCCTCAAGCAGCAACGGCTGATTACCGACCACTAATAAAAGCAGATCACGCCCGGCAACCTTAAACGTTTGCCGGTAGCCGTCATTCAGATTAATCAGGCGCTCAAGTGGCACGAACATAAGTGGGGCCGCGATTCAAAAATGACTGAGAAAACCTAATGCGCCATAGCTTAGTCGCATCCCCGCGCCGATGAAACGACTCAAATGCTGACGCTGACCTCGACGGCTTCCGATTGTGGCGCTGCGTGATTGGCTAACAGGACCGTCTGGTCGCGTAACCAGCTAACGACCATTGGCCAAACCTGGGTTTGTGCGCTCTTGCTGACCAGCATTTCAACGTGGCCAAAATCATCGCTAAAGCCTTGAGCCCGACCGAGGCAGACGAACTGTCGTTGCACCGAACCGAATTGTTCGCTCAGCACGCGACAGGCCCACGGCGGATCTTGCTCGTCTGCGGCGGCAGCAACGGCCAGCACCGGCACCTGCACCTCGCTCAAGCCCGACCACCAGTTACGCTCTTTATCGCCAAATCGCTTGAACAACCCGAACCAGCGCATGCTTTCCAACGCCAAGCCTATCGGCTCATCTTCAGGTCCACGCTTGAAGCGCGAACCCGAAATATGCGCAAACCGCTTCAGCACAAAGCGAGCGCCCCACTCCACCAACGGCACTTTCAGCGGCCAATGAACGCGACTGATTTGACTGCCGAACAACGCCACCGAGGCCACGTGTTCTGATTCGAGGTAATGACCACCCAGCGCAGCGGCGAGCGTGGTGCCACCCAGGGAATGGCCGATCCAGTGCGGGACCTGCCCGGTTTGCTCGCACACAAAAGCCGCGATCGCTGGCAAGTCGTAGCGTGCGTAATCCGCCACACGATTGTGTCGGTAGCGCTGATTGCGCGACGAAAGACCGTGACCGCGCATTTCGGGTATCCAGACGTCGAAACCCGTTCGGGCCAAATACGCCCCCAGACCGACGCCCTTGGGCGAATACCAGAAACGTCTGTTGGAAAAACTGCCATGTAACAAAATGACCGGCACGCCGCGCACCTCAGCGCTGTCGGCTCGGCCGAGACGGGTCACGGCCAGCTCGACACTGATGTCCGGACTATTGGCTGGTTTTAAACGGTAAACGTCCTCGATCAGATCGCCACGACGTTCGGCGCTGATCAAGGCCACAGGAAAGAGGTCACTGCTGCTTTGCATATTGCTCTTGCACAAAAAAGGCGGCTTCGACGAAACCGCCCTGCTGAAAAATGACCGACCCACCGAAGTGGGTCGGCGTTCTAGCGTTTTACATCAGACCGGGGCTTGCGCTTCGGCCAGGAAGAACCAGGTTTCCAGGACGGAATCCGGGTTCAACGACACGCTTTCAATGCCTTGGTCCATAAGCCAACGAGCCAGGTCCGGGTGATCGGAAGGCCCTTGTCCGCAAATACCGATGTATTTGCCGGCTTTGTTGCACGCCTGAATCGCGTTCGACAGCAGCTTTTTAACCGCAGGGTTACGCTCGTCGAACAGGTGCGCAATGATCCCGGAGTCACGGTCCAGGCCCAACGTCAGTTGGGTCAGGTCGTTGGAACCAATCGAGAAACCGTCGAAGAATTCAAGGAACTCTTCAGCCAGAATCGCGTTGGACGGCAGCTCGCACATCATAATGATGCGCAGACCGTTTTCACCCCGTGTCAGGCCATTGGCGGCCAACAGGTCGATGACCTGGCTCGCTTCACCCAAGGTCCGCACGAACGGCACCATGATTTCGACGTTGGTCAGGCCCATCTCATTGCGCACGCGCTTGAGGGCGCGGCATTCGAGTTCGAAGCAGTCGCGGAAGCTTTCGCTGATGTAACGCGATGCGCCACGGAAACCCAGCATCGGGTTTTCTTCTTCCGGCTCGTACAGCTTGCCGCCGATCAAGTTGGCGTATTCGTTGGACTTGAAGTCCGACAAACGCACGATGACTTTTTTCGGGGTGAACGCTGCGGCCAGGGTGCTAATGCCCTCGACGAGTTTCTCTACATAAAAACCGACCGGATCGTCGTAGCCAGCAATGCGCTTGTCAACGCTGTCTTTGATGTCCTGCGGCAAGCCGGCGTAGTTCAGCAGCGCCTTGGGATGGACGCCGATCATGCGGTTGATGATGAACTCCAGA
Organism: Pseudomonas sp. MH10; assembly: GCF_034353045.1. Classification (NCBI taxonomy): domain Bacteria; kingdom Pseudomonadati; phylum Pseudomonadota; class Gammaproteobacteria; order Pseudomonadales; family Pseudomonadaceae; genus Pseudomonas; species Pseudomonas sp. MH10. The sequence continues at coordinate 1,178,488 of NZ_CP133783.1, forward strand.
CGCGCCAGGCCGACACCGGCATTGGGCAGCTGGGCAAAATCGAAGGCACGGTCGGGGTTGCCGACGTTCATCATGATTTTGAACGGCAGGTCAGGCATGGCATCAACCGAGTTTTTCTTGATGTCAAAGCCCAGCTCACCTTCGAAGATGTAACCGGTGTCGCCTTCTGCACAAGAAACAGTAACGCCCTGCCCGTCTTTCAACAGCTCAGTCGCGTTACCGCAGCCAACGACTGCCGGAATGCCCAGCTCGCGCGCAATGATCGCCGCGTGGCACGTACGGCCGCCACGGTTGGTCACGATGGCGCTGGCGCGCTTCATGACCGGTTCCCAATCCGGGTCGGTCATGTCGGAAACGAGCACGTCACCCGGCTGAACCTTGTCCATCTCGGACACATCTTTGATGATTCGCACTTTACCGGCGCCGATGCGCTGGCCAATGGCACGACCTTCCACCAGCACCGTGCCGGTTTCCTTGAGCAGATAGCGCTCCATGACGTTGGCCGAGGTCCGGCTTTTCACCGTTTCGGGACGGGCCTGAACGATGTACAGCTTGCCGTCGTCACCGTCTTTGGCCCACTCGATGTCCATCGGGCACTTGTAGTGCTTTTCGATGATCATCGCTTGTTTGGCCAGCTCGCTGACTTCCGCATCGCTCAAGCAAAAACGCGCACGATCGGCAGGCGCGACATCGATAACCTTGACCGACTTGCCGGCTTTGGCTTCGTCGCCATAAATCATCATGATTGCCTTGCTGCCCAGGTTACGGCGCAAGATGGCCGGGCGACCGGCTGCAAGGGTGTTTTTGTGAACGTAGAACTCGTCCGGGTTAACCGCGCCCTGAACAACGGTTTCGCCCAGGCCGTAAGCACCGGTAATGAACACGACGTCACGGAAACCGGATTCGGTGTCCAGGGTGAACATCACACCGGCCGTACCGGTTTCGGAACGGACCATGCGCTGCACGCCTGCCGACAAGGCGACCAACTTATGATCGAAGCCTTGGTGCACGCGATAAGAAATGGCACGGTCGTTGAACAACGACGCGAACACTTCCTTGGCCGCACGGATGACGTTTTCAACGCCGCGGATGTTCAGGAAGGTTTCTTGCTGGCCCGCAAACGAGGCGTCCGGCAAATCTTCGGCGGTGGCTGAAGATCGCACGGCGACTGCGAGGTTCGGATTGCCGGCCGACAATTCAGCGAAAGCAGTGCGGATTTCCGCGTTGAGTTTCTCGGGAAACTCGGCGTCCATGATCCAGGCGCGGATTTGCGCACCGGTCTTGGCCAATGCGTTGACGTCATCGACATCAAGCGCATCAAGGGCCGCATGGATCTGATCATTCAAGCCGCTTAACTCAAGAAAATCACGATACGCTTGAGCCGTAGTGGCGAAGCCACCGGGCACCGAAACACCGGCGCCCGCGAGGTTGCTTATCATCTCGCCGAGGGATGCGTTCTTGCCCCCCACGTGCTCCACATCATGGACGCCGAGCTTATCGAGGGAAACTACGTACTCTACCAAGGTGATCTCTCCACTAACTGTGTTGGGAAAAGCTCAGGGCGCTGAAACTACAAGAGCGGTTCCGAGCGTGTATGGCCTGGACCTGCAAAATAAGTGAAAATGCCGGCTCTCAAGGACCGCCAGCGGGCCTATCATATCTAACAATCGTCATCAGCTTAAGGCCCCGGCGCAAATGAAACGATCTGCCTTCTTCATCTCCGACGGCACAGGCATTACCGCTGAGACCCTCGGTCAAAGCCTGTTAGCGCAATTCGAAAACATTACGTTCAGCAAGTTCACGCGCCCCTACATCGACAGCGTCGAAAAGGCGCGCGCAATGGTACAACAAATCAACGCCGCCGCCGATAAAGATGAACTTCGACCGATCATTTTCGACACCATCGTCAACCAAGAAATTCGCGAAATACTGGCGACGTCCAATGGCTTCATGATCGATATTTTCTCGACGTTCCTTTCTCCGCTGGAGATAGAGCTTAGTTCACACTCCTCCTATTCAGTGGGAAAATCCCACTCCATCGGTCACAACTCCAACTACATGGAGCGTATCGAGGCCGTAAACTTCGCCCTCGACAACGACGACGGCGCTCGCACGCATTATTACGATAAGGCTGATCTGATCCTGGTCGGTGTCTCACGCTGCGGTAAAACCCCTACCTGTCTGTACATGGCCATGCAATTCGGCATTCGTGCGGCCAATTATCCGCTGACCGAAGACGACATGGAACGCCTGCAATTGCCTGCCGCGCTCAAACAGCATCGCAATAAATTGTTCGGCCTGACCATCGACCCTGACCGCCTCACGGCCATTCGCCACGAACGCAAACCCAACAGCCGTTATTCCAGCTACGCGCAATGCGAGTTCGAAGTAAGGGAAGTGGAAAGCTTGTTCCGTCGCGAGAATATCCCGCATATAAATTCCACGCATTTTTCGGTAGAAGAAATCTCAGCGAAAATCCTCGTTGAAAAAGGCGTGGAGCGCAGATTCAAATAACGTTCTGTCTGTAGGTGCCAACTTGTTGGCGAGAGGCTTGAAGCGGCGTGCCCGATCTGACGCCTCGCCAACAAGTTAGCGCCTACCGATTAAATGACCCACATATCTACAAATGTGTTCACCGGGGTTGACTCCAACTTCGCCTGGTCCTTACACAGCGCAACAATTTCAGCGCTGCGCTGAGCGGCAAATCGAGTCGCCAAGTTGGATTTGAATTTGTCCTCCAGTAACGGAATGCCGTCCGCCCGGCGACGGCGATGACCAATCGGGTACTCCACCACCACCTTCTCGGTGCTCGATCCATCCTTGAAGAACACCTGAATCGCATTGGCGATGGAGCGCTTGTCGGCCTCCAAGTATTCACGGGTGTAACGCAGGTCTTCGACAATCACCATCTTCTCGCGCAGCTCATCGATGATCGGATGGGTCACATGGAAATCATCTTCGTACTGCTCGGCAACCAAATTACCGAACGCCAAGGGCACAGCGGTCATGTACTGAATGCAATGATCACGGTCCGCCGCATTGGCCAACTTGCCCTGTTTTGAAATAATTCGAATCGCCGACTCATGGGTGGTGATGACGATTTTGTCGATCTCATGCAGACGATTTTTTACCTGCGGGTGCAAGGTCACTGCCGCTTCACACGCGGTTTGCGCGTGAAACTCCGCCGGGAAGCTGATTTTGAACAGCACATTCTCCATCACATAGCTGCCGTAGGCCTGGGACAGGCTAAATTGCCGTTTGTCCTCGGCCTTGAGCGCCAAGTCTTTGTTGGTGTGACTGAACAGCACGTCGTAAAAACCCCACTGCGGCGCGCTCAATACGCCCGGAATGCCCATCTCGCCGCGCATTGCGATGTCGGCCAGACGGACCCCTCGACTCGACGCGTCGCCCGCCGCCCAGGATTTACGGGAACCCGCGTTCGGCGCATGTCGATACGTCCGCAACGCCTGACCGTCGACAAACGCGTGGGACAGCGCGGCCAACAGTTGTTCTCGATTAGCGCCCATCAATTTGGCGGTCACCGCCGTGGACGCCACTTTCACCAGCAATACGTGGTCAAGGCCGACCCGATTGAATGAGTTCTCCAATGCAATCACACCCTGAATCTCATGGGCCATGATCATCGCCTCCAGCACCGCACGCATCGTCAGCGGCGCGTCGCCATTGGCGACACGCTTCTGCGACAGGTGATCAGCAACAGCAAGAATTCCCCCGAGATTATCGGATGGATGGCCCCACTCAGCTGCCAGCCAGGTGTCGTTGTAATCGAGCCAACGCACGATGCAGCCGATGTCCCACGCAGCCTTGACCGGGTCGAGGCGAAAGCTTGTACCTGGCACCCGGGCGCCAAACGGCACAACCGTGCCCTCAACGATCGGCCCCAGGTGTTTGGTGCACTCGGGAAAACGCAGCGCCAACAAACCACACCCCAAAGTGTCCATCAAACAATTGCGCGCGGTGTTCAGCGCTTCGATGGAATCGATCGTGTAATCCAGCACGTAATCGGCAATGTCCTGCAGGACCTTGTCGTAGTCAGGGCGGTTGTTCAGGTCAACGTTGGCGCTCATTGCAAATTCTCCGCTTCGTTGGAAGTAGCAAAGTTTAAGTTACAAGCTACAAACGGCAAGCAAAAGCACCGAGCCCTCTTACCGCTTGAAGCTTGCCCCCTTACACCTGTGGCACTCGAACCGTCCCTTCCATCAACACCCGAGCGCTACGGCTCATGATGGCTTTGGTGACTTTCCATTCGCCGTTTTCCTGTGTGGCTTCGGCTCCGACGCGCAAGGTACCGGACGGGTGCCCAAAACGCACCGCGCTGCGCTTGATGCCGCCCGCCGCGAGATTGACCAAGGTCCCGGAAATCGCCGCCGCTGTGCCAATGGCCACCGCCGCCGTGCCCATCATTGCGTGGTGCAGCTTGCCCATGGACATCGCTCGCACCAACAAATCGACGTCACCGGCCGCCACGGGTTTGCCACTGGACGCGATGTAATCGGCAGGCGCCGCGACAATTGCGACCTTGGGCGTGTGCTGGCGTTTAGCGGCTTCGTCGAGGTGCTGGATCAACCCCATACGCAGTGCGCCGTGGGCCCGAATGGTTTCGAACATTGCCAGCGCCTTGGGGTCGCCGTTGATGTCGCCCTGCAATTCAGTGCCGGTGTAACCAATGGCTTGGGCGTTGACGAAAATCGTCGGAATGCCCGCATTGATCATCGTTACTTTCAACGTGCCAACGCCGGGCACTTCCAGCTCATCAATCAGGTTGCCGGTGGGAAACATCGAACCGCCCGCGCCTTCTTCCTCGGCCGCCGGGTTGATAAATTCGAGCTGAACCTCAGCGGCGGGAAAAGTTACGCCGTCGAGCTCAAAGTCACCCGTTTCCTGCACCGCGCCGTTGGTCACTGGCACGTGGGCAATGATCGTCTTGCCGATGTTGGCTTGCCAGATGCGCACGATGGCCACGCCGCTCTGCGGAATCCGGCTGGCGTCCACCAAGCCATTGCTAATGGCAAACGGACCCACCGCCGCAGACAGGTTGCCGCAGTTGCCGCTCCAGTCCACGAACGGCTTGTCGATGGAGACCTGACCAAACAGGTAATCAACGTCGTGGTCGGCCTTGATACTTTTCGACAAAATCACCGTCTTGCTGGTACTGGACGTCGCCGCGCCCATGCCGTCGATTTGTTTGTCATACGGATCGGGGCTGCCGATTACCCGCAACAGCAGTGCATCCCGGGCCGCGCCTGGAGTTTGCGCCGCTTCAGGCAGGTCTTGCAGGCGGAAAAACACGCCCTTGCTGGTGCCGCCACGCATGTAGGTGGCGGCGATCTTGATTTGCGGTGCGTGAGCCATGAAGTGGTGTCCTGTTGGCTTAAGCCGTGGCCGATTCTAAGAAGTCTTGTGCGAAACGTTGCAGCACGCCGCCCGCTTCGTAGATCGACACTTCTTCGGCAGTGTCGAGGCGGCAGGTGACGGGCACCTCGACTCGCTCGCCATTCTTGCGATTGATCACCAACGTCAAGGTGGTGCGCGGAATGCGCTCGCCAATCACGTCGAAGGTTTCGCTGCCGTCGATGCCCAGCGTGGTGCGATTGACACCCGGCTTGAACTCCAGCGGTAACACACCCATGCCCACCAGGTTGGTCCGGTGAATACGCTCGAAACCTTCCGCCGCGATGGCTTCAACCCCGGCCAGCCGCACACCTTTGGCCGCCCAGTCGCGGGACGAGCCCTGACCGTAATCAGCGCCGGCAATAATAATCAGCGGCTGCTTACGCTCCATGTAGGTTTCGATGGCTTCCCACATCCGCGTCACTTGGCCTTCGGGTTCGATACGGGTCAGCGAGCCTTCTTTCAGCTTGCCGTCGACCATCGCCATTTCGTTACGCAAGCGCGGGTTAGCAAAGGTTGCGCGCTGAGCGGTCAAATGGTCGCCCCGGTGAGTGGCGTAGGAGTTGAAATCGACTTCCGGCAAGCCCATTTTCGCCAGGTATTCACCCGCTGCGCTGTCGAGCATGATCGCGTTGGACGGCGACAGGTGATCGGTGGTGATGTTGTCTGGTAGCACCGCCAATGGACGCATGCCTGTGAGGGTACGCTCGCCAGCCAGTGCGCCTTCCCAATACGGCGGACGACGGATGTAGGTGCTCTGTGGACGCCAGTCGTAAAGCGGGCCGACTTTGATGCCGTCGTCTTCCTGAATGGCGAACATCGGGATGTACACCTGATTGAACTGCGCAGGTTTGACGCTGGCCTTGAATACCGCGTCGATTTCTTCGTCGGCCGGCCAGATGTCTTTCAGGGTGACTGGATTGCCCTGTGGGTCGATGCCCAGTACATCTTTTTCAATGTCAAAACGGATGGTGCCGGCAATGGCATAGGCCACGACCAACGGCGGCGAGGCAAGGAATGCCTGCTGCGCGTAAGGGTGAATCCGCCCGTCGAAGTTGCGGTTACCGGACAACACGGCGGTGGCGTAGAGCTTGCGCTCCACCACTTCCTGTTGAATGACCGGGTCCAACGCGCCGGACATGCCGTTGCACGAGGTGCAGGCATAGGCCACGACACCGAAGCCCAGCTGTTCCAGTTCCGAAAGCAACCCGCCTTCTTGCAGGTACAACGTCACGGTTTTGGAACCTGGCGCCAGGGAGGTTTTCACCCACGGCTTACGGGTCAGGCCCAAGCGGTTCGCGTTACGCGCCAGCAGCCCGGCAGCAATCATGTTGCGCGGGTTGTTGGTGTTGGTGCAGCTGGTGATCGCGGCAATGATCACGGCGCCATCCGGCATCAGGCCGGGTTCATTTTCGACGATGCCGCTGATACCCCGTGCAGCCAGTTCCGAAGTAGGCACGCGGTTGTGCGGGTTCGACGGACCGGCGATGTTACGCACGACGCTGGACAGGTCGAATGAAATCACGCGTTCGTATTCGGCGTTCTTCAGGCTGTCAGCCCAGAGTCCGGTTTCTTTGGCGTACAACTCAACCAGACGCACTTGTTCGTCATCGCGACCGGTGAGTTTCAGGTAATCAATGGTTTGTTTGTCGATGTAAAACATGGCCGCCGTGGAACCAAACTCCGGGGTCATGTTGGAAATCGTCGCACGGTCGCCCAAGGTCAGGTGTGCGGCGCCGGCGCCATAGAATTCTAGGTAGGAGGACACGACTTTTTGGTTGCGCAAGAATTCAGTCAAGGCCAGAACGATGTCGGTGGCAGTAATGCCTTCTTGCGGCTTGCCGCTGAGTTCCACGCCGATGATGTCCGGCAGGCGCATCCATGAGGCGCGGCCGAGCATGACGCTTTCAGCTTCAAGGCCGCCAACACCGATGGCGATCACGCCCAAGGCATCCACCATGGGTGTGTGGCTGTCGGTGCCGACCAGTGTGTCCGGGAACGCCACGCCATTAAGCACCTGAATCACCGGCGACATCCGCTCCAGGTTGATCTGGTGCAGGATGCCGTTGCCCGGTGGAATCACGTCGATGTTCTTGAACGCTTTTTTGGTCCAGTTGATGAAGTGAAACCGGTCCTCGTTGCGACGGTCTTCGATCTGGCGATTCTTTTCGAACGCGTCTTTTTCGAAACCACCGTGTTCAACGGCCAGCGAGTGGTCAACCACCAACTGCGTTGGCACTACCGGGTTGACCAGCGACGGGTCCCCACCTTGGGCCGCAATCGCGTCACGCAAACCGGCGAGGTCGACCAGCGCGGTTTGACCCAGAATGTCGTGGCAGACCACGCGCGCCGGGAACCACGGAAAGTCGAGATCGCGCTTGCGATCAATCAACTGACCCAACGACGCGTTCAACGTGGCCGGGTCGCAACGGCGCACCAGGTTTTCGGCAAACACGCGAGAAGTGTACGGCAGCGTGTCGTAGGACCCAGGCTTGATGGCTTCAACCGCAGCGCGGGTGTCGAAAAAATCCAGGCGGGTGCCGGGCAGAGACTTACGGTATTCACTGTTCATGGCGATGGGGACTCGATCACGGGCGATTCAAAGGGTCGGGGGCAAAGGGCTTGGGAGTGGTAAAGCCGGTAGCCACTCCCCTGCTCCCGATCAGCGTTGTTCGATTGGCACGAACGTGCGCTGTTCGACGCCGATGTACTCGGCGCTCGGACGGATGATGCGGTTATTGCCGCGCTGTTCAAACACGTGCGCTGCCCAGCCAGTCAAGCGCGAGCAGACAAAAATCGGCGTGAACAGCTTGGTCGGAATGCCCATGAAGTGGTACGCCGAGGCATGGTAGAAGTCGGCGTTCGGAAACAGCTTTTTCTGTTCCCACATGGTCTTGTCGATGGCTTCGGAGACTGGGTACAGCACGGTGTCACCAGCCTCATCAGCGAGCTTCTTCGCCCAGCCCTTGATCACCTCATTGCGCGGATCTGACTCTTTATAGATCGCGTGACCAAAGCCCATGATCTTGTCCTTGCGTTCCAGCATGGCCAGCGTGCCTTTCACGGCGTCGTCAGCCGAGCTGAAGCGCTCGATCATTTCCATGGCTGCTTCGTTGGCACCGCCGTGCAATGGACCACGCAAGGTGCCAATGGCCGCAGTCACACAGGAAAACAGGTCCGACAGGGTTGATGCGCAGACCCGCGCGGTAAAGGTTGAGGCGTTGAATTCATGTTCGGCGTAAAGAATCAGTGATACATCCATGACTTTGCAGTGCAGTTCACTGGGTTTCTTATCCAGCAGCAGGTGCAGGAAATGACCGCCAATGGAGGCTTCATCCGTTACGCAATTGAGGCGCACGCCGTCGTGGCTGAAGCGGTACCAGTAGCACATGATCGCCGGAAAGGTGGCGAGCAAGCGGTCGGTGCTGTCGAGCTGCTGGTCGAAGCTGGTTTCAGGCTCCAACGTACCGAGCATTGACGCGCCGGTGCGCATGACGTCCATCGGGTGGGTGTCGGCAGGAATGCGTTCCAGCACTTCTTTCAAGGCTTGCGGCAAATCACGCAGGCCTTGCAGCTTCTTCATATAAGCAGCCAATTCGGCTTGGGTCGGCAATTCGCCGTAAAGCAGCAGATAAGCCACTTCTTCGAAACGCGCCTCGGCGGCCAACTCACGCACGTCATAGCCGCGATACGTCAGCCCAGCGCCTTCCTGGCCCACCGTCGACAAGGCCGTTTGGCCGGCAACCTGACCACGCAGGCCAGCGCCGCTCAATACTTTTGCTTCAGCCATTGCTTTCTCCACTCTTGAAATTATTGGGGAGCACCATCGAACTGCATGGCAATTGCCGTCCAGACAAGGTTAGGTCTGGATCGACATCAGGATCACTTTTTGTTGGCAAACAACGCATCGAGCTTTTGCTCGAAGGTGTGGTAATCGATGGCGTCATACAACTCCATGCGGGTTTGCATGGTGTCCACCACGTTCTTTTGGCTGCCATCACGGCGGATTGCGCCGTAAACGTTTTCAGCCGCTTTGTTCATGGCGCGGAATGCAGACAGCGGGTACAGAACCAGCGAAACATCGGCAGAGCGTAATTCGTCGACAGTGAACAGCGGCGTCGCGCCGAATTCAGTGATGTTGGCTAGAATTGGCGCCTTTACCCGAGCGGCGAACAGCTTGTACATGTCCAGCTCGGTGATCGCTTCCGGGAATACCATGTCAGCACCGGCTTCGATACAGGCCGCAGCCCGATCCAATGCCGATTCCAGGCCTTCAACAGCCAGTGCATCGGTCCGCGCCATGATCACAAAGCTGTCATCGGTACGGGCATCAACCGCCGCTTTGATGCGGTCGACCATTTCTTGCAGTGAAACGATTTCTTTACCCGGACGATGGCCGCAGCGCTTGGCGCCGACCTGGTCTTCGATATGAATCGCCGCAGCGCCGAACTTGATCATCGAGCGAACGGTGCGTGCCACGTTAAACGCTGAAGAGCCAAACCCCGTGTCGACATCGACCAGCAACGGCAGGTCGCAGACGTCAGTGATGCGGCGCACGTCAGTCAGCACATCGTCCAGACCGGTAATACCCAAGTCTGGCAAGCCCAGCGAACCCGCTGCCACACCGCCACCCGACAGATAAATAGCTTTGAAACCGGCGCGCTTGGCCAACAGCGCATGGTTGGCATTGATTGCGCCAACGATTTGCAGTGGATGTTCACTGATAACAGCATCACGGAAACGCTGGCCGGGAGTAGTCTTATTGCTCATTTATCACCTCGGGCGGTCGATGGGGGAGCGGCCTGATAATGGCGCTCAATATTACGTTTCGAAGCGCCGATATGACGGCGCATCAACAGTTCAGCCAGTTCACCGTCACGCTCGGCGATGGCATCAAGAATTCGGTGGTGTTCGGCAAACGCCTGGCGCGGACGATTGGGTGTTGCAGAAAATTGGATGCGGTACATGCGAACCAGTTGGTACATGTCACCACAGAGCATCTGGGCGAGAGTCTGGTTGCCGCTGCCCTGGATGATCCGGTAGTGAAAGTCGAAATCGCCTTCTTGCTGGTAGTAACCAACACCGGCTTGAAACGCTGCGTCACGTTCGTGGGTGTCGAGCACGCGGCGCAACTCATCGATTTCTTCGGTGGTCATGCGCTCAGCGGCAAGGCGGCAGGCCATGCCTTCCAGCGACTCACGTATTTCGTAGAGTTCGATCAGTTCTGCATGGCTCAGGGAAACCACCCGAGCGCCAACGTGAGGAATGCGCACCAGCAGCCGCTGACCTTCAAGACGATGGATCGCCTCACGCAAGGGGCCGCGGCTGATGCCGTAGGTGCGCGCCAGTTCAGGCTCAGAGATTTTGCTGCCCGGCGCGATATCACCTTTAACAATAGCCGCCTGGATGCGCCGAAAGACGTTCTCGGACAACGTTTCGGAATCATCCTGTGTCGTGCCTGCTATTTCGACTGCATCCAACATATTGTCAACACCTTGGTAGCGACTGGCGCTAAAATTAGCCAATAAGCCCTAATTCGTCAACCAATATGTAGAAACTGTCGACAATCGTCTAATATCGCGAACCCCCTGCAGGAGCCAACTTGTTGGCGAAGCGTTGGACCTGAGACACCGCGCCGGACCTTCGCCAACACGTTGGCTCCTACAGGTTCATCGGATGTGTGGATCCTTAGAATCAGGGAATATTCCTACAAACTCTGGCGATCCTTTACTTAGGGAGCAGGCTAAATCCTTCATGCTAGAATGCCGCGCCCCGCTGCTGCACCGTTTCATCATCTATTGCGCCAGGACCTATGAGACTCAAACCCTTTCTTACCTTCCTCTGTTTATTGGCCTTGCCCGGCTTAAGTGCCGGCGCTGACAAGACCGTGTACGGCCTGAACGAATACGCGACCCTGTCCGACATTGACCTGGAAGTGGCAGCGAAACTCGACACCGGCGCCAAAACTGCGTCCTTGAGCGCTCGGGACATCAAACGTTTCAAACGTAATGGCGAGCGCTGGGTGCGTTTCTACCTGGCCATTGATGACGCCCATGCCCACCCGATTGAACGGCCGTTGGCGCGGGTCAGTAAAATCAAGCGGCGCGCCAGTGATTACGACCCTGACGACGACAAGAAATACACGGCGCGCCCGGTCATCAGTCTCGATGTGTGCATGGGAAAGACTTTAAGAAACATCGAAGTGAACTTGACTGACAGAAGCGCATTCCAATACCCGCTTTTGATTGGTTCAGAAGCACTGATGAATTTTGATGCGCTGGTCGATCCCAGTCTTAAATACGCAGCCGGCAAACCTGCCTGCGCTACCGACGCTCATACCGCAGAGTAATACCCATGCGTTCCATCACCCTCCATCTGAAAATCTTGATCGCTGTCCTGGTGACACTGGGGATCGCGGTCACGGCGTATCAGATCCTTGTGCTCGGCATTCCGGTGACCGAGGATGAGACCGACGACTTGTGGAACATCGACGCCAAGGTCGAGTTCGTCGCTAACCCCAAAGACCCGGTCAAGATCCAGATGTTCGTGCCGCCACTGAGCCACGACTTCGTCAGCCTGAATGAAAGCTTCATCTCCAACAATTATGGGGTCAGCGTCAACCGCGTCGACGGCAATCGCAAAGTCACGTGGTCGGCCCGGCGTGCGACCGGTAACCAGACGCTGTATTACCGACTGGTACTGACTAAACGTTACAGCGGCGACAAACCCAAGATCAAAGGCCCGACGTTTCGCGACAGCATCGCCATCGAAGGCCCGGAAAAAATCGCCGCTGAAGCCCTGCTCGCACCAATTCGCCAGCACTCGGCGGACACCGAAACCTTTATCACCGAAGCCATCAAACGGGTCAACAACCTCAGCGACGATAACGTGAAGTTGCTGCTGGCCGGCGACACGGCCACCTCAAACAAAGCGCGAATCACAGAATTGCTGCTGTCGATTGCCCACGTGCCCATCGAAAAGGTCCACACCTTGCGTTTGGTCGCCGATCAGCCGCAAACCCCGGAACTGTGGTTGCGCAGCTTTAACGGCAAAGCCTGGCTTTATTTCAACCCGGACACCGGTGAACAGGGCATGCCGACCGACCGCCTGCTGTGGTGGGTTGGCGATGAAAACCTGATCAGCGTCGAGGGCGGCAAAAAAGTCACGGTCAACTTCACGCTGAACAACAGCGAAATGAACGCGATCCGCCTGGCCAAGCTCACGGACGCCAATACCGACGGAGATTTCCTGGGTTATTCGCTGTACGGGTTGCCGCTGCAAACCCAGCAAACGTTCATGATCATGGTGATGATCCCGATTGGCGTGCTGGTGATTCTGATCCTGCGCAATCTGGTCGGCCTTGAAACCCTCGGCACCTTTACCCCGGTGCTGATCGCGCTGGCGTTTCGAGAGACGCAGCTGGGTTTCGGCATCGTCTTGTTCACGATCATCACCGCGCTGGGTCTGTCGCTGCGCTCATACCTTGAGCACTTGAAGTTGCAGATGCTGCCGCGACTGTCGGTGGTGCTGACGTTTGTGGTGGTGCTGATCGCCGCCATCAGTTTGTTCAGCCACAAACTTGGCCTGGAGCGCGGTTTATCAGTGGCGTTGTTCCCCATGGTGATTTTGACCATGACCATCGAACGCCTGTCGATCACCTGGGAAGAGCGCGGCAGCGGCCATGCGATGAAAGTCGCCATCGGCACGCTGTTTGCCGCCTCCCTGGCACATATCATCATGAGCGTGCCGGAGCTGATTTACTTCGTCTTCACCTTCCCCGCCGTGCTGTTTATTCTGGTGGGCTTCATGCTGGCCATGGGTCGCTACCGCGGCTATCGCCTGACTGAGCTGATCCGTTTCAAAGCCTTTCTCGATAAAGAGCTCAAGGACGAGAAGGAACAGGTTAAATGATCGGCCTCTGGAAAACCTGGAAGGCACTTGAAGCCCGAGGGATCATGGGCATCAACCGGCGCAATGCGGATTACGTGCTCAAGTACAACAAACGCAGCCTGTACCCCATTGTCGACGACAAGATCGTCACCAAAGAACGCGCCATTCAGGCCGGCATTCACGTACCCGAGATGTACGGGGTAATTTCCACGGAAAAGGAAATCTCCCGCCTCGATGAGATCATCGGCGGGCGCGACGACTTTGTGATCAAGCCGGCCAAAGGCGCAGGCGGCGATGGGATTCTGGTAATCGCCGACCGCTTCGAAGAGCGTTTCCGCACGGTCTCCGGCAAGATAATCAGCCATGAAGAAATCGAGCATCAGATTTCCAGCATCCTTACCGGCCTATATTCCTTGGGCGGCCATCGGGATCGCGCACTGATCGAATACCGGGTCAAGCCGGACCAGATTTTCAGGAGCATCAGCTTCGAAGGCGTACCCGATATTCGGGTTATCGTCCTGATGGGTTACCCCATCATGGCGATGCTGAGGTTGCCGACGCGTCAGTCCAACGGCAAAGCCAACTTGCATCAAGGCGCCATTGGGGTGGGTGTCGATTTGGCGACGGGTTTAACGCTACACGGTACCTGGCTCAACAGCATCATCCACAAGCACCCCGACACCACCAATGCCGTGGACGGTGTGCAGTTGCCGAATTGGGATGGGTTCATGAAGCTCGCCGCCGGCTGCTATGAACTGTGCGGTCTCGGCTACATCGGCGTCGACATGGTGCTGGATCAAGACAAAGGCCCGCTGATCCTCGAAATCAACGCCCGCCCCGGCTTGAACATTCAGATCGCCAACGACTGTGGCTTGACCCATCGCGCCCACGCCGTTGAAGAGCGTCTTGCCCAACTGGCACTGAATGACGAACAGGATTCAGCCCAAGAGCGCGTACGTTTTGTGCAGGAACTGTTCGGCCATGTGCCGAGCGCTGCCCTCTAGGAGTCAGCCCTCGGGAGGATTACAATCGCCGCCCCCCACCGCTGATCCTCTTCGAATGCCCATTTGCGCCGTACATCCACTGCCCTACTGCCCTGACCCGGCCGCGTATTTCTCGCGGGTGCGTCATGCGCCCGGTGCCGTGCTGCTCGACAGCGGACGGCCAACTGCCGATCGGGGACGCTTCGATCTGCTCAGCGCCTGGCCTTCCATTGAATTGCTCGCGCGACCCAATGAAACCGGCGACGCCTTTCTCCAGCGCCTGCGCGACGGCCTCGCCACACTGGGTCACGCCGAGTTACCCCACTCATCGCCACTGCCATTCGCGGGCGGCATTATCGGTTATCTCGCCTATGACTTTGGCCGGCGCCTCGAACCTTTACCGGTTCATGCCCATGATGACCTGCAACTGCCGGATGCGCGGTTGGGTGTTTATGCTTGGGCCATGATCAGCGATCACCTGCACTGCACCAGCCAACTGGTGTTCCATCCCGCACTGGCTGCCAGCGAACGTCAGCGTTTACGCCTGCTGTTTGCCGAGAAGTCCGCCGTTGAAGCTCCAGCCTTCTCACTGACCACCGCGTTTGAGGCCAACCTGAGCGCCAGTGATTATCGCAGCGCGTTTGCGCGCATTCAGTCGTATATTCAGGCCGGTGATTGCTATCAGGTGAATTTCGCCCAGCGCTTTCAAGCAGCCTATGAGGGCGATCCGTGGGCGGCGTATTGCGCGCTACGCAGCGCCTGCCCCACGCCCTTTGCCGGTTTCCAGGCGCTACCCGACAACAACGCAGTGCTCAGCCTCTCGCCAGAACGATTCGCCCGCGTCACCGGCCAGCACGTTGAAACACGCCCGATTAAAGGGACCCGCCCGCGCGGCAACGATCCGGCTGAGGACGCAGCATTTGCCGCTGAGTTATTGGTCAGCGATAAAGATCGGGCGGAAAATCTGATGATCGTCGATCTGTTACGCAACGACTTGGGCCGTACCTGCCGCATTGGCTCGGTAAAAGTACCGGAATTGTTCAGTCTGGAAACCTATCCAAACGTACACCACTTGGTCAGCAGCGTTACCGGCGAACTGGCGGAGGGCAAAGACGCCTTGGACCTGATCGCGGGTAGCTTTCCTGGGGGCTCGATCACCGGGGCACCAAAAATCCGGGCGATGCAAATCATCGACGAGCTGGAACCCACACGCCGTGGGTTGTATTGCGGGTCGTTGCTGTACCTGGACGTGCGCGGCGAGATGGACAGCTCCATCGCCATTCGCAGCTTGCTGGCCAAAGACGGGAAAGTGTCTTGCTGGGGCGGTGGCGGGATTGTTGCTGATTCAGACTGTGAGGCGGAATATCAGGAATCGATCACCAAAGTGCGGATCTTGTTGGAGACGTTGCAGGGGCTTTGAATGCGGGGTGATTTCGCTAGTTCTTTCGCGAATGAATTCGCTCCCATCGGGATCACACACCCCCTGTGGGACCGAATTCATTCGCGAAGGCGTTTTACAGGCTCAACTCGCGATTCGAGGCCTTGATGAATTCCTGCTTCAGGTCTTCAAAGGTATGCACCGCCGGAAATTGCGGGAATTCGCGAATCACGTTCTGCGGGGCATGGAACAAAATCCCGGCGTCCGCTTCGCCCAGCATCGTGGTGTCGTTGTACGAATCACCTGCGGCTACTACCCGGTAATACAAGCTCTTGAAGGCCAGTACTGATTGGCGCTTCGGATCCTTCTGACGCAGCTGGTAGCTCACCACTCGATCCGTCTCGTCGGTGATCAGGCGATGACACAGCAGGGTCGGGAAACCCAATTGACGCATCAACGGCTGCGAAAATTCGTAGAAGGTGTCCGACAGAATCACTACCTGAAACCGCTCACGCAGCCAGTTGACGAACTCAATGGCGCCGTCCAATGGTTTCAAGGTTGCAATCACGGCTTGGATATCGGAAAGCTTCAAACCGTGTTCATCCAGAATGCGTAGACGCTGTTTCATCAGCACGTCGTAATCGGGAATGTCCCGCGTGGTGGCTCTCAGCGATTCGATACCGGTTTTTTCGGCGAACGCGATCCAGATTTCCGGGACCAATACACCTTCAAGGTCGAGACAGGCAATTTCCACAGATCACTCCTAGCACTTCAATTAGGCCGCCTCAATGGGGCGACTTCAAAACTAGCGGCACTCTAACGGCTCATTCACGGCGACGCCAGCCCGTCAAACCGGGAACTGGTGGAAGGTTTTTGTTACTATCGCGCCCATACGAGCGCGCCAAGCGCCACCACTACAGGAAGCCGCCTGATGAGCCAACCCTTCGACGTCGCTGCCCTTGCCGCGACTTACGCTAAAAAGTCCGCGCAGGATATTTTAAAACTGGCCTTCGAGCATTTCGGTGACGACGTCTGGATCTCATTCAGCGGTGCCGAAGATGTGGTGCTGGTGGACATGGCTTGGAAGCTGAACAAGAACGTCAAAGTTTTTAGCCTCGACACCGGTCGCCTGCACCCGGAAACCTACCGTTTTATCGAGCAGACCCGCGAGCACTACAAGATCGACATCGAGCTGATGACCCCGGAGCGGACTGTTCTGGAACCATTTGTCAAAGAGAAAGGCTTGTTCAGCTTCTATAAAGATGGCCATGGCGAATGCTGCGGTATCCGCAAGATCGAACCGCTGCGTCGCAAGCTGTCCGGGGTCAGTGCCTGGGCCACCGGCCAACGTCGGGATCAGAGCCCGAGCACTCGCAGTGAAGTAGCGGTCATGGAAATCGACAGTGCGTTTTCGACGCCGGAGCGCCCGCTGTATAAATTCAACCCGCTGGCGCAAATGACCAGTGAAGAGATTTGGGGTTACATCCGCATGCTGGAGCTGCCGTACAACACCCTGCATGAACGCGGCTTTATCAGCATCGGCTGCGAACCCTGCACCCGCCCGGTACTACCGAACCAGCATGAGCGCGAAGGCCGCTGGTGGTGGGAAGAAGCTACGCAAAAAGAATGCGGCCTGCATTCCGGGAACTTGATCGCGAAGGTGTAACACGCATAACCTGTGGGAGCAGGCTTGCCTGCGAAGGGCTTGACTCGGTTGAGCCTGATCCACCGCCTTCGTCGGCAAGCCGACTCCCACAAGTTTATGAAGGGCTCACACTGACCTGATCAATGCACCGGTAATTCAACCCCGGCGAACAGCTCTTCGAGCTCTTGCTTGTTATGGCACTGGATCGCTTTTGCCATCACTTCCCGAGTCAGGTGCGGTGCGAATTTCTCGATGAAGTCGCACATGAAACCGCGCAAGAAAGTGCCGCGCCGGAAGCCAATCTTGGTCACGCTGGCCTCGAACAGATCGCTGGCATCCAGCACCACCAGATCGCTGTCGAGTTTGGCGTCTACCGCCATTTTCGCCACGATGCCTACACCAAGGCCCAACCGCACATAAGTTTTAATCACGTCAGCATCGGCCGCCGTAAACACCACTTTTGGGGTCAAACCGCGATGGCTGAACGCTTCGTCCAGTTTCGATCGGCCGGTAAAGCCGAACACGTAAGTGACGATCGGGTATTCGGCGAGAATTTCCAGAGTGAGCTTTGCAACCTTGGTCAGCGGGTGGCCGTGAGGCACTACGACACACCGGTTCCAGCGGTAGCACGGCATCATCACCAGGTCGCCGAAGAGTTCCAGCGCCTCGGTGGCAATCGCAAAATCCACAGTACCGTCAGCCGCCATTTCAGCAATCTGCATCGGCGAACCTTGGTGCATGTGTAATGCGACGTCAGGGTATTGCTTAATGAAATTGCTGATCACCGGGGGCAAGGCATAACGCGCCTGGGTGTGGGTGGTGGCAATCGACAACGTGCCTTTTTTCTCATTGGAAAATTCTTGAGCGATCTGCTTGATGCTCTCGACCTTGCGCAGTATCTCGCCTGCGGTGGTGATGATTCGTTCGCCGGCCGGGGTCACCCGCGTCAGATGTTTGCCGCTGCGGGCAAAGACCTCAACACCCAGTTCGTCTTCGAGGAGGCGGATCTGTTTACTGATGCCAGGCTGAGAGGTGTACAAGCTCTGAGCCGTGGCGGAAACGTTGAGGTCGTGGTGCGCCACTTCCCAGATGTAGCGCAATTGTTGAAGCTTCATATGTATCCCTCAAAGCAGTAGACGCCACGATCATCAGCGACGGTATATAACTATATTAATGGTCGGAGGAATAAAGCTAGAACTTTTTCATCATTTTTAAACAGCACATCTAGAGGATTAGCGGTCAACGTAAACGGTGCTGCAGCATGGGGACCATGTACACCGGCACCTCTGACAGTTGCAGAACCTTCGCGGCCGTACGCCCCAAAGGGGTATCGCCTGCTGTGCCGTGACTGTGACTGCCGACAATCAACAGATCCACTGCCAGCTTCTGCGCCTGTTCGAGTATCACGTTCGATGGGTCCCCCTGAATGACCTGAACCGTACGAATCAACGCCAAATCCTGATGCCCCTCCCCCAACTCGTCCCGAAAACCATCCAGCACACGCTGCTCGATACCCTCCATCACGGTGTTCAAGCCCTGGCTGTGCAATTCCTTCAAGGCCGCTTCATCAAGATAGCTCTGCAACACCGACTCCGCGAACAATCCCATGGGTTCGACGACGTGAATAACATACAACTCAGCGTTAAATGTTCTAGCCAGCGCCAGGGCATGCTGCAACACATAGGGGGCATAAAGACCGAGGTCAGTGGCATAGAGCATGGAGCGAATCATATGACCTCCTCGACTGCCAATATGGCGGAGATTGACTCAGCTTAGCAGCGTGTTGGCGACTGCGACGGCTGGCACCACACGAGGCGGCCGAGGTTCAAATTTTTAGTTCGTTACTGATCCCGTGGGGTACATGGCCGGTCGCCACAACCTCCCGCGCTTTTTCACAATGCCCTGGTTGATCATCGAAAAAAACGTCCGCCGCGAATGCCTCCAGAAACGCCGACTTCTCCAGGCCACCGAGGAACAACGACTCATCCAGCCGAATGTCCCACTCGCGCAAGGTGCGAATCACCCGCTCATGGGCCGGCGCCGAGCGCGCTGTCACCAGCGCTGTGCGGATGGGGCATGCGTCCTCAGGGAATTCGCGCTGCAACAGATTGAGTGCCGCCAGGAAAGGTTTGAATGGCCCACCGCCTAGCGGCTCACGTGCGGACTCACGCTCGCTCGCCTGGAACGCCTCCAGTCCGCCTGATTGATACACCCGCTCAGACTCGTCGGAAAACAACACGGCATCGCCGTCAAATGCGATACGCAACTCAGCACTCGCGGCACGCCCTGAACCCCCGGACAAAATGGTCGCGGCGGCAAAACCCGCTTCCAGCGCGCTGCGCACATCATCGGGGTGGGTCGAGAGGAACAGGTGACAGCCGAACGCGGCCAAATAGGGATAAGGGCTACGTCCGCCAACGAAGGCTGCCCGGGTGATATCCAGCCCGTAATATTGAATCGAGTTGAATACCCGCAAGCCGGTATCAGCGCTGTTGCGCGATACAAGGATCACCTCGACCCGGGCTTTATCCAACTGCGCATTGAGGCTCAACAGTTTTTCCACCAACAGGTAAGCGTCACCCTGTTCAAGGATCTCTTCTTCGTGTTCGATCTGGTATTGCCGATAGGCTTCCACCCCGTCGGCCACATACACCGCATGGCTCTCGCGCAGGTCAAACAATGCCCGTGAAGAAATGGCCAATACCAATTTATTGCTTAGCCCGGTCGTCATGTCGCCCCCTGGCTGATTCAGCCGTTATGCGCGTCAATAAAAGCCAGCGCCTGATACAGCGCCCGAATTTTTGGCATATCGTGTCCAGCGGTCAGCGCCGCCTGAAGTGGCTTCGCGTAAATTGACGCCAGCTCCAGTGGTCGTTTTTCCTGATAATCGAAGTACATGCTCGGCCAGTAATCGGGCATTTTCTCAGTCGCGGCGAACAATTGCTCGGCATAACCTTCAGGCATAACGTGCCCGCACGCCGAAGCGCCTTGCATAACCTCTTTCATCAATGCTTGAACCAGATCGCGGCTGTTTGTGTCGTCCATCAGCGGTGCGGTACTGGCCTTGAGTAACACCGACAAGCCGTTATACGGAATATTCCAGACCAGCTTTTGCCAGCGCGCCTGATGCACGTTGGCCATCGTCCGTGATTCCAACCCAGCCTGGCGAAACAGTTCGGCGCCCTCCTCGGCGATCGCTTGCCCGGCAGCCGTATCCGAAGCCGAACCGCTGTGATAACCCAACGTGACCGCACCGAACGCCTGATGCGTGACAACCCCTGGGGCCGTGCGATGAACGCAGATGAAACACAAGCCGCCAAGCAAATGCAGCGACTCAGGCAGCAGCGCACGCAAGCTGTCCTCGACATCCAGACCATTTTGCAGCAGTAACACCTTGGCCCCAGGCGCCGCTGCCTGGGCGATGAGAGGAGCTAGACCGGCATTGTCGGTGGTTTTAGTGCTCACCAGCAGCCAATCGCAAGGTGGCATATCCGCAGCCGACGAATACGCCTGGACCGGGTTCAGCGTCATAACACCGTACTCGGCGCTGTTGATCGTCAGACCCTTTTCCGACACCACGGCAAACTCACTGCGTAGGAGAAAATGCACATCAAAACCGGCGCGAGCCAGCATCACGCCGTAGAAACCACCAATGGCTCCGGTGCCAATGATGCCAATCCTGGGTTTTTTCGTTTCAGTCGTCATGCGCACTCCTGTTAGGGCAATTCATCGGAATTCAGGCTCAATGCCTGCTTAATACCCGCGCTCAGCTCGGTCACGGTGAGTCGTGAATGCAGCGCGCCATAAAATTCGCCGTCACGGACCACAAACATCGCTGGCAAACCAGACACCTGATAACGCTGCACCGCGCCACCGTTGTCGCCTGCATCGATCCAGCATAAACGGTCTACGGGCAGCTCGAAGGCCGGCAACTCACGCCGCGCCCAACGGCAACTTGCACAGCCTGCCCCAGTAAAAATCAGCAGCGAAACGCCTGGCAGCTCAAGCAAACGATGGTCTATGTCGAAATCTGTCAGTTCCAATGGGCTCACACAGCGGGTCCTGAAGTTGGGTTGCACACTATCCGTCTTCGTTGCCTCATTTGTAAAATCTTGCCCGAGTTCTGTAGATACCGTCTTGTTGGCGAAGCGGTTTACCTGGCACCCCGCTGAGAAAGCTTCGCCAACAAGTTGCCGCCTACAGGTGAAAGGCCGCCTGCACACGGCATAAAACCCGCGTTTACCCATTGTCGAACAACCGGGTAACGCGCTAAGGTTCCTCCCCCGTCGCACTCAATCATGCTTGGCTCCGCCGCACGGGAATCGTTGGGGGCCAGCACCCGTGACCTGATGAGTAACACGATGGCTGATTTACCGATTGACGACCTCAACGTTTCCTCCAACGAGACTCTGATCACGCCGGATCAGCTCAAGCGCGAAATCCCGTTCACTGCCGCAGCCCTGCACACAGTGACCAAAGGCCGCGAAGTGATCCGCAACATCCTTGACGGCAAGGATCACCGCTTGTTCGTGGTGATCGGTCCCTGCTCGATCCATGACATCAAAGCCGCTCACGATTACGCCAATCGCCTTAAAGCCTTGGCTGCCGAAGTCTCCGACACCTTGTACCTGGTGATGCGTGTGTACTTTGAGAAGCCGCGCACGACTGTTGGCTGGAAAGGCTTGATCAACGACCCTTACCTTGATGACTCGTTCAAGATCGAAGATGGCTTGCACATCGGCCGTCAGCTATTGCTTGATCTGGCGGAGATGGGCCTGCCAACCGCCACCGAAGCCCTCGACCCGATCTCTCCCCAGTATTTGCAGGACCTGATCAGTTGGTCGGCCATTGGTGCGCGCACCACTGAATCGCAAACCCACCGCGAAATGGCTTCCGGCCTGTCTTCCGCTGTTGGCTTCAAAAACGGCACTGACGGTGGCTTGACCGTTGCGATCAACGCCTTGCAGTCAGTTTCCAGCCCCCATCGTTTCCTCGGCATCAACCAGGAAGGTGGCGTGTCCATCGTCACCACCAAAGGCAATGCCTACGGTCACGTGGTGTTGCGCGGTGGCAACGGCAAACCGAATTACGACTCGGTCAGTGTCGCGCTGTGCGAGCAGGCGCTGAACAAAGCGGGTATTCGTCCAAACATCATGGTCGACGCCAGCCACGCCAACTCCAACAAAGACCCGGCGCTGCAACCGCTGGTCATTGAGAACGTCGCCAACCAGATCCTCGAAGGCAATCAGTCAATCATCGGCTTGATGGTTGAGAGCCACATCAATTGGGGCGCTCAGTCGATCCCCAAGGACCTGGCAGAACTGCAATACGGCGTGTCGATTACCGATGCCTGCATTGACTGGCAAAGCACCGAGAAAACCCTGCGCAGCATGCACGCGAAACTCAAGGACGTGCTGCCCAAGCGTCAACGCGGCTGATCCCTGCGCGTGTACTGACCGCCCACACAAGAACGCCGAGCATATGCTCGGCGTTTTTCGTTGTAGCGTCAGTACTTGCCTCGACAGCCGATCAGATCTTAGCCATGTGGCGCTGATGGCGTTCCATGTAGCGCTCGACATAGGAACACGACGGAATCACCGTATAACCCATGCTGTCTGCGTACGCGAGCGCTTGCTCGGTTAACGCAGCAGCGATACCCCGACCTCTAAGCGCATTGGGCACGAAGGTTCGATAGATATCGAGGGTCTGCTTACCCAAGTCCATGTAGGTCAGGTACGCACGATGACCGTCCACGTTGGTCTCGAATTGATGACCGGCCTGGTCATGGTGGATGGACAACGCCTCGCTCATCACTACTCCTCGCGGGTCTTGAAATTAGACCTCTACCTTACCGATGTTTTTCCGGCGAAGGAACCTCTACGCCACCCGTGCCAATTTGGACACCGAAATCAGACTGGCTGTTGACCAACACGAGCACCTCCAAATAGTAGGCGTCATTCCTGTGTTTGCTCAAGCAGCTTGCAAAAAGGCCGACAAAAAGACCGGATCCACACTGCAATTGTCACAATCACACCGGGCGATGCTGACACTCCTTCGGCCCATTGCCGGATGCTGAGTTTGAGACGAGTCCGCCCTGAAAAAGTCACCTCTTATTGTGCGCAAATAGGCAGACGTATGACGGACTCGAGACAATCAACAATCGTTAGTCTCAATAGACTCGACAATTAGCCAGCTATCCTTTTTAATCGTCGACAGAGGCCGTGTTTGAGCCTCGGTCCGCGCAAGAACAGGGGCCGAAAGTTGTCGTGATGAGCGCGAATAATTTTCGCACAAGAAACGCGAGAAGTTAGACGATAGTTTCAATCCTGAGAAAATTGTCCGCTTCTTGCGCTTCCTCAGTTTACTTACTACAAACAATGGGTAGTATGTACGCCGGTCATTTTCTCACTTTCGAGAGATGACTATTTTTAGAAAGTCCTTAAGGGGAACACGATGAACAACGTTCTGAAATTCTCTGCTCTGGCTCTGGCAGCAGTATTGGCCACCGGTTGCAGCAGCGTATCCAAAGAAACCGAAGCTCGTCTGACTGCTACTGAAGACGCAGCAGCTCGTTCGCAAGCACGTGCTGATGAAGCCTATCGCAAGGCTGACGAAGCTATGGCTGCTGCTCAAAAAGCTCAGCAAACTGCTGACGAAGCCAACGAACGCGCTCTGCGTATGTTGGACAAGGCTAGCCGCAAGTAATAATCTCCGCTGAGATTATTAATAAGCCGATCCAGTTTTGGATCGGCTTTTTAATGCCTGGACTTTAAGCCGGACACTAAAAAGCCCGCCCGCTCGACCTTGAGATTCAAGGCCGTGCGGGCAGGCTTTTAATGGGTCCGTTATTGCGCGGTGGTGGGGGCGCTTGAGATTGTTGCGCCGCCTCCTGGCACCGCAATTTGAACAGGCATGCCGTTTTCAGCAGCGACCACGTCCCGAACCACATCCCAATTCATCTGCAGGTTGGCCGCAAGGTCTTCACGCTTAAGTAACGCGTTGATCACTGCGGTGTGTTTGTCATCTGCTGAAGGATTGCCGTTTCCGTCGAGCGGAGCGTGCGCCTCAAGGTACACCTTGCCAGCGCTGACACCGAATTTGTAGGGCTCGCTCATGATCCGCACAGGCGTCCCGATCGGCACGATACCGGCTAGTTCCAACACGTTGTTGTTGTACATGCGGAAGCAGCCGTGGCTGGTGCGCATGCCAATACCAAATTTCTTGTTCGACCCGTGGATCAGATAACCGGGCAAACCAAGGCCGAACTTGAACGGCCCTAATGGGTTGTCCGGACCAGCCGGTACCACGTTAGGCAGCGGGTCATCGTCAGCCAAATGTTCAGCTTTTACTGAAGCCGGCGGGGTCCATGTCGGGTTCGGTGTTTTAGCGGTGATCTTGGTGATCGCCACCGGCGAACCCCAGCCCTCGCGGCCGATACCAAGCGGGTAGGTATCAACGACGTTTTTGCCTTTCGGGTAGTAATAAAGCCGGTACTCCGCCAAGTTGATCACGATCCCTTCCCGAGGACCGGGTGGCAGAACGAAGCGGGTCGGCAACACGATCTGCGTGCCCGCACCGGGCAACCATGGATCAACGCCAGGGTTGGCCGCGATCATTTCCAGATAACCCAAATCGTATTGAGTTCCAAGGTCGGCAAACGTGTCTTCGTATTTGGCGGTGATGGTTTGTACTTGACCCACGATGTCTTCGCCAGCTGTTGGCAGCGGGAATTCTAGTGCGGCAACAGGACCCGCCGCACAAAGCGCAGCAAGCGAAAAACAGCGGGCGACCACGGGAATGCGCGACAACATCCGGAAAATCCTTGGTGTATGCGACGGGAAAAGTAGCGCAATTGTACACCGCTGCCCTTGGAATCGGGAGTTGCCTAACGATTTACTCGGGATGACCGATTTACTGGCTGAAACGCAGCTCCGGCCAAATCGGCCGGGTGCCACGTTTCTGTGCTTCAAGAATCGCTCGACACAGAGAACACAAGCGCTCGTCACGCAACCTCACTCGATTAACCCCCAACCATCGCGGCTGAGCAGGCAGCAAGGTGCCGCACAACGTTCGGTCGATAGTGCCGCCTAATTCCAGCTGTCGCGCGACCAGGTGCACTCGCACCTCCTGACAGGCGAACAGGTCAAGCTGGTCATCAGGTTCGATGAGTTGGTATGCAAATAAAGACCAGGCGGGACGCGGCATCGGGGGCTCCAAATCGGGGCGACACCTTAGCCCAAAGCCTGCGGTTAGAACAGCGTCAAAGCAGCGGTTTTAGCGTCGGCCAGACATTGTCCAGCAACTTGCCTTGAGCCGCGACGGCCGGGTGTAGACCATCGGCCTGCATCAGCTCCGGGATACCGCCCACGCCTTCAAGAAAAAACGGCACCAGCGCAACTTTTTTCTGTTCTGCTAAATTGCCATACACCGCAGCGAAGGCCTCGGTGTAACGCGCGCCGTAATTAGGCGGTATGCGCATCCCCAGCAGCAGGACCTTGGCACCCGCAGCCCGAGCGCTGTCGATCATCGACGCAAGATTTTGTTGCAAATTAGCTGGCTGCTGTCCGCGCAAGCCATCGTTGCCACCCAATTCGAGGATCACCAACTGCGGTTTATACTCTGCAAGCAGCGCAGGCAGCCGCGCTTGCCCTCCCGCACTGGTATCGCCGCTGATAGACGCATTGACCACTTTGTCGGCAATCCCTTCTTTTTGCAGACGCTGCCCCAGCAGCGATACCCACCCCAGGCGGGTATCCAGCCCGAAAGCCGCGCTGATACTATCCCCAACGATCAGCACCGTGCCCGCCGCCGCTCCTTGAGAGATCAGCATTAAGCCCAGGCCTGCACTTAAAAGCCACGCACGCATCGGATTCTCCATGAGCGAAAGTATTCTTAGTGCCTGGAACCTCAGCAAAGTGGTCCCCAGCACGGAAGGTGACCTGACTATCCTGCACGAACTCTCCCTGGAACTGAACAGGGGCGACAGCCTGGCCATCGTCGGCGCCTCGGGTTCGGGCAAATCTACCCTCCTCGGCTTGCTCGCCGGTCTCGACCTGCCCAGCGCAGGAACGGTCACGCTGGCGGGACGCAACCTCGGCGAACTGGATGAAGACCAGCGCGCCCGGATCCGTGCTGAACACGTAGGTTTTGTGTTCCAGTCGTTTCAGTTGCTGGACAGCCTTAATGCGCTGGAAAACGTCATGCTGCCTATGGAACTGGAAGGCCGCAAAGACGCACGGGCACAGGCGCGACTGCTGCTGGAGCGCGTCGGCCTGGGCCAACGCCTGACCCACTCACCCCGTCAGCTCTCAGGCGGCGAGCAGCAACGCGTGGCCATCGCCCGCGCGTTTGCCGCTGACCCCGACGTGTTGTTTGCCGATGAGCCCACCGGCAATCTCGACAGCCACACCGGTGAACGGATCAGCGATCTGTTGTTCGAACTGAACAAGGAGCGGCGCACGACCCTGGTGTTGGTCACCCATGACGAACGTCTGGCCCACCGCTGCCGGCGCCTGATCCGTCTCGAAGGTGGCCGATTGGTCGCCCCTCTGGAGCCTTGATGGCACGCTTGCCGTTTCAACGTTTGCTGAGCCTTGCGACCCGACAACTGCTGCGTGACGCACGTGCCGGAGAATTGCGGGTATTGTTCTTCGCGCTCTTGGTTGCCGTGGCAGCCAGCACTGCCATCGGTTATTTCGGTGCCCGTCTGAACGGTGCCATGCTGTTGCGCGCCACCGAGTTCCTCGGCGCCGATTTGATTCTCGAAGGCACCAGCCCCGCGCTGCCCGCTCAGATCGAAGCCGGCAACACGCTGAAACTGGACCACGCTCAGGTCATCGAGTTTTCCAGCGTGATTGCCACCGACACCGGTATTCAGTTGGCGAGCGTGAAAGCCGTCGACGCTGGCTACCCGTTGCGCGGCGAACTGAAAAGCGCCGCAGCGCCCTATCAAGCAGAAGAACCGGGCGGTAGACCCCAACCGGGTGAAGCTTGGGCCGAGTCACGGATGTTTGCCGCGTTGAATCTAAAAGTCGGCGACAACATTGACGTCGGCTCTAAAACCTTGCGCCTGAGCCGGGTGCTGACCTATGAGCCCGACCGCGCCGGGAATTTTTACAGCCTGACCCCTAGGGTCATGATCAATCTGGCAGACCTGGCCGCCACCGGCGTCGTCCAGCCCGGCAGTCGGGTCAGTTACAAGGAATTATGGCGTGGCAGCCATGCGTCGTTAGAAGCCTACCGTCAACAGGTCACTTCAGGGCTGGCTGCCAATCAACGGCTGCAGGATGCCCGCGACGGCAATCGCCAGATTGGTGGGGCACTGGGCAAGGCTGAACGTTATCTGAACATGGCCAGTCTGGTTGCGGTGCTGTTGTCGGGCGTCGCCGTTGCACTCTCCGCCGCGCGTTTTGCCGCTCGACGTTTCGATGCCAGCGCGCTGCTGCGTTGCCTGGGTTTGTCGCGTAATGAAGCCTTGGTACTGTTCAGTCTTCAGCTAGCCATACTCGGTCTTCTGGCCAGTCTCACCGGCGCTTTATTAGGCTGGTTGGCGCAATTGGGCCTGTTCGCGCTGCTGCATGACCTGCTGCCAGCCGACGTTCCACCCGGTGGTTTGCTACCCGCGATTGCCGGGATCGGCACCGGCCTCGTCGCCCTTGCCGGCTTCGCGTTACCGCCATTGGCCGCGCTGGGGCGGGTGCCGCCGCTGCGGGTATTGCGTCGAGACATGCTACCCATCCCCGCCAGCTCTTGGCTGGTGTACGGCGCCGCACTGCTGGCGCTGGGCCTGATCATGTGGCGCCTGAGCCTGGACCTGGTATTGACCTTTGCCCTGCTCGGCGGCGGCATCATCGCCGCCGTGGTGTTGGGCGGTTTATTGCTGTTGGCACTGCAAAGTTTGCGCCGCCTGTTGGCCGGTGCATCACTGCCGTGGCGTTTGGGGTTGGGGCAACTGCTACGTCATCCGTTGGCCGCCGCGGGGCAAACCCTGGCGTTCGGACTGATTCTGCTGTCCATGGCGTTGATCGCCCTGCTGCGAGGAGAGCTGCTCGACACTTGGCAAAATCAGTTACCCAAAGACGCACCCAATTACTTCGTGCTCAACATTCTGCCGGGGGACAAAGACCACTTCACCGAGCGCATGGCCGGCCTTTCCACCCATGCGTCGCCGCTGTACCCCATCATCCCTGGGCGCTTGATCAGCATCAACGACGAGCCGGTGCGCAACATCGTCAGCAAAGATTCCCGAGGCGAAAACGCCACCGAACGCGACCTCAGCCTGACCTGGGCCGCAGACCTGCCCCAAGGAAATCGCTTAAGTGCCGGCACTTGGTGGGACACCAAGGGCAACGTCGCGGCCGACAAAATCCCCGGTGTGTCAGTGGAATCCAAACTCGCCGAAAGTCTCAAACTCAAGCTCGGCGATCACATGAATTTTGTAGTGGGTGGCATGACCCGCGAAGCTCAGGTCACCAGCCTGCGCGACGTCAGTTGGGATAACTTCCAGCCGAACTTTTTCATGATTTTCCAACCCGGTACGCTCCAGGATTTGCCCACCACCTACCTCACCAGCTTTTATTTAGCACCGGGTAACGACCAGCAAATTGTCGAGCTTTCACGGACCTTCCCGGCGATCACTATCCTTCAGGTCGAAGCGCTGCTTGAGCAACTGCGCAGCATCCTCGCCCAAGTGACGATAGCCGTGGAATACGTGCTGTTGTTCGTTCTCGCGGCCGGGCTTGCGGTGCTGTTCTCAGGCTTACAAGCAACCCTCGACGAACGCATTCGCCAAGGTGCTCTGCTTCGCGCACTGGGTGCCGAACGCGCCTTGCTGATCAAGGCGCGACGCATCGAGTTCGGTTTGTTGGGTGCGGCAAGCGGTGTGTTGGCCGCGTTGGGGTGCGAACTGGTGAGCTTTGCGCTGTACCGTTACGCTTTCAACCTGCAATGGCACCCGCATGCGTGGCTGCTGCTGTTACCGGTGATGGGGGCGGCACTGGTGGGCGGAGCCGGTGTGTTCGGCACCCGCCGCGCATTGAACGTCAGCCCGTTGACTGTATTGCGAGACGGCTGATGAGTAACCGGAGCGTTCCACCTATTTCGGGTATTCGATAACGTTTATCCACCAGCTCATGTCACCCCCCGGAGTCGGCACGATCACATCGTCGCCGACTTCTTTTTTAAGCAGCGCGCGGGCCATGGGTGAATCAATAGAGATGTAATCCATCCGCCCATAGATTTCGTCGTAACCCACCACACGAAAGCGTTTGGTTTCACCGCTTTCGTTTTCGATTTCAACCCAAGCGCCAAAATAGACCCGGCCTTCCTGCTCGGGGGAATACTCGACCACCCGCATGTCTTCCAGCCGCTTGCGCAAATAACGCACACGACGGTCGATTTCCCGCAGCAATTTCTTGTTGTACTGGTAATCGGCGTTTTCACTGCGATCACCCAACGACGCTGCCCACGTGACTTTTTGCGTCGTGTCCGGGCGTTTTACTCGCCAAAGATAATCAAGCTCCTGCTTCAGGGCCTCATGACCTTCCTTTGTAATGATCTGTGTGCTCAATCGATTGCTCGCTTATGTCTACCGCCTCTAACCCCGAGTTATCAACCCCTGCCGCGCAACACGCACCAAGTGCTTGATAAAGACTTCAGCCTGGTCAGCGCTGGGTGCTTGCACCACCGCGATGTCGAAACGGTCATTGGGAAAATCGGAGAGGGATTCGTTCTGGTCGATGAACTGGATCAGGAACGCAGCGGGTTTGCCGTTGCGTTTGGGCCAGCCTTCGAGGTAACGCAGCAGTGTCGGTTGATGCGAGCCACCCAGCAAAATCCTGGGGTTGCGGCGCGTCAGCGGTGATGTGAACGGCGATAAGCGAATAAGGGGACGCGGACAGCTCATGATGTTTTGTCTCAGCCTCAAAAATCCCGCTGGGCACGGGTGAGAGGCAACACCGAACCAGCGCTTTAGCGGTATTTAGAAGTCGGTTCAGACTTCAGATAGACGAGGATTCGATCCTTGCCTGGCGCCCCGCAAGTAGCTGTTTAAATCGGCGCATGGGCAGCATCCTAGAGAAGCGGCGTAGCCACTGTCAATAAGCGCTTAGGCTAAAACAACAAGGCCCGCATTGAGCGGGCCAGGTGGGTGATGCCGATGTTCAGCCAGTAATGGCTCGGTCCAGCGACACTCTGCCGGCACCTTCGATCAGGATCGCGATCAAGGCCCCCAACAACGCCAACGCGAACTCAAACCCGTTGTTGGCCATGAACAGGCCGTTGTGAATGTGCACCGAAAGAATCGCAACGATCGTCATGAACGATAAGGCGACCGCCGCCGGGCGCGCCAACAGCCCAATGATCAACGCTAGGCCGCCGAAGAATTCAGCACCTCCCGACAGCGATGCCATGAGATAACCCGGCGTTAAACCCAGGCTCTCCATGTATTGAGCCGTTCCGGAAAGGCCATAGCCGCCAAACAGGCCGAAGAGCTTTTGCCCGCCGTGAGCAACGAAGATGATACCGACGAGTATCCGCAAGACTGTCACGCCGTAGCCGGCACGTGTCGAAAATACTGTGTTCATCAGAGTGTTCATCGCGTGCATTCCTTTGTATGAGGGGGTTGAGATGGCCGCTATATTAATCAGTTTAATCGGTATTAAAATCCCGCAATATGCGGCATAACGATCAGTATTATCGATTACTTCGAAAGGCGATCTTTTGCTGCAGCGGTTTGGAATGAGACCCTTCCAACGACCCGCGCTCGCGATCAAACGCCAAATAATACTTGTTCACACTGTTAACGTAGCTCACAACCCCCATCCCCACCTGCTCCATAGCAATGCGCTCAACCTGAAAAAACCACTGATTCGGGTTCAATCCACGACGCTTGGCCTCAACGCGCATCGCCTCGACACGCTCAGGCCCCAAGTTGTAGGCGGCCATGACAAAGGCCATGCGTTCGCGCTCATTGACCTTGGAGCTGGAGAAATACTTGCGTTTGATCATCGCCAGGTACTTCGCACCGGCCAACACATTGCCATCGACGTTGTGAATATTGTCGACGCCGACCCGTTGCGCAGCCGAGGGGGTAATCTGCAGCAGTCCCGTGGCGTTGCCTGCGCCCCTGGCGCTTGGGTCCAGCGCCGACTCTTTAAAAGCCAACGCCGCAAGGTTCAGCCAATCCATGCCCTGCTCGTCAGCACAGCGCTGTAATACCGGCCGCAATTTCTCCAGGCGTTGGCGGTCTTCGCTGGCCAGCGGGTAATGCACTTGATACAGACCTCGGTAGGCCTTTTCGAAAGCAAAATCTTCGTCGGAAGGCACCTGATACTGCTTTAGAAACCGGTTGATACTGGCGCGTAGCATGGTAGCGTCGCGGCGCACGTACCAGTTCATGTCGCCGCTGTTGCTGAGCACCAATGAGCGGTCTACCCGCAGCTTGGGCATGACTTTGGCCCAGCGTTCGGCGATGGGTTGCTCGACCACGGTCAGGTGATAGACCCCGGCCTGAACCATCTCCAGCACGTCTTCCACTGCGAGACTGGGATCCACCCATTCGATCTTGACCGGGGGTAGTTTGCGCAGGGCGAGCTTCTGATTGAGTTGACGGACCGCGTCGTCCGCCGCACTGCCGGTGGACAGGGTCACTGTTCGCCCCGACAGTTGTTCGATGTGTTTGAAGCCGTGCTCGCCTTTGATGCCGACGACAATCAACGGCACATGACTGACCACCGGCGCGCTGGCATCTATGCGTCGGGCCGCACTGGTGTCGAGCAACTCGCCGGGTGCCACCAAGTCGCCCTCTCCGCGTTGCAACGCGGCCAGCAATTGATCCTTGGATTTGGGGATTATCTTTAAGGTCAGTTGCTGACCGTCACGGGAATGGCCGTTAAGGTATTGCTCGAAGGCACTCAGGCGATGGTACTCAACACCAATTTCTTCGCCTTGAACTTCCCCCGAACTGTTGCGGCTTTGATTGACCAGGACCCGCAGCACTTTGCTGCTGCGAATCGCTGAGAGGTCACGCACCTGGCTTTTTTTCACCACCACTGGCGGCCCCGTCAGGCGAGCGAGTGCCGGCAATGGCGACAATGCCAGTATGCAGATCACGATCAAAAACGTGGGTCGCGTCATCCGCTCTCCAGGGGAATGCGTGCCAAAATAAGCCGCAAAAAAGTCGAAAGCCAAGTGTAGACGCGAGTCAGCGACCCATCGAAACGACTAAAGCACTTCAACAACGTGTTCCAACCAGCTGTAACTGCTGTGTTTTTTTGATATCGGCTCAGGTCTGATATTCTCACCAGCCTTCGGCCTGAGGTAGCACCATGCAACTCATCGACATTGGCGTCAACCTGACCAACTCCAGCTTTGCCAATAAGGAGCAAGCGGTCCTTGATCGCGCTTACGAATCGGGTGTCAGTCAGTTGGTGTTGACCGGTACGCACATTGAAAGCAGCGAGCAGTCGCTGGAGCTGTGCCTCAGGCTCGACGAGTCCGCTCAGCGGCTGTTTTGCACCGCCGGTATTCATCCGCATTCGGCCAGTGATTGGACCTCCGACAGCGAACGCCAGTTACGAGCGCTGTTGAAAGAGGCGCGGGTGCGCGCGGTCGGTGAATGCGGGCTCGACTTCAACCGCGACTTCTCCCCGCGTTCGCAACAAGAAAAGGTGCTGGAAGAGCATTTGGCGTTAGCGGTTGAGCTGCAACTGCCGGTGTTCTTGCACGAGCGGGATGCCAATCAACGGTTGTTGGAAATACTTCGTGACTACCGCGACCGCCTGCCTGCCGCCGTCGTCCATTGCTTTACTGGCGAGCAGCGCGCGCTGTTCAGCTACTTGGATTTGGATCTGTACATCGGCATCACCGGCTGGATTTGCGATGAGCGTCGCGGTACGCACTTGCACCCGCTGGTAAAAGACATCCCACGGGGCCGATTGATGCTCGAAAGCGACGCGCCGTATTTGCTGCCGCGCAGCTTGCGACCAAAACCGAAAAACGGCCGCAATGAACCGGCTTATCTCACCGAAGTCTTGCGCGAAGTGGCGCTGCACCGTGAAGAAAGTTTGGAAGATGTGGCCGTGCACACCACCGATTGCGCACGGGCATTTTTTGGATTGCCGAGTGTCCCCGAAACACCGCGTCGCGCCCTCCCCGAATGAATTCGGTCCCACCGACAAACCGCAAAGACACTGTGGGAGCAGGCTTGCCTGCGAAGAGGCCGGTAATCGGGCCGTTGATGTCGACCTGAAACCTGCGGCGCTTGCAATGACGATTTCGTTGGCGAGCCAACTCCCACAGAGATGTCGGCAGACACGGGCACGGGATAGTAGGCACTGAAATCTGATCGCAGCCTTCGGCACTTACAAATCCGTGCATTACCTAACCTGTGGGACCGAATTTATGCGGGAAGCGTTGATCGCCTCGCCAACAAGTTGGCTCTACAGAAATTAATAAAAGGTACGGGAGATAAACATGTCGATACCTCTACTGATCCTGATTGACGTCAATCCAGATGGTTTATCCCGTTTTGAATCCGCTGGGTTCACGCTGTGCCTGGCCACTACGCCCAGTGATCGGGCCAACGCTAGCGGCACGTACGGCACCGAGATCCGCGCGGTGTTGACCAATGGTTCTACCGGATTCACCGCTGACGAAATCGCAATGTTTCCCGCGCTGGAAATCATCTGCGCCTTGGGCGCCGGCTACGAGAAAATCGACTTGCCTGCCGCCCTGTCTCGAAACATTGTGGTGACCAACGGTGCCGGCACCAACGATGCCTCGGTCGCCGACCATGCCATGGCGCTATTGATGTCCATCGCCCGTGGCATTCCCCAAGCAGACGCTGCAGTACGCCGTGGCGAGTGGGCGCAGTCACGCCAGCCGCGCCCGATGGTCTCGGGCAAAAAACTTGGCATTCTCGGGCTCGGCAACATTGGCCGGCAAATCGCGCAACGGGCCGCCAACGGTTTCAACATGCAGATCAGCTACCACAACCGCACACCACTGGCTGACTCGCCGTACACCTATTGCGCGACCCCGGAAGCGCTGGCCACGTGGGCCGACTTTATGGTGGTCGCCACCCCCGGCGGCGCAGCCACCCGGCACTTAGTCAATGCACCGGTATTGGCGGCGCTGGGCCCAAGCGGTTTTCTGATCAATATCTGCCGGGGCAGCGTTGTCGACACCGCCGCGCTGATCGCTGCATTGCAACAAAATCAAATCGCCGGGGCAGCGCTGGACGTGCTGGATGGCGAGCCCCACGTGCCGTCTGAATTTTCGACGCTGACCAACATCATCTTCACCCCGCACATTGCTGGCCGTTCGCCCGAAGCAGTGGCTGCAACCGCACAGCTCGCGCTGCAAAACCTGACTGCGCATTTCGCCGGGGAGCCCGTCCTGACTCCCGTACCCATGAGTCCACCGAGCTAAACCTGTATATCCATACAGATAACGCTTGCCTGATAAGCCAACACTGCGCATGCTGCACGCACTTCCCGCAGCAATGAAAGATCGATGACCATGCGGCTGTTCCTGTGCGAAAAACCTTCTCAGGCCAAAGACATCGCCAAAGTGCTCGGTGCTACCCGGCGCGGCGACGGCTGTTGGCTCGGGCCGGATATCACGGTGACCTGGTGCATCGGTCATTTGCTGGAAGCCGCGCCGCCCGATGCCTATGACGAGCGCTACAAACGCTGGGTGTTGGCTGATTTGCCGATTGTTCCGGCGAAATGGAAGATGCTGGTCAAGCCAAAAACCGCCAGCCAATTCAAAGCTGTCAAACGCTTGCTCGGCGACGCTCAGGAATTGATCATCGCCACCGATGCCGACCGTGAGGGCGAGATGATTGCCCGGGAACTGGTGGAGCATTGTCGCTATCGCGGGCCAATTCAGCGTTTGTGGCTTTCGGCGCTGGACGACGCCTCTATTCGCAAAGCCCTGGGGGCGCTGAAACCCGGTGCCGAGACCTTCAGCCTTTATCACTCAGCCTTGGGCCGGTCACGCGCCGACTGGCTGATTGGCATGAACATGAGCCGCCTGTTCACCTTGCTCGGCCGTCAGTCCGGCTATCAGGGTGTCTTGCCGGTAGGCCGGGTGCAAACGCCGACCTTGCGCCTTGTGGTGGACCGGGACCGTAGCATCGCCGATTTTGTGCCCGTTGCGTACTGGTCCATCGACGTTCAGTTGCTCAGCGACGGCACCTCGTTCACTGCCCCGTGGATTGCCCCGGACGATAGCTGTGATGAACAGGGCCGTTGCCAAAACCCGGCACTGGCCAATGAGGCGGCAGCCGCTTTGCGCGCCACAGCGACCGCGCGGGTGGTCAAGCTGAAAACCGAACGGATGCGGGAAGCGCCGCCGTTGCTGTTTGATCTGGGCACATTGCAGGAAGTCTGCTCAAAGAAGCTCGGGCTCGGCGCACAGGAAACCCTGGACATCGCCCAGTCGCTTTATGAGCAATACAAAATCATCACTTACCCACGCAGTGATTGCGGCTTTCTGCCACTGAGCCAACACGCTGAGGCCCCGGCGATAGTGGCCGGCTTGGGTCGAGCGGATCCGGGCTTGGCTGACCTGATGAAGCACCTCGACCCAAAGCGCCGCTCGCGGGCTTGGAACGACGCCAAGGTCAGCGCCCACCATGGCATTATTCCCACGGCGGCCACCGTGGACCTGAGCCGCTTGGCCAGCAAACAACGGGCGGTTTACACCTTGATCCGCGCACGTTATCTGGCGCAATTTCTGCCAAACCATGAATTTGATCGAACCCAGGCCGATTTTGAGTGCGCCGGGCAAAGCTTGCGTGCGGTCGGTAAATGCATCGTCGAACCCGGTTGGAAACGCGCCTTGCCGCAAGCCATGGCGCCCAGCAAAGGCCAGGAAGCGCCTGCGCCTCAAGCATTGCCCGCGCTTAGAGAGGGCCAGGAGTGCGTGGTTGAAAACGTCACACTGAAGGATATGTGGACCCAGCCGCCAAAGCCGTTCACCGAAGGCGATTTGATCAAGGCCATGAAGAACGTCGCCAAGCTGGTCAGCGATCCTCGGCTCAAGCAAAAACTGAAGGACACCACCGGCATTGGTACTGAAGCGACCCGCGCCGGGATCATTCAGGGGCTGCTCGACCGGGGTTACCTGAACAAAGTCGGCAAAGCGTTGGCCGCGTCCCCCGCTGCGTTCAGCCTGATCGACGCCGTGCCCCGCGCCATTGCCGATCCAGGGACTACTGCGATTTGGGAGCAGGCCTTGGACATGGTGCAAAGTGGAGAGATGACCCTGGAAGATTTCGTTGCCAAGCAATCGGCGTGGATGACCAAACAGGTCGCGCGCTGTACCGGATTGCAATTGACCATCAGCGGTCCGGCCAGCCCCTCGGGGCGTACCGGCGCTGCCTGGAAGAAAAAACGTAAGCCGGTGTCAGGTAAGCCTGCCGCTGCCAAGCGCACCACTTCAGCCCGAAAATAATCGATCAGTCATCCAACGACTTGGGTGGCGCTGGCGGCGCTTTCCCGGTTTTGGTTGATTTGCTGGTTTTGGTACTGGTCTGCGCTGCTGCATCCGGCGCAGGCGTTGGAGTCGTGACCGAAGTGGCCGGCGCGGAAGCCTCTTTTTCGCGCATGGGCATCTGATCGATAGCGGCAAAAATCTCCTTCGGATCAATTGGGCCGGAATGTTCAATTTTCTTTTCGCCGTCTTTGCCCACCAGAATCACCCGTGCCTCGCCCCCCGCACCGATTTTCAATTCGCGAATCAACGCCATTGTGGTTTGTGCGTCCATGCTTTTACCGTCGCGCTGGCCCATCAGATTGATCACGGTATAAAGCACCATGTGGCGTTCGTTGAAAGCAGCACGATTGGCTGGCTCGTCTAACGCCTTTTTCCAACTAACCACCGTGGGGTCGACGGAGCTTGAGGCGATGATAATCAACGGGCGCGACTGACCGCGATCTTGAGCCAAGGGATCGTCGCTGTCGGCGGCCAGCGCGGCGCCGACAACAGCCGTGAATAATGTAGCAAGTGCCAGTGACCGGATAAGCATGCACAGTTCCTTTTTGGGTATTCATGGACTAATGATTGCTTATCGTGGTGAAAGGTCCAGCCAACTGCGCAACTATCTTTCTGGAAAAAATAGAAAATGTGGAATTTGGTACGAGCAGGGTTGGCCCCCGCTCGTACATCCTGCTTACTTATGGCTTGCGGGTACTGCTTTGGCCGGTGTCGCCACCTTTTTTGCCTGCTCCCGACGTTTTATCGCGATCCTGCTGAGAAGCATTGCTTTGACCCCCTTTCTTGCTGGCGTCAGAAGCCTTGTCGCGATCACTTGAGAAACCACCTTGATTACCTTGGTTAGAGTTTCCACTGTTAGGCATGATTGCAATCCTCATATTTATTTTTAGCGGAGTAATACCTCCCCGCTTTATCTACGAATCGTCTTTTGCAAAATAGTTTTAAGAGAATGTGAGTAACTGACAAATGGCATATTGTGACAAGGACTGGAACTCAATTGCCATTAAAATGAAACTGTTACGCCATCATTCAATAAAGGTAATAACTAACAGTTCGACATTTAAAACCACAATCAGCAGAGCAACGCCCCAGGCGATAAACGTCAACCAACGCCCTGTCACAAAATCACCCATCAGTTTTCGATTTGAAACAAACCGCACTAACGGAATCACGGCGAACGGTAACTGCATAGACAGCACGACCTGACTGAACACTAATAACTTGGTGGTCCCACTGGGTCCGTACAGACTGGTTACGGCAATCACCGGAATAACCGCCAACCCTCGGGTCAACAGACGGCGCATCCAATCTGGCACTCGCAGTTCGAGAAAACCTTCCATCACAATCTGCCCGGCCAGCGTCGCCGTCACCGTCGAATTGATACCCGATGCCAGCAACGCCACGGCAAACAGGGTGGATGCAACGCCGACGCCGAGCATGGGTGAGAGCAAGTGGTAGGCCTGTTCAATGTCCAACACGTCGGTGCGACCGGCTTTGTGGAACACTTCGGCCGCCGTGATCAGAATCGCGGCGTTAACAAACAGCGCGAGCATCAACGCCACACTGCTGTCCAGGACAGCCCAACGTAGCCCGACTTTTCGCCCGGCAAGGGTCCGTGGGTAAGCGCGGGTTTGAACGATGGACGAGTGCAAGTAGAGGTTATGCGGCATCACGGTGGCGCCAATGATACCAATGGCCAAATACAGCGCAATGGGATCGGTGACGATCTGGGTGTGTGGGATGAACCCCGCCACGATGTCGCCGATGGACGGATGGACCAACAGCATTTGCACGCCAAAGCAGACAAAAATAAGGGTCAACAAGGCAATCACGAACGCTTCCAGGGAACGAAAGCCGCGCCCCATGAGCATCAGAATAAGAAATACATCGGCGACCGATATAATGACCCCCCACAACAGTGGCAGGCCAAACAGCAGGTTCAAGGCAATGGCGGTGCCGATCACCTCGGCCAGATCGCAAGCGACAATGGCACTTTCACAGGCTAGCCACAGCGCGATACACACCGGCCTGCTGTAGTGCTCACGACAGGCCTGCGCCAAGTCCAGGCCTGTGACAATACCCAGTCGTGCAGCCAGCGCTTGCAAGAGAATGGCCATCAGGCTCGATAACAAAATGACCGACAACAGCAAATAGCCAAACTGCGAGCCGCCCGCGATGTCGGTGGCCCAGTTGCCGGGGTCCATGTAGCCCACCGCTACCATGTAACCCGGTCCGGTAAAGGCCAGCAGTCGCCGGAACCAATGCCGGGCCTTGGGCAGTGCGACGCTTCCGTTGAGCGCGCCAAGGCTCAACCTTCGCACGGGGGGCGCTGGCTCACACCCGCCCACGACGGCTGTTTCGTTGTTGTCCGGTGCGCTCATTGTCCACCTTGTACGGTTACGGCCATCGATGGACATCCATTTGGCACTCCATCGGTGGATACCGCCTTAGGAGGCGAGTTCCGCCAACATCAGTCTCAGCAGTCGGTTTTCAGTCATGAAGCGACGCGTGGTTTCACGGGTGCCTTTTTTGCGGCAAGGCCTGGGCGACCCAAAAGCACCGTACACCCCGCCAATGGTCATGACATCCACCCACAATTGCATCTGTATTGCACCGCCACTGCGGATATCGCCGCACCGATCACCAGTCAAACAGGCCGCCAAACTGCCAGGGCCGGCGCAAAAAGGCGTGCCGGGCAACTGTCGGTTCGCGGCCCGATCACGGCTCATCTACTGGGACTGGTTATCGAATAGGAGAGCCTCCATGGCCGGCTTACTGTCCAGCAGAGCGAATTGCCGCTGCTGGGCCTGAAGCTCCAGCGACAGTGATTCATCCAGCGGTCGTCTCCCTTCCCCATCGGCATAGCCCAGCAGCCCGGCCGGGCAATGCCGATCATCGTCCCAGCCTGGGTAATCGAGGATCGGGTACCAACAGATGCCCTCAATCGGGACGCCGCGCGCCATGGCCAGTGTCACTTGTTCGCAGATGTACCTCATCCAACTCGCCCGGTCGTGGCCTTCTGAACCGGTTTCAGTGATCACCATCGGCCGTTGATAACGCCGCCAGGTTTCAGCCAGCATGCCGGCCAGCGGACGGTAACGTGAGTCGCCGCGAAAGATTCGAGAACCGCTGAGAATCCATTGGTTGTGCGGGTAATAGTTAACGCCAACGATGTCCAGGTACTCGGGTTTGCCCCCCAGACCTGGCCAGCGCTCACCGGTCAATAAATCCCAAGCTTCGAACTGTGACATTCGATAGCCTTCGGCCGCCGCAGTGTCTTGGTGACTTGGACTGTCAGGCAGTACATGAATAATCGGATCGGTCTGGACAAAGCGCGCCCGAGGCTCCACTGCCCGAACCGATTCGATAGCTGCAATGCTGGCCCGCACCAATTGATGCTTGAGTTCCAGTCCACGTCCGTGAGCGTTCGGTTCGAAATAACCGACATCACCGCCCGCCAAGACCAAAAAGACATCTCGTTCACAAGCGAATAAAACGGAATCTGATCCGACTCTTCCCGCACCAGGGTCGCCACGGCCCCGGCAAAACGGGCGAACCGGTCAACGAACTCCGGGCGCCAGATGTCCAAGCCTTCGGGACAGCCGTAGTGAGACAGGTCCCAAATAACCTGCGTCCTCTGCTCATTGGCCGCCCGCAGCATCGGCAAAAAGCTGCTCCAGTCGTAACGACCTGATTGGCGCTCGATCAAATACCAGCGCAGCCCATCCCGAACCGTGTTGATACCTGCCGTCGCCAGTTGCGCGTAATCCGCACCGGCCCATCGATCATGGCCACTGGAATGTATGAGGTCGAGGCGTTGCCCATCCCGCCGACGGTGAGTTGAACACTCGAAACCACCCATGAAAAAACTGTCGAACAGTTTCGCCTGGTGCATGCTCACTCCCCCACAGGGGCGGGCTGCCCTGCCTCTGCCAGCGCTTCACTGGCGGTGGTCTCTGCATCGGCGATCCGCTTGTATAACGCCAATGCCTGACCTACTACTTGATCCATGTTGTAGTACTTGTACGTCCCTAAGCGCCCAAGAAATGTCACCTCGGGGGTTTCTTCAGCGAGCGCTTTGTAGCGCGCATACAGTTCGGCATTTTCCGGGCGCGGGATCGGGTAATAGGGATCGCCGTCGTCACAGGGAAATTCATAAGTGAGGCTGGTCAGCGGGTGCTCCTGCCCGGTCAAGTGTTTGTATTCAGTGATCCGGGTGTAGGACACCGTCTCTGCGGGGTAGTTGACCACCGCCACTGATTGGAACTGTTCCTGATTCACGGTTTCATGGTGAAAGCGCAACGAGCGGTACGGCAATCGACCGAGGCTGTGACCAAAGAACTCATCAATCGGACCGCAATACACCAAGTGCCGATAGCTCACGCGTTCGCGCACGTCTTCAAAATCGGCATCAAGCATGATGTCGATGCCCGGATGATCTAGCATGCGCTCAAACATGTGCGTATAGCCGTGCAGCGGCATCATTTGGAAAGTGTCGGTGAAATAGCGATCATCCGTGGTGGTGCGGGTCGGTATTCTCGAGGTGACCGATTTATCCAACTCAGAAGGATCCAGGCCCCATTGCTTGCGGGTATAGCCCCGGAAAAACTTCTCATACAGCTCGCGGCCGATCTGATTAATCACCACGTCTTGCGAGGTGCGAATATCAGCCACCGGCTCCGCACGACGGGCGAGAAAATCCTGCGCCTGCGCTTCGGTCAGCGATAACCCATACAGGCCATTGAGGGTCGTCAAGTTGATGGGAATCGGCAGCAGGTGCTCGTCGATTTGTGCCAACACTCGATGCTCATAGGGACGCCACTCGGTGAACTCAGACAAGTAATCGACAATGCGCTGGGCGTTGGTATGAAAGATATGCGGCCCGTAACGATGAACCAAAATTCCGGCGTCGTTGTAGTGGTCGTAAGCATTGCCGCCAACGTGCTCACGGCGATCGATGAGCAACACTCGCTTGCCGAGCCCGGCCGCCAACCGCTCCGCTAGCACGCTTCCAGCAAACCCGGCGCCGACAATTAAATAGTCGTAACGACAGGCTTGCTCAGCCATCTCCAAGGTTATTTTAGGCATGCGATCTGCTCCTTGATCTGGGTCCAGGTATGGTCCCAAGACTTGCCTTCTAACGCTTCATCCGCGTGCCGATACAGGGTTTGCAAATCACTGCGGTCCGCCAATGCCGCTTTGATCGCCGAGGCAAAATCCTCGGCAGCGCCGGCGATCCGAACCACGGGGCTGTTGCCGTACATGCGCCCGACGTCGATGATCGGCGTCGACACCACCGGGCAGCCGCCCGCCAGGTATTCAGGAGTTTTGGTCGGGCTGATGAACCGCGTGGATTCATTGATCGCAAACGGCATCAGTGCCACGTCCCAGCCACTGAGGTAATCCGGCAGTTGTGCGTAATCCTTGCCGCCCAAATAGTGAATATTGCTCATGCGGGGCAGACACGCGGGATCGATTTTCACCACCGGTCCAATCAATACGAACTGCCAGTGCGGATATTCCACGGCCAATCCAGCCAACAGCTCACTGTCGAAACGCTCATCGATAACACCAAAAAAACCCAGGCGCGGATGAGCGATGGCGCGTTGATCAGCAGGTTCGACGGTGATGGTCCGGGCCTTGGCAAAATGCTCGACGTCGACGCTGCTGGGCATTGGGTGGACGTTGCCGTGCTGACCGCGCTTCGCTTCCCAAAGGCTATAACCGCCCGTGAATACCACGTCGGCGCGCTCGAGCAACTGGCGTTCTTTCTCGAGCAAATCGGGCGGTGCACCTTTGAACGCGGACAACTCATCCATGCAATCGAACACCGTGACCTGGGCCTGCAAATGTTCAGTGAAGGCAAGGCTCATGGGCGTGAAGTACCACAGCAGTAATTCCAGAGGCGGATGTGCGGCCAAATAGGTGTCGATTAATTGACGCTGGAGTTGAATCACCGCCTCGGCCGTTAAACCGGTCGGGACGTGGGGGATAAGCACCTTGACGCCACTCGCTTGCACCTGCTCTTCAAGCCAGGCGTCCGACCGGTCCGAGCGCAACGGCTCTTCAAAAAAAAGCACCTGATAGTCCTGGGTAAAGCGCGACATCAAATGCTGCGGACGCTGATAAACAAATCCCCAGCGCAAATGCGACAGGCACAACAACGTCGGTCGCAGGTTGGCGGTGAGTGCCTCAACGGCTTGGGAAATCTCTTGCTGATCATCAAGAGCGTCGGGGTATTGCGTCTGGGCTTCTTCCATCTTTTCTTCCTCTGGAAAGACGTCTTTACGTATCTCGTTATTACTACCTCTTTACCTACCAACGAGGGCTAACACCCAATAATCGTGCAACGGATATGCAGATACCCATGAAGGCAACAACACTGTCAGCCAGACGCAAGACACCCGGTAAAACCCCCTGTTACTCCTATGGGAGTGACCCTCTGGCACAGGCGTTCAGCGCAAATAAAAACGAAGCGACGAAGCGTCACCACCGGTCAGTAACGTGCGCTGAACTCGTGCTGAACCTCGCTCTCCGACTATTCAAGAGCAGCGAGAATCCTGTGCGAACCGTCAGCATTTATTGCCCGGTATACAGCGGCGCACGTCAGCTCGATCAGGCCGCTGCTCGGTTGGGCTGTCCGCGTTGCCGGTCAATGAGTGTTTGCAGGTTCGAGGAATACCCAATGATTCTAGTGACCGGGGGTGCGGGCTATATAGGCGCGCATGCAGTGCTTGCATTGCTGCAAAACGGGTATGAAGTCGTGGTGTTGGACAATCTGTGCAACAGCTCCAGAGTGTCCTTGGAACGGGTCGCCCGCCTGGTCGGGACCCGACCACAATTTGTGTTGGGGGACGTGCGAAATCGACGTTTACTGGACAAAGTATTCGCCACCTATCCAATCGATGCGGTGATGCATTTCGCCGGATTAAAAGCGGTAGGTGAAAGCGTCCGCGAACCTCTCCGGTATTTCGAAACCAACGTCAGCGGCAGCGTGACCCTGTGCCAGGCA
The DNA here is from genome assembly GCF_034353045.1 of Pseudomonas sp. MH10. NCBI lineage: Bacteria > Pseudomonadati > Pseudomonadota > Gammaproteobacteria > Pseudomonadales > Pseudomonadaceae > Pseudomonas > Pseudomonas sp. MH10. Next base: position 1,222,311 of record NZ_CP133783.1, read on the forward strand.
ATGGCCCATGCCGGGGTGTTCACCCTGGTGTTCAGTTCATCGGCCACGGTGTATGGCGAGAGCGAAAGCATGCCCATCAGCGAAAGTGCCGAACTGGGTTCGCCAACCAATCCTTACGGCCATTCAAAACTCATGGCCGAACATGTGATGCGCAGCGTGGCGCACTCGGATCCACGCTGGGCCATCGGCCTGCTGCGCTACTTCAACCCTATTGGTGCGCACCCTTCCGGTCTGCTGGGTGAAGCGCCGAAAAACATCCCGAATAACCTGCTGCCGTATTTGCTCCAAGTGGCCCTGAAGCAATTGCCGGTACTGCGTATCTACGGCGACGACTACCCCACACCGGACGGCACCGGGATTCGCGATTACCTGCACGTGGTGGACTTGGCCGAAGGTCATTTGATGGCGCTCAAACGCCTGCGCAACCAACCGGGAATCTCAACCTGGAACCTCGGCACCGGTCGTGGTTATTCAGTACTGGAAGTGCTCCGCGCCTTCGAAAACGTCGTTGGTAAACGCATGCCGGTCAGCGTCGAGCCACGGCGCAGCGGTGACATCGCCCAGTGCTGGTCAGACCCAAGCAAAGCCCGCGAAGAATTGGGTTGGGAATCGAAACGGGATTTGAACTGCATGCTTGAAGATGCCTGGCGTTGGCAGTGCTTGAATCCGAATGGGTATGCGGTGGATGCGGTGGCGGTTTAGACGTTCGGTAGCAAACCCGGCCCGCAAATAATGGGCCGGGTTAACCCACTCCATCAACCCTGCCGCGTCACAGTCAGGGCCACCGCTGCGATTCGGTCGACGCTCTCATAACCTTGGGTCGCCAGTTCCTCACCGAAGACATCTGGGTCCAGTTCACGGTAGGTCCAGGTGTAATCCGGCTGGTCCAATTGATCTTTCAAAGCCGCGATAAACGGATCGTTACCGTCAACCATGGCGACCCCGGTGTACAGCAGCAGCGAGCCGCCCACCGATAGCCTTGGCAGGGCTTCTTCTACGATACGCCGTGATAATTCAGCCCCCAGATCACCCCCGCCGTGACGGTAGGCGCGCTGGCCGGGGTCTTTCATGTAGGGCGGATTCGCGACGATGAGGTCGAAGGTGCCAATGACGTCTCGCAGCACATCGCTGTGCTGACACGATACGTTGCTGACCCCGGCCAGCGCGGCGTTGACCGAGGTCATGCGTAGGGCCATGGGGTTGATGTCCGTCGCCAACACTTGCGCTTCGCGCCGGGCTTTGGCAACGAGAATGGCGCCGGCGCCAGAGCCACAACCAATGTCGATCACGTGGTTGATGTCGTGGAAGCTACTTTGCAGATGGGCTTCGATCACTTGGGCAAATCGATAGGTGTCGGGACCAAAAAAAACCGCGTCGTTGGCGGTGGTTGGAAAGCCGGAGTGGACCAACAGCAAATCACCCAGGGTCGACCAGCGAACCTTGCTCAGCATTCCCTTAGGCCTCTCCTCGATAACGCCTGCCTGGCGCATCTGCTCCAGTTCGTCGGCGGACATCAGCGATGGCGTAAAGAGTCGGCTCCAACCAAATACATCGCGCAAGGTGGTCGCGGTTTTCGAAGCCGCACGCTCATTGACCCGACGGTGTGTCAGCGGCGTCACCGTGGTGAAGTGGTATCCATCCGCCTGAAGACGACGCCCCAGTTGCAACAGCGCGGTATCTGCGGCCAATTGTTGGTCATCGGCTTGCATGTCATCTCCCTCTTTTAAACCCTATTGCCCGATAAATTCAGAAAACAGCCGAGTCGCTAACAGTCCAGCAGGGGTCGAATGCCGACCCGGTGACATGCGTTCGATGAGGTATAAAATCTGATGCTGCTGACTCATGGTTTGCAGTTCGGTGCGAAGGCGGTCCATGTCGATGTCGACTGTCTTGGCCGGCAGGCTGACCAGTGATTCACGCTGGGGTGATGCTTCGCTGGGAGTGAAACGAGACCGCACATTGGCGGTATTTACAGGGCGCGCACGGGGTTGGAATTGAGCCTGTTCTGGGCGCCAATCGCCTGAAATCCAATCTCGCAGCAATTGTTTTTCATAGGGGCTGAACACCCCAAACATGGACGCGCCAGGGCCGTCGATCAGTTGCCAAAAGCAGCTGAGTTGCGGGTCTTGATGGCGCTTGATCCAGCCTTTGTTTTCTAGCGCAGCCAGGAATTCCGGGATTTTTCCTGACAACTGCAACCATTGGTTAACCGTCCGACCTTCGAACTTGCAGTAGTCGGAATGCATCTGCTGACCAAAGCCGCGCTTGCGCTCCAGCATCTGAATCACTTCATGTTCGAGGTCGAAGGACGCAATCACTGCGGTCGTATTCACACCCAGGTTGTTAAGCCGATAGCCCAACGCAATCCGTTGGTAAAAATCAGAGGGATTACTGTCGACCGGCATTAACTGCGATACCGAGTGCGCCGCCCTGCGCGCATGTCCGGAACTGGCGTTGTCAATGGTCACGTGCAGCGTGAAGTAATAAGGATCGATGCCCAATTCGCTGAGTTCATAAGCGGTAATCAGCAGGTGCAAAGGCAGCTGTTCGTAGCCAAGATTAAAGCCGATCACTTCCGGCAAAAAATGCCGAACGTTATAGCCCAGCGCAAGTTGCAAGGCGCCCTGAAGATAGAACTGGTCGTGCAATTCGATTGAAGCTTCGCAGCCCTGTTCGGCGAGCAATTTGCGGTAGATAACCACATGATTCTGCGCAGGATCACCGTCGCCCAACTCTTCGAGGTAGGTACGCACCAGCCCGTCAAAACGGTAGTCGTCCCAATGCCGCAATACCCCGTACAACCAAGCGCCGTCCACCGCTTTGCTCGGTGCAACGCATTGCAGGAAATACAGCGCATGCGCCCTGTTGGTGAAGTAGCGACGATTGCCACCATTTCGTCGTGTTTTCAAGTACTCCGCGTACTGCTCACCCACCTGAGCGGCGTTGGTTTCAATCCAGGCTTCCAATGCCGATGGGCTATCAGGAAGGTCACAAGGATGCTCACCTACCGCCGCCAACTGCTGGTGCAAAAACTCCCGGGCGTCGCCGATTGCCTCCGCACTCGGCGTCTGCATCAGTGCGTCGTACCGCCGTTTTGTATCGTCTTCGCCGTGGGCCGGGTATACGGCGGAAACAGCGTGCAAGGCAGGGATTCGAAAGGTATTCATGGCCACTCCAAGCAAAAGACGGGGGCCTTTTCGGCGCCTCCAGTCAGACCGTGTTTGGCCTGCGCATATACAACGGAGCCATGGCCGCTGCAAAAATTCATTGAATTTGAAATAAGGCGGACGGGTGGGAGATGCTGATCGAACAACCAAGGAGCCAACTAGTTGGCGAAGCGACGTAACCTGTACGCCGAAGCTCTCGCCAACACGTTGGCTCCTACAGATCGGGTCATTCACCAGCATGGGGTTTCGGTGTTAGCGGGGGTGAGAGTGGTAAGCTTTTTCCGAGGTTCTTGTAAGGCTGTACAGCTTGGCTTGTAGGGCGTCTCTCCATTTTTTCGGCGATATTTTACTTCGGTTTTGTGGCTGGTAGGGTGGCGAAATTCCTGTCCGGAGCCAGCGCCATGACCCAGTGTTTCAAGGACCACGAATGCGACACGCAGCTGTTGAACCACCCCACCAAACCGATCGAAGAGTGCGAGACGCACAGGATCGAGTTGTACGGGGTCATGCAGGACGTCGTTGACGTGCCGTTTTTGACCTGCTCGGGAATCTGGCGAGTCTTCCAGCGCGAAGCCGAAGAAATCGTCGCCCCCGGCGGTGTCCTGATCGCCGACCCCATCGAACGCAACCGCGTGATCAACGCCGCCTATGCCCGGTTGTGGCTGCACGACAACCGCTTTCAGTGGGCCGGGCTGGCAGCCTTTGCCTCCAAGCAAGTCGGTTGCGGGTTGTTGCATGCCGCGAGTATGACTGAGGTTATCCAGGCTGAGCGCGACGCCAGGCAGCGCTTGGTCGACTCCAATGCGGCATCGAATCCCGGCTTCCTCGGGGCTCATATCTTCAACGATACGGATCAGCAGGCGCTGGACGATTACCGAGCCGCCCGCAGCAATAATCCCGTTCCTCTAAGCGACCTTGCTTTGGGCCCGGAACCCTCATCCTTGATGCAGCAACAGTTCCAGCACGTCTACGAAATGATGGCGCTGGGCAACACCACGTTGTTTCTGGATATCTTCCCGTTGCATGCGTTTTACAAAAAGCGTGGGATTGAAGAGTTAAGGACCTGTCTTAAAGAGCGGGCGGGGATTTATGGTCATCCGAAGTTTCCGGTGTTGTGGCCGGTGGGGAAGGAGAAGCTCGAGTTCGGTGTACGGTATCCAGAAATCCTGCAGGCCTTCGAGGCGATAGAGGGGGGAGATATTGCCGAGAGCGTGAGGCAATTGGCGAAACATGAGCAACTCAATATCCTGCAACCGACCATCTACCAAGACCCACAACTTAAACTGCTACTTCGCGGCAACCATGCCTCCTATGTGACCGGTTTTCCTTCGGGGGTGGCTCAAGCGATTGAGCTGACCCTGGCGAGCCAATGCCAGCCAATCGAGGATGGACGCACCCTCGAATTCAGCAGCAACCCGTTTGCAGACTTATCAATTTACAAGCAGCGCATAGCCTTCGTGATGCAAGCAGCGGCGCGTTTCCACGAGATGTTGGGCGACGAAAATCGACATCTGCTGGAGCAGTCAATAAAAGATATCGCCGAAGGATCGGGTGTCCGATGAAACGGCGATATTGGTTCTGCTGGGCACTGCTAGCGGTATGGGGCGCCGATGTCGCCCGGTCGTGGTATGAACGAGAGATCGTCATGGAGATCGGTGGAACTTACGAGCACATGCGACAACAGTCATCAGCCCGCTTTAGTCCACCTTACCCAGACGGTGGCATATCGTGGGGCGGGGCAGAGTCCAACGCACGCTTACGGTTCGTCGACCCGCAATATGGGTTTATCACCCCCATAGGCACTCATTTCACTATGGGATTCAGAGGCAACATCATTGAGGACGTTCGCATTTCTCCCCAGATCGAACCCTTGTTGCTCGATGACGCACTGAAGGTTGTTCTGGATTTACAAGAACAATGGCGCCGAGGTGGTTGGATGGGTAATAAGCAGCCGCAATTCCCCCCCTTTGCCGATACGCCGCAATGGCGTGCTCAGTTGCGCGACAAGGGAGGCACGACTGATTGGTATGCGGGCGACAAGTATCAGGCCATGCTCATAATGCATCGCTTTAAGGACCGCAAACACCCGGAAGAAGAGCGCTATAAAATTATCCTGAGCGTTGCCAAACCTTGGACGCCTTACCCATGACTCGGCGTCGTTGGGCCTTACTTATCGTTGTGGCGCTATTGGCCGCCTATAGGTTTGGGTTCCCCGGAGAGCCTTAAGCTGGCACACCCAAAATGATGTGCGACGCTTTGATCACGGCGGTGGCGCTGACGCCTGGGACCAGACCGAGATCGACCACCGCTTGGCGGGTGACGATGGAGAAGACTTCGCTGCCGCCGTCCAGTTTAAGCACCACTTCGGCGTTCACCGCGCCGTCAGTGACGCTAGTGACTGTGCCTTCCAGGCAGTTACGGGCTGACAGGCGAATGTCGCTGGATTCAGTCATCAGCATCACCCACGGCGCTTTGATCAGCGCCACCGCCTCTTTGCCGACAGCGATGCCCAGACTTTTCAGACTTTCCATGGTGACCACGGCCACCAGTTGGTTGCCACCCGGCAGCGCCAACACCACCTCGGCATTCACGGCACCTTCCTGTACCTGGCTGACGGTTCCTTTGAATACGTTACGTGCGCTGACTTTCATGATCGTAAATCCTGCGAATTAACAGTGGGTGAATCGAACCATAGTGCGGCATTGACCTAATGCGCTGCGCTATACCAACAAGTCTTCGAAAAAGGCGCCGTAGGGTTTGCTCGGATGGGCGATCTGGATTTCCAGAATCCACAACCCGGCGCCGGGAGTGGTCTCAAAATCACCCAGGTTCCCGCCCCGATAAATGGCGTGGGGGAAGTCACTGACGCGATGCCCCTTGATGTCCAGATTCAACACCCACCCCATCTCGGTCGCCAGTTCCTGGGCGAATGTGTAGAGCTTCCGGCCCGCCGTTTGGTGAGTTGTCCAGTAGTGTTCGACACGCGTGAACAAGTCTTTTGCGGCGGCGGCACAGGCTGCCATTTCAGGGTCGCTGCCGGTGGTAAAGGTGTCGCCGGCATCGCCTTCATGCCCTTGCCAGACCGCGCCCATGTCGACAAAAAAAATGTCGTCTTCGCCCAATACCGGATCACCTTCGGACGGCTGCTTGAATGTCTTCAAGGTGTTGGCACCAAAACGAATCAGCAGCGGGTGCCAGATGCGTTGGGTGTCCAGGTCGGCGAGAATTTTTTTGCTCAACTCCCGTGCTTCGGATTCGCGCATACCGGGCTTGATCGACAGGCCCATTTGCTCGATTGCCCGCCAAGTCATTTGCTGTGCGTGCTTCATGGACTCAATATCGTAGCGCTCGCCAACGGCTTCTTTTGCATTTATAGCGGTCATTCATTGCCTCCTGAAAAGGGCTGGCGTGACCAGCGACGAACCGACAAAACGCAACGCTAACGTATTTTTTATACAGTGAGCGGCTTATTTTCGGTGGGTCCACGCCCTTCAGGATGACGACAAACCAATGGCGTGAATCCACTCAGCTACGACCTCTTCACTCGACTACCCTCAAGGCACTTATGTCATAAGAAGGTTTGCCGCGTATGCTCATGATCATTCGAACGTTGCGCACCTTAGTCCTGTTGGTCGTGGTAGTCGCCGTCCTCTACCTGTTGGCCTGCGGCCTATTGTTGGTGTTTCAGCGGTCGCTGATTTATTTCCCACAACCGCGCGCCATGGGCGGGATCGCTACGGTCATGGAGTTGCCGAGGCCCGACGCGACTATAAAGGTCTCTATCCGACCCCACACGGGTCCCAACGCAATGATTTATTTCGGTGGAAACGCCGAGGATGTTTCGCTGAACTTGTTGCCGTTTTCACAGGCATTCCCCGATCAAGCGCTGTATCTGATGCACTATCGAAGCTTTGGCGGCAGCACCGGTTCGCCATCCGAATCGACCATTATTGCGGACGCTGAAGCGTTGTTTGATACCGCATATAAGGAACACACCCATGTCACGGTGGTGGGTAGGAGTTTGGGCACCGGGGTGGCGATTCACGTGGCCAGCGAACGACCCGCCGCGCGGCTGATATTGATCACGCCCTACAACAGCCTGCTGCACATCGCGATCAAGAGAATGCCGCTGTTCCCCGTCAAATGGCTGCTTCGAGACACCTTCGAGTCATGGCGCTACGCTCCGCTGATCAGCGTCCCAACGTTGTTTATTGCGGCGCAGGATGATCACGTTATTCCCCGGTCAAGCACTGAAGCACTTTTGGCTCACTTCAAGCCCGGCGTCGCAACGATGACCGTTATCCCGGACAGCGGCCATAACACCCTTTCCGACAGTCCAGTGTATTTGGAACTGCTGGGAGATGGGTTGTAATTGGGCTACTTGATCAATTGGGAAAAGGAAAATTTCGCCTTAAAAAACACCTCGGTTACAAATAAAACTTCCGTTCGTTAGAGTAGTTTGCTCCCGCTACACCGGGGTCAAACGCTCTAAACAAGGGGTTAATAACGAGTAAAGTAAAATAAAAACTTTACAAACGAATGATAACGATTACCATTAGCGTCACATCAAGGTTCATGGAACGAGATCAGTGATTAGGACGTCACCTGTTTTTTCCCGTCTAAAACACGGCGAAAACATCTACGGATTACTAAATTCCGTACCCTCTCCCCTCCTGTGCGAAATGATCGCTTTTGCCGGCTATCACTTCGTCATTCTCGACATGGAACACCTGCTACGCAGCGAAGAAGATCTGATGCATTGTTTGCGAGCCTGTGAAGCCGCGGGCATCTCGGCTTGGCTGCGCATTCCGGACATCGACACCAAACTGATAGGCCGTGCGCTGGATGCGGGCGTTGAAGCCATTGTGCTGCCTCGGGTTGAAAGTGCAGACGACGTGGCCCGTGCCCTCGATGCTGCGTATTTCCCACCACGGGGCAAACGCGGTATCAGCGGTGGGCGGATCACCGGTTTCGGGCGCATGCCGTTACCGGATTACGTTGACCTGGCCAACCAGCAAAGCCCCATCGTACCCATGATTGAATCAGTTGCCGGGCTGCGGGCACTGCCTGAAATTCTGGCACTGCCTGGCGTCGGCATGGTGCTGGAAGGCGCACTTGATCTAGCCCTCGACATGCAGGTAGGCCCGGAGCCTTTGCACCCGGATGTTTGGCTGGCACTCCAGGCGATGGCCGATGCCTGCGCCGTCGCCGAAGTCCCCTTTTGCGCAAACCCGCGCACGCCCGAACAGCACGCCTTTTGGTGTAACCGGGGTATCCGCAGCTTTCTCGCCGGCGAAGACCGCGGCTTGCTGCATAACGCCCTGAAAGCGCGTCTGAGCAGTCTTCAATCCTCTAACTGAGCCAGAACCAAGTCCCGATGAAAACAACAAACTGTCTGTTTGCGTTTCCCTTCAGCCTGATTTCCTTGAGCGTCTGCCAAATAGCTCTGGCGGATGAGCAAAATGCTGAGATTTCCCTGGCCCCCATTACCATCAAAGGTGATGTACTTGGCACCGCCAGCGACCCTGAGGTGCGCACCTACTCTGGCAGCCGAAGTGTGATTGACGCCGCCGATTTGAGAAAAGGCAGCGTGCGCGGTATCGACGATGCCTTGCAGCGGGTGCCGGGCATCAAGATTTTCGATGAAACCGGCACCGGGGCGCTGCCGCAGATTTCCGTTCGTGGTTTGTACGAAAGCCGCAGTGGACGTATTCAAGCCCTGTCCGACGGCATCCCATTGGCCTTGGCGCCCTATGGTCAGACCGGGTTGTCGCTGTTTCCCATGACCCTGGCAACCATCGACAGGGTAGATATCGTGCGCGGTGGAGCGGCCGTGCAATACGGTCCGAACAACGTCGGTGGGGTGATCAACTTCATCAGCGCGCCGATTCCCCGCGAGATGCAAACCACGATCTCCGAGCGCACCACGTTTTCAGCGGGTGGGCATCAACTGTTCGATACCTACTTGGGCACCGGCGGTTATCTGACCGATAACTTTGGTCTGCAACTGGACCTCAACACCATTAACGGCGAGTACGGCCGCGAACATTCAGACACCGACATTCAGAACTATCGACTGCGCGGGCAGTGGAACATCGATGACGATCACGACTTCAGTTTCGGTGTTCAACACTACAAAGCTGACATGGACCTTGCCGGCGCCTTGAGCGTCAAGGACTACAAAGACGATTCGCGTCAATCGACTCGCCCGCTGGACCGTTTCGAAGGCGACACCGACCGGGTCTGGGGGACTTACACTCAGCAACTGGGCGCGATGGGCCCATTCGATTCCGTGCAGTTCAGCTGGACCAACTTTGCCCACAACAGTTACCGCAATTTTGTTGTCGGCTTGCCGTTCACCCCGGATGGCACGGCGGTGACCAAGCAAGATGGCCCGCGTGACTTCAAGGTCTGGGGCAGTGAACCGCGCTTGAGCATGACTATCGACGGCGATACGGTTGGTCAAACCTGGTTGTTGGGCGCACGTTATGTCAGTGAAGATATCGACTATCGGGTAGACCGTCAGGCCCTCAATACGGGCGTGACCAGCGTGTTCCGCGATTGGAAATTCAACGACGAAGCCAAAGCCGCCTACCTGAGTAACGCCATTAGCCTGTTTGATCGTCGCCTGACCATTACGCCCGGGATTCGCTACGAAAATGCGCGGATGGACTACAGCGACAGCGTGACCGGATTCACCCATAGCAACCTGGCCGAAGAATGGTTACCAGGGCTGACGGTGGGTTTTCAGGCGACCGACGATTGGTACGTGTACGCCAACGCCCAGCGGTCACTGCGTCCGCCGCAAGTCACCCAGATTGTCAAAGAAGGGGCCGTGGGTGCGGAGATTGCCTGGAACTACGAGACCGGCGTGCGCTACACCCCATGGAAAGGACTGCGGGTTGATGTGGGCCTGTACCGTATCGATTTCGATGACCAGATCGAATACAACGCCACCACCGATCGCTACGTGAACCTCGGCAGCACCCGTCACCAAGGGATTGAAACCGAGTTGTTCTGGACCCCAAGCGTGACGCCCAACCTGGACCTGCATGCGAGCTACGCGTACTTGGACGCCAAGCAGCGCACGGGCGATAACAAAGGCAACGAAGTACCGTTTGCCTCGAAAAATCAATTCAATGCCGAAGCGCGGTACCGCTTCGCCGAGCATTGGACCTACAGCCTGGACGGCCTCTATGTCAGCAGTGCCTTCACCGACGCCGCCAACAGCGTCGCAGAAAATGCGTCCGCCTCGGTCGGTAGACTTCCGTCCTATGTGGTCTTCAACACCGCACTGGAACGCGAATTCAAGCTGGATGACAAAAGCGTACTGACCGCATCAGCCGGCATCAGCAACCTGTTCAACCGCGAGTACTACTTCCGCGGCATCGACACCAGCCCGTGGGGTCGACAGCCAGCCCCGGAGCGCGCCCTCACCCTTGGCGCCAATTACCGCTTCTAACCGCGCAGTAGCGCCCCTGTAAACCAGTCGCCCAATCCCCTGGGACGGGCGACTGCTGCCCCCAGGAATCTTACGATCATGCAATCTCCACTCGTCATTCTCAGCCATGTGCCTCATGCCGCGATCACCGAAGGTTTCTTGACTGCCGCCCGCGCACGCGGCTTACCGGTGGTGTTGATCAGCGATCATGCCCAAGAGCATAGGCGGGTGCTGGCCGCGTGCGACACGCCAGCGCACGATCTGCAAATCCTCGAATGCGACGTGTTTAATCCGTTGGCGGTGATCGAGCTGATCAACGCGCACGGCCTACGCCCGGTGTCCGTATTTTCCAACAGCGATCATTTGCAGACCGCCACCGCCTTGGTAGCCGAGGCCCTTAAGGTGCCAGGTAAAGACTGGCGGCTTTGTTATTCGGCAAAAAACAAAGCCGTCATGCGTGAACGAATGCTTGACCTAGGCTTACCCGGCCCTTGGTTTCACGTGCTGACGGCAGGCAGTGCCGTGCCCACCGACGCGCCCTTTCCGCTGGTAGTAAAACCCACTCAGGGAGTGGCCAGCCTGGACGTGCGCTTATGCAACAGCGCCCATGAGCTTTCGGATTACTGCAACCGGTTCTGGGAGCAACAACCCGGTCGGGCATTGTTGCTGGAGGCCTATATGGAAGGCCCGCTGTTCACCCTCGAAACCCTCGGTGATCAGCGGCGTTTTCAGGCCATTGGCGGTTTTGATGTCACCCTCTCGCCTCCACCGCATTTTGTCGAGTTATCCGCACGCTGGAATGGTCCACTGAGCAAAGCTCATCGAGCCAATGCGCTGGCGCAGGTATCTGCCTTCGGCATCCAATTTGGCGTATGCCACAGTGAATTCATCCTCACTGCCGACGGACCCATGCTGGTAGAAATCAATTACCGCAGCATCGGCGATGGCCGCGAATTCCTTCTCGACCGCTTGCTGCCACAAGGTTGGTTCGACCGCATTCTTGGTATTCACCTCGGCGAGAAACTGCTCGATGCCGAGCCGGTTCACGCCCAAGCGCTTGTTCACTATGTGGTCGCCGACACACCCGGGCGCCTGCAGCAGGCACCCGCCAGCTTCAGTGATCTGCAAGACAGCCACTGGCGCGATTACCGGGCCTTGCGAGAAGTGGGCGACGAGATTCAGCTCAGCCATTCAAATAAGGATTATCTGGGTGTTTTGCGCATGATATCGCCTGACGCTACCAGCCTCGATGCCCGCTTCGCCGCCGCGCTGGATGACCTGCGCTGGGTGATCGCATGAGCACCTTGCCCCTCGACGCCGATCAAGCAGCCATCAGTCAGCGCATCATTGATTGCTGCCTGAGGGAAGACATTCGCGGGCTACTGAGCCAAGGTCAGGTGCAGACCTTGCCTGGCGAATTGCGCCCAATATGGCCCGAGACAATCAGTGAGCACTGGCTGCGTATCAGGCATTTGAGCGCTGCGCAATTGTGGCTACCGGTTCACCCCTTCGCGCCTTTACAAGCCTGGAGCACCTCCAGCCCTGCATGGATTTGCCGGCAGGACGGGCAGACGTTTATCGAGCACGGCTATCGACGCTGGCTCGAGCACTTGGGCAACGGGCTGGACGCTGACAGCCTTGAGTTGTTTGCAGCCTATAAAGAAGAAGCGGATTGCGCCGTGCAGCATCGCCGCCTGTGCCAAGTCGCTTATCAAGAACATGCCCCCGCGCTGGGCGCCATTCTTGACCATCCCTCCTGGGCACAACGGTTGATCGGGATCGATCAGTTGGCGAGCTACCTGGACCACCCCTTTTATCCCACCGCACGGGCGAAGAGTGGCTTTGACCGCGCAGCACTTGAACGCTATGCGCCGGAATTTGCACCGCGTTTCTCGCTGAACTGGCTAGCGGTGCCTAAAACGGCCATGACGACCAGCAGCCCACCGCCCACGCACTGGCCCAGTTTTGTCGAACTGGGCCTCAAGCAAAGTCTTAACGTAAGTCACCACTTGATGCCGGTGCATCCGCTGACGTGGCACGCGCTGGAACAATACGGGCTTCCCGAGGGCACGATAAAGGCACCGCTCAGCGCCATGGAGGTCGAGCCCACGCTGTCGGTACGCACCGTGATGTGCGTCGAGCACCCCCACTGGCATCTCAAGTTACCGTTATTGGTCACCACACTGGGTGCGCGCAATCTGCGCTTGATCAAGCCCAGCACGCTGTACGACGGTTATTGGTTCCAGATCACCCTGCAGGCGTTGGCGCAGCGGGATCCACAACTGGGCAAACGCTACTTGCACGTCGACGAAGAACATGGCGGCCATGCCGACGAAAGCCGTCATCTGGCGTACATCGCCCGTCACTACCCCGCACAACTGGGGACGACTACCTTGGTGCCGGTCGCCGCATTGGCGAGTCCACTGGCAGACGGTCGACTGTTTGTTGAACCGCTGATTGAACACTTCTACGCAGGTTCAATGCAGCATTGGCTCGACGACTATCTCGACCTGCTGTTACAGGTGCACTTACGCCTATGGCTGGGTTACGGGATTGCCCTGGAAGCCAATCAACAAAATGCCGTACTGATTTTCGAAACCGGACGCCCGCTACGCCTGCTAATGAAAGACAACGACGCCGCTCGCCTCTGGCCCGAACGCTTTGCAGCCGCGTGCCCGGATCTTGCGCAACGCCCTTTGCAATTGCTCGACGAGCGCATTTGTGTCAACGATCCGCAAGCGCTGGCCGAGATGTTCTGCACCATCACGTTGCAGTTGAACATTGTTGCCGTGCTCGAAGCGATCATTGGCGCAGGCCTGGCACCACGCGAAGCGCTCTACACAACCTTACGCCTGCGCCTGCTGGGCTGCCTTGAACAGCTGGAAGATGAAGGTACCGATTGCTCGCAGGCTCGACGCTGCTTGCTGGACAGCCCTACGCTGCCGGTGAAATACCTGCTGAGTGCTGGCAGTTTGTTTAGCAAAACTCACTCCGGCGCCCAAGACATCAACAAGTTTTACGGTTATAGCGCAGCAAACTTCTTACTGGAGGGAAGTTCATGCGCCGCAGATTGATCGCCAGTGTCCTGCTCGGCCATTACCTGTCGGCGTTTACCGCCCTTGGAATTCCCCTGTACTTACCTCGTATCCTTGCCGATCTGGCGCCTAACACGCCAGGGTGGAGCATTGGCGTGCTGTTTGTACTTCCCACCTTGTGTACGGCGTTGGCCGCGCCGCTTTGGGGGCGATGGGCAGATCGACGTGGTTGCCGGCTGTCGCTGCTGCGGGCCCATGCCGGTTTGTTTGCAGGCTTTTTATTAGCGGGGTTCAGCACCAACCTGCCCATGTTCGTGCTGGCACTGATGATTCAAGGCACCTTTGGCGGGGCGATGGCCGCCTCGAATGCGTATCTGTCGACCCAGTTTAAAGACGGCGACCTGTCGCGTGCCCTCAACTGGACGCAGTACTCGGCCCGTTTGGCGATGATCAGCGGCCCTATTCTATTAGGCCTGTTGACGACCCAAGGATTGGGCTTGGAGTTATACCGGTATTTGGCTTGGCTACCGCTGTTGGCGTTTGTGATGATCTTGCCTCTGCCGGCCGATACCCCGCGCCAAACAGTGCGTGCAGCGAACGCTGCAGATTCTCTGAGTCAATTGCCAACCGACCTGCCGCGCCTGCTAACGGTGCAGTTCCTTTTCAGTTTCGCCATGGTGGTGACGTTTCCCTATTTCGTCCCATACGGCGAAGCATTGGGCATTGGCAACGATGCGGTGATCGGTTTGCTCTACAGCCTGCCGCATCTGGTTTATCTGTTTGCCCTGCCGTGGGTCCAGCGGCATACCGCCAACCTGCTGCTGCCTGGGCTGGGCTTGCTTGCTGTCAGCAATGCCCTGCAATTCTGGAGCACTCAGGCTGAACCGTTGTTCGCCCTGCGGCTACTCAGCGGCGTCGGCATGCTGTTGAGCTTCGTCGGTTTGCATCGCTGCTTGAGCCTGCGCAGTCGCCAAGGCAGCGCCGGCCGTCTGTTCGGCTGGTTTGACGCCAGCGGAAAATGGGCCGGCACCGCCGCAGGTGTCACCGCCGGATGGGTCAGCCAGACCTGCGGCATCGCATCACCCTTCCTCGTTGCTTGTCTGGCCGCGGTCGCTGCAATGGCTGTGGCCCGCCCCCTACTTATGACCTCGCGGGAGATTCCAGCATGACCCTTGCTCTGACGAATGCTTCATTGCATGAACACGCACTCGATGGTGAGGCTGAACGCCATGCCATTGAATGCCTACTCAACTGTTACCTGCGCGAATACGCCTTGCCACGTAACGAAGCGAGCCTTGATGACCGCACTCAAGACCTGCCGATGAGCCTGCGACAGCATAATGGCCAATGCATCAGCATCCGCTTGCCCAGCGGTCGCCTCGCGGTACGGGTCGACCGCGCCAGTGCATTGGGCCGCTGCCACTTTGTCAGCGCCCCCTACTTTAAGGGCAGTGCTCAAAGCTGGCATCCCCTGACCGCCACTGAATTGGCCCGGCTACTGTGCGTGCCCTTAAGCAAGCCAGAACGGGTGGGTGAAATGCTGCAGCAGGTCGATAACAGCCTGCAAATCACCCGAACCTTCCTTCGGCACGCCACGCATTACTCGCCGAGACCGAAAGACAGTCTGTTGAACTCCGAACAACACCAGATATGGGGCCACGCCCTTCACCCTACCCCGAAGAGCCGCGAAGGTATTTCGCAAGCAGCCCTGTTGGCGTGCTCACCGGAAGTGGGCGCATGCTTCGAACTGCATTGGTTTCGCGTTGACCCGGCGCTGATCCAGCATCAAGGCGACGACCCACGCGCCACCCTGCAACACCTGAATGGCGGGCGAGCCGATCTTTACCCGTGCCATCCTTGGGAAGTCGAACGCATCCTCGCCGATCCGCTGGTCAAACGTGCGCAACAAAAAGGGCTGCTGGAATACCTCGGGCCGCAAGGGATAGCGTTGTACCCAACGTCCTCGGTGCGCACTCTTTACCATCCGGACCTGGCGTATTTCCTCAAGTTTTCGATGCATGTGCGCCTGACCAATTGCGTGCGTAAAAACGCATGGTACGAGCTGGACAGCGCGGTGGCCTTGACTCGACTACTTGCCCCGGTCATGGCCGAACTCGCCACTACAATGCCCGATTTTTTGCTGATGCCAGAACCCGCCGCCACTACCCTTGACCTCAGCGCATTTGGCACGCTTGAGCAGGCCCGGGAAGTGACTGAATGCTTCGGCATTCTTTACCGTCAAAACCTTGATGAAGCCACCCGCACACGCTACCAACCACAAGTCGCCATGGCGCTGTTCACCTGGGATTTACAAGGTCGCAGTGTTTGCCAACGCCTGGTTGAACAGTGTTCCAAACAACTCGGTATCAACCAGGCCGAAGCCACGCTGCGCTGGCTGGATGGTTACGCTCGGCAACTGCTCGGCGGCGTCATGCAGTGTTTATTTCGTCAGGGTGTGGTGCTGGAGCCGCACTTGCAAAATACAGTGATTGGTTTCGACAACAACGGCCTGCCTTGCCGCGTCTGGATTCGTGACCTGGAGGGCACCAAACTCGTTGCGAGCCATTGGCCCGCTGAACGTCTCGGCGAGCTAAACGAGCGCACTCGCGCCTCCCTTTACTACGACCAGGACAAGGCGTGGCAGCGGGTGGCTTATTGCGCGCTGGTGAACAATTTGGGCGAGGCTATCTTCCACCTGGCCTGTGCCGATTCGGTAGTGGAAAGCCGTCTGTGGTCACTCATCGGCACGCTCTTGGAAACGCAACAGGCACTGCTCGATAACCCTTCGCAACTGCGTGACTTATGCGCAGGAGCGCCGCTGCCCAGCAAGGAAAACTTCATGACCCGCCTAATGATGCGCGCTGACCGAGAGGCTGGTTATACCGCGTTACCCAATCCGCTGGTCAGTATCACAACGAAGGCCATTGCATGACCCTGCCCGTGCGTGTCAGCACTGCCATCCGCCAACTACGCGAGCAACAGCAGTCACCGCTATGTGCTTACGTCTACGACTTAGTGGCCCTTGAACAACACGTTCAACAGATGCGCAAAACATTGCCCGCCAACTGCGAACTGTTCTATGCGGCCAAAGCTAACCCGGAGGCGCCCATTCTGCGCACACTAGCGCCACTGGTAGACGGTTTCGAGGCCGCGTCTGGTGGGGAACTTCGTTGGCTGCACGAGCAGTGCCCGGGGCAGCCGCTGATTTTCGGAGGCCCTGGCAAGCTCGATAGCGAACTGGAAATGGCCATGGACTATCAGATATCGGCGTTCCATGTCGAAAGCCTGAACGAGTTGCGCAGCCTGGCGAGAATCGCGGCCCGTCGCGGTCGAAAAGCACCGGTACTGCTGCGGTTGAACCTGACGCTGGTTGAAGCCCCTGAGAGTCGGCTGGTGATGGGCGGCAAACCGACGCCGTTTGGCCTGGATGAAGCAGCGCTGCAAGAGGCACTGGTTCTATTGCGTAACGAGCCATGGTTGGAGTTGCGGGGTCTACATTTCCATCTTCTGTCTCATCAACTTGATGTAAATGCCCACTTACGATTGATCCGCAGCTATTTCAAAACCTTCCGCCAACTCTGTACCGACCAACGGTTTTCTCTGCCACTCATTAATGTCGGGGGTGGAATGGGCATCAATTATCAAGATCCGCAGCGGTCTTTCGATTGGCCCTTATTCTGTAAAGGCCTTGATACACTAATCGTCGAAGAAAACATGGCCACTACGCAAATACGTTTTGAAATAGGGCGATTTATAAGCGCCGCGTGCGGCTATTACCTGATGCAAGTGCTAGACATTAAACGTAACCATGGTCACTACTTCGCGATTGGCCGGGGCGGCACCCACCACTTTCGGACACCCGCTGCCCAAGGCCACGACCACCCGGTCGTCATACTGCGTGGCCCGCAGCCACCACAGGTAATCAATGAGTCGGTGACCTTAGTTGGCCAACTCTGTACACCAAAGGATGTCCTGGCAAAACAGCAACCAGTAGCTGAATTAGCCGTCGACGATCTTCTAGTATTCCCATTGGCTGGGGCCTACGCTTGGAACATTTCGCACCGAGACTTTCTCATGCACGAGCCACCGCGCATGTTGTTTTTAAAAAAGTAATTTAAGTACCGGTGCCATCACTGATCTCCGCTATAAAAACAATACACATCAGAACAAGTGAGCATAAGTACCTACAGTAAGGTACAAAATAACGCATTCTTTCACTCATTATGGGAACTCAACGCGCGCAGTGGCTCTAACCCCTGTACCCTCCTACTTTGTAAACGGCAGCGGCAGGCACAACTGGCCGTTGTCCTGTCGTGTAAAGTTTCCGGCGAAGCACTTCGACCACCGCGATGCTCGCTTAGCAGTTTGACCTGCATGTCGCCGTCGTCGAGGCCGCAGCAAGGGGTATCCGTATGTCATTTCTCTTTTAAATATTGACTTGCCCGTGCGCTTGAATTTACCCCTCAGCGCATAGGCACCGGTTCATGTTTCGACGATGGATGACGCATTTTCGATTTATCGCTTCGTCTCCTGGAGTCCGCGATGAAGACTGCTCCTATCGCCTATAACCGGCGCATTTTGATCATCGATGACAGCCCATCGATACATCAGGACTTCCGCAAAATTCTCTGTCCCGAACTGGACAGTGAACTGTCTCTGGCCTCCGCCGAGGCCGCACTGTTTGGTACCGTGCCCCCCCCCGTAAACTCTTTGAGCTGGATTCGGCCTATCAGGGCGAAGAAGCGTTGGCCATGGTCGAACGCGGTTTGACTGAGGGCCGTCCGTATTCCCTGGCCTTTATCGACATGCGCATGCCCCCTGGCTGGGATGGCCTGGAAACCATCGAGCGTCTATGGAACGCCGATCCGAAGTTGCAAGTCGCGTTGTGTACCGCCTTTTCTGATCACTCATTGGAAGCTATGACAGAGCGTCTCGAATTTGGCGATCAATTGCTGATCCTGAAAAAACCCTTTGACACCCTGGCCATCCGCCAAATGGCCAGTGCGCTGACCGTCAAATGGCAGTTAGCGCAGGAAGTTGCCGCGAAAATGCTTGGGTTGGAACAAACCATCGCCGAACGGGTACAAGAGGCGCTGAAAGTTTCACACCTTTTCCAATACGACGTGCTGACCGAGCTGCCAAACAGCACCCTGCTGACGGGCCAACTTGCATTGGCCCTGGCCTTATCCAAACGTCACAATTTGCAATTGGCCGTATTTTTCATTGGTCTGGATCGCTTCGAGCGAATCAATAACGCCCTCGGCTACCCTACCGGCGATGAAATGCTCAAACAGGTTGCCCATTGCCTGGTCAGTACAGTGCGCCAATCCGACACGGTCTTTCGTTATGGCTCCGACGAGTTCGTGCTGCTATTGGCCGACATCCACCACCCGCATCAAACCACGGGCATCGCGGAAAAAATATTAGCGGCGCTACGAGTGCCGCATTACATCGCCGGACATGACCTCACCGTGACCGCGAGTCTGGGTATCAGCATTTTCCCGGACGATGGCGTGGAGCCCGTCGAGCTGATCAAAAAAGCTGAAAACGCCATGCGCAACGTCAAACTTATGGGTCCGGATAACTTCTGTTTTTTTGCCGACAACCTCAATGAACGCGCGCGGGCACATCAATCCATCGAGTCGGGCATTCGACTTGCACTGGAGCGGGATGAGTTCGTGCTGCATTACCAACCCAAACTCAATTTGAAAACCGGAAAGATAGTTGGTGCCGAAGCGTTGATTCGTTGGTTCAAACCCGACCACGGCTGGGTGTTTCCGTCCGATTTCATTCCAGTGGCCGAAGACAGCGGTTTGATCGTACCGCTCAGTAAATGGGTGTTGCGTGAGGCGTGCCGCCAAGCCTGCGCCTGGGAAGCCGCCGGATTGCCGGCCATTCGTGTGTCCGTAAACATCTCTGCCACGGAGTTCCGTCAGAAAGGTTTTCTCGAAAGTATCCGCACGGTTCTGGATGAAACCGGGTTGAGCCCTGACCAGTTAGAGTTGGAGATAACCGAAGGGGTGCTGATGCAAAATGCCGACTCAACCGTCTTGGTGCTGTTGGCCATCAAGGAAATGGGCATTCATCTGGCCATCGATGATTTTGGCACCGGCTATTCCAGCCTGAGCTATCTGCGCCGATTCCCCATCGACGTCTTGAAAATCGATCAGTCGTTTATCCGTGCGCTGGGAACCGACAGTAATGACGAGGCGTTGGTCGACGCGATCATCAGCCTGGGTGAAAGTTTGAAGCTGAATATTATTGCCGAAGGCATCGAGACCCAGGCACAACTGGACTTTCTCCGGGAGCATCAATGCGAAGAAGGCCAAGGCTATTTCTTCAGCCGCGCGATTGAACCTGCAGCCTTCGCCGAAATACTAAGCGCCGGGAAGATGGAAGCGGTCTTTCAAGGGCCTTCAACATCAAGTTGCTAGCCAGCAAGGAATCAACCGTGCGCATGATTACGGCATTGGCGTTGCTGCTGGGCCTCTGCAGGCCGGCGATATCGGCGCCGCTGAATGAGCCGCTCAAACCACTTCCGGATGTGCAAGTACATGATTCTGCCCAGGTCGAATTAGGCCGTCGGCTGTTCAATGAAAAGAGTCTCTCGGTGAACAATTCCGTGGCGTGCGCAAGTTGCCATCAACTGCAAAAAGGTGGTGCCGACGACGTTGCATATTCCATTGCCGCCAACGGCAAGCCGACGGACGTCAATACGCCCACGGTCTTGAATGCGAGTCTGAATTTCAGGCAATTCTGGAATGGCCGTGCCGACTCTTTGGAGGCACAAATTGACGAATTCATCAGAAGTCCCATGGCGATGGGAAACACCTGGGCCGCTGTTATCAACACCCTGTCCCACACCCCTGATTACCGCTCCGCGTTCAACCACGCTTACCCGGACGGTGTCACTGCCGCCAACGTACAAAACGCTTTAGCCGCCTATGAGCGAACACTGCTAACCCCCAACTCACGCTTTGATCTCTATTTAAAGGGCGACACAGACATCCTGACTCAAGACGAAAAATACGGTTATCAGCGCTTCAAACAGTACGGCTGCATCGCCTGCCATCAAGGCGTGAATATTGGCGGCAATATGTATCAGAAATTCGGCGTAATGAACGATTACATGAATGATCGTGGCCACCCGACTGAGGCTGATCTGGGGCGATATCTGGTGACTAAGGACGAGGCAGACCGCAACGTCTTTAAAGTTCCCAGCCTGCGCAACGTGGCCCTGACGGCACCTTACTTCCACGACGGATCCGCCAAAACGTTGGATGAGGCCGTCGCAGTGATGTTTAAGTATCAGTTGGGGCGCACGCCCTCAGCGCTGGATAAAAGCCTGATCATCGAGTTCCTCAAAACCTTGACCGGGGAGCTGGCAGGTAAACCTTTATGAAGCTGTCCCGTCGACTGATCTCACTGTTGCTGGGGGGCCTGACGCTGATGCTCGCCTCTACTCTGCTGTTTCTCTATATCAAGTCCAGTACCGACAACACCACCAACTACATCGAGTCGCGGGACTTGATTAGCCAAATCAAACAGCTGAACGCCCAATGGGAAACCGCGATTTTGAAAGCGCGAATCACCGCCAATCAAAATTACGACGAACTGGTCGAGCCCTTGACTGCTATCAACCAACTCTGGGAACAATTCGTCCCGCTGGAGCTGGGTCGTACACGTCATACAGTCATTGATTGGCGTAATGCAGGTGAAGCTTATCTGGATGCAATTACCGAAAAGACCCGGCTGGTGGAGCAATTCAAGTCGCACAACGCGATCCTGCACAACTCCTTAGCCTTTCTACCCCTTGCCCAAGACGACATCCAGTTTCAATTTCAGCAATTGGACCGGAGCACACCGCTGCTGCAACCCACTTTGATCGATATGTATGATTTGCTGCTGGACTGCCTGGAGTTCTCCCAAGTTATTTCTGATGAAAAAGCAGCGGATATTCAGGTGGGACTAAACCAACTGGAAGTGGACAAGGAACGCCTGCCTCCCAAGTTGCACCTTCCGCTGGAGATATTGCTCAGCCATGTGCGATTGATTCTTCGTGAGCAACCGATGGTCAATGACCTGGTAGAACGTATCGGCGCTGTTCCGGTCGCGGCACGCCTGGACGACATTAATGTCCTGCTTAACGGTTATCAGGAGCAAGCGGCTGGCGTCGCTCGGATGTACCACCTCTGCCTACTGGTCCTTTCAGCACTGATGTTCGTGCTGATGCTGTACCTCGGGTTTCGTCTGCTGCGCAGTTACGCCGAGATCAACCGCCGCATCAATAGCGCCTTGCACGCCGCCAATGAAAACCTCGAACAACGAGTCGAAGAACGTACCCGCGAACTCAAAGACACCCAAAGCGAGTTGTTCGATACCGCCCGCCAGGCGGGCATGGCCGAAATCGCCACCAACGTGTTGCATAACGTTGGCAATGTGCTGAACAGCGTGAACATTTCCGCTGAACTGGTCAGCCGTACGGTGGCAGGCAGCAAGGTCATTGGTCTGGGAAAAGCGGTGCAATTGATCAACGAGCACGCCGACGACCTTGGCGAGTTTATTAGTCGCGACCCCAAAGGCAAGTTGCTCCCGAATTACCTCAACCAGCTGGACAAAGCCTTGCTCGCAGAGCAACAGAGCATCACCGAGGAGTTGGCGCGCCTGACCCGCAGCGTCGATCACATCAAGGACATCGTTTCAACTCAGCAGTCGTACGCGGGCATTACCAGCCTTGCCGAAAGCTTGAACATCAACGACCTGCTCGAAGACGCCCTGCGCATGAATTCGGGCGCGTTGACCCGCCATCGCGTCAAGGTCATCAAGGACTTCAGTAATGTTCCCGATATTCTGGCCGACAAGCACCGGCTGTTACTGATCCTGATCAATCTGATCAGCAACGCCAAGTACGCGATGTGCAACATGGATGAGCGCGCCAGGAATATGACCGTGGGCGTTAAATTCATCGACAACACCGTCTTGCGAATCAGCATAAGAGATGAAGGAGAAGGCATTCTTCCCGAAAACATGACCCGTATCTTTGCCCACGGATTTACCACGCGCAAAGAAGGCCACGGCTTTGGCCTGCACAGTTGCGCCCTCGCCGCCATCGAAATGAAAGGACGCCTCAGCGCCCACAGCGACGGGCCGGGCAAGGGCGCAACGTTCGTCCTTGAGCTGCCGTTAAACATTGCCTCAGATGAGAGCTGAAGCGAGGTGTGAAACCTTTATCGCCGCAGTGGTTTAAAGGCCGTCGGCAACTACGACCATCACGAGCTGCGCTGGGTCACCCATTGGCAATGCTTAGTTTCGTCAAATACTGGTATTCGTTTATACCTACCAGGACCCAGATTTCATTAGGCTGATCCCTGCCAGACAAGGCCGAACTAAAACAGTATTACGGTGAATGCCAATGAAAAATATTTACGACTTTTCCTTTGCCAAACGCGGTGCGGTAGCGCCGACCAAGGGTAAAAGGCGCATCACAATCATGCTCAACGATGCCGTCATTCACGCTGCTCGGGGCCAAGCGAATGAAAAAGGCATCGGCTACCAAACCCTCATCACAGTGTATTGCGCGACGCGTTGGGCGTTACCTCAACGAACAGCGGTGCCCGGGTTTGAGTGCAGGCTCAGCGCCCGAAGTAACCAGGTTGAGCCGTCAGAATGTTGAAGCACTTGAGGTCCAGTTGCATGCCATGGCCAAGTCGCTGCATGCGCGTCTGGACGATGACACCGATGCCTCCAGCTGAAGTTGCACGCGATTTACAGAGCCGCCAAGCGCAGTGCACAGAATGGTACACATCCCGTCATCATTTAACGTGATCATCTAAATCGTTAAATGGAATTATTTATTTGTTCGCTGACAGAGGAAGATGGCGCCCTATTTAATCGCGCGGATCTAAAGCACATGTACCTCAACCTTGCCATTGCCTGGACCATCGTCATTTCGTTTTCCATCGCATTGCTGCATCTCTGATTCACGCCGGGCAAACGCCCGCAGCCGACGTGCTAACCTTCCCGCCCCCAAAGCTCTACCGCGTAATCGACAAAACGCCTGAGTTTCGGTAATCGATAACGGTCCTGTGCGTACACCAGGTGCATCGGCCGACGCGGCAGTTGGTAATCCTGCAACAGCGCTACCAGTTTGCCGTCGCGCAGATCCTGACTGATCAGCAAGTCGGGCATCATTACCACGCCCATCCCGGCGATCGCTGCTTGGCGCAAACCGGGTGTGCTGTTGATTGCCATTGGCCCGGAAACCGGAACCACCACCTCACCTTCCGCACCTTTCAAGATCCATTGCTTTGCAGCGGAGCGCCATTCATCGCCCGCCGGATAAGCGAATGCCAGGCAGTCATGCTGCCGCAGGTCTTGGGGTTTGAGCGGCGTACCTCGGCGCTGAAGATAGGCGGCCGAAGCGCACATGGTCAGGGTGTAGTCCTGCAAAGGCCGGGCAATAAGACCTGACGGTTCCAACGTGCCCAACCGTATCGCCGCGTCGAACCCGCCGTCGATGAGATCAAGGACCTGATTGGTCAATTCCACGTCCAGCTTGACCTCGGGAAAGCGCTGCACAAAGCCGCTCATGGCCGGCGCAAGGCATTCGACGCCAAAAGCAGGCGGCGCGGTGATGCGCAATAACCCGCTCGGCACGCCCTGGGCCTGTTCGGCCAAACGCTCGGAGTCGGCCACTAACCCAAGCACTTCGAGGCAGCGTTGATAATAAGCACTGCCGAACTCGGTCAGGCTTTGGCGCCGTGTACTGCGTTTGAGCAAACTGACACCGAGACGTTGCTCCAGTGCGCGCAAATGATTCCCGACCATGGTGGTGGACATCGAGCACTGCTGCGCGGCGGCGGTCATGCTGCCCGCCTCCACCACTTTTACGTAAACGGTCATCGATTGGAACAGGTCCATTATCAAGCTCAGCTTTAAATTGATTGAAATAAACACACATTTATCCAACACGCGTTATTAACGATACTGCAGATCTGAACGAATAAGGAGCTCAATATCATGACCACCGCGTGCCTGATGACCACCTACCAACCCTTACCCATCAGTTTTGTCCGAGGTCTCGGCACGCGATTGTGGGATCAAGAGAATCGTGAATATTTGGACGCTGCGGCCGGTGTCGCAGTGACCAATGTCGGTCATTCCCATCCGCGCATCGTCGCTGCAATCAGCGAGCAGGCCGGTCTTTTGCTGCACACCTCGAACCTGTACACCATCGATTGGCAGCAGTGCCTGGCGCAAAAACTGACTCGACTGTCGGGGCTTGACCGGGTGTTTTTCAACAACTCAGGGGCCGAAGCCAATGAAACCGCGCTGAAGCTGGCGCGGCTGCATGGCTGGCAAAGGGGCATTGAGCGGCCGTTGATTGTGGTTATGGATAACGCGTTTCACGGCAGGACACTGGGCACGCTGTCAGCCAGTGATGGACCCGCTGTGCGCTTGGGGTTTCACACGCTGCCGGGGGATTTTCTTAAGGTCAAGTTCGGCGACAGCGCGGCACTCGAGAAAATCGCCGAGACCTACGGTGACCGAATTACTGCCGTGTTGATGGAGCCGATTCAGGGTGAAGCTGGTGTGCAAGTAGCGCCCCCCGGTTACCTCCAGGCAGTGCGCGACCTCTGTAGTCGTCGAGGCTGGTTGCTGATGCTCGATGAAATCCAGACCGGCATCGGCAGAACAGGTCTGATGTTCGCCTTTGAGCACGAACGCATCGTGCCCGACGTGCTGACCTTGGCCAAAGGCCTGGGCAACGGCATCCCGATTGGCGCCTGCGTGGCCCGGGAAAAAGTCGCGAAACTGTTCACTCCCGGCAGCCACGGCAGCACGTTCGGTGGCAATCCATTGGCCTGCCGGGTGGGCTGCACCGTACTGGACATCATCGAAGACCAAGGGCTGTTGACAAATGCTGAACGTCAGGGCCAACAACTACTTGCCCGCTTACGCGCAGTGTTGGGCGACCATCCAAACGTGATGGCGATACGCGGATTGGGGTTGATGATCGGCCTCGAACTGGCCACGCCCTTGCGGGATTTAACCTTGATCGCAGCGCGCGAACACAGGCTGTTGATCAATGTCACCCGTGGCCAAACCATTCGGTTATTGCCGCCGTTGATTATCAACGATGACGAAGTGGAGATGATCGTAAGCGGGATTTGCCAGGTATTGAACCGGCGCTGAAAGCCCGCGTTACAGCGGGCTATTGAGCATTTCCAGCGGCCCTAACCCAGGGCGACGCTTGACAGGTATCAATGAGATAGGGGACCAGGGGATAGGGCCGATCCAGGTTAACGTCTCGGCAGCATGCGCTCTAGCGTGTTGTCTTTTAATAAATAGTGATGAGCCAGACCTGCCGCAGCATGTAAGCCGATCAGCCAATAACCGGCATTGCCGAGCAGTTCGTGCCAGCCTTTGAGCTGCTTGGCAAACACCGGGTCAACCGCCACAGGCGCAGGCAAGAAAAACTCAAAATACGGCACTGGCTTCCCTGATGCTGCAAGCATCAGCCAAGCAAGTATCGGCGTCGCAATCATCAATACATAAAGTGCCAGGTGCATAAGATGAGCACTGCCTGATTGCCAGCGGGGCGGCGGAGGCGAAATGCTCGGTGCAGGACTCAAGCGTCCAAGTAAACGAATCCACACCAGCGCAAAAATCGACAGTCCAAATACTCCGTGCAGCCCCAGAAAAACGCCTCTTAGCGAGTTGCCTCTTGGGAGCAAGCCTTTGAGTTCAATACAGCCATACACACCAACAAATAACGCCAGCATTAACCAATGCAGAGTCATTGATAGCTTTCCATAACGTGGTGACACTAAGGATTGCTTCATGAACGAGACCCGTAAGTAAAATGTAAATACAGTTTAACCGCCCAGTCTTAAGGCAATCTGAAGGCAATCTTAAGGCCGCCTGAAGACCGGCCAGATCGTTTTTTCCACCTTCAGACTCCGTTAAGAAACCGCATCGATACTCCCCCTCTCGCTGGCTGTAGGGGGGAACCTTACCAATGTCTGATCTCAACTGGAATATCTGTTTGCCGCTGAATTTCGGCGGCGCCAGGGCACCCGCTCTGACACTTATCCGTGCACTGCCGCAAGAACCTTTGCGCGATGACTTCGAACTATTTATTCAGGAGCGCTTTCGCAAGGCTCACAACGCCGATGTCCAGCACTTCATGCCGGAGCTGTTCGGCCTGATCGACAGTACTGGCACGCTTTGCGCTGTCACCGGTGTCCGCTTAGCTGTTTCAGGAAAGCTATTTCTAGAGAACTATCTTGATGAGCCCATCGAACATCAAGTTCACGTCGCTGCGGGACGCCCTATTGATCGGCAAAGCATCGTCGAAGTCGGCAATCTCGCTGCCAGTAGCCTGGGCAGCGCGCGACTAAGCATTATTACCATCACTTGGTTGCTGGCGATGGGCGGACTGGAGTGGGTCTCTTTCACCGGCAACACTGGCCTTGTGAACAGTTTCAATCGCCTTGGGTTGCGTCCAGTCACCTTATGTGAGGCAGATCCATTGCGCCTTGGGGATGAACGTTACGCGTGGGGCAGTTACTACGAAACTCAGCCTTGCGTTCATGTGGGCGACATTCGGTCCGGCTTCCTGCACCTCAGCAGCATGGGCATTTTCGAACGCTTCGGTCTTCCGCTGACTCTGGAGCAACGCTGCTATGTCGCTTGAACGTGAAGCCTTTTGGCTGCGGCTGTCGAGTTTTGCCAATGAACAACCACAAAAAACCGCCTTATGGGGCGATGACCTAAAGTTGGATTATTCGGCGCTTCTGGCCGAAATCGAGTTACGTCGACAGCTGCTTCGCGACGCCGACGCGGGTGTAGTGGCGCTCATTCTGGACAACGGCCCCAACGCTTTGATCTGGGACTTGGCAATCCTGTTCGAAGGCTTGACCTGCATAGCATTGCCCACTTTTTTTAGCGCCAGTCAGCGACTGCACTGCCTGGAGCAAAGCCATGCCGACCTAGTCATAGCGGAGCGTGCCTATGACGCGGAACTTGAAGCGGCGCAATACGAAGTATCCAGGCAGTTCTGGCGGCGCACGTTTTCCAGTTCTAGAAACATGCCGCCGAAAACTGCCAAGTTAACCTTTACCTCAGGAACCACCGGTGCCCCTAAAGGCGTTTGCCTCAGTGCTGACAACCTCTTGACCGTTGCTCGGGAGCTGTACGAGGCCAGCCAGCCGGTTCGGCCCGTGCATCACGTGACACTGTTGCCATTGGCGATCCTGCTGGAAAATATCGGGTGCTACGCGGCGTTGTATGCCGGCGCCAGCATCAGCCTTGCGAGTCAGCAAACGCTGGGTATTCAAGGTGCCAGCGGTGTCGACACCCCGCGCTTACTGACGTATCTGAACCAGCGACGTCCAGACAGTATGATTCTGGTACCGCAACTGCTGTTGCTGATGGTGACGGCCTGCGAGATGGGCGCCCTCGACTCCACGATGCTTCGCTTCGTCGCTGTGGGCGGTGCCCGCGTCAGCCTTGAATTACTGCTGCGCGCCCAAGCGGCGGACATCCCGATTTACGAAGGGTATGGCCTGTCGGAATGTGCGTCAGTGGTGGCCCTCAATCGTCCAGCCGCGCACCGGGTGGGCAGCGTGGGCAAACCGCTTCCCCATGTTCAGGTGCGATTGGCTGAGGATGGTGAGGTACTCATTGGTAGCGTGCCCATGCTCGGTTATCTAGGCGATACGCAACCTATACCGTCTTGGTGGCCGACAGGTGATCTCGGTGAGTTCGACGCCCAAGGTTATCTCTACTTAAAGGGTCGCAAAAAAATCAATTTGTCACCAGTTTTGGTCGCAACGTCAATCCTGAATGGGTAGAAGCGGAACTCACCCAGGGTGGGCAAATCGCGCAGGCTTTCGTCTACGGCGAGGCCATGGCTCACAACCACGCGCTGCTCTGGCCATACCGCGCAGAAATCACTGATCTTGAGCTCGGCGACGCCGTCGCCCAGGCCAATCTGACGTTGCCCGACTACGCCAGAGTTCATAGTTGGACAAGACTCGAACAACCGTTCAGCACCACCAACGGCCTATCCACAGCCAATGGTCGACCGCGCCGGGACGCAATCCTGAATCAGTACGGTCATCACTTCATTTCATCGAACCCAGTCGAAGGGCTTTCATCATGAGTTTTTTTCAGACATTGCAAGACGCCACCCGCGAAGAACGTGAAACCCTGTTCAATCTGCCGATCATTCATCACGCATTACACGGCCAAGTCAGCCTGGAAAGTTACCGGGCGTTCCTGTCACAAGCCTATTACCACGTGCGTCATACCGTGCCACTGATGATGGCTTGCGGTGCGCGCTTGCCCGCGCATCTGGAATGGCTGCGCGCTGCAGTATGCGAGTACATCGAAGAAGAGTACGGCCATGAGCAATGGATACTCAATGATTTGAGCGCGTGTGGTGCTGATGCAGATGCAGTGCGTGATGGGCAACCCGGAATGCCTATAGAACTGATGGTCGCGTTCCTTTATGACCTGACCGCACGCGCAAACCCGGTGGGTCTGTTTGGCATGGTCAACGTCCTTGAGGGCACCAGCATCGCACTGGCGACTCACGCCGCAGACAGCATTCGCCAACGACTTGAGCTTCCACCTACAGCATTTAGCTATTTAAGTTCGCACGGCAGCCTCGACATTGGCCATATGGAAACCTACCGAAAGCTGATGGACCGGGTAGACGACCCAAACGATCAAGCGGCGGTGATTCACGCGTCCAAAGTCGTTTATCGCTTATACACGCAAATGTTTCGCGAGCTGCCCGGCGCTCAGGCTCACCCTCTTATGGACTCAGTTCATGCGGCTCGCTGAAACAAGGGTAGTACTCACGGGTGCCAGTGGTGGTATTGGTTTGGCCATCGCAGAAGCACTGTGCAGAGGGGGTGCCGAGGTCTTGGCAGTCTCTCGGCATAGGGAGCCGCTGCTGCCGTTGTTGGTGCTATATCCCCATCTGCTGCATTGGGTGCAAGCGGACTTATCAACTGAAGATGGCCGTAGGCACGTTCTGATGTACGCGCAAGCGCGAGCCCCACACGGCATCAATATGCTAATCAATGCAGCTGGCACCAACCAGTTCGCGATGCTGGAACAGTTGCCGGCCAGCGAAATCGATTCGATGCTGACGATCAACCTGCATGTGCCGATCCTATTGACCCGCTTGATGCTGCCCGTTCTAAAGCAAGCAAAAAAAGCCATGATCGTGAATGTCGGCTCGACCTATGGCTCCATCGGCTATGCAGGGTACGCAACTTATTGCGCCAGCAAATTTGCGTTACGCGGGTTTTCTGAAGCGCTTCGCCGTGAGCTGGCGGATACCCGCATCGGCGTTCTGTATGTGGCGCCAAGGGCTACCCGAACCGCTATGAATAGCACCGCCGCCCAAGCGTTGAATGATGCGTTGAAATCCAACGTTGATGACCCCCATCACGTAGCTAAGGCCGTTCTTCACGCGATCGCCGGTGACCAGCGAGAGCTCTATCTAGGCTGGCCGGAGCGATTTTTTGTTGGGATCAACAGCATTTTGCCAACCTTGGTCGACCGAGCACTGCGTAAGCACCTGCCTTTAATTCGTCGCCTGAGCGACGTACCGTCAAAAGAGAAATAACACCATGAAAAGAATCGCACTTGCTCTTTTAGGCATGTTTAGTCTGCCCCTTTGGGCGATGGACGCTACTGACCAACAACGTCTCGTCGCCATCCAGCAGGATTGGGCGCGTATTCAATACGAGTTGCCGCAAGAGCAACGTGTCGCTGCTTTTGAAGCACTGTCAACGCAGGCTTTGGCCTTCGTTGAGGATCGTCCGAATACAGCTGAAGCGTGGATCTGGTCCGGTATTGTCACCAGCAGTTGGGCCGGCGCTCAAGGCGGACTCGGTGCGTTGAGCAAAGCCAAGCAAGCGAAAACCGACCTGGAAAAAGCGTTGAGTCTAGACCCCAACGCTTTACAGGGGTCCGCTTATACCAGCCTCGCGGCACTGTATGATCGCGTACCTGGCTGGCCAATAGGCTTTGGTGACTCGGACAAGGCACAACAGCTTCTAGAACAAGGGTTGTTGCTCAATCCCGGGGGTATCGACACGCTTTACTTCTGGGGTGACCACCTGTTCCGTCAAGGGCATTATGCTCAAGCCCGAGACGCGTTGAACAAAGCGTTACAGGCGCCGCGCCGCCCAGGTCGTGAACAGGCGGATGCGGGCCGCAAAAAAGAAATTCAGCTATTGCTAGCCGATGTGAACAAGAAGCTTAAATAACGGAGACACCATGCGTTTGCTGCTCATCGAAGACGACGTTGCACTCGGAGAAGGCATTCATCAAGCCCTCAGTCGAGAGGGCTATACCGTCGACTGGCTAAAGGATGGAAGCAGTGCACTGCACGCGTTGCTCAGTGAAACCTTTGATCTGGCGATTCTCGACCTTGGCCTGCCGAAGCTTGATGGCCTGGAGGTGTTGCGTCGCCTGCGCCATAGCGGCTCGAACCTGCCAGTGCTGATCCTCACCGCACACGACGCCACCGAGGATCGGATTGCCGGATTGGACATTGGTGCTGATGACTACTTAGTAAAACCTTTTGATGTCTCTGAACTGAAGGCTAGGCTACGCGCGTTGTTGCGCCGCAGCGCTGGCCGCGCCAAGGTGCTGATTGAGCACGCAGGCATCAGCCTAAACCCGAGCACGCAGCTGGTGAGCTACAACAACGAGGCGGTCGCCCTGACGCCCAAGGAATATCAGTTGCTGTACGAACTGCTCTCGCCGCCTGGTCGCGTGATGACGCGAGATCGCTTAATGCAATTGTTGTACGGCTGGAGCGAGGAAGCCGAGAGCAACACGCTTGAAGTGCACATCCACCATCTGCGCAAAAAATTCTCAAGCGACCTGATCCGTACGATTAGAGGGGTGGGCTATCTGGTGGAAGAGCGCTCTTGAATTCGATCCGTCACCGCACCCTGACCCTGATCATCGGCCTGCTGCTGGTGGGCCTACTCATCCTGACCGTCTTCAATGTGCATGACAGCAACCACGAGATTGCCGAAGTATACGATGCCGAACTGGCGCAAAATGCGCGTCTGCTGGAGGGCGTTATGCGCATGCCCTTGGAGCATATTGAACACGAAAAACTTTATCAGGCCTTCAATCATGCGCTGGCCCAAGCGGAGCCACGAGTCGACGGGCATCCTTACGAAAGCAAGATTGCCTTTCAAGTGTGGGACAAAGACGGCAAATCGGTGGTGCATACCGCCAGCGCACCGGCCTTTATCAACCCTGCGCAAGGAACCGGCTTCAGCGATTTGATTGACATGAACAAACAGAATTGGCGCTGTTTTGTGCTTATTGATGCAGAGCACGGGCTGCGAATTTGGGTGGGCGAGCGTGATGATGTACGTTCGGACATCGTCAACCGTATCGTTCGTCACACGGTCTTACCCAATATGATCGGCAGCCTGCTGCTGATCATATCTATTTGGCTGGCCATCGGCTGGGGACTCAAACCGCTGGCCAACTTTGCAAGTACCCTCAGGGAGCGTCACTCTGGCTCGTTGGAGCCTTTGCGTCTATCGCCACTGCCGAGCGAACTCGAGCCGATGCAGGCCGCGTTGAATAGGTTACTGGGGCAAATCCAGGACTTACTCAGTCGCGAACGACGATTAATTGCTGACGCAGCCCATGAGATGCGCACACCATTGGCCATTCTCAGGGTTCATGCGCAAAACGTGCTGGAGGCACGTAACGAAGAACAGCGGCGCGAATCGTTGAGCTACCTGATCATTGGTGTCGATCGCACTACCCGATTGATTAATCAACTGCTGACCATCGCCCGCTTGGAACCAAGCCCATTATCCGTCAGCAAAAAGCCTGTGGACGTGGTCAACGCTGTGCGCGAAAGCCTTGTGCAACTGACACCTTGGGTACTGAACAAAGGACTGGAATTGTCCTACGAATGCATCGATCAGACCCACGAGGTAAGCGTCGATTTTGCGGCCATCGACATCGCCCTCCACAACCTCATCACCAATGCCGTCAACTTCTCCCCTGCCGGCGGACAAGTCACCGTGGGCTTATTTTTCTCAAAAAATCACTACTGGCTGACGGTCGACGATCAAGGCCCCGGTATCGACGAGATGGAGCGCGAACGACTGTTTGAGCCCTTCTACAGTCGGGGCAATGATCAGGGGGTCGGGCTTGGGCTGGCTATCGTAAAAAAGGTTGCTCTGCTGGTCGGCGGTGAAATAAGCCTCGACAATTTGGCGTCCGGTGGGCTTCGTGCAAGCTTGAAAATACCGCTTGGTTAATTTTCAAAGCCCTAGCCACGGTGCTCCAGCCGCTCGCTGAACGCCATCACTCCGATTAGGGTCGTTACCGTTTCCGCGTAACCCGCCGAAACGGCAACGGCCCTCTTTAATATCAGAGCCGGTTTTTCAACGATGCGCGCCGGCCAATCACTTTTGCTTCGAGAGGAACTCCACCAGATCGGCACGCTCTTTAGGTTCACTTATGCCCTTAAACTTCATAGTTGTGCCCGGCAACATTGCTCTGGAGTTGGTCACGTAAGCGTCGAGCTTGTCCGGTGTCCATGTAAGGTTTGCGGTCTTCATGGCCTCGGAATACTTTCGGTAGCCAGGAGCGCTACCCGCAGCCCGCCCGCTGACGCCGAAAAGCCCAGGACCTTTCTTGTTTTTCAACGGATTGGCGAGGCTGTGGCATCGCGCACAATGGGCGTCGTAGGATTTAGCCCCCGCGGTCGCGTCGGCGGCGCGTGCAACAGGCGTCAATCCCGTTGCGGCCAGACACGTAATCATCCAAATATACCTTAGGGTCGTCGTTTTGGACTTGAGCATGTTCATCCCTCTCGCAGTCATTAAAGGGCAGTCCAGACCCGCCGCCAGTGAAGCGCCTAGATTCTGGGTTTCACGAATCAAGCTACTGTTGAGGGTAAACACATGCCGACCAGTACCTAGGTACTGATAGGTGGCGTCCAGCCGTACGTCGCGATAATTGTTAGTAGTACCCGAGGTTGTGCCGGGGTGAATATCCGCGCTCAAGCCAAGCAGACCAGCACTGAAGTTCTAACGATCGAACGTGTTCGCCCCTGGAGCGATTCATTGCGGCGAATCAAGAAGCATAGAGCGCAGCACCTGATCTTTACGCCAGAAGTGGTGCCAGAGTGCAGCGCTAATGTGCAGCCCGATTAAGGCGATAAAGACCCAGCCACCGGTTTCGTGAAGGTCGCCTAACTGGTCCGCCAGATCGCGGTTTTTAGAGACCAGCGCCGGCAGGTCGTACACCCCGAAAAGGGTGAGGGGTTCCCCTTGGGCGCTGGTTAGGAGCCAGCCGGCAAATGGCACGGCCAGCAGAAAAAAATACAGGGCGCTGTGACCCGCCTTGGCGACAAGGCGAACGGATTTGGACAAGCCAGCGTTAACTCCGCTGGAATTGGTGACCAAGCGGGTCAGCAGTCGAACAACCGCCAAAAACAAAATCGATACACCCATGGAGCGATGCAGGCCAATCAACAAGCTTTGCCAATTATCGTCTTCCACCACCTCTCGCAGCAGTACAGAACCTACGGCGACAAAGATGGCTATGGCCGTCGCCCAGTGCATTGCGATGGTCAGGTCATGATACCGAGCGTTGTTATTCATACTCTTGCCTCAAAGTGCGGATCGGAATCGACGCTAAATTCGCAGCCGAACCTTAAGCGCACCTTAAGACAGTAAATTGGATTTTTACCAAGCAGCAATAAGCGTCGCTTTAATGATTCGACATTGTTGACGGCCCGGACAGTTATTGATCAAACAGGCGTTTAGCTGTCTGAAACCTGTCGAGCACCCAAGATAAAGATTATCCAGTAGGCATACCACACCCTTTAGTTTATAGAGCATTAGTAATAGGCCAGAGACCACTTGCCAAGTGGATCGATGAGGCCTGTGAATTATGGATCAACGTTATGAATCTAAGGTCTCTCAACATCGCTCCTCGAGCCAGCCTCTGCTTTGCCCTGATTACGCTACTCGTTGTCGGTCTAGGCGTGTTTTCGTACCTTCAAATGGGAAACCTTAGAGACGCAGAACAAGCCATCGAAACAAATTGGTTACCGAGCATCAGAACCAGTGACGACATTCAGGTAGCCCTTCTGGAACTGCGGTTATCCGCCACCCGCCTGCTGAGTTCGCGCAACGGCGAGGAGCGCGCCAGCACAACTCAACAGATCACCAAGGCCCGCTCAGCGCTGGCGGAGCGCCTTGATTACTATCGCGCGAACCTGATCTCAAGCGACGCAGAACGCACACTGTTCAATGACACCGCTGCGCTGATGACACGCTACATCGAAGGCACCACTCAATTGGAGGAAGTCAGTGCTAACGACACTGAGCAAGCCGTTGCTTTTGCTAACGGTGAACTGCGTCAGCGAGCATTAGCGATACAGACCAAGTTATCTGAACTTCGTGAACTTAATGCACGAGGAGCCACTCAATCAGGTGTTTCCGCTAAAGCGGCCTATTCAAACAGCGTATTAGTTGTCGGCATTGTCGTTAGCGTCTCGGTGATCATGACCATTGTTCTGGCCTTGCTGTTAACCCGAAGTATCGTCACGCCTATTAACGAGTCGTTGCAGTTGGCACAAGGCATTGCCGAAGGCGACCTGACGCAGCCAATTACTATTAGCGGCACCGATGAAGCTTCTCGTTTAACCGCAGCCTTGGCCCAGATGCAAACAAGTCTGCGGGACACTATCCAGGAAATCGCCAAGTCTTCTACTCAATTGAGTGACGCGGCGGTTGAAATGACGACCATTACCGAAGCCGCCAGCAAAACCTTGCGCCAGCAAAACAGCGAGATTGAGCAAGCCGCCACCGCCGTTAACGAGATGAGTGCCGCGGTGGAAGAAGTGGCACAAAACGCAACGTCCACTTCTGAGGCTGCACGTGAGTCCACCGAGTCCGCCAGGACAGGAAACCTGCGCGTTGGTGATACGTTAAAGGCTATCAACACCCTGACGGCTCAAGTTGAAGTCACCTCGCAACAGATCCAAGGCCTGGCCGGTCAGGCGCAAGACATCAGCAAAGTGCTGAGTGTAATTCGTGCGATAGCCCAACAAACCAACCTGCTGGCGCTAAACGCCGCGATCGAAGCAGCACGTGCAGGCGAACAAGGACGAGGCTTTGCCGTGGTCGCCGATGAGGTCCGTGCACTGGCGCACCGCACGCACACCTCAACCCAGGAAATCGAAGAAATGATTTCTGCCATTCAGCAGCAAAGTGTTTCTGCGGTCACCGCCATGCAACTCAGCGCGGACTTGGCCCATGAGACCAAACAGGCTGCTGACGAAGCCGGGCGCTCACTGGAATCCATCACCCACTCAGTGCGCCAAATCGATGACCGTAATTCGCAAATCGCCACGGCGTCCGAAGAGCAAGCCAGCGTCGCCCGCGAGGTGGACCGCAACTTAACCAGTATCCGCGACCTGGCCATCCAGAGTGATCACGGCACCCGCCAGACCCTCCATGCCAGTAACGAGCTGTCGCGCCTCGCGGTGGGGCTCCACCAAATGGTCCAGCGCTTCAGAGTCTGATAAGGCTCGGTGAATGAGGGTTTAGCACCCTCTTCACAGGTTTTTCAGCGGATTGCCCAAGTCCTTGATGTACTGACCACCCAACGCAGCAGCGGCGATGGAGTTAAGGTGCGTGCCGTCGGTGGTGAAAATGATATTTCCGCTGACCATCGGGCTGCACTCAGGGGCGCAGAGTTCGTCGTTAGGGTCGATCAGCACCACAGCGGGGTACTTGGCTTTGATCTTGTATTCGATGCGTTGTGAATGGCTTTCGGCAGGCTTGAATCTGATGGCTTGCAGGTCCAGATGATGAAGCTTCATCAGCCGCAGCTCATTGACTTTAACCCGCCCGACTTCGGCAAACGGCTGGGCAACGATCACCACTTTCACCCCGGCCGCCAGCAATTCACCCACCGCATTGAAATAGTACTGATCCATTTTTTCGGTCAGGTCTTCAAGCTGGGCGTTGTGGATGCTGTAACGCGGGTTTTGATGGTCATAGGCGTTCCAAAAGTTCGACAGAATGGCAATCCGTTGTTTCTTGGCGAACTCGAACCTGTCCGTGGAGTATTTGAGGATCGCCGCCGCCGCTTCCGGAGACAGTTGGCTTTGAATGTCCATGACAAATACCCCAGGGATAGAGGGCATCGAACTCATCGTCGTGTCGTGAATCATCAAGCCCGCATCGGCAGCCAGGGCGTTAATGAAGGGCGCATAGGCGTTGGCAAATGAGTCGCCGATCAACACCCCATCAATGGACTTTTTATTGGCGCCCAAATGGCATTCCTCAATATTGCCAATTTTCGCGGCCTCCATGCAGTTGCTGCGCATGACGTGGGATGTGTTCTGTTCCTGGAGTTCCGCCACCGCCATGTCAGCCTCTGAACGGAAACCGTCAAACCTAACCATGAGCAATGCGACCACGACAATGGCCGCCGATGGCACTAGATAAAGTGATAAGAACACTTTCTGAAACTGCCCCGACTTAATGGCCCTGAACGGTTTTTCGACCCAGTGATAACTCACACAGGACGCCGCAAAAGCGCCCGCCAGAAGCAGCGTCGAATTCAATGGCGTCAGCGCAATGCCACGGTATTCGGCGAGGATTAATACGGGCCAATGCCACAAGTACAACGAGTAAGAAATCTTGCCGACATAGGTCACAGGCGCCAGGCTTAGCCATCGATTGACGATTCCCGGCTGGGGCCCCATTGCGCAAGCAATGATCAACGCCGCGCCCAAACACACCGGCAACGCATCAATTCCCGGAAAGCCCGAACCCTCGTTCAGCATGAACGCGCTGGCGATGATCAATCCCAACCCGACCACCGAGTACAGCGTCGGGTAATGGATGTACTTGGCAATTTTATCGGAAGCGATAGCCAGGTAGCTGCCGATCAACAACTCAAAGAACCGAAACGGCAGTAACAAATAGGCCGCATTTCGATGATGGTGCGAGAACACCTCTGACAGCCCCAACGACAGCAGGAAAATTCCCGCAATAATCCACGTCGGCGAAACCCGGCGCCTGAGTTTGAACAAGACAATAAGGATGATCGGCCAGAACACATAGAACTGTTCTTCCACCGAAATCGACCACGTGTGCAGCAACGGTTCATAACCGGCCGAGCCGAAATAACCGGTGCCAAACAGAAAATACACATTGCTGAGTCCGATCAACGAATAAATGGCGCTTTTCGCAAACGAAATCAGCTCATCGGCAAACAGAAAGTGACTGCAATATAAAAATAACCAAAACAACAGAAATAAATAAGCGGGCAATAGCCGCTTGATTCGTCGTTCGTAAAAGGAACGAAATTTAAAGGTGCCAGCGCTAATTTTCGGGTGAATGATTGAGGTGATCAAGTAGCCGGAAATAACGTAAAACACATCCACCCCAACGAACCCGCCCCACACCGGGAACTTGGCGTGATACAGCGCGACAAGCACCACTGCAATAGCACGAAGACCATCAATATCCGGTCGGTAGCCGCTGATCCGGGTTGGCGTGGTGGTTTTTGCCCCGTCGTCGTCGCGCATCAATGGCATCCATTTAACTCCCTGTTGTCATAGTTATCGGTGAGTTAAAGCGGCTGCGCTGCGCAAGAGAAATTGAATATTGCTATTGTCCAACCCCGCTAGCATTGAGGGCTGGCGTCAGTTCGATGACTGCGGTTAATAAACGTGATCGCTTATTCGCACACGGCATTTTGTCCATTCAAACGCAATGAACTCGATCGAGATCATGCCAAATGGATACACTTGTCCATGCTGCGTTGTTGGTTATTTAATGAGGAAAATTCGAATGTCGTTTTTCAGCAAGAACACCGTTGTCATGGCGCTGAGCCTCACGGCACTGTTGGCCGGCATCAGCAGCTACGCCGCGACCCCTGCGGCTGCGGCCACCAAACTGTCGACGCTGGGGGGCAAATTCGCCTTTAGCTTGCCTACCGGCTACATCGCCCGCCCGTTGCCGCCTGGCGATGCGAAAAACGGAACAGCCGGGGCGACGGGGACGATGTACGTCAACAAGGACGAAAAGCGCGTGATAATCGCGGCTGAAAACGCCCTCCCGAATGGCCTGAAGGCGAGCGATAACGACGATGTATTTCTCGACAACTCGGTGGCTGGCTTCGTGCGTCAGCAGAGTGAAGCCCTGCCTGGCTTCAAGCAAACCAGCGAAAACAGAATGACCATCAAAGGGCTGGGCATCCGCGAGATTGACAGCACGGCCACCATGGGCGGCGGCAACACCCTGAACACCACCTTCCTGTCCGGTTCGGGCAACCATATGTCAGTGGTTCAAGTGGTCTCGCGGGCCGATGATCAGGCCGGACATAGCGCGCTGATCAAACGAATCATCGAAGGCTTGAAAGCTCGCTGAGCTTTGGCCAACCCACTTACGATTTGGCGTTAAGCAAGGTGTAAAGCGAAGCGTCGAATTGTTCTAGCGCGTCGACCTGTACGACGCGTTGCCCATTGATCTCGGCCGCCACTTCAGGTGCAGACTTTCTAAGCGCCCACACGGGCGAGAGGTCTTTGCCGGCGTGGCCTTCGGCTTTACCGATGTAGTTCAGTTGAGCATCAAAGAACTCGGCAACGATACTGGCCTGTACGTCGGGGCTGCGGGGTGTCACGAGCACGTTGCTGGTGTCGAGTAACACGATGACATCAGGCCTGGCGGCCATCAGCGCATCCAGGTTGTCGTAGAAATTAACCGACGCGAACTGGGCCTGCAGCGAGGTCGTCAACCAGTCGATGGCCAACGCGGGGTCAGAACTTGAGACAAACGCTCGTTGTATTTCTTCATCGAGTTGTTGACTGTTTTGGGCGACCGCATGGTAACGCTTAAGGTAAGCCAGATTAGTCACAGTGTTTTCACTGAAGACAACGCCAACCGATTGGGTGTGTTTCAACGCAACGCCCGAAGCTTGGGTCGCCGCTCTGAACACGCCGTCCTTATTGTCGGAGGACTGAGCAGCACCGGTAGCACAACCGGCCAACACGACCATAAGGGCAAGCAACGCTGCAATTCGAATCTTCATGTACGTCTCCAAGGCCTCGGTTGGCAGAACGCCATCCTGAACCTTCTTTCGGAAAAGCCCCCGTCTCAAATAGTGATGGTCAGTATCGACTAAACAGATAGTGGTCAGGTTTGCAATGCGGCGCGTACGCACACTGTAAATATCCACACTGGCGCCGACGATTCAACACAACCCATCACCGCCTATTCATGCGCTGGATTGTGTGCTCATCCGCGTTTGTCTTTCGCGATCACCCGCCTAAGATCCCTGCTCCTGCCCGTCAAAAACAAGAAGAGCTGCATGAACCCAGACGCCATGCGTTGCCTGTTGATCGCCAATCGCGGCGAGATCGCCATTCGTATTGCCCGCGCGGCTGCCGAGATGGGTATCCGCAGCGTCGCGGTATACGCTGAAGATGACGCAACGTCGCTGCACTGCCAAAAAGCCGATGTCGCCGTTGCGCTCAACGGCCGTGGTGCAGCAGCCTATTTGGATCAACAGCAATTGATCGACCTTGCGCTGGCCAATGGCTGCGACGCGCTGCACCCCGGCTATGGGTTCCTTAGTGAAAACCCTGCGTTCGCCCGCCTGTGCCTTGAGGCGGGCATCTGCTTTGTCGGGCCCACGCCCGACACCCTGGAACTGTTCGGCGACAAAACCCAAGCCCGCGCCCTGGCCCAACGCTGCGGCGTGCCGCTGGCCCAAGGCAGTAACCGCGCCACCACACTGAAAGAAGCTGAAGCGTTTCTCGCCCACGGCCCGATCATGCTTAAAGCCTTGGTCGGCGGTGGAGGTAGGGGCATGCGCGTGGTGCATCAGCCCGGCGAATTGGCCCAAGCCTTCGAGCGCTGCCAATCCGAAGCGCGCTCGGCCTTCGGCAGCGATGCGCTGTACGTCGAACGCCTGATCGAAAACGCCCGGCATATTGAAGTTCAGGTACTGGGCGATGGTGAGCGCGTGGTTCACCTGTGGGAGCGCGATTGCTCGCTTCAGCGGCGCCAGCAAAAGGTCATCGAGATTGCCCCGAGCCCCGGCCTTGATCCTCTGCTGCGTCAACGTATTCTCGACGCAGCCTTGACCTTGGCCAGTGCCACGCACTATCGCGGAGTCGGTACGTTCGAATTTCTGGTGGACGACGCCACCGGCGAGTTTGTATTCATGGAAGCCAACCCACGTATTCAGGTCGAGCACACCATCACCGAAGCCATTACCGGTGTCGACCTGGTGCAAACGCAACTGCAAATAGCCATGGGCGCCACGCTGCTTGAGCTGGGTTTAACCGAGCCGGTCACACCGCGCGGCGTCGCCATCCAGCTGCGGATCAACCTGGAAAGCATGCAAGCAGATGGCAGCGTTCGCGCCAGCGGTGGGGTTATCAGGGTGTACGAACCGCCCACCGGCCAAGGCATTCGGGTCGATGGCTACGGCTATGGCGGTTATACGAGCAACCCCGGTTACGACTCATTGCTGGCCAAACTGATCGTCCACGGCGATGACTATACCGTTGCCCTGCGTCGCGCCTACCGAGCCGTGTGTGAGTTCCGTCTGGAAGGCGTGGCCAGCAATATCGGTTTTCTGCAAAACCTGCTGCGTCGACCCGAACTGGCGAGTAATCGCCTTGATACGCGCTTTATCGAGCGGCACATCGGTGAACTGCTGAACACCTCGGCCTCAGAGCATCGCACGCTGTTCTTCAGCAGTCGTGCCCTGCCCGACGCCCCACTGCACACGCAAATGACGGCGCCCGCCGGTTGCCTGTCGTTGAGTGCGCCGAGCCAAGGCATATTGGTCTGTTTTGAAGTGGCGGTGGGCGATGCCATTGCCGTCGGCGAACCCATCGCCGTTCTCGAAGCCATGAAAATGGAGTTCGTGGTCAAGGCCAGCCACAGCGGCATTGTCCATACCCTGGTCATCGCGCCGGGCGACAGCGTCTTCGAAGGCACCGCGCTGCTG
The DNA here is from genome assembly GCF_034353045.1 of Pseudomonas sp. MH10. Lineage (NCBI taxonomy): Bacteria > Pseudomonadati > Pseudomonadota > Gammaproteobacteria > Pseudomonadales > Pseudomonadaceae > Pseudomonas > Pseudomonas sp. MH10. The sequence continues at coordinate 1,264,022 of NZ_CP133783.1, forward strand.
TTCATCGAGCCGGCCGATGTCGACCCCGGCGCTGCCTTCACCGAAGAAAGCCTCGACCTCGATCACCTGCGCGCCGATTTGGCCGAAGCGCTCGAACGCCACGCCCTTACCGGCGACGCCCGCCGCCCCGAAGCCGTGGCCCGGCGCCGCAAGACCGGGCAGCGCACCGCCCGCGAAAACCTCGACCATTTAATCGATGCCGACAGCTTCATTGAATACGGCACCCTTGCGCTGGCCGCCCAACGCCGCCGTCGCTCAGTTGAAGACTTGATTCAGCAAAGCCCGGCAGACGGCCTGATCGCCGGAATCGGCACGGTCAACGCGCAGCAGTTTGGCAACGAAGCCGCACGCTGCATGGTCATCGCTTATGACTACACGGTGTTCGCCGGCACTCAAGGGGTGATAAATCACAAAAAAACCGACCGCATGCTCAACCTCGCCGAACAGTGGCGATTGCCGTTGATACTGTTTGCCGAAGGTGGCGGCGGACGACCGGGAGATACCGATTTCGTTGGCGTGGCCGGGCTCGATTGCCACACCTTCGTCGGCATGGCCAAGCTCTCCGGTTTGGTGCCGCTGATTGGCGTGGTCTCCGGTCGTTGCTTTGCCGGTAATGCCGCGCTGCTGGGCTGCTGCAACGTGATCATCGCCACCCGTAACGCCAGCATTGGCATGGCCGGGCCGGCGATGATCGAGGGCGGTGGGCTTGGCAGCTTCCGCGCTGAAGACGTCGGCCCGACCTCCGTGCAAGCGCCCAACGGGGTGATCGACGTGTTGGTGGAAGACGAGGCTGAAGCGGTTGAGGTTGCCCAACGTTACCTGTCGTATTTCCAGGGCACGTTGAGCCAATGGGCATGCGCCGACCAACGCGCGTTGCGACAACTGATCCCGGAAAACCGCCTGCGCGCCTACGACATTCGCGGGCTGATCGAGACCTTGGCCGACAGCGGCTCAGTGCTTGAACTTCGGCATCAATTCGCGCCGGGAATGCTCACGGCGTTGATCCGTATCGAAGGTCGAGCATTCGGGTTGCTGGCCAACAACCCCATGCACTTGGGGGGCGCTATCGACGCGCAATCCGGGGACAAGGCCGCGCGCTTCATGCAGCTTTGCGAAGCGTTCGACCTGCCGATGGTTTCACTGTGTGACACCCCCGGTTTCATGGTCGGCCCAGACGCAGAAAAACAGGCCACGGTGCGCCACGTTTCGCGCATGTTCGTCACCGCCGCGAGCCTGACGGTGCCGTTTTTCACCGTTGTCCTGCGCAAGGGTTATGGCCTCGGCGCCCAAGCCATGGCGGCCGGCAGTTTTCATTCGCCCCTGTTCACCCTCGCGTGGCCCAGCGCTGAATTCGGCGCCATGGGCCTCGAAGGCGCTGTGCGGCTGGGCTTTGCTAAAGAACTGGCCGCGCTGGAAAACCTCGAAGAACGCCAGCAACTGTTCGACAAAATGGTCGCCAAGGCCTACCAGAACGGCAAGGCGATCAACATGGCCAGCTTCTTGGAAATCGATGCCGTGATCGACCCCCAAGAAACCCGCCGCTGGCTCACACGCGGGGTCAACGCAGTGCCGGGTAAACCAGCGGCACCCATCGATAAAAAACGCGGGTTTGTGGACACTTGGTGAGGTCCACAGTTGGATCGCGGATTGCCCTGTGGGAACCGCTCCGGCTGCTGCATCTGTAGGAGCTGCCGAAGGCTGCGATGCGGTCGGAAGGACCTTTGCCAACACGTTGGCTACAGATGGCCGCCCGCCTACAGATCGCCCGTGAATTGAATATCAAATTGCGCAAAGAGGCCCCATGAAACCATGCGGCCGAACCTGGATCGCGGATTATCTGTGGGACCGAATTTATTCGGGAAGGCTTCAGCGCGGTGCCGAAGACGAGGCGGCATCTCACGCGCAGTTCAACCCCCTGCAGGACCCAACGTGTTGGCGAGAGGCTTAATGCGGTGTCTCAGATTCACCGCGTCGCCGCCTCCCCCAGCACAAACACGAACATCACCGCCAGCCACAACAGATACAGGCACCCAAACAACTTCACCCAACCCCGTGTCCTGCCAATCCCCAGATACACCAGCAGCAGCAAACTGAACTGAGCAACCGCCGCACTCGCCACCAGCCAGTTTTTCAGCGCCAGTGACGAACGGGCACACAGCAGTTCCAGCACTAATAAACCGATCAGCGCCGCATACACCCGCCAGGTTGTCAGTGAGTTCATGCTCAGCGCCCGATCAGGTAAAGGGACGGGTACAGCAGCACCCAGATCGCATCCACCAAGTGCCAATACAAGGTGGTCATTTCGACGCGCACGCTGGCCTGGGGCAATTCTAGCCAGCGACGTTTCAGCCCGACAAAAAGATGCAGCGCCAGACCTACCGCCACCAACACGTGAATGCCGTGCAGAAACGTCGCACAGAAATACAGGTTCATGAACAACCGCGCCGACGGCAGTTTCAGTGGCGAATTCAGACCAAATCCCGGCAGCAGTCCTTCGTGAAATTCAAGGCTGTATTCAAGCAGCTTGCACCCCAGAAACCCCAGTCCAAGCGCCGCCGATAGCAACAGGTAACGCCGCAGTTTTTCCAGTTGCACGCGCCCCGCCGCTTCCAATGCCAGGCTCATGCACACACTGCTGGTCAACAGCAGCGCAGTATTGCCACCGGCTAATAAGTAGTGCAGTTCGGACACCGCTTCGCCCACGCCGTCGGGATGCTCGAACCGATAAAACCAGGCGACCATGATCAAGCTGCCAAACATCATGACTTCGCTGGCAAGGAACAACCACATGCCCAGTTGTGCGGCTTCGCGTTGCTGTTTCCAGCTGACGAAGGGCTCGTCCGGATGCGGTTGCGCGTCAGAGCGGTTCACGGGACGCCTCCGGCGAATAGTCATACGCCTCGAAATCCACGGTCACCGGACCACTGAAGTTATGCGTCGGCGGCGGTGACGCAATGCGCCATTCCAGCCCCGCCGCTTCCCAGGGGTTCATCGGCGCCCGGTCGCCATAACGCAACGACGCTAACAGGTAGAAGAACGGCAACACGTAAGCGATCGCCAGGATAGAAGCGCCGGCCGAGGACAACACATTGAGGAATTGAAATTCCGCCGGGTAGCTGTGGTAGCGCCGGGGCATGCCCAAGTAACCCAGTAGAAATTGCGGAAAAAACGTCAGATTGAAACCGCAAAAAATCATCACGGCGGTGATCTTGCCCCACAGCGCGGAGTACATCCGCCCGGTGATTTTCGGCCACCAGAAGTGCAACGCTCCGAAGTACCCGGCCACCGCTGCGCCGACCATGATGTAGTGAAAATGCGCGACCACAAAATAGGTGTCGTGCACGTGCAGGTCTGCCGCCAACAAGGCTAGAAACAACCCGGTCACGCCACCGATCAAAAACAGCCCGATGAAGGTCAGCGCGAACAAAAAAGGCGCATGCAGCGTCAGGTCGCTTTTGTACAGGGTCGCAGTCCAGTTATAGGCCTTGATCGCTGACGGGATCGACACCAAAAAACTCATTAATGAAAAAAACAAACTGGCGTACATCGACTGTCCGGAGACGAACATGTGATGACCCCATACCAGAAAACCAATCACCGCAATCGCGACACTGGACCAAGCCACGAAGCTATAACCGAAAATCCGCTTGTGCCCGGACGCGGTGATCAACTCAGTGACCACACCCATGGCCGGCAGGATCATGATGTACACCGCAGGGTGACTGTAGAACCAGAACAGGTGCTGAAACAGCAGTGGATCGCCGCCCAACCGAGGATCAAACACCCCAATTCCAAACAGATGCTCAGCGGCCAACAACAGCAAGGTCACGGCCAGCACCGGGGTGGCCAATACCAGGATGATCGAGGTCGCGTACATCGACCATACGAACAACGGCAAACGCATCCAGGTCATGCCCGGCGCGCGCAACGTGTGCACGGTGGCAATGATGTTGATCCCGGTGAAAATCGACGAAAAACCGGCGACAAACACCCCACAGATCACCGACACCACGTGCCCATTGCTGAACATCGTCGACAGCGGCGTGTAGAAGGTCCAGCCAGTGTCGACCCCGCCCAGCAGCAGCGCGAGCAAGGTGAATAATCCGCCGCCGACCAGCAGGTACCAGCTCAGCAGATTGAGTCGCGGAAAGGCCATGTCCCGTGCGCCGATCATGATCGGTATCAGAAAATTGCCGAACACGCTGGGGATCGAGGGAATCAGAAAAAACCAGACCATGATCACCCCGTGCAAGGTAAACGCGCGGTTGTAGCCATCGGAACTCAACAAGTCGCCGTCGGGGGTAATCAGCTCGATGCGGATCAGGCTCGCGGCCATCCCACCGACGAAGAAAAAGAAGGTCACGGCAATCATGTACAACACCGCGATGCGCTTGTGATCCACGGTCAAAAACCAGGACAACAAGCCCTGTTTTTCATTCAGATAACTCACCGGTGCGACGCCGCTGGACGGGTTCATTTGGCCTCCTGAGGCGCGAGATCGGCGAGGGAGCGGACGTAGGCCACAAGGCGCTGGATAGCGTCTTCATCGAGCAAGTTTGAATAGGTCGGCATGATCGGCGCGTAGCCGGCCACCACCTGTTTCTGCGGCAATAAAATACTGTCGCGCACATAACCTTCGTCGGCCAGCACATGGCTGCCATCGCTCAACGCCACTTGGCGGCCGAACAGCCCTTCCAGCGGTGGCGCAATTGGCGGATTGCTCTGACTGGCGTGGCAGCCGCTGCAACCAAACTGACGAAATAACGCCTTGCCCTGGGCCGCCAGGTCCTCATGGCCACCGCTGCTCTGGAGCCAGTTCTGATAATCAGCCGGATCGAGCACCACCAGCCGCGCCAACATTGAAGCGTGATCGGCGCCGCAAAACTGCGCGCAGTACACGTCGTAGGTTCCGCTGTGCTGCGCCTCGAACCAGAGCATGGTGTAGCGACCGGGCAGCACGTCCTGTTTGATCCGCAGGCTGGGGAAGAACAGGCTATGGATCACGTCCTCGGAAATCATCGTCAACTTGACGGGACGCCGCGCCGGGACGTGCAAGGTATTGATCTCGCGCTGACCGCCTCCGTGCTGAAATTTCCACATCCACTGCTTGGCCGTCACCTGCACTTCCAGTGCGCCGGCGGGTGGCGTGCGGGCCTGAAAAAACAGGTACGCGGACCAACCAAACACCACCATCGAACCGATGAACGGCAGGATGATCCAGGCCATTTCGATGCGCAGATTGCCTTCAGGTCGATGATCGCGATCCGCTGGCCGGCCCCGGCGGTAGCGATAGATAAACACCCACAGCGCCACCAGTACCGGCAGCACGAAGAACGCCATCATCACGGTAAAGGCGATCACCAACCGGTCCACCTGCCCGGCGTACAGCGAAGCCTGCTCCGGCCACAGGCGCATGAAATGATCGTTAATCATTGGGCCGCGCCTCTGGCTGTAGACGGCGGCGCTTACGCTCGCCCAGCAAAGAGCCGCCAATGAACAGCCCCATGACCAGCACCAGACCGCTACCGGCAATTTGCAGCAAAAAAATGATTCGGCTGCTGTACAGGCCACTGCTCGGGTCGTAGTGATAACACAGCAACAACAGCTGCTCTGTAACCGCACCGAGCCGCCCCTGCCCGGCTTCGGTCAACGCCAGGCGCACGTCGCTGGCTTGATAACCCAAGCCATACAGCCAGCGCGACAGGCGACCATCGCCAGTGATTGCCGCCACCGCTGAACTGTGGGCGTATTGCTGTTGGACATCATCGAAGCGGAAACCAAAGCCCAATGCCCTGGCCAACGCCGCGCTGTTGTCAGCGGTTCCAGTGAGCAGATGCAACGCCGGGTCATGCGCCAGTTTGGGCCAGTGGCTGACCAGCTTGGCCAGTTCTTCCCGCGCCGCATCGTCGTGTTCACGGGGGTCGAAGCTGAAGGCGATGACCTGATAATCCGCGCCCAATGTGTAAGGCACGTTGGCCAACTGACTGAACAGGTTCGACAACGCCGCGCCGCACACATTGGGGCAACGGAAATACACCGGGACCAACAGTAACGGTCGTTTATCCAACAAATCGCCCACGCGTACCGACCGACCCTGCTGATCAATAAAGGCCAGGTCACGGGGTAATGCAGCGCCCACCTGCCGGATGTCAATACCGGCGGCGGCGAACGGGTCGAACGGCGTGTCGCCAAACGCCAGACACGGGCCGCAGGCAATCAACACCCCGATCAATAGCCCGCGAAAAAAGCGCAGTTCAAGGACCATCGCGCGCTCCCGTCTGCCCGGCATAGGGTTGCGGCCAGCCACGCTGCAAGATCAACTGCTGTGCTTCTTTCAGCGGGATATGGGCGATGCCCTGTTGCGGGGTGACCCAACCATAACTGTTCAGCTGTTGCTGCGCCTGCTGGCGATAACGAATGCCATCGAGCCTCGGCATCACCTCCAGTCGCGGCTCCGGTGGCAACAAACGCTCGCGTTCCAGATCGCTCATGGGCGGGCTGAACGCTGCGTGCTGTGCTTGGAGTGAGTGAATCAACCAGGCGATCACGCCGCAGCAGACCATCAACGTCAGCAACAGCACACCGACCATTGCCCAGACTTTACGAACGTCCACGGCATCGGCTTGGTAACCCTCCTCTTTACCGTTTTGCGTCCGATGCGCGTTGTCAGTCATGCATACCTCCCGACAACCCGCGCCGCCATGCGCGCACTAACCAGCCGCCGACCAGAGCGAAATAAGCCACTTGCGCCAGCAGCGCCAACGCCAAGGGCGCGACTCCTGCCATGGCCGGCAACGAAGGCAACGACATCCACAGCGCTTCCAGCGCACCCAGCAGCAAAATCAACCCACAGGCCCATTGCAACGAACGGCGCCACAACCCTAACGGTGAAGCCAGCCACAGCAGGCAAAACCCTTGCGCAGACATCAAGCCAATGGTCAGCGGTGACCACGAACCCTGTTGCCGCAGCAAGTACCACTGGGCTTCGTGAGGCAGGTTCACCGACGCGATGATTAGGTAATGCACGGCATGCAGATACAACCAAAACGCCAATGCGGCCACCAGCACACCGCGCAGAATATCCAGGCGCAAACCGGCTTGGGTCAGCAGCGCGATCAGGCCGGCGAAGGCCAGACCGTCGAGCATCTGCCGGGCGATTTGCAGCAGCCCGAACAGGCTCGAGAAGAAATCAGGCTGTAACGACATCAGCCAATCCACCGCCGCCAGACTGACAATCAGCACCTGCACGATCACCGCCACCGGATAAAAACCTTGCGGCCCGCGCACCACCCAGCGCTGCATGGCCCACCAGATGACGCCGTAAATAAGGCTGCGCAAGGAAAACCCCAGCGGCGATAACCAGACCCCACGAAACCCTGGCGCGGTGTCATCGGCCCACGGATAAATCAACCGGACACCGAACAATACCGGCAGCAGCAAGGGTACGATCAATGGCACTCCCTTCGCCCCCAGCCTCAGACCGGGAAGCAGCAACGGTTGCCACGCACCACGGACTAACGGCACGACCATCGCCAGCAGCAAACAACCCAAGGTCAAATTGATACAGGCCACCGCGGCGGGCAAGGTAGCCACCACCACACTCGCCGGCCACCAAAGCGCGCACAGTAATAAAACCAGCACCAACACTGCGCCGATGACCGAGCAATAACGCTGCAAACGGGACAGGTTCACCGTGCCCGCCCCACTGACTCCAGCGACTGCAGTAGTGCTGGCGGCAGTTGCGACACATCAGCATGCTGGCTGAGTTGCAGCACCCGCAGGTGCGCGACAATTGCCCAGCGGTCGGCCGCTGCGACCCGGGCCCCGTAGCCATACATCAAGCCATGACCTTGAGCGATGACTTGCAGCAGGTAGTCATCCGGCGCCGTTCGCAGGCGCTCATCGGTGAAGGCCGGTGGCGCAGAAAAGCCGCGTTGCACAATGCGCCCATCGCCCAGTCCCGACAGCCCGTGGCACGGTGTGCAGTAGATGCCATACCGTTCCTCGCCTCGGGCCAGCAAGGCCGCGTCTATGGGTGGGCGGCTGGACAAGGTGGCCTGATCCTGCAATTGGCCGCGGGCCACCGTGCCAGCGGGCGGCGCCAGTTCACGCAGGCCGGGGGTGGGTCGATTGTCCAGTGCCTTGGGCTGATGGGACATGTCATCGCAGCCGCCACACAGCAGCAGCGCCACCATCAGCAGTGTTTTCATCGCGGCACCTCGCTGACCTGCAACGCCTGTTCGCGCAGCCAGTTGCCGGTGCTGAGTACCTCGAACTGCGGGTCGTCAGCGTAAATACATAAAAAAAACCGATCGTCCCCCGCACGCTCGAACGCCTCGGCCGCAAATATCGGATGGTTCAAACGTGGCAAACGGCAGCCCCAAAAGAACGAAAGCACCACGGCGAAGGCGGCGAACAACACGCTCATCAGAAAGGTCACCACCATCAGGGACGGCACAACGATCAATGGCCTACCGCCAATGTCCAGCGGGTAAGTCAGCGCGGGCAGCACTTGCAAACCCAAGCCCAGCAGCGCGCCGAACACCGCGCCCGCACACGCAGTCCACGGCACCCGCGAGGCAGGTTGTGGCAACAGCGGTTCCAGTTCTTCAAGAGGAAACGGCGCGTAGGCCTCCATGTGTCGATAGCCCAGCGCCCAGGCCAGGCGCGTTGCGGCCACCAGTTGTCGAGCATCGGCAAATTGCGCGAGCACATCGTGAGCTGGTGGACGCTCAGTCATCCTCGGCCTCCCGTTGCTCACGCTCACGGTGCAACGATTGCTTGACCTCGAACGCCGAAACCATCGGCAGCCAACGAATGAACAAACTGAACGGCACCAGGAACACGCCGAAGCTCCCGGCAAACAGTGACCAGTCAAAAAAAGTCGGCGCGTATTGGCCCCAGGCCGAGATCAGATGGTCGCGGGTCTGCGGCGGTATCAACAGCATGTAGCGTTCGGCCCACATGCCAATCAATACTGCCAGCGCGACACTCGCCAGCGCCTTGGGATTTTGCCGAACCCGGCGCCACCACAAGGCTTGCAGCACGCCGACGTTGCACACCACGGCGAGCCAAAAACTCCAGGCATCGGGGCCGGTCATGCGCGCCATTAGCACATCGATTTCATGGGTTTCGCCGGAATAAAACGGGATAAACAGGTCTACCAGATAGCCGTAAGCGGTCATCCACCCGGTCGCCAACATCAGCCGACCGAGCATGTCCAAGTGATGCGCAGTGATCAGCACTTCGATGCCCAACAGCCAACGCAGGCCGATGGCAATTAACGCCACCAGCGAGAAGCCGGAAAACACCGCACCGGCTACGAAATAGGGTGGGAACAGCGTCGAGTGCCAGCCGCTCTGCACACCCATGGTCATCAAGAACGAGTAACCGCTGGACACCCCGAACACCAAGGGAATCGCCAGCAGCGCCAGCACTCGAGTGGTGCGTCGCCACAATGCCCAATGCCGTTGCGAGCCGCGCCAGCCCAGCGCCAGCAAGCCGTAGAAGACCTGTGCGCCGCGCCGTTGAGCACGGTCCCGGGCCGTGGCGAAATCCGGGATCGCGCCGACGAACAGGAACATCATCGACACCAACAAATAGGTGATTACGGCGAACATGTCCCACGCCGTGGGGCTTTTGTATTGCGGCCACAGGCCCATTTCATTGGGATAGGGCATAGTCCAGTAAAACAACCAGGGCCGACCCAGATGCAGAATCGGGTACAGCGCGGCGCAGATCACTGCCATCAAGGTCATGAGCTCCGCCAACCGGTTCAGCGTGTGTCGCCATGGCCGTTCAATCAGCAACAACAGCGCCGAAATAAAGGTGCCGGCATGACCGATGCCCAGCCACCATATGTAATTGATGATGCCGAACCCCCAGTTCACCGTCTGGTTGTTGCCCCACACGCCGACCCCGCGCCAGAGCAAAGTGCCCGCCGCAACCACATACAGCATCAGCAGCGCCAGGCCGATACCAAACAACCACCACCAAGCGTTCTTGCGCACGACCTGTTGCAACGGCCCAAACACCCGGCGCGAAACCTCTTGGTCACTCAATTCCAACGCAAGAAAGTGCGCGGTGCCGGGCATCAGCGGTTCATTGGCCATGTTCAAGTTCCCGATCAAGGTCTGAGCCACGATCATCGATCTGCGCCAGATAGGTGGTGCGCGGCCGGGTGTTCAGTTCTTCAAGCAACGTGTAATGGCGCGGGGATTGGCGGGCCTGACTCACGGCGCTGGCCGGGGCGTTGATGTCACCAAACTGGATGGCTTGGCTCGGGCACGTCTGTTGGCAGGCCGTGACCACCTCGAACGTCGATTCCTGATGATCTTCACCGCCCTGCCCTGCGGCAATCCGTGAGTCAATTCGGGCGGCGCTGATGCGCTGGATGCAGTAGGTGCATTTTTCCATCACCCCACGGCCACGCACCGTGACTTGTGGGTTGCGTTGCGCCTGAATCGATGGCGCGGCATCGGCGCTCCAGTCGAACCAATTGAAACGCCGGACTTTGTAAGGGCAGTAAGACGCGCAGGTGCGGGTGCCGATGCAGCGGTTGTAAACCATCTGATTCAGGCCATCGCTACCGTGCACCGTGGCGTTCACCGGGCAGCCGGTTTCACAGGGCGCCTGTTCGCAGTGCATGCAGGGCAGCGGCTGAAATTTCGAGCGCGGCGCCTCGATGTCGCCCTGGTAATAGTGGTCGATGCGCAGCCAGTGCATGGCACGCCCGTTCGCCACCTGTTCGGCACCCACCACGGCAATATTGTTTTCCGCCTGACAGGCCACCACACAGGCGTTGCACCCGGTACAAAGGTCCAGATCAATGACCATGCCCCACTGCGGACCGCTGCCTTTTACCGGGCGAAAGAGCGCCGGGCTATCAACCGTTGAAGGGTACAGCGTGGCGGGCGCTTCCTTCACCGGCACCGGCACCGTCGCCGCCCGACGCGGCACGCTGAGGATCGGCGGCGTGTCGTTCGGCGCCAAGCGGTGGTGAGTCTGGGTACTGGCCAACGCGAACTGGCCGTCGACTTTTTGCACGGTGACTGCCGATGATGAACCGGGTGCCTGGGGACGAACCCAATAGCCCAACCCGTTGCCCACATGGCCTGCACGGCTACGCCCATAACCAACGTACAGCGCAACCACCTGATCAGCTTGCCCCGGTTCGACCCAGGCAGCGCCTTTGATCGATTGCCCCGGCAGCTCGATTTGAAGTGCATCACCGTTGCTCAGGCCCATTCGTTCAGCCAGCGCGGGAGACACGCCAACTACATTGCTCCAGGTCAATTTGCTGATGGGCTTGGGCAACTCCTGGAGCCAGCCAAGGTTGGCAAACCGGCCATCCCAGACGCAAGCGTCGGGTTTTACCACTACCTCCAAATCGTCACTGTCGGCCTGCAATTGCAGGTTGACCGCCTGAGCCGTGGGCACGCTAACCGTGGGTGCCGCCGTGCCAATCCAGCCTTGGGACAACGCTTGATTCCAATGCGCCGCGTCCAATTGCTTCCAACTGTCGAGCACTTCGTTCAGGGCGTTTGTTTCGTTGCCCGTCAGCAGCAGCCCGATAAGTTGATGCAGGGTCCGGGTGGCGTACATCGGTTCTATTAACGGCTGCACGATACAGGCGCTGCCGTCACTGCTTCGGGCATCACTCCAGCCGTCCAACGGGTGATTCAGCGGTAAATGCCAATGGCATTGCGCCGCGCTTTCGTCGTAATAAAGCCCGGCGTGCAGCCGTAGCGGCACGTGTTGCATGCGCTCAAGCAATGCCCATTCCGCTGGGGCTGTGTACAACGGATTGCAGTCGAGGAACATCAGGCATTCAACGTTGCCGGCAGCCAATGACTGCGCCAGCTCACCCAAGGTCAACCAACGGTCATCGTCGGCATAACCCAGCAACACCGGTGCTTGATACTCGACGGCCTGACTGTTGAGGGACTGATTCAAGCGCGCCACGGCGGCGTGTACATCAATCGGTGCGTGGCTGCCTGCACTGATCAAGCCGTGTCCCGGATGAGCTTTAAGTGCATTCACCGCTTGCGCAACCCACGCCTGCTGGGCGGAATCGAGGCGCGAGTCACCCCCCGGCGCTTGATTCAAACCACGGGCCAGCGCCAACGCCAAGTCAACAATCCGCGACGGTGCTATTCGCAGGCGCTCGGTGGCGGCGGCGCCGGTCAAGCTGGGTACGCTTTGCGCCACGTACAGCAACGCGCTGCCCTGTCCTGAAGCGGCCGCCCTGCGTCGGCTCGCCCAACCGCGCTGGTGCAGCGTTTGCAATGGACCGGGACCGAGTAAATCGTCGTCGAGGCTGACAATGACCTGCGCTTGCTCCAAGTGCAAACGCGGGATCAAGGCTCGACCAAAAGCCTGGCGTGAGGCCTCGATACGCGCATCGTCAGCAAAGGGTTCAGCCTGATACAACGTTATCTGCGGCCAGCGCTGGCGTAACTCGCCAAGTTGCCGGGCCAAGGTCGGTGAGCTGCTGGCGCCACAGGCAATGTGGAAGCCGCGTCCGGCATTGGCATCCAGCGCCGATGCCATTTCGACCAGCCTGGTTTGAACATTCGCCCACGCAGTTTCGCGGCCTTTGAAGCGTGGCGCTTGGGAGCGATCCGGGTCATACAGCTGGAGAATCGCAGCTTGGGTAAACGCATCGCAGGTGCCGCCCGACAAGGGGTGCTCTGGATTACCCTCAAGTTTGATCGGCCGCCCCGCCAGTGTCTTGCCTAACACCGGCTGTGCGTAACCACAAAACGCAATGGCGCTGGCGTACCACAAGGCTTTACCGGGCACCATTTGCTCCGGCTGCTCGACTCTGGCCACCGCTTCTTCCGGGGTTCGACCACACGCAGCAAGTCCGGCCATGGCCAACGACGCCGCCATCAGTTGCAGGAACCGGCGACGGTCGAGCAGTGGCGCAACACCGGGAAACTCAGCCTCAAACAAGGCCTTCGCTTGCGGGGTTTGCGCCAGGTCGTCCAGCCCCTGCCAATACGCCTGGCCACCGAGCCCGGCCAGTCGCTCACGCAAGGCGGCGAAATCAAGGGCGTCGCTCATCGGTGACAGACCCCGCAGTCCGTCAGACCGACCGGGTTGATGTGATAGGCCTTCATCAATCGCTCACCCATCTGGCGCCGGTCTTCATCGGTGGACCAGTCCATTTGGGTCACCTGTTGCCGAGGACGAAGATTCGGCGCCGGATCTCGGTGACACGCCAGACACTGCCCCATGTTCAGCGGTTCGGACTTGCTCAACAGCGGCATGCGATCGACTGGGCCATGACAGCTAACGCAGGCGACGCCCGCCTGCACATGCACGGCGTGGTGGAAGTACACGTAATCCGGGAGTTTGGCCACGCGTTGCCAGTGCAGCGGAGTCCGGTCGCGCAAACTTCTGCGCAGTGGTTCCAGTACGTCACTGTCGGACCAGATCTGCGAATGGCAGGTCATGCAGGTGTAGGTCGGTGGAAAACCAGCCTGGGCCGAGGTTTCCACCGAGGCATGGCAATAGCGACAATCGATCCCTAACTCACCGGCATGGTGGGCGTGACTAAAGGGTATGGGCTGATCAACCACCCACCCACGGTCAGTCCGGTAATCTGAACGATCCATAATCAAGGCCACGGCAAGCCCCCCTATAAGACCGACAAACGCGCTGAGTAAGCCCAGGCGCAGCCATGTATCGGCAGAACGGCTGAATACCTGCGTCATTACGCGGTTCCGTTTTCAATCCCCTAAGCATTCGTCTATAGCGCACTCATATAGTTCTAACGATGACGGTATGTTTTAGTGAGGTGCTCAATCGCAGTAGGGCCATGGGAAACATTAAGGACGCGCGCACAACGGTGCGCTACTGTTCGGCGCGGTAAAAGCAAAAGGGAGTTATAAAATCAAAACAACAGCATGGGCAAGGCGGAACATGAGTTCCGGCACTGAGTTGAAACGTTTAAGCTTGACGACAACAGAACGCGACGACCTGACACAGCTCACTGTAAAACTTATTTTCTAACGCCCTACCGCGACGTTCGCCGCACCCTCTGAAATAAAAGTATTTGACCTTCAGCAGTAGCACCATTGGTGTTCAAGATTGGCCGTACTACGCGGATCGGCCACACTGCGCGGGTTTACCCCGCTGTCGCTTGGACGGAGATCGGCAGCTGGCTGTTGTGAGCCAAGTCGTAGCGTAATTCGGCCACGAGGTCCGATATATCTCTGCTGGTATTAAGTCTATTCAATGAGATACCTGTTACGCACAAATCCACTCGTTCGGAGTGATAATCAGATATCTGAACCGTCATTGAATAATCAGGCGCAACAGTACAGGTGCAGCGTAACGGCAAAAAAGCGCGCTCAATAATGCCGCGCAGTTCCAACGTCGAAAGCCTGTATGCAATCATCACTTCCTCCTTTAAAAAGGCAGTTAATAGTACTCACTCGCCAACCTCTAATTATAATTTTCGTGATAACGTCCAAATGCCGCCAATTAATCGGCGCCTTTTAAATGAACGTGTTTAAATCTTATACCCCACCCCCTTAGGTGATGCAACGGACACAACTGACGGGATATTTATCAAATTGACAGCACTGATGTATAGAATACATTGAAGAAACGTTTCTCCTACCGTTCCGTGCGTGATCCTTATAAACCCTATCTTTTTGGATGTGTTTTGTTTGGGAGCTGGAAAGAGCAAACGCTCTTTCCTCTCTCCATTCGTCGAGAAAACTTACTGTTGTTCCGACAAGAATTCGGGCTTCTCAACGCGCAGATTTATTAGCGCTACCCGTGCGCCGTGTTTATCGACTCGCTCTTCAATGGAGAACGGTCGAAAACCCAGCTTGGGGTAAAACAACAGCCCCGGAACGTTGTGATTGAAGCATGAGGCGGTCAGTTCATGCGCTTCATGTTTATCAAACGCAATGTCCATCATGCAGCCAATCAAGTAACTGCCGACCCCGCGGGATCGATTACCCGGCTTGATGATCACGTTGCCCAACGAGCAGCGCCCACGGAATTCCCAGCGTGAGAGATTGGCAAAGCCGACCACCTGGCCGTCCATCTCGATAACCGTGGAATCGGAGCGGCTTTCGATGGCATCGCTGAGCTGGGCAGGCGTCAATGGATAACGGGCCTTGGAGAACATGTAAAACAACTCGTCGGCGCTCTGCGGAAAATCGCAGATCACAGCGATGTCTTTTTCTTCTAGGGGGCGATGAAGAAACATGAGCGAGGAACCTCTTGAAGATCAGGAGCGGATGCTAACGGAAACTATATGCGAAAGATCAAAAAAAGCGCTGTCTCAGACTCGCTTCGCGCCGTGCACGGCGGCCTTCGGGTCAATGCGCTTCAGCGACTTAAGATCGGACAGGGCTCAGCCCAGAGAATTCATAGCAGTCTTATTAAAAGATATCAAAAATCGTGCCTTTCTTAAGTGGCCCAAACTTTGAGCAATGCATATCGCCCGCAGCAATAGCCTCTTCATTGCAAAATGCATGACCAAACAATTCGTTTATTTTTTTAACCAACTGATAAGTAAGGAATTATTTTTAATTTCAGGGCTGGCACGACGGCTGCATTTCCTTTTTTGGAAAGTTGTAACAATCTTATTCACGCATGGAAGAGAACAACAATGACCTTATCTTCAGGTAATTTCGCATCGGGCTCACAGGAGTCGGCAAGTGTTTCAGGCGTGTCTTGGGGCGCCATATTCGCCGGCGCGGCAGGCGCTGCGGCGCTGCGGCGCTGTCGCTGATTCTGGTCATTCTTGGGTTTGGCCTCGGTTTTTCAGCCGTATCGCCGTGGTCAGACAGCGGGATGAGCGCCAAGGGGATTGGTATTTCAACGATTGTCTGGCTCGCAGTCACTCAAATCATCGCCTCGGGCATGGGTGGCTATATCGCCGGCCGTTTGCGCGTGAAATGGGCAAATATGCACGGCGATGAGGTCTACTTTCGCGATACTGCCCACGGATTTCTCGCTTGGGCCGTGGCAACCTTGGTCGCCGCGACATTGATCGCCTCATCAGTGGGGAGCATGGTCAGTGGCGGCGTGCAGGCCGGTGCAAGTGCCGTGTCGGGGGTTGCGGGTGCGGCGACTCAAGCCGCAGGCAGTGCTGCCAGTAACAGCGGCGGCAGTGAGGATTCCGGCTACTTTATCGACAGCCTGTTCCGCGATGATCGCCCCGCCGGGGTCAGTGATGATGCTGCACATGGCGTGGTGTTTCGCATTTTCGCCAAAACCCTGAACAGCAAGGACGGCCAACTCAGTGCTGACGACCGCACGTACTTGGCGCAATTAATTGCGCAACGTACCAACCTGAGCCAGGCCGATGCTCAGGCACGGGTTGATCAGGTTTACGGCCGGGCTCGTCAAGCGGTAGAAGATGCTAAAACCGCTGCGAAAAATGCGGCCGACACCGCCGCGAAAGTTGCCGCCTGGACGTCGCTGTGGATGTTCGTTGCGCTGCTGTGCGGTGCGTTCTTCGCCAGCTTCGCCGCAACCATGGGTGGCCGCCGCCGGGACGCTGTGGTGTACCTGAACGACGCCTCAACACTGGATCGCGAAGCCTATACCTCACCCACCAACATGCCACCGGTTCGTTAAGCGACTGGATACTTTCTAGCCAAGGAGAATCACCATGCGTTCATTACTTCTGCTCTTTCTCGGTGTACCGATCCCTATCATCATTTTGATTGCGCTGTTCATGCACTGATATGTCAGGCTGAACACTCAAGGCCGCTTCTGCTGAACACGGAAGCGGCTTTATTGCGCGATTACAGACGATCTGCGGGCAGGCGGCCATCTGTAGCCAACGTGTTAGCGAAGGTCCTTCGGACCTATCGCAGCCTTCGGCAGCTCCTACAGAATCTGTGCAGCGCCAAACCGTGGGACCGAATTTATTCGGGAAGGCTTCAGTCCTGACACCCTGCACCTCAAACCACACAAAGTGCCACCCAGTTTGCTGCGCGACAGCGCGGCGTCGAAGACGTGGCCCTCCTACAGGATGGGGGTTACCGTTTCAAATCGTGGGCAATCGGCAAGTCGATGCTGCCGTCAAGGAAGCGGGTCGGGCCGTTGGCGTTGGGGTTGATATCGAACTGGAAGATCTCGGTGGGCAGCCACAAGGTGACAAATTGGGGGTGGAGACGCAGATGGCGGCGACGTCTGTGGCGATGGCGGCGATGGCGGAAGTTGGCGGGATTGCGGTGAGGCCATTTCCTAGTGATTCCTGAACCATGCATCGGGTCTGCAGGACATATCGCTCCGTGCCTGAATTTGCTGCCCCAAGGGTCCCGCCTGGTCCCGTAGCTGTTTCGACTGATCCAAAAAATTGCGAATTGCCGCCAGCAGCTGTTCGCCGGTCGTAGCCTCGCTTCTGGCGGGCCACTTCTCTGATCCGCGTGAGAATTTGCTGTGCGTGTTCGCGAATCTGCAATGCTCAATACTTCGGATTTATCGTTATACAACTGATTGGTTTAAGAGATAACTGCCTACGCCATGTAGAAGAGGGACAAACATAAGGCAACAAAAGCTCACTGCTTTGTGAGTTTTCGTATTTCGCATCTGGTCCAGAAGTCCTGTCATTGCCATGATGAAGCAGATAATGGCAAAGGTTCCAAAGAGGTCGCTGTCGGCCAAGTGCATAAGGTACATTGGAAGTTCTATCATTTATTGAATTCCATGAAATTCCATCTGTAGAACTGAAATATTTTCAGAAAGTCATTAGTTGAGGTGCCTTTTGTCGTGTTGTGGTATCGCCAGCCGTCCTCAAGTTTTTCATAATGCCCGCTCTCGATCGACATTCCTGCATATCCGTCGCTCTGAGGGTCAGCCATATTTGATCCGAGCATTCTTTTGATGGTGGTTACGGGCCTGAAACTGGCGCCGCTGGTGTTGCCTTGTTTGATGCTTATCGTATTATCTGCGCGCTCTGTCACGATTTGGATGTGGTGGGCGATGCCGGTTGTTCTGTCATGAGCCTGGGCTAAGATATCCCCTTGGAGTAAATTGTCGACATTGACAACAGACAGCGTGTTTTCTTCGACTCGCTGCATGTCGGGGGCACCAAAGGTCAGCATCACCATCTCCGAGAATCCATACATATGACTCAAGTATCGATCGTGCTCTTGCGGCGTATAGAGCTCCATGTTTCGGTAAGTGCGTACACCTGTGCGAAGCTTGACCGGTAAACCCCGAGGCGTTGCGAATTCGCACAAAATACGAATCGCAAAGTCTTCACACGTAAAGACATGATTTTTTATGGCACCGTCTTTACTCCAGTACCCCTCCTCCTCCAGTTTTTGAATGATTTTCGGGGTGCTGGTCTGGAAGTCGGAAATGAATGCGTCAGTCCAATGTCGCACAGTCTTCCAGAACACCTTCAATTTGACTTCACGTCCTTTGGTTTCAGAGGTGGGGGTCAATGCCACAGGACCCGTCTCTAAAACAGCTAGTGTCTCCAAATTCACAGCGACTCTCCATCATAGGCAATAACGCAGCGTAGGCTTTCGCCGCTGTTTCCAGATACCGTTCTCGTTCTGCCGGCAAAATCACTCCTGCCCTCGACGTTTTGACCCTCCATGGTCTTAAGCAGGTAGCGGATGTTCTGCAGCGGGTTGTCGTCCTGATCTTTGAACACGAGGTATTGATCATGCGTCTGTGCAGTCACCTTAGGCTTGTACTGATCAGGATCGTCATGAACTTGGGTCATATTGACCGGTGCGGAAGGTATTCGGATTCGGGCGGCAGCAGTTTCAAATAGTGGGCATTGAAAAACATCAGTGTCTTGTTTAATAAGTAGCCATTGTCCGGTTTTCAGTTGGTCGAGATTTTTATGCTCCATATCTACGCTCAGGGCCGCACGCATCCTTTCTAGGCCCTTAATATCGACTCCTCGATCAAGTGCTCTCTTTACCCGGCGTGCTGCAATTTCTGCTGGATAAGCATGGGGTTGATCCCATTGAGACAGCTCCTGCCGAGGAACCAATTTCATAACCAAAGCCTCGTATAGCTGAATGTGTCCAAACTCTTCGGACTCGTGTTGGATTCAAGTGTTTTTACTGACACGCCATTGATCAGCAGATTCAGTCCCCGCGATATGGTGCGTCCAAATGATTTTTCGATACGTGATGTGGACCTCTTCCGTATGACCTAAATACGCTTTGCTTGGGTCGTTGCAATGCGGCATGTTTATGTCTGCGGCAATGATCAGTGCGTCCTCCAATTCCATGGTGTAATAGTGTTCTTGTACACCCTGTGCTGCTGTCCGATAAAAGTCCAATCGGCACACTTCCAAATGTTCCGCGTTCACCAGCGCGCTGTTAATCAGGGGTGAAGATTTATCGACCATTTTGGTGATGACGAGTGGCTTGTGCATGCGATAACTCCCGTCCGGAGGTATGTACACGCCGTGGTGCAGCGCCTGCACCAAAATTTTATCGTTATGGCTGGATTGGTGAGTATTACCAACCGACTCTTTGCTCAATGCTCCAGCAGTGATTAAACCTTGGCTTGTTCCTTTGATAGTCAGGTAAGCGGGTGTAGGCATTTGTTTAATGTAAACGGTATGTTTATATTCTGTTTGTTTGCAATCAAGGTACTAAATGCGAGTGTGCTCATTGCAAGTGGAGACCATAACTTTTCAAGTTTTTCTGCTCAATGAATTTTATTTTTCTAAATGTTTCCTATTGATATACTTTATATTCTTCGGTTTTTTTAGGCCATTTCAAGCAGTACGATTGTTTCGTGTGTGAAAGTTTAACGCCGCAAGCGTTGCCAACTCGTTCAATCACTTACACACCGAAGAACCCGCCGTGTACCCCGACGTCAAACTCATCACCGCTCACAATTGATCACATACACTGAACCCACTACTGCGAGGATGATAGGCACCAGAAAGTTATGGTCGATGCGGATGAATTCGTCGACGACACGCCGGAGAACCTTGCGTTGTTGTCCGATGCCCTGGAAGACGCCGGCTACCTGGTGCTGGTGGCGCTGGACGGCAGCAGCGCGTTAAACCGCATCCAACGCCGCCGCCCGGACTTGATTCTGCTCGACGCAATGATGCCGGGGCTGGACGGCTTCGAGACCTGCCGACAGATTAAATCCCAACCTGACAGCGCCAACATCCCGGTGCCGTTCATGACTGCCTTGACCCACAGCAAGCACGTGGTCAAAGGCTTCGAAGCTGGCGCCATCGATTACGTGACCAAACCCATCGAATGCAACGAAGTCTTGGCCCGCGTCGCCTCACACCTGCGTACTGCGCGGATATTGCAGTCAGCGCGGGGGATGTTTTCCCTGATGAAAAACGAAACGAAATACACTCCCAAAATTTGGTCTGGGGTTGCCCCCAAACATAGGATCTCCCACCGTATCCCTATTTACCGCCGGAAATTTTTCTGTAGGAACCAACTCGTCGGCGACGCAGGCGACGCGGTACATCCGAAGCACCGCTGTGCTGCTGAAATAGCCAACAAGTTGGCTCCTACAGGTTTGGATCAATCCAAGTTCTTTGCCACGGCGAGACCTGTGGGAGCCAGGCTTGCCTGCGAAGGATTCGGCGCGGTATCAACGATTGAGCGGCGCTGCTTTCCCGAACAAGTTCGGTCCCACGGCCTTCGGCCAGAAACAGACAGGCGACCAACACAGCCGCCTGGACGCACAACTGCTTTTGATCCTAGCTAGTAAACCCGCTGGACCGCAGGGCCTTCATTATCAAGGCATCCCCAACCAATTCGGCAACGCCAGCGATATAAACGGTACGTAGGTCACCAGCACCAGGAACGCCAACAAGATCGTCAACCACGGCAACGCCGCGCGGATGGTTTCGCCCAGGGTCAGGCCAGTCACCGCCGAGGTCACGAACAGGTTGAGCCCCACGGGTGGGTGGACCAAACCGATCTCCATGTTCACCACCATGACAATGCCAAGGTGGATGGGGTCGATGCCGAGTTTCATGGCGATGGGGAAGAAGATCGGCGCGAGGATCAGCACGATGGCCGACGGTTCCATGAAGCTGCCTGCGACCAGCAGCACGATGTTGACCATGATCAGGAAGCCAACCGGCGTCAGACCTTCGGACACCACCCAATTGGTAATTTGCTGGGGGATCTGTTCGGTGGTCAGTACGTGGGCGAAGAGCATGGCGTTGGCGATGATAAACATCAGCATCAGCGTCAGCCGCCCTGACTCAACCAGCACCCGTGGGCAGTCGCGAATTTTCATGTCTTTGTAAATAAACAACGAGACGAACGCCGAATACACCGCTGCCACCGCGGCCGCTTCGGTGGGGGTGAACATGCCGCTGTAGATACCGCCAAGGATGATCACCAGCAACAGCAATCCCCAGAACGCCCGTCGCGCAGTGCGCAGCCATTCGCGGAAGGTTACCCGTGGCTGGGCCGGCAACTTCTTGACCCGCGCGACGATGTAGATCACCACGATCAAGGCTAAGCCGAGGAGGATGCCGGGAACGATACCGGCGATGAACAGCTTGCCGACCGAGGTTTGGGTGGCAGACGCGTAGACCACCATCACAATTGAAGGCGGGATCAGAATGCCCAGGGTACCGGCGTTGCAAATAATCCCGGCGCCGAACGCTTTCGGGTACCCGGACCGGACCATACCTGCGACGGCGATGGAACCGACTGCCGCCACGGTGGCTGGCGAAGAACCGGATAACGCGGCGAACAACATGCACGCCAGCACGGCAGCAATCGCCAGCCCGCCACGAATGTGCCCGACACAGGCATTGGCAAAATCGATCAGCCGTTGTGCCACACCGCCGGTGGTCATGAACGCACCGGAAAGCAGGAAGAATGGGATAGCCAATAGGGTGTAAGCGTCAGACGTTTCGAACAGCTTGATCGCCAGTGAACTCAAGGAGTCAGGGCTGAACAGCAGGATCGACAGTGCCCCGGACAAACCCAACGAAATAGCAATGGGTACGCCGAGAAACATGAATACAAACAGAAGCAGGAATAGGCAGAGGATCGTCATCAGTGTTGCTCCTGGTCAGGACTGGCCAGTTTGCTGGCTTCTGCGGCCTCATCTGCGAGTCCAAGACCGATTTGGCGATGGGTGAACAGGCGCCAAAATATCTCCAGATAGCGGATCACTACCATGGCAAAACCGATGGGCACTATGACTGCGATATCGGACAGTTTGACCCCGAATTGATCAAGGTCTTCGGCACCGATACTGGCGATAAACAAGGCGTTCAACCATTTGAAACTGGCCACCACGAACAAACCGGAATAAGCCAGGCAGCACAGGCAGGCAATCATCGCCAGCCAGCGTTGAACCCGGTGCGGGGTCAGTTTGACCAATGCGTCCAAGCCCAAATGCCCGGCCGTGCGCACGCCATAGGACATGCCAAAGAAAATCAGCCAGCCAAACATCGCTTTGGTCAGTGCCACGCTCCAGGTCATATCCTGGGCGTAACCCATCATGTGATCGCCGGCGCTGGCGAAGAAATCGCGGCTGAAGGCCCACTTGTCGCTCAACGCGTAAAACAGCGTGTAGACGTTGTTGAGCATCACGTAAACGAATGTCACCAGCGTCATGGCGGCCAGCAGGAAGGCGATAAAGGCTTCCTCCAGGTGCTCCCAGAGTCGCATCAGTGATTGCATAAAAGTGCTCCGAACGTAGAGAAGGCGGCCACTCTGATCCGAGCGGCCGCGCAGACATCACTCCCTGATGAGGCTTACGGCGCTTTGTTGGAATCGTCGGCAGCCTTGATCAGATCCGGGCCGATTTCCGCCGAGAACTTGTCCCACACTGGGCGCATGGCTTCGCGCCAGGCGGTCCGTTGTTCTGGGGTCAGCTGAATGATTTCGCTGGTGTGGGCGTCGATGATTTTTTGCTTGGCGGTTTGGTTCAGCGCTTCCGCCTGCTTGTTCACCTCGACGGTGACCTCAGCCATGATTTTTTCAAGTTCGGTACGAATGTCCGGTGGCAGGCCGTTCCAGAACTTGACGTTGGTGATCACCATGTAGTCGATCAAACCGTGGTTGGATTCAGTGAAGTACTTCTGCACTTCATTGACCTTCTGGCTTTCATAGTTCGACCAAGTGTTCTCGGTGCCATTGACCGTGCCGGTCTGCAAGCCCTGATAAACCTCGTTGAAACCCATTTTTCGCGGGTTGGCGTGCAATGCGACAAACTGCGCTTCCAATACACTGGACGCCTGAACACGGAACTTCAAACCACGGGCATCTTTGGGATCATGCAGCGGTTTGTTGGCAGACAGTTGCTTCAAGCCGTTGTGCCAATACGCCAGGCCGTGAATACCCTTGTCGTCCATTGAGCTGAGCAAGGCGACACCTTGAGGACCGTGTTGAAAACGGTCGACAGCGGCCAGATCGGTGAACAGGAAGGGCAGATCAAAAACTTGGGTTTTTTTGGTGTATTGCTCGAACTTGGCCAAGGACGGCGCCAGCATTTGCACGTCGCCCAGCAACAGCGCTTCCATTTCTTTGCCGTCACCGAACAATGAGGAGTTGGGGTAGACCTCGACTTTCACTTTGCCCGCCAGACGTTCTTCGACAAGCTTTTTGAAGAGCAAAGCGCCGTGCCCTTTAGGGGTATTTTCCGCCACGACGTGGGAAAACTTGATGACGATGGGGTCGGCTGCCTGGGTCAGGCTGGCCATGGTCATTGCGGCGGCGCATAGCAGCGCCCGAGACACCTTGAACATCGAATTCACCTTTTTATTGTTGTGATTATTCTTCTGAGAAACGGTGCGGCATGTGGTCTGAAACTGGGTTGCGGTGGGAGCACCATGCACAAAACCGAGCGTTTATGGAATCCGCATTTTCGTAAGCCAGCATTCGGCTTTGGTTAACGCGAGGGCGTTACCACCAACGCCAGCAATCGCTGGGCGCGCAATAACACTGGCGCATCGACCATTTGGCCATCAATTTGAAACGCGCCAACACCGTGTGCGCTGGCGTCGACCACCCGCTGGGCCCAAGCCAAAGTTGGAGCATCCGGGGCCAATGCCTGATGGATCACTGCGATTTGTTTTGGGTGAATGCACAAAGCGCCAGCGAAACCCATTTCGTAGGCGTGGCGAATGGAGTCGTGCAAGCCTTGCGGGTCATTAATGGCGGGGTGTACGCCGTCCAGTGGCGGCAACAAATGTGCACTGCGCGAATGCAGTAGTAAGGCAACGCGGGCCTGATCAAGGACAAACTGCGCCGCGTGAGAGCCGCTGTGCAAGTTCAGGTCGAGCGCCAAATCCAATGCACCGAATGACAAACGCTGAACCCCTAGAGCGGCGGCAATGTCTGCCAGTGCCAAAAGCCCGCGAGCACTTTCGATGATCGGCCAAATGGGTTTGCCCGCAGCGGCTACGGCAGCGACCTGAGCAGCGCTTTCGACTTTCGGCAGCAGTACACCGGCCACGCCCGCTTGCTGTTGGCAGAACAGGATATCGGCGCCATGTTGCGCGTGCTCGGGTGCGTTGATCCGCACCCAGACCGATGCCGAGGGCGTGGCGTGCAGAAATGCCGCGAGGTTGTCCCGGGCCTGGCGCTTGAGGGGTTCTTCTACCGCGTCTTCAAAATCGACGATCACGGCATCGGCGCCCGCCGCCAACGCCTTGGCAAAACGCTCGGGTCGGCTACCGGGCACGAACAGCGCGGAGCGAATAGTGGAGCCGGACATGGGGGGTTCCTCGTTATTATTCGGTATTCAATTCACAAAAATCTAAAGGCCAAGCCCGGTCCCCTGTGGGAACGAATTCATTCGCGAAAGGCCCCGACGCGGTAGGTCAGAAAAAACTCCGTCAACCGCTTCCCGAATAAATTCGGTCCCACAGATTTTGGCGATGTCCCTGTGGGAGCTGGCCTGCCAACGAAAGCGTCATTGCAAGCGACCCAGGTTTCAGGATCTACAACTGCTCGCTGTCTTCAAATCACGCCGTTAGCCTGCAATCGCGCGTGGTCTTCGGTGGAGAATCCCAGTTCGGCCAGTATCCCCACGGTGTGTTCACCCAACCCCGGCACGGCATCCATGCGCGGAGTGAAAGCGCTATTGCGCCCCGGCGGCAATAGCGCAGGCAACTTGCCGGCTGGGCTGTCGACTTCACGCCAACTGTCGCGAGCCTTGAGTTGCGGGTGGTCCCATACGCCTTGCATGTCGTTGACCCGAGCGCTGGCAATTTGCGCAACTTCCAGACGGGCCACCACTTCATCGGCGGTCAATTGGGCGAAGCCGTCAACAATGATCTGTCGCAACTGCACACGGTTCTCCGAGCGTTTGAAATTCGCCGAGAAGCGTTCGTCAGTGACCAGCGCCGGATCCAGCAAAACTTTTTCGCAAAACAGCGCCCATTCACGCTCGTTCTGCAGACCCAGCATGACCGTGTCGCCGCCCTTGGTGGGAAACGGGCCGTAAGGGTAAATCGTTGAGTGAGCCGCGCCCGCCCGAGGGGGTGGCGCGGCACCGTCGAAGGCGTAATACATCGGGTAGCCCATCCACTCGACGAGGCTTTCCAGCATGCTGACATCGATCCGACTGCCAACGCCCGACTTATCGCGCAGCATCAGCGCTGACAAAATCCCGCTGTAGGCGTACATGCCGGCGGCGATATCGGCGATGGAGCAACCGGCCTTGGCCATTTGCTCTTCACCCGGCCCACCGGTGACGGACAGAAAACCGCCTTCGCTCTGAATCAACAGGTCGTAGGCCTTCTTCTTTTCATACGGACCGCCTTCGCCGTAGCCGGAAATGTCACACACGATCAACCGTGGAAAACGCTCATGCAGTGCTTCAAACGACAAGCCCATGCGCGCCGCCGCACCGGGTGCCAGGTTTTGCACCAGCACGTCGGCCTTGCCGAGCAAGCCCATGAGAATATCGCCGGCTTCGTCCTGTTTCAGGTCCAGGGTCAGGCTTTCTTTGGAGCGATTGGTCCAGACAAAATGCGAGGCCAAGCCGTTTACTCGCTCATCGTAACCACGGGCGAAATCACCGCTACCGGGACGCTCGATTTTCACCACCCTGGCGCCGAGATCGGCCAATTGGCGGGTGCAAAACGGCGCGGCAATTGCGTGTTCAAGGCTGATGACGGTGATGCCGTCCAATGGACGCGAGGGGTGTTGGGTGGTCATGTTTCTGTACCTCAGATGACACCAATCTGTAGGAGCCAACTCGTTGGCGAGAGGCCCGTAAGCAGGACCCTCGCTTCGCCAACAAGTTGGCTACAGAGGTCTGTGTCAGATCAAGTTATTCAATGATTGGGCATCGCGCAGCTGCCAGACTTTCTCGATCAGCGCCTTGCCCTGCTCCACCGTCCGCGCCCCAGAGAAGGCCAACAGGCGCTGGAATTTGTCTTCCAGTTCCGGCCGCGAAAGCGTGTTGCCCGGATCGCCTTTTGGCTCGTCGATGGCCGCCGTCAAGCTGCGACCGTCGGTGGTGGTGACCACGACCCGGCCCAGCCAGCGCGCGGGGTAGGCGCCGTCAACTTCGCTGTCGAGTTCCATGCTGACTTTTTCGCGAAACGCCGCCACGTTGGGATCAGTCAATGCCAACTGCTGAAACTCAATCAACTGCGCACTGCCGTGGACTGCAATCAACCCCAGCACCGCGCCCATGGAGAATTTGGCTTGGTGCACGGTTTGTGGCACCACCACCCGGCCCAACACATCGATGGCGGCTTGATGCACCAGGGTTCTAACGCTGGAAACCTGTTCATGGTGCAAACCTTCGCGCTGCATCAAGTGCAGCAACGCATCGGCCGCTGGATGGGTATGGCGGCACGATGCGTGGAACTTGAACGAGGTTTCTGCCAACGCCCAACGAGTGCCCAAACGATCCGATAACTTGCTCGGGTCCGAGTCACTGGACATTCCCGCCGCCAGGCCTTGGTCGCCTTCTAGGATATTGCGCGCACCGGTCAGGCCGTCGAGGGTCATATAGGCCGCGAGCAAACCATCGGCGGCGGCTTTGGCGGTGTGCAATTGTTTCGAGTCGGCAGCGTCGCGCAGAAATTCCCACAGCCCAGCGGCCTGGGTGCCAGCGTTGCCCAATACGTTGATGAACTGTTCTTTATCGAAGCCGAGTAATTTGCCGACGGCAACCGCTGCCGCCAAGGTGCCGACCGTCGCCGTGGTGTGGAACACGGTGTAGTGCGAGCGGCCCATGAATTCGCCGATACGAATCCCGGCTTCGTAACCGGCCACCGAGGCCAGCAGCACATCACGCCCGGATTTACCCAGGTCTTGAGCCGCCGCCAGCACGGCCGGAAACACCACGGTGGCCGGGTGTAACACGGAACTGTTGTGCAGGTCGTCTTGCTCAACCAGGTGCGATGACGCGGCATTCACCAACGCAGCGAAATAGGCCGAGGTGCCCCGGCCATTGACCAGAATTTTCGCCGGGCCATCACTCGGCCCCATGCGCTGGGCGTAACGTTCAAACAGCGGGATCGGGTGTGAGCCCTGGCTGGCCAGCGCGGAGCCGATCCAATCAAGAAAAAAATCTTCGGTACGGTCGAGGACTGCATCCGGAATGTCATCGTATTTCAGCTCAGCCAGGAAACCTGCCAGCGCTTGGGTATGGCTCATGATCGGTTCCTCAGAAGCTACGCGGCAGTTCGAGCAGGTGCTCGGCGACGTACGAAAGAATCAGGTTGGTGGAGATCGGCGCGACTTGGTAAAGCCGGGTTTCGCGGAACTTGCGCTCGACGTCGTATTCGCAGGCGAAACCAAAACCACCATGGGTTTGCAGGCAGGCATTGGCTGCTTCCCACGAGGCTTTGGCGGCGAGGTACTTGGACATGTTGGCGCTGGCCCCGGCGTTGACGCCGCTGTCGTATTCCTCGCACGCCCGCCAGCGCATCAGGTCTGCCGCTTCAATCTCGATGTGCGCTTGGGCAATGGGGAATTGCACGCCTTGGTTCTGCCCGATAGGCCGACCAAACACCACCCGGTCACGGGCATAGGCACTGGCTTTTTCGATGAACCAGCGGCCATCGCCAATGCACTCGGCGGCGATCAAGGTACGTTCGGCGTTCAGGCCATCAAGGATGTATTTAAAGCCTTTGCCTTCTTCACCGATCAAGCTGTCGAGGGGCAGTTCCAAGTTGTCGAAAAACAGCTCGTTGGTCTCGTGATTGACCATGTTGGCAATGGGCTGAACCGTCATCCCGTTACCAATCGCCTTGCGCAGGTCCACCAGGAAGATCGACATACCTTCGGATTTTTTCTTCACCTCGGCCAGTGGCGTGGTGCGCGCCAGCAGGATCATCAGGTCGGAATGCTGGACGCGGGAGATCCAGACCTTCTGACCATTGATCACGTATTTGTCGCCTTGTTTCACGGCAGTGGTTTTGATCTTAGTGGTGTCGGTGCCGGTGCTGGGTTCGGTCACGGCCATGGATTGCAGGCGCAACTCGCCGCTGGCCAGCTTCGGCAGGTAATAACTTTTTTGTGCGTCGCTGCCGTGACGCAGCAAGGTGAACATGTTGTACATCTGGCCGTGAACCGTGCCCGAGTTACCACCGCAGCGGTTCACTTCTTCGAGGATCACCGAGGCTTCGGCCAAGCCCAAGCCTGAGCCGCCGTATTGCTCGGGGATCATCGCCGACAACCATCCGGCGTCGGTCAGGGCTTTGACGAAAGCCTCCGGGAAGCCTTTTTCTTCGTCGATCTTGCGCCAGTAAGCGGCGTCAAATTCGGCACACAAAGCGCGCACGCCTTCGCGGATGGCATTCAATTCTTCGTTGTTATTAGGGTTCATCAATCGGCTCTCCTGGGGTCCGCAACGGCGGGTTAGTCGAACAGCACTTCAGCGCTTTGGGCGATACCGGCGTCATTGCCGGCCCAGAGTTGCGCCTTTCCGGTTTCAAGGATTCGTCCGCCAACGCTGAACGGTTGCGGCGCAATCAATGGCCGCTCGCCGCGATAGGAAAAATGCCGTACACGTGCACTCGGATTGGCCCGACAAAACGCGCGCAAACTCAGGGTGGCGATCATCGGGCCGTGAACCACCAGGCCGGCGTAGCCTTCGATGCCCGTGACGTAGGGGTAGTCGTAATGGATCCGATGGCCGTTGAAGGTCACGGCCGAATAACGAAACAGCAGGGTTGGGGTGGGCTCGATGCTTTCGCGCCAGTCACCGTCCTCCAACGCTTGGCCGCTGCTCTGTTTGGGCGGGTTAGGCTCACGGTAAACAATGTCTTGTTCTTCGCGGATCGCCAGGCGACCGTCCTGGGAATAGTCGTGGCGCACGGTGACGAACAACAACGCGCCCGTGCGGCCGATCTTTTCTTCGATATGAGCGATGGTCGACAGGCGTTGGGCGTTGGCACCCACGCGCAATGGTTCGATAAACTCGATGCGGCCACCGGCCCACATCCGGTTGCGGTTTTCAGCCGGGGGCAAAAACCCACCCCGCGCGGGATGGCCGTCGCTGCCCAACTGAGACTCTGCCAGCGGCTCCTGGAAAAAACACCACTGCCACAGCAGCGGCAAAGCGGCACCCTGGACAGGCGCGTCTTCACCGAAGGTGGCAGCAATACGCTTGATCAGGTTGCGGCTGAACTGGTCTTGGGCCTCTTCGGTACGTCCCAGCCACGCGGTGAAATCTGCAGCACTCATGCGGGGTCCCTCTTCTTTTGGGCCAGCTATTGTTCTGGGGAAGGATCATGCAAGGTGCTGGGCATTCTGAGAATTTGCATTTGCGTAACCCGGCGTTCGTATATGCTGAACGCCCGCCGCTTTTTCAGGAGACGACCATGCATTTTGATTTGGCCGACTTGCGCCTGTTCATCCACATTGGCGAGTCGCCGAGCCTGACCCAAGGCGCCCGTCGTGCGTTTTTGTCGCCGGCTGCCGCCAGCGCCCGAATCAAGGCGTTGGAGAGCCAATTGGACACCCGCCTGCTGTACCGCGACAGCCGTGGGGTTGAGCTAACCCCGGCCGGGCAGCGCTTGCTCAAACACGCGCGGCTGATCATGCGTCAGGTGGATTACCTGAAATCGGAGTTCACCCGTTACGGGGCGGATTCGGCCGGACACATCCGCATCTTCGCCAACACCACAGCGGTGACTGAATTTCTCCCGGAGGTGCTGGCGGGTTTTCTAGCGAAACGGCCTGGCGTGTCGGTGGATCTGCAGGAGCGCTTGTCGCGAGACATCGTCCGGGGGGTGTTGGACGGCAGCACTGACATGGGGATTATTGCCGGGCCGGTGGAGGCAGCCGGACTGCAAGTGATGCATTTCAGCACCGATCGGCTGGTGTTGGTGGTGGCCGTGGGGCATGCGCTGGCCGGGCCGACGCCGGTGACGCTGAAACAGACCCTAACGTTCCAGCACATTGGTTTGCACGAGGGCAGCACGCTGCTGAGTTTCTTGCGCGATCACGTGGAGCGGCTGGGGCAAAACCTGTCGTTGCGGATACAGGTGTCGAGTTTCGAAGCGATCTGCCGGATGGTTGAAGCGGGCGTGGGGATCGGGATTATTCCTGAATCTGCGGCACTTCGGCACAGTCGCACAATGGAATTGGCGATTATCGAGCTGGATGAACCCTGGGCGATTCGTGAGCGCAGCATTCTGGTGCGGGAGCTGGATGCATTGCCGGGGACCGTGCGCGCGTTGATCGCCACGTTGATGCCGGAGGTTGCTGTGGAGGCTGACTTGTCCGTGCCGGCCCCTTCGTTGGCAAGCCAACTTCCTCAGCTTTAACAGTTGCTGCTAATTGTGTAAGCAGTTCCCTATGGGAGCAGGCTTGCCTGCGAAGGCCACAACGCGGCCGTGCGGGGTTCACACCCCGGTTTTGCTGCTCATCGTCGGCAATTCAAAGCAGAACGATGCACCCTTCCCCGGTGTCGACAGCAGGTGTATCTCGCACCCATGCAGTTGCAAAATCCGCCGCACGATTAATAACCCAAGGCCACCTGTGCGCCGATCACCGGTTTGGCTGAACGGACGGCGGAACAGGCTTTCCAGCAATTCTTCGGGAATACCGGGGCCGCTGTCGCTGACCATTACGATGACGTTCGCCGCTTGGTGCCGGACTTCGACCTCAATGGTGCCGCCCGGTGGGGTATGGCGAATGGCGTTGTCGATCAAGTTGGTCAGCACACGCTCGATCAAGCCCAAGTCCGCTGAAACCATCGACGACGAGCGCGGCAACACCGCCACCAACCGCGAGTTTTTCTCTTCGGCCATTAATTCGAATTTCTGGAACACGTCCTGGATCAAGTCGGTCAGCGAGAAATCTTCGATCACCGGCTGCACGCCGCCGTGTTCAAGCCGGGCCAGTTCGAACAAGGCCTGCGCCAGTTGCCGCACTTTATTGCTCTGGGCCAGCGCCACTGCCAAGTAGCGTTGTCGCTCGACTTCGCTGAGGGTTGCGCCTTTAACCGAGAGCATTTCCAGGTAGCCGTGCATTGAGGCCAACGGCGTGCGCAGGTCGTGGGAAATATTGGCCACCACCTCGCGGCGGTCCTGATCCAATTCCACTAACGTCCGCCATTGCTCAGCGATTCGCGTCGCCATTTGCACAAAGCTGGCTTCCAACACCGCTATTTCATCCCGGCGACTGACGCCGGAGTGATCCAGCACCGGCAGCAAAACCGGCTCTGCCTCAGTGTCGAAATCGCGCATGGTGTCGGTCAACCGGCGCAGTGGTCGGGTGATCAAACGGAAGGCCATCAACCCCGCCACGAGCCCTAACAGTGAGACCAGGCCCATGGACCACAACGTGGTGCGCAACACCGAACTGGCAGCGACCTGGGCGGACAGCTGATCATGAGCCTCGCCCAACAGCACCACGTAGATGTACCCAAGATCCTGATCACCCACGTGCAGCGCGGCGACGCTGAAGACTTTTTCGCCATCGAGGCTGCGCGGGTCGTCGCCCAGAATCGGCAAGGGTTGTCCGGCCAACAGCCGATGCAACGGCGCGAGGTCCACGTGATCACGTTTCAGGTGACCGGCTGGGGCGTCATCACCGGTGACATGCCCGGTGCTGTCGAGCAGATACACTTCGACGCTGGGGTTAACGTTCATCAGTTTGCTGAACAACCCACGAACCACGTCAGCCTTGGCGCCGATCATGTTGTTGTCCCGGGCGATGGTTTGCGCCAAACCGAGGGACAGGCCTTGCACCACTTCTTTTTCATGCAGGTCGTTGGCGCGAATTTGCAGCCAGGCCGAGGCACCGCAACAGGCGAGCAACAGGATGGCGAATGCAACCGACAGGCGCTGTAGCAGCGTCAGGTTCATCCCGCCGACCTCGCACGGTCCGGGGAGAACCGATAGCCTTTGCCCCACACCGTCAGGATCCGTGTGGGTTCGGCCGGGTCGGCTTCGACTTTGGAACGCAGGCGATTGATGTGGGTATTGACCGTGTGCTCGTACCCGTCGTGTTTGTAGCCCCAAACCTGATTGAGCAGGTCCATACGCGAGAAGACCTTGCCGGGGTTCTTGACGAAGAAGTACAGCAAATCGAACTCACGCGGCGTGAGCTCAATGTATTTGCCGTCAACCTCTGCCTGGCGGGTCACCGGGTCTAGGGCCAAGCCGTTGAGCTCGACTTTGCCCGCGACGGTACGCAGGTTCTTTTCCAGCGCGTCCACCCGGCGCAGCAACGCTTTGACCCGAGCACCAAGCTCCAGCATCGAAAAGGGTTTGGCGAGGTAATCATCGGCGCCGAGTTCGAGGCCAAGTACCCGGTGCATTTCGCTGGAGCGGGCGCTGGTGATGATGATCGGCGTGTAACGCGCCATGGCCCTGGCTTGGCGGCAAATCTCTAAGCCGTCTACGCCCGGCAGCATTAAATCGAGGATCAGCGCATCCCAGCCGCCTTGTTCCAGGTGCGCCAGACCGGCATCGCCGTCGGCGCAATGGGTCACGGCATAGCCTTCGTCTTGCAAATGCAGGCGCAGCAGGCCGGCAATGTGCAGGTCATCTTCGACGATTAATACGCGCTTGGGCACATCCATTGTCAGCCTTCAGGGGTCAGTGGCTTGGCGCACGGGGCATGCGACAGGACAGCCATTGTGCAAGATTCTGGCGGGGCCAATCTTCACAATTAATTTAACTTTGCGTGAAGACTTGGGGACCGTCTGCGCCAAAGAATAGCAGCACACCCACTCCCTCCAAGTGAACGTTATGCAATCCAGACGGTGGTTTCTTTTATACGGCAGCGCCGGCGTAGCCCTCGCCGCCAGCGGTGTACTCGGTTTACGTGCCTTCGCTGCGTCGCCGCTGCCAGCAACAACGGCCCGCGCCACGCAAGTGTTCGACGTGACCCACAGCGACGCTGAATGGCACACACTGCTGACCCCAACTCAATATGACGTACTGCGTAACAGCGGCACTGAAAGGCCTGGTAGCAGTCCGCTAAACAATGAACACCGCACAGGTCGGTTTGCCTGCGCCGGGTGTCAGTTAGAGGCGTTTTCTTCCAGCACCAAATTTGAGAGCCACACCGGCTGGCCGAGTTTCACTTCGCCGCTGGCCAACGCCGTCGCGGAAAACCGTGACACTTCGTTCGGCGTCGAGCGCACCGAAGTGCATTGCCGGCGTTGCGGCTGTCACTTGGGCCACGTCTTCGATGATGGCCCCGAACCCACCGGCTTGCGTTATTGCATGAACGGTGTGGCCATGACTTTTACACCAGGGCAGGCGTGAGTCAGCCCATGACTTGCGGCAACTGAACGGTCACTTATAAGGAATTGAAGCGATGTTACTGATCATTTTGTCGTACCTGGGCGGCGTGCTAACGATCCTCAGCCCCTGCATCCTCCCGGTACTGCCGTTCGTCTTCGCCCGCTCCGGTGAGCCGTTCCGTCGCAGTGGTTTGCCGTTGTTGTGCGGCATGGCGTTGACCTTCGCGCTGGTCGCCACCTTGGCCGCTGTCGGCGGTGGCTGGGTGGTGCAAGCCAACCAATATGGGCGCTGGCTGGCCATCGCGCTGATGGCTTTTTTCGGCGTGACCTTGTTGTTTCCGCATTTGGCCGATCGCCTGACCCGCCCACTGGTGTCCATGGGGGACCGGCTGTCCAATTCGGCCCGCACTGAGCCCGGTAAATCCAGCGTCAAATCCTCGTTTGTGTTGGGGGTTGCGACAGGGTTGTTATGGGCGCCGTGTGCCGGCCCGATTCTCGGCCTGGTTTTGACCGGCGCTGCATTGCACGGTGCCAGTGTCGGCACCAGTTTTCTGCTGTTGGCTTATGCCGCCGGTGCGGCCACTTCGTTGGCGTTGGCGTTGTTGATCGGCGGCAAGCTGTTCACCGCAATGAAACGCTCGTTGGGCGCTGGGGAATGGCTGCGTCGGGGTTTGGGCGTTGCCATGTTGTGCGGCGTGGCCGCCATTGCGTTGGGGCTGGACACCGGTTTGCTGACCAAGGTCTCTACCGTGGCCACTGCGGGGATCGAACAAAAGTTGTTGGATACGCTGTCGCCCTCGCGGGTCGCCTCTTCATCGCCATCGCCATCGCCATCGCCTGAAGCACAGGGTAATGGCATGCTCAACGTCGGCTTGCAGAACACCGCCACTACACCGTTGTCGTTACCGGTAGAAGGCATGTTGCCCGATCTCTCCGGCGCGGTGACCTGGCTGAACTCCGCACCACTGACCGCCGAGCAATTGAAAGGCAAGGTGGTGGTCATCGATTTCTGGACCTACTCCTGCATAAACTGCCTGCGCAGCCTGCCTTACGTCAACGCCTGGGCGAAGAAATACCACGACCAAGGCTTGGTGGTCATCGGGGTGCACGCCCCGGAGTTTGCCTTCGAGCGTGACGTTAATAACGTCAAAAAAGCGGTCCACGATTTGGGCATCAACTACCCGGTAGCGCTGGATAACGACTTCGCTATTTGGAAGGGGTTCAACAATCAATACTGGCCCGCGCATTACTTTGTCGATGCCAAAGGGCAAATTCGTTATCACCATTTTGGCGAAGGTGATTACGCGCAATCTGAACAGGTTATTCAGCAACTGTTGAACGAGGCCGGTCAGAAAAACGTCTCAAGCGATGTGGTGGTGGCGGACGCCCAAGGCGTGCAGAAGGGCGCAGACGATGCCCAAATGCAGTCGCCTGAGACCTACCTCGGTTATGACCGCACTGAAAACTTCGCCTCGGCCAGTGAGCAAGTGATGAACAAAGCGCATACCTACGCAGCACCGCTGCAGCCACGCCTCAACCAGTGGGGGCTAACGGGTAACTGGACTGCAAAACCCGAGCAAGTCGTGCTTGAACACGCACCCGGCCGCATCGTCTATCGCTTTCATGCGCGGGACTTGCACTTGGTGCTCGGGCCTGGCGCAGACGGCAAACCCGTGCGTTTCCGAGTCAGCGTCGATGGCGCAGCGCCGGGCGACAATCACGGCACCGACATTGCCGCCGACGGTAGCGGCACGGTGACCGCGCAACGGCTTTATCAGTTGGTGCGACAAAACGGTCCAGTGACCGATCACCTTTTCTCTATTGAATTTCTTGACCCCGGCGTACAGGCGTATGCGTTCACCTTTGGTTGATCACAGCCTGTCCTTAACACGTGAGGATTACCTATGAGTATGTTCAGTTTTGCCAAACAGAAAGCAACCCTGGCACTGAGTTGCGCAGGTGCTGTGGCGTTGATATTGGGCTTGTCCGTGCAATCGGCCAACTCTGCCGAACCGGTGGTGGCCCTCGCCCCACCGACACTGGATGAAGCCGTCGGCACGTCCCACAGCGAAGTCGCGGTATTTGCTGGCGGTTGTTTCTGGGGCGTTCAAGGCGTGTTTCAGCACGTGATCGGCGTCGACAATGCGCTGTCCGGTTATGCCGGCGGCGCGGCGAACACCGCCGAGTACGAGCAGGTCGGCTCCGGCGACACCGGGCACGCGGAATCTGTGCAGGTGACGTATGACCCGACGAAGGTGACGTATGGGCGATTGCTTCAGGTGTTTTTCTCGGTAGCACATAACCCGACCGAGCTGAACCGCCAAGGCCCTGATCGCGGCACACAATACCGCTCGGCGATCTTCCCGCAGAATCCAGAGCAGGAAAAAGTCGCTCAGGCATACATTGCGCAGTTGGAGGGATCGAAAGCGTTCAGCGCGCCGATTGTGACCAAGATCGAAGACCACAAGAACTTCTTCCCGGCGGAGGGTTATCACCAGAACTACCTGACCTTGCACCCGACCAGCCCGTACATCGCCATGAACGATTTACCCAAAGTGCAGAGTTTGAAAGAACTGGTGCCAACGCTTTATCGGGCCAATCCGGTGTTGGTGGGGAAGCTTTAATTGGTCACACCGAGACAATCGGCAGATAACACATCGGTGGGACCGAATTCAATCGGGAAGCGGCCTGAAAGACCGTATTGTTGCCTTCCCGAATGAATTCGGTCCCACGGTTTCTGGCGATGCACACATTTCTGTAGGTGCTGCCAAAGGCTGCGATTCAGATGTTCAGTGCCTACTATTCCGTGTCTGCCGAAAGTCTCTGTGGGAGTTGGCTCGCCAACGAAAGCGTCAATCCAGGCCACCCAAGCTTCAGGTCGACATCAGCGGCGTGACTACGGACCTCTTCGCAGGCAAGCCTACTCCCACAGTATCTGCGGTTACTTGCTATCAACCGTATCAATCAAGGGGTCGCTTCAGAAAACGGAATTTAAAGCACGTTAAGCGGGTGGCAGCGCTCGTAATGGCCTGCACTTCCCCGCACCGACCTTGGTGCGGTTGCGCCACAGGTAGTCGCCCGTCAAATTGATGTGCTCCCAGCCCAGCGGGGATAGGTATTGCAACAGCGCGTCAATGCTTTTGCCGTGATTGCGCAAGGCGTTCACGGCTCGTTCCAGATAGACGGTATTCCACAGCACAATAGCCGCCGTCACCAGATTGAGGCCGCTGGCCCGGTAGCGCTGTTGCTCGAAGCTACGGTCGCGGATCTCTCCTAGCCGGTTAAAGAATACAGCCCGAGCCAATGGACGGTTACGCCGAGTTCATCCAGGTACACACGCAAGTGCCATGGCGCAGCATGCGTGGGATGCGCAACCGCATTGCTCACGGTTACTTCGATATCAACCTGGATGTCGTGTGGGAGACGGTTAAAACGGCGTTGCCAGAGTTGTTGACGCAGCTCTCCACCGTTCTCCAGGACGCCGACGATAAAAGAAACAATCCAACAAGAGACACGCCATGTTAATCGGCTATGCACGTGTCTCGACGCAAGATCAGAACCTGGAACTACAACGTGAAGCCTTGACCCTGGCAGGGTGTCAGAAGGTCTTCGAGGACAAGGTAAGTGGTACGAGGGCAGACCGGCCAGGCCTGGGTAAGGCGCAAGAAATACTGCGTGAGGGCGACACCCTGGTGGTCTGGAAGCTGGATCGCCTGGGGCGTAGCGTCAAGCAGTTGGTCGACCTGGTCGGCGAGCTGCACAAACAAGGTGTCCAGTTCAAGAGCCTGACCGACGCCATCGATACCGGCACCTCATCAGGTCGGTTCTTTTTTCATGTAATGGCCAGTCTCGCTGAAATGGAGCGTGAGCTGGTCGTTGAGCGAACCCGTGCGGGGGTTGACGTTGCCCGCCAACTTGGCCGTAAAGGTGGCCGCAAGCCCAAGATGACCGAAAGCAAAATCGAGTCCGCCAAAAAGTTGCTGGCAAGTGGCGTTCCGCCCAAGGATGTAGCCAAGAACCTCGGGGTTTCAGTTTCTACGTTATACCGTTGGATTCCAGCGTCAGAACATGCTTAAGAGTTCTTTTTTATGAAACTATCATAACTACCGTCCTTGATTGGGCTTTTAACAGAAAGCTCACGGCTTTCCTGAGAAAAATAGATGGAAACTAATAATACACAGAAATAAAAAGCCCTGAATCAAAATTGATTCAGGGTGAATAAAATTTAAAAAATCTTACTTGTCAAACAATGAGTTACTTTAGAAGTTTCACTGCTGCTTGAGCAAGACTAATGAACAACTCGTCATCCTGCGCATCAAAATCGCCATCGCCGTCAGCATCTCCTTTTACGTCTACCTTGTCGTAATTTCCATTCTTCCCTGAAGAAGACACGGAGGTAGAAAATTCAAGTTCTTTTCCAGAGTAGAATTCGAGCAGAACTTCAGGACTACCATCACGGTCAAGATCTTCAATTGAAATACGGATTTCCTTAGCAGCCATCATTACACCTCATCCATTGAATTAAGTAATAGCCACATCGCTCAAAGAACGCGTGCCCTTACTAACAGTAGGCCATCCCCCCCACAACCGTCCACCGGTAGCAAAACAGGTAGGGCTATTTTTTGATCGGCGGTCGTGAGAGGTATGCCGAAAACTCCGTCAGTAAACAATCTTTTACAACGGCCCCACCGTTGGCCCCTCCTTTACGAGGTTTGTGGCATCGCCGGAAAAATCGGAGGTTCCGGCTGCCCGTCACTGTGCACGCTTAGCGTGCTTTAAATTCCGTTTTCTGAGACTGGCCCATCAAATCCCAGGGCCGTCCCGGCTTCGCCCCAGGGCATGAATGAATTCATTCCACAGAGAATCAAGTTGCCTGGCGTAAGCGCACCCGTCGATTAAACACCCACAACCCCACCAAGGTCAGGCCGATGCCTGCCACGCTTAGTGACGTCAGGGCATCACCAAATTGCAGATAAGCCCAGAGCATGGTGACCGGCGGTGTCAGGAACAGGGCGCTGCTGACGCGTTGCAGGCTGTAGCGTTGTAAGCACAGCCAATAAAATCCATACCCGCCCAGTGTCGACAGGATGACCAACCAACCCACGCCTAACCCGAAGCTGAGGGAAGCAATCGGCCGCAGGCTGCCTTCGTACAGTGCCAACAGCGCAAATACGGGCAACGACGCACACACCTGAATAAACAGCGCCAGCAGTCGCGGCATTTGACTGGGGCGTTGCTTCTGGTAATGGGTCACGGCAGCCAATGACAGCACGCCGATTAACGGCAAACTATAAGCCCAGACCGCTGCGGTTCCGAGTTCAAGGCCTGTGCCACTGGCAATGATCATCCCCAGCACGCAGATACCCAGCCCGCACCATTGCCACCCGCGAGTGCGTTGATCGGGGTAAAACGCGGCCATCAGCACGATCATCAACGGCAACAGGTTGGCAATCAGCGCAGTCATCCCCGGTGCCACTCCGCACTCAATCGCTTTGGCGATGGGTGCGATATAACCGGCGATCGCAAACAGGCCCATCAGCGCTTGGCGCACACCATCTCGCCACTCCAGCCGCCGTAATTCGCCCATCACAAACGGCAGCAACACCAGCGCAGCCAGTACAAAGCGCCAGAAGGTCGCCAAAAATACCCCACTTTGCTCAGCCACATAGCGGTAGCCAATGAAACCCGAACTCCAGCTGAGCACCATGGCTGCCAGCAGCAGAACGGGGGTAAACCTCAGCAGATTGATAGGTCGCCGGGCGCAGGGCGTCGCCAAGGGGACGGTTTGTCGGAGAATCATGGGCAATACCTGTGCAGGGTGTCTGCAACAGGGTATGAATAGAGCGGTAATGCAATCAAACGATACGATTAGCAGCAGTGATGCAGGAATCCTCAACCATGGCCAACACCCTGGACATCGATCTTTTGCGAACCTTCCACGCCGTTGTCCGGTTCGGGCAGTTTCTGGCGGCGTCGGCTTTTCTCAATCGCAGCCCGTCGGCGGTGAGTCTGCATGTGCGGCGTCTGGAGGATGTAGTCGGTGGGCAATTATTTGAGCGCGACAACCAGACCGTGGCGTTGACCCCGCTGGGGCGCCGTTTCGCGCTGCACACGGCGCAACTGCTAAGGCTGCATGATCAGGTGCTCGACAGCTTTAGCCATCCGGTTGCCAGCGGCCGGGTGCGTTTGGGGATATCGGAGGAGTACGCCGGGGCTTTGCTGCACTGCACGTTGCCGTCGCTGACCACGCATTTTCCGCACATTGAATTGGAAATCGAGACCGGTTCCAGCGGGCGTTTGCGGACACGATTGACCCGGGGCCAACTGGATCTGGCGCTGGTCGTTGAACCTATGGGCGTGCCCTCGCCCGACCACCAACCCGCACGAACCTTTGGCACGACCCAACCGATATGGGTCGCGGCGCATCAGTACCGGATCGACAGCACCCGACCCGTGCCGTTGGCGCTGCACGGTAAAGGTTGCCCCTATCGCGCAGTGGCTATTGATGCTTTGGCACACGCCCAGCGGCGATGGCGCACGGTGGTCATGAGTGCGGGGGGAATGGCGCTGGAGATGACCATTAGCGCTGGGCTCGCCATCGGCATCATCGACCGCGCCCGGATCGGCACTGATATGCGCGAACTGACACTTGACGATGGTTTCCCAGAACTGCCGCTGCACGAATTGAAGCTGATGAAAGCACCGGGAAACGCCAGTGCGGCCGTTGAAGTAATGGTTCAGTTGATAAGCGAACACTTCCGGCTGTAAGCGGCTACAGACGCCCAATTTCATCCAGTACCACTTTCTGCTCGGGTGGTGAACGCTGTTGGATTTCCGCTGCGAATAATGCCGTGAAGCGACGCTTTATTATTTCCAAGGTCGCATCAAACGCCGCTTGGATGGCGTCTAGGCTGCCTTGGACATCCGACGGATCGGCCAGTCCCCAGTGGCTTTTAATCGCCGGGCCAAAGTACACCGGACACGGCTCGCCAGCCGCTTGGTCACAGACCGTGATTACAATATCGGGCGGCGAATCGGCATACACTTCTGAGCCTTTGCTGTACAGCCCGTGGACTGAAACCCCCGCTTTTTCCAACGTCGCCAGCGCGCGAAGATTCAGCTGCCCGCTGGGAAAGCTGCCAGCGCTAACCGCCTGAAAACCCGCTGGGGCCATATGATTGAACAACGCTTCGGACAGCACGCTGCGGCAACTATTGGCGGTACACATGAACAGGATTTTCATCGGAGCCTCATGAATTTTATGACAACAACTAAAGGAGATGCCGCCTCTATAACGCCACGGGAAAGCTCAAGCGAAGCGCCAGCGCGGCCAATGTGACGATGAGAATCGGCACAGTCAGGAGGCTGCCGACTTTGAAGTAGTAGCCCCAACTGATGCGGATGTTTTTGCCGGCCAGGACGTGCAGCCACAACAGCGTTGCCAGACTGCCAATAGGTGTGATTTTTGGGCCGAGGTCACTGCCGATGATGTTGGCGTAAATCATCGCCTGCTGAACCACTGCGGTGGTTTCCGTACCCTGAATCGACAGCGCCCCGATAAGTACCGTCGGCATGTTGTTCATGATCGAGGACAGCAGTGCCGAGGTTATTCCTGTGCCCATCGCCGCGCCCCAAACCCCGTGTTCAGCAAAACGCCCAAGCAATGCAGTCAGGGCGTGGGTCAGCCCGGCGTTGTGCAGGCCGTAAACCACCAAATACATCCCCAAGGAGAACACGACGATTTGCCACGGGGCATTTTTGATCACCTTGCGCACCGAGATCACCTGCCCACGTGCAGCAATCATCAACAGTAAAACCGCACAGGCCGCTGCTACCGCGCTGATGGGTATCCCCAGCGGTTCCAAGGCAAACAGCCCTATCAGCAATAAACCCAATACCCAACCGCCAGCACGGAATGTGGCCCGATCACGAATCGCTGCGGCGGGGTCTTCTAGCTGCTCGGGGTCGTAGTTACCGGGGATGTCTTTGCGAAAATACAGCCACAGCATCAGCAACGTCGCCGCGACGCTGACCACATTGACCGGCCACATCACGGACGCGTATTCACCGAAACCCAGGTTGAAAATGTCCGCCGAGACAATGTTGACCAGGTTTGACACCACCAACGGCAGGCTCGCGGTGTCTGCGATAAACCCCGCAGCCATGACGAACGCCAAGGTCGCAGCAGGAGAAAAGCGCAACGCCGTCAGCATGGCAACGACGATTGGCGTCAGGATCAAGGCCGCACCGTCGTTAGCGAACAGCGCGGAAACCAACGCTCCCAGCAACACCATCAAGGCAAACAGCCGAACACCGCTGCCCCGGCCCCAACGGGCAACGTGCAATGCGGCCCATCTGAAAAATCCCGCGTCATCCAGCAGCAAACTGATGATGATCACCGCAATAAACGTCGCCGTCGCATTCCAGACAATGGCCCATACCGTTGGGATATCCCCTAAATGGACCACCCCGGTCAACAACGCCAAC
Organism: Pseudomonas sp. MH10; assembly: GCF_034353045.1. Taxonomy (NCBI): domain Bacteria; kingdom Pseudomonadati; phylum Pseudomonadota; class Gammaproteobacteria; order Pseudomonadales; family Pseudomonadaceae; genus Pseudomonas; species Pseudomonas sp. MH10. The sequence goes on from NZ_CP133783.1 coordinate 1,306,145, forward strand.
ACCGCTCCGGCAGCGGCGCTCCAGCCGACACCAAGGCCTTTGGGTTGCCAGATGACCAATACCAACGTGAACACAAAAATCAATGCAGCCAATAACATCCGAGGCACTCAAACAAGGGGTTGAAGATCAGCAGCACGCCGCTATACGAACAGGTCGCTCGCCCATAGCGGCCAGACGTTTGCTGTCGCTGGCGATCCAGGGCGTGTTGGCTTCTTGCGTTACCCGCAGCACCTCACGCGCCCATTCGGGCAGCGCGGTGTGCAGGCGGTAATAAATCCATTGACCCTGACGACGGTCTTCCAGCAGGCCACATGCGCGTAACTGCGCCAGGTGACGAGAAATTTTTGGCTGGCTGTCGTCAAGGGCGCAGATCAGTTCGCACACGCACAACTCGTTTTCACGGCACAACAACAGCATGATCCGTACACGGGTTTCATCACCCAGGCACTTGAAAAACACAGGGGGCTCGATGTTCATACACCTGCGGCCTTCTCTTTATATATGGATATTCGAATATACAGATATATGAACGATAAAACAGAACCCATTTTTGATGCCTGACAGAAAACCGATGAGAAGCTTTGCATTAAATGGGTTGCGACCGGCAGACTGGCGGTGAAGGCTCCGAGTGCCAAGGCCTGCGTCGAAGCGCTACTCACTCAACAGACAACCCCCCTGCGCCGTCTCTACCGGCGCAAAACACGTAGAGCCCGCGTAACATGCCCGATCCATTGACTCACGACCCGCTGCGCGGAGAGCAGACATGCCCACTTCATTTCTTTCCCGCGTCAAGGCACGCCGTTTGATCCTGTTGCTCATGGCGTTGCTGGTCGTCGGTCTGCCCGCGAGCTGTGCGCTGCTCAAGCATGAGGAACGCAAATTGCTGTTCCAGATCGAGCCCGGTACCGCCAGTTGGTATCACGGCTTGCCCGCCGACGTTCAGGAGCTGGAGCTCAAAACCTCGGCCTTTGGCACATCGCAAAATATTCACGCGTGGTGGTGGCCTGCGGCACAGGCCGGGGCGCCCTCTATCCTGTATTTGCACGGCACACGCTGGAACCTGACGGGCCAGTTGTTCCGCATCGAACAACTGCACGCCATGGGCTTTTCCATTCTGGCCATCGACTACCGTGGTTTTGGCCAAAGCCAAGGTGCGCTGCCATCGGAAAGTACGGTCTATGAAGACGCACGCATCGCGTGGGCGCGCTTTAAAATCTTGCAGCCTGACGCCAACAAACGTCTGATTTACGGTCATTCATTGGGCGGTGCGGTGGCGATTGATTTGGCGAAAGAACTGGGCAATGACGTAAAGAGCGACGGCAGCGGTAAGCAGGCGCGTGGGTTGATTATTGAATCCACCTTCACCTCACTGGCCGACGTGGCAACCGCCGTCGCCAAGACATCGCTGCCAGTGCGTTGGCTGCTGTCGCAGAAGTTCGACTCCATCGACAAAATCGCCGACATCCATATGCCGGTGCTGATTGTCCACGGTACTGCCGACCCGTTTGTGCCGTCGCGCTTCAGCGAGGAGCTTTACCACGCCGCGCAGGAACCGAAAAACTTGCTGCTGGTTCAGGGCGGTACGCATAACAACAGCATGAGCTTGGGGCGAGAGGCCTACAGCCAAGCAATCAAGGCGCTGTTGAAATCAGACAATACGGCAGTCCACGCAGTGATACCGACCGCAAAACCAGCGGAGCCTGCAGAAAGCAGCGTCTCGGGCTGACTAAACGACGGCTGCGTCTGAGTCACACTAAACGGTTTGCTGCGAATCACGACCGTGCCGGGATTGCAGTCGGAAACGACGCGCCCTTGCAGGTGCTTAATCACACCGTCAGGCGTTTCGATGGGTAGCTCGGCCAACTCTTTCAACGGCATATTCCACCATTGACTGGCCAACAGACCGTCGATGGTCGGTTGGTCGAAACGATAGCGAATGACCTTGGCCGGTGAGCCGGCCACTATGGCGTAAGGGGGCACATCTTTGCTGACCAGCGATTGCGCACCAATCACCGCGCCGGTGCCAATAGTCACACCTTCGAGAATCAGCACGTCCATGCCGATCCACACATCGTGTCCAATCGTGGTTTGCGCCGCGCCTGAATGATGGGGCGCCGCGCCGCCGAATTTCTGACGAAGACCAACCAGCCCCGTGTGCGAGGTCAACCAACTCAACGGATGGGACTTGCGGTCTTGGCCGATGGTGACGTTCTTGGCCACGGAGCAGTAGCGCCCAATGCTCGACACATGATGCAGTTCCGAGCCGCTGACAATATCGGTGTAGGCGCCGATCCTCAGCTTGCTCGACCGCACGTTGACCTGATGAAGTTTTACCCCCTCCTCCAGCGTCAACTCAGTGTCGCAACGTAAACCACGGGTGCCACTGTCAAATCGGCATTTGTTTTTCCAGAGCGTCTTTTTTAGTTTTCTATCCAGCAGCGCTCGTTTGAAGAGATTCATCCTGAAATCCACTCGCCTCATAAGTGGCCCAATACTGGCACATTACAACTAACAAGAGTTCGTAAAAAAAAACCGCCGTCGCCTCACTAAGATTATTTCGACGTGCTGTCGATCTGGACTTAGTCCAAGCGACTATTACTGATACGTAAGTTTCAGTAATAACTTCACCCTGGGAGAACACCCCCCATGAAGACCTACCTGGTTGCACCACCCAAGATCGTGTCACGCGAAGAGTGGCTTACAGCGCGCATGCAGCACCTTCAGCATGAAAAAGCCCTCACCCAGCAACGCGACCAACTCAACGCCGAGCGTCGCGGTTTGCCGTGGGTCAAGGTCGAGAAAACCTACCGATTCAAAGGACCCCAAGGCACCCAGACCCTCTGCGACTTATTCGGCAGCAACAGTCAGTTGTTGATCTATCACTTCATGTTTGGGGCTGGCTGGAAGGAAGGCTGCAAGGGCTGCTCATTCGTGGCCGACCACTTCGACGGCGCCAACCTGCATCTGCCCCATCATGACGTTTCGCTGGTGGTAGTCTCCCACGCCCCGCTCGCGGAATTTCTACCGTTCAAACAGCGCATGGGCTGGGATTTCGACTGGGTGTCTTCGGCGGGCAGTGACTTCAACGAGGACTATCAGGTGTCGGCCACGCCCGAGCACATCGAGGCTGGCGACGTCATTTACAACTACGAACTTAGCCAGGATCCCGCTGAGGAAATGCCCGGATTGAGCGTGTTTTACAAAAACCCAGCGGGTGAGGTTTTTCATACCTATTCGACGTATGCACGGGGAATGGACATATTGCTCGGCACCCACAACTTGCTTGACCTCACGCCCAAAGGCCGGGATGAACAAAGCACGATGGGATGGGTTCGCCATCACGACCGCTATGACGGTGCGCCCGTGAAAGAAGCATCAAGTAGCTGTGCTGAAACATCGAACCGTTAATACCGAAGAAATGCGGCGACGGGTAACTACCGGCAAATCAAAATGTCACGATTGCTAACAAAGCATGTTGTACTAGTGACACTCTCATTCTTTGCCGGTACACCCGTGGACACTAAAAAATCCGACCGCATCAAACTGATTCAACAAGCGCTACAGGATCAAAAAGCCATCCACTTGCGAGAAATGGCGGCCTTGCTGGACGTGTCGGAAATGACCCTGCGCCGCGACCTCGGTCGTCACACCGACGAATTTCGCTTGTTAGGCGGCCACATTACCCGGGTGTTCGACACCAACGAGGCCAGCGATTATAGGGTCACCGAACAAGACACTCGGCACGTGGAGGAAAAACGCCGAATCGGCAAATTGGCCGCCGCCTTTATCCTGCCGGGCGACACGGTATTTTTCGACTGCGGTACCACCATTCCGTTTGTGGTGGACTTCATTCCTGACGAGTTGGAGTTCACGGCGGTGTGCAACTCACTGAACGTCCTGCTCAAGCTGCAACAAAAACCCAATTGCAACATCGTCCTGTGCGGCGGCACGTATCACCGTAAAAACCAGGTGTTTGAAAACCGTGCCGAAAGCGGAATCCTCGACAGCGTTCGGCTGACCTGGGCCTTCCTTTCCGCCGCCGGGGTCAGTCAGGAATTCGGCGTGACCTGCTTTAACCTCAACGAAGTCGAGGTCAAACAAAAGGTCTTGCGCCAAGCCCAACAATGCATGCTGCTGGCCGACCATTCCAAGTTCGACGCCGTACGTACCGCGCACTTCGCCTCGCTGGAAGATTTTCATTACGTCATCAGCGACAAAAAAATCCCCAAGCTTTACCGCGACTTGGTAAGCAGCAGCGGCATGCAGCTGGTGGTGTGAGGGGTGAAGGGCGGCACCTGTGTGATTTGAGATCGCAGGGTGTCAGGACTGAAGCCTTCCCGAATAAATTCGGTCCCGCAGATTTTAGCGATGCACAGATTTCTGTAGGCACCCTCTACATTTCGGGAATCAGAGTTCGCTCTCAAGCTGCCGCCGCTCAGCCTCAGTCAGATACCCGGTGGTGACACTGAATTGGGCGCTCTCCCCGGCTGCCAATGAGCGAATATTGCCCTTGGCAGATTCCGCTTTATAACCCTCCGGCTCGCAGGTCGCGGGTAATATGAAGGCCGCGACTTGCTGATCGGCGTTGTGCAGTATCCAGCGGGCCGCATGTTCGAACTGCTCGGGTCGATAGCGGGTGTAAAACGCCGGACCCTCTGGGTGTACCAGTAAAAAATGCGCATCACCCTGGCTGTCCGCCCGCGCGCCGTCGAAAAAACAGACGATCTCCGGGTCGTACAGCTCGGGGGAATGAAGCACCTGCAAGCGCGACGGTTCTGCCGTCAGTTGCGCCATATAGCGCGTCCACGCCGGTGTCGGACGGACATGCGCTGGCACACTGCTGCGCACCCTCGTCTGCTCAACACCCAACGGTTCGACAAAGCGCGCACCTTCCACGTAGGCGTAATTCATGTGCGCCATGTACATCAACTCCATCGGCACACCCGCCAGGTTGGTGACCTGCATGCCGATATCGAAGAGTGCCGAATCCGCGCGCAAGGTGACGCTGGGACGTGCCTGGTAGTGGTCACCAAACCCTTGCACGTATTCATACTCGCCGCCAAGCCGAAGGAAGGTTCCTGCGCTGTCTTCACCGACTTCCAGCCACGCGCTGTCCATCGGCGCACAAGGCATTTCGCCGTGCAGCGGGTGATCGTCTTCCGGGCCGGGGCAGCCGTTGCGCAGCAGACCGCTGTGGAACATAAAGCAGCCATAGGTGCCGATCACGGTGGGGCTTGGTCGCGGCTGGCTGAACATATTGCGCATGGTCAGATCGCACCCATCGAACACCGCTGACCAAATCATCTGCCCCTGATACGGCAACACCACCACTCGCCCACGGCTGTTATCCAAGGCCAAGGCCAACACGCCGGATGGGTAAGTCCAAGCGCTGACGTTGAAATCAGCTGACGCCAGCAAGGTCTTCTCAGCCCCGGCGAACAGCGCCGGAAACAGCGCAATGGTCGTTTTTTTCATCGAACCGGCAGTCATGAGACCGCCACTGCGCCGACTGGCAGGTGTTCGCTTTTCGAATGACGCAGGCAGTGCATCGCATAGCCGACGATCACCACGAAACACACCAACGGCACGCTATAGGCCAGTTGCATATTGCCGCCGGTGTAGTCGGACAGCAGGCCCTGGAAGATCGGAATGACCCCGCCGCCGACGATGCTCATCACCAACAGCGAACCGCCGACGCCGGTGTCTTCGCCCAAGCCGTCGATGGTGAGGCCATAGATGGTCGGCCAGCACGGGCCAAGGAAAATACTGACGCCCACGGCGGCGTACACCGCAGAAATGTTTGGCACCAGAATCGTGTACGCCAGCAACACAATGCACAGCACGCCGTACAACGCCAAGACCTTGGCTGGGTGCAGTTTGCGCATGAGTAAGTTAGCAATCACTTTACCGACGAAATAAGCGGCGAAGGTGGTGAGCAAGAACCACGACGCGCTGCGCTCGTTCATCCCGCCCATCTGCATCGCCAGGCGAATGGTGAAACTCCAAACCCCCACTTGCGCGCCGACGTACAGGAACTGCGCTAGCACACCGAACACAAAGCGCGGATTACGGCGCAAGCGCGACAGGCTTTGGCCCAGGCTGCTCTGTTTGACTTTGGCTTTGATGATGCCCTTGCAGGCCGGGAATTTAGTGACTGCGACCAGAATGAACATCAGTACCAGAACAGCGATCATCCATTTGTAAGGAAGCAAGGTCGACTGAATCATCTGCAGCTGTTGGACTGCCGCGTCGGCGGGGCTCATTTGCAACAGTTGCGCATGGCTGGCGTCGGTATCCTTGAACATCACGAAGCTGCCGACGTACACCCCGGCCATGGCGCCGAACGGGTGAAAGGTCTGGGAAATGTTCAAACGCCGGGTACCGGTTTCACGTGGTCCCATCAAGGTGGAGTAGGTGTTGCAGGCGGTTTCCAGGAACGACAGGCCGGCCGCGATCACAAACAACGCCAGCAAAAACATTCCGTACTTGGCGGTGGATGCAGCCGGAAAAAACAGCAAGCAGCCAAACATGTACAGCAGCAACCCGACGAGAATCGTGGTTTTGTAACTGAACCGCCGAACCACCAAAGCGGCCGGGATCGCAACAAAAAAATAGCCCAGATAAAATGCCGACTGGACGAAGGCAGTCTGGAAATCACTGAGTAAAAAAGCCTTTTTGAACTGAGCAATCAACACGTCGTTCATGCTGGCGGCTGCCGCCCACAGGGCAAAAATGCTGCACAACAGCAGGAAGGCAAACCAGGGCGTTCGGTTGAGGTAAAACCCGTCAGACGTCTGTTGGAGCGCAGGCTTAATCATTATTGTTCTCCGTAAAAAGCAGGGATCGAAACAGCCCATTCAGGCGTGGCGTTCCGACAGGTGGTTTTGCAGGAATTCGGCGAACTTCAACGCGTCAGGGTAAGAAGTCTGGGTGCCCAGCCCGGTGACAGAACAGGCGGAATAGGCCACGGCCAAGGTCATGGCGTGTTTGATATCGCGGGTTTGTGTCCAGTGATGGGCGAAACAACCGATGAATGCATCACCAGCGCCGGTGGTGTCGACTGCGCAGACCGCATGCCCGTTGACCCGGAACTCGCCGTCTTCACCGACATACAACGCGCCCTGTTCACCCAGGGTCACGATGACATGGCGAATCCCGTCCGCCACCAGCAACCGTGCCGCGATCAAGGCGGATTCGGGCGAGGTCACGGGCTGACCGCTGATGAGCGCCAGTTCGGTTTCGTTAGGAATCAGGAAGTCGAGTTGCGCCAGCTGTAAACGGTCAAGCCCTGCCAGCGCCGGGGCCGGATTGAGCAACACCGGAATGCCCTGCTGCTTGCCGAACGCGATGGCGTGATAAACCGTTTCCAGTTCAATTTCCAGCTGCACGACGATCAACGCACAATCACGCAAGGCCGCGTGGGCGGCGTCGATATCGGCAGGTTTGAGGTGCGCGTTGGCGCCTTTGATGATCAGGATGCTGTTATGGGAATCACTTTTGACGAAGATCGGCGCAACGCCACTGGACACCCCCTGGACACGGGTCACGTGCTGGGTATTGACGCCATACAGCTGGAAATTGGCCAGGGTGTTGTCAGCAAAAACATCGTCACCGACTTTACTCACCATCACCACGTCGGCGCCCAACTTGGCAGCAGCCACCGCTTGGTTGGCGCCTTTACCGCCACAGCCCATGGCAAAACCAGGCGCTTCGAGGGTCTCGCCCTGCAAGGGCATTCGATCGATGTAGGTGATCAGATCCACCATATTGCTGCCAATGACCGCGATCTTGCTCATTGTTCTGGCTACCTTGTTTACGCCGGGGGCAATCACCCGATGCGCTATTATTTTTGTTACTTTAATAACATATTTTGTGATTATCCAATCTTTTTTTTGAGTTGGGCGATCAACGCTGGCTGCAATCCCAGTGAGATGCCGGAGGCGGCGATTTTTGTGGGGTGTCAGTTAGGATGCTTCCCGAATGAATTCGGTCCCACGGTTTTGGCGATGCACAGACTTCTGTAGGATCTGCCGAAGGCTGCGATCAGATGTTCAGTGCCTGGCCAAAATCTCTGTGGGCTTGCCAACGAAAGCGTCAAGGCAGACGACCCAGGTTTCAGGTCAACATCAGCGGCGCGATTACGGGCCTCTTCGCAGGCAAGCCTGCTCCCACGCATGAGCTTTGTGCGCCGATGAAGCGCAGAGCTGTTGCGGCATCGCCTACCGATACCCCCGCGCCTGTAAGTCAAACAACTGCGCGTAGCGACCGCCCGCCGCCACCAGGCTGGCGTGGTCGCCGCGTTCAAGCACTCTGCCCTGATCCAGCACGACGATCTGATCCGCGTTGCGCACGCTGGAGAACCGATGCGAAATCAACAGCGTCATCCGGCCTTTTGCATGTTCTCGAAAGTGCTCAAACACCGCTGCTTCGGCAGCGGCGTCGAGGGCTGCAGTGGGTTCGTCGAGGATTAGGATGTCAGCGTTGCGGCGCATGTACGCCCGGGACAGGGCTATTTTCTGCCACTGACCGCCCGACAACTCTTGACCTCCGGCAAACCAGCGGCCGAGCTGAGTGCCAAAGCCACCGTCCAGCGCGTCGATGAATTGCGCGGCCATGCCTTGGGTCGCGGCTTCGCGCCAGCGGGCCTCATCGCCAAACGCGTCAATGTCGCCGACCCCAAGGTTTTCGCCGACGGTCAGTTGATAGCGAATGTAATCTTGGAATATTACCCCGATGCGCCGGCGTAATGCGTCCTCGCTCCAGTCGTTAAGGTCGCTGCCATCGAGCAGGATGCGGCCTTGGTCGGGGCGATAAAGGCGTGTTAACAGCTTGATCAAGGTGGTTTTGCCCGAGCCGTTTTCTCCCACCAGCGCCACGCTGAGGCCCGGCCGCAAATGCAGGTCAATGTTCTCCAGGGTAGCGAGTTGGGCGTCTGGATAAGTGAAGCCCACACCTTCGCAACGCAGCCCGTCGCCCGGCAATAAGCCCTGAGTAAGACCGCCGGCTTCTACGATCACCGGTTGCGCCAAGTACTCATAGAGATTGGACAGGTAAAGCCCGTCTTCGTATAAACCGCTGATGGCACTGAGGCTGCTGCTCACTGCACTTTGCCCTTGTTTGAACAACACCAGGTACATGGTCATTTGCCCGAGACTGATCAAACCGTCCACCGTATCAATCACGACCCAGGCGTAGGCTAGATAAAACGCGCTGGTGCCCAGCAAACCGAGGAGAAAGCCCCAACCATCGCGGCGCAGGGTCATTCGACGGTCTTCGCTGTAGAGCTTGGTGAAGGTATCTCGATAACGCTGCAGCAGGAGCGGCGCAAAGCCGAACAACTTGACCTCCTTGATGTAGGTCTCGTGGGAGAGCAAGGTTTCAATATAGTTTTGGTGGCGGGTTTCCGGGGCGCGGCGGCTAAACAAACGGAAGGCATCGCCGGAGAAATGCGCCTCGGCGAAGAACACGGGCAATGCGCCGAGAATCAATATCGCCAGCGCCCACGGTGAGAAATGCACCAGCAGCACGGCGAAGCTGATCAGCGAAATGAGATTTTGAATCAAGCCCAGGGATTTGGTGACCAAGGCCAGTGGCCGAGTGGAGGCTTCACGGCGCACGCGGACCAATTTGTCGTAAAACTCGGAATTCTCGAACTGCACCAGCGAAAGGGTTTGGGCCTTTTCCAGGATCAGGGTGTTAACCTTCTGCCCCAACTGCACCCGCAGCAACGACTGTTGAACGGAAAGACTCCGTTGCGCACCCGCCAATATCGCCAACACCCCTGCTTCGAACAACACGTAACGTAACACCGGCCAGAGCGGCGCGCTGCCTTGGCTCGCGTGCAACTGCATGGCCGCAACCACCGCATCGACGATCCGCTGCCCGAGCCATGCTGCCAAGGCGGGTAATATCCCGGCGACCAGGGTTGCCACGACTAGACCGATAAACAGCCCGCGTGAGGTGCTCCAGACCAGATCCAAGGCACGCTTCGCTTGGTCGAAAAATGAGGCGAAGCGGCTAACAACTGGCATGTGGCATAGAGCTCCGGGAAGACGTGGAGCATTGTGTCGTCATTGCGCGGGGACATCCAGTCGCGCAACACAGAGCCGATCCGTCTAATCGCTCACCTGAACCCTCCTGAATGTGTTGCTCTGCATCTCGTCGTGCAGTTCCTCGATCATCCGGGCAATGGCGTCTGCGTTTTTGAGCTTCTCCATGACAATCCCGGTCACGACCAGATCGACCCGCCCGGTCTTGCGGTCAAAAATCTTAACGGTAAGGGATGCATCGGCACCCAGCGTGCATTCACAAGCCAAGGGCATAAAGCTTTTTTCCAGGCAGCGGCGCAAATAGGACAGAGCAAACACGGGGCGTGCTCCTCTTGAAAGGAGGTTTAGGGACTCGCAAGTGGAATGGCATCCATGCATGCAATCGTCGTGTTGCTATGGGCCAGAGAATAAGAAATGGCGCCCGCAGACAAAACCCGAATTTGCACTGGATGATTTAGTGCATTTGCACCTTATGCGTTACCGTTGGGTCTACGTTCACCGCTGAATAGTCCACGCTCTCGGGCCCAGACGATGGCTTCGCTGCGGCTATGAACATCAAGCTTTGAATATACCGTCGCCACATGATTGCGCACCGTATTGGGCGCAAGCTTCAGTCGCGCGGCGATTTCCTTGTCTGCCAGCCCTTCGCAAATCAACCCCAGTACGTCACGCTCCCGGGCCGTCAGCTCGGTAAAAGAGGCATTGGGCCGATTAAGCGCCTTCGCGTTTTTTACGTTGGCCAGTTTTTCGATCAAGGTTTGACTGAACCAAGACGCGTCGCGCATCACTTCTTCAATGGCCGCAATCAATTCCAGCTCGGATCGCTTGCGCTCAGTGATGTTCATCAATACCAGCAGATAGCAGGGAGCATCCTGAATATTGAGCGTGTCCGCCGACACTACACAGTCGATAAGCTCATCATCTTTTTTGCGGATTTTAAGGTCCAGCTCCTCAACCCTGCCGGCCTTCTCCAGCGTGGCGAATAACTGATTGCAGACGCCGGTGCCATCGATAAAGCCGATTTCAGCCGCAGTCTTGCCGAGCACTTCTTCAGCGGTAAATCCGGTCACCTTGAAGAACGCCTCATTGACGTCTACTACCTGCTGGCTCTGTGCGCTGCACATCAGCGTTGGCACTGGATTCAAGCGGAAGGTTTTGGCAAAACGCTCTTCACTCTGGCGCAACGCAACCTCGGCTTTGCGACGCCGTTCTAGATCAACAAAGGAGAACAGCATGCAATCTTCGTCGTTGATACTGAGCGGCTGACCCGCAACGATCACCAACTTGCTGCCGCCCTCAGGAAGTTTAAGCTCCGCGTGCATCTGTGGGACGGTCACGCCTTCACCCAGTCGCTTAATCGCCAACTCCTTGTTATCGGCGCCCTCCAGCACGTCTACTTCATAGACCGAACGGCCAATAACCTGCTCCCTTGCATAGCCGGTCATTTCCAGAAAGCCTGCATTCACTTTGATGTAGCGCAAATCGCTCAGCCGGCAAATCACGGCCGGTGCCGGGTTGGCACTAAACGTCTTTTCAAAGCGCTGCTCAGCACTGGCCCACTCAGTGGCATCGGCCAGAATAAGCACCAACGACTCCGGTTCGCCCGAAAGATCGGTGAGCGTCATGCTGCGAACGCGGTGGACCCAGCTTCGTGCTTCATCATTGGCCGACCTGACTTCAACCACCACATCACTGAACGCCTCCCCGGCCGCCGCTCGGCTAATGGGGTAGCTTTCCTCAGACAACGGGTGATTGTTGCGATAACGCAGCGTGAATCGCTCGGCATATGCCTTCGCGTTTTCGCCTAATTCACTGACTTTACTGACCCCATGCATAGTTAATGCGGCTTCGTTAGCCCACGCGATGGTTTGGTCTACGTCAATCAGAATCACACCGTCCGACAGACCTGAAATAATCTGCTGCAACTGGAGTCTGTTGGTGTCGGTGGCAAATACGTCCTGGCTCATCGCTTCACCCAAAATGCAGCGCCACAGGGTGCGCCTTGGGATTACGACAGCGAGTGAATGTCATCGTGCCGCTGTTGTGCAGACCGCAGCGTTACCCTCTTTAATGAACAACGGCAAAACTGATCGCCTGTGCTAAAGCTCAAGTTCGAGACAAGCTGGGTTATCATGCGCCAATTCCCCCAACTCCCCGGAAACTGCTCATGTCCACAATGCCTACCGTCGCCCAACCACGGGGCTTGTCGTTCTGGTGGAAGCCTCTTTTGTTTTTGTTGGTGGCGGTCATCGGCCTCTACTACGTCAAGTGGTCGCCCTACTACCTCAAGTCGTTCATCGCTGCCGACAATCACAGCATTGGCGCCTCAATCCTCGGCGCCCCACAAGACAGCCCTTTCAGCGCCGCACTGGCCTATGCCCAAGTGTATTTTCTGGCCATTTGGAAAGCCGCTGTTCTGGCGGTGATTCTCGGTTCGCTGCTGCAGGTGTTGATCCCGCGTGACTGGCTGTTGAACGTGTTCGGTCGCGCCGGTTTTGGTTCGACGTTGCGCGGTGGGTTGTTCGCATTGCCGGGAATGATGTGCAGTTGCTGCGCCGCTCCAGTGGCTGCGGGCATGCGCCGGCAACAGGTCTCGGTCGGCGCGGCGCTGGCGTTCTGGATCGCTAACCCGGTATTGAACCCTGCGACACTGGTGTTCATGGGGTTTGTGCTGGGTTGGGAATTCACCGCGCTGCGCTTGGTAGCCGGGGTGATATTGGTGATGGGTGTTTCGTTGATCGCTCAACATATCGCCAGCCCGGAGCAAGTGCCTGAACAGGCGCTGGAAGCCGTTGCCGACGCAAGCTCGACTGACCGGAGCAATTTTTTCACTCGCTGGGGCCAGACCCTGTGGCAGCTGTTTTGGAGCACGATTCCGGTTTACGTTGTAGCGGTGCTGGTTTTGGGCGCAGCCCGGGTTTGGCTGTTTCCCCACGTCGACCCGTCCATGGGCAACAGCCTGATTTGGATCGCGGCGCTGGCGGTGGTGGGTACGCTGTTCGTGATTCCGACCGCTGCCGAGATTCCAATCGTGCAAACCATGCTGTCGTTGGGCCTGGGCACCGGCCCCGCCGTCGCGCTGCTGATGACCTTGCCGAGCGTGAGCTTGCCGTCGTTGCTGATGCTGCGTAAGTCGTTCGACACCAAGGTGCTGGTGACCGTGGGTGTATTAACGATGTTAGTCGGGGTTATCAGCGGGTTGGTGGGCGTGGCGGTTTTGTAAGATCAAAACCTGTGTAGGGACCAACATGTTGGCAAGGCGGCGGGCCTGATACACCGCGCCACGCCCTTCGCCAACAAGTTGGCTCTGCAGACAGGCGCCCGCCTACACGCTGCCTCAGCCCTGCCGATGCTGACGGTCTTTCAAATACTCAATCACCGCCGCATGTTCGCCGGAAAACTCGATGCGCGGCCCTTTGCTGTCGCGTTGGTAGGCGTACATGGGGTCGTAATACTCGCCCAACATCCCGCTTATCCACTCGCGATGCAGGTCCACCGCACCGGATTTTTCCTGCTCGGCCAGCGCGCTGTCCATCACCGCTGAGAGACGCTGATAGCGTTCGCCGCCCAAGCGTTTGACGATGCTGGCGAGGCTCTGGCGCAGTTGTGCGGCAAACATACCAAAACCCTGCTCAAGCCCATGCACCCCAATAAACTCGGCGCACAGGTCGACCACGTAGTCTTTCAAAATCCGTTCGACCCGGTTCTCAAACGGCTCTTCAAGCCATACCAGCGGGTAGTGCTGCATGCCCTGAAACAAGGTCAACGGAACCGCGCGACTGCCTACAGCACGGCCTTCGTCTTCGATCACGAATTGCTTCACGCCCGCGGCGCGCTTCTTGAGGATGTCGATAGACAACGCGTTTTCAAAGCTGATTTGCGCCGGTTGCCCGGTCGCATGCTTGCCAAAGCTGGATCCACGATGGTTCGCGTGGCCCTCCAGGTCCAGGGCGTTGCTCAGTTTGGTCAGCACCTCCGTCTTGCCCGACCCGGTCAGCCCGCCCACCAATATGAAATCGCACTCCAACACCGCGCTTTCAGTGACCTCCATCAGGTACGTCCGCAGGGCCTTGTAACCGTTGAGCACCCGTGGGTATTCAATCCCGGCCTCGTTTTTGAGCCATTGTTGGGTCAGTTGCGAGCGCAGTCCGCCTCGGAAGCAATACAAAAAACCCTGCGGCTGAGAGCGGACGAACGCGGCCCACGCGTCGATCCGGTCTTGTTTAGTCTGGCCAGAGACCAATTGATGGCCCAGCTCGATGGCCGCCTGTTGGCCTTGTTGCTTGTAACAGGTGCCAACCTTCTCCCGCTCTAGATCGTTCATTAGCGGCAGATTGCGCGCCAACGGAAAAGCGCCCTTGTCGAATTCGACCGGGGCGCGGACGTCCATCAGCGGGATGTCGTTAAGAAAGATGTGGCGGTAGTCGGCGCTGTTGTCCCGCATCAGAACACCTCTACCGCGTGGCTCTGTCGGCCGATGAATTCGCCAATCACCGACAAATTCAGGCCCAGCTCTTCAGCCATAGCCAAGAACGCTTCCTGTCCCGCAGGCTCGACGGCCACTAATAACCCACCGCTGGTTTGTGGGTCACACAGCAGGAGTTTTTGCATCGGGGCCAGCGGCGTGAGGCGAGCGCTGTAGCTGTCGAAATTACGGTGTGTGCCACCGGGCACGCAGTTTTTCTCCAGGTAGAACTCAACACTGGGCAAACGCGGCACGGCCGCGAAATCGATACGCGCGGTCAGCTTGGCGCCGTCGGCCATTTCAACCAGATGCCCTAGCAGACCAAACCCGGTGACATCGGTCATGGCCTTGACCCCTTCAAGCCGGGCGAAACGACTGCCGGGCTTGTTCAGCGTACACATCAAGTCCCGGGCGACGCCTTGGTCCTCGGCCCTCAGCAAGCCTTTCTTTTCGGCAGTGGTAAGGATGCCAATGCCCAGCGGCTTGGTCAGGTACAGCTTGCAGCCTTCGGTGGCGGTGTCGTTACGCTTCATGAAGCGCTTTTCCACCAAGCCGGTGACCGCCAGACCGAAAATTGGCTCAGGCGCATCAATCGAATGCCCGCCCGCCAGCGCAATACCTGCCGCATCACACACGGCTCGGCCGCCGCGAATCACTTCACGGGCCACTTCCGGCGCCAGCAGGTTGACCGGCCAACCCAGGATGGCAATCGCCATGATCGGATCGCCGCCCATCGCATAAATGTCGCTGATGGCGTTGGTAGCCGCGATGCGACCGAAATCGAACGGGTCATCGACGATGGGCATGAAAAAATCGGTGGTCGAGACCACGCCGCGCTCTTCGTCGATGGCATACACCGCCGCATCGTCACGCGAGGCATTGCCAACCCAGAGCTTTGGATCGAGGTTCTGCGCGCCGCTGCCGGCAAGGATCACTTCCAATACTTCGGGAGAGATTTTGCAGCCACAACCGGCGCCATGACTGTATTGGGTAAGGCGGATCGGCTCGCTCATGGTGCACCTCTGAATTTCAAATGCGCCGATACTACCAGAGCGGGCCGAGACGAGTGCCGACTTGGCGCCGGTCAGCGCTTTTCGAGATTGGCTTTGATCACTCGGCAGGCCGCCAGATCCCAGGCCCCGGTGCCCACGGTTTTGAAGACAATGGGCCGGGAGAAGTCAGGCTTGTTGATCAATGCAGAGGCCAAGGATTTCACCCGCGCCCATTCGATGTTGGCCAAGATCAAGTCACCCGCTTCGTGGGTGGCGCCCAAAGGGTCATCCACATAAACCGTGCTGGCGTTGATCACGTCAGCGCAGATTTCGGCCGCGTCCGGGGTGAACGCGCCGACGCCGATGACCAAACAATCGGGGCGGGCCGGCTCGAAGTGAACCGGGGTTTTACTGGTAGTCACCGTGATGACCACCTCTGTGTCCGATGGATGGGCGGGGTCTTCAACGACCAAGTTGGGCGCGCTGGCTTTGAACCGTTCAACGAACGCCTGGGCACTCTGCACCGAACTGCCACGCACCCGAATCACCGCGTAGGGGTAGACCTCGGCAATTGCTTGCACGTGGTTGCCCGCTTGCGTGCCGCCGCCAATGATCAGCACCGAACGCGGCGCCTGTGGCAACAGGCAACTGATGCCGAGCAGGGTCACAGCGGCGGTTCTTCTGCCGGTGACGGTCGGGCCATCCACTTGGAACAACATGACACCGCTCAACGCATCACAGGCAACCACTTGCCCGTGAATCGTTGGCAGCCCTTCGTTGCGGTTGCGGGGATTGACGTTCACCAGCTTATGAATGGCGATGTCATCCGACGTGGCAGGCATCGACAGCATCACGCCGCCGTCTTTGAGCGCCACCACCAAGCGTTCGGGACTCACAATGTCGCCATCGACGACTTGCTGCGCGGCAACGCGTAATGCCGCGATCAATTCACGGATGGGCAAAAGTGCGGCTGTTTCAGTTTCGTTGAATACTTTCATGTCGTGACTGCACCTTGACTGCACCCTGGGCCGTTAGCAGGGGCTTTTTTACGCCTGCCCCTGTATGCCGTCAATCGATTGCTGGAGTTTGAATAACACCAGTGGTTAGCGCCCGGTTTCCAGCGCGTAGCGACGGCAATGTTCGAGATAGCCCTCCTCATGGCTGCCCACCAACTGCACCACGCTGGTCCACAGCCATGACGGCGCATCCAGGTTCTTGGAGCGGTTGAGCTGCAAATCAGCCAGCCAGCTTTTGCGCAGGTCATCGTCCATCTGCCGGGCATGGGCGATACCGACTATTCGCGCCAGATAACCCGCCGCACGCATGGCGTCGGTTTCATTCAGCGTGTCCAGCTCCAGCTTCATGTCTTGCGGCAGCAGTTCGCGAATGAACACACCGTGGTCGAGAAAACGGGTTGCCAGCATCCGCTCGCCCAAGGCCGGAGACAACTGACGCGCCCCTTCGACGACCCGGCGGGCATTGTCCCGTGGCATATGAGCGCGGGGGGCCCGGGGCGCTGCGGCAGCGATGGCTTCTTTGACATCAATCAGGCAGTAATCCTGCTCCTCGTCACCGCCAACCCCGAGGAGTACCGCATAGCGCATTAACCCCAAGGAGCTGCAGCCCTTGACCCAATACGCCGAATCGAGCAACTCGACACTTGCATCATTAGGTCGGCCTTTAAGGGACGTCACTAATTTATGAATGTCGGGTGTGGCGCATAGCAGTTTTATTTCGGCTTTTTCAGCGCGGGACAATGGCCAAAAACTTTTGCCCAGCGGAATCGTCGGGCGTTCGTTTTCGATACGTTCACGCGCCAAATGCTTCCAGGTGCGCTGCACGGCGGTGCGCATGCCACCTTTTACTTGGCTTGGACGTTCCGGATCCTCGCCCGGCCCTTTGATGAACGCCTGTGCGTAGCCGCGCATCATTTCTTTGAGCATGCGCGCGGTAGTCACACCCGGCAGGTCCGAACCACGGGCGGCCATGGCCAGCGACAACGCCAACCGGACCAGGTCATGGGTCGGGTTGCCAATCACCGTCTGGTCCAGGTCGCGAATATTGATGTCTATACGGCCGTGGATATCCCCGGTCGGCCCCAGATTACCCACGTGACAATCGCCACAAATCCACACATTCGGCCCGTGGGGCAAGCGTCTTCCGCGTTGGCTGTGCAGCCATTCATAAAACTGAACCGTATTGCCGCGCACGTAGGCATGGGCCGAGCGGGCCATTTTTTCATTACGACGGCTGTCGAGTAGCTCAAGCCGATCCTGGGGGCGCGGTAGTTTCATGGCGGCTTCTTTCTGAGTGGTCTTGAATTCAATAGACTGAAACGTTCAAGCATTGGTTTCATTTTGCTATCGACAAGTGCCATAAGGGCCTCATCACGCTTTCCAGAAGGACAAAAACACCCCATGAGCATTGAATTAGAGGTCATCGACATCCAGCTGGGTGATGGCAAGGAGGTGGTCAAAGGTGCACTGATCACCACCCAGTACACCGGGTATCTAAAAGACGGCACGGTATTCGATTCATCCCACGAACGCGGCAAACCCTTCCAATGCGTGATCGGCACCGGACGGGTGATCAAAGGCTGGGATCAAGGACTGATGGGCATGAAAGTCGGCGGCAAGCGCAAGCTGTCAGTGCCCGCCCACCTGGCGTACGGCGAACGACACATGGGCGCGCACATCAAACCGAACTCCGACCTGACCTTTGAGATCGAACTGTTGGAAGTGCTGACGCGGGATGATTGAAGGCATTGTTACAGACCTCCTTAGGAGCTGCGAAGGCAGCGATAAGGGCCGAAGGACCTTCGCCAACAAGCTGGCTACAGATGGCTGCCCGCCCATCCGTCTCCTGTGAATCGAATGCCGAATTGCGGAAAGAGGCCCCGTGAAACCATGCGGCCGAACGCAGGCGTTGCGTAGGGGGTAACGAGGCAAGGATGCCGAGAAAGCCGTGCGCGGCCAGGGACGGCCGCTCACGGCGACCCCCGGAGCAACGCCGGAGTGAGGGACGACCGAGCCTAAGCGAAGGCCTGCATGGTGGGGCAAGCGTTTTGGGTTACCTTTTTGCGGTTCGGCGTTCCGACGTTTGAAAAAGGTGACTCGCTGTAAAAGCGAAACCATAATTTCAGCAACCACAAAGGCCGGATATACACTCAAAATCCATTGTTTTTAAAAGATTAAAAAGTGTTTTGGCGAAGAACATCACGTGGTGTGTCAAGCAGGCCGCTTTGCCAGCAAGTTGGCTCTACAGACCGACGGCGCGTTCCAACAACCGATACCCCACCCCGGCTTCGGTCACGATAAACCGTGGGTTGGTTGGGTCATCGGCCAATTTCTGCCGCAGGTGCCCGACGACAATCCGCAGGTAATGGCTGTCTTCAGTGTGGGTCGGGCCCCAGATGTCTTTGAGCAACTGCTGTTGGGTAATCACCCGTCCCGGATGCCGCGCCAATTGCGCCAGCACCGCGTATTCCTTGCGCGTCAGCCCGACTTCAACGCCGTCTAACAACACCCGCCGATATGCCAGATCCACCGTCAACGGGCCGAAGACCAACGCGGCTTCTTGCTGTTCGCCCGCAGGCGCTTGACGTAATAACGCCCGGACCCGTGCGAGAAACTCCTGTATGCCGAAGGGTTTGGTCACGTAGTCATTGGCGCCGCCGTCCAGCGCCTGAACTTTCTGGCCCTCACTGGCGCGCACCGAGAGCACCAGCACCGGGACTGCCGACCACTCGCGAAATTCGCGCAGCACCTGTTGGCCGTCCATGTCAGGCAAACCAAGGTCGAGCACCAGCAAGTCAGGTTTGTTCAACGCCGCTTGGCTCAAACCTTCGCTGCCGGTGCCCGCTTCCAGCACCTTGTAACCTTGGGAGGCCAGGCTGATGCGCAGAAATTTTCGAATCTGCGGCTCGTCATCGATCACTAGAATGGTCGAGGTCTGACTCATGGTTGTCTTGCCATCTCAAATGAAGCCGCGAGCGTAACGCACTGCATGATCAGAGCGTGTGCTCCAATTCAGCTTCGGGTTGGGTTTGCAGCGGGAGGAACAGGGTGATACAGGTGCCGCGCCCTTCAATGCCGTCGGCCACGGTGATGTGCCCGCCATGGGCGCCGACCATTCCCAGACAAATAGCCAATCCCAACCCTGTGCCCTGCCCGCCGCGATCGCCACGGGCGGCGGTGTAGAACATATCAAAAATTTTCGCGCGCTCGGCTTCGGGGATACCGGGGCCTTCGTCACTGACCGAGAAGAATAGCTCGCTGTCGGTCACCCCCGCAGCCACCTGCAAGCGTCCCTGCGCTGGAGAAAACCGCGCAGCATTTTCAAGCACATTGACTAAAGCCTGCTCGATCAACGCGGCGTGTACGTACAGCAATGGCAACTCCAACGGCACCTGAGTGCTGACCTGTAACGGCGCCAACACCGCACGCAGGCGGTTAAGTGCGCTGCCGACGACATCCCCCGGCGACACCCAGTCCCGCGCGAGCTTCAGGGCGCCGTGACCCAACCGAGTCATGTCCAGCAGGTTTTGAATATAACGGTCCAAACGCTCCGCCTCGTCACGGGTGCCTTCGAGCAGTTCACGACGATCCTCCAATGGGATGGCTTCACCCAACGCCAACAGGCTGTCGATACTGCCGCGCATGGCCGTCAGCGGCGTGCGTAAATCGTGGGACACCGAGGCCAACAACGCACTGCGCAGTTGCTCGGTTTCACCGTGCAATCGGGCGGCTTCCAGCTCTTCGGCCAACTGGGCTCGGGCCAATGCTTGGGCCAAGGGTTGACTGAGTGCGGTTAATAGCCGACGACGCTGATCGGTAAAGGGCTGCCCTTCATGCGGACACACGCCGAGCAACGCCAACGGGCCCTCTTCCATCGACAACGGCCACCACCACCAATGCCCCAGCGGCAAAGTGCCCGTACCCAAACCTGCGGCCTGATCGTGTTGCCACGCCCAATCGGCCGCCGCGCGTTCGGCTTCGGACAACTGCAACGCGCCGCCGACTTCGACTTTCCAGACACCTTGGTCGTCGCGATCCAGCAAGCAGATGTTCAATTCTTTCCAGCCACTGAAATGCTGTTCAGCGGCGCTTAGCATCGCCTGCCGATCAGTCGCCGCCGTGAGTTTGCGCGACAGGTCGAGCAACTCGCTGGTTTCCTCCTGAGTATCGCGCAGGGCCCGGAGTTGCTGGCGTTGCCGGGCGGCAAGGTTACCGGTCAAGGCAGCCATCAATAAAAAGAACAGCAGCGTCAGCACGTCTTCTTCGCGCTGGATGCTGAAGGAGAATTTAGGTGGAATGAACAGAAAATCGTAAGTCAGAAAAGACAACGCCGCACAGGCCAGCGCAGGCCCAAGGCTGCTACGCACCGCCACCAACAACACAGCGGCGAGGAACACCAAAGAAATATTCGGCAGCGCCAAGACACTCGACACTGCCCACGCCAAGGCGGTGGCCAGAATCGTCGCGATCAACGCCAGTCCGTAGTCAAACCAGACCACAGCCCGTGCCGAACGTGCACGC
Organism: Pseudomonas sp. MH10; assembly: GCF_034353045.1. Taxonomy (NCBI): domain Bacteria; kingdom Pseudomonadati; phylum Pseudomonadota; class Gammaproteobacteria; order Pseudomonadales; family Pseudomonadaceae; genus Pseudomonas; species Pseudomonas sp. MH10. The sequence continues at coordinate 1,327,188 of NZ_CP133783.1, forward strand.
GGCTGATGATGCTGCGCCTCGCTGTCGAGGACATTGATTTCCAGGCCGTGGGCATCCCGCAGCAGCCGCGCTGCCAGCCCACCACCAAACAGACGCCTGCGTAAACGCGGACGCGATTGCCCCACCAGCACCAAGCTGGCGCGTCGCTCTGCGGCGTGTTGAATCAGGGTTTTAGCCACCTCTCCCGCCCGCAACAGCACCACTTCGCCACCTAAGCGTTCGGCCAGTTGTTGTGCACTTTGCAGGCGCATCCGCGCCTCTTCATCCACCGCCCGACCGTTATCGACGTGCACCAGACTCCACGGCAGATGACGACGCTGAGCCACCCGGCTGGCGTGTCGCACCAGTCGCTCGGCCTGAACATCACCATCGATCCCCACCAATAAACGACCTCGAACAGCGGGCGCCGCCTGGCCTAGTTGGCGGTAACCTTGGGCGAGGTCGTCATCAACCTGCGCCGCTGCCGTTTGCATCGCCAACTCACGCAACGCCGTCAGGTTGGTTTGGGTGAAGAATGCGTCGATGGCCGCTCGGGCTTGTTCGGGCACATAAACTTTGCCGTCACGCAAACGCTCCAACAGCTCACGCGGTGGCAGGTCGATCAGCACCAGTTCATAGGCTTCTTGCAGTACCCAGTCGGGCAAGGTTTCTCGAACCTGCACCCCGGTGATTCCACGCACTTGGTCGTTGAGGCTTTCCAGGTGTTGAACATTGACCGTCGTGTAAACGTTGATTCCGGCCGCCAGCAATTCTTGAATGTCCTGCCAGCGTTTTGTGTGTCGGCTGCCCGGCGCGTTGCTGTGAGCCATTTCATCGACCAGCACCAAGTTCGGCGCGGCCATGAGCAGGCCGTCGAGGTCCATTTCCTCCAGCGTCACGCCACGGTAATCCGAGCGTAATAACGGTTGCTGAGGCACACCGCTGAGCAGGGCTTCAGTTTCAGCGCGGCCGTGGGTTTCTACCACGCCGGCCAGTACATGGGAGCCTTGACGCAATTGGGCATGGGCTGCCTGGAGCATGGCGTAGGTCTTGCCGACCCCCGGCGCGGCGCCCAAAAACACCTTGAGCCGCCCACGGCCGTCCCGTGGCAGATCGGCTAACAGTGCATCGGCGCGGCGGGTGTCACTCATGGTTCGTACTCAATGTGTGCTGCAAACTCGGTCTCTGCCGGAGCGAATTCATTCGCGAAGGGATCAACACGGTCCTTCAGATAAACCGCGCCGGCCAATTCCCGAATGAATTCGGTCCCACAGGATTTCGGCATCTGCTCAAAGCTGCGCTGACGGTAACTCATTCAGCGTTTGATTCAAGGTCAACACGTTGACCACCGGTGGACCGATCAACGGACGGTAGGTGTTTTCGTTCACCAGCCGTTGCACGGTGGTCACCGGCAGGTTGCGGGCGCTGGCGACGCGGGCCACTTGGTAGGCCACGGCTTCGGGCGGCAAGTGCGGGTCCAGGCCGCTGCCGGAGGTGGTCAACAGCGACAACGGCACCGCGCCTTGACCGGGTACCGCTTCTTTGGCGACATCTGCGGTAACCCGCGCAACCAGTGCCGGGTTGCTCGGTGAGAAGTTGCTGGCGCTGCTCGATACCGTTGCAAACGCCCCGGCCGAGGGCCGCGAGTGGAACCAGCCGTCGCCGGTAAAGCTTTGCGAGATCAACTCAGAGCCGCGCACTTTGCCAGCTTTGTCATACACCAGGCTGCCATTGGCCTGGGCAGGGAATGCTACTTGGGCGATACCGGTCACGACCAGCGGATACGCCACGCCAGTGATCAGAGTCATTAACACAATCAGGCTCAGGGCCGGACGCAATACAGTCGACATCATCGAATCCTCAATCAGGGTAAACGTCACGCCCCCAAGGAGCGTGACGAAAGTGGCACGCTTAGACCAAGTGCAGGCCGGTCAACAGCATGTCGATCAACTTGATGCCCACGAACGGCGCAACAATCCCGCCCAGGCCGTAGATCAACAAATTACGGCGCAGCAGCGCGGCGGCACTGGCGGCCTGAACCCGCACCCCGCGCAGGGCCAAGGGAATCAACACCACGATGATCAAGGCGTTAAAGACAATCGCCGAGAGAATCGCACTCTGCGGGCTGGCCAGGTGCATGACGTTCAGCACCCCCAGTTGCGGGTAGATCGTGGCAAACAGTGCGGGCAGGATCGCGAAATACTTGGCCACGTCGTTGGCGATGGAGAAGGTGGTCAACGCGCCCCGGGTCACCAGCAATTCCTTGCCGATTTGCACCACGTCCAACAGTTTGGTCGGATCGCTGTCGAGGTCGACCATGTTCGCCGCTTCACGTGCCGCTTGAGTACCATCGTTCATCGCCATCCCGACGTCGGCCTGAGCCAATGCCGGGGCATCGTTGGCGCCGTCGCCACACATTGCCACCAAACGACCGTCGTTCTGTTCCAGACGAATCCGTTCCAGTTTTTTCTCTGGGGTGGCTTCGGCCAAGACATCATCGACCCCCGCTTCCGCCGCAATGGCCGCGGCGGTCAGTGGGTTATCACCGGTGACCATCACCGTACGAATCCCCAGCTTGCGCAGCTCGGCAAACCGCTCACGGATGCCAGGCTTAACCACATCTTTGAGGTGGATAGCGCCCAACAGCTTGCCGTTCATGCAGACCAGCAGCGGAGTGCCACCGGTCTTGGCGATCTTGTCGACTTCCCGGGCCAATGCCGGCATCAAGTCGCTGCGGGTCATGTCGACGAACGCCAGCACCGAATCGACAGCGCCCTTGCGGTACACCCGGCCTTGGTAATCGACCCCGGATAAACGAGTCTCTGCACTGAAAGCGACCGGCGTTAAGGCCGACGCAGGTGGCTCGGTGATCGGGTGCAGTTCACGCAGGTACTCAACAATCGATTTACCTTCCGCGGTGTCATCGGCCAAGGATGCCAGTAGCGCACCCTCGCCCAGTTCCAGCGCTGTGACACCCGGCGCGGCATACAGGGCTGTGCAACGACGGTTGCCGAAGGTGATGGTGCCGGTTTTGTCCAGCAGCAACACGTGCACGTCGCCCGCCGCCTCAACAGCACGGCCGGATTTAGCGATGACGTTGAGTCGCACCAAACGGTCCATACCCGCGATACCGATGGCCGACAACAGCCCACCGATGGTGGTCGGGATCAAGGTCACCAATAGCGCCACCAGAAACACCAATGGCAGGCTGCCACCGGAGAAGTGAGCGAAGGGTTGCAGGGTCACGACTACCAACAGGAAGATCAGAGTCAAGCCAATCAGCAGAATATCCAGCGCGATTTCGTTGGGGGTTTTCTGCCGTTTGGCGCCTTCCACCAGCGCGATCATGCGGTCCAGCGTCGATTCACCGGGGTTGGCGGTGATTCGAACCAGTAGCCAATCGGAGACCAGACGGGTGTTGCCGGTGACCGCTGAACGGTCGCCGCCTGACTCACGGATCACCGGAGCCGATTCGCCGGTAATCGCGGCTTCGTTGACGGCGGCAATACCCTCGACGACCTCGCCATCGCCCGGAATCATTTCCCCGGCTTCAACGCGGACCACATCGCCCCGACGCAAGCTGCTGGCGTTGACGACCTGAAAGCTGCCGCTGTCGTTGCGACGCCGAGCCTTGAGCCCCTCGCTGCCGGCTTTAAGGCTGTCAGCGCGGGCCTTGCCACGCCCTTCGGCCAACGCTTCGGCGAAATTGGCGAACAACACGGTAAACCACAGCCAGAGGGCAATCTGCACCGCGACCGAAGTCGGCACCGCCGGGTCAGGAACCATGCATAAAATGCTGGTCAAGATGGCGGTCAGTTCAACCACCAACATCACCGGCGCTCGTTGCAACTGACGGGGGTCGAGTTTGACGAACGCTTGTATCAGGGCCGGGCGCCAGAGGGCCGAGAACTCGGTCTTGACCGGTTGCGCTGCAGTGTGCGGCGCAGCGGGGGTTACGGTAGGGGTCTGCACATGATCTTTATAAATAGACATCATCGAATCCTCAGAAGCCCATGCTCAAGTGTTCGGCAATCGGTCCCAGCGCCAGGGTCGGCAGGAACGTCAGGCCACCGACCAGAAAAATGGTCATCGTCAACAACGTGACGAACAACGCGCCGTGAGTCGGGAAACTGTTCAAGCCCAGCGGTGCGGTTTTCTTCGCCGCCAAGCTACCCGCCAATGCCAGCACCGGAAGGATGTAGCCGAAGCGCCCGAGGAACATCGACAGGCTCAGCATCAGGTTGTGAAACAGCGTGTTGGCGCTAAACCCACCGAACGCCGAACCGTTGTTCGCGGTGGCCGAGGTGTAGCTGTAAAGCAACTGGCTGAAGCCGTGAGGGCCGGGATTGCTGATTGCACTCGCAGGACCTGGCAGGCTCGCCGCCAAGGCACCGAACACCAGCACGCCGATAGGCATCACCATCAAGGTTGCGACCAGCAGTTTGACTTCCTTGGCCTGGAGCTTTTTACCCAGGTATTCCGGGGTGCGACCGATCATCAGCCCTGCGAGGAACACGGCGATCAGGACGTTGAGCAGCATGCTGTACATCCCGGCGCCGACGCCGCCGAAGATCACTTCGCCGACCATCATGTTGGCCAGCGCAACCATGCCCGTCAGCGGATTGAGGCTGTCGTGCATGGCGTTGACCGAACCGTTTGACGCGGCGGTAGTGGCCGTGGCCCAGAGCACGGTAGCGGTTGTGCCAAAGCGGCTTTCCTTGCCTTCAAGGGGCGCGGTCTGTTCAACCGACGCGATGTTCAACGCTGGGTTAGGCTGGTACTCAGCCCACATCGCCGTCGCTCCACCGATCAGGAACAGCGTCAGCATGCAGGCCATGATCGCTTTGCTTTGGCGCATGTCTTTCACGTAATGGCCGAAGGTAAATACCAGCGCAACCGGGATCAGGATGATCGACACCAGCTCAATCAAGTTGCTCCAAGCGGTCGGGTTCTCGAACGGATGCGCCGAGTTGACCCCGAAAAAACCGCCGCCGTTGGTGCCCAGTTGCTTGATCGCAATCTGACTCGCCGCAGGCCCCATCGGCAGGCTTTGATCAGCACCCTGAAGCGTGACGGCATCGATGTAATGCGCGAAGGTTTGTGGCACGCCCTGCCAGACCAGAAACAGCGCGAGGATCACGCACATCGGCAGCAGCCCGTACAGCGTGGCGCGGGTCATGTCGGCCCAGAAGTTACCCAGGTTTTGTGTCGAGCGACGGCTAATGCCCCGGCAGAACACCACCATCACCGCGATACCGGTCGCCGCGCTGACAAAGTTCTGCACGGTCAGGCCAACCATCTGGCTCAAATAACTGAGCGAGGCTTCACCGCTGTAGCTCTGCCAGTTGGTGTTGGTCACAAAGCTCATGGCGGTGTTGAACGCCAGCGACCATTCCATACCCGGCAATTGCTGCGGGTTGAGCGGCAAGCTGCCCTGAAACACCAGGATCGCGAACAACACGACAAAGCCGACGAGGTTAAACGCCAGCAAGGCCAGGGTGTAGGTTTTCCAGTTTTGTTCGGTTTTCGGATCAACCCCGGACAGGCGATAGCAAACGCGCTCCAGCGGTCCCAACACCGGGGTCAAGAAGGTTCGCTCACCTTCCATGATCCGGTAGTAGAAACGTCCCAACCACGGCGCCGGCAGCAGCACCAGCGCGAAGAAAGCGACGATGAGTAGATAGTCATAACTGTGCATGGCGGCTCCTAGTGCTGGTCTGCGCGTAACAGCGCGACCATCAAGTAAATGAACAACCCTGCGGCCAGTAGCAGTGACACCCCGTCCAGAACACTCATGAAAATTCTCCGTCGTACGGCAATTGCCGCGTGTGAGTAATTGTCGGTACTGAGGGCGTAAAGGAACGAGAGCGACGACCGCGTCTGCGCATAAAGAAAGCGTAAAAAGAGCTGTAAAGCGGGGATTTACAGGCGTGGGGTGTGTAGGAGAGACCCGATCAATGCGAGTTACTGTCCCACCACCAGTTCCAGAAACCGGGCAAGCTGACCGGCTCTGCATTGGAGCTGATGGTGCGGGCCATGACCGCGCGCTGCAACTCGGCCTGATCATCATAAAAAGGTTTGGCGGCGGTTTTTATGCCGGTCTCGCGGGCGCTGTCGATGAGGATTTGCAGGTATTCCTCGGTATGCCTGGCGGTGTAGCGATTGAGGTCATGAAAAGTGACCACCACTGGAATCGCACCATCGACCGTCGGCAGCTCTCCAGCGGCGATTTTCTCCCGCAGTTCGGATAAAGCCCTGAGCATGTGCGAGCGTCGGCGCAGGCTGAAGTTGTAGCCCCAGATCTTGCCGTCGTTGGCGCTCAGGTCTGTCAGCACAATGTGCATGCCGTGCTGCTGGTACGCGGCGAAGGTGCGTTTATCGTAATTCCAGAACGGTGGTCGGACCAAGTTCGGCGGCGTGCCAGTGATCGCCGCGATGTCCGCGCTGCCGTTGGTTAGCGACTGCTCCAGTTCTTCGGGATTCAAAGAACGGTGATTGGTGTGCCACGGCGTGGCGGTATGAAAGCCCAACACGTGACCTTGCGCATGTTCACGCTGCATGACCGTGTGGCCGATCTCGCTGCCACCGGCGCGGGGCGCCCGGGTCTGCACAAAAAACACGGCTTTGATCCCCGGTTCCAACGGATTGTGGGCAAGGCTGTCCATCACCATGAGCGTCGGGTTGAAAAAGCTGGAGGCACTTGGGCCGTCGTCAAACGTCAGTAGAAAACGAATCGGGGCTTGCGCCTGCAGACGTTGCGCCGTTTGCGGGGTCAGTTCGATTGGCGGGCCAATACAGCCGCAGAGCCCAACGGCCATAACGAGTGAGGATAAAACGGTTACCGCCAGCTTCATGTCGACGCCTGAGTCTAAAGGTGCTCGGCATCATAAAGGTTTGATTCAACGGCCGCTCATCCATACGACGTAGACCTGGATCAATAATTCCCATCCGCAAGCCGTTTACCCTCGGCGGTTTTTGCGACTGACCCTGCCATGACCCTCTTTACCCCGGAACTGCTCGCCCCCGCCGGCACCCTGAAAAACATGCGGTATGCCTTCGCCTACGGCGCCGATGCGGTGTATGCCGGCCAGCCGCGCTATAGCTTGCGGGTGCGCAACAACGAATTCGATCACGCTAACCTGGCTGTCGGGATTGCCGAGGCCCATGCACAGGGCAAGCTTTTCTATGTGGTGGTGAACATCGCGCCGCACAACGCCAAGCTCAAGACCTTTTTGAAAGACCTGGAGCCGGTGATCGCCATGGGGCCAGATGCGTTGATCATGTCCGACCCTGGCCTGATCATGCTGGTGCGTAGGCATTTCCCAGAGATGCCGATCCACCTGTCGGTGCAGGCCAACACGGTGAACTGGGCCAGCGTCGAGTTCTGGCAGCAACAGGGCGTTAGCCGGATCATTCTGTCCCGGGAACTGTCCCTGGAGGAAATCGCCGAAATCCGCCAGCACGTGCCCGACATGGAGCTGGAGGTGTTCGTCCACGGTGCACTGTGCATGGCCTACTCCGGCCGCTGCTTACTGTCGGGCTACATGAACAAGCGCGATGCCAACCAAGGCAGTTGCACCAATGCCTGTCGCTGGAAATACTCGGCCCAGGAAGCCACTGAAAACCAACTCGGCGAGATCGTGCAGACCGTCCAGCCCGAGCCTACTTTGGGCATCGGTGCACCGACCGATCAGGTGTTCCTGTTGCAGGAAGCCAATCGACCGAACGAGCTGATGCCCGCCTTTGAGGACGAGCACGGCACCTACATCATGAACGCCAAGGACCTGCGCGCTGTGCAGCATGTCGAGCGTCTGACCAGCATGGGCGTGCACTCGTTGAAAATCGAAGGCCGGACCAAATCCCACTTCTATTGCGCGCGAACCACCCAGGTTTACCGCCAAGCCATCGACGATGCGGTCGCCGGTCGCGCGTTTGACCGGAGCCTGATGACCAATCTGGAATCCTTGGCCCAACGCGGCTACACCGAAGGCTTCCTGCGTCGGCATGTACACGACGAATACCAGAACTACCAAAACGGCAGCTCGGTGTCGGAGCGTCAGCAGTTCGTGGGTGAACTGACGGGCGAACGGCGCGACGGGTTGGCCGAAGTCAAGGTCAAGAACCGTTTTAGCCGGGGCGACCACCTGGAGTTGATGACCCCCCAAGGCAACTTCCACTTCGACCTGGACCAGTTGCAAAACGTCAAAGGCGAACACACCAGCGTCGCACCGGGGGACGGACACACCGTGTATTTACCGATACCGGACGAGGTGGATTTGCGGTTTGGGTTATTGATGCGGGATGTGACGGGGGGTTAAGCGGGTTTGCGCGAGCCTTGTGGGAACGAATTTATTCGGGAAGGCGCCGTGTCAGGCACTGACAGGTTGGCTTTGAAACCCATTCCCGAATAAATTCGGTCCCACGGATTCCGGCGCTGCACAGTTTTGCGATCCCCCTGTGGGACAGAATTTATTCGGGAAGCGTTGCATCTGACACACCCAGTTGACCGCCTCGCCACCACGTTGGCTACAGACTAGCCGCGTAACTCAAACGCCGGAAACATCTCGCCCATGGCGGCCCACAGCTCAGCCTCTTCAGCCTGCGCGGAAACGCTGGGCAGTTGCGGGTCCAGCATTCGGGCGGTCCTGACCCGTTGCACGGCGAAGCGCTTTACCCCCCGAGCATTCAAACGTTGGGCCAGGGTTAGTAATCGCACAGGGTTGAATAAGTGCCAATGCACGGTGGTTCGGCATTCATAGTCGACACCGCTGGCCAACAGGTGCTCAAGGCTAAGCCAGTTGGCCTCGCCGCTGCCCTCGACCTGGGTAATGGCGCGGCAATCCTCGGGCAAGGATTTGATATCGAAACCGACCCAATCGGCCCCGGCAACCGCTTTTAAAAAAGCCGCCGGTTTGATTCCGGCGCTGTGTAAACCAACGAGAAATCCCATCCCGCGCACTTCGTCCATGGCGCCGCGCAAGGCGTCTTGCAAGGTGGGCTCGCCGCCGCTGAACACCACCGCGTCGAGCAGGCCCTGACGGCGTTGCAGAAACGCTAACACCTGAGGCCAATCCACTTCATCGCTGCCACGAGGCGGAATCAACTGCGGGTTGTGGCAATAACGACAACGCCAGGCGCACCCCTGACAAAACAACACGCAGGACAACTGCCCCGGGTAGTCGAGCGTGGTCAGGGGCACCATGCCCCCGACCCGGAGCGTTCGACTCACTGCTTCGCGGCCAGCGCCGCGCTTTCGGTGAAATGGACCCGCTCGCGGTGCTCGGACTGCTTGCCCGGATTGAACGCTGATACCGGGCGGTGATAACCCATCACCCGGGTCCAGACTTCACAGCGTTGACGTTGAGCCTGGGCCGGTGTTTGCAAGGTACTCATGGCGAAACTCCTTACGATTGAGTGGATTCAAATCAATGAACAGCGCTGAGTGTTTGCTCGCTCAGCAGCAGGACTTCGTCGCACTTGGGGCAGAACTCGTGTTCACCGTCGAGGTAGCCGTGAACCGGGCAAATGGAGAATGTCGGGGTCACAGTAAGGTACGGCAAACGGAAGCGCCCAAGAGCCTTGCGCACCAGTTGCTTGCAGGCTTGGGCCGACGAAATCCGCTCGGCCATGTACAGGTGCAGCACCGTGCCGCCGGTGTATTTGCATTGCAGTTCGTCCTGAAGTTCCAACGCCTCAAAGGGGTCATCGGTGAAACCCACCGGCAGTTGCGAAGAGTTGGTGTAATACGGTGCGTCAACGCTGCCCGCCTGAAGAATCTCGGGGTAACGCTTGCGGTCTTCCTTGGCAAACCGGTAAGTCGTGCCTTCCGCAGGGGTCGCTTCGAGGTTATACATATGGCCGGTTTCTTCTTGAAAACGCAGCAAGGTGGCGCGCACATGATCCAGCACATTCAAGGCGAATCGCCGACCGTCTTCGGTGTGCAAGCCGTCCTCGTCGCCCGTGAAGTTGCGGAGCATTTCATGCAGACCGTTAAGGCCGATGGTTGAAAAATGGTTACGCAACGTGCCCAGATAACGCTTGGTGTACGGGTACAAACCGGCATCCATGTGGTGTTGAATGACTTTGCGCTTGACCTCCAGGCTCTCCATCGCCAGTTCCATCAAGGTGTCCAGGCGCCGTAACAAGCCTTGGGTATCGCCCCTGAACACATGGCCCAATCGCGCGCAGTTCAAGGTCACCACGCCCAATGATCCGGTCTGTTCCGCCGAGCCGAACAAGCCACCGCCGCGTTTGAGCAACTCGCGGACATCCAGCTGCAAACGGCAGCACATTGAGCGCACCTGGTTGGGCAGCATGTCCGAGTTCAAAAAGTTCTGAAAATACGGCAGCCCGTAGCGCGCGGTCATCTCGAACAAGCGATCGGCGTTTTCACTGTCCCACGGGAAGTCATGGGTGATGTTGTAAGTCGGGATCGGAAAAGTGAACACCCGGCCCTTGGCATCCCCCGCCTGCATGACTTCGATGTAGGCACGGTTAAGCAGGTCCATTTCAACCTGCAAATCGCCATAGGCGTAGGGCATTTCGACGCCGGCAACCACAGGAATTTGCTCGCGCAGGTCCTCTGGGCATACCCAGTCAAAGGTCAGATTGGTGAAGGGTGTTTGCGTGCCCCAACGGGAAGGCACATTGAGGTTGTAGATGAACTCTTGCAACGCTTGGCGGACCGCTTCGTAGCTCAATTGGTCGTTGCGCACATAGGGCGCAAGGTAGGTGTCAAACGAGCTGAACGCTTGAGCGCCGGCCCATTCGTTTTGCAGGGTGCCGAGGAAGTTGACCATTTGCCCCAAGGCACTGCTCAGGTGCTGCGGCGGCCCGGCTTCGACACGGCCCGGCACACCGTTCAGCCCTTCATGGAGCAAAGTACGCAACGACCAACCGGCACAATAGCCGGCGAGCATGTCGAGGTCGTGGATATGCAGATCTGCCTCGCGGTGCGCCCGGCCAATGGCCTCGCTGTACACCTCATCCAGCCAGTAATTGGCCGTGACTTTGCCGGAGACATTGAGCACCAGTCCACCGAGGGAATAGCCCTGATTGGCGTTGGCCTGTACCCGCCAATCTTCGCGGGACAGGTACTCGTTCATCGACGCCGCCACCTCCACAATCGCCTTGCGGTCACGTCGCAAGCGTCCGTGCTGTTCGCGGTAGACGATGTAGGCACGCAGGGCCTGGAAAAAACCGGCATCCATCAAGGCCTGCTCGACCCGGTCCTGGATATGCTCGACATGCAGCTCAGCCACCTCCTCCACATGCATCAGCACCGCTTCAAGTAATTCCTCCGCCATGGCCGCATCGACGAAGTCATCGCTGGCACGACCGGCAGCGATGATCGCCTGACGAATCTTGTCCGCATTGAAGGCGACCAGACTGCCATCGCGTTTGTGTAAACGGTTATACCCGACTGAAATCAACGTGCTCTGCATTCGGCCTCCATACACTACATATAGATATTCTTAGTTTCAAAAACACAACATGCAGTAAAGACTACGACCAAAGTGGGGGGCTGAACTTGACCGAGGTCAATAATCGCCAGTAAAAAACCGCGCTGGCGATCTTGAAAATGCGGTGAATTGAGGGAGGCGTTATCCCGCCGACAACCCCTTCCCTGCCCGCACGAGATTGCGCCATAACCACACCGGCAAGACATCGGGGTCGAGGCTGTCGATCAGGTTTTTCATTGCCAATCCCAGCTCGGTATCGCCCTCAATGACTAACCTTCGGCGGAAAAACAGCGTGTCGGGGTCTTCCTGACGGCTGGCTAGGAGTAAGAACTCACGCCAGTTACCGCTGATGGTTACCTGTGCCGTAGCGTGCTCGGCAATCTGCAAGCCCTCATCGCCCAAGGTCAAGTTCCAGATCAAACCCAAGTCCGGTATTCGCAGGCATAACCAACGACCGCGCAGCAGCTCAAATTCACCCTCGCGCAATGGCTCGGCGAGACAGCGATTCAGCGACTGTTGCAACGCCAGGCGCTGCACGGCAAACGGCACCCGGCGCACCAGCGGTAATAGCCGGTCGGCGGCTTTCAACAGCCATTTTTTTCGGTTCAACATAGCCCGGCCTCCTCGACGCGCAACATGCCGGCCTGGCCATGCCAGTAACCGTTGCAGCCTTCGACGAACAACGGCGGCATTTCTCCTGTCCGAACACGTTGATAGGCTTCGATCACCTCGGCCATGCCCTGGGCACGTGGACTCAGACGCAGCAGATCGGCACCGCAGGCCACCAAACCGGAATAATCAGCCAGCAGATTAGTCACCTGCGCTGACATCGTTTGGATACCGTTGAGGGTGAACAACGGCTGGCCTTCCTGACTGGTCAGGGCCAAACCGTCGGGGTAGTTGATGCAGCAGAACTGGCAATCGTCTTTGGGTCGGTTTTGCGCCCTGGCAGTGAAGCAGCGAGCGGAATAGGCCAACGGCAACTGCCCATAAGCGAAGATTTCGATTTCCGGCACTTCACGGCCCAGCTCACCCACTTGCTCGATCACGTCACGTATCAGTGCCGCCGAACATTCCACCGGTGGCACCCAGCGGGTCATGCCGCAGTCCAGCAGTTGCGCCAGCGCATGGCCGTTGTACAGATTGAGCGCCGGGCCGCCAACGAAGGGTAAGTTGCGCTCGGCGAGAAGCTGCACGGCGCCCATGTCATTGGCTTCCACCAGTAACTGGCCGTTGTCGCACAGACGGCGCAGGGTCGAAAGCTCGGACGCGGCTTCGATCAGGGTCAGGCTGGAAAGCACCAACTGCGCGTGGCTGCATTCTTGCAACTCACGGCCCAGACCCAGCCATTGGTCCAAGGAAAACGCCCGACGTTTCGAGCACACGGTTTCTCCCAGATAAATCACGTCCAGGGGCAAGGTGGACATTTCTGCGTAAAAGTCACTGAGTTGCGCTTTGTCCCAATAAAACAGGACCGGTCCCAAGCTGAGCTTCATGTTCAGTCCCTTATTGCCATGATCGATGGTAGGCACCCAAGGTGGTCTGGTTACCTTCGGATAATCCGGCCAGCACCTGACGCCATTCATCCTTGACCCGAAAGTTGCTCGGCGAGCCGCGATGGGCGTCCAGCGCGGCGCGCCAGACGCGGGTCACTTGTTCGACGTAGGCCGGACTGCGCTGGCGGCCTTCGATTTTTACCGCTGCGACGCCGATGGCCGTCAGCTCCGGCAACAGGTCGAGGGTGTTGAGGCTGGTCGGTTCCTCCAGCGCATGAAAGCGCTTGCCGTCCACCAGAAAACGGCCTTTGCACAAGGTCGGATAGCCGGCGGGTTCGTCGGGGGTGTAGCGGTCAATCAAGACTTCACTCAAGCGCGCGCTCAAGCCGTGGGCGTCTTCGCTCCAACGGACGGCCTTGGCCGGTGAGCAGACCCCACAGAGATTCGGTGATTCGCCGGTGATATAGGAAGATAGGTGACAGCGCCCCTCGGCCATGATGCACAGACTGCCAAAGCCGAAGGCTTCGATCGGCACCGGGCTGGTGGTCACGACCTGACGCACTTGGGCCAATGACAGTACGCGCGGCAACACAGCGCGGCGAATTCCGTAGCGCTGCGCGTAGAACGCCAACGCGGTGGCATGGGTGGCCGAACCCTGGACTGATAGGTGTAACGCCAGTTGCGGGTGACGCTGACTGGCGTACTGCAGGACCCCGGGGTCGGCGGCGATCAGTGCGTCTACGCCCAAGTCAGCGGCGCGATCCACTGCCCGCTGCCAGCGCTGCCATCCCTTGGGCTGAGGGTAGGTATTGACCGCGACATAGAGTTTGCGTTTGTGTTGACGGATAAAGGCGACAGCGGCGTCGAACTGCTTGTCATCCATATTCAACCCGGCGAAATGCCGAGCATTGGTGTCATCACGAAAACCGACGTAAACGGCATCGGCGCCTTGGCGTACTGCGGCTTTAAGCGCAGGCAGATTCCCTGCCGGGCAGACCAATTGCATGGTTATTCCTCATCAGCTCAGGAGCGAAAATGCGCTGCAAGTCTAGTGATACCGACACGCACGGCCTTGACGGGAATCAACAATAACCGTGGGAATTCACGGCAAATGGTTTTCGGTTGCAGGCGCTTGACGGCGCCAATAGCGGGGCTCGCCTTCAGATCATCCTGGACGGCCGTCAACGCGCGCCCGTAGCAGCATCGGCCCATAGCGCCAGACGTATACGACGAAGGCCAACGCCCAGCACAACCCCGCCAGCCACAAGGCCCCCAACGGAAAGAACAGCACCAACCCAACCCGGCTGAGGCACGCCAAGTTCAGCGCAATGAACGCCACCGTCATTCCTGCTGGCGGCTCGAGCGCACGGCCCGTATGCCCGAGACTGATCCGCGCGATCATGGCCAAAACCAGGCCGCCCATGGCGCCTACCGTCAGGCAATGCAGCACCAGGCTTGGCCGCACCGACACCCCAAAATGCCACAGCGCCATGCCCAAACAAGCCACCGCCAACCAGCCATAGGCCAGGTGCAGCGACCATAGCAACGGCACGCGCCATAGCGCCCGGTCATGCCAACGCACCAAACGCAACCCATGCCCGGCCGCCAGCACCGCAAATAACAATCCAACCCAGACGTTGGGGGTCAGCGCAGGTCCTGCGGCATACAGCACCGCCACCAACGGCGAGCCGATCAACAGCAGCCGGTCCAGCCACGGCCATGCCGTAACGCCCTCCTCCCGTCCGAGGCCCCGCTGGGTGAAAAACGGAATGATCCGTCCACCGATCAACCCCATCATCGCCGCCACCAGCCAGATACCGGTCAATACACCCTGACGCTGCCAGTCTTCGCGGCCTTCTACTAAGCCGTACAAGGACAACCCGTCAGCCGAGGCCAGCAACAGCAGCATCAACACGATCGGGTAATTACGTTTCTGCCGCACCTTCCACAGGGTCAACCCCATCAGTGCTGCGACGGCCAATGGAAACGCCAACTCCAGAACCACGAGCAATGCCCATGGCACATTTGCCAGCCAGGCCACTCGTGCCAACACCCACAACAGCGCCAATGCCACCAACGGCCTGCCGCTGAGGCCCACACGACCGGTCCACGCCTGCACGGCCGTCAGCAAAAAGCCCGCGATAATCGCCAGGGCGAAGCCGAACAGTAATTCATGCCGGTGCCACGCCAGCCAGCCGCCTGCGGGTTGCCAACCCGAGAACAGGCCACTGAAAGCGGCCAGCCAAAGCGGCATGACCAGAAACGCCAACACACAGCCCGCCAGAAACAGTGGCCTGAAGGCCAGACGGAACAGCGGCGCGCTCTCCATTGGTTTGCGGTGGTCAAGCACGTTCATAAAGTCACGCCCTCAATGGCTACTGGAGGAAAGTCCGAGTGCAATGATCGGGTATTACCGGTGACGTGTATTTGTCACAGATCAAGCTAAGCCCAGTCACCCACAGGTGGTCGAGATGTTCACCGAGAGGTGCCAGCCATACTGCTGCGCCAACGAGTTGGCGCCACAGAAATACCGGTGTTCCATGACCATCTGCACATCTATTGATCCAGAGCAGGTTATTCATCATGGGGCAGGATTAGGTTTCGCTATTACCGCCAACCAAGGCCACCGCCATGCCCCCTGCCTTCTCAGGAACTATCCCCGTGCGGTCCGAGCGACTGCACATGGGTTTTGTCGTCGCGTGGCTGTTTTGCGCCCTTTTCTACTTTGTGCAATACGCCCTGCGCTCGGCTCCCGGCGTGATGATGCCGGAGCTGACGTCGGCGTTTGGCCGGGATGTGGTGGCGGTCAGTGCGCTGGTGGGGCTTTATTACTACACCTACTCGGTGTTCTCGATCATTGCCGGTGCCGCGCTGGATCGGCTGGGCGCCAAGTACGTCATACCGGCCGGGATTATCATGGTTGCCCTCGGCGCGGCGATGTTTGGCCTGGGCGAGTTGCAGGTCGCGCAATTGGGTCGTTTGCTGCAAGGGGCCGGTTCGGCTTGCGCGTTCACCGGCGCGGTCTATTTGGCAACCCACGGTTTCCCGCCCCGCTATCTGGCCACCGCTGTCGGTTTTACTCAGTGCTTCGGCATGATGGGTGGCTTTGCCGGTCAGTTCGCAGTGGGGCCGATCATCCACGGCACCATCCCTTGGCAGCAGTTCTGGTTCATCGCCGCTGGATGCCTGTTCGTTATCGCTGTATTGGTCATGTTCGTGACCCCCAAAGGCCACGACACCCGACCGGTCGGCAGCAGCAATTCCTTGGGTTCGGTGTTCGCCCCGTATAAAAAAGTCTTGAGCCACCCGCAGTCATACCTGTGTGGATTCACTGCGGGCCTGTTGTTCCTGCCGACCACCATTGGCGACATGATCTGGGGCCTGCCGTTTCTGCGTGACGGGCTGTCGGTGGGCTACGCCGAAGCAGTGAACCGCAGCAGCATGATCCCCTTGGGTTGGGTCATCGGTTGCCCGCTGCTGGGTTATATCTCCGACCATCTTGGGCGGCGCAAGCCGGTATTGATCGGCGGCGCGCTGCTGATGCTGGTCGCCAGTGCCGCGATTCTTTACCTGCCGGCGGGCATCGCGCCGCCGTACGTGTTCGGCCTGCTGCTGGGCATTGGCTCGGGCGCTGCGATGATCCCTTACTCGATCATCAAGGAAGTTAACCCGGACAACGTAAAGGGCAGCGCCACCGGCGCGATCAACTTCCTGGTGTTCACCTTCAGCGCATTGCTCACCCCGGTATTCGGCCATCTGCTGGCCGGCATCGCCGACGGTCATCCCTTGAGCCTGCCGGTGTTTCAGCAAGCAGGCGCCTGGCTGCTGGGCGGCATTGTGATTGCCATCGTCCTGGCCATATTCCTGCTCGAAACCGGCCCAAAAGGCCACGCAAAAGCACGCCCGGTTGCCGTAATCGCCACCCCCTAAAACTAGAAACACCTGGCCAGTCCGTTTAGCCGATGAGAGGCCCACCGTGAAATCCTTGAACCATGACATGAGTCCTGGCATTGACCTGACCAAGCGTCAGGTCACCGGTGCCGTGCGCATCAGCCATCCGGTCTATCACGACCTGCTCCCGCCCTGTAACGATGGCTGTCCGGCGGGGGAAAACATTCAGGCGTGGTTGGCCTTGGCCCAGGCGGGTGACTATCAGGCGGCGTGGCACAGCCTGATTGCTGACAACCCCTTCCCCGCCATCCACGGCCGGGTGTGCTACCACCCTTGCGAAACGGCCTGCAATCGTACTGAACTGGACAGCGGCGTTAGCATCCACGCTGTCGAGCGTTTCCTCGGCGACCAAGCCCTGGAACACGGCTGGACCGCCAAGGCCGCGCCCGCTACCGGCAAGCGCGTCCTGATCGTCGGCGCTGGGCCGTGCGGATTATCCGCCGCCTGGCACTTGGCGATGCGCGGTCATGCGGTAGAGATTTACGAGGCCGGCCCGGTCGCTGGTGGCATGTTGCATTTCGGGATACCGGCCTACCGTCTGCCCCGTGACGTGTTACATCAAGAGATTGCGCGTCTGGAAACCCTCGGCATCCGCATCGTGCTTAACCGCAAGGTCGATGATGTGTTGCTTGAGCAAACCAATGGCGGTTTCGATGCGGTGCTGCTGTCGATTGGCGCGCAAGTCGGGCGCCACATCGACATCCCGGCCCGTGACGCCGTCAAGGTGTATGACGCAGTGAGTCTATTGCGCGCCGCCGGCACCGGGGAAAAACCGCTGTTGGGCCGTCGGGTGATGGTTTACGGCGGCGGCAATACCGCCATCGATGCAGCGCGTACTGCCCGCCGTCTGGGTGCCGAAGACGCGATGATCATTTATCACCGCGACCGGGAGCACATGTCAGCCCTGCCCTTCGAAACCGAAGAAGCGCTGGAAGAAGGGATCAAGATCCGTTGGCTGTCGAGCATCAAGGGCATCGACGGCCAAGGCATCAACGTTGAAAAAATGTCGCTGGACGCCGAGGGCAAAGCCCATCCCACGGGCGAGTTTGAAACGTTGCCCGCCGATGCGCTGATCCTCGCCTTGGGCCAGACCAGCGACACCGATTTCCTGCGCCTGGTCCCGGACCTGGTGTTCGCCGCCGACGGTACGCTGATCGTCGGCGCAGGCATGCAGACCGGCCACGCTGGATTGTTTGCCGGTGGCGACGTCACTCCCGGCAACCGTACCGTGACTACCGCCACCGGCCATGGCAAACACGCGGCTCGGCATATCGATGCCTGGCTCAACGGCCAAATCTGGACCGCCCCCGAACGTCATCCGCTGGTGCATTTCAACGACCTGCACTTGCCGATCTACAGCGACGCCCTGCCCTCGCAGCAAAAATCCCTGGACCTGGACGACCGAGTCGGTTTTGCCGAAGTGGTCGGCGGACTCAGCGCCGCTCAGGCACAGCATGAAGCCCGGCGCTGCCTGTCCTGCGGCAATTGCTACGAATGCGACAACTGCTTCGCTGCCTGTCCCGAGGACGCCATCATCAAGCTCGGGCCAGACGCTGGCTACGAGGTGAATATGGGCCTCTGCACCGGTTGCGCCGTGTGTTTCGATCAATGCCCCTGCCACGCCATCGATATGACCCTCGATGCCGCCGCCGCTGTGGAGAGTGCACGATGAACAAGCGCAGCACGATGGACGCCAATACGGCGGTGGCGCTGGTCGCCTATCAACTCAGCGAAGTGTGTGCGATCTACCCGATCACCCCGTCTTCGACCATGGCCGAGTTGGCCGATGAATGGATGGCCGCCGGCAAGCTCAACCTCTGGGGCAACCTGCCGCTGGTGCAGGAGATGCAAGCCGAAGGCGGCGCGGCCGGCGCGGTCCACGGGGCATTGCAATCCGGGGCACTGACGACCACCTTCACCGCGTCCCAGGGCCTGTTGTTGATGCTGCCCAACATGTACAAGATCGCCGGCGAACTGACCTCTACTGTGTTTCACGTCGCGGCTCGCTCCCTGGCGACCTCGGCCTTGTCGATTTTTGGCGACCACTCGGACGTCATGGCCGCACGCATGACCGGCTTCGCCCTGCTTAGCGCCGCATCAGTTCAAGAAGCCCATGACTGCGCGCTGATTGCTCACGCTGCGACCTTGCAAGCGCGGGTGCCGTTCCTGAATTTCTTCGACGGCTTTCGCACCTCTCACGAACTCAACACCGTGGAGCTGCTGGACGAAAGCGTGTTGCGCGACTTGATCGAC
This sequence comes from Pseudomonas sp. MH10, assembly GCF_034353045.1. Classification (NCBI taxonomy): domain Bacteria; kingdom Pseudomonadati; phylum Pseudomonadota; class Gammaproteobacteria; order Pseudomonadales; family Pseudomonadaceae; genus Pseudomonas; species Pseudomonas sp. MH10. The sequence goes on from NZ_CP133783.1 coordinate 1,346,329, forward strand.
GAGTCACTGATTCGCGCCCACCGTAACCGCGCCTTGAACCCGGAACACCCGTTCATCCGGGGTACCGCGCACAACACCGACACCTATTTCCAGGCACGGGAAGCCAGCAATCCGTATTACCAAGCGGTTCCCGGCATCGTCGAAACACTCATGCAGCGCTTCGAAAAACTCACCGGGCGCCACTATCAGTTGTTCGAATACTACGGCGCCGAAGACGCCACCCGGGTGATCATCCTGATGGGCGCCGGGGCTGAAACCGTGCGTGAAACCCTCAAGGTGCTAAATGCCTCGGGTGAGAAAGTCGGTGTGGTGCAGGTTCGTCTCTACCGCCCATTCTCCGCCGAGCATTTGCTGGCGGCGCTGCCGACTTCGGTGCAACGCATCGCGGTGCTGGAGCAAACCAAAGAACCCGGTGCCACCGGTGAGCCGCTGTATCTGGACGTGATCGCGAGTCTCGCCAACGCGTTTTCCCGAGGCGAACGGAAAAGCCTGCCGTTGGTGGTCGGCGGTCGCTACGGCATTTCCAACAAGGACTTCACCCCGGCGATGGCCAAGGCTGTCTACGACGCCTTGCTTAATCCGCAGCCGCTGCACAGTTTCACCATTGGTATCTACGATGACGTCAGCCACTTAAGCCTGCCGTGGGACCCGGCGTTCAGCATCGAAAAACCCAACGTCACCCGCGCAGTGTTCTATGGCTTGGGGGCCGACGGCACGGTGGGTGCGAACAAGAACAGCGTGAAGATCATCGGTGAAGACACCGACCTGTATGCCCAGGGTTATTTTGTCTACGACTCGCACAAGTCCGGCGCGCAAACCATTTCCCACCTGCGTTTCGGCCCGGAGCCGATCCACGCGCCGTATCTGATCGCCCAGGCTGGGTTTGTCGCCTGCCACAAGTTCGACTTTCTGGAACGTCAGGACTTGCTCGGACTGGCCGCGCCTGGGGCGACCTTTCTGCTCAATGCGCCGTACGACGCCGACACGGTGTGGGCCCATCTGCCCCGGCCGGTGCAGGCCACGATTATTGAAAAGAAACTCGACTTCTACGTCATCGATGCGTCGGCGGCCGCCCGTGAACTGGGCCTCGGCACCCGCACCAATACCCTGTTGCAGACCTGTTTCTTCGCCCTGTCCGGCGTGTTGCCCCGGGAAGATGCCATCGCCCAAATCAAGAAAGCCATCCGCAAAAGCTACGGCCGCAAAGGCGAAGACGTGGTGCAGATGAACTTCACCGCCGTGGACGGCGCGTTGGAACGCCTGCATCACGTCAAGGTCCCGGCCAGCATCAGCAGCGTGACCGAACTGCCGGCGCTGGTGCCCGAGGCTGCGCCGGCTTTTGTCCAAACCTTCACCGCAAAAATGTTCGCCAGCCGTGGCGACTACATCCCGGTCAGCCAGTTGCCGGTGGACGGCACCTTCCCGTCCGGGACCAGCGCCTACGAAAAACGCAACATCGCCGACACCGTGCCGGAGTGGGACGAAGGCCTGTGCATCCAGTGCGGACAATGCAGCTTCGTTTGCCCGCATGCGGTGATTCGCGCCCGCTATTACCATGAAGACCTACTGACCCGCGCCCCCGAGGGTTTCCCTTCGGCCCCGATCAACGCCCGTGGCTACCCGGAAGCACGTTTTTCGTTGCAAATCTATCTGGAAGACTGCACCGGCTGTGGCCTGTGCGTCGAAGCCTGCCCGGCGATCAGCCTGACTGATCCTGCGGTCAAGGCGCTGAACATCGTCGACAAACTGCCGATTCTGGAACGCGAACGCGCCAATATTCATTTCTTCGAAAGCCTGCCGGTTAATGATCGTTCACTGGTGGACTTCTCCCATATTCGCGGCGTGCAATTCCTGCAACCGCTGTTCGAATTTCCAGGTGCCTGCGCCGGGTGTGGCGAAACGCCTTACCTGCGGTTGCTCAGCCAGCTGTTCGGCGATCGGCTGCAAATCGCCAACGCCACCGGCTGCTCCTCCATCTACGGCGGCAACCTGCCGGTTACGCCTTGGACCAAAAACCACGAGGGCCGTGGTCCGGCGTGGTCCAACTCGCTGTTCGAAGACAACGCCGAATTCGGCCTGGGTTACCGGCTCGCGGCGGACCAACATGTGGCGCTGGCCCTGCGGCGGGTTGCCGAACTGGCACCATTGGTGGGCGAAGACCTGGCAACGGCGATCATTCATGCGCCGCAGATTCAGGAATCGGAAATCCGCACCCAGCGCGAGCGTGTCGCTGAACTGAAGGTCAAGCTGCTGCAGCTTGAAGCCAAGGACGAGCGCGCAGCGGATCTGCTGTCGGTAGTCGATCACCTCGTGCGCCGCAGCATCTGGTTGGTAGGCGGCGATGGCTGGGCCTACGACATCGGCTACGGCGGGCTTGACCATGTGCTGGCCCAAGGTCGCGATGTGAATGTGTTGGTGCTCGACACGGAGGTGTATTCCAATACCGGCGGCCAGTCATCCAAAGCCACGCCATTGGCTGCCGTAGCAAAATTCGCCACGGCCGGTAAACGGGTGCCACGCAAAGACTTGGCCATGCTGGCAATTGCCTATGGCAACGTCTACGTCGCGCAAATTGCCATGGGCGCCAATCCCCAGCATGCGTTACAGGCGTTCCGTGAAGCCGAGGCTTACGACGGGCCTTCGCTGATTCTCGCCTACAGTCACTGCATCGCCCACGGCATCGACATGCGCCAAGGCATGCACCAGCAGGAGTTGGCCACCGCCAGCGGATACTGGCCGCTGTTTCGCTACAACCCGGAAATGCGCAAGGTCGGCGCCAACCCGTTCCAGCTTGACTCGCCACGCCCGACCATTACCCTCAAGGACTACGCCTACAACGAAACCCGCTACAGTTCACTGGCCAAAACCGACGCTAAAACCGCCGTCGACTTGCTCGATGCCGCGCAGCGTTGGGTCGATGAAAAGTACCGCCAATACGAAGACCTCGCCGCCCGCGACGGCAGCCGGTTCTGGTCGCACACGCAGGTTGAGAGTTGAGGTTTTCTGTAGGAGACAACGTGTTGGCGAAACGCTGAATGCGGTGTATCCGTCACGCCGCCTCGCTAACACGCGCCTACAGAATCACGATGCCCTTCACATTCGTATCCAGGATCAACACCATGACCACTTCTTTACCGATCAAACCCGACGACCTGGAACGCCTGCATAATCGGTCTTTCGAGGACATCGTCGTCGGCGAATCGGCCTCTCTGGAGCGGACCCTGACCGCGCAGGATATCCAGTTGTTCGCGCTGGTCTCCGGCGATGTGAATCCGCTTTACGTCGATCCTGAATTCGCCGCCACTACCCACTTCAACACGGTTTTCGCCCATGGCATGTGGGGTGGCGCGTTGATTTCGGCGTTGATCGGTACTCGATTGCCGGGGCCCGGCTCTGTATCCCTGGGACAAACCCTCAAGTTCCTTGCCCCGGTACGCATCGGCGACACGCTGACCGTCTCGGTCACCGTTACCGCCCGTGATCCAGCGCGGCAGTTACTAACGTTGGCCTGCAGCGGCATCAACCAAGAAGGCATGGTGGTATTGGAAGGTGAATCCCTGGTCCACGCCGCCAGTGAGCATATCGATGTGCAACGGGTCAGCCTGCCAGGTGTCGAGTTGCGCCACAGCGCCGACGGCCTGCACCGTTTGCTGCACGCCTGCCATGCACTGGAACCGATCCGCGTCGGCGTCGTGCATCCGTGCGACGACGTGAGTTTTGAAGCCGCTCTAAATGCCCGTGATGCAGGGTTGATCCATCCGATTTTGATTGGCCCAAGGGCAAAACTGGAAGCGCTGGCGGCCAAGGGCAATCACGACCTTTCCGGCCTTAGCATTGAAGACGTACCCCACAGCCACGCCGCTGCTGTACGTGGTGCGGAAATGGCCCGGGACGGTCAGGTCGAAGCCCTGATGAAAGGCAGCTTGCACACCGACGAACTCATGTCCGCCGTGGTGCCCTCTGCGGCGCAACTGCGTACCAAGCGACGGATCACCCATTGCTTCGTCATGCAAACCCCGTTTTACCCGCGCCCTTTTATCATCACCGACGCCGCAATCAACATCTTGCCGACCCTAGTCGACAAAGTGGACATCGTGCGCAATGCCATCGATCTGGCGCATATCCTCGGCGTTAGCGATCCACATGTGGCAATCCTGGCTGCGGTGGAAATGGTCAACGCCAACATGCCCGCCACCCTTGATGCCGCCGCGCTGTGCAAAATGGCCGATCGCGGCCAGATCACCGGGGCGGTTCTCGACGGCCCCCTGGCGTTCGACAACGCGATTTCCGTGGCGGCAGCGCGGATCAAGGGCATCCATTCACCCGTTTCTGGTAAAGCCGACATCCTGGTCGTGCCTGATCTGGAAAGCGGCAATATGCTCGTCAAGCAGCTGGAATACCTGGGCGGCGCCGCCAGCGCCGGTATCGTGCTCGGCGCAAAAATCCCGATTATATTGACCAGCCGCGCTGACTCGGGGGAAGCCCGCATTGCGTCCTGTGCCATCGCGGTGCTGGTGGCCCATCACTATCGGGTGACGCCGCCGTAGGCAACAACTGTTGCCCTGCCAACAGCGTTTCAACAATTAGCCCTTTCAGCAACACTAACGCGCTCGATGAACATTGGGCTTATCGTTATAAATCAACGACCTGCGAGTCTGGTACGGTGCTTGCAAACCTGAAGCATCGGCACCGCCTCAGACTTGCTCAAGCAAGCACCCCATAGAGCCCTGCCGGCCCTGCGTTGCAGTACACGTCGCCCCGCTATCAAACCCGAGGGTGGACGTCTTGATTTTTGCAGCGAGGACCGTGTTGATGAGTGTCGATATTTTTTGGTTTCTTCCCACCTCCGGTGACACCCGTTATCTGGGCCGTTCCGACAGCGGCCGGCCAGCCACCAATGAGTACATGCGCCAAATCACGGTGGCTGCCGAGAGCCTCGGTTATGACGGCGTATTGATTCCCACCGGCGCGAGTTGCCTGGACCCGTGGATCACCGCTGCCAGCCGGGTGCCGGTGACCCATCGCATCAAACTGTTGGTGGCATTGCGCACGTCGTTGGGCAACCCAACAGCGTCGGCCCGTCAGGCGGCCACCCTAGACCAAGCCAGTAACGGACGGCTGCTGCTGAATGTGGTGCCCGGTGGCGACGCGACCGAATTGGCCGCCGACGGTATTTTTCTCGACCACGATCAGCGCTACGAAGCTGCCGATGAGTTCCTCACGGTGTGGCGTCAGTTGCTCAGCGGCGAGACCGTGGATTACGCCGGTAAGCACGTGCGGGTCGAAGGTGCGCAGAACTTCTTTAAACCGGTTCAACAACCGCACCCGCCCCTGTATTTTGGCGGGTCTTCGCCGGCTGCCCATGAGCTGGCAGCCAAGCACGTGGAAGCCTACTTGACCTGGGGTGAGCCGCCAGCGGCCGTGGCCGAGAAGATCACAGATGTACGGGCACGCGCCAAAAAACATGGCCGCACCGTGCATTTTGGCGTGCGCTTGCACGTGATTGTGCGGGAAACCAATGAGCAGGCTTGGGCCGCCGCCGAGGAGCTGATCAGCCACCTTGACGACGACACGATTGCCGATGCCCAGCAGAACTACGCCAAGATGGATTCCGAAGGTCAACGCCGGATGACCGCTTTGCACGGCGGACGACGCGACAAGTTGGAAGTCTCGCCTAACCTGTGGGCCGGCCCGGGTCTGGTACGCGGCGGCGCGGGCACGGCGTTGGTCGGCGACCCTGAAACCGTGGCCGCTCGCCTGAAGGAATACGTCGAGCTTGGGGTTGATCGTTTTGTATTGTCCGGCTACCCGCACTTGGAAGAAGCGTTCCGCTTTGCCGAACTGGTGTTCCCGCTGCTGGGCAAAACGCCGGTCACGGTCCGTGATCAGGTGTTGACCGGGGGCGCGTTTGACGTTCGGGCCGGTAAGAAACCGGCCAACGACGAGGCCGCCCGGTTGTTTGCCCTGTAACGCAGGACCTGTAGGCGCTGCCGAAGGCTGCGAATCGGCTGCGAAGCAGTTGGGACCGCTTCGCGCTCCATCGCGAGCAAGCCCGCTCCTACAGCGTTATCTTTTTAATTCAACACCTTATGCGCTGTTTGAAAAGGAGTTTTCTGTGACCATCCCCAGCGATCCTATAGAGATCGGCCGTCTTCTAGCCCCCGACTGGGCCACCACTGCCGCCGAGCGCGATGCGCTGGTTCTGGGGCAATGCCCTTAGCCCGCTGGACCCGCGCATGAACTGCTGCTGGAACCCGGCCCCCTGAGTACGGTGTTTTCCAGCTTGCGGCCGCTGTTAGCGCAACTGACGTTCGTTAATCTGTTCCTCGGCATTGCCGAAGGCGCCTTTGAACAGGCGCGGCACTACACCACCCACGAGGCGCGGCCCTGGTTCAAATCCGAGGTCGACCGCGCGGTCGATGACCCTTATCTGCTGGCCCATTACGGCGAGTTCTGGGTCGGGCTGGAAGCGGTACGTGCCCTGACCGAACGGGCCAACGGGTTGTTCGATAAAGCGTGGATCACCGGCGATCAACTGGGCGCCGAACAGCGAGCGAACCTGGCGCTGGCCATCGGCAGCGCCAAGGTTCATGCCACGCGGGTCGGCCTGGACCTGTGCTCCCGGCTGTTTGAAGTGACCGGCGCCCGCGCCACCAATGCCTCGCGACGCTTCGACCGCTACTGGCGCAACCTGAGAACCCAGACCCTCCACGACCCGGTGGATTACCGCATCCGTGAACGGGGTGAGTGGGCCTTGAAGCAGAAGCCGCCGACGCCGAGTTTTTATTCCTGAATTCAGAATTATCGAGTTCAGAAACCTCGTGCTTGCGCTAGGCACTTTCGCGCAAGGGCCGGTTGGAATGGGTTGGGCGTGGGATTTTCGGTGTCCGCGGGCAGGAGAGTTGTAGGCTTTTTCTGCTGTGTTTGTACGGTCTTTCAGCAGGGCTTGTAGGTCGTCTCCCCATTTTTTCCGCGATATTTTACTTCGGTTCTTCGGCTGGTACGGTGGCGAAATTCTAGCCAGGAGCCAGCCCCATGACCCAGTGTTTCAAAGACCACGAATGCGACACGCAGCTGTTGAACCACCCCACCAAACCGATCGAAGAGTGCGAGACGCACAGGATCGAGTTGTACGGGGTCATGCAGGACGTTGTTGACGTGCCGTTTTTGACTTGCTCGGGAATCTGGCGAGTCTTCCAGCGCGAAGCCGAAGAAATCGTCGCCCCCGGCGGCGTCCTGATCGCCGACCCCATCGAACGCAATCGCGTGATCAACGCCGCCTATGCCCGGTTGTGACTGCACGACAACCGCTTTCAGTGGGCCGGGCTGGCAGCCTTTGCCTCCAAGCAAGTCGGTTGCGGGTTGTTGCATGCCGCGAGTATGACTGAGGTTATCCAGGCTGAGCGCGACGCCAGGCAGCGCTTGATCGACTCCAATGCGGCATCGAATCCCGGCTTCCTCGGGGCTCATATCTTCAAAGATACGGATCAGCAGGCGCTGGACGATTACCGAGCCGCCCGCAGCAATAATCCCGTTCCCCTGAGCGACCTTGGCCTGGGCGGGGAACCCTCATCCTTGATGCAGCAACAGTTCCAGCATGTCTACGACATGATGGCGCTGGGTAATACCACGTTGTTTCTCGATATCTTCCCGCTGCATGCGTTTTACAAAAAGCGTGGGCTAGAAGAGTTAAGGACCTGTCTTGATGAACGGAAGGGCATTTTTGGTCATCCGAAGTTTCCGGTATTGTGGCCGGTGGGGCAGAAAAAGCTTGAGTTTGGTGTTCGGTATTACCAAATTCTCGATGCCTTCAAGGCAATAGAAAAGGGAGATATTGCCGAGAGCGTGCGGCAATTGGCGGAGCATGAGCAGCGCAATATTCTGCAACCGACCATTTACGAAGATCCACAGCTTAAACTGCTTTTGCGCGGCAACCATGCGTCCTATGTCACCGGATTTCCTTCGGGGGTGGCTCAAGCCATTGAGCTGACCCTGGCGAGCCAATGCCAGCCGGTCGAGGATGGGCGCACCCTTGAATTCAGCAGCAACCCGTTTGCAGACTTGTCAGATTACAAGCAGCGCATAGCCTTCGTAATGCAAGCAGCGGCGCGTTTTGATGAGATGCTGGGCGACGGGAATCGACCCTTGCTGGAGCAGTCGATCAAGGATATCGCCGAAGGATCGGGCGTCCGATGAAGCGGCGATACTGGTTTTGTCTAGCACTGCTGACAGTATGGGCAGCATTCGTCGCACGGTCGTGGTACGAGCGAGAGATCGCCCTAGTGATAGGCGGAACCTACGAGGAGATGATCAAGGGTTCGTCAGCCCGCTTTAGTTCACCTTATCCCGGTGGGGGAATATGGGGGGGCGAGGCAAAGTCCGACGTGCAGTTACGATTCACCGATCCGCAGTATGGATTTATCACGCCAAAAAGCGCTGACGTATTTGTCGTATTCAAGGGCAACATTATTCAGAGTTTGGTTATATCTCCGCAGACCGAACCCTTGTTGCTCGATGATGCATTGAAGGTTGTCTTGGATCTCCAGGACCAATGGCGTCGCGGCGGATGGATCGATAGAAAGAACAAAATATATCCACCCTTTGCCGATACGCCCCAGTGGCGTACTCAGTTGAGGGATGTCGACAAGGGAGGCATAACTGATTGGTATGCTGGCGACAAGTATCAGGTCATGCTCATAGTGCACCGCTTTAAGGACTACAAACGCCCCGACGAAGAGCGCTACAAGATCATCCTCAATATCGCCGAGCCCTGGATACCTTTCGATGACTAGGCGTCGGTGGGCTTGCCTTATCGTTCTAATGGTATGGGCAGCATTCGTCGCGCGGTCGTGGTACGAGCGAGAGATTGCCCTAGTGATCGGCGGAACCTACGAGGAGATGATCAAGGCTTCGTCAGCCCGCTTTAGTTCACCTTATCCCGGTGGGGGAACATGGCCAGGCTGGCCAAAATCCGACGTGCAATTACGATTCACCGACCCGCAGTATGGATTTATCACGCCAAAGAGCGCCGACCTTTTAGTTGTATTCCAGGACAATATTGTTCAGCACCTGATATGCCTCCACAGACCGAGCCCTTGTTGCTCAATGAGGCAGACGCCGCGTGCCGGTACTCACTCGGTGTCTGGTTCATTTCAGCTCGGAAGTGCCGGTTGAAGTTGGACAGGTTGCAGTAGCCGACTTCGAAGCAGATATCAGCCACTGACATTTTCGTTTGCAACAACAGCCGGCACGCACGCTGTATTCGCAGCTTGCCCATCAAGTCGATAAAACCATGGCCAGTGGCGCGCCTGAAGAAACGCGAAAAACCTGGCTCGCTCATATTTAACTGCTCAGCGATGACCGACAGCCGAACCTCTCCGGTCAACTCTTTAAGCAAGTAATCGAACGCTTTATGGACGCGTTCGTAATTTCTGACGTCTAGGTTCGGCGCGTAATAGGCGCTCGCCAGAAAGTGCGTCTCAGGTTTGGGAGCGGCCAACAACGTACTCAGCAGTTCCAGAAACACCACCAAACGATGCAAGCCTTGGGCTGAGCCTATCGCTTCAAGAAGGCGTGCGGCTTTGACGGCCGTCCCGCCGGTAAACTCCAACCCGCGCCGGGCCCGCTCAAATAGCGACTGCAAGTCACCCAACTCAGGCATCGTCTGGCGAAGAGCCAACAACGCCACGCCGTCGAATTGCAGCACAACATCGCGTCCCCGCAGGTTTTCGCCTGGGGCAAGATCGCCGATCCAGTCGTGGGGTAGATCTGGGCCGATCATCGCGACATGACCCGCCTCAAACGCACCAATGTAATCCCCCGCAACCAGCTTGCCACTGCCTTGGCGAATGAGATGAATTTCGAATTCGGGGTGATGATTCCAGCGGGCCAGCGGATAAGGGTAGTCGTGTTCGTACCAGCGAAAGCTGTGCTCTGGCCCGGACAGAATGACTTCCAACGCCGCTGGGCGGTGTTCGATTAAGGCGTTGTGAACAGTAGGCATGGACGGCCCCTTTTATAGTTGTGTGGGCTACATTGGCTAAACAATACGCCGTTTGGATCACCGCCTACTAGGATGCGATTTGACCCACACCCGATACTTTTTTAACCCGGTGATGGAGTGGGATAACGGTCAAAAAAGTATCAGCTTAGCGTCCGCCGTTCGTTTGTTCTGCCCGCTGCAAGCTGATGTAATCGACTCGTCACTCCGCTGCCGACAAACACCAATTTGATCAGCAGTGGTTTACAACAACAATAATAAATCTGCGCCCAAGGCGTAGAGTGGAGAACACCATGAAGATTTCGCTCCAGGCACTTCTTCTGTCCGCCGGCTTGTCCTTTTTAGTCACCAGCCACGCTGCAGAATCAATCACCATCGCGACCGTCAACAACAGCGACATGATCCGCATGCAGCGGCTTTCCAAAGTATTTGAAGCGCAGCACCCGGACATCAAACTCAACTGGGTGGTGCTCGAAGAGAACGTCCTGCGCCAACGCCTCACCACGGATATTGCGACCCAAGGTGGGCAGTTCGACGTATTAACCATCGGCACCTATGAAACCCCGTTGTGGGGCGCTAAGCATTGGCTTGAGCCCATGCAGGACTTGCCTGCCAATTACGATCTCGACGATATTTTCCCCTCTGTGCGCCAAGGACTGTCGGTCAACGGCACCCTGTACGCCCTGCCCTTTTACGGCGAAAGCACCGTCACCTACTACCGTACTGACCTGTTTAAACAGGCCGGACTTACCATGCCGGAACAGCCCAGCTGGACTCAGCTCGGTGAGTTTGCAGCCAAACTTCATCACCCCGATCAAGGCCAGTACGGCATGTGCTTGCGTGGTAAAGCCGGCTGGGGTGAAAACATGGCGCTGCTGACCACCATGGCCAACACCTTTGGCGCGCGTTGGTTCGATGAGCAGTGGCAACCGCAATTCACCAGTCCAGAGTGGACAGCTGCGGCGAATTTTTATATCAACACCCTGACCAAATATGGTCCGCCAGGGGTGTCGAGTAATGGGTTTAATGAAACCTTGGCGTTGTTCAATAGCGGGAAATGTGCGATTTGGGTCGACGCCAGCGTTGCCGGCTCCTTCACCACTGACAAGGAGCAAAGCCGGGTCGCCGACAGTGTTGGCTTCGCCCCTGCACCGATTGAAGTGACCCCAAAAGGCGCCTCTTGGCTGTACGCCTGGTCATTGGCAATTCCCGCCACGTCCAAGCACAAAGACGCGGCCAAGGCCTTCATCACCTGGGCAACCTCCAAAGACTACATTCAACTGGTCACTGAGAAAGACGGCATTACCAATGTGCCGCCAGGCACACGCACGTCTACTTACAACGATGCTTATTTGAAGGCAGCACCGTTCGCCAAAGTGACACTGCAAATGATGCAGAACGCCGATCCCGCGCACCCTTCGTCCAAGCCGGTGCCCTACGTCGGCATTCAGTACGTGACCATCCCCGAGTTTCAAGCCATCGGTACGTCGGTGGGCAAAATTTTCTCTGCAGCGCTGACGGGACAGATGTCGGTCGAGCAAGCCCTGAGTTCGGCGCAATCGCTGACTGAACGAGAAATGAAGCGTGCGGGCTATCCAAAATAATAAAACTGCCCCGCTGTGCGGCTGAAAAACACACCGACCACGGGGTTTTACCGCGCTCAATGATCGCCATCCATGGCCACGATTTCTGAAAGCAGGAGAAACATCACATGAAACGACTGGAAGGAAAAAGCGCACTGATAACCGGGGCTGCCCGGGGCATCGGTCAAGTATTCGCTCAGGCGTACCTCCATGAAGGCGCCACGGTGGCCATCGCCGACATCGATTTTCAACGCGCGCAAGCTACCGCAGTAGCGCTTGGCCCCCATGCGTATGCAGTGAAGATGGACGTCACCGATCAAGCCTCCATTGATGCAGCCATTGCCGCTGTCATTACCCACACGGGCAAGCTCGATATTCTGGTCAATAACGCTGCGCTTTTCGACTTGGCACCCATTACGGAAATCACCCGAACCAGTTTCGAACGGCTATTTTCGATCAACGTGGCTGGCACTTTATTTACCCTGCAGGCAGCCGCCAGACAGATGATCAGCCAAGGGCATGGCGGAAAAATCATCAACATGGCGAGCCAGGCCGGACGCCGTGGCGAGGCTCTGGTCGCGGTCTATTGCGCGAGTAAAGCCGCGGTGATCAGCCTGACTCAATCTGCGGGATTGAACCTCATCAAGCACGGAATAAACGTCAATGCCATCGCCCCTGGTGTGGTCGATGGCGAACACTGGGACGGCGTTGATGCGCTGTTTGCCCACTATGAAAACCTTCCAGTAGGCGAGAAAAAGAAGCGCGTTGGCGAGCAAGTGCCCTTCGGTAGAATGGCCACCGCCGATGACTTGAAAGGCATGGCGATTTTCCTGGCCTCTTCAGAGAGCGATTACATCGTCGCCCAGACGTACAACGTTGACGGCGGTAACTGGATGAGTTGACGCGACAGTTTTCAGAAGTCGAGGGATCGGCTGATCAATACACGGTTTTTTGCCTTTGGAGTTCCACCGGCCGCCGGCTATTTCAGCGCCTATTCCTGATAACCAGGTGGATTCGTTGGCACGCTCGTAAAGGCTTGGGAACAACCACGCGTCCGACACCGTTATCGATCCCAACCGCCATTGATACAGATCAAATAGACGAACCCGGTTGGAAGCACTATTGGCCACGGCGAACAACGCTTCATGCTGGTCGCTTCGCCACGATGCAGAGAAGCACAGGCTTCGATATACACCCATTCCAGCAGGAAAGAAGCCACTCGGCCGTGTCACCCAAAAAGCTCACTTTTTGAGCGACGACTTGCTCAATCCCATTACAACCATGCGCGTTTTTATTTCGCTGTTAAGGAGGCTGGCATGACACTGTCAAACAACGCTGAACGCAGGAACATCGTCGATACCCATCGGCATCCGATGGGACCCAAGATGCAAGCCAAGATGGCGGAGCTAGGCCTCTATGACCCGAAACTAGGATTCCCGCAGACTAACGCTCAGGACTTGATGTGCTATCGCGAGTGTTTCGATCTGAATTTCGCCATGCCCATCCAGCGCGAGGCCGGCGTTACCCTCAGCCTTATCACCAATGGCGGCGAGGTGCCTTGGATTGCGCGGGATTTGCTTCAAGTCAGCACCGGCGAGGCTTTGAAGTTCCTGAACGACGAATACTTTGAGATCAGGGATCGCTTTCCCGGTGAATTCGCACTCACGGCCAACGCACACGCGCTGGAAGAGAGCTGTCGATCAATCGTTGAGGAAATGATCAGCAAGGGTGGCGCGAAAGCGATTGCGGTTTCGTCAAGCTACGGCGACGGGTCCGAACGCACTTTCCTTGACAGCCCCAAGGCGGAGTGGCTTTGGGAGTTTGCGGCAGCCAATGACATCGTGGTGCATATCCATCCACCTATGCTATCGATTGGGCACGAGTCGCTCATGCAATACCGCCTCAACGAGGCGGTCGGTCGCCCCTTCGATTCTACCGTCAACGGTGCCCGGATGATCGCCTCTGGCGTGTTCGATCGCCACCCGAAGTTGCAGGTACTGATCGTCCACATGGGCGGTGAACTCGCGTCGATCCTCGGACGGCTCGAATTCAATTGGCACCTCAATTACAACGGGATCCCCAACCCTCCGGCCGGCAGGCCTTACACAAATAAGCGACCACCCTCCGAATATTTCAAGACCAACATTCTTGTCGACTGCATGGGATTCAACCCCATTGGGGTGCGAGCTGCGGTTGAAATGTGCGGTGTGGACCGAGTGGTATTCGGCTCCGACTTCGGTCCGGTGCCATACGGGATCAAAGAGCATGTCAAGATTGTCGAGGACGTGATTGCGAACCCGGAGGAGCGCGAACGGGTGTTCTGGAAGACCAGCAACAAAGTATTCCGCCTGGGCCTGTCCGATTAAGCACCTCGTTAACCGGCTGAACTAGGGTACTCACGAAAAACAAAGTGGCGTTAGTCAGGCGGGGTTTATTGGGCACAGGGTCGGCGAGTTCAACCCAAATGAAAAAAGGACCCGAAGGTCCTTTTTTCTTGCTCAATGGAATTCAGCTGAAATCCATTGAGCTATGTTTGGAGCGGGAAACGAGACTCGAACTCGCGACCCCGACCTTGGCAAGGTCGTGCTCTACCAACTGAGCTATTCCCGCATCTTGGTAACGAGGCGCTATTCTATAGATTCAAATAGCCGAGTCAAGCCCTTGATTCAAAAACTTATTTTTTTTCTGTGTCGGTTCTGAGATGCGGCCATGCCGCACGCAAGTATTGAACCATTGACCACAATGTCAGGCCCGCAGCAATCAACAACAGCACATAACCAAGCACGACCCAGAAGGTGAATCCGGGCGGGTTCGCCAGCAGGATAACCAGTGCGATCATCTGCGCAGCGGTTTTCCATTTGCCCAGGCTGGACACGGCAACGTGTGCCCGCGCACCGATTTCAGCCATCCATTCGCGCAACGCGGAAATGACAATCTCGCGACCGATGATGACCGCGGCGGGTAATGTCAGCCAAAGACTGGCGTGTACCTGAACCAGCAACACCAAGGCCACAGCGACCATCAGCTTGTCGGCCACCGGATCGAGAAACGCACCAAAGGGTGTGCTTTGCTCAAGCCGACGCGCCAGATAGCCGTCAAGCCAATCGGTTGCCGCCGCAATGGCGAACACCGTACTGGCTGCCATGTAGCTCCATTGATAAGGCAAATAAAACAGCAAAATGAAGATCGGTATCAGCAGGACACGTATTACGGTGATCAGATTAGGGATATTCATCGGCACAACTGGCTACGAGGTGAGCGGGCATTCTACTCGCTGTGCAGGCTGGCATAAATCGACTCTGCGAGCTTTTTGCTAATTCCTGGCGCTTTCGCTATTTCTTCGATGCTGGCGCGGGACAATTCCTGCAATCCACCAAAGTGTTTTAGCAGGTCTCGACGACGGGTCGGCCCGACCCCTGCCACGCCCTCCAAGGTCGATGTACGACGCGTTTTGCCCCGTCGCGCGCGGTGTCCGGTGATGGCGAAACGGTGGGCTTCGTCGCGGATTTGCTGGATCAGGTGCAACGCTGGATCATCGCCTTTTAAAGTAAATTCATGGGCAGCATCATTCAGGTACAGCGTTTCAAAACCCGCCTTCCGCGTTGCGCCTTTCGCCACACCCAACAAAATAATGTCCGGTATCGCCAGCTCGTTCATCACGTCTCGGGCCATGGACAGCTGCCCCTTACCGCCGTCGACCAGCAAGATATCAGGCAGTTTGCCTTCGCCGTCCTTGATTTTGCTGAAGCGTCGCATCAAGGCTTGGTGCATGGCAGCGTAATCATCGCCGCCAGTAATACCTTCGATGTTGTAACGCCGATAATCCGACTTGATAGGCCCCTCAGGACCAAACACCACGCAGGACGCCACGGTGGCTTCGCCGCTGGAATGGCTGATGTCGTAACACTCCAGCCGCTGCGGCGGCTCATCAAGATTCAACACTTTGGCCAACGCTTCAAAACGCGCCGTAACGTGCTGACGGTTGGCCAGGCGCGCAGAAAGCGCCTGCTCGGCGTTGGTCACCGCCAATTGCTGCCAGCGCGCCCGGGTGCCACGCACCCGATGGCTGATGGTCATTTCATGGCCACGGATTTCTTCGATCGCATCAATCAGCGTTGGGAAGTCTTCGTGAACAACGTTGACGATCACCTCACTGGGCAGTTCGCGGTCGTGATCGCTGAGGAAATACTGCGACAGGAAGGCCGACATCACCTCACCCACCTCCTCCTCGATGCCCACTTGCGGGAAGAAACTCTTGCTGCCCAACACCCGTCCGCCACGCACGCTGATCAAGTGAACACAGGCGCCACCCGGATTGATGAACGCCGCCACCACATCCACATCGCCGGTCCCGCCATCCATGCTTTGCTGATCCTGAACCCGTCGCAGCAGGGATATCTGATCACGCAGCTCTGCCGCGCGCTCAAACTCCAGGTTCACGGACACCTCTTCCATCGCCGCATTTAACTCGTTCGACAACGCATTGCTGCGGCCTTCGAGGAACATCACGGAGTGCCGGACGTCTTGTGCATAAACCTCGGGCTCGACCAAACCGACGCAGGGCCCCTTGCAGCGTTTGATTTGGTATTGCAGACACGGCCGAGCACGGTTTTTGAAATAGCTGTCTTCGCATTGCCGCACCAGAAAAGCTTTCTGCAGCAGGCTCAAGCTCTCACGAATCGCGCCAGCGCTCGGGTAAGGCCCGAAATAACGGCCTTTTCCTTTTTTCGCGCCACGGTGAATACTCAGACGCGGGTAATCACCGTCCGAAAGGTAAACGTAGGGGTAGGACTTATCGTCGCGCAGCAGAATGTTATAAGGCGGCCGCCACTCTTTGATGAGCGTCTGCTCCAGTAACAGGGCTTCGGTCTCGTTAGCGGTGATGGTGGTTTCAATGTGCGCAATACGGGCGACCAATGCACTGGTCTTCGGCGCATGCCCCGTCTTGCGAAAATAACTGGCCAGTCGGCTCTTGAGGTTTTTCGCCTTGCCGACGTACAACAACCGCGACTCGGCATCGAACATCCGATACACACCGGGACGGCCACTGCACGTAGAGAGGAAGGCGCTTGGATCGAACGTTTGGGTCATTTCAGAGACTGGCATCAACCATGCCGTGGCGAACGGCCAATAGGGCTAACTCGACATCACTGCCGATCGAGAGCTTTTCAAAAATGCGATAACGATAGGTGTTCACGGTTTTGGGCGACAAGCACAGTTTGTCAGAGATGGTCTGGACTTTCTGGCAGCCGACGATCATCAGGGCAATCTGGATCTCACGCTCCGACAGCAGATCAAACGGCGAGTTACTGCTCTGCGGCTGGAACGACTTTAGCGCCAATTGCTGGGCGATCTGCGGACTGATGTAACGTTGCCCGGCGAATACCAGACGAATGGCTTGTACCATCTCAGGCAGGCCAGCACCCTTGGTCAAATAACCCGCCGCACCCGCTTGCAGAAGACGCGTCGGAAACGGGTCTTCTTCACACACCGTCACCGCCACGACCTTGATGTCGGGATGGCTACGTATCAATTTTCGAGTTGCTTCCAGACCGCCGATGCCGGGCATCTTGACGTCCATCAATACCACGTCGGGTTTAAGCTCACGGGCCTTCTTCAGGGACTCTTCACCTGATTCAGCCTGTCCTACGACCTGGAGACCATCGATATCGGCCAACATCCGTGTAATGCCTGTTCGAACAAGATCATGGTCATCAACTACTAGCACCCTAATCAAGCAGACACCTCACAAAACGGTCATTACGAATACCGTCCACCTTAGCAAAAACAGTGAGCCAGACCTAGCTACAAGCACGATATTGGTGCAATGCCGATGTAAAACGGCGTTAGTGACACGCTACCACTAACGTCTTCATATATTTGGGAATTGTTTTTTGAAAGTCCAGAAACAGGATTTCTACCTAAACGCGCCGTTCACGTCGGTTTGTTATTAGTCAAATACGAGGCCGATAATTCAGCCATGGTCGTCGTCAAGCGTCTGATCGCGTCTTGGTCCTCTTTATGCAATGTCCGGAAGCTGCCGAGTACTTTTTCCTCGGCCAGACTGAGATTATCGACAGGAATCGGCGCAGCAGTACCTGTAAGCACAAACAGAACGTCCACGCCTCTGGCTGCAACAGCTGCAAGATAATCGGCTTTCGGGGCACGGTCGCCGCTTTCGTATTTCCCCTGAGCATTAGCTTCTACACCACCAATTTCACCAAATGCTCGCTGCGAGAGACCTAGGCGCTCTCGTTCTTTTCGCAATCTTGAACCAATTCCATTCATTTGAATGCATAATCCTGTTGACCCTATCTGTACGAGGGGTAGAATCCATGAAAATTAAACTGATTTGAACGGTTTTGAACTATGCCCGGAATACGTACCGCTGCACAAGCTAAGGCTTGGTTAGAACAACAAGGAAAATCAGTCCAGGAGTTTGCCCGGGAGCACAGCATCGACCCGGCAACGACCTATCAAGTCTTGGCTGGACGAAAAAAAGGCAAGCGTGGTGAATCGCACAAAGTCGCCGTTTTGCTGGGGATGAAGATTGGAAGTATTCCGGCCGATAAAGAATTGGACGTTGCGCCGTTGGCGGAATGAAGGTGTTTGTGTCTCTGCGGGAATGCAACGGGTGCGCTTACCGAATGATTTCACCGAATCACGTCGGGTGCACATTGAGGCACATGCCGGTCAGCCAGAGTGAATCTGTGCGGCCATTGCCACCGATCCGCTTCGTTGGCGTTCACGAACACAGCCTCAATCCTTGAGAATGCACTCCATCCAGAACAATTCATCGTCTTCACGGATCACTGCGTAGCCTTGCCGTTGGTATAACTGAGTCGCAGGATTACTTTTAAACACCTTCAATCGGATGTTTCTGAAACCTTGCTCCCTGGCGATCATCGCAATTTGATCCATGACCCAAGCGCCAACCCCCTCGCCGCGATAGGGTTCGCACAGCTGCACATCCCGCAAATACAGATAACCCGTCTCTGGACTGACGCTAAAATAACCAATCTGTTTGTCAGCCTTGACGATGACGGAGCTGTTTCTAAACACCCATTCAGCATCGAATAATTGCCCCTGCCAGACGCGTTCATATTCGGTGTAATAGCGGCGCATATTTACGCGGGTCAATTCACGGGCGAAATCCATGTCGGCAAGGGTTGCCGAACGCAGTCTCAGGTCCATGTCTCCTTACCTCCGTGGGCGATCAAGCCATTACCGGAACAACGCTGGTTGCCCATTTATTTCCATTGTGGCGCGCGACCACCAGCAAATCGCCCGGACCGTCGGCGGCCCCTACCCACATGCCGTCCTCTGACCAAAAGGCGCTGCGGCCCGCCGACTCCCAGCCTCCGGTCGCGCCACCGTGGTTGGCCATTAGCACCGCCATCCCGTGTTCAGCAGCGTAACCCGCCAACAATTGAGTATCCGCAACGTAGCCGCCGTCGGTGATTAGCACGCTGGCGGCATACACCGTGGCACCCGATTGCGCAGCTGCGCTCGCGTGGCTGGCATGGGTGAAGTCTGCACACACCGCCAGGACGATGTGGTCGGTGCCAATTTGCACGCTTTCACCGCCCTCGCCCGGGCTAAACACCAGCTCTTCACCCGCATGCAGATGCTGTTTGCTGTAGACACCTACCTCAGCGGCAACGCCCAGCACCAGCGCCGCGATCAGTACGTCAGGGCTGCCCGAACGACGAATCGGCGCACCGACCACCGTCACCATTCCACTGTCCCGCGCCAGTTCGTGCAGAGGCCGCAGGCGCGCATCGGCTGGATCGATGGCCAGTTCATGGGCCAAGCCTCGCTCGTAACCGGTCAGCGACAGTTCGGGAAACAACAGAAATTCCACTCCCTGCGCTATCGCTGCCCGCATAAAAACCAAATGACGCAGGATGTTGGCGTCGATATCCCCTGCGACAGAAACCGATTGAGCGGCTGCAACGACACTTGTACCCACGATGATGCTCCCTGATTAAAATCTTCCGGCCTGTTTAGCGTGCATTGGATGACATCACGCTGAACCCTCGAGTGCAATTCGGATGTGCGCCTGGCGACCGACACACTCAATCGCACCGATGCGATTTTCTAATTGAACAGCAGCGTGCGCCTGCAGTAAGCTCGGCCCCATCAAACGGAGAAAGACCATGTTGCACTCCCACTCATCTCAGTCACCTCACACTGCCAGCGTTCAGCGCTCGGTAGAGGTCGTGTCTGCGGTGAATGAAGCGAACGCGCACGCTGCACCGTCTTATTTTTATTTTGGGTATTGGTTTAGCCACTAGCGCGCCTGATACCCACACGGCGCCCACATTAACGGGGACGCCAACCAGAGAATTCTCTACCCCCGGTCGGCAACCTGATCGGGGGTTTTGTTTTTTCAGGCCCTGAACATCCGAACTGTATTGAATTGAATCGAATCGAGGAATCGACATGAATTACGCCACTGGTTACCGCAACGACACCGACTTCGCCTGGCGATTTAGCAGCCTCCGCTCGGGACAGCCTGCCGCCTCCGACCGGTCACTTTCGGGTGGCAAGCCAACACTGAAGGCCAGCACGGCCAATTGTCGAACACCCCAATAGGGCGTCGAGCGCGATAAACCCGCGCCCGCCCAGGAAGCCAGCACATGAACTCATCCGTCGCGGTAAACATCCTGTCCGAGCTGATGTCACAGCCAATGACGTTGATCGACAGCGCCCCAGCCCCACAACGCTTGCCCAGCACCCTGCAACTCAAGCAGCAGGTACCACTCGATACAGCGCTTAGCAATCAAGTTACCGCCCACCGCCACGCAATACGCGCCATTCTCAACGGCGAAGACTCTCGTTTGCTGGTCGTCGTCGGTCCGTGTTCGATCCACGACCCGCGCTCCGCCCTCGAATACGCCGAACGATTGGCGGCACTGGCCGCAGACGTCAGTGACCAATTGTTGCTGGTGATGCGCGCTTACGTCGAAAAGCCCCGCACAACGGTCGGCTGGAAGGGCCTGGCGTACGACCCACGGCTCGATGGCAGCGATGACATGGCCGCTGGCCTGACTCTGTCCCGCGAACTGATGCGTGAAATGCTCCGGCTGGGACTGCCCATCGCCACCGAAATCCTGCAACCCATGGCGGCGGGCTATTTCGATGACGTGTTGAGTTGGGTGGCCATTGGTGCCCGCACCACTGAGTCGCAAATTCACCGGGAAATGGCCAGCGGCTTGCCCATGCCCGTTGGATTCAAGAACGGCACCGACGGTGGCGTCACCGTTGCCACCGATGCCATGCGTTCGGCAGCCCACCCTCACCGGCACTTCGGTATGGACCGGCAGGGTCACCCGGCGATCATCGAAACTCAAGGCAACCAGGACACCCACGTGGTGCTGCGCGGTGGCCATAGCGGTCCGAACTACGACAGCCAAAGCGTGGCCACGGTACGCGCCAGTCTGGAGAAAGTCGGCATCGCCGCGCGGATCATGGTCGATTGCAGCCATGCCAACAGTGGCAAAAACCCGCTACGCCAGCCCGCCGTGTTCAACGAGGTGCTTGAGCAACGCTTGCAGGGCGATCGCTCGCTGGTCGGCATGATGCTCGAGAGCCACTTGTTCGATGGTTGCCAGCCGCTGAGCGACGCGCTGAAATACGGCGTTTCAGTCACTGATGGCTGCCTGGGCTGGGACGCCAGCGCACAGCTGTTGCGCGATGCAGCCAATGCTTTGCGCCAGCAACGTTGAACCGTCGAGCGTCTAACCTTGCATGACCACCTAGGAGTCAGGCGGAACTTTCGCGGGAATTGCCGTCCTTAATCCGGTAGGCTTTCCCTTTTTTTAATAGGAGTAATTACCATGGCTAAAGCCACTGCCCGCCACATCCTCGTTGCCAGCGAAGAAAAGTGCATCGAACTGAAAAGCCAAATTGAGGGCGGCGCTGATTTCGCCGAAGTCGCCAAAGCGAACTCGAGCTGCCCATCCAGCCGTCAAGGTGGTGACCTGGGTTCATTCGGTCCAGGCCAGATGGTCAAGGAATTTGACACCGTGGTCTTCAGCGCGCCAGTCAACGTCGTCCAAGGCCCAGTAAAAACCCAGTTCGGTTATCACCTGCTGGAAGTGACCAGCCGCCAGGACTAACAGTCCCGCGTTTGGCTCAACGGCCCGTCTGTCAGACGGGCCGTTTTCATGTGTACCACCCGCTCGTCGCTGTAAAACCCTTCGAAAACTGCGTCATTCGGGCCATTCGTGCCTCCGAACGTAAAAACCGATTGTGCAACTTCATGTGTCGATGCATGGTTAGCCCCGCTGCTTGCACGATGTCATATCCCTAAGAAGCAGCCATGAATCAGTAGGTTTCTGCACCGTCTTGGTTTTTCACCCTTAACCCTGATATTCGCTTGCGGACGTCAGTCAGGATTCGAGCAATGCGTTTTGTTTTTTCATCGTTGATCGTCGCATCGCTAGCCTTGATTTCTGGCTTTCAGCCCTTGGCCGCCGCCCCAGAACATGCCCTGACTGTTTACGGCGAGTCACCTAAATACCCTGCCAACTTCACCCATTTCGACTACGTCAATCCCGACGCACCCAAAGGCGGCAGCATGCGTCGCTCGGCGCTGGAGATCGGTCAGTTTGACCACATGTTGCCGTACATCGACAAAGGCACCGGTGTTGCACAACTCAGTGGCCTGCTCTATTCGCCCCTCGCGGTTCGCTCGCTGGATGAGCCTTTCACGGTGTACGGCTTGGTCGCACAGAGCATGGAGCGCAGCAAAGACGGGCTATCGCTGCGCTTTGTCCTGAACCCCAAAGCACGCTTTGCCGACGGCGTGCCCATCACCGCCGAGGACGTGCGTTACACCTACGACCTGTTGATGACCCAAGGCAGCTTGCAATACCGAACGGAATTCGAAGACGTGACCCACGTCGAGGTCGAGTCCCCGACTCAAATTCGCTTCGATTTCAAAAACAACGAGAACCGCACCCTGCCGCTTGACCTGGCCTCGCTGCCAGTGTTTCCCGAGCATTGGTGGAAGACTCGCGACTTTGCCAACGGCGGCGGCTTCGAAATCCCGCTGGGCAGCGGCCCCTACAAAGTGAGCAAGGTCGATGCCGGACGCAGCATCACCTTTGAGCGCGATCCGAACTGGTGGGGCAAGGACCTGCCCGTAAATCGCGGGTTTTATAACTTCGATCACTTCAGCGTCGAGTATTTTGGCGACACCGACGTCGCACGCCAGGTATTGCGTGGCGGCGCGTATGACTACAATCGGGAGTTCTCGGCGACCAGCTATTCCATCGGCTATGAAAGCCCGGCCCTAACCGATGGACGCTTGCAAAAAGCCCAACTGGCCCAGGGCGCGGTTCAGAGTTCACAGGGCTACATCTTCAACCTGGATCGCCCGATGTTCAAAGATCGGCGGGTTCGTGAAGCGCTGGCGATGCTCTGGGACTTTGAATGGAGCAACCGGCAGATGATGCACAACGTGTATGTGCGTCAAAACAGTTACTTCTCCAACAGCGCGCTCGCCGCCGACCAACCGCCCACTGAAGATGAGCTGAAAATCCTCGAGCCGCTGCGCGGAGAGGTTGCGCCGCAAGTGTTTACCCAAGTGTTTCATACGCCAAAAACCGATGGCACCGGCTTCATTCGCAACAAACAATTGCAGGCCCTGCACTTGCTTGAGGAGGCAGGCTGGATGCCTAAAGGCGACCATTTGGTGAATGCCGCAGGCGAGCCGTTGACCTTCACGTTCCTCAATGCTCAAGCGGGCATCGAACGGCTACTGCTGCCTTACAAACGTAACCTGGCGCAAATCGGCATCACCTTCGACATTCGCCGCATCGATGCCGCCCAGTACCTCAATCGGGTGATGGCGCGGGACTACGACATGATCGTTACCGGCTACCCGGTATCAACCTCCCCAGGGCTAGAGCTGTACAACTGTTTTGGCTCCAAAAGCGCCAAAGACCCCGGCTCGAACAACTACATGGTGTTGCAGGATCCGGCCGTCGACAGCTTGATCACCGGACTGGTAAAAGCCGGCGACAAAGCGACCATGGTCAACTACGCCCACGCGTTGGATCGGGTGCTGCAATGGGGTTACTACTGGATTCCCAATTTCTACCCGCCCGGCTCGTCCACGGTGTGGTGGAACCGCTTCGGTATTCCGAAAGTCCAGGCCGCCAACGGTGAAGCCATCGAAACTTGGTGGGAAATCAGCCCCACTCCATTGACCAACGAGCAGTTCGCTGAAAAACGCGGTGCATCGGCCAATCCCGCAGAGGTGCATTGAATGCTCGGTTATCTACTGCGAAGACTGCTGCTGATTATCCCCA
Source organism: Pseudomonas sp. MH10 (assembly GCF_034353045.1). Taxonomy (NCBI): domain Bacteria; kingdom Pseudomonadati; phylum Pseudomonadota; class Gammaproteobacteria; order Pseudomonadales; family Pseudomonadaceae; genus Pseudomonas; species Pseudomonas sp. MH10. Next base: position 1,370,235 of record NZ_CP133783.1, read on the forward strand.
CGCTGATTTGCATCCTGCTGGTTAACTTTTTCATCGTCCAAGCCGCGCCGGGAGGGCCGGTTGAGCAAGCGATTGCCCGCCTGCAAGGCATCGGCTCAGCCAGCACGGTGGGCGGCGCGCCGGCTGAATCCCATAGCGGCAGCACCGTTTCCCGTGCCAGCCGGGGTCTCGATCCAAAGCTGCTCAAGGAAATCGAACACCAATACGGCTTCGACAAACCGCTGCACGAGCGCCTTTGGCTGATGCTGAAAAATTACGCGCAACTGGATTTCGGCAATAGCTTCTTTCGCGGGGCAAAAGTCACCGACTTGATCCTGCAAAAAATGCCGGTGTCAATTTCCCTTGGCCTGTGGGCGACGCTGATTACCTACCTGATCTCGATCCCCCTTGGGATACGCAAAGCCGTCAAACACGGCAGCCATTTCGACATCTGGAGCAGCACGGCGATCATCATTGGTTACGCCATGCCGGCCTTTCTGTTCGCGATGTTACTGGTGGTGGTTTTTGCCGGCGGCACATCGCTGAACTGGTTCCCAGTGCGCGGGCTGGTGTCAGAGAACTTTGAACAACTGTCGACCGTGGGCAAAATTGCCGACTACTTCTGGCACCTGGTGCTGCCGGTGCTGTCATTGGTGATTGGCGGGTTCGCGACGCTGACCATCCTGACCAAAAACTCATTCCTCAATGAAATTACTCGCCAGTACGTGGTGACGGCCAGAGCCAAAGGCGTCAGCGAAAAACGCGTGCTGTACGGCCATGTGTTTCGCAATGCCATGTTGCTGGTGGTGGCCGGGATTCCACAGGCGTTCATCAGCGTGTTCTTCGCTGGCTCGCTGTTGATCGAAGTGATTTTCTCCCTGGATGGCCTCGGTCGCATGAGCTACGAAGCGGCAGTTTCCCGGGACTATCCGGTGGTGTTTGGCTCGCTGTTCATTTTCACGCTCTTTGGCCTGCTGATAAAACTGGTCGGCGACGTGTGCTACACGCTGGTCGATCCTCGAATTGATTTCAGCGCGAGGAACGCCTGATGTTCAGACTTTCTCCGTTAGGTCGTCGGCGCTTCGAACGCTTCCGAGATAACCGCCGCGGCTGGTGGTCGCTGTGGCTGTTTTGCGCCCTGTTCTTGTTAAGCCTGGGCGGCGAACTGATCGCTAACGACAAACCGCTGGTGCTGAGTTATCAGCACTCGTTGTACTTCCCAGCGTTCAAGCGCTACACCGAGCAGGAATTTGGCGGTCAACTGCCTTTCCAACCCGACTACCGCAGCGACTACGTGCGCAAACTGATTACTCACGACGGCGGCTGGATGCTGTTTCCACCCATTCCGTTCAGCGATGACACGCCGAACTACGACTTGGCGAAACCCTCACCCAGCCCGCCCACTACGACCAATTGGCTCGGCACCGACGATCAGGCCCGCGATGTACTGGCACGGGTGATTTTCGGCGCACGGGTATCGATTCTGTTTGCCCTGGCCTTGACGTTCATCAGTGCGCTGATCGGCATCGCGGCTGGCGCGCTGCAAGGCTATTACGGCGGCTGGGTTGACTTGATTGGCCAGCGTTTGCTGGAGGTCTGGTCCGGGTTGCCGGTGCTGTACCTGCTGATCATCCTGTCGGGCTTCGTCGAGCCGAATTTCTGGTGGCTGCTGGGGATCATGGCGCTGTTTTCATGGCTCGCGCTGGTGGACGTGGTGCGCGCCGAGTTCTTACGTGGGCGTAACCTGGAGTACGTCAAAGCCGCCCGAGCCTTGGGCCTCAGTGACCGTAAGGTGATCATGCGGCACATTTTGCCCAACGCCATGAACGCGACCTTGAGTTACTTGCCGTTCATTTTGACCGGCGCCATTTCGACCCTGACCGCGTTGGACTTCCTCGGTTTCGGCATGCCCGCGGGCAGCGCCTCATTGGGCGAACTGATCGGCCAGGGCAAGCAGAATCTACAGGCGCCATGGCTGGGGTTGACGGCGTTTTTTACCTTGGCATTGATCCTGTCGCTGCTGGTATTCATTGGTGAGGCGCTGCGCGATGCTTTCGACCCGAGGTCTTGATATGTCCGAAAACCTGATTGAAATTCGCGACCTGTCGGTGGCCTTCAACGGGCACACAGTGGTCAATAAAGTGAGCCTGGACATCCCGGCCGGCGAATGCCTGGCGTTAGTCGGTGAGTCCGGGTCAGGCAAATCGGTCACCGCGCATTCGATTCTGCAACTGCTGCCCAAGGCCGGCACGCTGACCACCGGCAGCATTCGTTACCGGGGACAACAATTGGTCGACGCCAAGGGCTCGACGCTGCGCGAGATTCGCGGTAACCGTATCGCGATGATCTTTCAAGAGCCGATGACCTCGCTCAACCCGCTGCACACCTTGGCCAAGCAGATTGGCGAGACCTTGTTGGTGCATCGCGGCTTGAGTGGCAAAGCGGCGCAACGGCGGATTATCGAGCTGCTGGAACTGGTGGGCATTCAGAACCCGCAGAAGCGCCTCAAAGCCTATCCGCACCAACTGTCTGGTGGGCAACGGCAACGGGTGATGATCGCCATGGCCTTGGCCTGCGAACCGGATTTGTTGATCGCCGATGAACCCACGACTGCCCTCGACGTCACCGTCCAACGCAAGATTCTGCTGCTGCTTAAAGAGCTGCAAGAACGTTTGAACATGTCGCTGCTGCTGATCAGTCACGACCTGAATCTGGTGCACAGCATCGCTCAGCGGGTGTGCGTGATGCGCGCCGGTGAAATCGTCGAGCAGTCCAACTGCCACCTGCTGTTCAAAAACCCTCAGCATCCGTATAGCCGCTTGCTGCTGGATGCAGAGCCGGTGGGGGAACCTCTGCCCCGTGACAGCCGCGAAAAAGTGTTGGAAGTCGATAACCTGCGCGTATGGTTTTCCATGGGCGGCGGGATTTTTCGTCGGCACCACGAATACCTTAAAGCGGTGGATGACATCAGCCTGAGCATCGAGCGCGGCAAGACGCTGGGTATCGTCGGAGAGTCCGGTTCAGGCAAGTCGACCTTGGGTCAGGCGATCCTGCGGTTGCTGGAGTCTCGCGGCAGCATCAAATTTCAAGGCCAGTCGCTGGATTGCCTGAGCCAGAAAGAAATGCGTCCGTGGCGCAAGCAGATGCAGGTGGTCTTTCAAGACCCTTATGGCAGCCTCAGCCCGCGAATGTCGGTGGAGCAGATCATCAGCGAGGGCCTGGAGGTTCACAGCGACCTTACGCCGGCACAGTGCGAAATCGAAGTGATCCGCGTGCTGCAGGAAGTGGGTCTCGACCCGTCCAGTCGGCATCGCTACCCCCATGAGTTTTCCGGCGGGCAACGCCAACGTATCGCCATCGCCCGGGCCCTGGTGCTCAAGCCGGCGCTGATCCTGCTCGACGAACCTACCTCGGCGCTGGACCGCACTGTGCAAAAACAAGTGGTCGCCCTGCTCCGTCAGCTTCAGGAAAAACATGGCCTGACCTACCTGTTTATCAGTCATGACCTGGCCGTGGTCAAAGCCCTGGCCCATGACCTGATCGTGGTCAAGGACGGCAAGGTTGTTGAACGCGGCGCCAGCCACGATGTGTTTGAGTCGCCCCAGCATCCGTACACCAAAGAACTACTGGCGGCGGCGCATCCAGGGTTTGCTTGATTTAGAGTCATTTCACTTATGCCGCTTTCGCAGGCAAGCCTGCTCCCACAGCATTGACATAGATCCTGTGTGGCTTGCCAACGAACGGGGCGCATCAGACGCCAGAACCCTGCCACATTGAGACCTTCATGAAAGACAGCGACAGCCTCAAGGATTATCAGCGTGTCCGGCGGCTGGCGATTCGCTCGTTGTTCGAAATCATCGAGCAGTCCAGCGAAGGTACGGTGATCGTCGACAAAGACGCGCGCATTGTGTGGATCAATGAACGCTATGCGCGCCGCTTCGGATTGCATGACGCAAGCATGGCCGTGGGTCAACCCTGTGAAAGTGTGATTCCAGGCAGTTTGTTGCGTGACGTGGTGAACAGCGGTCGACCGATATTGCTGGACATGATGGACACCGCCAAAGACCCGCTGGTGGTCATGCGTTTGCCGATCAACGACGACGAAGGATCAGTGATCGGCGCCATTGGCTTCGCCTTGTTCGATGAACTGCACGCGCTGTCGCCGTTACTCAAACGCTACTTGCGCATGCAGGAAGAGCTGGCCTCGACCCGCTCCCTGTTGCGCGCTCGACAGGCCAAGTACAGTTTTGCCCACTTTATCGGCACCAGCGTCGCTAGCCTTGAGGTGAAACGCCGAGCGCGACGCAGTGCGAGTGCTGATTCGCCTGTGCTATTGCTCGGCGAAACCGGCACCGGCAAAGAGTTACTGGCCCATGCCATCCACAATGCATCGCCACGGGCGCACAAAGCGTTTGTCAGCATCAACAGCGCCGCAATCCCGGAAGCCCTGCTTGAAGCCGAATTTTTCGGCACAGCGCCCGGTGCGTTCACCGGCGCCGACCGCAAGGGCCGTCCCGGCAAACTGAAAATTGCCCAGGGCGGCACGCTGTTTCTCGATGAGATCGGTGACATGCCGCTGGCGCTGCAAAGCAAGTTACTGCGGGTGCTGCAGGAAAAGGAGTACGAACCGGTCGGCTCCAACCAGGTGATTCAGAGCGATGTTCGACTTATTGCCGCTACGTCCACCGACCTGGAAGCGGCGATCAAGCGCGGCGAATTTCGCGCCGACCTGTATTACCGACTCAGCGTGCTGCCGATTCAAGTGCCGCCGTTGCGCGAGCGGCTGGACGACCTGCCCGCCCTGTGCGATGCGATTCTTGAAGAGTTACGCAGCCAGCACGAACTGGATCATGGCGCCCTCGCCTTGCTTGGCCAACACGCCTGGCCCGGCAATATCCGCGAACTGAGAAACGTGTTGGAACGCGCGGCATTGCTCACTGACGATCTGATGCTGGACGCCAGTGAAATTCGCTCAGCCATTGGCACGTTGATTCCGCTGAGCGTATCGGCGATGCCACAGACGACAACGGTTGAAACCGAAACCTTCGGTGCCGCTCGCGAGCGATTTGATCGGCAATTGATTCAGTCGACGTTGGCCCGCTGTAAGGGAAACGTTATCGAAACGGCCAAGTGCCTTGGGCTCGGACGCTCCACGCTGTACAAAAAGATGATCGCGCTGGGAATATCAGAGTCTCAATAACGAGATATGAGTCTCAATTTAAAGACAGACCCCCTGTAGGAGCCAACGTCTTGGCGAACCGCCCTATTGGGTTAGCCTTGCACGCCCTCTCGCCAACGCGTTGGCCCCGACAGGGATGGTGTGAGTCTTGAAACCGAGACACCAGGCACATCGGCGATTCTATAAATAACCAACAAATTCAATTAGTTAGCTACATGGCACGAAACCCGCAGTGTTCCGTCAGCGGTCTAGCCGCAAAAAAAAATAATAACAATTCAGGAGACACTCTATGAGTGTGATCATCGCGTTAGCGGCCCTTGGGCTATTGATGCTCGCTGCGTACCGTGGCTATAGCGTCATTCTGTTTGCCCCCATCGCTGCCCTTGGTGCAGTGTTGTTGACCGACCCGTCAGCCGTCGCCCCTGCATTTAGCGGCGTGTTCATGGAAAAGATGGTCGGCTTCGTCAAGCTCTACTTCCCCGTGTTTCTGCTCGGCGCCGTGTTCGGCAAGCTGATCGAGCTGTCCGGTTTCTCCCGCGCCATCGTCGCAGCAGCCATTCGTTTGCTGGGCACGCGCCAAGCCATGCTGGTGATCGTGCTGGTCTGTGCGCTGCTCACCTACGGCGGCGTTTCGCTGTTTGTAGTGGTGTTCGCGGTGTACCCCTTCGCCGCCGAGATGTTTCGCCAAAGCGATATTCCCAAGCGACTGATTCCAGCCACCATCGCCCTCGGTGCTTTTTCCTTCACCATGGACGCGCTGCCCGGCACCCCGCAAATCCAGAACATCATTCCCACGACATTCTTCAACACCACCGCCTGGGCAGCGCCGTGGCTGGGGCTGATCGGCACATTGTTCGTGTTTTGCACCGGCATGCTGTACCTGCAACGCCAACGCAATAAAGCCCAACGAGCCGGCGAAGGTTACGGCACCGTGTTGCGCAACGAACCTGAAACTGCCGAAGACGTCAACCTACCTAACGCCTGGATAGCCCTGTCACCGCTGCTGTTGGTTGGCATCATGAACCTGCTGTTCACCCAGTGGATCCCGCAGTGGTACGGCAAGATTAATACCTTGAGCCTGCCCGGCATGGCGACCCCGATACAAACTGAAATCGCCAAGTTGACCGCCATTTGGGCCGTGGAAGCAGCGCTGCTGATCGGCATTCTAACGGTACTGGTATTCGGCTTCGGGGCGATTCGCGGCAAGCTGGCCGAAGGCAGCAAAAGCGCGGTAAACGGCGCATTGCTCGCGGCGATGAACACGGCGTCGGAATACGGCTTCGGTGCAGTGATCGCTTCGCTGCCGGGATTTCTGGTGTTGGCCGATAAGCTAAAAACCATTCCCAATCCGCTGGTCAATGAATCCATCACCGTTACCTTGCTCGCCGGCATCACCGGTTCGGCGTCAGGCGGTATGAGCATTGCCTTGGCAGCCATGTCCGACCGGTTCATCGCGGCGGCCCATGCGGCCAATATTCCGATGGAAGTCCTGCACCGGGTGGCCGCCATGGCCAGCGGCGGCATGGACACCCTGCCGCACAACGGCGCAGTGATCACTTTGTTGGCCGTCACCGGTTTAACCCACCGAGAGGCCTACCGGGATATATTCAGCATCACGATTATCAAAACACTGGCGGTCTTTGTTGTGATCGGCACGTTCTACGCCACCGGCATTGTTTGAGGAGTTAGGTATGAGTCTGCAAGGTAAAACCGCACTGGTTACCGGTTCCACCAGCGGCATCGGCCTGGGCATCGCCCTGAGTTTGGCCAAGTCTGGGGCCAACGTAATTCTCAATGGCTTCGGCGACGCCTCGGCGGTCTTGGCCGAGGTGGTTGCGGCAGCGGGCAAGAACGGCGGCAAAATCGGCCACCACCCGGCCGATGTCAGCAACCCGACGCAAATCGCCGAGATGGTTGCTTACGGCGAACGCGAGTTTGGCGGCATCGACATTCTGGTCAACAACGCAGGGATTCAGCATGTCTCGCCGGTAGAGGATTTCGCGGTGGAGCGCTGGGACTCAATCATCGCGATTAACCTGTCCTCGGTCTTCCACAGCACCCGCCTATGCTTGCCAGGCATGCGCGCTAAGGGCTGGGGCCGAATCGTCAACATTGCGTCGGTTCACGGCCTGGTGGGCTCGACGGGCAAAGCCGCCTATGTTGCGGCCAAGCACGGCGTAATCGGCTTGACCAAAGTCGTGGGGCTGGAAACCGCCACCAGCAACGTCACGTGCAATGCCATTTGCCCAGGCTGGGTGCTGACCCCGCTGGTGCAGCAACAAATTGACACCCGCGGCGCGGCTGATGGCGACATTGAAAAAGCCAAGCACGATTTGCTGGCAGAGAAACAACCTTCACTGGAGTTCGTCACGCCCCCGCAACTGGGCGAGCTGGTGTTGTTTTTGTGCAGCGAAGCGGGCAGCCAAGTGCGCGGTGCGGCCTGGAACATTGATGGCGGCTGGTTGGCGCAATAAACGGAGCGATTCATGACACAAGCACTGTGGACCCCCAGCGCGGAACGCATCAATGCGACCCGCATGGACGCTTTTCGGCGCGGGGTCAATCAACGCTACGGCCTGCACATAAACGATTACCCGGCGCTGCATCAGTGGAGCATCGATCAACGCGAGGATTTTTGGCAGGCCATCGTCGACACCTTTGGCATCACCTTCCATGCGCCGCCCGACACGGTGCTCATCGAAGGCCCGCAGATGCCCAGCGCCCAGTGGTTTCCGGGCGCGACGCTGAACTTTGCCGAGCACCTGTTGCGGCGCCGTGACGACTACCCGGCGATTATTTCCATCAGCGAAGACCGCCAGCGCACCCAGTTGACCTACGCCGAACTGGCCCGGCAAGTTGCCGGTTTGCAGCACAGCTTGCGCAACGCGGGGATCGGCGTCGGTGACCGTGTTGCGGCGTGCATGCCCAATACCTGGCAAACACTGGTGGCGATGCTCGCCACCACCAGTCTCGGAGCGATCTGGTCCTGCTCGTCACCGGACTTCGGCACCCAAGGGGTGATCGACCGTTTTGGCCAGATCGAACCGAAAATACTGCTGACCTGTGCCGGTTACCGTTACGCCGGAAAACTCATCGACCAAACCGCCAAGGTCAATGAAATCCTCGAACGCCTGCCGGGTTTGCAGCAGTTGATCATCGTTCCTTTTTCCCGACCCCAAGCCCGCGCCGAAGACTTTCAGACCTCGGCCAAGGTCACGTTGTGGGACGATTTTTATACCGCAGGCGGCGAACCGACCTTTGTCGCCGTGCCGTTCGCCCATCCGCTGTACATCCTGTATTCCAGCGGCACCACCGGGGTGCCGAAATGCATCATCCACAGCACCGGCGGTGTGTTGTTGCAACACGTTAAAGAACTGGGCCTGCATTCCGATCTGGGACCTGAGGACTGTCTGTTCTACTACACCACCTGCGGCTGGATGATGTGGAACTGGCTGGTGTCGGGCCTGGCGGTGGGCGCGACCGTGGTGCTGTACGACGGCTCACCGTTCTTTCCACGCTCCCAGCGCTTGATGGACATGATCGACGAGGAAGGCATCAGCGTGTTTGGTACCAGCGCCAAATACCTCGCCGAACTGGAAAAACACTCGATCAAGCCTCGGCTGAACCATCACTTCACACGCCTCAAGGCCATCCTGTCCACCGGCTCGCCGCTGGCGCAAAGCAGCTACGACTACGTGTACCGCGAGATCAAAAGCGAGCTGTGCCTGTCGTCGATTTCCGGGGGCACTGACATCGTGTCCTGCTTCGCTGTCGGCAATCCGGTATTGCCGGTGTACCGAGGCGAAATGCAGTCCAAGGGCTTGGGCATGGCCGTGGAAGTCTGGAACGACCAAGGCCAAGCGGTGATTGCGGAAAAAGGCGAGCTGGTCTGTACCCGGCACTTTCCGGCGATTCCCATAGGCCTCTGGAATGACCCCCAGCAAGCGCGGCTCAAGGCTGCGTATTTCACGCAGTTTCCAGGGGTTTGGGCGCAAGGCGACTACGCCGAAGAAACCGCCCGTGGCAGCTTGATTATCCACGGCCGCTCAGATGCAGTGCTCAATCCGGGTGGCGTGCGGATCGGAACGGCAGAGATTTATCGCCAAGTGGAGAAGGTTGCCGAGGTGATGGAAAGCGTCGCCATCGGCCAGCGCTGGAAAGACGACGTGCGCGTGGTGCTGTTCGTACGCCTGCATGACGAGCTGACACTGACCCCTGATCTGGAACAGCACATCCGTGACGTGATCCGCGCTAGTACCACCCCACGGCATGTGCCTGCCAAAATTGTCGCGGTCTCGGACATCCCTCGCACCATCAGCGGTAAGATCGTCGAGCTGGCTGTCCGAAACATGGTTCATGGGGAATCGGTAAAAAATACCGATGCCCTGGCCAATCCGGCCGCGTTGGAGCAATTTCGTGACCGGGAGGAACTGGCGTTCTAAGCCCTGCACTCATCAAGGCTTGAACCGAGATGGTTCTTCCATCTCGTCCACCAGCCCCCAGTTCGCCATGGTCGACTCTACGGCGGGCTCGGGGGCGGCTGGTGCGGAAGTGATTTGAGTCGGCAAGCCTTTCTCGCGGAACAGCTTGAGGCGCAGACGTACGTTGTTCTTGGAGTCGGCGTTCTTCAGGGCTTCCTCTTCACTGATCGCGCCCTCGACCACTAAGTCAAACAGCGCGCCGTCGAAGGTCTGCATCCCAAGGTTGGTGGACTTCTCCATGATGCCCTTGAGTTCAGTCAGTTCATTGCGCTGAATAAAATCAAGAATGGTTGGTGTGCCCAGCATGACTTCCACCGCCGCGCGGCGTTTACCGTCCAGAGTCTTGACCAGCCGCTGGGACACAAATGCCTTCAAGTTGTTGCCCAAGTCATGCAGCAACTGCTGGCGCCGGTCTTCCGGGAAAAAGTTAATGATCCGGTCCAGGGCCTGGTTGGCGTTGTTGGCGTGCAAGGTCGAAATAGCCAAGTGGCCGGTGTCGGCAAACGCCAACGCGTGTTCCATGGTTTCGCGGTCACGAATCTCGCCGATCAAAATCACATCCGGCGCCTGACGTAAGGTGTTCTTCAGTGCGGCGTGAAAACTGCGGGTGTCTACGCCCACTTCACGCTGATTGATGATCGACTTCTTGTGCCTATGGATATACTCCACCGGGTCTTCAATGGTGATGATGTGGCCGCCACTGTTGCGATTTCGGTAATCGATCATCGCCGCCAGCGACGTCGACTTACCCGAACCGGTGGCGCCAATGACCAGCACCAAGCCGCGCTTTTCCATGACCACTTCGAGCAGCACCGGCGGTAACTTCAAATCCTCGAAACGCGGTATCTCCAGCTTGATGTTGCGCGCCACTATCGAGACTTCGTTGCGCTGCTTGAAAATATTGATCCGAAATCGACCGATGCCTGCCAGTGACACCGCCAGGTTCATCTCCAGCTCGCGTTCGAATTCCAGCCGCTGTTCGGCATCCATGATGCTGTCGGCAACGCTCGCCACGTCGCCGGGCTTCAACGCCTCGGTGCTCAGCGGCTTAAGCACCCCATTGAACTTTGCGCAGGGCGGCGCGCCGGTGGACAAGAAAAGGTCGGATCCGTCCTGGCTGGCCAGAATTTTCAACAGCGCTTGGAAATCCATGAGCAACATCCACACAAAAGCGAAAAATAACGAATGGCCGGCCAATAGATGAAGATGTGGTCGCCGACGAAGGCCTGTAGCTTGGATGGATAAAGGGCCGGGCGCAAACCGATATTGCAGATCTTGCACACCTGTCAGCGGAAACAATCAATCCAGGTCAAGGACAGGCATAATAGTCACCGTTTTTTTCAGGACTGTCCGCCCCCATGAAAGCACTCGCCCGCCATATCCTGGTGAAAACCGCCGAAGAGGCCGAACAGCTCAAGCAACGTATTGCCAAGGGCGAGGCATTCGACGTATTGGCCAAAAAATACTCCACCTGCCCCTCCGGCAAACGCGGCGGCGACCTGGGCGAAGTTCGGCCGGGGCAACTGGTCGGCGCAATTGATTCGGTGATATTCAAAAAACCGGTACGGGTGATTCACGGGCCGATCAAGAGCAAGTTTGGGTATCACTTGGTGCAGGTGTTTTATCGGGACTGAACGTCGTCTGTGGCGCAGCAAACACGCGGTTTTGTAGGAGCTGCCGAAGGCTGCGATAAAAGTTTTCGGCACCGACCCTGTCGTGTCTACCGAAGTCTCTGTGGGAGTTGGCTTGCCAACGAAAGTGCCAATGCAGGCGACCCACATTTCAGGTCGACATCAGCGGCGCTGATGACCGGCCTCTTCGCAGGCAAGCCCGCTCCCACGGCATCTACGGCTGCTTGCTATCACCCCTGTCAATTAAATCTTAGAGTCGTAGCGGCTTTGCAGCCTTCGGCAGCTTCTACAGGCTGTTTATGAATTGTCTTCCACAGATGACCCTACCCCCCTCGAATCTAAATCACGATCCTGATAAACCCCGGCGATATATACATCGTCAGGTCGTGAAGGGATCATTGCCAACTGCACGCGTGCGACGTTTTCTTTATGAGCAGTCCAGCGCTTTAAACTGCCTTCAATATTTTCCGACTGCGCCGCAGTTCCGTACACATCGGCTAGTTTGAGCGTGGACGCATTCAATTTTTTCAAACGCTCAAGGGTCGTGTTCAAACGGTAAATCTCGTCCCTCAGGCTGGCAATTTCTGCCATTGAGCGCAAACCGCGAGGCAAGTCATAGGAATGAGTTTCTTTTTGTTTGAGCGCATCTCCCAGCTGCGTTATAGCCTTTTCGATTACGCGGTATTCTCTGTCGGTGACAACCGTTTGACCGGCCAACTGCGTCTCTTGCCAGCGACGTAAAGTAGCCCAGGTAAAGGGTATATAGCTCACGACCATCCGGTGATCGCTACTCTCTAGTAATTGCTGGATAAGCCCGTCTCGCTTTGGCATATCACCACCGTCGTACTGACGGGTTTGCTGGCTCTGCAAATACGTGCAAATCGCTGCGCCCTCAATGGAGTTACAACCGGGATCCCATAGCACCGACGACTTCTCACCGTCATTTAGCTTTATCGGCATGAAATGCTGCTGCTTGCCATGGTGCTCATAAGGGTCACCGCTGGTTCGCACCATCGCAGTAGGTATCCCCACCCAGCCGGACGGTATAACCGCCAAGCCTATTAATTCCTCCCTTCTTACATTCATCCATGGCAAAGGCACGCTTGGAACAGGGTCGTTGTGGTTGACGATGCGGTGATGGACGAGCTCTGAGGCGCTATCGACAAATGCGGTGTCTCCGACTCGGGGTGCACCGTAGGTGTAGAGGAGAACGTCGTATTTTTTTGAGCGGCGTAACGCTTCCGCCAACAAAGTAGCAATTGCACCACCCAGGCTGTGTCCACAGATAATCACTTTCTGTCCGAAGTGAAATCGCGACAGATAACGGTTTACAAAATTGCGGAGCGCAAGGTAAGCACCATAAAACCCCCGGTGTACACGCTCATCGCCACCTTCAAATGGAACTTGCAACGCATCGGCATCCCTGAACATGTCAGCTGCCTCCTGAGTACCCCTCACTGCGATAACGATAATTTCATCGTGATGGGTTATATAGGCCTGAGTATCGGTATCTTCTTCAAGGTCAGTGTCATCAAAAAAATGTTGGTTAGCCGGGTGCTCTTGCTTATCCCCTTTCTCGGGAAGATTTTGCTCATAGAGCTTTGGATTGAACGGCAAGACTTCAAACCGTTTTGAGTAAGGCACGTCTTCGTACAACGGATAATACGCGTCCGTTTGATCGTCGTTTACACGCCAGATTTCTTTGTAACTGGCGAGGGCGTCTCCGAAAAAATTGCCCGGAGTCGGACTAAACGGGAAGCTAACCCGGTCTACGGGTTTCTCCGAAGGATTCTGCCCAAAGCCGACGTAAGTCAAGGTGGACATCAGTGCCAGTTGGTAGAGATTCAGGGCGCAGAATTCGTTATCGGTTGAAAGGATTGGCCGCAAAGCCCGCAATGGTCGAACCTCCAGAACCGTATGTTTGTTAGGCATCAGAATAACGCCCCATCGCTCTTGTTCTTTCCCGCTGGCCGCTTCCGGCCATCTCAAATGAGCTAACCGCGGAACGCGGGCACGCGCTACCAAAGGCGGTAGGTGAGCTGCTTGCTCGACTAAATCTCTGACCTCAACGTAAAAAAATTCATCAGCGTTTACTTGCGCTGGATTATTTTCGACACGTGAACCGTCGTTATTAACGAACCGGGATTCTTCAGCCCGCACTTGGAGCTCAGTAATAGGAAGTGGATAATATTCACGGGTCGTCAGATCTTTATAATAACCTTCAATGTCCGTGCAGACCTCATTTAGCGTTAAAACAACCATTCCTAGATAGCAACCATCCAGAACAGCAGATCCTTGCGCATCTAAAATACCATCGTAGTTCTGACCTACGCTGTCGACTATTTTATAAGCCAGTCCGGCGTAGGTTTTCCCGCTTCTAACTTCGTCCACCAGCTGAAAGCTTATTCGCTGCCCACGCAATGGACAGGCAAGTCTTTTACTTTCAAAAAACGGAACATATTGATCTCGACCGTTCATTAACACTCCTTATTCAGTGCAATTTGGATACACGCTGCAATCACGGCCATCAGGCATCTTGAAATTTTTAAATTGAGGTGGGGATAAGCACAGCTCCTCCATAGCACGGCCCCAATGTCCGTCGCACGGCTTCCAGCCGGCCACAGTTTTAAACCAATATTTCTTAAAATAAGGCTTTTCACTATCGGCCACTTTAAAACCCATGCTTATTGTTTTTCCACCTAATGTATCGCGACGAAGAATACCTCCCGCAGAATGCTTTAGGACCTCACCGTTACTATCAATAGCTCGGCATCTCAAAACTTTTATAATGTAGCGCTCAGGCCCCGCAGTCCTAAAAAACCACTGACATTCGCCATTATAAAGTGTGTTTTCTATACTGCCAGATTTCACGTTATCGACAGGGGCTCCGTCACGAAATGAGATGCCTGCGATATCTCCATCGAGGTCCCACCGGCCTGGCCCCCATCGACCCTCAACATCCAGCTTCAACCCATCCAATACCAACGGACAATTATTCTCCACTATCGCCAAAGGAATATTGAAAACCGCCGTATATTGAGAATCCTGCACTTCGCTTATGAAGCGTTTCTTGTCTATGAGACGTCCATTTTTTCGACGCCGCGCAGTACACACCTCCCCAGTAGCCGGCACATAGTGGGCATCAGCTTGAAGTTTAAAATCGGCAGGCATTTCCGTTTTTAACGTAAACTGATCCTTACCCGTGTCGCTACAACCGCTTACAAGCAGGAGAGTACAAACACCTGCAACGTGCTTGAAGCGATTCTTAGCTTTATCTACAGTTATAAAAATTCCACGCTTTTTCAAAATATAGCCTCGTGCCATGAAGCGCAGCCGTGAGAGTCTTTTGGAAGCGTTAACATATCCAAAATAATCACCGTCGGAAGTGCGCTTATTCCAAACGGAACGCTCAAACCATAGGAGTCCAGCAGGCTTTTCGGTTGGATGATGTACTTCAATATAACCTGCGAGCCACCATAGGGACATGGTCTATTACTTAAAGCATTTCCAAACCAAGCTAGCCCGCCAATACTCAAGGTCACCGGATTCAGAAATATACACAGCGCCACGATAAACGTCTGTATTTTCGTCAAACTAAACCACTCCATTCGCCGTCATTAATCCTGACTAGCATTACTGCAATTTCGCATCGCACCAATATTCCGCTTCTTTATAAAGCCGATCGAAATGCAACTGCGGCGCCTCGCCCTGTAGTGGGAGCCAGTCTTGAATAATCTTTCCTTTCTCTTCTTTGAGGCGTTGCGTTATTAAAAACAGCAACTTCTCCGGCGCAGCCCATCCCCACTGCTCTGCCATGTCTAGTTGTATATCTAACCAATCACTGACAGGCATGCTTTGTTCCAGTTCGTATGTCTCTAGGGAAACTCTGAAAAAGGTTTTCAAATCTGGTGAAATGTCCCCCATCACATGAGCCGAGCGGTTGCCCCCCCATGAAGCAAATTTCTTTCGCCGATGCCGAGTACGCCGGTAAACGTAAGCGAACCCGCCGTGAGATTTTCCTGAGCGAGATGGACAAGGTCGTCCCCTGGAAGGGGTTGATCGCTTTGATCGAGCCGCATTATCCAAAAGGCGAAGGGGGCCGCCCGGCGTATCCCTTGATGGCCATGTTGCGTGTGCACCTGATGCAGAACTGGTTCGGCTATAGCGATCCAGCAATGGAAGAGTCTCTTTATGAGACCACGATTCTGCGCCAGTTCGCGGGGTTGAATCTGGAACGCATTCCCGACGAAACCACGATTCTCAACTTCCGTCGCCTGCTGGAGAAAAACCATCTTGCCGGGGGAATCCTGGAGGTCATTAATGGCTACCTGGGAGACCGAGGTTTGATGCTTCGTCAGGGCACAATTGTTGATGCCACGATCATTCATGCGCCGACGTCGACCAAGAATAAAGAGGGTAAACGCGACCCCGAAATGCATCAGACCAAGAAAGGTAATCAATATTTTTTCGGGATGAAAGCGCACATCGGAGTAGACGCTGATACGGGTCTGACGCACAGCGTGGTGGGCACGGCAGCCAATGTCGCGGACGTCACTCAAGTCGATCAGTTGCTGCACGGCGAAGAGACCCATCTCTGTGGCGACGCGGGCTACACCGGCGTAGAAAAGCGGCTTGAACATGAGGGGCGCGAGATGATCTGGTCGATCTCCGCCAGGCCCAGCAGCCGCCGCAAACATGGAGAAAAAAGCGTCATTGGCCGTGCGTTGCGCAAGATTGAATACGCCAAATCGCAAACTCGGGCCAAGGTTGAGCACCCGTTTCGGGTGATCAAGCGCCAGTTTGGTTACACCAAGGTGCGGTTTCGCGGGTTGGTAAAGAACACGGCGCAGTTGGTGACACTGTTTGCACTGTCGAATCTGTGGATGGCGCGCCGACATTTGATGGAGCCTATAGGACAGGTGCGTCCGCAGTATGGAAATTAAGGGTTAATAAGTGCTTAAAACCGGCTTATTCATCAATAAAAGCCGATATTTTCGAAATTTCAGTGAAGTACTTTCTTTCGGAGCGCTTGACGCCCGATTTGCCAGAAAAAGAAGGTCTTATTTCAGACCTTCCCTAGAGCATGTTTCCCACGAAGATAGAGTTCAATATTGTGACGCAGGACTGCCCTCAAACTCTTTGCCGGCACCGGAACCGTCAGCCAAGCCGGATTTGCCGGCACCGGGTAGATACCAGGACTCGGATTTTCCTCCGCAGCCCAGTCCTGTCCATTCCAATAGCAAAGGCCAGCGATTGGTCCGAGGTATTGGGGCAGTGATTCAAGTTCAAGATGGTTCAATGCCCGCGCGATCACGCGGTTGTCGTGGAATCGGTACAGCGATTGCTCAGGCCGTTGGCCGATGATAATGCGTGCGCGCCAATGGTCGGCCATGGCCGCAATCTGGTCGCCTTTGCAGCTGACCAGCCAGCCCCAGTTGCACTCGGGGGTTGCGAGCAATGAAGTGAGCAGCGGCCTAATTGTGCTGCTGATTTTGAAGATGAACGGTCCTGCCGCCATGCTGCTTATGGGTGTTTGACTGTAGACATTAATGTGCTCTGGTGTGGGTTGCTGGGTCAGTAGCGCTTGGAGATTTTCCTGTTCACCATCTGAGTTAAGAATCAAATACGTCGGGCGCGCGAGTCGAGTCTGCTCGGAGATCCATTGATTGGGGAACGAGAGTTTTAAAAGGTTATTTTGTTGGTCCCCCGTTAAATTTGTGGCGTTTTTTTGGGTATCGGCCAGATAAGACATTCGTCACTCCTTGTTTCAACGTAAGGACTGACTCTGGGCGATGACGCCAAAAAAAAATGCCATACAATTCAATGTTGCGTGTAGGAAACTTCTTTAAATTCAGCGAAAACCTAGATTCAGGTCCACCGATCCATTGTAATAGCCCGCTTGCCAGCGATTGGGACCGCTTCGCGCTCCATCGCAAACACGTTCACTCCTACCCTTACGAATCAATACGTAATGGCATGGGCATCACGCTTTTGGGGATCAACGCCCCAGGATGTTGAATCACTAGGCTGGCCAGCCGATGCCCGGCCTGCGCGGCTTGTTCCGGGCTGCCGCCTTTGAGCCGTTGGGCCAAATACGCGGCGCTGAATGAATCGCCGGCTGCGGTGGTGTCTACTACCCGAGTCACTCGGTGCGCCGGGATTTCGAAGCGTTCGCCCTGGCATTCCACCAAGCAGCTGTTGGCCCCGCGCTTGACCACTACTTCGCTAATGCTTAAGTCCCGATACACCGACAGCAGTTGTTCCGAGTCGGTATAGCCGAACAAGGCGTGTTCGTCGTCTTCGGTCAATAATGCCAGGTCGACGTGGGGCAGTACCGCCCGATAGGCCTCGCGAGCCTGTTCGACGCTGGCCCAGAGTCGCGGCCGGTAGTTGTTGTCAAACGCTACTCGGGCGCCCCGAGCGCGGGCGTCGATCAACACCGACAGCAACCGCGCCCGGCCTTGTTCGCCCAATACCGCCAGGGTGATGCCGCTGAAATACAGCACGTCGTATTCCACAAGCGCCGCCAGAATCGGCTCGGCGGCCGGCGTGGTAAAACAATCGCGTACGGCTGCTTCATTGCGCCAGTACAAAAACCGTCGCTCGCCGTTGGCATCGGTCTGGATGCAATACAGCCCTGGCAAACGTCCCGGCAGACGTTGCACCCGGCTCAGGCCGATCTGTTCGTCAGCCCACACCTGGCACATTGCATCGCTGAAGCTGTCGTCGCCCAGCGCGGTGACGTAATCAACCTGGGACGTGCCGCCAAGCATGCGCGCCATGTACACCGCGGTGTTCAAGGTGTCGCCGCCGAAACTTTGTTGCAGCGTGCCGTTGGCGTGCTGTTGCAGTTCGATCATGCATTCGCCGATCAAGGCGATGCGGGGGTGATGGTGACTGATCAATTCGCTCATCAGACGTGCAGGCTCCTGGGTCTAGAAACAGGTGTGCAGGGTTTCGATAACCTGCAGGTTTTCATCCACCAGGCAGCCCGAACGCCATTTATCAAAGGTCAGGCAGGGGTGTGAGGTGCCAAACGAAATGATGTCGCCAATCTTCAGTTCGCAACCCGGCGCGACGGTCATGAATGCATGCTGATCCATCACTGCGGTCACGCTGCAAGCGCTGACGTCATCACCCTGCGCAGGCACGACCCCGGCGCGATAACGCCGTAAAGGGTTAGGTAACCCAGCGTCGTAAGCCACGTCGCGTTTGCCCATGGCGATCACGGCAAACCCCGGCTCCGGCATGGACTGCACGTGGGCCCAGACTTCCAGTGCCGGGCGTAATGCCTCGCTCAGTTCGCTACGGCGATCCAGCACGCAGCATTGGGCGTCTTTATAGATGCCGTGGTCATGCACCACGTAACTGCCGGGACGCAGCACGCTGAGAAATCGTTCGCGAACCGCTTGGGCGTCGAAGGCTTCGGCGATAAGGTCATACCACGCTGAGCCGGATGCGGTGACGATGGGCCGAGTCAACGCAAACGCGCTTTTGTCCTGCAACTCAACCGCCAAGCGCACCAAGGACGCGGCAAAGGCTTTGATGCCGGCAATGGCCTGGTCACCATGAATCACGCCTTCGTAGCCTTCGATTCCGGTCAACGCCAGCGCCGGTTGGGCGGCGATGGATTCAGCCAACGCCAACACTTCTTGCTCGGTGCGGCAGCCACAACGGCCGCCGGGCACGCCGTATTCGATCATTACGTTCAGGCGCAGGCCGCGTCCGCCGAAGTATTCGCCCAACGCTGCAACATTGTCTGGGTGATCGACCATGCAGTGGAAATCAAACATCGAGTCATCGAGCAAATCCGCGATCAACGCCATGTTCGGCGTCCCGACCAGTTGATTCGCCATCAACACCCGGCGCACGCCATGCGCATAAGCGGCGCGGGTCTGCACGGCGGTGGCCAAGGTGATGCCCCAAGCGCCCTCGTCCAGTTGCCGGCGAAACAACGCCGGAACCATGCTGGTTTTGCCGTGAGGCGCCAACTCGGCGCCGCTGTTGCTGACGAAGGCTTGCATCCAGCGAATGTTATGGTCCAACGCCTGCTGATGAATCACCAACGCGGGCAGGCTGACGTCGCAAACCAGGCTATCGCCCGGCGCAGCAGCACCCTTTTGCACTGGGGTAGCGTTCAATTCGGCCGTTGCAAAACTCATGACTGTTCTCCTGATCAGCGCGACGCGGGCCGCGCTATTCGTTGACTCGGCGCGCAAGACCGTTGGCGCTGTCGATCAGCACCCTACGGTAATCGCTGTAATTGTTTTTGGCATCCGCACGCGGGGCGACGATGCACAAGGTAGCGACGCAGATGCCCCGCTCGTCCTTGACCGGCGCGGCGAAGCAATGGGTGAAGGTGTCGGCCACGCTGTCGAAGGAAAAAAAACCGTCTTCACCCGCCTGACGAATTTCCCGCAGAAAGGTGTCCATGGGCAGCAACTCTCCGCTAGGCAGCACGTAATCATCGGGGTCAATAAGGTCGCTGATCTCCTGGTCGCTCAAGTGATTGAGCAACAGGCGCCCGGACGCCGTCCAGGGAATCGGCGCGTTTTCGCCGATGTCTGAGGAAATACGAAAATGCCGCTCGCCTTCTTTCATCAACGCCACGGTGTATTTACGCCCGTTGAGCAAGCACATTTGCGCCGTCTCACGGGTTTGGCTGACGATCTCGGCCAGTGACGTCTCCGCTTCACGGGTGAAGTCGAAATGCCGCAAATGCGCTTGGCCGAGAAAGTACAGCTGACGGCCAAGGTAGACATGCCCGTCCTTGCCCACGGTCTCCAGAATCCGCCGTTCAAGCAGCGAGCTGACCAGTTCATAAACCGTCGATTTTGGGCTGCTAATACCGGTTGCGATTTCATTCGGGCGCAACGGCGTGCCTTTCTCTTTGAGAAAGTCGAGGATATCGAACGCTCGATCCAGCCCTCTGGCCCGACGTTTGATGGTGTCTTCGGTCATTGTGCGTACTACCCAATAAGCGGTCGGTAAGAATGCCAAGCAGTTTAACGCTGCCCACTGATTGTTCCCACGCTCGCGCAGGAACGATCAGCGCGCAGGGTGTCAGGCCGTTGGCTTCTTGTACGCCACGCAGTCAATTTCGACTTTGCAATCCACCATCATGTTGGCCTGGACACAGGCGCGGGCTGGCGCGTGTTCGCTGGCGAAATACTCCGAGAACACTTTGTTGAAACTCCAGAAATCCCGTGGGTCTTCGAGCCAGACGCCGGTACGTACCACGTCTTCCAGGCCATAGCCGGCTTCGGTGAGAATGGCAATCAGGTTCTTCATGGTCTGATGGGTCTGTTCAACGATCCCTCCATTGATGATCTCGCCGTTTTGCGCAGGCACTTGGCCGGACACGTACAGCCAGCCATCGGCTTCAACTGCACGGGCGAAAGGACGGGGCTGGCCACCGCCGGCAGTGTTGCCGGTGCCATAACGAGTAATGCTCATGAACGTCTCCTGCTGTTTTATCTAAAAGAGTAATGCGGTGTGTTGAACGACTAAAAACGGATGTTCTTAAGGAACTCACTCAAGCGCGCCGACTTGGGTTGTTCGAATAATGCTTTGGGCGGGCCCTGTTCTTCGATGCGGCCTTGATTCATGAAGACAATCTGGTCCGACACTTCGTACGCGAACCGCATTTCATGGGTGACCAGCAACATGGTCATGCCCTCCTCGGCCAGGCCCTTGATCACACTCAGCACTTCGCCGACCAGTTCTGGATCGAGTGCCGAGGTGACTTCATCAAACAGCATCAGGCTCGGGTTCATCGCAATCGCTCGGGCAATCGCCACGCGCTGTTGCTGGCCGCCTGACAGTTGCCCCGGAAAGTGATTGCGCCGATCCAGCAGGCCCACCCGTTCCAGCCACTTTTCGGCCAGTGCCACCGCTTCGTCCTTGGGCAGTTTTTTCACTTTGAGCAAGCCCAGGGTGACGTTCTGCAAGGCGCTGAGGTGCGGGAACAGGTTGAATTGCTGGAACGCCATACCGGTCATGGACCGATGCTGGGCAATGACTTTTTCGGCATGGCGGACACGTTTTCCATCGACATCGCTGTAGCCGATGTCCTGGCCATCGAGACGGATACGGCCGCCTTGAAACTCTTCGAGCAAATTGACGCAGCGCAGCAAGGTGGTTTTGCCCGAACCACTTGAGCCAATCAGGGTCACGACGTTGCCGCGCTGCATGTGCAGGTCAACGCCTTTGAGCACCTCGACCGCGCCATAGGATTTATGCAGCCCCTCGATGCTCAGCAACGCTGGGGCAGTAGCAGTGTGTGTCGCTGTCATGGCAAGGCCACCCGTTTTTCAATTTGCCGTCCAAGAAGCTCGATGGCGTAGTTGATGATGAAAAAAAGAAATCCGGCGAACAGGTAAAACTCCAGCGTCATGAACGTTCGGGCGATGACCTGTTGGGTGCTGAGGAGCAGTTCAGCAACACCAATCACCGACAACAGGGTCGAGGCCTTGACGATCTCGGTGGAGGAATTCACCCACGTCGGCAAAATCTGCCGAAGCGCCTGAGGCAGCAACACATAAGCCAGTGACTGCTTAAAGGTCAGGCCAATGGCCTTGCCCGCTTCAAGTTGCCCGCGAGGAATCGCTTGCAAGGCGCCGCGCACGATTTCCGCGACGTGGGAACCACAAAATAACGTCAGTCCCAGCGCACCGGCTTGAAATGCGCTGACCTGCCAGCCCAACGCCGGGGCCATATAAAAGCAGGCCAACACCAGCACAAACACCGGAGTGCCGCGAATCAGATCGACATAAAGCCGAAACGGCAGGCGACTCCAGAGCTTGCCGTAGGTCAGCACCAACCCGGCAAACAGGCCGATCACCGTGCCGCAGATAATCGCAATGACCGAACATTGAATGGTGGTCAAAAAACCCGCCAGCAACGCTTCCCGGGCGATCCACAGTTCTTGCAGCCAGCTATGAGCTTCGTACATACCAGACCTCCTAGCGACGGATCGCCAAGCGTTGCTCTAAGTAGCGCAAGACCATGGCGATGAGGTAACAGGCCGCCACGTACAACGCCGTAGTCACCATCCAGGTTTCGATGACCCGATAGCTTTCAACGTTGATCTTGCGGGCGTAGTAGGTCAGCTCCGGCACGGCAATCGCCGCCGCCAACGAGGTGTCCTTGAACAACGAGATGAAGTTGTTCGACAGCGCCGGCAACACGTTGCGCAGCATCACCGGGATGATCACGTAAGCGCGCACTTGCCATTCGCTCAGGCCAATTGCCAGCCCGGCTTCGCGCTGGCCCTTATGAATACTTAACAGCCCCGCACGAAACACTTCGGTCAAATACGCCCCGGCGTACAGCGACAGGGTGACGATGAACGACGGCAGCTTGTCCATGCGGATGCCCAAACTCGGCAGCGCAAAGTAGATCAGCAGGATCAGTACCAAAATCGGCGTATTACGGATCACCGTGACGTACACCGAGGCGATGACTCGCAAGGTCCGGTGTTTTGACAGCAGTGCGAACGCCGCCATCAGGCCAATGACGCAGCCAATGGCAATTGAGATCAACGCCAATTCCAGGCCCAACCCCAAGCCTGATAGCAAGCTGGGAAAATCACGCCAGACGGCGGCAAAATTCAACTGATAGTTCATGGTCAGCAGTACCTGGAACGGGGCAGTCAACGCACTGCCCTGCTCTCACCGAGTCATTTGAATTCGACAGGGAAACCAATTTCCGGGGTCGGCAGATCGACGCCGAACCATTGTTTGAACGAGGCGGCATAGGTCGGGAACTCAACGCCAGTCATCGCTTCATGCAACACAGTGTTGACGAAGTTCAGCCAGTCCTGGTCGCCACGTTTGACGGCGCAGGCGTAGGTCTGTGGGCTCCAGGCGAAATTCGGGGTGCGATAGCGGCCTGGGTTCTGCACGATCAGGTATTTGACCGAAGACTGATCCGTGGCGGCAGCGTCGGCACGGCCGGAGTTGACGGCCTGGTACATCAAGTCAACGCTGTCGTACTGATCGACTTTGGCTTTGGGCAAGGCCTGGTGTACCAGTTCTTCAGCGTAGACGTTTTGCAGTACCGCCACGGTAACGCTGTCACCGGCGGCTTTCAGGTCGTCAATCTCTTTGTACTTACTCTGGATGGGCAGCAACAGCGCTACGCCCTCGCGGTAGTAAGGCAGGGTAAAGGCGACTTGTTGGGCACGGCTGGCAGTGACGGTAATGAACTGGCAGCTTATGTCGACTTTGTCAGTCAGCAAGTTAGGAATTCGTGCGTCGGACGACTGCACCACGAACTCGACTTTGCTGGGGTCGTTGAACAGCCCTTTGGCGATCATCCGCGCGATGTCGATATCGAAGCCTTGGAGCTTTCCGTCAGCACCCTGGAAATGCCAAGGCGCGTTAGTGCTGCCCGTGCCCACCACCAGATGGCCCCGCTGCAACACGCTGTCGAGCTTGCTGGTGTCTGCCGCCTGCACCGAGCTGATAAGCGTGGCCGTAGCCGCAAGAACAAACGCACAAGCTTTCAAAAGGGAAGGTCCGCGATGCATGTGATGAACTCCGCCGTGGTTAAATTCCGCTATAGCGGAACAAGGTGTGTAACAGCGGAATAGAGAGCAGAAAGTGTGCCACAGAAAGCAACCGAAAAAAAGTGCAAGAAAAAGGCTTTAAGATCAATGAGCTATCACGGGTGGATTAATTTGCTACGTAACGGCTTTGCAGCGAGGGCTCGCTACCGTTTGCTACAGCATGTGTAGCCAGGCCCCAAAGCGGGGCAAACGCGCCGCAATACGGCGCGTCTTTGAAAGGGCATGTCAGGGATGAAGCAAGGCTACCATTCGTGTTTAAAATCCGCTGCAAACGGCGCGGCATCGATAAAACCAAGGGCATGTGGGTGCGTATTTTCGCCGAGTGAAATAAACAACGAAGAGGTATAAGCCGGTTTGGCGGGCAAGAAAACCTTCAGGCCCTTCTCGACCTCTCTGATGCAGTCACTGTGAGTCACCAAGACTAGATTACGTCCGACTGCCTTATGCTTGATTGCGTTTGTCAGCATCGTAGCGCGGCAATCGGCAAGCCACGTTCGGGTATCTACCTCACGGTTAAACATAAACGCGGCCGTTTGCGTGGTTCTCGCAAGAGGGCTGGCATAGACGTCGGTATTATCCAGTCCCAGTCTTTCAAATTCCTTGCCGACATCCCGGGCAGCATCGCTTCCCCGAGTGGTAATTCCGTCTTTAGCGCTAAGGCAGGTGGCGTCCGATTGGTCGCAACGTTCAGCGTGACGCACAAAGACGATGATTTCGCCTTTGCTCCATGACGCTTTGAGGTTAGCAATTTCAGCAGCCGAGCCATGAGCGAAGTTTTTCAGCACAGGATGTTTAAAGTGTGCATACGCCGCCACACCTAATAGTCCTATCAGCAGTGCAACTGACACAATTCTGTAACGCCCAAGAGTACGCCAGACAAATAACGAGTTAGAACGCAGGCGAGTAACGGTTTCCATTGGCATACATCTCTACAATCGTGATTATTATTATGGGGGATTATTATTAGCCGATGCGCTTTGGCGGGGGGGAAATATTTGTGGTGCGAACGCCACAAGCCACTCGATAGAGTGAAAATTAAAATACGTGATTAGCGAGAGACTATCTCGGTATAAAAAATTTACTTAAGAAACGTTCAGCAAGTGTTCAGAAAGCCTTAAGCAGCCCTTAGTAAGACAGGACTGCCGCGGGTTTTATCTTAGGATGACAATCAGGCCTTGGTGTTAATGGTTTCGCCTGTGATTTGCCCGGAGCCGTTTACAGTCCCTTTGGCCGGAGTCTGCGCAGGGGAATTCGATACCGAAGCCTCGTGTTGCTTGGCTATTAACCGTTGAGCTACACGATCGCCATGCCCCGCCTCTTTTGCAGTCTCGGCGGATGTCTCGGTAGCTTCCTTTAAAGCCGCCGCCGCAACACTGACGACGCTGCTAGTGGAGGGCGTCGCGCTCGTCGAAGCGGGCGTTTTCGTTTTATCGGTGACAGGGCTAGTTGCCCCACCGCGTACGGAGATAGAAGCTGAAATAGCGCCAATAGACATAGGTAACTCCTGATTTTCTGATACACCAAGGCCTAAAAAATGCCTTGCATAAGGGGTTGAACGAGATCAGAGAGTAAAAGCGCAAGCGTTTGGTTTACGTTGGCAACAGGTGAAAATTCCGTCGTATTTACGAGTTAAGTGAACCGGACAAGATTAAGGGCTTCAGCGCGATATACAAACAGGTGTGAACCTATTTAAATGAATGTGACCCGGCCCCGCCAACGGGGACTATTACCGGGCCGTACTGGCTAGATGACTAAATCTTGGTGTTAATGATTTCTCCCGCTTGAGTGTGGCGAACACCATTTTCGGCCTCTTGCGCCGTTTCAATGGACGTTTCAGTTAGGCTGTTCACTGCGGTCGTTGCGGCGCCAGGGGTGGGAAATGCAGTTGATTTCGCGGTTACTCTGAATTTGGCTTGGTGGTCGGCGGTTACGCCAACATTCACCGGAATTGACGCTGAAATTACGCCGATCGCCATCTGTCGCTCCTTATTATGGGGATGCGACAGGCATTCAAAAAAACCGCCCTGACGCATAGATTGGATGGCAACAGACTAGAGTGCCAAATGTTCACAATGCGTCGGCCAGACGTGAAAATTTCGTCCTATGGTCAGGCGTGGTTAAGCGGCAGGCGTCACCTCTGACATGGTTACGCAATTCTTTACGCTGAGACGCTCCTGCATTCGTGTGTACCACGCTTGCAGAGCCTCGCACTCCCCTGGCACTGGCAGATCCACCAAGCCCGCAAAGATCAAACCGCCTATGACCGTGATATCAGCCATCGTGAAGTCGTCGCCGGTGACGAACGGCTGGCTTTTAAGAATCGCATCGAAGTAGTGCATTCCCTTTATCGCCTTGTCGCGCTGGCGAAATCCCCATTCGGCGTTCTGATAAATCTCGACGTCGGGTCCAAGCCCTGGCGTGGCATGGTGAAAATAAACACTGATGGCGTCGAGCAGCTCCAATTCCGCGCGCTTACTCATCATGTGGATCAGGCCCTTTTCCCGCGGCGTCCTACCGGTGAGTGTGGGAACGCCATCAAGCGCGTCAAGGTATTCGGTAATGGCCGTGCACTCGGCAATGAGCGTTCCGTCGTCGAGTTCGAGCACCGGCAGCGTGCCTGAGTAGTTCTTCGCGAGGAATTCGGGCGTCTTGTGTTCGCCCTTCCAGAGATTGACCGGCAAAAATTGCACGCGTGACTGTAGGTTCTTCTCTGCCAAAGCTATACGCACGCGAGCCGGGTAAGGGCCGGTGGGCCAATCGTAAATCTTCATTATGGCCAACGCGGCCAAGTCAAAATTGATGTCAGAGCTCATGGTAAATCCTCGCCTATGTGCCAGTTGGCAGGCAGAAAATAGAAGTTTTCGGTCGCTGCACTCACGCCTAAAAATCGACTTCGTTCGCCTATGCAGGCAAAGGCCCAGACGCGCGGTAAGCCTCGATCAGCGTGTCGAAAAGCGAAATGTCCGAGCGACTTCTTGCGATGAGCTGGGCGCCGGCGACGGCTGCAAAAATGGCACATGCCCGAACCTCGCTATCCTGTGGTTTGCACACCTTCGCGGCGCAAAGAAGCTTGCTGAGCCAAGCGACGTTTACGTCCGCAAACGCCTGGATTTCCTTGGTCATATCAGTGGGCAAACTGTCTGTTTCCGCACCGACAAAACTGCCTAGGCAAAGGCGATTGTCGGCTTCAAGTGATCGGCGAAAAATCTCAGGAAAACGACGCAAGGCGTCTATCGGGTTCGGGTCTTCTTCGCAGATCGTCTCAAGTGCAGCCGCGCCGTCTTCCCAATATCGCTTGGCAACAGCAACGCCAAGATCGGCTTTACTCGGGAAGTGGTAATAAATGCTTGCCGCTTTGATCCCGACCTGTTGGGCAAGGTCACGGAAATTCAGGCCATTGTAGCCCTGTGATTGGGCAATTTTCGTGGCGGCCATCAGGATGGCCTCTCGGGCGTTGGTAATCATTGTGATGCCTTTCGTCCAAAGGACGATGTTTTAGAAAGTGTGCAGCATGCTATATGAAGAGCCTACCTTTTGTTAGGTAGACCTAGCGTCGCTGGACGGGCGATCCCGGCGGTTCCGCTACCACCGATCACCGGAACCGTTACTCCGTCGGCGAGTTCAGCTCAGGAATACCACTGCTGCGATCAGCGTAGGCAGCCTGGAAGCTAGGGCGCTTCTGCCAGCGTTTCCAGTAGGCGTCCAGAAACTCAAAACGCTCGTCCAGCGGCGTGGCGTTGACCGGGAATTTGGAGAACGCAATCGCGGTTGCCAGGGTTATGTCCGAGAAGGTGGGAGCATCCCCGCCCAGCAACCATTCGCGACCGTCGGACAGATGACGATTGACCAAAGCAGCGTGAGCCAATGCTTCCTTGCGGCAGTGCTCGCCCCACGCCTCGTTCTTCGTCAGCTCCAGCTTGAATCCGAGCCCGGTGTGTAAAACGTGAAACGCCGTGACGATCCGGTACAGGATGTGCACCGAGACCCGGTTGTCCCACATGTTATCGAGCCCCTGTTCCAGTGCGCTCTCCCCCATGATCTTGCGACCGGGATAGGACTGGTCAAGGTAGCGAGCGATGGCAGCCGTCTCGGAAATGAAGCTTCCGTCCGCCAGTTGGAGCGTGGGCGTCTCGCCCCACGGATTCATGTTTAGGTGACGCCAGCCCCGCTGCTCGCCCCCAGGGGCCATGTCATAGATGGTTTCGTCGAACTGATCAGCAATGCCCTTTTCATGCATGAACAGACGCAAGCGCTGCGGATTGGGGAAAGCCGAAGGGGAAGTGAACAGTTGAAGTTTAGAGGTCATGGTCGATCCTGGAGGCAGGTGGCTGGATTACCTAACTGTTGTTAGGTAGCCAGACAATAGCGAGCTAATGGGCGCCCGTCAAGAACCTATCTAACATTTGTTAGGTTTATTTTATCGTTGAGGGTCGCAGCGGCTAATGTGCCTATGGTGACCTCCAGGCCAAGGACGTCACTGCCCCGGAGGCTGCTAAAAAATTTAAAACTCCAAAAAACGAAAAACCCCGCAAAGGGCGGGGTTCATCTTACGAAACACGATTAGACGTTTTGCACGGGACCAGGTATTGGGCAACCAAAGCATCAACTGTTAATAGCGTAATACCCTCGAAGGTGGCTTGGGCCACGAGAATGCGATCAACGGGTCCTTATGGATCAAAGGCAGACTGTCGATGGCGACAGCGTGCTCACTGCCAATGGGTCGAAACATGTGCTCAATTTCCTCGCTACCCATCTGGTCAAAATCATCGGGAACGACGATTTGACCTACCATAAAGCCCATGCGTTTCACTTGGCTCGGGGGACGCCAATGACATCAACTTAACCAGCGGCTGCCTGCTTTCGCAATGATGAAAGGCTTCCCTCTAACGGCCAGCCCTTTCAAGGTGTTTTCTTTTTGTGGGCCTTGAGTACGCGATCCGTCGATACATGAGCGTTCGCAGCTCTGCCCTCCAGCCACTCCTTAGGTTTGGCTTTCTTCAGTCCGCGTTTGCTCTTGGCAACCTGCCTGGGCTTGATATTCCTGGCCAGCGCCATCAGGCGCTGTGCCAAGGTTTCCGAGCTCTTTTGAGATGATAGGTAGTCCGACGGCAGTGCGATCTGCATGCCCTGATAACCGCTGCGCACTTGCACTGCCAAATGGAACGTCGAGGCCTCCCATCCTTCGGGCTGCGTCTCGCGGTGAGCCTGTTCCACGCTACGTTTCACAACCGCCAACACGTTGTAGGCCAAGATCGCCGAAGCAAAACCCAGCAACGCCGCTCGGCGAGAACCGAGGCTTTCGATTTCACTGTCCAGCACCGATTCAAGGCGCTGAAACATCCTTTCTATGCTCCAGCGACGCCGGTATAAATCGGCGATCTGCTCGGCGCTGATGGACTCGGGCAAGTTGCTCCAAAACCACATCACAGAGTCGCCGGAGTCAGTAGATGTTTGCAGGGTCAGTTCAATTCGGCGCCAGCAGTGCCCGCCCTTGAGTTCGATCATTTGCTCACGCACTGTTCCGGTTTTGACGGGCACCGGTTCTTGCCATTCGCCTTCCTGAATCAGTCGGGGATGTTTACTTGGCTGGCGAATAATGAAAGAAGCCCCGACTTCCTCGCAGGCCTGCATCACGGGCAGCGTGCAATACAGTCGATCGGCCATCCACAACTGCCCTTCATGGGCGCTAGCCAGCAGCGGCAGCACGCCGACCCGTTCGCTGGCGTAGGCGTCCTCGCAAGGCTGCAAATCGACCACCTGATCGAGGTCGGGATTGTAGACTACGACTGAAAATCCTGGTCGAGCCGCGCCCCGTTCACGACGCAAAGCCCCCAAGCGTTTTTCGGTAGAAGGCAGGTGGTTGCCGTCAACGACGCGCAGTTGCCAGCCGGGCAAAATACTCGAATAACCCAGCTCTTTTATCGTCGGAGCCAAGCGCTCTGCACTGCCAGTGACCAAGGCTCGCAGCAGCGCGGGCTCCGTACGACTGACCTTGTCATAGAGCGCTGCCAAGGTAACCAGTAGCGTTTCCATCTGCCGCGCAGCGGCATGCAAAGACGGTCGTAAGCCCAATGAAACAAGGGACATCAGCTCAACGATGGTTGAAAACAAAAGCTCCCGCGGGTACTGGCGCTGACGATGTTCTTCGAAGATCTGATCAATCCACTCAGCAGAAATGGCGTGCTCCAATACCAGATTGGCCATAACACTCGCCGGTGCCTGTTTTTCAAACCGCGCTAGAACTTCTGCCCACATCGTCTTAGTCACCCTGACTGGAATTTTGGGGGATTTTAGCAAAGACCTTGAACGGGATGCCTCTAACGGCGAGATCTATCAATCTCGATAGATGGGTCTTGGCCTCGTGAATATTGATGGTGAGCATGATCAAGCCCCCATTGAACTATGTTTGAGAACGCCTCGGTCAAGTTTGGCGGCGGCAATCGTTAAGGCCTGATCCGATTCTGTTGCGCTCTTTAATAGTGTCGCCACCGCGTCAAGGGTTATTCCAACGTTTGACCCGCCTTTTGCGGTAATTTTCCAAGTATTGCCTAGCCTGTATATTTTTCTGATTTAGACAGGAAAGTGATCTGTACTCGCAACCCCGAACCATTTGATGTAGCGTCAAGTCCTACTTGGGCTCCATGCTTTTCCGCAATTGTTTTGACAATTGAAAGCCCGAGCCCACTGCCAGTGCCGATTTGATTGTTGCCTCGATAGAATCGCTCAAGCACCCGCTCACGCTCCGCTGCATTTATTCCTGGCCCGTTGTCGCAAACCTCAAGCACGATTCCTTGGTCAGTGTTACGCACTGCCAAGTCAATTTTTGTATGAGCACCCGCGTAACGAATGGCGTTATCTACCAGGTTATTGAGCAAGATACGTAGCGTTTCGGGATCTCCCAAAATGCATAATGCCGCATGCTCGACCAGCCCGAGATCGATCCCTGAGGCTTCGGCCCTGCGAACCTGATCACTGATCACTGACTTGCATAGAGCGGATAAGTCGACCCTCTGAATGACCGGCGATTGAGCATCAGGCTCCAAACGAGCCAAGGTCAACAATTGTTGTGTCAGGTGAGTAAGACGCGTGACGCCAGCCTGTACCTGCGACAACAATATCTGACGGTCTTCATCGAAAGTGGCCCGCTGTGCCAACTCCACTTGAATACTGAGCGCTGCTACTGGGGTACGTAACTCGTGCGCCGCATCAGCGATGAAGTGCTTTTGCATAGTGAAGGCATCTGCCAGGCGCTCTAGCAAATCGTTGAGCGCATCGACCAAAGGTTTAACTTCGCCAGGCAGCGCTTTCGAAGCGATAGGCTGCAGGCTGTTCACGTTGCGCTCCGATAGTTCTATCGCCACTGTTCGCAGTGGCTTTAGCCCGTAGCTGATACCAAACCACAGGAACAGGGCTAGGAAGGGAATCAGTGAAACCAATGGCCACAGTAGGTGCACGGCTAACCCGGCGAGTTCTTCCCAGCGTTTATTTTGCGCTTGAGCTACCCGGATAAACTTATCGCCGCGCTGGCTCACGAACGCATGCCAGGTTTGATCTCCGACCTGAACATCGTTCAGTCCAGTTTGTTGTGGTGGCGGCAGCGTGAGTGCGGAGTCGGTCGTAAAACTCAAAACTCCTGCGTTCCAAACCTGAAGCAACACTTCGTCAGCATTATCATCACTGAATGGACTGTTTTTTTTGCCCGTATCCGTCAGGACAACACGCTCACCAGAATCCACATTGATGTGTTCTGCGAGGTAACGCATTTGGTCGTTGAGCAAATCATCCAGTTCAAGCACAGCCCCCCAATAGGTACCGATACTTGCCAGCAGCCCAGCCAGAAAAGTGGCTGGCAGTAGCCATAACAACAGGCGCCGTCGGAGTGAACTCATGCATCCGCTCCAATGTGATAACCGACCCCTCGAACAGTACGGATCACCCGCGCCCCAAGCTTTTTACGAAGATTATGAATGTGAACTTCCACCGCATTACTGCCCACTTCATCTCCCCAACCGTATAGGCGGTCCTCTAGCTGCTCGCGGGAGATTACCGCATCAGACTCTTTCATCAGCTCGTGCAGTAACGCATATTCTTTGGCCGATAGACTAACGGGTTGATCGCGAAGCCATAGAAGATGCCGCACCGGATCAAGGCGCAACGGGCCTCCTCGAAGCTCGGTCTGCACGCGCCCGGACTGACGGCGGCTGACGGCGCGGATGCGTGCAACCAGCTCTTCGAGGGCAAACGGTTTAACCAGGTAATCATCAGCACCGTGATCAAGGCCAGCAACCCGATCTGGCAGCGAGTCGCGGGCGGTGATTATGATTACCGGTAAGGTCTCGTCGTGTTGACGCAGAATCTTGAGCACCTCCATGCCATCTTGGCGCGGAAGTCCCAGGTCGAGTAGCAGCAACGCATAGGGAGTGGTTTCCAAAGCAAGGACGGCGGCCCTGCCGTCAGTCACCCAATCCACCGTGTTCCCTTCCTGGCGCAAGCCTTTTTGCAGGCCGCTGCCGATCATCAGGTCGTCTTCTGCCAGTAATATTCGCATCGCCTGATCCCTCTCCTCACATCAGTCAGCGCTTCGCTGGAGTGACGCACAGTGTGCCGAATTCTCGCCTACGCGCCTATGCAGTCCAGCCATAGTCATTCTATTCCCGCTCGACCTCTCAGCATTCTGAACTCAGCCCAGCGACCTGAGCCCCAAGATCAACGCTGCGTAGCAATAGTCTCTCGGGCCTGCAAGGACGATAAGACTGCCATCGTCAGCCTTAAGGCGGACTTAAGGAAGCAACCACTATGGTGCCTGTCACTCGCACCGTGATCACAACGCGGTGCCTCCCCGTCACCTTACGAGGTCTCCTCGTGGAAGAACTCAATCGCACTCTGTTCCTGGCGATCAACGCCAGCGTGCACTCCCCGGTGGAAATGCAGCTATTTGCGACTTTCCTGGCCCAGTGGCTCATCACCGGCGTACCGCTATTGCTGGTAGGAATGTGGCTGCGAGGCAAGCGCCAGTACCGAGCTGCTGCGGTAACCGCCACGCTGAGCATCGTGTTCGCGCTTGGGTGCAATCTGCTGATCAGCAGCCTTTGGTTCCATCCTCGTCCCTTCATGCTGGGGCTAGGACAAAACTTCCTCGAACACGCTCCTGAGTCCTCTTTTCCCAGCGATCACGCCACTGTGATATTCACGCTGGCCTTGGCTCTGATGCTGGCATCGCAACGCAAGCTTGGCGTGCTGATTTTGCTGCTGGGCATGTTGGTCAGCTGGGCCCGTGTCTATTTAGGCGTGCATTTTCCACTCGATATTGCCGGGTCGTTGCTGGTCTCGCTGGTAAGCGCCTGGTTAGTACCGCGGGTGATGAGTTGGCGGCATCTTGGCGAGCGTCTGCTCGACGTCCTTGAGCGCCTATATCAACGGGTTTTTCCACCAGCCTCCCGGCGCGACACTCACCAGTAGGGAGAGAGGCAATGCCCTATTCGCGAAGCGCTGCGCGCGCCGACACTTTGCTCTCAAAGAAAATGCAAATGCATAAACATTGTTTTATCGCGGTGTTAACCCTCCTCACCGGCTGTGCGCGTTAT
Organism: Pseudomonas sp. MH10; assembly: GCF_034353045.1. NCBI lineage: Bacteria > Pseudomonadati > Pseudomonadota > Gammaproteobacteria > Pseudomonadales > Pseudomonadaceae > Pseudomonas > Pseudomonas sp. MH10. The sequence goes on from NZ_CP133783.1 coordinate 1,403,660, forward strand.
CAACCGCATCCATTGGCACCTCAAAAAATGATGGCGGCCTATGAAGAGCGCTCTCTGACTAACCCAGAGCTTCAGCGCTTCATAACAGCGCGCCTTCCCAAAATCACTAGCGCCTGGGATCTGAGCAAGTTAACTCTGGCAGCCTACTATTACAGCCCTGAGCTGGACGCGGTGCGCGCCAGGTTTGCTAGCGGTGAGGCGGCAACAGAGACGGCTAATCAACGACCCAATCCGTCCTTGTCGTTGCCACTGCAGTACACCGATCAGCCGATAAAACCGTGGACTTACGGATTGGCCGTCGACATCCCGATTGAGACTGCCGGCAAACGTGGGTATCGCGTAGCGCAAGCGCAACAACTGTCAGACGCTGCTCGTCTGAATATCGGCCAAACCACCTGGCAAATCAGGAGTCGTCTTCACATCGCGTTGCTCGATCTTTACGCTGCCGGCCGGCACCACGCGATTATCGGGCGTCAGGTCAACATCCAGCAGAACATAGTGAGCATGCTGGAGAAGCAGCGTTCATTGGGGGAGGCCTCGACGTTCGAGTTGAGCCAGGAGCAGATCATTCTGCAGAACGATCGTCGCGACTTGGCGAGTGACGAAAAGCTGATGTTAGAAGCCAAAGCACTGATTGCTCAAACTATTGGGATTCCTGTCAGGGCGCTTGAACCCATCAAGATGGACCTTAATGAATTCGAGAGCCTGACTCCAGAAATCCCGGGTAGGATCGCCCGCCGCCAAACCGTTCTGAACCGCACTGACATTCAGGGTGCCTTGGCCGAGTACGAAGCGAGCCAAGCCGCTCTGCAACTGGAGGTTGCACGGCAATATCCAAACCTGTCACTCGGCCTCGGCTACTCGTTCGACCAAGGCGTGAACAAGTACAGCATTACACCGGCAGGTATCACGCTCCCCCTATTGAACCGCAATGAAGGGCCTATCGCTGAGGCCGAAGCTCACCGCAAGGAAGCCGCCATTCACGTTGAAGCACTTCAAAACCAAGCAATCAATCAGACCGACAGCGCTCTACAGCATTATCGTCTGGCCACGCAAGGCTTGGCGCTCGTTGATACCCAAGAGACGACTCGAACAGCCGTATTTAAAGCGGACCAACATTCCTTTGATTTAGGCGCGATAGACCGACTGGCGCTATCGCGATCACGCCGTGCAGTGAATGTTGATGCAATGACCCACGTGGATGCAGTGGTTCAAGTCCAGCAAGCCATCAGCCAACTTGAAAATGCCATCCAGCAACCGCTCGATGGAATCCCACTGCACGCCCAGTCAACCGAGGCTGTCATTCGAAAATGAACACACCCTTTCGTAGCAAAACCTCACGAATCACCCTGGCGGTGATAGCCGTAGTCGGCTTAGGCGCTTTAGGTTTTTTCTCTTATCAAGCCATGCCCGTCACGCCAGCCACTCCGGTCGCACCCCTTCCATCTAGGGTCACTACCGAAGGAGGTTTAACTATCGTCACGCTGGACGAAGCGACCCAGACAATCAGTGGCATCCAGAGTGAGCCGATCACTGCGTCCAAGCATCAAGTGGAACGTCTTACTTACGGGAGTGTGCTTGGTGTGCAAGGGCTCAATGATCTAAACACTCGTTACTCAATCGCTCAAGCAGACTCAGCAACAGCACACTCTGCCGCTACGGCTTCTGGTCAGGAATACGAGCGCAACGCCTCACTGTACAAAGCGAACCAGAGCGTGTCCTTGAAAGTGCTGCAAGCCTCGCAAGTCACATGGAGTGCAGATAAGGCAAAGTTACAGGCTGCTGATGCCAGCATACGGTCGTTACACAACAACGCGCGCCAACAATTTGGTGCGCCCTTGGCAAACATGATCGGAGCGCAGGACGCCCCTCAACTGCAAAAGTTGTTGAGCCGCGAGGACATGCTTTTGCGCATTGTTCTTCCCCTCGGGGTTGATTTAGTCGCTCCTGAACTGATCTCAGTTGAGTCCAGCGAGCATCGGGAAACGGCTCAGCTCATTTCAGTCTCGCCTCAAGTCGACCCTTCGACTGAAGGCCGTGCATACCTTTACCGAGCGGCGGCAACGCTTCCAGTCGGTAGCAAAGTGGTTGCCTATCTGCCATTACCCACACCCCCCAGCACCAGTCTCGTCATACCTGAGGCCGCGATCCTATGGTTTGGTGGACAGCCGTGGGCGTATGTGCAAATTGCTAAAGACCGCTTTACCCGAAGACCTGTCGCAGAGCAAACCCCCTACAACAATGGATACCTGGTCAGCACCGGGTTTGAGTCCGGTGATCGGGTCGTGGTGCAGGGTGCGCAACTGCTGTTATCCGAAGAACAGCGTCCACCCATCACAGCATCGGCCTGCAAAGACCCCGAATGTGACGACTAACCAGACGGCAGCGAATACATCATGCTGAATTCAATTATCCGCTTCGCTGTCCGCTTCCGTGGGGTCGTTGTCGCCCTCGCTTGTCTGCTGGCAGGTTATGGCATCTACACCCTGACTTACGCCCGGCAAGATGTTTTCCCCGAGTTCGCGCCACCGCTGGCGGTGATCCAAACCCAAGCCCCGGGGTTGTCGTCCGAACAGGTTGAAATGCTGGTCACCCAGCCGATCGAAAATGCAATGGGTGGCACCCTGGGACTGGCGAGCATGCGATCCAAATCGTTACCTGGTCTATCCATGGTAACGCTGACCTTCAAGAATGGGGCTGACATTTACCGAGCCAGACAACTGGCTGCGGAGCGGGTCAGTACGCTCACCGGTACTCTCCCGCACGGGGTCAAAACGCCCGCGCTATTGCCATTAACGTCATCGACCAGCGTCACCCTGGTTGCGGGTATCACCTCTGACACCCGTTCGCTGATGGAGATGCGTACACTGGCCGAGTGGACGATCAAGCCGCAATTGTTGCGCGTGCCGGGCGTGGCAGATGTGATCGTGTTCGGCGGTGATCTAAAGCAGTTTCAGATTCAGGCAGATGCAAAAAAACTGGTGCAATACGGTCTCTCTCTTCAAGACGTATTGAGTGCTGCTCAGCGCGCAACGGGGATTAGAGGCGCGGGTTTTCTGGAAACCGAAAACCAGCGCATTGTCTTGAATACCGAGGGTCAAACCGTTACACCAGCGCAGTTGGCGCAAACGGTGCTCAACTATCAGAAGGGTATCGCCGTGCGCCTGGGCGACGTCGCCTCGGTAGCCTATGGGGCTGCTCCTGCGGTGGGCGCGGCAGCTATCGACGGTAAGCCAGCGGTGTCGCTGATGGTGGAAAGCCAATACGGCGCCGACATGATGAACGTTTCCAGTCATGTGGAAAGCACCCTGAAGAGTTTGAAACCTGCGCTGGATGCAGAACAGGTAAGCCTACATCCGGATATCTTCCGCCCCGCCAGGTTTATCGAAACCGCGATTGGTCACTTGCAGACAGCACTGCTATTGGGAGGCGTGTTAGTTGTCTTGGTGCTGTTTCTGTTCTTGCTCAATATCCGTACTGCAATCATCTCGGCTACGGCGATTCCGCTGTCCTTGTTAACGGCGGTGATCGTGCTCCATCACTTGGGTGTGAGCCTCAACACCATGACCTTGGGCGGCTTGGCCATTGCCTTGGGAGAGGTGGTGGACGATGCCGTGGTCGACGTGGAGAACATTTTCCGTCGACTGCGCCAAAATCAAGCGCTGGAGCATCCCATTTCTCCGGCATTGGTGGTATTACGCGCCTCATACGAAGTCCGCAGTGCCGTGGTGTATGCCACCCTTGTTGTTGCGCTGATTTTCCTACCCGTACTGGCACTGTCAGGGATCGCCGGGAAACTGTTCGCGCCCTTAGGGCTCGCCTATATCCTCGCGATTTTGGCCTCCCTTGTGGTGGCCCTAACGGTCACACCCGCACTCACGTTTATGTTGTTGACCACTAAGCCACTCCAATCGGACGAGCCAAAGTTGGTCCAGCGACTGAAGACCCGCTACCTGAAATTACTCGCCAGGGTCGAATCACACTCTCGCTCAATCGTATGGATGATCATCATTCTCTGCACAGTGGCGGCCAGCGCGCTGCCGTTTTTTGGCGGTAACTTCATACCGGAATTGAAGGAGGGACATTACCTGATCCATATGGCGTTGGCTCCCGGCTCTTCTTTGACCGAATCCATGCGCGTGGGTGACCGTGTGGCGAAGCAGCTGAGCACAGTTCCCGGCGTGCGACTGGTAGCGCAACGCGCAGGGCGAACCAGCGAAGTGGTCGACCCCACCGGCGTCCATGTCAGTGAGTTCGAAGTGGATTTGAATACCTTGTCCGCCGCCGAGGAAACCCAAACCGTGGCGCATATCCAACAAGTACTGGCCAGCTTTCCAGGGCTGACGACGTCGGTGAATACATTCCTGACTGAACGGGTGGACGAAAGCATCTCCGGTGTCACCGCGCCGGTCGTTATCAATATCTTTGGCACTGATCTGGATGTGCTGGAAAGCAAAGCCCAGGAAATTGCCCAGGTAATAGGTCGAATCCCAGGCACCATCGGCCTAAGAGTCGAGTCCGCCCAACATGTACCGCAATTGACCATCAGGCTGCGGCCTGAGCAATTGACCCATTGGGGGTTCGAACCGGTTGATGTGATGGAGGCGATTCAAGTGGCTTATGACGGAGTGACCGCCAGCCAAATCTATCAGGGCAACCAGACTTATGACGTCACCGTCTCGTTAACTCCCACGGCCCATCACAGCATCGCAACAGTTGGGTCACTGCTGCTACGCAACAAAACCGGAACAACGGTGCCGCTTGATCAACTGGCCTTGATCACTCAAACCACCAGTCGTTACCAAATCATGCACAGCGGTGGCCAACGCCTGCAAACCGTCTCGACCGCCGTACATGGCCGTGCGGTGAGCGACTTCGTTCAGGAGGCTCAACGGTTAATAAACAAGGAGGTAGCTCTCCCCAAGGGAACCTATGTTTTGTTTGCTGGTGAGGAACAAGCACGTGCGCAATCACAACAGGACTTACTGGTTTACACAGCTGCAGCGATCATTGGGATTGTGCTGCTTTTGTTTCTCGCCCTCAAAAGTATGCGTGCGTTGGTCTTAGTCCTCGTGAATCTGCCTTTCGCCTTAGTAGGCGGTGTAGTGACCGTGTTGGTGTGCGGTGGAAACTTGTCATTGGGATCGCTTGTCGGGTTTGTCACCCTGTTTGGGATCACGCTGCGCAACTCCATCATGCTCGTCTCGCATTACTCAAACCTGGTGAATGAAGAAGGTATGACATGGGGCCCGGAAGCCGCTCGAAGAGGTGCTGCCGAACGACTGGTGCCGATCTTGATGACAGCCGTGGTGACCGCGCTGGGATTACTACCGCTGGCGCTCGCCAGTGGGGCAGCGGGTAATGAAATCGAAGGGCCTATGGCTATCGTTATCCTGGGTGGGTTGGTGACTTCGACCGCACTCAATCTGTTGGTGTTACCGACCCTGGCGTTGCATTTTGGACGCTTTGAAAAGCGCGTAGAAGAGTTCCCCGCTGACGTGGCAACTGCGTCATAACGGTTGTGTGACCTCTAGGGAAGAGGCGCATCTTGATTGCTTCATCACCGGTACTACATAGGCAGCCCATGCATGATGACGTCCCTGGTCTCATCGGTCATCGATTTCCTCACGGCGCATCCGCATGTTGCCTATCTGGCGGTGTTTCTTCTGGCACTTTCCGAGTCAATCCCGATCATCGGTGCCGTCGTTCCAGGCACTGCCGTGATCCTCGCGCTCAGTGCCTTGGTGCCAAGTGGCGTATTATTGCTCTGGCCGTTGCTGGTCGCCGCCACGTTGGGTGCCATCGCGGGCGATAGTCTTTCGTTCTCGCTCGGGCATCGATACCACCGTGAGATTCTAGGTTTCTGGCCCTTGAACCGCCACCCGGAACTGATTCAAAGCAGCGAGTCTTTTTTCGAGCGTCACGGGGCTAAGAGTGTTTTTCTTGCGCGCTTTGTACCGGGAGTCCGCGCCTTCGTCCCGCTCTTAGCTGGCATGATGGGAATGGCAGTCAGTCGGTTTTATGCCGTCAATATAGCCTCGGCGATTGCGTGGGCTTCGTCGCATATCCTGTCAGGTGTTCTCGTAGGCGCAACGTTCAGCATTCTCGGAGCCGCTGCAAAACCGCTTGCGATTCTGCTGGTCGTTCTACTCGTGGCGGGCTGGACGCTCCTGCATATCATGCGTTGGACGTTGCGACGCGGAGTCCCATACTTCATCGGCGCACTTGGGCGGCTGCGGTACTGGGCCGGCACCCATGACACCTGGTTGAGCCGCAGACTCTCCCATTTACTAGATCCTTCACGGCCCGAAGTACGGACTCTCGCAGTGTCGGCGGTGCTACTCGTCGGTGCAGCCTGGCTCTTCTTTGGCATCCTTGAAGATGTCGTCACCGGTGACCCATTGCTGCTCGCAGACAGCGCGATATACCACGCGCTTCAGGAGCTTCGTACAGTGCCAGGCGATATGGTGATGATCGCCATTACAGAACTCGGCGACACCACGGTCGTGGTTGCGGTAACGCTGATTGTCTTGCTGTGGCTCATGTGGAAACGCTCCTGGCGTACAGCTGCCTATTGGCTGATTGCGATTGCCGGCGCTTCAGCACTCAACTCGGTCATCAAAGTGGCGTTGCATCGAGCTCGACCCGGCGAGCTTCTCTACTCCGGCTGGAGTGCATTTTCCTTCCCTAGCGGCCATAGCACGGTCAATGTCGTGCTCTACGGCTTCCTCGCCTTCCTCATCGCGCGTGAGATCCGCCCAGCATGGCGCTTCGTGGTCGTTCTCGGCGCAGCAACTCTGATATTTCTGATTGCGTTTTCGCGCCTCTACCTCGGTGCGCATTGGTTTTCCGACGTGCTCGGAGGACTGGCATTCGGGTCGGCGTGGCTGGCACTGCTCGGACTGTCCTACCTGAAGCGCCAAGTCGGACACATTGGGCCAAAGGGCCTGCTCGCCGCTGGATGTTCAGCACTGATTTTCGTCGGAGGATTCAATATCTATCGTAGCCATGCCACCGACAGCGACCGCTATGCTGTCAAAGTAGTAACTCCATCCATGGCCGCCACCGATTGGTTGGCGTCGGGTTGGCAGCAACTGCCGGTACGGCGTATCGATCTGACGGGCGAGACAAATGAACCACTGACGTTCCAGTGGGCCGGTGGTCTGCCGGAGTTGCAAGATGTCCTGCAGCGTAACGGGTGGCGCGACTCAGCGGACTGGACACTGTTGAATACCCTGAATTGGCTTTCCGTCCAGAACGACCCGGCAGCTCTTCCGGTTATTCCACTTTTCGCTAGTGGCCGACTCCCCAGTCTGACGCTCGTTCGAACGAATAGTGGTGGCGCACTGACCAGCTCGCGCCTAGTGCTTCGAGTGTGGGTCGTCGATTTCGAGCTCACGAACGGGCGTACTTCACCGCTGTGGATGGGCTCAGTTGTCGAGGAGCGTTTCTATCATCCCCTATCCCTCTTCACGTTGACGTCGACACAGCAGGATGTGAACGCACCACGGGGCACGCTAACTACTACTTTTGAGGATGGGCGACTCCTTCCTCGCATCCCAGAGATGGCAGATGAGGATTGGGATGGCAAAGTCCTGCTAGCTCGCCATGCAGGGCCTACCCATTACTGACACGCTCTGTTCAACCGGTGAGTTGCTCGAACAGATCGAAACTCTTCCAATCTTTGCCTGAGGCATTATTGTTTCTTAATTAACAGTAAGAGCAGAGCTATTGCGGCAAGCAATGCCCCCATGAGGAACGTGCTGTCTGATCCAATGCTTTGCCATAGCCAGCCGGCAAGAACGCTGGCGATCAGCATGCATACGCCGCTAACTAGATTGAAAATGCCGAAGGCGGTGCCCTTGAGTTTTCCAGGCGCTTTATCTGCCACCAGCGAGGCAAGAATGCCTTGGCTGAATCCCATATGAAGCCCCCACAAGGCAACGCCCAGCAGCATCGTGATGACAGAGCTGGACTGAGCAAGAACCAGATCCGCCAGGACGAGTAGTCCCATACCCACACAGAGCAGTTTCGTGCGACTGATACGATCAGATAACCAGCCGGCAGGGTAAGCGGACAACGTATAGAAAAGAGCCATTACCACCATCACCAGCGGAATCCAGGTGACAGACAAGCCCATCTGCTGCGCACGTAAAACAAGAAACGCTTCACTGAACCGGGCAAGTGTAAACAACCCCCCAACGACGACAACCCACCAATACCCCGTGGAAAAATCGCGAAGGACTCGCCAATGAATTGGAGATCGGTATTTGTGTTCGCTGGAGGCGTGTGTGGGCTCTTTTACACCGGCCACAATGAGCATCACCGCTATTGCTGCCGGGATCACTGCAAACCACAGCACACGCTGGATATCTGCGAGCCATAGCATCAACACAATGGCCAGGGCGGGCCCAAGAAAAGCCCCTACGGTATCCATCGACTGCCGCAGTCCAAAGCAGGCGCCACGGATCTCCGGTGGCGACACATCCGCGACCAGAGCATCTCGTGGTGCCCCGCGAATGCCTTTGCCGATGCGATCCAGAAAGCGGGCTGTAAAGACCACATCTACCGAGTGAGCCAAAGGAAAAAGTGGTTTAGTCAGAGCGGCTAAACCATATCCGACCAGCAGCAATCCTTTGCGCCGACCGATAAAGTCGCTGATAGCGCCAGAGAATATCTTGACGAGCATGGCGGTCGACTCTGCTACCCCTTCGATTACCCCGACGGTTAATGCACTCGCCCCCAATGTAGTGACCAAAAATACGGGCAACAAACTGTGTACCAGCTCAGACGATAGATCCATGAATAAGCTAACAAAGCCCAACGCCCAGATCGCGCGTGGAATACGCAGAGGCTCAGCTTTGGTACTTGAAAATTCGCTACTCATATTTTCACCCTGCATGCGTATTTCGCTCATCGCGACCGATCATTTCGCTAACAACATGAACGATTTTTCCAACCAATTGCGCGTGCTCTAATTCCAACAATATGGGTTAACGATGCCGCTTGTCTTGCGTCTTTTTACGCCGCAGCGGGCATAACGTGCTGTAGCCCGGCGCAAACGCTCAATCCAGATCCAGATCCAACTCTCCGGCTGCCCTTCCGCGCGCCAAGTGTTACTATTACGCCCCTTTAAAGCCGCACTGACTGATTTTGGGTTGCGCGTTCTGCGTTCAACCTGCCTTGGCCGTGCGCTTTTTGGCTGTTTTGGGTTGACGCCCAACGCCATTGTGCCGGGCCCTCAAGCCTTTATGCCTTTGCTACCTTGCAGGACACACTTTTGATCTCCACAGCTAACATCACCATGCAATTCGGTGCCAAACCCTTGTTCGAGAACGTTTCGGTCAAGTTTGGCGGCGGCAACCGTTACGGCCTGATCGGCGCTAACGGCTGCGGCAAGTCCACCTTCATGAAGATCATGGGTGGCGACCTGGAGCCTTCGGGTGGGCAGGTGATGCTGGAGCCGAACGTGCGTCTGGGTAAATTGCGCCAGGACCAGTTCGCTTACGAAGAATTCACCGTGATCGATACCGTGATCATGGGTCACGAAGAGCTGTGGAAGGTCAAGGCCGAGCGCGATCGTATTTATTCGCTGCCGGACATGACCGAAGCTGATGGCATGGCCGTCGCTGAGCTGGAAACCGAGTTCGCCGAAATGGACGGCTACACCGCCGAATCCCGCGCCGGTGAATTGCTGTTGGGCCTGGGTATCGGCATCGACCAGCACTTCGGCCCGATGAGCGAAGTCTCGCCGGGCTGGAAACTGCGCGTGTTGCTGGCGCAGGCGTTGTTCTCCAATCCAGAAGTGCTGTTGCTCGACGAACCGACCAACCACTTGGACATCAACACCATCCGCTGGCTGGAAAACATCCTGACCCAGCGCAACAGCACCATGGTCATCATTTCCCACGATAGGCACTTCCTGAACAGTGTCTGCACGCACATGGCCGACCTTGATTACGGTGAGCTGCGTCTGTTCCCAGGCAACTACGACGAATACATGACCGTGGCGACCCAGTCCCGCGAGCAACTGCTGTCGGACAACGCCAAGAAGAAAGCACAAATCAACGAACTGCAATCGTTCGTCAGCCGCTTCTCGGCCAACGCCTCGAAATCCAAGCAGGCCAGCTCACGTGCCAAGCAGATCGACAAGATCCACTTGGCCGAGGTCAAGCCTTCAAGCCGAGTCAGCCCGTTCATTCGTTTCGAACAGAACAAAAAGCTGCACCGTCAGGCGGTCATCGTCGAGCGCATGGCCAAAGGTTTCGATGGCAAGCCACTGTTCAAGGACTTCAGCTTTGTGGTTGAAGCAGGCGAGCGCGTAGCGATCATCGGCCCGAACGGTATCGGCAAAACTACTCTGCTGCGCACCTTGGTCAACGAGCTGTCGCCGGACGCCGGTACTGTTAAATGGACTGACGCGGCTGAACTGGGCTACTACGCCCAGGATCACGCGTCTGATTTCGAAGACGAATCCAACCTGTTCGACTGGATGGGCCGTTGGACTCAGGGCGGCGAGCAAATCGTTCGCGGCACCTTGGGCCGCATGCTGTTCTCCAACGACGAAATCCTCAAATCGGTCAAAGTGATCTCCGGTGGTGAGCAAGGTCGCATGCTGTTCGGCAAGCTGATCCTGCAGCGGCCGAACGTATTGATCATGGACGAACCGACCAACCACTTGGACATGGAATCCATCGAGGCGTTGAACCTTGCACTGGAAAACTACCCAGGCACCTTGATTTTCGTCAGCCATGACCGCGAGTTCGTATCGTCATTGGCTACCCGCATCATTGAGCTGAGCCCAAGCGGCGTCGTCGACTTCAGCGGCACTTACGATGACTACCTGCGTAGCCAAGGTGTTGTGTTCTGATTTGATGACCATGAAAAAAGCCCTGTCCTGATGACGGGGCTTTTTTTGGTCTGGCACTCTCTGTAGCCAACTTGTTGGCGAAGCGGCTTATTGCGGTGTATCAGGTAAGACGCTTCGCCAACAGGTTGGCTCCTATTACAGGTTGTGTACGGATCGACCAGGAGTCTGTGGCAAGCGCAAAACAATCGTTAGCCAGCTTCCTTTTACGCTCGGCCCACGCCATCATGTCGGTCTCCAACCGCCTACCAGCGAATGAGCCACATGTCTGCCGCACAACCTGCACCCTCCCCGGTCACACCCCCAAGTTCCATGGCGATCACCCTGCAGATCGTCTCCATTGTGTTTTATACCTTCGTAGCCTTTCTGTGCATCGGCTTACCGATTGCTGTGATTCCGGGGTACGTACACGACCAGCTAGGTTTCAGTGCTGTCATTGCGGGGCTTGCCGTGGGCTCGCAATATTTGGCGACGTTGCTCAGCCGCCCGCTTGCGGGCCGTGTGGCAGACAGCATTGGCACCAAGCGCGCGATCATTTATGGCCTGTCCGGAATTGTTATCAGTGGCGTAATGACCCTAGTGGCCACGCTGCTTGAAAGCCTGCCCGACCTGAGCCTGACGATTCTCATTATCGCGCGCCTGTTTCTCGGGGTGGCCCAAGGATTGATCGGCGTCGGCACCATCAGTTGGTGCATTGGCCAAGTTGGTACCGAGCACACCGGCCGAGCAATTTCCTGGAACGGCATTGCATCCTATGGCGCCATCGCCATTGGCGCTCCAATTGGGGTGGTCATGGTCGACGGACTGGGCTTCGTCAGCCTCGGCGTTGCGCTGCTGATCATCTCGTTACTCGCCTTGGCGTTGATTCGTAACAAGCCCTCAGTGCCTGTCGTCAGAGGCGAACGGATGCCGTTCTGGGCAGTGTTCGGCCGCGTTGCCCCGTTTGGCGTGAGCCTGACGCTGGCGTCTATCGGCTATGGCACCCTGACCACCTTCATCACCCTGTTTTACTTGAGCAGAGGCTGGAAAGGCGCCGCGTACTGCCTGACGGTCTTCGGGATCTGCTTCATCCTGTCGCGGCTGATTTTCATCAACGCTATCAAGCGCTTTGGCGGCTTCAACGCAGCCATCGCCTGCATGCTGGTCGAAACCGCTGGATTGGTCATGCTGTGGGTCTCACCCAGCACCCAGTTCGCGTTGATTGGCGCGGGTTTGACCGGTTTCGGCCTGTCGTTGGTTTACCCGGCATTAGGCGTCGAGGCGATTAAGCAGGTACCAAACTCCAGTCGTGGCGCAGGTTTGAGTGCCTATGCGGTGTTTTTCGATTTGGCACTGGCCATCGCCGGGCCGGTGATGGGCAGCATTGCACTGGGGTTTGGCTATTCGATGATATTCCTCGCGGCCGCCCTGCTTTCAGTGGCTGGGTTGGCGCTGACCATTAGTTTGTCTCGTCGCCCCCGCTACTGATCTGTCCAAGCGTCAACGCTCCGACAATTTTCCGGGACGTTGCATTAGCCTCAGCAGCTTAAAGCGCCGCAGCCGTTAAGCTGCGACGCAGGGCACTGTCACTCCGGTTTGGGCTTCAAAATCAGCACCGCCAACGGTGGCAGGTTTAATTGCAGTGAAAACGGCTGGCCATGGCTTTTACCCTCCATCGCCTTCACTTCGCCGCCATTACCGACGTTAGAACCGGCGTAGGTGTCAGCGTCACTGTTCAACAGTTCAATCCATGGCCCTTCGAACGGCACGCCGACACGGTAAGACTCGCGTGGCACCGGGGTCAGGTTCGCCACGATCAACACCGGCTCGCCTTCGCAGCTCCAACGCATAAACGCAAAGACGCTGTTGGCGGCGTCATCGCCAATCACCCATTGAAAGCCCATCGGCTCGCAATCGCGCTCATGCAACGCAGGCTCTTGGCGGTAAAGACGATTGAGGTCGCTGACCAGTTTCTTCACGCCAATGTGTTCGGCATATTGCAGCAAGTACCAATCAAGCTGCTCGTCGTGGTTCCACTCGCGCCATTGGCCGAACTCGCAGCCCATGAACAGCAGTTTCTTGCCGGGATGGGTCCACATGAACGCCAGATAAGCGCGCAGGTTGGCAAATTTTTGCCAGCGATCACCGGGCATTTTGTCGATCAGTGAGTGCTTGCCGTGAACCACTTCGTCATGGGAGATCGGCAAAACGAACTTCTCCGACCAGGCGTACACCAGACCGAAACTCAACTCACTGTGGTGGTGAGCGCGATGGATCGGGTCCTGCTGCATGTAATGCAGGGTGTCGTGCATCCAGCCCATGTTCCATTTGTATTGGAAGCCCAACCCGCCCTGTTGCGTCGACTGGCTAACGCCGGGCCATGCAGTGGATTCTTCGGCAATCACCATCGAGCCCGGCGCCTCCAACGCGACAACGTCGTTGAGGTGTCGCAGGAAATCGATGGCTTCGAGGTTTTCCCGACCACCGTGGCGATTGGGCACCCACTCCCCGGCCTTGCGCGAATAATCGCGATAGAGCATCGAGGCGACGGCATCGACCCGCAGGCCGTCAATGTGGAAATGTTTGAGCCAATGCAATGCCGACGCCAGCATGAAACCGTGGACTTCGGTGCGACCCAGGTTATAGATCAACGTGTCCCAATCCTGGTGGAAACCTTCTTGAGGATTGCCGTATTCGTACAACGCGGTGCCGTCGAACTGGGCTAAGCCATGAGTGTCGGTCGGAAAGTGCGCCGGCACCCAATCGAGGATCACGCCAATTTCTGCACGGTGGCACGCATCGACGAATGCAGCGAAGTCTTGCGGCGACCCGAAGCGAGCAGTCGGGGCAAATTGTGACAGCGGCTGATACCCCCATGAACCACCAAACGGGTGCTCCATGATCGGCATCAGTTCGATATGAGTAAAGCCCAGCTCCTTGATGTAGGGGATCAGGCGATCGCCCAGTTCTTGCCAGTTGTACTGACGCACCACGAATTCATCGCTGTGGTCGAGCTGCCATGAACCGGCGTGCAATTCGTAAATCGACAGCGGTGCCTTCTGTGAATGCCGCTCGCCACGAGATTGCATCCAGTTGCCGTCTTGCCAGTCATGATTCAGCGGCGTGGCGACCACCGATGCGGTTTGCGGAGGCATTTGTGTCGCCAACGCCACCGGGTCCGCCTTGAGCGGAAGAATCCCGCCGGTCCCGAGGATTTCGTATTTGTAGGCTTCACCCGGCTTCAGGCGAGGGATGAACACCTCCCACACGCCGGACGGGTAACGTGCGCGCATCGGATGACGACGGCCATCCCAATTGTTGAACGAGCCTACCACCGAGACGCGTCTCGCGTTAGGCGCCCAAACCGCGAATCGAACCCCATCAATGCCATCGACATTCATCACCTGTGCGCCCAGGCAACTGCTCAGGTCCCGGTGATTACCTTCGGCAAACAGGTACAGGTCCATTTCACCCAACAGTTGACCGAAGCTGTAAGGGTCTTCGGTAATTTGCTCGCCACCGGCCCAACTGACCTTCAACAAATACGGTTGAGGGTGGGCAAGGTGTCCTACAAAAAAACCGGGGGTCGAACTCATGTCCAGCGTGGCCAATTCGTGCTCGCCGTCTCGAGCCAAAACTTTCACGCTCAATGCGTCCGGCAAATAAGCGCGAATGTATTGACCGCCCTTGCCATCGTCATGGGGGCCAAGCATCGAAAATGGGTCGTGGTGTTCGGCGCTAATCAGCGCGTCCATGTCGGCCGCACCGGGCAGCATTTCCACTGTGCCCCTGCCGTATTCCTTAGGTGCATTCATGTTGGTTCTCCATCAGACAAAGTCAGCAGTCCACGTAGGCCTTGCAAGGGCACGGCCAACCAGTTGGGGCGGTGCTCGGCTTCGTAGACTACTTCATAAGCGGTTTTTTCCAGGGTAAATAATTCCAGCGCGGCGGCTTCGCCAGCGCTGTCCTTCCAGGCGTGGGCCATGTCCGTGGTTGCCGCTCGGTACCCGTTGATAAAGGCTTCCCGGGCTTGGGCCAAGTAGGTGTCGGCCACCGTTTGACGCGCGGTTTTCGCTTCCACCGAGGTGTCGACGGCCTGGGCATTGCGCACGGCCATGGCGGCCGCATAGTCGAACGAACGCAGCACGCCACTGACGTCCTTAAACGGGCTGTACTTGGCTCGGCGTTCGATCAGCGCACGTGCCGGCTCACCTTCAAAGTCAATCAAGTAAGCGTCGCCCTTGACCACCAACACTTGGCCAAGGTGCAAATCACCGTGCACCCGCAGCCGCAGTCCGCCCACGGAACGCTTGGCCAGGTCTTTGATATGCGCCAGCACCTGTTTACGTTGACTCAACAACCCGGAGACCAAGGCTTGGTCGTCCGCTTCCAGCTTGCTTTGGTGTTGCTCAAGCAACTCCAGCGCACGCTCCATTTGCGCCACGACACTATTGCCTGACGCTTCGCCGTCTTTAGCACTAGTAGGCTGCGCAACGAAGTCCGGATCGTCGGTCGGCGCTGCCAATATTTGGTGCATTTCGCCCAGACGCTGCCCCAATAAGGCCGAGAAATCCGACAATTCCAGCAGCGCGTTAAAGTGTTGATCCAAGTCTGAACGCCCCCGAGACAGCTCGTCACGGACAGCACGTTCGAGGTTGTTTTGAGTCCACTCCCACGCATCGCCCTGATTGCTCAGGTAGCCTTGAGCAATCATCAACAAATTGTCCTGCCCGTCGTTGTCGACCCGCACCACCGAGCCCAGTAACGGTGAAATGTGTTTGAAACCCGCCGCCGTCAGGTACGCGCCCATTTCCAATTCCGGGTGAGTACCCGCACTGACGCGACGAATCATTTTCAACACCAGACTACCGCCGACCACCACCGAACTGTTGGACTGCTCCGCCGACAAGTAACGCACTTCCGATTCATTAGTCAGGCCCAGATGGGTCATTTCCGGCGTCTGCTCAAACCGTATTTCGCCTTCGCTGCAGGGCAGAACGGTTTCAGCTTGCATACCCTGAACCACAGCGCGGATGAAGGTTTCCAAGGTAAACGCATCGGTGATGAAGCCGACCTGGCGTCCGCGTCGAACCCGGGCCAACGCCAATTGTTGAGGCAACGCGCTGCTGATTTCGTCTTCCGCCAATAGCCCGAACGGCAATTGGTAGCGACCTTGATGGTCGCCGGCCGTCACTTCCAGCTCGCTCAACAGCACCGGATGCTGAACATCGCCAAAACGCACGGCATAGGCAATTTTGACTTGGTCAATGACCTTGTCCTTGCCCGCAAACCAACGACGCTTCGGTAGATACACCGCCAGCGAGGTCTTCTCCATTACGCTGCGCAACGGCTCGTCGAGCAGTTCTTCGAGGCGTTTTTTCAGCACCATCGTTGGGAAGTCCGGCATGCTCTGCGCCGGCTCTACGTGCCAACTGGGCATCTGATTTTCTGCCGCCAGCAAGAACCAGTAATAACCATAAGGCGGCAACGTCAGCAGGTAGGTCAGTTGACCAATCGGCGGAAACGCACTGCCGCCGAGCATTTCCACCGGCACCATCCCGGTAAACGACGAAAGCTCCAGCTCCGCCGCCTGAGCGGCGGCGGACACGTTGGCCACACACAGGATGATTTCAGTTTTACCGTCCGGCCCGGTGTATTCCCGGGTGTAGGCCAAAATCCTCCGGTTGCTCGGCGAGAGCATTTTCAATGTGCCACGGCCAAACGCCTTCTGCTGTTTACGTACCGCCAACATCCGGCGGTTCCAGTTCAGCAAGGAATGCGGGTCATTGTTCTGGGTTTCGACATTCACCGATTGGTAGCCGTACAGCGGGTCCATGATCGGCGGCAACACTAGGCTCGCCGGGTCGGCGCGAGAGAAACCACCGTTGCGGTCAATGGACCATTGCATCGGCGTGCGCACACCGTCGCGGTCACCGAGGTAGATGTTATCGCCCATGCCTATCTCGTCGCCGTAGTACAAGGTTGGCGTACCGGGCATCGATAACAACATGCTGATGAGCAATTCAACACGTCGCCGGTCACGCTGGACCAACGGTGCCAAACGACGACGAATGCCGAGATTGATCCGCGCGCGGCGGTCGGCGGCGTAGTAGTTCCACAGGTAGTCGCGCTCACGATCGGTGACCATCTCCAAGGTCAGTTCATCGTGGTTGCGCAGGAAAATCGCCCATTGGCAGTTTTCCGGAATTTCCGGGGTCTGGCGCAAAATATCGGTGATTGGAAAACGGTCTTCCTGCGCCACGGCCATGTACATCCGAGGCATCAGCGGAAAGTGAAACGCCATGTGGCACTCGTCACCGTCTTTGCCTTTGGTGTCGCCGAAGTACATTTGCGTGTCTTCTGGCCATTGGTTCGCCTCGGCCAACAGCATGCGATCAGGGTAATTGGCGTCAATCTCAGCGCGAATTCTCTTCAGTACCTGATGGGTCTCAGGCAGGTTTTCGTTGTTGGTGCCGTCGCGCTCAATCAGGTACGGAATCGCATCCAGACGCAGGCCGTCGATGCCCATGTCCAGCCAATACCGCATCACTTCCAGGACTGCTTCCATCACCGCCGGATTATCGAAATTCAGGTCCGGCTGGTGCGAATAAAACCGGTGCCAGAAGTACTGGCCCGCGACCGGGTCCCAGGTCCAGTTGGACTTTTCGGTGTCGAGGAAAATAATCCGCGTCCCGTCGTACTTCTGGTCGCTGTCGGACCACACGTAAAAGTCACGGGCTTTGGAGCCGCGCTTGGAGGCACGAGCTTTTTGAAACCACGGGTGCTGGTCAGAGGTGTGGTTAATGACCAGCTCGGTAATGACTCGCAGACCGCGACCATGGGCTTCGGCGATGAATTTCTTCGCATCGGACATGGTGCCGTAGTCACTATGGACGCCACGGTAATCAGCGATGTCATAGCCGTCGTCCCGGCGTGGTGACGGGTAAAACGGCAGGAGCCAGATAGTATTGACCCCCAGTTGCGCAATGTAATCGAGCTTGGCAATAAGGCCAGGGAAGTCGCCAATACCATCGTTATTCGAATCAAAAAAAGACTTTACATGGACTTGATAAATGACCGCGTCCTTGTACCACAGAGGGTCATCGATGAAGGCCGCACTCCTCGGTTTCTTCGCCATCTTTAGTTCCTTGTAAGGCTTAATTCGTGGTCTGGATACGCCAAATGCCAAAAGGCTGATACGTCGGGTCGATGCGCATCCATTGGTACTTGCCGTACCAGGTCCAGCGGTGGCCGGTCATCAAATCTTCCCCCGATGACGCCGCGTCGTCGGGCAGGCCCATTTCCCACAGCGGCAGTTCAAAGCTCGCTTCCTGGGCGTTGACCGGATCGAGGCTGATGGCAATCAAAATGAAGTTGCTGCCGTCGGCGCTGCGTTTACCGAAATACAAAATGTTGTCGTTCCAGGCGTTGTAAAGCTTCAGGCCCAAATGGGACTGCAACGCCGGGTTCTGGCGACGAATGCGATTGAGCTGAGCGATCTCGGCAATGATGTTGCCCGGCGCGGTGTAATCCCGTGGCCGCAGCTGATATTTCTCCGAGTCCAGGTACTCTTCCTTGCCCGGTATCGGCGCCGACTCGCACAGTTCGAACCCGGAATACATGCCCCACAAGCCCGAACCCATGGTCGCCAGTGCCGCCCGAATCAAAAAACCGGCACGTCCCGAGGCGTGCAGAAAGCCGGGATTTATATCGGGCGTATTGACGAAAAAATTCGGTCGAAAGCAGTCTCGCCATGGCGATTCGTTCAGTTGCGCAAAGTATTCCGACAGCTCGGCCTTGGTGTTGCGCCAGGTGAAATAGGTGTAGCTCTGGGAGTACCCGACTTTACCCAGGCGCGCCATCATCGCCGGCTTGGTAAAGGCTTCGGCGAGGAACATGACGTCAGGGTGCTCATGGCGGATGTCGGCAATCATCCATTGCCAGAACGGCAGTGGTTTGGTGTGTGGATTATCGACCCGAAAAATCTTCACGCCCTCCTCGACCCAACCCAGCACTACGTCCCGCAGCTCAAGCCACAAACTGGGAATCGCATCCGGCGCGTAAAAGTCGACATTGACGATGTCCTGGTATTTTTTTGGCGGATTTTCCGCATATCGGATCGAGCCATCCGGGCGCCACGAAAACCAACCCGGATGCTCGTTGAGCCACGGGTGATCCTGGGAACATTGAATAGCGAAATCCAACGCGATTTCCAGGCCGTGTTCGGCGGCGGCTTTGACCAGATTGCGGAAATCCACGCGGGTGCCCAACTGCGGGTGAATCGCGTCGTGGCCGCCTTCAGCGCTGCCAATGGCGTAAGGACTGCCGGGATCGTCCGGCCCGGCGTTCAGTGAGTTGTTGGGTCCCTTACGGTGCGCCCGCCCAATGGGATGGATCGGCGGGAAATACAACACATCAAAACCCATGTCGTGAATCGTCGGCAACCGACCGAGCACATCGTTGAAGGTGCCATGCCGTGCGGGATCGTCGGTAATCGAGCGCGGAAACAGCTCGTACCAACTGGCGAACCGCGCCAGCTCACGCTCCACGTCCACCGGAAACTCAATGCTGCGGCTCAAGTACGCATGGTTTTCCGCCTTGGCCATCAGCGTCGTGGTTTCACGATTCTGCAACAGCGCGACTTGCGCCTCTAAATCGCTGCTCCCGAACTGCTCAACCACCGCAGCCAGACGCTCATGCAACTCGCCTTCATTGCGCTCCATTGCTTGGATGAGGTGAATACGGCCCTCCTCCAACTCCAGCTCGATGGGCACGCCGGCCCCATGCTTTTTCTGCAATTCATAACGGTAACTGGCGAATTGATCGATCCAGGCTTCAAGACGGAATACCGTGCGACTGATAGATGACGGGGTGAACTGACCCACCCAACTGTCGTTAACCAGCTCCTGCATCGGCGCGCTGTGCCACTGCTCTTCATCGGCAGCCCGCCAGCGAATCACCACCGCTAGCTTGTCGTGTCCGTCAGCAAATACCTTACTGGTCACCACAATCGGCTGACCAACGATCGCCTTGACCGCAAACAGCCCGCCCTCGATCGCCGGCATCGTGTCTTCAATCACGATGCGCGGCAATTGCAGCGCTTGGGTCAGGGTTAACGGTTGAGTTTGGTGCGGTACGTCACTGGCCAAAGAATCCGGGCCGTAGGGCTGATCTGCGGTCACATTCATCGAGCATCACTCCTCACGCCCTTATAAAAGACGCTCTCCGGCAAAAATCACACGATTGAAAAAAAAGAGCGAGCCCATCCTGCACCGATCCACCTCACTGGGCCGCATAGTTTCCGAACGTGGACGGACGGAAAAAGTTCAAAAGGGTTTGGGGCAGGAACACGCGTAGACATAGAACAGAACGCTATCTGAACGCAATGCCTTAGGCCTGGACGAAGCAGGTCGACCTGGCGAAAGCGAGGGGCAGAAACGATCATGAGACATCGGGAACGAAACGATCAAACCCAGTTAATCCAACGAACGAAACGGAAGAACTTAATTAACACGGAAAACTCCCACACGCCCAACGCTTTACCCTTGCGCTTCGATGCTTGAACCGCAGGTCGCCAGCGTGGAGTCGTTTTCGACACGCAGTGGTCGTACGTTGAGCGCGCCGAATTGTCCGCGCGCTCGAACGATTACGAGGTGGAATCTATGAACATCCCCATCCCGGCAGAAACGCCTGACCCGATGATCGACGACCCCGCTTTACCCGTGACGCCGCCGGAGAAGGACCCGCCTCCGACGATGCCTCCGGTAATGGAGCCACCGAAGGGTGATCCACCTCCCGAGAAATCGCCGGCGATTCTGGGCGATGTGTTTTATGACTAATGTCTAAACCTTCGTGTGGGCGCAGTGCATAGGCCGAACGTTGATTCACGCCGAGGGTCACAGCGTTATCAACGACCTGAAAGGAGAACAGCCATGCCACTGGAATTCGACAACACCCGTGAACACTGCTCCGCCGTCATCGAAAAGGTGCGCTATCAAAGCCCCATTATTGAGGTGGTGATCATCACAAATGACAGCACTCACATGTCTGAAGCTCACATCGACGGCCAGAGTGTGTCCATCACCGAAGACGAGGCAGATTCATTGACGGTGTTAGGCGCGCTGGATAAACGGCACCACACCGTGGCGGAGTGACGGGTTTCTCGCGATGCAAACACAGGACGTGTAAGAGCCGCCGCAGGCCGCGAAGCCCGGGCGGCTCGATGATGTCATTGACGCAGTCGAACGCATGCAGCCGCAGATACTGTGGGAAATTCTATGTTTGAGGGCAACTCCCACAAAATTCCGGGAGTCTTAGGAAAGTAAACGCTGAACATTCCTCGCAGCCTTCGGCAGCTACGAAAAAATGTTTGCAACGCGACGTATGCGTTTGAGGGGTGCGCGTTGATCACTTTCCAGACAGCAAAAAGCCCGGATAACCGGGCTTTTTGGCTGACGACTGTAGGGTTGTCAGTCAATCAGTAGCGCTGATACTGCGAACCAAATTCTTTGCGGTTTTCTGCAACGATAACGTTGCCGTGCAGGTCGCTGCTCAGACGGTCAAAGGTCTTGGACGAAGTGTCAGCGACACGAACGTGGGTCACTTCGGCGCTAACCGGTTTGGCAACCGAAGCCGTGGTTTGAGGGCTGGCAAAGGCTGAACTTGCAGCCAACACCGACAGGGCAAAGCCGAAAGCAAGGTTACGTTTCATGGTTAAGCTCCAGTAGGTCGTTCAAGTAAAAGGCGGGTTCGAGTGGATGGCGCTACGTTACTGTCCGGCCCCTCAGATGAAAAACCACGAGCAGGCATATTGACTATTGGCGGCGTTGATCGGTAACGCAGTTCTTAGGATGTGAATCAGATCGGCCCTCTTCGCAGGCAAGCCTGCTCCCACAGAATCTGTGCTTGCCAAAGGGGCTGTGTCAGATACAGATCCTCTGGGACCCGACTTGCCGACGAAAGCGGTGTTACAGGTTGACCGAATCGCGCCTCTCACCAAAAAGTTCGCCCCTGCCCGGATTTTCATGCTTTATCCCACTAAATTCCTAGGACAAATACTCCATCTGATCCGCTTTTTATTCAAATGGCTGAGTCTGTTATGCAAACAGTTGCGCGCCCATAGTTCAGCGGCCTGATCGAGGCTGATGAGTACCTACCATGAGCGAACGCATCCCCGTCCAGATCATTGAACTGGTTGAACCTTCCCGAGCGAAACTGAAGGCCACGTCCAGCGACACGCTGATCCATACCCGCAGTTTCACTGGCCTGTTCCGCAACTTGCGCTTGAGCGGCGCTGGACTTTTATTCCTGCTGTTCTTTGGAACGGTATGGCTGGATTGGAGTGGCCGCCAAGCGGTGCTTTGGGATCTGGCCGACAGCAAGTTCCATATCTTTGGCGCGACGTTTTGGCCGCAGGATTTCATTCTGTTGTCTGCGCTGCTAATCATCTGTGCGTTTGGTTTGTTCGCGATCACGGTTTTCGCCGGGCGCGTGTGGTGCGGTTATACCTGCCCACAAAGTTCCTGGACCTGGATCTTCATGTGGTGCGAAAAACTCACCGAAGGCGAGCGCAATCAGCGGATCAAGCTGCAAGCCGCGCCGTGGGGCGTGAACAAACTGCTAAGACGGTCCGCCAAACACAGCTTATGGCTAGCGATCAGCGTCTTGACCGGCTTGACCTTCGTCGGTTACTTCACGCCGATTCGGCCGCTGGCCATGGACATGCTGACGTTGCAATTGAGCGGCGTCAGCTTGTTCTGGGTGCTGTTCTTCGCGGCGGCAACGTACATCAATGCCGGCTGGCTGCGGGAAGCGGTGTGCATGCACATGTGCCCGTATGCCCGTTTTCAAAGCGTGATGTTCGACAAAGACACCCTCACCGTTTCTTACGACGCTGCACGGGGAGAAAATCGCGGCCCACGCAAACGTGACGTCGAGCCGGCCTCAGTGGGCCTGGGTGATTGCATCGATTGCCAGGTGTGCGTGCAGGTCTGCCCCACCGGCATCGACATTCGCGACGGTTTGCAGATGGAATGCATCGGCTGTGCCGCGTGCATCGACGCCTGCGACTCGATCATGGACAAAATGGGCTATGAACGCGGCTTGGTCAGTTACACCTCCGAACGCACGCTGCAAGGCGGTCATACCCACCTGCTCCGACCCCGCTTGATCGGCTACTGCGCGGTGTTGGTGTTAATGATCGGTGCGCTGGTGCTGTCGCTGGTCGAGCGGCCGATGGTCTCGCTGGATGTCAGCAAAGACCGAGGGATGTTCCGTGAAAACAGCCAAGGTCAGATCGAAAACATCTACAGCCTGAAAATCATCAACAAAACTCAGCAGCCACAGCAGTATCATCTGGCGCTGGTCGAGGGTAAGGGCTTCGAGTATCACGGCAAAACCGAGGTCAGTCTTGCGGCGGGGGAAATCATCGACATTCCGGTGTCGGTAGCGATGATCGCGGACCACCCGACCAGCAGTTCCCAGAGCATCAGTTTTGAGGTGGTAGACGACGCTGATTCCACGGTGCGCAGCCTGGCGCAAAGCCGTTTTGTTGCGCCGATCAACCGGTGATCACCCCAGAGCAGTCCGTGTACGATATTCCACCGATGGTCAGCCAGCGAGCACCGATGAAACGCTATGAAAAGTTTGCCGAGGACATCGCTGAACTGATCCGCTCCGGGGTTCTCGGCCCTGGCGAGCGGGTGCCATCGGTGCGTTATGCCAGCCAGTCTTATGGTGTCAGTCCTTCTACGGTGTTCCAGGCTTATTATTTACTGGAGCGTCGCGGGTTGATCAGGGCGCGGCCTCGCTCCGGCTATTTCGTCACCAACAATGCGCCTCGGCAGTTTTCTGAACCGGTGATTAGTCATCAGGTCAGCGAGTCCACCGAGGTGGATGTCAGCGAGTTGGTGTTCTCGGTGCTTGCTTCAATCAAAGACCCGCAAACGGTGCCGTTTGGTTCGGCGTTTCCAAGCCCCATGCTGTTTCCCTTGCAACGGTTGGCCCGTTCGCTGGCCAGCTCCGCCCGTGACATGGACCCGCGCTTGGTGGTCACCGACATGTCGCCTGGCAACCCACAGCTACGGCGGCAAATCGCCCTGCGTTACATGGTCGGCGGTTTGATGCTGCCCATGGAAGAATTGATTATCACCAATGGCGCGCTGGAGGCGCTGAACTTGTGTCTACAAGCGGTGACCGAGCCCGGTGATCTGGTCGCCATCGAAGCCCCTGCCTTTTACGCCTGCTTGCAGGTGTTGGAGCGCCTCAAGCTCAAAGCGATTGAAATCCCGGTTCACCCCCGGGACGGTATCGACCTTGAGGTGCTGGCCCAGACCTTGGATCGCCACCCGATCAAAGCCTGTTGGTGCATGACCACGTTCCAGAACCCCATGGGCGCGACCATGCCCGAAGCCAGGAAGCGCCAGTTGGTGGAGTTGCTGCGTCAGCATCAGGTGCCACTGATCGAAGACGACGTATATGCCGAGTTGTATTACAGCGCCCAAGCGCCCAAACCTGCCAAAGCGTTCGACACAGAAGGTTTGGTGATGCACTGCGGCTCCTTTGCCAAAAGCCTCGCACCCGGCTACAGAATTGGCTGGGTCGCCGCGGGACGCTATGCGCAAAAAGTCGAACGGCTCAAATTGATGACCTCGCTCTGCGCGTCGATGCCCGCCCAGGCCGCGATTGCCGACTACCTGCAACACGGCGGTTATGACCGCCATCTACGCAAACTGCGTTACGCATTGGAGGAACAACAAGCCGCCATGCTCAGCGCGATCGTCCGTTACTTCCCGGCACAAACCCGGGTCAGCCAGCCCGCAGGCGGCTACTTTCTGTGGCTGGAACTGCCCGAGCAAATGGATTCGTTGAAGTTGTTTCAGATGGCCCTGGCCCAAGGCATCAGTATTGCGCCCGGGCCAATATTTTCACCGACCCAGCGCTTTCGTAACTGCATCCGGCTTAATTACGGCAGTCCCTGGAACGAGACAGCAGAGAAAGCCATGGAAACCCTGGGGCGAATTATTCGTTCGTTCTGAGCGAAACGACGGCGAGGACGCAAACGATTATCTGCCGCCGCCCAAGTCGATAAATGTCCCGGTGGCGTAACTGGCTTTTTCCGACAGCAACCAGATGATCGCTTCGGCGACCTCTTCTGCGACGCCGCCACGGCCCATGGGAATGCCAGGTTCAAGCTTGCTGACCCGCTGCGGGTCGCCGCTCAGGGCATGGAAATCGGTATAGATGTAACCGGGGCGCACCGCGTTGACTCGAATGCCCCCGCCTGCCAATTCCCGCGACAGGCCGATAGTAAAGGTGTCGAGTGCGCCTTTGGACGCTGCGTAATCAACGTATTCCCCCGCCGAGCCCAACCGCGCGGCCACCGACGACACATTGACGATGCTCCCGCCTTTGCCGCCATGGCGCGGCGACATTCGCAGCACCGCGTGTTTGGCACACAGTATCGGTCCCACCACGTTGGTTTTCATAATCCGCAATAAGCGCAATTCAGACATGTCCTCGACCCGGGACGCCTCAGCGACCGTCCCCGCGTTATTGACCAGCGCGGTGACCGGACCAAATTCGGCATCGATCCTGGCGAACAGGCTGACGATCTGGGCTTCATCACTGACGTCCGCTTGTATCGACATCACCTGCGCGCCAAGCTCGCGAACCTGTGCGCAAGTGCGCTTGGCGGCGACGTGGTCCGACCGATAATTAATGCAGACCCGATAACCTTCACCGGCGGCCAACAAGGCGGTGGCCGCGCCGATGCCACGGGAGCCACCGGTGATAAGAATGACTTTTTCCATAAGTGAGTGCCTGATCGATGCCTGAAGACTGTCAGCCTAGCCCAGTTCACTAAAAGAAATCACCCACCTTAACCCTCAGGTATAACGCTCGCGTGCTCACCCGCTTGTACTTCAGCTGCATGGATATCCGCCATGAATTTCTCGGGAGGCAATGGGTGTCCCAAGAGAAAACCTTGCAGCGAATCGCAGCCTAGTCGGGTCAAAAAGCTCTGCTGGAGGTTGGTTTCAACCCCTTCGGCAACGATGCGCAGGCCAAGCGCCTGGCCGACGGCAACGATGGCCGAGACAATCGCCGCGTCATCGCTACCGTGCTCCAAATCGCGGACGAAGCCTCGGTCGATCTTGATTTCATTGGCCGGTAAGCGCTTGAGGTACATCAGGCTGGAGTAGCCGGTGCCAAAGTCATCGATGGACAGGTCGACGCCCATTTCAGCCAACCGTTGCAGCACCTTCATGCTCGTATCGGCATCGCTCATGGCCGTGGTTTCGGTGATTTCCAGTGTCAGGCTGTTGGCGGGTAACTGGTGCAGTTCCAGCGCCGTGGCGACGCTACTGAGCAACCCGGCATGGCAGAACTGCAACGCCGAGAGATTGACCGCGATTCGCCAATGGTTATAGCCAAGCGCGTACCAGACGCGCATCTGCCGACAGGCTTCGTTAAGTACCCAATCGCCGATGGGGATTATCAACCCGGTCTTTTCCGCCAGGCCGATGAATTTGTCCGGCAGCAGCAACCCTTGCTGCGGATGGTGCCAGCGCAGCAGCGCTTCAGCCCCTATCGGCAAGCCCGTCACGGCATCGAATTTTGGTTGGTAATAGAGGCAAAACTGCTGTTCTTTAAGCCCAACACGCAGGTCTTGCAGCAACTGCAATTGATTGCGCGCGTTGGTATTCATCAAGACGTCAAAGAAGCTGTAGCCGTTTTTTCCTGCCGCTTTGGCGTGGTACATCGCGGCATCGGCGTTCATCAGCAATTGGTGCTGCGTCTCACCGCTCCCCGGATACAACGCAATGCCAATGCTCGCGGAAATTTGCACGGTGTTTTCGGCGACGATAAAGGGTTGACCAATCAACGCAACCTGGCGGGCAGCGAACGCCGTAACGTCGGCCAGTTCGCCTAGGTCAACCAGCAGCACGAACTCATCGCCACCGATACGGGCCAAGGTATTTTGGCTGTTCAAGTTCTTGCGCAGCCGCAATGCGACTTGGCGCAACAGTTGGTCACCCAAGTAATGGCCGAACGCATCGTTGATCGGCTTGAAGCCATCCAGGTCCATAAACATCAGCGCGAAACTGCCGCCGTGTTTATCTGCCTTGCGCATGGCCTGTTCAACCCGCTCGGCCAGCAATACGCGGTTCGGCAGGCCGGTCAAGGTGTCGTGCAATGCCAGGTGCGTCAGCTCCAGGTTGGCAATGCTCAGGGAATCGGACAGGTCAGCAGTGCGCGCTTCCATCCGCGCATCAAGAATAGAGGTCAGCAAGGCGATGCCCAGCACCGCCAAGCTGGTGACCAGCACCAACATGTCCAGACCGTCGACGCGTAATCCGCTGCCGACTGAGCCACAGAAACTGCCGTCGGCAAACATCGCGGCGGCCATGCCGGTGTAGTGCATGCCAGCAATTGCTGCACCCATGAAAACTGAAGCCACGGCGCGGACCAGGCGCACATAAGGTTTTTCCTGACGCAGACGAAATGCAGTCCACAGCGCAGCAGCCGATGCACTGAAGGCTATCAGCAACGAAAGAGCAACACGAATAGGGTCGTAGGCGATGCCCGGCTGCATGCGCAACGCGGCCATCCCGCAATAATGCATTCCGCTGATCCCGGCGCCCATGATCAACGCGCCGAAAAACAGCTGCACCAAGGGTAGCTGCGGCTGACTGACTAGCCAGAGGGCGAACCCGGACGCGAGAATCGCAATCAGCAACGACAACAGGGTAATCGGTATGTCGTAACCCAATTCGATGGGCAAGCTAAAGGCAAGCATGCCGATGAAATGCATCGACCACACACCGACGCCCATGGCTAATGCCCCACCGCCCATCCACAGGTACGCAGTGCGCCCTTTTGCAGTGGCAATGCGTCCGGTCAAATCCAGCGCGGTATAAGAGGCCAAGATCGCCACGAATATGGAAATCAAGACCAGCGCTGGCGTGTAATTACCAATGAGCATACGGCTTCTCGTGATCTAGGCGGACGACAGGTTTTTTGCCCAGAGAAAAGCTAAAGATTGTACGCACCTTGTACAAAAAGTCGCTGAATGTTTAGTGTTCTGAACCATCGACTTAAAAACATACGCCATTCGTAGGGGCTGTGTTCCTGGTCTCCCGAAGGGTTACTGGAGCGTCAACCCGCTTTCAGCATTCCAGCCACCGCCCAACGCCGCAATCAATTGAACACTGGCGATGAGTCGGCTTTGCAGCAGGGTCAGCACGCTTCTTTCATTACTCAACGCCGTGGTTTGCACGGTTACCACGTCGAGGTAAGCGATTAGCCCGGCTTTGTACTGGTTGTTGGTCAAGCGCAGTGATTCACGCGCAGCGTCCAACGCTTCAGCGCGCACCGCCGCCTCGTCTTGATAAACCTTGAGTTGAACCAGATAGTTCTCGACCTCTTGGAAACCGTTCAACACGGTCTGTCGGTATTGAGCCACGGTCTGATCGTAGACGGCCTCGGTGCGATCGACTTCAGCGGAGCGTTGTCCGCCATCAAATAACGTGGTCGCCAGTTGCGGCCCGACCGACCAGAAACGGTTTGGCAAACTGATCCAGTTGGTGAAGGTGGAGCTGCTGTAACCGCCGTTCATGCTCAAGCTCAGATCAGGGTAGTAGGCGGCTTTTGCCACACCAATGTTGGCGTTAGCGGCCATCACCGAGCGTTCCGCCGCTGCAATGTCCGGTCTGCGTTCAAGCAATTGCGAAGGAACTTCCAGAGGGATCTGCGGCAGCGCCGGAACCGTGGTGGTAGCGGCGAGGCTGAAATCGGCCGGGGCCTGGCCCATGAGTACTGCAATTGCATTCTCGAACTGCGCTCGCTGCCAAATCAGGTCGATCAAGTCGGCCTGGGTGCTTTTGAGTTGGGTCTGCGCCTGGGCCACCGCATCCTTTCCAGAGACACCGTGGCGGTATTGATTTTGGGTGGTGGTCAACGAGCGCTGGTACGCCTCGACAGTGGCGTCAAGCAAACGCTTCTGTTCATCGATGACCCGCAACTGCAGGTAATTCTGCACCAGTTCCGATTGCAGGCTCAGGCGCATTGAGGCCAGGTCAGCGAGGCTGGCCTGAGCGCTGGCTTTATCCGCTTCCATCCCGCGACGTAATTTGCCCCAAATGTCGGCTTCCCAACTGACGTTCAACTGAGCGTTGTAGGTGTCGCGGATACCGCTGCTCGAACTACTCAGGCTCGAACTGCTACTGCCGGTGCCCTGGCTGGAGCGGTTCTTACTGGTGGTCAGGTCGAGTGTCGGAAAAAAGGCTCCTCGCGCGCTACGGATCAATGCCTGGGCTTGTCGATATTGGGCATCATATTGAGCGACGGTCTGGTTAGAGCTGTTGAGTTTTTCCACCAAGCCGTTGAGTTGCGCATCGCCATAGAGCTCCCACCATGCGCCCCGGACCAACGCGTCGTTAGGCGTTGCCTGACGCCAGCCCGCAGCTTGCTTGAACTGGGCCGGGGTAGTTACGGACGGTTTTTTATAGTCCGGCCCGACCGCGCAAGCGCTTAACAACAGCACGCACAGGCCGGTGCCCAGCCAACGCACGAGACGCTGAAAAACGGAAGGGAGGTGCAGGCGATCGGTCATAACGGAGTTTCCAATGCGGCATCGGTGCGCACGCCACGCCATTTGTTGACACGATGGCGAAGGCGGTCGAGGTAAAGGTAAACCACCGGAGTGGTGTAGAGGGTCAGGATTTGACTGAAAATCAAACCGCCAATAATGGTCAGGCCCAGCGGATGGCGCATTTCTGCCCCTTCAGCGCTGCTCAGCAATAAAGGCACAGCACCCAAAATCGCCGCCAAGGTGGTCATCAGAATCGGTCGCAGCCGTTGCAAGCACGCGCTGCGGATCGAATCCATCGGGCTCATACCCAGCTCCCGCTCCAGTTGCAGCGCCAGGTCGATCATCAGAATGGCGTTTTTCTTCACCACGCCGATCAACAAAAACAGGCCCAGCAGCGAGATCAGGCTAAATTGCCCGCCCACCATGTAGATGGTGAGCAAGGCACCCACGCCTGCTGACGGCAAGGTTGAAAGAATGGTCAGCGGGTGAATGTAGCTTTCATAGAGAATGCCCAGCACCAGGTACACCACAACCAACGCGCCAAGAATCATGAACGGCTGAGTTTTCTGTGCGGCGGCAAAGGCGTCGGCGGTGCCAGCCATTTTTGCGATGACCTCAGTCGGCAAACCAACCTTGGCCACGGCCCGTTCCACCGCTGCCGAGGCTTGTTCAAGGGTGGCGCCTTCGGCCAGATCGAAAGATATGTCTTCGGAAGCGAACTGCCCGTCGTGGGTCACCCGGTCATCCGCAAGGCTGCGCTCGTAGTGAGCAATGCTCGACAACGGCACGCGGTCGCCGGCGGCGGTAATTACCTGCACCTGATCGAGGGTGATCGGGTCTTGGGCGTATTTCGGATTGACCTCCATAACCACTTCGTACTGGTTGAGGCTGTCGTAAATCGTAGAGATTTGCCGCTGGCTGTAGGCGTTATTCAACACCGCCGTCACCATGTTCATGTCAATGCCCAGGCGCTTGGCGGTATCGCGGTCAACCTGCAGCGTCACTTGTTGCGCGCCCCGGCCTTCGCGACCGTCAATCGCGGTGAGTTCCGGCACTGATTTGAGGGCTTCGAGCACTTTCGGGTACCACAAGCGCAAGCTGGCCAAGTCGCCGCTTTGCAGGATGTATTGATACTGCGAAGTGGTCTGCTCACGACCGCCACCAAACTGCAGGTCCTGATCAGCCTGAAGGAATAACCGTCCCCCAGGCACCAGCGGCATGTTCTTGCGCAAACGGTCGATGACCTTATCGGCGGCCAATTTGCGCTCAGCGAGCGGCTTGAGGCGCACGATAATCGTCGCGTTGCTGGTTCCGCCGTTACCGCCCACAAAGCCTGCCACACTATCGACGGCAGGATCAGCAAGCACCGCGCGCCGGAAAATTTCCATCTTGGGCTGCATCACTGCGAACGAAAGGCCGTCATCGCCCCGGATGAAACCAATCAACTGTCCGGTGTCCTGTTGGGGCATGAAGGTTTTAGGCACTACGATATACAGCGCGACGTTGACCCCAATGGTGACGAACAGGCTCAACAACGTCAGCCGAGGATGTCGCAACACCCAGCCAAGGGAGCGATCGTATCCAGCGATCAGTCGGTCGTTTAGCCCACGGCTCCAGCGTTGCAGGGCATTTTCTTTTGTCGGGTCGTGGGGCTTGAGCCAGCGTGCGCAGAGCATCGGGGTCAAGGTCAGGGAGACCACTAACGAAACGACGATGGACGCCGCCAAGGTAATGGAAAACTCGCGGAACAGGCTGGCAACGATCCCGCCCATGAACAAGATCGAGAGGAAAACCGCCACCAGTGACACGTTCATCGACAGCAACGTGAAACCAACTTCTTTGGCGCCGAGGTACGCGGCTTCCATCGGCGGCACGCCTTTGTCGATGTGCCGGGAGATGTTTTCCAACACCACGATGGCGTCGTCCACCACCAATCCGGTGGCCAAAATCAGTGCCATCAGCGACAAGTTATTCAGCGAGAAGCCATTCAAATACATGACGGCGAAGGTACCCACCAGCGATACCGGGACCGCCAGCGTCGGAATCAGCGATGCGCGGAAGTTTCCGAGAAAGAAGAACACCACCAGAATCACCAACACCACGGCAATCAGCAACGTGGTTTCGGCTTCATGCAGCGTCGCCTTGATCACTGGCGAACGGTCCATGGCCAGGTCCAGTTTGACGCTGGCCGGGAGCACCGCTTGCAGGGCCGGGAGCTGGGCCTTTATCTGCGCCACGGTTTCGATAATGTTGGCGCCCGCCTGACGGTTGATGACCAGCAATACAGCTTGTTTATCGTTGAAAAAACCGGCGTTGTAACGGTCTTCCACGGCGTCGGTGACTTTGGCCACATGGCTCAGGCGCAAGGCTGCGCCATTCTGGTAACGGATAATCAGCGGTGCGTAGTCCTTGGCTTTCTCTAACTGATCATTGGCCTGGATCTGCCAATGGTGGTTGGCGTCTTCCACCGACCCTTTGGGTTTACGGACGTTGGCGGCGGCAATAGTGGTGCGCACATCGTCCAGCGACACGCCATATTGACTGAGTAACTGCGGCTCCAGCTCGACCCTTACCGCTGGCAACGAACTGCCACCAATCTGCACCTCGCCAACGCCGCTCACTTGAGACAGGCTTTGGGAAAGAATGGTCGAGGCCAAATCGTACAACTCGCCCTTCGCCAATACGTCGGAGGTTAACGACAAGACCATGATTGGCGCTTGAGACGGGTTGACCTTTTTATAGGTCGGCATGCTGCGCATACCGCTGGGCAACAGATTGCGCGCCGCGTTGATCGCGGCCTGAACTTCCCGCGCTGCACCATTGATGTCGCGGTCCAAGTCGAACTGCAAAATCACTCGCGTGGAGCCCAGGCTTGAACGGCTGCTCATGGTAGCGATGCCGGAGATGGTGCCCAGCGAGCGTTCCAAAGGCGTGGCCACGGTGGAAGCCATCACTTCTGGACTGGCCCCGGCCAAGCTGGCCGAAACGACGATCACTGGGAAGTCCATGTTCGGCAGTGGCGACACTGGCAGCAGATTAAACGCAACGCTGCCCAGCAGGATGATCGCCAGGCTCAAGAGCATCGTCGCCACCGGTCGACGAATGAACGGCCCCGACAGGTTCATACTTGCGCCTGCTCCAAATCGGCTGCAGCGTCCGGTTTACGGCCCCAGCGTCGGCCTAACCGGTCGAAGTACAGGTAAATAACCGGGGTGGTGAACAACGTCAGGACCTGACTCACCATCAGTCCGCCGACCATCACCAGACCCAACGGCTGACGCAACTCCGCGCCCGAACCGCTGGCCAGCATCAACGGCACGGCACCGAACAACGCCGCCAATGTGGTCATTAAAATCGGTCGAAAACGCAGCAGCGCCGCTTCGTAGATCGCAGTCTCCGGGTCGACACCACGGTTACGTTCGGCGTCGAGTGCAAAGTCGATCATCATGATGGCGTTTTTCTTAACGATGCCAATCAACAGGATGATCCCGATAATCGCGATCATTCCCAGATCGTTGCCACTGATCAACAAGGCCAGCAATGCACCGACCGCCGCAGACGGCAAGGTCGAAAGAATGGTGATTGGGTGAATGTAACTTTCGTACAGCACGCCCAATACGATGTACATGGTCACCACCGCCGCCAATATCAGCAGCAAGGTGCTCGACAACGAGGCCTCGAACGCCTGAGCAGCGCCCTGGAATTCAGTCTGCACGCCAATCGGCATGCCGATGTCCTTCTGCACCTGATGAATCACTTCAACCGCTTTGCCCAGCGCAACGCCCGGTGCCAGGTTAAAGGACATCATGACGGCCGGAAACTGGCCTATGTGGGCGATCGCCAACTGCCCCTGACGCTGCTCAATCCGGGCCAGGCTCGACAGTTTGACCTGGGTTCCCGCCGTGGTTTTGACGTGAACCTGTTCCAGCGCCTGCGGGCCGAGGTCTACGCCCACTGCCGCTTGCATCACCACGCGGTATTGGCTGGCTTGGGTATAGATAGTGGAAATCTGCCGCTGACCGAACGCGTCGTACAGCGCATCGGTGATGTTCGCGACGCTGACCCCGACCCGACTGGCCGCATCGCGGTCGATGACCAGATAGACCTGCAACCCTTTGTCCTGCAAATCACTGGCGACGTCCTTCAGTTCCGGGCGCTGACCCAAGGCGTCCACCAGTTTGCCGCTCCACAGCGACAACAGCGCGGCATCGGGTGACGACATGCTGAATTGGTATTGCGTACGACTGACCCGATCTTCAACCGTCAGGTCTTGGACCGGTTGCAGGAACAACCGGATGTTCGAAATTTTTTCCAGCTCTGGCTGCAAGCGCTGAATAATCTGCGACGCGCTTAGACTGCGTTGGTCATGCGGCTTAAGGTTAATCAACATGCGCCCGCTGTTCAGCGTGGCGTTGTCGCCGTCGACCCCGATGTAGGACGAAAGGCTTTCTACCGCCGGATCCTGCAAAACGATTTTTGCCAGCGACTGCTGACGCTCGCTCATGGCCGCAAACGACACCGATTGCGGCGCTTCGGAGATACCTTGAATGACCCCAGTGTCCTGCACCGGGAAAAATCCTTTGGGCACGATTATGTACAAAAACACCGTCAGCCCTAACGTGGCGATGGCCACCAGCAAGGTCAGCGGTTGATGTTTCAATACCCAGCGCAACTTGCGCCCATACGCGGCGATCAGCCAGTCGATCCACGCACCGCTGGCACGGTAGAAACGGCTCTGCTCTTCTGGTTTTGGTTCGCGCTTTAGCAATCGAGCACACATCATCGGCGTCAGGGTCAGCGACACAAACAACGAAATCAGAATCGCAACGGCCAAGGTAATCGCGAATTCACGGAACAACCGCCCCACCACATCGGCCATGAACAGCAACGGGATTAATACCGCGATCAGCGAAATGGTCAGCGAAACCAAGGTAAAACCAATCTGCCGCGCACCTTTGAGGGCGGCTTGAAACGGCGTATCGCCCTCTTCAATGTGCCGCGAAATGTTTTCTAACATGACGATGGCGTCATCCACCACAAAGCCGGTGGCGATGGTCATGGCCATCAGCGTCAGGTTGTTGACCGAGAAGCCGGCGAGGTACATCACGCCAAAGGTGCCGACCAGCGACAACGGCACGGCAATCGACGGAATAATCGTGGCGCTGACCCTGCGCAAGAACAGGAACGTTACCAGCACCACAAGGATGATGGAGATCAGCAATTCATGCTGCACATCCCTGACCGAGGCGCGGATGGTCTGCGTGCGGTCGGTCAATACAATGACGTCCAGCCCGGCTGGCAAGTTATCGGTGATGCTTGGCAGCAGGGCCTTGATCCGGTCAACCACCTGAATCACATTGGCGCCGGGTTGGCGTTGAATGTTCAGCAGCACCGCTTGATTTTCGTTAGCCCAAGCAGCGAGTCGATTGTTTTCCGCGCCGTCGACAATCTCGGCCACGTCTTTGAGGCGTAAGGGTGCGCCATTTTTGTAAGCCAGAATCAGGTCGGCGTATTCCTGAGGGGACTGCAACTGGTCGTTGGCATCCAGGGTCGAGACCCGCGTCGGGCCGTCGAAGCTACCTTTAGGCTGGTTGACGTTAGATGCGGTGATCAGCGTGCGAACGTCGGCCAGATTCAAGCCATTGGCTGCCAGCGCGTCGGGATTCACCTTGATGCGAACCGCCTGACGTTGGCCGCCGGCGATGCTGACCAGACCCACACCACTGATCTGCGAGATTTTCTGCGCCATGCGCGTATTGACCAGATCGTTGAGCTTGGGCAACAGCATGGTTTTCGACGTAATGGCCAAGGTCAGCACTGGCGTGTCGGCCGGGTTGACCTTGTTGTAAACCGGCGGAGCGGGTAAATCGGTGGGCAGCAAGTTAGTCGCGCCGTTGATCGCGGCCTGTACTTCTTGCTCGGCGACGTCCATGTTCAGGTCGAGGCTGAACCGCAGGGTAATGACCGATGCGCCCCCCGAACTGGTGGAGGCCATTTGGGTAAGGCCGGGCATTTGCCCGAACTGGCGCTCCAGCGGTGCCGTGACGGAACTGGTCATGACTTCGGGGCTGGCGCCAGGGTAGAGCGTCAAAACCCGGATCGTCGGGTAATCCACTTGTGGCAGGGCCGACACCGGCAACAGGGTATAAGCGATCAAACCGGCCAACACGATAGCCAGCATACTCAATGTGGTCGCTACCGGGCGCAGGATGAACAGCCGTGAGATGCTCATACGCTGCCTTTGTCCGCCTTGCCAGCCTTGGCTGACTCACTGGAGTCTTGGGGCGGTTTGCCGCGTAGGTCCTGATCGGGCGTGACGGGCACGTCCTTGACGCCGTTCACAACTTCAACGTCGCTGCCATCGCGCAAGCGGTCAGTGCCTTCCAGCACCACGCGCTCGCCCACTGCCAAGCCGCTGGTGATGACCGTAGAAGATTCATCGCTGCCCCCGGCTACCAACTGACGAACCTTGACCTTCTTGTCGCCGTCCATCACGTAGACAAACGTGCCATTGGTTCCGAATTGAACCGCTGCTGAAGGCACCAGGACCGCCTGTTTAAGGGTGTCGGCACGCAAACGGACATTGACGAATTGGTTCGGAAACAGCACCTCATCCTGGTTTTCGAAGCGCGCCTTGAATTTCAGGGTGCCAGTGGTGACGTCAATCTGGTTGTCCAGGCTGGCCAAGACACCCGTGGCCTGGCGCTTCACGTCGCCGCGATCCCACGCTTCTACGGGCAGTTTGTCGCCGCTGTGATAGCGGCCGATGACTGCCGAAAGGTCTTTCTCAGGCAGGGTAAAAACAACCGTGATCGGTTTGGTTTGGGTGATGACCAGCAAGGCTGTGGTGTCGTTGGCGGCGACAAGGTTGCCGACGTCCAGTTGCTTCAACCCGACTCGGCCGTTAATCGGCGCCCGAATCTTGGTGAATTCAAGATTGAGTTTGGCGTCGCCCACCGCAGCCTGATTCGTCTTGATCGTGCCCACGTATTGATTGACCAGCGAAGCGGCGGTATCCAGTGTCTGTTTGGCGATGCTGTCTTCGGCGTACAGACCGCGATAGCGCTCCAGATCAACCTGGGCATTTTTCAACAACGCCTGATTGGTCAATAAGGTGCCTTGAGCCTGTTCCAACACGATTTGATAACTGCGCGGGTCTATTTCTGCCAACAAGTCGCCGGCCTTGACCATTTGCCCTTCTTGAAAGTTGATCTTGACCAACTCCCCTGCCACTCGGCTGCGCACGTTGATGGTGTTCATCGCCGTCACGGTACCCAATGCTTTATAGATAATCGGGAAGTCGCCAACGGTCGCTGCGGCCACTCGCACTGGAACCGGACCGGTTGACCCGCCAAAACCCGGCCTCGGCGCCCCACCCTTGGCCATCCCGCCGCCCCCGCCTTTTTGCCGGGTCGCAGCGGCAGTACCTTTATCGTCAGCAGCTATATTTCCAGCTCCTGGGTGCGACCCGGTAGACGGCCAAAACTTCCAGCACAAGCCGATAATGACCAACAGGACTAGCAGGCTAATCAGCCAACGACGGGAACTACGGGGGCCAGACGATTGCATGAATATCAACCATTGTGTGCGACGGCTTCATTGAGAGGCAGAACAATAAGCACTGTGGAATGAGAAGCAAAGGGCCTTTACCGGCTATTTACTTAGCGCTTACTTTCTATAAGGCCCTGAAGCACAAATAAAAACGGCCCGGACTAGTCCAGGCCGCTAATGTTTTACAACTTATTACTTTAGTACAGCCAGGGCAGCGTCGTAATCGGGCTCTTGGCCAATTTCCGGTACCAGCTCGCTGTGCAGTACTTTGTCGTTTTCGTCGAGTACAACCACCGCCCGTGCGGTCAGACCGGACAGAGGCCCCTCAACGATTGCAACACCGTAGTTTTCAATGAATTCACGGCCACGCATGGTCGACAGGTTCTGAACATTTTCCAGACCCTCAGCGCCGCAGAAACGGGCTTGAGCGAACGGCAGGTCAGCAGAAATACACAGTACGACGGCGTTGGTCAGGTCGTTGGCCTGAGCATTGAATTTGCGCACGGACGTGGCGCACGTCGGGGTGTCGATGCTTGGGAAAATATTCAGTATTTTGCGTTTTCCGGCAAAGGTTGCCAAGGTCACGTCAGTCAGGTTGCCCGCCACCAGCGTGAACGCAGGTGCTGCGCTTCCGACGGCTGGCAGATCGCCTTTGACTTGGATAGGGTTGCCTCTATGAGTCACTTGAGCCATGAACTGAGTCCTTTTTGAAGGGTTTTTGGAAGAGCCGGAAGTTAAACACGAAAGCGCTTAGCGACCTATGGGGTTGGCTGCTTTTTGTCTGACAGATTGTGCCAAGCGCAAAGCTCCACCAGCCAGTCAATAAACACTCGCACTCGACGTGACATCTGCCGATGCGGTGGGTACAAGGCCATCAATGTCATGGTGGGTGGCCGAAATTCGCTGAGCACCTCCAATAATGTCCCGCTACGCAGTTGCTCGACGATGTGATAGTGCGGTGTCTGCATCAAGCCATACCCGGCTTCGCAGGCAGCGAGGTAACCGTCCGCGCTGTTGATTGAAAGTGCCTTGGGCAGGCTTATCTCATGGACCTCATCGCCCAGTTGAAATTCCAATCCGTAGCGCTTGCCGGAATTAGCCGAAAAATACTCGATCACCTGGTGCCCTTGAAGGTCATCCAAGTTGCTTGGCATGCCCACCCGCTGCAAATACTCCCGGCTGGCGCACGTGACTTGGGGTATGTGGGCCAACAATCGAGCCACCAGCGAGTCATCCAGGGAGGGACCTATGCGCACCACGCAATCCACGCCCTCCCGAATCAGCTTGACCGGGCGGTCACTCATGCCGATTTCCAATTCAAGCAGCGGGTAGCGAGCACTGAATTCGGGCAACGCCGGAAGAATGATCAACCGCCCAAAACCTACTGGGATATCGATACGCAGCGTACCTTTTGGCTCGACACGATTGGAAGAAAATACCGCTTCAGTGTCTTCAAGGTCGGTTAGCAAGCTGACACAGCGTTGGTAATACGCCTCTCCGTCCAAGGTCGGTTTGACCTGACGCGTTGTCCGCTGCAACAGTTGAACGCCCAAATGCGCTTCCAGTTGCTTGACCAGAATCGTTGCCGAAGCACGGGGTATGTGCAGGCTGTCGGCTGCCTTGGCAAACCCGCCCAGCTCGACGATACGGGTGAACACCCGCATCGCGTTAAATCGGTCCATGGGCACGGCCTGATGAATGATGATGAAGTCACTGTTTAGATTTTCTAAACAGTGAAAGCATTTTTAGCCGGTTTACCCCTGTTCTGTCGAGGGTAACAATAGGAATCTCTTTATAACGAGCCGGAGTCATCTATGCACACTCGTCAACTCGGAACAAACGGCCCTCAGGTTTCAGCTATCGGTCTTGGCTGCATGGGCATGACCGATTTTTACACCACCGGCACCGATGCGAAGGAAGCGGTGGCAACCTTGCACCGCGCGCTGGAGTTGGGAGTCAATCTGCTGGACACCGCCGACATGTATGGCCCGTTCACCAACGAAGAGCTGATCGGCAAAGCCATTCGTGGCAAACGCGACCAGGTCTTCATCGCCAGCAAGTTCGGTTTTGTTCGCGATCTTGGCGACCCCACTGCACGAGGCGTGAATGGCAGCCCAGAGTACATCCGCAGCGCTATTGATGGCACGCTTAAGCGCCTGGGGGTTGAAACCCTAGATTTGTATTACCAGCATCGGATCGACCCGCAAATCTCGGTTGAAGAATCCGTTGGCGCTATGGCTGAGTTGGTCAAGGCGGGCAAAGTGCGTTTCCTGGGATTGAGCGAAGCCTCTGCCAGTACGTTGGAGCGCGCGCACAAAGTGCATCCGATCAGCGCGCTGCAGACTGAATATTCCCTGTGGAGCCGCGACCCTGAAGAAAACGGCAGCCTCCAAGCCTGCCGTCGTCTGGGCATCGCTTTTGTAC
The DNA here is from genome assembly GCF_034353045.1 of Pseudomonas sp. MH10. Taxonomy (NCBI): domain Bacteria; kingdom Pseudomonadati; phylum Pseudomonadota; class Gammaproteobacteria; order Pseudomonadales; family Pseudomonadaceae; genus Pseudomonas; species Pseudomonas sp. MH10. Next base: position 1,443,073 of record NZ_CP133783.1, read on the forward strand.
CTTATAGTCCCTTGGGACGCGGATTTCTGACTGGCACCCTGAAAAGCCCGGATGATTTTGCTCCCGATGATTACCGGCGTTCCAGCCCGCGTTTCTTGGGCGAAAACTTTGGGAAAAATCTGCTGTTAGTCGAGGAAGTTCAGAAGCTGGCGTCGGACAAGGGCGTTACAGCCGGGCAACTGGCGTTGGCCTGGGTGCTGGCGCAGGGCAATGATGTGATCCCTATTCCGGGCACCAAACAACGCAAATACCTGGAAGAAAACGTTGCGGCGCTGGAAATCAAACTGAGTCCTGGCGAGCTGCAAGCGCTCAAGGATTTGTTCCCGGTCGAGGCCATCGCTGGCAAACGGTATACCGAGACGTCGTTGAAGCTGGTGAATCAGTAACCTCTGTAGCCAACTGGTTGGCGAAGGGCGTAATACGGTATTTCCGATATGACGCTTCCCGAATAACTTCGGTCCCACAGAGTTTGGCGCTGCACAGATTTGTAGGAGCTGCCGAAGGCTGCGATAGGGTCCGAAAGACCTTCGCCAACCAGTTCGCTCCTACAGATGATCAGAAATCCCGCTTGTAGAAGATATCCAGCGAGCTGGCAACGCCGCTGGCGGCTTCCAGGTACACCTTCTTGCTCAACGTATAGCGCAACGCAATGGTGTTCGCGGGATCAAATACACCTACCCCATAACGCAGGCTTATTTTATCGGTGATCTTTCCGCTGGCGACTACGCTGGTGGTTGTACCGCTGCCCGCCGTATCCAGTTCAAAATCCTTGATGCCCAGGTTTTTTGCCAACGCGCCGGTAGTGGACGAACTGCCCGCCAAACCCAACGCCAACGCTGCCTGGGCCATCATATTGCTGTCTTCTCCGGTGGTGGTCTGTGCGTGACCCAGAATCAGATAGGAAAGTGCCTGCTCCTGAGTCAGTGCCGGTTCTGAAAAGACCACGGTAGTGGGTTGTTCAGCACTGCCGGTCAGGCGAATGCCCGCCACCACGTCATCGACCTGACGGATCGCTTCGATATCCAGATACGGTTGGTCAATCGGTCCGGCAAACAACAATCGCGCCTTGCGGATAGTTAAACGCTGACCATACGCCCGATAACGGCCGTCGTTGAGGTTCAGTTCCCCGCGGGTGTCGAGGTTATCGCCAATATGGACATGCCCCGCCAAATTGGCAGTTAATCCAAAGCCGGTAAAGCTGAGTGTTTCCTGGCCCACGATAACGTCGATGTCCATGGCCATTGCCAACTGCTTCGATTGAGCGGAATCACCGGTTTGTTGGCCGATGATGACCGTGTCGCCTGACAGTTTGACCGTCGACGGCGGCAGCTCGCGGACGGTAATCGTGCCTTTGGGAATCAGCACTTTCCCGGAGATCGCCAGTTTGTCTCCCTTCATCGCAATGTGCAGGTCCGGCGCGACGTCGAGTTCGGCATAAGGTTCTACCGTGACGGGCAGGTGCGTGCCTTTGAGACTGATATCCACCGCCAGCGCCTCGCCCCACGCGACCTGACCATTCAAGGTGCCCCGCCCCGCATCGCCGCTGCTCCAACTGCCGTCCAGACGCACGCTTTCTCCGGCGATCAGCGCTTGCACTTTCAGGTCATGCACATTGAGTGGCAACTCTGGCCCGGAGGCCTCGCCACCGCTGAGCGTGACATTGCCGCTGACTTGGGGGGCCAGCAATCCACCGGACACACGCCCACTGCCATTAAGCCGACCCGTCAGCTTTTCGACCATGGGCACAAACGGTCGAGCGATTGAGATATCCAGACCACTGAGATTGAACTCGCCCGTCACAGGCCTGTTTTTTGCCAGCGGATCGATCTGTGCCGTCATCCACAATGTGCCCAGTTTGCCGCCACGAAAATCCAACCGTGAGTCGATACGCTTGGGGGTCAAAGTGCTGGTGAGCTTGAGGCTTTCATACGGAAAATCCAGCCATTGGTCTTTTTCGAGCAGGCGTAGCGTACCGCCGCTGGCGTCCACCGAAATCTGTCCATTGGGGCCGGACGCGGGTAGATCGAGCTGCAGGTCGGCGCTCAACGCGCCTTTCCAGGCAAAATCCTTGGGCAACCATTGCGCCAGGCTGTCGAGGGGGAATTGCCTGAGGTGATAGCGAAGGCGCGGCTCCGGCATCAACCGCTGATCTTCGCCACACAGGCTTGACGGCCCGGATAGCCAGCAGTGCGCACCGAAGTTGATTTTGCCGTCTGCCAGACGCTCAAGCTTAGCGGGCTGTTGCAAGCGCCAATCCTGGCCACCGGTTTGAACATCTCCACTGGCCAGGCGGCCGCGCCAGCTGCCTTTATCCAAAACGCCGTCAGCGCCCAGCGCCACTTTCAGCAAGGGGCCTTGCAGATCAAGCTTCATCTGTTGACGTTTGATATCGCCCTGTCCATTGGCGGTCAACGTGCCTAACTGCGTATCGCCTAATTGAATACCCGCAGCTTTCAGGTCCAGATTCCCGCGCTGGGCGTTGTCGAGCTTCGCCGTCAGGGTCAATGTTTGCAGCTGATTATCGGCCATCGCCAACTGCCCACCCTGCAGAATGAGCTGACCTTGCGGCGCTTGCACACTGCCCCCCACGTCCAGGCGGCCCTTCAGCTGCCCTTGCAATTGAGGCCAAAGCTGGGACAAACGCGGCAAATTAATGTCTAGCTGGCCGAGCAATTTCTGTTGCACGCTACCACTGCCGTGAATCCGGTTATCACCCAGGCGGACATCCAGCGCGCTGGCGGTCCATTTGTCACCTGCGCCGTCGGCTTTAGCCTGAAGCAGAGCCGGCTGCCCTCGTAGCTTACCTTTCAGGTCCAGGTCGGCATTCAGCGTCAATTGTTGGTTTTTGAACTCACCCTTGCTGCGCAACGACCCGGCCAGATTTCCCGGCAGTTGCGCCAGCCAATACGCGGGGTTGACTGCGCTTAAGTCCAGCGCCGTGTCCCAGCCAATACCGTCGGCAAATTGCAGATTCAAATGACCGCTCGCCTTGCCCTGACCGGCACCCAATTCAAGCTGCGGCAAAAATACCTGTTTGAGATCACCACTAAACGGGCTGTTCAGGGTGAAGGCCCCCGCCGGACCGTCGAACGCTGAATCGAAATTGCCAAGGTATTTGCCATCGCTGTAGGAAACTTCACCTCGAAAGGTACGCACCGACACTTGAGGCTCATCGATGGCGGGATAAAGTCGATGCCAGGGGAAACTCAGCCAATCAATTTTTGCGTCGGCGCTGAACCCTTGGCGCCAGTCTAATTTTCCGCTGAGCTTTAATGATTGTTCGGGGCTGACGGTCAAGTCGAGAGCGGCTATGTCAGCACCTTGAGCGTCGACACGACCTTGCAACCTCAACGCCACCGGGCCTTTTTCCGCAGGCAGGCTGGCGTCGCCAGTGACCTGATAACCGTTTTCCAGATCACCTTGGGCTGTCAGCACAAGCTTGTTGAGTTGCAGCGTGTCAGGCAGCTCGGCAGTCGCCTTGAAACTGTCAGCGGTGATCTTCACCTGCGCCGGCAAATTTTCCATTAACGGTTGCAGTTGACCGGTCAGGTGTCCTTGGAGATAGCCGGCGCTGTCAGCATTGAGCTGCAAGGTTTTCAACAGGTTGCCTTGAATATTCAGCGCCAAACTCCACGGCACGTTGCCTGGAGCAGGCAGCTTCAATTGACCTTGGGCAGTCAGTGGCCAGTCGCCGTTGGGTTGCAACACACCGGAAAGGTCCAGGACCAGATCGCCGTATTGCAGATGCGCGGTATTAATCTGCAAACCCTGGGATGTCCACTCAGCTCCCAGATGAAGGTCCTTCAATTGCTCGCTGCCGTTGTACAACAGACTGCCAACGCGCACTTCGCCTAAGCGAATCGCCACCGGTAGCTTCAACGTGGGCAGCGTTATCGGGCTGTTATTCAATTCTGACGCAGGTCCCGGCGGGAACCGCAAACTAACGCGATCGGCCTGCAATTGATCGACACACAAGGTCATCGTCAGCAGGCACGAGGGAGACCAGACAAACACCGGGGCGTCAACGTCGACCTGATTATCGCCTTGAACCCAGCGCAGTCGATCCGCTCGCCACTCTCCGGCCAATTGCCCGGTGAAGTTGTCGATTTGCAATCCTGGAACCTGCCCAAGCGCCCATCGACTGCCGGCCTCGGTACTGAGAATCGTGTACAGCCCAAGGACCAGGACAGCCAATAGCGCAAAAAAGGCGATCAGGCTGATGCTGGTAATCTTCGTCGCCCGCCTCACAGTTCAGGCCCCATGGAGAAATGCAAACGAATCCCGCCGTCTTCGTCCAAGGCATGGGCCACATCAAGGCGCAATGGCCCGACCGGCGATACCCAGCGAATGCCGATGCCGACACCGGTTTTCAGGCTGGGAAGTTGTAACGAGTTGAACGCATTGCCTTGATCGATAAAGGTCGCGATCCGCCACTTTTCAGCAATGGAATATTGGTATTCAACGCTGGCCGCTACCATGTACCGGCCGCCGACCCGATCACCATTGGAGTTGGTGGGCGAAAGGGTTTGATAGTCATAACCGCGCACGCTTTGATCGCCACCGGCGAAGAACCTCAATGACGGTGGAATCGATTTATAGCCGTTGGTGGCAGTTCCGCCGAGTTGGAGGCGGCCTAAAAAACGGTGATTTTGAAACACGGTGGTCAGGCCTTTAAGCAGAACGTTGCCATGCAGCAGGTTGGTGTCCGACCCCAACCCTTCTTTGGCCACTTGCGCGTCGAATTGCAGACGATAGCCATTGTGGGGATCAATCCGGTTGTCGCTGCGCAGAAATGAGTAGCTGACACCGGGCATCAACAACGTACTGAGGCCCGCGTCATCGCCCAACCGGTAATCCTCGCGTTGCCACTTCAATGACAGTACCCGTTCCCAACCGCTGGGCAATTTACTGTGCCATTCCGGCCCGACCGTGAGCAGTTTGCTGAGGCTGTCGCTGTCAGCGATCTCTTCGTACTGGTATCCGCCAGCGAAACGCAGCTTGTCGGTCAATGGCTTTTCCAGCGGAATGTCGTACCACAACCCGATGTTTTGCTTAGGTGCCGACAACTCCATGTCGGCACCGTAGCTGTCGCCCTGCGGGTTAACCCAATGCCGTGTCCAATTGGCCTTGCCGCGCACGCCGACGTCGGTGGAGTAACCGATGCCCAACCCCATCGTGCGCGGTTTGCGTGTCTCTAGCTGGACCGCTACGGGGATGACTTGGGCCACCGCAGACGTAGGCGCCACATCGACGCGGACAGTGTCGAAATAACCGCTGGATTGCAGATTCTGATTGAGTTCGGCGACCAGCTCAGAGTCATAAGGGGTGTCGGCTTTGAAAGGCACCATCCGTTGCATCAGGTCGTCGTCAAACGGCGCGTCGCCGGTGAAGCTGACCTTGCCCAAGGCGTAACGTGGGCCGCTTTCAAAGACCAGTTCGATATCGGCAACCCCCGCCTTTGGGTCAATGGCCAAGCGTTGTTGAGTAAAATGCCCGCTAAAAAATCCGAAGCGCGAAGCCTGATTTTGAATCAGCCGCTTGGCATCTTCGTAATGGCCGTGGTTGAGCACCGCACCGGGTTTCAGAACGTCGCTCGACGGAATGCGAAATTCCTTGAGCGTGGACGCCGGGCCGTCGACACGTACGGTGACCGTGCGCAAATGCACGGGTTCGCCAGGTTCGATGTTGATGATAAGCCGAAGGTCTTTGTCCTTTCCCGGCTCCACTTCGCTGCCGATGTGCGCTTGGTAGTAACCCAAGGCCTGCACCGCTTTCAGCGCCTGCTCTTCGGCACCCACGCTGAAACGCCGCAGCGCTTCTATATCATCGCGCTCGCCAAGGCTGCCCACATACCCTTCGATGTTGGCTTTAAGTTCGGCGTTGGAGGGTTTGATCCTGACATCCAATTGTGTTTGGGCAAGGGCCGCAAAACTGCTGAGCTGTACAGTGAACAACAGAATCAAACCGCGGGTAAATCTTCCGTGAAATTTCATAGGCGCGAATGCTATCACGAGCTGCGGATGCCACTAGAACGTACCAAACCCAAGAAGTTTCAAGCTGTTACGCCTGGGCTTTGAGCAAAGCCTGTGGATTAGGGTGAAAAAACACATGCTCGCGGATGGGTCCTACGGCGATCTCTCCAATTTCCTCATAACCCTGTCGCTTGTAAAACTCTAAGTAACGGGGATTTCCGGTGTCGAGAACGACCCCTTCCGACGTTTCATCCACGGCACACCATCGATGCAGGGCTTCAAGCAGTTGTTCGCCGAAATGCCGGCCTTGAAATTGAGGGTGAATGCCGAGCAGCGGCAAGACGTGCACTGCGTCTGACGGCAAGCACGCCAGCACCGCCTGGTGATACGCCAAATAACGCTGAGTGCAGCGAAATCCGGTACTGAGCACCATGCGCAGGCGCCAGGCCCAGCTCTCGGTAATACCCAAACGCCGTTGAGGCGGTGCAATCAAGGCGATGCCAATCAGCCGATCCTCGACAAACAATCCCAGCGCGGGCAACTCCTGGAAAAAATGCTGTTTGACCAATTCCCTCACGGTGGCCCGCACTCGGTGCTCATAGCCCGGCCGTTCAGATTCGAACAGATAACCAAAGCTCGGTTCGTGACGGTAGGCGTGGTAAAGCAGCGAGCGCGCTTCCCGTGAATAACCGCTGTCCAGCGAACGGACTTCAGCCACAGCCGTTGAAGTGTCAGGCATTTAATAAACCTCATAGATACAGCGCCCCTCGACCGGCAGCGTTTTGTGATGCGAAGGCTTCGAGTCAGCGTCGGGGCAGTGGTTCCTGCAATCCTTTCATTCCCTTATCCGACCCTAGCAGTCGATCGAGCAATCCGCCACGCTGGCCGAGAGCCGACAGGTCAGCTAGCATCGCTTTTTAGTTTTGCCAGGATCGCCGCCCATGAAAATCGTCTCATTCAATATCAACGGCCTGCGCGCCAGACCTCATCAGTTGGCGGCACTGATTGAAAAACATCAGCCAGACGTCATCGGTTTGCAGGAAACCAAAGTGTCTGATGAACAGTTCCCCCACGCCGAGATCGAGGCGTTGGGCTATCACGTGCACTTCCATGGCCAGAAAGGTCATTACGGTGTCGCATTGCTCTCACGCCAAGCGCCGCTGACCCTGCACAAGGGCTTCCATTCCGACGACGAAGAAGCTCAGAAACGCTTCATCTGGGGCACCTTCGCCGATGCCAACGGTGAGCCAATGACGATCATGAATGGCTACTTCCCACAAGGTGAAAGCCGCGATCACCCGACCAAATTCCCGGCAAAGGCCCGCTTCTACAACGACCTGCAGTTGCTGCTGGAAACTCAATTTAAAAATCATCAGCCGGTCGTCGTGATGGGCGATATCAATATCTCACCGCAAGACAGTGACATCGGTATCGGTGCGGACAACGCCAAGCGGTGGCTGAAAACTGGCAAGTGCAGCTTCTTGCCAGAAGAGCGGGAATGGTTGGCGCGGCTGAAGAGCTGGGGACTGGTGGACAGCTTTCGTCACTTGCACCCGGACGTAATAGACCGCTTCAGCTGGTTCGACTACCGCAGCCGTGGTTTTGAAGACGTACCGAAACGCGGCCTGCGCATTGATCTGATCATGACGTCCCACGGGTTGCAGCCACGCATCAAGGACGCGGGCGTTGATTACGACCTGCGCGCAATGGAAAAGCCATCAGACCATGCACCTATCTGGCTGGAATTGAATTAAGCACACAGGGAAATATGACAGCGCAGCCGCACTGTCATATTTCAGCAATCATCCTGACTTAATCTGCCGACACTTTCTGTCTATATAAGGTGCCGCGCATGCTGTGCGCTCTGTTCACCGGTCAATCCCGCCAACGCGCTGCAGGGTTATTTTTTGGGCTGCTGTGCAGCGCCCTGCCCGCTTCGGTTTTCGCTGCACTGCTTGTGCCTGCCGATGGCGGGGCCGCTTTGCGTATTCAAGGCTCGAACACCATTGGCGCTACATTGGGCCCGGCATTGGTCGAAGGTCTTTTACAAGCGCAAGGCATGCAGGAGGTGCGAATCGAGCCCGGCGCCCACGAAAACGAACAGCGGGTGACGGCTGTAACTGCCGATGGTCATCGGGTATTGATTGAGGTCGCCGCCCATGGTTCCGGCACCGGCTTTAGCGCGTTGAAGGCAGGAACTGCGGATCTGGCCGCGTCATCGCGCCCCATTAAAGAAACCGAACTGAACGATTTGGCAGCTCTAGGCGATCTGAAAAGTTCAAACGCTGAACAGGTTATCGCCATCGACGGTGTGGCCGTCATCCTGCACCCCGGTAATCCACTGCATCAGTTGAACACTGAACAACTGGCGCGGATTTTTTCGGGCGAGGTTCACCGCTGGGAAGAGTTGGGCGGTACGGGCGGCGCAATCCACCTGTATGCCCGCGATGACCAATCCGGCACCTTCGACACGTTCAACGAGTTGGTGTTGGTCAAGAACGGTAAAACCTTGGCACCCAGCGCCAAGCGCTTCGAATCCAGCGAGCAATTGTCTGATGAAGTCAGCCAGGATCGGGGCGGCATCGGCTTTATTGGTCTGCCCTACGTCCGCAAGGCCCAGGCAGTGGCGATTGTTGACGGCAACTCGAAACCGATGCTGCCGACCAACAGCCTGATCGCGACCGAAGACTACCCACTGTCGCGACGCCTTTATTTCTACCTGCCCCCCCTAAGCAACCAACCCTGGGCTAAAGCGCTGGTGCAATTTGCGCAGAGTGCCAAAGGTCAGGCGATTGTTGCCAATAGCGGCTTCATTTCTCAGACGGTGCAGGCGGTGAAGGTGCAGGTCTCTGCCGAAATGCCGGCCGACTACCAGGCCATCGTCAGACAAGCACAACGCTTGTCGGTGAACTTTCGCTTTGCCCAAGGCAGCGCAATCCTCGACAACAAGGCACAGCGTGATTTGAGGCGAGTGCTGGTGTATTTGAAAGCCCACAACAAACTGAACGACGAGGTGACACTGGTGGGGTTTGGTGATCCCAAGAGCGACTCGGCCCGCGCCGCATTACTGTCCAAACTGCGCGCCATGGCGGTACGCCGGGAGTTGGTCAAGAATGGGGTTAATTTCCGCGACATCCGAGGGTTCGGAGACGAAATGCCCGTAGCGGCGAACAATGCCGACGAGGGCCGGATCAAGAACCGTAGGGTTGAAGTTTGGGTGTATTAAGTCCTTTGGTGGGCGGGCGCACCGTAAACACAATCCCTGTAGAGCCAACACGTTGGCCCTACAGTTGGTGTGAACCTTATCCCTGACGTTCGCTGCGCAACATCTCCTTGGGCACGTATTTGCCAATCTCGAACTTGCCAATGGCTGCGCGGTGAACTTCGTCCGGGCCGTCGGCCAAGCGCAGGGTGCGTTGCATGGCGTACATGTAGGCCAGTGGGAAATCGTTGGAAACCCCCGCGCCACCGTGGATTTGAATCGCGCGATCAATCACCCGCAGCGCGACGTTGGGCGCCACGACTTTGATCTGGGCAATTTCACTTTTCGCCACCTTGTTGCCGACGGTGTCCATCATGTACGCGGCCTTTAGGGTCAGCAGCCGTGCCATGTCGATTTCCATTCGCGAGTCGGCGATAAGGTCGATGTTGCCACCCAGCCGCGCTAAAGGCTTACCAAAGGCCGTTCGGCTGATCGCGCGCTTGCACATCAACTCCAACGCCCGCTCCGCCATGCCGATGGAGCGCATGCAGTGGTGAATACGGCCAGGGCCGAGTCGACCTTGAGCAATCTCAAAACCGCGACCTTCACCCAGCAACACATTCTCGTAAGGCACTCGCACGTTTTCGAACAGCACTTCGGCGTGGCCATGGGGTGCGTCGTCATAACCGAATACCGGCAACGAACGAACGATGGTCACGCCTGGCGCATCGGTAGGCACTAGAATCATCGAGTGTTGCTGATGACGTGGGCCATCGGGATTGCTTAAGCCCATGAACACCATGATTTTGCAGCGCGGGTCGCATGCACCCGACGTCCACCATTTACGGCCGTTGATCACCCACTCGTCACCGACCCGCTCGGCACGGGCGGTCATGTTGGTGGCGTCCGAAGACGCTACATCTGGTTCGGTCATGGCGAAGGCTGAACGAATTTCGCCACGCAACAGCGGCTCTAGCCACTGCACTTTCTGTGCTTCGTTGGCGTAGCGCACCAGCACCTCCATGTTGCCGGTGTCCGGTGCCGAGCAGTTGAACGGCTCAGGTCCGAGCAACGAGCGGCCCATGATTTCCGCAAGCGGTGCATATTCCAGATTGGTCAGGCCGGCACCCCGCTCCGATTCAGGCAAGAACAAATTCCACAGGCCTTCAGCTTTAGCCTTGAGCTTGAGTTCTTCCATGATTGCAGTGGGCTGCCAACGATCACCCTCGCAGACCTGACGTTCAAAGACAGGTTCTGCCGGGTAGACATAAGCTTCCATGAACGCGGTCACACGCTCACGCAGCGCCTGAACTTTAGGGGAATAAGCGAAATCCATGGGCAACTACCTTGTGAAATGAGGTGGGTGAGGACATGAATCCGATGCTAGATCAGCAATGAACATTTATCTAACCTATTCTCAGCGTGTATAAACATTCATAACCGATATATGATCGAGCTTCGCAAGTCACAACAAAAACAACATGAGAGTGCAATGGAATGAATCTGAGCAAAGTCGACCTCAATCTCTTTATTGTGTTTGATGCCATCTATACCGAAGCAAATCTGACTCGCGCAGGGCAAATCGTCGGCATAACCCAGCCGGCAGTGTCGAACGCATTGGCTCGTTTGCGCGAGACCTTCAACGATCCATTGTTCGTGCGGACCGCCCAGGGCATGGTCCCTACGCCGATGGCCCAGAACATCATCGGCCCGGTTCGCAATGCGTTATCGCTGCTGCGGGTTTCGGTGCAGGAAAGCAGGATTTTCAATCCGCTACAGGCCAATAAGACCTATCGCATCAGCATGACGGACCTGACCGAAGCCGTAATTCTGCCCGCACTGTTTCAGCGTCTGCGGCGGTTGGCGCCGGCCGTGATCATCGAAAGCTTCTTGTCCAAGCGCCGGGAAACGACCAAAGAACTGGCGGCGGGACGCCTGGACTTCGCGGTCGATGCGCCGCTCAATACCGACCCTCAAGTGCGTCACGTCAAGCTGATGGAAGACAAGTACGTGTGCGCCATGCGCAAAGGCCATCCGATGGCGACCAAAGAGAAATTTGCCCTCGACGACTACTTGTCCCTGACCCACATCCACATCTCCAGCCGCCGCAGTGGTTTAGGTCATGTTGACTTGGCTTTGGGCAAAATGGGTATTCAACGCAAGATCGCCCTGCGCTCGCAGCATTACCTGATGGCATCGCAAGTGCTGCAACAAACCGACATGGTGATGACCGTCCCGGAACGCTTCGCTCGACGTCATGAACTCCACTATTTCAACTTGCCGGTCAACGATGTGCCGCAGGTGGAAACTCACCTTTATTGGCACGAAAGCACCGATCAAGACCCAGCCAACCGCTGGATGCGTGAGCAAATGATTGAGCTGTGCCAGCAAGTGACGGCACAAGATAAAAAACTCGACAAAGCATTAGATATCTCTAATAAATAACTGATAAATATAGCTATATATCCGTTAGTTAATGTGAATTCTAGATTAGATAATTGCTCTGAATTAGTCACTCCTGAGCAGTTGAAAAAAAAGAACGCATGGCGCGCTGCTTGACGTATACGTCAAGCTCGCCGTAGGTTAACCCCACGTTAACCCCGAGCGACTCCATGAGCAGCCAGACTTACAGCATCTCCGACCTCGCCCGCGAGCTCGACATCACCACCCGTGCTATTCGTTTCTACGAAGAACAAGGTCTGCTCGCCCCCGAGCGACGCGGCCTTGAGCGGGTGTACTCGACCCGCGACAAAGTCAGCCTGAAACTCATCCTGCGCGGCAAACGTATTGGCTTTTCCTTGGCCGAATGCCGCGAATTAATCGAGCTGTACGACCCGCGTGGAGACAATCAAAAGCAACTCAACACCATGCTTGGCAAGATCGGGGAGCGCCGTAATCAGCTGGAACAGCAGTTACTGGATATTCAGCAAATGCAGCTGGAATTGGACACTGCCGAAGAACGCTGCTTGTCTGCACTTGAACGTTCTATTGAAAAATCATGATGTTACTGAGTGAATCTCAAATAATTATAAGGTGATGCCATGCCCTTACCTCAACGTGTACGCCTGGTAGAAGTTGGCCCCCGCGACGGCTTGCAGAACGAAGCGCAGCCGGTGAGCGTGGCCGACAAAGTACGTTTGGTCGACGACCTCACCGCTGCGGGCTTGAGTTACATCGAAGTCGGCAGTTTCGTCTCGCCCAAATGGGTGCCGCAGATGGCCGGCTCCGCTGACGTTTTCGCTCAAATCCAACGCAAGGAAGAAGTGACCTACGCCGCGTTGGCGCCGAACCTGAGAGGCTTCGAAGACGCTTTGGCTGCCGGCGTAACTGAAATCGCGATTTTCGCCGCCGCGTCCGAGACCTTCTCACAGCGCAATATCAACTGCTCGATCAGCGAAAGTCTGGAGCGATTTGCCCCGATCATGGAAGCCGCACGCTTGCATGGGATGCAAGTGCGTGGCTACGTGTCGTGCGTGCTGGGCTGTCCCTACGAGGGCCAGGTGACCCCGGAACAAGTGGCGTCGGTCGCCAATGAGCTGTTCGCCATGGGTTGCTACGAAATTTCGCTGGGCGACACCATCGGCACCGGCACGCCGGGCGCCACCCGCACGCTATTCGACACCGTTGCCGGGAAAATCCCCAGGGGCAAGTTGGCCGGGCATTTCCACGATACCTATGGGCAGGCGCTGGCCAATATCTACGCCAGCCTGCTGGAAGGCATTCAGGTGTTTGACAGCTCCATCGCCGGGCTGGGCGGCTGCCCTTATGCCAAGGGCGCCAGCGGCAACGTTGCGACCGAAGATGTGCTGTACATGCTCAACGGCTTGGACATCGAGACCGGGGTTGATCTCGACCTGTTGATCGGTGCCGGCCAACGGATCTGTGACGTGCTTGGACGCCCTAGCGGCTCAAGGGTGGCCAAGGCGCGATTGGCGAGCTGAGTGTTACCGTAACGATGGGCGGTCGTCGTAAACGGGTAACACGGAAACAATTCCTCGATATTCTGACGGGCCTGAATAGTCGTATTTTATTTAACCAATTGTTTTTTATAGCTTTTATAAAAGCTGGCACGGCATCTGCTATATCTCTTGTACAACAAGAATAAGAAACGAAGCAGTAACCCAATAAAAACAATACGTATCGGCTCTGACATAACAAGAACAACACGGACAGAGACGCAGCTAACAGATCTTTTTGGAGTGGATGGCTTTTCAGGGATTTAGGTCCCGCAACCGGACAGAGAATAATAAAACTACCTCAGGTAGCTCCAGCACTGGTTGGATCGATATTGATAAAAGCAGTATCAGCGCTCAAAAAAATACGTTTGCTCTTGATCCTGAATGGGGATCGATTAAAAAGCAGTGAAAGGGACTGGTCGCCAAAAACAAAAACAGGCCACCCTCGAATAATAAAAAGAGCATACAAAAAAACTTGAAGGGGAGCCTAGGCTCCCCTTCGTGCTGTCTGGCCTATGATGCCCCTGCGCTAAAAATCTCCTCCCCCCACTCTCTCGTTGACACACAAACACCCGTAGGTTTACGTTAACGTAAAGGTGAACACCGAACTTCAAACAATAATAGAAAAGGCACATACATGAGCTACCCGAGCCTAAACTTCGCCCTCGGCGAAACCATCGACATGTTACGCGACCAAGTTCAATCCTTCGTCGCCGCAGAAATTTCTCCCCGCGCCGCGCAGATTGACCGGGACAACCTGTTCCCGGCTGACCTGTGGCGCAAGTTTGGTGACATGGGTCTGCTGGGCATCACCGTCGACGAAGAGTACGGTGGCGCGGGCATGGGTTACTTGGCGCACGTGGTAGCAATGGAAGAAATCAGCCGTGGTTCGGCGTCGGTCGCCCTTTCCTACGGTGCACATTCAAACCTGTGCGTGAACCAGATCAACCGCAACGGCAGCCCCGCGCAGAAAGCCAAGTACTTGCCCAAGCTGATCAGTGGCGAGCATGTCGGGGCGCTGGCCATGAGCGAACCGAATGCCGGTTCCGACGTGGTGTCGATGAAGCTTCGCGCCGACAAACGCGGCGATTGCTACGTGCTTAACGGCAGCAAGACCTGGATCACCAACGGTCCGGACGCTAACACCTACGTGATTTACGCCAAGACCGACCTGGAAAAAGGCGCTCACGGTATCAGCGCGTTCATTGTCGAGCGCGACTGGAAAGGTTTTTCCCGCAGCCCCAAGTTCGACAAGCTCGGCATGCGCGGCTCCAATACCTGCGAGCTGTTCTTCGATGACGTCGAAGTGCCAGAAGAAAACCTGCTCGGCGTGCTCAACAGCGGCGTCAAGGTGCTGATGAGCGGCCTCGATTACGAACGCGTCGTACTCTCGGGCGGCCCGACCGGGATCATGCAAGCCTGCATGGACGTGGTGGTGCCTTACATCCACGACCGCAAGCAGTTCGGCCAAAGCATTGGCGAGTTCCAGTTGATTCAAGGCAAAGTCGCCGACATGTACACCCAACTCAACGCCAGCCGTGCCTACCTGTACGCCGTGGCCCAGGCCTGCGAACGCGGCGAAACCACCCGTAAAGACGCCGCCGGGGTGATTTTGTACAGCGCCGAACGCGCCACGCAAATGGCCCTGGACGCGATCCAGATTCTGGGCGGAAACGGCTACATCAATGAATTCCCGGCCGGTCGGCTGCTGCGTGACGCCAAGCTGTACGAAATCGGCGCCGGCACCAGTGAGATTCGCCGCATGTTGATCGGTCGCGAACTGTTCAACGAGACAAAATAAGCACCCTCCCCTGTAGGAGCCAACGTGTTGGCGAGCTTGGCGACCCGATGTGCCAGGTGCGCCGCCTCGCGAACACGTTCGCTCCTACAGGAGATCCACGGAGTAGCCCCATGGCCATCCTGCACACCCAGATCAATACCCGCTCGCCTGAGTTCGCACTCAATGGCGCGGCGATGCTCAATCACGTTGAGAACCTGCGCCAATTGCTGGCTCAAGTTCACCAGGGCGGCGGGCCTAAGGCTCAGGAACGCCATACCTCACGCGGCAAACTACTGCCACGCGAACGAATCAATCGATTGCTGGACATCGGCTCGCCGTTCCTTGAAATCGGACAACTGACCGCGCACGAGGTATATGGCGAGGACGTTCCGGCGGCCGGGTTGATTGTCGGCATCGGCCGAGTTGAAGGCGTCGAATGCATGATCGTCGCCAACGATGCGACGGTTAAAGGCGGCTCGTACTACCCGCTGACGGTCAAAAAGCACCTAAGGGCGCAAGCCATTGCTCAGCAAAACCGCCTGCCGTGCATCTATCTGGTGGATTCCGGTGGCGCCAACCTGCCCCGCCAGGATGAGGTGTTTCCAGACCGGGAGCATTTCGGTCGAATCTTTTTCAATCAGGCGAACATGAGCGCGGTGGGCATTGCGCAGATCGCGGTGGTCATGGGCTCATGCACCGCTGGCGGCGCTTACGTGCCAGCTATGGCCGACGAAGCGATCATGGTCCGGCAACAAGCGACGATTTTCCTCGCCGGGCCGCCGCTGGTGAAAGCGGCCACCGGTGAAGTGGTCAGCGCCGAAGACTTGGGCGGTGCCGATGTGCACTGCAAGATTTCCGGCGTCGCCGACCATTACGCCGACAGCGATGAGCACGCCTTGGCCATCGCCCGCCGCAGCATCGCTAACCTCAACTGGCGCAAGCAAGGCCAACTCAACACACTCGCCCCGATTGCCCCACTGTATGGCAGCGAAGAGCTTTACGGGGTCATTCCGGCTGACGCTAAACAACCGTTCGACGTGCGTGAGGTGATCTCGCGGCTGGTGGACGGCTCGGTATTCGATGAGTTCAAGGCCTTGTTCGGCGCCACGCTGGTCTGCGGCTTCGGCCATCTGCACGGTTATCCGATTGCGATCCTGGCCAATAACGGCGTGCTGTTTGCCGAATCCGCACAGAAAGGCGCGCACTTCATTGAGTTGGCTTGCCAGCGCGGTATCCCGCTATTGTTTCTCCAAAACATCACCGGGTTTATGGTCGGCCAGAAGTACGAAGCGGGCGGCATCGCCAAGCACGGCGCCAAGCTGGTCACCGCAGTGGCCTGTGCCAAAGTGCCGAAATTCACGGTCATCATTGGCGGCAGCTTCGGCGCCGGTAACTACGGCATGTGTGGCCGCGCTTATGACCCGCGTTTCTTATGGATGTGGCCTAACGCGCGCATCGCCGTAATGGGCGGCGAACAGGCGGCGGGCGTTCTGGTGCAGGTCAAACGCGAACAGGCAGAGCGCAGCGGTCAGGTGTTTAGTGCCGAGCAGGAAGCCGCGATCAAACGGCCGATCCTCGAACAATACGAACATCAGGGCCATCCGTATTATTCCAGCGCTCGCTTGTGGGATGACGGCGTGATTGACCCGGCGCAAACCCGCGACATTCTCGCGCTGGCGCTGTCCGCGTCATTGAGCGCGCCTATCGAGCCAAGCACATTCGGTGTGTTCCGGATGTAACCCGGCCTCGCCAAAGGAGTGAACATGACCGACTTCAATACCCTAGAACTGAACACCGACCCACGGGGATTTGCCACGCTTTGGCTGAACCGCCCTGATAAGAACAACGCCTTCAACGCGCAAATGATCCGCGAGCTGATTTTGGCGCTGGATGAGGTTCAAGCCAATACCAGCCTGCGCTTCATGTTAATCCGTGGCCGAGGCAAGCACTTCAGCGCGGGTGCCGACCTGACCTGGATGCAGGAATCGGCGAAGCTCGATTACAGCACCAACCTTGACGACGCCCGGGAATTAGCCGAGCTGATGTACAACCTGGCCAAACTGAAAATCCCGACCTTGGCCGTTGTCCAAGGCGCCGCGTACGGCGGTGCACTGGGGCTGATCAGTTGCTGTGACATGGCGATCGGCACTGACGATGCGCAGTTTTGCCTGTCGGAAGTGCGCATCGGTTTGGCCCCGGCAGTGATAAGTCCGTTCGTGGTGCAAGCCATCGGCGAACGTGCTGCCCGACGCTATGCATTGACCGCCGAGCGTTTCAGCGGGGTTCGGGCACAGGAGATCGGCCTGCTTGCCGAGTGCTACCCAGTCGCCGAGTTTGAACAGCGGGTCGACCAGTGGGTCGACAACCTGTTGCTCAATAGCCCTCAAGCCATGCGCGCCAGCAAAGACTTGCTCCGAGAAGTGGGTAACGGTGCGCTGACCCCTGCCCTGCGCCGTTACTGCGAAAACGCCATCGCGCGGATTCGCGTCAGCCCGGAAGGCCAGGAAGGTTTGCGCGCCTTTCTGGAAAAGCGCACACCCACGTGGCAGCCAGAACTCAATAAGGAGCCGCGCCCATGAGCGCTTCGCCAAAGCTTTCATTAACTGCGGCCCCACTGCTAACGCGGATTCTGGTAGCCAACCGGGGCGAAATTGCCTGCCGGATCATGCGCACCGCCAAAGCCCTGGGCCTGACCACCGTCGCGGTGCACAGCGCCACTGATCGCGAGGCTCGGCATGTTCGTGAAGCCGACATCGGTGTCGAT
This sequence comes from Pseudomonas sp. MH10, assembly GCF_034353045.1. Taxonomy (NCBI): domain Bacteria; kingdom Pseudomonadati; phylum Pseudomonadota; class Gammaproteobacteria; order Pseudomonadales; family Pseudomonadaceae; genus Pseudomonas; species Pseudomonas sp. MH10. The sequence continues at coordinate 1,460,747 of NZ_CP133783.1, forward strand.
TTGGGTGGCAGCAAAGCCGCAGACAGCTATTTACTGATCGACAAACTGATCGCCGCCGCCAAGGCCAGCGGTGCCCAGGCGATCCATCCCGGTTATGGTTTCTTGTCGGAAAACGCCGGTTTTGCCCGCGCCATCGAAAACGCCGGACTGATTTTCCTCGGCCCGCCCGCCTCGGCCATTGATGCCATGGGCAGCAAGTCCGCCGCCAAAGCGTTAATGGAAGACGCTGGCGTTCCGCTGGTGCCGGGTTACCACGGCGCGGCGCAAGACGTTGACACCTTCCGCCTTGCGGCTGAGCGCATCGGCTACCCGGTATTGCTCAAAGCCACGGCGGGTGGCGGCGGTAAAGGGATGAAGGTCGTTGAGCAGGTCAGTGAACTGGCTGAAGCGCTGGCCTCGGCACAGCGGGAAGCGCAGTCATCGTTCGGTGATTCGCGGATGCTGGTGGAGAAATACCTGCTCAAGCCACGCCATGTGGAAATTCAAGTGTTTGCCGACCAACACGGCAATTGTTTGTACCTGAATGAGCGCGACTGTTCGATTCAGCGTCGCCATCAAAAAGTCGTGGAAGAAGCCCCCGCCCCCGGTCTCACCCCGGAACTGCGCCGGGCCATGGGCGAAGCTGCGGTGCGTGCGGCGCAAACCATTGGCTATGTTGGGGCGGGTACTGTCGAGTTTTTGCTCGACTCACGCGGTGAGTTCTTCTTCATGGAGATGAACACGCGCCTGCAAGTCGAACACCCGGTCACCGAAGCCATCACCGGCCTGGACCTGGTGGCTTGGCAGATTCGCGTCGCACAGGGCGAGCCGCTGCCGATTACTCAAGCGCAGGTGCCGCTGATCGGGCATGCGATCGAAGTCCGACTTTATGCCGAAGACCCGGCTAACGACTTCTTGCCTGCAACAGGCACTTTGGCGATTTACCGTGAGTCGGCGGCGGGTCCCGGACGCCGGGTGGACAGCGGCGTGGCTGAGGGCGACAGCGTTTCGCCTTTCTATGACCCGATGCTCGGCAAGCTGATCGCCTGGGGTGAAAACCGCGAGCAAGCACGCTTGCGTTTGTTGGCGATGCTGAATGAGTTTGCCATTGGTGGTCTGAAAACCAACGTGGCGTTTCTGCGTCGCATCATTGCCCACCCAGCGTTCGCCGCGGCGGAGTTGGATACTGATTTCATTCCGCGTTATCAGGCGCAATTGCTGCCGCCAGCGGGTGAACTGACGGCTGAATTTTGGCAGGCGGCCGGTGAAGCGTTCAGCCAAAGCCAGGCAAACGCCGTTCGTCAGAATGATCTGCATTCGCCCTGGTCCAGCAACCGGGGCTTACGCGCCGGTCTTCCAGCCGAAATAGACTTGCATCTGAGCTGTAACAGCCAGAAACAGGTGATCCAGCTGCGCAACACGAATGCATCCAGCGCCAGGTTGCAGGGCGAACAGTTGGTCATCGAACACGACGGTGTTCGGCATCAGCACTTGGCGATCCGGCGCGGCGACACGCTGTACCTGAATTGGCAGGGCGAGCTGCGTACGATCAAGCGTCTTGATCCGATTGCCGAAGTCGAGGCCAGCCATACCCAACAAGGCGGCCTGACTGCGCCCATGAACGGCAGCATCGTGCGGGTGATGGTCGAGGTCGGGCAAAGCGTCGACATCGGCGCGCAACTGGTGGTGTTGGAAGCCATGAAAATGGAACACAGCATTCGGGCGCCCCATGCAGGGGTGGTCAAAGCGATTTATTGCGTAGAGGGCGAGATGGTCAGTGAAGGCACCGGGTTGGTGGAGCTGGAAGATCCGTCGGTTCTATAGGCTCTGCGTCGCTATTGAGAATCTTTCTTGAACAAAGAAGGAAAAAGCTTTGACTTGCGAATGATAACGATTAGTATTGCGGCAACTGATCGCGAGATCAGTCTGATAACTCAAGAGCCTTAGGTCGGCTCTTGGTTTATCTCCTCATCAGGCTAATCACGGTTTTGACCCGGCATTTTTTGCCGGGTCTTTTTTTTGGGTTGGTTTTCTATGGTGTAGAGTACCCGGCTTATTTGGCACTGCCGTACTCAGGAAACAATCGTGACTCAGACCTCTCTCAAAATCAGCGCTGATTTCGACAGCGGCAACATCGAAGTAATCGACGCCAGTAACCCTTCCCGCACAATACTGGCGATTCGCCCAGACACTCGCAGCCCGCACTTTCAGTGGTTTCACTTCAAGGTCGAGAACCTGCACGTGGGCCACGCGCACGCCTTTAGCCTCAATAATGCAGGGCAATCCAGCTACAGCCGTGCCTGGAGCGGCTATAACGTCGTGGCGTCCTACGACCATGAACACTGGTTTCGCGTACCCACCACCTATGACGGAGCCGCTCTTGATTTCAGCATCGAACCGACTGAGCCGCAGGTGTATTTTGCTTATTTCGAACCCTACAGCCGGGTGCGTCACGACCGGTTGATCGAGCAGGCCATCAATAAGGCCGGCCTAGAGCTGATCGCGACCGGCAAGAGCATCGAAGGCCGTGATGTTCAGTTGTTACGTAGGGGTGATGGGAACGCGAGCAAACGCAATATCTGGATCATTGCCCAGCAGCATCCGGGTGAGCACATGGCCGAATGGTTCATGGAAGGATTGATCGAGCGGTTGCAGGACGCCGCTGACCCGGTCATGGCGCAATTACTCTCGGTGGCCAATCTGTACCTGGTGCCACACATGAACCCGGACGGCTCATTCCATGGCCATTTACGCACCAACGCCATGGGCAAGGACCTCAATCGGGCCTGGCAAGACTCCACCGAAGCGCTCAGCCCGGAGGTGTTTTTCGTTCGGCAGCAGATGGAACAGTACGGTGTTGATCTGTTCCTTGATGTACACGGTGACGAGGAGATTCCTTATATCTTCGCCGCTGCCTGCGAGGGCAACCCCGGTTACACGCCTCATCAGCAGCAGTTGGAAGAACATTTCCGCCGCCGTTTGAGCGAGATCACCCGGGATTTCCAATCACGCTATGGCTATCCCCGCGCACGTCCTGGACACGCCAACATGGACTTGGCCTGCAACAGCACCGGCGAGCGCTATAAGTGCTTGGCGCTGACCTTGGAGATGCCGTTCAAAGACAACGACGATGCGCCGGACGCGCTCACGGGTTGGTCGGGTAAGCGCTCGAAACAACTGGCCAAGGACGTGTTGACCACGATTGCGGAGATGATTCCGGTTTTGCGTTGAGACAAAAAGCTTCCCGAATAAATTCGGTCCCACAGCGGATCGTGGGATTAGCTGACAGGACTGTAGATACCAACTTGTTGGCGAAGGCCCTTTGGCCTGATCGCAGCCTTCGGCAGCTCCTACAGAAAATCAGTACATCGCCAGAATCTGTGGGACCGAATTCATTCGGGAAGCGAGCGGCGCGGTTTGTCTGACGTACCGCAGCGCCCATCTCATCGCCAACACGTTGCCTCCTCCTCAATCCTCCCCACGCACCATGCTGTCCAGCACGTCATCGCGGCGGATGAAGCCATGGAACAAAGCAGCCGCCACGTGCAGCAGGATGGTCAGGAAGAACAGATACGCCAAGTAGGTGTGTGCCTTGCGCAGCAACGCGAAGGTGTGTGGGTTGGCCGCCATGATCGAAGGCAACTGTATTGAATGGCTGAGCATGACGGGGTCACCGGCCGCCGAGATCATTGCCCAGCCAATCAACGGCATTACCAGCATCAGGGCATACAGCAAATAGTGCGACAGCTTTGCCGCCAGCGCCTGAATACTTGGCAGGTCTGCTGGCAAGGGCGGCGTTTTGCTGGAGAAGCGCACGAAGAGCCGCACAATCACCAGCACTAAAATAGCGATGCCCAGCGGTTTGTGAATGTGCAACAGCCACTCGTGCCGTTCTGAAACGGAAGCGACCATCCCGGCCCCGATGAACAGCATCGACAAAATCATCAGCGCCATCAGCCAATGCAACAGGCGCGCCAAGGGTGCGAAATGCGAAGGTTGGCCGTTCATTATTTGGACTCCTGAGTCGAGGCTGAGGTGGGTAGCTGGTCCACTTCACTGGTCCGGCGCAGGTAGGATGATGCGTAAACCGCCGACCGCGCCGCCAGTAACGGGTCGTCAGAACCTTCGATACCGCTTGGCAGCACCAACGGGTCGTAGTTGACGTCACGGCAGTCGCCGTTGAGTTGTGGCTGGGTGCTTTCCAATACCAGCGTGCCAGCATTCACCGTCCGGTGATCGGCGGACCAGGATTTGCTGGCGTCGTTGATCGGGTCACCCGCATTGGCCAAGGTGAAGACCAGGTCCCACCGCAGCGGACCGCTCGCCAAGTGCTGATCCAGGTCTTTTTCCAAATAATCCTTGGCCTCAGGTGCCTGGGCGCCCGGCTCGTCTTTACCTACTGGCACCATGCTCCAGCGTACGGCTTGGCGTTTGCCGTCGGCACCCACGAGGTAGAACGCATTGAGACTGTTGTACTGCTCGGTGGTGTAACTGGCGGACGGTTTGGCGGTCTTGACCCATGCCAGAAACGCTCCGGCCTCAGGATGCGCGGCGAAGAACGCGGGCGGCTTGCTCGGGTCCGGTTTGCCCGTTGCGGGATCCGGGGCGGTGGCGGTGAGCAACCCGTAGAACGCTTCCGGAGTACCCACTGGGAACACCGGCATGCTGTTCATCCCGGTTCGCCATTGCTGACCATTTGCCTGTTTGAAACGCAAGGCCATGCTGCGAATCGGCGCCGCGCTGTCGGGCGAATACGGATTGCCTGTCGGCAACGCGAACCGGCCAACCACCGGCGTACGCGTGGCGCTTAACACCTGCGCACTGGAAAACTCGGCGGCTGCACCGTTGCTTTCGAAGTACCCTGCTACGCAGACACCTTTTGAGTGATTGCGCCGAAAACCCGGATGGATGCCGTTGCTCTGTTCAAGTCGATCAGTGAACAATTTGGGCGTCAGTCGCTGCGGGTCGAAATAGCCCCCCACGTAGGCGAAGATACCGGCGGCGGCGGCGACCACTACCGCGATGCCCGCCAGTCGAAAAACAGTGCTTGCGGCACTCAAGGGCGGCTTTTGCGGGGGCGATGTCGGCGGTAAAGGGTCAACCATGAAAAACTCCAGGGCCGTTGGCCTCAAGATGTAAGTACTGTGTGACGCTGGCGCTGACGAGTTATTCCATCGGTGAGATTTTATTTTTCGGCCGTGGAATAACCTTCACCGACAGGCGTCTCTCTGGTCACACGATCTGAATTGATCATAGTTGCTGACATGGAACCCGCAGGCCGATGAACGAATTTGACGATCAACTCCGTGAGTTATTGCCGCGAATGCGTCGCTTCGCCGTATGGCTGACCCGCGACCCCAGCAGCGCTGACGATTTGGTGCAGTCGAGTCTTGAGAAAGCCCTGTCACGCTGGGCCGATAAACGTCCCGAGGGTGATTTGCGCGCGTGGCTATTTTCGATTCTGTATCGGCAGTTCCTGGATGCGCATCGCCGGTCTCGGCGTTATAGCCGCATGTTGGAACTGTTCACTGGCGGCCGTGACGATCACTATGAGCCGTCCGTCGAACGCACGGTGGTCGCGCAATCGACACTCGAAGCCTTCGGCCTGTTGAACACCGAGCAACGTGCGCTGTTGTTGTGGGTGTCGGTCGAAGGCCTTAGTTACAAAGAAGTCGCTGAGATTCTTGATGTTCCTGTTGGCACCGTCATGTCCCGTTTGTCCCGTGCTCGCCAAGCCTTGCGCCAACTCAGCGACGGTGAAATCACACTTCCCTCTTTGCGGATATTGAAATGATGACCCTGCCCCCCAGCGAACGCGACTTGCACGCTTATGTCGATCATCAACTCAGTGATGCCGACTGCCTGACTCTGGAAACCTGGCTGGCCGCACACCCAGAGCAGGCCGAGCACATTGCCGCGTGGCAGCTGGACGCCCAGCATTTGCGCGCAGCATTGAGCGGTGGTCTACACCAAGCACCCAATGCCGAGCTGGACCCGGCGTTCATTCGTCAGCGCCTGCGTCGTTCGTCTTATCGGCACTACGCCTCGGCGGCGGTGTTGCTGATCGCTGTCAGCGTGGGCGGTTTGAGCGGTTGGCAGGCGCGGGAAATGACCCTGAGCAACAACGTCCTGCCGATGGCCGACGCAGTACAGGCGTACCGGATGTTTGCGGTGAATGACAATGTGGCATCGGACTGGAATGCGCAGAAAACCAGCAACGCCCAGGGTTGGCTGGACAAAAATTTTTCTCACGCCAGTCGCCTTCCGGACCTTGAGGCGGCAGGGTTCAAACCGATCAGTGGGCGTTTGACCAGCACCGAACAGGGTGCGGCAGCGATGGTGGTTTATGAGGATGGGACTGGGCGCAAGGTGAGCTTCTATATCCGCCCACCAGGACCACACAATCATATGCTGCCGCGTGGAAGCCGTCGTGACGGTGAACTGCAGGCCGATTATTGGTCCAGTGGCGGTTACAACTATGCAATGGTCAGCCAAGCCGACGACCCGGCAGCGCAAGCAGCCCGGCAGGTTATTCAGCAGCCTATCTAGGGTGATCAGGTGTCCGTGGGATTTAGCGGCGCTAGCGCCCTCTCAATGATGCACATCGGCGACGCCACCGTTCAAACCGCGTCTACTTGCAGTTGTTACGCGGTATCTAAGTTGCATTCCAAACGGGCAAACGCGCAGAAAGAAGCTGGGCATCGAGAGTGCTGGTGGGATCGTCGAGCCGCGCGGTGCTGCCAAAATTCAGCAGCCCCGCCGACTCTAGGCTGGCATCGCTGACTTGGGAGACCAGCAATCAGCCGCGCTGCACATTGACGCGAACCTCAACTTGAAGCTGCGCACCTGACGTGGTTTCGCTGAGCATTAGGCTCAAAAACGCGAACAACAACCGACCTTTCAAATCCACAACCCTTGCGATTAAGTGCAATGCAAGGAGTAGGTTAGCAGCGGATAAATATCTCGTTGGAAAACACGGCAGTTCTATCGCACTTTCCGATGAACACCCGTTCGAGTGAGTTTTTTACTAAAAAACACTCATTAGGGCACTAACAACATACGACGAGCGAGTCACCCTCAAACGTGGTGAACAGTACGCAATTCCATAAGCCCCGCCAGAGGAAAATCCCCTTCCAGTTCAGCCAGGCTCGCCGTATTCATGGGTTGCGCGTGGCGATAATGCCCGTGAACCAACACGCTCACCAACGAGCCCACCAACGGTTGGTGGCTTACCAGAAGCACGTCTTGCGTGGAATAGTTATCCAATTGATTGAGCACCAGGCGCGAGTCGCTGTCTGGCCTTAGCCAAGGGACGGTCAGGATCGGTTCGCTGAACCCCAACACCTGATGGACCAATTCGGCGGTCTGCTGCGCTCGCCGGTAAGGGCTGGCGATGATTCGGGTCAGCGGTTTGCCCAGCAGGTGCGCCGCACTGCTCAGAACCTGACCTCTGCCGTGGGGCGTCAACTCCCGCTCAGCATCACTGGGCGCCTGAGAATGGGCTTCCCCATGACGCAGGATCCACAACTTCATAGTTTCGGCTCCTCGTCACGGACCGGATGAGGTGCTGGCGGTACACGGTGCGGCGCTTCGCCTTCCGGTGCGCGTGCTATTGGCCAATCGGCGAAAGGCCACGGTTTTTGATCGCTGTGAAAAGTACCAAACCGTCCAATTTGGGCCAGGTATTGACTGACGCTGTCGCCAAAGTTCATCAGGCTGCCGCTCGGTGCGCCATAGGCTATTCGATAGCCCAATTGCACCAGCACCACGCAACCGAGCACCACTTGCGTCAGCTGCCAAATCAACACGAACAACAGCATCCACATAATGCGCAGCAACACTGATTCATGCTGCTTGAGTTTGGATTCGTTCAAGATTCTCACCTGTTTTCTGTGGCGTCAGTATCAGTGGCGCAGTTAGAACCCACTGGTCGAAATAAAATCGACATCGGTTTTTGGCTCGGCCCGCATCAATACTTCAATGACCTGATTGAGCGTGCGGCCCTCAAAGAGAATCGCATGCAAACCCGCGACGAGTGGCATATAGACTTGTAGCTCATCGGCTTTGACCTTAAGCACCTTCAGAGTGTTCACCCCTTCGGCAACTTCGCCCAACCGTGTCACCGCGTCTTCAAGGCTTAAGCCCTGGCCGAGGGCAAAACCCACCTGATAATTCCGGCTTTTGGGCGATGAGCAGGTCACGATGAGATCGCCCACCCCGGCCAGGCCGAGGAACGTCATTGGGTTGGCGCCCTGGCTCACGGCGAATCGGGTCATCTCGGCCAAGGCGCGGGTGATCAGCATGCTTTTGGTGTTTTCACCCATGCCCAGTGCCACGGCCATCCCGGCAATAATCGCGTAGACGTTTTTCAGTGCCCCGCCTAATTCCACGCCAAACCGATCAGCGCTGGCATACACCCGAAAGGTGCGCCCGTGCAGCACTTCCTGAACCTGTTGGCAAAGGTCTTCATCGGCACTGGCGACCACGGTGGCGGTCAGCGCGTGTTCGGCGATTTCACGCGCCAGGTTGGGACCGGACAACACACCGATGCGCGCATGCGGAGCAATATCCTCAAGAATTTCGCTCATCAGCTTGAAGGTGTTCGCCTCAATGCCTTTGGTCAGGCTGACCAGCATTTTTCCGGTCAAGCGCGGCGCGTGTTCGGCCAGCACCGCACGCAGCGCACTGGAAGGCAAGGCGACAAAGATGAGTTCGCTGTCTTCCAGGGTTGTCACCAGATCGGTCAACGGTTCAACCGTCGGGTGGACCTTGATGCCTTTTAGATAACGCGGGTTTTCTCGATTCACCCGTATGGCTTCGGCTTGGGCCGGATCGCGCATCCATTGCCTGACTGGATAGCCGTTCTCTGCCAGCAGGTTCGCCACTGCAGTACCGAAGCTGCCGCCTCCAAGAACCGCGATAGGTCGCTGTTGAGTCATAACCAATCCATCTAGAGCCATCTGTTTGGCGATGGCAGCATTATACGGCGCCACGCTGGCGCGACCAGTCCTGACGACCGTTCAATTGAGCCTGATCAATGCGCAGCAAGTTGCATGGAATTTACCGCCACGTCGGTTAACATGCGCAACGGATGTTTTTCATCAAGGGGCTGAAAATTTGTGTGTCGATGACAGGGATCTCCCGGCAATGCTGGCCCTCTACGGGACACACCAGCCGATGCAGAGCAGCCGGCAAGAGAAGTCAGGCCAATGACTTTCCGAAACAGTTGGGGCATCAATACCCGCACGCAAATCATCAGTTTGGGTCCAGCGCTGCTGCTGACCCTGCTGTTGATCAGCTTTTTCACCTTCGTGCGCATTCAGGATTTACGCCAAGAGTTGAATTACACCGGCCAACTCATCGCCAACCAATTGGCTCCGGCTTCGGAATACGGCGTCATCGTCGGTAATTACGAAGTCCTCGAAGGCTTAATGCGCGCGACCTTGGCGACGCCCCATGTGCGCTTCGTGGAAGTTCAGGACAACACCAATCATGTGTTGGTGTACGTGGAGCAACCGGACCTGACCGGTGCGCGGCCAACCCAGGTGGAAATGTTTCAGGCGCCCATCCGCTTGCAAAGTATCCGCTTGGAGGCAGACTCCCAACGCGGCTCGACACCTCGATCCCACCCCGAGGATTATATCGGCCGGGTATTGGTGGGCATGTCCAACGACGCGTTCAGCGAGCGCCAACAAGAAATTCTGCTCAAAGCGGCCATCCTCGCCCTCTTCGCCCTGCTGTTCACCTATATTTTGGCCCGGCGTTTGGCGCTGAGCCTGTCGCAGCCAATCAGTGACATGGTGGAGGCGGTCAAAGCCATTCAACAAGGCGACTACAGCACGCCGTTGCCAGTACCCGATGACAGCGAGCTGGGCGACTTGGCGCGCCATATCAACCATTTAGCTTTCGGCCTTGAGGAGGCCAGCGGCGAACAGCAGCGGGCCATTGCGCAGTTGATCCAGACCCGGGAAGAGGCCGAGCGCGCCAACAGCGCCAAATCCGATTTTCTGGCGATGATGAGCCATGAGCTGCGCACCCCCATGAATGGCGTATTGGGGATGTTGCAGTTGATGGAAACCACTCGGATGACTGAGGAACAGGCCGAATATTCGGCGTTGGCCACCGAGTCAACCGAGCACCTGCTGCGGGTCATCAACGACATTCTCGACTTCTCGCGTATCGAGCGTGACGCCCTTGAGCTGGAGCACATCCCGTTCAACTTGGCAGAGTTGATCAGCACCTCAGCCCAAGCGTTCCATCACAACGCGCAGCAGCGCGGTCTCTCCCTGGAATTAATCTCCCCGCCGGGCCTCGATGCGCTGGAAGTGTTGGGTGATCCGACGCGCATTCGCCAGATTTTGGTGAACTTGATTGGTAACGCGATGAAGTTCACCGAGCTGGGCAGCGTTCAAGTGGAAACCCAATGGCAGCCACTGGACCATGAATTGATCTGGTTTACCTGCATCGTGCGCGACAGCGGCATCGGTATTTCCGCTGAGCGCCTTGAATTGATGTTTAACGCGTTCCAGCAAGCGGACAGTTCTATTTCCCGGCGCTACGGTGGCACCGGATTGGGTCTGCCGATCGCTCGAACACTGGCCGAGCGCATGGGCGGGACCTTGCGCGCGAAGAGTGAAGAAGGGATGGGGTCGGTCTTCACCCTGGAGATTCCTCTGACGTTGTATCGGCACCAGAAAGCAGAAAAAATCCCTCCGGCCTTCATTGGCAATGACGACGGTCATAACCAACAGGTACTGCTGGTGGAAGACAACCCCGTGAACCAGACGGTGATCGAGGCCATGCTGCGCAGTCTGGGCTTCAGGATCAGCGTGGCTAATGACGGTGCGCAGGCAGTCAGAATGGCTGAAGCAAATGATTTTGCGGTGATTTTGATGGATTGCCGACTGCCTGTAATCGACGGTTACGAAGCCACGCGACAGATCCGGCTATTACCGGAGCGCGCCAATGTGCCGATCATTGCCTTGACCGCCAATGCGCTGCACGGTGACCGCGAGATTTGTTTACAGGCAGGGATGAATGATTATCTGGCCAAGCCGTTCAAACGAGCTGATCTACAGCATATTCTTCAGCATTGGCTACCCTTTCCAGCATCTGCGACTGGCGATAAATGATAAATTACGGCAGTCTTGTTCGCCAAATCAGCGACTAAAAGCTGTTGGATTATGATTTCAGTGCACAAGTGTGCTTTCATTCCGCTTGTGCTGTGACTTTCATTACAACGCAATAGTCTATGAGTAGGCTGACGGCTGAGATCTGGCGCGTCATCCGGCCAGGACTTGTTATGTGGGGCACGTTACGCCCCCACCTGCCGCACAAGATTATTGAGGAGCTCGCATGACCCAACAAAACGCCTATACCCGGGAAGATCTGCTGCGCTGCAGTCGTGGCGAGTTGTTCGGCCCAGGTAACGCGCAACTGCCCGCCCCGAACATGTTGATGGTAGATCGCATCACCCATATCAGCGCCGAGGGCGGCAAGTACGGTAAAGGTGAATTGGTCGCCGAGTTGGATATCAATCCCGACCTGTGGTTTTTTGCCTGTCACTTCGAAGGCGACCCCGTAATGCCAGGCTGCCTGGGCCTTGATGCCATGTGGCAACTGGTCGGCTTCTACCTCGGTTGGCAGGGAAATCCTGGCCGTGGTCGCGCCTTGGGCTCAGGCGAAGTCAAGTTTTTCGGTCAGGTGTTACCTACCGCGAAAAAAATCACTTACAACATCCAAATCAAACGCACCATGCGCGGCAAACTGGTCCTGGCGATTGCCGACGGCACCGTTAGCGTCGATGGCCGCGAAATTTACAGCGCCGAAAGCCTCCGTGTCGGCCTGTTCACTTCCACTGACAACTTTTAAGGGTATCCGCATGCGCCGCGTCGTTATCACTGGTCTGGGCATTGTTTCCTGCTTGGGCAATGACAAAGACACCGTTTCCGCTAGCTTGCGTGCAAGCCGCCCTGGCATCCGTTTTAATCCGGAATATGCCGAAATGGGTCTACGCAGTCAGGTTTCGGGCTCCATTGACCTCAACCTCGAAGAATTGATCGATCGAAAGATCTATCGCTTCGTCGGCCATGCAGCGGCTTACGCTTATTTGGCCATGAAAGACGCCATCGCCGACTCAGGCCTGAGCGACGATCAAGTCTCCAACCCGCGCACTGGCCTGGTTGCAGGCAGCGGCGGTGCGTCGACTCTGAACCAGATGGAAGCGCTGGACATCATGCGCGAAAAAGGCGTCAAGCGCGTCGGTCCCTACCGTGTTACGCGGACCATGGGCAGCACCGTTTCCGCTTGTCTGGCGACCCCGTTCAAAATCAAAGGTCTGAACTATTCCATCTCGTCCGCTTGTGCGACCAGTGCTCACTGCATTGGTACCGCCATGGAACAGATTCAGATGGGCAAGCAAGACATCGTTTTTGCCGGCGGCGGTGAAGAAGAACATTGGAGCCAATCGTTCCTGTTCGACGCCATGGGCGCGTTGTCTACCCAGTACAACGAGACACCGGAGAAAGCCTCCCGTGCGTACGACGCCAAGCGTGACGGTTTCGTCATTGCCGGCGGTGGCGGTATGGTCGTGGTTGAAGAGCTGGAACATGCTCTGGCCCGCGGCGCCAAGATTTACGCCGAGATCGTCGGCTATGGCGCTACGTCCGACGGCTACGACATGGTCGCACCCAGCGGTGAAGGTGCCATCCGCTGCATGCAGATGGCAATGTCTACCATTGAAGGGCCGATTGATTACATCAATACCCACGGCACTTCGACGCCGGTGGGCGATGCGAAAGAAATGGAAGGCGTGCGTGAAGTCTTCGGTACCAACGCACCCGTGATCAGCTCGACCAAAAGCTTGTCCGGTCACTCTTTGGGTGCCGCGGGTGTGCACGAAGCGATCTACTGCCTGTTGATGATGGAAGGCAACTTCATTGCCGGTTCCGCTAACATCGACGAGTTGGACCCGGTTGTCGCTGACATGCCGATCCTGACCAAGACTCGCGAGAACGCCAAGATCGACCAGGTGATGAGCAACAGCTTCGGTTTCGGTGGCACCAATGCCACGCTGGTACTGAAACGCTGGCAGGGCAAGTAATTCCCCCTGCAGTGAAAAAACGGCACCCTCGGGTGCCTTTTTTTTAACCGGCTGTCGCGTACTTGCAAAAGGCCATCTTGTAAAAGAATGAATTGTGGTAAAGGATGTAAACGGCTTTCGACCCCTATGGCCCCTGCCCTTTTTATAAGGGAAGTGTAGCTACGCAATAAGGAACGAAGCGCCTGCACTCTGTCCCTCCGGGGGCCTGATGACAGGCACTGGTGTGTCCTCGCGGATACCCGTGGCACTGGCTTTTCATCGAAAAGGGATGTCATGGAAGAAACTAATCATGGCGATCCGATCGCCCACGTTGTGCGCCGTAAATGCTTGGGTCGTCTAACGCGATCAAGCGTGCCTAAGATATTTTTAATTTCTACCGTTTTCTTTCTATCTTCAGGTCCGGTCCTTGCCCAGGATTTGTCGCCCCTCCCTGCCAGCGTGAATGCTGAAGACTCCCGCGCCTTTGTCACCCAAGCCAAACAGACTGTTGCAAGAGCGACACGGGAAGCCGTGCGCTGGAACGGCCCCGAAACAGGGCCGCAGGCACCTAAAGGCAAGGTCATTGCACTGGTGGCCGAAGACCTGCGTAACGGCGGGATAATCGGCGTTGCTCAAGGCGCACGCGAAGCGGCGGTTGCCATGGGTTGGACGTTAAGGGTATTCGACGGTGCCGGCATCTCGACCGGGCGCGCCAAGGCGCTGGCTGATGCACTGGCGAGCAAGCCCGACGGCTTGGTGTTGTGTGGTTCAGACGCCGTTGAAAACAAACTGGCCTTGGCCGCGATTGCCCGCGCAGGCACTCCTATTGTTGGCTGGCACACGGGGCCGCAACCCGGCCCTATCGCCGGCACACCCATGGCGATGAACGTCACCAGCGCACCGATTGAAGTCGCCCAGCTCGCGGCCCTCGCGGCAGTGGCGCAATCCGATGGACACGCAGGCGTGGTGATCCTGACGGACAGTCATTTCAGCATCGCGATGGCCAAAGCCAAGGCTATGGAGGACGTTATTCGCGCCTGCAAAAACTGCACGTTGCTGGAAGTGCGTGACGTTGCGCTGTCGGACAGCAATGACCGTATGCCCGCCATTACCCAGCAATTAATGCTGCGATATGGCAAACGCTGGACGTATACCTTGGCAATCAACGACCTCTATTTCGACTACGCCATTGCCACCCTCACCACTGCCGGGATCCCAGCCAACGACCTCATTTTGATTTCGGCCGGGGACGGTAGCGCATCCGCCTTTCTCCGCATCCAGGCCAATACCTATCAAACCGCCACCGTCGCCGAGCCCCTGAATCAACAGGGCTGGCAGGTAATGGATGAGTTGAATCGGCTGATTGCCGGTCAAGCCGTCAGCGGTTTCGTGGCGCCGATCCATTTGGTCAACGCCGACAACGCAGGCGCAGACGGCGGCAAGCAATTTCGATATGACCCCGACAATGGTTACAGGGACAGGTACCGCAAAATATGGAATCCCTGACGGTGGCACCGACGCTTCGACTTTCCGCGGCTTATCAGCGATTGGCACCGCAATCGCTGCGCGCGCAGTTCACCCTCGCACTGCTGGCATTGGCGTTGCTGATCGCGGCCGGTGGGGCCACGGCGGTCTATGCCTTGCGCAGTGCGAACAATGCCACCCGTCAATTGACCCAAGAGCGGCTGATGCACATGCAGGCTGGGCAGGACATGCTGCAAAACACGTTATTGATCGAGCGCCAGACCGACCAGTTGCTGACCACTACCTCGTTTGAGACCCTTCGTTCGACCTATTTAACGATGATCGAGCGGCTCGAAGCCGTCGACTACTCAATGCTGCAACTGACCGACACTAACGACACTAACGACGGGCTCGCCGTGCTCGATTTGCACCAGTCGAGCCAGCTGTTTCGCAATACCGCCAACGTCGTTGCGCAACTGCGGGAAGGCGCGCTGCAGAGTGAAGTCGCTTTTGATCTGGCGCTCAACGACCGAACGGCAGCGCTTAAGCGAAGCCACACCGCCAGTAGCCTCGAACTTGCGGTGCTGCTCTATAGCCTGCCGTCAGCGAATGATCCAGATGCTGTGCAATCGTTGCGGACCTCATTTATTGAAAAAGGTAAGACCGCAGGCTCGCTGCCTGCAATCGTCCGCGAGGATCTGATCGCCCTGAGCGCGCAGCCATCGGGCGCTATTGATGCTAGCGCACACGACCTGTTCTCTTTGCGTCTGAAGTTGATCAATCAGCATCAGACCCTGCAGCGTTTCCACGATGAACTGCAAAATCAGGCTCGCGCATTGGTGCATGCCGCACGGGTGCAATCCGGGGTATTTACCCAAGAGTATCGCGTCGCCGTGGAGCAACTGGTCGATGCATCCACCCGTAGCCAACGCTGGATCTTGATCATCCTGGCGGGAAGTCTGTTGATTGCCGGGTTTGTGGCGCGCGTATTCATGGGCCGCCGGGTCTTGGTGCGGTTGAATGAAATCAGCCGCCAACTACGTCAGGGCCGGATCGACGAAGAGCAACACACCCTGGACCTGCATGAGCAAGACGAAATCGGTGCCATGGCGGGTGCGGTGAGTCAGTTTCTAAGCGACCGTCAGCAATTGGAAAGCCGCACCGCACAACTCAGCGCAGCCCAAGAGCGACTCGCGCTGCAAAACACTCAGCTGCAACAAGAAGTTGTTACCCGTACCGGACAAAGCCATGTGCTGGAGCTGATTGCGACCAGCACCGAGCTGGAGGCCGTCCTGGACACCTTGGCTCGGGTGACTGAATCCCAGCTGGAGGGAATGATGGTGTCCATTCTACTGCTGGACGAAGATGGCGAGCACCTGCAACACGGCGCAGCACCCAGCTTGCCGGATGATTATTGTCAAGCGATCAATGGCGTCGCCATCGGTCCCTGTGGTGGATCTTGTGGCACTGCCGTGTATCGACGCGAATCAGTCATTGTCTCGGACATTGAGCAGGACCCTTTGTGGGCCGACTATCGTGAACTGGCCACCACCCATGGCATTCGGTCGTGCTGGTCGACACCGATTTTTTCCCGAGAGCGAGAAGTCCTTGGCACGTTTGCCTTGTACTCGCTGACAGAGCGCAGCCCGACGACAACCGAGATCCAACTGCTCGACGGGGCAACGCAACTGGCGGGCATCGCCATCGAACGCAAACACACGGAAAATCGTATCCGCTACATGGGCGACCATGATGCGTTGACGGGACTGCCCAACCGTCTGTTGCTGGAGGATCGACTCAAACAAGCCATTATTTATGCCCAGCGTTTCGCCCGTTTGGTCACAGTGGCATTTATCGACTTGGACAAATTCAAACTGGTGAACGATAGCCTGGGCCACAGCGCTGGCGATGAACTGTAGAAAACCGTTGCTAACCGAATGGTCAAGTCTGTAAGGCGCACCGATACAGTTGTTCGGTTGGGCGGCGACGAATTCGTCATTATCCTGTTCGACCAACCTTCGGACGCCGAGGACATCACGTCGGTCCTGCAGAATATCCAGGAATCCATCCTGCAACCGATTCATCTCAGTGGGCACACGCTTCACGTCACTTGCAGCATGGGCCTGGCGACCTACCCAGCCGATGGCATTGATACCGACACGCTGCTAAGAAACGCTGACGCCGCCATGTACCGCTCCAAAGAGATGGGCCGTAACGGTTACCAGTTTTACACCGATGAGATGAACACCAAGCACCAAGGCAAGCTCGCCCTGCAAGACGGGCTGCGTAATGCCATTGAGAACGATGAATTCCTGCTGCTCTATCAGCCTCAACTGGACCTGCACACCGGCGAGATTATCGGTGTGGAGGCTTTGATCCGTTGGCAGCATCCAGAACTGGGTCTGGTTTCTCCGATCAAGTTCATCTCGCAGGCTGAAGAGACTGGTTTGATCGTACCGATTGGCGACTGGGTCATTCACAGCGCGTGCCGTCAGACCAAAGCTTGGCAAGACGCTGGCCTGCCGCCTATTACCATGTCGGTCAATATCTCCGCCCGCCAATTCATCGAGCGGGATTTGATCCGACGCGTCGAGCATGCGCTGAAGGAAAGCGGTCTGGAGCCGATGTACCTGGAACTGGAACTGACTGAAAGCTTGATCATGCAAGACCTTCAGCAAGCCATCAGCAAGATGGAAGAATTGCAGGCGATGGGGATCAGGCTTTCTATTGATGATTTCGGCACGGGTTATTCAAGCCTCGCAGCGCTGAAAAGCTTTCCTATCGTGCGCTTGAAGATCGATCAATCGTTCATTCGGGACCTTCCCGAAAACGAAAATGACAAAGCCATCGCCACTGCGGTCATATCACTGGGCCATAAGCTGAATCTGAAGGTCATCGCCGAGGGTGTCGAAACCGAAGCACAGAAGGCGTTCCTACGTGACAACGGTTGTGATGAAATGCAAGGGTACTTGTTCAGCAAACCCGTTTTTGCGCGGGAAATCGAGCAGCTGTTCCCACTCCACGGATATAGCGCCGAAACCCGCGTTAGCCGCCCACGAGGTATCTTATGAGTGTCACCATCAATACCCTGTCCAGCACTGGATACCGCCACACGATTGAAGTCGATGAAAAACACCCGCTGTTTACCGACCTGCCGGTTTCAGCAGGCGGCGAAGGTTCGGCACCTGACCCCCATGACTATTTCGACGTCGCGCTGGGCGCGTGCAAGGCCCTGACAGTCAAACTCTACGCCAAACAACATGACATCCCACTCACCGGGGTAACCGTTGAAGTCAACCACGACGGCAGCCTGGAACGGGAAGGTAAATACGCCATCAGTGTTCAACTGACGCTGCTGGGTGCCCTGAGTGACGAGCAACGCACCTTGCTTCATCGCATCGCTGATCGCTGTCCGGTACACAAGCTGATGACCCGCACTGAAGTCACGATTGAAACCCATTTGGCTGAAGGTGCATTCAGCCAGTAGCCTCGACGAGGTGACGCTCATGATCGTAATTAAGCCTCGCGCCGAAGACGTTGAGGGTCAGCCGATTCTGCGCCCACTGCCGTCCGCCAGATGCCGCAGCGTCGGACCGTTCGTGTTTTTTGATCACATGCTGGAAACCGATTACCCGGCCGGTAGCGGCATGAATATTCGTCAGCACCCACACATCGGCTTATCGACCCTCACCTACCTGTTTGAGGGCGAGTTGTTGCACAAAGACAGCCTGGGCAGCGATCAACGGGTTCAACCGGGTGAAGTGAGCTGGATGACCGCCGGCAGCGCCGTTTCTCACATCGAGCGTACCCCGGATGATCTGCGTATTCGGGGGTCACGCATGCACGGTTTGCAGGTGTGGCTGGCTTCGCCGAAAGAACGTGAGCAAGGCGCGGGGCATTACAGCCATCACCCGGCGCACACCCTCCCCGTGAGCGACACTATGGGCATCCGCATTCGCATGATCGCTGGCAGCGGGTTTTGCCTGGTATCGCCGGTGCCAGTGCTGTCGCCGACGCTGTATGCCGAAATCAACCTGCAAACCGCCACCACGCTGTTGATTCCCGCAGAACACGAAGAGCGGGCGCTGTACGTGCTGTCGGGTGAAGCGCTATTGGATGGCGAGCAAATGGAGCCGCGAACACTGGTGGTGCTGCCGATGGGCGAAGCGCTGACCCTAAGCGCCGGCAGTGAATGCCACGCCGTACTGATAGGCGGCGCCGTATTGGACGGACCACGGCGCATGAACTGGAACTTCGTCGCCAGCGACCTCGCATTGATCGATCAAGCCCGCGCTCGCTGGGCGGCAGGAGATTGGCCGACGGTGCCGGGTGAGTTCGACAGGATCGAATTGCCGAAATAGCCTCTGTAGGAGCAGCTTGCCCGCGATCGGCTGCGCAGCAGTCGTAAAATCAGCGACCCGGTTCTTTCAGTTGAAACCGAGTCAGCCGATTGGGACCGCTTCGCGCTCCATCGCGAGCAAGCGCGCTCCTACAGATCGGTGAACCAGTATGGGGTTTCGGTGTTAGCGGGGGTGAGAGTTGTAAGCTTTTTCCGAGGTTCTTGTAAGGTTGTACAGCTTGGCTTGTAGGGCGTCTCTCCATTTTTTCGGCGATATTTTACTTCGGTTTTGTGGCTGGTAGGGTGGCGAAATTCTAGCCAGGAGCCAGCGCCATGACCCAGTGTTTCAAAGACCACGAATGCGACACGCAGCTGTTGAACCAACCCACCAAACCGATCGAAGAGTGCGAGACGCACAGGATCGAGTTGTACGGGGTCATGCAGGACGTTGTTGACGTGCCGTTTTTGACTTGCTCGGGAATCTGGCGAGTCTTCCAGCGCGAAGCCGAAGAAATCGTCGCCCCCGGCGGCGTCCTGATCGCCGACCCCATCGAACGCAATCGCGTGATCAATGCCGCCTATGCCCGGTTGTGGTTGCACGACAACCGCTTTCAGTGGGCCGGCCTGGCAGCCTTTGCCTCCAAGCAAGTCGGTTGCGGGTTGTTGCATGCTGCCGATATGACTGACGTCATTCAAGCTGAACGCGACGCCAGGCAGCGCTTGATCGACTCCAATGCGGCATCGAATCCCGGTTTCCTCGGGGCTCATATTTTCAAAGATACGGATCAGCAGGCGCTGGATGATTACCAAACCGCCCGCAGCAATAATCCCGTTCCTCTAAGCGACCTTGCTTTGGGCCCGGAACCCTCATCCTTGATGCAGCAACAGTTCCAGCACGTCTACGAAATGATGGCGCTGGGCAACACCACCTTGTTTCTGGATATCTTCCCGTTGCATGCGTTTTACAAAAAGCGTGGCATTGAAGAGTTAAGGACCTGTCTTAAAGAGCGGGCGGGTATTTATGGTCATCCGAAGTTTCCGGTGTTGTGGCCGGTGGAGAAGGAGAAGCTCGAGTTCGGGGGGCTGTATGCAGAAATCCTGCAGGCCTTCGAGGCGATAGAGGGGGGAGATATTGCCGAGAGCGTGAGGCAATTGGCGAAACATGAGCAACTCAATATCCTGCAACCGACCATCTACCAAGACCAACAACTTAAACTGCTACTTCGCGGTAACCATGTCTCCTACGTGACCGGTTTTCCATCCGGGGTGGCTCAAGCGATTGAGCTGACCCTGGCGAGCCAATGCCAGCCCGTCGAGGATGGACGCACCCTCGAATTCAGCAGCAACCCGTTTGCAGACTTGTCAGTTTACAAGCAGCGCATAGCCTTCGTATTGCAAGCCGCGGAACGTTTCGATGAGATGCTGGGCGACGAAAATCGACCCTTGCTAGAGCAGTCAATAAAAGATATCGCCGAAGGGGCAGGTGTCCGATGAAGCGGCGATATTGGTTCTGCTTGGCACTGCTAGCGGTATGGGGCGCCGATGTCGCCCGGTCGTGGTATGAACGAGAGATCGTCATGGAGATCGGTGGAACTTATGAGCACATGCGACGGCAGTCGTCAGCCCGCTTTAGTCCACCTTACCCAGACGGGGGCATATCGTGGGGCGGGGCAGAGTCCAACGCACGCTTACGGTTCGTCGACCCGCAATATGGGTTTATCACTCCCATAGGCACTCATTTCACTATGGGATTCAGAGGCAACATCATTGAGGACGTTCGCATTTCTCCGCAGATCGAACCCTTGTTACTCGATGACGCACTGAAGGTTGTTCTAGATTTACAAGAACAATGGCGTCGGGGTGGCTGGATGGATAAAAAACAAAAAAAATTCCCGCCGTTTGCTGATACGCCGCAATGGCGCGCTCATTTGCGCGACGCGCCCAACGGTAGAGCAACTTTTTGGTATGCCGGAGATAAATATCAGGCCACGTTAACAATGCATCGCTTTAAAGACCGTAAACACCCCGAAGAAGAGCGCTATAAAATTATCCTGAGTGTGTCCAAACCTTGGACGCCTTACCCGTGACTCGGCGTCGTTGGGCCTAAAATATCAGGCCCTGTTAAGCGTGCACCGCGTAAAGGACCGCAAACACCCCGAAGAAGCACGCTGAGTTTCAGGGGCAAGAACGCGGGCACCACGGTGTTTGTGGGCGGTTGGGGTGTGGTGGCGCAAATCCACTTGTGGACCAGATTCGCGTTCAAATTATTGCGCAGGGCAACACTGGCAATTGTGGCTCCGGGCTGGAAGCACTCTTCGACGATCTGTGGAGCCAACTTGTTGGCGAAGCGGTAGGTCCTGCAAACCGCGTCAGGCCCTCTTGCCAACAAGTTGGCTCTACAGACAGCTAAAGGCGGCGCGGTTTGTCTGATGTATCGCATCGTGGCCTTCCCGAATAAATTCGGTCCCACAGATTTGGCGCTGCACACACTTCTGTAGGAACTGCCGGAGGCTGCGAACAGCCCGAAGGACCTTCGCCTACAGAAGGATCTGAAGCGTTAGCCCTTGAACACTTCATCCAGCAAGTTATGCATTGAAACAAACGCGCGCTTGGCGGTTTTAGCGTCGTACATCATCTTGCCCGGCACGTTGGCGTGGGGGTCAGTGAATGAATGCACCGCGCCGCCGTAGCTCAGCAATTGCCAATCCACGCCTGCGGCATTCATTTCTTCTTCGAACGCTGGCAGTTGGTCCTTCGCGACCAGGGGGTCGGACGCGCCGTGCAGGACCAATACCGAGCCTTTGATGTTGTTGGCATCAGCTGGATCAGGCGTATCCAACGTTCCGTGGAACGTGACGGTGGCTTTCAGATCCGCGCCGCTACGGGCCAGTTCCAGGGAGCAGCAACCACCGAAGCAGAAACCAAAGGTCGCCAACTTGCGGGTATCTACCGGGGCATCTGTCTGCGATTTAAGCGCATCGAGCGCCGCTTGCATGCGCTTGCGCACTAACGCCCGGTCATTCTTCAACGGCATCATGGCGGCGCCTGCTTCATCGCCGTTCTGTGGACGAACCCCCTGCCCATAAAGATCAGCGAGCAACACCACATAACCTTGCTCAGCAACCGACTGTGCAATCATCTGCGCACCTTCGCTAACGCCCATCCAGTTTGGCGCCATTACCAGGCCTGGGCGTGAGGAAGCATCGCTGGAATCAAACACCAGACGGCTTTCGTAGGATTGGCCATCAATTTGGTAAACCACGGAACGAACGATAACGTTGCTCATTTGCAGCCCTCGAAAAAAACTATAAAAAAAACCCGCCGAAGCGGGTTTTTTGCTGGTGTTTAAACTGACAACTCTACCAGTAGCTTGTTCAGTCGACGCACATAAGCAGCCGGGTCTTTCAGGCTATCGCCTGCGGCCAACGCCGCTTGGTCAAACAGGATGTGTGACAGGTCACCGAATCGCTCTTCGCTTTGCTCTGCATCGAGCTTGGCAATCAGCGGGTGGGCCGGGTTGAATTCGAAGATAGGCTTGGAATCCGGAACCTTCTGACCGCTGGCTTCAAGGATCTGGCGCATTTGCAGGCCCAGATCTTGTTCGCCGATGGCCAGAATCGCCGGGGAGTCGGTCAAACGGTGGGAAACCCGCACTTCGCTGACAGCCTCGCCCAGCGCGGCTTTCAGACGCTCGATCAGACCTTCTTTATCCTTGGCGACTTCTTCTTGGGCTTTCTTGTCCTCTTCGGAGTCCAATTTGCCAAGATCCAAGTCACCACGCGCGACGTCGACAAACCCTTTGCCGTCGAAATCGCTGAGGTAGCTCATCAACCATTCGTCGATGCGGTCAGTCAACAGCAGCACTTCAATGCCTTTCTTGCGGAAGACTTCCAGATGCGGGCTGTTTTTAACCTGAGCGTAGGTTTCGCCGGTCAGGTAATAGATCTTGTCCTGACCTTCCTTGGCGCGGGCCAAGTACTCGGTCAGTGCGACGACTTGTTCGCCACCGTCTTCGTGGGTCGATGCGAAACGCAGCAAGCCGGCGATTTTTTCCTTGTTGGCGAAATCTTCTGCCGGGCCTTCCTTCATGACCTGGCCGAAGTTTTTCCAGAAGCCTTTGTATTGATCAGGCTCGTTTTTCGCCAGTTTTTCCAGCATGTCCAAGACACGCTTGGTCAGCGCCGATTTCATCGAATCGATGATCGGGTCTTTCTGCAGAATTTCCCGCGACACGTTCAACGAAAGGTCATTGGAATCGACCACGCCCTTGATGAAGCGCAGGTACAGCGGCAGGAACGACTCAGCTTGATCCATCACGAAAACGCGCTGCACGTACAGTTTCAGACCGCGAGGTGCTTCACGCTGATAAAGATCGAACGGAGCACGGGCTGGCACATAGAGCAACGAGCTGTATTCCAGCTTGCCTTCAACCTTGTTATGGCTCCAGCTCAGCGGGTTTTCGAAGTCATGGGCTATGTGCTTGTAAAACTCCTGGTATTCCTCGTCCTTCACCTCGGTCCGAGGACGGGTCCATAGCGCACTGGCGCGGTTAACGGTTTCCCACTCCACTTCAGGCGTGGCTTCACCTTCGGCAGCGGCCTGTTCTTTTGGCAGCTCAATGGGCAACGCGATGTGGTCAGAATATTTCTTGATGATGTTGCGCAGACGGTAGCCGTCTGCGAATTCATCTTCAGCGCTTTTCAGGTGCAAAACGATGCGCGTACCACGATCAGCCTTTTCGACGGTAGCGATTTCAAATTCGCCCTCGCCTTTTGAGGACCAATGCACGCCTTCGCTAGCAGGAACGCCAGCACGACGGCTGAACACTTCAACCTTGTCGGCGACGATGAATGCTGAGTAGAAGCCCACACCGAACTGGCCGATGAGGTGCGAATCTTTTTTCTGATCACCGGACAAATTCTTCATGAAGTCCGCAGTACCCGACTTGGCAATGGTGCCCAAGTGAGTGATCGCGTCTTCGCGGCTCATGCCGATACCGTTGTCTTCGAGGGTGACGGTTTTCGCGTCCTTGTCGAAGCTCACACGGATTTTCAGCTCAGCGCCGCCTTCGAGCAGGTCCGGCTTGGACAAGGCTTCGAAGCGCAATTTATCAACAGCGTCAGAGGCGTTCGAGATCAATTCGCGAAGGAAAATTTCCTTGTTGGAATACAGCGAATGGATCATGAGGTGCAGCAGTTGCTTCACCTCGGTCTGGAAGCCCAGGGTTTCCTTTTGAGTTTCCACACTCATGGTCGTCAAACTCCAATCAGATGGTACAAGCCGCATACACAGCGGCGGGATGTCATCAAAGTGGGGGCTGGGTCAGAGATTTCAAGGGCTTGAGTTGTGTGATCTACGATTCTTCGATTTTGAAATGCGCCCGCGCAGTGGCAATCGGTTCGGTGGAAAGGGTTTGCCAGGCGGTAACAGCAACGTTTGCCACCCGTCGACCCTGACGCCAGACCTGACACTGCGCGTAGGTATCGCGAACGTGTCCGGCACGCAGGTAGTCCACCGAAAAATCGATGATTTTCGGCACAGCTCCCGAGTCAGTAGCGATCAGCAAGTGCATGGCCGCTGCCAGCTCCATGAACCCGGCGATTACACCCCCATGAATGGCCGGCAGCAAAGGATTGCCAATGTTGTCGCTGTTGGCCGGCAGACGAAAAATCAAGGCGCCGTCCTGCCGGGTGCATTCGATGCCGATCAGACGGGCATAAGGAATCAGTTCGAATAACGCTTCATAGCTGTTTTGTTGATGCGCCTGACGGACCTGTGCCTTGAAGTCGATGGTCATAGCGCTGAGCCCCGTATCGGTCCGCTCAGGCGGCTGTCGCCTTTGATGCCTTTACCCATGCGCATGAACGTCCCGACCACATGAGCAATGGGTTGCTGTGGGTCATCTTGATAGGCAAACCCACGGGTAAAAATGACATCGCTGGTGACCCGATAACATTGAGCAAATCCATAAACGTCTTTATTGGGTTCGGCCGAATGCATGTAATCGATACGCAGGTCGAGGGTTGGGCAGACCTCAAACTCAGGCAATACGCACAGGATGGCTATTCCACAGGTGCTGTCCATCAACGAGGTTAACGCACCGCCATGGATGACCCCGGTTTCAGGGTTTCCGACAATACTCAAGCTGTAAGGAAGGATCAGGGTCATACCATCGGCGTTCGCGCTGTGAACGCGCAGCCCCAGCACCTGACAATGCCTGAGCACCGAAACGAAACGCACTGCGCTATCGAAAATCGCATTTTCGCTCATCCGTTGATCTCTTGTTTTAGTGGACCCAGCATAGCCGCAGCGCAAAGCGGTTGACACGGCAACCTATAGATTTCTATAGGAAATGTTGAACTTAATTTACCGAGCCACGCTCGAAAGACCGGTAGATATGTTCAATAAGGAGAAAAACCCCATGCGTAAATCTTTAGCTTTTGCCCTCATGCTCACTGCCACCGTCGCTTTGGCCGCTTGCGATAAATCCAGCGAGAACAAACAGCAAGAAGCCAACAAAGCAGCTCAGGAATCCCAGGATTCGATGAGCAAGGCCCAAGACAAGGTCAATGACGCCGCCAAAGAAAGTCAACAGGCCGCTCAGAAAAATGCCGAAGCCGCTCAAGAGCGGACTAAAGAAGCTAACTCTCAGGCGCCGGCGCCTACCACCACCAAATAAACTGAGCCGCTCTCAGGATCATGAAGCCCGCCACCAGCGGGCTTTATTCGTTAGGCCAGCGCTTCGCGGCGCTTACCCAGCAGGCGGTCGCAGACGAATGCACCGATCAACGTAATCACCGTTGGCACCAGCCATGCCAGGCCCTGCTCACTCAACGGCAAATGCGCCAGTTGGCTCGGTAATCCGTCCGCTAGCCCGGCGACTTTAAGGGCATCGATAATGCCAAACAGCAGAGACACCAGCATCACCGGCGCGACAATCAAACGCTGTGAATACCAGAAGTCTTTGCAGAAGCTCAGGGCCACCAGCACGATGCACGGCGGGTAGATCGCGGTCAGCACCGGGACTGAGAAGTGTATTAATTTAGTCAGGCCCAGGTTCGATATCAACAACGAAAAAACCGCCAGCATCAGCACCAGGGTTTTATAAGATAACGGCAGTACTGCGCTGAAATATTCGGCGCACGCGCAGGTCAGACCGACGGCGGTGACCAAGCACGCTAATGAAATCAGTACCGCAAGGAAACCGCTGCCCAACGAACCAAAGGTGTGCTGCACATAGGCGTGCAGCACCACCGCGCCGTTGCCCGCCCCCGCAGCAATCGCGTGACTGCCCGAGCCTAGGCGAAACAAACTGACGTAGACCAGCGCCAGCCCCACCCCGGCAATCAGACCGGCAATAATGGCGTAGCGAGTGATCAACTGCGGTGAAGTGACCCCGCGCGAACGAATGGCATTGACGATGACAATGCCGAATACCAACGCGCCCAGGGTGTCCATGGTCAGGTAGCCGTTGATAAAACCTTGAGAAAAAGGCGCCGCCACGTAGGCCGGCTCCGCGACACCGACGTCCCCTGCCGGCAAAGCAAACGCCGCGATGCCCAACACGGCCAGCGCAAAGATCTTCATCGGCGCAAGAAACCGGCCAACCGTGTCAAGCAGTCGACCCGGATACAGCGAAACCCAAAATACCACGATGAAGTACACCAAGCTGTACAGGAACAACGCCAACGGACCGTCCCCGGTCAGTGGCGCAAGGCCGACTTCGAACGACACACTGGCTGTCCGTGGCGTGGCGAACAGTGGGCCTACCGCCAAGTAGCAGACTGCGGCGAGAATCCCGCCCGCAACTTTGCCGATTGGACTGCTCAACGCATCCATCGCGCCGCCTACTTTAGCCAGCGCAACTACGGTAATAACCGGAAGGCCCACCGCCGTAATCAGAAAACCCAGCGCCGCCAGCCAAACGTGTGGTCCGGCCTGAAGTCCGACGATGGGTGGGAAGATGATATTGCCAGCCCCAACAAACAGAGCAAAGGTCATAAAACCGAGTGCCAGGATGTCCTGACCTTTCAACACTTTCATTACGGGGAATACCACATTGCTGGATCGGGGCGATACAAAGCGGCGACTAGCCTAACGAATTAGCGTGTCCGTCGCACCATTAAGGGGCAAATAGTCCCATTTACGACAGCAAGCGTCGCATACGGATAACATTAATAGCGTGGCCAACGAATTACGCGAATTTCGATACGGTGCTCAAACCCGTAGATCTGCGTCACCCACAATTATCAAAACCTAAAACGCACAAAGGCCACCCGAAGGTGGCCTTTGCTGGTTGTTGCGTCAGTTCAGCAGAAGCTTACTTGACAGCCCAACCGGTCAGCTCAGCCAAAGCCTTGCCGATGTCTGCCAGAGAACGCACGGTTTTAACGCCAGCGTCTTCCAGTGCAGCGAATTTCTCGTCTGCAGTACCTTTGCCGCCGGAGATGATTGCGCCAGCATGGCCCATGCGCTTGCCCGCAGGGGCAGTCACACCAGCGATGTAGGAAACAACCGGCTTGGTCACGTGTGCCTTGATGTAGGCAGCCGCTTCTTCTTCAGCCGAACCGCCAATTTCACCGATCATGACGATCGCTTCAGTCTTCGGGTCTTCCTGGAACAGTTTCAGGATGTCGATGAAGTTCGAGCCTGGGATCGGGTCACCGCCGATGCCAACACAGGTCGACTGGCCGAAACCGGCGTCAGTCGTCTGCTTCACAGCTTCGTAGGTCAGAGTGCCAGAACGCGACACGATACCGACTTTACCTGGCAAGTGAATGTGACCTGGCATGATGCCGATCTTGCATTCACCCGGAGTGATCACGCCTGGGCAGTTAGGCCCAATCAGAATCACGCCCAGTTCGTCGCACTTGACCTTGGCATCCAGCATGTCCAGGGTAGGAATGCCTTCGGTGATGCACACGATCAGCTTGATGCCACCGAACGCCGCTTCAAGGATGGAATCCTTGCAAAAAGGAGCTGGAACGTAGATCACGCTGGCGGTTGCGCCAGTTTGTGCCACAGCGTCTTTCACGGTGTTGAACACTGGCAGACCCAGGTGCTCAGTGCCGCCTTTGCCCGGAGTGACACCACCGACCATCTTGGTGCCGTACTCAATGGCTTGCTGGGTGTGGAAACTACCTTGCGAACCGGTAATACCCTGGCAGATAACTTTTGTGTCTTTATTGATCAGGACGCTCATTATTTGCCCTCCGCAGCTTTGACAACTTGTTGAGCAGCGTCGGTCAAGCTGGTAGCAGCGATGATGTTCAAGCCGCTTTCTGCCAGTACTTTAGCGCCCAGTTCAGCGTTGTTACCTTCAAGGCGCACAACAACCGGGATTTTCACGCCAACTTCTTTCACTGCACCGATGATGCCTTCGGCAATCATGTCGCAGCGAACGATGCCGCCGAAGATGTTAACCAATACTGCCGCGACGTTAGTGTCTGACAGAATGATTTTGAACGCTTCAGTAACGCGTTCTTTGGTAGCACCACCGCCCACGTCGAGGAAGTTCGCTGGTTTGCCGCCATGCAGATTGACGATGTCCATGGTACCCATGGCCAAGCCAGCACCGTTGACCATGCAACCGATGTTGCCTTCCAGCGCTACGTAGTTCAGTTCGAACTTGGCAGCGTGCGCTTCACGCGGATCGTCTTGCGACGGATCGTGGAAAGTTTTCAGCTTAGGCTGACGGTACATCGCGTTAGCGTCGATGTTCAGTTTGGCATCAAGGCAGTGCAGATCGCCGTCAGCTTTGATGACCAATGGATTCACTTCCAGCAAAGCCAGGTCGTGATCCTTGAACAGTTTCGCCAGGCCAACGAAAATTTTCGCGAACTGAGTAACTTGCTTACCTTCCAGACCCAACTGGAAAGCCAACTCGCGACCTTGGAATGGCTGAGCGCCAACCAGTGGATCGATCGTGGCTTTGAGGATCTTCTCTGGTGTGTCGTGAGCGATTTTCTCGATGTCCACGCCACCTTCGGTGGAAGCCATGAACACGATACGACGGCTCGAACGATCCACTACAGCGCCAAGGTACAGCTCTTTAGCGATGTCGGTGCAGGACTCGACCAGGATTTTGGTGACTGGCTGACCATTTGCATCGGTCTGGTAAGTCACAAGACGCTTGCCCAACCACTGTTGAGCGAATGCTGCTGCGTCTTCTTTGCTGCGAACCAGCTTAACGCCGCCCGCTTTACCGCGACCGCCAGCGTGAACCTGTGCTTTGACGACCCATTCGGTACCGCCAATTTTGTCGCAAGCTTCTGCTGCAGCTTCCGGGGTGTCTACAGCGTAGCCTTTGGATACTGGCAGGCCGTATTCAGCGAACAGCTGCTTACCCTGATACTCGTGGAGATTCATGCTTATTACCGTCTTCGTTAGTACTGCGCATTCGGTGCCGCACTTATAAAAGTGGCGCACCACCTGTGACTGACTCCAGGTGACCTCAGGAATGTGCCGAACATGAGTTCTGAACGTTCCTGAATTCGCCTTATGAGGTCTGGTCCAGCGGACATTCCGCGGTGAGTCTTGCTCGCAAGACCCACGACGGGCAGTCCGCCGTGGTTTCCTTTTTAACGTTTTTTCTTATTCTGGATGTGGATGGCGTGGCCATTCACAGCCAATGCGGCTTCGTGTAGAGCTTCGGACAGGGTCGGGTGAGAGAAAACCATCATCCCGATATCTTCGGCACTGGTGCCGAATTCCATACCGATTGCGCCTTGCTGTACCAGCTCGGCAGCGCCTGGACCAATAACGTGAACGCCCAAAACGCGGTCAGTCTTGGCGTCAGCGATAACTTTGACGAAACCACCGGTGTCGTTGGCAGCCATGGCACGGCCACTGGCAGCGAACGGGAAGACGCCGACATTAACTTCAACGCCTTCAGCCTTCAAGGTCTGTTCGGTTTTACCCACCCATGCAATTTCAGGGTGAGTGTAGATAACCGATGGAATCAGGTCGTAGTTCATCTGGGTTTTGTGACCCTTGATGCGCTCGACGACCATGATGCCCTCTTCCGAGGCTTTGTGCGCCAGCATCAGACCACGAACCACGTCACCAATGGCGTAAACGCCTGGAACGCTGGTTTCGCACTGATCGTTGACGAAGATGAAACCACGTTCGTCAAGGTTCACGCCACTGTCGGAAGCCAGCAATTCGGTGGTCACCGGACGACGGCCCACGGAAACGATCAAACGGTCAAACGTGATGGTTTGCTCGCCGGTCGAATCAGTGTAGGTCACAACGACTTCTTCGCCGTTGACCTTCGAGCCGGTCACGCGAGCACCGAGTTTGATGTCCAGACCTTGCTTGGTGAAGGTCTTCAACGCTTCTTTGGAGACAGCTTCATCAGCGGCTGGAATGAATTTTTCCAGTGCTTCCAGAACCGTAACCTGTGCGCCAAGACGTGCCCAGACCGAACCCAATTCCAGGCCAATCACACCAGCGCCAATCACGCCAAGACGTTTTGGAATTTGCTGGAATTCAAGAGCGCCCGTCGAATCGACGATCACGTTGTTATCAACCGGAGCCGGCGGAATGTCGATCGGACGTGAGCCAGAAGCCAGAATCACGTGGTCCGCTTCGATCACTTCAACCGTGCCATCAGGCTTGGTCAATTCAACTTTCTTGCCGGCCAGCAACTTGCCGTGACCTTGCAGGGAAGTC
Organism: Pseudomonas sp. MH10; assembly: GCF_034353045.1. Lineage (NCBI taxonomy): Bacteria > Pseudomonadati > Pseudomonadota > Gammaproteobacteria > Pseudomonadales > Pseudomonadaceae > Pseudomonas > Pseudomonas sp. MH10. The sequence goes on from NZ_CP133783.1 coordinate 1,491,283, forward strand.
ACGCCATTGGCTTTGAACAGGCTGGCTACGCCGCCGGTCAGGCCTTTGACGATGGTAGCTTTGCGGCCGATCATTGCAGCCACATCCATGGTGACTTCAGACGTCGAAATACCGTGGATTTTGAAGCCGTTTTTAGCTTCGTAGAACTTCCAGGAGCTGTCCAGCAGCGCCTTGGATGGAATGCAACCAACGTTCAGGCACGTGCCGCCGAGGGCCAGCTTGCCCTCTTTGTCCTGATACTTTTCGATGCAAGCCGTCTTAAGACCAAGTTGCGCAGCCTTGATAGCAGCAACATAGCCACCAGGGCCCGCGCCAATCACTACTACGTCAAATTTCTGGGACATAAAAAAGAGTTCCTCTTTAGCTGCAAGCTTTCAAGCTACACGCCGCAAGCTGGTCTGCGATAAATTACAGACGAGCTTGCGACCTGTTCATTTAGGTGTCCGCGCTACAAGCCACAACGCAGGCTGCTTTTACTTGCAGCTTGACGCTAGAAACTTATAGCGATTCCCGTTAGATATCCAGCAGCAGGCGAGCGGGATCTTCCAGCAAGTCTTTGATGGTCACCAGGAAGGTCACTGCTTCTTTGCCGTCGATCAAACGGTGATCGTACGAGAGTGCCAAGTACATCATTGGCAAGATCACGACTTCGCCTTTGACCGCCATTGGACGTTCCTGGATTTTGTGCATGCCCAGGATAGCCGCTTGTGGCGGGTTAACGATTGGCGTGGACAACAGCGAACCGAAGGTACCACCGTTGGAGATGGTGAAGGAACCGCCGGTCATGTCATCCATGGTCAGCTTGCCGTCTTTGGCTTTTTTGCCGAAAGCAGCAATGCCGCCTTCGATTTCAGCCAGGCTCATCAGCTCAGCGTTACGCAGAACCGGAACCACCAAACCGCGATCACTCGACACGGCAACGCCGACGTCTGAATAGCCGTGGTAGACGATGTCGGTGCCGTCGATGGAAGCATTGACCGCCGGGTAGCGTTTCAGCGCTTCGGTGGCCGCTTTCACGAAGAACGACATGAAGCCCAGGCGTACGCCGTTGTGGGACTTCTCAAACAGGTCCTTGTACTTCGAACGCAGCTCCATGATCGGCTTCATGTTGACTTCGTTGAACGTGGTCAGCATCGCCATGTTCGACTGAGCTTCAACCAGACGCTCGGCAACCTTGGCACGCAGGCGGGTCATCGGAACACGTTTTTCAACGCGATCACCGGCGGCAAAAACAGGCGCGGCCGCAGCCGCTTTAACCGGTGCAGGAGCAGCGGCAGGCGCGGATTTCTTCGCGTCTACAGCAGCAACAACGTCTTCCTTGGTAACGCGACCGTCTTTACCGGTGCCTTTAACGCTGGCCAGATTGATGCCATTTTCTTCAGCCAGCTTGCGCGCGGCAGGTGCAGCAATTGCATCTTCATCGCCAGCGGTAGGCGCTGCTGCAGGAGCAGAAGCGGCCTGAGCCGGTGCAGCAGCGGCAGCAACAGTGGCGCCAACCGCTTCAAGCGTGCCCAGCAATTCATCGGAGAGAACGGTGTCGCCTTCGTTTTTAACGATGGAGCCCATCACGCCGTCAGCGGTAGCCAGAACTTCAAGCACCACCTTGTCGGTTTCGATGTCGACGATCAGATCGTCACGCTTGACGGCATCCCCAGGCTTTTTGTGCCAGGTAGCAACGGTACCGTCGGCAACCGATTCCGGGAAAGTGGGGGCTTTGATTTCGATAGCCATTATCTGTGGTTCCTTAAATTCGGTTTCTGATGCACGAAGGCGTTAAACGGTGAATGCATCTTTCAGCAGTTTTGCCTGCTGTTCGGCATGCATCGAGGCATAACCACAAGCCGGAGCCGCAGACGCGTCACGACCAGCGTACTCAAGGACCAATGCCTTGTTGTGACCGCTGATGATGCGACGCATGTGATGCTGACTCCCGTACCAGGCGCCCTGGTTCATCGGTTCTTCCTGACACCAGACGATGTGCTTGAGGTTTTTGTACGGGCCCAGGACTTCGATCAAGTCGTCTTCCGGGAACGGGTACAGCTGCTCAAGACGCACGATGGCGATGTCATCACGACCTTCGGCACGGCGTTTTTCCAAGAGGTCGTAGTAGACCTTGCCGCTACACAGTACGACGCGACCGACTTTGGCCGGGTCTTGTGCATCCACTTCTGGAATCACGGTCTGGAACGAGCCTTCGGCCAGATCTTCCAGAGTCGAAACGGCCAGTTTGTGGCGCAGCAGCGACTTCGGTGTCAACACGATCAGCGGCTTGCGCAGCGGACGGATAACTTGACGACGCAACAGGTGATAGATCTGAGCCGGTGTGGTCGGTACGCAAACCTGAATGTTGTGCTCGGCACACAATTGCAGGTAACGCTCCAAACGCGCAGACGAGTGCTCTGGACCCTGACCTTCATAACCGTGAGGCAGCAACATGGTCAGACCGCACAGACGGCCCCACTTGTGCTCGCCGCTGGTGATGAACTGGTCGATAACCACTTGGGCACCGTTGGCGAAATCGCCAAACTGAGCTTCCCAGATAACCAGCGCGTTAGGCTCGGTGGTCGAGTAACCGTACTCAAACGCCAGTACCGCTTCTTCCGACAGCAGGGAGTCGTACAGGTCGAAACGCGGCTGACCTTTGTACAGATTCTGCAATGGAATGTAGGTAGCGCCATCTTTCTGGTTGTGCAGGGCTGCGTGGCGGTGCGAGAACGTGCCGCGACCGACGTCTTGGCCAGTAATGCGAACCGGGTGACCTTCGAATGCCAGGGTCGCGTACGCCATGGTTTCAGCGTAACCCCAGTTGATCGGCAGGCCACCGACTTGCATCTTCTGACGGTCTTCGTAGATCTTCGACACCTGACGCTGAACCACGAAGCCTTCTGGCAGCTCCATCATTTTTGCGGACAGTTCTTGCAAGGTCTTCAAGTCGAAACGGGTGTCGTGACGAGCAGTCCAGGCATGACCCAGATAAGGGCGCCAATCGACGAACAACTCTTTGTTCGGCTCTTTGACCAGGCTTTTCACTACGTGCAAACCGGCGTCCAGCGCATCGCGATAGTCGTCGATTTTTGCTTGTACACGGGCGTCATCGATCACACCGGCCTTGGTCAGGCGTTCGGCGTACAGCTCACGCGTAGTGCGCTGCTTGGCGATTTGCTGGTACATCAACGGCTGAGTACCGCTCGGCTCATCCGCTTCGTTGTGTCCACGGCGACGGTAGCAAACCAGATCGATCACGATGTCACGCTTGAACTGCATGCGGTAATCGATGGCCAACTGGGTTACAAACACGACGGCTTCAGGGTCATCACCATTTACATGGAGAATCGGCGCCTGAATCATCTTGGCAACGTCGGTCGCGTACTCGGTGGAGCGAGCGTCTTCCGGGTTGCTGATGGTGAAACCAACCTGGTTGTTGATGACGATGTGGATCGTGCCGCCTGTCTTGAAGCCGCGAGTCTGCGACATCTGGAAGGTTTCCAGGACCACGCCTTGACCTGCAAACGCAGCGTCACCGTGGATGGAAATAGGCAGAACCTTGTCACCAGTCGGATCGTTACGACGATCCTGACGCGCACGTACCGACCCTTCTACCACCGGAGAAACGATCTCCAGGTGAGACGGGTTGAACGCCATCGCAAGGTGAACTTCGCCGCCGGCGGTCATCACGTTGGACGAGAAGCCCTGGTGATATTTAACGTCACCGGAACCCAGCTCGACCTTCTTCTTGCCTTCGAACTCGTCGAACAAGTCGCGCGGGTTTTTGCCGAAGGTGTTGACCAAGACGTTCAACCGACCACGGTGGGCCATGCCGATCACGATTTCCTTGGTGCCGTAAGAACCCGAACGCTGGATCAGCTCATCGAGCATTGGAATCAGGCTTTCACCGCCTTCCAGACCGAAACGCTTGGTACCTGGGTACTTGGTGCCCAGGTATTTTTCCAGACCTTCAGCTGCCGTCACACGCTCGAGCAGGTGGCTTTGGATGTCAGCGGAAAACGCTGGACGTCCGCGCACGCTCTCGAGGCGTTGCATGAACCAGTTACGCTGCACGGAATCGACGATATGCGTAAATTCAGAACCGATGGTGCGGCAATATGTCTGCTGCAACGCATCAAGAATTTCGCGTAGGCTCGCCTCCTCTTTGCCGATGTACAAATCACCGGCGCGGAAAGTGGTGTCAAGATCAGCGTTGGTCAAACCGTAATGATTGATCGACAGGTCAGCCGGCGCTGGACGTTGCCACAAACCCAATGGATCGAGCTGGGCGCCTTGATGGCCCCGCATCCGATACGCCTGGATAAGCCGCAACACTTCAACCTGCTTCTTCTCGTGCTCGCTGCTCACGCTGCCGGCAGATACCGGTTGGGCGCGGCGCTGGTTTTTAGCCAGCAACACGAAATGATCGCGAATCGTCGAATGCGATACATCGGTGGCAGTGTTGCCGTCAGCGGGCAACTTCTGAAAGTAGGTGCGCCATTCTTCTGGCACAGCGTTAGGGTCGTGCAGGTAGAGCTCGTAGAGCTCTTCCACATAGGCAGCGTTACCACCGGAAAGGTGGGCACTGTTCCACATGCGCTGCATCACGCTTTCTTGCATGCTTGGTCACCCTCGGTAAGGGGACACCACCGGCGAAGACACCACAGCCAGCCTGAAAAAGCCCATGTATCGCGACTAAAACAAGCCACCGAGGTCCACGCAGATAGTCCGGGTACCAGCCCGGATGCCCCTGCTGGTCTCATTTCTTCAAAATAAGAGCCGTAGCTTCATGAGCTACTGCTCAGGTTAAAACTACGGCGCCGGTTGAAGCCTGCGCCGCAGCTAGTACGGGTAAATCAATTACAGGTGCAACGTTACAAATTAAACGCCGCTTTGGAGCAGCATGCTGCGAATGTGACCGATAGCCTTGGTTGGGTTCAGGCCCTTCGGACACACGTTCACGCAGTTCATGATCCCGCGGCAGCGGAATACGCTGAATGGATCATCCAGCGAAGCCAGACGTTCCTGGGTATGAGTGTCACGGCTGTCAGCCAGGAAACGATAAGCTTGCAGCAGTGCCGCTGGACCGAGGAACTTGTCTGGGTTCCACCAGAAAGACGGGCAGGAAGTCGAGCAGCAAGCGCACAGGATGCACTCGTACAGACCATCAATCTTTTCACGTTCTTCTGGAGTCTGCAGGCGCTCGATGGCCGGAGCCGGCGTATCGTTCAGCAGGTATGGCTTCACCTTCTCGTATTGCTTATAGAAGATGCTCATATCGACGACCAGGTCACGAATAACCGGCAAACCAGGCAATGGACGTACCACTAGCTTGTTGCCCTTGACCACGGCAGACAGTGGCGTGATGCACGCCAAGCCGTTTTTGCCGTTGATATTCATACCGTCGGAACCACAGACGCCTTCACGGCAAGAGCGACGATAAGAGAAACCTTCATCCTGCTCTTTGACCAGCGCCAGCACATCCAGAACCATCAGGTCTTTACCGTTGGTATTGACCTGAAATTCCTGCATGAACGGCGCCGCGTCTTGATCAGGGTTGTAGCGATAAACACTGACTTGCAACATATCGGCCACCCTTAATAAGTACGGATCATGGGTTCGAAAGTCGGAACAGTCTTCGGCGAGAAGTTCACGGCACGTTTGGTTACACGCTTGTCACCCGGGAAATACAGGGAGTGGCATAGCCAATTCACATCATCGCGATCTTCGAAGTCTTCACGGGCGTGAGCGCCGCGGGACTCTTTACGAACTTCTGCGGCGATTGCCGTGGCTTCCGCCACTTCCAGCAGGTTTTGCAATTCCAGAGCTTCGATTCGAGCGGTGTTGAAAGCCTGGCTCTTGTCGTTGATCTTGACGTTGGCGATGCGCGTACGCAGATCCGCCAATTGGGTAATACCTTTCTGCATGTATTCGCCGGTACGGAACACACCGAAGTAGTTCTGCATGCAGCTTTGCAGCTCTTTGCGCAGCGAAGCGACATCTTCACCGGTGGTACGTTCGTTCAAGCCAGCAAGGCGCTCGAGGGCGAAGTCGATGTCAGTTTCAGAAGCGCGACGGTAGTCAACGCCTTCACGCAGGCTTTGTTCCAGGTGGATACCGGCAGCACGACCAAAGACCACCAGATCGAGCAACGAGTTGCCGCCCAGACGGTTGGCGCCGTGAACCGATACGCAGGCCACTTCGCCAACCGCGAACAGACCCGGAATGATCTGATCCACGCCTTCGGCATTCTGGGTGATCGCCTGACCATGAATGTTGGTCGGAACGCCGCCCATCATATAGTGGCAAGTTGGAACCACTGGAATCGGAGCCACTGCAGGATCGACGTGAGCGAAGGTCTTGGACAGTTCCATGATCCCGGGCAGACGGCTGTGCAGTACTTCTTCGCCCAAGTGATCTAGCTTGAGCATCACGTGGTCGCCATCTGGACCACAACCGTTGCCGGCAATGATCTCTTTAACCATGGAGCGTGCTACCACGTCACGACCAGCAAGGTCTTTCGCGTTCGGAGCATAACGCTCCATGAAACGCTCACCGTGCTTGTTGATCAGGTAACCGCCTTCACCACGGCAGCCTTCAGTGACCAGTACACCTGCGCCGGCGATGCCGGTCGGGTGGAACTGCCACATTTCAATGTCTTGCACCGGCACGCCTGCACGCAGCGCCATGCCAATACCGTCACCGGTATTGATCAGGGCGTTGGTCGTCGAGGAATAGATACGGCCCGCACCGCCAGTGGCCAATACAGTCGCGTTTGCACGGATGTATGAGGTTTCACCGGTTTCGATGCAAATGGCGATGATGCCGACAAAAGCGCCATCCTGGTTCTTCACCAGATCAACACCATAGTATTCGTTAAGGAATACGGTACCGGCCTTCAGGTTGGCCTGGTACAAGGTGTGCAACAGCGCGTGACCGGTACGGTCGGCTGCTGCGCAAGTACGCGCAGCCTGCCCGCCCTTGCCGAAGTCTTTCGATTGACCGCCGAAGGGGCGCTGATAGATGCGGCCCTGTTCGGTACGGGAGAACGGAAGACCCATGTGTTCGAGTTCGAAAACGGCTTCTGGGCCTACGGAACACATGTATTCGATAGCGTCTTGGTCACCGATATAATCGGAGCCTTTGACGGTATCGTACATGTGCCAGCGCCAATCATCGTTTGGATCTGCGGAGGCGATGGCGCACGTGATGCCACCCTGAGCAGAGACGGTGTGGGAGCGAGTCGGGAAGACCTTGGTCACTACAGCGGTCTTGTGACCACCTTGAGCCAACTGCAACGCAGCGCGCATGCCGGCACCGCCACCACCAATAATGATGGCGTCGAAAGAAAGCGTATTTATGTTAGCCATGAATCAGATACCCCAAAGAATCTGCACACCCCAGACGAAGTAAGCGAACATGGCGATGCCGCATACTGCCTGGAAAAGGAAACGTATTGCAGTCGCGGACTTGCCCAGCGCCATCGGCGTCAGGTAGTCGGTCGCGATGGTCCACATGCCAACCCAGGCATGAGCGCCGAGTGCGACAAGGGCCAGCAGACTGAAGATACGCATCCAGCTGTTCGCGAACAGCTCATGCCATTGGGCGTAGCCCAGGCCTGGGTGTACGACGATGTATCCGATCAGGAATAAAAAATAAGCCGCGAGCACGACCGCAGATACGCGCTGCGCCATCCAGTCGTAAAGGCCCGAACGCGACAGGTTAGTGACGTTGGTTACCATATCCATACTCCTGCCAGAACGATCAACACCACGGATACGGCGAGAACGATTTTCGAGCCCAGCTTGCCGCCTTCCAGCGATTCACCGATGCCCATGTCCATGATCAAGTGGCGAATACCGGCCACCAAGTGATACAGCAAGGCGGACAGGAGGCCCCAAATCACTAGCTTGGCTAGCACACTAGTCAAACACGCCTTCACTTCGCCGAAGCCTTCCTCTGAACCGAGCGACTTGCCTAATGCATAAAGCATGATGGCAAGGCCGACAAACAGGATGATTCCGGAGATACGGTGAAGAATGGACGTGTAAGCAGTGACTGGGAGTTTGATGGTCCTTAGGTCGAGGTTTACAGGTCGTTGGCTATTCACGGCTTTTTTTCACACTGAAGAGCCCCTAACAATCAGGGCAAAGTTGTTGGGAAGTGCACTGGTCAGGTACCCACACCCAGGGAGTGACGACCCCCGTGGAACAGGGCCAAAAGCCCCTGGCGGTCGGACGCCGAGTATAGACAGTTAGGTCGCTAATGACAACGCGCACACAGTCCCTCTAATAGGCAATTGCGCCTGTCAACTAAAAGGCGTAATGGCAGGAAAATTCGAGGAAAAGTCGCGCTAAGAGCCTTCTACTGCAAGACTTTAGGCAAATTGACTTTAGGATTTATCTCACTATAGTGGTCCGGGCCCTGCGTGGGGGGTTTGTCTGATGATTTGAAGCATAAATAGGAGGCCACATGGCTGACAAAAAAGCGCAGTTGATCATCGAGGGCGCAGCCCCCGTCGAGCTGCCGATTCTGACCGGCACCGTTGGTCCCGATGTAATCGACGTTCGCGGTCTTACCGCCACCGGCCGCTTCACATTCGACCCTGGTTTCATGTCGACCGCCTCTTGCGAGTCGAAGATCACGTATATCGACGGTGACAACGGCATCTTGCTGCACCGCGGCTATCCGATCGAGCAACTGGCCGAGCAATCGGACTATCTGGAAACCTGTTACTTGCTGCTCAACGGCGAACTGCCAACCGCCGAGCAGAAAGCTGACTTCGTTGTCATGGTAAAGAACCACACGATGGTGCACGAGCAGTTGAAGACCTTCTTCAACGGCTTCCGTCGCGACGCTCACCCAATGGCTGTGATGTGCGGCGTGGTGGGCGCGCTGTCTGCGTTCTATCACGATTCCCTAGACATCAATAACCCGCAGCATCGCGAAATTTCCGCGATCCGTCTGGTTGCCAAGATGCCAACCCTGGCAGCGATGGTCTACAAGTACTCCATGGGTCAACCCATGATGTACCCGCGTAACGACCTGAACTACGCCGAAAACTTCTTGCACATGATGTTCAACACGCCGTGCGAGATCAAACCGATCAGCCCTGTGTTGGCCAAGGCCATGGATAAGATCTTTATCCTGCACGCCGATCACGAACAGAATGCATCGACATCGACCGTGCGCATGGCTGGCTCTTCGGGTGCTAACCCGTTTGCCTGCATCGCCGCTGGTATCGCTGCACTCTGGGGTCCCGCACACGGCGGCGCGAACGAAGCCGTATTGGCCATGCTGGATGAAATTGGCGATGTGTCGAACATCGACACCTTCATTGCCAAGGCCAAGGACAAGAACGATCCGTTCAAGCTCATGGGCTTCGGTCACCGCGTTTATAAAAACCGCGACCCACGTGCCACTGTGATGAAGCAGACGTGCGACGAAGTATTGAGAGAGTTGGGGATCAAAAATGATCCACAGCTGGAACTGGCTATGCGTCTCGAAGAGATCGCACTGACTGACCCGTACTTCATCGAACGCTCGCTGTACCCGAACGTCGATTTCTATTCGGGCATAATCCTCAAGGCGATCGGCATTCCGACTAGCATGTTCACCGTGATCTTCGCCTTGGCGCGGACCGTCGGCTGGATTTCGCACTGGAAAGAAATGCTGTCCAGCCCGTACAAGATTGGCCGTCCGCGCCAGTTGTACACCGGCTACGTGGCTCGCGACATTGTGCCGCTTAAAGACCGCAAGTAAACGTCGGCCTTAACCCCCGAAGCAAAAAAGGGCTGCCAGTGGCAGCCCTTTTTCATGCCCTCAGAACCGGCGATTATTTCTCCGCCCGCTCCTTCAATGCCTTTAACGTATTGAACGGTGCATCGACGACAAACTTGTTCGCGACCCATGAAGGCACGCTACCACCAGGTTCCGTGTGAACCTGATAGGTCACTTCTGTCTGATCCGAGCCCTTGGGCACGAACTTCCAGAACCCTTCTACCTGAGCAACCCGCACAAAGCCCTTTTCTTCCGGGATGTAGGTGGGAACGCCTTCAAGCTTGCGGGTCAGGACGCCATCAGCCCCCTCCTCCGTGGTGACCATCAACACCGAATCACGTGGAGTCACTGGCCAAGGCGTATTGAATTGGGTGTAAGTCCAGACCTTGCCGCCGTCTATCTTCAGCACTTTCTGCGTCTTGCACTCATGTATCCAGGCACAGGCACCTACCACGTCCTCCTGCAATTTGCGCAGCTGCGCCAAGCTTGCCTTGATCGTGGTAACACCGCGATAAGCCTTGTACTGCGAACCTGCTACCTCGCTCAGAGAAACCGTTATCCCGCCCTCATTCTTGGCAACCTGCCAATTATCAGCGTGAGCGGTAGCAGCCATCAACACAGTCAAACCACCTACAACAGCCATCCGATGCAACGAACCCATTGTTATATTCCTTTTTGGCAAAGTTCTGGTAAATCGGTTTGCGGTATATCCGTTTGCTCACTCATCACATAAAACCAATTGCTTATACGCTCGCGGTGGCGTGCTCCCACCAGCCAATCAAGCGAATCGCTTCAGACTGGCTAGTGCCGCAGACTTCCTCATCTGCCGAAAAAGCGCTACACACCGCCGGCCGCTCCGGCCTACCGAACAAGGCGCACATCGATTCGACAGAAAGGTGCAGGCAGCGTTCTCCAGCGGCTTTGCCATTTGGCATGCCAGGGATAGGCGAACTGATGGAGGGAGCGACGCAGCAAGCGCCGCACTGCGGACGACAGTCCATGACCGGTATTCTCGCGCAAGGAAGCAATGGGCTAACCGAGGAAGATAGTACAGGCTAAAACGACCGTTTGAAATCAGGACATTTTTGGACGCCTACACACGCTATTGCTTGAATTCAAAATCCAGGGCGGCGCCCTCGACTTCCCGATGACTTTCATCGCGAAGCTGCAACTGCATTTGATTGCTCAATAAACGACCGTTCAGTTGGAACGGGCTGTCTTTGCTGGACTTTTTCTCACTGAACATAGGCGGCAGGACCGCTTTATGAATCATGGGCGCGACTTTGCCGGCAGGCTGCAGTTGGTCAACCATGTCGCTGGGTAAGGTCAAATCGAGACTCGGCTTGTCCAGGCGTGTTTGCTGGACCACCTCACTGGCGGGCTTGGTTTTGCTGGCGATCGGAGCATGGGACTTGCCCGTCACTGCGTTGGCCGTCGTTTTGACGATTACCGGTTTCTTAACTGACGAGGATTGAGCATGAGCGATTATGACGGGCACCACCGCTACATTGGGTGCCAAGACGTGCTCAGGCTCTCGCTCCAGTTGCTTGAACGGCGCAGCAGCAGGTGCTTCAGCGACCAATGGCGCTGAAGGTTTCACCACAGCCTGCGACGAATCACTGTGGGGCTGCGCCGCTGGTTTTATTTCAACTGGAACGGACTCGACCGATACCTTGGGCGTTGGCGCGGGAGGCGCTGGCGACTTGTCACCGTCACACGCGCTTAACAGCGTAATCAGCAGCAGACCAATAAACCTAGAAAAGTTATTCATGATTTGAGACGAAAGTTACACATAGGCAGAGGGACATATGCTCGCCTGTTGGCCGGTCCGTGACAAGCAGTCCGACTCATCCAGCCATAGAAAACCATTGGCGCGGTTTCTGTTTCGACGCTGAATCCCTAATACGCTAACGCCGCTTCCTGACACAATTGCTTGGCCAGCATTCCTAATGTCATCACTGCACGCTCAGCTTCGCGGTTCCATGGGACACCACAGTTGAGCCGAATGCAGTGATTGAACTGCTCTGTATTGCTGAAAATCAACCCTGGGGCGATGCTAATCCCCTGCTCAAGCGCTCGAACATGCAACTCTTGGGTATTTACCCGTCCTGGCAAACTCACCCACAGAATAAAACCACCCGTCGGACGGCTCATTTGTGTGCCTTCCGGGAAATACTGCTGCACTGCCAGTTGGAAGGCGCTGAGGTTCTTGCGATATTCAAGCCGAATAAAGCGCAAATGGCGGTCATAGCCACCATTTTCCAGATAAGCGGCAACTCCCATTTGCGTAACGCTGCATGCCGAATGAGTGCTAAACGTCTGCAAGCGCTGAATTTCCGCCTGATACTTGCCAGCGATTACCCAACCAATACGCACGCCGGGTGACAACGTTTTGGAAAAACTGGAGCAATAAATCACATGCCCCAATCGATCAAACGCCTTTAACGACTTAGTGCGCCCTAGCTCAAACATCAATTCGCCGTATATGTCATCTTCAACAATCTGAATATCGAAGTCGGACGCCAGGCGCAGCAGGTGTTTCTGCCGCTCTTCGGGAACGGTTCCGCCCAACGGATTACTCAGCCGCGAGGTCATCACCAATGCCTTGATCGACCATTGATTGGCCGCCAACTGCAATGCTTCAAGACTGATGCCAATGGCCGGATCACTGGGAATCTCGATAACCTTGAGCCCCAACAGGTCCGCCAACTGCAATAGGCCATAGTAGGTGGGCGATTCGGTCGCGATCAAATCGCCTGGACGGGTCAATACGCGCAGGGACATCTGCAATGCGTCAACGCAACCATGGGTGATCACAACTTCGGACGGGTCCACCACCACGCCAGCGTCACGCATGCGAATGGCAACTTGCCGGCGCAACGGCTCAAAGCCGGGGCTGAACATGTAACTAAAGGCACGCGGGCTTTGAAAGCGCGTCACTTTGGCAATTTGTTGATGAAGGGCACGCACTGGCAAATAGTCGACATGAGGCGTGGCGGCCCCCAGCGGAAATACACCCTCTCGCCGTGATTCGACCAATACTTGCTGAATGATGCTGCTGCGCGTAACCAGGCCGGGACGCTCGACACGGGCGATATCAGGGGTCGGCGCGGTCAGCGCCGGAGTTTGGTGCACGTAATATCCAGATTGCGGCCGCGCACGGATCAAACCCTGATCTTCAAGGTTCGCGTAGGCCTGTAGCACGGTGGCATGACTGACGTTGAGCTGCGAACTCATTTTGCGAACCGAGGGTACACGCTCGCCAGGCTGATAAACGCCGCGACGAATATCCTCAGCCAACTGCTGGGCAATGCGCTGATAAAGCAGAAGATTAGTCACGAGACGGGCCTCGATTTCACTGACAACGTATTTTTATAGGGAATTTAAGTCGGTCGCCGACCGTAACAGTTAAGAAGTGTACTGGAACAGTTCGTTTAAACAATAGTGGCTTTTAACAGTGTAAAAATCTAATGGCGGGTGTAAGTGCCAATATCGAGGATTTCTCGCGCACAGTAAAACCCGGTACTGCGCAGGCACCGGGCTTTATTCACAAATAAAGTTAGCGTTTAGAGCCTAGAAAGCCTTTATCGTCGGAAAAAACGATCTCGACGCGACGATTTTTCGCCCTGCCCCGCTCCGATGCGTTCTCATCGATAGGAAACTGATCGCCGTAGCCTTCGACCTGGATACGCGCGTCATCAATGCCCAAATCGGTGATCACATCCGCCACCGCCTGAGCGCGCTCTTTGGATAACTGAAGGTTTTCCTGCGCGTCGCCCGTACTGTCGGTATAGCCCTCAATGCGAACAATGCGTTTCGGATTGAGCTGAAGAAACTGCACCAGCTTCAGCAGCGTGCGGTTGGCCGAGGATTTGAGTTCTGCGTTGCCTGTATCAAACAACACGTCGCCCAAGGTCATGACCAGACCGCGATCCGTTTGCGTCGTCACCAGAGCGACCATTTGCTCTTCCAGCCATTTCCCTCGCTGCTGAAGACTGGACAACTTCGCTTCACGTAGCTCTAACTGCAAACGCTGGCGCTCCAGTTCGGACTTGGCGAGCTGCTCCTGATTGAGCATAAGTTTTGTGTGCTCGCGAGCAATTGCGCTGTAGCGACTGCTGAGATAAGCGTAGTGATTGACGTCTGCGCCGCTGCCCCAATACGTGGACAGTCGTTCAGCCCGGGCCAACGACTCACCGGCCCGAATAACATCCTTGGGCGCCCCTCGCAGAACATCGGAGTCTTCTTTGACTTTCTGGAAATCGGCGCTGGCTTGCTGCAACGCATGATCGCTGCCTTGATGGCCGGCACACCCATAAAGGCTCGCCGCGGTCAACATCATCAACACACTGACAAGCCGAGGAACTTGATTCAATGGGCGGCTCATTCCGTCACCCCTACTTGCTTGTGCAAGCGATTTAGCCGGATATTCAGTTGCGACAGTTGCTCTTCGCTTTTTTCGGTCAGTACCCGAGCTTCGGCCAACCTGGCATCCAACTCTGATTGTTCAGCCTGCATGCGAGCGGCTTTAAAGGCGTTTTTACCCATGTCGACATGAGCCTGTATACGTTTCGACTGAGCAAGATCCATCTCCGGCATGTCATCGGTGGCGCCCACTGCTTTAGCTTGTTCGACCGCCTGGTCCGTGAGTTTCAATTGCGCAATGGGGGCTGGATCGTTGGCGCAGCCAACCAGAGCGGCAAAGGCCGCCGCGACGAATAAAGGTCGAATAGTCACGAAAATATCCCTACTGATTGGAGGCACTGGCCGGTTGCAATTGCGCTTTCCACAGCTCTAGATTGCGCGTCACCGCATCGCTTGATAGGCCTGAGGCGGCCAATTCTGTCATTTTTTTCGTCAACTGTCCGCGCAGCCAGGGTTCGTTGCAGGCCGAGTTGAATGACACGCCGAGGTACAAACCGGTTTTATCGACAGGCAATTGCTGGGCGATCAGGTCGGCGGATAATCCCAGCGTTTGGGTCCTGGCCAGCCCTGAGTAACGACCAGCAAGGACATATTCAAACTGCCCACCCATCAGTTTTTGAAAGGCTTCGGTCAGATTGACCGTGCGCACTACGCTGAGGTGCTCGGCGACTGCCGTTTCGAAATCAGGGCTCAAACGGATCTTTTCAGACATGCCACCGGGATGCCCGTGCAAATCGGCCAGCGCATTGAACGGTTGCAAATGACCACGTCGAGTCCAGACCATGATTTCGTTCTGGATGATCGCGGGATGGATGTAATCCAACGATTCCAACTCTGTGGTTTTCAGCGGCGCATCGATCAGTAAATCCATCCGGCCGCTGCGCACCTCATCCAGCGCCTCGCTGCGTTTGCCGGCATACAAAATGTCGACTTTCACGCCCATTTCTTGCGCGGCTTGCTTAAACAAATCCGCATTGGCGCCCATCAGGTGTTTTGGGTCCCGAGGATCGCGCCATAAATAGGGAGGCGCATCGGGGCTTCCGGTTGCGATCACGCGTTCGCATTTACCGACGGCAAAGGCGCACATGGGCAGCATGAACATACCGAAGAGAAACGCTGACGGTAGCAGCCGAGGCTTGCTCATGGATGAATCCTTAATCGAAGCCAATAAAAAAACCCGCTCATTGGAGGCTGCGCAAAATGTGCGGCGCGTCGACATCCGACTCACCGCTTTTCACTCAACCCCGAAACGAACGGGTTCTCTTTATAAGTGAAGAGCCTGGATTAAACCAGCTTCTCAAACTCAGGTACGGCGTCGAACAAATCAGCAACCAGGCCGTAATCAGCCACTTGGAAAATCGGCGCTTCTTCGTCTTTGTTGATCGCAACAATTACTTTGGAGTCTTTCATACCGGCCAAATGCTGGATCGCGCCGGAAATACCGACGGCGATATACAGCTGTGGCGCAACGATTTTGCCGGTCTGACCGACCTGCATGTCGTTGGGTACAAAACCTGCGTCGACGGCGGCGCGTGAAGCACCCACCGCTGCGCCCAGCTTGTCAGCCAGAGCGTACAGGTGTTTGAAGTTGTCGCCGTTCTGCATGCCACGACCGCCGGAAACGACGATTTTAGCGGCTGTCAGCTCTGGACGGTCCGACTTGGCCAACTCTTCGCTGACGAAGGAAGATTTGCCCGCATCGTGAGCAGCAGCAATCGCTTCAACCGAAGCCGAACCACCTTCAGCGGCGACCGGATCAAAACCCGTTGCTCGCACAGTGATCACTTTGATCGCTGCCGAAGACTGTACGGTGGCAATGGCGTTACCGGCATAGATCGGACGCTTGAAGGTGTCAGCGCTTTCGACAGCGACGATTTCCGAAATCTGATCAACATCCAACTGCGCAGCAACACGCGGCAGGATGTTTTTACCGTTGGACGTCGCGGCGGCCAGAACGTGGCTGTAGCCCGAAGCCAGTTCGACAATCAGCGGTGCAACGTTTTCCGGCAACTGATGCGCGTAGGCAGCGTTGTCTGCGACCAGAACTTTCGAAACGCCCGCAATTTTCGCGGCGGCTTCAACCACTGCACCGACATTGGCGCCGGCTACCAGCAGGTGAATGTCACCGCCGATTTTTACAGCGGCAGCCACGGTGTTCAACGTTGCAGGCGCAACGACGCCATTTTCGTGTTCTGCAATAACCAAGATAGTCATTTAGATTACCTTCGCTTCGTTTTTCAGTTTCTCGACCAGTTCAGCCACGGACTTGACCTTGATGCCTGCGCTGCGAGTGGCCGGCGCTTCAACTTTCAGGGTTTTGGTCGTGGAGGCGGTAGATACGCCCAAAGCGTCAGGAGTCAGCACTTCAAGCGGCTTCTTCTTGGCTTTCATGATGTTTGGCAAGGACGCGTAACGTGGCTCGTTCAGACGCAAGTCTGTGGTCACGATCGCTGGAAGGCTCAGGGAAACAGTTTGCAGGCCGGCATCCACTTCGCGAGTGACGCTGACTTTGTCCCCAGACACTTCGATTTTAGAAGCGAAGGTACCTTGGGCGTATCCGCTCAAGGCAGCCAGCATCTGACCGGTCTGGTTGTTGTCGCTGTCGATGGCCTGTTTACCCAGGATCACCAACTGCGGTTGTTCTTTGTCGACTACTGCCTTGAGCAGCTTGGCCACGGCCAGCGAATTCAACTCTTCGGCGCACTCAACCAGAATGGCGCGATCAGCCCCCAGAGCCAGTGCTGTACGCAGTTGCTCCTGAGCCGTGGTCGGACCGACAGAAACGACGACGATCTCGGTGACGACGCCTTTTTCTTTCAGGCGTACGGCTTCTTCCACAGCGATTTCGCAGAAGGGATTCATCGACATTTTGACGTTAGCGAGGTCGACGCCGGAGTTGTCCGCTTTGACGCGAACCTTGACGTTGTAGTCGACCACTCGTTTGACAGCTACAAGAACCTTCATGGATTCCTCGTTACTCTCCGGTGAAAAGGAAGTCGCCTGGACAGACCTGGCGATCGGTGCAGCCTACGGCGAGCGTAAAACCGCCCGTATCTTGACCGGAACACGTTTTCTGGTCAATACGACAAAACGGCCACTTATAAGCCGTGCGACTTTGATTTATCAGGGTTACAGCGCATTCAAACAAACGTTTGTATTGGACCTGCGCGATGGTGTAGCTATAATGCGCCCCTTTGACTGCGCGCGGCGGTAAGAATGTTTGATGCGCGGCTTCATTTATTACCTATAAAACTTAGTCTTAATAAAACTTAGTACCTATAAAAATACTGTTGAGCCCTGAGTAGGAGATAGCCTGTGGAACGCGAATACATGGAATTCGACGTCGTCATCGTCGGCGCCGGCCCCGCGGGCCTTTCCGCCGCTTGCCGCCTGAAACAAAAGGCTGCCGAAGCCGGAAAGGAAATCAGCGTCTGCGTGGTTGAAAAAGGCTCCGAAGTGGGCGCTCACATTTTGTCCGGCGCGGTGTTCGAGCCTCGCGCGCTTACCGAATTGTTCCCAAGCTGGAAAGAACTGGGCGCGCCGCTGAACACGCCGGTCAAACGCGACGACATTTTCGTGCTTAGAACCGCTGACACCGCGACCAAAGTACCTAACTTCCTTGTGCCTAAAACCATGCACAACGAAGGCAACTACATTATCTCGCTGGGTAACCTTTGCCGCTGGCTGGCTCAGCAGGCCGAAAACCTCGGCGTGGAAATCTACCCTGGCTTTGCTGCCCAGGAAGCACTGATCGACGACAAAGGTGCCGTCACCGGGATTCTTACCGGCGACTTGGGCGTTGACCGTGAAGGCCATCCGAAAGACAGCTTTACCCCCGGCATGGAACTGCGCGGCAAATACACGCTGTTCGCCGAAGGCTGCCGTGGGCACATCGGCAAGCAACTGCTCAAGCGCTTCAACCTGGACGTCGAAGCCGACACCCAGCATTACGGCATCGGCCTGAAAGAGATCTGGGAAGTCGATCCAGCCAAGCACGAACAAGGCCTGGTGGTTCATACCGCCGGCTGGCCGCTGGACGTGATGAGCAGCGAGAACACCGGTGGTTCTTTCCTTTATCACCTGGAAAACAATCAGGTGGTTGTCGGATTGATCGTTGATCTGTCGTACAGCAACGCCTTCTTGTCGCCGTTCGACGAATTTCAGCGCCTCAAGCACCACCCGGTCATCAGCCAATACCTGGAAGGCGGCAAGCGCATCAGTTACGGCGCGCGGGCTATCTGCAAAGGCGGTCTGAACTCCCTGCCGAAGATGGTTTTCCCCGGCGGCGCGCTGATCGGTTGTGAACTGGGCACCCTGAACTTCGCCAAAATCAAAGGCAGCCACACCGCCATGAAGTCCGGCATGCTCGCAGCGGACGCCGTGGCTGACGCGCTGTTCGCTGGCAATGAAGGCGGCGATGAACTGACCACCTACGTTGACGCGTTCAAAGCCAGTTGGCTGTATGAGGAATTATTCGCCAGCCGCAACTTCGGCCCGGCGCTGCACAAGTTCGGCCCGATCATGGGTGGCGCATTCAACTTCGTCGATCAGAACCTGTTTGGCGGCAAAATTCCGTTCACCCTGCACGATACCAAGCCGGATTACGCCTGCATGAAGCTGGCCGCCGACTCGACGAAGATCAACTATCCAAAGCCGGACGGCAAACTCAGTTTCGACAAACTCAGCTCGGTCTTCCTCTCCAGCACTAACCATGAAGAAGAGCAGCCGTGCCACCTGAAGCTGACCGACCCAAGCATTCCGATCAGCATCAACCTGCCGCTGTATGACGAACCGGCACAGCGTTACTGCCCGGCCGGCGTGTACGAAGTGATCACCAAGGAAGACGGTGAGAAGCGCTTCCAGATCAACGCGCAAAACTGCGTCCACTGTAAAACCTGCGACATCAAAGACCCGTCGCAGAACATCACCTGGGTGGCGCCAGAAGGCAGCGGCGGCCCGACTTACCCGAATATGTAAGCCCAACGGTAGGAGCCAACTGGTTGGCGAGGCGTCCTGATGCGCTGTACATCAAATTGCTTCGCCCAGACGTTGGCGCCTACAGACGGTGTGTGTTTTAGACCTTAAAACCGCACGCCAACCCCCTCCTCCCCAGGGTTTCGCTCAAAGTAGCGCTTATATTCGCGGCTGAATTGCGAGGTGCTTTGATAGCCGACCCGCATCGCCACTTGCGCCACTCCAAGGCCTTCGGCGACCAAAATCTGTTGCGCCTTTAGCAGCCGCAAACGTTTCAAATACTGAACCGGCGACAGCAACGTGCTGCGTTTGAAATGCTCATGAAAGGTCGAGGCGCTCATGTTCGCGCAGCGAGCCAAGGTGTCAACGCTGAGCGGCTCAGCAAAGTGCGTGTGCAGATGAGTCAACGAAGCCGCCACCCGGGCAAATTGCCCGTGTTGCTCGACCAAGGCGCGCAACACGCCCGCTTGCGGTCCACGCAACGCGGCATACAACACTTCCCGCAGCCGCGCGCGGCCCATGATCCGGCATTCCAATGGGTCATGCAGACAGCGCAATAACCGTTCAACGCTCTCGCGCATTTCCGTATCCAGCGCCACCGACGTCATGGACTCCGGGGTTTGTACTTGAGCGCTCGAACCCGGCATCAACCCCATGGCCAATACCAACTCGCCCAGCACTATCCGATCGATGTCGATGGAGACGCCCAGCAAAGGCGCCTCCGGCGAGGCGTAGGTTTCATACTCGAAGGGCACCGGCAACGCCTGAATCAAGTAATGGCCAGCACCATATTCCAGGGTTCGATCACCCAAATACGCGATTTTGCTGCCTTGGGCGATGATGACCAGACTAGGCTCGTAGATCTGCGGGCAGCGTGCGACATTTCGGTCTGCAGACCAGATGTTTACCTCAGGCAATAACGTCGACACCAGGCCGGTACGCAGGGCGAGCGGCTGTAGCAGGGAAACCAGCGTGGCGTTAGCTTCGAGGTGACGCGTCAAGAACATGGTCGATGCTTCATAAAGAGTGGATGGTTGCATCATCGCAGATCTAACCCAGGATTCGACCCAAAACAGGTTATGTCGGAGGAATAGGCATAACAGGCGGAGGAATTGCCATAGCCGATAAAACGATGCACGGGGAGAATGGTCTGTGTCATTCCAGTTAACGTTTTTGCGAGGTTCAACATGTTCAAAGCCATTGGTTACGCCGCTCAATCAGCGACCGCACCCCTAGCCCCCATGACGTTCGAACGCCGCACTCCACGCGCCGATGACGTGGCCCTTGAGGTCCTGTTCTGCGGCGTGTGCCACTCCGACATTCACCAGGCACGCAACGAATGGGGCTTCGCCAGCTACCCATTGATGCCCGGCCATGAAATTGTCGGCAAAGTCACCTCAGTCGGCGCAGACGTCAGCAAATACAAAGTCGGCGACATCGTCGGCGTTGGTTGCCTGGTCGACTCTTGCCGCACCTGCGAAGCCTGTGAAGCCAATCTTGAGCAATATTGCCTCGACGGCCCGACTCAGACTTACGCTTCCCGCGACCGCGTTGATGGCACCCTGACCATGGGCGGCTATTCAAACGCCATGGTAGTCAGCGAGCGTTTCGTAGTGCGTATTCCAGAGAAACTGGACTTGGCCAGCGCTGCACCAATCCTGTGTGCCGGTATCACCACCTACTCGCCGCTGAAGCATTTCGGTGTCAAGCCGGGCGACAAGGTTGGCGTACTCGGCATGGGCGGTCTGGGCCACATGGGCATCAAGTTCGCCAAGGCCATGGGCGCTGAAGTCACCCTGTTCACCCGTTCCGAAGCCAAGGCTGAAGAAGGCCGTCGTCAAGGCGCGGACCACGTGATCGTTTCCACCAATGAGAACCAGATGAAGGACGCCGCTGGGCGTTTCAACTTTTTGCTGGACACCATTCCGGTGCAACACGACCTCAACCCGTACCTGCAAACCCTGCGTTTCGACGGCGTGCATATCCTGGTGGGCTTGATCGAACCGATTGATCCGCCTGTGCACGGCTTCAACTTGGTGGCCAAACGTCGCGTCATCGCAGGTTCAATGATCGGCGGCTTGGCGGAAACTCAGGAAGTGCTGGATTTCTGCGCGGAACACGGCATCACTTGCGACATCGAAATGCTCGACATCAAGAACATCAACGAAGCCTTTGAGCGCGTCGTCAAAGGCGACGTGAAGTACCGCTTCGTGATCGACATGAAAACGTTGAAAGCCTGATCAGGGCCTTGCCCCTAACTCGGCCGAGAGTCGCGCTGCGGCGTCTTTGATCAGCGGAATCAACTCGGCCATTTTCTCCAAGGGCATATAGGGCAAGGTACTGGCGATGCTGATGCCGGCGACAATCACGTTGCTGGCGTCACGCACCGGCGCTGCCACACAGCGAATCGACGGTTCGTTGTCTTCCAGATCAAACGCATAGCCCCCCGCCACATACTCCTGCATCCGCTGCTGAAACTGCTCCCACGACTGCTCTCGGTGCTGCGGCCACAACGTCGCTTTGCCATCGACCGGCAGGCTGATGTGGTACAAGCGACGCCATTCCTCCGGCACACAATCAATCATCAGCGCTTTACCAATCCCGGTGCGCGCCAACGGCATGCGATGGCCTACCCGCGAACGCATTTCCGGTCCATTGCGGCCGGGATTTTTGTGCAGGTACAGCACGTCATCGCCTTCACGAATCGCCAGATGCACGGTGTCACCGGTCAACGAGGACAGTTCGTCCAGGTACGGACGCGCCAATATCGCCAGCGGCACTTCTTCGCGGGCCTGAAAACCCAACTCAATCAGCTTGGGGCCCAACAAATAACCCACGTGGGGCATTACGCGCAGATAACGCTCGTCCACCAGACAACTGACCAGCCTGTGGGTGGTGCTGCGCGTGGTACCGATGATGCGCGCGATCTCCTTGAGGTCGCGGGCACCGCTAGCGACTGCCTGGACCACGCCAAGACCGCGCAACAGTGTTTGGGTCCCGGTGGGTGCCGCGTCCTTGTCTTTGACCGCGCCGTTGTTCGCCGTGGCGATTGAGTCGTGTGGCATATCAGCGCCTTATCCATTCAAAAAGCGGGCGGCATTATCGCCGCCCACGTGCAGGGCTTACAACTCGATGCGTTCGACCTTGCCCACCAGCAAGATGTAGGACAGCGCGCCGACCAAAGCCAGCACCGCGACGTAGGTGATGGCCGGTGCGAAGGAATCGCCGGTTGCCAAGAAGCCAATCACAATCGGCGTGGTAATGGCCGACAAATTACCGATGAAGTTGAAGGTGCCGCCGGTTAAACCGAGCAACCGCGCCGGGGCCAAGGTGGACACCAGTGACCAGGTGATGGACGCCAAGCCATTACCGAAAAACGCCAAGGCGAGAAAGGCAATCACCAACGGTGTCGATTCAACGTAGTTAGCGCCGATGATCGAAGTGGAAATCAGCAACCCACCGATGATCGGCAGCTTGCGGGCGAAACCCACACTGTTGCCCCGGCGAATCAGCCAATCGGAAAAGAACCCCGAGCACAGCACCCCCACGAACGCGGCGAGAAACGGCAGCGATGCCAACAGCCCGGACTTGATAAAGTCCATGCCACGGTATTTCACCAGGTAGGTGGGAAACCACGTCAGGAAAAACCACAGCGTGGAGTTCAAGCAAAACTGGCCCAGGTAAATACCCCATAGCTTGCGTTTGCTCAGTACGATCCTCAGGTCCAACCAACTGAAACGGCGTTTCTCTTTCTCGGTAGTGGCCTGGATATCCACCAACCCTCCACCGTCGCGGATCAGCTCGATTTCCGCCTCATTGATGCCCTTGAAGTCACGCGGCTCGCGATACACCGCAAACCAAATCAGCGCCCAAATCACACCAACTACACCCGTACTGACGAAGACCATTTGCCAGCCGAATTGCGCTTGCAGCCACGCCAATACCGGGGTTAGAAAGGCCAGGCCGACGAATTGGCCAGAGGTGTAAAAGCCAATGGCAGTTGCCCGTTCACGCTCTGGAAACCAGGTGGTGACGACGCGACTGTTGATGGGGTACGCAGGGGCTTCCATCGCCCCGACTGCCAAGCGCAGGAAGAACAGCGCAATAAAGCTGGCGGCGAATCCCAGCAGGACAGTGGCCAGTGACCACAACAGCAGCGCGGCCGTGTACAGAACTCGCGGTGGTACGCGGTCAACCAGCCAACCCCCGGGGAGTTGCATGGCGGCGTAAGTCCAACCGAAAGCGGAGAAAATCAGGCCGACGTGAATCGGATCGATGCCCAACTCAGTGGTCAAGGCCGGAGCGGCAATCGACAGGTTGCTGCGGTCGAGATAATTGATCACCACGGTGATGAACAGCAGCACCATGATGAAGAAACGCTTACGGCTGGGCGTTACAAGCGACGCCTTACCCGCGAAGGCTTGAGGTTGCATGGCGAGTGCCTCTTTTTATGGTTATTTGAGGGCGCTGTAGAACCTGCGGGAGTAGGCTTGCCTGCGAATAGCAGAATGCGGTGTGTCAGACAAACCGCATTCGCAGGCAAGCCTGCTCCCACAGTATTTAGTCAGTTTTACGGTCTACCACTCAGCAAAACTGCCATCGGCGTGGCGCCAGATCGGGTTGCGCCAGCGGTGGCCGATGGCCGCGCGTTCAATGACGTATTGCTCGTTGATTTCAATGCCCAACCCCGGGCCGTTAGGGATCTTCACCATGCCTTTGTCGTAATCGAACACTTCGGGATTTTTGATGTAGTCCAGCAGGTCGTTGCTTTCGTTGTAGTGGATGCCCAGGCTTTGCTCCTGAATGAACGCGTTGTAACAGACCGCGTCCAGCTGCAAACACGCCGCCAGAGCAATCGGCCCCAACGGGCAGTGCAACGCCAGCGCAACGTCGTAGGCTTCGGCCATGTTGGCAATTTTGCGGGTTTCGGTGATACCGCCCGCGTGGGACGCATCCGGTTGAATGATGTCGACATAACCCTCACTCAAGATCCGCTTGAAATCCCAACGCGAGAACAACCGCTCACCCAGGGCAATCGGGGTGCTGGTCAGCGGCGCCAATTCCTTGAGCGCTTCATAGTTCTCGCTGAGCACCGGTTCTTCGATGAACATCAGCTTGAACTGATCCAGCTCTTTCATCAGAACCTTGGCCATGGGCTTGTGGACCCGGCCGTGGAAGTCAACGCCAATGCCGACGTTAGGCCCGACGGCATCGCGCACGGCGGCGACATTGGCCAGCGCCAGTTCAACTTTTTCAAACGAATCGAGAAACTGCAGCTCTTCGGTGCCGTTCATTTTCACCGCAGTAAAACCGCGCTCCACCGCTTCCTTGGCCGCCTTTGCGGTTTCCGCAGGTCGATCGCCGCCGATCCATGAATACACGCGAATCTTGTCGCGCACCTGGCCGCCCAGTAGATCGCTGACCGAAACACCCAGCGCCTTGCCCTTGATGTCCCACAACGCCTGATCGATGCCCGCCAGCGCACTCATGTGGATCGCGCCACCCCGGTAGAAGCCGCCGCGATACAGCACCGTCCAGATGTCTTCAATGTTGCGTGGGTCTTTGCCGATCAAGTAATCAGACAATTCTTCTACCGCTGCGGCTACCGTGTGTGCACGACCTTCGACCACCGGCTCGCCCCAACCGGTGACGCCTTCGTCGGTTTCTATCTTGAGAAACAGCCAGCGCGGCGGGACGATGTACGTCGTAAGTTTGATGATTTTCATGGGTGCGCTCTCTTATTGGAGGCGACGCTAGGGGCGTCGATCAGATCAATGCAAATCGTTCCACGCCGACACGTAGGCCTTGGCCCGCTCCTCGACATCGGCAGCGCTCATGCCGGGTGTGAACAACCCGGAACCCAAACCAAACCCCGACACACCGGCGTCGATGAACACCTGCATGTTGTCCGGCGTGATGCCACCCACCGGAATTAACGCGGTGCCCTTGGGCAGTACCGCAAGAAACGCCTTGACCACGGCCGGGCCCATTTGCTCGGCCGGGAACAGCTTCAGCACATCAGCGCCTTCAGCCAGCGCCGCAAACGCTTCGGTCGGTGTTGCGACACCCGGCGACAGGAACAAACCCGCAGCTTTAGCCGCGCGCAATACCTTGGGGTCGCTGTGGGGCATGACGATAACCTGTCCGCCCGCCTCTTTGACCAACGCCACTTGCTCCGGGGTCAACACCGTGCCGGCACCGATCAGGCAATCAGCAGGCAACGACTGACGCAGAATTCGGATGCTGTCGTAGGGTTGCGGCGAGTTGAGCGGCACCTCGATGACCCGAAAGCCGGCCTTGTACAACACCGCACCAATGGGCGCGGCTTCGTCTGGGCGCAAGCCACGAAGAATGGCTATCAAGCCGTTTTTAACCAATGCTTGTTTGAGCATGTCAGACCTCTGAAAAAGTGGGTTTGAGCAAGTTGGCCTGCACCGCCAACTGCCACAAACCGCGTTCGGTGGCCTGTTCGGCCAAGGTCACCTGAGCGAAACCGCAGGCAGCCAGCGCACGAGAATAGCGCGCGCAGAGCTGGGCATTGCCGATCAGGATGATGGGGGGAAGCCGTGTATCTAAAGCGTGGCGTCGTCGCTGTAAGGCGACCAACGCGACCAGCTCGTGACCGATCAGTAGCCCGGAGAGGTAGTCAGGCTGGGCGCCGGCACTGAGTTCTCCGGTCAAACCCAAGGTCCGGCAACTGAAGATGGTCGATAGCGGCCCGGCAGCGCCATCGTCTGACAGAGCAACCTCGACGCCTCGATCAAATGCGGCGCCGTCGAAGGTTTCGCTGATACGCATGGTGCGACCCAGGATGGTGTGGGTGCTGAGCGCGGCATACACCTCGCCGGTCATGAACGTATCGAAGTGCACGATGCAACCGTCAGCCACCTGGACCCATTTCGAATGGCTGCCCGGTAGGCCGATCAAGATTGATTGCTCTGGGGCTTGGATGGGAAAACTGGCGAGAATACCCAGCACTTGGGTTTCTTCGCCGCGCATCACATTGGGCAACGCCGATCGCTGCAACACACCGGGGACGATGTGGACGTCAACTCCGCGCGCACTGCGCACGGTTTGCAACGCAGCGCTGAGACCGGCGACATCCGCTGGCGTTTCGCGGTACACCGCTTCGCGCCAGCCTTGCGCGCTACCAACCATGCCGCAGGCGATAACCGGTGTTCCCGGCTGTGCGTCGAGCCAGTCACCACAGGCCTCGTCGAACGCCAGTTCAAATCCATTGGCACACATCACGCCCGCGATCAGTCGCGGCGTGGTGGGCAGTTGCATGATGCCTGCGCTCAGGAAGCGCTGGTCCAGCACTTGGCCGTGTTCGCCAAGTCGATAAGCACGAAGGGAGGTTGTTCCCCAGTCGAGCGCGATCAAATGCGCCTGCATCGCTTCACCTTTTATTGTTCGGGTAATGAAGGTGCCATTTGCGTGGCGAGATCGACTATAAACCCGAAACACAAAATATCTCAATATGTAAATTCATATCCCATATATAGGGATAGTGCGGAGAAGTAATAGGTGCTCTACGCTGGCAGTGTCGGCACAGACTGAACATTCCAAGGATGAACCTGATGAAGCAATTTCAAGCATTGAATAGCCTTCGCGGCCTGTGTGCCTTAGCCATGGTCGTTCACCACTCTCATGTGCTGCAAAGCATCACTGAATGCCCGCTGTTCAAGACGGCCCATTACCTCGTCGAGTACTTTTTCGCGCTGAGCGGGTTTGTGTTGTATCAGCGCTATGCCCAGTCGTTGGGTTCGACGGCGCAACTGCGTCAGTTCATGGTCACCCGTACGTGCCGGGTGTATCCGTTGCACCTGTTCATGCTGCTGGTCTTTATGGGCTTCGAGTGTTTGAAGCTGATCCTTGAGCGCCGTGGTATTACCCTCAACAATGTCAGCTTTACCGGCGACCGGGCTGTCGGCGAGATTGTGCCCAACCTGTTGCTGATCCAGGCCTGGTGGCCGGGCTTCAATGCCCTGTCATTCAACTATCCATCGTGGATCGTCAGCGTCGGGTATTACGTATGCCTGCTGTTTGGCGGGGTCGCACTGATGTTGCCGCGACAATCGACCAAGGCCTATGGGGCGCTGGCTGCGCTGGCGGTACTTGGGCTGTATGTCGGCAATACACCGCTGGCGGACAACGTCTTACGCGGTGTGAGCTGTTTCTTTGCGGGGGGCATCACGTATCGGATTTATACCCGATTGCGCCTTCTGCGCTTGAGCCTATTAGTGGGCAGCGTGTTGGAGGTGATGATTCTTGGGCTGATTTACCTCGTCATGACCCGCAGCGAAACATCACAGGACGCCGCGCTGGCGATACTGTTCTGTGTGGCAGTCGGGGTCTTTGCGTTTGAGGCAGGTGCGATATCGTTACTGCTGCGCGGGCGTCTATTGGAGTGGCTTGGAGAGCGCTGGTTTTCGATCTACATGACCCACGCTGCAGTGATTTTCGTGACCACTGTCGCTGTGATGATGAGCGCTAAGCTCTCCGGCTTGTCGCTGATGATTGATCTACCGGGCACAGCGATACGTTACATCAGCACCGGTAGCGCGCTGCTGGATAACCTGCTGATCATGGTTGAGTTGATTTCGGTGCTGGGTGTATCAGCGCTGACCTACCGGTACATCGAACGGCCCGGCATAGCGCTGGGCAAGCGATGGAATACGTTGCGTGGCGATGAAAGGCTTGCCGACTGATCAGATCGTATTCTTCTGGAGCCAACGTGTTGGCGAAGGGCTTGACGCGGTGTATCACGTCAAACGCCTCGCCAACACGTTGGCTGCTACAGACGTTTAACCAAAATGAACAAAAAAACCGCGTCATTTTTAGACGCGGTTTTTTTAAGCTTCGACTAAATCAACGCTCCAGCAAAATTCGCAGCATGCGACGTAGCGGTTCGGCTGCGCCCCAGAGCAATTGGTCGCCAACGGTAAACGCGCCCAGGTATTGCGACCCCATGTTCAGCTTGCGCAAACGTCCAACTGGAATGCTCATGGTGCCGGTCACTGCCGTCGGGCTCAGGTCTTGAATGCTGGCCTCCCGGTGGTTTGGCACCAGTTTCACCCAAGGGTTGTGCTGGCTGATCATGCCTTCGATGTCGGCAATCGGTACGTCTTTGTTCAGTTTGATGGTCAAAGCCTGGCTGTGGCAGCGCATGGAGCCGATGCGCACGCAAATACCGTCCACCGGAATCGGGCTCTTGAAGCGACCTAGAATCTTGTTGGTCTCAGCCTGGCCTTTCCATTCTTCACGGCTCTGACCGTTGGGCAGTTCCTTGTCGATCCACGGGATCAGGCTACCGGCCAATGGCACACCGAAGTTTTCCGTCGGGAACCCTTCGCTGCGCATGGCTTCAGCCACCTTGCGGTCAATGTCGAGGATAGCGCTGGCGGGATTCGCCAATTCGTCCGCCACCGAGGCGTGGGCGGCGCCCATCTGCTTGATCAGTTCACGCATGTTCTGCGCGCCAGCCCCGGAGGCCGCCTGATAGGTCATGACATTCATCCACTCGACCAGACCGGCTTCAAACAAGCCGCCCAAGCCCATCAACATCAAGCTGACGGTGCAGTTGCCGCCGATGTAATTCTTGGTTCCGGCATCCAGTTGCTGGTCAATGACCCGGCGGTTAACCGGGTCCAGCACGATCACGGCGTCATCCTGCATACGCAGGCTCGACGCGGCATCGATCCAGTAGCCCTTCCAGCCCGCTTCACGCAGCTTCGGAAATACTTCGTTGGTGTAGTCGCCACCCTGACAGGTCAGAACCACGTCAAGGGTTTTGAGTTCGTCGATGCTGTAAGCATCTTTGAGCGGTGCAGTATCCTTGCCCACAGCCGGGCCTTGGCCACCCACGTTGGACGTGGTGAAGAACACCGGTTCGATCAGATCAAAATCCTGCTCTTCCAGCATCCGCTGCATGAGCACGGAACCGACCATACCGCGCCAACCGATCAGACCTACACGTTTCATCGCAACTACACCCTTAACAAAAAGTGGGACGCTGCCGCCAAAGACTTTGGAGGCAGCGGGCCCGAGAGATTACAGATTCCGCAGCGCGGCGACTACTGCATCGCCCATTTCCTGTGTTCCAACCTTGGCGTTACCCGTAGACCAGATGTCACCGGTGCGCAAACCTTGGTCCAGAACCAGGCTCACAGCCTTCTCGATGGCATCGGCGGCGTCGTTCAGATTGAAGCTGTAACGCAACATCATTGATACCGACAGAATCGTCGCCAGCGGGTTGGCAATGCCCTGCCCGGCGATGTCCGGCGCCGAACCGTGACACGGCTCGTACATGCCCTTGTTGTTGATGTCCAGCGACGCCGACGGCAGCATGCCGATGGAACCGGTGAGCATCGACGCCTGATCGGACAAGATGTCGCCAAACATGTTTTCGGTGACGATCACGTCGAACTGTTTCGGCGCCTTGACCAATTGCATGGCAGCGTTGTCGACGTACATGTGGCTCAACTCAACGTCAGGGTAATCCTTCGCAACTTCTTCGACCACTTCACGCCACAACTGGCTAGCTTCAAGCACGTTGGCTTTGTCCACTGAACACAGCTTTTTGCTGCGCAGACGCGCCATGTCGAAACCTGCACGGGCAATACGACGGATCTCACTCTCGCTGTACGGCAGCGTGTTGTAGCCTTCGCGCTCGCCATTATCGAGGGTTCGGATGCCGCGTGGGGCGCCGAAATAGATACCACCGGTCAGTTCGCGAACGATGAGGATATCCAGCCCCGACACCACTTCTGGCTTCAAGGTCGAAGCCTCAGCGAGTTGCGGGTACAGAATGGCCGGACGCAGGTTAGCGAACAGCTTCAATTGCGAACGGATTTTCAACAGGCCTTTTTCCGGGCGAATCGAACGGTCCAGCTTGTCCCATTTCGGTCCACCCACCGCGCCGAGCAATACGGCGTCAGCTGCGTGAGCACGGGCCAGGGTTTCATCCGCCAATGGCACGCCGTGCTTATCGATGGCTGAACCGCCAATCAGATCGTGACTGAGTTCAAAACCCAGCTGATATTTGTCATTGGCCAGTTCCAGCACCTTAACCGCCTCAGCCATGATTTCAGGACCGATGCCATCACCCGGGAGAATCAGAATCTGCTTGCTCATGGTTTCCTCAATTCTTTATAAAACGTAAACGAACCTCTGTAGGAACCAACTTGTTGGCGAAGCGGCGTATCTGATACACCGCGTTGTACGCCTCGCCAACACGTTGGCTCCTACAGGTACGATCAGTCGCGAAACAACCAAGGCTGGCTAGCCCGGTGCTTGCCTTCAAAACTGGCAATCGCATCGGCGTCCATCAAGGTCAGGCCGATGTCATCCAAACCGTTGAGCAGACAATGTTTACGGAACGCATCGACTTCAAAGCTCAACACTTTACCGTCTGGACGGGTCACCGTCTGCGCTTCCAGATCAATGCTCAGTTGATAACCCGGATTGGCGTCGACTTGCTCGAACAATTCATCGACTTCTACATCGCTCAGAATGATCG
The DNA here is from genome assembly GCF_034353045.1 of Pseudomonas sp. MH10. Classification (NCBI taxonomy): domain Bacteria; kingdom Pseudomonadati; phylum Pseudomonadota; class Gammaproteobacteria; order Pseudomonadales; family Pseudomonadaceae; genus Pseudomonas; species Pseudomonas sp. MH10. The sequence goes on from NZ_CP133783.1 coordinate 1,521,968, forward strand.
GCAACAGGCCATTCTTGAAGCTGTTGTTGAAGAAGATATCGGCATAACTCGGCGCGATGACGCTGCAAAAGCCATATTCTTCCAGCGCCCACGGCGCGTGCTCACGGCTGGAGCCGCAACCGAAGTTCTCACGGGCGAGCAATACGCTCGCCCCTTGATAACGTTCGTGGTTGAGCACGAAATCCTTATTCAACGGACGCTTGGAGTTGTCTTGATACGGTTGCCCGATGTCCAGATAACGCCACTCATCAAACAGGTTGGGGCCAAAACCGGTGCGCCGGATCGACTTCAGAAACTGCTTGGGAATGATCTGATCGGTGTCAACGTTGGCACGATCCAAAGGAGCGACAAGGCCGGTGTGCTGAGTAAATGCTTTCATGCTGGGCTCCTCAGTGTTGGATCAAGTTGCGAACGTCGACGAATCGACCGTTAATCGCCGCCGCTGCGGCCATGGCCGGGCTGACCAGGTGCGTACGACCACCCGCGCCTTGACGGCCTTCGAAGTTGCGGTTGGAGGTAGACGCGCAATGCTCGCCGGATTCCAAACGGTCCGGGTTCATCGCCAGGCACATGGAACAGCCCGGTTCACGCCACTCGAAACCGGCTTCGATGAAGATCTTGTCCAGCCCTTCTTTCTCAGCCTGCGCTTTAACCAGACCTGAACCTGGCACCACGATCGCTTGCTTGATGGTCGAGGCGACTTTGTTGCCTTTGGCAATGTCGGCCGCAGCGCGCAAGTCTTCGATTCGCGAGTTGGTGCAAGAACCGATGAACACCCGATCCAACTGGATATCGGTGATCGCCTGATTGGCTTTCAAACCCATGTATTTCAGAGCACGTTCAATGGAGCCGCGCTTGACCAAATCAGCTTCTTGAGCCGGGTCAGGCACGTTTTGATCCACCGCCAAGACCATTTCCGGGGATGTGCCCCAGCTGACTTGTGGCTTGATCTGGGTAGCGTCGAGTTTAACCACGGTGTCGAACGTCGCATCCGTGTCGGACACCAAGTCTTTCCAGGCTTCAACCGCCAAGTCCCACTCTGCGCCTTTCGGGGCAAATGGACGACCTTTCACGTACGCAACGGTCTTTTCATCGGCGGCGACCAGACCCACACGGGCGCCGGCTTCGATGGACATGTTGCAGATGGTCATGCGGCCTTCAACCGACAAGTCGCGGATGGCGCTACCGGCGAACTCAATGGCGTGGCCATTGCCGCCGGCGGTGCCGATTTTGCCGATGATCGCCAGCACGACGTCTTTAGCGGTCACGCCAAACGGCAATGTGCCTTCGACCGAGACCAGCATATTTTTCATTTTCTTGGCCACCAGGCACTGAGTGGCGAGCACGTGCTCGACCTCCGAGGTACCGATACCGTGGGCCAAGGCACCGAACGCGCCGTGGGTGGAGGTGTGCGAATCGCCGCAGACCACGGTCATGCCTGGCAAGGTCGCGCCCTGCTCGGGACCGATCACATGAACGATACCCTGACGTGGGTCATTCATCTTGAATTCAGTAATGCCATATTCGTCGCAGTTGTCATCCAAGGTCTGGACCTGCAGGCGCGACACTTGGTCAACGATGGCTTCGATCCCGCCTAGGCGGTCCGGAGTAGTCGGCACGTTGTGGTCTACGGTGGCGATGTTGGCGTCGATCCGCCAAGGTGCGCGCTTGGCCAACCGAAGCCCTTCAAAGGCTTGCGGCGAGGTCACTTCATGAATGATGTGACGGTCGATATAAATCAGCGCCGAACCATCATCGCGCTGTTTAACCACGTGCGATTCCCAAAGCTTGTCGTAGAGCGTTTTGCCGGCCATCAGACGTTTCCTCATCAGCGGTCTATCTATGCCAATCACCCGCGCCCCGATTTTTTAACCGGTTAACACAATGACCTCGTGGCTTGTGAGGTGAATCCTATGGGGTATGATTAAATAACTCAAATTCATATTTTTTATGCTTTGGATAACTTACTGGAATACGACGATGGACTTGGCCAACCTCAATGCTTTTATCGCGATTGCCGAGACCGGTGGTTTCTCCACGGCAGGCGAGCGCTTGCACCTCACCCAGCCCGCCATCAGTAAGCGTATTGCCGGTCTGGAACAGCAACTTAACGTCAGGCTGTTCGACCGCTTGGGCCGGGAGGTCAGCTTGACCGAAGCCGGTCGGGCGCTGCTGCCAAGGGCCTATCAAATTCTCAGCGTGCTTGACGACACCCGTCGTGCGCTGACTAACCTGACCGGCGAAGTCAGCGGGCGCCTCACATTGGCCACCAGCCACCACATCGGCCTGCACCGTCTGCCGCCACTATTGCGCGAGTTCACCCGTCGCTATCCTGAGGTGGCACTCGACATCCAGTTTCTCGACTCGGAAGTGGCCTACGACGAAATCCTCCATGGTCGCGCAGAGCTGGCGGTGATTACCTTGGCACCGCAACCCCATGCGCTGATGAAAGCCGTGCTGGTCTGGGATGACCCGCTGGATTTTGTTGCTGCCCCGGAGCACCCGCTGGTCAACAATGGCCCTGTCGGTCTGACCGACGTCGCGCGTTATCCGGCAGTGTTTCCCGGCGAAAATACCTTTACTCACCACATCGTCAGCCGCTTGTGCGAAGCTCAAGGATTGAAACCGAATATTGCCATGAGCACCAACTATATGGAGACCATCAAGATGATGGTTTCCATCGGTTTGGCGTGGAGTGTGCTGCCACGCACCATGCTCGACAATCAGGTGGCGCGCATTCCGTTGCCGGGTATACAACTGACGCGCCAGTTAGGCTATATCGTCCACACCGAGCGTACGTTGTCCAACGCTGCCAGGGCATTCATGGCGCTGTTGGACGCACAAATCATTGCCCCTGACGCCAGCCTTCTTCGGGCTGAAGGGGACCACTTGTTCGCCGCGCCTCAAGGTTTGTTGAACGATGCCCAAGACAGCTGACAGCTTGCCCTTCCTTGCACTCAGTCGGTCCACTGAACTCAGCGGACCAGAACGACGCTTTGCGACTCTGTATAACCTCAGTCCCAACGTCGTACTCCTGACACGTCTGGACGATGGGTTGATTTGCGAGGCCAATCGCTATTTCGAAAGTTTGCTGGGCTGGCAGATTAAAGCGGTTCTGGGCCGCACGACCGTTGACATCGGCTTGTGGACCGAGCCAGCTCAGCGCTTGCAAATATTGCGGCTGATCGAAGGCGAACCCAAACCTGTCAGCCTTGAAGTTCAGTTCAACGCCAGTAATGGCCGCACCCACGACGGCACGCTCTGCGTACAGAAAATCGACCTGGACGGCTGCGCTTATATTCTCAGTACCTTTCTCGACACCACCGAGCACAAGCGTGCCGAACAGGCGCTCAAGGACAGTCAGGAGCGCCTGGACCTGGCGCTGGATTCTGCACAACTGGGCACCTGGGACTGGCACATCCCCTCAGGCATGCTCTATGGATCGGCACGCTCAGCGGCGTTACACGGCATGCCGGCCGAACCCTTTCATGAATCATTTGATGCATTTTTTGACGGCGTTTCCGGCGAGGACCGGGACAACATGCGCCAAGCGTATCGCAGCTTGCGCGAAGGTCCTGCGGGCAACTACCAAGTCACCTACCGCATCCAACTGGCGGACGGTACCTCCCGTTTTCTCGAAAGCCGCGCCCGCCTGCACCGCGACGCCAAAGGTGAGCCCTTGCGCATGGCGGGCACCTTGCTGGACATCACCGAGCAGGTTGAGCGCGAACAGCGCCTGATCAGCTCCGAAGAAAAGTTTGCCAGCCTGTTTCAAGCCAGCCCCGACCCGGTCTGCGTCACCCAATTCGATACCGGTGAGTTCATCGAGATCAATCCCAGCTTCTCCCACACGTTTGGCTGGAAAGCGGATGAAGTCATCGGCCTGAACGTCAAGGACATCGAGTTTTGGGCCGACCCGCTAAAACGTGTGAAGCGCAACCAGCAAATTGTCCGTGACAAAGGCCTGGATAATTTCGAAGTGCTGTTGCGGCACAAGGACGGCGAACAGCTGACTTGTGTCATTTCCAGTCGCTTGATCGTGGTGGACGAACAGCAGTGCATTGTCACTAGCCTGCGTGATGTCACCCAGCAACGACGGGATGAAGCCGCGCTCAAGGCCAGTGAAGAGAAATTCGCCAAAGCATTTCACTTAAGCCCCGACGCGATCACCATCACCGAGCGTGATTCGGGTCGCTACCTTGAGGTTAATGATGGTTTCTACCGACTCACCGGTTACGACAGCGACTATGTAGTGGGCCGCACCGCGTTCGAAATTGGCATCTGGGCTGACCAGTTGCAGCGCAACCTGATCATCAATGATTTGCAGGAACACGGTCGGGTGCATCACCGGGAAATGCTCGCGCGCAATAAAAAAGGCGAGGTGTTGACGGTTGAAGTGTCAGTGGAACCGATCACGTTGAACGATACCGCGTGCCTGCTGATGACCACCCGCGACGTCAGCCAGTTGAAGAACGCCCAAGCGCAGATTCAGCATCTGGCCTACCACGACCCCCTCACCGACCTGCCCAACCGTGCGTTCTTGATGGAACGTCTAAGTGAACAAATCGAGGTACTCAAACGCCAAAACCTGCGTGGTGCTTTGCTGTTTCTTGACCTTGATCACTTCAAGCACATCAACGACTCCCTCGGTCATCCGGTGGGCGACAGCGTATTGAAGATTGTCACCGCACGGCTGGAGGCCAGTGTGCGCATGGAAGACACCGTTGCGCGCCTGGGCGGTGATGAGTTTGTAGTGCTACTCGGCGGCCTGAAAGGTTCCCGGGCCGAGGTTACTTATCAGGTACGCAAGCTTGCCGACACCTTGCGCGAGTTGCTCGCCCAACCGATGTTTCTCGACGGCCAGCGTCTGCAGGTGACGCCGAGCATCGGCGTGGCACTGATCCCGGACCACGGCGAAACCCCGGCTGACTTGCTCAAACGTGCGGACATTGCGCTGTATCGGGCCAAGGATTCGGGCCGCAACACGACGCAACTGTTCCACAGCACTATGCAAAAAGCCGCCAGCGACCGTCTACGCCTGGAAAACGATCTGCGCCTGGCCTTGGCGCGCGGCGAATTCAGCTTGCATTACCAGCCGCAGGTAGATGCCAGGGACGACCGTATCGTCGGTGCCGAAGCATTACTGCGCTGGCATCATCCGCAAATGGGCGCCATGTCTCCGACGCAATTCATCCGAGTGCTGGAAGACAGCGGGATGATCCTGGAAGTCGGCAGTTGGATTCTCGACGAAGCCTGCAAAGTGGGCGGCGAGTTGTTGCACAAAGCGCTGATCGATTCGAATTTCAGCATGTGCGTCAACATCAGCCCCCGACAGTTTCGCCAGAGTGATTTCGTCGAACGCGTTGAGCGTAGCCTTCGAATCCACCACTTCCCTGCCCGCCTGCTGAAGCTGGAAATCACCGAAGGCATCGTGATCCAGAATGTGGAAGACACTATCGCCAAGATGCGCCGCCTGAAAAAAATGGGCGTCACCTTTGCCATGGACGACTTCGGGACCGGGTATTCGTCCTTGACGTACCTCAAGCGGCTGCCGGTGGATGCGCTGAAGATCGATCAATCCTTCGTCCGCGACGCCACGACCGACCCCAATGACGCCGAAATCATCCGCGCCATCGTCGCCATGGCGCAAAGTTTGAATTTGGTGGTGATTGCCGAAGGCGTGGAAAAACCCGAGCAGTTGCGGTTTCTGGAACAACTGGGCTGTCACTTGTATCAGGGGTATCTATTTAGTGAGCCGCTGCCCCTGGAGGGTTTTGTAGGGTTATTGAGCGTGGATCAAGGGTTGTGAACCGCCAACCTGTGGGAGCAGGCTTGCCTGCGAAGAGGCCGGTAATCGCGATACTGATGTCGACCTGAAACCTGGGTCGCTTGCAATGACGCTTTCGTTGGCAAGCCAACTTCCACAGAGACTTCGCCAGACACGGAACAGTAGGCACTGAATATCTGATCGCAGCCTTCTGCAGCTCCTTGAATCTGTGCAGCGCAAAAAACCGTGGGACCGAATTTATTCGGGAAGGCTTTTCTTCTGACACGCTGCAGCCTCAAGCTAAACAAAGTGCAGCCCAGCTTGTTGCGCGACAGCGCAGCGTCGAAGACGTGGCGGACCCTCCTATAGGGCATATGCCGTTCACCTAAGCGCTCAAGCCGCTTCGCGGTGCCTGAAACCAATCAACTGCCCGATGCGCTGGCAATCGGTTTCGCGGCGCAGGGTATTGAACAGTTCGGTGGCTTCGGGATAGCTTTTGGTCAACAGGGCTAGCCATTGCTTCAAACGGCCGGGCGCTTGAATAGGGGTCATTTTTTCCAGCGCGTGCAGCCAGAACACGTGCACGATGGGCAGCAGTTCTGGCCAGGTCATCTCGACTACTTCTTCGCCCGCTTCGGCCGCTGCGATCTGCCGCGCCAGGTCTGGACGTGCCACCAGCCCGCGGCCGATCATGATGTCTCGGGCGCCACAGATTTCACGGCAGCGTCGCCAGTCTTCAACGGTCCAGATTTCGCCATTGGCAACCACCGGCACGTTAACCACGTCCTGGATGCGAGCGATCCATTCCCAATGCGCAGGCGGTTTATAGCCGTCGACCTTGGTCCGTGCATGCACCACGATTTGCTCGGCACCGCCGTCGGCCAACGCCCGCGCGCAATCCAACGCCCCCTCTGGACTCTCGTAACCGAGGCGCATTTTGGCGGTCACCGGGATGTGCGCAGGCACCGCCCGCCTTACATGCTCGACAATCCGGTGCAGCAACTCAGGCTCTTTGAGCAGGATGGCGCCGCCACGGGAGCGATTGACGGTTTTGGCTGGGCAGCCGAAGTTCAGGTCCATAACCGGCGCACCAAGTTCGCAAGCGAACGCGGCATTCTCGGCCAGGCATACCGGGTCGGAACCGAGCAATTGCAGGCGTAACGGTACGCCAGCGTCGGTTTTCGCGCCCTTGTGCAGCTCAGAAGCGTATTTGTAGAAGTAGTGAGCGGGCATCAAGCGTTCGGACACGCGGATGAACTCGGTCACGCACCAGTCGATGCCGCCGACCTGGGTCAGCACATCGCGCAGGATGTCGTCGACCAAACCCTCCATGGGCGCCAAAGCAATTTGCATGGGTCACACTCGAAAAAAGTCCGGCAGTTTACGGGGCGGTTCCCGGATTGGAAACGTTTATGCGCTGCCGACTTTATGCGGGAGGGTTTATCAGCGCGGGCCCGTAGCCTTCAATGAACTCCGCAGGCATGCGCTTGGGCTTGCCGGTGGACAACTCAATGCAGACAAACGTGGTCTGAGCGCGCAGCAAGGTCACGCCATCGCTGGGACGCTTGAGCTGAAATCGGCGGGTCATTTTCAGGCGCTGGTCTGAGCTGACAATCCAGGTCGCCAGTTGCAGTTCGTCGTCTTCATAGGCGCTGGCCAGGTAATCGATTTCGTGGCGGACCACGGCCATTGCACGGTCGATTCGCCGGTATTCGGCCAGGTCCAGGCCAAGCTGCTGCGAATGCCGCCACGCGCAACGCTCAAGCCAAGTGACGTACACCGCATTATTGGCGTGCCCCAGCCCATCGATATCGTCGGACGTCACTCTCAAGTCGATGACGAATGGCGTAACCAGATCCCAACTCATGCTCGCTCCTTCCTGCTTACCATTGGCGGCAAGTCACTGGCGAGCAGTGTAACGGAAGGTCGGGTCAATGGGCGCGGGACTGTCAGAGGACGGCAGATTTAGCGGCGCGCAGCACCCGATCCGACAGGTCGCCGGGACCCAGCGCGCGGGCCAGCGCCAGACCACCGAGCATCAACGCCAGGTCAGCAAGCGCGGTGTTGGCTTCTTCAGGGCTGGACGACAATTGAGCCGTCATCAGCTCCACGTGCTCAGCCAGGGCTTCGCGGAAGCTGTCAGGCAAACGCGTCAACTCGCCCACAGTGGCCGGTAACGGACAGGCTTGCTCGCTAGCATCTCGGTGTTTGCGCGACAGGTAGAACGCCGCCAGCAACGCTCGACGCTGCTCGCCCGGCAAGTCTGCGCTGATGGCGTCCAGCGCATCACGGCGGCGCGACAGTAACTGGCTAAACACCTCCAGCATCATGGCGTCTTTGCTTTCGAAGTGCGCGTAGAAACCGCCGACGGTCAAGCCTGCTGCGCCCATCACTTCGCTAACGCTAGGTTCGATGGGGCCTCGCATAATCATGGCTGAGCTGGCTGCTTGAAGGATTCGGTCGCGGGTTTGAGCTTTCTTATCGTTCATGTCGCCTCCTGATATTACGCAAAGAATATTATTTGCATAATAATGTTGGCAAGCCGAATTTTTCGCCGCTGGTCGGGCACGGAGAAGCGAAGGCCAAAAGAGGAATAAAAGCGGCACAAAAACAAAAGGGTCATTCAATAATTGAATGACCCTTGGTCCCGTAGAACGGGAAAATCGTGGCGTCCCCTAGGGGACTCGAACCCCTGTTACCGCCGTGAAAGGGCGGTGTCCTAGGCCACTAGACGAAGGGGACGCAAAACCTTCTATACACATGACCAGCCTGAGGCTGGTCGATCCAAGGTTTGTGTGGCCAAACCTCGAACCGTACAAATTGGTGGAGCTAAACGGGATCGAACCGTTGACCTCTTGCATGCCATGCAAGCGCTCTCCCAGCTGAGCTATAGCCCCAAATTTATCGCCTTGCGGCGGAGCAGCTCTTCACAGCTGCTTCTTGAAACTGGCGTCCCCTAGGGGACTCGAACCCCTGTTACCGCCGTGAAAGGGCGGTGTCCTAGGCCACTAGACGAAGGGGACTTAACCTTCTATACAACGTGATCAGGACTGAGCCCTTGATCGATTCAAGGTCGGTGTGGCCAAACCTTGAAGTGTACAAATTGGTGGAGCTAAACGGGATCGAACCGTTGACCTCTTGCATGCCATGCAAGCGCTCTCCCAGCTGAGCTATAGCCCCACGTTGTGGACGGGGCGCATGTTAAGCGCGAGTAACTAACCTGTCAAATTTATTTTCAACAAAAATCAATGGTTTTCGTCGGCATAACAATCACTTACCACTTTACCCCCTGAATCCGGGGACCCGCTGGCCACTGTGCGCCCTCCTCCAGGCGGACACAATGGCCAGCAATTTGACGGACAGTCTTAGACAATGGCCGCCAGCAGCTTTTCCCACTCTTTGTTTTCTTTCTTCGAAACGCCACCCAGCAAGTCTATGGCCTGTCGCAGACGGAAGCGCGTCAAGTCTGGGCCGAGGATTTCCATGGCATCAGTCACTGACACCGAGTTGGCCTGCCCGGTAATCGACGCAAACATCAGCGGCATGGCATCGCGCAGCTTCAACTCCAGGTGTTCAACCACCGATTGAATGCTGGCGGTGATGGCGTCTTTGTTCCACTGGCGCAAGATTTCCAATTTCCACAAAATCAGTTGCATCAGCTGACGGACTTGATCAGGCGACAACTTTTTGTGCTCGAACAACTTGGCGTCCGGCTGAACACCACCGGCGAAGAAGAAACTGGCCAACGGCGCAACTTGGCTAAAGGTTTCAACGCGCCCCTGTACATGGGGTGCGATTTTCATCATGTACTCGGGATTCAGCGCCCAGGTCTGCAGACGGCTGGCAAACTCTTCAACCGGTAACTCACGCAGCCATTGGCCGTTAAGCCACGACAACTTTTCGATGTCAAAAATCGGTCCGCCCAGGGACACACGGGAAAGGTCAAAGTTATCGACCATCTCCTGCAGCGAGAACTTCTCGCGCTCGTCCGGCATCGACCAACCCATACGGCCCAGGTAGTTAAGCATCGCTTCAGGCATGAAACCCATGCGCTCGTAGAACGTTACCGAGGTCGGGTTCTTGCGCTTGGACAACTTGCTCTTGTCCGGGTTACGCAGCAGCGGCATATAGCACAACTGCGGTTGTTCCCAGCCGAAATATTCGTAAAGCAGGATCAATTTAGGTGCTGATGGCAGCCACTCTTCGCCACGTAAAACGTGGGTGATACCCATCAGGTGATCGTCGACCACGTTGGCCAGGAAGTACGTCGGCAAGCCGTCGGTCTTCATCAGCACTTGCATGTCCATGCGGTCCCACGGAATCTCAACGTCGCCGCGCAACATATCTGGCACCACGCAGATGCCTTCGCTCGGCACTTTCATGCGAATGACGTGGGGTTCGCCAGCATCCAGACGACGCTGCACTTCTTCTTTTGAAAGCAACAGTGCGCGACCGTCGTAACGCGGGGTTTCGCCTTTGGCCATTTGCTCGGCGCGCATCTGATCCAGCTCTTCAGCGGTGCAGAAACACGGGAACGCGTAACCCAGCTCTACCAGCTGTTTGGCGTACTGCTGATAGATCTCGCCGCGCTCACTCTGCCGATACGGGCCATGCGGACCGCCCACGTCCGGGCCTTCGCTCCACTCGATACCCAACCAGCGCAGCGCATCGAAAATCTGCTGCTCTGACTCTCGGGTCGAGCGCAGTTGATCGGTGTCTTCAATGCGCAGGATGAATTCGCCGCCATGCTGCTTGGCAAAGCAATAGTTGAACAATGCGATGTAAGCAGTGCCAACGTGGGGGTCGCCGGTGGGCGATGGCGCGATTCGGGTGCGGACGGTGGTCATTGAAAATCTCGAATAGGTCGAACAAGCGGCGAATGTTAACAGGCGCATCCCCACGGCTCCAGCACGGGGCGGCAATCACTCCGCCGTGAAACACTCGACAGGGCATAACGGACTAAATGAATACCGGAACATCAACGCGAGCCATTATTAAGGTGAATGGCTATATGCCAGATATAAACACTGATAAATTCGCTTACATTTCAACTTATTCAGACGCCCATGCCTGCCCAACTTAAACGCCGCCTGTTCGTGTTTTTCACGATTGTTCTGCTGATAGCCCTCGCCTTTTTTGCCCAGTGGTACTTCAGGGGGCGCTTCTATGAAACCACCGACAACGCCTATGTTCAGGGTGAGATAACCCGCATTTCCAGCCAACTGGGCGCCCGGGTCGAAGAGGTCCTGGTTCAGGACAACCAGCACGTCGAGAAAGGCCAATTGTTGATCCGCCTTGACGCAGCCGACTTCCATATGGCCGTGGACCGCGCGCAAGCCATGCTCGCCACGCATGAAGCCGAACGTATTCAAGCGCAAAGCAAACTGACCCAACAAGGCAGCCTGATCGCGTCAGTTGAAGCCCAGGTCGCCGCGAGCCAAGCGACCTTAGGCCGTACGCAGCTCGATTTGAATCGGGCGCAAACCCTGCGCAAATCCGGTTACATCTCAGAAGAGCGGGTGACCACGCTGTCTGCTGATAGCCATATCGCTCGCTCCCAAGTCACCAAAGCTCAGGCCGACGTACAAGGCCAACGTCAGCAAGTGGTCGCTTTGGGTGCTGAAACCAAGCGCCTGGACGCACAAATCTCCAACGCCAAAACCGACTTGGCTCAAGCCGAACTCAATCTGCAACGCAGTGAAATACATGCGCCCCTTAGCGGCATGATCGGTCAACGTGGCGCGCGCAATGGGCAATACGTGCAGGTCGGTGCATATTTGCTGTCCATCGTGCCGGACACTGACATCTGGGTGCAGGCCAACTTCAAGGAAACCCAGATCGGACACATGCAGCCCGGCCAACCCGCCGAGCTGACGTTTGACGCCTATCCCGACACGCCCATCAAAGGCAAGGTCGAAAGCCTGTTCGCTGCTTCCGGCGCGCAATTCAGCCTGCTGCCGCCAGACAACGCTACCGGCAACTTCACCAAAGTCGTACAGCGCATTCCGGTGAAGCTGACCTTCGCCGCCGACAACCCTCTGCACGGCAAAATCCGCCCTGGAATGTCAGTGACGGTTAAAGTCAAAGTCAAAACCGACGGCGCTGACAGTGGCCGGTGATCAACTGATCAGTCCCGTTGGCGAACCGAGCCGACGGGACTGGATCGCGGTCATGAGCGTGATGCTCGGCGCGTTCATGGCGGTGCTGGACATTCAGATCACCAATTCATCGCTCAAGGACATTCAAGGCGCATTGTCGGCGACGCTGGAAGAAGGCTCGTGGATTTCGACTTCTTATCTGGTGGCGGAAATCATCATGATTCCGCTGACCGCCTGGCTGGTGCAACTGCTCTCGGCGCGGCGCTTGGCGGTGTGGGTGTCCTGTGGTTTCTTGGTGGCGTCGATGCTCTGTTCGATGGCTTGGAGCCTGAACAGCATGATCGTGTTTCGTGCGTTGCAAGGCTTCACCGGCGGTGCGTTGATCCCGCTGGCGTTCACCATGACCCTGATCAAACTGCCGGTCCACCACCGCGCCAAGGGCATGGCGCTGTTTGCGATGACGGCGACTTTTGCCCCTTCCATCGGGCCGACGCTGGGTGGCTGGCTGACGGAAAACTATGGCTGGGAATACATTTTCTACATCAACATCCCGCCCGGCTTGCTGATGATTGCCGGCTTGCTCTACGGCCTGGAAAAGAAAGCGTCGCATTGGGAGCTGCTTAAAAGCACTGACTATTTAGGTATCGCCACACTGGCCGTGGGGTTGGGGTGTTTGCAGGTATTTCTCGAAGAAGGCCATCGCGAAGATTGGCTCGAATCCAACCTGATCGTGGGCTTGGGTAGTATTGCGCTGATCAGCCTGCTCACGTTCGTCATCGTGCAACTGTCCAAACCGGCACCGCTGATCAATTTGAGGATTTTGGGCGAACGCAATTTCGGCCTGTCGAGTATTTCCAGCGTCGGCATGGGCGTTGGTCTGTACGGCTCGATTTATTTACTGCCGCTGTACCTCGCGCAAATCCAAGGCTACAACTCGCAGCAGATCGGCGAAGTGATCATGTGGATGGGGATTCCGCAGCTTTTCTTGATCCCGCTGGTGCCGCAACTGATGAAAGTCATGCCGCCGAAACTGCTCTGCGCGGCGGGCTTCGGGCTGTTTGGTTTTGCCAGTTTCGCCTCAGGTGTGCTTAACCTGGACTTCTCCGGCCCGCAATTCAATCACGTGCAACTGATCCGCGCCCTAGGGCAACCGATGATCATGGTCACCATCTCGTTGATCGCCACGGTGTACATCCAACCCAAAGACGCGGGTTCGGCTTCCAGCTTGTTCAACATCCTGCGCAACCTCGGCGGCGCCATCGGTATCGCCTTGCTGTCGACCCTGCTCGATGCGCGAACCAAGGTGTATTTCGATTACTTGCGTGAGGCCATAGTGCCGAGCAACCCGCAAGTCGCCGAGCGGATCGCCCTGTTCACCGACAAGCTGGGCAACGAAACCGCCGCCTTGGGCAAACTCAGTGAAATCGCCCACCAGCAGGCGACGATCATGGCGTACAACGATGCGTTCCATTTCGTCGGCATCGCGCTGGCGGTGAGCATGATTGCGGTGCTGCTGACCAAGGCCTTGCCGGTCGGCGTCAAGGGCGGCGCGGCGCATTGACACAGAGGGCAGGATAAAATCAGCTTGCCTTGATCCATATCAAGAGGTCCACTGAAGATTGGCGGCACAATAATGGCACCTTGCCTTTATCTATTCAGCTAATCAAAAGAAGACCTCTCATGGGCGCCTGGCTTAGCAATGTTTCCCTGAAATACAAATTCTGGGCCGTCAACGCGGTGGCCTTTTTCACCACCCTGACGCTGGTGTTGTACGCCTTGCAGCTTGAGCAGCACGCCCGGGTCAATGCGGCGCAAGACTCAGCACAGGCGCAAGCGCGCTTGCTTGGCAGTTGGCCCGGCACGCAGCCGCTGCCGGCCATCAGTAACCTGTTGAGTTTTGCCCAGGGTCAAGCACCCAGCCTCAATAGCCAGCCACTCACTGAATTGGCTAACGCCAGCGGCTGGGTGGATTTGAGCGCTCAGAACAAAGGCGACGAAACCCTTATCGGAGCCGAGGTCATCGCCCGACCTGATGGGCAACGTGTTGCCGTACTGGCCTTCGCGCCAAGCCTGATACAGGTTCTGTTCGAACGTTTGGCGCAGTACGCCGTCGCGGTGTGCATCCTGACCATCGTGATGCTGGCTGCGTCACAGTTGCTCATCCGCTTTCTGCTGAGCCAACTCGACACCCTCAAGGACGTCATGCTCCACGTCGAGAAAACCGGTGATTTGTCTGCTCGCGTGCCGTTGGTAGGCGACGATGAGGTCGGGCAAATGGCCAAGGCGTTCAATGCCATGCAGGCCGGTTATCAGCGAGTGGTCAATATCGTTGCCAAAACCGCCGCCCGCCTTGATGAAGGTGCGGTCAAGCTGGCGGCGGGCATGAGCGAAGTGCGCCACGGCATGCTCGGTCAACAGAGCGAAACCGACCAAGTCGCAACCGCCATCAATGAAATGACCTCCACCGTCTACCACATCGCCCAGCACGCCGGGTCTACCCGAGATCAGTCGCAAACGGCTGATACCTTGGCAGGAACCGGCAAGGACGTGGTTCAGCGGGTGCAGGTGTCCATCGCCGGACTCTCCAGCGGCGTGCAACAAACCGCTGAAATGATCCGGCAATTGGCCGATGACAGTCAGAAAATCAACGGCGTGGTCAACGTCATTCACAGCATCGCCGAACAAACCAATCTGCTGGCGCTCAACGCGGCCATCGAAGCGGCGCGCGCGGGTGAGATGGGCCGCGGATTTGCCGTGGTCGCGGATGAAGTACGCAACTTGGCGAAACGCGTGCAAAGCTCCACCGATGAAATCACCAAGATGGTCGCAGCACTGCAGGCTGGGACCCGGGACGCCGTGGACTTCATGCAGGAAAGCTCGTTCAAGGCCGATGATTGCGTGCAACACGCCAAAGAAGCCGGCGAAGCGCTGGCAGCGATTACGAATGCAGTGGCCCAAATGCGCGAAAGCAATACCCTGATCGCCGAAGCCGCCCAAGAACAAAGCCAGGTCGCGGAAGAAATGAACCGCGCCGTGGTCAGTATCCGCGACGTCACCGAACAGACCGTGCAGCAAACCGTAGAATCAGCCACCACCAGCGGTGAACTGGCCACACTGGCCGGTGAACTGAGTCGGGCGATTGGTCAGCTTAAGTTGTGATGACGGGCGGTGTACCTGATACACCGCCCGGCCTGGGCCTCTTCGCAGGCAACCCTGCTCCCACAGTGCGCAGGCGTGAGTCTTTCGGTGCCGATGAAATCCCCTGCGCCTTACCGACTTCGCAGACTTCGGCAGCCCCTACAGTTGTCCGGTGTTTTGCTGCGCGACAGCACGGCGTCGAAGGCGTGGCGGATCTCTATCCAGCAACACTATCAACGCCATAGCCAACCTCGATTCGCCGCTCCGGTACCCCAAGCCTATTCTTCAAACATTGAATTAATGCTTGAAGAGGCCCTTACCATGAGCAAATTATTAGCAACTATCGGACACTCCGGTGCTTACACCGACAGCGCGTTACGGGTTCTTGCCTTGCCGCTGTCCATCGTCGCCGGATTGCTGTTGGTGGATGGTTTTCTTGAGTCGAGCCTGCCATCGGTGGCCATTGGTGTTATTGCACTGGTCGCGGCAAAGGCGTTTAGCCAAACACCGTTACCGTCTGACGACTGATCGCCACCAACTCACCGCTTGGGGTCCACAGCGCGGCGGCGGTGTGACCGTAACCGTCGCGGGCATGCTCAATCACTGCGCGGTACATGCACCAGTCATGGGTATTCAACTTCGGCAACGGCTGCACGAACTCGATGGTCCAGGTCAGTGAGCTTCCGGGCGCCGGCTTGCTCAAATGTGGCAACAGCGCAGGCGGCCAGGTATCGACCAATGCCAATAAGTGGGTTTCGGTCAGGGGCTCGTTTTTGACATCCCCGCGCAACCGTACGTAACCACCGATTTCCCGGGAGGGCGTATTGCTGAACGGAAGTCCCCCCAATCCCCAACGCATACTCATGAAGCGTAGGTACTCCGGGGTGATGCCGGGGATAAACGGTAACTCCAGACACTCATCCACTGACTTCAGCGTCGGCGCCGGATCGGCCTGAACCGAAATTGCCGATACCCGGGGCGCACCAAAACTGCCCTGAATAAGGGTCATGACCTGGCCACCCTGCATCGCGCGGCCCAGCACTTGGCTGACGGCTTTGCCCTCGCGCAATACCTCGACCTCAAAACTGATGGGGACGCCGGGCGCAGCGGGCCCGACAAAGGTCAGCGCCAGCGAACGAACCGGCCGATCTGCCGGCACCTTGGCGCGCATCGCTTCAAACTGCAACGCCGCCATGAGCCCGCCGAAACAGGCCCGACCTTGGGCCCACTCAGCAGGAATAACGACTGAAAGAGGGTTGTCACGTACAGCGTCAACCAGGTCGGAAAAACTCATGCAAACCTCATGTCTGGTAAACCGGCGAAAGAACATTGCCCGAATCTTAACCAGCACGGTGCCCCTGCGCAGAGTTCATTTACGCCAAACTGACGCCTGAAAAGGATTTATTTTTTGAAACATGCCTTACCCAGACGCTCCAACGCCCGGTCTGCATTGGTCTCAGCGGTCTCGATGTCCCGTTCCCAACCCGGCACGCAACGCAGCAGGTCAGTGTGCTCCTCAGCTTGCGCTAGCCACTGCAAATGATCGTGCCAGTCGCCCAAGGCGGTTTGCGCTTCTTTAAGCCGCTTTTGCGTGGTTTGGCTGGTTTTATCCAGCTCGGGATAGGCCTCGGCGGCGTAACGCACGCGCTTGATCAGCAAACGCAGACGATGGCGATCATGAGCCGGGTCATCAATCGTCTGATGCAGTTTCTTCCACTGCTTGTTCAAGCGAGTTTCGATGCGCTTTTTCAGGTCGTGCAGCAGTCCTTGATGCTGCGAAGCCCGAAGGAAGCGCGGAAAGGCATCCAGCACGCTGAACAATTGATTCAGTTGCGCCGACGATGCGACCGCCAAATACGCGTCGCTTAACGAGCGACTGCGCTGACGAGCCGCTTCGGCCATGCCCCGTTGCTCCAAATAGCCGACCAACACCTCGCGGTCGCGCAACGGCGTGGTCAGTTGGCCGACCGCTTTGGCTGCCGCTTCAAGCTGCTCGACGCCGGGCAAACCGTTCAACGGTCGTAGCAGGCTGCGCAGGCGCCTCACGTTGATGCGCAAATCATGCAGCGCTTCACTGTCAGTTTCAGCGGAAAGCCGCGCTTGGCAGGCCATCAATTTCACATCAAGGCCCAGCAGTCGCGCGACCAGACGATCAACCAATGCAGACATTTATTCCTCCTCGATTAACTTGATAGTAGAAAACCGCCACGGTAGAACTCGCCGAAGCCGTCTTAAATGGCGTTTTAACACCGTCAGCGAGCGGCGCTGACCGGCATAGCGTAGCGCTTCAAACTCAGTCGCGAACGCCAGAATCAAAACGGCATGGGCCGGAAGCCGTAGCGCTGCTCGCTGTGAAAATGCCTGGGCGCCCTCCGCGTCCCTTCGCTGCAGACCGTGGCGCCCCAGTAGCCGTTCAAAGGTTTTGAATACACGCAGTTGCGGGTCGCTTTCTCGCCGCCAAGGCTTGAACAACCACAGCGAGAATAAGCCAATGATCACTGCCCCGCCGGCAAAAAACACGGCGCCCTCAAACCCGGCAAACCAGCGGCTGAATAACTGAACCTGTTGCTGCCCTTGATAACCCAGCACCCAGCGCTGCCACCCATAGTTGAGGTTATCCCAGCTCATGCGGAACGAATTGAGCCAAGGCAAGTTTCGGTATCGCAGCGCAGATAACGGCGAGTCAGCCAGGAACGCTTCGTCCGCTGCCAACGCTTGCTCCAGGCCCTGTTCGATGCGCTGCGGGGCCACAGCGGCCGTGGGGTCGACGCTGCGCCAGCCGATTCCCGGCCGCCAGTATTCAACCCAGGCATGAGCATCGAATTGACGCACGCTGAGGTAGTGACCGTCCGGGTTTAATTCACCGCCCTGGTACCCCGCCACGACCCGTGCCGGAATCCCGGCCGCGCGCAAAACGAAGGTCATGGCGCCCGCGTAGTGGGCGCAGAAACCGCTGCGACTGTTGAAAAGGAAGTCATCGATGGTGTCAGCGCCCAGGATCGGCGGCTTGAGGGTGTAGTGATAAGGCTCGTCGCTGAAATGCGCCAACATCGCCTCCACCAGCGCATCGACCTGCGGGTAGCGCCGATTCAGGTCTGCGGCCCAGGCTCGCGCCTGCGGGTTGCCATGGGCAGGGAGTTGCAGGTTTTGCCGTTGGGTCGCCTCGCTTAGCTGCGGTTCGCGCACGGCGTCGGGCCAGGAGTGAACGCTGTACAACAGGGTTTGCTCAACCGGGTGTTGACGCTGCAGGCGAAAATCATTCATCTGGCGCACTTCAGCCAAGTTGGTTTCGGCGATATCCAGCGCCGCAAGCCATGGCCGACCGCTGGGCTCCATGACAATGCTGTAACGCCGTTCATCACCGCGCTTTTGCCAATCCGGGCGTTCAATGCGCATCGCTCTGCCGGACTGAGACCACCGCCGACCGTCGAACTGTTCAAGGGTCAGTGCGCGCCAATACAGCTGATTTTGCGCAGGCATCGGCCCTTCAAAGCTGGCCCGAAACACCAACGCCGGCGAACGGCTCAGTTCGGCCATATCCCCCGGAGCCATATTGTCGGACAGCCCGGTGACGCCCTTGTTACTGGGTTGTGGCAACGACCACAACGGTTCCAGTCGAGGAAAGAACAGAAACAACAACAGCATCAATGGCACGGCCTGCAGCATCAGCTTTGCCGCTAGTTTCAGCGCGTCAGACGGTTTGCTCATTGAGGTTGTCTGCTGCAGGCCAATCAACCCCGCCAACAGCATGCTCACCGGCAATAACGAATACAGACCCCACGGCAAGCCGTCTTCAAAGAGGTAACCCACCGCCACACAAAAAAAGCCGAGAAAAATCAACACCAACGCATCGCGGCGGCTGCCCATTTCCAGGGTTTTCAAGATGAAGGCCCCCAGCAGCAATGAAGCCCCGGCATCCAGCCCGACCAAACTGCCCCTAGACAAAAACACCCCCGCGATGGTCGCCAGGAACAACACCAACTTGAGCAAGGTGCCTGGAAATTCCGCACGCATGCGCATCACTTGGACCCGCCACGCGGTACAGCCCAACCAAAGGCCAATCATCCAGAACGGTAAACGCGCCAAAAACGGCACGGTGACCAAAGCCTGCGCCAGTAACAGCCAGATCAGGCTGGCACGGGGAATCGGCAGGCTCAGGTTCATTGCTGACCACCGGAGGACGTGCCAAACAACGCCAGCGCTTGCAAACAGGCTTCGCGGTGCTCGTTGCCACTGCTCGATGCCAACAGAAAACCCGGCAGGCGCAGGGCGAACGGTTGCCGGCGCTGGGACAGCTCCAGCACCCAATAGCACAAGCGCGACAGGCGCTCTTCGATGTCACCGCCCAATGCCATAAAATCCAGGCACAGGTCGTGGCCGCTAACATCGGTAAAGTCTTTGATCAACAGCCCTTGGCCACGGGAATAAGCCTTCCAGTGCAAGCGTCGCCGGGAATCGCCCGACTGATAGGGTTTTAGCCCTTGGTAATCATCGACCCCCGGCCCTTGGGTGGCCGCGCCCTGATCCTCTGCGTGGGGCTGTGCGCCTTTCAACAGCGGCATCGTGCCCGCCAAGGGTCGTGGGTAGATCAACACTGACTGCTGCAAGTCCAGCCAGCTCCAGGCGCGGAAGATACTCAGGGGAAAAACGCTCTCGACCCGCAACCGGGGCGCCCGCAACCAGCCTCGGACCAGCGCGGGCAAATCGATATCGATTTCTGCCAGGCCGGCGCTGGGCACATCCAACGCCTGCAAGTGCTTCGCGTCCCAGCCCAGCGCAATCGCCTGATGGGAGCGTTTGGTGCTTTCCAGACGTAGGCGTAACAGAAGGGGCTCACCGACGAACACCGAACGCGCGGAGCCGGCACTGAGCACCAAACCACTGAGGTTGCGGAAGGTGTGCAGGATCGTCAGGATCGCCACCGACATCAGCAGGAAGGTCAAACCGTACGCCAGACTGTTTTGATAGTTGATCGCTACCAACAACATCAGAACCAGCACCAGTGCGAAGGTCGCCCCGGTGCGGGTGGGCATGATGAAGATTCGGCGGTGATTCAACTCAACGCGGGACGCGGGCGGTATTCGCCGCGCCAGCCAGCGTTGCCAAAACGGTTTGAGCGGATCCATCACAGCACGGGCACCTCACGCAGTAGCCATTGCACTAACAGCCCACCACCATGCCCGGTGGGATCGGATCGCTCACGCAATCGATGGCCGACCACCGAGGGCAGCACCGCTTGCACATCTTCCGGGATGACGTAATCCCGGTCCGCCAATAACGCCCAGGCCCGAGCCGCGGCGAGAATCGCCAAACTCGCCCTGGGTGACAAGCCCCAGGCAAACTGCGCCTGACTGCGGGTAGCGTCCACCAGCCGCAAGATGTAATCGACCAACGCATCACTGGCGCGCACGCGTCGGACCAAGGTTTGCAATGCGGCTAATTCAGCGTGGTTGAGGATGGCCTGCACACGGGGCAGCAAATCCCGCCGGGGCTCGCCCTGCAACAATGCCTTCTCGGCTGCCTTTGCTGGATAGCCCAACGACAAACGCATCAAAAACCGGTCGAGCTGTGATTCCGGCAACGCAAAGGTTCCACCCTGACTGAAGGGGTTCTGCGTGGCGATCACAAAAAACGGATCAGGCAGCGGACGGGTTGCGCCCTCAATGGTGACTTGGCCCTCTTCCATGGCTTCGAGCAACGCGCTTTGGCTTTTCGGCGTGGCCCGGTTGATTTCATCGGCCAGCACCAGCTCGGCGAAAATCGGCCCTGGGTGAAAGGTAAATTGCCCGGTGTCACGATCAAACACTGACGTGCCCAGAATGTCACCCGGCAACAGGTCCGAGGTGAACTGAATCCGTTGAAAACTCAGGCCCAGAACCTTGGCCAGCGTATGGCTGAGGGTCGTCTTGCCCATGCCGGGCAAGTCTTCGATCAGTAAATGCCCGCCGGCCAACAGGCAGGTCAGGGCCAAACGCACCTGCGCGTCCTTGCCCAGCACCACTTCATTGACGGCGTTGAGGCATGCGTCGAGTTTACTGCCCATGAAAAAGCCTCCCCCGCCAGATAAGCAGCCACTGTAAGGTCAGTGCAGCGACTTTAACCAGACCCCACAACACAAAAGCCACCGAGTGCAGATTGCGCTCGGTGGCTTCAGATGAAAGCGCGGAAAATTACACGTGTATCAACGACCCGCGCGGGATTCCTTGATGTAGAAGCGCGCCTTCTCAGCCTTTTCTGAACAGCCTTCATAGGCTTCGAACTGCTGTTGAGTTTTAGCACCGGTCAACAGCGACAGGGCTTTGGAGTAGCTGACAGTACCCGCGAAGCCTTCGGCTTTTGCCAAGTCCAGCTCGTGCCAGGCGGCATCGAGTTCACTACCACAGGTTTCGCGGTACGCGGTTTTACCGGCACAACCTGCGAGAACCAACGCAATCAATGGCAAACAGATCCAGGCTTTCATCGGTGTTCCCTCAAAAATAAAATATAGTCATGCGGGGCTTTGACGATACCGGCACGGGAAAGTGCCATAGCCGAGCGTCGGCAAGGGTAACTCAGTTCCTGCGGGGCTGCTTCACGCGTATGGTGGGGTCACTGCGATCAGGGAAAGAACATGAAAAAACGAATAGCACTGGTGCTCGGTTCAGGCGGTGCGCGGGGTTACGCGCACATTGGCGTGATTGAAGAGTTGGAGCGGCGCGGCTACGACATTGCCTGCGTCGCAGGCTGCTCCATGGGCGCGGTGGTTGGCGGCGTTTATGCGGCGGGCAAGCTCAAGGAATACCGTGAGTGGATTGAAAGCCTGGACTACCTCGACGTGCTGCGGCTGGTGGATGTCAGCTTTCGTTTGGGGGCGATTCGAGGGGAAAAGGTGTTTGGTCAGATTCGCGAGATTGTCGGTGAAATCAATATCGAAGACCTGCGCATTCCTTACACCGCAGTCGCCACCGACCTGACCAACCAGCAGGAAATCTGGTTTCAGGAAGGCTGCTTGCACCAGGCGATGCGCGCCTCGGCAGCGATTCCAAGCTTGTTCACCCCGGTGATGCAGGGCAATAGGATGCTGGTAGATGGCGGTCTGCTCAACCCATTGCCCATCGTGCCAGTGGTGTCCAGCCATTGTGATTTGATCATTGCGGTCAACCTCAACTCGACCAACCAGAAGCACTATCAGCTACCGGTGATTGAACGCCCGCCTGCGGTGAAAAAGCGCTTCGACAATTTGATCAATTCATTGGGTTCGCACCTGCCGTTTCGCCGCAAATTGGAGCCGACGAATGACCTTGAGGTTTTGCGCCTGGAGCAGGACAGCCTCAAGTCCAGCAGTGCGACGATTGCCAATCCTTGGTTGAACGAAGATGCCAACCCACAAGCGCAGCAACCGTCCGCTGCACCGACGGGCGAAGGCGCACCGAGTTCCGCCAGCGGTTCGTTCATCATCGACAACGTGGGTCCTGCGTCGTTGCTGGACTTGATCAACCAGAGCTTCGAGGTGATGCAAACGTCATTGGCGCAGTACAAGATCGCCGGATATCCACCGGATATCTTGATCAACGTGCCCAAACGTGTGTGCCGGTTTTTCGAGTTTTACAAAGCGCCAGAATTGATCGCGCTGGGACGAGAGATCGCCAGGGATACATTGGACCGGTATGAGGCCGAGCATAATCATTGAGCCAGCCAGCCGGTCAGGTCCTTCGGGCCTATCGCAGCCTTCGGCAGCTTGTGTCAGCAGAGGAAATCCAAGGTGAGTGCGGGGTGTGGCAGCGAAGCCAGTACGGCTCCGGGGTTTCATTGACACGGTTGATATCAAGCAGCCGCAGATACTGTGGGAACAGGCATGCCTGCGAAGAGGCCCGTAGTCACGCCGCTGATGTCGACTTGAAACCTGGGTCGCCTGTATTGCTGCTTTCGTTGGCAAGCCAACTCCCACTAAGGCTTTGGCAGACACGGAATAGTAGGCACTGAACATCTGATCGTGCTTCAGACATACGCGCGGTCTACCAAATGCCAACAAGTTGGCTCTACAGATTTCATTGATACAGTTGATATCAAGCAGCCGTAGAGGTGAACTGTGGGAGCAGCCTTGCCTGCGAAGAGGCCGGTCATGGCGCCGCTGATGTCGACTTGAAACCTGGGTCGCCTGTATTGCTGCTTTCGTTGGCAAGCCAACTCCCACTGAGGCTTTGGCAGACACGGAATTGTAGGCACTGAACATCTGATCGTGCTTCAGACATACGCGCTGTCTACCAAATGCCAACAAGTTGGCGCTACAGATTTCATTGATACAGTTGATAGCAAGCAGCCGTAGAGGTGAACTGTGGGAGCAGGCTTGCCTGCGAAGAGGCCGGTCATGGCGCCGCTGATGTCGACTTGAAACTTGGGTCGCCTGTATTGCTGCTTTCGTTGGCAAGCCAACTCCCACTAAGGCTTTGGCAGACACGGAATAATAGGCACTGAACATCTGATCGTGCTTCAGACATACGCGCTGTCTACCAAATGCCAACAAGTTGGCGCTACAGATTTCATTGATACAGTTGATATCAAGCAGCCGTAGAGGTGAACTGTGGGAGCAGGCTTGCCTGCGAAGAGGCCCCGTAGTCACGCCGCTGATATCGACTTGAAACCTGGGTTGCCTGCATTGACGCTTTCGTTGGCAAGCCAACTTGTATGTTTAAACTTGAAGGGGTGGGTGGGACAAAAAGCCAAACATCTGACTCGTACAGTACAGACCGTGGGAGACTTTCGTCCCACCCCTTCACCCAATGCGCCGATAAGGAATGCATCGGCTCAGACCGACAATAGAGACAAGTCAGCGCAACGGTGAACCCCGACAAGTCCTTAAACCCTAGCTCGGAGAACATGCGATGACAATCCTAACTGCACAGGTGGTCGTCGGTGTGGATGTTGCGAAGGCTGAAATCGTTGTTTATCGGTCCGATCTGCAACAAATCGAGATCGTTGCCAACGAGCGATCCTCGCTCAGAAAATGGCTCAAAAAACTTCCGGCGCACACTGCGATTGGACTTGAGGCCACCGGTATCTACCACCTTGATACGACCGAACTGGCCCATGACATGGGTCACGACGTGTATGTCATTGATGGCAGTCGTGTTAGCAAATATCGCGAGTCTCTTGGTATTCGTGCAAAAACAGATGCCTCGGATGCTCATTTGCTGGCGCGTTACCTAACTAAAGAGTCCGATACACTGAGGATCTGGAGCCCGCCTCCAAGAGCCTATACACAGCTCAAAAGCCTGCTTCTGCGCCGTGCCAAGTTGATTCAATGCCGCGTAAAAATGAAACAAAGTTGGGAAGCTGAAAGCCAGATGGAAGAGGAGTTTGACGAGTTTTTGGCCGCGATTGATCATTTCGAGAAAGCGATCCAGACGACTCTGAAAGCCCTTGCTGAAGAAGCTGGAATACAGGAGCAAGTGAAACGCTGCCAGGCCGTAGAGGGCGTGGGCGTACTGACCGGAACTGCAATGGCCACTGCATTTATACGAGGTGATTTTGCCAACAGCGACGCGTTTATCGCCTTCCTGGGACTGGACCTGCGCGTCAGGCAGTCAGGACAAAAGGATCAAGAAAGGCGCCTCTCCAAACGAGGGGACTCGGAATGGCGGCGTCTGCTGCACAACAGCTCCATGGCTGCCAGTCGGTCTAAAACGTGGAAACCCTTTTACGAGAGTTACCTGGCTAGAGGATTCAAGGCCACTCAAGCGCTGGTGATCCTTGCTCGCAAGCTGGCGCGGGTAATGTTTTCCCTGATGAAAAACGAAACGAAATACACCCCCAAAATTTGGTCTGGGGGTTGCGCTCAAACATAGAATCTCCCACTGAGGCTTTGGCAGACACGGAATAGTAGGCACTGAACATCTAATCGCAACCTTCGGCAGCCCCTACAAAGGTTTGTGCATCGCCAAAATCCGTGGGACCGAATTTATTCGGGAAGGCCTCAGTCCTGACACTCTGCAACCCCTAGCCAAACAAAGTGCCACCCAGTTTCTGCGCGACAGCCCGGCGTCGAAGATGGGGCGGAATCTCCTACAGACTTTGCACGGGCTATCAAACCACCAACAACCGCTCGCGCAACTTACCAATCTCATCGCGCATCTGCGCAGCGGCTTCGAATTCGAGGTCGCGGGCGAGTTGGTACATTTTTTCTTCCAGTTGACGAATGCGCTTGCCGATCTCACCAGGTGTGCGCAACTCGGCTTCGTATTTGGCGTTTTCCTCGGCGGCTTTGGCCATGCCTTTGCGCTTTTTACTGCGCGAGCCCGGCACGGTGGCGCCTTCCATGATGTCAGCCACGTCCTTGATAACGCCTCTGGGCGTGATCCCGTGTTCAAGGTTGTAGGCGATCTGTTTGTCGCGACGGCGGTCGGTTTCGCCAATCGCTCGCTCCATCGAACCGGTGATGCGGTCGGCATAGAGAATCGCTCGGCCATTGAGGTTACGCGCAGCCCGGCCAATGGTCTGGATCAGCGAGCGCTCTGAGCGCAGGAAGCCTTCTTTATCCGCATCGAGAATCGCCACCAGCGACACTTCCGGCATGTCCAAACCTTCACGCAAAAGGTTGATGCCCACCAACACGTCGAATATGCCCAAGCGCAGGTCACGAATAATCTCGACCCGCTCTACGGTGTCGATGTCCGAGTGCAAATAGCGCACGCGGCAGCCGTGGTCGGCGAGGTAGTCGGTAAGGTCTTCGGACATCCGCTTGGTCAAGGTGGTCACCAACACTCGCTCACCCAACGCCACGCGCTTGCCGATTTCCGAAAGCAGGTCATCCACCTGCGTCAGCGCCGGGCGGATTTCGATCTGCGGGTCAACCAAACCGGTAGGCCGCACCAACTGCTCGATCACCCGACCGGCATGTTCGGCTTCGTAGTTGCCCGGCGTGGCCGAAACAAAAATCGTCTGCGGGCTAACCCCTTCCCATTCATCGAAGCGCATCGGTCGGTTATCCAACGCCGATGGCAAACGGAAGCCGTATTCGACCAGGGTTTCTTTGCGCGAACGGTCGCCTTTATACATCGCGCCGACTTGCGGCACGCTGACGTGTGATTCGTCGATCACCAACAACGCATCAGCGGGCAAATAGTCGTACAGCGTCGGCGGCGGCGCGCCGGAGGGACGCCCGGACAAGTAGCGCGAGTAGTTTTCGATGCCGTTGCAGTAACCCAGTTCAAGAATCATTTCCAGGTCAAACCGGGTGCGCTGCTCAAGGCGCTGGGCTTCCACCAGTTTGTTGTTGCTGCGCAGGTAGTCCAAGCGCTCCTTAAGCTCGACCTTGATGTGCTCCATGGCATCGACCAAGGTTTCTCGCGGAGTGACGTAGTGGCTTTTCGGGTAGAACGTAAAACGCGGCAGTTTGCGAATCACTTCACCGGTCAACGGGTCGAAGGCCGACAGGCTCTCCACTTCGTCGTCGAACAACTCGATGCGGATCGCTTCGAGGTCCGATTCCGCTGGGTAGACGTCGATGACGTCGCCGCGCACGCGGAAGGTGGCCCGGGCAAAGTCCATGTCGTTGCGGGTGTACTGCAAGTCCGCCAGACGCCGCAGCAGCGCGCGCTGATCGAGTTTGTCGCCACGGTCAACGTGCAGCACCATTTTCAGGTACGTCTCGGGGCTACCAAGGCCGTAGATGCAGGACACCGTGGTCACAATGATGGCGTCTTTGCGCTCTAACAGCGCTTTAGTCGCGGAAAGGCGCATTTGCTCAATGTGGTCGTTGATCGAGGCGTCTTTCTCGATGAACGTATCTGACGACGGCACGTAGGCTTCGGGCTGGTAATAATCGTAATAAGAAACGAAATATTCCACAGCATTGTTGGGGAAAAACGCCTTGAACTCGCCATACAGCTGGGCCGCCAAGGTTTTGTTCGGCGCCAGCACCAAGGTCGGACGCTGCACCTGCGCGATCACATTGGCGATGCTGAAGGTTTTGCCCGAGCCGGTAACGCCCAGTAATGTTTGGTGTGACAGCCCGGCCTCGATCCCTTCGACCATCAGGCGAATGGCTTCCGGCTGATCACCGGCCGGTTCGAAACGGGTTACGAGCTGGAACTCAGGCATAAGTGACCTCTGGGTACATTTCGGCGCGCAACAGCCGGGCAAAAACGAGAAACTGCGAACGATGATGCCGCCGGGAAATACGCGAAGACACTACAAATGGAGTCGGCAGCCTAACCTTTCAAGCGGCCGGGCTCACAAGAGGTTAAACAATAAGCCTTGTCATTTTATCGCCACACTGAAAATAAACTGAAAAACCCGCAAAAAACGCCCCGCCAGCTGTCGCCGCGCGCAACGATGGCCTCTATACTAGCTCCCCGTTTGTGCACCGCTCTAGTGCAATCGGCCGGAGCGTTGTACCCCTTCACTCCTCCATTCAGAGCCGTCGCAAAAATGAGCCTGTTCTCCGCTGTCGAAATGGCACCCCGTGATCCAATCCTGGGCCTCAACGAAGCATTCAATGCCGATACTCGCACGCACAAAGTGAACCTTGGCGTGGGCGTGTACTGCAACGAAGAGGGACGAGTTCCACTCCTGCGTGCCGTTGCCGACGCTGAGGCGTCTCGCGTGGCTCAACATGCAGCGCGCGGTTATTTGCCCATCGACGGCATCGCCGCTTACGACCTTGCGGTACAAAAACTGTTGTTCGGCGCTGAATCTCCCCTGCTGTCCTCCGGCCGGGTGCTAACCGTTCAGGCCGTCGGCGGTACCGGCGCGTTGAAAATCGGCGCGGACTTCCTCAAACAGCTCAATCCAAACGCCGTGGTGGCCATCAGCGACCCAAGCTGGGAAAACCACCGTGCGCTGTTCGAGGCCGCCGGTTTTCCGGTGCAAAACTATCGCTACTATGATGCGACCAGCCACGACATCGACCGTTCCGGGATGCTGGACGATTTGCAGAACCTGCCGTCCGGTTCGATTGTGGTGTTGCACGCCTGCTGCCACAACCCGACCGGCGTCGATTTGGCTCCCGACGATTGGAAAAAAATCCTTGAAGTGCTTAAAGCCAAGGGCCACGTACCGTTCCTGGACATGGCTTACCAAGGCTTCGGCGACGGTATCGAAGAAGACGCGGCGGCTGTGCGCCTGTTCGCTGAATCTGGCCTGACGTTCTTTGCCTCCAGCTCGTTCTCGAAATCGTTCTCGCTGTATGGCGAACGCGTCGGCGCATTGTCGATTGTGACCGACTCGAAAGACGAGACCGCCCGCGTGCTGTCCCAAGTCAAGCGTGTGATCCGCACCAACTACTCCAACCCGCCTACCCACGGCGCAGCGATCGTGGCGGCGGTGTTGAACAGCCCTGAGCTGCGTGCTGTGTGGGAACAAGAACTCGGCGAAATGCGCCTTCGGATTCGCGGCATGCGCCAAGCCATGGTCGATGGCCTCGCGGCACTAACTGACCGCGACTTCAGCTTCGTCGGACGCCAACGCGGCATGTTTTCCTACTCGGGGCTGACCAGTGCCGAAGTGGGTCGACTGCGGACCGAGTTCGGTATCTACGCGCTGGACACCGGGCGCATCTGCGTGGCTGCGCTGAACCGCAACAACATCGATGCAGTGATCAAGGCGATTGTTCAGGTGATTTAAGCCGGTGGCGCGGTGTGTCTGAAACACCGCGCCGCGACCTTCCCGAATGAATTCGGTCCCACGGTCAGTTCACCCCTGTGGGACCGAATTTATTCGGGAAGCGGGCTCTGCCTTTCAAACCTTCTTCCGATACGCCATCGAGTCATCTATGCGCTTTAGGATGTAATCCCCTGCCGCGACGGGCGGGTACAGACTGCTGGCGGCCTCTATCCCCAAATCACACGGGTCGACGACGGCGCTGTAGGTTGGGTCGAAGAAGGTTGCGATGGAGTACCGCTCGTGGCCGGATGTGTTGATCACCCGGTGTAGCGTCGAACGAAAACGATTGTTCGACCAATGCGCTAATAAATCGCCGACGTTGACCACCAGGCTGCCGGGAATTGGTGTGGCGTCGATCCAGCGGTTGCTGCTCAGTTCACGCACTTGCAAACCACCGCTGTTGTCTTGATAGAGCAAGGTGATGCAGCCGTAATCGGTGTGGGGCGCAACGCCGAATTGGTCGGATTCGGCCACAGGCGGGTGCGGTGGGTAGTAGACCATTTGCGTGCGTTGCAGGGGCTTGTGGTACTTGCCGCTGAAGAAGTCACTCTCAATGCCTAGCCCAGTCGCCACGGCCACTAATAAATCCGCGCCGGCTTTGCCGATTTCCACGTAGTACTCGCCCAGCGCCGCTTGCAGTTCGGGCATGAACGCCGGCCATTGATTGGGGCCGCGCAAGGCTTCACCGGCTAATACGCTCGGGTCATCGTCGGGCAATTCCAAACCGATGCTGAAAAACTCCTTGAGGTCTGGCTTGGTCGCTTCGTACATCAGCGCCCCGCCCAATGCGTGCCAGCCACGGTGGCGGTTGTTGACGGCGACTTGGCGTTTGGTGTCGGCGGGGTAAGCGAAGAACTGCGCAGCCGCCGCCATGGCGCGGTCGATCACGGGTTGGGGGACGCCGTGATTGACGATGTAGAAGAAGCCAATGTCACTGCAGGCCTGGCGAATCGCGTCGCCCGCTCGGCGAATACTGGCTTGATCGCCTTCGCGAACACCGGACATGTCGATTAAAGGGAGATTGGCGCTGGAGGTCATATTTGCTCCTGTCAGATAGGTCTCAGAAATTAACCGGTATATACAGGCATAAGCATTTACTGTGCCGCGTGTTGCTGGCTATGTCGTAAACCCGCACGCCAACGCGATTTGTTTGAAGATCCGGCGAAGAAGCCAGACCTCGCCCCGTCATACCGGGGTTTCTCTTTGCCCCAGTGCTGTGCGCAATGACCTCAATAGGTGCAACTTTCAGTGACAATTGCGTAACAGGCTGGGGACACGGACTTATGGAGCACCCGCAAGAGAGCCGCATGAACGCTACTGAAGAGCATCTGCCGATGCGTTGGCCTGCATCTTGCCTTACCTGTATATACAGGCTCATGTGGCCGCCTCTCCTACACCGCATTCAGGACACTCACCATGCACGCGACACTGCTGCTTACGCCCGGCCAATTTACCCTTGAACAGTTGCGCGCTATCTATCAGCACCACGCGCCGTTCGAACTTGACTCAGCGGTGCGCGGTGCAGTGGACGCCAGCACTCAAACAGTCAACGACATCATCGCCAACCAACGCACGGTCTACGGCATCAACACCGGCTTTGGCCTGTTGGCGCGTACGTCGATTCCTACCGAGTCGCTGGCCAAGCTGCAACGCAACTTGCTGTTGTCGCACTGCACCGGCACCGGGCCGTTGTTGGATGACGCAAGCGTCGGCTTGATCATGGCGCTCAAGGTCGGTTCCCTGGCTAGGGGGTTCTCGGGGATTCGCTGGGAAGTGATTCAGGCTTTGAGTGCGCTGTACGCCGCCAAGGTCTATCCGTGTATTGCGTCCCAAGGTTCGGTAGGCGCGTCCGGCGACCTTGCACCCTTGGCGCACATGTCGGCAGTGTTGATCGGCGTTGGCCGGGTTCGTCATGAAGGCCGGGAAATGGACGCGGTTGAAGGTTTAGCACTGGCTGGCCTTGAACCGATGGTGCTGGGACCGAAGGAAGGCCTGGCCTTGATCAATGGCACCCAAGTGTCCACCGCCCTCGCCTTACGCGGCTTGTTCGCTGCCGAAAAGCTGTTCAGTGCCGCCGTGGTGGCCGGCAGCCTCAGCGTCGATGCGCTGAAAGGTTCGGACGTGCCGTTCGACGCACGGATTCAAGCCGTGCGCGGTCAACCGGGGCAAATCGACGTGGCGCTGTTTTACCGTGAATTACTCGCCCACAGTGACATCCGAGAATCCCACCGTGATTGCGGCCGCGTGCAAGACCCCTATTCCCTGCGCTGCCAGCCCCAAGTGATGGGCGCGTGCCTGGATCATATGCGCTTCGCCGCCGGTGTTTTCCTGCGCGAAGCCAATGCGGTGTCCGACAACCCGCTGGTGTTCAGTGCGGACGGTGATGTGCTCTCCGGCGGTAACTTCCACGCCGAGCCGGTGGCCATGGCCTCTGACGTTTTGGCACTGGCGATTTCAGAAATTGGCGCGTTGTCGGAGCGGCGTATTGCGCAACTGGTGGACCCGGCACTCTCCGGGCTGCCAGCGTTCCTAGTGCGCGAAGGCGGTTTGAATTCCGGCTTCATGATCGCTCAAGTAACTGCCGCCGCCCTCGCGTCAGAAAACAAAACCCTGGCGCACCCTGCCTCGGTGGACAGTTTGCCCACCTCCGCCAACCAGGAAGACCATGTGTCGATGGCGACCTTCGCGGCGCGGCGGTTGTTGGACATGGCCGGTAACAGCAGCGCGGTGGTTGCCATTGAACTACTGGCTGCCGCCCAAGGCATCGACTTGCACGCGCCATTAAAGACGTCGAAATTGCTCAGTGAAGTGCTGACGATGATTCGCAGCGAAGTCCCGCACTACGATGAAGACCGTTACTTCGCACCGGACATCGCTGCCGCGCGGGCGTGGGTTGAAGGCGGGGCGTTCGGCCGCTGGTTGCCTTTCCAGCGTTTACACGGTTAAGCCGCCATGCGCCGCTATCACACCGGCAGCGACTTTCGTCGCGCCCACAGCATTGCTGAATTGGCCTCAATGGCGCATCAGCGTCTGCCGAATTTTGCCTGGGAATACCTGGAAGGCGGTGCCGAAGAAGAAGTAACGCTCAAGCGCAATCGACAGGCCTTTTCCGAGATTGGTTTACTGCCACAGACCTTGGTGCCCTGCCTCGACGCGCCCACCCGCTGTTGCGTGCTCGGCGCGTCGTTACCGTTGCCCATGGTCATAGGCCCCACCGGTTACAACGGCATGCTCTACCGCGAGGCCGATATACAACTGGCTCGAGCCGCCACCGCGCGCGGCTTGCCGTTTACCTTGAGTACGGTGTCTACCAGCTCATTAGAGCAAGTGGTAACGGCAGTACCTGGGGTCAATTTATGGTTCCAGCTTTATTGCTTTCGCGACCCGGCGGTGCAGAGCGATTTGCTGAAACGGGCCGATGCCGTTGGTTGCAAAACACTGTTATTGACCAGCGACGCGGTGCTGCTGGGCAACCGTGAATGGGACAAGCGCAACTTCGTTAAACCCCGGCATTTGAGCCTGCGTAATAAGCTCGACGTGCTGCGCCATCCACGTTGGATCAAGCAGGCGCTGTGGCCCCACGGACTGCCGATTATGGCCAATGTCGAACGCTATCTGCCCGCTGACCAACGCACCATCGAAGGCGCCGCGCACTTTATCGGGGCACAAATGGACACCGGTCTCGATTGGAATGCCTTGGCCCGTTTGCGCGACAGCTGGCCACATCGATTGGTGCTTAAAGGCGTGCTGCACCCCGCCGATGCGGAAAAAGCCATCGCGCTGGGTCTTGACGGTCTGGTGGTCAGCAACCATGGCGGCCGGCAATTGGACGGTGCGCCGGCCAGCATCGAGTGCTTGCCGGCGATTGCCGCCGTGGCCAAAGGCAAACTTACGCTGCTGCTCGACAGTGGTGTGCGCCGGGGCACGGACGTTTTAAAAGCCTGCGCGCTGGGCGCCGATGCTGTGCTGTTGGGCCGGGCGACCCTGTACGGCGTGGCCGTGGGCGGTCAAGCCGGTGCCGGACACGCGCTTGATCTGCTGGCGCAGGAATTGCGTCTGGCCCTGTCATTGCTGGGCAAGCCGGACCTGAGTCAGCTCGACCGTCACGACCTGCGCTTGACACCTAATCTCCCTCTTTTTCGTGAGCTGAACCGATGAACCACTTGCAGCAAACCCTCGACCAATTGCGCGCGGCGCTGGGTGAAGCGGCGGTGCTCACCGGCGCGGCCATTAATCAACGGCATTACAGCGACTGGACCGGCCACGCCCCCGCCTGCCCCGCAGCCTTGTTATTGCCGAGCAGTACACAGCAGGTCGCCGACGCCTTGCGCATTTGCAATGAAGCACGCCAGCCGGTGGTGCCTCAAGGTGGGATGACCGGGTTGGCCGGCGGTGCGGTGCCTCGGGCAACGGATATCGCCCTGTCGCTGGAACGCTTGCGCGGCATTGAAGAAATCGATTCTGCGGCGGCCACGGTCAGCGTTTGGGCCGGAACCACCCTGCAAGAGATTCAGCAGGCGGCGCAGGACGCAGGCTTTTTGTTTCCGTTGGATCTGGGCGCACGCGGCTCGTGCCAGATCGGCGGCAATATCGCGACCAATGCCGGTGGGAATGCGGTGATTCGCTACGGCATGACTCGGGATTTGGTGCTCGGTCTGGAGGTGGTGTTGGCCGACGGTCGGGTGCTCAACCTGCTGAACAAGATGATCAAGAACAATTGTGGTTATGACCTAAAACAGTGCTTTATCGGTAGCGAAGGCACCCTTGGGGTGATCACCCGCGCCATTTTGAAGCTTGCGCCGTTGCCGGGGGAAACCACCACCTTGCTCTGCGCCCTGCCCGACTACGCCAGCGCGGTGAATTTACTCCGTCGTTTGCAGCGCAGCGCCGGCACCCCGCAAGCCTATGAATTGATGTGGCAAGACTTCTTCCGCCTCGGCGTGTCCTGGCTGGAAAACCCGGTGGCGCCGATGTCTCAGGATTACCCGCTGTACGTGTTGTTTGAGTCCGCCGGGCCGCGAGAGGTGTTGGAGCAAACGCTGGAGGCGGCGCTAGAAGCCGGAGAAGTCATCGACGCGGTATTGGCCAGCTCCCACACCCAGGCCCGGGCGCTGTGGAAGATCCGCGAAGCCACCGGCGAATTCCCGGTGCGCCTGACCCCGCTGAATTTCGACGTCAGCTTGCCCATCGGCCAGATCGGTGAGTTTGCCCAAACGTGTCGCCAACGGCTGGAACAGCGCTGGCCCGGTAACCACAGCGTGTATTTCGGCCACATCGGTGACAGCAATTTGCACCTAACTGTGGACTGCAATTCGCTGCCACAACCGGCGCCGATTTTGGAGATTGAAGAACTGGTCTATACCGCTGTCGGTGAGCGCGGCGGATCGGTGTCGGCTGAACATGGCATCGGCCTGCTCAAGCGCGAGTTTCTTCACCATTCAGTGAGCCACCAAGCGCGCCAGGCGATGCAGCAGCTCAAGGATTGCTATGACCCACGGGGCATTCTCAACCCAGGGAAAATTCTTGGCTGAAGGTGATAGCTGGTTGTATATACGAGTATGGCACGCTAACTGCAGTCTCAATGCGCCACACATGTTCACCGATCAATAAGAATCCGCATAACACCCAACAGCGTTCATCTGAAGGAGTTACCCAATGCAACTCGATTCTCTTTTCAGCAAGACATTTGGTGGCCTGTGCGCTGCCATGGCCTTGGCCATCGTTCCCCTAGCCGCCCACGCCGACCAACTGGCTGACGTGAAAAAAGCCGGTGAATTGGTTGTCGGCACCGAACTGCAGTTCGCACCGTTTGACTTCACCGAGAACGGTAAACAGAAAGGCATGAACTCTGAGCTGTTTGAGCAACTGGGCAAAGAGCTGGGGGTGAAGGTCAAGTTCCTCGACCTGCCATGGCCAAGCGTGTTGCCTGGCCTGGAAGCGAAGAAGTTCGACGTGGTGGCCGGTCCGATTATCGAGACCAAGGCGCGTAAAGAGCGTTATCACTTTGTAATGCCTATCGCTGAAGCAACGGTAGCGCTGATGATCGGCGCCAAAGACGAGACCATCAAAAAGCCTGAAGACATTTCTGGCAAAACCGTCGGTGCGGGCAAAGGTTCGGCTCAGCTCGAAGAGCTCAAGGCATTTGCCGCAACCCTGCCGGCAAAAGTCACGATCCGTGAGTACGTCGACAACAACCAGGCCTACGCAGACCTGGCTGCCAAACGTATCGTCGCCGTAGCCAACTCCTTACCGAACGTGTCTTACGTCGCGGCTGAAAAACCGAACCTCTACAAAGTGGTCATGCCTCCGTTCGGCAAGAAGTCCTACTTCGCCTTCCTCGGTCGCAAAGATGCTGACGCTGACACCCTGATCGCTGCACTCGACGCTGCCATGCTGAAAATGCACGATGACGGCCGCCTAGCTGCCCTGCAGAAAAAATGGCTGGGCGCTGAAATGGACGTGCCGAAAGCTGATTTCGACCCTTCCTGGTAACTCAGGGTTGGATGAATGGATCGCCGACCCGGATGGGTCGGCGGTTATCGATGCTGGAGTGACACGATGTTCGATTGGCCCCTTCTGCTGCAAAACGCTCCACTGTTGCTGAGCAGCTTGCTGGTGACCCTCGAAGTCTCCACGGCCGCACTGGCCATCGGTTTTGTGATTGGCGTGATAGTTGGCAGCTTGCGACTCTCACCCGTGCCCCTGCTCAAACGTCTGGGCGGCGCCTATATTTTCGTGTTCCGCGGCATTCCGCTGCTGGTGCAACTGCTGTTTATTTATTACTTCCTGCCGCGTATCGGCCTGCCGAACATGTCGCCCACAGCGGCGGCGGTGATCGGCTTGTCCCTGGCGGCCGGGGCCTACATCGCCGAAATCATGCGCGGCGGCTTTCTCGCCATTCCGGCGGGCCAACTGGAAGCCGCTGGCTTGCTGGGCATGAGTTCGGCGCAAATGCTGGTGCGAATCCAAGTGCCACAAGCCGTACGCCTTACCCTGCCGGGCTTGGTGAATGAAATGATTTTGCTGGTCAAGGCGTCCTCGCTGGTGTCGGTGGTCGGTCTCGCTGACTTGACCCGCACCGCGCAGAACATTGCCGCCAGCGATTACATGTTTGTTCAGGATTACCTGATGCTCGCGGGCTTTTATTGCCTGATCAATATTCCGCTGGCGTTCTTTGGCGGCGTGCTTGAACGTCATCTGAAGGAGCGAACCGCATGATCTTCGATCCCCGGATCATTACCGACCACTTGAGCGAGATCGGCGACGGTTTTCTGGTCACCCTTGGCACATGGTCGGCCGGTGTCGTGCTGGGTGTGCTCTTGGGCATGCTGATCGCGATTGCTCAGTTGTTTGGCAACAACCTGATTCGTGCGCCGTTGCGGGTGTTCATCGAGATGATTCGAAGTACGCCGTTTCTGGTGCAGCTGTTTCTGGTGTACTACGGCGGCCCCTCATTCGGCCTCAACCTCGACCCGATCCCGGCCGGGATTCTTGGACTGGGTGTCTACGGCAGCGTGTATTTCGCCGAGATCTTTCGCAGCGGATTTGAGTCAGTGGCGCGCGGGCAATTGGAAGCGGCCGATTGCCTGGGCATCAGCAAGATGCAATGCATCGTGCGCATTCAGATTCCGCAAATGCTGGTGATCATCCTTCCGGCGCTGGTGAATATGGTCAGCGTGTTGTGCAAGGAAACCGCCGTGCTATCGATTATTACTATCCCCGAACTGACCATGGTCCTGACGGGGATTGGTTCAGAAACCTTCGCCTTCGTTGAGACCCTGCTGGTGCTGTGCATCGGGTACTTGGTGTTGGTGGAAATGTGCTCGCGGCTGGGTATGTTTCTTGAAGTACGGGTCGGCCGTTTCATGCACAAGCAAGCGCGATGAATACCCTTTTAGATCCCACCGCTGCGCATTTATCGGCAACGAAGCAATCAGGTGACGCGATGAAGATTCTCGAAGCACTCTCCGACAACGTCGAGCCGATGTTGAAATTGCAGGGTGTTGGCAAAAGCTTCGGCCCGCTGCGCGTGCTCAAAGGTATCGATTTGCAGGTTCGGCATTCTGAAGTGGTGTGTTTGATCGGCCCTTCGGGTTCGGGCAAAAGCACCTTGTTGCGGAGCATGGCGTTCCTCGAAGAGTACGACGAAGGCGAGATTTACATTGAAGGGCAACTGCTCGGCTGGATGCCAGACAAAGGCAAGGGCCGCAAGCGTGCCGCGCAGTCCCAGATCAATCTGGCGCGGCGTAACGTCGGCATGGTGTTTCAGCAGTTCAACCTATGGCCGCACATGACCGCGATGGGCAACGTCTGCGAAGCGCTGCTGCGGGTGCGCAAATTGTCAGCCGATGAAGCGCGCAAACGCGCCATGGCCATGCTCGATAAAGTCGGCCTGGCGCACAAAGGTGAGTCCTATCCGGCGCAGCTTTCCGGAGGTCAACAACAGCGGGTGGCGATTGCTCGCGCGCTGGCCATGGAACCGCACATCATGCTGTTCGATGAGCCGACCTCAGCTCTGGACCCGGAATTGGTCGGTGAGGTGTTGCAAGTCATGAAGACCTTGGCCAAAGAAGGCATGACCATGGTGGTGGTGACCCATGAAATGGGCTTCGCGGCGCAAGTGGCGGATTCTGTGGTGTTCCTCGATCAGGGTGAAGTGGTGGCACGCGGTACGCCACGGGAGATTTTCCATAACGCTGAACACCCGCGTTTGCAGCAGTTTTTACAGAACTATCTGGACCGTAATGCGTTTTGGCAGGACACCAAAGAGGTCGACCCGGCATGAGTGTTTCTGACCTGCAGCTGTTGGCCCGCGCTGAAGTGCGTGAATTGGCCAGTTACAACGCGGGCCTCAGCGCGGACGCGGTGCGCAAGCGTTTCGGCCTGTCCCGTGTCGCCAAACTCGGCAGCAATGAAAACCCGCTGGGCCCCGCCCCCGCTGTGGCAGTTGCCATGGCCAAGGCGTGCGCGCAAATCGCCTTGTACCCCGACGCCAGTTGCTTGGCGTTGCGCGATGCGCTGTCGAAGAAACTCGGCGTGTCCGGCGACC
Organism: Pseudomonas sp. MH10; assembly: GCF_034353045.1. Lineage (NCBI taxonomy): Bacteria > Pseudomonadati > Pseudomonadota > Gammaproteobacteria > Pseudomonadales > Pseudomonadaceae > Pseudomonas > Pseudomonas sp. MH10. The sequence goes on from NZ_CP133783.1 coordinate 1,559,661, forward strand.
ACTTGGTGTTTGGCAATGGCTCGGAAGACTTGCTGAGCATCATCAGCCGAGTGTTTCTCGACCACGACGATGAAGTGGTCACGGTGGTGCCCTCCTTCGGCCTGCATTTCATTTACCCCTTGGCCACCGGCGCCAAGGTGATTGGCGTGCCCATGACTGCCAACGGTGCGTTCGACGTCGCGGCCATGATTGCCGCCATCACCTCGCGCACCCGGTTGCTAATGTTTTCCTGCCCCTCCAATCCGGTGGGCTGCACCCTTAATGCCGAGGAGTTGCAGCGATTGCTCGAGGCGTTGCCCGCGCACTGCTTGCTGGTGTTCGACGAGGCCTATTACGAATACGCGCAGTTCGAAGGCGATTACCCGGACTGCCTGAAGTTGATTCAGGCCTGCGGTAAACCCTTCGTGTTGCTGCGCACCTTTTCCAAGGCCTATTCATTGGCCGGCCTGCGCATTGGTTACGGGATTGTCAGCGACCCCGCGCTGGCCGATCTGATAGACCGCTTGCGCACACCGTTTAACGTTAATCGCGTGGCACAAGCAGCAGCCGTTGCGGCATTGGCCGATGACCAGCACTTGCACGCAACGCTGGCCCACGTCGCCCATGAACGGCAGCGGATGGTCTCGCAGTTGCGGGTACTGGGTGTCGAGTGCGTGCCGTCCATGGCGAACTTCCTGTTCTTCAGCACGGCATATAACGCTGAGGCGTTGAATCAGTCGCTGCTTCGCCAAGGGGTGATTCTCAAACCGTGGCGAGAGCCGGGTTACACCGATTATTTGCGGGTGTCGATGGGCAACCGTGAGGACAACGACTTGTTCCTCGAAGCGTTGGCCAATGCCCTGGTCGAAGAACAGACGCGGAGCGCCTCGTGATTAAAACCGCACCGCAAGCCCTATACCGACGCGCCAAGGATTTTGTCCAAGGCAAACTTCGCTCCGGGGAATGGACCCCGGGGGACCTGATTCCATCGGAAAACCGCCTGGTGCAAGAACTGGGCATGTCACGCATGACGGTTAACCGAGCGTTGCGCGAACTCACTGAAGAGGGCCATTTGGTCCGAGTTTCCGGCGTGGGCACCTTCGTCGCCGAGAGCAAGCCGCAATCCAATTTGCTGCGCATCACTGCCATCGCCGACGAAATCATTGCCAGAGGTCACCGTTATTCGTGCCAGGTGCTGCATCTGGGGCGAGAAGCGGCGTCGATGGCGGTGGCGGCAGCCCTTGCACTTCCCACCGGCACCTCGGTGTTTCATTTGTTGTGCGTGCATTGTGAGGAAGGGGTACCAGTCCAGCTGGAGGACCGTTACGTCAATCCTGAGCTGGTTCCGCAATTTCTCCAGCAGTCTTTTGGCGAACAACTGCAGCCGGCCAAGTACCTACTGAACGTGATTCGTCCCGATGAAATGGAGCACATTGTCGAGGCCAGCCATCCCAGTAGCGAAGAAAGCCGGCACATGCAGATCGATGCCAACGAACCTTGCCTGGTGTTGATGCGCCGGACCTGGAGTGGCGCCAAAATTGTCACTTACGTGCGCCTGGTGCATCCGTCATCGCGCTACCGTTTGGGCAGCCGCCTGCCCGTCAACGGCGCACACCGGGACAGTTAAAGCTGACCCGTAACCGACGACCGGTTGGTACACGGACCGAACGTCCGTGACTGAGAACCCTCGTAATTAGGTCAATCCCGAAACGGACCTGATAGAGGTGTACATGGCTACTAACGATAACAATCAAAACCAACGACCACCCGCGCCTTCCCGAGCGGGCGAGCGCAATGATCCCGCCATTGATCCGATTACGCCGGATCACGACTTGGGCGATGGCCAGCAGTTTGACGAAGGCTCAGCCCGGACATCGGACAGGGAGCAATTGGAGCTGGAAAAACTGCACACAGCGGCGGAAAATCCGTTCTCTCCTGAAGCCGATTCGGTGAAAGACACCGAGCAAGAGCGCGCTCGTCAGCGGCGAGAACAAGGCATCGAGACCGATGCCGATATCGATACTGACGGCGGCTAAGAACGAGAGCGGATGTGAAGCGGACACTCATTGGATGTCCGCACTCAAAGCCCCCTCAAATGACCCTATCTCTATCCGTTTGGATGGACATTTTCCGAATCGCAACTAACTTGATTAGAGCACTGCCGCGGCCTGTGGCCGGTGCACCCTAACCGGCCCGTCGTGTTGTCGCGTCTTGACCGTTCAAACGGTTGAGTTTGAAAGCTGAACATTACGAGTGTCGCCTGGAGCGGACGCATGATGCTGGCTCTCGATTACGATCCTTCGCAAACAGCTCTCTACCACCCCGAGGCCCTGCCTTCGCTGCTTGGCATTGTGCCCGCCCGTGATGACTTGACCTTGGCAGTGGAAGCCGCACGCTTGGCCTATCTGCGTTTTGAAGACGTCCATACCGGGCGACCGGCGCTGGCCACGTTACTGTCGGTACAGGGTTTTGCGCAGCCGGTCATTTTCCGACACCCCGAAACAGACAGCGAAGGTTTTGGTGCTCTACGCAGAGACGGCAGCGCGTTGATCGCGTTGCGCGGCACGCAAATCGATCACATCAAAAACGTCATCTCCGACGCTCAGGTTGTGCGCATGGCCTGGCCGTTGGGGTCCGGCAAAGTCCACAGCGGACTTGCCAAGGCGGCGCTGGGGTTATGGCCGTCGGTGGAAAAGTGGCTCAATGAGACGGCGAATCAGCGCACATCATTGACTATTACCGGCCACAGCTTGGGCGCAGCCATTGCGACCCTGTTGGCGGGACCCGCCGATGCCGATTTTTTGGTCGCACTGGGTTCACCACGGGTCGGCGACCGTGATTTCACCGAACATGTGTCGGCCAATACTCGTTTACGCATCGCCCGGTTAGTGGATTGTTGTGACGTGGTGACCGAGTTAGTGCCCGCCAATCTGGGCTTCAACCACGTTCATGGCTTGGGCTATATCGACCGTTATGGCGTGATGCAAGACGACATGTCGTCGGCGTTGATTCATCAGGATCAGCAGCGAGCCCGCTTCGACTATCTGGCGCGTTACGCGGGCAATGCTGAGAACGTATTTCTGCGCGAATGGGCCGATCACTCGCCCATCAATTACGTGCGAGCGTTTTGGTAATCCGACTTCATCACTGATTGCCGCTCGCAAACCATCGGGGCCTGGCCTACCATCGTCGCGGCCTGTGGTTTTACGCAGCGCCCGAGACTCCCGCTTAAAGGAATTGATCATGATTGACCAACACCGCATGCAGCCTTGCCGCCTAGATAGCGCCGAGCATTCTCAGGAAGGGACCGGACAATGAGCCTCGACGGAATCGCGTTACCGAAGGGCGTTGGGCCAGATGCCGAGAAACTGCTGGACGCTATTACCCAGGCAGGCACCACTGAAGATTTGAACCGCGCAGGCGGCAAAGCCGAAGGTTTTGTATTTGGCCTGGAAAGTGGAAAGGCAATCAAGAGTCAAATCGCAGAGCGTTTGTACGTGGCCTACGATGATGCGTGCACTCAGCGGCTGACTGAGTTGTCGGCTTAGCAATAACGTCATTTAACAGTTAGCGCACACACAAAAAAAGGCGCTGCATGACAGGGCCTTTTTTAATGACGTTATTTTAAGTATCGGCAATTAAAACCTCTAACTTATCCAGCGATTAACCATTCGAGCAACCGGTGCCCATCATCAGGTATTCAACAATATGTTGTTTGCCGGCAGAGTCCAGGTAGTTCATACGAACCGGTGCAGCTTCACAGCCTGAAGACACTTCGCTGACGGAAATAACTTTGGCGACGTCGAGGTTCATTGAGTAGGTGTACTGCTCTACGGCGGGTTGTTGCTGCGCGGTAACGGCAGCTTTTTCATCGGCCATGCTTGCTGCAGACGCACACATCAATAACAACAACAGTGACGCTTTCATCTTTGTAGTCCTTTTAGTTCAGGAATTGCAAACAGCCGGGTTCATCACAAGGTTTATGCACGCTTGGGTGGTTCACCTGTTTGCTGGGGTTTTGCTGGTTGGCGAGGAGAATAATAGGGCGCCAGCCTAAATAGACACAGCCCTGTTCTGGACAAAGACTATCTGCTTTTTTAATAACAATGCGGGCTAAGGATAGAGATCAAATGGCGGGGGCGTTGAGCTCGGTGCGTGTGGTGGCGGTTCAATCCTCTGTAAGAACCAACGTATTGGCGAGACAGAAATAGCCTCGCCAACACGTTGGCTCCCATAGACAGCCTACCGCCGAAGCCCCCAGCACGTTGTTTTTCAGCCACCTGACTAAAGGTCTATCGAGTGACTTGCATGATGAGAGTCACCCGTATACATTATGACCATAATTCAACGAAACATCCTGTTACTGAGGTGGGTCATGAAGAGGAAAAGCTTTGAGTCCATGCACTGTCCGATCGCTCGTAGCCTTGAGCACGTCGGTGAGTGGTGGAACATTCTGATTCTGCGTGATGCTTATTACGGCCTCAGCCGTTTCGACGAATTCCAGAAAAGTCTTGGTATCACACCGACTACCTTGACCCGCCGCCTCAACGACCTGGTGGACGGTGGGCTGCTCGAACGTCGTCTCTACAGCGAAAAACCTCCGCGTTATGACTACGTACTCACCCCGCGCGGACGTGACTTCCGGCCGGTACTGCTGACACTGATGGAATGGGGCAACAATCACTTTTCGCCCGAAGGCAAAAGCATTTATCTGGCCGACGAAACCAGTGGCGAAGCGGTCAACCTGGCGTTGATTGATGCCAACACCGGCAAAAAAATCAACCGTGAAGAACACGCTGTTCGGGCGGGTGAAGCGGCCAGCGAAAAAGTCTATGAGCGTCTCGAAAAAGGACGTGTACGCCGCTTGGCCCAGCGCCAGCAACCCTCCATTCCTGCATCCAACGGATGAACGTGTAATGAATAGCTCAACTGACGTGGGTGAGATCGACTCAGCAGTCGTCCCGACAAAAAAACGCCTGACACTCAAACGGCTGTTGTTGTGGGTGGTCTTGTTTGCCGCGCTGATCTTAGCGGTGGTTTTTGGCCTGCGCTGGTGGACGGTCGGGCGCTTTATTGAGTCCACCGATGATGCCTACATTGGTGGCGATGTCACCGTGATTGGGCCGAAGGTCTCGGGTTACATCATGGAGCTGAAAGTCACTGACAACCAACGGGTGCATGCCGGTGACTTGCTGGTGAAAATTGATGACCGTGACTACGTGGCGGCATTGCACAAAGCCGAAGGCGCGGTGGCGGCACAAGAGGCGTTGCTGGCCAACCTGGACGCGACTGAACAACTGCAATATGCGGTGATTGGCCAAGCCAAGGCCAGTATCGATGCGACCAACGCCGAAATCGTCCGCTCTCGCGATGACCAGACCCGCTATCAAAAGTTGGTCGGGCAACAGGCGGTGTCGGTTGAAAGCGCCCAGCGCGCCGACGCTACGTTCAAGACCGCCCAGGCCAACGGGGCCAAGGCTCAGGCGTCGATGCTGGCGACCCAACGGCAGATCGCGGTGATTTCGACCCAGAAACAACAAGCTCGGGCCGCGCTGATGCAGGCCAAGGCCGAGCGCGACATGGCGCAGTTGAACGTGGGCTATACCGAATTACGCGCCCCGGTTGACGGCATGATCGGCAATCGCCGCGCTCGAGTGGGTGCATTCGCTGCAGCCGGTTCGCAGCTGCTGTCGGTGGTGCCGGCCAACGGTTTGTGGGTCGACGCGAATTTCAAGGAAGACCAACTGGCGCACATGCTCCCAGGGCAAGCAGTCTCGATCCATGCAGACGTGCTTGCGGGCCACGAATTCCACGGCCATCTGGACAGCCTGGCGCCTGCAACCGGCTCGCAATTCAGCGTGCTGCCACCGGAAAACGCCACCGGCAACTTCACCAAAATCGTGCAACGGGTTCCGGTCCGCGTGCACCTTGATGAAGCCGACGGGGTGCTGGGTCACCTGCGCCCGGGCTTGTCAGTGACCGCTGAAGTGGATACACGCGACGATTCGAACCACCCTGCCCATTCGGTAACGCCGAATCAGGCCAGTGCGCCATGAGTGCCACGACCGCAGCACCGGCCAAACCGTTTGACGCAGCGTCCATGGCTACCGCGACCAAGGTGTTTGCCTTTGCCAGCATGTGCATCGGCATGTTCATCGCGCTGTTGGATATACAGATTGTGTCGGCCTCGCTGCGGGATATCGGCGGTGGTTTGTCCGCCGGTACAGATGAAACAGCGTGGGTGCAGACCAGCTATTTGATCGCCGAAATCGTGGTTATTCCGTTGTCGGGTTGGTTGTCGCGGGTGTTCTCCACCCGCTGGCTGTTTTGTGCTTCAGCCGTGGGTTTCACCTTGGCCAGTCTGTTGTGCGGTGCGGCCTGGAACATCCAGAGCATGATTGCGTTTCGTGCGCTGCAAGGCTTCCTCGGTGGATCGATGATCCCGCTGGTGTTCACTTCCGCCTTCATGTTTTTTACTGGTAAACAAAAGGTGATTGCCGCTTCTACCATCGGTGCAATCGCCTCATTGGCGCCGACGCTTGGCCCGGTCATTGGCGGCTGGATTACCGACGTTTCGTCGTGGCACTGGTTGTTCTACATCAACCTGATACCGGGTATTTTCGTCGCCGTTGCAGTGCCGATGCTGGTGCGGATCGATGAACCGGATCTCTCCCTGCTTAAAGGCGCGGACTACCTGAGCATGGTGTTTATGGCGCTATTTCTCGGTTGCCTTGAATACACCTTGGAAGAAGGCCCGCGCTGGAATTGGTTCAGTGATAGCACCATCCTGACCACCGCCTGGATCTCTGGGGTTTCAGCGCTGGTGTTCATCAGCCGCACGTTAATGGTGAGCAATCCCATTGTTGATCTGCGGGCCCTCAAAGAGCGCAATTTTGCCCTGGGCTGCTTCTTTTCCTTTGTGACCGGCATCGGCCTGTTTGCAACGATTTACCTGACCCCGCTGTTTCTCGGACGCGTGCGTGGTTACAGCGCACTGGACATCGGCCTGGCCGTGTTTTCCACCGGCGTGTTTCAGATCATGGCGATCCCGCTGTATGGATTTCTGGCCAACCGCGTCGATCTGCGCTGGATCATGATGTTCGGCCTCAGTCTGTTTGCGCTGTCCATGTGGGACTTCTCGCCAATCACCCATGACTGGGGCGGTCGTGAGTTGATCTTGCCACAAGCATTGCGCGGCATGGCCCAGCAATTGGCGGTGCCTCCTGCGGTGACCCTGACCCTTGGCGGCCTGGCGATGTCGCGTCTCAAGCAAGCGTCAGGGCTGTTCAACCTAATGCGTAACCTGGGCGGCGCCATTGGTATTGCGGCGTGTGCAACGATCTTGAATGACCGCACCAACTTACACTTCACCCGTCTGGCAGAACACTTGAACGCCAGCAACGAAGCCATGAACCAGTGGCTGAGCCAAGTCGGCGGCAATCTTGCCACCCTAGGCCAAACCGGGAGTGAAGGCACGACTGCGGCGTTGCAGCAATTGTGGTTGCTGACGTATCGCGAGGCACAGACGCAAACCTATTCCGACGCATTCCTGGCGATCATGGTGTGTTTCATCATCGCCGCCGCCATGGTGCCGCTGATGCACAAAGTGGTGCCGCCGGCCACGCCCTCACCTGACGCCCATTGAGACAGCCATGAACCTGCTCGCCCCTATTTGCTCTTCGAGGACCGGACAATGAATGCTTTGGCGTTTCGCTTCACAGGCTCCCGTCTGTTTGCGTTGACGGCACTGTTCGTCGCGCTGGCAGGCTGCGCCGTCGGCCCGGACTATGAAAAACCGACGAACAACCTGACCGCCGCCTTCAACAATGCATCGTTGTTGCAGCAACGGGTGGGGGAAACCCCTGCCCCGTCGCTGGACACCTGGTGGACCGGTTTCAATGATCCTGAACTGACCCTGATTATTCAGCGGGTACTGGCGCAGAACCTGGACCTTGCGGTGTCCATGGCCAGAGTCGATCAGGCCCGCGCTGCCGCCCATGAAGCAGGGGCCAATCGCTTGCCGCAAGGCAATCTGGACGCTCAAGCGGTGCGTCAGCATCAATCAACCAACAGCGCACTGGGTGAAATCGGCAGTGCGTTCCCCGGCTATGACCGCGACCAAACCCTGGAAACCATTGGCGCCGGGGCCAGTTGGGAAACTGACCTCGCGGGCGGCCTGCAGCGCGGTGAAGAAGCCGCCGTTGCCGAAGCGCAAGCGGCCACGGCGAGCCATGCCGGGGTGCGAATTTCAGTCGCCGCCGAAGCTGCCGATGCGTATTTCCGGGTACGTGGCGCGCAACAGCGCATCGAATTGGCCCAAGACCAGATAAACATCGAGACCAACCTGTTGAGCTTGGTCCAGGCGCGCATGGCCAGTGGCCTGGCGACCAACCGCGAGCAAGCCCAGGCTCAGGCATTGGTGTTGCAAGCCCGCGCTACGGTGCCGCCATTGCGCACCGAACTGGCGTTGCAGCTCAATCGTCTGGACGTGTTGATGGGGACGCAGCCGGGGACCTACGCCCAAGAGTTGGTCGCCAGTTCGCAGGTGTTTAGCGTGCCGACCATCAGCGACACCAGCAGCCCTGCAAGCCTGTTGCGCAGACGTCCCGACGTGATTGCCGCCGAGCGACGTCTGGCCGCATCCAACGCGCGCATCGGCGAAGCGGTGTCCGAGTATTACCCGAAAGTTTCGCTGGCCGGCTTGCTCGGGTTCGAAAGCTTGAAGAGTGGTGATCTGATCTCAGCCGCTTCGTTTCGACCGCAAGCCGTGATTGGTCTGCATTGGCGTTTGTTCGATTTCGGCCGGGTCGATGCTGAAGTTGCGCAAGCCAAAGGCGCCAATGCCGAAGCGCTGGCTCAATACCGGCAATCTATGTTGCGCGCCACCGAAGACGTGGAAAACGCCATCGTGACCTTGACCGAGCTTGAGCAACAACGCATTGAAGTCGATCAAGAAGTCGCCGCGCACAAAATTGCGCGGGGCGCCGCGCAAGATGCCTACAAAGGCGGCGCCATCAGCCTGATTGAAGTGCTCGACGAAGACCGATTGCTGCTCACCGCCCGCGATCAGTTGGCGCAACTTCACGCCAATGATGCGCGGGCGGCGGTGGCAACCTTCCGGGCCCTGGGCGGTGGATGGTCCCAAGAAACGCTGTCTGCCAAGAACTGAATCTATTTAGGGTTTTGGCGCCAGGTTTGCCATCCCTTGTAGCAGTTCGATGGGCATCGGAAAGACGATGGTGGAGGTTCGGTCGTTGGCGATCGAACCCAGCGTTTGCATATAACGTAACTGCATGGCGCCAGGCTCGCGCCCCAGCATTTCGGCGGCTTCGGCGAGCTTTTGCGACGCCTGCAATTCACCTTCAGCATGAATCACTTTAGCGCGGCGTTCACGCTCGGCTTCGGCTTGCCGGGCGATGGCACGAATCATTGATTCGTTAAGGTCGACGTGTTTGATTTCAACGTTCGCCACCTTGATGCCCCACGAATCGGTCTGGGCATCGAGCACTTTCTGAATATCAACGTTGAGCCGCTCACGCTCAGCCAGCAGCTCATCCAGTTCATGTTTACCGAGCACCGCGCGCAAGGTGGTTTGCGCCAATTGGCTAGTGGCCATCAGAAAGTCTTCGACCTGAATTATTGCTCGCTGCGGGTCGAGGACCCGAAAATACAGCACGGCATTTACCTTCACCGAAACGTTGTCGCGGGTGATCACGTCTTGCGGTGGTATGTCCAGAACGATGGTGCGCAGGTCAACCCGGACCATTTGCTGAACCACCGGAATCAACAGGATCAGGCCGGGGCCCTTTACCTGCCAAAATCGCCCGAGTTGAAACACCACCCCGCGCTCATACTCTCGCAGGATGCGAAACGTCGACATTGCCACCAACACCAGTAGCAACAACAACGTGCCAAAGCCCAATTGCACAAACATGATCAGTCTCCCCGTTGAGGTGTTTCGGGCGCCGGCATGACATCTAAGATCACCCCGCGACGCGCCACGACCCGGACCCGTTGCCCGGTTCTGAGCGGTGCCGAACTCAGCACCTGCCAGTGTTCGCCTTGCAATTGCACCCAGCCACCCAGTGGGTTGTCGGTTTGCAACGCGGTGATCTTGGTGCTGCTGCCGACCAGGCCCGCGTCACCGCTGACCACCTGGCGCTGGCGCGATTTGAGCATTGCCCCCGCCAATCCGATAAGGCACACCGCGCTGATCGCCGCCACGCTGAAGATCAACGGCAAGCCAATGGTGAATCCGGGGGCGTCGGTGCTCATCAACAACATGGCACCGGTTATAAACGAGGCTACGCCGCCGAAGCCAATGGCCCCGAAACTCGGCAAAAATGCCTCGGCCACCATCAGCGTCACACCGAGCATAATCAAGCTCACACCGACATAATTGACTGGCAGCAGTTGCAGGGCATACAGCGCCAACAGTAAGCAGATACTGCCGATAATGCCTCCCGCTGCCGAGCCAGGGTTGAAAAACTCGACCAATAAGCCGAACACCCCGACGACGATCAGGATCAGTGTGACGTTTGGGTTGGTAATAAGGGTCAACAGACTGATACGCCAGTCGGGATCGTCTTGAACAATTAGGGCGTTCGCCGTGTGCAGTTGAACCTCATGAGCGTTGATGATCAGGCGTTTACCGTCCAGTTGTCCGAGCAGGTCGTCCAGGTCTTTCGCTTGATACTCAATGACTTTTGAGCTCAGCGCCTCCGAGTCAGTGAGGCTAGCGGCGTCACGGACGGCCTGTTCTGCCCAGTCCGCGTTACGACCGCGCAGTTGTGCCAGGCCACGCATGAACGCGGCGGCGTCGCTGACCTGCTTACGAGTCAACGTGTCAGTGGGATCGCCAGCCGTGGGTTGGGCGCCCAACTGAACCGGGGTGGCGGCACCCAAATGAGTACTGGGTGCCATGGCCGCAATGTGACTGGCGTAAAGAATATAAGCACCGGCACTCGCGGCACGGGCGCCACTGGGCGAGACAAAACTGGCCACTGGCACCGGGCTGGCGAGAATCGCCTGCACGATCACCCGCATTGAGCTTTCAAGGCCGCCCGGTGTGTCGAGGATGATGACCACCAACTGGGCGTGCTTGCCCGCCGCCTTGGCAAGACCGTCGACCACGTACTCGACGCTGGCCGGCCCGATGGCGTCGTTCAGGGTTAACACCCGAACAGCGCCATTTGCCGCATTGGCCCCCACCGGCAACCAAAGCAGCAGTATCAAGACGAGCAACCCACGCCATCCGCAACCGTTCAAAAGATCCTCCTGAACACATCCCATAGACCGCTGTCAGTCCATAGACCGCTGTCAGTCATTTTAGTTGATGCCGGCGATCTACGAGCCCTGCCCGGTTTTTAATCGGTTATTGGTCAGAAACAGATCCGCCCGAGCCGACCACGTTTGACCGAAAGCTACCGAGAACTAAGCTTTGCCGACCGTTGTTAAAGAGGATCACCTCAATGACCGATGAACATGACAAGGGCGGTAAGCCGTCGATCCCGCCAGAATTGCACGACCTTGCGACCCCCTCCCGACGTAACTTTCTGAAATCCGTAGGCGTTTCCAGTCTCGCTGCAGCGACCTCGCCCCTCTGGCTGCAAGCGGCAGCTCAAGCCCAAGCCGCGACCGCCGAAGCCCCTAGGACACCGGCCCCCGGCGAGCGGCGAATGGTGCTCAACGTGAATGGCAATCCCCATGCCCTCAACCTGCCGGCTAACGCGGTGCTGTTGGATGTACTGCGCGACCGGTTGAGCCTGACAGGCACCAAAAAGGGTTGCGACCACGGCCAGTGCGGCGCCTGTACCGTGCATGTCAACGGGCTGGCGGTGAACTCGTGCTTATCGTTGGCGGCCATGCATGAGGGCGACGACATCACCACGATTGAGGGCATCGCCCAAGGCAACGTGTTGCATCCGGTGCAGGAAGCGTTCTGGGAGCATGACGCCTATCAGTGTGGTTATTGCACCTGCGGCCAGATCATGAGCGCCGTAGCTATTTTGAAAGACAGCAACATTGGCGGCGACGACGCCAGTGTGCGTGAGGCCATGAGCGGCAATATCTGCCGTTGCGGCGCCTACAAAAACATCCTGGCGGCGGTGCAATCGGCGCGCAGTAAAATGAAGGAGATCGGCTGATGAGAACGTTTACTTATGTTCGCGCCGACAGCATCGAGCATGCGATCAACTACCACAGCCAATCCGAGTCGGCGTTTTTCCTGGCAGGGGGCACGACCCTGCTGGATTTGGTCAAGCTGGATATCATGCGTCCGGTACAGGTCATCGACGTTAATCATCTGTCGCTGAAACAAATCATCGTTCTTGACGACGGCCGAGTGCGTATTGGGGCATTAGTCAGCAACACAGCGCTGGCGCAAAACGAACAGATCCAGACCCACTACCCGGTGTTGTCGCAGGCATTGCTGTCGGGCGCAACGACCCAACTACGCAATAAGGCGACCACGGCGGGCAACGTCATGCAGCGGGTTCGTTGCGATTATTTTCGCGACGGCGTATCGCCCTGCAATAAACGTGAACCCGGGTCGGGCTGCTCGGCGATTGAGGGACAAAACCGCAGCGTCCATGCGGTGTTGGGCACCAGCGATCACTGCATTGCAACTCACCCTTCTGACATGTGCGTGGCCATGGCCGCCATCGGGGCGACGGTTCAAGTGCAGGGCCCGAAAGGCGTACGAGAAATAAATTTTCTCGACTTCCATTTACTCCCTGGCGCCACGCCATCGCAGGAGCATGCCTTGTTGCCGGATGAAATGATTACCCATGTAATTCTCGATGCGCCGCTGGCTAACAGCCGCTCGGGTTATCTGAAACTGCGTGACCGTGCGTCCTATCAATTCGCCCTGGCATCCAGCGCGGTGATTGTTGTGCTTGAGGGCAACACGGTCCGCGACGTACGGATCGCCATGGGCGGTGTGGGCACCAAACCCTGGCGCGCCCTGGCTGCCGAGCAATCGTTGAAAAACGCACCGTTGACCCCGGAAGCCTTGGAAAAAGCAGCGGCTACCGCGCTTCAGGGAGCGATCCCTTATAGCCATAACGCGTACAAGATTCCGTTGGGGCGACAAGCGATCATCCGTAACTTCGAAACCCTAACAGCTTGAGCGGAGGACGACCCGATGAGTGAACCCATAATTGGTGGCAGTCCACGCCGCATCGACGGGCGCCGCAAAGTCACGGGCACAGCCCTGTATGCGTCCGACCACCACCCGAAAAATATGGCGTATGGCTATGGGGTATTCAGCACCATCGCCAGTGGGAAAGTTACCGCGCTGAACCTTGATGAGGCGCGTAAATCCCCCGGCGTCATTGATATTTTTCACTCAAGGCATTTTGCCGAGGTGTACCACACGTCGCCGATCCAGACGTCCCCGGCCAATATCCTGACCAGCAGTAAGGCCGACGAAAACCGACTGCCGTTCGAAGACGACACGGTCCATTACGCCGGCCAATTTGTCGCGCTGGTCGTTGCCGATACATTCGAACATGCCCGAGCGGCAGCGTATAAGGTCGCCGTCAGCTACAGCAAAAGCCCGACCGTTGCCAACTTGCAGCAAGGTCTTAAAGCTGGGCCGCCCAAGGAAGGAGGTCGCGGTCATAGCCGAGGCGACCCTGGACCGGCATTCGACCAAGCACCGCACTTCATGGACGCCACTTACACGACGCCGGTCGAAACCCACAACCCAATGGAAATGCACGCGACGATTGCGTATTGGGAAGATGGCCACTTGTACGTGTATGAAGCCACTCAGGGGGTGGTTGCGCACCGTAACGCGTTGTCGCGGATCTTTGGCGTGACCCCGGATCGGGTCGAAGTGCGAGCGCCATTCATTGGTTCGGGCTTTGGCAGCAAGTTATGGATCTGGCCGCATTCAGTGGCCGCCTGTGGTGCAGCCAAAATGCTCGACAGACCGGTACAACTGGTCGTGCCCCGGCAACAAATGTTCACCACCACCGGGCACCGGCCTGCGACCCAGCAGCGGGTGCGGTTGGCGACCGACGCGCAGGGAAAATTGATTTCTGTGCGGCACGAATCGATTAACACCACGTCGTTTACCGACCAGTACGTTGAAAACTGCGGCACCTCTACTCGCAGCCTCTACAGCTGCGCTAATGTGCTAGTCAGCCAGAAAACCGTAGAGGTCAATCACGGCACACCCACGTCCATGCGCGCGCCCGGCGCTGCGCCCGGACTGTTCGCCTTGGAATCCGCCATGGACGAAATGGCGGAGATCATCAATATGGACCCGATGGCGTTTCGGAAACTTAATGTGGCCGACCGAGATGAAAGTCAGAACCTGCCATGGTCGAGTAATCACTTGCAGGACGCCATCGACCAAGCCGCCGAGCGTTTCGGTTGGCAGCACCGCGACCCACGCATCGGCGTGATGCAAGAGGGTCATGAAAAGATCGGATATGGCATGGCAGCCTGCAATTGGGACGCTTATCGCACCCCCGCCGAAGCTCGGGTTTCATTGCGTGCCGATGGCACCGCATATGCCATCTGCGGCGTGCAGGACATCGGCACCGGCACCTACACTGTGATTGCCCAAGCGATCAGCAGCTTGACCGGTTTGCCGCTGGATAAAATCGAGGTTGAACTGGGTAACTCGTCGTTTCCTCCAGCGCCGGTTTCCGGGGGATCCTGGGCCACAGCGAGCGTCTTGCCCGCCGTGGCCGAAGCGACACGTCAGGCGATTACTCAATTGAAAGCGTTCGCCACCAGCCCGCGCGGTGCATTTGCCGGGGCCAATGCTGACTCATTGGGCGTCGAGGGCGGAAACCTGAAGAGCGCCGATAAATCCATGGCCATCGCTGACGTGCTTAACGCCCAAAAACTCGCCAGCGCCGATGGTCAAGCCCATACCGGCATGGCCGAAACCGATAAATATTCCTTCCGCTCGTTCGGCGCGCACTTTGTCGAAGTGCGTTGGGATCCGGGCATTTCCCGGTTGCGGGTGGCCAGAGTTGTGAGCGCTATTGATGTCGGCCAAGTGATCAATCAGAAGACCGCCAGCAACCAGGTTGAAGGCGCAATCGTCATGGCGATCGGGATGGCGTTATTTGAAGGGACTGAATACGACGAGCGCAACGCGATGCCGGTTAACAACAACTATGCAGAGTACGTCGTGCCGGTTCATGCTGACCAACCCGATGTCGAGGTGATATTGCTCAACTATCCCGACTACAAACTCAATGAATTTGGTGCACGCGGGATAGGCGAAATTGGGGTCACCGGTTTGGCGGCTGCGATTGCTAATGCCGTGTATCACGCAACAGGTAAGCGGGTGCGTGATTTGCCGATCTCTTTGGACAAATTGATGGCGGAGGAACCGATGCTTCGTGCGTAGATGATGCGGACTGGAGACAGACCTGGCAGGGTTTTCGCCATGCATTTTTTCTTGCGGACAAACAAAACCCCTGAACGCGTAAGCGATCAGGGGTTCTGGAATTTAATCTTGACGATGACCTACTCTCACATGGGGAAACCCCACACTACCATCGGCGATGCATCGTTTCACTGCTGAGTTCGGGATGGGATCAGGTGGTTCCAATGCTCTATGGTCGTCAAGAAATTCAGTAGCCAGTGCGTGCCCTCCTGCGAGTTCACGTGCCAGCGAATGGGGATGTGATAGATCTGTGGGTTTCGAATTTTCGGTTGTGTCGTCTTCACACACCTCAATTTGCTTCATCGCAAATTGCTTGGGTGTTATATGGTCAAGCCTCACGGGCAATTAGTATGGGTTAGCTCAATGCCTCACAGCACTTACACACCCCACCTATCAACGTCGTAGTCTTCGACGGCCCTTCAGGGGACTCAAGGTCCCAGTGAGATCTCATCTTGAGGCTAGTTTCCCGCTTAGATGCTTTCAGCGGTTATCTATTCCGAACATAGCTACCCGGCAATGCCACTGGCGTGACAACCGGAACACCAGAGGTTCGTCCACTCCGGTCCTCTCGTACTAGGAGCAGCCCCTCTCAAATCTCAAACGTCCACGGCAGATAGGGACCGAACTGTCTCACGACGTTCTAAACCCAGCTCGCGTACCACTTTAAATGGCGAACAGCCATACCCTTGGGACCGGCTTCAGCCCCAGGATGTGATGAGCCGACATCGAGGTGCCAAACACCGCCGTCGATATGAACTCTTGGGCGGTATCAGCCTGTTATCCCCGGAGTACCTTTTATCCGTTGAGCGATGGCCCTTCCATACAGAACCACCGGATCACTAAGACCTACTTTCGTACCTGCTCGACGTGTCTGTCTCGCAGTCAAGCGCGCTTTTGCCTTTATACTCTACGACCGATTTCCGACCGGTCTGAGCGCACCTTCGTACTCCTCCGTTACTCTTTAGGAGGAGACCGCCCCAGTCAAACTACCCACCATACACTGTCCTCGATCCGGATAACGGACCTGAGTTAGAACCTCAAAGTTGCCAGGGTGGTATTTCAAGGTTGGCTCCACGCAGACTGGCGTCCACGCTTCAAAGCCTCCCACCTATCCTACACAAGCAAATTCAAAGTCCAGTGCAAAGCTATAGTAAAGGTTCACGGGGTCTTTCCGTCTAGCCGCGGATACACTGCATCTTCACAGCGATTTCAATTTCACTGAGTCTCGGGTGGAGACAGCGCCGCCATCGTTACGCCATTCGTGCAGGTCGGAACTTACCCGACAAGGAATTTCGCTACCTTAGGACCGTTATAGTTACGGCCGCCGTTTACCGGGGCTTCGATCAAGAGCTTCGCGTTAGCTAACCCCATCAATTAACCTTCCGGCACCGGGCAGGCGTCACACCCTATACGTCCACTTTCGTGTTTGCAGAGTGCTGTGTTTTTAATAAACAGTCGCAGCGGCCTGGTATCTTCGACCGGCGTGGGCTTACGCAGTAAATGCTTCACCCTCACCGGCGCACCTTCTCCCGAAGTTACGGTGCCATTTTGCCTAGTTCCTTCACCCGAGTTCTCTCAAGCGCCTTGGTATTCTCTACCCAACCACCTGTGTCGGTTTGGGGTACGGTTCCTGGTTACCTGAAGCTTAGAAGCTTTTCTTGGAAGCATGGCATCAACCACTTCATGTGCCGAAGCACACTCGTCATCAGCTCTCGGCCTTAGAATCCCGGATTTACCTAAGATTCCAGCCTACCACCTTAAACTTGGACTACCAACGCCAAGCTGGCCTAGCCTTCTCCGTCCCTCCATCGCAATAACCAGAAGTACAGGAATATTAACCTGTTTTCCATCGACTACGCTTTTCAGCCTCGCCTTAGGGACCGACTAACCCTGCGTCGATTAACGTTGCGCAGGAAACCTTGGTCTTTCGGCGTGGGTGTTTTTCACACCCATTATCGTTACTCATGTCAGCATTCGCACTTCTGATACCTCCAGCAAGCTTCTCAACTCACCTTCACAGGCTTACAGAACGCTCCTCTACCGCATCACCTAAGTGATACCCGTAGCTTCGGTGCATGGTTTGAGCCCCGTTACATCTTCCGCGCAGGCCGACTCGACTAGTGAGCTATTACGCTTTCTTTAAAGGGTGGCTGCTTCTAAGCCAACCTCCTAGCTGTCTAAGCCTTCCCACATCGTTTCCCACTTAACCATGACTTTGGGACCTTAGCTGACGGTCTGGGTTGTTTCCCTTTTCACGACGGACGTTAGCACCCGCCGTGTGTCTCCCATGCTCGGCACTTGTAGGTATTCGGAGTTTGCATCGGGTTGGTAAATCGGGATGATCCCCTAGCCGAAACAGTGCTCTACCCCCTACAGTGATACATGAGGCGCTACCTAAATAGCTTTCGAGGAGAACCAGCTATCTCCGAGCTTGATTAGCCTTTCA
>NZ_CP133783.1:1580000-1940000 GCF_034353045.1 Pseudomonas sp. MH10
ATTCCCCACTGCTGCCTCCCGTAGGAGTCTGGACCGTGTCTCAGTTCCAGTGTGACTGATCATCCTCTCAGACCAGTTACGGATCGTCGCCTTGGTGAGCCATTACCTCACCAACTAGCTAATCCGACCTAGGCTCATCTGATAGCGCAAGGCCCGAAGGTCCCCTGCTTTCTCCCGTAGGACGTATGCGGTATTAGCGTCCGTTTCCGAACGTTATCCCCCACTACCAGGCAGATTCCTAGGTATTACTCACCCGTCCGCCGCTCGCCACCAGGTACAAGTACCCGTGCTGCCGCTCGACTTGCATGTGTTAGGCCTGCCGCCAGCGTTCAATCTGAGCCATGATCAAACTCTTCAGTTCAAACATCTTTGGGTTTTTAAAAAACCCTAAATTTAGCTCAGCAATCGTTGGTTATTCTTTGATTTCTCGCGGAGTAACTGGTGACTGCTGATAATCAGTTGACTTCAGTCTTACGGCACAAGCACCCACACGAATTGCTTGATTCAATTGTTAAAGAGCGGTGGGTTGATTCTTTCGTCTCAACCGAGGCGCGCATTCTACAGCAGCGCCCGTTACTGTCAAGCGGTTATTTCAAACACGTTTCAAAGTTTCCTTTGCAACTTCAACCACTTGCGCTTCGATCAACTTCGCGTCTCTCGTCAGCGGGAGGCGAATTCTACAGCGTTTCAACTCGCTGTCAACTGCCTTTTTTCACCGCTTCCGATCACCGCGACCGAAGGCTCTTCCTCGCTGACAAATCTGGCTAACTCATTGATTACCAAGGAGTTTCCGTTTCATCTGCTCCGGAAGAGGTGCGAATTATAGGCCCAGGAAAAGTTACGTCAATAGCTAATTTCAACTATCTGTCATTGATGCCATAACCCGGCATCGCCAAACGCCAAGTTTGAGGTACATCGGCCGGTGCGATCAGCTTTTCCAGCGCCATGGGTTTTGCGAAGTAGTAACCCTGGGCCTGGCTGGCGCCCATTTCACGCAGCAAGTTGAGGGTCGCCTCATCTTCCACTCCTTCGGCCACCACAGAGAGATCAAGCGACTCGGCCATCCGCACGATGGCGCGAACGATAGCTCGGCTGCGAGGACTGGCGGTCAGTTCCAGGATGAAGGATTTGTCTATTTTCAGTCCGCTGAAACGGTACTGGTGCACGTAGCTCAACGATGAAAATCCCGCGCCGAAATCATCGAGTACCACCGACATCCCTTGGTCGGCCAGCTGCTGCATGGTCTGCCGCGCAATAGCCGGCTCAGCCACTAACGCACCCTCAGTCAGCTCCAGACAAATCCGCGATGGCGCCACGCCGTGCCGTGCCAGCAACGACAGCACTTCGCCGGCAAACTCGGGTCGAGTCATGCTGTAGCTGGAACAGTTCACATGCACCGGCGGCCAATTGCAGTGCTCAGGCTGCGCAAGAATCAGCGCGATGCTGTTGAGCATGTAAAGGTCAAGCCGGCCAATCAGGCGCAGGCCTTCGACATCCGGCAAGAACTCTCCCGGCGCGACCACCCGACCGTCCGCCTGATGCCAGCGAATGAGGGCTTCCAGCGCCACCAGTTCTCCGGTTTCCACGCTGACGATGGGCTGAAAGTACGGCAGCAATTCGTCGCTGCGCTTGAGCGCGTTGCGCAACGCCCCTTCGCGCTCGACCTGGTCTGACACCTCACGCCGCACTTCTTGATTAAATACTGCATAGCTGTCGCGGCCACCGCTTTTGACCCGGTACATCGCCATGTCGGCGTCGCGCAATAAGTCGGCCGGCTCGTGGTGAAACTGAACGTCGGCGCTGACGATGCCAATGCTGCACGAGGAAAACACTTCATGCCCGGTGATGAAAAACGGTAAGTCAAACGCAGCCAGAATGCGCTCGGCAATGTCGATCACCACTTCAAGCGGCGCTTCGGGCGCCATCACTGCAAATTCATCGCCACCCAGTCGAGCCAGCAGGTCGGATTCGCGTAAACAGCTGCGCAGACGATAAGCGGCCTCACACAGCAGCAGGTCACCAAAATGGTGGCCCAGGCTGTCGTTGACGACTTTGAAACGATCCAAGTCGATGAACATCACCGCCAAGGGCCGGCCATTGTGGCAAAAGCGTGCCCAGGCAGCGTCCAGGCTTTGCTGCAAGTAGGTGCGATTCGGCAGGCCGGTCAAGGCGTCGTGTGAGTTTTCATGCTGCAACTTAGCGTTCGCATCGTCGAGCTCACGGGTGCGATCCTGAACCCGCGCTTCCAGTTTGAGATTGGCTGCGTGAATCGCGTCAGCGGCACCGCGTCGCGACAAGGCGGTGTCGATGTGTCGCGAGACAAAGGTCAGCAATTCTTGATCACGTAACGAATAGCTGAATTGAGTGCTGTAGCTCTGTACCACCAACACCCCGCGCACCACATGGTTCTCAAACAGAGGAACACCAAGCCATGACTGGGAACGAGCCGCATCGTTAAAGATATCGATTTCACCCACGTCTTTCAGGCGTAATGCTTCTGCGGCATCGATTAGGCAAGGCCGGCGCTGGCGAATCACGTACTCGGTAAATCCTCGCTGACCACGGCGCGCAAACGGGCGACCACCTAGTTGCTCATCGACGTAGTAAGGAAAGGTGACCTCAGAAGTGGCTTCGTCAAATAGCGCGATGTAAAAGTTCTTCGCAAACAGCAAGTCGCCAACGATACCGTGCAGGCTGTGGAACAACTCAGCCATGTCGCCGGGCCGGCTCGACAGCTCAGCAATTTGGAACAACACGTTCTGTAGGTGCTCGGCACGTTCTCTCTCGGCCACCTCCTGACGCAGTGCATCATTGAGCGCCGAGAGCTCCAGCGTCCTGCGCATGACGGTCTCTTCCAGGTCCGCGCGGTGCAGCAGTCGGTCGAGCGCCATCGCTACATGGCGGGCCACCACCAAGAATAACGCTCGATCTTCCGCGCTGTACACGCGGGAAACATCGTAGACCTGCATCGCCAACATGCCGAACACTTCGTCGGAGGCATTTTTAAGCGGTGCACCCATCCAGAACTCAGGACGATCGCCTACGCAAAAAAACCGGCCTTCAGCCTGGGCAGCGCGGATCGCGGCAGCGTCAATCAGCAGCGGCTGACCCGACGTTAAAACCTGCCCAGTCATCGACAGATGCGCGGGATCAAGAAACTCGTAGTTCTCGGCTTCCAGTGCGTCGACATCGATAATATCAACGTAATACGGGTACGAAATTTTGCCCGTGTGCGGATCGTAAAGCGCGAGGTAGAAGTTTTCGGCGTCGACCAGCGTGGCAAGAAGCTGGTGAATACCCACCAAAAACACCGAGCGGTCGCGGGTAGAGCTGGCCAGGTAGGTGATTTCATACAGAACGCGCTGAGTGATCTGAGCACGCGCGAGGGTGTCCGTTTGCACCTGACGCCCCAAGCGCATGGCGAATTCAGCAAGTGCCGACTCGTCAGCCTCGTCCAGCGGCGCCAATAGCCAACCCAACACGCTTTCGCCGGTCCCGGTAGGCCAGCGGTGCAGTCGCCATGTCTCACAGAAAGCGTCGAACGCTTCGTTGGCAATAATCGATGGCCAATGCCCCCGTGCATCGCCCTGCCCCATGAGATGCAACTGCTCACCAGCCCGGTAAACAACCCAAGCCGTGGTATGAGGCCATGTGCGCGCAGCATCCAATAAATGCTTGATCGAATTCTCACTGCCAGCCGCTGTCATCCCGACGCCCGGCTTGCCTATCGATTGAGGTGTGACGGTGTCACTCATGTTCGGTTGCTGCGGGGCGTCAATCACGGGACGAATACTCATCAGCGCTCCATGCCAGAAACTGGCGGTACTCATCTTAGTGACGACAAGCGAGTTGCCAGTGAACGTGTCATTTAAAGCTTATCGCTATTTTTTTCAATAGTTTTATACCCTTTAGTGCGATATGCCGTCGACGCTTAATCATTTAACCGGTGTTAACGCTAAGACGTCGTCGCATGACTGAATCTTCCAGCGTCGGCGGTATGATGCGCGCGCCCCCCCGGTACACGCCTGCCACTTGCGTGCGCCTCAACCGTCTTACCTCAGGAGCCCCCATGAATTCGGATGATCTTGGCCTGTTTGCGCACGTTGCCAGTATCGGTAGCATTTCCCGCGCAGCGATGGAGATGGGCGCGGATCAATCCACTGTCAGTCGGCGGGTCGGTTTGCTGGAGTCGGAGTTGGGCGTGAGGTTGTTTCATCGCAGCGGACGCGGCGTCAGCTTGACCGAGCGCGGCCAACAACTGTTGGTGTACGCCAACGCCGTGGCGCAGACCCTCAACGAAGCGCAACAGGGCATGCGCGACAGTGCCGATCTAGGCCCGGCGCGGTTGTGCATTGCCGCACAGCCGACCATCGCACGCATCTTGTTTGGCAGCCTCGGCCACGCACTGAAAGAGCGCTATCCGCTGACCCAAGTGCGGTTTATCGAAGGCTTGGCGAGCCAGGTTTTAGGGCGGTTAAGCGATGGTGAAGTAGACATCGCTATTCTGTATCTGCCCGAACATCCCGGAGCGTTGCAGTTCGATGTGTTGCTGAGTGAAGAAATCCACCTGATTACGCCGATTGACTATCCGTTGCAGGGTGACGCTATTTCAGTGCGGGATCTAGGCGACATTCCGTTGATTCTGCCCAGCACTCACCATGGCTTGCGGGTGATGGTGGAAACCCTGGCGGCACGATATGGGTTTTCGCCCAACATCGCGCTGGAGTGCGACGGCTCAATCTCAATCACCAAGCGCTTGGTGCTGGCGAATTGTGGCTGCACCGTGCTGCCCTCAGCGGCCGTGATCGAAGAAGTCGCGGCGGGCAGATTGAAAAGTTTTCGGCTTGAAAACCCTGAAATACGGCGCAACGTTGCCATCGTCTGGCCGAAAAACCGTGTCAGCCCGGATGGGCTGTGGGCCGTGACCCAGATTATTCGTCAACGCACGGCAGAGCTGGTCCGCCGTGGAGAGTGGCCGGATGCGGTGCTGCATGTGGCGGGTGATGCAACTTCGTGAACGGTAGGAGCGAACGTGTGGCGAAGCGGCTGGGCCGGGTATCAAGCCAGCTGCCCCCAAGTCGCAGCGCTTAGCCTTTAACCAACTCACCATCACGCAAACGCCACAGCGCCAACGGATTAGCGTCTTTCAAGGACGGTGCCAACAGTTGGTCAGGGACATTCTGATAGCACACCGGGCGCAAGAAACGCTCAATGGCGGCAGCACCCACGGAGGTCGTGCGATTGTCGGAGGTGGCTGGGAATGGACCACCATGCACCATCGCGTAACTCACCTCGACACCGGTGGGAAAATCGTTGAACAGAATGCGTCCCGATTTACGCTCCAGTGTCGGCATTAACTCCGCAGCGTGAGCATAGTCGGCCTCATCCAATTGCAACGTAGCCGTCAATTGACCGGCCAAACGCGAAGCGACCTTGCGCATATCAGCGAAATCGCGGCAGACAATCAGCAGCGCACTGGGGCCAAAGTTTTCGTCTTCCAGTGATGGATTGCCCAAGAACGTTTGCGAATCAGTACGAAATACCGCTGGCTGTGCTTCATATAGCCCTTTAGGTGCATGACCTTCAGCCACGGGTTTCACGTCTGCGCTGTCACGCAACCGTTTCAGTCCCTTGCAATAGGCACCGTGGATGCCCGGCGTGAGCATGGTGGTCGGTGCGCGTTCTGCCAGTTCGTTGGCCGCAACCTTCAGGAAGCTTTCCAGCGCGTCACCTTCCACTGCGATCAATAGGCCGGGGTTGGTGCAGAACTGGCCCGCACCCAGCACCAAGGAATCAACGAAGCTTTTCGCGATGGCCGGACCCCGGGCCTGCAACGCCGCCGGCATCAGAAACACCGGGTTAATGCTGCTCATCTCGGCATACACCGGGATCGGCTCCGCACGTGTTTGGGCAGCGCGCAGCAAAGCCAGACCACCTTGACGCGAACCCGTGAAGCCGACCGCCTGGATCGCCGGATGACTGACCAAGGCATGGCCGATGTCATTGCCGGTGCCCAGCACCAT
Organism: Pseudomonas sp. MH10; assembly: GCF_034353045.1. Classification (NCBI taxonomy): domain Bacteria; kingdom Pseudomonadati; phylum Pseudomonadota; class Gammaproteobacteria; order Pseudomonadales; family Pseudomonadaceae; genus Pseudomonas; species Pseudomonas sp. MH10. The sequence goes on from NZ_CP133783.1 coordinate 1,586,024, forward strand.
TGAGAAAACACCTTCTGGCATCCCGGTGCTGTGCGCCGCTTTTTGGATCACCCGAGCAACCAACTCCGAGGTGCCCAAATGCGCGTTGTGCGCCTTGACCACCACCGGTGAACCCGCCGCCAATGCCGACGCGGTATCGCCACCGGCAACCGAGAACGCCAACGGGAAGTTGCTGGAACCAAACACCGCCACCGGGCCCACCGAAATTCGACGTTGACGCAGGTCCGCTCGCGGCAGCGGCGTACGCTGCGGCAGGGCACTGTCGATGACCGCCCCGTGCCAGCGACCGTCGCGCAGCAGCGTGGCGAACAAGCGCAATTGAGTCACGGTGCGCATCCGCTCACCTTCGAGACGCGGCTTGGGCAAACCGCTTTCCAAGTGCGCACGCTCGGTCAAAGTGTCACCCAGATCGATCAGGCCTTGGGCGATGGCGTCGAGGAACGTGGCGCGCTTTTCGTCAGGCATCTGTCGATAAACATCGAACGCCGACTCGGCCAATTCGCACGCTTGCTCAATATCGAGAGTCTGGGCCGCGCCGAACGCAGGTTCCAGTTGTTCGCCAGTAACCGCTGCGAGTGCAAAAACGTCGTCGCCCTGCCCCTTCACGGCACGCTGGCCGATGATCATTTCACCTGAGATCTGCATGATGGGTCCTTGATAGAGAAAGCTGTTCAGTCCAGACGCGCCTGTGGCGAAATCTGCCGTGGGTCCGTTCGTAACTCAATCAATGCGGGAACGCCAGCCTGTTGCGCGCGCTGGAAAGCAGCGGGGAAATCCTCGGTTCGTTCAACCAATTCACCGTGAGCGCCGAAGGCTTTGGCAAAGCTGACGAAGTCCGGGTTGACCAGATCGGTAGCTGACACCCGGCCGGGGTATTCGCGTTCCTGGTGCATACGGATGGTCCCCAGCATACCGTTGTTAACCACAATGACCACCAGTGGCGCGCCGAATTGCACGGCTGTGGCCAATTCCTGAGGGTACATCATAAAGCAGCCGTCCCCCGCGAAGCAGACGACCGCGCGCTCGGGGCGTTGCAGTTTGGCGGCAATCGCAGCCGGAAAACCGTAGCCCATGGCGCCATTGGTCGGTGCCAGTTCAGTACCCGGATGACGATAACGGTAAAAACGGTGAACCCATACGGTATAGTTGCCCGCACCGTTGCTGATGACTGCGTCGTCCGGCAACACGTCGTTAAGGTGCGCGACCACTTGGCCCATGTCCACGCCGACGAGTTCAGGGTGGGGTGGCAGCGGTGTTGAGTGTTGCACATAATCCGCCCGCGCCCCTTCGGTCCAGGCCTTCCATGGCTGTTCAACTAATGGAGCCATCCGTTCCAAGGCATGGGCGAAACTGCGCAGAGAAGACACAATCGGCAAACGCGCCTGATACACCCGACCCACCTCTTGCGGATCAGGGTGAACATGCACAATGGGCTGAGTCGGCACCGGGCTTTTCACCAATGTATAGCCGTTGGACACCGTTTCGCTAAGCCGCGAGCCAATCACCAGCAACAGGTCGCTGGTCTTCAAACGCTCAGCCAGCTTGGGCGATACCCCCAGACCGAGCATGCCAACGTAATGCGGGTCACGGTTATCGAACAGATCCTGCCGCCGAAACGACGCCGCGACTGGCAAGTTATTTGCCGTTACAAAATGTGTGATCGCCTGGCGTGCAGCAGCGTCCCACGCGGTACCGCCGAGTATCACTAAGGGTTGCTTGGCACCGGCTAATAACGCACGCATCTCGTCCAGCGCTGCTGGGCTGGGTGCCGCATGGGCAATCCGCACGGGCAGCGCGTCAACACAGACGCCGGTGCCGAACAACACTTCTTCCGGCAAGCCAATCACCACCGGTCCCGGACGTCCGGAAAGCGCAATGCTGAAGGCTTTGGCGATGATTTCGGGAATGCGCTCCAGGCTGTCAATCTCAGTGACCCATTTCGCCAGACCGCCGAACATCTGCCGATAATCGACTTCCTGAAACGCTTCACGGCCCTTGAAGCTGCTCTCGACCTGACCGATGAACAAAATCATCGGTGTCGAATCCTGCTTGGCCGTGTGTACGCCATTACTGGCATGGGTTGCGCCGGGACCGCGGGTGACGAAGCAGATTCCCGGTTGGCCGGTCAACTTGCCGTAGGCGTCAGCCATGTTCGAGGCCGCGCCTTCGTGGCGGGTGACGATGGTACGAATCGCCTCGGCGCCGTGCAGGGCATCAAGCACCGGCAAATAACTTTCACCAGGGACGCAATAAACGGTGTCGACCGCGTTACGCAACAAGGCCTCAACGAGGATTTGCCCGCCGTTACGGGGTTGAGTGACTTCAGACATGGACTTCAAGCTCCTTGTTACGGGTTTCTGGCAAGAACAGCGCGACCGCGAACACCAGCAAGTATGAACAGGCGGCCCAAATGCCGATGGACACAGCGAGGCCGATCGAGCCGCTGGTCATCCCCACACCCGCTGGGACCAACGCACCGATACCCCGGCCGAAGTTGTAGGAAAAACCACCAGCAGTGCCGCGTACTTGAGTGGGAAACAGTTCGGTAAAACAGGCACCCATACCGGAAACAATCCCGGACTGGAACAGACCAAGGGGAAAACCCAGCAGCAACAACACGCTCATTGGCAGATGGAATTGGGTATACGCCAAAACGGTCAAGGTTGCACCGGCAGCGGACAAGGCAAAGGTCTTGCGTCGACCGATACCGTCACTCATGTACGCCATGCCGACGTAACCGCAAAACGAACCGAAAATATTCACCGCCAAGTACAGCGAGGTCATGCTGACCGTTAGCCCTTGGGTTTCACGTAAATAGGTAACCAGCCAAGTCAGGATCGTGTAATTGCCGCCCAACGCACCCGCCGCCATCAGCGAGGCCATGATCGTCATTGGCAAAATCGAGGGTGAAAAAATCAGCGCGAAGGTTTTCAGCGGACTGGTTTTCTCACGGTAGTTGGCAGCGGCCACAAAGGCTTCGGATTCGCTGATATTGCGGCGCATCCACACCACCAACAGCCCCGGCAAAATCCCAAGCAGGAACAGCACGCGCCAGGCATCGGTTTCCGGCAACAGGCTGAACGTGATCCAGTAAGCCAGCGCCGCCAGCGCATAGCCCACCGGCCAACCAGCTTGCACCGAACCGACAGCGCGACCTCGAATGTGCTTGTCCACCACTTCACCGATCAACACCGCACCGGCGGCCCACTCGCCGCCGAATCCCAGGCCCTGCAAACTGCGGGTCAGCAGCAATTGATGGAAAGAATCGGTGAACGCCGACAGCCCGGTGAATACCGAAAACCAAAGGATCGCCAGTTTCAATACCTTGACCCGACCAATGCGGTCGGCAAGCACACCGGCAATCACGCCGCCGATGGCCGAAGAGATCAACGCAGAAGTGCCAATGATCCCGGCTTCGCCTTTGGTCATGCCCCAGACCCCCAACAACGTGGGGATTACAAAGGCGAAGAGTTGAACGTCCATTGCGTCGAGCGCCCATCCAAGGAAACACGCCCAGAAGGTGCGACGCTGGTTAGGCGCCATGCTGTGGTACCAGGACTGCATAGGGTTTTCTCCGTTACGCGACTGCGCTTGTTGTTTTTTATAAGTCAGGAAGACACCGCGCATGCAACGCAGTTGGGTCGAGTATGTGAGAAAGCATGCCTGCGCCGAAGGGCGTGGGGTGCATAGCAGCTAGGGTGGGATTGCGGGGGCTCGGCTTTTTAAAGCGGATCTCAACACTCTGTAAGAGGGGCCTCCACGTCTTCGACGCGGTGCTGTCGCGCTACCCCGGTGAAGGGCAGCAGGTGCACTGAAAAACCCCAATCATCCGACACTACGGGCGTTGGCAACAGGAGGGCAACTGTCACTCAAGTTTGGAGGCGACAGATCGCTCAAAAGGCTTGGGATGAGTACAACAGCACCGGCAAGATGACTAATTTCTTTACCGAGGTACTCGACCATTACAACGCTTTACCAACCATCGAGCAAGCTCAGTACCCTGAAAACTAAAATCCGAACTACTGCAGAAAATCAGCGGCGACGGTAACTACAAAATAAGCCAGGCAACAGGGACAACCATTACCCGTTACTTCAGCAAATCATATACTCAAATCAAAAGAGAGTATTTTAGTTATGAAGATATAGCATTTAGAAGAACCGGGTTACACGGGAAATGTTGTTGCTATACAGGCTTGGCAGGAATAATAAATGTCCCGCCAGTAATAGGTCGACTGCCGCCGGTGGGGACGGGCAGAAACCGGCCATGAGCAGCCGGTCGCGAGCGGCTCCGAAACGCGACTGCATTACCTCTGAACATTCTCAGATCCGGGCCATAGGCCTTTTTCACGCGGCTTACAACCCGGTAACCCTGTTCCAGCCGAGGCACGCTCGGATCTTTCCTTCAGGGCACAATTCTGGAAGTACGAAGCCTGGCAACCTGGATCTTCAAGCTGTCATGCGAATCGATGCAGTAGTGAAACCCAGCTTGCCTGATCTTAATGGTGCTTTGGAGCATGTCGAAATTGATATTCAACACGGCATCCAGAAACGGCCATGCCGCTACATCGGTCCACGGTGTATCTCTGAGGCCATACTTCGCGACGATCCTTTGCCAGACCGGCGCCTTGTCTGCCATTTGCTCTGACAAAGACATCGGCTGCGGTTCGGCCACTGGCATGTCGAATAAATGCCCCAGCTCGGGCCACATTTGTCGCCAGCGAAATTGGTCACCATTGATTACGTTGAAGACTTCCCCATTTGCTGAGTCTGCCGACAGTGCCCAGAGCGTCGCGCGCCCAAGAATGCCAGCATCAGTCGCTTGTGCGAGGGCATTCCAGGCTACGTGATTGCCCGGGAACCGAAGCGGCACCTGAAGCTCCCGGCAAATCGCCGCGTAGACACTCAACCCATTGATCAGATTCATCGGCGAACCAAGGCTTGGCCCGAAGATTCCGTCTGGACGTAATACTGTCCAAGGGACGCTGTGGGTAAAGCCCCAGTCCTTCAGAAAGTCTTCCTGATCGTAATAAAACATCGGCCCGAGGATTCGCGGATCACTCTCCTTGGCGGGTGTTTTGTAAGGGCCTAAATGCGGCCCGTACGCTTTGCCGCCGCCGAACAGTACGACGTGTTGCAGTTTTGCGCCGCGTGCAACGAGTGCGTCCAGGGCATTTGCCAGCATTGCCACATTGGGCTCGATCGCAGCGGCATTGCTGCCGCGCTCGACATAGGCGCAATACACCACGTCTGTCACATCGGTCAGCCCGGCGAAGGCATCTTCAATCGACGACTTATCCAGCAGGTCGACGCTGATGTGCTGCGGTGCCTCACGGCCATCGAGCAGGTGTATAGGTGCAGCCCGGCGACTCGCGGTGACGACTGGCCAAGACTCGGCAAGCGCCGCATCGACGACGGCTGTCCCCGATACACCATAGCCTCCCAAGACCAGCATCTTTCTGTGGGGCGATGTCTTGAGCGATGCATCAATCATTGGAAACTCCGGATAAACGCTACAGTTGATGGCTAAGAGGATGTCAACTCATGCTGATTCATCGGGTGAATGAGGACTACACGACCTGGGCGGACATCTGATATCCGCCTCGCGAATACAGGCGTGGACGCCAACCTGGCTGTAACAAACGCCGTCAGTTGGGCATTCATACGGTGGGCGAATGACTGATAGACAGTTTTGCCCGGTACTCTGGCGATCAGCTTTAAATGATGATCAGTGCACATCGAGACCCTGCGTCGCGGTCCCACTGAACTCAAATTCAAAGGACACACCATGAAGATCCCCCAAGACGTAAAAGTTGCCTTCATCACCGGCGCAAATCGCGGCATCGGCCTGGAAACCGCAAAGCAGCTTGGAAAGCTGGGTTACTACCCGGTCATTGGCGCACGAAGTGAAAGTGCCGGCCACAGCGCGGTGTCGCAACTGAAGGCGGAGGGGATCGATGCTGATGCTCTGGTGTTTGATGTGACTGACGCGAACGACCGACAGAACGCTTTCGATTACTTCGCCCAGAAGGCCGGGCGACTGGATGTACTGATCAATAATGCGGGGGTTCATCTGGAAGGTGAACCCGCCGTACAACATCTGTTCAGTGCCTCGACAGTTCCGGAAAAAGTGCTGCGCGAAACGCTGGAGGCCAACTTCTTTGCCCCGGTCGCCCTGATTCAGAAGCTACTGCCACTGCTACGCGAATCAGCAGGGGGTCGCATTGTCAATCTGTCCAGCATCCTGGGTTCTTTGACGCTAGCGGCGGACCCGACATCTCCAATCTATGAGATGAAATCAGCGGCTTACGACACGTCCAAAACCGCCATAAACGCCTACACCATCCAACTGGCCCACGAGCTGCGTGGCAGCACGATCAAGGTCAACTCTGCGCACCCTGGCTGGGTCCAGACCGCGATGGGTGGCAGTGCTGCGCCAATGAGCATCGAGGACGGCGCAAAAACCAGCGTGGCCCTGGCTACGCTGCCTGCCAATGGTCCGAGTGGTGGCTTCTTCCACATGGGCGCCCCACTCCCGTTCTAACTTGAACTCGCTCGGCGCTGACACATGGGTCGCACATCCCGTCCAGCGCCCGATCACTCTTTCAAGATGGATTTCCCCATGAATTTTGGTTTCATTGGCGCGGGCCCGGCAGAGACCGACGTAGTTTTTCTTGCCATTCCCTGGATGCAAATTGCCAACACGCTGAAAGCCTGGATTGGATCTTCTACAAGCCCACTAACCCATGAGAGTCCGGGCATGAAGAAGCCGTTGGCAGGAAAAATCGCTTTAGTAACGGGTGGGTCTCGCGGTCTGGGGGCGGCAACAGCGAAGGCACTGGCCGAACAGGGTGCAGATCGCCATCAGTTAAGTCGCTGCCGGTGAGCAGGCGCTGGAAGTTGTTGATGCCATAGAAACCCATGGCGTCCGTGGAGCTGCTTCTCAGGTAGATCAAAGCAACTTCACTGCGGCGCAACACCTCATTAATCATGTCGTAGAGCCCTTCGGCCGGATCGACATGCTCATCAGCAACGCCTCTATCGATCAGATGGGAAAAGTAGACGATTCAGAACGAAATACCTGAGCCTTTGATCGTTTCTGGGCCGTCACGCTGACCGGCTTCATGGCCACAGTCCGGACCGCTTCCAGAGTATTGAGTGATCAAGGCCGCATCATCATGATCGGCTCAAACCTCAGCACACGAGTAGGTGTACCCGGTTTGTCGGACCTGGTGGCGGTTAAGGGCGCCATTGACGGCTATTCGCGAGGCGTCGCCCGAGACCTCGCGCAGAGGAACATCACTGCCAACGTGGTGCATGCCGGGTTTATGGAGGCAAACATTAATGCAGGTTCCCGAGAGGCATTGGCACCGATCATCGCCACTCTGTGCTTTCCAAGATTCGGGAAACTGGAAGAGGTGGTTGCGCCGATACTGTTCCTCGCCAGTCCAGCCGCTTCGTACATCACGGGCACTACGCTGGACGTCGACGGTGGGTATAACGCTTAACCTGACCATGCCCTAGAGAGCGGCTATAACCTGCGATAAAAAGGTAGAGAAACGGCGGACTTTCATCGACGGTGCTCTACCCGCCGGATACACCGCATGAGCCTGCACTGTTGCAAGTGACCAATGGGGCAGGACCCGCACGAGCTGCCCTGAGTCGATCTCGGCTTTGCACATCCAAGCCGAACATAGGGTGATTCCGAGACCGGCGCAGGCCCCCGCAATGATTGCGTCGGCAGAGGCCACCCGTATCCGTGGAGAGATCTTCACCACGCTTTGTTCATCCTCACGGTTGAATGTCCAACTGGGGCTCGACGACCCGCCTGGCCCACAGATGCAGTAGTGCTCAGGCAGATCCTGTGGCGATTGCGGACTGCCCATGGCCTCAAGATAGGCAGGGGAAGCGATCAACCATCTCTGTTCGACGCCGAGAATATTTGATCCAAAGGAGGAATCTTCCAGCTTGCCGAAGCGCACGGCCATGTCGGCACCTTCAGCCACCAAGTCATGCATGCTGTCGGAAGTCAAAAGCTCCACCTTGAGTCGAGGGTGTTGCTCCAGGAACTGCTGTAGCACCGGAAGCACGATCCTCACTGCCAATATTGACGGCATTGCCACACGCAGCATTCCGGTGAGACTGTCCAGGCCCATTGCGGTCTGGTCCGCCTCTTCCAAGTCAAACAGGATCTGTCGCGCACTTTGTAAAAAGGCATGACCTGCATCGGTCGGCACCATGCGTCGAGTGCTACGTAACAACAACCGGGTTCCCAGCCGGGTCTCAAGTTCCGAGACGATGCGCGAGACAGAAGGCTGCGACAAACCCAACTCTTTAGCCGCAGCCGAAAAGCTCGCCGTTTCGGCCGCTCTCACAAATACCATCAGCTCTTGGAAGCGATCACTCATTAGGGTGCCGAATTGTTGTGTTAAGCACTGACCCGTCCAGCTCGGCAATCAGGAAATCAGCAAAGGCCCGGGCTGAGGGCTTCGCGGCGCGGCCTGCGGCGAAGACCGCGTTGACGTCGAACGAGCCCATGTCCCACTCCGGCAGAATGCGCACCAGAGTGCCTTCCTCAATCTCCTTGATGCAACCCGCCAAACTCATCGAGACAATTCCCAAACCGGCTACTGCCGCCACTGTGGACACCTCATTTACGGAGACGGACAGCTTGCCGTCCACGCGAACGGAAAAGGCCGTGCCTTCATGCCGGAATGACCAGACATGACCCGCGAGTGATGGCCCGACGATGACCGAGTGCGTGGCCAGTTCGGCGGGCAGCTGAGGCGTTCCGGCGCGGGCTAGATAGCTGGGGGCGGCCGCCACCACGCGAGGTGTCGAGCCGATGCGTTTGGCCAACGCGTTGGAGTCCGGCAAGGGACCAAAGCGTAAAGCCACATCCACTCCTTCAGTCACCAGATCCTGACGCAGGTCATCCATCAGAAGCTCCACTTTCAGCTCCGGATGGCGCTGTAGAAACACCGGGAGCCGTGGCACTACGGCTCGGATTGCGAAGCTCGACGATAACCCCACTCGCAGGATGCCCCTTAACTCGTCTTCCCCTCTGGCGGCTTGCTCGGCCTCGTCAAGCGCGGCGAGGATAGGCTCAAGCCGCGTCATGAAATCTGACCCTGCTTCGGTCAGACTCACAGCGCGCGTAGTCCGGATCAACAGCGCAACGCCCACCTCTTTTTCGAGCTGGGAGATGATGCGCGAGACCGTGGGCTGGGGAATGTTCATTTCACGCCCGGCAGCTGAGAAGCTGCCTTTGCGTGCCACGCGTAGGAACAGTCGCAGGCCAAACAGATGATCATTCATAGTCATAGTGAATAACTGAAACTCAAATAAAGCGTCTACTGGCGGGATATTGCATGGGACATAGTTGGCTCATCCCAAGCCCAACGCAAGGAAATATCCCATGACGCTGCAATCGAAACTCGACGCACTGAAAATCGAATTTGAAACCAAGATGGCGCCGCCGCCTGTGGTTGAAGCACTGCACCGCGCTGTCGCGGAGCTCATTGCCAGCGGCGCTCCCGGCCGAGCGCTGAAAGCAGGTGATGTCGCCCCGGTTTTTTCACTGCCGGACCCGGACGGCAATCTGCTCTCCTCCACTGAACTGCTGCTCAAAGGTCCGCTGGTGTTGACCTTCTACCGTGGCGTCTGGTGCCCGTACTGCAACTTTGATTTGCAGGCGATGGAAGAAGCTCGCCAAGAGATCGAAGGCCTTGGCGCCACGCTTGTTGCGGTGTCGCAACAAACCGCGGCCAACAGCCGCAAATCTCAGCGCGATAACAAGCTCGGTTTCCCGATTCTGGGTGACAAAGGCGGTGACGTAGCTGCTGCGTTCGGCGTGCGCTGGGACGTTCCGGATTACCTGCAACCGATTCACAAAGCGGTTGGCGCCGACATCTCTGTGTTCAACGGTGAAGACAGCTGGACCCTCCCTATGCCTGCACGCTACGTCATTGGTCAGGACGGGATCATTCAGTACGCCGAAGTGAACGCCGATTACACCCAACGCCCTGAACCTTCGCAAGTGTTTCCGACCCTGGAACGCCTGCGCGCCATCTCCAGCTGATCTGCGCCGGTTCATCAATCCCGTCAAACAAGGTGAATTGATCATGAATACCAGCAATCGGGCAGGTCCGGCCTTTCTTTCCGAATTGGCCGAAGAAGTCGTGATCACGGCTTCAATGCTCGCCATGCCCTTGACCGGTCCGAACAAGGCTCGCGAGACCATCATGAACCTCGGTTCAATGTATGCATCCCGCGATGCACCGGTCATGGCGGTGGTGGGCAAAAAGACCTTCGTCCAATACGACGCCACCCTCATGACAGGTGAGGCGATCAACGCTATCACCGTGCTGACGCGCAACGACAGCAATGAGGTGGTGGAAATCAACATCGGCTATTCACCCATGCAGTCGGTAGAAGCACTGGCGAAAAACTACGCCGACGCGTTCGGTCAGTAACCCTTGGCGGTGGCGTAACAGCGCCGCCGGTCTCGCCTGGTGTCGAGGTTCAGATATGTCAGCCTTTTTCGAAACGTTCACGCTCAAGAGCGTGACCTTGCGCAACCGCATAGTGGTGACGCCGATGTGCCAATACTCCGCCGTCGACGGCGTTGCCAATGAATGGCATTGCGTCCTGAGGCATCGATACACCGGAGCTGGTAGAGCAAGCCATCGCCGACCGTCAACTCGACCTGGTGAGTCTGGGTCGCTCAATGCTCAGCAACCGGCACTGGCCGTACCACACCGCCCGCAAACTGGGTGTCGATAAAGCCTCCTGGACGCTGCCTGCGCAGTACGCACATTGGCTGGAACGCTACGCTGTCGGCGCCTGATATCTCAACCGTGAGACTTCTCGCCGAGTTGTCCTCAACCCAATGACGAAGAGATACCGATGGCATTCTCGATGTACGACCTTTCTGTACCGGTGCTGCTGCGCCATCTCAGCATATTGGCTGGCTATCTGGACCTGGCGAGTGGTATGCCGAGGAAAATGGAATCGAGGAAGCCGTTCTGATTCAGGCCCGGCTGGCACCCGACATCATGTCGCTTGCGGGCCAAGTGCAGCGTGCGAGCGACAATGCGAAGGCGGGAATCGGTCGTCTGGCGGGTATTCAATCTCCATCCTTTCCCGATACCGAGCTGTGAAAGCGCGACCACCGGGCAATCAAACTCTTTGGCCAGGGCCCTGAGCCCTGCCGAAATGGCGGGCATTTCCAGGCTGTAGATCTGCACAGACCCCGTCGGGCGCTTCTGCAACACCGCATCGACAAAATTCAGCGCAAGACTGGTTTTACCCATCGAAGGCCGCGCGGCGACGATGATCAAATCAGCGTCCTGAAAGCCTCCGGTTTTTTGGTCCAGATCCGCGAGACCGCTAGGGACACCGGTCACGCCATCGCCGTGATTGAAGTTGAAATCGACCTGCTCCAGCACCTTCATCAGCGCGTCGTTTACATCGACAAAACTGTTGGGCGCACGGCCTTGACCCAGCGCAAAAAGCTTCTGCTCAACGCTTTCCTGCACCTCCAGACTTTTGGCCTGAGCCGACGAGGCGTTTCGCGTGCATTCATGACCGAGCATGATCAATTGACGCAGATGAGCGCGCTCTCGAACGATCTCGGCGTAGGCGCTGATGTTCGCCACCGAGGGAACATTTTTAGCCAGCTCTGCCAGGTAGCCGAGACCGCCCGCCTCTTCCATTTTGGCCAGGGATTCGGACACCGTAACCACGTCGAACGGGGTGGTGGTCTGCGCTAGTTTCTCGACGGCTTTGAAGATCAAGCGGTGTTCGTGCTTGAAAAAATCCTCAGGGTCGATGAGGGCGGCGAGCATGTCCGGGGTGATCGGAGAGATCGCCAGATCGGAACAGAGCAAGGCCATTTCCAGCAGCACCGAGCGCGCACCCTGGGTGTCGATCAGGATCAGGTCGAAGTCGTCAGCGAAGGCCGAGACCAGATTTTTCAGGCGTAAGCGCCCGTCAGCGGCGTGCAGCAGCAGGTTGCTGAGCTGGTTGTAGGGGTCGTTGGAGAGCACCAGTGACAGATTAGGGATGCAGGTCCGGGAAATGATCTGCTCTGACCGGGTATCGTTTTGGGCAATGAGTTGATACGTCCCGCCTGCCGCTTCGTGGTCGATGCGATAAAACGAGGACAACGACGGTTGTGTGTCGAGATCTATCAGGAGGGTGCGGATATTGGCGTCGGCGCAGAACGCGCCCAGGTTTGCGGTCACCGTGGTTTTGCCAGGGCCGCCTTTGGTTGAAACGATTGATGCGATTTTCATGGTGCTTGCCTCTAAATCAAATTGATTAGAGACAGCGCATTGCTCGCACGAAAACCATATTGAATATTCTGTTACGAGATGTATTTCGAGGCGGTTAAGCAGGTTTTTCGGACTTCAGGAACCCAATGATTCAAAAATCATTGGTCACCGGAAACGTCCTACAACACCCCGCTCAACCCCTTGAAAACAATATGGCTCCACGACCTGGACTCGAACCAGGGACCCAATGATTAACAGTCATTTGCTCTACCAACTGAGCTATCGCGGAATGCGTCGTATGTTACTGATTGAAAAGACTAAGTCAAGCTTTTCATGACCTTGCCTCACTGCACTCAAGACGGAAAATTAGACTTAAGCGCCGCCAACCCACCTCGATACACACCGTCGAATAATTCAGCGGCCGCTTCTTCAGTAATGCCGGCACAGGTGAAGGTACCCGACCAGACAATGTTCGTCGAGTGTTTGCCCGGCACTTCGCTGACTTCTACTTTCGCCAGGTAATCGGTCACTGGGAACGGTCCCTGCTCAATGGAGTAAGTGTACGTCCGTGCGGCGTTATCGAATGTCTGGAGTCGCTCGACGATGACGGCGCCGTCGTTGGTTTTCAAGTGACGAACGCGGCCACCCTCGCCCAGCTCACATTCCACGATAAACGGCAGCCAGTCCGGCAGTGAACCGAAGCCACCCATGAGTTGCCACACTTGATCAGCAGTTGCCGACACTTCAATCGTTGCAGATGCCTTAGCCACGGTAGATCTCCAAAACTGAATCGATAATTTAGAACAGCAATGTAAACCAGCCCTTGAACGACTTCATCCATTTCCGTTGCGCCTAGCCGTTGATGGATCATGCCTCTGCATCGCTCAAGACCACGGTTCAGCAGGGCGCGGCGCTCACACCACCATCCCGTCACGCGCGACGATGATGTGCATGGGCAACTGATTTCCGGTCTCCATCAACCACGCATCCAACGTATGGCCGATGTGGGTCAGCACTGCCAATTGCGGTTTCAACTGGGCAATAGATTCCAACGCTAAATTCAGGTCATTGTGGTTACGCGGTGCCTGGGGTTGCGGTGGCAGCGAGCAGTCAAGCACCAGCACGTCCAGGGGCTGACGCTGCAAAAACGCGAGGGTTTCGTCCGGTAAACCCACCGTATCGGTCAGGTAAGCAATGCGCCGCCCCTCACCCTCCAGCAGGTACCCCAAGGTCGGTTTCGAATGCACCAGCGGCATCGCCGTAACGCTCAATGCGCCTAACTGACGAGTTTCGAAGGCACTGAACGGCTGGCTGAAATCCAGAATACCCGGATGTTTGTAAAGGTCGGCCAAGCCTTGCGCATCCACCGGCCCGTGCACCGGAATCACCCAGCCCTGCCCCCAGCGCAACTCCAGCAGCCCTTGCGCATGGTCGGCATGGTAATGGGTTTGCAGAATGCCATTGAAGCTGCGCGGCGGGAAACGCTCGGTCAAGTCAGTCAAACCGGAGTCGATCAACCAACGCTGGCCCCCGCACTCGACCAACGCGCTGCACGGCCGACGGCGCAAGCGTTGATCGGAATGAGCCGCCGCACACGCCGGGCAATCGCAGCCATACACCGGAACCTGCGACACATCAGCGGTGCCCAGCAATGTCAGGCGCATGTGGGGTCTTTGCCGATTAGTGTCAACAAACGTGCGAGGGTGTGTTCGATAGGTCCGGAGTTGTCCAACAGCCACGGCCCGGACGTCTCACTTGCCATGAGCGTTGCAGCGAAATCAGCATTACGCGCCAACCGCGCTTCAATTTCAGGCATTGATTCGCGGCCCCGAGCCAACAATCGGTCACGCAAAATATTTTGGTCCACCGTCAGCAGCAGCGCGAGCAAATCCGGGTAACGTTGGCGCGCTTGAGTCAAGTGCCCACGGGAGCCGTTGATGAGCACGTCTAGCCCTGAATCGAGCCACGCGTCGATCTCACCAGGAATGCCGTAGTGCAACCCATTGGCCTGCCAGCTCAGAGCAAATTCACCCTCAGCTTGCATGGCAATGAACTGTTCGACACTGACGGCCTGCGCCGCCTCGCCCACCGCTTCGGCCGAGCGAGTGATAACACGCCGCACGATCCGGCAGCCCTGAGCGGACAACGGATCGCGCGCAGCATCCAGCAGGCTGTCTTTGCCGGAACCTGAAGGTCCGATGAGATAGATCAACCTGCCTGCCATCAAAACACCCTCTTCGCTTGTCGCCACACCTGTTGAATGACCGGTAACCCGTCCTGATTTTTTGCCTGAATCAGATCCGCACGCAGCCGTACGCGAATCTCGCCGCGATCGTCGAACCCTGCCGAACGAGCCGGTGCGCGGGTGACCATGCCCACCGCTTGCGCCAGCTCGCAGGTGTTGTCTTGCGCGGCCAATAAAAAGGCGGCCTGTAGCAGGCTGGCGGGATAGTAATCGCTGGACAGAATATCCAGTAGTCCTTCTTTAGCAAGGTCTGCCGCCGCCACGTTGCCTGAATGAGAACCGCCGCGCACGATGTTCGGCGCCCCCATCAAGACCCCCATGCCCAGCCGGTGGCTGCCACGTGCCGCTTCCAGTGTGGTGGGGAATTCGGCAATGGTCATGCCGTAACCGGCCGACTCTTCGACATGGGCCATTGTCGCGTCGTCGTGGCTGGCCACTGACAAGCCTCGGGCCAAGCAATCCTCGACGATGGCGCGCCGATAACGGTCGCTGAACTCACGAGAATTGGCCGTCTGGAATACGATGAATTCGTCCATCTGCTCAGGGGTCAGTTGGTACTTACCCATGTAGTACTCGCGGTACTTGGATTCAAGGGCAAATTGGCGCTGACCCGGCGAATGGTCCATCACCGACACTAATTGCACCAGTGGGTGCTCCACCAGATCGCGGAACACGCTCAAGGTGTCCGGGTGGCAGAGTTCGCAGCGCAAATGCAGCCGGTGATCGGCACGGGTCAGGCCCGCCGCGCTGGCGCTGGCAATCGCCTCCAGCATGCCGGGCAATTTCTTCATCCGGTTGCCCTTGGGGTTAACGTCGCCGATGGACAGCGCGTCGAACACCGTGGTGATGCCTGCCGCAATGATTTGCGCGTCGTGGCTCAACACTGCTGAGGTTGATGGCCAATCCACGCCGGGACGCGGGGTCATGTGTTTTTCCAGGTTATCGGTGTGCAGTTCGACCAGACCTGGCAGCAAAAAATCACCGTGCAGGTCCTGCGCCTGGGGCAAGCGGCTGCGGCCTTCATCTACTTCGGCGATCAGGCCATTGCGCAAGACCACGGTGCCGTTGAATACCCGGTCAGCAGTAACGACTTGAGCATTGCTGAGAATCTGTTCGGTCAGCATGGTGAGGCTTCCTTGGTGATCGAAGTGCTGGGGGTCATGTCTAGATGACGGTCAGCCACCGCTTCACGGGCGGCGCGGTCGTGGAATATGCCGATCAGCGCAGCGCCGGCGGCTTTGGCTTCTTGCATCAGTTCCAAGACCACTTGGCGATTGGTGTCGTCCAACGACGCGGTGGGTTCATCCAACAGCATCACCGGCCACTCGACCATGAAACCGCGGGCGATGTTGATCCGCTGCTGCTCACCCCCGGAAAACGTGCCGGGCGCCAGTTGCCACAAGCGTTGCGCAATGTTCAGCCGGGCCAATAAATGCTCCGCTCGGGCCTTGGCTTTTTCCTTCGACCAGCCCCGTGCCAGCGCCGGCTCCATGACCACATCCAGACTGGCAACCCGTGGAATCACCCGCAGAAACTGGCTAACGTAGCCCAAGGTTTGCTGGCGCACGGCCAGAACCTCACGGGGTTGCGCGCCGACCAACTCCAGCCAGTCGCCGGCATGGCGCACACGAATGCTTCCGCCAGCTGGCAGGTAATTGCCATACAACGTGCGCAACAACGTGCTTTTGCCGGCGCCGGATTGCCCGTGCAACACCAGGCAATCACCCGCACTCACCGTAAAACTCAGACCATCAAGCACATTGAGCACCACACCGTTTTGCTGATGCAGCGTGAAAGTTTTCGAGAGGTCGCGGACCTCGATCAACGTGTTCATCAAGCTCACCTCAAAAAGACGGCAGCGACCGAAGATCATCCGGTCGCCAGTTAATTCACGGTTGCAGCACCGACGACACCAGCAGCTGCGAGTAGGGATGCTGCGGGTCATCAAGGATCTGATCGGTCAGCCCCGACTCCACGACCCGGGAACGCCGCATTACCATCAGCCGATCTGCCAGCAGTCGGGCCACGGCCAAATCGTGGGTGACGATCACCACCGCCAAATCCAGCTCACGCACCAGACCGCGCAACAGGTCGAGCAAACGCGCTTGCACCGACACATCGAGGCCGCCAGTCGGCTCATCCATGAACACCAGGCGCGGACCGGAGACCAAATTGCGAGCGATCTGCAGGCGTTGCTGCATACCACCGGAAAAGGTCCGTGGCAGGTCGTCGATGCGCAGCGGATCAATTTCCACTTGGCTCAGCCAGTCAATCCCGGCCGCCCGCAATTCGCTGTAATTGCGCACGCCTTGGGCCATCAGACGCTCGCCAATATTGGCCCCGGCTGAGACGCCCATCCGCAGGCCGTCGCGCGGACTTTGCTCAACGAAACCCCACTCGGTGCGCAACAAGGTACGGCGTTCGGCTTCACTGGCGCTGTAGAGGTCGAACCAGTCGCCTTCCTTGCGGCGATAGGCAATGGCGCCGCTGTCCGGGGGGCTACGACCGCTGAGCAAAGACAATAAAGTCGATTTTCCCGAACCGGACTCGCCGACTATCCCCAGCACTTCACCGGGATACAAATCAAAATCGACGCCTTGGCAGCCCTTCTCAGCGCCGTACAAACGCGTTAAGCCACTGACTTTGAGCAAGGGTTGCGCACGGTCGGTCTGGCGGTCGTGCAGGGGCAATTTTGCTGGAGTGTTCATTGAGCCGCCTCCTGTTCGATGCTGCGCTGGGCGCAATAGTCGGTGTCGGAACAGACGAAGCTTTGGGTGCCTGCGTCATCGAGAATCATTTCATCGAGGAACGACTCTCGGCTGCCGCAAATGGCGCAGCACTCTTCCCATTTCTGGATTTCAAACGGGTGGTCTTCAAAGTCCAGACTCACCACTTTGGTGTACGGCGGCACCGCGTACAGGCGCTTCTCACGGCCAGCGCCAAACAGCATCAGTGCCGGGCTCATGTCGAGTTTCGGGTTGTCGAATTTAGGATTGGGCGACGGGTCCATCACGTAACGGTCATCGACCATCACCGGATAGGCATAGCTGGTAGCGATGTGGCCAAAGGTGGCGATGTCCTCGTAGAGTTTTACGTGCATCACCCCGTAATCGTTCAGCGCATGCATGGTCCGGGTCTCGGTTTCCGACGGCTCGATAAAGCGCAGTGGTTCCGGGTTTGGCACCTGATACACCATGATTTGATCAGCGTGCAGCGGTGTTTCCGGAATTCGGTGACGGGTCTGGATGATCGTCGCTTGGGGCGTGCGCTCGGTGGTGGCGATGCCCGCCGTGCGGGCAAAAAAGCGTCGAATCGACACGGCGTTGGTGGTGTCGTCCGCACCCTGATCGATGACTTTGAGCACGTCGTCCGCACCTAGAATCGCCGCAGTAACTTGCATCCCGCCGGTGCCCCAACCGTAAGGCAGCGGCATTTCGCGGCCACCAAATGGCACCTGATAACCCGGAATCGCCACCGCTTTAAGTAGCCCACGACGGATCATGCGTTTGGTTTGCTCGTCCAGATAAGCAAAGTTGTAAGCCTCGTCCCGCGTGGGGCGGGCCGGCATCTGGTTGCTGCTCATTGCAGATTCTCCTGGGCGGCAGGCTTGCGCAGTTTGCGGATCAGTTCCAGCTCAGACTGGAAATCGACGTAGTGCGGCAGTTTCAGGTGAGAGACGAAACCGGCTGCTTCAACGTTGTCGCAATGGCTAAGCACGAACTCTTCCTGCTGCGCGGGCGACTCGATTTCTTCGTTGAACTCAGCGGCGCGTAACGAGCGGTCCACCAGTGCCATGCCCATAGCCTTGCGCTCGGCTTGGCCAAACGTCAGGCCATAGCCGCGAGTGAATTGCGGCAGTTCAGTGGGCGAACCGACGAACTGGTTGACCATCTCGCACTCGGTGATTTCAATGCTGCCGATGTTGATGGGAAAGCCCAGCTCTTCCGGTTCGATCCAGACCTCAACCTCGCCGATGCGAATCTCTCCGGCGAATGGGTGATTGCGGCCGTAACCGCGCTGCGTGGAATACCCCAGCGCCAACAAGAAACCTTCATCGCCACGGGCCAATGCCTGCAAACGCTGGGCACGGCTGGATGGGAATTCCAAAGGGTTACGCGTGATGTCAGCAATCGTCTCGTCGCTACTGGCTTCATCCTTGACCAAGCCTTCTTTGGCTAGCAAACCCAGCACCCGCGGGCAAGCTTCCAGCCGTGCGCCCGCCTCCACCTGAGGCCCCGGCTGTTCGCCTTCGGCCAATAAAGCAAAGTCGAGCAAGCGATGGGTGTAATCAAAGGTGGGACCGAGCAACTGGCCGCCCGGCACGTCCTTGAAGGTCGCCGATAAACGACGGCTCAGTTGCATGTCCGACGTATCAATCGGCAGGCTGCCGGTAAAGCGCGGCAGCGTGGTCCGATAGGCGCGCAACAGAAAGATTGCTTCAACCAAATCTCCCGCCGCCTGCTTGATCGCTAAGGCCGCCAGTTGCTCGTCATACAGCGAGCCTTCACTCATCACCCGCGCCACGGCCAGAGGCAGCTGCTGACGAATTTGTTCGACGGCCAACTCAGCAATAGAAGTGTCGCCCCGGCGTCTTTTTGCCAAAAGACGATGGGCGTTGTCGATGGCCTGTTCGCCACCTTTGACGGCTACGTACATCAGGCAAACTCCTCGGCCACAGTGTTGGTTTGCGCCACGCTCACCCGAGTGCTGCGCGGCAGGCCGATAACGCTGCTGCCTGCGAGGAAGAACGCGTCCAGTCCACGGGGAAAATCATTGCGGGCGTCGCGCTCGCCCCAGAAGCCGGCAGCCAAGGGCAATGCCACCTGGTTTTCGCTTTGGATACCCGGGCCGCGCCAGGTCAGGTGGGGGCCGCCATCCAACTGGTCCAGCTGAATCAACAGCGTGCAGGACTGGTCCGGGTAACGATCATTGCCCAACTCGAAACCATGCAGGTCACTCAACTCACTGTCGTCGAGCAAGGCAAAGCGCGCCTGCTCACGGGTGCCGACAATCGGGCAGCCGCAGTGAAAGGTCAGGTTGGCGCGAATGATCGGGGTATCAAATGCCGGCGCCAGCCACAACGGCGTGTCCACATCCAGCAGCGCCAGGCACAGCGCGTAACTGGCAGGCGCCAAGCCCTCCAGCGGCGGCGCGTTCATTGGCTGGACAATGCCGGGACCGGCCAGGGCCTTGAGGGCTGCGCGAAAACTGCGCACCGAATCCAGCACCGAGTCGGCGAACGCCGGTTGCAATAGGGTTGCATTCATCAGTCTTCTCCTCGCACCAGGGTGAAGAACTCAACCTTGGTGGCAGCGGTTTCGGCTTCTTTGACGGCGCGGCGCGCGGCATGCGCATGGGCCAGGGGTTCGATCAATTCACTTAACCAACGTAACTGTTGCGAGCCCTGCAAATGCGCATCGGCCAGCGCGGCCAGCTCGGCGTGCAACTTGTCGCGCCCGGCGAGGTAGCTGAAACCGGTGCGGCCATCAGCCAACCGCACAACGCAGCGGGTGACGCTCATCTCGCCGACGTTAAACGGCGCGCCGGTCCCGCCCATGCGGCCACGGACCAACGTCATGCCAATTTCCGGGGCGCGGATCAGTTGGTAGTCGGTGTCGCGTAAAGCGGCTTCGTGATGACTCAAATCGGCAAGCCGGGCGTGAGCCAACACGCTGATCCACTGTTGACGGGCGGTGGTCGCGGCTACAGGAGCGGGATTCATCTTCGACATCTCCATCGGGCTGTTCATTGGGACTCTTTAATCAGGTCAGGACTTGATACTGAAAGCGGTCCGATCGGCTGGTGGACTGAGCAAGCTCCACCGGTTGACCGGATCGATCACGAGAAAGGGTGAGAACGCTCAGCACGGGCAAGTGTCGGGGCATCAGCAACAAACCGGCTTCTTCACGGCTCGGCAGGCGTGCGCCGATCAGGCTGAAGGTGCGGGTCAACGGCAGATCGTGATCGGCGAAAAACTGCCGCAGCGAACCACCGGTATAGGCCGCCAGCATCTCGCTACGGCTGGCGCAATAACGGTGACGAATCAGGCTTACTGGCTGGCTGTCGACTAAGCGCAAGGTTTGCAGCTCAATGAGCGGCGCCTGATCGGCCAGCCCCAAATGGGTAGCTTCATCGCGATTGGCGAGGCAGATCCGCCGCTGCAATAAACGCGCTTCGACTCCATGGCCCAGGGCCGAGACCGATTGGCTGTAGGCGCTTTCGGCGGCCATGGGATAGATCAAGCGGCGTTCCAGCACCTGCGTGCCTTTGCCCTGCTTGCGCAGCAGGCTGCCTTCTAAGACCAACTCGTCGATGGCACGCCGCACGGTGTGACGGTTGACCGAAAACCGCGCGGCCAGGCGGATTTCTGCGGGCAGGTAATCCCCCGCCTGATAGTCGTCCAGCTCCCTGCGCAAGGTGTCGGCCAGCTCGCGGTAAACCGGTTCAATTTGTCTAGACAAGTGCATGGTTAAAAAAAGCGCCGTCAGGCACCGCCTCCGTTAAATGAACTGTTTGCGCAAGCGTTGCGACAGGATGTCGATCACGCTCACTACCAAAATAATGATCAGCAAGACAGCGCAGGTTTGGGTGAACTGAAAAGAGCGAATGTTTTCCCAGAGGATCACGCCGATGCCGCCGGCACCGACCATCCCGACCACCGTCGCCGAGCGCACGTTGGACTCGAAGCGATACAACGCGTACGAAATCCACAGCGGCAATACTTGCGGGATCACCCCGTAGATGACTTCTTGCAAAGCGCTGGCACCGGTGGCCCGCACCCCTTCAACCGGACCGGGGTCGATGGCTTCAACCGCTTCGGCAAACAGCTTGGCGAGCACACCGGTGGTGCCGATCCACAACGCCAATACCCCGGCGAATGGCCCCAGACCTACCGCCACCACGAACAACATGGCGAAGACCATTTCGTTGATTGAACGGAACGCGTCCATGACCCGGCGTACCGGCTGATGAACCCACCACGGGGTGATGTTCTCGGCACACAGAATGCCCAGCGGCACCGAACAGATAATCGCCAGGACCGTGCCCCATACGGCGATCTGCACCGTGACCAGCATTTCCTTCAGGTAGGAACGCCATTCGTGAAAGTCAGGCGGAAAAAAGTCGGCAGCGAAAGTCGCCATGTTCCCGGAGTCGCGGTAGAGCGCCAGCGGATTCATTTCGGCGCCGTGCCAAGACCAGACTAACAAGGCGAGGACCAGGCCCCAGCCGATATAGCGCGGCCAGGTGCGTTTGCCGACGGCGTCGACGTATGCGGCATGGGTAGTCATAAAAAACTCTCGACACTTCAAGCATTCAAAGGCAGCGACCGCCCGACACCGTCCGTGGTGTCAGGTCATCCGGCATTAACCGGCGCTGGCGGTGTTCTTCTTATCAAGCTCGGTAATGCGCTGTTGCAGCTTGGCCAGACTGCTGTCGAGGTCCTTCAGACGCTCTGTCTTTTCCTTCTCGTCCAGCGTGGTGCTGGCGACGACTTCGTTACGCTGCTTGAACAGTTCAAGCTGACGAATTGGCAGCAATTGATCGTCGGAAGACGGTAAGAACTTGCCCAACTGCATATCCTTGAGCACCGCCTTTTCGTGATCGGTATCGCCGTAGGTGGCGAAGAACTCACGAATCTTGGCTTTGTCGGTGTCCGACAGGCCCTTGTTCCAAACCATCGGGTCGGCTGGAATCAACGGCGACTTCCAGATCACTTTGAGCAACGCGGTCTTGTCCGGCTGCGTAACGGCCAGGCGGTCCCAGCTTTCGGTGTTGAAGGTCGCGACATCGAGTTGACCTTTTGCCACGCTCAGGGCGTTCACTTCGTGGCTCGAATTCAAGGTGCGCTTGAACGCGGTGGCCGCATCAACATGGTTCTTGGCGAAGACGTAATAGCCAGGAACCAAGTAGCCGGACGTCGAGTTGGGATCGCCGTTACCGAAGGTCAGGTTCTTGGCGTTTTTCAGCATGTCTTCGACGGAGTTGATCGGGCTGTCCTTGCGCACGATCAACAGGCTCCAGTAGCCCGCAGCACCATTGGCGGCGGCGGTCTGGGCGAAGATTTCGCCGTTGGAGCGGTCCACGGCCTCCATCGCGCCTTTGTTGCCCAACCAGGCGATATCGACCTTGTTGAAGCGCATGCCCTGAATCAAACCAGCGTAATCAGAGGCGAAGGTAGCGTTGACTTTCAGACCGGTTTTTTTCGACATATCGTCGAGAAACGGTTGCCAGATGCTCTTGAGGTTGGTCGATGACTCGGTGGACATAAGGCCGAAATTGATGACTTTCTCTTCAGCCTGAGCGGTGCCTAGACAGAAGGTGGCCAACAAAGCGGCAGACGCAAAAACGCGACCGATACGATTCAACATGGGCAGGTTCCTGGGAGAGAAAGGGTCAGTTGGGTGAGTTGAAACGGCAGCGTTTTCCGGCCCGCGATCACGCTCGGGCAAGGGCCAGCTTTAGCGGTTTTTCGGCGTTTCGCGCCGTGTCGGAGAACAGCAGACTGGTGTCCAGGTCCGCGCCGTACAGGCCGTTGAGAAACTCGGTACTAAGCGCCTCGGCGGCGCCATCAAAATGGATGCGGCCACCTTTGAGGGCCACGGCGCGCTGGCAATAACGCACGGCGTAATCCACTTGATGCAGGGTGACAACCACGGTTTTCCCGTCGCGGCGATTGATGTCAGCGAGAATTTCCATGACGTTGCGTGCGGATTCGGGGTCCAGCGAGGCAATCGGTTCGTCGGCCAGAATCACTTCGGCGCGTTGGGTCAAAGCACGGGCTATCGCCACGCGTTGCTGCTGCCCGCCCGATAAGGTAGAGGCGCGCTGAGCGGCAAAGTCGGCCAGGCCAACGCGGTCCAGAGACGCCATCGCCCTCTGTTTTTCCTCGGTGCTAAACAACCCCAGATTGCCGCGCCAGCTTGGCATGCGACCCAGGCAACCGAGCAACACGTTGTCCAATACGCTGAGGCGGTTGACCAGGTTGAACTGCTGGAAGATGTAGCCAATATCAGAGCGCAGCCGACGAACATTGCCATTCAAACGTCCGCACGCTTGCACTTCACGCCCCAATACCTGAACGCTGCCGCCGTTGTGTTTGTCACAGTGGACGAGCCCCGCCATGTGCCGCAACAGCGTGGACTTACCAGAGCCAGAAGCACCAATCAGCGCAACCATTTCACCGGATTGTATAGACAACGCAAGATCGATCAACGCGGTCTTGCGAGCAAAAGTCTTGTTCAGACGGTCGACATGGATAGCAGCGTTCATGGGCTTTTCTCTGTCTGGTTGAACAGCCTTTGCACGGCTGCGTTCGAGTGCTTCAGACAGTAGAGAGCCTGTGTTTCAGACCCATGAACTGCGGATGACAGTACGGTAACGGTAGGCTTACGGTTTGAGGTTGGACCCGATGACGGTGCGCCGTGCCAGTTCTGGCGTATCAGCGTATGGTTCTGAAAGCCCCGACTGACGGGGCTTCTTGTTGAGAGGGAGAGTCAGCGATATGCACGCCGCGCCGCGCTTTAATGTCCTGTTAATTATGTTACTAGGTGTTTTGCCGCTGGTCGCACAGGCCACTTCCACCCCGCGACCGACCCCGCAAGCTGCGTCCGAACCCACGTTGGCGGACAGTGGATCTGCTCATTATCGGTTCGAGCGATTGCACGTTGGTTCCACCGACGGCAAACGCCGCTACCGCCTGGATCTGGCCATACCCCGCCGCGCGCCACCTGCGGCAGGTTACCCGGTGGTCTATTTACTCGACGGCAATAACGTCATGGCGGAACTGCGTGATGATTGGCTCGCTGAACTGGATGCGGGCAATCCGCCGCTGCTGGTTATGGTCGGGTACGACATAGAAGGGCGCTACGACATGGACCTGCGAACCCGTGATTACACCGGGGTCGGGTCGGCGGATTTTTTGAAAACCCTCATCACCCAGATCAAACCGCTGGTTGAAAAACAGCAAGCCATCGACCGCCAGCAGCAGATGCTGTGGGGCCATTCATTTGGAGGGTTGTTTGTGTTGTACGCACTGTTTGAACAGCCGCAAGCATTTCAAACCTGGTTCGCGGCCAGTCCATCGCTTTGGTATCAGCCAGAAACCTACGCCAAAGGCATGGGGTTTACCGGCATTGCCCAGGGATCAAAACGACGGGTGATGATCATGCGCGGTTCAAAAGAAGGCAGCCCACCGGTTAAATCATTTGATGGCGGCTCGCTGGAGCGAAGAAAAGCCATGGCGGCGGTACCGGTGGACGCCAATCGACAGGTCGCAGCGCACCTGGCGACACAGCCTGGACTGACCGCGAATTACCAAGAGTTCGAAGGGTTGGCCCATGGCGACATGTTTAATGCCGCCCTTTATCCAGCGCTGAGAATGGCGGCAGGGTTGAAGTAAAACCGCGTTATTGATGCGCCTTCTATAGGAGAGTCCGCCACGTCTTCGACGCCGCGCTGTCGCGTAGCAAACTGGGTGGCACTTTGTGTGGTTTGAGGTTGCAGGGTGTCAGGACTGAAGCTTTCCCGAATAAATTCGGTCCCACAGATTCTGGCGCTGCACAGATTTCTGTAGGAGCTGCCGAAGGCTGCGATCAGGTCCGAAGGACCTTCGTCAACAAGTTGGCTCTACAGATGGCCGCCCGCCCGTAGATCGTCTGTGAATTGAATATCGAATTGCGGAAAGAGGCCCCGTGAAACCATGCGGCCGAATGCAGGTGTTGTGCAGGGGGTAACGAGGCAAGGATGCCGAGAAAGCCGTGCGCGGCCAGGGATGGCCGCTCACGGCGCCCCCCGGAGCAACGCCGGAGTGAGGGAAGACCGAGCCTAAGCGAGGGCCCGCATGGTGGGGCAAGCCCTTTTGGCGGGACCTTTTTGGCGTTTGAAAAAGGTTCCTCGCTGTAAAAGCGAAACCATAATTTCAGCCCCCACAAAGGCTGGATGTACACACAAAACTCAGCGCCAACCCATTGCTTTTAAAAGATTAAAAAGTAGTTTGATAAGAGCCAACGTGTTGGCGAAGCGGTGTATCAGCTCTCGCCAACACGTTGGCTCCTACAGAGAGGCGAGCGATCACTTATATCCGAAACGTCCCGACCAAATGCTGCAACTTGGTCGCCTGTTCTTCTAAATCCGCACAGGCCTCCAGCGTCAATTTCAAGTTATCGACCCCCGCCTGATTCAACGTGTTGATCTGCGTAATGTCGACATTAATCGACTCGACCACTGCCGTCTGTTCTTCAGTAGCCGTGGCCACTGATTGGTTCATGCCGTCGATTTCACTGATACGCCCGGTCACGCTGCTCAACCGATCACCGGCCTGGTTAGCGATGGTGACGCTGGTCTCGCTCTGGCGCTGGCTTTCGGTCATGGTCACCACGGCTTGCTTTGCGCCGACTTGCAGCTCCTCAATCATCTTCTGCACTTGCTGCGCCGAATCTTGAGTGCGATGTGCCAGGTTACGTACTTCATCAGCGACTACGGCAAACCCTCGGCCCGCTTCCCCTGCCCTCGCCGCTTCGATGGCCGCGTTCAGCGCCAGCAAATTGGTCTGCTGCGAGATGCTGGTAATGACCTCAAGAATCTGCCCGATATTGACCGTCTTGCCATTCAAGCTTTCGATATGGGTGCACGATTCGCTGATGTTGACCGACAGCAGATTCATCGCCTGAATGGTCTGCTGCACAACTCTTTGACCATCGCCCGCGAGCTGGCTGGCGTCGCTGGAATGCTGCGAAGCCAAGGCGGCGTTCTGCGCAATTTCTTGGGCGGCGGCTCCGAGTTCGTTGATCGCGGCCGCCACGCTGCTGGTGCGATTGGCTTGCTCATCGGAGCTGACCATCGACGAGTTCGACGCACAGACCACCCGTGCGGCGACTTCACTGAGGTGCGCTGCGGTGCCTGCCACTTCACGAATAGAACCGTGAATCCGTTCGACAAAGTGGTTGAACGACTCCGCCAGCGCGCCGAACTCGTCCTGAGCCTCAATGGCCAAGCGTTTGGTCAAATCACCTTCGCCGTCAGCGATGTCACGCATGGCCCGGCCCATCTGATGCAACGGTTGCATCAGCGCTCGAATCAACAGGCCCAGCAGCAGCACCACGACCAGCACAATGATGATCATCGCGGTCAGTGCCGAGGTACGAAATTCGCTGAGCATCGAATACGCGGCATCTTGATCCAGCACCAGTGCCACGTACCAGTTCGCCGACGAGAGACCTTCAACGTGGGTGAACGAGATAAATTCGGACTTGCCTTGAACGGTAACCTCGACCACCCCTGGGGCTATTTTCGGCGTGCCAACCGGGTACGCTTCGCTGAGGTTTTTCAGTACCAGCTTGCTGTCCGGGTGAATCAGAATCTTGCCGTCGCCACTGACGATAAACGCATAACCGTGACCGCCAAAGTTCAGCGAGTTGATGGTATTACTGATGCTGTCCAGAGCAATGTCAGCGCCGGCCACACCGACGAATTGGTTGTCGTGCTTGACCGGTAAGGCCAAGGTAACCACCAACTTTCCAGATGACGCGGCAATGTAGGGTTCAGTCACGACAGTGCTTTGCGCACTCACCGCCGCTTTGTACCAACCCCGTTGGCGCGGATCGTAATCACTCGCCCGATTGCCCGCAGGTACGGAAAACATCACGCCTTCGCTAGAACCGAAGTAACTCAACTGAAAGTTATCGGCGTACGCAGGCAGACCCACCGTGCGCTGAAGGGTAGGGATCGCCGTGCCATCGACGGCAATCTGTTGCGCCATGGATTGAAGCAATTGGGTTCGGCTTTCCAGCCAGGTCTGAATGTTATGGGTGGTCAGATTGCCCAGTTGTTGCAGTTCCGAAAATACATTGGCCTTCAGCGTTTCACGTTGTCGGTAGTCGTTTACAACAATAAAACAGGAAAACGCGACCACAATAATTAACGTGGCGGCCAGCAGGATTTTCCTGCTGAAGCCCATATTTCTGATCATTTGAACTGCATCCGGGAAAAAGACAGCAATGGCGAGTGCGCAAACTATGCGCACGCGAAGATTACGATGCAGCGTTGTACGGACTTATGTCAGCAAAAGGAAGAATAAATCGCCTTTACCAATGTGTTTACGCAGTTTCGCGAGTTATTTGCAGATCCCCTATATCTGTGGGAGCTAACTTGTTGGCGAAGAAGACGTGTAGCAGGCACTCCGCCTCGCGAACACGTTCACTCCTACCGTTTCAGGACTCCAGATGACAACGCACCAACGTATCTCCAACAGCCGCTAAAACTTGTGGCCTGTCGCAGCCGGTGGTAGCGCGGGGGCAGCGGTCGCGCAAGAAGCAGCCGGTGGGTAGGTTGCGGTTGCCCGGCAGTTCGGTGGGCGCCGCAACTTGAGCGTTGTCTAGCGGCGCGCCCAAACGGGGCACGGCTTCGAGCAGCAGACGCGTATAGGGATGGCGCGGTCGCTCAAGCACCTCGGCGGTGCTGCCCAGTTCGACAATCTGCCCCAGGTACATCACCGCCACCCGGTCTGCCATGTGCCGAACCACCGACACATTGTGGGAAATCAGGATGTAGGTCAGGTCGCGACTGCGTTGCAACTCTTGCAGCAGATTGAGAATCTGCGCCTGCACCGAAATATCCAGCGCTGAGGTCGGCTCGTCGAGAACAATAATGTCCGGGTTGGAAGAAAGCGCCCGAGCAATGGCGATACGTTGCCGTTGCCCACCGGAAAACTGATGGGGGAAGCGCTCCATATACTCGGTGCGGATTCCGACTTGCGCGGCCACTTTAGCGGCGATCTCACGCATTTCCCGGCGCGGCGCGGCACGCTGGACGAACAGCGGCTCGGTGATGATTTTCCAGATCGGCAAACGTGGGTCGAGTGAGGACTGCGGGTCCTGAAACACGATCTGCACATTGCTGCTGCGTTCTCGGGCGTCGTTATAGATCCAGTTCAGCGTGCCGCTGGTGGGCTTGATCAGGCCCATCAGCAGTTGCGCCAGGGTGCTTTTGCCACAGCCGGACTCACCGACTACCCCCAGTGTTTCACCGCCACGAACGTCCAGGTCGATCCCGTTCAGGGCATGGGCCACGCCTTTCGGGCGACCCAACCAGTCGCTGCCTACCGGAAAATGCACGCGCACCTCTTTAAGGTCGAGAATCGACGCGCTGTCAGTCGGCAATTGTTTACGGACGTTGCTGATCATGCCGATGGCTCCTGAACGCTCAGCCAGCAGGCGCTTTTGCGCAGACCGCTGGCATCGATGGCCTGAAGGGGTGGGCGTTGGCTGCAAACCGGCATTGCATACGCGCAACGGTCTTGAAACGTGCAGCCATCGGGCAATGCCGAGAGGTTGGGCACTTGCCCCGGTATCGTCATCAAGGGTTCGCCTGGCTGAACTTGTTCCGGCAAGCCGCTGAGCAAACCTTGGGTGTACGGATGACGCGGATCGGCCATAACCTCAGCGGTTGCGCCCTGCTCCACCACGGCGCCGGTGTACATCACGTACACCCGGTCGCAGAACTGCGACACCAAGGCCATGTCGTGGGTAATCAACAGAATCGCGGTGCCACGCTCACGGGCTTTTTCCCGCAACAGCAACAACACTTGGCGCTGCACCGTGACGTCTAACGCGGTGGTCGGTTCGTCGGCGATCAACAACTGCGGGTCGCACGAGAACGCCAAGGCAATCATCACTCGCTGGCGCATGCCACCGGACAGTTCGAAGGGGTAGCTTTCAAGCACCTGCTCGGGATCAGCGATGTGCATGTCACGCAGCAAACCCAAGGCTTTGGTCCTCGCCTGCGCCTTGCTCAACCGTTGGTGGTGAATGATCACGTCGAGCATCTGCCGACCAACGCGTCGGGTCGGGTTCAGCGCCGTCATTGGCTCCTGAAAAATCATCGCCGCATCGCGACCGCGAACTTTCAGCAGGTCTTTCTCTTTGGCCGCGAGCATGTCGCGCCCAAGGATGTGCAAGCTGCCGCCGCTGACCCGGTAACTGCGCTCCGGCAATAACCGCAAGCTGAGCATCGCCGTGACCGATTTGCCGGAACCCGACTCGCCAATCACGCCGACGATTTCGCCCGGATTCACGTGCAACGAAACACCGTTCAGTGCTTTGACCGTGCTGCGATAAGCCGGGAACTCAATGCTCAGTTGGTCGATGACCAGCACCGGCGCTGCTGACGGATGAAGATTTTGCGCACTGTGCATGCTCATTTCCCCTGTTGGCGCGGGTCGAGCAGGTCGCGTACGCCGTCGCCCACCAGATTGAAGCCGGTGGCGGTAATCAGAATCGCCAAGCCGGGGAAGGTCGAATACCACCATTGATCGAGGATGTAATTGCGTCCGGTGGCGACCATTGCGCCCCACTCTGCCGTTGGCTGTTGCGCGCCCAAACCGATGAAACCCAAGGCCGAGGCCATCAGAATTGCGCTGCCGATATCAAGGCTCAGTTGCACCAACAATGGCGGCATCGCGTTACGTGCGACGTGCCACAGCACGATGTGCCAACGCCCGGCGCCAAAGGTCTGCGCGGCTTTGACGTAGCCCATCTGGCGGATGCTCAATGCCTGCCCACGGGCCAGACGCACATAGAACGGAATCCGCACCAGCGTAATAGCCAACATCGCATTGAACAGGCTCGGCCCCAGCGCGGCGGTCAAGGCCATGATCAAC
This sequence comes from Pseudomonas sp. MH10, assembly GCF_034353045.1. Classification (NCBI taxonomy): domain Bacteria; kingdom Pseudomonadati; phylum Pseudomonadota; class Gammaproteobacteria; order Pseudomonadales; family Pseudomonadaceae; genus Pseudomonas; species Pseudomonas sp. MH10. Next base: position 1,616,199 of record NZ_CP133783.1, read on the forward strand.
ACCAGCGACGGCACCGACAGCATGATGTCCATCAAGCGCATGATCAGCCCGTCGAAGCGCCCGCCGATGACCCCGGACATGCAGCCCAACAAGCCTCCGATCAAACAGGACGCAAAGGCCACAAACAGCCCGACGCCCACCGATTGCCGGCTGCCATACAACACCCGGCTGAACAGGTCACGGCCCACTTCGTCGGTGCCAAACCAATGCGCCGCGGACGGTTCAGCCAACCGCTGGGCGAGGTTTAAGGCGTTGGGGTCATGGGACGCCAGCCACGGCGCGAAGGCCATGCACAGCAGCACCAGCAAGGTGATTGCCATGCCGGCCATGGTCAGCGGGCTGCGGCGGATCTGGTAACGCAAATAGGCGAATTTATCCTGCCAGCGCGGCGTGCCTGGCAATGGCGCGACGATGGGTGGGGAAAGTGGCGTCGACATCTCAGTTCACCTCGCCAATGCGTGGGTCGATGACCCGGTACAGCAGGTCAATCGCCATGTTCAGCAGTACATAGATGAACGACACCAGAATCGCGAAGCCCATCACCGCTGGGAAATCCAACGATTGGATCGACTTGACCACATAAGCGCCCATCCCCGGCCAGGCGAACACCGTTTCGGTTAACACTGCGCCGTACAGCAAGTCACCCAAGGTTAGGCCCAGCACCGTCACTGACGGAATCAGCGCGTTAGGCAGCGCATGGCGCACTATCACCGCCCAGCGCGACAAGCCATACGCTCGGGCCGTGCGGATGTAGTCTTCACCCAGTTGATCAAGCATGGCCGAACGAATCTGCCGCGCGACCACGCCCAAATTGACGAAGCCTAGGGTCACCGCCGGCAAGATCAAATGCTGCACCGCGTTCCAGAACAACGCCCCATCCCCCGCCAGCAACGAATCAATCAGGTAAAACCCGGTGCGGTTTGGCGGCGGGTCGAGCCCTTCATCCAGCCGACCGCTGCCCGGCAGCCAACCAAGGTGCCCGTAGAACAGCACGATCAAGCCCAACCCGAGCCAGAACGCCGGCGTCGAAATACCGGTGACCGCAAGGGTCCGCGCCAGTTGGTCGATGGCGCGGTTGTGGTACACCGCCGACAGCACACCCAACGGCACTCCCACCAAAATCGACAGGGTCAGTGCGGTAAATGCCAACTCCAAGGTCGCTGGAAAGTACGCCTGCAAATCTTCCAGCACCGGCCGACTGGTCCGAATCGAGGTGCCAAGGTCGCCGTGGAACAGGTCGAGCATGTAGCGACCGTATTGCTGATACAGCGGCAAATCCAACCCCAGTTGATGACGGATGTGCGCAACGATGGCGTCGGTGGCACGGTCGCCCGCGATCAACCGGGCCGGGTCGCCGGGGATCAAATGGGAGATGGAAAAGGTAATCAACGAAACGCCGAACACAACCAATAACAGGCCGAACAGGCGTTTGCGCAACATATTCAAGAAGGCCATGAGGCACCTCGGTAACGCGACGAATCGGCAGCGATAAGTTGCCGTGGGCACAGCGCTGCAACGACCTGCGCTTACGGGCGAGGTCGCTGGAGCGTTAACACGTTGCAGTGGCTGGCGGTTATCCCGAAGGACAGCCGCGTTTTACTTGGTGATGGTGTCGATGTTGAACACTTGCTCAAGCATCGGGTTAAACACGTAACCCTTCACCGTGCTGCGCATCGGCAAGGTGTAGGCCTTCTGGTACAGGTAGGCGTACACGCTGTCGTTGAGCACGATTTTTTGCGCTTGCTGGTACAGATCGGTGCGCTTGGCCGTGTCGTTGTTCGCCGCCGATTCGCGAATCAGCTTATCCACCGCCGGGTTGTCATAGAACGAACGGTTGCCCGGCAAGCCTTGAAGTTTGGAGTCGAACCAGAAGTTCATGAACATGTACGGGTCAGCAAAGTCTGGACTCCACGAACCAATGGCGATGTCGAAATCACCGGTGCCCAAGCGTTCACGCATGGTGGCGTTGGCCAGTTTTTCCATTTTCAGGTTGACCCCCAATGGCGCCAGGTCAGCTTGCAAGGTCAGCCCAATGGGCTCCCAGTTCGGGTCCTTGTCCGAGTACATGAAGTTAAGCGCGGTGATTTTCTCCGGGACTTTGGCCAGGTCGGCCTTGGCCTTGGCGGTGTCCTGCTTGAACGGCGGCAGTTTTGAATCGTAGGCCCACATGCCTTGGGGGATCGGCCCGTTCATGGGTTTGGCTTTGCCTTTCAAGATGCCATTGATGATGCCGTCGTAATCCAGCGCATCAACGATGGCCCGACGCGCGTCCGGGTTATTCATCGGTGCTTTCTTGTTGTTCAGATACAACAAGGTGACCCGCAGTGACGGGTAGTCGCCAATGACCACGCCTGGCTTTTTGCTCAGCGCATCCAACTGGTCTTCGGGCATGTCTTCAATGATGTCGAGGTCACCGTGTTCCAGTTGCAAGCGACGCACCGATGCTTCGCCGATGATCTTGATCACGACTTTTTTCAAGGCCGGTTTCGGGCCGGCGAAATAGCTGTTTTGCTCCATGGTCAACGCCTGACCTTTCTGCCACGACGCCAGGCGGAAAGCGCCAGAGCCTGCAGTGTGGGTCGACAAGTAGGCGTTAACGTCGTCGGATTTTTTCGCCACGTCCGGGTTGATGATGGCGCCGCCGTTGTGCGCAAGGGTGAAGAGGAACGGCGCATACGGGGCTTTCAGGGTAAAGCGCACGGTCATCGGATCGACCACCGAGACCTCCATGTCATCCGGGAACGCGCCGGACGGCCCTTGCTTGAGCTTCATCAGGCGGTCGAAGGAGAACTTCACCGCGTCGGCGTTCACTTCAGCGCCGTCGTCGAACTTGTTGCCCGGCTTGAGTTTGAACTCCCAGACCAGGTTGTCCGCCGAGGTGCTCCAACTGGCGGCCAGGTCGCCCTGCACTTCCGTGCTGCCCTTACCGTTCTCGACCTTGTAGGCCACCAACTTCTGATACGCCGGATAAGTCACGGCCCAGTCGTTGTTATCAATGGTCACTGCCGGGTCGAGGGTCTGGGGATCGGACGGTTTGCCGATCACCAGGGTGTCTGGCGGTGTTGCAGCGCTGGCCGATTGCCAGGCGCCGAGGCCCAGTGCTGAACACAGCAGGGCCAAGGCCATTGTGCGCGGGGTGAAAAGTCGGTTCATGCCGGTTCCTTGATCATTCGAACGATGGAATTTCGTCGGTGTTCATCTTTTATGAAAAGCTATTAAGAGCTATGAAAGCTCCACCGGCAGTTGAAACCCAAGCACCGGTTCAGGTGCTTGCAACGGACAGTCATCGGCCTTTCAGCTAAACGTCTGCACCGGGTATACGCCGGGATTCATGGGTGCCCCGGTCAGGTCTTGCGGTGTCACGGTTCATCAGGTGTGGCGGTGTGGCGATTTCAATTAACGGCCGGGCGAATCGAGTGATCGTCGATCATTGGATACGCGTCGGCATTGGGCAATTCGTAGTGCCACCATTCGCTGGCAATGTGCTGGAAACCCGCCCCGAGCATGATTCCCAGCAGCAACAGGCGATTGCGTTGCACAGCAGGTGGCAGGTCAGGGAAAAACGGGTGGGACTGCTCGCGCATGTCATCGAACCCGGTGCCCATGTCCAGCGGCTGGCCGTCGCCGTCCAGCAGCGTCAAGTCCACCGCCACGCCACGGCTGTGGGGCGAACCCAGTTGCGGATCACGCACGTATTCGGGGTTCGGTAAGGCCTGCCATAACAACAGCTGGGCATACGGCGGACGGTAGGCGTCAAACACCCGCAAGCTCAATCCGGCCTGGCGCGCCAATCGGCTGGCCAGGCGCATGCAAATTTCAGCGTCACGGTGCAGCAGGCAGCGTGCGTCCTTGTAAATCGGTTTGCCTGCCAAGTTATCGGCGCTGGCGTAAATCAAGTCGATTTCGATCTCAAGCGCCTCGGCATCGACCTCGACAAGTGGGCTGCTGTTCACTCAAACACTCCAAAATCCACAGTAAAAAAAGGCGCTATTCGAACTGGCCGAAAAGCTCTTGTAGCTGCCGGTTTTTCGCCAGACGCTCATCCAGCCCACTGCCATATTTTTCTGCCACGGCAGAGACCATCAGGTTAAACAGGCAGGCCAGTGGCGCCATGGAATCCCAAAACTGCCCGACGTCGGACTTCAACTGCAACAGGTCCATCGGGTAGTCACGCGCCCAAGGACAGTGGAAATCGGTGATCAGCGCCAGTGGCAAGTTGTTGCTGCTGGCGACCTCGCAAAACGTGCGGGCCACGGCTGAATAAGTACGAAAATCGGCGATCACTGCGTAGGGTTTTTCGAACCGGGAGTTCAGTGATTCGGCGTAGGTACCTGACAACCCATCGACGTAATAAACCTTCGGCCGGATGTATTCCAAGTGGCTGTGAAACGCATTGAGGAGGCCTCGGGTGGTCTGGATGCCGACGATGAACACCGCATCGGCGGCGTACAACTGCTGGACGATCTGGCCGAACTGTTCGCTGCGAGCCAGGCCATACACGTGTTGGATGGCCTCCAGCTCGCGGGTCAGCGAGCGATCGAGCGCGTCGCCATGGGTCGCTTCTTCCCGAAAAGCCCCGAGCCGGTCGGTGATCAGCCAAGTGTTCACCGAATCACCGCGCAGGCTCTGCTTCACGTCATCCAGATTGCGGTAACCCAGCGAACGCAAAAAACGCCCGACCGAAATACCGGTGGTGCCTGTCTGCTGCGCGATGCTGTCAGCGGTCTCGAAAGGCAGCTTCTGCGGGTGGGCCAACAGATAACCCGCAATCCGCTTCCCCGTCGGCGTCAGGCTGTTAAAGCGCTGCTCCAACGCGTCGTGAAAACTGCTTTTTTCCATGGCATTCATACGGGAGTCAGCGTCCGAAATCGATGTCAAAATGTTAGATAACATTCATTTTGTTGCAATATGTTAGCAACATAACATTCGTTTTCAATCGAACACAAACGGTTTTTTGCAGAAATTTCAGGGCGGAAAATTAATGATTCAAGAGGGTGCGGAGGGAGGGGGAAATGCGCTTTTTATGGGCGGATATTTGGTGTTTGGCGAAATGAATTCATTCTGTAGGAGCCAACTTGTTGGCGAAGATTCTTCGGACGTATCGCAGCCTCCGGCAGCTCCTACAGAATTTGTGCACGGCCAGAATCTGTGGGACCGAATTCATTCGCGAAGGCGTCGGTTCTGATTCACACCACTGTCAACGCCGCCACCGCATCCAAAAACCCCACATCAAACGTGCGGATCACCCGGTGGTTTAACCAGTGGAACCGCATATTGCGGCTTCAGCTTGCCTTCTTTGTCGAGCAACCAGGCGTCCAATATCTGGCGCACCACGGGCCCCGCAACACGGCCACCGGCCTCGCCGTTTTCAATCATCACCGACACCGCGATTTTCGGTTTACCCGCTGGGGCAAAGCCGACGAACAAGGCGTTGTCACGGTTACGTTCCAAGGTCTTCAGGCGGTTGTAACGCTCGCCCTGCTTGATCGCGACCACTTGCGCGGTGCCGCTTTTGCCGGCAATCCGGTACTGCGCGCCCACCGCTGCCGCACGGGCAATGCCGCGCGGATCGTGCATGACCATCTGCATGCCGTGGTTGACCTGCTCCCAATCCGCGTTGTTGCGCAGCACGATGTTAGGCATCGGATGCTCATCGACCGGCGCGACACCGTCCACGGTTTTCGCCAAGTGCGGGCGGATCCATACGCCTTTGTTGGCGATCAGCGAAGTGGCTTGGGCCAATTGCAACGGCGTGACCTGCATGTAGCCCTGACCGATGCCGAGAATCACCGTTTCGCCTGGAAACCAGACCTGTCGTCGCGTAGCACGTTTCCATTCACGGGACGGCATTAAGCCTGGCGCTTCTTCAAACATGTCCAGCGAGACTTTTTGTCCCAGCCCGAACATGGTCATGTAGTCATGCATGCGGTCGATGCCGAGCTTGTGCGCCAAGGTGTAAAAGTAGGTGTCGTTGGAACGCATGATCGCCGCGTCCATGTCCACCCAACCGTCACCGCTGTGGTTCCAGTTGCGGTATTTATGGTCGTAATCCGGCAACTGGAAATACCCAGGGTCAAACACCCGGGCTTGTGGCGTTACTACTCCACTGTCGAGTCCGGCAATCGCCACTTCCGGCTTGATCGTCGAACCCGGCGCGTACAAGCCGCGCAGTACGCGGTTAAACAACGGCCGGTCAACCGAATCCCGTAGCGCTGCGTATTCCTTGAAGCTGATGCCGGTGACGAAGAGGTTCGGGTCGAAACTCGGCTTGCTGACCATCGCCAGAACTTCGCCAGTTTCCGGGTCCAGCGCCACCACCGACCCACGGCGGTCACCCAACGCGTCTTCGGCCGCTTCTTGCAAATGCACGTCCAAGCTCAAAACAATGTTCTTGCCGGGAATCGGATCGGTGTGTTTAAGCACTCGCAACACCCGGCCTTGGGCGTTGGTTTCAACCTCTTCATAGCCCACTCGCCCGTGCAACTCGGACTCGTAGAACTTTTCGATACCGGTCTTGCCGATGGATTGCGTGCCCCGGTATTCAACGGCATCCAGCTGCTTGGACTCTTTCTCGTTGATCCGGCCCACGTACCCAATCGAGTGAGCAAAATGCTCGCCGTACGGATAATGCCGAACAAACTGCGGCTCAACGTCCACTCCCGGCAGACGAAACTGATTGACGGCGATCAAGGCGATTTGTTCTTCGGTCAACTCATACAGCAGCGTTACCGGATCAAAATGATGGCGAGCCTGCTTTAGGTCCTTGTCGAACAGAATGCGGTCTTCTTCCGGCAAGCTGAGAATGCTGATCAGCGAATCCAGGACCTGACTCCAGTCCCCGGAACGCTCACGGGTCATGATCAGGTTGAAACTCGGTCGGTTATCAGCCAGCACGACGCCGTTACGGTCGTAGATTATGCCCCGCTCCGGGGTGATCGGCAGCACGTGAACCCGGTTGTTTTCTGAAATGGTCGAGTGATAGGCGAACTCGGTGACTTGGAGGAAATACATTCTGCCCACCAGAATGCAGCTCAAGATGGCGACGAGCAGGCCACAGACCGCCAATCGCTTATTAACCAGCTGCGTTTCTTTCTCATGGTCTTTTAAGGGAATTGGATCAGGCATTTCTACAGCTTCTCGTTTAAAAAGGGACAATCATCACAAATTGTGACGCACGATACCAAGAAGTGCGTACCAATATGGATTCATCTGCCGGACGCGACCTTTGAGGCAGATGCACCGATGGGAAAATCACCCTGATTTGGGGGGCTACAGGCTATCCATTCAGGCCCGCAGAACCGGTATCGTGTGGTGCACATGCCGACGGGAGCAGCGCGCTCCTTTATTCAGCGGGTCAAGTTCGGAACACTCATGCTGAAAAAAAAACAGAGAGCGCCGCGGTGGTCGCTGTTGCTTGCTCACTGCAAAATCCCGATTTACTGGATAAAAGGACGGGAACTGAACATCCTGCAAGCCGGCGCCATCGCTGCCGTGTCGGGTATTTGCGGGTTATTGGGACAGATTTGATGAGCGCCGGAGAACCGCACGAGGTTCGGTACAGGCTGGGACCGAATTCATTCGGGAGGCGGTCAATCTGGCGCACCGCGTCAAGCTATTCGCGAATGAATTCGCTCCTACAGAGCCTTGTGATCAGCGGCGTTTCATCCGGTCAATGATCACCGCGATCAACAGAATCGTTCCGCGAATCACGTATTGATAGAAGGTGTCGATATTCTTCAGGTTCATCGCATTCTCGATGATCGCCAGAATCAGCACACCGGCAATGACATGTCGAATCATCCCGATGCCGCCACTCAGCGACACGCCTCCCAGCACGCAGGCCGAGATCACCGTCAGTTCAAAACCCTGCCCGATCATCGGTTGACCCGAGGTCATGCGCGAGGCCAATACCACGCCGGCCAGGGCACCGATCACCCCGTGCACGGCGAAGATGATGATCTTGGTTCGGTCGACGTGTACGCCCGCCAACAGCGCGGCTTCTTGGTTGCCGCCGATGGCCATGGTGTTTCGCCCGTAGGTGGTGTAATTCAGCAGCCAACCAAAGAACAAGAAGCACAGTACGGTGATCACGATCGGTACCGGAACGCCGTAGATCATGCCGTTACCGAAGACGAAAAAGTCCTGATCCATTACCCCAACTGCTTTGCCGCTGGAGAAGATGTAAGCCAGGCCACGCACGATCTGCATCGTTGCCAAGGTCGCGATCAAGGCATTGATGCGCAATTTTGCGATCACGATGCCGTTGACCAAGCCCACCACTAGGCCCATGGCCAAGGCCGCTGAAACCCCTAGGAACACGCTGTTAGTGTCGCGAATAACCAGACCCGCAACCACCCCCGCGCAGGCGATGACCGACCCTACCGACAAGTCGAAATGCCCGGACGCCAGGCAAAACAGCATGGTGCAGGCGGCAATTCCGACGGTAGACACCGCGAGACCCAAGCCACGCATGTTTAAGGACGACATGAAGTTATCGATGAACAGCGCACACAACACAAAGATGGTCAGCGCAGCGAGGAGCATGACCCAATCGTCGAAAAACCGACGCAGATTCAGCCCCTGCCGAGGAGCGGGCAGGCTATTTTCGTGTGACATATGTACCTCGTTTGTAGTTTTTTTTGTCAGCCACATAAGTAATTACCCGCGTGAGCGCGGAAGTGCCAATTGCAACAGTCGCGACTCATCCGCTTGGTCGCGAGACAGTTCACCCGTGAGAGCACCTTCGCTCATCACCAAAATACGGTCGGAAATGCCCATGACTTCCATCAAGTCGCTGGAGACCACAATCACCGCGATGCCGCTGGCAGCGAGTTTGTGAATGATTTGATAAATTTCCGCTTTAGCTCCGATATCGATCCCGCGTGTCGGTTCGTCGAGCAGCAACACCTTCATGGGCATCGACAACCAACGGCCCAAAATCACTTTCTGCTGATTGCCTCCTGAGAGGTAAATAATCTGCTGATCGGGCGATGGGGTTTTGATGTTCAGGGCACGAATTTGTTTGTCAGCGTTTTCACTTTCCCAGCGTCCCTGGATCAGGCAACCCAGGGTGGCGTGGTTGCGACGTGCGCCCATGTTGATGTTTTCGGCCACGCTGGACAGCGGTACGATGCCTTCTTTTTTCCGGTCTTCGGGACACAACAACACCCCGGCGGCGATCGCGTCCCGGGGCGAGTTCAACGTCAGCGGTTTGCCGTCCAATTGCAGTTCGCCGGCCTTGCTGCGGGCCAGCCCGGAGAGCAAACGCAACAACTCCGTGCGCCCTGCTCCGACCAAACCAAAGAAGCCCAATATCTCGCCCTTGGCCACCGAAAAGCTGACGGGCTCTTGCAGGCCATGACCCAGCAAGCCATCAACCTTCAGCGCCGTCCCTTGGTGCTCCCGTGGCCGATAGTCGTAAATATCCTGAATATCGCGACCTACCATGCACGTCACTAACTGGTCATGGCTCAAGTCGCTCATTTGCTCGAACGTACGAACGAAACGACCGTCCTTGAACACCGTCACGGCATCGCAAATGCGGAAAATTTCTTCCATCCGGTGCGATACATACAAAATCACCCGGCCTTCGTCACGCAGCTTGGCGATGATGGTCATCAAGCGTTCGATTTCACGCGCTGAAAGGCTGCTGGTGGGTTCGTCGAAGGCAATCACGTGGGCGTTGTGCGACATGGCCTTGGCGATTTCAACCAACTGCCGCTGGCCCAGGGACAGATCGCCCAGGCGCGTGGACGGGTCAATCTCATCCGCCAGGCCTTTGAGCAATTCCCGCGCCCGACGCAACATGGCGCGCCGATTGACGACACCGAAGCGCGACGGCATATGACCCAGCAGCAGGTTTTCCGCCACGGTCATTTCTGGCACCAATTGCAGCTCTTGGTGAATCACCGCCACACCGCCAGCGATGCTGTCCGCCGCCGACTTGAAATGCATGGTGCGATCGCCGATCTGTAAGTTACCGCTGTTAGGCTGATACGAACCGCCGAGAATTTTCAACAGCGTCGACTTGCCGGCACCGTTCTCGCCCATCAGTGCGTGCACTTGGTGGGGACGCGCGACGAAGCTGATTTCAGAGAGCGCACGCACGCCGGGGAAAACTTTGCCAATATCATTGAAACGCAGACTTTCGCCCGCTTGTTGTTGTTCCACCATGAAACCACCTCTTACCTCGTTCCGGTGGTCGGAACGAGGTCTTGCAGATGCCAGCCTGAACAGCCAGGCGCGTCAGGGCATATCAAACCCGGCTTACTTATAGAGGCCGATTTTGGTCAATACGTCTTTGAAGTTGGCGCGCGTAATCAGTGTGACATCGGCCAGCGCCGTGTATTTCGCAGGTTCTTTGCCGGTGGTCACCCACTCGTACATCGACAGCGCGGTGCCGTAACCTTCTTTGTCCGGGCTTGGTAGCATCGAGCCGAAGAAGCCACTGTCTGGTTTCTTCAATTCGTCGATGGCGTCAGTGCCATTGATGCCGATACCGATCACGTGTTTGGCATCGAAACCTGCGCTTTCGGTTGCACGTACGCCACCCAGAACGGTGTTGTCGTTCATGCCGCCGATGATCAGGTTTTTCGCGGTGTTTGGCAGCTTGACCAACGCCGAGTTGGTGGCGTCCATGCTGCCCGGTACGTCGAGGGTTTTCTGTGCGGTATAGAGGATGTGATCCGCGGGTAGACCTGCTTTTTCCAGCGCATCCACCGAGCCGTCGGTGCGCTTCTTGCCCGTGTCCAATTCGTTGTAGGTGTTGATCACCGCGTAGGTTTCTTTCCAGTCCCATTTGCGATTTTTCGCTTCGGTAGCCATGGCGCTGCCCTGTTTCTGGCCTACTTCAAACGCAGCCATGCCCAGGTACGGCACATCTTCCATGAACTTGCCATTGCCATCGACGAAGCGGTCGTCGACCGTCATCACTTTCAGGCCATTTTGCTTGGCTTTGGCGACGATCGAAGACCCGAGCCCGACATCCGGCGCACAGATTACAAAGCCTTTGGCGCCGTTGGCGGCCAAGCTGTCGATGGCGGAAAGGGTTTTTTCACCGTCGGGAACGGCGATTTTGATCACGGTAAAGCCGTGTTCTTTACCGGCCTTTTCAGCGAAGGCCCATTCAGTCTGAAACCAAGGCTCTTCGGCCTGTTTGACCAGGAAACCGATTTTGACTTCTTCAGCGGCAGATGCGGTGGTGCCCAATCCCAGTATTGCAGTGGCGACAGCGGCACAGCACAGGGAACGAATCCCGTGACGACTCAACATAGCTAACTCCTTATTTTTATTGAATAGCTACAGCGTGGACGATTTGGCGCAGTGGCTACCGACCCTTGAAAGGGTGGTCTTGATTCCTGGGGAAAAGTACGACCAGAAACCGACAAAACAGTCATATCATAATATGAATGGTGCAAAGGTAACGTAGTGTCACCTTGGCTCAGACAGTCAACTGCCACCCTCGCCAGCGAGGTCCGCACGATTAACCTGCGAACCGATGACAGGCCATACCCGCCACCCCTACCGGTGCCATGATCACCGCACCGGCAAGCGCGCCATTGGCCGAAGCTGGCGCAGCACTGGTGACGTACAGCGTAGACAATTCCGGACCACCGAAGACGCAACTGGTGGGGTGACTGACCGGCAGCTCTACCACTCGGTCGACAGCACCGTCTGGGGCAAACCGAATCAGGCAATGGCCCTCCCAGCGCGCATTCCAGATATAGCCTTCAGCGTCCATCGCCGAGCCATCGGGATCACCGCGAGGGTGTTCGGCAGCCCAAATCGTCCGCTCGCCCAAAAGACCATCGGCCGCGATGGGGTAACGATAGATCACGCCGTCCAGAGTGTCGGCGCTAAAAACCGCCGTCGCCTCTGCGTTCCAAAGCAGGGTGTTGACGATGCCTTGCTCAGCGAGCAGTGGCGTAACACTGGCGTCCGGATCGACGCGAAACAGGCCGCCCGAACGCCGCATCAACGGCACGTCACCGCCTTGGGCATCCAGGTTGTTTTGCATGCTCCCTAGCCATAACCGCCCCTGCACATCGCAACGCGCTTCGTTGGGACGATTTCCCGCGACTGGGTCAGCCACGCAAAAGAGAGAGAGTTTTGGTTGGTCCGCGGGGGAAGAAAGGTCCAGGCGGTAGACGCCACTGGCCAGGGTGACCAACGCATCGCCCGATTCGCAGGGAATAAAAGCGGAAACCGGCTCGGTGAAACGCCACTGATGATAACGGCCATGACTCAAGCGGCAGGCCAGAAAGCCGGCAATATCGACCCAATACAACGCTTCTTGCTCGCGATCCCAAAAAGGACCTTCTGCCAGTTTGAAGCGTTTTTCTGACACAGGTTGCCAGTGCATAAACCGTCCTTATTCTTATTTTTTTGTGCTTCATTATTTACAGCGCTTGGGGCATTGCTCAGCTAGGTTGCAGCTGAGACTTTTCGAATCCCGCATCGCTTTTATGCGCAGCGTAATAGCGTGAAATGGTCACCGTCGCCTGTTCGATCAGGCTCATGCAGGCCCATACGCCTCGCGCGGAATCACGTGCTGTAATCGCGTCAGCCAATTCCTTGTGCAACGGCAAGGTCTTGCCCAACTCCTGCGGTGCCGCCGACGACACCTCGAACGACACCGCCAACAATGTCCCTAGCGCGGGCAACATTTGCTCGATGAACTGGTTATGGCTGGCCGCCAGCACCGCCTCATGAAAACGTTGGTCGGCGCGGTTGTAATCGCCCTTGTCGTCCAGCGAAGCCTCCAGTGCGCGGTACGCCTCCTGAATGTCAACAATCTGCAGCGGGCTCGCACGTTCACAGGCCCAGCGCACAGCCATGGGTTCAATGGTGCGTCGCAAATCCAACAGGTCCATGACGAAATTTTCCGGCAAGCCTTTCTTTGCCAGCCAACCCACCACCTGCGGATCAAACAAATTCCAACTGCGTATCGGCATCACCCGAGTCCCGACTTTGGGCCCCACTTCCAAAATGCCCTTGGCCACCAGCGTCTTGATTGCCTCGCGGATCACCGTTCGGCTGACCCCTAATTCCTCACACAATGCGGCCTCAACCTTCAGCGTCTGCCCTGGCAACACATGGCCCGCAGCAATCCAGGTGCCCAGCCAATCCACGGTCGACGCATGATAATTACTGCTCATTCCCAGCGCCTCTGTCTGCGGCTATTTCCGCAAATTGAGGCTAATCATCATACGATTAGCTGTCAAACGACTATGCTGCCTTGGCTGAGTATCTTTGACGCCACATCCATCACTGCCCAACACTAAATAGTATTACCATTAATTTTTCAAGTACTGCTTTTTGGGCTATAAATGGCAATTAGTGAATTTTACCGAGCTGAATAGTCTGATTAATAGGCGCTGCGACAGGGAGGCGGATATTCATTCTGTGGGAGTAGGCTTGCCTGCGAAGAGGCCCGTCATCGCGCCGCTGATGTCGACCTGAAACCTGGGTCGCTTGCATTGACGCTTTCGTTGGCAAGCCAACTCCCACGGAGACTTTTGGCCGACATGGAATAGTAGGCACTGAACATCTGATCGCAGCAGCCTTCGGCAGCCCCTACAGAGGTTTTGATCTGTTTTTGGATTTTTCATAGAAGGAGTTGCCCACCCAGAAACCGATACACCGTCAGGAAAACTGCGCTTTTCAAACCCTACTCTGTTCAAAAATAAAAAAAGGAAAGGTAGCTATGATGCATCGCACACTCACCCTCAGCGGCCTCGGACTGTCCTTGATGATCGCCACACTTTCTGCTCACGCCGCTGGACTGACCAGCGAACACAGCGCCTTCGGCACCACTTCGGACGGCGCGCCCATCGAAAAATACACCCTGCGCAACAGCCACGGCATGCAAGCCAGCATCATTACTTGGGGCGGCGTTCTGCAATCGCTGATGGTCCCGGATAAAAACGGCAAAGCCGATGACGTGGTGTTGGGCTTTGACGATATTCAGGGCTATCAAGCCAACCCCACGGTCTACTTCGGCGCGACGATCGGTCGCTTTGGCAACCGCATCGCCGGGGGCAAATTCTCTCTGGACGGCAAGCAGTACCAAGTGCCCACCAATGACGGCCCGAATTCGCTGCACGGCGGCAGCCAAGGCTTCGATAAACGCGTCTGGAAAGCCGAGGCCAGCAAGGAAAAAGGCTGGGTAGGCGTGACACTGACCTACACCTCCCCAGATGGCGAAATGGGCTTTCCCGGCACATTGGAAACCCACGTCACCTACAGCCTTAACGAGAAAAACGAGCTGCGCATTCAGTACCGCGCCACCACCGACAAACCCACTGTGCTTAACCTGACCAACCACAGTTACTTCAACCTGGCTGGCGCGGGCAGCGGCGACGTTCTAAAACAAGTCGCCACGGTGTACGCAAGCACATACACACCGGTCAACAGCACGCTGATCCCTACTGGGGAGTTGGCACCCGTGGCAGGAACCCCGATGGACTTCCTCCACCCCACGGCGTTCGGCAAAAACATTCACGCCGACCATCCGCAGTTGAAATTCGCCGAGCCCAAGCAAGGTGGTTTTGACTTCAACTGGGTACTGGACACCAAAGGCAACGTCGGCAAACTGGCCGCCGAAGTGCGCGACCCGCAATCTGGACGGCACTTGCAGCTCTACACCACTGAACCCGGCGTTCAGCTCTATACCGGCAACTTCCTCGACGGCACCGTCAAAGGCAAGGCTGGCAAGGTTTACCCACATTGGGGCGCGTTTACCCTGGAAACCCAGCACTACCCAGATGCGCCTAACCAGCCTAATTTCCTGAGCACCCGCCTGGACCCTGGCAAGGTTTACACCCAGACCACGCTGTTCAAGTTCTCAAATAAATGAGAGTCGATAGATAAGCGTGAACTTAGGCATCGGGGTTTATTCACCCCGGTGCCTTTATGTACGTGCCAGCAGCTTCGCGGCCAGAAATCGGTGATCCGCCGAAAACAGCCGTCGGTACGTGAGCAACACCGCGAGCACCGTGCCCAAACCAGACGCGGCCGCGATCAAAAACATGATGATGATTTGATAACGCACCGCCTGAATCGGCGATTGGCCCGCCAGCACCTGGCCGGTCATCATCCCCGGCAGGCTGACAAGTCCGACCACGGTCATTTGATTCAGCGTCGGTATCATTCCGGCCCGTACCGCCTGCCGCGCGGGACCTTGCGCTGCTTCCCAGCGCGATGCGCCCAGCGCCAGGCTCATCTCTACTACCGTACGTCCGGCCGTCAATTCTTGGGTCATTCGGTCGATGCCCAACGAAACACCGGTCAGGGTGTTACCGAGAATCATGCCGAGAATCGGGATCGCGTATTGCGGTTCATACCAGGGATGAATCCGGATAATCGCGAACAAACCCACTGCCGTCACCAGCCACGAACTGAGCCAGATCGACACGATGCTGTCGAGGCGCTGGCCCACGTAAGTGCGTCTGCCGCGCTCCGACGCCGACAGCCCGGCAATCAAGGTCATCGCGGCCATTAATGGCAACACCACGTACCACTCGCCATGGCCGAAGACCCAGCCCAGTACGTAACCAATGGCCAGTAATTGCACCACCGTACGAACCGCCGCCACAGCCAACTTACGCTCCAGGTTGAGTTTCAACAGCAACGACAACACGCCGTTAATCAGGATCAGTGAGGACGCAATGCCGATGTCCAGCAGCGACAGGTTTTGATAATCCATCACGGGGTTTCCTCGCTCAATGTGCCGGCCAGCATCGTCAGTTGACGCCCGCTCATGCGCTGCGCCTGCGCTTGATCGTGAGACACCCATAAATAGGCGCGGCCATTGTCGTTCGTCGCGTTGAACCAGGCCGTGACCAGCGCTTCGATCTCTTGCGAAGACTCCGGGTCCAACGCAGCAGTGGGTTCGTCGAGCAGCAGCACATCGGGTTGCAATTGCAGCACCCTGATCAACGCCGCAATTTGCGCCTCCCCGCCGGATAACTCACTCGACTGTTTGTCGAGAAAACTATCGTCCCTCCCCGCCTGTTTCGCCAACCGCACCGCCGCGTCGCGATCAAAGTGCAGGTCGTTGTAAACCTTCAGGCTGAACGGGTAGCGCAGGTTGTCTTCGACCGTACCTTCCAACATCGCCGGACGCTGGGCGATGTAGCTGACATGACGTCGAAAGGCCGGAATTGCGGCGCCACTTACCCGCGTGTTGCGCCAAAAGATTTGGCCGGCATCCAGTGAATCCAACAACGCCAAGGCACGTAGAAAGACGCTTTTGCCCGACCCCGACGGCCCGGTCACCGCCACCCGGTCACCTGCGGCCAAGCTGAAATCCACGCAATTGAGCAAATGGGTTTGGCTTTTTGCGTTATACCGGACCAGCCCGGTGGCGTTGAGAAGTATCTGCCGAGGCGTGGCCGGCGTTGGTTTGGGGGGAGAAAGCGTCATTGGATTACGGGTTCTCTGAAGTTACCGGTGAGGGTCGCAGCATAAGCGATGGCAGGCGTCTGTAGGAGTCAACGTGTTGGCGAAGCATCCGCTACGGTGTGTCGGATACGCCGCCTCGCGAACACGTTCGTTCATACAGATTTTGACGATCCGCAGATTTCTATAAAAGCCGTCGAAGGCGGCGATGAGTGCTCGCGCTTATTATTTTGGGTCTGCCGAAGTCTCTGTGTGGCTTGCCAACGAAAGCGTCAATACACACGATTCAGGTTTCAGGTCGACATCCGCGGCGCGATTACGGGCGTCTTCGCAGGCAAGCCTACTCCCACAGTATCTGCAGCTGCTTGCTAACAACCGCGTCAACGAAATCCCAGAGCGGCACCGGCTTCGTAGCCTTCGGCAGCTCCTACAGGGGGGCGGGGTTCGGCGCGGTTTTTTGTTTGAATTGGATACGTTCCGCAAGGTCAAGAATCGCCTTCAGAACGTCGGACGGCGCCTCCTGCGGGATGTTGTGCCCGACCCCGCTCAGGATTCGCCGCTCGTAGAAGTCTGAAAACTGATTTGCATCGCCATCAATCTCGGGGGGCGGCCCGACGCCGTCATCGCGCCCACACAACGAAATCGTCGGCACGCCAATCATCGGCTGGGTAGCCAGCTGGGTTTCAATGGGCTCAAGGGCCGGATCGCCTTCCGTGTAGCCGTACCGATGCCGATAGGAATGAATTACAACGTCCACGAAGTCAGGATTGTCGAACGACTGCGCCGTCCGCTCAAACGTTGCCTCACTGAACACCCAAGGAGGCGACCACAGTTGCCATAACAAACGGCAAAACGCTTTGCGATTGGCTTCAAGTCCGGCTCGCCCACGTGGGCTATGGAAATAATATTGATACCAATAACGGTGCTCGGACTTCGGGTCTTGGGGTTGGGAGGAACCGGGGATGTCTTGGATGTTGTAGCCGTCGCCAGTGACCAACGCATTAACCCGTGACGGCCAAAGTGCGGCGACGACGCACGCCGCGCGCCCCCCCAGTCATATCCCACCAGCGTAGCCTTCGCGATGCCAAGAGCATCCATCAGCTCCAGCAGGTCTTTACCCAGCGCAGCTTGTTGGCCGGAACGCAGGGTCTCGAGAGAAAGAAACCGCGTCGGACCGTATCCACGGAGGTAGGGAACGATGACTCGAAATCCCTTGTCGACTAACAGGGGGGTAAGTTCGTCGTAGCCTCGTGGATTATAAGGAAAGCCGTGCAACAACATCACCACCGCGGCACCCCTGTCTCCATGGGTTTCATAAGCCACTTCGAGCGTTGGGGTACGGATGAATTGGATGTTCGGTGTGGTCATAAGGGATGCCTTATCGACGAGAAAGGCCGCCTTTTTACGTAATATCCCGATAAATACAGGGGCCAATTCTGTAAAGCTCGGGTAAAGCTCGTTCCCTTATCCGGCGTTTTGGATTAATTATTATCAATCGCTTTACGATCCATCCGGAGTACGTCATGAGCAACATTCAAATCGGTATGTTTGCCTTGTTCGCCATAGCGGTGTTGGGAGCGCTCAATTTTTACTTGGACTTCCTGCGTACCAGCAAGCCCAAGAAAGACAAAATAAGCGCCCCCAAGTCCTGATATCCGGTTCAGCCCAGAAATGGCAACACGTGCTCCAACAGCAGTTCGGGTGCTTCTTCGGCGATGTAGTGCCCTGCGGCCACAGGTTCACCCCGCACATCGGTGGCGACGAGTTGCCATTCCTTGAGTGGATCAAAGCAACGCCCGACGATCCCTTCCTCACCCCACAGCACCATAAGCGGCAGCACCAGCCGGTTGCCCGCAGCCATGTCGGCACGGTCATGATCAAGGTCAATGCTGGCGCTGGCCCGATAGTCCTCGCAAACGCCTCGCGCGGCGCCCGGCAGTTTCAGGCAGCGCAGGTATTCGCCAAACGCTTGGTCGGTAAATGGCGCCATGCCCGCGCTACGGCTGCCCATGACGCTGCGCAGAAACTGTTCGGGATCGGCTTCGATCAACGTTTCCGGTAGCGGTGCCGGGCGGATCAGAAAAAACCAATGCCAATAGGCGCGGGCGAACGCCTCGTTGGTTTGGCTGTACATCGCCAGCGTCGGCGCGATGTCCAGCAGTACCATGCGGTTTACCGTGTGTGGATGATCCAGCGCCAACCGATGGGCAACCCTGGCGCCACGGTCGTGGGCCAACACCGAAAATGTTGAAAAGCCTAGTTCACGCATCAACTCAACGTTGTCGCGGCCCATTTCGCGCTTGGAATAAAGGCGGTGTTCGGGGTCGGCCAATGGCTTGCTGCTGTCACCGTAGCCACGCAAGTCAGCCGCGACCACGGTGAATTGTTTGGCCAGGGTTTCGGCGACTTTGTGCCAGATCACGTGGGTTTGCGGATGGCCGTGCAGCAACAACAGACCGGGGCCAGAGCCTCCAATGCGGTAGGCAATTTCAACACCGTTGACCTTACAGACCTTCTTTTCGAATCCAGCGAACATGGATGTCTCCTTATGATTATTGAAGACATCCTAGTTCGTTGTGCGTTCACGGCAAGGCGCAAAGCGTGGGGACCCCGTTCATGAAGTGTGTTTGCCTGGCACAGCCATTCGCAATTGGACCCGCCGATTCACTCGGAATTGGCTATTCGAAACTGCTGTCGAGGACGGTACTGTGACGCCCGACAAACAGTCGATCACCTTTGGAGACAACGAAATGAACAGCCGAATTGAATGGGGGAAAATGGCACCGGAGGCGTTGAAGGCGTTAATGGGGCTGGAGCAGGCCGTGGGTAAGTGTGGGCTGGAAAGTTCGTTGCTGGAACTGGTTCGCCTTCGTGCTTCGCAACTCAATGGCTGTGCTTATTGCGTGGACATGCACGCCAGCGATGCACGCAAAGCCGGTGAAACTGAAGCGCGCTTGCAAACGCTATGCGTCTGGAAAGAAACGGCGTTCTTCACGCCCCGTGAACGCGCCGCACTGGCGTGGGTCGAGAGCTTGACGCTGTTGTCCGTTCAGCATGCGCCGCAGGATCAATACCAGGCGCTGCTGGAGTATTTCAGCGAAGCCGAAGTGGTCAACCTGACGCTGGCGATTGCCACGATCAATGCCTGGAACCGTTTCGGCGTTGGTTTTGCGATGGTTCCGGCTTAGATGGTTCCGGCTTAAATGTAGGAGACCTCGGAACTTCATCTCAAACCTTAAGCATCCGACCACCCAACGCCACACCCAGCAGCAACACGGCGATGCACAAAAATGCCAGGTTCAAGCTGCTGGCGTGGGCGATGAAACCGATAACCGCCGGGCCCGCAAGAATGCCGCCGTAGCCCAGCGTGGTCACGGCAGGAACCGCTACATGTTCCGGCATGACGGTTTGTCGCCCGATGGCGCTGTAAAGCACTGGCACGATATTCGAGCACCCAACGCCCACCAACGCGTAGCCCAGCAACGTCGCTTCCCAGGCGGGAATAAGTGTCGCCAGCGTCAATCCCGCCGACGCGAACAGCCCCCCAAGAATGATCACCTGATTGGCCCCGACCCGACGCACGATGGCATCACCCGAGAGACGTCCGACGGTCATGGTCAGGGCAAATACCGCATAACCCAAACCGGCATAAGCCGGGTCAACGCCACGCATCGAACTCAGGAACACCGCGCTCCAATCCAGCATCGCGCCTTCGGTCAGGAACACCGTCAGGCATAACAGACCGATAAACAGCACGATGCCGTGGGGAATGGCGAACGCCGGACCTTTGCTCTCGCTGCCGTAGGTGAGGAAGTGCGGCGAGGCCTTAATCAGCGCGATGAGGATGATCGCCACCACCGCCCCCATGGCGATCAACGGGGAGGCGCCAACACTGAGCAACCCACTGACACTGGCTGCACCGGCAATCCCGCCGAGACTGAACAGGCCATGAAAGCCCGACATCATGGTTTTACCGCTGGCCCTCTCAACCATAATCGCCTGAATATTCACCGTGCAATCCAACGCGCCCATGCTGGCACCGAATACGAACAGGGTCGCGATCAGCAGCGGCAGGCTGGAGACCGTCGCCAATAATGGCAGACATAGGCAGATCAGTACGCTGGACAGGATCAAGACAATGCGGCAACCAAAACGCCCGGCGAGTATTCCAGCCAAGGGCATGGCGATGATCGAGCCGACACCCAGGCAGAGCAGCAATAGCCCGAGGGTGCCGTCGTTCAGATCGACGCGGGCCTTGGCATAAGGCACCAATGGCGCCCATGCGGCGACGCCAAAACCGGCAATAAAAAAAGCGATTCGGGTGGAAAGCTGCTCGCGTCGGGCGCTGATGGCCGGCGCAGCGATGTTGATAGAAGTCATGCAGCGTCCTTCGAAACGTCAGGCGGGTACAACCCGGCAATCGAAGCAGCCTAACAAAGGTGGCGGCGTATCCAAATGTTTTGCGTTGTTTTAAAAATCCAAACGACTCTGTAGGAACCAACTTGTTGGCGAGGCGGCGTATCAGACATATCTCGTCAAACCCCTCGCCAACAAGTTGGCTCCTTGTACAGAGAAGGGTGCGGGGTTACGCCACCCAAGGCGACTTGCGGATGATGTCGACGAAGTTCATTGGTTTGAACTTAGGATCAAGGTCCACCAGCACGTCAGCGTTGACGGTACCAAATGTGGTGTCTGGCTTGTCTTTGAAGCCATCGGCGAACGCACAGATGATGCATTCCTTGAAGCCTTCGCCACGAGGATGCGCATGCACCACGGCGTCACGCTGTTCGGTGGAGAACGCAGCGTATTCCATACCCAGTACGTCCATTTCGACCCCTGCCGTCACCAACGCCACGTTCGGACGCAAATGACGCACGACGTTCGGTGTGGTGTGCAGGGCAATTGATAACCAGACCTGCTCCATGTCGCCTTCCGACAAGCCAAACGGCTTCACGAAGGCGCGGGCGGCGTTAGCGCTGTCGACTTCAAAACGCTCGTCAGCGCTGCGATGGCCTTCCACCAAACCGAGGTCATGGAACATGGCGCCGACATACAGTTGTTCGGCATCGTACTTGAGCCCTTGGCGTTCACCGCTCAATGCGCCGAACAAGAAAACCCGGCGGGAGTGGTGATACAACAGGTCAGGTTCGTTATCACGAATGTATTCTGTGGTGGCTTTGGCCAGGGCGCTGTCAGGGATCTTAATACCGGCAATGTGGGTGGTCATGGTGACGTTCCTCAGGCTATCGCACCTGTATGGCGC
The DNA here is from genome assembly GCF_034353045.1 of Pseudomonas sp. MH10. Lineage (NCBI taxonomy): Bacteria > Pseudomonadati > Pseudomonadota > Gammaproteobacteria > Pseudomonadales > Pseudomonadaceae > Pseudomonas > Pseudomonas sp. MH10. The sequence goes on from NZ_CP133783.1 coordinate 1,637,863, forward strand.
GGCTGAAACAAGTCTCTGCCCGTGGGGGCTTGGCCACAATCGGCGCGAGGTCACGTTATCTGCCAAACGTCCGTCATATCCTGCCACCTGGGATCGGCTAGACTACGCGCCGCTTCTGACTCAGCTAAAACCGGCGTTGCGAGGAAATCGCGCGACAAATAAGAATTGAAAAGACGTGAGGAAGTTGTGTCAAAAGGCATTGCGCTGTCGGTTCTGGCCTCGATCCTGTTCGCGGTCATGTATTTTTACACCTCACTCCTCAAGCCCCTGAGCGGCAGCGAAATCTTCGGCTGGCGTATGCTGCTGACGGTGCCGTGCGTGACGCTGTTCATGCTTTCCAGCGGCGACTGGCGGCTGGTGCGCGACATCGCCACACGCTTGCGGCAGTCACCCATTCTGTTAACCAGCATGCTGCTGTCATCGCTTTTACTGGGCGTGCAACTCTGGCTGTTTATGTGGGCGCCGTTGCATGGACGCAGCATGGACGTGTCGCTGGGCTATTTTCTATTACCGCTGACGATGATCGTTACCGGCCGCATCGCCTATGGGGAACACCTGTCACGCCTGCAAACTATCGCCGCGTGTTGTGCGCTGGTGGGGGTTGGCAACGAGCTGTACCGCGTGGGCAGCTTTTCCTGGGAAACGCTGTTGGTCGCATTGGGTTATCCGTTTTATTTCGTTTTGCGGCGCAGGCTGGGCACCGATAACCTCGGCGGCCTGTGGTTCGACATGGCGCTGATGCTGCCGGTCAGTCTGTGGTTCATCGTCAACGGCAACCCCAGCGCCCTCTCCCACTCTGCGCGTTTGTATCTGTTGATTCCGGTCCTGGGCATGATCAGCGCGTCGGCGCTGTGCAGTTACATCATCGCCAGCCGCCTGTTGCCCTTCAGCCTGTTCGGGCTTTTGAGCTACGTTGAACCGGTGCTGTTAGTCGGCGTGGCCTTGCTGCTGGGGGAAAGCATCCACCGCGATGAATGGTTGACCTACCTGCCGATCTGGTTTGCGGTGCTGGTGTTGGTCGCAGAAGGCAGCAAACACCTGCTGGCTCAACGCCGAAAGAATCGCGTCCGCGCCGCTCTGTAGGGGCTGGCAGTTAAGCAGTCTCGTGAACACGTTCGCTCCTACAGTTTTGCAAACCGCTCCAGCTGCATTTCCTGCAAACGGCTCAGCGTGCGGCGAAAGGCGAAGGACAGGTAGCCCTCGGTGTACAACGCTTCAAGCGGCACTTGCGCCTCGACATACAGCGGTACTCGACGGTCATAGCACTCGTCGACCAGCGCAATGAAACGCCGAACACCATCGTCGTGCACCGACAATTGCGGCAGTACGCGATCACCGGCCGCGACCTGTTCTACTGCATCCTCAGTGCCGCGGGCGATTTTTCCTTCGCGCTGTTTGGCACTCAACGCCGGTACTTCGCTGATCAAAATCGCGGAAAACCGATCGCATAAATCGATGAAATCCATGGCCGCCAATGGCTGTTCGCAGACGTCGGCATAACGGCACCACAGGACTTTTTCGCTGTGGCGGATCACGTTGATGCGGCGATGACCGAACGCCACGGGCTCATTCGACGATGGCTGGCCCGCGCTCAGCTGCTCGAAGACACCGGCCAGCGCACTCATACTGCCCGGCTGACTCACCCAGTAACGCTGATGCAATTGCCCCGGATGCAGGCGGTGGTCTTCGCCGCCGTCGACGGTCACCACGGTCATGTAACGGTTAATGGCGACGATGGCCGGCTCGAAACGCTCACGGTTGTGACCGTTTTCATACAACTGCTCTGGCGGCTGGTTGGAGGTGGACACCACGACCACGCCCTCTTGAAACATCACTTGCAGCAATCCACCGAGAATGATCGCGTCGCCGATGTCGTTCACGAATAGCTCATCGAAACACAGCACCCGCACGTCTTTGGCCAGTTCTTGGGCCAGCGCCCGCAAAGGATTGGCGGTGCCGGTCAATTGGAACAGGCGCATGTGAACCCAGCGCATGAAGTGATGAAAATGCTGGCGCCGCGCGGGCAAGCTCAGGCTGTCGTAGAAACGGTCCATCAACCAGGTTTTGCCACGGCCCACCGGCCCCCACAGGTAAACGCCCTGGGTCTGCGGCCGACGCTTGCCGTCGTGTAGCGCCAGGAAACAGTCTTGCAAGCACTGCGCAGCGTTTAACTGTGCAGCATCGGGGGTAAACCCTTGTTGGTCGATAGCCTGTCGATAGGCGTCCAGGGGAGAAACAATGTTCATCAAGAAATGGGCTCCTCAATCGTGATGCACGCCGGCGCGCTTAAGCATCTGCTTGCAGCGTTCGGACAAGTGAAGCACGTGCAAGTGCTTGCCGACTTTGACGTAGCGCTCACGCAAGGCCTTCAGCGCGGCGATGGCCGAGTAATCGACAAAACTCAAGCGGCGACAGTCCAGAGTCACGTGGGCGGGGTCATTGGCGGGGTCGAACTGATTGAGGAATGGTGTTGTCGAGGCGAAGAACAGCGTGCCGTGTAAGCGGTAGAGCTTGCTTCCGTCTGCTTCCAATGAACTGTCGGCATAGAGCTCGCGAGCCTGCTGCCAGGCGAAATTGAGCGCGGCAATGACGATGCCGCACAATACAGCGGTGGCCAAGTCGGTAAATACGGTGATAACCGTCACCGTTAAAATCACCAACACGTCGTTCAGCGGCACCTTGTTCAGCACCCGCAACGAGGCCCAGGCGAATGTTTGCTGCGACACGACCAACATCACCCCGACCAATGCGGCCAGCGGAATGTGCTCGATCAGCGGGGAAAGAAACAGCACGAATAACAGGATCATTACCCCAGCGACCACGCCGGAAAAACGCCCACGACCGCTGGAACTGAGGTTGATCACGGTCTGACCGATCATGGCGCATCCGCCCATGCCGCCAAACAATCCCGAGACCATATTGGCCGCCCCCAACGCCACGCACTCTTTATCCGGGTAACCACGGCTTTCGGTGATTTCGTCGGTAAGGTTCAGCGTCAACAGGGTTTCAAGAATGCCGACCAAAGCCATCAATACGGCGTAAGGGGTCACGATGAACAGGGTTTGCAGGTTCCACGGCACTTGAGGCAGCGCCAGACCGGGCAAGCCTGCGGCAATGTGCGCCATGTCACCAAGGGTGCGGGTCGGCAGGTCAAGCAGATACACCGCCAGACCGACACCGAGGATGGCCACCAGCGCCGACGGCACAGCCTGGGTCAAACGTGGCAGCAGGTAGACGATGGCCATGGTCAATGCCACCAACCCGATCATCAAATAAAGCGCTGGACCGCTCAGCCAGGTTTCTCCGCTCTTGAATTGCTCCAACTGGGCCAAGGCGATGATGATCGCCAAGCCGTTGACGAAGCCGAGCATTACCGGGTGCGGCACCATGCGAATCAGCTTGCCCAGTCTCAGCAGGCCAAACACGATCATGATCAACCCGCCGATCACTACGGTGGCAAGCAGGTACTGCACGCCGTGTTGCACCACCAGCGCGACGATCACCACCGCCATTGATCCCGCCGCGCCGGAAATCATTCCCGGGCGGCCGCCGAACAGGGCAGTCAAGGTGCAGATGATGAAGGCGCCGTAAAGCCCCATCAGCGGATTAAGGTGGGCGACCAGGGCAAAAGCGATGCACTCGGGCAATAGCGCGAATGACGTCGTCAGTCCAGCCAAGGCATCGGCGCGTAGGCGATTTGATTTCATGGCTTACCTAAATTGTTCGCCAGCGAAGTCAGACGCAGGAAGGCGGGAAAAGAGGGTTGAGGATGGTACGGAGTTGGAGGCCATCCCGCCAGCCATGCATCCACGTCTGTTGCCCTACAACTTGGCCAAATGCCACATAACCACCCATTCCTCGCTGAACTGCTCCAAAACGACACAGTGTTGTGTCTCGGCGGGCGGCCCGTTTTGCATGACGTCGGATTTATATATTTAACGGTTATCCGCTCTAATCCAGCGCTTTGCGCCGCAGACAACCCATAAAGTTGACCTGCAGTTCAGCTTTATGGCGCAGTTATTGCCTTATGCAAAAGCCCCCTCTCAGCACTTTTCCGTCGTGGTTGTGCGTCCGCTCGTTTTACGTGGAGTTTCCCTATGCCTGTCTGGCGAAAAAGTATTCAGTGGCAACTCACCTTGAGCATGGGTGCAGCATTGGTCATCAGCAGTCTGATTGTGATCGCCATTTATGCCTTCGCCTTGAACCGGCTGACCGATCGCTATCTGCTGCAACAAGCCATGCCCGCCAGTGTCGAGGCCATCCGCAACGACCTTGAGCGGCTGCTCGCTTCGCCCCTCACCGCCGCCAGTGACATTGCCGACAACACACTGGTGGAGGATTGGTTGCGCACGGGGGAAGACCCTGCCCAACAAGCGACCTTCGTGCGTTACCTGGCCAATATCCAGCAGCAACACAAAGCATTGACCACCTTTATCGTCGCCAAGGACAGCGGCCACTACTTCACCAACAAAGGGGTGGACCGCACGTTGCAGCCTGGCGCCAAGGAAAACGGCTGGTTCTATGATTTCCTCGCCAGCGGCAAACCGCGCGCGCTGGAAATCGACATTGATCAAACCACCCGAGTCCCTACGCTGTTCATCAACCAGCGGATTGAAAGCAACGGCATCGTCGTCGGCGTGGCAGGCCTTGGTTTTAGCTTGAGCGCCTTGTCAGAAATGGTCCGTAACTTTCATTTTGATGAGCATGGTCAAGTCTATCTGGTGAGCCCGGACGGCAAGGTCAAGGTTCACCCCAACGCCGATTTCAACGACCGCCAGTCGCTGGAGCAGTTGGTCGGCGCGGGACCGGCCCACTCGTTGTTGGGCGCTACCACCGGTAAAACCCCAATCGAATTCGAGCGCAACGGCCAAGCTTTTGTGGCCTTGGCCGCGCCGGTGGATTCACTAGGCTGGACCCTGGTCAGTGAGGTGCCGCTGGCGGAAGTCTACGGCCCGGCCAAAGACGCACTGACGATCATCTCCGCTATCAGTCTGGCAGTGGTGCTGTGTTTCCTCGGTTTTGTGGCCTGGATAGCACGTGGCATCGTGCGGCCAATTCGTCAGGTCACTACCGCGCTGATCGACATTGGTGGCGGCGATGGCGACCTGACCCGGCGTCTGGATGATCATCGGGAAAACGAACTGGGCGATTTGGCGCGGGGCTTCAACCGTTTCATTGGAAGCCTGCACGAACTGATCGGCGATGCATTGACCACCAGCGAACAATTACGCCAAAGCGTGGGAGATGTCGCGCGGGTGGTGGAAAACACCTCGACGCGGGCGGTGCAGCAACAACAGATGACCGACATGGTCGCGACCGCTGTGCATGAGATGGGCCTGACGGTGCAGGAAATTGCCCGGAATGCCGGTGCCGCTGCACAGGTGTCACGCAGCACGCAGGACCAAGCGGTGTCGGCCAAACGTATCGTTGGCCAATCGATTGCTCATATTCAGGCGATGTCCGACGGTGTCGGCAGCGCAACAGGCGCGGTTGAAGCGCTGGCCACCAAGATCGCCAACATCGATCAGGTGTTGACGGTGATTCGCAGTATTTCCGAGCAGACCAATTTATTGGCCCTCAACGCAGCCATCGAAGCGGCGCGTGCCGGAGAACTGGGACGTGGATTTGCGGTGGTCGCCGATGAAGTTCGCACCCTCGCCGGTCGTACTCAGAGCGCTACCGGGGAAATTCAGCAGATGATTGGTGAACTCAAAGGCGGTGCCGACCAAGCCGTAGCGTCCATGCGGGCAGGTCAAGCCGCCACGGGCACCGGTGTTGAAGCGAGCCGCCGCACTGGTGACTCACTGGATGCCATTGCAGGGCATGTCGAGGAATTGACCGACCGTAACCATCAAGTCGCCGCCGCCACAGAGCAGCAAAGTTCGGTCACCGAAGAGATCAACCGCAATGTTCAAGGCATTGCCGACCTTGCGCAATCGACGGCGAAAGACGTGCAGATTTGCCGCGAGGACTGCCTGAAACTGTCGAACAAAGCCGACCATCTGGCCTCACAGATGGCGCGGTTCAAATTGTAGGCCGTGTCGATGGCGCCGTACAAAAACACATAGGAGCGCGCTTGCCGCGATGGAGCGCGAAGCGGTCCCACTAGGCAGACCCGGTTTCGACCGAAAGAATCGAGCGGCTGATTTACGACTGCTTCGCAGCCGATCGCGGGCAAGCGCGCTCCTACGGTTGGCCAGTGTTTTTACTGACAGCACCGTGCAACCGTGACCACCTCCCAAGCGCGTCCAATACCTCATTCGTCGCCACCACCGTCGCGTACTCGCCATGCAGGTTACCCAGCGACATGGCATGCACTTCTTCGGCGGTGTGCGGATTGCCGAAGAAGTCGGGCTGATCGAAGGTGAAGCAGGCGTCATGCACGACCAGTACGTCAAACCCAAGATTGCCGCCACTGCGCGCCGTCGACTCTACTGAGTTGTTAGTCACCACGCCGACGATGACGATTTGGCTGATCGAATCGGTGCGCAGCTCACTTTCCAATGACGTCCCACAAAACGCATCGGGTGTTTGTTTTTGCCACTCGCGCTCGCCTTCCACCGGCAGAAACTCAGGTTGATAGTCGACACCCGATTGCTCCGGCCAGAATACGGAGTCTGGGGACCGGGAAAAATGTCGGACATGAATAACCGGACGCTCAGTCGCGCGCCAAAGGGCCAGCAGCCGAAGCATCTGCAGCTCGGCATGAGGGTTGTTGCGCCGTCCCAGCTTCGGATGATTGATGCCCTTTTGCATATCAATCAGCACCAGCACTGCGTTGGATTGAATATCCATATGATCCTTGTCCTCTAGAGGGCGCTGAATACCTGCGCCAGGTTTTGATTGGCAAACTGCTCGATCACAAAGTCGACAAACACCCGAGTCTTGCCGGGCAGCAGGTTATGTTCGCTGTAGTACAGCGAGATACTACCGTCGAAACCTTCGGCGGTAACTTCGCCGACTCATTAATCTCACTGCTTGCCGTCGGTCCGCCACGGCACCGGCGACAAAATCGCCAGCTTCGTCACCTACCTGGCCGGCCCGGAAGCGGGCTACATCACCGGCGCGAGCCTGACCATCGACGTCGGCTTCGGCGCCTGATAACCAGCAAACGTCAGCCCATGGCACGGCCCCGGACTTCCCACGAAGCCGAGGCCGTGTTGCATTTGAGCGTTATCCGCTTTAAGCACATGAAAATTCTGAAAAAAACTTTTGCCTTCGTCAAAGGTTTCGACTACATTAGCGCGCCTCGACAGACCGAATGGTTTGACGAGATACGGTGAGGTGTCCGAGAGGCTTAAGGAGCACGCCTGGAAAGTGTGTATAGAAGAAATTTTATCGAGGGTTCGAATCCCTCCCTCACCGCCAAACATGAAATACGCCAAACCCCTGAATTCATTAAAGAATCTCAGGGGTTTTGTGGTTTTAGAGGGCTGAAAAAAATACGTTTTTACCCATATGGGAACAATATGGGAATAGCGCTAGAGTTTTAGGGCATGTTCGAGGATGCCGATGACGTCTGGTCCATCCTCGTTAATCCAAGTGCCGTAGTGCTTGCGGATCATGTTTCCATTGGTATGACCCATCTGCTCCGCGATCCAGTCGATTGAAGCGACGCCGGTACTCAACAGTTGGCTGGCATACGTATGTCGGCACTGGCCAGGCCCTCGGTATCGAACACCTGCGTTTTTCAGGTGGGCAACGAAGAAGCGTTCTCGAATGCTGAGATCACTAGCGTGGGGCTCACCAGTGACGGTGTTCACGAACACAAAATGGAGTTTGTGATTTCTGACTGTTCGATTGTCCCGCTCGACAATCTCTACAATGTCCGCCTCCCCCCCTTGGGTGATCGCATGCACTTTGCGTAACGCGTCAAAGTAGATTCGGACTGAATTGCCCCGAGCTTCGACGCCATTAGTCATGTAGTCCCTTACTTTTATATCGATGCAAAAACGGAAAGCCAATGGTTACAAAAAAGGCCCGTTTCCGGGCCTAGAATGTTGAAGCGTTGGTTCTAGTGGACGCCGTTCAGCGTTTCTGCTGAGCGGTTCGCCGGGCAGCATTCAATGCATGGCGCTGCTTGCTGCACTTGGCATCATTTCCACAGGCACGCCATTTTCGACAAAAGTCACAAAGGCTTGTGTGATCAATGTTCCAGGGAAAGCGCTTGATGCTGTTCGCCGGATTTGATTGATTTGGTGGGGGAGATGAATGCGGCGATTGCGGTGCATGTTCACGGACCGACACCGCCGCCGGATAGTGCGGCGGCGTTTGCTGGGTATCAAGGTAAGGCTACGGCGTTGGTAGGCCAGTTAAAACCCATCACCCTGTAAATAATAAGGGCGCCAATCGGCGCCCTTATTATTTACAATTACCGCTTGGATTATGCACATAACTCGCGTAGCGCGGCGGTGGCCAAAAAACCCGAACGTGAAGCATAACGATGATCTTTCATTACTTTCTGATCAATGCGATTCAGCAGGTGCTCAGGCAGCGAAGCGTTGAACCGTACAGACTTGCCCAAATACGGTGTAAGGTCAAAATCCACTACCGCCCATACGCCCCCTGCGAAGTCTGGATTGTCCAGGTGAGCGTCGACTTCCAGTGCCTGCGGCAACGTCTCGTCATCCGCTACCAGACCTTCCAGATGCAGAGCCAGCGCTTCGCTTACGTTTTCCAGCGCCTGCGAGAAGGTTGAACCGCAAGAGAAGCAACCCGGCACATCAGGGACAGTTACCCCGTATTCGGAATCCGCGTCTTTGTGTATTACGACTGGAAATTTCATTTCGTCTTAGACCCCTTGGTGGTCCTCAAAGGACCCCGGTGTTACATGCCGACCTCACTTGAGGCCGGCAGACTTCAGTATGTTGTTCAGCGTCCCTTTAGCTATGTCGGACTTGGGGTGCGGCACTGTTACCCGGCCCGGTTTGGTAGAGTGTTTGAACTGGTGGTGACTGCCCTTTACCGCCACTTCAAACCCTCCATCCGCCAGCATTAAGTCAATCACTTCCCTACTTCGCATCGTTCCCTCCACCCTTGCCGACGTTGTGTATCGTACACACGACTTTGATTTGAATCAGCAGCCAAATACACACCGTACACACTGCTGCGTGCAACGGTTCGCATTGGGTGAAAACTGTGCATCGAAAAAAAATGGGGGAAGGAACGCACTTTTCCCCCTCCCGCCGACGGGCTTTGTGTTCGTTTTTTATGCAACCGCAGGTGTAGTGCAAACGAAGCTGTGACTCAGGCGGGCCGTGGGGCTTAGCGGGTAATTGCCGATTTCATTTTGTGCAAGGTTTTGAAGAGAAGTGAATCGCGGTTGCACTGGGACGCTGTCGTCGCTTGGGAAGACGGGGAGCTGGAGACCTTGGTTTTGCGGGGCCGCAATTTGGAAAACGCCAGTTTCGGGACATTTTCCATAATGAGATCGCTAACGGCCGGGCAAATACGAGGATTGCATCGGAGTGGTGGCCAGAGAGATGAAAGCCCCGCAGGACATGGCTTCAACTGGACGTGCCAGCGGGTTACGTTGGTTCAACGGTAAACTTCTCGACGGTTGCCAAGCTGTACAACCAGTATCCGTAAAGCACCGTCCTGAATCTCGCAGATTACTCGAAAGTCTCCTACGCGATACCGCCACAAGCCACCCAGTGGACCTGTAAGCGCCTTGCCAGTAGTTCTCGGATCATCCCTGCTGGACACCCGCTCATCCATAAAATCAAGAATGCGCTTCGCTGACTGCTTGTCGAGCTTGCGCAACTGTGTTTTGGCCGTGTCGGTATAATCAATCGTCCAAGCCAAGGTCTTTCCTTACGTCCGCAGCAGAGTGAACGACCTCTGTATTTTTACGGACACGCTCCAGGACTTCAGCCGCGAGGTAGTAATCCTCAAGGTCAGTAAGACCATGATCGATGATTTCGCGCAGATAATACGCCTTGGTACGCCCGGTGCTGGTCGCCAAAAAATCTAGGCGCTGCTCGGTTTCGGGTGCCAAGCGAATGGAAGTGGCCATGTCTAAGGCTCCTATGTAATACGTGTATTCACATTATCACAAATCTACGCGGCAGCACTCAAGTAGGTGCAGGCCGAATGCCTAGCGTACGACTTTTTCCAAATTCTGTGCCCCCCCTATGAGACCAATCTGTTTATTGCCGCAAAAGAAATAAAAAAAGGCGTCCAGAGGACGCCTTTTTTGTGTGCTTGAGGAGTAGTCGCAGCGATTCTTTAGCTCCTAGTCTTGGACCTTGGGTTCAGAATCCGGCAAGCATGCTTGCCGTCACTACTTCAGAGAAACCAGCTTTCTCTGCTGCCAAAAATGCGGGGGGGCAAACAACTGGTGCCCAGTCCTGACGAATGCGCAGTTGCAGTCCTCGTGGATAACCATGGGACAACGTCGTCCAACAGTCAACCACCTAACGTGCAAAACGACGCATGGGGGCCATCGAAAATGTCCCACTGACCGATTCGGAACGAAGCCCATATCGTTCAGGCATGGCTAGTTTTCAGGTCACGCTGAAAAGTGAGGATTAATCGCCACCCTATGCGAAACGGTGGCCAAAATACTCTACAGACCACGGAATACGTGGCTTTGACACATGGCGATCAAGTCGCCACCTAGGCTATCTGGAAAGGCATTAAAATAAAAATTCTATATGAATCAGCAGGTTATGAATTTTGAAAAAGTCCTCTCCTGATAGCCCCAAAAATAGTTAGGGTGGCGTCAAAGTGGCAATCGGCGAATCCATGGGAACACCATGGGAAAAAACCAGCTCACCCACCTCCTCTACAGCCCTTATAAACCGGGGGCCGCGTGTGCCAAATCGTCGATCGGGCAGGTTCGAATCCCTCCCTCACCGCCACATTGAAACAACACGAAGCCCCTGAATTCAGCGATGAATTGCAGGGGCTTCGTGGTTTCTGGGGTTCTAAAAAGAACGGCTTCTGGCCGGACCTTGACGTGGCTGAATTCAAAAGGGTTACCGTGCGCCAGCGGAGTCAAACTACTCCCACTGCCGGATTTTGGCTGCCAAGTAAGAAATGTCGACCCCTAGACGCCCTTCAGCTCAGTGCAAGACGTCTATGCCCTCTCACAAAAAAAAGCGCAAAAAAGGAATTTGGCAAAACGCCAGCAGTCACACTGCACTAACCTATTTATTTTCCTGGGGAGGCTGCTATGTGGAAACGACGCAGATCAAAGCGTGTTGAACACGATCTCGCCGATGCGGCTGATAACCTTCGGGAAGCCGTGAATGTGCTTTTGGACATTTCGGTTGAGCTCATCCAAGGCGGGAATGGCAATGCCCTCAAGTCAATTGCGGGCGTTATCGTGGCCCTGCAAGACGATGAAGTGATCCTTCGCGAACACGCAGCGAGCTTGAAAACGGTAGCGGGTGGTCGCCGAACGGGTGACAAGGTGGCCGGTGAGCCTTGAGGCGCTAAAATGCGGCTGCCGCTGCGTGCCCGTTCAAAAACGCCTAATGGGTTTTTAACTCGCACACACGCAATCCTCGGCACAGGTAAACAGGCTGATGCTTAAACACTGGTGAGTGGCCTACTGAGTAGGGCACTCGGTCAACTCGCGACGCGTAGGTAAGCAAGCAAACTATTCAGTTTGCCCGGGAGCCATATTAGCGATCACTGGGTCAGGAGAGATCACGCCGATCTTCATCCCTAATAACACCGCAACCTTGTGCGATTCTCCCCGTCGGCCCTTCTTGTGGCCGGAAAGTATTTGATAGGTCGTAGACGGGTCAACGCCGTGATCCCGTGCAAAATCCTGTACCGTCTTACCTTGTTGTTCCAACCAAGCCTTGGCTTGTGCCGCCGTTCGAATGCCAGACATAGGCAAATCCATCCAAATTCGTTCAAACTGGTTTATAAATAATCTATCGGCCACCCGAAAGAATAGAGCGATCTGCATTGAACATTCAAGTGAATGGAATTGGTTTCCGACTAAGGAAAGAAAGAGAGCGCCTAGGGCTTTCTCAACGAGCCTTCGGCAAAAGCGGTGGTGTAGCGACTAACGCACAGGGGAAATACGAGGGCGGCGATCGTGTGCCCAAAGCCGTCTACTTTGCAGCGCTAACGGCCATTGGTGTAGACGTGCTCTATGTCTTGACGGGCGCCAGGGCGCCTATACGCTTTGACAACCTCAGCCAGATAGAACAAAGCGTGCTGGCTAATTTCAGGTCCTTGCAGCCGGACGACCAGGAAGCGGTGAAGCGTCTGACAACTACCATCGCCGATTTATCAGCGTTGTATCCGACAGCCGGCTGATACCAATACCCAAAAACCCTCGCAGTGGACGCGGTCAGCATTAGGGTCGCAGGTCACCCAGCGGGTCGTAATCGTTGCTCTGGTTTTTTTTGCGGTCAGGGTCTTGGATGTCACCCGGCACTATTGCCGCACCGACTGGGTCTACCTGTGGGTCCGATACGTCAGGTGACTCCGGGTCAAAACCCAACTCGTCTTCACCCGGTGATGAGCCAGAGGCTTCCCAATCGTCTGCAGCGGGATCGCGCTGCGGAAAATTATCAGGTGCGAGGTCTTCAGCATCTGGATCAATATCGTTTGCAACCGGATTGGTTTCGAATGAATCCGGATCGAGATCTTCTATGTCAGGATCCTGGGACGATTGGGCACTGCGCTGATACGTGGGATTACGGTCCATAAACACCTCTGTTTGAGCCGCTAACGGTTGGCCCTAAATTTTTGAAAGGTGATCAGGACGCGTGTTCGAAAGCATCAGACGATCGGCATTAAAAACCCGGCGTTTAACCGGGTTGGCCCTCATCTCTGGATTTAGGCTTTTGGCGCTGGCTTGAGACTATCCAGGCGACCACTTTCGAGCAATTCCTTGTATTTCAGTGCGTCAACCTCGTTGTGATACACGCCTACTAGGACATCGCCCTGATATACATCCCACATGCGCAACATCGCATTGCTAGCATCGTGAGACATATTTTTCTCCTCGCGTTCTATAACGGTAATAACCATATTTTACTGATCCCTGACTGACTGGACACTTACTTTTCTACACTTTTAAGCGCCTGATTTCCACATCATGGGTAAAATTTCTCGCGCCAAAATCTGTTACTCCGCCGGTATCAGACCTATCGGCTGAACGTCCGTGACAACACCGCCTTGGTCCACTAGATTAAGCACCCCCGAAATGCCTGATGCTTTTCGCGCCCCACATTCAAGTCAATGAAATAGTGAAATTAATGCCTGACTCCCATACAGAAGAAGCCGTAATCTCCTTGTCCTCGAAACAGGAGTACGAAAACGCAATCAACCTTTCACAGCACGTGTCACAAGCCAAAACCGTCAGCGAGATGGTGTTGGACGCTTTTCACACGGCCAAAGAAAGCGAGCAGATCCGCCAGCTGCGAGCGGCGATTCGCCAAGCCCAAGATGACGTCGACGACGATAAAGCTTACGAGTTAATGGGTGAGCTGAAACAGCTTAAAGACGCAGAAGCTGCCGACGCCGAGGCCTTGTCCGACCTGAGCAGCAAATTCTCGATCAGCCGAATTCTGTTCAGCTACAAGGACGATCCGGCATTTCAGGAATTGGTGTACAGCTTGGCGCTTAAAGTGCTCAACCAGACGCACCAGGCTGTCAGCAATCCCGTTGCTAACAAAAGCAAAATCGCCCGCGTGAAAAAAGAGATCGAAGCTTTCACCATCAGCAAAGACGGCGTAAGCCTCACCCTGCCGCTTCGCACGCCACGCGCCAAGCCCAATGTCGACCGTGAGGCCTTTGAGTTCCTCGGGTTTACGTTCGTCGGTGAAGGTGATTCAGCCGAACTGGAAGTCGAAACGTTTATGGATAACGAGGGTAATGAACAACCCGCTACCCGCAAAAATATCGTTACCGCACTTCAGCAACAAAAAGCGTTTGACGGCTATCAGATAAGCTAAACGCTAGGTCTGGTCAACCCACGATAAGAGCCAACTTGTTGGCTCTTATCGTGGACTCAGGCCGATTTTTTATAGCGCAACCACACCCCGCCACCTTCCTGAACGTCTGCCGAAACCAACGTCAAATAGGTCGGTTGCGTCCAGGCATCACTGGCCACTTCAAACGAAGCAGGATGCTCGCCGCGGCCATCAATCAGCGGCAGGAGCAGCACACTGACTTCGTCTATCAGCCCGGCGTTAACGAACGAGCCGCTGACGTGAGGTCCGCCTTCGACGATCAAGCGCGTGATACCTAGCTCAACCGCCAAGAGGTCGACAACCTGCTGCAGATCAATCTCGGCCTTGCCGCCAAATACGTATGACACATTGATCGACTGTAAATAAGCCAAGTAATCGTCAGTTACGCTTTCAGTGACCACCTCCACTACATGCGAACCTAACGCCTGATTGTTCTTCCACGCCACCTTGCCGCGAGGGTCAATGGAGATTGCATAGGTAGCAGCGTCGCGCTGGGCAAAGTGGTGGGTGCGGGGGATCGGCGCCTTGGCCAGTCCCTTGGGATAATCGTCCCCGTGGGCGATTTCCTGCATGGTGACCCGCCCGCAGGCCCACGCATCGAACTCGAACTGTTGAGCCAGTTTTTCATACAAATCACCCGCGCTCTTTTTGAACGGGCGATCCCAGCCGTCCGTTAGGGCGTGACCGTCGAGGGACGACATCATGTGGCAAATGACATAAGGCTTCATGAACAACTCCGAAATTTCCTTGGGTGAACGGTTAGCAATCCTCTAGCGCCCTGCGGCAGACGACAGACGGCTGATCAGAATGTTTTGACTTCAAGCACGATCTTGCCTTCGACATGCTCGTGTTCAAGAAATTGCTGCGCTTGTTTGGCGTTATCAAGCGGGAAGGTTTTATATAGCGCTGGTTTGACCTTGCCAGCACTGATCAAGGCGACGATTTCGGCCAGTTGCAGACCACTGGGCTGGGTGGTGAAGCGTACGCCGCTTTTACCACTGGCTTCGGGTATGTCTTGTTTGGGTTCTTCAAGGGTCGAGACCAGAATCCCGCCTTCGCGCAAGACGGCCCACGAGCGGCGCTGTGTTTCGCCGCCGACCAGATCAATAACCAGGTCCAGGTCAGCGCACACCTCTTCAAAACGCTCGGCATCGTGATCAATCACCCGATCCGCACCCAGCGATTGAATGAACGCCAGACTCTTCTGCGATCCGGTGGCGAACACTTTGGCCCCATGGGCCTTGGCAAACTGCACTGCAAAATGACCAACGCCACCACTGCCACCATGAATCAACACCTGTTGGCCCTCCTTCAAATGGCCATGGCTGAACAACGCCTGCCAAGCCGTGTGCGCGGCGAGAGGGACGGTAGCAGCCGTTAGCAGATCAATATCTTCCGGCACCTTGCACGCGTACTCGGCTTTTACCCGCGCAAATTCGGCATAGCCGCCGTCTGCGCCAATCATCGCAATCACCCGGTCGCCCTCCTTCATTCCAAGCGCTGACGATCCCATGTGCTCAACAATACCGGCCACTTCACGACCAAGGGTCAGCGGTAACTTATCCGCTTTGACGACCGGATATTTTCCCTCGCGAATTTTATAATCGACCGGGTTGACCCCGGCTGCGACCACCCGAATCAACAGTTCTCCCGACGCGGCTTCTGGAATCGGAACCTGTTTAATCTGAATGACCTCGGGTCCACCGAATGTTTCTATCCTCACTGCCTTCATGGTTTGCATGCCTGCTTCCTCTTGATAGGGCCTGTAGAGGACAGACTTGAGGACTAGCAACGGGTTCCCGCCTGCGGACGGATGAATTGATAAGGCGTTAGGTTGGCGATGCAACTATCTGTAGGCCAACTTGTTGGCGAAGGTCCTTGGGACTTGTCGCACCTTGGGCAGCGCTCATCAAACACGGCATAACCCGTTGATAATCGATAATTTAATTGTAGGAGCTGCGCCAACCCGACCATTTGTCTGCCTTTTCGCAGTTTCTTTGAACACCCGGCTTTTCGTGAAAGACCAATGACATGAACAACCCAATACGCCCTGAGCGTGTCAATGAGTTCATTCGGAGAGCCTCATGAAAGCGATTATTTACAACGGACCTCGCGACGTCAGCGTTCAAAACGTGCCCGACGCCAAAATACAAAAACCCACCGACGCGCTGGTCCGCATCACGACTACCAATATTTGCGGGTCTGACTTGCACATGTATGAAGGCCGCACCAGCTTTGAAACCGGGCGAATTTTTGGTCACGAAAATCTCGGTGAAGTCATTGAAATTGGTGCAGGTGTCGACCGAATCAAAGTCGGCGATCTGGTATGCCTGCCGTTCAACGTGGGTTGCGGTTTCTGTGAGAACTGTGAGAAAGGCCTGACCGGTTTCTGCCTCACCGCCAACCCAGGCGCTGCCGGAGCAGCTTACGGGTTCGCTGAAATGGGCCCGTATGAGGGCGGTCAGGCGGAGCTGTTACGCGTGCCTTACGCCGACTTCAACTGCCTGGTGTTACCGGAAGACGCCAAAGAGCGGGAAGACGATTACGTGATGCTCTCGGACATATTCCCCACCGGCTGGCATGCCACCGAGTTGGCCGGTTTAAAACCTGGCGAAAGCATCGCGATTTATGGTGCTGGCCCGGTCGGTTTGATGGCCGCCCACTCGGCGATGATCAAAGGCGCCTCACAAGTGTTCGTTGTCGACACCCATCCCGATCGGTTGAAGCTGGCGGCACACATGGGGGCTACACCGATTAACGCGGTGGAGAAAAAAGCAGTCGATGAGATTCTTAACCTGACTCACGGCAAGGGCACAGACAGGGGCTGTGAGTGTGTCGGCTACCAGTGCTGCGATGCCCATGGTCACGAAGCGAACCACCTGACGATGAACAACCTGGTTGCTTCAACCAAGGCCACGGGTGGGATCGGTGTTGTTGGGGTGTTTGTCCCGCAAGATCCAGGTGCCAAGAATGAACTGGCCAAGGAAGGCAAGATGGCTTTTGACTTCGGCGCATTCTGGTTTAAAGGCCAGCAGATTCGTACGGGGCAAGCCAACGTCAAGGCGTACAACCGGCAGCTCGCCGAGTTAATTCACCACGACCGAGCCAAGCCATCGCAAATTATTTCGCACCGACTGAAATTGTCTGAAGGGCCGAGCGCCTACGAGCACTTCGATGCGCGGGATGAAGGTTGGACCAAGGTGGTGTTGAAACCTGCGGCTTAAGGTTGAAGCAGTTGCCGCCCAGGTGTAGGCCCTGAGCGGCACGTCACCATCAAAACGCCAGGTTGTATCCAATGCACGCCAGCATGACGGCTAGGCACGGACGTAATAGGTTGTCGGAGATGCGCCCGGTTAACTGGCTTCCGATGTAGATCCCCGGTAGAGAACCCATCAGCAAGAAACCCAATACATGCCAGTCCATATTGCCCATGCTCGCATGGCCTAACCCCGCTACCAGCGTCAGGGGAACCGCGTGGGCGATTTCAGTACCGACCAAGCGTCTTGTTGGCAAGAACGGGTACAGGATAAACAATGCCACCGTGCCTAAGGCCCCTGCACCTATGGAGGTCAACGCCACCATCGTCCCGAGAATCAGACCGGTGATCACGGTCAAGGTGTTGAGGCGAGTACCACTGAGGCTGTAGTCACCGCCAGCGCGCTTATGGGAAAACTCAAGCAACTGCTTTTTGAAGAAGATGGCCAAAGCAGTGACCAACAAGACGAAACCCAACGCCTGCTTGATCAGAGCGTTCATGGTCTGGGGAGCCGTATGTAAACTGCTCAGGTACCACAGCGTTAGCACAACTGCCGGGACACTGCCGAGGGTAAGCCAGCCGGTGACCGCCCAATCGATGTTCTTATTCTTTCGATGAACCAACACACCGCCAGACTTAGTGATCGCCGCATACAGCAAATCTGTCCCCACCGCCGTGGCCGGGTTGATCCCGAACCATAGGAGAATCGGCGTCATTAACGAACCGCCACCGACGCCTGTCATCCCGACGATAAACCCGACGGTCAAGCCTGCAAGCACTAATCCGAAATTACCGAAATCCATTACATGTCCCACAAATCAGCGCGAGCGCATGAAAAATCTGGCCCGCAGCATAACGACCTTTCCTCCCTCGGCTTATATCAAAACGGTCTATCGTTAGATCGCTGTGAGCTTCGTTGATGGGTAGCCGTCGCACAGCTGCTCATATGATTCGCCGCTGATGCCGGTAAAGGGCACATCATGAATACAGCCAACTGCCCCCCGGAAACCGACGAGGCCGGCTACTTGGCGTATCCCAGTCCAGAGCGGGCGTGGATCATGAAGTCGAGCATCGAGCGCTGAATGCGACACATTGGTTGCTACGAATAGCCATCAAACCATCGGCAACGTAATACTGACTACCCGCAACGCCAACCCTTCATAGGCATCCAGCGTAATAGTGAACTCACCCTTTTCGGTCAAATCACCTTCAACCCGCTCGTTGATTATGTCTACCACCGGCCCCGGTGCGATGTCGGGCAGGTGCAAGGTTTCGACGATCTGCTCGTTGCTGAAGTTGAGCGCGGTGATTTGGGTGCCCTTCCCCGCTGGCAGTTCGTGAACCATGATCAGCAACCCCGGATGTTGCACGTCGGGGATCAGGATTTGGCGACTGGCAGCGATGTCGTAGGCGCGGCGCACGGCGAGGATCTTCTTTAGCTGTGAGGCGAAGGAGTCGCTGCGTTGCAGTTGGCTGGTAATGCTGCCGTACAGGGTTTTCGGACGCGGCATGTTGCCGGCGGAAAACTCGGCGTCGGGGTCCAGGTCAACCAAGTCATAGGCGCCACGGTGTATCCAGCGGGTGTCGCCGTCTTCCATCAGGTGTTGAACCTGTTCGGCCGGCAGCGTCAGGGCGCCAACCAAGTCCCAACCTGATAACGCGAACACCCCAGGCTGCATGGCGTTGTACATCACCAATAACAGGTGGATGTGTTGAATATGCAGGATGTCGGCGTCGGTGATGGCGTCGAGATCACGAATGCCCAAGGCAGCGGTAATGATACTGGCGGTGGTACAGGACACACCGTTGGTGACGAACTTAAGGTTGTACGGCGCGTGTTCCCCGGCCAAGCGTTCGTACATTTCTTCGCGGATGTGTTCGCGGAGGATGTTTCCTGGAAGGCTCTGACCCTGATAGTGAAACGTGTCGTGGGCATGCAGGGTCCAGAAATGCACCAACTCCAACGTGAGTTCATCATGATTTTGCAGGGCGTGAATCAGCGACGCGGGGTCGATACCGAACACGTGAACCTGGCGCAACATCAGCCGCAAAAACTCGGTAGTGCCGGTGAGCAGTGCATGCTGATAAGCAGGCCGAGTAATGAAGTCGTATGACAAGTCAGCCCCGCCGTGGGACATGGCGGCAATGTCATCCAAGGTCAGGTTGAGCTCTTGAAAACTAAAACCTCCTGCTTTGCGAATCGCGCCGCCGAGTAACTGGTTGCCGGTGATCGACAGTGGATGGCTCTCGGACCAGGCATTGCCCTCGGCCTTGCGCTCAACCCCAAGAAAACCATTGGCGTCCAGGCGCAAGACCCGCGCACCCATGACATCGATGGCATGCAAAGCGTCGCCAATGATCATTTGTTGCGCGGCAAACGTCGGGTCCAACCAATTGAGCGAAGGTTGGCCTTCTTTAAAATAGTGCAAATACACCCAACGCCGGTCCTTGCCGTCAACCCCAGTGACCACGCCGGTGGCGCTCCAATCGGTCTCTTTGACGCCTGGCTCGAAGAAGATCACCCGCTGCAATTGGCCGACGATGTAGTGCTTGTCCCGGAGGATATCCACCACCTCAGGCATCAAGTTCGCGGCATCGCGAGCAGGTAGCAGATCGGGCAACAGGTGCCAGTCTTCCTCACGAATTTCAACCATGTGGTACAAACCCGGATAGTCTTCGTAGGCCATTTCAGCCAAACGAAAATCCGCGCCTTTACCCGTGTGGGAGGGGATGACGTCGTCGATCATGACGGCGTTATGTGCTGCGGCGATGCGGCTCAAGCCCAGTAACTGCGACTCGGTCCCCAGTTCTGGGTCGATCTCAAAGCTGATCCGGTCGAAGTTACCGTCGATGCTCGGGGTGCGCTCGCGACCGCGCAAACCACCGGAGGCTTTTAGCGGGCCGTTGTGAATGCCCTGCACGCCGATCTCGGACAAGGCGTGCCACAAGACTTCATCGCCCAAGGCTTCCAACACCGAGCCGCCTTCGCGGGTGATGATCGACGCCGGATAGGCCGTGAACCACACCGATGCGATAGCCGACGCATCCCGAGGCCGGGCTTGGGCGTAAGGCCGCTGCCAGAGTCGGCCGTGGCCTGAATACACCTTCGCACGCTGTTTTGCCGCGTTGAGCATCGATTGCTCAACCAGCCAGTCCACATACTGCTTATCCGGGGTCGTCATACTACCAGTCACTCCGTTTTTACATTGCTTGCACAGACTGTAAGAGCCCTGACAGCGGCAAACGTTGCATAACCGAGGCATTGCCGGCGCTAATTGCACACATGCCGACCTTCTGCGCCAGTTTGGTGGTCATTGGCTTGGCCGGCGCGCTGTTTGGCGGTATCTCGGCCAACACCCTGGCCTCGGCCACCTTGGCGATGAAGGACTTCTACGGCCCGCTCTTCAACAAAGAAAAGAACGACCGTAAGTCGGTGATCTTTATCAAACTGGCGGTTGTCGTGATCGGCTTCTTGCACTTGGTGCTCGCGTTGTATGCGGACAACATCCTGCTTATTGCCTTTCTCGGCAAAGCCCTGCGCGCCGCCTTGGCCGTCATCGTATTGATGTGCTTCTACGCGCCGAAATTCGGCACTCCACGTGCCGCCCTGAGCCCGTATACCGGGCGCCAATGGCGTTATATCCATTGTTGACACCTGCCGCCTGCTTAACCTCGCCGGCTAATGCCGCTCGTCTGCCACGAGCAACTCTTGGACCTGAGTTCACTCCAGAATTACGAAGGTTGGATTTATTCACAAACAAGAGAGACGGACATGAAACATACCCTTGTTGCAGCTTTTGATAATTTCAGCGACGCCGACAAAGTTAGAACCGAATTGGTCGATCAAGGCATCGCTCACACCAATATCACCGTCGCAGCGGCGCAGAGCGATTCGACATCAGGTCTCGCCGCTGAAACTTCTTCAGGTCTGGCCGATGAAGCTTCGACGAGTCGGGCGGGCGGCCACGATGAATCCATGGGTGAAAAAATCAGCCGCTTTTTCAGCTCGCTGTTTGGCAACGACGAAGACGACAATCTGCACCGCCACGCCGTCGCTTACCCAGAAGCGTACCGCCGGGGCTCGACGCTGGTAACGGTAACCGTAGACACCGATGAACAGGCCGACAAGGCTGAACATATCATGGAGAGCAATAGCGCCATCGATATCAACGAGCGCAGTGCGAGCTGGGCAAATAAGGATTTAGCGAGCGCTTCGGGCAGCTACATCACCCCGGATACTGACCTGACCGCTCCAGCAGGGTTGAATGCCCGCGACAATATTCCGACCGATCCGGTGCGCGTTTCCCGCGTCAGCGAGCGACCATTCGGCGAAACGGGCCGACCAAGTGGGTTAGGTGCAGAGCCTAGCACCCTGCGCGGGGATGACGTCATCGGCCAACGCCATGCCATGGACGATGATTTGGGTGACGACATCGATGACGAGCCTAACCCGCTCAAAGACCGTCGTTAATTTATCGACGCACTCAGAACTGCACCCCACAAGTTGGACACCCGTCTGACTTGTGGGGTGTTTTGCATTAACAGGTGGTTTAGCTAGGAATCTTCAAACCCCTCACCACTGCGGGTCGCGCCAAGAACAGATCCAGCGAGCGCACGACGTTCGGGAAATCAGCAATCCCCACCAACTCTCCCGCCTCGTAAAAGCCGACTAACGCACGTATCCAAGGGAAGATGGCGATGTCGGCGATGCTGTATTCATCGCCCATGACCCAATCGTAGCCCTCCAGTTGCGCCTCCAAAACCCCCAACAAACGCTTGGCTTCGCTGACGTAGCGGTCACGTGGGCGTTTGTCTTCGAATTCTTTACCCGCAAATTTGTGGAAGAAACCCAACTGGCCGAACATCGGGCCGATACCGCCCATCTGGAACATGAGCCACTGGATCGTGTGGTAGCGCTTGGCCGGATCCTGGGAGATCAATTGGCCGGTTTTTTCCGCCAGATAAATCAGAATCGCGCCAGATTCAAACAGCGGCAGCGGTTTTCCGCCGGGGCCGTTCGGGTCAAGAATGGCGGGGATTTTGTTGTTGGGGTTCAGCGACATAAACGCCGGGGTCATTTGGTCATTATTATCAAACCCGACACGGTGTACCTCGTAGGGCAGACCAATTTCCTCGAGCATGATCGAAATCTTGACCCCGTTCGGGGTGGGCAACGAGTACAGCTGGAGTTGCTCGGGGTGCTGCGCGGGCCATTTTTGGGTAACGGGGAAGAAGTCGATATCGGTCATGTGAATATCCAAGTGATAACACGCGGTCATCAGGAGGCCGATGCTGCAATGGCGGCGCTCCCGGCTGTGGCTAAAGGTAGCCGGGTTGTCCCATTGAGCGCGAATTTATTCGCGAATAGCCCGAACCCGGTCTATCAGGTGCTTGGGAGCGCCGAGGATTGCGACTAAGCTGCGTCTTTGTTTTTTTGAACGGAATGCCGTGTGAAATTCAGTCTGCCGAAATTAGCCACCGCACCGTTCTGTCCGCCTGAAGTGGCGGGCTCGGTGGCCGTCGATTCAGGTGCCGTATTCTGGAAACGCGCACTGAAGTTTGCCGGACCGGGGTTGCTGATTTCCATTGGCTACATGGACCCCGGCAACTGGGCCACCGCCATTGAGGCCGGTTCGCGCTACGGCTACGACTTGTTGTTCGTGGTGCTGCTGGCGAGTCTGGCGGGCATGGCGTTGCAATGCTTGTGCTCGCGGCTCGGCATTGCCACCGGTCGCGATCTGGCGCAATTGTGTCGAGAACGCTACAGCACTCGTTCGGCCCGAACCCAATGGGTGCTGGCGGAAATCTCGATCATTGCCACTGACCTCGCCGAAGTGCTGGGCTGCGCCTTGGCGTTTCACCTGTTATTGGGCATTTCCTTGACCTTCGGCATCGCCTTGACCGCCTTCGACACCCTGTTGGTGCTGGCCCTGCAAAACCGGGGCTTTCGCCGCTTGGAAGCGATCATGCTGGTGTTGGTGCTGACCATCGGCGTGTGCTTCTTTATCGAACTGCTGCTGATCAAACCCTATTGGCCCGACGTGTTCCATGGCTTCAAACCGTCTCTTGCAGCCATCAGCGGCGCCGCGCCGTTGTACCTGGCGATCGGAATTCTTGGGGCCACGGTGATGCCCCACAACCTGTACCTGCACACGTCGGTGGTGCAAACCCGGTTGATCGGCAAGGATTTGGCCAGCCGCCAGGACGCGGTGCGTTTGTCTCGCATCGACACCATTGGCTCGCTGACGTTGGCGTTGCTGGTTAACGCCGCCATCCTGATCCTCGCCGCTGCCGCGTTTCACCAGACGGGTCACACCGGCGTGGTGGAAATTCAGGACGCCTATCACCTGCTTGACCCCTTGGTGGGGGGCACCTTTGCCAGCCTGCTATTCGGCATAGCGTTGTTGGCTTCGGGCCAGAGTTCGACCTTTACCGGCACCATCGCTGGCCAAGTGATCATGGAAGGTTTTCTGAACCTGCGAATCCCGTGCTGGCAGCGACGGTTAATCACCCGAGGCCTGGCGTTGATTCCGGCATTCACCGGCGTCTGGCTGATGGGTGACGATGCGGTGGGCAAGCTGCTGATCCTTAGCCAAGTGGTGCTGAGCCTGCAATTACCGTTTGCCCTGTACCCATTGATCCGCATGACCAACGACAAACGCTTGATGGGCCCCTTCGTTAACAACCTGCCTACCCGCCTGCTGGCGTGGAGTTTGTTTGCAGTGATCAGCGTCGCCAACATCTGGCTGATCGCGCAGTTGCTGCATTGAATCGCTGATCACCTTGCGCGTCCTTCGCCGCCCTCTACGCTTGGTGAACCATTACTGAGCGAAGGGCTTTCATGACCACCCTCAAAGACCGTCTGAAGTCGGGTAAGGACGCCCGCAAACACTGCTCCCGCCGTTCACAGGCCGAGCATGGCGACACCCACCGCGACCCGATCTCACTGATCGAAACCTCCAGCGAAGGACGCATCCAACCGCTGGTTGAACTGCGTTACGGACGGATGCTGGTCTCACCCTTCACGTTTTACCGGGGCAACGCCTTGTTGCACGCCCACGACCTCGCTGGTACGCCGAACATGGGTTTGACCGTTCCGGTGTGCGGCGACTGTCACCTGATGAATTTCGGCGGTTTCGCCACGCCCGAACGTAACCTGTTGTTCAGCGTCAACGACTTTGACGAAGCACACCCCGGCCCTTGGGAGTGGGATTTGAAACGCTTGGTGGCCAGTTTCCTGATCGCAGCCCGGGACCTGCGCCACGGCAAAACCGTGGAAGAAAGCGTCTGCCGCGAAGTCGTCACCGCCTACCAACAAGCCATGGCCGAGTGCGCCCAGCAAGGTGCTTTAGAACTTTGGTACGACGCCATCCGTTACGAGGATTTGTTAGAACAGGCAAAGTCCGACAGCACCCTCGCCCACGTCGAGCGCGCAGTGCAGAAAGCCGAACGCCGTACCCACGCCGAACTGCTGCCCAAAATAAGCGAACGCGACGAACACGGGCACTTGCTGATTCGCGATGATTTGCCGGAAATATTTCACCTGCATAACGCCACCACCCTGCTGGACGCTGACGACGACTGGATGGGCCTGAAGAATTGGCAAGCCCTCTACGAAACCTTCATGCGCGATTACCGGCCCACGCTGCAAGCCGATCGCCGTGCATTGTTGGGGCGTTTCGAGGTGCAGGACATGGCTTTTAAAGTGGTCGGCGTTGGCAGCGTCGGTACTCGTTGCTTGGTCGCGTTGCTGACCGACGACCAGCAACACCCGCTGTTCCTCCAGATCAAAGAAGCACGGGCCTCCGTGCTGTCAGGTTACGTCAGCGCCAAGTCGCGGATTCGCCACAACGGGCAACGGGTGGTGGATGGACAGCGCTTGATGCAGTCCGCCAGCGACTTGTTTCTCGGCTGGACCACCGGCCCGAACGGACGTCATTTCTATGTGCGGCAACTGCGGGACATGAAGATTTCGGCTGAACTGGAGACATTTGACAGCGAAGCGTTCGCGGCCTACGGGCGCATCTGTGGTCGAGCGCTGGCCCATGCCCACGCCAAAGCCTCGGGCTGCGCGGCGGAGATCAGCGGGTACATCGGCAAAGGCCCGAGCCTGGCGGATGCGCTGCTCAAATACGCACAAGCGTATGCCGAGCAAAACGAGCGCGATTTCGAACGTTTTCAGAAAGCCTGCCGCACCGGTCGTTTACAAGCCCGCTCGGAGGCGGACTTGGCCGCCGATCATTTGCCCTGAGCCTTCGGATTGCTCTGAATGACCAACGCGCATGCCCCCGCCGCTACACACACCGCAGCGGCCAAAACCACGGCCCAATGAAACGCTGCAATCAGGGAATCTGCGTGATACGCCAACACCTTGCCCAGCAACGCGGTGGCTACCAGACCACCCGTTCGGGCAATGGCGTTGTTCAGCCCCGACGCCGAGCCGGTGTGTTTTTTATCGACCGAGGCAAAAATCGCTGTTGTTAACGGCGCAACGGCGCAGGTCAGGCCCATCGCAATAACCGCTAAGGCCGGCAACACTTCGGTCCAATAACTGACCTGAAGGTCCATCCGCAACAACAGTAAAAAGCCCGCCCCAACAATGCACGGCCCGACGATCAAAAAAGGCCGTGTGCCAAACCGACCTGCCAGCCCGCCTAACCAAGGGGACGCCACCGCCAGCACCAACGGGATCGGTAACAAGGCGGCCCCGGCTTGGGTGCTGGAATAACCGCTGGCGACAATCAAAACGTACGGCAACAGAATCGTCAGGCAACCCAGCGCGCCGTACAGCAGGAAGGTCAACAGCGTCAGCCCGGTAAAACCCGGCGAACCGAATAGCGCCAGCGGCATCATCGCCGAGGGTCCTTTTTTGCGCTCCCACACTAAAAACAGCGCAAGCAACGCTGATCCTGCCAGCAAGGCAACGACACCATCAATGGACCAGCCTTCAGGGCCCGTCACCCAGATCAACGCCCAGGTAATAGCGCCAAGACCCAGGGTGGCTAACAGCGCGCCCGCCCAATCCAGTGGGATGATGTCGCCGCTGAGGTGATCTTCTTCGACGTAGCGCCACGCCAGATATATCGCTGCGCTGGCCAAGGGGATATTGATAAAGAAGATCATTCGCCAACTGACGGTATCGATCAGCCATCCACCCAGAATCGGTCCGCCCGCACCAGTGGCCGCCGCTGCTGCGGCCCATATACCGATAGCTCGCCCTTGTTGCTCACCCTCAAACGTTGCGCCGAGAATCGCCAGGCTGTTGGGCATCAAAAACGCCGCGCCCACGCCCTGGGCGAAACGTGCCGTGATCAGCGTTGGCAGGTCAGGCGCCAGCCCGCACACCACGGATGCAATGCCAAACATGAGGATGCCAATGATGAGCACTCGACGGCGGCCGAAGCGGTCACCCATCGAGCCGCCGAGCAATAACAGCGCGCTCAACGGCAGCAGATAACCGCCGATCAGCCACTGCAACCCGCAATGGCCCGCGCCCAAGTCGCGTCCGATGGCGGGCAGGCCGACATTGACCACCGAACTGTCGATAAACGCCAGGCTCGATGCCAGTACGCAGGTGACCAGCGTAAGAATCCCGAGCGCAGTCATCGGAGGGGGCGTGTCGCGGGTGGAGTTCATGTGTTCGCCTGGGAAAGGGATTTGAAATTATTGACACTGGAGGCCTGCTTTGCCCTTCGGTCGCCTGCACCGGCAGACGCGTAGAGCTGTGCCACGATTAGTCGACCATCTGATTGCCAAGGATCGAACCATGAAGCGCTGCGACGTATTGATCATCGGCGCAGGCCCAACCGGCTTGGTGCTGGCGCTGTGGCTGAGCAAACTGGGAATCAGGGTGCGGATTATCGACAAGACCGCGACCTCAGGCAGTACTTCCCGAGCCTTGGCCGTTCAGGCACGAACGTTGGAACTGTATCGTCAGCTTGATTTGACTCAGGTGATTCTGCAACACGGGCACAAGGTGCCGGCGGTCAATCTTTGGGTCAAGGGCGAACACGCTGCGCAGGTGCCGTTCGACGCGGTGGGCAAGGACCTGACGCCCTACTCATTTCTGGAAATATTCCCTCAGGATCAACACGAACGGCTTTTGATTGAGCGGTTGTTGATGTTCGGGGTGTCGGTGGAGCGCCAAACTGAATTGACGCGCTTTGTCCATGACGGCGTAGGAGTCACGGCTTACCTGTCCGGGGCCGACGGTCAGGAAGAGGTGTGTGCCGCGCGTTACTTGGCAGGGTGCGACGGTGCCCGCTCCACTGTGCGAAAAAGCCTCGACATCGGTTTCCCAGGGGGCACTTACCAACAAGTTTTTTATGTGGCCGATGTAGATGCTGACGGTCCTTCAGTCAACGGCGAGCTGCACGTGGACCTCGACGAGTCGGAGTTCTTAGCGATTTTCCCGTTGGCGGACAAACACCATGCCCGTTTGATCGGCACCGTGCGCAATGAACACGCCGACACCCTGACGTTCGAGGATGTCAGCGGCCGCGCCATCGAGCAGCTTCAAGTCCAGATTCATCGGGTGAACTGGTTTTCGACGTACCGCGTGCATCACAGGGTAGCGAAGCACTTCCGCCAGGGGCGCGCATTTCTATTGGGCGACGCGGCGCACGTCCACAGTCCGGCGGGTGGGCAAGGCATGAACACCGGCATTGGTGACGCGATCAACCTGGCGTGGAAACTCGCGGCCGTGCTAGAGACGCGTGCGCCGGACAGCCTGCTCGACACCTATGAAACCGAGCGAATAGGGTTTGCCCGGCAATTGGTGGCTACCACCGACCGGGTCTTCAGCTTTGCCACCGCCGAGGGACGAATCGCCAAGCTGGTGCGCACGCGGATTGCGCCGCTGCTGATCCCTAAAGTCATCGCCATCGACGCGGTGCGTGAATTTATCTTCCGCACGATATCGCAAGTGACGTTGAACTACCGAGGCATGCCACTCAGCGCTGGCACTGCGGGCGAGGTCCACGGTGGCGAGCGTTTGCCGTGGGTGCCCGGGAGTGACAATTTTGAATCGTTGTCCCGCCTGTGCTGGCAAGTGCATGTTTACGGTGTCGCCAGCGAACAACTGAATGCCTGGTGCAAAGAGCGTGGCGTGCCGTTACACGTCTTTCAATGGACACCGGCCCATGCCGCCAGCGGTTTTGCGCGTAACGCGTTGTACCTACTGCGACCAGATACCTACGTGGCCCTGGCCGAACTGTCAGGCGAACCCGAAGTGCTGGATCGATATTTTGATGAACGGGGCATACAGCCGCAGAAGGATCACCTACTGAACACCACATAACCCCTATCAACCACCGCATAACCAATTGAATTATTGATAATTAAATTGTCTGGTTTTTGCTGCGCGACAGCGCGGCGCTGGGGACGCTGGAGCCGGGATTAACCTATTATCCCGGCGATTTCGACGGGTCTGCGCTGCGTGGATAGGTTCGCTCTTCCTGTATCGTGCCGTCTTCCTTATGGATCTTCAGCGATGCCGTGCGCGTGCTGAGGAACTCGCTGGCAAGTTTGATCAATTCTTCTTTGGTGCCCGCTGTTTTTGAAGCATGAACCGCGCCCTGCTTTTTCAATGACCAGAACGTTCCGGTTTTTTCGATGTGGTAGTTATCCATGATGGCTCCGTTAACGAAACGAACGTTGCAATTGCCACATCGATGGATTCCAGATACGTATTAAAATTCCATCAAACTGCCGGACGATGCCGCATAACCACCGCCCTGCGCAGCACCCGCGACAGCTGCTCGACCGAGTAAGGTTTATGCAGCAATTCAAACCCGTACGAGCCCTTCTGCGCCAACACATGGCTATAACCACTGGTCAGCACCACGGGTAAATCGGGATGCCGGCGGCGAATTTCCTGGGCCAAGTCGATGCCATTCATTCCCGGCATGATCACGTCGGAAAACACCACGTCGAAACGCATGCCGTCCACCGCCAGCTCGGTCAGCGCATCCCTGGCATTAGCCACCCATACCGCAACATAACCCAACTCGCCCAGGGTTTGCATGGCGAAGCTGCCGACCTCTTCGTTGTCCTCCACCACCAACACCCCCGTGCCGTGCCCGTCCACCAGCACATCCGGCTCGGCAATGACCGCCGAAGTCGGCGGGCAGGCAACCCGGGGCAGGTAAAGGGTGAACATGGAGCCTTTGCCGAGAGCGCTTCTGACATGAATTTCGCCGCCTGATTGCTTGGCAAATCCAAACACTTGAGACAACCCAAGGCCGGTGCCCTGCCCCACATCTTTGGTGGTGAAAAACGGTTCGAAAATCTGCTCCATGTGCTCGGTGGAAATACCGGTGCCGGTGTCCTCAAGCGACACCGCGACAAAATCACCTTCGGGCGGGGCCTCTATGCCGGGGATCTGCGCGACGCAGCTGACGCTGATGATCAATCGGCCCTCTGCGCCCATGGCGTCGCGAGCATTAACCGCCATGTTGACCAAGGTGGTATCGAACTGACTGCGATCTGCATCGACAAAGCAGGCCTGCGTGGGAAAGCGAGTGATGATCTCGATCCGTGATCCGGTCAACGCCCGGACCATATCAACAATGGCCTTGATGCCCAGATTGACGTCAAATACCTCTGGCATCAGCGCTTGGCGACGGGCGAAGGCCAATAACTGACCCGTGAGCTTGGCTGCGCGGTCGACGGTGTCGGAAATGGCGCTGACGAAGCGTTCACGCTTCTCTTCAGTAAGATTGGGCCGCTTGAGCAGGTCGGTGGAGGACTTGATGACCGTGAGTAGGTTGTTGAAGTCATGGGCGACGCCGCCCGTCAACTGACCAACCGCTTCCATTTTTTGCGCCTGACGCAAGGCTTCCTCGACCTTCATCAGTTCACCGGTGCGCGCCTCTACTTTGGCTTCCAAAGATTCGTTGGCTTCCCGCAGGCGCACCTCGCTGCTGCGCAGTGCCGCTTCGCCTGAACTGCGCTCGGCGGCTGAACGGGTTCTTTCCGCGACTTCCTGGATGAACTGCAATTCCTCAGCCGACCAACTTCTGGGCAGCCGATGGGCGATACACAGCACAGCCACCAACGCCTCACGCTCGATAACCGGTGCATAAACCAGCGTCGGCAACGGTTCAACGCTGTCGGTCTCCGGTTTCGAATCATGGATCTGCACCATCTCGCCGCGCTGCAGATGTTCAACATGGGCGGCCTGATGCTGAAGCGGCAACCATTCCACCGGTGACTTAAACCTGGTAGCGCTCCAACAGCGCTCTATGTGTAACGCCTGAGCCTCGATGCTAAAGGTCCCGTAACCAACACGACTGACCTGAAGTGTTTCGCCAACCAGTTGCGCAGCGGCAACGGTGATATCGGTGGGATCGCTGAGGCCGCGAAATCTGTCGGCCAATGAAACCAATGATTCACGCAGCGTTTCGGCCCGGCGCCGACTGGTTTCGTTGCGCGCAATTTTCAAGAAACCTTGTGGCTGACCTGCGGCGTCCAGCGGCAACGGATGGACCGAGCCGTTCAGGTAAACGTACTCGCCATCTTTGCGAACGTGCCAGCGCTCGTCGGCGGCGCTGCCCTCGCGGGTGGCGATGGTTCGTTCCTGAACGTCGATGCCGCACGCGCGGTCATCTGCGCTGAACAGCAAGGCGCTCTTCAAGCCAATAATTTCCTTGGCGGTCCAACCGAAAATGCTTTCTGCACCTTTTGACCACGTGCTGATGCGACCTTCCAGATCGGTGGTGAGAATGGCGTAGACCTTCGCACCTTCAATCACCAGACGCAAGCGCGCTTCACTTTCGCGCAATGCCACGTCGGCATTAACCCGCACCGTGACATCGGCGCCTTCGACAAAAATAGCCGTGACATTGCCGTGGTCATCTTTGATTGGCTGATAGACAAAATCGACGAATCGCTCATCAATCGGGCCGCCAGCAACGGGTTGAACGGCGAAGGAAGCGCCAATCGCGGAAAACGCCACACCGCTATCGAAGACGTTATCCAGCAGTTGCAAGTAACCCTGCTCGACGGCGTCCGGTAATGCCTCGGCCACCGTGCGACCGACCACCGGTCGATGGCCAATCAGCTGTAAGTAACCGGGATTGGCCAGCTCGAAACGGTGTTCCCGACCACGCAGCATGGCCATGAACGTGGGCGCCTGCTCGAACAACCTTGAAAGCACGGCGTTTTCCAGGGCGGCACGGCGTTCGGCCAAGACCTGCCCAGTGGTTTCAGTGCACACCACCAACACGCCACCAATACCGCTCGGAATCTCTTCGTCATCCACTGGGCTAAATCCATATGTCCAGTAGACGTCGTCCTGGCGACCGTGGCGAGTGATGGGCACCAAGTGATTTTCGTGCCATGTCGCGCCGCCACCGCTCATCACCTGCACGATCTGCGGACCAATCACCTCCCAAATTTCATCCCATACCTGCCGCGCAGCCTGCCCCAGTGAACCCGGATGCAACTCCGGGCCCAACGACTGCCGATAAGCGTCGTTGTAAATACAGATGCTTTCCGGGCCCCAGAAAATATACATAGGGTGGTGGGTATTGAGCATCAGGCGCACTGCCGTGCGCAGGCTTTGTGACCAAGTGCCCGGGTGCCCGATTGCCGTAGCGCCCCAGTCATGGCCCCTAATCAAGCGTCCCATTTCGCCGCCGCCCTTTAAAAAACTGGCGACATCCCGCACCCTCTCAACCGACACGGCATGGACCTTGGGGTATCAACGTCGTTTGGGTTACGGGTCCTGGGATCATTCTGGGATCACTCATGTCCATTACTTCGCATAGGAGCAAGACCGCAGTGTCATTTTCGATCAGGTCGTTCGATCAGATCGAAGACCGACCTGACGTGTAAACTTATTCATGTTTGTAGAACATAGTTCAATTACGTTCATTTAATAGGCATGAATGCCAAATTAGACTGGCAGACAAACATGGAAACGCCATGACCGACCATCACCACCCTAACCACGAAGCGCCGGCGCACGATCATGGCTCGACAGGCCATCATCATCACCCTACGCCCCCTGCTGGCTTTGACAGCGCGTTTGCCATTGGTTCTGCAATCAATGCGGCGTTCGTCGCCGCCGAAGTGATCTTTGGGTTGACCGCGCATTCAGTGGCGCTATTAGCCGATGCGGCGCACAACCTGGGCGACGTTTTGGGGTTGCTTTTGGCGTGGTGGGCAGTCTGGCTGGGGCGTCGAGGCCCGACACCTAGCCGCACGTATGGCTACGGGCGCAGTTCGATTCTCGCCTCATTGACCAACGCCGTGGTGCTGCTGATCGGCGTGGGGGGCATCACCGTTGAAGCGGTTCGACGCCTGATCGAGGGCGTCCCCTCCGCAGACGTCGGCGGCGAAACGGTGATGGTCGTGGCCGCGATCGGCATCCTGGTAAACGGCGTCACCGCGCTATTGTTTGCCAGAGGCCGCAAAGGCGACCTGAACGTGAAAGGTGCATTTTTACACATGGCCTCGGACGCCGTAGTCTCGGCCGGTGTGGTGGTGTCGGGACTGATCCTGGTGTTAACCGGCTGGAGTTGGGTGGACCCCATTGTTAGTTTGTTGATCGCTGCGTTGATTCTGTATTCGACCTGGGGACTGCTGCGCGATAGCGTCAATCTGGCGTTGGACAAGGTGCCGGGGAACGTTGATATCGAACAGGTGCGAACCTACCTTGCCGCGCTGCCGGGCGTCACTGAGGTGCATGACCTGCATGTCTGGCCCTTGAGCACCACCGAAACCGCGCTCACCGCTCATCTGATTCGCCCCGAAGCCAAACACGAAGACGCTTTTCTGCACGATGCGTGTCAGGCACTTCGGGCGCGCTTCAACATCGGCCACTCAACGTTGCAGATCGAGACGGGCGATGTTGCCCGCCCCTGCCAACTGGCCCCGGCCCATGTTATTTAGCGCTTGGAAGGTCCCCATGAACGTGAGTGTTGTATATGCGCTTGCCGCGGCGGCTTTGTTCGGTGCAAGTACCCCACTGGCCAAATTGCTGGGTCTGGGAATCGATCCGCTGTTGCTGGCCGGGCTTTTGTACCTCGGCAGCGGTCTGGGGCTGGCCGTGACCCGAATGATCCATGACCGGGGCTGGCACGCCAGTGGCCTCACGCGCCAGGAATGGCCTTGGTTGATCGGCGCCATCGCCTTCGGCGGCGTGCTTGGGCCGGCGTTGCTGATGTTTGGACTGATGCGAACCGCTGGCGCGACGGCCTCGTTGATGCTGAATCTGGAGTCAGTCCTGACCGCGCTGCTGGCTTGGGTGGTCTTTAAAGAGAATGCTGACCGCCGAATCGTTGCCGGGATGATCGCGATTGTGCTCGGCGGTCTGGTGCTGTCGTGGTCGCAGCAAAACCAGGGGGCTCAGGACTGGCTCGGTCCAGGCGCCATCGCGCTGGCGTGTTTATGTTGGGCGATTGATAACAACTTGACCCGCAAAGTGTCGGCGTCCGACGCGTTGTTTGTGGCGGGCAGCAAAGGCTTGGTCGCCGGTCTGGTCAATTGTTCGCTGGCGTTGCTGCTTGGGTCTCGGTTGCCGGACCTGGCGCTGTTGGCCCCGACGCTGCTGGTGGGGTTTCTCGGCTACGGCGTCAGCTTGGTATTGTTTGTGCTCGCGCTGCGCGGGCTCGGCAGCGCACGCACTGGAGCTTACTTCTCGACGGCGCCTTTCCTCGGTGCAGCGATTTCGATGTTGCTGCTCAATGAGCCTGCCGCCCCGCTGTTCTGGGTGGCGTCGGCATTGATGGGGGTTGGGGTCTGGCTTCATCTCACCGAAAATCATGCGCATGTTCATCAGCACACATCACTTGAACATGGCCATCGTCACGTCCACGACGAGCATCATCAACATCAGCACGCATTTACTTGGGACAGCGCTGTGCCTCATAGCCATGATCATGCCCACGCGCCGCTGCAACATAGCCATTCCCACTTCCCGGACGTTCATCACCGTCATCGACATTGACGCTGCGCCCGCTGCGTTTATGGCCAGTAAAACCGTTAGTTTCGGTCCGTTGATCAATTACTGTCGCCTTGGTATACAGCTATCCGTTTACTGGCCGATAGCGTCTTTGCGCATGGGTTTATTGGCCTGATCGAAAGGATTCCCCCGCCGCGCGAAGATTTAGAAATAGACCCCCATCCGGAGTAACTCGATGAACAGCTGGCTCTCGAACATCAGCGTCAATATCAAGCTGGCGTTGGGCTTCGGCCTGGTGCTGGTGCTGACCGCCGTTTTGGCGCTGATCAGCTGGACCAGCCTCGACGGCCTCATAGATCACAGCGACCGGATGAGCAGTATTTCGGCCCTGAGCAACCAGTTGGCCAACCTGCGAGTTTCACGCTTGCAGTACATGATTGCCAACGGCGACGAGACCGTTGGCCAAACAGTACAGGTGGCCATTGATGGCTATAAAAGCCAGCAGCAGAAACTGCGAACAATGTTAAGCAGCCCCGAAGACGTAAAGCTACTCACCCAGTTGAGCGACGTCAGCAACAACTACGAAAGCGCGCTGGCAAAAATGCGCAATGCCTACAACGTTACCGCGCGCGCCCGGGCGCAGATGGGTGTCGACGCGGTGAAAGGCGCCGACATCATTGGCGGCATCATCACCACCGTGCTGCAGATGGCACCCACCGATGAAGGCCGCTTCGAACAGTACCAAGCCATCATGAAAGCCAAGGAAGACTTGGCGCTGGTGCGCTATGAAGTACGCGGATACACGGCCAAGGTCACGGCCGAAACCGAACAAAAAGCCATGGACCAGCTGGAAGCGGCCATTGGTGGCCTTAAACCACTGAGTGAGATGTTCGGCAGCTCACAACCGGAAAAACTCAAACAGCTGGAAACCGCGCTGCTCAATTATCGAAACTCGGTACAGGCGTTCAAAGTTGCCAACAGCGATATCGTGTCCTCGCGCAAATCGCTGGGTGAGCAAGGTATCCTCATCCTCAGCCTGAACGACGAACTGTACAAACTTCAGACCAGCTTGC
This sequence comes from Pseudomonas sp. MH10, assembly GCF_034353045.1. Lineage (NCBI taxonomy): Bacteria > Pseudomonadati > Pseudomonadota > Gammaproteobacteria > Pseudomonadales > Pseudomonadaceae > Pseudomonas > Pseudomonas sp. MH10. The sequence continues at coordinate 1,673,044 of NZ_CP133783.1, forward strand.
GCGATCAGGACAGTGCTCAGTCACGCACCCTGCAAATCGGCGCCACCCTGCTGGCGTTAATCATCGGGACCTTGGCGGCAGTGATTATCACCCGTCAAATTACCGTTCCGTTGCAACAGACACTGGCCGTGATCGAGCGCATCGCATTGGGCGATCTGTCTCACAGCCCGGCCGTGACCCGCCGCGACGAACTGGGCGTGTTGCAACAAGGCATCCAGCGCATGGGCAGCACCTTGCGCGCACTGATCCGTGGAATTCATGAGGGCGTAACGCAAATCGCCAGCGCCGCTGACGCGTTGTCTACGGCGACCCAGCAGACCAGCGCTGGGGTTAACAGCCAGAAAATCGAAACCGATCAAGTGGCAACGGCCATGCATGAAATGTCGGCCACGGTTCAAGAAGTGGCGCGCAACGCCGAACAAGCTTCAAACGCGGCTTCAGCCGCTGACAAGCAAGCCCGCGAAGGCGACAAGGTGGTAGGCGAGGCGATTGCGCAGATCGAGCGCCTGGCAGCTGAAGTGGTTCGCTCCAGCGAGGCCATGAATGGGCTTCAGCTGGAAAGCAATAAGATCGGCAAAGTCATGGACGTGATCAAGGCCGTGGCCGAACAAACTAACTTACTGGCCCTCAACGCCGCCATCGAAGCGGCACGTGCCGGCGAAGCCGGTCGCGGGTTTGCCGTGGTCGCGGACGAAGTACGGGGCCTTGCCCAACGGACGCAAAAATCCACCGAAGAAATCGAAGCCTTGGTCGCCGGCCTGCAAAACGGCACACAACAGGTCTCAAGCATCATGCTCAGCAGCCGCAACCTGACTGACAGCAGCGTGGCCTTGACCCGAAAAGCCGGCGCCTCACTGGACAGCATCACTCAAACGGTGTCGAGTATTCAGGCGATGAACCAGCAGATCGCCGCTGCCGCTGAGCAACAAAGCGCAGTGGCCGACGAAATCAGTCGCAGCATCATTAATGTCCGCGATGCTTCCGAGCAAACCGCAGCGGCCAGTGGTGAAACCGCTGCCTCCAGCGTTGAATTGGCACGCCTGGGCACTCAATTACAAACGCTGGTCAGCCGCTTCCGCATGTAAGCCACGGACCAGCGCAGTGCGGCGGCAATGTGCCGTAGCACTGCGGTGTCTGTCGGGTCGCAATAAACATTAGCAACCTACCATTGCACTCATGGGCCCTAAACCGGCATGCTCAGTTTCAGCTGTTGGCCTGCTTGGCAACCTGACTGCCTGATTTGATCAGATGTGCCCGGAGCCTCGTCGGTAATGACCCAAACCAGCCCGCTGGAAAACCCCGCTGTCAGCACTAAATTGTCGTCACTTGAATTCCGTGGGATGGTCGCGATTCTGCTGTCCATTGCCTTGGCGACTCTCGATACCGCTATCGCCAACACCGCGTTGCCCGCCATCGCCGCCGACCTGAATGCGTCGCCTGCGGCCTCGGTGTGGGTGATCAATGCCTATCAACTCGCCGCCGTCGCCACGCTGCTGCCGCTGGCTGCATTGGGTGGGATCATCGGCCATCGCCGGGTGTTCCTCGGCGGACTGATGCTGTTCATCGTGGCCTCGGCGCTATGTACGTTGTCCTGGTCGTTGCCGACATTGACCATCGCCCGCGTGCTTCAAGGCCTGGGTGCCGCCGCGATCATGAGCGTCAATGCGGCCTTGATCAGCTCAATTTTTTCCCCGCAACGTCTGGGTCGAGGGTTGGGTATGAATGCACTGGTGGTGGGTTCGTCTTTCGCCGCCGGCCCCACCGTGGCGTCTCTAGTGTTGTCGGTGGCGCACTGGCCGTGGTTGTTCGCGATCAACTTGCCTATCGGCCTGTTCGCCTTGTATTTCGCCTGGTCTGCGTTGCCCGTCACCAAACTCAGCGGCCTGCCATTTGATCGCATCACCGCGATTTTGAACGTGATCGCTTTTGGCGCGTTGATCTTCGCCCTGAGTCAGGCCGCGCAACTGGGCCCGATGACCAGCGTGATAATCGCCTTGGCCATCTTTGTGGTCGCCGGGGCGTTCATGCTGCGGCGCGAGGCCGAGCATCCGGCGCCCATGTTTCCACTGGATTTGCTCAAGCGGCCGCTATTTGCCCTGTCGGCGTTAACGGCGGTCTGCTCGTTCGCGACCCAAGGCCTGGCGTTTGTGTCGCTGCCGTTCTTCTTCGAAAACGTCTTGGGACGCGACCCGGTGCAGACCGGCTTTTTGATGACGCCATGGTCAGTGGTAGTTGCCGTGATTGCGCCCTTTGCCGGGCGTTTGTCAGACCGTTATCCACCCGGTCTGTTGGGCGGCATCGGCTTGGCCGTGCTGTGTGGCGGGATGATTTCGTTGACCCAACTACCGAGCAATCCCGACGCGTGGGACATCGGCATTCGCATGGTCATCTGCGGTCTGGGCTTCGGCTTTTTCCAGGCGCCGAACCAAAAAGCCCTGCTCACCAGCGCCCCGCCTGAACGAAGCAGCGGCGCCAGCGGCACCATCGCAACGGCCCGTTTGATCGGCCAAGCCACCGGAGCGGCATTGGTGGCCCTGAGCTACGGAATTTCCGGCGAACACGGCCCGGTGCTCGCCCTGACCATCGGCGCGTGCTTCGCTGCAGTGGGCAGTGTTGCCAGCGGCTTACGCTTGATCACGCCCAATACGGTTAGCAAGCATATTGGGAAGTGATGGTCGAATGTCGCCAGGCAAATCCGCCTAGTCAGGGTTATCGCGAGATTCCGTGGGACCGAATTTGACTTCACATTCAACATCATCTGCGTCTGGCACCACGCTATTCGGTCCCACAGATTTTGGCGCTGCACATCTGTAGGAACTGCCGAAGGCTGCGATCAAATATTCAAAGGCCTAGCCAAAAATCTCTGTGGGAGTTGGCTTGCCAACGAAAGCGTCAGTGCAGGCGACCCAGGTCTCAAGTCGATATCAGCGGCGTGATTATGGGCCTCTTCGCAGGCAAGCCTACTCCCACAATGAAACCCAGAGCCGTTCCGGCTTCGCCAACAAGTTGGCTCCTAAAGATTGCGTCGGCTGGCGTTTTTTTTAATGCGATGACACATAGATAGAAGGGCTGGTCGGGGCTGGCAGTGCGTAGGTGCGTTTCATCCATTGCACCTCTGCTTGGGGTGTTCGGCCGAAGAAGCGTTTGAACTCCCGGCTGAACTGGGAGGCGCTTTCATAGCCGACGCTGAATCCGGCGATGGCCGCCGTCATGTCGTTGCGTAGCATCAACAGCCGTGCTTGGTGCAGGCGAGTGGACTTCAGGTATTGCATCGGTGACGTGTCAGTCACGGTTCGAAAATGCAGGTGAAAGCTCGGCACGCTCATGCCCGCGACTTTCGCCAGGCACTCGACGTCCAGCGGCTCTGGATAACTGGCGTGAATCCGCCGAATCGCCTTGGTGATTTTGCCAAATTGCCCTTGGCGGTTGAGCGCCGCGCGCATGGATCCGCCCTGCTCGCCACCGACGATTCGGTAGTAAATTTCCCGAACCAACGCCGGTCCGAGAATCAACGCGTCGACCGGTTCGCTCATGACTTCTAGAAAGCGCAGCACCGAGTCGCTCAACTTGTCGTCCATTGGCGAGGAATACATGCCCTTGGGGACCGCCGTTGCAACGCCTTCGCGCTCGCCCACCTGAAGCATCAGCTCAGCGGCCAGCTTGAAATCCAAACGCAGGTATACCGCCAGCATCGGTTCTTCTTCGCTGGCATCAGTTTCCATCGTGAACGGGACCGGCACTGACACCACCAGATAATGCTGCGCGTCGTAGATGTAAACCTCGCCCCCCCAATACCCGCGCTTGCGCCCCTGACAAAGAATCACAATGCCAGGGTCATACAACACTGGTGTGCGGGTCAGCGGCCGATTGGACCGAAGAAAGCGAACGTCATCCAATGGCGTCAGGTTGTAACCTTCCATCGGCGCCAGCCGCTCCATCAATTCAATGGTGCGCCGCGTCTTGAATAGCTCGTAGTCCATGGGCATCTCAGGGTGTGCGATGGGCACCGGGTCAGCCATCGGTCGACAGGCTCAGCGCTTCCCATGCATCAATGTCTTCAGCCATCTGCTTCAATTTTGTCCTGACCAGCGTCAAGGCATCACTGCCCAACAATAAGTGTGCGGGGGGAGCCGGGCTGGCAATCAATTGCAGCAGTGCCAACGCAGCTTTTTGTGGATCGCCGAGCTGCTTGCCGCTTCTTTCTTCACGGCCTTTTCGCACAGGATCGAAGGACTCATCGTAGTCCTGAATACTTCTCGGGCTTCGCTGCATCGAGCGCCCCGCCCAATCGGTGCGGAACGATCCGGGGGCGACGGCGGTGACAACGATGTTGAACGGTTTGAGTTCTTTGCTCAGCGTGTCAGAGATACCTTCCAACGCGAATTTGCTGGCGCAGTAGTAAGAAATCCCCGGCATCGTGATGAAGCCGCCCATGGACGTGATGTTGATGACATGGCCCGCCCTGCGCTGACGAAAATACGGGACGAAGGCCTTGGTTATCGCCACCGCACCAAACACATTGACCTCAAACTGCTGACGCATTTCTTCAATCGGCGATTCTTCGAAAATACCTTCATGGCCGTAACCGGCGTTATTGACCAGTACGTCCACAGGGCCAAATTCAGCCTCTGCCTTGGCGACGATATCGTCAATCGCTGCGAAGTCGGTGACGTCCAACACATAAGCGTGCGCACGCTCTGGGGACTGGGCCTGGAAACTCAACAACGCTTCGCTGTTACGAACAGTACCGATGACGTGGTGCCCGGCCGCGAGGGCTTGCGTCGCCAACGCGCGGCCTAAACCGCTGCTGACGCCGGTAATAAAAATCGTTTTGACAGGGGTCATGATAGGGCTCTCGATCAGTGATTCAGTGTCGTTATCCTGAGACCAAACTCTAGGCGTGCGAAGACTGAATCATCTGCGATGATTGCCTATTCCTATTAAATTCAATAGCCCCAGCTCGACAGCCGCGCTGTCGTGCGGCATACCCAAATTCCTGTAGAAACCAACTTGCTGGCGTGGAGCTTGATGCGTGCATCAGCTAAAACGCCTCGCGAACAAGTTCGCTACTACAGCGCTCGTCAAGGGGTTAACGGCGAACCCGGCGACGCGGGGTTCGCCACAGGGGATGGTGATACGACGGGAGCTGGCCGACGCGGTTTAAACAATTCCCGCGAACGGCGTATACGGCTCGCCAAGGTGCTGTTCTCGTGCAAGTTGTCGTAGTGGAACACGGCCGTCGCGCGCACTGCATTGGGGTCTGCGGGCAGGTTGGTGTGCAGCGAACGGTAACCCCAGAACAGATACAGATCTCCCGGTAACATGCGGATCTGGGTGAACTTCTCGTCGCCGTCGGCGTAGTTTTTCTTCAACCAGCGCTGGGTCCAGCGATTATCGACGAGCATTTTGTCGATCAGGTTGTAGAAATAATTGCGCCGTAGCGGGCGATGATTGCGCAACATGAGCAAGTCGCCAGGGTCGGTTTTTTCGGGCATACAGACGGGCATAATCGTGGTCAGCACGAACGAGTCGTAATGAAAAATCATCGACTCACGCTGCCCACCATCACCAATCAGACAGCGCAACACTTGATGCAGCCCCCGCTCGACGGGCTGTCGCCCGGTGGCAGCGGTAACAATCCGCTGGCACAAATCAATGAACACCGGCGAGCTACCCCATGCGTGCAGCAGTGAACCGGAAACGGCTTCCTGGCCAGTCAAGGCAACGTAGCGGTTGCCCGCAGCGCCCACCGCGTCCATCACCAGGTTCTTCAACTCAACCAACTGGTCGTTAGTCGCCCATCCAGGCAGCACTGCATAGCCTTCTTTGTTGATGGACTCGACAAGGGTTTTAATTCGAACATCCGAAAACGAAGTGTATTGCATATGTGTGCGCCTCTGGGTGCATCGCCAGTGTTTTCGATAATGGCCAATAATGCATAGCTGTATTGCGCAACTAAGAAGGCAAAAACAGATTAGCAGCACCTACAAAACGCACAACCCCTTCAGCAATAATTTTACTAAATTTAGCATTGTATATTTTTGTACATTTTTGTACATGCTAGTACAAAACACCCACATCAATAACTAAACGACCGCACCTGTTAGATTAAACTAACTAACTTAGTCTCTACTTTATTACATGTGTTACACCTACCTAACAGTTAACTGACACACCACCGGACAGTGATGAAGCGTTATAACTCCCTTACTAAACTACGCCCAACTTCCTTCCTACCTATCGGTAACGATCTACAACACAAACCGCTGCACCATCGCATTCAAATCCATCGCCAACATCGACAACGCATCGCTGGCGACGGTCGTCTGCTGGGCGCCCGAGGCGGTTTGGGCAGACAGGTCGCGGATGCTGCTGAGGTTTCGATCCACTTCGTGGGCGACGTGTGCCTGCTGTTCGGCCGCACTGGCGATGAGCAGGTTGCGGTCGCTGATGGTCGAGGTCGCCGTGATGATCACCGCCAGTGCGTTACCCGCAGCGGCGGCTTGATCTAACGTGACGTTTGCCTGGGTAGCTGTCAGGCGCAGGGCTTGGGCAGTGGCTTGGGTGCTTTTCTGCACGTCGTTGATCAAGCCCTCAATTTCAGTGGTAGACGCGCTGGTGCGTTGTGCCAGGGAGCGCACTTCGTCAGCGACTACCGCGAAACCGCGACCGGCTTCCCCTGCCCGAGCAGCCTCGATGGCTGCGTTGAGCGCGAGCAGATTGGTTTGATTGGCCACGGCGCGAATCACATCGAGAATTTTGCCGATGCTCAATGTGCGCTCGGCTAGGCCTTCGGCCTCATGCGACGAATCCAGCACATTGCCGGTTAATTGTTTGATGGATGCAATGGTGTCATGCAGCCGCAGCTGTCCCTGAACCGCCGCATCGCTGGAGGCCTGAGACTCCCCGGAGGTGCTGCTGGCATTGCCCGCCACCTGCACCGCCGCTTGGCTCATCTGGTTGACCGCGACGGCAGCTTGTTCAATTTCACCGTTTTGCAGGTGCAGGTTGTGTGCGCTGGCTTGAGCGATGGAACCCATTTCCTGAACCGATTGCGCCAGTTGCGTTGCGGCCGCGCCAATCTGCGCGATGGTGCCGTGAAGGTTGCTGCGCATCCGCCCGAGCATGCTGAGCAGTTGGGCGGTTTCATCTTTGCCATCAGGTATCATCTGCGGGCTCAGGTCGCCCTCGGCAATGGTGCTGGCGATGTGCAACGCGTGACGCACGGGACGGATGATGCTGACACTCAGGCGCCAGGCCAGCAGCAAGGTCAGCACCAGCGCGAGAATGATCGCACTCAGCGCTATAAACCGCGCCTGACGATAACTTTTGCCCGCAGCCTCCACCGTTTTCGCCGCGCTTTGCTTGTTGAGTTCTCGCAGCAGTTGCACTTGCATGTCCATCAAATCGCCTTGCATCGACAACGTGGTGTTGACCAGCATCCGGGCGTCGTTGATTTTTCGTTGTTCAATGAGGGACGTTTCATCATGCAAGCCCGGAATGAACGCTTTATAGGCGTCCTGCAAGGCCAGGATGGAATCATGTTCGGTGCTGTCGGTTACGCGAGCCAGGTAGTCGTGGAAGCCTTTTTCAACTTCATTTTTCAACTGCTCAACGTTGATTTTGCTGGTAATGACCGCGCTTGGGTCGTCGGCATTGGCGACCAGATTGGCCGTCTCGGCACGCAGTTTGACCAAATCGATGGCGATGGCATCGGCCATGGCGATGCTGGGCAATGCCCCGCTTTCAATGGCTTCACCTTGTTTGCGGATGTCCTGCATTTGCCACAGGCAAAACGCCCCCACGGCCACTAACAGCGCTGCGGTGACGCCAAAACAACCGACCAAGCGCTGGGAGATTTTAAAACGTCGCAGCATGGTCGTTTCAGAACGTGGGCTTAAAACCCGAGGCCAGAATCTGTTCACTGCTGATTACGCCTCTTAATCGACTAGATTGGAGACGCATGTATAAGGCTGTTGTGTGATGACTTTATGACATTAGGAAAAAATTTCTCTCGTGCGCTGTATTGATCCGCTAGCCTGGCTTCCTGCTGGAAAAGTCGCCAGCAGCATGCACCCCAGATTGATAAACGAAGGTCTACTGGCATCCTTAATTTGGCGCCGGTAGGTGCGCGCAATTACGCCTCGATCACCTGCAAGTCAAATGAATAACACCTAACTAAAGTTTCATGTTTGTTCGGGACGTGCGTCATTGAACTGTCATACGGATAACTTTTACTGAGCCCAATTACTGACCGCTCAGATTCAATGTAGTTCGGTTAATGAACGTATTCGATCTGAATACCCGACCGTTACGCTCAGCGGCAGATTGAATATCCCTGTATACGAGACCCATGATGATCAAGAAAATAACCAGGCCAGTAGTCGGCGTTTTACTGGGCGGCGTGATGCTATCTGCGCATGCAGATTTTATTGACGACAGCCACGCCGACTTGACACTGCTTAACCGCTACCTTAATCAAGAGGGCCGTGATGTAGTAGGCAGTACGGCCAAGGCCAAGAGCTACCGCGATTGGGGGCAAGGTTTCCAGTTCAACTTCAAATCTGGCTACACCGAAGGCGCAGTTGGATTCGGTCTCGACCTGGAAGCATTTTATGGGGTGAAACTTGATTCGGGCGGCGACTTAAACAATAAAGACCATCAAAGTAATTACCCCGGCAGTATGTTTCCGTTGGAAGACGGTAAGTCAGCCAATGACTTCAGCGTCTTGAGCCCGACCTTTAAAATGCGCTTTCTCAAAGATGAACTGCGCGTCGGCATGCTCAACCAGAACAACCCGATGCTGGCCAACACCGATGGTCGGTTGTATCACCAGACCAACACCGGCACGCAACTGGTATCCAAGGACCTGTCGGACTTCACCTTCACCGGTGGTGACATCATTCTGACGAAGATCCGTAACGAGACTAACGACAGCGACATGACCACCGGGGGCGGTGCGAAACTCAGCAACCGCTTCCTTTACGGCGGCGCGGATTACGCGGGTATAGCCAACACCACGATTAGCCTGTGGTATTCCAATTTAGAGGATTACTACCAACAGGCGTTCATCGGTGCCAAACACACCGACAAATTGCCGGTCGGCAGCCTGCTCAGCGACTTCCGTGCCTACCGCAGCTTAGGCGTCGGCGGCAACGCTGACGGCGACACTGATTACGCCACTGCCGGTTCCTACAACGGCGGCTTGAGCAAAGGCCGGATCAACCAGTCGACCTTCAGTCTGATGGAAAGCTACAGCCTGATGGGTCATACCATCGGCATCGGCGCGCAAAAGAACACCGGAAACAGTGACTTTCCGTACCTGGATTCAGGCTTGAACAGCGGCGATGCCCGCCAAGGGCCTGGGGCTGGCGCCGATACACCGGCACTGACCAACCTCCAGTTGAATAAATTCCAACATGCGGGCGAGCAAACCTGGCTTGCCCAGTACAAATATGATTTCGGCCGGTTGGGGATCAACGGCTTGGGCTTCGCCGCGACCTACGGGTATGGCGATCAGATAAAGGTTGCCAAGGGCGGCAACAGCGAGTGGGAACGTGACTTGGCATTAAGTTACCTGGTCCCAGAGGGCAAGCTGAAAGGACTGGGCGTAACTTGGAAAAACGCGATGGCCAACCCCAGCATGATCGGTCAGACCCACCAGGATGAAAACCGCTTCTACGTCAGTTATGTAGTGCCTTTGTGGTAGGCGTTCGCCTGACCTGACTCAAGCGTAACGACGTCAAAAGCCAGCCCCACGCAAGATGTGGGCTGGCTTTTTTTTGAATTGCAATAAGTACCTCTTTAGAGATTCGTCGAATTCAAATTCCGTGGCCGTTACCCCATACTCAGGAGCGCGAAAAGGCTTAATTGTTCGCCGCCAGGAAAACCCACGGACCTGCACCCATGAAAACCTGCTGATGCTGCCTTCCCCAGTCAAACCCCACGTTCATCCGGCGCTTCTGCACGCGCAGAAGTGGCGCGGTCGCATTGGCCTCGTGCTGGTCGCCTGCCTGTCGATATTGGCGGGCATGACTGACGCCATCGGTTTCATGGCCTCGGGGGATTTCGTCTCGTTCATGAGCGGCAACACCACGCGGCTGGCGGTGGCCATCAGTAACGGCGATCTTGGCCTGACACTACGTCTGACGTTGCTGGTTGCGACCTTTATTGCCAGCAACACGCTGGGCATCGTCGTCAGCCGGATGACTGGTCGGCGCACGCTTCCCCTGCTGCTGTGTATTGCGGCGTTGCTGTGCGCGTCTGCCGCGTGGCCATTTGATAACCAGCTTCCGGCGTTGTTGGGTGCCATCACGGCCATGGGCATGCTCAACGCTGCCGTCGAAGAGGTAAACGGGTTCCCGGTCGGGCTGACCTATGTTACCGGTGCGCTGTCCCGATTTGGTCGAGGTCTGGGCCGTTGGCTGCTGGGCGAACGAAGAAATGGCTGGCGGGTTCAGTTGATTCCCTGGACCGGTATGTTCGTCGGCGCAGTGATCGGTGCTTTGCTTGAACAGCACTTAGGTCTGAAGGCTTTATTTGCCAGCGGCGCGCTTTCTGCCATTCTTGGGGTTGCCTCGTTAAAAATCCCTCGTCGCTGGCAGCTGGCGTACATGCCTAAATAACGGCATTGGCAGTCACGCCGCACGCGCCCGAATAAACGCTCTTAGAAAGCAGACACCATGATCCCAGCCGAACAGCGTCACCAGACCGCGCTAGAAACCTTCCTCAATGAGCGCCCTGCCCTTCGCGAAGAACTCGATCATCTGAACCCCTTAGCTGCACAGGCCAAGGGCGAAACCATGGCGCAGTACCGCGACGAGCGCCTGCATGAAGCCTTTGAAGCGCAAGCCGAACGGTTGGGCTTTTTTGCCTGGGAACTGACACTGAAACTGACGGCCACGTCTGATGAAGAATTCCAGGCGCAACGCCTTGAAGTACACAAGGAAGTCGCTGAGATGGCCGGCATGACCTGGGCCGACTACTGCAAGGAACACGGGATTGACGACGGCATCGTTCGGGGTTGAAGGCCAGACAACCACCGCAAACCCGCCCTTCACCGGCAAGTGTTACAGTCGGCACTTTTCAAAATAAGGAAAGACCATGCGGATGTTGATTGGCGCCCTAACCCTGGTATTACTGGCAGGCTGTGTGTCGCCGAGCATGGACAGCGCCCGAACCACAACGCCGGCCAAGACCTTTACTTCTGAGAAGAAAGAAGACCTTGTTGCCCAATGCATTCAATTTGCCTGGCAGGACGAGTTAATGTTCGGCGTTGAAGCCGACGCGTACTTGAAGCCGGGCACTAAAGGCGGCTTCACGGTCTATACCCGTAGCGCCGAGTATTTCGTTGACGTGCAGAGCGCCGCCTCTGGTACGACGGTTAATTACTTTGTAGCTAAAGGCGATGCACTGGCCGAGCGTCGATTGGCCTCGCTGGCGACCTGCCTGTAATCCTTCCGGTCGGCTGAGCCGTCCTTCTGAACGAGGGTGAATGTTATGGATTTAAATTTACGAAATAAATCTGCACTGGTGTCCGGTTCAACCAAAGGCATTGGCTTCGCCATCGTTTCTGGATTGGCCCGTGAAGGTGCCAGCGTCATTCTCAACGGTCGCTCTCAAGCTTCAGTGGACGAGGCGCTGGGCAGACTACGTGAGCGGGATCCCAATGCGGACGCCAAAGGGTTTGCGGGTGATCTGTCTGACCCGCAACAGATCAAGCGGTTGCTTGAGCAATTCCCGGAAGTCGACATTCTGGTCAACAACCTCGGGATTTTTGATCCAAAACCGTTTGAAGACATTTGCGACGAAGAATGGGAGCGGTTCTTCAACACCAACGTGATGTCCGGCGTACGCCTGTCGCGGGCCTATCTGCCGAAGATGAAAGCCAAAAACTGGGGCCGCGTGGTCTTTATCAGCAGCGAAAGCGGGGTGCAGATCCCGGTGGAGATGATTCACTACGGCGTCACCAAAACCGCTCAACTCGGTTTGTCCCGTGGTTTGGCGGAAAGCTGTGCTGGCACGGGCGTTACCGTAAATGCCGTGTTGCCTGGCCCTACCAGTTCAGAAGGCGTCAGCGAGTTCGTGAACAAACTGTCGGGGGGCCAACCGTTCGCCGAGTTCGAAAAAGAATTCTTTGAAAAAGCACGCCCCACCTCCCTTCTCAAGCGTTTCACCACGCCGGAAGAGGTCGCCAACATGGTGATCTATGTGTGCTCGCAAGCGTCGTCAGCCACCAATGGCGCGGCGTTACGAGTCGACGGTGGCGTGGTCAAATCGGCGTTTTAAGCACCGGCGACGGCGGTACGATCACCGTAACGAGGGCGTCCTTAAGACGCCCATTTACACGTCGTCTTCACTCAGTTTTTTGGGTGAGGGAAGTTCACTGAGTATTCCTGCGAGATCGTGCCACGGATGCTGGCGTTTTTCGTCGCTAAAACTGCAGCTAAGGTCGTGCTTAAACGGCTCGTCTGCCAGCCAGATGTTTTGCAACCGCTGACAATCGGTGCATTGCAAATGATCGAAAACCACTGCCCAACGTTGGCGCCACGTCATCATGTTGCGGCTTAGCTCAAGCCCCTGACTCAGGTGCGTTTCAACCCAGACGGTTGGCTCTGTTTGTATCGCCGTAAAGTGTATTTCTGCGCCGTCGCTTATTTCACTGCCCATTGAAAGCTCCTTTTCCCCGAAGGACATCCAACGTTAACAAAAGGCTCAGAGAGCAAGCCCGTAGAAGGGCTTGCACACGGCTTATTCGCTTTCGAACTCAACAGCGGCGCCCATACCCAAATCAGCGCCCGTCATGGGGTCGCTGCTCAGGTCAGACGCGGTACGCAACTTCATCGCTTCAACCGCATCCATTTCGGCATCACTGACATTACCTGATGCCGATCCGTCGCCACCGTCGACCGCCGGTTGCGGGTTTTCAACAAACTCCCACTCTGGGCCTTCGTTCCAGGGCCCGCGCAGGGCTTGGCCCTGAGACATTTTGAAGTAGACGTTGGCAAATGCTGGATCGCCCGGAAGCTTGCCTTGGGGGAAGTTGGGTTGTATCGAGTGCAGGGCTTTTTCAAACGACAACTGGTGGGCGATTTCCCGTGTCATCAAAAACGTGAGGGTATCTTTGATACCGGCATCGTCGGTTACGTTGATCAAACGCTCATACAGAATTTTTGCCCGGGCTTCTGCTGCAATATTTGACCGGAGGTCGGCCGTAGGCTCACCGACGGTATCGATATAAGCGCCAGACCAAGGCACGCCTGCGGAATTTACGAAGGCCGGACCGCCACCGTAGAGAATTTGAGTGACATGGGAATCGTTGCCTGGACCCGTCAACGAACGGTAGAGCGTGGCTTCTTCATCGGCGCCTTCTGCCAACATCCCTTTGGCGCCTTTGTTGAGCATCATCACTAGCGAGCCAATGATTTCAAGGTGACTGAGTTCTTCGGTGGCAATGTCGAAAAACATATCCTTGCGAGCCGGATCGTCTTCGCCAACCGCTTGTGAAAAGTAGCGGCATGCGGCCGCGAGTTCACCTTGTGGACCGCCAAACTGTTCAAGAAGAAGGTTAGCCAATCCGGGATTAGGTTCTGCTACACGAACCGTATATTGCAGGCGCTTATTGTGCATAAACATGTGGTTTTCCTCACTTTCTAGTAGGCCATCGCGGCTAAACACGAGAGTCATGGTCAGACGACTCATAGAAAGTGACGAAAAAAAATACACAGCCGTTCCGGTCCATTCGATGAGCGGTGCACCCCTCAAACGCTAGCGCCCAGATGACAACCAATTAGATATCTATCATCAACAAATACATTCAAATGAATTCATTTAGAGGTCACCACACGCTCCAGGTCAATAAGCGATGAAGTGCTATCGGCTTTGATGGAGGCCGGCGCGTGCGCAGGCTCGATTGAAACGATAAAGCCGGTTGCCCACCACATGGCAACAAGCCACACAAAACCGATAACCAGAAACAGGACCAGTAATCGTTTTACGTTCATGAGCCTCACTCGGTTGAGCTCTCACTGCGAGCGACGATCAATTTAGGTACAACTTAGTTCAATTTCGTTCGGTCCGCTGAATATCACCGGGGTCAGACGCGGGCTGCGATTGTGCCAAAGGCTGTCGGTAAGACCGAAGCCAGGCGGTGACGCGTTCGGTCTTGTGCATGGCGGGCTGTTCGACCCATTTAAAGGTGGCGGCGCACAGTGTTATCAGCACGGGTGTGATCGCCACGATCAACGACCAATAAACAAAGGGCGACAACATTTTTACTGAGTCAATGCCGATGACGAAGGTCATCGTGGAAAACAACACAAGCCCATGCAACAGATAGATGCTGTAGGCCATTTCCCCTAGCGTTCGCGACACTTTGCTGGTCAGCACGCCAAACAGGTTGTTGCCGCAAGCGATGAGGCAAAACGCGACGATGAGCAGAAACAGAGGGACCGTCATATTTGATCGTCCCGTATTCAACGTCACAACTAGCACCAGACACATCAGCACTAACAAGGACGCGCGTTTGCAGGTGGCAAATGCCTTGAAGCGCTCCACTCGAATGATCAGCGCCGCCGCAAGTCCTCCGGCGAAGGGATATACCATCAGTACCCGCAGGTGCAGCAGTTTCATAACCGCGTACAAAACAACGGCAATCACAACATAGCGCCACACCGGCTGCCGACCAACACCCAGCGCCAGCAGTGGCAATGCCAAATAGAACAGCCACTCGTACGGAAGCGACCACACGACACCCGCGACAATCAGCGACGTGTTCGCCACGCCGTTGAGATCCGGCTCACCTAAAGCGGAGAAGCTAAGCCACTGAACGACGCCTTTAAGGAGTGGTAATAGCGGCTCCCGGAGGGTCCAGTTCGACAGGTAAAACACGACAATAAACAGCAGCACCATTACCAGCAGGTACAGCGGCGCCAGCCTCAATACTCTGGAGACATAAAGCCGGCCCCAATCTACAGGCTTGGTCTTAGCGTCCAGTAATTTAGAAAAGAATAGAAAACCGGTGATCATAAAGAACAGAAAGACGCTGGTTTGTCCGAAGTTCGTGTACAGGTTTGACGGAGGCAAATCCCAGCTATGGGATTGCGCGTAAAAGTACCAAATACACGAATGGTGCAAGAACACGAAAAACGCCAAATAACCCCGCAGACCATCGATTGACGCATATCGACCTCGGACAGGGGTGACGCCAATCCATTTTGCCAGTAGGCCGGCTGTTGCCAATGCGACGCACACCGCTACTATTGCTGGGAGGAAACTGACCGGACTCATGGGACATCCCCTATTATTTGAATTTTCGCGCATTGTTACATAGTCGCGCGCACGGAGATAAGTCAAATAAGACCCGTTTTATTGGTCAAAATCCATTAAACACATCGTTTTCAAGTCCTCTCATCACCCCTCGCAACTACTCCAAGTGTTTGGATTTCAACCCCACGCTCCACTTAAAACAATGAGATTCCTCATTATTTTTAAACTGCATTACCCTCAACCCCCCCGGAGCAACGTATGCGTCCGGCAAAGTCATCTATCGAAGCCTTTTTGAACCCGAATGCCAACTATTTCAGCAGAGCGGGCCATTTTCGAGGTACCTACTTCCGCTCCTTACGGTTCGGAAATTCAATACCTCACCGTCAAATGGGATGAGCAATCGCTTAGCGACATTCGCGCGCTCTGCCGCCATTGCTAGCTCTTCGCGGGACACCGGACAATGATTAAGGGCCTCCAAATGGTTTGCAATGACCCTGCCAGCAACCGACCGTGTGTACTCGATGACTTCTTCAACCCCCATGATTATCTCGCTACCGACATCCAGACACGCACCTCCGGCAGGAACCACCGAAACCGCAGGCTGATGGAGAGCCACAAACCGTCGAACCTGGTCGGTGAGTACCGTATCGCCGGCCAGGTATAGGGTGGGCTCTCCCTCTATCTCGATGAAATACCCGACACCATGTTCCATGAGTCGACCGACAAGCCCCCGCCCATGGGTGCATGTAACAGTTCTGATCTTGCCGCCGAGAAATGGCTGCGGACAGTGATGATTGTCTGGCAATGATGCGACGTTCAATCCGCGCCGGATCAAGTACCTGGCATCATGCGGCGTACAGATCACTGGGATTTGTTTCTCACGCAACCATTTTATTGCTGCCCGATCCAGATGATCGAAGTGGCCTTTCTGGCAGTGCGTTATCAAACAGTGCGTGATCGACTCGAGCAGCAACTTTGTAGTCGCTGGTAACGGCACCGTTGGATTGCGCTGCCTATTGCTGAAGACCTTTAGAGAGGGATATGCACCCCGCTTTCCCAGCATAGGATCGACAATGACTCGACAAGGGCCGATCTCAAGCACGATTGTTGCACTTCTAAGTTGATGAATCCGCATTACTAACCTCTGGAAAGTCCATTTAATCGGGGCTAAGGGCTTTGTCGCCGGCTGGGAAGAAGTCAGCGAGCCTTGCCTTTGGCTATGCAATATGAGTTGACGAACGTTGCAGTGTGCTGCAAAGACTGACGTATATCCGGTTTGGCTATTCCATGGCTGTTGGCAAATTGCTCGACCGCCGCTGTATCAAAACGAGTGGTCTGGATAAAGTCCAAGGCTTCGGCGTTTGTATTCAAAAACCGCGCGACGGGAGGAATACTCAGTAGCAACTTCAGCAATCGGAGCGAAATGAAATGCTTGGGAGGCTTTAAGCCAACGGGTTGTGCCACCTGTACCAGGAGTTCTCGCAAGTTGGGCGTTTGGTCATCAAGCGCCAGCAGTTCCTGGCCCACCATGGCAGGATCAAAAGCACAAACCGCCACCAGCTCAACCAGGTAATCCACGGTGACCAACGGCAACCAGTGCTCGGCGGTACCGGGCACTGCAGTCAGCTTTCCCTGCACAAGGTTGCGTATCAGCTCCACCAGCGGTTGACCGTCAAGGATATGCCCCGTGCGGCTGTGGCCACAAACCGTCGCGGGGTGGACAACGGTAATCTCCCCGCCCTTGGCCGACATGACCTCCAGGGTTGCAAAATGCGCCTCCAGCTTGCTCCCCTCGTAACCACCGACATGCCCGTAGACGGCAGGCCAATTGGTCTGCTCCGGATAACGAGGATCAATTCCGATGCGTTGCAGATGTTCATGATTTTTCAGCATGTAGCCGCCGATCATCACTAACCGGCTTTTTTGTTCAGCCGCCAACAGCGCCACGCGCTTTGCCCCTTCTACATTCACCGCACGTGAATGCTCCGATGAAAGCCCCCAAGCGAAGTGGACGCCCAGGTGGAATACGACTCTGGCGTGCCTTAGCACTTCTCTGTCAGCAAGGCTCAGCCCGAGGTTGTCCCGCTCCAGATCGCCAGCTACGGCAAATACCCGGGTTGCGTTCCCTCCCAAATCGTCGACTTGCTCCCGCAGTGCAGCTAGTCGCTCTGGGCGACGCATCAACACCCTAATGGTGTGACCTTTTGCACTCAGGTGCGCCACCAAATGTTGACCGATGAAGCCGGTACCCCCCGTGACAAAGCACTCGACGCGCATTTCCCTGCTCCTTGGTAAGGTGAGAAATCAAGCGTAAACTGTCGACCCAACTCTATAGTCAAGCGGTGTTTTCATGAAAATCGGCGAACTTGAGGCCCGCAGCGGCGCCAGCCGCCATACGCTGCGTTACTACGAGCAAATCGGCCTGATCTCACCGCTGCGGCGACCTAACAACTATCGCGTTTACACCGCGCAAACCCTGCAGGATCTGGACTTTATCCAGCGCGCGCAAAGCATGGGGTTTTCCCTGGGGGAAATAGGCGAGATTCTGGATGCGCAGCGGAACAAGCTGATCGATTGTGCTGACGGCGCTAAGCTAATTGAAAAGAAGATGGTAGAAATCAGACAGAAAATCGCCAATTTCCAAAGCATTTATCGGTATTTGGATGAAGAGCGTGCAAACCTCGAAGCCAGTGCTGCCAAGCAACTTGAGCTTCAGCAGCTGAACAACTCTTCCAACTGAACTGTCAGCCAGCCTGCTTACAGCTTCTGCCGGTCAAATCACGAGGACCGCACCCCTCGGGTAAGCGTCTGTCCAACTCAACTTGCGTAAGTCAGGAAGGCACCCACTGATGCGGCAGCAACTCGTAAATCTCACTCGCACACTGCGTCGACAAGCGCTTGAGAACGTCCTGCCCGGCGAGCAAACTAGATGCGCTCTTCCCGCTCCGTTCTCGCCAACTTCTTTTCCCTATTGGTGGGCCACTTGAACTTGTCGTAACGCTTTCGCATGACACGCGCAGGGGCGTGCACCGAATTTTCGGAACCGATTAATGCTGCATTAGTGAGGAATCGACTGGAGCCACCATCCCGATAAGTTGGTCAAGCTTCCAGCCGAGATCTCCGTTCTCGTCTAAGTAGATGAATAATTTCGTCATAGAAAGCTGAGTAAGGAAGTGGGCGGTGCAATCCCTAGGGCCGACGCTCTTCCAGAGCGCTTACGATACAAATCATGCTTCGCGGTTTGCCTAGGATTTACTTGCACCGGATGAGAAGGGTATGAATCCATGGTCACATGTCAACAAGTTGTTGATTAATTCGCTTGGGTTGTGCTGGGTGCACATTTTTTATAAAAAACGCTAGCTGCTTGGTGCGCCGAATTTAGCAGGGCTGGCCAACCTACTTTGACGGTGCCACGCGGGTGCGGGATTTCGAGACAGATGGTCGCTGAAGTGATATCTGATCGTGAGGCTGACGACTGTAATGCCAGCGGAATGAAGGCCGGTTGCACGGCAACACTTGTCTGCGATTGCAGTCGAATCCATTTATGGACGAGGTTTGCGTTGATGCTGTGGCTGAGTGCGACGCTGGCAATCGAAGCGCCGGGCTGGGCGCACTCTAGAATGACCTGAATCTTGAAGGATTTGGAGTAAGAACGACGTGGTGGCTGCATGCGATACCCGCTTAAAAGGCTAGAACTGGTGTTCACTTAAATTTAGGTGGACACCATCGCCTTTGGCATCGGGATCAGAAAGGTGTGTTGGCCGGACCATACCGAACGCTCATCCTTCTCCTTGATGTAATGCACCAGTAAAATCTCCCCTAATGAGCCAAAGTGGACAGTGTGCTAATGAACCTATCCCTGACTCTTAATCCGGTTGGGACTCTGTTTGGCTTCTCATCTTGCTCCAGTTGAACGAACGCTAACGTTCGACTCCCTTTGGTTGCATATCCTACAAACCAACCGTACCCGCGAGACTCATCGCTTACGCCGCTTGTGTCACAGGGATAAGTGGTACCTGTCTTACCGTGGATCTCCCATCCATCAGGATGAGTTTCAAGGAGCGATATGCGGGAGGTCAAGATGAAGGCTTTCTCACTCACAGGCAATTCTCGCCTAGCGATTTTCTCTTGAAAGTGGAGCTGTTCGATGGGGGAGATTTTTAACGAGGAGCTGATCCAAGCCCTATCAAGTCCATTTGACGCCCCAGGATCACCGGAAAGATCGGCATTACCGAATCCGAACAATCTAGCGTAATGCTCGACTTGGGCAATCCCCAATGCATGGGTTACTCGCTGCGAGTACCAAACTACCGAGTATTTTATCCAGCGTTCAGGATCGGTGGGTTGAAGCCAGTTAGGGCCTACCCAATCAGGATCTCCCGGCTTATAGGTCAGCGCAGGGCTGTGTCGATCATGAAGAAAACCAGAATCAAACCCCATTAGGCTAAGCGCCAGTTTGAATGTGGAGGCAGGTGACAATCGGGCCGAGCACTCACCACGCTGATAAAGGATGGCGGACATATTCACATCGCTGATCAGAGTACAAATATGGCCCGCCTCTACACCACCCACCATCCCAACCCAAAGACTAACCACCATGCCCAGCCTCCGTACTGCCATACAGTTGAATCCTTGAGATCTAGTAAGCCATAGAGACTACATTCATGAACTTCCACATGGCAAACGGATGCGGATGTCGCTCCTCTCGCACATTGCATACAGCCCCGAGCTGGAATTAGATAGGTGTGTCCGCCGTCCGCTTACTGAGTAATTGCATGGACTTGACCACCCATTTGCATTCGACTTGACCAGTGCACATGAGCTCCATGACTGGCTAGACTCGACCTAAAGCAAACGGTGGCGCCAGGCAAAAATCGGCCGATTGTGTTGAAAAAGTCGGTCCGGCCAGATTGCCCATGCATCAAGCGGTGAAAATGCCTTTTTTGCACGCTGCTACACCAAATCTGAGCCCTGAACCTTCTGCTTAAAGTTCAGATTTCAATCTCAGACGCGTAATTTTCTGCCGTGGAAACCGAAGCCGACTTTTTCAACAGAATCGGCCAAAAGCGGTCAGTGGCTAGGCGAAATTTAGATCTTGATCGCTGCTGGTTGCGTGCAAGTGTTGAAGCTGATGCCGAATTCACCCACGTGCTGACACAAGACTGGCCCACCTCCAAATCTGCACAAATCCAGCAAAGGCTATTGTTCGCGAGGAACAGACTGGATCAGTGACATTTCGACAAATGGGTCAATTCGGCGTTGGTGCCGACAAACATGAACTTCATCAGCTCCTCCACAACATCGACAACCCGGTCGTACGTGACGATGGTTTCATGCGCCCGGCTTCGTCGAACTCAAGGAAGGCTTTTGGCACGGATGATTGATTATCGTGACCATGCCCATCCAACGACCATGTTTGTGATGCAGGCAATTACATTCGCGCCTTGGTTTAAGCCGGACACGACCCGATGGCTCATCGCCCCCGCGCTCTCTGTGTTCGCTGCCGGATTGTTTCTCGTGCCATGGGCGTCTGATTTTAAATTGATGCTAGTCGTGATCGGTGCGGTTGCGGCCAGTGCTGGCATTTTGTCGCCGATACTTACCTATTGGATCTCAGCCAAGGCCGGAAGCGCGCAGGGCTGGGAACTCGGCAAGCAGACGGCAGCGTTCAGTCTTGGGACAACCCTGGGATCGGCTGCGGATGGAATCCTCTACAGCACTGTCTTTCTCCCTGGTGCCTATTTCGTCTTGAGCGCGAGCCTCGCAATGCTGGGCTTTCTGTTAAGCCTCGGGTTGCCACGTTTATTTATGACTTCCAGTCCATGCTCTCGCCCTTATCCGTTAGATACAGCACGAAAAGTGAAGATTAGTAAGGCATAAAAGTCCGGATTTTCCCGCAAAAAATGGATAGTCGAACCACGAAGGCAAGGGGCGCTCACACCACGGAACTCCGTTAAGCCTCGCCCCAAAAGCCATCTCAGTATTTTCGCACCTACCGTGGGGCAGATCGCTATGGCGTGTACATGCCGTGATCATTTAATATATACCCCCCTATAGTATTTTTTGATTTCAAGGTGCAATCATGGGTCACACCATTAAGGACAAGAAAAAGCTATTGAACCGTGTCAGTCGTATTCGTGGTCAGCTCGAAGCTATCGAGCGTGCGCTACACGAGGAGCGTGATTGCATTGAGGTACTACAGCAAATCACCAGTTGCCGGGGGGCCATGAATGGCCTCTTGACTGTGGTGTTGGAGGACCATATCCGCACGCATTTGATTGACGCGGATTTTGCTGACGGCAAGGAGCCGAATGATGCCAAAGAGCAACTGATCGAAATCGTCCGCAGCTACTTCAAGTGAAATCAATATGAACAACCTGTACGAAGCACCGTTCAATGTCGGTCATGACCACGTCTTTCTAGGCGCTGGCCATGAAAAAAATGAGCGCAAGACATGGGCTGTGATTGTACTGTGCACGGCCATGATGTTGGCCGAGATCATCGGTGGGAACCTGTACGGTTCGCTGGCACTGGTCGCAGACGGCCTGCATATGTCCACACACGCCGGTGCTATGTTGATCGCTGCACTGGCCTACACCTATGCGCGTAAACACGCCAATGATCGGCGGTTCGTGTTTGGTACGGGCAAGCTCGGTGATCTAGCGGGTTTCACCAGCGCCATCATTCTCGCGATGATCGCCTTACTGATAGGCTACGAAGCCGTTTCCCGTTTCCTGTCCCCGGTCCCCATCCATTTCAGCGAAGCCATACCGATTGCTGTCGTTGGCTTGGCGGTGAATATTGCCAGTGCCTGGCTGCTGAGCGGTGCAGATCATGGACATGACCACGGGCACAGCCATGGACACAGTCATGGGCATGCCGGAGGCGATGAACATGACGACCATCATGAAGAGATGCAGCGTATTGTCACTTCTGATGGGGTGTTCGAGCTGTCCATTTTCGAAGAAGGTGTTCCACCGGTATTTCGCTTCTCCAGCGAAGGCTCAGCCCCCTCGCTCTCGCCAAGCGATGTCACGGTTACGACGATACGGTCGGACGGATCTCGGCAAGTCTTTAACTTTCAGCAGAAAGCCGGCTTTCTGGAATCCACCAGCGACATTCCGGAGCCACATGGTTTCAAGGTAGCCGTTGCCCTGCCGTCTGGTGAGCAGATCGTCGAATTCGCGGAGCATGCTCACGACGACCATGAAGTGGATAGCCGTGATCACAATATGCGAGCGGCTTACATTCACGTTATCGCGGACGCGGCCGTGTCGGTAATGGCCATCGTCGGCCTGCTGCTGGCCCAGGCATTTGGCTGGCTGTGGATGGATCCGCTTGCCGGTATCGTTGGGGCGCTCGTGATAGCCAACTGGTCCTATGGACTGATACGCCAGACCGGTGCGATCTTGGTAGATGCCAGTGCAGACACTCGAATTGAAGGCAAGATCAGGACGGTCATCGACGAGGCCGGTGACAAACTGGCGGACTTGCATGTTTGGCGGCTGGGCCCTGGGCATCTCGGAGCGGTGGTTTCGGTCGTCACACGCGAGCCAAATCGGACCTCGCAGTTTTACCATCAGCATCTTGCCCAATTCAAAGGGTTATCCCATCTCACCGTTGAAGTGCATCCGGAAACGAAGGTCTGAGCAATGGCTCTCAAATCCCCTTGCACTGAAGTCTGTAAATTCGATGGTAAGACTACTCTTTGTGTAGGCTGCTTGCGCACCTTAGAGGAGATTCGCGGCTGGAAAAAAATGACGGATCATCGTCGTCATCAGGTAATCAACGAGCGCTCAAAGCGATTAGCGAAATTGCAACGAGAGGTGGCCTCACGATAGCTTGGATCCAGCTTTATGCGGCAATCCAAACATACATTGCGCCGTGAGCGTAGATCTAGGTAGCAGCGTTGGTTGGCAGCTACTACTGGTCGACAATCGCGGCAGCATTTTCACCCAGGCGTGGTGACTAGCGGTCCATGCGAGGCTCTTGGTGGTGCGTAAAAACATATAGCAACAGACGCCATCGAAAGAACAGTGTCGATCAAAAGGGCAAATGGTTTCATCAAGCTAACTCCATGCTCATGCTGTTATTCAGGGCGAGATCTCCCATGCCATGCAGAGTACGGCTAATAGCCTTCGCCGGGCAGCATGCTTGCTTACTCCCCCTCCATGCATTCGATGGAAGGCGCATCGCCTATTCCTTGAGCTGCCATTGCCTATAGTTTAGGATCCAGATATATCCCCCTAGGGGGGATGTCTGTTCATCCATAAAGACGAAGTCAATAACTCGCTGTTTTGCGAGAGAAGTCGGGCAAACGACTCGTCACGCGCTTCGCTATTTGAGATTTATCATGCTGAAAATCCTAGCCAACCGAACCTACCGTCACCTCTTCCTGGCCCAGGTGATTGCACTCGTAGGGACTGGCCTTGCCACTGTCGCGCTGGGACTGCTGGCGTTTGATCTCGCAGGTGCTCAAGCGGGTGCTGTTCTCGGTACAGCGTTGGCGATCAAAATGACGGCCTACATTGGCGTTGCACCAATCGCAGCCGCTTTTGCAGAGCGTCTACCCCGTCGGACTATGCTGGTGTCGCTGGATCTGGTGCGAGCACTGGTCGCGCTCGCTCTGCCGTTTGTGACTGAAGTTTGGCAGATCTACGTGCTGATTTTTGTTCTCCAGTCAGCCTCGGCGGCGTTCACCCCGACGTTCCAGGCGACCATCCCTGACATCCTTCCGGATGAAGACGACTACACTCGCGCCTTGTCGCTTTCGCGTCTGGCCTACGATCTCGAAAGCGTCGCCAGCCCGATGCTCGCCGCCGCGTTGCTGACGGTGATCAGCTTCCACAACCTGTTCGCAGGCACGGTCATTGGTTTCCTTGCCTCAGCGGCCCTGGTCGGCACAGTGTTGCTGCCAAAGGCGAAGCCGACGCCACGACGCAGCATTTATGAGCGAACTACCCGAGGCATGCGCATATTCTTGGCCACCCCCCGCCTGCGAGGACTGCTGGCTCTCAATCTCACGGTAGCGGCCGCGAGTGCGATGGTCATCGTCAATACGGTGGTGCTGGTGCAGTCGCGCTTCGCTCTGCCGCAGAGTTCTACAGCATTGGCGCTGGCTGCGTTTGGTGGTGGCTCGATGGTCGCCGCCCTGGTCCTGCCTCGCCTTTTGAGAAACATCAAAGATCGAACGGCCATGCTGTTTGGTGGGGGAATATTGGTTGCAGGCTTGGCGGTTGGCATCAACCTGACCACCTACAACTTCCTGCTGCCGCTGTGGATGGTGCTCGGCGTTGGCTACTCCCTGGCTCAGACCCCGAGCGGCCGACTGTTGCGTCGCTCGGCACATGCCGAAGATCGCCCGGCGTTGTTTGCCGCACAATTTGCTCTATCTCATGCCTGCTGGTTAATTACTTACCCATTGGCGGGATGGCTGGGTGCCAACATCAGCCTCACGGCGTCGTTTGTTGGGCTCGCTGTCGTGGCAGGGAGTGCACTGGTGGTCAGTATGGTGATCTGGCGTCCTGCTCATGACCAGGAGTCGATCAAACATACCCATGAGAACCTGCCGGAAGATCACACTCACTTCGCCGGCCAAGACGATGCGTGCCACGAACACCCTTATGTGATCGACGACCAGCATCGGAAATGGCCGAACTAAGAACCCGAGAGGACGCCGGTCTTTAAGGAAGGTCTCTGCCTACGCCCTAAACCTAGAGGTACTTGGTGATTTGTTTGAAGGCTTCCAGTGGTGCGCGCTCGCCATTGTTCAATGCCGAGACGGTGACCTCCAGGCAATGATCAATGTGATCCTGGATAAGCGTGCGTTTGGCTTGGCACACCGCCTTTTCCACGGCATGCAGCTGCTGAGCAATGTCGACGCACTGACGACCTTCTTCAATCATGGTGATGATGCCGCGTAAATGGCCATCCGCTCGTTTGAGGCGCTTGATGATTGCCTCGTGACTTTGGTGGGTATGGGGACGCGGGTGTTCGTGCTCGCTCATATCTTGAGTCTTCGTCGTAAGTGATTGCGCAAATCATATCCCCCCATAGAGGATAAATTCAAACGCTTACCCTCGCAGCGCTGATCGCGATAGTGGTCGAAGCAGATCATCAGGGTCGAAAATCTCTAGCTATAAAAACAGCAAACTCCCTACACAAAGTACTTCTGATGCTGGCGATGGAGCTTCAGGCGCGCGGTGTTGCCGTTGGCCTAATTGATTGGCTGGCGCTCAACGTCTTACCTCTTGGCGTGCCTGCGCACTTGCAGATCTGGATGAGCAGCGCTGACTACATCCACGCGTCAGCCCATTTGAATACCATGGTTTACCAGCATCCGGAAAGGCGCGGAAAAACCTTGCCTTGGAAGCTTCGTACCAGGCTGATGTGCAAGCTTCTTGCCGGGGATATGGGAATTGACGTTCTGCACGCAATGCGCCCGCAGTTCGAATTGCGGACGGACATAGGCGAAATCCCAGACGACCTGATGAAGGAGTTTAAGAAGACGTCGGCGCTCAGGACTTGGGGATGAATGTGCATCATTGATGGCACGCCACAGGTAGTGCCACCCGTAGCGCTGCTGTAGCCTAACCATGACTCGCTAGGCGAGTGGTCAAGTCGAATGCAAATGCCTGGTCAAGTCCGGTGCAAACAACTGGTCAAGTCGAATGCAAACGGGTGGTCAAGTGGAGTGCAATTTCCCACTTACCAAAAATTAAACAATTTCACAGCTGCAATCACCGCTATGGGGCGACACTGATCACGTCCTGCTCAGCGCCCAAGACCGCGATTAGATAACGCTTTGGAGGGTAAAAGTTAGGTTCAGATGCTTTCGGGCAGCCGCTCCAAGGCGTGACTTCACCGAACGTGTTCAACATCCGCTTACGCGGCAAACGCGCGGCAGCGCTGATGAGCCTGATCCAGTCGGCCAAGCTCAATGGGCATGACCCATAGGCTTACTTGAAAGACGTTCTGGCACGACTGCCAATGCAGCGGGCAAGTGAGATCGCCGAGTTGTTACCGCATAACTGGATGCCGCTGCGCAACCTGTGATCCTATTCGGTTACGTAGTTAAGAGGTGGGCCGCGCGTTTGATGCCGTCAGTGATTGTACCCACTGGGTCTTCGTGAGCCCGTAGCATTTCCCTTCCTGAGGCGCCGTCGAAAGGTTCAGCACCGCGTCATACAGATGTACTGCGCCAAGCTTCATTGTGGCTGTCTGCGATCTGATATTCGTGGGAGCGATGTGAAAGTACACGATGTCAAAAACGGTGAAAGCATGCTCAACCATCAGCTGTTTTAGCTCACGATTCGCAGCACCACCCCATTTGGCGCGAATCAAAAATGTAAATCCGATGGCGATGCTATGAGGCAGGTCTGGCGGGGTGTAATAGCTCGACATCCCCACAATTTTTCCAGACTGTGTGTCGATGATAGTAAGCGCTGTTTCCGTTGAGAGGCGGGATGCGAAGTAAGGCTCGAAGATCTCCCGTTTGTATCGATCCTTAGCCGGGTGGCTAGCCCATATCTCTGGATCACCAGCGGCGCCACACATACCCTCAAGGTCATTCTGATTGAGGGCGCGAAGTGTCAAAGTGGTTCCGCGTAGGGTGGGCTGGCAATCGAAAGAGTGTGCAAGCATGGCTTAATCCAATCCTGACTGGAGGTTAGAACGCTAGCCTAGAGCCTTTATAAGTGAGGGATTCATAAGCCAGAAGAGCTTTTTATTTATCACCTCGAATCGCTGAGAGCAAGGCTGGAGCAGAATTCCGGTAGATGTCTGACCTTCGCGACTTCTTTCATAGGTCATTTTCGGTAAACCATCATCTAGTTAATCTCGTAAGGCGCGTTCGGCGGACGCTTACGACCACGTCGCTGAACGTTATGCTTAACCTGCAATACGTCGCTCATCCGGGTGGAGTGCGGGATGTACAGAATGGCGTAGTGGCAGGCTTGCAAATTCAGCCGCAGTTCTCGCCCCTTGGCGACCGGACGTAGTGCCAAGGTAGCAGGACGTAAAGTTTGCTAGGCTTGGCCTTCACCTTAAAACAAGAGACAGCGTTATGACCCAGAACCTCTATCAAATTCCGGTCAAATCCATCACTGGGGACTCAACAACACTGGCGCCGTTCGAAGGCAAAGTGCTGCTTGTCGTCAACGTCGCCTCGAAATGTGGCCTCACGCCACAGTATGAGGGTCTGGAAAAGCTTTATGAAGCCAAGCGCGCTGAAGGTCTGGAAGTGCTCGGTTTTCCGGCGAATAACTTCAACGAGCAGGAACCTGGCAGCGAAGCCGAAATTCAGGAATTTTGCAGCCTGAATTACAGCGTGCAATTCCCGCTGTTCGCCAAAATCTCTGTTGTGGGCTCGGACAAGCACCCCCTTTATCAAGCGCTAACAACCGCTCTACCCGATGCGACGGGTGAAGGCCCAATGCGCGAAAAACTGTTGGGCTATGGCATCACTGCAAACCCAGCTCCGGAAGTGCAGTGGAATTTTGAAAAATTCCTGATCGGTCGCGATGGTCAAGTGGTTGCGCGTTTTGCGCCTGATGTGACGGCGGATGATCCACGGATGGTCGAAGCGGTTGAGAAAGCGCTGAAAGCAGGTGTTTGATCGTTGAGCAAAAAGACCCACCGATAACGGCGTTAGCGGTCAAGTAGCGTCCAGGTCCGACGTTTCAGCATGTCCAGAAATGCTCGCACCTTGACGCTCAACAAGCGCCTCGAATGCTAGAGGGCCCCACTCCATCCTAGAGTAAGGGTGAAGTGGCGGAACGTGGTGGGACGTAGATGAAGGGTTGAGTTACAACAGGCGCCAACCCAATACCCGTGACAGAAAAGTTTCGACCCGCCAACCCATGATCCCGACTTCAACCCGAGACGGTGAAGTTGAGGTAATAGTCCCTGAAGCAGCGGCTCCGCGAGAGTTTGTCAAATTATGGAACGACGTTTCGAACTGATTAAGATCTATTGTTGAGCTGCGCCTACTCTTTTGAAAATTGAAGCTATAGTCCTGTCTCCTTCATTTTCATCGGATGAAAACATGAGCACTGGAAGCAGTCAGCAGTCCCCCGCCTACGCCCTGATACCTTTTACGGGTTATTACTCCCTGGATGCACAGGCCGGCTCGTTCCTCATGGTCGATACGCATGAAGAATGTACGATTTCCCCCGCCGGTGGTTCCCTTACCTGTGAGTATTTCGGCAAGATCACGCTTTCTCCCGATGGCAAAACCTCAGAAGTTTTTCCGCTAGGAACAGGTTGCACCTTCGATGGCAATACCCTGCTCATCAATGTTGGTGAGACGCTCGCTAAACTCACTTTTTCCAATACATCGGGCACCAGCTCGGTGTCGGGCACAATCAACGACAACCCTGTGGCCGGCTCTACACCGTTCGGCCCGGTCCAGCTCTCACTGTGGACCGGGACCTATTACCTGCAACAAGCAGCGGTTCAGCATGGCGGGTTGCTGGAGTACCCCTATACAGCGACTTTGCAGGTCAATCCTGACGGCACAATGCTATTTGCTGCAGATCACATCAACCTGACTCCGGTACCCAAGTATTGGTACGACTATGGAATGTTTGTCATCGGGCTGATGCTCGATCCCAACGCTCCAGAAATTCCATCGATCCTTTACGAAATGGGCACATCGTCTGGCTGGGGTCGTGTGGCAGGTACTGCTATAGGCGGCACCTTATTGGTCAGTATTCAATTGCAGGAACCCGCGCCGCATCTGTGACGTTGGCAGAGGCTAATGGCCCTCGGTGTGGGAGGTCGATCCGCTATGGACGATCCTGCGCTGGGGGCCTGCGTTAAAGGCAACCGACCGTTTGGCTCCTGAACCAGCCCCCGCCTATTGGAAGACAATTGCACTATCTTGGCTGCAGCTCATTCGACGCAAAACCTTAAAAGCCTGATCGCAAACATATCAAGCAGGTAGGCGCCCCTACAGACGGCCTCCGGTCCGTAATGGTCAGCAGCGAATACTCGCCTCTAAATCGTAACCGTCCGGCGGGGTCAGCGTCCTGACCCTGACGCCATAAGCTTTACGCCCTCTGCCTAAACGCGACTTCTAATGAACAGCTTTCTGGGGTTAACTGGCCCTTAAAATAACGCCGAGGCCCTCTAACTATGCCTATTGCTGACAACCTTATTGCGTTTACCTTCGCAGCGACGCTGTTAACCATCACGCCTGGCCTAGACACCGCTTTGATATTGAGAACCGCTACAGTGGAAGGAAAGCAGCAGGCTTTTCGTGCCGCACTGGGCATCAATACCGGTTGCTTGCTGTGGGGTGCCGCTGTGGCGTTTGGACTAGGCGCACTCATTGCGGTATCAGAACTAGCGTTCAACATCTTGAAATACTGCGGTGCTGGTTATCTAGCTTGGCTCGGGCTGAACATGCTTTTGCGTCCGCGCAACTCGTTGTCGCCTGTCGAGACGGCATCAATGCAAAGTCATAATTGGTTTCTTAAGGGAATGATAGGAAATATCCTAAATCCCAAGATTGGTATTTTCTATGTCTCTTTTCTGCCCCAGTTCATTCCCCAAGGCCAGCCATTGGTTGCCTGGACGTTTGCCTTAGTAAGCATTCACGTCGTAATAGGGGTGCTATGGTCGATAATTCTAATCGCCGCGACCCAGCGCCTGGCCAGAATATTGCTGAGTAAAAAAGTAGCCACATGGATGGATCGTGCGACGGGAATGATCTTCATTCTTTTTGCCGCGCGTCTTGCGTTCAGTAAACGTTAAGTCGTTGAGAAACGCGACAGTAGAAATCATCTGCCCCCTGCCTACCAACCTAAAATGCAAGTAGCGCGTCAGTAAGCGTCCGCCGAAGTTACCTTGCTTCGGTTCGCTCTCGCGATGGCGCCGGGTTGGTCCAACTCCGGCTCACACGAACGCGTCCAAGCCTGCGCTGCCTGTTTCCGGGCGAAGGTCTTACTCTCTTGGTAGACTTGCACTCCTTCACGCTGATTCGGATTGGAGTGGGATAGCTGGCCGTTGCATCGTCCCGTTTTTTGATCCTGATAGTTGCCAAATCGATTGGGTACGCGCCAGTTTTGAATGAGTATATTGCACCATCAAGTTTGAAAAACGTTCGAAACCACCCTGAAACCCGCCATAAACACGTAGAGCAAAATGTTACCGAAATCAGCTCCATACCCAGTAAACACAAGCTCTACATTATCAAGACGCTTCAGCGTTGCGCCTATGATGGATCGGACCCGCTAAGAATGCGCAGTGCGGGAACAAAGGCCTGTGGGCGTTTTAGGCTTCTCTCGTAAAAGTTCGTACCAATCAACACCCCAGCGCCACTGGCTCGACCTTCCACGCGCACCTGACTCGCTTCAAGTCGGTCGGCGACTATGCCTTCAACTCATCTGGCGTATGCGTCTTGAGCCAATCAGCTAAGGCGGCATTCATCCGGGTTTGCCAGCCAGGTCCAGATGCCTTGAATTGCGCCAATACATCGGGTTCAAGCCGAATCGTTATTCGCTCGCGAACCACGTCCGCCTTGGGTCTACCGCGCCGGATTAGTCGTGCACCCTTGAACTCGTCAGCCTGCTTAAAAAAAGCATCTGTGAGTTCGGGTGCATCGTCTGGGTCAACCCAGGCGGCTTCGGTATTGCGCTTGTTCGCGTTCATTGGCTTTCCTCATAGAAATGATGCGACGAGCCCCGCCGCGAGGTGTCCAGACAATTACAACCATGCGGCCAATCAACAGACCCACGGTGATAAAGCGGGCCTCTCCATAGTCCTCTCGTGTGTCTTCGCCAGTGAAGTGATGCCCGGCAAAAACGGCCCCAGCGTCAGCAAAATCAACGCCGCGCTCCATCAAAGTTTTGTCACGCTTGGCAGCATCGAAGGTAATTTGCATGCATTAATTGTATGCACACAAATTCGTGGACGCAATGTATTTTGTCATGACGATAATAAGACGGCCATCCACTGATCGTCCCGTGTTCGTTGGTGTGGCGTTGGGTGCCGGCTCGCCGCATTGATGATCGTTATGCGAAACGGGAGCGATTGGGCTCACCGCTGCGGACTTGGAGATGGTCCGCGACGGTTATTGAGGCACATATGTGAGTGAAAGCTTATGCGATTAATCGTTTTTGAGCACACGACCACTACTGGCTCATCATGCCCATTATCTGCAACAACGCTCACGGCCTGCAACCGGGCGCAAATATTGGTCACTCCCGCCGCTTTAGCCAGGCCTGCGCCGTCTGCTTACGATCAAAGTCTCGGCTTCCTGATAAACTATGACACCGTTGCGCCGGAGACTGATCTGCGCCGGGTACTTGTTGCCGCCATTTTGTTCTTCCTTTGCGTATTCAAAACCCGGCTTAAAACACCCTAACCGCTATAAACCGACCATTTAAAATGCCTCTAGGGAAACTCTGAAAAAGGTTTTCAAATCTGGTGAAATGTCCCCCATCACATGAGCCGAGCGGTTGCCCCCCCATGAAGCAAATTTCTTTCGCCGATGCCGAGTACGCCGGTAAACGTAAGCGAACCCGCCGTGAGATTTTCCTGAGCGAGATGGACAAGGTCGTCCCCTGGAAGGGGTTGATCGCTTTGATCGAGCCGCATTATCCAAAAGGCGAAGGGGGCCGCCCGGCGTATCCCTTGATGGCCATGTTGCGTGTGCACCTGATGCAGAACTGGTTCGGCTATAGCGATCCAGCAATGGAAGAGTCTCTTTATGAGACCACGATTCTGCGCCAGTTCGCGGGGTTGAATCTGGAACGCATTCCCGACGAAACCACGATTCTCAACTTCCGTCGCCTGCTGGAGAAAAACCATCTTGCCGGGGGAATCCTGGAGGTCATTAATGGCTACCTGGGAGACCGAGGTTTGATGCTTCGTCAGGGCACAATTGTTGATGCCACGATCATTCATGCGCCGACGTCGACCAAGAATAAAGAGGGTAAACGCGACCCCGAAATGCATCAGACCAAGAAAGGTAATCAATATTTTTTCGGGATGAAAGCGCACATCGGAGTAGACGCTGATACGGGTCTGACGCACAGCGTGGTGGGCACGGCAGCCAATGTCGCGGACGTCACTCAAGTCGATCAGTTGCTGCACGGCGAAGAGACCCATCTCTGTGGCGACGCGGGCTACACCGGCGTAGAAAAGCGGCTTGAACATGAGGGGCGCGAGATGATCTGGTCGATCTCCGCCAGGCCCAGCAGCCGCCGCAAACATGGAGAAAAAAGCGTCATTGGCCGTGCGTTGCGCAAGATTGAATACGCCAAATCGCAAACTCGGGCCAAGGTTGAGCACCCGTTTCGGGTGATCAAGCGCCAGTTTGGTTACACCAAGGTGCGGTTTCGCGGGTTGGTAAAGAACACGGCGCAGTTGGTGACACTGTTTGCACTGTCGAATCTGTGGATGGCGCGCCGACATTTGATGGAGCCTATAGGACAGGTGCGTCCGCAGTATGGAAATTAAGGGTTAATAAGTGCTTAAAACCGGCTTATTCATCAATAAAAGCCGATATTTTCGAAATTTCAGTGAAGTACTTTCTTTCGGAGCGCTTGACGCCCGATTTGCCAGAAAAAGAAGGTCTTATTTCAGACCTTCCTTAGACATTTTGAACGTTTTTTTAATTCAACCGATATCACGTTACTGACTGACTCCAGCGAGTTAATTACCCACGCTCAGGCCCATCACATCAACGCCCGTTTAATTAGCGAACTGCAGAACATGCCGCCCAACAGCGTGTGCATTACGCTCAGCAGAGAAGGCACCGATTCGCTGTTGCAACGCGCAGCAGCCGACCCATCGGGGCGAGCAATCTACACTCAGGCCCATGCCTTCGATCCCGCACTTAACAGCGTGATTTATACCTTCGAACAAATGTGCCTCACCGATTTTCAGCTGGCCATGCGTAAGCAGGAACACCTGCTTTCATTGCTCGACCAACAGCAACCGCTGGTGCTTACCGGACCCAACACGCTGGGTTATCTGGTCATCGCCAAGGACGTGGCACCTTACGCAATGATTGATGAGGACGTTCAAGCCGCGAACGACAGGTTCATCTTCCCGCTGGCGGAGCTTCTGGAAGTCCATTACACCCACATGGCCCCCGATGCGCCACGTCCCTTTACGTTGAACGGCAGATTTCAAGTCGCCGGCATTTTATCGGCACGGGGTTACCATGACCCGTCGATTCCAACCCGGCTGGTCGATTCCCTGGCAACGCTCTCCGATAGCGTCGCACTTCACGGTGCCACTGCACTTATTGAGGACAGTCAACTTCGATCATTCACCGTCGCGGGCTGCGATTACTGCGCGCTGTTGAACGAAGCCACTGGGCCGCGCGGACTGCGTTTGACCGAGTGTGCATTCGGCGTCAACGCCAGCATTGCTGACACCGTCAACTATCGGATCAACTCGCAGCTCAACGAGGGTATTGAGGGCCTGCATGTTGCGGTGGGTGACGGCCGTCAGGGTTACCACATCGACCTGTTGATGCCGGGAGTCGTGGCTGCGCCGAGCCAACAACTAATTACTTGAGAATGCCTTGATACAAAGCCTCCCCCACCGCCTGCGCCCGGTTTGAAACGCCCAATTTGGAATAGATACTTTTGAAGTGGTATTTCACTGTGGCTTCGGAAATTTCTCGAATAACCCCGATTTCCCAAGCGGTTTTTCCGGCTCTTGCCCACTTGAGCACTTCCAGTTCTTTTTCGGTCAGCGCTTTGGTATGGAATTTCCGGCCTCTGCCGGCCATGTGCAAAATGGGCACGAGGCTGCTCAGTAAATACCGGTCGTTGTCGGTGAGCGGACGGCTCATGGCATTTAACGAACAGACGGTAATCACGCCCTGACTGGCTGACGCTTCATTGGAGTAGCCGTATGAAACGCCTGGCAGCAGTAAGTGGTCATCAACCACTTCTTTGAATGCGGGCGTCGGCGGGTGCATTGCAAAGGCCAAATCCCACTCCAAAAAACCCAGTTCTTCCCTGAAACCGCGAATGACCGGATCATCCACTGCCAATCGCGCATGGCGGTAGAGGTCACGCCAAATGCTGTCCACATTCGACGTAATACACGTCAGGAGGACCGGACCTTTGAACTGATAAAACATGGCGCGATCACAACAACATTGGCGGCGCAACCACTCCAGGGCATTTTCAATGGCACGGTCGCCGTTAAGCTCTGTAATGCTGATCACCATCTGCTGGATAAGCTGATTTAAATCGGTATTCAACGAATCTAGATGTTCCATTCTTATTCTCCCTTTACCCCGACATTTGTCGCTCTAGCGCCCGCCGAAACATAACTTAGCGACGGAGCAAGAGTTGCACAGTAAAAGACTTTAAAAAATCCACGAATTAACAAACAGGTGTTACTTACTAAATAAACGGAAACTTCCCACAAAATAAAAACACAGAACCTACGTCAATCGCCCACTCGAAGGGAGGGCGAACGGCGTCAGAATGCGCTCAGATCAATCACTGCGAAGCTGCCAACATTGGCATGCCCGACCAACTCACCATTGCCTCGAACCAGCCCACAAGTGGCCATGCCCGCCTGCTGAGCGGCATCCAGCTCTTCAACGATATCCGAAAGAAACAGGATTTCTTCGGCTGGGAAACCGATGGCTGCAGTGATAGTTCGGTACGACTCAGGCTCACGCTTGGGCCCCGAGGTGGTATCAAAGTAACCGCTGAACAATGGCGACAGATCACCGGCCTCGGAACAGCCAAAAATCAGCTGCTGGGCCTGGATCGAACCCGAAGAATAGACATACAACGCGTACCCTTCCTGGTGCCAGCGCTTCAGCGCTTCAACGGCGTCCGGGTAAACATGGCCCTTGAGCTGTCCAGCGCGATAACCCTGCTCCCAGACCATGCCTTGCAAGGCTTTGAGCGGTGTCGCTTTACGGTCTTCGGCGATCCATTCCAGAAGAATCTCGATCACCCGTTCAATGTCTGCGTGAGGCTCGGCGCTCTGATCGCGCACCGCCTGTAGCTGCAACGCTACCGCCGACTCAGTGGCCTGTTGACGGACAAAGTCCGGGAGGTGCCTGGCGGCATACGGAAACAACACCTCGAACACGAAACTGACCGCGCTGGTGGTGCCTTCAATGTCCGTCAGGACAACGTTGATGGGCATTTGAACTCCGGGTCTATCAGTCTTCAAGGCGCGGAAATTGACTGGCGATTTGCTCGCCGGTGAACTTAGCGACCCAACCGTCTGGGTTATTGAACAAGCGAATCGCGACAAAATGCGGGTGCTCACCCATGTCGAACCAATGCCGCGTGCCGGCGGGCACCGTTATCAGGTCATTTTTCTCACACAGCACCGCGTACACGTAATCGTCGATGTGCAGCGTGAACAAACCCCGTCCGGCAACGAAAAAGCGTACCTCGTCTTCGCCGTGCTGGTGCTCA
This sequence comes from Pseudomonas sp. MH10, assembly GCF_034353045.1. Lineage (NCBI taxonomy): Bacteria > Pseudomonadati > Pseudomonadota > Gammaproteobacteria > Pseudomonadales > Pseudomonadaceae > Pseudomonas > Pseudomonas sp. MH10. The sequence goes on from NZ_CP133783.1 coordinate 1,708,728, forward strand.
TCGAGAAATTTGGCGCGTAATTGGGCTTTTTGCGGATGGTCGCGATCAAGGCTGATCACATCCACGGTGACGTAACCGCGCTCAGTCATCAGCTTATCGATCTGCACTTGATACGCCGCGATAACGTCTTCCTGCGAGGCGCCAGGGGTAATCGGAGCCGACGCTTGCCAGCGATCAAAACCTACATTGTGCTCGGCCAAGGTTGAGGCAATATCTTCAACATGGGTCAACACCTTGTTCGGAAAACCAGGGTTAGAAACGTGATACACGGACAGGCTGCTCATAGCGGCAACTCCTTGACGTTAAGTAGCGAGCGGGTCTTAAGCTCGCACTCGAACAAAAATTCAAATGCTTCGATCTGGCGCAAGGCATCGCTCATCTGCGCGCCCCAGGTGTAAAGGCCATGGCCGCGAATCAGGTAGCCGGGGCAGTCGGGATGGGCATCGAGCCAAGGCTGCACCTTCTCCGCCAGCAGGGTAATGTTTTGATCGTTATCGAAAATGGGCACCATCACCTGGGATTCATGGCTCTGCACACCGGCAAAGGCCTTTTGCAGTTCGTAGCCTTCGAACACCAAATGATCACCCGGCGTGAGGCGCGACAGCACCGTCGCATTGACCGAATGGGTGTGCAACACCGCGCCAACCTGCGGGTAACAGCGGTAAAGCTGGGTGTGCAGCAGGGTCTCGGCCGACGGTTTTTTACCGGGTTCAAGGCTGTTGCCAGACAAGTCCGTGACCAATATGTCATCGGGACTCAGCTGCCCTTTATGCTTGCCGGACGCGGTTAACAAGGCGGTGGTCGCCGATAAACGCGTCGAGTAATTACTGCTAGTGGCTGGCGACCAGCCCCTGCCGTAGAGAAAGTGCCCGGCGTCGATAATCTGCTGGGCGAGGTGTTCGCGAGTCATGCCCTTTCCTCTTTCATTCGTGTCGCAATCATGACGGCAGCGGTCAACGCTGCAAGGCTGGCGATGCTGAAGGTCCAGTTTGGCCCCAACACGTTCCAGCTGTAACCGGAATACAACGCACCCAATGCGCCACCTGTCCCTGACAACGCAGCATACAAGGCTTGACCTTGCCCCTGCTGTTGCGGGGCGAAGCTGCGTTGCACGAAGTGGATAGCCGCCGCGTGAAAGCTGCCAAAGGTTGCAGCGTGCAGTACCTGGGCGATGATCAATACCGGCAAATACTCGGCGAAACTGCCCAACAACACCCAACGCAACGCCGCCAGGAGAAAACTGACGAACAATACCTGTCGCACAGAAAACCGCCGCAAAATACGACTCATCGACAGAAACATCAAGACCTCGGCGACAACTCCCAAGGCCCACAGCAAGCCGATGAGGCCGCGACTGTAGCCCAAGTGTTCAAGGTGCAGCGTCAAAAAGGTGTAGTAGGGGCCATGGCTTAGCTGCATCAATGCCACGCAGCCGAAAAAAGCCAACACACCCGGCCGACTCAGTTGCTTGAGAAACCCGCCGACTTCCGGCCGTTGCGCCGAGAACATCGGTTGCGCATTTGGCACCCACACACTGCTGACGACGATGCCCGCCATGATCAGCAGCAGCGCTTGTGGGTAGGCATCCAGACTCGACCACTCGAACAGGCGCCCTAGCGCCACTACCGCGAGGATGAAGCCGATGGAACCCCAGAGCCGGACTTGACTGTAGCGCGAGGTTTGCCCATGCAGATGGGCCAAGGTAATAACTTCGAACTGCGGCAACACGGCGTGCCAGAAGAAGGCTTGCAACGCCATGACCATCGCCAACCAAGCATAGCTTTTGTCGAACAGAATCAAGGAAAAGGACAGCAGCGTGCAGATGGCACCAAAGCGCACGATGGCCAGGCGGCGGCCGGTGTAATCCCCCAGCCAGCCCCAAATATTGGGCGCAATGCAGCGCATCAGCATGGGGATGGCGATCAGCTCGCCAATGCGGGCGCTGGAAAAGCCGAGATGGTCAAAGTACAACGCCAGAAACGGCGCCGTTGATCCCAGCAGCGCAAAGTAGAACAGGTAGAAACTGGAGAGCCGCCAGTATGGAATCGATCCGTGCTTGAGCATTGCCGACCTCGGCGCACGCGCTACCACGTTTAAAGCGCCGTGGCAGCTGCACCGTCATCGCGCATTACAATTGGCCCAGAACAGGCGTCGAGACCCGAACATCCGCATTCTGACCGCGATTACGCAACAGGTGGTCCATCAAAACAATGGCCATCATGGCTTCGGCAATCGGCGTGGCACGAATACCCACGCACGGGTCATGGCGACCCTTGGTAATGACATCCGCCGCATTGCCGTTGACGTCGATGGAATGCCCTGGCGTGGTGATGCTGGAGGTTGGCTTGAGTGCCAGATGAGCGACGATAGGCTGCCCGGAGGAAATGCCGCCCAAAATGCCGCCGCAATTGTTCGACAGGAAACCTTCCGGCGTCAGCTCATCACGGTGTTCGGTGCCACGCTGGGCAACGCTGGCAAAACCGGCGCCGATTTCCACACCCTTGACGGCATTGATGCTCATCAACGCATGGGCAAGCTCAGCGTCCAGACGATCAAAAATCGGCTCGCCCAAGCCAGGTCTTACGCCTTCAGCCACGACGGTGATTTTAGCGCCGACCGAATCCTGGTCCCGGCGCAACTGATCCATATAGGCCTCAAGCTCCGCTACTTTGTCTGGGTCAGGACAGAAGAATGCATTCTGTTCCACCGATTCCCAGGTTTTGAACGGGATTTCGATCGGGCCCAACTGGCTCATGTAACCGCGAATCTGAATACCCTGGGTGGCCAGGTACTTCTTGGCAATCGCGCCGGCCGCCACGCGCATGGCGGTTTCGCGGGCAGAACTACGACCGCCGCCGCGGTAATCGCGCACGCCGTATTTATGGTGGTAGGTGTAATCGGCATGGGCCGGGCGAAACAGACCCTGAATCGCTGAATAGTCCTTGGACTTCTGATCGGTGTTGCGAATCAACAGGCCTATCGGAGTGCCCGTGGTTTTGCCTTCGAAAACCCCCGATAAAATCTCGACTTCATCGGCTTCCTGACGCTGGGTGGTGTGACGACTGGTGCCGGGCTTGCGGCGATCCAGATCGCGTTGCAGGTCGTGCGCCGACAGTTCAAGCCCCGGCGGGCAGCCGTCAACGATTGCAACCAGTGCAGGGCCGTGGCTTTCGCCGGCAGTGGTGACAGTGAACAGCTTGCCGTAGGTATTGCCGGACATGCAGGACGCTCCGCGAAAAATCATCAAAATCACAAGTGCGCCAGTATACGCAGGCTGCCCGCGTAGTTCATCCTTCTGGCGATCACCGAACCTTATACGTATGGATGCGTCCAATCGGCACTTCTACTGAACGTGGCCTTCTAGATGTTACGAGTCACCGCTGTAATCCGAGTTATTACCTTGATTCTTCCGCTGCTCACTGGACTTGCTCAAGCCGCTTCACCCCCGCCCCTTGTGCCGACGGTGATATTGCAACGCCCCATCAGCCTCGATACCGGAACCGGCGAATTGTTTGGCACCTTGGTGCTGCCCAAATCGGACGTCCCGGTGCCGGTGGTATTGATGATTTCCGGTTCTGGTCCGACAGATCGCGATGGCAATAATACCGATGGCGGACGAAACGACAGCATGAAGCGCCTGGCGAAGATCCTCGCCAAGCACAACATTGCCAGCGTGCGTTACGACAAACGCGGCGTAGCGGCAAGCACAGCGGCGACCCCCGATGAGCGTGATTTGAGCATTGAGGCGTATGTAACCGACGCTGAAGCCTGGGGGCAAAAACTAAAGGCTGATCCGCGCTTGGGGCCTTTGATTCTGATGGGCCACAGCGAAGGCGCATTGGTGGCGTCCCTCGCTGCGCAAAAGGCTGGCGCTGACGCTGTGATTTCCATTGCCGGTACCGGGCGCCCGGTGGATCAAGTGGTACGTGAACAATTGCAATACCGTTTGCCACCGGCGTTGATCCTGCGCAGCGACCAACTGATCGAATCGCTTAAGGCGGGCCGCACCGACGACAACGTGCCGCCTGCACTGGAAGTGGTCTTCCGTCCCAGCGTGCAGCCGTATTTGATTTCGCTGTTCCGTCAGGACCCGGCCAAAGCGTTCGGCAAGCTGCACGTCCCGGCGCTGATCATCCAAGGCCGTCACGATATTCAAGTCGGTGTAGGTGATGCTGAACGGCTACAGGCGGCGAAACCAGACGCCGAGTTAGCGCTGATAGACGGTATGAATCACGTGATGCGTATTGTTCCCAACGACATCAAGCGCCAGATGGCCTCCTATAAAGACCCTCAGTTGCCGCTCGCCAGCGAGCTCTCGACACGGATTCTGCACTTTATTGGCTCCTTGCCCGCCGCCTGATGGCCCACTCAGCAGTGGCTATAAGCCACCAAAGCGGGTAGCGTCCTACAGTCTTGGACCCAGCAGCCGATAGCAGATGGCTGACACTGAGATTGCTGCTTGGTGCCTGAAACGCAGGATTGCTGATATGACCGATACTCAAGACTCAACTGACATCGCCACCGACACCGCAACCGCAACGCCGGCCACTGAGCCGGAACCGATTCTGTTGCCGTGGGCTGACGTTCAGCCTGATCAGTTTCAAATGCTGCGTTTGGCTCCCCTTCCGACTCACCGCATCACGGGCATACGTCCCCTGCGCTTTGTGCAGTTCGGGCGCGTCGAACGCCACAGCAAGGAAATCAGCTTATTGCGCCTGGATATTCAGCTGCCCGGGCAACGCGTGCGCAAGGAACAAAACCATATGGACGTGTGGGTCGACCACCTCACCCACCGCATCAGGATCTTTCCCGACGCAGGGTTACAGATCGAGCCCTGGAACCGTGGGATTGGTCGCTATATGGCGGCCTATGCCGCGTCTTGGGCTCGGAAAAGGTGGTCGCATTACACCGTCGACGGCATTACGCTTGCCAACAAAGACGCCCTTAACGACGACACGCGCCTGCGCCGCGATAACTTTCTCAAAGCACAGGGTTTTGAAGTCGCGTACGCCGATGCTCAGCACATGAAAGGCACAGTGAAAGAAGTGTTGATGGGGCAGCTCCATAGCACGTGGAACAACGACAAGCTGCAGCTACTGGAAATTGTCGATGCCGCCAACATGCTTGAACAGGCGGAAAGCAACCTGCAGGAGCAAGACCTCAAACTGCGTCAGAATGAGGTGACCTTGACCCGCTTCAAACGTGAAGACACCGGGTTGCGTTTCACCATCGCCTGCCTGGTGACGTTTGCAGTATTCCAGGCGGCAATGCTGATCTGGATTGCAACGCACCGCTGACAACGGGTGGAAAAACTGTGCAGAGTGCAGGACTGACGCCTTCCCGAGTGAATTCGGTCCCACAGATTTCGCAATGCACAGATTTCTGTAGGGGCTGCCAAAGGCTGTGATCAGATTTTCAGTGCCTGCCAAAAATCTCAGTGGGAGTTGGCTTGCCAACGAAAGCCTCAATGCAGGCGACCCAGGCGTCCGGTCGACATCAACGGCGTAACTACGGGCCTGTTCGCAGGCAAGCCTGCTCCCACAGAGTTTGGCGGCTACATGAGCCTGCGTGGCTTCAAACCACGCAAAAACGCCATGCAGTTTGCTGTGCGATCACACCCGCGAAGCGAACAACGCTTGGTGCTCGCGGCATTGCTCGGCGGTGAGCATGAACACCCCGTGTCCACCCCGTTCGAACTCCAGCCACGCAAAATCGACTTCCGGGTACAGCGCCTCGACGTGAATCTGGCTATTGCCGACCTCGATGATCAACAAACCTTTTTCGGTCAGATGTTCCGCCGCCTGGCTGAGCATGCGTCGTACCAGGTTCAAACCGTCATCGCCACACGCCAGCGCCAATTCTGGCTCATGCTGATATTCGTCAGGCATGTCAGCGAAATCTTCAGCGTCAACGTACGGTGGGTTGGAAACGATCAGGTCAAAGCGCTGACCCGGTAAGCCGTCGAAGCCGTCGCCTTGAACGGTGTAGACACGATCATCGACGCCATGCCGCTCGATATTCAGGTTCGCCACTTCCAGTGCTTCGTAGGAAAGGTCAGCCAGCACCACCTCAGCGTTAGGAAACTCGAACGCGCAGGCAATACCGATACAGCCAGAGCCGGTACACAAATCGAGAATTCGCGCCGGATCTTTTGCCAGCCACGGCTCAAAATGTTTTTCAATCTGCTCGCCAATCGGCGAACGAGGAATCAGCACCCGATCGTCGACGATGAACGACAACCCGCAAAACAGCGCTTCGCCCAGCAGGTAGGCAGTTGGAATACGGTCGGCGATACGGCGCTTGAGCAAGCGCTGCAAATTGACCAGCTCATCGTCTTCCAGGCGGCAATCGAGGTAGCTGTCCGCGATTTCCCACGGTAGATGCAACGCACCCAGTACCAATTGCCGGGCTTCATCCCAAGCATTGTCGGTGCCATGACCGAAAAACAGGTCTTCTTCATGAAAACGACTGACAGCCCAACGGATGTGGTCGCGCAGGGTGCGCAGGCGGGAGGTGATCACAGACAAGACTCCTTAAAAAACGACGGGCGATTCTAACAGCCATGGGCTCAACAAACGATGCTCGACGGCAAGGGCCAAATGCCCACGGCTTTGAACGCAATTATCCGACTGACTGTATTTTTTTTGGGCAGATTGCCATCTTTTATCCGCCTCCAATGGGCTTGCAAGCCAATAACCACGCCACTTGTGAGTATTGCCATTCACAGAACCGCTCAGCCAGAGGAGAATGTCGCAAAAGCGCCACCTGAAGGAGCCCCAGATGTCCGATCCAAAAACGATGTTTCAACTCAGTGGCCGTGGTTATTCACCGGCTAACTTAAGTCATGCCACGCTGATTATTATCGATGCCCAGAAAGAATACATGAGTGGCCCCTTGGCGCTGACCGGGATCAACGAAGCGGTTGCCAATATCTGTAAATTGGTTGCAGCTGCGCGTGCCGCCCATCGGCCTATCGTGCACATTCGCCATTTGGGTACGGTTGGCGGTTTGTTCGATCCCCAAGGCGAACGCGGCGAGTTACTCCCGCAGCTCCTGCCTCAAGGCGAAGAACACCTGGTTGAGAAACGCTTGCCGAATGCTTTCCACGGCACCGAACTGGACGATCTGCTGCAAAAACTTGGGCACCTTGACCTGATCGTGTGCGGTTTCATGAGTCATTCCAGCATCAGCACGACGGTACGCGCGGCCAAAGACTACGGCTATCGGTGCACGCTGGTCGAAGATGCCTGCGCCACCCGCGACTTGCCAAACAAACAGGGGGTCATCAGTGCCGAGGTCGTCCATCAAACCGAAATGGCGATCATGGCTGACAACTTCGCCACGCTCGCGTTAACCAAGGACTTGATCTAAGACGTGCTTGATCCGTCAGCAGCCGGCCTTGGCTGGGTGCGAACCGCCCTCGCCGCTTCGGCGGTTCCAGCGTCATGAAAACCTGTTCCAGCACCGCTACACCGTTTAACCGCCCATCCATTAATCACTTGCATTTGCCTTTGAATACCCCTTATCGGGAACCAGGCGGTCATATACTGGTCAGAGCGCCGATACTCTGAGAGGAAAAATCGGAATGAAAACATCCGATGGTTTCGATGCTCGTCGCTTGCGCCCCAAAGGCCCTGGCAATTGGCGAACGCGCTTTGGCGCCGCATTTGCTGCACTGCTGGCAACCGGCGGGGTATTGCTGATGTTGGCGGGTATCGCCAGCTTGATTGGTCACCCCCCTGCGTTGGGTGACCTCAACGCCAGCCCTCTCGGCGCATCACTGGTAGTGGTTGCCGGAGTGTTCGTGTTGTATGTGGGTGTTTGGTTGTGGCGCCGCTGCCGTCGTCGCCTGCGTCGCACTGGCTCGCTTAATATGTCTCCACACCTGATGAAGAAGCACGATTGAAGCCGCCGCTTTCTGCCTGAAGCGTTGCGCGCTGGGCAAAATCGTTTTATCCGCGCCGAATAAGCCACGACTTGGGTAAACTATCCCTCCTGCGCGGAGGCTCACATGCAAGACGACGATTTTTCCCTGTTCAAGAATGAGATCCGCGGCGTAAAGCCGATCAAGCAAGACCATGCCGACGTCGGCAAACCCAAGACTGACCGTAAGCACATCGCCAAACTGCGCCAGGCCGCAACCGTTCGCACCGATTCGGTGACGGTTGATGGGCTGTCAGATCAGTTTGTGATTGATGTCGGACCCGAAGATGAGCTCAGTTGGTCGCGAGACGGGGTTCAGGAAGGGCAAATGCGCAAGCTCAAGCTCGGCCAGATCAGCTTTGAGGGCAGCCTGGACTTGCACGGCATGACGGTAGAAGTCGCGCGTGAAACCTTGTGGGAATTCCTGGCGGAGGCCACGAAACTCGAAGTCCGTTGTGTGCGGGTGACTCACGGCAAGTCGGTTCGACTGGATGGCAAACGACCGCTGATCAAAAGCCACGTCAATACGTGGTTACGCCAACACCCTCAAGTGTTGGGTTTTTGCTCCTGCCTGGCGAAACACGGTGGTGCAGGCGCGGTTTACGTTGTGCTTAAACGCACAATGATGGAAGGCCGCGACGAGTAATCCCAAGCCAATCGTCATGACATAGAGTTCATCTGCTTCACGGCCCACAGGCGGATGACTCGCTCCATCCTTGTTAATACATTATCTCGAAAAAAAGGTACCAGGCTTTCCCTCAACTAATGGCATTACATATCGAAATCGAAATCGAAATCGACGATATTTAATTGAACCAGCCATAATCGCCAAACGGTATCAACAAACATCTACAGTCACTTGAACCCTTCAGATCGATCAACTAAATTTATACCAGTCCGACTGGCCTGGCGTGCACCCACAGTCCCATACTATGCAGCCACGATGTCACTCCTTCCACGCTGAGAAACTTGCTCGACGGAAGAAACTCCTCTTACAGGAAGTAGCCCATGAAACGCGCTCGAACCACAGCAGGAAACCCTCTCATATGGTTGATTGATATGAACATCGAGACGACTTCCGGCAGCTCGATGTTATATGCCAACGGGCGACAACAAGTTGAAGTCACACTTACCTTAGAAACCAGGGCAGAATTCCCACTTACTGATGCGCAGAAAAAATCGCTGCGCATCGTTGTGGAACAAAGTAATGGTGATTACAGACCCTTACCAGAACAACAACTAAATAATGACTGGTGGTACAGCGAAACAAAAGATAAATACGATTATTACCCCGTAGCCGTCGACCAACAGCCCCGCATTATTAATAAAGAACAATCGTCAAATCAGCCGAAAGCCTTTTTCCAGAAAGTATTCTATGTCCTGTCTACCGCAATTGGAGGAGCCGCGATTAAGCTGCGCGCGCAAGCCTCGAAGAGCGAGGACGAAACGTATCAATCAATCGCTCCACTTGACCACAGCGTTATACTGTCAGCTGTCAGGAAGCCCGACTTCTCAGCGCCAGCCGACTACACCTTTACCCGCAGACTCGTGAGCGGATCTGAAGCGCTCGGCAAGTTTGCCTATGAATACCAACTGCATCCTACATACTTATTTTTTCAGTCAGCAATACTGTACCCACTCGGTATGATTCAATGGGATGATAAAGATCCCGCTGAAACCAGGGCCTCCAACGTCGGCTGCGCTAGCCCAAGCCAATCGGAATTTAATTACAATGAGGACATCGTAATAGGCGCCGCTTTCGAGGCAGAAAGATTACAGTTTGTCACGTATCAAAGCCCAGGCAGATTAACCATCGTCCTGCAGGGCGGCATTAACATACCTTACCATAGCGCCAGTGCAAACACCTGCAACGGCCCCTGTAGACTGGCCGGGATAGACATGAACGGAAATGATCATTCTATCGGGATTAGTTTTACAGGAGTGTCAGGGTTTGAGGCGCGAACCAATCTTGAGCTAATAGATATATAACTCAGCCGCTAATGCCGACCTCACTCGTTGGAGTTTTTATGAAAAAGGATAAAAATGGCACCCACGAACCATCTTCGGTGGTACCCGGCGCACTGACCAACCAAGAAAGTGGCGTCTCTTGGGCGACCCTCAGCTGGTTTCAAATAACTTACAATCAAAGGACACAAGATAATTCCACAGCCCACGTGTACAGGAACGGGCGCCAGCAAGTCCCCATAACCGTAATCATTGAAGCGAGGAACGCTAACAACGAAATTGTCACTCTGGAAAACGGGGAACTTGAGCGGATTTCTTTTTGTCACTATCAAACCGGGATCGAGTTATCGACCCTCAGCCAAACGCGGCACCCGGAGTATGACTACTATCCAGAGTCAACGCTCTATACCTCAGAGCCCGACAGGACCGACAGTTCTTCTCAACCGATTGATGAAGTCAAGAGCAAGGAAAACACAGTTCAACGCCAACAAATTATTAGATGGTACACAACAACCAGCCCCGACACTGTACGCATTGCCGCCAGTATCACTTCACCCAATGGCGACACTTTTCACACCCACAGCCCGGAAGTTGACAGTGGTGGCAAGCCCACCGGCGGTAAATTCAACAGCTCCCTGACTGTGCAACCTCAAACCCCTATTGTGTTTGGCGCGAGCGCTTTCAATGCCTTTCGCCGCGACGCAAATGGCAATGATCATTTCGACGTAGATCTATATGATATTTATTTTATCAATCCACAGTATAAAATCAGAAACAGCGTGCACTACACTGTACAAGCCGACAAATGGCATTACTCCTGGAACAAATCCGACTCCAATAAAGTCCAGACTGCTTACAAGGCTGACCGGTGCCGGATAGTCACCTTTAAAACGTTTGTACCCACCAACAATTACAGCATAACTTTTTATGTAAATGAGTTTTTTGGCAAGTGACGGAAAGGCGTCAGCCAGTCGTATTATTGATAGATACGGTGCACACTACGCAGGGGGAAAACATGACAGCGCTAAGGTAGGTTATATCGACAACTTCGGCAACGAGAGCATCATTTGGGTCAATCACTCCGGTGATGGTAATACAATCTCATTGGGTGACAACCCGGTTGACTAACCTGCGCTCATGGAGGTAGATCATGGAAGAGGGATCCACATACAATCACACACGGCCCTCTTTAACTCGCCTCCAAAATGGCAGTGGGCTTTACTCTCAGGCCAGCAACTTTATCAACCATATTCGAACCGGAGTCGATGCCCGAACCGGTCAATTTACACTTGCACTGACGCTACCCATGGGCGAAGCAAACGCAATGTGTGGACCGTCCGTATCGCCGAATCTCGCATTTAGTCCTTTGGGTTCAGCCAAGAATAATGGTTTTGGACGGGGCTGGGCTCTTACGTTATCTGAGTTAAATCTCAATACTGGCTTATTACGACTTTCTACGGGCGACCAGTACAGCCTTGACCTAAAAAACTCTAACTTCAACGACGAAGGAGAATTGGTATTTTTTGATAAAAAACTGGAGAGCTTCCGTGTTATTTCACAAGGTGACAAAGGCATTAGTTTCAGGATCGAATACAAGTCTGGCGAAACCGAAACCCTGGAATATCAGAGCGAGATGGGCGTTGCTCTATTAGTAAGCGTTCGCTCCCAAGAGGGCCATCACGTTTTTATAGATTGGCTGCCTACCCGCGACGTCGCTTACCTTTTAGCTGTGCGGGACGAATCACGTACTCTACTGGAAATCACACATGATTTCGTACTCCATGACGTTACCCTCGTCGCCAATCCTGGAACTGATCAGTCTTCAACCGTCAAATTGTTGGTAGGCAACAACCAACTGAACGCTGTTGTTCTTTCAGACGATGCCCAAAGCCGCTGGGATTTCATATACGACGAGTACGATTATTTGCTGTTTCCTAGCGACATCAAAAATCCACTAGGCAGCCATGACACTATTTATTACGCCACCGGACTTAATGGTCATCAGCTACCTGCTGGCGCACCATTGGCGTCACTTCCTCGAGTGGCGTCATGGGTTCATAGTCCCGGGCAGGAGCAGCCGGGGACCCTGACTTCTTACGAATGGTCAGGCTCCAACAACCTCTTCGGATACGGCTCCACTCTCCCCATCGACTGGACCGACGGCACTGATAACCTCTACCAATTGGGGGAGTCTTATAACTATGGGGTCACTGAGACCGTTTCGGATTTAACAGGCGAAGAACTGACCACGATCTCGCGAACATGGAACCGCTTCCACCTTCAAACTGAAGAGACCGTCATTAGACAGGGTTGCATTGTCAGGACTACTACGGCCTACGATGAAGACCCGTCGATTCCTTGGCCAGATCAGAAGCCTTGGTGCCAACTGCCCACAGAAATCACCACCGAGTATGAGGACACCACACAGTCACCTTCTGCCCGTCGAACTGAACTGACCGAAACTCGCTATGATGAAACTGGAAATGTCTTATATTTTCGCGCCGCGACCGGGGTAGTCGAAGAGCGGGAATACTATCCAGCGGCAGGGGCAGAGGGTTGCCCCGCCGACCCCTATGGTTTTTCGCGCTGGCTAAAGCAATACACTGTGAGGCCTGCCCTAGTTGAAGATGGCTCAGCTGATGAAGCACCAACGCTGGCGACTCTTTATCGCTATGAACTGTTGCCCTCTCTAATAACAGATTCCAAGGCCCACATCGTCATCCAACAAGAACAAACTGTACAGTTGACTGTATCGGGCCAGCAGTTAATAGACTGCACGACACAAACTTATGTCCGTGATGGCGGAGCACACCATGGCCGTCCCCTTTCGTCCGTGACGACTTTGAACAACTTAGACACCACCACGCTGTACCGATATGAAAACAAAGACAATCAACTGACTGTCTGGGCAACGGTCACTGGCTTTGAAAGAAATGCCGAAAACTCCGTCACCGAGTGCAATGTCCGTTCTACATTCACAGGTTTAACCCAACGTGAGCAAAATCAGAATGGCGTGCAGGCCCTCTATGAACATGACTCATTAGGACGAGTCGTTCGTAAAACGATCACACCTGGCACGCTGTATGAAGCCATAGAAACATGCCGTTTTCAGTTATCGGGACGCCTGCGAGACTCTTTGGTTTCAGTCGAAAAAACCGATGTGAATGGAGCACGGGAGCGGCTGTACCTTGACGGCGATGGACGGGTAATACGTAAAGAGCTCGAAGACGTCGATAACCTGCCTGGGACTTTTCGAGAAGTTTCCCGCAACCAGTACAATGCCATCGGCCAAGTACAAGAGGTGACTACTTTAGACTGGCTACCCGATCAGCTACTTCCCCTGAGTCTGACGACTCGTTATGCCTATAACGGTTGGGGTAAACAAAGTGCTGCGCACCGGCCAGATGGGGTGACCGAACATACGCTCAGCGACCCAGTCAGCCTGGAAACCCGCGCTTGGCTGGAAGGCAGCGACGGTGAACTGGCAGCAGTTACTGTGTCGCTAAACAATATCGCAGGCAGCTCGATTCGCATCCAACAGTACGACCTGCAATGCCAATTATTGCGCACACAGGAGGACCGAAGAGACGGGCTGGACCGTGTCATCGCACAACGCCTGATTGTGCCAAGCGAAGACCAGCCAACTGAGATCCATACTGGCTATGACGTGTATGGCCGAGTGACCCAGACAAAGTTACAAGACGGGACGGTGGTGGACTGGACCTATGCAGCCCATAGCGACGGGGATCATCCGGAGTCAGTCACGGTCTCACCTGCGGTTGGAACACCTATCATCGTGGGGCAGCAAACATTCGACGGGACAGGAAGGCAGCGCAGCTTGAACGTTTTCGGCCGCCAGACCACATTTCTGTATGTAGCAGGGTTGATACCGCCGCAATCCGAAACGACTGCACGCGGGCACATACTTCAGTACCTGTACGAACCATTACTGGACAACAAGCTCATCGGAACCCGTGGCAATGGAGAGAGAGCCGATTATAGTTACGATCTACTGCACGCTCAGATGATTCGGGCATCGGGACGATTGGGCGAGCAAACTACCACCTACGCCAAATCAGGAAAGCCTATTGTTAAAACATGGAACATTGAGGGAGATCAGTACACGGCCTCGTCTCGCTATAGTTTAGAGGGCCGTTTACAAAGTACAACAGATGTAACCGGTGCGGTACATACTATCGAATATGATAGCGTTGGGCGCCCAACCGTACTGAACAGTCAGTCGGTAACAGTGAGTATCGAATATGATGGATTTTCCCGACCATACCGTACGCGGACTGAAGACTCTGGCCACACTAGATTAATAACTCAGGCGTTTTCCTATGACGAATTTGGTAGAGAAATCACCCGAACCTTCTCAATCGCCACTGATAAGGGACCACAACTATTCAACCTGAAAATGACCTATACGGAAAAAGATCAGGTGGCCACCCGGACATGGAGCAACGGTCAGCAGTTGCTACGTGAGGAGTCGTATCAATACGACACCCGCAGTAGGCTCATTGAGTACACTGCATCGGGAATTGACGCCCCGACTGACCCTTACGGCAATATCCTTCAGCGGCAAACGTTTACCCTTAATGCTTTAGACGGCAACGAGAAGGTTGTCACTGAGTACGCTAACGGGCAACTCGATGAGGCATCGTTCACTTACAGCGTCAGCGACCCCACTCAAGTTACACGGGTAACCCATACCCATCCGTCCTGGCCGTCGTCGTTGGAGCTGGAGTACGACGCCCACGGGAATCTGCTAAAGGATGGTCAAGGACGAGACCTAGTCTGGGACGCACAAAACCGTCTGATATCAGTTATAGATGGATCCCGAGCCTGCCATTACCGCTACACACCCATGGGCCTGATAGCTGACCGTATGCTCGACGGAGAAACACAACGGCACTTTTACCAAGGCGACCGGTTAGTTAACACACACGACAAAGACGGTTGGGTAACCTACGTCGGTAATGCAACCGCTGTGTTTGCGCACAGTAGGCTGAGTAACGCTGTGCATGCAGCGACAGATCTCAACGAGCGAATAGCCCCTGCTCACGTGATGTTGCTGGGAGGCGATACGCAAGGTTCGATTTGCCTCGAAGTCGATGAGACGTCACGCACGTTTAGCTATACAGCACACGGAGCGAGTCAGGCGAACCGACCAACAAATGGGATGGGCTTCGCGGGTGAGCTAATGGACGCGTTTACCGGATGGTATATGCCCGGAAGTTACAGGCCCTACGATCCCGTTCTCATGTGTTTCTTAAGCCCTGACAGCGAAAGCCCATTTGGTCGCGGAGGTTTGAACGGATACGCTTATTGCGGTGGCGATCCCGTGAACAATATTGATCCCGACGGGCACGGCTGGTTGACTTGGGTCATCGCCGGAATTGGGCTGGCACTGGCCGTTGCGGGAACTGTCGCATCGCTGGGAGCCGCTACGCCAGCAATTGCAGGGCTGTTTTCCCTCGGCTTGGCGTCACTCACCGCGGGAGGAGCCTTCGCCATAGCGTCGGCGGGTCTCGGCGTGATTTCACTGACGACAGGCGTCGCGGCGATCTCACTGGAGGCTACCGGCGGAGATCAAAAGGCAACCAGCATTCTCGGGTGGGTCTCCATGGGCACTGGTATTGCTTCGACGGTAACCGGATTCATACCGAAGCTCCCCAAGGCCTATGCCAACTTTGTAGGACGCGGCGCCCAAAAGATAGCAGCAGCAGGTACTCCCGGAACGACTCGGACTATTCGGCTCGACAGTTCCGGGGGAGGCGATGTGATGTTTCAACAAGATTTTCTGGGCCGGGGCTTTGCAGCCTATACCACTCATGGGGAACCGTTCGCAAACCTGTTGAGCGCTAGCGGGAAATACACCTCGGCCACCAAAGTGGCCGTTCGCGATATCGCACCCGAGTTGACGGCCATGAGCTACCCCACTGATAAACCGCTCATCCTGGCCGCGTGCTGGGGAGGCCGATCGGGGGCAGCGCAAGAAGTGGCAAACGTAATAAAGCGAGACGTGATCGGTTATAAACACACAATATTGACTTACGATCACATGTATACGCAGAAATTAATGACTATGACAGACGGTCTGGACAACCAGATTCGCTCCATCCGGACAAATCCATTCATGAAAGCGTATGACCGTTTTAATAATATTCCTGATTTAAAACTCGCGCGCCAAACGGTCTATCACCCTAGATAGCTACTTACGGATGGAATAGGAGTCTCATCAACGATAGCGGAAACGGGGTGAAGGCCGCGACGACTAATCCCTCTAGGCGCAGCCTTCCGGTGATGGCTCAAACGGGCCTGAGAAATACCAGGCCCGGCTGACCATCAGTAACGGCGGCCATCAGCATACCGGTGATCATGCCAGTGACCATCATGCCAAGGTCCGAAGAAACAGCCCGACATGGATGAAAATACCGCTACAACAATCATAACTTTTACGAATCGGCTCATCTCACTCACTCTCTTCACGGCAGGTATTTGTTACCTAATAATTCAGACAGCGCAACTGACAGGATGATGGAGCGACGACTGTAAAGGTTCGGTAAAGATCTGAATTGACTGCAATTAATGTCTGTTCCTTGGCGCCGGGCCTCGGCTTACACGTCGCAGGAATACACCTGCCTGCCTACGTACGCTACTATGTCGCCCATTATTGAACCCACACGGAAACACAGCCCTGTGACACTGGAACAGAATTACACCGCGATTTTGGGTCAACTGGGCGAGGACGTTTCTCGCGAAGGGTTGATCGATACGCCTAAGCGTGCGGCCAAGGCTATGAAGTACCTGTGCCGCGGGTATGAACAAACCCTCGAAGAAGTCACCAATGGTGCCCTTTTCAGCTCCGACGCCAGTGAAATGGTCTTGGTCAAAGACATTGAGCTGTATTCGTTGTGTGAGCACCATTTGCTGCCGTTTATCGGCAAGGCCCACGTCGCCTATATTCCCAACGGCAAAGTGCTTGGCCTGTCGAAAGTCGCACGCATCGTTGATATGTACGCACGTCGGTTGCAGATCCAGGAAAACCTCAGCCGCCAGATTGCCGAAGCAATCCAGCAGGTCACCGGTGCATTGGGCGTGGCAGTGGTCATTGAAGCCAAGCACATGTGCATGATGATGCGCGGCGTCGAGAAGCAGAACTCATCCATGATCACGTCGGTGATGCTGGGTGAGTTTCGCGAAAATGCGGCCACGCGCAGCGAATTCCTCAGTCTGATCAAGTGATCTGTCGTTTAGGTGCCGCACGGTTAAAATCGTCTGCACCTGAACAGCGCCATCTCCGCTTTACCCCTTACCGCGAGGCATCATCGTGTTCATGAAGGCTTTAAGGGTTGGCTTGGGCCAACTCATACTGTTGATCGACTTCATTACCCGCCCGAGTAAAAAACAGCGCACCCCCGCTGCTCAGGCGTCTGTCGACCAATCCGCGCAAGACCTGACCCTGTATCAATTCCACGCCTGCCCGTTTTGCGTTAAAACCCGCCGCACCCTGCGCCGTTTGAACGTGCCGGTTGCCTTGCGTGACGCGAAAAACAACGAACTGGATCGTCAAACGCTTCTGAACGAAGGCGGCAAAATCAAAGTGCCCTGCCTGCGTATCGAAGAAAGCGGCCAGACTGTTTGGATGTATGAATCCAAGGTCATCATCGACTACTTGCAACAGCGGTTTGCGGCGGTTTGACCGCACACGGTTTGCCAGACCTACCGCTTCCCGAATGATTCGGTCCCACGGATTCTGGCGACACATAAATTTCTGTAACAGCCGAAGGCTGCGATCAGACGTTCAATGCCTACTCTTGCGTTTCTGCCGACGTCTCTGTGGGAGCTGGCTTGCCAACGAAAGCGTCATTGCAAGCGACCCGGTTTTAAGGTCGACATCAGCAGCGTGACTACCGGCCTCTGCGCAGGCAAGCCTGCTCCCACAGTCTCCCACGCGTTGACGGACCACCTCAGGGCATGAATTAATTCGGGCCCACAGATTGAGCTTCTAGCGTTATTCAGGTGGCGCCCATCTCAAATCAATCAGGACATCCACCCTCTCGGCAGGAGACATACGCTTTCAACTGCTCCACCCGCTGCAGGGTAAGTGCAGCCATGCATTGCGCGTGCAACAGTGGCCAGATGGTCCCCGAGTCCTCCGGCTTGCCGACTTGGTATAAGCAATCGGCGTCGCGGAAAGCAATCCACTTGATCTGCGCGTTCTTCAGCGCCAGTTTGCGTGCTGGGGTTGTCAGATACGCCATCTGCGTCTGGTACTGCCGGTTCAAATCAGCATCAGCACTGGCTAAGTCTCGGTCGGCGCAGGCGTTCATGGCTGCCTGATTGGCATCACAGTCGTCCGCCATAGCGGTTGGCAGGTTCACCCAGCCGATGCCCAACGTCATAACAGCGGCTATCAAATAACGCATTGCTGAATACTCCTTAAATGTCAGCATCAGTCCAACATCCCAACATAACCCGGCTGCTGTGCAACCCGTACAAGCCAATGGCGAATAGCTGGGTAGGTTTCAAGGTCAAAGCCTCCTTGATGGGCAACATGGGTATAGGCATATAGCGCGATGTCCGCGATGGAGAATGCATCGCCCACCAGAAACGGCGTTCGGGTGAGTTGTTGTTCCATAACCGCCAGCGCGCGATAACCGGCTTTTTGCATGGTGCGATATTCCTTCATGCGCTCTTGCGGCAGCCCCAGATAGAACTGAATAAACCGGGCGACCGCGATATACGGTTCATGGCTGTACTGTTCAAAAAACTGCCATTGCAGCACTTGAGTGCGCAAGCGCGGTTCACTGGGCAGGTATCGGCTGCCATCGGCAAGAAAATTCAGGATCGCGTTGGATTCCCACAAATACGTGCCGTCTTCCAGTTCCAGCACCGGAATTTTGCCGTTGGGATTCATCGCCAAAAACGCCGGCGTCTCTGTTTCGCCGCCAAGAATGTCCACCGCCACCCAGCGGTAGTCGATGCCCAAAAGGCTAAGCATCAATTTGATCTTGTAGCAATTACCTGAGTTGTAATCGCCATAAACCGTATACATAGACCTCTCCCCGCTACGTGCCTTTCATAAACACCATTACACGCGAACACCACAAGCGTATGACGTGATTCAAACTGGCTGCGAGTATATCGCGACGGCCCGCTTCAAGCAGCTGACTACAATTACGCCGCTGTCGCCGGATTTATTGACTGTACGGCTCATTGTGCCGCTCGCTGTATTGCAACATACGGTAACCACACGGTTTAGGCTTACGCATGACCAGACGATGTTAAGGAAAACCCGTATGACCGATGCCACCACCCCCGCTCGCCTGCGGCCGTTTGCCGACAGCTCGCCGTCTGCTGTAGTCGCCGGCTTCATCGCGATGATGACCGGCTGCACCAGCTCATTAGTGCTGATGTTTCAAGCGGGCCAAGCGGCCGGTTTGACCAGTGCGCAGATTTCATCCTGGATCTGGGCGCTATTCATTGGCATGGCTGTTTGCAGTATTGGCTTGTCGTTGCGTTACCGCACGCCGATCACGGTGGCTTGGTCGACGCCGGGCGCGGCACTGCTGATCACGAGCCTGGGCGGCGTCTCCTACGGCGAGGCCATTGGTGCATTCATCACCTGCGCCGTGCTGGTGATTGTGTGCGGTGTCACTGGCAGTTTCGAGCGTCTGGTGAAGCGCATACCCGCGTCGCTGGCGGCGGCATTGCTGGCAGGGATTCTGTTCAAGATAGGCAGTGAAATCTTCGTCGCGGCGCAGCATCGCACAGGCTTGGTGCTGAGCATGTTTTTCTGCTACTTGCTGATCAAACGTGTGTCGCCGCGCTATGCCGTGCTCGCCGCGTTGATCGTCGGCAGCGCAGTGTCGGGCATGCTCGGCCTGTTGGATTTCAGCGGGTTCGCGTTGGAAGTAGCCACGCCGATTTGGACCACGCCGTCGTTCTCGCTGGCGGCCACTATTAGCATTGGCATCCCACTATTTGTGGTGGCGATGACATCGCAAAATATGCCTGGGATCGCCGTGTTGCGCGCCGACGGCTACACGGTACCGGCCTCGCCACTGATTTCGGTGACCGGCGTTGCGTCGCTGTTGTTGGCACCGTTTGGCTCTCACGGGGTCAACTTGGCGGCGATCAGCGCGGCGATCTGCACCGGCCCGCACGCCCATGAAGACCGCGACAAACGCTATACCGCCGCGGTCTGGTGCGGAATTTTCTACGGCATTGCTGGCGTGTTTGGCGCGACACTGGCCGCTTTGTTCGCTGCTTTGCCCAAAGAACTGGTGCTGTCGATTGCTGCGCTGGCGTTGTTCGGCTCGATCATCAACGGCCTGACCGTCGCCATGAACGAACCCAAAGAGCGTGAAGCTGCACTGATCACCTTTATGGTCACCGCATCAGGCCTGACACTGTTCTCGGTTGGCTCGGCGTTCTGGGGGATTGTTGCCGGGGTGCTGACGTTGATCATTTTGAACAGCCACAAGGGCTGAAATCTTTAGGAGCCAACGTGTTGGCGAAGGTCCTTCGGACCTTATCGCAGCCTTCGGCAGCTCCTACAGAATCTGTGTAGCGCCAAAAACCGTGGGACCGAATTTATTCGGGAAGGCTTCAGTCCTGACACCCTGCAACCTCAAACCACACAAAGTGCCACCCAGTTTGCTGCGCGACAGCGCGGCGTCGAAGACGTGGCGGACCCTCCTACAGTGCATAGACCATCAAAGCCGGAAATGCCCCACCATCCCCTTAAGCTCGGCACCCAACTGCGCGAGTTCAATACTGGAAGCTGCGTTGCCTTGCATGGCCATGGCCGACTGGTCAGCGCTGGCGCGAATGCTGGTGACGCTGCGATTGATCTCTTCGGCGACTGAGCTTTGCTGCTCGGCTGCTGCGGCGATTTGCTGGTTCATCTGCTGTATCAACGACACCGCTGCGGCGATGCTGCCCAGTGCGCTTTCGGTTTGCAGTGCGTCGCTGACGGCCATCTTCACCAATTCACCGCTGCTCTGAATCTGCGCAACGGAAGATTGCGCACCGCTTTGCAAGCTGACAACCAAGCGTTCGATTTCTTCGGTGGATTGTTGGGTGCGCTTGGCCAGCGCGCGCACCTCGTCAGCGACCACGGCGAAACCGCGTCCCTGTTCACCGGCACGGGCGGCTTCGATGGCAGCGTTAAGCGCCAACAAATTAGTCTGCTCGGCCACGCTTTTAATCACCCCTAGCACCTTGCCGATGTTATGGATCTCCGCGCTGAGGTTCTCGATGCTTTGACTGGCGGAGGTAGAAGAAGTGGCCAACGCCTCGATCCGCTGCATGCTTTGACGAACCACCTTCTGGCCACTTTCGACCTTGTCGTCCGCGGTTTGCGCGGCGAGCGCGGCCTCTTCGGCGTTGCGCGCCACATCGTGCACGGTGGCGGTCATCTGGTTCATGGCCGTGGCAACCTGCTCGGTCTCTTCGCGCTGGCTATTGACCTCCATGTTGGTTTGCTCGGTCACCGCCGACAGTGAATGGGCAGACGTTGCCAATTGCTCAATTCCCGCCTGCAAACCACTGACAATGCCGCTCAAACTCGCGCCCATCTGCTGCATGGCGAGCATCAGTTGACCAATCTCATCACGACGACTCACCGCGACCGTCGCGCTCAGATCGCCTGAAGCAATTTGCTGTGCGGCACGAATCACGCTGCGCAACGGCGCTACGATCAATCGCGTAATGATCCACGCCGCAATCAGGCCTACCAAAATCGCCAGCCCCGACGAGCCAATGATCTGAATGGAGTTGGTTTTAAGTTGCGCCTGCATCGCTAGGTCTTGAGCCGCATAGGCCTCATTAACCCGCTGTACGACCTGCTTGGCATTGTCGGCGAGCTGCACGTTGACTTGTGCTTCGTTGGCAAGCAGACCGGTGTACTCGTTCAATTTTTCAGTGAAGTTCGCGATATGTGTGCCGCATTCTGTAAGGACGGTCAGATAACCCGAGTCCTTGACCACGGTTTTCAGCTGTTCGGCCAAGGCCAAGGCCTGGTCTGCCTGTTCGATCTTGCCTTCTTTAGGCGGTTCTCCTGAGCCTTGCTTGCGGCTTTGATCAAGGCGCACACGGGCCTCGTCCATGGCTTGAAGCATTAACCGCGAAACCTGGCTGACCTGACTGGCCTGATCGAGGAATTGAGCACCGTCCTTGCCTTGTGACTCTTTCAGCGCATAGGCGCCGTCATCCGCCAATCCGCTTTGCAGCACATCGAGGTTGTTGGCTACGCTGGACACCGACCAACTGGCCATTTCCAGTGCCAGGTCTTTGCTCTGACTGATGCTGACGAATTGATCAAAGGATTTGCGGTACGCCGTGAGCCCAATTTGTACCTGACCCATCATGGCCTGATTGGCAGTCGATTGGCCTTTGAGTTGCTCGGCCAAGGCTTGCAGGGCGTCGATGCCGGCGTGAAGGCTTTCGACCACTTTCGGGTCGCCGTGCAGGGCGTAATCCTGTTCTTGCAAACGCACCTTGAGCAGCCCGCTATTGAGCGTGGACATCTGCTTGAGGCCATCGAAACGCACGTCGATGGTCTGCAGCGACCAAACTCCGATAGCCGCGACCACGGCGGTCAACAACAGGACCAGCGTAAAACCAATTCCCAGCTTCTTGGCCATTCCGAGGTTGGCAAATCGTGCTTGCACGGCCGAAATCATAGCGCTCAATTCCCATTTGAATGTCAAAGGTGCTCAGGCTATTGATCAAGCCATTCTATGCATGTGCAGATTCTCAACGGGACCGCCCTAGCACAAGCCTCTGGCGCCGGAATAATGGCAAAAAGCTAGCCGTCCGTCGTTTTTAGAATGCTGGGTGTCGGCCAAACCGTGAACGTCTGTGCAGAGACGCTTAATAGCAGGCGGGCGCCACCCACAAGGTACCCGTATCGGCATCGAGCGTAGCGTAGGTTCCCAGCGGCACCGCGATGTTCGGATCGCCATGGCCGATGGACAACCCGCCCAGTACCGGAACGCCAAGATCACACAATCGCTCGCGGAGCACATCCACCAAGGTGACTTGACCCGATACGCCCAGTGGTTCGCTGAACTGCCCCACCGCGATACCCGCCACCCGTTGCAGGATGCCGCAATTGCGCAGATGCGTGAGCAATCGATCAACCCGGTAGGCTGATTCACCCACGTCTTCAATCAGCAGGATCGCGCCGTTCAAATCGGGCATGAACGGCGTACCCACCGATGTGCTCAGCAGGCTCAAATTGCCGCCCAGCAAAAGGCCATTGACGATACCTTGGCGGCGAACGCCCACTGTGGCCTCTGTCGGATCGGCCTTGATCAGCGTCGGCTCGGCGGTCATCAGCGTGTGTTTGACGCTGCTATTGGTCAGACCGCCCCGTTCGAGCTGAGCCCCCACCGGACCATGAATCGTCGCCAGGCGTGCGTTGCACCACAGGGCCGCATGCAGCGCGGTGATGTCGGAAAAACCCAGCACCAGCTTCGGATCACGCCGAACAGCGTCGAAATCCAAATGTTCGATAATGCGCTGCACGCCATAACCGCCACGGTTACAGATCACCGCGCGAATCTCGGGATCAGCCAAGGCGTCGTTAAGGTCTGTCGCACGCTGCTCATCGCTGCCCGCGTAAAACGAATACTTGTCCAGCGCATGCGGGTAAACGCGTGGCTGCAGCCCCCAACTGGTCAGCACCTTGACTGCCGCTTCCACTCGGGCCTGAGGCACAGGCCCAGCGGGCGAAACCAGTGCAACGGCGTCTCCGACCTGTAGCCGTTGTGGGTGAAGTGTCGGTTGATCGGTGCGTAGTCGAGTGTGATGAAAATCCATGATTTATCACTGCCCCCAGATTTCGATGAGGCAGTTAACCACAAAATCGCCCGGCTGTTCCGCTCCCACGCCATGCGCGGCATGAACGCAAGGCTCAGTTGGAGTATGCTCAGCCACGTCTGAAACAGCGCTCCGCTGACTGAGTAGCGCCCCTATTTTTTCGCTCAATAAAGAACGTCATGAACATTAAAATCCCGTCTTCTATCATTGCGCTTGACCAAATTCTGCCTCAGGAACCCCTACTGATGATGGGTGCGGGACCTGTGCCGCTGCCGCACAAAGTCGCGTACGCCAACTCGATCGTCATCAATCACCTGGGCGACGTCATGAACCAGGTCGTTGATCAGGTCAAGGACATGGGCGCCTACGTGTTCCAAACGGCGTCCAAGCACGTATTGGGCGTAGCTGGACCGGGCTCGGCAGCGATGGAGATGGCGATTTGTAATTTGGTCACCCCGGGCAGCAAGGTGCTGTCGATCACCAATGGCTACTTCAGCCGACGCATGGCCGAGATGTCCACCCGCGTCGGCGGCGTAGTCACCGTGTTGGAAGTGCCGGACAACCAGGCGGCCAATCCTGAAATTGTTGAGCAGTACCTGAAACAGGGCGATTTCCGCACGCTGACCATCGTTCAGGGTGAAACCTCAAACACGGTTTATAACCGCGAGCTGGAAACCATCTCCCGGCTGGCGCATTCCTACGATTGCGCGGTGATTGTCGATGCAGTGTGTACGCTGAGCACGATGCCGTTCGACATGGACGAATGGCAAGTCGATGCAGTAATCACCGGTGGTCAAAAAGGCTTGTCGTCTATTCCCGGCGTCTCGCTGCTGGCGTTTTCCGATTACGCATGGGAGCGCATCGAAGCGCGTAAGCAACCCATCGCTCATTGGTGCCTGGACGCAATCTTGGCTGATAAATTCTGGAACAAGCGCTCGTACCACTACACCGCTCCGGTTTCCGGGATTCTGGCGCTGCACGAAGCGCTGCATCTGGTGTGCGAAGAAACCCTGCCGCGCCGTTTCCGCCGCCATGAGCTGTGTTCCAAAGCACTGCAAGCCGGCATGGAAGCGATGGGGCTCGAATTGTTGGTGCCCGAAGAAGTACGCCTCAATTCAGTGATCGGCATCAAAGTGCCAGACGGGGTTTCTGCGGATGTCGTCAGAGACCACATGACGGCAGTTCACCGGGTCGAAATTTCCGGCTCGTTTGGCTTGAACATCGTGCGTATCGGCCAGATGGGTGAGCAAAGCCGAGTGCATAACCTGTTTCGGACCCTGCACGCCCTGGGCTCAAGCATGCGCCACGCCGGAGCCTCACTGGACCTGCCCACCGGTATTTCCGAGCTGGAGCGCTACTTATCTCGCGACAGCCTGACGGCAGCGGCTGCCAACTGAAACGACGGTCTGACCAGCCCCTGAGCGGCGGGTCAGACCAAACGGTCGTTAGCGCGGCGGCTGGGTTCGGTTCACGTTTTTGCGTAACCAGTGCAAGAAGCCGCCCGGTGCAATTTCAACCGGCTTGTACTGCTGCAACATCGCCGCTCTGGCTTGCGCGCGCAAACGCGCCAGGCCGACCAATACGCCCCTTAGCTCGGGGTGTTGATCCAGCCAAGGTTCCAGGTCTTTCGCGTCAATGAGATAGACCAAACAATCAGTTCGCGCGGTAAAACGCACCGCCGATGCCGACTGGTCGATAATCCCGCTTTCGCCCATCACCTCCCCCGGCCCCATACGGCCCAGCTCGCACCAGCCTTCGGTACGTTCGATGTCGACCGATACCACCCCTGATTCAATGATCAGCAGCGACTCGGGCACTGCGCCTTGAGGAAGAATGATTGCCCCTGCCGGAAACGAACTCAGACGCATGTGCTGCTCAAGCTCGGCGCGGTCTTCATCGCTGAGCCCGCGCAGTGCACTGACGCTGTTGAGTGCAGCCAACTGACGGGTTGCAGGCTGCGGCTGTTTCCAGTTTTGGCGAATGGTTTCCGAGGCATTCAGCTGACGGTAGATCAAGTCATACAGCTGATTTCGCACTGCATCGCGGCGATCTCTGGATTTAACATAGCCCGTGATCTCATATTCCACGCTACGCAGGCTAGATATCTTGACCACCGCACCGCCTTTAGGCTTGGCCAGCAGCTCCCGACAGCCTTGCAGGGCTTTTTCCAGAGAATCCAGCACCAGACTCGGGCGCAAGCGTACCGGCAGCTCAATGGTCAGCACCACCGAATAAAAATGACCTGGGCGGCTGAGGTTGACGATGCGCGTCTTGGCCGCCATGGCGTTAGGAATGACCACCATGCTGCCTGCGGACGTCAGCAAATAGGTCGAGCGCCAGTCAATTTCGATGACCTTGCCTTCGACGTCATCGACACTGATCACGTCGTCAACGCGGAACGGTTTGGTGGCGTTGAGGACAATGCCGGAGAACACATCGCCCAACGTACTCTGAACGGCCAGACCCAGAATGATTGCCACCGCGCCGGACGTGGCGAGCAGGCCTTTGACCGGCAAATCCAGCACGTAAGCCGCCGCCGCAACGGTCGCAACCAGAAAAATAATGGCGCCCATCAAATCCTGAAGCAGATGCCCTTTGCCGCCGATACGCGGCTCCAACACCACCACCGCCAACGAGGTCAAGGCTCGCGCGCCGAACAGCCACCACGTGATCGCCAGCAAGGTCGCCACGGTATGGCGAGCCGGGGTGAAGCCCTCAGGGACCGGAAATAACGGACTCAGACCACCGTTCAAGAGAGCGACACTGAACAACAGAAAAAGCACCAGCCGCACCACCATCTTGCGGCGCATAAAACGAGGATCGACCCACTGCCAAACAATCATATCGATCACTAAAAACAGCGAAGCGCTCGCCAGCGGATAAGCGAACCACAAGGAATCCATCGACACACTCCAGACACATCGGCAGCCACAAGCAGCGAGCTTAGCCGATCACAGTCCAGAGCGGGCGAGGTGGCGCGGCCGGAGCGTTGCCTTCGTCGGCAAGCCGACTCACAGGATCTCCATCCCACACTGGATATCAGTCGGGCATGGAGCTGTGGGAGCAGGCGTGCCTGGGAAGGGGTCACTGCCTACCGCATCAAATCGCAGTCACCCCGCCGTCCACGGCCAATGCATGACCCGTTGTGAAGCTGGCGCCGTCGCTGCACAGGTAAAGCACCGCGCTGGCGATTTCGTTGACCGTGCCGATGCGTCCGATGGGGTGCATGACTGCCACAAACTCGGCTTTTTTCGGATCAGCTTCATGGGCACGGCGATACATGTCGGTATCGATCACTGCCGGACACACCGCATTGACCCGTATTTTCTTTTTTGCGAACTCAATTGCGGCCGATTTCGTCAGGCCGATTACCGCGTGCTTCGAGGCGCTGTAAATGCTCATTTTTGGCGCGGCACCCAAGCCCGCCACCGACGCGGTATTAACAATCGCTCCGCCGCCCTGAGCCAGCATCAGCGGTAACTGATACTTCATGCACAGCCACACGCCTTTTACGTTAACGCCCATGATTGCGTCGAATTCAGCTTCGCTGCCCTCAGGCAGACGGCCTTTTTCGATCTCGATACCGGCGTTGTTGAACGCATAATCGACCCGACCGTAGGCACTGATTGCCTGCTCCATCATGTTTTTCACATCAGCTTCTTGCGTCACGTTGCAGCGCACGAACAGCGCTTCGCCGCCCGCCGCATGAATCAACTCGACGGTGCCTTGGGCGCCCTCGGTGTCCAGGTCCGCCACGACCACTTTCAGGCCCTCGGCAGCAAACGCCAACGCGGTAGCGCGGCCAATGCCTGCGGCGGCCCCAGTGACCAGAGCCACTTGGCCGGAAAAAGTCATTGTCATTGTAGGTGTCCTCTAGCGGTGGGCGAATGAGGCAGTCTAGCCAGTGGCCAATGTCTGGCGTCAGCACTATTACCCGCCCGGTTATAGGCTTATGCGTCCACGTGATTAAACACTGGGTAGCTTCATCACCGCGCTGGATCGACGCGCATTCGCCAGACGGACAAACCTTGCTGGAACCCCAGCCAACGACTATCACGTAGGCTGCTTACCCAAACTCCCACTACAAAAAGAGCACCTGCAATGACTGATCAGATCAATCGTCAATTCCTGCTTGCGAAACGCCCAAGCGGCGCGGCGACACGGGAAGATTTCACCTACCAACAAGTCCCTGTCGGCAACGTGGCTTCCGGTCAGGTTTTGGTCAAAAATGAATACCTGTCGTTGGACCCCGCCATGCGCGGCTGGATGAATGAAGGTAAATCCTACATCGCACCGGTCAACCTCGGCGACGTGATGCGCGCGCTGGGAGTGGGCAAAGTGCTCGCCTCGGAGAACCCGGCATTTACCGTTGGCGATTACGTCCAAGGCGCACTGGGGGTACAAGATTACTTTCTTGGGGAGCCCAAAGGTTTCTACAAGATCGACCCCAAACTGGCACCGCTGCCACGCTATTTGTCAGCACTGGGCATGACCGGTATGACTGCTTATTTTGCTCTGCTCGAGGTCGGCGCGCCAAAAAGCGGCGAAACCGTGGTGATCTCAGGGGCAGCAGGCGCGGTAGGGAGCGTTGCCGGACAAATCGCCAAGATCAAGGGTTGCAAGGTTATCGGCATCGCCGGCGGCGCAGAAAAATGCCAGTCATTGATTGACGAGTTAGGCTTCGACGGGGTTATCGACTACAAAAGTGAAGACGTGATCGCCGGTTTGAAACGCGAATGCCCAAAAGGCGTTGACGTGTATTTCGATAACGTTGGCGGCGACATCCTCGACGCCGTGTTATCCCGCCTGGCACCCAAGGCACGCGTGATTATTTGCGGCGCTATCAGCCAGTACAACAACAAGGAAGCGGTAAAAGGACCGGCGAACTACCTGTCGCTGCTGGTCAACCGTGCGCGCATGGAAGGCTTCGTGGTCATGGACTACGCCGCGCAATTCGCCGCCGCCGGACAGGAAATGGCGGGATGGCTGGCGTCGGGTCAACTGAAAAGCAAAGAGCACATCGTTGATGGCCTGGAGACTTTCCCCGAAACCTTGCTGAAGCTGTTCAAAGGGGAGAACTTCGGCAAGTTGGTGCTGAAGGTTTGATCGGGTGAAATCTGTAGGAGCCAACGTGTTGGCGAACGCTTGATGCGGTCGGCCAGGCCGCCTCGCCAACACGTTGGCTCTTACAAGGGTATTTACACCAAGCTGGCGACGATCTCAGTCAGCGCGCTGGCTGGATCGGCTGCCAGGCTGATGGGGCGACCGATGACGAGGTAGTCGGAGCCCGCGTCGAGTGCTTGGCGCGGGGTCAGGATGCGGCGCTGGTCATCCTGCGCGCTGCCCGCAGGGCGAATGCCTGGGGTCACCAGTTGCAGTGACGGATGGGCGGCCTTCAACGCCTGAGCTTCCAGCGCGGAACACACCAGACCATCCAGACCGGCCCGTTGCGCCAAGGCTGCCAGACGCAGCACTTGAACCTGCGGTTCGACGTCCAGGCCGATATCGGCCAAATCTTCACGGGCCATGCTGGTCAGTACGGTGACGCCGATCAGCAAGGGTTTCGGCCCGCTGCGCTGGTCCAGCACTTCACGGCACGCCGCCATCATGCGCACGCCGCCCGAGCAATGCACGTTGACCATCCACACTCCCATCTCCGCGGCGGCCTTGACCGCCATGGCCGTGGTGTTGGGGATGTCGTGGAATTTCAAGTCCAGAAATACCTCGAAGCCCTTGTTGCGCAGGGTCTCTACGATGTCCGAAGCGCAACTGGTGAACAGCTCTTTGCCCACTTTGACCCGGCACAATTTAGGGTCCAACTGATCCGCCAGTTTCAACGCGGCATCGCGGGTGGGGAAATCCAGGGCGACGATGATAGGAGTCTGGCAGGCGGACATGAGTGGGCTCTCGGGCAAGTCGAAATCGGCGCGGCATTGTAGCCGAACTGGCTGGACAGCGGCACTCCGCAATCTGCCAGATGGATACTCATTACCATGTTGGGCGCAGGACGCCTAGAATTGAACCAGTGGCAGTGCAAATTGCTCTAAAAACACAACAACACAAGGAGAGTTCTTATGCCGTGGTATGCGTGGTTAATTCTAGTAGTCGCAATCGGCTCGGTCGTTGGCGGTTTGTTAATGTTGCGCGACACAGCCACCAAGGTCGATCTGTCTGAAGAACAGCGCAAGCGCGTCCAGCAACGCAATGCGGAAATGGATGCCAAAGAAGCAAAGGATCGTTGACGCAGAACGTACCCATAAGTCCTGTTGGAGCTGGCGAGGCTGAGATCAACTGATTAATTCTGGCCTTCTGCTGCTACCGCGCGGTGCGTTGGTATCGGCGAGACCGCAATGCGCAACGGCTGGAATATTTTGAACATCTGTCCGTTTTCGCGGGTTTTCTGTAATAAGGCACTGAATTGCTCCCCCGTGATTCCCGCCTTGGGGCTCAACAAGGCAAAGTGCCGATACACCTGATCGATCCGTTCAGAGACCAATAACTGACTGGCCTCATCGCTGTTACGCGCCATGTAATCGCTGAGGTAAGAGCGCGTTACCAAGGCAATATCGGCCCGGTCGCGTAGAACCATCAGCAGATTGGCATCATGGGAATACGTCAACGTCGCGTCGAAATGCTCAGCCAGGTATTTGGGGTCAGCGTTAAAATCGGCAAATTCATAGTGATACCCGCTGAACAGCGCCAGACGCTTGCCCTGCAAGTGATCGAAATACGATTGGGTTCGGCCGTCCACGCGCCTTGCAACGAAAATTTCGGCGTCTTCAAGCCCCATGTCGACGCTCACATGGGGTATGTCTTTCCATCCCCAATTCGGGTTTTCAAAAATCGCCATGTCGGTCCGGCCCTGCTGGAAATCCCGGAAACGACGGGGAATAGAGGTCGGTACCAACACAAACCGAAAGTCTGTCTGTACGGCATTCAACGCTTCGACCAACTGAGGGAGCAGGCCGGTGTCCTCACCTTTCTCCGGGCGGATGGTGTAAGGCGGGAAATGGGCAGCACCAATCCGAACCAACTGCTGCGCGCTGGCTTGCAACGTCCACAGCATACACAGAGCCAACAGCGGTACTCGCAACGCTATTCGAACAAACGAAGACATCAAGACTGCCCACCTCCAAGAGTTTTATCTACATAAATCATCCGTTTTCTAGCGGTTAAACACTTTCAAAAAAGCGACGTCAATGCATCCATTTAGCCGATTCAGACGTCCTATGACACCATCATCAGCGCTTCTTCTGCCAACTGATTCAGCGTCATGCTGCCTTTTGAGCAAAACTATGTCGTGGTCCATGAAAAGCCGCCGGTTAGAAAGCGGGAAAAAGCTTACCGGCGCGGGCAATTTATGCCGGCGCCATCAACCAAGCAAGCGCTTGGGGAACCGGAACGCTATAAATCACGCCGACTTTTAAAACAGTGCTTGTCGGATAAGCGCTTATTGGCAAACACTCCCACCACCACGCGCCATTGAACATATGGGAGCTGGGGCGTGTCTACGCTCAACCTACCCTACCGCTGCTTGACCGGAGTTCGATATGCCACACTGGCTGGTGATTGATCTGGAGGCCACTACGGAAGACGGCGGCTGGCCCATAGCCGAAATGGAGATTATTGAGATCGGCGTCACCCTGGTGAACCAAAACGGCCGCGAGCTGGATCATTTCGAGCGTTTCGTGCGCCCCCAGCGCCGGCCCTTACTGACCCACTTCTGCCGAGAGTTGACGCACATCAGCCAGGCCAACATCGACAGTGCCCTGCCCTTGACCACTATTTGGCCGCAGTTCGAGCGCTGGCTCGGTCATCACCTTGCGCGTGTGGCCGGCTGGGCCAGTTGGGGTGAATATGATCGTCGGCAACTGGAGCAAGAGTGGCAGCACCATAACTTGGTCAGCGCGCTAAGTACCTTGCCCCACGTAAACCTCAAGCAGCGTTTCATCGAAGCCCGCCAACTTCAGCGCCCACTGGGCCTGAACGGGGCGTTACAACTGGCGGGTATGCAATTTCAGGGACAACAACATCGGGCGCTGATTGATGCACGCAATACGGCTCGGCTCCTGCCGTTGATTCTTCCTGGCAGATAAAACATTTCCGATGACGCCTTTCTTAAAGCGGATGACGGCCTTTTATACGTTCGGCATAC
This sequence comes from Pseudomonas sp. MH10, assembly GCF_034353045.1. NCBI lineage: Bacteria > Pseudomonadati > Pseudomonadota > Gammaproteobacteria > Pseudomonadales > Pseudomonadaceae > Pseudomonas > Pseudomonas sp. MH10. The sequence continues at coordinate 1,740,607 of NZ_CP133783.1, forward strand.
TGGACGACCTTTTTCAGCCCTTTTTGTAAGGAATCGACCATGTTCAAAGTAAACGAGTACTTCGACGGCACCGTCAAATCGATTGCTTTCAGCCAGGCTGAAGGCCAAGCCACCATCGGCGTAATGGCCGCAGGCAAGTATGATTTTGGCACCAGCCAGCGTGAAATCATGCACGTCATCTCCGGTTCATTGAAAGTCAAACTGCCGGACAGCGATGAGTTCGAAACGTTTGCAGCGGGCACCCAGTTCAACCTGCCAGCTAACTGCAAATTCAAACTGATAGTGGACGTAGACACCGCTTACTTGTGCGAATACCGCGACTGATCCAACCTTCTGTAGGAGCTGCCGAAGGCTGCGAGGCCGTTACGGCTCTGGGATGTCATTGATGCAGTCGAACGCAAGCAGCCGCGAATTCTGTGGGAGTAGGCTTGCCTGCGAAGAGGCCGGTAATCAGCGCCGCTGAAGTCGACCTGAAACCTGAGTTGCCTTCAAGGACGCTTTCGTTGGCAAGCCAACTCCCACAGAGGCTTGGGCAGCCTTCGGCAGCTCCTACAGAAATCTGTGCATAGCCAGAATCTGTGGGACCGAATTCATTCGGGAAAGCTTCACTCCTGACACGCTGCATTCTCAAGCCACGCAAGCGCGCGCTTAAACCACTTCTTCCTGATACCCATTAAATTGCAACGCCGCCAACCGCGCATACAACGGGTTGCTGGCAATCAATTGTTGATGGGTCCCAATGGCAACCAAACGCCCTTGATCAATCACCGCGATGCGGTCAGCGTTTTGCACGGTGGCCAGGCGGTGGGCGATGACCAGCGTAGTGCGGCCTTTCATCAAACTCGGTAGGGCCTGCTGAATGAGGTGTTCGCTCTGAGCATCCAAGGCGCTGGTTGCCTCGTCAAGCAACAGAATGGGCGCATCGACCAATAACGCTCGGGCGATTGCCAAGCGTTGACGCTGCCCGCCAGACAAACCAAGCCCCCCGTCCCCCAAGTGCGTTTGATAACCGTCGGGCATTTGCAAAATGAACTCATGCGCGTGGGCGATACGCGCGGCGGCCTGCACCTGTTCGATGGTTGCGTTGGGGTTGCCGTAGCGGATGTTGTCCTCGACGCTGCCGAAAAACAACGCAGGGCTTTGGGAAACCATGGCGAAACAACGTCGCAAGTCCAACGGATCAAGCTGGGTAATGGGCAACCCTTCCACCCGCACACAGCCTTGCTGCGGGTCGTAAAAGCGCAGCAGCAAATCGAACAACGTTGACTTGCCCGCGCCCGAAGGCCCGACCAGTGCCAAGGTTTCGCCCGCCTGAATAGTCAGGCTGAAGCCATCGACCGCATTGCGCTCCGGGCGAGACGGGTAGGCGAAACTGACGTCTTCCAGAGTGATCTGACCACTGACCCGTTCCGGCAGGCGCAGCAAATCATGGGTCGGCGGCTCGATTTCGCTCGTTGCCTGAAGCAGCTCCGCGATGCGTTCCGCAGCACCCGCTGCACGTTGAAGTTCGCCGATGACTTCACTCAAGGTGCCAAACGCACTGCCCACGATCAGGCTATAAAACACAAAAGCCGCCAGTTCCCCACCGGAAATACGTCCGGCGATGACGTCCATCCCGCCGACCCACAGCATCACCCCAACCGCACCCAACACCAACACGATCACCAACGTGATCAGCCATGAGCGCTGCAAAATACGCTTGCGCGCCGTCTCGAATGCCTCTTCCGCCGTCTCGGCGAAACGCACTTTGTCCTGCTGTTGGTGATTGTAAGCTTGGACAGTTTTGATCTGCCCCAGCGCCTCGGCCACGTAGCTGCCGACATTGGCAATTCGATCTTGGCTCAAGCGCGACAGACTGCGCACGCGGCGGCCGAAGATCAGGATCGGCGCGACCACCAGTGGCAAAGCAACCACAACAATGCTGGTGAGCTTGGGATTGGTGAAGAACAACAGCACGATACCGCCGATGACCATCAGCAAGTTGCGCAGGAATAACGAGAGTGATGAGCCGATCACTGACTGTAACAACGTGGTGTCAGTGGTTAACCGCGATTGAATTTCTGAACTGCGGTTATTTTCATAAAAGCCCGGATGCAAGTTAATCAGATGGTTGAACACCTGTTTGCGCATGTCTGCCACCACGCGCTCACCAATCCACGACACCAAATAAAACCGAGCAAAGGTGCCCACGGCGAGGCCGACAACCAAGATGAGAAAAAAACCGATCGAACGGTTGAGCATGGCCGGGGATTGGGTCATGAAACCCTGATCGACCATCATTTTGATGCCCTGCCCCATGGACAAGGTGATCCCCGCGGTCACGATCAATGCCAGCAAAGCCCCCAAGGCGGGCCATCGGTACGGTGCAACGTAACGCATGGCCAGACGAACGGCATTGCGTTGGCGACTGGATAGCACTGAGACCATGAAGAGACCTGTTTGCCGGAAAGACTAAGCCAGAAAGCCTACACCCGTGGCTCGAACGACGCTTGAGATACTGTCATGGCCATTCAAATAACCTGCCGTTATAAGAACTATTTCGGTTTTTATGACGCGTCAGAATGACACTTAGACAGTATCGTTCTAAAGCCTCGCTGGCAGTTTATAAACATTTCTGGTGGACTTGGACTTCCGTTGAAAAGGCGTTGAGGGATGTCACAGCGCGGTCATAGAGCGGGATTAGTTTAAGCGCACAACCTGATGAGGAGACGGGCCATGGGCTTGCAAAACAGCACCAATCACGTACCGGTCGTTCGAACCACTCCGACGCTGGCTGTCGGCGGCGCCATTCTCGACCACGATGGACGCGAGATTCTGATCACTGAAGAAATGGTGCAGACCGCGTGCCAGGAATGCGACAAACACTGGGTCACACCTGAAAAACAAGATTGATGCTGCAATAAGAATATTTTTGAACCCGGCGTAAAAGCCGGGTTTTTTACGCCGTGTGTTTAGGCAGTTGTTGCTCAGCGGTTAAATCACCGCGGCCCCCAGCGCTGTGACTAACTGCCTCAATGACTCGGACTCGCCATTGATCTGTACTGACAAGCCCTCAAGCTCGCGACGCGCAGGATAGTGCTTGCGCAACGCATCGAAGGCCAAACGTTGGCTGGCAGCATCACCCACTAAGCTGCGTCGGAAATCTGCATCGTCACGACGTGGGTCATACACCCCACGGCATAACATGGCCAAGGCCCAAACCGGGTCGCAGTTGGCGTTCAGGGTCACTTGCGTCAGCCAGGTTTGCGGTAACAGTTGCTGCAGACTAATCGTGGGCGCACGTTCGAAATGAGCACAAAACGCCTCGTAGATTTGCGCGGTTCCACGCTGTCGACCGTCTAGGCTGTAGCCGGCGATGTGCGGCGTGGCCAGCACGCACAAATCGGCCAACCCCACGTCTACCTGCGGCTCACCTTCCCAGACGTCGAGAACCGCTTGTAAATCTTCGCGCCGCAGCAAAATCTCACGCAGCGCGCCGTTGTCCACCACCGCGCCGCGGCTGGCGTTGATCAACCACGTACCCGATTTGAGCTGACTCAGGCGCTGTTCGTCGAACAGGTGCCAAGTGCGCAAGTCACCGGTTTTGATCAGCGGCGTGTGCAGGCTGATGACGTCGCACTGCTCGATGATCTGTTCGAGGCTGACGAAATCTCCACCCTCAGCCGACTGTCGCGGCGGATCACACACCAACACGTTCCAACCCAGACCTCGTAAAGCTTTAATCAGACGCCCGCCAACTTGGCCAGCGCCGACCACGCCATAGGTCCGCTGAGTCAATTCGACGCCTTCAATTTCAGCCAGGGTCAACAGGCTGCCCAACACGTAATCCACCACCCCACGGGCATTGCAACCGGGGGCGCTGGACCATTGAATACCGGCTTGCCTAAAGTAATCCAGGTCCAAGTGATCAGTGCCAATTGTACAGGTGCCGACAAAGCGTACGGAACTGCCCTCCAACATTGCCTTATTGACGTTGGTCACCGAACGCACCAGCAGCACATCAGCATCGGCCACCGCGGCGCGATCTATGGAGCGGCCCGGCAAACGGCGGATGTCACCGTGTTGGGCGAAAAAAGCATCGAGCAGCGGGATATTTTCATCGGCAACAATGCGCATGATTGGGCTCCATGGGGTCGGCGGCAGTGTAGACACAGCGCGCCATCCTGCATGGGATCAACCGCTGACACAACTTGGATTCCTGACTCAAGTGTCAAGCGGGTAGAATGCTCGGCTTTCTGTGCCCGCTTTTGGACTGAACGTGAATTCTGCTACGACCACTGCCAACCCTCTCCCGCCACCCCCACTTAGTCGTCCGGCCCGCGTGCGCCTGGAACTTCGCTCGCTAATGGCCCTGGCATTGCCAATCATCATTGCGCAACTGGCCTATACCGCGATGGGCTTTGTCGACGCGGTGATGGCGGGTAGCGTCGGTCCTCGGGACTTGGCCGCGGTGGCCCTTGGGAACTCGATCTGGGTGCCGATCTATTTATTGATGACCGGGATTTTGCTGGCGACCACACCCAAAGTTGCACAGCGGCACGGCGCAGGGCAAACCACGGAAATCGGCTCCGTGGTGCGCCAGGCATTGTGGTTGGCGTCGACAGTAGGTGTCATCGCCGCGCTGTTGCTGGTGAGCGCTGAACCCGTGCTGCACGTGATGAAAGTCGACCCGGTGTTGATCGAGCCTTGCATGCGATACCTGCGCGGCATCGCGTGCGGCATGCCTGCCACGGCGTTGTTCTACGTATTACGCTGCCTCAGTGATGGCCTCGGCCGAACCCGGCCAAGCATGGTGCTGGGTTTATGCGGCCTGGCGTTGAATATCCCGTTGAACTACATCTTCATCTATGGCCACTTAGGCATGCCGGCGCTAGGCGGGGTTGGTTGCGGGTGGGCCACGGCCATTGTGATGTGGGGCATTTTTTTGGGCATGGTTGCCTGGGTTCGTCGGGCGCCGGTCTATGAACCGAGCGCCGTTTTTAGCCACTTCGAATGGCCGCAATGGGCGGTGATCAAGCGCCTGATCGATATAGGCTTGCCTATCGGTATTGCGGTGTTTGCCGAAGCCAGCATTTTTGCCGTGATTGCATTGTTGATCGGCAGCCTCGGTTCGAACGTAGTGGCCGGGCATCAAATAGCCCTCAATTTCAGCTCACTGGTGTTCATGATCCCGTTTTCGCTGGGCATGGCGGTCACCGTGCGTGTCGGCCAGGCTTTGGGCCGCAACGCGCCAAGGGATGCACGTTTTACCGCCGGCGTCGGGATGGCGACAGCGTTGTTCTATGCGTGTTTTTCGGCCAGTTTGATGCTGCTGACGCGCGAGCACATCGCCAAGATCTACACCGCCGACCCGCTGGTGATAAAGATGGCGGCTTCGTTGATCGTGTTTTCTGCGCTGTTCCAGTTTTCCGACGCGATCCAGGTCACCGCAGCGGGTGCATTGCGCGGCTATCAGGACACGCGGGTGACGATGATCCTGACGTTGTTTGCCTATTGGGGCATCGGCTTGCCGGTGGGCTACACCCTCGGCCTGACCGACCTGCTCGGCCCCGCCAGCGGACCCAGCGGCCTGTGGCAAGGGCTGATCGTCGGCCTGACCTGCGCAGCATTAATGCTGTCGATGCGCCTGGTCAGCAGCGCGCGCAAGCGGATTCGGATGGCGGCAAGGTAATCCCGGCACTGTGGGACCGAATTTATTCGGGAAGCGGACGACGCGGCATATGAATCTGTAGAGCCAACTTGTTGGCGAGGCGGCCTGCCTGACAAGCCGCTGAGAAAGTCTCGCCAACACGTTGGCTCCTACAGAATCTGATCAATCAATCAATCTTCTTGCGAATCCAGTACACATACGTCCCGCCGTCAGCCTGTTGTTCGACCAGTTCATGCCCTAGAAACACGCAAAACTTGGGTATATCGCGACGGGTCGAGGGGTCGGTGGCGATGACTTTGAGCAGACCGCCTGCGTGCAGATCCCGCACCTTTTGGTGCAGCATCATCACCGGTTCAGGGCAGCTCAGGCCGCTGGCGTCGAGGATGGCGTCAACCGGCGAAGTATCGATGAGTTCGGTCATACGTCTCTCCAAAAACTGGCGGGCATTGTCACCCAATTAAGTGAACGCCGCCAAATTCCGTGGGGTGGATCAGGATCAACGGCGCTTACCGTCCAATCGACGCAAATGGCACGTCACTTCTTCGCGGTCGTGGTACAGCTGCTTACAGCCAATGCTGACGTTGATTCCACGATCAGTAAAACCTTCTTCGATCCGTAACAACAGCCGACGCACTTCGGCAAAGCGCTGTTTCATCGGCAACTTCAAGTTGACCACGGCTTCGCGGCACAACCCTTCACCCAACCAGGTTTCCAACAGGGCGGCGTTGCGCGCGGGTTTTTCAACGATGTCACACACCATCCAATCCACCGGATGACGCGGCTTGAAGGTAAAGCCGTCGGCCATCAAATGCTGCACCAGCCCGGTGTCCATCAGGCTCTCGGCCATCGGCCCGTTATCGATGGCGGTCACTAACATTCCACGACGAACCAGTTGATAGGTCCAGCCACCCGGCGCCGCGCCGAGGTCGACTGCGGTCATCTCACCTGACAGGCGCTCATCCCATTGATCACGGGGAATGAAATGGTGCCACGCCTCTTCCAACTTCAAGGTCGAGCGGCTAGGCGATTCACGGGGGAACTTCAAACGTGGGATGCCCATCGGCCACATTGCCGAATTATTAGCCTCTGCCATGCCAAGGAAGACTTCGCGCCCACTCTTGAAAGTCAGCAACAAACGCGGTTTGCTGGCGTCTTCCGTCAGTTTGCCCGCGGTGGTCAATGCCTTGCGCAACGGCGCTTCGAATTTTTTGCAGAAGTTCGACAGTTCTTTGCCGTCGTTGGTATCGACCACCTCCAGCCACAGGCTGCCGAAGACCGGAAAACCTGCCAGCTGCGCCAAAATCACGCTGATACGGTCGGTTTCCGGCAGATCGAGAAACACCCCCCGCGCCCATTGCCGAGGAAAGATCAACTCGGCAAAGCGCTGGCCTTTCATCAAGCGCGCGGCGCCGTCTTCTTCGGTGCACACAAACTCGGCACAGGCCGCGTTGGTTTTGGCTTTGGCGTATCCGGCCACGTCCAAGCGAGCGGCATGCTCGGCAATTTCAGAACAGACTTCGCTTTCAAAGCCCGGCCGGCAGTGCATAAACAAGGTGTTCATTCATTTCTCCTGGGCAGTGGCGAAACATTTGGCCACTGCGCGGCGCTTGAGGTGAGCCTCAAGGCTTAAAAGCGGCGCATGATAGCCCAATCATGAACCACTGGCGCCGTTCTGCGGTCCAGTAGTAACTCAAGCCTTAGCCGAAACCACTCAGGAACCTGCATCAGAGCTCGTTCAAGACGCTGTTCAATTCCCAAGGTCCGTACCGTGCGGACTCGTCAAGGAGTTATGTCATGCCCTCCCTCGATAGCCTGAAAAGTCTCAAAACATTAGAAATCGATAATAAGACCTACCATTATTTCAGCCTGCCAGAAGCCGCCAAAACCCTGGGCGACCTAGACAAACTGCCGATGTCGTTGAAAGTGCTGCTGGAAAACCTGCTGCGCTGGGAAGACGACAAGACCGTCACCGGCACCGACCTCAAGGCGCTGGCCGCCTGGCTCACCGAGCGCCGTTCGGACCGGGAAATTCAATACCGCCCGGCTCGGGTGCTGATGCAAGACTTCACCGGCGTGCCTGCGGTGGTCGATCTGGCGGCCATGCGCGCCGCTGTGGCCAAGGCAGGGGGTGATCCACAACGTATCAACCCCCTGTCGCCTGTAGATCTGGTGATCGACCACTCGGTGATGGTCGACAAGTTCGGCGACGCCAGCGCCTTTGGCCAAAACGTCGACATCGAAATGCAGCGCAACGGTGAGCGTTACGCGTTCTTGCGCTGGGGCCAAAGCGCCTTCGATAACTTCAGCGTGGTGCCCCCAGGCACCGGGATCTGTCACCAGGTCAACCTGGAATACCTTGGGCGCACGGTGTGGACCAAAGACGAGGATGGCCGCACCTACGCCTTCCCGGACACCCTGGTCGGCACGGACTCCCACACCACCATGATCAATGGTCTCGGTGTGCTCGGTTGGGGCGTCGGCGGTATCGAGGCGGAAGCGGCGATGCTCGGGCAACCCGTGTCGATGCTGATTCCTGAAGTCATCGGCTTCAAGCTGACGGGCAAGTTGAAAGAAGGCATTACCGCCACTGACCTGGTACTGACCGTCACCCAGATGCTGCGTAAAAAAGGCGTGGTCGGTAAATTTGTCGAGTTTTACGGCGACGGCTTGGCCGATCTACCACTGGCCGATCGCGCCACTATCGCCAACATGGCGCCGGAATATGGCGCAACTTGCGGCTTCTTCCCGGTCGACGACATCACATTGAACTACCTGCGCTTGTCCGGGCGTCCCGCCGAAACCGTAAAACTGGTAGAGGCCTACTGCAAGGCCCAGGGCCTATGGCGCCTGCCGGGTAAAGAACCGGTATTCACTGACAGCCTTAACTTGGACATGAGCAGCGTTGAAGCCAGTCTCGCCGGGCCCAAGCGTCCGCAAGACCGAGTCTCGCTGCCCGACGTCGCACAGGCCTTCAGCGATTTTCTGGGCCTGCAAATCGCGCCATCACATAAAGAAGAAGGTCGACTGGAAAGTGAAGGCGGCGGTGGTGTCGCGGTGGGTAACGCCGATTTGGTCGGTGAAGCAGACTACGAGTACGACGGCCATACCTACCGCCTGAAAAACGGTGCGGTGGTCATCGCGGCCATCACCTCCTGCACCAACACCTCGAACCCCAGCGTGATGATGGCTGCGGGATTGGTGGCAAAAAAAGCGGTGGAGAAAGGCCTGAAAAGTAAACCGTGGGTCAAGACGTCCTTGGCGCCGGGCTCCAAAGTGGTGACCGATTACTACAAAGCGGCCGGGCTGACCCACTACCTTGATGCGCTGGGCTTTGCTCTGGTCGGCTACGGCTGCACCACCTGCATCGGCAACTCAGGACCGTTGGAGGCGCCGATTGAGAAAGCCATCCAACAGTCGGACTTGACGGTTGCCTCGGTACTGTCTGGCAACCGCAACTTCGAAGGCCGCGTACACCCACTGGTCAAGACCAACTGGCTCGCCTCCCCGCCGCTGGTCGTGGCGTATGCCTTGGCGGGCAGTGTGCGTATCGACATCAGCACCGAATCGCTGGGCGACGGTTTGGATGGCAAACCGGTGTACCTGCGCGATATCTGGCCGAGCCAGAAGGAAATCGCTGACGCGGTTGCCCAAGTCAACACCGGTATGTTCCACAAGGAATACGCCGAAGTGTTTGCCGGTGACGCGCAATGGCAATCGATTGAAGTGCCTCAAGCCGCGACTTATGTCTGGCAGGATGACTCCACCTACATCCAGCACCCGCCATTTTTCGACACTATTGCCGGGCCACTGCCGGTGATCGAAGACGTGGGCGGTGCGAGCATCCTGGCGTTGCTGGGTGACTCGGTGACCACCGACCACATCTCCCCTGCCGGCAATATCAAGGCTGACAGCCCAGCCGGTCGCTACCTGCGGCAAAAAGGCGTCGAACCCCGCGACTTCAACTCTTATGGCTCACGCCGGGGTAACCATGAAGTCATGATGCGCGGCACGTTCGCCAACATCCGCATCCGCAACGAGATGCTCGGTGGCGAAGAAGGCGGCTACACGATCCATATTCCCACCGAGGAAAAACTACCGATCTATGACGCGGCCATGCGTTACCAGACCGAAGGCACGCCGCTGGTGGTATTTGCCGGTCTGGAATATGGCACTGGCTCTAGCCGAGACTGGGCCGCAAAGGGCACTAACCTACTGGGCATCAAGGCGGTTATCGCCGAAAGTTTCGAGCGGATTCACCGTTCTAATCTGGTGGGTATGGGCGTTTTGCCGCTGCAATTCAAGGACGGCCAAAGTCGCAAGACGCTGAACCTGACGGGCGATGAAAAAATCGATATCCGCGGTTTGACCCATGCCGAGTTACGCCCTGGGATGAGCTTGAAACTGACCATCACCCGCACTGACGGCAGCCGCGAAGACGTCGATGTGCTGTGCCGGATCGATACCCTCAATGAAGTTGAATACTTTAAGGCGGGCGGCATTCTGCATTATGTGTTGCGTCAGTTGATTGGCAACACCGGAGGTCCGCAAGCCATCGCAAGCTGATCGGTTCACCTGAGATAGCCAGTGCTTGTCGCCTTCCCGGGCGGCAAGCGTTGTCGTGCGGCGTCGAAAACCGGGCGGTATCTCCTACAGATGTCCGCCCGTCCGTAGATCACCTGTGAACTGAATATCCAATTTCGCCCATAGGCCCGTTAAACCCTGCGGCCGAACGCCTAAGCGAGTCCCCAAATGGATCCTACTGACCATAAGTCCAATTTCCTTCCGGTTAACTGAGTGCTAACTTACGAAGGCCAGCGGTGATGGATGAGTTTCAGGCACTCACGTTTTTGATTGACCATATCGATATGAATATCTCTGAACAGACGAACAATTCACAGAGATTTAGGCCCTCGAAAGAGGTGCATGTCACCATGCCACCGCCACAATGAGGGGGCCCGGTGGCCATTGTTGAAAAAAATGCTTAATTCTTCGGTTATTTTGCCGATACCCACGCTATAGCCCAGCGGATCGAACTGCCCATGCGTAACAATCAGCCCATCACCCAACGTGAACGGACGCTTCCCGCAAAACAGCGGTTGATATCAACCACCGATGCCAAGGGCGTTATCACCTATTGCAACGATGCGTTCGTTGAAATCAGCGGCTTTTCCCGCGAAGAACTGATCGGCGCACCGCACAATACCGTCCGCCACCCAGACGTACCATCTGCCGTTTTTGACCACATGTGGAGCACCCTCAAGCAGGCGCAGCCTTGGATGGGGATCGTAAAAAATCGCTGCAAAAACGGCGATTTCTACTGGGTAAACGCCTACGTCACGCCGATGTTCGAAAAAAACCAGTGCGTGGGGTACGAGTCGGTACGGGTCAAGCCTACCGCTGAACAAATCCGTCGCGCTGAAGCGCTGTACCAGCGGGTGAATCGCGGTAAATCGGCGGTCCCAAACCGCGATAAATGGCTGCCGGTGCTACAAGATTGGGTGCCGTTCATCATGGTCAGCCAGCTCAGCTTCTTGATCGGCGCCTGGTTGAACTCCAATTGGGGCTTCGCACTGGCGGCCGCATTATCGGTGCCGCTGGGCCTGCTGGGTTTGACCTGGCAACAGCGTGGCACCAAGCGTTTGTTAATGCTAGCTCAACAAACCACGTCTGACCCGTTGATTGCGCAAATGTACACCGACAGCCGTGGGCCACAGGCCCGCCTGGAAATGTCGATTCTCAGTCAGGAAGCGCGTCTGAGAACCTGCCTGACACGCTTGCAGGACACCGCTGAGCAACTGACCGACCAAGCCAAGCAATCCGACACGCTCGCCCATGCCAGCTCGTCAGGCCTGGAACGTCAACGCGTCGAAACCGAACAAGTGGCCACCGCGGTTAATCAAATGGCCGCAACTACGCAAGAAGTTGCCAGCCATGTACAACGCACTGCTGAAGCGACCCAGCAAGCCAATGAACTGACCCGAAGAGGACGCGACATCGCAGGCGAAACCCGCGCAGCTATTCAGCGCCTTTCTGCCTCCGTCGGCGAAACCGGGCTGACCGTGACGCAGCTGGCCAAAGACAGCAACGAAATCGGCAGCGTGGTCGATGTGATCAAGGGCATCGCTGATCAGACCAACCTGTTGGCGCTGAACGCCGCCATCGAAGCGGCCCGCGCCGGAGAAATGGGCCGAGGGTTCGCAGTGGTCGCCGATGAGGTTCGCCAACTGGCGCAACGCACCACCGAATCCACCGGACAAATCCACGGCCTCATCGCCAAACTGCAACACACCGCCAGCGCCGCCGTGCAAACCATGGATGCAGGCCACCGTCAGGCAGAGGAAGGCGTGGCCAGGGTCATGGAAGCCGACCAAGCGTTGGTGGGCATCAGCGAAGCCGTGGCCCATATCACCGACATGACCACCCAAATCGCCGCCGCCACCGAAGAGCAAAGCGCCGTCGCTGAAGAAATCAGCCGCAACATCAGCACCATCGCTGAACTCGCGGACAAAACCTCGGATGAAGCCCGCCGCTCGGCACAACTAAGCGGAGAGTTAACCAGTACGGCACACACTCAGTACTCGTTGGTAGAGCGCTTTAATCGGTAGTTGTTAAGGGTTGCATAAGAAACCCCGACAGGCTTTGTTTGTTGGGGTTTTTTATTGGGTGGGATTTGGTTTGTAGGACATTTCTCGCACTGGATCAATTCAGATAGCTATTTTTCCGGTGATACAAATTCACCTCGCAAGAGGCTTGACCCGACCATTCAAACACTATTAGTTGATTTAAAGACAGGTCAGGTAATCAGTATGTATTGCACCTGACAATTGACCGAGTATCTGTCTGAAAAACCTCGAAAACCATTTGCATTTAAGGATTAACATGAACAACGATAACAAATATGGCTTAGTAGCACCTACCGTACCGGTTGCCGATATCGACGGCCTCATTAAAACCGTCGATCTTGAAACCGATATTATTATTCATTTTCCGGTGTGGTATGGGGCTGAGCCTGGCGACGGCAATCAATTATTAATAGGTGGGACGCTTGTCGGTGAAGTGAGCCGGTTTCCAGACCCTATCCCGGCAGGCGGGAACATGACGTTAACAATCCCTGTGGATACCCAACTCAAGCAAGACGGTCGTTATTCCATTGGATATCGCGCGACTTCATTTCTCGGCGGTATGTCCGCTGATTCCGCGATGACCTCAATACACATCGACCGAACCCCGCCCGGCGCAGCCCTGCTCGCACCCATCATCTTTCCAAGCGCAACGTTCGGCGATTCTCTCAGTGGTCTCATTCCCGGTTATGCCGGCATGGGACAGGGCGATGTCATCCAAGCCGTGTGCAATGAAATGAACGGACCGACAACCACGGTTGCACCTGAGCATCTGACGACCTCTCCCATTAACATTAAATTCGAACGAGAATTTCTTTCGAATCTGCAGAGCGATGAAATCGCCGTTTACTACCAAGTAACGGATCGCGCCGGGAATGTATCGGCACCCTCAAACGCGAGTTCTTTAACGCTGACCATTTAAGCTAGACACTCAGTAACAATGCACCCCCCGACTGGGTACAGCTCCGGGGGTTTGCATATTCGTATTTTAAGTAATTTCTTCTATGCATGTAGGAAAAAACAACGATTGTAGGTTACTTCCTACACCTCACACATACGAAGCAGCAACACACACTTTTGATGAAGCCTCACACCTTGACAATTCGCTTTCTCTGCATTAAATGTAGCCATTCTTAGATCTACTTGGATCTTCTCACCGACCGCAACAGCCCTGTAACTTCCACATTAGCTAGAGGAATCCATATATCGGGGTGCACTCTGAATGCAATCTCAACGCTTGGTCACACACAGCAATGTATTCAGTCGGATTAACGCATCATCGTGACCTATACAGTTGGTGCGGACCTATTTTTAACTCCAACACCTGAGACAAGGATTCCTCAATGGATGACAACGACCCAAAAAGCTCTGCGACCCCCAACGGCAAAAACCCCATAACCACCGAAGGCCGTCCGGCGCGACGAGAGAGTCAATCCAAACCTGGAGTTCCTGCGGGGACTCAATTGTCGTCAGACGCTCACATCAGTGCTAACCCCCCGTCCTCCACGGAAGAGCTATCACTCAACTATCCGCAGGCGGCGTTTGCTGAGTATTCGTTCGAAGATCTGATGCCGGCTCTGATCTCCGATCACCTGAAAGCACCCTCGCTGGACGGCATCGATCCTGAATCAATGTCGCTCGCACAGGCGCAAAAGGGTTTCAATGTGCTGATACCTAGCTCGAGCTACCTGAGGCCAGGGGATACATTTAATCTGCTCTGGGGTGGCGTGACATATCCCGCTCAACGCGTGGATGAACTGAACGTCAAGCAATCGATAATGGGCACCCAGTGGCTATTTTCCAGCCCGACCTCTTTCCTCCGACAGGGCAAGGTTCAGGTCTGTTATGACGTGTTCCGTGACGGAGTGAGAGTCGGCACTTCAGCGATCCTGCACGTCAAACTGCAGGACTTCTACTCAACCAACGACAAACAGAAAAGCAGGAAGACCTCTTTCCAACGCAAAAACCGCCCCAAAAAAAAGGATGACTGAATAAAGAAACCCCCACCGGCACAACGGCCGGTGGGGGTTTTTTGACTACTCAAGCTTCAAGTTTTTAACCTGTAGCTTGTAGCTGCCTTTATGACTCCATCAAAACGCCAGCCGAACGCCAACATTTGCTCCCCACGGCTGCTCGACGTTGTTGCCTTTCATGTAATCGAAGTCAGCGTGTACTTGCAGGTTTTTCGACAGTGACACCGCCACCCCGACGCCCAACTCAGCACGTGACCCGAATAGGTCATTGTCGAAACGCGTGTCGTTGACCGTCACCTTGTTGCTGCGTGCAAACTCATGAGCCACCGCAGCGCGAAGGTACGGTTGGAGCACCCCGCCGTCCTTGAGCGCGATGTTACGACCCACTGAGCTGCCAACCTTACCCAGAACCGATTGAGTGCGATCGTTCTTGGCGTCCAGACCATTATCAAGGCGGTAGTGATCACCCTGCACCACCACGGCCTCCATCTGCGCGAAAGGCTCGATGAAATAGTCATCTCCGAGCTTGATGTGTTTGCCGACTTCCACCGAGCCACCGACCGCCAAGTTGTTGTAATCGCCCTGGGCCTTGGTCTGATCACTCATCGCCACCTTCGACTCATTGCGGAACTTGTTCAGCTTGAGCACCGCATCCACGTAGTAACCCTCCTCCGACAACCATGTGCCGTAAGCACCCACGTAGTAGCTATCAACCGTGCCCGACGTCCCACGGTTCAGGTCCAAATCAGATTTGCTGTAGCCACCCAGCACACCCAACAACATTTGACCATTGCTGACCGGAACCGGGGCGTCCGCACCGAACGACAGTCCGCGTTGTTGCTGTTTGTACCCAACCCCGGCTCCAGTGGTTGCCTCGAAACGGCTGCCATAAGCCCGCATCCATCCCCCACCTTCGCCACTGCCACGCACTTCACCCATGCGACTGCGCAACGTCGTCATCTCGCTCATGAAAATGGTTGGCGCCGCGTTAAATAGCGCCAACGCGCTTTGCGTCGACGGACTGATGGTCTTGCCAGACCCGACGATGAACCAGTCATCGCCCTGTTTCTCCAGTTCGTAGGAATAGGCGCCCAAATCCACCCTCTCGCCCAGCAGGTTGAACTGCGCATCACCGCCTTCGGTATGAACGATCTGCAACGGTTGCAAATCGGGAGACACTGGCTCGGTGCCGGTGTTTTTGACCTTCAACGTGAAATCACCATTGGCCTGACCGTTCACGCTTAACAGATCCCCCACTCCGGCATCTAGATCGATCTTCATGCCAAACACGCCACTGCCGGACAACTCACCCAAGGACAGCGTATGAAACCCGTCGAGACCGAACCTCACCTGGCCACCCCCAAGGCTCAAGGATTTGACCGAGTTATCGCCAACCATCTGCCACTGCGCGCCAGAATTGACGGCTAGATTGTTTCCATTGGTGATGTCGCCAGTGAGGCTGGCGTTGTTTTTCAGGACTACGTTGAGAGTGCTGGTGTCATCAGCGACTAGGTTGCCGGTGAGGGTGCTGTTGTCGACGGTGAAGTTGGCGGTGCTGGCTTTTTCAACCTCTAACAAGTTCCCGTTGCCTGACACCAGTGTGGAACCGTTTTGAATGGTTATGTCGGCAAAAGCCGACACACCAGAATAACTTTCGACTTTTATGACAGAACCGTTTAACGCCTCAATTTTCGACCCATCCACAACCGCTGTTCCGTGTGCAGAAATCTCGGAACCAATATGCCCGTGAGTAAAAAACACACCGTTCTCTAATCCAAGAATTTCACTTCCTTGCATTACGTTGGCGACCCCTCCATGAACACCTAACCCCCATCCATCCCCGCCCCCACCCGCCCCGACACCATGTTCCATGCCGGATACCTTACTGTTAACAATGGTGAATTCAGACTTATCCGTAACACTCAGACCGGTACCCGCACCCGAAACCGAGCTGTTAGTCATCATCCCTGAAGAACCCTGACTGACGACAAGACCGAAACTGCTTGAATTACTAATTGCGGAGTCGGCAACGCTCACCACCGACCCTTGAGTCGCCATAACCCCACCGTTTACTACGCTGTCATTTTTAATTGTTAACAGCCCGTTTGTCGCAGTCAAACTTCCAATAGAAGCACCGTCAGAAATCAACCTACCTCTGTTTATTACCCAGTAATCATCCACTGGATTAGTGGCATTTACCGTCACAGTTTCATAACTAACCACGACCAACGTGCTTGGCTGGTCATTGGCAGTCGCCGAAAAACCGACAGATAAACTCAAGGCGCTCAGACTGAGGCTGCTCACAAGTTTCACATTCCTACGCTCATACGACATATATAGCCTCCAAATAAATAGCGCTGCAATTATCTAGAGCCCATAAAACAAAAGTGACGTCCACAGGCCATTTGAAGCGTAGGAAATCTCCGAAAATAATGCAGGTTACTTCCTATTGAAGAATCTCACACCATGGCATGACATAAAGGAGAACTATCGCCCGACTCTGCCCCCAAATAAATATTTATCTACTACCTCTTGACACGGCGCCTCACATCCGATTAGTTCGATAGCAGATGGGGGATACGCCTCTATCAACACAGACATTGTAAATAGCTACGCAGTGAGCACCGACTCAAAACCTGCAGCTTACTGTTGTCCGTAACAATCATCTAAACCGTGCTCCACCACCTAAACAGGAAATCTAACATGTGCAATATTCATCACCGCCCCACTGCCCGCAGCCCTCGAAAATCCAAAGTAGATAATTTGGTAAAACCAACCGTTCCCGTTGCAGATCCCAACGACGGCCTAATCAAGACAAGTGATCTTGATACAGATGTAATTGTAACTTTCCCTGTCTGGCCCGGAGCGGCCTACAAGGACAGTTATCAACTGCATCTAAACGAAACAGCTGTTGGTAAGATTGGGGAGCTCGACCCCCTGCCTCCTGAAGGCACGCTTCTTACCTTAAGCATTCCGGTGAGTACGGAATTAAAACAGGATGGATCCTATGAACTGACTCACAGCACAGTAGGTTTCCCTGGCGGTGCTTTCTTTTTATCGCCACCAACGACCATCATCGTTGACCGGACGGCTCCCGGAACGCACCAGCTGGGCTATATGAACTTCCCTGATGAGGCGATAGACGGCCTAACTGCTACCGAACTTTCCGCGATGGGGAATCAACTGACAGGAAAAATTTTTGGTTATACCGGCTTGTCAAAAGATGACATTATTCAAACTTACTGGGGCAACGTCCAAGGCCCAAGCTTGAAGTTAATAGGTGACGAAGACGGCAGTATTCCAATTGACTTAGTCTTTGACAAACCATTTCTTCTGAGTCTAGGAAATGTCGCGGAAGCTACCTATTACACGGTTACTGATCGCGCAGGCAATATCTCACTGCCCTCCAGAAAAGTAACTATTCCATTGTTCTTGACCGAAGTGACTCCTGACCTTCCGCCACCTATCATAGAATCTTACGATGGGCTAATCGACTATAGCGATGCGATGGCACGCGTAGAGGTTCAGATTCCCGGTTCATCCATCCTTATAGAGGGAGACGAAATTACTCTGCATTGGGGTCCGGTGTCATTAGGCCCGTTCCCATTAGATACGGACGATCTAGGAGAGCCTGTCGTTTTGCTATTTGACGTTGACCTCTCTACCATCGAGCAGGGCGGAAATGGCACTATTGCATTAAAATATGACGTCATACGCAGTAGCAATGTCGTAGGTCTATCTGCTGAGCTAGAGATCACGGTCAACATTGAGCTTCCTGTACCGGGTTTGATGGACAAACCTACTATCAGGGGCGCCAGTAACACGCCAAGCGCCGAAGACAATGTCATCGACGAAAATGATTTTGAGCTTGATGCGACGGCCATCATTAACTGGAATGCAGGGTTCGATGCTCAGAAAATAATCACCCTCTACTGGGGCGGCCAAGAAGTTCTTGAAACACCCTATACCATCACCAATTCTGACGTCGCGGGAGGGCGCCCTCTTTTATTGAAAGTGCTTAATACGAAATTCAAACCAGTCGGGACTGGCATTGATATTCGGGTGTATTACACAGTCACGGCCGCCAACAACCCGAACACTTCATCGTCCTTGCAACAGGGAATTATCGTACGCTCAAAAGATGAACTTCCCGGTGGTTCCGATGGCGCGGAACCACCACAATTCACTGCACTTAACAACCTCAACGCTATTACCAGAGAACTGGCTGAGTTTGGCGCACCCGTCTTTATCAAACCCTACGTAAACATTAACAAAGGCCAGATAATCCACTTCACTTACGAGGCGTACTCTGATCTTGTGGGCGGAGCCCTGGAATTCAGCTGGACACACACTTCGCAACCACTCACTGAGGATCAAGTTATCAATGGATATCACTTTGTAGTTGATCGCCGGGCACTTGACAATCATTGCCTGGGTCACGCTGAAGCGTACTTCCAGATCACCAGTGATAAAGGAACAGGCAACTCCACCACCGCTAGTGTCTATGTTGACATGCGCATCGGCGGTAGCTGCAGCTAATAAAACTTACACGGGTGGGTCGAAAAGGCTCACCTCAATTAAAACAAAAAAACACACATAGGCTTGACAATGAATATACAAATAAAAGCTGCACTTCCATTGCCAGAAATCCTTAGTTACAACGATGGTGGTATTGGTGATGTTGATATTGCTGATCCGACTAAAGCTCTAGAAGTCTTAGTAGGACCCATCGCACTGTCTCAAAAGGATAAAATAGAACTATATTGGGGAAGCAGCGATGACCCCGTCGCTACCTACGTGCATTCCCCTAGTGCCCCTGACACCAATGGCATTTTTTCTCTGTACGTCCCAACTTATTTCATCGAACCTGGTTTAATTGAAGTCTTTTATAGATTCACCCCTTTTCCAAGCGTGATTCCAGAAAAATCGGAACCACTCTTTGTACTGGTGAAATTAACCGTACCTGGCGGTAGAGATCCCGATCCAGAAAGTCCGTATCAACATGAAAATTTAATTCGTCCGATTGTAATGGCCGTAGGGGTGATAACGACACCTGATGGAGTGGTGGCCACCATCGACCCTTATGAAAATATGACAGTCGGCGACAGCGTGGCTCTATATTGGAATGGCTTAAGAACAACACTTCCGCCACTAACCAAAGAACAGCTTTACCGGCCTGTTCAGATTCCAGTAAGCAAAGAAATCATTCTGGAAGCCGGAGATTCCGACAGCATCCTCGTGCGTTATGACATTCGTGACGTTGTGAACAACTGGTCACGCTTTTCCCTCCCCACCTACGTCGAAGTAGAAGCCGGCAATTCCACCCTGCCCGCGCCAGTCGCTCCACAAGCGGTCAACCTGGAATTGGACCTTACCCTTCTGGCCGGTGCCGATGTTCAGGCGCTAGTGCTGTCTTATCCAGGCAACAACCCCGCAGACGAGATCACCCTAACGCTCGAGCGCAACACTGCCGAAGGAATGGCGCTGGAACCCTATGTCTCGACCAAACCAGTGGGTACGTCTGTTGGGTTTGTAGAGTTCTTTATTCCCAACGAGCAATTCACGCCGATCGCCCAAGGCCGCGCGCGGCTTAAGTACAAGGTTACGAAAGAGTTCGGCGAAGAACTCCGTTCCAAAAGCTTGCCCTTGACGGTCGTCGGTGAAACCCAAGTCTTGGCGCCACCGAAGCTGCCTGCGGCCGAGCAGAACAACGGCGTGCTTGACCCAACCGCACACAACGTCATCACGTTGGTTCCGGCGTATTACTTCATGGCCGACGGCAACGACGTGACGTTGGTATGGATGGGTAAGACGGCCAGCGGCGCCAATGTGATTCATGAGGAGGTCAAGAATCTCAATAGCGACGATGTTGGGGTGCCGCTGGCGTTTTTGATCCCTGACGAAAAAGTCAGCGCATTGGCAGGCGGCACGCTTGAGCTGTATTACACGGTGACTACCTTTGCCCGGGCGTTTTTCAAGTCACCGTCATTGCATGTTCAAGTCAGCGCAGACGAGAGCGCTCTGCTGCCACCTGCGAATGTCGATGGATTGAGTGCCGATGGCGTACTCGATCCGGATGACCTCGTTCTGGAAGCCATAGTACGTATTCAGCCGTTTACCAGCATGGCGCCGTTGGACAAAGTCATTCTGCATTGGGATGGCACGTCCTCGGGCGGGGTGTACAGCACGAGTACTACGCTCAACAGCGGCACGTCCGGCAAGGAAGTCGTTTTTCGTGTCAAAAAAACCTATGTGGACGCTAACCTGAACCGCAACGTGAAAGTTTCTTACACGGTGGAACGAGGCAATCAAACACTCTTCTCGGACGTTTTAATCGTGAAGGTTGGTGCTCCGGGCCTGACATTGCTACCCAAACCCACCGTCGCCGGTGTGGACTCAGACAACAACTTAATCCCGGAAAACGTCCCCGATTCCGGCGTACAGGTATCGGTCCCTCGCTACACCGGCATTGATGGCAAGGACAGCATTATCGTGAAGTGGGTTGGCGGTTCTTCCCATACGACCGCGCCTCAGGACGCGGGGGAAGCCGGGGCGATCACGTTTACGGTGCCCAAGTCGGTCGCCGTGGGCAGTGCCGGTACGTCGGCCGGGGTCACCTATAACGTCACTCGTGGTGTAGCCGCACCCGTGGAATCAACAGCGACGACGTTTCAAGTGCAGGCGTTGGCGCCACCTTTGAACCTCGGCGCCGATTATGCGCTCGCGCTGGCGGGCTATGTAGTGTTCGAAGGACGACCACCCGCGAACCCACCGATCAGTGCGATCTACACTCGAGCCGCCACCGGTGGTCAGCCGCCTTATCAATACCAATCAAGCGACCCTCGGGTGGCGCTCGTTGATCAGGATGGCAAGGTTACCGCTGCAGGCAATGGTGTAACGGCTATCACGGCTACGGATGCATTGGGTGCGACCGCGAGTTACCAACTGACAACGTCGGGCGCGCGAGTGTTTGTAGGGTTCCCGGATGTACGCAAGGACTTCTACGGCTATCGGGCTTTTTGCGATCAGCAAGGCGTTCACTCGATGAATGCAAACGACTTCAAACAGCTTCGCGCCGTGTATGCCGGGGAAAGTCCGGCTGTAGGCCAACTATTCGGTTGGAACAATGGCTGGGGTTGGTGGACGAATGAACAAGTCTCCAGCGGCTCACTGGGAAACTCCCGAGCCTTTAACCTGGACAGTGGCAGCGTAGATCTGGTGTCGAATAACTTTCAGTTGAACTGCTTCGGGATCAAAAAATAAGCATAACGCGCTGTAACAACAGGTGGGCTCTTGGTTAAGGGCCTACCTGTTGCGCAGTCAGCGCCGGGTATTCAGAGGTGGCTTAAGAACGTCTCAACGGCTCGCGCCGCGCTGTTCAGATGCTCCTCGTGACTAAACCCCGACGACTTCAACGGCTTCAAATCATGATCACCGGTCGCCAGCCAATAAAGGCTGATGGCATCGGACACTGTATACCCCTCCACCGTGTGCCGATTTCCCAGCGTATCCCGTTCTCCCTGAACTATTAACGTTGGCGTTTTCAATGCCGCCAAGTGCGCCACCCTGGGTTTTTCCGGCTTACCGGTAGCATAAAACGGATAGCCCAAGCACACCAATCCATCCACGCTCAATTCGTCAGCCAACAAACTGGCCATCCTGCCGCCCATGGACTTGCCGCCAATGGCCAAATGGCCAGTGACCTGTGGTCGCACCTGCGTGTAGACCTGCCGCCAGCAGTCGAGTAACTGTGCCTGCGGATTGGGCGGGCGCTTACGGCCATCGATACGCCGTTGAGCCATGTAAGCGAACTCAAAGCGCACGACGTTAACGCCCCGCGCTGCAAGGCGCTGCGCTATGCCATTCATGAAATCGCTGTCCATTGGCGCCCCCGCGCCATGAGCCAAAATCAGGGTCGCCGCTGGGCGTTCAACCTGCTTTAAGGCCGGCGTCCATAGCCAACCATTGTCGTACATCAGTTGCGCGCATTGATCCTCGTCAATACCGGCCCTTTGCCCATTGCTCATGCTTGCCTCGCTTTTGATCCATCTGAATAACTCGGCGCTATGACCCGGAGCTCTGTTCCGGAGCTCTGTTGCGAACAAAGCAAGATAGGAACACACCTAAATGACTACAACGAACAGTACCGCCTACAACTATCGGGTGGTCCGCCAATTCGCCATTATGACGGTGGTGTGGGGGATCGTCGGAATGGGGCTCGGTGTATTTATCGCCGCGCAATTGGTTTGGCCCGAACTTAACTTCGACTTACCGTGGACCACGTTTGGGCGCTTGCGCCCCTTGCACACCAACGCCGTGATTTTTGCCTTTGGTGGGTGTGCGCTGTTCGCAGCTTCTTACTACTCAGTACAACGCACCTGCCAGACGCAACTGTTTGCGCCGAAACTGGCGCAGTTTACGTTCTGGGGTTGGCAACTAGTGATCGTACTGGCTGCCATCTCTTTGCCGCTGGGTTATACCAGCTCCAAAGAATACGCTGAACTGGAATGGCCGATCGACATCCTGATCACCATTGTCTGGGTGGCCTACGCCGTCGTGTTTTTTGGCACGTTGAAGAAACGTACCACCAAGCACATTTACGTCGGTAACTGGTTCTTCGGTGCGTTCATTCTCACCGTGGCTCTGTTGCACATCGTCAACAACCTCGAAGTACCGATCAGCCTGACCAAGTCCTACTCGATCTACTCCGGGGCGACAGACGCCATGGTGCAGTGGTGGTACGGGCACAACGCAGTAGGGTTTTTCCTGACTGCAGGCTTCCTGGGGATGATGTATTACTTCGTTCCCAAGCAAGCCGAACGTCCGGTGTATTCGTATCGTTTGTCCATCGTGCACTTCTGGGCATTGATCACCTTGTACATCTGGGCCGGTCCTCACCACTTGCACTACACCGCGCTGCCGGATTGGGCACAGTCGTTGGGCATGGTGATGTCGCTGATTCTGCTGGCGCCAAGTTGGGGCGGCATGATCAACGGCATGATGACGTTGTCAGGTGCCTGGCATAAGTTGCGCAGCGATCCGATCTTGCGCTTCCTGGTCGTCTCACTCGCGTTCTACGGCATGTCGACCTTTGAAGGGCCGATGATGGCCATCAAGACCGTCAACGCCCTCTCCCACTACACCGACTGGACCATCGGCCACGTACACGCCGGCGCTCTTGGCTGGGTAGCGATGATCTCGATTGGCGCGCTGTACCACATGATTCCGAAGATCTTCGGTCGTCCACAAATGCACAGCATGGGTTTGATCAATGCGCATTTCTGGCTGGCAACCATCGGCACCGTGTTGTACATCGCTTCGATGTGGGTCAACGGTATTGCTCAAGGCCTTATGTGGCGCGCAGTCAACGAAGACGGCACGCTCACTTACTCCTTCGTCGAAACCCTGGTCGCTAGCCACCCTGGTTATGTAGTGCGGCTGATTGGTGGCGCAATTTTCTTCAGCGGCATGCTGCTGATGGCCTACAACACATGGCGCACCGTGCGGGCTTCAGTGCCTGCCGAAGCCATCGCCGCTGCGCAAATGGCCTGAGGAGTTCGCCATGAAACACGAAGTAATCGAGAAAAACGTTGGCCTGTTAATGCTGTTGATGGTGCTGGCTGTGAGCATCGGTGGCCTGACGCAAATTGTGCCGCTGTTCTTCCAGGATGTGACCAACAAACCGGTGGAAGGTATGAAGCCTTACACCGCGCTGCAACTTGAAGGTCGCGACATTTATATCGCCAACGGCTGTGTGGGTTGTCACTCGCAGATGATTCGGCCGTTCCGCGCTGAAACCGAACGCTACGGCCACTATTCAGTAGCCGGTGAAAGCGTCTGGGATCACCCGTTCTTGTGGGGCTCCAAGCGCACCGGACCGGATTTGGCACGGGTTGGCGCACGCTACTCGGATGATTGGCACCGCGCGCATTTGTACAATCCGCGCAACGTCGTACCGGAATCGAAAATGCCCGCCTACCCATGGTTGGTAACGACGCCGCTCGACAGCAGCCACACCGAAATCAAGCTCAAGACCATGCGTAACTTTGGCGTGCCATATACCGATGGCGACATCGCTGGGGCCGTCGAATCCGTCAAGGGCAAATCCGAGATGGACGCGCTAGTAGCCTACCTGCAAGTGCTTGGCACTTCGATCAAGAGCAAGAGGTAAGCCATGACAACTTTTTGGAGCACCTACATTTGCGTGCTGACCATTGGCACGCTGATAGCCCTCACTTGGTTGCTGGTCGGCACCCGTAAGGGCGAAACCAAAGGCAGCACCGATCAGACCATGGGGCACAGCTTCGACGGCATTGAGGAATATGACAACCCGCTGCCGCAGTGGTGGTTCATGTTGTTTGCCGGGACGATTGTGTTTGCAATCGGTTACCTGATCCTCTACCCGGGCCTGGGCAACTGGAAGGGCGTCTTGCCTGGCTATGAAAATGGCTGGACCGGGGTCAACGAATGGCAGAAGGAAATGGACAAGGCTGACGCCAAGTTCGGACCGATCTTCGCCAAATTCGCGGCCATGCCGGTAGAAGAAGTCGCCAAAGATCCACAGGCATTGAAAATGGGCGGGCGTCTGTTTGCGTCTAACTGTTCGGTGTGCCACGGCTCGGACGCCAAGGGTGCCTACGGCTTCCCTAACCTGGCGGACAAAATCTGGCGCTGGGGCGGCAGTCCCGACACCATCAAGACCACCATCATGGGCGGCCGCATCGCGATGATGCCAGCCTGGGGTCCGATTCTGGGTGACGAAGGCGTGAAGAACGTAGCGGCTTATGTTCGTCACGGTCTTGCCGGTTTGCCACGTTCGGCAGGCGACAGCGCCAACATAGAAGCGGGCCAACAAACGTTCAACACCACTTGCGTTGCTTGCCACGGCCCTGCCGGTAAAGGCACTCAAGCAATGGGTGCGCCGGACTTGACTCAACCCGCCGGTTTCATCTACGGCAGCAGCGTGGCGCAATTGCAACAAACTATCCGTTACGGACGCCAGGGCCAAATGCCTGCGCAAACCGACCTGTTAGGTAATGACAAAGTGCAGTTGTTGGCCGCCTATGTTTACAGCCTGTCGCAAGACAGTGCTCAAACTGGGGAACAAACAGCCAAGGCAAAATAGGTTTTTGTAACGAGAACCACCTAAAGGCTAAGAAACTGCCACTCCCTGGACAGGAGCGGCAGTTTTCTTATTTTCCGCGACCAAGTGTCGCACCCATTATGGGAACAGCTTCCCACCCCAGACATTCAGGACTAAGCTTCGTCGCACAGTGGACCGCCAACAGTAGGTCACCAAAAAAGTGATACGCCTGTGCATTGCAGATTGTTCGACACTGCGCGCAAAACGCCCAGTACAACGGCTCTTCGCCGTTGACTTTGGTATTGCTCTGTAGTTTCTCGTGCTGCGCACTACATTTCACCGGCTTGGAACCGTTACTTTGTATGTCTACTTCAGCATTTCTTCAGGATGCCAACCGGCCTTCTGACCATGCTGTAACGGCCGCAGAATCAGCTTCAGAGAGCAGTTGCAAGGCTTTGGTCGCGTTGCAATGAAAACCTGCTTTCTCCATACTTGCGACCGCTTTTTTATTCAAAAAAATACTCCAACCGTGGAACCTTAGAATGAGCACAGCAATCAGTCCGACTGCTTATAACTATAAGGTAGTCCGCCAGTTCGCCATCATGACGGTGGTCTGGGGGATCCTTGGCATGGGGCTTGGTGTCTTTATCGCCTCGCAGCTTGTATGGCCCGATTTAAATTTGGGTTTGCCGTGGACGACTTTCGGACGCTTACGCCCATTGCACACAAACCTGGTGATTTTCGCCTTTGGTGGATGTGCATTGTTTGCCACTTCTTATTACGTCGTGCAGCGAACCTGCCAGACACGACTAATTTCCGATGGCATGGCTGCTTTCCACTTCTGGGGATGGCAAGCAGTGATCATTGGCGCAATCATCACGTTGCCGCTGGGTTATACAACAACCAAGGAATACGCCGAACTGGAATGGCCTCTCGCTATTTTGTTGGCTATTGTCTGGGTTACTTACGCGATTGTGTTTTTTGGCACCATCGTCAAGCGCAAGACCAAACACATTTACGTGGGCCTCTGGTTCTACGGCGCGTTTATTCTCGTGACGGCGATGTTGCACATCGTTAACCACGCATCGCTGCCCGTGTCATTCTTCAAGTCCTATTCGGCGTACGCCGGTGCGACGGATGCAATGATTCAATGGTGGTACGGCCACAACGCGGTAGGGTTCTTCCTCACCACGGGCTTCCTGGGAATGATGTATTACTTCGTTCCGAAGCAGGCTGAGCGTCCGATCTATTCGTATCGCTTGTCCATCGTGCACTTCTGGGCGCTGATCACTCTGTATATCTGGGCCGGTCCGCACCACTTGCACTACACCGCATTGCCCGACTGGGCTCAGTCGTTGGGCATGGCGATGTCGATCATTCTCCTGGCGCCAAGCTGGGGCGGCATGATCAACGGGATGATGACCCTTTCAGGGGCGTGGCATAAATTGCGCACCGACCCGATCCTGCGTTTCCTGGTGGTCTCCCTGGCGTTCTACGGCATGTCGACCTTCGAAGGCCCGATGATGGCCATCAAGACCGTCAACTCGCTGTCTCACTACACTGACTGGACCATCGGCCACGTACACGCCGGCGCGCTTGGCTGGGTGGCGATGATCTCGATCGGTGCCTTGTATCACATGATCCCGAAAGTCTTCGGTCGTCCGCAGATGCACAGTGTTGGCCTGATCAACACGCACTTCTGGCTGGCAACCATCGGCACCGTTCTGTACATCGCCTCGATGTGGGTCAACGGTATTACTCAGGGCCTGATGTGGCGTGCGATCAACGATGACGGCACCCTCACCTACTCGTTCGTCGAAGCGTTGCAAGCCAGCCACCCGGGCTACATCGTCCGCGCCATTGGCGGTGCTTTCTTCGCCAGCGGCATGCTGTTCATGGCGTACAACGTGCTGCGCACCGTTCGCGCTTCGGACCCGGTTGAAGCTGAAGCCGCCGCTCAGATCGCTGTAGTTGGAGCTCACTGATGAGACACGAAGTTCTCGAGAAGAACATTGGCCTACTGGCCTTCTTCATGGTCATTGCCGTCAGCATCGGCGGCCTGACCCAGATTGTTCCGTTGTTCTTCCAGGATGTAACCAACAAGCCAGTCGAGGGCATGAAGCCACGCCCGGCACTGGAACTCGAAGGCCGCGACATCTTTATCGCCAACGGCTGTGTCGGCTGTCACTCGCAGATGATTCGCCCGTTCCGCGCTGAAACAGAACGCTACGGTCACTATTCAGTCGCCGGTGAAAGCGTTTGGGATCACCCGTTCCTGTGGGGTTCCAAGCGTACCGGTCCTGATTTGGCCCGTGTCGGCGGGCGTTACTCTGACGACTGGCACCGCGCCCACTTATACAACCCCCGCAACGTTGTGCCTGAGTCGAAAATGCCTGCCTACCCGTTCCTGGTAGAAAACAAGCTCGACGGCAAAGACACCGGGAAAAAAATGGAAGTCTTACGCACGCTCGGCGTTCCTTACACTGACGAAGACATCGCCGGTGCAAGCGCTGCCGTCAAAGGCAAAACTGAAATGGATGCGTTGGTCGCTTACCTTCAGGGCCTTGGCACCATCATCAAAAGCAAACGGTGATAGTGATGGATATCGGGATGATTCGAGGCCTTGGCACAGTCGTTGTGCTGGTGGCATTTATCGGTCTGGCACTGTGGGTATTTAGCGGACGACGCAAGTCCGAGTTTGACGAGGCAACCTTGCTGCCCTTCGCGGATGATCCCGAAGCCATCAAGCACGTCGAGCAAGAACAAGCGTCCAGGAGTAACAAAGAATGACTACTTTCTGGAGCCTGTACGTCACAGTCCTCAGTTTGGGTACCATTTTCGCCCTGACCTGGTTGCTGTTGTCGACCCGCAAGGGGCAGCGCAGCGAACAGACAGAAGAAACAGTGGGCCATTCCTTCGACGGCATCGAGGAATACGACAACCCGCTGCCGAAGTGGTGGTTCATGCTGTTTCTCGGCACCATCATTTTTGCACTGGGCTATCTGGCGCTGTACCCAGGCTTGGGCAACTGGCAAGGCTTGCTGCCAGGTTATGGCTACCTGGACAACGACAAGAAAACCGAATTTGCCAACGGGCAAACCGGCTGGACAGGTGTTCACGAATGGGAAAAGGAAATGGCTAAGTCGGATGCTCGATTTGGTCCGATCTTCGCCAAATTCGCGTCGATGCCCATCGAAGAAGTCGCCAAAGACCCGCAAGCCTTGAAGATGGGTGGCCGCTTGTTCGCCTCCAACTGCTCGGTTTGCCACGGTTCCGATGCGAAAGGTGCTTACGGTTTCCCTAACCTGACTGACGAAGATTGGCGCTGGGGCGGCGACCCGCAAACCATCAAGACCACCATCATGGGTGGCCGTCACGCGGTCATGCCAGCGTGGGGTCCGGTGATTGGCGATCAGGGTGTGCGTGACGTTTCAGCATTCGTCACCACACAACTGGATGGCCGCAAACTGCCTGCCGATTCCAACGCAGACCCGGTGGCCGGGCAGAAATTGTTCGCCACCAACTGTGTTGCATGCCACGGCCCAGAAGGTAAAGGGACCCCAGCCATGGGCGCTCCTAACCTGACGCACCCGGCCGCGTTCATCTACGGTTCGAGCTTCGCACAACTGCAACAGACCATCCGTTACGGCCGCCAGGGCCAGATGCCTGCTCAGGAATTGCTACAAGGCAACGACAAAGTTCACCTGCTGGCCGCTTACGTTTACAGCCTCTCCCATGGAGACAAGGCTGCTACCGTCGAGTAAAGCGTGAACGCACCACCCAACGGCCCCGCCAGTGAGAATTGGCGGGGCCGTTTTCGTTGGCAAGCCAACTTCCACAGATGTGTCGACTGATCTCGATTCCGTGGGAGCAGGCTTGCCTGCGAAGAACTCAACACTGCCCTCCGTCTAACTACTCTACCCTCCTACCAAAACCGACCATAATTCATCCATTCATTGACCCAGATCACCTACACCAACATTCGCGTTAGCCCAACGCGACCAAAGGTCGCACACTTGGGCCACGTTCACAGGCGTATCATTGGCGCCTTGATGACACTACTTCTGACCGCGGCCGGCATGCACTGGCCGAGGCATTTTTCCACTGCCGTGGGACGCACTAATGAGCAATCAGATTCCAGTACACAACGTGACTCCGCCGTCTAAAAACGACACCCACTCTGTCGACCTCTATGCTTCGCGGGGAACAATCTACACGCGTGCTTTTACCGGTCTTTTTCGCAATTTGCGAATGGCCGGCGGCGCTGGTTTGTTTCTGTTGTATTTCGGCACCGTCTGGCTGAATTGGGGCGGCCACCAAGCCGTCTGGTGGAACTTGCCTGAGCGCAAGTTCTACATCTTCGGCGCAACCTTCTGGCCCCAAGACTTCATTCTGCTCTCGGGCATTTTGATCGTCAGCGCGTTTGGTCTGTTCTTCATTACCGTGTTCGCCGGCCGCATCTGGTGCGGTTATACCTGCCCGCAAAGCGTGTGGACCTGGATCTTCATGTGGTGTGAAAAAGTTACCGAGGGTGATCGCAACCAGCGGATCAAGCTCGATAAAGCACCGATGTCAGCCAACAAGCTCCTGCGCAAAGCCAGTAAGCACAGCCTCTGGTTGTTGATTGGCTTCGTTACCGGTCTGACCTTCGTGGGTTATTTCGCGCCGATTCGGGAACTCACGATTGAGTTCTTCACGGGGCAGGCAGAAGGCTGGTCGTATTTCTGGGTAGGGTTTTTCACCCTCGCCACGTACGGCAACGCTGGGTGGCTGCGCGAGCAAGTGTGCATCTACATGTGCCCGTATGCGCGCTTCCAAAGCGTTATGTTCGACAAAGACACCCTGATCGTTTCCTATGACCCTCGTCGCGGTGAAAAGCGCGGCACGCGGAAAAAGGACGTCGATTACAAAGCGCAAGGATTAGGCGATTGCATCGATTGCACGATGTGCGTACAAGTTTGCCCGACCGGGATCGACATCCGCGACGGCCTGCAATTCGAATGTATCGGTTGTGCGGCGTGCATTGATGCGTGCGACACGATCATGGATAAAATGAACTACCCCCGCGGGCTGATCAGTTACACCACTGAACACAACTTGTCAGGGCAAAAAACCAATAAAGTGCGACCTCGGCTGATCGGTTATGCCGTGGTGCTGTTGATCATGATGGGGTTGCTGGCCAGCGCGTTCTTCATGCGATCACTGGTCGGTTTTGACGTCAGCAAGGATCGCGTGCTTTATCGGGAAAATGCTGAAGGACGGATCGAAAACGTCTACAGCCTGAAAGTCATGAACA
The DNA here is from genome assembly GCF_034353045.1 of Pseudomonas sp. MH10. Classification (NCBI taxonomy): domain Bacteria; kingdom Pseudomonadati; phylum Pseudomonadota; class Gammaproteobacteria; order Pseudomonadales; family Pseudomonadaceae; genus Pseudomonas; species Pseudomonas sp. MH10. The sequence continues at coordinate 1,771,229 of NZ_CP133783.1, forward strand.
AGGATCAAATCGACCATAATTATGTGCTCGACGCATCCGGGTTGCCTGACTTGAAAGTCCAGGGTCGCCGCGAGTTCAAGGTGGCCGCCGGTGAGATTTTCACCATGCCGTTCGAGTTATCGAGCGCGCCGGATTTACTGCCATCGAGCACCAACGAGGTTGTTTTCACCCTCAAGGACGCCGACAACAGTGGCACCCAGGTTCAAGCAATGAGCCGTTTCATTGGCCCACAAATTCGATAAGAGACAATTGTCATGCCCGTAGCAACTGCTTCTAGCCCTTGGTACAAGCACATCTGGCCATGGATCATCATCGGTATCCTTGCATTTTCCACGACGCTCACATTGGCGATGGTCACCATCGCCGTGAAAAATCCGGACAACTTGGTCAACGATAACTATTACGAGGCTGGCAAGGGCATCAACCGTTCACTGGACCGTGAAATATTGGCTCAGAACATGAAAATGCACGCCGCGATACACCTTGACGAGGTGACCGGTGAAACCGTACTGCGTCTGACCGGCAACAGCCAACCAGAAAAACTGGAATTGAACCTGATCTCGCCCACCCAGCCTGAAAAGGACCGCAAGGTTGACCTGACCCGCAGTGCCTCGGAGCCAGGTCGCTACATCGGTCAGTTGGCGGACAAAATCGAAGGCCGGCGATTTGTTGAAGTGCTCGGTGAAGAGCAAGGTCAGACCTGGCGCCTGTTCGAAGAAGAGCAAATCAACCACGACAAAGACCTGACGCTGGGCGACGAACCGTTGCAAGGCGCGGAAGACATGAAAAACTGATCCATGTCCACCCCCACTCCCTGCTATCACTGCGCGTTGCCGGTTCCGATCGGCAAGCGCTTCACTGCCGTTGTACTCGGGGAAACCCGCGAACTTTGCTGTCCGGGTTGCCAGGCGGTGGCCGAGGCCATCGTCGCGGGCGGCCTGGAAAGCTACTACAGCCATCGCAGCGAAGCGTCGGCCAACCCGTCTGAATTGCCGGTGCAATTGATCGACGAACTGGCCCTGTATGATCGCCCCGATATTCAAGCGCCCTTCGTGCGCCATGAAGGCGAGCAAGTCGAAACTACCCTGCTCATGGAAGGCATCAGTTGCGCTGCCTGTGGTTGGCTGATTGAGCGCCACTTGCTCAGTTTGCCGGCCGTCACTGAAGCCCGATTGAATTTATCCAACCATCGGCTGCATGTTCGCTGGACCGACGGCCAACTGGCATTGAGCCAAGTGCTCAGTGAATTACGCAGCATCGGTTACGCCGCGCACCCCTATCAGTCAGACCGAGCCGCCGAGCAACTTGCCAGTGAAAACCGCCTCGCTTTGCGCCAACTTGGGGTCGCTGGCCTGCTGTGGTTCCAGGCAATGATGGCGACTATGGCCACTTGGCCCGAATTCAACATGGACCTCAGCCCGCAGATGCACACCATCTTGCGCTGGGTCGCGATGTTCCTCACAACCCCCATCGTGTTCTATAGCTGCACCCCTTTCTTTCGCGGCGCCATTAGGGATTTCCGCACCCGGCATCTGACCATGGATGTCTCGGTGTCGCTGGCCATTGGCAGTGCCTACATTGCCGGGATCTGGACTGCCATCACCGGGGTCGGCGAGTTGTACTTTGACGCCGTCGGTATGTTTGCGCTGTTCCTGCTGGCCGGGCGCTACCTTGAGCGGCGCGCACGTGAACGCACCGCAGCAGCCACCGCGCAGTTGGTTAATTTGTTACCCGCGTCTTGCCTGAGGCTCAGTGACGACGGGCAAAGCGAGCGCATTTTGCTCAGCGAGCTGCGTCTTGAGGACCGTGTACTGGTACACCCCGGCGCGGTATTGCCGGCGGATGGGCGAATTCTCGAAGGCATTTCCAGCATTGATGAATCGCTGCTGACCGGCGAATACCTGCCACAACCGCGATGCGTGGGCGATTCGGTCACCGCAGGCACACTCAACGTCGAGGGCGCATTGACGGTGCAGGTGCTGGCGTTGGGGCATGACACCCGGCTCTCGGCCATCGTCCGCTTGTTGGAACGTGCCCAAGCCGAAAAACCGCACCTGGCGGAAATCGCCGACCGCGCCGCCCAGTGGTTTCTGTTGTTGTCATTGCTCTCAGCGGCCGTCATTGGCCTGGTTTGGTGGGAGCTTGATCCGTCGCGAGCGTTCTGGATTGTGCTGGCCATGCTGGTCGCGACTTGTCCCTGCGCGCTGTCATTGGCAACCCCGACTGCCCTGACCGCCGCCACCGGCTCATTGCACAAGCTCGGGCTTTTGTTGACCCGTGGGCATGTGCTTGAAGGCCTGAATCAAATCGACACAGTGATTTTCGACAAAACCGGGACCCTCACCGAAGGGCGCCTGGCGTTGCGCACGATACTGCCGCTTGGGGGATTGGACGCCGATTTGTGCCTGGGGCTGGCGGCAGCGTTGGAGAACCGCTCGGAACATCCGATTGCCCGGGCCTTCGGTCGGGCGCCGGTTGCCGCAGAAGATGTCCACAGCTCACCGGGATTGGGTCTGGAAGGTGTGGTTGGCGAACAGCGCGTGCGCATCGGTCAGCCCGCATTCGTCTGTGAACTCAGCGGTTGCAGTATTCCAGCGATGCCCGATGACGCAGGCCAATGGCTGTTGCTCGGTGACACTCAGGGTGCGCTGGCATGGTTTGTCCTGGACGACCGCTTGCGTGCTGACGCCCCCGCGCTACTTGAAGCGTGCCGGGCACGGGGCTGGAAAACCTTGCTACTGTCCGGCGACAGTTCGCCCATGGTCGCCAGCGTTGCCGCCGAACTGGGCATCGACGAAGCCCACGGCGGACTGCGCCCAGACGACAAACTCAAAATTCTGCAAGGACTGCATCAACAGGGCCGCAAGGTGATGATGCTCGGTGACGGCGTAAATGATGTACCGGTGCTCGCGGCCGCCGACATCAGTGTCGCCATGGGCTCGGCCACCGACCTGGCCAAGACCAGCGCCGATGCGGTGCTGTTATCCAATCGTTTGCAGGTCTTGGTTCAAGCGTTCACGCTGGCACGGCGCACTCGTCGGGTAATCGTTGAGAACTTGATGTGGGCCACTCTATACAATGGCCTCATGTTGCCCTTCGCCGCCCTCGGCTGGATCACTCCAATCTGGGCAGCGATTGGTATGTCCATCAGTTCGTTGACCGTGGTCCTCAATGCTTTGCGCCTGACCCGCGCAAAAGCGATGCCGGACCAGGCAACGCACTTCAAAACCCGCCCGCTGCCGACATGATTCGGCAGCCGGCTTCGGAGGCATCATGCCGGCTCTCTATGTAATGATCCCAGCGGCGCTGCTGATCGTTGCGGTCGCCGTATACATCTTCTTCTGGGCAGTAGACAGCGGCCAGTACGACGACCTCGACGGCCCGGCCCACAGCGTTTTGTTCGACGACCAAGACCCACAGCACTTGGCCGCCATGGAACAAGCCCACGCCCACAAGCCGGCACCTGACACTGAAAACGCCGACAACCACGACGAGAAACCACCCCATGCTTGAGCTGGCGCCCCTGTTGGTGTCGGCGCTGATCCTTGGATTGCTCGGCGGCGGTCATTGCCTGGGCATGTGCGGCGGTCTGATGGGCGCACTGACCCTGGCGATCCCCAAAGAACAACGCAGCCGTCGCTTTCGCCTGTTGCTGGCGTACAACGTCGGACGAATCCTCAGCTACGCCACCGCCGGTTTGCTGATTGGAATGGCGGGCTGGGCCGTCGCCAACAGCCCCGGCGCGATGGTCATGCGGGTGATCGCTGCGCTGCTGCTGATTGCCATGGGCCTGTACCTTGCTGGGTGGTGGAGCGGCCTGACCCGTATCGAAAGCCTCGGTCGCGGCCTGTGGCGCTACATACAGCCGGTTGCCAGCCGATTACTCCCGGTGTCGAGCCTGCCTCGTGCTTTGCTGCTGGGCGCGCTCTGGGGCTGGTTGCCGTGCGGGTTGGTCTACAGCACGCTGTTGTGGTCGGCCAGCCAAGGCAACGCGATTGATAGCGCATTGCTGATGCTTGCTTTTGGCCTCGGGACCTGGCCGGTGCTGCTCGCCACGGGCCTGGCCGCTGAGCGCACCACGGCCATTTTGCGCAAACGTGGCGTGCGCATGGCGGGTGGCGTGCTCGTCATTCTGTTTGGCCTCTGGACCTTGCCGGGGCCACATCAGCATTGGTTGATGGGTCACTAGGCTAGGCACGAAATCACTGCTGTTTGATGTATATCAACACCAACAAAACGACACCTCCCTAGACTTCGGACACTGCCAGCCTTTTCGGGGAAATGTCCGCATGCTCGATGCCATCCATTGGGATTCCGATCTGATTCGCCGCTACGACCTGGCGGGGCCGCGCTATACGTCCTACCCCACAGCGGTGCAATTTCAGACAAAGGTCAGCGCTTTCGATTTGCTGCACGCCCTGCGCGACAGCCGAAAGGCCCTGCGCCCGCTGTCGCTTTATGTCCACGTGCCGTTTTGCGCGAATATTTGTTATTACTGCGGCTGCAATAAAGTCATCACTAAAGACCGTGGCCGCGCACTGCCGTATTTGCAGCACCTGGAGCAGGAGATCGAGATGATCGCCTGTCACCTTGACCCTCGACAGCTCGTCGAACAGCTGCATTTTGGTGGCGGCACGCCGACGTTTCTCAGCCATGACGAATTGCGTAAAGTGATGGCGCATCTGCGCAAGCACTTCAACTTGCTCGATGACGACTCCGGCGACTACGGCATTGAGATCGACCCACGGGAAGCCGATTGGTCAACCATGGGCCTGCTCCGCGAACTCGGTTTCAACCGGGTCAGCCTCGGTGTCCAAGACCTCGACCCGGACGTCCAGCGCGCAGTCAATCGTCTGCAAAGCCTGGAAGAAACCAGAGCTATTGTCGATGCCGCGCACACGTTGCAATTTCGCTCGGTAAACATCGATCTTATTTACGGCTTGCCAAAACAGACGCCTAACTCCTTCGCCCGCACCGTCGATGAAATCATCGCGCTGCAACCGGACCGCCTGTCTGTCTTCAACTACGCCCACCTGCCAGAACGTTTTATGCCGCAACGCCGGATAAACGCTGACGACTTACCTTCCGCCGGGCACAAGCTGGAAATGCTTCAGCGCACCATCGATCAGTTGACCGGCGCCGGCTATCGCTACATTGGGATGGACCATTTCGCCCTACCGGACGACGAGTTGGCCATCGCGCAAGAAGAGTCGACGCTGCAACGTAACTTCCAAGGCTATACCACCCACGGTCATTGTGATTTGGTGGGCCTGGGCGTTTCGGCTATCAGTCAGATCGGCGATTTGTACAGCCAGAACAGCAGCGATCTGAACGACTACCAGACGTTATTGGGCAGCGATCAACTGGCGACCAAACGCGGCTTGCTGTGCAACGCCGACGATCGTGTGCGCAGAGCGGTCATTCAACAATTGATCTGCCATTTCAGCCTGAACTTCGCGGGCATCGAATATGCGTTCAATATTGATTTCAGAGGTTATTTCAAGGACGTCTGGCCGCAACTCGATGCCATGGCCAATGACGGACTCATCGCGATTGATGAGGTGGGCATAACCGTTCTGCCTGCAGGACGGCTGCTGGTACGTTCAGTGTGCATGGTGTTCGACGCGTACCTGAACCCCCATAACCGCCAATTGTTCTCCAGAGTGATCTAATCACTGCCTCGGCCCACGACGAGGCAGCACCCTTCCCTCTCCGTCACCCCCTAGCGGACGCAGAGTTTGCAGTACCTTGCTGCCTCCGTTTGGCCTACCCAAACCACTGCTCGGCTCGACGCACCTTCGGGGGCGTCGTACTTGTATATGCTCCTGACGAACTGTGCGATTACGGTATATCGACTGAAGTTCTAGAAACTTAATTCAAAGTAAAGTGAATAATCGCATTAACTGTCTCAAGAGATTACATCTGCGCTGGCAAGAATTACTCACGCTGAGTTACCCTCACAACTAATGCGTGTTTCCCAAAAGGATTTTTTGCGATGTCAGAGCCAGTTAAACTGCGCGCTCATAGTCAGGCCCACTGCAAGGACTGCAGCCTCGCCCCTTTGTGCCTACCACTTTCATTGAATATGGAAGACATGAATGCCCTCGATGAAATCGTTAAACGAGGCCGCCCACTGAGAAAGGGTGAGTTTCTGTTTCGACAGGGTGATCCCTTTGGTTCGGTCTACGCCGTACGCTCCGGCGCGCTAAAAACCTTCAGCCTGAGCGACGGCGGCGAAGAGCAAATTACCGGTTTCCACTTGCCAAGCGAACTGGTCGGCTTGTCCGGCATGGATACCGAGGCGTATCCGGTCTCGGCCCAGGCGCTGGAAACCACCTCCGTGTGCGAAATCCCCTTTGAACGTCTCGATGATCTGTCGGTGCAACTGCCACAGTTGCGTCGGCAATTAATGCGGATCATGAGCCGGGAAATACGTGACGATCAGCAAATGATGTTGCTCTTGTCGAAAAAGACCGCTGACGAGCGGATTGCCACATTGTTGGTCAACCTGTCGGCGCGTTTTCATGCTCGCGGTTTCTCCGCCAATCAATTTCGCTTGAGCATGTCGCGCAATGAAATCGGCAACTTCCTTGGGCTAGCGGTAGAGACCGTGTCCAGGGTATTTACCCGCTTCCAGGGCAGTGCGTTGATCTCTGCCGAAGGCAAGGAAATCCAAATCCTTGATCCGATCCAGCTTTGCGCACTGGCCGGTGGTTCGCTGGAAGGCTGAAACGTGGGATTCATGGCGGCTGAGCGTTAGACTAGCGTCTAACGCCCTGCCCAGGATCTTCTCGATGATTTTCGACGAATTCAGCTTCAAATCCCTTATTCGCCCTGTGCTGGACTTTCCCAAGCCCGGCATCATCTTTCGCGACATCACCCCGCTGTTTCAATCGCCAAAAGCCCTGCGCCTGGTGATAGACAGTTTCGTCCAACGTTATATCGAAGCCGACTTCAGCCATATCGGTGCGATGGACGCACGGGGTTTTCTGATTGGCTCCATCGTCGCTTACGAACTGAACAAGCCACTGATACTGTTCCGCAAGCAAGGCAAACTGCCCGCACACGTGCTGTCCGAAGGTTATCAGACCGAATACGGCGAAGCCTTTTTGGAAGTACACGCAGACAGCCTGTGCGACGGCGACTCGATTGTGATGTTCGATGACTTGATCGCTACCGGTGGCACCTTGATTGCAGCTGCCAACCTGATTCGACGCATGGGTGCGCATGTCTATGAAGCGGCGGCGATTATCGACTTGCCCGAACTGGGTGGCTCACAGCGCCTGGAAGACATGAACATCCCGACGTTTTGCCTGACCAACTTTTCGCTGTCGGACAAATAAACCTGTGGGGATTGCGCGCTGCTAAGTGACACTTCGTGTTGAGGTTGCAGCGCCCCTTCCCGAAGGGTGTTGGCGATGCAGAAATTTCTGTAGGAGCCGCCGAAGGCTGCGATAGAATTTTTCAGTGCCGCCTATTCCGTCTTTGCCGAAAGTCTCTGTGGGAGTTGGCTTGCCAACGAAAGCGTCAATGCAGGCGACCCAGGCTTCAGGTCGACATCAGCGGCGCGATGGCGGACTCTTCGCAGGCAAGCCTGCTCCCACAGTTTGCTATCAACTATGTCAATGAAACCCCAGAGCCGTGCCGGCTTCGCCAACACGTTGGCTCCTAACGATACTTTGGCACCTTCTTAAGCTACAACGCGATGGGCTTACGTCCGGCAAACGAATGCGCCAACGTGCCGCCGTCAACCAATTCCAACTCGCCGCCCAGCGGAACGCCGTGTGCGATCCGCGAGGTGATCAGGCCTTTGTTGCTCAGCAACTGGGCAATGTAATGCGCCGTGGCTTCGCCTTCCACCGTGGGGTTGGTGGCCAGGATGATTTCGGTAAACGAGCCCTGCTCTTCAATGCGCGCTACCAACTGCGGTATGCCGATAGCCTCAGGACCGAGCCCATCAAGGGGCGATAAATGCCCCTTGAGCACAAAGTAGCGGCCACGGTAACCGGTCTGCTCCACGGCATAAACGTCCATGGGACCTTCGACCACGCACAGAATCGTGTCGTCGCGGCGCACATCGGAGCATTGTGGGCACAAGTCATCTTCAGTGAGCGTGCGACACAATCGGCAATGGCCAACGCCTTCCATGGCCTGGCTCAACGCCAACGCCAGACGCGAACCGCCACTGCGGTCACGCTCCAGCAATTGCAGGGCCATACGCTGGGCGGTTTTCTGACCCACACCCGGCAATGTGCGCAAGGCATCGATCAATTGGCGAATCAGGGGACTGAAGCTCATGGAGAAAGGTCCGACAAAACAACGAGACGCGGTTTATACCCGCGCCTCCGGTTAGCGTCAATTCAAGCGTCAGCGACCCGGACCACCAGCTTGCCGAAGTTACGACCTTCCAGCATGCCGATGAACGCTTCTGGCGCTTGCTCCAGCCCTTCCACTACGTCTTCACGAAACTTGATTTGGCCCTCTGTCACCAAGGGCACCATGGCCGCGAGAAACTCCGCATGCCGATCACCGTATTCTTCGAACACGATAAACCCCTGAATCCGCGCACGCTTGGTCAGTAAGGTTCGCATCAGCAGCGGCAAGTAATCGGTGCCTTCGGGTAGCGCTTGGGCGTTGTATTGCGCGATCAAACCACACAGCGGAATTCGGGCGCGGGCATTAAGCAGCGGCAGCACGGCGCTGAATACCTTGCCACCGACCAGCTCGAAGTAGATGTCGATGCCATTGCCACACTCATCCGCCAGCTGTTCGGCAAAATGCTCGCTCTTGTGATCGATGCAGGCATCGAAGCCCAACTCGTCAACCACGTAACGGCATTTATCGGGACCGCCAGCAATGCCCACTACTCTCAGACCCTTCAGTTTCGCCACTTGACCCACTACAGAACCCACAGCGCCGGAAGCCGCCGCTACCACCAGGGTTTCGCCGGCTTTGGGTTTGCCAATCTCCATCAGGCCCATATACGCCGTGATGCCGGGCATGCCCAACACACCCACTGCCATGGAAGGACTGGGCAAGTCTTTAGGCAGCGCAAGCACTTGGGTACCATCGCAGATGCTATGGGTCTGCCAGCCAGTCATGCCAACCACCAGATCACCCACTTTAAAGCGGACGTTGCGCGATTGCTCGACACGACTGACGGCACCACCGGTCATGACGTTATTGACCTGAACCGGCTCGGCATACGACGGCGTATCGTTCATCCGCCCGCGCATATAGGGGTCCAGAGAAAGATAGAGCGTGCGCAGCAGCACTTGGCCCTCCTCCAACTCAGGCAACGCTTCACGCTCCAGGCGGAAGTTTTCTGGCGTCGGCGCGCCTTTCGGGCGCGAGGCGAGAACAATGCGTTGATTGAGGATCAGTTCTGGCGGCATCGAAGCGGTTCCTTCAGCAATAAATTGGGGTCATAGAAAGCAGACCGTGTGGCGGGTTCGGGGTTCGGTTTGAACGATCTGTAGAGCCAACTTGTTGGCGAAGGCGGTCTATCTGGCGCACCCAGTTGGACCTCTCGCCAACAAGTTGGCTCCTACAGACGGTGGATAAACAAAAAAGCCAGGCACTAGGCCTGGCTTCTCGTGACCGCCGACGCAACCTAGAACGGCAGCTTCATGCCTGGAGGCAGTTGCATGCCAGCGGTCATGCCGGACATTTTTTCCTGGCTGTTTTGCTCGACTTTGCGCACGGCGTCGTTGACGGCTGCGGCGATCAAGTCTTCGAGGACTTCTTTGTCTTCTTGCATAAGGCTGTCGTCGAGGCTGATGCGTTTGACGTCATGACGACCGGTCATCACGACGCTGACCAGGCCCGCGCCTGATTGGCCAGTGACTTCGGCGTTGGCGAGTTCTTCCTGCGCCTTGGCCATTTTTTCTTGCATCTGCTGTGCCTGCTTCATCAGGCCGGCCATGCCACCTTTCATCATGAGAATTCACCTCGAACGTTGTGGAGTTGGTCTGCGCAACGCCTTGCGGGCGCCACGCACATTAGTTAAAGGGTCTGAGCCACCGGAGCGTCTACAGGTTCAATCGTATCCTCTCGAATCACCGCGCCAAACTGTTGCAACATTTGTTGGATGAACGGATCGGAATGGATCGACGCTTCTGCTTCGCTCTGGCGTTCGGCACGACGGCGCGAACCTGCCTGCGCCGGGGTTTCCTGTTCGGGCTTGATCAGCTCGATACTGAGGGTCAGCGTGCGCCCGTGGTATTGATTCAGGGCGTCGTTGAGCCGACGTTGCTGGGTCGTGTTGAATAACGCGCTGTGGGCCGGGTCCAGGTGCAGCAGCCAGTGATCGCCGTCTACCGCCATCAATGTACAGTTGGCGGCGATACTGCCGGTCATGCCTGAAATCGGCAGCTTCGCAAACAGGTTCAACCAATCCAGCGCCAAGCCCGTTGCCGGCATCGAAGCAGGCAACTGCTCTGGTTCGGCCACGTCAGGCACGCTGTCGTGGGCCAATTCATCCAAGTAGCTATAAGACGCCGGATCGATATCAAGCTCACCGTCGAAATAGTCATCGTCGGGCGGTTCGTCGTCACGCTCCATCGGTGCCGAGACCGACGACGAAGCGTCTGGAATCTGCTCAAGCATGGCCGGCGTCACGGCGGCGACGGGCACAGCCTCAGGCTCAACCACATCGGGCGCATCCGGGACCGGACTGGCCGGTGCCTCAGCAGGCATTGGCGTGAGATCGGGTTGCTCAGCGACGGTATCGAGCATGGGCTCAGGTACCGCTTCGGCAACGTATTCTGGTTCTGGTTCTGGTTCTGGCTCGACAGCAGCCTGCGGCTCTGGCTTACGCTCGTTCCACGGCAGGTCAACCTCAGGAACAGCAACAGCGGCGGGCGCAACGGTTAGAGGCACCACGGCCGGCTCAGGCACGGGCGCAACCACTGGAGCGGCAACCGGTTCGGCGGTTACCGGTGCAACAGGCGTCGCACCGGCCACTGGCTGTGTGGAATCAACCGTGGCCGGGTTGATCCCTACTGTCTTTAGCGGCTGCCTCGGTGCATCACTGCTGTCTGCTGGGCGGAAGGCTAGCATCCGCAACAGCACCATTTCGAAGCCACCACGCGGGTCGGGTGCCAGCGGCAAATCGCGACGACCAATCAGGCCCATCTGGTAGTAAAACTGTATGTCTTCGGCGGGCAAGGCCTGCGCCAGTGCCAATACCTGGTCACGGTCGCCATGACCGTTATCGATCCCTTCGGGCAAGGCCTGGGCAATCGCGATGCGGTGCAGTACGTTGAGAATTTCCGACAGCACACCATTCCAGTCAGGCCCTTGCTCGGACAAATGGCGCACCGCCTCGAGCATTGCGCGCGCATCGCCGTCGAGTAACGCCTGCAACAGGTCATAGACTTGCCCGTGGTCCAGCGTGCCGAGCATCGCCCGAACATCCTCCGCCATGACCTTGCCTTCGCCGAACGCTATCGCTTGATCGGTCAGGCTCATGGCATCGCGCATCGAACCATCGGCTGCGCGGCCTAGCAGCCAGAGCGCGTCGGTTTCAAACGGGATATTCTCGACACCCAGTACATGGGCCAAATGCTCGACCACACGCTCCGGCGTCATGTTTTTCAGGGCGAACTGCAAACAGCGCGACAGGATGGTTGCCGGTAGCTTCTGCGGGTCAGTGGTTGCCAGGATGAATTTGACGTAAGGCGGCGGCTCTTCCAAGGTCTTCAACAGGGCGTTGAACGAACTGGTGGACAGCATGTGTACTTCGTCGATCAGGTAGACCTTGAAGCGTCCGCGGCTCGGCGCGTATTGGACGCTTTCCAGCAGCTCGCGGGTGTCCTCGACCTTGGTCCGGCTTGCAGCGTCAATTTCGATCAAATCGACGAAGCGCCCTTCATCAATTTCACAGCAAACTGAACAGGTACCACACGGCGTCGACGTAATACCTGTTTCACAATTCAGGCATTTCGCGATAATGCGTGCGATGGTGGTTTTACCCACACCGCGCGTGCCGGTAAATAAGTAGGCATGATGCAACCGTTGGCTGTCCAACGCGTTGATCAGGGCCTTGAGCACATGGGTCTGGCCGACCATTTCGCGGAACGAGCGCGGACGCCATTTACGTGCAAGAACCTGATAACTCATCGATAACCGTCGCGACTGAAAGCGGAAGACCGCTAATGCTAGCGGAGCAGGGGCAAAATTGCATCCGGTGTCCGGCGCTAATATAGCTACGCTCATCAATTGAATGCTTCCAGGAGTTGGATCTGACTTGAATAGCACCGTAATGCTCACGCCGATGAACCGAATCCGGCTGTTGTTGAGTGTCTTGTTGCTAGTGTCCTGCCCAAGCTTCGCGGCGGACCCCCCACTACGTTTCTCGATTGCCGATGGCTGGTCGATGCCCCTTGTGCTGATTGACGACGAAAAGCCCCATGGCGGTTTTCTGTTCGACATCATGGAGAGCCTTGGCCATCACATGGGCCTGCCCACCGAATATCACGTGTTGGCCCGCCTGCGCGTGCAAAGTGCGTTGGAGCACGGCGACGTCGATATTCGTTGCTACGCGGCGCAGTCCTGGGTGCCGAACATGTCCGGCGACTACATTTGGAGCTTACCGCTGATAACTCAGCGCGACCTGCTGGTGAGCACCGCAGACAACCCGACGCCGGTTGATCTCAAACAACTCACCCATCAAAACATCGGCACAGTGCTCGGATACGTCTACCCGAGCCTGCAGACGTTGTTTGATAGCCATCAATTGGTCCGCGAAGACGCTCGCAGCCAGGATCAAGTGCTGCAAAAACTGATCGCCGGACGCTATCGCTATGCGGTGGCCAATCAATGGTCGATGGACTGGTTCAATCGCAATCTGCCGCCCGACAAACAGCTGCGCGGGGTTTCCCTGATTGAGGAACAAGCGGTAGGCTGCGTCGTGCGCAACGACCCTAATGTGCCCGTGCAACGGATTCTGCGAACCTTGCTGCGAATGAAAATGTCCGGCGAGATTGAGCAAATTTTGGAACGTTACGGCCCTCCAGCGCCTGTAGTCATTGGACAGCCGGAGCCGTTACCGTCACCTTGAAGCCTTGCTTGAGCGTTTATAAATCTTCACTGCGCGCTGTAGCATTACCGTCACACTGCCTCGCTACGCTCCTTCGAAATCAGCATTAACGATCTCAGCCAAGTACGCAGGGAACCTGTCATGAGCGACAAAAAAGAAGAAGAAACCTCGCAACCACCTGCTGGCGACAATCCCCCTGACGCCAGCAGACGGCGTTTTCTCGGTGGCGTCGCGGCGCTTGGTGTGGGCGCAACCCTCAGCGCCTACGTCTGCGCCGAAGAGAAACCCCTCGCGCTGGATGCCCCCCCGTTAACCGGCGCCGCGCTAGACCAGGCACTCAGCGACAACGTAAAAACGGTGGTTGTGATCTACGCCGAAAACCGCAGCTTCAATAACTTGTTCGGCAATTTCCCTGGCGTCGAAAAGCCGATGGCGGACCTCGACCCCAGCGAGTATCAACAGCGTGACCGAGACGGCAAACTGCTGGAAGAGTTGCCTCCGGTGTGGGGCGGCGTATTGCAACTCGGGCCGCAAACCGTGGACGGCGTGACCTACCCCGTCGGCACCCAATTTCAAGACCACCTGCTCAACCAACCCTATGCGCTCCAAGGCCCCAATGGCGAAGACTTGCCACTGAGCCTGGTGACACGGGACCTGTGGCATGTGTTTTACCAAAACCAGATGCAGATCAACGACGGCAAAAACGATCGCTTCGTCGCGTGGGCCGATTCCGGTGGCCTGACCATGGGCCACTACGGGCAGACCGAATATTCGTTACGGCTGTGGGACGTGGCGTCTGAATTCGTCCTGTGTGACAACTTCTTTCAAGGCGCTTTCGGTGGCTCGTTCCTGAACCATCAATACCTGATTTCCGCTGCCGTGCCGTTCTACCCAAACGTTGCCAACTCCCCGGCCAAACAGCAGATCGCCACGCTACAAAGTGATAACCCCCAGGACACACGACTCAAACCACTGGAGAAATCACCCGCCAGCGCCATGACCGGTCCGCCACAATTTGGTCCCAGTTTGCTGACACCCGATGGCTATGCCGTCAACACCATGGCCCCGCCGTATTGGCCGACCTGGATTCGCGACCCGGACCGCCCGGAATATGCCAAAGCCGACGTGGCCAACGTGCTGGTGCCGCAAACCCACGACCACATCGGCGACAAGCTGTCGAAGAAAAACGTCGATTGGGCGTGGTATGCCGGCGCGTGGCAGAGCACCATTGACCAGTTCAAAGACTCGGCGGGCATTCCGAAAATCCCGAGTTTCCAGTATCACCATCAGCCGTTTAATTACTTCAAGAAACAAGGCCCGGAAAACCCGGACGAACGCAACAAGCGCCTACGTGACGGGGGCCTCGGCGATGAGTCCAGCACCAATAAATTCCTCGCTGATGCCCAGGCCGGCAAGCTGCCCGCCGTCACGTTTTATAAACCTCAGGGCAACCTGAACATGCATGCCGGTTACACCGACGTTGCTGCGGGTGATCGCCACATCACCCGCGTCATTAAAGTGCTGCGTAACAGTCCGCAGTGGGAAAACATGGTGATTGTCATCACCGTCGACGAGAACGGCGGCTGGTGGGACCACGTTGCGCCCCCCAAGGGTGATCGCTGGGGACCAGGCACTCGGGTTCCGGCGCTGGTGGTCTCGCCGTTCGCCCGCCGGGAAACGGTTGACCACACCACGTATGACACCGCTTCGATTTTGCGCTTGATCACCCGAGTGCACGGTCTTGAAAAACTGGACGGGTTAAAGATGCGAGACGAAGCGATGGCAACCCGAGGCCAGGAGCCCATGGGCGACTTGACCAACGCGCTGCAGTTCTTTGGCTGAGTAATCGTAACGCTCACAAAAACCGCCACCAACGTGGCGGTTTTTTCGCTAAGCTGCCCCGGCCAAATCGGTTCAGAATGTACGGGGCTACCCTTAAATGCTTGCGATGAAATGCCTGCGCTGCTTATTGGCAGCTATCGTGCTGTGTGCCACCACCGCCCTTGCCGATGCTGCGACCCCCACGCCTCATGACCCCGCAAAGGTTCAGCAAACGCCGGCGCAGTTCTTCGCGACGCTCAAGCCGCAGCACGGCACTATTAATCTGCCAGGCGGCGTTGCCACCCTCAGCTTGAACGACGATTTCTATTACCTCACGCCGCAAGACACCGAACGCCTGATAGTTGACGGCTGGGGCAATCCGCCCGGCCATAAGACGTTGGGCATGATCGTGCCACACGCCACCAACCCGATGTCCCGCGGGGGCTGGGGAGTGTTGATCAGCTACAAAGACGACGGGCACGTCTCCGATGAAGACGCCGCCCAGATCGACTACGCCGAAATGCTCAAGCAAATGCAGGAAGACGATGTAGAGAACAACAACGAGCGGCGCAAACAAGGCTATCCCGGCCTGCAATTAGTCGGCTGGGCCGAGCCGCCGCGCTACGACGATCAAAGCCACAAGATGTATTGGGCCCGGGAACTGAAGGCCGACAACGCCGATGAAAACACCCTCAACTACAGCATCCGCGTGCTCGGTCGCCAAGGCGTGCTGGAACTTAATGCCGTCGCTTCGATGAGCGATCTTGCAACCATTCAACGGGAGATGCCTCACGTCCTGGCGTTCACCAACTTCAGCGACGGCAACCGCTACGCCGACTACGAACCAGGCACAGACAAACTGGCCAAATACGGCTTGGCGGCACTGGTTGCCGGTGGGTTAGCCGCTAAGGCTGGGCTGTTCGCCAAACTGGGGATAATGCTGCTGGCGGCGAAAAAGTTCTTGTTGGTGGGGCTGATGGTTGCAGTGACGTTCGTTCGCAAGTTTTTCAATCGCAATAAGTAAACAAACTGAACTGACCATTTCTCTTTAAAAAAGCGTTTTATGGTTTCTGGTGGTGGCATGACTATTAAACTTCTTGAGATTAGCGTCGCAACAAAGACCGCTATACGCTGCAGCAAATCATTTGCGAGCTCGCTGGTACGTTGATGGAAGAAGAGCAGGACGAAGCGCTGATGCGCGTCTATACCAAACACGCCGGCGACGATTTTGAGACTGTCCGACATCAGGAAAATGACCTGTTAAGAGCGTCGATAGAAGAAACGTTCGGTGTCGATCTTGGCGATGATCTCGATCTGGACTCCATCGAGGAGGTGACTCAACGACTCCAAGAGAAGCTAGACGAGGTCGCTCAAGAATCGAAACACGACGGTAGGCAGAAACCTGCAAAAACCGTTCGTCAAGAAGAAGAACCAGAAAAAGGCAGTCAATCCATACGCGACAGCTATCGCAAGCTGGTCAGCGCTCTGCACCCAGATCGCGAAACTGACACCGCCGAACGCGAACGTAAAACCGAAGACTTAAAAATGTCATTTCGAATGCAATTTCTGCTGGAGCCGTTCGCGCCTATACAACCGAAAAACGCGTTACGTACATGCGAAAAAACCATTCGGGCAATGCGCACTGACCTCCTCCTAAAGAAAAACCAACTCCTCACACTCTCAGATACCAAAATTTTGAAGGCATGGCTTAGAGAGCAACGGGAAATAGAAGAATTTAGCGATTGGCTGGACGACGACATGTCAGATGGTTTTTTTCGGTAGCCCCCCTTATCTGCGCGTCTGGCCTAAACTGATTGGAACAAACGCCGACACCCGCCCCATCACCACGAGTAGTCGCTAACGCCATGACCGATCCCTTCCGCGTATCCAGACTTGACGCCGCGCATCGGCAGTTGAACCTTGCCATTCGCTTGCTATTTGCCAGCGCCGACCCGGTAGCGATCCATACACTGGTGGGGGCAGCAACAACGATTTTGCACAACGCCTCGCCTGAGCATGACAATGGCCTGGCTCCCACAGAGTTTTACCGGATGACGCACAAGGCGCAAAACCTGTTCAAACAGGCGGGTATGGATTTGGAGGCGATGTTCGAACTGGACCCGAAGGACAGCGAATCGCTGGCGTTTTGGGCCGTGATGAACGCCAGTGAATTAGGACCGTTATCGTTGGAAGAGCAGTTGTATCAGCAATGGTATATCGCCTCACACCTGCTACGCGGCGAAGAACACGAAACCTTGCTCAGCTCGGCACTTCAGACGTTTGGCGACTTAAGTGCCAAATCCCGCCGCGAGCAAATACAAGCCGGTGCCCGTGGCCTTGCTGAACTGGACGCCAGTGGTCCATCGGATTCGACGCATTGGAAGAGTCAGGGGGATTATCAATAAGGGCGCGGCTATCCGTGGGAGCCAAGGTGTTGGCGAAGGTCCTTCGGACTGATCGCAGTCTTCGGCTGATACACGCTTGCGAGAACGACGACATCTAGATGCCCGACCGAATTCACTCGGAAAAACCACAGTGCATACGAAAGACGTCTGAAGGCGTTCGACGAGGAATTACAGATTTTTTTAAAAACCCATTGAGGACCAATGAGTTGCGTTATGGAGGCAACCCCACCAGCCACACCCCGGCACACAATGTTCCCGCTGTGGCTGCTTCCTTCCGGATCTGACCAGGTTCACGGGTAATCGTTGCGGGGGGACCGGCAGGGTCACCATAACGACGCTCACCTGACGGTGAACGGCGCCATTGTACCGGTCTGGCGATAAGTTACAACCGTTGGTTGTGATTAAAAATATGAAGGGGCTCAAGCACTTGTACAACGGGGTTGGACGGGGATGCCTTGCCGTCGGCCTGCTTGTGACGAATCCCGTTAAACTGCCCCCTTTGTGTAAACGCGGCACGCTTTTAAGGATTCGATCGATGCCAATTGAGCTGCTCTGCTATGAGGACCTGACCGACATTCAGCGAAAGCAGCTACTGCGGATCAAGGTGCTGGACGCGCAGAGGTCGTTTTCCGGCGACATCTACGGGGCGCTGAATTCGCTGCTGGTCAACGCCACGTCGGACATTCGTGGGTTTGCGTTGCTCACAGAGGGGCTGCCGGTGGGGTTTTTGCTGCTTAAGCGCGGGATATATTTACCAGCCTGGGCGCAGGCCGATGCGGCGACGTTGCATTCGCTGCAGATTGATCGGCGCAGGCAAGGCCAAGGGTTGGGCAAGGCGTGTTTGCAGGCCCTTGCGAACACGACGCGGCGGGTTTGGCCTGATATCAAACAGTTAATGTTGTCGGTGGATACGGACAATACGACGGCGCTGGGGCTGTACGCGAGCCAAGGTTGGGTGGATACCGGTGAGGCGTATCGGGGGCGGATTGGCTATGAACGGCGGTTGGCGTTGAAGCTTTTCGGGTGAGGTCTGGTGGATTGCATTGGATCTTTCCCGAAGACATTTGGCCCACAGATTTTAGCGATGCACAGATTTCTGCAGGCGCTGCCGAAGGCTGCGATCAGATGTCAGTGCCTGCTATTCCGTGCCCGCCAAAGTCTCTGTGGGAATTGTTTTGCCAACGAAAGCGTCAATGCAGGCGACCCAGGTATCAGGTCGACATCAGCGGAGCGATTACCGGCCTCTTCGCAGGCAAGCCTACTCCCACAGCATCTGCGGCTGCTTGCTATCAACCGTGTCAATGAAATCCCAGAGCCGTACCGGCTTCGCAGCCTTCGGCAGCGCTTATAAAACTACTTTTTAATTATTTATAAAACAATAGGTTGGCGCTGGATTACGTGTGTATATCCGGCCTTTGTAGTTGCTGAGGTTATGGTTCGCTTTTACAGCGAGGCACCTTTTTCAAACGCCAAAAAGTCCCGCCAAAAGGGCTTGCCCCACCACGCAGGACCTCGCCCCGTAATTTGATATTCAATTCACCGGCGATCTACGGGCGGGCGGCCATCTGTGCAGCACCAAAAACCGTGGGACCGAACTTATTCGGGAAGGCTTCAGTCCTGACACCTGCAACCTCAAACCACACAAAGTGCCACCCAGTTTGCTGCGCGACAGCGCGGCGTCGAAGTCGTGGCGGCAGGTCCTTTTCAAGGCTCTACTGCGCTTGCAGCACCTCATCCGCCTTGCCACCGGCCTCTTGAATCACTAAGTGAATGAAATGCAGTTTGGTAATCACCGCCGGTGACAGGACGAACGGATAGAAGTCCGGTTGCCCCATGCTGCGGGAGAGTTCATTGAGCATGCCGGCGAGTTCAATCCAGGCGTTGACGAATGACAGGAATGCCTGACCACCGGGGTGTTGGGGGTCGTAGAGGGTTTCGAGTGTGAACGGCTGGTAATCGAAGTCCATGTCCCGGGCGCTCATGCCGAAGCCGAGTGCGGTGTCGACGGCGTCCATCATGTGCAGGTAATGCGCCCAGGTTTCAGCCCAATCTTCCCAAGGGTGCATGGTCGCGTAGGCGCTGACGTAGTGTTGTTGCCAGCCTACCGGGGCGCCGCTCTGGTAGTGATGTTCAAGGGCGTCAGCGTAACTGGCGCGGTCATCGCCGAACAGGTTGCGGAAATTATCCTGCCAATGGGTGTCAGCGATCAGACGGTCCCAATAATAGTGGCCAACTTCGTGACGGAAATGTCCGAGCAACGTGCGGTAAGGTTCGTGCAACTGAACGCGCATGGCTTCCCGATGGGCGTCGTCTGCTTCTTCGATGTTAAGGGTGATCAGACCGTTGGCATGGCCGGTGGTGGGCAGTTTGCCTTCAAGGTCGACGCCGACGAAATCAAACGCCAAGCCGGTGTCTTCGTCTTGAGATTTCGAAATCACTTTCAAACCCAACGATATCAACTGCGCGACCAAGCGCCGTTTGGCAGTTTCTACTTTGCACCAGCGCTCGGCGTTTTCCGGGATCGAGAGATCGGGGATGGTCCGGTTAAGGCTGCACGCAATGCAGAATTCGCCCGGTTCACTGTCGGGGAACAGCCAGTTACAGGCCGCCGGCGTATCGACGTTGGCACAGCGTCGGTAAAGCGCTGCTTGAGGCTCGTCGGTCAGGCGCCAGGTATTGAGCTGCTGGCCGGGCTCCAGCGTGACCAACCTGCCCTGCTCCGGCAGATAGCCCAAAGCGGCCGAGCAGGCCAGGCATTGGGTATTGGCAAAGAAGATCGACTGCCCACAATTGCACTGCCAAACCTTACTGTTACGCTTGGTCTCGCCCACGAATGGCGCAGCGATGCGTGAGCTGAGTTGTTCAAAGAAGCGATACATGACGATCTCCTTGTGGGGTGCCAGCACTAGATCATGTGTCGCTGTGGGGGTTCCGTGTATTTGACCGGGCGCACTGCGCCCGATCAGTTCACATCAATACCGTGGTTAGTCAAGAAAACCACAAACGCCTCTTCATCCATTACTTTAAGGCCCAACTCGCTGGCCTTGGTCAGCTTTGAGCCGGCACCCGGGCCTGCGACCACGCAGTGGGTTTTTGCTGAGACCGAGCCGGATACTTTGGCGCCGAGGCTTTCGAGTTTTTCTTTGGCGATGTCGCGGCTCATCAATTCCAGCGAGCCGGTCAAGACCCAGGTCTGACCCGCCAATGGCAAGCCTTCGACGACCTTTTTCTCGCTGTGCCAGTGCATGCCGAACGCTTTCAACTGCGCCTCTATTTCCAGCGCTCGCTCGGCATTGGATTTGATGTCGAAAAAGTCACGTACGGCTTTCGCTTGCTTCTCGGCCAACGCCTGGCGCATGTCCAGCCAGTCGGCGTCGAGAATGCCTTGCAAGGTGCCAAATTTGTCGGCCAGTTTCTGCGCGGCGCCGGGGCCGATGGCCGGGATGTGCAGCTTGTCGATCATCCCGCCCAAGGTGGTGCTGGCTGCGAACTCCGCGCCCAACTCGCCCTGTTCTTGAATCTCCAACCCGCGCTCTAGCAGTTGCTCAATGACCGTGATGTTGTGCGCATCGGTAAAGAAGCTATGGATTTCGTTAGCCACTTCCAACCCGACATCCGGCAGGTAGGTGAGGACTTCTGGTTGCGCTTGTGTGACGCGCGCCAGTGTAGCCAGCGAACGCGCCAGCACTTTGGCCGTCTCTTCGCCGACGTCGGGAATACCGAGCGCATAGATGAAGCGCGCCAAGGTCGGCCGCTTGCTGTCGAGGATCGCCTTGAGCAGTTTGTTGCTGGAGACTTCGGCAAACCCTTCAAGGTCGACGATCTGTTCGAAGGTCAGCGTATAAAGGTCGGCCGCAGAGGCCACCAGCCCTTCGTCGACCAATTGCTCGACACTCTTGTCGCCTAGGCCTTCGATGTCCATCGCGCGCCGCGAGACGTAGTGGATGATGGCTTGCTTGAGCTGGGCGCCGCAGGCCAATCGGCCAACACAGCGGTACACCGCGCCTTCGCTGATGGTTTCCTTGCCTTTACTGCGCTTGATCAATTGCGTGCGCTCGACATGCGAGCCACACACCGGGCATTTTTCCGGGATCTGCACCGGTCGAGCGTTGTTCGGGCGGCGTTCGAGAACCACTTGCACCACTTGCGGGATCACATCACCGGCGCGGCGGATGATTACCGTGTCGCCGATCATCAAGCCCAAACGCGCCACTTCGTCCATGTTGTGCAGCGTCGCGTTGGCAACCGTAACGCCGGCAACTTTCACCGGTTTCAAGCGCGCGACTGGGGTGACGGCCCCGGTGCGCCCGACCTGAAACTCAACGTCGAGCAGCTCGGTCAGCTCTTCCATGGCCGGGAATTTATGAGCAATGGCCCAGCGCGGTTCACGGGCCCGAAAACCCAGTTCGCGCTGGGACGCCAAATTGTTAACTTTGAACACCACGCCGTCGATTTCATAGGGCAACGACAGGCGGCGCTCGCCGATGTCATGGTAGTAATCCAAACATTCACCGATGCCATTGGCGAGTTTCAATTCGCGACTGACCGGCATGCCCCAGTGCTTGAGCTTTTCCAGGTTGCCAATGTGGGTGTCGGCGAACTCTTCCGAGACCTGGCCCAGGCCATAGCAGCAGAACTCCAAGGGCCGGTTGGCGGTGATCTTCGAGTCCAACTGACGCAAGCTGCCGGCGGCGGCATTACGCGGGTTGGCGAAGGTTTTACCGCCGACTTCCAATTGGCTGGCGTTCAGCCGCTCGAAGCCGGCTTTGGACATGAACACTTCACCACGCACTTCCAATGTCGCCGGCCAACCGCTGCCGTGGAGCTTGAGCGGGATGTTGCGCACGGTGCGTACGTTGACACTGATGTCTTCGCCGGTGGCACCGTCGCCACGGGTCGCGCCACGGACCAACGCGCCATCGCGGTACAACAAGCTGACGGCCAGGCCGTCGAGTTTCGGTTCGCAGCTGTACTGCACCTGCGCGCCTTCGCCGAACAGATCACCGACAGGCAGGTCCAGGCCTTCGGTCACGCGACGGTCAAATTCGCGCATGTCATTTTCTTCGAAGGCGTTGCCGAGGCTGAGCATGGGGACTTCGTGGCGCACTTGGGTGAAGGCGGACAGCGCCGTGCTACCGACCCGCTGCGTCGGTGAGTCCGGGGTGACCAAATGCGGATTCTCGACTTCCAGCGCCTTGAGTTCATGAAACAGGCGGTCGTATTCAACGTCCGGAATGCTCGGCTGATCGAGCACGTGGTAACGGTAATTGTGCTGATCCAGCTCGGCACGCAGTTTCAGGATGCGGGTTTCGGCGGCGTTCATACGGGTGTTCTCTCAAAAAGCAAAAGAGCAGCCGAAGCTGCTCAATGTTGGTTCGGCGTCTTTGCGATCAACCTGTAGGAGCCAACGTGTTGGCCAGGCGGCATCAGCCAAACCGCCAAAAGCCTCGCCAACACGTTGGCTCCTACAGGAATCGTGCGTCCCGATCAGCGGCGGTGCGTCAATGCACGACGTTCGAACTCGACGATGCGTTGGCGGTAGTGTTCGATGGTTTGCGCGGTCATGACACTGCGCTGGTCATCTTTCAATTCGCCATTCAGTTCGTGGGCCAGTTTACGGGCTGCGGCCACCATGACGTCGAATGCCTGTTTCGGGTGACGCGGACCCGGCAAGCCCAGGAAAAAGCTCACTGCACGGGTGCTGAAGTGGTCGATGTCATCGAGATCGAACACACCCGGCTTGACCGCGTTGGCCATGGAGAACAGCACTTCACCGTTGCCCGCCATGCTTTCGTGGCGATGGAAAATATCCATCTCACCGAAGCGCAACCCGCTTTCCAAGATGTTCTGCAACAGCGCAGGGCCTTTGAAGCCGCTTTCGTCACGACAGATCACGCTGATCACCAGCACTTCTTCAACCGGCGGCAGGTCTTCGGTACGGCGCGCCGTATCTTCCGAACGACGGCCCGGCTTATCGTCCGCGAAGTCTTCATCGCGACCGGTGAACAGGCTTGGCCCGTCAAGGTCCAGGTTCAGGTCGCCCTGATGCGGTTCGTCTTTACGCTTACGCTTGGCGTCACGCGGCGCCATGCTCACCGACGGCAAATCATGCTCGTCCAATTTCGGTTCTTTCTGATCCAGCACACGCGGTGGACCCAGCACCTCGGCAGAGGAAACCTCGTCTTCATCCGCTACGTTGGAGAAACTTCGGTCAAGCCTGAATTTCAGTTTCCCTTTGCCGCCGCGCATCCGGCGCCAGCCATCAAAAAGAATACCGGCAATGACAATAATGCCGATGACGATCAGCCACTCGCGCAGACCGATTTCCATGTAATCCCGTGCCTCTAATAAAAATGCTGAAAATGAGGGCCGAAACCCCTTTAAAACGTGGCGCCAACTCTATGTTCTGACAGGCGTTTTACCCACGCAAATAGAAAATTGTTGACTAAGCTAGCACGACCAAAGATAACTTTACACCGTCTGTTGCATCCACTTGGCCACTGTAACGGATATGAAGCCCAACACTAGCCATCAAATAGCCACTCATATGATCGCTTTAGCCTGAATCGTTAGCCTTCAACCAACGCCATTGCTTCCTCCACGTCTACCGCTACCAAGCGCGAGCAACCCGGCTCGTGCATGGTCACCCCCATCAACTGATCGGCCATTTCCATGGCGATTTTATTGTGGGTGATGTAGATGAACTGCACCGTTTCGGACATTTCCTTCACGAGGCGGGCGTACCGTCCAACGTTAGCGTCGTCGAGCGGCGCGTCAACTTCGTCGAGCATGCAGAACGGCGCCGGGTTCAGTTTGAAGATGGCAAATACCAGTGCCAAGGCGGTCAGGGCTTTCTCACCACCGGAGAGCAAATGAATGGTGCTGTTTTTCTTGCCCGGTGGACGCGCCATGATTGTCACACCTGTATCGAGTAGATCTTCGCCAGTCAGTTCCAAATAAGCGCTGCCGCCACCGAAAACTTTTGGGAAAAGAGCCTGTAATCCGCTATTTATCTGATCGAAGGTCTCTTTGAATCGGTTACGGGTTTCTTTGTCGATTTTGCGAATAACGTTTTCCAGCGTGTCCAGTGCTTCCGCCAAGTCGGCATTCTGAGCATCCAGATAACGCTTGCGCTCGGATTGCTGCTGGTACTCGTCAATGGCCGCCAGGTTGATCGCGCCCAAGCGTTGAATGCGCCCGGCGATGCGTTCCAATTCTTCTTCAGCGGCCTTTTCATTAGTGTCGCTGGTCAGTGTCGCAAGCACGCCGTGCAGGTCGTAGCCGTCTTCCAGCAACTGGTCCTGCAAAGTGGTGCGGCGCACGGTGAGTGACTGCCATTCCATGCGCTGCTGCTCAAGTTGCCCGCGCACCAGTTGCGCTTGTTGTTCAGCCTGGCTGCGGCGTTTTTCGACGTCACGCAGTTCGCGGTCCGCGTCTTCCAGCGCCAGCTTGGCCAGACGCATTTCGTCGTCCACTGCCATGCGTTTTTCCAGCAGCTCTTCGAGCTTGAGGCGCAGCTCCTCCAAAGGCGCTTCGCCCTCCTCCAAGTTGAGGTTCAGTTGTTCGCGCTTCTCGGTAAGTCGCTCAGACTGCAACTCCAGGCGTTCAAGGGCCTGCCGCGTCGAATCATGCTGCGCATTAAGCGAGCCCAGACGCACCGCCAGTTGGTGCGCATGATCTTTATGCTGCCGGGCATCCTGCCGCACGCGATCAAGGCGCTCGCGCAGGCTGTCGCGTTGGGCCAGCAGCAGTTCGCGTTGTTCGGTGTCCAGGGCCATGCTGTCCAGCGCATCCTGCAAATGCAGGCGCGACTCGCCCAACTGCTCGTGTTCGATGGCGCGCTGCTCCCCCAGCTCAGTCAGCTCTTCATCAAGGCGGGTACGGCGCAGGGTCAATTGCTCGACCTTGGCCTTGCTCGCCGACAGTTGAGCCTTGAGTTCGCTTTGCTGGCGCGTTTCGTCCTGGAGTCGACGACGCAACTGTTCGCGGGCGTCCTCTTGCTGAACTTGCTGTTCGCGCTGTGTGAGGAGCTGTTCTTCGAGGGCGGCCAAGGTGGCTTCATGCTCATCGCGCTCAAGGCCCAGCCGAATCAATTCCTGACCACGGGCCAGCACACCGCTTTGCGCTTCACTCGCCCGGCGTACGCGCAGGAAATGCCGCCCGACCCAATAGCCGTCGCGGCTTATAAGACTCTGCCCTGCCCCGAGCTGCGCGCGCAAGGCCAATGCATCTTCAAGGCATTCGACCGGCTGCACATTACCCAGCCAAGCGGACAAATCAACTGCGGCTTCAACCTTGTCCAGCAAGCTACCGGGAATCCGTGCAACGTTAGCAGAAGGGCTGATCAGGCGCAGATCGCCCTGCTCAAACCCGGCTAAATCCAGGCCGGCAAAATTGTCCACCAACACCGCTTGCAGATCGGCACCGAGCACGGTTTCTACGGCCAACTCCCAACCGGGTTCAACGCGCAAACCTTCTGCCAGACGCGGCCGCTCAGAAAGGTGCTGGTCACGCAGCCATTCAGCCGTGCCGGTGCCCGGATCGAGGGCCGCCTGTTGCAACGCCTCCAGGGAAGCCAGCCGCCCGTTCAGACGCTGCAGCTCACCTTGGGCCTGTTGTTGCGCTTGGTTGGCGCGATGCAGTTCGCTGCGAAGGTGCTCCAGGCGTTCGACCAGTTGCTCTTCGCTGGCGTGCAGTTCTTCGAGGGTCATTTCCCGAGTGGCGAGGTCTTCGCTGAGCTGCAAGATCGCTGCGTCTTCCGGGTCGGCTGCCAGCAATTGACGCTCTTCGTTTAGACGCCGTTGCCGTTCGCCCAAGCGTTCCATGCTGGTGTCCAACTGCTGGATGCGCGACTGCTGCACTTCGGCCTGACGCCGCGGCTCGGCGGACTCCAGGTTGAAGGCGTCCCACTTTTCCTGCCAGCCGTGCATGGTGCTTTCGGACTCTTCCAGCGCGGCGGCGGACTCTTCAGCGGCAGCGCTGGTCATTTCCTGCTCCGGCGCGAGCATTTCCAGCTCTTCGCCGAGGGTCGCAAGCAACGTACGGTCGTGGCCCAAATGCGATTCGGTCTCCAGGCGCGAGCGCTCGGATTCGCGCAAATCTTCTTGCAGTTGGCGCAGGCGTTGCTGGCCATGCTGGATGCTCTGCTCGATGCGGGCAATGTCGCCGCCCACCGAATAGAAGCGTCCTTGCACCACATTGAAGCGTTCCGACAGATCATGGTGCCCGTCGCGCAAGCGTTCGATGCCGGCATCCGCGTTACGTTGCTCGGCGACCAAGGCTTCGAATCCGATTTCCTGGGTGCCAATGACGGCTTCGCGTTGGCCGACTTGCTCGTTCAACGCCTGCCAGCGCAGGGCTGACAGTTGCGCCTTGAGCTGACGCTCCTCACCTTTGTATTCCTGATATTTCTCAGCGGCCTGGGCCTGACGGTGCAGTCGATCAAGCTGGCGCTCCAGCTCGTCACGCAGATCGGTCAGGCGGGCTAGGTTCTCGTGAGTACGGCGAATGCGGTTTTCAGTTTCGCGCCGACGCTCTTTGTACTTGGAGATACCGGCAGCTTCTTCGATGAAGTTGCGCAGGTCTTCGGGCTTGGACTCGATCAGCTTGGAGATCATCCCCTGCTCGATGATCGAGTAACTGCGCGGACCAAGGCCGGTGCCGAGGAAGATGTCCGTGATGTCCCGCCGACGGCACTTGGTACCGTTGAGGTAATAGCTGGTCTGGCTGTCGCGGGTGACTTTGCGGCGAATGGAGATTTCTGCGTAGCTGGCGTATTCGCCAATCAAGGTCCCGTCCGAGTTATCGAACACCAGTTCGATGCTGGCCTGGCTTACTGGTTTACGGGTGGTGGAGCCATTGAAGATGACGTCGGTCATCGACTCGCCGCGTAGGTTTTTCGCCGAGCTCTCGCCCATCACCCAACGCACGGCATCGATGATATTGGATTTACCGCAGCCATTAGGGCCCACGACCGCCGCCATGTTGCTCGGAAAATTGACCGTGGTCGGGTCGACGAAGGACTTGAACCCGGCCAGTTTGATGCACTTGAGACGCATGGGTCAGCCAGCCGCCAGCGCGGACAGCACTAATTTATAGCTGCGCTCGCCGTAGCTGCTCAGCACTTCGCGAATCTGCACGACGTCACGCGCCACCACCGCGTCGAGTAACTGGCCGAAGTGCTTCAGCGATTCACCCATTTCGGCCTTACGCTGATCCAATGCCAGGTAATAGTTGCGGCTCATGGACGGTTGCAGGTTCTCAACGGTCTCTTGCAGGTACGGGTTATTGGCGAAGGGGTACGCCGCGCGCATGACGTTAAAGCTGTCTTCGACAAAAAGTTTTACGTCCTGGCGTTCAAGGCTGAGCTTCAGGCGCTGCTGGATCTGCACGAAGGGCGCTAGATCAATCTGGGTTTCCCAGCGAGCCGCCACGGCGAGAGCGAGCAGGATGTACAGCTCACTCATCAGCGTACAGAGGCTTTGAACGTTGTGCGCGGTGATTTCCGTCACCTGAGCACCCCGGCGCGGCAGGATGACAATCAAGTGGCGGCGCTCAAGAATCAGCAGTGCTTCACGCACCGAACCACGGCTCACATTCAGTGAGGTCGTGACCTTTTGCTCTTGAATGCGCTCCCCTGGCTTGAGTTCACCACGAATGATTCGCTCTGCAAGGTGGCGAGCGATTTGCTCGGCGAGGCTGTCCGGCGCCTTGAACGTCATGATTTTCCTTCAACTTCAGCTCAATCCTACGAGCCGCGCAGTGTATCGCATGGCGCACGGCCATAAGACTTGAATCTGGCACGAAATAAGCAATTCTTTAAGCAACGGTCAGCTGTTTACGGCTGACGCGGCACACCGTTAATCGGCAAGCTGGGAAAAAATCGTTTTTCCTGACTTAATAGTCAGATATTTATTGACCGAAAAGTCAGAGCTGATAGATTCAGCTCCATGCGACCGATTATAAAAATAGTGCAGAGAGGCCTACGTGATCCAATTCTTACTTAATCAGGAACTGCGAACCGAGCACGCCCTGGACCCGAACCTGACCGTGCTCAATTATTTACGTGAGCATGTGGGTAAACCCGGGACCAAAGAAGGCTGCGCCAGTGGCGACTGCGGCGCGTGCACCGTGGTGATCGGCGAATTGAATCTCGACGACAACGGCCAAGAGCAGCTGCGTTATCGCAGCCTCAACTCATGCCTGACGTTCGTCGCCTCGTTGCACGGCAAACAGTTGATCAGCGTGGAAGACCTCAAACACCAAGGGCAACTGCACAGCGTGCAAAAAGCCATGGTCGATTGCCACGGCTCGCAATGCGGCTTCTGTACGCCAGGATTTGTGATGTCGCTGTTCGCGCTGCAAAAGAACAGCACTGAAGCCAACGGCCATCAAGCCCACGAAGCACTGGCCGGCAATTTGTGCCGCTGCACCGGTTATCGCCCGATTCTGGCCGCAGCCGAACAGGCCTGCGGCGATCAACGCCAACCTGATCAATTCGACCAGCGCGAGGCTCAAACCATTGCCCGCCTACGCGCCATTGCGCCGAAGGAAACCGGCGAACTCAACAGCGGCGACAAGCGTTGCCTGGTGCCGCTGACCGTCAGCGACCTGGCTGAACTCTATGACTCATACCCGCAAGCGCGTTTGCTGGCGGGCGGTACTGATCTGGCGCTGGAAGTGACCCAGTTCCATCGCACGCTGCCGGTAATGATCTATGTCGGCAACATTGAAGCCATGAAGCGCATAGAGCATTTCGAAGACCGTTTGGAAATCGGCGCCGCGACCTCGCTCACCGACTGTTACGCCGCGCTCAGTGCCGAATACCCGGACTTTGGCAAACTACTGCAGCGCTTCGCGTCGCTGCAAATCCGCAATCAAGGCACCCTCGGCGGCAACATCGGCAACGCTTCACCGATTGGTGATTCGCCCCCACTGCTGATCGCCCTTGGCGCCCAACTGGTCTTGTGCAAAGGCCAGACCCGCCGAACCCTGGCGCTGGAAGATTACTTCATCGATTACCGGGTCACGGCGCGGCAGGACAGCGAATTCATCGAGAAAATCATCGTGCCCAAGGCCAACGCCCGACAGGTATTTCGCGCGTACAAAGTATCGAAGCGCTTGGACGACGATATTTCCGCCGTCTGCGCCGCCTTCCGCTTGCAGGTGGAAAACGGCGCTATCGTTGAAGCGCGCGTCGCCTTCGGCGGCATGGCGGCGATTCCCAAACGTGCAGCCGCCTGCGAACAGGCACTGATCGGTGCGCCGTGGACCTCGGCCACGGTGGAACGCGCCTGCGCGGCATTGGCGGACGATTTCACCCCGCTGTCAGACTTCCGCGCCAGCAAGGAATACCGCCTGCTCAGCGCGCAAAACCTGCTGCGTAAATACTTCATCGAACTGCAATCGCCTCACATCGAAACGCGGGTGACTTCTTATGTCTAATCACGCCCCGGAAAAAACCCAGGCCGAAATGATCGCGCTGTTTCAGCAGGATCTGAAGACCGGCGTCGGCCGCAGCGTCAAGCACGACAGCGCCGACAAGCATGTGTCGGGCGAAGCGGTGTACATCGACGACCGCCTGGAATTCCCCAACCAACTGCACGTGTATGCGCGGATGTCTGACCGTGCCCATGCGCGGATCATCAGCATCGACACCGCGCCGTGCTACGCCTTCGAGGGCGTACGTATAGCGATCACCCACGAAGACATTCCCGGCCTCAAGGACATTGGTCCGCTGCTGCCCGGCGACCCGT
This sequence comes from Pseudomonas sp. MH10, assembly GCF_034353045.1. Taxonomy (NCBI): domain Bacteria; kingdom Pseudomonadati; phylum Pseudomonadota; class Gammaproteobacteria; order Pseudomonadales; family Pseudomonadaceae; genus Pseudomonas; species Pseudomonas sp. MH10. Next base: position 1,801,252 of record NZ_CP133783.1, read on the forward strand.
TGCTGGCGATCGATACCGTTGAGTTTGTCGGCCAGCCGGTGATGGCTGTCGCCGCCCGTGATCTGGAAACCGCCCGCAAGGCCGCGATGGCCGCGATCATCGAATACGAAGACCTTGTGCCGGTACTGGACGTGGTTGAAGCGTTGCGCAACAAACACTTCGTCCTCGACAGCCACACCCACCAACGCGGTGATTCAGTCGCCGCGTTGGACAGCGCCGAACACCGTTTGCAGGGCAGTTTGCACATCGGCGGCCAGGAACACTTTTACCTGGAAACCCAGATCTCGTCGGTGATGCCCACTGAAGACGGCGGCATGATCGTTTACTGCTCGACGCAAAACCCCACCGAAGTGCAAAAGCTGGTGGCCGAAGTGCTCGGCGTTTCCATGAACAAAGTCGTCGTGGACATGCGCCGCATGGGCGGCGGGTTTGGCGGCAAGGAAACCCAGGCCGCCAGCCCGGCATGCCTGTGTGCGGTGGTGGCGATGTTGACCGGGCAGCCGACCAAAATGCGCCTGCCACGGGTCGAAGACATGCTGATGACCGGTAAGCGCCACCCGTTCTACATCGAGTACGACGTTGGCTTCGATAACAGCGGACGCCTGCACGGGATTCGTTTGGAGCTGGCCGGCAACTGCGGCTGCTCGCCGGACTTGTCCAACTCCATCGTCGACCGGGCGATGTTCCATGCTGACAATTCTTATTACTTGGGCGACGCCACCATTAATGGTCATCGCTGCAAGACCAACACGGCGTCGAACACCGCGTATCGCGGTTTCGGCGGGCCACAAGGCATGGTCGCTATCGAAGAAGTCATGGACAACATCGCCCGTCACCTCGGCAAAGACCCGTTGGAGGTGCGCAAGGTTAACTACTACGGCAAGACCGAGCGTAACGTCACCCACTACTACCAAACCGTCGAGCACAACATGCTCGAAGAGATGACCGCCGAGCTAGAAGAAAGCTGCCAGTACGCCGAGCGCCGCCAGTCGATTCGCACCTATAACGCCAGCAGTCCGGTGTTGAAAAAAGGCCTGGCGCTGACCCCGGTGAAGTTCGGTATTTCCTTCACCGCCAGCTTCCTCAATCAGGCCGGTGCGCTGATCCATATCTACACCGACGGCAGCATTCACCTGAACCATGGCGGCACCGAGATGGGCCAAGGCTTGAACATCAAGGTCGCGCAAGTGGTGGCCGAAGTGTTTCAGGTGGACATCGACCGAATTCAGATCACCGCAACCAACACCGACAAGGTGCCGAATACTTCACCGACGGCCGCATCCAGCGGTGCGGACTTGAACGGCAAGGCGGCGCAAAATGCCGCTGAAATCCTCAAGCAGCGCTTGGTCGAATTTGCCGCGAAACAGTACAAGGTCACTGAAGACCAAGTGGAGTTTCGCAACGGTCATGTGCGGGTCGGCGAGTTCGTGTTGTCGTTCGAATCCTTGGCGATGCAGGCGTGGGTCGGTCAGGTTTCGCTGTCGAGTACCGGCTATTACAAAACGCCGAAAATCTACTACGACCGCACCCAGGCCCGTGGCCATCCGTTCTATTACTTTGCCTACGGCGCGGCCTGTTGCGAGGTGATCATCGACACCTTGACCGGCGAATACAAAATGCTCCGCACCGACATCCTCCATGACGTGGGCGCCTCGTTGAACCCGGCCATCGACATGGGTCAGGTAGAGGGCGGCTTCATTCAAGGCATGGGCTGGTTGACCATGGAAGAGTTGGTGTGGAACGCCAAGGGCAAACTGATGACAAACGGCCCGGCCAGCTACAAGGTCCCGGCGGTCAGCGACATGCCGCTGGACCTGCGGGTGAAGCTGGTGGAAAACCGCAAAAACCCGGAAGACACGGTGTTCCACTCCAAGGCCGTGGGCGAACCGCCATTCATGCTCGGCATCGCCGCCTGGTGCGCCATCAAGGACGCCGTGGCCAGCGTCGCCGATTATCGGCATCAGCCAAAGATTGATGCGCCCGCGACCCCGGAGCGGGTGCTGTGGGGCTGTGAGCAGATGAGAAAGTTGAATCTTGAGGCTCAAGGCACGCCGGATGTTGCCCACGAATGGGTTTGACCAAGGTGAAATACCCTGTGGGAGTCGGCTTGCCGACGAAGGGGTCGGTGCAGATACCGACAGTGTTGCGGGCTGAAATCCGCGGCGCAGCCACCGGCCTCTTCGCAGGCAAGCCTGCTCCCACAGTGTGCCGGTGTTACAGATAAATGACGTGGCGGCGTTGAAAGACGATCAGGAGAGATACATGGACAACTGGATCAGTGCCCTTGCCGAGTTGCAAACACAGGGCGAGCCATGCGTGTTGGTGACCATCATCGACGAGCGCGGTTCGACGCCGCGTAATGCCGGGTCGAAGATGGTGGTCAGCGCCGAGCGGATCTTCGAGACCATCGGTGGTGGACACCTGGAATACAAGGCGATGGAAATAGCCCGCGAGATGCTCGCCAGCGGCAGTCAAAACACCCGCCTGGAACGTTTCAGCCTCGGCGCAAGTCTGGGCCAATGTTGCGGCGGGGTGAATGTGCTGTTGTTTGAACCCATGGGTCAACCACAAGCGCAGATCGCAGTGTTTGGTGCAGGCCATGTGGGGCGCGCGTTGGTGCCGCTGCTGGCGAGCTTGCCGTGCCGGGTGCGTTGGATTGATTCCCGGGAAAATGAGTTCCCCGCGCAGATTCCCGAGGGCGTGTTACGCATCGTCAACGAAGAGCCTGTGGATGAAATCGACCAGTTGCCCAAGGGCAGTTATTGCATCGTCATGACCCACAACCATCAGTTGGATCTGGAACTGACAGCGGCGATTCTCAAGCGCAATGACTTCACCTATTTCGGCTTGATCGGCTCGAAGACCAAACGGGTCAAATTCGAGCATCGATTGCGCGAACGCGGCTTCGATGCGGCCTTGCTAAACCGCATTCGTTGCCCGATGGGCCTGGCCGAAGTCAAAGGCAAATTGCCTATTGAAATTGCCGTGTCCATCGCTGCTGAAGTGATCGCCACGTACAACGCTAATTTCGGCCAGCACAGCGCCGACGCTGCACCGATTGCCCACTTGCTGCCGGTCTCCCGCCGCAGCCAAGCACAACAATGAATGAATGAGAGTGTTATGACTTCCGTTTCTGTCAGTACCCTTGCAAGCACCACCAAGAAAGCCTACCGCGCCGCGATTTTGCACAGCATTGCCGATCCTGCGCAGGTGGTGATCGAAGCGTCTTATGAGTATTTTCCCGACGGCTTGCTGGTGGTCGAGGACGGCAACATCGTCGCCCTTGGGCACGCTGCAGATTTACTTGGCACGCTCGGCAGTGATGTCGAGGTCACGCAATACCCGGACGCGTTGATCACCCCCGGGTTCATCGATACCCACATCCATTTGCCGCAGACCGGGATGGTCGGGTCCTATGGCGAGCAGTTGCTGGACTGGCTGAACACCTACGTATTCCCCTGCGAAAAGCAGTTTGCCGACCCGGCGCATTCGGCTGAAGTGTCAGAGATTTTCATTAAGGAACTGCTGCGCAACGGCACCACTACCGCACTGGTGTTCGGCAGTGTGCACAAGGCCTCGGTGGAGGCTTTTTTCAGTGCCGCGCAAGCCCGCAACCTGCGGATGATCGCGGGCAAGGTGATGATGGACCGCAACGCGCCGGACTACTTGGTCGACACCGCTGAATCCAGCTACGTCGACAGCAAGGCGCTGATTGAGCGCTGGCACGGCAAAGGCCGCTTGCACTATGCCGTAACCCCGCGCTTCGCGCCGACCAGCACCCCGGAACAATTGGCGCTGGCGGGGCAATTGCTCGGCGAATACCCAGACGTTTACATGCAGACGCACATCAGCGAGAACCTGCAAGAAGTTGAGTGGGTGAAAGCGTTGTTCCCTGAACGCAGCAATTATCTGGATGTGTACGACCACTTCAAATTGCTCGGCGAACGCTCAGTATTTGCTCACGGCGTGCACTTGTGCGACGACGAATGCGCAAGGTTGGCGGAAACCGGTTCAGCGGTGGCGTTCTGCCCAACCTCGAACCTGTTTCTCGGCAGCGGTTTGTTTGATTTGCCAATGGCCGAGAAGCACAAGCTCAACATCGGTTTGGGCACCGACGTCGGCGCGGGCACCAGCTTTTCACTGCTGCACACGCTGAACGAGGCGTACAAGGTGATGCAGCTCCAAGGTGCCAAACTCAGCCCGTTCAAATCGCTGTACCTGGCGACGTTGGGCGGCGCACGGGCATTGCGTCTTGAAGACAAGATCGGCACGTTGTATCCGGGAACCGAAGCGGATTTCGTGGTGCTTGATTACAACGCCACCCCCCTCCTCGCCTACCGCTTGAAACAGGCGAAGGACATCGAGGAGAAGTTGTTCGTGCTGACCACCCTGGGGGATGACCGAACCGTGCTGGAGACCTACTCGGCCGGGCAGCGAGTGCACAAGCGCGACTAGTCACCGACGCGGATTTTTCTGAAGGACTGCGGCGTGGTCTTCCCGAATAAATTCGGTCGCACAGGATTTCAACCGGTCGATTCCTCAGCTAACTCCTGATACAGCGCGGATCTGTAGGAGCCAACGTGTTGGCTCCTACAGGGACTGACTTAAACCGCCTGATTCCGTCCCGGCTTTTTCTTGGTCAGCATCAAGTGCGAGAACACTGCGTGCAGGTCGTCGGAGGCGCTGTCTTCGTCGAGGTTGAGCTTGCTGTCGATGTGGTCCATGTGATGCATCATCAGGTTTACCGCCAATGCCGCGTCGCGCGCTTCTATGGCATCGATCAATTGGTTGTGTTCATCGTAAGAGCAGTGTGAGCGATTGCCGCTTTCGTACTGCGCGATGATCAATGAGGTCTGCGACACCAGGCTGCGCTGAAAGCTGATCAGCGGCGCATTCTTCGCTGCCACGGCCAATTTCAAGTGAAACTCCCCCGATAAACGAATCCCGGCGCCGCGATCCCCGCGGGAAAAACTGTCGCGCTCGTCGCTGACCATCTGCCGCAACTCGGCGAGTTGCTCCGGGGTTGCGTGCTCGACCGCCAACTCGGTAATCGCCTTCTCCACCATGCGCCGAGCAAAGAACACTTGGCGTGCTTCTTCAACACTCGGGCTGGCCACCACTGCGCCACGGTTCGGCCGCAGCAGCACAACCCCTTCATGGGCCAAACGTGACAACGCACGACGAATGATCGTGCGGCTGACCCCGAAAATTTCCCCCAGCGCTTCCTCACTCAGTTTCGTACCGGGCGCCAGACGCTGCTCCAGGATGGCCTCGAAGATATGCGCGTAAACGATATCGTCCTGTGTTCCGGTGCGGCCAGTCTTGAGGATACGCGGCTGTTTTTTGAGGGGCTGCAACTGTTCGTTCATGGGCTCTCGAGGGCAAGTCACAGAAAAGTACCGACACATTGTACACAGTGCATGGGTTGTGAATAGCGACGGTTTAGAGGGCGGCGTTATGCACACAATCCAAAATATTTATCACACAACAGATAAAACATTATTTGCTTTTCTTGTATACAAAAGCATAATCGGTTTCGTGCAAATTCCTGACTTAATGGTCAAAAACCATCATTTCAAACGCACCGCCTCACTGCACCGCTTCAGGTGCGGGAAAAAACAATAAAAGTCTTGAGGAGTACCCCCGCTGTGGAAAGTCGCAAATCCGAAGCAACGACGCTGGATCTAACGCCGCCACGCACTGGCTTGCTTGAACGTGTTTTCAAGCTAAGCGTGCACGGCACGACCGTCAGAACCGAACTGCTGGCGGGCCTGACCACCTTCATCACCATGGCTTACATCATCTTCGTCAACCCGAACATCATGGCCGACGCGGGCATCGATCATGGGGCCGCGTTCGTGGCCACCTGTATCGCCGCCGCCCTCGGCTGCCTGTTGATGGGGCTGTACGCTAACTGGCCTGTAGGTCTGGCGCCGGGCATGGGCTTGAACGCTTTCTTTACCTACACCGTGGTCGGCACCATGGGCTACAGCTGGCAAACCGCACTGGGCGCGGTATTTATTTCCGGTTTGATCTTCATGTTCCTGACCCTTTCACGCATCCGGGAATGGCTGCTCAATAGCATTCCGATCAGTTTGCGTTTCGCCATGGGCGCCGGGGTTGGGTTGTTTCTTGGCATCATCGGCTTGAAAACCGCCGGTATCGTGGTCGCCAGCCCCAGCACCTTGATCAAGCTTGGCTCGTTGCGTGAACCTGGGCCGTTATTGGCGGCGATCTGCTTCCTGATGATTGCCGTGCTGAGTTACCACCGGATTTTCGGTGCGATCCTGATCAGTATTATTGCGGTGACGCTGGCCGGCTGGGGCCTTGGATTGGTGCAGTACCACGGCATTTTCTCCACCCCACCGAGCTTGGCGCCGACCTGGATGGCGATGGACGTCAAGGGCGTATTCAACGTCAGCATGATCAGCGTGGTCCTGGCGTTTCTCTTTGTGCACATGTTCGACACCGCCGGCACCTTGATGGGCGTCGCACAGCGCGCGGGCCTGGTAAAGCCTGACGGCAAAATTGAAAACCTGTCGAAAGCATTGAAAGCGGACAGCGCCTCCAGCGTGTTTGGCGCCTTGGTCGGTGTTCCGCCCGTCACCAGCTACGTCGAAAGTGCGGCCGGTGTTGCGGCGGGCGGACGGACCGGGCTTACGGCGGTGACCGTTGGCGTGCTGTTTATCGTGGCGATGTTTTTCGCACCCTTGGCCGGGATGATTCCCGCCTACGCCACGGCCGGTGCGCTGATCTACGTCGCAATGCTGATGATGGGCGGCATGGCTCATATCAACTGGGACGAAGCCACTGACAGCATTCCCGCTATCGTCACGGTGATCATGATGCCACTGACGTTCTCGGTCGCAGACGGTATCGCGCTCGGGTTTATCACCTACGTGGTGCTCAAGGTCGGCACCGGTAAGCACAAGGAAATCTCGGTCAGCCTGTACGCGCTGTGTGTGATTTTCGTCGCCAAGTTTGTGTTTCTCTAAGCAAAACGCTGGCTGAACAAGACCGCGTGTCGGCGGGGAGTTTAGTGGGCCAGAGACAACGGTTCCCGATATAGGTCCCACAGAATCACCTGGGTCTGTAGGAGGGGCCGAAGGCTGCGATCAGATGTTCAGTGCAGACTCTTCCGTGTCTGCCAAAAATCTCTGTGGGAAGTTGGCTTGCCAACGAAAGCGTCAATGCGGGCGACTCAGGTTTCAGGTCGACATCAGCGGCGCGATTACCGGCCTCTTCGCTGGCAAGCCTGCTCCCACAGTATCTACGGCTCGGCAACTCCTACAGTTCTCCGGTGTTTGCTGCGAGAACGCGTTGACGGACCCCGTCAGGGCATAACCTGAAATTCCCGAATTCCGGGCAAAAAAAAGCCCGCAGTGTGGGCGGGCAAGAGGAAATGAGACAGGTTGGGCCAGCGACGTTTAGCTGCCGCGATAGGTCGAATAGCTGTACGGCGAAATCAGCAGCGGTACGTGGTAATGATCTTGCGCAGCGTCGATACCAAACCGCAGCACCACGACGTCGAGGAATGCCTGATCGGGTAACTCGGTGCCTCGGGCCCGGTAATAGTTACCGGCATGGAACTGCAATTGATAAACCCCGGTGCGGTAATCGTTACCTTGGAGCAGCGGCGCATCGCAGCGGCCGTCGCTGTTGGTCACGGTGCTGGCGAGGTGCTCCAGACGGTCTCCGTCGACTCGGTACAGTTCAATTTTGATGGAGCTGCCGGGGCAGCCGTGTGCGGCGTCCAGTACATGCGTCGTCAGTCGTCCCATTGTTTGTCTGCCCTGCGCGGTCTGTGGAAAAGTCGGTGCCGCCCCTTTTCAGTGCACAGAAGGAACGGCGATGCGAGATTAAGACATTTTTTATAAAAATTGTACACAATAAAAACCGCGTATCCGGCGCAGCCTGTCAGGCCTTATAGAAAGTCGCCGTTTATGCCCGCAATCAAGCAGTTGAAGCCTCTTGAGACGAGAAGCTGATCGATCAGGCAAGTTTCTTGCAAGCTTCTTGGAGAGATAAAATTCTGAAAAAGAAGAAAAATCAGGCTTACAAAATGATCATCAAGTTGTATACAATCGATCCATCGCGGTGGCCCCAGCCCGGATTGACCCGGCAACCACTGCCACTGATAACACGTACAGAAGGAAGAGCGCAGTGAGTGCTGACTATCCACGCGACCTTATCGGTTACGGCAACAACCCCCCTCACCCCCACTGGCCGGACAACGCCCGCATCGCCCTGTCGTTCGTACTGAATTACGAAGAAGGCGGCGAGCGCAATATCCTGCACGGCGATAAAGAATCCGAGTCCTTCCTGTCGGAAATGGTCTCGGCTCAGCCGTTGCAGGGCGAGCGCAACATGAGCATGGAATCGCTCTACGAATATGGCAGCCGCGTGGGTGTCTGGCGCGTGCTCAAGCTGTTCAAGGAATTCGATATTCCGCTGACTGTGTTTGCCGTGGCCATGGCCGCGCAACGTCACCCGCAGGTGATCCGCGCTATGGTTGCGGCGGGTCACGAGATTTGCAGCCACGGCTACCGCTGGATCGACTATCAATACATGGACGAAGCCCAAGAGCGGGAACACATGCTTGAGGCGATCCGTATCCTGACCGAAATCAGCGGCGAACGTCCGTTGGGCTGGTACACCGGCCGCACCGGACCGAACACGCGTCGGTTGGTCATGGAGGAAGGCGGCTTCTTGTATGACTCGGACACGTACGACGATGACCTGCCTTACTGGGAACCAAACAACACCACTGGCAAGCCGCACCTGGTGATTCCGTACACCCTCGACACCAACGACATGCGCTTCACCCAAGCCCAGGGCTTTAACAACGGCGAGCAGTTTTTTCAGTACCTCAAAGACGCGTTCGACGTGCTGTACGCCGAAGGGGCCGAGGCACCGAAGATGCTCTCGATTGGTTTGCACTGCCGCCTGATCGGGCGCCCGGCCCGTTTGGGTGCGCTCAAGCGTTTCCTTGAGTACGCCAAAAGCCACGAGCAGGTCTGGTTCAGTCGCCGGGTGGACATCGCCCGCCATTGGCACGCTGAACACCCTTTTCAGTCGGCAGCACCTGTCACAGGAGAAGCTGCGAAATGAGCCGCTTCCAAACCCTGACACCGTCGACCCTGAGCCGCGATGAATTCGTCGCAGCCTTCGCTGACGTTTACGAGCATTCAGCGTGGGTTGCGGAAATGGCCTACGACCTGGGCCACGACGCCGATCTGGACCAGATCGAAACCCTGCACGCCCGCATGAGCGACATCCTGCTAAGTGCTGATCACGCCCGGCAACTGGCGCTGATCAACGCTCACCCGGACCTTGCCGGCAAAGCCGCCGTGCAAGGCCAACTGACCGAAGCCAGCACCCACGAGCAAGCTGGCGCCGGTATCCACCAATGCTCGGCCGAAGAGTTCCAACGCTTCACCGAGCTGAACGACGCCTACAAAGCCTCGTTCGCGTTCCCCTTCATCATGGCGGTGAAAGGCAGTGACCGGCATCAGATCCTCGCCGCCTTCGAAACGCGCATCCATCACTCGGTCGAGACTGAGTTCGCCTGCGCCTTGGCCGAGATCAACAAGATCGCGATGTTCCGCTTGCAAGCCCTCTGACCGCGCCTATCCCACGCCAATTCTAAAAAAGGCAGACAAGATCAATGAAAGCTTACGCCGCACCGTTCGAGAAGTTCGTCAACCTGGCCGATGCCCGTCTGGGCACCACCATTGTCTCGGTGACCGATGACTGGTTCGCCGACGCCAACCGCTTGTTCCAGCCCACCCCTGCGGTGTGGAAAGAAGGCGTGTTCGATGACAACGGCAAGTGGATGGACGGCTGGGAGTCACGCCGCAAGCGCTTTGAAGGTTACGACACCGCGATCATTCGCTTGGGTGTGCCCGGCTCGATCAAAGGCGTGGACATCGACACCTCATTCTTCACCGGTAACTATCCGCCCTCGGCATCTCTGGAAGCGTGCTTCCTGTCCTCCGGCGATCCGGACGAAAACACCCAATGGACTGAAGTGCTGCCGGCTGTCGAGCTCAAAGGCGACAGCCATCACTACCACGCCATCAGCAATGATCAGGCGTACAGCCATTTGCGTTTCAATATTTACCCGGACGGCGGTGTAGCGCGTCTGCGGGTGTATGGCGTGCCGTTCCGGGATTGGTCGACTGTCGGCGACAGCGAACAGATAGACCTCGCGGCGGCATTGAATGGCGGTCGTGCCTTGGCCTGTTCCGATGAACATTTCGGGCGCATGAGCAACATTCTCAACCCCGGCCGTGGCGTAAACATGGGCGACGGTTGGGAAACCGCCCGGCGTCGTACACCCGGCAACGATTGGGTGATCATCGCCTTGGGTCATGCCGGCGTCGTCGAACACGTCGTCGTCGACACCCTGCACTTCAAGGGTAATTACCCGGACACCTGCTCGATTCAGGGCGCATTCGTCAAAGGCGGCACCGACAGCCAGATCGAAACCCAAAGTTTGTTCTGGCGCGAACTGCTGCCGGCACAGAAACTGGAAATGCACGCCGAACACAGCTTTGCCGAACAGATCAAGGACTTGGGCCCAATCACCCACATCCGCTTGAATGTGTTCCCGGATGGCGGTGTGAGTCGGTTGCGGGTGTTGGGTAAAGTGGCGAAATAGCGTCGTACCCTTCGCAGGCAAGCCTGCTCCCACAGGGGAATGCATACACTGTGGGAGCAGGCTTGCCTGCGAATAAATTGAACAGACAACAACGTATTCAGAGATAAAACCACCATGCGCACTTTAGTGATCGAGCCCCTGACCAAAGAAGCCTTCGCCCCATTCGGCGATGTCATCGAAACCGATGGCAGCGATCACTTCATGATCAATAACGGTTCGACTATGCGTTTTCATCGGCTGGCAGAAGTCCAAACCGCCATGCCGGAGGATAAAGCGATCATCAGTATCTTCCGCGCCGAGGCGCTGCCGATGCCGTTGACCGTGTGTATGTTGGAGCGGCATCCGTTGGGCAGCCAAGCGTTCATACCGCTGCTCGGCAACCCCTTTCTGATCGTGGTCGCGCCGGTTGGCGATGCACCTGAATCAGAGTTAGTCCGCGCCTTCGTCAGTAATGGCAGGCAGGGCGTTAATTACCATCGCGGCGTTTGGCACCATCCGGTGCTGACGATCGAAAAGCGGGATGACTTCCTGGTGGTTGATCGCAGTGGTACCGGTAATAACTGCGACGAACATTTTTTCGAGGAGGGTCAGAAATTGATCCTCGCCCACCAATAAGAAAGGCCTGAACACCCGTAGTGGTGGCCGGCAAGATTCAGAGGTAGATACCGTGGAAGCACATTTGATGGAATGGCTGAATCTGAGCGTGCGCTGGATTCATATGATTACCGGCGTGGCATGGATCGGCGCCTCGTTTTATTTTGTCTGGCTGGAAAACAACCTGAACCGGGTTAACCCGCGTGACGGGCTGGCAGGCGATTTGTGGGCGATTCACGGTGGCGGCATCTACCACTTGGAAAAATACAAACTCGCGCCCCCGACCATGCCGGACAACCTGCACTGGTTCAAATGGGAAGCGTATTTCACCTGGATGTCTGGTGTGGCGCTGCTCTGTGTGGTGTTTTACGCTAACCCGACCCTGTATTTGCTGGCGCCCGGCAGCGGCCTGTCCGGCGTTGAAGGTGTGGCGATCGGCATTGGCTCGCTGATCGCGGGCTGGTTCATTTATGAAGCGCTGTGCGATTCGGCCTTGGGCAAACGCCCTGCCCTGCTCGGCCTGGTGCTGTTCGTGCTGCTGATTGCCGCTGCGTTCGGCTTCAGCAAAATATTCAGCGGACGCGGCGCATACCTGCACGTTGGCGCCATCATCGGCACGATCATGGTCGGTAACGTGTTCCGGGTGATCATGCCCGTGCAAAGAGCATTGGTCGCGGCCATCGCCGAGAACCGCACGCCAGATCCAGCCCTGCCGGCCAAAGGTTTGCTGCGCTCCCGACACAACAACTATTTCACCTTGCCGGTGCTGTTCATCATGATCAGCAACCACTTTCCGAGCACCTACGGCAGCCAGTACAACTGGTTGATCCTGGCCGGTATCGCGGTGATGGCGGTGTTGGTGCGTCACTATTTCAACACCCGTCACAACAGCCATAAATTTGCCTGGACCTTGCCGGTAGCGGCGTTGGGCATGATCTGCATGGCCTATGTCACGGGGCCGACGCCGATATCGAAAGCACCTGACGTAGCGGGTCCGGCAAAAATCGAATACCAACCTCTGCCAGAAACCGCGTTGGGGGGCCATAGAGCCGATCCTGCTGCAGCCGTCGCCGCAGCACCCGTCGCGACCCAAGCAGTTGGACCCGATTTCAGCGCTGTTCACAGCGTGATCAAAGAGCGCTGTGCCGTGTGCCACTCTGCCAACCCCACCAGCCCGTTGTTCAGCGCGGCACCGGCCGGGGTGATGTTCGACACCGCACAACAAATCCAGCAAATGGCCCCGCGCATTCAAGCTCAGGCGGTTATTTCGCAAGTCATGCCGCTGGGCAACATCACGCAAATGACCCAAAAAGAACGCGATCTGCTCGGCGCGTGGATCGATCAGGGAGCAAGGACAAACTAAAAATCTGTAGGAGCCAACGTGTTGGCGATGGGCTTGATGCGGTTTTTACTTGATACACCGCTTCGCCAACACGTTGGCTTCTACAGAGGTCAGCGTTACTGCTCCAACCACAATAAAAACAAAATGTGAGGTGTTGCATGTCCGAGTCAACTCACGCGCGGATTCCAACCGCGCCGCCACGACAGCCTTTGCCCCTGCTGCAAATGATTCTGGTGGGCTTGCAACACGTCTTATTGATGTACGGCGGCGCTGTTGCGGTGCCGTTGATCATCGGCCAGGCGGCCGGTCTGTCCCGTGAAGAAATCGCCTTTTTGATCAACGCCGACCTATTGGTTGCCGGTATCGCCACGGTGGTGCAGTCGCTGGGCATTGGGCCGTTGGGGATTCGCATGCCGATCATGATGGGCGCCAGTTTCGCAGCCGTTGGCAGCATGGTGGCAATGGCCGGCATGCCCGGCGTTGGCCTCACGGGGATTTTCGGCGCGACCATTACCGCCGGTTTTTTCGGGATGCTGATCGCTCCGTTCATGTCGAAAATCGTGCGCTTCTTTCCGCCATTGGTGACCGGCACCGTGATCACTTCCATCGGCCTGTCGCTGTTCCCGGTCGCGGTGAACTGGGCTGGCGGTGGCAGTAAGGCTGTCAGTTTCGGTGAGCCGGTCTACCTCGCCGTCGCTGCATTGGTGCTGGCGACCATCCTGTTGATCAACCGCTTCATGCGCGGCTTTTGGGTCAACATTTCGGTGCTGATCGGCATGGGCATGGGTTACGTTCTATCGGGACTGATCGGCATGGTTGACCTCACAGGCCTGGCTCAGGCGCCTTGGGTCAGAGTGGTCACGCCGCTGCATTTCGGCATGCCGGAATTTCACCTCGCGCCGATCCTGTCCATGTGCTTGGTGGTGGTGATTATCTTCGTCGAATCCACCGGGATGTTTCTCGCACTGGGCAAAATCACAGACCGCGAAGTCACCCCCGGCATGCTCCGACGCGGGTTGATGTGCGACGCCGCGGCGTCGTTTCTCGCCGGTTTTCTCAACACGTTCACCCACTCGTCGTTCGCCCAAAACATTGGTCTGGTTCAGATGACTGGCGTGCGCTGCCGTTATGTGACGGTGGTCGCCGGCGGGTTCCTGATCAGCTTGAGTTTGCTACCCAAAGCCGCGTTTCTGGTGGCTTCGATCCCGCCTGCGGTGCTCGGCGGCGCGGCCATCGCCATGTTCGGCATGGTGGCCGCGACGGGGATCAAAATCCTTCAGGAAGCCGACATCGGTGACCGACGCAACCAATTACTGGTCGCCGTCAGCATCGGCATGGGCTTGATCCCCGTTGTGCGGCCGGAGTTTTTCGCGCACTTGCCGTTATGGATGGGGCCGATTACCCACAGTGGCATCGCCCTCGCCACCCTCAGCGCAGTGTTGTTGAACCTGCTGTTCAACGTACTCGGCGGGGCTGAACGCGAGGCCATGAACAAGGCCGCCCACCCGCACTGATCCCCCACTTTAAATCCTGGCCGATAGACAGCGCATGTCCATCGGTCACGGCGCAGCCACGTCAAAAATTTACCCCTGAAACACCGCAAAAAAAGGCGCCGCTACAGAGCGCTACTTAATAAAAACCAAGCCACTCAACCCCTGGGAGCAACCCGCATGACCCGTATTTTTTCTCGCCTGGTCGCCAGCAGTTTAATCGCCGCCGGCAGCCTGTTCGCCGCTGGCCAAACGTTGGCCGGCGACCTTGTGCAATGGCAAAGCAACAGCCTGACGTATCTGTGGGGCCAGAACTACGCCGTCAACCCGCAAACACAACAGACCTTCACCTTCGAACATGCTGACGGCTGGAAGTACGGCGATAACTTTCTGTTTGTCGACAACACGTTCTACAACGGCAAACCGGACAGCCAACTCGGTCATTTCGGGATGTATGGCGAGTTCACCCCGCGCTTGTCACTGGGCAAGATTTTTGGACAAAAATTCGAGTTGGGTCCGATCAAAGACGTGCTGCTGGCGATGACCTATGAGTTTGGCGAAGGCAATGTCGAGTCCTACCTGATTGGTCCGGGGTTCGACCTGGCAATTCCGGGGTTCGACTACTTCCAGCTGAACTTCTTCCAGCGCCATCCTGACGGCACACGTCCAGGGAACAACGTATGGCAAATCACCCCAGTTTGGTCCTACACGATTCCGGTACGCGGGTCGGACATCCTGATCGATGGTTTCATGGATTGGGTAGTGGACAACGACAAAAACGCTCGTGGTACTTACCACGCCAACTTGCACTTCAACCCGCAGATCAAATATGACCTGGGCAAGGCCATGAGCCTCGGTGAGAAGCAGCTCTACGTCGGTATCGAGTACGACTATTGGAGCAACAAATACGGGATCGAAAACAGCAAGGATTTTGACACCAACCAGAACACCGCGAGTTTGCTGGTTAAAGTGATGTTCTGATTTCAAAGACCCTTCGCAGGCAAGCCTGCTCCCACAAATCGCCGTCAAAGGCCAATGCTGTGGGAGGCTTGCCAACGAAACCGGTGTGTCAGGCGGCATCTAATCAATTTATTTCCCCGCCTGAAACGCCTCACGCTTGGCCGCACGCTCGGAAGCCACTGCACCATCGACCCTTGATTCGAAGCACCCACTCTCAAAAGGCGATCACCATGACCTAAACAACAAAACGGCATTGATCACTGGAGGCAACAGCGGGATCGGCTTGGCCGCCGCACGGGCGAAGCACCGTTCGGCGCGCCGATATTGCGCAAAGACCAAGGCCGAAGGTAGCGCCAACGCTGTAGAGCCAACTTGTTGGCGATCTAAGCTTGATGCGGTGTGTCAGGCACAGAGAAGTCATCCACCGAGATATTGATGGCTGCGTTTGACCCAGCTATACAGATTCAGCCCCTCCCGAGACAGTTCACTGTCGGCGCGACGGCAGAGGTAGTAAGCGCGGCCATCATCCACGGTCAGGTCAAACAGTTTGACCAGCTCCCCGCTGGCCACATGCGGCGCCACCAACGGCTCGCGCAACAGCGAGCAACCCAGCCCGGTCAGTGTGGCGGTAAGCGCCAACTGTCCGTCCTCAAACAGCAATCCATTCAATGCAGCCGGGTGTGTGACCTCTGCGGCGGCGAACCACTGCGCCCAGGTGCCGCGCTCTTCGTCGTGCAATAACGGCAATTCACTCAATGCCTCGGGTGTCGCAATCGGGCTATGCCATTCGGCGAAATCCCGGCTGCAATAGGCGCCCACCGCGCCGGAGATCAACAGCTCGCTGTGATAACCCGGCCAATGCCCAGTGCCAAACCGAATCGAGATGTCCGCCGCGTCACTGGGATAACTTCGGTGATTGGCGTAGGTCACGTTAATGTCCAATCCCGGATTCTCCTGCAGAAATTCCGCCAGACGCGGAATGAACAGGTTGATGCCAAACAACGGGATCAGGCTGATGGTGACCTGGCGCATGACCGACTTTTCCCGCACATGGTCAGTGGCGCTGCGCAGTACCGCAAACGCCGACCGAATCGCCCGGTAATACTCACGTCCCTCGTCCGTCAGAATCAGATTGCGTCCTTGCCGGGCAGTCAACGGCTGTCGGAGAAATGTCTCCAGCAGCCGCAGTTGATGGCTCACCGCAGACGGCGAAACATCCAGTTCTCGGGCAGCACTGTTCACACCGCCATGACGAGCGAAGGCTTCAAACGTACGCACCGCACGCAATGGTGGATCGTTATCCAACTGTTCTGTATTTTTCATGTATTGAGTTTAAACCTTAATTCAATCTCATTAACAGCCTTCTGTTACTCAATGAACATTGATATCTATCCTATAGACCGTTCTGATATTTGATAAAAACAGAATAAATACTTACTGTGCATCATCAGCGTTAATTGACCGAGGGCCAGCACATGAGTATTCACGACGGCGAACTGGGGATTCTCGCCAGACGGCGGATCGAAGCCGAAATAATCAAGCCCATTTACCAGATTCTGCTGCGTGATTACGGACAAGAAAAAGCCGCTGCCGTCATTGGCGAAGCGGTGTCGCAGGCCGCCGTTGAGGCCGGCCGACAGTTCGCCGCGCGGGAACCGCAAGGCCCAAGTCTTGAGGGTTTCGTCGCGCTACAAGCGTTGTGGGAAAAGGACGATGCGCTGAAGGTCGAAATCATCGCCAGCGACGCCGTGCATTTCGACTATGACGTCAAACGCTGCCGCTATGCCGAGATGTACCACGAGATGGGTCTGGGTGAGATCGGACACTTGCTGTCGTGCAATCGTGATGAGCTGTTCATTGTCGGCTACGACCCCAGGGTCCAATTGGTGCGCACCCAAACCATCATGGGCGGCGCTTCACATTGCAATTTCCGCTACCGGGTCAAGGATCAGGAGCACACGGCATGAGTGTTCAGCCTTGGGTAAACGGCACGCGCTTGTGGGAGTCGTTGATGGAGATGGCGCAGATCGGCGCGATTTCCAAGGGCGGTGTCTGCCGTTTGGCCTTGAGCGAAGAAGATCGCGTCGGCCGCGACCTGTTCGTGCGCTGGGCAACAGAAGCCGGTTGCAGCGTGCGCATCGACGCCATGGGCAATATTTTCGCCCGCCGCGCCGGTCGCAATAATTCACTGGCACCCGTAATCACCGGGTCCCATGGCGACTCTCAACCCACCGGCGGCAAGTTCGATGGCATCTACGGCGTAATGGCCGGCCTTGAGGTACTGCGCGCGTTGAACGATCAGGAGATCCAGACCGAGCGCCCCATCGAAGTGGTCAACTGGACCAACGAAGAAGGCTCGCGTTTCGCGCCCGCGATGATTGCCTCCGGGGTTTACGCCGGGGTGTTCGACCTCGACTACGGCTTGTCACGCACCGACGCGGCGGGCGTCAGCATTGGTCAGGCGCTGGAGCAGATTGGCTATGCCGGGACAGAGCCCATGGGCGGCCGAGCCATTCATGCCGCCTTTGAAGTGCACATCGAACAAGGCCCGATTCTGGAGGCTGAGCACATTACCATTGGCGTGGTCACCGGTGCTCAAGGGCAGCGCTGGTACGAAGTTGAACTGACCGGCCGTAGCGCACACGCCGGCACCACGCCGATGAATCACCGCCTCGACGCCCTGCTCGGCTTTGCGCGAGTGGTGGAAGCGGTTCACTCGCTGGGGTTGGAACAAGGTGATGAAGGCCGGGCAACAGTGGGCATGGCCAACGTCTTTCCGAACTCACGCAACGTAGTGCCGGGCCGGGTCTTTTTCAGCGTCGAGTTTCGCCACCCGAACGAATCGGTGCTGGTTGAACTGGACATAAAACTGCGCGAAGCGGTCAAGCGGATCGCCCTGGAAATCGGCCTCAGGTACCAGGTGGAGCAGATTTTCCAATACGCGCCGATTGAGTTTGATGCCGATTGCATCCGCCACGTCAGCCAGGCGGCCACCGCATTGGGCTACACCCAGCGACCGATCATATCCGGCGCCGGGCACGATGCCTGCTACCTCAGCCGAGTGGCGCCCACCGCCATGATCTTCGTCCCGTGCGTGGACGGACTGAGCCATAACGAAGCTGAACACATCCATCCACATTGGGCCGAAGCGGGAGCGAATGTGCTGTTGCTGGTGATGTTGGCCAAGGCGAATGAGGTCGGCGACCATTCCATGCCTGATCTGTAGGCGCTGCCGAAGGCTGCGATCAGATGTTCAGTGCCTACTCTTGCGTGTCTGCCAAAAATCTATGTGGCTTGCCAACGAAAGCGTCAATGCAGGCGACCCAGGTTTCAGGTCGACATCAGCGGCGCGACTACGGGCCGCTTCGCAGGCAAGCCTACTCCCACAGTATCTGCGGCTGCTTGCTATAAACCGTGCCAATGAAACCCCAGAGCCGTCCCGGCTTTCGCCAACACGTTGGCTCTATAGATGGCTGCCCGCCCGTAGATCGTTGGTGAATTGAATATCGGTTTCGGAAAGAGGCCAGTACAGACAACACTGACTATAATTCGCCGCTTTATCGATTAAGGCGCTCAACGGCGCCTTATGGTTCTGCGCAGCCTCAGGCACACTGGACCTTTCCGCGCCCGCGGATAATGCTCAAGGCGGAGCTGAACATGAGTTTTCCTAGCACTTTCTTACCCTCCAGCCCTGCTAGCGCACTGCTAGTCATCGACATGCAGAACGACTTCATGCCCGGTGGGCAACTGGCGGTCGCCGATGGCGATGCCTTGGTGCCGTTGATCAATCGACTCGGGGCGTGCTTTCGCAACGTGGTCATTACTCAGGACTGGCACCCTGCCGGGCATATCTCGTTTGCCTCCAGCCATGCCGAGCGCAAACCGTTCGACAGTATTCACCTGCCGTACGGCGCACAAACCTTGTGGCCCGACCACTGCGTACAAGGCAGCCCAGGCGCCGAGTTGCACGCCGACCTTGATCTGCCCAACGCTCAACTGGTGGTGCGCAAGGGCTATAACCCGTGCATCGACAGCTATTCGGCGTTTCTTGAAGCAGATCGTTGTACCCGCACCGGGCTCGCCGGCTACCTCAAGGATCGCGGCATACACACGGTGTTTGTGGTCGGCCTCGCGCTGGATTTTTGCGTGGCGTGGTCGGCACAAGACGCCCGGGGCGAAGGTTTTACCACCTTTGTCATCGCCGACGCCTGCCGCGCCATCGACTTGAATGGCTCACTCGACGCCGCGTGGGAAACGATGCTGCTGGCCGGGGTGCAACGCATCGAATCCGACGAGGTATTGAGTGACCGTAATGATCACTCGCCCAGCGCGAAGTCTTTCAATGTGTCGCCGGCCAAGCGGTAACGCACCCACTCTTCCTGCGGCTGCGCGCCGATGGATTTATAAAAATCGATGGCCGGGGTGTTCCAGTCCAGCACACTCCATTCAAAACGCCCGCAGCCGCTGTCGTACGCCAGTTTCGCCAGATGGCGAAGCAGCTTTTTCCCGGCGCCCACACCCCGGTGCTGCGAAGAAACAAACAGGTCTTCCAGGTACAACCCCTTGCGGCCCTGCCAAGTGGAGTAGCTGAGAAAATACACGGCGAAGCCAATTGGCTGATCGTCCAGCAAACAGATCAAGGCCCGCGCCGGGGACGGCTCGTCGAACAGGCTGCGTTCGATGTCCGCCACGCTGGCCAATACTTCGTGTTCGGCGTTTTCGTAGATCGCCAGTTCGGTGATAAAGCCAAGGATCACCTCGGCATCGGCTCTGGTCGCTTCACGAATGTGGATACTCACGGTGTTTCTCCTGAATAAATACGTAATGCTCGGCAAAAAACCTGCGCCCGTGGCCCGATAAAAGAGTGGGCCGAACGCTCGGCACCGGAGTGTGTCTTAACCACCAGCGCCGTGCAGCATTCCATGCACTAAAAATGTCTCAGCACCCGAACCAAGGACTTTTATGGTCAGCAAAACAGACGGCAAGACCCCAGGGCTGTCCGAGGAAGAAGAAAAGGACGTCGACAAACACCAACCGCCCCGTGCGGCGGTGCTGCATGAAACCATCCGCTTGCAAGGCGATCAGGAATTGGAGCGCAGCGTGGCCGCGCTGTGGTGGTCGGCACTGGCCGCCGGTCTGACGATGGGTTTGTCGCTAATGGCCATGGGTTTGTTCAATGCGCGATTACCCGCGGGCGAAGCCAGCAAAGTGATTGCTTGCCTAGGCTATTCAGCAGGTTTTCTCGCGGTGATTCTGGCAAGGCAGCAGTTGTTCACCGAAAACACCCTGACCGCCGTCTTGCCCGTCATGAGCAAACCGACCTTGCGTAACTTCGCACGGCTGCTGCGTCTATGGGGCGTCGTGCTGATCGGCAATTTGACCGGTACGTTGCTGGTGGCTTACGTGATGTTGCATTTACCGATTTTCGACCCGAAAACCGATGCGGCGTTTCTCGACATCGGCCACAAGGTCATGGAGAACGACGTGAGCCAGATGTTCTCCAAGGGCATCATTTCCGGTTGGATGATTGCGACCATGGTCTGGATGATTCCGTCCATGGAAAGCGCGAAAATCTGGATCATCCTGTTCATCACCTATCTGATGGCACTGGGGGATTTCACCCACATCGTGGTTGGCTCGGCAGAAGTGTCGTACCTGGTCTTTGCCGGGCAATTGCCCTGGAAAGACTTTTGGCTGACGTTTGCCGGCCCGACGCTGGCGGGTAATATCATCGGTGGCAGCTTCATCTTCGCCCTGATCAGCCATGCGCAGATCCGTAGCGAAAGCGGAAAAACAAATGGCCCTAAAAAAGCTCAGAAGAACGCCGACAAGTAATCAAACACCCGGAATACAAGGGCTGTAGCAGTTTGTGGCACATACATCAGCCGTCTCTGCACAGCCACCTAAACTATTTTTTAAAAAGTAACCAAACATTTAGGGGCAAAATGCTACCCCTCTGCCGTAAACCTTTCAGGTATTTCTCCCCATGACCCGAATTCTGACCATCGAGGACGATGCCGTCACGGCGCAGGAAATCGTTGCCGAATTGAGCAGTCATGGACTCGATGTTGACTGGGTAGACAATGGCCGCGAAGGCTTGGTACGCGCCGTGAGCGGCGGGTATGACTTGATCACCTTGGACCGCATGTTGCCGGAAGTGAACGGTCTGGCCATCGTCACCACCTTACGCGCCTTGGGCATTTCCACCCCGATCTTGATGATCAGCGCGCTATCGGATGTTGACGAGCGCGTGCGGGGTTTGCGTGCAGGGGGTGACGACTACTTGTCCAAACCTTTCGCCTCCGACGAAATGGCCGCCCGGGTCGAGGTGTTGCTGCGGCGCCACAATCCAGTCAGTGAAGCCGAGACCGTGTTGCACGTCGGTGACTTGGCGCTCAATCTGATCAGCCGCGAAGCCAGCCGTGGCGATCAGCCCCTGAGCCTGCTGCCCACTGAATACAAACTGCTGGAATTCATGATGCGCAACACCGGGCAAATCATTACCCGGATGATGATTTTCGAGGAAGTCTGGGGCTACCATTTCGACCCCGGCACCAACCTGATCGACGTGCACATCGGGCGTCTGCGCAAAAAGATCGATGCCTCTGGCCTGACACCGCTGATTCGGACCGTGCGAGGCTCGGGTTATGTCATTGCTGAACCCCTCTAAAGGCTGGCGCTCATCCAGCAGCCGTCTGCTGGCGTTGTACAGTTTTCTGTTCGTCGCCTGGAGCGGCATCCTCATGGGGGTGCTGTATTGGGAAGTCACGGGCTATCTGAGCACCCTGGCCCGCCACTCGCTGACCCAACGGCAACACCTCTTTGCGCGGTTTCAGGGTTATCAACTGATCGATGCGCTGAACACCAGCGAAAAATTCGACATGCGCGCGGTGGATGCCTACGGGCTGTTTGACAGCGAATATCGACCCATCCGTGGCCCGGTCAACAGCATCCCTGCCAACTTGCCGCTGGACGGGAAAATTCATGAACTGAGCGACTGCATCGACTCCGACGACCCGCAGTTGCCGCAAAACAGCTGTGACGCAGTGGCCACCCAAACCCATGACGGGCGCTGGCTGATACTGGTGCGCGACAACGGTTCGCTGTTTGCCGTCACCACTATTATTTGGCACGCGTTGTTGTGGGCCATGTCCCTGACCATCATTCCCGGCGTTGCAGGGTGGCACTTGTTGCGCCGCCGACCGTTGCGCCGAATACGCGGCCTACAGGCCAGCGCCGAGTCCATCGTTGCCGGCGACATGGCCCGACGCCTACCGGTATCAGACCGCCGTGACGAACTTGACATGCTGGCAGTGATCGTCAATGCAATGCTCGATCGCATCGAGAAGCTGATGAACGAAGTAAAAGGCGTCTGCGACAACATCGCCCACGACCTACGAACTCCACTGACCCGCCTGCGCGCCCAGCTGTACCGCATTCAACAGCAGTCACCGGAAGACTCGACCCAAGCGCTGCAGATGGGCCAGGTTATCGCTGAGGCGGACACATTGATGGCGCGTTTTCGTGGCCTATTACGGATTTCTGAACTCGAAGACCACCAACGCCGCTCAGGCTTCGTCGAACTCGACCCGAGGCCGTTGTTGCACGAGCTTTACGAGTTTTATCTTCCGGTGGCTGAAGAGGCAGCCCTGACCCTGGATTTACGACTTGCCCCCTTTTTGCCAACGTTAATGGGCGACCGCGCGTTGTTGTTTGAGGCACTGGCCAACTTGCTGAGCAACGCCATCAAGTTCAGTCCTCTGGGTGGGGTGGTCATCCTCAGCGCCTACTGCGACGGTGACGGCGAAGGCACCCGCATCGAAATCCAGGACTCCGGCCCTGGCATCCCGGTCGCCGAACGCGACGCTGTGTTTCAACGGTTCTACCGCTGCGCAGACGGCAGCCAGCAGAGTGGCTTCGGCCTGGGCCTTTCCATTGTTGCCGCCATCGTCAATTTGCACGGCTTCAAACTGCACATCGACACCAGCCCTGCCGGCGGCGCCAACTTGACTCTTGAATGCCGCCGGGGTGGCGCGTTGGCCTAAACCGACGATCCCGCTGTAAGATTTGTATGAAAACCCTGTGGGACCGAATTTATTCGGGAAGCGGTCTGTCTGTCACACCGCGTGAATTCTTTCGCGAATGAATTCGCTCCCACTTATATTCAACGTTTCTGTGAGCCCATTAACCCGCCATGCAGGTGAAGCCCCGGGTTTTACCCAGTTGCTTGTTATGGTTGTTGTCGTTCATTACATCGACAAACAACGTCATGTCCAGCCGATGAGTGCCTGGGGTGACTTCGAAGTAACGACCGTCATTCAGCCGCTTGCCGTCGACGCGCTCTGCCATCAAGTCGCTCTGCGGGTCTTCCCGTAAGCCGATCCAAGCCTCGCTCGGATCTGGCTTGGGCACAGCGGCGCAGAGCAGAGCGACCACACTCAGCATCGGGATGAGCAACAGCGTTTTAGATGACATTCAGATAGACCTCGGCCGTTTGAAACCGTCCCCGGAAAGGTCGGGGTTTTCGATGGCTACAAGCTTGGCGAGGTACAGCCCGATGAACAAATGAATACATGTGAAAGGAAATTGAACCCCTCACTAACCATTTATTCATCTGGCTGAAAGCGCCGAGTGAATGGGCCTGGAATTGAGAGTTCAGGTTTTAGGCCTTCGCGAACACGTTCACTCCCACCGAGCACTGCGCTGGACCTTGACTTAGGGGGTTCCTGGCACCCCGTTTTTACTTAAAAATCAAACAACGCACGTGGCACGTCCACCAACAGTGCGTGTTCGACCTGCGCCGACCAGCCCAATTGCCGCCGCTGCTCAACCGCAGAGCCATAATCCATTTGCCCTTCAAACTGGGTGTGCGGCCAATCACTGCCCCACACCAAACGTTTTTTGCCAAACGCTTGAATCAAAAGCGGCATGGCGTCTCGGGCGAAACTCATGTTCTGTTCGCTGTCTGCGCCCAATCGGTAGATACCGGAAACCTTCAGCCACACCCGCCCGCTCAACCCCAGCTCCAATAACTGCGCAAACGCCGGTTGTTCAATGCCCAGCAATGCATCCGGGCGACCGAAATGGTCGATGACGATCTTGCAGTCATGCGCCATCAACGCGCTGATCAGTATCGGCAAGTCATCAACGTCGCGGTGCAGTTCAACGTGCCACCCCAACGCCGAAACCCGGGTAAACAGTGACTTCCACTTGGCATCGGTAAAGTCCGGAAGCACTTGACCCATGAGGTTTAAGCGAATGCCCACGACACCCTGCTCGGCCATGTCCGCCAGCGCCTCGCGGCTGACGTCGGCGTCGACCACTGCCACCCCGCGCAGGCATTGTGGCGCCTGGCGCAAGGCCGATAACAGGTAGCGATTATCGGTCCCGAGAAAGCTTGGCTGCACCAATACGCCATGGCTCAGGCCGTTTTCACGCAAATGCGTCAGATACTGGCCCAGCGTGGCGTCGTAATCCGGGCTGTATCGCCGCGCCGAAGCCATTGTCAGTGCGCGGCTGAAGACATGGGCATGGGCGTCGACGCCGAGCATCGGAAATGGGCTTGCGGGCACGCGAATATCAGGCATGAAACTCAACTAGAGAGTGAGCGCGGCAGAGTTCGCCGCGCCGTTAGCGGACGAAATCAAGCTTGGGCGGCTTGCGTTTTGTTCAACGAAACCTGGGGAGCTGCAGCTGTGGCGTCCAGCGAACGGCCTCGGGTTTCCGGCAACAACATGGCCGCGATGACCGCGACGCCATAGGCAATCCCGGCGTCGATACCGATGGCCGTGCCCAACGACATGGACTCGCTCATATGCCCGACCATGAACGGAAAAACCGCCGACACCACCCGCCCAAAGTTGTAGCAAAACCCGACACCTGCGCCGCGCACATCGGCGGGATACAGCTCGTTGAACAGGGCCCCCAGGCTCGCGGGAATACCGGCAGCGAAGAAGCCCAGTGGGAAACCGAGGAACAGCATTTGCGTGTTGGTCAACGGCAGGAACAGGTAGCACTGCACCGTTACCACGCAGCACAACGCAAACAGGATGATGTTTTTGCGACGGCCGATTTTGTCGATCAACAAACCGCTGACCACGCAACCGCACCAGAACGCAACGATGATTACCGCCAAGTAGCCACCGGAACTGAGCACTGACAAATGACGCTCGGTCTTGAGAAAGGTCGGCAGCCAGGTCATAACCGCGTGGTAACCGCCGTGCGCGCCCAGGCCCAGCAGTCCACCGAGCAACGTCACACGCAACAGTTGGGGACGGAAAATCCCGGCCATGGATTTGAAGAAACTCAGGGGTTTGGTTTGCCCTTTTTGCTGACGCTGGAAACTGTCGGGCTCTTCGACGTTACGACGCACCCAAATGATCAACAACGCGGGCAGCAAGCCTACTAAAAACATAACTCGCCAGGCCATGGCTTCAGGCACGAAGGAATAAATCAGCGCAAACGTACCCACCGCGATGCCCCAACCCACAGCCCAGGCGCTTTGCACCGTGCCCATGACTTTTCCACGGTATTTGGGCTGGATGGTTTCCGCCATCAGCACAGCGCCCGCGGCCCACTCGCCGCCGATCCCAAAGCCTTGCAGCGCCTTGACGATCAGCAACTGGTTGAAGCCGGTAACGAAGGCTGAGAAACAGGTGAATATCGAAAACCACAGGATCATCCATTGCAGGGTGCGAACCCGGCCGTAACGGTCGCAGAGCGTCCCGCCGATCCAGCCACCCAGCGCGGAGGTGATCAAGGTCACGCCGCTGATTAAACCAGCGTCACCTTTGCTCAAGGCGAACGCGGCGATCAACGCCGGGATCGCCAGGCCAAACATCTGCACTTCCAAGGCGTCCAGGGACCAGCCGCCGAAACAAGCCCAGAATGTCTTGCGCTCCCGAGCAGTGATGTCGCGATACCACTTGAACATTATTTTTATCCTTATTAGAGAGGCACGCTATTTAGAAAAAAAATTACGCAGCGGTCAGCGAATTTCCACGCTGTAACGGAAGTGGCTGGCATGTCCGCGTGAGCGGCGCCACTCCAGGGGCTGGCCGGCGTAGTTACGCGCGAGTCGCTCGATCACCACCACCGGGCTGTTAACCGGAATCTGCAGCAATCGAGCATGAACTTCACTGACCAAATCAGCGGTCAGGGTCTCTTCGGCATAGGCAATCACTTGGCCGCAGAACTCTTCGTAGATCGGGTAGAGCAACGGCCCTTGTTGATCGAGATCGATGTCCAAAAGCGCTTGAAATTGAATCCGTGGCAGCCATATTTCTTCGGCCAATACCGGTTGTGCGTCCAGTAACCGCACCCGCAGCAAGCGGATGACCGGCGATTCTGACGCGAGCCCCAGTGCTTGGGCGACGGCCGACGGCGCACTCATGGGCTCGATAGAGAGGATGCGACTTTCAGGCACTTGGCGTTCGCCAGCGACGGTCTGGAAGCGGAAGAAGCGAAACAGCGAGGACTGGAATTGTGGACGCCGAATGAAGGTACCGCGTCCTTGTTGGCGTTCGAGAATGTTCTCGTTGACCAGCATGTCGATGGCTTTGCGCACCGTGCCGGTGGACAGACAGTATTCGCTGGAGAGCGCGGCCTCGGTAGGAATCGCCTCCCCTGGTCGCCAACGGTTGTTGGCAATCTGCTGCGCCAGTTGATCGCGCAGACGCTGATAAAGAGGCAGACGGGCATCGCTGGAGAATTGATTCATTTTTATAGTTATCTAGTCATATAGATGAATATTGGATGCAGTATTCTCCCGTTACAAAATCTCGTCAAGTGCCGAACACCTTCGCTCCCACTGAATCTGTGGGACCGAATCCATTCGGGAAAGCGCCTCACACGACGCTGGATGTGAAATCCATTCCAAATGAATTCGGCCCCACACGGTTCGCCAAATGGCTACCTCGCCAATGCCAGCCGCGCTTCACGCTTTTTTTCAGCAACCCCAGCGATGTGCTCGACCACATACTCCGCGTCCCGAGCCACGCCGGAAAAGCGGCCCGAACCCCAGGTGTACAACCACGGCAGACCAAGGAAATACAAACCGGGTTGCGCCGTCACACCGCGTTGATGGCCGGGATGGCCGCGACCGTTGAACACCGGTGCTTCGACCCAGGTGAAATCAGGGGTAAAGCCGATGCACCAGATGATGCTGATGATGCCTTGTGCCTCAAGGTCCAGTTCGCTGCGTTCTTGCTCAGGCGTCCAGACTGGCGCGTAAAGCTCGCCGGCCGGGGCGTCGATTGCGTTTTTTTCGATGTAGCCATCGATGGTGGTATTGATCCGGTTGTACACCGCATCAGCGCTGTCGAGGCTTTCGCTGAGGTTGCTGGAAAACTGCAACCGCGTGCCCTTTAACCCGTCCAGGCGACCGAACAATTGCATGCCTTCAACGGCGAATTGGCGCAGGTCGATGTCGCGTCCACCGTCACGGCCGGTGACGTAATGGTTGGTGTTGTCGCGCACACCCTCTCGCAGCGGATGGGTGTCGACACCGATGTCGTAGTAGCCCATCTCAGCCAGCCAATCGACCACGTCCTTGCCGCGATAAAACCGTGCGCAACGTGGTGCATCGCCGACTGCCAGATAAACCTTGCGCCCGGCGAGGTGCAAGTCCTCAGCGATCTGCGCGCCGGATTGACCCGAGCCAACCACCAGTACATTGCCCGCTGGCAACGCCTGCGGATTGCGGTATTGCTCAGAGTGAATCTGCTGGATGCCTGCCGGTAAACGCTCGGCCAAACGCGGGATGATCGGCGTGTGATAACCGCCCGAAGCGACGATGACCTTATCGGCGGTGTACTCGCCTTTAGAGGTATGAATTTCATAACCGCCGTTGGCACGAGGCACTACGCGTTGCACGGTAACGCCTTCCAACACCGGGGCGTTGACCGATTGCGCGAAGCCGGCGAGGTACAGATTAATCTCATCGCGCTTCATAAACCCGTGGGGGTCCTGCCCCTTGAATTCCTCGCTGTAGGTATACCCCGGCAACGCGCATTGCCAGTTGGGCGTCACCAAGCTGAATGCATCCCAACGCTGGTGGCGCCAGGCATGGGTCACGCTGTGCTTTTCCAGCAACAAATGGTCGATGCCTTGCTGTTGCAGGTAGTAACTGGCAGACAATCCGGCCTGACCGCCACCGACGACAATCACGGCGTGATGAGGGGGTTTGACTGAAGTGAGATGGACCATGAGGGCTCTCCGCTGCTGAGATGCATTAAGTTAAAAAAAGGGATAAAAACCGGTTTCTCTGTAGATACCGTCTTGTTGGCGAGAGGGCCTTTCTGCCATCCCAAAAAACTCGCCAACACGTTGGCTCCTACAGGAAGTGTTAGAAAAAGAGAGGTCAGAACGAGCTCCAGCCGGCACCAGGAACCCGGCCACCGCCTTCGGTGCGCATGCTGAGAATTTCTACCTGTCCGGTGTCGTAATGCAGCGCATCGAGAACGCTGGCCTGGCCTTTGAGTGAACTCAAGGTGTCCATGGCCGAGCTGCAATAGAAGCCTTTGACTTGCTTGACCCGCTCCGAGGCGTTATTCAAAGCGCTTTCCAGGCGCTTTAAAAAATCCGGTAGCGGGTAGCTAACCCCTTCTTGCAAGTGGTCGTAGATCACGGTGGACGGTGAGTAACCGGCCGCTTCTTTGCCGTTAGGCCAGCGGACTTTGAAATTGACGGCGGGCATATCAATGCTCCTGTTGGGTGAGCTTTAAAGGGCTCAGGTCGTGATCGGGGTAGCTGAAGCCGGTGAACGCCTGCTCGCGCAGGTTCCAGAATGTGTGGTGCTGCTCGCCCGCCTGAACGTCCAGCGAACCGCTGGCGTTGACCTGGCCGATGCGTTCGCAACGCAAGCCTTCGAAAGCGAAAGCCGCCTGAACGTTGATCCAGTCGCTCTGCTCCAAGGTCATCAGGAAGCCGTAGCTGGGAAACACTTGCAGCCAGCGCTCGAGGTCGGCACCGGGAGGACAGGGCAAGGCGTTAAGGTCGATGGTCGCGCCGCAGCCGGTGGTTTCCAGCAGCATCAACAAACTGCCCAAGACCCCGGCGTTACTGATGTCTTTGGCCGCGTGCAGCAGCTCGGCTTCAGCCAGGCGCGGCAGCACTTCGAGTTTGCTGCGCAGCCGCTCCGCGGGGACGCCTTCGAAGGCTTTCCAATAGGTGCTGTCGGCATGCCAGTCGCCTTCAAGGTCGACGGCCATGGCGAGGATCTGGCCGGGCGCAACATGCAGGGTCGATAACAATTTGTGGGCGATGCCGGTGATGGCCACGGCCAGCGCAGTCGGGTTGCCGGCGGCGAGACTGGTGTGCCCCCCGGCCAGCAACAATCCGTAGGCTTCACAGGCAGCGCGGATACCGGCCAAGACCTGTTTTGCAGCGTCCTGTTCGTGATGCCAATACGCATTGACCACAGCAGTGGCGCGACCGCCCATGGCGGTGATGTCGCTGACGTTCGCCATGACCGCCGACCAACCGGCAAACCACGGCGCCGCCTGAACAAAGCCCGGCAGCATGCCTTCGATGGCCAGCAACTGAAAATGGTCGCCGCAGGCAATGGCGGCCGTGTCGTCCCCCGGCAGCGCGTAAAGCTGTTCCCGGGTCAGCGAGCAATGGGCGTCGCGCATGACCTCGGCGGGTTGCTGGATCGCCTGCTTGGAAAGCATGGCCGGTGTGCTGCGCAGGGTATCGAGCAGCGCAGCGAGATCAAGAGTGTCAGTCATGACGAGCCACCTTCAGCGGACGCAACGAGACTTGGCGCGGCATTAAGGGGTAGCTCGACAAGTCGGCCTGCATCAGGTAATGCGGCTGACCGAGCAGGTGTAGAGGCTCTAGGGTCTGCCAGTGCAGGCCGTGGAAATACGGTTCATTCGGCGCCTGCACCGTGGCGCGAAACACCTCGCAACCCAGCTCCTTGGCCCGCGACACCGCTTCATTGACCAAGGCTTTACCGATCATGCTGTGGCGTCGATAGGCCTGGGCTACGCACAACCGGCCACCAAACCACAGGCCGGGTTCGGGCTGATAAATGCGCACGGCACCCACCACCTGATCCGCCATGCCGCAACTGCCGGCCAACGCGACAATGGCAATGGCCTGGAAGTCGTGGCCGTCCTTATCCTGCGCCAACAGTTGTTGCTCATCTGAAAACACCGAACGACGCAGGGCGAAATAGGCCTGTTTCTCCCAGGTTTCCGTCGCCGGTTTAATCAGCAACTCGCCCGCACGAAACGGCTCGAAGGTGCTGTCGACCAAGGCAAAGGCGAGGTTGTGCATAAGCTGATGCTCCTCTTAAAAAACGCGTAACTGACTGACTTATATCGAATTAAACTGTGGGAGTTGGCTCGCCAACGAAGAGGACAGCGCAGCCCCCGTAAAAATTGCACCGTTTAAATCATCGGCGCGGCCACTGGCCTCTTCGCAGGCAAGCCTGCTCCCACAGTGTTCGTATTTGCTGCGCGACAGCGCAGCGTCGGAGACGAGTCGTCGAAATTCCAACGCACATTTATTACTCATAACTTTTCAGCGCCGAGCACGCGCCGCATTTGGCGCAACCGGCGTTGATCTGATCGGAATGCAAGCCATGACGACGCAAGCTCGCGCCGATCTGCGGGTACAACCGGGCCATCATTGCGCTGTCGGGTTTCGGGTGATTAGCCAACGGTGTACCGTCAATCGGTACGAACGGCACCACGAACGGGTACACGCCCAGGGCGCACAAACGCTCACTCATGTCGCTGATCGCCGCTTCGCTGTCACCGAGGCCGGCGAGGATGTAGGTGCTGACTTGACCGCGACCAAACACCTCGACCGCAGCGCTGAACGCTTCGAAATACCGGCTCAACGGGACTTCGGCTTTGCCCGGCATGATCCGCTGCCGCACTTCGTCGGTGACCGCTTCCAGGTGCATGCCCAGCGACACTACGCCGCTGTCGGCCAGGCGCTGAAACCAGCGGTCATCGTCCGGCGGCTCACATTGCGCTTGAATTGGCAGGTCAACCGCAGCGGTCACGGCGGCGGCCGACTCACACAAAATCGCAGCGCCACGGTCAGCGGTTTGCGGGGTGCCAGTGGTCATGACCATGTGCTTCACACCGTCTAACTCGACAGCGGCTTTGGCCACTTCAGCCAATTGCTGAGGGCGTTTGCGAGCGATGGTCTTGCCCGCCGCCAACGATTGACCAATGGCGCAAAACTGGCAGGACGTAGCGCGATCATTGAAGCGAATGCAGTGCTGCAACACCGTGGTGGCGAGCACGTCACTGCTGTGCAAAGTGGCGATTTTCCAGTACGGAATACCCTCGGCGGTGCTTAACCCGTAAAACTTCGGCACGCCGGGCATTTGCACCAGACCGACCTGCAAGCCTTGACGAAAAATCAGTGCCTGGCTGCCGTCGGCGGTGGGTTGCGCCTGATACGGCGAATCCTGTGACGCCTGATTGAGGATCGGCACCATCATGGTCCGGCTGCCGACACTCAGTGCCTTGTGGTCCGACGGCCCTGCCCCGCCCTGCCGCGACAAGCCGTTTTGCGCCGCTGGCCAACGTACGCCGTGGCATTGCAGCTCAGCCAATAATTCATTGGTTTGCATGATCAAGCTCCTCGGTAGACACGACGGCAAGGTGATGGGCGCTGCGTTCATGCACATGGGCGGTGGGCGTGCGGTCGATCAACAGGCTGAGCAGTTCCGGGCGGCTGTAATGGCCCACCGAATCCATCATTCGTTTGCGCTTGTCGATCAACGCCAGGTCCAAGTCGGCAATCACTGCGCCTTCGCCGGAGCGCAGCGGTTCGCCGAGCAACCTGCCTTCCGGGGTGACAATGGCGGTGAAGCAGCCACCCGAGATCGGGCCGAGGCTGCAACCGGTGTCTTGCATGATCTGGCCTTGCTGATCGGCGTCGAGCCATGCGGTGGCGTTGACCACGAAGCAGCCGGATTCCAAGGCGTGGTGGCGAATGGTGACCTCGATTTGGTCAGCGAACACCTCGCCCACCAGCGAGCCGGGAAACATCGCCGCGTGAATTTGCTCGCCATCTGCCATCAGTGCGTAGCGGGCCAGCGGGTTGTAATGCTCCCAACACGCCAGGGAGCCGATGCGTCCGACGGCGCTGTCGACTGCGCGCAAGCCAGAACCGTCGCCTTGGCCCCAGATGATCCGCTCGTGATAAGTCGGGGTGATCTTGCGTCGGTGCTGAATCAGGCTGCCGTCGGCGTCGAACAACAACTGTGCGTTGTAGATCGTGCCGCCATCGCGCTCGTTGACGCCGATGGACACCACCATCCCGGCTTGCTTGCACGCTTCGCCAATGGCCAGGGTCGAGGCCGACGGCACGCTGACCGATTGTTCCAGCAGTTTGAGGTGTTCCTTGCCCATGGCGAACGGCGGTTGGACGAAGGAGAAATAGGGGTAGTACGGCACCACCGTTTCCGGAAAGACCGCAAACTGCACGCCCTGTTGACCGAGGGCGATGATCTGCTGACAGACCTTGTCCACAGTGCCTTCGCGGCTATAAAGCACCGGACTGATTTGTACGGCGGCAGCTTTGATGATGGGCATGATGGGGGTCCTGATGGAGTGACAAATATCGGAAGGAGCCAACGTGTTGGCGAGGCGGCATTTCTGACAAACCGCGAAGGCCGCTCGCCAACACGTTGGCTCCTACGGACAAGGGGCGTTTTGTTTTATGCAGTCCAGGTATCGATGATCATTGCGCCTTCACGGCGCATCAGCAGACGCAGGTCCATCACGTCCAGTGGGTTGATCGGACGGATACCTTCGATCAAGGCTTTTTCGGTCTGGCCATACAGCGCCTGCAAAGCAAAACGGCAGGCATAGACTTTGCCGCCCTCTTCCATGAACTGGATGAGTTGCTTGTTCACCGCCAAATGGCCTGGGAACGCTTCAGCACCTAGGGTCGGGAAACCACGCTGCACGCCCAACTGCACGCCGGGGCCGTACAAGAGGATGGTGGTTTCAAAGCCCTTGCGCAGCAGACGCTTGGCCTGAAGCATGTTGACCAAGCCGATGGAGCCTTCGAAAGCGATGGTGTGGAAGGTGATCAGGACTTTTTCGCCGGGTTCGGCTTTGACGTCTTCGAAGACTTTTTCTTCGTAATCGACCAGAAAGTCGCCGTCTTTGTAATGAGGAATATCCACGGTTGGCATGTCGTCGCTCTCCAATTTTTTTGCTTTAGCGGCGGCCTGAGGTGGCTGCCGGGTTGCAAGAGAGAGAGCGAATGCCGTGCCAGGAAATTAAAATAATGTCTGCACTGACTTAAGTCATTGAATTAGATGATTATGCCAATCTGATACGGTTTTTTATCACGTATCTGATGCTATCGACCAACCACGCATTCACGTAGAAATACGAATATTCGTAGCGGCAAATCACGAGATTTCGTAATGAACACCGAAACAGACTCCCTTAGCAACTGGGCTGACCTGGCATATTCGTCACGGCACATGGTGTTTGAACACTGCGCCGAAGCCATCGTGTTGCTCAATCCCTACGCCGACCGGTTTGGGGACCTGAACGTCGCTGCCTGCAAGCTGCTCGGCTATCCGCGCCAAGAGTTGTTGGCGCTACCGGTGAGCAAACTGTTCGGCCATCAGCTTGCAGATCTGATCGTGTTTACCCAGGCGGTGCTGGACAAGGGCCAAGGCTGGAGCGATGAGTTGAGCTGCAATTGCAAGACCGGTGAGCGTATCGAGCTGGAAATCTCCGCCACCACCCTGCAAATAAAGGGCGAGCAGCAACTGATTCTGGTGCTGCGTGAGCTGAGTCAGCAGAAGTATCAGCGCGACCAAGCCCACACCGAGCGCACCATGCGTGGCGGGCTGATCGAATGGCGCAACATTCTTAATCTGTTTCAAGAGTCCGAGCGCGACAACCAGTTGCTACTGAGTTCGGTGGGCGATGGCATTTACAGCATTAACAGCGACGGCTTAGCGACCTTCGTCAACCCGGCGGGCGCGCGCATGCTCGGCTGGGAACCCGAGGACATGATCGGCAGAAATATCCACCGCATTCATCACCACACCCACGCCGACGGCAGTCATTATCCGGTGGAAGATTGCCCGATCTATAAAGCGGTGCGCGACGGCGTGATTCACGAAGGGCGCCAAGAAGTGTTCTGGCGCCGCGACGGCAGCAGTTTTCCGGTGGAATTCACCAGCACTCCGGTGATTTCCGATGGCCGAATCGCCGGCGCCGTGGTGGTTTTTCGTGACATCACCGAACGCCGCAACACTGAGAATCAACTGCAAAGCGCCCTCAAAGAACTCAACGTCCTCAAACAGCGGCTGGAGGAGCAAAACGCGTATTTGCAGGAAGAAATCCACATCGAGCACAACTTCCGCGAAATCGTCGGCCAAAGCGATCCGATTCTGAAGATCATCAAACAGATCGACGTGGTTGCCCCCACCGACGCCAGCGTGCTGATTAACGGTGAATCTGGCACTGGCAAAGAGCTAATCGCCCGGGCCATTCACCAAGCCAGCCGCCGCAGCGCCAGCCCGTTGATTCGGGTTAACTGCGCGGCGATTCCCACCGAGCTGTTTGAAAGCGAATTCTTCGGCCACATTCGTGGCGCGTTCACCGGGGCGATTCGGGACCGGGTCGGACGTTTCGAATTGGCCGATGGCGGCACGTTGTTTCTCGACGAGATCGGCGAAATCCCCCTGGAGCTGCAAAGCAAACTGCTGCGGGTATTGCAGGAAGGCCAGTTCGAACGGGTTGGTGAAGAACGCACGCGCAAGGTCGATGTACGGATCATCGCCGCCACCAACCGGGACTTGCGTCAGGAAGTCACGGCCAAGCGCTTTCGCGAAGACCTGTATTTCCGGCTGAACGTGTTCCCGATCCAATCCCCGGCCCTGCGCGACCGCGCCATGGACATCCCGCCACTGGCCGCGCACTTTCTCAAGCAAACCAGCCAACGCCTGAACATGCCCGGCCGCCGCCTGCGCAACAGCGACATCGAGCGTTTGCAACGTTATTCATGGCCGGGCAACATCCGCGAACTGCAAAACGTCATCGAGCGCGCGCTGATTACCTCCCGTGGTGCTGATCTGAACATGGACCTCCCGGACGAACCTAAAAGCGCCGAAAGCACCACCCTTCTGTTCATGCCGTCATCGGTCATGACCGACGCGCAACTGCGAGAACTGGAGCGCAACAACATGCACGCCGCGCTCAAAGCGGCCAACGGAAAGTTGTTCGGCAAAGGCGGCGCGGCGGAGTTATTGGGGATAAAACCGACGACCTTGGCGTCCAGATTGAAGCGCTTGGACATTGAGTTGGAGTGATTATTTTTTGATACGTTTTGCAACTTCACAAACGTAAGTGACGGATAACGTTTACCAGCACGGGAGAGAACGGCTGCAACTTCTGCGCAGCGTCAGGTTGCAGCAAGTCCTCAAGTAGAAGGTCCAAAACCCGATCATCTTCCAGGCAGAGTTCTGTAGGGTCCACTGCGTAGCTGTACAGCAATGCATCCACCATAGCCTTTCGAGCACCAATCAGGCCGCGATTACCGTCTTGAGTATCACCAAGATTAAGAACTCGGATACTGGTTTGTGCTCGCTCCGTCAAACCTCGAACCTTGCCCGACATTTCAAATATCAACTCGCTTTCGCATTCTTCCATCAACGGTGTCAGGGGCAGTATTTGACTACCGTGAGCATCCCCACACTGTTTTTTCCGATTGCAGCTGGCAACGATATTTGAAAAATCCAAGGTGCGGTGCGGAGCGCGTGCCTGAGCTTCCACATGTTCACTATGAGCGCTAACTTCCTCAGACGAGACTTCCTGACAGCAATAAGCACACAGCCCAAATTGTTCAGAAACACAGGCCTTGCGAATAGAACCCTTCACGCCTTTGTTACCTTGGAGATCTTGATAGCGCTTGCCTGGGTTTGCGCGCTTCCATGCACTCAGTTCCAACGTTTCAACTCCTTTTACGATCTTACGCACGCCGCATCCCCAGTTTTCTGATCAATAGTGCAGCTTTTGCTAACTCAAGATGCCCTGCCGGCAGCTCCTCCAATAATGATGCATAGAGAGAGGTAGCCTCCTCCACCTTGCCGTCCTGCAGCAATGAGTGCAAACCATCCAGTTTTTGTTGCACATCACTGTTGCGAATATCGGTATCCATCACACTCAGCAGGACCTGATTGGCATCTAGGCCATACAATCCCGGCTGCTCCTGGACATCACCGTCATCCATCACGTAGCACAACACATCCTTGGCATCACTGATGACCAACGGGGAATGAGTCGTCAGGAGAAACTGGCAGTTAGGAAACGTCGTGGTCAATTGTCTGACCAAGGTCCGTTGCCACTTGGGGTGTAAGTGCAGATCGACTTCATCGATCAAAACGATACCGTCTCCCTCCAGCGGATTCTTCAACGATGGATTCATCATGGCCAGCCGGCGCGCAATATCGCCCACCAGTGCCATCATGGACTTTTCACCTTGGGATAGCTGGGAGACATTCAACGTGACATTGTCTTTATCGATGGCCATGTGCAAACGCGGTTTACGCTGGACACGCAGGTTATTGAATCCAGGCATAAACGCCGCAATCGCGGATCGAACCGCCGTCAGTTGGCGATCACGGGAGGATGCATTGAGCTGAGAAAGCGCATGCCACAACTCGCTGTCTTGTCCGAACCTTCGCGAAATATCGGTCAATACGTTAGTGGGAACCCCGACTTCATTTTCCCCGTCTTCACGCTCCCTGAACCATTCGAAAAACCGGCGAAAATCCACACCGCCGTTGAGCGAATTATCATAACCATCTAACTGACCAAAGGTGTGCCGGGGTTTAATCTTGAGCGGTATCTCAAGCACAGATCGCTCTACTGGATAGAAAACTATCAAGGGAACCGATGCCTGATCGTTGATACCTAACATCGCGCGATAGTTGTCCGCCAGATGACTTACATCCGTCAATTGGCTGTTCGCATCCGCTTTTCGACCTTTTCGGACAGCGGTCACCGACCAGTCGAAATTATCGCGCTCTGGACTGAACTCTATTTCTACATCGCGGGCATAAGTATCGTGGATCGAGATGGATATCGATGCGGTACTGGCAGAGTTATGAATCACATCCTCGGCAATGCGATTTCCACTTCCCTTCTCGGAACGAATTCTCGCCACCAGCCAGCTAAGCGAGAGAGCAACAGACTTGAGCAGACTGGTTTTTCCCGCGCCATTATTCCCTACCAGCACCGTAACGTTGGACGCGTGCTGATGGGTCGGGGCCAAGGCAACCTGCAGATCGACAAAACGACCCACATTGCGAAGCCTGATATTTTTGATTTCCATCCAAGTACCCTTGTGGGGTTGTCCGACTAAAGCAACAGGGCCGCATTATGTCATTCCTTGCTCAACATGGAACGGCTGACGTGAGGTCGATGAACGGTGTAAAAAGCGCCCCATTCTTTCGAAGCATATTAGCTATCACGGCCACGACCCTTTTTACTTGCGGGCGAAACCATTAGCCTGCGCGCTATCAAAAGCGCGAACGAGAATGTCCATGAGTATTACGACCCACACCGACCACTCCCACACCATGACGCGCGGGAGGGTGACGTTGTTCGCGTTTTGCTGTGGCGCCATCGTCGGCAATCTTTATTACGCCCAGCCGATCATCGAGTTGATTGCGCCTGACATCGGCCTGTCCAGCACCATGGCCAGCATGATCGTGTCGCTGACTCAGATTGGTTACGCCATTGGCCTGTTTTTCCTCGTGCCGCTGGGTGACCTCTTGGAGAACCGCCGGCTGATGATCATGACCGCGCTGCTGGCGATCATCAGTTTGTTGGGGGCGGCGTTCAGTCAACAGCCGAATGTGTTCCTGCTGGCGTCGTTACTGGTGGGTTTCAGTTCGGTGTCGGTGCAGATCCTGATCCCGCTGGCCGCGCATTTGGCGCCTGAGGAATCCCGAGGTCGGGTGGTCGGCAGCATCATGGGTGGGCTGTTGCTGGGTATTTTGCTGGCGCGACCGTTGTCCAGCGTGATTGCCGACCACTTCGGCTGGCGGGCGGTGTTTATCACGGCGGCAGTCGTTATGACATTGATCAGCGTGGTGCTCGCCACCACCATGCCAAAACGTCAACCCAGCCACAGCGCGTCGTATCGCCAACTGCTGGGTTCGCTGTGGACCTTATTGCGCACTCAACCGGTGCTGCGTCAGCGGGCGCTTTATCAAGGATTGATGTTCGCCGCGTTCAGCCTGTTCTGGACTGCGGTGCCGGTAGAACTGGCGCGTAATCACGGGCTGTCGCAGACGCAAATTGCCTTGTTCGCATTGGTCGGGGCCATTGGCGCCATTGCCGCGCCCATCAGTGGTCGTCTGGCTGACGCCGGGCATACGCGCATCGCCAGTTTACTGGCCTTGATACTGGCCGTGTTGAGCTTCTTGCCTGCACTGATTCACCCGGTGTACAGCGTGGTCGGGTTGGCCGTGACCGGCGTAGTGCTCGATTTTTGCGTGCAAATGAACATGGTGATGGGTCAGCGCGCGGTTTACGCGCTGGATGCCAACAGCCGCAGCCGCCTGAATGCGTTGTACATGACCAGCATCTTTATCGGCGGGGCTATTGGCTCGGCAGTCGCCAGTGTGTTGTATGAACAAGGCGGTTGGTTATGGATCGTGCTGGTGGGTAGCGCGCTGCCGTTGATCGCGCTCATCAGTTTCCTGCTGAACGCGGTCAGTGAACGACGTATCGCGATGAGCACTGATTGATTATCTGTAGCCAACTTGTTGGCGAGGCGGTGTATCGGAGATCCTTCGCCAACAAGTTGGCTCCTACAATTTGCGGCGTGGATCAGATCAGCTTTTGCTTGATTTTTTGGCGACTGACGCACCGCTTTCGTTGGCAAGCCTCCCACAGGATCTCCATCCAATACCACCTTTCTGGATGGCAAAAACCCTGTGGGAGCAGGCTTGCCTGCGAAGGATTCAGGGCTAACTCAAAGATGCAACGCATGCCCCAACGCGCGCAGCGCGGCTTCGTGCACGGCCTCGCCCAAGGTCGGGTGGGCGTGGATGGTGCCGGCGATGTCTTCCAGTCTTGCGCCCATTTCCAGGGATTGGGCGAACGCGGTGGATAACTCCGACACGCCGACGCCAACCGCCTGCCAGCCCACAATCAAATGATTGTCACGTCTGGCCACTACGCGCACGAAGCCGCTTTTCGATTCCAACGTCATTGCCCGGCCATTGGCCGCAAACGGGAAGCTCGCGACCAGACAATCCAACCCCAGCGCGTTTGCTTCCTCCGGGGTTTTACCGACCACCACTAATTCCGGGTCGGTAAAACACACGGCGGCAATCGCCACCGGGTTGAATTCTCGGGCGTTGCCTGCGATCAATTCCGCGACCATTTCCCCTTGGGCCATGGCGCGGTGGGCCAACATCGGTTCGCCAGCCAGATCACCGATGGCCCAGACGTTACGCATGCTGGTCTGGCAACGGTCGTCGATTTTCACCGCCGCGCCGTTCATGTCCAGCCCCAGCGCTTCAAGGTTCCAGCCCTGGCTGTTCGGTTTGCGCCCCACCGCCACCAGCACTTGATCAGCGGTCAGGGTTAAGGCCTGGCCTTCGGGATCACGGACTTGCAGTGTCCGGGTTTCAGGGTCAAAGCCTTGGACGCTGTGTTGCAGGTAAAGCTTCACGCCGAGGTGTTTCAAAGTCTCGGCGATGGGTTGAGTGAGTTCCTGATCGTAAGCAGGCAAGATCCGATCACGGGCCTCGACCACACTGACCTCGGCGCCCAACTTGCGGTAAGCAATGCCCAACTCCAAGCCGATATAACCGGCGCCAACCACGATCAAGTGCTTGGGAATCGCTTCGGGCATCAGCGCTTCGGTAGACGAAATGACCGGTCCACCAAGCGGCAGCATCGGCAGGTTGACCGAAGTCGAACCGGTGGCCAGCAGTAAGTGCTCGCACTGGATACGCTGACTGCCTTTTTCACCGGTCACTTCAACGGTTTTGCCATCAATGACTCGAGCCCAGCCGTGAATGACCTGCACCTTGTTTTTCTTCAGCAGCGCCGCGACGCCGGTGGTCAAGCGATCAACGATGCCGTTCTTCCAGTTCACGCTTTGGCTAATGTCCAATGTCGCCGACGGTACGCTAATACCCAAGGCAGAAGGCGTGGTGAACGAACGAGTTTGGTGAAACTGCTCTGCAACATGAATCAACGCTTTGGAGGGAATGCACCCGACGTTCAAACAGGTGCCGCCCAATGCCTGGCCTTCCACCAGAATCGTTGGGATGCCCAGTTGACCGGCACGAATCGCCGCCACGTAACCGCCAGGGCCGCCGCCGATAATCAGCAACGTGGTACTTAACGTCTGCGGCATGATTACTCCAAAAATAGCGTGGCGGGTTGTTCGAGCAAGCCGCGAATGGCCTGGATGAATTGCGCCGCGTCCATGCCATCGACCACGCGGTGATCGAAGGAGCTGGAGAGGTTCATCATTTTCCGAATCACAATCTGGCCGTGGATCACCATCGGCCGTTCGACAATACGATTGACGCCGACGATGGCCACTTCCGGCAGGTTCAACACCGGGGTGCTGACGATACCGCCCAAGGGGCCAAGACTGGTCAAAGTGATGGTGGAACCGGACATTTCATCGCGACTGGCTTTGCCAGTGCGAGCGGCGTTGGCCAAGCGTGAGATTTCCTCGGCATTGGACCACAGGCTGCGGGTTTCCGCGTGGCGTAACACCGGCACCATCAAGCCGTTGTCGCTTTGGGTGGCGACGCCAACATGGACCGCGCCGTGACGGGTGATGACCTGCGCTTCGTCGTCGTAACGCGCGTTGATCTGCGGAAAGTCGCGCAATGCCACGACCATCGCCCGGACCAGAAACGGCAACAGGGTTAACTTGCCGCGACTGGCGCCCCACCTGTGATTGAGGTGAGCCCGCAGCTCTTCCAGCGCCGTGACGTCGACTTCTTCGACATAACTGAAATGCGCGGCCCGGCGAGTCGCGTCTTGCATGCGTTGGGCGATTTTGCGGCGCAGGCCGATGACCGGAATTTGCTGTTCGTCGTTGCGCTGAGCATAGGCGCAGTTCGGTGCCGGGATGGGCGTGTCGCGCTGTTCTATGTACGCGTCGAGGTCTTCATGGCGAATGTGCCCGGCCGGACCGCGACCCTGCACCAGGCGCAATGCGATGCCCAAGTCCAGTGCGCGTTTGCGTACGGCCGGGGACGCCAAAGGGCGTTCGTCGGGTGCGCGGGAAACAGGGGTGTGCGGCGAGGGTTTGGCTTCAGCAGGTGAAGGCTTCGCTGCCGCCTCAACCTTTACCTGGACAACGGGCGTCTCAACCTGCACGGGCTCAGTCTTGGCAACACCTGCCGATTCCCGGTGATTGCCCTCGCCCTCCACTTCAATCCGAATCAATTCACTGCCAACTGCCATTACCTCACCGGGCTGCCCGCCCAAGGCGATAACAATGCCTGCCACCGGAGACGGAATATCCACCGTGGCCTTGTCGGTCATCACATCGGCCACGACCTGATCTTCGACCACCCGGTCGCCGACTTTGACGAACCACTCCACCAATTCCACTTGCGCGATGCCTTCGCCAATGTCCGGCATTTTAATAACATGCGTGCCCA
This sequence comes from Pseudomonas sp. MH10, assembly GCF_034353045.1. Classification (NCBI taxonomy): domain Bacteria; kingdom Pseudomonadati; phylum Pseudomonadota; class Gammaproteobacteria; order Pseudomonadales; family Pseudomonadaceae; genus Pseudomonas; species Pseudomonas sp. MH10. The sequence continues at coordinate 1,842,957 of NZ_CP133783.1, forward strand.
TTCAGACCTCCATAACCCGTTTCAACGCCGCGCCCACTCGGGACGGACCTGGGAAATACGCCCACTCTTGCGCATGCGGGTACGGGGTATCCCAACCGGTAACGCGTTCAATGGGTGATTCCAGGTAATGGAAGCAGTGCTCTTGAACCAGCGCCACCAACTCGGCGCCGAAGCCGCAGGTCCGGGTCGCCTCATGCACCACCACGCAACGACGAGTTTTTTTCACGGAATTGACGATGGTTTCCAAGTCCAGCGGCCACAAGCTGCGCAGGTCGATGACTTCCGCATCGACCCCGGTTTCTTCGGCAGCGACTTGTGAAACGTAAACAGTGGTGCCATAGGTCAGCACCGTTACGTCGTTGCCGGGACGTGCAATTGCCGCCACGTCCAGCGGCACTTTGTAATAGCCGTCTGGCACGGCGCTGGCCGGGTGCTTGGACCATGGCGTTACCGGTCGGTCGTGGTGGCCGTCGAACGGGCCGTTGTACAAGCGCTTGGGTTCTAGAAAAATCACCGGGTCATCGCATTCGATGGAGGCGATCAACAGGCCTTTGGCGTCATACGGATTCGACGGCATCACCGTGCGCAAACCGCAGACTTGGGTGAACATCGCTTCGATGCTTTGGCTGTGGGTTTGGCCGCCGTAGATGCCGCCGCCGCAGGGCATGCGCAGGGTCATCGGGGCGGTGAATTCTCCGGCCGAGCGATAACGCAAGCGGGCTGCTTCGGAAATGATCTGATCCGACGCGGGGTAGACGTAATCGGCGAACTGAATCTCGACCACTGGCCGCAGCCCGTAGGCGCCCATGCCCACCGCGACGCCGACGATCCCGCTTTCCGAGATTGGCGCGTCGAACACCCGCGAGGTGCCGTATTTGCTTTGCAGCCCTTCGGTGCAGCGGAACACGCCGCCGAAGTAACCCACGTCCTGACCGAATACCACCACGTCATTGTCGCGCTCAAGCATCACGTCCATGGCCGAACGCAGCGCCTGGATCATGGTCATGTTGGTGGTGGTCATGGCGGTGTCCAACTGGATGTCATTGTTGAAGTCGTTCATGTCAAATCCCCAGTTCCTGACGCTGCCGACGCAGGTGCTCGGGCATCTCTTTATAGACGTCGTCGAACATCGTTGCGGCGCTGGGCGTTTGTCCGCCAGCCAGCGTGCCGTAGCGCTCGGCTTCCTTCTGCGCAGCGATAATCTCGGCTTCGAGCTCAGCGCTGGTGGCGGCGTGCTCTTCCTCGGACCATTGGCCGATGTGAATCAGATGCTGCTTCAAGCGCAGAATCGGATCGCCCAACGGGAAGTGGCTCCAGTCATCGGCCGGGCGGTATTTCGATGGATCATCGGAGGTCGAATGCGGACCGGCGCGGTAAGTGACCCACTCGATCAGCGTCGGCCCCAAATTGCGCCGCGCACGTTCAGCGGCCCAGGCCGAGGCGGCATAAACGGCGACAAAATCGTTGCCATCCACGCGCAACGAGGCAATCCCGCAGCCGACGCCACGACCGGCAAAGGTCGTCGCTTCACCGCCGGCAATCGCTTGGAAAGTAGAGATGGCCCATTGGTTGTTGACCACGTTGAGGATCACCGGTGCGCGGTACACGTGGGCGAATGTCAGGGCGGTGTGGAAGTCGGATTCAGCGGTGGCGCCGTCACCGATCCAGCCCGAGGCAATTTTGGTGTCGCCTTTGATCGCCGAAGCCATGCCCCAGCCCACCGCTTGCACGAATTGCGTTGCGAGGTTGCCGGAGATGGTGAAGAAACCGTAGTCGCGCACTGAGTACATGATCGGCAACTGACGGCCTTTAAGCGGGTCGCGTTCGTTGGACAGCAGTTGGCAAATCAGGTCCACCAACGGCACTTCACGGGCCATCAAGATGCTTTGTTGACGGTAGGTCGGAAAGCACATGTCGGTCACGTTCAAGGCTAGGGCTTGCGCGCTACCAATCGCCTCTTCGCCGAGACTCTGCATGTAGAACGACATTTTTTTCTGACGCTGGGCGACCACCATGCGGTTGTCGAAAATTCGCGTCTTGAGCATGGCGCGCATGCCTTTGCGCAAAATTTCTACTGGAACGCCTTCGGCCCAAGGCCCCAAGGCTTGGCCTTGATCGTCAAGAACGCGGATCAAACCTTTGGCGAGGTCGGCGGTGTCTGCCGGCTCGACGTCAATCGGCGGCTTGCGCACCAGACCGGCGCCGGTCAGCCGCAGGTAGGAAAAATCGGTTTTACAGCCTGGACGGCCGGAAGGTTCAGGAACGTGCAGACGCAGGGGTTCGTATTCGTTCATGGCTATTCTCTACGCTCGGTCTTGTCATGTATTTATTATTGGGCGTTAGGTTAAGCGTTGGAGCGGTGTCAATGTGTTGGACAAACCGATGCAGGTCTTGTCCTACACAAATCATATTCCTGAGTGTGGAGAATATTTTTCTCATGTTGGTTGCGCGAACGGTCATTTAAAGACAATTATTCTAAATAACTACAACAAACAGGCGTATTTGTCTCATGAGGAAGCTGGATCGGACGGATATAGGGATTCTCAACAGCCTTCAGGAGAATGCCCGCATCACCAACGCGGACCTCGCACGCTCAGTCAACCTGTCCCCTACCCCGTGTTTTAACCGGGTCAAGGCGATGGAGGAATTGGGGCTTATCCGCCAACAAGTCACCCTGCTAGACCCCGAATTATTGGGCCTGCACGTGAACGTGTTTATCCACGTCAGCTTGGAAAAGCAGGTCGAAGAAGCGTTGCACGTGTTCGAAGACGCCATCGCCGACCGGCCGGAGGTCATGGAGTGTTATTTAATGGCCGGCGATCCGGATTACATGCTCCGGGTGCTAGTTCCGACCATTCAATCACTGGAACGGTTTCTCCTCGACTTCCTGACCAAAGTGCCCGGCGTGGCGAATATTCGCTCCAGTTTCGCGCTGAAGCAGGTTCGCTATAAAACCGCGTTGCCGTTGCCCGCCAATGGCTTGAGCCTCGGCCTCTAAGGCGGTCGATTGCCGCTTACAATAAGGCCTGATTGATCCGATGAAATATTCCCGATCTTCGCGATTTCCGTCGATGCTGCGCAAAGTCTTGCGGCCGTTGCTGGACCCGTATCGGCGTTACCGCCACGCACGGCTGATTCACTCGGTGCGCGTGTCGCTGGGCTTACTCGCATCAATCTTGCTGACCACCGGTATCAACCTGCCCCACGGCGAATGGGCCTCGATCACCATGTTGGTGGTGATTGGCGGCCTGCAACACCACGGCAACATCGGCAAAAAAGCCGCCGAACGCGCGTACGGCACGCTGATCGGTGCAGCGGTGGGCCTGCTGTTTATTGCCCAGTTCGCCTTTTTTGGCAGCCCGACCCTCACCTACGTCGGCATTTCGGTGGTTTGCGGCTTTTTTGCCTACCACGCGATTGGCAAAGGTGGTTACACGGCGCTGCTGTCGGCGATCACAGTGTTTATCGTCGCCGGGCATGGCGACAACCCGGTGGCCGATGGCCTTTGGCGCACCGTGGACATCCTGATCGGCATCGTCCTGGCCCTGGCGTTTTCCTTCGCCTTGCCGCTGTACGCGGTGTTCTCCTGGCGCTACAACCTGGCCAGTGCATTACGCGATTGCGCGGCGATGCATACCCGGATCATCAGTGGTCAATCGGTCACCGACGATGAGTATTTGAAGCTAATGAACCGCTTGAACGGCGCCATGGTGCAATTGCGGTCGCTAATGCCGTCGGTGTCCAAGGAGGTGAAGATCTCGGTCAATCAACTGGATGCGATCCAGCGCAACCTGCGCATGTGCATCAGTACCCTGGAAATCCTCGCCAACACCCGACCCGACACCCACGATCAACAGGCAATGGCCTCGCTGCATTTAGCGCTGAAAAATGAAAACCGGCAGATACGCATGCAACTGGTCGGCATGGCCCGCGCCCTGCAAACCGGCAATGCCGAGCGTCTTGAACGGCCGGTCAATGGCGTGGAAAAAGACCCCATGACCGGCACACCGGTTTACTCGGCACTGGACGGCTACCGATTATTGACGCTGCAATTGGCGGCCAATATCGACGACATGCGCCAACGGCTGGCCAAGGTTTCCGGGCAATGGACGATTTGAGGGTGGGTCCGACACTAGGCTGTGCGGTACTCCACCGTCAGGTGCGTCACTTCGTGTACCGGCGCCAATCGCTGGCGAATGATGTCAGCATTGATCGCCGGACTGCCCAAGACGCTGACAATCGCCGCCCGTGCTTCAGGGCCGACACGCCATACGTGGAGATCGGTAATCGTCGCGTCGTCGGTCTCGCCAAGAATCTCGCGGATTTCTTGCGCGACAGGGTCATCGGTCTTGTCGAGCAATACCCCAGCGGTGTCGCGCATTAGCGTCCAGGCCCAGCGCGCAATCACCAACGCGCCGACCACGCCCATGGCCGGATCCAGCCAGACCCAACCCAAATATCGACCGGCGAGCAAGGCCGCGATGGCAAGAATGGAGGTCAGTGCATCCGCCAACACATGGACATAGGCTGATCGCAGGTTGTTGTCTTGGCTATGGGCCCCGTGGCCGTGAGTTTCATGACCATGATCATGCCCGTGCTCATGGTGGTGGTGACCATGGCTACCGGACAGCAACAGCGCACTGACGATGTTCACGGCAAGACCAACGATTGCGATCAACGTCGCGGTACCAAATTGCACTTGGGTCGGTTCAAACAAACGCAGCACTGACTCGAAACCAATCCCTATGGACACCAGACCCAGTATCAGCGCCGACGCAAACCCGCCCAAATCACCCACTTTTCCGGTGCCGAAACTGTATCGGGCGCTGGCTGCATTGCGCTTGGCGTAGCTATACGCCGCCGCTGCAATGCCCAAAGCCCCGGCGTGCGTTGCCATATGAAAACCATCAGCGAGCAAGGCCATTGAACCGGTCAGATAACCTGCCGTAATTTCACCGACCATCATCACCACGGTTAGTGCTACCACCCATAGGGTGCGCTGGGCATTTTCATCGTGCGCCGCACCCAAAAAAACATGGTCGTGGGTGTAATTCAGCTGTGAACTCATCATCGTGTAGACCTTCTATTTTGAATAGCGGCGAATGGCTTCAAGCAGTTCTTCAACGCCTATGGCGCGCTCTTCGTCACTCAACTCAGGGTTTGCCACGTGCTCGCGGGCGTGGGCTTCAATGAGTTCATCCATTAAGCCGTTGATTGCACCCCGTGTTGCCGCGACCAAGTGCAGGGTCTTTGCGCAGTCTTGGTCGGACTCCAGAGCGCGCTCCACGGCGTTGATTTGCCCGGCAATGCGTTTCACCCGTTTCAGCAACTCGTCTTTGTTAGACATTATGTGAGACATACCATACCCCCCCTCCCTATACAGGGAGGGGATATTCACAAAAAGTGCCACGTCGCGCAAGTCTTAAACCGCGAGACGTGAGACTTCCATCGCTCGGCAGTGCTGGACAGAAGTGTCTTTGCGTTGGAAAGTGAATCGCAATTGAGCTGGATTTTTTAGGTTACATTTTCAATCTGGGGGTAAAGCCATGATCACCGCGAGCGTTCTCGACCACCTGTTTCCCACCGCTGCCGGCATCCCGGAAATGTATCGACTCAACGGTGAAATTGAACAGCGCGAGTATTTGGTTAACGGCGTGTTGGAAATCTGGCCGGGGCCGCTGGCCCGTGTTCATAGCCCGGTTCACCTGACGACTGATCACGGCGACGAGCAAGTCATTCTCGGCAGTACGCCGTTACTGGATGCCGCCACCGCCTTGACCGCGCTGGACGCCGCCGTTGACGCCTACGCCCGTGGCCAGGGAAGCTGGCCAACGATGCGCGTTGCCGAACGAATCCAGCACGTTGAAGCGTTTTTGCTGCGCATGCGCGAGCAACGCTCGGCGGTGGTCAAACTGCTGATGTGGGAAATCGGCAAAACCCTCAAGGACTCCGAAAAAGAGTTCGACCGCACCTGTGACTACATCGTCGAAACCATCAATGCGCTCAAAGAATTGGACCGTCGCTCCAGTCGTTTCGAGCTAGAGCAAGACACCCTCGGCCAGATCCGTCGCGTGCCCATGGGCGTCGCCCTGTGCATGGGGCCCTATAACTATCCATTGAACGAAACCTTCACCACGCTGATTCCGGCGCTGATCATGGGCAATACCGTGGTCTTCAAACCGGCCAAGCTGGGCGTGTTGTTGATCCGTCCGCTGCTCGAAGCCTTCCGCGACAGCTTCCCGGCGGGGGTGATCAACGTGATCTACGGCAGCGGCCGAGAAACCGTCAGCGCGCTGATGGCCAGCGGCAAGGTGGACATCTTCGCCTTCATCGGCACCAACAAAGCCGCCAGCGCCCTGAAAAAACTGCACCCGAAACCTCACCGTTTGCGCGCTGCGTTGGGCTTGGACGCGAAGAACCCCGGCATCGTGCTGCCAAGCGTCGATCTGGACAACGCCGTCAGTGAATGCCTGACCGGCTCGTTGTCGTTCAACGGCCAACGCTGCACCGCGCTGAAGATTTTGTTCGTTCACGAAGAGGTGGTGGACAGCTTCATCGAGAAATTCAACCACAAACTCGAAGCCCTCAAACCCGGCATGCCATGGGAACCCGGCGTGTCTTTGACGCCGCTGCCAGAAAAAGGCAAAACCGATTACCTGAGTTCAGTGGTGGCCGACGCTGTCAGTAAAGGCGCGAAGGTGGTTAACGCCAAAGGCGGAGAAATTCGCAGCTCATTCTTCTACCCTGCGGTGCTATACCCGGTCACCACCGAGATGCGCATCTATGCCGAAGAACAATTCGGCCCGGTCGTGCCCATCGTCCCCTACCGCGATCTGGACACCGTGATCGACTACGTACTTGAGTCGGATTTCGGCCAGCAACTGAGCCTGTTCGGCAACGACTCGGCTGAAGTCGGACGCTTGGTGGACATCTTCGCTAACCAGGTCGGGCGCATCAACATCAACGCCCAATGCCAACGCGGGCCAGACACCTTCCCGTTCAACGGCCGGAAAAACTCGGCCGAAGGGACGTTATCGGTCCATGACGCGTTGCGGGTGTTTTCAATTAGGACCTTGGTCGCGACCAAGTTCCAGGACGGCAACAAAGCACTGATCAGCGAGATTATTCATAATCACGAGTCGAATTTTTTGACCACTGATTATATTTTCTGATCATTTGAACGGGGGCAGACCGTGACCGATCACAGCAAACGCGAGCGTACTCGCAGCATCCTGCGGTGGGTGGTCGCGGTGTTCTACTTCACGGCGGGCATCTTTCACCTGTACGCCACCGACGGTTTCGTCGGCATCGTGCCCGACTGGGTGCCCTACCCGCACGCCACGGTGATTATCACGGGTTTGTGTGAACTGATCGGGGCGGTCGCTTTGTTGACCCACCGCTTTCGAAAACTTGCCGCAATCATGCTCGCGCTGTACGCAGTGTGCGTGTTCCCAGCGAACATCAAACACGCGATTGACCATTTGCCCATTGGCGGGATGGTGCTGGGTTGGGGTTATCACGGCCCCAGATTGGCGTTTCAGCCGGTGCTGGTGTGGGTGGCGTTGTTTAGTGGGGCGGTGGTGGATTGGCCGTTTAGGGGGCGAAATGAGGTCGACGGCTGAGGGGTTGGTCGACATTTGGGACCGAGTGCTACGAAGACATACACCTGTGGGAGCCAACTTGGTGGCGAAAAATCCATTTGGTTGTATCAGGTACACCGCCTCGCGAACACGCTCGCTCCTACCGAGGAACAACCAATCCCGGTGGGACCGAATGTATTCGGGAGTGGATTTAAAGAGTGACATAGCCTCTTCCCGAATGAATTCGGTCCCACGGATTCTGGCGCTGCAAAGGTCTCTGTAGCTGCGCAAGGCTGCGATCAGATGTCAGTGCCTACTCTTCCGTGTCTGCCAAAAGTCTCTGTGGGAGTTGGCTTGCCAACGAAAGCGTCATTGCAGGTAACCCAAGGTTTGAGGTCGATATCAGCGGCGTGACTACGGGCTTCTTCGCAGGCAAGCCTGCTCCCACAATGAAATCCCAGAGCCGTTGCGGCTTCACGAGAACATCGCAACTTTCAAGTCATTGAGTTATGTGGCTGACAGCAGCAGGCACGTTTCGGAGTTTCTGCTACATCCTGAAGATTAAAACACGGATGAATCGGATGACCCCGCAAACCACCCGCCCGTCGACCACGGCCATGCTACTATCGCCCCTCATTCGCAACAGCTCGGCATCGTCGTGAACCTTCCTATTCTCTTCTTTGTCTGCCCATGACTTCGACCTCTGACACGCCATCTGATCTGCCAACAGTTCTTGTGGTGGACGACGAACGGCGCTCGCGAGAATCGTTGTCGCGGGTGTTGAATCAGGAGTTTGAGGTGCTGCTGGCCGATTCGGCGCTTGAGGCGCGCACGCTGCTTGAACAGCATCCGGTGTCGGTGATTCTGTGTGATCAGCGCATGCCCGGCATGAGTGGTATTGAGTTCCTCAAGGAAGTCCGGGAGCGCTGGCCGGAGTCGGTACGGATTGTCCTTTCCGGCTACACCGATTCAGAAGACATCATCAACGGCATCAACCACGCAGGGATTTATCAGTACCTGCTTAAGCCCTGGTTGCCGGAGCATTTGCTGAGCACGGTGCGCAGCGCGGTGGAAAGCCAGTCACTGCAAAACCACATGCAGCGACTTGATCTTGAGCTGCGCGCCGGGACGCCGGTATTGCGTCGGCGCAGCCAAGAGGCCCTTACACGGGTTCGGGATGCCTTCGACTTTTCACGCATCGTGCGTTCTGCCGGCGGCCCGCTCGACGCCATCTGTGAAATGGCGGCACGGGTCGCCCGCTATGACCTGTCGGTGCTGCTGCTGGGTGAGTCGGGTACCGGTAAAGAGCTGCTTGCTCGCGGCATCCACTATGCCAGCCCCCGCGCCGCCAACGCGTTTGTCATGGAAAACTGCGCGGCGTTGCCCGATACCCTGCTGGAGTCCGAGCTGTTCGGGCACAAGCGCGGCGCCTTTACCGGCGCTCATCAGGATCACGTAGGCCTGTTTCAACGCGCGAATGGCGGCACGCTGCTGCTCGACGAAATCGGTGATACGTCGCCGGCGTTTCAGGTCAAGTTGCTGCGGGTTCTCCAGGAAGGCGAGCTACGCCCGGTGGGCGCATCGAGCACGGTGCGGGTCGATGTGCGGGTGATCGCCGCGACCCACCGCGACCTGGAAGAAGACGTGCGCACCGGGCGCTTTCGCAGCGACCTTTATTACCGGCTGGCGGGCGTCAGTCTGGCGCTGCCGCCGCTTCGCGAACGCAGTGCCGATATATTGCCAATTGCCAACAAACTGCTCGATGACGCCCGTCTGGAACTTGACTTGCCGGGACTCACGTTCGCCAGCGATGCCATGGCCAGCCTGATCGGCTACTCCTGGCCCGGCAATATTCGCGAATTGCGCAACGAGATCTACCGCGCCGCCGCCCTGTCTGACGGCGCACAAATTAATGCCCGTGCGTTCTCCTGGCGAGTGCTGCAAGGTCAGGCCCGGCTTGCCCTGGCCGCCAGCCTTCCCACTTCAAGTCCGACCGGCACCTTGCAAGAGCAACTCGACGCCATTGAGGCAACACTGCTAAAAGAGTCGTTGTTGCGTCATCGTTGGAACAAGACCCACGCGGCGCGTGAATTGGGTCTGTCCCGCGTAGGGTTGCGCCAGAAGCTGCGTCGCTTCGGGCTGGAGGAATCTTGATGGAAGGTAAAGCGTTCAACGTGCTTTGGCTGCAATCGGGCGGCTGCGGCGGCTGCACGATGTCATTGCTGTGCGCCGACACCCAAGACTTCGCCGGCATGTGGCGCAACGCCGGAATCGAGCTGCTTTGGCATCCCTCGCTGTCGCTGGAAAGTGGCGACGAAATGCTCGACATCCTCAACGACTGCTTACAGGGCCGCACCCGCCTGGATGCGTTATGCATCGAAGGCTCCTTGCTGCGCGGGCCGAACGGCACCGGGCGTTTCCACATGCTGGCTGGCAGCGGTCGGGCGATGATCGACTGGGTCCGGGATTTGGCCGGTATCGCCGAATACACACTGGGCATCGGCACGTGCGCGGCATATGGCGGAATCACCGCTGCCGGCAACAACCCCACCGATGCCTGCGGCTTGCAATACGACGGGCACCGAATCGGCGGCTTATTGGGCGCAGATTACCGCTCACGTCGGGGTTTGCCGGTGATCAACGTTGCCGGGTGCCCGACGCATCCGGGCTGGGTCACCGATACGCTCATGGCTTTGGCTGCGGGATTATTCGTCGAGTCTGACCTGGACATCCTCGCTCGGCCGCGCCTTTACGCTGATCAGTTGGTTCATCACGGTTGCACCCGCAACGAATTCTACGAATACAAAGCCAGTGCCGAGAAGCCGTCGGACATTGGCTGCATGATGGAAAACCTCGGCTGCGTCGGCACTCAGGCCCACGCCGATTGCAACACGCGCCTTTGGAACGGTGAAGGCTCCTGCACCCGTGGCGGCTATGCCTGCATCAATTGCACGGCGCCGGGCTTCGAGGAGCCGGGGCATGCGTTCAACCTCACGCCCAAGGTGGCCGGGATTCCCGTTGGTTTGCCGACTGATATGCCCAAAGCCTGGTTTGTCGCCCTGTCTGCGTTGTCCAAATCGGCGACGCCTAAACGGGTCAAGCTGAACGCCACGGCCGACCATCAACTCATCGCCCCCATCGTGCGTCTTCCACGGCACTAGGAATGTTTTATGTCTCGTCTGGTGGTGGGTCCGTTCAATCGCGTCGAAGGTGACCTCGAAGTGCAACTTGAGGTCGAGGAGGGCCGCGTGCGTTCGGCGCAGGTCAACGCGACGATGTTTCGGGGCTTTGAGCAGATTCTGTTGCAGCACTCGCCCCTCGATGCGCTGGTGTACGCGCCGCGCATCTGCGGGATTTGCTCGGTCTCGCAGTCGATTGCCGCCGCCCGCGCGCTGGCTTCATTGGCCGGTGTTCAACCGCCGGATAACGGCTTGGCGACGATCAACCTGATGGCCGCGACGGAAAATCTGGCCGACCATCTCAGCCATTTCTACTTATTTTTCATGCCGGACTTCGTTCGCCCGGTGTATGCCGAACGCCGCTGGTACGCCGCCGCTCAGGCGCGCTTCACGCCGGGCCACGGCAGCCAGCAACGGCTGGCACTGTCCGCGCGCAAACGCTTACTGGATTTGATCGGCACCCTGGGCGGTAAATGGCCGCACACAGGCTCGATCCAGCCTGGCGGCTCGACCCGCGCCATTGATGCTGCCGAGCGCATGCGCCTGCTGATGCGGGTTCGCGAGTTCCGTCAGTTCTTGGAAACTGAGCTGTTCGCCACCCCTCTGGAGCGCATCATCGGGCTGGGCAGCGAAAACGAACTGTGGGCCTGGCTGGCTGAAGCGCCGGGCCAGGGCGACCTGCGCCAGTTCCTCGACATCGCGCTGGACAGTGGTCTGGAACATTCCGGGCCGGGGCCGGGGCTGTATCTATCCTATGGCGCCTATCCGCAACCTGATGGGCAGATGGTATTTGCGCAGGGTGTATGGAATGGGGTTACGCAGCAGATAGAAGATCTGGAGCTGTCGGATATTCGCGAGGACGCCGCCCATGCCTGGCTGGATGACGCCGGCGGCCCGCTGCATCCAGCCCAAGGCCAGACTCAGCCGCTGGTAGAAAAGCCTGCCGCTTATACCTGGAACAAAGCGCCCCGACTGGCGGGGGCAGTGCTCGAAACCGGCGCCCTCGCCCGGCAGTTGATCACCGGACAGCCCTTGTTGCGCGATGCCGCCGCCCGTTGCGGGGCCACGGTTTACACCCGGGTGTTGGCGCGGCTGATGGAACTGGCCCACGTGGTGCCGCTGATGGAGCAATGGTTGCAGGCCCTGCGACCCGGTGAACCCTACTACCGCACCGCTGAACTGCCGGACAATGGCAGCGCCGTGGGCCTCACTGAAGCGGCGCGCGGTGCTTTGGGCCATTGGCTTCAGGTCGAGCAAGGGCGCATTGCCAGTTATCAGATCATTGCCCCGACCACTTGGAATTTTTCCCCGCGTGACGCCCAGGGCCGACCCGGTGCCCTTGAGCAAGCACTGGAAGGTGCGGCGGTGTTGCCTGGCGAAAAAACCCCGGTTGCAGTGCAACATATCGTTCGTTCATTCGACCCGTGCATGGTGTGTACAGTGCATTGAACCGGGAGAACGCCATGGCACGCAAAGCCCCGCCCGGCACCCTCGACGAGGACGCTTGGCTCGAAGTGATCGGCAAGATGGACGAGGTCTATTCGCAGCTAGTGCAGGACGAAATCGCCCTGGAAGAAAAGAACGCCGAGCTGGAACAGTCCCAGCAGTTCATCGCCGGGCTGCTGTCGTCCATGTCTGACGTGCTATTGGCCTGCGACCCGGAGGGGCGCATCGAAGAGTCCAACAATGCCCTGCGCAAACTGGTGGGGCGTGACGAAAGCGCGCTGCTCGGGAGCCCGGTTTACGCCTTGCTGGCTGACATCCACAGTGAAGAACAATTGCGCAAGACCCTCAATGGTCTGCGCCTGCCTAATACCAGCGCCACCCTGGAACTGAATTTCAAAGATGCCTTCGGCGCGCCGCTGCCGGTGGACATCAGTTGCACCGTGCGCAGTGTGGGCACTGGCCGCTGTGTTGGGCATGTACTGGTCGGGCGTCCGCTGGGTGAGTTGAAGCACGCCTATCGGCAATTGCATGAAGCCCACGAGGCGCTCAAGCGTACTCAACAACAATTGCTCCACGCGGAGAAAATGGCCTCGCTGGGGCGCTTGGTCGCCGGGGTCGCCCATGAACTGAACAACCCGATCAGCTTCGTGCTGGCTAATGCCCACGTGCTGGGCGGATACCGAGAGCGTTTGGAACGTTATCTGGAGGCGGTCAACACTAACGAACCCCAGGAAGTCCGTGAAACCCTGCGCCGACAATTGCGAATTGACCCATTGCTGGCCGATTTGCCGTCATTGATCGAAGGCACCATCGAAGGCGCGCAACGGACGGCTGATATTGTCAGCGCGCTGAAAAGGTTCTCAGCGGTGGACCGCGAATCGTTGGGCGAGGTGGCGCTCAATGAGGTGGTCGAACGGGCCATTCACTGGATCACCCGTGGCAGTGCACCGGACCTGCGCATTCACTGGCAACCCAGCGGCGAGCCGGTCGTACATGGCAACAGCGGGCAATTGCTTCAAGTGCTGATGAACCTGATACAAAACGCCTACGACGCCGCCCAGGCGGCTGAACGAGAAACGTCGGAGCTGTGGATAAGTGTCGAACAGGATCCCCATTGGGTCACATTAAGACTGCGTGATAACGGCGGCGGCATTGCGGTCGAACATCTGACGCAAGTGTTTGATCCGTTTTTTAGCACCAAGCCGGTTGGCAAAGGCACCGGTTTGGGGCTGTCGATCAGTTACAGCATCGTCGAACGCTGCGCAGGCCGGTTGATAGCCAGCAACCACCCGGATGGTGGAGCGGAGTTCACGCTGATTCTGCCTGGTCATAATTAAATTCGTAGAAGCTGCCCAATTCCTGTGTTGGCTTGCCAATGAAAGCGTCAATTCAGGCGCCGTAGGTTTCGGGTCAATATCAGCGGCGCGATTGCCAGCCTCTTCGCAGGCAAGCCTGCTCCCACCCCTTCAAGTCTAAACATACAAGTTGGCTTGCCAACGAAAGCGTCAATTCAGGCGCCGTAGGTTTCGGTTCAATATCAGCGGCGCGATTTCCGGCCTCTTCGCAGGCGAGCCTGCTCCCACAGAATTACGGCTGCATGCGTCCAACCCCCAGCGCGGAGCGAATCTGCTGCAAAGTAAGTATTCACTTGGCCATAATCAGTGCAAAACCAGTTTCCAGTGCCTATAACGCTCCCTCCGTAACTACGCCGCCGTACGGTACTGGCACAGGGTTTGTATGATGCTTTCTTCTGATTTTCTGACTGTCACCCTTCCTCGCGGAGTCTCCATGCCTTTATCCACCACCGCCGGAGCCGTGAAAAACGCTACGCCGTTGACCTTCAAGCGCAGCGTTGCGGCGATTTTCGTCGGGCTGTTCGCCGTGAACCTTTTGGTCTGGATCTGGGCCTTCATCGCTTTTCGCGACTTTCCGCTGCTGCTGGGCACGGCGTTTCTCGCTTACAGTTTCGGGTTGCGTCACGCCGTGGACGCGGACCATATCGCCGCCATTGATAACGTCACCCGCAAGTTGATTCAAGAAGGCCAGCCCACTGCCACCGTGGGTCTGTTCTTTTCCCTCGGCCACAGCACCATCGTGATTCTCGCGACCTTGGTCATCGCCCTAACCGCCTCGACCTTCAAGGCCAATATCGAAGCGCTGCACGGTATCGGTGGGCTGATTGGCACCTCGGTGTCCGCGCTGTTTCTGCTGCTGGTGGCGGTGATCAATCTGGTGATTCTGCGTTCGGTTTACCTGGCGTTTCGCCGAGTTCGGCGCGGCGAGCGGGTCGGCGAACTGGAAATGAATACGCTGCTGGCTGGTGGGGGTCTGATTGCCCGGCTGGTGCGACCGCTGTTCGGCCTGATCAGCCGCAGTTGGCACCTTTACCCACTGGGCTTTCTGTTTGGCCTGGGCTTCGACACCGCCACGGAAATCGGCTTGCTGGGTATTTCCGCCGCACAGGCGTCGCAGAACTTACCGATCTGGTCGATCCTGGTCTTCCCGGCCCTGTTCACTGCGGGCATGGCGCTGGTCGACACCGCTGACAGCGTGATGATGACCGGTGCCTATCACTGGGCGCTGGTGAAACCGGCGCGCAAGCTTTACTACAACCTGACCATCACCTCGGTGTCGGTGTTGGTGGCGCTGTTGGTGGGCGGCCTGGAAGCCGCGAACCTGCTGGCGTCGAACTTGAATCTGGAAGGTGGCGTGTGGGATGTGATCGCGTCGCTGAACGACAATTTCGGCTTGCTTGGCTACCTGATTGTCGGACTTTTCGCCGTGACCTGGATCCTTTCCCTGCTGTTCTATCGCTTCAAAGGCTACGACCGGCTAGACCTCAATTATCCGGCCGCCTAGCGTCATCGCGCGTACGCCCCTCCCCATAACGGTCACCTCGTTACCAGTACAGCAGACCACTGGAAACAAAGTGTCCGCCCACGGCAATCCAGCGCCAACCTGCGCTGGCTGGCCAAAAAAATAAAACCCTTTGAAAACAGCTAGATAAGCGATTTTCATAGCCAATAGTCTAACCCGCGACGAAATGGCACAGGTCTTGTAGTTACCAGGTATTACTTCCAGTAGTTGAACCGCCCATGTCAATTGCAGCCACCTTGATCCTTTGCGTACGGCTGCACCCTCGCTCACGCAACACCCACACCCCGAATCAACGCTCGCGCCTGCTGGCAGACGTTTCCTCGTCTGTCCGACAGGGCCCGCATGGCTTTTAACTTAAAAACAGCGTGCAGCCTCAGTAGAAGACGATTCCTGGGGAGGAGAAATTAGGTGATGGAAACATTTTATGAAGTGATGCGCAGACAGGGCATCTCACGTCGGAGCTTTCTCAAGTTCTGTTCGCTGACCGCGACGTCATTGGGGCTTGGCCCTGCGTTCATGCCAAAAATCGCATGGGCGATGGAAAACAAGCCGCGTACACCGGTGCTTTGGCTCCATGGATTGGAGTGCACCTGCTGTTCTGAGTCGTTCATTCGCTCCGCACACCCGCTGGCCAAGGACGTGGTGCTGTCGATGATCTCGCTGGATTACGACGACACTTTAATGGCCGCTGCCGGGCATCAGGCCGAAGCGATCCTTGATGAGGTCATGACCAAATACAAAGGCAATTACATTCTTGCCGTTGAAGGTAACCCGCCGCTGAACCAGGACGGCATGAGCTGCATCATTGGCGGCAAGCCGTTCATTGAGCAATTGAAGCGCGTCTCCAAAGATGCCAAGGCCATCATCTCCTGGGGCTCCTGCGCCAGCTGGGGTTGTGTACAGGCGGCCAAGCCGAACCCGACCCAAGCGGTGCCGATCCACAAAGTGATTTTCGATAAACCGATTATCAAAGTGCCGGGCTGTCCACCGATTGCCGAAGTGATGACCGGGGTCATCACGTACATGCTGACCTTCGACCGCTTACCTGAGCTGGATCGTCAGGGTCGGCCAAAAATGTTCTACAGCCAGCGCATCCACGACAAATGCTACCGCCGTCCAAACTTCGACGCCGGCCAGTTTGTTGAAGCGTGGGACGATGACGCCGCGCGTAAGGGTTACTGCCTTTACAAAGTCGGCTGCAAGGGCCCGACCACCTACAACGCCTGCTCGACGGTGCGTT
The DNA here is from genome assembly GCF_034353045.1 of Pseudomonas sp. MH10. Lineage (NCBI taxonomy): Bacteria > Pseudomonadati > Pseudomonadota > Gammaproteobacteria > Pseudomonadales > Pseudomonadaceae > Pseudomonas > Pseudomonas sp. MH10. The sequence continues at coordinate 1,859,279 of NZ_CP133783.1, forward strand.
GGAACGGCGGCACCAGCTTCCCGATTCAATCCGGCCACGGCTGCATCGGTTGTTCCGAGGAAGGTTTCTGGGACAAGGGCTCGTTCTATCAGCACCTGACGGACATCAATGCCTTTGGCGTGGAAGCCAATGCCGATCAAATCGGCCTCGCTGCCGGAGTCACCATCGGTGCCGCAGCAACGGCGCACGCCGCCGTGACAGCGCTCAAGCGCGCCAGCAACAGCAAGGCGCCGATTGCGCCGCATGACGCTCCAGCGACAAGACAGGACGACCAACGATGAGCAACTATTCGACTCAGGGTTTCGACCTGAACAGCACTGGCCGACGCATCGTCGTTGACCCAGTGACCCGTATCGAAGGCCACATGCGCGTCGAGGTCAATCTCGACGCCAATAACATCATTCGCAACGCGGTCTCCACCGGCACCATGTGGCGCGGCCTCGAAGTAATTCTCAAGGGCCGCGACCCACGCGACGCCTGGGCGTTCGTCGAACGTATTTGCGGCGTGTGCACCGGTTGCCACGCGCTGGCCTCGGTCCGTGCGGTGGAAGATGCACTGGGTATTCGTATCCCGCCGAACGCTCACTTGATCCGCGAAATGATGGCCAAGACCCTTCAAATCCACGACCACGCGGTGCACTTCTATCACCTGCACGCGTTGGACTGGGTTGATGTGGTGTCGGCACTCAAGGCTGACCCCAAGCGCACATCGGAATTGCAGCAACAGGTTTCGCCGGCTCACCCGCTGTCGTCACCGGGCTATTTCCGTGACGTGCAGAACCGCCTGAAGAAGTTTTTCGAGAGCGGCCAGCTCGGCCCGTTCATGAACGGTTACTGGGGTAACCCGGCCTACCAGCTGCCGCCAGAAGCCAACCTGATGGCGGTCACGCATTACCTGGAAGCCCTCGACCTGCAAAAAGAGTGGGTCAAGATTCACACCATCTTTGGTGGCAAGAACCCACACCCTAACTACCTGGTGGGCGGCGTGCCGTGCGCCATTAACATCGACGGCGATTTGGCCGCCGGGGCGCCGCTGAACATGGAGCGGCTGAACTTCGTTCGCGCCCGCATCGATGAAGCCCTGACCTTCTGCAAAAACGTTTACGTACCGGACGTGTTGGCCATCGGCACCATCTACAAACAGAAAGGCTGGCTGCACGGCGGCGGGCTGGCAGCGACCAACGTGATGGACTACGGCAACTACCCGAAGGTCAATTACGACGAGAGCACCAACCAACTGCCGGGCGGCGCGATTCTCAACGGCAACTGGAACGAAATTCATCCGGTTGACCCGCGCGACCCTGAACAGGTGCAGGAATTCGTCACCCACTCTTGGTACAACTACCCGGATAACGACAAGGGCCTGCACCCGTGGGATGGCATCACTGAAGCCAACTACGAGTTGGGCGCCAAAACCAAAGGCACTCGCACCGCCATTGAGGAAGTCGACGAAAGCGCGAAATACTCGTGGGTCAAATCCCCTCGCTGGCGCGGTCATGCCATGGAAGTCGGGCCACTGGCTCGCTACATCCTTGGCTATGCCCATGCTGTCCAAGGCAACCCCCACGCCCAGCGCATCAAAGAACAGCTCGACGGCGCGATGCAAGCGGTCAACCACGACCTGCCGAAAACCCTCGGCATGGTTGAGACCGACTACAGCGCCAAGATTTTGCTGCCGAGCACCATCGGCCGCACCCTGACCCGCGCGCTGGAAGCCGAATACTGCGCCGAGCTGATGGTCGACGACTGGAACGAGTTAATGACCAACATCCGCAACGGCGACCGCTCCACCGCCAACGTGGAGAAATGGGACCCGGCGACCTGGCCGAAAGAAGCCAAAGGTGTCGGCATCGTCGCCGCACCGCGTGGCGCATTGGGTCACTGGATTCGCATCAAGGACGGGCGCATCGAGAATTACCAGTGCGTGGTGCCAAGCACCTGGAACGGCAGCCCGCGTGATGCCAAGGGACAGATCGGCGCGTTTGAAGCCGCACTGATGAACACCCCCGTGGCCATCCCCGATCAGCCGGTGGAAATCCTGCGCACCCTGCACTCCTTCGACCCGTGCATGGCCTGCGCCACCCACGTGATGAGCGAGGACGGCGCCGAGCTGAGCACCGTCAAGGTGAGCTGAGTAATTAACCCAGGCATCCGGCAGGTGCGATACGGCACCTGCCCTTCCAAAGGTGAAGATATGACCCTTCAGACTGAAACCCCCATGGGCCTGCCGGAGTACGTTTACGAGGCACCGGTGCGCGTGTGGCATTGGATCAATGCCGCCTGCATTTTAGTGCTGGCGGTGACCGGGTATTTAATCGGCTCCCCACTGGCCACCCAACCGGGTGAAGCCAGCGCCCATTTCGTCATGGGCTACATCCGCTTCGCGCACTTCAGCGCCGGCTATGTGTTTGCCATTGGCCTGCTGGGCCGTACCTACTGGGCCTTGGTGGGCAATCATCACGCCCGCGAGCTGTTCTCGGTTCCGGTGCTGAGCAAAGCTTACTGGGCTGATTTCTACATCTGGCTGCGTTATTACCTGTTCGCCGGGCCGATCCCGGAGCCGACCTTCGGGCACAACCCGCTGTCGCGTTTCGCCATGTTTTTCGTGTTCCTGCTGACCTCGATATTCATGGTCCTGACCGGTTTCGCGTTGTATGGCGAAGGGTCGCAAATGGGCTCGTGGCAAGAACGGATGTTCGGCTGGGTGCTGCCGCTGCTGGGGCAATCCCAGCAAGTCCACACCCTGCACCACTTCGGTATGTGGGTGATCCTGATCTTCATAGGGCTGCACGTGTACGCCGCCGTCCGCGAAGAAATCAACGGTCGCCTCAGCCTGATCGGCGGGATGATCTCCGGCTACAAGACCTTCAAAAAATGAACACACCAGCAGAGTCACTCATGAAAACCTCAGCATCGCCCCGTCCACGCATCACCGTGTTGGGCATTGGCAATCTGCTGTGGGCCGATGAAGGCTTCGGCGTGCGCTGTGTCGAAGCGTTACAGCAACGCTATGAATTCGCGGACAACGTCGCGCTGATCGATGGCGGCACCCAGGGTTTGTACTTGATCCAGCATGTGCAGGAAGCCGATTACCTGCTGATTTTCGATGCGGTCGATTACAACCTGACCCCCGGTGAGTTGAAGTTCGTCACCGACGATGAAGTGCCTAAATTTCTCGGCATCAAGAAGTTGAGCCTGCACCAGACCGGTTTTCAGGAGGTGCTGATGCTGGCTCAACTGACCGGTCATTTCCCACAACGGGTGCTGCTGATCGGTTGCCAGCCGGAGCACATGATGGATTACGGCGGCAGCCTGCGGCCGGTCGTCAGGGCGGCCATGGAAGGCGCGTTGACCGAAGCGGTGCGGGTCCTGGAAACCTGGGGTGCCGAGCCGCGTCAACGCGCTTCGCCGCTCACCGATGAAGAGGCAGTGACCTTGCCGCACTTGGAGTTGGACCGCTACGAAGGCGAACGCCCTTCTGCGCAGAACGCTTGCCGGATCGGTGACGAACGCATTCTCGCCAGGCGCGTTTGATATGTGCATCGGACTGCCCATGCAAGTGGTAAGTGCCAACCTTGGCTCTTCCGTGTGCCGCGACCGCCACGGCCGGGACCGGCTCATCGACACCTCGCTGGTCGGCACCTGCGAGGTCGATGACTGGTTGCTGATCTTTCTCGACGCCGCCCGCGAACGCCTCGACCCACAGCGGGCGGCAGAAATCGACTCGACCCTGGTCATGCTTGAATCGGCCATGTTCGGCAACGCGCCGGAGCCGGACACCGCGCCCGGCTTCAGCCTGCCTTCAGCGATGAACGCTGAACAGCTCGCCACCCTGTTGGGCCAATCACCCATCGCTGCTGCGCCCGTGCGGCCCAACCTCAAGGAATCCACATGAGTGAATCCGCCGCTTTCATGGCGCCCATCCCTGTCACGCCGGCCATCCCTGCGCTGATCACGCGGCTGGTGGAGCAATTCGACGCCAGCTGGATTGGCTGCGAGAACCTCGACGCCTGGCTCGCCCTGGGCGGCAACTGTCTGTTGCTGCTGTGTGGCGACCCGGTGCGCCACCCTGAATCCCTGGACGTGGCGGTGGTCTTGCCCGAACTGCGCCAGGAAGTGTCCCGCCGCCACGGCTGCACCTTGCGGCTGGGTGTCGTTCATCGCGCGGAAGAAGAAGCCATCGCGGCACGTTTTGCCCTGCGCCGCTGGCCGACCTTGGTCTGGCTGCGCGACGGCGGTTACGTCACTACCATCGACGGCATGCACGACTGGGACGAATACCTGAGCCTGGCTGATAAAGCCTTGGCCCAGAGCAATGCCCGCATCCCCCTGTTCGCCGAAACGCCTGGCGCTACCGGTGGTTGCCAGTGAACGGAGGAACGCCTATGGCCCCGCAAATGTATATTCCGCTGGTCGATCTCGGTCCCGGCTCCCAAGTGGAAGAGGAAGTCCTCGAATACATCAGCATGCCCCAAGGCATGTACACCCACAGCGCGCCGATACTGCCCGAGCCGGAAGAATTGGACGAATTGCCCGGCGCACGTCAGGCGTTGCAAGACCTTCTGCACCGGCTGTATGCCTGCAACCGCGGTGAAGCAACAGAAAGCCTCGATTTGAGCGGGCTTGAAGTCGGTGATCGCACGCTGCTGGATCAACTGCTCGGTGAAGGCGAAGTCAGCATCATGCTGGTCGTGGAACCGCCGTTGCGGATTCAGGAGTCGATCTTCGCTGGGGTCTGGCGCCTCTATGGTGAAGGCCAAGATTATGTCGAGGTCGGTGCCGCCCCCGCCCAACTGCGCAGCGTTGCCCGTAACGCAGCCCAGCCAGCAGCCTTTGATATCCGGTCTGCGCTGCCGATGGGCGTGATGAACGCTCCGGCGATTCTCACCGAGATCGAAGACCAGACTCAGCACTGGCAACCCGGCAGCCCGGCCCATGTGATCAACCTGACGCTGCTGCCGTTGTCCGAGCAAGACATTGGTTTCCTCGACGTGTGTTTGCCGGTCGGCCCAGTGCGGGCATTGGCGCGTGGTTACGGCAATTGCCGGATCAGCAGCACCCTGATCCACAACTGCTGGCGCGTCACGTACTTCAATTCCCAGGATGCGCTCATTCTCGACACCATCGAGATCACCGACCTGCCAGAAGTGATCTGCGCAGCGCCGGAAGACCTCAGCGATTCGCTGGAACGTTTCGAAGATGTTATCCAATGGTTTGAAGGGCAGTGACATGACGGACAGACCCAGCTTTGAAGGCAGCTACCGAGGCGATTCCACTCGCATCAGCGATGACACTCGCCTGGAGTGCAAGATCTGCTGGTGGGTGTACGACCCGAAGGACGGTGATCCGGTGTGGCAAATTGAGCCCGGCACGCCGTTTTCCGCCTTGCCGGACCATTGGTGCTGCCCGAACTGCGACGGCGCCGCCGAGCAGTTCATGGTGCTCAATGACGCAGACTGAATTGCCCGACACAGCGCAGTTGCGCGGTGAGGAATTGGCCGCACATTTCCGGGATATCGCCGACACTCGCATGCGCGGCCTGCCCTTTCTCAATCCGGTATTGGAGGTCGAGGCCGTCGGTTTTTCCACGCAGATTGCCAGTGAAGACGCGTCCTGCGGGGTGCTCGGGATTCTGATCACGCCCTGGTTCATGAACCTGATGTGGTTGGCCCCAGCCTTGAGTGCACCCTTGGCCCAAGGCGCCTCCCGTGAACATCTGTTCGGTGGCCAACACCTGACGTTCATTGGTGCAGTCGATGAAGACTTCGGCACCTACGAAAGCTGCTCGTTGTTTTCGCCGGTTTTTGAGTTCGCGGATCAAGCGGCCGCCCGTGCCACGGCCGAACAGGTGCTACTGCTGTTGCGCGGCCCCGTAGAAGAAGAGAAGCCGCAGCCGCATCCAGCGCTCAGTCGTCGGTCGCTGCTGTTCGGCCGCCTGTCCGGTGATCTGCAATGACAGCAGCGAACAACCTGTCGGGACTCGGCGGTTCACTCAGAATCCGACCGGGCCAGCAGCCGTCGATCATCGGTGGGCGCCCACTGCTGGCCGCCCGTTTACTGCGCGGCCAACCTCCTGAGGCCGCGGCTCAACGTCTGCCGTTGCTTTACAGCCTGTGCGGTCAGGCCCATGGGTTGACTGCGCAACTGGCCGTTAACGCGGCATTGCAGGGTGAAGCCCAAGCCAGTTGGGGCGCAAGCCAGGCGTTGTTGGCCGAGACTCGCCGTGAGCACCTACGGCGTATCGTGCTGAACTGGTCGCCGCTGCTTGACCCCAGCGCTGAACGCTGCTCGCCGGTTGAACTGCGGGCCTGGGATCAAGCGCCCGAAGCCACCATGAGTCTGTGGCTCGGCGGCCCGGTACGCGCATGGCTAGAACACTGGGAAGAAGATCCCCAACGCACGTTGCTGGAATGGACCTCGCGCAAGGACCACTGGCTAAGCCGCGCCCTCGCCCACTGCCGCGAAGACGCACAAACCATGAATTTACCGGTGCAGGCGCTGCAACTGATCAACGACACCCCAGCGCTGCACGCCGTGGCCGAGAGCCTGAGTCGTTGCGCCGATTTTGCCCTGCGCCCCGAATTCAACAACCAACCCCGTGAAACTGGCAGCTGGACACGATTGGGTGAGCCCCATCCCGAACGCTACAGCACCGCCTGGCTAAGACTGGGCGCGCGGGTCGCCGAACTGGCCCGACTGTCGCTGCCCGATGCCCGCGCCCCGGCGCTTGGCGCACTGGCCTTGGATACGGGCGAAGCCTTGGCCTGGAGCGAAACCGCTCGCGGTCTGTTGCTGCATCGGGTATGTCTGGAGTGTCACGGCGACGGCGTAAAGATCAGCGACTATCAAATCGTTGCGCCCACCGAATGGAACATGCACCCGCAGGGCGCTCTGTCCCAGGCGCTGTCATCGTTACCCAGTGACGATCCACGCAGCCAGCGCCAGGCCGAGTTATTGATGGCGGCCTTCGATCCCTGCATCGCGTTTACGATGGAAACCGGGCTGAAAACAGACCGGACAACCACCCAGGAACCCAGCCATGCATGAATTGAGTCTGGCGGGCGGCATTCTTAGTGCTGTGGAAGCAGCAGCGGCGGCCGATCCGTTCGTGCGCGTCAGCCGTTTACGTCTGGAGGCCGGAAAATTGGCCGGGGTCGAAGTGCATGCGTTGCGTTTCGCCCTGGAAGCGTTGGCACCCGGCACGTTGCTGGCAGGCGCGCAGATCGACATCGAAGAACCCCACGGTCAGGCCTGGTGCCTGGACTGCGCCGCCAGCGTGCCCTTGGTCGAACGCGGCGCACCTTGCCCGACCTGCGGCGGCTTCTGGTTGCAGCCTACCGGCGGCACCGAATTACGCATCCTCGACCTACAGGTCGAGGATCACTGACATTTGATTTCTGATTAGAAATCTGGAGAAACGCCATGTGCGTCGTCTGCGGCTGCGGTACCGGCCATTCACACGAGCAAGACCCCAGCAACGAAGCAGCCCCCGATAGCGACGTGCAGGTAGACGCCACTGGCGATCTGCATTACGGCGCGGGCGAAGCGCGGGTTTCAGTGCCCGGCTTGAGCCAGGCACGCACGATCCGCATCGAACAAGATGTGCTCGGCGAGAACGACCGCCACGCCGCCCGCAATCGGCAGAACTTCACCGCCCATGGCGTGTTGGCGCTCAACCTGGTGTCCAGCCCCGGCTCGGGGAAAACCACGCTGTTGTGCGCCACGCTGTTGGCCCTGCGCGCACGCCAGTCCGGGCTGCCCTTGGCCGTGATCGAAGGCGACCAACAGACCCGTCACGACGCCGAGCGCATCCGCGAAACCGGGGTGGCGGCGATCCAGATCAACACCGGCAAGGGTTGCCACCTGGATGCGCGGATGATCACCGAAGCCTATGCGCGACTGCCGCTGCACGATGAACTGCACGCCGCAGGGCATGGGCATCATCACGCCAAAGCCCCGCTGCTTACGAATCATCACGCGCATAACCATCAGCCAAAAACCCCGGGCGAGCCTGCGGGCATTTTGTTCATCGAGAACGTCGGCAATTTGGTGTGCCCGGCACTGTGGGACCTTGGCGAAGCCGGCAAAGTCGCGATTTTGTCGGTCACCGAAGGCGAGGACAAACCGCTCAAGTACCCGGACATGTTCGCCGCCGCGCAATTGATGATTCTCAACAAGATCGACCTGTTGCCGCACCTGGACTTCGATGTGCAGCGCTGCCTGGACTACGCCCATCAGGTCAATCCGCAGTTGCAGATCATTCAGCTCAGCGCCCGTGACGGCACCGGCCTGGATGCCTGGATCGACTGGTTGCTGGCCGGCGCGCCAAAAATGGATCGCCGAGCGGCGCGCATTGCCGCGCTGGAAGCCGAACTGGCCGCGCTAAAGGCGCCGGCCGAGGGCGTCTGACGTGCGCAGCCAAAAACTTGCGAACATGAACGTCTGGCCACCGGTATTGGCCTGCGGTGCCTGGCTGAAAAACGCCGCGTGTTTACTCCAGCACGATCAGGTGCTGTGGTCGCCGGTCCATGGTGATCTGAGCGATCCGCAAAGTTGCCTGGACCTTGAAGCGTCGTTGGAACGTCTGCTGACACTGGCCGAGACGACCCCATGCGCGGTAGCCCATGACCTGCACCCGGATTTCTACAGTTCACAACTGGCCGTGAGCCTGGCCGAGCGGCTGGATGTACCGGCGCTGGCGGTTCAGCATCACCACGCCCACGTTGCCGCGTTGATGGCCGAACATGGGCTCGACGGGCCGGTGATGGGTCTGGCACTGGACGGTGTTGGCTTGGGCAGTGACGGCGCCGCTTGGGGCGGCGAGTTACTGTGGGTCGGGCCTCACGCTTGGCGTCGGCTTGGTCATCTGCTGCCGCTGCCGTTGCCGGGTGGCGACATCGCCGCCCGTGAACCGTGGCGCTTGACCGCCGCCTCGCTGCACCTATTGGGCCGCGACGCGGAAATCACCCCGCGCCTGGGTCCGCTGGTGGGTGAGCAAAGCGCTGGCACCGTCGCCGGCATGCTCCGCCGTGAGCTCAATTGCCCGCCGAGCAGCGGCGCGGGGCGCTGGTTCGACGCGGCTGCGGGCATTCTTGGCCTCAGTGTGCGCCAGCAAGCGGAAGCCGAAGCGGCCATCGCGCTGGAGCGTGTGGCCACCGAATACTTGGCGCTGAACGCCGACCCGGTCGTCGACGGTCTATGGCGGATTCAGTCTGACGGCGTGCTGGATCTGCGCCGGTTACTCTCCCGACTGTTCGATTTGGCCGATCATGGCCGCAGTGCCGAAGGAGCCGCCGTGTTCCATCTGGCGCTGGCCGCCGCTTTGGCAGACTGGGTGCTGCAAAAACCTGGAAATTTGCCGGTGGTGCTCGGTGGCGGCTGCTTCGCCAACCGCCTGCTCAGTGCGCGCCTTACTCACCTGCTTGGCGCCGAGGGCGTGCAGGTGTTTAGCGCGCACAGCGTGTCCTGCGGCGATGCCGGTCTGGCCCTCGGCCAAGGCTGGATCGCCGCCCACTGGCCCGAATTTGAAAGCCAAGCGGCCCCGCCGCTGGAGGAACTCCCATGTGCTTAGCCATTCCCGCCCGCGTCATCGAACTGCGTGGTGTCGACACAGCGCTGGTCGATCTCGGCGGTATCCGCAAAGAAATCTCCTTGGCGCTGGTGCCTGAAGCACAGGTCGGCGACTACGTGATTATCCATGTCGGCTATGCCTTGGGTTTGATTGATCCAGAAGAAGCCCAGCGCACGCTGGAAATGTTCGACGAATTGAACCGCGCGCAATCGGAAGCCTCATGAAGTACATCGACGAATACCGCGACGGCGAGTTGGCGCAACGCATCGCAGCCCGCATCCGCGAAGAAGCGCACCCCGACCGCGCCTACCGGTTCATGGAATTCTGCGGCGGCCACACCCACGCGATTTCCCGCTATGGCGTGAGCGAATTGCTGCCCGACAACGTGCGCATGATCCACGGTCCGGGTTGCCCGGTCTGCGTGCTGCCGATTGGTCGCATCGACCTGGCGATCAAGCTGGCGCTGGAAGACGGGGCGATCCTCTGTAGCTACGGCGACACCCTGCGCGTGCCCGCCTCTGAAGGTCTGTCGTTGTTGCGGGCAAAGGCTCACGGCGCTGACATCCGCATGATCTATTCGCCGCTGGATGCGCTGAAAATTGCCGAAGCGAATCCATCACGGCAAGTGGTGTTCTTTGCCATTGGCTTTGAGACCACGACCCCGCCCACCGCGCTGATTATTCGCGAAGCGGCGGCACGTAATCTGGATAACTTCAGCGTGCTCTGCTGCCATGTCCTGACCCCGGCGGCGATCTCCCACATCCTCGCCGCACCGCAACATGACGCCGCGTCGGCGGTGGAGCTGGACGGTTTCATCGGCCCGGCGCACGTCAGCATCGTCATTGGCTCGGCGCCTTATGAAGGCTTCGCCCTTCAGTACCGCAAGCCGGTGGTGATCGCCGGTTTTGAGCCGCTGGACGTGATGCAAGCCATCTTGATGCTGGTGCGCCAGGTCAACGAAGGCCGGGCCGAGGTTGAGAACGAGTTCATCCGCGCAGTCGGGCGCCATGGCAATACCGGTGCCCAGGCGTTGATGGATGAAGTGTTCGAGCTACGTCCCAGTTTCGAATGGCGCGGTCTCGGCGAAGTCCCGCTCAGCGCCCTGCGTATTCGCCCGGCCTTCGCCCGCTACGACGCCGAAGTGCGCTTTGGCCTGGAATATAAGGCGGTGCCGGACCACAAAGCCTGTGAGTGCGGCGCAATTCTGCGGGGCCAGAAAAAGCCCACCGATTGCCGCCTGTTTGGCACCGTGTGTACACCGGAGAACCCCATGGGTTCGTGCATGGTGTCCAACGAAGGCGCGTGCGCTGCGCATTACGCCTACGGGCGCTACAAGGATATTGAGGTGGTCGCTTTATGAACGCTCGTTCCCCGGTCAAGCGCGGCTATGTCCGCCCCCTGAACCTGCGCGACGGACGCATCGACATGAGCCACGGCGCGGGCGGCCGCGCTTCGGCGCAATTGATCGAAGAACTGTTCGTCGCCGCCTTCGACAATGCTTGGCTGCGTGAGGGCAACGACGGCGCCGTCTTCAGCCCAGCACTCGCCCCCGGCGAACGCATGGTCATGGCCACCGACGCCCACGTGGTCTCGCCGCTGTTCTTTCCCGGCGGCGACATCGGCAGCCTGTCGGTGCATGGCACGGTCAACGACGTGGCCATGACCGGCGCGCGCCCGCTCTACCTGTCCGCCAGCTTTATCATCGAGGAAGGCTATCCTTTGGCCGACCTCAAGCGCATCGTCGAGTCCATGGCCCGCGCCTCCCGGGATGCCGGTGTACCGATTGTCACCGGCGATACCAAAGTGGTTGAGCGCGGCAAAGGCGACGGCGTCTTCATCAGCACCACCGGGATTGGCGTAGTCGCTGCGGGGGTTAATACCGGCGGCCATCGCGCTCGCCCTGGCGACGCGATTTTGCTCTCCGGCAGCATCGGTGAGCACGGCGTGGCGATCATGTCCAAGCGCGAGGCGCTGGAATTCGACACCGAGATTCTTTCCGACAGCATCGCGTTGCACGAACTGGTGGCCCATATGCTCGCAACGGCTCCCGAACTGCGCGTGCTCCGCGACCCGACACGGGGCGGACTGGCCACAACCTTGAACGAAATTGCCGGTCAATCTGGGGTGGGGATGTTGCTCGACGAAGCGATGATCCCGGTGCTGCCGCAGGTTGAAGCCGCGTGTGAACTGCTCGGGCTCGACCCGCTGTACATTGCTAACGAGGGCAAGTTGGTCGCCATTTGCTCTGACGTCGACGCCGAACCATTGCTGCGTGCCATGCGCAACCATCCGTTGGGCCAAAACGCAGTGCGCATCGGCACTGTTCTGGATGACTCACATGGGTTCGTGCAGATGCAGACCCGCTTTGGCGGGCGGCGGATCGTGGATTGGTTGACCGGGGAACAGTTGCCTAGAATTTGCTGATTCCCGGGTTACCAAGAAAGAAAATGACGCGACCACCCGGTGGTCGCGTCGCTTTATGCCAGCGGCGTTCTAAGGAAGGTAAAGACTGAAGTTACCGCCACCTAACTTTCCGCCGTTGGCGAGCTCAATGTGCCCACGCACGCCGTTGCGCTCATGCCGTTCAGCGATGCGCGCGGCGAAATAAAGACCCAGCCCCGTGCTGCCGCTGCTTTGATTGATTCCGTGCAGATAGTCCGATTGGCGCTCAAGCATTTGCGCCGGGTAGCCTGGGCCGTCGTCATTGACCGTCAACACCAACTGGCCGTCCTCTTCGTGGGCGGTGATCAATATCGCGTGGCGCGCATAACGGACCGCATTGATGATGATGTTCGCCACCACCGAGCTGATCAGTTCACGGTCGAAGAAGCCAAGTTCATCAAAACCCTGGACCTCGTAGTTCGCGACCAGTCCGTGACTGTGCAGAACGTCCTGATGGCAGGCCAACAGGGCTTCGATAAAGTCATCAAGTTCATGATAGTCCGGGCGTAGCGGCAACTGATTAACGCCCAGCTTATATAACCCGAGCAGTTGCACCAACATCCCGTTGAGGTGGGCAAACTCATATTCAATGGCCCCATGTTCTGGGACGTCTTGCTGAACTTTGGTCAGTTGCATCAGCCACTGGCTGTGGGCATGCATCAATGTCGACAGCGAGTTTTTCATGTCATGTACGACGGAAGCAATCACCATCGAAAAGTCGAGCCCGTTATCGTTCATGCGCCAAACGCCCGGCTTTGCAATTTCTGGTAGCGCTCATAGCGCGGATCAGTCTCAGGCATCATGCCGATCATTTTCAGGCACACCCGACACTCTTCAAGCCCTTCGGCATCTGCAGGCATTCCCTTGGCATGGAGCAAGGATTGCACCATGTTCAACGCGATACTGATGTTCTTCGATTGCAACGCCAGTGCCTGACGGAAGAAGGCCTGGGCTTCGGCAATATTGCCGGCCTTGTATTGGCGCACGCCCTGCAGGTTGAGGTCGGACGCGGCCTTGCCCGCACCAAGAATCGCCGGATCATCGGTCAGGCGACCAATCCCTTGCATGATCGCGGGATCATCACCGTAGATTTCTGCGCAGCTTTTCAATATCCCGGCGCCTGCGTCTGGGTGACCCAATTGTTGGAGTTGGGAGGCAACTAATAGCGCCGCCTCGGCGCCGAAAAAGTGATCCATGCCCTCAAGGTGTGCCAGCGCTTCCAGGGTCAATTTCGCCGCAGCTTCAGGATCTGAGCGCTTCAGGCTGGTGGCTTTCATCAAACCGGTGCGCAATTGCAGCCCTTGGTTGCTGCCGTACTCCTTCGCGACCTCTCCCAATGTCTGGTTGACCTCGACCCGGGAGCGCGCATCCAGGCCGTTATCGCCATTTTTGTTAATCAGCGCCTGCGCCAGGCCCAGGTTGCTCTCTGGGTCCTTAAAGCGAGAATACTTACCTTGGGACACCGCATGGCGATAGGCCTTGGAGGCGCCTTCAAAATCTTCATTACCCAGCGCCAGCTTGCCCAGCAGCCGTTGCCGACGTACGGCCAAAGGCGACAGACGCACCGCACTTTCAAGCACGCTTTGAGCGCGCTTGACCTCACCTTGGGCCACGAGTACATCGGCCAGACCGTCGTAGAGCGTTGGCATCATCGGGAAGGCAATGATTGCCCGCTCGTAAATCGCTTGCGCCTCGACGACCTTGCCACGTTTAAACAATAACTTGCCAAGCCCGGCATACGCCCAAGGCGTAGCGCGGTCGGCCAGTACGCCTTTAAGGAAACTTTCCAGCGCGTCGTGCTGATTCAGATCGCGCAAGGCATTGGCCTTGTAACGCAAGCAGAGCGGAGCAAAGCGCTGGTCCTGCTCGGTCAATTTGGCGCAGGCGGCCAATACTTCGAGAGGTTTATTGTGGTCAAGCGCTTGAAGAATCGGCTTGAGCAGCGTCTTGCGCTGGTCAAGTTTTTCAAGGCGCTGGGCCAGCCCGGCACGGTTGAAGGGCTTAGTCAGGTAGGCATCCGGCTCCCACTCCAACGCGCTCATCACCATGGCCTGGCTATTCTCGGCCGTGACCATGATGAACACCGATTCATGGCTCATCAACTTGTCGACCATCAAGTCTTCAAGCACCTGCTGACCGTTTTTCTTACCGTCACCAAAGTTGAAATCATGCAGGATAAAGTCGTAGCGCTTATGCGCGCACATGAGCAGAGCTTGCTCACCCGTGTCGGCGGTGTCTACTTCCACCACACCCAACTCGCGCAGCATCGACCTGACCGAACTGCGAAAGTCGGAAAAATCATCGGCGATAAGGAAGCTTTTTTTGGAGTACGCCAGCATCGAGATTCCTGTCACGGAAAGTAAGAAAAAGTACCAAGGCAAATACCCATGCAAGGTCGGGTCCAGCTTCGCTGCCCATTACGGCGCGCACATCATAACTAACATCAATGAGCCATCAAACGATTTTACGCAGGGATCTTATGCCTATTGATTGAAACATCGCCTGTGCAAGACCTAAGAGTAGCCAGACACCGTTATAAAAGCGATGAGGAGGCTACTGACCTTGTGGGATTCGGCCGAAATATCAGAACCAGGAGCCCTTTATCCTTTTGGTTGTTCGATAAGGCCATCAGCCAATAACGCCAGAGCATATTGCTCAAGAAAGTCAAATACGTCGGCGTCTACAAATCCCTGGTACTGCTTTCGTCGGTTTTGCGAAACGACGCCATTTTGATCAAGGCATTGCCTCACTGGCTTATTCAGCACGTTACCCCGGATGTCATATCTCACAATGACAGCGCTTACCAAAACATCAAAACGGTGCAAAAATTGGGTCTCTTCTCTTAACTCGACTTCCAGCGCTTGCTTTGCCATTTCCAAAGTAAAGACCACGCACTCCGTTGCATCCCAATAACGATAGATGCTTGGGCTGCCAGTGAACGTAAAATGCATCTGCTCGGCATCCAACCAGCTCACCTCCCAGAATGCGCAAGCCGGCTTTGAAAGATTCAATAAACTGCTTGGATTGCTTGAGAATATCGAAATCAAGTAACGCTTGAAGATCAGAAGTCCGCCCCACAGTCGCACAATACTCAAGAGTACCGAGGCCGTTGAAGTCTACTCTCCAACTGACCATAACCTACTCTGTTGCCCATGTGCCGCCCCCGGTTTGGCTTGGATTTTTTTAACAACGCTAAGACTGTTTTAAATCCAGCTTATTTTCCTCAAAAAATTTTAACAACTAGCGTATCCATCGCTGCAAACAGACTTTAAAGACCGGTCAATCGATTTCCTGCTTTTCGCCTTTGGCCACGCTATTGAGCGTCTTTTAAATAATGCTTGAGTACCGCTAAGGGGGCATCCAACGCGGCTATCGTCTCAACGCGACTAAAGCTATCTGACAATTTATAAAGCTCTTTCCCGAGCGGCGTTTCGGTACCGCCTAAAGCGTATTGCGCCAAGCTTAGGCATTGGGCCACTTTAAGCTGGATCGCTTTGACATCACCTCTGCGCACAAGCAAGCCGAATACTTCTTTCTGATAACCATCCATCACCATGTCTTTACGCAAAATCGGACTGTCGCCGTCCTTCTCGTGCGCCAACTTGAGGCAAAAAAGAGCGACCGTTTCCAATGACGATTCCATGGATTAATCCTTGTAGTTGGCTAACTTGTGCTGATCGAACGCCACTTGAGCGGTCTGTACCTCACCCTGGTGCTGAACTGCCCACGCATACAGCGCTGAAAAAGGTTCCCGAAGTGAATGTCCGAGGGCGGTAAGCGAATACTCCACCGCAATGGGCGATGAGGTAATCACGCGCCGCGAGACCAGCCCGTTTCTCTCCAGGCGGCGAAGCGCTTCGGTCAACGCCTTGTGAGTAATCCCTTCCAGACGCCGTTTGATGGCGTTGAAACGCGCAGGCTCCGAGCAAACGACGGTCAGAATAAGCACCGACCATTTGTTAGCAATCTGCTCAAGAATGGGTCGCGTGGCGACGGCTTCGACAATGACGGTGTCTTGCGTTTTGGGCATTGGGGTTTCCTCGGCTATGCCTAGGCTAAGTCAGGTGCGTGATTGACACCAGATATATGAAATATATCTTGGTGTAAACCTGATTCAGAGATCTACCCATGTCAGCACTGGAAGGAAAGAGTGCACTCGTCACCGGCGGCAGTAGCGCAATTGGCACGCCGGAAGAAGTCGCCGCTGCGGCCCTGTTCCTGACCAGCGACGAAAGCCGCTACATCGCCGGGGCCGGTTTGTGTATCGATGGGGGCATGGCGCAGGTATAGCCTTTACGTCGCTTGGCAGAAACGTGGAACTGATCTCGTGACCTGGGCTTCTATAGGCAAATCCCACTGCCCAGGACCGCGCCAATGGACATAACTATTTCTGCCCCCTTTGCGGAGCGTCGCCGCTTCTTGCTTACGGCCGGTTCAACGGTAGCGGCTGCCAGCGTGCTTGGACTCACTGGCCAATCAAGTTGGGCGCAAGCCGCGACCGCCGCGGATGGGCAAATGAATGCGGAGCCCGCCAAGGATTTGCCCAAGGCAGTCAGCCTCCCGCCCATGCAAGAAGACAAAACCGAGAAATCCGAGATGCCCGTGCAATTGGGCCGCAATGGGCGCCTGGGGCTTGCCATCGTGGGCTTGGGCCGGTTGAGTCTGGAGGAAATCATGCCGGCGCTGGCGACTTCCAAACGCTGCCGAGTCACGGCACTGGTCAGCGGCGACCCTGACAAGGCGCGACAGGTGGCGGCGATGTACGACGTGCCCGAAACCAGCCTTTATAACTACGAGACGTTTGACCAACTGCGTGACAACCCCGAGGTGCACGCGGTGTACATCGTATTACCTAACGCCCTGCACCGAGACTTCGTGATCAGGGCCGCGAAGGCCGGAAAGCACGTTTTGTGTGAAAAACCCATGGCAACCTCCGTCGTCGATTGCCAGACCATGATTGATGCGTGCAAGGCCGCCAATCGGTTGTTGATGATCGCCTACAGAATCCAGTACGAACCGCAGCATCGCCAAGTCATGGCCTGGGTGCGCGAGGGCGCGGTACTGGGCAAGATCAAGCTGATTGACATGTCGAATTGCCAAAACCAGTCAAAGGAAAACACCCACCAATGGCGCCATGTAAAAGCCCTGGCTGGCGGCGGAGCGTTGCCGGACATCGGCCTTTACTGTTTGAACACTGCGCGGTTTTTACTGGGCGAGGAACCGGTTGAAGTGTCGGCTAGCCAATACAGCACTGAAGGCGATCCGCGCTTTGTGGAGGTCGAGGAAGCCATGCTGTGGCAGATGCGTTTCCCAAGCGGGGTCCGTGTGCAATGCACCTCCAGCTACGCAACCTTCGGGTCCAATCGCTACCGCGTTCTGGGTGACACCGGCTGGGCCGATATGGACCCGGCTTTTTCGTATGAAGGGCTGCAACTCAAACGCAGTCGCATCGCAGAGGACACCCGTGACTTCGTTGCGCCTGGTATTGAGCAGATCACTACCAAGAAAAATAATCAGTTCGCCCTTGAGATGGACCATTTTGCCGAATGCGTTGCTACCGGCAAGCAACCCTGGACGCCAGGCGAAGAAGGCTTACAGGACCAACGCATCATGGAGGCCATTTATGAGTCAGCGCGCAGTGGCAAGCCGGTGCAACTGACACCGATACAAGGCACCGATGTATTGCGCGGCAGCCCGCCGTCCAAGACGTAGATGAGAGGGGAAATAGTTAGCCTACGTTTTCAACCTCACGGCGCTCGAACAGGTCATCAAGGCACGAGAGGGCCGTTTAGGGTTTAACGTAAAAGCCCTCTTCGAAACGGGCGAAGAATGCGCCTCTCCTGGGCTACGTGAAGTCTGCGAGGCTCATCAGCAGCTTTTTAAAGCAGATGTATTTATCGCGTCGGATGGCCCACGTCTGAACCAGCCGCCCCACACTATTTCTCGGCTCCCGAGGCTCGGCGCTGTTTTCTCTCCAGGTCAAAGCGCGCGGTAACGGATTGCACTCAGGCAATTGGGGTGGGGTCATGTCCAATCCCACCGTGGTCTTGAGCAATGCGCTGGCGAGCTTGGTCGATCAAAACGGCCGTATTCGCTGTCGAGGGCTTGTCCCCTCCTCGATACCCGACTCCGTGCGCGCAGCGATCTATGACTTGGGCGTTGATGAGCATTTATTGGGGTTAACACTGGATGTTCGATGGGGCGAATTCGGTTTGACCTTGGGTGAAAAGCTTTTTGGCTGGAACACGCTGGAAATCCTGGCGTTTACTGCGGGTAATCCTGCAAAGCCGGTGAATGCCAGTGAATGCCAGTGATGGTCACTGGCGGTATTCGGCGCCTCTCGGTCGTCAACCAAGTGCTCGATTGTGGCATCGCCATGGCAGGCATCGGTACCGCACTCGCCATCGACGCGCAGTTGGTAAAACATTGGCGCGAAGGCAGCGACAACCATCCGCAACTGCCGCCAATCCGTTGGAAGCGAAAACCGTTGGCCGCACTGGCTAGCATGGCGGTAGTGGGTCCTCTTGTTCACTCCTCAGTTTGCCGTCGTTGCTCAAACACCTCTTTTTGGTCATCATCTATCACCGTGTCTTCACGCAAAATCAGACTGTCACCGTTCTTCTCTTGCGCCTACTTGAGGCAAACAGGGCAACCGTTCGAACCGCAGAAACATCAATTTCTACTACTTGCTGCGGCATGCTTAGCGGTTTTTTTTGCTGCAAGGAAGCGTCGACACGGCGATGTGCGACAAGCAAAACAGAACAGGGAGATCTGTTGACGATGATGGGCGGATTTCAACCCGGTGCCGCAACACCTGTGCTGCCCTCATCGGTATTGATCATGTGGTCTGCCATGTCGGAAAACATACGTTTCAGCTTCGCATTTAGGTCTGAGTCACCCACCTGCTCGCTGATTGCCTGACGCATGCACAACATCCATTCGTCGCGTTCGACCCTGCTAATTGCATAGGGCGCATGTCGCATGCGCAAGCGCGGGTGACCGCGCTCCCGTTGGAATAGTGGCGGACCGCCAAGCCAGCCACTGAGAAACTTAAATAGACGGTCCGCGCTGCCTGTGAGACTCGGCGGATGCATCCGGCGCACTATCCTAGCCTCGGGTAGCACGTCCATAAGCTCGTAAAAACGGTCGACCAGTGCAAGGATCCCCGCCTCCCCCCCTAACTGCAGATATGCACTGATTTTGTTCTTACCCTGACTCAATCGTTCACTCATGCCATCAGCACTCAATGTAGGAACTTTATCCAACCGGCGAGCCCTAGCGCCGCAAGGCAGGTCCAGCCCGAGAAAAGCAAACGCCAAACGGTCAGGCGCGGGACAAAACCCACCCCGTTCACAAAGGCAACGCTCATGGCTGCGAACAGCGCGGTAGCGAGAGCATGGTCAGCTCTTCCATCAGAGGCTGCGATGAACGGGGGGTAGAGAGTGCAGCCGAGCATGATTGCCACAGCGACAACCAAACTCAGTACATGTATGTGTGAAGGTGGTGGGGCGTTAGCGACGCGAGGCATCATGACTGCGCCTCGTCGGTGTCGGTCTTGGCTCGGCCTGCTTCGTTTTCACCCCACATCGCATTCAATATAGCCAGCAACAATGCGAAACCGACTCCCAGCATCCAGGCGAAATACCACATAATTTTTACTCCTTTGCTGGCACTAGTAAGCTGAATGGTCGTTGGCTTTGATATGCGCGATGGTCACCTTGCCCCGCATGACGCGGTACGCCCACGAGGTATACAGAATAATCAGCGGCATGAAGATCAGCGCGGCCCAGAACATGATGGCAAGGCTAAGATGGCTTGAGACGCTGTCCCAAACCGTCAGGCTCGCAGCCGGCATTGACGACGACGGCATGATGAACGGAAACATCGATACACCCGCAGTGCTGATGACACCGACAATAGCAAACGATGACGCCACAAATGCTGAGAGTGTACGGCGCACTATCACCAGCATGGCTGCGCCCGCCGCGCCCACCAATCCCATCGCAGGCAACAGCCACAACAAAGGGTAGTGGCGATAATTAGCCATCCAGGCACCCGCTTCGCGTACAACCGACTTAGCGAGAATGTCCGGCAACCCAGCGGTATCAATCACCGACGTAATACGATAGCCATCGATCGACTGTAGCCAGATTCCGGCGATTACGAATGAGCAGATCAGCACGATAGCTGCGCTAATCGCGCCCTTGATGGCCCTGGATTGGATAACGCCTTCAGTGCGGTGTGCCAGATAGCTTGCGCCCTGCAGAGTGATCATTGCGCTGCTGACGACGCCCGTCAGTAGGGCGAAGGGATTCAGCAACTGCCAGAAGCTGCCCGTGTAGGTTGACACCAAATAGTCGTCGAACTGGAACGGTACGCCTTGCAGCAAGTTGCCGAACGCGATCCCGAACACCAGTGGGGGTACCGTACCCCCTACGAAAAGTCCCCAATCCCAAGTGCTGCGCCAGGCTGGATTGTTGATCTTGCTGCGATAATCGAAGCCCACCGGGCGAAAAAACAACGCCCATAGAACCAATATCATTGCCCAGTAAAATCCGCTGAAGGCTGTCGCATAAACCACGGGCCATGCTGCGAACAATGCGCCACCAGCGGTGATGAACCAGACTTGATTCCCATCCCAATGCGGACCGACGGTGTTTATAACCACGCGCCGCTCCATATCATTGCGGCCAACGAAAGGCAGCAAGGTGCCGACCCCCATATCGTGGCCGTCCATGATTGCAAAGCCGATTAGCAGTACGCCAACCAGCGCCCACCAGATAATTTTCAGGGTGTAGTAATCAAGCATGGTGGCTATCCTTCAAATTAGCGTCGTAGGCATAACGGCCGGTTCCGAGACTCCCTGGGCCTTGACGTGCGAACTTGACCATCAAGAACATTTCAACCACCAGCAGCGCGGTGTAGAAGACGATGAATCCTGCTAGCGAGCCATACAGGTTGTTGACGCCGAGCGTGGATACGCTCATGTGGGTTGGCAGCACACCGTAGATGGTCCAGGGTTGACGGCCGTATTCGGCGACGAACCAGCCAAGTTCGCAGGAGATCCAAGGCGCAGGCAGCATGCACAGAGCCAAACGCAATAACCAACGGCGTCGTGTGCAAGTCGACTTCAAGGTGCTCCAGAACGCCAGCCCGAACAGCAGCAGCATCGCAAAACCCAGGCTTACCATGATCCGAAATGCCCAGAACATAGGTGTTACACGTGGCACGGTATCGTTGACGGCCTTATCTATAATGGCCGGCGTGGCTTGGTTGACATCCTCGACATACTTTTTAAGCAGCAGGCCGAAACCGAGGTCTGCCTTATATTCTTCGAACACCTGCAATGCAGCTGGATCACCGCGATGCTTACGCAACGTTTCCAACGCATTGACCGCGGTGATACCGCGCAGGATGCGGGCCCGGTTTTTTTTCCTTGATCTCATGAATACCGGGAATTTGCTTGCTGACTGATCGGGTGCCAATCAGCCCCATCAGCCACGGCACTTCAACTTCCCAATTGTTCTTCGACTCAGCTTCGTTGATGCTAGCCACCAATGTCAGGCCGGCGGGTGCTGGTTTCGTTTCCCACATGGCCTCCATGGCCGCCATCTTAGTCTGCTGGGCCTCGCCCACTGTGTAACCAGACTCATCACCCAAGACAATGACACTCAGCACTGACGCCAAGCCGAAGGCTGCCGCAACCCGAAAGCTTCGCTTTGCAAACTCGACATCTCGATTCTTGAGCAGATACCAACTCGATATCGACAATACAAACATCGAACCGGTGACGTAACCGGCCGAGACGGTGTGCACAAACTTAGCCTGTGCCACTGGATTGAAAACCACAGCCCAGAAGTCGACCATTTCCATGCGCATGGTGAGATAGCTGAATTCAGAACCCACCGGATTTTGCATCCAGCCATTGGCAATCAGAATCCACAGCGCTGAAAGGTTGGTACCAATGGCCATCAACAGCGTGACCAGAAAATGGTGTTCCTTTTTTAATCGGTCCCAGCCAAAGAAGAACAGGCCAATCATTGTTGATTCGAGGAAGAACGCCATCATCCCCTCGATCGCCAGTGGAGCACCGAAGATGTCGCCGACGTAATGCGAGTAATACGCCCAGTTGGTACCGAACTGAAACTCCAGCGTGATACCGGTAGTCACGCCTAAGGCAAAGTTAATACCGAATAGCTTGCCCCAGAAACGCGTCATGTCTTTCCAGATGACGTTACCCGTCATCACATAGACGCTTTCCATAATGACCAGCAGCCACACCATGCCAACAGTGAGAGGTACAAAGAGAAAGTGGTACAGCGCGGTGGCTGCAAACTGCAGCCGTGACAAATCCACCAGATGTTCTGAAATCACTTGCTTGCCCCTTGAGTCGAGGTGGGTACGCCGAACCTGTCGCCGATGGTGTTCGAGTCCACGCTGACGCGCGAATCTCGGATGAACAACCACCAAAGCACTGTCAGCACCATCAGCTTGATGAGCACTGCTATTAGCAGATGGCGCCGCAGTCGTTTGTCGGAATTAGTCATGACTATGCAATTAGCACACGCCATGCCAAGCGGGGAAATGTGATTTTTATTGTTTAATAACAAGCACTTAACTATTTAAGTGCGAAGACACCAGACGCCTTGGCAGGTAAATATGCTGCCAATCTGCCATGATGGCAGTGATTGGCAGTCATAGGCTGACATGTGGTCAGGCCAGTCCTTGCGCTTTCAGGCGTCTATACAAAGTACGTTCACTAATGCCCATGTGCTTGGCCAGTTCGCTGCGGGTCCCTTTGAACGTGGCCATTATCTGTACCAGCGTGCCGCCTTCCAAAGGCGTTGCGCTAGAGGCCTGAGGAGATATCGACGCTGGCGCCGCCGGCAGATGGGCCGAGCGGATTACGCCGTCGTCGGCGAACAGACTGGCTCTTTCTAGAACATTGCGTAACTCGCGGATATTGCCCGGCCAGGCAAATCGCTGCAATTGCGTCATAGCATCGAGATCTATGGTCAGCCTGCGCTTGCCAGGACCTACCCGTTGCAGAAATGATTTGGCAAGCAAGCTAATGTCTTCGATCCGGTGACGCAGTGCAGGCAACTGAATCGGGAAAGCGCTGATGCGGTAGTACAAGTCTTGCCGGAATACACCCTTTTCCATCATTTTTTCCAGTGGCTTGTGAGTCGCTGAAATCAACCTGAAATTAGCGTGCAAGGTCTCGACGCTGCCGACACGGCGATACGTACCCGACTCGATCAGGCGCAGCAGCTTCACCTGCATCGCCAACGGAACGTCGCCTATCTCATCAAGAAACAACGTGCCGCCTTGCGCTGTCTCAACTAAGCCCGGTTTGCGCGTGGTGGCACCCGTGAACGCACCCTTTTCATGCCCGAACAGTTCACTCTCGAAGAGCGTTTCGGTCAGCCCCGAACAATCAACCACAACAAACGGCCCAACTGCCCGCTCACTGGCTTCATGTACCGCGCGGGCGAACAACTCCTTACCTGTGCCGGACTCTCCCAGTAACAGTACCGGCAACATTGAGGGCGCCACCCGCTGCAGTTCCGACAAGGCAAGGTTGAAGGCCGGCGATGAGCCGACCAGCCCCTCTTTACAGGGCCGCGCGGATGCGCTGCGAACCAGCTTAAGCCGTTCCACAAAAGCGGTAATGACACCCTTTGCGTCCAGAATTGGGCGTAATTCGACTTCGACATGCTCAGGCCCGCGCGGCGTGTGGTGTATATGCAAAACCCGGTCTGGACCGCGCAAGTCCTGCGCTTTTTTCATCGGGCAATGCTCGCCGGCCTGATCGCAAGGAACATCGTAATGGTGTGAAATTTGATAGCACTTATGGCCGATAAAAGGCTTGTCAACACTGCCGAACTGACGCTGGTACGCGGTGTTAGCAGCCAGGATGTTGTATTCGGGATCAAGCACAATCATCGGGTCGGCCTCGTGCTCAAGAAACGAGACAAGTGATTGCACTTGGTCGGGCCGTGGACCGTTTGGGGCGGGCGGGCTACGTGTCATCATGACGCCTAAAAATCCGATCATAGTGTGGCGGCACTGCCACCGGCGTCAACAAACACTGCCAATGGCAGTGCCTTCCTGTGTTTGAGTCGAAATCAGCCCGTAACAAAAGAAACAGTTTTGATTACGACCCTAAATCAGGCCACACCGCCACACCTCCAGCTGAATCAAAAGGTTATCGAAGAGCAAGAGGTTACCTTTGGTAAGTACTTGAACCCCCAACAAAACCCGTGCTGGCTAAATACCGCACCGGTACGCATTCGATAACGGCGTGGGCACTGTTTCAGTGCTGGTCAGCAGCACCTGCCGCAGCTCCTCGATAAAAAATCAGCAGAAGCAAACAATATATAATAATATATATTGTATATGAATAGATTGAGAAATTGATGAACACCCACATTCCCCCATTAGGTATCCAACAGCTTCGCGCTAGTGTCGATGCTGCTAGTCAGTTCCTAAAGGCGCTGGCCAATTCGGACCGCTTGTTGCTGCTATGCCAGTTATCCCAGAGTGAGCGCAATGTCAGCGATCTAGAGTCGCTACTAGGCATCCAGCAACCGACTCTTTCTCAACAACTGGCGATACTCCGCCGCGAAGGGCTGGTAGAAACCCGACGCGAAGGAAAGCAGGTCTTCTATCGCATCAGCAGTCCCGCAGCACAGGCGGTAATTCAAATCCTATACCAACAATTTTGTGCCGCAGAAGCCTCGTGAAGGTCGACTGGTTCAACTTCACCCCATGGTCATCCCTTGCAGGCGGCGTATTGATTGGCCTGGCTGCCAGCTTATTCGTCGTTGCCAATGGGCGTATCGCGGGCGTCAGCGGCCTGATCGCCAATCTTTTACAGCGTGGTAGCGAGGGGATGACCGAGAAAGCGCTGTTCCTTCTAGGCTTGCTCGTCGCGCCGGTTTTATGGGGACTGTTTGCCACCCTGCCGCATATTGAATTCCAAGGTAGCTGGTTCAGTCTGATCGCCGCGGGCGGATTGGTAGGCATTGGTACCCGCTACGGTTCGGGTTGCACTAGTGGCCATGGCGTATGCGGCATATCGCGCCTGTCGCCGCGTTCGATGATCGCCACTGGGTGTTTCATGTTCAGCGGTTTCACTACAGTGCTTGTCCTGCGTCATTTGTTGGGGGCTTGAACATGGTCAAACTGACTGCATTCATTGCCGGCCTGTTATTTGGGTTGGGCCTGCTTCTAGCGGGCATGACCGATCCGAGAAAAGTTCTGGCTTTCTTAGATTTAACCGGTGCTTGGGACCCTTCCTTGGCCTTGGTTATGGCTGGGGCGATTGGCACAGCCATAGGCCCTTTTACTTGGGCACGCCAGCAGTCTAGCTCGTTGCTAGGAAGCCCTATGCAACTACCTGTAAAGCATGAGTTGGACCCGCGCCTAATCGGTGGCAGTTTGTTGTTTGGTATCGGCTGGGGAATTGCTGGTATCTGTCCTGGGCCCGCAGTGGTAATTCTAATGACAGGCGGCTGGCAAATAATCGTTTTCATGCTGGCTATGCTGGTCGGCATGTGGGCCTGCAAAGAACTGAAGGTGGGCGTGAAATATCCATAAAAGCGACTCTTCCATGGCCGGGTCGCTGTAGCTTAACCAGTTCTACATCAGGTGCACCCCGCAACATAGCCATCAACGGATACGCCGGGCTCTCCCCATCGCCTTCTGGTTACAAGGCGATCGCCCCCTTCCAAGGTAGGACGTTGTCCATCTTACTCAGGAAAACCTCACGGAGAGTTCGCTTTTCCTGCGTATTGGGCATCGACAAAAGAAACCTGTTTCATGGGGGCTTAACCGTTCAGCTCATGTCGCGGAGGACATTTCACAACATTTGAAATACTTTTTCTTCGTTTACCTAGTGTGATTAAAACTATTATTAGACAAAAAAAGTGTAACCGAGCGTTACGCATTGTTATTGAAAAATAGTTTGCTTTAGCTCGCGTGGTAGTGCACGCGCACATATCGTAAAGGCTCTAGCTCGGGCATTGCAGGACGAAAAATAATAACTAATCTACCACTACATAGAAACAGCTCTGTCACAAACCCCCGTAATAATGGTCCCAGTTTTTTCACACCTCTTGGTCTACCGCAGGAACTAACGCCCCACCGGTTGTTAGTCCCTTGGATGACTATTGAGCCTTGATCGGTTACGGAGATTTATATGCGTTTTGCTTCCACAAATACTGCGACAGCCCTGTACGGTGGCTTGCTGTTAGCCATCAGCGTTCCTGCCAGCGCCGCAGTCGACGCCAAGTTGCTTGAAATGCTTAAGGCCAATGGGTCGATTTCCGCCGCCCAGTTCGCTGAACTCCAGACTGAACTGTCCAACGACCAACAGGCTCAGCAGCTAGCGCAGCAGCAGACTACTGCGCAGATCGCAGCGGTTCAAACTAAGTCGGCGGATTACAGTGCTTTCGAGCAGAAGATTGCCTGGGCTGCGAAGACTCAGTTCAAGGGTGACGTGCGTGTGCGCCAAGAGACCGTCAAGATTGACGGTCAGACCAACAGCCAAGACAAGGATCGCCAGCGTATTCGTGCCCGCTTGGGCGCCTACACCGAAATCAATCCGCAGGTGAGTACTGGCATCCGTATCGCCACCGGTAGCAGCAACGATGCCCGTTCAACCAACCAGGACCTGGACGGTTACTTCGTCAAGAAAGACCTGTGGTTGGACCAGGGTTACATCGATTACCACCCGACTGCAATCAAGAACCTGCATGTCATTGGCGGCAAAATGAGCCAGCCGTGGGTCAGCATGGGTGACATCATCTGGGACGCAGACATCAACCCGGAAGGTTTAGCCGCAACCTATAGCTACCCGGTCAGCAAAAACCTCGAGCTGTTCGGCAGCGCGGGTAACTATACCCTCAAGGACAACATCGACGGCGACGGCACGCAATTCAAGAACGATCTGCGTTTGAACGCTGGTCAGTTGGGTGCTCGCTTCGCGCCAATCGACACTCTGAAAGTCACTCTGGGCGGCAGCGTATATCAATACCAGAACGACAAAGACAGCGCGGCCTTGTCGGTCAACGGCAATAACACCAATCGATTCCGTTTACTGGAAGGCTTCGGCCAAGTAGACATTGGCGGCCTGGCTGTACCGCTGTCGGTGTATGGTCAGTACGTGGTCAACAACGCCACTGACAGTGACGAAGACACTGGTTGGTTGACCGGTGTAAAGACCAAAGTGTTTGGTTTTGGCCTGGACTACAACTATCGCGACACTCAGCGTAACGCTGTAGTCGGCGCCTTCACCGACTCGGACTTCGCGAACGGCACCACCGGTTCGCGCGGCCACAAGTTGAAGGTGAGCTACGACATAGACAAAAACTTCGCCGTCGGCGCAACTTACTTCCTGACCAAGGCCGACTACGCCATCGCCACTCAGAAAGACGCGGACGCCAACACCCTGCAATTGGATGTAGAAGCCAAATTCTAAGCGTTTAAGCTGTACGCATAACTCCTCGCTGTTTTTGGCATTGATGGACTGATCCCTTTCATACGTCGGTTCATCAATGCCAACCCTTCGGCACCGTGATCAAACAATCACACATCTCTTCCAAACAAAAATGTTGGGGTGTTTACTGCGTCCGCTCGTAAGCTGTCCCAGCGGTTCTCACCGACTCTGCTTGGTAATACCCTGCAGGCCAGGAGTCGGATGGCGGCGATCAGGCGCTTGGGTCAGTTAAAATATTCCAGAGAAGAGTCCAGAAAACTGTTGTAGAGCTGTCGGAATAATGCAAAGCAAAAGTGGGCTAGATGTACGCTTTGATCGTGCGGTCGCCAAGAGCCCAGATATGCATCCATATCCAAATGTCAGGCACAAAAAAAGGGCCCAGATTTCTCTGAGCCCTTGATTTTATTGAGTGTTGGCGGGAAACCAGGGATTCGAACCCTGGGAACGCTATTAACGTTCGCCGGTTTTCAAGACCGGTGCATTCAACCACTCTGCCAATTTCCCGTTCTTCATGTAGAGCAACCGTAGGCGTGCAGCTAGTAAGTACCTGAGATAAGAACTCATGGACCTGTTACGGTCGGCAGCTTTCAAGACCGCTGCCCTAGACCACTCGGCCACACCTGCGTTGCGGGCGCCATAATACCCGAATGAAACACACTGTCAAACTCTGATGCTAGCCAGCAGCAATGCCTCTGTTATGATCTTTGCGTCTTAACATTTCAACCACCGGGAGTCTCGCCATGCGCGAACAGGATTACGCAGTTAAAAACGGCGTGCAGGCCGATCAGCTAGAGATTAGCCGCGTCCTGCGCAATACGTACGGTCTTCTGGCTATCACCCTCGCCTTCAGCGGTCTGATGGCTTTTATCGCTCAGCAGAATCACGTTCCTTACCCGAACGTTTTCGTGGTGCTGATCGGCTTTTATGGCCTTTTCTTCCTCACCAACAAATTACGTGACTCGGCATGGGGCCTGGTTTCGACCTTCGCCTTGACCGGTTTCATGGGGTACCTGCTCGGTCCGATCCTCAACCGTTACCTGGGTATGCAGGGTGGCGCTGAGGTAGTCAGTTCGGCGTTTGCGATGACTGCTTTGGTGTTCGGCGGCTTGTCTGCTTATGTGCTGATCACTCGCAAGGACATGAGTTTCCTCGGCGGCTTCATTACCGCTGGTTTCTTCGTTCTGCTGGGTGCCACGCTGGCGAGCATGTTCTTCCACATCAGCGGTCTGCAATTGGCGATCAGCGCCGGTTTCGTGCTGTTCTCGTCGGTGTGCATCCTGTTCCAGACCAGCGCCATCATTCAGGGCGGCGAACGTAACTACATCATGGCGACCATCAGCCTGTATGTATCGATCTACAACCTGTTCATCAGCCTGCTGCAAATTTTCGGCCTGATGGGCAATAGCAGAAACTGATGCACTGCCAAGCCTCAATAATCTGAGCGTTAACAAAAAGCCCGCCTAGCGGGCTTTTTGCTGCCTGCCGTTCGCAAACTCTTTATCATGGCGACAGATTCGTTGACCGAGCCGACACATGAAGTTTGCTATTGCCCTGTTCTCTGCGGCCCACGCCCCCTCTTCCCGCCGCGCCTTGCTGTTTGCTCAAGCGGTGCTCGCCGGTGGGCATGAGATTGTGCGGCTCTTCGTCTATCAAGACGGCGTCCACAGCACATCGGGCAATATCGTCACACCTCAGGATGAACTCGATGTGCCTCGCCAATGGCGCGAGTTCGTGACCGAGCATCAACTGGATGGCGTGGTCTGCATCGCCGCAGCCTTGCGTCGAGGCGTATTAAATGAAGAAGAAGCGCAACGCTACGAGCGACCGGCCGCCAACTTGCCCGCTCCGTGGGCATTGTCAGGGCTTGGCCAGTTGCACGATGCAGTGCAAGACGCCGACCGACTGATCTGCTTCGGAGGGCCTTGAATGCCTAAGTCCTTATTGATTATCAGCCGTCAGGCGCCATGGTCCGGCCCCGGTGCGCGGGAAGCGCTGGACATCGTGTTGGCCGGCGGCGCATTCGATTTGCCGATTGGCCTTCTCTTCATGGATGACGGGGTGTTTCAGCTCTTACCTGAGCAGACAGCCACCGAGTTGCAGCAGAAAGACCTGACCGCCAATTTGAAGGCTCTTTCACTGTTTGGCATCGACGATATTTACGCGTGTGGCGACAGCCTCGCGGAGCGCGGCGTACTTCCCGACGAGTTGACGATCGAAAACCTGACGCTGCTGCACGGCCCGGAACTGTCGGCGACTATTGACCGCTACGACCAAGTGATAACGCTCTGATGTCAACTCTGCATGTTTTGTCCCATTCGCCCTTTACCGACAGCCGCCTGACGAGTTGCCTGCGTCTGCTGGGCACCGAAGACGCCATTTTGCTGTGTGGAGATGCCGCCTATGGGCTGCGTCAGGACTGCGCGCCGTTCAAGGCGCTTGAGGCCCACAGCGCCTCACTCAAGCTGTTTGTGCTGGAAGAAGATCTCATTGCGCGCAATCTAGCGTTACCGCTCTGGGCCGAAAGTGTCGACTATCCCGGCTTCGTTGCACTGTCGATGCGCTTCGACAAAGTGAATACCTGGCTATGAAACAGTTGCAGATCGCCGAACACCGAGTGGCGTTGGACAAGGATGGTTTCCTTGTAGACCTTAATGACTGGTCCAGCGAAGTGGCCACTGCCATCGCCGAGCAAGAGGGCATTGCCCTTAACGCCGATCATTGGGAAATTCTCCACTTGCTGCGGACGTTTTATGCAGAGTTCCAGCTATCGCCCGCCACCCGCCCGCTGATCAAATACACGGCATTGAAGCTCGGCCCTGAAAAGGGCAACAGCATGCACCTCAATCGCCTGTTCAATGGCACTCCCGCCAAACTCGCCGCTAAGCTGGCGGGCCTGCCCAAACCGACGAATTGCATATGACCGACTTTGCCCCGCTGACCCTTGAAACCCCCGCCGAACACCCGTTTGCCCCATTCGTGCGTATTCTCGGCAAAGGCAAACGTGGCGCCCGCGACATGACCCGTGAAGAAGCCCGGGAAGCCATGGGCATGCTCCTCGACGATAAAGTCGAAGACACCCAACTGGGTGCCTTTTTGATGCTGTTGCGGCACAAGGAAGAAAGCGCAGAAGAACTCGCAGGCTTTACCGAAGCCGTGCGCGAACGTTTGCACGCGCCGGCCCTCAGGGTAGACATCGACTGGCCTACCTACGCAGGCAAGAAACGTCATCTGCCGTGGTACCTGCTGGCGGCCAAATGCCTGGCTCAGAACGGTGTGCGAGTTTTGCTCCACGGCGGTGGCGCACATACCGCTGGCCGGTTGTACAGCGAGCAGTTGCTTGACCTGCTGGGCATCCCGCTGTGCCGCAATTGGCAAGCGGTCGGAATCGCGCTTGAACAACACAACCTGGCGTTTATTCCGCTGGGCGATTGGGCGCCGCAGTTACAGCGCATGATCGACCTGCGCAACACCTTGGGCCTGCGTTCGCCGATTCACTCGTTGGCACGGGTGCTCAACCCGCTGGGCGCGCGCTGCGGCCTGCAAAGTATTTTCCACCCCGGCTACCAAGGGATGCACCGCGAAGCCAGCGGTCTGTTGGGGGATAACGCCATCGTCATTAAAGGCGATGGCGGTGAAGTTGAAATGAATCCTGACACCATCAGCCATCTCTACGGCACCACCGGCGGTCAAAGCTGGGATGAAGAATGGCCGGCTCTGGCGCCTCGACGTCACGTCAAACCCGCTACCCTTGACCCCTTGCAGCTAACGGCGCTATGGCGTGGCGAAGTTGAAGACAGCTACCCGCAACTGGCGTTGATCTCTACTATTGCCTTGGCCTTGCGCGGACTCGGAACACCGCGGGATGAAGCGTTTGTGCTGGCTCAGCAGTATTGGGACGCTCGAGACCGATCGATTTAACCGATCATAACCGCCGATGCTTTGCGCTATTCGCTCGAACCATTGTCTTTAGACTGATTCCATATCCCTGTAGGAGAGGGATTACCTTTATTGGGAGACAAACATGGGCCTTCTGGTCGACGGACACTGGCATGACCAGTGGTACGAAAGCAGCAAAGACGGCGCGTTTCAGCGCGAAAACGCGCAACGGCGCCACTGGATCACCGCCCACGGCAGTGCCGGGCCTAGCGGTGAAGGCGGTTTTTCCGCGCAAGCTGGCCGCTATCATTTGTACGTTTCCCTCGCCTGCCCTTGGGCTCATCGCACCTTGATCGTGCGCAAGCTCAAAGGCCTCGAAAGCTTGATCGACGTGTCCGTGGTCAGCTGGCTGATGCTGGAGAATGGCTGGACCTTCGACAAGAACCTCGGCTCCAGCGGCGACAAGTTGGACGGCTTCGAGTTTATCCACCAGCGTTACACCGCAGACGACGTTAACTACACCGGTCGGGTAACGGTGCCGGTGCTGTGGGACACACAACAGCAGCGCATCGTGAGCAATGAATCCTCGGAAATCATCCGCATGTTTAATTCAGCGTTTGACGGATTGACCGGCAACCGACTGGACTTCTACCCGGAATCACTGCGTCGCGACATCGACGCGCTGAATGATCGAATCTACCCAGCGGTTAACAACGGCGTTTACCGCGCTGGCTTTGCCACGTCGCAAGGCGCGTACGAGCAGGCGTTTGATGAGCTGTTTGCTGAGCTGGACACGCTGGAAGCCCTGCTTGGCGAGAAACGCTATCTGGCTGGCGAGCACCTGACCGAAGCCGATGTACGCCTGTTTACCACCATCATTCGTTTTGACGCCGTGTATTTCGGGCACTTCAAATGCAACTTGCGACGCATTGCCGATTACCCGAACCTCAGTAATTGGCTACGCGAGTTGTATCAGTGGGAAGGTGTTGCTGAGACCGTGGACTTCAAGCACATCAAGAACCATTACTACGCAAGCCACAAGACCATTAACCCCACCGGAATTGTGCCTAAGGGACCGGCGCTGAACCTCAAGGCCACCCATGATCGCGCACGGCTTGCAGGCAGCGGCATCTGGTCAGGCAATTGAAACAGCCTTGATCTCCCGTAGTGTTAGATATTCGACTGAGCGCCTTCAAACCACTTCAGTTTTTCCCGCAACTGCACCACTTCACCAACGATAACCAGTGTCGGCGCATGAACTTCATGCTCGGCCACTAATTGCGCAAGGTTCGCCAGCGTGCCAGTAAATACCCGCTGATTCGATGTGGTGCCTTGCTGGATCAGCGCGGCAGGAGTGTCAGCGCTGCGACCATGCTTGATCAGTTGCTCACAGATAATCGGCAACCCAACCAGCCCCATGTAAAACACCAACGTCTGCGCTGGTGCCACCAAGTCGTTCCAACGCAAGTCGGTGCTGCCGTCTTTAAGGTGCCCAGTGACGAAGCGCACAGACTGCGCATAATCACGGTGGGTCAGCGGAATACCGGCGTAGGCCGCGCAACCACTGGCCGCGGTAATGCCTGGCACCACTTGGAACGGTATGCCGTGGGCCGCCAACTCTTCGATTTCTTCGCCGCCGCGTCCGAAAATAAACGGATCGCCGCCCTTGAGGCGCAAAACACGCTTGCCTTGTTTGGCCAGTTCAACCAGCTGCTGATTGATCTCGTCTTGCGGCAATGTGTGATCGGCACGCTGTTTACCCACGTACACCCGCTCGGCGTCGCGTCGGCACAACTCAAGAATCGCCGGCGCAACCAAGCGGTCGTACAGCACCACGTCGGCTTGCTGCATCAATCGCAGGGCACGAAAGGTCAACAAGTCCGGATCGCCCGGACCCGCACCGACCAGATACACCTCGCCCACCGCGCTGGGTACTTCGCCGTTGATCTTGGCAACTAATAAACGCTCGGCTTCTGCGCCTTGCCCGGCCAACTGCCGATCAGCAATCTGCCCTTGAAACACCTCTTCCCAGAACGCCCGTCGCTGCTGAACATCCGGGAGCAGGTTTTTTACCTGACTGCGAAACCGCGCAGCGAGGCCAGCCAATTGACCGTAGGTCGATGGAATCCAGGTTTCCAGCTTGGCGCGAATCAATCGCGCCAGTACCGGAGCATCCCCGCCACTGGAGACCGCGATCACCAATGGCGAGCGGTCAACAATGGCCGGAAAAATCACGCTGCATAACGCTGGCGAATCCACCACATTGACCGGCACACAACGCCGCTTGGAGTCACGGGAGACCTGGGCGTTGAGCGGCTCGTCGTCGGTGGCCGCAATGATCAGCACGCAGCCATCGAGATCACTCTCGACATACCCACGAACAATTACTTCGCCGCCGCCACCTTGTACCAATTCGCGCAGTTGCACTTCTATGGCAGGTGCGACCACCCGCAACACTGCACCGGCGTCAGCGAGCAAGCGGGATTTGCGTAACGCAATTTCACCCCCGCCCACTACCAGCACGCGACTGCCATGCAGGTTATGAAACAGCGGTAGAAATTCCATTTAGCCGATGACCTCAAGGCCACCCATGTAGGGCTTGAGCACTTCAGGCACCCGAATCGAACCATCGGCCTGTTGGTAGTTTTCCAACACGGCAACCAGCGTCCTACCGACAGCCAGACCCGAACCGTTCAATGTGTGAACCAGTTCCGGCTTGCCGGTTTCCGGGTTGCGCCAGCGTGCTTGCATGCGTCGCGCCTGGAAATCACCGCAGTTGGAGCATGACGAAATTTCACGGTATTTGTCTTGGCTCGGGATCCAGACTTCAAGGTCGTAAGTCTTGGTCGCACTGAAGCCCATGTCGCCGGTACACAGCGCCAGTACGCGATACGGAAGCTCCAGCAGTTGCAGGACGCGTTCGGCGTTACCGGTCAGGCTTTCCAAGGCGGCCTGGGATTGATCCGGCTGAACGATCTGGACCATCTCGACCTTGTCGAATTGGTGCTGACGGATCATTCCGCGGGTGTCGCGGCCCGACGCGCCGGCTTCGCTACGGAAGCACGGGGTGTGTGCGACGAATTTCATCGGCAGCAGCTTGGCGTCGAGAATCTCGCCGGACACAATGTTGGTCAGCGACACTTCCGCCGTCGGGATCAGGTAGAGGTCGGCCTCACCTTCGCGGGTGATTTTGAACAAGTCTTCTTCGAACTTCGGCAATTGGCCGGTACCCTGCAGCGCAGGCGCCTGCACCAGATAAGGCGTGTAAGCCTCTTCGTAGCCGTGGTCGGTAACGTGCAGATTGATCATGAACTGCGCAAGGGCGCGGTGCATACGGGCAATCGGGCCACGTAACAACGCGAAACGTGCGCCAGAAAGCTTGGCCGCAGTTTCAAAGTCCAGCCAGCCGAACTTTTCGCCCAGCGCGACGTGATCCTGAATCTCGAAATCGAATGCAGTGGGAGTGCCCCAGCGACGAACTTCGACGTTGTCGTTTTCGTCAGCGCCCAACGGCACCGATTCGTGCGGCAGGTTCGGCATGCTCAGCAGCATCGAATCCAGATCAACCTGAATCGCGTCCAGTTCAATTTTGCCGGCAGCCAATTCATCAGCCATGCGGTCCACATCGGCCATCAGTGGAGCGATGTCTTCGCCCCGCTGTTTAGCCTGGCCGATAGATTTAGATCGGGCATTACGCTCGGACTGCAACTGTTCAGTACGGGTCTGGACGGTCTTGCGCTGAGCTTCCAGCGCTTCGATGCGGGCGATATCCAGGGTGAAACCACGGGACGCCAGGCGATCCGCTACGTCCTGAAGTTGGGTACGTAACAGTTTTGAATCGAGCATATCGTTCTCTCGTCTATCAAAGTTTGGTCAAGGACAGGCCAGCCCAAGTGGCAAGTAGCCCGCCGAATACGCTGATACCCGCATAGCCCAGGGCCAGTGGCACTTGCCCGCTTTCAAGCAAGCGCAACGTATCCAGTGAAAAGGATGAAAAGGTCGTCAGACCACCTACAAAGCCGACAATCATGCCAGCTCGAATCTCGATGGGCACTTCAGGACGGGTCAAGAACAGCCCGTACAGAATGCCAATGATCAAGCAGCCGACCAAGTTGACAGCCATTGTCGCCGCGTAGAAGTGGCGTGGCCAGTTCGCATTGACCCAGTTGCCCGTAGCGAAGCGCAATAATGTACCAGCGATGCCGGCTACGGACACCGCAAGAATCATTTGAATCACTACTTTCTCCGTTTGCGCGGGCTGGCTTTGTCTAGCGCCGCCAGATGGTTGAGCTTTTCTCCGATCTTCAACTCAAGACCTCGCGGGACGGGCTGGTAGTACTGACGCGGCTCAAGGTTGTCTGGAAAGTAGTCTTCGCCAGCGGCATAGGCATCAGGTTCATCGTGGGCATACCGATATTCCTCCCCATAACCGAGCTGTTTCATCAGTTTGGTCGGTGCGTTACGCAAATGCAGTGGGACTTCCAGCGAGCCGTGCTCAGTGGCTTCACGCATCGCGGCCTTGAAGCCCATGTACACGGCGTTGCTTTTTGGCGCACACGCGAGATAAACGATGGCTTGGGCCACGGCCAGCTCTCCTTCAGGGCTGCCCAAGCGCTCTTGCACGTCCCACGCCGACAAGCAAAGGGTCAACGCGCGCGGGTCAGCATTGCCGATGTCTTCGCTGGCCATGCGCACCACGCGCCGGGCCAGGTACAACGGGTCGCAGCCGCCGTCGATCATCCGTGCAAACCAATACAACGCGGCGTCCGGGTTTGAGCCACGAACCGACTTATGCAGCGCGGAAATTTGGTCGTAAAACGCTTCGCCGCCTTTATCGAAGCGGCGACGGCTGTCCCCGAGCAGGCTTTGCAGCAGCTCAATACCGATTTCAGTGCCGTCTTCGGCCAAGTCTGACGCGTTTTCCAGAAGATTGAGCAGACGCCGACCATCACCGTCGGCGGCGGCCAAGAGCATCTTGAAACCATCGTCGCTCAAGGACAATTGATGCTTGCCCAAGCCGCGCTCTTCGGTCAGGGCGCGCTGCACCAGCTTGTGCAGCGCCGCTTCGTCCAGGCTTTTCAGCACGTAGACTCGCGCACGGGACAATAAGGCGTTGTTCAATTCGAAAGACGGATTCTCGGTGGTCGCACCGATGAAAATCAGGGTGCCGTCTTCGACGTAGGGCAGAAACGCGTCCTGTTGTGACTTGTTGAAGCGGTGTACTTCGTCAACGAACAGGATGGTGCGACGGCCATATTGTCCGGCCTGTTGTTTAGCGATTTCGACGGCTTGACGGATTTCCTTGACCCCGGCAAGCACTGCCGAGACCGTTTCGAAGTGTGCATCGGAGACTTTTGCCAGCAATCGCGCCAGGGTGGTTTTTCCCACCCCCGGCGGGCCCCAGAAAATCATCGAATGCAGCGCGCCCTGTTCCAGCGCCTCACGCAGAGGCTTGCCGGGGGCCAACAGGTGTTGCTGACCGACGTACTCGTCCAGATTGGCTGCGCGCAGGCGTGCAGCCAAGGGCTGAGCAATCGGTTCGCTTCGAAACAAGTCCATGGGCTGCGCTTGAAACCTCTTATTCCTGAATGACGTCAGCGCCTTTCGGGATGTCGAACACGAACTTGCTGGCCGGGATCGGCTCGTTAGCCTTCACACCGGTGAACAATATGTTAGTGCGCTGGCCGACGCTGTCGATCAGTTGCATGTCGTTGATCATGCCGTTACGGAATGACAGGCGCAGGCTGTCGAACAGCGTGTCCTTGGTCTTCGGCTTGAGAATGAAATCAATCACGCCGCCCGCTTCTTTGGCGCTGATGTCGAAGCTCTCGCTGATTTTCGAGACGTCACCCGACAGCAGCAACGCAGGGGTTTGAGTCAGGCGCTGGTCCAGGGTCTTGATGGTTACTTGCTGCAAATCTGGATCCCACAATGAGACTTTTTTGCCGTTGGAAACCATCAGCTGCTCCTGGGGCGCGTCTGTGTGCCAGTAGAACAGCCCAGGACGCTGCAGTGACATGTCACCGGCGGTTTCCTGCAACTGCGTGCCACTGCCGTCTAGCGTCAGTTGAGAGAAGCGTGCAGACAGCGTTTTCGACGTTTCAAGCAACTGGGTCAGTCGCGCAACGTCCTTGCTGTCGGCGTGGGCCGAGACCGCGGAAAAAGCCAGTGCAGATACCAACAACATGCGAATAAGGCGCATGGGATTCCTCATTGAATTCAGTGAAAGTCCGAACGGCGCACAACCACGCCGTCCGGGTCAGTCGCGCATCGGGGCTGGCGCGAGCACTTCGCGCGAGCCATTGGTGTTCATGGACGTCACAACGCCGGCCTGTTCCATGGTTTCAATCATCCGGGCCGCGCGGTTGTAGCCAATTTTCAGTTTGCGCTGAACGGCAGAAATAGAAGCGCGGCGGCTTTCTAGAACGAAGCGAACCGCCTCGTCATACAGCGCATCGCTTTCGCTATCATCGCCGCCTTCACCACTGCCACCGTCAAAGCCGCTGCCGGGCTCTTCAACGCCCGCCAGGATTTCTTCGTTGTAATCGGGCGTACCTCGCAGCTTCCAGGCTTCTACGACGCGGTGAACCTCTTCGTCGGAAACATAGGCGCCATGCACGCGAATAGGCAGGCTGGTGCCAGGCGGCATGTAGAGCATGTCGCCGTTACCCAGCAATTGTTCCGCGCCGCCTTGATCAATGATGGTCCGGGAGTCGATCTTGCTCGACACCTGGAACGCCATGCGGGTAGGAATGTTTGCCTTGATCAGACCGGTGATAACGTCCACCGACGGACGTTGGGTTGCAAGAATCAAGTGGATCCCGGCCGCTCGGGCTTTCTGGGCGATACGTGCAATGAGTTCTTCGACCTTTTTGCCGACGATCATCATCATGTCGGCGAACTCATCCACCACCACCACAATGGTCGGTAGGGTTTTCAGCAGCGGCGCGATGTCGTGAATGCTCTCGCGCTTGTACATCGGGTCGAAAAGCGGAGTGCCCGCCTCCTCCGCGTCCTTCACCTTGCGGTTGAAGCCGGCGAGGTTGCGCACGCCCATGTTCGCCATCAGCTTGTAGCGCCGCTCCATTTCGGCGACGCTCCAGCGCAGAGCATTGGCGGCGTCTTTCATGTCGGTGACCACCGGGCACAGAAGATGCGGAATGCCTTCGTAGATCGACAGTTCGAGCATTTTCGGGTCGATCATGATCAGCTTGGCGTCTTCCGGGCCTGACTTGAACAGGATCGACAGGATCATGGCGTTGACCCCCACCGACTTACCGGAGCCCGTGGTACCGGCCACCAACAAGTGCGGCATTTTTGCCAGGTCGGTGATGACCGGACGTCCGCCAATGTCATGCCCCAGCGCCAACGTGACGGGCGACTTGGCGTCATCATATTCAGGCGACGACAGCACTTCAGAGAAGCGCACCACCTGACGGTCTTCGTTGGGAATCTCGATGCCGACTGTGGTTTTACCCGGAATCACTTCAACCACACGGACACTGGTCACCGCCAGCGAGCGGGCCAAATCCTTGGCCAGGTTTGAAATACGGCTGACCTTGACCCCGGCGGCGGGCTGAATTTCGTAGCGAGTGATCACAGGTCCCGGATGAATGGAGTCAACCGTGACTTCCACGCCAAACTCTTTGAGCTTGATTTCCAGCAAATGACCGACCGCAGCCAATGATTCTGGGGAATAGTTGAGCTTCTTGACTTCGGCCGGGTCGAGAATCGAAATAGGCGGCAAGGTGCCTTCCACCGCGCTGTCGATGAACAGCGGTGTTTGTTTCTCTTTCTGTACGCGCTTACTTGGCTCGGGCGCTTTCGCGGGGGCCGGGGCAATGACCGCCGGCACATGCTTCTCGCGGTCGGTCATGTGCTTGCTGAGGGCTTGTTCTCGCTCGATCAAGCGTTCTTTGGCTTTGGCCTGCTCGCGACGATCAGCGGTTACCGGCGCCACTACATCGTTGACGCGACTGTCGACCTCACGCAATTGCGCAACCATTTGCTTACGGTCGGTACGTGCCGACCACCAGCGATTAGCCGCACTTTGGAACAATTCGAACAGATCAAGGGTGATCTTGCCGGTGACATCCATCACCTTGAACCACGACAGGTCGGTGAACACTGTCAGGCCGAACAAAAACAGCGCAATGAACAACAGCGTGCTGCCCTGGATATTCAATGCGTTTTTTGCCAGGTCGCCCAGACTTTCGCCCAGCGCGCCGCCACTTGATGCTGGCAAGCCCGCCGTAAAATGGAAATGGATATGGGCCAATGCAGCGCCGGACAGCACCAAAAATACCAAACCGATCAGGCGCCAGGAGAACAACCAGCCACTCCACTGCCAGGGCTCATGCCGCTGACGGAAGATTTGCCAGGTTTTTATCGCCAGCAACAGCGGGAAGATGTAAGCGAAGTAGCCCAGCACCATGAACAGGATGTCGGCCGAGAAGGCGCCAGCACGACCCGCAGCATTTTGTACCTGCTGAGAGTTGCTGGTATGGCTCCAGCCCGGATCGCTCTGGTCGTAGGTTAATAACGCCATCATCAGATACAGGCACAGGGCGCCGATGGCAATCAGAGCACCTTCCTTGAGCCGGTAGTGCAACTGCTGACGCCAAAGCGGTATGGGATTGGTTGCTACGGTGGATTTCTTCAAACGCTATTTTTCCTGCGCCTCGGCGCGAACATCTAATGATTGACTACGAAATACAACTTCCAGCGCCCAGAAAGAATAAACCAACGGCACTGTTCACTTCCAACTCGGTCGAAAATCTGAAGCTACGTCAATAAGAAAGGCATTGTACGGGTTTGCGCGACCGATGCCACGTTCGACTGGCATGGGTTAGCATAGCTTCGTGTATCCACTGAGCAGCGCAATTTGAGCATGCATTGTCTTTTGTGACAAAGGGTTATGAGATGCTTCCAACACGCGCTATTGAACCTACACTCAGCACTTGGCTGATCATTGAAGCACTCAGCAACTGCCGCCCACTGCGGAAATTCAAAACACATTTCGTTAACGGGACCGTCTACGACCACGCCAGCAACCCAGAGTTGCAACCGTCGAGCGATTCCACCCTCCCCTTGCGCAAAGTTCTGACGCCATGTTGACTTGGTTACAGCGAAATACCCTGACATTTCCGCCCTTGGAAAAAGCCATGCGCGAGCCCAACGGCTTATTGGCCGCAGGCGGCGACCTTTGTGCCGACCGATTGATTCAGGCATATCGGCACGGCTGCTTTCCGTGGTTCCAGGAGGGTCAGCCGATTTTGTGGTGGTCGCCGGATCCGCGCACGGTGCTGTTTCCTGAAGAGCTGCATGTATCTCGCAGCTTGAGCAAGGTCATGCGCCAAGGGCATTTTCAAGTGACCTTTGATCAGGACTTTGCGGCGGTGATTCACGCCTGCGCCGCACCGCGTAGCTACGCCGACGGCACCTGGATTACCGACGCCATGCAGTCGGCCTACCTTGAACTGCATCAACGCGGCTTCGCACACAGCGTGGAAGTGTGGGAAGACGGTCTGCTCGTCGGCGGACTTTATGGCTTGGCGATGGGTCAACTGTTTTTCGGCGAGTCCATGTTTAGCCTGACGGACAACGCCTCAAAAGTGGGATTTGCAACGCTGGTAGAACGGCTGATCGCTTGGGGTTTCGTTTTGATTGACTGCCAGATGCCCACTCAGCACCTTGAGAGCTTTGGCGCCAGATCCATTGCGCGCAAGACGTTTGCTGACTACCTTCACGCCCATCTGGATAGACCCACTGTTGCCGACTGGTTACCTAGGCGAGTTTCATAGCCTGACATACACTCTAACTAAAGATTTTATCCGAGGGTTGATCCATGACCGAGCTGGCGCGGCTTAAGTTCTATGCCACTCAACCCCATTCCTGCAGCTATTTGCCTGAGGAACAAGCGACGACGTTATTTCTGGACCCAAGCCAGCCAATGGATGTTCAGGTGTATGCCGACCTTTCCGACATGGGTTTTCGCCGCAGCGGCGACCACCTGTATCGGCCTCACTGCCAAAACTGCAGCGCCTGCGTTCCTGCGCGCATTCCCGTCGGACTGTTCGTTCCAGATCGCCAGCAAAAACGTATATTCAAACGCAACGCTGATGTGCAAGTCCGCGCAGCAAAGCCTCATTTCAGCGAAGAGTACTTCGACCTGTATCAGCGTTACATCGAGCAGCGTCATGCCGACGGCGACATGTATCCTCCCAGCCGCGATCAGTTTTCGACTTTTTTGATCCGTGACCTGCCGTTTTCGACGTTCTATGAATTTCGCCTCGACGGTCGCCTGTTGGCGGTGGCCGTTACCGACCTTCTGCCCAACGGTCTTTCAGCGGTTTATACCTTCTACGAACCCGCCGAAGAGCGCCGCAGTCTGGGGCGCTACGCAATTCTTTGGCAGATAGCCGAAGCCGCCCGGCTACAGCTGCATGCGGTGTACTTGGGCTACTGGATAAAGAACTGCAAAAAGATGAATTACAAAACCCAATACCGACCCATTGAGCTAC
Organism: Pseudomonas sp. MH10; assembly: GCF_034353045.1. NCBI lineage: Bacteria > Pseudomonadati > Pseudomonadota > Gammaproteobacteria > Pseudomonadales > Pseudomonadaceae > Pseudomonas > Pseudomonas sp. MH10. Next base: position 1,901,193 of record NZ_CP133783.1, read on the forward strand.
TGACAAATCAACGTTGGGTGACTCTTTATTGAAGCGCTTGGCTAAACCCCTATTTTTCGGGCACAATGCACGCCGCTTTTGCCTGGCGCAGTTGCACCGGGCCACTCATTGGATACCGAGGGCTTTTACTGCATGTCGAAAGAAGACAGCTTGGAAATGGAAGGTACTGTCGTCGACACCCTGCCCAACACCATGTTCCGTGTGGAGTTGGAGAATGGGCACATCGTCACCGCGCATATCTCCGGCAAAATGCGCAAGAACTACATCCGTATTCTTACCGGTGACAAAGTGCGCGTCGAAATGACGCCGTACGACTTGAGCAAGGGCCGCATTACTTACCGCGCCCGCTAACAGGCCAAAACAAATACGCCCGGTTAATGCCGGGCGTTTTTGTGTGCCTGGGTTTTGGGGGGCATATCACCATTTCTATGGGACCGAATTCATTCGGGAAGGTGCCGATGCGGATTGCCTGTCATGAATTCGGTCCCACAGCTTGAACAAATTTTCCAAATACGATCGCCCACAAAAAAGCCCCGCATCCCAGTGGAATGCGGGGCTTTTTGTTGGCTTACGCCATTTCTGCCGTGGTCTCGAAGTCGAAGGTCATTTCTCCGTCCTTGACGTCGATGTGTACTACGCCGCCATGCTCGGCCAATTCACCAAAGAGAATCTCTTCAGCCAGCGGACGCTTGATTTTATCTTGAATCAAACGCGCCATTGGTCGCGCACCCATCTGCGCATCGTAGCCACCTTCCGCCAGCCAGGTTCTGGCCGCGTCGGTCACTTCAAGCAGCACACGCTTGTCTTCCAGTTGCGCCTGCAGTTCGGTAAGGAACTTGTCCACCACGCTTTTAATAACCTCATGGCTGAGGCGAGTAAATTGAATGATGGTGTCCAGGCGGTTCCGGAATTCCGGCGTGAAACTCTTCTTGATCACTTCCATCGCATCAGAGGAGTGATCCTGGTGCGTAAAGCCGATGGAAGCCCGCGCCGCAGTTTCAGCGCCAGCGTTGGTGGTCATGATGACGATCACGTTGCGGAAGTCCGCCTTACGCCCGTTGTTATCGGTGAGCGTACCGTGGTCCATCACCTGCAACAGCAGATTGAAGACTTCCGGGTGCGCCTTCTCGATTTCATCGAGCAGCAGGACACAATGCGGTTGCTTGGTAATCGCCTCGGTCAGCAAACCACCCTGATCAAAACCGACATAACCCGGCGGAGCACCAATCAAGCGCGAAACGGTGTGGCGCTCCATGTACTCGGACATATCGAAGCGAACCAGCTCGATGCCCAACGCCTTGGCCAACTGACGAGCGGCTTCGGTCTTGCCGACACCGGTAGGACCGGCGAACAGGAACGAACCCACTGGCTTGTCCGGAGACTTCAGGCCGGCACGCGATAGCTTGATCGCAGTCGACAGCGCGTCGATCGCTGCATCCTGACCGAACACGGTCAGCTTGAGGTCGCGCTCCAGGTTACGCAGCAGTTCTTTGTCCGAGCTGTTGACGTGCTTAGGCGGAATACGTGCGATTTTGGCCACGATGTCTTCGACCTGAGGCACTTCAATGCGCTTCACGCGTTTCTCGATTGGCTGCAGGCGTTGGTACGCCCCGGCTTCGTCGATGACATCGATGGCTTTGTCCGGCATGTGACGATCATTGATATAACGCGATGCCAGCTCAGCTGCGGCGCGCAATGCTTCATCGCTGTATTCGATGCCGTGATGCTGCTCGAAACGCCCCTTGAGGCCTCTCAGAATGCCAATGGTGTCTTCAACCGAAGGTTCCGACACATCGACTTTCTGGAAACGCCGGGCCAACGCGCGATCTTTTTCGAAAATGCCACGGAATTCCTGGAAGGTCGTCGAACCGATGCAACGAATATCGCCCGAGGACAATAACGGCTTGAGCAGGTTAGACGCATCCATCACGCCACCCGAAGCTGCCCCCGCACCGATGATGGTATGAATTTCATCGATGAACAGGATCGCCTGAGGGCGCTTTTTCAGCTCGTTGAGCAACGCTTTGAAGCGTTTCTCGAAGTCGCCACGGTATTTAGTCCCCGCCAGCAAAGCGCCGAGGTCGAGGGAATAAACCACGCTATTGGCGAGCAAGTCAGGCACTTGGTTATCGACGATGCGCTTGGCCAGGCCTTCGGCGATAGCAGTCTTGCCGACACCGGCCTCACCTACCAGCAATGGGTTGTTTTTGCGACGCCGCGCCAAGATCTGCGCAACACGCTCCACTTCCATTTCGCGGCCGACCAACGGGTCAATACGGCCCTGACGGGCCAATTCGTTCAGGTTGCTGGCATAGGCATCCAGAGGATTGCCTGAGGAAGAAGACTCACCGCCCTCGTCGTCCTGCATATCTTGCTCACCTTCAGAGTGATCGCCATGCCCTGGTACTTTAGAGATGCCATGAGCGATGTAATTGACAACATCGATCCGGGCAACACTCTGCTGCTTGAGCAGAAATACTGCCTGGCTTTCTTGTTCACTGAAGATCGCAACCAGCACGTTAGCGCCGGTAACTTCACGCTTGCCGGAACTTTGCACATGGAAGACTGCACGTTGCAGTACGCGCTGGAAACCCAAGGTTGGCTGGGTTTCACGGTCTTCGTCGTGGACGGGGATCAACGGGGTCGTGGAGTCGATAAACTCCTGCAGATCATGCTTGAGCTTATCGAGGTTTGCGCCGCAGGCACGCAGAACGGTGGCGGCAGCCTCATTGTCCAAAAGAGCCAGAAGGAGATGCTCAACCGTCATAAATTCATGACGCTTCGAACGAGCCTCCTTGAAGGCTAAATTGAGGGTGACTTCGAGCTCACGGTTTAACATAGCTTCACCTCATACCCAAGTGGTCGGCGTTAACCGTCCTTCTCGATCTCACAGAGTAGCGGATGCTGGCTTTCCCTGGCGTATTGGTTCACCTGCATTGCCTTGGTCTCGGCGATGTCGCGGGTAAACAATCCACATACTGCCCGTCCCTCTGTATGGACGGCCAGCATGACCTTGGTCGCCAGCTCACGATTCAGGTTAAAAAATACCTCGAGCACTTCGACGACGAAATCCATCGGGGTGTAATCATCATTAAACAAAACCACTTTGTACATCGGTGGCGCCTGCAACGCTGGTTTAGCTTCTTTCAGCGCCACTCCTGCGGCGTCATCGTCATGTGTTTCCGGACGATCCTGATTGAATGTTAGTCGAATCTGGCTGAATGCATGCATGGAAAGAAGGGTTCGTAGGTGGACGGATTCATTAATTTAGCCGCAGCGGGGCCGGTTTTTCACCGGACTGCCGCATGACCTTGACTATCGGCAAAACAGTGTTACAAACAATAGAACCCACATTGGGTAAAAAGGGTCCGTGCAGTCAACCAAATTCTTTTCGGTCCGGCGGATGAGGTGGATCATACTCCAGACGGAGTCCTTTGCAGAGGGATGAGAAATGGCAATAGTTAGTAGTAACAACTCTGTCAAGCACGGCAAGGTCAAATGGTTCAACAATGCCAAAGGCTATGGCTTCATCAATGAAAACGACAAGACTGAGGACCTGTTCGCCCACTATTCAGCGATCACGATGGAAGGCTACAAGACGCTGAAAGCGGGTCAACCCGTTGTTTTCGAAATCATTCAAGGCCCCAAAGGACTGCATGCGGTCAATATAATGGCCACGAGCGAGATTCAATCGGAGCAACCGGTGGCTGCTCCCAGCGAGACCAAGACAACCTCAGATGTAAGTGCCTGAAACGTCGAATTCAAGACCTTAGCGAAAAAAAGCCAAAAAAAACCGGCCAGTTCATCACCTGAACTGGCCGGTTTTTGCGTTCTGAACTGACGCTACATGTGCGAGATCAGCGCGTCGCCGAAGGCTGAAGAAGACAGCAGCGTGGCGCCGTCCATCAGGCGTTCGAAGTCGTAAGTCACGGTTTTGGCAGAAATGGCGCCATTGGTGCCTTTAATGATCAAGTCCGCAGCCTCGATCCACCCCATGTGACGCAACATCATTTCAGCGGAAAGAATCAGCGAGCCTGGGTTCACCTGATCTTTGCCGGCATATTTGGGTGCCGTACCGTGAGTGGCTTCAAACATCGCGATGGTGTCGGACAAATTGGCGCCCGGCGCGATACCAATGCCGCCGACTTCTGCTGCCAGGGCGTCGGACAAATAGTCTCCGTTCAGGTTTAGCGTCGCGATCACATCATATTCAGCTGGGCGGAGCAAAATCTGCTGAAGCATGGCGTCAGCAATTGCGTCTTTGACGATGACGTTTTTGCCGGTTTGCGGATTTTTGAACTGCATCCAGGGTCCGCCATCGAGCAAGGTCGCGCCAAACTCTTCTGCCGCCACTTCGTAGGCCCACTCTTTGAAGGCACCTTCGGTGAACTTCATGATGTTGCCTTTGTGTACAATCGTTAGCGAGTCGCGGTCATTATCGACCACATACTGCAACGCCTTGCGTACCAGACGCTTAGTACCTTGCAACGAAACCGGCTTGACGCCAATGCCACAGTTTTCGTCGAAACGGATCTTGGTAACGCCCATTTCTTCTTTCAGAAACTTGATGATCTTGATCGCTTCGGGCGAGCCGGCCTTCCACTCGATCCCGGCGTAAATATCTTCAGAGTTTTCACGGAAGATGGTCATGTCCACGTCGCCTGGTTTTTTAACCGGGCTCGGCACACCTTCAAACCAACGCACAGGGCGCAAGCATACGTAAAGATCCAGTTGCTGACGCAAGGCAACGTTCAAGGACCGAATGCCACCACCGACCGGTGTGGTCAGCGGTCCTTTGATAGAGACAACGTAATCTTTTACCGCGTCCAGGGTTTCCTGGGGTAGCCAAGTGTCTTGATCGTAAACCTGGGTCGCCTTTTCTCCGGCGAAAACTTCCATCCACGAGATCTTGCGCTCACCGCCGTACGCTTTATTAACCGCCGCATCTACAACCTTGATCATCACCGGACTGATGTCGACACCAATACCATCGCCTTCAATGAAGGGGATGATCGGATTGTTCGGCACATTCAAGGAATGGTCTGAGTTGACCGTGATTTTTTCACCGACTTTGGGAACCTGAATCTTCTTGTATTCCATGCTGGACTCCACGTTTTGGTTAACATCCTGGTTACGGCCGAGCGTAACCCAGTTGAAACTGGACTGGAACTACAGGATCCAGCCTTAGATGCGCGGCCTATGATCCGGCCGCAGGCCACTACCTGCGTATTAATGCTTAACACCGGTGGTATACTGCCGCCGGTGACCAGCAAGTCACTGAGGACGGAGCCTCTGGATCGGGACTTCCCAGCCTCTACCAGGCCGAGCTTCTACCTTAGCTCAAGCGCTTGACGCCGTATGGATGCATTCCTCATCACCGCGACGCCCCTCGACTTTCGCCTCATTGATGACTTTGGACGAAAGCGCCTACCCTGCGCATCTCGAGATTTTGTGCACGCTCAGCAAAGAAGAGAGTTACCAAAAATGTCCATCCGCTCGAAAATCATCTACACCTTCACCGACGAAGCTCCTGCACTCGCGACGTACTCCTTGCTTCCCATCATCGAAGCCTTCACTGCCTTTGCTGATATCGACGTTGAAACTCGCGATATCTCCCTCGTAGGCCGTATTCTTGCAAGCTTCCCTGAGAACCTGAGTGCAGACCAGCAGGTGCCGAACCATCTTGCTGAACTCGGTAGTCTGGCAAATACCCCAGAAGCCAATATCATCAAGCTGCCTAACATCAGTGCCTCGGCTCCCCAACTGATCGCCGCCATCAAAGAACTGCAAGCTGGCGGTTTTGATATCCCGGACTACCCGGAAGCACCGACGAGCGACGCTGACAAAGAAGTTAAGTCCCGCTACGACAAAATTAAAGGCAGTGCTGTTAACCCAGTTCTGCGCGAAGGCAACTCAGACCGCCGCGCGCCACTTTCGGTCAAGAACTACGCTCGCAAGCACCCGCATAAAATGGGCGCATGGAGTGCAGATTCGAAGTCGCACGTTGCTTACATGAACAACGGTGATTTCTACGGCAGCGAAAAAGCTGCCCTGATCGACGGCGCAGGCAGCGTCAAAATCGAATTGGTCGCCAAGGGCGGTGCCGTCACCGTTCTGAAAGAAAAAACCACCGTGAAAGCGGGCGAGATCATCGATTGCTCGACCTTGAGCAAGAAAGCGCTCAGCAGCTTTATCGCGGTCGAAATCGAAGACGCTAAAAAGCAGGGCGTTTTGCTCTCGGTTCACTTGAAAGCCACCATGATGAAGGTCTCCGACCCAATCATGTTCGGCATCATCGTGGCCGAATACTACAAAGAAGCGCTGACCAAGCACGCCGCCGTGCTGAAAGAAATCGGCTTCAACCTGAACAACGGCATTGGCGATCTGTACTCGCGCATCAAAGCGTTGCCAGCCGCGAAACAAGCTGAAATCGAAGCTGACATTCAAGCGGTTTATGCCACTCGCCCTCCTCTGGCGATGGTCAACTCCGACAAGGGCATCACCAACCTGCACGTCCCAAGCGACGTCATCGTTGATGCTTCGATGCCTGCGATGATTCGTGACTCTGGCAAAATGTGGAACACCGCTGGGGTTCTGCAAGACACCAAGGCCGTCATCCCGGACCGTTGCTACGCGACGATCTACCAGACCGTGATTGAAGACTGCAAGAAACACGGTGCTTTCGATCCGACCACCATGGGCAGCGTGCCTAACGTGGGATTGATGGCGCAAAAAGCCGAAGAGTACGGTTCCCACGACAAGACCTTCGAAATCCAGGCTGACGGCGTTGTGCGGATTACCGACGACAAAGGCCGCTTGTTGCTTGAACAGACCGTTGAGACGGGTGATATCTGGCGCATGTGCCAAGCCAAAGACGCACCGATCCAGGATTGGGTCAAATTGGCTGTCAACCGCGCCCGCGCCAGCAACACCCCGGCCATTTTCTGGTTGGACCCGCTGCGCGCCCACGACGGTGTGGTGATCGAGAAGGTTCAGAAGTACCTGAAAGACTACGACACTTCAGGCCTCGATATCCGCATCATGTCGCCCGACGACGCGATGAAGTTCACCCTGGCACGTACTCGCTTGGGCCAAGACACCATTTCGGTGACGGGCAACGTGCTTCGCGACTACCTGACTGACCTGTTCCCGATCATGGAACTGGGCACCAGCGCGAAAATGCTGTCGATCGTACCGTTGATGGCCGGTGGTGGCCTGTTCGAAACCGGCGCTGGCGGTTCAGCACCGAAACACGTGCAGCAGCTTTTGGAAGAAAACTTCCTGCGCTGGGATTCGCTGGGTGAGTTCCTGGCCTTGGCCGCCTCGCTTGAGCATCTGGGCGTCACTTACAACAACCCTAAAGCCAAGATATTGGCCAGCACACTTGACCAGGCAACGGGCAAGTTCCTGGACAACAACAAGTCGCCTTCGCGCAAAGTCGGCAACATCGACAACCGCGGCAGCCACTTCTACTTGGCGATGTACTGGGCTCAGGCGTTGGCAGCTCAAACTGAAGACGCCAGCTTGCAAGCACCGTTCAGCAAATTGGCTAAAACCCTGGCAGACAATGAGGCAACCATCGTTGCCGAATTGAACGCAGTACAGGGCAAGCCAGTGGACATCGTCGGTTACTACCGCTTTGATCCTAAGTTGGCGAGCGCAGTCATGCGTCCAAGCAAAACCTTGAACGCGGCGATCGCCGCACTTTAAGGCGCAACCGGCCAGACGCTTTAGCGTCAGACCTGTCAGAGACCCCGGCCCTGTGCCGGGGTTTCTGTCTCTGCGTTATCCTCCTTTTATAGAGGGCGAACATTCAAATGGATTGGCACCCCCACATTACCGTGGCGACTATCGTTGAAATTCAAGGCCGGTTTTTGTTGGTCGAGGAATTCAAGGGCGGTCGAAACGTACTCAACCAGCCCGCAGGGCATCTTGATCCCAACGAAACCTTGCGCCAGGCCGCCGTGCGCGAAACCCTGGAGGAAACCGGCTGGGACGTCGAACTGACCGGTGTCGTCGGCATCTATCTGTACACCGCGCCCAGCAACGGTGTGACCTATCAGCGCATCTGCTTCGCCGCCAAGCCGGTGCTGCATCACTTGGAACGCCTGCTGGACACCGGCATCGTCCGGGCCCTTTGGCTTAGCCGCGATGAGCTGTTTTCTCAGCCCGAGAACTGGCGCAGTGAATTGGTCATGCGCTGCATCGACGACTACCTCGCCGGACCGCTTCATGACCTGGAGCTCATACGTGATTGATCACCGATTTAGCCTTGGCGCCGACAGCCTGTTAGAATCGCGTCCTTTTTACAGACACACATCGAATCCCTATGCGTGATCAAGCCCTGCACGATCCAGCAAAGACGCGCGTTATCGTCGGCATGTCCGGCGGCGTCGACTCTTCCGTTTCTGCCGTTCTGCTGATTGAGCAGGGGTATCAAGTGGAAGGCCTGTTCATGAAGAACTGGGAAGAAGACGACGGAACCGACTATTGCACCGCCCGGGAAGACCTCGCGGACGCCCAGGCTGTTTGCGACAAAATCGGCATCAAGCTGCACACCGCCAACTTTGCCGTCGAATATTGGGACAACGTGTTCGAGCACTTCCTCGCCGAGTACAAAGCCGGGCGTACGCCTAACCCGGACATCCTGTGCAACCGCGAAATCAAGTTCAAGGCCTTTCTCGACTACGCCTTGATGCTCGGTGCTGACATGATTGCCACCGGACACTACGTCCGCCGCCGCGACGTAGACGGCCGTACCGAGCTGCTTAAAGGCCTGGACGCAAATAAAGACCAGAGCTATTTCCTGCATGCCGTGGGCGGCGAACAGATCGCCAAGACTCTGTTCCCGGTCGGCGAACTGGAAAAGCCAGCCGTGCGTGCCATTGCCGAAAAACACGAGTTGGCGACAGCCAAGAAGAAAGATTCCACCGGCATTTGTTTTATTGGTGAGCGTCGTTTCAGTGATTTCCTCAAGCAGTACCTGCCTGCCCAACCGGGGGATATCAAAACCACTGAAGGTGAAGTCATCGGCCGCCACCACGGCTTGATGTACCACACCATCGGCCAGCGCCAGGGACTTGGTATCGGCGGCTTGAAAGATGCCAGCGATGACCCGTGGTACGTGCTGGTCAAGGATCTGGAAAACAACGAATTGATCGTTGGCCAAGGCAATGACCACCCTTGGTTGTTCTCCCAAGCCCTGGTGGCGTCCGATATTTACTGGGTCAACCCAATCGATCTGAGCAGCCCCCGGCAGTTGACCGCTAAAGTGCGTTATCGCCAAAGCGACCAGCAATGCACTTTGGAGCAGACCTTGGTGGGTTACCGCGTCACCTTCAATGAACCTCAGCGCGCCGTGACACCCGGTCAGTCCGTGGTGTTTTACGACGGCGAAATCTGCCTCGGCGGCGGCGTCATCGAAGTCGCCGAGCCGTGGCACAGCAAGGACAAGCGCTGATGACTCCAACGCAAGAACAATTGGTCGCTTTGGGCGGTGTATTCCAGGCAGCCGTGTTGGTCGATAAAATTGCCAAGACCGGTCAGGTCAGTGAGGCGGCGCTGGGCTGCATGCTGGGCAGCCTGTTGGTCATGGACCCCAAAGACACGATGGAAGTCTACGGCGGCGATGATTTGAACCTGCGCGAAGGGTATCGCTCGCTGGTAAGTGCGCTGGAACGCGACCCTACGGCGTTGCAACGCGAACCTCTGCGTTATGCCCTGTCGATGCTTGGTCTGGAGCGCAAGCTGGCCAAGCGCGACGACCTGCTCGAAGTCATTGGTAAACGCATACCCCAGATCAAATCCCAGGTTGAGCATTTCGGCCCGGTTCATGACAACGTGATTGCCGCCAGCGGTGCGCTGTACCAAGACACCCTGAGTACGTTGCGCCAACGGATTCAGGTTCACGGTGACATGCGTAATTTGCAGCAACCGAACAACGCGTCGAAAATCCGTGCCTTGTTGTTGGCCGGCATTCGCTCCGCACGGTTGTGGCGACAGTTGGGCGGTCATCGCTGGCAGTTGGTGGTTAGCCGCCGCAAATTATTGAAAGAGCTTTATCCGATGTTGCGCGGCTGAATCATTCATTTGTAACGTCGCCACTGCTACTCATTGCGCGCCCTACGCTGGTCAGACCGAAACGGACTGACCCGCTTTTCATGTATGATACGCGCCCCATTTCGTCGCCCGACTGCCCGAGAACACCCCATGCAGCTTTCTTCGCTCACTGCGGTTTCCCCTGTTGATGGCCGCTACGCCGGCAAAACCCAGGCCCTGCGCCCGATTTTCAGCGAATACGGTCTGATCCGCTTCCGCGTCATGGTCGAAGTCCGCTGGCTCCAGCGCTTGGCCGCTCACCCACAAGTGGCTGAAGTTCCGGCATTTTCGGCCGAAGCGAATGCGATCCTCAACACCTTGGCCGAGGAGTTTTCCCTGGTCCACGCTGAGCGTGTCAAAGAGATTGAGCGCACGACCAATCACGACGTGAAAGCCATTGAGTACCTGCTCAAGGAACAAGCGGCCAAGCTGCCTGAACTGGCCAATGTGAGTGAGTTCATCCATTTCGCCTGCACCAGCGAGGACATCAACAACCTGTCCCACGCATTGATGCTGCGCGAAGGCCGCGATAACGTGCTGTTGCCGTTGATGCATGAAATCGCAGGATCCATCCGTGAACTGGCGATCCGCTTCGCCAATGTGCCAATGCTGTCACGCACCCACGGTCAACCGGCCTCCCCGACTACGCTGGGCAAAGAACTGGCAAACGTGGTGTACCGCTTGGAGCGCCAAATCGCTCAAATCGTTGCGGTCCCACTGCTGGGCAAGATCAACGGCGCCGTCGGCAACTACAATGCCCACCTCTCTGCCTATCCGGACATCGACTGGGAAGAGAATGCCCGCGCCTTCATCGAAGATGAACTGGGCCTGGGCTTCAACCCGTACACCACGCAAATCGAACCTCACGATTACATCGCCGAGCTGTTTGATGCGATTGCGCGCTTCAATACCATCCTGATCGACTTTGACCGCGACATCTGGGGCTACATTTCCCTAGGCTATTTCAAGCAACGCACCATCGCTGGCGAAATTGGTTCGTCGACCATGCCACACAAGGTCAACCCGATCGACTTCGAAAACTCCGAAGGCAATCTGGGTATCGCCAACGCGCTGTTCCAGCACCTGGCCAGCAAGTTGCCCATTTCACGCTGGCAGCGCGACCTGACGGACTCTACCGTCCTGCGCAACCTGGGCGTGGGCTTCGCACACAGCATCATCGCCTACGAAGCCAGCCTCAAAGGCATCAGCAAACTGGAACTCAACGCTGCGAAAATCGCGGCGGACCTGGATGCATGCTGGGAAGTGTTGGCCGAGCCGATCCAAACGGTCATGCGTCGCTACAACATCGAAAACCCGTATGAAAAACTAAAAGAATTGACGCGCGGCAAGGGCATCAGCCCCGAAGCACTTCAAACTTTTATCGACGGTTTGGAAATGCCCGCCGAAGCCAAAGCTGAGCTGAAAAAGCTTACCCCGGCCAATTACATCGGCAGCGCAGTGACCCAAGCTACACGGATCTGATACGCAACAAAAATTTGCACGCCCGGCTGTGCCGGGCGTTTTTATTTCAAGGGCTTACACATGAATCCTGATATTCCTCTTCAACTTCTGGGCGGCATCAGCGCTCGCGTCTTTCTGCGCGACTACTGGCAGAAAAAACCACTGCTGATCCGCCAGGCTCTTCCGGATTTCCAAAGTCCGATAGACCCGGACGAACTGGCTGGCCTGGCCTTGGAAGAAGAAGTTGAGTCGCGCCTGATCATCGAAAACGGCGAACGCCCTTGGGAAATGCGCCGTGGTCCGTTTGCTGAAGATGAATTCAGCAAATTGCCTGAGCGTGACTGGACCCTGCTGGTACAAGCGGTGGATCAGTTCGTACCCGACGTCGCCGAACTTCTGGAAAACTTCCGTTTCTTGCCGAGCTGGCGCATCGACGACGTGATGATCAGCTTCGCCGCCCCCGGTGGCAGCGTTGGCCCGCATTTCGATAATTACGATGTGTTTCTGCTTCAAGGTCACGGCCAGCGCAACTGGAAAATCGGCCAAATGTGCGATTCCGACAGCCCGCTGCTGGATCATGCCGACCTGCGCATTCTCAAGGACTTCCATGCCACCGACGAGTGGGTACTGGAACCTGGCGACATGCTTTATCTGCCACCCCGTCTGGCCCATTGTGGGGTAGCCGTTGATGACTGCCTAACCTACTCCGTCGGTTTCCGCGCACCTAGCGCCGCCGAAGTGCTGACTCACTTTACCGATTTCTTGAGCCAGTTCCTGCCGGATGAAGACCGTTACTCCGACGCCGATGCGCAGCCGGTCAGCGACCCGCATCAAATTCAGCACGACGCCCTTGACCGCCTCAAAAGCTTGCTGGCTGAGCACATGAGTGACGAGCGCCTGTTGCTGACCTGGTTCGGCCAGTTCATGACCGAGCCACGCTATCCTGAAATGGTGGTCGGTCCAGAACTGGAGGAAGACGACCTGTTCAGCAGCCTGGAGCAAGGTGCCGTGCTGATTCGTAACCCAAGCGCGCGCTTGGCATGGTCCGAGGTTGATGACGACCTGCTACTGTTTGCCAGCGGCCAAAGCCGTTTGTTGCCAGGTCATTTGCGCGACTTCCTGAAGTTGATCTGCGCCGCTGACGCCTTACACACAGAAAACCTCGGCCCATGGTTGGCTGATGAATATGGACGCAACCTGCTCTGCGAGCTGGTTAAACAAGGAAGTCTGGGGTTTGCTGATGAATAAAATCCACGTACGTGTCGCCGATTGGCAGAAAGATAACGCCGACATACGGCGCATTCGGGAAGCCGTGTTCATCGCCGAGCAATGCGTGCCGCCTGAATTGGAATGGGATGCCGAAGACGCCAGTGCTGTTCATTTTCTGGCGTATGAAGGTGATTTCCCGATTGGTACAGCCCGCTTGTTGCCCGACGGCGAAGTGGGTCGCTTGTCGGTGCTCAAGGACTGGCGCGGCCTGAAAGTCGGCGACGCACTGATGGAAGCCGTCATCGGCGAAGCGGAACACCGCGGACTGAAACAGCAAAAGTTGATCGCACAGGTACAGGCCACGCCCTTCTACGAGCGTTTGGGTTTTACCATCGTCAGCGGCGAGTTTCTCGAAGCCGGGATTCCACACGTCGACATGCTGCGCGGCGCGTAAAGCTCTGCGAACAAACTTCACTTTATGCAACGCCCCGCGCTCTCTAGGCCGGGGCGTTTTGCTGTCTACGATTCAACTTGATCCCTCTGAGGCCGACAAACTGTCAAACTCACGCTTTAATGCGCCTATTGCGGAGACACAGACATGTTCCTACGCACCCTCTTTACGTCGCTATTGCTCGTTTGCAGTTTCAGCGCCGTGGCCGCGACAGAAGTCGTGCCGTTGAACTACCGCACCAGCGACGATTTGCTACCAGTGGCCAAGTCCTTCTTGGGCAAGGACGGCACTGTCAGCGCCTACGGCAACCAACTGATTGTCAACGCTGAGCCCGGCAAGATCGAAGAGTTGCGCACGCTGCTGGGACAGCTGGACAAGGCACCCAAGCGCTTATTGATCAGCGTCGACACCAGCGACAACACTGTTCAAGACAGCCAAGGCGCCAATCAGACTCGGATCATCAACCGCGGCACGGGCAGCCGGGACGGTGGCGTGCAGCAGGTCCAGGCCAGCGAAGGCATGCCTGCACTGATTCAAGTCGGCCAATCCGTGCCGCTGACCACTACACGCACCGACTCCAATGGCTATGCGCAAAGTGATACTCAGTACCGCAACGTGACCCAGGGTTTTTACGTCACCGCCAGCCTGACCGGCGACACCGTACACCTGAGCATCAGCACCAATCACGACCGGATGAGCCAAGAACACCCTGATGTAGTGAATGTTCAAAGCACCGACACAACCGTCACCGGACGTTTGGGAGAGTGGATAACCCTCGCCGGTGTCAGCGAACAGTCGCAAGCCAATCAACAAGGTTTAGTCCAGCGCTATAGTACCCAGGGCCGTAGCGACATGAGCTTGCGGGTCAAAGTTGACGCTCTTGATTGAGCACAAAACCTGATCCCCGAAAATTGACCGACTGGTCGCATCAACGCAAATATGTAGTGCTTTTAAAAAAGCACTACAAAACATTTGACGAGTCAAATCTGGCGAGGCATGATTGCCCCGCTCCCGCTAATCAGAGGCTCTGCAACGAGCCTTCGGATCGCCGCTCTGACTTACCCAACCTGAGCCGATTCGTGTCTGTACTGCCCACAAGGCTGTTTGACGAGGTTGTGACTGAGAACGAAGTTGTCCTGAGGGACGGAAGCTTAATACGGTGAATCGGCACAGCGTTCTGGTGATCACAACAAGGCATCCACGAGCCGAATTGCGACTGTCAGTTGAGCCTTTTATACCTGTTCTCTTCCACTTCTCGAACACATCGTTCATCCGCTACAACCCCCCGGACATCGGCTTGACCGCCACGCCTCTGATTAGTGAGTAGCCCATCACGCGCCTTATGGAATAAGGCGGTATTTGGCGGAGCAAGGATTTTCCACCCAAGACTATGCGACGAGGCTTATCTCCATGGCACTGACACGCGAACAGCAAATTGCAGCCCTTGAAAAAGATTGGGCTGAAAACCCACGCTGGAAAAACGTGACGCGCAATTATTCTGCTGCTGACGTCGTCCGCCTGCGTGGTTCTGTCCAGCCTGAGCATACATTCGCCAAGCTGGGCGCCGAAAAGCTCTGGAACCTGGTCACCCAAGGTGCCCACCCGTCTTTCCGTCCTGACAAAGATTTCGTGAACTGCATGGGCGCCCTGACCGGCGGCCAAGCGGTGCAACAGGTTAAGGCCGGTATTCAGGCGATCTACCTGTCCGGCTGGCAAGTGGCTGCGGACAACAACTCCGCCGAGTCCATGTACCCTGACCAATCGCTGTACCCAGTGGATTCAGTTCCAACCGTGGTCAAGCGCATCAACAACTCGTTCCGCCGCGCTGACCAGATTCAATGGAAAGCTGGCAAGACGCCGGGCGACGAAGGTTACATCGACTACTTCGCGCCAATCGTTGCTGACGCTGAGGCCGGTTTCGGCGGCGTACTGAACGCTTACGAACTGATGAAAAGCATGATCGAAGCGGGCGCTGCTGGCGTGCACTTCGAAGACCAATTGGCTTCAGTCAAAAAATGCGGCCACATGGGCGGCAAAGTATTGGTGCCCACCCAAGAAGCCGTGCAAAAGCTGACCGCTGCTCGCTTGGCGGCTGACGTTGCTGGCGTACCGACCATCATTCTGGCCCGCACCGACGCTAACGCAGCTGACTTGCTGACTTCTGACTGCGATCCGTATGACGTGCCATTCGTGACCGGCGAACGGACTCAGGAAGGTTTCTACAAAGTACGTGCCGGCCTGGACCAAGCCATCGCTCGCGGCTTGGCTTACGCGCCGTACGCCGATCTGATCTGGTGTGAAACCGCCAAACCGGATCTGGCGGAAGCTCGTCGCTTTGCCGAAGCGATCAAAAAGGAATACCCGGATCAACTGCTGTCCTACAACTGCTCGCCTTCTTTCAACTGGAAGAAGAACCTGGACGACTCGACCATCGCCAAGTTCCAGCGCGAACTGTCGGCCATGGGCTACAAGCACCAGTTCATCACGCTGGCGGGTATTCACAACATGTGGCACAGCATGTTCAACCTGGCGCACGACTATGCCCGCAACGACATGACTGCCTACGTGAAGCTGCAAGAGCAAGAGTTCGCTGACGCCTCCAAGGGCTACACCTTTGTGGCTCACCAGCAGGAAGTCGGTACTGGCTACTTCGACGACATGACCACTGTGATTCAGGGCGGCTCTTCGTCCGTGACCGCACTGACCGGTTCGACCGAAGAAGAACAGTTCCACTAAGTCTTCTCGCACCACGCAGCACCGAAAAGCCGTCCCATCTGGGGCGGCTTTTTCGTTTCTGTCCGATAAAGGGTTTGCGACCCGCCATGGCAAGCGAACGTGTTCGCGCAGCCCGTCTGACACCTCTCCATCGGTTGTTTGCCAACAAGTTGGCTCTTACAGATGACCGGTAACATTGTTTTAAATCTAAGTTATTCGCATCAAACATCAATATGTTACGGAAACAGTCACTAAATGATATTAATTATCATTTATAAAAACCATATGTTCATTACCCTACGAAAGAATGAACGGCAGCGAAATGCCGTGCAACGCCCGTAGAGACTGGCCCCGCGCCTGCTTTGGCGAGTTTGGCGGGTTAAACGATCAATATTTTTGAGTTAGATAATTTTACTTGGAACCTGTTTACCCATAAAATCACTCGATTGATTTGCTGCGACATATCGTCACTGCTTTGTTACTCAAGCTCAGAGACCTTTGCTCTCTGTTAAGGATTACAGATGCCCGAATCGACAGGTCTGATTGCCCATAACTGGGGCTTCGCCATTTTCCTTTTGGGTGTAGTAGGCCTTTGTGCCTTCATGCTCGGTGTCTCTAGCCTTCTGGGCAGTAAAGCTTGGGGCCGCAGCAAAAACGAACCGTTCGAATCCGGCATGCTGCCCACTGGTGGCGCCCGACTGCGGCTCTCGGCAAAATTCTATCTGGTCGCGATGCTCTTCGTGATCTTCGACATCGAAGCCCTTTTTCTCTTTGCCTGGTCTGTGTCCGTCCGCGAAAGCGGCTGGACCGGATTCGTTGAAGCTCTCGTTTTCATAGCAATTCTGTTGGCAGGTCTTGTCTACTTATGGCGGGTTGGAGCACTTGATTGGGCTCCTGAAGGTCGCCGTATTCGGCAAGCGAAGCTGAAACAATGAGGCTTTGGCGATGCAATACACTCTTACAAAGATCGATCCGGATGCTCCTAACGAGGACTATCCAATCGGCAAACGAGAAATCGTTGCCGACCCGCTAGAAGATCAAGTCCACAAAAACATCTACATGGGCAAGCTCGAAGACGTGCTGAACGGTGCCGTCAACTGGGGGCGTAAAAACTCCTTGTGGCCGTATAACTTCGGCCTGTCGTGCTGCTATGTGGAAATGACCACCGCTTTCACGGCACCCCATGACATCGCACGCTTCGGCGCCGAGGTTATTCGGGCATCGCCGCGTCAGGCGGACTTCATGGTTATTGCCGGGACTTGCTTCATCAAGATGGCGCCTATCATTCAGCGTCTCTACGAGCAAATGCTCGAACCCAAGTGGGTTATCTCCATGGGCTCGTGCGCGAACTCCGGTGGCATGTACGACATCTATTCTGTAGTCCAGGGGGTGGACAAGTTCCTTCCCGTGGATGTCTACGTGCCTGGCTGCCCGCCCCGTCCAGAGGCTTTTCTGCAAGGTTTGATGCTGTTGCAGGAATCCATTGGCCAAGAGCGTCGTCCGCTTTCCTGGGTTGTCGGTGATCAAGGCGTATATCGCGCCGAGATGCCGTCGCAAAAGGAACAGCGCCGCGAACAGCGTATTCAGGTCACCAACCTGCGCAGCCCCGACGAAGTCTGATTCGGCTCTTTCTTTTATAAAAAGAGACAAGAACCCGGGTTCATTCTGTACGTTGACCGAAAGCGATCGAGACCTATGACTGCAGACACCGCTCTGTACATCCCGCCTTACAAGGCTGACGACCAAGACGTCGTCGTTGAATTGAACACCCGCTTTGGCCCAGAGACGTTTACCGTCCAGCCTACGCGCACCGGCATGCCGGTGCTGTGGGTTGACCGCGCGAAACTGGTCGAGGTGATGAAGTTCCTACGCCAGCTGCCCAAACCCTACGTCATGCTGTACGACCTGCATGGCATGGACGAACGCTTGCGCACTCACCGTCGCGGCTTGCCCGGCGCTGACTTCAGCGTGTTCTACCACCTGCTGTCGATCGAGCGTAATAGTGACGTGATGATCAAGGTCGCCTTGTCTGAGAGCGACCTCAGCCTGCCGACGATCACCGGTATCTGGCCAAACGCCAACTGGTACGAGCGTGAAGTGTGGGACATGTTCGGCATCGACTTTGCCGGCCACCCGCACCTGACTCGAATCATGATGCCGCCGACCTGGGAAGGTCACCCGCTGCGCAAAGACTTCCCGGCTCGCGCCACTGAATTCGATCCGTTCAGCCTGAACCTGGCTAAACAGCAGCTTGAAGAAGAGGCCGCACGCTTCCGCCCTGAAGACTGGGGCATGAAGCGTTCGGGCGCGAATGAGGACTACATGTTCCTTAACCTCGGCCCGAACCACCCTTCCGCTCACGGCGCATTCCGCATCATCCTGCAGTTGGACGGTGAAGAAATCGTCGACTGCGTTCCGGATGTCGGTTACCACCACCGTGGTGCCGAGAAAATGGCCGAGCGCCAGTCCTGGCACAGCTACATTCCGTACACCGACCGCATCGACTACCTGGGCGGGGTGATGAACAATCTGCCGTACGTGCTCTCGGTCGAGAAGCTGGCCGGCATCAAGGTGCCGGAAAAAGTCGACGTCATTCGCATCATGATGGTCGAGTTCTTCCGTATCACCAGCCACCTGCTGTTCCTCGGGACGTACATCCAGGACGTGGGCGCAATGACCCCGGTGTTCTTTACGTTCACCGACCGTCAACGCGCCTACACCGTGATCGAAGCCATCACCGGTTTCCGTCTGCACCCGGCCTGGTTCCGCATCGGCGGCGTCGCCCACGATTTGCCGCGCGGTTGGGAAAAGCTGGTCAAGGACTTCATCGACTGGATGCCAAAGCGTCTGGACGAGTACCAAAAAGCCGCATTGGACAACAGCATCCTGAAGGGTCGTACCGTCAACGTTGCCGCGTACAACACCAAGGAAGCGCTGGAGTGGGGCGTTACCGGCCCAAGCCTTCGCGCTACCGGCCTGGACTTCGACCTGCGTAAAGCACGTCCATATTCAGGCTACGAAAACTTCGAATTCGAAGTGCCGCTCGCGGCCAATGGCGATGCCTATGACCGTTGTATCGTGCGCGTTGAAGAGATGCGCCAAAGCATCAAAATCATCGGCCAATGCCTGCGCAACATGCCGGAAGGCCCGTACAAAGCGGATCACCCGCTGACGACGCCGCCGCCCAAAGAGCGCACCTTGCAGCACATCGAAACCTTGATCACGCACTTCCTGCAAGTTTCGTGGGGCCCGGTCATGCCGGCAAACGAAGCCTTCCAGATGATTGAAGCGACCAAGGGCATCAACAGTTATTACCTGACGAGCGACGGCGGCACCATGAGCTACCGTACCCGGATTCGCACCCCAAGCTTCCCGCACCTGCAGCAGATCCCTTCGGTGATCAAAGGCAGCATGGTCGCGGACTTGATTGCGTACCTGGGTAGTATCGATTTCGTTATGGCCGACGTGGACCGCTAAGCATGAATAGCACGCTGATCCAGACAGACCGTTTCGCCCTGAGCGAAACCGAGCGCTCGGCCATCGAGCACGAGATGCATCACTACGAAGACCCGCGCGCGGCGTCTATCGAAGCGTTGAAAATTGTTCAAAAGGAACGTGGCTGGGTGCCGGATGGCGCTATTTATGCCATCGGCGAACTCCTTGGCATTCCTGCCAGCGACGTAGAAGGCGTGGCGACGTTCTATAGCCAGATCTTCCGCCAGCCGGTCGGTCGCCACATCATTCGCGTGTGCAACAGCATGGTCTGCTTTATTGCCGGCCACGAGTCTGTGCTCAGCGAGATTCAGTCTTCGCTGGGTATCGTCCCGGGGCAAACCACGGCCGATGACCGCTTCACCTTGCTGCCTGTCTGCTGCTTGGGCAATTGCGACAAGGCCCCGGCCGTGATGGTCGATGACGATACATTTGGCAACGTGCAGCCTGGCGGTGTGGCCAAAATGTTGGAGGGTTACCTATGACCATCACTTCCTTCGGCCCCGCCAATACCATTGCGCGCGCGCCGGAAACTCACCCGCTGACTTGGCGCTTGCGCGATGACGGCGAGCCGGTGTGGTTGGACGAATACCAGCGCAAGGACGGCTATGCAGCCGCGCGCAAGGTATTGGCCGAGCTGTCGCCGGACGAGATCGTTCAAGCGGTCAAGGACTCCGGCCTCAAGGGCCGCGGCGGTGCGGGTTTCCCCACCGGCGTGAAATGGGGCCTGATGCCGAAAGACGATTCCATGAACATCCGATACTTGCTGTGCAACGCGGATGAAATGGAACCGAACACCTGGAAAGACCGGATGTTGATGGAGCAACTGCCCCATCTGCTGATTGAAGGCATGTTGATCAGCGCTCGTGCGTTGAAAGCCTATCGCGGCTACATCTTCCTGCGCGGCGAATACACCACCGCAGCGGTGCACCTGCGCCGTGCAGTGAAAGAAGCCGAAGCGGCCGGTCTGCTCGGTAAAAACATTCTGGGCACCGGTTTCGATTTCGAACTGATCGTCCACACCGGCGCCGGGCGTTACATCTGCGGCGAAGAAACCGCGCTGATCAATTCCCTGGAAGGCCGTCGCGCCAACCCACGTTCCAAGCCGCCCTTCCCGGCGGCCGTGGGTGTGTGGGGTAAGCCGACCTGCGTGAACAACGTTGAAACCCTGTGCAACGTCCCGGCCATCGTCGCCAACGGCAACGATTGGTACAAAGCCATCGCGCGTCCAGGCAGCGAAGACATGGGCACCAAGCTCATGGGCTTCTCCGGCAAGGTGAAGAACCCTGGCCTGTGGGAGCTGCCGTTCGGCTTGCCGGCTCGCGAGTTATTCGAAGATTACGCAGGCGGCATGCGCGACGGCTTCAAGCTCAAGTGCTGGCAACCAGGCGGCGCCGGTACGGGGTTCCTGCTACCTGAGCATCTGGACTGCCTGTTTTATGCCGGTGGCGTCGCCAAAGTCGGCACGCGGATGGGCACCGGTCTGGCCATGGCCGTGGATGACAAAGTCAACATGGTGTCGCTGATGCGCAACTTGGAAGAGTTCTTCTCCCAAGAGTCTTGCGGCTTCTGCACCCCATGCCGTGATGGTTTGCCATGGAGCGTAAAGATTTTGCGCGCCATCGAAAACGGCGAAGGTCAACCGGGCGATATCGAAACGCTGTTGGGGTTGGTCAACTTCCTCGGCCCTGGCAAAACCTTCTGTGCCCACGCACCGGGCGCCGTGGAACCGCTGGGCGCAGCCATTAAGTATTTCCGGTCGGAATTCGAAGCCGGTATCGCGCCAGCACGTGCGGGCAGCCTGACTCAGGTGATCAGTCCGACAGTGGTTGGCGCATAACAAGATAGAAAAGGTCGGCAGCCCATAAAGCCGCCGACCTCGTACCCGATGACGTCCTGACGGGCTGTTTGATACGGGTTGCACCGAGATTCCATTAGCCACGCCCGCTGACATCGGGCCAACGAAGAACTTTGAACCATGGCCACTATCCACGTAGACGGCAAAGCGCTCGAGGTCGATGGCGCAGACAACCTGTTACAGGCATGTCTGTCGCTGGGCCTCGATATTCCCTATTTCTGCTGGCACCCCGCCCTTGGCAGCGTTGGCGCTTGTCGCCAATGCGCAGTTAAGCAGTTCACCGACGAGAACGACACCCGTGGTCGTATCGTCATGTCCTGCATGACCCCCGCCACCGACGGCAGCTGGATTTCCATCGACGACCAGGAAGCGAAAATGTTTCGCGCCAGCGTCGTCGAATGGCTAATGACCAACCATCCGCACGACTGCCCAGTCTGCGAAGAAGGCGGTCACTGTCACCTGCAAGACATGACAGTAATGACGGGACACAACGAACGTCGCTATCGCTTCACCAAGCGCACGCACCAGAACCAGGAACTCGGCCCGTTCATCGCTCACGAGATGAACCGCTGCATCGCCTGCTACCGTTGCGTCCGCTTCTATAAAGACTACGCCGGCGGCACTGACCTCGGCGTTTTCGGTGCCCACGACAACGTGTACTTCGGTCGCGTTGAAGACGGCGCGCTGGAAAGCGAGTTCTCCGGCAACCTCACCGAGGTTTGCCCGACCGGTGTCTTCACCGACAAGACTCACTCCGAGCGTTACAACCGTAAATGGGACATGCAGTTCTCGCCGAGCATTTGCCACGGCTGTTCGAGCGGTTGCAACATTAGCCCCGGTGAACGTTATGGCGAAATTCGTCGTATCGAAAACCGCTACAACGGTTCGGTAAACCAGTATTTCCTGTGTGACCGTGGCCGCTTCGGTTATGGCTACGTTAACCGCGAAGACCGTCCGCGCCAGCCGCTGTTGGCTCACGGCATGGTCAAGCTGGGTCTGGACGCCGCCCTTGATAAAGCCGCTGATTTATTGCGCGGTCGCAACATCGTCGGCATCGGTTCACCGCGTGCCAGCCTCGAGAGCAACTACGCGCTTCTCGAACTGGTAGGTGCCGAGCATTTCTACTCAGGTATCGAAGCGGGTGAACTGGCGCGTATTCAACTGATCGCCAAGGTCTTGAAAGACAGTCCGCTGCCGATCCCGACCCTGCGCGACATCGAAGATCACGATGCGATTTTCGTCCTTGGCGAAGACTTGACCCAAACCGCAGCGCGTATGGCTTTGGGCCTGCGCCAAGCGGTCAAAGGCAAAGCCGAAGATATGGCCGCGGCGATGAAAGTCCAGCCGTGGCTCGACGCTGCTGTTAAAAACATTGGTCAACACGCGCTGAACCCATTGTTCATCGCCAGCCTTGCCGAGACCCGTCTCGATGATGTTGCCGAAGAATGCGTTCACGCAGCACCGGACGACCTGGCCCGTATCGGTTTCGCCGTCGCCCACGCCATTGACGCCAGCGCGCCAGCGGTAGAAGGCCTGGACAGCGAAGCCCTTGAACTGGCTCAGCGTATCGCCACCGCCCTGCTCGCCGCCAAGCGCCCATTGATCATCTCCGGTAGCTCCTTAGGTTCAACCGCGCTGATCGAAGCTGCGGCAAACATTGCCAAAGCGTTGAAGCTGCAAGACAAGCAAGGCTCGATCAGCCTGATCGTGCCTGAAGCCAACAGCCTCGGCCTGGCGATGCTCGGCGGCGGGTCCCTCGACGACGCGCTGCACGCCGTGATTTCCGGCAAAGCCGACGCCATGGTGGTGTTGGAGAACGACCTGTTTACCCGTGTTGACGCCGCGACTGTCAATGCCGCGTTCAAGGCCACCAAGGTGCTGATCGTTGCTGACCACCAAAAAACCCCGACCAGCGATCGCGCTGATCTGGTGTTGCCGGCGGCCAGTTTTGCGGAAGGCGATGGCACGTTGGTTAGCCAGGAAGGCCGCGCCCAGCGCTTCTTCCAGGTCTATGACCCAACGTACCTCGACGCTGGCATTCTGATCCATGAAGGCTGGCGTTGGTTGCACGCCTTGCGCTCGACACTGCTGAACAAGCCGATTGACTGGACTCAGCTTGATCACGTCACCGCTGCGGTTGCTAGCAGCACTGCGCAGCTGGCCGGCATCGTTAACGCAGCGCCGTCCGCGTCGTTCCGCATCAAAGGTCTGAAGCTGGCGCGCGAACCGCTGCGTTACAGCGGCCGTACCGCCATGCGCGCCAACATCAGCGTGCATGAACCGCGTACGTCGCAGGACAAAGACACCGCATTCTCGTTCTCGATGGAAGGTTATTCGGGCTCGGTCGAACCTCGTCAACAGGTGCCGTTCGCCTGGTCGCCGGGTTGGAATTCGCCGCAAGCCTGGAACAAGTTTCAGGACGAAGTCGGTGGTCACTTGCGTGCCGGTGACCCAGGTGCACGTTTGATCGAAACCCAAGGCGACAATTTGTCCTGGTTCGCCAGCGTACCGGGCGCGTTTTCGCCGGCTCGCGGAACGTGGCAAGTGGTGCCGTTCTATCACCTGTTTGGCAGCGACGAAACGTCGTCCAAAGCCGCTCCGGTTCAAGAGCGTATTCCAGCCGCCTATGTCGCGCTTGCCAAGTCGGAAGCCGATCGCCTGGGTGTCAACGAAGGCGCACTGCTTAGCCTGAACATTGATGGCCAAACCCTGCGCTTGCCGCTGCGAATCAGCGAAGAGTTGGGCGCCGGTCTGGTGGCTCTGCCTTCGGGTCTGGCTGGGATTCCGCCAG
Source organism: Pseudomonas sp. MH10 (assembly GCF_034353045.1). Lineage (NCBI taxonomy): Bacteria > Pseudomonadati > Pseudomonadota > Gammaproteobacteria > Pseudomonadales > Pseudomonadaceae > Pseudomonas > Pseudomonas sp. MH10. Next base: position 1,925,268 of record NZ_CP133783.1, read on the forward strand.
CGCTGTTTGGCAAAACCGTTGATGGTCTGCAGGAGGCAGCACTATGACTTGGTTTACCCCTGTCGTGATCGACTCGATCATCGCGGTCGTCAAAGCCATTGTGATTCTATTGGCCGTGGTGGTCAGTGGCGCCCTGTTAAGCTGGGTCGAGCGTCGTCTGCTTGCCCTCTGGCAAGACCGTTACGGTCCGAACCGGGTCGGCCCATTTGGTGCGTTTCAGATCGCTGCCGACATGATCAAGATGTTCTTCAAGGAAGACTGGACACCGCCGTTCGCCGACAAGGTGATTTTCACCTTGGCTCCGGTGGTGGCCATGAGCGCCTTGTTGATCGCCTTCGCGATTATCCCGGTCACCGAAAGCTGGGTCATCGCTGACCTGAACATCGGCATCCTGTTCTTCTTCGCCATGGCTGGTTTGTCGGTCTACGCGGTGTTGTTCGCCGGTTGGTCGAGTAACAATAAGTTTGCCTTGCTCGGCAGTCTGCGGGCCTCGGCCCAGACCGTGTCCTATGAAGTGTTCATGGGCCTGTCATTGATGGGCATCGTGGTCCAGGTCGGCTCATTCAACATGGGCGATATCGTCCAGTACCAAGCCCAACACCTGTGGTTCATCATTCCGCAGTTCTTCGGCTTCTGTACGTTCTTTATTGCTGGCGTCGCGGTGACTCACCGTCACCCATTCGACCAGCCGGAAGCGGAGCAGGAACTGGCCGACGGTTACCACATCGAATATGCAGGCATGAAGTGGGGCATGTTCTTTGTCGGTGAGTACATCGGCATTGTGCTGATCTCGGCATTGCTGGTGACCCTGTTCTTCGGCGGCTGGCATGGTCCGTTCAACATTCTGCCTTCGCTGTCGTTTATCTGGTTCGCCTTGAAGACCGGGTTCTTCATCATGCTGTTCATTCTGTTGCGTGCGTCTATTCCGCGCCCACGGTATGACCAAGTGATGGATTTCAGCTGGAAATTCTGCCTGCCGCTGACCCTGATCAATTTGTTGGTGACCGCTGCGATCGTGTTGTTAAGCACGCCCGCTGGCGCGGTTCAGTGAGGATATAACCATGCTCAAGTATCTAATTGGCATCGTGCATGGCACCTACACCCAGCTTCGCAGCTTGGTGATGGTGTTCTCGCATGCATTCCGCAAGCGCGACACGTTGCAGTACCCGGAAGAAGCGGTTTACCTGCCGCCCCGCTACCGTGGCCGTATTGTCCTGACCCGTGACCCTGACGGCGAAGAACGTTGCGTAGCGTGCAACCTGTGCGCCGTGGCCTGCCCGGTCGGTTGCATCTCGTTGCAGAAAGCCGAAACCGACGACGGTCGCTGGTACCCGGAGTTTTTCCGCATCAACTTCTCGCGCTGCATTTTCTGTGGCCTCTGCGAGGAAGCCTGCCCGACCACCGCGATCCAGCTGACACCGGATTTCGAAATGGCCGAGTTCAAACGTCAGGATCTGGTTTACGAGAAGGAAGATCTGTTGATCTCCGGCCCTGGTAAAAACCCTGATTACAACTTCTATCGCGTTGCCGGTATGGCCATCGCCGGTAAGCCTAAAGGCTCCGCGCAGAATGAAGCCCAGCCGATCAACGTGAAGAGCTTGCTGCCTTAAGGAAGAAAGATGGAATTTGCTTTCTATTTCGCGTCCGGCGTCGCTGTTGTGTCCACCCTTCGGGTGATCACCAACACCAACCCGGTGCACGCCCTGCTCTACCTGATCATTTCGCTGATTGCTGTGGCGATGACGTTTTTCAGCCTCGGCGCGCCGTTTGCCGGGGTACTGGAGGTCATCGCTTACGCTGGCGCCATCATGGTTCTGTTCGTGTTTGTGGTGATGATGCTGAACCTGGGTCCTGCCTCGGTGCAGCAAGAACGTGTCTGGCTCAAGCCTGGCATCTGGACGGGGCCGGTTATTCTCGGCGTCCTGTTGCTGGGTGAATTGTTGTATGTGCTGTTCAACAATTCCACCGGCGCTGCCATCGGCCACACCACTGTAGACGCCAAGGCCGTGGGCATCAGCCTGTTCGGTCCTTATCTGTTGGTGGTTGAACTGGCCTCCATGCTGCTGCTTGCAGCGGCGGTGACGGCATTCCATCTCGGCCGCAGTGAGAGCGAAGGAGCTAAGCCATGAATGCAATACCTCTAGAGCATGGTCTGGCGGTTGCCGGCATCCTGTTCTGCCTTGGCCTGGTCGGCCTGATGGTGCGGCGCAACATCCTCTTCGTGCTGATGAGCCTGGAGATCATGATGAACGCGTCAGCTCTGGCCTTCGTCGTCGCCGGCAGCCGTTGGGCACAGCCGGATGGACAGATCATGTTCATTCTGGTGATCAGCCTTGCGGCCGCCGAGGCCAGTATTGGCCTGGCGATCCTGATGCAGTTGTATCGCCGCTTCCACACTCTCGATATCGACGCTGCCAGCGAGATGCGCGGATGAACCTTCTCTTTCTGACATTCGTATTCCCCCTGATTGGTTTCCTGCTGCTGTCGTTTTCTCGCGGGAAAATCTCTGAAAACCTGGCCGCGCTGATTGGCGTTGGCTCCATTGGTTTATCAGCCATTGTTGCTGCCTGGGTCATCTTCCAGTTCAACGTTTCCCCGCCCGAAGGTGGCCATGTCACTTACGTGCTGTGGCGTTGGATGTCGGTGGATGGCCTAGAACCTAACTTCGCCCTGTACCTGGACGGCCTGTCGATCACCATGTTGGGTGTGGTGGTGGGCGTTGGCTTTCTGATTCACCTGTTCGCGTCCTGGTACATGCGCGGTGAGGCCGGTTACTCGCGCTTCTTCGCCTATACCAACCTGTTTATTGCCAGCATGCTGTTTCTGATCCTCGGCGATAACCTGATGTTCCTGTACTTGGGTTGGGAAGGCGTAGGCCTGTGCAGCTACTTGTTGATCGGTTTCTATTACAGCAACCGCAACAACGGTAACGCCGCACTCAAAGCCTTTATCGTGACCCGGATCGGCGATGTGTTCATGGCCATCGGCCTGTTCATTCTGTTCCAGCAACTGGGAACGTTGAACATTCAAGAGCTGCTGGTCCGCGCACCGCAGCACTTCGCCACCGGTGACTTCTGGATCGTGTTCGCGACCTTGATGCTGCTCGGCGGCGCTGTCGGTAAATCCGCACAACTGCCGCTGCAAACGTGGCTGGCGGATGCAATGGCGGGTCCGACGCCAGTTTCCGCGTTGATCCACGCCGCTACCATGGTGACCGCCGGTGTCTACCTGATCGCCCGGACCCACGGTCTGTTCGAGCTGGCACCGAACGTTCTGCACTTGGTCGGTATCGTTGGTGGTGTCACGCTGGTGTTGGCGAGTTTTGCGGCGCTGGTCCAGACCGACATCAAACGCATCCTCGCGTACTCGACCATGAGCCAGATCGGCTACATGTTCTTGGCCTTGGGCGTTGGCGCTTGGGAGGGTGCGATTTTCCACCTGATGACCCATGCGTTCTTCAAGGCGCTGTTGTTCCTTGCGTCTGGCTCGGTAATCGTTGCCTGCCACCACGAGCAGAACATCTTCAAGATGGGCGGTTTGTGGAAAAAGCTGCCGCTGGCTTACACCAGCTTCATCGTTGGTGGCGCCGCGTTGTCTGCTCTGCCTCTGATCACTGCGGGCTTCTACTCCAAGGATGAAATTCTTTGGGAAGCGTTCGCCAGCGGTAATCACGCGCTGCTGTATGCAGGTCTGTTCGGTGCGTTCATGACGTCGCTGTACACCTTCCGCCTGATCTTCATCGCCTTCCACGGCGAAGCCAAGACTGAAGCCCACGCGGGTAAAGGCATTGCACATTGGTTGCCGCTGTCGGTGCTGATTGTTCTGTCGACCTTCATCGGTGCATTGATCACTCCACCGCTGGCCAGTGTGCTGCCGCAAAGTGTTGGGCATGCCGGTGGCGCCGCCAAAGACAGCCTGGAAATCGCCTCTGGCGCCATCGCCCTGGCCGGTATTCTGCTGGCGGCGATGCTGTTCCTTGGCAAGCGCCGCATTGCGACGGCCATTGCCGATAGCGACGTGGGTCGTTTCCTCTCGGCCTGGTGGTTCGCGGCATGGGGCTTCGATTGGTTGTACGACAAACTCTTCGTCAAGCCGTATCTGATGATCAGCCACGTGCTACGCAAAGACCCGCTCGACCACATGATTGGCTTGATCCCGCGTCTGGTCAAAGGCGGCAACACCGCCATGAGCCGCACCGAGACCGGCCAACTGCGTTGGTACGCTGCTTCAATGGCTGCAGGCGCTGTATTGGTGCTCGGCGCCATCGTGCTGGTTGCGGTCTGATATGAACCTTGCGAATTTGCGAAAGGAAATGAGCCCGTCATGATTCTGCCTTGGCTAATCCTGATCCCCTTTATCGGTGGCCTGCTGTGTTGGCAAGGTGAGCGCTTCGGCGCCACCCTGCCACGCTGGATCGCGCTGCTGACCATGTCTCTGGAACTTGCTCTCGGCCTTTGGCTGTGGGGCACCGGTGACTTCCATTTTGCCCCGGCGCCCGGCGTCGACCCTACTTGGGCAGTTGAATTCAAGCAGCAGTGGATCGCCCGCTTCGGCATCAGCGTTCACTTGGCCCTCGATGGCTTATCGCTGCTAATGGTGCTGCTGACCGGCATGCTCGGTATCTTGTCGGTGTTGTGTTCGTGGAAGGAGATCCAACGTAACGTCGGTTTCTTCCACCTCAACCTGATGTGGATTCTGGGCGGCGTGATCGGCGTGTTCCTCGCCATCGACCTGTTCATGTTCTTCTTCTTCTGGGAAATGATGCTGGTGCCGATGTATTTCCTCATCGCGCTCTGGGGTCACAGCTCATCGGACGGCAAGAAAACCCGAATCTATGCAGCGACCAAGTTCTTCATCTTCACTCAGGCCAGCGGCTTGATCATGTTGGTGGCGATCCTCGGCCTGGTGATGGTCCACTTCAACAGCACCGGGGTGATCACCTTTGATTACACCCAACTGCTGAAGACCAAACTGGCGCCGGGTACTGAATACATTCTGATGCTGGGCTTCTTCGTCGCGTTTGCGGTGAAACTGCCGGTGGTGCCATTCCACTCCTGGCTACCCGATGCTCACGCCCAGGCACCGACGGCAGGTTCTGTTGACCTCGCCGGTATCCTGTTGAAGACAGCGGCCTATGGTTTGCTGCGCTTCGCCCTGCCGCTGTTCCCGAATGCCTCGGCGGAGTTCGCGCCGATTGCCATGACGCTGGGCCTGATCGGTATCTTCTACGGCGCGTTCCTGGCGTTTGCGCAGACCGACATCAAGCGCTTGATCGCGTTCTCCAGCGTGTCGCACATGGGTTTCGTGTTGATCGGGATTTACTCCGGCAGCCAGCTGGCCCTGCAAGGTGCCGTGATCCAGATGCTCGCTCACGGTATCTCGGCAGCGGCCCTGTTTATTCTCAGCGGCCAGTTGTACGAACGTCTGCACACCCGTGACATGCGTGAAATGGGGGGTATCTGGTCGCGGATCGCTTACTTGCCGGCAATCAGCCTGTTCTTCGCCGCCGCGTCACTGGGCCTGCCTGCCACGGGTAACTTTGTTGGTGAGTTCCTGATTCTGATCGGTACCTTCGTCAACTCCCCGTGGATCACCGGGATTGCTACAGCGGGTCTGGTGTTCGGTTCGGTTTACTCGTTGATCATGATCCACCGCGCTTATTTCGGCCCTTCCAAGTCGGAAGAAGTCTTGCACGGTATGGACGCACGTGAGCTGCTCATGGTGCTCGGTCTGGCGGCATTGCTGGTTTACATCGGCGTGTACCCACAACCGTTCCTCGATACCTCTGCCGCCACGATGCATGGCGTGCAGCAATGGCTCGGCACTGCCTTCACTCAACTTGCTTCGGCCCGGTAAGAGCGATATGGACCTGACGATTCAACACTTTATTGCGCTTGCGCCGCTGCTGATTACCAGCCTCACCGTTGTTGTGGTGATGCTGGGAATCGCATGGCGTCGCAATCACTCGCAAACTTTCCTGCTCACCGTGGGCTGTCTTAACCTGGCGCTGCTGTCAATCTACCCAGCAATGAAAGTAGCGCCGCTGGTGGTCACCCCGCTGTTGCAGATCGATAACTTTGCTTGCCTGTACATGGCGCTGATCCTGGCGGCGACGCTGGCTTGCGTCACCTTGGCTCACGCCTATCTGGGCGAGAAGACGACAGGCTATCCGGGTAACCGCGAAGAACTTTACTTGCTGATCCTGATGGCTGCGGCCGGTGGGCTGGTATTGGTCAGCGCGCAACACTTGGCAAGCTTGTTTATCGGCCTGGAACTGCTGTCGGTGCCGGTTTATGGCTTGGTGGCATACGCCTACTTCAACAAGCGCTCTCTTGAAGGCGGCATCAAGTACATGGTGCTGTCGGCTGCCGGCTCTGCGTTTCTGCTGTTCGGCATGGCGTTGCTGTATGCCGAATCAGGCTCGTTGAGCTTCAGCGGCATCGGCCATGCGTTAGCGGCTACAGGCTACCCCAGCCCCATCGCACAGCTGGGCTTGGCGATGATGCTGGTCGGTCTGGCGTTCAAGCTGTCGTTGGTACCGTTTCACTTGTGGACCCCGGACGTGTACGAGGGCGCCCCTGCCCCGGTAGCGGCGTTCCTGGCAACCGCGAGTAAAGTTGCGGTATTCGCGGTACTGGTCCGTCTGTTCCAGATTTCACCGGCGGCCAGCAGCGGTGTGGTGTACACCGTCATGGCAGTGATCGCCGTTGCGTCGATCCTGATCGGTAACTTGCTGGCCTTAACCCAGACTAACCTCAAGCGGCTGCTGGGTTACTCGTCAATCGCTCACTTCGGTTACCTGATGATTGCGTTGGTAGCCAGCAAGGGCATTGCCGTCGAAGCCATCGGTGTTTACTTGGTGACCTATGTCATTACGACCCTTGGGGCTTTCGGAGTCGTGACGTTGATGTCTTCGCCGTACAGTGGTCGCGATGCCGACGCCTTGTTCGAGTTCCGCGGCCTGTTCTGGCGTCGTCCGTACCTGACAGCCGTGATGACCGTGATGATGCTGTCATTGGCGGGTATCCCGTTGACCGTTGGCTTCATCGGCAAGTTCTACATCATCGCGACCGGTGTGGAATCGCACTTGTGGTGGCTGACTGGTACGCTGGTGATTGGTAGCGCCATCGGCCTGTTCTATTACCTGCGAGTGATGGTCACGCTGTTTCTAGTGGAACCTACCCTGCACCGCCACGATGCCCCGTTTAACTGGGCACAACGTACCGGCGGCGTGATGCTGCTGGTGATCGCGGTGTTGGCGTTCATCCTCGGCGTGTACCCACAACCGTTGCTGGACATGGTGCATCACGCTGGCCTGCAACTGGTCAGCTGATTTTTGATTCACCCGCACTTAAAAAGCCCTGCATTTGCAGGGCTTTTTATTGGCCACTAGAAAGTCACCCTGGCAGGTGCACGGTTTGTTTCGCTTCGGTGAACAGGGCCCACGTAGACATGAACAAGGCGGCGACCATCGGGCCGATGACAAATCCGTTGAGTCCAAAGACCGCCATGCCACCTAAGGTCGAAATCAAGATCAGGTAGTCCGGCATCCGCGTGTCCTTACCCACCAGAATCGGGCGTAATACGGTGTCCACCAAGCCGATGACGAAGATGCCAAACAGTGTGAGCACCACCCCTTGCCAAATCATGCCGCTGAGCAAGAAGTAAGCCGCCACCGGAGCCCAAACGATGCCCGCTCCCACTGCCGGGAGTAATGAAAGAAAAGCCATCATCACTGCCCACAACAAGGCACTGGGAATATCGAGCACCCAGAAGATGAGCCCACCTAACACCCCTTGGACCACCGCCATGACGACGTTACCTTTCACCGTCGCCCGCACCACGCGATTGAATTTCAGCTGCAGACGACGCTTTTGTGGCTCCGCCAGCGGGATTGCCATGCGAATTCTGCGCACAAGGTCGTGCCCGTCGCGCAGGAAGAAAAACAGCAAGTACAACATGATGAAAAAGCTGATCACGAAATCGAACGTGCCCTGACCGAAGGTGAAGGCCTGGGTCGCGAGGTATTGACTCCCTTCCATGGACGCTTTGACGATTTTTTCCCGCAAACCATTCAAGTCACCCATTCCAACTCGGTCAAGCAGGTGCCTGAGGTACGGCGGCAATGCGTCTTTGAAATGCGCCAGGTACTTGGCGATGTCCAGTTGCCCGCTTTCGATGTTGTTGTAGACCATTGCCCCTTCTTGAACCAACAACATGCCGATAATGATGACCGGCAAGATGGCGATCAGCAGGCACACGGTCAAGGTACAGAGCGAAGTCAGGTTGCGCTTCCAGCCAAATTTCATCAGCAACCGCCGTTGCAGGGGCGCGAAGATGACGCCGAGGATCACAGCCCAAAACACGGCGCCATAAAATGGCATCAGAATCCAGATGAACGCGATGGTGACCAACACCATCAGCACCAGGAAGGTTTTGTATTGCAGCGTGGTTTCGTTCATGTCCGATCCATGTCAGTAAGACTCCGCGTTAACGCGACTTACTGATTAGTCAGCCAATCTTCGAGCGAGTGCCGTTGTTGTTCGGTCCTTGGACGGGAGAAGAGACGAGAGGAAATACCAGTAAAAAGATGGGGTAGAGCCATTGCAGCCCTACCCCGAGCAGATCAGATACGGAATTGGCCAACGAGTTTGCCCAGTCGCTGTCCCAGGTCCGCCAGGTTGCGGGAGGTTTGTGCGCTTTGTTGGGTTTGGTCGGCCACGCTGTCTACCGCTTCGGCGATCTGGTGCACGCTGCGGTTGATTTCTTCAGCCACGGAGGTTTGCTGATCTGCGGCACTGGCGATCTGTGCGTTCATCGAGTTGATGGTGCCAATCAGCGCCGCAATGGTGTCCAGTGAAGTACCCGCTTCGTTAGCCTGCGCCGAGGTGCCGTCGCCTGCTTCACTGGAGCGACGCATGGCCTCAACAGCGCCCTTCGTTCCGGTTTGAAGACGGTCAATCATGGTCTGAATTTCTTGCGTGCTCTGCTGGGTTCGACTGGCCAGTGCCCGAACTTCGTCAGCAACGACCGCGAATCCGCGACCCGCCTCACCTGCTCGCGCGGCCTCGATGGCTGCGTTGAGTGCCAGTAAGTTGGTTTGATCAGCGATGGAGCGAATCACTCCTAAAACACTTACGATCGAAGAAACATCATTCTGCAAGCTGTCCAACGACGCGCCGCTGCTGCGAATATCGTTAACCAGCGCGTGAATTTGCTTAATGCTGCCGTCCACCACACGCTTGGCCGCCTGGCCTTCCGCGTCGGTTTTCTGCGCCGCAATCGCGGCGCCCTGAGCGCTTTTTGCGACCTCATGGGCGGCGGCAGACATCTCATTGATCGCGGTAGCCACCTGATCAGTTTCTTGGCGCTGACGGTCCATGGCCTTTTCTGAACGGTGAGCCTGGTCCGACACCTCAGTGACCAGTCCAGACAACTGACTGGTCATCTCAGCGATCTGGCGCACCAGACCATGAATCTTGTCGACGAAACGGTTGAAAGAACCTGCCAACTCGCCCAATTCGTCGTCACCTGAAACGCTCAGCCGACGGGTCAAGTCACCGTCGCCCGAGGCAATGTCGTCCAGGTTGGCTTTCATCAGGCGTAGCGGACGCACAATCGTGCCAGTCAACAGCACCCCAGCGACGGAAATGATCACCAATACCAACAGCGCAATACCAACGATGCTTATCAACATGTTGTGCATGCGCTCGTCGACATTCTTCTCCACAGCCGCTACCTGGGCTTCAATGCCCGCAATGCTGACGGAGGAACCAACCGCCATATCCCATTTCGGCAGGTACTCGGTGTAACCCAACTTCGGAATCAATTCCTGAGGCTTACCCGGCATCGCCGAAGAATACTGCAAGTAATGCGTCCCGGCTTTGCCCACTGCTACCAGATCGCGGTTGTAATAGACGCCGTTGGCGTCACGCACGTCTTTGAAGCTTTTACCGATGTCATCGGGACTGTTGCCTTTGAACAGGCGAACGGCCTCCGAATCGTAGCCAAAGAAGTAACCTTCTTTGCCGTAGGAAATAGCGGAGAGCATTTTCACGACTTGCGCGCGGGCCACCATATCGCCTTGAGCGGAGGCATCGTACAAGGGCTTGATCGCGCCCAGCGCTACCGCAACGAAGTTTTCCAGATTTGCTTTTGCGTCGTTAAGGAGTCGCTCACGGGTGTCGTCAACTTCTTTTTTTGCCTGATCCTGCAACATGATGACGGTGGTCGCACTAATCACTAACGCGAAAATGAGCACTGGCAACACTGCCAGTGACAGTACTTTGGCCTTCAAATTGAGACGCATAAGTTTCCACTCTTATCCAGGATCCAGCGTTTTAGTTGATACATTCGTCTGGTTAGCGGCCCCGGCGTTAAAAAGTTGAGCCTCAACGGTCGGGGCATCAGGAAACGCTGTTTATGGGTAAAAAACAACACAAATAGCCACTATCTTTCAGGAAGTTCTATGCGCACTTGCAACCCTCCCAAGGGGCTGGTCCCCAATTCCAGGTGTGCGCCCCAGGCGTCGACGATATCGCGGACGATCCCTAGCCCCAAACCATGCCCTGGGACCTGCTCATCCAGCCGAGCGCCGCGATTGAGCATGACGTCGCGACGGGTTTCGGGAGTGCCCGGGCCGTCATCGTCAATCACCACGCAGTAAGTCGGCCAGTGGTGGATGATAGTCAGGTGGACGTTGCCGTCCGCCCACTTGCAGGCGCTGTCTAATAGGTTGCCCAACAACCCAAGGAGGTCCTCTCTCCGGGCAAATGCAATCCAGGGGCTGCGTGGTGCTGATCTGAAGGTGGCTGCCATGGACCATGCGTAGTGTCGCTAATAAGCTGGGTAACCCCGTGTCGCAGTCAAACTGGGCGCCCGCAAGCGTGTCTCCTGAAAGGCGCGCCCTGTTCAACTCGCGGGAAAGACGTAGCTCATCTGTTCAACCTGCCCGCGCAATAGCCTGCGCAAGGTAGGTTGCCCATCAAGTTCTGCACCTTCGGTAACGCTTACCAAAACCGCTAACGGGGTTTTGAGTGCATGGCCGAGTTGCCCAGCGCGTTGCGCGAGCGTTTGAGACTGTCTTCGGTGTGGGCGAGTAATGGTTAACCTGAGCCACCAAAGACTCCAACCCTACCGGAACATGAGCCTCCAGTTGTGAACGCTGCTCTCTGTGCAATTGAGCGATCTGTTCACGGATGCGTTCAAGGGGCCGCAATGCCCTACGAACGGTGAGGCCTTGCAGTACGAGCATTAACAGCAATGCAGCCATTCCGACGCCCATGCCAATTTGCCGAAAGCAATCGAAGCTGGCTTTAACTGGCGTGTAGTCCAGCGCCAGGGTGACGGACAGCAAATGGTCGAACCGTCGAAAGTCCTCACGCAACACCAGCAGCGACTGGCCGCTGTTACCCAATTCAAACTGGGTATGCAGGCCCGGTGTTGGCTCCATTGTTTCGCCCATCGGGTAAACCATTGCTGCTAAACTGCCCTTCTGCTTTTTTCGCCCTGGCGAATGCCATTTTTAGAGCTCAATACACTGTGGAAATTTTTAAAGAATTTACGTTTGAATCCGCACACCGCCTTCCTCATGTCCCCGAAGGTCACAAATGCGGACGTCTGCATGGCCACTCATTTCGCGTCGCTATCTATTTGGCGGGCAAGGTTGATCCTCATACCGGCTGGATTCGCGATTTCTCTGAAATCAAAGCGATCTTCAAGCCGCTGTACGAGCGTCTTGATCACAACTACTTAAACGATATTCCCGGTCTTGAAAATCCTACCAGCGAAGTGTTGGCCAAATGGATTTGGGAACAGCTGAAGCCTCTGCTGCCGGAGCTCTCGGCCATTCGTATTCACGAGACGTGCACCAGTGGCTGCGAGTATCGGGGCGACTGAGGTCGGCAGTTATACAAAAACCACCTGTATGGTGGTTTTTTTATGCGTTGGATTCGTCGTGGTTTTTGCTGCGGACAAACAAAACCCCTGAACGCGTAAGCGATCAGGGGTTCTGGAATTTAATCTTGACGATGACCTACTCTCACATGGGGAAACCCCACACTACCATCGGCGATGCATCGTTTCACTGCTGAGTTCGGGATGGGATCAGGTGGTTCCAATGCTCTATGGTCGTCAAGAAATTCAGTAGCCAGTGCGTGCCCTCCTGCGAGTTCACGTGCCAGCGAATGGGGATGTGATAGATCTGTGGGTTTCGAATTTTCGGTTGTGTCGTCTTCACACACCTCAATTTGCTTCATCGCAAATTGCTTGGGTGTTATATGGTCAAGCCTCACGGGCAATTAGTATGGGTTAGCTCAATGCCTCACAGCACTTACACACCCCACCTATCAACGTCGTAGTCTTCGACGGCCCTTCAGGGGACTCAAGGTCCCAGTGAGATCTCATCTTGAGGCTAGTTTCCCGCTTAGATGCTTTCAGCGGTTATCTATTCCGAACATAGCTACCCGGCAATGCCACTGGCGTGACAACCGGAACACCAGAGGTTCGTCCACTCCGGTCCTCTCGTACTAGGAGCAGCCCCTCTCAAATCTCAAACGTCCACGGCAGATAGGGACCGAACTGTCTCACGACGTTCTAAACCCAGCTCGCGTACCACTTTAAATGGCGAACAGCCATACCCTTGGGACCGGCTTCAGCCCCAGGATGTGATGAGCCGACATCGAGGTGCCAAACACCGCCGTCGATATGAACTCTTGGGCGGTATCAGCCTGTTATCCCCGGAGTACCTTTTATCCGTTGAGCGATGGCCCTTCCATACAGAACCACCGGATCACTAAGACCTACTTTCGTACCTGCTCGACGTGTCTGTCTCGCAGTCAAGCGCGCTTTTGCCTTTATACTCTACGACCGATTTCCGACCGGTCTGAGCGCACCTTCGTACTCCTCCGTTACTCTTTAGGAGGAGACCGCCCCAGTCAAACTACCCACCATACACTGTCCTCGATCCGGATAACGGACCTGAGTTAGAACCTCAAAGTTGCCAGGGTGGTATTTCAAGGTTGGCTCCACGCAGACTGGCGTCCACGCTTCAAAGCCTCCCACCTATCCTACACAAGCAAATTCAAAGTCCAGTGCAAAGCTATAGTAAAGGTTCACGGGGTCTTTCCGTCTAGCCGCGGATACACTGCATCTTCACAGCGATTTCAATTTCACTGAGTCTCGGGTGGAGACAGCGCCGCCATCGTTACGCCATTCGTGCAGGTCGGAACTTACCCGACAAGGAATTTCGCTACCTTAGGACCGTTATAGTTACGGCCGCCGTTTACCGGGGCTTCGATCAAGAGCTTCGCGTTAGCTAACCCCATCAATTAACCTTCCGGCACCGGGCAGGCGTCACACCCTATACGTCCACTTTCGTGTTTGCAGAGTGCTGTGTTTTTAATAAACAGTCGCAGCGGCCTGGTATCTTCGACCGGCGTGGGCTTACGCAGTAAATGCTTCACCCTCACCGGCGCACCTTCTCCCGAAGTTACGGTGCCATTTTGCCTAGTTCCTTCACCCGAGTTCTCTCAAGCGCCTTGGTATTCTCTACCCAACCACCTGTGTCGGTTTGGGGTACGGTTCCTGGTTACCTGAAGCTTAGAAGCTTTTCTTGGAAGCATGGCATCAACCACTTCATGTGCCGAAGCACACTCGTCATCAGCTCTCGGCCTTAGAATCCCGGATTTACCTAAGATTCCAGCCTACCACCTTAAACTTGGACTACCAACGCCAAGCTGGCCTAGCCTTCTCCGTCCCTCCATCGCAATAACCAGAAGTACAGGAATATTAACCTGTTTTCCATCGACTACGCTTTTCAGCCTCGCCTTAGGGACCGACTAACCCTGCGTCGATTAACGTTGCGCAGGAAACCTTGGTCTTTCGGCGTGGGTGTTTTTCACACCCATTATCGTTACTCATGTCAGCATTCGCACTTCTGATACCTCCAGCAAGCTTCTCAACTCACCTTCACAGGCTTACAGAACGCTCCTCTACCGCATCACCTAAGTGATACCCGTAGCTTCGGTGCATGGTTTGAGCCCCGTTACATCTTCCGCGCAGGCCGACTCGACTAGTGAGCTATTACGCTTTCTTTAAAGGGTGGCTGCTTCTAAGCCAACCTCCTAGCTGTCTAAGCCTTCCCACATCGTTTCCCACTTAACCATGACTTTGGGACCTTAGCTGACGGTCTGGGTTGTTTCCCTTTTCACGACGGACGTTAGCACCCGCCGTGTGTCTCCCATGCTCGGCACTTGTAGGTATTCGGAGTTTGCATCGGGTTGGTAAATCGGGATGATCCCCTAGCCGAAACAGTGCTCTACCCCCTACAGTGATACATGAGGCGCTACCTAAATAGCTTTCGAGGAGAACCAGCTATCTCCGAGCTTGATTAGCCTTTCACTCCGATCCACAGGTCATCCGCTAACTTTTCAACGGTAGTCGGTTCGGTCCTCCAGTTAGTGTTACCCAACCTTCAACCTGCCCATGGATAGATCGCCCGGTTTCGGGTCTATTCCCAGCGACTAGACGCCCTATTAAGACTCGCTTTCGCTACGCCTCCCCTATTCGGTTAAGCTCGCCACTGAAAATAAGTCGCTGACCCATTATACAAAAGGTACGCAGTCACCCAACAACGTGGGCTCCCACTGCTTGTACGCATACGGTTTCAGGATCTATTTCACTCCCCTCTCCGGGGTTCTTTTCGCCTTTCCCTCACGGTACTAGTTCACTATC
>NZ_CP133783.1:1942500-2757500 GCF_034353045.1 Pseudomonas sp. MH10
TCTGAGCCATGATCAAACTCTTCAGTTCAAACATCTTTGGGTTTTTAAAAAACCCTAAATTTAGCTCAGCAATCGTTGGTTATTCTTTGATTTCTCGCGGAGTAACTGGTGACTGCTGATAATCAGTTGACTTCAGTCTTACGGCACAAGCACCCACACGAATTGCTTGATTCAATTGTTAAAGAGCGGTGGGTTGATTCTTTCGTCTCAACCGAGGCGCGCATTCTACAGCAGCGCCTGTTACTGTCAAGCGGTTATTTCAAACACGTTTCAAAGTTTCCTTTGCAACTTCAACCACTTGCGCTTCGATCAACTTCGCGTCTCTCGTCAGCGGGAGGCGAATTCTACAGCGTTTCAACTCGCTGTCAACTGCCTTTTTTCACCGCTTCCGATCACCGCGATCGAAGCCTCTTCCTCGCTGAAAAATCTGGCTAACTCATTGATTACCAAGGAGTTTCCGTTTCATCTGCTCCGGAAGAGGTGCGAATTATAGGCCCAGGAAAAGTTACGTCAAGAGTTAATCCAAACTTTGCACAAATGAACTGTAAATCATCTCCTATATAGGATGGCAAAACTCATTTGAGCAATATATTGCTCAAGTCGGGTGAATTCCGCATCATATGGCCTGCCTCAGGCACCCTTCTCAAGATGACCGTGGACGATCAACCGCAATGAATGAGCAACCCCGCAACCTCGCCTCGATAGTATTCCCGGTGAGCATGCTCCTCATCGCCATGGCTTCGATTCAAACCGGCGCGTCACTGGCCAAGACCCTCTTCCCCTTGGTGGGCGCACAAGGCACCACCACGTTGAGGCTAACGTTCGCCAGTGTGATGCTGTTATTAATCCTGCGACCGTGGCGCGCGCAGCTTACGGCCAAATCGCTACGAACCGTTGTCGTTTATGGAATCGCCTTGGGCGGTATGAATTTCCTCTTCTATATGTCACTGCGCACCGTACCTCTGGGTATCGCCGTCGCCTTGGAATTCACCGGACCGCTAACCGTCGCGCTGTTCTCATCACGCAAAGCCATCGACTTTGTGTGGATCGTCTTGGCCACCCTCGGCTTGCTCCTACTGGTACCAATGGGCGCAGGCAGTGGGAATATCGACCTCATTGGGATGGGTTATGCGCTAGGCGCTGGGGTTTGCTGGGCTCTGTATATAGTGTTCGGCCAGAAAGCGGGGGCGGACAACGGGATTCAGACAGCGGCGTTAGGCGTTTTGATAGCGGCGATATTCATTGCCCCCATCGGAATCGTTCACGCAGGCTCTGCCTTACTTAATCCGGCACTGATTCCTACCGCACTCGGCGTAGCAATCTTGTCCACGGCACTGCCTTACAGCCTAGAAATGATGGCGCTGACCCGCTTGCCTGCTCGCACGTTCGGTACGTTGGCGAGCATCGAGCCGGCCTTAGGCGCGCTGTCCGGCCTGATTTTCTTGCATGAGAACCTGACACTGACCCAATGGCTGGCAGTTGGCTCGATCATCTTCGCTTCTGTAGGCGCGACACTGACGATGCGCTCTAAATCGCCAATACTCGTGCCAGCAGACTGAGGCTAGTTGGTTGGCTGCAAGAAGATGTTACTAGCATTTGTATTCCGGTTGAGCCATGTTGAGCCTGCGGCGCAGACCCCACGGGGAATCTCACTTGACCAGGACGTCACAGCCGCATCATGTTGACAGGCGAATTCAGCTGGGCACTGGCATTAATCAGTTCGCCAGAGTAAGGACAGTAATGAAATACATTTTGATAATTCTGGCGGCGCTGGCGCTCGTCAGTTGTGCAGCGACAAGTAAACACATCAGACACAGCAAGCGTGGAATACATATCAACTGCTCTGGCCTGACCTCCTCCTGGGACAAGTGCTATGAGATGGCGGCCACCACATGCGGTGTCAATGGTTACAGGGTCATCGCCAAATCCGGTGACGCGATGGAAGATCCGGGAGATTATCCGTTCGGTCTCAAT
This sequence comes from Pseudomonas sp. MH10, assembly GCF_034353045.1. Classification (NCBI taxonomy): domain Bacteria; kingdom Pseudomonadati; phylum Pseudomonadota; class Gammaproteobacteria; order Pseudomonadales; family Pseudomonadaceae; genus Pseudomonas; species Pseudomonas sp. MH10. The sequence continues at coordinate 1,944,475 of NZ_CP133783.1, forward strand.
CCAGCAGGCTTTACCAGCCGTAGCATGATTGTATTTTGCAAATAGCGGTCACTCGCCAGCTTCTTGAGCTTCAATTTGCCCCACGAGCAAATCGTAGCTGGCGTCGAGAACTTCTTGTTGAAGAGCTGGGCTCGATAACATTCGAGCCACTACCAACGCCCCAATACATTGCGCCAATACCGCCCATGCGAGGCGCTCACAACCCATCGTAAGCGCCCACGCTTGCTGTAACCGGGAAAGCCAGTACTCGGCTTTTTCACGCACAGCCACATCCGCTCTGGCGATTTCCGCTCCCAACACCGGAAGGACACAGCCCTTTTGGGGGTTCAAGACGTGAGCCATGTTCAGGTACTGCTTCAGACAGCGTTCCAGTTTCGGCCGGTCCAGCTCACCGTCGGGATTCAACAATCGCAAGCTATTACCCAGCTCTCTTTCAACAATGGCGCTGAACAATTCGTCTTTTGACGAAAAATGACCATAGAACGCCCCACCGCTCAAACCTATCGCACTCATAAAACCATCAATACCAACTGCCGCGAAGCCTTGCTCTTTCGCCAGCTCGCCGCTGCTTTGCAGCAGCTTTTGCCGGGTTTGTTCTTTATGAACGACTGAATAACGCACATGACCTCCGATAGGTGACCGCCTTGACGCAGGCAAAAGCGTAGCATAACGTTCGTTAGGTAAACGATCGTTTATCCAAGAGGAACAACCATGACAGATGATTCGAACAAGAAGAAAGTCATACTGGTAGTCGGCGCAGGTGACGCAACGGGGGGTGCAATCGCCAAACGATTTGCGCGCGAAGGCTACATCACCTGCGTGACGCGGCGCAGCGCGGACAAACTCCAGCCATTGGTAGACGCCATTAATGCCGAAGGCGGCCAAGCCTATGGTTTTGCGTCGGACGCTCGCAAAGAAGAAGACGTCATCGCGTTGGTCGAACAGATCGAAACTGAGATCGGTCCAATTGAGGCATTTGTCTTTAACATTGGCGCCAACGTGCCTTGCAGCATCCTTGAAGAAACGGCGCGCAAGTATTTCAAGATCTGGGAAATGGCTTGTTTCTCGGGTTTTTTGAATGGACGCGAAGTCGCCAAACGCATGGTGAAGCGCCAGCGGGGAACCATTCTCTTCACCGGAGCTACAGCAGGCTTGCGAGGTGCGGCGGGATTCGCTGCATTTGCCGGGGCGAAACACGGCATTCGTGCCTTGGCGCAAAGCATGGCGCGTGAATTGGGACCGCTCAATGTGCATGTGGCCCATGTGGTAGTGGACGGCGCCATCGACACCGATTTCATACGCACTAATTTCCCAGATCGCTACGCACTTAAAGACGAGGATGGCATCCTGAACCCAGAGCACATCGCCGATAACTATTGGTTCTTACACAGCCAGCCACGCGACGCCTGGACCTTTGAACTGGATTTGCGGCCCTGGAGTGAACACTGGTAACGCGCCCACACCAAAAACAAAAACAACAACAAACAGGGATATCGACAATGAACAAAACGGTAGATTTCTTCTTCGATGTGGGCAGTCCCACCAGTTACCTGGCCTACACCCAACTTAAAAAAATCTGTGCAGAGACCGGCAGCGATCTAATTTATCGGCCCATGCTGCTGGGCGGCGTGTTCAAGGCAACCAGTAACGCTTCGCCCCTTACCGTTCCCGCCAAGGCTCAGTACATGCTTAAAGACATGGACCGATTCGCCAAGCGCTACGACGTGCCGCTACGCTTCAATCCGCATTTTCCAATCAACACGCTCAACCTGATGCGCGCAGCGGCCGGCATGCAGTTGCACCAGCCTGAACGTTTTCTGGCGTTCATTGACTGCCTATTCACTGCACTGTGGATTGACGGGCTTAACCTCAATGACACGGCGGTGGTTGCCAGTGTTTTAAAAGAAAACGGCTTTGATCCAGACTTGGTCTTTGGCTGGGTCAACGATCCTGAGGTCAAGGAACGGCTCAAAGTCACGACAGACCTGGCACTGCAGCGCGGCGTATTCGGTGCGCCCAGCATGTGTGTCGGTGATGACTTGTTCTTTGGTCAAGACCGGTTGGATTTCGTTCGCGAAGCCTTGAGCTGACCTAAACGTCGATCACCAGGCGACCCCGCGCAGTGCCGCCTTCAATAAGGTCATAGGCGTCCTGTGCGGTGTCCAGCGTGAAACGCCGATCATCCAGCAGAGGTTTTATTTGACCGGCCTCGATTAACCGCGTCGCCTCTCGCAGGATATCGCCATGATGGCGGCGCCCTTTGCCTGTCAACAAAGGTAACAAGGTGAACACGCCTGAGTAGGTTGCAGCCCGAAGCGACAATGGCGCCAAGCTATGCGTGCCCCAACCGAGGCAACTGACAACGTGCCCACCGGAGGCCCTGGCAGCGGTAGGGAAATTCTGCCGCCGTCGATTCATGCCGATAAGACGCTACAACGCTATAGTAAACATTCCAAAACAGCATGAACCAAAAAAATGGACAAGCTCAATGCAATGTCGGTCTTCGTTCGTGTGGTTGAGCGCGGAAGTTTTACGGCGGTCGCCAAAGAGCTGCAGACCACCCAACCCACTATTAGCAAATTCATCCGGGCGCTGGAAATCGGCCTGGGCGGCAAATTGATCGCACGCAGTACACGCCGGTTGTCTCTGACCGATGAAGGCAAGCGTTATTACGATCAGTGCTGTGGGATCCTGGCCGCAGTGGATGCCGCTGAGCACAGCTTTCAAACCGGACGTGAGACGGTGGCTGGTGCGCTAAGAGTCGGGTCGTCTGTGAGTTTTGGGCGCACACAGATTGCGTCACGCCTAGGGGACTTTCTGCGGCGTTATCCTGACGTGCAGATAGATTTGCAACTCAGCGATCAAAACCAGGACTTGGTGGCCGAAGGATTGGACGTCACGTTTCGAATGGGCGACCTCAGCGACAGTGGCCTGATCGCCCGGCAAGTGGGCACCACACACCGGATCACCGTCGCGGCCCCCGATTACCTTGCTCGCAATGGCACGCCCGAAACGCCTGAGGTGTTAAGTCAACACAATTGCCTGCTGTTCAACCTGCTCGCAACGCAAAATCAATGGCGCTACGAAAAAGGTCAACAAACGCATTCGGTTCGAGTTAAAGGAAACGCGCAAAGCAACAGCTCGGAAGCCATCAGGGAAATGGTCTTGGCCGGATTGGGGATTTCGCTGTCGCCGACTTGGCTGTTTCAAGACGACTTGCTCGCGGGCCGAGCGGTGGCAATTTTGCAGGACTACCTCCCTGATCCGTTGCCGATCTACGCCCTGTCGCCGGCAAACCGTCGGCAATCAGCCCGTGTAAGAGCGTTAGTGGATTACATGGCGTAAGTCTTGGCCTGACGCCGCAGGTTCAAACCTGCGACGTCATGACGACCATCAAATCGCGACAGTACGTACGCGTAGCCACTCAAGTCCCGGCCCTTGTAACAAAGGGCTCAGACGCTCATTCACCTGAGCGTGGTAGTCGTTGAGCCAATCGCGCTCCTCCTGAGCCAATAACGATACTTCCAGGCAACGAGTGTCAATCGGGCACAGGGTCAAGGTCTCAAACTTGAGAAATTCGCCAAACTCGGTTTTCCCCGCTTCGCGGTTTAACACCAGGTTCTCGATCCGCACGCCCCAACGTCCTGGACGATAAGTACCTGGCTCGATCGACGTGATCATTCCTGGCTGCATCGCCGTGTGCGGAGCGGCCGGTACCTGGTACGCAATCACCTGCGGACCTTCATGAACGTTGAGGAAATACCCAACGCCATGGCCAGTGCCGTGGCCGTAATCGACACCCTCTGCCCAGATCGGCGCTCGTGCGATGGCGTCCAGCAACGGTGATGCAATCCCCCGGGGGAAATGAGCCCGCGACAACGCGATTACTCCTTTAAGAACACGGGTGCAATCTCGCTTCTGCTCGGCGCTCGGGGTGCCAATGGGCACCATGCGCGTTATGTCAGTCGTGCCGCCCAGGTACTGGCCGCCTGAGTCGATCAACAACAAGCCATCACCTTCTATTTGCGCATGCTCTTGCTCGGTGGCGCGGTAATGCGGCATTGCGCCGTTGCCGTTGAACCCGGCAATAGTGGCAAAGCTCGCCGAAACGTAGCCGGGACGACGCGCTCGCGCCTGACCCAGATGAAGGTCGACCGATAATTCGCTGACAGGTTCATGACCAAGCGCCGACTCCAGCCAAGCAAAAAACTCACAAAGCGCGGCGCCGTCCTGTTCCATCGCCTGGCGAATATGTTGGGCGTCGGTGTGGCTCTTTTGCGACTTGAACAAAGTGGTTGGGTTGAGCCCTTCGATCAGTGTGACCTCGGCGCTGAGGTGATCAAGCAGGCCGCAGGTGACACGCGCCGGATCGATCAACAATCGAGCCTCAAGCGGAACCTCACGCAGGGCCGAAGCGACCTTGGTGTACTCGACCAATGTAACGCCCTCGCCTTCCAGCGTCTGGCGAAGATCAGCATCCATTTTGGCGGAATCAACAAACAGGTTGATGCGCTGCGGGCCGATCAACGCGAAGGAAACGAACACTGGATTGTAGGAAACATCTGCACCCCGCAGATTGAACAGCCAAGCGATGTCATCCAGCGTTGCAATAAAATGCCAATCTGCACCGCGCTCTTGCAGCACCTGACGGACTTTCGTCAGCTTTTCAGCTCGGCTTACGCTGGCCTGAGGCGGCAGGTGTTGATAAATAGCATTGGTCGGTAAGCCGGGCCGATCGAGCCACACTTCACTGAGCAAATCGAAGTCCGTGCGTAAGCTGGCGCCGCGCTCGTACAACTTGGCGGCCAACGTACGGGACGACGCCACGGCTAATACCGCGCCGTCCACTGCAACAGTGCTTTGATCGTTGGCGTTTTCCGCCAACCAATCCAACGCTGTCGGCTGGCCCGGCAGCAATTTCATCAACTCAATGCCGCTGCCTGCCAGCTCTTTACCGGCCTGTTCCCAGTAACGACTGTCGACCCACAAACCGGCGAAATCCGGGGTCACGATCAAGGTACCCACCGAACCGTGAAAACCTGAAAGCCATTGCCGCCCCTGCCAATAGCCCGGCAGGTATTCAGAAAGATGCGGGTCTGCGGACGGCACCAGATAAGCGTCAATACGCTCCCGACTCATCAACGCGCGAACCTGCGCCAAACGTTCTGTGACCACTCCATTGGTTGTTAACTGCGTACTCATTGCTTCTCCCGCTAGACCGGTTAGTGGCGTGTCCCGGTCCAGATAATGGAGCAGCACTCACGCCTGAGCAACTGCCCAGAACGCAGGCTGGCTCAACGAAGCTTTTATCAGCTGCGCAGCACGGTCAACATCCTGATCAGTGGTAAAGCGCCCAATGCTCAACCGAATGGTCTGACGCGCCGACGAGTCATCAAGACCTATCGCAAGCAACACATGCGAGGGCGTGTTGCTTGCTGAATTGCAGGCCGACGTTGAAGAAAAGGCCAAGGATTGACTCAACCCGCCTAGATCAAGGTCGCCTTGGCCGAACGTTAAGCTCAGGGTGTGAGGCACACGTTGGAGCTGACTGCCATTAATGCGCAAACCCGGAATGTCGATCAGGAGCTGACGCAAGCGTTGCTGCAGCGCGGCGATCCGGGAAATTTCTTGATCGAACACCTGCTCTGCCAACTTGAAAGCCGCGCCCATGCCTGCGATTTGATGGGTCGCCAGTGTGCCCGAGCGCAAGCCATTCTCATGCCCGCCGCCGTGAATTTGTGCGTGTAATTGGCCTTCTGCGCGAGGACCTACATAAAGGGCACCAATACCTTTGGGGCCATAGACTTTATGGGCAGAGAACGACATCAGGTCCACCGCCAACTCTCCCAGATTAATCCTGACCTTACCTGCGCCTTGAGCCGCATCGACATGAAACAGCGCGCCCTGCTGACGAACCAGGGCGCCGATCCCAGCAACGTCGTTAACGCTGCCAAGTTCATTATTGACCAACATTAGAGACACCAGAAAAGTGTCAGGTCTCAGTGCAGCAGCCACGGCGGCTGGGGAGATGACACCGCTCGCATCCGGCGTCAGGTAAGTCACCTCATACCCGGCAGCCTGCAATTGTCGCGCGGTATCGAGAATAGCCTTGTGTTCAATTTGACTGGTAATAATGTGGCCGCCGTGCCGCGCTGTACCTTGAGCGAAGCCCTTAAGCGCCAAATTGTTCGATTCAGTAGCGCCAGAGGTCCAAATGATCTGGCTGGCCTGTGCGCCAACAAGGTCAGCCACGTGTTGCCGAGCCTGCTCCACCGATTGCCGCGCCGATTGGCCGTACGCATGAGAACTGGATGCCGGGTTTCCGAAATTCCCGGAAGCCCCCAAGCACCGGACCATGACCTCAATGACCTGCTCGTCCACAGGCGTGGTAGCGGCGTAGTCGAAATACAGCGGAAGATTTTTCATAGACTATTTTCTCTGAGGCGCACACCTCAGAAAGCAAAGGCGTTTGCGTGAAGCCGAAGCGTCGATAATGCCTGAGCCTGCATAGATCTAAAAATTATTAATTAGCATTTGTATATTACTAAAACGCATAGACTGCCTTTCGCGAACCCATGTCTACTCCCGCCCAGTCCCGTGGAGTAAAACCACGTCGAAAATTCATAACGTGCTTTTCGTGATAAACACACTCAATTAAATAGTGCGGACCACTTGTTACACCCATTCGCACATTAACTTCTTTAATAAAAACCAACTACACTCGTACGCGCACCTCCCGCCAAAACATCAAACTTACTACTGAACTTTTCCCTCCATGCTGTTTGTTTAAGGCGTCTAAAAACCGTCGCCGCACCGTGACGGTGCACACGATGTTTTTTTGACGGTCAACAAAATCAATGAGTTACAAATGCTAACAAACCGTTTATCAAAAATTTAACAGTTATTTGACGAAATAATTTGACAGGACGCACCGCGCCATCGATATATATGCCTGTCAGACGATTCATTGCTAATGCAGCAGTGCCAAAGAGCAGTGCGCACGTCACGTCTGGTCAACACCACTTGTAGTTCTGCCCACAAGACTTTAACTAGCGGGAAGGTGCGATTTTCCAGCGCCTGTGGGGTCCCGTTGATTGTTTGAATCATAAAAATTCAACTGAGCATGCTCGGTCAAGCGGTAGCTTTGCCTGTTCATTGATGCGTTGCCGAGTGTTTGAACGAGCGCGTAAGAACTCCAAACAGCTGTACTTCGCAAACCATGAACGACTGGATCAACTGATTCGGGCGGTAGCGTGGTGAGACGGTTGCGATTGCATCACTGCACTTTCCACTTTGCCAATGACTCAATCGCAATAATTGCCCCTGTACCTGACGACACCTTGATTCATCACTTTCCACAAGAGTCCTATGCGATGCCTTTATCTTTTGCCATTGATGAACAGCACGTAAAACAGCTGGCCAATGAGATCGATAACAACGGGTTTGCCACCCTGAACGGCGTCGTGGGCGAAGCCGAGCTCGCGCAATTGCGCGCCTACACAGAGCTTCACGCCAGTCAGCACCCTGGCGAATATTTTGCCTACCACGGCGAGCAGGCATTGGCCGACAGTCTCCTGGTCAACATCTGGGCCGACCCAGGGTTCAAAGCACTTCTGGCCCGCTTGTACCGGCAGGCCGCAGGCAAGCAAGCACCCAGTGACCAAATTTTCCCGGTGCTGCGCTGCGTACAAGGAAACCAAGGGCGACGCGAATCAAACAGCTTCCATTTCGACGCCAGTCTGGTGACCGCACTGGTCCCGATTTTTATTCCCGAGCACGGCGAAGAGCGCGGAGATTTGATTGTGTTTCCAAACGTGCGCCGGGTGCGTTCGTTGGTGCTGTTTAACGTGATTGAAAAAGCCTTACTGCAAAATCGTTTCAGTCGAAAGTTAATTTGTATGGCGCTGGATCGCGGTTGGTTCAAAGCTGAAACGTTGCAACTTGAACCGGGCAATATCTATTTTTTCTGGGGCTATCGGTCGTTGCATGCCAACCGCCCTGTCAGTCCGAACCTGAAACGCGCGACCGCAATCTTTCATTTCGGTGATCCGCACACCGGCAGTTTGGCTACCCGGTTGATTCTTAAATTCAATCAGCGCCGCGCTCGCCTGGTGAGCGAAAAAACCGGAAGCCCACCCACTCAATCAACGCCCAGTTAAAAGAGCTTTCAAGTGGGGAAATGAGTATTCAACGTCAGACACGGAGGCTTCGATGATCAATGTGACCAAGACCTATCTGGGCGATATAAACAAATTCAAAACATACGTGGACGGCATTTATGCACGCGGCTGGTTGACCAATCACGGGCCGCTGGTGACTGAGCTTGAACAACGGCTTAAGGACTACTTGGGCGTAAAGCACGTTCTGCTGACCAATAACGGGACGTTGGCGCTGCAAGTTGCTTATCGCGCGCTGGGTTTGACCGGCAGCGCGGTCACGACGCCTTTTAGCTTTGTCGCTACCAGCAGTTCATTGCAGTGGGAAGGCATTCGACCGATCTTCGCCGACATCGACGACGGCACTTGGAATATCTCCCCCGAACATATTGAAAGCCGAATTGTGTCGGACACAACGGCCATTGTTGGCACCCACGTATTCGGAAACCCGTGCGCGGTCGAACGCATTGAACAGATCGCCCTAAAACACAAACTCAAAGTGGTTTATGACGGCGCTCATGCGTTTGCGGTCCGCCATGCGGGGAAGTCAGTACTCAACTGGGGCGACATCAGCACCTTGAGTTTCCACGCCACCAAACTGTTCCACACCATAGAAGGCGGCGCGATCATCACTAACGATGACGAACTGGCCCGAAAAGTGTACTTGCTGTGCAATTTCGGAATTGCCGGCGTCGACACCATCGAAGGCATCGGCATCAACGCCAAGATGAATGAATTCTCGGCGGCGATGGGCCTGTGCATTCTTGATGACCTGGAAAATATTCTTGAAAAGCGCGCTGAAATTGCCCACCGCTACCAATCGCGCTTAGGCGACTACCTGGACTTGCAGCAGCCCGAACCCTATAGCGAACTCAACCATAGCTACTTCCCTGTTGGTTTGACCGGCGAACAACAATTACTGCGCGTGCGCGGGGCGCTCAACGACAAAGGCATCAACCCTCGGCGTTACTTCTATCCGTCTCTGGACACCCTCGATTATTTACAACCGCAAGCCGCCCAGAGCACATCCCGGGCGTTGGCTCAACGCGTGCTTTGCCTGCCGATCTACCCAGGGTTGGCGCAGGAAGACCAGGACAAGGTGATCGACACCTTGATTACAGAATGCACCCGGGGCCGCGTCAGCTATGACGACTCCGTCCTCGCTCAGGTTATTTAAGCGCCATGCCGAGAAAACTCTCCGTCATCAGAAACACCATGTTGAGCTACGCCGGACAGGCGTATGCGTTGTTGGTGGGTATTCTGATCATGCCTTTTTACCTCGGCCATCTCGGGGCTGAAGCCTACGGCCTGATCGGATTTTTCTCGGTGATGCAAGCGTGGTTGCAGTTGCTCGACGCGGGTTTATCGCCCAGCCTTGTGCGTGCAGTCGCCCACCAACAAGGCCTGGCGAATCAAGAACGAAGTGCCGGTCATTTGCTGCGCTCATTTGAAATCATGTTTTTGCCCATGGCTGCGGTCTGCACCTTGGTGATTTATGCGGCCAGCCCGTGGGTCGCAGCGCAGTGGCTGAACGCACAGACCCTGGATCAGGAAACCCTTGTCAGTTGCATCAGCATGATGGGCGTGATCATTGCGCTGCGCTTGTATGCCACGCTTTATAAAAGCGGCATCCAAGGCCTGGAACAACACGCGTGGTTGAACATCGCTAACGTGATTATTGCCACCCTGCGCTATTTTGGCGGCTTGCTGCTGGTGAGCATGTTGTCACAGGACCCTCGAGATTTTTTCGAATTTCAAGTTGCGGTGGGGCTGGTTGAAGCGTTAATTTTCGGCGCCCGGGCCTACCAGCAGTTGCCCGCCCCGCATCTGTTCAGCGGCTTTAACTGGTCACTGGTCAAACCGATTATTCCATTTGCCGCCAGCATGTCGCTGACCACCGTGCTGTGGATCGTGCTGACACAAATGGACAAGGTGCTGCTGTCCGAAATGCTCCTGCTCAAGGAATACGGTTATTTCTCGCTGGTCGCGCTGATTACCACCGGCATTCTGATGCTGGCCAACCCGCTGGCGCAAACCTTGCTGCCGCGCTTGACGGTGTTGATGGCCGAAGGTCGCGAGGACGACATGCACGCGTTGTTTCTCGGCGCCAGCCGCTTCGTTTGCACCCTGCTGTTTCCATTGGCCGCGGTGATCGGCTTCCATGCCGAGCCGCTGATTTTTGCCTGGACCGGTGATCAGGTCGCCGCTCATTGGAGCCGCTCAATATTGCTCTGGTACGCACTGGGCAGCGCAATCATGGCCGCCAGTTCGTTTCAGTTCTACTTACAGTACGCCCACGCCAAGCTCACCTTGCATGTTTGGTACAGCGTGGTATCGGCAATCGTCACCGTGCCAGTGATGTTTCTGGCGGTCCATTACCAGGGTGCATATGGCGCCGCCCTGGCGTGGTTCGGCCTACGTCTGGTGTCTTTCGTCATTTGGCCGTCAATTGTTCACAACCGCTTGGCCCCCGCAATTCACGGTCCTTGGGTGCACGACATCGTGCGCATCACCCTAATGACCGCCGTTGGCATCGCCGTCAGCGAACCGCTGTTCCGCATGATCGCCGGTCAAGACCGTATCACCACCTTCCTGGGCCTCGCTGTCAGCGGTTTCATTACGTTGATGTTGGTGGCCATGAGTCACAAACCGTTAGCCGCAAAACTTTATGTCCTGTTAAGCAAACCGAGTACATAAGCCATGGATGCCACTGTGCACAACGAAGCCTCTAAACTGCCGAAAACGCCTTCTGACCAGCCGCCCGTTGTGCCGCTGCTGAGCATTGTTTGTCCCACTTACAACCAAGCCGGATTTATTGCTCAAACGCTGGAGAGTTTCCTCGCACAGAAGACCAATTTCCCGATCGAAATCCTGGTCAACGATGACGCGTCGACAGATGGCACCACGCAAATCGTCGAACAGTATGTCGCTCGGTATCCGACGATCATCCGGCCGTTTTATCACCAGGTGAACCAATACTCTCAAGGCAATCTGTGCACGCCTGCGCTGTTCAAAGAAGCACGAGGAAAGTACATCGCTTTCTGCGAAGGCGATGATTACTGGACTGACACCCGCAAGCTGCAGATTCAGGTGGACTTCCTTGAGAACCATCCCGATTACGTGCTGACGTATCACGACGCTATGTCGTTCGACGACGAAGACGAGCGCGGTATTCAGTTGTTGGGCAATCTGCGCGCCGATGCTAGTGCCGTCGAATTGCAACGTGCCAGGCCAGTCTCGACACTCACTACCTGCTTTCGTAACGTCTTGCACGAATTACCACCGGAACTCTGGCTGGCGCCGCTCAATGACCTGTGTTGGTGGTCACTGCTCGGCGCCCATGGCAAGGGCAAGTTTCTCGGCGAAATAAAACCGGCCATGTATCGCGTACACCCTGGTGGCGTCTTCTCCATGCGCTCGCACAAACGGAAATTGCACATGAGCCTACAGACCTGTTCCAGTTTGGCCAACTACTACAACCGTATCGGCAATCAGGCGATGTACGAGTACTTCCTGGTGCAAGTGTTCAGCCTGTCGATCTCGGCTATTTCGCCGCTGCACAAGTTACAGGCGCTGCTGTTGGTGGCCCGTAACTTCAGCGTCAATCTCAGCAAGCGGCTCATGCTGTCGGTCAAGAAAGGTCATGTTCAATAATTTGCTGGTTATTTGCGTCGGCAACATCTGCCGCAGTCCGATGGCTGAAGCGATGTTTCGTCAGCGCCTCATGTCCACCGATGTTCAAGTTTCATCAGCAGGCATTCACGCGATGCTCGCCTCACCAATGGACCCCTTGGCACGGGAAGTTCTGAAAACCCATGACATTACGGCGCACAAGCATCGGGCCCGGCAGGTGGATCGACAGATGCTGCATGACGCCGAACTGATTCTGTTGATGGAAAACGAGCAAGTGCAAAACATCCTGAAACTGGCCCCTGAAGTGCGGGGCAAGACGTTTCTGATTGGCAAATGGCAACACGAACTGGAAATAGCCGACCCGTACCGGCGCCCGAAACTAGCCTTTGAACAGACCTTCGAGCACCTGTCGCGTTGTGTCGATGACTGGCTTCCTTATCTACAGTCGGAGTAACCCGATAAATGACCGTCATGAACCGCCCTGCATTGGACCTTTACCAAGACACCAAGATCGATTTGGCCACCGTCTTGCGTACCCTGTTTGACCACAAGGGCCTGATTGCGTCGATCGTCAGCGTATTTCTACTGGTTGGCTTGGCGTATGCCTTATTGGCGACACCGATCTATCAGGGCAACGCGATGATCCAGATCGAGCCGAAAAAAGTTGGCATCGAAGGTACCCCCGAGGTCAACAGCAAGCCGTTGTCCGTGTCTCAGGCCACCACTGAAATCGAACTGATCAAATCACGTGCGGTGCTGGGCAAAGTGGTCGAGGACCTCAAGCTCAACATCATTCAACGGCCTAACTATTTCCCGGTGTTCGGCGCCTACATGGCCCGTACGTTCAAACCGGACACGCCTGGCGCAGTGGCAGACCCGGTACTCGGTCTGCGCAACTACGCCTGGGGCGGCGAACAAATTAACGTCTTTCAACTCGACGTCCCAGACGCCTTGCTTGGTCAGAAGTTAACCTTGGTGGCCAATGGCGCCGATGCGTTCTCGTTATTTGATAAAGACGGCGGGGTGTTGCTTAACGGTCAAACCAATCAGACCGTCGAAGGCAATGGCGTAAAAATACAGGTGGCCACGCTCAAGGCACGCCCAGGCACAGAATTCACCCTGATCAAGGAACGCACGCTGATCAGCGCGCTGGATTACCAATCACGTTTGAACATCACCGAGGCCGGTAAAGACTCTGGCATTATCTACCTGTCGATCCAAGACCCGGACCCGATTCAGGCCAAGACCATTCTTGATGAAGTCAGCCACCTGTATGTTCGGCAAAACGTCGAACGCAGCTCGGCGGAAGCTGCTCAGCGTCTGGAGTTTTTGCGCTCGCAATTGCCGCTGGTCCGCAAACAGTTAGAGCAGTCGGAACAAGCCTTGAACGCATTTCAGGCCAGCGCCAAATCGGTGGACCTGAGCATCGAAACCAAGTCAGTGCTTGATCAAGTAGTCAATCTAGATTCCATGTTGTCCGAATTGAAACTAAAGCGTGTCGAGATTGAACGGCTGTACACCCCGGAACACCCGACCTATCGGGCGCTAATGACGCAGATGGGTCAGCTTGAAACACAGAAGCAAACCTTGCTGAAAAAAATTCAGGCCTTGCCGGTTACGCAGCAGGAATTGCTGCGCCTGACGCGTGACATGCAAGTCACTACGCAGACCTACACCCTGTTGCTGAACAAGAGCCAGGAACAAGACATCCTTCGCGCCGGCAGCATCGGTAACGTGCGCATCATCGATAACGCTGATGCCAACGTTGAAGAGCCTGCCAAGCCCATGCGCAAGCTGATCGTGGTGCTCGCGACCCTGCTCGGAGCGCTGGTCGCCGTGATCGTGGTGTTTCTACGCCAGGCGTTCTACCGTGGTGTCGACAACCCGGAAATCATCGAAAACCTGGGTATGCCGGTGTACGCATCGCTGCCTTATTCGCGCCAACAAGAGCGCTTGGAAAAGAACAACCAAAACCGCACCGCCGACAAAGAGTCGAAGCTGCTCAGCGTTTCCGAGCCCACCGAACTGGCCGTCGAGTCACTGCGCAGCCTGCGTACCAGCCTGCATTTCGCCATGCTTGAAGCGCGCAACAACGTGCTGATGATTTCCAGTCCGACACCGGCATCAGGCAAGTCGTTTGTATCGAGCAACTTGGCGGTGATCATCGCCCAGACCGGTAAACGGGTATTGCTGATTGATGCCGATATGCGCAAAGGCTACCTGCATAAAATATTCGGCTTACAACCAAAGCACGGGTTGTCCGACACGCTGGCTGCGCGCCTGACCAGCAAAGAAGTGATCAACGCCACTGAAGTGCCACACCTGGATCTGATCTCCTGCGGCTTTGCTGCGCCGAATCCATCTGAGCTGCTGATGCATGACAACTTCAACAAACTGCTCGCCGACCTCGCTCCGCTGTATGACCTGGTGATCGTCGATACACCGCCGATCCTCGCGGTCACTGACGCCACATTGGTCGGACGTCAGGCCGGCACCACTCTGTTGGTAACCCGCTTTGGCCTGACCTCGGTCAAGGAAATCGAAGCCTCTAAACGCCGGCTGGGCCAAAACGGCGTAGTCATCAAAGGGGCTATTTTCAACGGTGTACTGCGCAAGGCTTCGACGGCTTCGTATGACTGCGCAGCGTACGGCTACAACTACAGTCCGACGCGAAAGTGACGGACTTACAACTATCCACTCGGAGATAAGTATGGTCCGGACAATCGCTATGATGCAGCCGTACCTGTTCCCTTATTTGGGCTACTTTCAGCTGATAGCCGCCGCCGATGTGTTCGTCTTGGGCGACGACTTGCAGTACATCCGTTCAGGATGGGTCAATCGCAATCGCATTCTTAATAATGGCGAGGCCAAGTTGATTACGTTTCCACTCAAACGTGACCGGTTTGACATGCCGATCAATCAACGACAGCTGGGTGACACCTTTGACGACGAAGTGAGCCGCTTGATCAACGTGATCACGCAAAGCTACGCCAAGGCCCCCTACTTCGCCCAGGTTATGCCGCTACTGGAACGGTTACTCCAGTTTCCGGTGAAGAATCTGGCGCTCTACATCGAACATTCGATCAGGGAAATATGCACCTATTTACACATCGATACGCCCATTCTGCGCGGCTCCGACTTACAGATCGGCACGCCCACTGACAAACAGGACCGGGTGCTGCGAATCGTGCAAACTTTTTCCTGCGAACGCTATCTGAATCCTATTGGCGGCATCGAGCTGTACGACCCTGAATATTTCGCTCAAAACGGCGTTTGTCTGCAGTTCTTCAAGATGGACTCGATTGAGTACCGCCAATACAAAGGGCCCTTTGTGGGCAATCTGTCGATCATTGATGTGCTGATGTTCAATTGTGTCGAGCATGTGCAAGAGCTATTGAGTTGCTACTCGGTCTTTGGCGGCGCACAGCGGGAGCCCGCTGAACGGATGAAAGCTACGGGCTGATCGTGTTCACCCAGTCACACTCGGATTGCAATGGAGCGTACCTATGACTCACATGGAAAATCCTGCGCGCTGGTACTTGATACAAACCAAACCCCGTCAGGAAGCCCGCGCGCAAGAACACCTGCAGCGTCAGCAGTTTGAGTGCTATCGGCCACTGAAAGCGGGTGCGCCGAAAAAACGCACCCCTCGTGCCGCCAGCGAAGAGGAGTTGTTTCCGGGCTACCTGTTCATTCGCATGGATCAGGTCAATGACAACTGGTATCCGATCCGTTCAACCCGAGGCGTAGCGCGCATCGTCACCTTCGGCTCACACCCAGTGCCCGTTCACGACGACTTGATCCAGCAAATTCGCCAACGGCTGCTGTTGCCCGAACCCAGGGTTGAATTTCAGCAGGGCGAACACGTTCTGATCAAGACCGGCAGTTTTTGCGACCTCGAAGCTATTTTCCTCGCCGCCGATGGCGAAGAACGCGCCGTTATCTTGCTCAACCTGCTGCAACGCGAACAAAAGGTCACGCTGCCAATTAGCAGCCTCGCGCGGATGGAAGCCAGAGCCTGAGCTCACGACCCAGTAGGGGCGAACCTGTTCGCGAAGCAACCTGCCTGACATTGCATGGGGGATTGTTCGCCAACAAATGGCTCCTACAGGCTCTTGTGAGTGGGTGTACGGCGCGACATCTCTACCTTTCTAAATTGCCTGGAAGTGCACGATGACTCATAAAACTACGCTGGTGACGCTGACGTACGGTGACCGACTGCCCTACCTGCAAACCCTGGTCAGCCGTTCGTTGGCAAGTTCACAAATCGAACGGGTGATCATCGTCAGCAATGCGTCGGTTGCACCGCTGGAGTCTTTGACACGTGCTTGGCCTGGGCAGGTTGAAGTGATTTATCTGCAACAAAATACCGGCTCGGCCAAAGGCTATTCCGTAGGTATTCAAGCCGCGATAGATGCAGGTGCCGAATACATCTGGCTGATGGACGATGACAATGCGCCCACCGTCAATGCAATCGCCACGCTGCACCATTGCCTGTACAAACGCGAGCGGATTGATGGTCGGGATAAAGCCGCTGTGCTGGGTTTCCGCCCTACTCATCAGGCCGATATTGCGGCAGGTGTACCCAAGCGCTTCGCCATCCAGCGCCGCTCAAGTTTCTTCGGTTTCCACATTGCTCAACTGCCGTACAAAATCTGGCGTCGCTTGCCGTGGGGCCACCCCAAGGCGAAACGCAATCAGCAGCCGATGGTTCAATTACCCTTTGCAACCTATGGCGGTCTTCTCGCCCACCGCAGCTTGTATCAACGCATTGGCCTGCCATTGGATGCGCTGCTGTTGTACGCCGATGACAGCGAATACACCTGGCGCATTACTGCCGGGGGCGGGCGTATTTTCCTGGTGCCTGATGCATTGCTCGATGACTTGGAAGAGTCGTGGAACATCAAAGCCAAATCCAACAACATTTATGAAAGTTTCTTGCTTGGCGGCTCCGACTTGCGCGCCTATTACGGCGCCCGTAACCAAGCCTGGTTCGACAAGAACATTTGGGCGTCCTCGTCTTGGATTTACAGCCTCAATCGCTGGGTATTTTTCCGCTTGTTGCGCCTGATCGCCAAACGCCGGGGTGCGGAGCAGCGGCTGAACCTAATCGAAAAAGCGATCCATGACGGAGAGTCGGGCGTTTTGGGTCTTCACCAGTCCTACCCATTATGAAAATACTGTTCATCAACAGCCTCTACCCCCCTCACATCGGCGGCGGTGCCGAGATCATTCTGCAGCGTACGGCCGAAGGTTTGACCAAGCGCGGTTGTAACGTGGTGGTGCTGGCCACGGGGCCCGAAACTGGACTGACTAGCGATTGCCTGAACCGAGTCAAGGTCTACCGCGCCGGGCTGCGCAACTTCTATTGGCATTACACCGCCCAGCGTCCCGGACGCCTGAGCCGAATCGGTTGGCATATCCGCGACCGCTATAACGGCGCCATGCGCGAATACGTGCGCGAAGTGATCCGCGTAGAACGCCCAGACATTGTCGTCTGCCATAACCTCAGCGGTTGGTCTGTATCCGCTTGGGATGAAATCACAGCGGCGGGCATTCCGATTGTCCAAGTGCTGCACGATATGTACTTGCTCTGCCCTAGCAGCACGATGTTCAAGAATGGCAAATGTTGTCAGCAGCTATGCGCCAGCTGCAAACAGTTCCGCAAAGGCTATGACACACGCTCTGCGCAGGTCGACAGCGTAATTGGGGTTAGCCGCTTCATGCTCGAAACACTTCAGGGTCAAGGCTACTTCAAAGGCGCGCAGGCCCACGTCGTGCATAACAGCAGTCCATTCCCGCCGCCCCCGGAAGTGGCCGCGCATGATGTGGACGCCCTGAAACCACTGCGATTTGGCTACATGGGCACGCTGTCTGAAGCCAAGGGTGTTCGTTGGTTGATTGAGCAATTTCAAAAACTTCCGTTCGACGCCACCCTACAGATTGCCGGTCGCGGCCAGCTCAATGACGAAACGCTGCTCAAGGGGTTGGTGACATCACCGAACATCAGTTTTGTCGGTTATCAGAAACCGGAAACGTTTTACAGCCAGGTGGATGTAGCGGTCGTGCCGTCGATCTGGAGCGAGCCCTTCGGCATGGTTGCCGTCGAGGCCTGCGCCCACTCACTGCCGGTAATCGCCGGACGAATGGGCGGCTTACCCGAAATCATTCAGGACCAGGTCAACGGTTTGCTCTGCAGTCCCGATGACCCAGACTCGCTGGGCCACGCGATGTTGAGTTTGCACGAGCAACCCGAGTTACTGGCCCGTCTCAGCACCCAAGCACGCAGCAGTGTCGCTTCACTGCTCGACGAGGAGTTGATGCTCGACCACTACCAACGCATTTTCACCGAGACACTCCAGGGGAAAATCTTGCGACGCAGGGATCATCCCGTGTCGCATCCGGTATGAGCAAGGTTGATGGGCGCACCGCGGCGTAACCGCTTCAACTGATTCCGCACTTATTGCGCGTCCTTGCTCGGCCCACGACCACGAGCAAAGCTCTGGCCTGCGGCCTCTTTATGAGACGAATAATGTTCACTCTGAACCGGACCAGGTCCCGCCCGCGCCTGATATTTTTTTTGATGGGCGTGTTTTTAAGCTTCTCGGCCATGGCCGACGAGCCGTTCATCATCGGTGTCAGCACTCAGCTATTGAATAAAAAGGGCTCACTGACCCAGGTCATGCAACTGATCGCTGATGCTGGAATTACCTCAGTGCGTGACGATGCTTTGTGGTCCACCGTCGAGCCCAGGCGGGGCCAGTTACATATTGATTCGGTCTGGCTGAACTATTTGAGTGAAACCAAAGCACGCCGTATCAGTCCGCTGTTGGTGCTGGGTTACGGCAACCCCTCTTATGACGACAACTCGAAACCTCGCGATCCGCAAATCAGACGCGCTTTCACCAATTACGCAAAGTTTGTGAGCCACAGGCTGGGCAATAGCGCCGGGTATTACGAGATATGGAACGAATGGGACGGCGAAAAATCGGGTGATGCAGCGTTGTCCACCGACTACGCGGTCTTGGTGACCGAAACCGCGCAACGCATCCGTTCCCAAAATAAGCAGGTGAAGATCCTAGCCGGTGCCGTAACCAGCAAGGGCATTGACATGGGATTTGCTGACCGCCTGATCGAAGCCGACGTGCTGTCAAAAGTAGACGGCTTATCGCTGCACCCCTCGGTGTATTGCCGCAACGCTGAACGTCATACCCCTGAACACTGGATCGCGTGGCTGCGCGATGTCGATGCGAACCTCAAGTCCATCGCCAATAAACCGGTGCCGTTGTACCTCACCGAAATGGGTTGGCCCAGTAACAACGGTAAATGCGGCGTTGATGAACGCACCCAGGCGGCTTATCTGGCGCGCAGCTTCTTCCTTGGGCGCACGCTGCCCGACATCAAAGGCATGTGGTGGTACGACCTCATCAACGAAGGCACCGACCGCAACGAAATAAAGCAAAACTTCGGCCTGCTGGAGCAAAACCTGCGACCGAAACCGGCCTACCAGACACTTAAAGCCATCAGCCCGACCGTGCGCGAGTTCCATTACGAAGCCGAAAAAAGCCGAGAAACCGACACCCATTACCTGCTGCGCTTCTCCAAAGGCTCAGAGCAAATACTGGTCGCGTGGAGTATCTCAGGAGGTCAAATGGCACACGTTGAGGCCAGCAGTCTTCAGCACGGCAATGTGCAGTTGATTGACACTGCCGAGCCGGAAAAAGGCCGCGTCGACAGTGGAAGCCCTTGGAAATGTGACGACAGCCGGTGCTCGGCCGAGATCCCGATCAATGAATTTCCAAAAATAATCAGCTTGGGGACACGTCCGCCGCTTTTTGCTCAATAACGGGTTTTAACCCTGCGACCAAGGCGTGCGAAGCCCTTGGATAACCGCTTTAATTTTCCTCAGGTCGCCTCCGATGATTGTGATCAATGCTCGCTTTCTTACCCAGGAATTGCGCGGGGTACAACGATTCGCTGAGCAGACGTGTCTAGCGCTCAAGCAGATCCGCAATGACCTGGTGTTCGTCGCCCCCCACGGCATCAAGATGCACGAGAGTGCCAGGGCGCTGGACGTCCAGTGTATCGGCCGCAACAGTGGCCACCTGTGGGAACAACTGGATCTGCCACTCTACCTTCGGCGCCAGGGCAATCCCTTGTTGGTCTCGTTGTGCAGCACCGCACCGTTGTTCTATAGCAACCAGATCGCCACCCATCACGACATCACGTACGTGCGTCATCCCGAAAGCTACACCCGGACGTTCCGCACGTTGTATCGGGTCATGACCCCGATTCTGCTGTCTCGCATCAAGGCATTGTTGACTGTCAGCAGTTTTTCAAAAGGCGAGATATCGCAGTTTTATAACTACCCCGAAAACAAGATTTTCGTTGTACCCAATGCTGTCAGCGACGCGTTTCAACCGGGGCCACCGCTTGGCAACAAACACGACTATCTGTTGGCCGTGTCTTCACCCAGCGCACACAAGAACTTCAAACGCATGATCGAAGCGTTTCTAACTTTGCGTGATCACGGTGCGTTGCAGCTGCACATTGTCGGCGCTGCCAGCGAGATATTTTCTGATCCCAGCCTTCAGCGGTTGGCTTGCAGCGATCCGCGCATCCGCTTTTTGGGCCGGCTCAGCGATGCCGAGCTGATCGCCCAGTATCAAGGTGCGACAGCCTTCATATTTCCCTCGCTGTATGAAGGGTTTGGTATTCCACCCTTGGAAGCGCAAGCCTGTGGTTGCCCCGTAATCGCCGCCAACGCAGCCTCGATTCCCGAGGTGTTGCAAGCCAGTGCGCTGTATTTCGACCCCCTGGACGTCGAGCATATTGCCGCTGCAATGGAACGGATATTGACCGACTTACCGTTACGCCAGTCGTTGCGCCGTCGCGGTTTGAATAACGTGGGCCGGTTTTCTTGGGAGGAGTCTGCACAGCGGGTGTCCCAGCGCATCGACACGCTAATAGACGAGGCCCGGCAGGCAAAGACCAAGCCGCTTGCCGCTCAGGACGTGGTCGGGGAGAAATTCCCGGCTGAGTCGTCCTCGGGTAAACCCTGAGCCCGGCCACCCTTCCCGGTAACTGCCTAACAACCGTCATGCCAGGACGCGCCACGCCCGCCTCCGATCGACGGCATGTACTTACAGAAAGGAACGCCATGAAAATTGCTATCGTCCATGACTGGCTCGTGACTTACGCTGGCGCTGAGCGCGTGCTCGCCGCCTTGATAAAGGTCTGGCCTGAAGCCGATCTGTTTTCGGTGATCGACTTTCTCAGCGACCAGGACCGTGCCCATTTGGGTGGCAAGAAAGCCAAGACCACGTTTATCCAGAATCTGCCGAAAGCCAAAACCCGCTATCAAAAATATTTGCCGCTGATGCCCCTTGCTATCGAGCAGCTGGACCTGTCCGGGTATGACCTGATCATTTCCAGCAGCCACGCCGTGGCCAAAGGGGTGCTTAGCGGGCCGGATCAGGTGCACATCAGCTATGTGCATTCCCCGATTCGCTACGCTTGGGATTTGCAACACCAATATTTGCAGGAAGCGGGCTTGCATCGCGGCTTCAAGAGCCGGGTCGCGCGAATGATCCTGCATTACATTCGTATGTGGGATCAGCGTACTGCGGCGGGCGTGGATGACTTCATCGCCAATTCGCACTTCATTGGCGGACGGATCGCCAAAGCCTATCGCCGCGAATCCAGGGTCATTTATCCGCCGGTCGACACCGAAGGCTTCACCCTGCAAGAAACCAAGCAAGAGTTTTACCTGACGGCCTCGCGGATGGTGCCCTACAAGCGCATCCCAATGATCATCGAAGCCTTTGCGGCCATGCCGGACAAACACCTGATCGTTATCGGCGAAGGTCCTGAAATGGAAAAATGCCAGGCTATTCAGGCGCCAAACGTCACCTTACTCGGTTATCAATCCTTCGCCTCGCTGCTTGAACACATGCGCAACGCCAAAGCGTTTGTGTTCGCCGCCGAGGAAGATTTCGGCATCAGCCCCGTGGAAGCCCAGGCGTGCGGTACACCGGTGATTGCCTTTGCCAAGGGTGGCGTATTGGAAACCATCCATGGCTTGGACCAACCCGTACCAACGGGGGTCTTTTACTACGAACAGACCGCCGAAGCGCTGAAGGCGGCGGTTGCCGAGTTTGAGAACGCCAAGCCACGCATCAGTGCCTTGGCCTGCCGTCTTAACGCCGAACGTTTTTCCGCAGAACGTTTCGAGCAAGAAATCAAAACCTTCGTCGACTCACGACTGGAGGTCGCTCGCACCGCACACCGGCGCCCTCTGAGCGCCCCTGTTAGTGCCCCTGTTAGTGCCCCGGTACCTTCCCCGATGGTGATCCTTTCCGAGCACAGTGCGCGGGTCGTTCCAATCAAATCTGTTTGAACGAGAACTGGCCATGAGCACTCCTTTTCGCGGCATTCTCCACGCGCATCAGTCGCTGCTGTCCGTGGCCCATCGTTTGCTAGATCTAACCGTCATCGTGCTGTGCGGTTATTGGGTCAACCGACTTGAAGGCAAGCCAACGGATGCCGAACTCTGGTTGCTGATCATGCTGTCGGTGCTGGTATTCCACTGGCTTAGCGACTATCACCAACTGTACGGGTCTTGGCGCGGCGAACGCATCCTTCGCGAACTGATCAAGGTCTTCAATTATTGGGCCGTGACATTTGTGATCTTACTGTGCGTGGACTACCTGATGTTGCACCACGCCCGCCCGCCCGATAATAGCCAAATGGCCTGGTATGCCTTAGTGCTGGTGCTGCTGTGTGGTTATCGCTTGTTGATTCGCAGTGTGCTGCAAGGTTTGCGGCGCCGGGGCTTTAACACTCGACGTGTGGCGATCGTCGGCACCGGCCAATGTGGCGAGCGCTTGGCCATGTCGATCATCGCCGCCCCCTGGATGGGTCTGAATCTGCTTGGCTTCTATGACGAACACCCTCAGCAAATGGACCTTGTGGCCATTGGCCGACGCGTCCCCGTTCGAGGCAATCTTGAGCAGTTGATCGACGAAGCCCGTAACGGCCACATCGACAAGATCTACGTCACCTCCGCCTTTGAGGGAGAGGGTTTGCGCGAGCTGGTCAAACGCTTGAGTGATACCACCGCCTCGGTGTACTTGATCCCCGATATGTTCATGTTCGAGCTGCTGCATGCGCGCAGTGAAAGCATTAACGGCCTGACGAGCATCAGCATTTTCGACTCACCCATGGACGGCGCCTGGAGTGTGGTTAAACGTTTCGAAGATGTGGTGTTATCCAGTCTGATTCTAGTGATGATCGCGTTGCCGTTGCTGCTGATATCCATTGCGATCAAATGCACCTCCCATGGCCCAGTGCTGTTTCAGCAGCGCCGCTACGGGCTCGATGGTCGAGCGATCATGGTCTACAAATTTCGCAGCATGACCGTGCAGGAAAACGGCGATGTCATTCGCCAAGCCACCCGCAACGATGCACGAATTACCCCGCTAGGGGCCTTTCTGCGGCGCACCTCGCTAGACGAGTTGCCGCAGTTTTTCAACGTACTGCGCGGCGACATGTCGATCGTCGGACCACGCCCTCATGCGGTGGCGCACAACGAGCAATACCGTACGCAAGTCAGCGGCTACATGCTGCGGCACAAAGTAAAACCAGGGATCACTGGATGGGCGCAGATCAATGGCTGGCGTGGAGAAACCGACACGCTGGACAAGATGCAAAAACGCGTCGAATTCGACTTGGAATACATCGAGCATTGGTCAGTTTGGCTGGACATGAAAATCATCCTGCTGACTCTGTTCAAAGGCTTTCTTAACAAGAACGCTTTTTAACTAACTCATCTCTCCACGCACTCGGCTCGATCAGGAGGCGCGCCGCTGTGTGGGCGATGAAGTTGTAACGGTGTTGGAAAGGGATGCAATGAAATCACTGCGGTGCGTCACGCACTTTTGAAAGGAAGAACTCTATGAAGCGAACTCTAGCCGTTGTGCTGCTTTCCAGCCTGATCCTACAGGGCTGTGCCTTTGCTCCCGGGCAGCATATGACTCCAGATGAAGTAGAAGACAACACGCCTGGCGCGCCCAAAGTAACACTCGTTGCCATTACGACTGCCAGCGTGCTGCAAACCAATAACTGGCGAAAACCCAAGCCATTACCCGCGGAACTGCTGAGTTATAAGACCCCCGAGTACCTCATCGGTCCCGGCGACACGTTATTGGTTACTGTGTTTGAACACCCTGAGTTAACGGCCCCTGGCTCCCAGGATCAACTGGATGCCAACAGCCGGGAAGTGCTGAGCGATGGAACTGTATTCTTTCCGTATGTAGGAAAAATCCAGGCCGCCCACAGAACCGTAGCCCAAGTCCGCGAACAACTGCGAATGGGCCTCGCACCGCAATACACTGAGGTCAAAGTCGACGTCAAAGTGTTGCGTTACAACAGCCAACGTATCTTGCTGTCGGGCGCGTTCAAAAGCCCGGGCTCGCAGCCGATCACCAACATTCCGCTGAGCCTGGTGCAAGCCATCAGTACAGCCGGACTGGACCTGACCGACGCCAACCTCGCAGGATTGACCCTCAAGCGTGACGGCAAGGAATACGTGCTCGACGTCGATGCGCTGAACCGCAAAGACTCGCAGCTCAGCAAGATATTCCTTAAGGACGGTGATTACCTCCACTTGAACAGCAACTCGCCGAACAAGGTGTACGTGCTGGGCGAAGTGGTACGTCCGCAAGTAATTTCATTTGGTACGACGTCGTTGACTCTGATGGAAGCGCTGGGAAATTCCGGTGGCCTGAGCCCAGATTCAGCCGACGGTAATGCGGTGTACGTCATCCGCTCAGGCGACGTTAACGGCCAGACGGCTACGGTCTACCACCTGAATGCGGAAAAACCGACCGCCTTCGTCCTGGCGCGACAGTTCACGCTCGAAGCCCAAGACGTGGTGTTTGTCGGCCCCGCCAACATCACCCGTTGGAACCGTTACATCAGCAACCTGCTGCCATCGGCCAGCGTCGTTGCTACGGGTGCAGCGTTCAAGAACTGAACCTCACCGCCCAACAAAAATCCCCGCGTTGCAAAACGCGGGGATTTTTTTGTCTGAGGTTTGGGAAACTATGGCCATCCATCACCCCTCTGTGGGAACCAACTTGCTTACGAGGCGGCCCGTCTAATAAGCCGCTTGAGGCGCTTCGCCAACACGTTAGTCTCTACAGAAGCAACAAGTGAAGTGTTGCCCCGGCAACAGTGAATCAACACTTGCAGCGAAAACCCGTAGTTCACGCGGTCAGTTACAAAATATTAATATCAATAAATATTATAACTATCAATCAGTTATAAGCATAACCGCGACTGGCACACATGCTGCTTTGATCTTAATAACCGGTGACCCGTCCGAAGCCTCTGCATCGCGGCTGACATTGACCTAAGGAAATACAGCATGTTGGTAGTTTCTCTCTCAGGCAGCCCTACCCTGAAATCCCGTTCCGGCGTGGTTCTGGAGCACGCCCGCAGTTGGTTGCAGGCCCATGGCGTGAACGTCAACGCCTTGAAGATCCGTGATTTCAACGCTGAAGATCTGCTCTACGCGCGCTTCGACAGCCCAGCCGTCATCGAGTTTATCGAAGCCGTCCGGCAAGCCGATGGGTTGTTGATTGGCACCCCTGTGTACAAAGCGTCGTTTTCAGGCGCACTGAAGACCTTACTGGACCTTCTGCCAGAACGCTCGTTGTCCGGCAAAGTGGTATTACCGTTAGCTACCGGCGGCAGCATCGCCCATATGCTGGCAGTGGATTACGCGCTGAAGCCGGTGCTCTCGGCGCTCAGATGCCAAGAAGTGTTGCACGGCATTTTCGCCATCGACACTCAAATCAGCTACAGCGAAAACGAATGGGGCGGCGAACTCGACGAGATTCTCACCGAACGCCTGCAAGAAGGGCTCGAGCATTTTTATCATGGCTTACAGCGCCGGGCGCAGGCCCGTCAAACGGCTGCAACCGGGCATTTGAGATTGGCGTTGTAATCCACTGACCCAGGCGATTAACCCTGACGATCGGTATGAGTAATCTGGCGAATTGCGCTCATGTCGCCGCGGTTATCAAACTCGTGGGCGATTTGCGGGGTATTGAGCAACTGGGTTTTCTTAACTTGGTATTCATCGAATGACAAACCCCGACGGTTCAAATCTTCGAGGGCGAGTTCGTGGGTTTCTTCGGCAGTGTACGGACGCAACTCAGGAGAATGGGTGGCACACCCCGAAACGACTGCAGCGGTGATTAACAGGGCAAGGAGCGTAAGGCATTTCATGAGCGTATCCACAGGGTTTGTTTCGGGAATGTGCCAAGGCTACCCGTCACCGTCTCTGAGCAAAAATCACCGCTCTTGATAGTCGCTATTGACCTGCTCGCTCTCGCCACGCATTTGCGGTCAACAAAAAAAACCCGCCACGCAAACGGATTGCGTAAGGCGGGCTCGATCAGCGTCCTGTCGATCAACTTGGGGGTTGTTAGTGACGCGTATCAACCATCGCAGCGTCGTTGGAAACGATCACTTCGACCCGACGGTTGAGCTGGCGGGAATGCTCGCTGGCGTTGCTTGCAATCGGGTGTTCAGCGCCGTAACCGGTGCTGGTCATGCGCTCGAAACCCACGCCCAGTTTTGACAAGGCACGCACCACGGCAAAGGCCCGACGTTCCGACAGTTGCTGGTTGAAATCACTTCTGCCGGTGCTGTCGGTAAACCCTTCAATGCGCACCTTGCGCTCAGGGTTAGCCCGCAGAAACTCAGCCAGTTGCTGAAAGTTACGCTGGCTGCCGTATTTGAGTTCGGCCTTGCCGGTATCGAACAACACGTCGCCGAAGGTGATCACCTGACCGCGCTCGGTGGTCTTGGCTTTCATCGCCTGCAATGCCCGCAGCTGTGCCGTGCGCACATCCAGACGGACTTGAGTGCGTTCGGCGTCGATGCTTTTCAAACCGGCTTCGGCTTCGCGCCCTAGAATCGTTTGTTCAGCGAGCGCGATTTTCTGGCTGGCGACATAGGACAGCTGTTCAATCGCCGGGGCTTTGCGGTCTTGGCTGGAGAGCTGGTCGGCTTTGCCCAACGCCATGAATGCGTCTTTGGTTTCAAGGGCAGCCAAGGTGCTCGACTGCGGCTTGCTTTGCAGCGCAGCGAACTGGCTCCGGGCTTGCAGAAGATCGGCGTTTTCCGGGGTAGCGGCGCAGCCCGCCAGTAACAGGCCGGCAACCGCAGCCACGGGAAGCATCAATGAATTACGCATACGCTAATCCTTACAAAGAGTCGTCGGAAGACGAATTGAGACCGGCATCCGGCGCTTGAAGCATTTCCTGCTTCAGTACTTGAATACCGTTGCGGGACGCTTCCAATTGTTGCTGCCACTTGACCGCGTGGGCTTTACGCTCGGCCAGGTTGGCATCCACCTCGACCTGTTCGGCCAACAGCCGGGATTGGGCGGCATCTCGCTCACCCATGGCGCGCTCGAGTAGCAATAATTTGTCCTGTGCCGACTTCATTTCCAGCGGCGCGTACTGGGTCGCTTCCGCAGAAACAGCACGGTTCACAGCACTTTTGGACAGGGCGATTTGCTCTTCCGGCAGCGGCGCACTGGCACAAGCGGCCAATGTTCCGACAGCTAACAACAGGGCAGATACACGGGCACGGTTATACGCACGTTGAAGACTCATCAAACGCTCCAGACTATTAAATTAAGAAACCCTCAGTATCTGGTTTCCAAGTTCAAACTTTCGTCATGCAAGCCATCACTGGCGACCTGAAAAACAGGTGCTTTCCGGACGTGCCGCAGACTATCTGAAGCGCAACGAGCGTTATGTAGGACGATTCCGAGTTTGCGAAGGGAAATGTCGCCAGCGCCTTAAATACAACGCTGGCGCGCTGCAAAGGGACATGTCAAACGCGGGCGCACTCTGTAGGAGCCCACGTGTCGGCGAAGGTCCTTCGGCCCTTGTCGCAGCCTTCGGCGGCTCTCATCAAATACCGCCTACCTTTTGAATTCAGAAGCTATTTTGTAAGGGCTGCCGAAGGCCGCGATGAGTGTTAGGTGCCTGCTATCCCAGATCTGCCGACGTCCCCTGTGGGAGTTGGCTTGCCAACGAAAGCGTCATTGCAGGCGCACCAGGTTTCAAGTCGACATCGGTTACGCGATCACAGGCCTTTTCGCGGGCAAGCCTGCTCCCACAGAATGTTGAACGGCGTTAGTCTTTTGGCGCCGATGAAATCCCAAAGCGTATCGGCTTCGCGCCGTTCGGCTGCTCCTACAGAATCTGTGCAGCGCCAAAAACCGTGGGACCGAATTTATTCGGGAAGGCTTCAGTCCTGACACCCTGCAACCTCAATCCACACAAAGTGCCACCCAGTTTGCTGCGCCCCAGCCCGGCGTCGAAGACGGGGGCAAACGCTACACAAACCATTCCCACAACAGGAACGTACCGATCAGCCCCACCACTGAAACGATGGTTTGCAACACGGACCATACCCAGATGGTTTGCTTGAGTTCCAGGCCGAAGTACTCACGAACCATCCAGAAGCCGGCGTCGTTCACGTGGCAAAAGAACACCGACCCCGCACCAATCGCCAGCGCAACCAGCGAACTTTGCGTCGCCGCAAGGCCCGCCATCAATGGCGCCAGAATCCCTGCGGTGGTGGTGGTGGCCACGGTCGCCGAGCCGGTTGCTTGACGTAGCAGGACTGCGATCACCCAAGCCAGCAGCAGGTACGGCATGTGCGCGCCTTCGGCGAATTTGCTGATGGTGTGGCTCACACCGGCGTCCAACAGCGTTTGCTTTAAGCCGCCGCCGGCACCGATGGTCAGCAACAGCACCGCAATCGGCGCCAACGCTTTGCGCAGCGTATTGCCCACATGCTCGCGGGAAATGCCGTTGGCCCAACCCAAACAAATCACCGCGGCAATCACTGCCAGGCCCAAGGCGACCAGCGGCTCACCGAGAAACTTCAAGGTCAGCGCGACGTTGCTTTCCGGGGCCATGGCCACTTTGGCCAAGGTGCTGCCAAGCATCAGGATGACGGGCAGCAAAATAATCAACAGCGAGGTACCGAAGCTTGGTTGACGGGTCGCCGTCGGTTTGGCAGTGAACAATGCGCCGATGTCGGCAGGTTCTCCGACGTGCATGCGTTTTGACAACCAGTTACCGTAGATCGGACCGGCGAGAATCACCGCCGGAATGGCAATGATGATGCCCAACAACATGGTCAGGCCCAAGTCCGCATGGAGCGCGCTGACCGCAATCAACGGTCCGGGGTGCGGCGGCATCAGTGCGTGCAAAGTGGTCATGCCCGCCAACGCAGGGATGGCGATCCGCAGCAGCGGCTGCCCGGAACGACGCGCCATCACGAAGATGATTGGCACCATCATCACCAGGCCCACTTCGAAAAACAGCGGCAACCCGATGACCATCGCCACCAGCGCCATGACCCATGGCAGCGAGCGGCCTTTACCCAGACCCAACAAGGTCGTGGCAATTCGGTCGGCAGCGCCGGACTCAGCCATGAGTGCCCCGAGCATCGAGCCCAGCGCGATGATAATCCCGGCCTCACCAAGAATCCCACCGGCGCCTTTGCTGAAGGCTTTTGCGACGTCTTCAGGCGGTAAACCCGCGCCAACCCCTGCGATGAACGTGCCGATCAAAATCGACAGGAACGGCGGCAGCTTGGTGGCGCTGATCAACACGATGATGATGGCAATGGCCACGAGACAACAAACCATCAGGCGCGTGTCATGAGCCATCCAGGCAACAGATGAGAAATCCAAAGCAGTGCTCCTTATTCGTAGGGCTATTATGGGTAAAGCAGATGTTCGCAAGGCAGCGTTGAAATCCAATTCAGAAATATTTGGTCTCAATTGCGCGCAACAATACCTCAACTTCCCGCTTCGGAGCGCCGTTTTCCGCTAAGGATGGCTCCTTTTCATAGCTTTTGCGGCCCTTGCTCCAGAGCGGATTCGATCAACACATCGCGCAGCGCTTGCGCCGCAGCCGACAGTTTGTGGTCGGCGAGCATCATCAGGCCGATACGCCGCTCGATGCGGGGCTCGGACAACGCCACACACTGGGCGCCCAATTCACGCATTTGCTGGATGCATAACGAAGGCACCGCACTCACGCCCAACCCATTGGCGACCATGCGTCCAATGGTCGATAGTTGATGGCTCTCAAACGCGACGGACAGTTTGCCGTGCTGGGTGTGCAAGTCCTGTTCGAGTAACAGGCGCACTGCCGAGGGACGTTGCAGGGCAATAAAATCCTCGCGCAGTAACTCGCTCCAGGTCACTTCCCCGCGCTCGGCCAGCGGCGAGCTTGTGGGTACCACGGCCACAAACCGGTCCATATAGAACGGAGTGAACAGCAACGAACTGCTGGACTCCGGCTCGAAACCGATGCCCAGTTCCACCCGCCGATGGCGCACCATTTCCAGCACCTGCTCATTGATCACGTCATGCACCGCGACGTTGACCCGTGGATAGCGCCCGCGAAACACCTTGAGTACCCTGGGCAGCAAATTACCCGCGTAGGACGGCATTGCCGCGATAGAGACTTTGCCCAACTGCAACGTGAAGCGTTGGCGCAATAGTTCTTCGGTGTTGTCCCAATCTGCGAGCAACTGGCGCGCCAGCGGCAGCAAAATTTCGCCCTCTGGCGTCAGGCTGACGCTGCGGGTAGTGCGGCTCAGCAGCTTGCCGCCCAATTCATCTTCTAGACTCTTTACCGTCAAGCTCAGCGCGGGTTGCGACAGGTGCAAACGCTCCCCCGCTTGAGCGAAACTCAGGCACTGGGCCACGGCAAGAAAAGCGCGGAGCTGTTTGACGTTCATATATTTACTTTCTTTATCAATCCATCAGAAAAACAAAATTAACAAATCATTGCTGGCAAGAGAAGATGCTCCGAACGCGATTCGGCAACCCGTTTGTCGAACAACAACTACAAAAGGCGGATCTACCATGGCTGGACTCGACAAACGAGTATCAACGTACGAAGAAGCCCTTGATGGGCTCACCGATAACATGACCGTGTTGTCTGGTGGTTTCGGTTTGTGCGGAATCCCGGAAAACCTGATTGCAGAAATCAAACGCCGTGGCGTTAAGGGTCTGACCGTGGTTTCCAACAACTGTGGCGTTGATGGTTTCGGTCTGGGCGTGCTGCTCGAAGACCGGCAGATCCGCAAGATGGTTGCTTCGTATGTGGGCGAGAACGCCCTGTTCGAACGCCAATTATTAAGCGGCGAACTGGAAGTCGAACTGACCCCGCAAGGCACCTTGGCTGAAAAAATGCGCGCGGGCGGTGCGGGCATTCCTGCGTTCTATACCGCAACCGGTTACGGCACGCCGGTGGCAGACGGCAAGGAAACTCGCCAGTTCAACGGTCGGAACGTGATCCTTGAAGAAGCGATCACCGGCGACTTCGCCATCGTCAAAGGTTGGAAAGCTGACCATTTCGGCAACGTCGTTTATCGCCATACCGCACAGAATTTCAACCCGGTTGTTGCCACTGCGGGGCGTATCACCGTGGTCGAAGTTGAAGAAATCGTAGAGCCTGGCGTGCTGTTGCCGAGCGAAATCCATACCCCCGGCATCTATGTTGACCGCGTCATTCTGGGGACCTTCGAGAAGCGCATTGAACAGCGCACTGTAAAGAAGGCCTGAAGCCGCTTTTTTCTCGCACGATCATTCTCCAGAACAACAAGAGATTCTGACCATGGCACTTTCCCGCGAACAAATGGCACAGCGCGTCGCCCGTGAACTCAAAGACGGGTTTTACGTCAACCTCGGTATCGGCATTCCGACCCTGGTGGCCAACTATGTACCGACCGACATCGACGTGATGCTGCAATCGGAAAACGGCCTACTCGGCATGGGCGAATTTCCCACCGAAGAAACCATTGATGCCGACATGATCAACGCCGGCAAGCAAACCGTGACTGCGCGCAAAGGGGCGTCGATTTTCGACTCGGCCCAGTCGTTCGCGATGATCCGTGGCGGCCATGTAGATCTCACCGTTCTCGGTGCGTTCGAAGTCGACGTTGAAGGCAACATCGCGTCCTGGATGATCCCCGGCAAGCTGGTTAAAGGCATGGGCGGCGCGATGGACCTGGTAGCAGGTGCCGATAACATCATCGTCACCATGACCCACGCCTCCAAAGACGGCGAGTCGAAACTGCTGTCGCGCTGCAGCCTGCCGTTGACCGGCGCCGGTTGCATTCGCAAGGTGCTGACCGATCTGGCCTATCTCGAAATCGCTGACGGCGCCTTCATCCTGCGCGAGCGCGCGCCGGGGGTCAGCATCGAAGAAATCATCGCCAAGACCGCAGGCAAATTGATCGTGCCGGACGACGTGGTTGAAATGACGTTTTAAAGGGATTGCATAGACACCTCCTTGTGGGAGCAGGCTTGCCTGCGAATTAAACGACGCGGCCCTTCAAACAGGCCGCATTGAAACATTCGCAGGCAAGCCTGCTCCCACAGGTTTTGTGCGTGTCATTCACGATCTAACACCAAGTTGCCATCACGGTGTGCCATCCTTCCAGTTCCAGTGCTTTGCAACACACAAGAACGGGCCAAATACTTGGCCGCTCAATAATAATTTTAATAAAGGTAGGACCCATGGCCGCCGAAATCGAAGACAGCCGCTATGCCCGCTTTGCCCTGCGTTGTGCCAATTGGGCGGAACGCTGGTTTCCCGATTCCTGGGTGTTTGCTGTATTGGCCGTGGTTATTGTCGCGGTTGCTACCATGGCGATGGGCGCTAAACCAACCGAAGTCGCCAACGCCTTTGGCGACGGCTTCTGGACGCTGATTCCGTTCACCATGCAAATGGCCTTCGTGGTAATTGGCGGTTACGTGGTGGCCAGTTCGCCCCCCGCCGTTCGCCTGATTGACCGCTTGGCGCAGATTCCGAAAAACGGCCGTTCAGCGGTGGCATGGGTCGCCTTGATCGCGATGGTTGCGTCGTTGTTGAACTGGGGCCTGTCGCTGGTATTTGGCGGGTTATTGGTTCGCGCCCTGGCGCGCCGCACCGAACTGCGCATGGATTACCGTGCTGCCGGCGCTGCAGCGTACCTGGGCTTGGGCGCGGTCTGGGCGTTGGGGCTTTCGTCCTCGGCTGCTCAGCTGCAAGCCAACCCCGGCAGTCTGCCGCCATCGATTCTTGCCATCACCGGCATGATTCCGTTCACCCAAACCATCTTTCTGTGGCAGTCCGGCGTTATGCTGGCGGTGTTGGTGGTTGTCTCGCTGATCATCGCTTACGCCACCGCGCCCGGGCCGGCCAGTGCGCGTGATGCCGCCGCCTGCGGTGTCGATCCAAGCTTCAGCATTCCGACCATCCCGAAGCGTTCGCGTCCGGGTGAGTGGCTTGAATACAGCCCGATCCTGATCATCCTGTTAGTGTTGCTGGCGGCGGGTTGGTTGTTTCATGAGTTCTCGACCAAACCGGCGATCACGGCCATTTCGGGTCTGAACACCTACAACTTTCTGTTCATCATGGTCGGTGCCCTGCTGCACTGGCGTCCGCGCAGCTTTCTCGATGCGGTGACCCGTGCGGTCCCGACCACCACCGGCGTGCTGATCCAGTTCCCACTCTACGGCTCAATCGCAGCGCTGATGACCACGGTCAAAGGCAGTGATGCGCAGACCTTGGCGCACCACATTTCAACCTTCTTTACCCACATCGCTTCCCATGACACCTACGCGCTGTTGATGGGCGTGTACTCGGCGGTACTCGGTTTCTTCATTCCGTCGGGCGGTGGTAAGTGGATTATCGAAGCGCCGTACGTGATGCAAGTCGCCAATGACCTGAAGTATCACCTGGGCTGGGCGGTTCAGATCTACAACGCAGCCGAAGCGTTGCCAAACCTGATCAACCCGTTCTACATGCTGCCGCTGCTGGGCGTTTTGGGCCTGAAGGCGCGGGACCTGATCGGTTTCTCGTTCGTACAATTTCTGGTCCACATCCCGCTGGTGTTGTTCCTGCTGTGGTTTCTTGGCACCACGCTGGCATACCTCCCGCCGGTCATGCCTTAAGCATTTCTGAACCACGCTATGGGGGTGGCGTCGACGCTTCGGCAATCAGCCATTCCTTGAGCGCCTCCACTGCCGGTCGCGAGGTCGACAGCCGTGGTTGAACCACATAGAAACCTTTAGCCAGCGGCAATCGCTGGCTGAAGGGTTCAATCAAGGCGCCACTGCTCACCTCCTCCTCGGTCAACATCGGGCTGGTCAATACCACGCCTTGATCATGCCGGGCGGCCTCGATGGCCATCAGCGACTGATCAAAATGAATCCCCGCCATTTGCACCACCTGCCCCGTCGGTATCGCCGTGAAGCGCGTCAGCCAATCGTTCCAATGCGGGTGCAGGGTGCTGTGCAACAACGTCGTCTGGCGCAAATCTTCAGGCGTTTTCAGTCCAAAACGGGCGGCGTAACTCGGGCTGCAATACAGCCGCGCCTGGTCCTGATAGAGCAAATGCGTTTCGAGTTCGGGAGCGTGCCCGTCGAAATGTCTGATCGCCAAGTCCACCCGCTCGTTGGCGAAATCCACCAATGCCACCGAGGAACTGAGGTGCAGGGCAATCGCCGGGTGCTGCCGAAGGAAACCAGACATGCGCCGCGCAAACCATTTGGCCGCCAGGCCTGGCGGCATCGTCAGCCATACGCTGCTGCTTTGGCGGTCGCGTAACGTGTGGCTGGCCTCGTTGATTTGCGCCAACGCCGGTTGAATCCGAGCCCAATAGGCCAAGCCATCTTCGGTTGGCCTGACTTGGCGAATGTGCCGAGTAAATAGCGCGACACCAAGCCACTGTTCAAGGCTGCGAATCTGCTGACCGACTGCGCCCGGGGTGACAAACAGCTCAGCGGCAGCCAGAGAAAAACTATTGAGCCGCATGGCAGATTCGAAGTAAACCAGCGATTTTAAGGGCGGTAAATTTTTCATGGTGAAGATTTTCTATTCCATTCAGCACAGATCATGATTTGTAGCCGATCCAACGGACGGAGCACAATCGGTTTTTCACCGCCCCACCTCACAGGTACCCCCCATGAAAAATATCGCCTACATAGCCTTTGCCTTACTTGGCGTGATCTGGGGCACCAATTTTATCTACATGAAATGGGCCGCCGCCCTGATCACACCCTCGCAAATCGTGCTGCTGCGGGTTCTGTTTGGCTTCTTGCCCATCCTGATCTTTGCCTTGGCGACCCGCGCGTTGCGTTGGAGCCACTTACGGCATGCCCATCACTTTTTAGTGATGGCGCTGCTGGCCACTGACCTTTATTACTACGCCTTCGCCAAGGGCACCTCGATGCTGCTGTCCAGCGTGGCCGGGATGTTGAGCGGTGCGATTCCACTGTTTACCTTCGCCTGCGCATTTTTGTTTCTACGCCAGGAACCGCTGACCCGTCGCGTCGGCATGGGCGTCGCGTTGGGGTTTGTCGGTGTACTGCTGATTGCCCGGCCGTGGGCCACCGGCACCGGTGGCATTTCGCTTGAGGGTGTTCTGTACATGGTGGCGGGTTCGCTCAGCCTCGGTTGCTCGTTCGTCTACGCCAAACGGTTTGTGTCCGGGCTGGGGATCTCGGCGGTGGCGTTGTCGACCTATCAAATCGGCCTTGCGCTGATGGTGATCGCCGCCGTCACCGACCTGCACGGCGTCGATCACCTGCTCGTCGACCAGCGTGCGTTTCTCGGTGTGTCCCTGGGGCTGGGTCTGTTGGGTACTGGCGTCGCCTACATTCTTTATTACTTCATCGTCCAGCGTTTGGGCGCGTTGGCGGCAGCGTCCGTCACCTATATCCCGCCGGTGGTTGCGCTGTTGATTGGTTTCTTCGTGGTCCAGGAGCCAGTTCATCTGATGGACTTGCTGGCGGTCGCCGCGATTCTTGCTGGGGTGTACATCGTCCAGACCGGCCGCGCCCAAGCCGTACGCCAGGCGGCATTGATCATTGCACCCTCCCAGGTACGCGAAGCCCACTGATCCAACTCAGTCTGCGGCCAGCTCTTGCAGGTAATCGCCCGACGCGATGGACGCCAACGAGGCACGCAGGTCGCTGGCCTTTTCAGCACCCAGAACTGATTCGAAACAGGCTTGCGCTTGCAGCCACAACGCTTGGGATTCAATCAATTTGGCCTCCCCCACCGAGGTCAGTTTGACCAAGCGGCTACGGCGGTCATTCGGATCGATTTCCACCGACACAAACCCATCGCGCTCCAACGGTTTCAGGTTGTGCGCCAGCGCGGAACGATCAAGCACCAGCGCCGCTGCCAACTCGCTCATGGACGGCACTTGGCTGCGGGCGATCTGCATCAGGATCGAGCGTTGGGTTGAGCGCAATCCGCACGGGGCCAATACCACGTCATACATCTGCGAAATGCGCCGGGTTGCCTTGCGCAAACTGGTGGCATGGCAAAGGACCTGTTCGGGCACCACGAAGCCACCGCTGAGTTGAATTGGTGCCCGGACGTTGCTGGACGTGCTGTTCATAGACTTCTTATTCCTGTGTGTCTGGACCCTGTGGCCATTGGATCTAAAGAAAGACTTGACGATTACAGGTATATACCCGCAAATTATGAATTAGGAGCATATACCCTCATCCGCTTCGTTGCACAGACGAATCGCCGTTCGAGCGCTCATTCACCGACCCGAGACCGTCACGCATGAGCACCGAAACCCATAGCCCCATCGATGGCTTGCAACGATTCCTCATCTTGCTGTGCGTCTCTATTCCGTCGTTCATGATCAATCTGGATTCCAATATAGTCGCGGTGTCGCTGTCGTCCATCGCCCATTCGTTCAACGCTGATTTCGCCGACATCGAATGGGTGATCAGCGCTTATACCCTGACCTTTGCTTCGCTGGTTATGCCGGCCGGCGCTTTGGCAGATCGTTATGGCCGTAAGCGTATTTTGATTGTCGGTCTGGCGATTTTTACCTTGGCCTCGTTTATTTGCGGCGCCGCGCCCAATGTCACCGCACTTAACGCCGCCCGCGCCTTGCAAGGGGTGGGCGCTGCGCTATTGCTGAGCGCGGCACTGGCGACGCTGTCACATTCGTTTCGCGGCGCTGACCGGGCCAAGGCCTTTGCGTTTTGGGGTTCGGTAATCGGTATCGCGATTTCCCTGGGCCCCGTGGTCGGCGGTTATATCACCGAGCATTTTGGCTGGGTATGGGCGTTTTACATCAACGTGCCCGTCGGGATTGCAATGATTGTACTGGTGATGCGCACGTTGAAAGAATCCCGTGATCCCCAGGCCAACACAATTGACTACCTGGGTGTGGTGACCTTCAGCAGCAGCCTGTTCTTGATCACCTTGGCGTTGATCTCCGGCAACCATGAAGGCTGGGGCAGCCTGCGAGTGCTGCTCGAACTGGCCAGCGCGGCCCTGCTGTTCGCCTTGTTTTTACTGGTCGAAACTCGACAAGGACGCCCAATGATGGACTTGGCAGTTTTCCGTCGGCACACCTACGTCGGTGCCATTATCGCGGGCCTGGCTTACGCGGCCTCGCTGCTGACCATGCTGACCTACCTGCCGATCTATTTTCAAAGCGGTCTCGGCTACAGCCCACAAACTGCCGGTCTGTTGATGCTGCCGATTGCCGTGCCGCTATTCATCGTGCCGCGCGTGACCGCAGCGTACCTGACGCATCGTTTTAGAGGGCGCACGCTGCTGACCTTGGGACTGGCGACGGTCGGCGCCGGGCTGTTCTGGCTTGGGCTGGAAATCCCGCGTTTCGACTACCTTTCGATGCTCGGCGGGCTGTTGCTGGCCGGCACCGGTGCAGGGATTTTGAATGGTGAAACGGCGAAGGTTGCGATGTCGACCATCGCGCCTGAACGTGCCGGCATGGCCTCCGGCATCTCGGGAACCGTGCGCTTCAGCGGCATCGTGATTGGTTTTGCTGCGCTGGGTGCGATTCTGTTCCATCGCGTCGCCGCTTCAGTCATCAGCGGACTGCCCAACGCAACGGCCGCCGACACCTTCGCCCTGACCCGCAGCATCGCTGCCGGGGATTTGAGCGGCGGCGCATTGGGCCTGAATTCATTGGCCACGAGCAGCTTCGGCGCGGGCTATCAAGCGATTCTGTTTGTTGCGGCAAGCCTGGCAATCATCTCGGCGCTGGCCACCTGGCTACTGGTACGCACCGCCGACACCGCGCCAAACGTACACCACAGCCATGCGCCGGTGGCTCAACGGTAAGTCCCCTGTGGGAGATTCTTGCCAACGAAAGCGTCACTGCAAGCGACCCAGGTTTCGGGTCAACATCAGCGGCGCGATTGCTGGCCTCTTCGCAGGCAAGCCTGCTCCCACACATTCGGTTCTGCTATGCCATCGCTGGGTTCGTGCGGACCCAAATCACCCCGTGGGAGTTGGCTTGCCAACGAAAGCGTCACTGCAAGCGACCCAGGTTTCGGGTCCACATCAGCGGCGCGATTACCGGCCTCTTCGCAGGCAAGCCTGCTCCCACAGATTGGTTCTGCTATGCCATCGCTGAGTTCGTGCGGACCCAAATCACCCTGTGGGAGTTGGCTTGCCAACGAAAGCGTCAATGCAAGCGACCCAGTTTTAGGTCCACATCAGCGGCGCGATTGCCGGCCTCTTCGCAGGCAAGCCTGCTCCCACAGATTCGGTTCTGCTATGCCATCGCTGAGTTCGTGCGGACCCAAATCACCCTGTGGGAGTTGGCTTGCCAACGAAAGCGTCAGTGCAGGCGCCGTAGGTTTCGGGTCAACATCAGCGGCGCGACTGCCGGCCTCTTCGCAGGCAAGCCTGCTCCCACAGAAATTTGGAAGGTGGCTCCTTCACCCCATTGATCCAAACGAATACGCCCGTTCAACCTTGCTGACTCGGGTGGTGCAGGCTTGGTACCAAGTGGCGCGGCCTTGTTCTCTGATGGCGGCGTGTTCGGGGTGATGCTTCCAGGAAAGGATGGCTTCTTCGCTCGACCAATACGACACGGTGAT
Organism: Pseudomonas sp. MH10; assembly: GCF_034353045.1. Lineage (NCBI taxonomy): Bacteria > Pseudomonadati > Pseudomonadota > Gammaproteobacteria > Pseudomonadales > Pseudomonadaceae > Pseudomonas > Pseudomonas sp. MH10. The sequence continues at coordinate 1,983,256 of NZ_CP133783.1, forward strand.
CCCCAGCCCATCCTCGCCACGGGCCGACTCAACGCCAAGAAAACCGGGCTGCTGGCTGGCCAGCTCAACCATTCGGTCGGCCGCCTCGGCGTAGCCGTGGTAGTCATTGGCTGTGCGCAGCGACGTGAAAACTACCGCGTAATAAGGTGCTTCGGGGGTTTTGGCAATCATCGTCTCAGTCCTTGATTGAACTCTTCACACCGGCCCGACGCACACAACACGCGCGAACAAACGCCGTAACCAACGGTGGCGTAATCCCCACCAGCGCAGCCCTCTCCGGCTGGAACAAGGTGGCGACGAAAAACGGATGACCTGCCAGTTCTACCACCCGAATGTCGCCGGTCTGGTCATGACCTGAACCGGTCAAAGGCCCCGTCAGCAGCGCCTGCGCAAACGCGACGTTGAGGCCAAATCGGCAGCGATAGGTTTGGGTAGTATTCAGCGCGCCATAGGCGTTGGCGATCAGTGAGCCTGGAACGAGCTCGATAGCATCTGCCATTTCGACCAATGCGCAACTCAACGGCGCGATAACCGCGCGCTGCGCGTCGGGCGAGGTTTCGGCATGTTCCGCGTCCGCCCAACCCAACACATTGCGCGCGTATTCAATCACCGCGTGCTGGAACCCGCCGCAGGTGCCGAGAAACGGCACCTGCTGCTCGCGTGCAAAACGGATGGCATTTAACGCGCCCTCGGTGTCTTGATAAGGACTGGCCGGAACGCACCACAGCCCGTCAAATCGAGCCAACGCAAAGTTGTCATGGGCCTTCGGTGTGGGTAACCAGTCAAAGGTAATCGACAGCCCTTCGTCATTAGCCACCCGGTTGAGCGCCAAAGGAATCGCCTGATGCGCGGTCACACTAGCGTCGTAATCGCCGATCAGCGCAATACGAACTTTTTCATTACCCATCCATGTCTCTCCTGAGTTAACTCACACGGGCGTCAATGCAGACGCCACTTGAGGTTGCCGTCCGGCAATCAAAATAAACCCTACCGACAACAGCGCACACGCCGCGCTGAGCACAATCGATGCGCTGTAGCTCTGATAGAGGTCGAACAATAATCCGCCGAGGCTGCCACCGACCAACGCCGCAACACCCACAGCAATGTAAAGCGCACCAAGGATCGCACCCAGATTAGCCATGCCAAACCAACCGGCGGCGACTGCCGGGTACAGAGATATACAGCCGCCATTGGCCACGCCGAATAAAACGGCGAAAAGCGCTAACGAGTAGAAACCATGGGCGCTGAGCCAAAATGCATTCAGCAGCATCAACGCAACGCTGAGGCAAACCAGCAGACGACGTGGGCCCATTCGATCCCCCAGGCTGCCCAAAAACAGTCGGCCGCCGACGTTGCCGATACCGATCAGGCCGATTAACAGGTTAGCTTCGGTGGCCGACAGGCCCAATTGTCGGGCGTAGGGATTGATGTGCACAAGTGCCAGAAACAGGCCCACCGAGCCGAAGAAGATCGCCACGAAATACCACTAAAAGCGTCCGGTCTTGACCGCCTCGGCCAGCCTCATACCGGGTAGCGTCACCCCGTGAGCGTGGGTGCCAGACGACGTGGAAGGACGATCGCCATCGGGCAGCAAACCAAGCTCTTGGGGATTGCTCCTCATCCACAGCGCTGCCAACACGCCGATCACCAGAATGACGGCGGCGAAGATGCGAAGGGTTATTTCCCAGGAAAAATGCTGCATCAGCAAGCCGGCGGCGGTTGGTCCGATAAAGGTGCCAACCCCGGTCCCGGCCAAGGCCAGGCCTGAGGCTTTGCTGCGGTGCTTCACGAACCAGCGCTGCACGGTGGTGATCGTCGGCACATACACCAAACCGACGCCGAGACCGACCAACACACAAAACGAGACAAGGAAGAATGGCAGCGAACCGGCGGCCAGACTGCTGACGAAGAAGCCTAGGGCCAGTAACACGACGCCCACGCTGACCACCAGCCGTGTCGACACTCGATCGGCCAACGAGCCAGAAAAGACACCCACCACGTAATACATAAACGCAGTCAGGGAAAACACCGAAGCCACGGAGAAACTTCCCACGTTGAAACTGATCTGGATTTGCGAGAAGAACGCGCCGAACGAGTAGGCTCCGCCAAAAATCAGCGCCAACAGCAAGTGCGCTGCCAACACGACATACCATCCGTGGAACAGTCTGGGTTTCATGGCACGGTTCTCGGCGGGAAATACTGGAATTTGATGGAACCAGAGGGTGCCGTTTGTCCGGCCTATTTACAAGGTGAGCTGAAGCGTCTGACGCATCAATGCGGCCGTCACCCCTCCCGATGCAGGCGCCGAAACTGCCCCGGTGGCAAACCATTGGCTTTGCGAAACCGTCGGGAAAAGTAAGCTTCGTCAGCGAACCCGCAGACTTCGGCAATGTGGCTCACCGGTTTGGTGGTGTTGATCAAATGGGTCCGCGCCAAGCGCATGCGGCGCTCCAGCACCAGTTCGGAAAACGTACTGCCAGTTTCTTTTCGCAACAGGTGGGTCAGGTAATTGGGCGATAGAAAGGCTGCAGCCGCTGCGTCTTTAAGGGTCATTTCAGGGTCGGCGATGTGCTCGCGGATAAAGCTTGAGACCCGACCCAGCGCATCGCGACGGCCTCTTTTCTCCGCCTTGCTGGCAGACAACGCCAACAATTGAGCCTCATACACATTGCAGACCTTACCGATCAGTTGCAGCAGATAGCCCTTGAGCATCAAACCGGTGCCCAACTGCCGGTTCTGGTCGAGTTCGCGCATTTTTTGCAGCAGTCCTTCCACTTCAGAGAAGTTCGCATCGTCCAGCACGAAATCGAGGTGTTCTTGAAAGCGGAATGGCGCCAATTCCGGCGCTTGGGCTAAAGAAACATCCTCAAGGTCCATGGGATCGCACGGCAAATGTTGCAGGAAAAATTCCTGAGAGAAGTTGATCAAGACAAAATTGCCGTCGTCGGGATGGGGAATAACGTGCAAGCGATGGGGCAGGATAAACGCCAGGGTATTGCGCGCAAACGCTCGAATCGCGCCACCAATGTGCTGCACGGTGTCGCCACCGAGGTTGATTTGAATCTGAAAATATTCATGCCGGTGCGGCGTGGTCAGCGGTGGACGTGCCGACTTGTCACGGATGTAGAAATCCGCACGGTCGCTGCGCTGCTGCATGCCGTAAGTGGGGATTCGGGACAATGTCGACATGGCGGGTGCACCCTGACTGCTTTTGGACTGACCGCCACAGGGTATTTCAGATGCGGCGGTCAGGCCTAGCGAATAGTGATCGGGGTGAACGGTTGGGCGTTAGCGCGGGCCCACGGTGAAGGTGAATTCGTTCAGCCCGTCGATCCCGCCGTTAACCACGTCGCCCACCTGCAACGCGCCAACCCCGGCTGGGGTGCCAGTGAAAATCAAGTCGCCCGCTTTGAGTTTGACCGATTGTGAGAGGTAGCTGATCACGTCTTTCACCGGCCAGATCTGGTCGCTGAGGTTGCCACGTTGACGCTCGACACCGTTGACCTTGAGCCAGATCGCGGCGCCCTCCAAGTGACCGACGCTGCTGAGCGGTTTAAGCGGCGAGCTAGGCCCGGATTCGTCAAAACCCTTGGCCCAGTCCCACGGCCGACCCATTTTTTTCGCTTGAGCTTGAATATCACGACGGGTCAGATCAGCGCCTACCGCATAGCCCCATACGTGGCTCAACGCGTCTTCAGGCGCAATATCGACGCCATCTTTACCAATCGCCACCACCAGTTCGATCTCGTGGTGCAAGTCTTCAGTCAGTGTTGGGTAGGCAATGGTCCCTTCGGCCGGAACCACGGCGTCGGCCGGCTTCATAAAGAAAAACGGTGGTTCGCGGTCTGGATCGTGGCCCATTTCCCGAGCGTGGTCGGAGTAGTTACGGCCAACGCAAAACACGCGACGAATCGGGAAACGGCTCGACGTGCCTTCAACGGCCAACGACGGAGCGGTAACGGGGGCAATCACAAAATCACTCATGGGTTTCTCCTGACAGACAGCCAATGTGTAACGGGCATGGCCCTAGTGTGCACAAGACCGTTAAAAACAGGTTGGACAGAACACTGAAGCTTTTGGACGGAGCAACGCAGGTGATGGTTCATCAGAGCCCGACGATACGGACCTCTGTAAGAGCCAACGTGTTGGCGAAGGTCCTTCGGACCTATCGCAGCCTTCGGCGCCTACCGAATGTGTGCATCGCCAACATCTGTGGGACCGAATTTATTCGGGAAGGCTTCAGTCCTGACACCCTGCAACCTCAAACCACACAAAGTGCCACTCAGTTTGCTGCGCGACAGCGCGGCGTCGAAGACGTGGCGGACTCTCCTACAGAGATTGTTGGCGTCGCGCGGTACCCAGCGACTTCATTTCCCCGGCAACGGCACTGGCGTCAGCACCGGTCGCCCTGAAAAGTGCGCCAGCAAGTTATCGGCGACCATTTGCACGGTGCCTTGGGACGCTTCCGGCGACAGGCCAGCAACATGTGGGGTCAACACCACGTTGCTTAGGGCTTTCAGCGCATCGGGCACTCGCGGTTCGTCGTCGAACACGTCCAGCGCGGCGCCAGCGATGCGCCGGTGTTTCAGGGCTTCGATCAAGTCCGCAGTCGAAATAACGCTGGCGCGAGCGATATTGACGATAAACCCGTTAGGGCCCAGTGCTTCAAGCACCGCTTTGTCCACCAACTGATGAGTACCTGCACCGCCCGGCGTGGCGACGATGAAGAAGTCCGAGGCGCTGGCCAGCGCCTCCGGCGTGGCGCAATACGCGTAGGGCACGTCGTTGCGCGGGCGACGATTGTGGTAACTGACGGACATGTCGAATCCAGCCGCACGCTTGGCGATGGCCATGCCCACCGAGCCCATGCCAAGAATGCCGAGGCGTTTTCCAGCCAATGAAGGACGCATGATTTTGCACCACTCGCCGCGTCGAACCGAGGCGTCGGCCCGTGGAATATCCCGCACCAACGACAGCAACAAGGCCATGGCGTGATCGGCCACCGACGGCGAGTTGACCCCTGCCCCGTTGGTGACCACAACGCCCCGCGCCTGGGCGGCATCAAGGTCGACATGTTCGTAACCGGCGCCAATCACGCAGATGATCTGCAAATGCGGCAGCGCAGCCATTTCATCGGCGAAGAAACCCAACGGGCCTCGGGTCAACACCGCATTGATCTGCTCGCCATAGGTCGCAATAGCCTTGGCGCGCTCGGCCGGGCTCGGCGCAAGAATCAGCGTAAAACCACTGTTTTCAATGATCGGCAGGTAATCATTAACGTTTTCTACCAGCACCAAAACAGTCGGCATGCGTTCCTCTCAGATCACAGTCAAATAGGTTAAAGCCACGAAGCTAGACACACAGTAAAAGGCCCGCACGCGGCGGGCCTCTACTCAGGACTGAAGCTTGGCCCGAGGCGGTGAAGTCACCGGATTGAGCTTGCGCTCCGCCAGCCAGCCAAAGGCCAAGCCGACGGTGGTCCACAGTACGATTTGAATACCCAGCGAAGCCGTGCGAAATTTCCACAGCAACACCGCCGAGAAATCCTGTGGCACTTCATTAACCGTAGGAAACATCGCCGTCGCCAGAATCATGATCGCCGCATACAAAGCAACCGCCAGCAACGCGCCATTCCAGACGCCGCGGGTAGCAATGAGCTTACGCGCCGCGTTGATCGCGATGACCATCGCTGCCACAGAGAGCAGCATCATTAGGAAGAACAACTTGGTGCGTTTGCCGATGGTTGCAGGGTCGCCAATCGACGGTGGATTAGCGGGGTACTTCATACCCGGCACCAAAATGATCGCTACGAAGGCGGCCAATGCCAGCAATGCCGCTAGCCCACGAGGGCCCATGTTGCCAGCCCGACCCAAGGTGTAAGCGAACACCAGAGCGAAAATCCCGCCCAGCGAGACGCTGTAGACCATGATGCCGGTGAACAAACCGAAGGTGCTTTGTACCTCGCGGCTGATCAGCTCTTCTTCCGGAGCGTCGCCGTGCATCGCCGACATGTGGTGTTCTTCGAAGGCGATAGCCCTGTCGATCTGCGGCTCACCAAACACTTTGGCAAAGCCAAACGCAAGAAGACCGGCGAGCAAGCCCACCAGCATTCCTCTAATAAGTAATTGCCCAGTCATGTCATGTTCCTGAAGTTAGTGGCAAGGGAAGCCCAGCAAGTGGCGACCGTCATGCACAAACTCATGGACATACGTTCCGGAAAACATCGACGTGGCGCCTTGTTCTGCGCCAACGAAATACAGCGCAAGCATCAACAGCAAACCGACGAACACGGCCCACGGCAGAATTTCACCCAACGGGATCACCGGCAGCGAGGTATCGGTATGGGTTGTGGCGTTGAAAGTCATAAGAGTCTCCAGGGAACTCGCGTCCCAATACGGATAACGGGTGGACAAAACAAGGTCTGGCTTACGGCAATGACCGAATACAGTGGCGCGACCGCACCGGATTCCAACCGGCTTCCTGCTTTGCAACATGATGCAACTGCTCGGGCAGTGTACTCTTCTCGACTTGTAAAACCAGTGTGAACCGCCATGGCAACCCGTCTGACCTTGATCTGCCACGCCCGAACCGTTGCGCAAAAACTTGGGCGCTTTGCGCAAGACGAACCCATCGAGATGGACTGGCAATCGTCAGCGGGTTCGCTGTCTGGACACTTCAAGCTCTCTGCCCAGTTGCTTAGCGCACCAGAAACTCGCGCGCAGCAGACCGGCTTGCTGTTCGCAAGCGAGTTGGACATCGTGCCCGCCCTGCGCGATTGCGATTTCGGACGTTGGCAGGGTCAGCGTATTGACGACCTTCAAGCCCAAGAACCCGAAGCGCTTAACGCCTGGCTTACCGACAGCATGAGCGCGCCCCACGGTGGCGAATCCATTGCCGACGTTTGCGCCCGCGTCAGTGCATGGCTCGATACGCTGCGCACCCCCGGCCACATCATCGCGATTACCCACCCCTTCATCATCCGCGCGGCCATCGTCCATGCGCTGCAATGCCCGATGACAGCGTTCAATGCCATCGACATCGAACCGCTGTCGATGACCGAGCTGAGGTACAACGGACGCTGGCGACTGAGGATGGAGCGCGCAGCAAACACCAAGCCGCGGTAGAGCCAACGTGTTGGCGAAGGTCCTTCGGACCTTATCGCAGCCTTCGGCAGCTCCTACAGAAATCTGTGCAGCGTCAAACCTGTGCAGGCTGTGTGGGACCGAATTTATTCGGGAAGGCGCAAGCCCTGACGCGCTGCAGCCTCAAACAACACAAAGTGCCACACAGTTTGCTGCGCGACGGCGCGGCGTCGAAGGCGGTGGGTGCTTCTCCTACAAACCTAGCGCGCGCTGCATCAGAACGGTGTCCACCCAGCGCCCGTGCTTGAAACCCACCGATTCAAACACCCCCACGCGGCGAAAACCGAGGCGTTCGTGCAGTCGGATCGAGGCGTAATTCTCGCTGTTGCCAATGATCGCGATCATCTGCCGCGAGCCGGCTTGGGTGCAGCGCTCAATGATTGCGCCGAGCAGCGCCTGGCCAATGCCCTTCCCGCCCAGCCCCTCACGCACATACACCGAATCTTCAACCGTAAAACGGTAACCCGGGCGCGGTCGGTGCAGGGTCGCGTAGCCATAACCCACCACTTCACCCCCACGTTCGGCGACCAGATACGGCAGCCCTTTGGACAGGATGTCAGCGCGCCGGCCCAGCATGTCGGCGACGCTGGGCGCTTCCAGTTCGAAACTGGCGATACCGCCGAGCACGTGCGCCGCGTAAATGGATTGCACGCTGGGCAGGTCGTCGTCGGTGGCGTCGCGCAGGACCGGGGTTTCGCGGGTGTTCATAGTTCGTCTGCTTTAATGACCGTCGGATAGGCGGCAATGATGCCGGGGCCGGTGACTAAAAAAAAGTTATGATCGCTTATCCTCTGCATAAGAAAAACTTTGAGATGCAACGACTCAACCTCAATCATCTGCACACCTATTCATGTGTTATTGCCTGCGGAAGTTTTTCTGCAGCAGGCGAAAAACTCGGCCTGACTCAACCGGCTGTCAGCCTGCAAATCCGTCAGTTGGAGCAGCGCCTCAATGTGCGACTCATCGAACGCGTCGGCAAACGGATCAAAGCCACATCGCCGGGCAATCTGTTGCTGGAACACATTATCCACATCGACGCCGCCGTCGAACATGCATTGCTGGACCTCGCGACTCACGCGCAGGAGGTCGCGGGCATTATTGCCATTGGCACCGGTGCAACGGCCTGCATCCACCTTCTGCCGCCCATCCTTCAAACCTTGCGCCAACAATTTCCGGCGCTGGAGGTGCGTGTCAGCATTGGTAATACCGAAAGCGTCGTAAAGGCCGTGGAGGAAAATCGTCTGGATCTAGCCTTGGTCACGCTACCTGCGACCGGACGCAGTTTAGCGGTGACGCCGCTGATGGATGACGTGTTCGTTGCGATCTTCAGCGCCGAGGAAACACAGCTGCCAGAACAGGTCACCCCCGCGACGCTGATCCCTTACCCGCTGGTGGTCTTCGAAGCCGGCAGCAGCACGCGGGCGTTGATCAACCAGTGGTACGCGGAGTCGGGCATTCGAATCAAGCCGGTGATGGAGTTGGGCAGCATCGAGGCGATCAAGGAAATGGTTGCGGCGGGCTTGGGCTATAGCATCGTACCCAGCCTGTCAGTTGCCGCCGCCCACCATCGACGCGGGCTGCAAGTTCGCCGCCTGACGCCCGCATTGACCCGCACCTTGGGCATCGTCCTGCGTCAGGACAAACCACTCAGCAAGGCCCTGCACCAAGTGGTCGATGCGCTGATGTCATTGGCGTGAACTGGAAACCCATCGCGCCGTGTTTTGAATACAGCAGAGAAAAACCGGTGCTAAGCTTCGCCCTCGATCCGGACAAGGCTGTGAAAAGGCAGGCATATGATCAAAGTTCTCGCTGCACTGTTTCTCCTCGCGTCATCCGCCGCTCATGCCCAATCTCCCCTGCAAACCGACCTGCCCTTGAGTTACCTGGAACAGACTGACGGACAATCCCGAAACAAGCCGCTGGTAATCTTCCTGCATGGCTCCGGCGCCAATGAAGCCGACCTGTTCGACATCAAGGATCAACTGCCCGCCGAGTACACCTTTTTGTCGGCGCGAGCACCGTTTGAGGTCGGACCCAATAGCTATCAGTGGTTCAACAACAAACCCGGCGACGGCCCTTACGATGGCGAAACCGACGACCTGAAAAGCAGCGAAGCATTGATTTCGGACTTCGTGGTTAAAGCCACCGAGAAATACAACACCCAGCCGGACAAGGTGTTTCTGATCGGGTTCAGCCAAGGCGCGATCATGTCCTATGAAGTGGCCCTGCGGCACCCAGACATCCTGCGCGGGTTCGCTGCGTTGAGCGGCAAGATCCTGCCCGTACTGAAATCCGAGTTGCAGCCGTTACCGGGTTTCAAGGCGCTTGAAGTGTTCATCGGTCACGGCACCGCTGACCAGCGAGTACCGTATGTCGGCGCAACTGACGCTGATACCTGGCTGAAAGAATTGGCCATCGAGCCTGAATTTCATGCGTATCCCGGTATCGGCCATACCATCAGCGATAACGAAATCATGGACCTGGATAACTGGCTGAAGAAGATCATTAACTGATCTGGATCAACTAACCACCAGCCGTTTCAGCGTAGGCTCATACGGGTTAGTTACACATCGAATTTGGCTACGCTTCCCCGAAAACACCCTCACCCCCGCCCGCTAAATTAGCGGCGCACGCAACGTCTTAACGCTTGTCTGTGTTGATGTTCACTGTTTTTGCAGCACGCTTTGAAGCGGCTCAATCCGCTGTACATCGCGGCCAGGGCTATCGCCTTTCCCTCATTTCTGCAGAGTAGGATTCCATGGCACTTCATCAAACCGCTGAAACCCGCGACGACGCTATCGAAGACGTTTACTCCAGTGGCACGTCGCAACGACGCCTGCCCAAGTATCGGCTCCCTGATCATTCGACTGCGCCCTCGGCGGCTTACAACCTGGTCCGCGACGAGCTGTTGCTGGACGGTAACTCCCGGCAAAACCTGGCAACGTTCTGCACCACCTGGGTCGAACCCGAAGTACAGAAGTTGATGGCCGACGCCCTCGACAAGAACATGATCGACAAAGACGAATACCCGCAAACGGCCGAAATCGAGAACCGTTGCGTGCACATCATTGCCGACCTGTGGCATGCACCGAAATCCTGGCAAACCGTGGGCTGTTCGACCACCGGTTCCAGCGAAGCGGCCATGCTCGGCGGCTTGGCCTTGAAGTGGACCTGGAAAAAACTTCGCGAAGAAGCCGGTCTGCCCACCGACAAACCTAACTTCGTGTGCGGTCCGGTGCAGATTTGCTGGAAGAAATTTGCCCGTTATTTCGACGTGGAAATCCGCGAAGTACCGTTGCGTGGCAATGCGCTGGGCCTGGAGCCCGCCGACCTGCGCGCGTATTGCGACGAAAATACCATCGGTGTGGTTGCCACCTTGGGCGTGACCTTTACCGGTATCTACGAACCCGTTGCGGCGTTGGCGGCCGAATTGGACGCCATGCAGCGTGACCTTGGGCTCAATATCCCGATCCACGTGGACGCGGCCAGCGGCGGCTTTATCGCCCCCTTCATTCAGCAATCATTGAAGTGGGACTTCCAGATTGAGCGGGTCAAATCGATCAATGCTTCCGGCCACAAATATGGCCTCGCGCCATTGGGCGTGGGCTGGATCATCTGGAGCTCGAAAACCGATCTGCCGGAAGAGTTGATCTTCTACGTCGATTACCTGGGCGGCAACATGGCCACCTTCGCGCTGAACTTCAGTCGCCCGGGCGGTGAAATCATCGCGCAGTATTACAACTTTCTGCGCTTGGGCCGCGACGGTTATACCCGCATCCAGCAAGCCTGTTCGGACACTGCGCAGTGGCTGGCGGGTGAGATTACCCGGCTGGGTCCGCTGGAATTGGTTTACGACGGCAAAGATGGCCTGCCAGCGGTTTGTTACAAACTGAAGGACGGCATCGACCACGGCTTCAGCCTGTATGACTTGTCGGAACGGGTGCGGATGCGCGGCTGGCAAATTGCGTCGTACCCACTGCCCTCTGACCGCCAGGACATTGTCGTCCAGCGGGTATTGGTACGGCATGGTGTCAGCCGCGACCTGATTGGCTTGCTGCTGGATGACTTGCGCAAGGCCATCGCCTTCTTGCAAAAAAATCCGGTACTGGCGTCTGACGCCGGCCCGAGCTTCAACCATGGCGCTGTCGCTGCCACTCCAATCGACGCGGCTTAGTTCGACCTCGAACTCCACCGGGCAACGTATTTGCCCGGTGTTTATAGCGTTTCATCGCAAAGCGCGAGGTCACTGTGATTGCATTTCTGACATTTCTACAAAGCAACCCGTACATTTTATTGTTTGTGGTGGTTGGCCTGTCCGTGTGGGTGGGTCGTGGCAGCATCAAGGGCTACGGCCTCGGTGCGGTCGCGGCGGCCATCGTCATTGGGTGCGCGATAGCCTCCTGGGCTGCCGCCTATGGCATACACCTGGAGCTGAACAGCTTCACCAAAAGTCTGTTTTATTACCTGTTTATGTACGGCGTCGGCCTACGAGTCGGTCCGTCGTTCATCAACAGTTTGAAAGGTGATGGGCTGAAATTCACCTTTCTGGCAATTTTGTCGTCGTTCCTCGGGTTGGGGATTGTGGTGACGGGCACGAAACTGTTGTCGCTGCCGGTTGGTGCTGCGGGCGGGATTCTCGCCGGTTCGCAAACCATGTCCGCCGCCATCGGCTCGGCTGAACAGGCGATTACCTCTGGGGTAGTGCCACTGCCGCCGGGCACTACCGCCGCTGCCGCCACCGCGATGATTGCCTTGTCGTATGGCATCACCTACATCTGGGGCACGGTGGGGATCATTCTGATCTGCAAATACCTGCCGCGCTGGTGGGGCGTGGATGCGCGCAAGGCGGCCAAGGAATACGAGATCGAACACGGTGTTCCGAATGTCGATGACGCGGGCCTGAGCGGTTATCGCCCCTTCGATTTACGGGCCTATCGGTTGGTCAACCCGGCGTACGAAGGGAAAACCATCGGCCAGTTTCGCGAGCACTTCGCCCAGTACCAGATCGAGAACGTCGAGCGCGGCACCCAATTGCTCGGCGCCGACCCGAGCTTGGTGTTGCAACTGGGCGACGTCATCGCCTTGGGTGGCAGCCTTGATGTACTCACCGACCATATGGGCCTGATCGGGCCTGAAGTGCCAGATGCCCGTGCGTTGAACATTCCGTTGGACGAAGCCGAGATTCTGGTGACTCACCGCGACGCCATTGGTAAGGCGCTCAAGGAATTCAGCAGCTCTCCGATTGCCGGCCAGGTGCAATTGCTGGGCATTGAACGCGGCGGGGCGCCGTTGCCTATCGGTCTGGAAACACGCTTGCAGCGGATGGACGTGCTGCACTTGATCGGACTGCGCAGCGCCATCGACAAAGCGGCGGGGATTCTCGGCAAAGTCGCACGCCCAAGCACGGCGACTGATTTGCTGACGCTGTCGTTGGGCATGGTGCTGGGGCTGCTGATTGGCCTGGTGCAAGTGCCGGCGTTCGGTGCTTCAGTGGGTTTGGGTAACGCTGGCGGCCTGTTGGTCTCGGGCATTATCGTTTCGTCGCTGGTATCTCGGGTACGCTTCTTCGGCAACACCCCGAACGCTGCACGGAATATCTTGGAAGACATGGGCCTGATCTTTTTCGTCGCCATCGTCGGCGTCAATGCCGGTGCCAGTCTGGTGTCGCAACTGAGCGCGATCATTGCACTGAAGATATTCGGCTTGGGCTTCGTGGCCTGCACTATCCCACCGTTTATCGTCTGGGCTATCGGCTTCCACGTGTTCAAGATCAACCCGGCCATCCTCATGGGCGGCGTCGCCGGTGCCCGCAGTCACTCAGGCCCTGCGCGCGAAGCGGCAAAAGAAATCGACAGCACCGTGCCTTGGATCGGCTTTCCGGTGGCGTATGCCGTATCGGGGATTCTGCTGACCGTATTCGGCTACTTCGCCATGGTCCTGGCGCGGTAAACCGCAAGGCGTGAGCCAAGGCACACCGCGCCGTTACATTCGCAGGCAAGCCTGCTCCCACAGATTCTGTAGGAGGGTCCGCCACGTCTTCGACGCCGCGCTGTCGCACAACGAACTGTGTGGCACTTTTTGTGTGGTTTGAGGTTGCAGGGTGTCAGGACTGAAGCCTTCCCGAATAAATTCGGTCCCACAGATTCTGGCGCTGCGCAGATTTCTGTAGGAGCTGTCGAAGGCTGCGATAGGTCCGAAGGACCTTCGCCAACAAGACGGTATCTACAGATGGTCGCCTGCCTGTAGATCGCCCGTGAATTGAATATCAAATTACGGAAAGAGGCCCCGTGAAACCATGCGGCCGAACGCCGGAGTGAGGGAAGACCGAGCCTAAGCGAGGTCCTGCATGGTGGGGCAAGCGTTTTGGGTTACCTTTTTGCGGTTCGGCGCTCCGACGGTTGAAAAAGGTGACTCGCTGTAAAAGCGAAACCATAAGCTCAGCAACCACAAAGGCCGGATATACACACGTAACCCTGCGCCAACCTATTGTTTTATAAATAATTAAAAATTAGTTTTATAAGAGCTTGCCGACGAAGACGATTTGTCAGGCAACCCTTTTCAAAGAACTTCGCGGGGTGATGCACAGATCGTCCGTGGAACCGCCGAAGGCTGCGATTTCTCGGCTCGCACCGGAAAGCCGGCCAACGGAACAAACCCCAACGGCGATCAGTCAACTCAGGCGCAATGGCCCACATCATGAGGATCGCGTATGACGCTGACACAGGTAATTGCTGAGTACGGTTATTTGGCCGTCTTTATCGGTGCAGCCCTGGAAGGGGAAACAGTGCTGATCATCGCCGGCTTTGCGGCCCACGAAGGTTATTTATCGTTTCCGTTGCTGGCGCTTGTCGCCGTGTTCGGCGGGGCATTGAGCGACTGTGTGTTCTTCACGATCGGGCGCCGCTACGGCAGCCGTCTTATGGCACGGTTTCCCAAACTGCAACCCAGCGCCCGGCGGGTTAATCTACTGCTGGAGCGCTACCAAACCGGGTTGATCATCGGCGTGCGGTTCATGTATGGCCTACGCATAGCCGGCCCTATTGCCATCGGCATGAGCGATGTTCCAACGTCGCGCTTTGTCCTGTTCAACCTGATTGGCGCCGCCATTTGGGCGCCGCTGATTGCCGGTGTTGGCTACCTGTTCGGTCAATCACTGGAGTGGCTGTTCGCGGACATCAAGCACTACGAAGAAGACGCGCTACTGGCAATCATTGTCGTGGCGTTGATGCTGGCGGTGTTGCGCTTTATCCGTCGGCGTTTGAAAACATCCCTGCATTAAAACGATCCTTCACCTATCGGTCATGCGCGACTTGCTACAGTGCAAGCGCACCTGTCTGACGACTGATAAGGAAGATCCAACGATGCTAAATCGAATTCCAAAAACCCTCGGGCTTCTGACGCTGCTGGCCAGCGCCCTCCTTCTAAGCGAAACAACCTTGGCCGTGGAACCTCCCGGCAAAGCCATTGCGGCAAAGATTGGCGTGCCCTGGCCCGCTGTTATTGGCCACCGAGGTGCATCGTTCGATGCGCCTGAAGAGACCATTCCCTCGTATGAGTTAGCACGTGATCTGGGTGCTGATTATCTGGAGATGGACATTCAGCGCACTAAAGACGGGGTACTGATTGCCCTGCACGATGACACCCTCGGGCGCACCACCAACATCGCGCAGGTCTATCCCGAACGGATTAAAGACCCCATCAGCACCTTCACCCTGGAGGAGCTCAAGCGCCTCGATGCCGGCTCATGGTTCAACGCGGCGTTCCCGGCCAAGGCCCGTAGCAGCTACGTAGGCTTGAAAATTCTCACCCTCAATGAAGTCATCGACATCGCCGAAGAGGGGGAGAACAAGCCGGGGCTGTATATCGAAACCAAAGTACCCGCGCAGTTTCCAGGCGTAGAAGAAGATTTGCAGAAACTGTTGGCCAAACGCGGCTGGCTTGACCAACGCCCGGCCGCAGCCAAGGGCCATGTAAACGTTGCCAACACACCAGGCCGCGTGGTGTTGCAGACCTTCGAAAAACCTAGCCTGGAGCTGCTGCAAAAAAGCATGCCGCAGGTGCCCAAAGTGCTGTTGCTGTGGATCGGTGATGGCTACATGGAAGCCAGCTCGACGGTAGACTTCAAAGCGTCCGGCGCCAAAGATAAAGCGGCGTTCTATGCTGGGCGTGAGGTGAAGTCCGAAGCGGAGTTCGCCGCCTGGATGGATTGGGCTAAAGCCCACGGCGCCTCGGGGATTGGTCCTGCGTCGGTACTCAAACACGGTGGCGACCAAAGCTACATGGACATGGTCAAGCCGTGGATGACCAAAATGGCCCATGACCGAGGTCTGTTAATTCATCCCTACACCGTCGATGACGCTGAAGATTTCAAAGCGTTGAGCGCACGTGGCGCCGACGGTTTCTTTACCAACCGTGCAGCGCAATTGCTGAAGTTCTACGGGCGTCCCTCCAAGGACAGTATCGACACCCTGCTGCGCCATAACGGCTATTAAAAACCGCGCCTAGACCGGGTCACTCAGGACCGGATGCAACGCGCCATCCACCCTGCAGCTGACTCGGTTGCGCCCGGTACTTTTCGCCACGTACAACGCCTTGTCCGCCTCGTTTAACCAGAACGTCGCGTCTGCATGTGACGGGCTATAGGGCGCGAGTCCGATACTGAGGCTGACTTTCATCATCGGTTCCCACTCATAGTGGGTTGCATTAAAGGTATCGCGCAGGCGGTCCATGATCTCGGCGGCCGTCGCCAACGAGGTATCGGGAAGAATCACACAAAATTCGTCGCCACCGTAACGGCCCGCCAAGTCGAACTTGCGCAAGTTCTGATTGAGTACCTTGCTCAACTGCCGAAGGACGTTGTCACCAACCACATGCCCGTAGGTATCGTTGATGACTTTGAAGTGATCAATATCGATCAAGGCAATGGTGCCGCCCTGCTGGGCCAACGCGCAACGCTGAAATTCCACATCAAGATGCCCCTTCCAGGCCCCATGATTTAACAGTCCGGACAAGCTGTCAGTTTGACTGAGCGCCAAGAGCGCACGTTTGTGGTCTTTCAACAGGTGATTTTGTTTATAGGCAATCCAGCCAAGCATTAACGGGTAGATTGCCAGCAGCGGCACACAGGCAAACATCTGCACCGTGCTGGTCTCAGGCTGGAACGCCAAAGGAAACACTAACCCTGAGACCGTGATACCCAAGGCCTGGGCCAGCCAGCCAGTCAGCAGAAAACGTATGCCGCCCAGCGCAACGTTGTTCATGGCCATCATCGACATACTGGTCACGCTGGGCAATAGGTTGAACTGCATGGCTCCAACCCAAAAACCACAAAAAAACGAATCCAGCAGCACGTTACGTTGCTCGGTTTTTAGCGGAAATGTCGATCGGCGCGCCAATTGAAACGCGGCTACTGGCCAGATAAAGCCGTTGAGGATCATCAACGCCCACGCCCATGCGGGAGGGTGCAGCGGGAACATGGCAATAGCGATGCAAAGAAAGCCAAGCGCGGAGCCTATCGCTCGGGATTTGAACAGCCGCTTGGTGAGTGATAATCCCTTACTACCGAGATTCTGCATAGAAGCTGTCCAGGTTGGGATAACGATCTATGGTCAATTCAGCGCGAGTTGCTCGCGCCGGCCGCTCAAGCGTAATACGTCAAAGTGAAGCTAACCCTCTCAAGCATCCCCGTCAAAGGTCATGCTGCGATTTCTGCCAGCTTTTTTCGCGGAATACAAGGCTGCATCGGCCCGTTGTATCAATGTCACGATGGTGTTTTCGTCACCGGGTACGCAGGTGTAGCACCCGAGACTGACCGTGACGATGCCCAGCGGGTTATCGCCGTGGGGTATTTGTTTGGCAACCACGGCGAGGCGGATCTTTTCAGCCAAGGCAAACGCGCCCACTGCGTCATTTTCCGGCAAGAAAACCGCCATCTCCTCCCCGCCGTAACGAACAGCAAGGTCGCCCGCACGATTCAAACAAGCCCGAAGGGTGTCCGCAACAGCAACAATGCAGTGATCGCCGGCGTAATGCCCATAGTTGTCGTTGAAACTTTTAAAGAAGTCGATGTCCAGCATGATCAGGCTTAAAGGCGCTTTTTTCCGCTCGCTGCGTCGGAACTCAACGTTCAGAACCTGATCAAAATGCCGGCGATTGGACAACCCGGTCAAGCTGTCCTGCAGCGCGAGTTTTTCCAGCGAACTCTGGGCGATGCGCATCTTCGCTTCCGCTTGCAGGCCGAACCGAATCTGTTGAACCAACAGGACGCCGAACAAGATATTGGCCATCACGGCACTAATAATAATGATGATTGATTTAAACGAGTTTTGACGCCATTCATCAAGCAATGACTCTTCGGAAATCGCCGCCGCCACCACCAAGGGGTATTTTTCCAATTGCCGGTAACCGTACAGCCGGGTGACTTTGTCAATAATCGAGGTCACCATGGCGGTACCCGATGTGGACTTGGATAAGTAGTCGCTGAATACTTGGCCTTTGGCGAGCGACTTCCCGATCACATCATCCGTAAAGGGTCGCCTGGCCAATATAGTGCCATCCGTCATGGACAGAAAGATCGCGCCTTTATTGTCCATATTGAAACTGTCGAAAAACTGATCGAAATACTTCATGTTCAATGTGGCCAATACCACACCGTCGAAGTTTCCACTTTTATCGTTCACTCGTCTTGAAATAGGGATGACCCAATCGTTGGTTGTTCGACTCCGCACCGCCCTGCCTATGTGCGGCCCAAGGTTGGTGTTTTGCTGGTGATACTGGAAGTATTCCCGATCGGAATTGTTAGCACTTGCTGGCTTGATGCCGAACGAACTGATAATCCACCGACCTGTGCGGTCGAAGTAAAAAACGCCCTGCAGTTGATGGGCTTCCACAACATGCTTTGCCAACAGACGCTCGATCCGCCTGATTTGAGCTGGCCCCAGGCCATCATTCTCAATCCGCTCCACCAAATCGATCAACACCACATCGGCTTCGTCGAAGGTATCTTCCGCTTGCTGGGCCAGGGATTTGGAAAGGTTGGAGGTGGCTATTTCGGCCTGATACAGCTCATGGTTTTTTGCATGTTCAAGCTGCCACACGTTAAACGTGACAATCGATACACAGACCAAAAAAATCGCAATGACCGCCAACCAAAGCACTGGCGCCCTTTTGATCGGTTTTACTCGATCTACGCTGTTATCGTCATCGTGGGAACTCAACAACTTCACCCTTTTTTTTAGCCGCGCCCAGCGTACACCAACCCTCCTTGGATAACACTTGCAGCCGTATGATTCAGTTAGATAAATGGCCATTATTACTTCGAAAACAACGACAGGCGGCTTGTAAAGCATCACTCGCATAGCCTAGGAAATTTATCTTCCGTCCAATTGACGCCCTGATCAGACGGAAGGCACATTGATGTGGATATCAACGTGACCCCGCGCTCTGGTGTAAGCTCGCGAATTGTCCGGTTATTGCTTCGAGAGGCTTATGCGCTCCACTTTCAGACGCTCCCTTCTTCCTGTACTTCGTGGTTTTTCGTCGTCCGCCGATGCTGTGACGCTACTGCCAAGCGCCGCCGATTATCGCCGCTGCCTCCTGGAAAAAATCGCCTCGGCCACTCAGCGAATCTATGTGATCGCTTTGTACCTGCAGCAAGATGAAGCCGGTCAGGAGATTCTCGAGGCCTTGTACGCAGCCAAAACAGCACGGCCGGAACTGGATGTGGTGGTGTTGGTGGACTGGTTTCGGGCACAGCGGGGCCTGATCGGGGCCGGTAAGCAGCCGGGCAACTCGGCGTGGTACCAGGCGCAAAACCTTGAACACGATGTAGAAGTGCCGATCTACGGCGTGCCGGTACAAACCCGCGAACTGTTTGGTGTGTTGCACCTCAAGGGCACGGTGATCGACGATTGCGTGATCTACAGCGGCGCCAGCATCAATAACGTTTACCTGCACAAATTCGACAAGTACCGTCTCGACCGTTATCACCTGCTGCAAAACACAGCATTGGCTGACTCGATGCAGCACATGGTGCAGCAGGACGTGCTTACGTCAAAAGCCGTACACCGCCTCGACCTGCCATCACCGCCCACCTCACGCAGCTTGCGCGGCGAAATCCGCGGGTTGCGCAATCACCTCAAGCGCGCGTCATACGACACCACCGCTGGCACCGAAGACATCGGCGGGCTACGGATTATCCCGCTATTGGGTGTGGGCAACAAAAACCCCCTCAGCCGCACAATCTGTGAATTGATCGCCGCCAGCCAAACGCAATTGACCCTGTGCACACCGTATTTCAATTTGCCAGTGGTGGTCACCCGTGAAATCAACCGCGCCCTTAAGCGCGGGGTGAAGATCGACATCATCATTGGCGACAAGACCGCCAACGACTTCTTCATCCCCGCCGACGAGCCGTTCAAGGTCATCGCTGCGCTGCCGTACCTCTACGAAATCAGCCTGCGCAAATTCGCCCGCAAGCATCAGCAACCCATCGCCAAGCATCAGTTGAACCTGCACTTGTGGAAGGACGGCGATAACACCTTCCACCTCAAAGGCTTGTGGGCGGACGAGCGCTACACCTTGCTGACCGGCAACAACCTCAACCCACGCGCCTTTCAGCTGGACTTGGAAAACGCCCTGCTGATCGACGATCCCCGGGCCGAATGGACAGCACCGCGCACCGCTGAACTGACCCAACTGATGCGCAATACGTTGCGTGTGGGCAAGTACGATGAGCTGGACACCCTCAGCGAATACCCGCTTGCCGTACGCACCTTCCTGCGCCGGGTCAGCCGGGTACGAATTGAGCGCTTGCTGTATCGGATTCTTTGATCGTCATTGCTGGAATTGAAGTTAATCGCGATGTGTAGGAAATTCCGCACGGTTGCGCAGCATGTTGGGGGGAGTGAGGTTGCCGTGAGTCATCTTTACAAACAACGTAGTGGCGCTGTATTCCGGGTGTATATCCGGCCTTTGTGATTGCTGAGCGTATGGTTATCTATAGGCGGGCGGCCATGTGTAAGAGCCGAATGCTGCGAAGCCGCCGAGACTGAGGGAGTAGGCTTGCCTGCGAAGAGGCCCTTCGTCACGCCGCTGATATCGACCTGAAACCTGGGTTGTCTGGATTGAAGCTTTCGTTGGCAAGCCAACTCCCACGGAGACTTGGGCCGACACGGAATAGTAAGCACTGAACATCTGATCGCAGCCTTCGGCTCCTACAGAATTTCTTCATCTGTCTTTATGTGAATTGAATATCGAATTGCAGAAAGAGGCCCCGTAAAACCGCCCTACTCTTCCTCAACACCCAACTGCACCCACATCTTATGACTAATCCGTTGGCGGTTTTTGTAGCCTGCCCACGGATCATTTTTAAGACCGTCGAGACGCTGCTCAATAGTGCCCACCGTCCATTGCTGTGCGGATTTCAGCTCGCTCAGTTCGTCGCGGCTAATAGGCACCGACACCGGCAAGCCCGGTCTGGCGCGTGCGGAGTACGCGCTCACCGTACTGCCGCCACGGGTGTTGCGCAGGTAGTCGATGAAAATTTTACCCACCCGGTTCTTCGGGCCCATGGTCGCGGTGAAGCGCTCGGGTAATTGCCTGGAAATGAACTGAGCAATGGCCTTGGCGAAGGCTTTGACCGTGTCCCAGTCCGCGTGCCGGGCGAGCGGCACAATGATGTGCATGCCCTTGCCGCCGCTGGTTTTCAGGAATGCTTGCAACCCTAATTCGTCGAGTACGCTCAAGGTCATTTGCGTCGCTTCAAGCATGCTTCGCCAGGGCAAAGCAGGGTCAGGGTCCAAGTCCAGAACAATCCGGTCCGGGGTTTCAATCTTGTCGCTGGTGGCGCCCCAGGTATGGAACTCAAGGGTGCCCATCTGCGCGGCGCCGACCAGCGCCCGTACTCTGTCGATTTCCATCAACGGCGCATGGCCGGGATCAAGTCCGGGGACCAGTTGTTTGATATTCGGGATCGCCAGTTGATCGGCATGTTTCTGGAAAAACTGTTCACCGCTAATCCCTTCCGGGCAGCGCAGCAAGGCCACGGGACGCTGCTTCAAGTGCGGCAAAATCCAGTCGGCGATGGCTTCATAAAACTGCGCCACCTGGATTTTCTGCGTGCCGCTTTCGTTGTCGACAATACGGTCGGGATGGCTGATACCGACCCCAGCCACAATGACCTTCCCGTTGATTTTAGCGGCGATTGCTGACGATGGCGCCGTGGGTTTTGGCTTCGCGCTCAGGCTTTTCGACGGGCGTGGCGGCTGACGCTTGGCCCCAACACTTTTGCCGCTGATCACGCTGTTCGGCAGCGCCTCGACGATGTCGTATTCGTCGCCAGGCCGGGCGATGTCGTCTTTTTCCTTGATCAACAACCACTGCTCCTTGTCGCCGCTGCCGTTAAGACGTGTACGAACCAGCGCCCACTCACCGGTCAACTTCTCACCGACCAAGGTGAACTTGAGCTTGCCGTCCTTGTAGGTCGCGCGCGGATCGCCGTGGGGCTGCCAGATGCCTTGATCCCAAACGATCACGTCACCTGCGCCATATTGGCCTTCGGGGATGCTGCCTTCAAAGCGCGCGTACCCCAGCGGGTGATCTTCAACCTGGACCGCCAAGCGCTTGTTTTTCGGATCCAGACTGGGGCCCTTCGGCACCGCCCAGCTTTTTAGCGTGCCCTCCAGTTCAAGGCGAAAGTCATAGTGCAAATTACGCGCGTCGTGCTTGTGGATAACAAACTTCAAGGCCTTGCTGCGACTGCGGGTCGGAGAGTCATCGGACGGCTCGGACGTCACCTCAAAGTTGCGTTTGCGGGCGTACTCACTCAAGGGCTTGGGCATCATTCATCACCTTGCGCTGGACGGGAACGGGGGCACTTAACAGTCGACAACTCGGCTCAAGACACTTTAGTGGTCTTCTTCCGAGGGGGTGCTCGTCGTTTTGCCGGTGCGTCGGCGGGGTCTTTTTCGGCGGGCTTGGCCGGCGCCTTACTCGCCGGCTTGGCCGCGGTTTTGCCGCCCAGGCTGCGCTTGAGCAATTCGGTAAGGTCGATGACATCGGCGCTTTTGCGTTCGGTTTCGCCGGTATCGGTTTCGACGTCTTCGATTTTTCCTTCCCGGGCTTTGGTCTCGACCAACTGCATAATCTTTTCCTGGAAGGTGTCGCGGTATTCATCAGGCTCCCAATCGGCGCTCATGTCTTTGACCAATCGCTTGGCCATCTCGCGCTCACTTTTGCTCAACGTTGCCTCGGTTACCGCGTCCGTCAGCTCCAGCGTATCGAGGCCGCGCACCTCGGCAGGCCAGCGCAGGATGACCAAGACCATGGCCGAATCCAAGGGCATCACCGCCGCCAAATGCTGTCGGGTATGCAACACCACATTGGCCAAGGCGACTTTATGGGTATCGACCAGGGTTTCGCGGAGCAAGGCGTAAACCTTTTCACCGCGCTTGTCGGGGGTCAGAAAATAGGGGGTGTCGATGTTTTGCAGCGGGATTTGATCGCTGTCGACAAAACCGAAAATCTCAATGGTTTGCGTCGATTTGGGGTGCGCCGAGCGGATTTCGTCTTCGCTGAGCACGACGTATCGACCCTTTTCGTACTGCACGCCCTTGACGATGTTTTCCTTGGTCATGTCCTTGCCAGTGACCTTGTTGATTCGCTTATAGCCCACCGGGTCCATGCTGCGTTTGTCGAGCCAATCGAAATCGACCCCTTGCGAAGACGTCGCCGAGACCAGCGCGACCGGTATGTGCACCAAGCCGAAACTGATCGCGCCTTTCCAGATAGCTCGTGGCATCGCCTGATCCCCTGTGTTGTCCTGTTTTTGAAGTGACAGGGGCACAAGGGCAAAGTTTCGGGGAGGCGACGGGGTGGGGTGGGGTGGGGTCAGGTAAATTGTGTCTTAAAACCGCTGAAGGTCGTTTCGACCTTATTCGCAGCCTTCGGCAGCGCCTACAGTCTTATCCAACTCACGCAATTTCGCGGGCAATGCCCACATCAACAGCACGGCGGCGAGCAAGCAAGCGATGCCGATGACGTACAGAGCTGGGGTGGTGCTGCCGGTGAGGTCTTTGATGCGGCCGACCATAACCGGGCTGACGATGCCGCCGAACTGGCCGAGGGTGTTGATCACCGCGATGCCTCCCGCAGCACCCGCGCCGGCTCCAGCCAACAACTTTGGCGGCAGGGCCCAGAACGCCGGGATGGAGGCGACGATGCCTGCGCCGAGCAGGCTCAGCGCGACAATCAGGAACACGGTGTGATCGGCGAATACCCCGGCGCTGAAGAAACCAATCGCGCCCAGTACCACCAAGCCGGCCACGTACTTGCGACGTTCGCCGCTGGCATCGGATAAACGCCCAACCACCACCATGCTGATCGCGCCGCAGATGTAAGGGATGGCCGTAAGCAAGCCGATCATCACCGGGCTTTCAGTGCCTGCGCTGCGAATCAACTGCGGGGCCCAGAAATTCAGGCCGTACGACGCCACTTGAATCAGGAAGTAAATCAGCCCGAGCATCAGGAAACCTGGCAACTTCAGCGCCGCCAGCAGCGAGCCGCTTTTGTGCGGTTCGTGGTGGGCGATTCGGCTCGACAGGTAGTTTTTTTCTGGCGCGGTCAACCAATGGGCGTCGGCGATTTTGTCTTTGAGCACCACCAGCACTAACAATCCCAGCGCAATGCACGGCAAGCCGCCTAGCAGGAATAACCAATGCCAGCCGCGCATGTTCATCACGCCATCCAGATGCCCCAGCACCAGACCGGAAATCGGCGCACCAAACAGGCCAGCGAACGCCGAGGCCAGAAACAGCATCGACGTGATCCGCCCGCGATAGTGCTGCGGGAACCACAGGGTCAGGTAAAACAGCACACCGGGGGCGAAACCGGCTTCCATCGCACCGATAACGAAGCGCAGGGCATAGAACTGCCATTCGGTGTTCACAAACACCATCAACGCCGTGGCCACCCCCCACGACATCATGATCCGGGCGATCCAACGCCGGGCGCCGACTTTGTACAGCATCATGTTGCTCGGCACTTCAAACAGCACATAACCGACCACGAACAGCCCAGCGCCGAGGCCATAGGCGGTGTCGCTCAGGCTCAGGTCGGTCTGTAACTGGAATTTGGCGAAGCTGATGTTAATGCGATCGAAGAAGGCGAACAGGTAACAGACCGTAATCAGCGGCATCAAGCGCCAGGCGACTTTGCTAATCAAGGCTTTTTCAGCGCTGATTACGTGCGCAGGAGTGCTGTCTGCATTCAAAACAGAAATAGTCATTGCGGTGTCTCCAGGCGGACTTCCCGTGGGTGTCCGATTGTTTTTGTTGTCTGGCATGGGGGCGTCGTGGCCCCCACGGTCAAGCGTGAAGCGGTGTCACGTGGGCAAATTGTCGGGTGCGGGGTGCACGTCGCTGTTGCGTCCGGCTTTGGCGACCTGACCGGGCATTTCATGACCCAACAGCGCGGGCAAGCGGCGCGACATCTCAAGCAAATGCGGCAGGTCGATGCCGGTCTGAATGTCCATTTCTTCGCACAGGTTCACCAGGTCTTCGGTGCAGATGTTGCCCGAAGCCCCTGGCGCGAACGGGCAACCGCCCAAGCCGCCCAGAGAAGCATCGAAACGTCGTGCACCGGCTTCATACGCGGCCAGTACGTTGCTCAAGCCCAAGCCGCGCGTATTGTGAAAGTGCAAGGTCAACTGCACCGGCGATACCGTGGCCAGCACCCGCTGCACCAACCTGTAAACCTGCCGTGGATTGGCCATGCCGGTGGTGTCGGCGAGGGTGATGCCTTGCACGCCCAGCTCAAAGTAGGCGTCGACGATTTGCAGCACGAGGTCTTCGTTAATCACGCCGTCGAACGGGCAACCAAAGGTGGTAGCCACCGTACCGTTGAGGCTCAGCGAGGTGCCACGGGCCAAGGCCACAATGTCGCCAAACCCGCTTAGCGACTGCTCGCGACGCATGCGCATGTTCGCCAGATTGTGGGTCTGGCTGGCGGACATCACCAGGTTCAGCTCATCGGCGCCCGCGCCTATCGCTCGCTGGGCACCTTTTAAATTAGGAATCAGAGCAACGTAAATCACGCCGGGTATACGCTGGATGCCGCGAAACACTTCGTCGCCGTCGCGCAGGGCAGGAATGGCTTTGGGGGAGACGAATGAACCGGCTTCGATCCGGGAAAATCCGGCCAGTGACAGCTGGTCGATCAATGCGATCTTATCGGCGGTTTCGACCCACTTCGGTTCGATTTGCAGGCCGTCGCGGGGGGCGACTTCCTGGACAATCAAGCGTTCGGAATAGTCGGTAATCATTGCACCACCCCCTCAGTTTTAAGGCGGGCGATGTCCGCGGCGGTCAGGCCCAGGCTGTCGAGCACGCTGTCAGTGTGTTGGCCCAGCGTCGGTCCCTGCCAGTTCACTGAACCGGGGGTTTCCGACAGTTTCGGCACAATACCGGGCATTTTCACCGAAGCGCCGCCGGGCAACTCCGCGTCGAGAATCATCCCCCGCGCCTGATAGTGCGGATCGGCAACGATGTCGGCCACCGAGTAAATTCGGCCGGCCGGCACTTCAGCGGCTTCCAGCGCTTGCAGCACGGCGTCGATGGGTTGGCTCATCGTCCACTGGCTAATGGCATCGTCAAGTAGATTGCTTTGCAACGCCCGGCCATCGTTGTGGGCAAACTTCGGGTTTTCCGCCAAGTCCGCGCGGCCGATAACCTGCATCAGCCGCTTGAAAATCGGGTCACTGTTACCGGCTATCACCACATACGCGCCGTCGGCGGTCGGGTAGGTATTGGACGGCGCGATACCGGGCAGAGCACCGCCGCTGCGTTCGCGGACGTGGCCCATCATGTCGTATTCCGGCACCAGGCTTTCCATGACGTTGAACACGCTTTCGGCCAACGATACATCGACAATCTGTCCATCGCCCTGCCCGGTCTTGACCCGCAGCAACGCCATCAACGCGCCCATGACTGCGTGCATTGACGCCAATGAATCACCGAGGCTGACGCCGACCCGGGCCGGC
This sequence comes from Pseudomonas sp. MH10, assembly GCF_034353045.1. NCBI lineage: Bacteria > Pseudomonadati > Pseudomonadota > Gammaproteobacteria > Pseudomonadales > Pseudomonadaceae > Pseudomonas > Pseudomonas sp. MH10. The sequence continues at coordinate 2,009,434 of NZ_CP133783.1, forward strand.
GGCGAGCCGGGGGTGCCGGTGGTGTAGCGGATCCCGCCCATGGCCTCGCCGATGGCGCCGAAACCAGGTCGATCACGGTAAGGGCCGGTCTGGCCGTAGCCGGAAATGCGCACCAGCGTCAGTTTCGGGTTGATGGCGTGCAGTACATCCCAACCCAGGCCGAGCTTTTCCAGCGCGCCGGGTCGCAAGTTCTCGATCAGCACGTCGGTGCTTTCAGCGAGTTGCTTGACGATGGCAATGCCTTCGGGGGATTTGAGGTTCAGTGCGAGGGATTTTTTGTTGCGCGACTGCAGGTACCACCAGAGGGACGTGCCCTCGTGGAGCTTTCGCCATTTACGAAGAGGATCACCTTGACCCATCGATTCGATCTTAATGACTTCGGCACCGAACTCCGCCATCAGGCGCGCCGCAAAAGGGGCTGCAATCAGCGTACCGATCTCGATTACGCGGATTCCGCTCAAGGGAGCAGTCATGGTCAGTACCTCATTGTTCTTGGAATTTGAGCCAAGGCTAGAGGACTGGACGCCGAATAATCAAACCGTCAGTTGGCAAGCAGCGTTCGCCAAACGCGAACGCTTGAAGCGAAGCGTCTAACGCAAGGTTTCCAGGCGACTAAGGTGATCAAACAGCGACCGGCTGACGGGAGACAGCGCGTTCAACTCACGGGCAACCAGCAATAAAGTGCGTTCGGACCAGTCATCACTGAGCGTCACCGCTGTCAGCCCGAGGGAGTGACCAAACAATTCGTAGGCCTTGCGCGGCAAGATACCAATGCCCATGTTGGCTTGAACCATTCGGCACACGGCATCAAAACCCGGCACATGAATCCTCAGCCGCAGTATGCGTCCGCAAGCACGGGCGGCGGCGTGGGTGCGCATGTTGATCGAACTGGCGGCATGCAACCCGATGTGGTCGAAATCCAGGGTGTCGGCGAACGCCACGTGGTCGCGCCCGGCCAGTGGATGATCGCTGCGGATCACCACCACTAGCGTGTCATGGCGGTAAGGCACGCTGAACAGGCCTTGGGTGTCGGTGTCTTCGGAGCAAATGCCGATGTCGGCCACGCCATCGACGATGCCTTGCACCACCCCGTTGCTGGGCCGTTCTTCCAGGTCGATTTTTACTTGCGCGTGGTCGGTAACGAAGTCGTGCAGGTCTTCCGGTAAAAACTGAATGATCGCCGAGAGGTTCGCCAGCATCCGCACGTAACCCCGCACGCCTTGAATATGCTCGTCCAGTTCGACGCCCATTTTTTCCACGTCGAACAGCATTCGCCGCGCATGGTGCAACAGGGTTTCTCCGGCTGCGGTCAGGGCCATGCCTTTGGCGTTGCGCACGAACAAACCGATGCCCAGCGCGTCTTCAAGCTCCATCAAACGCTTGCTGGCCGCCGACACCGCAATCGCCTCCCGCGCCGCCGCACGGGTCAACGTGCCCTCTTCATGCACCGCCACAAATAATTGCAGGGTGATCAGGTCCAGACGGCGGGTGAGGTTTTTGTGCAGCATGGGCGGCGTTACTCGGGAGTTCGCGATGCCGCAGGATAGCGCCAGGTCGCGAAACCGTGCACGGCTTTCTGGGGCTCTTTGCGCAATTCAATTTCAACCCACAGACGGTCTGCTGACGGCGCGAGCCTCTGTGAGCTTGCCCGCGATCGGCTGCGCAGCAGTCGTAAAATCAGCGACGCTGGTCTTTCAGTTGAAACCGGACTGGCCTACCACATCAAACAAACCATCACGCGCGTTGCCTCCCGGTAGTTCCGTTGGCGTAGACCTCAGCAAATATCCCGGTAATCGAACGTCGCGGGTTGCGCTTGTGCAGAGCGTTGACTTGGGCGCTCAGCCGCAACAGTTCTGGGCTGGGCTTGGCCCATTGGTTTTTCGGTAAAGGTTCTGACCATTCGCGCATGGCCTCGGGCAACGCGTTACGGGCCATGCGTTTAACACGGCCGTTTTCCCACTCGCACAGCCAAAACGGCAGGGTCCAGAAGGTCATGACGTGATACAGGTACCAGAAAAACCCGTACACCCAGCCCCGCTGCTTGTCGCGGATTTGCTGATGCAACCGGGCGCGGGCATTGCGAAAGGTGTGCAGGCCTTCGTGGGGCGGATCGTTGGGGCCTTGCAGGTCCAGTGGGTCGGCGATTTCTTTTAGGGTATGAACTTCGTATTCCATGTAAGCGCGAATCGCTTCCCAGTTGCTGATAGCGATGGGCAGCGCAGGACAGCCGAATTCCATACTGACCACACGGTCATCATAGAAAAACCCGAAGCCCATGCCGTATTGCCGTTGAACCCCGTGCGGGGTCGCGCCTTGGGCCTCAATGACCCAGGCGGACAAGGATTCCCACGGGACGAAGACGGGTTTTTCGTAGTCTTCGGGCATGAAGCAGACTTCACGCCGTTGGCGGTTGAAACGGGTGGGGATGATTTCTTCGTATTTGTTGTGGACGTAGAACCAGATGAGGAACGACATCGCTGAAACAAATAGAGCGACTCCTGTAGTTAATGGTAAACCTACCCGGTGAGTGCCTGCGATAAGTATCCACGCCTCAGATAAATCGTATCCGATGAATAAGCCTATCAACCCCGAAAGCAACGGTAAGATAAAACTACACATAACGAAACCATTGAACGGGGCTCCCAACGTGACCTGCCATGCAAAAACCTTCGGGGAGCCTAGGCCAAAATCCAGATAAACATCATTTAGCTCACCGACATAAGGGCAGTGAGTGGGCGCTTGAGTAGGCAGCGGGAGCGGCGCTAAGTAAGTAACGCGACCGCCTGGGAATGGTTCAACGTCACCGGCTTTCTTGGGGTGCTGCAAGTTCGGTTCTGGTATTGCCGCTTTTTGATTCTTATCCATGAAGCATCTCCAGCATCAGGGGATCAATCGCCAGCCTCTCTGCCTGACGGTATGGCGACTCAAACGGTGCTGTAGGAAACACGCCCACCGGCCAGACAAAGTTTCTGTGGGAGGGAACTTGTTCACGAAGGAGGTGGCTCGGTATATCTGATGTACCGTGGCGCCTGAAAAATCTTCGCGAACACGTTCGCTCCCACCGAGATTTGAGCGTTCCCGAGCCCCTGACCATCACGCGCGTTGCCTGCCGGTAGTTCCGTTGGCGTAGACCTCAGCAAATATCCCGGTAATCGAACGTCGCGGGTTGCGTTTGTGCAGAGCGTTGACTTGAGCGCTCAGCCGCAACAGTTCTGGGCTGGGCTTGGCCCATTGGCTTTTTGGCAAAGGTTCTGACCATTCACGCATGGCGTCGGGCAACGCGTTACGGGCCATGCGTTTAACGCGGCCGTTTTCCCACTCGCACAGCCAAAACGGCAGGGTCCAGAAGGTCATGACGTGATACAGGTACCAGAAAACCCCATACACCCAGCCCCGCTGCTGGTCGCGGATTTGCTGATGCAACCGGGCGCGGGCATTGCGAAAGGTGTGCATGCCTTCGTGGGGCGGATCGTCGGGGCCTTGCAGGTCCAGTGGGTCGGCGATTTCTTTTAGGATATGAACTTCGTATTCCATGTAAGCGCGGATCGCCTCCCAGTTACTGATGGCGATGGGCAGCGCAGGACAGCCGAATTCCATACTGACCACACGGTCATCATAGAAAAACCCGAAGCCCATGCCGTATTGCCGTTGAACCCCGTGCGGGGTCGCGCCTTGGGCCTCAATGACCCAGGCGGACAAGGATTCCCACGGGACGAAGACGGGTTTTTCGTAGTCTTCGGGCATGAAGCAGACTTCACGCCGTTGGCGGTTGAAGCGGGTGGGAATGATTTCTTCGTATTTGTTGTGGACGTAGAACCAGATGAGGAGATATACCGCCAAACAAAATAACGTAACTCCAGTCGTTAAAGGTAAGCCTACCCGATGGGTGCCTGCGATGAGAGTCCACGCCTCCGATAGATCGTATCCAATGAATAAACCTATCAGTCCCGAAAGTAACGGTAGGATGAAACTGAGCATCACAAAACCATTAAACGGCCCCCCCAGCGTCACTTGCCATGAAAACACTTTTGGCGAACCTAGCCCAAAATCCAAATAGACATCATTTAGTTCACCGACATAAGGGCAGTGAGTGGGCGCTTGAGTAGGCAGCGGGAGCGGTGCTAAGTAAGTAACGCGACCGCTTGGGAATGGTTCAACGTCACCAGCCTTCTGGGGGTGCTGCAAGTTTGGTTCTGGTAATGCCGCTTTTTGATTCTTATCCATGAAGCATCTCCAGCATCAGGGGATCAATCGCCAGCCTCTCTGCCTTACGGTATGGCGACTCAAACGGTGCTGTAGGAAACACGCCCACCGGCCAGACAAAGTTTCTGTGGGAGGGAACGTGTTCACGAAGGAGGTGGCTCGGTATATCTGATGTACCGTGGCGCCTGAAAAACCTTCGCGAACACGTTCGCTCCCACCGAGATTTGAGCGTTCCCGAGCCCCTGACCATCACGCGCGTTGCCTGCCGGTAGTTCCGTTGGCGTAGACCTCAGCAAATATCCCGGTAATCGAACGTCGCGGGTTGCGTTTGTGCAGAGCGTTGACTTGGGCGCTCAGCCGCAACAGTTCTGAGCTGGGCTTGGCCCATTGGTTTTTTGGCAAAGGTTCTGACCATTCGCGCATGGCGTCAGGCAACGCGTTACGGGCCATGCGTTTAACGCGGCCGTTTTCCCATTCGCACAGCCAAAACGGCAGGGTCCAGAAGGTCATGACGTGATACAGGTACCAGAAAAACCCATACACCCAACCCCGCTGCTGGTCGCGGATTTGCTGATGTAAACGGGCGCGGGCATTGCGAAAGGTGTGCATGCCTTCGTGGGGCGGATCGTCGGGGCCTTGCAGGTCCAGTGGGTCGGTGATTTCTTTTAGGGTATGAACTTCGTATTCCATGTAAGCGCGAATCGCTTCCCAGTTGCTGATAGCGATGGGCAGCGCAGGACAGCCGAATTCCATACTGACCACACGGTCATCATAGAAAAACCCGAAGCCCATGCCGTATTGCCGTTGAACCCCGTGCGGGGTCGCGCCTTGGGCCTCAATGACCCAGGCGGATAAGGATTCCCACGGGACGAAGACGGGTTTTTCGTAGTCTTCGGGCATGAAGCAAACTTCACGCCGTTGGCGGTTGAAGCGGGTGGGGATGATTTCTTCGTATTTGTTGTGGACGTAGAACCAGATGAGGAGCGCCATTGTTAAGCAAAATAGCGTAACTCCCGTCGTTATTGACAATCCTACGCGATGGGTGCCTGCGATAAGGGTCCATGCTTCCGATAAGTCATATCCGACTAATAAACCTACTAATCCCGAAAATAGCGGGAGACCGAAGCTAAGCATTATAAAACCATTGAAGGGAAGTCCCAGCGTGACCTGCCAAGCAAAAACCTGCGGGGAGCCTAGTCCAAAGTCTAGATAGATATCATTTAGCTCCCCCACATAAGGGCAATGAGCTGGCAATTGAGTAGGAAGTGGAAGTGGTGCTAGGTACGTGACGCGACCGCTTGGGAACGGTTCAACATCTCCGGCTTTTTTGGGGTATTGCAAATTCAGTTCTGGGATTGCCGCTTTTTGATTCTTATCCATGAAGAATCTCCAGCATCAGGGGATCGATCGCCAATATCTCTGCTTCACGGTATGGCGGATCAAACGGTGCCACAGGAAACACCCCTTCGCCGTTCGGATCTACCGAGAGATGGTATAGCTGGGTATGTGCGTTGCCTTCTGCATCGTAAGTCTCCACGGACACGGCCAAAATCAGGCGTGCCCTGGTAACGGTGGAAGGTCTTACGCGCTCATCCGGATAAAACAGTTTGAGAATCAGTGGCGCGGACTGAGCGACTTGCAGGCTTTCAATGACCTCTTCGCTGACGATTGCCCAGCGGTCTTGATCGCGACCGCGCTCCCATTCAGCCGTAATCACTCTATACGCGCCAATGCTCAACACTTGAGAGGGCTTGCCCCTAAACGGTTGCTGCAAGCTAGCCAGACTTAGGCCGGGCATGACCAGATGAATACTGCCCGGCCTTGCCTGCATTAACATGTCTTGCCAGCGATCAGCGTAGAACTTTGGACCTACTTGGACTTGGGGAGCCTGTAACAAACCGGTCAACTTACGTTTGTAGTCGCCGAGGCTGAGCGCTTCCCGGTTGTAGTCATCTAACCCCCAGGGGGTGCTTTCCAGCCATTGATCATGGGGAGAGAGGTTATAGCGGTTATAGAGCCAAATCCCTCCCAGTTCCACTACCGTAAATAGCGCCCCCGCAATATTCATTCTGAAAAACACAGTAGACAGTCGAGCTCCGGCGGCGGCCCAAGCTGCGATGCGCGCGGCAGCGTCTCTCGCGGCTATTACCTTGTAAGCCGAATATAAAACATTGCCGAGATCATAGGAGTAGCTGGCAAGTTGCCCTACTGCGCCCGCCGCCGCAAGTGATGTGCTGTTTTGAAGTTTTTGATTACCGCTACGCACCGCCCGTTGCCAATTGTCATGGTGGGCGCTGAAGCTAGCGATTGAGATCGCACCCCCTGTGATCGAACCTAGTCCTCCCAAGCCGACGTGCAACTTCCCCAATTGCACATACACGCCCATCACGGCATGTTGTTGAAACGTACTTACTAGTGAAGCAGCACGAGCAGTGAGTGCCGTATCAACTATTCCCCTAACAGCAATAAATCCAGCGGTAGCCGTAGCGCCTGTAGAAGATACTACCGATTTATAACTGTCATCACTCCAAGTATGTTTTCTAGCCTCTCTGGTCATCACAAAAAAATTCACAAACTGCGCCAAAAACACCAACAATCCAGCCCCATCCCCCAATACATTCAACTTCGGCGCAGCGCTCATTCCTTTGCGCACGTTCGCCATTAATCTCCCCATTTCCTGCTGTTGCGCCGGTGGAAACAGCACGGTGACTCCGGCTCTCCCCGGTGCGGCGCCCCACAATCGCATGGACTCATCGGGCAGTTCGGCGATAGGGCTGATGGCTAAGGCCAAACGCGCTTCCAGCACGTTGATTGACCCACGGACACCATGGATTTGCCGTTGAAGTTCCTGGGCCCTCGGCTCTTTGTGGTTTCTATTGCCCACGATTTGTTTTCGTTCGTTAACCAGCACTTTAAGTTCGTAGCGCTGGTCGAAGACCTCCTTCATGTCCCGTTGTAGCGAGGCCAGCTCCTCTGGCGTGGCGACCGTAAAGGTCACGCCTTCACGACGTGCAGCTTCGACAATCCGCGGCGCCAAGGCTTTGGGCAAGTTGCGAAACAGTTGATCCAAGTCCGTTATTTTTTCGCTGTTGATCGCGTGGACGAATTCATCCTGCATACGCTCCATGCCGAGACGCAGTGCCGGGGTTATTGCATCGCGGGCACCCTCGGCAAGCACTCGGATGGACGCCGGAAGCGCATCAATGGCCGGGATTTTTCCGTGGCCGATTTGCTGGGAGACCTCCGTCCAATGCGGGATGTTGTTGATCAACCCATAACCGGCGTTGAACAACGCAGCGTATTGAGTCGACAACTGGGTTTGTTCGCTAAAGGGCAGGGTGTGCAGTAGCGGCAAACTGAACTGCGGTTTCGTTTCCAGCCAGTCGAGGATGGCTTGACTGGCAGCGTCGCTTCTACAGATGTCTTTCAGGCAGGCGTATTCGGCACTGAACGCCAGTATCATTTGCTCCTGATGTTGGGCATCGAAATACCAAGCGGCGCGGTGAAAGCGGTCAGCGGTGACCAACGTTATGCGGTCGGTGGTGATTTGGTCGAGCAACGCATTCCAGCGCATCAATCGTGCACGATGCTCGGCCAGGGTCTGGTCCATGGCGGCGCGATCAATCAGTTCGTTGACGCCCCTTTGGCCCAATTTGGCGCCGCTGAGCACATCCTTGATTCGCTGGGTCTGGTCCTTGCCCAGTTGCACTAACGCTTTAAGATGGCGTTCGACGAAATCATCAGGCGCCGGCGCCATGAACTGGCGGGTGTGATAACGCCAATCGACATCCTGAATGATCACCGTTTTTATCGACCCCAACGCAAGGCTTGCAAAAAAACCTTCCTCCTTGCGAAATTGGTCAGACGCCTCCTGGCGTAACGCCAACAATGCTTGCGGTGGATCGTCCTTGTACGTGGAAACCGCCCTTCCGCAATTGTTTAAATGATCCAACAATGCTCGGCCAGCGTGACCGCGCTGCGGCGAGGGCAACTGGTCCAGTTCTTCCAGCATCGCTTTTAAAGCAGGATCATCGCTGGCGGCGGCAATACCGGTCAGTTTGGTTTCGTCGAGCAGGCTCAGCGCTTCGATGTAGCAGGCCAGCAGGTAGTCTCGTTCATTGGCCCCCGGTTGTGACCCGCCGTTAGCCCAGGCTTCGATCCAGCCCACCACTTTGTCTTGATAATTGGCCAAATCCCGCAATACGCCGAGGTCGTCCTCGACCACCAGCCAGAGCGTGTCGTTTTGATAGAGCGGCAGAACCGGTTTAAGTAACTCACCGAGGTGCAGTTCACGAAAATACGCTGGCTGCTCCCAGAGATAGGGCGCTCGTTCATCGGCGGGCACATCGTCTGGAACAGGACAAAGCTGTTCGTCTTGCGCCAGTTCGGCGAGCCATCGCTGGGTCTGTTCCAGGGTTAGCAGGTTCTTGGCGCCTCGCTCACAACTCACATTGACCAGTGAGACCGACTGCATGAACCGTGCACGCTCCTCCTCGCTATTGAGCATCCGATTGCACTTGGCTGCCGTCCACTGCACCTCGGCATAGGTGACATTCAGCGTGCTGGCTCTGGAAAATATCAGTGCACATTCCGCGCTCACGGCGCTGCGTTGGTCAGTGCTGACCTGCTTGCCTTCCCACACTAAGGCGCTGACAAGGCCATTTGTAATCCGGTACTCGTGCAGAAGGCCCGTACCGTTGTCGATGATATACAGCCAGCCGTTACGCAACAGGCGTACGCCCAATGGCCGCGTTTGCAACGCGTAGGGCAACGCCACCTCAGCCGTGGGAACGGTGTGTTCGACTAGGCCATAACGCAGCGGTAGCAATTGCACCTTGGGCTGGCGTAGGGGACAGGTGCCGTAGCTGAGAATGTCACTCTTGGATTCGGCAGCGGCGGCCAGGTTAGGGTCTATACGACGGTTAGTGTTCATGACAGCTCCTGCATTGCCGGTTGGTTGTTGGCCCAGGTGCGCGCCAGCTCAGCGGCAGCCGCCACGCGAGTGCTGGATGCCCCCACGCAAGCGCGGTCAAGTAATCGAGCAATTTCAGGGTGCTGCGCAATTGGCGAATCGCCAAGCCAGGCAATTATATTGACGTAGTAAGTCAGGTCAGATTGGCTGCTAAAGCCCAGCGCGTAGGCATCGCTGACCTGCTGATGCAACGCCGGCCAGCGCTGGGGCAAACTGCCTGATGTGCGTAGATCAGGAAAATACTCGAGCAGATGAGCATCAAGTTTCAACGTGGCCCGACGTAGATCAGCGCCATCCAAAGCGTTATTTTGCTCGGCGCTCAAGACGTATTTTTTGGGTAATACCGACGCGTCTGAAGCGCAGCGTTGATGTCGATGCCAGCGCCCTTCCACACAATCGGCTAGCACCAAGGTATCGATTGGCCCGAACAAACGCTCATCGCGGTTTGGCATATTGAACAAAGCGTGCGCAACGGCAGGATCAGCCAAGCGCAACATGACTTCCGGTCCGTCCGGTACCTGCACCGTGAGCAGTCCACGCAGGTGTCCGACGACGGCGAGCAAGGGTTTGTCGCTGAATATAAGGGCGCCCCATTCGCGTGAGGCATTGGCCACGAACGCTTGAAAAACCAGATCCTCAGGCCCCTCAAGAACCACCAACCAAGGCGATACCTCACTGATGGCGTCAAATCGAGTGCCCGCATACAAAGCAATCCGGGGCGCCGCAGGATGCCAGGCTGACAGTTTGCTTTTCAGATCAGGGACGGTCACACCGTCGATCAGCAGAAAAGCATGGTGTTTTTCCCACGGCACGTCTTGAGGAAAATCGATCAACGCGCTCATGCTTGCGAGGCCTCTTCGCACAACAGGCAGCGGGACTGATGTTGCGAGAGCATTGCTATTCTTTGCTGCGCCGGTATCAGCGGACTGATTAGAACCGGTACTTCTCCCGGCGCTAAAGGCGCCGCAGGTGTTCCCGGCAGCGGCGCTCCTCCCAACACAATCGGCACACTGCAGAAAATGCCCGCCGGGTTGAGCACCAGATGCTGACCATTGATAGAGAGGGTCAGCGTGACGCCGCCATCGATAACGATGTTTGCGCCAGAAAGGTGTACTTCTTGCGCCGCGTCTATGACCAGTGCGCCGCCGACCCGGGTATGGCTGGACCCCGCCACCTGCAAATGATCCCCCGCTGACAACTGCACCTTGCGCGCGCCGGTGACTGTGAGGTGTTGCTCGGCCTTGATAACGGTGGTGCTGTTGCCTTTGATCGTCTCCAGCCGCTGACCGCGCACCTCAAGACGGCTGTCGTTCTGGATCAGTTGTTCCATGTCGCGCTGGGCACGCAGGTAGACCCGTTCAGCGCCATCGCGATCTTCAAAAGAGACTTCGTTGAAGCCCTGGCTTGCCTTGGAACTGCGGCTGCGGAATACGCTTTTGGTCTTGTTCGCCGGTAACTCATACGGCACCGGATTCAGACTGTTCGGCAAACAGCCCATGACCATCGGCCGATCCGCGTCGCCTTCCAAATAAGAAATCAGCACTTCCATGCCGACCCGAGGCAAGGTCACCGCGCCATGACTGTTGCCCGCCCAACTCGACGCCACCCGCACCCAGCAACTGCTGGTGTCGTCGTTGAGTTCGCGGCGGTCCCAGTGAAACTTGACCTTCACCCGACCGAATTTATCGCAGTGGATTTCTTCGCCTTCCGGGCCAGTGACCTTGGCGGTTTGGGTGCTGTGGATCAGCGGTTTGGGGTGGCGCAAGGCGGGGCGAAACTGGATCGTTTCTGGAATGGCGGTGAAGGAATTCCGATAACCCTGAACGATTTTTCCAGCGCCGACGGGGACGTCCGCGCCTGATTCTTCCAACACCTGCGGCTGTCGCCCTTCGTGCTTGATCGAAATCAGCACCCACGAGGCGTTCCAGCCCCACTGCGGATGGTCTTCCAGCTGAATCACCGTCCCGCTGCGCAACACCGGGTGATCGCTGCTGCCGTCGGCCAGTTGGAAATCCGTGCGATGCCGTTCCAGGTCACGGTTGGATAATCGTCTGCCGTGATTGTCCTCCAGAAAACGGCCGGGATACACGTAATGCTCAAACTTGGGATCGACATGCAAGACCTCACCCCTTTGGACTTGGGCTGGGGTCGCCTGCGGACTTCTAGCGCTTTCCAATAAATAACCGGCTTTCTGAAAATCGTAATCGCGATGCACCACATGGCTGGTGCGCGCGGCCAAACGCACGCCGAAGGTATTTATCGAATACTCGTCGGGCACCATGCCGTTTAGCGGCTTGAACGGCAGCGTCCGCCGCGCTGCATGGGGAAACATTATTTCGTCATCGGCGAAAATCAGCCGATGGCCGTCAGCCGAATGCTCAAAGCGATAAAACCAGCCGTCTTCTTCGCACAGCCGATTGACGAAGTGCAGGTCGCTTTCGTCGTACTGAACGCAATAGTCACGGACCGGAGCGCGGGTCACGCCACTGTCGAATTGCACGTCTAAACCGTCAAACAGGCCGTGCTCTTTCAGCACTTCAAGAATGATCGCGGGCACGCTCATCTGCTGGAACGAGCGGCGGTGGCTGCTGTGTTCCAAGTACGCGAGAGAGGGTTTGAGCACCGCGACGTAGTGGGTCAGCCGGGCATTGGAATCGCTTTTGTGGATGGAGTGAATCTGCCCGTGAATGCCTTCGCCGTTCGGGCCGAAACCGAGAAAAGCCGCCTTGTGCAGCAGGTCCGACAGCTCAATACCAGACGACCGACTGACCAGTTCGACGGTGATGGCGTAAGGCGTGCTGACGGCTTCCGCGCCATCAAACGCGAGCACTTGCAAAGAAGGATTTTCAAGACCTTTCACACTCAGCGTGAAGGTTGGGACGGCGGCCTGAGGCATTGGCAGATTCTCCGCATCAAAAGATGCGGCAACTCTGCAGGACTGGGCCTTTAACGACTATCGGGCGGAGCCAACATAGGACGTAGGAAGCTTCCCGTGATCAAGTAATCCGAGACCTACAGCCCCTTCCTCACTCTTTACCCTCATACGCCGACACTCGATTTCGACCGCCTTCCTTCGAGACGTACAGCGCCTGGTCGGCCCATTCGATGAGTTGTTTGTATGCCCAAAGCGCCCCTCTCTCCCGACCCCAACGCCCAGCACCGCGCAGTCGATGACAAGCGCTTCGCTGTCGATCACTTCCAAGCTGCTGCACCTGGCCGATGGTTTTCAGACCGCGACCGGCGCGCGTATAGCTGCACTGAGGCATGAACGGTTGAAGCGGTTTCTCGCTGAGTTTATGGACGAGGCTGGGCCTGAATGACGCGAAAAGGCTCCACCGCGCTGTCGTCAAACCTCTGTAGGAGGGTCCGCCACGTCTTCGACGCCGCGCTGTCGCGCAGCAAACTGGGTGGCACTTTGTGTGGTTTGAGGTTGCAGGTGTCAGGACTGAAGCCTTCCCGAATGAATTCGGTCCCACATTTTGGCGCTGCACAGATTTCTGTAGGAGCTGCCGAAGGCTGCGGTTAGTCCGAAGGACCTTCGCCAACACGCTGGCTACAGATGGTCGCCTGCCTGTAGATCACCCGTGAATTGAATATCAAATTGCGGAAAGAGGCCCCATGAAACCATGCGGCCGAACGCTCCTATAATGGTTCGTGTTTGCTGCGCGACAGCGCGGCGTCGAAGACGCGGCGGCATCTGCTGCAGACCTTATTGCTCAAACAAAAACGAACACCCGGTGAAGGCCGGGCGCCGAGGGAACAGGCTGCGATGGCGATTACTTTGTATTGGGCCGCAAGTATCGCCGAAAAACTGATGCCGTTCTGACTACTCAGCCTACTCAGCGCAACGGCCGAAAAAGCGCCCTGATCTCTTGCGCCAGCGCTTGCGGTTGTTCCATGGCCGCGAAGTGCCCGCCGTGTTCCATTTCGGTCCAGCGTTGCAGGTTGAAGCTGCGTTCAACCCAAGAGCGCGGTGGCATGGGCAGTTCGCCGGGAAAGTGTGCGACGCCCAGCGGCGGCAGCACCCGCTGACCGGCGCTGAACTGCACCGGCCGTTTGCGGCTTTCCAGGTACAGGCGGAACGATGAACCGATGGTCCCGGTAAACCAGTAAATCGAGACATTGGTCAGCAGCGCGTCCAGAGAAATCGCCTGTTCAAGCTCACCGCCGCAGTCGCTCCAGGCCTGGAATTTTTCGACAATCCAAGCGGCCAATCCCGCCGGAGAGTCATTCAAGCCAAACGCCAGCGTCTGGGGTTTGGTGCCCTGAATCTTGGCGTAGGCGCCCTCTTGCTCCGCCCACGCAGCGGCCTTGTCGAGAAAACCTTGCTCCTCGTCCGACAGCGGCGGTTGATCAGGCCCCAAGGGCGGACGGTAGGAACCCGGCAAGTAATTCAAGTGCAGCCCTTTGACTCGCTCGGGATAACGGTACGCCAGCCAGGTCGAAACACTGGAGCCCCAATCACCGCCCTGCGCGCCGAATTGCTCGTAACCCAAGCCGCGCATCAACTCGGCCCACAACCCGGCGATTTCAAACGGGCCGGTGCCTTTGGTCGAGGGTGCCGGGGAAAAGCCGTAGCCGGGCAACGACGGTACGACCACGTGAAATGCATCCTGCGGATCACCGCCATAACGCGCAGGGTCCGCCAACAATGGAATGATGGCCTCCATTTCGACAAACGAACCCGGCCAGCCGTGGGTCAAGATTAACGGCAACGGTGCCGGTCCAGTGCCAAGTTGGTGAACGAAGTGGATCGGCTGGCTGCCCACCTGCGCAATGAATTGCGGCAGCGTGTTGAGCCTCGACTCCTGCGCTCGCCAATCGAATTCGGTGCGCCAGTGATCAACCAGACGCTTCAAAAACTCGCTGTCGGTGCCTTCACTCCATCCCGCGTCATCGATGCCGGCCATCCACCGCGTCCGGGAAAGTCGGGCGTTCAGGTCGGTTAGCGCCTCATCACTGATGGCGATGTTGAATGGATGAATGTTCATGAGGTGTGGCTCCTTTATCCGTGTGAGGGAAATTTATCCTGGATGTACTACATGATCGACAGCACCGCACGTCTTATTCTGTACAGCCGATGCACCCGTACGCCGATGCACGGTATTTTCGACGGATCAGATGGCATAACCAGTGCTTTTTCATCACGGCGCCTGACCGTACAATCACCGATCGAAACGCGCCGCCAGGCCCATCCGAGCCGTCAGACTTTGGCACACACGCTTCTCATGACGAGAAAAAATCCGCCCGCCACCGAGTGAAACGATGTCCAGCCCTTACCTTGCGCCAGTGACCTTGGCCTTGTTGATCACCGTCGGCGGGATGCTGGCGGGCTGCAACAAATCTGCCCCCGCCCCAAGCGTCTCAGCCCATGATGCCGTTGCCGTGGACGTTGCCCTCGCCACGCTTTCCGACAAGGCCAGCGTCACGGTGTTGACCGGGCGTCTCGAGGCCTATCGTACGGCGCAAGTGCGGGCGCGGGTTGCGGGGATCATCGAGAAGCGTACCTACACCGAAGGCGAAGATGTCAAAGCCGGCGCGCTGCTGTTCCGTATCGACCCTGCGCAGTTGATTGCGAATCTACAGGAGGTAGAGGCGGAATTGGCTCAGGCGAAGGTCGCCACCGAGGCCGTCTCGGACATTGCCAAACGCTCGAAACAATTGGTGGCCATCGACTCCATCAGCGTTCAGCAGTACCGCAAGGATTTATTTGCCGAAAAAGTGGCCCGGGCTGCCGAGCAATCGCTGGCGGCCAAAGTCCGCAGCGCCCAGTTGCAGAAAACCTACGCCAGTGTCACCGCGCCCATTTCCGGACGCGCGCGCAGGGCCTTGGTCAGCGAAGGAGCGATGGTAGGTCAGGACGAAGGCACTCCGCTGACCACCATTGAACAGATCGACCCGATTTACGTGAATTTTTCCCAGCCCACCAACGACTTTCTGGCCCTGCAGAACAGCAACACGAGCGGCTTAAAAGCGTCCGCCACGATGCCGATCAATTTGAAGCTGGGCAACGGTCACCGCTATGCCCATTCAGGCACATTGCTGTTTTCCGACACGGCGGTCGACCCACAAACCGACACCGTGGCCATGCGCGCGGTGTTCAACAACCCGGATCATTTACTGCTGCCAGGCATGTACGTGCAAGTGGAATTCCACGCGCCCGACGCCGGCCCGACGGTGCTGATTGCGCAACAAGCCCTGACCCGCACCCGCGCAGGGGCGTACGTCATGGTTGAAGACAACGGTCATGCACGGCAAGTCAGCGTCCACGCGGACAGCCTGGAAGGCAAACAATGGCGGGTGACGTCCGGCCTTTCCGGGGGTGAGCGGGTGATTCTTGACGGCAGCGCCTTGGCCGATGGTCAGGCGGTGGCGGTTAAACCCTCGACGAGCACCAGCGCCGTCGCCGAGAGCCAATAAGGGAACCCATGTCCGCCTATTTTATTGCCCGCCCCGTGATGGCGTGGGTGATCGCGATTTTGATTCTGCTCGGCGGCGGTTTTGCCGCGACCCGGTTGTCGGTGGAGCAATACCCCAACGTTGCGCCGCCCCGCGTCAGCATCGAAGCGTCGTATCCGGGCGCGTCGCCGCAAGTCGCCGAACGCACCGTGACCGCCGTCATTGAACGCGAACTCAATGGCATCGCCGGGCTGCTTTACTTCACGTCCACCAGCGCCGAAGGCCGTGCCGAGATCAATCTGTCATTCGAAACCGGGACTGACACCAAGTTGGCCGCCATCGATGTGCAGAACCGGATCAAACGGGTTGAAGAACGGTTACCAGAAAGCGTTCGCCGCCAAGGTTTGAAGGTGGAACAGAGCGGCGAGAACCAGCTGTTGTTCGTCACCCTGACTGCCGACAACCCCAGCGTCGACGATATCCAGCTCGGCGATTTCGCCACCAGCATCATTCGTCCGGCCTTATTGCGGGTGCCCGGTGTCGGTGAAGTGGGGGTCTACAGCCCTGAATACGCCATGCGCATCTGGGCCGACGTCCACAAACTCACGGCCATGGGCGTCACCACCCAAGACCTGATCAGTGCCATCACCTTGCAAAACCAGCGCATCACCTTGGGTTCAATCGGTACCCTGCCCGCTACGCCAGACACGCCGATCACTGCGCCGTTGGCGGTGGAAGAAGACCTCGACACCCCGCAAGCTTTTGGCGACATTTCGCTGCGGGTCAACAGCGACGGCTCAGCCCTGCGCGTGGCCGACGTCGCCCGGGTCGAACTCGGCGGCAACAATTACAACTACCCAGCGTTCGTCAACGGCAAGTACTGCGGCGCCATCTCGGTCAGATTGGCCACCGGCGCCAACGCCCTGAGCACCGCCGAGGCAATCAAAAGCAAGCTTGATGAGATGTCCGCGCAGTTTCCCCCAGGCGTGCGTTACCAGACCGCGTTCGACACCTCGACCTTCGTCAAACTGTCCATCGCCAAGGTCGGCTACACCCTGATCGAAGCCATGGTGTTGGTGTTTCTGGTGATGTGGCTGTTCCTGCGCAGTTGGCGCGCCACGCTGATTCCAAGCCTGGTGGTGCCCATCGCCTTGGCCGGAACCTGCGGCGTGATGTACGCCTTGGGGTTTTCGATCAACGTGCTGACGCTGTTCGGCATGGTGCTGGCCATCGGCATTTTGGTGGATGACGCCATCGTGGTGGTGGAGAACGTCGAGCGGATCATGCACGAGGAAGGCCTGCCCCCTCGGGAAGCGACGCTCAAGGCCATGCAGCAGATCAGCGGCGCCATCGTCGCCATCACCCTGGTGTTGACCGCCGTGTTTATTCCCATGGCCCTTTTTCAAGGCGCCGTGGGAGAAATCTACCGCCAATTCTCAGTGGCACTGGCGGTGCCGATGGCCTTGTCGGCGTTCCTCGCGCTGACGTTTACCCCGGCGCTGTGTGCCTCGCTGCTCAAGCCGGTCAAACACACGCCAATCCCGGATCGCCTGACCCGTCGCAGCATGGCCTTAGCTGGCGCTTACCTGCGCGGACTGGACGGATTCCTCAACCGGCCGAAACGTTTCATGCTGCTGTATGTCGGGCTCCTCGGGATCGTGGCCTTGCTGTTCTGGCAGTTGCCCGGTGCGTTTTTACCCAGCGAAGACAAGGGCAATTTTGCCACCGTGATCATGTTGCCCACCGGCTCGACCCAGGCCGATACCCGCGAGGTGGTGGATGAAGTACAAGCCTACTTGCGCACGGATTCGAGCATCGACAGCTTGTTTGCCATGCAGGGTTTCAGCTACTTCGGCGATGGGCAGAACACGGCGATGGTCTGGCCATCCTTGACCGACTGGTCGCTGCGCAAACAGCCCGAGCAACAGATCAATGCGATTCTGGCGCGCCTCAATCAACACTTTGCCCAAGGCACCGAGGCTCATCCGAAAGCGTTGGTCAAAGCCCTCAATACCCCGCCGTTGCCGTCCATGGGCCGTAGCGAAGGGATTGATTTGCGCCTGCAAGACCGCGCGGGCCTCGGTCACGATGCGTTGATGGACGCCAAGGATCAGCTGCTGGCCCTGGCCGCGAAAAACCCAGTGCTGGCAGACGTTTCGTTTTCCGGGCAAAGCGATTCGCCGCAACTGCGGGTCTCCATTGACCGCCGTAAAGCCCAGAGCATGGGCGTGCCGTTAGACGAAATAAACCAGACCTTGGCGACGCTGTATGGCTCTCAATACCTGGGGGATTTCATCTACAAAAACCAAGTGAAGCAAATCCTGGTACAGGCCGAGAGCAAGGACCGTCAACTGTCGGACAGCTTGCTCCAAGCCCGAGTGCGCAACACTCATGGCGACATGGTGCCGCTGAGTACGTTCGTCAGCATGCGCTGGAGCGTGGGCGCGCTGGAAATCGACAACTTCAACGGCTTCCCGGCCTTGTCGATCAGTGGCACCCCCGCGCCGGGCTACAGCACGACACAGGCGATGGACGCGTTGGCAGGTCTGGTGACTCAATTACCGGTGGGCTTTGGCTATGAGTGGGCCGGCCAGTCGTATCAGGAACGGGTCTCCGGCAATCAGATGCCGTTGCTGTTCGGGCTGTCGATTCTGGTGATTTTCTTGTGCCTGGCGGCGCTGTACGAAAGCTGGTCGATGCCTTTGGCGGTGATTCTCGCCATCCCGCTTGGGGTCATCGGCGCGCTGCTGGCGACGACGTTGCGCGGCTTGCCCGACGACCTGTACTTCAAGGTCGGCATGATCACCATCATTGGACTGTCAGCCAAGAATGCGATTTTGATCATTGAAGTGGCGCAAACCCTACACCAGCAAAGGGCTTCGATTCGTCAGGCGGTGCTCGACGCCGCCCGCATGCGCTTGCGCCCTATCGTGATGACCTCGCTGGCGTTCATGTTCGGGGTATTGCCACTGATGTTGGCCACCGGCCCCGGCTCGGCCAGCCAACGCGCCATCGGCACCAGTGTGTTTGGCGGCATGCTCTCCGCCACGGTGCTGACGCTGTTCTTCGTACCCTTGCTGTACAGCCTGGTGGTCTACGTCCGAGAATTCAGGCGCACCCCGAAAACCGTTATTTCGCCCAGCCAAATCCTGCCGAAAAACGTGCCTTGAGGTAGCCGACAAACGCACTCACCGCCTTGGGGACTTGAGCGGAATAAGGCCGCACCAGGTTGATCTCCTCGGGGAAGGCCCCGGTCAACTTCCACTTCGGCAGCACCTGGATCAATCGACCGTCGATCAGCCCGGCTTGAGCGCTGAAATCTGGTAGCAACGCGATACCCAGATGGGTCAGCGCCGCATCGCGCAAGGCCTCGCTGTTGTTGGTGGCAAACGAGCCGGTGATCGGCACGGTCAAGCGATTGCGTTCTGCCTGTTTGCGCACCGGCGCTTCAAAGGTCCAGGCCGGTACATCGGCGCCGCGAGGATAGTACAGGCAGTTATGACGAAGAAGGTCTTCGGGGTGCTGAGGATTGCCGAACCGTTCGAGGTAAGCCTGGGTCGCGACCAATACCGAATGGGTCGCGCACAGCTTCCAGGCAACGTGGGTGTCGGGGATTTGATGGCTGTGCCGAATCGCCAGGTCGTAGCCTTCTGACGCAATGGAGCTAATGTGGTCGGAAACGTCCAGTTGCACCCGAACTTCGGGAAGCTCGGCGAGAAACTCTGCCAGATGCGGCACCAGTTGCTGACGGGCGAACGCTACGGGGGCAGTCAACCGCAACAAACCACGGGCGACACCCGCTGAGTCGCGCACCTCAGAAAAGCTGCGAGCAATCTGCTCGTAGGCGCCACCGACGTCCCGCACCAACGCCAGCCCCGCGTCGGTCAACCGCACGCTGCGGGTGGTGCGCTGGACGAGGCTCATGCCCATGACTTTTTCCAGCTCGACGATACGTTGGCTGACCGCTGACTTGCTGACACCCAAGCGGATCGCCGCAGCGGTATAGGTGCCCTGCTCGGCTAAAACCGACAACCAGTACACGTGGGTCCACAGACCTTCAATCTCAGCTTTTTGCACCGTTGATTGTTCTCATTTCAAAACAATGAATTCGATATTCGCGCCTCGCGCCGCACAAAGTAAAGGCTTAACGTAGCGTTCATTAGCCCTTGAACGAGATAAACGACATGCCATTGATCAGAATCGACATCGTAGAAGGCCGCAGCGACGCGCAAGTCAAAACCCTGCTAGACGCCGCGCACCGGGCGATGGTCGAAGCGTTCGAAGTGCCTGAGCGCGACCGTTACCAGATCGTCAACGAACACCCTGCCAGCCGCATGATCGTCGAAGACACCGGCCTGGATATCCCACGAACGCGTAACGTCGTGTTGTTCAGCGTCACCAGCCGACCGCGCAGTGAAGCCTCCAAGGTCAAATTCTATGACCTGCTGTGCCGAGAACTGCACACCCACTGCGGTATCGACCCCAGCGACGTGATGATTTCCATCGTCATCAACAGTGATTCGGATTGGAGTTTCGGCCACGGGCGTGCGCAGTTTCTGACCGGCGAACTGTAGCCGCAAGCTGATAGCGGAAGCTTTGGTTCTGAGTATTCGAAATTGCTATCTTTGGTTTGACGGCATTCGGCAGGAGCGACGTTATCCGGTCCCACCGGGATCTGCGTTTGCCGGTGATGGGGTCGATCAGTCGGGCAATACGGCGCTCCTGTTTTCAGTATTTTTTATTCAATCAAACACGAACCATGGCCCATGCCATCACCGTCTTGCCATTGATAGCCTTGCCACCGCGCTTATGATGCATCCAGAAGTCTGTCGAGCCGTGTCGACAGCCTCGCGATAACCTTTCTCTGCGAGCGCGACCATGACCCAAGCAAGAACGCTATACGACAAGCACATCGACTCGCATACCGTGTGCAATCTCGATGATCAAGGGCATGTTTTGCTCTATATCGACCGCCAGGTCATCAACGAGTACACCAGCCCGCAAGCCTTCAGCGGTTTGCGTGAGGCCGGCCGTGACGTGTGGCGTCCGTCGACCGCGTTGGCCGTGGTCGATCATGTAAACCCTACCGCACCGATACGTGTAGCCGCCATGGCTGACGAAGGAGGGGCGTTGCAGGTGTCCTACCTGGAGCAGAACTGCGAAAAATTCGGCATTGAGTTATTCGACGTCCTCGATAAGCGCCAAGGCATCGAACACGTGATCGCCCCCGAACAGGGTTTTATCTTGCCGGGCATGGTCATCGCGGCGGGCGACAGCCATACCACCACCTATGGCGCATTGGGGGCTTTTGGGTTCGGCATCGGTACGTCCGAAATCGAGCATCTGTTGGCCTCACAGACCCTGGTCTACAAACGCCTGAAAAGCATGCGTGTGACCGTCGATGGCACCCTCGCCTCCGGCATCACCTCCAAAGACGTGATCATGGCGCTCATCGGTAAAATCGGCGCGTCAGGTGCCACCGGTTACGCCATCGAATTCGCCGGTTCGACCATTGATGCCCTGAGCGTCGAAGCGCGGATGACCATTTGCAACATGGCGGTCGAAGCCGGCGCGCGCGGTGCGTTCATGGCGCCCGACGACAAAGTGTTTGATTACCTCAAGAGCAAACCCCGGGCGCCGAAAGGCGAGTTATGGGGCCGTGCGGTCGCCACGTGGCGCCAATTGCACACCGACCTCGGCGCTCATTTCGACAGCGAAATCCATCTGAACTCCAATGACCTCGAACCCATGGTGACGTGGGGCACCAGCCCGGATCAGGCTGCCGCCATCGGTTCCACGGTGCCGGACCCGCTAGCCATCAGCGACCTTATTTTGCGTCAGGACATGGTCCGCGCCCTGAAGTACATGGGCCTGGAAGCGGGCATGCCGCTAAGCGACATCGTCATCAGCCATGCGTTTATCGGCTCCTGCACCAACGCACGGATCGAAGACCTGCGCGATGCCGCCAGTGTGGTACGCGGCAAGCGCGTCGCCGATCACGTTCGGGCGATGATCGTTCCGGGGTCGACGGCGGTGCGCGATCAAGCTGAAGCCGAAGGGTTGGCCGCCATTTTCATCGAGGCCGGTTTCGAGTGGCGTCAGTCGGGTTGCTCCATGTGCCTGGCGATGAACGATGACGTGCTTGCCTCAGGCGACCGTTGCGCGTCCAGCACCAACCGCAACTTCGAAGGCCGGCAAGGCGCGGGCGCACGAACGCACTTGATGAGCCCAGCCATGGTGGCCGCAGCGGCCATCACCGGAAGATTGACTGACGTGCGCCGCTTCAACGGCCGCGTTTGAGGAGATGAACATGCAACCGTTTACCACTGTCAGCGGCATCGCAGCGCCGATGCTCGCGGCCAACATCGACACCGACGTGATCATGCCCAAGCAGTTCCTCAAGGGCATCGACCGGAATGGATTGGATCGCGGTTTGTTTTTCGACCTGCGCTTTCTAGTCTCAGGCGAACCCAACCCGGAATTTATCCTTAATCAAGCGCCTTGGCAGGGTGCTAAATTCATGGTCACCGGGCCGAATTTCGGTTGCGGTTCCAGCCGTGAACACGCGGTATGGGGCCTGAAGCAGATGGGCATTCGGGCGCTGATCGGCAGCAGCTTCGCCGGGATTTTTTACGACAACTGCCAGCGCAACGGGGTGCTGATTATCTCGTTGGAAGAAGCGCAAGTTCAGGCGTTGGGTCGCACGGTCAGTCAGGCCCAGGGCGCTCACATCGAAGTCGATCTGGACGCTCAGGAAATTCGCCTGCACGGTGGCAGCGTCATGCCCTTCCAGATCGATACCTTGCGCAAGGAAGCGTTGCTACTGGGGCTGGACGCCATCGGCAGCACCCTGCAACGCAGCGCGCAGATTCGTGAATTCGAACAGCGGCATCTGCACGCCAATCCTTGGCTGAACTAAGGCTTAAAGCGACAACTGATGGAAGTGATGCTGGAGGAACTCGACGCAAGCGCGCAGCTTGCCCGAGTTCGCCAGCCGATTCGGGTAAACCGCCCAGACATTGGCGCTCTGGGTGTAGTCATTTAGCACCTGCACCAAACGACCCTGCTCCAGCAGCGGTCGCACGTCCCACAATGAACGCAGCAAAACCCCACGCCCATCCAGTGCCCACTGCAAAACAATCTCCCCGCTGTTGGACGACAACGGCCCACTGATGTGCACGCTTTCGTGACCGCTTTCGCGCTCCAGTTGCCAATGGCCGAACGCGTTGTCGCGCTCTTTCAGCACCAAGCAATCGTGGCCCTCGAGATCGGACAGCGTCTGCGGGATGCCGCGTCGTTTCAAGTAGTCGGGCGCAGCGCAGAGCACCCGGCGATTGGTGATCAAACGGCGACCAATGTGTTGGCCAGGGATGTCATCGCCGACCCGAATCTCCAGGTCGAAACCTTCGCTTACGATGTCCACCACGCGGTCGAACAGGTCCAGACGAATTTCCAGTTGTGGATAAAGTTCGGCCAGCTGCGAAATGGCCGGCGCCACGTGGTTACGGCCAAAACCAAAGCTGCTGCACAAGTGCAAACGACCGCGTGGCTCGGCATGGGCTTCGGACAACTCGTCATGCAGTAACTGAAAGTCTTCAAGAATCCGCACGGCCCACCGCTGCACACGCTCGCCGTCTTCGGTCAACGAAACGCGACGGCTGGTGCGGTGCAACAGGCGTGTCGCCAGGGTGCTTTCAAGAATCTGAATGCGCTTGCTGACATACGCCGGTGACAAGCCCAGCTCATCGGCGGCGGCGGCGAAACCGGCTTTGCGAATGACGGTCAGGAACACCCGTAAGTCTTCCGGCAACGGTGCGGCTTCTTTTTTAGCGTTCATGCAGCTTCTTTTATGAGAGGTCGAGGCGCGGGTGGCAAGGATAGCACCGGACCGCACGCCGGCTGGTCGCGACGCCCGACGCCGCTTATATATAAACGATCTAAAAATATAGATTTAGGTTCTTTTGCGGAATAACCCTGAGGCTTTATAACTAGCCCACTGTTTGTTCACCAGCAACAGCTATTCAACAGTGGCCGCCTGTTTGCCGCTGAAAAAAAATTCGCTGACATTGCTTGAAGGATGTGTCATGGACGTTTTCTGGTTCCTCCCCACTCACGGCGACGGCCATTACTTGGGCACCACTAAGGGCGCCCGCCCCGTCACCCTGAACTACCTGAAACAAGTGGCCCAGGCCGCAGACGACCTCGGTTATCACGGTGTGCTGATACCCACCGGCCGTTCGTGCGAAGACTCTTGGGTCATCGCCTCGGCCCTGGTACCACTGACCGAACGCCTGCGTTTTCTCGTGGCGATTCGTCCGGGGATCATTTCGCCCACCGTGTCGGCCCGGATGGCCGCAACGCTGGATCGATTGTCCGGCGGCAGACTGCTGATCAACGTGGTCACCGGTGGCGATCCAGATGAAAATCGCGGCGACGGCAGCTTCTTGGATCACAGCGAACGCTACGAAGTCTCCGACGAGTTTCTACAGATTTGGCGCAGGGTCTTGCAAGGTGAATCCGTTGATTTCGAAGGCAAGCATTTGCGCGTGCAGAACGCCAAAGCACTCTACCCGCCGATCCAAAAACCTTACCCGCCGCTGTATTTCGGCGGTTCGTCAGAAGCCGCCCACGCGTTAGCCGCAGATCAAGTGGACGTCTACCTGACGTGGGGCGAGCCACCGGCCGCCGTAGCGGAAAAGATCGCTGATGTTCGCAAACGCGCCGCACTCAAGGGCCGCACGGTGCGCTTCGGTATTCGGCTGCACGTGATCGTGCGTGAAACCAGCGAAGAGGCCTGGCAAGCTGCCGACACACTGATCGAACACATCAGCGATGAAACCATCGCCTCGGCGCAAAAATCCTTCTCGCGGTTTGATTCCGAAGGCCAGCGGCGCATGGCAGCGTTGCACGATGGCCGTCGCGACAACCTGGAAATTGCGCCAAACCTGTGGGCCGGTGTTGGCCTGGTACGAGGCGGCGCAGGCACCGCGTTGGTGGGCAACCCGCAGGAAGTCGCGGCGCGAATCAAGGAATACGCGGACCTGGGCATCGAAAGCTTTATCTTCTCCGGTTATCCGCACCTGGAAGAAGCCTATCGCTTTGCCGAACTGGTGTTCCCGCTGCTGCCAGAACCCTACGCCAGCCTGGCGGGACGCGGCATCACCAACCTGACCGGGCCGTTCGGCGAAATGATCGCCAACGACGTACTGCCGACCCAGGCCAACGCCTAACCCCCCCTGTAGGAACCAACTTGTTGGCGAGGCGATGTATCTGGCGCACCGAATTAAGCGCTTCGCCAACCAGTTGGCTCATTCAGAATTTGTGTTCGCAGCGCGATTACAACCAGAAAGGGATGCTTATGCAGCTTCTGACCTTACCGCCATCGCCCGCACTGGCGACATCGATCCGGGCCACAGCTCAAGTGTTCGAAGACCCAAAATCACGTGCCCTGCTGGCGCATGTGCAACAGGTCGCGCCCAGTGATGCCAGCGTACTGATCATTGGCGAAACCGGCACCGGCAAAGAGCTGGTCGCACGGCATATCCATAACCTGAGCGGGCGTCGCCAGGGTCCGTTCGTAGCGG
Source organism: Pseudomonas sp. MH10 (assembly GCF_034353045.1). Taxonomy (NCBI): domain Bacteria; kingdom Pseudomonadati; phylum Pseudomonadota; class Gammaproteobacteria; order Pseudomonadales; family Pseudomonadaceae; genus Pseudomonas; species Pseudomonas sp. MH10. The sequence continues at coordinate 2,034,592 of NZ_CP133783.1, forward strand.
TCAACTGCGGCGCGTTTTCCGAATCGCTGGTTGAAGCCGAGTTGTTCGGTCACGAAAAGGGCGCGTTTACCGGGGCCCTGGGCGCCAAAGCCGGCTGGTTTGAGGAGGCCAATGGCGGCACGCTGTTTCTGGATGAGATCGGCGATCTGCCCATGTCAATTCAGGTGAAACTGCTGCGGGTGTTGCAGGAGCGGGAAGTCGTGCGCCTGGGCTCACGTAAAAGTACGCCCATCGACGTTCGGGTGCTCGCGGCGACCAACGTGCAGTTGGGAAAAGCCATCAACGCCGGGCACTTTCGCGAGGATTTGTATTACCGGCTGGACGTGGTCAGCCTGGAACTGAGTCCACTGCGTGCAAGGCCCGGCGATATCCTACCGCTGACTCGACACTTCATCGAGGTCTATAGCCGACGCTTGGGTTATGGCCAGATTACGCTGAGTCCGGAGGCCGAACACACACTCAAAACCTACGGCTGGCCGGGCAATATTCGCGAGCTGGAAAACGTAATCCACCACACCCTGCTCATTTGCCATGACGGCGTCATCCAGCGCGACGATTTACGCCTGTCGAATCTGCGCATCGAACGCCAGGAAGAAAATACGCCGGTAGACCCGTCCGCCAACGGGCTGCTAGCCAGGGCTTTTCAAGCGCTATTCGAAGAACACACCGGCGCCCTGCATGAAAAAGTCGAAGACAGCTTGCTGCGCGCGGCCTACCGTTTTAGCCACTACAACCAAGTACACACCGCGAATTTGCTGGGTTTGAGTCGCAACATCATCCGCACCCGCCTGATCAAAATCGGCGAACTGGCGGTTAATAAACGCAGAAAAAATGACGACGCCGAGGAGGGGCGATTCCTGCAACTGTCGATCTAGCGCTTGGGCGTTGAGCAGCTTTTTTACCCTGCTCAGGAGGAAAAAAGACAGGCTGCAAAGCTCCTACGGAATTTACTTACAACAGGTGGTTAAGAAACCCTCAACCAAATAGGAAGCGCCTGACATCTTCTTGAAAGCACTCTGGTTAAGGTTGCGCCGGCTTAATTTGCCAAGCACTTACCCTCAGGAGTTCTCCCGAATGAAAAAATTATACCTCTCTGCCGCCGTTGCCACGTTGATCGCCACGACTAGCGGTTGCGTGAGCTATAACATGAGCCAGCCAACCGCTCCGATTTCAGGTTCGGTCACCGCTGACTTGAAAGCGAACGTAAAAGTCGGCGAAAAAATCACCGGCGAATCTTCCACCAACATCCTGTTTGGCTGGTTGAGCGTGGGTGGCGACACTCAGTTCGCCGATGGCGTTACCTACGGTGGCGCTGGCGCTGGCGGTTCCGCACTGAGCCTGCCTGATCCAATCTCCGCCGTGAAAGCAGCGGCTGCCTACAAAGCAGTGAAAAGCTCCGGTTCCGACCTGATCGTTGCGCCGCGTTATGAAGTGAATGTCGAAGACTATTTCATCTTCAAGAAGGTGAACGTCAAAGTTACCGGTAACAAAGGCAGCATCGACAGCATCCGCTAAGTGCTGACGTCCACGGACTGAGCCTCACCGTGGAAGAAACGCCGCTTGGACCTTAGGGTCGAGCGGCGTTTTTGATGACTCAGCGCAACCGGATCATTCACTAACGCAGTGAAGCCAATCGCTCAGCCAACGCTTTTGCCTGACTGGCAACGTCGGTGACCGCCGTACTTTCCCACCACATGCCGCGCAACGGCGGGCCCAGTGAGAACAGTCGCTTCGACACGATTCCCTGCGCATCGAGCAACGCACCGTTAGCCTTTGCAGCAATGCCCAGCGCCAAATGTCCCGGCTGGATCAGGCGCCTGGCCAACAGCTGACGGGGCAGCGGCCGGTCCACTCGACGCCAGTCGTATTCGATGCCCGTTGAATTGATCAGCGCATCCCCGATGATGTACGACGGTTCAGCGTCGCCTCGTCGACGGACGCGAATCTGCAACTGACCTGTGGATAACATTTCCAACCCCTGAAACGACGCGGCATGAATCGTTAAACGGCCCTCCTTGACCAGCTTTGCAAGCAACGCCGCGCCCATGGGTGGCGAGCGATGGTGGTGGCTCTCCCACCACGGCCGAACATGGCGAACGAACTGCCGGCGTTGCACATCACTGGCCTGACTCCACAATCGGCCGATGTGGGCGCGCACTGTATCCAACGGCGCTTGCCAATCGATCCCTGCTGCAATGGCTTGCTGGCATTGCTCGCGCACCTTGCGCAGTAACTGGCGTGTGCTGCGAATGCTGGGATCTGCGGCCAGAAAATCTACCCATACGGGCGGTTGTCGACGAACATGCGGCAACAAGCCATGACGGGAAAAAACTTCGATCGGTCCCCGATGCCCGGCCTGCTGCAAGGACACCAAGGCGTCGACCATGGTCAGCCCAGCACCGACAATCAAGACTTTGGCCTGCGGATCGAGTTGGCTCATGGTGCAGACATCCCACGGATCAACAGCTGCTGCATTGAGCCCACTGGACTCACGTTGCTGCGTGCGCGCGGCGGGGAACATTCCGGTGGCCAGAACGGCGAACTTGCCTTGCAACTGCTTACCGCTCTTAAGCGTTATGCGTACGCCAAAATCACTGCTTTGTAGATCGACTGCTTCGTCCCGCACATGCTCCAGCGTCGATCCATTGGTGGCGCCCAAAGCTTGGGCTTCGGCCAGTCGTTGCTGAACGTACAGGCCAAAAATCCCCCTGGGAGGGAAGAGTTCGGCCACCGGCACTCCTTGCTCGGCAGACTCAGGCCAACCGCCCCCCGCGATGTAATGGCCGAGCCAGCGGGTCAAGTCGTCAGGATCATCGGGCTCGACGCTCATTCGGGCAGCGTTACCGTTCAACGTGTGGCCCAACTCGGTGGCACTGTAAGCTTCTCCTCGCCCCAACTCACTGCGGGTCTCGACAATCAGAATGTGCCGCTTACCCGGCAGTCTCAGCAATTGCACAGCCAGCATGCTGCCACTTAAGCCTGCGCCGACAATCAGGATATCAGCGGTACGAACAGTACGATTGGCCTGTTCAAGTTGCGATGCGGGCATTTTTCCTGACGGCTTCATCTAATGCGGTTCCTTCGATTGAGAACTCATAACACGACGTTACGGACGAAACGCACCAGCACGTGGCCGTCATTGCGATAGGCATGGACTTGATGGCTGGCAAACATAAAGAACTCGCCGCTTTCAACGTAGCGAATATCACCCCCCAGCCAAACCCCAAGGCACCCCTCAAATACGTACACTTGCTCGCTCCAACCCTCAGGATCGGCTTCGGAAGAATAGACTTCGCCGGGCTGCAGGCAAAATTCCCACAGTTCCACCTCACGTTTCGCCATTGCCTTGGCCAACAGCACGGCCTTGCTTCCGGGGATTAAGCCGGCCCAAGCCACTTCATTGATTCGGCTGGGATCACGCCCGTCAGGCGCCTGGATAAGGTCACTGAACGCCACCTCCAGCGCATCGGCCACCCGATCAAGGGTGGCCAGGCTAACGTTTTTCTCGCCCGCCTCGATGGCCACCAACATGCGCCGGCTGACCCCCGACTTTTCCGCCAAGGCGCTCTGGCTCAACGCTGCTGCGTTGCGCAGGCGTCGCACGTTCTGGCTGACGTGTTGCAGCACTGGCGCTCGATGGGAACTGTCTTTGTGCACGCTATTACTCGCTCCATTGGATCTACGCAGGATATTGCCCACTTTCGATGTAACGCGTCGTCTCATCTTGATGGTTGCTGAATGTATGGTCTCGCTTTTACAGCAATTCGGCATTTAACTCACAGGCGATCTCGGGCGCTCGCCATCTGAGCCAACGTGTTGGCGAGGCGGTTTACCTGGCAGACCGCATCCGCGCGCTCGCCACCACAACATGGCTCCTTCAGAAATCTGTGCAGCCCCAAAATCTGTGGGACCGAATTTATTCGGGAAGGCTTGCGTCCTGACACGCTGCAATCTCGAAGCACACACAGTGCTTCCCAGTTTGCTGCGCGACAGCGCGGCGTCGAACTCCAGACTACCCTTGTAAAGCATGCTCTGTAGGATCTTGCCATAGGTTGGCGATTGGTGATCGCCAACCCGCCACGTATCATTCTTGCCTTTTCCCCGCAGATTAGAAGCCTATGTCCCTGATAGTTCTGCTGCTTCTGCCCTTTATCGGCAGCTGCCTGGCGGCATTGCTGCCGCACAACGCGCGTAATGCCGAGTCGATTTTGGCAGGCGCACTGAGCCTGGCCGGGGCGATACAGGTCGCGTTGTGGTATCCGCAAATTGCCAACGGCGGCGTTATTCATCAGGAGTTCGTTTGGCTGCCCAGTCTGGGCCTGAACTTCTCGTTGCGAATGGACGGTTTCGCTTGGCTGTTTTCGATGCTGGTATTGGGCATTGGCGCGCTAGTGTCGCTCTATGCCCGCTACTACATGTCGCCAGACGACCCAGTGCCGCGCTTTTTCGCGTTTTTTCTCGCGTTCATGGGCGCGATGTTGGGTTTGGTCATTTCCGGCAACCTGATCCAGATCGTGTTTTTCTGGGAGCTGACCAGCCTCTTCTCTTTCTTGCTCATTGGTTATTGGCACCACCGCGCCGATGCGCGACGGGGTGCCTATATGGCATTGGTCGTAACCGGCGCCGGGGGGTTGGCGTTATTGGTGGGCGTCATGCTGCTCGGCCATGTGGTCGGCAGTTACGACCTGGATACAGTGCTCGCCGCTGGCGACCAGATCCGCGCCCACGCGCTGTACCCGGTACTCTTGCCATTGATCCTGATCGGCGCCTTGAGCAAAAGCGCGCAGTTTCCGTTCCACTTTTGGCTGCCCCACGCCATGGCCGCGCCGACGCCGGTGTCGGCTTATTTACATTCGGCGACGATGGTCAAGGCCGGGGTGTTTTTGCTGGCCAGGTTCTGGCCGGTGTTGTCGGGCACTGAACAATGGTTCTGGATCGTCAGCGGTGCCGGTGCCTGCACCCTGCTGCTGGGTGCGTACTCGGCGATTTTCCAGACCGACCTCAAAGGCTTGCTGGCGTATTCAACCATCAGCCATCTGGGGCTGATTACCTTGCTGCTCGGCTTGAACAGCCCATTAGCGGCGGTCGCGGCGGTGTTTCACATCCTCAATCACGCCACGTTCAAAGCGTCGCTGTTCATGGCCGCCGGGATCATCGACCACGAGAGCGGCACCCGTGATATTCGACGCCTCAGCGGCTTAATCAAACTAATGCCCTATACCGCCACATTGGCAATGGTTGCCAGTGCAGCCATGGCCGGCGTGCCGCTGCTCAACGGTTTTCTGTCCAAGGAAATGTTCTTCGCCGAGACCGTGTTCATCTCTTCCACCGCGTGGGTTGAGGTCGCCCTGCCTGTGGTGGCGACCATTGCCGGGGCGTTCAGCGTTGCCTATTCGTTACGCTTCACTGTGGATGTGTTTTTCGGTCCAAAGGCTACCGACCTGCCCCATACCCCTCACGAACCGCCACGCTGGATGCGTGTTCCTGTGGAACTGCTGGTGTTCGCTTGCCTGGTTGTCGGTATTTTCCCGGCGCAATCCGTGGGGCCTTTGCTGGCTGCGGCCGCCCAGCCGGTGGTTGGCGGCGCATTGCCAGCGTACAGCCTGGCAATTTGGCACGGCTGGAATGCGCCAATGATCATGAGTCTGGTGGCCATGGGCGGCGGCATCGTCCTGTTTTTGCTGTTGCGGACCTCGTTCAAACAGGAGCGCTTTACCGGCCCACCGCTGGTTTCCCGCTTGAACGGCAAACGTTTGTTCGAACGAGTCCTGGTGCTAAAAATGCGCTGGGCGCGACGTTTTGAGCGTTTGTTCAGTACCCGCCGCTTGCAGGCGCAGTTGTTTCTTTTGGTGTTAGTGGCACTGATCGCCGGCGCGATCCCGATGTTTCATAGCGGTTTGAGCTGGGGTGATCGACCAAAAATTCCCGGCTCCGGGGTGTTCGTGACTTTGTGGCTCATCGCAATCGCCTGTGCCATTGGCGCTGCATGGCAGGCTAAATATCACCGTCTGGCAGCACTCACCATGGTCAGCGTCTGCGGGTTGATGACCTGTATGACCTTTGTCTGGTTTTCGGCACCGGACCTGGCCCTGACCCAACTGGTCGTGGAAGTCGTCACAACAGTATTGATTCTGCTTGGGCTGCGTTGGCTGCCGAGGCGTAACGAAAATGTCGCGCCGTCGCCGGACAGCCTCAACCGTGCCCGCGCTCGACGGATTCGTGACTTGCTGTTAGCGGGGCTGGTCGGTGGCGGTATGGCGCTGCTCTCCTACGCCATGCTGACCCGGCCGACACCCAATACGATTTCGTCGTTCTACCTCCGTCACGCGTTGCCCCAGGGTGGCGGCAGCAACGTAGTGAACGTCATGCTGGTGGACTTTCGCGGCTTCGACACCCTGGGTGAAATCACCGTATTGGCGGCCGTGGCACTGACCATATTTGCCTTGCTCAGACGCTTCCGTCCTCCCAAGGAAAGCATTCCGTTACCGGCGCAACAGCGTCTGTTGGGCCGCGACGTGGTGACCGATCTGGTCAACCCGCGCAGCGCCAGCGACACCGCGCTGGGGTTCATGATGGTGCCCGCGGTATTGGTGCGTTTGCTCCTGCCCATTGCGTTCATCGTGTCGATGTACTTGTTCATGCGCGGGCACAATCAGCCCGGTGGCGGCTTTGTTGCCGGATTGGTGATGTCGGTGGCGTTCATCCTGCAGTACATGGTTGCAGGCACCCAGTGGGTCGAAGCGCAAATGAGCCTGCGGCCGTTGCGCTGGATGGGTACCGGCCTACTTTGCGCGACACTCACAGGCCTGGGAGCCATGACCTTGGGTTATCCATTCCTCACCACGCATACCGCACATCTGAACCTGCCGTTACTTGGGGACGTGCATATCGCCAGCGCGCTGTTTTTCGACATCGGCGTCTATGCCGTGGTGGTGGGTTCGACCTTGCTGATTCTCACGGCGTTGGGCCACCAATCGGTGCGTAGTCATCGTCCGACCTCGCTGCCCAAACCCATCACCACGCAAGGAGCTGCCTGATGGAAGAAGTCATCGCCATTGCCATCGGGGTATTGGCCGCTTCAGGGGTGTGGCTGATCCTGCGACCGCGAACGTTCCAGGTGGTCATGGGCCTGTGCCTGCTGTCATACGGGGTCAATTTGTTCATCTTCAGCATGGGCAGCCTGTTCATCGGCAAGGAGCCGATCATCAAGGACGGTGTGCCCCATGACTTGCTCAATTACACCGACCCATTGCCGCAAGCATTGGTGCTGACCGCGATTGTCATCAGCTTCGCCATGACCGCACTGTTTCTGGTGTTGCTGTTGGCATCACGGGGCCTGACCGGCACCGACCATGTGGATGGCCGGGAGCCGACACAATGACCGAACTGAATCCTGCGACGTTTATGAATCAGCTGATCGTCGTACCGATTCTGCTGCCGCTGTTGACCGCCGCCCTGATGTTAATGCTGAGTGAAAAGCGTCGGCCCCTAAAAGCCAAAATCAATCTGCTGTCCACCGTGGCTGGATTGGGTATTTCGATCTGCCTGCTGGCATGGGTCCAGCAGGAGGGCACCACGGGCTCCATCGGTGTCTACCTGCCCGGCAATTGGGAAGCACCGTTCGGCATCGTGTTGGTGGTGGACCATCTTTCTGCGCTGATGCTGGTGTTGACCGGAATCATTGGCGTCTGTGCCCTGCTCTTCGCATTGGCGCGCTGGGACCGGGCGGGCGCCAGTTTTCATGCGCTGTTTCAGATTCAGTTGATGGGCCTTTACGGGGCATTTTTGACCGCTGACCTGTTCAATCTGTTCGTGTTTTTCGAGGTGCTGTTGGCGGCATCGTACGGCTTGATGCTGCATGGCTCCGGCCGCGCCAGGGTCTCGGCGGGCTTGCATTACATCACCATCAACTTGGTGGCGTCGTCGCTGTTCCTGATCGGGGCGGCGATGATCTATGGCGTCACCGGCACCTTGAACATGGCCGATCTGGCGATGAAAATCCCATTGATTCCCGAAGCGGATCGCGGCCTGTTGCACGCCGGCGCAGCCATTCTGGCCACCGCGTTCCTGGCCAAAGCCGGGATGTGGCCGCTGAATTTCTGGCTGGTGCCGGCGTATTCCGCTGTCAGCGCACCGGTCGCGGCGATGTTCGCGATCATGACCAAAGTCGGCGTCTACACCGTATTGCGGCTGTGGACGCTACTGTTTTCCGGGCAGGCAGGCGCCTCGGCGTTTTTTGGTGGGGACTGGCTGATCTACGGCGGCATGGCGACGGTAGTGACCTCAGCCGTGGCCATTCTTGCGGCCCAACGTCTTGAGCGAATGGCCAGTCTGAGCATCCTCGTGTCGGCGGGCATCCTGTTGTCAGCCATCGGTTTTGCACAGCCGAGCTTGACGTCGGGCGCGCTGTTTTACCTGGTCAGTTCGACCCTGACCCTCAGCGCGTTGTTTCTACTGGCAGAACTGATTGAACGCTCGCGCTCGGCTAACGAAATACCGCTGGAAGAGGACCCCGACCAACTGCCCAAAACCGTGGAGTCGCTGCATCCGCCCCCGGGTACCAATCTTGATGACGAACAGAAAGCAGTGGTGGGTCAGGTAATCCCCATGACCAAAGCCTTCCTCGGCCTGAGCTTCATCGCCTGCGCCTTGTTGATCATCGGTATGCCCCCACTGTCGGGTTTCATCGGCAAACTGACCCTGCTCAGTGCGCTGCTCAATCCGCTGGGGCTGGATGTGGCCAAGGACGAAGCGATTTCCAGTGTCAGTTGGACGTTGATCGGCTTGCTGATTTTTTCCGGGTTCACGTCGCTGGTGGCTTTTTCCAGAGTCGGCATTCAGCGTTTCTGGACACCTGCGAACCGGCCTTCCCCGCTGCTGCGTCGCTACGAATGCCTGCCCATCGTGATTCTGCTGGGGTTATGCATCGCGCTGACGTTCAAAGCCGAACCCTTGCTGCGCTACACACAAGACACGGCTGCTGCGTTACATGATCCACAGCACTATGTGTTGTCGGTGATGGCCGCACGGCCACTGCTCGGACCCACTTCGGCTGGAGAGACACAACCATGAAGCGGTTCTTTCCTGCCCCATGGCTGTCATTGGCACTTTGGGTGCTGTGGCTGCTGCTGAACGGGTCACTCAGCCTTGGCAACCTGCTGCTCGGCGCGCTATTGGGGTTTATCGCACCGGTGCTCACGGCGCCGTTGCGTCCGCTGCCGGTACGCATCGGCAAACCGAACGTCCTGTTTAAACTGGTCTTGCAAGTGGGGTGCGATGTCATCTCGTCTAACTTGGCCGTGGGCTGGCGCGTATGGAATGCCAAGCGGCGCCCGCCTCGCCCGGCATTCGTCAAAGTCCCGTTGGACTTACGCGACGCCAATGGCTTGGCGGCCCTGTCGATGATTACCACAGTGGTGCCGGGTACTGTGTGGTCAGAGCTAGCGCTGGACCGCAGCGTGCTATTGATGCACGTGTTTGATCTGGACGATGAGGCTCAATTCATTGCCCATTTCAAACACCGTTATGAGCGCCCGCTGATGGAGATTTTCCAATGAGTGACCTGCTGTCCAACGCAATCCTGCTGACCCTGTGCATTTTTGCCTTGGCGATGGTATTGACGTTAATTCGTTTATTCATTGGCCCGTCCGCGCAGGACCGGGTATTGGCGCTGGATTATCTCTACGTGCTCGCCATGTTGATAATGCTGGTGCTGGGCATTCGCTACGCCAGCGACACCTATTTCGAGGCCGCGCTACTGATCGCTTTATTTGGTTTCGTCGGGTCATTTGCGCTGGCAAAATTTCTATTGCGTGGTGAGGTGATCGAATGAGTTCGCTCAGCGTGTTGCCGTATTGGGTCGAAGTCGTTACCGCACTCTTATTGCTATCCAGCAGCCTATTGGCCCTGACCGGGGCCTTGGGCTTGCTGCGAATGCAGGACTTCTTTCAACGCATGCACCCACCAGCGCTAGCTTCTACGCTGGGTGCGTGGCTAGTGGCCTTGGCTTCTATCGTTTATTTCTCGGCCCTGAACTCCGGGCCGGTGCTGCACGCCTGGTTAATCCCGATACTGCTGGCGATCACTGTACCGGTCACCACATTGTTGTTGGCACGTACCGGGTTGTTCCGCAAACGCGTGGCCGGCGATGACGTGCCACCGGAGGTCAGCGGCGAACGGGATGCCGGTGGACACTGAGGGGATTATTCACTGGCCTTGAAGGTCAGCTCACCCTTGCGCCATTTGGCAGCTTTGCCGGTCACCGCTTTTAATGTCTTGCTGAGTGTGCCTTGCAACTGCTCGTGAGCCGCGAACACTGTGACAACAGTCTGACCTTCCTTGAACACTATCCCGTGCCCCTCGGCGGTATCGACATAGGCATATTCGCCTAGCCCGTAGACCGTCAATTTGATATCGCGGAATTTCAATTCGAACTTCCCACCTTCACGGCTGGGCAATACCGCCGCGCGAAAATGATCGCCTACTTTGAGTTCGAGTCGGGGTTTATCGTCCACCACCAACGCGGTTTCAGTGTCGATTTCGGCAATGTAAATGCCTTCGGCATTCTGCTCAGTGACATAAACGAAACGGGATTGAAATTGCTTGACCAGCTTGGCGCGAAGATCGCCAAGTACGAACAATGCGTGCATGTCCAGATTACTGACTGCCAATGAAGAATCCTCAAACTTGAAAATGAGCGTACCCAACTGTGTCGGGCGCCGCAGAAAACGGGTCTTGGTCCATGGGGTTCGGCGCCTAGCAATATCGCTCGAGCCTTTCAGGACGCTACCCCCAGTGACCGGGGAATATCGAATGGTAAATCCGAGGGGGGGGAAAAAAAGCAATTCTACCGGCTAGCGGCGCCTTACGGATATATACCTTTCGTCCGCTATCAAGCAATAGTTCGGTTTAACCCCAATACCCCAAGCTTGCCCCTGCCGATCAGCCCTCGATCCGACAACCTGTCATTCGTCATCGTTAGTGCTAAACACCGCCTGAGCACGTCAACAACTGCCATACTCGCGCACCTCAAGACTACCGGCGAAGCACAAGCACGCCATAGAGTAGCAACTCGTCATCCATGGGAAGGTAATAGTGACTGAATTTGATATCGGCGAATTCTTCATCTGGGGTGAGTCCAGAGAAGTCGAAGGCGAGTACCAAGCTGTAATTGTAATGCGTGCCAAGGAAGGGAAAAACGCTATCAGCTACCACCAGGTCGAAAAAGACCGTTGGTTCAAAACCGCCGACGTCGCTGCGGCGGCAGCAAAGGAATCGGCCAAGGCGTTAAAAGTGGCTGTAGACGCCGGCGCATTGAGCGCTTAGTTCGCCGTCGTCCAGAATTTTCGTCTTCGGGCATTTCCATCCGAACTCTTGCCGAGCCAAAGCCTCAGATACTGTGCCACGGTTAAAGTGTGGCGTTGCCATCCAACAAGTTACTTGCCCGCGACGGAGATGACATGGACTTGACGACACCCACCCTACAGACCTTATTCGATCAACTGGGCCTTGATTCCGATCAGGCCAGCATTGACGCATTCGTCGACAGCCATGGCCCGCTGCCCGAAGACGTCAAACTGATCGACGCCGAGTTCTGGACACCGCAACAGGCGAAATTTCTTAAAGAAGAATTACGCGTAGACGCCGATTGGGCGCCGGTTGTGGATGAACTCAATGCGCTGTTGCACGAAGCCAACAAATAGGCTGCCGGCAACCGTAGTGACGTCAGGCCGTCATGGACAACTGGGCGGCCCAGGCTGATCGGCACTCTTCGGCATCATGGCGGCTGGCAAAGGCAGTGCCTCGTCGCTCACCGTTAAGCAAAACCACCCAGCACATCTGCTGGCCCAACGCGCGCATTGACGGTGGAACGCCGCTTCCGATCATGACGGCGACATCGAGTTTGCTATGCATGAGCGTACTCCCGAGATTTCATTAGCAAGGTAACGATGTCGCTATCTTAGGGGTTAGACGCCTGGGGAAAAAGCTATCCCTTGCATAGCTTCGTTACATAACCGGTAACAAACCATCCCATGATCTAGCGAAAAAGGTCATTCGGGGTAACCGGGCTTGCCAACATTGGGGTGGCAAATTCGTCCCCCAGGCTCCGGCGCGTGCACGAAAATCGCGTTGCTTCGGCTGGCACCGCTGCCGACCAGCGCACTCCAATGCGCGGACCGATGGATGAAACGTCGACGCAGTAAACGCTGCTCGCCCTCATCCAGCGTGTACGGACCACCTTTGGCGTACGCAATCAGCTTTTGCGCGATGACCTGTAATTCCGGCACCAGGCTCAGCGCCGGGCTGTCTGGCACCGGTTCCAACGGCACGCCCTCGGCGCTTGCCAATTCATGCATAACGCGCAAATAAACCCGAGAGAGATGTCCATAAACCCGGCGATTCATACTCACCGCTGCCACAACCGCTTTTACCCCAACCGTGTCGCTGCCCGCATTGGGGAGACGTTCATCGTTCTCGATCGACAGCGAAGCCTCCGCGTCCAGCGGGTCTAGCCACTCCCTGGCGTCTATGGTCTGAAGATCAGCCTGGCTTTCGCGCCAGGCAACCGTTTCATGAAACGCCGTATTCAGATTGACAACACTGCGCCGAGGACGGGAGAGCAGCACTTTTTCGCGAACATTCAGGTGGTAGCCGCCGCCGATATCAGAGTGGGCCCCTGGCAACACGATCTCCTTGGGCCAACCCGGCGTCACGCTGTTCAAGGCAAAATTACGCCGCTGCTCATCACCTGCAACCAAGTGCAGCACCTGTTGAGCGCTGCCTGGAGGTAGGTAAAGATTGACCCGGCGATTGCAGTTATCCCTCGTATTTCCGAAGTCTGAAAAACCACCGATCGCGGCCACCGTGTCGAATAACCCGATCACCTTCAGCCTGACGCTGCCTGAACCCCACGCGAAGTCGGACCCCCACGCAATACTTTGCAGCTTGAGCAAGGGGCCAAGTGCCCCCTTCTCTTGTTTCAACACTTCGTTGGCAAAATGCCGAGCCGCCGCAGCGCCTCGGCTGAATCCAAACAGGTCCAGTTCCAACCCCTCGACCGTGCAGCCGCAATTATTCGCCTGAAAAGTCTCGAGCACCGTTCGGAGCTTTTTCACCCCCTCAGAGACCTTGGCCAGAACCCCCGTGTTACCGCGTCCTAGCACTTGGCCCGCCCACACAGAGTCGTGCTTGCCAGATGTGGTGCCAGCGCCGCTCACGTAAATGGGCACAGACACACTTAACCCCTGCGGTGTCTCATGCGCCTTGGGCCGCAAAACATACAATTCATACAGCCGGGCAATGTTCGTAATGTCGCTAGCATAACTGCTAGCGGCGTTCGCATGACGTCCAGCGCAAGCGCCGGTATGAGCGTTGTTGTTCATTACCGCTTGAGCACGGCAATCCGCCGCGATTTGGCTGTTTATTCGGTTATTGCCTGTTCCATCGAAGAATAAGCCGATGCGCACCGTAACACCGCGCGTTTGAACGTGAAGGTCAGGGCAGCGCCCGTCACACACTGTTTTAAAAATAGAAACCATAATGTTCAATGCCTGTGGAATGCAGCTGAAAGTCAGACTGCTTAAATCAAAAAGTGACTGTTGATTTAAACCAGCTTGCTCAGCCGCGAACCGACGTCAAGGTCATCACGATATTTCAGAACAGTCCCACAAACGTTAAGGACTTTAGAGGGGCTTACAACTTAAACGCCCTGCAAAACGGCCTAAATGAAGGACGAAATTACGCTTTCGAAAGCAGTAGTCGTTATCAGTATTCGGTGACTCACCGCGGTTAGATTTCAGACGATTCCCACAAGTAAATGCCGGGAATCGCTGATTTCGCAGGAAACTTCTTAGCCACGCGTAGACGGTGGCAGACCCTCGGGTTTGTAGCCCAGACGCAGTCCACCCCAATGACGACCTTGAACCATGATCGGTACCGAGAGGTCGTGCATCAGTTCACCGGTGTCACGGGTGTAGGTTTGCAGCAACACGGGCTGCTGATGGCTGCCGCAACGGATGCCCGTGCGGTCATCGAACTTGCGCTTGGTTCGGTTATGCACGGTGTCGAGTCGGGGATCGCCGGTCAGCGGCTGACAGAACGCAGTATTGTGCGTCGGCACGTAACCTTGAGGTGTGCAGGCGATGGCGAACACCAAGCCCTCATGGCGCGGCAGCAACGATTCTTGAATCGATGGCAGCACCTGGTCGGTATACCGGTCAAAACGTGTCTGAAACTTGGGCGGAGAGGTTTTAGGTATCAGTTGGTAACTGCGATCAAACAAGTCTTCCAGGCTGACACGACGTTGCCCGATGTCCGCTTCAAATTGAGTCGAGATTTGATGCGCCCCTTCAAGGGCCAGATCGTAAATTCGCTGATGGTAATCATCCAAGCCAACTTGGGCCAGCCGCTCACTGATGGTTTCCGCCTGCCCCTCCATTTGCACCGCAGCCTTCGCCAGTTGCTTGGTTTGTTCGTCGCTGATCGCCAAATCGCCGCGCATTTGCTCAACGGCGGTAAACAGGCTGCTCAATTGTTGCTGATTGGTTTGCGCGCCTGCGGCGATTTCGCTGACTTGCGCTTCAACCCCGGCGGCTAACCCCGCGATGTTTTCCAAGTGCTGACCGGTTCGCTCAACCTGTTCGACGCCGGTGTCCAGGTCGCTGGATAACTGCCGGATCTGCTCGACCACTTGCCCCGTAAGCTGCTGAATATCGGTCACCATTTGCCCGACTTCCTCGGTGGCGCTGGCGGTGCGCCCCGCCAAACCGCGTACTTCATCGGCAACTACGGCAAAGCCTCGCCCGTGCTCACCGGCGCGGGCGGCTTCAATGGCGGCGTTGAGCGCCAACAAATTGGTCTGACTGGCAATTGACTGGATGACCAGGGTGACACGCTGAATGTCTGAGCTGCGTTGGTTCAAGGCCTCGATCAGCTCGCGACTGCTGACCGCGCGCTTGCTCAACTGGTGCATCCGAATGATGGACTCAGCCAATACGCTACGCCCGGCGTCACTGCTGACGCGGGCCTCGCTGGCGGCGCTGAGTGCCTGTTGGCTCAGAAGAGAGGTCACCTGTTCGGTTGCGATCATCACGTCGGCGCTGCTGACGATTTGCTCGGCTGCGTCGAGCTGCGACTGGACCTTGCTTGCCAACTGGCCCACAGAAAATGCCACGCTGGCGGCGGACAGTGCGTTGTGACTGGTGGCGTACGACAAATCGCGAGTCAATTTTTCGATACCTTCGCCGCTGCTCGGTGCGAGGGCTGAAATCGTCGGTGCGGCAAACAGGCGAGGCAACCAGATGACCACCAGCACCAACGGCAGACAGGCGTAGACCGACACGCTGAGAAAGGCCATTGCCATCAGCAATAGACACAGCAAAATGCTTTGTATCAAAGGGGTCAGCCAGCGGGTGCGGCTAAGAGGACGTTGCGGTTCTACAGCCAATGCGTTGGAGGCCTGCGCCTGCGACGCCAGCGATCCCATGAGAGGTCCAACTCCAGCCATGTTCGTCACCCATCTGCATTTTTGGTTGTTATGCCTGCATTAAACGCCAGACATTGGCCATTAGCTATGGGTCGTTAGTTGTACGTTGGCGCGAGCGCGCAGCGTGATAAATATTCTGCGCGTGAAGCACACAACGAGGGGGGAAATACCGGGGCAATTGAATGCCCCCGTAAAGCAACCCGTGGCCTGATCAGGCCTGACGCTGGTGCTTGTCGATTTGCTCATGACGCTCTTGAGCTTCGATGCAGTACTTGGTGGTCGGGCTGATCAGCAAGCGTTTAAGGCCAATGGCCTCGCCGCTGTCATCGCACCAGCCAAAGCTGTCATCGGAAATGCGGGAAAGCGCCATTTCCAGTTGTGGAAGCATGCGCTGGTCACGATCAATGATGTTGACCAGCCAGTGACGTTCCTCTTCGACCGAAGCCGCATCGGCAGGGTCAGCGGGCGTGTCCAGGCTTTCGATAGCGATACGGCTTTGATCGATACGCTCATGGATCTCGACTTTCATGGATTGCAGCAGCGCAACGAAGAAGGCGTGCTGCTCGGAATTCATGTAGTCATCGGCTGGCATCGCCAGCAACTTGTCCTTTGTCATTGATTTCTCTATAAAAAATACGTGCATTAGGGCGAATTAGGGAGCGACTCAGCGTTGCCGAAAAAGCGCCACAGTCTCCAAGCGCCACCTGGCACTCAATTTACGAGGGGCGGCAGTCTAAGGCCGTGGTAGGGACACAGCAACATAATTGAAGCAGTTTTGCGCAACAAGTCACTCAAGCCGGTCACCCAGCGGCTTGAGTGACCACTGATCGGACAATGACTTGCGCATCAGTGACGGTCTGACCCCTGAAAACAGGCATCAGTTCCGGGCTGGAGGGACGACGGGTATAAGGGGCCAGGGCTGGCCCCAGGAGACGTTCAGCGATCAACGTTTGATTTTGCGTTTGTTGCGGTATTGGTCGATGACGACGGCAACGACAATGATCAGGCCCTTGATGATGTCCTGGATATACGCATCGACACCAACAAACGTAAAACCGCTGGCCATGACACCCAGAATCAAAGCACCGATGACCGTGCCGGTAATACGCCCTACCCCCCCTGACAGGCTGGTGCCGCCAATGACGGCTGCGGCAATCGCATCCAGTTCGTAGGACACGCCCATACCGGCTTGCCCGGTGGCTGCCCGCGCTGAAGCGACGACGCCTGCCAACCCCGCCAGCAGACCGGCAATGCTGTAGACAATGATCAAATGCCGTTTGACATTGATCCCGGAGGTGCGCGCCGCCTGCATGTTGCCACCGATGGCGTAGGTGTATTTGCCGTACTTGGTGTAGCGCAGGGCGATATGGAACACCACCGCCGTCGCCAGGAAAATAATGACCGGCATCGCGCCCTGACCGATAGCCGTGTAGGAGTCGTTCAACATGCTCACGGGCTGGCCTGCGGTGTAGAAGCGCGCCAAGCCACGCGCCGAGACCATCATGCCCAAAGTGGCGATAAAGGGCGGAATGCCGGTAATGGCGATAATACTGCCGTTAATGGCACCGGCCAGCAGCCCCACGCCCATGCCAACCGCCACCGGAATCCAGACCGGCAAATCAGTGAGCGATGGGAACACCGCACGGGTGTAATCGGAGCTTTGCGCCAGGCTCGCGGCAATCATCGCTGACAGCGCCAATACCGAACCGGAGGACAAATCGATACCGGTGGTGATAATGACTTGGGTCACACCAATGGCGATCAAACCGATGATCGAGACTTGCAGGATCATCAGTACCAAACGTTGCGAGTTGAACAAAAAGCTCTGATCACGAACGATCCAACCAAACACTTCAAAGACCAGGCCGATACCGATCAGCACCAACAAAATGCTCAGTTCGGTAGGCAAACGCCGTTTAGACCTTGCCGGGACAGCGACAGGTTTGTTGCCAATAATTGCGTTCATAGCGGTTACTCCTCTCTCTGCGGCGTCGACCGGCTAGTGAATCGAATTGCCGGAAGCCAGATGCATCACTCGCTCTTGGGTCGCCTCGCCACGGTCGAGCATGCCCATCATCTCGCCCTCGTGCATGACCATGACCCGATCGCTCATGCCCAAGACCTCGGGCAACTCCGAAGAAATCATGATCACCGCCATGCCTTCACTGGCCAGGAAAGTAATCAATCGATAGATCTCCACCTTGGCGCCAACGTCGATGCCGCGGGTGGGTTCGTCGAGAATCAATATCCTCGGATTGGTCATCAGCCAACGGGCGAGTAAGGCCTTCTGTTGATTACCACCGGACAGGTTATCGATGCACTGCTCCAGCGAAGGGGTTTTTACCCGGAGCTTCTGACACATGTCTTCGCACAAGGTACGCAAGGCTTTTTGCTTGATAAAACCACCACCTGCGTAATGCGGGATGACGGCCATTTCCATGTTTTCCAGCACCGACAGGCACGGAAACAGGCCAGTCAATTTGCGGTCTTCGGTCAGCAGGGCGAAGCCTTTTTTGATCGCCAGATTAGGGTCGGTGATGCGTACGCTGACGCCGTCGAGCTGAATCTCGCCACCATCGCTGGGCGTAATGCCAAAAAGGGTTTCGGCAATATTGGTACGTCCTGAGCCCATCAAACCGGCGATGCCGAGAATTTCCCCGGCGTGCAGGTCAAATGAAACGCCCTCAAAAACGCCATTCAGACGCAGATCGCGCACTGAGAGCAGCAAGTTGCCGGAAGGTTTTTCACGTTCAGGAAACAACTGGCTCAGTTCTCGACCCACCATCATCGACACCAGACTGTCACCGTCCATGCTGTCGGCGCGTTGCAAGCCGATGTAGGCACCGTCGCGGAACACAGCGACTTCATCGGCGATGCTGAACACTTCGTTCATTTTATGGGTGATGTAGATGATGCCCTTACCCTGAGCCTTCAAGTCAGCAATGATCGAGAACAAGTGGGCGACTTCTGTTTCAGTGATGGCAGAGGTCGGTTCGTCCATGATCAACACGTCTGAGTCATACGACACCGCTTTGGCGATTTCGACCATCTGCC
Source organism: Pseudomonas sp. MH10 (assembly GCF_034353045.1). NCBI lineage: Bacteria > Pseudomonadati > Pseudomonadota > Gammaproteobacteria > Pseudomonadales > Pseudomonadaceae > Pseudomonas > Pseudomonas sp. MH10. The sequence continues at coordinate 2,053,130 of NZ_CP133783.1, forward strand.
GCTCGGCGATGCTTAGCGTGCCTACCAAATCCTGCGGTTCAAGTTTGATCCGCAGGCGTTGGAGCAAGTCTGCCGTGCAGCGGTACATTTCTTTATGGTCGACCATGTGCAGACCATTGAGCTGTTCGCGGCCGATCCAGATGTTTTCGGCGATGCTCATGTGTGGCATCAAGTTAAGTTCTTGATGGATCATCGCGATCCCCGCTTGCAACGCCGCCAGCGGAGTTTCAAAGCTGATCGGCTTGCCACGCAAACGTATCTCGCCTTCATCGGGCTGGTAGATGCCGGCAATGATTTTCATCAGCGTGGACTTGCCCGCGCCGTTTTCGCCCATTAACGCCAGCACTGAACCGGGGCGCACGCGAAGCTGCACATTGGACAAGGCCACCACGCCGGGAAAGCCTTTGCTGACATTGACTATTTCCAGCAGATACGGCGTGTCGACAGTGTCCATCGCGGCAGCGCCCGCCAACACATCGGGCGTGGCGTTACTTGGAGTCGTACCAGAAGTGAACATGTGACAAATCCTCTCGCGACATTCTTGTTATAGAAAGAGATGATTCTGTTATTTGAACGAAGCAACGTTTTCCGGGGTGATCAGGCGATAGGGCACCCAGACCGACTGTTCGACCGGTTCTTTCTTGGCCATCTTCACAGCGGCATCCAGGGCACCATCGGCCTGACCTTTGGCATCCTGGAATACAGATACCGTAAGGTCACCCTTGGTAATCGCATTCAAGCCATCCGGCGTGCCGTCGACACCGGCAATCATCACGCTACCCTTGGCAACGCCCGCCTGCTTCAACGCCATGGACGCACCGATGGCCATTTCGTCATTGTTGGCGACCACCGCGTCGAATTTTTTGCCCTGGGTGATCCAGTCGTTGGTCAGGTCCATCCCTTTTTGCCGTGACCACGTGCCACTTTGTTCTTGGTCTATCTTGATATTTGGGTATTTTTTCAGAATTTCTTTGACTCCATCGGTGCGACCTTTCGTGGAGTTATTTGATAAGTCGCCCAACAGAATCACGATACTGCCCTTGCCACCCATCTTGTCGGCCAAGTACTGCATCTGCAACTTGCCGGCCTCTTCGTCATTGGAGGCCACAGTAATCACGCCCTTAGGCAGGTGGAGATCATCTGGACGGCGATTGACGTACACCAACGGAATACCTGCCGCGACGGCAGCCTGAGTAATCTTCGCGGTACCGGCGGTATCGACCGGGTTGACGATCAGTGCATCCACTTTCTGGTTTATCAGGGCTTGTACATCACTCAACTGCTTGTTCACGTCAGCACGACCATCCACAAACTGCAGCGACACACCGTCAGGCATGGACTTGGCTTTGGTGGCCATGTCTTCGCGCAGGTAGGTCAGCCAGGTGTCATCGAACTGCGACATGCTCACGCCGATTTTCATATCGGCCAAGGCAACGCCGCTGACGAACATAAGTGACAAGGCAAGAGAAGTGAAACGGATAGGGGTGTTCATGATCGGTCTGTCTCCACGTTTTTGTAGTTGTATGGATAACTTGGAACGACTCTATTAGAAAATAATTTCTATATCAACTGCTTTTAGAATTCTTTTCTATTTTTACGCTACTGACTTGCACCTCTTTAGGCGCCAACGTGTTGGCGCGAAGGCTGATGTGGCGCATCAGGTTCATCGCCTCGCGAACACGTTCGCTCCTACAGGGTTCGCCTACAGCTTAATTACCGTGCCTGACTCGGCACTCGCTCGCGCCGCGTCCAGCACCACGGCTGACGCCACTGCATCGCGCGCGTCCACCGGGTTATTGCCTTTACCTGCAACCGCGTCCTGCAACTGCCGATAAAACTCGTTCCAGCAGCCACGTTCGGAAGGAATACGTTCGCGCTGTTCGCCCTGTTCGAACCAGCCCCAGCGGCGATGTTCTTCAACGCCCCAGTTATCACCTTCGCTTTTCGGTGACAGCCCAGCTAAGGTTGAAGCTTCCTGCCCGTCTAACCCTTCCACGCTGTAGCAACCTGCTGAGCCGCTGACCCTGAAACGCGGCCCCGGACAGTTTTGCAAACAGCTGCCCCAGAGGTGCGAAACCACGCCACTGGCGTGGGTCAGCGACACAAAAAACCCGTGATCGAGTTCTTTGTCTGAGGTTGAAAAGTCCAGTTCGGCGTACACCCGTGACACAGGACCGAACAACAAGAGGGCCTGATCTACCAAGTGACTGCCTAAATCGCGAAGCATTCCACCGCCGCTGACCTTGCCCACGGATTTAGGTGAATAACGTTCCACTCGGGATTCAAAACGCGTGATGTCGCCCAGCACGCCGTTATTGATCAGTTTGCGGACGGTCAGGAAATCCGAATCCCAGCGACGGTTTTGATACACGCTCAGCAGCACACCGCGTCGCTCAGCGGCCTCGACCAACTCCCGGGCCTGAGCCGCGTCGTTGGCGAACGGCTTATCGCTGACCACGGCCACGCCCAGTTCGATGGCTTCGAGAATCAGTGCCCGTCGCGAGGCCAATGGCGTGGAAATCACCACTGCATCCACGCCGTTGCCGACCAGCGCCGCCAGCGTGTCGAACGCCAGGACGTTGGGGTAGTCCTGCGCCAACTCCAGGCGCCGCTCCGGGGAACGGGTAACGACGCCGACAAAACTGGCACCCGGCAAGCTGGCGATCAACGGCGCGTGAAAATAGCGCCCACCTTTGCCATATCCGACTAATCCAATACGCATTTAAAGGTCCTCTGATTCAAAATATTTACGCCGTAATCTTCGCAGGCAAGCCTGCTTCCACAGTTTGAGTGTTCAATGTGTCCTGTGGGCTTGCCGACGAAAGCGGTGTACCCGTCGCCACCGAGTCTTGGCATTCGCGAATGAATTCGCTCCCACAGCCTCAAGGCAGTTTCAGTGTGCTTATCTGATCAACTCGCTTCTCACCCGTTCCAGCATGAAGCGGCTGGATTCGTCGGCACGCTCTTCCCAGGCAAACACCGAGACGGTGGCGATGCCGTCGAACTTGATGTCGCGCAGGGTTGAAAAGAACGCCGGCCAATCCACATCGCCCTGCCCTATGTCCAAATGTTGATGCACCGTGGCCGTAACGCCCGGCGGGTTGACGATATAGCGTAGACCCGAAGAGGCGCGGTGGTTGTAGGTGTCGGCGATGATCACATGAGTGAGCTTTTCGCCTGCGTAGCGGAGCATTGAGGCGATGTCACCTTTGCCGTCGTCATAGAAGAAGGTGTGCGGCGCGGCATACAGGTAGTTGATCCAGTCACAATCCAGGCCACGGAGGATGTCTACGGATTCGTTGTTGCGCTCGCAAAAATCGTAGGGGTGCGCCTGGATGTCCAGCTTCACGCCTTCGCGCTCGAAGATCGGCATCAGTTCGTCCATGGATTTCATAAACTGGTTTTCACAGACCAATGCATTATTGGACTGGCCGCTGAACTCAGTGTTGATTAGCGGGCAGTCCATTTCCACGGCGACTTGGATCGCACGCTTCCAATTGCGCACAGCGGCGTTGCGCAGCTCTTCGTCGGCATCGGCCCAGTGATAGAGCGGTAACAATGACGAGAGATTGACCCCGGCGTCGCTCAAGGCTTTGCGAAACTCTTTGATCCGCGCCCGATCAACGCGGGGGTATTTATAGAAGGGCAGAAAGTCTTCGCGGGGCGACAGCTCAATGTGTTCGTAGCCCAGCGCGGCGACTTTATCGACCATCTGCCCGAGTGACAGATGGCGGTACATGTAAGGGTCCAGTGCAATGCGCATTATTGTTCTCCTTCATGAAACCATTGCTCAACTCACGTGAAATCCCTGTAGATACCGTCTTGTTGGCGATTGGCTGATGAATCGCTTCGCCAACAAGTTGGCTCCTTGAAAATGTGTCAATCATAAAACGCTGGCCGCTCCGGCAAGCCCACGGGGACGATTGCTCCGCTTTTTTGGGCTTCGATACACGCGTCGGCGGTGACTGCGGCGGCATAGCCATCCCACGCGGAGGGGCCGCCGATCTGACCGATGCGTACGCTGTCGATGAAGGCTTGCAACTCGACGTCGTAAGCGGCGATGAAGCGGTCTTTCCAGTCCATAAGGATCGCGCTAGACAGTTTGGCGCCGCTGCGCAACTGGACTTGTGAGGGCTCCGGCAAGCGCGCAATCCCGGTTTCGCCGACGACTTCACACTGAATGTCGTAACCGTATTGGCAATTGACGAACACTTCGACATCGATGCGCGTGCCTTTGGCGGTTTCCAGCAAGATAATTTGCGGGTCCTTGAGGTGCGCGAAAGCTTTGCCGGTTTTGCGCGGGAACACCACTTGAACCGAAACATAATCATCGTCGAGCAACCAACGCAGCACGTCGATCTCATGGATCAGCGTGTCGGTAATCGCCATGTCAGTTTTGTAATTCTCACCCACGGTCGGGTTGCGATGGGCGCAGTGCAGCATCAGCGGCTCGCCGATCTGCCCGCTATCGATCACTGCTTTGAGCGCCCGATAACCCTCGTCATAGGGGCGCATGAAACCGACCTGCACCAGACGCTTGCCGTAAGCGATTTCAGCATCAACGATTCGGCGGCAGCCCTCGGCAGTAACGGCCAATGGTTTCTCACAGAACACAGGCTTACCGGCCGCAATCGCGGCCAGCACGAACGCTTCGTGGCTCGGGCCCCAGGACGTCACTAGCACCGCTTCCACCTCTGGAGCATTGATCAACGCATGGCCGTCGGGGTAAATCTCAGCGGTCAGGTCCAGGTCGCGGGTCACGTTGGCGGCCTGTTCGAGATTGATGTCGTTCAGCGCCACAACCTGGCTGCCCAACAAGGTCTGGCTCAATCGCCGGATGTGTTCCTGGCCAATTGCGCCGGTGCCGATTACGCCTATTTTCAACGCCATTTCACTGCTCCCGTTGTGGTTGTTGTGGAGTGAGTTGTCAGTATTTGCGGGCTTTCGCCAATTCGTTGCTGAGCTTTTCAAACACCTGCGCGGTGGTGCCGTTGGTCGAGACTTCGGCCACGCCCACGCGCCACCACGACAGGTATTTGTGGATCATGGTCTTGGGCAGAACCTTGATATCGATCAGGGTAGAGACGGTCTGTTTCTGCGCATCAAGCAATGCCGCTTCAAGTTCGGCAATTGTGGTCACCTTGTAGGTCTTGCAACCGTAGGCCGCTGCGCTCATGGCGAAATCCACCGGGACAAAATCGCCGTCGAGCTTGCCGGTTTCCGGATTACGGAAGCGAAACTCGGTGCCGAAGCTGTCCATCCCGTGTTCCATCTGCAGGTTGTTGATGCAACCGAAGGTCATGTTGTCGAGGAGGATCACGTTGATCTTGCAGCGCTCTTGAATCGAGGTTGCCAGCTCCGAGTGCAGCATCATGTAAGAGCCGTCGCCCACCAGCGCATAGACCTCACGCTGCGGTTCGGCGAGCTTGACCCCCAGTGCGGCATTGACCTCGTAACCCATGCAGGAAAAACCGTATTCCACGTGGTAGCTGTTGACCGCGGTGGTGCGCCAGGCGCGCTGTAAATCACCCGGCAAACTGCCAGCGGCGGCAACAATCACGGCGTCACGGGGCAGGCTTGCATTGAGTACGCCCAGTACCCGGCTTTGGGTCAGGCAAGAACCGGTCATCTCGATAAATTCCCGCAGCACGGCCGGATCAAGGTGGTCGTTGATTTCTGGAACGAAGTCGTCGCTTTGGTATTCCACCGCGTAGATGCGATCCACTTCGGCATCCAGTCTCGCCCGTGCCTGGTGCGGCTGATCGCCCCATGCCGAGCGATAACCGCTGTCGTTCAGCGCATCGGTCAAGGCCAACAGCGCAAACTTGGCATCCGCCACCAGTTGCACACCGTCCAGTTTCTGCGCATCAAAAGCACTGACGTTGAGGTTGAGGAATTGCACGTCGGGGTTTTGGAACAGCCATTTCGAGGCGGTGGTGAAGTCGCTGTAGCGGGTGCCTATGCCGATGATCAGGTCTGCTTGCTTGGCCAACAGGTTGGCGGCCAGCGAACCGGTTTCGCCCAAGCCGCCCATGTTTAACGGGTGGGCTGAAACTATTGCGCTTTTACCGGCCTGGGTTTCGGCGAACGGAATATCAAAGCGCTCGGCGAATGCCTGCAAAGCATCCGCCGCGCCGGAATACCGCACCCCGCCGCCACACACCAGCAACGGCTTACGCTTGCCTTTGAGCAACGTCAAGGCATCGCCAAGCATGGCGTCGCTGGCGGGGCGACGGTCGATGCGGTGTACGCGTTTTTGCAGGAAGCTGTCCGGGTAATCGTAGGCTTGGGCCTGCACGTCTTGCGGCAAGGCCAAGGTCACGGCGCCGGTCTCGGCCGGGTCAGTCAACACGCGCATCGCATTGATGGCGGCACTCATCAACTGCTCAGGACGGTTGATGCGGTCCCAGTATTTGCTCACGGCTTTGAACGCATCGTTGGTGCTGATGCTCAAGTCGTGAAACTGCTCAATCTGTTGCAACACTGGGTCCGGTTGGCGGCTGGCGTAGACATCGCCGGGCAGCAGCAACAACGGAATACGGTTGGCCGTCGCGGTCGCCGCCGCAGTGAGCATGTTCGCAGCGCCCGGCCCCACCGATGAAGAACAGGCGTAAATCTTGCGCCGCAGGTGTTGTTTGGCAAAACCAATGGCGGCGTGGCACATGCCCTGTTCGTTGCGGCCTTGATGGACGATCAATTGCCCGCTGTCTTGCTCCAGGGCCTGGCCGATGCCCAACACATTGCCGTGGCCGAAAATCGTGAACACACCGGCGACGAATTTGCTCTCCACCCCATCGACTTCCACGTACTGGTTATCAAGAAACTTCACCAGCGCTTGGGCCATGGTTAATCGTGTTGTTTTCATGTTTGATTCCCTTTGTCCTATGGGTCTCTTCGCAGGCAAGCCTGCACACACCTCTGTGGGAGCAGGCTTGCCTGCGAAGAGGCCCGCACATTCAACGCTTTAAATAAGCCATGCTCGCCGAGACGGCCTGCTGAATATCATCCAACTCATGCACGCTGTCAGCGAAGGGCTCGAAGGACAGGTGCCCCATGTAGCCATCGCTAAGCAACCGATCAATCTGCGTCGAATTGCCGAGAATATCGCCCTCACCCACCAGCACCCGGTGCCCGTCGCGAATATCTGGCAGCGGTACGTCGCCGTCTTCGACACCGGAGATGTGCACCAACCCGGTGAGGTCCGCGAAAAACTCTTTTTCATTCGCCAGATGGTGGTGAAAGGTGTCATGCACGACCCGAAATACATCCAGCCCACCAGTGGCGGTTATGGCGTCCACCGCCTGGCGCTTAAACCGTAGCGAGCATTGCTGAAAACCCAGCGGCTCGACGAAACCGAGGATCCCGTACTCGAGTAAAATAGGCGCCAGCTCACTCAATGCAGTCCGTAATCCCGACGCCCGCTCACCGACAGTCCGCGGATCGGTGGGGCCATTGAATGGGCACAATACCAACGCCTCAGCGCCGCAGTCCCGGGCATAAGCCGCCAACTTCAGCGCCTGCGCCCGGCGCTCGTCGTCCCAGACATCGAACGGGTACAACGCGTTGATCGACAACACCCGAATGCCGTGGGCCGCGCACTGTTCACGCACGGCCTGAGGCGCCATACCGTTCTCGATTTCAACGCCCTTGAGGTCGTTGCGGATTTCAATCGCGTCGGCGTTCAGCGTCACTGCCAGATCAATAAAATCTGGCAGCGACAGACGTGGGGCAACCATACGATTCAGGGCGAAACGCAGGGGATGACTCATTATTTTTATTCTCCTAAACGTACACGGGTGAGAGGTTATTTAGCAGTGGGCATACCGAACTCCGGGCCTTTGACGATGCTGTCTGGCCAGCGCTGCATCACACTTTTGTAGCGGCTGTAAAAGCGCATGCCTTCTTCGCCATACGCATGGTGATCGCCGAACAACGAGCGCTTCCAACCGCCGAACGAATGCCAGGCCATCGGCACCGGGATCGGAACGTTGATCCCGACCATGCCGACCTTGATCGTGCGAGCAAAGGCACGGGCAATGCCGCCATCACTGGTGAAGCACGACACGCCGTTACCGAACTCATGAGCGTTGATCAACGCCACGGCGCTGGCGAAATCCGGCACCCGAACAATGCCCAGCACCGGACCGAAAATTTCCTGCTTATAAATAGTCATGTCAGGGGTGACGTTATCGAACAGCGTGGCGCCGACGAAGAAACCTTCTTCTGAACCCGGCACGCTGAAGTCACGGCCATCGACAATCAGCTGGGCACCCTGCTCTACCCCTTGATCGATAAACCCCAAGACTTTGGCTTTGTGCTCGCCAGTCACCAGCGGCCCCATGTCAATGTCGCGTTGCATGCCATTGCCAACCTTGAGTTGGTCGATGCGCGGCAGCAGTTTTTCGATCAGTTGGTCGCCGACGTCACCGACCGCCACCGCGATGGAAATCGCCATGCAGCGCTCGCCGGCGGAACCGTAGGCCGCACCGATCAAAGCATCGGCGGCCTGATCGAGGTCGGCGTCAGGCATGACGATCATGTGGTTTTTGGCACCGCCCAAGGCTTGCACACGCTTGCCCCGCGACGTGCCCTGCTGGTAGATGTATTCGGCAATCGGCGTCGAACCGACAAACGAGATAGCTTCGATGTCCGGGTGTTGCAGCAAGGCATCAACGGCAGTCTTATCGCCCTGAACCACGTTGAACACACCGTCTGGCAACCCGGCATCGCTGAGCAGACGCGCCATCAACAAGCTGGCCGAAGGGTCGCGTTCAGAGGGTTTGAGAATGAAGGTATTACCCGTGACCAAGGCCATGGGAATCATCCACAGCGGCACCATAACCGGGAAGTTGAACGGCGTGACCCCGGCACAAACACCCAACGGTTGGCGCAGGTTCCAATTGTCGATGCCGCCACCGATGTTATCGCTGTAATCGGTTTTCAACAGGCTCGGCGCACCACAGGCAAATTCGACGATTTCGATTCCGCGTGTGACTTCACCTTTGGCGTCGGAAAACACTTTGCCGTGTTCGCGGCTGATGATCGCTGCCAGCTCATCATGGTGTTGATCCAGCAGCTCTTTGAATTTGAACATCACCCGGGCGCGGCGCAGCGAAGACTGATCAGCCCAGGCCGGAAACGCCGCCAATGCAGAAGCCACGGCCTCATCCACGGTTTTCACACCGGCCAGCGCGACTTTCGCCTGCACCTTGCCAGTGGCGGGGTTGAACACATTGCTGAAACGCTCGCTGGCGTCGTTTTGACCCGAGCCGGTGAGCACGTGGCCGTTGATGTAGTGACCAATAATCGGAGTGTTGCTCATGCCACTGTTCCTCATCGAATAGGGGTTAAAGATCCAATAGCCAGCTGTGCTGAGGATCGTTGTGAAATTGCCAGGCACGTTTCGGACCGGCCATCACGTTCAAATAATACGACTCGTAGCCATAGGGCACACTGACCGGGTGATAACCCTTGGGCACCGTGACCAAGTCGTTGTTTTCCACAGCCATGGCTTGATCAATGCTGCGGTCGTCGGTGTACACCCGCTGAAACACGTAGCCTTGCGGCGGGTTGACCTGATGGTAATAGGTTTCTTCAAGAAAGCTCTCGTGGGGCAGGTCATCCTGGTCATGCTTGTGGGGCGGGTAGCTGGACGAATGCCCGGAGGGCGTGCGCACTTCCACCACCAACAGCGAATGGGCAGGCTCAGTGTCAGGGAGGATGTCGCACACATAACGGGTATTGGCGGCCTTGCCCCGGCTGCTGCGTTTCATGCTTTCAGGGCGGATCAAGCGTGCCGGCAATTGCTTGACAACATCACCGGGGGCGGCGCACACGGCAATTTGCACTGCGCTCAGGGCGGTGACCTGCGCCTGACTGTGGGGTGGCAAGTACACGGCAAAGGGTGATTTGTCTTCGAACACCGAGTGCCGGTCGCCGATGTTTTGCCATTTAAAGCCAGCCTGCCCCGGCGCCTCACCCGTCACATCAACCCGGCCGCTGAGCAGCACCAGGCACAGTTCTTTTTCACCGGAACTGATCGGCAAACGCTCACCGACGCTCAAGCGGTAGGCAGCGAAACCGACGTATTCCAATGCCCCATCTGCCAGGGCGACAACGTCACGACCTTCAGCGTTACTTTTAACTAACAGGTTCATGGTCAAGCGCTCCTGTGTTGGGCATCGGCGAGCAAATCGCGCAGGGTCTCGTAGCCTTTTTTGGCGTAGGCATAACTCGGCGCGACCGCAGGGTCTTGTTCGGCTTCCACCACCAGCCAGCCGCTGTAGTGGGCGGCCAACAAAACGTCGAGCAAGGCGGCGAAATCAATATCACCGTCGCCGGGCACGGTAAACGTGCCGTTGATGATGCAGTCCGGGAAACTCCAGAGGTTATTGCGCGCCAGTTGCACCACCGGCTTGCGCACGTCTTTGAAATGCACGTGGCAGATCCGCTCGATGTGTTTTTTCAGTACCTGCAACGGCTCGCCGCCGCCCATGTAGCAATGGCCCGAATCGAATAACAGGCCGACTTCGCTGCCGGTTAGGGCCATTAACGTATCGATGTCCTGAGGCGATTCAACGTAGGCGCCCATGTGATGGTGGTAGGCCAAACGCACGCCACGAGACAAGGTGAAGCGCGCCAATTCGGTGAGTTTGTCGGCGTATTCCTGCCACGCCTGATCACTGTAAAACCGTGGCCGCTCCACCAGTGGAATACGCTGCCCTTGAATCGAATCAGCCACTTCGCCGTACACCAACACCGTGGCGCCGTTTTCCGCGAGCAATTGCACATGGGGCGTAATGGCCGCGATTTCCTCAGCCACCGAGCGCCGGGCCAGACGGCTGGAATACCAGCCCGAGACCAGCGCCAAGCCGTAAGGACGCAACACATCGCCGACGCCCTTTGCGTCTTTGGGAAACTTGCCGTTGAGTTCAAAACCTTCGTAGCCAATTTCCGCGCCTTCGCTCAAGGCGGTACTGAGGGGGGTTTCACCGCCGAGGGCTGGCAGGTCGTCGTTGCTCCAGGAAATCGGATTGATGCCGATCCGGATCGCTGAAGGGGTGTTCGAAGTGGGCATGGATGCACCTGTATGTGTTATCAACTGACCGCTATTTTTGTTTTGACCGGCTGAGTTCAGTCCATCGCTATACCGTCAGGCTCGCGCCTCGCGCCAGGATTCGATCAAGAACGTGAACGTCCGTTGCACCTGGCTGATCAGCGTCGCGTCATCAATTTCATTGGCCATCCAGGCGCGGCTTGGCTCCTGAAAAATCGTCCGGCCAACGGCAAACCCTCGGCAACTGCTGCTACGGCTGGCTTGCTTGAACCCTTCGGCCAGGGCTTCAGCAGGAGCGTTGAGGCCCAGCAACACCACGCCTCGGCAATACGGGTCGCGCTCGCTGATCAATTCATCCAACTGCTGCCACACCTCGGCGGTCTGAGACTCGATTTTCCACCAATCCGGGAAGATCCCAAGGTTGTATAAACGCTTGAGGGCGCGATAGAGCACATCGGGATGAGTCGAGGGGTGATCCTTTGGCGGGATGACTTCCAGCAGCAATTCATGGCCGCTGGTTTGCGCGGCGCGGTACAGGCCCATGAGTTGGGCTTCCTGTTCCAGGCGCAGCAACGGCTCGTCGTCGGGGTGAAATTGCACCAGGCATTTGATGATCTGCTCCTTGGGCCAAGCCAGCAAATTGCTGCCGATGGAACGGCCGTGTTCAAACGCCAACGGTCGCGAGCCTTGCACTTCTACTGGGCGGGCGATCCACCAGCCGCGACCGGTGGCGCTGTTCAGCGCATCCTGACCAAAGCGCTGATCGGCCAGCAGCCCGACGCTGGCTTCAATCCCGCGCTGTTGCAAATCCACTTCGACCCGCTCCACCGCCTGAATAAATAACTGCTTGAGCTGACCAATGCTCTCCAAATCGCGACCCGCTTTCTGCGCCAGCTCCACCAGTTGGCCCCGGTGGTCGAAGGCGAATATAAACAGCTGCTTCCATTGTTTGCGCGGCACGCTGACCTGATGCAGTCGTTGCAGCACGCTGTCTTGGTCCGGCCGCGTAATCGGCACCGGGCTGTCGAATAGATAATTCAATTCCGCCGGGGTCGGCATGGCCGGCGCACAGGCGTGGCGCGACACCACCAACCCACCGCACGCGTTGGCCAATTGGCAACAGCGTTCGTCGCTGGCCTCGTTCAGCCAGCCACTGAGGAAGCCTGACATAAAGGCATCGCCCGCGCCCAGTACGTTCAATACTTCAACCCGAACACCGGGATAAATGTCGCCGTCTTCCAAATGATCAGGAATGGCGCCGTGAATCACCGTGCACCCTTGCGGACCCAGTTTGACCACCAGGGTGGCGGCGGTCAGCTCGCGCACCGTACGCAGTGCAGCGAGCAGGTCTGTGCCGCCGCCCGCGATCAGAAACTCTTCTTCGGTGCCTACAATCAGGTCGAAGCGCGGCAAGATACGCTGCACGTGTTGGCTGACTTTTTGATCGGCGACAAAGCGGGTAGCGCCATCGGCCTTGCTCGCCAGCCCCCATAACACGGGCCGGTAGTCGATATCGAGGATGCGTTTGACGTTGTGTTTTTCGGCGTAGTCCAGCGCTTGGCTGCTGGCCTTGAACACCGGCTCGGTCGAGAAATGCGTGCCGGTGATCAACAGGGCTTTGCTGGAAGCGATGTAGTCTTCGTTGATGTCTTCACCGCGCAACGCCATGTCGGCGCAATTTTCACGGTAGAACACCAACGGGAAGGTTTCGCGGTCCTTGAGCCCCAGCAATACCAGGGCGGTGAGGCGTTCCGGGTCAATTTTTATCCCGCTGACGTCGCAGCCTTCCCGATCGAGGGTCTCGACCAGAAAGCGCCCCATGTGGTCATCACCGACCCGGCTGAGCATCGCCGACTTGAGGCCCAGCCGAGCGGTGCCAAAGGCGATATTCGCGGAAGAGCCACCAAGGTATTTGGCGAAGCTGCTGACGTCTTCGAGGCGCGCACCGACCTGCTGCGCATACAGATCCACGCCGAGACGTCCGAGGCAGATCAGATCCAATGGACGCCCAGTGGAAAAACGTGTCTGAACCATGCTGGCTCCTATTATTTTTATCAGCCTGCGATGCGCGCCGAGGATGCGCACACCACTGTTGGTAAATGCAGACTAGAACGTCTTGGGGCGTCAATCAATATTTATTCTATAAATTTTTCATGTGGAATATTTTTTCCATTCGCATGTGATGTAATGGCACTTCGTCCTAAACAGGCGAGGATATAAATGCCCAGCCCTGTAAACTGGGCTGCCCATTGACGGGGGCAATAGGCGCCTTGCCCGTCAGGCCGTGCCTTATAAGAACAAGTCCGAGAGGGAACCATCGTATGACCAGCATCGATCAGCAGCCAGCGAGCAGTGCCGATACGCCTCCTCTTAACGCCGAGAGCCTGCTCAAGCTGATCACCACTGAATACGAGAGCCTTCCGCGTCAGCTCAAACGTATCGCGACCTATATGACCCAGCAAAGCGACCGGATCATGGTCGACCGGATCAGCGACATTGCCCGGGAGTGCGAGGTTCATCCCTCGGCCATCGTGCGATTCTCCCAGCGCTTTGGCTTCAGTGGTTTTAGCGAAATGCAGGCGTTGTTCCGCGAGGCCTACACCCACAAAACCACCCCCGCACAGAACTACCAGCAGCGCATTCGCAGCATGATCGCCAACAAGTCGCAAAAAGCCAGCGGCGGCGATTTGGCGCGGGAATGCGTAAACGCGACCTTGTCCGGCCTGGAACGGCTGGGAGACGAACTGGACGACGTGGTGTTCGACAAGGCGGTGGACTTGGTGATCAATGCCGACAACATTTACGTGGTCGGGGTGCGGCGCTCTTTCGCGGTGGCCGATTACCTGGTGTACAACCTGCAGCACACCAATAAGCGCATCCATTTGATTTCTGGGCTCGGCGGCAGCTACCGAGAGCAGATGCGCAGCGTTCGCGCCAACGATCTGGTGATCGCCATCAGCTTTACCCCATACGGCAAAGAGACGCAGCACTGCTTGCGCATCGCTCAGCACAATCAGGCCAAGACCCTGATCATTACTGACAGTAATCTCTCGCCACTGGCCAAACGCGCCAACGCAGTGCTGCTGGTCAACGAAGGCAGCTCGTTCGCCTTCCGCTCGCTCAGCGCCACCCTGTGTTTGTGTCAGGCGTTGTTCATCGCAGTGGCGTATCGACTGGAATTAAAGGTCGATCAAATCCATGAGCAAGTCGGGTTCGACGACTGACACCACCGGTATGCTGCTATTGGACCTATTCAAAACACTAGAAGGCCATTCAAACGCATAGTTAGTTGTACAAAGTTATTTTTTGTACAACTAACGATGGTGATTTTTGAATAGCCGCACGTATGATGGCACTCTTGCGAAAGGCAGCGCACTCGGCCGTATTCAGCCTTGTTGGCCATGAAACAGGAACAAGTTACCTCCCTATCGTTTTCCTGAGCCGAGTTCAGCATGCTATTTAACGGGCACAAAAAAGTTGTACAGGACCTGCAGCATATCATTGCGCAACAGGCCAGTTTGCTAGAAGCCATCGACCGCTCCATGGCAATCATTGAGTTCGACATAACCGGTGTTGTGCTGAGCGCCAATAATAACTTCTTGAGTGCCATGCGTTATCGCAAAGAAGACTTGATCGGTAAAGAGCACCGGCACTTTTGCACACCCGAGTATGTGCGTAGCGCGGAATACGCCCAATTGTGGGCGCGCTTACGGGCCGGTGATTTCGTGACATCGACCTTCCGCCGGGTGGCGGGTGACGGTGAGCCGGTGTGGCTCGAAGCCAGCTATAGCCCGGTCAAGGATGCGTCCGGCAAGGTGGTGAAGATCGTCAAGTACGCCATGGACGTGACTGAGAAAGTTCAGCTCGAAAACGAAGCAAAAAACAGACTTCAAGCCATCGACCGCGCCATGGTCGTGATCGAGTTTGAGCCCAATGGGCAAATCCTCACCGCTAATGAAAACTTCCTGAAGCGCATGGGTTACAGCCTCGGCGAGTTGAAAGGCAAGCACCATCGTTTGTTCTGCCCGCCGGAGATCGTTAATTCAACCGAATATGAAGAATTCTGGCGTCGGCTTAATAAGGGTGAGTTTTTCAACGGACAGTTCAAACGCATGACTAGAAATGGACAAACCGTGTGGCTGGAAGCCAGCTATAACCCGGTGTATGACGCCAGTGGCAAACTGAGCAAAGTGATCAAGTTCGCCTCTGACATCACTGACCGCGTCGTAAAACACGAACAAGATGCACACAGCGCCGCTCAGGCTTATCACATCTCGATCGAGACTCAGAAAGTCGCCGAGGAAGGCACTCGGGTGATTCAACAAGCGGCGAGCGAAATGCGCCAAATCTCGCTGAACATTGAAGACTCTTCACGGATCGTGACCCAGCTGGGTGAGCGTTCGGATCAAATTACCGCCATCGTTAACACCATTCGTAGCATCGCGGACCAGACCAACCTGCTGGCCCTCAACGCCGCCATCGAAGCCGCACGCGCCGGGGACCAAGGTCGCGGTTTCGCGGTGGTCGCCGACGAAGTGCGGCAACTGGCCGGACGCACCAGCCGCTCCACCGCCGAAATTTCGGAGATGATCCAGGTCATCCAGACCGAAACCCAGTTGGCCATCAGCAGCATGGACAACACCCGCTCCACCGCCAGCCGAGGCGTTGAACTGGCTGACCAGGCGGGCTCGGTCATCGTGCAGATCAGCGCCGGGGCCAGTGAAGCCGTGGCAGCGGTGAAAATGTTTGCGGGGCTAGAGCAGCGCTGAGTGATTGAATTTAAACAACACATGACTTTAGGAGCTGTCGACGGCTGCGATAGGTCCCTTGGACCTTCGCTAACAAGTTGCCTCAGAGGGGCCCGCTAATCGCCTGGGAATCGAATATCAAATTTCGGAAAGAGGCACCGTGAGACCATGCGGCCGAAAGCCGGAGATACGCATGAAACCCAGCGCAGCCTAGTGTTTAAAAAAGATTAAAAAGAATTACCGTCACGCCAATGGCTCTGGGCGTAAGGCAGTTTCACAGGCGCACCTCCACCGCCAAGGGCGCATGGTCAGAGAGATGGGACCAAGGTCCATCAGTCAGCACCTTGGGGAAATGGGTCGTGGCATTGCGCACATAAATTCGATCCAGGCGCAGCAGCGGCCGGCGCGCTAGAAAGCTTTTCGCGGGTACGCCGCCCGCCTGGACGAACACTTCATGAAGGCCAGACCCTGAAAGCAACTCGTCTGCCCGAAGACACCACTCATTGAAATCTCCAGCCACGATCACCGGAGCCCCGGCGGGTATTCGTCCCAGCAATGCCATGAGCAGGTCCAATTGCTGACGCCGATGTTTTTCTCTCAGGCCCAAATGCACACAAACGGTATGTACCTGACCATGACCCGGCACCGCCAACACGCAATGCAGCAAGCCACGCTGCTCAGTGCCGTGGACCGAGGCATCAAGATTTTCATGCTGAACGATGGGGTATTTCGACAGCAGCGCATTACCATGATCACCCTTCGGGTAAACCGCGTTACGCCCATACGCAAAATCGGGCCACAGGCTCTCGGCGAGAACCTCGTACTGCGAGGTGGTCGGCCACTTTGCCACGTGGCTGGCGTAGGTCTGCTGAGTGCCGTGGACTGCCTGTAAAAACACCACGTCGGCGGAGACAGAGCGCACCGCGTCGCGCAGTTCCGGCAAGATAAAGCGCCGATTAAAGACACCAAAGCCCATGTGCATATTGATGGTCAGCACCCTGAGCGCGACCGTAGACGACACCGGGTCGCCCGGCCCCAACTCGGCAGTGAAACGACTCAAAAAGTGACGCCTTGAAGATCGCCGGGCGCCACTTCCAGGTCGTCCGCCAAGCCGAAACGCTCAAGCAATTTTCGAGCGTCATACGGCGCACGGACCTTAATGTCGTTATCGAAATAGCAATACACGTCGCGGGATTTGCGTTTGGGTGCGCTCTTGGCGGTGATCAAATGCGCGTCTTTGGGTTGCGCGCCCTGACGCCATGCGTCGATCCGATCTCCCCAATGCTTGATCGCGGCGCTTGTGTAACCGCTTTCGTACAGGGCTTTTTCGCCGTGCAGACGCAGGTAGATGAAGTCGCTGGTCAGGTCTTCGACGTAGGGCCATTTGCCGGCCGCATCCGCCACCACTAACGCCACTTTGTACTTGCGTAGCAACGCGACAAACTCATCGGTGGCAAAGCTCGCATTGCGTATTTCCACGGCGTGGCGAACCCGCCCCGTGCTGGGCATGTCCAGGTAACCGGGCTTCTTCATACGTTCATCACACTGTTTCGCGCAGGCTTTGGCTTGTTTCAGGGTGTGCGGCAACAATGACAAAAAGTGTTCGAATTTTTCCGCGTCGAATTTAAATGAAGGCGGAAATTGCCAAAGAATCGGACCCAGTTTCTGTTTGAGTTGAAAGATGCCGGAGGCGAAGAAGTTAGCGACCGGGGTTTCCACTTCATTCAGGCGTCGAACGTGGGTAATAAACCGTGGGCCTTTGATGCTGAATACAAAATTATCCGGGGTGTCGGCCCCCCAACGGGAGTAAAGGTCAGGCGATTGCAGCGAATAAAACGAGCCGTTGATTTCGATACTGTTCACGGCGCGGGAAGCAAACTTGAGCTCATTTTTCTGAGTCAGCTTTTCAGGATAAAAATCTCCCCTCCAAGGCACGTAGCGCCATCCTGAAATGCCGATGCGAATCTCGCTCATCTGTCGATGCTCCCTGTCAGATATCACCTCATATGAAGCTTGCGGTACGTGCAGGTTCAATGGATATCGCCGGCCGGTTCACTGTTCTGAACTTTCCTTTGGCGGGTATTTCCTAGCTTCATAGGTCAAGGGAGCTGCCGCTATGCGAACCACCAAGGTCACTCTAAAAACAATCGCGGGGATGATGGGCTGCCTGATAAGCAGTGGCGTTTGGGCCGAGGCTTGTCAGGTGTCGATACGCCCCGCCAGCCAAGGTCTGGCGGTGGTCAATGCCCAGACCTGCTACGAGTACACCGGCATGCCCGCTGGTTCGATTGATTGGTCATGCAGCAATCAAAGCAAAGACGCGTTAACCAGCGAAAAACACAAAGTCGACAGTTGCCCCACGCAAGCCAAAGCCACCTGCAGTGCAACCTTGACTCAGGAATCATTGGCCAATGAGCGATCAACTAACAAGGAACCCGGCAAGACCTCAGCCCATATCCCTGAGGGTGCCCAAGTGGTGACTTACTACTACGAACTTCAAGACCCAACGCAAGCGCGGATTGATTGCGAACACGGCGGCGGCACGTGGAAGTAGCAACTGAAATCGATTCAGCAAACGGGCTGTATACCATCCATCGGCTGTTCAGCTAATTGTTTAAACCATTCTGATTGAACGACTTCACACGTTTACGAGGGCTAATCCTCGTTACCGACTCCCTACGTTTGAGGTTGATTGATCATGCCAAATAGCAAAAAACCAGCTGGCGATACTAAGCAGTCCGAAACCAGCAAAAAAGGCACCGGCTCAGGCGGCAACTTTGCCAACGACCGTGAAAAGGCATCCGAGGCCGGCAAGAAAGGCGGTGCGCACAGTTCGGGTGGACGTAAATAAACCCGCTACCTATAAGAGGCGGGGTTCACTCTCCCGCCTTTTAACACGGCTGTCTTTCTATCTGCTTGAGGTATTGAACCCATGAAACTCCATACTCACTCCCTTCGCGTCACCGGCCTCGCTCTGCTGCTGAGTATGGCGACTGTTTCTGCCTATGCGGCCTCTCCGGCGTCCTTCGTTGACAACGCGTCAGCCAAGGGCATGGCGGAAATTCAGACCAGCCAGTTGGCGATGGATAAATCCCAATCCGACGACATTAAAAGCTTCGCTCAGATGATGATTACCGACCACACCGACGCCAATCAGAAACTTGCTGCTATCGCGACCGGGTTGAACCTCAAAACTGCCAGCGATGCCGAGATGATGGACAAGGCCAAGAAGATGATTCTTCAATACCGCGACGGGTCGTTCGACAAAGCCTATGCCGCCAACCAGGTGAAGGCTCACCAGCAGACGATCAAGTTGTTCCAGGATGAAATCAAGACCTCGCAAACCCCGGAACTTACCGCTTTTGCTAAAGAGACGCTGCCAAAGCTGCAAGACCATTTGATGATGGCGAAGCAGTTACAAGCGAAATACGACAAATAGAAGTGCAACCTGTAGTCACGTTCGAATCATGGTGCTAAAAGGCCCCTCACACCGATGAGGGGCCTTTGCATTTCAAGCGTCGTCTGGCGCTGTTGGTGTCTTTTTCAACTGCGGACTGTTCGTCTGGCATGGTCGGCAAAAGCAGTGTATTTCCGGCCTAGCTCATCCGACCACTGATGAACGTCATGCAACTTCATATGAAGCATGGAAAAGCCGAGCAGAGTCTCCATGATCGACATCGGCGCACGTTCGAAGTGGACGCTGGCATCTGGGTTAATCGAGTGAATACCATCCTGAATCTGGCAGTTCTGATTAATGCCAATGGCGTCGTTGCGCGAGACGCCATGGGGCAGTGAAAGCAGCACTTTGCCCATGCCGATCCGAACCGGATAACTCCCTGGGAGGCCATTAGGGCCGGGGGCATGAGCTTCGACTTCGTCAAAGGCAAGAATACTGTTAATAACCGTCACGGCCGACGCGGCCGTCAACGACTGTCCGAATACCCCACCGGTGTGGCGGAAATCTTCACGGGCACAACGGAACACGTCTGAATCAGAGAACCTTCCGGTGCACTCCATCCCGCTGATTCGGTAAGAGAGCTTGCAGACGCTTTGCCTTGGCAACGTGGTCTGCGAAAGGTAATGACTGAAACAGTGTTTGCCGACGAGTTTAACTTGGACCTGATCGACGGTAGTCGAAGCGAGCTTCGCAATGGCCATGCGAACTGCTGGAACCAGATTAGCCACGGTTCCTACGCCGATAACCGGGGCCAGACCCGCTTTGTCCAATACCGCATTGACAGCATCGGGGAACGCGGCGTTGACGGTTATTGCCCTAGAGCCTGCCAACCTGACCGTACGCATCAAGTCGTAAGCCGGCGCAAGGTGCATCGGCAGCCAAGGCCCTAGCTGCGCCAGCCCCAGCTCATCGCTACAGGATTTTGGCAGCTCATCAATGGTCTGCCGTGAATGCAATGAGGCGCAGTTCACGATAACGTCGGGCCTTATCCGCGCCAGAACATCGGCCACCTTGTAGATATCGTTGAGGTTCGCCTCAACAGCGGTGATTGAGCTCATCACATCTAACTGCAAGGTCGACAACTGCACCAAATTGCAAAGACGGGTGGTTTTTTCCAATTTACGACTGGCGACAAACAAGTGAAAATTGTTGCGAAGCGCTAACATCTGAAGCAATTGAAAACACAGGTTTCCAGCACCAAAAATTAAAATCTTCTTTCTGTCCATGGTTTCCTCTGACCCCTGCGGAACAAAGTAAACATCCTTGGAAACGTCCGTCATAGATCTGGCAATGGAGATCAGGTCGTCGCATTCACCCAATGCGCGAAGATTATTTCGAGTGGGTCCAACCGGAAAACAGCCTTTTATTTTTCAATCTATTTCGTTTCGCTCCCTAACCAACGCCACGTTATGAGGTTGGATCCAGAAAGTGCTGATGTCAAAGCGGCTTGAACACTTTTTAAACATTAATCGCTATAAAACAGCTCGAATGACGAGGATTCGCGTGTGGTTAGAGCAAAATGAAATAACTCAATGCAGTGGGAATTTTTTTGGAATATCGTTCAATTGAGTGGAATTACCACATACTGGTTATACACAAAGGTACTGACGCGTTGCGTTCGTTGTAAGTCTCCTTCTAAGGTGTTCTTGATGGTATGCGCAGTGCACGTGCATCAAAAATGCTCTGCTTAAATAATTGTCCAAGGAAAAATCACCGTGAGTATAACTTCGCTGAATCCACGTTACAGCGCAAAAGCCCGTTGGCTGCACTGGGTAATGGCGGTGCTGATCGTGCTGGCTTACACCCTGATTCTCAGTCGAAGTCAGTTCGCCAAGGGATCGGACCCACGGATGTTTGTGATCCAGACCCATTTCTGGGTCGGTATTTTGATTTTTCTTTTGGCGTTCTTTCGCATCGCCGAGCGTCATCGCCATGCGCCTCCTGGCATCACCCCGCCGCTTGAGGGCGCGCTGCAGACCGTGGCAACCTTGTCGCATTACGCGCTGTATGCGTTTCTTTTCGCTCAGCCGCTGCTGGGTCTGTTTGCCGTATTGCTGGGCAACGGCAAGGTACCGGTCCCGCTAACGTCCCTGGCGATCCCCTCGCCGTTCGATGTATCGAAACCCACCGCAGAGTCACTCGAAAACCTGCATGTGTTGCTAGGGACGATTTTCTATTACGTGATCGGCCTGCACGTCGTCGCCGCAATTTGGCACCACTTCGTGCGCCGGGACGACACCGTTAAGCGAATGGTGTAACAGCGAATACGAATATTTCTTACCTAGGCACACCATTCTTGATCCCGGTCAGTGTTTAACCGCGGGTTTCAAGGCCCAATCCATCGATCAGCGTCACCCTGATTACTCCCATGATCTGGGCGGCGCCGACACCGCTGTTTGGCCGACTCAGAACCTGAGACCGACCCTGTGGGGTGTCCGTCTGTGGGTACCCCTTATTGCTGTGAAACCTGAATTTGACCTGGCGCGGCGCACAGTTTTCACCGCCTTGAAAAAAACAGGTAGCCCCAGTCAATAATGAGTATCATTATGTTACGCATTGCCATGCGCATGTTTCTTCGCTGTGCATTGAAAAACATCCTACTGAATTACGTGGTGAAAAATGCTTGTTCCTTTTCTAATCATGCTGCGCGAGGGGATTGAAGCCGCGCTTATCGTTGGCATCATTGCCAGCTACCTGAAGCAGACCGGGCGTGGCGAGTGGATGCCCGCCGTCTGGATTGGCGTTTTTCTCGCCTTGGCGCTGGCACTGTTGGTCGGCGGCGGTCTGGAAATGATGAGTGCAGAATTCCCGCAGCGTCAGCAGGAACTGTTCGAGGGCATTGTCGGCCTGATTGCGGTCGCCATCCTCAGCTCCATGGTGTTCTGGATGCGCAAGGTGGCACGTTCAATCAAACACGCGCTGCATGCGTCCCTTGACGCGGCACTGTCCAATTCGAAAAACCAGGTCTATGCGCTGATCGCCATGGTGTTTTTTGCCGTGGCCCGCGAAGGATTGGAAACCGTATTTTTCCTGTTGGCAGTGTTCCAACAGAGCGAAGGGCCTGGCGCTCCCATAGGCGCCCTGCTGGGATTGATCCTCGCGATTGGCGTGGGTTTCGCCATCTACAGCGGCAGCATGCGTTTGAACCTGAGCCTGTTTTTCCGCTGGACCGGGCTGTTCATTCTGGTGGTCGCTGCGGGGATTCTGTCCACCTCGGTCCAAGCCATGCATGAGGCAGGGCTGTGGAATCACTTGCAGTCTGTGGTCTTTGACATCAGCGCTACGTTGCCAATGGATGGGCCGTTAGGCTCAGTGCTGGCCGGGATGTTCGGTTATCAGGACGCGCCAACGGTCAGCACGCTTAGCGTGTATCTGATCTACCTGATCGGCGCGCTGGTGCTGTTTTTCCTGCCGCACCCCAGAGTGGTGAGCCTGCCCACCAAGCCGGATCATCATCACCACCACTCCTCTTCTGTTACGAATAAATAAGGGCACCCATGTCGAATCTTCCCTCCGGGCTTCCTGAGAAAGCCAAGCCTCCTCGTGTCTTGCGCTTGGCGGTTGCTGGCTCTGTGGTCGTGATGATTGCGGCTGGCGGGCTGTTTTACTTTGCGTCTCAGGCCGCGATGCACAAGCGTGAGGCCAATAACAGCGCAGAGGTGACGGTCACCATTCACGCCCACAACTGTGAACCCGACGCGTTGACTGTGCCTGCAGGACGTACTGCATTTCGAATCGTCAACCGCTCGGAACGGGCAGTTGAGTGGGAAATCCTCGACGGCGTTATGGTGCTCGAAGAGCGCGAGAACATTGCCCCCGGTTTGAGTGCGGTGATCAACGCCAACCTCAAGCCAGGCGACTACACGATTACCTGCGGTTTGCTGAGCAATCCCCACGGCACCATGAAGGTAACCCCGACCGCCGCTTCCGATGCGTTCGCCAAGGCCAAACCCACTCTGGGTGCATTCCTCGGCCCGTTGTCGGAATACCGGGTGTACATGAGCCTGCAAAGCTCGGCGCTGCTCAAGGCGATAACTGCGTTGCAAGCCGCTGTCGATGCCGGCGACCTGAGCCAGGCGCAAGCGGCCTACCTGCCAGCCCGTGCGGCCTATCAGCGCATCGCCCCTGCCGCCCAGCGTTTTTCCGAAATCGACAATGCGATCAATGCCCGCGCCGACTATTACGAACAACGCGAGCAAGACCCCGGTTTTAGTGGCTTCCACCGCATCGAGTACAGCCTGTTCGACCAACATACTGTTGAAGGCCTGAGCCCGGTGGTGCAAAAGCTGCAAGCCGACGTCGTCCGCCTCAAGCAACAATTGCTGGCGCAATCGATGCAGCCTGAGCAACTGGTGGGCGGCGTCATTCACGCCCTGCACAGCCTTGCGGACATTCGCAGCAAAGGCGAAGAAGAACGTTACAGCCACAGCGACCTGAATGGCTTTGCCGCCAACCTGGACGGTACCCGCAAGGTTATCGAGCTGATGCGGCCGCTGTTGGTCATGTCTAACGCCGACCTGCTCAAGCGCATCGACAGCGCCACCGCCGCGCTGAACGAACAGCTCAAGGGGTTGAGCACCGACGGTGTTTACCGTCCGTACGACCAGGTAACGGCTGAACAGCGCCAGCAGATTTCAGACAAGGCCAAGGCATTGGCCGATGCACTCGATGGAATCGACCCGGCTTTAGGCCTATCGAATCTCTGAACAGTGGCCTCTCGATTTTTGAATTAAAGCGAAGACGTACCCTCATGAAAGAGTCAAAGAACAAAGATGCTCCAGAGTCAGTTCAACGCCGCCGAGTGCTCATGGGCCTTGGCGCGGCAGGCGCAGCATTGGCCGGCGGGAGCCTGAGCGGCAACGTTTTGGCAGCCACTGCGGCCAAAGTGACCGAAGCGCCTCACAGCGAACAGACCCACGATCACCACGATTTTTTCGGTCGTCATCAGACCGGGATCATCACCCCGCGCCCAGCTGCCGGCATGCTGGTGTCGTTTGACGTGTTGGCGACTGACCGTGAGGACCTGGAACGCCTGTTTCGTACGTTGAACGAGCGCATCGCGTTTCTCATGACTGGCGGCACTGTGCCGCAAGTCGACGCTAAGTTTCCACCCACGGATTCGGGCATTCTTGGCCCGGTGGTCACCCCAGACAACCTGACCGTCACAGTGTCGGTAGGCGCCTCGTTGTTCGATGAGCGTTTCGGTCTTGCTTCGGTAAAACCCAAGCACCTGATTGAGATGGTCGGTTTTCCCAACGACGCCCTTGAGCCTGATTGCTGCCACGGCGACTTGAGCATTCAGTTCTGCTCCAACACGCCGGACAGCAACATCCACGCCCTGCGCGACATCGTGAAGAACTTGCCGGATTTACTCTTGGTGCGCTGGAAGCAGGAAGGCACCGTACCGCCACAGGCACCGCTGAAACCGGGTCAACCGGCCGAAAGCGCACGTAACTTTCTGGGTTTTCGCGACGGCTCGGCCAACCCGGACTCCAACGACCAAAAGGCTATGGATTTGCTGGTGTGGGTCCAACCCGACTCCGACGAGCCGACCTGGGCCGCGAACGGCAGTTACCAGGCAGTACGCATCATCCGTAACTTCGTTGAGCGCTGGGACCGGACGCCGCTGCAAGAACAACAAACCATTTTTGGCCGCCACAAGGTGACCGGTGCGCCGATGGATGGCAAACAGGAAAGCGACGAGCCTAAATACGCCGCCGACCCGGAAGGCAAAGTCACGCCGATGGACTCTCACATCCGTTTGGCTAACCCGCGCACCGCCGCCACTGAGCGCAACCGGATTCTGCGTCGCCCGTTCAACTACTCCAACGGCGTGAGCAAAAACGGCCAGTTGGACATGGGCCTGTTATTCATCTGTTACCAGTCTGATCTGGAAAAAGGGTTTATCACCGTGCAGACCCGTCTCAATGGCGAGCCACTGGAGGAGTACCTCAAGCCGATTGGCGGCGGTTACTTCTTTACCCTGCCTGGTGTCGTCAGCGACAAGGATTACATCGGCCGCTCGCTGCTCGCCGCTTCAAGCTCAACGAAAAACGCATGACTCATAACAACCCTACCCGGAATCGTCCCATGACAAAGTCGCCTCTTGCATTGATGCTCACCCTTGGCTTGCTCCAGACTCCGTTCGTTTTCGCGGCAACGGCGCCGTTGGATCTGGTAGGTCCTGTCTCTGACTACAAGATTTATGTCACCGAACAGCTGGACACCCTGGGCACTGACACCCAGAAGTTCACCGACGCAATCAAGAAAGGCGATCTGGCCACGGCCAAGAAGCTGTACCCAACCACTCGCGTTTCCTACGAGTCGATCGAGCCAATCGCCGAGCTGTTTGACGACCTCGACAAGTCCATCGACTCCCGTGTCGATGACCACGCTGACAACGTAGATGCCCCTGACTTCACCGGCTTCCACCGCCTCGAGTACACCCTGTTCGCCAAGAACACCACCGATGGCCTCGGCGATCTGGCTGAAAAACTGAACAACGACGTGAAAGAGCTGCAAACCCGCGTTGCTGGCCTGACCTTCCCACCCGAAAAAGTGGTTGGCGGTGCTGCTGCGTTGATGGAAGAAGTGGCCAAGACCAAGTTGTCCGGTGAAGAAGATCGTTACAGCCACACTGACCTGTATGACTTCGAAGGCAACATCAACGGCGCGAAGAAAATCGTAGACCTGTTCCACCCGCAGATCGAACAGCAAGACAAGGCATTCGCTGCCAAAGTCGACAAGAACTTCGCTGCGGTCAACAAGATCCTGGTCAAGTACAAAACCAAGGACGGCGGCTACGAGACGTATGACAAAGTCAGCGCCAAAGACCGTAAAGCAATGGTTGGCCCGGTTAACACCTTGGCTGAAGACCTGTCCACATTGCGTGGCAAGTTGGGTCTGAACTAAGTGCTGACAGGCTGCATCCTGTTTTGAGATGCAGCCGATCCAGATTTTCTGTAGGACCGAATTTATTCGGAAGATAGGCGACTCGGTACATCAGTAACACCGCGCCGACTGCTTCCCGAATAAATTCGGTCCCACGGGTGTAGATCCAGCAGGTTCTGCGTTAGCTCCCGCTAAACCAGTTGTAACCCTGATCTTCCCAATACCCGCCCGGGTAGTCATTCGTCACGAACAGCTCGACGATATGTTTGGGATTCTTGAACCCCAGTTTGGTCGGTACTCGCACCCGCAACGGATAACCATAATCCGGCGGCAGCGCCACTTCGCCGAAATCCAGCGCCAGCAAGGTTTGTGGATGCAGCGCGGTGGGCATGTCCAGGCTTGAGTAATACTTGTCCGCGCATTTGAAGCCGACGAACTTGGCCGTGGTGTCTGCACCGATGTGTTCAAGAAAGGTCCGCAACGGCACCCCGCCCCACTGCCCAATGGCGCTCCAGCCTTCCACACAGATCAAGCGCGTAATGTCGGTGCGTTGCGGTAGCTTGCGCAAACCGTCTATGGACCAGGCTTGTTTGTCTCGCACCAGCCCGGACACCGCCAAACTGTAGGTCGATAGATCAATGTCGGGGACGTTGTATTCGGCATAGAACGCATTGAACGGAAACGGATTGGTGACTTTCGACTTATCGTAAGTCGGCGCCAGGCGTTGCCCGCTGAACAGCCAGGCTTGAACCCGGTCGTTCCAGCGAGACATGGCCCACAGGGTTTTATCCACGGCGTCGTCGCCTTCGAAGTTGCAGCCGGTGAGCATCGACACAGCGCCGAGGGTCAGGCCGGCGCGCAAGAACGAGCGGCGTTGAAGTTTGAACAATTGCGTTTGCTGGGCCGGCTCCAGAATGATCCGGGGCGGACGCTGCTTGGGGTCAGTCATTGGAATTCTCCCGAGTACCGCCGGTAATCATCGGCAAAAAGGTCCGCGGAACCAACAGCACCAACACGAGGTGAACGACGACAAACGCGCCGATCCCGGCCATGGCGCCAAAGTGTACATAGCGAGCGAAGTCATATCCGCCGAACACATTGACCAGCACCTGAAACTGTATCGGTTTCCAAATGGATAACCCGGACAAGACCACCAACACACCCAGCGCCAGCACCAGCCAATAGGACAAGCGCTGCACTGCGTTATAACGCCCGTGTTGGTGCGCCAGACGAAAACGCAGAGCGTCGATGAAGTCGCGCTTTACCGCGCTGGGGGTGACAGGTAATAGATCGCGTTTGAAATGGCGGCTAAACACGCCATACAACACGTAGATGAGGCCGTTGATCACCAGCAGCCACATCACTGCCAAATGCCAGCCAATGGAACCACCGAGCCAACCGCCCAAGGTTATTCCACGGGGGAAGCTGAAGGGGAAAAGCGGTGAAGCGTTATAGATCCCCCAGCCGCTCATGAACATGCCAACCATGCCTAATGCGTTCAGCCAATGCGTGAGTCGCACCGGCCAGGGGTGGATACGTCGAGTGCCCATGGCGGTCTCCTTCGCGGGAACTGATACAACGCCTTCGCGAATGAATTCGCTCCCACGGATTTCCCTGTGGGAGCAAATTCATTCGCGAAGAATGCGGCGCGGTATTGACTATGCGCCGCCGTCATCCGAATTACATCGGTGGTGCAAACCCGTTTTTGCCGACTGCTACACCCCGAGCAGTTTTACCGTCGTCGGCAGGGAACACTACGATTTTCGCACCGGCGACCAATTGCGCACGTTCACCTGGCTGAACATAGGCGATAGGAACGTCATCCGGTACGACCAGTTGCTTCTCGCCGCCTTTGTACATCACGGTCATGGTGCGGCCGTTGGTGGTGGACAGTTTACCTACGGTGCCGTTGGTCATGGTGCCGGTGCTGCCATCGGCATTTTCCCAACCGTAGTGACCTTCGCCGCTGCCCTTAAGGCTAGCTTCGAATACGGTCACTTCCAGCGCTTTCAAGGTACCGTCTGGCTGAGCGGTGGCCGCTGAACCGACGAAACTGTCAGGCTTGATCGAGTCCAGGCCGGTTTTTGAAATCACCCGAATCGCGGTTTTGTCCGTCAGCGCGATGGTTTCGTGCTTACCGGCCCGATCAGTGAAACTCATGGTGTTGGCCTGCACGCTGTCGATGGTGCCGCGCATAGGCTTAACGACCGGCATGTCTGCTGCTTGAGCCATGACGGCCGCGCTGAGCAAAAGAAGGCCGAACGTGGTGGACAGTGCATTCTTCATGTCATTACCTGGTTGGGTTGAATTGGCAATCATCATCCCCCTTGAACCCGGTGCGTAGGATGACCGGGAAATGACATTTTTGTCATTTCCACCTGTACCGAAACGGATGACAAAAATGTCACCGACACTCGTCCGACACTTGGTTAAACTCCAGGTTCCGCCGCGCACTTGAACCCAGCCAACGCCGTCAGTCATGCCCAACGCGCCTCGTTGGAAGGAGCCACACCCTGCGCATTCTGCTGATCGAAGACGACACCAAAACCGGCGAGTACCTGAAGAAGGGCCTTGGCGAGTCCGGCTATAAAGTCGATTGGACCCAACATGGCACCGACGGCCTGCACATGGCCCTCGAACAGCGCTACGACTTGATCGTGCTCGACGTCATGCTGCCCGGCATCGACGGCTGGCAGATCATTGAAGTGCTGCGCGCGAAACAGGATGTGCCGGTGTTGTTTCTCACTGCCCGCGATCAACTGCAAGACCGTATTCGCGGCCTGGAACTGGGCGCCGACGACTACTTGATCAAGCCGTTTTCCTTTACCGAATTACTGTTGCGGATTCGCACGGTGCTGCGCCGGGGCGTGGTCCGCGAGCCGGACCATTTCCATATTGCCGATCTGGAACTGGACCTATTGCGCCGTCGCGTCACCCGTCAGCAACAGGTCATCGTCCTGACCAATAAAGAGTTCGCGCTGTTGCATCTTCTGTTGCGGCGCGAGGGCGATGTATTGTCCCGAGCGCAAATAGCCTCCGAGGTCTGGGACATGAATTTCGACAGCGACACCAACGTGGTGGATGTAGCAATCAAACGTCTGCGCAGCAAAATCGACTTGCCTTATCCGGTGAAACTCATCCATACGGTGCGTGGCATCGGTTACGTCTGCGAGGTACGACCGTGCGCGCCCGACGCCAGCCATCCCTGACCCTGCGCGCCTCGCTGGCGTTCGCGCTGGTGGCCATGCTTACCGTGGCGGGCGCAGGGTTGTATTTATACGAGTCGATGAAAGAAACCGTGATGCGGCGCAGCGACCACGCAGTGCTGGCGCGGCTCGATCACTTTCGCAAACTGCTGCGTTACGACCTGACCTTGGCCAAGTTCAAGAGCAGCCCGCAACTGTTCGAGAACATGCTCGACAGTGAAGAAGACATTTTCATTATTGGCGAGCCCGGCAAACCACCGGTGATTTCCGTGAACCCGTTGCACGCCCCGCTGCCGGATTTACCCGTGGCAGGCCAAGACCGCCCTTTGAATGACAGCGACCTGCGCAGTGGCATGAGCCGGGAAGGTGTGCCGTTACGTGCGGCATCGACCCAAGTGCTGTCGGAAGGAACGCCAGTGCAGTTGGTGGCAGCCCATGTGATGGTCAAAGAAATGGCCATGCTCGCCAGTTTCCGCCAACGCATTTATGCCGCCGTGACCTTGGCGTTTGTTATCACCGCCCTGCTCGGTTATCTGTTGCTGCGCCGTGGTTTACGGCCGTTACGACGGATGGCCGCCCACGCAGCCGACATCACCCCGGCGCGGCTAGATAGCCGTCTTGATGGGCGCGACACGCCCATTGAGTTGCACCAACTCAGCGAAGCGTTCAACGCCATGCTTGATCGGCTGTCCGACGGCTACCAACGCTTGACCCAGTTCTCCGCCGACCTGGCCCATGAAATTCGCACCCCGGTAGGTTCGTTAATGGGCCATTGCCAAGTGGCGTTAAGGCAGACCCGCAGCGTTGATGAATACCAGGCGCTGTTGGCGTCGAACCTGGAAGAGCTGGAGCGTATCTCGCGGCTGGTAGAAAGCATCCTGTTCCTCGCCCGCGCCGATGAAGCCCAAGCCGTGCTTGAGCGGCAACCGTTGAACCTGGAAAACGAAATGCAGCGGGTGGCCGGTTATTTCGAAGGCTTGGCCGACGAGCGCCAACTGACAATCCACACCACGGGCGGCGGCATGCTCCACGCGGACCCGATCCTATTGCGGCGGGCGCTGAGTAACCTGGTCGCCAACGCGATCCGCTATGCCGACGAAGGCAGCGAGATCGTGGTGGTGGTCGAACAACGTCACCGTGAATGGCTAATCCAGGTTGAAAACCAAGGCCCGGTCTTGGCCGCAGCGTCCCTGACCAAACTCTTCGACCGCTTCTACCGCGGCGACGCCTCCCGCCACCAAAGCTCCGACTCCAACGGCCTTGGCCTGGCCATTGTTGCGGCAATCATGCACCTGCACGGCGGAAGGGTTGAAGTGACCCAGCCGGCGAACGGGCGGATTCGGTTTGCGTTGGGGTTTCCGGCTTGAAGGGCTGTAGGAGGGTCCGCCACGTCTTCGACGCGGCGCTGTCTCGCAGCAAACTGGGCGGTACTTTGTATGGCTTGAGGTTGCAGCGTGTCAGGACTGGCGCCTTCCCGAATAAATTCGGTCCCACAGTTTTTCGCGCAATGCACACATTTGTAGACGCTGCCAAAGGCTGCGACAAGGGCCGAAGGACCTTCGCCAACAAGTTGGCTCCTACAGGTTTCGCTGCTTACCGCTGATACCGCCGCACCACGCTGCTCACCCCTAAGATATGGCCCTTTATGGCAGCGCGTAATTCATCACCGCTCAAGCCGGGCTTCAGCGCATCGTGGGCCAAATCCAAGGCATACAGTTGAATCACGAAGTGATGGGGGCTGTCTCCCGGTGGCGGGCAGGGGCCCATGTAATCGGTGGTGCCGCGGGTGTTAGTGCCGCCCATGCCTTCAAGTTTCGATTCGGCGCCGACCCCCAACACGATCTGCCCAAGGCTGAACGGCAGGCCATAACGCAGCCAGTGATCAACGCCCAAACCTTTTTGCCCATCCGGGTCGTGCATCACCAAGGCGAAACTTTGCGTGCCTTGGGGCGGATTGCTCCAGTACAGCGCGGGCGAAATGTTTTTGCCCCCGCAGCCATTGGCGAGAGCGGCGTTATCCGCCGAGAAGAACGCATTGTCTTCAGCGTCCGGCATGCCCAGGGTGAAGCGCGGTTGTGCGGCCTGCGCGGTGAATTGCAAACACAGCGCCATGCCCCCGGCGGTTAACAAAGATCGGGTAAGAAGGTTTCGCAATGAACGACTCATGCAGGTCACCTGTCGATTGAACGTATTCGGAGCGTCACGCACCGCTGATGGACGGTTGGACTGTTGACTCCTGTGCAAATTCATCTCGTCAGTCCGCAAAAATGCCGGTTGACGTCACAGCAACACTGTTACAAGATATTAGTTAGCGTCCTAATAATATCACCTTCAACTATTTCTGCCGGCAACGCCATGACCCTAGATTTACTGCAAATGAGCATCAGTCGGAGCATCGTCGCGGCCTCTCGCCACTGGCGTAGGATTTGCCAGAACACGCTAGTCAATTACGGCATCTCCGAAGCCTGCGCGATGCCGTTGCTGATGATCCTGCGTCTGGGTGATGGCGTGCGCCAAGTGACCGTAGCCCACGCTGCGGGACTCGAAAGCCCATCCTTGGTACGTTTGCTCGATCAGTTGTGTGCCGCCGATATTGTCCTGCGCACCGAAGACCCGACTGACCGCCGCGCCAAATCCTTGAGCCTGACCGACAGCGGCCGAACGCTGGCGCTGTCCATCGAAGACGAACTGAAAAGCCTGCGCCACAAGGTGCTGAAAAATGTTGAAATCAGCGACTTGGAAGCAACCCTGCGGGTGTTGCACGCGTTCGAAGACGCTGGCCATGAAGACCCTGACCACCACGACGCGGAATGGTTGTCGTGAAGGGCTTTTTTGCCAGCGTACCGCCCGCACGTGACTGGTTCTTCGGCGTGCGGACGTTCGCCGCGTCGATGGTGGCGTTGTACATCGCCTTGATCATGGAAATGCCTCGGCCTTATTGGGCCATGGCCACCGTGTATATCGTGTCCAGCCCGTTTGTTGGCCCGACCAGTTCCAAAGCGCTGTACCGCGCTATCGGCACCTTTGCCGGCGCAGCGGCGGCAGTGTTTTTCGTGCCGCTGTTTGTGCAAACCCCCATTCTGTTGGCGATTGTAATTGCCCTATGGACCGGAACACTGCTGTTCCTTTCGTTGCACTTGCGCACGGCAAATAGCTACGCCTTTATGCTCGCCGGTTATACCCTGCCGCTGATTGCGTTTCCGGTGGTGGACAACCCGATGGCCGTGTTCGACATTGCCATAGCGCGCACCGAAGAGATTTTTCTCGGCATCGTCTGTGCTGCCGTGATTGGCGCCATGTTCTGGCCTCGGCACTTGGCCCCAGTGGTCATGGACACCGCCAACAAATGGTTCGCCGACGCTTCTGCGTATAGCGATCGCTTTCTGAGCCGTACTCAGCAGTCCGAAGAGATTGGCTCACTGCGCGCGGCCATGGTGGGCAGTTTCAATTCCCTGGAGCTGATGATCGGCCAGTTGTCCCACGAAGGCGTGCGCCCTCAAAGCCTGCGCAACAGCAAAGAATTACGCGGTCGGATGATTCATTTGCTGCCGGTCATTGATGCGCTGGACGACGCCCTTTGGGCAGTGGAACGGCGCACCCCTGAACTGCTTGGGCCCCTGCAATCGGCGCTGGAAGACGTCCGCGCCTGGTTGAAAGGCACCCCAAAAAGCGCCTCTCTGGAGAAGTGGGAGGCGTTACACGCCAAGCTTGAGCAACTGCAACCCAGCCCTGAACAACTCGATGATCGACACCAATTATTGTTGTCCAACGCCTTGTACCGGTTGAGTGAATGGGTGGACTTATGGCAAGACTGCCGCAGCCTGCAACATGCCCTGCGCACGGACGATCAATCCCCATGGCGCGCCGTGTATCGGCACTGGCGCCTGGGTCGACTGACGCCCTTTCTGGATCGCGGTTTGATGCTGTATTCGGTGCTTTCCGGGGTCGCGGCGATCATCGTCGCTTCGGTGTTATGGATTCTGCTGGGCTGGCCCGAAGGCGGCAGTGCGGTGATTCTCGCGGCCGTGGCCTGTAGTTTTTTTGCGGCCATGGACGATCCGGCACCGCAGATTTACCGGTTCTTTTTCTGGACCACCGTGGCGGTAATCCTGGCCAGTTTGTACCTGTTCTTAGTGCTGCCAAACCTCAACGACTTCCCGATGCTAGTCCTCGCGTTCGCGGTTCCTTTTATCTGGATCGCCACGCTGACCGTGCAACCGCGTTTCTACCTCGGCACGCTGCTGACGCTGGTCAATACGGCAACCTTCATCAGCATCCAGGGCGCCTACGACACCGACTTTCTGGTCTTCATCAATAACAACATGGCCGGCCCGGTCGGCCTGTTGTTTGCGTTTGTCTGGACCTTGGTGGTGCGGCCGTTCGGGGTTGAATTTGCCGCCAAGCGCCTGACGCGTTTCGGTTGGCGTGACATCTCCAGCCTCAGTCAGCCGGGGACGCTGAATGAGCACAGGCTAATGGCGGTGAAAATGCTCGACCGCTTGATGCAGCATTTGCCGCGCCTGACCATCACCGCGCAAGACACCGGCATCGCCCTGCGCGAGCTGCGCGTCACGCTCAACCTGTTGGATGTGCTGGCGTACTTGCCCCGGGTTCATCCCGTGCCACAGACATTGCTGCGGCAGGTCATCGATGACGTCAGCGCTTATTTCCAGGCGTGCCTTGATGCCCGAGAACGCTTGCCTGCGCCCAAAGGCCTGTTGATAACCATGGACCGGGCCCGGCGCTCAATGACATTTGACTGGATGGGCGATGACCCGACCCGTATCCACTTACTGCACGCTCTGAGCGGTCTGCGCCTGGCATTGCTGCCTGGCGTCGAGATCGTGACGGCGGGCGAATTTGAAGAACAACCGCCCTATGGGCTCGATGGAGCGCCGTTATGATCGGTGATGTGGACATCAGTGGGATCTTTCTTCCCACGCTGTTGGTGGTAATGGCGATCACCTACGCACTCTACCTGGGGGTGCATGCGCTGCTCAATCGCGCCCACTTTTATCGTCTGGTCTGGCACCGGGCTTTGTTCAACGTAGGTCTATACGCTCTGCTGCTCGGCGCTGTGGATACTCTCAGTCGATACCTGATGAAATGAAAAAACCTCTACTGACATTGGGCCGCGTGGTCCTGACCCTGCTGATTGTGATTTTTGCCTCCGTTGTTGTCTGGCGCATGGTGATGTACTACATGTTCGCGCCCTGGACCCGGGACGGGCACATCCGCGCCGATATCGTTCAGATCGCCCCGGACGTTTCCGGGCTGATCCAACGCGTGGACGTTGTGGATAACCAGGTGGTGAGCAAAGGCCAGGTGCTGTTCGTCATCGATCAGGACCGTTTTCGTCTGGCCCTGCGCCAGGCGCAAGCCACGGTCGCGGAACGCCAGGAGGCCTACGAACAGGCCCGTCGCGAAAACAAACGTAACCGGGGCCTGGGTAATCTGGTCGCCCAAGAACAACTGGAAGAAAGTCAGTCCCGCGAGGCCCGAGGCCTGGCAGCGCTGGGCGAATCCCAAGTGGCAGTGGACGCGGCGCAACTAAACCTGGATCGCTCGGTGATTCGCAGCCCGGTAGACGGCTACCTCAACGACCGTGCGCCGCGTGCGCAAGAATTCGTCAGTGCCGGCCGTGCAGTGTTGTCGGTGGTGGACGGTTCGTCGTTTCACATCGACGGCTATTTTGAAGAAACCAAACTGGCCGGCATTCATATCGGCCAGTCTGTGGATATCCGCGTGATTGGCGACCACACCCGCTTGCGCGGTCATGTGCAAAGCATCGTCGCCGCCATCGAAGACCGTGATCGCAGCAGCGGTACCAACCTGTTGCCAAACATCAATCCGGCATTCAGTTGGGTGCGTTTGGCGCAACGGATTCCGGTACGAATCGCCTTTGACAGCGTGCCCGAAGACTTCCGCATGATTGCCGGGCGCACCGCAACCGTGTCGATGATCAACGACGCCGACCTCGCCGCCCACGACGCCAAAGACAAGGACGCCGCTAAATGAAGCCCGGCGTCCGTCTCACGATCCTCGCGCTGAGCGTGATGTTGTCGGCCTGCCAAATCGTCGGTCCGGATTACCACCTGCCCAAAGACGCCGCCCTCAATCGCCCGGATTTACAGGGCGAGTTGGCGGGCAAAGGCGCCGATGTGATCTCCGCACCGGTGGAGCAAGACTGGTGGCGGCTGTATCAGGATCAGCGCCTTAATCAGTTGATTCAGCAAGCCATGGCCACCAACACCGACCTGCGGGTCGCGGCAGCTAATCTTTCACGCGCCCGCATGCAGGTTCAAGAAGCCCAGGCGGTCGGCGGCTTCCACAGCAGCGTGAAACTCGGCGCGCAGCGTTTGCAGGAGTCAGGCGAAGCCTATCTGCTGACTGAAAAAGTCCCGGTGTCCAATGTCGGTGACGTTGGCATCAGTACCTCGTATCAGTTCGACCTGTTTGGCACGCTGCAACGCGGTATCGAGGCCGCTGAGGCCAATGCCGATGCGACCCAGGCTGCGTCCGACACCGCGCGAATTACCTTGGTCGCCGATGTAGTGCGGGCCTACGCTCAAGTCTGCGCGGCCAATGAAGAACAGGGAATCGCCCAGCAATCATTGGATCTACAGCGGGAAAGTTTGAAGCTGACCCAGCGTCTTCGCGATGCCGGCCGTGGTGATGAGACCCAGGTCACGCGTTCGCAAACGCAGTTCAAGTCCTTGGGCGCCGAGCTGCCCCGCTACACTGCCACTCGCCAAGCCGGGTTATTTCGGTTGTCGATGTTGTTGGCCAAACCCCTCGACCAGTTGCCGGCTGGTGTTGCGACCTGCGCCCAACTGCCACACATCGCGCAGGTCATGCCGGTGGGTGATGGCGCCGCGCTGCTCAAACGTCGGCCCGACGTGCGCCAGGCAGAACGTCGACTCGCGGTTGCGACGGCCGATATCGGCGTGGCCACGGGGGAGTTGTACCCGGACATCAGCATCGGCGCGACGATCGGCACCGTGGGTATCCTCGACGACCTGGGCAAGCAGGCAACCAACCGTTGGGGTTTTGGTCCGTTACTGAGCTGGACCGTCCCCTCGAACGGTTCACGCGCACGCATTCACGAAGCCGAAGCCTCGACCCAGGCCGCCTTGGCGCGGTTTGACGGGACCGTGTTGAATGCTATCCGCGAAACCCAAACCAGCCTGGCGCAATACACCGCCCTGCTGGAACGCCGCGACGCCTTGGCAGATGCCCAACAATCGGCGCAACAGGCAGCGGAACAAACACACCGCTTCTTCCGCGCCGGACGCGCTTCATTCCTCGCCGACCTACAAGCCACCCGCACCTACACCGATGTACGGGCGCAACTGGCGTCAGCCAATACCCAAGTCGCCATGGGCCAGATCGATTTGTTCCTGGCGTTGGGGGGTGGTTGGGAGAGTGCGCGTAACAAGTGAACGGGTCGTTGCGTGCAGCGTGTCAGGACGCAAGCCTTCCCGAATAAATTCGGTCCCACAGATATCGGTGATGCACAGTTTTTTGTAGGAAGGTCCGCCACGTCTTCGACGCCGCGCTGTCGCGCGGCAAACATAGAACTTCAGTAGGACCTTCGCCAACACGTGGGTTCCTACAGATCGTGAATTGAATGCCGGATTGCGCAAAAGCCGGATAGACACCCAAAAACCCCGCGCCAGTCACATTCAAGAAAACGCTTTGCGCTTAAACTTTGAACCACTCCCCGATCCCGCTGCCCGATTCAATAT
Organism: Pseudomonas sp. MH10; assembly: GCF_034353045.1. NCBI lineage: Bacteria > Pseudomonadati > Pseudomonadota > Gammaproteobacteria > Pseudomonadales > Pseudomonadaceae > Pseudomonas > Pseudomonas sp. MH10. The sequence goes on from NZ_CP133783.1 coordinate 2,090,236, forward strand.
CACTCATCAGCAGGAGGTTTTTATGCGAACCCTCGATCTGGCTGGTTCATCCGTTCCAGTCATCGGCCAAGGCACCTGGCACATTGGCGAAGACGCTTCCCAGCGAAAAGACGAAGTCGCCGCGCTACAGCTGGGGATTGAACTGGGCATGACGTTGATTGATACCGCCGAGATGTACGCCGAAGGCGACGCGGAACGAGTGGTCGGCGAAGCCATCGTCGGGCGACGCGATCTGGTGTACTTGGTCAGCAAGGTCTACCCGCATAACTCCAGCCGCAAAGGACTTCCGGCGGCGTGCGAACGAAGCCTGCAGCGGCTGGGCACCGACTACATCGATCTGTACTTACTGCACTGGCCTGGACAGTACCCACTCGAAGAAACCGCCGAAGCCTTCGAACGGTTACGGGAGGTGGGCAAGATCGGCCGTTGGGGTGTGTCCAATTTCGACGTCTCAGACCTGCTGGAACTCAACGACCCGGCCTGCGCCACCAACCAAGTGTTGTACAACATTGAGCAGCGCGGTATCGAGTTCGATTTGTTGCCATGGAGCGAGGCCAACGGCATGCCACTGATGGCTTATTCGCCGATTGCCCAAGGCGGACGTTTGTTGAAAAGTCCGGTGCTACGGGACATCGCTGCCCGCTATAACGCCACGCCCGCGCAAATCTGCCTGGCTTGGGTCCTGCGCCATCCGGGGGTGATCGCCATCCCCAAAGCAGTCGATCCCGAACACTTGCGCCTGAATGCAGCAGCGGCGCAGTGGGTGTTGAGCGACGCCGATCTGAGTGCTATCGAGAGTGCCTGGCCGACGCCCCTGCGCAAACAACCGTTGGCGATGATATGAGTGCCCGTTAGGCCTGCCGCGGGAATGTTATCTATTCAAATGGATTCAAGAATCCCCGGTGTCAGCCGACTCTCTTGGTAATAAGCCTCCGAGCAGCGGGATATCCCGAGTTCGAAGGGACAGGGATGTCATCGTCGCGCGCCGTTCCAGGCGCGGAATGCTTTCGTCCCTGGCCACGAGATACCGCCCATGTTCTTGCAAAAATCCCTCAGAGCTCAGATTTTGGCGTTGCTCGGCGGCAGCCTGTTAGCGATGTTGTTGATTGCGTTGGCATGCTTTCATTTCCTGTCCAGCGGCGTGCAGGACTACAAAGCGTTGGTCGATGGGCCGCTGCACACCTCGCAATTGCTGGATGAAGCCAACCTTCAGTTCAAGATTCAGGTTCAGGAGTGGAAGAACGTTCTGTTGCGCGGCAAGCAGCCTGTCGAACTGACCAAATACTGGGGCCAGTTCGACGAACGCCAAGTTCAAGTACAAGCCATTTTGGGTCAGCTCATCACGCAGACCAGCGCCAATCCTGAGTTGAAATCCAGCATTGAAAAACTGCGGGAAAGCCATCGCGTGCTGGGGACCAATTATTTGAAAGGCCGAGATGCCTTTGTGGCTGCCAACGGCGACCCGACGGTAGGTGATACCGCCGTCAAAGGCATGGACCGAGCTACCAGCGAAGAAATGAGCACGCTGGTGGAGCAGTTACGAACACAAGGCAATCAACAATCCGAACTGATCAGTGCTGACGCGAACCGGACCATTTTATTGGGTATCGGGGTGATGCTCGGATCTGGGTTAATCATCGGACTGCTGAGCTTATGGCTGCTCAACCGGAACTTGATCGATCCGATTCGACGCTTGATCGAGTACGTCGCCCAACTGAGCGAGGGCAGATTTGGCCAACGCGTCAATGCTGAGCGCCAGGACGAGCTGGGCCGTCTGGCGATTGCCGCCAACACCCTGCGCGATTTTCTGGCTGAAACTTTTAGCAGCCTGAAACGCAGCGCATCGGACTTGGACGGCGCCAGTGGCGAGCTAAGCGCGATTGCGCAGTTGATATCCCAGGGCACCACCGAGCAATTCGACCGTACCGATCAAGTCGCCACCGCAATGAATGAAATGTCTGCTACCGCTCAGGAAGTCTCCCGCCACGCAGCTCAAGCCGCCACCGCCGCCGACCACGCGGACCATAGCGCCCAACAGGGCGAACAGGTGATGCGCAGCACCATTACTGCGATCACCCATATGCGCGGGGAAATTTCCAATACCGCGGTAGTCATCCGCCAATTGGAAACCGACAGCGGCCGTATCAGCAAGGTGCTCGAAGTGATTCGCGGCATCGCCGAGCAAACCAACCTGCTGGCGCTGAATGCCGCCATCGAAGCGGCGCGTGCCGGCGACGCAGGCCGTGGTTTTGCAGTGGTCGCCGACGAAGTTCGCAGCCTGGCGCAACGCACCGCCGCGTCCACCGCCGAGATCAATCAAATCATCAGCACCGTGCAAACCGGTGCCGTCGAAGCGGTGAAGGCCATCGAAAACGGTCAATCCCGAAGCGAAGAAAGCGTCCAGCAAGTCACCGAAGCCGGTGTCATGCTGCACCGCATCACCGAAGCGGTGGAAGCTATCCGCGACATGAACCGTCAGATCGCCACGGCCGCAGAAGAACAAACATCCGTCGCCGAAGACATCTCACGCAACTTGAGCGAAATCACCCAAATCGCCAACGCGAACCAGGACAACGTAAAACGCACAGAAACAGCCAGCCGAAACTTGCACGGTTTGTCGGGTCAGCTAAATGAATTAACGGCTCGCTTGAGCGCCTGACTTGAAAGGTAACAAAACCGTAATAAGCGCTTGCGATGATGCGACCTTGGCGAGCCTGTGCCCCTGACAGGCGCTTCACGGTCAGCGAGCCCACATGAATCAACGCATTGCGCACACCCGTCAGGATTCAGATCTGTTTGGCCTGATTTACGGATTTCGCTTTCGACCGGGCGAGCGCGGCCAGGAAATTGATTCGGCAACCGCGCTGGACTGTTTGCACACCCCTCAAGACCCTGAGGCGTTCATTTGGCTGCACCTGAACCTGGCCCACGCGGCATGCCAACGCTGGATGAAATCCAATCTGGAATTGCCGGAGGAGTTTTTCCAAGCGCTGCACGAAGGTTCGCGCTCGACCCGCATCGAACACGTTGACGCCTCGTTGCTGGCGGTGGTCAATGACGTTGTGTTCGACTTCGGCATGGTCTCTTCGGACATCTCGACGTTGTGGGTATGTACCCGCAGTCATCTGATGATCAGCGCCCGCCAGCAGCCGTTGCATTCGGTGGATCGCTTGCGGCATTCGGTCAAACGCGGGGAATGCTTTCGCTCACCACTGGAATTACTCACGCACTTGCTGCGTGATCAGGGCGAAGTGCTTGAGCAGATCGTGCGCAAGACCACGCTCAGTGTCGACAAGATCGAAGACCAATTATTGTCGTCAAGGCTGAGCGATAACCGGGCGGACCTTGGCGCCATGCGTCGGGTGCTGGTGCGCTTGCAACGGCTATTGGCGCTCGAGCCGAGCTCACTCATGCGCGTGCTAAATCGACCACCCGCCTGGTTGCTGGATGCTGATGTTCAAGAGCTGCGCCAATCCACCGATGAATCTGCGCTGGTGATCAGCGACCTGATCGCACTGGGCGAGCGAATCAAATTGTTGCAGGAAGAAATCGCCGCCAAGCTCAATGAACAAAGCAATCGCACTTTGTTCACTCTCACCGTGGTCACTGTCCTTGCGCTACCCATCAACATCATTGCCGGTTTCTTCGGTATGAACGTCGGCGGCATTCCACTGGCCACTGATCCAGAGGGCTTCTGGGTGCTGGTGGCATTGGTCGCGACCTTTACGTTGCTCGCCGGGCGTTGGGCGTTTCGCAAGCGAGATGATTTTTGAACATCGCATTTCAGACCGGCGGCGGGTAGGCGTCCATAGCATCGCAAATTTGTCACATTTTGTAATGATCATAGGGTGAACTCCAATGAATAGGACTTCACATCATGCCCAGCAACTCCTTGGCGCCGGACTCGCTGGTCCAGGCATCTGGCTCCAGACCGCGTATAGACCGTAAACCGAGCTTGCTCACTTGGATCGTGTTTTTCGCTGTGCTTGGCAGCGGTTTGTTGTTTACCGCCTACAGCCTGATGCACGACGTCGATGACATGGGCACGGTGGTAACCACCTGGACACCGTTTTTGTTGTTGGGCGTGGCGCTGTTGATCGCGCTGGGGTTTGAATTCGTCAACGGTTTCCATGACACCGCCAACGCCGTGGCGACGGTGATCTACACCCATTCGCTGCCGCCCAACTTTGCGGTGGCGTGGTCAGGTTGTTTCAACTTCCTCGGCGTTCTGACGTCAAGCGGCGCAGTGGCGTTCGGCATCATTGCTTTATTACCCGTCGAGTTGATATTGCAGGTCGGCTCATCGGCTGGTTTTGCGATGATTTTCGCTCTGCTGATCGCGGCGATTATGTGGAACCTGGGCACGTGGTTTTTAGGACTTCCGGCGTCTTCTTCCCACACGTTGATCGGCTCGATCATCGGCGTCGGCGTGGCTAACGCCCTGATGCATGGCCGCGACGGCACAAGCGGTGTCGATTGGAGCCAAGCAATCAAGATTGGCTATTCGCTGCTGTTGTCGCCTTTGGTCGGCTTTGCATTTGCGGCATTGCTGTTGGTGGCGATGCGCATGTTTATCAAGAACCGTGCGCTGTACAAGGCACCAGAAGGCAATGCGCCGCCTCCGCTGTGGATTCGTGGCCTGCTGATTCTGACCTGCACCGGCGTATCATTTGCCCACGGCTCGAATGACGGCCAAAAAGGCATGGGCCTGATCATGCTGATTCTGGTGGGTACCTTGCCCATGGCCTACGCGTTAAACCGCGCCATGCCGGCTGATCAATCGGTGCAATTCGCAGCCGTGGCGCAGGTTACGCAGCTGGCATTGAGCAAAAGTGTCACCCAGCCAGCGCCCGCCGATCCTCGCCAAGAGCTGACGACTTATGTGCGCACCAAACAGGTGACGCCAACGTTGGTCCCGGCCTTGGCCGTATTGACCGGTAAGATCGGAATTCAAGTGGGCGATTACGGTTCGCTGTCGAAAGTACCCGCCGAGGCCACGGCCAACGTACGAAATGACATGTACCTGGTTTCAGAAACGATTCGCTTGATCACCGCGAACAAGGTCGGAAATTTCGACGCTGACACCCAAGCCAAGTTGCAGCAGTTCAAGGCGCAGATCGACACTGCCACGCGCTTCATCCCGCTGTGGGTGAAAATCGCGGTGGCGGTGGCGCTGGGCCTGGGGACCATGGTGGGCTGGAAACGGATCGTCGTGACCGTTGGCGAGAAGATCGGCAAAACCCATCTGACCTACGCCCAAGGCGCGTCGGCTGAATTGGTGGCGATGGTCACCATCGGCGCAGCGGACATGTATGGGTTACCGGTTTCCACCACCCACGTGTTGTCATCAGGCGTGGCCGGGGCCATGGTCGCCAACGGTTCCGGGCTGCAAATGCGCACCCTGCGCAACCTGGCTATGGCGTGGGTATTAACGCTCCCAGCGGCGATGGTGCTTTCCGGTTCACTGTACTGGTTATTTACTCAGATTTTTTGAGTGGGTCGCCTTGCGCTTGATCGTCATCAGCTGGGTCCGGCGGTACGTCGCCGCTCTGGCTGGTGTCGATACTCACCACCACTGACATCCCCGGCCGCAAGCGTTTCGCCAATGGTTGGTTGGGTTCGACGCTGATCCGCACTGGGATCCGCTGGGCGATCTTGACGAAGTTGCCGGTGGCGTTGTCCGCTGGCAGCAGGCTGAATTCCGAGCCGGTGGCCGGTGAAATACGCTGCACCCTGCCCTGCATCTTCTGATCATCCAACGCGTCGACGCTGAAGGTCACCGGTTGACCCAAGCGAACGCCTGCCATCTGCGTTTCTTTCATGTTGGCGATGATCCACAGACGATCCGGCACCAGCGCCATCAACTGCGCGCCAGAGTTGACGTAGGCTCCCAGACGCACACCAATTTGCCCCAACTGCCCGTCCCGTGGCGCGATTACCCGAGTATTGGACAGGTCAATCCGCGCCAGCTCAATGGCGGCCTCGGCGTTGGCCACTGACGCCTCCAGTGAACCGCGATTGACGATCACGGTTTGTAAATCCTGACGGGATATTTCCAGCGCTGCCTTTGCCTGAGCCACGGCGGCGACCGCCTGTGCGTTATCCGCACGGGTCACGTCCAAATCGCGCTTGGACACGGAGCCATCCGAGATCAACGCTTCGTTGCGGCGTAAATCCGCAGCGCTTTTGTCGACCTGGGCCATGGTATTGGACAGCGCGGCCTGGCGTTGCAGAATGGTTGCGTCGGCGCTGCGCCGCTGTTGCAGGTTGTTGGCGAGTGCCGCTTTTTGTACGCCCAGTTGCGCTAACGCCTGATCCAGGTGTTGTTTGTAGATACGGTCGTCCAGCCGCACCAGCAAATCCCCGGACTTCACAAATTGGAAGTCCTGTACCGGGACCTCGTACACATACCCGCTCAGTTGCGGCCCAATGATCGTGACCTGGCCCCGAACCAAGGCATTTTCAGTACGCTGAATGGCGCTGGTGAAGGGCGGCAATCGCCAGGCATACAGCACGATCAACACCCCGGCCAGGGCCACCGAACCGAAGATCACCGACGAGACAATTCGCACCCCCAACGAGCGTGGCTGGCTGGTCGGCGGCGCAATGATCGGTGCAGGCGCCGGACCTGTGGCGGCTGCGGGCGGCGCGTGTACAGGGGTATTAGGCTCGGTCATGAAAGTTCGGCGCCATTAGAGTGAACGGAAGACGGTTGTGGCGGTGCAGGCGCATCAAGCGGCTGGGTGGTAAACATCAGCCAAATACTGCGGGCGAAAACCCAGATCATGGTCAGTACCGCCACCAGCGCAATGGTCATGAACACATCGTTATACGCCAGCACATTAGCTTCCCGGGTGGCGGTAGCAGCGATCGCACGAATGCCCTGAAGATTTCGCAACGAGGGGTCCGCAATAGACGACGCATAGCTGTTGGTGGAACTGAGCAACCGGGCCTGCACTTGTGGATCAATCAGGGTCAGGTGCTCGACGATATTGCTGGAGTGAAACTTTTCCCGGACGATTTGCAGCGTGCCCAAGGCGGCAGCGCCAATCAAGCCGCCGATGTTTTGGGTGATGCCGAACAACACTGAAAAACTGACGATATTGCGCGGGTTGGCAATCACCCCGCTCAGGCCCAATACCAGCGTGGGTCCGAGAAAAAACGTGCCGCCAAAGGCCAGTAAAAACTGACTCAAGTACATGTTCGATGGCCGGGTAAGGCTGTTGGAAAAACTGTCCATGCCACTGCCCACGGCCATGATCGCCAAGGCGATGATCAGTGGCTTGAACAAGTGCAACGGATCGATGGTTAACGCACTCACCACCAGACCTGCGACGCTGCCAAACAACATCATCAGGTACAGCGTGTGCATTTGCTGGCTGCTCATGTTCAGCGCCTGCAAAAAACCCACAGCGCCGGTCGCTTGTTCGGACAACACGATACGACTCAGGATCACTCCCAGCGCCAGACGAATAATCCGCCCGCTGCCCAACCAACGGGTAATCAGCAACGGTCTGGCCCGGTTATGTTCGATGGCCAGTCCGGCAACAATCAGCACGATTGAGGCCGCCGAGGCAATACCGATCCAGGGTGCTTCCAGCCACCAGTCAATCCGGCCTAACGACAACACCGCGCAGAGCAACGCGAAGCCTGGAGCGAGTAAGCCGAAGGTTAGAAAATCCAGCGGTTCAAAGGCTTTGAAGCGGTCACCCGGCGGCAATTTGAGCAGCAGCACACAGCCCAACGACAGCAAGGCCATGCCCAGTTCAAACAGGTACAGCCCTCGCCACTCGGCGATCAATAGCAAATCTTCAGACACCAATCGCGCCAGCGGAATCGCCAATTGGGACATACCCAAACCCAGCACTAAGGCCTTGGTTCGCCACCGCTGCGGGAACGCCTGAATCATGTAATAAAGGCCCAATGAACTGAGCGCTGCACCGACCATGCCGTGGGCTGCACGCACGGCGATGGCCGAACTCCAGTCGTTGACGAACAGATGGCCGAACGTGACCAAGGCGTAGAGCACCAGAAACACTTCAGTAAACGCACGCAAACCGAACTGCTGGCGAAACTTCACCAACAGCAGGTTCATCGAGACGTTGGTCATGACGTAAGCGGCGGGTAGCCAGGCAATTTCTTCCGTAGTCGCCCCAAGCGAGCCTTGCAGGTAGGGCAAGTTGGCCACGACCAAGGCGTTTCCCAAGCCACCGGTCAACGCCACAATCACCCCGACAAGTGCGAACGCCACGCGCTTGCCCGTTGGATGCAACGGCGTCGAGGGCGAGCCGGGAATGGCCGGACGCTCGTGCGGCGCCCAATTATGGGGGGTGTATTCGTTCATCAAATGCGCCTGATGGATGCCCTGCTCAAATAGCAATGAACTGAGTAACTCCAGATCAGTAAAGCGTGGGCCTAAGCGTAGTGTGTGGGAGCTAAATTGTCAGCGAGTGGTTCAATCTGTAGAGCCTACGTGTTGGCGATGCGGCTTAGCTGATAAAGCCTCGCAAAAGTTGGCTCTCATCAACCTCAAACAGGTTGGCGCTGTATTCCGTGTGTATATCCGGCCTTTGTGGGTGCTGATCTTATGGTTTCGCTTTTACAGCGAGGCACCTTTTTCAAACGCCCAAAAGGTCCCCCAAAACGCTTGCCCCACCATGCGGGCCCTCGCTTAGGCTCGGTCTTCCCTCACTCCGGCGTTGCTCCGGGGGTCGCCGTGAGCGGCCGTCCCTGGCCGCGCACGGCTTTCTCGGCATCCTTGCCTCGTTACCCCCTGCGCAACGCCTGCGTTCGGCCGCATGGTTTCACGGGGCCTCTTCCCGCAATTCGATATTCAATTCACTGGCGATCTACAGGGAGGCGGCCATCTGAGCCAACTTGTTGGCGAAGGTCCTTCGGCCCTTGTCGCAGCCTTCGGCAGCGTCTACAAATGTGTGCATTGCGCGAAAAACTGTGGGACCGAATTTATTCGGGAAGGCGCCAGTCCTGACACGCTGCAACCTCAAGCCATACAAAGTACCGCCCAGTTTGCTGCGTGACAGCGCGGCGCCGAAGACGTCGCGGCGCCTCCTACAGAACGGGGCTTTTGGCCCCTTACCCCGCCTTGACGGTTTTTATGTGGACGATCATATTATTCGCCATGAGCAGACTATCGAATCGCGAAAAAATACTGACTGAAGGGCTGCGCGTCGTCCACGAGCGTGGGTTTTCCAACGCCAGCGTGCGTGACATCACCACCGCCGCTAACGTGCCCAACGGCTCGTTCACGAACCACTTTGCGTCTAAAGAAGCATTCGGGTTGGAGATTCTTGACCTGTCGTTTGAGGAAACGGCAAAGATCATCGATCAGACCTTGAGTAACCCGGCCCTTACGCCGACTGCGCGGCTGTTGGCCTATATCGATGCCAACATCAGCAGCCTGGAAGCCCATGGCGTTGAAAATGGCTGTTTGATCGGCAATTTCGGGGTCGAGATCGGCATGCACAGCGAGATCATCCGTCTGCGTGTGGTCGAGATTTTCAAGGAAGTGCAACGACAAATCGCTTTGTGCCTCAGCGATGCCGCACAAGCCGGCGAACTCTCCAAGGACATCGACCTTACGGATATGGCGTCATTCATCGTTGCTTCGTTGCAAGGCGCAACGATTCTGGCCAAGGCCGACCGCAGCGTGCTGCCGATGACCCGGTTCCGTCGCACTCTAGTGGCGACCATTCTCCGATAAAACACTAAAAAAGACCCTTGACCTTAACCTAAGGGGAAGGTTGATGCTGCGTGGGTCAAATCACTCATGGAGCCCCAGTGATGATCGCGTCCACCACCGCCAACCTCTCTATCTCAGGCATGACCTGTGCCTCGTGTTCCGGCCGTGTCGAGCGGGCGCTGAACCGAGTCGCCGGGGTCAAGAGTGCCAGCGTCAACCTCGCCACTGAGCGCGCCCGGATTGAGTTTGTCGGCGCTACTGATCTGGCGGCATTGATTGCTGCGGTCGATGACGCCGGCTACGGCGCGCGCCCGATCGAAGACCGACAAACCACCCTGAAACAACAACAAAAACACCTGCACACTGAACGCGTGACGTTACTGCTGGCGATTATCCTGGCATTGCCACTGGTGATTCCGATGCTGTTGCAGCCGTTCGGCGTGCATTGGATGTTGGCGCCCTGGGTGCAGTTTGCTTTGGCCACGCCGGTGCAATTCATCTTCGGCGCGCGCTTCTACATCGCCGCGTGGAAAGCCGTCCGGGCCAAGTCCGGGAACATGGACCTGCTGGTCGCATTGGGTACCAGCGCCGGTTACGGGCTTAGTGTGTACGAATGGGCCAAAACCGCAGCGGGCGAGATGCCGCACCTGTATTTCGAAGCGTCGGCGGTGGTGATCGCCTTGGTACTGCTGGGCAAATACTTGGAAAGCCGCGCGAAACGGCAAACCGCCGGGGCCATCCGCGCCCTTGAAGCGCTGCGTCCCGAACGCGCCATTCAAATCGTCGACGGTCAGGAACGAGACGTGGCTATCAGCGCTCTGCGCTTGAACGATGTGGTGTCAGTCAAACCCGGTGAGCGCTTTCCAGTTGACGGTGAGGTGATCGAAGGCCAAAGCCACGCCGACGAAGCGTTGATCAGTGGCGAGAGCCTGCCAGTGTTCAAACAGCCTGGGGATAAAGTCACCGGCGGCGCGATTAATGGCGAAGGTCGGCTGCGGGTTAAAACCACGGCCATCGGCGCCGAATCGGTGCTGTCGCGCATTATTCGTCTGGTCGAAGACGCTCAAGCCGCCAAGGCGCCGATCCAAAAGCTGGTGGACAAAGTCAGCGAAATCTTCGTTCCAGTGGTACTGCTGATTGCCATTGTGACCCTGCTGGGTTGGTTATGGGTGGGCGTCCCTATGGAAGTCGCGCTGATCAATGCTGTGGCGGTGTTGGTGATAGCTTGCCCTTGTGCCTTGGGGTTGGCGACCCCCACCGCGATCATGGCCGGGACCGGTGTGGCCGCGCGTTTTGGCATTCTGATCAAAGACGCCGAAGCCTTGGAGCGTGCCCACGAAGTAACGGCCGTGGTCCTCGACAAGACCGGGACCTTAACCTCAGGCAAACCGCGTATCAGCCACGTGTCTGCAGTGGATGGCAATCAAGAGCAGCTGCTGCAATGGGCCGGCGCGCTGCAACTGGGCAGTGAGCATCCCTTGGCCAAAGCCGTTTTGGACGCCTGCAAAGAGCGTCATTTGCCGGTCGCTTCAGTGACCGCGAGCCAGTCGTTGACCGGTCGGGGCATCACCGGAACAGTAGACGGTCGGTCATTGGCCTTGGGCAGCCAGCGGATTTTGCAAGAAAACCGACTCGACATGGCGGGGATGACCGCCGACGCACAGGCGTGGGAGTCCGAGGGTCAAACGTTGTCCTGGCTGATTGAGGTGGGTCCTACGCCCGCAGTACTCGGGCTATTCGCCTTTGGTGACACCCTTAAGCCTGGCGCCGAGCAGGCCATCAAGGAACTGACCGCGCGGCACATCAGCAGCCACTTGCTGACGGGCGACAACCAAGGCAGCGCCCACTGGGCGGCCCAAGCGCTGGGCATCGCCGATGTGCATGCGCAAGTGCTGCCGGCGGACAAAGCGGCCATGGTGGTTGAGCTGAAGAAAACCAGAGTGGTGGCAATGGTCGGCGACGGCATCAACGACGCCCCGGCCCTGGCCGCTGCGGACATCGGCATCGCCATGGGCGGCGGCACCGACGTCGCGATGCACACCGCTGGCATCACCTTGATGCGCGGCGACCCCCTGCTGATCCCTGCCGCACTGGACATCAGCCGCAAGACCTACGCGAAAATTCGGCAAAACCTGTTCTGGGCATTCGTCTTCAACATGGTCGGCATTCCACTGGCAGCGTTTGGCTTTCTAAATCCGGTCATCGCCGGCGCAGCCATGGCCTTGTCCAGCGTCTCGGTGGTCAGCAATGCGCTGCTGTTAAAAACCTGGAAGCCGTCAGGCAAATAAACAACATTTGTAGGAGGGGTCGCGCTGTCGCGCAGTAAACTGGGTGGTACTTTGTGCTGTTTAAGATTTGCAGCGTGTCAGGACTGAACCCTTCCCGAATAAACTCGGTCCCACAGACTCGGGCGATGCACAAAATTCTGTAGGAGCACCGAAGGCTGCGATCAGGTCCGAAGGACTCTCGCCAACACGTTGGCGCCTACAGTGGTTTCGAGCGGGTGTCAGAAAGCTTCGCCTTCACCAGTTTCTCAAACTCCATCGACATGGTGCTTTGGTAGCCGTTCTTGCGCCGAAGCAGCGCGGCTGTTCGCTGGGGAGGTGCTTGCACCCATTCGATTTTCCTCAGCGTGGGATCTTGAAGGGCAGTCGCTTCAGGAAGAATCGTAGCAATGCCGGTGTGCCGGACGATCTCCAGAATGGCATTGACCGAATTTGCCTCCACGATCACCAGGGGGATAATTCCGTGCGTGGTGTAGTAATCGTCGATGCAGGTTCGGGTAACAAACTCTGGCGTCAGCAACGCGAGGGGCACGCGCTCCAGTTCGGCCAGTGACAAAGGTTCAGTGCGATTGAATAAAGGGTGATCACGCCCAACCGCCAACCCGAGTTTTTCCACGTACAGCGGCACATGCTGGATATCCGGATTGCCCCCTTCGGCGAAGGCAATGGCGATATCCAAGGTGTCATCCGCAAGCCTGGCTTCAATGTCGATCATCGACAACTCGAATACCTCGAACTGAACCTTCGGGTACAGCGCCAGAAAATCCCTCAGCAACGGGCCGACCAGGTAGGCCATGAACGTCGGGGTCATCCCCAGCCGCAGGGTGCCCCGCGACAAATCCTTCACGTCGTGAATCGCGCGCTTGCCCGCCTCCAGTTCCCGAAGGACCCGACGGGCGTATTCAATGTAAGCAGCACCGGCATCCGTAGGCTGTACTGAGCGTGCGCTTCGGTCGAGTAACTCAGCCCCCAGCGACGCTTCCAGCTGTTTGATCTGCTGCGACAAGGTTGGCTGAGACACATGCAGCGCCTGGGCCGCGCGGGTGAAATTGCCATGATCGGCCACTGCCAGCAGGTAACGCAGATGTCGAAGTAGCACGGCAAGCCTCTTATAGGCAAAACTTATGGTTCGGATTGTATATGCGTCTTGGAACTAATAGTTGCATCCGCTCATGATCGGATTCAAACCTGCCCCGTCTCTTTACAGTTAACGGAGTCATCCCATGCATCAGTCTCACGCGTATCAAGACCCAACCCTGGCCCTGACCACTGACATTCTGGCGATAAAAGCCCGCAAAAATCTGTCATGGCAGGACCTCACCGACGGCACCGGCCTGAGCCTGGCGTACGTCACTGCTGCGATCCTTGGCCAACACCCGCTGCCAGAAAGTGCGGCAAAAATTGTCGGCGAGCGCCTGGAGCTGGACGACGACGCCATTGCTCGTCTGCAGATCATCCCATTGCGCGGCAGCATCGCTGGCGGTGTCCCCACCGACCCGACCATCTACCGCTTCTATGAAATGATCCAGATCTACGGCACAACCCTGAAGGCGCTGGTGCACGAGCAATTTGGCGACGGAATCATCAGCGCGATCAACTTCAAACTGGACATTAAAAAAGTTGATGACCCGCAAGGCGGCTCTCGTGCAGTGATCACCCTTGACGGGAAATTCCTGCCCCTGCTTCCGTTTTGACAGTGATCGCCAAACACGTCTGAAGGGATCGAAATTTTGACGATCTGTCGCAAACCAGCGAGCCTTTGCACCCGAAAAGAGATTCGACCTCGCTACCATGCAGCGATCCTGGTGCCCATAGCGCCTGAATTTTCCGATCCCAAGAGGATTTTTTGTCATGACCACCGTTACCCTGTACACCACGAGTACCTGTCCTTACTGCCGTAACGCCAAATCCTTGCTCGCCAACAAAGGCGTCGAGGTACAAGAATTCAATATCGAATTCGATTCCGCCCGGCGCAAGGAAATGATGGCCCTGAGCGGTCGCCGTAGCGTGCCGCAGATTTTCATCGGTGATCATCACGTCGGCGGTTTCGACGATCTCGCTTTGCTGGATCGCCAGGGTGGGTTAATGGCCCTGCTGGCCTGAAAACGTATGAACAGGGCCAGTCCGTCGGCCGATTGACATCAAAAATACGATCGTACATATTCGGCAAAATAAATAATACGGTCATCCATATTCTGGTGCAGTGATCGTCTACGCTCTCCCGAGCCAATCCACTGAATAAGGTCTGACCATCATGAAAATTCCCGGCCCCGATCATCCTATTACCCTCTCTCCGGTTCAAGGACGCGTCACGGTCAAGTTCCAAGGCGTTGTCGTTGCACAGACTGACAAGGCTCTGAAACTCGAAGAAGCCAAGTACCCAGCGGTTTTTTATATTCCTCGATCCGATATTCGGGCTGAACGTTACACGCGCACCGAACATCAAACTCATTGCCCATACAAAGGTGACGCCAACTATTACAGCCTGAATGCTGATGGAAAAACGGCTGAGAATGCGGTGTGGACCTACGATGAAGCCTATCCATCGGTGGCTGAAATAAAGGAACACGTGGCGTTTTACCCTAACAAGGTGACCTTTGAGGTAGACGCCGCGTAGGGCAGAACCAAGCGCTTTTGAGCCGTAACGCTTTATCGCTTTTCGGGCCGGGACGGGGTGCATGAGCATTTCGCCCCGGCCCGGTCATGAAAAGAACGTACTAGGCCCTGCATTCTTTCTTTGGAAACAGCAAAGGATCAGCAGACCCGCTGAAAGACGGATTCACCGGAGAGAAAAACCTGATGACCAACACCTCCAGCGAGCTACGCGACGCCCCCGCCGGTAACGCATTACTCAAGCGCTATCTGACCACTCGAAGCCGGACCGAGAGCCTGATCGCACCGCTCAGCGCTGAGGACATGGTCGTTCAGTCGATGCCGGACGCCAGCCCTGCCAAATGGCACATTGCTCATACCAGCTGGTTTTTTGAAACCTTCTTACTGCGTGAAAACCTGGCTGACTACCGCCCGTTCGATCCAGCGTTCGCCTACCTGTTCAACTCTTACTACGAAGCCATTGGCCCGCGTCAGCCTCGCCCCCAGCGCGGGTTGATGACACGTCCGACCGTGGATCAGGTAGTGGACTACCGCAAGTACGTCGACGAACACATGCGCACCTTGTTGCTGTTGCCGATGAATAAAGAGATGTCGGACTTGATCGAACTGGGCTTGTCCCACGAAGAGCAGCATCAGGAACTGTTGCTGATGGACATCCTGCATCTGTTTAGTATTTCTTCGCTCAAACCCGCTTATGACCCGCGCTGGGCTAAAGATATCTCGGGGCGTCGTGGTCAGTTCAAACCGCTCAAAGGCGGCCTCACTGACATCGGCCACAAGGGCCAAGGTTTCGCGTTCGACAATGAAGGCCCTCGGCACACGACGTTCCTCCAGTCGTTTGAAATCAGTGACCGGTTGGTGACCAACGGCGAATGGCTGGCTTTCATGGCCGACGGCGGCTACAGCAAGGTCGGGCTGTGGCTAGCAGACGGTTGGGCCACGGTTCAGGCCGAGGGCTGGAACTCGCCGGTGTACTGGCAACACGATGAACACGGCTGGCAACACATGACGTTGCGCGGGCTGGAAGCGATTGACCCAGCGGCCCCAGTGATCAGCATCAGTTATTACGAGGCAGCGGCGTTTGCCCACTGGGCGGATGCGCGTCTGCCCACCGAAGCAGAATGGGAAGCCGCCGCCGAAGCCGGCCTGCTGGAGCAAGTCGACGACGTGGCGTGGCAGTGGACACAAAGTGCCTACAACGCCTACCCAGGATTTCGTCCGGCCGACAGTGCAGTGGGTGAATACAACGGCAAGTTCATGATCAACGTGATGGTCTTGCGTGGCGGCGCCAGCATCACTGCGCCGGGTCATTCCCGCACGACCTACCGAAATTTTTTCGGCCCGGACAAGCGCTGGATGTTTTCCGGCCTGCGCTTGGCCCGGGATACGCGCCAACCGGGGGTGGTCAACAGCCACGACAGCGAGTTTGCCCGCGACGTCGTCACCGGGTTATCTGCGCCGGTGAAAAATCTATCGCCCAAATATTTCTATGACGCAGCTGGCTCAGAGCTGTTTGAAGCCATTTGCCGGACCCCCGAATATTATCCGACCCGTGCTGAAACCGGCCTGCTGACTGACGTCGCCCAACAGATCGCCGCGCTGATTCCAGAAGGCGCGGCCTTGGTGGAATTCGGCAGCGGGGCCAGTGACAAAACCCGCCTGCTGCTTGACGCTGCACCGCAAATCGCCGTTTACGTGCCCATCGACATCAGCGCCAATGCACTTAAAAAAGCGGCCGCGCTGTTGAAAAAAAGTTACCCGACGCTGAAGGTAGCGCCGCAAATCGATGACTTCAGCCGCGCGTTGAAACTGCCAACCGAAGTAGCCGGGCACACCTGCGTGGGGTTTTTCCCCGGCTCGACCATCGGCAACTTTACCCCTGCGCAAGCGACGAAATTTCTGCGCTTGGCTCATGGGTTACTGGGTGAAGGCGCGCACTTTATTGTTGGCGTGGACTTGGTCAAAAACGCTGATATTTTGGTTGCCGCGTACGACGATGCCGAGGGCGTGACGGGGCATTTCAACAAGAACCTGTTGACCCGCATTAACCGCGAACTCGACGGCAATTTCAATATCGAGGCATTTGAGCACCTGGCGCTGTGGAACGAAATCGACGAACGCATGGAAATGCATCTCGTCAGTCAGACTGAGCAAGTGGTTAAAGTGGCTGGGCATACGTTCCATTTTGCTGCGGGAGAGCGCCTTCACACTGAGAACTCCCACAAATTCACCGTCGAGTCTTTTACCGCCCTTGCTGCCAGCGCCGGTTGGTCGGTGAGCGATTACTGGGTGAGTGACGAGCCGCAGGTGGCGTTGTTCAGTTTGAAAGCGTGAACGCTCAACCCTCTGTAGGAGCCAACCCCTAGATCAGGAACGGAATGGACAGTCTGAGCGGCATCAGTATTTTCGTGCAGGTCGCGGAAACACCCAGTTTTACCGAAGCCGCCAAGTTACTCGATACTTCCGCTTCAGCCGTAGGTAAAAGTGTCGCGCGACCGGCTGATATCGCACCAGGTGGGCACGTTTCGCCTGGTGTTGGTTGCCTCCCCTGGGTACCTCAACCAACGCGGCGTCCCGCAACATCCCCGCGACTTGGCGAATCACGCCTGTCTGCTGCACAAATTTCCGGCGACGGGTAAGATCGAGCACTGGCCGCTCCAGACACCCGATGCGTCGCCGATACCACGTTTGACGAAAACAGCCATCTGCTCGACCACCGAATCCCAACACTATTTGGCGTTGCAAGGCATGGGAATCGCCTGCATTGCAGATTTGGTAGTCCGCGACTCGTTAAGTCGGGGTGAACTGCAACTGGTACTGGAAGATTTCGTTGTTCACAGCGGAGCGCTTTGGATGTTATGGCCGTCAAGTCGCCACGCTTCGCCTAAACTAAGGGCGTTGATCGACTTCTTGAAAGACAACCTGTTGGCCGCCTCAGCGGATAAATAGATTTCAACTGTGTATGAGCAGATTATCGAGCCATGGCTAAACCATCACACCGCGACAAAATACTGACCGAAGGCCTTAAGGTCGTGCATGAACGTGGGTTCGCAGGCGCCAGCGTGCGAGACATTGTGCAAGCGGCAGGCGTGCCTCAGGGTTCATTTACCAATCACTTCATTTCCAAGGAACTGTTTGGTCTGGAAATTCTCGACCTCTACGCCGTGAACACAAACTCGGTGCTTGATGAAACCTTGCATAACGCCTCGCTATCGCCATTGGCACGGTTACGCAGTTATTTCGATTTTCATCAGCAAACCCTGGAAAACGGCTGCCTTAACATTGGCTGCCTGTACGGCAACCTTGCCGCCGAAGCCAGTGAACACAGCGACATCATCCGTAATCGACTGGTGGAAATATTCTCGTCGTTGCAGGACAACATCGCTGACTGCCTCAAGCAAGCAGTGGCTGCGGGGGAGTTGCATGAGGGGTTCGAGTGCGAAAAAACCGCGTTATTTATCGTGTCTTCGTTGCAGGGAGCCGTGCTGCTAGGCAAGGCCCAACGCAGCACCGACCCCCTGAAGAACCTCATCCATATTCTGTTTGATAACCTGTTGCGTTGAGCTGATCTGCGGCTCGAAAACGGTCTGCTCGCACATTAAATGCAAACCGTGTGAAAGGCCGCCCAAGCAAAAACGCGCACCCACGCTGCATCATTCCCGATTGTATTTTGCAAATTTGCACTGGTAGGATCCGGCAGGTATTTCTCGCGCCAAACGAGAACCAGAACAATAAAGATGCAGGGAAACAGTGAATGAGCAGTGAGATTTTATTTCCTCGAATTCAAGATGCAGACGCTGGCCGCGACCCCGACGCGGTATTGATCAGCGTGCGCAATCATATCGGTCATTTAACCCTCAATCGCCCCGCAGGCTTGAATGCCATCAACCTGGACATGGTGCGTACGCTGCAAGTGCAGCTTGATCTATGGGCACACGACGACGAGATAGTCGCCGTGGTATTGCGTGGCAGCGGCGACAAAGCATTTTGCGCAGGCGGCGATATTCGTTCGCTGTACGACAGTTTTAAAAACGGCCTGACGGTTCATCTGGACTTCTTCTTCGAAGAGTACGCCCTCGACCTGACGCTTCATCATTACCGCAAACCGGTGCTTGCGCTGATGGACGGTTATGTTCTGGGCGGCGGCATGGGCCTGGCCCAGGGCGCCGATCTGCGCGTGGTCACCGAGCGCAGCCGATTGGCGATGCCGGAAGTGGCGATCGGATATTTCCCGGACGTGGGCGGCAGTTATTTTCTCCCCCGCTTACTCGGTGAGTTGGGCATTTACCTCGGCGTCACCGGCGTGCAAATCAGCGCAGCAGATGCGCTGTATTGCGGCCTGGCCGACTGGCACGTAAACAGCGACTCATTGGCGCAGTTGGACAAGGCATTGGACAGCCTGTCGTGGAATGACAACGCGCTTAAAGACCTGCAAAACCTGCTGACAAAAATCGGCGTGCAGCAGTTACCCGATGCGCCATTGCAAAAGCTGCGCCCGGTCATTGATCACTTTTTTGGTCTGCCCGATGTTCCAAGCATCATTGAGCAATTGCGCGCAGTCACGGTCGCCGACAGTCACGAATGGGCCCTGCGTACCGCCAATGTGATGGAAAGCCGTTCGCCCTTGGCGATGTCGGTGACGCTGGCAATGCTCAGGCGCGGTCGTCGCTTGCCGCTTGAAGCGTGTTTTGAGATGGAACTGCACGTGGACCGCCTGTGGTTCGAACATGGCGATCTGATTGAGGGTGTGCGCGCAATGATCATCGACAAAGACAACCAACCGAAGTGGAACCCGCCCACCTTGCGGGCACTCACTGCCAAGCACGTCGAACGTTTCTTCATCGGCCAAGAGGACTGATGCCATGCACGATCTTGAACTGACCGATGAGCAAGTAATGATCCGCGACATGGCGCGCGACTTTGCCCGCAATGAAATCGCGCCCCACGCCCAGGCGTGGGAGAAAGCCGGCTGGATCGACGATAAATTGGTCGCCACCCTGGGTGAATTGGGTTTGCTCGGTATGGTAGTCCCCGAAGCATGGGGCGGCACCTATGTCGGTTACGTGGCCTATGCGCTGGCGGTAGAGGAAATCTCCGCAGGCGATGGCGCCACCGGTGCGCTGATGAGTATCCACAATTCCGTGGGCTGTGGCCCGGTGCTCAACTACGGCACCGACGCTCAAAAACAAACATGGCTGCCCGCATTGGCCAGCGGTCAGGCGATTGGTTGTTTTTGCCTGACCGAACCGCAAGCCGGCTCTGAAGCGCATAACCTGCGCACCCGCGCCGAGCTGCATGACGGTCAGTGGATCATCAACGGCGCCAAACAGTTCGTCAGCAACGGCAAACGCGCCAAACTGGCCATTGTCTTTGCGGTGACGGACCCCGAGCTGGGCAAGAAAGGCCTGTCAGCGTTTTTGGTGCCCACCGACACCGCCGGATTTATCGTTGATCGTACCGAACATAAAATGGGCATTCGCGCGTCCGACACCTGCGCCGTCACGTTGAATGATTGCCGTATTCCCGCCGCCAATTTGCTCGGCGAGCGTGGTAAAGGACTGAACATCGCTCTGTCCAACCTTGAAGGCGGGCGCATTGGCATCGCTGCCCAAGCATTGGGTATCGCCCGTGCCGCGTTTGAAGCCGCGCTGGCCTATGCCCGCGAACGAGTGCAGTTCGACAAGCCGATCATCGAGCATCAAAGCATCGCTAATATGCTTGCCGACATGCACACCCAATTAAACGCTTCACGCTTGCTGATTTTGCATGCAGCACGCCTGCGCAGCGCGGGGAAACCCTGTTTGTCAGAAGCCTCCCAGGCCAAGCTGTTTGCCTCGGAAATGGCCGAAAAAGTCTGTTCCAACGCTGTGCAGATCCATGGCGGTTATGGCTATCTGGAAGACTACCCGGTGGAGCGCTATTACCGGGACGCACGGATCACGCAGATCTACGAGGGCTCCAGCGAAATCCAGCGCCTGGTGATTGCCCGTGAGTTGCGTCACTACGCGCTCTGAACGCTAGCCAGTCGAGCCGCTTCAAGGCGGCTCTTGTTTCAGGGGCGGTTCATTCGTTGCCAGGCACGCACTTCAGGGAACAAAATTGTGTCGACCCAGCAACATGACCAGCAGGGTTAACGAGTCAGCATTATTGAGCAAAATCTCCCCTCGCATTTCGGCGTTGGCCAGAAACTCAAGACGAGCCTCTGCCAGCGTTGACTTACCCGTCACGCCTAAAACGAAAGACTTGCCTTCCGCAGGGTCATCACTGAGGTCTTCCCATCGGCCGTTTTTAAACCGCTTGAACAGTTGCTCAATGGGCGTGCGATGGGACAGGAAACGGAGCTGCATTTCTTCCACATCGGACTTGAGCTGAACCATGCCAGGCGAATCGTCGGCCATCAGGTCAAGAAAAGGCGCGGATGACTCTACATAGGCAATATCGAACGTATTGTTGCTCAAGTGAGAGACCTCATGGATCACCGACGCGGATCGGGCATGAGCGGTTGCGTTGAAGCTGGCACTCCCGGCGAGCGGGACCTTGAGATGGTAAAACGACGACTGAAAAAAGCGCTCAGTCAGGAAAATACGCAGAAGAGGGTCTTCCTTGAGCGTAAATGCCACCGTGGTTTCATACCCGGCCCGGTTTAACCCGATAACATATCGGGGGGATGAGTAAGAGGCCAACGATGGGTCCATTACTGAATTAAACAACCCGGTCACTGATTGCCTGATTGAACCTAACAGTTCTGCACTGGTGTTCTGAATACCAAAAAAAGCAGTAATGATTTGATTGACCTTCGGATGCAGCAGACCACCGGATTCAAGCGCGTTCAGGTTATCCATACACGTCTCAATGTAGCGTTTAGCTTGCAAATGAGCGCGCCCGATCTGTCGTGCGCGCGCCCGATACAACTGCCGTATTTGAGGCATCCCGGTGGCCAAAACGGAAAACTCTAGATTGATCGCATGTTCGACGTCGCCAACCGTGAGTTCCGCTGCAGAGGATAAGCGGGTAACAGCGCCTCCTCCACCCTTCAGCCCCCAATGGACATTGAGCTCCCATTGCTGGTGCTGATTGAGCCGAAGATTTGGACCGACTTTGTCACCACTGATAATGTTCCAGCGTTCATTTTCCCGCCGGACTTCATAAACCTTGCCTGCCACAGCGGCGTAATTTTTTTGAGTCAGTGGCGCCTGATAGAGGTTGTAAAGCTCATCCTTCAGCAGATTACCCAGGGTGATATCTGACACCTCGAACGTCTGTAACCGCCGTTTTACTTCCGAAGGCAGTTGGGTGTTTTGCCATGAATACTCGGGAGGAGACATTAGCTTGCTTAACCGAATGGGAACGACAGGTTCAAAGTTCGACGTCTCTGCGGCGGACTGTTTCGCCATGGCAAAAATCGACAAGGCGACAGTGAACTCCCCCAACGCCCGACCCCAATTACTGCCAACGGCTGACTCAGCGGATGACTGCAACATCAACACACCTTGCCAGGCAGCTATTAGCACACCCAGTTCGCCGGGCATGAAAATCAGCATCTGTTCGGCGCCGAGCGTCATCAGATAGGTGAACGATTCCCAGTCGGCCTGGGCGGTGGTTACCGTTTGTTGTTGGGCCATCTGCTTGAGCACATTCAAGGTGTCTTCAAACAGATACGTTAGAAGGTTGCCGGGTATGGGTTCGTAGCTCAGGGTGACCGGACCCAGCGAAAACATCGGGTAGTCCACGTAGAAATCGACACTCCATAGGGGCGGCAGATGAAAGCTGTGATGCCCATAACGCGTTCTCACCTCATCCGAAACACGCTGCATCAGCTGGGATTGCAACGCGCTTGAGCGGCGAATGTCCTGCAATAGGCTCTCGCGGGTCACGTATTCCTTGAAGCAAAAATTCCGGTTGAAAATCGAATAGAGAATCACCGGACCTTTAGCCGCGTCTTTCGAGCAGATCACATAAAAACCGGGCACCGTGTCTGCTATTGCACCGTCCTGGGCAATCAGGCGCAGCGGGCACAAAACAATTTCCTCACCATGCACCGCCTGCCGCGCAAGCGTGTCAGGCATTTCCATCAGGCCTTCGATGTACTGGTAAGCGTTGGACGTGAGCGGGCCCTCGAGCTTTTTCTGCATGGCCAATTCAATCATCATCGCGGGCCACTGTTTGACAAAAAGACCTTTGCGAATGGCGTATTCCGGTCCCTTAGTGTCGAGTTTTTGCGTCAGCAACTTCTGAAAATGAGCGCCTACGTCTAACGTGCGGATCAATCCTTTAAGGTAAGCGGGGGTCAATTGCGCAGGGACCGTACGGCCTTTTCCAGAGGCCACGGTCAAGGTTGCCCCTTGAATGGCCGCAGAATGATTCAGGGCAAATTCGGTCAGTGTTTGGGTTTTGATATCGGTCGCAGCGGGAAAAAAAGAGGGTGTCTGTCCTAGACCCGTTGGCGAGCCCACATACCGCGTGAGGGTAATCTGTAAATCGTCTGGATCGAATGGGTGATCCGGGAAGTCGAGGTGTAATTGCTTGATGACTTGTTCGCGGGCGAAGCCTTTTAAGCCTGGAATACCGAACAAGAAGTCCTTTTCCCACAGGGTGATCTGAGCGTAACGCCTGAGGACGTCGGCGTACTCCTCCACCGACTCCGCAGAAGCGGCTTTCATCCAAGCCGGTATCCGAGCTTCAAACAAGACGTTTTGAATCTTGCTTGAGATGACGTCCAGCGCCAAGGCAGTAGAGTCATCCGCTTGAGCGGCGGCGACCAGGTTACCGAAGAGTTTTGCCTCGACCCGGCATCGAGAAGCCCACTCAAAGGCCTGAACTACACCCTGTGTTCGGCGGTTCAAGTCAACGGTTTGCAAGTACTCGATGAAATTACCGTCGATTTGGCGCGTTTGGATTGACAGTGATATCGCTTCGGTACGCTCCAGGCATTTGCGGATGCGCGCTTTGTCTGGCTCGGCAAAAAGTGCCAGCCAATGCTCACGCCGTTCACCATTTCTCAGGCGGGCAATGATCGCTTGCTGGAGTATGTCGAGGCTTTCGACCACTTTCAGCCCCTCAAATGGTGTCCAGAACAACAGTGTGCTGTCCGTGCGCCCGGGCTGCTGTAGCGCAAAAACGTTGGTCATTTGCACGGCAGAGCTGGATGGGTCATAGGTTAACCACAGGCTGTAAACCTCGACCGCCTTGTCGCCGAACACACGGCGCAAATTGCGTGTCGGATAGTTCAGCACCTGCTCGAAGGCTTCACGGGCTTGAACATTAAAGGTGCTCAGGCGACTGGCAAGGTCCAGTTCAATACGTAATAAGGCGTTGCGAATACCGCGGGAGATTGCACCCGGAAACAGTTGACTGTCGTTCCGACGCAAGGGGCGTGTATAGAATTGTTGGGTCTGGTTCATCAACGCGGCCGACAACTGTGCGCGGGCGCTATTGAGCACATGATTGAGTAATTGGGGTGTCAACCGCAGGACATTGACCTGCTGTGGCGCGGTCAAGATTGAAATCTGACTGTCGGCCGGAACCTCGATTTGGCGATATCCGCTGGCCCGTTCGAGCAACAGCGTCACTAAGTCCACCGACTGCGGGGCTGGGTCAAGGGTGCCCTGTGTCTTGGCGGGCAACTGCTCTGGAATCTGTACCCGGACCTCTTTAGCCGTCAGATGACCTTCGCCGATCACTGCCAACTGCCGGTTTAACGCATCCAATGAACAGCGCTCGACATCAGGCTGCGCCTCCCACATACGCTGCGCGTTGTCTTCAAGAATCTGGGTTAACTCGGTCCAGGTGGGCGAACGTGGAACGGTCTCACCTTTGCCTTTACCGGAGGCAGCGGTGGCGGGGATTCCAGTAGCGGCCGATTTCAGCCAGGTTTCATCGAACGTAGCTATTCCTTCGCGCCACCGATGACGAGCTCCCAGACAGATCAGGCGTTGATCGACCAGATAGCGAACGTCCAATGCATCGTCGATCATCACAGCGATCCGGCTACGTTCTGGTCGAGGCTGCTGTAGCGCGAACTGCACATTACTGTTTTGCAGGGCCATGATTGAATCAACCGCATTCAGAAACGGGTCATTGCCCTCCATATCGTCAAATTGCAACGTCCACGGCGTTGAAGTTACCCAGGCATGATCGCTCAATGGCAGATGGCAAAGCAGCTCAAGGGTGCCTTCGGGAGTAGAGAAATGGTCGCTTAATTCCAGCCGGTTACGGAACCT
Source organism: Pseudomonas sp. MH10 (assembly GCF_034353045.1). NCBI lineage: Bacteria > Pseudomonadati > Pseudomonadota > Gammaproteobacteria > Pseudomonadales > Pseudomonadaceae > Pseudomonas > Pseudomonas sp. MH10. The sequence goes on from NZ_CP133783.1 coordinate 2,115,054, forward strand.
GCGCAGTCCTTTTCCAGCCGTGTACACAATCAGTTCCGGGAGTGACGGCACCACTGACGCAATCACAAAAACTCCGACAAGCCTTGGCCGTTGTCGAGCATTGTCCGACAGCGCAAGCGTCATGACAGTTATTGGACCACCATCGCCCCACTGTTTTAGTTGTGGGTCAAGGAGCGTGCTAATTCGCCGGGATTCATGAGCAACTAGAAAACCATCATGCCGTCGTGCATACAGGTGCTGACGAAAAGCTTCTGCGAAAGCGTTAGCGACATATTCGCGACGCGTCTGGCCCTGACCAACAGGTGACCACCAGAATTTGCCGAGTTGCGTCTCAAAGGTTGCTGGCACTGCCTTGATGGTATTGGACAGGGCAAGCTGAACCGACTTCACCCCGACTTGATCGAGGGTCTTACCGAACGAATCGATAAAACGCCGCTCACGGCCAAGCGGTAATGCAATACCACTGTAATCATCCAGCGCTGCATCCAGAAGGCTTTGTGTGCCGGAAACCAATCCGTCCACTTTTGGCGACTCAGGTGACTCCAGAATCTGTAAAAGATGGGATGAAGGATCCCCCGCTAAACCGGGTAATGAGCCAGCGAGTGTCTGCTGCAGCCCACATTGAAATACCATTTGCAAAGAGGGGATCTGCTCTAAATGCTGGGCAAGCGCTTCGATTTTCTCCACATGGTGATCGATGATGTTGAACATTCTGTTTTCGAACACCGGCGTTTCGATTAGCACATCTTCAAACGTGGGGACTTCTTCGGTTCTTGAACCGAAACGTTGCAATAACGTACCTAGCAGTTGCTCTCGATCATCAAAGCGCTCCAAGCCATACAGCAAGGTATCGAGAAAAATCGTGGTATCGCTCGACCGATAACTGATCTGTAGCGCAGCAGCCAGCTCAACGTTAGCGGGCAAGCCTCCGTTTTTTTTCAAACCGTCCAATCGCGGCGGATTCCAGTCCTGGGTGTCGGAAGGAGGTGTCACTAAGGTTCGCAACCATAGCGCCTCGGCTTCATCAATGTGCTCGGCAAGAAGCGCATTCTCGACATTTTGAGTGAATCGCTGCTTGAGTGATTCGGCATGAAAATAGGGGAGTGATACGGAGGGGGCGGCAGTGGAGATTGAATCGAGCAACATGGCAAGCTTCCTTCGTCGACGCCACTTCTCGGGAACGGGTCCCGGAAGTGGCTAGATATGAAGAGGAAACTTACCTTGGCCGCCGTTGCTGCCTGCGTTACATAACGCTTATCGCTTTATTGATCTCAGCGAAATCAAACTTTTTTGTTCAGCGCTACCCATACCGCAAACGCGTCAACAAAAGCCTGCAGGAAAGGTTTGGTTTTTTCAGAAAGCGTGCCCGACTCGTCAAAAAGGACCCCGGCGTTGCCCAAGTAGGCTTCCGGTTGCTGCATACACGGTACGTTGAGGAACACCAAAGATTGGCGCAAATGATGGTTAGCGCCAAAGCCCCCCACGGCGCCTGGCGACGCGCTGACGACAGCGCCGGGTTTACCGCCACCCCAAGCGCTTTGGCCGTACGGACGAGAACCAACGTCGATGGCATTCTTCAACACGCCTGGCACTGAGCGATTGTATTCTGGAGTTACAAACAAGAAAGCATCTGCCGCCATTAGTTGCTGGCGAAATGCCACATAAGCAGCCGGCGGATTACCTGCGTCGATGTCTTCGTTATAAAGAGGTAGATCACCGATCTCGATAATCTTTAGTTCAAGGGTTTCAGGCGCCAACGCGGCCAGCGCAAGTGCGACCTTACGGTTGATCGAGTCTTTTCTCAGGCTGCCCACGAGGACTGCAATCTTGTAGACCTGGCTCATGAAGAGTTTCCGCTTATGATATGGGGAGATTCAGTTATAGATGATGCAGCACACTTCGTCTGGTTTTCAATGCCGAGCGTTGCAACACCGCGCAGAATAACTCAAACGGATGCAGCCCATGGCACGGTGCTTAGCCCCCAGACTTTTTTTTCTGCGGACGAAAACTCATCAGTCAAAATACGGTCTGATCCACCAGTAAGCAGTCACTGAACCTGTTCTTTCAGACTTACCTTACAAGCGGGCGTAGACTGTCGTCGCGCAGTGTTAGCATGTCAGCGCAATTGAGCGGTTATCTTCAGAGGTTACAAAGCAAATGGCTTCAGTTCTCGTTGGACAATTCCATGCAAGGGACGCGGAAGGCCGTGTCTATTCAGTGCATGAATTCCAGGAATCACAGCCGGATGCGGCGAGCGGCAAGGAGCCTGTCACAACCTATCGTTTGGCCATCGGTGATCGAGTCACCCACCTGGGCGGGGACGACTTTGAGTTGCTCCAGTCCAAAGTAAAAATGACCCGCACCTGATTCGGGCTATTGGTTACGTTGTCATGTGATTACCTGCCTGCCGCTTGGATGCTCTGCTCCCTTTCTCGACTCTACAAAGAGCGATAAAGAGCGAGTCCAAGCGGCAGTTCAAATGATTTGCGCGATACCAGCCTGTCTCTTTCGGTTATTCAAAAATCAAATACCAGAAAATGGCCGTTTCTCGGGTGTCGGGATCAATTGCGCGGTACAGCAAGTGGTCTATTCCGCCGACTATGTACCCGCAACGCTCATAAAGCTTGCACGCCGCCAAGTTGCTGTTTTGGGTTTCGAGCATGATCCCAGGCAAGTGACGCTTGCGGCTCCAGAATTGCGCCACCTCAAGCAACGACCGGGCAACCCCTGTGCGCCGGGCCGACGCATCAACTGCCAATTCATCGACATGGGCAAAACCGTTCCAGTGGGTGCTGAGCACCATATGACCTACTGGCCGCTCCCCGAGCCACGCTACGAGAACAGTGTTATCAGGCCCGTGCCGGTAATGATCGAACTCTTGAGCGTCGATCCCGTAATTCTTGCGGTAAGGCTTGACCGGTTCAACCTCCCAGCGCTCGACGCGCTGCCCGACCTGCGCAAGCGCGTAGCCGCTGACGGTAAAGGTGAACTCACTGTTGAGGATGTAATCCTCAAAGCGCTCATCCGCAACGCGAATGGACAGTTCAGGGTTAGCTTGGGTCATGGCACCACTGAGTGAGGTTGATGAAACCGCGCTATTGAACGGCCGCTTGCGTCTGAGCCTCAAGCAACTGAACCCACAACGCAGGTGCTCCGGCGGATTTAGCGATGGCCGCCATACGCACATCGTGCTCTGCCATCTCGCTGTCGCTGGCCAGAATCACACGGGCTGGCTGCCGATCACTGGGCAGGCGACGAATTTCCGTGGCGGTATTGCCCGACCCTTCGCCCGAACCATTCCCGTCCGTTGCATTGCCCGCCAGGGACAAGCTGGTCTGACCGCCGGTCATCGTCAGATAAACGTCGGCAAGAATCTCGGCATCAAGCAAAGCGCCGTGCAGTTCTCGACCGGAGTTGTCTACACCATAACGTTTGCAGAGTGCGTCGAGGCTATTGCGCTGACCGGGGTGGCGCTCACGGGCCATGGCCAGGGTGTCAAGAATGGTGCAATGCTGAGTGAGATCAGCCTTGTCCCGCTGTCCCAGCAGCGCAAATTCATTATTGATGAAACCAACGTCGAACGCGGCGTTGTGGATGATCAGTTGAGCGCCCTTGATGAATTCAAAGAACTCTTCAGCGACCTCATTAAAGCGCGGCTTACCGACCAGGAATTCGGTGGTGATGCCGTGAACGCCAATAGCGCCTTCATCGCTTTCGCGATCCGGCTGCAAATACACGTGAAAATGTCGCCCGGTCAGGCGTCGGCCGATCAATTCAACACAGCCGATCTCGATCACCCGATGCCCGTCGGCAACGGGCATACCAGTGGTTTCGGTATCGAGTACAACAGATCTAAGCACCATAAATTGTGAATTCTCAACGCTTCAACACCGTACAAGAGCGGAATTTTAGCACACCCCGCCGCGCAAAATGCCGCCCCACGGCATCGCACGGGTGACGCAGAATTCAGCGCGCAATCATGACGGCTGCAACACCACCCTGCCGATGACGGGAACCTCGGCCATATAGCGCTGTGCTGATGTCGCCTTCTCCAGCGGAAACACTTTGTCCACTCGCGACGTCAACAGGCCGTCCGCCGTGAGTTGGTTGATGACGCTTAACGCTTTGTGCACCGCTTCGTAGTTGGGCTCGACGCCCGACTCAGCTTTGCCGGTGAAGTTACTCAGGCAGTGCACGAAAAACTTGATGTTCTTCTGAAACGCCTCTTGGGCCGGAAACGGCGTTTGATTGCCATTTTTCAGGCCGTAAAGCACCACACTGCCCCGTGGTGCAAGGGCATCCACCAATAGGTTCATCTGTGAACCGCCCAAACCGTCGAATATGGCATCAACGCCTTTACCGCCGGTCAGTTTGTTTACCCGATGAATCAGGTCGTGCTCTTCTGTGAGCACCACTGTCTGCGCGCCGAGGTCGAGTAAACGTTGCTTATCGTGGGTGTTCTTGGCGGCGGCAATGACATTCAGGCCAAGCGCTTTGCCCAACTGCAGAAAAGCAGGACCGGCACATTGGCTCGCGTCGGTAACAAGCACCGTCTGCCCCGGTTTGACCTTGGACAAATCAACGTACGCGAAATACGCCAGCAGCAGCGATGTGTAATGCACGCTGGCCTGGGCCGCAGTCAGCACATCGGGATACACCGTCACTGCCGAACGTGGCAATTCCAGAAACTCGCCGTTCAAGGTGCATGTACAAGCACCTTCGCACGAATAGGTCGCGACCTTATCACCGGGAGACACGTCGGTAACTGCGTCGCCAACCGCGAGCACGACGCCCGCAATTTCTTTGCCCAGCCCTTCAAGCAGCCGGGCCTCAGCAGTAGTCGGATTCAGGCGCCACAAGGCGTCGTAAGGGCTGATACCGATGGACTCAATCCGTATCAATACGTGATGGGTAGCAGGTTGACCGACGAAACGGTCTTTGGATTCGACTGTTGCGGCGGTGTCTTTGGATTCGGGACGAATCGAGCGTTGCATTTGACACCTCATGGCGTGAGCTATGGGTGATGACTCTATCTAGCCCCGGTAACCGCAGCCATCGACGCGTATCAATAGTCGCAATGCCTACAGTTGATGGGAAAAGAGGGAACTTTCGGTTTTAAAAGCGGGGGATTAATGCGCGAAACATCTGTAGGAGCCAACGTGTTGGCGAAGGTCCTTGGGACTTATCGCAGCCACGGCACCTCCTACAGAAATCTGTGCAGCGCCAGAACTGTGGGACCGAATTTATTCGGGAAGGCTTCAGTCCTGACACCCTGCAACCAAAACCACACAAAGTGCCACCCAGTTTGCTGCGCGACAGCGCGGCGTCGAAGACGTGGCGGCCCCTCCTACAGAGAATTGCGTTTCTGCTGAAATTTGTTCAGCCGTGCTTCATACCTCTGACTTCATCAACCCCGCGATTCGCCAATTGGTCAGCACGTTCGTTGCCATCATGCCCGGTGTGCCCGCGTACCCATTTCCAAGTCACGGTATGGCGATTCACTTGCTCATCCAACAATTGCCACAAATCAGCATTTTTCACTGGCTGTTTGGCCGCTGTTTTCCAGCCGCGCTTTTTCCAGTTAACCAGCCATTCCTTCATGCCCTTCATGACGTATTCCGAGTCTGTCACCACCAGCACGTTGCAATGGCGCTTGAGCTCTTCCAACCCACGAATGGCCGCCGTCAGCTCCATGCGATTGTTGGTGGTATTGGCTTCGCCCCCCCAGAGCTCTTTTTCCACGCCTTTGCACACCAGCAGCGCACCCCAGCCGCCTGGGCCGGGGTTGCCCTTGCAGGCGCCATCAGTAAAAATTTCAACGCTTTCGTTCGCGACAACCGGTTCCATCAAACTTCCCATCTTAAAAATATGGCCATCAGGCTTTTAGGGTTGCGGGTTGCGCCGATTGACCTTGGCCATCGGCAACGGCAGCAGCTTGCCCATGGGCTGGCGCTGGACCTGACGCACGGGACGCAAGCCGACCACAATCTTGCGTGCCACTAATAAATAGAAGCCGCCGCCAGGACTTTGCCAACTGTCGCCGAGACGTTCGAGCCCCGCCAGTCGCGCTTGCCAGGCCGCAGAAGCAAGCGGAGGACGATAGCACCCGAAGCGTCGTTTCTCCAGCGCGAAGCCCAGCAGGTTCAACCAGTCCGCGACCCGGGAAGGGGAAATACAACGGGCCTTGCGCAGCGCGTCGTGGGCAAAGAAATGACGCAACCCCCACGCACTCCAAGGGTTAATTCCAATGATCAATAAATGGCCGCCCGGCCGTACGCTGGCCGCTGCTTCCCGCAACAAACCGTGGGGCGACAAGCAAAAATCCAGGCCGTGCTGCATGACCACAACGTCAGCCGCATGCTCGCTGAGCGGCCAAGCCTGCTCCTCACAAACGATTTCTACACCGGGCAACGGCGCACCGAGGCGCACGTTGCGCTGAACCTGCTTGGCCTCAGGTGGCGCGTCGGCAGAAGGGCCGTAATGCACCAGATAACCGCCAAAGTAACGGCCCAACTCGTCTTCAAGAACGCGTCGCTCCTCTTCTAGCAACAGCTGCCCCAAGGGCTCGGACAACCACTCTCGGGCCGAGCTGATCAGCGCAAGCCATTCAGGATCAGCTTGGGCGAAAGCTTCATCGGTCATTTGGGATCTCCATGTGGGCGCTCGCTTAGAGCCGCAACAAACCCTAAGATGCACCATTGTTTCCTGCTTAGCGAACTGAGCCATGATACAGATTGATGCCCTGCCCGCTTTTACTGACAACTATATTTGGTTGTTACAAGACGCTTCCAGCAAACGCTGCGCCGTGGTCGATCCCGGCGATGCCGAACCGGTACTGGCATGGTTGAAACAGCATCCCGACTGGCAGCTCAGCGACATTCTGGTCACCCATCACCATCACGACCATGTGGGTGGCGTCACCGAACTCAAAGCCGTCACCGGCGCTCGGGTGCTCGGTCCTGCGGCTGAAACAATCCCTGCGCGGGACGTCGCGCTCAAGGACAACGATTCGATCACCGTTCTCGGCTTGGATTTCGCTGTCTTTTCAGTCCCAGGTCATACCTTGGGCCATATCGCCTTCTACCATGAAGACCCGCAAGCCCCGCTGTTGTTCTGCGGCGATACGCTGTTCGCTGCGGGGTGCGGTCGTCTGTTCGAAGGCACGCCGGCACAAATGCATGAATCCCTCAGTCGGCTCGCCGCCCTGCCCGACAGCACCCTCATTTACTGCACCCACGAATATACGCTGAGTAACCTGCGCTTCGCGCAAGCGGTAGAACCGGCCAACCTCGACATCGCGGAACGTTTTGCGCAAGTCAGCCACTGGCGCAGTAAAAATCGCATTAGCCTGCCTTCAAATTTAGCGCTGGAACGACTCACCAACCCGTTTATTAGGACCCACGAAAGCGCCGTCAAGGAAAAAGCAGACGAACGGACAGGTACCGACAATCGGTCGCCTACGGCGATTTTTGCTAGCCTGCGCGCGTGGAAAGACACGTTCTAATTACGACCTTTATCGGTACAAAAATTCTGAAAGGTTGACCATTGGGCGAGCGGTTCCTAGAATCGCCCGACATTTTCGCTTGGAACACCCCCCCAGCCAATGTCGTCATCCATACGTATAGCCATCAATTCAGACGCATTGACGCGGTTAGCCCAGGCTATTGCTGTAGTCCTGAGCGCCACGCTGGCTGGCTGTCAGACCACGAGCCACATTGAGCCTGTGAGCAGTCATCGGGCACCCAATCTGGCCGGTGAATTCAAACAGAAGCCGATTTTCCTCACCGGCAAACCGACGCCGTTAGCACCACAGGATGTCTGGGAGCGGATGCGTCAGGGTTTTCAGTTGCAAGAAGGCAACGGCCAAAATCCACGCATCGATCAGCAACGCCTCTGGTTTGCTAACAACCCCGCGTTCATCGAAGCGGCTGGCGAACGCGGCAGCCTCTACATGCATTACATCGTAGAGCGCCTCGAAGAACGCAACATGCCACTTGAACTGGCCCTGCTGCCGGTGATCGAAAGTGCCTACAACCCAATGGCGTATTCGCGCAGCGATGCCGTGGGCTTGTGGCAATTCATCCCCTCCACTGGGCGCTACTTCAATTTGCGTCAAACCAGCTTCTATGACGGTCGCCGTGACATTACGGCGTCGACGATTGCGGCACTGGACTACCTGACGCGGCTGCATGACATGTTCAACGGTGACTGGCTACTGGCATTGGCGGCGTACAACGCCGGTGAAGGCACGGTCAGTCGCGCCATTGAGCGCAATCAGAAACTTGGCTTGCCGACCGATTACTGGAACCTGTCATTGCCACAGGAAACCCAGGATTACGTGCCCAAGTTCCTGGCACTCTCGCAAGTGGTCATGGCGCCAGAAGCTTATGGCGTCAACCTGAGCCCGATTGCCAATGAGCCGTACTTCAAGGTCGTCGAGCTTAACCACACGATGGACCTGTCAAAAGTGGCCGCCATGGCCGATATCGACGAAGACGAGCTGTTTCAGCTCAACCCGGCCTTCAAAAAGCGCATGACCATCGACGGTCCTCAGCATCTGCTGGTGCCGACGGCCAAGGCGCAGCTATTGACCGCCAACCTGTCGAACATGAAACCCGAAGAACTGGTGGACTGGCAGCAATACAAAGTACGCCGTGGCGATACATTAGTAAGCCTGGCCAGCCGTTATCGGGTGTCAGTCAATACCCTCAAGGACGTGAACAAGCTGTCCGCCAAAGGCGTTCACGCGGGCCAGACGTTAAGCATTCCAACCATACCCGGCATGACCCCTGCCGGGCCTGCGTTCGAGGAAATGGCCAGCCGAGACATTCCCTCGGCGAGCCGCAGCTACCAGGTAAAAAAAGGCGACAGCTTGGCGACTATCGCCAAAGCCCATAAGGTCGAAGTCAAAGAACTGCAGCATTGGAATGGCCTCTCGGGCCAGCATTTGAAAATCGGTCAAACGCTGGTCATGCAAGACGCCAACAAAAAATCCCGCTCGAAATCAACCGCTGTCGCCAGTACCAAATCAAAAGCCAGCGAAAAGGCGACCACTCAATACACGATTCGCAAAGGCGACTCGATGTACTTGGTGGCCAAGCGGTTCAACGTTGAAATGCAGCATCTCAAACGCTGGAATCCGCGCAGCGGCATGGCGTTGAAGCCGGGTGAGACGTTAACGGTGTATCGGAACGACTGAGTTAGGCTGCGCCAAGGAGCGCTGACGCTTTCCCGAATGAATTCGGTCCCACCGGTTTTTTGGGCGAGCACAAAACCTGTAGGAGTCACGTATCTGACACCGCCTGCCCGCCGTCTTTTTCCAGCCGATACAAGCTGTTACTGTACCGCCCCAGTAGCCCAAGCCGCCTGAGTCGGATGTCAGACGTGATACGTTTTCTCCTGCTATTCATCAGCCTGGCCTTGAGCTTTCCCGCAGCCGCTACCATCAGCGAAAGCCATGGCTATGCGCAGTTCGGTGTACTCAAGTACCCAGCCAGCTTCACTCACTTCGACTGGGTCAATCCCGAGGCGCCGAAAGGTGGCACCTTGCGCATCATGGCGTTTGGCACATTCGATACGCTTAATCCTTACACCTTCAAGGGCAGCAGCCCGATTTCGACGCCCAATTTCCTGCAATACGGCGTCAATGAGCTCAACGAGCCACTGATGGTTGGCACCGGCCAATACGACCCTTCCGGCGACGAACCCACGTCCAGTTATGGCTTGATTGCGCAGAGCGTCGAATATAGCGACGACCGCAGTTGGGTGGTGTTCAACCTCCGCCCGCAGGCCCGCTTCAACGATGGCAAACCAATCACCGCCTACGACGTCGCGTTTTCCTATCGGTTGTTGCTCAGAGAAGGTCACCCGCAATACCGCACCAGCCTGCAGGAGGTCGCACGGGTCGATATTCTGGGCCGGCACCGGATTCGCTTCGTATTCAAGCGCGGCGGTAATCCACTGCTGATTCTGCGTCTGGGCGAGTTGCCTGTGTTGCCCCAGCACTATTGGAAAAACCGCGATTTCAAAGCCACCACGTTCGAACCTCCGGTGGGCAGCGGTCCGTATCGGATTACCCACGTGCAGCCCGGCAGGCGTCTGGTCTTCGAGCGGGTCAAGGACTGGTGGGGCAAGGACTTACCCGTCAATCGGGGCAAGTACAACTTCAATCGGGTTGAAGTCGAGTTTTACCGCGACAGCGATGTAGCGTTCGAAGCATTCAAAGCCAATGAGTTCGACATCTACATCGAGCATCAGGCCAAGAACTGGGCCACCGGCTACAACTTCCCGGCGGTCGCCCGTGGCGATGTGATCAAGGCGCAGATTCCGCACAAGATTCCGACTCAAAGCCAAGGGCTGTTCATGAACACCCGGCGCAACATGTTTGCCGACGTCAAGGTTCGCGAAGCACTCAGCCTGATGTTCAATTTTGAGTGGACCAACCGCACGCTGTTTAGCGACGCCTACACCCGCTCGTTGAGCTATTACCCCAACAGTGAATTCGCCGCCAGCGGCCTGCCTATGGGGCGTGAATGGTTAATGTTGACGCCTTGGCGCAATCAGTTGCCACCGAAGCTGTTCACTGAGCCATTTAGCCTGTCAAAGACTGACGGCGGCGGGGTTCCTCGGGAAACCTTGCGCCGGGTCCTCGGTCTATTGACCGAAGCAGGCTGGACGCTGTCCGACCAACGCCTGCTGAACCGCAACGGGCAACCGCTGCGCTTCGAGATACTGCTGGTCAATCCGAACCTCGAACGCATCTTGCAACCCTACGTCGAGGATTTATCGCGGATCGGCATCGAAGCCCACCTGCGCACGGTAGATCCCGCCCAATACAAACAGCGCCTGGACCCATTCGACTTCGACATGATTTCGATGACCCTCAACCAGAGCCTGAGCCCAGGGCTTGAACAATGGCAGTATTTCCATTCCAGTCAGGCGACGACCAAGGGCAGCAAGAACTACGCGGGGGTTTCCAGCCCGGTGGTTGACAGCCTGCTCAAACAGTTGCTGGCCGCACAAACCCACGAAGATCAACTCGCCGCCGCCCGCGCACTGGATCGGGTGTTGCTCTGGCAGCATTACAGCATTCCCAATTGGTACCTCGACTATCATCGCCTGGCATACCGTAACCGGTTCGTCATGGTCACCACCCCGCCCTATACCCTGGGTTTGCGCGCGTGGTGGCTCAAGCCTTCGGAGAAGATTCAATGACTGTCATGCGCTCCCTGCTGTTGCAGGCTAGCGGCATCGTAATGATGGGCCTGGCCTGCGTCACGCAAGCCGCCCCCGAACACGCCGTGACCCTTTATAACGAGGCGCCGAAATACCCCGCTGACTACAAGCACTTCGACTACGTCAACCCGGATGCGCCAAAGGGCGGCACGTTTCGTCAGGCGGGCTTCGGTGGTTTCGACAGTCTCAACCCCTTTATCAACAAGGGCGTCGCGGCCGACGACATCGGCATGATCTACGACACCCTGGCCCGCCAAGGCCTGGACGAACCGTTCACTGAATACGGGTTGATCGCCGGCAAAATTGAAAAGGCCCCGGACAACAGCTGGGTGCGCTTCTATCTGCGCCCGGAAGCGCATTTTCACGACGGCCACCCGATACGCGCTGAAGACGTCGTGTTTAGTTTTCAGACCCTGATCAAAAGTGGTGCGCCGATGTTTCGCGGCTACTACGCCGATGTCGATCAGGTGATTGCCGAAGACCCGTTACGCGTGCTGTTCACCTTCAAGCACACCAACAACCGCGAGCTGCCGTTGATCCTCGGCCAGATACCGGTCCTGCCCAAGCACTGGTGGGAACACCGAGATTTCAGCAAGGGCAATCTGGAAATTCCGTTGGGCAGCGGACCGTACAAGGTCGCCGAGGTCAAGGCCGGGCGTTCGATTCGCTACGAGCGGGTCAAGGACTACTGGGGCAAGGACCTGCCGGTCAACCGCGGCTTTTACAATTTCGACACCATGACCTTCGACTACTACCGGGACAACACCGTAGCCCTCGAAGCGCTAAAGGCCGGGCAATTCGATTATTGGCTGGAGATCAGCGCGAAGAACTGGGCCACCGCCTACAACACCCCAGCAGTCAACGCCGGACGCTTGATCAAGGAAGAAATCCCCAATGGCAACCCCACCGGCATGCAGGGGTTTGTCTTCAACCTGCGGCGTCCGATTTTTCAGGACCCCCGTGTGCGTGAAGCACTTAGCCTGCTGCTGGATTTTGAATGGACCAACAAGCAGCTGTTCAATGGCGCCTACACCCGCACCAACAGTTACTTCGATAATTCCGAAATGGCCTCACGCGGCCTGCCATCCGCCGATGAACTGGCGATTCTTGAGCCCCTGCGCAGCACGTTGCCGGGCAAAGTGTTCACCGATGAATTCAAGCTGCCAGTGACTGACGGCAGCGGGATGATTCGTCCACAACAACGCCAGGCCTTTCAACTGCTGCAAGAGGCCGGTTGGCGCATCGTCGGCGACAAGATGGTCGATGCCCAAGGCAAGCCGGTGCAGATCGAATTCTTACTGGCACAGACCGAATTCGAACGGGTGTTGCTGCCGTTCAAGCGCAACCTCAGCGACCTTGGCATCGATTTCGTGCTGCGCCGAGTCGATGTCTCGCAATACGTCAATCGCTTGCGCTCGCGGGATTTCGACATGATCGTCAGTGGTTTCCCGCAGTCCAATTCGCCGGGCAACGAACAGCGGGAATACTGGGACTCCTCCAGCGCCGATAAACCGGGCAGCCGCAATTTCATGGGACTTAAAGACCCGGCCATCGACACCTTGGTCGAGGGCCTGATCAACGCCGATTCACGGCAAAGCCTGATCACCCACGCGCGAGCACTGGACCGGGCGCTGCTTTGGGGTTATTACGTCATCCCCAATTGGCACATTAAAACCTGGCGCGTGGCGTATTGGGACCCTATTGGCCACCCGAAAACCACGGCACTGTACGATGTGGCGCCTTCGACCTGGTGGGTCAAACCCGACGCCACACGGGCTATTCCCGTGCCTATGCCCGGCCCAACCCCTGAGCAAGCCAAGCCGGCGAGCGTGGAGCAATAAGATGCTGGCCTACATTTTTCGGCGCTTGCTGCTGATAGTTCCCACCCTGTTCGGCATCTTGCTGATCAATTTCGTGATCATTCAGGCAGCTCCCGGTGGCCCCGTGGAGCAAATGATCGCCAAGATCGAAGGCTTCGACGGCGCCACCAGTCGCATCGCTGGCGGTGGTGCGGAAGTGTCGGTGGCCGGTTCCAGCTATCGTGGCGCTCAAGGGCTGGACCCGGCGCTGGTGAAAGAAATCGAGCACATGTACGGCTTTGACAAGTCTGCCCCCGAACGCCTGTGGATCATGATCAAGAACTACGCCACGCTGGATTTCGGCAACAGTTTTTTTCGCGACGCCAAAGTCATCGACCTGATTAAAGAGAAGATGCCGGTCTCCATTTCCCTCGGGCTGTGGAGCACGTTGATCATGTACCTGGTGTCGATTCCATTGGGGATTGCTAAGGCCACACGACACGGCAGCCACTTCGACGTCTGGACCAGCACCGCAATCATCATCGGTTACGCGATACCGGCCTTCCTGTTTGCGATTCTGCTGATCGTGGTCTTTGCCGGTGGCAGCTATTTCGACTGGTTTCCATTGCGTGGCCTGACCTCGAACAACTTTGATGAGCTGAGCTGGGGCGGCAAAATTCTCGATTACTTCTGGCACTTGGCGTTGCCCGTCACTGCATTGGTGATCGGCAACTTCGCGACCATGACGTTGCTGACCAAGAACAGCTTTCTCGACGAGATCGGCAAGCAGTACGTGATCACGGCCAAAGCCAAAGGCTTGAGTCAGCGGGCCGTCTTGTACGGCCACGTATTCCGCAACGCCATGCTGTTGGTCATCGCCGGTTTCCCGTCTGCGTTTATTGGCATCTTCTTTACCGGCTCGCTGCTGGTGGAAGTCATTTTCTCCCTGGACGGGCTGGGATTGATGAGTTTCGAAGCGGCGATCAACCGCGACTACCCCGTAGTGTTCGGCACCTTGTTTATTTTTACCCTGCTGGGACTGGTGGTGAAATTGATTGGCGACATCACCTATACGCTGGTCGATCCGCGTATCGACTTCGAAAGCAGGGAGCATTGATATGACGCTCTCACCGCTCAATCGTCGTCGCTTCGCCCGCTTCAAAGCCAATAAGCGGGGCTGGTGGTCGCTGTGGTTGTTTCTGGTCTTGTTCGGCCTGAGCCTTGGCGCCGAATTGATCGCCAACGATAAACCGCTGGCCGTGCATTACGACGGCCAATGGTATTTCCCGGTGTTCAAGCGCTACCCGGAAACCACCTTCGGCGGCGAATTCCCGCTGGAAGCTAACTACAAAAGCCCGTACATCAAGGAGCTGATGAAGGCCAAAGACGCCTGGACCCTGTGGGCGCCGATCCCATTCAGCTACCAAAGCATTAATTACGACCTGAAAGTCCCGGCGCCCGGACCGCCCTCGTTAGAAAATTACTTCGGCACCGATGATCAAGGTCGCGATGTGTTGGCGCGGGTCATCTACGGGTTTCGCATCTCGGTATTGTTTGCCCTGACATTGACGATCCTCAGCTCAATCGTCGGGGTGATTGCCGGTGCGCTTCAGGGTTTTTATGGCGGCTGGGTAGATTTGGTCGGGCAGCGCTTTCTGGAGATATGGTCAGGGTTGCCGGTGCTCTACTTGCTAATCATTCTGGCAAGTTTCGTCCAGCCCAATTTCTGGTGGCTGCTAGGCATCATGCTGCTGTTTTCCTGGATGAGCCTGGTGGACGTGGTGCGGGCCGAGTTCCTGCGTGGGCGCAACCTGGAATACGTGCGCGCTGCACGGGCGTTGGGCATGCAGAACATGGCGATTATGTTTCGGCATATTCTGCCCAATGCCATGGTCTCGACCATGACTTTCATGCCGTTCATTCTGACCGGCGCCATCGGTACACTGACCGCGCTGGATTTTCTCGGCTTTGGCCTGCCCGCTGGCTCGCCATCGCTGGGTGAACTGGTGGCCCAAGGCAAATCCAATTTGCAGGCACCATGGCTCGGGATCAGCGCGTTTGCCGTATTGGCCCTGATGCTCAGCTTGCTGGTGTTCATCGGCGAATCCGCCCGCGACGCTTTCGACCCAAGGAAATGAGATGAACAAGGACAATTTGATCGAAGTCCGCGATCTCGCCGTGGAGTTCGTTGCCGACGGGAACATCCATCGGGTGGTCGAGGGCATCAGTTTCGATGTCCGTCGCGGCGAAACCCTGGCGTTGGTCGGCGAAAGCGGGTCGGGCAAGTCTGTCATCGCGCATTCAATACTGCGTCTGCTGCCCTACCCGCTGGCGCGCCATCCCAGCGGCACAATTCATTACGCAGGGCATGACTTGCTCAAGCTCAGTGAGAAACGCTTGCGTGCGATTCGTGGCAACCGGATCGCGATGGTTTTTCAAGAACCCATGACCTCGCTCAACCCGCTGCAATCCATCGAGAAACAGGTCAACGAAGTGCTTAGCCTGCACAAGGGCTTGCAAGGCAAGGCGGCCACTGTGCGGACACTGGAGCTGCTTGAGTTGGTTGGTATCAATGAGCCACACAAAAGACTCAAAGCCCTGCCACACGAGCTCTCAGGCGGTCAGCGGCAGCGCGTAATGATTGCCATGGCCCTCGCTAACGAACCCGAACTGTTGATTGCCGACGAACCGACCACCGCGCTGGACGTCACGGTGCAACTGAAAATCCTCGAACTGCTCAAGGAATTACAGGCCCGGTTGGGCATGGCGCTGCTGTTGATCAGCCACGATTTGAACCTGGTACGGCAAATTGCGCACCGAGTATGTGTCATGCAGCGCGGTTGCATCGTCGAACAAGCGTCCTGTGAACAGCTGTTCCGTTCACCGCAGCATCCGTACACCCAAGAGTTGCTGGGCGCGGAGCCTAGCGGCGGCCCGGCGACCACGGTGGCAGGTGCCCCGCTGCTTGAAGTAGAAGACCTGCGCGTCTGGTTTCCGATCAAGAAAGGGCTGTTCAAACACACTGTCGATCACGTCAAGGCAGTGGACGGGGTTAATTTCAGCCTGCTCCAAGGGCAGACACTGGGGATAGTGGGCGAAAGCGGCTCGGGCAAATCGACCATGGGCCTGGCCATTCTTCGGTTGATCGGGAGCCAAGGCGCCATACGCTTTCAGGGCAAAACGCTAGACTGCCTGACGCAGCAGCAGATACGTCCCCTGCGTCGGCAAATGCAGGTGGTGTTCCAGGACCCGTTTGGCAGCCTGAGCCCACGCATGACGGTGAGTGAAATTGTCGGTGAGGGCCTGCGCATTCATCGCATGGGCTCCCCGGCCGAGCAAGAAAGCGCGATCATTGAGGCGCTTAAGGAGGTAGGTCTGGATCCGGAGACTCGGCACCGCTACCCCCATGAATTTTCCGGCGGGCAACGGCAGAGAATCGCCATTGCCCGGGCATTAGTGTTAAAACCGGCGCTGATTTTGTTGGACGAGCCCACGTCGGCGCTCGACCGGACCGTTCAGCGCCAAGTAGTGGAGCTGCTGCGGTCACTGCAAAAAAAGTACAACCTGACCTATTTGTTTATCAGCCATGACCTGGCGGTAGTCAAAGCGTTGAGCCACCAGTTGATGGTGATCAAGCAAGGACAAGTCGTTGAGCAAGGTTCGGCGCGCAGCATTTTTGCCGCGCCGCAACATCCCTATACACAGCAGCTGCTGGAGGCCGCCTTTTTGGCGCCGGTAGCTGTCGATTAACCTGAAGAGGAACAACACATGGGTTTTCTCGCCGGTAAGCGCGTCCTGATCGTCGGTGTCGCTAGCAAACTGTCCATCGCATCCGGCATTGCTGCCGCCATGCATCGCGAGGGCGCAGAGCTGGCCTTCACGTATCAGAACGAAAAATTGAAAGGTCGTGTCGAAGAGTTCGCTGCAGGCTGGGGTTCAAATCCTGAACTGTGCTTCCCTTGCGACGTGGCCAGCGACGAAGAGATCGCCAAGGTCTTCGAAGAGCTGAGCAAGAAGTGGGATGGCCTGGACGTGATCGTCCACTCAGTAGGCTTCGCACCCGGTGACCAGCTTGACGGTGACTTCACCAAAGCAACCACCCGCGAAGGCTTCCGTATCGCTCACGACATCAGCGCTTACAGCTTTGTGGCCTTGGCCAAAGCCGGTCGCGAAATGATGAAAGGCCGTAACGGCAGCCTGCTGACCCTGTCGTACTTGGGCGCAGAGCGCACCATGCCTAACTACAACGTGATGGGCATGGCCAAAGCCAGCCTGGAAGCGGGTGTACGTTACCTGGCCGGCAGCCTTGGCCCAGAAGGCACCCGCGTCAACGCCGTATCGGCTGGTCCGATCCGTACCTTGGCGGCTTCTGGCATCAAAAATTTCCGAAAAATGCTCGCCGTCAACGAAGCGCAAACTCCGCTGCGTCGCAATGTGACCATCGATGAGGTCGGCAACGCCGGCGCCTTCCTGTGCTCCGACCTGGCGTCCGGCATCAGCGGCGAGATCATGTACGTCGACGGCGGCTTCAACACCACCGCGATGGGCAACCTCGAAGACTGATTTCACCGCTTGATCAAAAGCCCGCCGCTCGCACGAGTTGCGGGCTTTTTGTTGGCTGGGGTACACCGCAAACGTTCTGAGCCAACTTGTTGGCGATGGGCTTGATGCGGCGTGTCAGTTATAGCGCCTCGCCAACAAGTTGGTATCTACAGGCGGTTAGCATTCGCGGAGCTTGAAAAAAAAGGCCGCTCAGTTGAGCGGCCTTTTTTTGTAGCGAGGCTAAACGTTAGTAACGTTCGATCTTCGCTTTGCTTTCCAGCTGTGCACGGTAAGCAGCAAAGTCCTGCTGACCTGCCCGCGAGGCGAGGAAGCGGCGGTACTGAGTCTTTTCATCAGCTGTCGGCGCTGCGGCTTGATTGACGCCATTAAGGCGCACGATCACGAAGCTACCGTCAGCTGCTTTCAGACTCTTGTAGACCGGCTTGCCTTTGCCTTCTGGCTTGGGCATGCGGAATAGCGTTTGCAGCACTGCCGGGTCAACACCTTCCTGACTGCGGCTAACCGCTTCCAGCACTTTCCAGCTTTGACCGTCTTGTTTGGCTGTCAGCGGTATTTTACCGTCGCGCAGACCCGCCAATAACGCCTCACCTTTGGCCTTGACCGCATCGCTGGCGTGATTCTTCATCAACTGCGCCCGAATGCTGCTGGCAACGCTTTCAAGTGGCAACTGCTCTGGCTGACGGTGTTCCTTGACCCGCACCACCACAGATGTTTCCGGATCGAGTTCGAGGGCGGCACTATTAGAACCATCCTCAAGCACTTCCCGGCTAAACGCGGCCTGTATCACGGCACGGTTGGCGGTAATACCTTCCCCTCCCTCACGGCCGAACGGCGCGGAGGTTTGCACTTTCAGGCCAAGCTCTTGGGCAGGCTGCGCCAGATCGGACGCTTCGAACGCCGAGTCTTCAAGCTTCTTGGTGGCATCGACATAACGCTGCTCAACCTGCTGAGATTTCAGCTCGTGGGTTAGCTTGTCTTTCAAACTGGCGAAGGTTGGAACAGACGGCGCTTCAATACCCAACAGCTTGATCAAGTGCCAGCCGAAACTGCTGCGCACCGGTACCGATACCTGGTCTTTCTTCAGGTCATACAACGCCTTTTCGAAAGCCGGATCGTAGACGCCCTGACCTGCATAACCCAAGTCACCGCCTCTGCTGGCAGAACCCGGATCCTGTGAAAATTCTTTGGCCAACGCCGCAAAATCCTCACCTTTGGCCAAGCGCTTTTGAATATCTTCAATCTTCGCTTTGGCCTGGGCATCGGTCATTTTGTCGTTCACTTCGATCAGAATGTGTGCAGCACGACGCTGCTCGGCAAGGTTGCCGATTTCTTTCTGATACGCCGCCTGCAAATCAGCGTCCTTGACTTGAACCTGATCAAAAAAGGCGGATTTCTTCAATTCAATGAAATCCAGCACGACCTGCTCGGGGCTCATGAACTCTTTGGCGTGTTCGTCGTAATGCGTCTTGATTTCAGCGTCGGTCACTTTTGCGGCCGCGATGTCGGGAATAAACGTCAGCGTGGCGAAATCACGCGTCTGTTTTTCCAGACGGGCAAACGCGTCAACCTGAGCGTCGGTGACAAAACTGCTGCCCGCCAAACCGGCGCGCACCTGACCGATCAACATTTCCTGACCCATCATCTGGCGGAATTGCAAACGGCTGAAGCCCAACTGGCGGATGACCTGATCAAAACGATCAGGATTGAATTTGCCGTCTACCTGAAACTCAGGTGTCTGCAAAATCTGCTGATCCAACGCAGCCTCGGAGAAACCGAATTTGGAGTCAGCGGCACCTTCGAGCAACAATTTGCGATCGACCAAGCCTTTAAGGGCCGAGTCGTGCAGCATTTTTTCGTCCAGCAGCGCGGGATCGAAATCCTTGCCCAGCTGTTGCGCGAGCTGCCGGCGTTGTATCTCAATCGCCTGACTCAGCTCGGTTTGGGTGATTTCTTCACCATTGACCTTGGCAGCATCCTGACTGGTGCTGGTGGCCCTGAATAGGGCATCGAAGCCGGTCAAGGCCATCAGCGCCATGATCACGCCAATGATTGTCTTGGCAATCCAGCCTTGGGAATTGTCCCTGATATTCTGCAGCATGCGTCCCCCAGAAACGGTTGTACTGAATTAAACCAACCGCGGAGCGTGGGTAGAATCCGGAAAGAAGAAAGGCGCATCCGAGGATGCGCCTTCTCGTAACTGGCGGAGCGGTCGAGGCTCGAATCCGCGACCTCGGTGGACCAGCACGGCTTTTGTACCGGCTGACCTACCGCTCCGCTGCCAAGACAGAAATGACTCTGGCCTGGATAGGCAAAGGCGTGAAAGTAGCTTAGTTAACAGCTTCTTTCAGTGCTTTACCGGCTTTGAAACCTGGTTTTTTTGCGGCAGCTATTTCCAGCGTCTTACCGGTTTGAGGGTTGCGACCGATACGAGCAGGACGATCAGTAACGGAGAACGTACCGAAACCTACCAGTACAACAGAGTCGCCAGCCTTAAGAGCGCCAGTGACGGATTCGATTACTGCGTCCAGCGCACGGCCAGCAGCAGCTTTCGGGATATCAGCAGATGCAGCGATAGCATCAATCAGTTCCGACTTGTTCACTCTAAGTCCCCTTATATCTATTGAGTACGTTTCTAAGTTTTTTGGTGTTAAGCAAAACGAGCGCTGAATGGCCTACAGACTCTTTTAGAGCCGCTTTATAACAAGGGCTCTAAAAAGCTGTCAAGGAAGGCCATGCAGACTAATGCGTGCTAATTCTTCCCTTAGCGTCAGACTCGCGCTTTTCGTCCTTGGCTACCAGTTCAGGAGCCACATCCGGTAAGGGCTGCGGCGCGTATTGCAGCGCAATTTGCAGGACCTCGTCAATCCATTTAACCGGTTTAATCTGCAAGTCCCGTTTGATATTGTCCGGAATTTCCTTCAAATCCCGTACGTTCTCTTCAGGAATGATCACGGTTTTGATCCCGCCACGGTGCGCCGCGAGCAGTTTTTCCTTCAAGCCGCCGATCGCCAAAACCTGCCCCCGCAGGGTGATTTCACCGGTCATTGCCACGTCAGCACGCACCGGTATCTGTGTCAGCGCTGAAACAAGGGCCGTGCACATACCTACGCCCGCGCTAGGACCGTCTTTAGGCGTCGCGCCTTCCGGCATATGGATATGGGTGTCGCGCTTCTCATGGAAGTCCAGAGGGATTCCCAAGCTTTTGGCCCGACTGCGCACAACCGTCAGCGCAGCGGTGATGGATTCAACCATTACATCACCCAATGAACCGGTCTTGATCAACTGACCTTTACCCGGGACCACGGCCGCTTCAATGGTTAGTAATTCACCGCCCACCTGAGTCCATGCCAAACCGGTTACTTGTCCAATTTGGTCTTGGACTTCGGCCAAACCGTAGCGGAATTTACGAACACCGAGGAAATCCTCCAGCATTTGCGCCGTTACGCGGATCGAGAAGCGCTTTTCAAGCGCGTGCTCTTTAACGGCCTTGCGGCAGATTTTCGCAATTTGCCTTTCCAGACTCCGCACGCCCGCTTCACGGGTGTAATAACGCACGATGTCGCGGATCGCTTCTTCGTCAAACTCGATTTCGCCTTTCTTCAAGCCATTAGCCTGAATCTGTTTAGGCGATAAGTACTTGACTGCAATGTTGATTTTTTCATCTTCGGTATAGCCAGGCAGGCGGATGACTTCCATTCGGTCCAGCAGCGCCGCAGGAATATTCATCGAGTTAGCCGTGCACAGGAACATCACATCGGAAAGGTCGTAATCGACTTCCAGATAGTGATCGTTGAAGGCGTGGTTCTGCTCTGGATCAAGTACTTCAAGCAATGCCGAGGCCGGATCGCCACGCATGTCGCTGCCCATTTTGTCGATTTCGTCGAGCAGGAACAGCGGGTTGCGAACGCCCACTTTCGTCATCTTTTGTATCAATCGTCCGGGCATCGAACCGATATACGTCCGGCGATGACCACGAATTTCCGCTTCATCACGCACGCCACCCAAGGCCATGCGCACAAATTTACGGTTGGTTGCATGGGCAATTGACTCGGCGAGGGAGGTTTTACCCACACCCGGCGGACCGACCAGACACAACACAGGACCACGAATTTTCTTCACGCGTTTTTGCACGGCGAGGTATTCGAGAATGCGTTCTTTGACTTCATCCAGGCCGTAATGGTCGGCGTCGAGAATATCTTCAGCGCGGGTCAAGTCCAGACGGACTTTGCTCTGAGCCTTCCAAGGCACCTGTACCAGCCAATCGATGTAAGAGCGAACCACCGTGGCTTCAGCCGACATCGGCGACATTTGCTTGAGCTTGTTCAGCTCCGCCAGCGCTTTGGTCAGGGCATCTTTAGGCAAACCAGCTGCATCGATGCGCTTTTTGAGGTCTTCGATTTCGTTGTGGCTTTCATCGCTGTCGCCCAGCTCTTTCTGAATGGCCTTCATCTGCTCATTCAGGTAGTACTCGCGCTGGCTGCGCTCCATCTGCTTTTTGACACGGCCGCGGATACGCTTCTCAACCTGCAGCAGGTCAATTTCAGCGTCCAGCAATGCCAACACGTGCTCTACCCGTGCAGACAGGTCAACAATTTCGAGAATTTCCTGCTTCTGCTCGATTTTCAACGCCATGTGCGCGGACATGGTATCGACCAGGCGACCCGGCTCATCAATGCTGTTGAGGGAAGACAGGACTTCAGCGGGCACTTTTTTGCCCAGCTGTACATATTGTTCGAACTGAGCCAACAGGCTGCGCACAAACACTTCGGATTCGCGATCGGGTGCATCCACCTCTTCGATCAGCGCTACTTCAGCGCGACAATGACCCTCGACTTCAATGAAGCGCTCGACAGTGCCACGCTGCTCGCCTTCGACCAACACCTTGACGGTGCCATCAGGCAGCTTGAGCAACTGCAATACCGTTGCAACGGTGCCGACGCTATAAAGAGCATCTTCACCTGGATCGTCGTCTGCGGGATTTCTCTGGGCAAGCAAGAGGATTTGCTTGTCGCCGGTCATCGCGGCCTCAAGGGCCTCGATAGATTTCTCACGCCCCACGAACAGCGGGATAACCATGTGCGGATAAACCACAACATCACGCAATGGCAAGAGAGGCAATTCGATGGTTGTTTTCATGTTTTCGCCTCTACGGCGGCCGTACAGCCGCGGACAGATAGAATTAAGCTTGAAACCAAGATGGGGGTAGATCCCCAAAAAAACAAGCGCTGGCGCAGATAAAGAAAAAGGGGACCCGAAGGCCCCCTTTTCATTACAAATTGTTGCTTACGCGTCCGGAGCAGCCTTGGCAGGCGGCTCGCTGTTTTCGTAGATCAACAGCGGCTTGGACGTGCCCTCGATGACGCTCTCGTCGATCACCACCTTGCTCACTTCAGACTGCGAAGGGATCTCGTACATGGTGTCGAGCAAAACGCCCTCAAGAATGGAGCGAAGACCCCGAGCGCCAGTTTTGCGCTCAAGCGCACGTTTGGCGATGGACTTCAACGCATCAGCACGGAACTCAAGGTCCACACCTTCCATTTCGAACAATTTTGCATATTGCTTGGTCAGCGCGTTTTTCGGCTCGGTAAGAATCTGCATCAACGCAGCCTCATCCAATTCGTCCAACGTCGCCAGAACCGGCAGACGGCCTACGAATTCCGGGATCAGACCGAACTTGACCAAATCGTCAGGCTCGACTTCACGCAGCGACTCGCCAACCTTCTTGCCTTCTTCCTTGCTGCGAACTTCGGCGTTGAAGCCTATGCCGCCGCGAGTGGAACGGCTCTGAATAACCTTTTCGAGGCCTGAGAATGCACCGCCGCAGATAAACAGGATGTTACGCGTGTCCACTTGCAGGAATTCCTGCTGTGGATGCTTGCGACCCCCTTGAGGAGGAACAGAAGCCACGGTGCCTTCGATCAGCTTCAGCAAAGCTTGTTGCACGCCTTCGCCAGAAACGTCGCGAGTAATCGAAGGATTGTCGGATTTGCGCGAAATCTTGTCGATTTCATCGATGTAGACAATACCCATTTGGGCTTTTTCTACGTCGTAGTCGCATTTCTGCAACAGCTTCTGAATGATATTTTCAACGTCCTCACCCACATAACCAGCTTCGGTCAGGGTGGTGGCGTCAGCGATGGTGAAAGGAACATTAAGCAAACGGGCCAATGTTTCAGCCAGCAACGTCTTGCCCGAACCCGTAGGGCCGATCAGCAGGATGTTACTTTTGCCCAGTTCAACATCATCATTTTTCTTGTCACGCTGGTTCAGACGCTTGTAGTGGTTATACACCGCTACGGCCAAAACCTTTTTTGCACGCTCTTGACCAATCACATACTGATCAAGGATGCCGCTGATTTCCTTTGGCGATGGCAATTTGTGCGCGCTGCTTTCAGCCTGAGCTTCTTGCACCTCCTCTCGGATGATGTCATTGCACAGGTCGACGCATTCGTCACAGATAAAAACCGAGGGGCCGGCAATCAATTTGCGCACTTCATGCTGGCTTTTGCCACAGAAGGAGCAATAGAGCAGTTTGCCGTTGTCCTCGCCGTTGCGAGTGTCAGTCATTCGATCGATCCAATCCGGTAGGCTTGCAACACAAGATGAAGGCTATTGCGGGCTTTTTCAAGTCCGCAGGTGGTCAGTAATTCCAACCACCCACGATTGAGCTGCTTACTTAGCCATTTGACGCTGAGTGAGTACCTGATCGATCAGACCGTATTCAGCAGCGCGTTCGGCGCTCATGAAGTTGTCGCGATTGGTGTCTTGCTCGATCGTCTCAATCGATTGCCCGGTATGGTGAGCCAGAATTTCATTCAGGCGAGCACGAATGGACAGTATTTCCTTGGCATGAATGTCGATATCCGACGCTTGACCCTGGAAGCCGCCCAACGGCTGGTGAATCATCATTCGCGAGTTCGGCAGGCAATAACGCTTTTTAGCGGCGCCGCCAGCTAACAGCAAGGCACCCATGCTGCAGGCCTGACCGATGCAAATGGTCGACACGTCTGGTTTGATGAATTGCATGGTGTCGTAGATCGACATCCCTGCAGTCACCGAACCGCCTGGTGAGTTGATGTAAAGATGGATGTCCTTGTCCGGATTTTCGGCTTCAAGGAACAGCAGTTGCGCCGCGATCAGGTTGGCCATGTAGTCTTCTACCGGACCTACCAGAAAGATCACCCGCTCCTTAAGGAGGCGCGAGTAGATGTCATAGGCGCGTTCGCCACGGGCGGACTGCTCGATAACCATCGGGACCAAGCCGCCAGCGGCCTGGATGTCAGAGTTCTGCTGAATATAAGAATTGCGGGACATGTCCTGCATTCACTCCCAAATAGTCATTTCTTGAATACACATAAGCCAGCACGAAGGCTGGCTTATGGGTGTTTTCGAACGAGAGAAAAAATCAGTCGGCTTGTGGAGCTTCAACCGGCTTGACAGCTTCTTCGTAAGAGACCGATTTATCGGTCACGCTAGCTTTCTGCAAAACAGTATCCACAACTTGTTCTTCCAGCACAACCGAACGAACCTCGTTCAGTTGCTCATCGTTCTTGTAGTACCAGGACACAACCTGCTCAGGCTCTTGGTAAGCCGATGCCATTTCCTGAATCATGGTACGAACGCGAGCGTCGTCTGGCTTGAGGTCGAACTGCTTGACCACTTCAGCAACGATCAGGCCCAGCTCCACTCGGCGCTTGGCTTGTTCGGTGAACAGCTCTGCCGGCAGCTGGTCAGGCTTGATGTTGCCACCGAACTGCTGAACGGCCTGAACACGCAGACGGTTGACTTCGTTGTCGAGCAACGCTTTAGGCACGTCGATCGGGTTGGAAGCCAGCAGACCGTCCATTACCTGATTTTTGACCTTGGATTTGATCGCCTGACGCAGCTCACGCTCCATGTTCTTGCGAACTTCGACGCGGAAACCTTCAACACCCGATTCCTTGATACCGAACTGAGTGAAGAACTCTTCGTTCAGCTCAGGCAATTTAGGCTCGGAGACGGTGTTGACGGTCACGGTGAACTCGACGGCTTTGTTAGCCAGGTCAAGGTTCTGGTAGTTTTCCGGGAAGGTCAGGTTCAGAACCCGCTCTTCGCCAGCTTTAGCACCGACCAGGGCTTCTTCGAAACCAGGAATCATGCGACCGGAGCCCAATACCAATTGAGTGCCAGTGGCCGAACCGCCAGCGAATACTTCGCCGTCAACCTTGCCAACGAAATCAATATTCAATTGATCGTCGTTCTGAGCAACGCGCTCGGCGGCTTCATAACGAACGTTCTGCTTGCGCAGGATTTCGAGCATTTTGTCCAGATCAGTATCAGCCACGTCTGCACTCAGACGTTCTACAGCGATGGACTCAAAGCCTGCAACGGTAAATTCCGGGAATACTTCAAACGTAGCGATGTATTCCAGGTCTTTACCTTTTTCAAAGGTTTTTGGCTCTACGGACGGAGCGCCAGCCGGGTTCAGCTTCTGCTCAACCACTGCTTCGTAAAAAGTTGCCTGGATCAGTTCGCTCAAGGCTTCCTGACGGGCACCGTCTTCATAACGCTGACGGATAACGCTCATAGGCACTTTACCCGGACGGAAGCCTGGGATTTTGGCACTACGGGCAGCTTGCTGCAGACGCTTGTTGACTTCAGTCTCGATGCGCTCGGAAGGCACGCCAATGGTCATGCGGCGCTCAAGAGCAGTAGTATTTTCAACAGAAACTTGCATGGATATTCCTCGTTGCACAAACGTTAGCCGGCCGTTTCCGACCCCAGAATCAAGGGCATGCATTCTAGTGGGTCAAACTCAAGAAGTCACCCTACTGAAAAAGGGTAAATAAACGGCGTGGAATCCAACCGGCGCGAGGGATCGACGACGATCCTTGTGAACAGTTGATGCCAGT
Source organism: Pseudomonas sp. MH10 (assembly GCF_034353045.1). Lineage (NCBI taxonomy): Bacteria > Pseudomonadati > Pseudomonadota > Gammaproteobacteria > Pseudomonadales > Pseudomonadaceae > Pseudomonas > Pseudomonas sp. MH10. Next base: position 2,141,542 of record NZ_CP133783.1, read on the forward strand.
GGGCAGGCGAAGTGTCTGGCGCAGTCCTACCCTATATAAGGAAGCAGGACGCACCGGCTTACAACAGCCAACCTTCCAACCAAAAACCGCCTATCAAAAACACGCCTGACGTCGAAAAAACCGGCATGAGCCGTCGACGCCAAACCTAAAAACCCAATATATAGAAACAAAAAAAAGCCGCACTAGGCGGCTTCTTTTCTCTCTGCGAATACATCATTCGCAAAGTTGTATTTGGTGCGGACGGAGAGACTCGAACTCTCACACCTTGCGGCGCTGGAACCTAAATCCAGTGTGTCTACCAATTCCACCACATCCGCGCGTCAAGCTTTTGAAGCAACGACGCCAGACGTTTAGATCTGGCGCCTTTTCTAATATGGGGTGGACGAAGGGGATCGAACCCTCGACAACGGGAGTCACAATCCCGTGCTCTACCAACTGAGCTACGCCCACCAAATAGCGTGTGACTGGTGCCTACATGCAACGTTACTTGTGCCAAAGTTGCCTGAATGGCGCACCCGGCAGGACTCGAACCTGCGACCATCCGCTTAGAAGGCGGATGCTCTATCCAACTGAGCTACGGGCACTTATTTAATCTGCATCTTTAACGACTACAAATTAAGAGCTTTCAGTCACGTCAAGCGAACCAACTACTCTGCCTGACTTTCTTGACCAGTGCTAGGCTCTGCCCGACAAGTGCGACGAATCTTATAGACGGCCCCGATAGTCGTCAACTCTTTTTCGAAAAAAATTCAGCTAGATAAAGGGGTTAGCAGAATATGCAAACCAAGCGCCTTTGCCCTTGCGTCACGGCATGCGAGAATGCGCGCTCTTTTTCAATCCCTTTCGATGGTTAATCACGCGTAATGACTGCAAAACTAATAGACGGCAAAGCGATCGCAGCCAACCTGCGCCAGCAGATCGCCAAACGGGTCGCCGAGCGTCACCAGCAGGGCCTGCGCACGCCGGGTTTGGCGGTGATTCTGGTGGGCAACGATCCCGCCTCTCAGGTTTATGTCTCACACAAACGCAAAGACTGCGAAGAGGTGGGTTTTCTCTCGCAAGCCTACGACCTGCCCACCTATACCACCCAGGATGAACTGACCAATCTGATTGATCGGCTCAACAACGACGACAATATTGATGGCGTGCTCTTGCAGTTACCCCTGCCGGAACATCTTGATGCCTCCAAACTGTTGGAGCGCATTCGCCCGGACAAAGACGTCGATGGTTTCCATCCGTATAACGTCGGTCGATTGGCCCAGCGCATTCCCCTGCTACGCCCTTGTACCCCCAAAGGCATCATCATCCTGCTGGAAAGCACCGGTGTTGACCTTTATGGGTTGGACGCCGTAGTTGTCGGCGCATCGAACATCGTTGGCCGCCCGATGGCAATGGAGCTGTTGCTGGCCGGTTGCACCGTCACCGTCACCCACCGCTTCACTCGCGATTTAGCGGGCCATGTGGGCCGTGCCGATTTGGTGGTGGTTGCTGCTGGCAAACCGGGTCTGGTCAAGGGCGAGTGGATCAAAGAAGGCGCAATCGTCATTGACGTCGGTATCAACCGCCAGGAAGACGGCAAGCTGGTGGGCGACGTGGTGTACGAAACCGCTTTTCCCCGCGCAGGATGGATCACCCCCGTTCCTGGCGGCGTCGGCCCGATGACCCGTGCTTGCTTACTGGAAAACACCCTGTACGCGGCAGAAACACTTCACGTCTGAAATGAAACTCTGTAGAGCCAACGTGTTGGCGAAGCGTTTGATCAGACACACCGTGTCGCACGCTTCCCGAATAAATTCGGTCCTACAGGCAACGCAGCCAACCGTTCGCCAACACGTTGGCTCCTACAGGAAATTGCGACTGTAGGTAGAAAAAAAACGGCACCTCCGGGCTGCCGTTTTTTAGTTTCAACACTGCCTATTTAGCGGCAGATTTCAAGGTACTGGCGTCTTTCCAAGACTTCAGCAACTCGTTGTAGCCGATCGTTTCGCCTTTTGGCTTCTCGTTGGCCAGCTTGCGTTGCGGAGCTGTGCCGCCAGCTTCCTCGCCTTTTTTGTACCACTCCTCCGCTGTCGTGATTGGGTTCATCTTCGGCCCACAACCGCTGGCATCCTGCACCTTGGAACGCTCGATACGAGTCATCAGATCATCCTGATCCTTGGCCAAACCATCCAATGCCTGCTGCGCGGTTTTTTCACCGGTCACTGCTTCAGCCACATGCGGCCACCAGAGTTGTGCCAGCTTCGGATAATCCGGCACGTTGGTACCGGTCGGCGTCCACTGCACTCGGGCCGGGCTGCGGTAGAACTCCACCAGTCCGCCAAGCTTTGGCGCCAGATCGGTCATGGCTTGGGAGTTGATGTCAGACTCACGAATCGGCGTCAGGCCGACGATAGTTTTCTTCAGAGACACGGTTTTCGAGGTCACGAACTGCGCGTACAACCAGGCTGCGAGTTTTTCCTTCTCGGGCGTGGTCTTCAGAAAGGTCCAAGACCCTACGTCCTGGTAACCGAGCTTCATGCCGTCTTTCCAATATGGGCCTTTAGGCGACGGCGCCATGCGCCATTTCGGCGTGCCGTCGGCGTTCATCACCGGCCCTGGTTTGGTCATGTCAGCGGTAAAGGCCGAGTACCAAAAGATCTGTTGCGCAATGTTGCCCTGCGCCGGTACCGGCCCTGCTTCGGAAAAGGTCATGCCCGCTGCAGCCGGTGGTGCATAGGCCTTGAGCCAGTCGATGTATTTCTGCGTGGCATACACCGCCGCCGGACCATTGGTGTCGCCACCACGGGTAATGCTTGAACCCGCCGGGTGGCAACCCTCAACCCGAATCCCCCACTCATCCACCGGCTTGCCGTTAGGCAGGCCTTTGTCGCCACCCCCTGCCATGGAGAACCAGGCGTCGGTGAAGCGCCAACCCAGAGACGGGTCTTTTTTGCCGTAGTCCATGTGCCCATAGACCTTCTTGCCGTCGATTTCCTTGACGTCGTTGCTGAAGAACTCGGCGATGTCTTCATAGGCTGACCAGTTAACGGGCACTCCCAGTTCGTAACCGTATTTAGCCTTGAACTTGGCTTTCAGGTCCGGGCGCTCAAACCAGTCAGCACGGAACCAGTACAGATTGGCAAATTGTTGGTCGGGCAGTTGATACAGCTTGCCATCCGGCGCAGTGGTGAACGACGTTCCGATGAAGTCTTTGACGTCCAAGGTGGGCGACGTGTAATTCTTGCCCTCGTTGGCCATCAGATCAGTCAGAGATTCCGTCTTGTTGTAACGAAAATGGGTACCAATCAAATCGGAATCGTTTACCCAGCCATCGTAGATACTCCTGCCCTCCGATTGCAGGGAGGTTTGCAGTTTCTCAATCACATCGCCCTCTTGCATCACGTCATGCGTAACCTTGATCCCGGTGATTTCGGTGAATGCTTTCGCCAGCGTCTCAGACTCATATTTGTGAGTCGTCAACGATTCCGACACCACCTTGATGCTCATGCCGCGAAAGGGTTCGGCGGTCTTGATGAACCACTGCATTTCGGCAAACTGTTGCTCCGGGGTCAGGGTCGATGGCTTGAATTCATCACCGATCCATTTCTTGGCCGCATCTTCATAAGCATCCGCCCAGGCCGACACGCTCAATCCGCTGAGGGCCAGCAGCGAAGCGAGCGCCACGCTATGTCGAAGTTTGTTGTTTTTGTTGAACATAGACACCTCCAAATGTTTGATTCCAACGTCGCCAGATTCTTACGGGACCTACTGATCACGTCGCCTCCACTGCCCGCGAACATCCATCTTTCAACCCCAACGCATCAACACTAACAACCACACCAGGGACATCAGCGACGCGACCCAGATGCTCCAGTCGGTTGCGCCAATGACCAGCAAATGCAGGAAGGCGCTTCCGAGAAGACCGATAAACAAACGATCACCACGACTGGTGGCAATCGGCAAAAACCCACGGCGCGCAATACTCGGCGAGCGCAACTCCCACACCGTCATGCTGGCTAGCAGCACACCGATGCAGCAGAAAAACGTAGCGGTCAGGGACGTCCAGGCCATCCACCCCATGTCTCAGCTCCTCAAACCCGACCCAAGGCAAAGCCCTTGGCCACATGATTACGAACAAACCAGATCACCAGCATGCCGGGCAGAATGGTCAACACCCCCGCCGCTGCCAGCACCCCCCAATCGATCCCCGACGCCGATACCGTGCGCGTCATGACCGCCGCAATCGGCTTGGCGTTGACCGAGGTCAGGGTTCTCGCCAGCAGCAGCTCGACCCAAGAAAACATGAAGCAAAAGAACGCTGTTACGCCGATACCGGAGCCAATCAATGGGATGAATATCTTCACGAAGAATTTGGGAAAGCTGTAGCCGTCGATGTAAGCCGTTTCATCGATTTCCTTGGGCACGCCGGACATGAAGCCTTCCAGAATCCAGACCGCCAACGGCACGTTGAACAGGCAGTGGGCCAAGGCGACCGCCAGAGTGGTGTCGAACAGGCCGATGGATGAATACAACTGGAAGAACGGCAGCAGGAACACCGCCGGTGGTGCCATGCGATTGGTCAGCAGCCAGAAAAACAAATGTTTGTCACCGAGGAAGCGATAGCGGGAAAAGGCATAGGCTGCCGGCAGTGCCACGCTAAGGGAAATGACAGTATTGAGGCACACGTAATACAACGAGTTGAGATAGCCGTTGTACCAAACGGGATCGGTAAAAATCATGTGGTAGTTGGCCATCGTGAAGTCCTGCGGCCACAAGGTCAGACCACCGAGAATCTCGGTGTTGGTCTTGAATGACATATTCACCAGCCAATAGATCGGTACCAGCAAGAACAGGATGTAGATCCACAACGGCACGACTTTTTGCAGCTTCATTTTCCCCAGTCTCATGGCCGAACCTCAGTTCATTTCGCCGTGGGTCATGGCGGTATAAAACACCCACGACACCAACAGGATGATCAGGAAATACACCAGCGAGAACGCAGCCGCCGGGCCCAGGTCGAACTGCCCCAGCGCCATGGTAGTCAGGGTCTGGCTGAGGAACGTCGTGGAGTTGCCCGGACCGCCGCCCGTGAGCACGAACGGCTCGGTGTAGATCATGAAGCTGTCCATGAAACGCAGCATCACGGCGATCAACAGCACGCTCTTCATCTTTGGCAACTGGATATGTCGGAAAACCGCCCAACTCGACGCACGATCGATACGCGCGGCCTGGTAGTACACGTCCGGAATGGCGCGCAGACCGGAGTAGCACAACAGCGCCACCAGCGAGGTCCAATGCCAGACGTCGATGAGCAGCACCGTCGCCCAGGCGTCCGAGGCGTTGGCCGCGTAGTTGTAATTCATGCCGATCTTGTTCAGGGCCCAGCCCAGCAGGCCGATATCGCTACGGCCGAAAATCTGCCAGATCGTCCCCACCACGTTCCACGGAATCAGCAAAGGAATGGTCATCACAATCAGGCACACCGATGACCAGCGCCCCTTGGTTGGCATGGTCAGGGCGATGCCGATGCCCAGCGGGATTTCGATCAGCAGGACGCAGAACGAGTAGATGAACTGGCGCAGCAACGAGTCATGCAGTCGCGGGTCTTGTAGCACCTGCCTGAACCAGTCGGCCCCGACGAAATACCGACTCGACAAGTCAAAAATGTCCTGCACCGAATAATTGACCACGGTCATCATCGGAATAATCGCGCTGAAGGCCACCAACAGGAACACCGGGAGGACCAGCCACCAAGCCTTGTTGTTCTGGACCTTGTTCACGGGCTGACCTCCAGCAGGTAGTCGTCGGCATAGACCATCAACCATTGGGCCGGGAAGCTGATCCAGGCGTGGCTCTCAGGTATCGGCTTGTCTTCCTGAATCCGCACCTTGAGCATTTGCCCGGCCAAGGTCAGCGTCAGGATTTTGTAGGTCCCGAGGTCCTCGATATGGGAGACATCCGCGCGCAATGCATCATCGAAGGGGCCTTCCCAGACATGTACGAACTCCGGCCGAATCCCGACTTTCAAGTGGGTCCATTGGGTGTCGGCAATCTGCCGCAGCAACGCCTCGGGCAGCGGCAGATGAACATCACCGAAGCCGACGCCACCGGCCTGAGGCTGAACCTCGATCAGGTTCATGCCCGGACTGCCAATGAAGTAGCCCACGAAGGTGTGGCGAGGTCGCTCGAACAGCTCGCGAGGTGTTCCGAACTGAACGATCTGCCCGCCGTACATCACCGCAATCTTGTCGGCAAAGGTCGACGCCTCCAATTGGTCATGGGTGACGTAGACCATGGTGATGTTGAACTGCTCATGAATCTGCTTGAGCTTGCGCCGCAGCTTCCACTTTAAGTGCGGGTCGATGACCGTCAGCGGCTCATCAAACAGAATCGCTGAGACGTCGTCCCGCACCAGCCCACGGCCCATGGAGACTTTCTGTTTCTCGTCAGCAGTGAGGTTGCGGGCCTTCTTTTTTAGCAGCGCTTGCAGGTCCAGAATGTCGGCGATTTCCTGGACTTTGATCCGAATTTTATTCTCCGCCATGCCTTGATTACGCAGGGGAAATGCCAAGTTGTCGTACACCGTCATGGTGTCGTAGACCACCGGGAACTGAAAAACCTGAGCAATGTTGCGCTTCTCGGGCGTCAGGTCATTAACCACCTTCGAGTCAAACAACACCTGCCCCTCTGAAGGACTCAGCAACCCGGAAATAATATTCAACAACGTCGATTTGCCGCAGCCAGACGGCCCGAGCAAGGCGTAGGCACCGCCCTGCTCCCAAATGTGATTCATCTCACGAATCGCGTAATCGTCAGGGCTGCTGGGCTGGCGGCTGTAGCTGTGGGCCAGTTTCTGCAAGCGAATTTCGGCCATCAGGCAACCCTCGCAATTCGGCGGCTGGGCGCCTGGATCAGCTGACCTTGCTGATCGAAGACGAATAATTTATGCGTCGGGATGTAAATACTGATCGGCGCATCGACGTCGTACTCGTGCACCCCCGGTAAGTGCAGAACCAGTAGGAAGTGTTCGTTACGCACATGCAGAAAGGTCTCTGAGCCGCTGATTTCCGCGACTTCCACCGTCACCGCCAACTCCAAGTCATCGTCGTTGGACGGCACCAGGCTGAGGTGGCTGGGACGTACGCCGAATCGATATTCACCCTCGCCAATCGAGCGCAGATCAACGTTCAGTGGAAAATGCACGAAATTGGCAAAACTGACTTCGTTGCCCTCAATTCGTCCCGGCATCAAGTTGATCGGCGGTTCGGAAAACAACTCAGCGGCCAATACCGTTTTCGGTTGGTGGTACACCTCCGGCGTCCTGCCGCTTTGTATCACTCGCCCCTCGTGCAACACCGTGGTGGTACCGCCCAATGCCAGCGCTTCGTTGGGTTCGGTGGTGGCATAAATCGCGATGGTGTGGCGCGCTTCAAACAGCTCGCGCATCTCTTGGCGCAGCTCTTCACGCAACTTATAGTCAAGATTCACCAAAGGCTCATCGAACAGAATCAGTTGGGCATCTTTAACTAAGGCTCGGGCCATGGCGGTACGTTGCTGTTGGCCGCCTGACAACTCTAAAGGATAACGCGGCAGAAACTTCTCGATCCGCAACATGCGTGCTGTTTCCAGGACTTTGCTCTGAATCAGTTCTTTCGACACCCCGGCTTGACGTAGCGGCGACGCAATATTGTCAAAGACCGTCATGGTCGGGTAGTTGATGAATTGCTGATAGACCATCGAGACGTTGCGATGGCGCACCGAAGTCTGGGTGACATCGACGCCGTTCATCAAGACCCTTCCACTGTCCGGTTTGTCCAACCCGGCCATCAGGCGCATCAAGCTGGTTTTGCCAGACAAGGTGCGGCCCAGCAGCACATTGAACGACCCAGCCTCGAAGTTCAGGTTGGCGTCGTCGATCCAAATCTGGCCTTCGACGGAGCGACTAACGCGCTCTAACGTTAACGACATGGCGTGCCCTATTTTATTATTGGAGGTCCCGGACAGCGGTGTGACGTTGTTGCATAGCGACAATCATGCCAACTCGATTAGTCACCATATCAATTTATGTATCGTGCTGATTAGTAGTCATTTTTAACTAACATAGGAAACTAACTACTTCAGCACCGCTCATCTAAGATTGAACAATTGAACAGAATCAACATTGACTTTGAACAACCTTGAACAACACTGATGGGCGTGACACGCATGGCGACTACGCTAAGAAATTTGCCGCAAGCACTGACCACAAGAACAATAAGAACCCACAGGGACTTCCTTTATGACCCGTTCTAGCCGATCGCTTGCGCACGAGACAATCATTAGGGACTCATGGACGCGCTGCCGCGAATTTGGCCTGAATCATCAGTCCAAGCCTACGTTTGGCCAACTGCCTGCCGACCAGATCTCCCAGTTACTGGAGCGTCACCACGCACTGGCGCAAACGACGCATCAGGAAGTGCTACCGTTTTATGAAAACATCCTCAGCAACTCAAATTGCCTGATTCTGCTTGCCGACAATCAAGGCCGATTATTGAAGTCATGGGGTAAGCAGCGTTTCGTAGAATCAAACGAAAACCAGGGTTTTATGGCCGGGGCCTGCTGGATTGAAAGCGGCACCGGCACCAACGCCATCGGCACTGCCTTGGCCTGTGAACAAGCGGTTCATATTGAACACGATGAACACTTCCTCACCGCTAACCGATTCATGACCGGCTCGGCAGCGCCGATCTTTGATCCCGCCAGGCAGATGATCGCCGTCCTCGATGTGTCCAGTGACAGCTTTCTGCCACCCTCTCACACCTTGGGAATGGTGAAAATGATGAGTCAGACGGTGGAAAACCGGCTGATTCTTAACCAGTTCCAAGACGTTCATTTCCAACTGACGTTCAATACCGGCGTCAACAACCTCGACAGCCAATGGGCCGGGTTGTTGATTTTTAACGAGCGTGGTCGGGTTGTATGCGCCAATCGCCGCGCCGAAAGTTTGCTAGGGGTCAACCCACCGCAGCTCGACATCGAATACCTGTTCAAGAACTCGTTGCGGCAACTGCTGGAGCAAAAAGAGGGGCAGTCATTTTCGTTGTTGGACGCACGAAACAACCGGTTCCATTGTTTGATGCGCCACCCAAGGGCTTTATCGACGCCGATACGAGTAGCACCAGCTGCGGTCATTCGACGACCTGATGAGCCGCTGACCCTGTCAGCCATCGCCTTGGGTGATCCCTATGTCGAGAAGGCCGTACGTCAGGCAGAGCGCCTGCTGGAAAAAAATATCCCCTTGTTGATCCACGGCGAAACCGGGGTAGGCAAAGAGGTGTTCGTTAAGGCGCTGCATCACGCCAGCTCCAGAGCGCATCAGCCGTTGATTGCCATCAACTGCGCGGCGATTCCGTCGGAATTGGTCGAGGCAGAGCTGTTCGGTTATGAAAAGGGTGCATTCACCGGCGCCAACCCGCGGGGCAGCGTTGGTCTGATTCGCAAAGCGGATAGGGGCACGCTGTTTCTGGATGAGATCGGCGACATGCCGCTGGCGGTGCAGGCCCGCTTGTTAAGGGTGCTGCAGGAACGGGTGGTTCAGCCACTGGGCAGTAGCGAGTTGCACCCGGTGGATATTCGGTTGATATCCGCGACCCATTCGCCCCTGCACGAAAGGGTTCAGGGTGGGGAGTTTCGTCAGGACCTGTATTACCGCATTAGTGGCTTGACGCTGGAACTTCCACCCCTGCGTCACCGCACCGACAAAGGCGCGCTGTTTCAGCAGTTATGGGAACAACACCGTGAACCCCATCAGCACGCGGGTTTTGCGCTCGAGGTGCAACGGCTGTTTCATCGGCACCCGTGGCCGGGCAACTTACGCCAGCTCAGTAGCGTGATTCAGGTCGCCCTGGCGTTAGCAGATGAAAAACTCATCACCACCGAGTATTTGCCGGACGATTTTTTTGCCGATCTGGAGGATGCCACGGCCCCGACCGAAGCGGAAACCTCGGATGACTTGCAGCAGTTATTGCGCGCCGCCGGCGGCAATATCTCGCAACTGGCCAAGCAACTGGGGCTGAGCCGCAACACGCTGTACAAGCGATTGCGCGAGCAACGAATCACGTAACACCCACACTCCCTGTAGAGCCTACGTGTTGGCGATTTGGCAGACACACTCCATCGATCGCCTCGCCAACCCGTAGGCTGCTACAAAGACTTTTATCAATCAGCCAAACGCCAGGTCGTCCCGCCCTTTCCGTCTTCCAGCACCACGCCCATGGCGGTGAGTTGGTCGCGGATGCGGTCGGAAGCGGCCCAGTCTTTGTCGGCACGGGCCGTTAGTCGGGCCTGAATCAGCGCTTCGATTTCTGCCGCATCAACCCGACCTTGCGCCCCAGCACGCAGGAAATCATCGGCTTCGAGCTGCAAGACACCCAGCACACTGGCCAATTCTTTCAACCGTGCGGCCAAACCGGCGGCGGCGTTTAGGTCGGTGTCACGCAAGCGGTTAATCTCACGCACCATCTCGAACAAGACCGCACAGGCTTCCGGCGTCCCGAAGTCGTCGTTCATGGCCGCAGAGAAACGTTCAACAAACGCTTCGCCGCCAGCGGGCGCCACAGCTGGCAAACCTTTAAGCGCGTGATAAAACCGCTCCAGCGCGCCTTTGGATTCTTTCAGGCTGTCTTCGGAGTAGTTGATGGAGCTGCGGTAATGGCTGGACACCAACAGGTAGCGCACCACTTCCGGCTGATACTTTTCCAGCACGTCGCGGATGGTGAAGAAGTTGTTCAACGACTTGGACATCTTCTCGCCATTGATGCGAATCATTCCGCAGTGCATCCAGGTAGTGGCATACGGCTTACCCGTAGCGGCCTCGCTCTGGGCGATTTCGTTTTCGTGGTGCGGGAACTCAAGATCGTTACCGCCGCCATGAATATCGAAGGTCTCGCCCAGGCAGCAGGTCGACATCACCGAGCACTCTATATGCCAGCCCGGACGCCCTGCCCCCCAAGGCGACTCCCAACTTGGCTCACCCGGTTTAACGGCTTTCCAGAGCACGAAGTCCAGCGGATCGTCTTTCGATTCGTCCACCTCGATCCGTGCGCCGATGCGCAGGTCTTCGATTTTCTTGCGCGAGAGCTTGCCGTAACCTAGGAATTTTCCGACGCGGTAGTACACGTCGCCATTCCCCGGCGCGTAGGCGTAACCCTTGTCGATCAAGGTCTGGATCATAGCGTGCATGCCGGGGATATGATCGGTGGCATGCGGCTCCAGGTCAGGCGGCAAGATGTTCAGGCGCGCCTCATCCTCGTGCATCGCTTCAATCATGCGCGCGGTGAGGGCGTCGAACGACTCGCCGTTGTCACGGGCACGGTTGATGATCTTGTCGTCGATGTCCGTGACGTTGCGAACATACGTCAGGTCATAGCCGCTAAAGCGTAGCCAGCGGGTGACCAGGTCGAACGCCACCATGCTGCGGCCGTGACCAATGTGGCAGAAGTCGTACACGGTCATCCCGCACACGTACATCCGCACCTTGTTGCCGTCCAGCGGCGTGAACACTTCTTTGCTCTTGCTGAGCGTGTTGTAAATCGATAGCACGTTGAATCCCTAACCCGGTTTTGCTGATACCTGTGGGAGCCGGCTTGCCTGCGAAAAGCGGATGCAGTTGTTCAGCCACACCGCGTCAAGCATTCGCAGGCAAGCCTGCTCCCACCACAAGTGCCGTGGCTTAACTCCACGAATCTCGCAGAGTTACCGTACGGTTGAAGACCGGCTGACCGGGTTTCGAGTCCTTGATGTCCGCGCAGAAATAACCTTCGCGTTCAAACTGGAAACGGTCTTCCGGCTGCGCGTGAGCCAGTGAAGGTTCTGCACGACAGCCCGTCAGCACTTGCAGGGAATCAGGGTTGATGTTGTCCAGGAAACTGTCGCTGTCGTCGGCTTTTTCCGGATTTGGCGAACGGAACAGGCGATCGTACAAACGCACTTCACATTCAACGCTGGCCGCTGCCGGCACCCAATGCACAACGCCTTTGACCTTGCGGCCTTCTGGGTTTTTGCCCAGGGTTTGCGGGTCGTACGAGCAACGCAACTCGACGATGTTGCCATCGGCATCCTTGATTGCCTCGTCAGCGCGGATCACGTAGCTGCCACGCAGCCGCACTTCGCCGTTTGGCTCCAGGCGCTTGTAGCCCTTGGGCGGCTCTTCCATGAAGTCATCACGGTCGATGTAGATTTCACGGGCAAACGGCAGTTCACGCACGCCCATGTCTTCTTTCGGGTGACGGGCCAATTGCAGATTCTCGACCTGACCTTCCGGGTAATTGGTGATCACGACTTTCAGCGGACGCAGCACGCACATGGCACGTGGTGCACTGTGATCGAGGTCGTCACGAATGCTGAATTCCAGCATGCCGAAATCCACTACGCCGTCGGAACGGTTGGTGCCGATCATTTCGCAGAAGTTGCGAATCGAGGCCGGGGTGTAACCGCGACGACGGAAGCCGGACAAGGTCGACATCCGTGGGTCATCCCAACCGAACACGTGTTTTTCATCGACCAACTGCTTGAGCTTGCGCTTGCTGGTGATGGTGTAGTTCAGGTTCAGGCGCGAGAACTCGTACTGGCGCGGCTTGCTCGGCACCGGCAGGTTGTCGAGAAACCAGTCGTACAGCGGACGGTGGCTTTCGAATTCCAAGGTGCAAATCGAATGGGTGATGCCTTCAATGGCGTCCGACTGACCGTGAGTGAAGTCGTAGATCGGGTAAATGCACCATTTATCACCGGTCTGATGGTGATGTGCATGACGAATGCGATACAGGATCGGGTCGCGCAGGTTCATGTTCGGTGAAGCCATGTCGATCTTGGCCCGCAGCACGCGAGCGCCGTCGATGAACTCGCCGGCCTTCATGCGGGCGAACAGGTCCAGGTTTTCCTCGACACTGCGCTCACGGAAGGGGCTGTTCTTGCCCGGCTCGGTCAAACTGCCACGGTATTCGCGCGCTTGCTCTGGGGTCAGGTCATCGACGTAGGCTTTGCCGGCCTTGATCAGCTCGACCGCCCAATCGTGCAATTGGTCGAAATACTGCGAGGCATAGCGCACTGCGCCGGACCATTGGAAACCCAGCCACTTGACGTCGCTTTCGATGGCGTCGATGTATTCCTGGTCTTCCTTGGCCGGGTTGGTGTCATCGAAGCGCAAGTGCGTTTCACCGCCGAACTCCTGGGCCAGACCGAAGTTCACACAAATCGCCTTGGCGTGGCCGATGTGCAGGTAACCGTTGGGCTCAGGCGGAAAGCGAGTCACGATCTTGGTGTGCTTGCCCGAATCCAGGTCCGCCTGCACGATTGTGCGCAGGAAATTGGTCGGAACGGCAGGTCCTGCCTTGGAATTCGCAGCGGAGTCAGTGGGCTTGCTCATAGGATCCTTGGGCGTACAAGTGCGCGGCCTGGGTAGGCCGACTAAATCAAAGCGCTTATCATAGCCGAAGCTGTCAAGGTGTTGCGACCGGCGCGCCGCTTCCAAAAAATCAAAACGAGCGATTTTTCAATGTCCAAAGTCAAATTGAGCACTAACCACGGCGACATCGTCCTGGAACTGAACGCCGAGAAAGCGCCAGAAACGGTTGCCAACTTTGTGCAGTACGTCAAAGAAGGCCATTACGCCAACACTGTTTTCCATCGGGTCATCAGCAACTTCATGATCCAGGGCGGTGGTTTTGAGCCCGGCATGGCGCAAAAGAAAACCCGCGCCACCATCAAGAACGAAGCCAGCAATGGCCTTTCCAACGAGAAATACACGGTTGCCATGGCCCGCACCATGGAGCCGCACTCAGCCTCTTCCCAGTTTTTCATTAACGTGGGTGACAACGAATTCCTTAATCACACGGCACCCACCGTTCAAGGTTGGGGCTACACCGTGTTCGGTCACGTGGTCGAAGGCACCGACGTGGTGGACAAGATCAAAGGCGTTGCCACCACGATGAAAGCCGGTCATCAAGACGTGCCGGCTGAAGATGTGATCATCACTAACGCCGAGATCGTTGAGTGATCTTACTGATTTCTGATTTGCACCTGGAAGAACAACGCCCGGACATTACCCGGACGTTTCTTGGTCTGCTTGAAGGGCGAGCAAAGGCAGCCCAAGCGCTGTACATCCTCGGAGACTTCTTCGAGGCCTGGATCGGCGACGACGCGATGTCGCCGTTTCAGCTTTCGATCTGCCAAGCCCTGAGCCGACTCAGCGACAGCGGCACTAAAATCTTCCTGATGCACGGTAATCGCGACTTCATGCTCGGGCGCGCCTTCTGTAAAGCCGCGGGCTGCACGTTATTGAATGACCCCAGCGTGGTGCAAATTAACGGCGAACCGGTGCTGTTGATGCACGGCGACAGCCTGTGTACCCGAGACGAAGCCTACATGCGCATGCGCCGTTACTTGCGCAACCCACTGACGCTGTTTGTGCTGCGTCATCTCCCGCTAAGCACCCGGCACACGCTGGCGCGCAAACTGCGCAATGAAAGCCAGGCGCAGACCCGAATGAAAGCCAACGACATCGTCGACGTCACCCCGGAAGAAGTGCCTCGCATCATGGCGCTATATGGCGTGCACACGTTGATTCATGGCCACACTCACCGCCCCGCGATTCATAAACTGCAGCTCGGTGATGAGGCGGCTAAGCGGATTGTGTTAGGGGATTGGGATCGTCAGGGCTGGGCATTGCAGGTGGATGAACAGGGCTTTCAGTTAGCGGCGTTTGATTTTGTGCCAGATAACCCGACCCCCCAGCTTTCGCCGTAACCGGCGGCATTAGCTCTGTTGGGGCCCAACGCGCTCTGCGCCACGGCGAGAGTCTGTGCGAGACAGGCTTGCCTGCGAACCGATTGACTCGGTAGCGCCTGACCCACCGCCTTCGTTGGCAAGCCAACTCCCACCGTTGTCCTCATTTTCACAGCGAAAATTTTCTGTAGGAGGTGCTGCATCAATGCCCTGCCGGAGGCCCGGCTTTCGCGGTGAACGGTGGTTTGGCCATCCACACCAAGATGATCAACGCAAAGAAGCACCAACCCAGCATGTAGAAGTAGTCCACGGTGGACATCATGTAGGCCTGAGCATTGACCACTGATTCAAGTTGCGCATAGGCCTTACTCCCCGCCCCGCCCAGCGTGGTGATTGCATCGCGAGTTGCCGGTTCGTAGGCGTTGATGCTTTCGCTCAGGTACGCATGGTGCTGGTTAGCCCGACGAATCCAGATCCATGTCGTCAGGGAAGCCGCAAAACTACCGCCTAGGTTGCGCAGGAAGGTCGCCAGCCCAGAGCCGTCGGCAATCTGGTTGGGCGGCAGGTCAGACAGCAGAATGGTCAAGGTCGGCATGAAGAACAGCGCAATGCCCGCCCCCATGAACAGCTGCACCATGGCGATGTGATAGAAATCAACCTGACTGGTGAAGTCAGCGCGCATAAAGCAACTGAGTCCAATCGCGAAAAAAGCTATCCCGGCCAACAGTCGCATGTCGAATTTGTGCGCATATTTGCCGACAAAGGGCGACATCAACACTGGCAAAAC
The DNA here is from genome assembly GCF_034353045.1 of Pseudomonas sp. MH10. Taxonomy (NCBI): domain Bacteria; kingdom Pseudomonadati; phylum Pseudomonadota; class Gammaproteobacteria; order Pseudomonadales; family Pseudomonadaceae; genus Pseudomonas; species Pseudomonas sp. MH10. The sequence goes on from NZ_CP133783.1 coordinate 2,157,068, forward strand.
ACCGAGCGGCGCCACCGCAAAACCTGCGTAAGTCGCGGTATAGCCCATTTGCGTTTGTAGCCATTGCGGTAGCAATAGATTGATACCGAAGAACGCCGAGTAACCACCCACCAACGTAATGGTGCCGATGCGGAAGTTGCGGTAGGCAAACAGACGCAAATTGACGATCGGATGTTTGTCAGTCAATTCCCAAATAACAAAAATGGCCAGGCTGATCGCTGAGATCACCGCCCCGATCATGATGAAATGGGACGAGAACCAATCCAGGTCGTTACCCTTGTCGAGCACGATTTGTAGCGCCCCGACCCCGATAATCAAGGTGATTAACCCCACGTAATCCATCGGCTGACGACTGGTGACCACCGGCCGGGTGCGCATCTGCGAGCGCACCACCAAGGCCGCAAAAATCCCAATGGGGACGTTGATAAAGAAGATCCAAGGCCAGCTGTAGCTGTCGGTAATCCAGCCGCCCAAAATCGGACCGGCAATCGGCGCCACCACCGTGACCATCGCCAGCAATGCCAGTGCCATCCCCCTTTTCGCCGGCGGGTAAACCGCTATAAGCAGGGTTTGCGTCATCGGGTACAACGGCCCGGCGACCACGCCCTGCAACACCCGAAAACCCACCAGCTCAGGCATCGAGGTGGAAATACCACACAAGAACGAAGCCATCACGAACAGGATCGTGGCCCATAGAAACAGCTTCACTTCGCCGACCCTACGGCTAAGCCAGCCAGTCAAAGGCAACGCAATGGCGTTACTCACCGCGAACGAGGTGATCACCCAAGTGCCTTGCTCCGAACTCACGCCCAGGTTACCGGCGATGGTCGGCAACGCGACGTTGGCGATGGTGGTGTCGAGCACCTGCATGAAGGTCGCCAGAGACAGGCCGATGGTGCACATCAACAAGCTGGGCGGTGTAAAAGAGGCCGGGGCGTTCGAGCTCATCGCGAATCCTTTAAATCTTCAACCGCGCTCCGGCACACGCGCCGGAGCTAATGGATTGGCGTATCAGCGCTGAGCCGTTTTGCTGCTAGTGGCGGCACTGTTTTCGTGAATCAACCGCGTGATCATTGCGTCGGCGTCGGCCAGCTGTTTGTCATAGATATTGGTGCTGAACAACGCTTTCTTCGGCGGTTGCTGCGCCAATACCGGACCGCTCTGGTCGTGGAGATTGACATCGACCACAGTGGACAGGCCAATGCGCAATGGGTGCTCGGTCAACTGATCCGAGTTGACGTGAATACGCACCGGGATCCGCTGCACGATCTTGATCCAGTTACCGGTGGCGTTCTGCGCAGGAAGCAGGGCAAACGCACTGCCCGTACCGGCGCCAACACTGTCAACGGTACCGGTGTACTTCACGTCGCTGCCGTACAGATCCGCTTCAATGTCGACCTGCTGACCGATGCGCATCATGCCCAGTTGCGTTTCCTTGAAGTTGGCGTCGATCCACACTTCATTGAGCGGAATCACTGCCATCAACGCCGTGCCCGGCTGAACCCGCTGACCCAATTGAACGGTGCGCTTGGCCACGTATCCGGTGACCGGCGCGACCAAGGTACTGCGAGCGTTGGCCAAGTAAGCCTGGCGCAACTGCGCGGCGGCGGCTTTCACGTCCGGATGCGAGGACACAACGGTGTCATCGACCAAGGCCGAACTGGTCGCCAATTGCTGCTGCACATTGTTCAAACTGTTTTGAGCAGTGGTCAGATCGTCACGGGCATGGGACAGCTCTTCCTGAGAAATCGCCCCGCCTGCCGCGAGGTTTTTCCGACGGTTGAAGTTGTCCTGAGCTTTCTGCACTTCAGCCCGTTGTGCTGCCAACTGCGCTTTCATGCCGTCGACATTGCTGTACAAACCGCGCACTTGGCGCACGGTCTTGCCCAGGTTTGCCTCAGCACTTTGCAGGCCGACTTCGGCATCGCTTGGGTCAAACTGAATCAACACTTGTCCCTCTCGAACCAAGTCACCGTCGTCGGCGCCAATGCTCACTACCGTGCCGGTTACCAATGGCGTGATCGCCACCACGTTGCCGCTCACGTAGGCGTCATCAGTGCTTTCATTCCAGCGCCCGTACTTTTCGTACCAGAACCAGATACCCAAGGCGCCCACAATGACCAGCACCAGGACCAGCAACAGCCAGAACCTGCGCTTGCCCGGATTGGCGTCCTTGGAAGGCGCCTGATCTTTTTGCTGGGCCTGATCCTTAGGCGCATTCTGATCTTTTTGGTCGTTTGTCGAAGCATTATCGGTAGCGGCAGTAGCCATGACGATTACCTTGAGTTATTCAGTCTGCGAAGCGGTTGAAGGGGTACCCGGGCCGGCGTTCTGGTCAGCAGAGCTGCTTTGAAAGCCGCCGCCCAAGGCTTGCATCAACTGAATCGAGAGGTCGATTCGTTCGGCGGTGAGGTCGGCCAATTGGCGTTGGGACTGGAGCAGTTGCTGTTCGATGGTCAGGACGTCGACATAGTTGCCGATCCCCGAGCCAAAACGTTGAGTCGCCGTGTCATACGAGGCTTTGGCAATGTCGCTGGCGCGCTGTTGAGCCTCGATTTGGCGACTGATAGAGCGCATTTGGGACAAGGTGTCACTGACATCGCCCAAGGCTTGAACCAGACTTTTGTTGTACTGCGCCACCGCGAGGTCGTAATCGGCATCGCGGGCATCAAGATCAGCACGCAAGCGCCCACCGTCGAAAATCGGCAGCGAAACCGCCGGAGCAATATTGAAGAAGCGGCTGGCCGAGCCAAACATCGCATCCCCCAGCAGTGACTCACTACCGACGGCAGCACTCAGGTTCAAGTTGGGATAAAAATTGGTTTTCCCGGCCACAATAGTCTTGCTCGCTGCTTCCACCCGCCAGCGCGCCGCGACCAGATCTGGACGACGCCCCAACAACTGCGCAGGCAACGACGACGGCAGCGCTACAGCGCTAGGCTTGAGTACGCTTGGCCGGGCGATTTCATCGCCGCGGTCCGGACCTTTGCCGAGCAATACCGCCAAGCTGATTTTTGCACTGCGCAGGCGTTTTTGCGCATCGATCAACTGGGCTTCGGAGCCGGCTTCCAGGCTTTGGGTCTGCTGGAATTGAAAGCGGCTGTCGATGCCTGAGTTCAGTCGGCGGTTGCCCAACTCAAGCATTTGCCGGGTGCGCTTCAAGTCATCCGCCGCCAGGTCATACACCGCATGGGCCTGACCGAGGTCGCTATAGGCTCGGGCCACATTGGCGGCGAGTGTCAGCCGGGCGGACTGTTGATCGATTTCGGCGGCACGCGCTTGGCCCAACGCAGCTTCCCACGTGGCGCGTTGCCCGCCCCACAAATCGAAGGTGTAGTTAAAATTCAAATCCAGGTTACGCACTGTGGAGTAAGTGCCGCCCTCACCCGTTGGGCTCTGATCGGCAGCCAAGCGGGAACGGGAAACGCCGCCTTCGGCATCCAGGATTGGCGTGCGCTGGGCATCGGCCGCATACGCAGCAGCACTGGCCTGATGCGCACGGGCACTGGCGATCTGCATGTCGGGGCTGTCGCGCAACGCTTCGGCGATCAAACGGTCGAGCTGAGGATCACCGAGGCTTTTCCACCATTCACTTTTCGGCCAGGCCGCTGGCGACAGCTTGATGTCCTTAAAGCTCTGCGCAGTCTGCAAACTGTGCGCATCCAAGCTCATCCCCTTGGTTACCAAGCCCTGGTAATTGGCGCAACCGGCCAAGCTCATGGCGAAAGCCAGCATCAGGAATGCCGGCTTAAACGAGGTTCGGACGACTAAGCGGTTCATTGCTCACTCGCTTGGTTGAAGCCCAGGCGGGCGATAGTGATTTGATCGTCAGCGGCCACTAACACTTTTGTCAGGATCTGCTCCAGACGTTTCACTTCGGCGCTGTCGAGCGCCGCGAATAAGTCATTCATTGCCTCGGCACCAATCTGCGGCAGCCGCTGCGACAGCTTCTGGCCTTCGTCGGTCAGCGCGAGCTTGACCTGACGACGGTCGGTTTCCGAACGATCGCGGACCAGCAAACCCTTCTGCACCAGACGATCAATCATCCGCGTCATCGAACCGCTGTCCAGAGACAGATGCCGGCACAGTTCAACCGGCGTATCGCTCTGATACTGGCCTACGATAATCAGCACTTTAAATTGCGAAGAGGTCACACCGTAAGGCACCAGATGGGTGTCGAGGATGCGATTCTTCAGGCCGTCAACGCGGCCTATCAGCAAGCCCATGAGACCGGCGTGAAAGTTCTCGGGAGTGAAGTGTTTCATCGAGTCACCAAAAAGCTGCCTAGGCAGGAATATGACAAGATGTTACTGCCTAGGCAGCGAATGTCCAAGCATTAAATAGGAGGCTTTGTTTTTATCTCGAAGAAACCGCTGAACGGACGTTCAGCGGCGTGGCTGCTTAGCGCTGAGCCAGGTTTTGCGGAACACCACTGTGAAAGCGGAACTCGACATCCGGGCTGTCGATCAAGCTGGATTCCACCACCCGGATCCTTTCGATGGTCTGTGCCACATCGGCGGCATCGCCATACTGGTAAGCCAACTTCAGGTAACCCTGATAATGCCGCGCTTCGCTATTGAGCAAGCCGTGATAAAAGGCGCCCAGTTCTTCGTCCAGATGTGGCACCAGCTTCTCAAAGCGTTCGCAACTGCGCGCTTCGATGAACGCGCCAACCACCAACGTATCGCTGAGTTTGACCGGCTCATGGCTGCGCACGGCGGATCTAAGACCAGATGCATATCGGCTAGCGGACAGCGGCCGCCAATCGACCTTGCGCTTTTTCATCAGGCGCACAACCTGCTCATGGTGCACCAACTCTTCCCGGGCCAGCCGCGACATCATCAGGACCATGTCGGTGTACGCGCCGTATTTAGCGATCATGCTCATGGCGGTGCTGGCGGCTTTAAATTCACAATTTTTGTGATCGAGCAGCATCGTCGGTTGATCAGCCAGCGCCGCTTCGACCCAGGCGTCAGGGGTTTTGCAGCCAAGGAACTCGTGGATTTCAGGCATCACGGAGGCCCGTTGGGCCTTGGCGGCAGGAAGCGGAGCGTCGATTGCTGGGTTCAGTTGCATAGGTTCACAGTCGGCCGGGGTGGGCAAAGCGCAGCATTATACGAGGGCCGTGGGAATGAAACAGCGTCAGGTAGCGGATTTGTCCTGATCTGAATCAACTAGCGAGTCAGCAGACTGCAACTATAGTTGTGTCTACCGCCATCGGCCGAGGTTCTCCCCTATGCAAGCCGTTCGCAGCATCCTTGTGATCATCGAACCTCATGACGCCGAAAGCCTGGCCCTTAACCGGGCCAAGCTGATCGCCTGCGTGACCCAAGCGCACCTGCACCTGCTGGTCTGCGACAAAAAACACGACCATTCGCTACTGCTCGAAGAACTCAAGGACGACTTGCTCAGGGCCGACTTCAACGCCACTGCCCAGCAGGCCTGGAACGACAGCCCACACCAAACCATCATTGATGTGCAGCAAGCAGAAAACTGCGGACTGGTGATCAAGCAGCACTTTCCCGACAACCCGCTGAAAAAAGCCCTGCTGACACCCGACGATTGGAAACTGCTGCGCAAATGCCCCAGCGCGGTATTGATGGTCAAGACCGCGACCTCATGGACCGGCGGCGTCATCCTCGCAGCCGTGGATGTCGGCAACGCCGACGGCGAGCACCGGGCGCTGCATTTCAGCATCGTCGATTACGGCTTTGAAATTGCCGCATTGACCAAGGGTCAGTTGCATGTGATCGCTGCCCACCCCGCGCCCATCCTCTCGGCAGTCGATCCCGCCGTCCATATCCAAGCGCGTTATCAAGAGCAGTGTTTGGCGTTTCAGACTGAGTTCGACGTTGACGACAGCCATTTGCACATCGCAGAAGGCCCCGCCGACGTGTTGATTCCGCACACCGCGCACACGCTTAAAGCCGCAGTCACCATCATCGGCACCGTCGGACGCACCGGTATTTCAGGCGCATTGATCGGCAACACCGCTGAAGTCATTCTCGATTCGCTGGAAAGTGATGTGCTGGTGCTGAAAACCGAAGAGGTTATTGCGCATTTGGAAGCATTGGCCGTCAACGGCTGATCTGATGCGGTGCCTGCGATGGCGCCTTCGCGAACAAGTTCGCTCCCGCCGGGTAATGCGCAGTTCATTCTGTGGGACCGAATTTATTCGGGAAAGCCGCACCACCGCTTAACCGCCAAACGTATCCTTCAAAAACCCCGGCGCGATGTAACGTTCGTAATGGGCTTCAGACAACAGGAAAAACTCGCGATCAATGGCGTCCCGCAGGTCCGGCAGGTTCCAGCCGCGAAACTCCGGCATCAGGACCACGCCGTAGGCGTCGAGTTGGGTGATCACCCGCGCCCCGCGAGCAATTAACTGGTAGGCCCAGCAATACACCGATTGATTCGGCACGAAGCGAATTTTGCGCTGCTCCAGTTGCAGGCGCAGCTTGGCGGGGTCGAACACCTGAAGTTTGCCCGCCATGACCTGCACCAACAATTGTTCCAGTCGCAACCAGACCGCACGCTTTTCAGCCTCGTTGTAACCATTCCAATTGATCACTTCGTGGTGAAAACGCTTGCAGCCACGGCACACCAGATCCCCATAAACAGTGGAACAGAGGCCGACGCACGGGGTTTTGATGGTTTGATTGGGCATAGGAAACAAGGCTACGACAGGCGAAACAGGTCAGCATGTTATCCCTTTGTCTAACGAGGGTCACCCTTGAACGTGCTGTGGTTAACTTACTTTTAGCCAATTTTTGCCGTAGAATCAGCGAGCCTTTTAAGGCGCCAATGTCCGTTAGAAGCTGTTTTCAAAGCGTCACGAGCACAGTTAAGTAACCCCGCAGTCCGGTGTCGACCCAGGAATTCCTCGTGAAATCCCCTGAGTCGACACTCATCAGCCGTCCTGCAGGCGTCAAACTTTGAAAACAGCTTCTGTAAGGAATAACCGTTTCTCTGACCAAGGGGCTCAAAAGCTTCGTCGTGCAGGGTGCGAGTTATTTCTGGATGAGCGTCCCGGACACCCATTTGGGACCACTGATGAGGGTAATAACTGTGCTTGAAGCCTACCGTAAACACATCGAAGAGCGCGCCGCTCTGGGTATCGTTCCCCAGCCGCTTAACGCCGAACAAACCGCAGGCTTGATCGAGCTGCTGAAGACCCCTCCGGCTGGCGAAGAAGCCTTTCTTCTCGACCTGATCACCAATCGCGTTCCACCAGGCGTTGATGAAGCCGCTTACGTCAAGGCCGGCTTCCTGTCCGCTCTGGCGAAAGGCGAAGTCACCTCCCCGCTGATTGACAAAAAACACGCCGTTAAACTGTTGGGCACCATGCAAGGTGGCTACAACATCGTCACCTTGGTCGACCTACTCGACGACGCCGTATTGGCGCCAGAGTCTGCCAAAGCACTCAAGCACACACTGTTGATGTTCGACGCATTCCACGACGTGGCCGAAAAAGCCAAGAACGGCAACGTTCACGCCCAAGAAGTCCTGCAGTCCTGGGCTGACGGCGAATGGTTCCAGAATCGCCCTACCCTGGCCGAAAAAATCAGCCTGCGCGTGTTCAAGGTCACCGGCGAAACCAACACCGACGACCTGTCCCCAGCGCCTGATGCCTGGTCCCGCCCTGACATCCCGCTGCACGCACTCGCCATGCTGAAAATGGCCCGTGACGGCATCGTGCCTGATCAACAAGGCGCCATCGGCCCGATGAAGCAAATCGAGCGCATGCGCGGCGAAGGCTTCCCTATTGCCTACGTCGGTGATGTGGTCGGTACCGGTTCGTCGCGTAAGTCAGCCACCAACTCCGTGTTGTGGTTCTTCGGCGACGACGTTCCAAACGTGCCGAACAAGCGCGCTGGCGGTTTCTGCTTCGGCAACAAAATTGCTCCCATTTTCTACAACACCATGGAAGACGCCGGCGCACTGCCGATCGAATTCGATGTGACCCACATGAACATGGGCGACGTGATCGACGTTTACCCGTACGCCGGTAAAGTCACCAAACACGACAGCGAAGAAGTCCTGGCCACCTTCGAAATGAAGACCCCTGTGCTGTTGGACGAAGTCCGTGCTGGCGGCCGTATCCCGCTGATCATCGGCCGTGGTTTGACCGAGAAAGCCCGTACCGAATTGGGCCTGCCGCCTTCGACGCTGTTCAAGCTGCCTGAGCCACCGATTGCCAGCACCAAGGGTTTCACCCTGGCGCAGAAAATGGTCGGCAAGGCGTGCGGCGTAACCGGCATCCGTCCAGGCACGTACTGCGAACCAAAAATGACCACCGTCGGTTCCCAGGACACCACTGGCCCGATGACCCGCGACGAGCTGAAAGACTTGGCTTGCCTGGGTTTCTCCACCGATCTGGTCATGCAGTCGTTCTGCCACACCGCGGCGTATCCAAAGCCGATCGACGTGCAGACTCACCACACGCTGCCTGATTTCATCATGACCCGCGGCGGCGTTTCCCTGCGTCCGGGCGATGGCATCATCCACAGCTGGCTGAACCGCATGCTGCTGCCGGACACTGTCGGTACCGGTGGTGACTCCCACACCCGCTTCCCAATGGGCATTTCGTTCCCAGCAGGTTCCGGTCTGGTCGCGTTTGCTGCTGCCACGGGTGTTATGCCACTGGACATGCCGGAATCGATCCTGGTTCGCTTCAAAGGCAAAATGCAGCCGGGCGTTACTCTGCGCGACTTGGTTCATGCCATTCCTTACTACGCGATCCAGGCTGGCCTGTTGACCGTAGAGAAGAAAGGCAAGAAGAACGCGTTCTCCGGTCGCATCCTGGAAATCGAAGGCCTCGACAACCTGAGCATCGAACAGGCTTTCGAGCTGTCCGACGCCTCGGCCGAACGCTCTGCTGCCGGTTGCACCATCAAGCTGTCCAAAGAGTCGATCACCGAGTACCTGAACTCCAACATCACCCTGCTGCGCTGGATGATCGGCGAAGGCTACGGCGATGCACGGACTCTGGAACGTCGCGCTCAAGCGATGGAAGCCTGGGTTGCCAACCCTGAGTTGATGGTTGCCGATGCTGACGCCGAATACGCCGAAACCATCGAAATCAACCTCGACGAAATCAAAGAGCCTGTGCTCTGCGCGCCAAACGACCCGGACGACGCCCGTCTGCTTTCCAGCGTTGCTGGCGAGAAGATCGACGAAGTGTTCATCGGTTCGTGCATGACCAACATTGGTCACTTCCGCGCTGCCGGTAAGTTGCTGGACAAGGTTAAAGGTCAGCTTCCAACCCGTCTGTGGCTGTCGCCGCCGACCAAAATGGACGCTCACCAGTTGACCGAAGAAGGTTACTACGGCATCTACGGCAAAGCCGGCGCGCGCATGGAAATGCCGGGCTGCTCGCTGTGCATGGGTAACCAGGCTCGCGTTGAACCAAACTCCACCGTGGTCTCGACCTCAACCCGTAACTTCCCGAACCGCTTGGGCGATGGCGCGAACGTTTACCTGGCTTCGGCTGAGTTGGCGTCCGTTGCATCGATCCTCGGTCGCCTGCCGACCGTCGAAGAGTACATGGCCTACGCGAAAGAAATCGACACCATGGCAGCGGACGTTTACCGCTACCTGAGCTTCGATCAAATCGCAGAATTCCGTGAGTCGGCAGCCAATGCCAACATCCCGGTTATTCAAGCGTAAAGAAACACCGCGTTGAAAAAACCCCATCCTGGTGATGGGGTTTTTTTATGACCCGAAGATCGCCTCTACCTATGCGCTTCGTCTCGGGTCACTTTGACTCAGTGCTGGCTATGCGCGCACGCCTATAAACAAGTCCAAATTCGTCGGCAACTGCTCATTGATTACCATGCGTATTTGCTGTGTTTGCTCAATGGTCAGCAACCATTCCCCATCAGGGCTTTCATTCAAACTATTCCAGCCAAGAATCCTAATCACGGCGACTTCATGATTAGGCTGAACCACGAGGTCATATTTCAATGAGTCGTCCTCGTCATCCCCTTTTAAAAATCCACTGATCCATAAAAACATAGTTGGCCTCATATTCTATTTTGGTGTGGTTCTGCCAGGTTGTGCTGGCTCATGACAAGTCCTGTAGCAGTTTATGTCGAGCTGGAAAGATTGGCGGCCTGCAAAAACCCAATCAAAGGAAAATCGGTAACCTGAAGTTTCGACTGGCTAGATCGCCAAATTCCATTACTCGGCAGGCAATACCAACGTCCCGATTAATCAAGCGTGAAGAAACACCGCGCCGCCCCCTTCCCGAATACATTCGGTGGCGCTTCGCAGATCATCTGTAGAGCCAACTTGTTGGCGAAGCAATGTGTGCCTCGCCAACAAGTTCGCTCCTACAAATCACAAAAAAAGCCCCACATCTCTCGACGCGGGGCTTTTTGATTTACCGCTTCAACTCAAACCATCAAATCACGCTGGCTTGCCCACTCATGGCCAGATCCAGCAATTCGCGGTTGGCCACCGCATACATCGCGTAATCCGTACCGCTTGCAGCACGCAACTCAACCAACATGGCGCGCCAGCGATCGACCATTGGCATGTGCTGTTCAAGCCACGCTTCCAGACGTGCTTCGATCTCTGCCGGCGCGTCAGGCTGTTGCAGGACCGACACCGTAATAGCCCGTTGCTGCCAGTCGATGTCGTCGCGGAAGGCTTCACGGGCCAGCGCTTGCCAGTTGTTTTCAACCGGCAAGTTACTGATCTGTTGCAAGTACCAGGTCACGTCCAGCGAACTGCCCACAGCGAAGTAAGCCTTGGCCACGTCGGCAGCGTTCTGCCCCGTGACGTCTGACGCTTCGATGATCGGCAGCAGCGTGTAGAGGTGGCTAGTGCCCGCAACCATGCGCGCCAGCAATTCTGGAACACCGGCTTCGACATACGCCTCATAACGGCTCATCCAGACGTCACGGGTCGGGCCTTCGAGCAACTCGTCGAGTTTCAGACCCAGGGCCGCGACGTGCGGACCAAAGTGTGCAACATCACGACCGGCGTCCAATTCGTTGCGACGGCTGCGCAGGAACCAGCGCGTGGCGCGACGGCCCAGGCGCATCAGCTCGTCCATCAGCGCCAGCTGGATTTCAGCCGGCACCTTGGTGTCCAGCGCTTCGATCTGACGGAACCAGTGCGGCAGGTGGAAGATGTCCCGCACGATCACGTACGCACCGGCCACGTTGGCAGCGCTCATGCCGGTGGACTCTTTGAGCCGCTGCACGAAGGTGATGCCCATGTGGTTAACCAGATCGTTGGCGATCTGGGTGCTGACAATTTCGCGCTTCAGTCGGTGACGACGCATGGCTTCGGAGAATTTCGCCGCCAGGGACGGCGGGAAAGCCGTTTCCATGTCGCGAGCGAGGTAGTCGTCGTCCGGCACGCGAGACTCAAGCAAGGATTCCTTGAGGTCGATTTTGCTGTACGAAATCAGCACCGACAGCTCAGGACGGGTCAAGCCATGGCCTGCCGCGATGCGCTCAGCCAGTTGCTCTTCGGCTGGCAGGAACTCGATGGCACGGTCCAGCTTGCCCCGTGCTTCCAGATCGTTCATCAAGCGCTTGTATTCAGCGATCCGCTCGTAAGCCCGACGCGCAGCCAAGGACAATGCCTGGGTCTGCTTGTAGTTATTGCCCAATACCAAGTGGCCCACTTCGTCGGTCATGCTTTCCAGCAGCTGGTTACGCTGTTTTTCAGTCATGTCGCCTGCCTGAACCACTTCGTTAAGCAGGATCTTGATGTTTACCTCGTGGTCGGAGCAATCCACGCCACCGGCGTTGTCGATGAAGTCGGTGTTAGAACCGCCGCCATTGAGGCCGAATTCGACGCGACCCAGTTGGGTCATGCCGAGGTTGCCGCCCTCGCCTACCACTTTGCAGCGCAGCTCATTACCGTTCACCCGCAGCGCATCGTTGGCCTTGTCGCCCACATCAGCGTGGCTTTCTTCGCTGGATTTAACGTAGGTGCCGATGCCGCCGTTCCACAGCAAATCAACCGGCGCCTTGAGCAACGCGTTGAGCAGCTCGGTCGGGGTCAGCTTGTCGGCGCTGATGTCGAAACGCGCTTTCATCTCTGGGCTGATCGGAATGCTCTTCAAACTGCGCGGATAAATCCCGCCGCCCTGGGACATGATGCTGGTGTCGTAGTCCGACCAGGACGAACGTGGCAGATCGAACAAGCGTTGACGCTCGACGAAGCTGTTAGCCGGTTCCGGGTTTGGATCGATGAAAATATGCAGGTGGTTGAACGCGGCCACCAGTTGCAAGGTTTCTGACATCAACAAGCCGTTACCGAAGACGTCACCGGCCATGTCGCCGATACCGATCACGCTGATGTTGTCCTTCTGGACATTGATGTCGCGTTCACGGAAGTGACGCTGCACACCGACCCACGCGCCTTTGGCGGTGATGCCCATCTTCTTGTGGTCGTAACCGGCCGATCCACCGGACGCAAACGCGTCGCCGAGCCAGAAGCCGTATTCGATGGCGATGCCGTTGGCGATGTCGGAGAAAGTTGCGGTGCCTTTGTCGGCAGCCACCACCAGATACGGGTCATCTTCGTCGTGGCGCACCACATTCAGCGGCGGCACCAAGCCACCGTCTTTCAGGTTATCGGTGATGTCCAACAGGGCGGAGATGAATATCTTGTAGCAGGCAATCGCCTCGGCCTGAGTCTCATCGCGGCTGCCACCCAGCAACGGCAGACGACGCGGAATGAACCCACCTTTGGCGCCTACTGGCACGATGACCGAGTTCTTCACTTGCTGAGCTTTTACCAAGCCCAACACTTCAGTACGGAAATCTTCTTCACGGTCCGACCAACGCAGACCTCCGCGAGCGACGTTACCGAAGCGTAAATGCACGCCTTCAACCCGTGGCGAATAGACGAAAATCTCGAATTTCGGCACCGGCTTCGGCAGCTCGGGAATCAGACGCGGGTTGAACTTGAAGCTGAAATAGCTCTTGTTCTGGCCGTTGGCATCGGGCTGATAAAAGTTGGTCCGCAGGGTGGCTTTGATCAGGTCCAGATAACGCCGCAGGATACGGTCTTCATTGAGCACCTGAACCTCGTCCAAGGCCGTCAAAATCGCCTGTTCCAGACGCAGCTGTTTGTCTTCCAGGTCATCGCCGGTGAGTTTGCGCGCCAGATAGAAACGCGTCTTGAACAACCGGGTCAGCTCGCGAGCGATTTCCGTGTGGTTATTCAGGGTGCTCGCGATGTAGCCAAGGTCGAAGCCCAAACGGATTTGCTTCATGTAGCGCGCATAAGCCCGCAGCAACGCCACATCGCGCCAAGGCAAACCGGCGGTCAGCACCAAACGGTTGAACGCATCGTTTTCGGCATCGCCGCTGACGATGTGGACAAACGCGTCTTGCAGGGTGTCGTTCAGCTGCGAGATGTCGAGGTTCAAGCCTTCGCCAGCAGTGAAAGCAAAATCGTGAATCCAGAATTCGCGGCCATTGGTACGACGCAGACGATAGGGGAATTCGCCCAATACCCGTAGGCCGAGGTTTTCCAGGATCGGCAGCACGTCGGACAACGCCAGCGGTGTGTCTGCGTGGTACAGCTTGCAGTGCAGCTGTTGCTTGCCGCCTTGTGCCAGCGGTTGATAAAAGCTCATCACCAGGGGGTTGGCTTCGGTCAGGCTCAGCAAATGCTGCATATCGACCACCGCCGAATGCGCGGCAAAGCGCTCGCGGTAACCGGCTGGGAAGCCTTTCGGGAAGTCGGCCAATACGCTGGTACCGTGGGCTTCGCCGAAGCTTTCGACCACTAGGTTCGAATAGTCGTCCTGCCATGAACGGCAGGCCTGAACCACTTCGTTTTCCAGTTGCTGCGGATCGATGTCGAGGCGGCTTTTCGGGTCCACACGCAGGATCAACTGCACGCGGGCCAGAACTGACTCGGAGAAGAAGGTCCAGAATTCGCAATCGCTGGCTTTCAAGCGATCCATCAGCACTTGCTGGATCTTCTGCCGAACTTCGGTGGAATACACGTCACGCGGCACGTAGGCAAGGCAATAGCAGAAGCGGCCGTACGGGTCTTTGCGCAGGAACACGCGAATCTTGTTGCGCTCCTGGATCTGCACGATAGACATCACGGTGTTGAACAGCTCGTCCACCGGCGTCTGGAACAGGTCATCACGCGGCAGCACTTCCACGACCTGAGTCAGTTCTTTACCCAAATGCGCCTTTGAATCGAAACCCGAGCGACGCTCCACTTCCGCCACCTTGCGACGGATATAGGGGATCTGACGCACGCTTTCGCCGTACACCGACGAGGTGTACAAGCCCATGAATCGGCATTCTTTGGTGACGTTACCGCTAGCGTCGATCTGGCGGATTGACACGTAGTCCGGGTAGGCCGGGCGGTGCACGCGGCTTGGGTGAGCGGCCTTGGCGAACGACAGCAACATCGGCTCTTGCAGGTAATTCACTGCGTAGTCTTCGATGTGCAGGTCGTCTTTGGTCAACCCGGCACGCAGCAGCTTAGTCAGACCGAGGAACGACGACTCGTCATACACCAGGTAGCCACCGGCCTCGTCGCTGCGGACTTCAAATTCTTCATAGCCGAGGAAGGTGAAGTGGTTATCCACCAACCATTGCAGGAAGACCTTGACCTCGGATTTCTCGCCCTCTTCGACGGCGAACTCCATGGTATCGATGCCGGCCAGCAACTCGCCGATCTTGCTCTTCATCGGTTCGAAATCAGCGACCGCGACCCGTACTTCGTCCAGCACTTGTTCCAATTCACGCGCCAGCACGTTCATTTCAGCGGAGTTGGCGCAGCGGTCGATTTCCAGGTACATCAGCGATTCTTGCTGCACGTCATCGCCGTTGCTGCCTTTTGGCAGCAGCTCCAGCAATTCGCCATTGGCACCCCGACGGGCGCTGAGCACGGTGGTTTGCAGGGTATGAATGCTGTAACCGCGGCGGTTCAGTTCGGTGCGTACCGAATCCACCAGGAACGGTAAATCGTGGTGCAGAACCTCAACTGCGGTGTGGGTCGACTGCCAGCCGTGACGTTCGTAATCCGGGTTGTAGACCCGCACTTGCGGATGAATACTTTCAAAACGTTCAAGCAGTCGCCAGGCAGACAGGGTGCAACCGGCCAGGTCGGATAGCCGGCGCTGGGTCAGTTCATCAAGGGAGATAATGCCGAAGAATTGCTCAGCGAACAGCGCCACTTGTGGCAGTGCCTGTTCACTGATGTGCTGCGCCAGTGCTGCTTGCAGTTGATGCTGAAAGTCAGACTTGCTGGCTGCGGTGAAGAACGCCATCTGTGGTACTCCGCTTGGGCTTTTATTGATGGAAACGTCGCATCCCCTTCTGGGGGATCGCCATCACGCGTGCTGGAATTAAACAAAAGCAGCACAGCATGACAGGGTAGTGAAGCTATAGAACAAACGCTCGTCGCGAACGGGTAGTCACATCTGTTTGTTTGACTGCGCGTGACGAAAAAAATGGGCCGTATCTAAAAAGGCACTGCCCAGGCAGGCGCTGTCGTTACCGGCTTTCATCTGCTGCGCAGCTTAACGATTGCGAGCCTGACCGTGCTTGCGGTGCGGCGACATATTCGGTCATCGGCAGCCCGACGCCGCGCAACCCATGGGTAAACTGAGCCGTCCACTGCGGTATCATCACGCCTGCCCGTTTTCGATAAACCCGGAGTTCACTCATGCTGATCAACACCCCAAGCATCATCGTCAATCCATGCGACGACGAATACGACGACATGGCGATGCTGAGCTGCCACGGCGAAACCGGCGACCTGTTCTTGCTGACGCGTTTCCCGGACGAGACCCAGGTCGAAATCACCGTCGGCGATGACAAATCACTGGAGCTGAAAAGCCTGAAGGCAACCCTCAGCGCCGAGCGCTTGCTGATCGAAATCGATCCGGAAGATGCCAAACAGCTGGAGGGCCATAGCCAGTACGAAATCCATCACGGCATGTCAGGGGCCGACCTGCGGGAAGTCGCGGAAACCCTGCAGCTGATTCTTGATGATGTGGGCACCTACGTCAGTGAAATTGATTGAAACCGAACGTATGAGGTGTGCTCGACATACCGCTTCGCAGTTCACAGACCTGTAGGAGGGGCCGCCACATCTTCGACGCCGCGCTGTCGCGCAGCAAACTAGTTGGCACTTTCTGTGGTTTGAGATTGCAGGGTGTCAGGACTGGCGCCTTCCCGAATAAATTCGGTCCCACGGGTTTTGGCGCTGCACAGATTCTGTAGGAGCTGCCGAAGGCTGCGACAAGGCCGAAGGACCTTCGCCAACAAGTTGGCTCAGATGGCCGCCTCCCTGTAGATCGCCAGTGAATTGAATATCGAATTGCGGGAAGAGGCCCCGTGAAACCATGCGGCCGAACGCAGGCGTTGCGCAGGGGGTAACGAGGCAAGGATGCCGAGAAAGCCGTGCGCGGCCAGGGACGGCCGCTCACGGCGACCCCCGGAGCAACGCCGGAGTGAGGGAAGACCGAGCCTAAGCGAGGGCCCGCATGGTGGGGCAAGCGTTTTGGGGGACCTTTTGGGCGTATGAAAAAGGTGCCTCGCTGTAAAAGCGAAACCATAAGATCAGCAACCACAAAGGCCGGATACACACACGAAACTCAGCGCCAACCTATTGTTTATAAAAGATTAAAATAAGTTTTATAACAGCAACCTTTTGGCGAGACGATATACCTGACACACCGCTTCGCCAACACGTGGCTCCTACAGAAGATTTTTGACAGACCCCGGGTTGCGGCGAAAATCGGCGCTATAAGTCCACTGGATAGGGCAATCACCTCGAAATCCCGGAAAAAACCCTATAGCCGTTAGTCGGCACCGCTCGGATGGATTAAAGTAACGCCCCCAGTTGCGGTGTCATTTGACGCCGCTGATCATCTGCCAGGAACCGTCATCCGATGGAACATCGTGAAGCGCTGATTGCGCTGCGAACCTTTCTTTCAACGCAGATTCTCGGTCAGGAAAAACTGATCGAACGGCTATTGATTGCCCTGCTCGCTGACGGCCATATGTTGGTCGAGGGCGCACCGGGTCTGGCCAAGACCAAGGCGATCAAAGAACTGGCCGAAGGCGTTGAAGCGCAATTCCATCGTATTCAGTTCACGCCCGACCTGTTGCCAGCCGACATCACCGGTACGGAGATCTATCGTCCCGAAACAGGCAGCTTCGTCTTCCAACAGGGGCCGATCTTCCACAACTTGGTGCTCGCCGATGAAATCAATCGCGCGCCGGCCAAGGTGCAATCGGCACTGCTCGAGGCCATGGCCGAACGTCAGGTCAGCGTCGGGCGTAGCACGTATGAACTGTCACCGCTGTTTTTGGTGATGGCGACCCAGAACCCGATTGAGCAGGAAGGCACCTACCCGCTGCCCGAAGCCCAGCTCGACCGCTTCCTGATGCACGTCAAAATCGGCTTCCCGGACGCGGCCGTCGAACGCAAGATTCTGCAGCAGGCCCGTGGCGAAGCGCTGAATGGCGAAACCAAGCCAGAACGCCGGGTCAGCCAGCAAGCCATTTTTGCCGCGCGCAAAGAAATTCTTGGCCTGTACATGGCCGATGCGGTGGAGGAATACTTGGTGCAACTGGTCATGGCCACGCGCACCCCGGCCAAGTTCGACCCGGAAATGGCCGACTGGATCGCTTATGGCGCCAGCCCCCGTGGATCCATCGCCCTGGACCGTTGCGCTCGGGCCCACGCTTGGCTCGCCGGGCGGGATTTCGTCAGCCCGGAAGACATTCAAGCCGTGCTGTTCGACGTGCTGCGTCACCGCATCATCCTGTCGTTTGAGGCCGAAGCAGCCGGAATTGATCAGGACCGCGTAATCCAGCGCATCCTCGACGTCGTGGCCGTCGCCTGACCCCATGCAACCGCAGCCGATTGCCGACCCCGGAATTCGCGTCAGCCTCGACGAACTGATCGAGATGCGTCATCGCGTGCGCGAAGTGCAGCTGTTTTCCACGCCCAGCCAGCGCAGCCCGCTGATCGGCCTGCACCACTCGAAACTGCGTGGCCGAGGCGTCGACTTCGACCAGGTGCGCGTCTATCAGGCCGGCGATGACGTACGCACCATCGATTGGCGCGTCACCGCCCGCACCCAGGAACCGCACACCAAATTGTTCCATGAAGAACGCGAGCGGCCGATTTTCATTCTGGTCGAGCAAAGCCGTCGGCTATTTTTTGGCTCCGGGCTGATGTTCAAATCCGTGCTGGCGGCCCAGGCCGCCGCACTGATCGGCTGGGCAGCCCTAGGCCACAATGATCGGGTCGGCGGACTGGTGTTTGGCGACAACGAACACTACGAGATCAAACCTCGGCGCAGTAAGCAGAGCCTGCTGCAATTGCTCAATCGGCTGGTGCGGGTCAACCAATCACTGAACACCGAAATTGCTGCCGACCGTGATGCATTCGGTATCGCCTTGCGCCGGGCGCGAGAGGTGTTACGCCCCGGCAGCCTGGTATTTGTGATTTGCGATGAACGAGCGATTTCCGACGCGGCGGAGCAACAATTGAACCTGCTATCACGGCATTGCGACCTGCTGCTGTTGCCGTTGTCCGATCCGCTTGATCATGCGTTGCCGGCGGCAGGCCTGCTGCGATTCGCCGAGCGTGGCGCGCGACTGGAACTGGACACCTTGGATCCCGAGTTGCGACAGGCTTACCGCGCCCAAGGCGAAGCACGGGTTGCACGCTGGGAATTGCTCGCGCAAAAACTGCACGTGCTGTCGATTCCGCTGAGCACCAAGAGCGGGATGGTCGAGCAATTGCGCGAATACCTGAGCGCCCAGCGCCCGGGTAAAAAACGATGAGTAACCTGGAGCAACTGCAGCCGCTGATACCGCCCTCGGCGATCGATATCTGGCCGCCGGCGCCGGGCTGGTGGATCGTGTTGCTCTTACTACCGTTTGCCGCCTGGGGCGTTTGGTGGTTGCGTCGTTATTGGCCAGGCAAGCGCTTGATCATCAGGTCCGAGTTGCCGTTGGACCCACTGCGACTGGCAGCGCTGGAAGAACTCGCGCAACTGCCCAAACCCTACGACGGCGCCCCCGCCGGCGCCTGGTTGCAACAACTTAATGCGCTACTGAAACGCTTGTGCCGCAACCACTACCCCTACAGCCAAAGCCACACGCTCAACGGCCGAAAATGGTTGGCGTTCCTCGACAACCGCTGCCCCGCGGCGGGCCTCACACGGTGGATGATATTGGTCGAAGGCGCTTACAAACCCGAATGCAAACTTGACGACAAAGCCATCACTGGCCTGAATCAAGCGGTCGACACCTGGATTCGCAAACATGTTTGAACTCGCCTGGCCGTGGATTTTCATCCTGCTGCCACTGCCGTGGCTATTACGAGTATTGCTGCCTGCGGCAGACAGCGGCGAAGCGGCGCTAAAAATCGGTTTCCTGAGCGAGTTGGAAGAACTGGCCGGGCGTAAGGCGCGGGCCAATATGCCGGCATGGCGTCAGCAAATTCCGTTCATCGCGCTGTGGCTGTTGCTGCTGATGGCGGCGGCACGTCCGCAATGGCTGGGTGATCCGTTGCCGATAGCCGCCAGCGGCCGCGACTTGTTGGTGGCGGTGGACGTTTCCGGCTCCATGGACTACCCCGACATGCGCTTGAACGACGAAGACGTCAGCCGCCTGAACTTGGTCAAGCACCTATTAGGGGATTTTCTGGCCAGTCGCCAAGGTGATCGCGTCGGCTTGATCCTGTTTGGCAGCCGCGCCTACGTTCAGGCGCCGCTGACCTTCGACCGACGCACCGTGCGCATCTGGCTGGATGAGGCAAAAGTCGGTATCGCTGGCAAAAATACCGCCATTGGTGACGCTATCGGTCTGGCCATCAAACGTCTGCGCCAACGTCCGGCGCAAAGCCGGGTACTGATTCTGGTGACTGACGGCGCCAACAACGCCGGGCAAATCGACCCCGTTACTGCGGCGCGCTTGGCCGCTGGCGAAGGCGTGAAGATCTACACCATCGGCATCGGCGCCGACCCCAACCAAGGCGGCTCGCTGGCCATGCTTGGCCTCAGCCCCAGCCTTGACTTGGACGAACCCAGTCTCAAGGAAATCGCTGATATCACCGGCGGCCGGTACTTCCGCGCCCGTGATGGTCAGCAGTTACAAAAGATCAAACAGACCCTCGACAAACTCGAACCGGTCGCCCAACAACCGACCCAAGCACGCCCGGCGCAGACGCTTTATCGCTGGCCGCTGGCGGGTGCGTTATTGCTGAGCCTACTGTTGGTGGTGAGAGAGCGCTGGCCGAACACGCTGTTGCAGCGGTTTTTCAAACAGAAAACTTTTTTACCCTCCAACGAACAGTGGCGGCAGCGGCTCAAGCGTTTGCGGAGGCGTCGATGATCGCGCTTTGGCCGCACTGGCTTCGTCCTGGCTGGCTGGCTGCCGTGCCCGTGTTGGGCTGGCTGCTCTGGCAACTGTGGAATCGGCAACAACGCGCCGGACGCTGGCAAATGATTTTGCCTGCTGCGTTCCATGCGGTGCTTCTTGGCGGCGGCAAGGGCCGCGCCAGTAAGTTGCCGTGGATCGCGCTCGGCCTGGGCTGGACGCTCGCCATCCTGGCGTTGCTCGGCCCCAGTTGGCAGCGGGTAGAACAAATCAGCCAGAAACCTGCGGACCCCTTGGTGGTTGTACTCGAACTGACCCCGGAAATGATGGCCACCGACACCCCCCCCACACGGGTCGAACAAGCGCGGCGCAAACTGCTCGATTTACTGCAAAACCGCAGCGACTCGCAGACCGCCATTGTGGTGTACGCCGGGAGCGCCCACACGCTGGTGCCATTGTCCGATGACTTGGGCACCAGCCGTAATCTGCTCGACGCGCTCAAACCCTCGATCATGCCGGAGGCCGGACACCGCGCCGACTTGGCCGTCAAAAAGGCCCTCGCCCTGCTCAAGCAAGGCGCCCAAGGCCAAGGTCGGGTGTTATGGATAGGCTCTTCGCTCAATGAACAAGAGCGCGAAGGCATTCGTCAGGCGATGGGCCGGGATGCGCCGCCGCTGCTGTTGCTCGGCATCGGCACCGCTGAAGGTGTGCCAGTTGCGCAGGAAAAAGGCGGTTTCCTCAAGGATGACCAAGGCGCGATTCTGCTGCCGCGCCTGGATGGCGCAAGCCTGAAAGACTTCGCCAGCCAACTTGATGGACTCTATCGTCAGGCACGTCTCGACGACTCCGATCTGCGCGGACTCGGCTTACTGGACAGCCCGCAAAGAGTGCGTAAGAACGGTCAAACCCTGCACTTGGACAGCTGGGACGATCAAGGTCCGTGGCTGATCCTGCCATTACTGTTGCTGGCGGCCTGCGCCGGGCGTAAAGGCTGGCTTTTTTGCCTGCCGCTGCTGTTCATGCTGCCGCAACCCAGCTACGCCTTCGAATTTGACGACCTGTGGCTACGCCCCGACCAACAAGGTCAGTATTTGCTTGAAGAAAGCCGTCCCGCCGAAGCCGCACGACACTTCGAAGACAGCCAATGGCAAGGCGTGGCGCTTTACGAGGCCGGCGAATACGCCAGTGCCGCTCAGCGATTCGCCGAAGGCAACACCGCTGCTGATCATTACAATCGCGGTAATGCTCTGGCCAAGGCCGGTGAATTGGAAGCGGCGCTGGATGCTTACGAACAGGCACTCGAACGTCAGCCAGACTTGAAACCGGCGTTAGCCAACAAAACCTTGGTCGAGCAAGTGCTGGAACAACGCAAGCAGCAGCGCAACGCCGACCTAAACAAAACCGCCGAGAGCAAAACTGAAGACCTCGGCCAGACCGCTCAACCCGGCGCGACCACTGAACCGCAAACCCCGCCACAACCGACGCCGCCCCCGGGCGATGACAGTGCAACCCGCGACAACGGTTTGAACAACCCGACAGCGACGGCGGGCGGCAACGATGTTCCGGGTTCACAACTCGGTGACGAAGGCACCACCCGACCACCGATTCGCCCGAGTGACACCACCCTCGACGGCGAGCGGCGGCAGGCGTTGGAGCAATGGTTACGGCAGATCCCGGACGATCCCGGCGAGCTGTTGCGACGTAAATTCTGGTACGAACAGCAACAACATCAGGGACAGAGTCGATGAGTCGCGTACACACCTTTTTGATTAGCCTTGCGCTCTGTTGCGTGGCCTTATCTGCCCAAGCGGCGATGCTGGTGGCCAGCGTCGACCGTGCGCGGCTGAACGCTGGCGAGACCGTGGAGCTGACGCTGGAGTCCGACGACCCTACCCTGTTTGGCAAACCGGACCTGAGTGCGCTGGACAACGACTTTACCGTTCAAGGCACGCGCCAGGTCAACCACCTGACGACCCTGGACGGTGGCTCTCAAGCCACCACGCGCTGGATCATTACCCTGCTGCCCAGACAGAACGGCACGGTGGAAATTCCGTCGTTGCAACTGGGCAAACTCACCAGCCAACCCATCACACTGCAAGTAACCCAAGGTGAAGACCAGGCACAAGGCAACGCTTTGGCGCCAGTGTTTATTGAGGCCAGCCTCGACCAAGACAGCGTCTACGTTCAGGCGCAAGCCGTGCTAACGCTGCGTATTTATCACTCGGTCCCGTTGTTTGATGACAGCAACCTGACGCCGTTGGTCATCCCGGACACCCGAATCGAACGGCTCGGAGATACCCGCACCTATGAAAAGCTGATCAACGGTATTCGCCACGGCGTTATCGAAATGCGCTACGCGATTTATCCACAACGCAGCGGCAACCTACTGATTCCCGCCCAGGTGTTCAGCGCAACCTTGGTCCAGGACAGTCCGAGCCAGACTCAAGACCAGGGCCACAGCGCGCAACCGTCAGCCCCGAAACCGGGTAAATTGGTGCACGTCAGCTCGACGGAAATTACCCTGTCAGTCAAGGCGCAACCGGTTGATTACCCGGCCGACAGTCCATGGTTGCCGGCCCGCAGTGTAAGCCTGAGCGAAGACTGGAATCCTGAGCCTGACCACAGCTTGGTCGGTGACTCCCTGACCCGCAGCCTGACCCTCAAGGCTGAAGGCCTGTCCAGCGCACAATTGCCGCCGCTGCCCGCGACCACTGTCAGCGGTCTGCGACGCTACCCTGACCAACCGCAACTGAGCAATCAGGCCAGCGACCGGGGCTTGATCGGCAGTCGTATAGAGCGCGAAGCCCTGGTGCCGACCCGCACTGGCGCGATTGATTTGCCCACCGTTGACGTGGTGTGGTGGAACACCCACGAAGATCACTTGGAACACAGCAGCTTGCCCGCCCGGACCTTGCAGGTTGCGAGCAACCCAGGCTTGTCGGTCGACATGCCGGTCAACACCACTAATGGTCTGGGCGTTGGCGGTGCAGTGCTGTGGCCGTGGCAACTGAGCACGTTTTTGTTGGCCTGCTCGACCCTGATCGGCTTCGGCCTCTGGTGGCGGGCCCGTTGGCAACCAGCAGAGGCGCGGGTGGTACAAGCCGGCCCGAGCCCGCGCACCGTGCTGGACGAACTGAAACGCGCCAGCCTGGCGAATGACCCGCAAGCAACCCGCCAGGCACTGGACGCCTGGGCCCGTCAACAACCGGAAACCCTGGCCGACATGGCCGCGCGGTTTGTCCCGTTGTCCGACGCCCTCGATGAACTGAACGGCGCGCTCTACAGCGAAACCGGCCACGACTGGCAAGGCGAAGCCCTATGGAGCGCCGTGCGCACCCTGCCCACCCGCGAACGAACCCAAGACCCAGCGGCCGACACCAGCCTGCCGCCGCTGTACCCGAAATAAGGTTAACGGCTAGACACAGTCACCCTGTGGGAGCGAATTTATTCGCAAAACAGGCCACGCGGTTCAACAGACATATCGCGTCGTCGCCTTCCCGAAGGAATTCGGTCCCACAGGGTGAAGCCAACGTTTTGATCTCTGCTTGACACAAGGACCTCCAATGCGTCTGTTTCATACCTCCGATTGGCACCTCGGGCAGAACCTCCACGGTCAAGAGCGTGACTTCGAGCACGCCTGCTTTCTAAGTTGGCTGCTGGCCCGTATCGCCGAGCGCGAACCTGATGTGCTGTTGATCGCGGGAGACATCTTCGACACCGTTAACCCGCCGGTCAAAGCCCAGGAACGCCTGTACGAATTCATCGTCAGCGCCCATGAGCAACAACCGCTGCTGACCATCGTGATGATCGCCGGTAACCACGACTCCGGCTCACGCATCGAATTGCCCGGGCCATTAATGCGCCGTTTACGCACCCACGCGCTAGGCCGGGTGTTGTGGCTTGATGACGGACAACTGGACGCCGAACGCCTGCTGCTGCCGTTGCCTGACAAAACCGGGGCCATCGCTGCCTGGTGCCTGGCCCTGCCCTTCTTACGGCCAGCCGAAGTCACCGGCGCCACGCTGGGGGATGATTATCTGCGGGGGATCGGTCGTGTTCATGAACTGCTGATCGACGCCGCTAACCTCAAGCGCACGCCAGAACAAGCGCTGATCGCCATCAGCCACGCGCACATGGCCGGCGGTTCAGTGTCAGAAGACTCTGAACGCAGCCTGATCATCGGCAACGCCGAAGCGCTGCCCGCCAGCCTGTTCGGCCCGAGCATCACCTACGTTGCCCTCGGCCATCTGCACAAGCCACAGAAGGTCAACGGCGAGGAACGCATCCGCTACAGCGGCTCGCCGATCCCGCTGTCGTTTTCAGAAATCGGCTACCAGCATCAGATTCTCGACATCACCTGCAACGGTGACCAACTGACGGGTGTTGAACCCATATTGATCCCCCGCGCAGTCAATCTCCAGCGGGTCGGCCCGGCACCCCTGGCGGAGTTGCTGCTGCAACTGACGTCCTTGCCCAACATCGATTTGCTGGCAGATATCGAGCGCCAGCCTTGGCTGGAAGTGCGAGTCCGTCTGGACGAGCCGCAACCCGATTTGCGCCATCAGATCGAAACCGCGCTGCAAGGCAAAGCCGTGCGCTTGGTGCGAATAGGCGCCGAATACGCAGGCAAAGGCGGTGCTGACGGCGACGACAGCGGCGCAGGGCTGATCAATCTCGATCAACTGAGCCCACAAGAACTGTTCAGTCGCGCATGGTTGGACAACTACGGCACCGAAGTCGATGAGCAAACGCTGCAAGACTTCGCCACGCTGTTGCAAGACGTGCAACTGGAGAGCGAACAACCATGAAAATTCTCGCCATCCGCTTGAAAAACCTCGCCTCGCTGGCCGGCCCGTTTGAGCTGGACTTCACCGCTGAGCCCTTGGCCAGCGCCGGTTTGTTCGCCATCACCGGGCCCACGGGGGCCGGCAAAAGTACCCTGCTCGATGCACTGTGTTTGGCCTTGTTCGGTGCTATTCCTCGGCTCAATAATATCGGCCAATCCAAAGTCCCGGAAATCGACGGCGACATCAGCACCAACGACCCGCGCACCTTGCTGCGCCGTGGCACCGGCAGCGGTTATGCCGAAGTGGATTTTGTCGGCATCGACAACCGCCGTTACCGCGCCCGCTGGGAAACCAACCGCGCCCGGGACAACGCCAGCAAAAAACTACAAGCCAGTCGCCAGACCTTGATCGATCTGGACAGCGAACAAGTGCTCAGCAGCCAGAACAAAACCGAATACAAAACGATGCTCGAAGCGCGCCTGGGCCTGAACTTCGAACAGTTCACCCGCGCCGTAATGCTGGCCCAAAGTGAGTTCAGCGCGTTCCTCAAAGCCGATGACAAAGAACGCAGCGAACTGCTGGAAAAGCTCACGGACACCGCGATTTACAGCCAATTGGGCCGCCGCGCCTTCAGCAAAAGTAATGAAGCAAAAAAGGTTCATGACGACCTCAAGGCACTGGCCAACGGCGTCACCCCGCTGGAACCCGAAGCCCGCGCCGACCTCGACAAACGCTTTGATGATGCTCAACAACAGCTAAAAGACCAGCAAGCACACCTCAAGCAACTTGAGCTGCAACAGCAATGGCTCAAGGTGCTGGGGCAATTGCAAAACGAGCACCAAACCGCCGCCGAGCAATTGCAGCAAGACCAACTGCGCTGGGACAGCCAAAGTACCGAACGCTTGAACTTGTCGCGCCTGGAAAATCTCGCGCCGCAGCGTCATCAGTTCGCCCGGCAGACCGAACTAAACACCCAGCTCAGTCCCTTGGCCGCGAAGATTCAACAACACCTGGTGCAACACAGCGCGCTGCACACGCAGCAGGGCCAGCTTGAAAAAAACCGCTTCGACGCTCAATCCGCAGCGGTCAATGCCCAGCAACTTTTGACCGATGCCAAGCCGCGGCTGCAACTAGCGTTCGATACGCAGGGAACCGTCGCACGGCTGATTCAGGACTTGCATCAGGCCACAGAATCCAAGCAACAAGCCGAGCAGCACACCGCTGAGGGTCAACGAGCCGTTAGCAATTTGCTGGAGCAACAACGGCAAGTGGCTGAACGCCTGGAGCGAATTGCCGCACAGCTTGAGCAGAGTGTCGGATTGGCGCCGCTCTGCGCCGCATGGAATGCTTATCACGACCGTTTGAAACAACTGATGCAAATCGGCGGTCGCCTCAGTAAAGGCCACATCGAACTGCCGCAGCTCGAACAGGGCGCCGCCCGCGCCAGCCAGCAACTCACCGAACAACGCAATGCCCTTGAACTGCTGTACCGCGAAGCGGGCGCGGAAGCCCACGCGGTTGGCGAGCAGATTCAAATCCTCGGCAGCCTGCTGCACGACAATCGCAAACAGCAACGCGCCTTCGAAGACCTCTCACGGCTCTGGGCCAGTCAGCAGCAGCTCGACCAGCGCGCGCTGGAGCTGACGCACAAGCAACAAGATGCCCAGCAACAGCGCGAACAGCTCAACCGCGAAGGCTTGCAGGCCAAAAGCGAATTGACCGTTGCCGAACACACCCTGTCCGTCACCCGCCAATTGCTGGAGCGCCAGCGCCTGGCCCGCAGCGCGAGTGTCGAAGAACTGCGCGGGCGGTTGCAAAACGACCAACCCTGCCCGGTGTGTGGCAGCCACGAACACCCTTATCACCAACCTGAAGCCCTGCTGCAAAGCCTGACTCAGCATGACGAAAGCGAAGAAGCCAACGCCCTGAAGGCCGTAGATACGCTGAAAGAAAAGTTGGTCGAGCTGCGCGCCACGGTCGCCGGTCTGATCGCTCAGCAAAAAGAATTCCTGCAACAGCAAGAGCAGTTGACGACCCAGCAGCAGGCCTTGGCGTCGAGCCTCCAAGCGCATCCCCTAAGTGCTCGACTGATAGAGCAGGACTCATCCAAACGCGACGTCTGGCTGACTCAGCACCTGAATCAATTGGCGCAAAATATTGCCCAAGACGAGTTGCGCCAAAACGCCCTGCTCACGCTGCAAAAAGACGCCGCCCACCTGCAACAGCAAGTGCAAATCGCCACTGAAGCAAGTCAGGCGGCAACTCACCAACTGGCAGATCAGCATCGTCTATTGGCCAGCGACCGGGAGCGCCTGGAAGAAGAACTGACTGCGTTCGCTCCGCTACTGGCGGCTGAAACCCTGGAGGGCCTGCGCACCCAGCCAACCGTCACGGTCATGCAGCTGGATCAGCAGGTGACCCAGCGATTGCAACAGCTGGAGCAACAGGGCGAAGAACAACGCGAACAACGCGACCGTCAGCACAACGTTGAGCTGGAGCAGTCGCAGCAAACCGCCCGCGTCCAAGAGCAGGAAAAGTTGCAACTGCAGTGCGCGGCTCTGTCTGATCAGCAGCACGCGAGTCAGCAACAATTAGGCGAATTGCTGGGCGAACACCCAAGTGCCGAGCATTGGCAGCAGCAGTTGGAACAGGCGGTCGAGCACACCCGTAACGTCGAAAGCGCGGCGGGACAGGCGTTACAGGATGCTCGAAACCTGATGACCCAACTCAGCGCTGAACTCAAAGCCGAACAAGAACGCCTGAGCAGCATCGAGCTGGAACACCGCGATCTGAGCCTTAAAATCGCTGACTGGCGCAGCCGTCATCCTGAGCTGGACGACAGCGGTTTAGCGCAACTGCTCAGTGTTGACGATGATCAGGTCAACGCATTGCGGCAACAGCTGCAACGCAGTGAAAAAGCCGTTGAGCAAGCCAAGGTTTTGCTGCACGAGCGCGAACAACGCCTGCACCTGCATCAAGCACAACACGACGGCACATTGGACGCCGAGCAGTTGGACAACGCATTGACTGAACTCCACGGCCACGCCGCCGCCAGTGAGCAGCAATGTGCCGAGTTGCGCGCCCAACAGGCCGACGACCAGCGCCGGCAAGACGCCAATCAGGCGCTGTCGCAGCAGATTGCCGAGGCTAATGCGCAGTATCTACGCTGGGCACGCCTGGCGACGTTGATCGGGTCGGCTGAAGGTGACAAATTCCGCAAGATCGCTCAGGCGTATAATCTCGACCTGCTGGTGCATCACGCCAACGCACAGTTACGCCAGTTGGTACGACGTTATCGGCTCAAACGCGGCGGCAGCATGCTCGGCTTGTTGGTGATGGACACCGAAATGGGCGACGAACTGCGTTCCGTGCATTCATTGTCAGGCGGCGAGACGTTCTTGGTGTCCCTGGCCTTGGCCCTGGGATTGGCGTCGATGGCCTCTAGCACCTTGAAAATTGAGTCCTTGTTCATCGACGAAGGCTTCGGCAGTCTTGACCCTGAGTCGCTGCAACTGGCCATGGACGCCCTCGATGGCTTGCAAGCCCAAGGGCGCAAGGTCGGAGTGATTTCCCACGTACAGGAAATGCACGAGCGGATTCCGGTGCAGATTCAGGTCCGGCGCCAAGGCAACGGCCTGAGTACGATCGAGGTCAGCTCGTCATAAAACCAGATCATTTGCGAACGTAAACTGCATTTTTGTGTCGTACAAAACCGGTAATCGGACTTTCTGTGCGACCCTACACACCCACGGCGCGCTCTGTCGCGCCCTGTTCAATGAGAAAGGTAGAACCATGTCCAATTCAAAAGTGTTTTTCGACATTACCGCTAACGACGAGCCTATGGGCCGCATCGTTATGGAACTGCGCGAAGACGTGGCGCCAAAAACCGCTGAAAACTTCCGTGCACTGTGCACCGGCGAGAAAGGCGAAGGCCTGACGTTCAAGGGTTCGTCGTTCCACCGCGTGATCACTGATTTCATGCTGCAAGGCGGTGACTTCACCAACCATAACGGCACTGGCGGCAAGTCGATCTACGGCGAAAAGTTCAAGGATGAAAACTTCACCTTGAAGCACACTGAGCCAGGTCTGCTGTCCATGGCCAACGCTGGCCCGAACACCAACGGCAGCCAGTTCTTCATCACCACCGTGGTCACCAGTTGGTTGGATGGCAAACACGTGGTGTTCGGTAAAGTCGTCGAAGGCATGGACGTCGTTAAAGCCATCGAAGCCATGGGCTCGCAGTCCGGCCGTACCAGCAAAAAAGTCACCATTGCTGACTGCGGTCAACTGACCGAAGAAGCGTAAATGACTGCGTCGGTGGTTGCGCCGGTGCTTGCATCGAACACCGCAACCCCGACCCTCTACTCTTTCCGCCGCTGCCCCTACGCCATGCGCGCTCGCATGGCGCTGTTCTACTCAGGGCGTGCGGTGGAAATAGTCGAAGTCAGCTTGAAAGACAAACCCGCGCACCTGCTTGCCTGTTCACCCAAGGGCACGGTGCCGGTGTTGGTCTGCGAGAGCGGTGTGATCGATGAAAGCCTGGACATCATGCGTTGGGCGTTGGCCGGCAACGACCCTGATGATTGGCTTTTAACGCACGATGATAACGCTCAGCAAGATATGGCTGAACTGATTGAGGAAAACGACCAACTATTCAAGAAGCATCTGGATCGCTATAAATATGCGATTCGCCATCCCGAATTTGCTCAGGAACACTACCGTGATCTAGGCGCGGTGTTTTTACGGTCGCTTGAAAACCGATTAAAACAGTACAGTTTTTTAGTCGCCGACCACGTCACCTTAGCCGATATCGCGCTGGCGCCGTTTGTGCGGCAGTTTTGCTTTGTTGACCCGGAATGGTTTTGGCAGAGTTCGTATCCGCGATTACGCAATTGGTTGGAGCGCTTTCTGAGTTCGGAGTTGTTTATAACGGTCATGGTAAAACCGGCGCCTATCAACACGCCATCGTAAACGGCCCTAACTCAAACAACCGGTACTTACTTGGTGGATTCCCAGCCATCAACTTATGTGCACCGGCCATTTCAATTGCATGAGCAATTTCATGTTTGGCTTCAATGCTTCTGGCAAGGCCACCCGACGACGCCTGACCTAAGCCGATCAACGAAAAGCCGTTAGTGATGACCGCGAAAAAAGCAATGATCCATAATTGCGTGCCCCTCATGACGCACGCTCCTGCACAGGAACTGCAGAGCGTTGGGCATCAACGGCAGTGCTGCTGATGGCGGCGTTGATGGAATGAATCGATGTCGTGTTCATGCTGGTAACGGTGACCACTGCGATGAAAACAACGTAAAGCGCAATGGCGACATAAGCGCCTTGCTTGATTGAGTGAAGGATTGCAGTGGTCATCTGGTGTAACTCCGAGGGCATATTTCAGGCCGACAGAATCAACCAGATAGGTACCATCGAGAAGTGACATAAATCTATAGTGAACATCAGTTACGTTAATCATTGAGACCGCTAATTAATGCCATAGAAAACACCAACTAACACGATAGGCGCGCTAAAGCTTTCCCGAATGAATTTGGTCCCACAGAGAGTCCGGCGATGCCCACATTTCTATAGGAGCTACCGTAAGCAGCGTAAGTTCGAAGGACCGTCGCCAACAAGTTGGCTACTACAGACAGCGGACCGGCGAAGTGTGCGAGAGGCAAAAAATAACGCAGACGAATCCATTCCCCGTTATCGGTATGATCGTTAACGGGGAATGGATTCATTTCGTGGAAGACTTCATTTATTGAATCTTATGATCCAATGCAGCGTAGAAGTTGGCGCTTTGTTGCAGGTACTTGGTGGTGTAAGTCTGGGTGATGCTGGATTTTTTCTGGTTGACCTCAACACTGGCGCTGGCAGGCAGGGCGACGGTGGCAGAGATAGCGGATGCTGCAATGACGGAAAACAGATTGAAATTCATTTTGGGAAGCCTCGATGTTCGGTTTGGATAGCTGCCGTTTCAGGCCGTTGAACCAAACTTACGCCCGAGGGTTCGATGTCAGAAATGCTTTGTGGTACTAGACCATATCAGCCCAATTAATACAGCCTGCAGCCCACGTTATACAGGGGCTGCAGCTTTACGGGCAGGCGTTATCGAGTGAGGAACCTGAAGTCCGATGGTGAGTCGAAATCCATTTTCTGCACGGTGTCACCCAGCATCCCGGTCTTCGGATCAAGGTGAACGGTGACGATCTGGTTGCTTTTCTGGTTGGCAATCAGCATGAAATGCCCGGTTGGATCAATGCTGAACTCACGTGGCTCTGTACCTTCAACCGAACGGCGCTGAATCTCTTTGAGCTTGCCGCTGGCCGAATCAATGGCGAACACCACCAATTGATTCACGTCGCCACGGTTCGCGACGTAGAGGAACTTACCGTCGGCTGAGCTGTGCAGCCCGCCGCCACCGACCTTCTGCTTGATACTCTTGTCGGACAAATCAACCAACTGGGTGCGCTTGAACACCCCATCGTGGTAATCGAACAGCGCCACTTGCGCAGCCATTTCCAGAGTCAGGTACGCGTGCTTGCCATTATTGCTGAACAGCAAATGCCGAGGACCGCTGCCAGGTGGCAAGTCCACTGAGGGCGTTTTGGCCGGTTGCAACGGTTGCGGGCCTTTGCCCGTGTAGTGGAAGACGAACAGCTTGTCCGCGCCCAAATCACTGGCGATCAAGTAGTTGCCATCCGGCGATAGCACGGCCGAATGCACGTGTGAAGACGCCTGACGCTCCGGATCAACTTTGCTGGCCGGATGAGTCTCGGTCTGCGATACCGGCGAGAGCTTGCCGGACTTGTCCACCGGCACCACCGCCAGCGCGCCACCCGGATCAGGGTGCACGGCGTAGTTGGCGACAAACAGGAAACGCCCGTCTGCGCTCAAGCTGGAGTGAGTCGGCTCATCACCCTTGCTATCGACCTGGTTGATTGGCGTGACTTCATGGGTTTTGCCATTAATCGCAAAGCTGCTGACCTTGCCCACGGTGTCCGTCTGCCCTGGGCCGTTCTCATTGACCGCGAACAGCAAGCGCTGATCTTTGGAAAGGGTTAGCCAAGACGGGTTTTCACTTTTGATCACCTGCCGGGGCTGTGCGTCAATCTGTCCGGTCTTGCTGTCGAACCGGTAGCGATAGATACCTTCGCTCTTGCCTTGGGTGTAAGCACCCACCAGCAGGTCGTAATCAGTCATGTTTTGCGCCAGGACAGGGAAAGCAGTGAGGCCGCTGGCTATCACCAGCCAGGGCAGAATTTTTCGGTTCATGGGCATCTCTCTGGTTATTAGGCTTGTTGGGCGCCGCACGCGGTCAATATTGACCTGCGCTGTAGACAGCACCTTCAATCAACTAGTTTTATTGCGCCGAGGCGCATGGCCAGAAATGCCACCGAACCTTCACACTGCTTACCGCTGTCAGCGTTAGATGCGCAGATCAGTCTTGTTCGGCAGCGTCTTGGGAATCGTCTTCTTCACTTGGGGAAAACGCCTCAAGGCATACCAAGCGGTGATCGGCGTTGCCGTCAGTCAACACCCAGCTTTGCAATTGAGCATCGAAGGTTGCGGCGTCGACCTGCGCCACGGTGAACTTCCACACCTTGCGTTCACGGCCATCAACGGCTTCGATTTCTAAGTGGGTGTCGTTGAGTACATATTCGAAGGCGTGCAAGCCGTCGATTTCCAGCATGTGGGGTGTTTTCAAAAGGGTCAAAAGCGTTGGAGTGGTCATGGGAAGATCGCCTAGGTAAAGGCGCGAATTGTACTGTAGGAGCCAACTTGTTGGCGAGGCAGGCGGCGCGGTGCATCGGACGCGCCGTAATGCTGTTTTTATCACCACCAGGTCGGCTCCTACAGATTTGCGGTCGCCTAGAACCCGTCAATCATGAACCGTCTCACGCACGTAATAACGCGCCGGGATGCCCCAAATAATCAAGCCGGTCGCCACCAGTGTCACTGCGCCCAATACATACAACGCTGGGGTCGCGGTGCCGGTCAGGTCTTTGATTCGACCGACCATGAACGGCGCAATGATTCCGCCGAGTTGGCCCAATGAGTTAATCAGCGCGATGCCCGCAGCAGCGGCCAGACCGTTGAGAAAGCGCGGAGGAATGGTCCAGAAGATCGGCATCCAGGCGATGATGCCGGTCAGGATCATGCTCATGCCGATCATCAACGGCACCAGCTGCCCCGGATACAGCGCGCACACCAGATAACCCGCCGCCGTCAGTACCGAACAGCCGGCCATGTGCCAACGTCGCTCGCCGTGCCGGTCGGAGCTGGCACCCACCAACAGGTTGCCGATTACCGCGATCACATAAGGGATAACGGTCAACAGGCCAATGTCCAGGGTGTCCGCCACGCCAGCAGTTTTGATCAGTTGCGGCATCCAGAACAGCACCCCGGTCAGGGCCATTACCAGGCACAAGTAAATGCTGGACATGACGTAAGTGGTCGGGTGTTTCCAGATATCAGCAAAACGCTGCGTTCCAGCCGGCTTGGTTTCCTTGGCCATGCGCTCGCGCATCACCTGTTTTTCTTCTGCGTCGAGCCACGGCGCGTCTTCGATGCGGTCGCTCACCAGCCAAAATACCAACCCGCCAAGCAAAATCGAGGGGATGCCTTCCAGCAGAAACAGCCAACGCCAGCCTTCCATCCCCAGTGCGCCGTTGAAATGACCGAGGATCAAACCGGCAATCGGGCCGCCGACAATCCCACACAGGCAAATCGAGCTTTTGAAGTAGGAATTCACCCGTGCCCGACGATTGCTCGGGTACCACTGGGTAAAGAAATACAGCACGCCGGGGACGAAACCAGCCTCCATCACGCCAATCAGAAAGCGCAGGCTGTAGAACCAAAACTCGTTCTGCACAAACATCATGCACGCGGAGGTGATGCCCCAAGTAACCATGATTCGAGCGATCCAGACACGCGCGCCGATCTTGTGCAGGAGCATGTTGCTCGGCACTTCAAACAGGAAATAACCCACGAAAAACAGGCTCGCGCCCAAGCCATATACGGTGTCGCTAAAGCCCAGATCGGTTTGCATCTGCAACTTGGCGAAGCTGATGTTCACCCGATCCAGGTAGGCAAACAGGAAGCAGGCAATGAACAGCGGGACGATCCGCCAATTCACTTTGCGGTAGATAGCGTCTTCGAAAGACTCGGTATACGGTCGTTCGATAGCCAGGGTGTCAGCGGTCATGGCGCACCTCGTTATTGTTATTAGGTACTCTCGGCCACGCCTGTTCCCAGGTGGAAACAGGCGTGGCGGCGAAAGTTTGATGCGGTGTTGCAAGGTTAAAGCGCTTTGACCTGCCCCGGCTCAAACACCGCGTCAGCTGGCGCGATACCGTTGATCAACGGTGCACCGAAATCGGCTTGGCTGATTTCAAATTGATCGCCCGGCTGAGTGCGTACACCGTCGGCAAACGACAAGGTCGCAATTCCTGCAACAGCTGCGCGTAGTCATGATTGGCGCCGAGCCCTTGACCGTCGACTTGCTCCACCAGGCTTAGGCCGGCTTCGATAGCGGCGATGGCCAATTCACGGACGCTGCCAGCGCCCAATACTTCGTGTACACGCTCACCGTCAACCACACCGACGCGACGTTCGCCGTTGCTCAATTCGAACTGTACTAAACGCATGTTCATGCTCCTTTCTAGGCAGGGTTCAAGGACGACTGGCCGGCTGAGCCCTTTGATTACGGGCGCTGGCGGCAAATTCGCTGGGCGCCAACGCGTGCTTGCGCTCCAGCAGACGGTAAACGACGCCGGTCAGCACCAACCCGAACAGCATCACGGCACAAAGGAAGTACAGACCGGACGCGAGGCTGCCGGTGTATTCCTTCAGCGCACCAATCACGAACGGGCCGATGTAACCGCCGAGGTTGCCCACTGAGTTAATCAACGCGATCCCTGCGGCCGCACTGGCACCGGCAAAGAACCGACCCGGCAAGGTCCAGAACACGGCGGTGCAGGAAAATAGCGCAAACGCCACCAGGCACAGCGCGGCCAGTTGCAGCAGCGGCTGGGTCAACCACGCGCTTAAAAACAGGCCGATAGCGCCCAGCACATAGAGCACCGCCAAGTGCCCATAACGGTCGTTCAAACGATCGGAGCTGCGGGGAATAATCAGCAAACCAACGATGCCGAAGATATACGGCACGGCGGAGACAAAGCCGGTGGTGAGGTCGCTGCCACCAAACTGTTTGATCAACGTCGGCAGCCACAGGCCCAAGCCATAAATGCTCAGGGTGACGGGCAGGTAAAACAGCGCCAGCAGCAGCACACGTTTGTCTTTGAGGGCGTGCAACGGGTTGCCGTGGCGGGTTTGGCCGTATTCTTCCAGGTCCTGTTTAAGCTCACCGGTCAGCCAATCCTTCTCGGCCTGATCCATCCAATTCACTTGTTTTGGGCCGTCCGGCAACCAGCGCAGCACTGGCCATGTCAGCAGAATCGCCGGGGTGCCGATGGCGATAAACAACCATTGCCAGCCGTGCAGCCCAAGCACGCCGTCCATGCCCAACAGACCGCCGGAAACCGGTCCGGTGATCATCATAGCGATGGGTTGCGAGAGGATGAACAGCCCGAGAATCTTGCCGCGATGGCGAACCGGGAACCACTGAGTGATGTAGTACAGCACCCCAGGGAAGAAACCGGCTTCAGCGGCGCCGAGCAGCAAACGCATCGCATAGAAACTGTGAGGCCCCTGCACAAAGGCCATACCTATGGTGATCGCGCCCCAGGTGATCATGATCCGCGCAAACCAACGGCGGGCACCGAAACGTTCGAGCATCAGGTTGCTGGGGATTTCCAACAGGAAGTAGCCGATGAAAAACAGACCGGCGCCCAGGCCATAGGCTGCATCACCAATACCGAGGTCCGTGCCCATGTGCAGCTTGGCAAAACCCACGGCAGAGCGATCGACGTAAGCGACCAGGTACAACAGGATTAAAAAGGGGATCAACTTCAAGGTGATGCGACGTATAAGCCTGAGTTCCTGGCCCATGCAAGCGGTCTCCAATTATTTTTGTTATGGAACCTCTGGGGCTCGCCTCTGCGCGCTGACGCCCGAATCAATCGGCACTGTCTGCAGGGTCGTCCCTCAATGAAAATCGACTATATAGTATTACTATTTGAGCTACAACACTTCCAAACGCTACCGTTTAGGCTTACTTTAGCCTTCGAAAAAGCCATTAAGTCTTACAATAAGAGTGCTGATCATGTCTGACATGCCTGATAAAAAATATGTCCTGCGTTCTGCCCAGTGGTTCGGTGCTGCCGACAAAAACGGCTTTATGTACCGCAGCTGGATGAAGAACCAGGGCATCGCTGACCATCAATTCCATGGCAAACCTATTATTGGCATCTGCAACACGTGGTCAGAACTGACCCCGTGCAACGCGCACTTTCGTACCATCGCCGAACACGTCAAACGCGGCGTGATCGAAGCCGGTGGCTTTCCGGTTGAATTCCCAGTGTTCTCCAACGGCGAATCCAACCTGCGCCCCACGGCGATGTTTACCCGCAACTTGGCCAGCATGGACGTGGAAGAAGCGATTCGCGGCAACCCCATTGACGGCGTGGTGCTGCTCACTGGCTGCGATAAAACCACCCCGGCCCTGTTGATGGGCGCGGCCAGTTGTGACATTCCGGCCATCGTCGTCACCGGCGGACCGATGCTCAACGGCAAGCACAAAGGCAAAGACATCGGCTCCGGCACGGTGGTCTGGCAGATGCACGAAGCCTATAAAGGCGGCCAAATCACGCTGGACGACTTCCTCGCCGCTGAAGGCGACATGTCGCGCTCAGCCGGCACTTGCAACACCATGGGCACCGCCTCGACCATGGCTTGTATGGCCGAAGCATTGGGCACTTCGTTGCCGCACAACGCCGCCATCCCGGCCGTCGATTCCCGCCGCTATGTACTGGCGCACATGTCCGGCATGCGTGCGGTTGAGATGGTCAAAGAAGACCTGCGCCTGTCGAAAATCCTCACCAAAGAAGCCTTTGAAAACGCGATTCGGGTCAACGCCGCCATCGGCGGTTCGACCAACGCGGTGATTCACTTGAAGGCGATTGCAGGACGTATCGGTGTCGAACTGGACCTGGATGACTGGACGCGCATGGGCCGTGGCATGCCCACCATCGTCGACCTACAACCGTCGGGGCGTTTCCTGATGGAAGAGTTTTACTACGCAGGTGGTTTACCCGCCGTGCTGCGTCGGCTGGATGAAGCCAACCTGCTGCCCAATCCTGATGCCTTGACCGTCAACGGCAAAAGCATCCGCGACAACGTTAAAGCCGCGCCGATTTATGGCGAGGATGAAGTGATCCGCGCCCTCGACAACCCAATCCGGGCTGACGGCGGAATCTGCGTATTGCGCGGTAATCTCGCGCCACTGGGTGCGGTGCTCAAACCGTCGGCGGCGACGGCTGAGCTGATGCAACACCGTGGCCGCGCGGTGGTGTTCGAGAACTTCGACCACTACAAGGCGCGGATCAACGACCCGGAATTGGACATCGATGCCACCTGCGTCATGGTCATGAAAAACTGCGGGCCGAAGGGTTATCCAGGCATGGCTGAGGTCGGCAACATGGGCCTTCCGGCAAAATTGCTGGCCCAAGGCGTGACCGACATGGTGCGCATTTCCGATGCGCGCATGAGCGGCACCGCTTACGGCACCGTGGTCTTGCACGTCGCACCGGAAGCTGCAGCGGGCGGGCCGTTGGCGGTGGTGCAAGAAGGTGACTTCATCGAACTCGATTGCGCCAGCGGCCGTTTGCATTTGGACATTTCCGACGCCGAACTGGCTGCGCGACTGGCTGAATGGAAAGCACCTGAAAAACTGATCTCGGGTGGCTACCGTCAGTTGTATGTCGAGCACGTGATGCAAGCGGATCAGGGTTGCGACTTCGACTTCTTGGTCGGCTGCCGTGGATCCGAGGTGCCGCGTCATTCGCATTGATTTTTGGTGTTTGAAATATTGCCTTCGCGAATGAATTCGCTCCCACGGGTTTAGTCACTCTGTGGGAGCGAATTCATTCGCGAAGAGGCCATCAGCCCCACCACATAAGGGGCGCAATGTTATGATCCGCCGCATTCACGACTCAGGATCGACACGTCCCCCATGGATTACCGTAAGCCCTCAGCCCGCAAAAGCATGCACGCCCGTATCGTTCAGGAAATCGGCATGCAGATTGTCTCCGGTCGCTTCAAGCCCGACGACAAACTGCCCGCTGAAGCGACCTTGTGCGAAGAATATGCGGTCAGCCGGCCAGTGCTGCGTGAGGCCACGCGGGTATTGGTTGCCAAAGGCCTGGTGTATTCCCGGCCTCGGGTCGGCACGGTGGTCAAACCGCGCCGTGAATGGCATTTGCTCGACCCGGACGTGTTGCACTGGGTCATGCAAAGCACGCCACAAAATGAGTTCTTCGCCCTGCTGACCAGCGTTCGCAGCATCATTGAGCCTGCCGCCGCCGCCCTCGCCGCCCAGCATGCAACGGACGAAGAAATCGCCTCGATCAGCGAAGCGTACCAGCGCATGGACGCCGCGACGTCACCCGAAGAGTTGTTACAGCCTGACCTGGATTTCCACAGCCGAATCGCCGATGCCACTCACAACGATCTGCTCGCCCACTTGAGCAATATGTTGTCGCTGGCCCTGCGCGAAGCGTTGAAGCACTCCAATCAGCGGCCCAACCTGCATGAGCTGGCGATGCCGCGCCACAAAGCGATCCTCACCGCCATCGAAAACCGCGACACCCTGGCCGCAAAGCACGCCACGCTGGTGCAGCTGGATGATGCGAAATATGCGCTGAAGTTGGTGTTGGGGCAGGAAAACCAAGGTTGATCTGAGAAACCGATTAGCCCCATTCGCACGCAAGCCTGCTCCCACTGAGAGTGCACATCACCTGTGGGAGCAGGCTTGCCTGCGAAGCGTTGAATCACTCAGTGAGAAAACAACGAGTGCCCGACTTGGCCAGCCATTTTTTCCGGTTTGAGCAAGAACCGCGCGATGGCCGGTAGCAGCCACAGGGCGCCGAACATGTTCCACAGCAGCATGAAGGTCAGCATCAGACCCATGTCAGCCTGGAACTTGATCGCGGAGAATATCCAGGTGCAAACACCAATCGCCAAGCACAAACCGGTAAACAGCACCGCTTTACCGGTAGATTTCAGCGTCTCGTAATACGCCTCTTGCAGCGGTAGACCCGCACGGAGGAAGGTTTCCAAACGGCTGTAGATGTAAATGCCGTAATCCACGCCAATCCCTACCCCCAGCGCCACCACCGGCAGCGTTGCCACCTTGACCCCGATGCCCATGAACGCCATCAGCGCGTTACCCAGTACCGAGGTCAGTACCAATGGCAGGATAATGCACAAGGTCGCAGCCCATGAACGGAACGTGATCATGCACATGGTCGCGACGCAGACGTAGACCAAGATCAGAATCGTCAGCTCCGACTCTTTGATCACTTCGTTAGTCGCCGCTTCGATCCCGGCATTGCCTGCCGCCAGCTGGAATTGCAAGCCTTTGGTGTCGTTTTGCTTGGCGAAGTCCTTCACCGCATTCACTGCTCGGTCGAGGGTTTCGGCTTTGTGGTCGTTGAGAAACACCAGCAGCGGTGCCAGCGAACAGTCGTTGTTGTACAGGCCATCGGCGCGAGCAATGGAGTTGTTCAACACATCTTTGTTACGCGACAGGGACTCCCATTTCAAGTTGCCCTCGTTCATGCCCTTGATCATCTGCTTGGAGACCGTTACCAGCGAGATCGCCGACTGCACGCCGGGGGTGTTCTCCATCTTCCAGGTCAGCTCGTTGATCGCCGACATCGTGGGATAAGCCGAACAACCTTCCGGGGGCGTCTTGACCATCACCACCAGCACATCGGAGCTGGTGGAGTAATTGTTGATGATGAAGCGGTTGTCGTTGTTGTAACGCGAGTCCGGGCGCAGTTCCGGCGCACCCTGATCGAGGTCACCGATTTTCAGGTTCTGGCTATACCAAAGGCCGCCACCAAAGGCCAGCAGCGCCAAGACGATGGATACCCGAGCAACTTTCGGATTGGCAAAGTTCGACAGCAGACGCCAGAACTTATGCTCACGCACCGCATCCTCTTTACTGCGACTTATCGCCTTTCTACTGATCCCCACGTAGGAAATGGCGACCGGCAGCAGAATGAGGTTGGTAAACACGATGACCGCCACACCAATCGACGCGCCAATGGCCAGCTCACGGATCACCCCGATGTTGATGATCAACAAAGTGATGAAGCCCACGGCGTCAGCGAGGATCGCGATCATCCCCGGCAGAAACAGTTGGCGGAATGTTCGTCGCGCGGCCATCAACGAGTTTTCAGCGTCGCTGGATTGCAGCGCAATTCCGTTAATTTTCTGCACACCGTGGGAAATACCAATGGCGAAAATCAGGAACGGCACCAGCATTGAATACGGGTCCAAACCGAAGCCAACCACATGCATCAAGCCCAATTGCCAAACCACCGCAATCAAAGTGGTGCTCAATACCGCGACGGTGCTTCGCACGCAGCGAGTGAACCAGATCAGCGCCACCAAAGTGATCATGAACGCGACGCCGAAAAACATCACCACCATGATCAGGCCATCAATCAGGTCGCCGACTTTCTTGGCGAAGCCGACGATGTGTATTTTCACATTAGGGTTTTGCGCCTCGAATTTGTTGCGAATTTTCTCTTCAAGCTCATGGGAAAACTGCCGGTAATCGAGGGCAAGTAATTTGCCTTGATCTTTGGGGTCCGGGTAGGACTCCAGCAGCGGAATTTCGACCACGCTGGATTTGAAATCGTTGGAGACCAAGCGTCCGACCTGGCCGGATTTAAGGACGTTGTTGCGCAGCAATTCGAGGCTGTCTTCGGAACCGTTGTAGCTTTGCGGGATGACTTCACCCCCGGCAAACCCTTCCTCGGTAACCTCGGTCCAGCGTACGTTAGGGCTCCACAACGACTTCATCCCGGAGCGATCAACCCCGGAAATGTAGAACACTTCGTCGTTGATCTGGCGCAGGGTTTCCATGTACTCCTTGGTGAAGATATCGCCCTTCACCGCTTCCACAGAAATCCGCACGGTGTTGCCCATGTTGGACAAGTCATTGCGGTGCTCAAGCATCTTCTGAATAAACGGATGCTCCAGCGGAATCATTTTTTCAAAGCTGGTGGATGGCCGCACCAATGTCGCTTGGTAGAACAGGAAAATACTGACCACCAGGCAGATGAAGATCACCGCCGGGCGATGGTTGAAAATCAGGTCTTCAAGGCGCGTGGGTTTGGTTTGAGGCGTTAGTGGCTGGTGATGGGTCATGGAGAATATCCTCGCCTTAATAGGTCTTATTGTTGGACCAGCTCAGCGCCGGTGGGCGAGGTGATGTGGACACCGCCTTGTCCTACCAGGATCAGATCGCCTTTGTCATCGACGGTCACACCGGACAGGGAAATTCGATCAGAACGGTTGGTCACTACGAACGTTTGGCCATCGTCGCTGCTGCGCATGACGCTGCCGCCATTGCCGACCAACACCAACGAACCGTCGGGCAACAAGGACGCGCCCGACAGGCCGAATTCCAGCGGGCCTCGTGCGCCTTTCAAGCTAATGGGGGTCCAGGTGTCACCGAAGTCAGTGGAGCGCAGCAGGTTGCCGCGCAGACCGTAGGCTAACAGCGTTGAAGGTTTAGCCGTGGCGACGACGCCGAACAGCGAACCTTGATACGGGCTTTGCACATGCTTCCAGGTTTGCCCGTCGTCGGCCGAACGAAACATGCTGCCCTGCTCGCCCACGATAAACAGACCGGCGTCCTTTACGTAGGCGATGCCGTTGTAGTGGTACTGCTCTTCGTTGTCGATGCGGTCGCTGACATCTGCCCACTGTGCGCCACCGTCGGTGGTGGTCAGCAATGCGCCATACGCGCCAATGGCAAAACCCGTGTTGGCGTCTTTGAACCACAGGTCCAACAGCGGCGCCTCACGCTTGAGGTCTTCAAACTGCTTGGTCCAGGTCACGCCGCCGTCGGTGCTGGCAAGAATCTGTGCGTCATGCCCGACGGCCCAGCCGTGTTTGTCGTCGACAAAATACACTGCCGTCAATAACTGCCGAC
The DNA here is from genome assembly GCF_034353045.1 of Pseudomonas sp. MH10. NCBI lineage: Bacteria > Pseudomonadati > Pseudomonadota > Gammaproteobacteria > Pseudomonadales > Pseudomonadaceae > Pseudomonas > Pseudomonas sp. MH10. The sequence continues at coordinate 2,199,331 of NZ_CP133783.1, forward strand.
TTGGCACTGCTGCCTGTGTCCAGGTTTTGCCTTGGTCATCGGAATACAAAATGTGCCCACGGTCGCCCACCGCCACCAGACGCGCACCGGCGTGAGTGATGCCAAGCAACAGGCTGCGAGAAGACCGGGGTGACGGGATGGAGGTGTCATGGTTTTCAGCGGTGGCTTGAGCTGCGTACGCGGGTGTGCAAAACGCAAACACCGAGAGCACGCTGAGTACAGAAAGCGCTGCCGCCAGGGACGAGCCTTTAGGTGGCGTTAATGGGCGGCCAAAGGCCAAATTCCCATCAAGCTGGGTGCGCCGGTTTACGGGCTCACTCATGGACTATTCCCCTTCTTATTGTTATTAGGTCGACCTTCAAGGTGCTCAGGCTAGACAGCGGCAAGCGCTCTAGCAGAACCCTTTCGGAAGCAGGCCTATCCTATCCAGCTTTAGAAACGTATGACAATCGACATGACGTTATCTTTTGTTAAGCAGAAGGGTCGTGATTATGGGGTATTCGTTTGCTTGATGGGCGAGAAGCGCAGGTCAGTGATCAAGGAGCCAACTTGTTGGCGAAGGACCCTCCGACCGATCGCAGCCTTCGGCAGCTCCTACAAAATCTGTGCATTGCCCGAGAAAACTGTAGGACCGAATTTATTCGGGAAGGCTTGCGTCCTGACACACTGCAACCTCAAACAACCCAAAGTGCCACGCAGTGTGCCGAGCGACAGTAAGGCGCCGGAGACGGGGCGGTATCACCTTCCGAGGGGTCATTGTGTTCGCGAAGGCGGCGTTTTTGGCGCGCCGCCTTTATCAGCAGTTACGCCAAGCTTTTGCTCACCACTTCGTACACATCGCTCGACAGTTCACCTGAGGCGCGAATGCGCTCCAGTTCGCCTTTCATAAGCGCCTGACGTTTGCTGTCGTATTTGCGCCAGCGGGTCAACGGCGCCAGTTGGCGAGAGGCGATTTGTGGGTTGAAGGCGTTCAGTTCAATCACCAGGTCCGCCAGGAAGCGATAACCCGAGCCGTCTGCCGCGTGGAAGTTGATCAGGTTCTGACCGGCAAACGCGCCGACCACCGAGCGGACCTTGTTCGGGTTTTTCATGTTGAACGCCGGGTGTTGCATCAGCACCTTAACCCGCTCTAAACCACCCGGCATAGTGCTGCCGGCCTGGACGCTGAACCACTGGTCCATAACCAATGGGTTGTCTTTGAAGTTTTCGGCAAAGGTCGCCAGTGCCTTGGCTCTTTCTTCGGCGAACGGCGAGTTGACCAACACCGCCAAGGCCGTTAGGCGCTCGGTCATGTTATCGCTGGCCTCGAACTGCTCAAGACACGCCGCCAACACCTGCGGCTTGCCGCTGAGCATCAAGTACGACAGCGCGATATTTTGCAGACCGCGACGGGCGAAATGCTCGGCTTCGGCGACGTAAGCGGTGGTTTTCGACAGCGCGCGATTTGCTTGATAACGCTTCCACAAACCATCGAACAACAAAGTTGCCAATTGCTTGCGGGCGAACTCACGTGCGGCGTGGATTGCATCGACGTCAGCGATTTCGCTGATTTCAGTGAGGTAAGCCTCACCCGGCAATGACAACATCTCAGCGACCATGGCCTGATCCAACTCATCGTTCGCCAAGAGACTGCTCAGCGCGGTGACCAAGCGCTGATCAAGCACCAAGTCTTGACCCTTCTGATACTGGCCGATCATTTCTTGCAACACTTGCACCGACAACTGCTGACCCGCGTCCCAACGATTGAAACCATCGCTGTCGTGCTGCATCAGGAACATCAACTGGTCGCGGTTGTACGGGAAGCTCATTTTCACCGGGGCCGAAAAACCGCGCAGTAGCGATGGCAGAGGCTGTTCAGCGATGTCGACGAAGGTGAACGTCTGCTCCGCTTCGGTGACCGAGATCACCCGGGTGGTGCTGCCAGCGGCGGCTTCGTCTGACAAGCGCAATGGCAATTCATTACCGGCAGCGTCCAACAAGCCCAGCGCTACGGGAATCACGAACGGCAGCTTTTCCTGCTTGTCCGGGGTTTGCGGGCAGCTTTGGCGGAAGGTCAGGCTGTAGGTGCTTGCCGCGCTGTCGTAAGACTCGCTGACCACCAAGCGGGGCGTCCCCGCTTGGCTGTACCAACGCTTGAATTGAGTCAGGTCGACACCGTTGGCGTCTTCCATGGCGGCAATGAAGTCGTCACAGGTGACGGCTTGGCCGTCATGACGCTCGAAATACAGGTCACTGCCTTTGCGGAAGCCTTCGGCGCCGACCAACGTCTGGATCATGCGGACCACTTCCGAGCCCTTCTCATACACGGTCAAGGTGTAGAAGTTGGAGATCTCGATGAAGTTGTCCGGGCGCACAGCATGGGCCATAGGTCCCGCGTCCTCGGCGAACTGGTGAGTACGCAGGTAGGCGACATCCTCTATACGCTTGACCGTGCGCGAGTTCATGTCGGCAGAGAAACCAGAATCGCGGAATACGGTGAAGCCTTCTTTCAACGACAACTGAAACCAGTCGCGGCAAGTCACGCGGTTGCCCGACCAGTTGTGGAAGTATTCGTGGGCAACAATCGCTTCAACCCGCTGGTGCGCGGCATCGGTGGCGGTTTCGGCCCGGGCCAACACGGCGCTGGAGTTAAAGATATTGAGGCCCTTGTTCTCCATGGCGCCCATGTTGAAATCGTTGACCGCGACGATCATGAAGATGTCCAGATCGTATTCACGGCCGTAGGTTTCTTCGTCCCAGCGCATGGACTTTTTCAAGCTGTTCATGGCGTGTTGGCATTTGTCGATGTTCTCTGGCTCGACGTAAATGCGCAGAGTCACTTCACGATTGCTCAGGGTGATGAAGGTGTCTTCGACGCACCACAAATCACCGGCCACCAGCGCAAACAGGTACGCCGGTTTCATGAACGGGTCTTCCCAGGTCGCCCAGTGCCGGTCGCCGTCTTCCGGGCCGCTGGCAATCGGGTTGCCGTTGGACAACAGCACCGGAAAGCTGTGCTTTTCGGCGCTGAGGGTCGTGGTGAACTTGCTCATCACGTCCGGGCGGTCGAGGTAAAAGGTGATCTTGCGAAAGCCTTCGGCCTCGCATTGGGTGCAAAACATGCCGCTGGATTTATACAGCCCTTCCAGCGCCGTGTTGGTTTCCGGGTGGATGCGCACAGTGGTGTCGAGGGTGAACTGCTCGGCGTTCGGCTGCACCGTCAGGTTATCCGGCGTCAGCAGGTAATCGGTGGGGTTCAGCTCGGCGTCATTGAGCTTGAGTGTCACCAACTCAAGCAATTGCCCATCCAGCACCAACGGCGGCAGGCCCGCACCCCGCGCAGGGTTACGGCGCATGATCAACTGCGCATGGACCAGTGTGTGGTCGTTGAACAATTCAAAGGTCAGGTGCGTCTCGTCGATGAGGTACTCAGGCGCCTGATAGTCCTTCAGGTAAATCATTTTCGGTTGTTCGGTGCGCATGCTGGAATCCCCTTACTGGTGCACGTTCTGGGGAGACGTGCCTAGTGATTCAAAGTCTAGTGATGCACGGCCAGTTGGTAAGCCGTGTATTTGCGAATGTTGATTACGCCGGTATCGAAGATCAGGTATTGGCCTTTGATCCCCAGCAGGGTGCCTTCGACAATCGGGTTTTTATCCAGGTTAAAGCTGACAATCTTGGCCGGGTACGCCTCAACCGGGTAACGAATATCGGTGGGTTCGACGTCATGCAGGAGTTGGATAGCTTGTAGGCCGAATCGTTCTTGCAGCGCCAACAAGCCTTCATTGCACGACTGAAAAAGCTGCTGGCGAACCGCTTTCAAATCAACCGGCAGCGCATCGCCTTTAAGCAATGCACGCCAATTGGTGCGGTCGGCGACTTGACTACGGAAAAGGTCTTCGACAAAGCCGGACTGCTGGCGGGTCGCAACGCGGGCGATGGGCAAACCCTGAATCGCGCCTTGGTCCAGCCAACGGGTGGGTAACTGAGTTGCGCGGGTGATACCAACTTTGACCCCGGACGAGTTGGCCAAATACACCACGTGATCGGTCATGCAGAATTGTTCTCCCCACGCCGGATCGCGGCAGGTACCGTGTTCGTGGTGACATTTTTCCGGGGCCATGATGCACACGTCGCACTGGGCCAGTTTGAGCATGCAGGGGTAGCAATAGCCCTGACTGAAACTGGTTTTGGTCTTTCGCCCGCAATGGCTGCAATGGATAGCGCCCAAGTACTCCAGGCGCACCGTCTTGCCAATCATGGGGTTGACTGGAATGTCCGCATCCCCCAAACGAAAACCGTATTGCACAGTCGGCGCGTCAAGGCGCACCGACATCTTGTTGACTGCACCGCGACCAATCTCGATCAATGGACGGAATCCGATTTGAACAGAATGTTCGGCACTGTGATGGACTTGGATGCGCATTCCTGCGGGCCCATGTAGCCGGTGCGCTGGTCTTCCGGAAGGTTTTGCACTTCCCAAGCGATCAGCGCTTGCAACGACAACTCACGTTGTTCCTGGGACAATTTGCGGCCATCGGACCACTTGCCGATCTCTACCGCCAACTTCAGACTTTCGTAGATATCAGGGGTAATGTTTTCGATCATTTCGACGAAAGAGGACATGTCACTCTCCAAAGTATGTGCGCGATTTTAACGGTTACGACGGGCTAACGCACCGCCCAAAAGACCTGTAAGACAACCAATGATCAGTCCACCCACATGGGCGCCGTTGGCAATGGCACCAAAGCCCAGCATGCTGATCAGGCCCGAAATGCACAGCACCAGCCACACCAGCATCATCACCAGCACGCCGCGTGGCAGCCGATAAATCGGGTTCGGCGCCAGCATCTGGTAGATCCAGCAATGACCGAGCAACGCGTAAAGAACTCCCGACAGGCCACCAAACAAGGTCGGCCCGCTGTACCAATATTGCGCGTAATTGGACACGGCGCTGAACACCAGGGTCAGGCCAAGCAAGTGCCAACTGCCCTGACGCAATTCAATCCTGCGCCCCAGCTCCCAAAACCACATGCCGTTCATGGCCAAGTGCAGGACGCCGAAATGCACCAGCATCGGCGTCACGATGCGCCACCACTGTCCGGCAGCGAGGCTGCTGGACAACGGTGTGTACTGGATGTAATCGCCATGCACGCTGAAATCGAGAAACGTCAGCCAACTGAGGCTTTCAAGGTTTTCACCAAAGAGGGTAACGCCCGCAACAATCAAACTCAGCAGTAACACCAGGGTCGTGACCGGACTGTTACGCAATTGCTGAACGATGCCAGGCCTAGCGGGGGTCGTACGGTGTTCCGCAGCCGGCAGCTCAAAAGACGGATCGCCTTCGGGAAAGCGCTGATACAGCGAGCGAATGTCGTCAGCCAATTGCGGGTCAAGCACCCACAGCACTTGCTCGCTGCCGTCTTCACTGACGCGATGGGGCACGCGCAAGCGCTGCAACAGACTGACGAAACCACTCAAATCGGTGGCCAATGGCAGACGAAATACGGCAACAGCACTCATTGCGAAGCCTCGGGACGTTCGACGTCGACCCAGACAAATTTATGCGGGTTGATCTGGGTTTCCTGGTCCAGCCGATAGGCGACCAGTTTGCCGTAAAGCACCGCGCTGTAATCCAGACAGGCCAGGTTAGGCCGTATGGGCGCGGGATGACCGCTGCGCCAATAGTGGCCGACGAACAACATGGGTTCGCCGCTGCCATAACGCAACAAGGCGCTTTTTTCGGTGGAGGTTAACGGCGTCTTCGCCACCAGCTCAGGCAACGCATCGGGTTGAAACACCACGTCGCCGTAGGTTTGCGGGTCGTCTTCCCAGAACTTTGTGCGGAAGAAGGCGCGGGTCAGACCATCGCCACCCGTCAGCGTCAAGCCGTGGGGCAGGCGCATGTCGGTGCCCCGTAACAAACGATCAAAGACGTTGGCGGCGAAACTGCCCGCCTCTGCAGACGCCTGGACGAAGGCCTCGTCGATACAACCATTGCTGTGCAGCGCCCGCAGTGGCTCGATCAAATCTGCGTCCCAACAGGCGTGAACCATGCGGAAACGCCCGGCATCAATGAACAGCGGCAGCTCGTAGAACCAAGCGAGAAAGTCATGCCAGTCCGCGGGGTGTTGCTCGAACTGAGTCAGGGTTTCACCCAGTAGCCGAGCGTGACGCGGGGTGTGTTCGCGGACGAATTGCTTGTCGGTGCCCGGCAGGGCCGGCGTGCTCCAACCCAACGCGTTGAATTCGTGGTTACCCATGATGCAGCGCGCCTGGCCGGCCTCGACCATGCCGTGGACAATGTGCAGCGCTTCGCGAATTCGCGGGCCACGATCAATGATGTCGCCCAGAAACAGAGCGATACGTTCAGGGTGGCGCCACACGCCCGCCTGAAAACGGTAACCGAGGGTGTCGAGCAAGTGCTCAAGCGTGTGAGCACAGCCGTGCACGTCTCCGATCAGGTCATAACCACGCGCGGGATCGAGCATCAGTCGCCTCCACCACCGAGCCGGCTGCCCCAGCCGAGCTTGGTGCGGCAAACTTCGTAATAGTTGTGATCGAGGGGATGGATCAGCCGCAGCTTTTGCGGTTTTTTGCTGACGGTGATGGTGTCACCGGGCGCGCAGCTGAAGTGGTTCTGACCGTCACAAGAGACCTGTGGATAAATCTGCATGTTTTTCGACACGACGATTTTCAGCTCGCTGTTGCCATCCACCACAATCGGCCTGCCCGACAAGGTGTGGGGGTACATCGGCACGATGACAATGGCGTCGAGCTTGGGGTGCATGATCGGGCCGCCCGCCGACAACGCGTAGGCGGTCGAACCGGTGGGCGTGGCGACGATCAAGCCGTCGGCCTTTTGGCTGCAGACGAATTGACCGTCGATGTAGATCTCGAATTCGATCATGCGCGTCGATTTGCCGGGGTGCAGCACCACATCGTTCAGCGCGTCGCCCTGCCCGATGGCTTCACCATGGCGCCGGACTTCGGCTTGTAGCAGGAAGCGGTTCTCCACCAAATAGTGGCCGTCGAGCACTTCGGCGACTTTCACTTCCAGTTCGTCGGGACGAATGTCGGTGAGAAACCCCAGGCTGCCGCGGTTGATCCCCAGCACCGGCACATTGTGCCGCGCCAACGCCCGCGCGGCGCCCAGCAGGCTGCCGTCACCGCCGACGACTATCACCATGTCGCAGACTTCCCCGAGCATTTTGCGCGTCGAGGTTTGCAATCCATGGCCCGGCAGGACTTCGGCAATGGTGTCCTCAAGGATCACATGCATGTGCCGCTCAAGCAGAAACGCCTTCAGGCGGCGCACGGTATCGAGCACCTGCGAACTGCCTAGGCGACCGATGATGCCGATATTGCGAAATTGCTCCATGGGGCTCCTGCGAAATTCGATGCGACTCAAAGAGAGCGATTATGGGTGAAAGGCCTGCCCAGCGGCAAACCAACACCGAGTATTTCGTGAAGAACCTCTGGAGGAGCCAACGTGTTGGCTACTTCAGATCACCAGACGCGCCAGCCAGGGCAACACCAGCTATTCTCGGACCATGACTTTGTTCCCCAGCTTACTCGACCTCCCCCGCCAACTGCGCCATCCCGAAGTGCGCGATCTGGCGTGGGTGATCCTCGCGCCGCCGATGCTCAGCCAGACGCCATGGCCGCAACGCCATCCGTTGACCGGCAGTGATTGGGTGCAGGCCCCGCAACGCCTCGCCGATTGGCTATTGCGCCTTGATCAGGACAGCGGCGCCCTCAATCATTGGCTGGCGTTGGGCGCGACCCGCCGTTTGGGCCTGTATTACGAACGACTTTGGCAGTTTGCCGTGCATCAAGCCCCCGGCGTTGAACTGATCACGGCCAACCTGCCGATCCGTGTGGCCGGGCATACGCTGGGCGAGCTGGACATGTTGCTGCGTGACGCTGACGGTGTGCATCACGTGGAATTGGCGATCAAACTCTATCTGGGGCCGCAAGCAGGCAATGGCAAGGACCCGGCGCAATGGCTGGGGCCGGGTTGCCACGACCGGCTGGACCGTAAACTGGCCCATTTGAGCGAGCATCAATTGCCGATCTCGGCGCGACCGGAGAGTCGCGAGGTGTTAGCCGCATTGGGCATCACGCTCCTTAGCGCAGAACTGTGGCTCGGAGGGTACCTACTCTATCCATGGCCCGGCCATGCGCAACCGCCGTTTGGGGTGCACGGTCAGCATTTGAACGGCCGATGGCTGCATCAGCGGGATTGGCCGGCGTTTATTGCGCAAAGCCCGGTTGGCCGCTGGCAACCGCTGCCGCGTCATGCCTGGCTGGCACCCGCGCACTACCGCGAAGAACAGACGTGGCACAACGATCAACTGAGCGATTGGCTCAGCCAACTCGACCCACTGGCCCCGGCGCAACTACTGGTGAGGTTGAGCGAAAATCAAGCTGGCGAGTGGGAAGAGGCCGAGCGGCTGTTCCTGGTCTCGGATCAATGGCCGAACCTTGGGGATACGACCAACACCATCAGTTCAGCGGCGTTGGCGCGTTAACCGCAAATACATCCCGCAAGGAGCCAATGTGTTGGCTCCTGCAGATTTAGCGATCTACACCTGTTTGGTATTGGGCAACAACGCGGTAAATATTCCCAGCAGCGGCAGGAACGAGCACAGCGTGTAGACGTAGATAATGCCTTTTATGTCCGCCAGATAACCCAATAATGCCGCGCCGATCCCGCCGAAGCCGAACATCAACCCAAAGAACACCCCGGCAATCATGCCAACGTTACCCGGCACCAGTTCCTGCGCGAACACGACAATGGCAGAGAACGCCGACGCCAGGATAAAGCCAATGATCACGCTCAACACGGTGGTCCAAAACTGGTCCGCGTAAGGCAGCATCAAGGTGAAGGGCGCCACGCCGAGGATCGAAAACCAGATCACTGTTTTACGGCCTACTTTGTCGCCAATCGGGCCGCCAAAGAACGTACCGGCTGCCACCGCGCCAAGGAACAGAAACAAATGCAGCTGCGAAGTGGCCACCGACATATCGAATTTCTGGATCAGGTAGAAGGTGTAATAACTGGTGAAGCTGGCCATGTAGAAATACTTGGAGAACACCAGAAACCCGAGTACCGCCAGCGCCGCAATCACTCGATTTTTCGACAGACCATGGGTTGCTTTCTGCCCGGCTTTTAGCTTGAACAAGTTCAAGTGCGCCTTGTACCAACGGCTGATGGCGTACAGCAAACCGATGGCGAACACCGCGATCAGCCCGAACCAGGCGATATGGCCCTGACCAAACGGAATAATGATTGCCGCTGCCAGTAACGGCCCGAACGCCGAGCCGGTGTTACCGCCCACTTGAAAGGTCGACTGCGCCAGACCGAAACGCCCACCCGAGGCCAGACGAGCAATGCGCGACGCCTCTGGGTGGAAAGTCGAAGAGCCGATGCCAATCAGCGCCGATGCCAACAGGATCAGCGGAAAGCTGCCGACCATCGATAGCATCAAAATACCCAGCAATGTGCAGAGAGAGCCTGCGGGTAACAGCAGCGGGTTCGGATGGCGATCCGTGTAATAACCAACCCAAGGCTGCAACAGCGAAGCCGTGACTTGAAACGTCAGCGTAATCAAACCGACCTGGGTGAAAGTCAGGCCGTAATTGGCCTTGAGCATCGGGTAGATCGACGGCAGTACTGACTGAATCAAGTCGTTGATCAAGTGCGCCAACGCCACCGCACCAATGATGCGCATGACCAATGGGCTGCTTTGCGTTGAAGCCGCCGGGGGTATCGCGCTCGACTGAGCGTTTGTGAGAGCCATGGAGTTCATCCGTCTAAATGGACATGCGCGTTGCAAACCTTTGCAAGGTTCGGACATCAGCGCCTGGGGCGCCAATGTGCCACTTTTTAGCGCGTTAATGCCATTTTTTGTTGCAGACCTTGACCGTCTTCACCTTCTGGGCCGTGCAAGGATATTGTCGACGTTTCCGGCAACGCCATGCCGCCGATCAATGCCAGCACGCTAACCGCCATCAGGTAAAACGCTGGAGAGAGGTTGCTGTCAGTCGAGGTAATTAACCATGTAGCCATTAACGGCGCGGTGCCGCCGAAGATCGTGTAGGCCATGTTGTAGGTGATCGCCGAGGCGGTGTAACGGGTACGGGTAGGAAACGTCTCTGACAGCAGGGCTGCTGTGACCACACCACACAACACCGCGCCGACGGCCAGCAGCATCACGCCGACAATCGAGGCGATGAACGATCCCGAACTGGCCATCAAAAACGCGGGATAGACCACCACCAGCAACAGCACGCCCGCACTGGCCATGGTTGCGCGACGCCCTACCCGGTCGGAAAACGCACCCGCCAATGGACAAATGGCTGCCGCAAAAATCAAGGCAATCACCGACACCAACAACGCCGAAGCACGGCTGAGCCCGCCCGCGACTTGCAGGTAAGTGGCGAAGTAGGTGGTGAACATATAGAACGACAACGCCGTCAGCGAAACGAACGCCCCTAGGCAACAGATAGCAGCGCCGTGGGTTTTCAGGGTTTCGCGCAAGGGCGAGTGCGCCACCGCGTGTTCTTCGGCGACGGCTTTGAACGCCGGGGTTTCATCCAGTTTCCAGCGCAAGTACAAACCCACCAGGCCCAACGGCGCGGCAATGAGGAACGGCAAGCGCCAGCCCCAACTGCTCATGGCCTCCAACGACAACGAAGACTCCAGCGCGTAGGCCACCACCGCCGCACTGGCGAAGGCAGAAAAGGTCGACACCGGAACGAAGCTGCCATACCAAGCCCGCTCGGTGCGCGGCGCGTGCTCCATCAAATAGGCGCAAGCCCCGGCGTATTCGCCACCGGCAGAAAAACCCTGAACACAGCGAATAGTGGTTAAAAGCACCGGCGCCAAAACGCCGATGGCGGCGTAACTTGGCAGTACGCCAATCAAGGTCGTGGCGCCGGCCATCAACAAGATGGTCAAGGCCAAGGTTTTCTTGCGACCCACTCGGTCACCGAGCATGCCGAAAAAGATGCCGCCCAATGGCCGAAACGCAAAAGCCACGGCAAACACCGCGAAGGTTTTCAACAGCGCTGCGCTGGGGTCGCCACTGGGGAAAAACTGCTGGGCAATGGTCGTTGCCAAAAAGCCATACACGGCGAAATCGAACCATTCGACAAAGTTGCCAATGGCCGCCGCACAGATCACACGTCTCAAGGTGGCAGGGTCTACCCGCGTCATTGCTTGGGTTGTCATGCTGGCCTCGGCGCGCTCGTTAGGAAGGTATCGATTATCGGGATCATGTTGGGAGGGGCTGATCTGAAACTGCCCTCCACATGTCAAACACCGACCCGATGCAGGTCAATGGCCGCAGGATTCGTGCCATCGGTGGCCGGAGAGGAAGTGCCGACACTAGGTGTAGGCCTTTTCCCAAACGCTGTTCGGGGGATTGAGGCGACATTGCATATCCATCAGGCTGCGCGCTTTCAAACTGCAAGGAACGCGCAATGACCGACTTCATGACCCCACGCGGTCACATGGCCAATCTGGTTGCCCTGTCCAAAAGCGCCACCCCTTTCGGCGAAATCGGCGTGTGTCCGCTGACGAAAACCACTATCCAACTGCTGCCGATGCGTTACGGCTTGGTCGAACCGGGCCTTGATCCCCGCGCTGATATGGCAATGCCATACACGCTGCAAAGCCGACCCTTGGGTTTGCGGATGCTGCGCGGTGGCTTTTTGTACGTAATCGACAGCGCCACTGGCCTGTTGAGCGAATACACCGTCAAAGACGGCTCCCTGGAGTATTGGCTGTTTACCGGTAAAGACATCAAGGAACATCGCACGCCGCTGGGTGACCCACCGGAAATGATTTTCTCCCGGCGCAGCGTGCTGCATGTGGCTTATGCGGAAACACAATGGGCGGTCGCCAAATGCCGGCAAGTGCTGGACAACGCCAGTGAGCGCGAGCACTTCATGCAGCGCGTCGACCTGACCCAGGCCAACAGCGAAAACATCGTCGCACCCCTGATCCATCAGCGGCACGTAAAAAAATGGCTGGCGGAGGTGGTGCGCGATCACCCGATGCCGCAGGACGGAATAACCCCTGACGAAAACCTCCCCTATCAGTGGGAACACCCGCCACTGTTTCGCCAGACCATTATTGAAGAGCTGACCAGTCAGGTTAACAACGCACAGAAGATGGACTACCTGTTCCTCGCCGTCCGCGATGATCTAGGCGTCATGCGGGATTTGGCGAACTATCAGGACAAGGTGGTGGGCTGGATCGGTGACTGGGCCAGCAGCGGTGAGCAGGCCGGCAATACCGAGCGCGATTATTTGCTGGCTTGCTATATCGAGTCACTGAGTCAGATCAGTGTGGCGAATTTGACTGCAATGGCGTTGGACAGTCCTGATCCTGCGGTTAAGGCGTTGATGCACGATCTGGAGAAATTGCCCGAGCCTCAGCGCGGGCAGACGGGAGAGGCGCTGGTGGATGCCTTGAATCTGGATCCGGTCGCCAATCCAGCGCCTGGCGCCGGGGAGGCTGATCTACCCGCCGAACTGAAAGCATTATTAGAGAATATCCGGCTCGGCCCTAACCGGGCGAACAGCTTCGACATGAGCAGAGCACTAAAAAAAGCGGCTGACTCGTATTTTTTCAAACAAAAACTGGCCGCTGCCGATCCCGGATTGATCAACACTCACTGGGAAACGTTGATCACGCTGCATCTCGAACAGGATAAACGCTTAAAAAATCTTCTATACGGTGCAGGCTTCGGTCGGCGCGGAATCAACGACCTGATTGACCGCCCGCGCATGGACGCTTTTCTCGAAGAGCAACGTCCCAAGCTGGCGCATTGGAATGCCCTGCTGGAGCGCATCACCGAGGACCGGCTGGAGATGCTGGTTCAAGGCCGGTTTCATCGTGCGGCCTGGTATTTCGATGCCCGCGACCCGGAGCAGATCGACCAGGCATTTATCGCCCAATACGCCTGCCTCAAAGACATCGGGCGCAGTGACACCGCCTTGGAGAAAGTCCTGGAATGGCTCGACGACGCTCCGCATCAGAGCCGTCCGCTGTTTTATACCTTGCCACTGAGCGTTCAAACCGAACTGGGCACCCAATTCGCGGTGTTTGCCAACGCCGGCTGGAACTTGCTCAAAAACGCGCCGGAATGGTCCGAGAAACTTAAGACCCTGTTTGACGGCCATCTTCCGGACGTGGACACCCTGCCCCACACCACGCAAATCTACGCCACCGCCGCCTGGGGAACCCTCGCCCCTGCCATGCAATGGGGCGTGCAAAGCGCGTTACACGCGTTCATGCAGGCCTTGGACAAAGGCCAGATGCCGGACACCGAAGCGCTGTTTCGTTACATGCCCAAGACCCTGGGCGTTTCGTTGCTCGATGCGGCGCGAAGGGAAAAGGTCAGTTTTCAAGTGGCTGACGCGGATGATTTGAGGGCGCTGAGTGAGACGGTCAAAGAGGTGCAGGAAGAACGCAAACATCTGCGTTATTTGAATAATGAAATACGCCGCTATAAAACCGAGAAACATCACTCAAATGCTCAGTACTTGCAGGCCAAACGGCCGCAAACTCAAGAGCGCCTGAACGTTTTGGAAGAACGGCTTGCTCGAATAATGAGCCCGATTTCAGCGTTGCCAGAGGGGGCGGTGCATGTGCAAACGGCGACGTCGGTCAGGCCTGGATTGGCGTTGGTGCTTCCAGACGAGCAACACATGCACGTGCGCTCGTTGCTGGACAACTACCGGCTAGGGCTGAAGGTTGCGCCTAAAGCAGGGTTGATTGGGGATGGGGTCGGGTTGTTGGTGTTTGTGGCGCAGTTGGTGAATTTGGTGCAGATAACTAAAGAACTATTCGCTCAATCGAGTCAGCAAAGAGATCAAAATCTGTTGTGGAGTCCGGTTTTTACAACCGTAGCTGCCGGATTTGGTGCTGCCCAAGGGATAGCCGACACCGCTCTCAGTGCTCAATCAACTCAACTGGGCAGATCGCTAAAAGCAGCAGAGCTGAAAGGCATACATGTGCAGATGGGAAAATTGCATATCGGTCTAGGTCTGGTTGCCTATACAGCGGGCGCAGTAACTTCGCTGATAAATCTAAACGCCTCACACAGTAACTGGCTAAATGCTGCTCGCGAAGGCAACGTTGGTGCTCAGGCAGGGGCCGCTCTAAGCATGTCGGGTAACAGCGCGTATTTTCTGAATAATGCTTATGGCCTGCAACACAGTGCTAACGCCTTAAAAGCCGTCCTGGCGGTTATCCGGCAGCCTGAAGCTCGTGCAGCGGCGTGGGCAATCGCCGGCCCTCGCTTGGCTACGGTGTTTTTCCGTACCAGCGTGGCCGGCATCTTATTCACTGCCCTGGAGCTATCGGGCACTTGGTTTTACAACCGTTATCAGCTTAGCCGCCATGATCGATGGCTGCACACGACACCATGGAGCCAAGACCCGGACAAACGTTTATCCCTGACAATCGATGAGTACCAAAAAAACCTACACGTTCAGGTCAAGGCCCCCAAAATCCGAGTGACGCCGAACCTAGCCGACAAGCTGGGCAACCTGACAGCGACCCGACTGATGCTGCACCTGCCTACCACCTCCAGCAACGATCTGATGAGGCCATTAGGCGGAAAACCGGCCAGAACCGTGCTCAGAATTGGCTGTTATGCAATAAGGATTCATCCTGCGAAACCTACCTCCGTGGAACGCTGGACCGTAGCGACAGAGGCCGTGGTGGAGACACTACGGATCAAACAAACATTCCCGCTGATACTGGAATTTGAAGCGCCTGCTTGTGAGCATCGCCCCATCGCTGGCGAACAAGACCACGTGGTAGTCGTCGTGGAACTCGGCGATTTACGCCCAGACGTTGAGATTCATGACCTCAATGTTTATTACTTGCGCGTATCGCTCAGTGGTTACAGCGGCGAGATTTCTGACAATAACCTCACCCCTAAGGGAGAAATATGTTCTTACTACCGGATTGAACCCCTACTTCTGCCGCAGGAGGAAGACTGATATGGCTAAGTCATCCTTCGGCGGTCCACCCCCTATTAACCGTGAACCCTATGCCGGGATGATCGAAACCTTTGCTAGTTCCCAGATTAGTTATTTGGCACCGACTCCATTGCCTACCGATAGACCAGCTAAGGACTATGGCGGTGCCGTAGGTGCGGTCAATGATAGTCATTTGGATTTCGGCATAGGTTTACCAGCAGTATTTGGCTGGCAAGTGACAGTAGGCTTTCCACTATTCTGGTACTTAATGTGCGTAGGGCTGTTGCCACTGTTGGTTGGACTGACGGTTCTAGCTATCGGCGGGAACCCGGAAGAAGCGGGCGAATTTATATTCAGCCTGATGCCGGCTGGCTCACAGTTTGGGGCCTGGGGCGGCGGAGCCGTTCTTGCAATACTCCTCATCACCACCTTCAACAACCTAGCCAAATACGAAACCCTCGTCCCCACCCGCTTCAACCGCCAACGCCGCGAAGTCTGCTTCGTCCCTGCCGGCCAAACCGAACCGATCTTCGTCCCGTGGGAATCCCTCTGCGCATGGGTCATACAATCCCAATCCGTGACCCAATACGGCGCGACGCTCCACTACGCCATGGGCATCGGCTTTTACCACCCGCCCGACGATCAGCAATACACCCTGGAATTTCAATGCGGCGGTTTTGAACTGGCGGTCTGTAATTGGGAAGCCATCCGCGCTTACATGGAATACGAGGTTCATACCCTCAAGGACATCCAGGACCCGCTAGACCTGCAAGGCCCGGACGACCCGCCCCATGAAGGTTTACACACCTTCTACAGCGCCCGCGAACGCATGCGTCGTCGGCGTAAAGCTGGGGAAGTCGGCTGGAGTTATCCGTTCTGGTGGTACCTGTATCACGTCATGACCTTGTGGACCCTGCCCAACTACCTGACCGAATGGGAAATCCGCCGGATCAAAAGCATAGGCCGCGCCGCCGTACCCGAGGCCATGCAAGCATGGTCCGCGCCGTTGCCGGAAAGTGAATGGGCCAAGCCCAGCGAGAAACTTCAGCGCATGAGTAAAAAACTCAAAGACCTGCGTGAAAAAGAGCCGCAGGTTTCATTGATTCAGCATTTTGTTGACGTGCAAGTCGCAGAAGCAAAGCGCGGCTAGGCGCTTGCTCCAAGGATAAGCGTCAGACGTTCATTTCAATCACCCGCTGGCTTTGACTTGAGCGCACAACGGAGACGTCAGTTCCCCTTCCATTATTTTGTCGATCTGACCTTGGGTAGCCATTAGAACGTTGCTGATCAATGGCTGAGTGTCGCCCGGCGCTAACGGCATCGCAGGCGTTCCCGGCAGCGGAACGCCGCCGAGCAAGATCGGTACGCTGGAAAAAATACCTGCGGGGTTGAGAACCAGGTGTTGACCGCCAGCGGCCAGCGATAAGATCAGGCCGGCATCGACAACCACGTGTTCACCGGCAGAGATATGCACCTCTTGTGCAGCGTCTACAACCAATGCTTGAGTAATGCGGGTATGACTGGAACCTGCGACCTGCAGGTGATCCCCCGCCGATAACTGCACCTTGCGGTCGCCGCTGACGGCTTGGTGGTGTTCAGCCTCCAGCACTGAAACGCTGTTGCCCTTGACCGTTTCCAAGCGCTGACCGCGCACCTCAAGGCGGCTGTCGTTCTGGATCAGTTGTTCCATGTCGCGCTGGGCGCGCAGGTAAACCAACTCGGCGCCGTTGCGGTCTTCGAAAGAAACTTCGTTGAAGCCCTGGCTTGCCTTGGAGCTGCGGCTGCGGAATACGCTTTTGGTTTTGTGGGTTGGCAGTTCGTACGGCACCGGATTCAGACTGTTCGGCAAACAGCCCATGACCATCGGCCGGTCTGCATCGCCTTCCAAATAGGAGATCAACACTTCCATGCCGACCCGAGGCAAGGTCACCGCGCCATGACTGTTGCCCGCCCAACTCGACGCCACCCGCACCCAGCAACTGCTGGTGTCGTCGTTGAGTTCGCGGCGGTCCCAGTGAAACTTGACCTTCACCCGACCGAATTTATCGCAGTGAATTTCTTCGCCTTCCGGGCCAGTGACCTTGGCGGTTTGGCTGCTGTGGATCAGTGGTTTGGGGTGGCGCAAGGCAGGGCGAAACTGGATGGTTTCTGGAATGGCGGTGAAGGTATTGCGATAACCCTGAACGATACGACCCGCTTCAACCTCCGACGAGGCGCCTGATTCCTCCAACACCTGCGGCTGTCGCCCTTCGTGCTTGATCGAAATCAGCACCCACGGACTGTTCCATTTCAACTGCGGGTGGTCTTCCAGCTGAATCACCGTCCCGCTGCGCAACACCGGGTGATCGCTGCTGCCGTCGGCCAGTTGGAAATCCGTGCGGTGCCGTTCCAGGTCTCGGTTGGATAATCGTCTGCCGTGATCGTCCTCCAGAAAGCGGCCGGGATAGACGTAATGCTCAAGCTTGGGATCGACATGCAGGGCCTCACCCCTTTGGACTTGGGCTGGGGTCGCCTGCGGACCTCTAACGCTTTCCAGCAAATAACCGGCTTTCTGGAAATCATAATCGCGATGCACCACGTGGCTGGTGCGTGCCGCCAAGCGCACGCCGAAGGACTGAATCGAATAGTCCTCGGGCACCATGCCGTTCAACGGTCTGAACGGCAGCACAACCCGCGCCGCGTGGGGAAACATTATTTCGTCATCGGCGAAAATCAACCGATGGCCGTCAGCCGAATGCTCGAAGCGATAAAACCAACCCTCTTCTTCGCACAGCCGATTGACGAAGTGCAGGTCGCTTTCGTCGTACTGAACGCAATAGTCACGGATCGGAGCGCGGGTCACGCCACTGTCGAATTGCACGTCTAAACCGTCAAACAGGCCGTGTTCTTTGAGCACTTCAAGAATGATCGCCGGCACGCTCATCTGCTGGAACGAGCGGCGGTGGCTGCTGTGTTCCAAGTACGCGAGAGAGGGTTTGAGCACCGCGACGTAGCGGGTCAGCCGGGCATTGGAATCGCTTTTGCGGATGGAATGAATCTGCCCGTGAATGCCTTCGCCGTCCGGGCCAAAACCAAGAAAAGCCGCCTTGTGCAGCAGGTCCGGCAGCTCAATACCAGACGACCGACTGACCAGTTCGACGGTGAAGGCGTACGGCGTGCTGACGGCTTCGGTGCCATCAAATGCGAGGACTTGAAAATGGCGGGGTTCAACACCTTTCACACTCAGCGTGAAGGTTGGGACGGCGGCCTGAGGCATTGGCAGATTCTCCACATCGAAAGATGACGAAAGTCTGCCCGGCACTTGATCTGTTAACAGCCAGCGAGGTCCTATATAGCTGTAGGGCGATTCTTGTAATTCGAGCACACTAGAAGAATCCACCCCCGCCTCAGCTATCGACTTCAGGCGCTGTCGAATCATTGATCGACGCGCTGGCCTCAGGAGAACAGGTTGTATGCGTAACCATTCCGTCATTCACACACCCAAGCAAAGCGACTACCCGGAACTTGCTCGTATTTGGGAAGACTCGGTAAGGGCGACCCACGATTTCTTACCTGACTCCTACATTCTGATGCTCAAGGGCCTGGTGCTCGATCAATACCTGGACGCTGTGGTGTTGATTTGCAGCAAAGACACTCAGCAACGCATTACCGGTTTCGCCGGGATCGCCGCAGGCAAGGTCGAGATGCTGTTCATCGACCCTGAACACCGAGGCCAGGGGTTGGGAAAGATGCTGTTGAACCACGCCATTGACCACTTCCATGCCGAGAGACTGGACGTGAACGTGCAAAACCATCAGGCGCGAGGTTTTTACCTCAAGCAAGGATTTGAAGTCATCGGACGGGAGGAATTTGACGGTATGGGCCAGCCTTATCCGTTACTGCACATGCGCTTGAAATCAGTTGGAGCGAATCTGTAGGACCGAATTTATTCGGGAAGCGTTATATCTGGCACACCGCCTCAAGCCATTCGCGAACAAGTTCGCTCCTACAAGCTGGGCATCAGGCCATCAAGCAACGCTTTGTTAAAGAGCGCAGGATCCTGGATTTGCGGTGAGTGGCCCAACTCGGCGAACTCCACCAGGGTTGCATGGGGTATGCGCTTGGCGACCGCCTTGCCCAAATCGGGATAGTTACCCAGCGTGCTGCGCAACGGTTCCGGCGCGAGGTCTTTGCCGATGGCGGTATTGTCTTTCTGGCCGATCAGCAGCAGGGTCGGCATTTGCAGTTTCTCGAACTCGTAGAACACCGGCTGATTAAAGATCATGACGTAGGTCATCGCAGATGCACGGGCAACCTCGTCACGGCCGCTGCCGGTGTACATGCCGGCTTGCATAGTGACCCAACGATCAAACTCGGGGCGCCACTGGTTGGCGTAGTAGGTCGCTTGTTGGTACTTACGAATGGTTTGCGCCGTGGTTTTAAGGTCACGGGCATACCACTGCTCAAACGTAATGGCCGGTACGCCTTTGGCTTTCCAATCTTCCAAACCTAGCGGGTCGACCAATACCAGTTGATCCACTTGTTTCGGGTAGGTCAGCGCAAAACGGGTGGCGAGCATGCCGCCCATGGAATGCCCGACGATTGTGGCGTGGTCGATACCCAGACTGTTAAGGAGTCCTCGGGTGTTCTGCGCCAGCTGTTTAAAGCTGTAGGTGTAATCCTCAGGCTTGCTTGAGCGGCAGAAGCCAATTTGATCGGGCACAACCACTCGGTAACCGGCCTCACTCAACGGCTTGATCGTCCCTTCCCAGGTCGCGCCACAGAAGTTTTTCCCGTGCAGCAAAACCACCGTCCTCCCATTGGGTTTGGCAGACGGCTTAATGTCCATGTAGCCCATTTGTATACGCTGACCCTGAGACTCGAACGCGTAATTTTTTGCGGCATAGGGATAATCAAACCCTTCTAGTTGAGGGCCGTAAGACGGCGCTTCGGCAGCGAAGAGCGGCAAACTGACACTCATCATGACGACGACAAACCATTTGCTCATAAGACCGGACTCCAGAAAAAAAACGCCAACCGTCTCAGACAACTTAACCGATGATGGGTCCTTGATGATTTTTCCCTAGTGAAATCACCGCAGGCTCCGCTATATCAAGGCATTTTCAATGTAGCCGCGATTAACCGGGCGAGCGCGGGTACAATAGCCGCCTATCCCCTTAGTACGGCTCTTTGTCATGACAGAACCCATTCGCCTTTCCAAACGCCTTGTCGAGCTGTTCGGCTGCTCCCGCCGGGAGGCTGAACTGTTTATTGAAGGCGGTTGGGTCACGGTTGATGGCGAAGTCATTGAAGAGCCCCAGTTCAAGGTTGACGCGCAGAAGATCGAACTGGACCCACAGGCCAAGGCTACCGCGCCCGAGCCGGTCACTATTCTGCTGCATCAACCGGCAAGCTTTGATGCTGAAAGCGCGCTGCAACTGATCAGCCCTGACACGTTGTCCGAAGAGCATCGCTACGGTAAGCGCCCGCTCAAAGGGCATTTCATGCGCCTTTCACCGATTTCCACCCTGCAAGCCAACTCCAGCGGCTTGATGGTGTTTAGTCAAGATTGGAAGGTATTACGCAAGCTGACCGACGATCGCAGCAAGATCGAACAAGAATACGTAGTCGAGATTTCCGGCGACATGGTCGCCCACGGGCTCAATCGCCTAACTCATGGATTGACCTACAAGGGCAAGGATCTGCCAGCAGTCAAAGCCAGCTGGCAGAACGAAAACCGACTGCGCTTTGCGATGAAGAACCCGCAGCCCGGTGTTATCGCTCAATTATGCGAAGCCGTTGGCCTGAAAGTCGTTGCCATTCGGCGTATCCGTATCGGCGGCGTCTCCATGGGCAAGCTGCCAGAAGGCCAGTGGCGTTACCTGTCCAGCAAGGAAAAGTTCTAGCCCTTCGCTGACCCACCTTTGAGCGGCGTTCGGATTTCCGTGCGCCCCTCACCCCCGTCTTATCAGGACCGAACACCATGATGAACAACGATGTACTGCGTAGCGTTCGCTATATGCTCGATATCAGCGATGGCAAAATCGTCGATATCGTCAAACTCGGCGGCTACGATGTCTCCAAAGCCGACGTGATCGCCTTCATGAAGAAGGACGAGGAAGAAGAAGGTTACCTGGATTGCAGCGATGAAATCATGGCGCACTTTCTGGATGGTCTGGTGGTTTTCAAGCGTGGCAAAGATGACAGCCGCCCACCGCAAAAAATCGAAGTGCCAGTGACCAACAACACAGTTTTGAAAAAGCTGCGGGTCGCGTTCGAGCTTAAAGAAGATGACATGCACGCGATCCTCAAAGCGTCCGAGTTCCCGGTCTCCAAGCCTGAGCTAAGCGCCCTGTTTCGCAAGTTCGGGCATAGCAACTACCGCACCTGTGGCGACCAGCTGCTGCGTAACTTCCTCAAGGGCCTGACCCTGCGCATTCGCGGCTAATCACTGCACAGAGGCCGATGGCGACCATGACTTACACCGTTTCGCCCATCGGCTTCATGCGCTCTTGCTTCAAAGAGAAGTTCGCCATCCCCCGCCAGCCTCAACTGGCACCTGCCGCACGCGGTGTACTGGAACTGATAGCGCCGTTCGATCATGCCGACGCCGTGCAAGGGCTCGAACAAGTCAGCCACGTCTGGCTGCTATTTTTGTTTCATCAAGCGCTGGAAGAAAAGCCTCGCCTGAAAGTCCGGCCGCCACGACTGGGTGGCAACCAATCCATGGGCGTCTTTGCCACGCGGGCAACCCATCGCCCCAACGGCATCGGCCAATCTGTGGTGAAGCTGGACAAGGTCGAGGCTGGGAGGCTGTGGGTCTCGGGCATCGACCTGTTGGACGGCACACCGGTAATCGACATCAAACCCTACGTGCCCTACGCCGATGTGATCGACGGTGCATCAAACCGCATCGCCAGTGAAGCGCCCGTCTTGATTGCGGTGGAATGGGCAGACAACGCACTGCTGCAAGCGCAGGAGCACGCCTTACGCTTAAGCGAGCCGTTGATAGAACTGATTGAGCAGTGCCTGGCGCAAGACCCGCGCCCGGCGTATCAGATCCCTACACCCGAGCGACGCTACGGCGCGCAACTGTGGGATGTGGATGTGCGCTGGCATTATCCGCAGGCGGGACTGATACGTGTGCTTGAAGTCGTACCCGCTGTAGCCCTGTAGGAGCCAACTTGTTGGCGAGGCGTCACCTGCGGCGAGTGAGGTAAACCGTCTCGCGAACACGTTCGCGCCTACAGAAATGCGTCGTCGGCAGCGATTTATTTCTCGACGAAGGCGCGTTCGATCAAATAATCACCCGGCTCCCGCATCCGCGGAGAGACTTTGAGACCGAAGCCGTTTAGCACTTCACTGGTCTCATCAAGCATGCTCGGGCTGCCACACAACATCGCACGGTCGTCCTGAGGATTGATCGGCGGCAGACCGATATCGCGGAACAACTTGCCGCTGCGCATCAAGTCCGTCAGCCGGCCTTCGTTCTCGAACGGCTCGCGGGTGACGGTTGGGTAATAGATCAGTTTTTCACGCAGCGCTTCACCGAAGAACTCGTTCTGTGGCAAATGCTCGGTGATGAACTCGCGGTAGGCGACTTCATTCACATAGCGCACGCCATGGCAAAGGATGACTTTCTCGAAACGCTCGTAGGTTTCCGGGTCTTGAATCACGCTCATGAAAGGCGCAAGGCCGGTGCCGGTGCTGAGCAAGTACAGGTGCTTGCCCGGCTTGAGGTCGTCAAGCACCAGCGTACCCGTAGGTTTTTTGCTGATGATGATCTCGTCGCCTTCCTTCAAGTGCTGCAACTGCGAGGTCAGTGGACCGTCCTGCACTTTGATGCTGAAGAATTCGAGATGCTCTTCCCAGTTCGGACTGGCGATAGAGTAAGCGCGCATGAGCGGGCGCCCGTTTGGCTGCTGTAGACCGATCATGACGAACTGACCGTTCTCGAAGCGCAGACCTGGATCACGGGTGCACTTGAAACTGAAGAGCGTATCGTTCCAGTGATGGACGCTGAGGACGCGCTCGTGGTTCATGTTGCTCATGTAAAGGTGGCTCCTGAAAGTTTCGCTTGCGCCAACGTTGAGCGCCATTGCGCGTCATTCTAGTAGCAAGCACAATATCTGTTAAACGAATTATTAAGATATAGGTTATCGGTTATATAGATATGCGATTTACTCTGCGTCAACTTCAGATTTTCGTCTCCGTCGCCCAGCAGGAAAGCGTCTCGCGGGCTGCCGGTCTTTTAGCGCTGTCGCAGTCCGCCGCCAGCACCTCGATCACCGAGCTGGAACGCCAATCCAGCTGCCAACTGTTCGACCGCGCCGGCAAACGCTTGAGCTTAAATGCTACCGGGCGCCAATTATTGCCCCAAGCGGTTGCGTTGCTTGATCAGGCGAAGGAAATAGAAGACTTGCTCAACGGCAAATCCGGCTTCGGCTCGCTTTCGGTGGGTGCCACGCTGACCATTGGCAACTACCTGGCCACTCTGCTGATTGGCAGCTTCATGCAGCGTCACCCGGAAAGCCAAGTCAAATTGCATGTGCAGAACACTGCGCACATTGTGCAGCAAGTGGCGCAATACGAAATTGATCTAGGTCTTATCGAGGGTGATTGCACACACCCAGACATCGAAGTGCAAAGCTGGGTCGAGGACGAACTGGTGGTGTTCTGCGCCCCGCAGCACCCGTTGGCGAAACGCGGTCACGCAACCCTGAAGGAACTCACTCAAGAGGCCTGGATTCTCCGTGAGCAGGGTTCAGGAACCCGGCTAACGTTCGATCAAGCCATGCGTCATCATCGCAATGCATTAAACGTACGACTGGAGCTGGAACACACCGAAGCCATCAAACGCGCCGTGGAGTCCGGTTTGGGCATTGGATGCATCTCGCGCCTGGCCCTGCGCGACGCCTTCCGCAGGGGCAGCCTGGTGGCTGTGGAAACCCCTGAGTTGGACTTGACGCGACAGTTTTATTTCATCTGGCACAAACAGAAGTACCAGACCTCCGCCATACGCGAGTTTCTAGACCTGTGCCGGGCGTTCACCGCAGGCGTGCAGCGCAGCGATGAAATCGTCCTACCGAGTATTGCTTAAACCTTCGGCCATCAACCGAGCAGAATCAGCGCCCAGACCAGGCCTATCATGCACAGCGCAATAAATTGCGCTGCGCTGCCCATGTCTTTGGCATTTTTCGACAACGGGTGTAAATCCAGCGAAATGCGGTCGATCGCCGCCTCAATGGCCGAGTTAAGCAACTCGACAATCAGTGCCAACAGACACACCGCGATCAACACCGCCCGCTCGACCCTACTGACGTGAAACACGAACGACAGGGGGATGAGAATGACATTGAGCAGGACTAACTGGCGAAAGGCAGCTTCGCCCTTAAAGGCTGCACGCAAACCATCGAATGAATAACCCGTGGCATTGAGGATGCGTTTCAGACCGGTTTGACCTTTGAAGGGCGACATAGGTAGTTAACTGCTTGAAAAAAGAAGCAAGAGGCTAATTCAACAGAGGTCAAAAAAGCGTGAATAACCAATCCCTTACGGATCAGGTATGCGGGATTGACTCCATTTGCTGCAACAGCAAGGCTGCCTGAGTACGGGTCCGCACATTAAGCTTGCGGAAAATCGCAGTGACATGCGCTTTGATCGTCGCTTCCGACACGCTGAGTTCGTAAGCGATCTGCTTGTTCAACAGACCTTCACACACCATGGTCAGCACGCGAAACTGTTGTGGCGTCAGACTCGCCAATCCGGCGCTGGCCGCTTTGGCTTCGGGGGAGACGCTGATCGCTTCGTTGACCTGAGGCGGCCACCAGACATCACCCGCGAGCACTGTACGCACAGCGTCTTGAATCGTTTCCAGGGAACTGGACTTGGGGATGAAACCACTGGCACCAAACTCACGAGAACGCACAACGATGGAGGCTTCTTCCTGCGCCGACACCATCACCACCGGAATTTGCGGGTATTGCCCACGCAACAGCACCAGCCCGGAAAATCCGTAGGCGCCCGGCATGTTCAAATCCAGCAGCACCAGATCCCAATCACGCTTATCCGCCAGATGGACTTCAAGCTCGGCAATGCTTTCGGCTTCGACCAACTTCACATCCGGGCCGAGACCCAGACTGACAGCCTGGCGCAGTGCGCTGCGAAACAACGGATGGTCATCGGCAATCAGGATTTCGTATGTCATTTATAAATGATCCTGTTTTTAGGTGAGTGCTGAAGAATTCAGCTCTCACGAAGGCATCCATGGATGCCAGCAAACTCACGGCGCCAACTTGGCACGGTTAACGCCAAGCCCAGATAATCGGCGTTCAAGCGGTATTGCGGCGACAAGGATGACGAGCGAAGTCGGGGTGGTCAAGTTCAACGATTTCCGGCAAAGTCTGCGACCCACCGACCTGAGCGCCATCATGCGAAAACAAGCCCTGCGTGCCGACCTTTTAATGCTCCTTACGGCAATGATCTGGGGCTCGGGTTTTGTCGCTCAGAGCGCAGGCATGGAGCATATCGGCCCCTACCTTTTTACTGGTTTGCGCTTTACCCTTGGGTCATTGTGCTTATTGCCGCTCATTTTGCGTGGTCCACGCGCTGCGAAGGCAGCCAAACCAGAACCTTTTATGACGCGTAGCTTATTACTCGGCGGACTGGTCATGGGTCTTGCACTGGCTGCGGGGATTAATCTTCAGCAAGTCGGCCTGCTGTTCACTAGCGTGACCAACGCGGGATTCATTACCGGTCTTTACGTCATTGTAGTTCCGCTTCTGGGATTGCTGATGGGGCATAAGACTGGAATGGGAACGTGGTTGGGTGCAGGCATGGCCGTGGTGGGAATGTTCTTGCTCAGTGTTGGGGACAACTTCAAGGTCGCGGCCGGTGATTGGTTGCAACTGATCGGGGCATTTGTCTGGGGCGGGCATGTGATTTTGGTCAGCGTGTTCGCCAGCCGCCACGACCCTATTCGCCTGGCGTTCCTGCAATTCGTCACCTGCTCCGTCGTCAGCTTGATCCTCGCGCTGATCTTTGAAGACATCCATTTGCAGTCCATCATCGCGGCCGGCCCAGCGTTGCTGTACGGCGGAGTGGTCGCCGTGGGGATCGGCTACACCTTGCAAGTGATTGCGCAAAAAAACGCTATCGCGTCACACGCTGCGATCATTCTTTCCCTGGAAGCGGTTTTTGCCGCGATAGCCGGCGCACTGATGCTCAACGAGTCGTTGCAGTTGAAAGGTTATCTCGGTTGCGCATTGATGCTTACGGGAATGTTAGTGGCTCAGTTGTGGCCAAAAAAACCTGAGTTGTCCGTGAAAATACCGAACCCCAGCCACGGTTCGTGAGTAAAAATATTCTGTAGGAGCGAACTTCGCAAGGCGGCTTAACCGGCATATCCCATAATGCCTCTCGCCAGTTCAAGTTGGCTCCTACAGGAAGTCTTTCAGGTAAGTGTGCGCCCCATCTTCCAGATCAATCGGGAGTAGATGCTTTGCCCCCATGTAATGCGCGCTAAAGACATCGAGGTAGGCATCCAATACACCGCCAGCCGCTTGATCCCCAGCCAACTCCAGACATAGCGCCGCCACTTCAGCAGTGCAGAAGTGATCGTCACGGCGGGAACGACGCAGCCGATAGCGAGAAATCTGTTCCGGCTCCAGGCTAAGCACCGGCAGATGGTCCAGATACGGGCTTTTGCGAAACATTTTTCGTGCCTCACTCCAGGTCGCATCGAGCAGGACGAACAGCGGACGCTTGCCCTGTTCAAGCTTCACCTGGGTCACCACCCTTTCCGGTGCAACGAACTCGCCAGGAAATACGATATAAGGCTGCCATTGCGGATCGTTGAGCAGCGCCGGCAATTGGGCATCGACCTCCGTTCGCGACCAGCCAAATGCATGGGTTTCTTCGATGATATCGGCAATCAACCAGCCGGTATTGGTCGGTTTTAATGGCTCAACGTCGTACATCAATAAACACATGGCCGATGTTGCGGCCACTGTCGGGCGCCAGGCACACAGGCAATAACTCGGGATTACCCGACATCCAGGACAACGCGGCGCTCTTGAACCCCTGGCTATAAAAGGTTTAAGCGCGCGGGCCAGGCGCTGGGCGCGAAGGCGGGAGACGGCATGACTCATAGGGGATTACATCGCCAGATAGAAAACATCGACACCACAGAAACTCGCTGAATAAAAGTTGGCACAGTTTATCAGAGCTGCGTGACGCGCTTTGTCGCCAAGGGAAACTTTGTTTCCGCAGCCATTCATTTATACTGCCGCGCGGCTACCGGCCCGCCCGGCACCTTATTGGTTTATAAGGATCAGACGCCCGGTGAACGCACATTCAAGTCAATGGTCCAAGGGCAAGTCACTGAATCAGGAGAGTTTCATGCTTCGCTTTATCGTCCCCACCCTCACACTTTTGCTAATCGTACCCTTTGGCGCCCAAGCGGCATCAAAGCAGGATTACGAACTGAGCAAGATGCTGGAAAAAGTAGCGGCGCAAAGCAGCGTCGGTACGCCTCGGGCGATCAACGAAAACATCCTTGATCAAGGTTACACCGTCGAAGGAAGAGAGCTCATCGACCACTTGAGCGTACTCGAAAGCCATGCCGTAGAGATGCGCGCCAATCCCGACGCCGTTCGCAATCAACTGGGTTCCAGTGTTTGCAACAACGACGGCTTTCGCCAACTCATGGCAAAAGGCGCACTGCTCAAATATGAATTCACTGAATACAAAACCAACCGTGCAGTGGCTACGCATGTATTTAAGGCATCTGACTGCAAAATGAAAAAATAGTCGCGTTTAATCTTTAATCGCAACCCTACATCGGGGCAGGCGCAACGATACTTATCATCAATGCGCCCTCAGTGATCCGCACTCCTCCCTCACAACACGCATAGGCTTATTGCCGTAATCACTCGTTGCCAGTGTTGTCGATATAAGCACAAGATCAATCAGCATGTGGTCGACAGCTAATGGTTCCGCAAAGGAGAACCTTGAATGCCCTATGAACCTAATGATCTTTTATCGCGACATTTTCAGAGCGATGGCCTTGACCTCGCAAGCGAGGTTGAAGATCAAATCCGTTTGGTTGCTCCCACCAGCCCAAATCTTCCGCTCTACCGCGACATGATATTGACCGTCCTGCGCATGGCTCAGGACGATCGCAACCGTTGGAATGCCAAAATCACGCTGCAAACCATACGCGAATTGGAAAATGCCTTCCGTGTGTTAGAGCAGTTCAAGGGACGTCGCAAGGTCACAGTATTCGGATCAGCTCGGACGCCTGTTGAACATCCACTCTACGCACTGGCGCGAGAACTCGGCGCGCTGTTGGCCCGCTCGGAGCTGATGGTCATCACCGGCGCTGGCGGCGGCATCATGGCAGCAGCCCACGAAGGTGCCGGTCTCGAATACAGCTTGGGATTCAACATCACCCTGCCTTTCGAGCAACACGCCAACCCCACCGTGGAAGGCACTGAAAACCTGCTGCCGTTCCACTTTTTCTTCACCCGCAAACTGTTTTTCGTCAAGGAAGCCGACGCGCTGGTGCTTTGCCCAGGCGGCTTTGGCACACTGGATGAGGCGCTGGAAGTATTGACGTTGATTCAGACGGGCAAGAGCCCTCTGGTGCCCATCGTGCTACTCGATACGCCGGGTGGTAGTTTTTGGCAGGAGGCGCTTAACTTCATCAAAAACCAGCTGGAAGCCAACCGTTATATTTTGCCTAACGACATGAAGTTATTGCGACTGGTGTACAGCGCTGAAGAAGCAGTAGAAGAGATCAATAGCTTCTACACCAACTTTCATTCCACCCGCTGGTTGAAAAACAAGTTCGTCATTCGTATGCATCACCCGCTCAACGAGCAAGCCATTGATCACATACAAGCAACGTATGCGGACTTGTGCCTGAGTGAGAATTTCCACCAGCATACGTATCTTGGGGAAGAGCACGACGAAGCACAGTTCAGTCACCTTGCTCGCCTGGCGTTTTCCTTCACCGGACGAAACAACGGACACCTGCGAGAGCTTGTCGATTACATCAATCTGCCTGAAAGCTGGGCACTCGCCCCCTCGCAAAAGCAAACCCATGCACGCAAGCCTTTGAAGGTCACGTAGCCTGCCCATCGCTTAATCATCTTCATGCCGGCCGCTCAACAAGCGGCCGATCAAATCCAGCGGATAACCTCGGTAGCTTAGAAAGCGGCCTTGCTGTGCACGCTCACGCATGTCCCTTGGCATTTGTCCGGAAAACTTGCGCTCCCAGGTTTCTTGCAGTTTTTCTTTCCAGTCAAAACCACATTCTTTCAACGCTTGTTCGATGTCCGTGCGCTGCAAGCCGCGCTGACTCAGTTCTTCGCGTATACGCAAAGGACCATAACCTGAGCGGGCACGGTAGGAGACGAAGCTTTCCAGATAACGAGATTCGCACAGCAGCCCTTCTTCCGTAAGACGGTCAAGGGCTGGGTCGATTAATTCAGGAGGGGCGCCGCGCTGACGCAACTTGCGCGTCAACTCGACCCGACCATGCTCGCGACGTGCGAGCAGGTCCATTGCAGTACGCCGAATGGCGAGAGGCGTATCAAGTACCGCAGCCATGGACGTTATCTATCAGATATCGACGTCAGCTTCAGCTAAATCGTCAGCAGGCACTCGGGAGCTGACTGCTTTGGTGTCAACGCCCGGAGTCAGCAGTTTGTCACGGATCAGTTTCTCCAGTGTTGCGCCTACTTCCGGGTTGTCTGCCAGGAACTTGGCCGAGTTGGCCTTGCCCTGACCGATCTTGCTGCCTTGATAGCTGTACCAGGCACCGGATTTCTCGACGAAACCGTGAAGCACAGCCAGGTCAATGATTTCGCCGTTAAGGTAAATACCCTTACCGTAGAGAATCTGGAACTCTGCCTGACGGAACGGCGGAGCCACTTTGTTTTTCACGACCTTGACGCGGGTTTCACTGCCGACGACTTCATCGCCTTCTTTTACCGCGCCAGTGCGGCGGATATCCAGACGGACAGAAGCGTAGAACTTCAGTGCGTTACCGCCGGTAGTGGTTTCCGGGCTGCCGAACATGACGCCAATTTTCATCCGAATCTGGTTGATGAAAATAACCAGGCAGTTTGCATTTTTGATGTTGCCGGTGATTTTCCGCAATGCCTGAGACATCAAACGTGCCTGCAGACCGACGTGCATGTCACCCATTTCGCCTTCGATTTCGGCTTTAGGCACCAGTGCGGCCACAGAGTCGATCACGATGACGTCAATGGCGTTGGAACGCACCAACATGTCGGTGATTTCCAGCGCTTGTTCACCAGTATCCGGCTGCGAAACCAGCAGGTCGTCGACATTGACGCCCAGTTTGCCTGCGTACTCAGGGTCCAATGCGTGTTCGGCATCGACGAATGCGCAGGTAGCGCCCATTTTTTGAGCCTGAGCAATAACCGAAAGCGTCAGCGTGGTTTTGCCCGAAGATTCTGGACCGTAGATTTCAACGATCCGACCTTTTGGCAAGCCACCAATACCCAGCGCGATATCAAGACCCAGCGAACCGGTGGAGATAGCAGGAATCGCCTGGCGGTCATGGTCGCCCATGCGCATTACGGCACCTTTGCCGAATTGACGCTCGATCTGACCCAAGGCCGCAGCCAAGGCTTTCTTCTTGTTCTCGTCCATTGAAGTCCTCTCGTAATCAATAAGGCCTTGCGGCCACATAACTGTATAAGTAGCCAGTATTATTCCACAGGGTTGAGCGCTCGCCTACCCCCGTTTTGGTATTTAACTGGCAGTACGTCGGATCAGCCCTTCTAGCGCGGCCTTGACCGTTTGTCGGCGGACCTCGTCGCGGTCGCCGTCGAATTGGCGACGCTCAGAAATAACCTGGGCTCCCTCACCCCATGCCAGCCATACGGTGCCTACCGGTTTTTCGTCCGACCCACCATCAGGACCCGCCACGCCGCTGACTGCAACCGCAAAATGTGCCTGACTGTTAGCCTGCGCCCCGGAAACCATGGCTTCAACCACCTCGCGACTGACAGCCCCTACAGAGGAAAACAGTTCGGTCGGCACGTTCAATTGGCGCGTTTTCTGGCTATTGGAATAGGTGACATAACCCGCTTCAAACCAGGCCGAACTGCCCGGTATGCGCGTGATAGCCTCGGCGATACCCCCACCGGTACACGACTCGGCGGTGGTCACTTGAGCCTTGAGTACTTGCAGGCGCTTGCCGAGTTCTGCGGCAAGTCGAGTAATTTCATCCACGGCGTTCTCCCACAGGTCTTGCATCAGACGGCACGTCAGGGCGAATACCGTACACGAGCTTTTAGTAGGTGCAAGGGTCGCAACGCGGGTCTCGGACAAACGCTACGAACCTCGCAGGAAAATACTAGCCCGCCAGACATGTCTCTTTTTTGACTCGACGCTTAACCGTTTCGACCGTCGTCTCCTTCGGCCGTTTTTTCGCTTCGTCGATTGAAATGAAACGACCGCTGCCGGAATCCCGACCCCTTTTAGTTTGCATAGTGAACATCCTGTTCATTGTGTTTTGGAAAAATGAGGTACCGCACTGACAGCCTAGCGTGATTCGCCAAATCACCCAGCGTGAAGTCGTAACTGCGCTTTTCCCAGTTGACTCTAGGGAAACTCTGAAAAAGGTTTTCAAATCTGGTGAAATGTCCCCCATCACATGAGCCGAGCGGTTGCCCCCCCATGAAGCAAATTTCTTTCGCCGATGCCGAGTACGCCGGTAAACGTAAGCGAACCCGCCGTGAGATTTTCCTGAGCGAGATGGACAAGGTCGTCCCCTGGAAGGGGTTGATCGCTTTGATCGAGCCGCATTATCCAAAAGGCGAAGGGGGCCGCCCGGCGTATCCCTTGATGGCCATGTTGCGTGTGCACCTGATGCAGAACTGGTTCGGCTATAGCGATCCAGCAATGGAAGAGTCTCTTTATGAGACCACGATTCTGCGCCAGTTCGCGGGGTTGAATCTGGAACGCATTCCCGACGAAACCACGATTCTCAACTTCCGTCGCCTGCTGGAGAAAAACCATCTTGCCGGGGGAATCCTGGAGGTCATTAATGGCTACCTGGGAGACCGAGGTTTGATGCTTCGTCAGGGCACAATTGTTGATGCCACGATCATTCATGCGCCGACGTCGACCAAGAATAAAGAGGGTAAACGCGACCCCGAAATGCATCAGACCAAGAAAGGTAATCAATATTTTTTCGGGATGAAAGCGCACATCGGAGTAGACGCTGATACGGGTCTGACGCACAGCGTGGTGGGCACGGCAGCCAATGTCGCGGACGTCACTCAAGTCGATCAGTTGCTGCACGGCGAAGAGACCCATCTCTGTGGCGACGCGGGCTACACCGGCGTAGAAAAGCGGCTTGAACATGAGGGGCGCGAGATGATCTAGTCGATCTCCGCCAGGCCCAGCAGCCGCCGCAAACATGGAGAAAAAAGCGTCATTGGCCGTGCGTTGCGCAAGATTGAATACGCCAAATCGCAAACTCGGGCCAAGGTTGAGCACCCGTTTCGGGTGATCAAGCGCCAGTTTGGTTACACCAAGGTGCGGTTTCGCGGGTTGGTAAAGAACACGGCGCAGTTGGTGACACTGTTTGCACTGTCGAATCTGTGGATGGCGCGCCGACATTTGATGGAGCCTATAGGACAGGTGCGTCCGCAGTATGGAAATTAAGGGTTAATAAGTGCTTAAAACCGGCTTATTCATCAATAAAAGCCGATATTTTCGAAATTTCAGTGAAGTACTTTCTTTCGGAGCGCTTGACGCCCGATTTGCCAGAAAAAGAAGGTCTTATTTCAGACCTTCCCTAGGGAACGGGATAAAACTTGGTAAGCGCGCTCATTGCAAAAGCAGCCGGGCCCAATAGGCTAGTTACATTGATAAGTGTCCACATATGCGGACAAGCAACCTCTGACACTATCTGTAACTAGTTTTACTTTTCCCGAAGTGGCGAAAAATTGCTTAATGGCGGACCGACTGAGCCAAGGTTAACGGTTCGCGCATAGACAGGAGTGGAGGCTATTTTATGAGGTCATGGATTGCAGGCTGTCTCGTTGCAGCAATTTCGGGTTGCGGCACCCTCAAAACGCTGCACGATGAGGAAGGCGCTGCCGACAACCTGGCGAAGTGGCAGTCAGAGTGCCACTCCATACCCCGTACCTATAGTGGCGCAGCCTATCAGTTCTGCAATTTGAACGGTCCTCCCAGATCCGGTTCGCACTGGGCTGCGTCGCCAATTGTTCTCGACATGGTGATCTCCAGTATCGCCGATACAATGCTTCTCCCCTACACCGGCTACCTGCAGTACCAGCATGGCAACATACGGATTCGCCGCACAAGTATTGGGTTTTGAGGGTTGTTGCCAACGCACGATGGCACCTATGAAATACACATTCACATCCCTAACTCTCGCCTTGCGATAGTGTTCTACGTCGCGTAATGCAAGACGCCGTCAGTACCAACGGTAGCTGCGAAGACGGCGTCGCCATTTTCTTTCTGGAATCCCCCCTTTGTTGCACGGTGAACATCCTGTTCATAGTGTTTAAAGGAATGCCGCACTGCCAGCGTAACTCTATCCGCCTAACCGCCCACGGCAACGTCGTAACCGAGCTTTTCCCTGCCCAATTCTGCGGTACTCGATGCTGCGTGGTAATCTTGCGCCCATCGCAGCAAGCAGCCGGGCCATAGGGCCTCATCACGCCGATGAGCGCTCGCACGTGCCTTTCCTTGCCTCACACTTTTTAACGAATTCGCCTAAAACCCGATGAATAAAGCCATTACCGACCTCTCCTCGCACACCCCGATGATGCAGCAATACTGGCGGCTGAAAAATCAGCACCCGGACCAGTTGATGTTCTATCGCATGGGGGATTTCTACGAAATCTTCTACGAGGACGCCAAGAAGGCCTCGAAGCTGCTGGATATCACCCTGACGGCGCGAGGCCAGTCCGCAGGACAAGCGATTCCCATGTGTGGGATTCCCTATCACGCCGCAGAAGGGTATCTCGCCAAGCTGGTGAAGCTCGGCGAATCCGTGGTGATCTGTGAGCAGATCGGTGATCCCGCCACCAGCAAAGGCCCGGTGGACCGTCAAGTCGTGCGGATCATTACTCCCGGTACGGTCAGTGATGAAGCGTTGCTCGACGAGCGCCGCGACAACCTGATTGCCGCCGTGTTAGGCGATGAACGCCTGTTTGGCCTTGCCGTTTTGGACATCACCAGCGGCAATTTCAGCGTCCTTGAAATCAAGGGCTGGGAAAACCTGCTGGCTGAGTTAGAGCGGGTCAACCCGGTTGAACTGATGATCCCTGACGACTGGCCACAAGGTTTACCGGCAGAAAAGCGTCGCGGCACCCGGCGTCGTGCGCCGTGGGACTTCGAACGCGACTCCGCGTTAAAAGCCCTGTGCCAACAATTTTCTACACAAGACCTGAAAGGCTTCGGCTGCGAGAACCTGACGCTGGCCATCGGTGCCGCCGGTTGCCTGCTCGGTTACGCCAAAGAAACCCAACGCACGGCCCTTCCGCACTTGCGCAGCCTGCGCCATGAGCGTCTGGACGATACCGTGGTGCTTGATGGTGCCACACGACGCAACCTCGAACTGGATACCAACCTGGCGGGCGGCCGCGATAACACGCTGCAATCGGTCGTGGACCGCTGCCAGACCGCCATGGGCAGTCGCTTGCTCACACGTTGGCTGAATCGGCCGCTGCGGGATCTGGAAGTACTGAAGGCCCGACAAAGCTCGATTACCTGCTTGCTTGAACGTTATCGCTTCGAACACCTGCAACCGCAATTGAAAGAAATTGGCGACATCGAACGGATTCTCGCCCGCATCGGGCTGCGCAACGCACGTCCGCGTGATTTGGCACGTCTGCGGGACGCGCTTGCAGCGCTCCCCGAATTGCAGTTGGCGATGATGGAACTGGAAGCGCCGCATATCCAACAACTGGCGCATACCACCAGCACCTACCCTGAATTGGCGGATCTGCTACAACGCGCGGTGATCGATAATCCGCCCGCCGTGATCCGCGATGGCGGCGTGCTGAAAACCGGCTACGACGCTGAGCTAGACGATCTGCAATCGCTCAGCGAGAACGCCGGACAGTTTTTGATTGATCTGGAGACCCGCGAGAAGGCCCGCACCGGCTTGGCCAATTTGAAAGTCGGCTACAACCGGATTCATGGGTATTTCATCGAGCTGCCGAGCAAGCAAGCTGAACAGGCCCCCGCTGACTACATCCGCCGCCAGACCCTCAAGGGTGCTGAACGTTTCATTACCCCAGAGTTGAAGGCATTCGAAGACAAAGCGCTGTCAGCCAAGAGCCGTGCGCTGGCCCGAGAGAAGATGCTTTACGAAGCGCTTCTGGAAGACCTGATAGGCCATCTGGCGCCGTTACAGGACACCGCAGCGGCCTTGGCTGAGCTGGATGTACTCAACAACCTGGCCGAACGTGCGCTTCATCTGGACTTGAACTGCCCGCGCTTCGTTGACGAGCCGTGCATGCGCATCGAGCAGGGTCGGCACCCGGTGGTCGAGCAAGTCCTGACGACCCCCTTCGTCGCCAACGACCTTGCACTCGACGACAACACCCGAATGTTGGTGATCACCGGACCTAACATGGGTGGTAAGTCGACCTACATGCGCCAGACCGCGTTGATTGTGTTGTTGGCGCACATCGGCAGTTTCGTACCGGCCGCCCGTTGCGAGCTGTCCTTGGTCGATCGAATCTTTACTCGCATCGGTTCCAGCGATGATCTCGCTGGCGGACGCTCGACCTTCATGGTGGAGATGAGCGAAACTGCGAATATTCTGCATAACGCCACAGACCGCAGTTTGGTGCTAATGGACGAAGTCGGGCGCGGAACCAGCACTTTCGACGGTCTTTCGTTGGCGTGGGCTGCGGCAGAATGTCTCGCACAACTGCGTGCTTACACATTGTTCGCTACCCACTATTTTGAGCTGACAGTACTGCCGGAAAGCGAGCCGCTGGTTGCCAACGTGCACCTCAATGCAACCGAGCACAACGAACGCATTGTTTTCCTCCACCGGGTACTGCCAGGCCCCGCCAGTCAGAGCTACGGTTTGGCGGTGGCCCAGCTGGCGGGGGTTCCAGCCAAGGTTATCGTGCGTGCAAAGGAGCATTTGCTGCGATTGGAAACCACAAGTCTGCCCCATGAAACACCACGGGCGGCACCCGGAAAACCTGCGATCCCACAGCAAAGCGATATGTTCGCCAGCCTGCCGCACCCGGTTCTGGAAGAGTTGTCGAAAACCAAAATTGATGATTTGACACCCCGCCAGGCGCTAGAGTTGTTGTATTCCTTGCAAACTCGGATCTAACGGGATTCGTTACAAGCTGTTAGAATCCCGCGCGGTTTGGGATGCTGCTGGTTTTAGCCTGACTACGCAGATTGTCCAGGCCGCGTGAGTACGTTGCGAACCAAAGCAGGTCAAGACGCGGTAGTAAATGAACGTCCGCCTGCTGACTGCAAATATTCACACGGCCCGGGAGATTCCCCGACCTTGGCAACCCTGCTGAAAGGGCTCTGCTACCGCCGCCTGAGGAGAGAATTAGAAATGACCTTCGTCGTCACCGACAACTGCATCAAGTGCAAGTACACCGACTGCGTAGAAGTGTGTCCGGTGGACTGCTTCTACGAAGGCCCGAATTTCCTGGTGATCCACCCGGATGAGTGCATAGATTGCGCGCTCTGCGAGCCTGAATGCCCTGCCGTCGCCATTTTCTCGGAAGATGAAGTCCCCGAGGACATGAAGGTATTTATCCAGCTGAACGTAGAGTTAGCGGAAATCTGGCCCAATATCACTGAAAAGAAACAGGGCCTGCCAGGCGCCGAAGACTTTGACGGCGTTAAAGGTAAGCTCAAGGACTTGGAACGCTAAGTTCCGCTGATCGTCAAAAAAGGCCCATTGCGGGCCTTTTTTGTTTTAGCTTTATTGCAGACGAAAAAAGGGGCGGTATGACCCGCCCACATTTTTTCCGTAGTCCCTTATATCCTTTTCATCATCCTGATGAATCGCATCCTGCGATGTCCATGACTGTCGTCCTTGACGGTCTGTGTCTGTCCCTCGACACAGTTCCAATAATAGTGATTTAACGGTGGAGAGCAACCCGCCAAATCTTTCAAAACGATACGCAGAAAATCAACCAACAACTAAAAATTTCATACAATCAAACACTTGCGGGTTTTATAGTGCGACAGACGGACAAAGGTACGGTTAAAAACCACGATAACTTACAAAACAAGTAAGCAAAGGCTTACAGCAAAAAGCACTGTTTGACATGAAAACCCACTGTATTAACCACGTCATCTAATAAATAATTAAGAACGATCAGCTAACGATTTTCACACACATACAAACACCCCGAGCCAGTCGAGGTATTTGTACGATTGCATCGGTTAAAGGTAAGCGCGGGAAAAGCGCGAGTTCTGCTATTGGAACAAAGACTCGCTGGACAGACCGTTCTTCTCAAGGATCTCGCGCAAGCGCTTAAGCCCTTCGACCTGAATCTGCCTGACCCTTTCACGCGTCAAACCGATTTCAAGGCCAACATCTTCCAGAGTGCTGCTTTCATGCCCTCGCAGACCGAAACGCCGTACTACAACTTCACGCTGCTTATCAGTCAGCTCGGAAAGCCACTGATCAATGCTCTGTGAAAGATCATCGTCTTGGAGCAGCTCACACGGATCGGTCGGACGGTCATCGGTCAGCGTATCGAGCAGGGTTTTGTCCGAATCGGGCCCTAGGGAAACGTCCACCGAGGAGACCCGTTCATTAAGTCCCAACATGCGCTTGACCTCGCAGACCGGCTTTTCGAGCAGGTTAGCGATTTCTTCAGGAGAGGGTTCGTGGTCGAGTTTCTGAGTCAGTTCGCGAGCGGCGCGCAGGTAAACGTTGAGCTCTTTGACCACATGAATCGGCAACCTGATGGTACGGGTCTGATTCATGATGGCGCGCTCAATGGTCTGACGAATCCACCAGGTCGCGTACGTTGAGAAGCGAAAACCGCGCTCTGGATCAAACTTCTCGACAGCCCGGATCAACCCCAGGTTGCCTTCTTCGATCAGATCGAGCAATGAAAGCCCGCGGTTGACATAACGCCTGGCGATTTTTACCACCAGCCGCAGATTGCTTTCAATCATGCGCTTGCGCCCCGCCGGATCACCGCTTTGCGACAAACGCGCAAAGTGGACTTCCTCCTCAGGCGACAGCAAGGGGGAGAAACCTATTTCATTGAGGTACAACTGAGTAGCGTCGAGTGCACGCGTGTAATCGATGTACTTGTGCTGCTTGAGCGTTGTGGAGTTCTTGGCCCGGGCGCGAACGGGAGGTGCAGCAGCTTCCTCGTTCGACGATGAGTCCAAAACGATGCCAGGCTCCATAAGGAGTACCTCATCATCGATGTCAAACTCCGGCGCTTCTTTATTGAGAGCCATTGTTATAGTCCTTTGGTGAGTTCGACCTCAAGCTCTAGCGACGCCTCATCTTCCTTGGCAACGCTTGAGCCTGTTCCCTCTACGCAAGAAACAGGCTGGTGACCGATCAACGGCGTGGCAGGAATTCCAGAGGATCTACAGGCTTACCTTGGCGGCGAATCTCAAAATGCAGTTTCACCCGGTCAGTCCCAGTTGACCCCATCTCGGCAATTGTCTGCCCGACCTTGACCTGCTCCCCCTCCCGAACCAACAGTCTACGGTTATGACCGTAAGCACTGACGTAGGTATCGTTGTGTTTGATGATCACTAATTCGCCGTAGCCCCGCAAGCCACTCCCGGCGTAAACAACCGAACCATCAGACGCAGCTAAAACAGGCTGTCCCAAATCTCCAGCGATATCAATTCCTTTATTCAAACTACCGTTTGAAGAAAATTTGCCAATCAAAATGCCATTAGTAGGCCACGCCCAACCCGCTGGCGAGCGTCCTACAGACTGAATCGGCGTCGTAGCAGGGGAACTTTCTTTGGCAGGCAAAATCACGGGGACGACGCCAACCGGGCGAGAAAGTACGGTTGTTTTAAATGAACCGGAAGCCGCAGAGCCCGTCGTAGACGTCACCATCTGGGGTGCATGCGCAACGCTGGCTACAACGGGCGCCGAGCTTGAACGGCCGTCAAAGCGTATGGTTTGACCCGGATGGATGGTGTAAGGCGCGGGTATTTGGTTGCGTTCAGCCAACGCTTTCCAATCCCAACCGTATCGAAATGCAATGGAAAACAACGTGTCACTACGCCGAACTACATATTGGCCAGTTGTTACCGCCTGTCGCTGAGGCGCGACTTTGTTTCGATCAAAGACCGGCGCATTGCCCGGCGATCTACTGGAACAGCCGACCAGCAAGAAACCAAGGACAAGGCCAATCACCAGACGCTGAATGCTAGTTGTAGATAGTCGCTGCTGAATGACTGTGAGACTCACCCGTCACTCCTTTACTGGTGACTGAATTAAAGCTGCCTATTGTGCCGTAACAACGGCTGGCAGCTAATACTTAACTGTTTGCAAAACCGTGCTTTACAGCACCAAATGAAGATACTGCATTAACCTGTACGTCGGGCTATAAGACCTGTACCGCGGGTCAGAATTCAGTGAGTGGCTAAACGAGATATCAAGCAAGCGGTCCATTGAGCAACGGCACGAACCTTACCGCGCCAAGTACATGCCGGGAAAAGCCATTTTCCTCACGGATAATCAGCATCAACTGCTGAACCTCTCCAGAGCCGACGGGGATGACCAATCGTCCACCGGGTGCGAGTTGATCAAGCAATGCCTGTGGAACATCGGTAGCGACTGCCGTCACGATAATGCCATTGTAGGGCGCCAACGCAGGCCAACCTTCCCAGCCGTCTCCCCAACGAAACACAACGTTGCGCAAGTTAAGCTCGACCAATCGCTCTTTCGCGCGGTCCTGCAAAACCTTGATGCGCTCCACTGAAAATACCCGTTCGACCAATTGCGACAACACCGCCGTCTGATAGCCTGAGCCGGTGCCAATCTCAAGCACTTTGTCCAACGGACCCGCAGCCAACAGCAGCTCGCTCATGCGCGCCACCATGTAGGGCTGGGAAATGGTCTGGTTATGTCCGATGGGCAACGCGGTGTCTTCATACGCACGGTGCGCCAGCGCTTCATCAACAAACAGATGCCGGGGAGTATTGCGGATCACTTCCAGCACTTGAGCGTTGGAAAGCCCCTCTTCATAGAGGCGTTGAATCAGACGCTCGCGAGTGCGCTGGGAGGTCATGCCGATCCCGCGTCTTAACAGGCTATCTTGCTCTCGCGACATCAGCGCAGTCCCTCTAGCCAGCCATTTAGGCTGGTGAAACCATCCTGATAAGTACGGTCCAGTTGTAATGGGGTAATCGATACATAACCTTGCATGACAGCGTGAAAATCAGTGCCCGGACCTCCGTCTTCGGCGTCCCCAGCCACGGCAATCCAATATCCGACTCGTCCCCGTGGATCGACTACTTTGACCGGTGCCGCAGCGCGGGCGCGATGGCCTAACCGGGTCAATTGAATCCCGCGAATGTGCTCAAGCGGAAGATTCGGAATATTAACGTTCAGTACCGTACGCGGTGGTAAATCGAGCTGTTCATGCGCTTCGACCAGCAGCCGCGCAAAATGCGCCGCGGTTGGCAGGTTATCCACCTGACGCGATAACAACGAAAACGCAAAAGAAGGACGTTCGAGAAAACGCCCTTCCAGGGCGGCCGCCACGGTGCCGGAATACAGCACATCATCACCCAGGTTGGCGCCGAGATTAATCCCGGAAACAACCATGTCCGGTTGATGCTCCAGCAGCCCATTGAGGCCAAGGTGCACACAATCGGTAGGTGTTCCATTTACGCTGATAAAGCCATTGGTCAACGTATGAGGATGCAGCGGACGGTCTAGCGTCAGCGAGCTGCTTGCACCGCTTTTGTCTTGGTCAGGGGCAATGACAACGCACTCGCTATAGTCCGCCAGCGCAGCATGGAGCGCAGCAAGACCGGGCGCACTTACCCCATCATCGTTAGAAATCAGAATACGCATGAGCTGTCCGTTAGCCCCACCGGAACCAGGTCGACGAGTTCGCGCACCAGTACGGTGGCAAAGCATCCGGCCGGCAGGACGAATTCCAGTTGCAGAATGTCAGGCTCAGGATAATGCCACGTCAACCCGCCAATGGGCAGTCGCAGGATACGACGCTCGTGTTCCATGCCCGCTTTGATCAGCCAATCGCGCAAGGCTGGCTCGTCCGCCGCGATTGATTGCTCAAGAGCGCCCGTGACACCGGTGGCTGGCGAATCGCCCTCACCCCACTGCGGCCCGGTCGGGTGCAGGTCGAGAATCGCCAGACGCGGATCGCTGCACTCTGCTTCGCCAGCAGGAAAAAAACTGCGGCTGTCGGTAAACGCCAGTAGATCGCCGACTTGTGCTCGCTGCCAACTGCCGTCAGCCACGCGGGCCGCCAGCACTTTATTAAACAGATAGCTGCGCGCCGTCGACAGCAATCGGGAACGAACCGCGCGCTGTTCCGGCAGTGCCTGGCGAGCCGCGTAGTCTCGCGCCTCACCCACATTGCCGCCATCCCAACCGAAACGCTGGGCGCCGAAGTAATTCGGAACGCCATGAAGGGCGATCAATTCAAGCCGCGCCTGCAACGCCGCCTGGTCGCCCTGCAGCTGGGTCAAACGCAGTGTAAAACCATTTGCGGCATGAGCACCGCGTTGTAACTTGCGCTTATGGCGGCTCATCTTCAGGATTTTCAGCGTATCGTCCTGGGCCGCCGAAAGGTCGGGGTCGGCCTTGCCGGGCAATTGCACGCTGAACCATTGCCGGGTCAACGCTTGGCGATCCTTCAAACCCGCATAGCTGACAGTCCGCAGCGGCACACCGGCAGCACGCGCCAGACGACGTGCCGCTTCTTCAGTATTCAGTCCGCGCTTTTCAACCCACAACCATAAGTGTTCGCCATCACCCGACAGGGGAATATCCAACACTTCGTCGACCTGAAAATCCTCGGCCGTGGCCTTAAGCACCGCAGTACCTAACGCGTCGCCATACGCACGGGGTCCGAGCAATTCGAATTCAGTCATACCGAAAGCAACAAGGCGACGGCGTGAACCGCAATACCTTCTTCACGGCCAACAAAGCCGAGCTTTTCGGTGGTGGTAGCTTTTACGTTCACTTGATCCAACTCAACCTGAAGATCCGCGGCAATCAGCGCACGCATCGATTCAATATGCGGGGCCATTTTCGGCGCCTGGGCCACAATGGTGGCGTCGACATTACCGACTTTCCAGCCCTTGTTTTTGACCAACGCCATCACATGACGCAACAACGCACGGCTGTCCGCGCCCTTGAATTGCGGGTCGGTGTCCGGGAAATGTTTGCCGATATCGCCTAATGCTGCAGCACCGAGCAACGCGTCGCTGAGCGCATGCAACAGCACATCGCCATCGGAATGAGCGAGCAACCCGAAACCGTGCGCGATCCGCACGCCGCCCAAGGTAATGAAATCGCCTTCGGTAAACCGGTGCACATCATAGCCGTGGCCAATACGCATAAAAAAACGCCCCGAAAAAGTCAGGGCGTGATTCTACCTACTTTGTCGGACATTAACCGCTTAGAGCGACCGCATGATGCCGCAGGTGGTCTTCGATGAAGCTCGCGATGAAGAAATAGCTGTGGTCGTAGCCCGGCTGCATGCGCACCGTTAGCGGATGATCTGCGGATTTCGCCGCTTGCACCAATGCTTCAGGCTTGAGCTGATGGGCGAGAAAGTCATCACGATCGCCCTGATCAACGAGGATCGGCAGCTTTTCAGTGGCCTCGGCGATCAACGCACAGGCATCCCATTCGCGCCAGCGGGACCGCTCTTCCCCCAGATAACGGGAAAACGCTTTTTGACCCCACGCGCAATCTATCGGGTTGGTAATCGGCGAAAACGCTGAGACTGACTTATAACGACCCGGATTGCGCAACGCACACACCAGCGCCCCATGCCCACCCATGGAGTGACCGCTAATCCCGCGCACGTCCGAGGCCGGAAAATGCGCCTCGACCAATGCAGGCAGCTCGTTAACCACATAGTCATGCATCCGGTAATGCTTGGCCCACGGCTGCTGGGTTGCGTTCAGGTAGAAGCCCGCACCGAGACCGAAATCCCACGCACCGTCTGGATCGCCAGGTACGTCGGCGCCGCGCGGACTGGTATCC
Source organism: Pseudomonas sp. MH10 (assembly GCF_034353045.1). NCBI lineage: Bacteria > Pseudomonadati > Pseudomonadota > Gammaproteobacteria > Pseudomonadales > Pseudomonadaceae > Pseudomonas > Pseudomonas sp. MH10. The sequence continues at coordinate 2,242,553 of NZ_CP133783.1, forward strand.
GGCGCCACGATAATCAAACCCAACTCGGCTGCAATTCGTTGCGCGCCGGCCTTGTGCATGAAGTTTTCATCGGTGCAGGTCAGTCCTGACAACCAATAGACCACTGGCAACTTGCCGCCCTGCTCAGCTTGAGGTGGCAGGTAAACGGCAAACACCATGTCGCAACCGAGCACCTCTGAGTGATGCTTGTAGCGTTTATGCCAGCCGCCGAAGCTTTTCTGGCAGGAAAGATTTTCTAGGGACAAGGGGGATTCTCCCAGCGGTAAGCTTCAAGCGATAAGCGGCAAGAGATGATGCGCAGTGCTCTTACTTGAGGCTTATAGCGTGAAGCTTGAAGCTGCTATTAGAAATGTATGACTGTTCGAATGCTTTTACCTTCATGCATCAGGTCAAACGCCTTGTTGATGTCTTCAAGGCCCATGGTGTGGGTGATGAAGGTATCCAGCGGGATTTCGCCGCTCTGCGCCATTTCTACATAGCTTGGCAACTCGGTGCGACCGCGTACGCCGCCAAATGCCGAACCGCGCCACACGCGCCCGGTAACCAATTGGAAGGGACGCGTGGAGATTTCCTGACCGGCACCCGCCACACCGATGATCACCGACTCGCCCCACCCTTTGTGGCAGCACTCAAGCGCTGCGCGCATCAGTTGCACGTTACCGATACATTCGAAGGAGAAATCCACGCCGCCATCAGTGAGGTCAACAATCACTTCCTGGATAGGTCGATCGTAGTCTTTCGGGTTGATGCAGTCGGTGGCCCCCAGTTGTTTGGCAATGTCGAATTTGCCTGGGTTGATGTCGATGGCGATGATCCGGCCGGCCTTAGCTTTTACTGCACCAATGAGTGCCGACAAGCCAATGCCGCCCAAGCCAAAGATTGCCACGGTATCGCCGGGCTTGACCTTGGCGGTGTTGATGACAGCGCCGATCCCGGTGGTGACGCCGCAGCCGAGCAGGCAGACTTTTTCAAGAGGCGCATCTTTGGAGATCTTGGCCACCGATATCTCTGGAAGCACCGTGTATTCAGAGAACGTCGAGGTGCCCATGTAATGGAAAATCGTCTGCCCTTCGTAGGAAAAGCGCGACGTACTGTCCGGCATCAAGCCCTTGCCCTGGGTGGCGCGAATGGCTTGGCAGAGGTTGGTCTTGCCCGACAAACAGTATTTGCATTGGCGGCATTCAGGGGTGTACAGCGGAATAACGTGATCGCCGACAGCGACCGAGGTCACGCCTTCGCCGACGGCTTCAACGATTGCGCCGCCTTCGTGGCCAAGAATCGATGGAAAGATGCCTTCCGGGTCTGCGCCGGACAGCGTGTAGGCGTCCGTATGGCAAACGCCGGAAGCGACGACCCGAAGCAGCACTTCACCAGCCTTTGGCATCGCGACATCGACTTCAACGATTTCGAGCGGTTTCTTGGCCTCAAAGGCAACGGCGGCACGTGACTTGATCATCAGTTTTTCTCCATCGAGTAAATACAAGCGTTGGAGTGTAATACAGTGCTGTTTGCGGAATAATCCGACCGAAAGCAAAACATTATTGCTGCACAGGGATAATCAATGATCGCCAACCGCTGGGAAGGGCTGGATGAATTCGTCGCCGTCGCCGAATGCGGACAGTTCACTGCCGCCGCTGAGCGTATGGGCGTTTCCTCATCGCACATCAGTCGTCAAATCGTTCGGCTTGAGGAACGACTGCAAACACGCCTGCTCTACCGCAGTACCCGACGGGTGACCCTGACCGAAGCCGGACAAACCTTTTTACAACATTGCCAACGCTTGCAGGATGGCCGCGAGGAAGCACTGCGAGCGGTCGGCGATTTGGCGAGCGAACCCAAAGGCCTGCTGCGCATGACCTGTGCGGTGGCGTATGGAGAGCGGTTTGTCGCGCCGCTGGTGACTGAATTCATGGGCCTCTACCCGCAACTCCGGGTCGACATAGAACTAAGTAATCGCACCCTAGATCTGGTTCACGAAGGACTCGATCTGGCCATTCGCCTGGGTCGACTGCAAGACTCGCGATTGGTTGCCACTCGTTTGGCGCCGCGCCGCATGTACCTGTGCGCATCGCCTTCCTACCTTGAGCGCTACGGGCGACCGCACAGTTTGTCCGAGTTAAGTCGCCACAATTGCCTGATCGGCAGCACCGACAGTTGGTTGCTGCAACAAAACGGGCGGGAGTTTTCGCAACGGGTACAGGGCAACTGGCGCTGCAATAGTGGCCAAGCCGTGCTGGATGCGGCATTACAAGGAATTGGGTTGTGTCAGTTGCCGGACTATTACGTGCTTGAACATTTAAACAGTGGCGCGCTGGTTCCCTTGCTGGATGCGCATCAGCCTCCGAACACGGCCGTCTGGGCGCTGTATCCGCAACAACGGCACCTGTCACCCAAGGTTAGAAAACTGGTAGAACACCTTAAAGCCGGCCTAGCCCTGAGAAAGGAATATTGCGAGCCCGCCACACTCAGCGTTTAACTTAGAATTTACGGCGCTGGCGCAGCCATTCAAGGTCCTCAGGACGGGTGACCTTGATGTTGTCGGAGCGGCCTTCGATCAATCGGGGGGACTGACCAGACCATTCCATGGCAGACGCTTCATCGGTAATGCTGACCTCCGACACCAGGCTGTCGGCCAAGGCTCGATGCAGGGCGCCAAGGCGGAACATCTGCGGCGTGTAAGCCAGCCAGATAAAACTGCGATCTACCGTTTCTGTGACGCGACCACGGCTGTCGGCGCGTTTCAAGGTATCGCGGGCGGGAACGGCCAGCAGGCCGCCCACCGGATCATCAGCCAATTCGGACAGCAGCTTGTTCAAATCCCCACGCGACAGGTTCGGGCGCGCAGCATCGTGAACCAACACCCAATCGTCGTCATGGGCACCGTTCGCGTGCAACAGCAGCAATGCATTGAGTACCGAATCTGCCCTTTCCTTTCCGCCCGCCGCGCGCTGAATTCGTGGGTCTGCCGCGCAGGCCAAGGTTGGCCAGTAAGGATCATCCACAGCCAAACTGATCACCAGGCCCAAGAGTTGGGGGTGATCGAGAAAACAAGCGAGGCTGTGTTCAAGAATAGTGAGGCCGCCCAGCTGCAAATACTGCTTGGGACGGTCTGCCGCCATGCGAGCGCCAATACCGGCAGCGGGAATAATTGCCCAGAAGGCAGGCAAAGCGGAAATCATTGGGCCAACTGATAGAGAGTTTCGCCGTCTTTAACCATGCCGAGTTCATGGCGAGCACGTTCTTCAACGGTCTCCATGCCTTTTTTCAGCTCCAACACTTCCGCGTCGAGAATACGGTTACGTTCGAGCAAAGCATCGTTTTCCGCATGCTGATCAGCAATTTGCTGAGACAGACTGGCCACTTGCGCCAAGCTTCCATTACCCACCCACAAGCGGTACTGCAGGCCAGCCAGCAGCAGGAGCAAGATCAGGAACAACCAGTTAGGACTGCGCATGGAATATCAGGTACTCAGTGGAAAAAGACAGCGGTGCCGACACATTAAAGCAGTGAGGGCATCGAACCCGATAGCCGGGTCCGATCACTCATATACGGACAGAATCGTCGGTTAATCGACTTTTCGTATTGTGCCCGTCGTCTTTTTACCATCTCCAGCTCAGCCGCGAAACTCGCTGCGACCGTTGTATACAGCTTTGGCGCCCAATTGCTCTTCGATACGCAGCAATTGGTTGTACTTGGCGATGCGATCGGAACGGCTCAGCGAGCCAGTTTTGATCTGACCCGCTGCAGTACCGACCGCCAGGTCAGCAATGGTCGAATCTTCAGTTTCGCCGGAACGGTGCGAGATGATCGCCGTATACCCTGCTGCTTTAGCCATCTGAATGGCTTCCAGCGTTTCGGTGAGGGTGCCGATCTGGTTGAACTTGATCAGGATCGAGTTGGCGATCTTTTTATCGATGCCTTCTTTCAGGATCTTGGTGTTGGTCACGAACAGGTCGTCGCCCACCAATTGAATTTTTTCGCCGATCTTGTCGGTAAGGACTTTCCAGCCAGCCCAGTCGGACTCGTCCAGACCGTCTTCAATGGAGATGATCGGGTAACGCTCGGTCAGGCCCTTGAGGTAGTCGGCAAAGCCTTCGGAGGTAAACACTTGGCTTTCGCCGGACAAGTTGTATTTGCCGTCTTCGTAGAATTCGCTGGCCGCGCAATCCAATGCGAGAGTCACGTCGGTGCCAAGATTGTAACCGGCGTTAGCCACAGCTTCCGAGATGACTTTCAACGCGTCTTCATTAGACGCCAGGTTAGGCGCAAAACCGCCTTCATCACCCACCGCAGTGTTCAAGCCACGAGCCTTGAGCACAGCTTTGAGGTGGTGGAAAATTTCGGTGCCCATTCGCAACGCTTCCGAGAACGTCTTGGCGCCAACCGGCTGCACCATGAATTCCTGGATATCGATGTTGTTATCGGCATGCTCGCCACCGTTGATGATGTTCATCATTGGGACGGGCATGGAATAAACACCGGGGGTGCCGTTGAGGTTAGCGATGTGAGCGTACAGCGGCAAGTCCTGATCCTGAGCTGCGGCTTTGGCAGCGGCCAAGGACACAGCGAGGATCGCGTTGGCGCCCAGACTGCCTTTGTTTTCAGTACCGTCCAGGGCAATCATGGCGCGATCAAGCGCCTGCTGGTCCACCGGGTCTTTGCCCATCAACAGGGCACGGATCGGACCATTGATATTGGCCACGGCCTTGAGAACACCTTTACCCAAGTAACGGCTCTTGTCGCCATCACGCAGCTCAAGCGCTTCACGCGAGCCAGTGGAAGCACCGGACGGCGCGCACGCACTGCCGATGATGCCGTTATCGAGGAGCACGTCCGCTTCCACGGTGGGATTACCACGGGAGTCGAGAACTTCACGACCTTTGATGTCGACGATTTTTGCCATTGTTGTAAACACTCCAGGATTGACGAAGACGACGCAGCTGAAAATATTGATGGCACCGTCAGTGCGTATGCAGCGGGCAGCTCTGACTGACGATAACCCTCTGACCATCGACCAGAGAAATAGTGTGCGGCACTTTACCGAACGGCACTCTACCGGAGAAGCCGCTGTTAAGCGGTTTCTACCGTCGGAAAACTTTTTACCAGGTCATCCAGTGCTTTCAACTGAGTCAGGAATGGCTCGAGTTTGTCCAGACGCAAAGCGCAGGGACCGTCGCACTTGGCGTTATCCGGATCCGGATGCGCCTCAAGGAATAACCCTGCCAAGCTCTGACTCAAGCCAGCCTTGGCCAGATCGAGCACCTGAGCCCGACGACCACCGGCAGAGTCCGAACGACCGCCCGGCATTTGCAGGGCGTGGGTCACGTCGAAAAACACCGGGTATTGAAACTGCTTCATGATGCCGAAGCCGAGCATGTCCACCACCAGGTTGTTGTACCCGAAGCTGGAGCCACGCTCGCACAGGATCAATTGGTCATTCCCGGCTTCTTCGCACTTGTTCAGGATGTGTTTCATTTCCTGAGGCGCGAGAAACTGGGCTTTCTTGATGTTGATCACCGCGCCGGTCTTGGCCATGGCAACCACAAGATCGGTCTGCCGCGACAAAAATGCAGGCAACTGAATGATGTCGCAGATTTCAGCCACCACCGCCGCTTGCTCCGGCTCATGCACGTCGGTAATCAGCGGCACGCCGAAGGTCTTCTTAACTTCCTCGAAAATCCGCATACCCTGTTCCAGACCAGGGCCACGGTAAGAGGTCACGGACGAACGATTGGCCTTGTCGAAGCTGGCCTTGAAGACATACGGAATGCCCAGTTTTTCGGTCGCCCGGACATAGGCCTCACAGACCTGCATCGCCATGTCCCGGGATTCCAGCACGTTCATGCCGCCAAACAACACGAACGGCTTGTCGTTGGCGATCTCGATTGAGCCTACACGGATGATCTTCTGCGACATGCTGTTCATATTCCGGCTTAGGCCTTCTTCTGGTGTTGGGTCAGTGCCGCCTTCACGAAACCGCTGAACAACGGATGGCCGTCGCGCGGTGTCGATGTGAACTCAGGGTGGAACTGGCACGCCACAAACCATGGATGATCCGGCGCCTCGATCACTTCAACCAGCGCACCATCACCAGAACGACCGGAAATTTTCAGACCGGCTTCGATTAGGCTTGGCAGCAGGTTGTTGTTCACTTCGTAACGATGGCGATGACGCTCGACAATGACGTCTTTGGCATAGCAATCGTGGACCAGCGAACCGGGTGCAAGCTGGCAATCCTGTGCGCCCAGGCGCATGGTGCCGCCCAAGTCGGAGGTTTCAGTACGAACTTCAACAGCCCCGGTCGCGTCTTCCCACTCGGTGATCAGACCGACGACCGGGTGGCCGCTGGCGCGATCAAACTCAGTGGAGTTAGCGTCTTTCCAACCCAGCACGTTGCGAGCGAACTCAATAACGGCCACTTGCATGCCTAGGCAGATACCCAGGTACGGCACTTTATTTTCACGAGCGAACTGGACGGCAGTGATCTTGCCTTCAACGCCACGCAGACCGAAGCCGCCGGGCACGAGAATCGCGTCACACCCTTCAAGCAAGGCAGTGCCTTGGTTTTCGATGTCTTCGGAATCGATGTAGCGCAGATTGACCTTGGTGCGATTGGTGATGCCGGCGTGACTCATCGCTTCGATCAGCGATTTGTAAGCGTCGAGCAACTCCATGTATTTGCCAACCATGGCGATGGTGACTTCATGCTCAGGATGGAGCTTGGCATCGACCACTTTTTCCCACTCGGACAAATCGGCACCGCCACACTGCAAGCCGAAACGCTCAACGACGAAATCATCCAGACCCTGGGCGTGCAATACCGCCGGGATCTTGTAGATGGTGTCGACGTCTTCCAGGGAAATAACCGCGCGCTCTTCAACGTTGGTGAACAACGCAATTTTGCGACGTGAGGAAATATCGATAGGGTGATCGGAGCGGCAAATCAGCACATCAGGCTGCAAACCGATGGAACGCAGCTCTTTTACCGAATGCTGGGTAGGCTTGGTTTTGGTTTCACCGGCCGTGGCGATGTAAGGCACCAGCGTCAAGTGAATCAACATGGCGCGTTTGGCACCGACTTCAACGCGCAATTGGCGAATAGCTTCCAGGAACGGTTGCGATTCGATGTCGCCCACAGTCCCACCGATCTCGACCATGGCGACATCAGCATCGCCTGCGCCCTTGATGATCCGGCGCTTGATTTCGTCGGTGATGTGCGGAATCACCTGGATGGTTGCGCCCAGATAATCACCACGGCGCTCTTTGCGCAGGACGTGTTCGTACACACGGCCAGTCGTGAAGTTGTTGTTCTGGGTCATGGTAGTGCGGATAAACCGCTCGTAGTGGCCCAAGTCCAGGTCAGTTTCAGCGCCGTCATGGGTGACGAACACTTCACCGTGCTGGAATGGGCTCATGGTGCCCGGGTCCACGTTGATGTAGGGGTCCAGCTTCAGCATGGTGACCTTAAGTCCCCGCGCCTCCAGGATGGCCGCCAATGAAGCTGCGGCGATGCCTTTCCCCAATGAAGAAACAACACCGCCCGTGACGAAGATGTAGCGCGTCATGAAAAACCCTAGAAGTCTGCGTTAAAGCGGTCAGAGCCGCCGGGGAAAGCGAATGAAGGCCGAAGCCCGCAATTACCAAAAGATCTCACAGTGCACTCCTGAAAATTGCTGCGTTGGGACCGGCAGACTGAAAAAGCCTGTCTGTTGCTCGCTACATTTTTGAGAATCGCCCAGCAAAACAGCCTGGTAATTGGCAACTTCCGTCAATTCAGAAGAATCCACAGAAGCTCTATCAAGAAGGGAGCGTAGTCTACCGGAAACGGCCTTTCAGCTCAAACTTTGGTCGTTCGTCGGTGCGATCCAGTGCAATTGCCAGTCGCCACGGGCTGTGCCGTCCAATCCTGGCAGGTTGGCAACCGCCAATAATTGGTCTGCGTGATACAACAATGGCAAACGAGCTCGTGCAAAAACTGGCAGACCGCTCTCATTCAGCAGTCGTTTCAGATCACGATGCCCTCGATCCGGCAATTGCATGATTTCCCCGCCTTGGCGATAACGCACCTGAAACTCACCTGCTGGAACTTCGCCGCTGAATTCAAGCCAACCATTGCTCGCTAGCGCCAGCATTTGTTTAGAGTCACGCCAGGCTGTTGTCGCAGCCAGTGGCTGTAACCAAGCAGTAGGTAGCCACCAGATTCGGTGTTCGGCGCGATGCAGCTCACCGTCGGCCAACCGCCAAATGGGCTGCGAACCCTCGCGGGCGTCGCGCAAGCTGTCCCAGCCAACCCAATGATCGCTGTCCGGCAGGCGCGTCAGATCCGCGAGCCAGTGTCGTAAGGCGTTGCGCTGACGTGACAGGGAAAGATGCTTGAGCGGCGCCAGGGCCAACGATGGCAACCCGAGCCAAGGGAATGCCGTGGGCGTCTCAGCGCTGGAAAGATCCTGCACCGCCAATTCGTTGAGCAGTCCTTGAGCCTCGGCCAGACGACCGGCAGCCTTCGCCATATTCGCCGACGCTTGAGGCCAGCGATCCACGAGTAACGGCATAACCTGTCGGCGCAGATAATTTCGAGAGAACTCGCTGTCGGCATTGCTTGGGTCTTCCACCCAGCGCAACGAGTGCTCGGCGGCGTAGGCCTCCAGCGCAGACCGCGAGATATTCAGCAGCGGCCGCGACATCAGGCCCTTACCCAACGCGCGCTGTTCAGGCATCGCCGCCAAACCCCGCACCCCTGCTCCACGCAGTAGCCGAAATAACAACGTCTCTGCTTGATCGTCACGGTGCTGGGCAGTGAACAACACCTCGTCTGATTCCAGCAACTGATTGAACGCCGCGTAACGCGCCTCACGGGCAGCACGCTCGATGCTGGCGCCGGGTTTCACTTCAACTCGAATCACCCGCAGTGGCAGGCCCAGCGCGCTGCATATCGCAGCACAATGTTCCGGCCACTCATCTGCCGCAGCCTGAAGGCCATGATGAATGTGAATTGCGGACAAAGGAGGCAATGTTTCGCGGGTCGCGAGATCAGCCAGGAGATGCAGAAGGACCGTGGAGTCCAACCCTCCCGAGAACGCGATGCGCCATGCAGGTGCTCGGAACCATGGGGCTAACGCGCTGAGAAGATGGTCACGTAGATCTAGTTTCAAGGCAAGCAACCCTGAGCCAACTTGTTGGCGATGTAGCATGCCTGACACACCGCATCATGGCTCTCGCCAACAAGTTGCTCCTACAGATTGGATTGGTGAAGACGTTGAGGCTCCAATCAGAGACCGTAGCTCATCAGACGCTCGTAACGACGAGCCAACAGCGCGTCGGTATCAAACGTCTTGAGCATCGCCAACTGGCTGCTCAATTCCTTGCGGATCGAAGCGGCAGCAGTCGCCGGGTCACGATGGGCGCCACCCAAAGGTTCGCCAATGACTTTATCGACAATACCCAGACCTTTCAGACGGTCAGCCGTAATACCCATGGCTTCGGCCGCATCAGGTGCTTTGTCGGCGGTTTTCCACAGAATCGAGGCGCAACCTTCCGGCGAGATGACCGCGTACGTTGAATACTGCAGCATGTTCAATTGATCGCAGACACCAATGGCCAATGCACCGCCAGATCCACCTTCACCAATCACGGTAGCGATGATCGGCGTTTTAAGACGAGCCATCACCCGCAAGTTCCAGGCAATTGCTTCGCTCTGGTTACGCTCTTCGGCATCGATGCCCGGGTAAGCGCCCGGCGTATCGATGAACGTCAGGATCGGCATTTTGAAGCGCTCGGCCATTTCCATCAGACGGCAGGCTTTGCGGTAGCCTTCAGGCCGTGGCATGCCAAAGTTGCGACGAACTTTCTCACGCACTTCGCGGCCTTTCTGGTGGCCGATAATCATTACTGGCTGGTCATCAAGACGCGCAACACCACCGACAATGGCAGCGTCGTCGGAGAAGTGCCGATCACCGTGCAGCTCGTCGAACTCAGTAAAGATGTGCTCGATGTAGTCCAGGGTGTAAGGACGACGTGGATGACGCGCCATGCGCGCGATCTGCCAACTGGTCAAGTTGCCGAAAATGCTTTCGGTGAGCGTATTGCTCTTCTCCTGCAGACGGGAAATTTCGTCGCCGATGTTTAGCGAGTTGTCATTACCGACCAAGCGCAATTCTTCGATCTTGGCTTGAAGGTCAGCGATCGGCTGTTCGAAATCGAGAAAATTCGGGTTCATAGGCATCCGTCTTGGGTCGACGGCCAAGGGGCCGGCCGGTTGATCCGTGTGCGCCATACCTTACGGGAACAGGCGCATCCAGGTCGAGATTAAAAATTATGGTTGAGCGCAGGCCGGATTGACAGGCCCGCACTATTCAACGGTATTGCAGGAAGACGTTCTCACGTCCGAACTGGTCACGCAGCGCTTGAATCAAGCTGTCGGCCGGATCGATTCGCCAGGCCTCGCCAAACTGCAGCAACGCCTTCGCATCCATCCCGGTGTAGTCGAGGGTAATCGGACAGGCTCCACGATGACGCTTGCACAATTCTCCCAGCCATTTGAGCCGATCGCCCTTGAGCGCGTCCGCATGAATTTTCAGGCGCAAGCTTTCAGCAAGATTAGTCCGTGCATCTTCAAGACTCATCACCCGCTTGGCCCGCAAGCGCAGGCCGCCTGAAAAGTCGTCATTGCTGACCTCGCCTTCGACCACCACCATCGCATCGGTCTGCAATAACGATTGTGCGGAATGGAAAGCCTCGGCAAACAGCGACGCTTCAATTCGCCCCGAACGGTCATCAAGGGTAATGAAGCCCATTTTGTCGCCCTTTTTGTTCTTCATGACCCGCAATGCAATGATCAAACCGGCAACGGTTTGCGTGTCGCGGGCAGGCTTCAAATCAATGATGCGTTGACGAGCGAAACGGCGAATTTCGCCTTCGTACTCGTCTATGGGGTGCCCTGTCAGGTACAAGCCCAAGGTTTCTTTTTCACCGCGCAAACGGTCTTTGAGGCTCAACTCCTTGGCCTTGCGATGGTTCGCATAAACGTCGGCATCGGCTTCAACGAACAAACCGCCAAACAGATCCGAGTGCCCGCTGTCGTGACTGCGCGCGGTTTGTTCCGCGGCCTGGATGGCTTCTTCCAGCGCCGCCAATAGCACCGAGCGGTTGCGGTCAAGGTTGGCCTGATAGGTTTTGACGTCTACGTTGTCTTCAAAATACGGCCCCAAGCGATCCAGCGCACCACTGCGGATCAAGCCATCGAGGGTCCGCTTGTTGATACGCTTGAGGTCTACCCGCGCGCAAAAATCGAACAGATCCTTGAATGGCCCGGCTTGACGTGACTCGGTGATCGCTTCCACCGGGCCTTCGCCCACGCCCTTGATAGCGCCCAGCCCGTACAAAATTCGGCCATCATCGCTAACCGTGAATTTGTATTCCGAGGTATTTACGTCCGGGGATTCGAGGCGCAATTTCATGTTGCGCACTTCTTCGATCAAGGTCACAACCTTGTCGGTGTTGTGCATGTCGGCCGACAGCACGGCGGCCATGAACGGCGCCGGGTAGTGGGTTTTCAGCCATGCGGTCTGATACGACACCAGTCCGTACGCGGCCGAGTGAGACTTGTTGAAACCATAACCGGCGAACTTTTCCACCAGGTCGAAAATGTTACCGGCCAGGTCCGCGTCGATGTTGTTGTTCTTACAGCCCTCAATGAAACCACCACGTTGTTTGGCCATCTCTTCGGGCTTTTTCTTACCCATGGCCCGACGCAACATATCGGCGCCGCCAAGGGTATAGCCGGCCATAACCTGGGCGATCTGCATAACCTGTTCTTGATACAGGATGATGCCGTAAGTCGGCGCCAGCACCGGTTTGAGACCTTCGTACTGATAATCAACGTGGGGATACGACAGCTCTGCCCGACCGTGCTTACGGTTGATAAAGTCATCTACCATGCCTGATTGCAGTGGGCCGGGGCGGAACAGCGCTACCAGGGCGATCAAATCTTCCAGGCAGTCGGGCTTGAGCTTTTTGATCAGCTCCTTCATGCCGCGCGACTCAAGCTGGAACACCGCAGTAGTTTCAGCCTTTTGCAGCAATTGGTAAGTCGGCTTGTCGTCCAGCGGGATAAATGCAATATCCAGCGGCGGCTCGTCGACCTTGGCGCGCTCGCGGTTAATCGTTTTCAGCGCCCAATCGATGATGGTCAGAGTCCGCAGACCGAGGAAGTCGAACTTCACCAGCCCTGCAGCCTCGACGTCATCCTTGTCGAATTGGGTCACCAGGCCGTCGCCCAGCTCATCGCAATAGATCGGCGAGAAGTCAGTCAGTTTGGTCGGCGCAATCACCACCCCGCCAGCGTGCTTGCCGACGTTGCGCACGATGCCCTCAAGCTTGCGGGCCATCTCCCAGATTTCAGCGGCCTCTTCATCGATCTTGATGAAGTCGCGCAGGATCTCTTCCTGCTCGTAGGCTTTTTCCAGCGTCATGCCGACTTCGAACGGGATCATTTTCGACAGGCGATCCGCCAAGCCGTAGGACTTGCCCTGCACCCGCGCGACGTCGCGTATCACAGCCTTGGCGGCCATTGAACCGAAGGTAATGATCTGGCTGACCGCGTTGCGCCCGTACTTCTGCGCCACGTACTCAATAACCCGGTCGCGACCGTCCATGCAGAAATCGACGTCGAAGTCGGGCATGGATACCCGTTCCGGGTTCAAGAACCGTTCGAACAGCAGGTCGTATTCCAGCGGGTCGAGGTCTGTAATTTTCTGAACGTAAGCTACCAGCGAACCCGCACCCGACCCACGGCCTGGACCTACCGGGACGCCGTTGCTTTTGGCCCACTGTATGAAGTCCATTACGATCAGAAAGTAACCGGGAAAGCCCATCTGGATAATGATATCCAGCTCGAAGTTCAGCCGGTCAATGTAGACCTGACGCTTGGCGTCGTAATCCTCGGTGGTGTCCTTTGGCATTAATACCGAAAGACGGTCTTCAAGACCATCGAACGACACTTTGCGAAAGTACTCGTCGATGGTCAGGCCATCGGGAATCGGGAAGTTAGGCAGAAAGTGCTGGCCAAGCTTTACGTCGATATTGCAGCGCTTGGCGATTTCAACGGTGTTTGCCAGTGCCTCAGGCAAATCACTGAACAGCTCGCCCATTTCCGCTGCGGTCTTGAGGTATTGCTGATCGCTGTAGTTATGTGAACGACGCGGATCATCAAGCGCCCGGCCTTCGCCAATGCAAACTCGGGTTTCATGGGCCTCGAAGTCTTCCTGCTTGATGAAGCGCACATCGTTGGTGGCCACCAGCGGCGCACCCAGCCGATCAGCCAAGGAGACGGCTGCGTGCAAATGTTCTTCGTCATTGGGCCGGTTGGTGCGCTGCACTTCGACATAAAAACGGTCAGGGAATACCGCCATCCAATCACGCAGCAATTGCTCGGCTTCACCGGGGTTTCCGGCGAGCAAGGCCATGCCAATCTCGCCTTCTTTGGCTGCCGACAGCGCGATCAAGCCTTCACTGGCCTGCGCGACCCATTCACGCTCGATGATCACTTGACCGTTGCGCTGGCCATCGATAAAGCCACGGGAAATCAATTCGGTCAGGTTACGGTAACCCTTGGCATTCATCACCAACAGGCTGATCCGGCTCAGCCCGGCGTCTTCATCCTTGTTGGACAACCACAAATCCGCGCCGCAGATCGGCTTAATACCTGCGCCCATGGCCGCTTTGTAGAATTTGACCAGCGAACACATGTTGTTCTGATCGGTCACAGCCACGGCTGGCATATTCATGCTGCCCAAGGTCTTGACCAAGGGTTTGACCCGGACCAAACCATCGACCAGAGAATATTCAGTGTGCAGGCGTAGATGAACGAAAGAAGCCGGCATGTTGATCCTATAGCGCGAAATACAAAAAAACGAAGGCCGGGATTGTACTGGGCCTTGGTTAAAACATCAGCCCGGCGCGAAGATTGAAAGCGGACTTTGCAGCATCATGGCTTGAGCTTCGTATGCCGCCCGCACGGGAGCAAACGAACGACGATGGATCGGGGTCGGCCCCAAGCGCGCCAGTGCTTCAAGATGAACGGGGGTCGGATAACCTTTGTGAGCACCCATCCCATAGCCAGGATAAATCAGTTCGAATGCTGCCATTTCCCGGTCCCGGCTGACTTTGGCCAGGATCGAAGCTGCTGCGATGGCCGGTACCGATGCGTCGCCCTGAATAACCGAGGCACTGGGCACTGACAATTGTGGACAGCGATTGCCGTCGATCAACGCCAGCTTCGGAATAATAATCAGCCCTTCGACGGCGCGCTTCATCGCCAACATCGTGGCATGGAGAATGTTCAGCTCGTCGATTTCCTCTACTTCTGCCCGGGCGATAAACCAGCACAAGGCTTTTTCACAGATTTCGTCGTAGAGCTTTTCACGGCGAGCTTCGGTGAGTTTTTTCGAATCGTTGAGGCCCAGAATCGGTCTGCGCGGATCAAGAATCACGGCAGCCGTCACTACAGCACCACAGAGCGGACCGCGACCGACTTCGTCGACACCGGCAACCAGTTCTTCGACCAGATTAAAGTCCAAACCCATTTGCATTTATAACCTACTCACTGTGAAGGCGATTGGCCCAGCAACCCGAGCACCGCCTCGGCGGCCTGGTTGGAGGCATCGCGGCGTAAGGTCCGGTGAATTTCATCGAAGCCTGCCGTCTGCACTTCGCCACTTTCAAGCAGCGGCAACAAGGTTTGCGCGAGGGTCTCGGCTGTCGCAGCTTCCTGCAATAACTCCGGGACCAGCAAACGTTGGGCAAGCAAGTTCGGCAACGAGACGTAAGGGCTTTTCACCAAACGCTTGAGTATCCAAAAGGTAATCGGTGCCAGACGATAGGCAACGACCATTGGTCGTTTGTACAGCAGCGCTTCGAGTGTCGCGGTGCCTGAGGCGATCAACACCGCATCGCAGGCAGCGAGTGCAAGGTGCGACTGACCGTCGAGCAACAGAATGGGTAGGTTGCGCCCTTGCAGCAACGCCTCGATCTGAATACGCCGTTGGGGGCTCGCGCAGGGCAGCACAAACCTGATACCAGGGCGCAGAACCATCAGCCGCTCGGCGGCATCGAAAAACAGGCCGCCCAGCTTACCGACTTCACCGCCCCGGCTGCCCGGCATCAGCGCGATCACTACGCCAGCGGGCAGGCCCAAAGTTGCTCGGGCCGCCGCGCGATCAGATTTTAGGGGGATGGTGTCAGCCAATGGATGACCGACAAACCGCACCGGCACGCCCTTCTCTTCGTAGAAACGCGCTTCGAACGGCAGCAGCGTCAGCATCAAATCGCAGCCTTCGCGAATTTTCAATACACGCTTTTGACGCCACGCCCACACTGACGGGCTGACGTAATGCACGGTCTTAATCCCGGCACGACGCAACTTTAGTTCGATGTCGAGGTTGAAGTCCGGGGCGTCGATGCCGATGAACACGTCGGGCTTTTCGCTGATGAGCGTTTGAATGAGCTGCTTACGCTTAGCCAGCAGCTCCCTGAGTCGGCCAAGCACCTCGACCAACCCCATCACCGACAACCGCTCCATCGGGAAGTAGGACACCAGCCCCTCGGCCTCCATCAGCGGACCACCGACGCCGACGAATTCTACATCGGGGTGACGCGCCTTGAGCGCACGCATCAAGCCCGAGCCAAGAATATCGCCGGACGCTTCGCCCGCAACCAGCGCAACACGCAGTGCCTTGGTCATCAACGAATTCATTAGCGGGTTATGCCACGGGTCGACGTTTGGATGGACTCAAGAAATATTGCAACTTCGGGAAACAGTGCAGCGGGCTCGGCCAACTCAGCAATAGCCTGGTCGACTGTCAGGCTTTGGCGATAGACGACCTTGTAGGCTCGGCGTAGCGCGTGAATAGCCTCTTCACTGAACCCACGACGGCGCATGCCTTCGAAGTTCATGCTCCGCGCCTGCGCAGGGTTGCCGAACACTGTAACGAACGCAGGAACATCCTTGCCAATTGCGGTGCCCATGCCGGAAAAGCTGTGGGCGCCAATATGGCAAAACTGATGCACCAGTGTGAAACCGGACAGGATCGCCCAATCGTCAACATGTACATGACCCGCCAATGCAGTGTTGTTGACCAGGATGCAGTGGTTACCAATAACGCTGTCGTGGCCAATGTGCGCGTAGGCCATGATCAGGTTGTGATCACCCAGCGTGGTCTCTGCGCGGTCTTGAATCGTTCCGCGATGGATCGTCACGCCTTCACGAATGACGTTGTGGTCACCAATGACCAGGCGCGTCTCTTCGCCTTTGTATTTAAGATCGGGCGTGTCCTCACCTATCGATGAAAACTGATAGATATGGTTGTGTTTGCCGATCTTCGTAGGGCCTTTGAGAATCACATGCGGCCCAACGATTGTACCCTCGCCAATTTCCACACCAGGTCCGACGATCGACCAAGGGCCGACCTCTACGTCGTCGGCCAGAATGGCCGTCGGATCGATGATTGCGCGAGAGTCAATCAAACTCATAGTTTACGTTCCGCGCAGATGATTTCTGCGGAGCAAACCGGCTTGCCGTCGACCGAAGCCTGGCATTGAAACTTCCAGATCTGACGCTTGCAACTGATGAACGTAGCTTCAAGGATCAACTGATCGCCCGGCAAGACTGGCTGACGGAATCGCAGTTTGTCAGAGCCGACGAAATAATAAAGCGTGCCGTCGGATGGCTTCACATCGAGCATTTTAAAACCGAGGATGCCGGCAGCTTGGGCCATCGCTTCGATGATCAATACGCCCGGCATGATTGGATGCTGGGGAAAGTGACCGTTGAAAAAAGGCTCGTTGATGCTGACATTCTTGTAGGCACGAATGCTTTTGGCCTCGACATTCAACTCGACTACCCGGTCCACCAACAGGAACGGGTAACGGTGAGGCAGGTATTCGCGAATCTCGTTGATGTCCATCATTTCGGGGGGAAGCCTGTAGTAAAGATGAGGAGTGCGCGACTAATGCGCGGCACTCCTCTTGCAAATCAAGGAGGCAGTTTTATCAGCTGTGCACGCTTGATATAAAAAGGTATCAGCCATCAGATGAAGCTTTACCGCCCGAGGTCACTGCCTCAACAACCTTTTCCATATGCTGCAAGCGTCGCGACATGTCATCAAGCTGACGAATGCGCGCCGCACTCTTACGCCATTCCGCAGCGGGCTGCATCGCAGTCCCCGAGGAATAGGCGCCGGGTTCGGTAATCGAACGGGTCACCATGGTCATACCGGTGACGAATACGCCGTCACAGACTTCGATATGCCCAACCATGCCAACACCGCCAGCAATGGTGCAATGCTTGCCAATTTTCGTGCTTCCCGAGATGCCGACGCACGCCGCCATGGCGGTGTGATCGCCAATCTGGACGTTATGCGCGATCTGAATCTGGTTATCCAGCTTCACGCCGTTGCCGATAACCGTATCGGCCAAGGCACCGCGATCAACTGCGGTATTGACGCCAATCTCCACGTCGTCACCGACCAATACACCGCCAACCTGCGCGATCTTCTGCCAAATACCCTTGTCGTTGGCGAAGCCGAAGCCTTCGCCACCGAGTACTGCGCCAGACTGAATCACGACTCGCTTGCCGATGCGTACATCGTGATAAAGCGTCACCCGTGGCGCCAACCAGCCGCCTTCGCCAATTTCGCTACGAACACCGATAAAACAGTGAGCCCCTACTGTGACGTTCGCGGCGATGCGCGCACCGCTTTCGATAACAGCGAATGCACCGATACTAGCGCTGACGTCAACCTGAGCATCAGCGGCAATCACTGCGCACGCATGAACCCCTGGCAACGCCTTGGGTTTGGGGTCGAATAAATGGGAGATCTTTGCGTAGGCCAGATAAGGATCTGGCACCAGCAACGCATCACCTGCAAACCCCTCGGCATCGGCCGGTTTAAGCAACACGGCGGCTGCATGGCTAACGGCAAGGAATTTACGGTACTGGGGATTGGCCAGGAAACTTACCTGACCAGGGCCAGCCTCTTGCAAAGTGGCTAGCCCAGTGATGTCTTTATCCGCCGCACCACGTAGCGTGGCGCCGAGAAACTCGGCCAATTGGCCGAGCTTGATGGTTACGGTCATGGTTACTTCAGCTGATTCATGCGCTCGATGACTTGGCGAGTCACGTCGTACTGAGGTTTAACATCAATCACAGCACCGCGCTCGAACACCAGGTCAAAGGCACCTTTCTTGATAACTTCTTCTACCGCCTGATCCAGCTTAGGCTTCAATTGCTTGAGCATTTCACGGTCAGCAACTGCTTTAGCTTCGTTCAGTTCCTTGGATTGGAACTGGAAGTCGCGAGCCTTTTGCTTGAATTCGAGTTCAAGACGCTCGCGTTCAGGCTGGGCCATCTTGTCGCCGCCGCTTACCAAGCGATCCTGAATCCCCTTGGCACTGCTTTCAAGGGTCTTCAGCTTGGTCAATTGGGGGCCGAACTTCTTTTCAGCATCCACGGCATATTGCTTTGCAGCGTCTGACTCGAGCAGTGCCATTTGATAATTCAGCACAGCGATTTTCATTTCAGCGAATGCTGGCGTCGCCATCAGGGCTGTAGCCAAAAGAACCAATTGAGTCAACTTACGCACGATGCACTCCTACAAAATCTGTTGTCGTTATCATTGATCAGACGATTAAAAGGTCTGACCGAGGGAAAATTGGAAAATCTGGGTGTCTGCATTGTCTGGCGTTTTGACCGGCACAGCCAAAGCGAAACTCAGGGGGCCTAGGGCGGTAACCCAGGTGACGCCTACACCGACAGAACTTGCCAAACCTGCAAGACCGATGTTGTCACATTTAGGCTTCACATCCGACGCCGCGATGGTGTTGCTGCCAGATGATCCGCAGTTAGTGTCGAATACGTTACCCACGTCCCAGAAGAGCGACGTCCGTAGCGACTTTTGATCTTTGATGAATGGCAGTGGGAACATGACCTCCACCCCTCCTTGAATCAAGACGTTACCGCCGAAAGGCAGTGCCTTGCCGTCTGGATCAACCAGGGTTCCGGCGTTGCCGGTCACAGATTCACCACGACTCGGGGTACTGCGAGGACCGAGACCGCTGTCCTTGAAGCCACGTACCGAGTTGAAGCCACCACCGTAGTAGTTCTCGTAAAACGGCAGACCTGAGGTCGAACCATAACCGTCGCCATAACCCAACTCGGTGTGCAGACGAAGGGTGTAGTTTTCAGTCAGCGGGTGGAAATACTGAGCGCGGTAATCAAGTTTGAAGAACGAAAGGTCGCTGCCCGGCGTGGTGGTTTCAAATACCAGACTTTGCGAATGACCGCGGGTAGCCAGAACACCTTTGTTCAAGGTTGACTCTGACCAGCCAGCAGAAGCCTTGAAGTTGAGGTATTTGTTACCTTCTTTGTTAACGAAGTCGAAAATCTCGTCAACGGTATAAACACCCGTCTTGATTTGATCCTGCTGTACCGTCAAGCCATACGTCAGACGCGACGTCTCGTTGATAGGATAGCCAAGGCTGACACCTGCACCCAAACTGTCTACCGCATAGCTGGCCACATCGACGCTGAGATTTTTATAGTCCGTGGTGCGATAGAAAGCGTTGTAGCCCAAGCTGACGCCATCTGGCGTGAAGTACGGGTTGACGTAACCAAAGTTGTAGCGCGTCTGGTATTGGCTTTTCGTCAGACCGATGCTGACCTTATTACCGGTGCCCAAGAAGTTGTTCTGGCTGATCGAACCACCCAGGATCAAACCTGCACTCTGTGCAAAACCGACGCTGGCGGTCACCGAACCGGACGCCTGTTCTTCAACCGTGTAGTTCACGTCAACTTGGTCATCGGTGCCCGGCACTGCCGGCGTTTCCACGTTCACTTCTTTGAAGAAACCGAGACGATTCAAACGGGTTTTCGATTGGTCGATAAGGTAAGTCGAAGCCCAACCGCCTTCCATCTGACGCATTTCACGGCGTAACACTTCGTCCGCAGACTTGGTGTTACCACGGAAGTTAATGCGGTCAACGTAGGCACGCTTGCCTGGATCGACAGCAAACAGAATGTCAACGGTGTGATCTTCGTTGTTCGGTGTCGGAACGCCGTTGACGTTGGCGAAGGTATAGCCTTCGTTACCCAGTCGACGGGTGATCAGCTCGGACGTCGTGGTCATGACCTTACGCGAAAAGACCTGACCCGGCTTGACCAGCAACAGCGCCTTGACTTGATCTTCAGGGACTTTCAGGTCGCCGCTCAGCTTGACCGACTTAACGGTGTATTTTTCGCCTTCGTTGACATTGACCGTGATGTACACGCTTTTCTTGTCAGGCGTAATGGACACCTGGGTCGATGCGATGTCCATGTTGATGTAGCCGCGGTCGAGGTAGTACGAACGCAGACGTTCCAGGTCGCCGGACAGTTTTTCCCGGGCGTACTTGTCGTCGTTCTTGAAGAAGGACAGCCAGTTGGTGGTCTTGAGTTCGAAGAGCCCGATCAGGTCTTCATCGGGGAAGACGCTGTTGCCCACCACGTTGATGTGCTGAATCGCAGCAACCGTACCTTCGTTAATGTTGATCTTCAGGCCAACACGGTTACGAGGCTGAGGCACGACTTCGGTAGAAACTTCTGCCGAGTAACGACCTTGAGCAACGTATTGACGTTGCAGCTCGTTACGTACGCCTTCAAGCGTCGCACGCTGAAAGATTTCACCTTCAGCCAGGCCCGACTGTTTGAGACCCTTCATCAGGTCTTCAGTGGTGATCGCCTTGTTGCCATCGATTTCGATACTCGAAACAGAAGGCCGCTCGACCACCGTGATGACTAGAACATTGCCATCACGGCCCAGTTGGATATCTTGAAAGAACCCGGTTTTGAACAACGCACGAGTGGCATCCACCAAGCGACGATCATCCGCAGTCTCGCCGACGTTCAGCGGCAAGGCACCAAAGACGCTACCGGCGGAAACCCGCTGGAGGCCATTGACACGGACATCAGAGATAGTGAAGGACTCGGCGTGAACTTCGGCGATCATCAGTACGGCGAGAACCGCAGTTAGCAGCAGACGTTTCATGAAGTCCTTTCTTATTCCAACTGGCAATAAACAAACTGCCGCAAAATGCGGCAGATTCGCAACACAGCGAAGCTTTACAGTCGACCCAGATCGTTGACCAAGGCGAGTAGCATTACCCCGACCACAAAACTGATCCCGATCTGAACCCCCCAACCCTGCACCCGATCAGACAGCGGGCGACCCCGCGCCCACTCGACCAGGTAGAACAACAGATGCCCCCCATCCAATACTGGGATGGGCAACAAATTGAGAACCCCTAGGCTTATGCTCAGATAGGCGAGGAAATTTAGAAAATCACCTATCCCCGACTGGGCCGAAGCGCCCGCCACTTTAGCAATGGTTATCGGTCCGCTCAAGTTTTTTACAGATAGCTCGCCGAACAACATTTTTCTCAGCGAATCAAGGGTCAACACACTCATGGTCCAAGTGCGTTTGGCGGCCTCGCCAACGGCGGCTAAAGGCCCGTAACTGACCTCGCGCAACATCTCCGGTGGCCAATCGACACCCTTGACCCCAGCCCCGAGATAGCCGGTTGTAGCCTTGCTGTCAGTCTTGGTCGCCAGCGTCAACGGCACGTCCAACTGCGCACCATCACGTTCAACGCGCAGGGAAATCTTTGCAGCGGGACGCAGACGAACCGCATCGACCACCTGCTGCCAATCGCTCAAGGGCTGCCCGTCAATTGCCAGCAGTCGGTCGCCGGTCTTCAGACCAGCGGCTTGCGCCGGGCCTTTCGGATCCAATTCAGC
This sequence comes from Pseudomonas sp. MH10, assembly GCF_034353045.1. Taxonomy (NCBI): domain Bacteria; kingdom Pseudomonadati; phylum Pseudomonadota; class Gammaproteobacteria; order Pseudomonadales; family Pseudomonadaceae; genus Pseudomonas; species Pseudomonas sp. MH10. The sequence continues at coordinate 2,264,379 of NZ_CP133783.1, forward strand.
CAGCACGGGCGCCAACGCCGGACGCCACGGACGAATACCCAGCGAACGAATAGGGTCTGGCTCATCCGCGCCCTTTAGCCACTTATCCAATGTAAGCATACGGGGAGAATCAACAGTCGAACCCTGGTCGTGTACTTGCAGGGCTATGGTGCCGCTTTCGCCCAAACGCCGCACCAGTTGCAAATTCACTGCCGACCAACCCGATGTGGGCTCGCCATCGACGGCAACAATTTCCTGCCCAGCGCTCAAGCCCGCTTTATCCGCAAGACTGCCCGACTCGACCGCGCCGATGACTGGACGTACTTGTTGACTACCGAGCATGGCCAAAAACCAGAAAAACACGATAGCCAGCAGGAAGTTGGCAACCGGCCCGGCAATTACGATGGCGATACGCTGATAGACGGTCTTACGGTTGAACGACTGATGGACCTGATCCGCAGGCACTTCACCTTCGCGTTCATCGAGCATTTTTACGTAGCCGCCCAAGGGAATGGCGGCCAGCACATATTCAGTACCCTTGCGGTCATGCCACCGCAAAAGCGGCATGCCGAACCCTACCGAAAAACGCAAAACCTTGACGCCACAACGCCTAGCCACCCAAAAGTGGCCAAATTCGTGAAAGGTCACCAGCACACCCAATGCGACCAGGGTGCCAACAATCATATAGAGCGCGCTCATCAACTTCCTCCGTGGCGGCCTGTGCCTTGTAGCTGTTACCGCCCGCTGCGAGTGAGCCAGTGCTCAGCCAAAGCGCGGGCTTTCGAGTCAATCTCGAACACCGTATCCAATTCTGTTACTGCTATGACGGGCTCAAGATTCAAAACCTCGTCAATGATACTCGCGATCTCTGGGTAGCGGATGCGCCGGCCAAGAAATGCTGCAACTGCCACTTCATTGGCCGCATTCAGCACAGCCGGCGCGCTATTACCAGCCTCCGCCGCCTGTCTGGCTAACCGAAGGCACGGAAATCGCTGTTCGTCGGGCGCTTGAAAATCCAGACGCGCAATGCTGAAGAGATCGAGCGGCGCTACCCCTGAATCAATCCGCTGCGGCCAAGCCAATGCATGGGCAATCGGTGTGCGCATGTCAGGGTTACCCAACTGAGCCAACACTGAGCCATCCACGTAATCGACCATGGAATGGATGACGCTTTGCGGGTGAATCACCACTTCAACCTGATTTGGCCGAGCATCGAACAGCCAACAGGCCTCGATCAACTCAAGGCCTTTGTTCATCATGGTGGCGGAGTCTACAGAAATCTTGCGCCCCATCGACCAATTTGGGTGAGCGCACGCTTGCTCAGGCGAGACGCTCATCAGGTCGGCCAGCGGTGTTTCACGAAACGGACCACCGGATGCGGTCAGCAGAATGCGGCGTACGCCAACCGCGCCCAACCCACCAGAACAATTTGTAGGCAAGCACTGGAAAATCGCGTTGTGCTCACTGTCGATGGGCAACAGCACGGCGCCGCTGCGATGCACCGCCTGCATGAACAGCGCACCGGACATGACCAAAGCTTCTTTATTAGCCAGCAATACCTTCTTGCCTGCCTCTACCGCCGCCAATGTCGGACGCAGCCCAGCTGCGCCAACAATCGCCGCCAGCACGGTATCGACTTGTGGGTGAGCCGCGACTTCACAAAGACCGCCCTCCCCCACCAGCACTCGCGTATCGAGACCGGCTGCAGCGAGGGCATCCTGTAATCCCCGCGCCAGATCCAACTGAGGAACCACCGCAAACCGTGGTGAATGGCGAACGCACAGCGCCAGCAGCTCTTTCAACCGACTGAAGCCCGTCAGCGCGAATACCTGATACCGATCCGGGTGCCGGGCAATGACGTCCAGCGTACTGAGGCCCACCGAACCGGTGGCGCCCAAAACGGTGATCTGTTGAAGTTTCTTCACATCACACCCCAGTTAGCGGCCCAGAGCAGCACCGCAAACACTGGAATGGCAGCCGTTAAACTGTCAATTCGGTCCAACACCCCGCCGTGGCCGGGGAGCAAGTTACTGCTGTCTTTAACGCCGGACTGGCGCTTGAACATGCTTTCTGTCAAATCCCCGACAACCGAGATCAGCACCACCACGGCGGCGCCAAGCAAACCGAGAACACACTGCGAACCGGACCAACCGCGAAAAATACCGACGACAGCGGTGATTACCAAACTAGCAATCAAACCGCCAAACAGGCCTTCCCAGCTCTTACCTGGGCTGACTTTTGCCGCCAGCTTGCGCTTGCCGAAGGCCTTGCCCGAAAAGTACGCACCGATGTCTGCGCCCCAAACTAGGACCATGACCGACAGGATCAACCAGTTACCCAACTCCCACTGCTTGATCAATACCAATCCCTGCCATGCCGGCAGCAGAATCACCAAACCGATCACCAGCTTGCAGACAGTGCCGGACCAACGACTACTGGTCTCAGGGTAAGTCAGCACGAGGAATGTCGCCAACAACCACCACACGACTGCGGCGCCCAAAACCCAGGGCGCCAAATCCGGCAGTACATACATCAGCAACAGCAGCGCAGCGATTACAACGGCGTAAATGACTCGAGCGACCTGCGCGGTAAACCCTGCCAAACGCGCCCATTCCCAAGCACCCAGTGTCACCACCACGCCAATGAACACGGCGAAGCTCGCACCTTCGAGGAGAAAGAAGCCACACAGGGCAATAGGCAGCAGGATCAGTGCCGTGATGATTCGTTGTTTCAGCATTAAGCCCGGGCTCCAGCTTCTATTTGCTCGCTCGTTTTACCGAAGCGACGTTGGCGAGAAGCAAAATCTGCCAGCGCAGTGCGCATGGCATCGTGTTTGAAGTCCGGCCAAAACAGGTCGGAGAAGTACAGCTCTGAGTAGGCCAGCTGCCACAGTAAAAAATTGCTGATGCGATGCTCGCCACCGGTACGAATGCACAAATCCGGCAACGGCAGGTCGCCGGTTGCCAAACAGGTTTGCAACAGTTCCGGCGTGATGTCTTCTGGCTGTAGATGTCCTGCCTGAACTTCACGCGCAAGACGTTGCGCCGCTTGAGCGATATCCCATTGCCCACCGTAATTGGCCGCAATTTGCAGCACAAAGCGATCGTTACCCGCAGTCCGCACTTCAGCTTCGCGCATAGCCGCCTGCAACTCGGGGTGGAACCGCGAACGGTCACCGATGATTCGCAAGCTGATGGAGTTATCGTTAAGGCGCCGAGTTTCACGACGCAGAGCGGTGAAAAACAGCTCCATCAACGCCCCGACTTCCTCGGCAGGACGCTGCCAGTTTTCACTGGAAAAAGCGAACAAGGTCAATACTTCAACCTTGGCTTCAGCGCAAACCTCAATGACTGCACGAACGGCATCTACGCCAGCTTTATGCCCGGCGATACCGGGTAAAAGACGTTTCTTTGCCCAACGATTATTACCATCCATGATAATCGCGACATGTCGCGGTACCGATGTCAGCACAGCCTGTTTGGTCTTATCCATAAAACGCACTGACCCTTTATACGGCCATCAGGTCCGCTTCTTTTTGTTTCACAGCGGTTTCGATTTCCGCCACGAACTTGTCGGTCAGTTTTTGGATGTCATCAGCGGCACGACGCTCTTCGTCTTCGCTGATTTCTTTCTCTTTAATAAGGTCTTTGAACTGGCTCAACGAATCGCGACGGATGTTGCGCACTGCCACCCGAGCATCTTCTGCGGCATCGCGTGCCTGCTTGCCGAAGCCCTTGCGGGTTTCTTCAGTCAGAGCCGGCATCGAGATGAGCAACAATTCGCCAAGGTTCGTTGGGTTGAAACCCAACCCAGAGCTTTGAATCGCTTTGTCCACGGCGCCCAGCATGTTGCGTTCAAATGCCACGACTTGCAGGGTGCGTGAGTCTTTGACCGTAACGTTTGCCACTTGATTCAATGGGGTATCAGCACCGTAGTAAGGCACCATCACACCACCAAGAATACTTGGGTGGGCCTGGCCGGTGCGGATACGACTGAACGCATGAGCCAGGGACTCAAGGCTCTTCTGCATACGGGCTTGGGCGTCTTTCTTGATTTCGTTGATCATTGTTGGCCTTCCTCGATCAGGGTTCCCTCAGCGCCGCCGTGCACAATATTCAGCAGGGCGCCGGGCTTGTTCATGTTAAATACGCGCAACGGCATCTTGTGGTCACGGCACAAACAAATAGCCGTCAAATCCATCACACCCAGCTTGCGATCCAGCACTTCATCGTAGGTCAGATGATCGAACTTCTCGGCATGCGGGTCTTTGAAAGGATCGGCAGTGTAAACACCATCGACCTTGGTCGCTTTGAGCACGACGTCGGCGTCGATTTCGATTGCTCGCAGACAGGCTGCCGAATCGGTAGTGAAAAAAGGGTTACCGGTACCGGCAGCAAAAATCACTACGTCTTTGGCATTGAGGTGGCGCATGGCTTTGCGGCGATCGTAATGATCTGTCACACCCACCATAGAAATCGCCGACATCACGATGGCTGAAATATTGGCACGTTCCAGCGCGTCGCGCATGGCCAAAGCGTTCATCACAGTGGCCAGCATGCCCATGTGATCGCCCGTGACCCGATCCATACCGGCAGCGCTCAATGCGGCGCCGCGAAACAGGTTACCGCCACCAATTACCAGCCCGACCTGCACGCCGATACCGACCAATTGGCCGACTTCAAGGGCCATGCGATCCAGGACTTTCGGGTCGATGCCGAACTCTTCCGAGCCCATCAGGGCCTCGCCGCTAAGCTTGAGTAGAATGCGTTTATAGCGAGCCTGATAACCACTGCCCTGCTGAGCCATTGCGAATCTCTCCTGCGGCGTTTAAAAAAATTCTGTGCGGGCTGTTTTCAGCCTGCGCTAACTCTAGTTGACGCTTTGACAGCGTCACAGGGATGCAGCCTTGTAAGCCACTTCCCTAAGGAAAACAAATTCGTTTTACCTATTTGAAGAAGAGGCTGCGCGCGTAAGCGGGCAGCCTCTTCTTAGCGACAGTTAAAAAACCGTCTTACTTCTTGCTTGCTGCAACCTGTGCGGCAACTTCTTCAGCGAAGTTGTCTACAGGCTTCTCGATGCCTTCACCCACTGCAAAGCGAGTGAAAGAAACGATCTCAGCGCCGCCCTTTGCGGCCAAGGCACCAACGGTCAGCTCAGGGTTCTTCACGAACGGCTGATTGACCAAGCTGGCTTCAGCGAGGAACTTGCTGATGCGGCCTGCAACCATTTTTTCAACGATTTCAGGTGGCTTGCCTTTGATCTTGTCTTCGTTGAGGGTCATGAACACGCCTTTCTCGCGTTCAATGGCTTCAGCAGACACTTCGGTAGGCAGCAGGAACTCAGGAGCGCTGGCAGCTACGTGCATGGCGATATCTTTAGCCAGCTCGACGCTACCGCCTTTGAGAGCAACCACAACACCAATCTTGTTGCCGTGCAGGTACGAACCCACGACGTCACCTTCAATACGCGCCAGACGGCGAATGTTGACGTTTTCGCCTACTTTACCAACCAGCACCAAACGATCAGGCTCTTGAGCCGCGATCAATGGAGCTACGTCAGTCAGCTTGTCAGCAAATGCTTTTTCTACGCTGGCAGCGACGAACGCTTTGAAGTCGTCCTGCAAAGCCAGGAAGTCGGTCTGCGAGTTAACTTCAACGATAACGGCAGCTTTGCCGTCGTCCTTGATGCTGATCGAGCCTTCAGCAGCGATGTTGCCTGCTTTTTTGGCTGCTTTGATCGCACCGGATGCGCGCATATCGTCGATTGCTTTTTCGATGTCGCCGTCAGCCTTGGTCAAGGCCTTTTTGCAATCCATCATGCCTTCGCCGGTGCGCTCACGCAGTTCTTTAACCAACGCTGCAGTAACTTCTGCCATTTCAAATTCCTCTTGGATAGGTCTTAAACCATTCCACCCGATCAAACGGGCGTTCAAATTCTTGAGAACCGTTGCTGGCTGCGGCTCATGACTGCAGGCGGCGCCAACATGGTTTTCGAGGTGGCAAAAAGGGGGCTAAGCCCCCTTTTTGCGTACTGAGTAAACGCTAGGCGTTTGCTACTCAGCCTTCTACTACTGCTGCTGCTGGAGCCTCTTCGACGAATACGTCGGTGCCGCCATTAGCATTGTTACGACCACGGATAACTGCGTCAGCCATCGAACCCATGTACAACTGAATGGCGCGAATGGCGTCATCGTTACCTGGGATGATGTAGTCAACGCCTTCAGGGCTGCTGTTGGTGTCAACTACGCCGATAACCGGGATACCCAGTTTGTTGGCTTCGGTGATCGCGATGCGCTCGTGATCAACGTCGATGACGAACAGTGCGTCAGGAAGACCGCCCATGTCCTTGATACCACCCAGGCTACGATCAAGCTTTTCCAGGTCGCGAGTACGCATCAGCGCCTCTTTCTTGGTCAGCTTGGTGAACGTGCCGTCTTCTGCCTGAATTTCAAGCTCACGCAGACGCTTGATCGAGGCACGGATGGTTTTGAAGTTGGTCAGCATGCCGCCCAACCAGCGGTGATCGACGTAAGGCGAGCCGCAACGTGCAGCTTCTTCAGCGACGATCTTGCCAGCGGAACGCTTGGTGCCAACGAACAGAATCTTGTTTTTGCCCGAAGCCAGTTTTTCAACGAAAGCCAACGCTTCGTTGAACATAGGCAGGGTTTTTTCAAGGTTGATGATGTGGATCTTGTTACGTGCGCCGAAAATGTATTTACCCATTTTCGGGTTCCAGTAACGGGTTTGGTGACCGAAGTGGACACCGGCCTTCAGCATATCGCGCATGTTGACTTGGGACATGATAGTTCCTTGATAAGTCGGGTTAGGCCTCCACGTATCCCAATGACCAACCAACAGCTTCAAGCTGAGGGCACCCAGGTCATCGTGTCGACACGTGTGTGGGTTTAAGCTCTCGGGGCATACCCCGGAAAGCGGCGCATTTTATATCATAAAAGACCGGATAACGAAACCCGAAATAAGCGCTACGGCAAACGTGCTTTGTAACGGCGCTTCAGGCCGTTGCGACGGCTTCTTTATAGGAGGAGAAAAATGCGAGGGTCACTTCGAGCCTGACGGTCTGTTAGAATCGCGTCTTTACCCGTTGAGCCGCGCTCCGTCGCGCCGAGAGAATCTTATGACTGTCACCATCAAAACCCATGAGGACATCGAAAAGATGCGCATCGCTGGCCGTCTGGCTGCCGACGTGCTGGAAATGATCGGTAACTATGTCAAACCTGGCGTGACCACCGACGAGCTGGACCGCATCTGCCATGACTTTATTGTCAACGAGCAAAAGGCGATCCCGGCCCCGCTGAACTACAAAGGTTTCCCCAAATCCATCTGCACCTCGATCAACCACGTCGTGTGCCATGGGATTCCGAACGAGAAGCCGCTCAAGGATGGGGATGTGTTGAACATCGATGTCACGGTAATCAAGGATGGCTACCACGGCGACACCAGCAAAATGTTCCACGTCGGTAAAGTGCCTGAGTGGGCTGAGCGTCTGTCCAAGATTACTCAGGAATGCATGTACAAAGGCATTGAGGTCGTGCGCCCCGGCGCTCGTCTTGGCGACATCGGCGAAGTGATCCAGAAACACGCGGAAAAGAACGGTTTTTCCGTGGTCCGCGAATACTGCGGTCACGGTATCGGAACGGTCTTCCATGAAGAGCCGCAAGTACTGCACTATGGCCGCGCTGGCACCGGGATGGAATTGAAGGAAGGGATGACCTTCACCATTGAACCAATGATCAACCAAGGCCGCGCCGAAACCCGACTGTTAGGCGATGGCTGGACCGCGATCACCAAGGACCGCAAGCTGTCCGCTCAGTGGGAACACACTATTTTGGTCACCGCCGAAGGCTATGAAATTTTTACCCTGCGCAGCGATGACACCATTGCTCGCACGTCAGCGTCGGCATAAATACATCCGCTAAAACTCGTCGATAAAAACTCCAGACAATAAAAGGAAAGCTGTTCGATGCCGCAGGTGGATCCAGAGTTATTCGACCGCGGCCAGTTCCAGGCAGAACTGGCGTTGAAAGCAAGCCCTATTGCCGCTTTCAAGAAAGCCATCCGGCAGGCCAGGGAGGTTCTGGACGACCGCTTTCGTTCGGGTCGCGATATACGGCGCCTGATCGAGGACCGCGCCTGGTTTGTCGACAACATCCTGCAACAGGCCTGGGACCATTTTGACTGGAGCGAAGAAGCCGACATCGCGCTGCTGGCAGTGGGCGGTTACGGGCGCGGGGAACTGCATCCGTATTCGGACATTGACCTGCTGATTCTGCTCGACAGCGCCGACCACGAAGTTTTCCGCGAATCCATCGAGCGTTTTCTGACGCTACTGTGGGACATCGGCCTGGAAGTTGGCCAAAGCGTTCGCTCGGTGGACGAGTGCGCTCAGGAAGCTTTGGCCGACCTGACCGTCATCACCAACCTCATGGAAAGCCGCACCATTGCCGGTCCTGAACGCTTGCGTCGACGCATGCTTGAGGTCACCAGTCCCGAAAGAATGTGGCCGAGCAAAGAGTTCTTCCTGGCCAAACGCGCCGAGCAGAAAACGCGCCATCACAAATACAACGACACCGAATACAACCTCGAGCCGAACGTCAAAGGGTCTCCCGGCGGCTTACGTGATATCCAGACCATTCTTTGGGTAGCCCGCCGCCAGTACGGCACCTTGAATCTGCACGCGCTGGCAGACGAAGGCTTTTTGCTGGAAAGCGAAAACAACCTGCTCGCTTCGTCCCAGGAATTCCTGTGGAAAGTGCGCTACGCCTTGCACATGCTTGCCGGGCGCTCAGAGGATCGATTGCTGTTCGACCATCAAGGCAGCATCGCCGGCCTGCTGGGCTACGAAGACAGCGATGCTAAATTAGCCATCGAACGCTTCATGCAGAAGTATTACCGCGTGGTCATCAGCATCGCCCAACTCAGCGAACTGATCATTCAGCATTTTGACGAAGTCATTCTTTCGCCGGACGAAAGCGGTAACACCCAACCGATCAACTCAAGATTTCAGTTGCACGATGGCTTCATCGAGGCGACGCACCCGAACGTGTTCGCGCGCACGCCGTTTGCGATGATTGAAATCTTTGTGCTCTTGGCTCAACGCCCGGAAATAAAAGGGGTTCGCGCCGACACCATTCGTTTGTTGCGCGAAAACCGGTATTTGATCAACGATGAATTCCGCCACGACATTCGCATTACCAGCCTTTTCATTGAGCTGTTCAAGTGTGAGTTCGGCATCCACCGCAACCTTCGGCGGATGAACCGCTATGGCATTCTCGGTCTGTACCTGCCCGAGTTTGGCCATATCGTCGGCCAAATGCAGCACGACCTGTTCCACATCTACACGGTCGATGCCCACACGCTTAACCTGATCAAGCACCTGCGCAAGCTGCAGTACACACAGTCCTCGGACAAGTTTCAGCTCGCCAGCAAAATCATGGGCAAACTGCCCAAACCCGAGCTTATATACCTGGCCGGGCTTTATCACGACATTGGCAAAGGCCGTGGCGGCGATCACTCCGAGCTGGGCGCGATCGATGCCGAAGCCTTTGGTCAGCGTCATCACTTGCCGGTCTGGGACACGCGTCTGATCGTCTGGCTGGTACAGAACCACTTAGTGATGTCGACCACTGCCCAGCGCAAGGACCTGTCGGACCCGCAGGTCATTCATGACTTCGGGCTGCTGGTCAGTGATGAAGTCCACCTGGACTACCTGTATGTGCTGACTGTCGCCGACATCAACGCGACCAACCCGACGCTCTGGAATTCTTGGCGCGCCAGTTTATTGCGCCAGCTGTACACCGAGACCAAGCGGGCCTTGCGTCGCGGCTTGGAAAACCCAGTCGACCGAGAAGAGCAGATTCGGCGCACACAAAGTGCAGCGCTGGATATTCTGGTGCGTAACGGTACTGACCCGGACGACGTCGAACAACTCTGGTCTCAGTTGGGCGATGACTACTTCCTGCGTCACACGGCTGGCGATGTGGCTTGGCACAGCGATGCCATTTTGCGACAGCCTGCTGACGGCGGCCCCCTGGTACTCATGAGGGAGACCACCCAGCGTGAGTTCGAAGGCGGCACGCAGATTTTCATCTACGCCCCCGACCAGCATGATTTCTTTGCGGTAACCGTGGCGGCCATGGATCAGCTCAACCTGAACATTCATGACGCCCGCGTTATTACGTCCAGCAGCCAGTTCACCCTCGACACTTACATCGTGCTCGACGCCGACGGCGGCTCGATCGGGGATAACCCGGAGCGCATCAAGAAAATCCGTGACGGCCTGACCGATGCCCTGCGCAACCCAGACGATTACCCGACCATCATCAAGCGCCGGGTGCCGCGTCAGCTCAAGCATTTTGCGTTTGCCCCTCAGGTCACGATTCTCACCGACGCCCAGCGCCCAGTGACGATTCTGGAATTGAGCGCTCCGGATCGACCGGGCTTGCTGGCACGGATCGGCAAGATCTTCCTGGATTTCGACCTGTCGTTGCAGAACGCGAAAATTGCCACGCTGGGTGAGCGGGTAGAAGACGTGTTCTTTATTACGGACGCGAACAATCAACCACTGTCCGACCCGGAACTGTGCATTCGATTACAAGATGCCATCGTCGAGCAGCTTAACGTCAGCTACGAACCTCACGGCGAGATGCGCCTCAGTATCTGACGCCCGCCTTATATGATTCGACTCAACGGCGCCCACGGGGCGCCACGCTTATTGAGACCTTGCGCCCATGAATAACGCCCTGCAGCAGCTTCAGCCCTACCCGTTCGAAAAGCTCCGCGTCCTGCTCGGCAGCGTGACCCCCAATCCCGACAAGCGCCCGGTTGCGTTGTCCATTGGCGAACCCAAACACCGCTCACCGGCGTTCGTCGCTCAAGCACTGGCCGCTAATCTCGACCAAATGGCGGTGTACCCGACGACGCTCGGCATTGCGGCATTGCGCGAAGCGATTACGGCTTGGTGCGAACGGCGTTTTGGTGTCCCTGCTGGCTGGCTTGACCCGGCACGCAATGTGTTGCCGGTCAACGGCACCCGTGAAGCGCTGTTTGCATTCACTCAAACCGTGGTCAACCGCAGCGACGACGGCTTGGTGATCAGCCCAAACCCGTTTTACCAAATCTATGAAGGCGCGGCGTTCCTTGCCGGAGCGCAGCCGCATTACTTGCCGTGCTTGGCCGAGAACGGCTTTAACCCGGATTTCGACGCTGTTTCTGCGGATGTCTGGAAACGCTGCCAGATTCTGTTTCTCTGCTCGCCCGGCAATCCAACGGGCGCATTGGTGCCGCTGGAAACACTGAAAAAGTTGATCGCACTGGCCGATGAGCACGATTTCGTGATTGCAGCGGACGAGTGCTACAGCGAATTGTATTTCGACGAAGCGACGCCGCCCGCCGGCCTGCTGAGTGCGTGCGTGGCAGTGGGTCGCAAGGATTTCAAACGCTGCGTGGTGTTCCACAGTTTGTCTAAGCGTTCAAACCTGCCCGGTTTGCGTTCGGGCTTTGTGGCAGGTGATGCCGATATCCTTAAAGCATTTCTGCTGTATCGGACCTACCACGGCTGCGCGATGCCGGTGCAAACCCAATTGGCGAGCCTTGCTGCCTGGAATGACGAGGAGCACGTTCGCGCCAACCGGACGCTGTATCGGGAGAAGTTTGAGGCAGTACTGGCGATACTCGCCCCGGTGCTTGATGTGCAGCGCCCGGACGGTGGTTTCTACCTGTGGCCGAATGTCGGGACTGACGATGCCGAGTTTTGCCGCGATCTGTTTGTGGCCCAGCACGTGACTGTTGTGCCGGGCTCATACCTGTCCCGGGAAGTGAACGGCTTCAACCCAGGCGCCGGACGCATACGCATGGCACTGGTGGCTCCGCTGGCCGAGTGCGTCGAAGCAGCAGAACGGATTCGGGACTTTATCAACGGCTAATGGACGCAACTCCTGTACAGATTGTTTGCTGAGTACCGGGCAAGCCATTCGCAGGCAAGCCTGCTCCCACAGTGGCTACACATTTGTGCCCAGCACAAGTCCCGTGGAAGCAGGCTTGCCTGCGAAGGTGTCGCCAAGACCAACATCCATCAGTTAATAGCCCCCAGATTCGCCTCACTCAGGTCAAGTTCTCCAAGCACCTGCCGTAGCACGTCATCGCCGATTCGGTGATGCCGGCGCAGGCTATACAGCTCCAGACGCTGTGCACGCAGGGCATGCAAGCGAAGCCGACGCTCTAGCTGGTCCATTTGCCACGCCAGTGCTTGCGCTTCGGAGGTGTCGTTGAACACGTCCAACTGATGACGATACTCCGTCATGATCCGCGCTTTGACTTCCATCGCCAATGCCGCTTGTGTCGCATCCAGTTTGCCGCCTTTGTCCGGGAGTTCTTCAACCTCCAAGGCGTGAATCGCCGCTTCAGCCGTGCGCTTCCAGGTTTCTCGCACCTCGCGCTTCATGGCGTGATCTGGACCTTTGACCACCCCGCGCAGCAATAACGGTAGGGCAATGCAGGCCGAAATCAACGACAGCAAAATCACCCCCGCCGCGATAAAGATCAGCAAATCCCGCTCGGGGAATTCCACCCCGGCACTGATGAGCAGCGGCACTGATAACACGCCCGCCAAGGTGACGGCACCGCGTATACCCCCCATCGTCAACAGCCACGCCGAACGGGCCGTCAGCTCGAGCCCTGAATGGCCGTGACCATGACCACGCCAGCGACGGATGCCCGCCATCAGCCGCCAAACGCTCTGCACCCACACATAGCGCAGCACCAACAGCACCAGAAAAATTATCAATACGTCGAGACTGCGCCACAACAGCATCGGCCACAGTGAGACTTCGTGGCTGGCAACCGCCTTGATAATGTCCGGTAACTGCAGGCCCAGCAGCAGAAAGATCAAGCCGTTGAAGGCGAATTCCAGCAACGCCCACACGCTGCGGTTGAGCAAGCGCGTGCTGGTTTGGCGCGGCAACAGGTCCACCCAGCTTTGCATCATGCCCGCGGTCACTGCCGATAGAATCCCGGAAGCGCCCAAGCGTTCAGCCAGCACATAGGCCGCGAACGGCAGCAACAACATGAACACCACATGGGTCGCGGGGTCGTCCCACCCCCGGGCGACCATCCAACTTCGCAGTCTGCCTACCAACCAACTCAGCGCCACGCCGATGGCCAGACCACCGCAGGCCACCAGAACAAACGTCAGGCTGGCATCGGCCAACGAAAAAACACCGGTTACAGCGGCGACCAAGGCGAACTTGAACGTCACCAGACCCGTGGCATCGTTCATCAGCGCCTCGCCCTGCAACATGTGCATGATCGGCCCCGGCAATCGATCTTGAGCAATGGCTGACACCGCCACGGCGTCCGTTGGCGACAACACAGCCGCCAGTGCAAAGGCCACCGGCAACGGGATTGTCGGCAGCAACCAGTGAATGAAAAAACCGGCCCCCAGCACGGTGAAAAGCACTAACCCCACGGCCAAGGTAAAGATGGCCCCACGAAACCGCCATAACTCACGCTTGGGCATGCGCCAACCATCAGAAAACAGCAGCGGAGGCAAAAACAGGAATAAAAACAGTTCAGGGTCCAGCGCGACGTGCAACCCCAAGGTCGGCACTGCTAACGATGCGCCAGCAATAATCTGCAGCAACGGCAGCGGCACCGGGATCAATCGTGCGACCAGTCGGGAAACGCCGACCAGCATTAACAAAATCAGGACGGTGTAGGCGGTTTGCATTAATACGGCTTCCCGATTCGTTAACTAACTGCGATCACCTGCCCCAGCTAATCACACTCTTACGCAGGTCAGCCTATCGAAGGACCCGCAACAAGCGTCGCACGTACGGGGTAACACCTGCAAACCAGAATAAATAGCCTTAAGCCCCTACATAGCACGCTATTAAACCTGTTGTTTAAACAACCCAAGCGGCTATAGGACGTTACACGCTACACGCCAATGGACCTGTAGCCTTTCTGCCGACAGTTACTGTTCAGGTTCGAACTGTTAGTGTCTGCGGAGGCAATCCACGAACAAAACCTGTGCATCGCAGAAAATCTAAAATAGTTGACACCCGCGCCAATTATCTGATTTAGGCCTGTATAGCCCAATGAATACTGGGCTAACCCGCTGTTATCTGAACAGTGCACGAACGTACCGGAAGGTGCGGAATGTAAACGCAATTTTCACCAGCCCCGAACTATGCTTCACTACACCGATATTTCGAGGGTCGGTTAACGTTTCGGCTAATACAGCCTCGTTTTTCCAACAAATAGACAGTTGATCACTGGGCATTGCGCACGGCTTGTATGTACGGCCGCAATGTCTTCCTGCACCAGAGGGTCCCATGAGTCAAAGTTTCCTTCCGTTTTCCCGCCCAAGTATTGGCGACGAGGAAATAGCCGCCGTAGAGCAGGTACTTCGCTCCGGCTGGATTACCACCGGCCCGAAAAGTCAGGAACTTGAGCAGCAGTTCGCCGAACGCGTAGGCAGCCTTCATGCCGTGGCGCTTTCTTCGGCGACCGGCGCGATGCACGTCACCCTGTTGGCGCTGGGTATTGGCCCAGGCGATGAAGTCATCACGCCGTCGCAAACATGGGTATCTACCGCGAACATGATTTGCTTGCTGGGCGCGACGCCGGTGTTTGTCGATGTAGACCGCGATACGCTGATGAGTGACGTTTCTGCCATCGAAGCGGCCATCACGCCACGCACCAAAGCCATTATTCCAGTGCACTACGCCGGGGCTGCTTACGACCTCGATCCGTTGTACGCCCTTGCCGATCGTCACGGCATCACCGTGATTGAAGACGCTGCTCACGCGGCAGGCACGGTGTACCGTGGCCGCCCGGTCGGCGCCAAAGGCACGGCGATCTTTTCGTTCCACGCGATAAAGAACATGACCTGCGCCGAAGGCGCGATGTTCGTCAGTGACGACGAAAAGCTCGCCAATCGCGTACGGACGCTCAAATTCCACGGCCTGGGCGTCGATGCCTATGACCGCATGACCCATGGCCGCAAACCCCAGGCAATGGTTATCGAGCCTGGTTTCAAGTACAACCTGGCCGACATGAACGCAGCCATTGCGCTGGTGCAATTGCAGCGCTTGGACGACATCAACGCCAAGCGCGAAGTACTGGCCCAGGCTTACCTGAAACGCCTGTCGGGGTTACCAGTACAACCGCTGCACCTGCCGCAGTATCCGCAGCAACACGCCTGGCACTTATTCATCCTGCGCATCGACGCCGAGCAATGCGGCATTGACCGTGAGGCCTTTATGAAAGGCCTGCAGGAACAGAATATCGGCAGCGGCATTCACTTTGTCGCCACCCACATGCACACCTATTACCGTCAACGTTTCCCGGATGTTCATTTGCCCAACACCGAGTGGAACTCCGCACGTCTGTGCTCAATCCCGCTGTTCCCTGACATGAGCCTCGACGACGTCGAGCGGGTCGCCAGCGCCATTGAAACTACTCTTGGAAAGCGCCTGTGAGACCTTATCCGATTCAATTCGTGTCGATCGTTATCCCGGTCTACAACGAAGAGGAAAGCCTGCCTGAACTGCTGCGCCGCACCGAAGCCGCTTGCGCCCAACTTTCTTATGGGTTCGAGATTGTGTTGGTCGACGACGGCAGCCGAGACGAATCCGCGCAGATTCTGCAGGACGCCTCCGAGCAAGAAGGCAGCCATATCGTTGCCGTGATCCTCAATCGCAACTATGGTCAACACGCCGCGATCATGGCGGGCTTTGAACAATGCAAGGGCGATGTAATCATCACGCTTGACGCTGACCTGCAAAACCCGCCGGAAGAAATTCCGCGCTTGGTAGAACAGGCAGCTCTGGGTTACGACGTAGTCGGCACCGTGCGCAGCAACCGTCAAGATTCTGCCTGGCGCCGCTGGCCTTCGCGACTGATTAATCTGGCGGTTCAACGTTCCACGGGTGTCGCCATGAGTGACTACGGCTGCATGCTGCGGGCTTATCGCCGGTCCGTTGTAGACGCCATGCTCGCCTGCCGCGAGCGCAGCACCTTCATCCCGATTCTCGCCAACAGCTTCGCGCGCCACACCACTGAAGTGGTTGTGCAGCATGCCGAACGTGAACACGGCGACTCGAAATACAGCACCATGCGCCTGATCAATCTAATGTTCGATCTGATCACCTGCATGACCACCACCCCCCTTCGCTTGCTGAGCATTATCGGTTTCAGCATGGCGTTATTGGGCGGTCTCTTCGCCATTATGCTGATCATCTTGCGCTTGATGTTCGGCGCAGTCTGGGCCGGTGACGGCTCCTTCGTTTTGTTCGCGGTACTGTTCGTGTTTACCGGTGGCCAGTTCATTGGCATGGGGCTGCTGGGTGAATACCTCGGCCGCATGTACAGCGATGTTCGGGCCCGCCCGCGCTTTTTCATCGAGAAAGTGCTGCGCAGCCAACCGGTCACGTCTTCCGTTAGCGTTAGCGACTCAAAAGAATCTTCATCTTCTACTCAGGTCACGTTATGAATCCGAAAGTTGTCGTCTTTGCCTATCACGATATTGGCTGCACGGGCATTGAGTCCCTGCTGCACGCAGGTTATGAAATCGCCGCTGTGTTTACCCATGCTGATGACCCGAAGGAAAACACCTTCTACGGTTCAGTTGCACAGCTGTGTGCCCGCAAAGGCATTCCGGTTCACGCCCCTGAAGATGCCAACCACCCGTTGTGGATCGAGCGCATCGCCAAGCTCAAACCCGAGTTCATCTTTTCGTTCTACTACCGCAATCTGCTGAGCGACGAACTGCTGGCCTGTGCCGGCAAAGGTGCATTCAACCTGCACGGTTCGCTGCTGCCACGCTATCGTGGTCGCGCTCCGGCTAATTGGGTTCTGGTCAACGGCGAAACCGAAACCGGCGTCACCCTGCACCGCATGGTCAAGCGCGCTGACGCGGGCGGCATTCTGGCTCAGCAACGGGTTGCCATCGAGCGTTCCGACACTGCGTTGAGCTTGCACAGCAAACTGCGCGAATCGGCTGCCAACCTGCTCAACGAAGCATTGCCACAACTGGCTCAAGGCAAACTGAGCGAAACGCCTCAGGACGAATCCAAAGCGACCTACTTCGGTCGTCGCACCCCGGCCGATGGCAAGTTGGTCTGGCAACGCCCTGCTGAAGAACTGTTTAATCTGGTTCGCGCGGTCACCCAGCCTTACCCAGGCGCTTTCTGCGCAGCCGGCGAGCACAAGCTGATCGTTTGGAACGCGGACGTTATCAAGGGCAACGAAGGTCTGGCCCCAGGCCGCGTGATTAGCATCGATCCATTGCGCATCGCGTGTGGCGAAGACTCACTGGTCATCAAAGCCGGTCAGCGTAACGAAAACGGTCTGTATTTGAGCGGTCCGCAACTGGCTAACGAATTGGGCTTGGTAGACGGCTCCGTGCTGCGTGGTGCCGAGTCCGGCCGCGCCCCACGCCGTACCCGCGTGCTGATCCTCGGCGTTAACGGCTTTATCGGTAACCACTTGTCCGAGCGCCTGCTGCGTGACGACAAATATGACGTCTATGGCCTGGACATCGGTTCTGACGCGGTAGAGCGCCTGCGCAGCCACCCTAACTTCCACTTCGTCGAAGGCGATATCAGTATCCACTCCGAGTGGATCGAATATCACATCAAGAAGTGCGACGTGATCCTGCCGCTGGTGGCCATCGCCACGCCAATCGAATACACCCGCAACCCGTTGCGCGTTTTTGAACTGGACTTCGAAGAGAACCTGAAACTGGTTCGTTACTGCGTGAAGTACAACAAGCGCGTGATCTTCCCCTCGACGTCTGAAGTCTATGGCATGTGCCAGGACCAAAACTTCGACGAAGACACCTCGAACCTGGTGGTCGGCCCAATCAACAAGCAGCGCTGGATCTACTCGGTCTCCAAGCAATTGCTTGACCGCGTAATCTGGGCTTACGGCCAGAAAGGCTTGAACTTCACCCTGTTCCGTCCGTTCAACTGGATGGGCCCGCGTCTGGACCGTCTGGATTCCGCACGTATCGGCAGCTCACGCGCCATTACCCAACTGATCCTGAACCTGGTTGAAGGCACGCCCATCCGCCTGTTCGACGGTGGCGAACAAAAACGCTGCTTCACCGACATCGCTGACGGCATCGAAGCGCTGGCTCGCATCATCGACAACGAGAATGACGCGTGTAACGGTCAGATCATCAACATCGGCAACCCGGACAACGAAGCCAGCATTCGTCAGTTGGGCGAAGAACTGCTGCGTCAGTTCGAAGCTCACCCACTGCGCGCCAACTTCCCTCCGTTTGCCGGCTTCCGCGACGTGGAAAGCAAGGCGTTCTACGGCACTGGCTACCAAGACGTGTCCCATCGCAAACCAAGCATTCACAACGCCAAGCGCTTGCTGAACTGGGAACCGACGGTAGAAATGAGCGAAACCATCGGCAACACCCTGGACTTCTTCCTGCGTGAAGCCATGGCTGAAATCGCGGATAAACGCTGATGCAGGCAGGACTGCGAATCGACGTAGACACCTATCGAGGCACCCGAGAAGGGGTGCCGCGGTTGTTGGAAATGCTCGATGAAGCACAGGTCAAGGCGACGTTTTTTTTCAGTGTCGGACCGGACAACATGGGGCGTCATTTATGGCGTCTCATCCGCCCTCAGTTTTTCTGGAAAATGCTTCGTTCAAAGGCGGCCAGCTTGTATGGCTGGGACATTCTTCTGGCGGGCACTGCCTGGCCAGGAAAGCCTATCGGCCGCGACCTGGGTCATCTGATGCGCCAAGCGGTCGAGGCCGGGCATGAGGTCGGTTTGCACGCGTGGGACCATCACGGTTGGCAAGCCAATGCAGGACGCTGGAGCGACGCGCAACTGATCGAGCAGATTCGTCGCGGCGTGGACTGTTTGAGTGATATCACCGGTCACCGGGTCGACTGTTCAGCAACGGCTGGCTGGCGCGCCGATGAACGTGTAGTTGAAGCCAAAGAGCAGTTTGGTTTTCGCTACAACAGCGATTGTCGCGGCCAAAGCCTGTTTCGCCCCACGCTTAAGGACGGCCGTTTAGGCACACCACAGATTCCGGTGGATCTTCCCACCTTCGATGAAGTGGTCGGTCCAGACGTTAGCGCCAAGGATTTCAACGCTTTTATTCTCGACCGCTTCGGCGCCGAGAAACTGAACATTTATACGATCCACGCAGAAGTAGAAGGGATTCTAATGGCCAATGATTTCCGCGAACTGCTGGCGCAAGCCAAGTTGCGCGACATCCAGTTCCAACCGCTCGGCAACCTGTTGCCCGCTCAGATCGATACCCTGCCAGCAGGACTATTGGTCCGTGGCACCCTGAGTGGTCGCGAAGGCTGGTTGGGAGTGCAGCGCACGTGACGGGACGCTGGGCGTTACTTTTTTTGCTGGTTGCGTTTTTTCTGGCTTTTCTTCTACCGCTGGGCAGTCATGGCCTGTGGATTCCAGATGAAAGCCGTTATGCGCAAGTCAGTCAGGAGATGCTGCTCAGCGGCAATTGGGTGTCGCCTCATTTCATGGGCCTGCGCTACTTTGAAAAACCCGTAGGCGGTTATTGGATGATCGCTGTGGGTCAGGCGATTTTCGGTGAAAACCTGTTTGGTGTGCGCATTGCTTCGGCGCTTAGCGTCGGCCTCAGTGCGCTGCTGATCTACGCCGTTGCCCGTCGGATGTGGAATGACCCGCGCAAGAGTTTTATGTGCGCCCTGATTTTTTTGAGCTTTGGCCTGATCGCCGCGCAAGCGGGTTACGCCAACCTCGATCCGCAATTCACCTTATGGGTCAATCTGAGTTTGGCCGGGGTGTGGTTTGCCGTTAACAGCGCTGGCCGCGAACGCATTGCCGCGTGGATGTTGGTGGGTTTCGCCTGTGGCATGGGCTTCATGACCAAAGGATTTCTCGCCTGGCTGCTGCCGGCGTTGATCGCCGTGCCATACATGGTCTGGCAAAAACGCTTTCGTGAACTGCTGAGATTCGGCCCACTGGCAGTGGTTGTAGCGCTGGTGGTATGCCTGCCTTGGGCATTGGCGGTGCAGCAACGCGAGCCGGACTTCTGGAACTTCTTCTTCTGGCATGAACACATTCGTCGCTTTGCCGGGGCCGATGCGCCGCACCCTCAGGCATGGTGGTTCTACCTGCCGGTGCTGGTGATGGCGAGTTTGCCGTGGGCCGCGATGCTACCGGCAACGTTCAAACAAGCCTGGCAGTCGCGAACCCACCCCAACACGGTCTTTGTGCTGCTGTGGTTACTGTTGCCGTTGGCGTTTCTCAGCCTGAGCCGAGGCAAACTGCCAACGTACGTAATGCCGTGCATGTTGCCGCTGGCATTGCTGATGGGACCGGCAGTGGTGGATCGACTCGCCAGTGCCCGTTTCCAAGCGTTGCGCCTCAATGGGCTGTTGAACATCGCCATCGGTGTGATTGTCCTGATTGCCTTGGCTTACATGCAGTACAGCAAGCCCATCTATGAAAACGAGCCGCTGCACCTGACACTGGCCTTGGTTGCGGTTGTGGGTTGGACCGTCGCCAATCTTTTTCAAGTGGTCAGACCGTTGACCTTGTGGCTCATGCCAGCGCTGGGTGCTTGGCTGTTTGTGGCATTGATACCCATGAGCCTGCCCAACAGCATGGTGTTCAACAAAACCCCCGACCGGTTTATCGCCCGGCATGCGACAGCGCTGAGCCAAAGCAAAAGCCTGTTGAGTAACGACCTGGGCGCCGCTTCCGCGCTGTCATGGCGCATACAGCGACCCGATGTCGCGTTGTACAACACCGTGGGCGAAGTCAAATATGGCCTGACGTACGCAGATTCTGTCGCCCGCAAAGTCGACGTTGCAAACGTGCAGCAGTGGATGAGCGTAGCGCGAAGCGAAGGCCAGGTCGGCGTGGTCATGCGGGTTAACAGTCAGGAAGACCGCGATGAGGTCAACCTGCTGCCCAAGGACGGCCAGCGTTATGAAGAAGGGAACATTGTGATCCTGATCTTCGCGCAATCCGCCTCATGACCCTGCTTTTGTTGCTGGCCGCCTGCTTGTTGAGCTGCCTGGGCCAAGTCGCGCAAAAATTCGCGGTCGAGGGCTGGCGCGGAAAAAACGTCGGCATCGGCCTCGCCCTGCGTTCGCCTTGGTTATGGCTGGCCTTGGCGAGCTTGGGTTTCGGATTGCTATTGTGGCTGCTAGTGCTGCAGCGCGTTGAAGTCGGTATTGCTTACCCGATGCTGAGCTTGAACTTCGTTCTGATCACACTGGTTGCACGCTTTTTGTTCAAAGAGTCCATCGACCGCCGCCACTGGATTGGCGTCGCGTTGGTGATCGGTGGCGTGATTTTGCTCGGACAACACGCATGAACCTGCGACGTGGCGTCACCTTCGCCTTGGGCAGCGTGTTGTTGGTCAGCGGCGCACAACTGGGGATGCGCTGGAGCATGACGCGCCTGCCCTTGCCGACCCAATGGCTGGACGCACTCGGTAACGGCAGCATCGATTTGCTCGCGATTGGCGTTGTCTGTGCCGCGATTTTGGCTTACGCCCTCTCGATGCTGTGCTGGTTACTTGCATTGCGCGACGTGCCGCTGGGCCGTGCTTACTCATTACTCAGCATTAGTTACGCCTTGGTGTATTTGCTGGCAGCAGGTCTGCCGGTCTTCCATGAACAGTTCAGCGCTTCCAAAACATTAGGTGTGACTCTGGTTATCCTCGGCGTCATCACTATCAACTCACAACGTAGCTCCTCAAAACGTAGCTCCGCGACACGGTCCAGGAATTCGGCATGAAAATCACAGTATTAGGTAGTGGCTACGTCGGCCTTGTGCAAGCAACCGTGTTGGCTGAAGTCGGCCACGATGTGATCTGCATGGACATCGATGCAGAAAAAGTGAAGCAGTTGCAGCAAGGCCACGTAAGCATTTTTGAGCCCGGTCTGGCGACGCTGGTACGGGAAAATCTGGAAAGCGGACGCCTGCATTTCACCAACGACGAGAAGCTCGCCATCGAGCACGGCCAAGTGCTGTTCATCGCCGTCGGTACGCCGTCCAGCGATGACGGCTCAGCGGACCTGAAAGCGGTGTTCGCAGTGGGCGACATGGTTGCGCGTCATCGGGTCGAGCCGCTGATTCTGGTGGAAAAATCCACCGTACCGGTCGGCACTGGCGACGCCTTGCGCCTGCACACTGAAAAAGCCCTGGCCGGCCGGCCGTTGGAGTTCGATATCGTCTCCAACCCTGAATTCCTGAAAGAAGGCTCGGCAGTGACCGATTGCCGCCGCCCGGACCGGATCGTGGTCGGTTGCGAGCGCGAAGAGGTGCGCGACGTGATGCGCGACCTGTATGCACCGTTCAACCGCAACCATGACCGCATCATTTTCATGGACCTGCGCAGCGCCGAGCTGACCAAATACGCCGCCAACTGCATGCTGGCCACCAAGATCAGCTTCATCAACCAAATCGCTGAACTGGCCGAACACTTGGGCGCGGACATCGAGTCCGTGCGTCTGGGCATCGGTGCTGACTCACGCATCGGTTACCACTTTATCTATCCGGGCGCCGGCTACGGCGGTTCGTGCTTCCCTAAAGACATGCGCGCGTTGATCCACAGCGCTCAGGAAGCACATTGCTCCAGCGATTTGCTGCAAGCGGTGGAAGCCATCAACCAACGGCAGAAAACCAAACTGTTCGAACGCGTGAACGCGTTCTACAAGGGCGATTTGCGCGGAAAAATCTTTGCGGTGTGGGGCTTGGCGTTCAAGCCCAATACCGATGACATGCGCGATGCGCCGAGCCGGATTTTGATGGAAGCGCTATGGGCAGCTGGCGCAACGGTTCGGGCGTTCGACCCGGAAGCCATGCAAGAAACCCAGCGCATTTATGGCAACCACCCAGGCCTGAGCTTGATGGGTACGCCAGAATCCGTACTGGGCGGCGCCGATGCATTGATCGTCTGCACCGAATGGCAACAGTTCAAGGCGCCGGATTTCAATCTGATCCACGAACGCCTCAAAACGCCGGTGATTTTTGACGGTCGCAACCTGTATGACACCGAGCGCATGAAGAGGAAGGGCTTCACCTATTTCCCAATGGGCCGTGGCGATTCTCGCTCCCTGCCGATTCCGTTTCAGCAATGGAATGCGAACAGCGTTACCGACGCTAACGCACTGTAATCCGCCAGGGTCAGCGCCTGCAGCCACCTGTGGTTTGCGGGCTCTGGCCCTTTGTGCATCCGGTGTTCGTGAGCGTTCACGTTGAAGCGCAGCGACGTTTTGTTTTTTTGGAGATACACGTTTGCCGTTCCTACCTCTGCCCCAGCCCTCAGCGGCCTCTTCGGCGACCCTACGCCGCCAGTCCATCGCCCTGGGAGTGTTGGCATTCCTGCTATTTGTCGTGGGTAACTATCAACAGGCGGCAATCGGTTTCGACTCGCGCTTTGTGATTTTCGCCCAGGAAATGTTGCGCCACGGTCCAAGCTTTTTCCCCACGACCTACGGCGAGCCTTACCCAGACTATTCCGCCACATCGACGTTCTTTATTTACCTGCTCTCGCTGCCGTTTGGGCAAGTGATCAGCCTCACCGCATGGTTGCCGACGGCCATTGCCTCGACGGTGTTGGTCACGCTTATTTATCGCTTGGTAGCGGCGCACTCGCGGACATGGGCATTGGTCAGCGTGGCCTTGCTGCTGCTGAGCAATACCTTCATCACTGAAACCCGCGCGATTTCCCTGGACCAAATGCTCGCGACCGTCTCGTTCGCCGTGTTTTACCTGGGCTACGCCGCAGACCACTTCGGCGCGCGTCGGCGCATGGGTCTGATCCTCGCGCTATTGGTGCTGGGCTTTGCCATTCGCGGCCCCATCGGCCTGGTGGTTCCCACCGGCATGCTGTGCAGTTATTACGTGCTGGGCGGCCAATGGCGTCGGATGTTTATTTTCGGTGTGCAAGCGGCGGTATTACTGGCGGTCTGCATCGGCGCGCTATTGCTGCTCGCCAGGCTCAGCGGCGGTCAAGAGTTCCTCAACGAAGTGGTGCGCATGCAATTCACTTCACGCATGGACGGCACCGAGGGCACGAGCAGTATTTTCTATTACTTCAGCAGTTCGCTGGGTAACTATGCGCTGGCTTACCCAGTAGCGATTCTGGTGCTCGCAGCCATTATCCTTCGCGGTCGGCAGCCCCTTACGCCCGCGCTGAGGCTGGTGATGTTCTGCGCTGCGGCCGGATTAATCGTCATGGTCGGCCTGTCGATTCCCCAGGCGAAAAAAGCCCGTTACATGCTGCCCATGATTCCCATGGCCGCGATCATTGCGGCTTATCCGTTTCAGATGGCTGAAGGGCGTTTGTTCACGTGCTTACGCGGTTTGCTCCAAGGAATTTGGTTACTGATGCCGAGCGCGTTGATCGCTGGGCTATTGGTGGCTCAGCATCGTTTCGCCGAGCACCTGACCTCGATTGGCGCAATTATCTCCGTATTAGCGGTGTTACAGGTCATCGCTTTAGCGGTCTTGTTCAAGGCCCGATGGCGTGCTGCGAGCTTGGCGGCGTGCGCAGTGCTGGCGGTGTGGACGAGTTTCATTTGGGTCTACGAACCCGTGGAGCGCGCGGCCTATGACACCCACAGCTTTAGCGTGGCGGTGCATGACCTGATCCAGCGTGACCCTGCGCCGCTGGCCTTGTATGGGATGCCCAAGGATGGCAAAGCCATCAAATTCGTGGTCAACATCCCCGAAGACCTCAAACCTATCTTCATCGCCTCGCCAGATGAATTGGCTGCGGTGAAGGGGCCTGTCTACGTGGTGATCGCCAAAACCGTTTATCAAGCGCTGCCGGACAACCGATTGACGGCCTTACAGCCGCTGCTCAGTAGCCAATTTGATAAAGATGACTACCTGCTGTTTCGCCTGCCGTGAACGGTAATATGTGCAACCCCAAAATCTGAACTGCACCCCAAAAGTTGGACACCCGTCTGACTTCTGGGTTGTTTGCTTGCGACGAAGTTCATCGTCTGGGCCACTAAAGTTTTACCTATCGTGGCCGATGTGTAGGAATCTTCTTTCGTTTCCGTTCAAAAGGAATCCACGCGATGAGCCTCACCAGTATTGGATCCGCCGTTCACATTGCCACCGTTGCCACCACCAAGGCGGCGACCACTGATACAACCGACACCACCGGCACTAAGTCGGCAGCGGCCGCATCGACCAAGACGTCGAGCACCGGCGCAGGTGGTGGTGCGCCAGCGGGCGGCGCGAGCGCCAGCTCGTCCACCACCACTACCGCTTCGGACACCGTGAAACAACTGCAAAAACAAATTCAGGCATTGCAGAAGCAGTTGCAGCAAGAAGAACAAGCGCTGCAAAAGGCCCAAAGCAGCACAAAAAACGCTGACGCCAAGGCCGCCGCCGTAGCCGCAGCGCAGACTCAGATCGCATCCACTAACGCTTCATTGCAAAGCGCTAACGGCGCCCTCCTAAAAGCACTGACCGACGCAGGCTCCAGCACCTCGGGCACCGCGGTTAACACCACGGCCTGAGTGTTTGCCTCAATGGGTAGATGATCGAAATACGCTAAAAAGCCCGGCTCAACCTGCCGGGCTTTTTTATGCGTGTCGTGCGAGCAGCCTCTACAGAGACAGCCCAGGCACTGATTGGAGCGACGTGGCATAATCACCCGCTGAATTTTTTGGGCACATGGGGAGTTTCGGGAATGGACAATTCCTCCAGTAACAATAAAGGCGTACACCTCTACGGTATCAAAGCCTGCGACACCATGAAAAAGGCCCGCACCTGGCTTGATGAAAATGCCGTGAGTTACGACTTCCATGACTACAAAACGGTCGGCATCGACCGTCAGCACCTGACTCAATGGTGTGATGAACATGGCTGGCAAGTGGTTTTAAACCGGGCAGGAACGACCTTTCGCAAACTCGACGACGGACAAAAAGCCGATCTCGATCAAGCCAAGGCAATCGAACTGATGCTCGCACAACCGTCAATGATCAAGCGCCCGGTGCTCGATATTGGCGGTAAAACCCTGGTTGGCTTTAAGCCCGATGTGTACGAGGCGGCCTTCAAGTAAGCCAAAGCGCTGCTTGAGCCCCTTTCTTAATAGTTAGAGGTATTCACATGTCTACTACCCCGTTCAGCCTGGCCTTTGGTATCGGTACTCAAAACCGTAAAGGCGCATGGCTTGAAGTGTTTTACGCTCAGCCGTTGCTTAAGCCGTCTGCCGAATTGGTCGCTGCTATCGCACCCGCACTGGGTTACACCGGTGGCAATCAGGCCATCGCTTTCAACACCACTCAGGCTTCACAACTGGCTGAGTTGCTGAAAACGATCGATCCGGGCCAAGCCGCCCTGCTGACCCGCCTGGCTGAAAGCCACAAGCCGCTGGTCGCCACCTTCTTGGCCGAAGACGCGGCATTGACCTCGACGCCTGAGGCTTACCTCAAGCTGCATTTGTTATCACACCGTTTGGTTAAGCCACACGGCCTGAACTTGGCGGGCGTTTTCCCGCTGCTGCCTAATGTTGCCTGGACCAGTCAAGGCGCTGTCGACTTGGCCGAACTGGCTGAGCGTCAACTGGAAGCGCGCCTCAAGGGCGAAATGCTGGAAGTGTTCTCGGTGGATAAATTCCCGAAAATGACCGACTACGTGGTGCCGAGCGGCGTGCGTATCGCTGACAGCGCACGAGTACGTCTGGGCGCTTACATCGGCGAAGGCACCACCGTGATGCACGAAGGGTTCGTCAACTTCAACGGCGGCACCGAAGGCCCGGGCATGATCGAAGGTCGAGTCTCGGCCGGCGTCTTCGTCGGCAAGGGTTCCGACCTGGGTGGCGGTTGCTCGACCATGGGTACCTTGTCGGGTGGCGGCAACGTGGTGATCAAGGTCGGCGAAGGCTGCCTGATCGGCGCCAACTCGGGCATCGGCTTCCCGTTGGGCGATCGCAATACCGTTGAAGCAGGTCTGTACGTGACGGCCGGCACCAAGGTCGCGCTGCTTGATGACAAGAATCAGCTGGTGAAAGTGGTCAAGGCCCGTGAACTGTCGGGCCAGCCTGACCTGCTGTTCCGCCGCAACTCGCAAACCGGCGCGGTGGAATGCAAATCCCGCAAATCGGCCGTCGAGTTGAACGAATCGCTGCACGCTCACAACTGATCTGATGCCGTATCCAAGGCCCACGCTGCACCTGCAGCGTTGGCCCTGATCCATCGAGCTGAATACCATGCTTCTGCCCTCCCCTTGGCGCGCTGATTTTCCAGCCATCGCCGCACTGCAACGGCAAGGCCAGACCTATCTGGACAACGCCGCTACAACGCAAAAACCCCAAGCGCTGCTCGACGCGCTAAACAATTACTACGCCAACGGCGCGGCCAATGTGCATCGCGCACAGCACCTGCCGGGGGCAAACGCCACTCAATTGTTTGAAAACAGCCGGCGCAACGTCGCCCAATGGCTTAACGCGGGCGATGACGCACAGATCATTTTTACCCACGGCACCACCTCGGCATTGAACCTGCTGGCGTATGGGCTTGAGCATCAATTTGAAACCGGCGATGAGATCGTAATCTCGGCGCTGGAGCATCACGCCAACCTGCTGCCTTGGCAGCAACTGGCACAGCGTCGCGGTATCGAATTGATTGTTTTGCCCCTCGACGCCCACGGGCTGATTGATCTTCCTGTTGCTGCCACGCTGATCGGTCCACGTACCCGGGTATTGGCCGTCAGTCAGCTGTCCAACGTACTTGGCGCCTGGCAACCGCTGCCCGAGTTACTGAAGATGGCCAAGGCGCACGGCGCGCTGACGGTGGTCGATGGCGCACAAGGTGTAGTGCACGGCCGACAAGACCTGCAGGCCCTGAGCTGCGATTTTTATGTCTTTTCCAGCCACAAACTCTACGGCCCGGACGGCGTCGGCGTGCTGTACGGCCGCAATGAAGCTCTGGCGCAGTTACGTCATTGGCAGTTCGGCGGCGAAATGGTCCTGACCACTGACTACCACAGCGCAACGTTTCGCCCTGCGCCACTGGGTTTTGAAGCGGGCACGCCACCGATAGCCGGGGTCATCGGCCTGGGCGCGACCCTCGACTATTTGAACAGCCTCGACCACGGCGCCGTGCTGGCCCATGAGGCCGCGCTGCACCGGTTATTGCGCGAGGGTTTGCGCAGCCGCGAGGGCGTGCGAGTGCTGGGAGATCCGCAATTGGCGTTGGTGAGCTTCGTGGTGGACGGGGTTCACAACGCCGATCTGGCTCACCTGTTGACCGAACAGGGCATTGCCGTGCGTGCCGGGCATCATTGCGCGATGCCGCTGATCAAGCACCTGGGGCTGACCGGTGCCTTACGCGCGTCTCTGGCGCTGTACAACGACTCCGACGACGTGCAGCGTTTTTTCCATGGACTGGACCAAGCGCTGGAGTTGCTGCGATGAAGTTGCCGCCTGATGCCCAGCTGGCTTTGGATACTTTCAATCAGCCACAAAGCTGGGAGCAGCGTGCGCGGCTATTGATGCAATGGGGTGAACGCTTGCCCGCGTTGAGCGACGACGAAAAAACCGAAGCGCACCGGGTACACGGCTGTGAAAGCCAGGTCTGGCTGCTGGGCAATTTCGAGCAGGGGGCGTGGCAATTTCGTGCCGCCAGTGACGCGCGCTTGATTCGAGGCTTGGTGGCGCTGCTGTTGGCGCGGGTCAATGGCCTGTCAGCAGAGGATATGCAGCAGGTTGATCCAGCGGATTGGTTCAAGCAATTGGGACTTAGCCGTCACTTGTCACCGTCACGCAGCAACGGCTTGAACGCGGTATTACAGCGGATGCGTCAGTTGGCTTCCGGCACGACCTGAATCGGCTTTATCCGTTCAGACGGGCGTCTTACACCGGCAACAATCTTGTCCACTGCTTTGGTCGCCGCGACCATACCGAACGTCGCCGTAACCATCATCACCGCGCCGAACCCACCCGAGCAGTCGAGCTTCACGCCGTCGCCGACGAAGCTTTTTTGCAGGCAGATGCTGCCGTCGGGTTTCGGATAACGCAGCTGCTCGGTAGAGAACACGCACGGCACGCTGTAGTGGCGGGTCATGGTCCGCGAGAAACCGTAATCCCGGCGCAGGGTCGAGCGCACTTTGGATGCCAACGGATCGTTGAAGGTGCGGTTGAGGTCGCAGACCTGGATCAGCGTCGGGTCTATCTGCCCGCCCGCACCGCCCGTGGTAATGATCTGAATCTTGCGGCGTTTGCACCAAGCGATGAGCGCGGCCTTCGCGTTAACGCTGTCGATGCAATCGAGCACGCAATCGATGTTCGGCGTGATGTACTCGGCCATGGTCTCGCGGGTGACGAAATCACTGACGGCATGGACGACGCAATCCGGGTTGATTGCACGCAGGCGCTCGGCCATGACCTCAACCTTGTCCCGGCCGATCGTGCCTTCCAGTGCGTGCAACTGGCGGTTGCTGTTGCTCAGGCACACGTCGTCCATATCGAACAAAGAGATTTCGCCGACGCCGCAGCGGGCAATCGCTTCTGCCGCCCACGAACCGACCCCTCCGACACCAACGATTGCCACATGGGCAGCACGCAACCGGCTCAGGCCTTCAATGCCATACAGACGGGCGACGCCAGCAAACCGCGGATCTTCTGTGTTCATGACCATAACCCCAAAAACCGGCGCGCATTATAGGGCGGTCTACCGGTGAGAGCATCTTTATCCGGATAAACCGCAATCTCTAACCGCGCCGCACGCTGCACAAGCCAACTTGTTGGCTAGGCATCGTGCCTGACGCACCGCAGCGCTGCTTCTCGCCAACAAGTTGGGTCCTACCGATCCGTCCTCCAGCCGAAATTCGCGAAGACGCGCGCCCCCCTCCCCTGCTTTAATAGCGACAACACACCTAGTTACATAGCAATCTTTGGAATTAGACGTATTTATGTCATCGCGTAAATTTGGACTCAACTTGGTGGTTGTCGTGGCGATTGCCGCGCTGTTCACCGGTTTCTGGGCGCTAATCAACCGCCCGGTCAACGCCCCCGACTGGCCCGAGCAGATTTCAGGCTTTTCTTACTCTCCCTTCCGACCGGGGCAAAATCCGCAGGAAGGCATCTACCCGACCGACGACGAAATGCGTCAGGACCTGGAGTTGATCAGTAAGCAAACCGACAGTATCCGCACCTACTCGGTGGACGGTTCCCTGGGAGATATTCCGAAGCTGGCCGAAGAGTTTGGCCTGCGCGTGACCCTGGGCATCTGGATCAGCCCTGACCAAGAGCGCAACGAGCGTGAAATTACCCGGGCCATCGAACTGGCGAACACCACGCGCAGTGTCGTTCGAGTGGTAGTGGGCAACGAAGCGCTGTTCCGCCGTGAAATCACCGTCAAACAACTCAGTGTCCTGCTGGACCGGGTTCGTGCGGCGGTAAAAGTGCCGGTGACAACCTCCGAACAGTGGCACATCTGGGAGAAATACCCTGAGCTGGCCAAGCACGTTGACTTGATCGCTGCACACATTCTGCCGTATTGGGAATTTATCCCGGTGGACAAGGCCGGTCAGTTCGTCCTCGACCGCGCTCGCGAACTGAAAAAAATGTTCCCGAAAAAACCGCTGTTGCTTTCGGAGGTTGGCTGGCCGAGCAATGGCCGTATGCGCGGCGGTGCTGATGCGACCCAGTCGGATCAAGCCATTTACCTGCGTACGCTGGTCAACAAGCTGAACCGTCAGGGCTACAACTACTTCGTGATCGAAGCCTTTGATCAGCCGTGGAAAGCCAGTGACGAAGGTTCGGTGGGCGCGTATTGGGGCGTGTACAACGCCGACCGCCAGCAGAAATTCAATTTCACCGGGCCCATCGTCGCTATCCCGCAGTGGCGAGTCCTGGCCATCGGATCGGGGGTCTTGGCCCTGCTGTCGCTGGCGTTGCTGCTGATCGACGGCTCGGCGTTGCGCCAACGCGGCCGCACCTTCCTGACGTTCACCGCTTTCCTTTGCGGTTCGGTGCTGGTGTGGATCGGTTACGACTACAGCCAGCAATACAGCACCTGGTTCAGCCTGACGGTTGGGTTCTTGCTGGCCCTCGGCGCACTGGGCGTGTTCATCGTATTGATGGCCGAAGCGCATGAGCTGGCCGAAGCAGTCTGGACCCACAAGCGCCGCCGTGAATTCCTGCCCGTGGAAATCGACAACGCGTACCGACCAAAAGTCTCGGTGCATGTGCCTTGCTACAACGAGCCACCCGAGATGGTCAAGCAGACCCTCAACGCGCTGGCGGCCCTCGATTATCCGGATTTCGAAGTCCTGCTCATCGACAACAACACCAAAGACCCTGCGGTCTGGGAACCGGTCAAGGCGCATTGCGAACTGCTCGGCCCACGCTTCAAGTTCTTCCACGTCGCCCCGCTGGCAGGCTTCAAAGGCGGCGCGCTGAACTACTTGATTCCGCACACCGCGCCGGACGCTGAAGTCATTGCCGTGATCGACTCCGACTACTGCGTTGATCGCAACTGGCTCAAGCACATGGTGCCGCACTTCGCCGATCCGAAAATCGCCGTGGTCCAGTCGCCGCAGGACTACCGCGACCAGAACGAAAGCACCTTCAAGAAGCTTTGCTACTCGGAATACAAAGGCTTCTTCCATATCGGCATGATCACCCGTAACGACCGCGACGCGATCATCCAGCACGGCACTATGACCATGACCCGTCGCTCGGTGCTCGAGGAGCTTGGCTGGGCCGATTGGTGCATCTGTGAAGACGCCGAACTGGGTCTGCGGGTGTTCGAAAAGGGTCTTTCTGCGGCCTATGCCCATAACAGCTACGGCAAGGGCCTGATGCCGGACACGTTCATTGACTTCAAGAAACAACGTTTCCGTTGGGCCTATGGCGCGATTCAAATCATCAAGCGCCACACGTCGAGCCTGCTGCGCGGCAAAGACACGCAACTGACTCGCGGTCAGCGTTATCACTTCCTCGCGGGCTGGTTACCGTGGGTGGCTGATGGCATGAACATCTTCTTCACCTTCGGCGCCCTGCTCTGGTCGGGCGCGATGATCATCGTGCCGCAACGGGTCGATCCGCCGCTGCTGATCTTCGCGATTCCGCCGTTGGCACTCTTCGTGTTCAAGGTCGGCAAGATCATCTTCCTGTACCGCCGCGCTGTGGGGGTCAACCTCAAGGACGCGTTTGCCGCTGCGTTGGCCGGGCTGGCGTTGTCCCACACCATCGCCAAAGCGGTCTTGTACGGATTTTTCACCACCAGCATTCCGTTCTTCCGTACACCGAAGAACGTCGACAGCCACGGCATGTGGGTCGCCATTTCCGAAGCCCGGGAAGAGCTGTTCATCATGCTGCTGCTGTGGGGCGCTGCGTTGGGGATCTGCCTGGTGCAGGGTCTGCCAAGCGCTGATATGCGTTTTTGGGTGACCATGCTCTTGGTGCAATCGCTGCCATATCTGGCCGCGTTGATCATGGCCTTCCTGTCGTCGCTGCCAAAACCGACGCATGTGGTAGAACCGACCCCGGCCTGATCTGATGTCGAAAAGAGGCATGAATGTGGTCACTCCCCATTCATGACTCTGTCATTTAATCTATAAATCCCGGTATTTATTTCGAACCATTCCAAACGGTGAAATAAAAAATATTACGCATAAACTAAGCTACTAAATACCCTCGCTTTGAAATGGAATTCATGGCCGTGATTATATTTTCCGCTCACTCAATATTAATCGCGACTTTGTCTTCCGCTGTTATTCGCCCCCTTCATTATCTCAACAACAAACGGTTTGCTCATGTCCCGGATTGGCCTCAGGAAATCTGGGGCGTTTCATATTCCCCTTTTCGCGCGGGGCAAAGTCCGTTAACACGATGCTTCCCCTCTCGCGAAGAAATACGCGCAGACTTGCAACTCATCAGCCATTACACAAAACGAATCCGAATATATTCAGTGGAAGGCACTCAGCGATTCATCCCAGAACTGGCTGTCGAATGTGGACTACAGGTTACCCTGGGGGCATGGATTTGCCGTGACCTAAAAAGAAACGAACAGGAGATCGCGCTGGTGATACATCTCGCCAACACGATTCCCAGCGTTAAAAGTATTATTATTGGTAACGAATCACTCTACCGCAATGACGTCCCTGAAATAACCCTCATCAATTACCTGGACAGAGTGAGGCGAGAGGTAATGATTCCAGTCAGCACTTCAGAGCAATGGCACATATGGACCGACTTTCCACAACTGGCGGATCACGTTGACTTCATTGCTTCTCATATTTTACCTTTCTGGGAAAACACACCTTCCGTTAAGGCGCCCGCCTTCTTGATGGAGCATGTTTTAGATCTTAAACGCACCTTTCCACACAAGCGGCTTTTACTGTCGGAAATAGGCTGGCCAAGCAAGGGTGGACTGGCCCGGTATAATAATTCTTCATTGGCAGATCAAGCCATCTATCTGCGCACTCAACTGCACGCGCTGAATCAGGCCAACCTCGATTACTTCGTCGTCGAGGCGTTCGACCAAGACTGGAAGATCGATGAAGGCGTGGCCGGGCCGAGATGGGGTATATTCAACGCTCATCGCCAGCAAAAATTCAATTTAAAGGGCCCCATCAAAAGAACGCTTCATTGGCAGCCGTTGATTTCCAGAATGTTAGGGGGACCCGAGCGCCACTCGCCTGGAAGAAAAATCCTGGCACTGCTGGCTTTGTTATTTTACACGGGCCTGGTGTGGGCAGGGTTTCACTATAGTCAACAATATAGCTTGTGCTCCCGCCTCCTGCTAAGCCTCGCTTGGCCAATGGGAATCTCGCTGGCTGGCGGGGTAGAAGTACGGGAATTTATAGAAGCCACCTGGACGCCCCGACAATCACGTTTTTTTGCACCCGTAAAAGAAACGGCGGCCTATCGCCCCTACGTGTCGATCCATCTACCTTGTTATAACGAACCGCCTGAGATAGTAAAGAAAACGCTGGATGCGCTGTCCGAGTTAAATTACGCGAACTTTGAGGTCTTGGTAATTGATAACAACACCTTAAATCCGAACGTCTGGACGCCCGTTAAGGAGCACTGCTTGCACCTCGGATCGCGCTTCAAGTTTTTCCACGTAGAACAATTGACTGGCTACAAGGCGGGGGCACTTAATTATTTGCTTCCATTCACCAATCCTTCAGCAGAAATAATAGCCGTGATTGACGCGGACTATTGCGTTGACCGTAACTGGCTTAAGCATACCGTACCGCACTTTTCAGATTCACAGATTGCCGTCGTGCAGGCGCCTCAAAACTATCGAGATGCGAAGGATAGCTTGTTCAAAAAATGCTGCTATTCAGAATACCGCGGTTTCTTCAACATTGGCATGGTCATTCGGAACGACCATAACGCGATTATTCAACATGGGACCATGACACTCATTAGAAAGTCGGCGCTGGAACGAATCGGCTGGGCAGAGTGGTGTATCTGTGAAGATGCAGAGTTGGGTTTGCGCTTACTCGAAAGCGGGTATTCGACTGCCTACGTCAGAAACAGTTATGGCAAAGGTTTAGTCCCAGACACATTTTCCGACTTCAAGAAGCAACGCTTCCGGTGGGTTTATGGAGCCATACAAATTATCAAGCACCACCGCACAGCGTTATTGACAGGAAAAGGAACCAAATTAACGCTGTCTCAGCGTTACCATTTTTTGGCGGGTTGGCTTCCTTGGATCGCTGAAGGAGTCAATTTGATAATCACCTGTGGCTTCATTCTATGGTCAGCGGCCATCATTGCATCACCTCATCAAGTTCACCCACTTCCATGGGTGTTTACAGCGTCTGCAACATTTGCACTTTTACTTAAACTACTGAAAGTCATTTACTTGTACGATAACTTTGTCACTGACGACATCAGAGAAGCTTTTTCCGCCATTGTGGCGGGCTTCTCGTTGTACCCCACCATCGCAAAAGCAGTGTTGTACGGCTTCTTTACCAGCAACATTCCGTTCTTCCGCACCCCGAAGAACGCCGACAGTCAAGGCATGTGGGTAGCGATTTCCGAAGCTCGGGAAGAGCTGTTCATCATGCTGCTGTTGTGGGGCGCTGCGTTGGGGATCTGCCTGGTGCAGGGTCTGCCAAGCGCTGATATGCGTTTTTGGGTGACCATGCTCTTGGTGCAATCGCTGCCATATCTGGCCGCGTTGATCATGGCCTTCCTCTCCTCCCTGCCGAAACCGACGCATGTGGTAGAGCCGACCCCGGCCTGAGATTAATACAGACGGTATTAAACGGCGGCCTTCGGGTCGCCGTTTTGCTTTAAGCTATGCGCCGTTTCAGCACCTAAACAAACCTTGTAGGAGCCAACTCGTTGGCGAGAGGCTTGACGCGGTCAGCCCGGCACGACGCCTCGCCAACGAGTTGGCTCCTACAGGGTTATTGCGCTTCAATCGGAGTTTTGTACATGACGGCCCCAGCCGAACTTTCGCCCACCCTTCAACTCGCCTGCGACTTGATCCGTCGTCCTTCGGTGACCCCGATCGATGCGGACTGCCAGGCCGTGATGATGCAGCGCTTGGGCAATGCCGGCTTCGCGCTGGAACCCATGCGCATTGAGGATGTGGATAACTTTTGGGCCGTTCACGGCAGTCAGGACGGCCCGGTATTGTGTTTCGCCGGACACACCGACGTCGTCCCAACCGGCCCGGTAAAAGCCTGGCAAAACGATCCATTCAATGCCTTGATCGACGAAAACGGTATGCTCTGCGGCCGTGGCGCAGCCGACATGAAAGGCAGCCTGGCCTCCATGGTGGTGGCGGCGGAACGCTTTGTCGGCGAGCACCCGAATCATAAAGGCAAGGTCGCGTTCCTGATCACCAGTGACGAGGAAGGCCCAGCCCACCACGGCACCAAGGCAGTGGTCGAGCGGCTGGTGGCGCGCAAAGAGCGCATGGACTGGTGCATCGTCGGCGAACCGTCGAGTACCACGTTGGTCGGCGATGTGGTGAAAAACGGCCGTCGCGGTTCGTTGGGCGCTACGCTGACCGTCCGTGGGGTGCAGGGCCACGTTGCGTACCCGCATTTGGCGAAAAACCCGATTCATCTGGCGGCTCCGGCATTGGCCGAACTGGCAGCAGAGCACTGGGACAACGGCAATGCGTTCTTTCCGCCGACCAGTTTTCAAATCTCCAACCTGAACGCCGGCACCGGTGCGACCAACGTCATTCCTAGCGATCTGGTTGCAGTGTTCAACTTCCGCTTCTCCACCGAATCCACGGTTGAAGGTTTGCAGCAACGGGTTGCGGTCCTGCTCGACAAGCACGGTCTGGACTATCACGTGGAATGGGCGCTGTCCGGCCTTCCGTTTCTCACCGAACCGGGGGATCTGTTGGATGCGGTCTCGGCCAGCATCAAGGCCGTCACCGGTCGCGATACCAAAGCCTCAACCAGCGGTGGCACCTCGGATGGACGCTTTATCGCGACCATGGGCACACAAGTAGTCGAACTGGGTCCGGTCAACGCCACGATTCATCAGGTCAATGAGCGCGTGTTGGCCGCCGACCTTGATGTGCTGACCGAGATCTACTTCCAGACGCTGGTCAAATTACTCGCATGATGCTCACCTGCCCGATTTGCTCCGCCGCGCTTAGTGACGTCGATAACGGTGTCGTTTGCCCCGCTAGCCACCGCTTCGACCGCGCGCGTCAGGGTTATCTGAACCTGCTGCCGGTGCAGCATAAAAACAGCCGTGACCCTGGCGATAACCAAGCCATGGTCGAAGCCCGCCGCGATTTTCTCAACGCCGGGCATTACGCACCGGTGGCCAGACGATTGGCCGAGCTGGCGGCGCAACAGTTGCCGGCGCGCTGGTTGGACATCGGTTGCGGCGAGGGTTATTACACCGCGCAAATCGCCACGGCATTGCCCGAGGCCGACGGTTACGCGCTGGATATTTCCCGCGAAGCGGTCAAACGCGCCTGTCGCCGCGATCCATCACTGACATGGTTGATCGCCAGCATGGCGCGGGTGCCATTGCCTGACGAGAGCTGCCAACTACTGATCAGCGTGTTCAGCCCATTGGACTGGAATGAAGCCAAGCGCCTGCTGACACCGGGCGGCGGGTTGTTGCGGGTTGGCCCAACCAGCGGACATTTGATGGAGCTGCGCGAGCGGCTGTACGACCAAGTGCGCGATTACGCCGATGACAAGCATTTGGCCTTGATCCCGCAAGGCATGCAGTTGCAACACAGCGAAACCCTGGAATTCAAGCTGACGCTGGTGGACGGCCAATCCCGCGCCAACCTGCTGGCAATGACCCCGCACGGCTGGCGAGCCAGTGCAGAACGTCGGGCCAATGTCATTGAGCAAGTGGCGCCGTTCGAAGTGACGGTCTCCATGCGCTACGATTATTTCGTGCTTGAGCCGTTAGCTCCCGTACACGCACCAAATTGATACGACACCCTGAATCCGCGAATGGATTTTCCAATTTCTGACGAGGCATCCATGCGCCAACCTGATATCGAAATTTACCTCAAAGACTACGACGTCGATTACAAAGCCGTCGCCGCTTGGCTAAGTGCTGCAATCGGCCCGTGCAGCGAGTGGGAAAAGAAAGGCCAAACCTACAAATGCGTCGCGGGCGATATCGCGGTGACCTGGCTACCTAAAGCCGTGGGCAAATGGAACAGCCTGCACCTGGACAGCGACAATACCCCTTGGGAAGACGACATCGCCTGCGCCCGCGCCGCCTTTGCCGCACTGAACGTCGAAGTCCGCTGCGCGCCAGGCACCTGGGTCGAAGAAGAAAGCGACGAAACCGCCGACCGCTGGATCCGCATCAGCACCGATGGCGAAGAAGAGATCGTTTGGCACACCGCTTGATCTCGTGATGTTCGCGACGTCATCAAACTCCTGTTTTTTGCCCATCTCGACCATATACGGCACACTGTCCGCCTCGTTTTTTTCTATGCAGCAGATGCCGTATGACCCGTTCCCCGTTCCGCCGTCTTGTGTTTGGCACCTTGCGCCGACTGTTGTACCTCTGGGTTCGCTCGGAAACCATTAATCAGTCGTCGTTCACCCTTAACCTGGACCGCAGCCGACCGGTGTTTTATGTGCTGCAATCGCCATCGCTGAGTGACCTTGCAGTAGTCGACACCGAGTGCCGCAAAGCCGGCCTGCCTCGGCCGATCCTGCCCGTCGCGGTGGGCAACTTGCTGGAACCTGCGGCATTTTTCTACCTGACACCCGAACCCGACTGGCTCGGCCGTCAAGACAAACGTGGCGCACCGCCGACCTTGGAGCGGTTGCTCAGCGCAATTACTCAGAACGCCAGCGAGGATGCGCAGATCATCCCGGTCAGTGTGTTTTGGGGTCAGTCGCCGGACAGCGAATCCAGTCCATGGAAGTTGTTATTCGCCGACAGCTGGGCGGTGACTGGGCGTCTGCGTCGCTTGGTCAGCATCCTGATTTTGGGTCGTAAAACCCGTGTTCAGTTCTCCGCACCGGTTCATCTGCGTGAGCTGATCGATGAAAACAAGGGCCATGAACGCACATTGCGCATGGCCCAGCGTATTTTCCGGGTGCACTTCCGCAATCTGAAAACCGCCGTAATCGGCCCCGACCTGTCCCACCGCCGGACGCTGGTACGTGGCCTGGTGGGCGAGCCTTTGGTAAAACAGGCGATTCTCGAAGAGGCCGAACGGTCAAACATCACGGAGGCTAAAGCTCAGGCTCAAGCATTGCGCTACGGCAATGAGATCGCTTCGGACTACAACTACTCCGTCATTCGCTTCATGGAAGTGGTGCTGAGTTGGTTTTGGAACAAAATCTACGACGGGATCAAAGTCAGCCACATCGAAGGCGTGCAAGCCGTCGCGCCGGGCCATGAAGTCATTTATGTCCCATGCCATCGCAGCCATATCGATTACCTTCTTCTTTCCTACCTGCTGTTTCGCAATGGTCTGACGCCGCCCCACGTTGCTGCGGGTATCAACTTGAACATGCCAGGCATCGGCGGTTTGTTGCGGCGGGGCGGGGCGTTTTTTATGCGCCGTACCTTTAAGGGCAATCCGCTGTACAGCGCAGTGTTCAACGAATACCTGCACACGCTGTTCACCAAGGGGTTCCCGGTCGAGTATTTCGTTGAAGGCGGTCGCTCGCGAACCGGACGTATGTTGCAGCCGAAAACCGGCATGCTGGCCATCACACTGCGCAGCTTTCTGCGCAACTCGCGGATGCCGATTGTTTTTGTACCGGTGTACATCGGCTACGAGCGCGTCCTCGAAGGCCGTACCTATTTGGGCGAGTTACGCGGTGCTAGCAAAAAGAAAGAATCGATTTTCGACATCTTCAAAGTGATCGGGGCACTGAAAAAACAACGCTTCGGCCAGGTGTCGGTTAACTTTGGCGAGCCGATCAAGCTGGCGGAGTTCCTTGACCATGAACAACCGGATTGGCGTGAACAGGAGCTTGGCCCGCTCTACCGACCTGCCTGGTTGAACGAAACCACTCACCGCCTCGGCCAGCGCGTGGCACAGCACCTGAACGAAGCCGCCGCAATTAATCCGGTCAATCTGGTGGCGCTGGCGTTGTTGTCGACCAATAAGCTGGCGCTGGATGATCAGGCCATGGCCCGGGTGCTGGACCTGTACCTGACGCTGCTGCGCCGCGTGCCTTATTCGCCGCACACCACTTTGCCGCAAGGCGATGGCAAAGCACTGATCAGCTACGTGAAGGGTATGAATCTGCTCTCGGAACAAGCCGACGCCCTAGGCAAAATCCTCTACTTGGATGAGCAAAACGCGGTCTTGATGACCTATTACCGCAACAACGTTCTGCACATCTTCGCCCTGCCTTCGCTGCTGGCGAGCTTTTTCCAAACCGCCTCGCGCATGAGCCGTGAACAAGTCCTGCGCTACACCCGCGCGCTGTATCCGTATCTGCAATCGGAGTTATTCATTCGTTGGCCGCTGAACGAACTGGATGCAGTCGTTGATCAATGGCTTGAGGCGTTGGTCGAGCAAGGTCTGTTGCGCTTTGAAAATGAGGTGTACCTGCGCCCGGCACCGAGTTCGCGTCAGTTTGTGCAACTGACGTTGCTGTCTCGTGCCATCGCCCAGACCCTGCAACGTTTCTACATGGCGATCTCGCTGCTGCTCAACAGCGGACAAAACAGCCTCAGCGCCGAAGAACTGGAAGACCTGTGTACGGTCATGGCGCAACGGCTGTCCATTTTGCATGGACTCAACGCACCCGAGTTTTTTGACAAAAGTCTGTTCCGGCACTTTATTCAGAACTTGCTCGACCTGGGGGTGCTGCGCAAAGACACCGCTGGCAAGCTCAGTTATCACCCGTTACTCGGCGATTTGGCGGAGGGTGCGGCCAAGCGTGTACTGCCTGCCGAGATCCGTTTATCCATACGCCAGGTGGCGTTGCACCGCAGCGAAGATGTTTCCGAGGCTGACCCTGCCGGATAAATCCGTTAAATTCCTGCCGATGGCGTCAGGATTCTTCTGCCGCCACCCGTATGGAGATTACGATGAAAAAGCTTTTACTGATCCTTATGACCACCGTGCTCGGCGCCTGCGCCCAGCAGCAACCCACGAATCAAGCCAGCCTCAATGGCGAGGTGTTCTACCTGCAACGCGTCGCCTTGCCACCGGCTGCGACCATGACCGTGAGCCTGCAAGACATTTCCCGCGCCGATGCGCCGGTAGTGATTCTGGCCAGGCAAACGGCTCCGGTGAACGGCCAGGTGCCCCTGCCTTTCTCACTGACCTATGATCCAAAGCACGTTATACCCGGCCATCGTTACTCGGTAAGCGCGCACATTGACCTCGACGGCAAGCTACTGTTTATCAGCACCGGGCAACATGGCGTGCAGTTGAATGGGCAAGATCCACAACCGTTGCGGATTCGTCTGGACTCGGTTCAATAACACCCAGGCGTTGGCCTAGCGGTCAGCGCCATTTTCTTAAGTCGATTTTCAAAAGGATATGTCCATGCTCCGCCCTTCCGTTGTGTTTGCCGGCCTGTGTGCGGGCGTGCTGTTGTCCACCAACGTGTTTGCCTTGGCGCTGACCGACCTGTCCCAGTCGGATGCGACTGGCGGCCTCAAGGACGCACTGACCCAAGGCGCGCAGATCGCCGTCAAGGAACTGGGCGTTCCCGGCGGCTTCAGCAACAACAAAGAAGTGCGCATCGAGTTGCCGGGCAGTCTCGGCAAAGTGGCGAAGAAGATGAAACAGTTCGGCATGGGCGCACAGGTTGATCAACTGGAAGCTAGCATGAACCAGGCCGCTGAAGCCGCCGTGCCGCAAGCACAGGCGTTGTTGGTAGATGCCGTGAAGAAGATGAGTGTGTCCGACGCCAAGGGCATCCTTAGCGGTGGTAATGACTCAGCCACCCAGTACCTGAGCAAGACCAGCCGCGATCAGATCCGAGCCAAATTCCTGCCTATCGTCAAACAGGCCACCGACAAAGTCGGCGTGGCACAAAAATACAATTCCTTCGCCGGCCAAGCGGCTGCGCTGGGCGTCGTCGACACCAAAGACGCCAACATCGAAGGCTACGTGACCGAACAAGCGCTCAATGGCCTGTTCAAAATGATTGGCGAGCAAGAAGCCAGCATCCGCAAAAACCCGGCCGCAGCGGCGACCAGTTTGGCGAAGAAGGTGTTTGGGGCGCTGTAACTCAACCTCTCGGCGTGCGCGTCTGGGGTTTATATCGTTAACCTACAGCCACGCCCGCTTGATCTCGGATTCGTCACGCAGGCTGAATACCCACTCCCGGCCTGCTTTGGCTTTTTTAAACACATTCAGCGCCACCAGACCGTTGAGTACCGCTGAAGCAGTGTTGTAGGAGCAACCCAAATTCTCCTTCACGTTGACAGCCGTAAACGCTTTCGCCGAGCCCATTAGCGCTACCTGAAAAACGGCTTTCTGTTTTTCACTGAACTGGTCATACAGCCCCGAACCCGCGAGCCAATGGTCGAAGCTAACCGCGTCGGCCGCCATTTTCTTGTAGGCCGTCAGAAAGTCATTCACCGCCCGGACAATCACCGAACACTGGTGATCAATAAAGTAGGTCAGGTCCATTCCATCGGTTTCGGTGTAGAGGTACGACCGGCCATATTTGACCGGGGCATTGCGCAGCAGCACGCTGATAGCAATGTAGCGGAACGCCGAAAACTCGCTCTTGAACATGAACCAATAAAACAATGCTCTCGCCACACGGCCATTACCGTCCCGAAAGGGGTGCTCGTAGCCCAAGGCGAAGTGCAATGCGATACCTTACTGCGCGACAGCGGGTTATGGCCTACAAAATATTATGCGGGCTCTGGCGTTTTTTTCACCCGAAACCATGCGGCATACAGCGCGGGCAGGAACAGCAGCGTGAGTGCAGTGGCGACGATCAGGCCGCCCATGATTGCCACGGCCATGGGACCGAAAAACACGCTGCGTGACAGCGGAATCATGGCCAACACCGCCGCCAGGGCGGTGAGGACGATGGGGCGGAAACGGCGGACGGTGGCTTCGATGATCGCTTGCCAAGGTTCAAGCCCAGCGGTGATGTCCTGTTCGATCTGGTCCACCAGAATCACCGAGTTACGCATGATCATCCCGGACAAGGCGATCGTGCCTAACATCGCCACAAAGCCGAAGGGTTGATGGAACACGATCAGGAACGAGGTGACGCCGATCAAACCCAGCGGTGCGGTCAGGAACACCATGGCCACCCGCGAGAAGCTGCGCAGTTGCAGCATCAGCAAGGTCAGGACCACGACGATGAACAACGGCACACCGGCGTTGACCGAGCGCTGGCCACGTCCGGACTCCTCCACAGTACCGCCGACCTCCAGCAGATAACCGTCGGGTAATTCAGCCCGCACGGTGTCTAGCGTTGGCAGGATTTGTTGAATCAGCGTGGCCGGTTGCTCCTTGCCGTAGATGTCCGCACGGACGGTCACGGTGGGCAGTCGGTTGCGATGCCAAATGATGCCTTCTTCAAAGCCATACTCCAGCGTCGCCACTTGCGACAGCGCAACGCTGGTGCCGTTGGCGGTGGGGATGGCGAGGCTGGACAGCGAAGTCAGGTCTTTGCGGGCATCGGCAGTGCCGCGCACCAGAATTTCGATCAGCTCATCGTCTTCCCGGTACTGGCTAACGCTGGAGCCGGTCAATGAACTTTGCAGAAAACGCGACAGGTCCGCCGTGGTCACCCCCAGTGCCCTCGCCCGGTCCTGATCGACGTTGAGGTGCACGACTTTACTCGGCTCTTCCCAATCCAGGTGGACGTTAGCCACGCTCGGGTTTTCCCGAACTTTGTCAGCCACCTTGCGCGCTAACGCACGGACCTCTTCGATGTGTTCACCCGAGACCCGAAATTGCACGGGATAGCCCACGGGCGGGCCATTTTCCAGGCGCGTCACTCGGGGTCGCAGGGTCGCAAACTGCTCGTTGAGCGTGCTGATCAACCACGTGCGAACCGCCTCGCGGTCTTCGATGGTCTTTGCCAACACCACGAACTGCGCAAAACTGG
Organism: Pseudomonas sp. MH10; assembly: GCF_034353045.1. Taxonomy (NCBI): domain Bacteria; kingdom Pseudomonadati; phylum Pseudomonadota; class Gammaproteobacteria; order Pseudomonadales; family Pseudomonadaceae; genus Pseudomonas; species Pseudomonas sp. MH10. Next base: position 2,307,859 of record NZ_CP133783.1, read on the forward strand.
CCGCCGGCAGTTGTTGGTCCAGCGGCAGGTAAAAGCGCGGCGAGCCGGTGCCGATATAGGCCACGTAACTGTCGACGCCGGGGTGATCTTTTAGCATTTGTTCCAGCCGCGTGACTTGCCCGGCGGTATTGCTGAGGGAGGCGCCCTCAGCCAGTTTCAAATCGACCATCAGCTCAAGCCGCACGGATGCGGGGAAAAACTGCTGCGGCACGAAACGGAACATCACCACCGACAACACGAACAAGCAAAGGGTCAATACCAACACGGTTTTACGGCGTCTCACGCACCAGCCCACCAAACTTCGCACGCGCTGATAGAACGGGGTGCCGTAAGGGTCTGGTGCATGTGAACCATGTTTGTCTGCGTGAATTTTCGCCAAGTCCGGCAATAACCGGTCGCCCAAGTAAGGCACGAACACCACGGCAGCGATCCATGACGCCAACAGTGCGATGGTCACCACTTGGAAAATCGAGCGGGTGTATTCCCCGGTGGATGATTGCGCGGTGGCAATTGGCAAGAAGCCAGCGGCAGTGATTAATGTGCCGGTGAGCATCGGGAACGCAGTGCTGGTCCAGGCGAAACTAGCGGCTCTGAGCCGGTCGTAGCCCTGCTCCATTTTGATTGCCATCATCTCCACCGCAATGATCGCGTCATCCACCAGCAAGCCCAGCGCCAGTACCAGCGCGCCCAGGGAAATTTTGTTCAGACCTACGCCCAAGTAATACATGCAGGCGAAGGTCATCGCCAACACCAGCGGGATGGTCAGGGCAACCACTAACCCGGTACGCACCCCTAGGGAGAAGAAACTCACCAACAGCACGATGCCCAGCGCCTCAGCCAGCACATGGACGAACTCGCCGACCCCGGTTTTCACTGCTGCCGGTTGGTCCGACACCTTGCGCAGCTGCATACCGGCTGGGAGGTTTTGCTGGATGTGGGCAAACTCAGCTTCGAGCGCATGCCCGAGGGAAAGGATGTCCCCGCCGTCTTTCATCGCCACGGCCAGGCCAATGGCGTCTTCGCCCATAAAACGCATGCGCGGCGCGGGTGGGTCATTGAAGCCGCGATGAACCTCAGCCACATCGCTGATACGAAAGGTGCGGTTCGCCACGCGAATCGGAAAGTTTTTTATCTCGTCGACGGACTGAAAACGGCCGGTCACGCGCAATTGAATACGATCACTGGGCGTCTCGAAAAAACTGGCCGCCGACACCGCATTCTGAGCCTCAAGCGCCTGCTGAACGGCTTCCAACGACAAACCCAAGGTCGCGAGTTTCAGGTTCGACAGCTCAATCCAGATCTTCTCGTCCTGCAATCCCAATAGTTCAATCTTGCCAACGTCCTTGACCCGTTGCAGTTGGATTTGCACGCGGTCTGCGTAGTGTTTGAGTATCGCGTAATCAAAACCGTCGCCGGTCAACGCGTAGATATTGCCGAATGTAGTGCCGAATTCATCGTTGAAAAACGGGCCTTGAACGCTGGGCGGCAAGGTTTGCCGAATATCGCCGATCTTCTTGCGCACCTGATACCACAGCTCAGGCACTTGAGCGGCAGACATGGCGTCGCGGGCAAAGAACGTGACTTGCGACTCTCCTGGTCGCGAGAACGAGAGGATGCGCTCGTACTCGCCGGTTTCCATCAGCTTCTTCTCGATGCGATCGGTGACTTGCCGACCGACTTCCTCAGCGCTGGCACCCGGCCAAAGGGTGCGAATGACCATGGCCTTGAAGGTGAACGGCGGGTCTTCACTTTGCCCGAGCTTGGTGTAGGACAATGCGCCGACCACGGCCAATAGCAGCATCAAAAACAGGACGATCTGGCGGTTGCGCAGGGCCCATTCAGACAGGTTAAAACGCATCCGTGCTTACTCCTTGGCCGCCAGCTTCACTTCCCGATTGCTGCGATCCACCGGGCGTACCTTTTCGCCCTCGTGAAGCACATGCACGCCAGCCGCGACGATCCAATCCGTGGCACTAAGGCCTTCCAGAACCGGCACCGTGTCTTGACCGTAGGTGGCGACGCGAACCGGAGTGCGCTTGATTCTGTTGTCGGCATCGATACGCCAGACATAGGTGGCGCCGTTTTCAGCCGTCAGCGCCGACAATGGCACCGACAGCGCGGCGGTTTCTCCAGTCTGAAAAAACACCCGGGCGCTCTGCCCCAGCTCTGCCGGGACTTTGCCACCGGCGAAAGCGATTCGGGCGGCGAAGGTGCGTGAGCGCGGATCAGCCGCAGGCGACAGTTCCCGGATGCGACCGGTCAAGCGTTGATCGCGTTGGGTCCACAGTTCAACCGCCACGGTCTGCCCGATTTTGAAGCGGCTGAAGCTTTGCTCCGGCACGCTGATCAGCACTTCCCGCTCGCCATCGGCGGCCAGGGTAAACACCGTTTGCCCGGCGGCAACGACTTGCCCGACTTCCACCAACCGTCTTGAAATCACCCCATCCTGCGGGGCACGCAGCACGGCATAACCAGCTTGGTTATCGGCCACGGTAAATTCGGCTTTGATCTGTTTGAGCCGCGCCTCACCTGAAAGGAACAGGTTTTGGGCGTTGTCGAATTGCGAATGGCTGACCATCTGCCGGTCCATCAAGGTCTTGTAACGATCACGCTCAGTGCGGACCCATTGCAAGTTTGCTTCAGCAGCGGCCACTTGGGCACGGCTCGCTTCCAATTGCAGGCGCATGTCCTGGGGGTCAAGCTCGGCCAAGGGCTGATTGGCTTTGACACGTTCCCCTTCTTCCACCAAGCGCTTGATGACTTTGCCTGGAACCCGAAATGCCAGGTCAGGCTCGAATCGCGCACGTACTTCGCCGGGGTAGCTGTCCATCGACAGCGATGCTATTTGCGGCTGGACGACAATGGCCGGACGCACGGTGGTCGGAGCGGACTCTTCATGACCGCAGCCCGTCAGTAACAAAACCAGACTGATGGCCGGGGTAAAGGACAAGGCATCGCGAAACATGGTGATGGACCTTTAGCGTAGGATGCTTTAATTATTGTACTGCCGCGTATATTAAGAAATACCAAACTCACCAGTCCACTATTAAAACGAAGATGCCTGATAATTTATTGATCGCTTCTGGCCCTGGTCGCCCCAAGGACTTGGCAAAACGCCAGGCCATCCTCGATGCCGCGAAAAACCTGTTCGTCAGCAATGGATATGCTGGCACCAGCATGGACGCCGTGGCCGCCGAAGCCGGGGTTTCAAAACTGACGGTTTACAACCATTTCACCGACAAGGAGACCTTGTTCTCGGCGGCGGTGGTGGCCCGTTGCGAAGAACAACTGCCTGAGCTGTTTTTCGAGATGCCGGAGGGCACGCCGGTAGAAACGGTGTTGACTACGATAGGACGGGGCTTTCATGCGCTGATCAACAGCGCCGACTCGATTGAGCTGCATCGATTGATGATGGCGTTGGGAGCTCAGGATTCAAAGATGTCACAAATCTTTTTCGAGGCGGGCCCTGAGCGGATCCTGCAGGAGATGGAGCGGCTGCTGATTCAGATCGACAACAGCGGCAGCCTGAACATCGACAAACCGCGCCTCGCCGCCGAGCATTTTTTGTGTCTGCTCAAAGGCACCTGCAACTTCCGCCTGCTGATCGGTTGCAACGATGCACCCAACGAAGGGGCGGATGACGAGCACGTGCGGGAAGTGGTGAGCGTGTTCATGCGTGCCTATCGCGCCTGAAACCACTCCAACGCTGTAGGAGCCAACTTGTTGGCGAGGTGTAAAACCTGACACACCGCATCAAGCTTCTCGCCAACAAGACGGTATCTACAGGTCGTATGGGTGGAAAATTTCGGCGCCGCCTTCGCGATGAAGGTTCGAAAGGGGTTCAGCCTTTGAGTGCTTTTTTGGGGTAGATGTCGTAGCGGCTGGATTTTCCATCCAGCGCATAACCAGGCTTTGGGCCATCGATACTGGGGGCTTTGCGGGGGCGTTTGACCACCACTCGGTGGGTGGCCAGCGCCAACGCTGCTTCGAGTAACGCTGGAGCGTCCATGTCGTCGCCCACCAAGGGCCGGAACAGGCGCATTTCTTTTTTGACCAACGCGGTTTTTTCCCGGTGCGGAAACATCGGGTCCAGATAGATCACCTGCGGCGGCTCACCTTCCCAAGCCCGAATCAGCTCGATTGAATTGCCGGTCAGCAAACGCATCTGCGCAATGATCGGCCCGATTTCGCGATCTCTCAGCCCGCGGGCCAGGCCGTCTGCGAGCAGCGCGGCAATGATCGGCTGACGTTCGATCAGGCTTATGTCACAACCCAGGCTGGCGAGCACGAACGCGTCTTTGCCCAATCCCGCTGTCGCATCCAGCACCCGAGGTCGCACGCCCGGTTGGATACCGACAGCCTTGGCGATCATCTGCCCGCTGCCGCCGCCGAATAACCGTCGATGCGCCGCCGAACCTTCGACGAAATCCACCCGCACCGGCCCCGAAGTGTCTGCGCCCAACTGCTGCAATTGCAAACCGTCGTCGGTCACTTGCAGGGCGAATTCGGCGTGGGTGTCTTCCAATGGCAGGCCGAGGCGCTGCGCCCAGTGCTCTGCTTGGGCCTGTCCGTTGCTGATCAGGGTCTCGACGCGAATGCGGCTGCCCGTTTGTTGCTCACTCATTTGCCCACGCGCTCAACTATTTTTAAATGATCGGCGAAAGTGGCCGATAACGAGAATATCCAGCATTTTGCCAGAGCCAGACGAACAAAGAGCGCTATGTCTGACATTGAATCCGCACCGATAGGCTATTTGTCGTACGCAGGCGACTACAGTCTTCGCAATACCAGAACCCTGAGCGGCGTTACCCAGCTCTGGTCGGATGCGTTCGCTCGTGCAATGGCAGACCAAACGGCGGATAAAACCAGCGACTCAGTGACGCCTACCGTCGCGGCGGCTGACCCAGTAACCGGCGAGCCACTGGGCGGTACGAATGCGCTAGGGCAAATCGTCGATCAGCGTGAGCTACCGGTAAATGATGTACAGCGTCGCCCATCCGTGCCGCTGCATTTGCCGATTGCTGAATTTGAACTGCACCTGCTGCCTACGCCTGCGGAGCCATTCAGCGTGGCGGACATGATCGAGCAGCAACGGCACCTGGATTTCGACAGCGGCTGGGTTCGGCCGCTGGTGCTCGATCCCCACCAAGCCGACGCAAATCCAGGCCCTGGTCCGCAAACGCGGCCACTGCATCTTCCTATCGCCGAGTTCGAATGGGACTTGGCTGATAAGCCTGCACTGCCGCTTGCCGCTGAAACCGTCGATGAGCAACAGCGCCATTTGAACTACGACAACGGCTGGGCACGGCCGATCATCCTGCAAAACCTGCGCATGGCCGCCTAAGCGCAGCCGATCCTTACAGCAAACCCAATTGCTGTTGCGCGTCAGGCGCCTCGCTCTCCAACACCACCAATGGCGACAACCCCGGCAACCGTGTCATCAATTGCTGATGGAAGCGTCGCGCCAAGTCAGGCGCCTGAAGGTTGTCGGGGGTGTGCAGAAAGACATAAGGCGTACGCCCCTCCTCTATCCAGCCGGCGACTTTCTCGACCCAAGGCGCCAAGAACGGATCATTGGCTTCCAACAGTGGATGACCGATAAAACGCACTTGGGGACATTGCGTCAGTGCTGCGGGGCGCGGCGGGACTTTGGGTTTTTTCGACTGCGCATGCAGCACCGCTGGGTCCGTTGACACACAACTGAACAGCGCTCGCGGATCAAGGCAGATGCGCTCTACACCCCGGTCCAGCAACAATCGATTGAGCATCCGTTCTTCATCGCCCTTGGCGAAAAACGCCGGGTGCCGAACCTCTACCGCCAGCGGACGCTCAAGGGCGTCGATAAAACTTACCAGCTCAGCCAATCGCAGCGGGCCGAAGCTCGCCGGTAATTGCAGCCACAACGGCGACACGCGCTGGCCCAGAGGCGCGAGGAGCGCAATGAAGTCGTCAGCTGCGTGCAGTTGTTGACGCAGGTCGCCACCGTGGCTGATGTCGCGATGGAATTTGGCGGTGATTCGAAAGTGTTCCGGCAGCGTTCGAGCCCAGCGTTCAACAATCACGGGCGAAGGCCGGGCATAAAACGTGGTATTGCCTTCGACCGCATTGAACACCTGCGCGTACAAGCCGAGGAATTCGTTAGGACGGGCGTTCTCCGGGTACAGAGAATCGCGCCAGGCGTTTTCACTCCAGGACGGGCAACCGAGGTAATAAGGGGGAAGAGAAGAATTCAAACGTGAAGGTCGAGGCCCAGCACTTCCATGTCCCAATCGACGTAACTGGCGGTGGTGAGGTAACTGGCCAGTGCATGGGCAACACGGTTGCTGACGGAGCGAGGGAAAATCATATCTTGTTGGCGTGCGGGAACGTTAGCCGTCGGACCTGCTTGTGTACTTTGCGGTCGAGAGGTCGGCGCGGGGAGTTGCGGGGAAATTTCGTTCTCGCTGTCGACTTCCTCAAACGCGTCATCAACCACCGCAGCGCCTTTGCGAGGCTTGCGCTTTATGGGGTATGAGCGTGATGAGGGTCCGTCTATGCGCATCAATGCGTACTCGGCGTCGTATAGTGGCAATCTAGCAGCACGGACATGGCTTCACAAATGTCCGAACGATAACTAGACCACAATTTTTGCAGAAGGTTTAAAAACACTGATGAAGTGTCGCATTTCCTTAAAAGCCGGGAATACACCGCTTCCCTGAAGGGATAAGGTCCGAAGGTCCTTCGCCAACAAGACGGTATCTACAGCTACTTAGCCTTGGGGGTCGCGACTTTATCGCGCAGGTAAACCGGTTGCGCCTGGTCAGCGACAACGGCTTCGCCACGTGCCCAAGCGAAGGTCGCCAGAGTCAGCAAATCTTGTGCATGGGGCAGCAATTGCGCGTCATGCCCAGCCACCTTGATTGCGATCCGCTCGGCATAACCCCAGCCCGTGCCTGCGCCGAACCATTCACCCTGAGCATCATCCGGCAATGCAGCCAGTTCCGGGGGCAAGACCGCTTCGATCCCGGCTAAGCGCATTTCACCGGCTGTTTCGCGATAACAGCCCCAGTAGACCTCGTCCATCCGCGCATCGATCGCCGAGGCAACCTGACGGACACCGCGCTCACGGAACGCACGTTGCGCCAACACGGCCAAGTTCGACACCGGCAATACCGGGCGTTCCAGGGCAAATGCCAGGCCCTGCACGACGCCGATAGCGATACGCACTCCGGTAAATGCTCCCGGCCCACGACCAAAAGCGATGGCGTCAACCGCAGACAAGGCAACCCCGGCTTCGGCCAGCAGGTCCTTGATCATCGGCAACAAGCGCTGTGCATGCAGACGCGGGATGACCTCGTAGTGGCTCAGCACTTTGCCGTCGTGGAGCAAAGCGACAGAGCAAGCTTCAGTGGCGGTATCCAGGGCCAGCAAGGTGGTCATCGGTGTTTCCATTTGAAAGGTGCGTAAAAAAGTGCCGCATTATAAACAACTACGGCCCGCAAGCGGGCCGTAGTTCATGACTGCAATCGGGTATCAGCTAAAAGCAGCCAGCACCTTGGCGGTGATGTCGTCGACAGAACCGATGCCTTCGATGTGGCTGAACTTCGGCTTGCCATTCTGAGTCGCCAGGTTCTGGTAGAACGAAACCAGCGGCTTGGTTTGAGCGTGGTAAACCTCAAGGCGGTGACGCACGGTGGCTTCGACGTCATCTTTGCGCTGAACCAGCGGCTCGCCGGTAACATCATCCAGACCCGCCACCTTTGGCGGATTGTAGATAAGGTGATAAACGCGACCAGAACCTTCATGCACCCTACGACCGGAGATGCGTTTGACGATTTCTTCGTCATCGACCGCGATTTCAACCACGTTGTCGATTTCCAATCCGGCGGTCAGCAACGCTTCAGCTTGGGGGATCGTACGTGGGAAGCCGTCGAACAGCACGCCATTGGCGCAATCTGGCTGGGACAAACGGTCTTTGATCAAGCCGATGATCAGGTCATCGGAGACCAGACCGCCGCTGTCCATGACGCTTTTGGCTTTCAGGCCAAGTTCTGTGCCGGCTTTAACGGCTGCGCGCAGCATGTCACCCGTGGAAATTTGCGGGATGCTGAATTTCTCGGTGATGAATTTTGCCTGAGTACCTTTACCGGCCCCGGGAGCTCCCAGCAGAATCACGCGCATCAATGTGCTCCTCAATTTTTATAGAGATATCAACAGACTCGCCTCTTTGGGCCAATCTCAAAAAATGTTCAGCCAATCGGCCAAAGGCTGATCAAGATACACAGCAGGCTATCCCCACACAAGCAGCCGAAAGTCGCAGCAACCGACGACGCTTCGGCACCCAAATTTGCTGCTACCAAAGTATGACTTGGCGCAACCTTATAAAAATGCGTCTTAAAGGGTCGATAAGTAACCCTTTTTTGATGAGCGCAGCTTCCTTTGGCAGCGCTGCACGCTAAAAGTCTTCAGCCCGTGTTACGCAACCCGGCGGCTATGCCTGCCACCGACACCAGCAATGCTTGTTCCAAAGGGCTGTCCAGCGCTGCCTCGCGTGTGCGTGAACGTGACAATAGTTCAGCCTGCAACAGGTGCAAGGGGTCGAGGTAAGTATTGCGCAAACTAATGAACTCAAGGGTCTCTGGACTATGTGCAAGTAGCTGCGATTGCCCTGTCAGCCCCAGTACCACTTGGCAGGCCTGCGACAATAGGTCGCGCAAGTGACTGCCTAAATGTTGCAGGTGTGGCTCGACCAGTCGTTCGTCATACAGTTGAGCGATGTCACTGTCGGCCTTGGCCAACACCATCTCCAGCATGTCGATACGCGTGCGGAAAAATGGCCACTGTTCACGCATGTGCGCCAACAGTTCACCTTCGCCGCGCTCCAGCGCTTTGCTCAACGCGGTTTCCCAACCGAGCCAGGCGGGCAGCATCAAACGGGTTTGGGTCCAGGCAAAAATCCACGGGATCGCACGCAAGCTTTCAACCCCACCTTCACGACGCTTGGCTGGCCGGCTGCCCAACGGTAGGCGCCCCAGTTCTTGCTCGGGGGTGGCCTGACGGAAGTATTCGACGAATTCAGGATTCTCGCGCACCACCGCCCGGTAGGCACTAACACCATCAGCGGCCAAGTGATCCATCATTTCGCGCCACGCCGGTTCAGGACGGGGTGGCGGTTGCAGCGTGGCTTCGAGCACTGCTGCCAGGTACAAATTGAGGTTCTGCTCGGCGATGTCCGGCAAACCGAACTTGAAACGAATCATCTCGCCCTGTTCCGTCGTGCGAAAGCGCCCTGCCACTGACCCCGGCGGCTGCGACAGAATTGCCGCGTGGGCGGGGCCACCACCACGGCCGACCGTGCCGCCGCGACCGTGAAACAGCAACAGTTCAACTTGCTGCTCGCGACAGATGTCGACCAATTGCTCCTGAGCCCGGTATTGGGCCCACGCCGCAGCGGTAGTCCCGGCGTCCTTGGCCGAGTCGGAATAGCCGATCATCACTTCTTGCGGGCCATGCAGACTCAAGCGATAGCCCGGCAGGCTGAGTAACTGTTCGATGGCAGGACCGGCGTTGTCCAGGTCCGACAAGGTTTCAAACAACGGCACCACGCGCATCGGCCGTTGCAGACCGGTTTCCTTAAGCAGCAGTTGCACCGCCAACACATCCGAAGCGGCCCCGGCCATGGAGATCACGTATGAACCCAGCGACGCAGCCGGCGCCGCCGACACTTCACGGCAGGTCGCGAGCACCTCGGCGGTATCGGCAGCAGGTTTGAAGTGGCTGGGCAATAACGGACGACGGTTTTTTAGCTCGCGCAGCAGGAAGGTAATCCGCGCGTCTTCGTTCCAGTCTTCGTAGCGGCCCAAGCCCAAATAGTCGGTAATTTCAGTCATCGCCGCCGTGTGGCGACTGGAATCTTGACGCACGTCCAGACGCACCAAAAACAACCCGAAGGTCACCGCACGCCGCAGGCAATCGAGCAACGGTCCATCGGCAATGACACCCATGCCACAGTCGTGCAAGGACTGGAAACACAGGTTCAACGGCTCAAACAGATCCCGGTTGTTGTGTAACACACTGTCGGGCGCTGGTTGCGTGACGGCCAATGAAGATTGAGCCCATTTGCGCGTGGCACGCAGGCGATCGCGCAACCGCTTGAGTACGGCGCGATACGGTTCGGCGCTATCACCAGCGGCGGCACGCAAGGCACCGCTGGCCTCTTGCATCGACAGTTCGGACGCCAATTGATCAACGTCACGCAGGTAAAGATCAGCCGCCATCCAGCGCGCCAGCAGCAAGACCTCTCGAGTGACCGCAGCGGTAACGTTGGGGTTGCCATCACGGTCGCCACCCATCCACGACGCAAAGCGTATGGGTGCGGCTTCCAGCGGCAGGTGCAACCCGGTGGCCACATGCAGGGCGTGATCGGCCTTGCGCAGGTAATTGGGTATCGCCTGCCACAGGGAGTGCTCGATCACGGCGAAGCCCCATTTTGCCTCGTCGATGGGCGTCGGGCGGGTGCGGCGGATTTCTTCGGTGTGCCAGGCTTCGGCAATCAGCCGTTGCAGGCGCACGGTAATGTTTTCGCGCTCAGCGGCGCTGAGGTCACGATGGTCGAGGGCCGCCAATTGCGCGGCGATCGCGTCGTATTTTTGAATCAGGGTTCGGCGCGCCACTTCGGTGGGGTGCGCCGTCAATACCAACTCGATTTCCAGCTTGCCCAACTGCCGCGCCAACGCCTCAGGCGAATGGCCGGTGTTTTTTAGCCGTTCCAGCAGCTCAGGCAGCACACGGGATTCAAATGGCTGTGGCAACGGGTCTTCGCGACGGTGGATAAGTTGATATTGCTCTGCAATGTTGGCCAGGTTCAAAAACTGATTGAACGCTCGCGTCATCGGCAGTAACTCATCCTCGCTCAGCTCATCAACGCTGGTACTCAACTGCTCAGTGCCCGCTGCCGAGCCGCGCCGTCCTGCTTTGGCGCCTTTGCGAATGCGCTCGATTTTTTCGAGAAACTCAGGCCCGCGTTGCTCACGGATGGTATTGCCCAACAGCTCACCCAGCAGGTGAACGTCTTCGCGTAAACGTGCGTCGATATCGGCCATGGCCCTAGTCTCCAGCGTTTCTTGACGGGTGCTGCTCAGTGATTAAAGGACAAGACTGAACAAGCGCGCAAAAATCTGATCCATAAGAGTGCACAGCGCGGTGGGTTCTGACAAGCACACCTCTGTCTAGCACCTGGATTGAAGGGGATGAGCTAATCTGTGGAGTGAGCCGTACCGCGACTTGCACCCCGATGTTCCCGCCACAAGCGGGCTTACCATGAGGTTCCATATGAAAATTCGTGAACTTGCCAAACACTGGGAACAGAATGCCAAGGGCCGCCTGAGCAAAACCGGCTATACGATTCATCTGGACGTCGAAGCCGCCGCGCGCTTGGCGGCCATTGCCGAGATGTACCCCAAACGTCTTCCCGAGGAACTGCTTGGGGAACTGATTGGCGCGGCGCTGGAAGAACTTGAGGCCAGCTTTCCGTACGTCAAAGGCAACCATGTGGTGGCCACGGATGAAGAAGGTGATCCGCTGTACGAAGACGTCGGTCCTACCCCGCGCTTTCTTGCCCTTTCGCGGCAACATCTGCATCAGCTTGACGAAAAATCTGACGCGTAAACCTATCGTTTCCACCCGCGCTCGTTAACCCTCCTCTCAGCGTCTGCCTGGCCGATTTATGCGGCCGGCATGCGCCTGCATGACTTTTGAGTCACGTTCTAGAGCCTTCTACCTCCCGTTTAGGTTTTTTCAGGCGGTGGAAAAACCTGACTGAACTATTCAAAAAATCCATGGGTCACAGCCATTAACCATCGCAGCAAACCTGATAGCAGTTGGCGTGAACCCTATGTCCGGCTTCAGGCATGACTGTCATGGAAAATCTGGTTCCAAGAGACCTCCAATGGAGTTGAACACCATGAAGATCAATACTGCCACCCCCTCGTTTAGCCGCGTTCGCGGGTTGAAACTGGCTGTTTTGGCACTCGGCAGCAGCGTTGTATTGGCCGGATGTGCGGGTAACCCACCGACGGCGCAGTACGCAGTCACTCAATCTGCCGTGAACAGCGCCGTCAGCGCAGGTGGCACCGAGTACGCGGCCGTGGAGATGAAGTCGGCTCAGGACAAGCTCAAAGCAGCGGAACTGGCGATGCACGACAAGAAATACGACGAAGCGAAAATGCTTGCCGAGCAGTCCGAATGGGACGCCCGTGTAGCTGAACGTACCGCTCAAGCGGCCAAAGCTCAAAAAGCTGTCCAGGATGCCCGTCAGGGTGCTGATGAACTGCGGCAGGACGGCATGAAGACCACGCAGTAAGCGCGGCCGGCCGCACCCTCCCGTTTATTCGTATTGCCTAGATCGACATTGAATTGAAGGACGAAAATATCATGCGTAAACAATTGATGGTTCCTGCTCTTCTCGCGCTGAGCATTGGCTTGGCCGCCTGTGCAACACCTCCGAATCCTAGCCTTGAACAAGCGCGGACCAACTTTGCCGCCCTGCAAGCCGACCCGCAATCGAGCCAGGTTGCCGCGCTGGAAACCAAGGACGCGAGTGACTGGCTGGATAAGGCCGACATGGCCTATCGCAATAAAGAGGACGCCAAAAAGGTCGATCAGCTGTCTTACCTGACCCTCCAACGAATTGAGGTGGCCAAGCAGACCGTTAACCTACGGACCGCTGAAGATCAGCTGAAAAACGCCGCCGCGATGCGAGCACAAGCGCGCTTGGCTGCCCGTGATGCGCAGATCAAACAGCTCCAGGACAGCTTGAACGCCAAGCAGACTGCTCGCGGTACCTTGGTGACCTTTGGCGATGTGTTGTTCGACGTAAACAAAGCGGAGCTGAAATCGTCCGGCATGATGGACGTCAACAAGCTTGCGCAGTTCTTGCAGCAAAACCCGGATCGCAAAGTGGTGGTCGAAGGCTACACCGACTCCAGCGGGTCTACGTCTTACAACCAGTCTTTGTCTGAACGCCGGGCCGATTCGGTACGCACAGCCTTGGTGAAGATGGGTGTCGATCCTACCCGCATCGTGGCTCAGGGTTACGGCAAGGAATACCCGGTTGCGGACAACAGCAGCAACTCGGGGCGCGCGCAAAATCGTCGCGTGGAAGTGACCATTTCCAACGACAATCAACCGGTAGCACCGCGCTCGTCGATGCAATCGACTAACTGAGGCACAGTAAAACGCCCCGCCGGTGTGAATCGGCGGGGCGTTTTGTTGTGGTTTTGCTTTACGGCTGCAACTGCTGCGGGGTTTCCTGGCCCATGCAATGCACGGCCTGTTTGCTGCCGTTGACTAACACGCCGCTCAGACCTTTCTGCGCGGTGTCGAACAAAACCAATACACCGTCGATGCACTGCGCGACTTCGGTAGCAGGGTCCACGGAGATTTTGTATTCCTCGCCTGGCACGGTCTTGAGCATGGTGAATTCGCTCAACAACAACGCATCTTCTGGCTTGGCAAAATGCAGATAGCCGTAATACCAGAGGCAACCGACAGTGCCGAGGATGCAGCCGATGCCGGTAAGGATCAGGGGAATTGCGTTACGTTCTTCGCTCATTGCGGACTCTCTGAATGTTCAATTTCTGAATGCTGAGTTGCGGGTTGCGCAACCGGGGTTTCGGGGTAATTCGGGACTTCGGCCAATCGACGCAGCCCATTGAAGTGCTGCGGGTCTTCCAGATAACGCAGCAACACCTGGCGCCAGGTCGGGTCAAAGAACGTCTGCACATGGCCACCCCGGGTCAATTGCAGGACCCTCGGCGGCGGCGCAGCTTGATACAGACTGATGCCATTGGAAAGAGGGACCAACGTATCGTCGATGCTCTGAAACATCATGATGGGCGTGCCCACCAGCTGCGGCATTCCTTTGATGGCGCTTTCTGAGTCCGGGATCAGCCATGACAGTGGCGTTTGCAGCGGCCAGGTCAGCCACGACGTGCTCAAGGTGTAGCGCGCAACATCCCGGTAGCTGGCCGGCGTGCCGTCTAACACCAAGGCTTTGAGCCGCGCCCTTTGCTGTGGATGCTCAGCCAAATAGTGCACGGCCAGCGAACCACCGATGCTTTGCCCAAGGACCACCAATGGTTTCCCCTGTACCTGCGGCGCGGTGTTCAGCCAATCAAACGCGGCGTCGATGTCTTGATAGATCGCCGGCAAACTGGGCTCGCCTTGAGACAAACCGTAGCCCCGGTAGTCCAGCAGCAACACTTGATAGCCCTCGGCTGGCAGCCAATAACTGCCGCCCAGGTGCCAAGCCAGATTGCCGCCATTGCCGTGCAGGTGCAAAACCGTGCCTTTGACCGGCACCCCGGCTTTTGCAGGCAGCCACCAGCCATGCAAGTGCGTGCCGTCAGCGGCGATCAATGTTACATCGCGAAATTGCACATGGGCTTTTTCAGGGGTAAAGGGCAAGCCGGGTTCGGGGTAAAACAACAGGGAGCTGCAACCTGCGAGGGTCAGCATCAAGGCTAATGCAGCGAAAATCTTCACCTGTGATCCCTTTTTTTCATATCTGTAGGAGCCAACGTGTTGGCGAAACGGCTGACGCGGTGTGCAGGCTTTTCGCCAACAAGTTGGCTCCTACAAATCAAACTGGTTTACAAAATATTGGAATAGTCCGCTTCGATCCGGTCCAGACTCAGGTGGTTGAGGAAGTTCGAAAAACACATCCAGGCAGACAACGCATTCATGTCGCGGAACTGCTCGGGCAGGTACTTGGGCGGCACCACCAAGCCTTCATCGACCAGTTGACGCAAGGTGCGCATGTCTTCCAGCGTGGTCTTGCCACAAAACAACAGCGGCACTTGCTCCAGTTTGCCTTTACGCACGGCCAACTGAATGTAGTTGTAAACCATGATGAAGCCCTTGAGGTAGGACAAGTCTTTGGTGAATGGCAGGCCGTTGGGCACCGATCCACGAAATACGCGACTGGCATTGCCATAGCTCTCGGCCATTTCAAAGCCTTGCTCGCGATAGAACTCGAACACCTGGAGGAAATCAGCACCTTCTTCGGCCATGTGAATGGCTCGCGTCCGGTTGGTCAGTTTGCGCAGGCGGCTTGGATACGAGGCAAAGGCGATGACTTCCATCAGGATCGCCAAGCCTTCCTGCGTCACCGTCGACGATGGCGGGCCTTTCGACAAGAAGGTACAGATCGGTTGGTTCTGGCCGTTGAGGGTCGTCCCGACGTGGACCAGCCCCTCGTGTACTTCCAGCGCCCGCACGTCGCGCTCGTTGAACATGGCGTCAGTACGAATCTTGATGTAATCAGCGCCCGCCGCAGCGTCAGCAACGATGCCGTCAGACTCGAACACGCGGATGGTTGATTCAGCTTCGCCGAACACTTTGTTCAGTCGCGATTGCAGCATCTCCACCGCGTCTTTCGCGGTGAGGGTTTTCGCCTCGTCTTTAAGGTCGCCGCGCCCGGCAATGTTGTTCAGGTAATCGGAGAGCATCATGCCCAGGTCGGCCAGGGTAGGGTCACCCGCGTGGAACGCGTCGGAAGCGGCGCCATACAGCTCTTGGGAAATCAGGCCGAAGTCCGGCGTACCCCGCGCTTCGAGCATGCGGATCACCATGCGGTATTCCTTGCACATGCGCCGCATAATCTGCCCGACCGGGTTAAATTGCCCCAGCTGCCGGGTAATGTCGCGTTCGATGTTCTGGAATTCCAGCTTCACCGCGTTGGAGTCAAACGCCAGCGGGCGGTTATCGTAATAGGCGCGATCCACAGCAGGCATTTTCTTGCCCTTCGCTTCGAGAAAACCCCTACGAACATTGTCGTCCCACTTCACTGCATCGAGCACACGGATCGGGGTCTGAGCCACGACGATACGGTCTGACAGCGCGCGAATAGTCTGCTGGTAATCGTCCACCCGATACTCCTTTTGAATGACGGCTCGCTGCGGACAGGGCACCGCTACTTAATTTGGCGCTGATAGCGCGCCATTTCGATGAATACATCCGAATTCGCCGGATCGTCCAGGTAACTGAACACCTGATCCAGAGGGCTGGTGACCAATACGCCGTCGCCCTTTTCGGTTTCCAGCGTGTCACCGGCCAGGATTTTCTGGTCGATTAACTGATTGATCCGATCAATATCGAGGGGGTAGACCACCAACTCGTGTGATTCGGTCAATTCAAACCCAGCGATGACGAAATTAGAGCCGTATTTTTCAGGCAAGCCAGCCGACAAGTACCAGCGACTGCCATGCCGCGACACGGTAAACGTGTACTCGTCGCGGTTTTTGCGATCGCCTTTGCGGTAGCTGACGGCTTTGTATTCGTGATTACCTAAACGGGTTATCTCCAGTTCCAGCGGCTCGCCCCACGCGTTTTGACTCGTCCATGTGCCGAGCAGCCCAGCAGGCGCTGCATCGTTGGCCGGGATCGGGTCCTTGAACGTCACCAGGCAGCCGCTCAATAACAAGAACGACAAGGCGATGACGACAGACGATGTCCTGAAAAATCGCATAGTTACTCGCTGGTCAGTGTCGGGGCACCCAGTACCAAATGCATGTAGCGGGTCAGTATTCCAAGCATTGCTTCGTCCGCATCAGGCTGCGGACCGTCTAGCAGGCCCTGATATTCCATCCGGCAGATAATCCCCGTCAACACTTGAGCATCCTGTTGCGGTTGCGACGAGCCCATTACCTGCAAAAACTGAAAGGTACCTTGCAGCAAAATCTGCTGATGGGCGCTCACCAATTGTGTCAGTCGAGGGTTGATTAACGCCTCATGGTGAAACGCATGTTCAGCGATCAGATGCTCGCGCCGGGCGGTCAGTTGAAAGCGCAGGTATTCCAGCGCCATCAACGCAATGTCGTCGGCCAATTGTGCTTGGCACTCAAGACTGCCATCGCTGCGCGCAAGCATGCCGTGCAGCACCACTTCGGTGTTACCCCAGAGTTTGGCCATGTACGCTGCGCTGCGTTCGACGTGCTGGGAAAAGGCATCGGTGAGCAAGTCGTCCATGTCTTTGAAATAGTAGGTGGTGGCCGAGAGTGGCACACCGGCTTCAGCGGCCACTGCCCGATGGCGTACAGCCCGGACGCCATCACGTACGACGATTCGCATCGCAGCGTCGAGAATGTCTTGCCGGCGCTGCTCACTGCCCTGCCGACTGGCTTTGCGCCCCTGATACTGAATACTTTGAGCCACGGCTGTTGCGATGCCCGCAGCCCCTTCTTGAGCGATCCCACGGTTCACGATGGGTCTCCTTTAATAGAGCATAAAAAAACCGCCTCATCGGGCGGCTTTTTCATTGGCTATTACGCTTGTGGGCGCATATGCGGGAACAGGATCACGTCGCGAATCGACGGTGCGTCGGTCAGTAGCATCACCAGTCGGTCGATGCCGATACCTTCACCGGCGGTGGGTGGCATGCCGTATTCCAAGGCGCGAACGAAGTCGGCATCGTAATGCATGGCTTCATCGTCACCAGAGTCCTTGTCACGAACCTGGGCCTGAAAGCGCTCGGCCTGGTCTTCCGCGTCGTTCAACTCGGAGTAGGCGTTGGCGATTTCACGGCCACCGATGAACAATTCAAAGCGGTCGGTGACGTTCGGGTTGGTGTTATTGCGACGTGCCAGCGGCGACACTTCGAACGGGTATTCGGTGATGAACGTCGGCTGCTCGAGTTGATGCTCGACCAACTCTTCAAAAATCATGGTTTGCAGCTTGCCCAGACCTTCAAAGCCTTTAACAGCAGCACCGGCTTTCTTGGCGATAGCGCGGGCCTTGTCGATGTCTTCGAGGTCAGCCGCAGTAATGTCCGGGTTGTACTTGAGGATCGATGCGAACACCGAGATACGCTGGAACGGCTCGCCGAAATGGAACACTTTGCCTTGATATGGCACGTCGGTGCTGTTCAACACCAGTTGCGCCAGCTCACGGAACAGTTCCTCGGTGAGGTCCATGTTGTCTTCGTAGTCGGCGTAGGCCTGATAGAACTCAAGCATGGTGAATTCTGGATTATGCCGAGTCGAAACGCCTTCGTTGCGGAAGTTGCGGTTGATCTCGAATACGCGTTCGAAGCCGCCAACCACCAGGCGCTTGAGGAACAGTTCCGGGGCGATACGCAGGAACATGTCCAGGTCGAGGGCGTTGTGGTGAGTCTCGAACGGCTTGGCGGCAGCACCACCGGGGATGGTCTGCAGCATCGGTGTTTCGACTTCGAGGAAATCACGCTTCATAAAGAAGGCCCGAATATGCGCGATGACCTGCGAACGAATGCGGAAGGTGTCGCGGACTTCTTCGTTGACGATCAAGTCAACATAGCGCTGGCGATAACGGGTTTCGGTATCGGTCAGGCCGTGGTGCTTGTCCGGCAACGGGCGCAAGGATTTGGTCAACAAGCGCACGTTGGTCATTTCAACGTACAAGTCGCCTTTGCCGGAACGGGCCAGAGTGCCTTCGGCGGCAATGATATCGCCCAAGTCCCAGGTCTTGACCGAGGCCAAGGTGTCTTCCGACAGGGTTTTGCGGTTGACGTAGACCTGAATGCGACCGGTCATGTCCTGAATCACCATGAACGAGCCACGGTTAAGCATGAGACGACCCGCAACCTTGACCGGAATCGCTGCAGCCAACAGCTCTTCCTTGGTCTTGTCGGCGTACTGCTTCTGCAGGTCATTGCAGTAGCTGTCGCGGCGGAAGTCGTTGGGGAAGGCTTGGCCTTTGGCGCGCTCGACGGCAAGTTTTTCCTTGCGCAGGGCGATCAGGCTGTTTTCTTCCTGTTGCAGGTCTTGCGGGTCGAGTTGTTGGTCGCTCATGTCTTGGATTTCCATCACAGGTTCGGTGCCCGCGCCTAGGACGAGGGACTTGAATCGGGGCTATTGATCAATGCTTGATCTGCGCCGCTTGCTCTTGAAACTAAGTGCTCTAACTGCTTACAGCCCTTGCTTGAGGCTGGCTTCAAGGTACTCGTCGATGTCACCATCGAGCACGTTGTTGCAGTCGCTGCGTTCGATGTTGGTGCGCAAATCCTTGATCCGCGACTGGTCGAGCACGTACGAACGAATCTGGTGACCCCAGCCGATGTCCGATTTGGTGTCTTCAAGGGCTTGCGATGCGGCGTTGCGCTTCTGCACTTCCTGCTCGTACAAACGCGCCCGCAACATCTTCATCGCGGTGTCTTTGTTGGAGTGTTGGGAGCGTTCGTTCTGGCAGCTGACCACGGTGTTGGTCGGTACGTGGGTAATCCGCACCGCCGAGTCAGTGGTGTTTACGTGCTGACCACCGGCACCGGACGAACGATAGGTGTCTATTCGCAGGTCCGACGGGTTGATGTCAATTTCGATGTTGTCATCGATTTCCGGCGAGACGAACACAGCCGAGAACGACGTATGACGGCGGTTGCCGGAGTCGAACGGGCTCTTGCGCACCAAACGGTGTACGCCAATCTCGGTGCGCAACCAGCCAAACACGTATTCGCCCTTGATGTGCAGGGTCGCGCCTTTGATCCCGGCGACTTCACCGGCGGACAATTCCATGATGGTCGCGTCGAAACCGCGTTTATCCGCCCAGCGCAGGTACATGCGCAGCAGGATGTTGGCCCAGTCTTGAGCCTCGGTCCCGCCGGATCCGGCCTGGATATCGAGGTACGCGTTGTTGGCGTCCATCTCACCGCTGAACATCCGGCGGAATTCAAGCTTCTCCAGCGACTCGCGCAGGCGCTCGACTTCGGCGGCCACGTCATCCACGGCCGCCTGATCTTCTTCTTCAGCGGACATCAGCAACAGGTCTTTGGCGTCGTTCAGCCCGGAGGACATTTCGTCCAGGGTGTCGACGATCTGCGCCAGCAAGGAACGCTCGCGGCCCAGGTTCTGTGCGTATTCGGGGTTGTTCCAGACAGCCGGATCTTCAAGCTCGCGATTGACTTCGGTCAGGCGCTCATGCTTTTGATCGTAGTCAAAGATACCCCCGAATAGTTTCGGAACGCTCGGACAGGTCCTTGATGCTGTTTAGGATCGGGTTGATTTCCATGGTAGGCAGCACTCGTAGGCGAACTTTTGAAAGCCGACGAGTATACCCCACACAAGACCGCTACGGCAGCCCGTAAAGCAGGGCTGGCGGGATAACAGGCATTTCGTCTTGATCGACGCCGGGCATACGCAATTTCTGGAGGAGATGCCGAAGGCTGCGATACATGTTCAGCGCCGACTATCTGGGTCTATTGAAGCACTGTGGCTTGCCAACGCAGCGTCAATCCAGACGACCCAGGTTTTCCGGCCCAATCAGCGGGGGAATGATGAGCCTCTTCGCAGGCAAGCCTGCTCCCACAGTATTGTGGTTGCAGGCGTTTGGCTGCGTCACATTCTGGCTTCACAGCCTTCGGCAACTGATAAGAATGTCCTACCCACCCACCACCACTTGATTACGCCCATTGTTCTTTGCCGAGTACAGGCCTTGGTCGGCCTCTTGAATCAGTTGGCGGCTGTTAGAACCCGACTGCGGGATCATGGTGGCCAAACCGATGCTAATGGACAAAGTGGAACCCGGCGCCGGGGAGTTGTGAGGGATGGCCAGGGCGGTCACCGTGTGGCGCAGTTTTTCTGCCAGCAACCGCGCGCCACCCGGCGAAGTGTTGGGCAACACCAGCGCGAATTCTTCACCGCCATAACGGGCCGGGAGGTCGGAAGGACGTGCGCAGCTTTCACGGATCGCCTTAGCGACGGTGCGCAAGGCTTCGTCGCCTTCCAAATGACCAAAGCTGTCGTTGTAGGCTTTAAAGTAATCGACGTCGATCATCAGCAGCGACATCTGAGTTTGCTCACGCGCCGCCCGACGCCATTCCAACTCCAAGTATTCGTCAAAATGCCGGCGATTGGACAATCCGGTCAGGCCGTCGGAGTTCATCAGACGTTGCAACACCAGATTGGTATCGAGCAACTGCTGTTGGCTGACGCGCAGGGCACGATAGGCTTCGTCACGCTGAAGCAGGGTCATGTAAGAGCGCGAGTGATAACGAATGCGCGCCACCAACTCAATGGTGTCTGGCAGCTTGACCAGGTAATCGTTCGCGCCAGCAGCAAACGCCGCGCTTTTGATCAGCGGGTCGTCTTTGGTCGAGAGCACAATGATCGGAATATCACGCGTCTGCGGGGTGTTGCGGTATTCGCGAACCAGCGTCAGGCCGTCAAGGCCAGGCATCACCAGGTCCTGCAGAATCACCGTTGGCTTGATCAGAATGGCCTGATTCACCGCTTGATGAGGGTCGGCACAAAAATGGAAGTCGATGTTTTCTTCGTTGGCGAGGCCACGCCGCACCGCTTCCCCGATCATGGCCTGGTCGTCAACGAGCAGCACCATCGCCGAGTTTTCGTCGGTTCTCTTGAAGCCATCTACTTGTAAGTCATGCATGACGGGGCTCCCGTGGGTTGGCTGGAAATAAACTCATCTCAGTGATCATTGGGCGAACACCTCCACTAATCTGGATGCAATTTTTTCCAAGGGCCTTATTTCAACGGCCGCATCTATGGCTGCTGCGGCCTTGGGCATGCCGTATACCGCACTGCTCTGCTGATCCTGCGCAATGGTCAGAAATCCCTGTTGGCGCATCGATTTCAGCCCTTCGGCACCGTCGCGCCCCATACCTGTCAACAACACACCCACCGCATCTCCACTCCAGAAACGGGCCACACTGTCGAAGAACACATCGATAGAAGGCCGATAGATTTCGTTCACCGGCTCGGCGGTATACGCCAGGTTGCCGTTCTTCAATAAGCGAATATGGTGATTGGTTCCCGCCAGTAACACCGTACCGCTCTGCGGGGGTTCGCCATTGCAAGCCAATCGCACCGTTAAACCCGAAGCGCTGCTCAGCCATTCGGCCATGCCCGCCGCAAAAACCTGGTCAACGTGCTGCACCAGCACAATGGCCGCTGGGAATTTTTTCGGCAGGCCTTTGAGCAGTGTTTCCAATGCGGCGGGCCCCCCTGCGGAGGAACCAATGGCGACCAATCCCCGACGCTGGACGCTTTGACGCAACGGGGTCAAGACCGTGCGCACGCGGCTGTCGCGCTGGCCGATCAGCCAGCCAATGTTGAGGATTTTACGCAGTAAGGGCGCGGCGGCATCCTTGGGGTCACCCGCACCGAGCGCCGGGGTATCGACCACGTCCAGGGCGCCATAGCCCATGGCTTCGAATACCCGGTGGACATTCTGCTCGCGGTCGACTGTCACAATGACGATGGCGCACGGCGTCGCTGCCATGATCTGGCGGGTGGCCTCAACGCCATCCATGACCGGCATGATCAAGTCCATCAGGATCAAGTCAGGCGTCAATTGAGCGCAGCGTTCCACTGCTTCGGCGCCGTTGGTGGCAATCCAGACCAGTTGGTGTTGCGGCTCCAAAGCGATAGCCCGGCGCAGCGCTTCAACTGCCATGGGCATATCGTTAACGATTGCGATTTTCATCCTTGCGCACTCCCTATCAGCTCCGTCACGGCGTCCAACAGGGCGTCGTCATGGAAGCTGGCTTTGGCCAGGTAGTAATCCGCGCCAGCATCCAGGCCGCGTCGACGATCTTCTTCTCGGTCTTTGTAGGAAACCACCATCACCGGCAATGACTGCAAACGGCTGTCGCGGCGCAGCAAGGTCACCAGTTCGATGCCGTCCATGCGCGGCATGTCGATGTCGGTGATCAACAAATCAAAGTCCTCCGCCCGCAATGCATTCCACCCGTCCATACCGTCCACCGCCACCGCCACTTCATAGCCGCGATTGACCAGCAACTTGCGCTGTAACTCCCTCACCGTCAACGAATCATCCACCACCAGTACGCGCTTGCGCACCGCAGTGTCGATCAGTTGGCTGCGACGGTCGATGCGCTCGAGGCGCCCGGTATTCAGCAGCTTCTCCACCGAGCGCAGCATGTCTTCAACATCAATGATCAAGACGGCGGAACCATCGTCGAGCAACGCGCCAGCGGAAATGTCCTGAACCTTGCCCAAACGTGGATCAAGGGGCAACACCACCAGGGTTCGCTCGCCGATAAAGCGCTCCACAGCCACGCCATACACGGCGTCACGCTCACGGATCACCACCACTTTCAGAACGTCCGACACCGAGGTGCTCTGCGGGCGCTGAAGCAACTGGCTCGCAGCAACCAAACCAACATGCCGGCCTTCGTGCCAAAAATGCTGACGACCTTCAAGTTGCACGATCTCGTCGGCGTTCAAATCGCGCATGCGTTCGATATGGGCTAAGGGGAACGCGTAGGCTTCGCCGCCGACTTCCACCACCAAACTGCGAACCACCGACAGCGTCAGCGGCACTTCAATATGAAAACGGCTGCCCTCCCCCGCACCTTGCTCCAACTCGACCGAGCCGCGCAGTTGGCGAACCATATGCTGCACGGCGTCCAGACCTACGCCACGTCCGGACACTTCGGTGACTTTGTCGCGCAGGCTGAAACCGGGCAGGAACAGGAAGCTAAGCAGTTCCTCCTCACTTAATTGCGCGGCGGTCTCGGCGGGCGATAGCTGCCGTTCGATGATGCTCCGCCGCAGCCGGTCCAGATCAACACCGGCGCCGTCATCGCTGATTTCCAGCACCAACAGCCCGGCTTGGTGGGACGCTTTGAGGCGGATCAATCCCTCCGCAGGCTTGCCGGCCAACAGGCGCTGCGCGGGCAACTCAACGCCGTGGTCCACCGCGTTGCGCAACAGGTGGGTCAACGGCGCTTCAAGTTTCTCCAGAACGTCGCGGTCGACCTGGGTTTTCTCACCCTCGATTTCCAGTCGCACCTGCTTACCCAGTTCGCGGCCCAGGTCACGCACCATGCGCGCCTGCCCGCCCAACACGTCGGCAAAGGGTCGCATCCGACACGCCAGTGCAGTGTCGTAGAGCTGCTGGGCACGCCGGCCGGCGTTCCAGCCGAATTCGTCCAGTTCGGCGGTTTGCTGGATCAACATCGCCTTGGCTTCGGATAACAGACGCCGTGCTTCGTCCAATACCTCATGGGCATCGGCGCTGGCGCCCGCTTCATGGAGTTTGGCTTCAAGTCCTTCCAGCACGTGTTCGCAGTGGTTTTGCAGGCGGTTGATCCGCTGCATTGTCGCCAAATAAGGCTTGAGCCGCTGGGTCTCCACCAGCGCTTTGCTCGACAGATCGAGCAAGCTGTTCAAACGCTCAGCGGTGACACGCAAAACACGCTCGCCGCCTTCGGTGTCCTGGCGCCTGCGCCGTAACGGACGGGCAGGGACTGGGCTGACAACGGTTATCGGCTCTGCCGCCACGACGGGCGCGACTTCCATAGCCAGTGCGTCGAGCCGCAAGGCCTGCGCCACCAGATCTTCGGTCGACAGCTCCGAGGTGGACGTCGCCGACTTGGCGAGCAGCGACGCAAGTGACGGGGGGGGTGGCGGTGGCGGCGGCACAACCACCGCCGCCGGCGCGAGCAAACGGTTCATTTGCATCACGTAGGCATTGATGTCTTCCGGCCTGACGCCCGAACTGCCTGGGGTGGCGATACGCAGCAGCAAGTCGGTGCCCAGCAGTAAGGCGTCGATATGTTCAGGCAGCAGGTACAAACGCGACTCCTGAGCGCTGACCAGGCAATCTTCCATGACATGCGCGACGCTGACGCCGGCATCCACACCCACGATCCGCGCCGCGCCTTTGAGCGAATGCGCCGCCCGCATGCACGCTTCCAGATGCGCCGCTTGGGTCGGATCACGCTCCAGCGCCAGCAACCCGGTACTCAGAACTTGGGTTTGCGCTTCGGCTTCCAACGCAAAAAGCTCGAACAACGAAGCATCGCGCAGTTGTTCTGGGGTCATGAGAAGCTCCGGTTCATTGCCGACAACAGCTGCTCTTCGTCAAGCAGGCGCAGGCTGCGCGCCTTCCACTGGATAACGCCCCGGGTGTATTTGGCGTTGCCGTTATGGCCTGAACTCGACGCAGAGTCCAAGGTACGCTGGTCAATGGCGTAAATACCGTCCACTTCGTCCACCGGCACCACCGCCGGGCCACCTTCGGCCGTAATGATCAACATGCGAGGCATTATTCGAGCGGATGGATTGATCACCGGACCGGTTCCCAAGCCAAGCAATTCAACCAGCGACACACACGCCACCAACGCTCCTCGCACGTTAGCCACGCCTAACAAGGCCCGCGAACGCTGGTGTGGCAGCGAGTGGATGGTCTGCAATGGCGCGACTTCCACCAAGCAACGCGTCGGCAACCCCAGCCATTCTTCGCCCAGACGGAACACCAGAATCGAACGGGTTTTTATTTCGTGATAAGCCTCGCTGCTGTGGGTCGGTATTCGGTGTTCCTGAACCAGTGAATAGCGGTCCAGCAAGCGCGTGGCTGCAGCGGAATACACCGCGCAGTTACGGCAATGAATGTGAGCAGCGAGCAAAGGGCATGAACGGACACCGTGAATCCCGATACGGTTCCAGCAATCGTCGATGGCCTGGGTGTCTTCCTGAATCAAGCTCTGGTCAATCCGCTCGGCACTCATGGTTTTTGTCCTTCTTTGCCCAAGCCACGAGCGGCCCGCTCATGCAACCGTCGTGCACCCATGAGATCACCTTGGGAGGCGAGCAACGCCGCCAGTTGCGCCAGCGCTTCGGGGTGCTGCGGTTGCAGATACAGCGCCTTGCGGTACAAGCCCAGTGCTTCGGCGCTCTGGCCGCCTAGATCACTTAACAACCCTAACCAATAAAACACCTGCGCCACCGGCTCATACAGCTGCAAATAGCGTTCACAGGCCGCTCGGGCCTCGGCGCTATTACCTTGGTTGGCGAGGGTTGCAATAGTGCTTAACAGGTCGGCGGCGTCGGTGTTCACGACGACCCGCCCATCAGAGGCGCGTTGCGCCGCAGCGGCCTTCGACGGCATCGCCACCATCGGGCGCGGCGTGGGCGGCCACGGCACCGGCGTAAGCGGCCGGGAAAAAGCGGGCGCAACAAAACTGGCGACGGGCTCCGGCACGCTGTCGGCGTGGCGACTGAACGCAAATGATTGCGCCACGCCGATTGAGCGCATGCCCAAGCGCGACAACAAATTGCCCTCGGCGGGACCGATAAAGAGCACGCCGTCTACCCGGGTCCAATTCTTGAGCACGTTGAACACCCGCTGCTGGGTGGCCAGGTCAAAATAGATCAGCAGGTTGCGGCAGAACACAAAGTCGTAGGCTGGCTGCGTGGCAAACAAGCCGGGGTCAAGCACGTTTCCGGGCTGAAAATTGACCTGCGTCTGCACACGCTCGCTGATCAAAAAGCCGTCGGCGTCGGCGCTAAAATGCCGGTCGCGAAACTCGACCTGTTCGCCACGAAACGAGTTCTTTCCGTAAACGCCACGCTGGGCCCACTCAATCGATAGCGGGCTGATGTCCACCGCATCAATCTGAAACTGCTGCGCTATCAATCCAGCATCAAACAAGGCCATGGCGATTGAATAAGGCTCTTCGCCGGTGGAACACGGGAGGCTGAGAATGCGCAACGGTCGCACACCCATGAGTTCAGCCAAACGCGCCTGTGCCAGCTTGCCCAGCGTCGCAAACGATTCCGGGTAGCGGAAAAACCAGGTCTCGGGAACGATTACAGCTTCGATCAGCGCTTGTTGTTCGGTCGCAGAGGTCAGTAACACCTGCCAATAGCCTTCGATGTCTTGGGACTTTGCCAAAACACTGCGCTGGCGAACCGCACGCTCAATGATGGCTTCGCCGACCGAGGCGACGTCCAGGCCGATCCGGTCCTTGAGGAAGGCAAAAAAGCGCTCATCGCGGCTCATGGCGCGCCCTCAAATAACTCGGCAGCCGTCGGTTGTGCCGGGTAAAGCAGTTCGCGCACCGGATCGCTGAGCAAATCTTGCACGCGCACCCATTGCAGCAAGCCCTGTTCGTCTTCACGCACCGGCCCCAGGTAAGCCGCCTGCTGGTTATCGAGCCCGTAGTGTTTGAACTCGCTGGGCGCGCACCGCAGGGTTTCGGTCGCCTGTTCGAGAATCAGGCCAAGCAGTTGGCTGGGGCGATCGGCGTCTGGCCGATAGTTCACTAACACCAGTCGGGTGCTGGTCCGGGCCTTTGCCGGATGGCCAAAGGTCAGCGCGCTGAGGTCGATGACCGGCACCATAGCGCCCCGATGCGCGAACACCCCCGCCACCCAATGTGGCGTCTGGGCGATGGGCTTGAGCTGTAGGCGGGGCAATACTTCAGCGATGTCCACCGCTTCAAGCGCGTAACGTTCTCGGCCGACGTGAAACAGCAGAAATAAAATGTTCTGTGGCGGTGCGACACCACGTTTGGCCGAATACTCAATCATCGCTCGTTCTCAGACCTTGAAACGCGAGACGCCGCTGCGCAGTCCGACCGCTACCTGACTCAACTCGTCGATGGCGAAGCTGGCCTGGCGCAACGAGTCGACGGTCTGGCTGCTAGCGTCACCCAATTGCACCAGCGCCTGATTGATCTGTTCGGCGCCTGTTGCCTGGGCTTGCATCCCTTCGTTGACCATCAACACCCGCGGCGCCAGCGCCTGCACTTGATGAATAATCTGCGAGAGCTGTTCGCCCACTTGGGTCACTTCAAACATGCCGCGCCGGACTTCTTCAGAGAACTTGTCCATGCCCATCACGCCCGCAGACACCGCCGACTGGATTTCACGAACCATCTGCTCAATGTCGTAGGTGGCCACGGCAGTCTGGTCGGCCAAGCGCCGAACTTCAGTCGCCACCACCGCAAAACCACGGCCGTACTCCCCGGCTTTTTCCGCTTCGATAGCGGCGTTGAGCGACAACAGGTTCGTCTGATCAGCCACTTTGACGATGGTCACGACCACTTGATTGATGTTGCCGGCTTTTTCATTAAGGATCGCCAGCTTGGCGTTCACCAGATCGGCCGCGCCCATGACCGAATGCATGGTTTCTTCCATGCGCGCCAAGCCTTGCTGGCCGGAGCCGGCGAGGATCGACGCCTGGTCCGCAGCGGACGTGACTTCCGTCATGGTGCGCACCAGATCACGGGAGGTCGCGGCGATTTCCCGCGATGTCGCACCAATTTCTGTGGTGGTCGCAGCGGTTTCGGTGGCGGTGGCTTGCTGTTGCTTAGAGGTGGCGGCAATTTCAGTGACTGAGGTGGTGACCTGCACCGATGAACGCTGAGCCTGTGAAACCAGGCCGGTCAGCTCGGTCATCATGTCGTTGAAGCCGGTTTCGACAGCGCCAAACTCGTCTTTGCGTCCCAGATTCAAGCGCTTACTGAGGTCACCGGAGCGCATGATATCGAGCACCCAGACGATCCGCCGCATCGGCGCCATGATTGCGCGCATCAACAACAGGCCGCAACTCAGAGCGGCAATAAGGGCGACCAACAAGGAGATAGCCATGCTGATTTTGGCGGAAAACACCGTTGAAGCGATTGAGGCCATCGACTGGTCTGCCGACTTTTTGTTCTGGACTATCAGCGACGTCAGCAACGCGCGGCCGCGATTCCACGCGGGCACCATCTGTGAAGTAAACTCTGTGCGCGCTTTAGCGAAATCGTTGGCTTGATAGAGGGCGAGCACCTCGTCGGTGATCTTTATATAGTCGGCATGCTGCTTTTCGAACTCATCGACGGAGGCCTGATCATCTGCATCGAAAACCGTCTTTCGGTAGTTATTCAGCTCGCTGACCAGCGTGGCTTCGTAGCCTTTGAAGTTGCTGATCTCGGCAGGCGTCAGGGGTCGGCCTTCGTCCTCGCCAAACAACTGCAAAATATTGAGGTAGCTGTTAACCCAAGCGCTGCGAACCATGGTGCTGTAATAGAGCCCGGGAAGGGCGTCGGTTTCGACTCTCTCTTCACTGGATTGAATCGATAACAGTCGGGTATACGACACGACAACCATCAACAACATGATGGCGATGATCACAGCGAAACTCGCCATTATCCGTTGGCGTAATGTCCAATTCTTCACGGTCCTGCCCTCAAGAGTTCAACTCGGCAGCAGTTTGCCGCGTTCAAGAAGTGGACCGATAGGCGATCCAAAGCTGGCTGAGTATAGCCCAGCCCCTTCGGCCTTAGATCCATGTTTCCTACATACTTTTCTGACTTTTCTGAGACTTATTCGAGAAAAGCCCCAATGCAGTGCAGTAACCATTAAACAGGGCAAAAAACAGGGCAAAAAACAGGGCAAAGTTGCGCCCTTTATCCGCCTCAAAACCCGCGCTGACTGGCCTATCGATTAAAAAGATATACACTCGAAAAAATCAATAAATACGCTAGCCACCAGAGCCATTCCCATGATGACGCTGCGTCAGATTCGTCACTTTATTGCGGTCGCGGAAACCGGCTCGATATCGGCAGCCGCGCAAGCGGTGTTCATTTCTCAATCCACGCTGACCCTGGCCATTCAACAACTGGAGCAAGAAATCGGCGTATGCCTGTTCAACCGGCACGCCAAGGGCATGACCCTGACCCACCAAGGCCATCAATTTCTGCGTCAGGCACATTTGATTCTGGCAACAGTGGACAACGCCAAACGCAGCCTGCAACACAGCACCGATCAACTTGCAGGACAGTTGATCGTCGGCGTGACCAGCCTGGTGGCGGGCTATTATTTGGCAGACTTACTGACCCGCTTTCAGCGCGCCTACCCCAACGTCGAGCTGCGGGTAATGGAAGACGAGCGTCAGTACATCGAGCACCTATTGGTCAGCGGCGAGATTGATGTCGGCGTGTTGATCCTTTCCAATTTGGAGGATCGGCATGCCCTGCAAACCGAAGTCTTGACCCATTCGCCCCACCGCGTTTGGCTCCCGGCCCAGCATCCGCTGCTGGAACACGACAGCATCAGCCTCGCGGACGTGGCCCGCGAGCCATTGATTCAGCTCAATGTCGATGAAATGGACGTGAATGCGCTGCGCATGTGGGTCCGCGCCGGACTGCAACCGCGCATTACCTTGCGCACCGCCTCCACCGAAGCGGTGCGCAGCCTGGTGGCCGCCGGCTTGGGCGTGTCGATCCAGCCGGACATGACTTACCGACCATGGTCACTGGAGGGCGACATCATCGAAGCCCGTCCACTGGCCGACCTCACTCAGACCCTGGACGTCGGCCTGGCATGGCGCCGAGGTACCGCAAGACCGCCCTTGGTCGACCCTTTTTTGACCGTCGCCCGCGAACAACCCCACGCCGGGCGCAGGCTATCTATTTAATCGAACGTTGCTTTCAGTATTTAGTATTTGTCACCCCCACGCCCGCGCACTAGTCTCTGTGGCAGAGCGAAGGCCGGGCGCGCAATCAGCGTGTAACGAAGCATGCCCATGGACGTCCTGCCTAAAAAGAGAACAGCGAAAATGCCCGGTAATCCGACTCCATTATTCACTGCACTGCTGATCGACGGAGAACTGGTCGCTGGCCAGGGCTTTGCCGAGCCGATCATCAACCCGGCCACCGCAGAGGTGCTGACCCGTGTTGCGGAAGCCAGTACCGAGCAGGTGGAAGCCGCCATTCTCGCCGCGCATCGAGCCTTCGCCAGTTGGTCGCGAACCACGCCGCAGCAACGCTCTGTCATTCTGTTGTCGATTGCCGACGCCATTGAAAAACAGGCCGACCTGCTGGCGCACCTTGAGTCGCTGAACTGCGGCAAGCCGCTGCACTTGGCGCGTCAGGATGATCTGAGCGCGACCGTCGATGTGTTCCGTTTTTTCGCCGGGGCCGTGCGCTGCCAGATGGGGCAACTGTCTGGTGAATACCTGCCGGGCTACACCAGCATGGTTCGCCGCGACCCGATTGGCGTGGTGGCTTCCATCGCGCCTTGGAATTACCCGATCATGATGGCCGCCTGGAAAATCGCCCCAGCGCTGGCGGCGGGCAACACCTTGGTGTTCAAGCCCTCCGAACACACCCCCTTGTCGATATTGGCCTTGGCCCCTGCCTTGGCCGAGTTATTACCGCGCGGGGTAATCAACATCATCTGCGGCGGTGGCGAAGGCGTCGGCAACCATTTGGTCAGCCACCCGAAAGTGCGCATGGTCTCGCTGACTGGCGACATCGTTACCGGACAGAAAATTCTCCAGGCCGCCGCCAAGACCCTCAAGCGCACGCATCTGGAACTGGGCGGAAAAGCTCCGGTGATCGTCTGCAACGACGCCGACATTCAGGCCGTGGTCGAAGGCGTTCGCACCTACGGTTATTACAACGCGGGCCAGGATTGCACCGCCGCGTGCCGAATCTATGCTCAAACTGGCATTCACGACCGCTTGGTCGCCGAACTCGGCGCAGCGGTCAGCAGCCTGCGCTTTGCCGGAAGACGCGACGCCGACAATGAAATCGGTCCGCTGATCAGTACACGTCAGCGCGACCGGGTGGCCAGTTTTGTCGAACGTGCGCTGGGCCAGCCACACATTGAGCGCGTCACCGGCGCGGCAGTGCATTCCGGCCCTGGGTTCTTCTATCAACCGACGCTGCTGGCGGGCTGCAAGCAAAGCGATGAGATCGTCCAGCGTGAAGTGTTCGGCCCGGTGGTGACCGTGACCCGCTTCGATCAACTGGAACAGGCGGTGGATTGGGCCAACGATTCGGAGTACGGACTGGCGTCATCGATCTGGACCCAGAATCTGGACAAGGCCATGCAAGTCGCCGCGCGGTTGCAATACGGCTGCACCTGGATCAACAGCCATTTCATGTTGGTTAGCGAAATGCCCCACGGCGGCCTGAAGCGCTCGGGTTATGGCAAGGACTTATCCAGCGACTCACTGCAGGATTACAGCGTGGTGCGGCACATTATGGCCAAGCACGGCATGGAGTTATAAGCGGCAAGCTTCAAGCAAGAGCGAAATCAAAAACAAGAAGAATGGCTACAACCTTGCGATCTTCCGGCTACAAGTAATGTAAGAGCAATAAACCTCTTGCAGCTTGAAGCTTGTAGCTCGCAGCTGCCCCCGACACTGCCCCGACCATAATTAAAGAAGAGGGAATCCCATGTCAGTGCTCAAGACCGCCGTACTCAGCGCTGTTGTCACCAGTTTGTTCACCAGTTGTGGTGTGCAGGCAGCCGAAATGCTCAAAACCGTGGGACCCGGCGAGGGCCAGCTCGATATTGTGGCGTGGCCGGGCTATATCGAGCGCGGTGAAAGCGATAAAGCGTATGACTGGGTGACGGGGTTTGAACAGGAAACCGGCTGTAAGGTCAGTGTCAAAACCGCCGCCACGTCCGATGAAATGGTCAGTTTGATGGCCAAGGGTGGCTATGACTTGGTGACCGCCTCCGGCGACGCGTCGTTGCGGCTGATCGTCGGTAAACGGGTGCAGCCTATCAATACCGCGCTGATTCCGAACTGGAAGAACCTTGATCCGCGTTTGGTGAACGGCCCGTGGTATGTGGTCAACAAGCAAACCTACGGCACGCCGTATCAGTGGGGGCCGAACGTGTTGTTGTACAACACCAATGTGTTCAAAACCCCTCCCGTGAGCTGGGACGTGGTGTTCAAGGAACAGAACTTGCCCGACGGCAAAACCAACAAAGGCCGAGTACAGGCGTATGACGGCCCGATCTACATCGCCGATGCGGCGTTGTACTTGAAATCCACTCAACCTGAGTTGGGCATCAAAAACCCCTACGAGCTGACCGAAACCCAGTACAAGGCCGTGCTGGGTGTGCTGCGTGAACAACACGCGCTGGTTCATCGCTACTGGCACGACGCGACGGTGCAAATGAGCGACGTGAAAAACGAAGGTGTCGCGGCCTCAAGCTCATGGGGCTACATGGTCAATGGTCTGCAGACCGACAAACAGCCGGTGGCTTCGACCATTCCAAAAGAAGGTGCCACCGGTTGGGCCGACACCACCATGTTGCATGCCGATGCCAAGCATCCGAACTGCGCCTACAAGTGGATGGATTGGTCATTGCAACCCAAAGTCCAGGGCGACGTAGCCGCGTGGTTCGGCTCATTGCCAGCCGTACCAGCTGCGTGCAAGTCCAGTGAATTGCTCGGGGCAGAGGGCTGTAACACCAACGGTTTCGACCAGTTCGACAAAATCGCTTTCTGGACCACACCGCAAGCTGAAGGCGGCAAGTTCGTGCCCTACAGCCGCTGGACCCAGGACTACATCGCGATCATGGGCGGCCGCTGAGCAACCCCATCAACACCTTTGTAGGAGCCAACGTGTTGGCTCCTACAAAGAATGCCTTTCAGAGCCATACACCATGACCCTTGCAGTCCAGTTCACTAACGTTTCCCGTCAGTTCGGCGAAGTGAAAGCCGTTGACCGGGTTTCTATCGACATCCAGGACGGTGAGTTCTTTTCCATGCTCGGCCCATCGGGCTCGGGCAAAACCACTTGTTTGCGCTTGATTGCCGGTTTCGAGCAACCGAGCGCAGGGTCAATCCGCATTCACGGCGAGGAAGCGGCAGGCCTGCCGCCGTATGAGCGGGACGTTAATACCGTGTTTCAGGATTACGCGCTGTTCCCGCACATGAACGTTCGGGACAACGTGGCTTACGGCCTGAAGGTCAAAGGTGTCGGCAAAACCGAACGCTTGAATCGCGCTCAGGACGCGCTGGCCATGGTTGCACTGGACGGCTACGGCGAGCGTAAACCGGTGCAGCTGTCCGGTGGTCAACGCCAGCGGGTTGCCCTGGCACGGGCGCTGGTCAATCGGCCTCGCGTGCTATTACTCGACGAACCGCTGGGGGCGCTGGATTTGAAGCTCCGCGAGCAAATGCAAGGCGAACTGAAGAAGCTGCAACGCCAGCTTGGCATCACCTTCATCTTCGTCACCCACGATCAAACCGAAGCGCTGTCAATGTCCGACCGCGTAGCCGTGTTCAACAAGGGGCGCATCGAGCAGGTCGATACCCCGCGCAATTTGTACATGAAACCGGCCACCACCTTTGTCGCCGAATTCGTCGGCACCTCCAACGTGCTGCGCGGTGAGTTGGCCCTGCACCTCAGCGGCACCCCCCTGCCCTTTTCAATTCGCCCCGAACACATTCGGTTCGCTGAAGGCCAGGCCGGCAGTCATGAAATTCAGGTCAGTGGTTTGCTGCTCGACATTCAATATCAGGGCAGCGCCACCCGTTACGAACTCACGCTCGATAACGGCCAAACCTTGAACATCAGCCACGCCAATAGCCAATGGCTGGACACCACAGCGCAACACCAAACCGGTCAGCGGCTTACCGCGCGCTGGTCCCGTGAAGCCATGATTACGCTGCATGAAACCGCCTTGAGCGAAGGCGCGTAATCATGAGCCAGACCATGACTCATCCGGCGACGCAGCTCAGGCAATCGTCCTTACGGCGGTTTTCCAACTTGCTGTATCGACGCCCCAATCTTTACTTGGCGCTGCTGCTAATTGCGCCGTTATCCTGGTTTGGCGCGGTGTACCTCGGCTCATTGCTGACCCTGTTGTGGCAAGGGTTCTATACCTTCGACGACTTCACCATGGCCGTCACGCCGGACCTGACCGCGGCCAACTTCGCCGCACTGTTCAACCCGGCCAACTTCGACATCATTACCCGCACCTTGAGCATGGCGGTGGCGGTGTCGATTGCCAGCGGCATTATTGCGTTTCCCATCGCCTATTACATGGCGCGCTATACCACGGGCAAAACCAAAGCGTTTTTTTACATCGCGGTGATGATGCCGATGTGGGCCAGTTACATCGTCAAAGCCTACGCCTGGACCTTGCTGTTAGCCAAAGGCGGCGTTGCCCAGTGGTTCGTTCAGCACTTGGGACTGGAACCGGTTTTACAGTTGGTCCTGAGCATCCCCGAGATCGGCGGCAGCACCTTGTCGACTTCGAACCTGGGGCGCTTTCTGGTCTTCGTTTATATCTGGCTGCCGTTCATGATTTTGCCGATTCAAGCGTCGCTGGAGCGCTTGCCGCCGTCGCTGTTGCAAGCCTCTGCGGACCTTGGCGCCACGCCGCGCCAGACCTTCATGAACGTAGTATTGCCGCTGTCAGTGCCAGGGATTGCCGCCGGCTCGATCTTCACCTTCTCCCTGACCTTGGGCGATTTCATCGTGCCGCAACTGATCGGTCCTCCCGGTTACTTCATCGGCAGCATGGTTTACGCCGAGCAAGGCGCCATCGGCAACATGCCCATGGCGGCGGCGTTTACGTTGGTGCCCATCGTGCTGATTGCGATTTACTTGTCCATCGTCAAACGCTTGGGGGCCTTCGATGCGCTTTAACTCATCGACCGGCGCGGCAGAAGCGTCCCTGGGCCTGAAACTTGCGGCCTGGGGCGGACTGGTGTTTTTGCACTTTCCGATCTTCATAATTTTCATGTACGCCTTCAACACCGAAGATGCCGCGTTCAGCTTTCCGCCACGGGGATTCACCCTGAAGTGGTTCAGCGTGGCCTTCTCGCGGCCGGATGTGCTGGACTCGATCAAGCTCTCGCTGGAAATTGCTTGCTTCGCCACCTTGATTGCGATGGTCCTGGGCACGCTGGCCTCCGCTGCGCTCTACCGCCGGGATTTCTTCGGCAAGGACGGGATCTCGCTGATGCTGATTCTGCCGATTGCGCTGCCGGGTATCATCACCGGTATCGCCCTGCTCTCGGCGTTCAAGACCCTGGGCATCGAACCTGGGATGTTCACCATCATCGTCGGCCACGCGACTTTCTGTGTGGTCATCGTCTACAACAACGTCGTCGCCCGACTGCGCCGCACGTCTCACAGTTTGATCGAAGCATCGATGGACTTGGGCGCCGACGGCTGGCAAACCTTTCGCTACATCATCATGCCCAGCCTAGGGTCAGCCTTGTTGGCGGGCGGGATGCTGGCGTTTGCGTTGTCGTTTGACGAGATCATCGTGACCACCTTTACCGCAGGCCATGAGCGGACGTTACCGATCTGGCTGCTCAATCAACTCAGTCGACCGCGCGATGTGCCGGTGACTAACGTGGTCGCCATGCTGGTGATGCTGGTGACTATGCTGCCAATCCTTGGCGCGTATTACCTGACACGCGGCGGCGAAAGCGTCGCGGGCAGTGGTGGTAAATAACCAATTCCCCTGTAGGAGCCAACCATGCAAACCAAACTGTTGATCAATGGCCACTTGGTCGCGGGCGAAGGCCCCAGCCAATCGGTATTCAACCCGGCGTTGGGCCGTGTATTGGTAGAAATCAACGAAGCCAGCGAGGCTCAGGTCGATGCCGCTGTACGAGCAGCCGATGCCGCGTTTGAAAGCTGGTCGCAGACCGCGCCCAAGGACCGCTCGCTGTTGCTGCTGAAGCTGGCCGATGCCATCGAAGCCCACGCTGAAGAATTGGCAAAACTCGAATCCGATAACTGCGGCAAGCCGTATCACGCTGCGCTGAACGATGAAATGCCAGCGATTGCTGATGTGTTCCGTTTCTTCGCCGGCGCCAGCCGTTGCATGAGCGGTTCGGCGGCCGGTGAGTATTTACCCGGCCACACCTCAATGATCCGCCGTGATCCGGTGGGCGTTGTCGCCTCGATTGCACCGTGGAACTACCCGCTGATGATGGTCGCCTGGAAAATCGCGCCGGCATTGGCGGCAGGTAATACCGTGGTGCTCAAACCGTCCGAACAAACCCCGTTGACCGCGTTGCGCTTGGTTGAATTGGCTGCCGAGATCTTTCCGGCCGGCGTGCTGAACCTGGTATTCGGTCGCGGACAAACCGTGGGAAATCCGCTGGTCACCCACCCGAAAGTACGGATGGTCTCGCTGACTGGCTCCATCGCCACCGGCTCGCATATCATTTCCAGCACCGCCGACAGCGTCAAACGCATGCACATGGAATTGGGCGGCAAAGCACCGGTGATCATTTTTGACGACGCCGATATTGAAGCCGCCGTGGAAGGCATTCGTACCTTCGGCTTTTACAACGCCGGCCAGGACTGCACCGCCGCGTGCCGGATTTATGCGCAGAAAGGTATTTACGAAAAATTCGTCACCCAACTGGGCGAAGCCGTCAGCAGCATTAAGGTCGGCTTGCAAGACGATCCGACAACCGAACTGGGTCCGTTGATTTCGGCCCAGCATCGGGACCGGGTCGCAGGCTTCGTTGAACGCGCGCTTGCCCAGTCACACATTCGCCTGATCACCGGTGGTAAAGCGGTGGAAGGTAATGGCTTCTTCTTCGAGCCAACGGTGTTGGCCGACGCTCAGCAGGATGATGAAATCGTCCGTCGCGAAGTGTTTGGACCGGTGGTCTCGGTGACCCAATTCGATGATGAAGCACAGGTCTTGGCCTGGGCCAATGAGTCGGATTACGGCTTGGCGTCTTCGGTGTGGACCAACGATGTCGGCCGCGCCCATCGGCTCGCCGCACGCTTGCAGTACGGCTGCACGTGGGTCAACACGCACTTCATGCTGGTCAGCGAAATGCCCCACGGCGGGCAGAAATTGTCCGGTTATGGCAAAGATATGTCCATGTATGGATTGGAGGACTACACCACCGTTAGACACGTGATGTTCAAGCATTAAAAGTTGATCGCAGCCTTGGGCAGCCCTACAGAAAGCGCTTTAAAACTGTAGGAACTGCCCAAGTCTGCGATCAGACGGACTCACGGTTTCACCCGTAATCGAGATCACAACAATAACGACTGAACCGGGTCGCGCGCGACTGCACGGCTGCGGATTCTCATACCCAAAATCTGCCGATTTCCAGGAGAAACATATGACGGTTCCATCCCTTACTGCGGCCGCCGACAGCGATGCCGAGCAACTCAGGAAGTTGGGGTATACCTCCAATTTCAACCGCACCATGAGCCTGTGGGAAAACTTTGCCCTCGGCTTCACTTACTTGTCGCCGGTGGTTGGCGTCTACACCTTGTTCGGCCTGTGCCTGGCAGCCGGTGGGCCACCGATGTTCTGGGCCTATCTATTGGTGGGTATTGGCCAATTGTTGGTGTGCCTGATCTTTGGTGAAGTGGTGTCGCAGTTTCCAATATCCGGCGGTGTTTACCCGTGGGCGCGCCGTTTGGTGGGCAAGCGCTGGGCGTGGATGGTCGGTTGGATCTACGCGATTGCTTTGTGCGTCACCATTGCCGCAGTGGCCGTGGGGGCTGGGCCATACTTGGCCGCAATGTTGGGTTTTGAGCCCAGTAACAACACCAATATCGTGATCGCGTTGGTGCTGACCCTGTTTGCGACGCTGGTTAATCTCAGCGGCACTAAAGTGTTGTCACGCATCGCCATGTTCGGCTTTTTGTGCGAATTGATTGGCGCAGTGATCGTTGGTCTGTACTTGTTGATCTTCGAACGTCACCAACCGATCAGCGTGCTGTTCAATACCTTCGACATCCGCATCGACGGCTCATACCTGCCGGCATTCTTGACCGCATCGCTGGCAGGGATGTTTCTCTATTACGGCTTTGAAGCCTGCGGTGACGTGGCTGAAGAAACACCCAACCCGAGCAAGATGATTCCCCGCGCCATGCGCATGACCATCTACATCGGCGGTGCCGCAGCAATGTTCGCGTGCCTGGCGCTGATTCTGTCCGTGCCGGACATGGCGGCGGTAATCAATGGCACCGACAAAGACCCGGTGACTACCATTCTCAGTAATGCGTTCGGTGTCACCGGTTCGAAAGTGGTAATGGGCGTGGTGATGATTTCGTTTATCTCCTGCGTGATCAGCCTACAGGCCGCCGCTAGCCGATTGCTGTACGCCTACGCCCGAGATGAAATGATCGTGGGCAGCAACGTGCTCAAACGTCTGTCGCCCAATACCCAAGTACCGGTCGCGGCACTGTTTTTTTGGCGGGAATATTACCGGCACTGATCATTTGCTTGGGCTTCGTGTTGCAGGATGCGGTCGCCACCATCGTCAGCTTTGCCGCCATCGGTATTTACCTGGCGTTCCAGATGATCGTGCTCGCGGCACTCTTCGCCCGCGCACGGGGCTGGATACCCAGCGGTCAATTCAGCCTTGGTAAATGGGGCCTGCCGATCAATCTTGGTGCGCTGATCTATGGCGTTTTGGCGATCATCAACATGGCTTGGCCTCGCACCCCGGACGCGCCGTGGTACATCAACTACGCCATGGTCCTGACCACCGCCATCGTCATCGGCCTGGGCTTGATCTACATGTGGCTCGGCAAACCGTACGACCATGGGACGGCGCCGGCTGGGGACGCGTGGACGGTTGGAAAAAGCTGAGGCCTGCGCCTCGTGTAGGAGCTGCGACGACATTACCTGCGGCGTGCCTGACACGCCGCCTATCCCTTCAATCGCGCAAATCAGATTCGTGGATGGGTTGGTCACGGTGGGTGGCGCGTTGGTATTGGGCGGGCCAGACGGCTTTGCGGCCGCCGAGGTCGTCGTCGGCATGGAGGGGCCAATAGGGGTCACGCAGCAGTTCACGGGCCAACAGAATCAGGTCGGCCTGACCGGTGCGCAGGATATGTTCGGCCTGTGCCGGTTCGGTGATCATGCCCACGGTGCCGGTGGCGATGCCGGCTTCTTTGCGCACGCGTTCGGCAAAGCGTGTTTGGTAGCCCGGTCCTACCGGAATTTCAGCCTTGGCCGCCGTGCCGCCTGATGACACGTCAACCAAGTCCACGCCCAACTCTTTCAAACGCCGCGCCAGCTCAACGGTCTCATCGGGGTTCCAGCCATCTTCCACCCAATCGGTCGCTGAGACGCGCACGAATAAGGGCAGCTCTTGTGGCCAAATTGCGCGCACGGCTTCGGTGACTTGCAGCGTCAGGCGAATACGATTCTCGAATGAGCCGCCGTATTGGTCGCGACGTTGGTTGCTTAGCGGCGACAGAAATTGGTGCAGCAAATAGCCATGGGCAGCGTGCAGTTCGATCACTTTAAAACCGGCAATCAATGCGCGTTTGGCGGCGTCAACGAACGCAGTGATGATGTCCTGGATCTGCGGTTCATCCAGCTGAGACGGCGAGGTGTGTTGCGGATCGAACGCAATCGGAGATGGGCCCACGGGTACCCAACCGCCTTCACTGATCGGTACGCTGCCGTGCTTGCCAAGCCAAGGTCGCCACGTACTGGATTTGCGCCCGGCATGGGCCAGTTGGATACCGGCGACCGCGCCTTGGGCGGCGATGAAGCGGGTGATCCGTTGCAGCGGCTCGATCTGCTTGTCGTTCCACAACCCCAAGTCTTCAGGGGTGATACGACCGTCTTCGGTCACTGCGGTGGCTTCGGTAAAAATCAGACCCGCGCCGCCGACGGCACGGCTTCCGAGATGGACCAGATGCCAGTCATTGGCCAGGCCGTCGACGCAGGAGTACTGACACATCGGCGACACCGCAATGCGGTTGAGCAAGGTCAGTTCGCGGATGGTATAGGGTTCAAGCAGCAGGCTCATGGGCACCTCTCAAGTTAAACTTCCAGACTCTAATTAACGTTTGCGATCGTGCTTAGAGCCTAGTAGACAACCCGAGGTAGCGAGGGTTCGTGCCCCTCTTCTACTTACCTGCTCTAACGCGGAGCGATGTGCGCCACCATCAACTGAACCGTTTCATTGCCCCGAAACTCATTCAGGTCGAGTTTGTAGGCCAGTTCCACCCAGCGAATGGTTGGATTCGGCCAGATCTCCCGGTCGACACTGAAGGCGATGCCATCGAGTTTCAGTGATCCGCATTCGCTTTTCAGTACCATCTTCAGATGTCGCTCGCCAACGATGCGTTGCTCGACCAACTGGAAAACGCCGTGGAACAGTGGTTCGGGAAAATGCTGACCCCAGGGACCGGCGTTGCGCAAGGCGCGGGCCAGTTCCAGGTGAAATTCTTCGACGGCCAGAGTGCCGTCGGACAGGAGCCGCCCGGTGAGGTCATCTTCATTCAATTGACGACGGACTTCGACGTCGAAGGCTTCGGCAAAGGCGGGAAAATTCGCTTCCGGCAACGACAGCCCGGCCGCCATCGCGTGGCCGCCGAACTTGCTGATCAGTTCCGGGTGCCTGGCGGCAACCGCGTCCAGCGCATCGCGGATGTGAAAGCCGGGCACCGAACGCGCCGAGCCCTTGAGCACACCCTCCCCCGCGCTGGCGAAGGCAATGGTCGGGCGGTGATAACGTTCTTTCATGCGCGAGGCAAGGATGCCAATCACGCCTTGGTGCCAATCGGTCTCGAACAGGCATAAACCGAACGGCATCGACTCCAACGGCAAGTCCTTGAGCTGGGCCAGCGCCTCGCGCTGCATACCTTGCTCAATGGACTTGCGGTCCTGGTTCAGATCATCCAGACGCCCGGCCATTTCACGGGCCAGGGTTTCGTCTTCGCAGAGCAGGCATTCGATACCCAGGCTCATGTCGTCCAGACGCCCGGCCGCGTTCAAGCGCGGCCCGATGATGAAACCC
This sequence comes from Pseudomonas sp. MH10, assembly GCF_034353045.1. Taxonomy (NCBI): domain Bacteria; kingdom Pseudomonadati; phylum Pseudomonadota; class Gammaproteobacteria; order Pseudomonadales; family Pseudomonadaceae; genus Pseudomonas; species Pseudomonas sp. MH10. The sequence continues at coordinate 2,349,136 of NZ_CP133783.1, forward strand.
AGGTCGGTGGAAGTAATGCGTGAAGCTTCCCGGCGGGCGACGTCGAGAATTGCTTTGAGCCCCGGCCGTGCACGACCGGCACGAATCCGTAGCAAACCTTGATGTACCAGAATGCGATTGTTGGCGTCCAACGGCACGACGTCAGCAACGCTGCCCAACGCGACCAAATCCAGCAGTTCACCGAGGTTTGGCTGGGTCTGTTGGTTGGCCTCGAAATAACCGCTGTCGCGCAAGCGGGCGCGCAGGGCCATCAACACGTAGAAGATAACGCCTACGCCCGCCAGGGCTTTGCTGGGAAATTCACAACCGGGCTGATTCGGGTTGACGATGGCATCGGCGGCGGGCAGCTCATGGCCGGGCAAGTGGTGATCGGTGACCAGCACCGTCAAACCCGCCGCCTTGGCCGCCGCCACGCCTTCGACGCTGGAAATGCCGTTGTCCACTGTGATCAACAAGTGCGGCTGACGTTGCAGCGCGACCGCGACGATTTCCGGGGTCAGGCCGTAACCGTATTCAAACCGATTAGGCACCAGGTAATCGACATGGGCCGCGCCGAACAGACGCAGGCCCAACACGCCAACGGTGCTGGCAGTTGCCCCGTCAGCGTCGAAATCGCCGACGATCAGAATGCGCTGGCGCTCTTTCAGCGCGATGACCAGCAGATCGACCGCTGCATCAATACCCTTGAGTTGCTGGTACGGAATCAGCCGCGCCAGGCTCTTGTCCAGCTCCGCCTCGGACACCACGCCGCGTGCGGCATATAGACGCGTCAACAAGGGGGGTAAGTCGCCAAGAAACGGCAAAGTGTCAGGCAACTGGCGAGCTTCGATACGCATTCGGTTTCCGCTGGTATTTTTATCGTTTGGCCACGTTGGCCGTGTAGTCAGAGACGACGAAAATCAGTCGCGCTCTCCGGTGAGCCACTGCAGCTGAACCTCATGCTGGCCGCGGTCGTCAGTGACGAAAATCGTCCCTTCGCTGATCATTACGTCCCACTTGATAACCCGTGGCATGTCCTTGGCCAAGACTTCCAGAATGTCTTGCGGTACGGCGGCGATATTGACGTTTTTCAAGTTCTTCGCGACGGGAATAACCTTGGTTTCCCAAACACGCAGGCTGCCATAGGCCAACAAACTGGTACGTTCGGTTCGCCGCGACGACCAGGTGAGACGATCCGCATCTGGCTGACCGACTTCAATCCAGTGTAAAACACGGTCGTCGAGGCTTTTTTCCCACAGCGCAGGTTCGTCTACTTCTGACAGACCACGCCCAAACGATAGGTGCTCGTTGTACCAGAAAGCGTACGCGAGCAATCGCACGGTCATACGTTCTTCAGTTTCGGAAGGGTGCCGCGCGATGGTCTGTTTGACGCTCTCATACACTCCACGATCAAGGTCGGTGAGGTTAAGTTCGAATTTGTAGGTCGTGGACGGCTGGGCCATGAACGGACTTCTAGGTACGGGGAAAGGCGACAAGTCTAACCGATGCAAACCTGTTCAACGACGGCGATGGTCCGGCAACGGTTTGATAATGCCTTTATTTATGAGCGGGTGGGGCAGCGTTCGGCTGACATATGGCTGAAGGCGGCCTTGACTTGAGGTACGATTCTGATTTGGCGAACAAGACGTCATCTATATGGCGCTATAATTCAGTCACTTTTTTGCGGATGGAATCATTGATGGCCTACCGCTTCCTGCTACCTGCCAAATCCAGCGCGAAACTCGCACTGATCACGCTGACGTTTCTATGCATCCCGCGCGTCGGTATGGCCAAAGACACCCTGATGTGGCTACTGCGAGACTTTCCGCCCCTCACCATTAACTCCGGCCCGCAGAAGGGGCAAGGCGCCATTGATAAGCTGATGCCATTGCTGATCGCCGGGATGCCTGAGTACGATCATCTGCTGCTGCATGTCAACCGCGCCCGGGGCCTGCAGATGCTCGGTGAAGCGACGTTTACCTGTGACCCAACGTTGCTCTGGACCGCCGAGCGCGCCAAGACCATTATTTTTTCAATTCCAACCTATGCGGTGATCAGTAACGGCATGGTGATTCGCCGCGATGACATCTCACGCTTTAGCCCTTTTATCAAGAACGGCCAGGTTGATCTTGAGGCGGTGTTGGCAAGTCGAGAAATCAAGCTCGGTATCGTTGCAGAGCGCAGCTATGGTCCGGTGATCGATCAAATACTTCGGACCACTTCAGTTGATGAGGTCAGTCGGCATTATGGCAATGATGCGGTCGGCAGCCTGTTGCAGATGGAGCGCGTGGGGCGATTGCACGCTTTAATCAGTTATTGGCCCGAGGCGCGCTTTCTCGCAACACAGCAGAACATCGACCCCAACGACCTTGCGTTCTACCCGGTCATGGGCACGGCCAAATATCAGTTCGCCCACGTCGGCTGTTCGGACACAACCCAAGGGCGCGAAGCCATGGAAATCATCAACCGCCAGATGCGAGTGCTGCGTCGAACCAAACTCATCGACCTCTACGCTGAGCAGCTAGACCCTCAGTCTCGCGTTGAGTATCTGGAGGATGCCAAGGCGTTTTTTGAAAGCCCGTAGCTGAGTTGACGGTGCGCTGTCGCGCAGCAAACTGAGTGGCACGTTGTGTTGTTTGAGGTTGCAGCGTGTCAAGACTGAAGCCTTCCCGAATAAATTCGGTCCCACGGTGTTGACGTTGCACACATTTGCGCAGGAGCTGTCGAAACTGCGACAAGGTCCGAAAGACCTTCGCCAACAAGACAGTATCTACAGATTGCCGGTCAAATCGCAGGCAAAAGAAACCCCGAGCAGTGGGGTACTTACTCGGGGCAAACCGTGGTCCCTCAGGACCAGTACAGCAGACGCCAATCACCGGAGCACAATGCTTGAGCTGCTGTAATTAATCAGAGCACCGAATGCGAGAAAGGTTCCCGAGCAATCAATTAAAAGCCTGGAATGAGGTAAACACTTGGGTGTGAGTCGCATGGCGCATGGCTGCAATGACGCAAGGTTCAATTCGGCCCTCGGCGATCAACAGGTCTCGGTGAAAACCATCCACCACATCAGTGAGCTGGCGCTTATCACGCAGCTGCGCGACGCAGAGCATGCGTTCGATCACAATCGCGCCCGCCGCATTCCTCAAAGTGACGACCCGTTCACCATTAGCGCCCACCGGGCCCAAGGTTGCCTGATAAGGTGTCAGGGCTTCACTTAGCAGTAAGCTGATATTTTCCATCTAGTCACCACTTGGCAGATTGAATGCAAGGTACTTATTAATGACCCTCCGCCTGATGAGAAAGTTCTTCTCGCCTGACCGAGGTGGTTGGCGCAACCAGACGCCAGAGCATGCCTGCCTAAGATGACAGAAAAAAAACAACGGCAATTGTCCCGCTTGAAGGAACCTGATTTTGAACGCCGCTACTGCTAAACCGTTGCGCGTCATTCTGGCCGACGACCACCCTATTTTCCTGATCGGGCTAAGGGTTGTGCTTGAGCAACACAGCAATGCCACTGTAATCGCCGAGGCTGGCTCTCCATCGGCGCTTGCCGAGGCCCTGAAAAACCACCCCTGCGATGTGCTGGTGACTGATTTCATGATGCCCGTTGATGTGCAAAACGACGGGTTGCGATTGCTGGAGCGAGTTCGCCGCGATTACCCACAGCTGCCCATCGTCGTCGTCACCATGCTCAACAATGCGGGGCTGTTTCGTTCGATTCTGGCGTTAGGTGTTACGGCGCTGTTGAGTAAAGCCAGCCTGGCGGGTGAGTTGCCGGCGGCGATTGAATGCCTCCATCAAGGCAAGCAGTACATAGCGGATTCAGTGGCCAGAAAACTGCTTGAGGCCGGTGATTATGGTTCAGAGACGTTGATCGCTCATGAACATCTCTCCCCCAAGGAGTCCGAAGTGCTCCGTCTGCTGGGCGCCGGTCGTTCTGTGGGGGAGATTGCCGCGCAACTAAGCCGCAGCAATAAAACCGTAAGCGCACAGAAAGTCAGCGCCATGCGTAAATTAGGGCTGAGTAATGATGCTGGCTTGTTTATTTATTTGCAGGAGCATGGGCTGACCTGAGACCAACGTTGGAACGCGCTGCCATCCAGCTCAACAGGTCGGTCTCGCTCATCGGTTTGGCAATTAAATACCCCTGCACAGACGGCTGGCCCAACGCCTTGACCGCCTCATAGTCACAAGCGGTCTCCACGCCTTCTACCACCACCTGCATTTCCATCTCACGCGCCATCACCCAGGCACCCGCCACCACGGCGGCTTTGCGGGCATCGTCGGCCATGCCTCGGACGAATTCGGCCGGAATCTTCAACTCGGAAAAGGGCAATTGCAGCAGGCGCTGAATATTCGATGCGCCTGTGCCGAAATCATCGATCGACAATGTGCAGCCACGCATGCGCAAACGCAGCAAACCTTCCAGTTGCGCGGTGGTGGTTTGCAGCGCCGAGCGCTCGATGACTTCAAGGGTCAGGACGTTTGCTGGCAGTTCAAATCGCGCAAGGAGCGCCCCGACGCCCTCTACGAAGTCTTCTTCATTGAACATTTCCGGAACAATATTCACCGCAACCGGTAACGCGCTGCCACTTGCCTGCATCACCTCGGACGATAATTTCAACGCTAACTCGAGCATGCGCCAAGTCAGCGGCACGATTAACCCGGCATCCTCAACAGCGGCCATGAAGCCGCCCGGTGACAATAAACCGTGACGAGGATGCTGCCAGCGAGCTAACGCTTCGACGCCGAGTAAATCACCACCAATGCTGACTTTGGGTTGGTAATGGGCAATCCACTGCTCGGTAATGTCCGCTTCGTCCATGCGCTGTCCGGGCGCCAGCGGGTGAAGCTCTTCCAACGAAAACACTGCGCAATCAGCCAACAAGGGGCGCTGTTCGAGATCCGGCCGACCGGCGCAATAAGCCTCCAACAACTCACGAATCACCAAGGCAGACGCCGGCTTTTGCACACAGCCCAACACCCACATGCCCTGCTGTCGCGCCAGATAGGCGGCGCCGTCGAGCACGCTTCTGTCGCTGCTGCTGAGGATGATGATCGCCCGGGCCCGCTGACCTTCGGCGAGGTATCGAATCATCTCGAGCCCGTCCGGACCCTCCATTTGCAAATCACAGATAGCAATATCGACATCACCGCGATTAGCCAATGATTGCCGCGCATCAGCGACGCTGTGGGCGGTCATGACATTGAACACCTGATTGGCGTTGAACATCTGATGCAGCGCCATGAGTTGAAATGCATTGTCTTCAAGTATCAAAACGTTAAGTGAGCGCACGGTTTCGCCTCCCGGATCGGAGCAGTTTTAGCCAACAGTCTCTGTACTTTAAAGTCCAAGACATCTGTCCCCAATAAGACGCGTCCTAAACTGGAGGCGCCAAGTGGCGTTGGATATCCGTGCGCAACTGGTCGATGGCCCCACTTAATGTTTGCCATTGCGAGGCGAGCGCCGTGCCGTTTTGCTCGCCCACGCTGCTGTCGAGACTGGCGCACGCCTTGGCCAGCGGAACGGCGTCAATCAGGCATGCCACACCCTTCAAACGGTGCAGTGAGGCACTCAGCGCTTTCCAATCCTGCGTAACAATGGCGGGCGCAAAGACCTCAACCTCCTGCTGCAAGTTTTTCCAAAGCTCTGATAGCAGGTGCTGCATTTGTGCCGCGTTGGCTTGGGTCATTCTGCGCAGCGTATCAATATCAAAAGACTGCATCGGCGCAATATCGGCAAGCACCTGTGCCAGCCGGTTGAGGGGCACGGGCTTGATTAACAGTTGACTCATGCCTGCCTGCTCACAGCGTTCACGCTCGCCACTCATGGCGTTGGCGGTATAGCCAATGATCGGACAGGGCTGAAGTTGCTCCTCCACCTCAATCTGTCGAATGCGTTCAGCAAACGCATAACCACTCATTCCCGGCATGTTGCAGTCGGTGAAGACCGCATCGAATGCTTCGTCTCGCCATAGTGTCAGGGCCGCTTGCGCATCGCCGGTGGACACCACCTCATGACCGAGAAATCTCAACTGCTGTGTCAGTACCAGACGGTTCGCAGACAAGTCATCAACCACCAGCACCCGAGTCGAGCGGCTGATGGCGCGAAGTTCATCGGCGGTGGCGGCCTGATCGTGGGTTTTAATGACTCGAACCAAGGGCAGCTCGACCGTCACGCAGGTACCCACCCCCAGCGAGCTTTCAAGACTGACGTGGCCGCCCATTAATTCAACCAGTTGCTTGCAGATACTCAAACCGAGGCCGGAGCCGCCGTATTTGGCAGCCGTATCGTCAGCGGCTTGGGCGAATGGCTGAAACAACTGAGATTGCCGCGCGGCGTCGATCCCCACACCGCTGTCTTTGACGCTGATCAGCAGACAGGGCCGCTGGGACACACCCGATGTGTTGACACTGACCACGACTGAGCCTTCTTGGGTGAACTTCAAGGCATTGCTCAGTAGGTTATGCATGACCTGCCTCAAACGCAGAGGGTCGAGCCAACAATCTCCCTCGGCCTGTTCGGAAAATGCCAACCGCACATCGAGCCCCTTGTCACACGCGCTGGCTTTGAACAGCCGACAAATGCCATCGAAAAACGGCCGCAACGAGGTCACTGCTAATGCCAGCTGCATGCTGCCAGCTTCAATTTTGCTCAGGTCCAAACTGTCACCGATCAGCTCAATCAGCTCTCCTGCGGACCGATAGGCAACCTCCAGACCTTGAGAAGGTGTTTCGCCGCGCAGCAATGTCGCCTCTCGTTCGAGTTCGAGCAAACCGATGATCGCCCCCATCGGCGTGCGGATCTCATGACTCATGGTTGTCAGAAATGCACTTTTGGCTTCATTGGCCTGCTCTGCCAATTGCCGAGCTTCGGTGAGCTGGGCTTCCAGCCGTTTGCGCTCGGTGATATCAATCCAGCCACCCAACAAACCCTGCAACTGACCGTCAGCACGGTAGAACGGCACGGTCCATTGGTACGCATCGATCAAGCGTCCGAACAATTCCATCCGCCGATCAGCAAACACCGGCTGCTGGCTTTCCAGCAATTTCAGGTAGTCGCCGTGCATCTGTTCGGCGCTCATGCGCGGTATTAGCTCAATATCAATCAGGCGTCGCCCGCTCATTTGCTCGAAGCTGATACCAAAACTTTCCTCATAGCTGCGGTTGCACGAAATCAAACATCCGCCGAGGTCGCGGACGTAGATCGGATTGGGAATGCCATCGAGCAAGGCCCGCTTGAATGCCAACTGATCACTGAGTTGCTCCTCTGCCTTGAGCCGCTGCTGGATCTGCACTTTCAAGCGGCCGCTCCAGACCAGGGAGATCAGGCCGATTATCAGTGCCACGGCGACGGCCCAGTAGACCCAACCCGGAATACGCTGCCAAACCGGTGGCTGCACGGCCACCGAGCCCAACCATTTCAAGCGAATAGCGCGCATCTCCGCCACCGGAAACTCTTCCAGCGCCTTATTCAAAATACTGAGCAGTTCGGGCTCACTCTGTACCACTGAAAAACGATCGGATGACCACTGGCCTTCAACGTTACGGCCGACCTTTAGCGCGTCGAGCGGAGGCAGATTAGCCCCGGCCTCGCTTTGGATCGTGGCATCCGCCTGACCGTCTTTAACCATCCTCCGAGCTTGTTCGTAGGTGTCGACCGACAGGATGCGAATGTCCGGGTAGTTTCGACGAACATAGTCCTCCAGCGCATGCCTGGCAGGCAGCGCGAGGGTGCGCCCGGATAAGGTTTTGAGGCTGACAGGAGACGTTTCGCTCTCACGCGAGACAAACACCCAACTGCTGCCTCCAAACGAGTACGTGAAATCGAGAAAGCGTTCGCGTTCGTTGTTTTCAGCCAAGGTCGTGCTCATATCAGCCTGGCCGCTTCGCAGCAACTTGATGCTTTCCTCGGTGGAGGTCACTTCTTTATGCACGAACTTCAAACCCGTCATGCGTGAAATCCGCTCCAGCATGTCCACGTTCAGGCCGACCCAATGGTCGTTTGAGTCTTTGTAGAGGTATGGCGGGTGTTGCCCCGACACGACAGTGACTTGCGGGTGCTTGCGAACCCAGCCTTGTTCGGCAGTACTCACCTTGATGCGCTGGCGGGCAACGTCCGATCCCAGGCCCGTTGTCCAGCGCCCAAGCACTTCACGCCGAACCGAGTCATCGATGCTCGCGAGCGCGAGGTTGATCATCGCCACCAGAGCACCGTCTTGCGAACGAGCAGCGAATGAAAATCCTATGGGCGGCAACGCACTTTCGGACTTGATCTGCAGCCCCATGTAGGGCCGCAGCGCCATGTAGGCACGCACGATGACTTCGTTGCCAATAAAAGCATCGACCTCGCCCTGGTTCAGAGCTTCAAGGGCGCTAAACAGGTTGGGAGCGAGAATCACCTCGCTGCCTGGATAGACCCGATGAACCACCTCGGCATCGGCGTAACCATCGAGCAGGACGATTTTCTTGCCTTTCAACCCTGATGGCAGGGTTGCGTCTTTGCCGCGCCCAACGATAACGGAGCGGTCCGGAAGGTAATCAACAGAAAACGCCAGCGCCTTTTCCCCACGCTCAAAGCCATTGGCCGTTGTAAGAATATCGACAGTGCCGTTGCGTAACGCCTCAACAGCTTCATTGCGCTGGGCGAAACCCACGACCTCAATGGGCACCGAGAGCTTACTGCCGATCAGACTCAGGTAATCAGCACTGATGCCTTGATAACGATTGCGATCGCTGGTGATGTCGATCGGCTCGTAGTCGGCGATCGAGATGCCAACACGCAACTTCTGGCGTTGATCCAGCCATTGCCGGTCTGGTGGATTGAGGGGCAGCGGCGTCAGGCTGACAAAGGGAGGGACGAGTCTGAACGGTAGGCTATTGGCGGCGAACACCATCTGACTTATACATAACAGCAACAGCAGCAGGGCTGTGTGAAAAACGCTTTTTATAGGGACACTCGTATGGTGCATGTTGACTTCCTTCACCGCTATTCCATTCCATATGGATCCAATACCTCACGAGTGTGGCACGCGGAAATGAGAAAGCCCGCCAAATGGCGGGCCTTATGTTGTTACACGACGATACCGTTAAAGCGGTTTTCCGCGATTCCCATGCTGGCTGACAAAGGCCTGGATGGCTTTCAAGTCGTTTGGCAGGACAGTGCACTTTTCGTCACGCTCAAACAAATCAGATAAATGTGCAGGTAGCTCAAGCGCTTTTCCTACACCGGCTTTATCGACTGCTTCCGGGAATTTAACCGGATGTGCGGTCCCCAGAATCACCATCGGGATGTCCAGACTGCGACGACAATCGCGGGCAGCTTTGACACCGATCGCCGTGTGCGGATCAAGCACTTCGCCTGTGCTTGCGAACACCTCGGCGATGGTTTCACAGGTTTCTTCATCGCTGACTGCCAGCGAATCGAACAGCTTGCGCGTTTCGGTCCAGCGCTCGGCATCGACACTGAAAGCGCCGCTCTGCTTGAACGTTTCCATTAAGCCCGCGATGGCTGCGCCGTTACGTCCGTGCATATCGAACAGCAAGCGTTCAAAGTTCGACGAAACCATGATGTCCATGGACGGCGACAAGGTCGCGTGCAGTGTTTCCTTGGTGTACTGGTTGCCGCTCATGAAGCGGTGCAGGATGTCATTGCGGTTAGTGGCGACGATCAATTGGCTGATCGGCAAGCCCATGTTGCGCGCCAGATAACCCGCAAAAATATCGCCGAAGTTACCGGTTGGCACCGAGAACGCCACCGACCGCGCCGGACCGCCAAGCTGCAGGGCTGCGTGAAAGTAGTAGACGATCTGGGCCATTATCCGCGCCCAATTGATCGAGTTGACCGCAACCAGGCGCGTCCCCTTCAGGAAGTCCTGGTCGGCGAAGCTGGCCTTGACCATTTCCTGGCAGTCATCGAAGTTGCCTTCGACGGCGATGTTGTGAATGTTCTCGCCCGCAATGGTGGTCATCTGCCGACGCTGAACTTCAGATACCCGGTTGTTCGGATGCAGGATGAAAATGTCGACGTTGTCGCAACGACGGCAACCTTCGATCGCCGCCGAGCCGGTATCGCCGGAAGTCGCACCAAGAATCACTACCCGCTCGCCACGCTTGGCCAGCACGTAGTCGAGCAAACGCCCGAGCAATTGCAGAGCAAAGTCCTTGAATGCCAGGGTCGGACCGTGGAACAACTCAAGCACCCACTCGTTGCCGTTCAGCGGGCGCAAAGGCGCAATACCGCTGTGGGCAAACACACCGTTTTCGCCCGACGAATAGGTTTCTTCGAGGATTTTTTTGAAATCGGCATCCGGAATACTGCCGGTGACGAACGGGCGCATCACCCGAAAAGCCAGCTCGTGATATGGCAGGCCCGCCCAGGACGCGATCTCTTCGTGGGTGAAACGCGGCAAGTTTTCCGGCACATACAGGCCGCCATCGCTGGCGAGACCCGTGAGCAACACGTCTTCGAAATTCAGCGCGGGCGCTTGGCCGCGGGTACTGATGTAGCGCATGGGGGCAACCTTCGGTTGGAGCTGCAAGCTTTAAGCTACAAGCTGCAAGTTAAAAGCGGCAGGGCTTCTACTTGCAGCTTGCGGCGTGAAACTTGCCGCGATGTTGATTTGCTTTTACTTGAAGCTTAAAGCTTGAAGCTTGTCTCTGATCGCTGCCTCAGTTCAAATGTTCGACGCGAATACGAACGACCGGTCCAACGACGTCCTGCAAGGCTTCCAGTGCTTCGATGGCATCGTTCATCCGTTGCTCCAGCACGCTGTGGGTCAACAGAATCATCGGCACCAGGCCGTCGTGTTCTTCGACTTCCTTCTGCATGATCGATTCGATGTTGATCCCGCGTTCCGACAGGATGCTCGCCACCTGCGCCAGGACGCCAGGGTGATCCTTGGCCTGTATGCGCAGGTAATAGGCGCTTTCACAGGCTTCGATCGGCAGAATCGGATGCGCGGACAACGAGTCTGGCTGGAAAGCCAGGTGCGGCACGCGGTTCTCCGGGTCGGAGGTCATGGCGCGAACCACGTCCACCAGATCAGCGATCACTGATGAAGCGGTAGGCTCCATGCCGGCGCCGGCGCCGTAGAACAAGGTCGAACCCGCAGCATCGCCATTGACCATCACGGCGTTCATCACGCCATTGACGTTAGCGATCAGACGGTCAGCAGGGATTAGCGTCGGGTGCACCCGCAACTCGATACCGGCGGCGGTGCTGCGTGCCACGCCCAAGTGCTTGATACGATAACCCAGCGCTTCGGCGTAGTTCACGTCCGCCGTGGTCAGCTTGGTGATGCCTTCGGTGTAAGCCTTGTCGAACTGCAACGGAATACCGAAAGCAATGGACGCAAGAATGGTCAGTTTGTGCGCAGCATCGATGCCTTCAACGTCGAAGGTCGGATCGGCTTCGGCGTAGCCCAGTGCCTGGGCTTGTGCCAGCACGTCTGGAAAGGTCCGGCCCTTCTCACGCATTTCGGTGAGGATAAAGTTACCGGTACCGTTAATGATCCCGGCCACCCAATTGATACGGTTGGCGGCAAGCCCTTCACGAATCGCCTTGATCACCGGAATACCGCCAGCCACTGCAGCTTCGAACGCAACGATCACGCCCATTTCCCGGGCTTTGGCGAAAATTTCGTTACCGTGGACAGCGATCAACGCTTTGTTGGCGGTCACAACGTGCTTGCCGTTTTCAATGGCTTTGAGCACCAGTTCGCGAGCAACGGTGTAGCCGCCGATCAGCTCGATAACGATGTCGATTTCAGGGTTAGTCGCCACAGCGAAAACATCAGCGGTCGTAGGGGTATCAGCAATGTGGCATTTGGGGTTTGGCCGACGCATACCAATTTGCGCGACTTCAATGCCACGCCCGGCACGGCGAGCGATTTCCTCAGCGTTACGTTGAAGCACATTAAACGTGCCCGCACCGACAGTACCTAGTCCACAGATGCCTACTTTGACCGGTTTCACTCTGAACTCCCCATAAAACGGCCGACGCAAGGCCGGCCGTGAAAACCGCCACCCGCTACGAGGTGGCTCTATTAATGAAGCGGCGGTTGATACCGCGCGCCTTTGTTCGTCAGAGGCTAACCCTGCCAGGCAGGATTATTGGGCGCTCAACGCCAACTTGGCCACTTGCGGGGCTGGCTGATAACCCGGAATGACCTGACCGTCTGCCAGCACAATGGCTGGCGTACCGTTCACGCCAATCGACTGGCCCATGGCGTATTGTTTCGGCACAGGGTTGGCGCATTTAGGCGCATCGATATTCTTGCCGGCGACCATACGGTCCATGGCGCTTTTCTTATCCTTGGAACACCAGACTGCTTGCAGCTGCTCGTCGCCAGGAGAACCCAAACCTTGGCGAGGGAACGCCAGGTAGCGAACTTCGATGCCCAGACGATTCAGTTCCGGCACTTCGGCATGCAACTTGTGGCAATAAGGGCAGGTGGTGTCGGTGAACACGGTGATGTGCGACTTGGTTTCACCGATGGCGGGGTAAACCACCATCTCAGCGGCAGGAATACCATTGATCGTTTTTGAAATAGCCAGACGCTCGGCCTTCTCGGTCAGGTTGACCGGCTTGCCGTCTTGCATCTGGAACAAGTAACCCTGCATCACAAACTGACCATCAGCGCTGGCATACAGGACGCGGCCGCCTTGGAGTTTCACTTCGTACAGATCATTCAGCGGGCTGGCCGCAATGCTGTCGATCGGCACGTCGAGCTTCAGCGTGTCGAGGGTTTTGCGGATGGCTTTATCAGCGGCATCGTCAGCCTGGGCAAACATACTTAACGAACTGGCCAACACAATAGCAGCGGCGGCGAAAATCTGGGGCACGCGCATGGGATCTCCTTGGGCGATGGTCTATGGGGTGCTAATAACGGCGATCGCGCAGGACCGAAGGCGTTTTAGTAATGCCCAATTTGCTAACCGGCAAAGCCTATCACATAAGGGCTGCGAGGCCGACTTCGGCTGATGTAGGACCGGTCGGAAAAACACCTGCGCTTTACCCTCGCGGATGGTGTTTGGCGTGCAGTTCTTGCAACCGTGCGCGGGCCACATGGGTGTAGATTTGCGTAGTGGATAAATCACTGTGTCCCAACAACATCTGGACCACGCGCAGGTCGGCGCCGTGATTGAGCAAATGCGTGGCGAACGCATGGCGCAACGTGTGCGGCGACAGCGATTTGCTGATGCCTGCGACCATGGCGTGGTGCTTGATCCGGTGCCAAAACGTCTGCCGGGTCATTTGCTCACCGCGCAGGCTGGGGAACAGCACATCGCTTGGGCGTCCGTTCAGCAACTCAGATCGAGCATCACGCATGTAGCGTTCGATCCAGACGATAGCCTCCTCCCCCATCGGCACCAAGCGCTCCTTGCTGCCCTTGCCCATCACCCGCAATACACCCTGACGTAGGTTCACTTGTTCAAGGGTCAAGCTGATCAATTCAGTGACTCGCAAGCCACAGGCGTAAAGCACTTCGAGCATGGCGCGGTCACGCTGACCGATGACTTCGCTTAAGTCAGGCGCGGCCAGCAACGCCTCGACGTCGGCTTCAGACAAGGATTTTGGCAACGGCCTGCCCAATTGCGGCATGTCGACTTGCAACGTCGGATCGACATGGATCAGCTTTTCGCGCAATAAATACCGATAGAACCCTCGAACACCTGACAGAAAGCGCGCCGTCGAGCGCGGCTTATAGGTTTTTTCCAGGCGCCATGCCAGGTGATCCAGAATCAGCTCACGACCGGCCTGATCAAGCTCAATGCCTTGTTCCTGGAGCCAACCATTGAACAAAGCCAAGTCGCTGCGATACGCATCACGAGTATTATCCGACAGGCCTTTTTCCAACCATAAGGCATCTAGAAAACGGTCGATCAAAGGGTGGTCGATGGCGGGCATAGGTGAGCGATTTCTGCAAAAAAAGGAATAGAGGGAGTTTTTCACAAAAGAGAGCGCAGGACGATCCCTGTGTAGGAGCCAACTTGTTGGCGAGGCGGTGAGTCTGGCAGAACACATCAAGCCCTCTCGCCAACAAGTTGGCTCCTACAGAAACTTTTATTCAGCCCACAAAAAAGCAGCCCTTAGGCTGCTTTTTTCACATCGGAAAAAACTGAAATCAGGACAGTTTTTCTTTGATGCGAGCTGCTTTACCGGACAGGTCACGCAGGTAGTACAGTTTGGCTTTGCGAACGTCACCGCGACGTTTCACTGCCATGCTGTCGATTTGCGGGCTGTAGGTCTGGAAAGTACGCTCAACGCCAACACCGTTGGAGATTTTACGAACAGTGAAAGCACTGTTCACACCACGGTTACGCTTGGCAATTACTACGCCTTCGAACGCTTGCAGACGCGAACGGTCGCCTTCCTTCACTTTCACCTGAACGACAACAGTGTCGCCCGGGGCAAAGGGAGGGATCTCTTTAGTCATCTGCTCAGCTTCGAGTTGCAGAATGATTTTGTTAGTCATGCTGTGCTCCTAAGGCAGATCATCAAGATCTACCATCGATACGTTAACTATCGTCCCGCTCGCGAATATATTCCGCCAGCAGCTTTTTCTCTTCTCCAGAAAGCGAGCGGCTTTCCAGAAGATCGGGTCGTCGTTCATAGGTCCGCCCAAGGGACTGCTGTAAACGCCAACGCCGGATATGTGCGTGATTGCCACTTAGCAACACGTCGGGAACACGCTGATCCGCATACACCTCCGGTCGGGTGTAGTGCGGGCAATCCAGCAGACCATCTGTGAAGGAATCTTCCTCCGCAGAGTCCGCATGCCCTAAAGCTCCAGGCAGCAGCCGCGTAACCGCATCTATCAGGACCATCGCCGGCAGCTCGCCACCGGAAAGTACATAGTCGCCAATCGACCACTCTTCATCGACATGAGCTTCAATAAAACGCTCGTCAATGCCTTCATAACGACCTGCGATGAGGATAAAAGCCTCCCCTTGCGCCAGTTCGCGTACCGCCGACTGAGTCAGCTGACGGCCTTGTGGCGACAGGTAAATAACCTTCGCCGCGTCCCCTGCTGCCTGCCTGGCCTGAACCAGAGCATCTTCCAGAGGCTTGATCTTCATCACCATGCCCGGACCACCGCCAAAAGGGCGATCATCAACAGTGTGGTGACGATCAGTGGTGTAGTCCCGCGGATTCCAACAAGTCAGCTGTAGCAGCCCTTGTTTCACCGCACGGCTGGTAATGCCGTAGTCGCTGATGGCGGAAAACATCTCGGGGAACAGACTGATCACTTCTACGCGCAGGCTAGCCATTTCGCTTAGAAGTCCGCATCCCAATCCACCTTCATCTCGCCGGCACCAAGGTCGACTGCCAACACGCATTGCTCTGTATAGGGCAACAAGCGTTCGCGATCATCCAGGCTGCCTGCACAAGGCTTGACCACCATTACATCATTCGAGCCGGTTTCCAGCAGGTGATCAATCTTCCCGAGCAATTGCCCGAGTTGGTCGATGACCTGGAGACCTTCAAGCTGGTACCAGTAGTACTCGCCGTCGGTCAGATCAGGGAACAGGTTACGCGGAACGCAGATTTCAAAACCGGCCAGAAGACGAGCTTCTTCACGGTCATCGAGACCTTTGATCTTTGCCACCAGAAACTTGTTTTGCAAGCGTCCACTGACCAGCTCTACCTGTCGTACTTCACCGTCGCGCCGAAGCGTGAGGTGTTTGTAATCCAGGAGGTTACCAATTGGATCAGTAAAGGAAAAAACCTTCACTTCGCCGCGAACGCCGTGAATAGAGTAGATCTTGCCGATAACGATCAAATCATCTGCAATGGTTGGCGTCGCGTTCATATTGCTCAGGCCGCAGCCTTAGCATTGTCCTTCAACAACTGAGCAACACGCTCAGAAGGTTGTGCACCAACGCTCAGCCAGTAGGCAACGCGTTCGTTGTTCACAGACAGGCGGATTTCTTGACCACGAGCAACCGGGTTAAAGAAACCAACTTGTTCTTTGTGTGAACCGTCGCGCGGGTTGCGGCTGTCGGTCACGGTCAAATGGTAAAACGGGCGCTTTTTGGAGCCGCCAAGGGCAAGACGGATGGTAAGCATATAAGCATCGTTCCTGTAGTCGTGCTGCAAATCTAAGATGCACAACGGGCATAGGTGCCCGAAAGGCCGCATATTCTAAGGAATATCCGCACTTTTGCAAATGTCTTTTTCAGGCGCCTGCCGGCATGCCACTGAGATCTGCTATGGAGCCGCTGTAAACAGCGGCATTTCAATCCCGCCAGAAGCGGAATTACTGGAGGCGAACCTCCCAGTGAGGGGTGCTGCAATTACATTTTCGGGCCGGTGCGGCCGGGCATCATTCCGCCCATTCCGCGCATCATTTTTGCCATGCCGCCTTTTGCAGAGAACTTTTTCATCATTTTCTGCATTTGTTTGTGCTGCTTGATCAGGCGCCCGATGTCCTGCACCTGAGTACCTGAACCCAAAGAGATCCGACGCTTGCGCGAGCCGCTGATCAAGTCCGGGTCACGACGCTCGGCCGGAGTCATCGAGTTGATGATGGCTTCCATCTGCTTGAACTGCTTCTCAGCCGCGCCTTGAGCGTTGCCCATTTGAGCCACGTTCATGCCGCCGATGCTTGGCAGTTTGTCCATGAGACCGCCGAGGCCGCCCATGTTTTTCATCTGTTGCAGCTGGTCGCGGAAGTCTTCGAGGTCGAAGCCCTTACCCTTCTTCAGTTTTTGCGCGAGCTTGTCGGCTTTTTCTTTGTCGAGGCCCTGCTCGGCTTGCTCGATCAGACTGAGCACATCGCCCATACCAAGGATGCGCGACGCAATACGGTCCGGGTGGAACGGTTCGAGCGCGTCGCTCTTTTCGCCCATGCCGATGAACTTGATCGGTTTGCCAGTGATGGCCCGAACCGACAGGGCAGCACCACCGCGTGCATCACCGTCGACCTTGGTTAGAATTACACCGGTCAATGGCAGCGCGTCGCCGAAAGCCTTGGCGGTATTGGCGGCATCCTGACCGGTCATGGCGTCAACCACGAACAGGGTTTCGGCCGGCTTGACTGCCGCGTGCAAGGCCTGAATCTCGCCCATCATCTCGACATCGATGTGCAAGCGGCCGGCGGTATCGACAATAACGACGTCGATGAATTTAAGCGTGGCTTCTTTAATCGCTGCCAGGGCGATATCGACTGGCTTCTGGCTGATATCGGAGGCGAAAAAGGTAACGCCGACTTCGTTAGCCAGGGTTTCCAGCTGTTTGATGGCGGCAGGACGATAAACGTCGACTGACACCACCATGACGCTTTTCTTTCTGCGCTCTTTCAGGAAGCGCGCGAGCTTGGCGGCCGTGGTGGTTTTACCCGCACCCTGCAGACCGGCCATCAACACGACAGCGGGCGGCGTAACGTTGAGCACCAGATCTTCGTTGGCCGCACCCATCAACGCTTCAAGTTCGGCCTGAACGATCTTCACGAACGCCTGACCCGGTGTCAGGCTGCGCGAGACTTCGGTGCCGACAGCGCGGTCTCTGACCTTGTTAACGAAGTCTTTGACCACCGGCAAGGCGACGTCGGCTTCGAGCAACGCCATACGCACTTCGCGCAACGTATCCTTGATGTTGTCTTCATTCAACTTGGCCTTGCCAGTAACATGGCGCAGCGTCAGCGATAGACGTTCGGTAAGATTTTCAAACATGCGCGATCCTTTCAGGTTCCTGGTGAACCCACGGTTGGTGCGGCCCGGCTCGTGGTAGCCCTGCCTATAAGCAGAGGCTAAACAGCTGTTGAAAATAGCCTTCGACGAGCCTGCGACTTGAGCAGGTGGCGGATTATAGCGAAGACTCTGCTGGACGGACACCATGGAGTCTGCTTCTGTAGTCTTTCGTCAAATGTCAGTTCTATGCGAAACTCAGCGCCTTTCGGGCTTGCCTAACAGGATTTATGCTCCCCTTGCCACCCAGTCTGCTACCCAGCCTCGCCGCCGCTTGTCTATATGCCGCTGCGACCCTCTATCAAGCGCTTCGTTTGAAGCAAGGCGCCAAGGCCGATAAACGGCTGCTTTGCCTGCTTGGCACCTTTGCGGTGCTCGCACACACGGTCGCCCTTTATTCCCAATTGATCCGGCCGATCGGCTTGGGGCTGGATTTTTTTAGCGCCGCCAGCATGATCGCCATCGCCATCATTGTTGTGACGATGATCGCCTGCGCGCGAATCCCGGTGGAAAACCTCTTGGTGCTGGTGTTTCCGCTAGGACTCGTGACCGCGCTGCTCGGTCAATTCGCCCCCAGTGGCACGGTACAGATCATCAATGAAGAACCTGGCATTCTGAGCCACATCGCGCTGTCGATTCTGGCTTACGGCATGTTCACCATCGCGGTGTTACAGGCCTTGCTGTTGCTGGTGCAAGATCACCGCCTCAAGCATAAGCATCCATCGGGCCTGATCAAAAATTTCCCGCCACTGCAAACCATGGAAAGCCTGCTGTTCGGTTTCCTGTGGGCGGGTTGGATCCTGCTGTCGCTGTCCCTTATCTCGGGCTGGCTGTTCCTCGAGAACCTGTTCGCTCAACATCTGGTGCACAAAACACTGCTCGCCTGCCTGGCGTGGCTGGTGTTCAGCGTGCTGTTGTGGGGACGCAATCGCCTCGGCTGGCGCGGTCATAAGGCTATTCGTTTGACCTTGGGCGGTTTCTGCTTGTTGATGCTGGCGTTTTTCGGCAGCAAGCTGGTACGCGAATTCATTCTGCACATCTGACGGGCACTCGAATCATGAATAACCTGCCCATCGGCCCAATGCTTGGCGTATTGGTTTTATTGCTGTTGTGGTGCGGCCTGCTAACCGCTGTGGAAAGCGCAGCGCTGCACTTGAAGGCATCGCGCCCTAGCGGTCGCAGCACCGACGCCAGCAAACCGAAACTGGCGTTCAAGCCTGCCAGCCTGATTCTAAGCAATACCCTCATCAAAGTGCTGATCACGATCATCAGCACGCTGCTGGCCTTGAATTTCTGGTACTTCAACGGTCCGACGCTGGCGTGGATACTGGTCAGCAGTGGCCTGCTCATCTTCGCCGAGTTCATGCCGCGCAAGCTGGCGGCACGTTACCCGGATGCCATCTTGATGCTGGGCAACAGCGTCTTGCGCCTACCCATGAAGCTGCTCTACCCGCTGGCATACCTGTTTTCGGCCATTGCCGACGGGTTGTTGCGCCCTTTCGGCGTCACCGACAAACCGAATATCCGTAAAGCAGACGACAATGAAATCCCCCTCGCTGTCATGCTTCACGACGGCGCGCAGGAGCATCAAGCGCGCTCACACGTGATCTCCGGGATTCATGCGCTGGACAGCATTACCGTCAACGATATCCTGGTGCCGCGCAGCGAAGTCGACGGGGTCAATCTGGATGACACCATTGAGCGCATCATCGAACAATTGATCATCTCTCGCCACACGCGGCTGCCGGTGTACCACAACGACATCAATCAGGTTGAGGGCGTGCTTAACACCCGTCAGATCAGCCATTTGTTGCCAACGGCCAAGCTCACCAAAGAAGACCTGAAAGCCGCGTGCTACGAACCCTACTTCGTACCAGAAAGCACCCCGTTGCAGTTGCAACTCCTGAACTTCCACAAGCAACAGCGCCGGCTTGGCGTGGTAGTGGATGAATATGGCGAGGTTCAAGGCATTGTCAGCCTGGAAGATATTCTCGAAGAAATCGTCGGCGAGTTTGAAAACGAACAGGATTTGGATAACCCCCACATCCATCCGCAAGCCGATGGCCGCCTGGTCATTGAAGGCGCCGCCTCGATTCGTGAGCTGAACAAGATTCTGGGCTGGCATTTGCCGTCCGACGGACCCAAGACCCTGAACGGCCTCGTGACTGAAGCATTGGAAACCATTCCGGAAAGTTCGGTGTGCCTGAAAATTGGGCCGTACCGACTGGAAATTCTCGAGACCGAGGACAATCGTGTCACTCGTGTGATGATGTGGCACAACGGCATGACTCGCGCAGTGGTCTAGCCCGTCGCGCCTCTGCCTGGCGCTGTACTAAAATGCCGTACCCAGCACGCAGCCTTACAACAATAAAAATTTCATCGGGGACACCTGCATGACCAGTTCTATGAGGTTTACTGACGACTCGTCCGTCGTCAAACCGGCCAACTCGGCCGGACGTGTTGCCATTGCCAGCTTCATTGGCACCGCCATCGAGTTCTACGACTTCTACGTCTACGCCACCGCTGCAGCACTGGTGATCGGCCCGGTATTCTTTCCGCAGACCTCCAGCTCGGCGCAAATGCTGGCAGCATTCTTGACCTTCGGTATCGCCTTTCTGGCACGACCACTGGGCTCGGCGCTGTTCGGCCACTTCGGTGATCGCATCGGGCGTAAATCGACCCTGGTCGCCTCGCTGCTGCTGATGGGCGTCTGCACCACCCTGATCGGCGTGTTGCCGGGCTACGCCACCATTGGTTTCTGGGCGCCGACGCTGTTATGCGTGCTGCGTTTCGGCCAAGGCCTGGGGCTTGGCGGTGAATGGGGCGGTGCGGCCTTGCTCGCCACGGAGAACGCGCCCAAGGGCAAGCGCGCCTGGTTCGGCATGTTTCCCCAACTGGGCCCGTCAATTGGCTTTCTGGTAGCGAACGGGCTGTTCCTGACCCTGGCCATGACCCTCTCCGACGAACAGTTCCGTTCATGGGGCTGGCGCATTCCGTTCCTGCTCAGCGCATTACTGGTGATGGTCGGCCTCTATGTGCGGTTGAAGCTTGAAGAAACACCAGTTTTCGCCAATGCCATCGCCCGTCATGAGCAAGTCAAATTGCCGATCGCTGAACTGTTCCGCCACTACTGGCGGCCAATGCTGCTCGGCGCTGCTTCGATGGTGGTGTGTTACGCGCTGTTCTATATCTCAACGGTGTTTTCCTTGAGCTACGGCGTGGCGTCTCTCGGTTACAGCCGTGAGACGTTCCTTGGCTTGCTGTGTTTCGCGGTGCTGTTCATGGCCGCTGCCACGCCCTTATCCGCCTGGGCCAGTGATCGCTTCGGACGTAAATCGGTGTTGATTGTTGGCGGTGTGCTGGCGGTACTTTCCGGGTTCACCATGGAACCACTGCTGACCCACGGCACGACCGGCGGCGTCGCGCTGTTCTTGTGCATCGAGTTGTTTTTGATGGGCGTAACGTTCGCGCCAATGGGGGCACTGCTGCCCGAACTGTTTCCGACTCGCGTGCGTTATACCGGCGCGTCAGCGGCCTACAACCTCGGCGGCATCGTCGGCGCATCCGCGGCACCGTTTTTCGCGCAAAAGCTGGTAGCAATGGGTGGTTTAAGCTGGGTCGGTGGGTATGTATCCGCGGCAGCACTGCTCAGCTTGATCGCTGTGCTGTGCCTGAAAGAAACCCGGGAACGGGATCTGGATACGATTGCCTGATAGACCGTATTAAGGTCATTCCCGAACAAATTCGGTCCCACAGAAAAACAACCTTCTGGGACCAAATTCATTCGGGAAAGCGGCGCCCGCTTACAACTGAACCTTCACCGCTCTTGAAGCGCGCATGGCTTTGGCTCGCGCCAACTCAATCGATTCGTCACGCGCCAAGGCGACGCCCATGCGGCGCTGACCGTTGACTTCCGGTTTGCCGAACAGACGCAGCGCGGTATCGGGCTCGCTGAGAGCTTCGCCAAGGTTGGCAAAGCTGGTCTGGGTGGACTTGCCTTCGACCAGAATCACCGCCGAAGCCGAGGGCCCGAATTGACGAATCAACGGAATTGGCAGACCCAGGATCGCTCGTGCATGCAGCGCGAACTGCGAAAGGTCTTGGGAAATCAGAGTTACCAGACCCGTGTCATGCGGGCGCGGTGACACTTCGCTGAACCACACTTGATCGCCCTTGATGAACAACTCGACGCCGAACACACCGCGACCACCCAAAGCCTCGGTCACGGCGAGGGCAACCCGTTCCGATTCCGCCAATGCCGCCGGGCTCATGGCCTGGGGCTGCCAGGACTCCTGATAATCGCCCTTCTCTTGGCGATGACCGACCGGCGCGCAGAACGTCGTGCCGCCGATGTGACGCACCGTCAGCAAGGTAATTTCGTAGTCGAAATCGATGAAGCCTTCGATGATCACCCGACCTTTGCCAGCGCGGCCGCCTTCTTGCGCATATTCCCAGGCTTTCTGTATATCGTCGGTGGTTTTCAGCAGGCTTTGGCCTTTGCCCGACGAACTCATGACCGGCTTGACGACGCACGGAAACCCAAGGTCTGCAACCGCTTGGCTGTAGTCCTCGAAGGAGTCGGCGAAGTGATAGGGCGAAGTCGGCAGGTCCAGCTCTTCAGCCGCCAGACGACGAATGCCTTCGCGGTTCATGGTCAACAGCGCAGCACGAGCAGTTGGAATGACCGTGAAGCCTTCGGACTCCAGTTCAACCAGGGTCGCGGTGGCGATGGCTTCGATTTCCGGCACGATGTAGTGCGGTTTTTCCGCCTCGATCACAGCACGCAAGGCGGCGCCGTCGAGCATGTTGATCACGTGACTACGGTGGGCAACCTGCATGGCCGGCGCATTGGCGTAACGGTCGACGGCAATCACTTCGACGCCCAGACGTTGCAGCTCGATGACCACTTCCTTGCCCAGCTCACCGCAACCGCAGAGCATTACACGGGTTGCAGTAGGCGACAGTGGCGTTCCGATTTGAGTCATTTCAGGTCCTCGTGGAGCAGGTCATCGAGTTCGCCCGCTGTGGCGCACGACTCGGGGGAGAAGCAAAGGCGCGCAATTTACCACGAAGCGGCCGGCAGAGGGCCTGAGGCCGGACCAGTGAGCCGCCGAATCAAGACGACGGTTTGGCGCCCACTTGCCAGAGCATGCCGCTGGCACGCGCCCGTTCGTTACACAGGCCCAGCACCAAACGGCGCTCGGCGTTGTCCATCCGGTTCCAGCCGGTGATTTCCTCGACAGTGCGCTGACAGCCGAGGCAAATATCGGCGTCATCCAGGCAACAGATACTCACGCAGGGCGACGCGACACGGCGCTCAGGATTCATCAATCGTCCTGCGGCGCCAGATCACGGGCATAGCGCTGGGCGTTATGAACGTAATGTGCAGCGCTGGCTTCAAGCATTTTCTTCTGCACATCGGTAAGTTCGCGCATGACTTTGCCGGGCGAACCCATCACCAGCGAGCCGTCGGGAATGACCTTGCCCTCGCCAATCAATGAATTGGCGCCGATCAAGCAATGCTTGCCGATCCGCGCCCCATTGAGAATCACCGAATTTATTCCAATCAAGCTGTAATCGCCGACGGTGCAGCCGTGCAGCATGACGTTGTGGCCAATGGTCACACCCTTACCAATGTTCAACGGTGACCCCATGTCGGTGTGCATCACCGTGCCGTCTTGCACATTGCTGTTTTCGCCGATATGAATCAGCTCGTTGTCGCCGCGCAGCACGGCGCCGAACCAGACGCTGGCGCCCGCCTCCAGTTTCACTTTGCCAATCAGCGTGGCAGTGGGTGCGACCCAACTTTTAGGATCGGTTTCTACACGGGAGTCGCCCAGGCGGAATTTCATCTTGTTGGTCCTCAAGGCTCTGTGGCCGTGGGTGAAGCGCTAGCTATCGAAGGTAATGAAGCGGTCGGGCGGTGTGTGAAGGCTGATTTTGCTGTCGTACAACACGTTGATCAGCTCGACGATCATGATCGCGGTCAAGCCCCATATTTTGAATTCACCGTACCGGTATGACGGCACGTACCAACTGCGGCCCTGGTAATCGATGCGGTGAGTGTGTTCGCGGGTGTCTTGACGGAAGAACTCCAACGGCACGCTGAACACGGCTGCGATCTCGCCATCATTGGGCCGGTACTCAACAAAGTCGGGAATCAGCCCGACGTAGGGTGTGACCATGATGCCGTGCTTTGAAATCAGCGGGCTTAGCGGGCCGATGATTTCAACCAGTCCCGGCGGCAGGCCAATTTCCTCCTCGGCTTCACGCAACGCGGTGAACACCAAGTCTGGATCACCGGGATCACGGCGACCTCCGGGGAACGCCACCTCTCCGCCATGGGTCGACAGACCGCTGGCGCGCAGGGTCAATATCAACTCCGGTTGTTCACTGCGCGTGATGGGCAATAACACCGCAGCCTCTGGGAAGCCGGGGCCCGCCTCAAGCGTGTTGGGTATGTGACTGCTTACGCGGCGAAGTAGCTTGTCCAGCATGGGGATCTCGGCTCTGTTGCTTACCTGGCATCATGCACCAAAGCAACGAAGCGCCCAAGCCCCTGTAGGACAAGTTGACGGTGCTCTTGGCCTTAAATGCACCGGCGAATTACACCGGCGACTTGCCGACATTGATGCGTCGCGCCAAGATAGCGGCTGCTTTCAGGAATCCAGCCCCGTATGAAATTTTGCAGCCAGTGCGGTAACCCGGTCGTCCAGCGCATCCCCGAAGGGGACAGTCGCCTGCGTTTTGTGTGTGAAACATGTCAGACCATTCATTACCAAAACCCGAATATCGTCGCCGGGGCCGTAGCCGTTTGGGGAACGCAGGTGCTGCTTTGTCGCCGCGCCATCGAGCCGCGCCTCGGGTTCTGGACCTTGCCAGCCGGTTTCATGGAGAACGGCGAGACCGTAGAAGACGCGGCCCGCCGCGAAACCGTCGAAGAAGCCTGCGCGACGTTGCGCAACATGACGCTGTACACGTTGGTCGACGTGCCTCACATCAGCCAGGTTCACGTGTTTTATCGTGCCGATCTGGTGAGCCTGGATTTTGCGGCTGGGGTCGAGAGTCTTGAAGTGCGGCTCTTCGAAGAACACGAGATCCCGTGGTCAGAGCTGGCTTTCCAGACCGTGAGACGTACTCTAGAATATTTTTATGCAGACCGGATCAAGCAGGTTTACCCGGTGCGATCAGGAGTCATTCTGCCTTCGCAACCGACGAAAAAAACCTGATTTCACAACGCTGCCGCGAAGGCCGCTTTTACCTCACCCAGGGATACCGTTTCAATGCGTTGGTTTCTCGCCGCTTTCTGCCTGTGCTTCGCGTCGTTTTCGCAGGCCGAATTTACCAAGATCATCGTTCCCAAGGGCAGCGAGCAGGCGTTTCTTGGGCAAAAAGTCATCGATACCCAAGACATCTCAGAACGCACCGTCGACAAGATACTGGTGCTCAAATCTTCCCATCAGTTGCAGTTGATCAGCCACGGCGAAGCACTGAAAACCTACCGCGTTTCACTGGGCAAATTCCCCAAGGGGCAAAAGCTCCGTGAAGGCGACCGGCACACGCCTGAAGGGTTTTACTGGTTGGACTGGCGCAAGGTCAGCGACGCCTACAACTTATCGATGCATATCTCTTACCCGAACATCAGCGACTCGGCCCGCGCCCGTCGCGAAGGCGTTAATCCGGGCAGCATGATCATGATTCACGGCACCCCGGTGGATGAGAACTACCCCGAATGGTACTTCCAGACGCTGGACTGGACCGATGGCTGCATCGCCATGAACAACACCGACATGCGCGAAGTCTGGAGCTTGGTCAAAGACGGCACCATGATCGAAATTCGGCCCTGATCAAACCCTGCGTCTGACACTTCGCATCGGCAAGTGGTCTTTGATTGGTATTGACGTGGTATCCAAGTGGTATTAGCTTGGAGTCATACCGACTGCGGGCTTCACTATGAATCCAATTCTTGCCTTGCGCCCTGACGACACTCAGGCAACGCCGCTTTATTTACAGCTCGCTCGCAATATCGAAGCCGCTATTCATGCGGGCCAATGGAAAGCCGAGCAGGCACTTCCGTCCGAACGCAACTTGAGCGAACTCCTCGGTATCTCCCGAGTCACGGCACGCAAAGCGCTGGAAATACTCTTGGATCAGGGTTTGATCCGACGCCATCAAGGCTCCGGCACCTTTATCACGCCACGCCTGGAACAACCCTTATCACGGCTTTCCAGCTTCAGCGAAATGCTCCGATTGAAAGGTTTTACCCCCAGTTCGCAATGGATCAAGCGCGAAATCGCCCTGCCGACCCACGATGAGCTGATCCGCTTGAGCCTGTCGCCCACCGATAACGTGGCGCGCCTGAAACGATTGCGAAAAGCCGATGGCACCGTCATGGCCATCGAAATGAGCACCCTGCCCGCAAAATTGTTACCCGATCCCCACGCTGTAGGTGACTCGCTGTACGCGTACCTCGACAGCATCGGTCGCCCGGTTGTGCGCGCCTTACAACACATCCGCGCAATAAACGCCTCGGTCGAGTTTGCCGCGCTGGTCGGCATCGAAACCGGCACCGCCATGCTGCTGATGACGCGCATCGGCTACCTCGACGACAACACGCCCATTGAGCTGACAGACACTTATTGCCGTGACGACTATTACGATTTCGTCGCCGAACTTCGGCGCTGACTGATCGATTTTTGTTAAAGCACACTGCCGGAGCTACCGATGTCCGATCACAACATTCTCACTCCCAAGGGCTGGATTCTCGGCCATCTTGAGCATCAAGACGGCCGCGTGACCGCTGTCCCGGGTCAACCCTGCGATCCGCAAACCAATGACCTGCCTTACCTGCTGCCGGGGTTTATCGACCTGCACATTCACGGCGGCGGCGGCAAAGACATCATGCAAGGCCGTGACGCCTTCGACACCATCGCTCGCACCCACCTGCGCTTCGGCACAACGTCATTATTAGCCACCACCATGACCGCCCCTCCGGAAGAACTTACCGAGGTGTTGGGCGCGCTGGGTGATTATTGCGTGCAACGACCACCCGGCACCGCGCGGGTATTGGGCGTTCATCTGGAGGGGCCGTTCATCAACCCCAGCAAGCTGGGCGCACAACCCAATTTCGCCCACAGCGCTTTGCTGTCGGAAATAGAACATTACCTGAGCCTGGCACCGATCCGAGTGATCACCATTGCCCCGGAAATTGCCGGGCATCTGCAACTGATCCGTGAGCTGAGCCAGCGCGGCATCAGGCTGCAACTGGGGCATACGCTGGGCAGTTACGAAGAGGGTGTCGCCGCCCTCGATGCGGGCGCTTCCAGCTTCACGCACCTGTACAACGCCATGAGTGCGCTGCATCACCGAGAGCCGGGAATTGTCGGCGCGGCGCTGGCCCACGCGCACTACGCCGAATTAATCCCCGACCTGCTGCACGTTCACCCCGGCGCTATGCGCGTCGCCCTGCGCGCCATACCGCGCCTGTACTGCGTGACCGACTCGACCGCCGCTGCGGGCATGCCTGACGGTGAATACAAGCTCGGCAGCCACACCGTCACCAAATGCCTGGGCGGTGTTCGTTTGGCGGACGGCACATTGGCCGGCAGCACGCTGACTATGGACCAAGCGCTGCGCAATCTGGTGAAAATCGGCGTGCCGCTGCCTGAGGCATCACAACGTTTGTCACAATTTCCCGCTGATTATTTAGGTCTGGAAGAGCGTGGACGCTTGCAAATCGGCAGCTGGGCTGATTGCGTAGAACTGGATCGTTCACTGAAGGTGCAGGCCGTTATGGTCGAAGGAGAAGCCATTGAACTTGAACTCAAAAATGCTTGAAGAAGCCCTGTCGTCCGGCGATGCCGTCGAGCGCCAGTTACGCACGCTGGACCGGTCCTTGGTGCACGTCGCCGAGCGCCTGCGTCAAGCGGCACCGCAGGTCATCATGACCGTCGCCCGTGGCAGTTCTGACCACGCCGCCAGCTATTTTGCTTACTTGACCATGCAACTGACCGGTGTGCCGGTGGCCTCGTTGCCGATGTCGGTGGTCACCTTGCAGCACTCGCCGATGCATGTTCAGGGTCAAACGGTTTTCGCTTTTTCTCAGTCCGGCCAAAGCCCCGATCTGGTGGACAGCCTGCGCACCCTACGTGAGCGCGGCGCCTTGAGCATTGCGTTGGTCAACGCCGAACATTCACCCCTGGAAGCCGCCAGCGAATATGTATTGCCGCTGTGCGCGGGGGCCGAACGCAGCGTTGCGGCGACCAAAAGTTTCATCGCTACCCTAAGCGCCAGCGCCCGTTTGATCGGTCATTGGCAGCAAGACGACGCGCTGCTGGCGGCCGGCTTGGCGCTGCCGGACAACCTGCGTGAAGCCGCTCAACAGGATTGGAGCCCAGCTGTCGAGGCGCTGCGTGACTGCCAACAGTTGTTGGTGATCGGCCGTGGCGCCGGGTTTGCAATCGCTCAGGAAGCCGCGCTGAAGTTCAAGGAAACCTCGGCGATTCAAGCCGAAGCGTTCAGCAGTGCCGAAGTGCGGCACGGCCCCATGGCGCTGGTCGGCGAACACTACCCACTGCTTATTTTCGCCCCGCGTGGTGCAGAGCAAGCCGGTTTGTTGAGCTTTGCCGCTGACATGCGCAAACAGGGCGCCCGCGTGTTGTTGGCCGCGCCGGACGATATCGAGCAACGGGATTTAACCCTGGGCCGCGCGGCCCATCCCGCGCTGGACCCGATCCTTGCCATCCAGAGTTTCTACGTCATGGCCGCTCAGTTGGCCAAGGCCCGCGGCATGGACCCTGATCAACCCCGGCACTTGAGCAAAGTCACCCTCACTCACTGAATGAGAACGCGCCATGCATAACAACAAGGATTTGATTCTCAGCGCGCCCCTCAGCGGACCGGTGATGCCACTGTCACAGGTCCCCGACCCGGTGTTCGCCAGCGGCGCCTTGGGCGAGGGCATTGCGATTGACCCAACCAACGAATGCCTTTACGCGCCGTGTGCCGGGGTCGTTGTGCATATCGCCCGCACCCTGCATGCCGTGACGTTACGTGCGGACAATGGTGCCGAATTTTTACTGCACGTCGGCCTCGACACCGTTGCCCTCGCCGGTGAAGGTTTTACCGTGCTGGTGGAGCAAGGCGAACGCGTCGAGGAAGGTCAGGCGCTGCTGCGTTTGGACCTCGACCGCATCGCGCAGCATGCCACCAGCCTGATCAGCACCTTGGTATTGATTAACGGTGACCGTTTCAGGTCGATACCAGTCGCCGGTGTGTCATCGATCACGGTAGGCCAACCGCTGCTGCACGTCAGCGCAGTGCAGTCGCAAACAGCCCTCGACTCGAGCCACAGTTCTACCATTGAGCCAGCTCGCGGCCGGGTTCGTGTCGCCCACAGCGGCGGCTTGCACGCGCGTCCGGCAGCATTGGTGCGTCAGACCGCCCAAGGTTTTGTCAGCCAGAGCGAATTGCATTTCGCCGGGCAAAGCAGCTCATCAAACAGCCTGGTCGGGCTCATGGGATTGGGGATCGCCGAGCAGGATGAAGTTGAAGTGGTCTGTCTGGGTGAAGACAGTGAGGCCGCGCTGCTGGCACTGATCAAGGCTTTGTCCATCCCGTCGGCCCATGAACAACCACGGCGACCATCAGCCCCGGTCGTGACGCTGAACGCAACGGTTGAGGAAGGCGTATTACAGGGCGTCTGCGCCTCGCCTGGACTGGTCAGTGGTCCGTTGTTCCGGTTGCATGCGGTTCATTTGCCGGACGAGCCGGGTCAGCAGGTTGCCAGTGTGCAGCACCACGCGCTGCACACTGCGCTGCAGCAGGTGAGCGCTGATATTCAATGCACGTTGCACAGTGCCGAGCAGCGCGGTGAAGACGAAGAAGCCGCGATTTTCTCCACTCATTTGGCACTGTTGGAAGACCCAGGGCTACTGGATGCCGCCAAACTCGCCATCGACCAAGGCTGCGCAGCGACCCATGCCTGGAGCCAAGCCCTGCTTGCTCAATGCGACGTGTTACAGGCATTGGGTAAACCGTTGTTGGCCGAGCGCGCCAACGACCTTCGCGACTTGCGCCAACGGGTGTTGCGCGCCCTTCTCGGTGATGCCCGACGACTTGATATTCCCATCGGTGCCATCGTCGTCGCCCACGAACTGACGCCGTCGGATTTGCTGATGCTCAGCCAGCATGCTGTGGCAGGCCTGTGCATGGCCGCAGGTGGCGCCACCTCACACGTGGCTATTCTGGCGCGGGGCAAAGGCTTGCCCTGCGTGGTGGCCTTGGGATCTGCGTTGCTGGATCAGCAATCGGGTAAGACCGTCGTCCTCAATGCCGACCAAGGCCAATTGGAACTGACACCCAGCGCCCAACGCCTGCATCACGTCATCGAGCACCACCAATCCCAAGTGCAGCAACGACGCACTCAGCAGCAATACGCCCATGTGCCTGCCATGACCCTGGATGGCGTGACCATTGAAGTGGCCGCCAACGTTGCCTCCCGGGGTGATGCTGCTGAGGCTCACGCGGCGGGTGCTGACGGTGTGGGTTTGTTGCGCACCGAATTTTTGTTTGTTGATCGCAACACGGCGCCCGATGAACACGAACAATGGACGGCCTATCAGGGCGTGCTGGATGCCATGGGCGATAAGCCAGTGGTCATCCGTACGATTGACGTCGGAGGCGACAAGCAATTGGCGTATCTACCACTGCCCGCCGAAGCCAACCCGGTGTTGGGTTTGCGCGGTATTCGCCTCGGTCAGTTGCGTCCAGAACTTCTCGACCAACAATTGCGCGCCTTGCTGCGGGTCAGCCCGCAGCAGCGGTGCCGAATCCTGCTGCCCATGGTCAGCGAAGTGGATGAGTTGCTGAACATTCGTCAGCGCCTGGAGGTGTTGAGCGCCGAGTTGGGGATCAAACACCGTGCACAACTCGGGGTCATGATCGAAGTGCCTTCCGCTGCTCTGCTGGCCGAGCAACTGGCTGAACACGCGGACTTTTTGTCTATCGGCACTAATGACCTTTCTCAATACACCTTGGCCATGGACCGGGACCATGCGGGGCTTGCGGCACGGGTCGATGCCCTGCATCCCGCGCTGCTGCGCCTGATTGCAATGACCTGTGTTGGTGCTGCGCGGCATCAGCGTTGGGTCGGTGTGTGCGGCGCGTTGGCGTCCGATCCACTGGCGACGGCGGCGTTGATTGGCCTGGGTGTGCGCGAGCTGTCGGTCAGCCCACCCTTGATAGGAGAAATCAAGGCACGTGTGCGTGAATTGAACATGGCTGAATGTCAGCGCTGGAGCCAATCGTTGCTCGGCTTGAATAGCGCGCAGGCAGTACGTCAGGCGTGTCAGCGACACTCGATGCCCCACGCTTTTGTGCAACAACAACAACAACAACAACAACAACAACAACAAGGGGAACCGCCATGTACCAGCACTTGATCGAAGGGTTACAGCGGCTTGGCCGTGCCTTGATGTTACCCATCGCCATTTTGCCCATCGCCGGCCTATTGCTCCGCCTCGGTGATACCGACCTGCTGAACATCGCCATCGTCCATGCCGCCGGTAATGCGATCTTCGCCAACCTGGCGCTGATTTTCGCCATCGGCATCGCCGTGGGTTTCGCCCGCGACAACAACGGCACGGCGGGGTTGGCCGGTGCCATTGGTTATCTGGTGATGGTCTCAGCCCTCAAGGTGCTGGACCCGAATATCGACATGGGTATTTTGGCCGGGATCATCAGCGGTCTGGTCGCAGGGGCGCTGTATAACCGTTTCAAGGACATCAAACTCCCGGAGTACCTGGCATTTTTCGGCGGAAGGCGCTTCGTGCCCATAGCTACCGGGTTAACCGCCGTGGTGCTCGGCATGATATTCGGGCTGATCTGGCCGCCGTTACAAGAGGGCATCAACAGCCTCGGTAAAATGATGCTGGAAAGCGGCAGCGTGGGTGCCTTTGCCTTCGGTGTCATGAATAGGTTGCTGATTATTACCGGCCTGCACCACATCCTGAATAACTTGGTGTGGTTCGTTTTCGGAACCTTCACCGACCCGGAAACCGGACGCGTAGTAACGGGTGACCTGGCACGCTACTTTGCGGGCGACCCCAATGGTGGGCAGTTTATGACCGGCATGTTTCCGATGATGATGTTCGGCCTGCCGGCGGCTTGTTTGGCGATGTACCGAAATGCCTTGTCTGACCAACGTAAGTTGATTGGTGGGGTGTTGTTGTCGATGGCCCTGACCTCGTTTTTGACCGGCGTTACCGAGCCGATAGAATTTGCCTTTATGTTTCTCGCGCCTTTGCTGTATCTGATTCACGCGCTGTTGACCGGGTTGTCGATGATGTTGGCCGATCTGCTCAATATCCACTTGGGATTCACCTTTTCCGGCGGCGCCATCGACCTGGCGCTGGGCTGGGGCAAGTCCACCAATGGTTGGATGATTTTTCCGCTGGGGCTGCTGTATGCGGTGGTGTACTACTTGGTGTTCGACTACTGCATTCGGCGCTTCAATTTGAAAACCCCAGGGCGCGAACAACTGGCGAGCAGCGGGGACGTCGCAATACCCCAAAGCGAACGCGCCGGCGCCTATATTCGTGCATTAGGGGGCGCGGCTAACCTACTGAGCATCGATGCCTGCACCACGCGTTTACGCCTGCAACTGGCAGACCGCAGCAAGGCCATCGACAGCGAACTCAAAGCCCTGGGCGCTATGGCTGTCGTTCGACCTGGCAATGCGGGCAGCTTGCAAGTGGTAGTCGGGCCGATGGCGGACAGTCTGGCGGATGAATTGCGAATTGCGTTGCCCACCACCCTTGAGCCGGCCGCAATCATTGCCGTCAGTACCGAAAACCAGGCACAACCGGTGAGTAGCCTAGAAGCGCAACAATGGCTCGCGGCGCTGGGTGGTCAACACGTATTGAAACTGGAGTGCGTCGCCCTCACCCGGCTACGCGTTCAATTGGGCGCAGGTCAGAAAATGGCCGAAAACGGCTTGAACGCACTGGGTTGTTTGGGATTGAGTCGTCTGGAAGATGGCGTGTGGCATGTGCTGGTCGGTGAGCGAGCACAAGGGTTGAGCGAGGCGATACAGCCGATGTTGGCGCAGGGTTTAACGCCGCGATGAGGGGATCGCTGAAACCCTGTGGGACCGAGTTTATTCGGGAAGGTCACGCCACGGTGCATCAGACAAACCGCGTCGCCTGCTTCGCGAATGAATTCGCTCCCACAGAAAACCAAAACCGCGACGAGCTTCTGCGCTGATTTAGAAATCAGCCAATCGCCACACTTCATACGCCGGCGTTTCGTAGGGATGGCTCTGTTTCAGGGCCACCACCACCTGGGCGATCAATCCGTCTGCCACGACCAGTTCGACTTTCCATTCCTGCACGTGCTCGATCTCTCCGGTGCCTCCAATAAACGGCTGGCTGCCGTCCAATGGGCGGAACTGGCCTTGACCGAGCACTTGCCATGAGCAGTGATCGTAAGCGCCGATCCGCCCCGCACCGGCGGCGAATACAGCACTTTTGACCACATCCACATGACTCGGCGGAACAAAAAAGCTGAGCTTGTACATGGTAGACGCTGGCCTCAGTTCACCCACACCCGTGCATTACGGAAGATGCGCATCCAGGCAGCGTCTTCGTTCCACTCATCGGGACGCCATGAGTTCTGCACTGCGCGAAATACCCGCTCAGGGTGCGGCATCAGGATGGTGACGCGACCGTCGCGGGTGGTCATGCCGCCAATACCGCGTGGCGAGCCGTTCGGGTTGGCCGGGTACTTTTCTGTCACCTTACCGTGGTTGTCGACGAAGCGAATCGCTACGCAGCCAGACACATCGGCTTCGAGCAGCGCGTCGTCGCTGGCAAACTCGGCATGGCCTTCACCGTGGGCAATGGCGATCGGCATGCGCGAACCGGCCATGCCCTGCAAGAAGATCGAAGGCGAATCCTGCACTTGGACCATCGCGACCCGTGCTTCGAACTGCTCGGAACGGTTACGCACGAAGTGCGGCCAGAACTCGCTGCCAGGAATCAATTCCCGCAGGTTGGACAACATCTGGCAACCGTTGCACACGCCGAGGGTGAAGCTGTCCTCACGCTCGAAGAAGCCCTGGAACGCATCCCGTGCACGGGTATTGAACAAAGCCGATTTGGCCCAGCCCTCCCCCGCTCCCAGTACGTCGCCGTAGGAAAAACCACCGCATGCCACCAGACCTTTGTACTCATTCAGATCCACGCGACCGGCGAGGATATCGCTCATGTGTACGTCGATGGCGTTGAAGCCCGCGCGATCAAACGCAGCCGCCATCTCAACCTGACCGTTGACGCCCTGCTCACGCAGAACGGCGACTTGTGGGCGAATGTTCTTCTTGATGTACGGCGCGCTGATGTCGTCGTTTACATCGAACCCAACCTTGACGCTAAGGCCAGGGTTATCTTCTTCCAACAGCACGTCGAACTCTTGTTCAGCGCATTCAACGTTGTCACGCAAACGCTGGATTTGGTAGCTGGTTTCAGCCCACTGGCGTTGCAGCAAGCGACGCTGACCGCCAAACACCGGATCACCGTTGAAGCTGATGGCCACTTCGTCGTTGTTCACCGGTTGGCCGATGACCGACACACATTCGCCAAAACCGGCCGCGCTGAACTGTGCGAGTACATCCGGGGTATCGTCCTGACGAACCTGAATCACGGCACCGAGTTCTTCGTTGAACAGGATCGCGGCCAGATCGGCCGAGCTGTCAGCCAATCCATCAAGGAACAGATTCAAACCACAATGACCGGCGAAGGCCATTTCAAGAGCAGTGACCAACAGCCCGCCGTCGGAACGGTCATGGTAGGCCAGCACGTGACCGTCGGCGTTGAGTCCCTGGATCACGGCAAAAAAAGCTTTGAGGTCTTCGGCGTCATCCACGTCCGGCGCAATACGCCCGAGCTTGCCGTGGGTCTGCGCGAGAATCGATGCGCCCATGCGGTTTTGACCACGGCCCAGGTCGATCAGGACAAGGTCGGTTTCGCCCTTGTCCATGCGCAGCTCGGGGGTCATGGTTTTGCGAATGTCGGTCACTGGCGCAAAGCCGGTGACGATCAATGACAGCGGCGACGTCACGCTCTTGTCCGTATCTTCATCGCGCCACTGGGTTTTCATGGACATGGAGTCCTTGCCCACTGGAATGGTTATCCCCAATTCCGGGCACAATTCCATGCCGACCGCCCTGACGGTGTCGTACAAACGGGCGTCTTCGCCGGGGTGACCGGCCGCTGACATCCAGTTGGCCGACAATTTGATGTCGGAAATTTTGGCGATGCGCGACGCGACGATGTTGGTCAGGGTTTCGCCAATGGCCATCCGGCCAGACGCCGGGGCATCCAGCAGTGCCAACGGCGTACGTTCGCCCATGGCCATGGCTTCGCCGGTTTCAACATCAAAGCTGGTGGCGGTCACGGCGCAGTCAGCCACCGGCACTTGCCACGGGCCCACCATTTGATCGCGAGCAACCAGGCCGGTGATAGAACGGTCACCGATGGTGATCAGGAAACTTTTGCTGGCAACAGCCGGGTGGTGCAGAACCCGTGTCACACAGTCTTCGATGTCCAGCGTGCTTGGGTCGAAATCATCGCCCAGCGCCTCTTCGCGAACAGCTGAGCGGTGCATGCGCGGTGCTTTGCCCAGCAATACTTCCAGCGGCATGTCCACCGGGCTGTTGCCGAAATGGCTGTCGGTGACGGTCAGTTGCGGCTCAGCAGTGGCTTCACCGACAACGGCAAACGGGCAACGCTCACGTTCGCAGATGGCTTTGAAGCGCTCGAAATCCGCCGCGCCCACCGCCATCACGTAGCGCTCCTGGGATTCGTTGCTCCAGATTTCCAGCGGGGCCATGCCCGGCTCGTCATTCGGAATGCTGCGCAGCTCGAAACGACCGCCGCGCTCACCGTCGTTCACCAGTTCCGGGAAGGCGTTGGATAAACCGCCGGCGCCGACGTCGTGGATGAAGCTGATCGGGTTGTCTTCACCCAACTGCCAGCAACGGTCGATCACTTCCTGACAACGGCGCTCCATCTCAGGGTTTTCACGCTGAACGGAAGCGAAATCCAGATCTGCCGAACTGGTGCCGGTGGCCATCGACGAGGCTGCACCGCCGCCGAGGCCGATCAACATGGCCGGGCCACCGAGCACGATCAGCTTGGAGCCGACCACGATTTCGGCTTTCTGGACGTGTTCGTCACGAATGTTGCCCATACCACCGGCCAACATGATCGGTTTGTGGTAACCACGAACTTCATCACCGTGGGGGGTGCTGATTGATTGTTCGAATGTACGGAAATAACCGGTGAGTGCCGGGCGCCCAAACTCGTTGTTGAATGCCGCGCCGCCCAATGGGCCTTCCAACATGATGTCCAACGCGGTGACGATGCGCTCGGGTTTTCCATACGGCAGCTCCCAAGGCTGTACGAACCCGGGAATTTGTAAGTTGGACACGGTAAAACCGGTCAGGCCGGCTTTCGGCTTGGCGCCACGACCGGTCGCACCTTCGTCGCGAATTTCACCACCCGAACCGGTGGCAGCACCGGGGAACGGCGCAATGGCTGTTGGGTGGTTATGGGTCTCCACCTTCATCAGGATGTGCACCGGTTCCTGAACCGCACCGTACTGGCGGGTCTCGGGATTCGGGAAGAAGCGTCCGGCAACCGGGCCAGCGATGACGGCGGCGTTATCTTTATACGCAGACAACACACCTTCGCCATGCATCTGGAAGGTGTTCTTGATCATGCCGAACAGGCTTTTTTCCTGATTCTCGCCGTCGATGTCCCAGCTGGCATTGAAGATCTTGTGACGGCAATGCTCGGAGTTGGCCTGAGCGAACATCATCAGTTCGATGTCGTGGGGGTTTCGGCCCAGCGCAGCGAAGCTTGTCACCAAATAATCGATTTCGTCGTCAGCCAGGGCCAGGCCCAGTTGGACGTTGGCAACTTCCAGCGCGGCGCGACCGCCACCCAACACATCAATGGCCGTGAGCGGCTTGGGTTCGGCGTGGCTAAACAGACCGGCAGCCTGTTCCAGCGAACCCAACACCAGTTGAGTCATGCGGTCATGCAGGCAGTGGGCGATCAACTCGGCTTGGGCGTCGCTGAACTGGCCTTCGACATAGAAGGCGATCCCACGCTCAAGGCGCTTGATTTTCGCGAGACCGCAATTGCGGGCGATGTCGCTGGCCTTGCTCGACCATGGCGAAATAGTGCCGAACCGTGGCAACACCAAAAACAGCCGGCCGCCCGGTTCTTGAACCGGCACGCTCGGGCCGTATTTCAGAAGGCGGGCGAGCACCTGCTGTTCTTCATCACTAAGAACGCCAGCGACCTCAGCGAAGTGGGCGAATTCGGCGTACAAGCCACTGACAGCTGGAACTTTGAGTTCCAGTTGCGCAAGTAATTTGCTGTGGCGGAAGGCAGAAAGGGCAGGAGCACCGCGCAGGATCAACATCTTCGGGACAGCCTCGGGAAGGGGTGTGCTTTGAGGCCGTGCATTCTAGCCTAAACCGCCTCTTTCGGCACCCAAAACGGTTCCGCCTGGCATCGCCGAATGTCGGCGCCCCGAATAACGCTTCGCCTTATCAGACATGGCCTTCTCTGTCGAGATATGGTGCCGAGGGTCCTTTGCGTATACTGCACCGATGTTTTCCCATCCCGCTTTCCGCCCGCTGTGTGCCAAATGGCTCATCGCAACCGGACTCTTCCTGATGCTCGGCGCCTGTGTTGATAAACCCAACACATTGGAGCGAGTCAAGGAGGATGGCGTTTTGCGCGTCGTAACTCGTAACAGTCCGGCTACTTATTTCCAGGATCGCAACGGCGAAACCGGTTTTGAATACGAGTTAGTCAAGCGTTTCGCCGAAGATCTCGGCGTCACACTGAAGATCGAGACAGCTGACAACATCGACGATTTGTATGATCAATTACACAAACCCGGCGGTCCGGTACTGGCCGCCGCCGGTTTGGTGGCGACGGATTCACGCAAATTGCAGGTGCGCTTTTCCCACCCTTACCTGCAAGTCACCCCGCAGATTATTTACCGCAACGGTCAATCGCGCCCCTCAACGACTGCTGATTTGATCGGAAAAAAAATCATGGTGCTCAAGGGCAGCAGCCACGCCGAGCAATTGGCGGCCTTGAAACTGCAAATGCCTGCACTGGAATACGAAGAGTCCGACGCAGTTGAAGTCGTTGACCTACTACGAATGGTCGATGAGGGACAAATTGATCTGACTTTGGTCGATTCGAATGAATTGGCAATGAATCAGGTGTACTTCCCAAACGTGCGGGTGGGCTTCGATTTGGGCGAGGGTCGCGATCAGCGTTGGGCGGTTGCGCCGGGTGAAGACAACAGCCTGCTGAACGAGATCAACAAGTTTCTCGACAAGGTAGAGAAGAACGGCACGCTTCAACGCCTGAAGGACCGTTATTACGGGCACGTGGACGTGCTGGGTTATGTTGGTGCCTACACCTTCGCGCAACACCTTCAAGAGCGCTTGCCGCGTTACGAAAAACACTTCAAAACCTCGGCCAAGCAAGAACAGGTGGACTGGCGATTACTTGCGGCCATCGGTTACCAAGAGTCTCTGTGGCAACCCGAAGTGACGTCGAAAACCGGTGTGCGCGGTTTGATGATGCTGACCCAAAACACGGCGCAAGCCATGGGCGTGGTCAATCGGCTGGACGCCAAGCAAAGCATCGAAGGCGGGGCAAAATATTTTGCCTCCATGAAAGATCAGCTGGATGACAAGATTGAAGAGCCCGATCGAACGTGGTTGGCCCTGGCCGCTTACAACGTTGGCAGCGGGCATCTGGACGATGCGCGAAAAATGGCAGAAGCCGAAGGGCTGGACCCTAATAAATGGCTGGACGTGAAGAAAATGCTGCCGCGTCTGGCGCAAAAGAAGTGGTTCAGCAAAACCCGCTACGGCTACGCCCGTGGTGGCGAACCGGTGACTTTTGTCGCGAACATCCGCCGCTATTACGACATCCTCACTTGGGTGACTCAGCCACAGCTCGAAGGCAGCCAAGTGGCCGAGGGCAACCTGCATGTACCGGGTGTCGACAAGACCAAACCGACCGAAGAAAATCCTGCGCTGTAACCTATAAATCCCTGTCACAGGTAGTTTCGGATTTTTCCGTGGGAGCGCGCTTGCCCGCGATCGGTTGCGCAGCAGCCGTAAATTCAACGACTCATACTTTCAGTTAGAACCGCGCCAACCTATAGGGACCGCTACGCGATCTATCGCGGGCAAGTGCGCTCCTACACCCCAGATTGTGACGAACCTCTGGGGGATTCAGCCCTTGACCCGCCTCGCCTTGAAAAAATCACTCAACATCGTCCCGCACTCTTCGGCCAGTACACCGCCCTCAACCAGCACTCGATGGTTAAGAAACCCTTGAGTAAAGAATTGCCCTTGGCTCTGCACGATACCGGCCTTGGGCTCGAGCGCGCCGTACACCACTCGCGCGATGCGTGAATGCACGATCAGCCCGGCGCACATGCTGCACGGTTCAAGGGTGACATAGAGCGTGCTGCCAGACAGCCTATAGTTACCCAACGCCTGCGCCGCCGCCCGGATCGCGACCATTTCCGCATGGGCGCTGGGGTCGTGGCCACTGATCGGGCAGTTAAAGCCGCGACCAATGATTTCGCCGTTTTGCACCACCACCGCCCCCACCGGCACTTCGCCCAGCACCCCACCTTGGGCGGCGAGCGCCAGCGCTTCGCGCATAAAGTGCTGATCCTGACTGCGATCAATAATCTGTGGCTGCCTCATCAGGACACCTCAATTGCGGCCATAAGCCCGGTTTCCATGTGGTCGATCACATGGCAGTGGAACATCGCGATCAAATGCCACGGCGTGGAAAAGGGCAACACGATACACCGCGTCACGCGCCAGGCAAAACGCAGCGACCTTTTGCCTGTTGCTATGGCGACTAGCCCCCCCGTTTTATAGGTTTTTCAAACCCGATAAATGATTAGTGCAAAACCGATAAAAAAAACAATCACGCTTAGGATCTACTTTTTGATGAATGAATAACGATGCCCTCAACTGAAACCTCTCAACCATCATCCATTGCCAGCGCTGTCCAGTTAGCGCTAAACAGCATGGGCCAACGATTGGTCTGGGCATGCCCGGACATGCTGCAAATGGCACGGGACGCCGCAAAAGAAATTCTGGAAAAGCACGTCGGATTTTATATCGAACCCGATCAGGTTTACTGGCACCGCTTTACCACTTCCGTCAGCAGCCCACGAACATTTAACGGTTGGCAGCACTTCGACCCACCCGTTGAGTCTCTGACACTGCCGCAACTGGTCATGCGCCGGTTCTACGCCCATGACCAAGATGATGTCCTTGATCTCCAGGTGACTGGAGGCTTCTACACTGCGGGGCCGTCGGCCCAGGTTTTCAATGAAACAAACAAAATCAGGATACTGCCCGCCAACGTGCTGAGCGACCTCTGGCAAATCGATTTCAGCGCTCGCTATACGGCGAAGCTGAATGACTTTTGGCAAGACTACGCTGACGACTTCCGTACCATGGCCAAAGCCAATTTCCTCGCCAAGGCGCTGGAGGAGCGAGACAGCGGTTGGTTATCTGAAAGAAATTTCAACACGGTCGTCAAGGCGACCTGCGGCAGCGTTACCTGGCCGGTCAGTCTGGAACAACTCAGGTCAGCAAGCCCCTCCGCCGCGAATCTGCGGGTCTGTACCTTTGATATCGCCGGTATTGTCTCCAGCAATATCCTGCGCATTGTTGACGCGTCTGGCAGGCAATTGCTCTATGTGCCGGGGGATATGGATGCGTTTCATGTGTTTGAAAACCCCGACGATCTGCACTGGTGGGTCATGTCGCAAACCAGCCGAGCGCCGAACCGCGCCGAGTTCATGGCGCACTTCCCCTTGTCCAGCCACCTGCAAACCGACAGCGCCGTGGGTTTGAATCACCTGATCGACCTGGTATTCAGCCAGTGGGGCGCACCCGGCCCAAGCCTGATCAACCGAAATGACCACGGTATCACCGGCGATGCTTTCAACTGGATGCGCGACGCTGCAAAAAACCGGATGGCTGATGACGCATACGTTTCCCTGCACTCCAATGCCGATCTCAGGAAACAGATGTGGATCGGCTTTCTCAGTAACTTCTCGCGGGTCGCCAGTGGGATGGCCACATTGGATTGGCCGGTTGCGTTAGTGGCAGTAGGTGCAGGCTTGACGAACACTGGCATGAACATCGATCAAGCGGTAAACGGTCACACAACTGCTGAACGCAAGGCCGGAGTCGTCGGTGCCATCCTCAGCAGCGTGGATGCGTTGTTCAACGCACCCTTTCTGGCGGGACTGGAAGCGGAGCCGGCAGAACGCGAAGCGGCGTTGGAGCAAGCCATTCCCGAAGAAGAGGACGCCTCATTCGAGCCTATCGACTACCGTGGATTGGTCGCCGATGTTGTAGCGATAGCACCCGGACCGGTTTATCCCGTCTCAACCGATGCGCTGTTGGCGCCGTTCGAAACCAACACCTTACTGGAAGACTTTGCACCAACGGGAGAAGGCCGAATGCGCGGCGTCTGCGTACTCGATAAAGGCGAAACCTATATATCCATAAGTGACGTCGCCTACAGAGTGCGCTATGTCGACGAGTTAAAAAGCTGGGTGGTGGTTGATCCCGCTCAGCCCTACTCGTTTTATCGCAATTTACCTGTTCGGCTGAATGAGCTCGGCGGATGGGAGCCGTCCGTTGGCAATGGGCTTAAAGGCGGCGGCAAGGTATTTGGCAGGCTACCTTGGGGCCAGGCAACCGAGGCGGCGATTGAGGCCGAGCCCTTTGTCAGTTCATACGAGGTTTGGGACTCAGAGAAAGCTGACCTAAAAATCGCTGCCGGGGGTGCGGACAACAAAGTGCTCAGTGGCGAACGTCAAAGCCTGGATCCGACTTGGCATGATCCCTACGTCAACTTCAGGGCCATCCGAACGCGCTTACTTGAAGACGCCTCAGCGTTTTATGCACACCCGAACGTTCCACTCAAACCGGAAATACCCGTAATGGACCCCACGACCGTGGGCACATACAGGATAAAAAAGATCTTCCAGAAAAGCGCTGGCCTAGTGATCGGAGAAAGCCACGCCAGCATCGGCAGTAAACAATTGCTGATCGAAAACATGCCGCAACTGGCCAAACTGAAAGTTAAAACACTCTATATGGAACATCTTCTTACCGACTTCCATCAAGTTGACCTCGATACGTTTTCCCGAACCGGGAGTATGCCTAAAGGCCTCGAGCGGTATCTCAAAGACCTTGATACTGGGCACCGCACCGATCCCAGCGGCCAATATACTTTTCTAGCAGTGGTCAAGGTAGCCAACGAAAATCATATTCGCGTCCGGGCACTAGACTGCATGGCGAGTTACAGGCTAGCTGGGATGCCTGATCAAGACGGCTTGCTCCGGCAAAAGGTCATGAATTATTTCGCGCGAACCGTTATTGATGCGGATAAAACCGCCAGGGGCGCAACAAAATGGATCGCTTTAGTCGGCAGTAGCCATGCCAGTAATTATAAAGGGGTGCCAGGGATCAGCGAATTAGAGGGAGCTATCAGCCTGCGAATTGAAGATGTTGACGAAGGTCAATCCAGCGGTATCGAAATTGATCCCGGCAAAAACATACCTATTGGCTTCGGGAGTGAAACCGGGTTTGTTAAAAGTGACCTAAGGCTGCAGGTGGAACTAGGCATCAGCGTTACGCCGCTGGACTCCGCCGCCAGTCGATTGACCAAGGCGGGAATGTTCACCCTCAGCAGGTCTGGACAGCAACTGACATTAATACACCGCAGTTCAAGCAATACCCTTGTTTTCACCGTGATTCATTCCGAAGGCGGACATTACTATCTTGAAAGACCTAAGTGGCCTTACGTCAGCGGACGACGTTTCGACAGTACCCGTGAATTGGTAAAGGCGCTGAAATTGATGGGCATGAAGTGGGTCCACTAGCCTGCTGAAGGCTTACGGAAACAGCCGCTGATTTTATTAGCGGCTGTTTGGTAACTGTGGCATTAACTAACGCGTGCCAGCACACCCCGTTATAAACGCCGTCTGTGGCGACGTGACCTGGCCGATCAGCATTGACAGGCTCATGTCAGAGGTCACCTCGGACGCAAACACCTTCGATATTGCCGGTTATTCATCCCTACGATGTCGGAGCGGGCTTGCGTTTGCTGCGCGACAACGCAGTGCCGAGTTTGATCAAAGCGCAATGGCTCAGCCCGATTTAGCTTGTTCTTGCTGGAAGGTAAGCACAATGAACTCGGTGAGTCGGCGGTGCTTGAATCATACCAAGAAGGGTAACGACCTCGGCATTTGGCGCTGAGGGCGAGTTCAGAAAGGGCGCCAATTGTTAAGTGTCACCACCGAACAGATGGGTGAAGTCGATATCCGCCGTTTGATGCAAGCCATGTTGTTGCAGGCGCAGGAGATGCAAACAGCGCTTTGCCTATTCGATATCATCGGCGGTGCCAGCCCGGACTCCATCCGGTTTGCCCAGGATATACAAAGGTTCTGTGACAATACGGGCAATACCGGTCTTCAATACGGGGCGAGCTATTACCCGTTTATTAACCCTACTGTCATGCAACGTGCAGAAGTAAATGGTACTAGGATCCGACAGGACGGAGTAATACTGACCACCAAACGCAAAAATAAAATATCAAGACAAAACTACAGGACAGGACAGAACAGGACGCTTACAGCGTAAATAAGGCTATATTTACTTGTCAACCCAGTATCCCGACAAAGACAGACCGAAAGATCAATACCGCTCAAATTACACCAATAGAATAGTCAATTAAAACAACAGGTTGCATAACCGTTTTCCTTATGTATAACTTTTGTGAAACCACTACGAACACATCCGAGTAACTGTGATTGAGCGATGTCGGAATTTTAAAATCAAGAGTTACACAATCTGCAAATCGTCATTTGATCCCGCCTGTATAGATCACGTGTTACTTGCAGAGGTCCAACAGCCTTAATTTTGTGAATTGTCTATTTTTATTAGACAATTATTACAAAGTCAATACAAATAAAATTTAAAAAATCTTCGATACTATTTGAATTTGCTTATATTGATT
Source organism: Pseudomonas sp. MH10 (assembly GCF_034353045.1). Lineage (NCBI taxonomy): Bacteria > Pseudomonadati > Pseudomonadota > Gammaproteobacteria > Pseudomonadales > Pseudomonadaceae > Pseudomonas > Pseudomonas sp. MH10. The sequence continues at coordinate 2,392,977 of NZ_CP133783.1, forward strand.
TTCTATGACTTAACAACTTCATTTGGATTAATATTCCTAAAAATATTTAATCCATTATTTATGATAGACCCCCTACCAATATTGACCCCCATATAAACAGTAACTCCCATTCCAACAACGGCAGTATCTCCAACAATTACACTCCCCGCCAAGACGGCACCAGGTGCAACATGAGAGTTGCTCTCAAGTATACAGTCGTGGGAGATAATCGAACCAGAATTAACAATGCAATTATCACCAATAACAACATCACTACCAACACAAGCGCCCATCATTACCTGATTCCCTTCTCCTAACTTTACTGACGGCTCAATGACTGCTGAAGGATGAACTAAATTAGGAAGATAGTAACCAATATTTTTTAACTTTGCATAAAGTACTTTACGTACAACAGGATTTGAGACGGATCCGATTCCATTAACTGCACAAGATACGCCCTCGCTCCATAGCTTTTCTAAAATCGTATCATCTCCAATGACTTTAATACCACAAACAATAGTTCCAATAGCCTTTTGAGAATCGACGATTCCAACAATTTGATATTCGTTTCGTTGCAGCAATATATCAATGCACATCTTGGCATGCCCACCGCCACCAAGAATCACTATCTTATTATTAAGTCGCTTTATATGTTTTAATGGATGTAATATTGTCTGACCACTAACAACTAATGCCTGTCTTTCAATATCGGAAACAGAAATTAGCCCGTTTTTAAATACAGATGTATCTACACCCAACTCGTCGGCACGTTTAATTGCGGCTTTAGAAAGTTTGGCATTGTTATTTTGTAACGGGTCAACTTCAACGTTAGGTGTGTTTAATACAATTATCGGATTATTCTTCCCATCATCCAGTCGGCAAAGTAAAGATCCAACCAAGACAGTATCCCCAACGGAAATTTCATGGTGAATTAGACCATCCGCTGGAGCGTCAATCTCAACATTCGTTTTTGTAGTCTCAATTTCAAAAATACTGTCGCCTTTTTTAACTTTAGTAGATGACTTGAATTTTACGGAAAGTATAGTCACCGACTCATCGTTAACATTTTCCCTAGGAACAAATACTTCAATCATTGAGCGCCTCTACTTCTATGAGAGTTTACTAAATTAATGACACGATTTATGGTTGGAAGTATTTCTAATTCAAGAGAAATTATTGACGGTATGGGAACAGGCTCCGCTCCCACTCGCAGTGCAAAATCCAGTTGCACCTTATTTTCCACCAACGTACTCAAAATTTCCGAGCCAAATCCAAAACTGATAGATCCATCTTCAACAATAAGAACGTTTCCTGTTCTATTGACTGATTTCTCAATCAAACTTATATCGAGTGGATGTAACTGAGTTACACAAATTAATTCAGGTATATAATCTGTCTCATAAAAAAATAATTCAAGATTATCTGCAATGTGACGGGCTGATTCACCATAAGAGACGATTGTAATTGTTGGAGTGGCCCCTGTGGGGCTTAATTTCAAGGCTCCAAACGCCTTTTGCTCTCTAAATACACTATGGGTTGTAGTATCAGTCCATAAAAACTTACCGTAGTCACTCTTGCTTTCTAAAATCACCAATGGGCAATCAATATACTTAGTTTCCTCAATAACAAGCGCTGGATTTAGCAAAGAAGAAAGCGCAATCACTCCAACATTGTCAATTCCCAGCAAGTGCTTTTCCAATGACTGTGAATGTGTAGGTCCATATCCTCTTTTCCCGCCCATAGGCGTTCTAATCCTAAGCGGTACTGATGTCTGAAACGCATACATGTGATGCATTTTTGAAGCATTACTAATTAGCTGATCAAATGCGTGAGTCATGAAGTCGCCGAACATTATCTCGGCGAAACTTTTCGTACCCATCAACGCCATTCCCGTTGCAACCCCAATCAAACCAGCTTCACTTATAGACGAATTCCTAACGTAATCAGGAAACTCAGTTGACAAACCTTTTGTAACTTTAAATGCACCACCATAAGGGTCTGCTATATCTTCCCCTATATGAAATGATCCATCTAACAAGGTTTGTCTATACGCTTCGTTTAGAGCCTGAACCATTCTAATTTTTGGATTTAGGACTTGCCCTAACTTTGCCGTTGTATCTCTTGGCAACTGGTCCTTAGCATAATCACTATAATGAAGCGTTTTTCTTGGCGAACTATTAATATGGTTTTCTATTTTTATTGAAATCCCATTAGAAACATTTCTCCATTCTTCATCTTCTAAGAAAACATTCAAAAGATCTTTGGAATTGAAAAAATTTAGCTCATCCGCATCTCTATTGTCATCGCCTTTGGAATGCGGATTTAGTCTATAAGTTCTTATAATGAGAAAAGCAGGATTACCTTCGCGAACAAACTGAATTGCATCCTTAGCAACTCTAAACAATTTAGTAACATCCCAAGTATCAGCTTCAAATGTTCTAATACCAAAAGCCTCTGGTCTTTCTTTAATGTTTCCTGCTACGCCATCAGCTTGTGACGTTGATTGGGAATAGAAATTATTCTCACAAACGATTAGATGCGGTACTTTATATAACGATGCCAGATTAAAAGATTCATACAGAACCCCCTCCCCCAAAGTACCTTCGCCAATAAAGGATACAGCGATGCCTGGAAGCTTATTTAATTTTTTATGCAGTGCTATTCCTGTTGCCACAGGAACTAATGCGGCTTGAGGTCCATTAGACATGAACCCTTGCGCATACAAATGCTGACTACTCCCTATGCCTTTGCATACGCCACTTTCAAGACCCATTAATTCATCAACTAAACCTTGCCAATTTTTTGTTTTTGAGATGAAATGACCATGGCACCTGTGATTTGATGTTACCCAGTCATCTTCAGTTAATTGCCCGGCGACTGCAACTGCACTAAACTCCTGCCCAACGCAAGTATGAACAGTACCATTGACCCTACCTTTTGAAAATAAATCAAGGAATTTTTGCTCAACCAATCTAATCAATAAGGCTTCTTCAACAACGTGTTTAGGTATTAAAGAATGGTCACTATCTTTGTTTGCTAAATGTATAAGCTCGCTAAACTGCATTTTGATTCCTACCCAACTATTGTTACATTTTCGGACCATATTGCGAGCAACAACCCCTTGCTTTATATCATCAGGATCAAATCGCCATGATCCATCTACCTTGAAACCGCCCCCCTCTGCGCCATCTGAAGGTGTAGTTCATCAGCATCAGATATACAGCAAGGTCTTTAACTGTATGTCTGGGGTATTTCTTTAAATGCAGTTTATTCATCAATTCCTATAGCATACATGAAATTTTCGTAAATTAGTCCAAGTGAGTGCACGTTTAGCCCTAAAACGTCTCACAATCGTGAGTTTTTTATGATGGGACACCGCTTTGCAGACTGATAAAAATGACAAACTGAGGCCAGCACTATTGAACACATGAACTCTGTAAACCTGCACTTTTAGTGTTTCGAAGTCTCAAGCATTGATAACTTTAGTGCGCAACCCCCCACTAGCAGCGCTATAACTCAAGCAGGTAGATATGGCCTCACCTTTGTGAGTGATGGCCACCCTATGAGCAATGGTGCGTAGCTGGATTAAAGAACTGCACGAAGGCATGCGTCCGCAAGATGCAATGTCAGTATAGTCTAGCGCATACAATGTAAAAAAATGAATTGTAGGTGGCTGTATACATATGCGGATTAAGCAATGACATTTAACATGCTGCTATGGTCGACTGACACCAAGCAAGATACTCCCCATTTATTAATGCACTATTACAAAACTGCTAGACGTGACGGCTGACAACCCTAAACTTGCCGATCTGAATGGCACAGAAAAAAATACAAATTCGTACAACTTAGTGCGGGAAATGCATAAGCATATCTAAAATTTAATGGGATGGCGTTAAGTTTTAAATGATCAGGTACGAGCCAGTCATTACCACACGAAAAACGAATTGTCATTTCCCTTCGGCACCTTTCACCGTAAGGGGCAATACAAGATGGAATAGGCAGCGCAGCACCTTGACCGGTCAAAAACCCTTATAATCCTGCGTCTATTATCTTCAGATGCGAGAAATGCCGTGAGCTTACCGCCGTGCCCCAAATGCAATTCCGAATACACCTACGAAGACGGCACCCAATTCGTCTGTCCGGAATGCGCCAACGAGTGGACTGCTGACAGCGCAACTGACGTCTCTGACGACGTCAAAGTCATCAAGGATTCGGTAGGCAATACCCTACAGGACGGCGATACCGTTACCGTTATCAAAGACCTCAAGGTCAAAGGCTCGTCACTGGTGGTTAAAGTCGGCACCAAGGTCAAGAACATTCGCCTGGTTGACGGCGACCACGATATCGACTGCAAGATCGACGGCATCGGCGCTATGAAACTGAAATCGGAGTTTGTGAAGAAGGGTTGAGGCATCAGTTTTGAACTGAATAAAAAAGCCCGACGCAATGCGCCGGGCTTTTTTTATTCAGATATCACCAAAGAGTGCAGACCGAATGATCATTCCCACTCAATAGTCGCTGGCGGCTTGCTCGACACGTCGTAGGTAACGCGAGAGATGCCTTCGATTTCATTGATGATGCGGCCACTGACCACTTCCAGCAGTTCGTAAGGCAGGTGCGCCCAGCGTGCGGTCATGAAGTCGACGGTTTCAACGGCGCGCAGGGCGACGACCCAAGCATAGCGACGCGCATCACCGACCACGCCTACCGATTTCACCGGTTGGAAGACCACGAACGCTTGGCTGACTTTGTGGTACCAGTCCGCTTTGCGCAGTTCTTCGATGAAGATGTGGTCAGCACGACGCAGCAGGTCGGCGTATTCCTTTTTCACTTCACCCAGGATCCGCACGCCCAGGCCTGGGCCTGGGAATGGGTGACGGTAAACCATGTCGTACGGCAGACCCAGCTCAAGACCCAAGCGACGAACTTCGTCCTTGAACAGCTCGCGCAGTGGCTCGACCAGTTTAAGGTTCATCTCGTCCGGCAAACCGCCCACGTTGTGATGCGACTTGATCACATGAGCCTTGCCGCTTTTCGCGCCAGCCGACTCGATCACGTCCGGGTAGATGGTGCCTTGGGCCAGGTACTTGATGTTGTCCAGCTTGCAGGATTCGGCGTCAAACACATCGATGAAGGTGCGGCCGATAATCTTGCGCTTCTTCTCTGGGTCGCTTTCGCCCGCCAGGTTGCCGAGGAACTGATCCGCAGCGTTGGCGCGAATCACTTTGACGCCCATGTTCTCAGCGAACATGGCCATGACTTGCTCGCCTTCATGCAGGCGCAGCAGGCCGTTGTCGACAAAGACACAGGTAAGCTGGTCGCCAATGGCTTTGTGCAGCAAGGCCGCGACGACGGAAGAATCGACGCCGCCAGACAGGCCGAGCAGTACGTTGTCGGTACCCACTTGCGCGCGGATGCTGGCGATAGCGTCGTCAGCGATGTGCGACGGCGTCCACAGCGCTTCGCAGCCGCAGATGTCGAGGATGAAGCGCGACAGAATGCGCCCGCCTTGCTTGGTATGGGTCACTTCCGGGTGGAACTGCACGCCGTAATAGCCGCGCTTATCGTCAGCCATACCCGCGATTGGGCAGCTTGGGGTGCTGGCCAACAGATGGAAGCCTTGCGGCATTTCAGTCACTTTGTCGCCGTGGCTCATCCACACGTCGAGGCCGAGAACGCCATCGAGGTCGATGTGGTCTTCGATGCCGTCGAGGATGCGGCTTTTGCCGACGACATCAACGCGGGCGTAACCGAATTCGCGCATCTCGGAGCCTTGCACGCGACCGCCCAGCTGTTCCGCCATGGTCTGCATGCCGTAGCAGATGCCGAAGATGGGAACGTTCAGGTCGAAACACGCTTGGGGTGCCCGTGGGCTGCCGGCTTCATGAACAGACTCTGGTCCGCCAGCGAGGATAATCCCGCGCGGGTTGAATTCGCGAATCGCTTCGTCGTCCATGTCGAACGGATGCAGTTCGCAATACACGCCGATCTCACGCACGCGGCGGGCGATCAGTTGCGTGTACTGGGAGCCGAAGTCGAGGATCAGGATGCGGTGGGCGTGAATGTCGAGGGCCATGACTCTTCTCGTTCTCGTCGGAAAATCAGGAACAACACGGGGCTGCTAGCAGCCCCGGATTAACTGTAGAAGCGAATTTATTCGGGAAGCGGATAACAGGGTCTGTCTGCTAGACCAGGTTGTCGCTTTCCCGAATGAATTCGGTCCCACAGGAACAGCTAAACAGCGCTTTTAGCCGACGCGGTAGTTCGGCGCTTCTTTGGTGATCTGCACGTCGTGGACGTGGGATTCAGCCATGCCAGCACCGGTGATACGCACGAATTCAGGCTTGGTGCGCATCTCTTCGATGTCGGCGCTGCCGGTGTAACCCATCGAGGAGCGCAGGCCACCCATCAGTTGATGAACGATAGCCGACAGCGAGCCCTTGTAAGCAACACGGCCTTCGATGCCTTCCGGCACCAGCTTCTCGGCGCCTTCCGAAGAATCCTGGAAGTAGCGGTCGGAAGAGCCTTGGGCCTGGGACATGGCGCCCAGCGAACCCATGCCGCGGTAAGCCTTGTAAGAGCGACCCTGGAACAGTTCGATTTCGCCTGGAGCCTCTTCGGTACCGGCGAACATCGAGCCCATCATGACGCAGGAAGCACCGGCGACGATGGCTTTGGACAGGTCACCCGAATAACGGATGCCGCCGTCGGCGATCAGCGGAACGCCCGTGCCTTCAAGGGCAGCAGCAACGTTGGCGATGGCGCTGATTTGCGGCACGCCCACGCCGGCAACGATGCGTGTGGTGCAAATGGAGCCAGGACCGATGCCGACCTTCACAGCGTCGGCGCCAGCGGCAACCAACGCTTTGGCAGCGGCGCCCGTGGCGATGTTGCCGCCAACGACCTGCACTTCAGGGAAGTTTTCTTTAACCCAACGGACGCGATCAATCACGCCTTTGGAGTGGCCGTGGGCTGTATCGACCACCACCACATCAACACCCGCCAGCACCAATGCGGCAACGCGCTCGCCGGTGTCTTTACCGGTACCGACCGCTGCGCCAACGCGCAGACGACCTTGGTCATCTTTGCTCGCCAGCGGATAGGCCTTGGCTTTTTCGATGTCCTTGACGGTCATCATGCCCTTGAGCGCGAAGTGAGCGTCGACGATCAGGACTTTTTCCAGGCGGTGTTTGTGCAGTAAATCACGCACTTCGTACTTGTCGGCGCCTTCACGTACGGTGACCAAACGCTCTTTAGGCGTCATCACTTCACGAACGGTGGCATCCAGACGGGTTTCGAAGCGCACGTCACGGGACGTCACGATGCCGACCAGGTCGCCATTGTGCAGCACCGGTACGCCGGAGATGTTGTGCATGCGCGTCAGTTCGAACAGGTCACGAACCGTGGCATCTGCCTCGATGGTGATCGGATCTTTGACGACGCCAGCTTCGAACTTCTTGACCTTACGCACTTCGGCAGCTTGCTGCTCGATGGTCATGTTCTTGTGGATAATGCCGATGCCGCCTTCCTGAGCCATGGCAATTGCCAATCGGGCTTCGGTAACAGTGTCCATTGCGGCAGAAACCAGCGGAATGTTCAGCTCGATGCCACGTGTCAAACGTGTCTTCAAACTAACTTCGTTAGGAAGTACCTCGGAATAACCGGGCACTAGGAGAATGTCGTCGAAGGTTAGAGCTTCTTGGCTGATACGCAGCATGCGGGGGCTCCCGAGCGGGAAATTGGAAGCGCGTTATTGTACCCAGACATGCCTGTCGGCTCAATGTAAACCTTAGGCTATTTTTACGACCGCAACCCACCCCTGCAGGAGCCAACTTATTGGCGAGCAGTTGTCAGGCAAGCCGCGTCAGAGCGGACATCGCCAACAAGTTGGCTCTACAGAGGTGTGGAGGTCAAAGCTCAACCTTGACCCAGGCCACCGGGCTGTCGAGCCAGTCAGCGAATTCGTCGATGAAACTCTGCTTGAACCCGGCTTCTGCCCAGTTATTGAAGATAAAGCCCAGGTTGGAAAACGCGCAGGGCTGCAAGAACAAGAACCCGTTGATGTCGTCTTCGTGCCCGCATTCCGGGCAGACGAAGTTGTCGGTGCGCCCCGGCATCCAGTCTTCAAGGCTTTCAAATAACGCCTCGCCCACTTCTTTACGGCATTCGGCGCAGCCCGCCTCTTCAAGAAATCCCTTAGCCGGGGTGTAGATGCAGCGATGGGTGATGATTTCCAGCCCGTTGATTGGCTCATTGAAAGGCAGCGCTTCGGGGTGCAGCACCACGCTGGCCGCACCCGGCGCAATGGCGTGGGCCATGCGATTGCCGCTTCGGCCGCAGGTAGTCGGCGCTTCTTCAACAATATTTTTGCGCACTAACCAACGTAAAATGGCCCGCGCCCGGGGCTCGTGAACGGCCAGCGTAGAAATCTTCGGGACAATAATGCTCTGCGAATTCATGGTACTGCCTGTTGCGACGCGTTGAGAACACGGCAGCTTAATCCCTCGCAGCATCAGGTCAAGTGCCAGCCGAAAGGGAAAAGTAGCGAGCAATCAGCGCAATTCCACTGGCCAATACCAACCAGGTGATTAACCGCACAAAGGCTTCACGGGACAGCTTCATGGTCAGCGAGCGGCCCACCCATGAACCAAGCACCATGGCCGGAAACAAACAGGCGGCCAACATCAATAAAGAAACGTCAGCGTAGACGCCCGCGATCAGAAACAAGCTTAAACGGACAATGGTGCTGCAACTGATCAACGCGGCTTGGGTCGCCCGCACTTGCTCTTTGGAGGTCAAGCGGCTGTTGAGGTAGATCGCATATAAAAAACCGCCGCTGCCGAACAGCGCCCCAAACAATCCTCCAACCGTACCCATTGGTATCGCCCACCCCGCCGCCAGTTGCGCCGGGCGCACTTTGACCAACAGGCTATAGAGCGCATAAACGGTGATGAACAGTCCCATCAACAACAGCAGCACATTGGATTTCAAATTAAGCAGAAACACCACGCCGACGGTGCAGCCAATCGCCATGCAGGGTAGCAAGCGCAGCAGCTCGGTTTTGACCACGGATTTGCGCGAGGGCAGCAGATTGCCGAACGCGGCGATGAAGTCCAGCAACACCAGTAACGGAATGATCCGCGACAGAGACATGAAGTTGATCAAGATCGGCCCAGCGATTAGCGCGGTGCCGAATCCGGCGATGCCAAACACGATGTACGCCGCCGTCGCGCCCAATTCGATCAACAGCCAATCCAGCGGCGAGAAGGCCAACTGATCGAACAACGTGGCGATATCGGAAAGGGCCATGGGTTCGCGTCCTGAATACCGGGGGGCTGACTTTAGCAAGCTTGAGCAACCTATCGACAGTGCGACGGTCCGGTTTAGCGATCCCACCCGCTCCGTGTATCATGCCCGCCATGATTAAAGACCCCTTCGCAAGACTCGGCCTCGACCGGGAAGTCCTCACCGTTAGCCAGCTCAACGGCCGTGCGCGCGTGCTGCTGGAGGATGTGTTCAGCAATATCTGGGTGGAGGGCGAAATCTCCAACCTGTCGCGCCCGGCCTCCGGCCACGTGTATTTCACCCTCAAGGACAGCGGCGCCCAAGTGCGTTGCGCGCTGTTCCGGCAGAACGCGGCACGGGTTCGGCAGGTGTTGAAAGACGGCCTGGCGGTGAAGGTACGGGGTAAGGTGTCGCTGTTCGAAGGGCGTGGCGACTACCAATTGATACTCGACACGGTTGAGCCTGCCGGCGAAGGTGCGCTGCGCTTGGCCTTCGACGCGCTGAAAGAAAAGCTTAATGCCGAAGGCCTGTTCAGCGCCGAGCGCAAAGTGCCGCTACCGTTGCATCCGCAGCGCATCGGGATTATCAGCTCGCCGACGGGCGCAGTGATTCGCGACATCATCAGCGTGTTCCGCCGCCGTGCGCCGCAGGTTCGGCTGACGTTGATCCCCACTGCCGTGCAAGGCCGCGAGGCCATTGCGCAGATCGTCCGAGCGCTGAAACTGGCCGACGCACGAGGTTTCGACGCCTTGATTCTGGCCCGAGGCGGCGGTTCGCTGGAAGACTTATGGTGCTTCAACGAAGAAGCCGTGGCCCGCGCAATTGATGCTTGCGTGACGCCCATCGTCAGCGCAGTTGGGCACGAAACCGATGTCTCGATCAGCGACTTCGTAGCAGACGTCCGCGCTCCGACGCCATCGGCCGCCGCAGAATTGCTTGCACCAGACTCCAGCGACTTGCATCGCCGGGTCGACAGCTTGAAACGCCGACTGGTCGCGCGAATTCAGGACCGGCTGATGCGAGACCGCTTACGCCTGGAAGGCATGTCTCAACGCTTGCGCCACCCCGGCGAACGTCTGCGCCAACAAGCACAGCGTCTGGATGATTTGGACATGCGCCTACGTCGAGCCTTCGAACAGCACGCGCACAAACGCGCGGTACGCTTGGCCCATCTGGAGACCCGACTTGCCGCACAACATCCGGGACGCACCTTGGCGTTTTTGAAGCAGCGGTTGGACGGTTTGTCCGAACGCTTGCCGCGTGCCATGCGTGAAACGCTTAAAACCCGCCGTTTACAACTGCAAAGTCAGGTCCAAACTCTGCACGTGGTCAGCCCGTTGGCAACCTTGAGCCGTGGTTACAGCATTTTGCTTGATGAACGCGGCCATGCCATTCGCAGCGCCGAACAAACCCATAACGGTCAGCGCTTGAAAGCACGGCTGGGTGAGGGTGAACTACATGTGCGGGTCGAAGATAACCATTTGGCGCCGGTTACCCTTTCCCTTTTGGATTGATCTACATGCTGCGTTTCATTGCACCGATTATTGCCTTGCTGCTGGCTCTACCCGCCCACGCCGCTTCTGACAGCTACATCGCGCGCCTGCTGAACAAACCCGTGCCCGGTGGCGTGGCCGTGGTTGACCTCGGTCCCAGCGCGCAAACGCCCAAGGCCAGCTATCAAGGCAAACCGGTGTTGGTGGTTAAACAACAAGACGCCCACTGGGTGGCGATCATCGGCGTGCCGTTGACGATCAAACCTGGCAACCAGCAAATCACTGCAAAGACCGCGAGCGGCACACACACCCTGCCCTTCACTGTCGGCAACAAGGCGTACCCAGAGCAACACATCACGCTAAAGAATCAACGTCAGGTCAACCCTAATCCGGCTGACTTGAAGCGCATCGACATTGAGCTTGCAGAGCAAATCCGAGCCTATCGCAGCTTTAGCCCGGGCACTCCAAGCAATCTGCAACTCGACAAACCGGTGAACGGACCGCTATCCAGCAAGTTTGGCGTGCGCCGGTTCTTCAATGGCGAAGAGCGCAATCCCCACGCAGGGCTCGACTTTGCGGTACCGGCTGGCACGCCGATCAAATCGCCAGCGGCTGGGAAAGTGATTCTGACCGGCAATTACTTCTTCAACGGCAACACCGTCTTTGTTGACCATGGCCAAGGCTTTATCAGCATGTTCTGCCATATGTCGAAGATTGACGTGAAGGTGGGAGACGTTGTGCCGCGCGGCGGTGTGGTGGGACGCGTGGGCTCTACCAGTCGGGCTACGGGGCCGCATATGCACTGGAACATCAGCTTGAATGATGCACGGGTTGATCCGGCAATATTCATTGGGGAGTTTCAGCCCTAATGCCTTCCAAACCGTTCCAGGCGCTTTCACCTAATAACCATCCACCGCAGAAACATGCGACCCGCTGGGTCGATGCGCAATAACAAAGCAGAATTTTGCTAAGTCGCGCTACAAAATTCTTTAAAAACCGAAATATAGAGAATTTATCTCAATTTTTCAGCACAGCTTGCCAACGTTAACCCCAGTGGTTACGGTTGATGGCATGAAAACGCCAAATACCCTCATTCTGCTGCGCCAACACAGCTGCCTTAGCCTGGTCAGTGCACGACTGCCACGCTAATCGCTATGCCTCAGCCCTCTCATTCGTTTCAACGGTAGGCCGCCTTTTTCCGGCCCGGACACAAAAGGATTTCCCATGACTATGCTCAACGATCCGTCGACCAAGTACCGCGCATTCCCAATCATCGACCTGCCTGATCGTACATGGCCGTCGAAGACTATTACGACGGCGCCGATCTGGTGCAGTTCCGACTTGCGCGACGGCAACCAGTCGCTGATCGAGCCGATGGATGCAGTTAAAAAGCTGCGTTTCTGGAAGACGCTGGTGGCAGTGGGCGTGAAGGAAATTGAAGCATCGTTCCCGGCCGCATCGCAGACCGACTTTGATTTCGTTCGTACCCTGATCGAAGGCAATCACATCCCGGACGACACCACCATTCAGGTGCTGACCCAAGGCCGTGAAGACCTGATCGCACGCACCTTTGAATCGCTGCGCGGCGCGAAAAAAGCCATTGTTCACCTGTATAACGCTACGTCGCCGTCGTTTCGTCGCATTGTCTTTAATCAGGACAAAGCCGGCGTCAAAGAAATTGCCGTTAGCGCTGCCAAACTGTTCGTCAAGTTTGCCGCCGAGCAGCCAGAGACTCAGTGGACGTTCGAATATTCGCCGGAAACCTTCAGCGCCACCGAACTCGACTTCGCCAAAGAAGTCTGTGACGCGGTGATAGAGGTGTGGAATCCAACGCCGCAGAACAAGGTCATCCTTAACCTGCCGGCCACCGTTGAAGTGGCGACACCTAACATTTACGCCGATCAGATCGAGTGGTTCGGCCGTCATATCAACCGTCGTGACAGCGTGCTGATTAGCCTGCATACCCACAACGACCGTGGCACGGGCGTTGCGGCCACCGAGCTAGGCCTGATGGCAGGCGCGGATCGCGTCGAAGGCTGCCTGTTCGGTAACGGCGAGCGCACTGGCAACGTCGATCTAGTCACTGTGGCACTGAACCTCTATACCCAGGGCATCAACCCTCAGCTGGATTTCTCTGACATCGATGGCGTGCGTAAAGTCGTTGAAGAGTGCAACCAGATTCCGGTTCACCCGCGCCATCCGTATGTGGGCGATCTGGTACACACCGCGTTCTCTGGCTCGCACCAGGATGCCATCCGCAAGGGTTTCACTCAGCAACAGCCTGACACCTTGTGGGAAGTGCCTTACCTGCCAATCGATCCGGCTGACATCGGCCGTAGCTACGAGGCGGTTATACGGGTCAACAGCCAATCGGGTAAAGGCGGCATCGCTTACCTGCTGGAACAGGAATACGGCATCTGCCTGCCACGCCGGATGCAGATCGAGTTCAGCCAGGTGGTTCAAGGCGAAACCGACCGTCTGGGCTTGGAAATGAGCGCGCAGCAGATCTACAACTTGCTGCACCGTGAATACCTGCAAGCCAACGCCCCTTACGCCCTGCTCAGCCACAGGTTGCAGGAAGAGAATGGCAACAGCGCCGTCGATGCCGAAGTTCATTGTGAAGGCGAAACTCAGCACTGGCGCGGTAAGGGCAAAGGCGCGCTTGAAGCACTGGTCGCCGGTCTGCCGGTGTCCGTGGAAATCATGGACTACAACGAACACGCGATTGGTGCAGGGACCACGGCCAAAGCCGCTGCCTACATCGAGCTGCGCGTTAACGGCGACCGTGCGGTGCATGGGGTGGGTGTCGATGAAAACATCACCACTGCGAGCTTCCGTGCACTGTTCAGCGCACTGAACCGTTCGCTGTGCCAAGCCGAGGCCAAAGCGGCTTGATCTAAACGCCTTAAATAAAAATGGCCCCGAAGTGATCGCTTCGGGGCCATTTGTTGTCTGTTAGATTCAGACGCTTGTGCGGACGCCTTCGTCGGCAAGCCACAGACTCATAAGTCGATCACACTGTGGGAGCAGGCTTGCCTGCGAATGGAGCGACGCGGTTTGCAGGTAAACCGCATCGGCTGCTTCTCGACTCCCAGAAAAAAAACCTATCGCAGCTCAAACACATCCGCATCCAGATTCGCCGGAAAACGCGTGCGGTAGGCAGCTAACTCGGCGGCGTTCAGGCTGACGTGGAATACTCCATCGGCCTCACCCGCACTCAACAAACTCTCTCCCTGAAAATCAAACACGTGGCTGTCGCCGGTGTAGGCGAAGCCTTTGCCATCGACCCCAACGCGGTTAACCGCCGCGACGTAACATAGGTTTTCGATGGCGCGCGCAGGCAGTAACCGGTTCCAGTGCAAGCGCCGGGCGCCCGGCCAGTTCGCGGTGTACAGCAGCAAATCGGTGTCTTGGGCGTCGCGACTCCAGACGGGGAAACGTAGGTCGTAGCAAATCAACGGCCTGATCCTCCAGCCTTTCAATTCGAATTGAACCTGGCGCTCGCCCGGTGTGTAGTGTTTGTGCTCGCCCGCCATACGGAACAAATGGCGCTTGTCGTAATGCAGAAGCTCGCCATCGGGTCGCGCCCACAGTAGGCGGTTGCGATGGCTACCGTCGGCAGCACGGACGATGATGCTGCCGGTGATCACGGCGTTAAGCTTTTTCGCCTGAGCCAACATCCAAGTTACTGTCGGCCCCTGCTCAGGTTCTGCTTGAGCTTCGGACTCCATGGTGAAGCCGGTGGTGAACATCTCCGGCAACACCACCAAATCGGCGCCTAGGGCCTGATCAAGTAACAACTCGAAATGGTGGTGGTTGGCCTGGCGGTTATGCCATACCAGCGTGGTCTGAACCAATGCAACATTGAGATTAGGTAACTCGCTTAGATCGCGCATAGTTTTGTCGCTGCCTGACGCAGCGTCTCCTCGCGTTTGGCAAAGCACAGGCGAATCAGCCGCTGACCCTGCGGCGGGGACTGATAAAACACTGAAACGGGAATGCTTGCGACGCCATGCTCACGGGTCATCCACAGCGACATGTCGACGTCATTCAAATCAGGACGAATGTTCGAATAATCCACTAACTGAAAGTACGTTCCGCCCACACGGTCGAAGGTAAAGCGCGAGGGTGCCAGCAAGTCGCAGAACAGGTCGCGCTTGGCTTGATAGAACGCAGGTAGCTCTTCCACGTGCTCGGGGCACTCGGCCATGAAGTCAGCCAACGCGTATTGCAACGGCGTCACACCACAGAAGCTCACGTATTGGTGGATCTTGCGCAACTCGGCAGTCAAGGCCGGTGGCGCAACGACGTAGCCGGTTTTCCAACCCGTGACGTGGTAGGTCTTGCCGAACGAACTGACCACGAAGGCGCGCTGATAAAGTTCTTGATGGGCCAGAACGCTGGCGTGTTTCACCCCGTCAAAAACCAGGTGTTCATAGACTTCATCGCTGACCAGGTAAATATCGCGGTTGGCGATCAGAGCGGCCAGTTGATCAAGTTCATCACGGGTAATCAACGCACCCGTTGGGTTATGCGGGCTGTTGAGGATGATCATCCGGGTGCGCGGACTGATGGCCTCGCCCAGTTTTTGCCAATCGATTGTGAAGTCATTGGCACTCAACTGAACATGCACACAACGCCCCCCGGCCAGTTCAACCGAGGGTTCATAGCTGTCATAGCAGGGGTCGAACACAATCACTTCGTCGCCGGGGTTTATCACCGTCTGGATTGCACAAAAGATCGCTTGAGTGGCACCCGGAGTGATAGTGACCTCGGTGTCGGCATCGACCTGACGCCCGTAACTGCGGGCGATTTTGGCCGCAACTTGTTGGCGCAACGCCGGCAGTCCGGTCATTGGCGAGTACTGGTTGTGGCCTTCGGCGATATGGCGGCCCACTGCATCGCGCAGCGATTGCGGGCCATCGAAATCCGGAAAGCCCTGGGACAAGTTGATCGCACCCGTCTGGGTGGCGAGCTGAGACATGGTGGTGAAGATAGTGGTGCCGACGTTCGGCAATTTACTGATGATCATCGGCTATTTCCTTGCTGGCACCCGACTCTACGACGGCGTGAGAGAGAGCAGGATAGCCCATACCGCGCGCTTAAAAAAAGGCGCCATTGGCGCCTTTCTTGAGAAACTCCGTTACACAATCAGCGTTTATCTTTACGCTTTTTGTCGGCTTTCTTGTGGTGCGACATCATCCGACGCTTCTTGTTGACCTGACGGTCTGTCAGCGTGTTCTTGTTGCCTTCGTACGGATTTTCGCCGCCTTTGAACTCGATCCGAATTGGCGTACCGACCAGTTTCAACACACGGCGATACGTGTTTTCCAGATAGCGGACATAAGACTTCGGTACTTTTTCAACCTGGTTACCGTGGATCACGATCAACGGCGGGTTGGCGCCACCCAAGTGGGCATAGCGCAACTTGATCCGGCGGCTGCCAACCATCGGCGGGGCGTGCTCGCTAACGGCGTCTTCAAGGATCTGGGTCAAACGGTTAGTCGGCCAGCGGGTAACCGCAGACATGAACGAGTTCTGCACCGACTGGTAAAGGTTGCCCACGCCAGTGCCGTGTAAAGCAGAGATGAAGTGGATGTCGGCGAAGTCGACGAAGAACAACCGACGTTGTAGCTCGACCTTGACGTAGTCGCGCTCGCTCGGCGTCATGCCATCCCACTTGTTCAGCGCGATAACCAACGCACGACCCGATTCCAGCACGAAGCCCAACAGGTTGAGATCGTGATCGACCACGCCTTCGCGCGAATCCATCACAAAAATCACGACGTTGGAGTCTTTGATCGCCTGCAGGGTTTTGACCACCGAGAACTTTTCAACTTCCTCGTGGACCTTGCCGCGCTTACGCACACCAGCGGTGTCGATCAGCGTGTATTTCTCTTCGCCGCGTTGGAACGGGATGTAGATGCTGTCGCGGGTGGTGCCTGGCTCGTCATAAACGATTACCCGGTCTTCACCGAGCATGCGGTTGACCAGTGTCGATTTACCGACGTTAGGACGGCCAATGATTGCGATCTTGATGCCGTCTTTTTCACTCGGGCCTGGAATGCGCTTGGCTTCCTGACCTTCTTCAACGTGTTCTTCGTCGATTTCTTCTTCAGGGTCTTTCGGGAAATCGCCCAAGGCGATTTCCAGCATCTGCGTGATGCCACGACCGTGTGCGCCAGCGATAGGAATTGCGTCGCCCATGCCCAACGGACTGAATTCTGCGCGGGCCATTTCCGGGTCGATGTTGTCGACCTTGTTGGCAACCACATAGGAGCGCTTGCCACGCTTGCGCAAGTGTTCGCCGATCATCTGGTCGGCGGCGGTGAAACCGGCACGGGCGTCTACCAGGAACAACACAACATCGGCTTCTTCGATGGCCAGCAGCGACTGCTCGGCCATCTTTTCGTCCATGCCGTGCTCATCACCAGAGATACCGCCGGTGTCGACCAGAATGTAGGAACGCCCTTGCCACTTGGCCTCACCGTATTGGCGATCACGGGTCAGACCGGACAAATCGCCGACGATAGCGTCGCGAGTCCTGGTCAGGCGGTTGAATAAGGTGGACTTGCCGACGTTCGGTCGACCCACCAGGGCGATTACGGGAACCATGCGGCTCTCCACTTCGTTATTTCAGAAAATACAAAGGCCGCTGCAGAGCAGCGGCCGGTGTTCGGAGCGGCACTTGAAGTGCCGCGAGCCTTGCCGGAGCAAGGTTACGAGAGACCCTATGCGTCAACGCATAGACAGCGGCCTCGCGCTTAGACAGTTACTGCTTGATCTTCAGGGCTTCCAACTTGCCGCTGTTACCAAACACGTAAATTGTGTCGCCATCCACCAATGGACGGGCGCGCAAGCCGTCACTGTCAATTTTTTCACGACCTACGAAACGCCCATCCACTTGGCTCAACAGGTGCAAATAGCCTTCCATGTCGCCAACCGCCACGTAGCTCGAAAACACTTCCGGCGCACCCAGCTGGCGACGAGCCAACAAGTCATTGCTCCAGAGAGCGGTCGTCGAACGTTCGTCGATGCCTTGAACAGTACCGTTTGCCAGGCTCACGTAAACGCTGCCAAACCCTTGGGCAACACCCGAGTAGCTTGATGCATCACGCTGCCAAAGTATGCGACCGCTTTCCAAGTCCAGAGCAGCAACGCGGCCCTGGTAAGTCGCGACGTAGAGCTTGCCGGCCGACAGCAGCAGACCGCCATCGATATCGACGACACGATCCAGTTCCGAGCGACCTTGTGGAATCGCTACACGCTGCTCCCAGATAGGCACGCCGTTGCTGGTGTCCAAAGCAACAACCTTACCCGTCGACAAACCGGCCAACGCGAGGTGGTTGGTGACGATGGGCGCGCCAGTGCCGCGCAGGGTCAGGAGTGCCGGGGTGCTCTCGTAGATCCAACGCTGGTTACCGGTGACGGCGTCATAGCCGATCACACGGTCATCCTGAGTCTGGACGACGACGACATCACCGTTAGTAGCTGGCGCTGACAATACCTCGCTAGTCGCGTGGGCACGCCATTTAATGTCACCGGTAGTGGCGTCCAATACGACGACTTCACCTTTAAGCGTACCGAGCATGATCAACCCGTAGCCCGTGCCAACGGCACCGGAAACAGGCAGATCAAGGTCTTTCTTCCAGACCACGTCACCGGTATTGCGGTCCAGCGACATGATCACGCCCTTCACGTCGGCAGCATAGATATGCTCACCGTCGATGGCTGGGGTCAGCATGTTATAGATCTCGCCTTGACCGTCACCGATCGAGCGGCTCCATTGCTTTTGCAAAACCACTTCTTCTTTGAAGTCAGTCAGCTCGGCTGGGGGCAATTCTTTTTTACCATTGCTGCTGCAACCCGCGGCCAAAAGGGCCAGAGCCAGCAATGCTGCATGTTTCCAACGCATCACGTCACGCATCCCCTTTCGCCAAGTCGTCGAGCTTCATTTGTAGGCCACCTACCGCCGCTTCTTCAGACAGCGCGGATTTGGCTTTTTCATAAGCAGCATGAGCGTCATCGGTACGGCCTAGCTGTACCAGCAAATCGCCTTTAAGTTCTTCGCGGCTGGCCAGGAATGCCTTGTCAGCATCGCCATCAAGCAGCTTCAGGGCGTCAGCAACCTTGTTCTGTGCCGCCAGGACGCGAGCCAAGCGCTGACGCGCCACTTCACCCAATGTCTCGCTCACTGGCTTGTCGACTATGCCCTTGAGTTCAGCCGCCGCATCATCCAGCTTGCCGGTATCGACCGCAACTTTTGCGACAAACAGGCTGCCATATTGGGCATACGCCGTGCCGCCAAACTCGCTTTTCAGCTTACTGGCAATGTCCGAAACGCGTGCGGCATCGGGCTGACCGTTTGGGGTCAACGTGGTTTCCAGCAATGCTTGATAAAGCATTGATGCGCCTTGTGACTGATTAGTTTGATACCTGTGCCAAGCCTGCCAGCCCAGCACCAAGATCGCCGCGACCAGACAGCCGGTGACCAAGGGTTTGCCGTTGCGCTGCCACCAGTCTTTCATCACTGCCAGCTCTTCATCTTCGGTACGCGACACCCCAATACTCCTTTTCGCTAAATCGGCTGTTTATCAGCTTCAACCCTGCACAATGCAGGAGGCCAGGTGCTCTGAGAGAGCATCCCAAGCAATATTTTGTTGTTCGCCCTGGCCACGCAGGGGTTTGACACCAACCACTTGCTGAGCCAACTCGTCGTCGCCCAGGATCAGTGTGTACAACGCACCGCTCTTGTCGGCTTTCTTGAATTGGCTTTTGAAACTGCCAGCGCCGGCATTGACCTGCAAACGCAGGTTCGGTAACTGGTCACGCACACGTTCGGTCAGCGTCAAGGCAGCCAATTCGGCAGCTTCACCGAAGGCACACAAATAAACGTCGACCTGACGCGAAATTTCTTCCGGGATCTGCCCGAGTGTTTCGAGGAGCAATACCAAGCGCTCGATGCCCATTGCAAAACCAACGCCGGTCGTAGGCTTGCCGCCCATTTGTTCGACCAATCCGTCATAACGACCGCCGGCACACACAGTGCCTTGGGCGCCCAGTTGGTCGGTGACCCACTCGAAGACGGTCTTGCTGTAGTAATCGAGCCCGCGTACCAACTTGGGATTGATCACGTAAGGAATACCGGCTGCATCCAGACGTGCCTTGAGGCCATCGAAGTGGATGCGCGACTCGTCGTCGAGGTAATCCACCAGTTTCGGCGCATCGACCAGCACCGCTTGAGTCTCGGGATTTTTGGTATCGAGAACGCGCAGAGGGTTGGTCTTCAACCGCCGCTGGCTGTCTTCGTCGAGTTCGCTCAAGCGCGCTGAAAGAAACTCCACCAAGGCATCACGATATCGGGCACGTGCGGCACTGGTGCCCAAGCTGTTGAGTTCCAGTTTGACGGCGCCGCGAATACCCAACAGGCCCCACAAGCGCCAGGTCAGAACGATCAGCTCGGCATCAATGTCTGGACCATCAAGGTTGAAAACTTCGACGCCAATTTGATGAAACTGCCGATAGCGGCCCTTTTGCGGACGTTCGTGGCGGAACATCGGACCGATGTACCACAATTTTTGCACCTGGCCACCACCGGTAATCCCGTGTTCCAGCACTGCGCGAACACACGCGGCAGTGCCTTCAGGGCGCAGGGTCAGGGAATCACCGTTACGGTCTTCGAAGGTGTACATCTCTTTTTCGACGATGTCGGTCACTTCACCGATTGAGCGTTTGAACAGCTCGGTGAACTCGACGATCGGCATACGAATCTGACGGTAGCCGTAATTATCCAGCAGTCGCGAAACCGTACTTTCAAAATAGCGCCACAACGGCGTCTGATCCGGCAGGATGTCGTTCATGCCGCGAATGGCTTGCAAAGACTTGCTCACAAAAAATCCTTAAAAACTAAATTAGCCGCACGTTTAGCCGCGCGCGATAAGCGCTGCGTCGGCTTCGACTTTCTCGGCCGCTCTCTGACGGATCAAGCGTTCAAGCTCATCCACCAGATTGTCATTGGTCAGTTTCTGCGCAGGCTTGCCGTCGATGTAGATCAGGTTCGGCGTACCGCCGGTGAGGCCGATATGCGCTTCTTTCGCTTCGCCGGGTCCGTTGACTACACAACCGATCACCGCGACGTCCAACGGCACCAACAAATCTTCAAGGCGCGTTTCCAATTCGTTCATGGTCTTGACCACATCGAAGTTCTGCCGCGAGCAACTCGGGCAGGCGATGAAGTTGATCCCACGGGAACGAAGGCGCAACGATTTGAGGATGTCGTAGCCGACTTTCACCTCTTCGACCGGGTCAGCGGCCAGCGAGATGCGGATAGTATCGCCAATTCCTTCAGCAAGCAGCATCCCGAGACCTACTGCGGATTTCACGGTGCCAGATCGCAAGCCGCCCGCTTCGGTAATACCCAGGTGCAGCGGCTGGATGATTTGTTTAGACAGCAACCGATAGGCTTCTACCGCCATGAACACGTCACTGGCTTTGACGCTGACCTTGAAATCTTGAAAGTCCAGACGATCCAGATGTTCCACATGGCGCAGCGCGGATTCGACCAGCGCGGCCGGTGTCGGCTCGCCGTATTTCTTCTGCAGGTCTTTTTCCAGCGAACCGGCGTTAACCCCAATACGGATCGGAATACCACGGTCACGGGCGGCGCTGACAACAGCACGCACACGGTCTTCGCGGCCGATGTTGCCTGGATTGATTCTCAGGCAATCAACGCCCAGTTCGGCAACGCGCAAGGCGATCCGATAATCAAAGTGGATGTCGGCCACCAACGGCACTTTCACCAACTGCTTGATTCGGCCAAAAGCTTCGGCAGCGTCCATGTCCGGTACCGAAATTCGCACAATATCGACGCCCGCCGCTTCCAGACGATTGATCTGGGCGACAGTGGCGGCCACATCGTTGGTGTCGCTGTTGGTCATGCTCTGCACAGCGATAGGTGCATCGCCGCCTACCGGTACGGAGCCGACCCAAATTTTACGCGTTTCGCGACGTTTGATAGGGGATTCGCCGTGCATGACTTATTGCCCTAGTTTAAGGCGAGCAGTTTCGCCGCTGGAAAAAGGAGCCAGATCAACGGCCTGGCCGTTATAGGTCACCTGAACACCGCGGGCGAAGCCCAACCGCACGGTAAATGGCGGCTTGCCGCTGACATCCAGGTTTTCGCCTTTACGCTTGACACCGCTCAGCAATACTTTTCCATTGCCATCGGTCACTTGGGTCCAGCAATCGGCCACATAATGCAGAGTGACCAGCCCGGCACCTGCCTCCGGTACCGACGGCACGCCTGCCGTAGTTACCGGCGTTGTGGTGGCGGGTGTCGGCGAAACGGTGGTTGCCGGTGTTACAGGCACAACATGGACTGGCGCTGCAGGTACGCCAGCACTCGGTGCTACGACTGGAGGAACAGTCGTAGCAGGCGCGACTTCAGCGGCTTGAGCACCGGCCGGAAGCGGCAATGCCGAGGTGGTGCCTTGAGCTTGCGCCACGGCCTGATCTTCCGGCTCATCCAGAGGATGAATCTGGGTCGTGCCGTCAGCACTTTCGACTTCGACATGCTCCAGATTGGTGTTGACCAATTCCTTGCCGCGCATCGACGCCTGGTCTTGCCACCAGAAGAAGCCGCCACCTACCAGCACCACCAGCAGCAACAAGCTGACGATGCGCAAAATATTGTGTGACAACCGCACGGGCTCTTCGATACGGCCCAGGCTGTGTACATTGCTGCCATGGGAGTCAGTCCCGGTGTAGTGATCGAACTGCTGAACAAGAGCGGTCTGATCGAGGCCGAGCAATTTGGCATAGGCGCGGATATAACCCCGAGCGAATGTATTGCCTGGCAGCTTCTCAAAATCGCCGTTTTCCACGTTGCCCAGAGAGGTCACGGTGAGGTTCAGCCTCGAAGCCACATCAGGCAGCGACCAATTTTTGCTCTCGCGGCCTTGGCGCAAGGTTTCGCCTGGGTTCACACGAGTGGCTGCTACAACTTCGGGATGCGCCGCTTTCATCATTGCTCCGACTGGTATTGCTGATATTCCGGCGAACCGGGATAGAGTCTTTTTAATTGCAACCCATAGCTGGCTGCTTTGTTGCGATCGTCATAACGTTTAGCCAATCGCGTACCGAGCAATAGACTACGTGCATTTTGATCGCTCAGTTGGCTAAAACGGTCGTAATAGTCACGCGAGGGCACATAATGCCCGTCTTCGTACGCTAACTCAGCCATTTCCAGCAATGTTCGCGGCTGCCGAGGATTAAGCCCCAAGGCTTTGGTGAAAAACGTCACGGCTTCGTCACGCTTCCCAAGCCTCATCGAGGTCATCCCCAAGCTCTCGAAAACCCTGGAGCGTTCTGGATACAAGGTATCGGCGGCGGCCTGCTGAAAACGCTCATAAGCGTCTTTATATCGCTTTTGATCGTAGAGAAAACTGCCGTAATTATTCAGGATTCGCGCGTCACCCGGACTTGCCGACAGCGCTTTTAGAAACTGTTTGTCCGCCAGTTCCGGCTCCATTTCGGCCTGAAAGACCAATGCTAACGCCGCGTTGGCATCAGGGTCGGAGCTGTCCATATCGAGGGCTTTTTTCAGCGGAACCTTGGCCAGTTCGGTCTGCCCTTGCTGTAGATAGCCAACCCCCAATTGCACGTACGCAGCGCGCGCATCGTCCCGGCCCTTGCTGGTACTCAACGGATTGATGTTGCCCGATGACACACAGCCGACCAGAACGTTAACCAAACATAGCAACAGCGCAGTGCGCAGACTCATGAACATAATCCCGATCAGTTCGACGTCGCGGTGCTTTGAACCACATCAGCCTCGGCACTCAACTCACGCACAGCGATATAACGCTCGCTGCGCCGAGTGCGGTCGTTGACCAGACCCACCAACTGGCCACATGCAGCGTCGATATCTTCGCCGCGAGTAGTGCGCACAGTGACGTTGTAGCCGGCCTGATGCAACTGATCCTGAAACCGGCGAATCGCATTGTTGCTCGGGCGTTCATAGCCCGAATGCGGAAACGGGTTGAACGGAATCAAGTTGATCTTGCAAGGGATGTCCTTGAGCAGCTCAGCCATTTCGATGGCGTGCTCAACCTTGTCGTTGATGTCTTTCAACAGGGTGTATTCGATGGTCAATACGCGCTTCTCGCCCAGCGATGACATATAGCGCTGGCACGACTCGAGCAAAACCTTCAGCGGGTACTTTTTGTTGATAGGTACCAGTTGGCTGCGCAGAGCATCGTTAGGCGCATGCAGCGACAAAGCCAGCGAAACGTCAACGTGCTTGGACAGCTCGTCGATCATGGGTACCACGCCAGAGGTAGACAACGTTACCCGGCGCTTGGAAATGCCATAACCCAAATCATCCATCATCAACAGCATGGCGGAAATGACATTGTCGAAATTGAGCAGCGGCTCGCCCATGCCCATCATCACTACGTTGGTGATAGCACGGTCGACCGTAGCGGGGATGCTACCGAACGATTTATTGGCAATCCACACCTGACCGATGACTTCGGCGGCGGTGAGGTTGCTGTTGAAGCCCTGCTTGCCGGTGGAGCAGAAACTGCAATCCAGCGCACAGCCGGCCTGGGACGAAACACACAAGGTGCCGCGCTTACCCTGGGGAATATAAACAGTCTCGACGCAGCTGCCAGACTCCACGCGCACGACCCATTTACGGGTACCGTCGGTGGAAATGTCCTCGCTGACGACTTCAGGACCGCGAACCTCAGCGCAGACCTTGAGCTTTCCGCGCAAGGCCTTGCTGACGTTCGTCATGGCGTCGAAATCTCCGACGCCAAAGTGGTGAATCCATTTCATTACCTGACCGGCACGAAAACGCTTCTCCCCGATCGAGTCGAAGAATTTTTCCATTTCCGGTTGAGTCAGACCCAACAGGTTGGTTTTGCCAGTCGATGTTGTCATTTTTTCACCCTCACTCGTTAGCCTTAGGCGTTACGAGCGGTTACTTCGGTAGCGGCGAAGAAATACGAGATTTCACGTGCAGCAGCAGCTTCGGAATCGGAACCGTGTACAGCGTTGGCGTCGATGGAATCAGCGAAATCAGCACGGATAGTGCCAGCAGCCGCTTCTTTAGGGTTGGTAGCGCCCATCAATTCGCGGTTTTTGGCAATGGCGTTTTCGCCTTCCAGAACCTGAACGACAACCGGACCGGAAATCATGAAAGCAACCAGGTCGCCGAAGAAACCGCGAGCGCTATGCTCAGCGTAAAAACCTTCAGCTTCAGCTTTGGACAGCTGCTTCATTTTCGAGGCAACAACTTGCAGACCAGCTTTTTCGAAACGAGTAACGATTTCGCCGATTACATTTTTTGCAACAGCATCAGGCTTGATGATGGAAAAAGTACGTTGAACAGCCATGGTGAAACTCCAGAAACGGTGATTAAAGCGAAAAATTAAACCCGCGTATTGTACGCGGGTTTAGGGGTATTGCCTAACGCGCACTGTTGACTCAGTCCGCCTCATCGATCCAGGCGGCCTGAATGGCCTCAAGAACCTTCTCGCCGCCACGCGCCGGGTCATCGCTGAACTCTGGCAGGCTGATTACCCAACGCTGGAGTTCGACGAAATTCACGTAACGCGGGTCCACTTCTGGCTTGCTTTCGGCCAGTTGGATGGCGATTTCCAGCACATCAACCCATTTAAGACTCATACAACTTCCTTGAATCAGTGCGCCGCTTCGGCCGCATGGTTGAGGGAGTATTTCGGAATCTCAACGGTCAGGTCTTCAGTCCCGACAATGGCCTGACAGGTCAGGCGCGACTGCGGCTCCAACCCCCACGCCCGATCAAGATAATCCTCCTCCAGTTCATCGGCCTCATTCAGCGAGTCAAAGCCTTCGCGAATGATGCAGTGACAGGTCGTGCAGGCGCAAACGCCACCGCAGGCGCTTTCGATCTCGATATGGTGGTCGTGCGCCACATCGAGAATGGATCGACCGGTCTCAGCCTCTACGACCATACCGTCCGGGCAATGCTCGGCGTGTGGCAGAAAAATGATCTGCGGCATCAGTTAATCCTCGATTTCATTCAGGTTGCGCCCCGCCAACGCGGATTTAACCGTCGAATCCAGGCGGCGAGCAGCAAAAGCGTCAGTCACGTGCGACAGACGCTTGGTCTGCAGCTCGATGGCGGGGCCATCCGTGCCTTGCATCAATTCATTCAGGTCCCGCATTTGCGCCTCGATGACGCTGCGTTCTTCTGTATCCAGCAAACGGTCACCATCTGCATCCAGCGCGCCCTGGACTGCTTCCAGCAAGCGCTGAGCGTCAACCTGCTGCTCACGCAGTACGCGAGCCACCTTGTCGTCGCTGGCGTACTGAAACGAATCCTTGAGCATGCGGGTGATTTCGCCGTCGGTCAGGCCATAGGACGGCTTGACCTGAATGCTGGCTTCGACTCCCGAACCCAGCTCACGCGCGGCAACACTGAGCAGACCATCGGCATCGACTTGGAAGGTGACGCGAATCTTTGCAGCCCCCGCGACCATCGGCGGGATACCGCGCAGCTCAAAGCGCGCCAAGGAACGGCAGTCGCTGATGAGTTCACGCTCGCCTTGCAGCACATGAATCATCATCGCCGACTGACCGTCTTTGTAGGTGGTGAAATCCTGAGCACGAGCGACGGGGATGGTGGTGTTGCGCGGAATCACCTTCTCCATCAGGCCGCCCATGGTTTCCAACCCCAACGACAACGGGATGACATCAAGCAACAACAGCTCTTCACCGTCGCGCTTGTTGCCCGCCAACGTATCGGCCTGGATCGCAGCACCAATGGCCACCACTTGATCCGGATCGATTTCAGTCAACGGTTGACGACCAAACAGCTCGGCGACAGCCTCTCGCACACGCGGCACACGGGTCGAACCGCCGACCATGACCACGGCTTCAACGTCTTCGACTTCGATGCCCGCGTCGCGAATAGCGCGCCGACATGATTTGAGGCTGCGGGCCAGCATGGGTTCGAGCATCACGTCGAACGCTTGACGAGTCAGTACCGAATGCCAGTCGCCGTGCACGACCTTGACCGAATCGACTTCAGTCAAGGCTTCTTTGGCAGCGCACGCAGTTTGCAGCAGGCTACGTTGGGCAGAAGGATCAAGGTCGGAGGAAAGCCCAGCCTCGCTCACTATCCAGCTGGCAATGGCGTGATCGAAATCATCGCCACCCAGCGCGGTGTCGCCGCCGGTTGCCAAGACTTCAAAGACGCCGCCCGTCAGACGCAAAACGGAGATATCAAAAGTGCCGCCGCCCAGGTCATAGATAGCAACCACGCCTTCGGCGTGTTGATCCAGGCCATAAGCAACCGCTGCGGCCGTAGGCTCGTTCAGCAGGCGCAGTACGTTGAGGCCGGCCAGCCGAGCAGCATCCTTGGTGGCTTGCCGCTGAGCATCATCGAAATAAGCCGGAACGGTAATCACCGCACCCACCAATTCGCCACCCAAGGTCGCTTCGGCGCGCTGACGCAGCACTTTGAGAATTTCTGCCGACACTTCTACCGGGCTTTTAGGCCCTTGAATCGTGTCAATAAAGGGCATGTGCGACTCGCCGCCGACGAAGCGGTAAGGCAGTTGCTCACCCAATTGCTTCACGTCGGACAATCCACGGCCCATCAGTCGCTTGACTGATAACACGGTGTTGAGCGGATCAAGCGCGGCGGCGTCTTTAGCGCCCTGCCCCACTTCAATCCGATCAGCGTGGTAGCGCACGGCGGACGGCAGGATAACCTGCCCTTCACCATCGGCGAGCGGTTCGGAAAGACCACTGCGTAAAGCAGCGACCAACGAATTTGTAGTGCCCAAGTCAATCCCAACCGCCAGACGACGCTGATGCGGTTGAGGACTTTGGCCGGGTTCGGCGATCTGCAGTAGGGCCATGCTTATCTGAATTTCACAGGCGTGCAGCCAAAGGCGGCACGGGGTTAGTCGTCGAGGCGCTCTTCCAGCTGGCGCACTTCGTAGGTGAGCTTGTCGAGGAACTGCATACGTCGCATCAGCCGTTCGGCCAGTTCGCGTTGTACAGCATCATCCCAACAGGCAGCGAAGCTTTCGTTCAGTTCATCCTGAGCGACTTTAAGCCGACGCTTGAATACCGCAACACCCGCCAAGTCGGCGTCATCCTGCAAATCCTCAAGCTCTTCGCGCCATTGCATCTGCTGCAGAAGAAATTCAGGGTCTTGCACGGTAACTTCCAACGGCATCTCATGGCCGCCCAACGTCAGCAAATAACGCGCCCGTTTAGGAGCGTTTTTTAGCGTCTGATAGGCCTCATTGAGACTGGCTGATTGCTCTAGCGCCAACCGCTGCTCACGCTCGGAAGCATCAGCAAATCGGTCTGGATGTACGGTGCGCGCCAATTCACGGTAGCGCGTGGCCAACTGATCGAGATCCAAACGGAAATCCGGCTTGAGCTCGAATAAAGCAAAATGACAAGGAGTACCCACAATCAGCCTCAGATGTTGAAGCTTTCGCCGCAGCCACATTCACCGCGCGAGTTGGGGTTGTTGAACTTGAAGCCTTCGTTCAACCCTTCCTTGACGAAATCGAGTTCAGTGCCATCGAGATAAACCAGGCTTTTTGGATCGATGATCACTTTAACACCGTGTAATTCGTACACGGTGTCATCACTGCCCGCCGCATCGACGAACTCCAACACATAGGCGAGACCGGAACAGCCTGTAGTGCGAACACCCAGGCGAACCCCGTCACCTTTGCCGCGCCCTGCAAGGGAGCGACGTACGTGTTGAGCGGCAGCTTCTGTCATGCTGATAGACATCGAAACTCCTTAATTGAATCAAGCTTCGTAAAGGCTCTCCTCCCTCGGGGATTAGAGCAAGCCTTTCTTCTGCTTATAGTCGCGAACAGCTGCCTTGATGGCGTCTT
Source organism: Pseudomonas sp. MH10 (assembly GCF_034353045.1). Taxonomy (NCBI): domain Bacteria; kingdom Pseudomonadati; phylum Pseudomonadota; class Gammaproteobacteria; order Pseudomonadales; family Pseudomonadaceae; genus Pseudomonas; species Pseudomonas sp. MH10. Next base: position 2,421,655 of record NZ_CP133783.1, read on the forward strand.
CCGCCAGTACAGAGCAGTGGATTTTAACTGGAGGCAACGCCAGTTCTTCGGCCAGGTGAGTGTTTGTGATGGTCTCTGCTTCATCCAGAGTCTTGCCCTTCATCCACTCGGTAGCCAAGGAGCTGGAGGCGATAGCCGAACCGCAACCGTAGGTTTTGAACTTGGCATCTTCGATGATGCCGTGTTCGTTGACCTTGATCTGCAGGCGCATTACATCGCCGCAAGCCGGCGCGCCGACCATGCCAGTACCAACATCTGGATCTTCCGCGTCCATCTTGCCGACGTTGCGCGGGTTCTCGTAGTGGTCTATGACCTTTTCGCTATATGCCATGGTACTTAATCCTCACTCATCAGAAAGTCGCTCTTATTGGCGACTTGTCAGTGCGCAGCCCACTCGATCTTCGAGATGTCGACGCCGTCTTTGTACATGTCCCACAGCGGCGACAAAGCGCGCAGCTTGGTAACGGCCTCGCACACTTTCTGCGCGGCGTAGTCGATTTCTTCTTCGGTGGTAAAACGGCCGAAGGTAAAACGAATCGAGCTGTGCGCCAATTCGTCATTGCGGCCCAGGGCGCGCAATACATAAGAAGGCTCAAGGGAAGCCGAGGTGCACGCAGAGCCGGACGAAACCGCCAGATCCTTGAGCGCCATGATCAGCGATTCGCCTTCAACGTAGTTGAAGCTCAGGTTCAAGTTGTGCGGTACACGGGAGATTTGGCTACCGTTCACGTACAGCTCTTCCAAATGTTCAACCTGCTTGAAAAAACGGTCGCTCAAGGCTTTGATGCGGACGTTTTCAACCGCCATGTCTTCTTTGGCGACCCGGAACGCTTCACCCATACCAACGATCTGGTGAGTCGCCAGCGTACCGGAACGCATGCCACGCTCATGACCGCCACCGTGCATGGTCGCTTCCAGGCGAACACGCGGTTTGCGGCTCACGTAGAGCGCGCCGATGCCTTTAGGGCCGTAGGTTTTGTGAGCGGAGAACGACATCAGGTCAACTTTGAGGTTGGCCAGATCGATGTCAACTTTGCCGGTGGACTGTGCAGCATCAACGTGGAACAGCACGCCGCGCGAACGGGTCAGTTCACCAATGGCCGCGATGTCGTTGATGGTGCCGATTTCGTTGTTGACGTGCATGACCGATACCAGAATGGTGTCTTCGCGCAGCGCCGCTTCAACCATCGCCGGAGTGATCAGACCGTCTGTGCCTGGCTCGATGTAAGTGACTTCGAACCCTTCACGCTCCAGTTGACGCATGGTGTCCAAAACCGCTTTGTGCTCGATCTTGTTGGTGATGAGGTGCTTGCCTTTGCTGGCATAAAAGTGTGCAACACCTTTGATTGCCAGATTGTTGGACTCGGTGGCACCGGAGGTCCAGACAATTTCACGTGGGTCAGCGTTGACCAGATCAGCAACCTGACGGCGCGCATTCTCTACGGATTCTTCTGCTTTCCAGCCGAACACGTGAGAGCGCGATGCAGGGTTGCCGAAGTTTCCGTCAACCAGCAGGCATTCGCTCATTTTTTGCGCAACGCGAGGATCGACCGGAGTCGTCGCGGAGTAATCGAGGTAAATCGGCAATTTCATTGAATATCTCCTATCGGGCAGGCGCGCCGCTCATGCATCTACGGTCATTCGACGGCGGACGTTTCAATCTTATCCAACTGCGGTGTTCTGCATGCGTTGCGACGCAGATCCTGGCGCTGAGCGACTTCTTGTACCTCACGGCGAGTGACAAGGTCAGCCAGGCTTATACCGCTAAGGAATTCGTGAATTTGCTGACTGAGGTCGCACCATAAGTGGTGGGTCAGACAAGTATCGCCAGCATGGCAATCACCTAGCCCCTGGCAACGTGTCGCATCGACCGATTCGTTAACCGCATCGATCACCTGCGCGACCTGAATACCTTGCATGTCACGGGACAGCTGGTAACCACCACCTGGGCCACGCACGCTAGACACCAGATTACTGCGACGCAGTTTGGCGAACAGCTGTTCAAGATAGGACAGGGATATACCTTGCCGCTCTGAAATATCGGCCAGGGACACTGGCCCGCGCTGCGCATGTAACGCCAGGTCTAGCATGGCTGTTACAGCGTATCGGCCTTTTGTAGTCAGTCGCATGGCATGTACCGCGGAGGTTCGGAATGAGGGCGAGTATGCTATTCCCGAGTATTTAAGTCAACTATAAGACCTAGTAAATTAGTCGGGATTACCGGCAAAACCGCGGCAGCATCATAGCAAATACCCAGGCGCGTTGGCACGCGCCGTAGGTCCTATGCCTTCCAGGGCGTCAGGGTTAGCCGACTTTGGTTTCGCTGCAGTCTTTCACGCACTCAAAAACCTCATCGCGTAGCGCCGGCAGCTCTTTAGCGCTGTAGTCGCAGCCAAGCTTATTAAGCGCTTCGCCCATGCTTTCGAGGCGCGCATCCACCGCTTGGATGTGATCAAGCAGTTGACCAATCGCTTTCGCAACCGGGTCCGGCATGTCTTCACTGATTCCGTAGGCGTCGAAGCCAAGCTTCTCGGCAATGGCCTTGCGCTTGGCGTCCACCTCATCATCAGACTTGATGATGATTCGCCCCGGAATACCGACAACCGTGGCACCCGCTGGCACGGCTTTGGTGACCACTGCATTGGAGCCGACCTTCGCGCCCGCACCAACAGTGAACGGCCCCAGCACCTTGGCGCCAGCACCGACGACCACCCCCGCCTCCAACGTCGGATGGCGCTTTCCCTTGTTCCAGCTCGTGCCGCCCAAGGTCACGCCTTGGTACAAGGTAACGTCATCGCCAATCTCTGCAGTTTCGCCGATCACAATGCCCATTCCGTGATCGATGAAGAAACGACGGCCGATAGTCGCCCCCGGATGAATCTCGATTCCGGTCATCCAGCGCCCGAAGTTAGAGACCACTCGCGCCAGCCATTTCCAGCCCAGATCCCACAAATAGCGGGACAGCCGGTGAAGCCAGATCGCGTGCATGCCGGGGTAGCAGGTCAACACCTCAAACGCATTGCGCGCCGCAGGGTCACGATGGAATACGCTTTGAATATCTTCTCGCAGACGCTCGAACATCATTGGTCCTTCCGCTTATGGGGCTCACCGCGCGCAACTTTCTGCGTCTCGGTGAGGATGCCGCGCAAAATATTCATTTCTGACCGGTACACAGCACTGCGCCCAAACAAACGTCGCATCCGAGCCATCAGATGACGCGGGTTTTCCGGATCTAGAAAACCGATAGCAACCAGGGTCGCTTCAAGATGGCCGTAGAACAGCTCCATCTCATCCATGGTTACAGGCTCAGAGCTACGCGTGGAGGTCACTTCGACCTTCTCGACTTTTGTCGGCTGACCTTGGGCGGCAAGCCACGACATCCGCACTTCGTAGCACAGCACCTGCACCGCAGCCCCCAGATTCAGCGAACTGAACTCGGGGTCAGACGGGATATGCACGTGGTAGTGACATCGCTGCAGCTCTTCATTGGTCAAGCCAGCGTATTCACGCCCGAACACTATTGCAATTTCAGCGCCGTCAGCTGCTTGCTCTGCCGCCATCACACCGCATTCACGCGGATCAAGCAGCGGCCAGGGAATTCGGCGATCACGGGCACTGGTGCCCAGCACCAGATTGCAGCCCACCAAGGCATCCTCTAGCGTCGCCACGACGTGGGCGTTCGCGAGAACATCACTGGCCCCGGACGCACGCGCCTCGGCCTCATGAGAAGGGAAATCCAACGGATCAACCAGCACCAAGCGTGAAAGCCCCATGTTTTTCATGGCGCGCGCAGCCCCGCCGATGTTACCGGGGTGACTGGTACCGACCAGGACAACGCGAATATTTTGCAGCAATGCAAGTTCTCACAGACGAGAGAAAGGGGAGCAAATCTTACAGAACCACCTCGATTAACGCTACGGACGCTATGCGCGCTGGAAATAATCGGTCCGTGCCCCTACAATGTTCGGCTTTCTTTAACGACCTAGGTGAAACGTCCATGCAGCCCATGCTGAATATCGCGCTGCGCGCCGCCCGCAGCGCCAGTGAATTGATTTTCCGCTCCATCGAGCGCTTGGATACCATCAAGGTCGACGAAAAAGAAGCGAAAGATTACGTCACCGAAATTGATCGCGCGGCCGAGCTGAGTATTATTACCGCCCTGCGAAAAGCCTATCCGACCCACGGCATTCTGGGCGAAGAAAGCGGCCTGCATGAAGGCAGCGGCGACGGAACCGACTACCTGTGGATCATCGACCCGCTCGATGGCACCACCAACTTCGTACGGGGCGTGCCGCACTTCGCGGTCAGCATCGCCTGTAAATACCGTGGCCGTCTTGAGCACGCCGTGGTTCTCGACCCGGTTCGCCAGGAAGAATTCACCGCCAGCCGTGGCCGTGGCGCCGCGCTTAACGGTCGCCGCCTGCGTGTCAGCCAGCGTAAAAGCCTGGAAGGCGCCCTGCTCGGTACCGGCTTCCCGTTCCGTGACGGCCAAATGGATAACCTGGAAAACTACCTGGGCATGTTCCGCAGCCTGGTCGGTCAAACTGCCGGCATCCGTCGCGCAGGCGCTGCCAGTCTCGACCTCGCTTATGTAGCGGCCGGTCGTTTCGACGCGTTCTGGGAGTCGGGCCTGTCTGAATGGGACATGGCCGCAGGTGCGTTGCTTATTCAAGAAGCAGGCGGTTTGGTGAGCGACTTTACCGGTGGCCACGACTTCCTTGAAAAAGGCCACATCGTTGCCGGTAACACCAAGTGCTTTAAAGCTGTGTTGACTTCGATTGCACCGCACTTGCCTGCCGCGCTAAAACGCTAAGTTTTATGCTGCACAAAAAAAACCGGCAATAGCCGGTTTTTTTGTGCCTGCCCCTGTCGGAACGTTATTGCTGTGTAGTTTGTGGCGGCGGAGCGTCTTGACCCAACATTAGTTGGCCCTGTTTGTTCACCGGAATTTGATTACCGGGATCACGGTCCATACGGACCTGACCAACTTTACCGTTCAATTGATACTTCACGTCATAACCCACAACTTTATCGCTGATGTCATTGACGGTATTACACCGCGTTTGATTAGTGGTGTAAGTATCGCGCTCCTGCATGCCTTCCTGAACGCGGTTGCCGGCGTATCCACCACCCGCCGCACCGGCGACCGTAGCGAGGGTTTTACCTTTACCGCCGCCTACCTGGTTGCCCAACAAACCACCTGCTACCGCACCCAATACGCTACCCAATATCTGATGCTGGTCCTTGACCGGCGCCTGACGGGTAACCGCCACCTCTTTGCAGACTTGACGAGGGGTTTTTACTTGTTCTTTGATGGGCTGGACTCCCAGCACATCTGCATATTCGGGGCCGCTTTTAACCAAGCTATAGGTGGCGAATGCACCTCCGGCAGTGACGGCAACCGCACCCAATACCGTACCGACAAGCATCGACTTGTTCACTTGAACCTCCTGGCAGTAATGCGTGGCATTTATAAAATAGAAATGTCCGACGCTAATCCTAGCCTTGGAGTACAAAAAAGGGCGTGAGTTCAACACTCACGCCCTTAATGGTCAATCGGCCGCCTCTAAGGACGATCATCAACCTTGTCTGTAATCACCGGAGGAATGAGGTCCTCAGTAGTTAGGCTCAGCCAAATAAGCACAACGTTAGCGATGTAGATCGACGAGTAAGTACCCGCCAGTACACCGATAAACAGCGCGACGGAGAAACCGTGCAAGCTGTCACCGCCAAAGACCCACAATGCGACAATCGCCAGCAACGTCGAAATCGAAGTTGCCATCGTCCGCAGCAGCGTCTGAGTGGTAGAAACATTGATGTTCTCGATCAACGTCGCCTTGCGCAAAATCCGGAAGTTTTCCCGAACCCGGTCAAATACCACAATGGTGTCGTTCAACGAATAACCAATGATCGCCAGTACAGCGGCGAGTACTGTCAGGTCAAACGTCACCTGGAAAAACGACAGGATGCCCACGGTGACCACCACGTCATGGATCAACGAGACGATGGCGCCGACGGCAAACTTCCACTGGAAGCGGAAGGCCAGGTAGATCAGAACGCCACCCAATGCCATCAGCATGCCGAGGCCGCCTTGGTCACGAAGCTCTGAACCCACTTGAGGACCAACGAACTCCACACGCTTGACGGTCACGGGGTTATCCGCACCGGTCTGGCGCAGCACTGCAGCAACCTGATTGCCCAACTGCGGATCTTCGCCTGGCATACGCACCAGCAAATCCGTCGTTGCGCCAAAGCTTTGAACGACTGCTTCGTGGTAACCCGCGGTTTCCAACTCCTGACGTACTTTCGGCAAGTCTGCCGCACGCTCGTAAGTCAGCTCAATGAGCGTACCGCCGGTAAAGTCCAAACCGTAGTTCAGGCCTTTATGAAAGAAGCTGAACAAAGCCAGCACCGTAAGGAGCATGGTGATAGCGAACGCAATATTGCGAACGCCCATAAAGTTAATGGTACGTAACATGGCAGCCCCTTAAATCCACAACTTCTTGAAGTCACGTCCGCCATAGATCAGGTTGACCATTGCGCGGGTCACCATGATGGCCGTGAACATCGAGGTAAAGATCCCGAGCGACATGGTCACCGCAAAGCCTTTGACCGGGCCAGTGCCCATCGCAAAGAGAATGCCGCCAACCAGTAACGTTGTCAGGTTGGCATCGAGGATCGCAGTGAATGCGCGCCCGAAGCCTTCGTTGATAGCGCGCTGTATGGTCATGCCCCCAGCGATCTCTTCACGTATTCGCGAGAAGATCAGCACGTTGGCGTCCACCGCCATACCCATGGTCAGGACGATACCGGCAATACCTGGCAGGGTCAGCGTTGCACCCAGCAAGGACATCAATGCCAGCAGCAGCACCATGTTCACCGCCAGTGCAACCGTAGCAATCAGACCGAAGAAACGGTAGATAGCCATAATGAACAGCGACACAAACAGCATGCCCCATAGCGATGCATGGATACCCTTGGTGATGTTGTCTGCGCCCAGGCTCGGACCAATGGTCCGCTCTTCAGCGAAGTACATCGGCGCAGCCAGACCGCCGGCACGCAGCAGCAGCGCCAGCTCGGAAGCTTCACCCTGACCGTTCAGCCCCGTGATGCGGAATTGACTGCCCAGCGGCGACTGGATAGTCGCCAGGCTGATGATTTTCTTCTCTTCCGTGAACGACTGCACCGGCACGTCTTTCTCGACGCCGTTGACCATCTGCTTGGTGTAAGTCGTTGTAGGCTTCTGCTCGATGAAGATCACCGCCATGCTACGGCCAACATTACTGCGCGTCGCACGGCTCATCAGATCACCGCCGTGACCATCAAGCTTGATGTTCACTTGCGGACGACCATGCTCGTCGAAACCCGCCTTGGCGTCAGTCACCTGGTCACCGGTGATGATCAGACCACGCTCAACCGGTGCCGCAGGGCGACCGCCTTCACGGAACTCAAACATTTCGGTAGTGGCTTTCGAATCGTCGGGACCTGCGCCCAGACGGAATTCAAGGTTGGCCGTCTTGCCCAGAATACGTTTGGCTTCAGCGGTGTCTTGGACGCCCGGCAGCTCAACCACAATACGGTTGGCGCCTTGACGCTGAACCAAAGGTTCGGCGACACCCAGTTCATTGACCCGGTTACGTACCGTGGTCAAGTTCTGCTTGATCGAGTATTCGCGGATCTCGGCAATTTTCGCCGGAGTCATGGCCAACCGCAGTACGAACTGATCGCCGCGCTCGCTGGTGGTCAAGGTGAAATCGTTGTTGTTCTTTTTAATCAGTGCGCTGGCTTGAGTGCGAGTATCGGCATCAGCGAAACCCAGCATGATTCCATTGTCGACCTGCGGCAGGCTGCGATAACGCAGACGCTCTTTGCGCAACAAGGTTTTGACTTCGCCGTCATAGACTTTCAGGCGCGCATCCAGTGCTTTGTCGATGTCTACTTCCAACAGGAAGTGAACACCACCAGACAAGTCCAGACCCATCTTCATCGGGCTTGCACCCAAGACACGCAACCATGTAGGTGTGGTCCGAGCCAGGTTCAGCGCAACGACATAATCATCGCCCAATGCCTTGCGTACGACATCCTTGGCAGGCAACTGGTCTTCTTGCTTGGTCAGACGTAACAAACCGCCCTTGCCATTCTCAGCCAGAGACGCGCCTTTGACCGTAATACCTGCGTCGACGAGCGCTTTGCTCACTCGGTCCAGGTCAGCCTGATTAATCTGCAACGCCGTGCTCGCGCCGCTGATTTGAATAGCCGGATCGTCAGGGTAGAGATTGGGTGCGGAATAAATAACACCGACCACCAGCACTGCCAGGATCAGTACGTATTTCCACAGAGGGTATTTGTTCAGCATCACGCCGCCCGCTTATAACGCGGGGCGCCTTGCGCGCCCCGTCGATTGGTAAAAGACTGAATCTTAGATCGCTTTCAAGGTGCCTTTAGGCAGCGTGGCGGCGATAGCGCCTTTCTGGATTTTCAGTTCAACCGTGTCAGAGACTTCAATAACCACGAAGTCATCAGTCACTTTGTTGATCTTGCCAGCGATGCCGCCAGAGGTGACTACTTCGTCGCCTTTCTGCAAGTTGCCCAGCAGGTTTTTCTGTTCTTTGGCACGCTTGGACTGTGGGCGCCAGATCATCAAATAGAAGATGACCAAAAAGCCGACCAGGAAAATCCATTCAAAGCCCGAACCAGCAGGACCAGCGGCAGGTGCAGCGGCGTCCGCAAAAGCGGCAGGGATAAAAAAGCTCATTTAGCACTCCAATTACAAAATTTTTAGAAATCAGCAAAAAATCGGTATTCAATCAATCCAACGGCGGCGTTGGCAGCCCGCGTTTGGCATAGAAGGCATCCACAAAGGCGGCCAATGTACCCTGTTGAATAGCCTCGCGCAAACCAGCCATAAGCACTTGGTAATGCCGCAAGTTATGAATGGTATTGAGCATACTTCCTAGCATTTCTCCGCACTTATCCAAGTGGTGCAAATAGGCGCGCGAGAAGTTCTGGCAGGTGTAGCAATCGCAGGTCGGATCCAACGACGAATCGTCATGACGATGGAACGCATTGCGAATTTTCAGCACGCCGGTATCAATGAACAAATGACCGTTGCGCGCGTTGCGGGTAGGCATCACGCAATCGAACATATCGATACCGCGGCGCACACCTTCAACCAAGTCTTCAGGCTTGCCCACGCCCATCAAGTAACGAGGTTTGTCAGCCGGCATCATTCCCGGCAGGTAGTCCAGCACCTTGATCATCTCGTGCTTGGGCTCGCCCACCGACAGACCGCCGATGGCCAAGCCGTCAAAGCCGATCTCATCCAGACCTTCGAGGGAGCGCATGCGCAAATCCTGGTGCATGCCGCCCTGGACGATGCCGAACAGCGCAGCCGTGTTCTCGCCATGGGCGATTTTCGAACGCTTGGCCCAACGCAAGGACAGCTCCATGGAGATCCGCGCAACGTCTTCGTCGGCCGGGTACGGCGTGCATTCGTCGAAAATCATCACGATGTCCGAACCCAGATCACGCTGGACCTGCATCGACTCTTCCGGCCCCATGAACACTTTGGCACCGTCCACTGGAGAGGCGAAGGTAACGCCCTCCTCCTTGATCTTACGCATGGCACCGAGGCTGAACACCTGAAAACCACCGGAGTCAGTCAGAATCGGGCCGCTCCACTGCATGAAGTCATGCAAGTCCCCGTGACGCTTGATGACTTCAGTGCCAGGGCGCAGCCACAGGTGGAACGTGTTACCCAGAATCATCTGCGCGCCGGTGGCCACAATGTCCCGAGGCAGCATGCCTTTCACCGTGCCGTAGGTGCCGACCGGCATGAACGCAGGGGTTTCAACCACGCCCCGGGGAAAAGTAATGCGACCACGACGCGCTTTGCCATCAGTGGCCAGCAACTCGAAAGACATACGACTGGTGCGACTCATGCTTGATCCTCTGGGGCCGATTCCGATTCCTGCGGAGCGGTCGGCGCGGGATTACGCGTGATAAACATCGCATCCCCGTAACTAAAGAAGCGGTAACCATGCTCCACCGCTGCCGCGTAGGCAGCCATGGCTTCTGGGTAACCGGCGAATGCCGAAACCAGCATCAACAGCGTGGATTCCGGCAAATGAAAATTGGTGACCAAGGCGTCGACCACATGAAACGGCCGGCCTGGGTAGATGAAGATGTCGGTGTCGCCGCTGAACGGCTTCAACACGCCATCACGGGCGGCGCTTTCCAGCGAGCGCACGCTCGTAGTGCCCACCGCAATGACTCGCCCGCCGCGCAAACGACAGGCGGCGACGGCATCGACCACCTCTTGGCTGACTTCCAGCCATTCGTTGTGCATGTGATGGTCTTCGATGCGTTCAACACGCACCGGCTGGAACGTACCCGCGCCGACGTGCAAGGTGACGAACGCGGTTGAAACGCCCATCTGCGCAATCGCATCCATCAGCGGCTGATCGAAATGCAGCCCAGCAGTGGGCGCAGCCACCGCGCCGGAGCGCTGGGCATAGACCGTCTGATAACGCTCGCGGTCAGCCGTGTCGTCTGGGCGATCTATATAAGGCGGCAACGGCATGTGGCCCACCCGATCCAGCAACGGCAAGACTTCCTCGGCAAACCGCAGCTCAAACAGCGTGTCGTGCCGCGCCAGCATCTCAGCCTCGCCACCACCATCGATCAAAATCATCGAGCCGGGCTTGGGCGACTTGCTGGACCGCACATGCGCCAACACCCGATGGCTGTCCAGCACGCGCTCGATCAGAATCTCCAGCTTGCCGCCGGACGCCTTCTGCCCGAACAACCGCGCCGGAATCACCCGGGTATTGTTGAACACCATCAAATCACCGGGGCGCAAATGCTCCAGCAAATCGGTAAATTGTCGATGAGCCAGCGCGCCGCTAACCCCGTCCAGGGTCAACAAACGACTGCCGCGACGCTCAGCCAAAGGATGGCGAGCGATCAATGAATCCGGGAGCTCGAAGGTAAAGTCAGCAACGCGCATGATGGGGTTCGTTTAGCAGGGCCGTAGAGTCTAGCGGAAATAGCTAAAATTCACCAAGAAACAGTTGTTGACCAACGGTAGTCTCATCTCTATACTCCGCCGCCAACAAGCCCTGATGGCGGAATCGGTAGACGCGGCGGATTCAAAATCCGTTTTCGAAAGGAGTGGGAGTTCGAGTCTCCCTCGGGGCACCAAATAGCAGGAAGTACAGGTCTCTACCGGCTTGTATTAGATACACAAGAAGCCCGCGAAAGCGGGCTTTTTTGTGGGTGATTGGTTGGATTAGGGCGAAAGCTTGTTTGGTAGCTTTTGCATGCAGGCATTTCTGGATCAGTTGATTGCACTCAAGCCCTCCCTGATCCGTCTTGCTTAGTCAAATACAATCAAACCAACCTCACCTCCTCTCCTCAACCTTTTCATTCATCTGCCAAACTCTATATGATCGATTGCATACGAATGCAAAACTGAGGTCATCATGGTTGTGTCGAGCAATTTTTTTGGAATGCCGTCCTTTCGTCTGGACGGTAAAACAGCACTTATTACCGGCGCGGGCGGGGGCATTGGAGCGGGTATCGCTCATACGTTGAGTGCTGCGGGTGCTGGTGTGGTGCTGGTCGGAAGAACAGAATCCAGGCTGATTGAGGTCGCAGAGTTGATTTGCCTGGCTGGCGGCCAGGCGCGCACGGTGGTATGTGACGTGACGGACAGCGCGGCCATTAGGGCGATGATCAATGCACTGCCCAGCCTCGACATTCTGGTGAACAACGCAGGCACCAATTACCCAGAACCTATGTTGGAAATGCGAGATGAGCACCTAGACGAGATGCTGAATCTGAACATCCGGGCGTGTTATGTAGTGGCGCAGGCGGCTGTGGCGAAGATGCTGGAGCGCACGGGTCATGAGAGCGGTTCGGTGATCAACGTGTCTTCGCAAATGGGCCATGTGGGTGCGGCCAACCGGACGGCCTATTGCATGACCAAACACGCGGTTGAGGGTTTGACCAAAGCAATGGCCATTGAATTTGCAAGCCGCAATATCAGGGTCAACACGATTTGCCCAACGTTCGTGGATACGCCGATGATCCGAAAAATCGCCAGCGCACCAGGCGCCATTGAAAGCTTTGTCTCAAAAATCCCCCTGGGGCGCATGGCGCAGATGGAAGACATCGTTGGCGCGGCCCTTTACCTTGCGGGGCCAGCTTCGCGAATGGTGACCGGTACGTCGCTCAAGATCGATGGTGGGTGGACGGCTCAGTAGCAGGTTTATACTGTCGCCCGCCATACCCGCTCGCCATCAACGTCAGCAAACCCTGTCTCCGGCAACCGCGCACTTCCCCGAACGATCAGGTGCCCAGCGAGTACTTTTTGTATCGCGGGTGTGGCGCGGTTGGTCAATTGCGCTTCGATAATGTCGACGGCGTTTTGGACGAATTGGTCGAGAGGTTGACGATAAGTAGTCAGCGCGACTGCTGGCCAGGCTGCCATGGCGATGTTGTCGAAGCCTATGACCGAAATATCTCGCCCGGGGATCAGCCCATACTCTCGCTCAATCACGTTAATGGCGGCGATGGCCATTAAATCATTTGCACAAAAGATTCCGTCGGGGCGATTTTCGCGGGCGATAAGCCGCCGCGTAGCGTCCATTGCACCCTGAAACGTGTAGTCACCTACTTCTCGCAACGGTGCTTCATACCCGTGTTCCTCAAGCCGTTTTGTAAAGCTGTGCTCGCGGTCTCGACTGGTTGAGGAGCCATTAATGCCGGCGATGAAGGCCAGCGATTTATGGCCCGATGCAACCAGAAAATCAGCAATGACCGCTCCCCCTTCAGCGTTGTCACTGGTCACGCTGGACACCGCCAGGCTGTCGTTTTTTCGGTTGAGTAGCACGACCGGAAGACCGATTTGTTTGCACTCTTGCGCGAAATGCGACGACAGGCTAGAAGACACCAGAATGAGCGCATCTACTCGATGGCGCAGCACTTCTTCTAGTACGGGATCGGAGTCATCTTTACCGGCTGTGGAAAATAGCAACACACCGTATCCAGAAACTTCAAATGCCTTGGACAACGCTTCAAGCACATTGGAGTAAAACGGATTTTCCAGGCTGGGTACCACGACGCCGATAAGGTTCGAACGACGAGTGATGAGGGACCGAGCCACCAGGTTAGGCCGATAACCCAGTGCTGCCGATGCCGCCTCGACCTTCTCCCGAGTCTTCTGCCCCACGCTTGCGCCTTTGGTGTAGGTGCGTGACACCGCAGATTGAGAGACGCCCGCCAGCCTCGCTACATCGTGCGCAGTGACAGGGCGGCGAATGGTTTCAGCCATGAATGTTAAATCCTGCTCGACGACAATTACGTCATCGTACCCATGTACCCCTTTCCAAACTACCCAACAGTCTTTTATGATAGATTGCATACGTATGCAATCACTCGTAAAAAATAAGTTCTGGAGAGCACCATGGCGAATTGGCTGAAGAGAAGCGTGGGGGTCGAGGCTGTTAAATCGGCTGACCGGCAGGTTCGTGAAACAGTTGAAACTATACTGGCCGACATTGAGGCGCGCGGCGACGCGGCGGTGAGAGAGCTCGCGTTCAAGTTCGATAAAATGGAGCGTGACAGCTATCGGTTAACGACTACCGAAATTGAGGCGTGTTATTCACAACTGACCAAACGAGACATCGCTGACATTGAGTTTGCCCAAACTCAGGTACGAAATTTCGCACAGCACCAGCGCAACAGCATCCACGACATTGAAGTTGAGACCCTGCCAGGCGTCATTCTTGGTCACAAAAATCTGCCCGTAAACGCGGCGGGGTGTTATGTGCCTGGTGGGAAATATCCTTTGCTGGCGTCTGCCCATATGTCCGTCATCACCGCAAAGGTAGCCGGTGTCCCGCGCATCATTACTGCTGCGCCGCCATTCAACGGCAAACCAGCCCACGCCATCGTCGCCGCCCAGCACATGGCGGGGGCTGATGAGATCTATTGCCTTGGGGGTATTCAGGCGATTGGTGCGATGGCGATCGGCACTGAGACCATATCCCCTGTGGATATTCTGGTCGGACCGGGCAATGCGTTTGTGGCTGAGGCTAAGCGTCAGCTGTTTGGCCGCGTGGGGATTGATCTGTTTGCCGGACCAACCGAGACGTTGGTAATCGCTGACGAGAGCGTCGATGGGGAGATTTGTGCGACGGATCTGTTGGGGCAGGCGGAGCACGGGCCGGACTCCCCCGCCATTCTGTTGACCACCTCACATTCGCTGGCCCTCGACACCATGGCTCATATTGAGCGGCTGTTGGCGATTTTGCCGACTGCGCCCATCGCCCGTAAAGCGTGGGAGAATTTTGGTGAGATCATCGTTGCGGACAGTGACGAAGAGATGTTGGACATCGCCAACAAGCTGGCATTTGAGCACGTGCAGGTGATGACCAAGGACCCAGACTGGTTCTTGGCGAACATGCGCAACTACGGCGCGCTGTTCTTGGGCCCGCGTACTAACGTGGCGTTTGGCGACAAAGTTATCGGCACTAACCACACGCTACCGACCAAAAAGGCGGCGCGTTATACCGGTGGATTGTGGGTCGGGAAGTTTCTAAAGACCTGTACGTATCAGAAAATAATGAATGACGAAGCCTCGGCAATGATCGGGTCGTATTGCTCTCGTTTGTGCGCGCTGGAAGGCTTTTCCGGACACGGAGAACAAGCCAATATCCGCGTCCGCCGCTATGGCCACAAAGATGTGCCTTACGCCGGTATTGCGGAATAATGATTGAAGTGCATCGTTGAGATTCGCAGCATCTGGTCAAGGGAATGACCAGCACTTCATTGCTTCTAACGCCTCACCGGGATAATCAACGCCCAGTGAGGAATAGCCTTCAGCGCAAAATCAGCCTCTGGCGGCCTTTACTTCCGTCGTCATGGCTGCCTTGAGCAGGTTGGCGTCGTGATTAGGCACAACAAAATGGAAACCTTGTGCTGCGTAACGTGCGGCGACGGCGCCCGAGGTGCAAAAAATACCGATGTACTTTCCGGCCTCTACCGCCGCTTTTCGGCAAAGCTCAATGGCTTCGAGTACCTGAGGATCGACAGGGTCCCCAACCGGCCCTTTACCTAAGGCTAAACCCAGGTCGGCAGGACCGATAAAGATGCCTTGCAAGCCGTCGACCGCCAGGATCTCTTTCACCGCCTCCAGGCCCGGCAGCGTCTCGATCATGGCGAGCCGGACGATGGTTTGATCGGCGTGCTGAAAATAATCCGGGCCGCCGTAAAGCAGGCCGCGCGTTGGGCCGAAGCTGCGCAATCCAAGGGGCGGATAGTGGGTCGCGCTGACAAATTCCTGCGCTTGCCCCGCGTTGTCCACCATGGGGCAAATCAGCCCATAAGCGCCAGCATCGAGCGCCTTCATCATGATCGTCGCATCACACGAGCCCACCCTGACAAACGGCGTCGCCGGTGTTGCCGAGATGGCCTGCAACATGCCGATCATTTGTTGGACGTCGGTCATGCCATGTTGCAGATCCACGGTGACGCAATCCACCCCGCTCCATCCGACAATTTCCGCACTGTAGCTATTGCCGATGGCCAACCAACCGGATACTGCAGCACGACCGTCGGCCCAACATTCGAGCACTCTGTTAGGACGCATCAGATGTCTCCTTTGATTCAATAAAGTGAATGTCACGTGGTAATCCCCACGCGATCAACAAGGCAGCCACACCGCACACGGCTGCGATAGCGTACAAACCCATGGAGGCGCTGCCGGTCAAGTCTTTGACCCTGCCGACCATATAAGGCGCGAAAACACCGCCGAGCTGCCCGATGGAATTGATAAGCGCGATCCCCCCCGCTGCCGCTACACCGGTCAGCACACGAGGCGGATATACCCAGAACAGCGCAAAGGACGAAATCAGACCTGTCGTTGCAATGCTAAGGCCAATGACCAGCAGCACCGTGTTATCGCCGAAGGTGGCGCACACCACATAACCCAGCAGTCCGGCGAGCACACAGCCTACCAAGTGCCAGCGCCGCTCACCCGTCCGGTCCGAACTTCGGCCAATGAGCACAATACCTATAAGGGCGGCGAAGTACGGCAGCATGGTGATGATGCCGATCTCGAGCGGGTCCGCGTTGCCAGCGGTTCTGACTAACTGCGGCATCCAGAAAAAAATCCCGTAGATGCCCGCACACAAGCCCAAGTAAATGAGCGACAGCATGTAGGTGATAGGGTTACGCAACGCATCCTTGAACGAATGCGATGAGTGCGCCTTATGCTCACGACGGAGAAGGTCAGACAGCATGGTTTTTTCGGAAAGTTTAAGCCATTTTGCATCTTCTATTCGATCATCGAGCACACACAAAACTACAATGCCGAGAATGACCGACGGGATGCCTTCGAGGAGGAACAACCACTGCCAGCCCGACAGTCCGTGAATGCCGTTCAGGTACTTCATGATGCCGCCCGCCAGCGGTCCGCCCAGAATTCCGGACAAGGCGCTCGCGCCGAAGAAGAACGAGTTGATTCGACCCCGCTGCTTGGCGGGAAACCACTGCATGAAAAAGTACATGACGCCGGGAACAAAACCCGCCTCTAACACACCCAGTAGAAACCGCAGCACGTAGAACATGGCTTCGGTGTGGACGAACATCATCGCCGCCGATGCCGTGCCCCAGGTGACCATGATCCGTGCAATCCATCGACGCGCGCCGACCCGCACCAGAATCAGGTTGCTGGGAATCTCAAACAGCAGATAGCCGATGAAGAACATGCTGGCGCCCAATCCGTAGGCAGCATCACTCAGTCCTAACTCTGACTGCATCTGCAGCTTTGCGAAGCTGATATTGACGCGGTCAAAATACGCCACAACGAAGCAGGTCATAATCAGCGGGACCAGTCGCCACGCTACTTTTCGCAGCAGGTGTTGCTCTTCCTGCTCCATGGGCACTACAGGATTGCCTGCCAGTGATGGGTTTTGCATAGGTTTCCTCGTCTTATATTTATTGTTAGTTTCATTCGGCCCTGCGCCTACGCGGTAAGGTCCACCGCATTCATTGACTGAGCGTCATGGGCGGCAATCACGTGCAAAGAAGGATGGGATGCATACGTATGCATAGATGCCAAAGCTAGGCGGCTTGCCCCCCCCTGTCAAGGGAAATGCTGACTACATTGACGCCACGTTTGGGGAACAACCTGTGGGAACCTGCTCACGAAGACAACGGCGCGGTATACCAGACACACCGCCACGGAAAATCGGGTTTTACTACGCTTTCTTCGCACGCCTCTAAGCTGACTTGGTGGTCGCAAAAAGAACCGAGCACGTCGCTTTGGTGTAGAAGAATCGCATCCGACGTGGCAAGCTGATTTTAATCCCTGCAACGGGTGCGGCTAAGACCGCGCTTAGGAACAACAAGATGCCCCTAAGGGTGCCTGGCCAGCGGCCTGAAATGCCACGCTTCCGTAACGTGGTGTGAGTGCCGCAGCCGACACTTTCGGACAATCGACAACCACTTGGTTCGCTCGTGGCCGTGAGGAATTGCTGTATGCCCGATGATATGTTGCACCTGCCTATGATCAATAGCGTGTTGGAGAGCCACAAGGGCTCACCCGGCGCACTGTTGCCGATCCTTCATGAGATTCAAGCGGGCTTTGGCTTCATCCCTGATGCCGCCGTCCCCGAAATCGCCCACGCCCTCAATCAGAGCCACGCCGAGATTCGCGGGGTGATCAGCTTCTACCATGACTTCCGTACTGCGCCCCCGGCCCGGCATATTCTGCGTCTGTGTCGGGCCGAGTCGTGCAAAAGCCGCGGCGCCGAACAGCTTGCAGCGCAGTTGCGCGAACGCCTTCAATTGGACGACCACGGCAGCAGCGCCGACGGCAATATCAGCCTGCGTCCCGTGTATTGCCTCGGAGCCTGCGCCTGCTCGCCAGCCCTGGAGCTGGATGGCCAGGTGCATGCGAGGATCGACGCCGAGCGCCTAAATGCCCTGCTCGACGCTTGCCAGGAGGACGCATGATGCCGTGCTTTTATGTGCCTGGTGATTCGCTTGCTTGCGCTGTGGGTGCCGATGAGGTCGCTGTGGCCCTTGCCGCTCTAGCCCTGAAACGCAACTTGCCGCTGGACCTGCAACGCACCAGTTCTCGCGGCCTGTATTGGCTCGAACCGCTGCTCGAAGTGGACAGCCCGCACGGCCGCATCGGCTTCGGCCCGCTGACTGCTGCCGATGTGCCATCCCTACTCGATGCGCTGCAAAGCGAGGCGTCCGACCATCCACTGGCCTTGGGCTTGGTGGAAGAGTTGCCTTATCTCAAGACTCAACAACGTCTGCTGTTCGCTCGCGCCGGCATTACCCGGCCGCTGTCCTTAGATGACTATCGGGCCAACGGCGGCTTTGAGGGTTTGACCCAGGCCATCGCGTTGGGCGGCGAGCAGACCGCCACCGCCGTGTTCGATTCAGGTCTTCGTGGCCGAGGTGGCGCGGCGTTTCCCGCCGGAATCAAATGGCGCACGGTGCGCGGCACCCAGTCTGCGCAGAAGTACATTGTGTGCAACGCCGACGAAGGCGACTCCGGCACGTTCGCCGATCGCATGTTGATGGAAGGCGATCCCTTTCTATTAATAGAAGGCATGGCGATTGCCGGTATCAGCGTCGGCGCCAACTACGGCTACATTTATGTGCGCTCGGAATATCCACAGGCCGTGGCCACATTGCGCGAGGCGCTGAATATCGCCCGGTCTGCTGGTTACCTCGGGGCCGATGTCGGCGGCAGTGGACTGGCCTTCGATATGGAAGTGCGCGTGGGTGCGGGCGCTTATATTTGCGGTGAAGAAACCGCGTTGTTGGACTCACTCGAAGGCAAGCGTGGGATCGTCCGCGCCAAGCCGCCCATCCCCGCCCTGAAGGGTCTGTTCGGGTTACCGACTCTGGTGCACAACGTGGTGACGTTAGCCTCGGTGCCGCTGATTCTGGCCAAGGGCGCGCAGTTTTATCGTGATTACGGCATGGGACGTTCGCTGGGCACCATGCCCTTCCAATTGGCGGGCAATGTTCGTCACGGCGGCTTGGTGGAACGGGCCTTTGGCCTGACCTTGCGCGAACTGGTGGAAGACTACGGCGGCGGTACCGCCAGTGGCCGACCATTGAAGGCCGCGCAAGTTGGCGGCCCCCTTGGCGCTTGGGTACCACCCGCGCAATTCGACACCCCGCTCGATTACGAAGCCTTCGCCGCCATGGGCGCCATGCTCGGGCACGGGGGTGTGGTGGTGGCCGATGACAGCCTGGACATGGCCCACATGGCGCGCTTCGCCATGCAGTTTTGTGCCGAGGAATCCTGTGGTAAATGCACCCCCTGCCGCATCGGTTCGACCCGGGGCGTGGAGGTGATCGACCGCCTGCTGGCCGCGCCAGACCAGAGTGGTCGTGATCAGCAGGCGACTATCCTTAGGGACCTGTGCGACACCATGCAATTCGGTTCGCTGTGCGCGCTGGGCGGGATGACCTCCTATCCGGTGACCAGTGCCCTCAAGTACTTCCCCGCCGACTTCGGTCTGCAGCCCTCGGAGGCCGACCAATGATCACCCTCTTTGACCCGAAAACAGATATCGCCCTAGGCACTCTTGACCTTGGAACCCCGGCCCGCGACAGCCAGGTGCAGATAACCCTGAACATCGACGGCCGCAGCATCAGCGTGCCCGAAGGCACTTCGGTGATGCGCGCCGCCGCACTAATGGGCACCACGATTCCCAAACTCTGTGCCACCGACAGCCTGGAGGCGTTCGGCTCGTGCCGTATGTGTTTGGTGGAGATCGACGGCATGCGCGGTTACCCGGCGTCCTGCACCACGCCGGTCAGCGAAGGCATGAGCGTGCACACCCAGACGCCGAAGCTCGCGACCCTGCGCCGTAACGTCATGGAGCTGTATATCTCTGATCACCCGCTGGACTGCCTGACCTGCTCGGCCAACGGCAACTGTGAGTTGCAAACCGTCGCCGGACAGGTTGGCCTCAGGGAGGTGCGCTACGGCTATGAAGGCGACAACCACCTGGACGACCAGAAGGACACTTCCAACCCCTATTTCGACTATGACCCGAGCAAGTGCATTGTCTGCAACCGCTGCGTACGCGCGTGCGAAGAAACCCAAGGCACGTTTGCCCTGACTATTACCGGGCGCGGTTTTGAATCGCGGATCGCGGCGGCCGGTGGCGAGAACTTCCTCGATTCGGAATGCGTGTCCTGCGGTGCCTGTGTGCAGGCCTGCCCCACCGCGACCCTCATGGAAAAAAGCGTGGTTGAGCTGGGTCAACCGGAACGCAGCGTCATCACCACCTGCGCCTACTGCGGCGTGGGCTGCTCGTTCCGTGCCGAGATGAAAGGCGACACGTTGGTGCGCATGGTTCCAGACAAAAACGGCCACGCTAACCACGGCCACTCCTGTGTCAAAGGGCGCTTTGCCTGGGGCTACGCGACCCACCCGGATCGCATTACCAAGCCGATGATCCGCAAGCACATCAACGACCCTTGGCAGGAAGTCAGCTGGGATGAAGCGGTGACCTATGCCGCTGGCGAATTCCGTCGACTGCAGCAAACCTACGGTCGCGACTCCATTGGTGGCATCACCTCCAGCCGCTGCACCAACGAAGAAACCTATCTTGTGCAAAAACTGGTGCGCACCGCTTTCGGCAACAACAATGTCGACACCTGCGCGCGGGTCTGCCACTCGCCTACCGGCTACGGCCTGAAACAAACCCTTGGCGAATCCGCCGGCACCCAGAGTTTCGACTCGGTGATGCAGGCCGACGTGATCCTGGTGATGGGCGCTAACCCCAGCGACGCCCACCCGGTGTTCGCCTCACAGCTCAAACGCCGCCTGCGCGAAGGCGCGCGGCTGATCGTCATCGACCCACGTCGCATTGATCTAGTGGACTCGGTGCATGCCCGCGCCGACCTGCACTTGGCGCTGCGTCCGGGCACCAACGTCGCCATGCTCAACGCCTTGGCCCACGTCATCGTCACCGAAGGCCTGCTCGACCACGCTTTTATCGAGGCCCGTTGCGAGGGCAGCGATTTCGCCCGCTGGAGCGAATTCGTCAGCCGCGCGGAAAACTCGCCGGACATCCTCGGCGCCATCTGCGGTGTAGCGGCTGCCGACATCCGCGCCGCTGCTCGTCTGTATGCTGGCGCCGGTAACGCAGCGATCTACTACGGCCTTGGGATTACCGAGCACAGCCAAGGCAGCACCGCCGTCATGGGCATTGCCAACTTGGCGATGGTCACCGGCAACATCGGCCGTGAAGGCGTGGGGGTGAATCCGCTACGTGGGCAGAACAACGTTCAGGGCGCCTGCGACATGGGCTCCTTCCCCCACGAGCTGCCTGGCTATCGGCACATCTCCAACGACGGGGTGCGGGCGCAGTTCGAACAGGCCTGGAACGTCACCCTGCAACCCGATCCGGGCCTGCGCATTCCCAACATGTTCGAGGCAGCCCTGGGCGGCAGTTTTAAGGGCCTGTATTGCCAAGGTGAAGACATCGCCCAGAGCGACCCCAATACCCAGCACGTGACAGCGGCCTTGTCGGCCATGGAATGCGTGGTGGTGCAGGACATTTTCCTCAACGAAACCGCCAAGTTCGCCCATGTGTTTCTGCCGGGCAGCTCGTTCCTGGAAAAAGACGGCACCTTCACCAACGCCGAGCGGCGCATCTCCCGGGTGCGCAAGGTGATGGAGCCTCTGGGCGGCAAGGCCGACTGGGAGGGCACAGTGGCTTTGGCCAACGCGCTGGGTTATCCAATGAGCTATAAGCATCCTTCCGAAATCATGGATGAAATCGCCAGCCTGACGCCGACCTTCACCAACGTCAGCTATGCCGAATTGGACCGCCACGGCAGCCTGCAATGGCCGTGCAATGCGGCGGCACCCGATGGCACGCCGACCATGCACATCGACGAGTTCGTGCGCGGCAAAGGACGGTTCATGCTTACCGACTACGTGCCCACTGAGGAAAAGGTCAACGGTCGCTATCCCCTTTTGCTGACCACTGGACGCATCCTCAGCCAGTACAACGTCGGCGCTCAGACCCGGCGAACCGACAACGTCGCCTGGCACGCCGAAGACCGCCTGGAAATTCACCCGACCGACGCTGAGAGCCGTGGCATCAACGAAGGTGACTGGGTCGGCATCGGCAGTCGCGCCGGGCAAACCGTACTGCGTGCACGGGTCACCGAGCGGGTGGCGCCGGGGGTGGTGTACACCACGTTCCACTTCCCTGAATCGGGAGCCAACGTGATCACCACCGACAACTCCGACTGGGCCACCAACTGTCCGGAGTACAAGGTCACCGCCGTGGAAGTCAGCCGCGTTTACCACCCTTCCGAGTGGCAAAAGCGCTATCAGGAGTTCAGCGACAAACAACAAAGCCTGCTCAATGAGCGCCGCCAAGCTCGTACCGCCGTTACACCTCCCGGAGTACGCCGATGAGCACTGCCAATCTGATCAAAATGGTCAACCAGATTGCCCAGCACTTCGCCGGTGAACCCGACCAGGAGCAGGCGGTACTCAGCGTACGTAATCACCTGAAGATGTTCTGGACGCCGGGCATGCGCATGGAGTTGCTCGCGTGGCAAACAGCGCATCAGGGAGCGGACTTGCACCCACTGGCGCAGGCGGCGGTCAGTGGGGCGGGCTGGGAGGCTTAGGCTTAGGTTCACGTGCCCTCTGTTTCGCAAGCTCCGAGAGGGCACTCGTGGGAATGTATTCGCCACATCCTGCACTATGCCGACGCCTCATATTCATTAGGCGGTTAAACCAGAAACGTCCATGAGGAACAACTATCATCGCGCAGCAAAAATGCAGATTCCAGAAGGAGGGCAGAACCATGAAATATCATTTAAACGCTTTCAATAATAATGACAAAACTGAATTTTTAGCGTTTGAAGTTGAACTGCCCTCCGATTCAGAAGATCAGGGGATCACTATTTCGGGAGGCGGATTAAGTTGTAATCTGCTGGCAGTTAGCTGATTAGTCATGCTATTTAGCTAAGTCGCCCAATACAGACGGCTGCACATCCGCCTGAGCAGTATCGCTCCAAATGAGCCTTATTATAGAGCAGATAATCCGTTGGCTTGCAGGCCCCCCGCACCCGCTAGTAAATACGAAAAGAAACCTGTTATCAGTCCGGTTTTTCTGTGGGAAAAGATTATTGACCGGTCATCTGACACCCGTTAGTGGGAGCGTCAATTACCTGTTAGATTTGCCGTGTTTTCAGCTCTGGCACATTCAATATCTGGCACCCTAGCCCAGATCATCGAAACACCCCCCCGCCTGATTACTCTGAAATTTCGTTAAATTAAGTTAAACAATGCATTCGCATTTTGTAAACCTTGAAAAGTAGACCATAGTCGAATGAAGGGATTGAAAATAAATAACTTGCTTATTTTCAGCCCCTAAGGAAGGTCTGAAATAAGACCTTCTTTTTCTGGCAAATCGGGCGTCAAGCGCTCCGAAAGAAAGTACTTCACTGAAATTTCGAAAATATCGGCTTTTATTGATGAATAAGCCGGTTTTAAGCACTTATTAACCCTTAATTTCCATACTGCGGACGCACCTGTCCTATAGGCTCCATCAAATGTCGGCGCGCCATCCACAGATTCGACAGTGCAAACAGTGTCACCAACTGCGCCGTGTTCTTTACCAACCCGCGAAACCGCACCTTGGTGTAACCAAACTGGCGCTTGATCACCCGAAACGGGTGCTCAACCTTGGCCCGAGTTTGCGATTTGGCGTATTCAATCTTGCGCAACGCACGGCCAATGACGCTTTTTTCTCCATGTTTGCGGCGGCTGCTGGGCCTGGCGGAGATCGACCAGATCATCTCGCGCCCCTCATGTTCAAGCCGCTTTTCTACGCCGGTGTAGCCCGCGTCGCCACAGAGATGGGTCTCTTCGCCGTGCAGCAACTGATCGACTTGAGTGACGTCCGCGACATTGGCTGCCGTGCCCACCACGCTGTGCGTCAGACCCGTATCAGCGTCTACTCCGATGTGCGCTTTCATCCCGAAAAAATATTGATTACCTTTCTTGGTCTGATGCATTTCGGGGTCGCGTTTACCCTCTTTATTCTTGGTCGACGTCGGCGCATGAATGATCGTGGCATCAACAATTGTGCCCTGACGAAGCATCAAACCTCGGTCTCCCAGGTAGCCATTAATGACCTCCAGGATTCCCCCGGCAAGATGGTTTTTCTCCAGCAGGCGACGGAAGTTGAGAATCGTGGTTTCGTCGGGAATGCGTTCCAGATTCAACCCCGCGAACTGGCGCAGAATCGTGGTCTCATAAAGAGACTCTTCCATTGCTGGATCGCTATAGCCGAACCAGTTCTGCATCAGGTGCACACGCAACATGGCCATCAAGGGATACGCCGGGCGGCCCCCTTCGCCTTTTGGATAATGCGGCTCGATCAAAGCGATCAACCCCTTCCAGGGGACGACCTTGTCCATCTCGCTCAGGAAAATCTCACGGCGGGTTCGCTTACGTTTACCGGCGTACTCGGCATCGGCGAAAGAAATTTGCTTCATGGGGGGGCAACCGCTCGGCTCATGTGATGGGGGACATTTCACCAGATTTGAAAACCTTTTTCAGAGTTTCCCTAATGACGTTTTTATACTACCGAAATAATCAATATAGTGAGTTATTACAAGGAGTTAAGTAACAGCAGCTGTTAGGCTGGTGCGAATCAACACTGTTTTTCTGCCATTCGCCTTTCCAGCCAAATGACAATATATGTCTTTTTGCCATCATTGAGAGTGTCAGAATTCTGACCGTGTATCGAAGAAAACAGGTTGTCCTACAATACGTGCTATTGTTTTGACATCGCCTTCTTGCGTATCGATGTGGTACTGGCGCACCTCGCCAGGTAAAGAGATGAGAAGTCATGTGGTTTACTCGTGTTAAAACCACTGCAAGCGGACACTTGGGCGTTGAATTCAGCCCTTCCGGCATTGCTTTAGCTAATGTTTTACAGCGTCCTAACGAACAGCCTCTTTTGCTCAACTGTCAGTTCCGCGAGTCTTCGCCGGAACGGCACGCTGCCGTTTTGAAAAACCTCATTGCCGAACTGGGTTTGGCGGGTTTGCCCGTTAATTTGGTGTTGCACCCTGCCGAATACCAGATGCTGCTGCTGGAAAGTCCTGACGTCCCTGCCGCAGAGCTGGGTGATGCCATGCGCTGGCGCATCAAAGACCTCATCAAAGAACCTCTTGAAGATGTCGCCGTGGACGCATTTGCCTTGCCGACCGACGCCTACCGTGGCCGGTCGCACATGGCGTACTGCGCCGTGCTGAACAAGGCTCGGCTGCAGGAGTGGTGCAACCTGATCAAACAAGCGAATCTGAACCTCGTCAGCGTCGATGTCACCGAAATGGCCTTCCGCAATATTGGATTGCTAGCGGGTGCTGACGAGCTGAATATCGCGGTCCTGCGCTTACGCGCCAGCGGCGGCTTGCTCTGTGTACAGCACGGTGCCGAGCTGTATATGGCCCGCGTTATTGAGCACGGTCTCGATTTGGCCGGGGCGAACATCTCTGCGGCCATGCTGGAAATTCAACGCACCCTTGATTATTTCGAAAGTCAACTGGGCAAAGGTCAGATCAACCGCCTGATGCTGCTGCCCATGAAACGCGATGGCGCAGAAGCATTGCAGGCGCTGGACGAACGGCTGACCGTTAATGTGAAGGCATTGGATTTGCGGCAACTATTCCCAGGCCAAGCGGCCGCCGATATCGATGAAGAGATGCAAGCCTCTTGCTTCACCGCCGTCGGCGCCGCGTTGCGTCAGGTAGGCCCATGATGCAGAACCTCAATCTCTATAAAGCAGAGAAAAAATCTGCTCGCCGCCCGCAAAAGCTTGAGTTTCTCGGTGGACTCGCAGTAGTCGCAGTGCTTTGCCTTTGCCACCTAGCCTGGCAAGGGTGGAATTTGCATGTGGGCGCACAGCGGTTGGCCAAAGCGCAAGTCCTCGAACAGCAGCAAGTGCGCAAGCTCGAAGAGGCGAAGGCTTCTTTTGTCCAGCCGGTCTTGGACCCTCAATTGCCTTTGCGGCTGGCCGACCTGGACGAGCAGAACCGGGCACTGGGACGTCTGATCGACTATTTGAAAGTGGTGGCAAACCAACAGCGCGTAGGTTTTGTTACGCCGCTTTTAGCGCTGGCGTCACAACATCCACCCAGCGGTCTGTGGCTTAACGTTATTTCCTTGCGCGACGGCGGCACACAGATGCGTTTGCAGGGCTTTAGCCAAAACCAACAGATGTTGCCGGAGTACCTGGGGCTGCTGGGTGAGAACGCGGCCTTCAAGGGGCGAGAGTTTGCGCGTTTCAACGTGCAACGCGGCGACGACAAATTGTTCCACTTTGACCTGTCTTCACGGGTTACCGATCCAAAGGACCACCCATGAATACTGAGCAATGGTTGGCCCGCTGGCAAATCCTCTCCCCTCGCGAGCAATGGCTGGCGTACGGCGCAGGCATGGCGTTGTGCGCCATTTTGTACGTCATGGCGCTGGGTAATTCCATGGCGACCGCGGCGGCCAAACAAACCACTGAATACCAGGCTTCCGAGGCCCGTGGCTATGAGGCCGTGACTGCGCTGGGCAAGTTGCGTGCAGCGCTTGAGGCGGACCCCAACATCCCGTACAACCGTGCCCTGTTGCTGGCGTCTACCAACAGCGCAAATTTGTTGGCGCAGATCGATCACAACACCAGCGAGTTGATCTCCCCGGACAAAATGCGCGCGGTGCTCCGAGACTTGCTTAAAGCCCAACCAGGCTTGCAGTTGTTGAGCATGGAAAGTTCCAGCGCCCCGGTGGAACTGCCCTCTACTGACCCGGTGGCCAAAGCGAAAGCCAAAACAGCCCCGAACGTCGTTGTCTTGTATCGGCACGGTGTGCAGTTGAAGTTGGAGGGTGGTTATTTCGACCTTCTGCATTACCTGCAATCGATTCAGGGCACCGAATGGAAATTGAACTGGGACAGCCTCGAGTATCGCGTCGGCGATGACGGTGCCGCCCACGCCCAGATCAGCCTTGAGCTGTACACCTTGAGTCGGTATGCGGGGTGGGTCGGTGTTTAAACTCCTTATTCTCAGCGCGCTGCTGTACAGCGCGACAGCCCAAGCCAGCCCGCAAGTGCCCATTGATCCGACTCAGCCGCCTGCCCGCTTTACGGCGGTCCGTCCGGGTGAACAGGTGCACATTCCGGTGCTGCAAGAAATCCTACTCGGCGCCCATGGCAGCCGAGCAGTCATTGATGGCCAGACCCTTCATGTCGGCGACAAACATGCCGACGCACGGGTACTGGCTATTTATCCGCAAACAGTCCTGATTGAACGCGACGGTAAGCGCGAATATCTGCGACTGGTCAATCCCGTTCTACAACCGAGCCGATGATGCCCATGATGAAGTTTCTGTCGGGCCCCGGCCTATTTTTCCTGATGTGTTTGCTGTCCGCCTGCCAGACGTTCAAAGGCGGCGACCAGGTGCTCTATGATCAGAGCAACAAGTTGCTCAGTGAAAGCATCCAGCAAGCGCAAACGCGCGTAGTGCCTCCTCCTTCGGTCCAGGCGGCGTTGCTGCCTCCCTATACCACCCAAGGCCCGTCCGCGAATGAAGCTCGTTTCGACGTGTCGGCTAAAGACATGCCTGCTCGCGATTTCTTCCTGAGCTTGATGCAAGGGGCCGGACAAAACATCGTGGTGAACCCGGATGTCACCGGCGATATCACCTTCAGTCTGCGTCGCGTGACGCTTGAAGAAGTGCTCGGTGCGGTACGAGACACCTACGGCTACGATTATCGTCGCACCAGCTACGGCTATCAGATTCTGCCCAACAGCGTGATTACACGCAGCTATGACCTCAACTACCTGAACCTGCAACGGGTCGGCAAAACTGACACCCGAGTCAGTGCCGGCCAAATGGTCAGCAACGGTAACCACGGGAACAACAGCAACGGCAACAACAACAGCAATAACGGTAATGGCGGCGATTACGGCAGCGGTGGCAACGGCAATGGACAAAACAACAGCAACTCGCAGTCCACCCTTAATGCCAGCCAAGTAACCACCACCAGTGATGCCGACTTCTGGAAGGAAGTGGGCAAGGTGGTCGAAATGATCGTGGGTGATGACCCCGGCAACAGCGTGATCGTCAACCCTCAAGCCAGCTTGCTGGTCGTGCGGGCTAAAAGCGCGGATCAAGAAAACGTCGCGCGTTTTCTCGATAAGGCCCAACGCAATCTGCAACGCCAAGTGGTTCTGGAAACCAAGATTCTTGAAGTCCAGCTCAACAAAAACTTCCAGGCGGGCATCAGCTGGACCAAATTGGGCGGCGATTTAGGCACTAGCTTAACGGGCGCGGCACTGACCGGCCCAACGGCGGTCGGCGGCGTGTTTAGCAGCACCATTAACGTGGGTGACTTCTCCGGTTTGATTCAGCTACTTGAAACTCAGGGAGAAGTTCGAGTGCTGTCCAGCCCGCGGATTTCCACACTTAATAACCAAAAGGCAGTGATCAAGGTCGGGTCTGACGAGTTCTTCGTGACCGACGTGTCGTCCACGTCGGGTACCACCACCGTCGCCGGCGTTACTCAGCCAACCCAAAACGTTACGTTGACCCCGTTCTTTTCCGGTATCTCGCTCGACGTGACACCGCAAATCGATCAGAACGACACCGTGACCTTGCATGTGCGCCCAACCGTCAGCCGGGTTACCGACCAAAATAAAACCATTACGCTGGGCGTGAACAACGTTTTGGAGCTGCCGCTGGCGTTGTCTACAACCCGCCAGTCTGACTCCATCGTCCGAGCCCACAGCGGCCAGGTAGTGGTGATCGGTGGCTTG
Organism: Pseudomonas sp. MH10; assembly: GCF_034353045.1. Taxonomy (NCBI): domain Bacteria; kingdom Pseudomonadati; phylum Pseudomonadota; class Gammaproteobacteria; order Pseudomonadales; family Pseudomonadaceae; genus Pseudomonas; species Pseudomonas sp. MH10. The sequence goes on from NZ_CP133783.1 coordinate 2,450,548, forward strand.
CTGCAAAACTCGAGCGATGACAGCAACACGTCAGTGCCGTGGGCCAGCAAGTTGCCGATCATTGGCAATCTGTTCAAGCAACAACGTAACACGCTGCAAAAAAGCGAACTGGTGATCCTCATGAGGCCCCAAGTTGTTAACGACGATGTATGGCTGGGCGACTTGCGTAAAACCGCCGAAACATTCAAGGATTTGAAATAAACCCATGTACGAAGCTTACTTTGGCCTGCGCGAGAAACCGTTCGCGCTGACCCCAAATACAGAGTTTCTGGTCAAGCTGGCGCCCTATCAGGCATGCCTGAATTTGTTGCACGTCGCACTTGGGCAAGGCGAAGGTTTTATCAAGATTACCGGCGAGGTAGGGACGGGTAAAACCCTGATCTGCCGCACCCTGCTCAAGCAGTTGGACAGCGCGCGCTACCAGCTGGCGTACCTGCCCAACCCAGGGATGAGCCCGAGCGGGTTACGCCAGGCCTTGGCCCGTGAGTTACACATTGAAGACGTCGAAGAGCTTGATACTCAAGGCGTGCTGGATGCGTTGCATCGGCGCCTGATCGACCTGGCAAAAACCGGTAAAAGCACCGTGCTGTTGATCGACGAAGCTCAAGGGTTGCCCTACGTGACCTTGGAGGCTTTGCGGCTGCTGACCAACCTGGAAACCGAACAATCAAAATTGCTTCAGGTGGTGCTGTTCGGCCAACCCGAACTGGACACCACCTTGGCACGCAACGACCTGCGTCAGTTGCGCCAGCGCATTACGTTCTCCTATCGCCTGCGCACGTTGGACAGGGACGATACCACCCGATATCTAAACGAGCGCATGGCCGTTGCGGGCTACCGGGGCGAGCCCTTATTTGATCAGGGCGCTATACACCGACTGGTACACGACAGCGGCGGCATACCTCGGTTGATCAATATCCTTGCGCACAAAGCGTTGATGGTAGCTTACGGAGAGGGCCGCCAACACGTTACCGCCAAGCACGTAAAACGGGCCTGGCATGACACTGAAGGTGCGCAACCTCTTGGGCAGCGAGACACCTTTTGGTCTCGGTGGCATGTGCTCATACTCGCATTGCTGCTGTTGATCACCGCCAGTTTTTGCCTCATGTACTACAGCGAGGTGCTGATATGAGCTTGGTCAATGACATGCTCCGCGACCTCGAAAAACGCCGTGCCGGAACTTCCGAACAGTTGCAGCAAGAAGGCCTGTCGGCCGTTGACGAAGCCGGGGCTGAGCGCCGCAAGCGCACTCGACGTCTTCAGAGAAACCTTATCGGCCTGGGGCTGGTCGTTATTGTCGGGCTGCCACTGGGCCTGCTCGTTGACCGGTGGGTCAAATCCCACGCCCCAGCTCAGAACTCGCTGGTTATTCCTTTGGTGCCTGTGGCGCCGGTACCGCTGGCCATCGTGCAAGCGCCCACATCCGTGCACATTATGGAAGTACTGCCGCAAAACGACGGCAACGGACTCATCCTTCAATTATTGATGGACCGCTCAGCGGCCTACCAGCGCCGTGATGAAAACGGCTCAGTCACCCTCGACCTTCTAGGCGCCACACTGAACACCCCGCTTGGCGTCGCGATACGCGAAGGTCGATTGCAACGCGACGGCCGCAGCCTGTCTTGGAGAGTTCAAACTCAAGGGCAGAACGTGCAAGTGCTGTTGACCGGCCTGGGTGACAACCTGCAAGTGCGCGATCAGTTGGAGCCCGCCGGCAAGGATTGGCTGTTGAGGATTGAAGTGCCCATGCCGGTAAGGGCAACCATTGCCGATGCGGCGAATACACCCATGGGCATCGACAATTCGGCCGCAAACGAACCGGCCACGGTTGATAGCGCGACGGCCGAGGCGCCTTTGCCCGCTTGGGCTAACGCCCCTGTTCCGCCAGCCGACAAGCAGCCTCGTAACGCTGCCGTGGTTGCGGTGGTAAAACCGCTTCCGGTCAGTGGCCCGCCGCAAATGAAAATCACGCCGTACCAGCCAGATGCGCTGAGCTTAGCCCAGCAAGCCATCCAAAGCGGCGACTACCCGCGCGCCATCAGCGACCTGAAAAAACTGCAACTGTCTCGACCGAACGACGTGGATGTTATCCGTACCCTGGCCCGTGCCTACTTGGCCAACGGCCAACAAGCGCTGCTGCTGACATGGCTGCCGTCTCAACTCAAGCAATGGCCAAACGACAGCGAATTACGTCTGTTGTTTGCCCGCTCGCAACTGCAATCCGGTGACGCCCGGGGTGCAGTGGCAACGCTGGAGCAGAACCCTCCGGCGCTGGCCCAGGAACCTACGTATTACGCCCTGCTCGCGGCCAGCTATCAGCAAACCGCACAGTGGCAAAAAAGTGCTGGCCTGTATGAGCAGTTGACCCAATTGCGACCCGCTCAAGCCGCCTGGCAGCTGGGGCTGGGAATCGCCTTGGAACGACTGGCGCAACCCGTCGAAGCGGCGCGCCATTACCGCTTTGCTGAGCGGGGACAAGGTCTGGATGACGGTGCCCGGCGATTCGCTAGCGAGCGTGCCGTCGCACTGGGAGGTAAGTGACAATGTGGTTAGCTCTGATGTGGGTAAGGCTGTATGGATAAGGAAGAGATACGTCGTGGCAAGGTGCGTCTCGGCGATTTGCTGATCGACGCCGGATTGCTCAACGACCTCCAGTTGCAACGGGCGCTGCAGGAACAAAAGCGCACGGGCTTCAAGCTTGGGCGCACGGTCGTTGACCTGGGCTTCATCGATGAACAGCGCCTGCTGACAGCACTGTCCGAGCAATTAAAGATTTCATTTATCGAACTGAAGAACTTCAAGTTTGATAAAGCGCTGGTCCAGATGTTGCCGGAAACCCTGGCAAGGCGCTTCCGCGTTATTGTTTTATCCCAAGCAGCGGACGGCCTTGTAGTCGGCATGAGCGACCCGCTCGACCTGTTCGCGCTCGATGAGATGGAGCGTGTGTTGCGCACTCCGGTTCGCCCCGCCGTCGTACGCGAAGCCGAAATGCTCAAGGCGCTCGATATGCTGTACCGGCGTACCAGCGAATTGGACACCATTGCTGGCGAGCTGGAAGGGGACCTTAAAGACAGTGACTTCGACCTGTCCGCGCTGGGCGCCACCAATAACAGCGACGCCCCCGTGGTGCGCCTGCTGCGGACCCTGTTTGAAGACGCCGTGCAGATGAACGCGTCAGACATTCACATCGAGCCAGGCGACGGCATTTTGCGCATTCGCCAGCGCATCGACGGTGTGCTCAACGAACATATTTTGAAGGAACCGCGGGTGGCCTCCGCGTTGGTAATGCGCCTGAAAATCATGTCAGGCCTGGACATCTCCGAAAAACGTTTACCGCAGGATGGCCGCTTCAATATCCGGGTCAAAGACCACACCATCGACGTCCGTATGTCGACGATGCCGGTGCAGCATGGCGAATCAGTGGTCATGCGTTTGCTGGATCAAACCAATGGCATCACCGATTTGGACAAAGGCGGCATGCCCACGCAGATGCTTGCGCGTTTTCGCCAATTGCTGCAACGCCCTTTCGGTCTGGTGCTGGTCACTGGCCCCACTGGTTCGGGCAAGACCACTACGCTGTATGCCGGGCTCAGCGAGCTAAACAGCCCGCAGAAGAAAATCATCACCGTCGAAGACCCGGTTGAATACCGACTGGCACGGGTGAACCAGGTACAGGTCAACGCCAAGATCGACCTGACCTTTTCCCGTGTTTTGCGCGCCGCCCTTCGACAGGACCCGGACATTCTGCTGATCGGGGAAATACGTGACCACGAAACGGCTGAAATCGGCCTGCGTGCAGCCATGACCGGTCACTTGGTGTTGTCCACCCTGCACACCAACGATGCCCCGACCACCGCCATGCGCCTGATCGATATGGGTGTCGAACCGTTTTTGGTGGCCACCGCCTTGAGCGCCGTTTTGGCCCAGCGACTGATTCGTCGAGTCTGCGAAAGTTGCCGCGCGGTCCACGTCCCCGAACCGCATCAGCTCACCTGGATGCAAAACCTTTACGGTGGGTCATTGCGCGGTCAGCTTTTCTACCAAGGCGTCGGTTGCCATAACTGCCATAACACCGGCTACCTCGGGCGGTTAGGCGTGTACGAATTGCTGGAAATGAACGACGAAATGATTGCCGCGCTGCGCAGTAATGACCCACAAGGGTTTGCTGACGCAGCCCTCGCCAGTCCCCTCTATCGACCTCTGGCGACCTGCGCGCTGGACTTTGCGATGAAGGGGCTAACCAGCGTCGAGGAAGTGCTGAAGGTCAGTATTTCCAGGACTGACGAGGTGCTGAGCTAATGCGCGTTTTTTTGCATGCCGTTAAAGGTGACGCTCAAGCGCAGAGCTTTCGAACTGAGGGCGTGGGCCAATGACTATATTCCGATTTACTGGCCGGGACGCCCGTGGCGTTCAGGTGAGCGGCAATCGCGACAGCAACTCGGCAGAAGCGCTTGCCAGCGAATTGCTATCACAGAGCATTGTTCCGCTGACCATTGTTGAGCATGTCGAACCGGTCGGTGACGTGGTGGAACAGCTGACCGAGCGTTTGCGCAGTAAGAAAGTTGAGCTGTTGGAACTGATCATCTTCTGTCGGCAAATGCACAGCTTGAGCAAAGCCGGTGTGCCGATCATTCGCGCTATCGGCGGTTTGGCCGAATCAAACTACAACAAGCACTTTTGCCACGTATTGACAGAAGTACGCAGCGACCTTGATGCCGGCATGAGCCTGGCCGTGGCCTTCAACTCGCACCCGAAGGTGTTCAATACGCTGATGGTAAGCATGATCAGCGTGGGCGAAAACACCGGCCAACTGGATCAAGCCTTTCGCCAGTTGGCGATTTATTTGGAGCTGGAGCGCGAAACGCTTAAGCGCATCAAGCAAGCCACGCGCTACCCCATGTTCGTGTTGATCGCCATGGGCATCGGGTTGACCGTGATCAACATGGTGGTGATCCCGGCGTTCTCCCGAATATTCGCGCAATTTCACGCGCAACTGCCTTTGCCAACCCGGTTCTTGATCGGCATGTCCCAGTTCTTTCAGGATTACTGGTGGGCTATGGGTTTGATGGTGGTTGGCGGCGTTTATAGCTTTTCCAAATGGACTCAAACCGATGCCGGCGCACTGCGTTGGGATCAGATCAAGCTGCGCCTGCCGATTGTTGGCGGGCTCTTTGAGCGTATCGCCCTGGGCCGCTTTACCCGGACCTTCGCGATGATGTATCGCGCAGGTGTGCCACTGCTGCAAACCTTGTCGATCAACAGCGTGACCGTCAGTAACCGCTACATCGGTCGGGCCATTCTTGATATGCGCGAAGGCGTGGAGCGCGGCGAATCGTTAACCACGACCGCCACCGCCAGCGGACTGTTTACCCCGTTAGTGCTGCAAATGATGGGCGTAGGCGAAGAAGCCGGCGCACTGGACGACCTGTTTGTCGAGGTCGCAGATTTTTACGAACAAGAGGTGGATTACGACCTCAAGCAACTCGCCGATGCCATCGAACCGATTCTGATAGTGGCCATGGGCTTAATGGTGCTGATTCTCGCATTGGGGGTTTTTCTTCCCATGTGGGATTTGTCAGCGGCCGCAAAGGGACATGGATGAGCACGGGCTACCACTGCCGTTTCACATCGATCAAACAACAAGACGCCAATACCGGCGACGTTTCAAACAGCAACATCTGAACCTCATTTTGCATAAGGTAGTAAAAACATGAAAAGACAACAAAGTGGTTTCACCCTGATCGAACTCGTCATGGTGATCGTGATCATCGGCGTTCTGGCCGCATTCGCACTTCCGCGTTTCGCTAACCTGACTGGCGATGCAAAAGCGGCGACCCTCAATGGCGCAGCAGGTTCTATCCGCTCTGCGGCAGCCATAGCGCATTCGGCATTTCTTGCCGAAGGCTTAACGAACGGTGCGGTTGTTCTAGAAGGCCAAAACGTTGCAATGGCCAATGGCTACCCTGACTCAGTGGGCATTCTAGTTGCAGCCAATATCTCTCAGACTGATTACGACGCCCCTTCGGTAGCCGCAACTGCCGTGCTGACAGTCGGCGCTAAAAATGCCACAACCCCGGGTAACACCTGTAATTTCACCTACACACCCGCAGCGTCTGCATCAAGCGCCCCGGTAGTCTCTACACCTGTAACTAGCGGCTGCTAATGCCTGACATGCGCGGTTTCACGCTGGTCGAACTGGTTTTGGTGATTGTTATCATCGGGATCATTTCGGCTGTTGTAGGACCACGCTTCTTCGATCGACAGGTGTTCAACGAGCGCCTGTTTTTCGAAGAGAGCCTGGCCGCCGTGCGCTATGGGCAGAAGATTGCCCTGGCCAGCGGCTGCCTGACTCAAGTCAGCCTCGATACCAACGGATACCACCTGCGCCAAGCCATGAACTGTACGAGCGGCGCTTATAGCCTCGAAGTCCAGAGCCCGGATGGCGATGCAACCTTTGCCGCTGCAGCGCCCACTGATGTGACGCTGGTAGCGGCCAATTTTCCCGTTGTATTCGATTCCCTGGGCCGTCCGTCCAGCGCAGCGAGTGCAACTATCGGCACCTTGAATGGCGGCCACTCGTTCAGCGTGACCGCTGACACAGGTCTGGTGCAATGAAGCGCGAACGGGGGGTGACCCTGGTTGAGCTCGTGCTCACCATTGCGATCATCGGTATCGCCGCCGCCGCACTGTTCACCGCCATGGCGGCCATCACCAGTCAATCGGCTGACCCGCTACTGCGACAGCAAAGCCTGGACATCGCCAGTGCCTACCTTGAAGAAATCCTGTTGAAGGATTACGTCGATGCCAGCGGTAACGTTTGCACCACGCCACCCAGTAGCCGTAGCCAGTACCAACGGGTCTGCGACTACGCCGGGCTAAACGACAACGGTGCCCACGACGCCGACGGCAACGCTATCTCAACCCTGGCGAGCTATCAGATCAGCGTCACCGTTAACCCTCAAGCATGGGCGGGGCTGAACTCAGCCAACGCGCTGTACATCGAAGTCACCGTCACCGATCCCGCTAACCAAAAGTTAGTGCTGGGCAGCTATCGGACGCGCTATTGATGAACAGACCAGCACTGACACGCGGCTTCACCCTGGTCGAGCTGGTGCTCGTCATTGCCTTGTCCGGCGTCATCGTGGTGGTGATCAGCACGGTGTTTGCGCACCCGCTGCAGGGCTTGATGGACCAGAGCCGTCGCGGCGTTCTGGTGGAACAAGCAGCGGGCGCCATGAACCGATTGACCCGCGACGTACGCCTCGCGATCCCCAACTCCCTGCGGGCTTCGGCAGACGGCCAAGCCGTGGAACTCATGCTGATTCAAAGTGCGGCGCGTTATCGCCCGAACCGTACGGACACCGACGGTCTGCGATTCTCCACCGACCTTAAGGGCACGTGCGGCAGTTCCACCCTCGATACTCGCTGTGACGAAGTGCAGCTATTGGACGGGTCAGTCGACACCGCCGGCGCACTCTGGATGGTGATGTACAACATTGGCGCCGAGTCGGGCGGTGTACCCGTGCCCGGCAGTAATGTTTGGGCACCCGCAAACCCTGGGGTTATCACCCCGACCGGCACCACGTTCACCCAACTGTCGGGACCACCCCCCGGTGAAAGCCTGATCACCCTGGGCAATTTGCCCGTGGGCGGATTTCGCTTCGCCTATGCGTCACCGCAATACCGCATGTACATGGCGCAGTCAGTGGTGGGTTACCGCTGTGAAAACAACCAACTGATTCGCTACAGCTACAACACCCTATATTCCGCGATACCGTCCGTGCCACCGGCGGGCTCCAATCCTGAGCCACTGGCATCAAACGTCGACTGCTCGAAGACGAATTTCACCTATCAAGTGGGCAGCACCCAGCGCGGCGGCTTGTTATCTCTGACGTTGCAGATCTCCATCGGCAACGAAAGCTTCAACCTCTTGCAACAGGTCCACGTCGACAATGCGCCCTGACCGCCGCTGGCCCCAACGCGCCCAGGGATTTGGCCTGGTAGCTGCGATGTTTTTGCTGATAGTGGTCACCCTGGTGGTGATGGCCATGGCGCACCTGTCTGCCGCACAACACGGTTCCAACAGCCTTGCGATCCAGCAGGCCCGAGCCTACCAATCGGCCAACTCCGGGTTGGAATGGGCCATCACCCAATCGATCAGTTCAGGCCTGTGCACCCAAGGGAGCCCGAGTCTTTCCGCAAGCAACCTGGCCCAATTCAGCGTCAATGTCGCGTGTACCAGCAACAACTATTTGGACAACAACGGTTCGCCACTGCAGATCTTTCACTTCACCTCGACCGCACAGAACGGCAGCACCGGTAGCCGTCCCGATTACGCCTACCGCCAACTCACAGCAACTATAGAAAAAGGCACTCCATGAGCAAGCACGTAGTGAAGCAAAGCTGCCTTTGGGTGGCGCTTTTGGGTGGCCTGTTGCTGTCGGATACGGCCAGTGCCGCCACGGCTTATTCCTTCAGCCTGCTTGGGACAAACGCACCCTGCACGGGTCTTTGGAGCAGCACCGGTAATACGTTCACCTGTACCGGCGAAGTGATCCTCGGTGCTGGCGACTCATTGGTCGTGGGTACGTTGATCGTCGGCAATATCACGGTCGTGGCGGTCCAAGGCTATTCTCTGGACACCAACACGATTGGTACCAGCGGCAACACCGTGACCTTGGTTTCGACGGCTGGCGCAATCACCGTTGCAGGAACAAGCAATACCTTCAGCGCATCGATCAACTCCACCGCCGGGGTGATTAATCTGTCCAACGCGACGGTGGCCGGCTCAGTCCAGACCACCAACGGCACTATGACCCTTGCTGGCAGCACCATCGCCGGTAATGCTCAGGCGGGTGGTGCGATCACCGCCGCCAACACCAAGGTCAGCGGCAATCTGATCAGCACGACAGGCGCCATTACGGCGGCTACTGTCACCGTTGGCGGCTATGTCCAGGCATCAGGGGCGATCACCCTCAAAACGGGCTCCGCGATTACCGGATCGGTGACCAGCAGCGCCGGGGCACTGACCTTTACTGACTCCAGCGTCGGTGCCGACGTTCTGGGTTATGGCGCAGCCACCTCCTCCGATACCGCGATCAAAGGCAATCTAACCAGCAGCACCGGCGCAATCACCATTGTCCGGGGCAGCATCGCTGGGGCCGTTGTTGCTGAGGGTGCTATCACCTCGACCGGCGCACCGATAACCGGCAATGTAACCAGCAAAGCCGGGGCGATCACCCTGACAGGCGGCTCCGTGGGCGGTGACATTACGGCATTCGGCGTGGTGACCATGACCGACACCCCCATCACCGGCAACATCAACACAAAAGCAGCGGCGACCTTGGTCCGCGGAAGCGTCTCGGGGAACGTCATCGCCGACGCAGTGATTACCACCACTGACACCTGTATCGGTGGCGACGTAAACGGGGGCGCTGCGATGACGCTCACCCGCACCAGCGTAGGCGCGGGCGTCAAGTCAGCAGCGGCGATGACCCTGACCGGTGCGACTATTATTAAAGACGCCATCTCGGGCGCCGCTCTGACCGCCACTGACACCTGCGTCGGCGGCACCACTCAAGCAGTGGGCGCACTGTCCATCACTGGCGGATGCAGCACCAGCCCGGCCCATGCCTCCTGCGCGGCCCCAGCCCCTCTTCCGCCGGTGGCCGTTATCGACCATTTCGCCTTCAGCTACGCGAGCGCGGCACTGACCTGTAATCCACAACCGGTGACCATCACCGCGTGCGCCACTGCCAGTTGCAGCCCGTTTGCCAATCCTGTCAGTGTCACGCTGAGTCCGTCCAGTGGCTGGACAGCCGCCTCACCCGCCATCATGAACGGCAACACGATTACCTTCAGCGGTGGCAGCGCACAAGCGTATTTGAGCAGCGGCAGCCCGGGCAACGTAAGCGTGGGAGTGAGTTCGTCCATTCCGGGGAGCAATGGCCAGACCGTGTGTTCGACCGCCGGCTGCACCATCGCCTATGCCGACAGCGGCTTTGTTTTTGATGTACCGACCCTGATCGCGGCTCGACCACAAAGCGGCATTTCTCTGCGTGCGGTGAAGAAAAGCGACACCTCACAAGCGTGTGTGCCAAGTTTCTCCAACGTCACTCGTACTTTGAACTTCAGCTCGGCCTACGTCAGCCCCATTTCTGGCAGCAAGCCGGTGATCGTCAATAACACGTCGGTAACCAGCACACCCACCAGCCTTAGCTTGGCGTTTGACAGCACCGGCAGTGCGTCCTTGACCGTTCAATATGACGACGCCGGACAGATGATGCTTACGGCCACGTATCTGGGCAGCACCGCCAACAATGACGCCGGATTAAGCATGAGCGGCAGCGACCAGTTCGTCTCCAAACCCTACGGCCTGTGCATTCAAACCGACTCGGTGTGTACCGTCGCTGGCGTCAGCTCCGACTGCAAAGCGTTACCCGGTGTGCGAGCGGGGGATAACTTTCCAATTCGCGTTCAGGCAGTCGGCTGGCTGGCCGATGGTGATCCGCTGACTGCTGCATCGCTGTGCAGCGGCCGGGTCATTGCCTCCAACTTCCAAATGCCCAACATTCCACTCGCCAGCGTATTGGTTGCGCCTGCTGCGGGCGACGCCGGCACACTGTCCCCGGCTCAGTACAGCCAAGTGCTGGGTAACCAGACCACGGCAACGACGTCTATTTCCGAAGTCGGCGTGTTCCAGCTGACAGCGACCCCGGCGGCTAACGCTTACTTTGGCGAAACCGTCAGCGGCGGCCAAAGTGGCTTGGTCGGACGCTTCATTCCGGCTTACTTGGGCGTGCAGGCCAGCGCGAGCCTGACCCCGAGCTGCGGGACTTCCTTCAGTTATCAGGGTCAACCGATGGCGTTTGCTGTTGGGCACGAACCTGACCTCATCGTCACCGCGTTTAACCGCAACAAAGGCATCACCTACAATTACGACCGCGATGCGTTTTGGAGACTGGCAACACCGGTCCGGGATGCGTACACCTCAATCACCGGCAAAGTCAGCCTGGACGTCGCCGGTCGCCTGACCAACAGCGCCACCGCTACCGTGGCGCAAACCGGTGCCAACGATGGTGACGGTGCCGAAAGTTTCCGCTGGAGCGGTGACACCCTGCGATACACCCCGGCAGCCCTGCCGTTGGCCGATGATTATCCGTTTGCCGCAGCGATTCGTCAGAACTTCAGCGCCACCACCTTGACCGACGCCGATGGCGCTTGTTACGGCGACGGCACCGCGTGTACTGCCTACAGCTATGACTTCAGCAGCACCCCCGGCAGCGAAGTACGATTGGGGCGGTTGCACCTGGAAAATGCCCACGGCTCTGAATTGGAAGAGCTCGACCTGGCGCTGAGCATTGAGACGTGGCAAAACATCGCGGGGGGCAGCTTCCACGCCGAAGGTCTAGATACCTGCACCACCGCCGCCGTTCTACAGGCGCCAACGGTGAGCAGTTATACCGGGCAACTTACCGCGGCAAACTACCCCAATAGCAACATCTCGATGATTGCACCCGTCGCCGGTGTAGGCCTGTTGAAGCTGCAGCCTCCCGGCATCAGCGGTTCAGTACTCGGCAGCCTGCCCGCCACCCCGTCATGGCTTTTCTATGACTGGAACGGCACCGGTCGCCAGGCGGCGGCTGGGGTTGCTCGATTTGGCATCTACCAAGGCCCGTCACCGATGATCTTCCGTAGAGAGATCTATCGCTAAAAGCGGGATCCTGCATACCGTTCAGATAGGCTTATGGCCTATCTGAGCGCAGCCCCTACGATTTCGAATCTACCCAAGTCTCTGTGGGCGTTGGCTTGCCAACGAAGCGTCAACGCAGGCGACCCAGGTTTCAAGTCAACATTAGCGGTGCAATTACAGGCCTCTTCGCAGGCAAGCCTGCTCCCACACATTCGGTTCTGCTATGCCATCGCTGAGCTCGTGCGGACCCAAATCACCCCGTGGGAGTTGGCTTGCCAACGAAGCGTCAACGCAAGCGCCCCAGGTTTCAAGTCAACATTAGCGGCGCGATTGCTGGCCTCTTCGCAGGCAAGCCTGCTCCCACATTTGGTTCTACAATGCCATCGCTGAGCTCATACGGACCCAAATCACCCCGTGGGAGTTGGCTTGCCAACGAAAGCGTCAATGCAGGCGACCCAGGTTTCAGGTCAACATCAGCGGCGCGATTGCTGGCCTCTTCGCAGGCAAGCCTGCTCCCACAGATTCGGTTCTGCGATGCCATCGCTGAGTTCGTGCGGACCCAAATCACCCCGTGGGAGTTGGCTTGTCAACGAAAACGTCAATGCAGGCGACCCAGGTTTCAGGTCAACATCAGCGGCGCGATTGCTGGCCTCTTCGCAGGCAAGCCTGCTCCCACAGATTCGGTTCTGCGATGCCATCGCTGAGTTCGTGCGGACCCAAATCACCCCGTGGGAGTTGGCTTGCCAACGAAAACGTCACTGCAGGCGCCGTAGGTTTCGGGTCAACATCAGCGGCGCGATTGCCAGCCTCTTCGCAGGCAAGCCTGCTCCCACAGATTCGGTTCTGCTATGCCATCGCTGAGTTCGTGCGGACCCAAATCACCCCGTGGGCTTGCCAACGAAAGCGTCACTGCAGGCGACCCAGGTTTCGGGTCGACATCAGCGGCGCGATTGCTGGCCTCTTCGCAGGCAAGCCTGCTCCCACACATTGGGTTCTGCGATGCCATCGCTGAGTTCGTGCGGACCCAAAATCACCCCGTGGGAGTTGGCTTGCCAACGAAAGCGTCAGTGCAGGCGCCCCAGGTTTCGGGTCAACATCAGCGGCGCGATTACCGGCCTCTTCGCAGGCAAGCCTGCTCCCACAGATTCGGTTCTGCGATGCCATCGCTGAGTTCGTGCGGACCCAAATCACCCCGTGGGAGTTGGCTTGCCAACGAAAACGTCAATGCAGGCGACCCAGGTTTCAGGTCAACATCAGCGGCGCAATTGCTGGCCTCTTCACAGGCAAGCCTGCTCCCACAGATTCGGTTCTGCTATGCCATCGCTGAGTTCGTGCGGACCCAAATCACCCTGTGGGGCTTGCCAACGAAAGCGTCAATGCAAGCGACCCAGGTTTCAGGTCCACATCAGCGGCGCGATTACCGGCCTCTTCGCAGGCAAGCCTGCTCCCACACATTCGGTTCTGCAATGCCATCGCTGAGCTCGTGCGGACCCAAATAACCCTGTGGGAGTTGGCTTGCCAACGAAGCGTCAACGCAAGCGCCCCAGGTTTCAAGTCAACATTAGCGGTGCAGTTACAGGCCTCTTCGCAGGCAAGCCTGCTCCCACACATTCGGTTCTGCAATGCCATCGCTGAGCTCGTGCGGACCCAAATAACCCTGTGGGAGTTGGCTTGCCAACGAAGCGTCAACGCAAGCGCCCCAGGTTTCAAGTCAACATTAGCGGTGCAGTTACAGGCCTCTTCGCAGGCAAGCCTGCTCCCACAGCGCCCCTTTCCGCAATTTAGGGATGCTTCCTACGCACTCGTCGCTTTAGAATGGCGACCAATTTCAACACCCGCTCCACTTCCGCCCTATTCCAAATACAGAAAGGTAAAGCAATGACAGGTGAAGACCTGACGCCAGGCTTGCTCAAGCGTGGCTTGAAAAACCGCCATATTCAGCTGATTTCGCTCGGTGGCGCGATTGGGACCGGGCTGTTTCTTGGCTCTGCTGGCGTCCTCAAATCCGCCGGGCCGGCGATGATTTTGGGTTATGCCATTTGTGGTTTCATTGCGTTTTTAATCATGCGCCAGCTGGGCGAGATGATTGTCGAGGAGCCAGTGGCCGGCTCTTTCAGTCACTTCGCGCACAAGTATTGGGGCGGCTACGCAGGCTTCTTGTGCGGTTGGAATTACTGGGTACTGTATGTGCTGGTGGGCATGGCCGAGCTAACGGCCGTCGGCAAATACGTCCAGTTCTGGTGGCCGGATGTACCGTCCTGGGTCAGCGCTGCGGTTTTTTTCGTGTTGGTCAATTTGATCAACCTGACCAATGTCAAAGTCTTCGGCGAGACCGAGTTCTGGTTTGCGATCATCAAGGTGGTCGCCATCATCGGCATGATTGTACTCGGCGGTTATCTGCTGATCAGCGGCACCGGTGGACCTCAGGCATCGTTCAGCAACCTCTGGACACACGGCGGTTTCTTCCCGAACGGGATGAGCGGGCTGTTGATGTCACTGTGCTTCATCATGTTTTCGTTCGGCGGGCTGGAGTTGGTCGGGATTACCGCCGCAGAGGCGAGTGAGCCACGCAAAGTCATTCCTAAAGCGATTAATCAGTTGGTGTTCCGCATCCTGATTTTCTACGTCGGCGCGCTGACTGTCCTGCTGGCGTTGTACCCCTGGGATTCGTTGCTGCAGACCCTCGGCGCATCCGGCGATGCCTACAGCGGTAGCCCTTTTGTCCAGATTTTCGCGTTGATCGGTAACGATACAGCGGCGCAAATTCTTAACGTCGTGGTGCTGACGGCGGCGCTGTCGGTCTATAACAGCGGCGTCTACTGCAACAGCCGCATGCTCTTCGGCCTGGCCGAACAAGGCGACGCCCCTAAAGCGCTGATGAAACTGAATAAACAAGGCGTTCCCGTACTGGCCATTGGCGTCTCGGCGCTGGTGACCCTGCTATGTGTCGTGGTCAATTACGTCGCGCCCCACGAAGCGTTGGAATTGCTGATGGCGCTGGTCGTCGCGTCCCTGATCATCAACTGGGTCGTGATCAGCCTGACCCACCTGAAGTTTCGTAAAGCCATGATCGAGCAAGGCGTAGTGCCTGGGTTCAAGGCGTTCTGGACCCCTTTCAGCAACTACCTGTGCCTGGCCTTCGTGGCCTTGATTTTGATTATGATGTTGATGATCCCCGGAATCGCCATTTCGGTGTACATCATGCCGGTATGGATTTTGTTCATCCTGGGTCTGTACCGACTGCGCATGGGGCGGCGGGTAGCGAAGACGGCTTGAGGACCGCGGGCTTGATCAGCTGGGCGGCTTGAGTTGCAGTTGCACTTGAGGTGTTCGCCATTCCGGCTGTTTGAAGGCCCGATCACCGCCAGAAAGGGTCACGGCTATCCGGTTGAGCACGCTCTCGGCGGTGTACTTGGTGGTCGTGGCGTTGAACGCCATGAACGAAATTCCAAGCACTAAGGCGGCCAGGGGGATTTTACGGATTTCGAGACCGTCCACGCTGTACAAGAATGAAATCGCGGCTACGGTCCCGAGAAGAGCCCCCGCAACGGCTTCTTGCAGCGGATGAACGAACGGCGCCACGCAGTAAGTGGCAAACCACCAGCCGAAGATCAGTCCCACCCCAGCCGCCGGCCAACGCAACCGTGGATCAATTTGACGCGCGAGCAAACTCAGGACCACGGGCAACACCAGGCAGGTGTGCATGGCGTGACCGCTGATGACCGAAATATTGAGGCTGTGCAGGCCAATGCCCCAGCCCTTGAACAAAATTTTACTTATCCCAACGATCACGTAGACCGACAGCATTGTCGCCAACCATATCAATGCTGAGCGTTTGGAGCCGGATACGTAAAGCCAGATGCCAACGACAATCGCGGCAGGAAGCATAACTGTGATGCCACCATATTGAGCAAGATGTGCCAGCGTCATTCCAACCCCTGCTCCACGTTGCGCTCATTGATATAGCGGATGAACCCGTCAATATCCGCACTGCACAAGGTTCTCGC
This sequence comes from Pseudomonas sp. MH10, assembly GCF_034353045.1. Taxonomy (NCBI): domain Bacteria; kingdom Pseudomonadati; phylum Pseudomonadota; class Gammaproteobacteria; order Pseudomonadales; family Pseudomonadaceae; genus Pseudomonas; species Pseudomonas sp. MH10. The sequence goes on from NZ_CP133783.1 coordinate 2,466,247, forward strand.
CATCGCCTTGACCTCCTCGATCGGCCATTCCCACCATGCCGATTGCAGCAGTGTTGCACGGGTTTCTTCGTCAAAACGCCAGCGAATGAACTTACATGGGTTGCCGCCGACCACTGAGAAGGGTGCGACGTTTCGGTTCACCATAGCGCCAGCGGCAACGATAGCGCCATGACCGACGGTAACGCCGGAAAGAATCATTGCATCGGTGCAAATCCAGCAGTCGCTCCCGATGACCACGTCGCCCTTGGTGGTCGAGAAGTCGAGGATATCGTTGACTTCGCTGATCATCGCCGGGAATGGATAAGTGGTCACCCAGTCGGTGCGATGCTCACCCCCCAGCAAGATTTTGACCCCCGTGGCAATTGACGTATAGGCGCCGACTGTCAGAACGGCGCCCTGACCGAACCGGATAACCTCAGGCATACCGTAGGTGCCGACACCGAACGAGTACTTCGGGTAGCGCAATCTGATTTTCTCGGGTAACCGATGAAGCTTGTCCATGCCGCTGAGCATTTTTCGCGTGCGCCTTTCTTTTAAAAAATCAAGAAACCCCATGGACGTGCCCTTCTCAGATGGCAGTGAGACCGGGAACATTTAGCTAAAGTTCCAAGCAGCGGCGGCGCGCGACTAGCGGTGTAGCAACAACCGTTTCAATCGGCGAAAGGTGGTTTTGTTGAAGCGGCGAAAGGGAATGGCTCGCAATAAACGCCAGGCGTCTTTTTTATCCGTCACGACCGCGTATTTAAGCGCTTTATTGAGGATAACCGTCCTGCCTTTCTCGTACCCAGGGTGCGACTGATAAGGGCTGATTGCTTTCATGTCCGCATCCAGCAGAACTTTGTAGCGACGAGACAGGTTGTTCGGATGACGTCGATACCGAGTGACACTGATGGGCAGTACATGTATCTGATAACCCTGATCGGCTATCTTCAACGTCATCTGAAAGTCTTGCACTTTGATGCTCGGCTCGTAAAACCCAGCCGCCCGGAGTGCGTCCATTCGGTACAACGAGACCGGGGCACCCACCACAATGGCGTTGCTTAAAATCTCGTCAAAACCCAAACGCTGAATTTCCGCCAGCTTCTGCGTTTTGACGTTATTGCCCTCACTGTCCATGTAGACGACCAAAGCGCCAACACAGCCCACTTCAGGATGTTTATCCAGGTAGTCAGCCCTCACCCGCACGGACTCCGGAAGCATGATGTCATCCAGGTCCGGGGTTGACACATACTTACCATTTGCATATTTCAGGCCGTGATTAAGGGCTGCACTTACACCTTGGTTCGTCTGGGTAAAGAGCTGGAAATCGTAAGTATTTTGCAGCGCCACTAACATGGCATAGCTGTTATCGGTCGATCCATCGTCGACGATAATAACTTCTACATTGGTGTAGTCCTGAGAAAAAATACTCTTGAGCGCCTCCTCCAGGTATTTTTCTGCGTTGTAGCAGGGCGCAACAATGGAGACCAGCGGACTGAGATCCGCTGCTTGTTCTTTTCTGGGTGTAAGTTGTTCAGTCATCATTCGATGTTTCTACTGGTGTCCATCGACAGCGACGCCCGAGAAGGCGGCTCTGCAGTCATTTCAGGGTCCACTCTGTGCCGGCCGTCAGGCCAGACAACATTTCGGAGCAGCGGCGCAACCGTTTTCTCACAGGCCTTAATCGCGCATATCATGCTGCAACGCGATAGCTTTGGCTATCGCCTCATTGCCAGTTTTACAGTTCGCACGTTTTGCGCGAAGTCAATTGGACGGATCGTTACCCCATCAGATCCAAAAAAAAACGCCCCTCTCCTTAGCAGAGCGGGACGTTTCTGTTCGAGTGCCTGCGTTATTTCAACGTGCGTAAGTGACCAACAACTCAGCGGGCACTTGAAAATCCACCGACATCATCACGCTCAGGGCGGTGATGGTGAGGATCGAGAACACAAACAGTTTGCGTGCCCAAACAGTGTCATCCACCGCCTTGTAGCCCGTCCAAGCCATGTACAACCAGTACATGCCCATGCCTGCCGCGACGGCCAGGTAACTGAAGCCCGCATAACCACCGATGGTCAGCATCAGCGTCGCCACGAGGAACGCCAGGATGTAGATCAAGATGTGCCGTTTGGCGACAACGATACCGCGCAACACCGGAAGCACCGGGATCGACGCAGCTCGGTAATCGTTGAAACGGAAAATCGCGATGGCATAGGAGTGCGGCATCTGCCACAAACTGAACATCACCAACAACGTCAGTGCCGCCAGATCGAAGCTGTTGCTCACCGCGACGTAGCCAATCACCGGCGGCATAGCCCCCGACAGACTTCCGACCAAGGTGCCATGCACCGATTTGCGCTTCAGGTACAGGCTGTAAAAGCCGACGTAAATCACAAAACCGATGACCGCAAACAGCGCTGCCAATGGATTGGCCTTGGTGTAAAGCAAGCCCACCCCGGCGATGCCCAGAACAGTGGCGTAGATCAGGGCCAGTTTCAGCGAAACCAGTCCTTGCACCAACACCCGATTCTTGGTCCGCTCCATCTTCACGTCGATGTCGCGGTCGATGCAGTTGTTAAAGACACAACCGGACGCTACCACCAACGAGGTGCCTATCACCGCAGCCAAAAACACGCCGAAGTCGACATGCCCTTTAGAAGCGAGGAAGAAGCCACCTGCCACCGAAAGCACATTACCGAAAATGATCCCCGGCTTGGTGATTTGGATAAAGTGCTTAAGGGACATTCAGATTCCTCAGTGCGCCATCATGTTCGTGTGGATGCTGTACATCACCCACAACGACAGGCCAACCACGATCACGATGATCAGGATGGTGAAGGCAAAAGCGACGATGTTCCAACGCTGTTCGGACGACCTGTTCATGTGCAGGAAAAACACAAGGTGAACAAAGATCTGCACCACGGCGAACAACACGACGATAGCCAATGTGACCGGCTGCGCGAAGATCGGGTGCATCAACAGACCGAACGGAATAACCGTCAGGATTACTGACAGGAAAAAGCCGATAGCGTAGGACTTCAGGCTGCCGTGGTCGGCACCGGCGCTGCCGACATGAGCATGTTCGGCGCCAGCATGGCTGATATTAGCGTGATCCATTTACAGTGCTCCCATCAGGTAGACAACGGTGAACACGCAGATCCAGACCACGTCCAGGAAGTGCCAGAACAAACTCAGGCAGCTCAAGCGGGTCATGTTGGTTGCGGTCAAACCTTTCTTCTTGACCTGGAACATCAACACGGCCATCCAGATCAAACCGGAGGTCACGTGCAGACCGTGGGTCCCGACCAGCGTGAAGAAGCCGGACAAGAAGGCGCTGCGATCAGGACCGAAGCCTTCAGCGATCAGGTGATGGAATTCGTTGATTTCCATACCGATGAAGCCGAGACCCAGTAAGAAGGTCACTGCCAACCAGGAAATCACGCCCTTCTTATTGCCCTTGTGCATCGCCAGCATGGCGAAACCGTAGGTGATACTGCTGAACAGCAGGCAGAACGTTTCTACCAGGACGTACGGCAGTTCGAAGATGTCTTTGCCCGAGGGGCCACCTGCGACGTTGTTGCTTAGCACCGAGTACGCGGCGAAGATCGTCGCGAACAAGATGCAGTCAGTCATCAGGTAGATCCAGAAGCCGAACACGGTCATTGACCCGGCATCCTCGTGCCCATGCTCCTCAGCATGGGCAATCTGGCTTTCTAATACTAAGTTCGACATGGTTTAAGCCTGCTTAGCCATAAGTTGAAGGCGTTCGTTTTCAATTCGCGCAACTTCTTCGGCAGGGACGTAGTAGTCGATGTCGTCGTCGTTCGAGCGAATGATGAAGGTTGCCACCATCCCGACCAGACCGATCGCAGCCAGCCACCAGATGTGCCAGATCAAAGCAAAGCCAAAGATCAGGCTGCCAAAGCCAATGTAGAAGCCCACACCGGTGTTGCGCGGCATGTGGATTTTCTTGTAATCAGCTGCGGTTTTGGTCTGGATGCCGCGCTCTTTCATTTCCCAGTACGCGTCCAGGTTGTCAACGACCGGCTGCTCGGCAAAGTTGTAGAACGGTGGCGGCGAAGAAGTTGACCACTCCAGGGTCCGGGCATCCCACGGATCGCCAGTCAGATCACGGTTCTTCTCACGGTCACGAATGCTGACAACCAGTTGAATGAGCTGGAACGCGATGCCGACCATGATAATCAACGAGCCCAGGAAGGCAGCGATGAGCCAAGGTGTCCATTGCGGGTTATCGGTGTGGTTCAGGCGACGAGTCATGCCCATGAAGCCCAAAACATAGAGCGGCATGAAAGCCAGGTAGAAGCCGACGAGCCAGCACCAGAACGCGTACTTGCCCAGGCGCTCGTTCAGCGAGAAGCCGAACGCTTTCGGGAACCAGTAGGTGAAGCCTGCCAGGTAACCGAAGACCGCACCGCCGATGATCACGTTATGGAAATGCGCGATCAGGAACAGGCTGTTGTGCAACACAAAGTCCGCGCCCGGCACCGCCAGCAGTACGCCAGTCATGCCGCCGATAGTGAAGGTTACGATAAAGCCCAACGTCCATAGAACCGGGGTGGTGAATTGAAGCCGACCGCGGAACATAGTGAACAGCCAGGTGAAGATCTTCACTCCCGTGGGAACGGCAATGATGATCGTCATGATCCCGAAGAACGCGTTGACGTTGGCACCCGACCCCATGGTGAAGAAGTGGTGCAGCCAAACAACGAACGATAGAATGGTGATTGCGATGGTCGCGTAGACCAACGATTTGTAGCCGAACAGGGTTTTCTTGGCAAACGTCGAGGTCACTTCCGAGAACACACCGAATGCCGGCAGGATCAGGATGTACACCTCAGGATGGCCCCAAGCCCAGATGAGGTTGACGTACATCATCGGGTTACCACCAAGCTCGTTGGTGAAGAAGTGCATGCCCAGGTAACGATCAAGCGTCAGCAGAATCAGGGTGGCGGTGAGGATCGGGAACGACGCCGCGATCAAGATCGCGGTGCACAGGCAGTTCCAGGTGAACACCGGCATTTTCATCAAGGTCATGCCAGGCGCACGCATTTTCAGGATGGTGACAATGAAGTTCACCCCCGTCAGCAAAGTCCCTAACCCGGATAACTGCAAGGCCCAGATGTAGTAATCGACCCCGACGCCCGGACTGTAAGCCAGGCCGGAGAGCGGTGGATAGGCAACCCAACCGGTACGGGCGAACTCGCCGACACCCAGTGACAGGTTAACCAGAACCGCACCGACGACGAACAACCAGAAGCTCAACGAGTTGAGGAACGGGAACGCAACGTCGCGAGCACCAATCTGCAGCGGTACGACGATGTTCATCAGGCCGACCATGAAAGGCATCGCCATGAAGAAAATCATGATCACACCGTGGGCGGTGAAGATCTGGTCGTAGTGTTCCGGCGGCAAATAGCCTTCGTGACCGGCGCTGGCCAAGGCCAACTGTGAGCGCATCATGAGGGCGTCGGCAAAGCCGCGCAGCAACATGACCAGCGCAACGATGATATACATCACCCCGATTTTCTTGTGGTCAACCGAAGTCAACCATTCAGACCACAGATAAACCCATTTACGGTTGTAGCTAATTAGAGCGATCACTCCCGCACCAATCAGAGCGATGACGCACAGCGTCACCATCACTATCGGAACATGGAAGGGAATCGCGTCCAGCGTTAATTTACCGAACATCTGTTACTCCTCTGCCCCGGCAGCCGAATGCTTAGTCATATCCATACCCGTCATTTCGCTCTTCTCACCCGCTTCGTGCTTCATACCGGTGCCTTTGTTCATGCCTTCATACTTATCGATGATGGTCTGGAACAGATCTGGCTGAACGGTGGCGAAGTATTCGACAGGGTGTTTCACGCTAGGCTTGGCGAGTTCGTTGAATTGCGCCAGGTCGAGCTGATTAGGTGCTTTCTTGGCAGCGGCAACCCAAGCGTCGAAATCAGCCTGTGAAGTGGCGTATGCCTTGAATTTTTGGTCGGAGAATCCTTCGCCGGTCAGGTTGGCCGCCATCCCGTCGTACACATGATTCTCGTTGGAGATCAGGTGTAATTTGGTTTCCATACCGGCCATGGCGTAGATCTGACCGCCCAGGCCTGGAATGAAGAACGAACCCATGGTGGCGTCGGAAGTGATCCGAAAGTTAACCGGTACGTTGGCCGGAAACTTGATTTCGTTGACCGTAGCGATGCCCAGGTCCGGATAGATGAACAGCCATTTCCAATCGATCATCACCACTTCAATGGTCACCGGCTTGATGGCCGAGTCCAGCGGTTTGTAAGGGTCGAGGTCGTGACTGGATTTCCAGATCAGTATGCCCAACGCGATAACGATAACGGTCGGAACGCCCCAAACAATGGCTTCGATTTTATGCGAGTGAGCCCAGTTCGGTGCGTAGGTAGCGTTGGTGTTCGAAGCGCGGTATTTCCAGGCGAACACGAACGTCATGATGATTACGGGCACAACGACCAACAACATCAGCACGGTAGCGGTGATGATCAGGTTTTTCTCGTCAATGCCTATCTGCCCTTTGGGATCAAGGACGGACATGCCGCAACCACTGAGCGCGAGCGTGCTCAAAAAGGCCAAGAAGCCTAATAATCTGGGGTACCCTTTTCTACTCATCTCACGACCTCTAAAGCAGCTTGCGCAGTCAGTTGGAATTCGAACGCCGACACTAAAGCCTGCCGGTGTTGGCGTATTTTTTTGATCTGAATAAGGGCCTGCCAAAGCAGCTCAAGAGCCGATCGACAAATCCGAAATTATCTGTGGTTTCTTATTTGAATGGTGGCAACGGCCTGGTTAGCAGACCAATTCCATTTGGTGCGGGTGTTCTGAGGTGTCAACGCCTGATGCTGGCGCTGTCTACTAAGGTCGTAGAGACGCTGGGGGCATCGTTTCTTGCTACTGCGAGCGGTGCTGACTGGTTAATGCTGGCGATTGTAGATATGTAACCATTTGCTGACTATGACTTATTCAGCAACAGTTCATATCAGATTCTGCAAAAATCAAATACCGGGCTAAACCCGGTACAGATAAACGCCCTATATCCACAGATAATGTAGGGCATTTGAATTCTATCCTTGAAGCTCACCGAGCGCTACGGCGGTTACTCATTATTCCCAACGGAACGAGGACTATCGTTAATACAAACGCCACCAACGCCCACTGCGCCAATGACAAACCAAGTATTGGCGGATAGGGCGTGGTGCAGAAGCCATCCACTTGGAAACCCAGCGGAAACAAATACGCCAGCGGCAGGCTGTCGACGATCGGTTGAAGCACATCGATACCGCAGCTTTCGGTCGGGTGCGCAAGAATATAAGCATGACGCCCGGCCACCACCGCGCCACCTATGGCGCTGAGCATCACAAACCCCTCGAACACCGTTGTGCTAAGGCGGCCCGGCATCCACGCGCCAATGAACGCAAAAATGGCGATGAACAACAACGCATAGCGCTGCAAGATACACAGCGGGCACGGCGCCTCATCCAGCACCACCTGCATGTACAACGCACCACCAATCATCGCGAGGCAAATCACCCCCAGCAGCACCAGAAATTTCTTCTCTCGTCTCAGGTACATCAAGTTGTCGCTCATCCCTTTACCCTTCGAATGGTGTGGCACGGAGTGTAAAGGCTCAACGGCTTGATCGCCCAAGATAATCATGGGCAGTCGTTTCCAGCTCAAGCGCACAACCGCTGCCACCGGATCTGTAGGAGGGTTCGCTACATCTTCGATACCGCGCTGTCGAAGAGCAAACGCGGAACAAGTGTGGAGCGGACAAGCCTGCGCCTACAATTCCAGCGCGGCCGCAGGGCCGAAAAACTCGTAACGACTTTGCTGCTCGGGCACGCCCGCTGCCTTGAGCTGGCGCTTGATCGAGGCCATAAATCCTTTCGGACCCAAGAAGTAAGCATCTAGGTCACGGTCTTCAGGCAACCATTGCTCCAGTTGTTGTTGGTCGAGCAAACCGACTGCTTGCGCTTGGGGGCTAACGCCGTCGTCCTCGGCGTAGCAATAAAAGTGCTTCAACTGCGGATGAAGGCTCGCCAAGTCATTAACCCAATCCCGGAACGCATGCACGCCGCCATTACGCGCGCAGTGAATAAAATGCACGGGGCGCGAGGTCGACAGCGCGGTTTCAAGCATGGCCAGTGTCGGCGTAATGCCAACCCCACCGCTGATCAATACCAGCGGTTTGATACTATCGACCAAGGTGAACTCCCCCGAGGGTGTAAACAGATTGATGCGCTCGCCAACGTGCACGTGGTCATGCAGAAAATTCGACGCCACACCATGGGGTTCGCGCTTAACGCTGATACGGTACTGAATGCCATCGGCTATCGCCGACAACGAATAGTTGCGGCGCGTTTCCTCACCGTTGATAAAAAGCTGCAAGCCAATGTATTGGCCTGCGGTGTAATCCAGAACCGCCTCACCGTCGACAGGCACAAAATAGAACGAGGTAATTTCAGTACTTTCATCAACGCGACGAGCCACTTCAAATTCCCGAGCCCCGCGCCAACCGCCAACCGCCTCGGCTTTCTCCTCATAAATAACTCGCTCAGCGCCAATCAAAATATCCGACAGCTGTTTATAGGCATTGCCCCACGCCTGTAAAACTTCAGGGGTTGCGATGTCGCTGCCCAGCACCTCTTCGATGGCGCGAATCAGACAGGTGCCGACGATGGGGTAATGGTGCGGCAAGATCTGTAGCGCAACGTGCTTATTGATGATTTTCGCAACCAAATTGCCCAACTGTTCCAGCTCGTCAATGTGCCGTGCGTACATCAAAACGCCATTGGCTAGCGCACGAGGCTGATCACCACTGGCCTGGTGAGCCTGGTTAAAGAGTGGACGCACCTCGGGGTATTCCCGCAGCATCATTTGGTAGAAATACGTGGTTAAAGTTTCGCCACCGCTTTCGAGGAGTGGCACAGTGGATTTAACAATGGCACGATCATGAGCGTTCAACACGGTATGACTCCTGAGCCGCAAGGCTTTTTAACGGGTTACCTTGACTTATCAGCTTTCGTGCCATGTATTAATCCTATATAAATCAACACCTTGAATATAACGTGTCAAATTGACACTTCCAGAATCGAAGTCAAAAAGACGCAGGCGTGTCTTAATGACTACAGATGCAACGCACCACCGATGACCTTGGGCGCAAATGCTCCTCAAGCCTGCTCCAGGCAAGTCGATAACCCGGCATCGAAAGCTGTTCGCCGCTCATGTACAGCGACGCCTTTAATTCCAGAAGGTTTATATGTCCTCGAATAAAGCCCGCGCAGACTCTCTATCGTTGCTGCTGTTTACCTTGCGCAGCGGCAAAATGATGGCAATCAACTTGCTCAAAGTCAGCGAAATCATCCCCTGCCCTCCCCTGACCCGTTTGCCCGAATCCCACCCACACGTTCAAGGCGTCGCGGTCTTGCGCGGCTTGTCGTTGTCGGTGATCGACCTCAGCCGAGCCATCGGTGAGCAACCGCTGTTGGACCCGTCTGGTGGATGCCTGATCGTCACCGACGTGAGCCGTTCCAAGCAGGGCCTGCATGTCCAGGCGGTGAGCAAGATTGTCCATTGCCTGACCACCGACATCCGCCCCCCCCCTTACGGCTCCGGTAACCGATCATTTATCACCGGCGTCACCCAAGTCGATGGCGTGCTAGTACAGGTTTTGGACATCGAAAAAGTCATCCACGGCATTGCTCCGGCAAAAATTGTCACTGAACCCGCTCAATTGAGCGAAGACGAAGCCCGGGTTTTGTCCAAGGCCAATATTCTGCTGGTGGACGACAGTCAGGTGGCCTTGCAGCAATCCCTGATTACACTGCGCACCCTTGGGGTTCATTGCCACACGGCACGCAGCGCCAAAGAAGCCATCGATCAACTGCTTGAACTACAAGGCACCGCCGAGCAGATCAATGTGGTGGTTTCTGACATTGAAATGTCGGAGATGGATGGCTTTGCATTTACCAGAACGTTGCGCGAGACACCGGATTTCAAGGATTTGTACGTGCTGCTGCACACCTCCCTAGACAGCAAAATGAACAGCGACAAAGCCAGCGCTGCCGGGGCGAACGCTGTGCTGACTAAATTTTCTTCTCCCGAGTTGACTAAATGCTTGATTCAAGCGGCCCGTACGGTCGAGGCCCAAGGCATCTAAACCCAGCCGACTCAGAAGAAGCGTCCGTAACGCTGAGTCATAATTGCGGCCCGTACTGTTGGCTAATGCGGCGTGACGTCCGTCAAGCCAGCAGTCCCCGGCAATGGCCCGGCAGCAGCCATCGAGTCAGGTTCAGCGCAGACATCGCGCCGCAGTTACACGCGCTTTTAGTCATCGGTTACCAACACGGCGGCGGCAGCGTTGCGCCGTATGAGGCTTGGAGCAGTAAGTGCGCTACGGGGCCGGAGTCAGACCCTTCGCTGTGGATAATTGCCGCGGATGAACACGGTTTGATCGGCGCGGCGCACTGCTGGACCAGCGCCTTCATCCGCGATCTGGTGGTCCACCCCCGCGCTCGGCGCCAAGGGCTGGCGCAAGCCTTGCTGAGTCACGCTTTTCATCAATTCCACCTGCGCGGCGAAGCCAGTGTCGACCTCAATGTGCTGGAGACCAATCACGCCGCTCGATGCCTGTATGAAACATCCGGCATGAGTTATGTCCAACGCTCCGCCGTTGACTAACGAGCCCCCACCGAGCCTGTCTGCCATAATTTGGCATTCAATGGACACTGCTCAAAGAGGAACCCGACATGAAAGCATCCCTGCTATTGCTCACAGGCCTTATGGTCATTGGCGCCCAAGCCAATGCATCCAGCGACCAAGCGTGGAGTGATTTGGATAAAGCAATCATCGCCAGCTGTGTGAAAGCCAGCCAACTCAAAGACGTGAAACCGGCAGGCACCGCAGCGCTGTTCGACGACAGCATCGGCTACAGCGCGCTGCTGCTCAAAGGTCACTACCCACAAGCGCACATGAAAAACAAAGTCGGCACCGAGCTGTGCCTGTATCAGCGCCAAAGCCAAACGGCGGTGGTCACCGAATGGGACTCAATGCTAACTCCCGCGAAAAAGTAAGCGCGACCTCTGATTCGCCGCACACACGATCTGATCGGGGCGGTCGCCAAAATATGCCTAACTAGCCACCGCCTTGCCAGCATGGTTTAAACAGCTCACGCGCGCCCCCCCGTACCAACCCCGCTTCAATGGCGTACAACTTGCTACAAACCTGCTTCGGCAGTGACGGTGCGGGTAAATCTGTCACCCTCATCACGCGCTCTAATTTGGCTTTCCACTTCAATGAATACTCAATTTTCTTGTGTAGGGTGCGGCAAGTGCTGCACTGACCATCACGTCCCCCTGACATTGCTCGAAGCCAGACAATGGGCGGCCGATGGCGGTTCGGTGATCGTATTGGCCGAGGCTTTTCTTGAAGATGGATACGGCGTATCAGCGCTGCAACGTACCCACGCACAGCGTCGCTCATGCCAGGTTCCCAGCGGCAGCGCGAGTGTTTACGTGGCCATCACCTTCGCCGCGTATAACCTGGGACCTTGCCGGAATCTTGACGCAGAAAACCTGTGCCGCATCTATGACCGTCGCCCGCTGGTGTGCCGGATTTATCCAATGGAGATCAATCCCCAGATCCCGTTACGACCCGAGGCCAAAGACTGCCCGCCCCAAGCGTGGGAACAGGGACCGGACTTCATCCTCGGAGGCCAAGTGGTGGACGCTCAACTGATAGCTCTCATCGAACAATCGCGGCAGGCAGACCGCGATGAGGTGGCCACCAAAGACGCCATCTGCAAGGTACTGGGGATTCGCACCGCCGCACTCAAGGGCGATGGCTTCACCGCTTATCTGCCGGACATGGCTGCCTTCGCCGCCGCCCTGCAAAAAATCGGCGAGGCCGCTACGTTGCCGCAACTGTCCGCCGAGTCGGGTTGGTCATTTCACGTGTCAGGCCCGCAAATCGCCGATACCCTAAGATCGGCTGGCGCTCAGGTGGTCACCCGTGAGCCCCTGAACTACACCTTCATCTCCTTTACAACAGACGTGAACGATCATCAATGAAGAGCGTGGCGATTGTGATTTTTCCCGGCGTCCAGTCATTGGACGTCGCCGGGCCATTGGATGTGTTCGCTGAAGCTAACCGTTTTGTCCCGGCGGCCAGCAGCTACCGCATCGTGACAATTGGCACCGCGCCCTTTCCGATCATGGCGTCCAACGGCATGCCGCTGGGTGCCGAGTTCGCGATCGAAGATGCTCCCTATGCCTTTGATGTAGTGCTGGTGCCGGGTGGTCCGCTGTTGCCGGAAACCGCGGCCCTCCCGGCTATAACCGCCTGGTTACGCAAAGCGGTGCCGTTGGCCGGGCGCTATGGGTCGATCTGCACCGGCGCATTTATTTTGGGACACGCCGGACTGCTCGATGGCAAACAGGCGGCAACGCACTGGAGCCACGCGCACCAACTGTCCGAGCAATTTCCTTTGGCGCGTGTCGAACCTGACCGGATTTATGTGCGCGATGGCCGGCTCATGACCTCCGCGGGGGTTACCGCCGGGATCGACATGGCCTTGGCATTGGTCTCGGAAGACCACGGGGCCGCAGTGGCATTGTTGGTGGCCAAGCGTTTGTTGGTGGTAGTGCAGCGCCAGGGCGGGCAATCGCAGTTCAGCCCGTATCTGATAGCGCCCGACGATGACAGCTCACCGGTGGCGAAAATCCAGCGCTACGTCATGGAACACATCGCCGAGCCATTCTCCGTGGAGCGGCTGGCGGAAGTGGTCGCCATGAGTCCGCGAAGCTTTGCGCGAATCTTCGCCCGAGACGCGAAAGTGACCCCAGCTGAGTTCGTGCAACGGGCGCGGATCGACGCCGCGCGTCATTTGCTCGAAGGCAGCCAATTAGCGATCAAGGCGGTGGCCTATCACTGCGGCTTTGGCAGTGCCAGCCGCATGCGCCTGATTTTCAGCCAGCGCCTGGGGGTAACGCCGACCCAGTACCGCGAACGCTTTCAGCAGCATGCCTAAGCGCTAAACACGCTAAGGGATCAGCGTTTGCCCATGGACTTGCGCGTGCCATGCGGCGCAGCACCAGGAATCTTGTTGTGGCTGGCTTTGCCGGACTTCTTGTAATACGGCTCTTCCAAGGTCTTCACCGGCGCAAAGTCAGCAGGTTTGAACGAAAACTTGAAGTCGGGAATGATCGCAGCTTTCTTACCTGCGACGATCTCGGTGCCCGGCTCGGCGACGGCTTCAGGAGCTGGCGTGTGTACGGGGGTAGTCATGGAAGCTCCAAAAGTATCGAGTCAGTCGTGTGGCGAATGATGGGCAGTCGCCCAAGGTCGCGCAGCATACCTGAATCCCAGCCGGCCCGCCGCCACCGCCTCCAACCTCCCATCGCCTTCTATTTGTAAAACAAGTCGATGATGACTTCGGCCTCAAACGCACCTGCTTTGGGGTTGGGGGTTTGCCAGACTAATTCAGCATCGAAATCAGCTTTGGCGGACGCGTCATTTCCCAGCAGATCGGCCAGATGGAACGGCTGGTTATACGGCAGCGTGGCCCCATTGCTGGCATTGACGATGCGGATGCCAACACCGTCGTTGGCCACTGGCACCAGAAAATCCCCCGACACGATGCCCGAGACCGGTTTGAACTGCGCGCCGAGGCTGAAAGGCGTGTCACAGGTGCGGTTGGTCACCAACGAAAACGGCCGCCGATCAATCACCCGGCCCACCGCCACCTGCTGAATACCTATCGCGCCAAACTCGACGGTCTCCGGAATGACCTGCAGTTGGGCATCACAGGCGATAAACCGTAGGCCGTTCAGATTATTGATGACGTAGCTGAGGTTATAACCGGGCAACGGGTTCAGCCCCGCCGCGCTGTCCAATTGCAGCAAGCGGTAGTCCAACAATTGGCTGGCCACGCCCGAAGGCGGCGTCGGACCGAATTTTTCGATGAATACCGATAAGGCCAAATTGAAGCTGATACGCGGACAAGCGCCAATATTCGCATCCCCTTCGCTGCACACCGGCAGGCTTTGGCCAGTGCTGAACCGGCCACTGTTTTGGAGATAGTCGACACCATTGAGGGTCAGTCCAGCCCGGATACCCTGCCCGATCAGCCGGTTGTCCGGGTTGAGGTAAATGAAAACCTCTTCCTGCTGAGCCTGCAAACCATCTTTGTAGCACTCGACCTGAACGTTGAACTGCTCCGAGCGCCAGACAATCGTGCCCTCTGGAGCCGACGCAGGGATAGCGACCGTGCTGCCGAGATCAGCCTGGATCACGGAAGCCCCCGTTCCCTTGTCTTTACACACCAACGCGAAACAGGTCGCCGGAATGAACAGTAATAACGCCAATAGGGAGCGGATCCGTCGGGTGTAGGTCATGGTTGAACATCCTTGAGAGAAGCGGCGGCCTGCCGCAAACGAGCGTTGAACGGCGAACGCCCATCAACCTCAGCGCTGTAATAACGCTGACCGCCATAGTCGGTGAGTGCCGTGAAGGACAAGTGATGCCACCCGGGATTGCCGGGCGCGACAGCACCCAGTGGCAAGTTGTGGGTCATCCCCGGTGGCAGCAATTGATAATCGCTGACGAGCTGTTTCCCCGCTGTGCCGTCGAGTTGCAGGTGTTGTAACGAGACGTGGTAAGCCGTGGGATTACTGACCCGCAGAAAACTCGCACCGTCCTCGTCACGCATCAGACTCCACAGCAACGCCTCGGCAGTTTGTGCCGGGTCGCCAGACAAACCCTGCGGTCGATAAAACACGTTGATGCGTTGGCGAATCGCAATGCTTAGCTGGTTCTCACCCTCCACCCGCCGGGGAATTTCCATCACGTACAAATGCAGTAGAGACTCGCGCGTCTGAGGCCTGCCGACGCCTTCATACAGAAGACGCAATGCCTGCTTGCCGTTGGCCGACAGTTGAGACAAATGCGGCGTCAGCGCAAAAGGCAAGTCGTGAGATTGATCGGCGTCGAGATCTTCTGCATCGCTGAGCCACGCCTGGAGCAGCACCTCATGATTGCTACGATTAACCACCTCAATGCTGACTTCGCGAAATGCACCGTCGAAGATCAATCGCGTTCCGCTCAACGACACAGCGGCCTGTGCAGCACTGACGGTGAGCAGCAGGCCCATCCACAACCAACTTGATCGAATCATTGGCAGGTGACCTTCAGTCGTTCATAGGCCCGGGCCGGGTCTTTAGGCGGCAAGCGGTAAGGTACTTGGCAGCTTTGATCGGACCACTTGACCCGTAGCACGCCCGCGTCCTGATCGCTCAAAACCAGTGCGCGACTGGTGGGATCGACCACCGCCAACGGCTTGCCCTGTTCATCTTCAACCGTGGCGCCCAGCGGCACTTTGCTGTCATCGGCACGCACCAGTTCGAATTGCACCCGGCGCCCTATGGACGCGTTGAAATGCACCACACTCACCGCGCCCCGCCTGGGCACCACCTGAACGATGGCGTCTTCGACATCGATGTCGGCGCCCAAACGCCGCGTATCCAGTGCAACCCAATTCGTGCGATAGGGCTGGGCATAAGGCAGCACGGCATAACCATTGGCCGACGTTTCAACGTTGTTGTAGTTGGTCAGCTTCGCGCCTTTGACCTGTGGCACTTGCACCAGCGCGAAGGTTTCACCCAAGGGTTGCCCGAAGTTAATCCCGCCGCTGTGGCCCACCAATGAACCGGAAGCCCCGAGGCTCATTGCATCGTAATCACGGCCTTGGCTATACCCTGCTTCGAAACGGCCATACGGCTTCGTGGTCGTGAGTTTTCCCGAGCCAAACGAGCCAGCGCTACGGTCGTGTCCGGCCTGGACCGAGTAGAAGCTATTTCGGTCTTCCAACATTTGGCCATTGAGCCCCGCTTGGGCGTTGTAATCGCCGCCGCTGTCGCGAACCAGATTGAACGAAGCCCTCGACGATGTTGAGCTTGAACCCAACGGCACTGTCACGCCCACAGAGAGGCGATGGTCAGTGTTCGCTTGCCCATCCGCATTCATCTGCTGATTACGCTCGACCGACAGACTGTAACTGATGGTTTTCCACGCGGCGTTGTACGACAAAAAAAGCTGACGGGTTTTACCTGGCAAGTTCCAATAGCGCTGATCGCTGGCGGTGAGGCTCAACGAGCCTGACTGCGCGGGCAACGATTGACTGATGTTGACTTCCAGCCGGTCTTTTGCCCGACCGACCACGGTTTGACCAATACGCTCGGCCTGTTCATCAACGTGGTCTTCCAGCGTGCGAAATTGGTCCGTGGAATAACGGTAGCCTGCGACGGCAAAGGTGGTGCGGGTCATATCCAGGGTGTTGGCGTAACGCAGGCGAACGCTTTGCCCTTGTCGGGATTGCGCGCGGATCTCACTGATGGACTGCGTGAGGTCCGCCGAAAAAGCCCCCACTGGCGAGTTGATACCGGCGCCAAGGTTGCCCGCCTGATAATCCTGCGCCCATTGCACACCCCCAAAACCGGTTAGCCGCTCGGACACTCCATAAACCAGCGTGCCAGTGGTGAACGCGGGTGTTGCCTGGTAGTCGCTATTGCTGTCGTATTGCCCAAGGGCGAAGCTGTAGCGCAGGGCCCCCTGCGGAATCATGATCGGTAACGACGCAAACGTCTGAGTGAATGAACGCGTACTCCCATTCGCTTCGACGACGGTGACCAAAAGGTCGCCATTGGAACCGCTGGGGTAAATGTCACTGATTTCGAACGGACCGGGGGAGACGGTGCTGCTGTACAACAAATAACCGTTTTGACGGACTTCCACCGTGGCATTGGTTTCGGCAATACCCCGAATCGTTGGCGCATACACCCGCTCACTGTCGGGCAGCATGCCGTCATCCGAATCAATCGCCGCGCCTCTAAACCGCACGCTGTCGAAAATCAATGAATTTGAATAGACCTCACCGAGGGTGAGCTGGCTCCTGAGCGCCGTCAGGTCACGCTGGGCGTAGGTACGATTGCTAGCGAACCGATAAGGCTGATTGCCGCCATAGGTCAGCGAGGATTCATTGCGCAGGCGCCACGCACCGAGGTTAAAACCGTTGCGCAGCCCTAAATAATATTGGTCAGTCTGCTCTTGCTGATTGTGCCGGCGCACCGCACTGAAGTTGTAATTGATAAACGCGGCGGTATCGCCCTCGTCCCACAGTTCTGGTTCCACGTAACCCCGAGCGCTACGCGCCATCGCGGCCTGGGGCACGCTGATGGACAAGCGCAGGCTATTGGGCTGGTATTCGACGCGTGCGAACTGCAGGTGTGTTGGTAAATCAAAACACGCCGTTGGTAGTCCGTCGCTTACTGAGTCAGAAGCCTGCTGCAAGCGCTCAATGTCGAGACCAAAACTCTGGAGCATGTCCAGCGTCAGGCAAGGCTCCACCTTCTTCGATGTCGGGCTTTGCACAAAACGGATGTCACGACGCCCGGCCAAGGTGCGATTGACGTAGACGTCGATACTGTAGGTGCCGGGCAACACGCTGTTCCCACGTAAAAACTCTTCGAGGTCCGCCGGCTCGTTGGTGCCCTGAATAAAAGCAGTATTAAAGGTGACGGGAGCGCTCGGCGAAGAGGTGCTGGCTTGATCGGCTGTTGCGGTCAGCGCAGTCATCGACGCCATGGCGACGCCGACACTGAGCGCACTCAGCTTGCTCGATGCACGCTCTGAAAAATGGCTTGCGAAAAATCGTTTGCTGTTAAGCGGGTACCGTTCCATGTGCAGTTATCACTCAATCCTTGGAGTACAGTCGCGCTGCAGAGTCCTTTCGCACAGGCGCAACCCGCCGAGGATGCGCACAGGTCGCAACTCGGATTGCTCGGTATATGAAGAGGTTTTTAATCGCTATTGGGGAGCGCGATCGCTTTTTTGGAGCACGACGGCACTGGCGATTTCACGCCCGTTTAAGGTGGCGCGATATTGCACCTGCCCACCGAAGTCATTGATGCTGATGAAGCTGACGGACACCGGTCGGTCCCCTGACGGTTTGCTCAGCGTAATGTCCAGCGAATGTTTCGGAGCCAGCATATGACTCTCCTTGTTCATCACCTGAGTGGCGCCGTCATGGGCCTCAATTCGGACCATGGACACGTGGTATGAACCTGGATTACTCACCCGCAGCACGTCATTGCGTAAAAGCTGCCATCGCAGCGTTTGCGGTGCCTCGGCAGGTACATCCCTTAATCCCTGAGGGCGGAAAAACACTTTGATGCGCTGACGAATAGCGATCTGCAAAGCGTTGGCCGCGGCGGTCTGCGGGATCTCTTGAACATTGAGCCAGAACACCGACTCGCGATCCTGAGGCATGTCTGAACCGGCATACATGATCCGCAACAGTTGCTTACCGTCGCCCGGCATGCGAGTTAAGGCAGGGGTGATGACGAACGGCAAATTACCCGTCTCTTCGGCAGTGGCTTCAAGCCAGGATTGCAAAAGGATTTCCCCGCCGCCGCTGTTGTGTACGCCGAAACTGACTTCTTTGTCCTGTGCGGGATAAATGATGCGGGTGGTGTTGAGCACAATGCCCGCTTGAACGCCGGCGGCCGTTATGAGCGCCAGCAATAAGCAGGCGTATCGAATCGGGGTGTAAACCATGATGGCAGTCGCCTGAAAACGAAGTGTGACGGAGTGAGAAAACTCACCCCGTCAATGCTGTTACTCGTAGTCCAGTACGAAAGGCATGAAGCCGTCCGCGTTACCTGGATTGGTCGGCGTGCCGTTAAGCACGTAGACCGCACCGAAATTCAGCTCAGCCGTTGCGCCTCCAGCACCATCCTTGATCAATGGCTTGTCGATGGTTTCGGTACCGCTCAAGTCCATGATCTGGTTCTGAGCGTTCAGCAGGCCAATACCCACGCCATCCGCAGCGCCCGTAGTGCGCAACAGTTTGGAGTCGTTGTTATCCAAACCGCTGCCGGAGCGGGCAACGAAGCGCATTTTTACCGTGCTGTATTGCTCAACGCCCGCACTGCAGTTGACCAGTAACTGAACTGGCGTAGCGGTTTCCAGCTTGGTATCGCTTGCAGCGCCAATATCAGAGAACGATACGTTGCCCAGATCAACGTTGATGTCCCCATTAGGACCCGCGCCAACGCCAGCGCCCGGGCCGACTGCGCAGGAAATGTTCGTCAGCGTGCCGTTGAACACCAATTTCCCGTTATTTGCAGCGTTTGCAGTGCTCATTGCACCCAAACCAACAGCGCCCAGTACAGCTAATGCGAGAGAGAGTTTTTTCATAAGAATAACATTCCTTGTGTGTGTTCATGTTTGCCCATCACTGGACGAGCTGAACTATAACGATCCGATCCAAAGGCCGCTGTCAGAATAACCATCTTATTGATAACGACTTGGCAACAGTGGATGCAGGCCTTTTCCGTAGGCAAATTCAGATTAATGATTAAACACCCAAAAAACCGGGGCTTACAGCGCGGACACAACATGTAAAACCTTGGCAAAGGTAGGAATTACGAATAGGTAACTTAGAGAGTGTATGAAGCTGAAACCATTTTTAGGGTGAGTTACTGACTATTGATAGGTCACGATGACAACTCCGACGGCGGATGTGTCATTTTTAGCGGCGCCGCCGAATGACACATTGAAGGCCGCGTCATCGCCGCTGCAAGCATTGCGATAGCGGTCCAGGCCCACGATGACAGGGGGTGAAACCCGAATCAGCTGTGTCTGCCTCAAGGATTTCATGTCAACCAACCGCCGGACCTCGCACGATGATCTGACAACCTGGCCTTTGAATTTAATACCGTTACCATTGGCGACAACTTCGGCGCTGAAAGCCAGAATCACTATAGAAAACAGGATAAAACCCACTGTTTTTTTGCTCATCGCACTGCTCCGCCTGAAGCGTTTCACTCTAAGAAAGGAAAGCTTCATGTAGGAACTTTCCTATCTTTTCTTTCAGCAACCTTTCAACACGCGTTCAATCATTTACATTAAAAAACAATATTCGCAACTTCGGATCTCTATTATTTTTATCGGCAGAAACAGTCGTGCCTTGAGTTTTTCCAAGATCCCTCAGCGTTTGCTGACAATTCTGTCAGTTAGCCGTCAGTTTGCTGACCCTATGGGAGGGCTATAACGAAAGAGCTGACTCCTGGATGCTCGACCCACCTTTCGAGCCCCCTTCTTCTTGACCTGCCCCGGCGACAATCCAGCATGCGTAAACCGACCCGAACCGTATTCGCCGCCCTCATCGTCATCGCGCTCATCGCGCTGATTGGCTGGTTTTTCACTCGCCCGGCTGCCGCCAAGGTCTCAGCACCCTCTGCTATCCCGGTACGGGTCATCAGCGTGGTCAAAGAAGACGTGCCGCGTTATGTCAGCGGCATCGGATCAGTGTTGTCATTGCACAGTGTTATCGTCCGTCCGCAGGTAGACGGCATCCTGACCAAGCTGCTGGTCAAGGAAGGACAGCAAGTCAAAGCCGGTGATCTGTTGGCAACCATTGATGACCGCTCGATACGCGCCACGCTGGCCCAAGCCCAGGCCGAACTGGCACAAAGCCAGGCGCAATTAGACGTGGCGCAACTCAACTTGAAACGCTATAGCTTGCTGACCACCGACAACAGCATTTCCAAGCAGACTTTCGACCAGCAACAGGCGCTGGTGCATCAGCTTGAAGCCACGTCACTGGGCAATAAAGCATCGATCAGTGCCTCCCAAGTTCAACTGTCCTACACCCAGATTCACTCACCGGTGACCGGGCGCGTCGGTATTCGTACCGTCGATGAAGGTAATTTCCTGCGGGTAAGTGACACCGACGGTTTGTTCTCTGTGACGCAAATTGACCCGGTGTCCGTCGAGTTTTCTTTACCGCAGCAAATGCTGCCGACCTTGCAGGGTCTTGTTCACGCCACGACCCCAGCGGTGGTTAACGCCTATATCGGCGACGGCGATAACGGCACGTTGTTAGGCCAAGGCACGTTGACCTTGATCGACAATCAGGTCGCGGCCAATACCGGCACCATTCGCGCCAAGGCCGAATTCAGCAATCCAGACGAAAAGCTCTGGCCGGGCCAGTTGGTGACGATCAGGATTCAAACCGCTGTAGACCGTGACGCGCTTAAGGTTCCGCCCCAGGTGGTCCAGCGCGGCATCGACAACCATTTCGCCTACCGGGTGAACGGCGGAAAAGTCGAAGTGGTGCCGGTTGAAGTGCTGTATCAGGACAGCAACCTGACCCTGATCAAAGGCCCGAACGCGGGTGATGTACTGGTCAGCGACGGCCAGTCGCGACTAAAACCAGGGTCGCGCGTTGATATTCTCGGCAATCAACCGGCCAGCCAAGACGCCGCGCTGGAGAACGCACGATGAAAGGTAAAGGCTCACCTTCTGCATGGTGCGTCGATCATCCGGTCGCAACCTTGCTGCTGACATTCGCCATGGTGCTGCTCGGTCTGATCGCCTTTCCGCGCTTACCGATAGCGCCGCTGCCGGAAGCTGAGTTCCCGACGATTCAGGTCACCGCCTCCTTGCCCGGCGCCAGCCCGGAAACCATGGCGTCTTCGGTTGCTACACCGCTGGAAGTCCAGTTCAGCGCCGTCCCCGGCATCATCCAGATGACGTCCAGCAGCGCGCTGGGTTCCACCAACTTGACACTGCAATTCAGCCTCAATAAAAGCATCGACACCGCCGCGCAAGAAGTTCAAGCAGCAATCAACACCGCGGCAGGCAGGCTGCCCGCCGACCTGCCAAGCTTGCCCACGTGGCGCAAAGTAAACCCGGCAGACAGCCCGGTGCTGATTCTGAGCGTCAGCTCCAACCTGATGCCCGGTAACCAGCTCAGTGATATCACCGAATCGCTGCTCGCTCGCCAACTCAGCCAGATTGACGGCGTAGGATTGGTCAACATTACCGGTCAGCAACGTCCGGCGATTCGAGTGCAGGCCGCACCGGAGAAGTTGGCGGCCCTCGGTTTGACCCTTGCCGACATTCGCGTGGCGCTGCAACAGACCAGCTTGAACCTGGCCAAAGGCGCGCTCTACGGCAAAAACAATGTATCGACCATTTCGTCCAACGATCAGCTGTTCCAGGCCCAAGACTACGAACCGCTGATCATTTCCTATAAAAACGGCGCCCCCGTACACCTGAAGGACGTCGCCCGGGTAATCAACGGTTCGGAAAACGCCTACGTCAAAGCCTGGACCGGCGATCAACAGGGCGTGAATATCGTGGTCTTCCGTCAGCCCGGCGCGAACATTGTCGACACCGTAGACCGCATCCAACGCGAATTGCCGCGCCTGCAAGAAATGCTACCGGCCTCGGTGGACGTTTCGATTCTGGTGGACCGAACCAAAA
This sequence comes from Pseudomonas sp. MH10, assembly GCF_034353045.1. Taxonomy (NCBI): domain Bacteria; kingdom Pseudomonadati; phylum Pseudomonadota; class Gammaproteobacteria; order Pseudomonadales; family Pseudomonadaceae; genus Pseudomonas; species Pseudomonas sp. MH10. Next base: position 2,488,594 of record NZ_CP133783.1, read on the forward strand.
CCATTCGCGCCTCGCTGCATGAGGTCGAAATCACCCTGTTGATCGCCATCCTGTTGGTGGTCGCGGTCATGGCCTTGTTCCTGCGCCAATTGTCCGCAACGCTGATCGTCAGCGCCGTATTAGGCGTATCGCTGATTTCCAGTTTCGCGATGATGTACGTCGCCGGTTTCAGCCTGAACAACTTGACGCTGGTGGCGATCGTGGTGGCCGTGGGGTTTGTGGTCGATGATGCGATTGTGGTGGTGGAAAACATCCACCGTCACCTCGAAGCGGGCGACGGCATGCGCGAAGCCGCGATCAAAGGGTCAGGCGAAATTGGTTTCACCGTGGTCTCCATCAGCTTCTCGCTGGTCGCAGCGTTCATCCCCCTGCTGTTCATGGGGGGCGTGGTCGGGCGGCTGTTCAAGGAATTTGCGCTGACGGCCACTGCGACCATTTTGATTTCAGTGGTGGTGTCCCTGACGCTGGCGCCGACCCTCGCGGCGTTGTTCATGCGTGCGCCTAAACACGACCCTCACGCCAAACCCGGTTTCGGCGAGCGTTTAGTAGCGCTGTATGAGCGTGGCTTACGCAAGGCGCTGGCTCACCAACGGGCAATGCTGAGCATTTTCGGCATCACCTTGGTGCTCGCCATCGTCGGTTATGTGTTCATTCCCAAGGGCTTCTTCCCGGTGCAGGATACGGCGTTCGTGCTGGGCACCAGCGAGGCCGCTGCCGATATTTCCTACCCGGACATGGTCGAAAAACACTTGGCGTTGGCGAAAATCGTCGGCGAAGACCCCGCCGTTCAAGCGTTCTCGCATTCGGTGGGCGTCACCGGCAGTAACCAGACCATCGCCAACGGGCGCTTCTGGATTGCGCTGAAAAACCGCAGTGATCGCGACGTTTCCGTCAGCGAGTTCATCGACCGTTTGCGACCGAAACTGGCCAAAGTGCCGGGCATCGTTTTGTACTTGCGGGCGGGCCAAGACATCAACCTCAGTTCGGGGCCGAGTCGCGCTCAATACCAGTACGTGCTCAAGAGCAATGATGGCCAACTCCTCAACACCTGGACCCAACGCCTAACCGAAAAACTGCGCGAAAGCCCGGCGTTTCGTGACCTGTCCAACGACTTGCAACTGGGTGGCAGCATTACCCATATCAGCATTGATCGCACCGCCGCAGCCCGCTTTGGCCTGACCACCAGCGACGTCGATCAGGCGTTATACGATGCGTTCGGGCAGCGGCAGATTAATGAATTCCAGACCGACATCAACCAATACAAAGTGATTCTCGAACTCGCTGCCGAGCAACGCGGCAAAGCCGAGAGCCTGAATTATTTCTACCTGCGCTCGCCCCTCAGCGGCGAAATGGTCCCGCTGTCAGCCTTGGCCAAGGTCGATCCACCGAGCGTGGGACCGCTGTCGATCAGCCATGACGGCATGTTCCCGGCCGCCAACCTGTCTTTTAACCTCGCACCAGGCGTGGCGTTGGGCGATGCGGTGCTAATGGTTAATCAGGCCAAAGCCGACATCGGCATGCCAGACACCATCATCGGCGCCTTCCAAGGCGCGGCGCAGGCGTTTCAGAGTTCATTGGCCAACCAACCCTGGCTGGTATTGGCGGCGCTGGTTGCGGTGTACATCATCCTAGGCGTGCTATACGAAAGCTTTGTCCATCCGCTGACGATCATCTCCACGCTGCCATCCGCAGGTATCGGCGCACTGTTGCTGCTGTGGTTGATGGGCCAGGATTTCTCAATCATGGCCTTGATCGGCATCGTGCTATTGATCGGTATCGTCAAGAAAAACGGTATCCTGCTGGTCGACTTTGCTCTCGATGCACAACGCAATCGTGGGCTAAACCCTGAAGACGCCATCTTTGAAGCCTGTCTGACGCGTTTTCGACCGATCATCATGACCACCTTGGCGGCCTTGCTCGGCGCCTTGCCGCTGATGCTCGGCTACGGGGTCGGCGCGGAGCTGCGCCAACCGTTGGGTATCGCGGTGGTTGGGGGTTTGCTGGTCAGTCAGGTACTAACGCTATTCACCACACCCGTGATTTATCTGCAGCTTGAACGGCTGTTTCACCGGCGCGAGCCAAAACCTGCGGCTGGGCCAGCGCCGGTTCTGGCCATAGACAAGTGAGTGTCGCCCATGCGCGTGCTGATCATTGAAGACGAAGAAAAGACCGCTGATTACCTGCATCGCGGCTTGACCGAGCAAGGCTACACCGTGGACCTGGCCCGCGAGGGTATCGAAGGCCTGCACCTGGGCTTGGAGAGTGACTACGCGGTGATTATCCTCGACGTCATGCTCCCCGGCCTGGATGGTTTCGGCGTGTTGCGCGCGTTGCGTGCCCGCAAGCAAACGCCGGTGATCATGCTCACTGCACGGGAAAACGTTGACGACCGCATTCGCGGCTTGCGTGAAGGCGCCGACGATTACCTGGGCAAGCCGTTCTCCTTTCTCGAACTGGTTGCACGCCTGCAAGCCCTGACCCGGCGCAGTGGCGGGCACGAGCCCGTCCAGATCAGCATTGCCGACCTGTGGGTGGACTTGATCAGCCGCAAAGCCAGTCGCCGCGGATTGCGCCTGGACTTGACCGCCAAGGAATTTTCACTGCTCAGTGTATTGGCGCGGCGCCAAGGCCAGATTCTTTCGAAGACCTCGATTGCCGAGATGGTCTGGGACATTAATTTCGACAGCGACGCCAACGTCGTCGAGGTTGCGATCAAACGCCTGCGGGCCAAGCTGGATGGGCCGTACGAGGAAAAACTGCTGCACACCATTCGCGGCATGGGCTACGTCTTGGAGAGCCGCAGTGGCGACTAACTCCATCGCCCTACGCCTGAGTAGCATGTTTGCGCTAGTCGCCTTGTTGGTGTTCTTGCTGATTGGCTGGGCCTTGTACCTGCAAGTCAACAAAGGTCTCGGCCAATTACCCGCCGCGGAAGTGGACGCGCGTTATAGCGTGTTGCAATCAACGCTTACACGCTTCGGCACGCCAGAGCATTGGGCGAAGATCAGCGCCAAACTCAAGCTGCTTAGCGAAGACGACAAGCGCATTCGGTTTTGGGTAACCAGTGACAACCCGGCCTATGAATTTGGTAACCCCACCGAGGCGATTCGCGATTTTGCAAAAGGCCCGCTGGGCATGCGCGACATGACCCTGGCTGATCATGAATACCCGTTCAAAGTGTTGGTGAGCCAATTTCCGGCGAAGGATGAACGTCCGCCTCTGCGCTTTTTGATCGGCATTGATACCGATACGTTTTGGCATACCCAACACGCGTTATTGCTCGCGCTGATCAGCCTCGCGGCCATCGGCATTGTCTTCGCGTCGGTGTTGGGGTATTGGGCGGCGCGGATCGGCTTGAAACCCTTGGTCAGCCTGTCGCTGGAAGCGCAAAAACTGGCACCCCCCCGGTTATCGGGGCGCTTACAGTTATCGCCATTGCCGCCCGAACTGGATCAATTCGTCAGCTCTTTCAATTCCACGCTGGAGCGCGTCGAGCAGGCTTATTCGAGGCTCGAATCGTTCAATGCCGATGTGGCCCATGAGCTGCGCTCCCCTTTAACCAATCTGATTGGCCAGACACAGGTGGCGTTGACGCGCGGGCGCTCGGCAGAACATTACTTCGAGGTGCTGCAATCGAACCTTGAAGAACTTGAACGATTACGTTCGATCATCAACGACATGCTCTTTCTCGCCAGCGCCGACCAAGGCAGCAAAGCCACCGCACTGACCTGCACCTCAATGGCCGAAGAAGTCGCCACCACTCTGGATTATTTGGACTTCATCCTCGAGGACGCGCACGTACGCGTCGAAGTGGTTGGCGATGCCAGCGTTCGGATTGAAAAAGCCCACCTGCGACGGGCACTGATCAACCTGCTGCACAACGCCGTGCAGCACACGGCTGCGGGCCAAGTGATCCGGGTCGACATCCAGACTGAAGGTGACCACGTTAGCATCGGCGTCGCGAACCCTGGTGCCGAAATTGCCAGCGAACACCTGCCGATGTTGTTCGAGCGCTTCTACCGCGTCGACGCCTCCCGCAGCAACAGCGGCGCCAACCATGGCCTGGGTCTGGCCATCGTCAAAGCCATCGCACTGATGCACGGCGGTACTGTCTTTGTAAGCAGCCAAGAAGGCATCAACACCTTCGGCATCAACCTGCCGTTCCCGGAGCTATAGGAGACGCCCCAGCGTCTCCAACGCAGCGCTATCGCGCAGCAAACTGGTTGGCACTGTGTGTTGTTTGAAATTGCAGCGTGTCAGGACCGAAGCCTTCCCGAATACATTCGGTCCCACGGTTCTGGCGATGTACAGATTTTTTAAAACACTGTTTTATTACCGTTCCCGCAACAGTTCATTGAGCACATGTCTCTTTTTCAAATGCCCCCCGCCCTATATTTTCGTCGCACTTATTTAGCACTTGCCAGCAAGAAGGTTTTAAAAATGTCATCCGGTATGGGTATCGCCAGCATTTTCGTTTTGTCCTCATTTCTGTTGTCCGCACAGGCATCTGCCGAAGAGTCTCAGTCGTTCGCCGCGCAAAACGCTGCCCGCCACGCGTCGATCGAGAAGTCCCAAGCCGAAATGACCGCGAAGATCCCAAGCAAAGAGCAGACACAGGAAAAGTCGGTGGAACGTGATAATTCCGACACGACGCGAAAGAGCTGATCACTGGTTAAACCGTTTCCCTCGACAGTCGATTGGACTTCACTCTTGATCGACTGTTTTTATGGCCACTGTCACCAGTGGCTTTTTTTTGCGTAACGTTTAACGAATGTCCCGCCTTTACGCCCTTTCGAGGCGTCTTTTTCGCCAGCCGACATGCAATCGCACACTCTTTAAAGACATGTCCGACTTGCAATAATTGTAAAAAAGCACTCTGATTCAACCCGCGAAACGCACTGTGTATAAAAAACATTTACGTTTATTCAAAACACTTAATCGATTTGATCTATTTCTTTTAAATCAATAAGTTATGAAATCTGCTGTTGTTTATTCACTCAGACCTCAAAAATGAACTCAACGTTTCCTCACTTTGCAAGCTCAGGCAATAGGTCCAGGCCGGAAAATATTTTGATTTTCGGTAGCACGCTGGCGGTCATCGCTATCGTGGCCATTGTCACGTCATTGCTCATCCGCGAACGTGCTAGCGCGAGGGATTTCGCTGCCCGCTCGGCGTCTAACATCGTTCAGTTGATCGACGCGGATGTACAACGCAACGCAGAGCTTTATGACACATCGTTGCTGGGCATGATTTCCGCGTGGCAACGGCCTGAGGTGCGTAATCTCACGGCGGCCATGCGCCAACTGGTGTTGTTCGACCGATCTACGGCGGCGCCGTATAAAGGTGAATTGTTACTGCTCGACAAAAACGGGGACACCCTGGCCGACTCGCTGTCGATCATACCCAGAACCCTGAACCTCGCCGACCGGGCTCACTTTCAGGCGCATCGGGACAATCCTGACCTTGGCCTGCTGATCAGCGACCCATTTAAACTACACACGGGCTATCGCGATTGGTGCATCAGCTTCAGCCGTCGAATGTCTTCTCCCACCGGCGAGTTCATGGGCGTTGCGTCGGGAGCAATGCGCTTGGTGTACTTCAAAGAGCTTTTCAAAACCCTGGACGTCGGCCGGGACAGCAGCGTCAGTCTGATCAATACCAGCGGTTTTCTCCTGGCACGGCAACCCGAAACGGACAGCACAAATTTGGTCGGTGAGAACTTCGGTCAGCGGCCCAACTTCAAGCGTTTTATCCAAGAAGGCACCGGCACGTTCATTAGTGTCTCCAGCATCGACAGCCAAGAGCGCCTGTATACCTTTGCCAAAGTCGGGGAGTTGCCTCTTATCGTGGTCGTCGGGCAATCGATCAACGAGGTCTATGCCATCTGGCTGCGCAACACCTGGCTGGTGGGCGGCGCTACCGGCATCTTGTGCATTGGCATCTTCTGGCTGACCTTCTTGCTGTGCCGGGAATTACGCTTACGCCAAAACGCCGAACATGAATTAGCACAATTGGCGGCCACTGACAGTTTGACCGGTCTGGCCAACCGCCGGCGGCTGGACCAAGTGCTAAAAGCGGAATGGTCGCGGGGCCTGCGTTCAGGCCAACCCATGTCGTTGTTGATGATCGACGTTGACCACTTCAAGGCGTTCAATGACCGTCACGGCCACCACGGCGGCGACGAAGCTTTGCGCAACGTGGCCGCAGCGATACTGAGCAGCATTCGGCGCCCTGGTGACCTTGCCGCACGGTATGGGGGCGAAGAGTTTTGCGTGGTATTGGCGGAGACGCCGCTCGCTGGCGCGCGAATCATTGCCGAGTCAATCCGTGCCACCATCGAAGCACTGCCACGGTTCGCCAATGACGAGCAACCCATCACCGTCAGCATCGGCATCGCTTCCCAGCTCAATCAGCCCGATGACACCCTCGCAAGCCTGACCAGCATCGCGGACAAGGCGCTTTACCAGGCGAAACGTAAAGGACGCAACCGCGTTGAATGCGGAATCGCCCCTATTTTCCCTGTTTCGCTAACCGCCCAACTCGGCGATTCACCGCCCTAAAAAAACGCCAGACTGACTGGCGTTTTTGTATCACTGCACGCTGATTAGCTGCGAGCACGAGCCTGATCACGCAGGGCTTTTACCTGGTCGTGATTGCGTTGTGTGCCCATCAGTTGTTCTTGAATGAGCGCGACAACGCTGGAAGGCAAGTTCTTCGAAGTGGCTTTTTCCAGAGCCTCTTTATAGGCTTTGAGCGCATGGTCTTCACCGCGCTCTACTTCATTGAGAATGGCCTCATCGCTTTTTCCGGTAACGGCAGATTTCAAGTCAACCCACGCACGGTGCAGCGATGCACCTACGCTAGAGCTGTCATCTGGATCACCACCGAGTGTGCGAACTTCAGCCTGAAGTTTACGAACTGCTGCGGCGCATTCCTGCGAACGGGTGATAAAAAAGCCCTTCACGGTCGGATTCTTAATGTCCTCGGCGCTGGTATGAAAACCTTTCTCACCGTCTTTGCTGGTTTCGATCAGATCGTTAAGCACTGAAACGGCTTCTTTATTGATGTCGGTCATTTCCAATTCCTCTTTGGTGGATGATGACAATAGAGAGAGCAGCGACCGTGCCAGCTTTTATTTCAAATAATAATTGTTTAATTTCAATAGGTTATGAATTAAAAAGATCACGAAAATCGCTCTTTCTGCAAGAACTGTCGTTTGGCCTGCATGCAGAATGCACGTATCGTACGCGACATCACCGCGTGTTCGGCCCAGAGCACATCCAACTAAATGGGCGCACACATGAACCCTGAAAAACTAGAGTTACTGGTTACCCGAGAAATGCCCTACGGCAAATACAAAGGCCGACTTATCGCTGATCTGCCGGGACAGTATTTGAACTGGTTCGCTCGGGAAGGATTTCCCAATGGCGAGTTGGGCGCATTGTTGGCCCTGATGCATGAAATTGATCACAACGGCTTGGGCGCATTACTGGATCCGCTGCGCAACAGTAAACGACCCTTTCGCCCTGAATGACCAGGCTATAAAGCAGGTTCGTGCGGCCAAAAAAAACACGGGGAACCCGACCAAGGCACCCCGTGAAAAACCGTACAACAACCACCCGTAATGAATAATTAACCGAACAACGCTAACGCCTCGGCACTGGCCGCTTGAACACGGGCCCAATCACCGTTTTTGATCCAGGCGTTGTCGAGCATCCACGATCCGCCAACGCACATCACGTTAGGCAAGGCCATGTAGCTTTGCAGGTTGGCGGGGCTAACGCCGCCAGTCGGGCAAAAGCGTACGTCGACAAACGGGCCACCGAGGGCTTTGATGGCTGCAACGCCACCACTGATCTCCGCCGGGAACAGTTTGAAGCGGCGGTAGCCCAAGGCATAGCCGACCATGATTTCTGACGCGCTGCTGATGCCAGGCAACAGGGGCAGCTCAGATTCGGTGCCTGCCAACAGCAAATCATGAGTGCAGCCGGGAGTGACAATAAATTGCGCACCGGCAGCCTCTGCGTCTGCCAGCATCTTACGGTCCAAAATGGTGCCGGCACCGACACACAATTCCGGTCGCTGCTCACGCAAAACGCGAATCGCGGTCAGGCCAAACGCTGAACGCAGAGTCACTTCCAGCGTGGTCAAACCGCCAGCGGCCAAGGCATCCGCCAACGGCAGAATGTCTTGTTCGCGAGCGATAGTAATTACCGGCAAAATCTTCGCTTTAGCGCAGAGTTCGTCGATTTTGGCAATCTTGTTCGCCATGCTATTGAGCGGCAGGTTGCTTTCGATTGGCTTCATGGCGGCGGATCCTTTGCTTATGGGCACCAGTAAATCTCTAACGAGGAGTTGAGGAAGGCACGGATCGGCATTTGAGCGAGGTCATCGCCCGCCAACGCCGTGCGCAACGTGTCGAGTTTGGCCTGCCCGGAAATGGACAGAATCGGCAGACGGGCCGACGCCAACAATTGGCGAGTCAGGGTCAATCGCTGATGCGGTACCGTCGGCGCCAGCATTGGCAAGCAACGGCGCTGACCATCAAGGTTTAGTGCGTCACGCAAGTTCGGGCTGTTCGGGAACAGCGACGCGGTATGGCCGTCATCGCCCATGCCTAACACCAGCACATCAATTGCTGGCAGCTCTGCCAGCGCCAGGTCAGCGGCCTGCGCTGCCTCTTCCAGATTCGCTGCGGCGCTGTACAAGCCGACAAAGCGCGCCTTGGCGACCGGACCTTGCAATAAATAGCGCTTGAGCAAGCCGGCGTTACTGTCCGGGTGTTCCACCGGTACCCAGCGTTCATCCGCAAGGCTGATTACCACTTTCGACCAGTCCAGCACGTGCGCGGCCAGGCTCTGAAAGAACGCCACCGGGCTGCGCCCTCCTGACACCACCAAGGTGGCTACGCCATTGGCCGCAATTGCATTGATTAACTGCTCAGCCACCGCAGCGGCCAATTCATTAGCCAATTGCGCCGGCTTTGTGAACTCGTGGGCAACAAGGCCCACTGGCAGTCCAAGTTCATATATCGCCATACCATGCCCTCCCATCGCGAGTAATCAAGGCAATGGAGCTCATTGGCCCCCAGGATCCGGCGGCGTATGGCTTGGGCGCATCGCCCGCCTTTTTCCAGCCTGCGATCAGTTGGTCACACCATTGCCATGCGGACTCAATTTCATCTTTACGGACAAACAGGTTCTGGTTGCCTCGCATGATTTCCAGCAATAACCGTTCGTAGGCATCGGGGGTCCGCGCGCTGCGATAGGTGTCGGAAAAATCCAGTTTCAAAGGACCGCTGCGTAACTGCATGCCCTTGTCCAAACCCTGATCTTTGGTCATGACCTGCAAGGAAATGCCTTCATCAGGCTGCAAGCGAATGATCAATTTGTTGCTGATCTGCATCCGTTGTTCAGGGGCAAAAATATAGTGCGGCGGTTCTTTGAAATGGATCACGATCTGTGACAATTTTTGCGGCATGCGTTTACCAGTACGCAAGTAAAACGGCACGCCGGACCAGCGCCAGTTACGAATATCAGCGCGCAGGGCAACAAAGGTTTCTGTGTCGCTCTGGGTATTGGAGTTCTCTTCTTCGAGGTAACCCGGTACCGATTTGCCTTCGCTGTAACCGGCGATGTACTGACCGCGTACGACTTGAGTTGCGAGGCGTTCTGCGGTGAACGGTACCAAGGCCTTGAGCACTTTGACCTTCTCGTCACGAATACTGTCGGCAGACAGGTCGCTTGGCGGGTCCATGGCAATCAGGCAAAGCAGTTGCAGCAAATGGTTCTGGATCATGTCGCGCAGCTGCCCGGCCTGATCGAAATAGCCCCAACGGCCTTCAATCCCGACCTGCTCCGCCACCGTAATTTCCACGTGGGAAATGTGATTCTGGTTCCACTGGGTTTCGAACAAGCTGTTGGCGAACCGCAGGGCAATGAGGTTCTGAACCGTTTCTTTGCCTAGGTAATGGTCGATCCGGTAGACGCGGTTTTCCGGGAAATACTGCGCCACCGCGTCGTTGACCCGACGCGAAGAAGCCAGGTCGTGACCGATCGGTTTTTCAAGCACCGCACGGGTGCGCCCAGTCAAGTTCACCGAGGCTAGGTTCTCGCAGATCGCGCCATAGACCGAAGCCGGCGTGGCGAAATAAGCGATCATCGTCTCGGCGTTGCCCACCCGTTCGGCCAGTGCGACATAATCGTCAGCCTTGAGAAAGTCGACGTGCAGGTAGCTCAAACGCGCCTGAAAACGGCTGACCACTTCTTCGTTCAATTCTGCTGCCGGCACGAAGCGGCGCAGGTGACTGTCGATGTTCGCCAAATGGTGCTGTTCGTCGCCAGGTTCACGGGCCAGCGCCAAAATGCGCGTGTCCGCGTGCAGCAGTCCGGCTTGGTCCAGTTGATACAGAGCAGGAAACAGCTTGCGCAACGCCAAGTCGCCCACGGCGCCAAACAAGGCAAAGGTGCACGGTTCAACCGTTATCAGAGGCATAATGTTTGTTCTTTTATCAAGTTAGGCTACAAATACCTTTTTTAAAGGCAGGACTCAAGGCCAAATGTAGTAATAACCACAACATTTCGTCAAAAACCAGATTCCAGTGGTGATCGACGAGGCCCATCAGTACGATAGGCCACCTTTGCCCGCACTTGGAAGACTCTCGATGACAGGCAGCCATCAGGCCCGTCTGACGCTGGCCAGACAAGGATATTAAATGGACCGCACGCGTAATCTCCTGGAGCACATTCAGGGTCGGCTTGACGATTTGAACAAGGCTGAGCGCAAGGTCGCCGAGGTGATCTTGCTCAACCCGCAACAAGCAACGCGGTTGAGCATCGCTGCGCTGGCACAGGCCGCGAAGGTCAGCGAGCCCACCGTCAACCGCTTCTGCCGCTCGTTTGGCGTCAGCGGCTACCCCGAATTGAAACTGCAACTGGCGCAAAGCCTGGCCAGCGGTGCGGCGTACGTCAGTCGCGCCGTGGAAGCTGACGATGTTCCCGAGGCTTACACCCGGAAGATCTTCGGCAGCGCCATCGCCTCGCTGGACAGCGCCCTGCAACAACTTGATCCGAACCTGATCAGCAAAGCCGTGGACCTGTTGATTCAGGCCCGGCAAATTCACTTCTTCGGCCTCGGCGCCTCGGCCCCGGTAGCGCTCGATGCGCAACACAAGTTCTTTCGCTTTAACTTGGCCGTCACCGCCCACGCCGACGTGCTGATGCAACGCATGATCGCCTCCGTGGCCCATACCGGTGAGTTGTTCGTGATCATTTCCTACACCGGGCGTACCCGGGAGCTTGTCGAAGTGGCGCGCATCGCCCGCGAGAACGGCGCATCGGTATTGGGACTGACTGCCGAGGGTTCACCACTGGCCAAGGCCAGCACCTTGAGCCTGAACATTCCGTTGCCCGAAGACACCGACATCTATATGCCCATGACTTCGCGGATCATCCAGCTCACGGTGCTCGATGTCTTGGCAACCGGCATGACCCTGCGCCGAGGCGTGGATTTCCAACCGCATTTGCGCAAGATCAAAGCAAGCCTGAATGCGAGCCGGTACCCGATTGATGATGAGTTGATCTAGCATTTGGGAGGTCCGCCGCGCTGTCGCACAGCAAACACTGATCAATTGTAGGAGCGCGCTTGCCCGCGATCGGTTCAAAGCACCGACCGCGCCTGCAAGCTCAAATGCGCTTGCTCCCCCGGTGCCAGGCTCAGGCTGTTGGAGCCTCCTGACGCGGCTTCGACGCAGACGAAACCCAGCGCTTCGTTACCACCGACGCCCATTAGCGGCCGATTGCCGGGGTGCCAGACGACGGTGCTGGTGCTGTCACTGGTGTCGATGCATAAGTTGCGCTGCCACGCTTGGTCTTGAAGCTGTAACTCACCGGCATGGCTGAACACTCGCTGACAGCCGCCATCGACCCGCAGTTCGCCTTTTTGCAGGCAGGCCTTTCGATTCAGTTGATCGTAGCCACGGGCGCCATCGAGCCCGCCCAGGGCCACATCGGCCACATCGCTGATGCGCCAGTAAGCGTGCAAGGCGTGGCTGAACAGACAGGGTTCGGTGTCTTGGTGCTGGGTGCTCAAGCGCAGCTCCATACCTTGACCCAAGTCGGCGTGAAGATCGACCTGCCAATCCCACAACTTCAAGCGCCACTGCAGATGAACGCCTGCCTCGTCTTCGGTGCTGTCGATCAGTTTCCAATCCAGCAACCGTGCCCAGCCATGGGAGGGCCACACACCCTCGGCGGGATGGCGACCATACCAAGGCCAGCAAATCGGCACGCCGCCACGGATAGCGCCGACCTGCGGCCAATGCGCAGCGCACCAAAGCCAGGGGTGCTGACCACGAGGTTGAAAGTGCAGTAACTGCCCGCCTTGGCGACTGAATACCGCTTGGCACCGAGGGTGATCAATCAGCAACACATCACGCTGTTGATAACGTTCCCATTGAAACGTTGGCCTGGCCCGCGACGAGGTAAAAAAACGCTGTAGCGGGTGCTCAAGCATATGCCACAGTCCTGAAAATCATGTCGCCCAAACCTTTGGTGAAGAGGTGGTAGCAGGCTTGCCCGCTGCCACCCCAGTTTCTGCACGGTTTCCCAAAAAAAAGCGGATAGCCATGGCTATCCGCAAGATGGACGCAGAGAGGAGCAGCTCATCGCAACAGCGTTAGAACACCGTCTGAATTTTCAGGCCAGCCACAACCGCGTTGTCAACTTTGTCCACGCCACCTGGGTGGGTGATGTATTGCAGGTTAGGACGCACGGTCAACCAGTTGGTCACGTGAAAGCCGTAGTTGAGTTCGTAGTTGTACTCGGTGCTGCGCAGCGGGGCGTACAACGGATTGTCGTAGTCGGTGACGCCATTGCTGGCATTGAGCAACTCGGCGTTTTTCTTCACGTCATCGTTAACATGGATACGCGCAAAACCGATCCCCATGTCATCCTTCGGACGCATATCGAACGGCCCTTTGTACACAAACATCAGCGACTGATAGTTGTCGATGAAGTTGGTGTCCTTGTCGTGGAACGTTACGTTGGCCGCGACTTGCAGACCGCGAGTAGGGTCGCCGTTGTGGGTGGTGAGTTGCTGTTGTATTACGCCCCAGTAGCCGTGCTTGCTGCTGTGAACTTTGTAGCTGTTACCGGTGGTCGCTGCGTTATTGCCGTTGTCGTCCTCAAGAACGTCATTGGCGTTGGCTGAGCTCTTGTAGTAACCCACACGGTACTCGCCCGGCAGACCGTTGGGGTTCGGCGACCAGACCAGTTCGACCGGTATGAGGGCACCCTTGGTCCCACTGCCGCTGAGCTTGAAGCCGTTGCCGTGTTCCAACTGCGATGGGTTCTGGTCGTACACACCGATCTGAGCATAAAACTCAGGGGTAATGTTGTACTTCACGCGCAAAGCGGCCTGCATGACTGGCCAGTTGTACCAAATGTTCGTCGCCCAGTTACCCGCTTGAGAACCGCAGAACGCCAGGTTCTGGAATTCGCAAGGGAACGTGTTGAAGTCTTCACCTTCACCGAAGTAACCGGCTTTGATGTCCAGCTTGTTGTCGAGGAACTGATGCTGAATCCACAATTGGGTCAGACGCACCATGTGGCCACGGCCGTAAACTTCTTGGGAAGAACTCAAAGTGCCAGCACGCGGATCGCCAACACGGTCATTGGAGATGTTTTGACCATTACGATTGGTCAGCTGGATCTTGGCCTGGGTGTTATTCCAGCCCACCAGCTTTTGCAGGTCTAACGCGACGCCCAGACCAAACTGGTCAGAGTAACGCGCGGTCTTGTCGTTGTTGTAGCCACCGCTCAGGTTGCCGCCTACTTCACCGACGTAGTCCGCCTTGATGTCGATACCCTGCTCGATCAGCTTGGTCCGCTCGCCGCCCCAGTCGCCAGTCATCCATTTGGAATCGGCGCTGAAAGCCTCGTCTGCCATCGCGTTGGCAGAAAGAACCAGCGCTGCAACCGCTGTCAGCTTGCAGAGCAAACGGGTGTTGTTGCGTTGCTTTTTCATCCCTAAATCCTCATTTTATTTTTATTAGCTTGTTAGTACGTGGTCTGCAGCATTTGCTCCGTATTGCTGGCCGACCGCCCTTCACGGCAGAATCGATCAACCAACTGTGCTCAAGCAGCCGTCACTGGCTACGGTTTATCTGTGTGACATTACCCACACGCTCAGTGGGTTGTGGCTTTCCCAAGACACCCAAACGTTCACCGCTCTTGGCGTCGAACAGCAGGACTTTGGACGGATCGAACTGCAAGGTCAGCGACTCGCCCACCTGCGGTGCGACATCGGGTGCCAGGCGGCAGCAGACCTTGCTGCCATTCAGCAAAACGAATACCAGGGTGTCAGGCCCGGTTGGCTCGGTGACCTGAACTTCAGCGCGAATAGTCGGTAACCCATTGGCTTCAACGGGCGCCAGAACGATCTGCTCCGGGCGCATGCCGAGAATCACTTCACGATCCTCAAGCCCTGCGTCGAGCATGGACAACGGCAGTTCGCAGCGTGCTTGCCCGCTGTCCAATAGCGCCAACAGGCGTCCGTCTTTGCGCTGAAGACGCAATGGGATGAAGTTCATGGGTGGCGACCCGATAAAGCTTGCCACGAACAAGTTGGCCGGATCGTTATAGATCTGCTGCGGCGTACCGAACTGCTGGATTATCCCGTCTTTCATCACGGCGACTTTATCGCCCAAGGTCATGGCTTCAATCTGGTCGTGGGTAACGTAAACGGTGGTGGTCTTGTTGCGCTGGTGCATCAATTTCATTTCGGTGCGCATCTCAACCCGCAACTTGGCGTCGAGGTTGGACAGCGGCTCATCGAACAGATTGATTTTAGGCCGACGCGCCAAGGCACGACCCATGGCCACACGCTGTTGTTGGCCGCCAGACAGCTGCCCAGGTTTGCGGTTAAGCAAGTGCTCGATTTGCAGCAGTTTGGACACCCGGGCGACCTCTTCCTCGATCGCCGCGGGGGACATTTTGCGGATCTTCAGACCAAAGGAAATGTTTTCGCGTACGGTCATGGTTGGATACAGCGCGTAGGACTGGAACACCATCGCGATGTCACGATCCTTGGGGCTCATGCCGCTGATGTCAGCATCGTCGATCAAAATCGACCCGCCACTGATGCTTTCCAGCCCGGCGATGCAATTCATCAACGTCGATTTACCGCAGCCGGACGGACCCACCAGGATCAAAAACTCGCCGTCATTGATCTTCAGCTCGATATTTTTCAAGGTGTCCGGCAAACCGCTGCCGTAGGTCTTGTTGACGTTACGTAATTCTAGAGTTGCCATGCCTTACCCCTTGACCGCGCCGGCCGTCAGGCCACGCACGAAATACTTGCCAGCGACGATGTACACCAACAGCGTTGGCAGGCCGGCGATCATCGCAGCGGCCATATCGACGTTATATTCCTTGGCGCCGGTGCTGGTGTTGACCAGGTTATTCAGCGCCACGGTGATCGGTTGCGAATCGCCGCTGGAGAACACCACACCAAACAGGAAGTCATTCCAGATTTGAGTGGATTGCCAGATCAGGCAGACCATGATGATCGGCGTCGACATCGGCAGGATGATCTTCATGAAAATAGTAAAAAAACCGGCGCCGTCAAGCCGCGCGGCCTTGACCAGCGCATCCGGGATGCTCACGTAGTAGTTGCGGAAGAACAGCGTGGTGAAGGCCAGGCCATAGACGATGTGTACGATCACCAGCCCAGTGGTGGTGCTGGCCAGGCCCATTTTCCCGAGGGTAAAGGACGCCGGCAGCAGTACGGTCTGGAATGGCAGAAAGCAACCGAACAGCAATAAGCCGAAAAACAATTGCGAACCGCGAAAGCGCCACATCGACAGTACGTAACCGTTCAGCGCACCAATGGCCGTAGAGATCAACACCGCCGGAACGGTGATTTTGATCGAGTTCCAGAAATAGCCATCCACAGTCGCCCAGGCTTTGACCCAGCCAATGGCAGTCACCACGGTTGGCCAACTCAACAAGTTGCCGTTACTGATGTCTTCTGGTGTTTTGAAGCTGGTCAGCAACATCACTACCAAAGGCACCAGGTACAGCAAACATGCAAAAATCAGGACCGCGTGAATCGCGATCCTGCTAAGACTCAGAGATGGTTTATTCGCCAGACTACTCATCGCGCTTGGCCCTCAATTCGGAATACAGATAAGGCACCACGATGGCGAGAATCGCCCCGAGCATCAGCATCGCACTGGCAGAGCCCATGCCCATTTGGCCGCGACTGAACGTGAACGAATACATAAACATCGCTGGCAGGTCAGAGGAATAACCGGGACCACCGGCGGTCATCGCGGCTACCAGGTCAAAGCTCTTGATAGCGATGTGCGCCAGGATCATCACGGCGCTGAAGAACACCGGACGCAGGCTTGGCAGAACGACTTTCAGGTAGATGTGCGGCAAGCTGGCGCCATCAATCTGCGCAGCCCGAATGATCGATTGATCGACGCCGCGTAATCCGGCGAGGAACATCGCCATGATGAAGCCCGACGCCTGCCAGACCGCTGCAATGACCAGGCAATAAACCACGCGATTCGGATCAACCAACCAGTCCAGCCGAAAGCCTTCCCAACCCCAGTCCCGCAGCATTTTATCCAGGCCCATGCCGGGATTGAGCAGCCATTTCCAAGCGGTACCGGTGACGATCATCGAGAGCGCCATCGGGTAAAGATAAATAGTGCGAATAAACCCTTCACGGCGAATGCGCTGATCAAGGAATACCGCCAACACAACGCCAACCACCAGACTAATGGCAATGAACATGCTGCCAAATACAGCCAGGTTTTTACTCGCAACCCACCAGCGATCGTTATCGAACAGGCGCGCGTACTGAGCCAATCCGGCCCATGTATAGGAAGGCAGAAAGGTAGAGGTGGTGAACGACAACACAAACGTCCACAGGATATAACCGTAAAAGCCGACCAATACGACGAACATGCTCGGCGCCAGCACCAACTTCGGTAACCAGCGTTGAAGCACGTCGAGCGGCGAGGCTTTGCTGATCACAGCGACAGAACTCATCGAAAAACCCACGTCAGACACATCAATTCCAGTTCGCAGCCGGGCCTGAAACCAAACTCGGTTTCATCAGCACGAACTGCGGCTGGGGTTAACCGCTGGCGAACCAGCGGTGGTTGGATTCAACAGCTTATTTGGCCGATTTGATTGCAGACGCCAATTGGGTCGCTGCTTTCGCAGGATCGGCTTTAGGGTCATTGATGTAGTTGGTGACCACATCGAAAATCGCGCCTTGTACAGCCAGCGTAGTCGCCATGTTGTGCGCCATGCTCGGCTGCAGACCGCCGGTTTTCGCGTCAGCCAGGAAGTCTTTGGCGGCCGTTTGGGCACAAGAGTCAAAACCGTACTTGCTCATGTCGTTCAGCATGTCGAGACGAACCGGGATTGAGCCTTTGTTGATGCTGAAGACTTTCTGGAAGTTTTCACCCAACGCGACCTTCGCCAAGTCCTGTTGAGCTGCAGTTGTGCCCTTGTCCTTTTGCTTGAACATGGCAAGGGAATCGATGTTGTAGGTGAAGGAATGCTCGGTGCCGGGGAACGGAACGCACTGATAATCCTTGCCCGCGACCTTATGCGCCGCCGTCCATTCACTTTTGGCCCAGTCGCCCATCATCTGCATACCGGCCTTGCCATTGATAACGTCGGCAGCCGCGAGGTTCCAGTCACGGCCCGCACGGTTAGGGTCCATGTAGGTGGCGACTTTCTTCAGTTCAGTGAAAGACTTGACCATTGCCGGGCCGGTGAGGGTTGCCGGGTCGAGATCGACGAACGCTTTCTTGAAGCCATCAGCACCCATGACCGAGAGCACGACGTCTTCAAAAACGGTGCTGTCCTGCCATGGTTGACCACCGTGAGCCAAGGCGATGAAGCCGGCAGCCTTGAGCTTGTCACCGGCGGCGTAGAATTCTTCGAGGGTGGTAGGGGCTTTAGCGATACCGGCTTTCTTGAAGACTTCGGGGTTGATCCACAGCCAATTCACACGGTGAATGTTCACCGGAACGGCCACGTAGTTACCTTCGTACTTCACTGTGTCGGACACTTTCTTGTCCAGCAGGCTGTCCCATTTCTCTTCTTTGGCCACGTCTTTCAGGACGTCGGTATCCAGTAACCCGGTAGAGGCCCACTCCTGAATATCCGGGCCCTTGATCTGGGCAGCGCCCGGCGGATTACCGGCGACCGCGCGACTTTTCAGCACAGTCATGGCAGTGGAACCGCCACCACCCGCCACAGCGCCGTCTTTCCAGGTGAAACCATCTTTTTCAACTTGGGCTTTCAACACATCGACCGCAGCTTTTTCGCCACCAGAGGTCCACCAATGCACCACTTCAACGGTACCTTTGGAATCAGCAGCTTGAGCACTCAGAGGGAACAACGAGGCGAGAGAAATGACGACGGCGAGGCGGGAAATTGAATTCATCTGATTACCTTTTCTTGTTGTTATGCATGAGCAAGTCTGGTGCTTGCGCTGCATGGATTCTAACCAAGGGATTAGGCAACACCGTAACGAAGGGACGCGCAATGGTCACAGAGTGGTTACATTCACACAAAATGGTACAAGCCGGTCTATGGGGGCTCGCGGGAGACGCCGAAGATTCTGTGGGACCGAATTCATTCGGGAAGCGGTCAATCAGACGTATCGCGTCAAACCATTCGCGAATGAATTCGCTCCCACAGAATTCAGGGAAGCAGATATTGATCAATCAACCGTCCGAGGTAAGCGCAACGTCACCCGCAGGCCGCCTTCGCGCAGGTTTTGCAGGCTGACTTCACCGCCATGGCTGTGGGCGATGTTGCGGGCGATACCCAATCCCAGCCCATAGCCTTGCTGTTGCTTGTTGGCTAAACGGAAGTGCGGTTCGAATACTTGTTCAAGGCGTTGCTCCGGTACACCGGGGCCTTCGTCGTCGACGTGCAGGACAAACGCATTGATGTCGTCGGTCACGTGCAGGTGCGCCCTTTGTCCGTACTTGAGGGCGTTGTCGATCAGGTTACCCATGCAACGCTTGAGCGCCAGCGGTTTGCCCAAGAACAGTGCACCCGCTTGACCCTGCTGGGTCACGCGGCCATTACCGGCCGGCGAGACGTAGGGTTCGACCAAGCAATCCAACACATGATTGAGGTCCACCGGTTCGATGTTTTCGTGAATATCGGTGTCTTTCACGCATTGCAGGGCACCTTTGACCAGCAGTTCCAGCTCATCAAGGTCTCGGCTGAACTTAGCCTGAACACTTTCGTCTTCCAGCAGTTCAACCCGTAACCGCAGTCGAGTAATAGGCGTTCGCAAGTCATGGGAAATGGCGCTGAACAATTGGCTACGTTCGGACAGGTAACGGCTGATGCGTTCGCGCATGGCGTTGAATGCCCGGCTGACTTCAACCACTTCACTGCCGCCGCCCTCGATCACCGGCTCGACCACCGTCCCCAATGACATCTCCCGCGCAGCCCGTGCCAACCGTTTGAGTGGCCGACTCTGCCAATGCACCAACAGGCCAATAAACAGCAGCAGAAAACTACTGGTCAATCCAATGAACCACACCTGCTGCGTCGGCAGATTCTGTTCTTCAAGCGTGGTATAGGGTTCGGGCAACAACGACGCGATGTACAACCATTCGCCGGGTGACAACTCGATTTGCGTGACCAGCACCGGCGGATTGATCGGCTCCAGGCTCAACGCGTAATGCGCCCACGAACGGGGCAATTCATCGAGTTTAAGCCCGCCATTGAAAATCCTTAGATCTTCAGGTCGTACAAAGGTCACCGAAATCGTCGGTTCGCTGCCCAAATGTTGCCGCAGCACTTCTTCGACGGCGGTCAACACCGCGTCCTTACGCGGCGTGGGACCAAGGACTTCCATTTCCAGGGGTTTATCGTTGAGGGAGACGACAAATCGGGTGCCGCCCATGCTACGCAGTTGATCAAGCACCAGCGGGCGATAGGCAACCGGCAGCGAACGAAAGTAACTGACGCTGGCGGCCATGGAGTGGGCGAGGCTACGCGCACTGGTGATCAGGCCTTCCATTTGCGTTGCGCGCAACTGCGAGACCCAAATGACACTGGACAGCCCTTGCGCCAACAACACCACCAGCAACGTCAGCAGCAACATGCGACCGAGCAGCGAGCGTGGCATCGGAAAACGCCAGCGCTTGGTGTCAGTAGCCATTGCTGGCCTGGAAGGTCACGTTCGCCGCCAACAAATACCCGCTGCCGCGCACGGTACGGATCAGACGCGGCGCTTTGCCGGTATCGCGCAAGCGCTGACGCAGACGACTCACCGCCATGTCGACGATACGCTCCAGCGGCATCAACTCGCGGCCACGGGTGGCATTGCCGATGGTGTCGCGATCAAGAATTTGTTGCGGGTTATCCAGGAACAATTTGAGCAGCGCAAAATCTGCCCCGGAGAGGATGACTTCTTCACCGTCACGGTGAAACAGTCGATGGCTGACCATGTCCAACCGCCAGTCATCGAACACCAACACGTCGCCGCTGACCCGTTCATGACCAAACTGCGCGCGGCGCAATAACGCCTTGATGCGCGCCTGCAATTCACGCGGGCTGAACGGTTTACCCAGATAGTCATCGGCGCCCAATTCCAGACCGATCACCCGGTCGGCTTCGTCGGAACTGGCGGTAAGCATAATGATGGGGACTTGGGCATAGCGCGGATGTTGCCGCACCCAACGGCACAGGCTGAAGCCGTCTTCGTCGGGCAGCATCACATCGAGGATGACCAGATCGCTGGGCTCATCGTTGAGCGCCTGGCGAAAACTGGCACCATCGCCAACGGTGCGCACAACAAAGCCACAACGACTCAAATAGGTTTGCAGCAATTCACAAATTTCCTGGTCGTCGTCGACCAGCAAAATTGATTTACTGACTGAACTCACGAGGGCGTCCTTGTTATCAATGAAACCTGTTTCTTATAGTTGAGGCCGGGTGAGTTAAACCTGACCAAATGCTTGCTGCAATGCTACTCCAGCACCCATAAGCCCTGGATACTCAGCTGTTACCAGCCACACCGGTACGCCGTTGAAGTAATCCTTCATCAAACCCTTTTCAGCGAACGATCGGGCAAAACCACTGGCCATGAAAAAATCAGAGAAGCGCGGTATGACACCACCGCAGATGTAGACACCGCCGCGCCCCCCAACGGTCAATACATTATTGCCCGCCACGCGACCCAACCAGCAACAGAACTGTTCCAGCACCGCAGCCGCTATCGGATCGCCTGCCACGGCCGCCGAGGTAATAGCCGCCGGTGACTTGAGCGTGGGTTCGAGGTTATCCAGCGAGCAGCTTGTTTTATAAAGCAATAATAGACCCGCACCGCTGAGTATGGTTTCAGCACTGACGTGTTCGTGTTCGGTCATCAACCGCGCCCAGATCTGCGCTTCCCGAGGGGTACCCAGCGGAAGATCGACGTGCCCTCCTTCACCTGGCAATGCCAACCAGTGGTTATCCGCCAGACCGATCAACGTGCCGACGCCTAATCCGGTTCCGGGGCCGATCACTACCCGGGGACGCCCCTCTTCCGGTATGCCGTGGCACACCGTCAGGTACTCGTCGTCTTTCAAGCGCGTCATGCCCAGCGCCATCGCGGTGAAGTCGTTAACCATCAGCAGGTTATCGACCTTGAGATGAGCGCAGAATTCCGAACGGCTGATGCGCCAGTGGCTGTTGGTGAAATGAAATTCGTCGCCGCCCACCGGTCCGGCAACGGCCAGGCAAACGGAGCCGACTTCACCCGGATGCAGGTCCAAGTCCTCGAGGTAAACCTCAAGGGCCTTTTCCGGGCTGGCGTAATCGATGGTCGGGAACACCCGGACCGAATGCAACGTATCGTCTTCCCAGATGGCAAAACGCGCATTAGTGCCGCCGATATCACCCACCAAAGCCAATTTCACTTAAGCGTCTCCAGACTTGAGGTAAAGGCGCTTGCCCCTTGCTCTGCCGAGCTAAAGGCCATGCGCATGAAGCCAAACAGTTCGCGTCCACACCCGACACCGTTGTCGAGCAGACCGATTGCAGGTTCTCGGGCGGCCAGTTCTGCCGGATCCACCAGAACGTGCAATGTACCCTTAACGCCGTCGAGACGGATAATGTCTCCGTCACGAATCAGCGCCAGCGGTCCACCGTCGAACGCTTCAGGGCAGACGTGGATCGCTGCCGGGATCTTACCGGACGCGCCGGACATACGCCCGTCAGTGACCAATGCCACTTTGAAACCTCGGTCCTGCAGCACACCAAGGAACGGCGTCATTTTGTGCAGTTCTGGCATGCCGTTGGAGCGCGGCCCCTGGAACCGCATAACCGCAATGAAATCACGTTCCAACTGGCCGGCCTTGAATGCGTCCGCCAAGTCTTGCTGATCCTGAAACACCAGCGCTGGCGCTTCGACGATTTGATGTTCAGCGGCGACCGCAGACACTTTCATCACCCCCCGGCCGAGGTTACCTTCCATCACGCGCAAGCCGCCCTCGGCCGAGAAAGGCCGAGCGACTGGACGCAAAATGTCTTGATCGAGGCTTTCGATCGGACCGTCGCGCCATACCAGCGTGCCATTTTCGAGGAACGGCTCCTGGGTGTAACGGCTCAGGCCGAACCCGGCGACGGTGTTGACGTTTTCGTGCAACAAACCGGCTTCCAGCAATTCACGGATCAGGAACGACATTCCACCGGCCGCCTGGAAGTGGTTGATATCCGCTTTACCGTTTGGATAAACGTGGGTCAGGGTCGGCACCACGTCTGACAAATCGGCCATGTCTTGCCAGGTCAAAATGATCCCGGCGGCCATGGCGATGGCGGGCATGTGCAGCGTGTGATTGGTCGAGCCGCCCGTCGCGTGCAGCGCCACAATCGAGTTCACCAGCGAGCGCTCGTCGACAATTTCGCCCAGCGGCATGAACTGCCCGCTTTGCTTGGTCAACCGAGTGACTTGGTGCGCCGCTTCGCGGGTCAGTGCATCGCGTAACGGGGTGTAGGGATTGACGAAGGATGCGCCCGGCAAATGCAGGCCCATGACTTCCATCAGCAATTGGTTGGTATTGGCGGTGCCGTAAAAGGTGCAGGTGCCAGGGCTGTGGTACGACTTCATCTCCGTTTCCAACAGCTCTTCGCGGGTAGCTTTACCCTCTGCATAGCGCTGGCGAACGTCGGCTTTTTCCTTGTTGGATATGCCCGACGGCATCGGACCGCCCGGTACGAACAAGGTGGGCAGATGACCAAAGCGCAAAGCGCCCATCAACAAGCCCGGCACGATTTTGTCGCAAATTCCGAGGCACAGTGTGGCATCGAACATGTTGTGCGACAACGCGATGGCTGTCGACATGGCGATCACTTCACGGCTGGCAATGCCCAGCTCCATGCCCGGTTCGCCCTGGGTAACGCCATCGCACATGGCGGGAACCCCGCCGGCGAACTGACCCACCGAGCCGATTTCGCGCAGGGCTTGTTTGATCTGCTCCGGGTAATGCTGGTACGGCTGGTGCGCCGAAAGCATGTCGTTGTAAGACGAAACGATGGCCACGTTGGCGGCGTTCATCATTTTCAGGCTTTGTTTGTCTTCGGTGCCGCAACCGGCCACGCCGTGGGCGAAGTTGGCACATTGCAGTTTGCCGCGCATTGGGCCATCGCTGGCTGCGCCATGGATCATGTGCAGATAGCGCTCACGTGTCGCACGACTACGGGCAATTAGCCGCTCAGTTACCTCAAGAACGCGGGGATGCATGTGATGAACTCCAGGCTAGCGGATAGGTGACCCGTTCAGATGATTCCAATTTTCGGTCGTCAGGCCTAGGCTGAGCAAAGGCACGATTTCGAACAACTGTACTGGGCTTACGGGTTACTCGTTGTAGATAAAACAAAATATTGCCATTAAAAAGGCTTGTTTTCTATTTTTATGCGAATAATCTTGTAATTCCAACAACAAATTTCAGAGAGGACGGCTGTATGACGCTTCGTATCGCAATCAATGGCTTTGGCCGCATTGGCCGCAATGTCCTACGCGCACTCTATACCCAAGGCTACCGGCAAGACTTGCAGGTCGTCGCCATCAACGATTTGGGCGACAGCGCGATCAACGCGCATCTGCTGCAATTCGACACCGTACACGGTCATTTCGGCGGCACCGTCGAGTTCGACGACGAAAGCCTGACCGTCAATGGTGACCGAATTGCGGTCAGTTCCATCCGCAACCCGGCCGATTTGCCGTGGAAAGCTCAGAACATCGATGTTGTATTTGAATGCACTGGTTTGTTCACCGACCGCAACAAAGCCGCCGCGCATATCACCGCCGGCGCTCGTAAAGTGATTATCTCCGCACCGGCCAAAGGCGCCGATGCCACCGTGGTTTACGGCGTTAACCACGACGTGCTGCGTCAATCGCATCAGATTATTTCCAATGCGTCGTGCACCACTAACTGCCTGGCGCCAGTGGCCCAAGTGCTCCACCGCGAGCTGGGCATTGAAAACGGTTTGATGACCACGATTCATGCGTACACCAACGATCAAAACCTGACTGATGTTTATCACACCGACCCGTACCGTGCGCGCTCTGCCACGCACAACATGATCCCGAGTAAAACTGGCGCGGCTGAAGCCGTGGGCTTGGTGCTTCCGGAACTGGCGGGCAAATTGACGGGCATGTCGGTGCGGGTACCGGTGATCAACGTCTCGTTGGTGGACCTGACCGTGCAGCTTAAGCGGGAAACCACTGCCGACGAAGTCAACGAGATCTTCAAGGAAGCCAGCCGCCACTCGAAAGTGCTCGGCTACAACACGCTGCCGTTGGTCTCCAGCGATTTCAACCACAACCCGCTGTCGTCGATCTTCGATGCCAATCACACCAAGGTCAGTGGCAAACTGCTGAAGGTATTGGCCTGGTATGACAACGAATGGGGGTTCTCAAACCGTATGCTGGACAACTGCCTGGCGCTGCACAACGCCGAGTAACCTGGCTGCCTAGTCGCGCAATAAATCACCAATAACGGCTTGACCAATATCGCAGATGATAAAAAATTATCATCTGCTGGTTTGTTGGTCAGGTACCCCGTGACTCAGTGGCGCGTCAACGACATCTTCCTTCCCCTCGCACGACGTACCGCAAACGTTGCAAAGCTCAGTGGGCAACCTCTCTAGCGCTAAGGACGCGCTGCATTAAATTTACCTGCGCGTCGTTCAGGCGCTGGATGATCGCCCAGTCGCCGCACAGCAGGTTGAAATCGCTTGAATCAGGCATGCCCGGCCAGCCCTGTTAAACTGCTTGGGTTGTTAAATGGACAGACGCCCCATGACCCTTTCGACCAAACCTCACACAGCAATGGGCTCAAAAACCGCCCGCGTGCTGTTCGGTATTCTTGCGTACGTCAGCTTGACGATCGGCTTGATCGCCATTGTCGTGCCCGGTTTGCCCACCACAGAATTCATCCTGCTGGCCGCCTGGGCGGCCACAAAAAGCTCACCCCGGTTAAGCGCTTGGCTGGAAAACCATCGGCTTTTTGGACCGATGCTGAGCAACTGGCGCAACGGCCGCCTGATTGCCCGCCGCGCCAAAATCAGCGCCACCGTCAGCATGTTGGTCTGCGCCGTGGCGATGCTGACCCTGCTCGAACACCGTTGGCCGCTGTTCCTCGCCCTCGGCGGCATGAGCCTTGGCAACCTCTGGATCTGGTCAAGGCCCGAACCGGTTCCTCTGTAGGAGCCAACGTGTTGGCGAAGGTCCTTCGGACCTTATCGCAGCCTTCGGCAGCTAAAGAATCTGTGAATCGCCCACCTCTGTGGGACCGAATTTATTCGGGAAGGCTTCAGTCCTGACACCCTGCAACCTCAAACCACACAAAGTGCCACACAGTTTGCTGCGCGACAGCGCGGCGTCGAAGACGTGGCGGATTCTCCTACAGACCTAGCCAGCGACAAATTGTCACGGCAATAGCGTAACTCCTTGATCTGCGTCATCTGCCGGTACAGCGATTGAACTACCGTTGTGAATTCCTTCTCCTGGATGGGGCTGTGCGATGTCTGATTCTCCTGGCAAACTTCGACTCGGCGCGCTAGTCGCCTTGGTAGTAGGATCGATGATCGGCGGGGGAATATTCTCGCTGCCGCAAAACATGGCGGCCAGCGCCGATG
Source organism: Pseudomonas sp. MH10 (assembly GCF_034353045.1). NCBI lineage: Bacteria > Pseudomonadati > Pseudomonadota > Gammaproteobacteria > Pseudomonadales > Pseudomonadaceae > Pseudomonas > Pseudomonas sp. MH10. The sequence goes on from NZ_CP133783.1 coordinate 2,514,778, forward strand.
TCGGGGCCATTTTGATCGGTTGGGCCATCACCGCCGTGGGCATGTTGACCCTCGCGTTCGTATTTCAGACCTTGGCCAACCGCAAGCCGACCCTTGACGGCGGGGTCTACGCTTACGCCAAAGCCGGCTTCGGCGACTACATGGGTTTCTCCTCGGCCTGGGGCTACTGGATCAGCGCCTGGCTGGGCAACGTCGGTTACTTCGTACTGCTATTTAGCACCCTCGGTTATTTCTTCCCGATTTTCGGTCAAGGCAACACACCGGCCGCGATAGTCGGTGCGTCGATTTTGCTGTGGGCGGTGCATTTCCTTGTCCTGCGTGGGATCAAGGAAGCCGCGTTCATCAACCTGGTCACCACCGTCGCCAAGGTTGTGCCTCTGTTGCTGTTCGTGCTGATCGCGGTCTTCGCGTTCAAGCTGGACATTTTCACCGCTGACATTTGGGGCATCAAGAACCCGGACCTGGGCAGCGTGATGAACCAGGTGCGCAACATGATGCTGGTCACCGTTTGGGTGTTTATCGGCATTGAAGGCGCGAGCATCTTCTCCGCCCGTGCCGAAAAGCGCTCGGACGTGGGCAAGGCCACCATCATTGGTTTCATCACCGTGCTGCTGTTTCTAGTGTTCGTGAACGTGCTGTCGCTGGGCATCATGACTCAGCCAGAATTGGCCAAACTGCAGAACCCGTCGATGGCTGCCGTGCTGGAGCACGTGGTTGGGCACTGGGGCGCCGTGTTGATCAGCGTAGGTTTGATCATCTCCCTGCTCGGGGCCCTGCTGTCGTGGGTGTTGCTGTGTGCGGAAATCATGTTCGCCGCGGCCAAAGACCACACCATGCCGGCCTTCCTCAAGCGTGAAAACGCCAACCACGTACCGGCCAATGCGCTGTGGCTGACCAATGCCATGGTTCAGGTGTTCCTGATCATCACCTTGTTCTCTGCCAGCACGTACCTGTCACTGATCTACCTCGCAACTTCAATGATATTGATCCCTTACTTGTGGTCCGCGGCCTATGCCGTGCTGCTGGCGGTGCGTGGCGAGACCTACGAAAAAGCCATGGCCGAACGCAAGAAAGACCTGTTCATCGCTGCCGTTGCGCTGATCTACGCGGTCTGGCTGATCTATGCCGGCGGCGTGAAATACCTGCTGCTCTCGGCCCTGCTCTATGCCCCCGGCGTTATTTTGTTTGCCAAAGCCAAACGCGAAGTCGGCCAACCGGTTTTTACCAACCTGGAGAAAGTGATTTTTGCCGTCGTCGTGGTCGGGGCGCTGGTAGCTGCCTATGGTCTCTACGCCGGTTTCCTGACCCTGTAACACCCCTACTCATGTCATTGGAGGAGTACAGAAATGTCCGCTGAACCCGTCAAACTTGGCGTCCACTCTGAAGTAGGAAAGCTAAAAAAGGTCTTGGTTTGTTCACCCGGCCTCGCCCATCAACGCCTGACCCCCAATAACTGCGATGAACTGCTGTTCGATGACGTGCTGTGGGTCAATCAGGCCAAGCGTGACCATTTTGATTTCGTCACCAAAATGCGTGAACGCGGCGTCGATGTGCTGGAAATGCACAACCTGCTGAGCGATATCGTGGCAACTCCCGAAGCCCTCGACTGGATTCTGGAGCGCAAGATCAGTGCGAATTCCGTTGGCATCGGTTTAATCAACGAGACCAACGCCTGGCTGCGCAGCCTGGAGCCGCGCAAGATCGCCGAATACCTGATTGGCGGCGTGTCCGCTGATGACCTGCCCAGCGACTTCGGCGGCAAGACCCTGGAGATATTTCGCGACTTTCTAGGCCATGCCAGCTTCATTCTGCCGCCGCTGCCAAACACCATCTTCACCCGTGACACCACCTGCTGGATCTACGGCGGCGTCACGTTGAACCCTATGCATTGGCCTGCGCGCCGACAGGAAACCCTGCTCGCCAGCGCTATCTACAAATTTCACGCCGAGTTCGTCAATGCTGACTTCCGTATCTGGTACGGCGACCCGGACGAAGACCACGGCAGCGCCAGCCTTGAAGGCGGCGACGTGATGCCCATCGGCAACGGTGTGGTGTTGATCGGCATGGGCGAGCGCTCCTCGCATCAGGCCATCGGCCAACTGGCGCGCAACCTGTTCAAGTACAACGCGGTAGAACGCGTAATCGTCGCCGGGCTGCCAAAATCCCGCGCCGCGATGCACCTGGACACCGTGTTCAGTTTCTGCGACCGCGACCTGGTCACGATTTTCCCGGACGTGGTCAATCAAATCGTCGCTTTCACCCTGCGCCCTGACGAAAGCAAACCGGGCGGCATCGACATCCGTCGCGAAGACACCCACTTTCTCGACACCGTGGCCGCAGCGCTTAACCTCAAAACCCTGCGCGTGGTGGAAACCGGCGGCAACAGCTTCGCCGCCGAGCGCGAGCAGTGGGACGACGGCAACAACGTTGTCGCCTTGGAGCCGGGCGTGGTCATCGGGTACGACCGCAATACCTACACCAACACCCTGCTGCGCAAGGCTGGTGTCGAAGTCATCACCATCAGTGCCAGCGAATTGGGCCGAGGTCGCGGCGGCGGCCATTGCATGACCTGCCCAATCGCTCGTGATTCCGTTAGTTACTGATTTTTGCCCACTACAAGGGAGAGTTGAACATGGCTTTTAATATGCGTAACCGCAGCCTGCTGAGTTTGATGCACCACACCACCCGTGAGCTGCACTACTTGCTCGACCTGTCCCGCGACCTCAAGCGCGCGAAGTACACCGGCACCGAACAGCAGCATCTAAAAGGCAAAAACATTGCGCTGATCTTCGAAAAAACCTCAACCCGCACCCGTTGCGCATTTGAAGTAGCCGCTCACGATCAAGGAGCACACGTCACCTACATCGACCCGGTGTCGTCGCAAATTGGCCACAAAGAAAGCATGAAAGACACCGCCCGCGTTCTTGGCCGGATGTTCGACGCCATTGAATACCGTGGCTTTGAGCAGGAGATCGTCGAAGAGCTGGCCAAGTTTGCCGGCGTGCCAATTTTCAATGGCTTGACCGCTGAGTTTCACCCGACGCAAATGATCGCCGACACCATGACCATGCGCGAACACAGCGACAAACCGCTGCACGACATCAGCTACGCCTACCTGGGCGATGCGCGCTACAACATGGGCAATTCGCTGTTGATGATCGGCGCCAAGCTGGGCATGGACGTGCGTATCGGCGCACCCAAAGCGCTGTGGCCGCATGAAGATTTCATCGCCCAATGCAAAGTCTTCGCCGAAGAAAGCGGCGCACGCATCACCATTACCGAAGACCCGAAAGAAGCGGTCAAAGGCGTCGATTTCATTCACACCGATATTTGGGTGTCCATGGGCGAGCCGGTGGAAGCCTGGGACGAGCGCATCGAGCAATTGCTGCCGTACCAGGTCAACAGCGCGATGATGAAAGCGGCGGGCAACCCTCGGGTAAAATTCATGCATTGCCTGCCTGCGTTCCATAACAGCGAAACCAAAGTCGGCAAAGACATTGCCAGCCGTTATCCGAACCTGGCCAACGGCGTTGAAGTGACCGAAGACGTCTTCGAATCCCCGGCCAATATCGCCTTCGAGCAAGCGGAAAACCGCATGCACACGATCAAGGCGATCTTGGTGGCGGCATTGGCTGGCTGATTCAAGATCATCGGCGCATGAAAAATCGGATCCTCAGGCAAGCCTGCTCCCACAGTGTCGGGAACCACCGATAGGGGTGTGCCAAACACCGAGTCGGGAAACATCGCAATCTGTGGGAGCAGGCTTGCCTGCGAAGAATTCGACGGGCATTCATATTAGAAAGGAAAAACCATCATGCGTATCGTCGTTGCTCTGGGCGGTAACGCCCTGCTCCGCCGTGGCGAGCCAATGACGGCTGATAATCAGCGGATCAATATCCGCATCGCCGCCGAACAGATCGCCAAAATTTCCCCCAACAATGAACTGGTCGTCGCCCACGGCAATGGTCCGCAAGTCGGGCTGTTGTCCTTGCAGGCGGCAGCCTACACCTCGGTTTCGCCGTACCCGCTGGACGTACTCGGGGCAGAAACCGAGGGCATGATCGGCTACATGATCGAACAGGAATTGGGCAATATGCTGCCCATTGAAAAACCCTTCGCTACCCTACTGACCCAAGTCGAAGTCGATGGCAACGACCCGGCGTTTCAGCACCCAAGCAAGCCCATCGGTCCGGTCTATTCAAAAGAAGAAGCCGAGCGTCTGGCTCAGGAAAAAGGCTGGAGCATTGCACCGGATGGCGACAAATACCGTCGAGTGGTGGCCAGCCCAAGGCCCAAGCGCATCTTCGAAATTCGCCCGATCAAATGGCTGCTGGAGAAAGGCAGCATCGTAATTTGCGCCGGCGGTGGCGGCATTCCGACAATGTATGGCGAAGACGGCAAGCTCAAAGGCGTGGAAGCCGTGATCGATAAAGACCTGTGCTCGGCCTTGCTGGCGGAGCAACTGGACTGCGATTTGCTAGTGATTGCCACTGACGTTGATTCAGCGTTTATCGACTGGGGTAAGCCGACGCAAAAGGCCATCGCCCAGGCTCATCCCGACGACATGGAAAAACTGGGCTTTGCCGCAGGCTCGATGGGGCCTAAAGTGCAGGCTGCCTGCGAATTCGCGCGCAACACCGGAAAAGAGGCCGTGATCGGTTCGCTGGCGGACATCGAAGACATCGTCAACGGTTATGCCGGAACCCGGATCAGCACCGCCAGCCAAGGCATTCACTATCGGTGAACCTGGGAAGCGACCATGTGGTCTATTCCTACACTTTTGTACCGTAAAGGAGCAACGCACATGTACGAGCCAGGTCATTTGTATATCACTCGCGCTGCGCTGCAACCCAATGACTTCGGGTATGACATCCATATCCACTACGAAGTGCATCAAGACCCAAAAGACGGCGCTTACATGCATTTCTCCATGGTCGGCGATGTCAACGGCGACGCGTTCGAAGATACGTTTGATCTGCCGCGTGACAGCGCTTTTAACTTCGCCAGCGTGGCTAACAAAATTGCAATCAAACACGGCCTGCCACACACCGCGACCCTGCCGCTAGCGATGCACAAGCAATACGACGAGATGTTCGAAGACGTCCGGGCAAAGCTCGCCATTAAATCGGGCGAGCCGGTGAATCCTGAGCATTTGAAGTAATGTTCAAATCCTTTCGCCAACACGTCGACTCTGTAGGAGTCAACGTGTTAGCGAAGCGTCCGCCACGCCACCACTCTGTTTACTGGCATAATTGCCGCCCTCGCCGCCCGGAACATTCAGCCGCCCCATGCGTATCCACGTCTGCTTCATCGACCGCGTTGGCATTACCCAGGAAGTGCTGGCAATTCTCGGCGGGCGCAATCTGAATCTGGACGCGGTGGAGATGGTTCCGCCGAACGTGTATATCGACGCCCCCACCCTCAGCCCACAAGTGCTGGAAGAATTGAAAGACCGACTGTTTCGCGTGCGCGGGGTCGAAGCGATCACTGTGGTCGATATCCTTCCCGGCCAACGTCGGCACCTGCAACTCGATGCCCTGCTCGCCGCCATGACCGACCCGGTGTTGGCGCTGGACAGCAACGGCCGGGTACTGCTCGCCAACCCGGCATTGATCGCGCTGTGTGGCCGGGAGCCTGCGGGTGAATCAGTCGCTGAGCTGTTCGCCGATCCCGGTCTGCACACGGCCTTGCTGGAAAACGGTTTTCGCCTGCCATTGCGCGAAGTCACGCTTAATGGCGAGGCATTGCTGCTGGACGCTACGCCCATCACTGACGCCGGTGCGCTGCTGACGCTGTACTTGCCGAGCCGCATCGGTGAACGCCTGGCCGCGCTGCACCACGATCACTCCGAGGGTTTCGATTCGTTGTTGGGTGAATCGCTACCTATACGCACCTTGAAAACCCGAGCGTTGCGCGTCGCGGTGCTGGATGCGCCGCTGCTGATCCAAGGCGAGACCGGCACCGGCAAAGAGTTGGTGGCCCGTGCCTGTCACGCCATCAGCGCCCGCCATGCGGCCCCGTTTCTGGCGCTCAACTGCGCTGCGCTGCCGGAAAACCTCGCCGAGAGCGAACTCTTCGGTTATGCCCCCGGCGCCTTCACGGGCGCCCAACGCGGCGGCAAACCGGGGCTAATGGAAATGGCTAACCACGGCACGGTGTTTCTCGATGAAATCGGCGAAATGTCGCCGTACCTGCAAGCCAAGCTGCTGCGGTTTTTGAACGACGGCAGCTTCCGGCGCGTCGGTGGCGACCGGGAAGTGAAGGTCAACGTACGGATCCTCAGCGCCACCCACCGCGACTTGGAAAAGATGGTCAGCGAAGGCACCTTTCGCGAGGACCTGTTTTATCGACTGAACGTCCTTAACCTCGAAGTGCCGCCGCTGCGTGAACGCGGCCAGGACATTTTGCTGCTGGCCCGCTATTTCATGGAACAGGCCTGTGCGCAGATTCAACGACCGGTCTGCCGCCTGACACCAGGCACTTATCCTGCACTGCTGAGCAATCGCTGGCCGGGCAACGTGCGCCAGTTGCAAAACGTGATTTTCCGCGCGGCAGCCATTTGCGAAAGTTCCCTGGTGGACATCGGTGACCTAGACATTGCCGGCACCTCGGTCGCACGCCAGGCCGACGGAGAAGTCGCCAGCCTGGAACAAGCCGTCGAAGACTTCGAAAAAACCTTGCTGGAAAAACTCTACGTCAGCTACCCCTCGACCCGCCAACTCGCCAGCCGCCTGCAAACTTCCCACACCGCCATCGCCCACAGGCTGCGCAAGTATGGGATTTCGGGGAAGGGCTAACCCGATATTTGAGCATCACCCAATCCCGGTGGCGGCGTTTTGGTGACACACGTTTGTTACGGTCCACTGCTTGTGGTGCTGGCAATTTTTGACATCGTCGCGGCGATTATCGTTTGGACAGTTGCTCGGGAAATCACTTCGGGCGCAGGGCCTCAAACCCACAACGTGGCGGGTTCCGATCAAGGTTCGGCTTTACCTTCGGCTTAAGTATTTTGCTCGAACTAATGCGTTGTTGGTTCGAGCATTTAACTTACAACAGCTTTGACGCACCTCACTCAAGCCAACAGCCCGGCTTCACCCAAGGCCTGATCGGGGGTTGGTGTTGATACTCAGATGATCTTCGGCCTGCACCTCGATGGCGGTCCAGAACATCACCCAGGTACAGGCAACGCATTCTGGCCGAGCGACAGCGACAACTCGGCGCAGGACGACTTGGCGCGTGGCGACGCAAACGTCAAACCGCGCATGTCAACATTGCAACTCCACAAGCACTGGAATTAACTTCAGCACTTTTTATGGGGATCGAGCCTATTTCTTCTACATCACTCTAGTAACGTATGAAGTTTCTGGTGCAACTCGCCGGCGCTCAACTTCAACTCATCAATGAAGGCCGAAGCGACTGACGTCTGCGGCCGATGTAGCGATGTGATGAGGTTGACGGAAAACGGTATAGAAATCGCGAACCGTCGTAAGCACACAGCCTGATCTGTAAAACTCAAGGCCGTTAGCGGATTGATGATACCTACCCCGACGTTTTGCTGGACGAAAAAGCAGACGGCCGCTGCGCTGTGGGTTTCTATGACGGTGCGACATTTGACACGCGCGTCAGCAAGTATCCTGTCGAAGATGATCCGGTAAGGGTCCTGACCCGCGAGGCTGACCATGTTGACGCCGGACAGATCCAAAGGCGTAATCACCTTTTTGCTGCACAGCGGATGACTCGATGGCAGCACGCACACTTCATCGCCTGTAAATATGTTTTCACATCGAGTGCCTGGCGGCGTTTCGCTGTTTTCAGTCAACCCCAAATCATACTGTTGGGCGGTCATCCACTCCTCGAGCAGCGGGGACTCCTGCGGGGTGATGTTGATATTCACTTCAGGGAACGTATTGATGAATCGACCACACACATAGGGCAACAGGCTCTGCGAAAAAGCAGGCAAGCATGCGATCGTGAGACTGGTCCGGGAATTCTTGATCGATTGCGCCGCATTGTGGATGCGTTCGAGCCCGTAATAGGAGGTTTTCACTTCCTCGAACAAGCTCAGCCCCTGAGCGGTTGGCTGCAACCGCGCCTGTGTTCGTTCAAACAGTTTGAGCCCGAGGACATGTTCAAATCGAGCGATTTCACGGCTGACGGTTGGTTGTGAGGTTTTCAACAACACCGCGGCCTTGGTCACGCTGCCGGTGGTCATTATCGCCCAGAATATTTCGACTTGCCTGAAACTGAATCTCACTCTTTTCCCCAAGGCAGATACGGCCAGAATCCATTGAGAAGCGGCAGCGAGCATAGCATGCCGAGCCGTTTAAGCCTTGCTCAAGGTATATCAAAAATGAAAGATCTCTAAAAACAAATGATATTTTGAATGTAGAGATCACATAATTACACTGGCTCGACAAACAAACCTCCACCACTCTGCTGCCTTCAGATGTGCGATGGGGGTGCCTTTTATTCAACGGCGCCGTTAGGTCATCGATAGTCTGCAAGGGCGAGCAGGAGGCGGATCAAGCTTGCCAATGGATTAACTGGAATCGCCCCAATGTGAGGGGGTATTGCAAACTTTTCACAAGCAGTTCGAGAGCGCTTACCGGTTGTTCTCGGTAGGGATCTGGGAATGCAGCGTGGGCAGTTTTACGGTGAGCTTCACCGAGCATGAATTCGCTAGTCTGCTGGAGGGGCGGATCATGATCGAGGACGAGCAGGGCACTCAGGTTTTATTTTTACCCGGCATGCAACTGGTCTTTACCGCCGGTTACAGGGGCGAATGGAATGTGCTCGAACCGTCCCGAAAAGCTTATGTCTGCTACGAGCTAAACCCTCCGGCTCTTTGAACGGGTGCCTCACTTTGAACAACATCAACGATTCACTGATCAACCAACTGGCGCACGAATTCGGCACGCCGTTCTGGCTGTATGACGCCGATTCCATTCGTCGCCGGACCGCGCAATTGCGAGCATTCGACGTGATTCGCTATGCGCAGAAAGCCAGCCCGAACATTCAGATACTCAAATTAATGAAAAGTCTGGGCGCCATGGTCGACGCAGTGTCACTGGGCGAAATTGAACGAGCCCACAGAGCCGGATTTCGCAACGATGAGGGTCACGCCCAAATCGTTTACACCTGTGATGTCCTGGACGAAGCGACGCTGGAACGGGTGATCGAACTGAACATTCCGGTCAACGCCGGCTCACCGCAAATGCTGGAGCAACTGGGCAAGGCGAGTCCCGGGCATAAAGTCTGGTTGCGGATAAACCCAGGATTCGGTCACGGCCATAGCCGCAAAACCAATACTGGGGGCCAACACAGCAAGCACGGCAACTGGCATGAAAACCTGGATGTGTGCTACCAACTGATCGAAACCTACGGTCTGGAGTTGGTAGGGCTGCACATGCACATCGGCTCCGGCGTCGATTACGAGCATCTGCAACGTGTCTGCGCGAGTATGGTCGAGCACGTGCTGCGTTGCCCGTTCGATATTTCGGCGATCTCGGCGGGGGGCGGATTGCCGATCGCCTATCGCGACGATGATCCGCAGATCGACATCGGCGAGTACTTCCGGATCTGGGATCTGGCGCGTTGCCAAATTGAAGAGCATCTTGGGCATTCGGTGACGCTGGAGATCGAACCGGGGCGCCTTCTGGTCGCTGAATCCGGGTGCCTGGTGGCTCAGGTCAGGGCTAAAAAGGATGTTGGGATTAATCATTTTGTGCTCGTGAACTCCGGTTTCAACGATTTGATACGGCCGGCCATGTATGGCAGTTTTCACCAAATCACCGCTATTCAAAAAGTCCCTGTGTCTGATCGGGGGTTGTGGCGCAACACCGTGGTGGCTGGTTCGTTGTGCGAGGCTGGCGATGTGTTCACTCAGCAGAGCAACGGCGAAATCGATTACCAATTGCTGCCGGATCTGCAGGTGGATGATTTGCTGGTTTTCCATGATTGCGGCGCCTACGGTGCGAGCATGTCATCCAATTACAACACCCGACCGTTAATCCCGGAGTTATTGCTGGATGGCGACTCGGTCAGGGTTATTCGTCGTCGTCAGACTTTCGACGAGTTACTTTCGCTAGAAACAATTTAAATCAATAAGTACGGATGAAGGGTGCAGACATTCGTTTCCGGTGATGGAGCATTTGTTCAGAACAACATTCGAAGCGACATCTCGGCCGGGGATGTTATTTATATCAAGCCTTTCAGCGAACATTACATTGAGGCTCATCCTGAGTCGCAAGTTGAGTTTATGAGTATCGGGTGGGAAGACGCAGAATCACAATCCGAGTCCCGGACCACTCGCCAGATCCGATCCCGCAGGCGCAGATCACACTGATTGATCTGGAAAAAGCCACGCGTTTCGCCCGAGCGGAAGTTGATCGCAACGGATTGGGTGATCGAATTTTATGCCAACCAGGGGATATTTTCCTCTCGTTTACCACTGGCTGAGGCTGACTTACTTGCCTGCGAAAAGACCCAGTCCCATAAAAGCCAAGGCAATGCTGGCACATTGCATCAAACAGGTTGTCCTCGCGGTATGCCTGGAAACCGCGTCGCTCTCCCTTCGCGAACAAGTTCGCTACCACTGAATCTGCATTTATTTGCAAGATTGGGCATGGCTTCGTTCCTGTACTGAAACCAGTACAACGGAACGATTTCGCTACACATGGCTGTACACCACCGTATGCAAGGCTCTGATCCCGTAAATATTTTAGACGGGGCAGTCACTGTAGCGATTTCGCTACAAAGCTAAATACAGGGCCCTACGCAGAACCCCCTAAATCATTGATTTAAAACGTATATCCAACATTGGCCGCAAACTTGCTATGAACTCGCCATTACGCTCGTGCCAGTCACGAGCTTTTGCGCCTTTGAGGAGTTTTTATGAGCGAGTTGCGATTCACGGTTGATCACGAATGGTTACGTGCCGAAGCAGATGGCAGCGTCACTGTCGGCATTACCCCCTACGCGCAAGAATCGCTGGGCGACGTGGTGTACGTGCAACTCCCGGAACTGCAGGCTTACACTCAACACGCTGAGGTCTCGGTGGTGGAGTCGGTCAAAGCCGCCAGCAGCATCAATATGCCGCTCAATGGCGAAGTGGTGGAAGTAAACACCGTCCTCGATGCGACCCCTGAGCTGGTTAACCAAGACGCGTCGGGCGCGGGCTGGTTCTTTCGCTTTATCCCGCAAGACGCTGACGCCATTAATGCCTTGCTCGATCAGGGCGCCTACGACCGCCTGATCAAAGCCAACGCCGACGCCTGAGGAATAGCCATGACTGATCGTATCGAGTTGAGCACCGCCAACGAATTTGTCGCGCGCCACATCGGCCCGCGTCCGGCTGACGAAAAAGCCATGCTCACCACCCTGGGCTTCGACTCCTTGGAAGCGTTGAGCGCCGCCGTCATCCCAGAAAGCATTAAAGGCACCAGCGTCCTCGACATGGGCCCAGGTCAAAGCGAAGCAGATGCACTGGCTTCGATCAAAGTCATCGCCGGCAAAAACCAGCTGTTCAAGACCTACATCGGTCAAGGCTATTACAACACCCACACCCCGGCGCCGATCCTGCGCAACCTGCTGGAAAATCCGGCCTGGTACACCGCTTACACGCCGTATCAACCAGAGATTTCCCAAGGCCGTCTGGAGTCGTTGCTTAATTATCAGACCCTGATCAGCGACCTGACCGGGCTGCCGATATCCAATGCCTCGTTGCTCGATGAAGCCACCGCCGCCGCCGAAGCCATGACCTTCTGCAAACGCTTGAGCAAGAACAAGAGCAGCCACCTGTTCTTCGCCTCCAGCCATTGCCACCCACAGACCCTGGACGTGCTGCGCACCCGTGCCGAACCCCTGGGCATTACGGTAGTGGTCGCCGATGAAAGCGAACTGACCGAGGTCGGTGAATACTTCGGCGCGCTGCTGCAATACCCCGCCAGCAATGGCGACGTGTTTGACTACCGCGAACTTGTAGAACGCTTCCACGCTTCCCACGCACTGGTTGCGGTCGCAGCTGACCTGTTGGCCCTGACGTTGCTGACCCCGCCGGGTGAGTTTGGCGCAGACGTGGCCATCGGTAGCGCACAACGTTTCGGCGTCCCGCTGGGCTTCGGTGGCCCGCACGCGGCTTACTTCTCTACCCGCGACGCCTTCAAACGCGACATGCCTGGCCGTTTGGTCGGTGTGTCCGTTGATCGCCACGGCAAGTCTGCGTTGCGTCTGGCCATGCAAACCCGCGAACAACATATTCGCCGTGAGAAGGCCACCAGCAACATCTGCACCGCTCAGGTATTGCTGGCCAATATCGCCAGCATGTACGCCGTGTACCACGGTCCTCGTGGCTTGACGCAAATCGCCAAGCGCACGCATCAGTTGACCGCAATTTTCGCCCAAGGCTTGAGCCAATTAGGCTTGAACGTTGAGCAAGCGTTCTTTTTCGACAGCCTGACCCTGGTCACTGGCGCCGATACCGCGACCCTGCACGCCAAAGCCCGCGCACAACAAATCAACCTGCGTGAAATCGACGCCCAGCGCCTTGGCCTGTCGTTCGATGAAACCATCCAACAGGCTGACATTGAAGAGTTGTGGCTGGTATTTGCTGCCGATGGACAACGCCTGCCGGACTTCAATGCACTGGCCGCCAGTGTCGAATCGAAGCTGCCTGCCGCGCTGTTGCGCCAGTCGCCGATCCTCAGCCACCCGGTGTTCAACCGTTATCACTCCGAAACCGAGTTGATGCGCTACCTGCGCAAACTGGCCGACAAGGACCTTGCGCTGGACCGCACCATGATCCCGCTGGGCTCGTGCACCATGAAGCTCAACGCCGCCAGCGAAATGATTCCGATCACCTGGGCCGAGTTCGGCAATCTGCACCCGTTCGCTCCTGCCGAGCAAAGCCTGGGTTATCAGCAATTGACCGACGAACTGGAAGCGATGCTCTGCGCCGCCACCGGTTATGACGCGATTTCGCTGCAACCGAACGCCGGTTCTCAAGGTGAATACGCTGGCCTGCTGGCCATTCGTGCTTACCACCAGAGCCGTGGCGACGAGCGCCGCGACATCTGCCTGATCCCATCTTCTGCCCACGGCACCAACCCGGCGACCGCCAACATGGCCGGTATGCGAGTCGTCGTAACCGCCTGCGATGCACGCGGTAACGTCGACATCGAAGACCTCCGCGCTAAAGCCACCGAGCACCGCGAACACCTCGCCGCGCTAATGATCACTTACCCGTCGACCCATGGCGTGTTCGAAGAAGGCATTCGCGAAATCTGCGGCATCGTTCACGATAACGGCGGTCAGGTCTACATCGACGGCGCCAACATGAACGCGATGGTTGGCCTCTGCGCACCAGGAAAATTCGGGGGCGACGTGTCGCACCTGAACCTGCACAAAACTTTCTGCATTCCCCACGGCGGTGGCGGTCCAGGCGTTGGCCCGATTGGCGTGAAATCGCACCTTGCCCCGTTTCTTCCGGGCCACGCCACGATGGAGCGCAAGGTGGGCGCGGTCTGCGCGGCACCGTTCGGCAGCGCAAGCATTTTGCCGATTACCTGGATGTACATCCGCATGATGGGTGGGGCTGGCCTCAAGCGTGCTTCGCAGTTGGCGATTCTCAATGCCAACTACATATCGCGACGCCTGGAAGAGCATTACCCCGTGCTGTACACCGGCAGCAATGGTCTGGTGGCACACGAATGCATCCTCGATCTGCGTCCCTTGAAAGACAGCAGCGGCATCAGCGTTGATGACGTCGCCAAGCGCCTGATCGACTTCGGCTTCCACGCACCCACCATGTCGTTCCCGGTGGCCGGTACCTTGATGATTGAGCCGACCGAAAGCGAATCCAAGGAAGAACTGGACCGTTTCTGCGACGCCATGATCTGCATCCGCGAAGAGATTCGCGCAGTGGAAAGCGGCGCGCTGGACAAGGAAGACAACCCGCTGAAAAACGCACCGCACACCGCGGCCGAAATCGTTGGCGAGTGGACTCACCCCTATAGCCGTGAACAAGCGGTGTACCCGGTGGCTTCGTTGATCGACGGCAAATACTGGCCGCCAGTGGGTCGCGTCGACAACGTGTTTGGTGATCGCAACTTGATCTGCGCGTGCCCATCGATTGAGAGCTATCAAGAGGCTTGATCTAGACGGGGCGTACTGTTGCGGTGTGTCTGGCACACCGCCTTCGCGAATGAATTCGCTCCCACAGGTTCTGCATCGGCCCCTGTGGGAGCGAATTTATTCGCGAATGGCTTAACGCGGTACGTCTGGATAACCGCATTTAAAACAACAAAAAATACCGGAGTGCACCATGTCACTGAGCGTGTTTGACCTGTTCAAGATCGGCATCGGACCCTCCAGCTCGCACACTGTTGGCCCAATGCGCGCCGCTGCTCGGTTTGCCGAAGGTCTGCGTCGCGACAACGTGTTAACCAGCACGGCCAGCATCAAGGTCGAGCTGTATGGTTCGCTGGGCGCGACCGGCAAGGGCCATGGCAGTGATAAAGCGGTGTTGCTGGGCCTGGAAGGCGAGCACCCGGACACGGTCAATACCGAAACCGTCGCCGAGCGACTGCAACAGATCCGTGGCAGTGAACGCTTGAATCTGCTGGGTGAACACAGTATTGCGTTCAATGAAAAACTACACCTGGCGATGATCCGCAAGCCCTTGGCGTTCCATCCCAACGGCATGATTTTCCGTGCCTTCGATGCCGCTGGATTGCAGATCCGTAGTCGCGAATATTATTCAGTCGGCGGCGGTTTTGTCGTCGATGAAGACGCCGCCGGCGCAGACCGCATTGTCGAAGACAGCACGCCGCTGACCTTCCCCTTCAAAAGCGCCAAAGCGTTGCTCAGCCATTGCACCACCCATGGGTTGTCCATTAGCGAAGTAATGCTACTCAATGAATCCGCTTGGCGCCCGGAAGCAGAAACCCGCAGCGGTCTGCTGAAGATTTGGCAAGTCATGCAGGACTGCGTCACCGCAGGCTGCCGTAACGAAGGCATTTTACCGGGCGGCTTGAAGGTCAAGCGCCGCGCTGCCGCCCTGCACCGCCAGCTGTGCCAGCACCCTGAAGCCGCGCTACGCGATGCGCTGTCAGTGTTGGACTGGGTGAACCTGTACGCGTTGGCGGTCAACGAAGAAAACGCCAATGGCGGCCGCGTCGTCACTGCGCCCACCAACGGCGCGGCAGGGATTATTCCAGCGGTGCTGCATTACTACATGCGTTTTATTACTGGGGCCAACGAAGACGGCGTCGTGCGTTTTCTGCTTACGGCGGCCGCCATCGGTATTCTCTACAAGGAGAACGCATCGATCTCTGGGGCTGAAGTGGGGTGTCAAGGCGAAGTCGGCGTAGCCTGTTCCATGGCGGCTGGCGCGTTGTGCGAAGTCTTGGGCGGTAACGTTCAACAAGTGGAAAACGCTGCCGAAATCGGCATGGAACATAACCTCGGCCTGACCTGCGACCCGATTGGCGGACTGGTGCAAGTGCCGTGCATCGAGCGCAACGCCATGGGTTCGGTCAAGGCCATCAATGCCGTGCGCATGGCGCTGCGTGGCGACGGTCAGCACTTTGTGTCCCTCGACAAAGTGATCCGCACCATGCGCCAGACCGGCGCTGACATGAAGAGCAAATACAAGGAAACAGCCCGAGGCGGGCTGGCCGTGAACATTATCGAGTGCTGACATTTCAGCCTCATGCCATCCACTGGAATTGTCGCTATTTAGACGAGTCTGGAAAATCTTAGGAGTCATCAATGTCCACCGAACACTTGTTAACCACACCGCTTCACGCCCTGCACCGCGAACTCGGCGCAAAAATGGTCCCGTTCGCCGGTTATGACATGCCGGTGCAATACCCCGCGGGTGTGCTTAAAGAACATTTGCACACCCGCGCCCAGGCCGGTTTGTTTGACGTGTCGCACATGGGCCAGATTCGCTTGACCGGCGCCAACGCCGCCAAAGCCCTGGAAACGCTGGTGCCGGTCGACATTATCGACCTGCCAGTGGGCATGCAACGCTACGCCATGTTCACCAACGAAAACGGCGGCATCCTGGACGACCTGATGGTCGCCAATATCGGTAACGACCAGTTGATTCTGGTGGTCAACGCCGCCTGCAAAGACGATGACCTAGCGCATATCCAGAAACATTTGGCAGGTCAGTGCGACATCGAGCCGTTGTTCGAAGCGCGCGCCCTCCTCGCCCTGCAAGGCCCGGCCGCTGTAACAGTGCTTGCACGTCTGGCGCCTGAAGTGGCGAAAATGACCTTCATGCAGTTCGCTAAAGTGACACTGCTGGGTGCTGATTGCTACGTCAGCCGCTCGGGTTACACCGGCGAAGACGGCTACGAAATCTCGGTTCCGGCGGACCACGCTGAAGCCTTGGCCCGACGCCTGCTGGACGAGCCTGAAGTTGCACCGATTGGCCTCGGCGCACGTGACTCGCTGCGCCTGGAAGCCGGTCTTTGCCTGTACGGCCACGACATGAACACCGAGACCACACCTATCGAAGCGAGCCTGTTGTGGGCCATCTCCAAGGTACGACGTGCCGACGGCGCGCGTGTCGGTGGCTTCCCTGGCGCACAACAGATCTTCGCTCAGCAGCAGGCTGGCGTCGCTCGCAAACGTGTCGGCCTCCTGCCACAAGAACGCACCCCCGTGCGCGAAGGCGCAGAGATCGTCGACGCTGATGACAAAATTATCGGCAGTGTCACCAGTGGCGGCTTCGGTCCAAGCCTTGGCGGTCCGTTGGTCATGGCGTACCTCGACAGCGCCCACGTCGCATTGGACAGCGAAGTCTGGGCTATCGTGCGCGGCAAAAAAATTCCAATGAAGGTCAGCAAAATGCCATTCGTGGCACAGCGTTACTTCCGCGGTTAATACAATGACACCTGCGCACTGAGCAAAAACAGTGCGCAGAACGGTCATCCCCTCGCAATACCGCCTCGTTGAACCGCGCGCTTAGTCCCTTCCCCGCCACGCTTATAGCCTCAACTTCCCGGCAAAATCTATCGATTGCACCGCATCGGTTAAATTTTTCAAACAGGCCGGAGAGCCCCGGAAACCGGTCCTGAACCGGGCTTGTTTTTCCGGACGAAGTTGGCGTAAAGTTTCTCAACTGTGTTTGCATGGGTCGCTTGAACCGTGACCTGGACAGTAGAGCCAAGCATTGCTACATCCCGTTCGACGATTCTTTCTTCCTGCAACCAGTCCCAGCTCTCTTTCAACGGAAAGGGACTGTCATTAATTTAAGTTTCAAGGAATAAAGAAAATGGCTGAACGTCAGAGCGGTACCGTCAAGTGGTTTAACGACGAAAAGGGTTTTGGTTTTATCACGCCAGAAAGCGGGCCGGATCTGTTCGTCCATTTCCGCGCTATTCAGGGCAACGGCTTCAAGAGCCTGAAAGAAGGCCAGAAAGTAACCTTTATCTCCGTGCAGGGCCAAAAAGGTCTGCAGGCGGATGAAGTTCAAGCCGAAGGGTAAGTAACTGGAACAGAAAAGCCCCTGATGTTGACCATCAGGGGCTTTTTTATGCGTGGGATTCCGTAAAATGCTTTCTTTTTTGTAATCGAGCGTCTGCCATGTCGACACATCAGCTTCGTCCCCAAGGTGACTTTCCCATTGCGGGGCTAGGTCGTCGCTTGGCAGCAATGGTTTACGACACCCTGCTTTGCATCGCCCTGCTCATGGTCACCACCCTGGTGTACAAACTGATTTTGATGGCGTTTGTCGGCGAAGCCAAACTGCGAGCCTTATCAGAAGCTGGCACGCTGGATGGCGACCCGTTGCTGTCAACGATCCTGCTGTTTGTGCTGTTCGGCTTCTTCGCGAAATTCTGGACCCACTCGGGTCAAACCCTCGGCATGCAGGTCTGGGGCATCCGCGTGCAAAACGCCGACGGCACCGGCATCAGCCTGTGGCAGGCGCTGCTGCGCTTCGTGGTCTCGATCGGCTCGTGGCTCTGCGTAGGGCTGGGGTTTTTCTGGGTGCTCTTTGACAAGCAGAAACGTAGCTGGCATGACATGTATTCCGACACACAGTTGGTACGGGTGCCGAAGCAGAAGGGATGATACTGGGAATATTGCGTAACTGTAGGGGCTGTGTGGGACCGCATTTATTCGGGAAGCGTTATACCTGACACATTTCAAAGGGCGATATAGCAGGCAGCGCGGCCTTGCTGAAATACCGCGCGGAGCCCTTCCCGAATGAATTCAGTCCCACGGATTCTGGCGATGCACAGATTTCTGTAAGAGCTGCCGAAGGCTGCGATAAGGTCCGAAGGACCTTCGCTAACGTTAGCTACTACAGATGGATTACCCCGCTCGACGCAGCAGCCAAATGCCTGCAATAGCGCAAATCCCGGACGGCACCAGCACCGCGAACAGTGGTGAGAAGCCGAACACCAGACTCGACGGCCCCAGCAGGTCTTGGGCGATGCGGAAGGTAAAGCCCACCAGCACGCCGGTAAACACCCTTTGGCCCAGGGTCACTGATCGCAACGGTCCGAAGATGAACGAGATGGCCATCAACACCAAGGCCATGGTCACCAACGGCTGCAAGACCTTCGTCCAGAAGGCTAGCCAGTAACGACCGTTGTTCAAACCCTGCTCCGCCAGATAGTGCGAATAACTCCACAGTCCGGAAATCGACAGCGAGTCCGGCGGCAAGACCAGCGTACTCAAAAGCTGTGGGCTTAATGTCACACCCCAGCGCTCGCTCGGGCTGGTTACGATTTCAGTGCTGTCACCATGGAATACCGTGGTGGTCACGTCTTGCAGTTGCCAGTGGTCCTTCTCAAACTTCGCGTGTTTGGAAAAACTAGCGATCTGCATATGACGCTGATCGTCGAAGCGGTAACGGGTCACGCCATACAGCACACCGTTAGGTTGCACGGCGTTGATGTGAATAAACTCCTCGCCCTCGCGGTGCCATACGCCGTATTTGCTGCTTTGTGCGTCGCCGCCACCTTGCGCCAAGGAGCGGTTGGACTGAGCCATGTCTTCGCTGACCGGGGCAACATATTCGCCAACCAGTACGCCAGCCACCATGAGCAACAGCATCGGCTTCATGACCGCCCAGACAATGCGCCCAACCGACACGCCAGCCGCTCGCATGATGGTCAGTTCGCTGCTGCTGGCCAGACTGCCGAGCCCCACCAGACAGCCAATCAACGCCGACATCGGCAACATCTCATAGACCCGTCGAGGTGCCGTCAGCAACACGAACGAGCTGGCGTCCATCAGAGTGTAGGTGTCGCTGATGTCGCCCATTTCATCAATGAAAGCGAACAGCGAGGCCAGGCCCAAAATGACACCCAGTACACCCAGGATCGCGACTAAAACGCTTTTGCCGATATAACGGTCAATTTTAACCACGGGTCACCTCCTTCGCGTCGCGGCGACTCGCCATGCCCAACCGCAGAGATTCCCAGTACAGCAACAGGATGCCGATGGACAGAAACAGCGCATGTACCCACCACAAACCAAAGACTATTGGAATCTTGCCGCGCTCAAGCGCTCCGCGCGCAGCAATCAGGATGGTGAGATACGCCATATAAAGAAGAATCGCCGGAAGCAGTT
Source organism: Pseudomonas sp. MH10 (assembly GCF_034353045.1). Lineage (NCBI taxonomy): Bacteria > Pseudomonadati > Pseudomonadota > Gammaproteobacteria > Pseudomonadales > Pseudomonadaceae > Pseudomonas > Pseudomonas sp. MH10. Next base: position 2,534,371 of record NZ_CP133783.1, read on the forward strand.
TGAGGAAACGCCCTTGTCGCGGGTTGGCCTTGGAAAGCGGCACGGCGATCAAGGTAACGATGAAGACCAGCAACGGCAGCGACAAACGCCATTGCAGTTCTGCCTTGGCGCGCAAGGTGTCGTTACCGATCAAGTCGCGCGTAGGGATGGCTTCGCGGTCGGTGACTTCTTCACTGATTTCCGGCTTAGGCAATACAGCGCCATAGGTGTCGTACTTGATGGCGCGGTAGTTCGCCTCGCCGGGATTACCGTCGTAGCGGTAACCATTTTCCAGAATAAGGTAACGGGTGCCGTCAGGCTTGACCTCTTGGCGCCCCTTTTCGGCAACCAGTACGGAAATACCCTGGTCCTTTTTGCCGTCGCTAGACAAGCGCTTTTCAGAAATAAACACACCGCCGAGCTGGGCGCGGTCTTCGGACAGGGTTTTGGTATAGGTAATCCGCGAACCGTCACGCAGCGCCTGGAAACGCCCCGGCTCCAGAGTGTCGAACTCGGTCATTGCGTCTTGTTGGTTGACGATCATTGCGACCTGCGCGGCGCCTTGCGGTGCCAACCCCAAGCTCAGCCAAGTGACCACCAGGGCCACAACGGCCGCCGGGGCCATGGTCATCCACAATAAGCGTTGCTGACTCATGCCGGTCGCCGCCAGTACGGTCATTTCGCTTTCGAGGTAAAGGCGACCGTAAGACAGAAGAATGCCCAGGAACAGCCCCAACGGCAAAATCAGTTGCATGAAACCTGGCAGGCGAAAGCCCATGATCATGAACAGCACGCCGGGATCGAGCGCACCTGATGCGGCTTGAGCCAGGTACTTGATGAAACGTCCGCTCATGATGATCACCAGCAACACAGCGCTGACGGCGCTCATGGTCACCAGCACTTCTCGGGACAGATAACGAAAGACGATCAAACCAAGACACTCCAGGATTGTCAGGCACAGATGGCCAAACAAAAAACGTATCAGCCACGATGACTAACGGCTCGCAGAGACGAACCACCAAAAAAATATGCGGCATTATCCTGTGATTGAGGGTGTCTGTCACTGCGCGGTCTGCATAGAAGCGCGAGACTCTGTGTGCGACGACGCCGTAGTGAGTAAAAACCTGGCACGTGAAGGGTTGTCAGGGTCCGTTAGTCAGGGTCAAACTGCGGGCCTTGCCGCAGGCATCACCGGTGCGAAACAACGCGCTGTGACTGTGCGCTTCATTCTTTCTGCGAAAACCCACCGTTTATCGGGGACCCCGACATGGAATTTGTTGTTAAAAGTGCTAGCCCAGAAACCTTGAAAACCGCCACCCTGGTTCTCGCCGTCGCCGAAGGTCGCGTGCTTAGCGACGCGGCTAAAAGCCTCGACACCCTGACCGGTGGGGCGATCGCCGCTGTCCTGAAACGTGGCGATCTGGCGGGCAAAGTCGGGCAGAGCCTGTTGCTGCACAACCTGCCTCACCTCAAAGCTGAGCGCGTGCTGTTGGTGGGCGTGGGCAAAGCCGGCGAGTTGTCTGACCGTCACTTTCGCAAAGTCGTCAGCAGCACATTGTCCGTATTGAAAGGCCTGGGTGGCAGCGATGCCGTGTTAGTTCTTGATGGGCTGGTTGTGAAAAATCGCGACACTTACGGTAAAGCACGTTTGCTGGTGGAAACCCTGGCGGATGGCGAATACGTGTTCGATCGTTTCAAGAGCCAAAAAGCCGAACCGCGTGCGCTGAAAAAAATTACCCTGCTGACCAGCAAAACCACTCAGGCGGATACTGAGCGCGCAGCCATCCATGCCGCTGCCATCGCAACGGGCATGGCGTTCACCCGCGACTTGGGCAACCTGCCGCCAAACATCTGCCACCCGAGCTACTTGGCTGAAGAAGCTAAAAGCCTGGGCAAAGAGCACAAAAACCTCAAGGTCGAGATTCACGACGAGAAGAAGCTCAAAGACTTGGGCATGGGCGCGTTCCTCGCCGTTTCCATTGGCAGCGCCCAGCCTCCGCGCTTGATCGTCATGAATTACCAGGGCGGCAAGAAAACCGACAAGCCATTCGTGTTGGTAGGCAAGGGCATTACCTTTGATACCGGCGGCATCAGCATCAAGCCTGCCGCTGGCATGGACGAGATGAAGTTCGACATGTGCGGTGCCGCCAGTGTGTTCGGCACACTGCGCGCTGTGCTTGAACTGCAACTGCCGATCAACCTGGTGTGCCTGCTGGCCTGTGCCGAAAACATGCCGAGCGGCAGCGCCACTCGCCCCGGCGATATCGTCAGCACCATGAGCGGCCAGACCGTCGAGATTCTCAACACTGACGCCGAAGGCCGTCTGGTGCTGTGTGACACCCTGACCTACGCCGAACGCTTCAAGCCCCAGGCAGTCATCGACATCGCAACCCTGACCGGCGCCTGCGTCGTTGCCTTGGGCGGCCATACGTCCGGACTGATGGGTAACAACGACGAACTGATCGGGCAATTGCTCGACGCCGGCAAACAAGCCGACGACCGTGCCTGGCAATTGCCGTTGTTCGATGAATACCAAGAACAACTGGACAGCCCGTTTGCTGACATCGCCAACATTGGCGGCCCCAAAGGCGGCACCATTACCGCCGGTTGCTTCCTGTCACGCTTCGCCAAAGCCTACAACTGGGCGCACCTGGACATCGCCGGCACTGCATGGCTGAGCGGCAAGGACAAAGGCGCCACTGGCCGTCCGGTTCCATTGTTGACTCAATACCTGCTCGACCGCGCTGGCGTGTAAAACGCTTCAGGACGTATCGGCCGCCCGGCTGATACGTTCTGCGCTCTGGAACTGACATGACTCAAGTCGATTTTTACATCCTACCCAGCGCCGATCCTTCGGCACGCCTGGATTTCGCCTGCAAACTCAGCGAAAAAGCCTGGCGCCTCGGTCATCGGGTCTATTTGCATTGCAGCGATGCCGCTCAGCGGGAGGACCTCGACGCACGGCTGTGGCGCTTCAAAGGCGAAAGCTTCGTACCGCACGGCAACGCCGAGGACGATCAGGAGGCTCCGATCGTACTGGGACTGGGCGATGACCCAGGGCAACATCAGGATTTGCTGGTCAATCTGGACCTGCGTATCCCCGAATTCTTCAAGCGCTTCGCCCGTGTGGCGGAAGTAGTAGTAGAAGATCCCGCAATTCGTCTGGCCGCACGAGAGAGTTTTCGCTTCTATCGTGAACAGGGCTATCCTCTGCAAGATCACCGGTTACAGCGTCTCTGAGCACACGATGGATATTCCAAAACCCCTGAAAGACTCCGCGCATTTGCTGGATGACCTCGAGTCGATCCGCCAGCTGCTCGGTGATGATTCATTGCAACCGCCCTTGCTGACCGACAGCGTTAAGAGCGACGTGCAAATCCCGTTGTTGTTCGATGTGGTCGGCGCTCAAACAGCGACAACGGCCAAAGTCCAAGCGGCCGAAAGCCCTTTTTTCGACGCCGAACCTGTTGCGCAGGTTGCCGATATTGAAGACGACGAAGCCGACATACCGACCTTAATACCGGAGCCGACCGTCGAGCCAGCCGCGCCGAACCCGGATCTACTGCTGCACTTGGACAACGAACTGCGCGCCGCCGCGCAATTGATCATGCAAGACGTGATTGACGACTTCGCCCCCCACATAGAAACCGAAATCAAACGCCGGCTTGATGCCAGGATGGAGCGGCTATTAAGCCAATACCCGTCTTGAACACCGCATAAAACCGTAGGACCTGCCGGAGGCAGCGATAGGGTTTACAGCCGTTCGCAGCCTTCGGCGGCGCCTACAAGACCTCAGCTTGTGGCTTGAAACTGCCCCTCCCGCTATACTTGCCGGCTTTCCTGAATTAATGCCAATAGGGTCCAGCCGCGCATGGAAAAGACCTACCAGCCCCACGCCATTGAAACTTCCTGGTATCAGACCTGGGAGTCCGAGAATTATTTCGCTCCGCAAGGCGCTGGTGACCCGTACACCATCATGATCCCGCCGCCGAACGTCACTGGCAGCTTGCACATGGGCCATGGTTTCAACAACGCGATCATGGACGCCTTGATCCGTTTCCGCCGCATGCAGGGTCGCAACACCCTGTGGCAGCCGGGCACCGACCACGCCGGTATCGCCACGCAAATGCTAGTGGAGCGTCAGATCGAAGCCCAAGGCCTGAGCCGTCATGATCTGGGTCGCGACAAATTCCTCGAAAAAATCTGGGAATGGAAAGATCAGTCCGGCGGCAACATCAGCCGTCAGATTCGTCGCCTGGGCTCGTCGGTGGATTGGAGCCGCGAGCGCTTCACCATGGACGACGGCCTGTCCGAGTCGGTGAAAGAAGCGTTTGTACGCCTGCATGAAGACGGTCTGATCTATCGTGGCAAGCGTTTGGTCAACTGGGACACCAAACTGCACACCGCTATTTCCGATCTGGAAGTGGAAAACCACGACGAGAAAGGTTTCCTCTGGAACCTGCGTTACCCACTGGCCGATGGCGCGAAAACCGCTGATGGCCTGGATTACCTCGTTGTCGCTACCACCCGCCCGGAAACCATGCTCGGCGACGCCGCCGTTGCCGTTAACCCGGAAGACGAACGCTACAAAGCCCTGATTGGAAAGTTCGTTGAACTGCCATTGGTAGGCCGCCGCATCCCGATCATCGCTGATGACTATTGCGATCCTGAATTCGGCACCGGCTGCGTGAAAATCACCCCAGCCCACGATTTCAACGACTATGAAGTCGGCAAGCGCCACAACCTGCCACTGTTGAATATTTTCGACAAAAACGCCGCCGTGCTGCCTGCTGCACAGGTGTTCAACATCGACGGCACGCTGAATGAGCTGATCGACGGCACGCTGCCCGCCGTCTATGCCGGTCTTGATCGTTTCGAAGCGCGCAAACAAATCGTTGCCGCCTTTGACGCCGCTGGCCTGCTGGTCAGCGTCGACGACCATGCGCTGAAAGTGCCCAAGGGCGACCGCTCCGGGACCATCATCGAACCTTGGCTAACCGATCAGTGGTACGTCTCCACCAAGCCGCTGGCTGAGCCGGCCATCGCGGCTGTGGAAGATGGCCGCATTGCGTTCGTGCCCAAGCAGTACGAAAACATGTACTTCTCGTGGATGCGTGACATTCAGGACTGGTGCATCAGCCGTCAGCTCTGGTGGGGCCACCGGATTCCAGCTTGGTACGACGAATCGGGCAAAGTCTATGTCGGTCGCGACGAAGCCGAAGTCCGCGCGAAGAACAATCTCGGGCCAGAGGTTGCGCTGCAACAAGACAACGACGTTCTAGACACCTGGTTCAGCTCAGGACTGTGGACCTTTTCCACCCTCGGCTGGCCGGAACAAACCGAAGCGCTGAAGACCTTCCACTCCACTGACGTGCTGGTCACTGGCTTCGACATCATTTTCTTCTGGGTCGCCCGGATGATCATGCTCACCATGCACCTGGTGAAAAACGAAGACGGCACACCGCAAGTTCCGTTCAAGACCGTTTACGTTCACGGTTTGGTCCGCGATGGCCTTGGTCAGAAAATGTCCAAGTCCAAGGGCAACGTTCTTGACCCGCTAGACATCATTGACGGTATCGAGCTGGAAGACCTGGTCGCCAAGCGCACCACCGGCTTGATGCAGCCAAAACTGCAGAAGAAGATTGAAAAGCAGACCCGTGACGAGTTCGCGGACGGCATCGCCAGCTACGGCACTGACGCCCTGCGCTTTACATTCTGCTCGCTGGCGTCCACCGGCCGCGACATTAAGTTCGACATGGGCCGCGTTGAAGGCTATCGCAACTTCTGCAATAAAATCTGGAACGCAGCCCGCTACGTTCTGGACAAAGGCGAAGATTGCGGCCAAAACGGCGAAGCCGTTGAGCTGTCGCTGGCTGATCGCTGGATCATCTCGCAATTGCAGCGCACTGAAGCCGAAGTGACCCGACAACTGGATCAGTTCCGCTTCGACCTCGCCGCACAGGCGTTGTACGAGTTCATCTGGAACCAATATTGCGACTGGTACCTGGAGCTGTCCAAGCCCGTGCTGTGGGACGAAAATGCCCCGGTCGAGCGTCAGCGCGGCACTCGCCGTACGCTGGTTCGCGTGCTGGAAGTGGCGTTGCGTCTGGCTCATCCGTTCATGCCGTTCATTACCGAAGAAATCTGGCAGCGCCTTGCGCCGCTGGCAGGTGTGACTGGCAAGACGATCATGTTGCAACCGTGGCCAGTGGCAAACGAAACGCGCATTGATCAGGCCGCCGAAGACGACATCGAATGGCTTAAGGGCCTGATGCTGGGCACTCGGAATATTCGTGGGGAAATGAACATTGGCCCAGGCAAGCCACTGCAGTTGTTCCTCAAGAACGTTAGCGCCGAAGATCAACGCCGCCTGACCGAAAACGATTACCTATTGAAAAAACTGGCCAAGCTTGAATCTATTACGGTGTTGGCTGCCGGCGCAGAAGCACCGCTGTCTGCGACAGCATTGGTCGGCGAAATGGAAGTGCTGGTACCGATGGCCGGTTTGATCGACAAGGCCGCTGAGCTGGCGCGTCTGGACAAAGAAATCCTGCGCCTGCAAGGTGAAGTGCAACGCGTGGGCGGCAAGCTGTCCAACGCAGCGTTCGTCGACAAAGCGCCACCTGAAGTGATTGCCAAGGAACGCGCCAAATTGACCGAGGCTGAACAAGCCTTGGGCAAGCTGGCGGAACAACACGCACGCATCGCCAGCTTGTAACGGCGACATCAAAGCTGGCTCGTTCGCGGGCCAGCTTCTCTGTAGGAGCGCGCTTGCCCGCGATATGGCCAGCCCAGACACCAAAGGTTTTGATCATGAAACACGGTGCCTGACCCACAGCAATCGCGGGAAAGCGCGCTCCTACAGCGTGGTGCACCTGCATTACAGAATTGAATTCCATGACCACCCCAGACAAACCGAAAGCCACGATGCACCCGCGCAACCGTCACCAAGGCCGTTACGATTTCCCGAAGCTGATCAAAAGCAGCCCCGAGCTGGCCGAGTTCGTGGTGGTCAATCCCTACGGTAACGAAAGCATTGATTTCGCTAACCCATCGGCAGTGCGGGTGTTCAACCGCGCCCTGCTCAAGTCGTTCTACGGCGTCGCGCATTGGGACATCCCGGCCGATTACCTGTGCCCACCGATTCCAGGCCGCGCCGATTACTTGCACTTCATGGCTGACCTGTTGGCTGAGAGCAACGACGGCGTGATTCCACGCGGCGCGTCGATTCGCGCACTGGACATCGGCATGGGCGCTAATTGCGTCTATCCATTGATTGGCCACAGTGACTACGGCTGGCAGTTCCTCGGTTCGGAAATCGACCCCACGGCAATCTCCGGCGCCACCGCCATCGTCAAATCCAACAATCTGCAGAAAGTCATCAGCCTGCGCTTGCAAAGTAACCGCAAACAGATCTTGCTCGACCTGCTGCACAGCGAAGAGCGTTTTGACCTGAGCGTCTGCAACCCACCGTTCCACGCCTCATGGGAAGAAGCGCAACGCGGCAGCCAACGCAAATGGCGCGCCTTGGGCAAGGCTGACCCGAAACGCAAGTTGCCGGTGCTGAACTTTGGCGGGCAATCACAGGAATTGTGGTGTGAAGGCGGCGAAATTGGCTTCGTGACGCAGCTAATCAACGAAAGCAAACACGTGCCACAACAAGTGTTCTGGTTCAGCACCTTGGTCTCCAAGGCCTCGAACTTGCCGTTGATTCAAAGCACGCTGAAGAAAGCCGGTGTGTTCGACAGCCGTGTGGTGGAGATGTCTCAGGGCCAGAAAACAAGCCGCTTCGTGGCCTGGACCTTCCTCGACAACACGCAACAGCGTATCTGGCGCGAGAAGCGCTGGGCCGCAGCCAAAGTCTGATATTTTTCAGTGCATCACACAGTAAAAAGCCGTGCTCGGAGTGATCCGAAGCACGGCTTTTTTACAGCAAGATCTGGTTGCCGGTCAGGGCAAACGAATACTTACTTGTTCACCGAATCGCTAAGGCTTTTGGCCGGTACGAATTTGATGACTTTTTTAGCAGCGATTTCGATGGCAGCGCCAGTCGAAGGGTTACGGCCGGTGCGAGCTGGACGCTCAGTGACTTTCAATTTGCCAATGCCTGGCAAAGTGATTTCAGCGCCGTTTTCCAGTTGATCAGCAACAATCTGGCCCAATTGCTCAAGAGCATTACGCGCGGTGGTTTTTGGCGCGTCGATAGCTTCGGCGATATCGGCGATCAATTGGTCTTTAGTCATTGCCATGGTGGTGTTCCTTCCCTATCTAATTCATTTGGATTGCAGAATGTGGCGTCGGCCCGGGGCCAGGCAATAAACCTGGCCCTCACGTAGCAGCCACGATCAATCGCGAACTGTAGATGCTGAAACCGGGTTTTGGTTCGACCTGACGCTTACAAACTGCGTGCTTAGCGCCCTTCAAGTGCGCAAGACGGGGCAAAACTAGCACAGAGGCAATCAAATATCCGCCCCTACCTACCCATTTGGTCAGCTTTAGAGCGTTAAACGGTAAAAAATACGTTAGAAACACTCAAAACCGACCAAAACCCGCCGTGCGCCGGACACATCTACGCCGCCCAAGGTGCGTTACACTTGCCGACTTTGAATTGAGCGCAGGCTCCCCCGCCGCTCTTCATCTATGACTTTCCAACCGAGAAGCCCATGCCGATCCGTCATTGCATCGTTCACCTGATCGAGAAAAAACCCGACGGTACGCCAGCGATTCTGCACGCCCGTGAGTCAGAACTCGCCGAGTCTCAGGCCATCGAGAACATGCTTGCTGACCTCAACGAGAGCTACAACGCCAAACAAGGCAAAGCGTGGGGCTTTTTCCATGCTGAGTCCGGGGCACACCCGTTCAGTGGCTGGCTCAAAGAGTATTTGGACGGCGGCAAGGATTTCACGGCATTCAGCAAGATCGCCGTTGAACACCTGCAAAAGCTGATGGAAGAATCCAACCTGTCGGTCGGTGGCCACGTGTTGTTCGCGCACTACCAGCAAGGCATGACCGATTACCTCGCCATCGCCCTGCTGCACCACAGCGAAGGCGTGGCGGTAAACGCCGAGCTAGACGTGACGCCTTCGCGCCACCTCGACTTGAGCACCCTGCACCTGGCGGCACGCATCAACGTCTCCGAGTGGCAGAACAACAAGCAGTCCAAGCAATACATTTCGTTCATCAAAGGCAAAAACGGCAAAAAAGTATCCGAATACTTCCGCGACTTCATCGGTTGTCAGGAAGGCGTTGACGGCCCTGGTGAAACCCGTACCTTGCTCAAGGCGTTCAGCGATTTCGTAGAAAGCGAAGACTTGCCAGAAGAGTCCGCGCGGGAGAAAACCAAAACCTTGGTGGATTACGCCAGCGCCCAAAACAAAATGGGCGAACCCATGGGCTTGGAAGAATTGTCCGGCTTGATCGACGAAGAGCGCCCACGAGCGTTCTACGATCACATCCGTGACAAGGACTACGGCCTGTCCCCGGAGATTCCGGCGGATAAGCGCACCTTGAACCAGTTCCGTCGCTTCACCGGCCGCGCAGAGGGCCTCTCCATCAGCTTTGAAGCGCACCTGCTGGGCGACAAGATCGAATACGACGAAGAAGCCGGCACCTTGATCATCAAAGGCCTGCCCACCCAACTCACTGATCAGCTGAAACGCCGCTGAAGAATCGATCAGCCCCTATCAAGCCGTGAGACCGAATATATTCGGGAAGCAGCCGGCGCGGTACATCAGACAGACTGATAAAAGGTAACCCCATGCTCGTCCGCACATTGAAGAAGTTCGTGTTGATCATGCTGGTCGTGGTCGCTTACCAGAACTGGGGCAAGATTGAGCACTTCTTTAGCCCTGACACCGCAGTGGCCAGCCAAAGCCAGGCGCACGCCAAGGTTGTGCTGTACGCCACCGACTGGTGCGGCTACTGCAAACAGACGCGGCGCTTCCTCGACAGCAAAGGCATCCCGTTCAAAGAGTTCGACATCGAAAAATCCGTCGAGGGCCGCAAAGCCTATGAGGCGCTGGGCGGACGCGGCATCCCGATGATCGACGTCAATGGCACACTGATCAGAGGGTTCAGCCCGGATGAGATATTGGCGGCTTTGAAGTAGCTCGACTCAACGCGCCTCAATCCGAAACCCCAGCCGCGGAAAATGCACATGCACCACGCCCGTGTGTTCATGGTCCCGGCGCAGGATCAATTCTTCGCGACCGCTGAACACTAACTCACCTTCAATCGGATCAACGCCATAGTCGATGGCTGAGATAACAACGTTCTGACCTGGCTTAAAACCGTTGGGGTCGGTGAAATCTTCGTCTGGCAGGGCGGCGGGTGTGGCGTTTCGGGCAATCTCAAGTGCGTCGGTGGAACTCAACGCGTTGAACGCGCCATGGCCGAGGGCTTCCACTCGCTGGTACCAAGCGGTAATCGCCGGGTAGTCGTCAACCAGCGGCGCCGTAACGGATCCCTGTTTGACGAACCACAGCGGGTGAGCCAAGGCGAGGTCGGCAATCGACGGTTTACCAAACAGGAAGTCACCGTTGCGCTCAAGTTGTAACTCCAGACGCGCCATCAAGGTCGGCCATTGGTGCTTGGCCTGCTCCAATGTAACCCGCACGGCATTACCCCCCGAGAACAGCCCAGCACGATCAACCATGAATGCTTTGACGCCCTCAGGTGGCAGTTTTGCAAACCGCTGCGCCGCAGAAGCGGGTTGTAAGGCCAGGCTTACGGCGTGCAAGAACATCACCGAATCAGCCCAGGCCGCGAAACTTGCCACGGTGAACTCCTGACCTTCAGGAAAGAACGCCGGCAAGGCTTTTTCTTGCTCCAGCCGACGGGCAATGATGGCGGTATCACAATAGATGTCAGCGCCCACTTGCAGCACGGGGGTTTTGCGATAGCCACCGGTCAGGACAGTCAGATCAGGTTTGGGCATGATCGGGGAGATCATTACCGAACGCCATGAGAGTCCTTTGAAACCCAGCATCAAACGGGCTTTTTCGGAGAAAGGGGACGTTGGATAGTGATGCAAGATCAGCTCTGACATGGTCGGCTCCGCGTGTGGGTGGAAAGCCTGAAGCTTACCTCCCCGCGCGAGGCGAGCCTATCCACTCAGCCTGATAGCCAGTCATCACGACGGTGGATGAATAACGCTTTGAGGTGCGACAACGAAGCTCGACACCAGTGCTTCTTTCGCGCTTTTTTTCAACTGTTTGATCAAGCGCTCTTGGCGCAGAGCTTCACCCTTGTCGAAACACGCTTCGATGTAAACCAGCGCGACCGCCGGGCTAGAGTAGAAGAAGCGTGCGCCTTTGCCACGTTGATGAGCCACGAAGCGACGATGGGGATCGTCGCTTATTCCGCAGTACAACGAGCCATTAGCGGCGCGCACCAAGTAGACGAACCAAGGCTTGGCGGCGCTCGCGTCAGCGCTGATGGAAGAGGTGGGCATTTGGCTAAGAAACAACCGCTGATACAGAAGAAGCTAGCGATTTTAGCAGATGACCCACCCTAGAACCGAAAGCCTTTTAGTCATCGTACTTGAGCCCTTCTCGGTGCGTCAGTTGATTGATGAAGTTGCGTTCCCGGTCCTTTTGCTGCTGTTGCAACAGTTTCGCCCGGTTCAAGTACTCATCATTCAACTCTGAAAACTCATCTTCCAGACGCGCCCTTTCTTGCTGGAAGGTTGTCTCCAGTTCGGCAAATTCCCCCGCGTACCCGTCGCGCAACCAACTGACCCAAAAGTCCCGGTCCGCTGCCGACGCGAGAAAGCTCGCGCTATTCTGGTGGGTCATTACCTCAGCTTGAACGCTCGTCAGCTCGTCGGGAGTTACCGACGCAGCCACCCGGTACAGCATACTGGTCGGAGGCTGCGGCAGACCAAGTCGCTCGGCCAAACCCAAACGATAAGCCAGGCGTACCTCGGCCGCATCCCGGCCGCGGTTATTAGCCAGCGCAATGCGATCAACTTCATCCAGCCGGTATAACTGACGCATGAGCCGGTAAAGTGTTGGCCCGCGCTCGGACTCTGGGATCCCGCGAAGTGAATTACGTGTGTAAACCTGAACTTCCATTTGATTGAACTGCAAGCGAATGCCATCGGCGCACGTTCGATTGACGATAGGCTCTTCGGCCATGACGTTAAGCAGCGCACGTAACTCCACGTCCTGCGCCGCCTCCAGCACGCTCCAGACCCGTGACGTCAATTCGCTGCGCGCCCTGATAAAATCCGAAGACTCTTGAAGACGACTGATCAACGTCAAGACTCGAGGTGCATCAGCAGCCGTTTCGAGTCGATCCCATAAGGCACGATGCGCGGCCACCTCTTCGCTTGAACCGATCAGCCAAGGTTCGACGCTCGGCAGCACAGAGGTTGAAGACCCTGCGGCCCCATGCCGGTGTAAAGCAAAATCCGAATCTGAATCTGAATCCGAGTCTGCACTCAAGTCAGAACTACCGGGCTCGGATGAGTAAGCACGCTCGGTTGGCAAATTGCGAATATCGTCGGGCAAGTCCATGTAGAAGCTGTACGACCTATGGTGACCGTGCTCCCCTACATGAGCGAGGATCATTGTTTCCCGGGACAGCGGATTGCCGTTTAACGATATCTCGGTGTGTACAGAATCGCTGCGCGGGTTTCTAAGAAGGTCTTCGGGTAGTTCAGTTATGCCGTTTTCGCACAGTGAAAGCGAACTGATGCTAGTTAGTGCACTCGCGCTCAACCATTCCGGCCACTGGGTCAGACCGGTATTGTCCAGCGTCAGCGAGTCCCAATAGCGGCCCGTCAATAGGGGCGTGTTGGAAAGGGGGCCAAGGGTGTTGCCACTCAGATCAAGATGCTGCAGATGAGGACGAGCTCTTAGAAACTCCATGACCTCTTGGTTTATCAACATTTGTTGGTTTGTTAGAACCAACTCCCTCAGACGGGGTAATTCGGCCAGTACGCGTGGGGGTGTGACCAACAGAGGAGAGTGCTCCACGATAGCCAGGCTGGTAGCGTGCTGAAACCGCCTTAGAAACTGCTCAAGCTGGGCGTCATCCGCAATCACATTGCGTAACGTCAGATGGGTGACATTGCGATAAAAAGCGTTGGGCAACACCTGTGGAAAGTCCGACAACCGGGATGACTCAACCAGTACAGCGAGCGGTGTGCGCCCCGCAACCGCTCGGATCCAATGGCTGAGCAAGGTCTCACTCATTTGACTTCGGATTAACGCCCTGTCGTCGAAAGGTGACGCAGCGGCACTCGAAGTAACTTCCCAGTCTCGCAACGCCGTTTCCAACTCGGCTTGTTCTTGAAGCAACACGACCACGTGGGATTGGAGTTCGGGGGGCACATCAAGATCGAAAGTGAACGACCTGCCCGCTCTCGCCTCACCCAGAAGCGCCTGGATGATCGCACTCCGAGATAGCTGATTGCCCAGCAGCCCTATCCGCGTCTTACGAGTAAGACTCAATTCATTGTCGATGATAGCGTCCGGCAACATGGCGATGTGATTACCGCCTAGTGATACTTCGGCAATGTTATTGGGCAACAAAGCATTGAGCCAGACGGGCCAGCGCTCCAGCCCGACACGGTCGAGCCCCAAATATTGAAGGTTCAGATGAACAGACCCTGCGGGGGCATCGAAGAATGTAAACCTGTTACCGCTCAGGTCCAGCCGTTCAAGGTGTGGTAAACGTGTGAAAAGCTCGAAATTCGCAGGACGGATGTCCAGTCCCTGATTGATCACGCTCAGCGTTCGCAAGTTCGGAAGGTGGGTTGAAACGATATGCGGCAGGGCATAAAACTCCGAAATGAAAGAATCAGTTTGAATAGAACTGCGCATTTCCAGCGAGGTAATGTGGGCAAATCTGCTCAAAAACGTCTCTAGCACGAACAGACTAATGTCCTGGAACGGTAATTCATGCGTACGGCCTATCTGCGTTACCACATTGGACATTTCAAGCCGTTGAACACTTTGGATGAAAAATTCTGGTAACTGCTCAGGAAAGTCCTCCAACCCTATGGACTCCAGGCGTAACGTGGCCAGCCCCTCACTCGGCGTCGCCAAGCTGCTGCTTTGCCAGTGACCGATGATTGCTTCGCCGATTCGAGTCCGGCTGACCATTCTCGCCTCGCTCATGCCTCTGATTGCGCTTGAGGCATAGCACCATTGCCCAAGGCTGGCGCGCAATGCTTGTCGCTCCTCCAGCAACACATCTAGCCGAGCGCTGATGTCAGCGTTGGTCATCTCAGCATCGCGCATGATGACCAGAGCCTGTTGCGGGGTGATGTCCTCCAGCTCAAGCAGGCCTATTTTGTCCAACAAATGATCTTCAAGGATGTCGCCTGCCAGTGCCCCCCTGCCGCTCAGGGCATAGCCCAAGTGAACCTGCTTGATCCGCGTAGGCGAATTAAACTTTAAGCGGGGCTTTTGTTGACCAAGCAGGCGTGATACTTGACCTCGATCGGCAACCGCCAGGCCTGCAAGTGCTTTATTCAATGCGGCACTTTGCGCGGGATGGGGAAATCCAAGAGCGCGCCGAGGGCCATCAGGCAGTGCATGCAAGATCGAATCACAGACGCTGCTGTTATTGGGGGAAATACCATTCAGCGCATTCCCTTCAGCGTCAAATGCCTGGTAACGGTCCTTGGATTTGACCAAGACCTTGCGTTCAGGGGCTTGGGTTTCACCAATGCTCTCCAGCACCGTGCCGTAGCGAGAACCTTCGCGGACTTCAATACGCACCTGATCAGACCAACCGGGTAGTTTTTCCAGCAGGCGCAGCCTCAGTGTGTCGGTGTCGGCGTTGTTTACCGAGCCCAGATAAAAACCTTCAAGAGCGCGGTTCAATCGCGTTTCCTTCTGCTGCCAGACCGCCGCTTCGCCAACACGCAAAGGGATGCGTCCGGTGTTCAGCATCTGTTGTTTCTCCTCCGACGTGAGAGTGACCAATAGGTCCTGGGCGACGGCGGTTGGCGTCGTCGGGAAGTCTCGCTGGATTAACTTCACCAGCGGATCGTTCGTGACTTCACTGGCGTTATACAACCGCTCGAAGTGTTCGGCCCGTGTGCTGCCGGGTCCCGCGATGGACGTTTCAAGCGTCAAGTCCAGCTGAAAACGCTTGATCGTATCGTCCAGTTGTCCCGGAGGCGGCACGCTGTCCACGTGCACCTGGCGCAGTATTGAATCGTCGATATCCGCGATGGCCAGAATGTTTTCAGAGGCGCTTTCGGACAATCCCACTACCGAATGGCCGAGTCGTTTGAACAACGTGTTTTTCGCCCACACGTGCGGTGACTCACCTTCGTGGCGGAAGGCTCCGACGCCGTTGTGCTCAAGCGCCGGAGAGAACATATGCGTGTTGTTCGGGTGCTTGATGACCCATCTATTCAACGGCGCGTGATGCTGAACCTCATAGCGCTTGCCCTCAATAGTCAGGTACTTTTTACCCTTGTGTTCAATCACACCGTTGAGATCGGGGCTGGCGCCTTCCGGGAGCGTGCTTCGGAATTCGAACGGGGTTAAATCAGGCTTCCAGAGCCGGGTTTGTCCGTTGCTCAGCTTGATGGGAATCACTTTGCCGACAAAATTGTTACTGAGGATCGGGGGCGGCTCAGGTAGCGTGTGACCCGCCGCCAATGCCGCCATAAACGCAATCTGTTCAGCGGCGCCCATCAGGTGATCAAGACCTTCTTCCATGTCGCCATGGCTCAAATCCTGAAGGCCGTGATAAACCTCACCGATCAGCTCTACCGTCGCATCGATCATCATGACCGCGCCCAACGGTGGAATCACGAACGAAGCGAGGTTAAGAATGTTCATACCGACACTTAGCCAAAGTTGCAGCCGCTCTTGACGAGTTTTAGCGTCTTCCTCTTCGGTGGGCACAGCCAGGAATCGGGCGTTGTCCTTCAGCAGAAACACGTGTTGTCGGTGCATTCTGCTGAACGGATTCTCTCTAAGCTCGTCGGTGTCGACGACGAGATTCGCCGTAGGGTCAGCACTATGATGCCAAAGGCCCAAGGTAAACATACTCCCGTCCTGGGGCACCAAGGGGAACAGGTGCTTGTTTAGCCGGGTAAAAAACGCGGCCCGTTGCCGCTCACCGATGAGCTGAGCGAAAAACGACTGGTAGGACTTGTCCATTAATCGACTGCGAAGCCCATCTTCCAGCGCTGTCAGCGAGGCGTATTCAGTGACAGGGCTAACGGGGTCTTGCGGGATGTACAAAAGTGTCGGGACTTGCGTCGTAACCCACGTTCGTTGCGGACTGATCAACAATACCCGTGGAATCTCAACGCCAAACAGTGTCAACCGTTGCAACAATAGAAGCTCACCGTTGAACCGAGGCTCAGGCTTCTGACGGGCCAACGCGACCATCGCCGAGCACGCTTCCTGGCTGATGGTTTTTTTCATGGCAGCGGCCCGTGCGTAGACTTCCATGTCCGCTTGGTCATTGGCGATGAACGTCGCACGCGCATTGAAGCGTGCGGAATCGCGCCCCTGTCCCGGCGCGGAGTCCGGTTCGAGCACGCTCTTTAGATGGTCTTGGTATTGACGTCCCAGGTTCAAGTATCGACAAAGATCAATAAACGCGTCGGGCTTGATCGCCTTGGGGTGAGTGTTGCCGTTGCTGTCGAGGATCGCTGAACTTTTCCGAAGAAAACCCGCCACCGACTCTTTGCGCTCAAAGTTATGCAGCGCCGACTCCAACAGCGTGAGTTGGGTCCCCGCCTGGGTCGCTCTTTCCTGGACGGCATAAAACAACCGGTCTTTTCTGACATCCAGGCCCGCACCGAACTTGGCGTCCAAGGCTCGAAGCAGTAAAGGTTCGGAAAACTCAGCGAGCCCCCTGAGCGGCTTGAACAGCTCTTTTAGCGCTTCCTTGGCGCGTCGGCTGGCCAACAATGCGAAGCAGTAGTCTTGACGCTCTTGCAGCGAGGATTGTGTAAAAGCGGGAGGCAGATTTTTCTGAATAACACCCAGAACAGGGTCGTTTTTGAATTGCGTCTTAATTTGTTCTAGGAGAGAGGTCGAAACCGAAGAGAAAATCAGTGGAGGTGTTGAAGTCATAGTGCAATCGCCTTATCTGGAATAAGGCATTGACGTTATCGAGCCGAAAATCAAAAGAAGCTTAAATAAATATTATCTCGGCGTGCGCGTTCAATTCCCGTCTTGAAACGCTTTCAAGCCTTTTTGCGCCTGCGCCCGAATTGCGTTTTGCACCAGCGGCGTCCAGCCCAATAGCAACCCCTTGGTACCCAAGGCCTGCCGCGACCAGCGCCACAGATCAAACTGATCATGGTGTTCGCAAATCTTGCCATCGCGAAACACGAAGCGCGCCTGAATATCGTTGACCACCGTATTACCGGTCTGGCTGAACAAGTAAGTCGCAACCCAGTGCGCGCCGCCGGTGCGGTCGTTGGCGCGTACATGGTCGAATGTAAGTGAAAAGTCTTTGGCGCGGGAGGTCAGCATCCGCCACATGTCACCGGCTTGCCGGCCTCGCAGCTCACCAAATACCGGGTCGCTAAACAGTACATCCTCGGTATAACAGGCAATCATGGCCTCAGCGTCGAGTTGGTTAAAAGCTTGGTAAAACTCAATGATTACTGCGCTGTTTGCGTCGCTCATTTTGTCGGTTCCATGACGAACGAAAGAATTCCAGCACGATAATCGGCAATGCGACCGTTGACCATCAGCATTCGCAGCGGAAATGACGTTGATCAGATCTTTTCGACAGTGACCTGAACGTATTGTGCTCTTCCCGCGCCCCAGCCAAAGATCACCGCCGCCAAACCAATTACCGCGAAAATCCATCCCACCGCGTTCCAACCCCCTGTCTGATCGTGGACGATGCCGACCGCCAGCGGCCCCAACGAGGCCAAGGTGTAACCAAAACCCTGGGCCATGCTCGACAGGTTGGCCGCAACATGGGCGTCCCGTGAGCGCAACACGATCAGGGTCAGCGCCAGGCTGAACGTACCGCCCTGCCCCAACCCTAAGACAATCGCCCAACCCCACAAACCGTCCAGCGGTGCGAGCAGGCAACCGAATAATCCGCCCACCGTCAGCAGCATCACGATCAGGATGCCCAGACGCTGATCCTTGCCCCGGGTCGCCAGCCACGGCGCGGTGAGCGCACTGGCCAATTGGACAATGATCGAGCCGGACATCACCAGACCCGCCTCAGTGGGCGACAGCCCGCGACTGATCAGGATCGAGGGCAACCAGCCAAACACGATGTACGCCAGCGACGATTGCAGGCCCATATAAAGAGTGACTTGCCACGCCAGCGGATCACGCAACAACCCGCGAACCCGATAAGCCACGGTATGGGCACCATGAGCGTGACGCACCTGCGGCAGCCAAAACACCATCGCCAGCAAGGCTGGAATCATCCAAAAGCCCAAGCCCAACGACCAACTGCCGCCGAAATACTGGCTCAACGGCACGGTTGCACCGGCTGCGATGGCGGCGCCCAGGCTCAACGCCATGGTGTAAACACCGGTCATCGCGCCGGCCTGTTTGGCAAAATCACGCTTGACGATGCCCGGCAGCAAAACACCGATGATGCCGATGCTCGCGCCCGCTAAAAGGCTGCCCGCGAACAACCCGAACTCACCCAGGGAACTGCGCAAGATAATCCCGCACGCCAACGTCAGCAAAATCCCCAACACCACCCGTTCACTGCCAAAACGCCGCGCCAGCACCGGAGCAAGCGGCGCAAACAAGCCCAGGCACAAAACCGGCAACGTCGTCAGCAACCCGGCCTTGGCCGCCGACAATCCCAGGCTATTGGACACCTCACTCAACAACGGCGACATGCTCGACAACGCCGGACGCAGGTTCAGCGCCACCAACACCAATCCGAGCAGCAGCAACCAAGGTCGCTTTAATACCGGGTGCGAGTGCTGAACCTGCTCATCATCAGCCTCGGCATCGATCAGCAGCTCATTGATTTCGTGGGGCGTAGGCATGTTGTTCACTGGGTCAGGATTCTGAGGCGGGTCGAGCATCCTGTTGGAGAACGAAGGAGAAAACAAGGTAGAGCGCTATTTTAGTGCGCGACACCTGGGTACGAATCTGAGCCAACTTGTTGGCGAAAGTCCTTCGGGCATATCTCAGCCCTGGTCAGCGCTTATCAAAAACTGTAGGGGCGGGCTTGCTCGCGATCGGCTGCGAAGCAGTCGTAAATCCGCGACTCGGTTCTTTAAGTTGGAACCGGATTGGCCAATTGGGACCGCTTCGATCGAGCGCGACCCCGGGCCCATCTCGGGCAAGCGCCAACCGAGGGTAAGGCCGGACCGTAATCCACTGGTTATCGGCGCTCCTGGACTATCGCCAACAAGTTGGCTCCTACAGAGAGTTGGCACTTTTTTTACACTTGAACGAAATTTCAGAAACGTCCTACAGACTTCGCAGAAATACTCGAAATAGAATGTCCAGCTGTTCAACGGAGGGTAATCATATGAGTATAAAAATATCAATGTCCATCAATGGCCGCGATCAAGGTCTTATTTCCAAAAACTGCACGAGCAAGGAGTCCCAAGGCGACAACAGCTTGCTTGAGTACCTTGACGAAATAACGGTAATCACTCTAAAGCACGAAATGACCGGTTCAGAGAATCCAGAAGATGACTCGTACCCACCGCTAGTCATTACCAAGTATTTGGATCTTTCGTCCCCAATGTTGATGAATGCACTGGTAAACGAGGAAATGATCGACTGTGAGATATCCGTATACAAAGAGTTGCCATCGGGCAGTAGTGAAAAACTCTACTCCATAGCGCTCACAGGAGGTGCGATCATCGACATACATACCAGGCACCGCAAACCACCGAAAAACGAATCAGGAACTCAAGAAAAACTTTCTATTCTTTATCACACCGCGACCTATACACACTATGGACGTACTGCCGGATCCTTTTCGTTTGTAAACTCAACATACAGCAAGGGATTCCAGTAACTATTACGCCGCAGTAGCCAGTTGCTGCCGAATGCGATACACCATCCATACCCGATTGATGTCACTCACTAACAAGGCCTCTCGTGCGGAATTGCACTGCCCTTGTACCATTTTGTAATAATTGATCGAGCGTTATACGGTGAACTTCCAAGATTCTCGTAAATTTTCGGAAAGATCCTACACGCATACTAAAAACTTTCGCCATACAATGGCCCGAATTTTTCACAGGAGATTCTCTCTATGGCTTATCACGGATACATGACCATGACCGGCACACAGCAAGGGCTCATTTCAGCCGGTTGCTCAAGCCACGAATCGATTGGCAACAAGTGCCAGACTGCGCACACGGATGAAATAATGGTGCTCTCATTCGATCATCGAATGTTCAACGCTGAAAACTCGAACCACGCCACACACCAACCCGCACTCATCACTAAAAACATCGATAAGGCCACCCCGTTACTGGCCCAAGCGCTGTCCAATCGCGAACTTGTCAACTGCGAGATTACGTTCTACCGGATCTCGAAGTTCGGAACTCAAGAAAAGTTCTTCACGATCAAACTGAAAGACTGCC
Source organism: Pseudomonas sp. MH10 (assembly GCF_034353045.1). Taxonomy (NCBI): domain Bacteria; kingdom Pseudomonadati; phylum Pseudomonadota; class Gammaproteobacteria; order Pseudomonadales; family Pseudomonadaceae; genus Pseudomonas; species Pseudomonas sp. MH10. The sequence continues at coordinate 2,554,880 of NZ_CP133783.1, forward strand.
TAATAGCCGACCAGCAAATGGAAATGCCCCATGCTGTTTCGGAAAATGACGCCGAGCCCCAGGAACATATTGCTATCCGCTATCGCGATATCACCTGGACGCATCACCTCGCCAATACCAGCGGATGGAGCTCTTGGGATGACTCCGCATGGAACAAATAAACGGCAAGCAAAAGCCTAGCAGCGATGACTACTTCCGAGTGACCAACGCGGCAAGTGTATTGGCAAGCCAAGCGTGCACCGTGTCGGCCAAGCATATTCAGGATGGGATGCTGCGGCTCCAGTTTAATCGGGAAGTTGCTTACTACGCGCGGGGGATTGTCAGGGATGTGGCGGAGGGGAGGAAGAGTGCTGAGTGGGGGTTAAAAGAGCTAAAAAAGAAGATAAAAGATATTGTAGAGCAATCGCAGCACGTCGCTAAATATGCGATATGGCTCCGCTCGACTAATGTTAAAACCAGAGGCGCGACGCCTATTTCGTTACATAAGGTCAGATTTCATAAGAGCATACAAACTAGCGTCTGTCCCGGCTTTAATGCTTGATGCAACGACCACCTCGATAACTGCATATGACGCATGGGAAGCGTGGAAAACTTGGAAAGCTAAAAGTGAATGATCATTTGTTTAGCAGCCTTTTTATTTTTGTGAGCATTTTATTTTACCTACCTGCTCTATGGGCCAGGAAAGCTTTATCGGGAGATAATTACTCCCCCACGAAATACTTAGGCTACTATTTGTATATCCTCGCATGCTTCGCTGTGCACTTGAACTACCTTGAGAACAACTACATCCCATTTGTAGGAGTGAAGGGAAACCCCATTATGGCCGGAGCATCACTCCTCGTGATGTTCGCTTACTTCTTCACCAGTCCAGTACCATGGAAACGAAAAGGCTGGTTCTCACGCGTTCCTATGCCAGTAGTTTTGCCCTGCCCCAGTCCGGACCGCCGAAAGACCTACCAACGACGAGTGTTGGCCAAATGGGAAAAAAGGCCCGTAAAAAATTTTATAGTATATGTAGTGATCACTGTTGTTTTGATTTTGTTCTGGTTGGAACCACTGCAAGACTGGCTTGCGCGACCAGATACTGTAATTCCGAAATTCAACGGGGGAGCGTTTGGTCCCAATGGGGTTATCTCATATATTTTTATACTGCTCGCCTTTATGAATTATCTACCTTCTCTCTGGGCGAGGTTTGCGCTTTCGGGCGAAGGATTTTCAGTAGAAAAATCCACCGCTGCATTGGTTTACAACATTTTCTGCGCGATATTTCACCAAGAGTTTTTGAACGATGGGAAATTTATATTCTTAGACGCTATCGATAATTCGATGGTTGGCTGGGTGTCATTTTGTATGATCATTCTTCATGCTGAAGCTGTAGCTTACCCGTGGAGAAGAAGAATATTACTTTGGAAAGTCGTTTAAATCAGCAATGAAAATCTTCATCTTTTGAGGTTTTATGAGAATTGCAGATAACTTTATCAGTTTTTTGATTTTTTTGGGAAGGGCCGGAGTGATTATTTGTTGCTCTGTATTTTATACTGTTATTATCGGGAATATATTATTGAGTATCGTAACATTAACACCCATTCAATCGCGATATGTCATGGGCATATTCTTTGTATTCCTTTTGATCACCGGGACTTATGCTATGCGTGCTTATTTGAAAAAACCGGGCCGGAAATTTTTTTAACCCAACGTGAACAAAACCTGCCGGGAAATGAAAGTTGCTTATTGAAAAAATAGGCGCTGAGTTTTGCCTGACATTCAGCTATGAATGGCCTTCGCAGACAAGCCTGCCCTACGATGTTTTCGTTCCGAAATTCGTGTCGTACGAAAACCTCGCGTTAGTGGAGGAAAATATGATGTTCAGATATTTGACTGCCCCGGACTGACGTGGGCCAAGTCACCCTGATGTTTTTTGAAGGAGCTTCAATGTCTAATAACCCGTATGTGGACTGCATCCCAAAAGTTGCACACCCGTCCTGACTTTGGGGTTTTTTCATGAGTAAATACTCAGAGCAGTTCAAGCTCTCTGTATTGCAGCGGATGTGGGATCAGGAGCTCTCCCATCGACAAACCACTGCGCTGTTTAATCTGCGCGCTGACGGCGCCAATTACCCAGGAAATGTTTTCGTCTTGCGATGCCATTTAGGTCGCCAGCGCTAACAGTCTAAAACCACATTTGAGTGTAGGGTGTCGCAATGAAAAAAAAAGCTGCATTTAACCAAAAGGTTTTTGCTTTTTTTCAAATGTTATTGTTGATCCCCGCTGCCGCTGGGTTTTATACCGCTGTCAGCTTTTTATTACTTATGCAATTTATATCACTAGAGCCTATTTTTTGGCGCTGCATCGTAATTATATTTTTTACATGTCTTAATATAATTGGATTTTACTGGTCCTTTAACTACTTTAAGAAAAACGGTAATTTCGACTTATAAAGTTTAGAAAAAATACGTAACGCCTGAATCTCCATCGCGGAAAATGACGCCAAACCTCAAGAGAAAATTGCTATTCGCTATCGCGATATCACCTGAACCTATCACCTCGCTAACACCAGCGCATCGAGCTCTTGGAATGACTTGCTGCAGAGGTTGATAGGGTTGGCGGTTATCGGGTTAGTGCTGAGCTTTTTCATGGGTTTCTGGTTGAGTTTGCTTTGGGTCGTGTTCTCTCTGGGTATAAAAATCTATTTATGGATCGGAGCGCAGCGTGCAATCAACTATTTTGAGAATAATCCTCTAGGCAAGGGTAATGCTAGATTTACGCTGCTGAATTTCGTGTGGATGCTGGTTGGGCTTAACATGCGGTATTCCATGCCCAACGCCCTCGTTTTCATGGAAATATTGCACGATGGAGTTGTCCAGGCTGGGCCCACAGGATGTGTAATTCACCCACATATCCACCGCCCGCCCCTTCGCAGGCAAGCCAGCGCCCACAAAATTTGACCCGCTGCCCATAAAAAAACCCGAACACTAAGTCCGGGTTTTTTCTTCACACCACCAAAACCACTAGTGCAAGATCTGGCTCAAGAACAACTTGGTCCGGTCGCTCTGTGGGTTATCAAAGAACGCATTAGGCTCGGCTTCTTCAACAATCTCGCCTTTGTCCATGAAGATCACTCGGTTTGCCACGGTACGGGCGAAGCCCATTTCGTGGGTTACGCAGAGCATGGTCATGCCGTCTTCTGCCAGGCTGACCATGGTGTCGAGCACTTCCTTAACCATTTCTGGATCGAGGGCCGAGGTTGGCTCGTCGAACAGCATGATTTTCGGCTTCATGCACAGTGCACGGGCAATCGCCACGCGCTGTTGTTGACCACCGGACAGTTGACCCGGAAATTTATGCGCCTGCTCTGGAATGCGTACACGCTCCAGATAGTGCATTGCAATTTCTTCGGCCTGTTTTTTCGGCATCTTGCGCACCCACATCGGGGCCAAGGTGCAGTTTTGCAGGATGGTCAGGTGCGGGAACAGGTTGAAGTGCTGGAACACCATGCCCACTTCCCGGCGGATCGTTTCGATCTGCTTGAGGTCGTTGGTCAACTCGGTGCCATCAACCACGATGCGACCCTGCTGATGCTCTTCCAGACGGTTGAGGCAGCGGATGGTGGTCGACTTGCCTGAACCCGACGGGCCGCACAAAACGATGCGCTCGCCCTGACGGACGTTCAGGTTGATGTCTTTGAGTACGTGGAACTGGCCGTACCACTTGTGTACGCCTTCCATCTGGATCATGCCTTCGGCACCCAGAGGCAGTTTGCTCACTTCAGTCATCACAAAACTCCTAACGCTTGTGGCCTGTGTCCAACTTACGCTCCAAATGCATGGAGTAGCGGGACATGCCGAAACAGAAGATCCAGAACACCAGCGCAGCGAAGACATAGCCTTCGGTGGCCATACCGAGCCATTTTGGGTCGGCGGCTGCTTGTTTAACGCTGTTGAGCAGGTCGAACAAGCCGATGATGATCACCAGGCTGGTGTCTTTAAACAGGGCAATGATCGTGTTGACGATGCCCGGAATCACCATTTTCAACGCTTGCGGCAGAATCACCAGGCCCATGCTGCGCCAGTAACCCAAGCCCATCGCAGCGGCCGCTTCGTACTGACCTTTAGGGATGGCTTGCAAGCCACCCCGTACCACTTCAGCCACGTAGGCCGACTGGAACAAAATCACCCCGATCAGTGCGCGCAGCAGTTTGTCGAAGCTCATGCCTTCTGGCAGGAACAACGGCAGCATCACTGACGACATGAACAATACGGTGATCAATGGAACGCCGCGCCAAAACTCGATGAACGTCACGCAGACCACGCGAATCGCCGGCATGTTAGAACGTCGACCCAAGGCCAACACCACACCTAAAGGCAATGCGCCGGCGATACCGACAGTGGCAATCACCAGGGTCAACATCAACCCGCCCCACTGGCTGGTCGCCACTTCGGTCAAGCCGAAAATGCCGCCATGCAGAAGGAAGTAAGCCACGAATGGGTAAATGACCAGAAAGCTGAAGCCATAGACTGCTTTACGGGTCAGGAACTTCATAAACAGTGGCGCGACACCCACGATGGCCAAAATGACCGTCAGGTTTACCCGCCAGCGCAGCTCAGCCGGAAAATAGCCGTACATGAACTGACCGAAGCGCTGCTCGATAAACACCCAGCAGGCGCCCGACTTGGTGCAGTCTTGACGGGTGGTACCGACCCAGTTGGCATCGAATATCGCCCAATGCAGCAAAGGTGGGACGATCAGCCAGATCAGATAAAACGCAAACAGCGTCAACAGCGTATTGAGCCAACTGGAGAACAGGTTGGCCCGCATCCACGCCACGGCGCCCACGCTCATTTTTGGCGGCGTCATGTCGGGTTTGAAAGAATGAGTTGTCATGAGCTTTTCCTCACCGCTCGATCAGCGCAATGCGCTTGTTGTACCAGTTCATCAACAGCGAAATGCTGATGCTGATTGCCAGGTACACGCTCATGGTGATCGCAATCACCTCAATAGCTTGACCGGTCTGATTGAGCACCGTACCGGCGAACAACGAGACCATTTCCGGGTAACCGATACCGGCTGCCAACGATGAGTTCTTCGCCAGGTTCAGGTATTGGCTGGTCAGCGGTGGAATGATCACGCGCAACGCTTGCGGGATGATGACCTTGCGCAGGGTTGGACCCGGACGCAGCCCCAACGAGCGAGCGGCTTCGGTCTGACCGTGGCTGACCGACTTGATCCCGGAACGCACGATTTCGGCAATGAACGCCGCCGTGTACACCGTCAAGGCAATGGTCAACGCCAGCAGTTCGGGGATCATTACCCAGCCACCGACGAAGTTGAAGCCCTTGAGTTCCGGCATCTCCCAGTGCAGCGGGCTGCCAAGGATCAGCATCTCCAGTGCAGGAATGACCAGGAACATCGCCAGCCCGACCCAGAACTTGTGAAATGGAACACCGGTCTCTTCAAAACGCTTGGTTGCCCAACGAGACATGAACACGATGGCCACAATCGCCACCACAACGCCGACCACAAACGGCCAGAAGGCGTCAGTCAAATTGGCGCCGGGCATATTCAAGCCGCGGTTGCTGAAGAAAAACATATTGCCGAGGCTGTAACTGCCGCGAGGCCCTGGCATGGTCAAAAAGACCGCGAAGTACCAGAACAAAATCTGCAGCAGCGGCGGAATGTTACGGAAGACTTCCACGTAAACAGTCGCCAGCTTATTAATCATCCAGTTGGACGACAGACGTGACACGCCGACGATGAAACCCAGCAGCGTTGCCAGGATTACGCCAATAAACGTCACCAGCAGGGTGTTGAGCAAACCGATAACAAAAACGCGCGAGTAGGTGTCCGATTCGTCGTAGGGGATCAAATGCTGTGCAATGCCGAAACCGGCGCTGCGATCAAGAAACCCGAAGCCAGACGTAATACCGCGGTGTTGAAGGTTTGTCTGGGTGTTATCAAACAGATACCAACCCATGAAGACCACCGCGACAACCGTGATGATCTGAAATAGCCACGCACGCACTTTGGGGTCGCTGAGGGTAAGCCTCTGCTTAGGTGCGCCGATTTGATTTTGCATGTAGTGCCCCAGGAAAAAATGGAACAGACAGCGCTCGGTAACCGTTATGGATTACCGAGCGCAGGGCCTATCAGCGTACAGGTGGTGCGTATTGAATGCCGCCGTTGGTCCACAGCGCGTTCATGCCACGGTCGATTGCCAGAGCAGTGCCCTTGCCGAGGTTTTTCTCGAAGATTTCACCGTAGTTACCAACTTGCGAAACGATCTTCACAACCCAGTCTTTCGGCAGCTTCAGATCTTTGCCGTATTCGCCGTCAACGCCCAACAGACGAGCAACGTCAGGGTTTTTGCCGTTTTTGACCAAATCCATAACATTTTTCGACGTTACGCCCGCTTCTTCAGTGTTCAGCAGAGCGAAGCCAGTCCAGCGCACGATCTCCATCCAGTCTTCGTCGCCCTTACGTACAACCGGACCCAAAGGTTCTTTGGAGATGGTTTCAGGAAGTACAACGTAGTCTTTTGGCGAGGCCAATTTGCTGCGCTGTGCATAAAGCTGCGATTTGTCGGAGGTCAACACGTCGCAACGACCGCTTTCCAGCGACTTGGCGCTTTCGTCAGAGGTGTCGAACGTGATTGGCGTGTACTTCAGGTTGTTTGCGCGGAAGTAGTCGGAAACGTTCAGCTCAGTCGTGGTACCGGCTTGAATACAGATGGTTGCGCCATCCAATTCTTTGGCACTTTTCACGCCCAGCTTAGTGTTAGCCAGGAAGCCAACACCGTCGTAGTAGGTCACGAAGCCAGGAAACACCAGGCCCATGCTTGCATCGCGGGAGCTGGTCCAGGTGGTGTTACGCGACAGAATGTCGATCTCGCCAGATTGCAGCGCGGTGAAACGCTCTTTGGCGTTCAGCTGGCTGAACTTAACCTTGGTGGCATCGCCGAAAACTGCAGCGGCAACTGCACGGCAAAAGTCCGCATCGATACCTTGGATAACGCCCTTGGAATCAGGAACCGAAAAACCTGGCAGGCCATCACTGACGCCGCACTGAATAAAACCCTTCTTCTGGATCGCATCAAGGGTAGCGCCCGCCTGAGCGAAGCTGCTTACGCCAAGAATTGCTGTTGCCGTCAGTACTGCCAGGGTGGATTTCAACATCTTCATTCAAACCTCCAAGTTTGCTCTTGTTGTGTAGAGCTTCAGTCCCGTCGCACCCTTGTGAGGCATTGCTGACCCGTGTCGGCTTATTTTTGGGTCATGCGACGTAAGACCTGGGCCAGGATCGTGTGCGAGATCTACCCGACACCCGAACAACCATAGCCCGCAATCGGTCGAATGGACTAAAGCCCCATGATGTCCGCCGGACCAATCCGGTACATAACGAACTGTACGCAGAACCTGATGCATGGATTCAGTGCCTACTCCGGCTATCAGCCACCTGATAGTGTTACCGCCGAAGCAAACGCATTCACTCAGGGGTTACATAGCAAAGCCCGTACCAGCATGCTGGCAATGTCGAATTAGCGACAGGTCAAGCCCAAAACTTGTAACCTTGCGACATCTTCTTAACTATTTATTTCTATTGCGCACCGCGCCAATGCACCGAAAAAGCGCGTACGCACACTATTGGAGCAGCAATGAGCGACCCATTGATTCTAGAGCCCGTCAACGCCGCAGACGCCTGCGTGATCTGGTTGCACGGTCTTGGTGCTGATCGGTATGACTTCATGCCGGTTGCAGAAATGCTCCAACAAACCCTACTGACCACCCGCTTCATATTGCCGCAGGCCCCAGACCGGGCCGTGACTATCAACGGCGGCTACACCATGCCCAGCTGGTACGACATTTTAGCCATGAACCCCGCGCGGGCCATTAATCGCGAGGAGTTGGAGGTTTCTGCGCTGATGGTGCTGAACCTGATCGAAGCGCAACGCGACAGCGGCATCGACCCGGCGCGGATCTTTCTGGCTGGCTTTTCCCAAGGTGGCGCAGTCGTTTTCCACGCCGCGTTCCTGCGCTGGCAGGGACCGTTGGGTGGCGTGCTTGCACTGTCTACTTATGCCCCCACGTTCAGCGAACAACTGACGATATCTGCGAGCCAAAAACAGATTCCGGTGTATTGCTTGCATGGTGACCGTGACGATGTGGTCCAAACGGCCATGGGCCGCGCCGCACATGACTGCCTTGAGGCCTTGGGCGTAACCGTTACATGGCAGGAATACCCAATGGGGCACGAAGTGTTACCGCAGGAGATTGCTGACATCGGGGTCTGGTTGGCACAAAAGCTTGGTTGATTGTTCCGCCGCGAGTGTAAGAAGCCACCTACAAAGCGCTGTGAAGCCCTGACTTGACAGGTCCTCTGGCGCTTTCGGTATGGCACTACGCCGCGCGGAGTTCTTGCTTTACACTGCCCGACGTACATTCCTTAATCAATTGATGAGATGACCGTGCTCAAAGCACTCAAAAAGATGTTCGGTAAAAGCGAGGTTGTGCAACTCGCGCCCAGCCCTATCGCCTCTTCGCCTGTTGCCGTCGGCCCAACCGACAGCGATGTACGGCAACGCACTACCTCTCATTCGGCACCTGTCAGCGCGCCTGTCCAGGGTCAAACCGCAGAAGTCGTCACCGCAAAAGTCGAACAACCCAAGCCAGAACGCCCTCGTCGCGAACGCGCGGCTAAACCGCCGGTCAGCACCTGGAAGCTTGAAGACTTTGTGGTTGAACCACAGGAAGGCAAAACCCGCTTCCACGATTTCAACTTGTCGCCTGAATTGATGCACGCCATCCACGACCTGGGTTTCCCGTACTGCACGCCGATTCAGGCTGAAGTATTAGGTTTCACCCTCGCGGGTAAAGATGCCATTGGTCGCGCACAAACCGGCACTGGCAAAACCGCAGCGTTCCTGATTTCGATCATCACTCAACTGCAGCAAACCCCACCGCCTAAAGAGCGGTATATGGGCGAGCCGCGCGCGTTGATCATCGCACCAACCCGCGAATTGGTGGTGCAAATCGCCAAAGACGCGGCGCTCCTCACCAAATACACCGGCCTGAACGTCATGACGTTCGTCGGCGGCATGGACTTCGACAAGCAGCTCAAGCAGCTTGAAGCCCGTCACTGCGACATTCTGGTGGCGACGCCGGGCCGTTTGCTGGACTTCAACCAGCGCGGTGAAGTGCATTTGGACATGGTCGAAGTGATGGTGCTGGACGAAGCTGACCGCATGCTCGACATGGGCTTCATCCCGCAAGTTCGGCAGATCATCCGTCAGACCCCGCATAAGGGCGAACGCCAGACCCTGCTGTTCTCCGCGACCTTCACCGAAGACGTGATGAACCTCGCCAAGCAGTGGACGACCGAGCCTTCAATCGTTGAAATCGAAGCCTTGAACGTGGCCAGCGAAATGGTCGAGCAGCATATCTATGCCGTGGCCGCCGCTGACAAATACAAGCTGCTCTATAACCTGGTGACCGAGAACAATTGGGAACGGGTGATGGTGTTTGCTAACCGCAAAGACGAAGTACGACGCATCGAAGAGCGTCTGGTCCGTGATGGCGTGAACGCTGCGCAGTTGTCGGGCGACGTACCTCAACACAAACGCATCAAGACGCTGGAAGGCTTTCGCGAAGGCAAGATTCGCGTGTTGGTTGCCACAGACGTCGCCGGTCGCGGGATTCACATCGACGGCATCAGCCATGTGATCAACTTCACTCTGCCGGAAGTACCGGATGACTACGTGCACCGCATCGGCCGTACCGGTCGTGCAGGCGCCAGCGGTGTGTCGATCAGCTTTGCCGGCGAAGATGACTCGTATCAGTTGCCTTCCATCGAAGCGCTGCTGGGCCGCAAAATCAGCTGCGAAACGCCTCCAGTGGAATTGTTGAAGCCGGTTGTGCGCAAGAGTGCTGTGCCGTTGTAAGAAAATCTTCCCACGGGGATTTGCGCAAATACCTGTGGGGAGCCGGCTTGCCGACGAAAGCAGCCGTTCAGCCACTGCAGGTCTAACCGACTTAGCATTAGCGCTGCAGCCACTGAACGCTTCGCAGGCAAGCCGGACTCCCACAGATATGCATATCTGATCAGATTCAGAGTTTGCCTCAAGCCTTGTCCCAACGCCCCGCCGCCGCATGATCACTGTCCCGGCCTTCAACCCACCGCGGCCCGTCACGGGTGTTTTCTTTCTTCCAGAACGGCGCTCGGGTTTTCAAGTAGTCCATCACGAACGCACAGGCATCGAACGCCGCTTGCCGGTGCGCACTGGCGACACCCACAAACACGATCGGCTCACCCGGTTCAAGCGCACCAATTCGATGCAGCACGTCGAGTTTCAGCAACGGCCAGCGCTGCTCAGCTTCGGCCGTGATCTTGGCCAAGGCTTTTTCGGTCATGCCCGGATAATGTTCAAGAAACATCCCCGCCACTTCCCGGCCTTCGTTGAAATCACGCACATAGCCCACAAAACTGACCACCGCGCCGACGCCCACATTAGCCGCGTGTAAGGCGTTGACTTCCAGGCCCGGATCAAACGCCGCTGTCTGCACCCGAATCGCCATGTTCAGCCTCCGGTCACAGGTGGGAAAAACGCGACTTCGTCACCTGACATCAGCGGCTCGTCGAGTTGACACAGCTCTTCGTTACGCGCGCACATCAGATTTTGTTCAGCCAGGATTTGCCAGGCTCCACCGCGCAACATCAAATGCTCACGCAGCGCTCGGACGCTGGTGTACTCGCCCTCCACCGTTTCAGTGTCCAGGCCTAACACTTCGCGAAACCGGGCGAAATACAACACCTGAGTACTCATTGAGCACCCGTTTCGTCGGCAATAAAATGCCCGCTTTTACCGCCAAGTTTTTCCAACAGCCGTACATTCTCAATGACCATGCCTCGGTCCACCGCTTTACACATGTCATAAATCGTCAACGCCGCGATGCTGGCGGCGGTCAGCGCTTCCATTTCCACTCCGGTCTGCCCGGAAAGCTTGCAGCGGGCGACGATCCGCACTGCGTCTTCACCGTCCGCGCTCAGCTCGACTTTAATGCCAGTCAGCATCAATGGGTGGCACAACGGGATCAGATCAGAGGTTTTCTTCGCCGCCTGAATACCGGCAATGCGCGCCACGGCAAACACATCCCCTTTGGGATGACCGCCGCTGACAATCATGTGCAGGGTTTCGGGGCGCATACGTACAAACGCTTCGGCCACCGCTTCACGGAACGTCACGTCTTTATCAGTGACGTCGACCATATTGGCGCGACCTTGGGAATCGAGATGAGTCAGCACAACGTTACTCCTGAGCAGGAGCGGGGAGTGTAAACCTAAAATGGGGTACGCTAACAAACCTGTGGGAGCGGATTCATCCGCGAATACGGCGGTGCAGGCGATACCTCTTTTGCGCCTGATAAGCCGCTTTCGCGAATGAATTCGCTCCCACAGGGGTCCTCCATTGCCAGCAAACGTTCTTACAAATGACTCTCCGCGTATTCGGCCAGGATCGAGCGTGGCACGCCTTGCAGAGAAATATGCACCCCATTAGGGAAGTCTTTGAAACGCTCCGTCAGGTAAGTAAGGCCAGAACTGGTGGCCGACAGGTAAGGCGTATCGATTTGCGCCAGGTTGCCTAGGCACACCACTTTGGAACCGGCACCGGCACGGGTGATGATGGTTTTCATCTGGTGCGGGGTCAGGTTCTGGCATTCGTCGATCAGGATCAGGCTTTGCTGGAAACTGCGGCCTCGGATGTAGTTAAGGGATTTGAATTGCAACGGCACTTTGCTGAGGATGTAGTCGACACTGCCATGGGTGTTTTCGTCATCCATGTGCAGCGCTTCAAGGTTGTCGGTGATGGCGCCCAGCCAAGGCTCCATTTTCTCGGCTTCGGTGCCCGGCAGGAAACCGATCTCCTGATCCAGCCCTTGCACGCTACGGGTCGCGATGATGCGGCGATAGCGCTTACTGACCATGGTTTGCTCGATAGCTGCGGCCAACGCGAGAATGGTTTTACCGGAACCGGCCGCGCCCGACAGGTTGACCAAGTGAATGTCCGGATCAAGCAGCGCAAACAGTGCCAGGCCCTGATAGATGTCGCGCGGTTTGAGGCCCCAGGCTTCTTGATGCAGCAAGGGTTCTTGGTGCATGTCCAGAATCAGCAATTCATCGGCTTTGATGCCTTTGATCCAGCCCACAAAACCTTGTGCATCAATGATGAACTCGTTGATGTGGACCGCAGGAAGATTATCGGTGAGCTGCACGCGGTGCCAAGTGCGCCCGTGATCTTGCCGGGTTTCAACCTTGCTGACGCGGTCCCAAAATGAGCCCGTCATGGTGTGATATCCACGCGACAACATGGAAACGTCGTCGACCAGTTGATCAGTGCTGTAGTCCTCCGAGGCGATCCCACACGCCCGCGCCTTGAGGCGCATGTTGATGTCCTTGGTCACCAGCACCAGGCGCAAATCCTTGTCGCGCGCATGCAGGTCGATCAATTGGTTGATGATGATGTTGTCGTTCAGATGCTCAGGTAACAGGCTATTGGGCTCATGACGCTTGTTCATGAGAATCGATAGAAAGCCTTTGCAGATACCGGTGCCGCGATCAATCGGTACGCCTAACTCAACCTCCTCTGGTGTTGCGCCGCCTAATGTTTTGTCGATCAGTCGAATGGCTTGACGGCATTCGGCAGCGACGGAGTGTTTGCCCGCCTTGAGCTTGTCCAGCTCTTCAAGAACGGTCATGGGGATGGTGACGTGGTGTTCTTCGAAATTCAGCAAAGCGTTTGGATCATGGATCAATACGTTGGTATCAAGCACGTACATGATTGGCTGGTTAGAGGAAGGGGTGCGTCCGTGATCATCCATACTCGCTCACCTTTTTTAGGAGCCAAGCGACGCAATACCACACAGTGCTGCGCCACGGTAAGGCCGCCGAACTCTCCTCTTCGGACAGAGGAGACATGCTCAAGATGGGTCTGGGATGACGCCACCTGTGTTGCAGGTTTCGGCGATCTACAGTGGTAATACCGCAAAAGGCATGACAGTAAGAAGCTCTTTGACACTTTTTTGAAGTTTATTTTGCGGTGTGACGAATAGCCCTTGGCGGGACCCTCAAGCACCGTTAAAGTCCGAAGTCCGCCTGACCCGAATGACCGCAAAAAACCCTCTTTCGCGTTCCACTCAAATGGATTGCACGCCTTGTCCAGCGGACCTCTCAGGGATAACCGTGGCAATCCTGCCATTGGAGTCCACTTTGTGCGGTGTTGGCGAGCAACCACGGCAATGCGGTTTCGATTTTGTTGTTGGTGTCATGGAACACGATCACCCCGCGCCGCCATAGCAACATCAACGTCAGCACCCGCTGACCCGTCTGATCGGCCGTGATCTCACGGCTCCAGTCTTCTGAATCGATATTCCACAACGACACCTTCAAACCCTGAGCACGGAAGAACTCGGCGCTGTCGGCACGACGTTGGCCATAGGGCGGCCGGAACAAAGGTATGTAATCGTCTGGCAGCGCCTGCTGTAACAACACCGCGCTGCGCGTCACCGAGCTTTGCCAATCGACCCATTGGCTGTGCGAACGGTATTGCCACCCCTCGGATCCCACACATTGTTGTTTGTACAACGCCTGCACATCGGCCGCCGAAGTTTCGTTTTGGCGTGTCTGGAAGGTTTTCCCCAGCACGAAGAACGTGGCATTGAGTTTGCGCTGACGCAGGTAATCAGTCAGCCAGTCGGTCGTCCCATCGACCACGGTCGGGCCGCTGTTGAAGCTGAGCAGGAACGTGCGATCCCCAAGTTCATCGCCGGTCAGTTCGTCGGAGTTATAGCGTTCGATCTCGCTGCTGGTCAGCGGAAACAGCGCTGCCATGTGCAGCAACTCGGTCAGGTAACGCTCTTGAAAAGCATGACTGGGGAGATCCCAGGCGGCGTAGAACGAGTCATCGGCGATCACAAACTTGGTGGCTTGTTCACGCAGCGTCTCCATGTCATCAACTAACACACAGAACGAAGCGTCTTCTTCGCAGCTTCGTTGGGCAAATTGATAGTTCTCCAACAATCGCGTCCAAAAGCGCTGGCGGATCAGGTTCAGCGACACCATGTTGATCTTCCTCAGACCCAGTCGCACCTTGAGAGCGGCTTCATCTTGGGCTTCACTGGCAATCAACGCATGGGCAAACGCCAGGATTTCGGCACGCGACGCGACATCAAACAACGCTGGGGTGGTCAATTGTTCCGGCCAAAAGCTGCGGTTAATCGTCGCCAGCGGCACCGGGCCAGCGGCGTGGGCGTTGAGCCAGAACAGACAGGCCGAAATAAAAAAAACAATGCGCACAATCAGATCCCCAGAAATAGCTCGCGGCGCACTATAACCTGCCTTCGTGAATGAGTTCGCGCCACAGACAACGGGTAAATCCCAAACCCCTATGGGAGCGAATTCATTCGCGAAAGGAACGGCGCGGTGTATCCGGTTGACCGCGCGGCCGGCTTCGCGAATAAATTCGCTCCCGCTTGATAGGTGCCACTGGAGTCCACCCTCATCACCCCCTAGAATCGCGCCCACGATTACAGGAGACAACTTTATGCTGATGGTGATTTCCCCGGCTAAAACCCTCGACTTCGAGACACCTTCGGTCACGAAGCGCTTCACCCAGCCGCAGTACCTGGACCACTCTCAAGAACTGATCGTCCAACTGCGTGAGTTGGCCCCCGCGCAAATCGCCGATTTGATGCACCTGTCAGACAAGCTCTCCGGCCTTAATGCCGCCCGCTTTGGCAGTTGGACACCTGACTTCACCCCTGAAAACGCCAAGCAGGCGTTGCTGGCGTTCAAAGGTGATGTCTACACCGGGCTGCAGGCAGAAAATTTCACCGATGCGGATTTCACTTACGCCCAAGACCATCTGCGGATGCTCTCGGGTCTGTATGGTCTGTTGCGTCCACTGGACCTGATGCAACCGTATCGGCTGGAGATGGGCACCAAACTGGCCAACGCTCGCGGCAAAGACCTGTATGCGTTCTGGGGTACACAGATCAGTGAATGGTTAAACCAGGCGTTACTCGAACAAGGCGATGACCTGCTGCTCAACCTGGCGTCCAACGAGTACTTCTCGGCGGTGAAACGCTCGGCACTCAACGCGCGAATCATCAATACCCAATTCCGTGACCTGAAGAACGGCCAGTACAAAATCATCAGCTTCTACGCCAAGAAAGCCCGGGGCATGATGAGCCGGTTTGTGATCAAGGAGCAGATCAATACCCCCGAAGCACTCAAGCAATTTGATGCCCACGGCTATCACTACAGCCCAGCCCACTCGAAAACCGACACATTGGTATTTCTACGGGACACACCTACCGAGTGACACGCCTGGCAAGCACATCGATATTTAAGCGTGGGAGCGCGATGGACCGCGATACGCGCCAATAGGCCAATCCGAGCCTAAAGCGTGCCGACTATTTGACGCCAATAAAACAACCTAAATTTAAAGACTCTAAGCTGCACAACATTATTTATGACTTATTTCGCCCTCGCCTCACACCTCATTTTAAGTAGTGGCCTATAAACATCCTTTAGTCCCAACTACCCGCTAACTAAGGCTTAAACTAAAAAGGCCATCATTGCGCAGGCTCTACTTCGCGCACTTGGCACACTGCCACTGGGCAGAAATAGCTGAACCCGCTCAGGAACTAATATATAACTTATAAGCTCTTACCTTCCGTAACAATTATTGTCTGCGACGTAAGTCTTCTCTTACACAGCGGCGGGACGATCAAGGAAGTTAAGTTATCCTTTCTAAGCAGCGTTATCGTAGTCGATGGATAGCATCAGGAGACACGCGCATTCCCCGTCACGCCAAAGAACGGGAGAAGCACCTCTCTAAATGGGTAAGAGCCTGAATACAGGCCGTTTTCGCCCGTTTTACGTATTCTTGAGTCAGCCTTTGCGGGCACTCACACTTTGAAAAATGCCGACGTTCAACAGCGCGACTTCTATAGCCGCTCACTGCTGAGCGGATGATTTCTGCTGGACACCTACTTACCAGCCAATTATGGCGTGAATGAACAAGGAGATTACGATGCGTATTAGCATCTTTGGTTTAGGCTATGTCGGCGCGGTATGTGCCGGCTGCCTGTCTGCCCGCGGTCACGATGTAGTTGGGGTGGATATTTCAAGCGCCAAGATTGATCTGATTAACAATGGCCACTCGCCCATAGTTGAACCTGGACTGGAAGAACTGCTGGCACTAGGGATTAAGACCGGAAAACTAAGAGGCACTACTGATTTTGCTGCTGCTATTCGCGACACTGATCTATCGATGATTTGTGTGGGTACACCGAGCAAGAAAAATGGCGATTTGGAGCTCGATTACATCGAATCCGTCTGCCGTGAAATTGGTTTTGTCCTGCGTGATAAAACCACTCGCCACACCATTGTCGTGCGCAGCACCGTGTTGCCCGGCACCGTCGCCAACGTCGTTATTCCGATCCTCGAAGACTGTTCCGGCAAGAAAGCCGGCATCGACTTTGGCGTGGCGGTAAACCCTGAATTCCTGCGCGAAAGCACAGCGATCAAAGACTACGATCAACCGCCCATGACCGTCATCGGCGAGTTCGACACCGCGTCTGGTGATGTGCTGCAAACCCTGTACGAGGAACTCGACGCGCCGATCATCCGCAAGGACATCGCTGTTGCCGAGATGATCAAGTACACCTGCAACGTCTGGCACGCCACCAAAGTGACCTTCGCCAACGAAATCGGCAACATCGCCAAAGCGGTCGGCGTCGATGGCAGGGAAGTGATGGAAGTGGTCTGCCAAGACAAAACCCTCAACCTCTCCCAGTACTACATGCGTCCCGGCTTCGCCTTCGGTGGCTCTTGCCTGCCCAAAGACGTGCGCGCCCTGACCTACCGTGCAGGTTCGTTGGACGTTGAAGCGCCCCTGCTCAACTCGCTGATGCGCAGCAACGTTTCCCAGGTGCAAAACGCCTTCGACATCATCACCAGCCACGACAAACGCAAAATCGCCCTGCTTGGCTTGAGCTTCAAAGCCGGCACCGACGACCTGCGTGAAAGCCCGCTGGTTGACTTGGCGGAGATGTTGATCGGCAAGGGTTACGACCTGAGCATCTACGACACCAATGTCGAATACGCCCGTATGCACGGCGCGAACAAGGAATACATCGAGTCGAAGATCCCCCACGTCTCGTCCTTGCTCAACTCAAACTTCGAAGACGTGATCAACCATTCCGACGTGATCATTCTGGGCAACCGCGATGAGAGGTTCCGCGCCTTGGCCGACAAAGCCCCCGCAGGCAAACAGGTCATCGACCTGGTGGGTTTCATGACCAACGCCACCAGCGAAAGTGGCCGCATCGAAGGGATTTGCTGGTAACGACAAACCTGTAGGAGCCAACGTGTTGGCGAGCTTTAGATTGCTTCGCCAACACGTTGGCGCCTACAGAACCACGGTTCGCTCTTACCATTCCCGATACGGATGCAGATTATGCACACGCTAAAGCACGGGCTCCTTCAGGCTGCCGGTTGGCTGTTCTATCTCAGTTTATTGATGGGCATCGCACTGGCATTGCCCACCAGTATCTTCGACCCACAGTCGAAGGACTTCCTGTTCTTGATTGGCTTTGTCGGCATCTGGCGCTACTCCATGGGTGCCACGCACTTTGTGCGCGGCATGTTGTTTCTGTACGTGGTTTATCCGCACTTGCGCCGCAAAGTTCGTACGTTGGGCGCAGCGGGCGACCCGTCCCATGTGTTCCTGATGGTTACCAGCTTTCGAATTGACGCCCTGACCACCGCGCAGGTGTACCGCTCGGTGATTCAGGAAGCCATTGACTGCGGTTACCCGACCACCGTGGTGTGTTCGTTGGTGGAAATGTCCGACGAGCTATTGGTCAAGAGCATGTGGGCCAGGCTCAACCCGCCAGAGCACGTGAAACTGGACTTCGTGCGCATCGCCGGTACCGGCAAACGTGACGGACTGGCCTTCGGCTTCCGGGCGATTTCCCGGCACTTGCCCGATGCCCGCGCCGTAGTTGCGGTGATCGATGGTGACACCGTGCTCAGCCCCGGTGTGGTGCGTAAAACCGTGCCCTGGTTCCAGCTGTTCGGCAACGTCGGCGGCCTGACCACCAATGAATTTTGCGAAGTGCGCGGCGGCTACATCATGGCCCAGTGGCACAAACTGCGCTTCGCTCAGCGCCACCTCAACATGTGTTCCATGGCCCTCTCCAAGCGCGTGCTGACCATGACCGGTCGGATGTCGGTGTTCCGCGCTGAAGTGGTGACCAACCCGGATTTCATTGCTGACGTCGAAAGCGACTCCCTGGAGCATTGGCGCCTGGGCACCTTCAAGTTTCTTACCGGCGATGACAAGTCCAGTTGGTTCAGCCTGATGCGTCTGGGCTACGACACTTTCTACGTGCCGGATGCGGCGATCAATACGGTTGAGCACCCACCGGAAAAGAGCTTCCTCAAAGCCAGCCGCAAACTGATGTTTCGCTGGTACGGCAACAATTTGCGTCAGAACTCACGGGCCTTGGGCCTGGGGGTACGACGCCTCGGGTGGTTCACCAGCGTGGTGCTGTTCGACCAGCGGGTATCGATGTGGACCTCGATTCTTGGCCTGACCGTCGCCGTGATTGCCAGCTGCAAATACGGCGTGACGTTCATCCTGGTTTATCTGCTGTGGATTGGCCTGACCCGCTTGATTTTGACCCTGCTGCTGTCCTGCACTGGCCACCGGATCGGCCCTGCCTACCCAGTGATTCTCTATTACAACCAGATCGTCGGCGCGCTGGTGAAGATCTACGTGTTCTTCCGCCTGGATCAACAGTCCTGGACCCGCCAGG
This sequence comes from Pseudomonas sp. MH10, assembly GCF_034353045.1. Lineage (NCBI taxonomy): Bacteria > Pseudomonadati > Pseudomonadota > Gammaproteobacteria > Pseudomonadales > Pseudomonadaceae > Pseudomonas > Pseudomonas sp. MH10. The sequence continues at coordinate 2,573,752 of NZ_CP133783.1, forward strand.
ACACCAAACTCACTCGCGACCTGGCCAGCTTTCAACGTTGGTTCAATACATGGTCGTCCCGAACCATGACGTTCTCGGCTGGCAGCGTGTTCGTTGCGGTGCTGCTGGGGATGGTGTGAGCGGGCCGATGGATCAAATCAATTTAGTAGGAGCTACGCCATGAATACCGCCGTGAATGCCAATGTTGTGCACGAATCAGAAGCCCAGCGCCAGCACGCCCGGATCAAAATTCCCGCGAAGCTGCGCTTGCTCAACGGGCAGCCCAATGCACCGCTGGTACGGGTTGAAGATCTGTCTGCCGGCGGCTTGAGTTACCTCGCGCCCCACCATCAGAAACCCTGCATTGGCGACGTCATCAAAGGGCGTTTGCAATTCCTGGTCGACAACCTTGGCCTGGCCATGGACATTGAATTGCAAGTCCGTTCGGTGGACGCCGTGACCGGCCGCGTCGGCTGCCAATTCCAGAACCTGGAACAGCAAGACATCGCCACGCTGCGCCACTTGATCACCTCGCACTTGAGCGGCGACATCGTGACCATGGGCGAAGTGCTTGCTACCTTGCAGCGCGATAACTTCACCAAGGCGCGCAAGCAAAAAGGCAGCGGCGGCGGCATGTCGGCCTTTGCACGAGTCAGAGCCGTGACCTTCAGCGCCGGCATTTTCGTCGTCGGTCTGGTCGCGTTCGGTTTCATCTTCAAGTCGGTCTACGGTTTGTACTTCGTCAGCCATGCAACGGCTGGCGTGGTCAGCGTTGCCAGCCTTGACGTGACGATGCCCCGAGAAGGCACCGTGCAAAGCTTGATAGGCATCGACGGAGTGGTGGCCAAAGGTGCCCCGCTCGCCTCGTTCAATACCAGCATGCTGGAAATGCTCAAAGACCATTTGGCAGACACTGAGCTGCAACCGGCAAAAATCGAAGAGCTGTTCGCCCGCCAGCTCAGCGGCACCTTGACCAGCCCGTGTGATTGCGTGGTCGCCAAGCAACTGATCCCGGATGGCCAGTTCGCCGGCAAAGGCGCGGTGATTTTCCAACTCGTGCCACGCAACACCCAAGCCGACATCGAAGCGCGTTTCACCTATCGCCAATTCGCCGACGTACGTCCCGGCGCTCGCGTGAACTTCCAAGTGGCTGGCGACGATACCCTTCGCGGCGGCAAGATCATCAGCAGCGCCAACTTGAGCAGCGTCGACTTGTCCACCGACATCCGCGTGCGGATCAAGCCGGATGAAGCCCTGAGCAGCACTTTGTCCGGCCGCCCGGTGGAAGTCACCAGCGACCATGGTCCGTCGTTGAACTGGCTGATCGACAAAGCCACGGCAGCAGGTCTCTGATCATGGCCCGCCCTCTAAGTCCGCTAAAAACCCTGTCGACCCCGACGATGCTGGGCCTGGCGGTCGCGATTGGCCTCAGCGGTTGTATCAACCTGCCCGATCAGCGCTTGGCCAATGAAGCGCTCAAACGCGGTGACACCGCTTTGGCGACCCAGAATTATCGGCAACTGGCCGACCTGGGTTATAGCGATGCCCAAGTGGGGCTGGCCGATATTCAGGTGGAAACCCACGACCCGGAACAACTCAAGTTGGCCGAGGCCACTTACCGCGCGGCGGCTGATACCTCGCCACGGGCCCAAGCGCGATTGGGTCGGTTGTTGGTGGCGCGTCCTGATGCGACCGAAGCCGAGCACCATGAAGCCGAAGGCCTGCTGAAAAAAGCCTTTGCTACGGGCGAAGGCGGCACCTTGATTCCACTGGCAATGCTCTACCTGCAATTCCCGCAAAGTTTCCCCAACGTTAACGCGCAGAAAAAAATCGATCAGTGGACGGCAGCGCGTTACCCGGAAGCCAACCTGGCGCAAGTGCTGCTCTATCGCACCCAGAACACCTACGACCAACACCTCGATGACGTCGAACGCCTGTGCAAAGCCGCACTGATCGCCACCGATATTTGCTACGTCGAACTGGCCACTGTTTACCAAAAGCGCGCACAGGTCGAGCAACAGACCGCCTTAATCGTGCAACTGGAAGCGGCGCACGCCACTGGCAAAGTGTCCTCGCAACGGGTCGATGGCGTGGCCCGCGTATTGAGCGATGCCGACCTGGGCAAGCCCGACGAAAAAACCGCGCAACGCCTGTTGGAAGGCGTGGCGCCGGGTTATCCGATTTCCTGGGTGACCTTGGCAAAACTGCTTTATGACTTCCCCGAACTGGGCGACGTAAACAAGATGATGGAATACCTGAACAACGGTCGGGCGGCGGATCAACCCCGCGCCGAACTGCTGTTGGGCAAGCTGTATTACGAAGGCAAATGGGTGTTGCCAGACGCCAAAGTCGCCGAAGCCCACCTGAAAAAAGCCGAGGGCAGCGAAGTCGCCGCGCACTATTACTTGGGCCAGATCTATCGCCGTGGATACGTCGGCAAAGTCGATCCGCAAAAAGCCGTCGACCAATTGCTGATCGCCGCACGCGGAGGCCAAAACAGCGCCGACTACGCGCTAGCGCAGCTGTTTTCCCAAGGCCGTGGCACCCAGCCAAATCTGCTCAATGCCTACGTGTTCAGCCAATTGGCGCTGGCCCAAGGCACACCCGAAGCCACCGATCTCGCTCAGCAACTCAACGAACAACTACCGCCTGCACAACACGCCGACGCGCAACGCCTGTTGCAACAAGAGCAACAACTGCGCGGCACGACCACTCAGAACGCACGCGCCCTGAGTGCATTGCAGCAAGTAGATGGCGAGGAAGCCCTATGAAGTTGAATTCCTGGATGACCGCTGGATTGGGCCTGAGTATCTCTCTGCTCTCGGCCACGTCTGCCTTGGCCGCCGACATGACTGAAACCAAGAACTTCGGCCTCGAAGTTAAAGTCACCGGCCAGTCCGAAGACGACCGCGACTTAGGTACCCGAGGCGGCGGCGATGTTAACGGCCTCGGTCTCGACCTTCGCCCTTGGGCCTACGGCGAGCGCGGTGATTGGAGCGGTTACGTCATGGGTCAGGCCGTGACCTCGACCGACATTATCGAAACCGACACCCTGCAAAAAACCGACGACGCCGACAACAGCAGCGATAAGCGTAAACCGGACAAGAGCTATTTGGCCTTGCGCGAGTTCTGGATCGGCTACAAAGGCTTCACACCGTATCCGGGCGAGCAACTGCGCCTGGGTCGTCAACGCCTGCGCAACGACGACGGCATGTGGCGCGACACCAACATCGAAGCCGTGAACTGGAACTTCGACACCACCTTGTTACGCGCCCACCTAGGCGCGGCAGAACGCTTCAGCGAGTACCGCACCGACATCAGCGAGCTGTCGCCCAGAGACAAGGATCGGCTGCATGTCTATGGCGACATTTCCACCCAATGGATGCCGGGGCAATGGGCTGGCTTGCGGGTTCATCACACCCACGATGACGGCAAACTGAAGACCGGCCTTGATCAGACTGACTCGTTGGACAAGACCGAAAACGGCGATTTGACCTGGCTCGGCATCGAAGCCAACAGCGACGCTTACAACGCCCGTAACACCAACACCGTCAACTATTGGGCCAGCCTGACCGGGCTCACCGGCGACCGTGATTCCATCAGTCCACACACTGAAAACGGCGTGGTAACCGCCGGCGACAAACGCAGCGGCGACGTCAACGGTTGGGCCACCGACTTGGGCTTGCGTCTGCGTCTGGACCCGAACTGGCAAGTCGGTGCGGCCTATGCCCGCGCCAGTGGCGACTACGAACAAAACGGTCTGCAAAGTAACCGCTCCACCTTCACCGGCACTCAGGCACGAGTCCATCGTTTCGGTGAAGCGTTTCGTGGCGAAATGAACAACATTCAAAGCGCCACCTTATTCGGCTCCTGGATGTTGCGCGACGAATATGACGCCAGCCTGATCTACCACAAGTTCTGGCGAGTGGACGGCAATAAGCCCGTCGGCAGCGACGGCATCGACGCCGTCGACAACACCTACGACGCTCAAGGTGGCGTGGAATCAAGCACCTCGCTGCCGCTGATGGATGGCCGAAAAGACCTTGGACAGGAAATGGACCTGGTGGTCACCAAGTATTTCAAACAGGGCCTGTTGCCTGCCGGGCTTAGCCAGTCCATCAACGAACCGTCAGCACTGGTGCGTTTGCGCGGTGGCGTGTTCAAACCGGGCGACGCCTATGGCAGCGGCGTGGATTCGTACATGCACCGCGCCTTTATCGACGTCATCTGGCGCTTCTGATGCAAGCCGCGAAGGGAGCGATGCGATGAATAATGTCCATACCAAAAGCGCCATAGGCCTGCTCGTCAGCGCGTTACTGCTGAGCAGTGCAGCCGCCTTTGCTGCCGACGAACCCGCAGCGGCACCGCTGAAACAGGTCAAGGAATTGCTACAGGCCAAAACTTACACGGTGACCGATGCGCCCATTGGCCCGCTGGAATTGGCCAAGCCGAAACTGCCCAGCCTCACCGGCTACACCGCCGAAGCCGTGGCGAAAAAAATCGTCCGCAGCAAAATCGGCAAGGTCAAAGTCCGGCGAATGATGGAGCAGGACGCGCTCAAGGACTTCATCGGCGGCGATAACAAGATGGAGGAATGGGTCGCCCGCCAGCACGGCATTCCCCAGGCGATCTTTATCGAAGACGGCTACGTGAACCTGCGTGATCTGACCAAAAGTTTGCCCAAGCAGTATTTCAGCGAAACCTCCCCCGGAGTGTTTCTCGCCAAGTTACCCATCGTGGTGGGGCACAAAGGCATTCTTGAGATCGACGGCAAGACCCGCCAATTGCACCTGTCTCAAGAGTCCGGCGCGTTCTTGATCAACGACGGCATGTTGTTTGCCCATGACACCAAAATCACCGGCTGGCGCGAAGCGGACAACGGCCCGGCGACGTTTCGTACGCCGACCGAATTTCGGCCGTTCTTGCTGTCCTGGGGCGGCACCGAGACTTACATCGTCAACACCAAGGTCAGCAGCTTGGGCTACAACAACAGCAAGTCGTACGGGGTGAGTATTTCCCAATACACGCCGAACATGGCTGCCGTCATGAAGCGTGCACAACCGACCGGCTGGATCATCGGCTCGGAGTTCTCGGACATGTGGTACGGCTTCTACTGCTACGAAGCCCGGGACGTGGTGATCAAGGGCAACACCTACCGCGACAACATCGTTTATGGGATTGACCCCCACGACCGCTCCCATGGGCTGATCATTGCCGACAATACGGTGTACGGCACCCACAAAAAGCACGGGATCATTATTTCCCGTGAGGTCAACGACAGCTTCATCTTCAATAACCGCAGCTACGACAACAACCTGTCGGGACTGGTGATCGACCGTAACAGCATCAACAACCTGATCGCATATAACGAGATTTACCAGAACCACACCGACGGCATCACCTTGTACGAGAGCGGCGACAACCTGCTGTGGGGCAACCGCGTGATCAAAAATCGCCGCCACGGAATTCGGGTGCGCAACAGCGTGAACATCCGGCTATACGAAAACATCGCCATGGCCAACGGTTTGATGGGTGTCTATGGGCACATCAAAGACCTGAGCGATACCGACCGCGACATCGACCTCGACCCCTTTGATACCAAGGTGTCGCTGATTGTGGTGGGCGGCGAACTCGCGGCCAACGGTTCAGGCCCGCTGTCCATTGCATCGCCGCTGAGCGTTGAGCTGTATCGGGTCTCTATGCTCGCCCCGACCAAAACCAGCGGCATCAGCTTCAACGACATTCTCGGTGAACGTCAGGACGAAATTCTCGACCTGATGGTCCGCCAGAAAAAAGCCGTGTTGATCGACCCGGTCGAACGCCAAACCGAACTCCGGGATTGAGGAAGAACCTATGCACGCTCAGTTGATCACGTTATTCAAGCTACCTCGGCTCTTGGGCCTTTCCGGTTTCGCCGCTGCATTGCTGGCGGCCTCGGGCGGTGCCCAGGCCGACGATACGCACGCCCCGACGTTCACCGCCGACACCTGCTGCAACCTGTGCCCCCAAGCCTTGGACGCAAAAAACTACACCACCCGCTATCAGCAGAACTTCACCACGCTGGTGCAGGCTCAAGGTGACTGGTTGTTTCGGACCCAGGAAGATTTACGTACCGAGTTCGACACCACACCGCAAGGCTACCGCCGGATGAAAGAACTGCACGACGCGTTCAAGAGCAAAGGCGTCGAGCTGGTGGTGGTTTATCAGCCAACCCGCGGCCTGGTGGATCGCAACAAATTGTTCCCCGCCGAACGCGACAAATTCGACTATGAAAAAGCCCTGAAAAACTACCAGGCAATGCTCGGTCGGTTCAGCGCCATGGGCTATTGGGTGCCGGACTTGTCGCCCTTGACCAATGAGCAACAGGCCCACGATTTCTACTTCCGGGGCGACCAGCACTGGACGCCTTATGGTGCTCAGCGCACGGCGAAAATCGTCGCTGAAACGGTGAAAAAAGTACCGGAATTCGCCGGCATTCCGCGCCGCGAGTTCGAAAGTCATTTGTCCGGGCGCATGGGTAAAACCGGCACCCTGCACAACATGGCCGGGCAGTTGTGCGGCACCAGTTACGCGATTCAGTACATGGACCAATTCGTCACCGAGCCTAAAGGCGAAGCCGCGGATGGCGATTTGTTCGGCGACGCCGGCAACCCGGAAATTACCCTGGTCGGCACCAGCCACAGCGGCAAAAACTACAACTTCTCCGGTTTTCTCGAAGAGTACATCGGTGCCGATATTCTCAACGTGGCCTTCCCCGGCGGCGGTCTGGAAGGCTCGATGTTGCAATACCTGGGCAGCGACGACTTCCAGAAAAAGCCGCCGAAAATCCTGATCTGGGAATTCTCGCCGCTGTACCGCCTCGACCAAGAGACGATCTACCGGCAAATGATGTCGATGCTGGGCAACGGCTGTGAAGGCAAGACCGCCATCATGACCACCAGCACCACCCTGAAAACCGGCGCCAATGAGTTACTGGTCAATGGCACCAACGGAATCAAGGACGTACGCAACGGCAGTAATCAGGTCGATATCAAATTCGCCGACACCTCGGTGAAGGACTTGCACGCCCGGCTTTGGTACATGAATGGCCGGCACGAAGACCTGAAAATCGAAAAACCGACGACATCCGATACCGACGGGCGCTTCGCCTTCGAACTGCGCGACGACAAGGACTGGGCTGACCAGCAATTGCTCGCTGTAGAGGTACAGGGCCCGCAAGCGGGTGCTGCGCCACAGCAAGTCGAAGCGAAAATCTGCAAACGCAATGTGTTCCCAGGGCGCGTGCAATCCACTGCGCAAGCCGGGTTATGAGGTCTTTTATGCACACTGGAAAACTGACTCGAAAACTGATGCTACCGGCACTGCTCGGCGCGGCCCTGTTGGCTGCCACCGACGCGGCTTCGGCAGCCCAATCGCTGATGCCACCCCAGGGTTATATGGCCGGCATCGAAAAAGCCAAAAGCGGCAGCGGCTCGTTTAGTTGTGATGCGATGCCCAAACCGTACACAGACAAGCTGGTGTTTCGCAGTAAGTACGAAGGTTCGGACAAATCGCGTTCGACCTTCAACGCCGATTCGGACAAAGCCTTCAAAGACGGCACTCACGACATCACCAAAATCGAACGCGACACGGCAAAAATCGTCATGCAGTACATGCGTGACGGTCGCCCGGAACAGCTCGATTGCGCCCTGACGCTGTTGACCACCTGGGCCAATGCCGGTGCGCTGGAATCCACGGAGTTCAACCATACCGGCAAGTCCATGCGCAAATGGGCGTTGGGCAGCATGTCGTCGTCTTACTTGCACTTGAAGTTCTCCAGCTCGCAGCCAATGGCCGCGCACCCGGAGCAAGAGAAAATCATCGAAGCCTGGTTCAGCAAATTGGCGGATCAAGTGGTCAGCGATTGGGACAACTTGCCGTTGGACAAGAACAACAACCATACCTACTGGGCCGCGTGGTCGGTGATGGCCACCTCGATCGTGACTAACCGCCGCGACCTGTTTGACTGGTCGGTGAAAGAATTCCGGGTTGCCGCCAATCAGATCGACAAAGACGGCTTCTTGCCCAATGAGGTCAAGCGTAAACAGCGCGCCTTGGCGTACCACAACTACGCCCTGCCACCGCTGGCCATGATCGCCAGTTTCGCCCAAGCCAACGGCGTCGACCTGCGCCCGGAAAACAACGGCGCATTGCAGCGCCTGGGTGATCGGGTACTCAACGGCGTGAAAGACAACAGCAGCTTCGCCCAACGCAGCGGCGAAGAGCAGGACATGACTGACCTGAAGGTCGACAGCAAATTCTCGTGGCTAGAACCCTACTGCTCGCTCTACACCTGCGCCCCGGACGTGCTGGACCGCAAACATGCGATGGAACCGTTCAAAGCGTTCCGGTTGGGCGGCGATGTCACAAGGGTGTACGACCCGGCGCATGAGAAAGGCAACAAAGGTACGTAAATCCGGACGGACGCTTTCGCAGGCAAGCCTGCTCCCACGGGTTATGTGTCAGGCACAAAACCTGAGTTAACCAAAGTTCTGTGGGAGCAGCTTGCCTAGTCCCACAGGTTATGTGTCAGGCACAAAACCTAGGTTAACCAAGGTTCTGTGGGAGCAGGCTTGCCTGCGAAGGGTGCGCCTCGGTTTATGCGTTGATACGCAATACCCCCCATTTTTTTATGGGGGGTTTGGGGGGGCTTTGCGCTCCTTACTGTTGGACCAACGGAGGGGTTTGAGATGGTGTTCTCATCCAACGTGTTCCTGTTCTTGTTCTTGCCGGTGTTCCTCGGTTTGTATTACTTGAGCGGATTACGCTATCGCAACTTGCTGCTGCTGATTGCCAGCTACGCGTTTTATGCCTGGTGGCGAGTGGACTTCCTCGCCTTGTTCGTCGGCGTGACGCTGTGGAATTACTGGATCGGCCTCAAAGTCGGCGCCGCGGGCGTTCGAACCAAACCGGCGCAACGCTGGCTGCTAGCCGGAGTGGTAGTAGACCTAGGCATCTTGGGCTACTTCAAATACGCCAACTTCGGCGTCGAGAGCATCAACGCACTCATGACCTCGTTGGGGCTTGAGCCGTTCATCCTGACCCACGTGTTGCTGCCCATCGGGATCTCGTTCTACATCTTCGAATCCATCAGCTACATCATTGACGTCTACCGTGGCGACACCCCGGCCACCCGCAACCTGATCGATTTCGCCGCCTTCGTCGCGATCTTTCCGCACCTGATTGCCGGCCCGGTATTGCGCTTTCGCGACTTGGCGGACCAGTTCAATAACCGCACCCATACCCTCGATAAATTCTCCGAGGGCGCCACGCGCTTCATGCAGGGCTTCATCAAGAAAGTGTTCATCGCCGATACCCTGGCGGTGGTCGCAGATCACAGTTTCGCCCTGCTCCACCCCACCACTGGCGATGCCTGGCTCGGTGCGTTGGCCTACACCGCGCAGCTGTATTTCGACTTCTCCGGCTACAGCGACATGGCCATTGGTTTGGGCTTGATGATGGGTTTCCGATTCATGGAAAACTTCAAGCAGCCCTACGTAAGCCAGTCGATCACCGAGTTCTGGCGCCGCTGGCACATCAGCTTGTCCACCTGGCTGCGCGACTACTTGTACATCACCCTCGGCGGCAACCGGGGCGGCACCATAACCACCTACCGCAACCTGTTTCTGACCATGCTGCTTGGTGGTCTGTGGCACGGCGCCAACATCACCTACATCGTTTGGGGCGCGTGGCACGGCATGTGGTTGGCCATTGAAAAAGCGCTGGGCCTCAACACGTCCGCACGCACCTTCAATCCCATCCGTTGGGCACTGACCTTCTTGCTGGTGATCATGGGCTGGGTGATTTTCCGCTCGGAAAACCTTCACGTTGCCGCACGGATGTACGGCGCGATGTTCGGCTTCGGTGACTGGCACCTGTCGGAACTCAACCGCGCCAGCGTCACCGGCTTACAGATGGCAACGCTGGGGGTGGCCTACATGACCTTGGCCTTCTTCGGCCTGAGAGATTTTTACGCCAACCGAACCAAACCCGAAAAAGCCTCGATGCAACCGGGACTGATCAAAGCGGTGCCCGGCGACCAGCCCAACGACATTCACCTGCCAGGGTTCACCGTTGGCACCGACGCCCAAGTGCAACCCGCGTTCTGGGTCGCTGATTGGCCGCGTTATGCCATGCGCGGTGCGGTGTTGCTGATGTTCGTGGCCTCGATCCTCAAACTTTCGGCGCAGAGTTTCTCGCCGTTCCTCTACTTCCAGTTTTGAGGTGCCGGCCATGACCCGATCATTTCGTATCCTCTACATCGCCCTGTTTCTCGGCATCTTGCTGGCGCTGGGGGCTTGGTCGCTGCGCAGCTTTGCCAGCTTCTCGACCTCCGCTGAGACCACTGTGCTCAACGGTCGCTGGACCAAAGCCGCCGAGGTCCATTACGACGGTCAGTTTCCGATCAAGCGTCTGGGCACCAACCTCTGGGCAGCGCTGGATTTCAAGCTGTTCAACGAAGGCCGTCCCGGCGTGGTGCTGGGCAGTGATCAATGGCTGTACAGCGATGAAGAATTCAACCCAGTGGCCAACGGCGCGCAGAACGAGGCGGACAATCTGGCGCTGATTCAAGGCGTGCGCGATGCGTTGAAAAAACAGGGCACGCAACTGGTGTTGGCGATCGTTCCGGCAAAAACCCGCTTGTACCCGGAGCACTTGGGCGCCAACTACCCGGCCGCGCTGCACACCGATCTGTATCAGCAGTTTCATAGTCAAGTGGCTCAGGCCGGGATTCTCGCGCCGGATCTGTTGCAACCCTTGCAGACCGCGAAACAAACCGGGCCCGTGTTCCTGCGCACCGACACCCATTGGACCCCCATGGGCGCCGAGGTGGTTGCGCAACGTCTAGGCGCAACCATTGCCGCTGACACACCGTTAAGCGGTGAGCCGGAACGCTTCATTACCGAAACCAAAGAAACCGCGCCCTACAAAGGCGACTTGACTACTTTCTTACCGCTGGACCCACTGTTCAGTGACCTGCTGCCCACGCCCGATGACCTGCAGCAACGCAGCACCAATCCCGTGCCCACTCAAACGTCCAGCGACGATGAATTGTTCGCCAGCACCGATGTTCCGGTGGTCTTGGTCGGTACCAGCTACAGCGCCAACCCAAACTGGAATTTCCTCGGCGCGTTGAAACAAGCGCTGCACAGCGACGTGGTCAATTACGCCGAAGACGGCCATGGCCCGATCTTGCCGATGCTCAAGTATCTGCAAACCGATGCCTTTAAAAACAGCCCGCCCCAAGTCCTGATCTGGGAATTCCCGGAGCGTTACCTGCCTGCCCATAACGACCTTGGCGAGTTCGATCCGCAGTGGATCGCTGAGCTGAAAAAGGCCCGTGATCCCCAACAAAATCTGGCACTCACCGCCAACAACGCCGAGTCGCCCCACCGGGCACAAAACTGAGAGGAACTCATCATGATCCTGCAAACAACTGCGCTACGTTTTGCTACAACCACGTCGACCAAACGTCTGCTGAAATCCTGCGCACTGGTCGCCGGTATCAGCCTGTTATCGGCGCAAGCTTTCGCCGGTGGCGACTCTGCGCTGTACGGTCCGACCGCACCAAAAGGCTCGACCTTTATTCGGGTCTACAACGCCAGCAATGCCGAAGTCAGCGCCAGCGTCGGCAACACCGCCATGAGCGAAGTAGCCCCGCTGTCCAGCAGCGCGTTCAGCTTCATGCCCCAAGGCGATTACAGCGCCAAAGTCGGCAGCCAGACCGTACCGGTGAAATTGGCCAGCGACCACTATTACACCCTGGTCAGCAACACCAGTGGCACACCGCAATTGGTGGAAGAGCCGCCGTTCAAGAACAAACAGAAATCCTTGGTTCGGGTGCAGAACCTCAGTGACAAGCCGCTGACCCTGAAAACCGCTGATGGCAAGACCGATGTGGTCACCGCCGTCGCCGCAAAAGGCCGTGGCGATCGCGAGATTAACCCGGTGAAAGTCAGCCTGGCGCTGTACCAAGGCGACAAGAAAGTCAGCGACCTGAAACCGGTTGCCCTGGAGCGTGGTGAAGCCGCCGTGCTGTATGTCACCGGAACCGGCAGTGACTTGTCACCGGTGTGGGTCAAACCGCCCGTCGCTAGCCGCTAATGATATTCACCCGCCGGCCTTTGGCTTTACGCCCGTGAGAAGGCCGCCGGGTACGGACAACAACAAGACTGAAACGACGGAAAACGGCGTACAGCCCATTCGAACACTTATGGAGAAATAAAATGATTCCAGTGATCTTGTCAGGTGGTAGCGGCTCGCGACTCTGGCCGCTTTCGCGTAAACAATTCCCCAAACAGTTCCTGGCGCTGACCAGCGAACACACCTTGTTCCAGCAAACCCTTAAGCGTCTGGTGTTTGAAGGCATGCAGCACCCTATCGTGGTCTGCAATCGAGACCACCGCTTCATCGTCAACGAGCAACTCGCCAAGTTAGAGCTTGAGACTCAAGCGATTCTGCTTGAACCGTTTGGCCGCAACACCGCACCTGCGGTGGCGATCACCGCAATGATGTTGCTCAGCGAAGGCCGCGATGAACTGATGCTGGTGTTGCCCGCCGATCACGTCATCGACGATCAAAAAGCCCTGCAACGGGCCTTGGCCCTGGCCACCGTTGCCGCCGAACGGGGCGAAATGGTGCTGTTCGGCGTACCGGCCACCAAGCCAGAAACCGGCTACGGCTACATCAAGTCGACCCATGACGTGTTGCTGCCCGAAGGCGTTAGCCGTGTCTCGCACTTTGTCGAAAAACCCGATGAAAAACGCGCCACGGAATTCGTCGAGGCCGGGGGTTATTTCTGGAACAGCGGCATGTTCCTGTTCCGCGCCAGCCGCTTCCTGGAGGAACTGAAAAGACACGAACCGGACATCTACGACACCTGCCTGCTGGCGCTGGAACGCAGCAAGCGCGACGGCGACAGCATCGACATCGACGAAGCCACCTTCGCCTGCTGCCCGGACAACTCCATCGACTACGCGGTCATGGAAAAGACCCAACGCGCCTGTGTGGTGCCCTTGACCGCCGGCTGGAATGACGTCGGTTGCTGGTCATCGCTGTGGGACGTGCAGGAAAAAGACGGCAACGGCAACGTCAGCAAAGGCGATGTGGTCATTCAAGACAGCCGCAATTGCATGATCCACGGCAACGGCAAACTGGTCTCAGTCATTGGTCTGGACAACATCGTCGTGGTCGAAACCAAAGACGCCATGATGATCGCCCACAAAGACAAGGTTCAGGGCGTCAAACAGATGGTCAACACCCTCAACGATCAGGGCCGTACCGAGACCCAAACCCACTGCGAGGTCTACCGGCCTTGGGGGTCTTATGATTCGGTGGACATGGGCGGTCGCTTCCAGGTCAAACACATCTCGGTCAAACCGGGTGCCAGCCTGTCGCTGCAAATGCACCACCACCGCGCGGAACACTGGATCGTCGTTTCCGGCACTGCAGAAGTCACCTGCGACGAGAACGTGTTCTTGCTCTGTGAAAACCAATCGACCTACATTCCAATAGCCTCCGTGCACCGCTTGCGCAACCCCGGCAAAATCGCGTTAGAGATTATCGAAGTGCAGTCCGGCAGCTACTTGGGCGAAGACGACATCGAGCGCTTTGAAGATATCTACGGTCGCTCCAAGAATGCTGAAATTGGTGTTCAGACCAAGACCATTGCGCGCTAACAGGCATTAATCTGTGGGATCGAATCCATTCGGGAAGCGGGAAGCGCGGTTGTCTGATACACCGCGCCGACTTCTTCGCGAATGAAATTCGTTTTGAGAAGCGCAGCCCCACGTTATAGTCGGCCTTCGCAACCTCTTCATTTTCAATAAAAAAACAGGACTGACGGGACCGTTCATTTCAAATCATATTAAAAAATTTCTTTATTTTTTTTGAAGCCGGGAGCCTGCTTCGACCGCGTGGTCATTTTCGACATGTAGCGCTCTGGAAGCATAGTGCTCATGATAAAAGATGAGTATGTGTCTGCATTTTTTAACAGCACTGCCGTTCTAGCGCGGGAGTTTGTCACGAACTCTTCAGCACGCATTGTCTCTGACAAAACACTGCCCGTACTCGCCGCCATCGCTATCGCAAATTTTTTAGCAGATGGGCCGGTAAGGACCTCTACGGGCCCTTTCGCAACCGTTGTTCTCAAACCAATTCGAATATCTTCAGACCAAATTTTCACTTCAGCAGAGGTAGCGCCCTCCCGCAGGGTAAATTTTTTATTATAAAAAATATCGCCAGTATCCATAACAGCATGGCTGGTTTCATGAATTAACGTGTTAACAGTCTCCAACATATGCCTCCCCTCTAGCAGAGCCGCCGACAACAAAATCGTACGTTCAGGTTGGTAGGCGCTACGTACGGTGGTCAAGCCCAGCGCCTTTGGGTTCTGTTCAATCAGGCTAATTTTCCAGCTGGCCTCATTAAGCAATGAGGTTAAAAAATCCTGCTGCTTACCAAACGCAGTGTTGAGGGAATCGATTAGCTGTCCTCGATGCGCCCTATCCAAATCACCAAATGTCGCTGTCAATGCCGACCTTATACCTAGGCTTGGCGATTCACTTGCCAGTTCAGTGCGCGCGCGTTCCAAAAACAGGATGGAAAAGTTTATTCCCCTTTCTACTTTTTCCCGATGCTCATTGCTGAATTCCGCCAGACCAGTCGCTAAGATCCCTATTCCAATATTTTTCAACCCGCTCTCTGCTTCCCCCAACACATCGAAGGGGGCTGCGCCTTTGTGGTCTCCATACCGCAGCGGCGAGTTTTTAACGAAGCAAAATAGATTCAATCCGCCTGTCTCCCCCGCAGGATCCGGATTGATCCAACGCTGCAGCCAGGGCGCGTAGTACCTCAGTCCGTAATAATACAGCCCTGTGGCATCCCGCTCCTTACCCGAATAACGCACCGCTTTATAACTTGCTTCAATAGCACTTCTTCCCGCCCACCATGCTGTGCCGCCGAAGGGGTAGTAGTGTTCCTGACTGATTACCTTCGCCTCTCTGTCCAGTTCCACAGTGTTGGAGCCCAAATGATCGCTGAGGCCATAGCGGTATTGATCGTTATCGATACCCTCGGATTTACCCGCTTGCCAGTGCAATACCCGTACTTCGCTACGTCCCGCGCGAACGGTGATCACATGCAGCACTTCACCGGTGGCGGTATTGGTTCGAATTTCCAGGCCGGGCAAGTAGCGAACTTCACAGCAATGGGTAACGGCCCGGGCTTGGGTAATCCGTACTTTACGCACGCGCTGTCCGCTGGCGTCATAGATATAACGCTCGCTGTCGTCGTTACCAGACTCGCGCACTACCGGTCGTACTTGCTGCAATTGGTTACGTGAGTCCCACTCCAATGTTTGGCCAAGTTGCAATTGCCGCACGTTGCCGTTTTCATCAAATCCCGCGGCGATATCTTCTTCGGTCGGCGGTTTATCACCGAGTTGCGGCAGGCTTCGGTTGCTGGAGTGAGCAGTGACCAAGGTGCTGGAATGGCTCTGCGCACCAACGTGGGCGAGTTGCCGCAAGTTGCCAGCGGTATCGTAGGTGTACGTTTGCACGTAGTTCGCCAGTTGCGAAGGGTCTGGCGGCGTCTGGAATCCTGGGAATATCGGCCCATGGTTGATGCTGGCCGCTTCCCAGCCGGTGGCTTTGATCAGTTGATATAACGAGTCGTACTGATAGGTCGAGACGGGTTCTATTTTTTGATTGGCGAAAAAATGCGTGGATTGAGACCTGTCTTCGATACGCAGAACATTGCCTACCGGGTCGTAATCGTAAAGCAGGTCTTGCAGCACTTCGCCATTGGCGCGCTGGGCACGAAGCTGAATCAGACGCCCGTCCTTTTCGCGATAACGGCTCGTGCTAATTACACCATTGCCCAAGGTTTCCGATTCGACACGGCCTTGGGCGTCATAACGCATCGCACTGACAACGACGCGTTCGGGCTGGCCTACGAGTTGCAAACGGCTGGCTTTTAGCTTCCCGGCAACGGTGGAAGTAAACGTTTGAACAGTACGCTGCGCATCGGTCTGCATAATGACATCGCCCAGCGGGCTGTGCTGCCAAGTTGTCGTTGCGCCAATACCCGGCTCCCACGGAGCATCGTGGCCTGCCTCCGGCCAGTCAGGTGGTTGAAGATCAAACAGAAAATGCTGAGTCCGTTTTAGCAAAGAACCCATCACACCAAATTCGTCGTTTAACCGGGAACCGGCCTGATCGTCATGCCGAATAAGCTGCCCGCACTGGTTATGCTGCATACACTCTGCGTCAGCCGTCCCGTACGTCAGTCGCTCGACACATCGTTCAGCCAACCCGTTAGTGCTTTCGTACGCGGCCGTCGGCCTAAGTGATGCGTCATATTCATAACGCCGCACAACCCCCCGACCATCCCAACCGAACATCGGTTGAACAGCCTCGCCAATCAGGCCAATACGCCAGCCAGCATCCACGCTATCACTGTCTAGCAGTTGCCCGGATAATGAATACACCGCTGCCAAATTCGCAGGTGCAGCCACCTCATCTTCCACCTCAGCCCACAAGCGCGCATCCCATCGCTGAATGACACGTCCGGCAAGATCGAATGCCGAGCGATTGACGCGCCTCTGCACAATTTCCGTCACGTGGGTTCGCTGCCAAACAACCGTCCGCACGGGCAATCCGCGAGAATCAGTGACTGCGAGGCAAGGGGTATGGGTGTGCAGCGTCATATATCTATTCATCCCTGATCGACAGTTAAAGCCTAGGCAAACTACCGCTGATTGCATCTATGCCCAGCTCGATCCAGACAAGCGGTCTGGCTCAAAGCAACGGCAAACCGGGGGAGTGCAAGTGCAGCTCGGAACGCAGGCGGCGAGAATCAGAACGAAGTCGCAGAATGATCCTAAAAACGATTTTTAATGCAACTGATCCGACTCAAGAATTCAGACTTCGCCTCCTCCCTTTGGTGGATAAATTCTGGGGATATGTGTTTTTCAAAAAAAAGGTCCCAGTCAGTTTCTGACAAACTCTTCATGGTGACGGGATCGCTAGCAAAAACTGCAAGCATATCTGGCGTAATTTCGGATTCCGAAATCGCTTCAAAACCTGGTTCCAAAATCAAATCGTGGTCGATTGCAAACGCACGCTTACTTTTGTCGAAAACGATATTTCCGTTCCGTCCGTCATCGAGACGATCTCGTGTATTCAATAAAAAATCGAACACATACAAGCTAGATTGCTGCCTATTAAATGCTACGTCGCCGACGATGGTATCGACGTATCGTGAAATAACCTCTCTATCAGTTCCCGGCCGTATGACCGTTGCCGGAACGATATTCAAGTTAAGCGCTTTGCTGAACTGGTACGCAAATACTTCATTTGCTGCTCCGATCTTTTGTTTAGCTAAACCGTGAGCATCCAACACTGTCATCGACGAGAAGTCCTTATGCACGCCCCACTCCGTGTCCGAAAGCTCTACGACCCAGCTTTCATAGCTGCTAGATACGTTCCTGATATTTTTTAACGGCAACGGCTTGCTGCCCAGTGATAAATCTTCGTAAGGTGCTGGTAGACCTGATGGAACTTGAGGCGCGTGAAAATTCGGCTTTTCGCTGCTGTGGGAGGAGGATTGAGCCGTAAAAAAGGGCTCACGTCCCATTTTCGCCGGTCTATCGGGCACCGGGGGCGGCACTCCAGGGCAGCGTAGAGAGGAAACAGGACGGTCTGCAACCGGGGGGGGTCGCTGCATAAGGCCCTCATGATCAACGCGACTGGCAGGATTGTTTCCAACCATTCTATAGCGATTCAGCCCATCGGCTTCCCCCGCAGGATCCGGATTGATCCAACGCTGCAGCCAGGGCGCGTAGTACCGCAGTCCGTAATAATAAAGCCCGGTGGCATCCCGCTCCTTACCCGAATAACTCACCGCTTTATAACTTGCTTCAATAGCGTTTCTTCCCGCCCACCACGCTGTGCCGCCGAAGGGGTAGTAGTGTTCCTGACTGATTACCTTCGCCTCTCTGTCCAGTTCCACAGTGTTGGAGCCCAAATGATCGCTCAGGCCATAGCGGTATTGATCGTTATCGATACCCTCGGATTTACCCGCTTGCCAGTGCAATACCCGTACTTCGCTACGTCCCGCGCGAACGGTGATCACATGCAGCACTTCACCGGTGGCGGTATTGGTTCGAATTTCCAGGCCGGGCAAGTAGCGAACTTCACAGCAATGGGTAACGGCCCGGGCTTGGGTAATCCGTACTTTACGCACGCGCTGTCCGCTGGCGTCATAGATATAACGCTCGCTGTCGTCGTTACCAGACTCGCGCACTACCGGTCGTACTTGCTGCAATTGGTTACGTGAGTCCCACTCCAATGTTTGGCCAAGTTGCAATTGCCGCACGTTGCCGTTTTCATCAAATCCTGCGGCGATATCTTCTTCGGTCGGCGGTTTATCACCGAGTTGCGGCAGGCTTCGGTTGCTGGAGTGAGCAGTGACCAAGGTGCTGGAATGGCTCTGCGCGCCAACGTGGGCGAGTTGCCGCAAGTTGCCAGCGGTATCGTAGGTGTACGTTTGCACGTAGTTGGCCAGTTGCGAAGGGTCTGGCGGCGTCTGGAATCCTGGGAATATCGGCCCATGGTTGATGCTGGCCGCTTCCCAGCCGGTGGCTTTGATCAGTTGATATAACGAGTCGTACTGATAGGTCGAGACGGGTTCTATTTTTTGATTAGCGAAAAAATGCGTGGATTGAGACCTGTCTTCGATACGCAGAACATTGCCTACCGGGTCGTAATCGTAAAGCAGGTCTTGCAGCACTTCGCCATTGGCGCGCTGGGCACGATGCTGAATCAGACGCCCGTCCTTTTCGCGATAACGGCTCGTGCTAATTACACCATTACCCAAGTTTTCCGATTCGACACGGCCTTGGGCGTCGTAACTGACGCCCCTAACAATGGGCTGTCGGATTTGATCTTTAAGCCGTACGGCAATGCTTTTCAGTTGGCCTGCAACGGTATGAGCATACGTTTGGCTATTGCCGAGCGAGTCGGTCTGAGCAACCACATTTCCCAACGAGCTATAGCGCCAGGTTGACGTCGCGCCAACACCCGGCTCCCACATGTTTTCGTTGCCGACACTCGGCCAATCGGCCGGCTGCAGTTCCGCCGAAACATGTTGAGTTCGTTCCAGCATGGAGCCCGTCAGGCCATACTCGCCAATCAACTGAGATCCCGCCTGATCGTCGTGCTGAATGAGATGGCCAGATTGATTGTGCAGCACACTGGCAACTTCGGCCCTCCCGTAAACAAGACGCTCTACGCAACGCTCAACCCGCTCATGGCTGATCTCGAATATAGAAGTCGGCCGCAGTAACCCATCGTATTCGCTACGCCGCCAAGTACCGCGCCCGTCCCAGGCGTCTAGTAATTGCCCGGCTTCGCCGAACCAGCCGACTTGCCAGCCGGCATCAACGCTGTCGCTACTCAATAGCTGGCCGGATAACGAATACACCACTGCCAGGTTCGCGGGTGCGGTCGCATCTTCTGATGCGTCAGCCCACAAACGAGCGTCCCATAGTTTCAAGATCCGCCCGGCCTGATCGAACGCGGATCGATTAACCCGCGCGAGACAAACATCAGTTTCTGATGAGCGATACCAATCAAGGGACCGAACCACCAAACCGCGCGGTTCGATGATTGCCAATGTGGGGGTAAAAGCATGAATTGTCATAGTGTCCATCCATCCCTGATTGACAATTTAAGCCTAGGCAGCCCGCCGTCACTTGCACAAAAACAACGTCCTGTTCAGACGGGTGGTTTCGCTAATGGTCAATACCGCTCTCGTTTCTGTACGATGCTCTACCGTTGATTTTTACAAGGCTTACTTTAATGCTGATCGGCATCGTCCTCATTCTTTCATGGCTCATCTTGCTGTTGCGTTACCCGGGCAAAGCATTACCGGTATCGTTGGCAGCAGTGCTGTGTCTGGGACTGGTAACGCTGTGGGTGCTCTGGCAGGACAGTACTGAAACACGGCAGTTGGATCGCCTTGAATTGCGCCTGAGTTACTCCCCGCAAACCTGTCCGGCGGATCGCCCTCTTCACGCCCAGTTGCACAATGGCAATAAAGTTCCATTGCAAGCATTGCAATGGCGGGTGGCAGCCTATCGCCCAGGCGACACGGTTAACCTTGCCGATGATGTCACTGCTGCACCTCGCTATAGCGGTCCGGGAGAACTGCAAGCGGGTGGCAATTGGCAGGATTGTTTGCCTGCACCACCGTTGCGCCCTGGTTACCGCCCGGAAACAGTAGAGTTCCGGGCTGAGCATTTACAGGGTAATTTCTAAAAAACAATAAGGAAAAATCATGCCTATCGCTCTTATCACCGGATGTTCCAGCGGCATTGGCCGGGCGTTGGCGCAAGTGTTTAAAACGGCAGGCTATGAAGTGTGGGCCACCGCGCGTAAAGCTGACGATGTAGCTGAACTAACGGCAGCTGGTTTCTCTGCCGTTGATCTGGACGTCAACGATGGTGCGGCCCTTGAGCGCTTGGCAATGAAGCTCGGAGCGCACGGTGGGCTTGACCTGCTGATCAATAACGCGGGGTATGGCGCGATGGGTCCGTTGCTGGATGGCGGTGTGGATGCCATGCGCCGTCAGTTTGAAACCAACGTATTTTCTGTGGTCGGCGTGACTCAGGCGCTGCTCCCATTGTTACGCCAAAGCAAGGGAATGGTGGTGAACATCGGCAGCGTTTCGGGGGTTCTGGTGACGCCCTTCGCGGGGGCTTATTGTGCGTCGAAAGCCGCCGTGCATGCGCTGAGTGACGCGCTGCGCCTTGAGCTGGCGCCATTTGGTATCAAGGTTATGGAGGTTCAGCCCGGTGCCATCGACACCCGCTTTGCGAGCAATGCGTCCCGTGAGGCTGAGCTGTTAATCGCTGAGTCATCACCTTGGTGGCCGCTTCGCGAGGCGATTCGCGCCAGGGCCAACGCCTCACAAGGCAATCCGACGTCAGCCACAGCGTTCGCTCGGGATTTGCTCAGTGCAGTGCAAAAAGACAAACCACCCCGCTTGCTGCGTTTAGGCAACGGCTGCCGCGCGATGCCATTGATCGCGTGGCTGGTGCCAAAAGGATTGCTGGAGAAAGGACTGCGCAAGCGGTTTGGTTTGGATAAAGCGTTGTGAGCAATTCTGTTTTCCATTGGAAATACCGCACTGTCGCCCGGTAAACACAGGACCCTTAAGAGCTGCCGAAGGCTGCGAAAGCCGGAACGGCTTTGCGATGTCATTGATTGAATCTGTGGGAGCAGGCTTGCCTGCGAAGAGGCCCATCATCACGCCGCTGATTACCTGGGTCACCTGCGTTGCCGCTTTCGTTGGCGAGCCAACTCCCACAGGATTTCGGCAGCCCTACAAAATCATCTGTGTATCAATAATTTTACTGTCGCCCGGTAAACCCAGGACCCGGAGGAGCTGCCGAAGGCTGCGAAAGCCGGAACGGCTTTGCGATGTCATTGATTGAGCTGTGGGAGCAGGCTTGCCTGCGAAGAGGCCCATCATCACGCCGCTGATTTCACCCGGAAAACCTGGGTCACCTGCGTTGACGCTTTCGTTGGCGAGCCAACTCCCACAGGATTTCGGCAGCCCTACAGAATCATCTGTGTATCAATAATTTCACTGTCGCCCGGTAAACACAGGACCCGTAGGTGCTGCTGAAGGCTGCGGAAGCCGGGACCGCTTTGCGATGTCATTGATTGAATCTGTGGGAGCAGGCTTGCCTGCGAAGAGGCCCATCATCACGCCGCTGATTACCTGGGTCACCTGCGTTGCCGCTTTCGTTGGCGAGCCAACTCCCACAGGATTTCGGCAGCCCTACAAAATCATCTGTGTATCAATAATTTCACTGTCGCCCGGTAAACCCAGGACCCGGAGGAGCTGCCGAAGGCTGCGAAAGCCGGAACGGCTTTGCGATGTCATTGATTGAGCTGTGGGAGCAGGCTTGCCTGCGAAGAGGCCCATCATCACGCCGCTGATTACCTGGGTCACCTGCGTTGCCGCTTTCGTTGGCGAGCCAACTCCCACAGGATTTCGGCAGCTTGAGAACGGTAGGCCCTGAACTTCATCGCAGCCTTCGGCAACGCCCCAAAATCATCTGTGTATCAAAAAGTTATGCATTGTGTGAGGAGCTTCAGTTAACCCCTGGATTCACGATCACGGTGCAGGTGCTGCCCGCCGCTAACATCACGCCGTCCGGTACGCTGTCCAGGTGGATTCGCACCGGCACGCGTTGCGCCAGGCGGACCCAGTTGAAGGTCGGGTTGACGTCGGCGATCAGTTCGCGGCTTTCAGGGTTATCGCGGTCGTAAATTGCGCGGGCAATGCTTTCGACGTGGCCTTTTAGCAACTGACCGCTCATTAACTGCATGTCAGCCGGGTCGCCGACGCGGATGTGCGGTAACTTCGTTTCTTCGAAAAAGCCGTAGACATAAAACGAGTTCATGTCGACAACGGCCATTTTCGCTTCGCCAATGCGCGCGTAATCACCGCGATACACATTGAGGTTGGTGACGTAGCCGTCAACCGGCGCCAATACCTTGGTGCGTTGCAGGTTGAGTTCTGCCGCGTCGAGTTGCGCTTGGGCCAACTGATAATCGGCTTGAGCAGAGGCGGCGATATTGCTGGAGTCGTCGCGACTCTCGCGGGAAATCACCAGGCTGTCCATGTCCGCGCGGCGACTGGCGTTGAGTTTTCGCATCTCCCACGTGGCTTTGCGGGAGGCCACGTTCGCCTGCGCTTCTTTGACTGCAAGCTGGTAATGATCGGGGTCGATTTGCATCAACAGATCCCCCTTCTTCACCTGCTGGTTATCACGCACCGCCACGTTGACCACGGTCCCGGTCACGTCGGCCGCCACGTTGATCACATCGGCACGCACGCGACCATCGCGGGTCCAAGGTGTGTTCATGTAGTTAACCCACAGGCTATGACCGATCCAGATGGCCAAGGCCAGGACCAGTAACGTGGCGGTCAGACTGAAGAGCTTTTTCATCCTGGATCTCAAAGAAAGGGCGGAGGCAAAAAAGGGTGTTTCAAACAGCGGTACTTCAACCGTAAACCGACAGCCCCAGGGCGCCGAAGATGCAAGCAAACATGCTTAAGCGCAACAACGCCGGGTGCCAGAAAAAACGGTACAAATCAAACGCCGACAGAATTCTGTCCAGCACCCAGGCCAGCACCGTCGCGACCAAAAACATCACGGTCACGGTCGGCATGTAGAGGCCGTGGAACGCTATTTCACGAGGCATGTGGAAGTCCTTGCGGCTCACGGTTGACCGCGAAGGCCGCCAGCGGTGATTGCGGGTCGAGCAACGAAGTACGGATGAAGTGCAAATAACTTTCGACCCTGCGTAACGCGGAGGTTTCGAAGTGCGGGGCGAAGGGTTCGTCGGTTAGCTGCACGCAGACGATAGCGTGATTGACCGCGCTCAAGCTGCGTTCAAGATTGTTCCGGCCAGGCTGAACGAATAATCGTACTAGCGAACGGCCCATAAGCCGGATCGCGTGGCGCCAGGGCTGGTATTCGGCATAACAGGTAAAATCCGGCAGCACCTCTTGTTCACGGCGCAACTCGATAATCGCGTGACCCACTTCCAGCACCACGAACATCCAGCGCAATAATCCACGCTGCACCTGCGGTTGTCCGGCAGCCAGACCATACGCCTGATGCAGCAGATCGCGGGTACGACTTTCGAAACCCGTGCCCAAGCCGCGCAGCGGTGCGCTGATGGCAAACAGCACTTGCCGACGCAGATGAAGCTCCAGCCGACGCCACAACCAACGGCTGTTGGGCGGCAGGATAATTGCGCCGGCAGCGGCACAGACCAACATGCCGATGACCATCGCGATGTAATCATTGACGTACAAATAAGGGTCAAACAGGGTCATGTTGCTGGGTATCGATTCGATGCTGAAAAATATTAGCAACCCAAGCCCGATACCGGCCCACTGTGGTCGTGAGGCGAGAAAGGCACCGACGACGAATACCGGAGACAACACCACGCAGAGCAATGGAAAGCCGTCGATGTAGGGAAAAACAAAGAAGGTTTCAATGAAGCCGAAAACCGCTGCCATCAACGTGCCGCAGGCCATTTGGAACGCCATGCGCTTGGGGTTCGGCGTGGTGGCAGACAACGCGACCGTTGCCGCCGACACCAGGATCATGGTCATCCCGCTCGGCCAAGCCGTGGCTAACCAATACGCACTGAGCGCGCCAACGATGAACGTGGCACGAATGCCCGATGCGGCGGAGGACAGCCAACTGGTGGTGGACTTGAATGACTCATTCCACTGTTCGCGAACATGGTGGTGATCGGCCAGTGATGCGTGGGTTTGCGCGTAGTTGTGCAGGTCATTGACGAAGCGGTACAGCAGCTCAAACGCAGTGTGAAAATCCAACAAGTCCGCAGCGCTCGGACGGCCCATCACCAAGATCTCACGCAGGCTGCGCACCTGATCCGGCAGGCTGACTTTGTAGGCCGCCAATTTGCGTTCGAGTGAGGCGGCATCAGGAATGGTTAATGCGCGTCCGGCGAAACCGTCGAGCAATTCGGCCAATGTTGCAAGACCTGGTTCGATGGCGGACTCCACTTGGGTCAAGCCCCGTGAGCGTAACCGCTCGAGCAATTGATGCAGGGCGTTGAAGCGGGTGGTAATGGCCATGAATTCGCTGTTCAGACGATTCAATCGGCCGTTGCGACGACGCATGTGCGGGTCTTCAAACACCGTGACGCTGCGCAGACCTTCCAACCCGACGGCTTCGGTGATGAAGCGAACGTTGCTTGCTTCGAAGGCTGTCCGCTCGCTGAGGCCACGTATGCCATCAGCGGCAAATCGGGCAAATACGCCGAAACGTTGATAGAGCGCGTTACGCATGGCGGCGCTGGTGCTTTGCGGCAGAATCGCGGCGCTGACGATTGTCGAGCAGACAATCCCGAGACAAATTTCCAGCACCCGCCAAACCGCCGCCAAGAAGGCACCTTCCGGGTGCGCCAACGCGGGCAAGCCGATCATCGCTGCGGTGTAACCAGCGAGGACAAAACTGTAGGCCCGCAGGTTTCGATAACGCGCGGCGCCCGCCGAGCAAAAACCGACCCACAACGCCAGGCTACCGAGGAACAGCTCGCTGTTTTGGGCGAACAAGGACATTAACAGCACCATCATGGCCGAGCCGGCCAGGGTGCCAATAATCCGATAAAAGCTTTTAGCGAACACATGCCCGCTTTGCAGCTGCATGACGATGAACACGGTGATCATCGACGTGCGCGGTTGCGGCAACTCCAGCCGAAGCGCGATCCAATAGGTCACAAAGGCCGCGAACAGCACTTTGAAGATGTAAATCCAAGTCACGCCATCGCTGCGCGCCCATGCAAAAAACTCGCGACGCCATTCAAGAGAACGGAAGAAGCTGATCATGAACGCAGCCAACCCTGTGGGAGCGAATTCATTCGCGAAACGGCACCGAAATTTTTCAATGGTCAAACGCCGCAAGTGCAGCCGGGACCTTCGACGGCAGGGTCTTCTCTTCTTTAGGCGAATCGGAACCCGCTGACAAACCGCCGCCCAAGGCCACCACCAACTCCGCATGTGCTGTCAGGCGTGCCGCCTGGACCTGTTGTTGAATCTGTTGTTGGCGGAACAACAATGTCTGCGCGTTTAGCACGCTCAAGTAATCCGTCAGCCCACGGGTGTAAGCAACCTTCGCTATGTCGTAGGTCTTTTGCGCTGCGGCCACGGACTCAGCCGCAAACGCTTGCTGCTTGGCCATCGACTCACGGCGAATCAATTGGTCTGAAATTTCTTTCAACGCGGTAACCAACGTCTGGTTGTACTGCGCCACAGCAATGTCATAACCGGCAGAGGCTTCGCCCAATTCCGAGCGCAAACGGCCGCCGTCGAAGATCGGTAAGGTAATGGCCGGTCCGACGCTGTAGTTGAATTTGTTACCCGCCAGGAATGACAACATCCCACCTCCGGTTGCAACGAAACCGAGGCTGCTGGCCAAATCAACGTTGGGATAGAAACCAGCGTGCGCAACGTCAATGCCACGCGCTTGAGCCGCAACCCGCCAGCGGCTGGCCACCACGTCGGGACGCTGGCCGAGTAAGGCCACGGGCAGTGATGAAGGCAGTTTCAACGCAGTTTGCAACGACAGTGTCGGGCGTTTCAGGCGTGCACCCTCCCCCGGTCCTTTACCCGCCAGCGCGGCGAGTTGATTACCGCTCAGTGCAATGGCCTCGTCCAGGGAGTCAATCTGACGATGGGTTTCGGGCAACGGGGTTTGGGCCTCACTGATTTCGAAATGAGTACCGAGCCCGCCGTTAAAGCGTCTCTGCGCCAGTTGCAGGATTTGTTCTTGCTGGGCCAACGTTGCTTCAACGATGTCGCGCTGTGCGTAATTCAGCGACAACTGGATATAGGCGCGGATGATATCGTTTTGCAGCTCAAGTTGAGCCAAACGCGCTTCGGCAGCACTCATGTGGGCCAAATCCAACGCACGCTCGGTGGTATTACTTTCCTGACCCCAGAGGTCAAGGGAATAGCTCAGACCCATCGACGCATTGTTGTCCCAAGTGCTGGTATTCGCCAGCTGACCTGGACCGTAGAATTGGTCGGTTGGCCAGTTATGTCGTTTGAGGGTCGAATCGCCATTAATGTGCAACGATTCTGCGGACTCGGCGACACCCGCCAAGGCCTTGGCCTGACGCACACGCGCTGCGGCCATTGCCAGGCTTGGGCTACCTTTGGCGGCCAGTTCGATCCAGCTATTAAGCTGCTCGTCTCCGTAGGCGCGCCACCATTGCGAAGCAGGCCAGTGCGCCTCTTTGGCGGCATTCTGGATTGCTTCGTCAGTTGCTAATTCGTTGGCTGGAAGGGAATGCTCCTGAGGGCCAATGCCCCCGGTTCCGATACAGCCGCCGATAGTCAGCGAAAGAGCGATAACAAATAGGGGTTTGAGCCCTCTGGACATGCGACGCGGCACTGCTGCAAATTCCCGACTTAGGTGTGATGCGGATGATAGGCATCGATTCTAGAGGGCGGTCAACGAGACGATAAGACGGGCGAAGTGCGATTCTTTGTTACCAAACGGGTGATAATCGACGGGCTTGGCTCACATTCATCCGTTACTTCATGTCACAATTTGTCGATCTCATCAGAGAACTGCCAATGGATACCCTGCAAAACATGCGTGCTTTCAGCTGTGTGGCGCAAGCAGGCAGTTTTACTGCCGCCGCAATACAGCTAGACACAACCACCGCGAACGTATCGCGTGCAGTCTCGAACCTCGAAGCTCACCTGCAAACCCGCCTACTGAACCGCACCACGCGGCGTATTGCCCTGACGGAAGCGGGCAAGCGTTACCTGTTGCGCTGCGAACAGATTCTCGGCTACGTCGAAGAAGCTGAAGCAGAAGCCAGTGACGCCCACGCGCGTCCGTCCGGTCAATTGAAGGTGCACTCGATGACCGGCGTCGGCCAACACTACGTAATCGATGCTATCGCCCGTTATCGCAAGCATCATCCGGACGTGAGCTTCGACCTGACCATGGGCAACCGAGTCCCGGACCTGCTTGAAGAGGGTTACGACGTCTCCATCGTATTAGCCACCGAGCTGGCGGATTCGGGTTTCGTGTCCCAACGCCTGGGTATCACCTACAGCATTGTTTGTGCCTCACCGGCCTACGTCAAAGCCTTCGGTTCGGCGCAAAAACCCCAAGACTTGCTTAACCACGCGTGTCTGCGGTTGGTGAGTCCGGTGTTTCCGCTGGAGAAATGGGTGTTTGATGGCCCCGAAGGCCAAGAGATGGTCACCATTGCCACCTCGCCGTTTCTGGTCAACTCGGCCGACGCCATGAAAGCGGCAATCAGCAGTGGCATGGGGATTGGCATTCTGCCGATTTATTCAGCCATCGAGGGGCTGCTTAACGGCACACTGGTTAGGGTGCTGACCAGCTACCGCTCGCAAGAACTGAATCTTTACGCCATCTACCCATCGCGCCAATACCTTGATGCAAAAATAAGAACCTGGGTCGAATACCTGCGCGGGTCGCTGCCGGAAATTATGGCTGCCCACGAGGCCGATTTGAAAACCCATGATTTGATGAACATCGTCTGACACCTCCACTCAACCGCCCGAGAGTATCGCCCGATGAGAAAGACTGTCCTTGCGTTCAGCCGCGTACCCCCCGAAATGGCCGAGCGCCTGCAGCAAGATTTCAACGTGATCGTACCCGACCCGAAATTGGGCGATATGAATGAACAATTCGACGCCGCGCTGCCCCATGCCCACGGCATGATTGGCGCCGGGCGCAAGCTGGGCCGCGAGCAGTTGCAGAGCGCCAGCAAGTTGGAAGTGGTGTCGAGCATCTCGGTGGGTTACGACAACTACGAGCTGGGCTACTTCAACGAGCGCGGCATCATGCTGACCAACACCCCGGACGTGCTGACTGAAAGCACCGCTGACTTGGCCTTCGCGCTGTTAATGAGCAGCGCTCGCCGCGTCGCTGAACTGGATGCCTGGACCAAGGCCGGCCACTGGAAACGCTCGATCGAAGCCGGGCATTTCGGCACCGACGTGCACGGCAAAACCTTAGGCATCGTTGGCATGGGCAACATCGGAGCGTCTATTGCCCGACGTGGCCACTTCGGTTTCAACATGCCAATTCTGTACAGCGGCAACAGCCATAAGCCAGCGCTGGAACAGCAGATGGGGGCGCAGTTTCGCAGCCTTGATCAACTGCTTGCGGAGTCGGATTTCGTCTGCCTCGTTGTACCGTTGAGCGAAAAAACCAAACACCTTATTGGCACACGCGAACTGGCGCTGATGAAGCCAAGCGCGATCCTGATCAACATCTCCCGCGGCCCGGTGGTTGATGAACCGGCGCTGATCGAAGCGTTGCAAAACAACACGATTCGCGGTGCTGGCCTGGACGTGTATGAAAAAGAACCACTGGCAGAATCACCGCTGTTCCAACTGAGCAACGCTGTAACCCTGCCGCACATTGGCTCGGCCACCCACGAGACGCGCCAGGCCATGGCTGACCGTGCGTATCAGAATCTGCGCAGCGCATTGCTCGGTGAGAAACCGCAGGACCTGGTGAACCCGCAGGTGTGGAAAGGCTGATTTCTCCCTAGACCGTGCCCGTTGAAGGGAGAGATCAATGCGCATGGCGTGGCGCGAATCCTGTGGGACCGAATTCATTCGGGAAGACAACACCTCGGTTTCGCCGCTAAATCGCGCTGCTTGCTTCGCCAACACGTGGTTCCTACAGACATAACCCCTCTGTAGATACCAACTTGTTGGCGAGGCGGTCTATGCCAGCGTTCCCGTCACCACCGTCACCGGTTTTGGCTTACGAAACACCAACACATTCCCCAGCATCACCAATACCAGCCCCATTAGCGCGGGCAGCGTCCATTGGTAGCCTTCGGCAAAAGCCGAGATATTCAGCGCCACCACCGGGAACAGTACCGTGCAATACGCTGCACGTTCCGGCCCCATGCGTCCGACCAGGGTCAGGTAGGCGGTAAAGCCAATCACTGAACCGGCGATCACCAAGTACACCAACGACCCGATGTAACGGGTATTCCATTCGAAACTGAACGGCGTGCCGCTCACTACGCAATACACCGCCAACATCCCCGCGCCGTAGAGCATGCCCCACGCGTTAGTGGTCAGCGGCCTCAAACCGGCTTTCTGCTGCAGGCTGGATAGCATGTTCCCGGCTGAGAAACACAGCGTACCGAGCAACGCCAAACCCAGACCGATCAAGGTTTCATGGCTGGCGGTATGCCCGGACAACTCAGGCCAAAACATGCACGCCAGACCGATCAACCCCAAGCCACCACCAGCCAATACGTTACTCGCGACTTTCTGGCGGAAAAAGAGCCGAGCGTTCAGCGCATTCCAAAGCGTCGAGGTGGAAAACACAACGGCGATCAAGCCGCTGGGGATCCATTGGCTGGCGGTGTAGAAACACATGAAGTTCACGCAGAACAGGCAGAGCCCCTGCGCCAGACAAAGCAGTTGGCCGCGCCGATTGACCTTCTGCAGCCGACCGCTGAGCAGCAGTATCACGAACAGCACCAAGGCCGCGAAGCCAAAGCGATAGACGATCGACACCGGAATCGCCACATCGCCCAACTGCCATTTGAGGGCAATCCAGGTGGTGCCCCAGATCAGTACGGTAAGCAGGTACAAAGAGAGGTTCATCGGTGGGCTCCTTAATTGAGCTCCAGTCTGAGGTTTCGTCTCAGGGCCGACTTGCACAAACTTGCGCTTTTGATCGTTTGGAGAATGGCAGTACGCAAGCGACTTGGTACGATGCGGACTACAGAGGATTCGTTATGCCGCCACTGGAAACCATCCAGGTTTTTCAAGCCCTGAACAGCTCGCCCAATGCTCGCCTCGAACAAAGCGCGGGCTTGGGTGACGGGATGGTCGCAGCCCTGTGGAGCAACCACCACGACGCACAGGAATACCAGGCGCCGAGCCACCATACGTTGTCGTGTTACATCACAGGTGGCACCGGTACCTATCGTCGCGACCGTCCAAATGAGAAAGGCAGCCCAGGAAAGCTGTGCGTACTGCCAGCGGGACATGAGTCGGCCTGGGTCATCAACGGCGAAATTCGCCTCGCGCATGTGTACGTCAGCCCTGAACAATTCGCCCTGGGCTGCGTCACTCTGCTCGACCGTGAGCCCCGTGAACTGCAATTGCGCGAAGGCACGTTTATCGACGATGCCGAGCAAGCTCAACGTTTTCGCCGCATGATCCAGCTGGATTGGAGCGAACCTGGTGAACGCCTGCTGACCAGCAGCCTCGCCCACGAAATGCTCAGCCACGCCCTGCTCAGCCAAGTCGGCCAACGCCACGGCCTCCGCCTCAAAGGCGGCCTCGCCCCGCATCTACGCCGACACCTCGTGGATTACATCGAACATCGTCTGGCAGATCCGATAAGCCTGGGCGAACTTGCAGCACTATGTGCATTGTCCGAATACCACTTTGCCCGGATGTTTCGCGAAAGTTTTGGCTTACCGCCGCATCAGTACCTGTTGGCGCGCCGCATGAACCACGCACAGCAACTACTGCGTACGGGTCAACAGCCGTTGGGAAGTATCGCCATGGCCTGTGGGTTTGCCAGTGCGAGTCATTTCAATAATCGGTTTAGGCAAACAATGGGGGCGACGCCGGGGGAGTATCGGTTGGCGTTTTTGTAGGCTGTTTTACTGCTGCTTGAGCGCTATGGTTTGCAGAACATTTAGCGCCATCTCCTTGTCACCCCTCACACTGATCAAATACGTAGAATCATTCGCGAAAAGCAAAATTCGGTGCTCTGGATCGGTTGGTGTAGCTTCTTGAAAAATGGCTTGAACGCCAGAGCCCACGGTGAAACTCGTCAGTCGCGCACGGCAGTCGAGCTGCATGTCAGAGCGCATAGCTCTGACCAGTGCCTGATCTGCTTCATTGAGACTCTCCACACTATAAAGCCCGTATAGATAACGATCTAAATCAGCGCTTGAGAGCTTTTTCGTCGTGAATTGAGACAGAGCGGCTGCAACACTGTCATTGGGTATAAGTTGATAACTTACGTATTTTTTTTCTGGGTAGGCAGCCATTATTCCGTCGAACGCTACCAGCGCAATAGGCGCTCCAGGCAGGTTGAATTGGTAAGGACCGATAATCACAACCAACCCGTCACTCTGTTCAAACGGCAACTCACCGAAAGACAATTTTCTCTGTTCGCAGTTGTCTGCCCAAACAGAGAACGAGGCCAAAGAGATAAGCAGCGTGATCAGATATTTGTTCATACATATTTCCGTCCAGTGGAGTACAGATAATTTGCTTCGAAAATCCGGCGCTGCCAATCAGGGAATTCCGCTGAAAACGTAGGAAACGTCCCATTCTCTGTCTTGACCTGCTTTACCAGCGTCGCATCGTCGGGCGCAGCCTTGTCAAAATCCCTGCCACCTTTGCCTTTTCCGCCACAAAATATATTTGCTATCAAGGGGTTGAATTGTTTCCTCATCGGGGCCAACACTGAGGGTGAGAGGCGAGTGGTTATTCCTCGAACCCGAGGCAGGCTGATCGTTCTCATGTGAGTAAGCCTTAAGTAAGGAAAAAACTATGCAAATCCAGGTCAATAGCGATAACCATATTGAAAACAGCATCCGACTGGAGGAGTGGGTCCGTACCACCGTTGAAAGCACGCTCGAACGCTACGAAGAAGATCTAACGCGCGTTGAGGTTCATATCCGCGACGAGAATGGCGAAAAGCCTGGCCCGCATGATATTCGCTGCCAGATGGAAGCCCGGCCAAAAGGTCACCAACCGATTTCGGTTACCCACAAAGCCGACACACTGGATCAGGCAGTGGAAGGCGCGGCAGAGAAACTCAATCACGCCCTTGAACACTTGTTCGGCAAACTGCGCGACAAACGCGCGCCGGTAACAGACGCGGAGATAGACGCGGATTCTGAAAATCCGGATGCCATGCTTCAGGAAGAGTTTTTGGAAAAAGAAGAGGACGCCCTGCACGGTTAATCCGCAGCGCGCAATTGACGACCATCACCATGGAAACAATCTGAAAAGGACGGCGCTGTGAAAACAGCGCTGTCTTTTTTTATGGCGCATACCGAGGCGCCATCATCGCCATTAGTCTTACGTCGCGAACTTAAACCACCGACAGCCGGTCAACTTAAATAGACTTCTCGACCAGGCGCAGGCTATGGATAACCCTTTTCAACTGATCACTGATGTTTTTCAGCCTGATTACCGAGTCAATCTGAGCATTCAGGGGCTCGATGGCGGCATCATGCTGACCTTATCCAACGAGACGGGCATCGTCGCCAAGCGCTGGATCAGTGCCGAGCAACGCAATGAGCCCAAGCGACTGCGCAGGCTCATCCAAAGCGTGCAATTTGGCATCGCCATCGAACAAGGCCACAGCGCCGTGGCCATTCTGGCGGCAATGACCGACAGCGATCAATTGGATAAACCCGCTCCTCGTAAGAATTGGTTGAGTAACCAGCCGCAACTATCGGCCGGTTTCTAACGCGAATTACAATTCGCCTTTCTCCTCGGTCAGCGCGCCCTTGGCTTTGCTGTCCGGGTCAGGAACCTTACCCGACGGGAATTGCGACGACGCGTAGCGCACCACCAAAATCGCGAATGCCAGTAGCAAAATCGCACCAGAAAGATAAACCACGCCGAGGTCCGGTGGGTTGTGGTGCGATACGTCCGAGATCAGTAAGCGGGTCAACGCGGTGATGGCGACGTAAATCAGAAACCGCACCGGCATGTGGTTGGTTTTGAAATAAATCCCGACCATGGCACCCAACTCCAGGTAGATGAACAGCAACAGAATGTCATCGACCGTAATGTGACCCTTCTCCAGCATGTCCAGAAATGCCATCACTGCTGCCCAAGCCGTTACCGCGCCAATAGCGAACAGCGCCAGGTAATGGAACGTCTCGACGCACAAGTTCCCCAGTGACTCGGCCAGCCCGTGAACGTGTTGGCGCAGAGACTCAGCCCAGTTGATTTTCACAATGTACTTCCTTGAATAATTCAAGCGGATGATGCCGTGCCGATGTGACGATTTACCGTCGCATTGGCGTTTATGGGTGCTTCTATTAGCAGAACAGGTGCCAGAGTCTAGGGTTGAGAGCGTGGTGGATTGTCGCAAGACACATCGAAACGCTGCACTATGAGTAATCTAAGCAAAAATGCCACTATCCAAAACAGATCGTTTGGCTTATGCTTTTACCTGTATAAAAATACAGTAGTCGTTAAAGACTGATTATCGTGAAGGCATGTGAGGTGCTGAATGGCCGTCGAAGTGGTATACCGCAGCAGCCGAGATTTGGAGCGTTTGTTCATGGATAAAGCCGAAGCTGATCGTCATGACAAAATGCTCGAACTGGCAGAATTGCTTGCCGAGGTGTTGCAACGAGCGGTGCCGTCGTTGACGGAAGCTCAAGTGGAAGAAGCGGGTATTTACATGGCGAAAAATCGCGATGTCTTCGCCAAAGCGTTCAAAAGTCAGCCGGACGCCTTGTCCGAATTGCTGAGTGCACCGCTGGAAGAATAAGCGCCACTACACACTCTGTAGGGCCAACGTGTTGGCGAGGCGGCTAGTTAGGAACGGCGCTTGTGCCGCTTCGCCAACACGTTGGCTCCTACAGGGATCTGTGCGAAGGCGTCGGCAGATTCAGCCGCTGAACGTCAGTACCCTTTATTCAGCAGTCGTTCTGCCAAGTCGTTCGCGACACGCGCAGGCGAGCGTTTTTCCGCTTGGGCGTGAGCAAATACTTCAGTCAATCGAGTGCCAATTCGCGACAAGTGCGCGGTGATGGTGTTCGGCGTCTCCCCTTGATGCTGCAGCGCCACGTAGATCAGGCCTCCGGAGTTGATCACGTAGTCAGGCGCATACAGAATGCCTCGTCCTTCCAGCTGATCGCCGACCTGCAAATCAGTCAGTTGATTATTCGCCGCGCCGGCCACGGCGGCACAGCGCAGTTGCGCGACGCTTTTGCTCGTCAGGATGCCGCCCAGCCCGCAGGGAGCAAAAATATCGCAGGGCGTGCTGAGCAAGGCGTCGCACGCAATCGGGTGGGCACCGAATTGCTCCATGGCCAATTGCACCTTGCCGCTGTCCAGATCACTGACCAACAAGTCGGCACCCGCCGCATGCAGTTGCTCGGCCAAGGCAAAACCGACATGCCCTAGCCCCTGCACCGCCACACGTAACCCTTCGAGATTGTCGCTGCCCAGCCTCGCCACTGCGGTGGCACGAATACCAGCAAATACGCCCATCGCGGCGTGCAATGAGGGATCCCCCGCCTCGGTGGTGCTGGTGACATGTTGGGTGTGTTGTGCGATGCAATCCATGTCAGCGCTGGACGTGCCACTGTCGACTGCCGTGATATAGCGTCCATCCAGGGTTTCGATAAACCGCCCGAAGGACTCGAACAACGCCGCGCGATTGGGAACGTGCGCCGGGCGCATGATCACCGCCTTGCCTCCTCCATAAGGCAGCCCGGCAAGTACCGCTTTGTAGCTCATGATGTGCGCGAGGCGAATGGCATCCTGAATGGCGCTCTGTTCGTCGGAGTAATCAAGGTAGCGGCAACCGCCCAAGGCGGGACCGTTCTGGCTGTTGTGGATTGCGATCAATGCTTTGAGGCCGGTCTCAGGATCGACGATAAAGTGCAGCGTCTCCACATGTGAGCTTTGCATGAGAGCGAACATTGGCGGTGCTCCCGAGTTTTTTCTAAGGCGAGTATAGGCGCTGGGAAAAAAAACGCTGGGCCATCAGGATCCGTTGAACAAACACAGACCGGCGTAACGGTCACTCTTGGATGCGCTTTGAAAACGGCACTGGACGAAATCTGTCGTTGGGGCTAAAACGGAAGCTCCAGAGCCCGATAACCAGCTCGTCGCAAGAGCCATGGTGTCTGATCCAACGGAGAGGTTGATGACCCCACGTCAAGCCTGCCTTGCCAGCCTGCAACGCACACCGCCTTGTGTCATGGAGGCGGCGTTGTGGGTGTCAGCCGAACACGATCCGCAGTTTTCCCCAGCGCAAGGGTTCGAGACCGTCGAGGATCTAAAACGTCAAATCAGTGCTGCGTTGCCGATGCTACCGGCAGGCGAGCTTGCCCAGCCAATGCTACGCCGGCTGAACACCTTGGGGTTTCAGCAGGACGACTGGAGCCAACCAAAACCTCAGGCCGCACTGGTACACAACATCTTGCAGCGTCGGCGTGGGCAACCGTTAGGCTTGGCGATAATCGCTTTAGAGGTGGCCAGGCGATTGGAGATTCCGCTGGAGGGGGTTAATTTTCCGGGTCATTTTCTGTTGCGGGTGCCGGGGGCCGACCATCTCTTGGATCCCTGTGGCGGACGTCGGCTTTATCCGAAAGATTGCCGTGAATTGCTGGTGCGCCAGTTTGGCCCAGACATGCCGCTCAAATCCGAGCACATGCTGCGTGCAACTGACATGGCGATGGTGCAACGCCTGTCGCGTAATCTCCGGCACCTGCACCAAATGAACGATGAGTTTCTGGCTTCGCTCAAGGACGCAGACCGGGTGTTGGAATTGGGCCAAGCGACCACCAACGATCACCTGGCCCGCGCGAGCTTGTATCAATCCCTTGAATGCCCCCAGGCCGAGCGATTCGACCTGGAGCATGCGTTGCTATTGAGTGACGACCCGATTCAACGGCTGCGTTTGACCGAGCGGCTGAGTCATCTACCGCACCATAGGGCTTATCACTGAGGGTTAATCAATTTAGCCGTGTATACGACGTAAGGACTGGAGTCGTATCTATAGATCCAATAGTGAAGTGCTGGACCAAAAAAGGCTTTGTCTTTACCCATGCCCAATTAGCGATGAGCCGTCCCACGGTGGGTGAACCCACCGTGATGGATCGGATACCGTCTGCTCCCGACACGACGCCAATGGCAGCACCCACGAATAAAGGAAACGCGGTTGCTCGGTCGCCGTCCAGATAGGCGATTAAGCCACGCTGGAAACTGATGCCCGAATGCAATAACCCCCAAGCCACCGACGCGCCGGGGAAAGGAAGCAGTAAAATCGTGCCGGTCCATTTCACTGCGATGTAGGTGTACTGACCGATTCGCTCATCGGTACTTTCCGTCTGATCGTCAATATCCTGGATCATGCGTTGGATCATGTCGTCATACAGTCGCTCCAGTGTCTTGATCTGGTCAGCGGGATTAAATTCAAACTTGAATGACATGCCAGCAACCGGAGGTGTGTTTTTAAGACTGGCGAAGTAAGCGTTTATAACCGGCTGATGCTTGTACCGAACCCGGTCGTAATAGTAGTCGGCCATGCCGGGGGCCAGTGCCGATGAAATGAGTTCTGCATTTGTTCTGAACAGCAGGCCATCCGGGGCGTTAGGCGTGTAAAGCAATTCAAAATCCGGGTCCGCGTTATTGGAATTTTTAAACAGATACACACCCTCGACTAACCGCCCTTCCAGGTACCAGGCATTGACCGAACTGTTTTCAATCAACGCAGCATTCTTTGGTTCGTCCGCTAAACCAGAGGCCCCCAAACTGACGACCAGATGAACCAACCACTGATACTGCGTCTGCGTCAGTCGGCCACGCAAGTATTCCGACATGATCGCGTGCCGCAGCTCACAGTGCTGGCGTACGGCATACAGGGCACGACGACGTTTATAGTATTGATGTTTTTTATCGAGATATTCCACCTCAAGCATCTTCATGTAGCGCTCGCCAAGCGACAACACACGCAAGGTGCGATCAATGACTTCGGTCGGGAGCCCGGATAAGTCCTGGCCAATGGAGGAGTACAGGACCGCGTCCTGATGAAACTTATAGTTTCCCGAGTAACCGTCCATCGCAAGACGAGTGAGGGTTGGAAAAGGCGAGTCTGGCCCTAAGTTGGGCAATTCGAGACGCGGCTTGCCGTGCACATCCACATACACCGTATCGGGGTCAATACGCTCATTCACGCCGTTCTGCCGCAACCAGTTATTGATGACTCGTTTGATTTCATCATGGGCAATTTGCTGAAACGAACGCAGCTTCGTTATTGCCAGAAACGCTTTGTTGATCTCTGTTATCCGAGACTCCAACACCACCATTGACCGTCGATGCGCATAGGTGCCCTGTTTGGAATCGGCGGGCGTAATGACGTCGTTGTCAGCCACATGAACGTCAACTTTATGATTAACCAATTCAAGAAGATTAGCCTCGTAGTTCTTGCCCTTGCCTGGCATAAATCGAACGCTCAGCGGCTGCCATTTACTGGGTAAATGCGTGATGGACGAGATGAACACCGAAGTCTCGGCCCGGCTCAAGAGCGGAACCTGATCCACCAGGTATTGAGCGCCGGCTGCAGTTTTCGTCCACCCGCCTATTTCAAAGGACAGCGAGCGCCAAGAGGAGAATTCGAACATGTCTCGACCACCCGGGGCGCCGGGGGCATAAAGAACATAATGTTCGTCAGCATCCCTCACCTCATGAAATACGATCAAGTCCTTTAAGCGCACGCTGCTGCCATTCAACGTGACGTGACCGATGCTCAGTAGATAGCCGGGTTTAACGTTATCTGAGCTTAAGGTGCGTATCAGTTCCTCACTTCGGTCAAGAAGGTGCCCTTGAAGTTTCGCGGCCCAGGCACTTAGCGTAATGGCGCTGTCTCGAACATGAAGCAAGGCGCGCTGCATTTCTGGTTGCTGGTATAGCGCCCTGACGGCCTGACCAAAGTTGATCCGAACATCCAGCTCAGCCACCAGTTTGTCGGCAAAATCATAGGTCCATGCCGGGTGTTCACTGCGCGCAGGGACCTCTACCGAAGGTCGAAGCCGAACGTCAGTAAACGGCAATCCTTCCATCACGAATTCGAGCAACGATTTTTTATAGACCGTTTTAAACGTTCCTGCCTGGGTGGGAAACTCATCGGGTAGCGTGATGAAGATCTGCTGCGGGTCAACTGAGTACCCCAGATGTTGACGAACGTATTGGTCGATAGCCCATACGCTATAGGACTTTAACGAACCCAATGTCCCCAGCAGTTGATCAGCGGCTTGCTCATATTCGTGATGCTGGGTTTCAAATACTTGGTAAGAATCTTTCTTCCAATCGTCTGCATCTTTCAGCCAGTCCGGGAATCGCTTTTGTCGGGCGTCGGCGCAGTGTTCTTCAAAACGGTGCCACAGCGCATGATCGCAATAGTCCAGGCATTGGATTTTTTTTACCTGCGCCAAGAACGCTGGCATCTCTTCTTTCGTTCGTTGAGCCAACGTAAGCACGTGATTGAAGTCCGCGCTCTGTTTATCCCGAATACCTTGTGTATGAGCAATCAACAACGGGTCATCGAGCCTGTTATAACAGGGCGTCATACCTGCTATTGCAGCGGCGTTGTCGTCTAATCCGTCGCGATCAGCGAGTAGCAGGTTCTGCAATAGAAACGCTTGCTCATCGGGATTGGCTAATAGCTGCACCACCGATTCATTCAATTGCGCGAGTGAGTCGAATACCTCAAGACCCCTGGCTGGCGTGTAAAGAAAAGCAGCGCCAACCTCTTGATCGGGGGTTAACACATCAACCTTTTCTACCAACTGGGTCGCTACGAATACTGAATGCAACGCGACGGATGTTCCCTCTGGCAGCGTCAGAGAAAGCGAATAGACACCCGCCGTGGAGGCGCCAGTAACTATAGCGTTGAGTCTGCCACTGGCGTCGAGGTCCAGCGTCTTAAGCCTGTTGTTTAGCGCGGCTTCGTGCGTTAACAAACGGCCTCGCAGGTCGGTAAGGGTCACATGGCGCGCGCGCGGCTGATGGTTGTTTTCAGACGGGTGTGCAGCGATGTCAATGTCCGAAGTCCAAAATTCGACAAGGCTGGTTGTATATGCCGTCGGCAGAACCTGAACTAACTCATTGAATAGTTGTAAGGCGTCTTCAACCGTAAAAGACGCTATAAGGTGCGCGTCGCGAACCGAATCGTGGTGTACATACACAGCGACATCGTGTTTCTCAAACGTCGAGGTGCCGTGAATCAGCGCGTGCAACAAACC
Organism: Pseudomonas sp. MH10; assembly: GCF_034353045.1. Classification (NCBI taxonomy): domain Bacteria; kingdom Pseudomonadati; phylum Pseudomonadota; class Gammaproteobacteria; order Pseudomonadales; family Pseudomonadaceae; genus Pseudomonas; species Pseudomonas sp. MH10. The sequence continues at coordinate 2,613,381 of NZ_CP133783.1, forward strand.
ATCCGTTAGCGACATTGAACGCGCTATCGAACCCTTCGACCCTCGGGTGTTGAGAAACAAAATATCGGGATTGGGATACTCAACAAGGCCTTGTAACCGGGAACTCAGCAAGCCATGTGCAACGTCTCGCAACGATGGCGCCGTGACCGTTAGGTGTGCGCACAGTGCAGAAGCTTCAGCGATGGAACCCAAGTGTTTCGCTGCCTTGAAAGAGGCCTCGGTTTGAATATTACTCAGACGCGGTACTGCGGAAAAATCATTCACCAAAACAGCTCCATAGTTAGCGCGCTACGCCCATATGGCATCCAGCCAATAGGGATGAAACGTGTAGCGCTGGAAAGAGCGCTATTAAAACGCGGCCCCGCTCTGAGCGTTGCGGTAACTATTGCAATTGCGCCGGGGGCACTAATAGCAATAGAGGAAGGATAAAATCCGCGGCACCGCAGGAAAAGTTTCTGACATCCAGATGACTTACGCCATCAATCCCAGCGCTTTGGCCTTGGCCACAGCTTGGGTGCGCCGCTCGACCCCCAGCTTGCTGTGAATCCGTCGCGCGTGAGTTTTCACCGTATGCAGCGAGATAAACAGCTGCTCGGCGATTTGCAGGTTAGAACTGCCTTGGGCAATTAGTTTGAGGACTTCCAGCTCGCGCAGACTCAGCGGGTTGTCGGTTGCAGCTATCAAACGCTCTTCTACCCCAAGCTCTCGCAGCATCATGGGTTGTCGCAGCCCTAACTCGCGCAGGGGCTGTTGCACATTGAACCGCCCAATAAGCAGCAATCCGTCAGTCAGGCATGCGTTAGCAGTACGTGGATCACCCTGCAGAAAAGCCACTTCAGCCATTGCCAAGTACAACTCGGTTTCGAGGCTGTGCATTCCCCGTTGATTGGCTTGGCATTGCAACGCCTGCAGCCGTTGCATGGGCTGTTCGGCCTGATGCAGGTAAACCTCGGCCAATACCAGTAAGTATTCAATCTGTGGGACCAACTCCAGCGTTGCAGGCGGTGCATGTTTTGCCGGCGCGCAATTTAAGTGATGCAGCACTCTGGTCAATGCCACTTGGACCAATCCCGGACGACCCTGCTGGAGCCAGAAATGACTGCTGACTTGCAGTAACACGCCTCGCCAAAAATACTCTGGCACATGGTTTTGTTGCATGACACGCTCAGCATCGCGTAACCAGACAAACGCCCGCGCATAGTCGCTCTGATTAGCCTCCAGTATGGCCAAGCCCAAAAAGCCGAACAGCGCCAGCTTGTCTTTACTGCGTAGGCATTGGTCCAGCCCACTCTGAAACTGCGTTCGCGCCTGCTGATCGAGCCCCTGACGCAAGGCCAGACGCCCCCGACGCAGTGCAATCCTGCCGAGCAGCGGACCCGCGACCGCGTGCTGAGCCAGCAGCAGATCATGGATTTTTTCCAGAGCCTCTTGGCTGCGTTGTAATACGCCACGCTGCTCCAGCAACTGCGCATGATCCAGTTCCAGCATGCCTTCAAACAGCAATGATCCTTCCGCGCGCGCGAGGCACAGCGCCGCACGATTATGTACCAACGCTTCATCGAACTGACCGTTGAGCAACGCTTGTTGAGTCATGCCCGACAGGCAAAGCACCCGGCATGACCACGCCTCAGGCGCGAGATAGGCACACGCGTCCTCGAAGTGCCCGACTGCACGTTTAGCGTCGCCACACAGATGGTGCAACCACCCTTGCTGCGCCTGCCACGCCGCAATGAAGTCACGTTGCAGCACCGCCGACGGCTGTGGCAGGAAACGCCCAAGATGCTCCAGACAGATTGCCGCCTGGTCGAAACGGCCGGTGTATATCAGTGCCGAACCGGTCAGCCTTATCAAATGAGGGGTGCCGCGCATCAGATCAGGGAAACGCTCGTATAAGTCCAACAGCAGCGAGATGTTTTGACCCAGCAGCAAGAAAGAAAAATCATAGTACTGCAGTAAACTGACCGCGACTTCGAACTGCTCGGCGTGAACCGCGTGTTCCACTGCTGACTGCCAATCGCCCTCGGCACTGAACCACTGACACGCCCGTCGATGCCACGAACGGCGCTCGGGCCAATCCTCATCGCGCATGCATTGGGCGAGCGGAGGAAATACCTGCAACCACTCGCTATCGTGCTCCCACGGTTCAATAAAACCGCCGATGTCCTGCAAAGCCTTGAGCCACTTTCCGCCCTCGCCTGCGCCAAACACGTGTTCACATAACCCTGGGTTGAAGCGTGGCAAGTGAGCTAATACCCGCCAGGCTTCCGCCAGTTCAGGGCTAAGCCCAGCGAATAATTCGTGGTTGAGGTATTCAAACAGTGTTCGGGAGCAACGCTGCCTACGGTGCTGCCGTTTGACACTTTCAGCCGTTATCCATTCGTCCGGGTTGAGCAACGCCACCCGAACGCCTACACACCAACCGGCACTTTCGGAGAGAATCGTGGCACCTGCGTCGACTGGCCAGACGACGCTTTCGTTGGCCAATAACTGATCGATTTCGGCGAGACTCAAGGCCAATGCAGGCCCGTCACATTCGCAAAGTTCTCCACTGAGCAGCAGCCGTGGCCAGTTGCAGACGGGACGTCGGCGCCCAGTTATCCACCAAGTAACCGTCGGACTGCTGACCGCCAACAAGCGGTCGAGGCAATGATCCAGTTCAGGTGAAGGCATGCGGCAATAATCATCCAGCACAATCCAACACGGCGTCTGCCAATGCGCCAAGTGATGCACAAGACTGATTTCGTCGCGGTATTCGAGGCCTAGGGCATTGGCGAGAAGTGAACAAAAATCGGCAGGACTTTGTGCGTATCCCGCCAACGGCAGCCAGCTTATATAACAGTCGGGAGGGGCTTGGCGGATGCATTCACCCAGCAGTGCGGTTTTGCCACTGCCCGCCGGGGCGCACAATAATTTCACCCGAGCACCGGACGCCAGTAACGGTACGCTCAATCGTCCACGCGCCATGTGCTGTGGCGACAGACGAGGCCAATAGTCCGTACGACCCAAATGAACGGTAAAGGCAGTCATGGGTGAGTCCCTGTTATTGTTCTGACTTCGCGCGCTCACACTAAGCCGTTCGCTGGCTCTAGATGTAGGAATATTCGGCGCAGTGATAATCTTCCATAAGAAAAGCCACTTACATCGCTGTAAGTGGCTTCTGATGTTGCTGAGATTATTGCGCTAGACGCTTAGCGGATGCCAGCGTTGCGCAGCGCGTTAGGCGTGAAGTCAGCCAGATGAAACTTCTGATCGAACTGGTAGCCGTGCTTCTCTTCGTTCTTCATACCCAGGGCGATGTAACGACCGGCGTTCAGGTCATACAGAGCCTCAAGCGTGTAAGCGGCAGCCTGACGTGCGTAATGGAACTCTGCGTGACCTTCTGCGACACGCCACAGAGCACCGCGACCATCGTAGTGGTCAACCAACGCAACCTGCCAGCTGTCCTCGTCGATGTACATGTGGCGCTTGGCGTAGATATGGCGCTGGCCGGCTTTCAAGGTGCCGATAACTTCCCAAACACGGTGCAACTCATACCGTGTCAGGTCCTGGTTGATGTGCCCGGCTTTGATCACGTCGCTGTATTTGAGCGTCGGCTGATCAAGTTTGTAGCTGTTGTAAGGAATGTACATTTCTTTCTTGCCGATCAACTGCCAGTCGTAGCGATCGGGCGCACCAGAAAACATGTCGAAGTTGTCAGAGGTGCGCAGACCATCAGCAGCGGTACCCGGTCCGTCATAAGCAACCTGCGGCGCACGGCGAACACGACGCTGACCGGCGTTGTAGATCCAGGCCTGACGGGGTTCTTTTACTTGATCGAGGGTTTCGTGCACCAGCAATACGTTACCTGCCAGGCGTGCAGGCTTGGTCACTTCTTGTTTGAAGTACGTAAGAATGTTGGCACTGGCTTCTTTATCGATGTCCGGAATGTCCTCAGGCGCCCCGATGTCCTCTTCAAAGGTCACTGAGTCAAACGCGCCGTTGGTTTGCGGCGTCACCTGAGTAATGGTGCGGTGTACATTGCCGCCGTGATAGCGGGTGATGTGGTTCCAAAGAACTTCGTTGGCGGTTTTCGGGATGGGGAACGCGTAATAACGACTGTCGGCGAAGTTCGCCAGGCCATTACCGTCGTTGATCGTCGTCACCGTGGTAGCGCTTTTCTTCGCCAGGTCGTAGATCTTTTGTGGCAAAGCGAAAGTGCGGTGCGTCGTATAGACCGGAATCCGATACGTGTCGGGATAGCGCTGGAACATCGCCTGCTGACCATCAGACAACTTGTCTTTGTACTGGGCTACGTTGGCCGCGGTGATGATGAACAGCGGCTTCTCATTGGCGAACGGGTCGGACAGAAAGCCGTTGGCGTCGACGGTGCCGGCGTTGACTGGCAGGCCGCCGGTATAGGCGGGGATAGTCCCGGCCGCGTTACCGGCCATTTCTGCACCAACCGGGGTCAGGCTTTTGCCCAGTTTGGCGGCTTCTTCCGCCGACACTGCAGCCAGTACATTGACGGCCATCAGGCTGAGTGCCAGGACGCCACATTGGAGAATGATCTTGCGCATAGTCATGCCCTTTTCAAACTGATCAGAAGTTCACGCCAACGCTCAAGGAAGCGAAGTCACGGTCGATCAAAGTGTTGTAGTCACCACCGAAGAAATTGGTGTAGCTGAGGCTGGCGGTGTAGGTGTTGCGATAATCGGCATCAACCCCGAGGCTGACCGCTTTCGCGCCTTTGTTGAATATACCGTTCGGGCCGTAACCGTTGACGTCATGAGACCAGGACAGGTTGGGCTTGAGGTTAACGCCGGCAAATACGTTGGCGTAGTCAAGAATTGCCCGGGCGCGGTAGCCCCATGAAGTCGTCGTCACAAAGCCTTTGGTATCGCCGCCGAAACCATAAGCGCCATAGACCGAGTCGCGACCGTAACGGAGTCTATCTTGGGACTCAAGACCGCCGACGCGCACAGCCGCTGCTTCGCCGACCACGGTCAGACGTTGAGCGCCTAACACTTGATCGAAAAAGTGCGTCAGCGTCGATTGAACCTGGGTGATTTCCTTACGGCGATAGCCTTGGTTGTCGGCACCCGGTGAGGTGGCAATTGGCGAGGCCCTGCCCCCAGCAATCGGATTCAGCAGGGCCAAGGTCAAGTCGGTGGTGTTGAGTTGTACCGGAGCATTAGGTCGGTAGCTGATCTCGCCACTCCAAGCGGTGCCTTCTGGCAAGGTGGTGGCAAAACTGGCACCGAACAATCGCACGTTTTCCGGGTACTCAAGGTAGTACTGACCGTTGCCGAGCATGGTGCTCTGCGCCAAACCAGCAGCAGCTGCAGCGCTACCCGTGGCTCGACCAGCGGCGGCGGCAATGCCGGGGATCGCTTGAAGTGTTGCCAGGCTAGCCGTTTTGGTACTCAAGACCGGTATGCGGCTGTGCAGGTTTTCGAAGTACAGCCCGTACTCGGTATCGTCACCCAGCCAGCGTAAGGCTCCGCCGAACTGCCCACTGTTACTTGGATCGCGGCTGGTGCCCCGAGGGACTATTACGCCTTCCTGTGTGGTTTGGAAGCCATGGCCGAACGCAGCAGCAATCGGTTGCAACGGCGCAATAGCCGGGCTGCCGACGGTATAGTTGTTGTTACAACCTTCTGCGACAACATCGTTACCGAAGAACGTGCCGCAGTTATCTACGACCGTCTCCTCCCAGCGCACTTGATAGAAACCTTCAACACTGAGCTTGTCGGTTATCCCTTGAGAGGCGAACAACATCGGTACCGGAATCAAGCCCTCTTTAAGCTCGGCGCCAGGACGGCGGAACGCAGACACGTCGATGGGGTTGATTGAGTTGATAGAGTTGCCAATAAACGTGCTTTCACCCCAGCTGACCACCTGATTACCCGCACGAACAGTGCCCGGCAAATCAGCGATGGTGTAGTTGTGGTAGACGAAGGCGTCGAGCAGTTCATAGCCCGAGGACCTGGCGGCCTCCTTACGCCCGTTATTACTGACTTGCTTGAAATCCTGGTTGTTATCTTCGAGCGCGAAGTCATACCAGTACTTACCGCGGATGAACACACCGCTGTCGCCCCACTTCAGTTGCAGGTCGTGTACACCTTTAAAGATCTCCGAGAAGGCATCGCCTTTCTGGAAGTTCAGGCGATTGTCATCGCCGGTCGCCGCCTGACCTTTGCCGCCATTCACCGTGCTGACCAAACCTGGGTCAGCGTTACGCAGCGCGAAACTGGCGCCCAGAGACAGCGAGGAATCGAATTGCCCTTCGATTTCGCCAATGTTGAATGAAACGGCCTGCGCCTGTGCTGTACAGCCCAATGCGACGGCAATCGCCAGCGCCTTTGGCTTGAAGATGGCGCGCATTATTGTTGTTGTCATGCGTCTTCCCCGGTTGATTGCAGAGGAAGATACCCTACCCAGCGCCATCAAGAGCGATAAGCGCACAAAGGAGGTATTTACGCTGTACCTCGAAAGAGTGAATCCCCCATCTGGCCCGGGTTTGAGCGGCATCATCGACGCCATGGATGATCGATGATGACGGGGATGGATTGAACTTCTGCAGGCCGTCCGGCCGCTGTCGGGTGCGCAGCTGAGCGACCCCACGAAAACGTTGGTTGTTGCCTGATGTGCAATAGTCATTGTCGCAAACCGCTCTGTTTCATAAACCGAAATGTCCTTATTCTTGCCGGGCTTCCACAGCAGTTGGCCAGAATCATTAAAAGCCGCCAATTATGCCTTACCGCTCCAACCGATTATTGCACCACGTAGACCGTTGCCACTCGATTGTCTACGCGCTATTTGCTCCCCTGGTTGACCGACGTTGATTTTAGAGCTCCTGGATCCGCGTCTTATTTGGCCGCTGTTAATACAGCGGCTTTTTTTTGCGTGCGATTTTGTCCCCAGCGCATAGCCCAAAGCGCCAAATGCCGACCCGATTCCAAAATATCTCTCGCAGAGTAAAAAGAAGATTCCTACAGCGAATTTACCGAAGGATTACGCTCGGACTTTTCTTACGCAGTTCTCGGGTGCAGGACTACAAACAAGTGTGATTAACCTGTTGATGCCAAGTCGGAATTCAACAAGCGTTGAGCCGAAATAGGACAAGGCGTATGCCTTGACACTTTGATACATCACAGGAGCTTCATCATGAATAAGAAAATAAGTGCACTGGTGCTGGCGTTTGGGTTGGTACAAATGAGCGGTCATGTGGCGGCTGAGCCGATGCAAAGCTGGCTGACGCCGTTGAATAAAATGTGTTTTAGTCATAACGGCAATATTTACCGAGGTGTAGCGGCTCCGGGGGAGTTAAAAATAATTTATGGCCCGTATACGGCTAAATGCGCGAATACTTATCATAAGTTCCGGCTGGGATTGGTGCTTGTGAATGTCCAGCAGTTGAAAAATGGAGTATGGGTGGACCGAGCTACAAAAGACATCAGCCCCGCTGCGCAATATGGGTCGGGAACCTTTCGAGTCGTCATCGACAATACTAAAAATCAAACACCCATACCTTACAGCGGCGGAACATTTTCTGTTCCGCTTTAACACCCGATTGTAAATCATGATAGGTGGGTCGTTGCCGCTTAGGTCACGACCCATGCCAATGATCCGTTTGACCTTATGCATGAATATCAATCAGCGATTTATCACTGTCCATCTGCGCCCGTTCCTGCAACGCTCGCAACACCGAAATAGCAGTCATCAAGCTTGACTGAACATCTTTTACGTCGTCGTACCCTTCTGCTATCTTCTGCTTATAAAATGCAAGGCAGAGATCAAAGTGAGCTATTATATTAGTCGGTCGATCTTTATTTATCTCATTACCTAAACTGTTGTGCTCCGTATTGATAGCGTCTAGAAAACCCAAGCTTGAACCGTCCACTAGCCCTTTATCATACAGCTGCTGACAAAGGACACGCATTTTTAAATTACTTGTACTTCGCGGATCAAACGTCGATAAATCAATATCAAAATCGGCTAGTTTCTCTTCGTTAGAGATACTTTCATCTGCCCAATATTGCCTGATTTTTTGCTCAACATCTTTCTCTAGCGACGGCAAATCCGAAGTCCCTCTAAATTTCCTATCGGGAAAACAAACGTAACTGTCCAGGCGCTTACTTACCAGATCAAAATTACTTATCATAAAAACCTCCACACACGACGTCATTGTTCTCGTCTTATCGGAGACAGCCTAAAAAACTTGAACGAAATCGATCTATAAATGGAAATCAAGAATAGTCCTACATGCCCCATCAATAAACTCCCTACAAAATACCTCGCTAATATGACCGAACCTATCCATCTCCTCGTTGCTTTTGATATAAATCCCTATAGGCTTTTTAACCGTCAACGCTTTAGCCAAAGCGCTAAATACTGACTCTATTCAAGCCATTTCCTGCAGCATAAAAGAAGATTCCCACAGCGAATTTATCGAGTGGCTACGCCCGGACTTTTCTTACGCAATTCTCGGGCACAGGACTACAAACATGTGTAATTAAACTGTTGATGCCAAGTCGGAATTCAACAAGCGTTGAGCCGAAATGGGACAAGGCGTGTGCCTTGACACTTTGATAGACCACAGGAGCTTCATTATGAATAAGAAAATAAGTGTACTGGTGTTGGCGTTTGGGTTGGCGCAAATGAGCGGTCATGTGGCGGCTGAGCCGATGCAGAGCTGGCTGACGCCGTTGGATAAGATATGCTTTGTCAATAACGGCAGGGTCTATCCAGGGGTGGCGGCACCGGGTGAGAAGAAAGTTATCTATGGGCCCTACACGGCGAAATGCGCCACGACTTATCACAAGTTTCGGCTTGGGTTATCGTTTGTGGACGTAGAACAACTGATCGGCGGTGCATGGAGCGTCGTCGAGAGAAGAGCCTTTAATCCAGCCAAACAGTATGGTTCTGGGACGTTTCGAATTGTACTAAATAATGAACGCAGTCAAACATCCACTTCCTATAAAGGTGGGACATTTTCCGTCCCACTTTAACATCCTGACTGAAGTCACAAATATGTGGGCCGCTGCTGGTATGCAGCGGCCCACTGCCAACAGCGTATAGAAGCCCATCAATGGCAATGCTACCAGATCAAAGCAACCTCACCTATTGAATAAGATAATAGCCGCACAAGTGTTAAGCGTGCGTATCAATTAGTGTCTTATCCCGAGTTATCTGCGCGCGATCTTGCAACGCCAGCAAAACCAAAAGAGCAGTACTCAAGCTTCTCTGCACGTTTTTCAGATTGGTATTCCCAGCTGATATTTCCGTCTTGTAAAACTCCAGACTTCTGTTAAAAGACGCAAACAGATCTTTTTTCCTGCCTTTATTTATTTCATTACCCTGACTGTTAAACTCAACGTCAAACCCCCCTAGCCAGCTGGCAGTACCCGCATCAATTATCCCGCGATCACAAAGCTTCCACGCAATAGCGCGCATTTCTATATTACTGGTATTTTCCGGATCAAAATTGGACAGATCATATTCAAACCCAGCCAACCTTTCCTCGTTAGAGATGGATTTATCAGCCCAGTATTGCCCAACCTTCTGCTCGATATCTTTTTCTTCGGGAGGCAAATCCGTTTCGACTCTAAAATTTTTATCGGGCATTACTGTATAGCTTTCCAACCGTGCTTTCACAAGGTCATAGTTATCCATCATAAAAAACCTCCACACTCGACGTCACTGTTCCCGTCTTATCGGAGGCCATTTTAAAAACTTTAACGAAAACCACCTCTACTGCAAAGTTTCAGAACCGTCCTACACACTTGCAAATAAACTTCCTACAACAAAACAACTCAGCCGATCAAATGATCGGCTGAGTTAACAACACAACACGCACTAACACGTCAAACTGAATACTTTTGCAAGTTCGCCATCATCTCTTTCAATGCTTCGATCGTGTCTTTGGGATGTGAAGCGCCTTCAAAGTCTCCGATTCTTTCCCAGTTGGCCGCAACGTCGTCCGGACTGAACCCGTCGCGCGGGTCAAATCCGGCGCCCACACTGCGCTCCCAACGGGTTTTGCCGATCCAGCCGCCGCCTACTTCAAACAGGCCAGAGGTTTCTTCGCACTGTTCGCTTCCGAGGAATACAACTAGTGGGCTGATCAGCTCTGGCTTGAGCATGTCGAACACGGCGGCAGGGATGAGGCCTTCAGTCATGCGTGTGCCACCGGTTGGGGCAATGGCGTTAACCAGGATGTTGTTCTTGCGCCCTTCTAACGCCAAGGTACGGGTCAAGCCATACAGACCAAGTTTGGCCATGCCATAGTTGGATTGGCCAAAGTTGCCGTAGATACCGGAGGTTGAAGCGGTAAAAATAACGCGGCCATAGTTCTGCTCGCGCATGTGCGGCCAGGCAGCGTGGGTTACTTTGTAGGCGCCTTCAACGTGGACGCGATACACCAAGTCCCAATCAGCGTCGTCCATCTTTGCGAAGGTTTTGTCGCGCAGGATGCCCGCGTTGTTAACGACTACGTCGATACGGCCGAACGCGTCCAAGGCGTTCTGGACGATTTTGTCGCCGTCAGTCACGGAGTCGTGGTTGGCGATGGCCGTGCCGCCCGCTTCGCGAATCTCAGCTACCACCCGGTCCGCCGCCGACGCATTCGCGCCTTCGCCATGAGCCGAGCCGCCAAGGTCGTTGACCACTACGCGAGCGCCATGCTTAGCAAACAGCAGGGCATGGGCACGCCCTAAACCGCCGCCCGCGCCCGTGACGATGACAACTTTATCTTCAAAACGCACAGGCTCACTCATGAACAACTCCAGCGGAAGGTAGGCTATGGCATCAGTGTCAATCACCCGACGCCGAGTCACAATCAACACGGTTCGTGCTGAATACTGACTAATAAGGCCAGCAGATGTGTGCGTCTATCTGCCCTAAACCGTTTATTGCCAGACGAATAACGGCGGGAGCGAATTGACTCGCGAATATGGATTATCAGGCACAGAGGATGGTAAATGTGCTGAGACCTTCGCGAATGAATTCGCTCCCACCGGGATTTAAGCGCTGTTCTATGCAGCGCTATTCCTTGTAACTCGGGTCAAGCTTATCGACCTTGCGCAACAACGCCGGCCACGCCAACGCACCGCCCATACCCTGCGCACTTTTAGTGACCCCGGCCATCATCGCTCTGGCACCGGCCAGAATCTGCCCGTGGATGGGAATCAGCTCGGCGCCGCCGTTCTGCGCCAGTACCTGAATGTCGCAGGCACGCTGGAAGGTGAACATCATCAAGAAGGCGTCGGCGATGCTACCGGCACAGGTCAATAACCCGTGGTTATTCAGCATCAGGAAGTTGTTCTCACCCAGGTCGGCTTGCAGGCGCGCTTTCTCCTCATGATTGAGGGCGACGCCTTCATACGGGTGATACGCCAGGCTGGAGAGGATGAAGATTGATTGCTGGCTGATGGGCAAAACACCCTGCTTCTGCGCAGACACTGCAACCCCAGCCGCGGTGTGTGTATGAATGACACACGCTACATCGTGCCGAACTTCGTGGATAGCACTGTGGATGGTGTAACCAGCGGGATTGATCTCGTAAGGACTGTCCATCAATTTGTTACCAGCCTGATCGACTTTGACCAGGCTCGATGCCGTGATCTCGTGAAACATCAGACCGTAAGGGTTGATCAGGAAGTCTTCGGTGCCCGGAACCTTGGCGGAAATGTGGGTGAAGATAAGATCGTCCCAACCGTGCATCGCAACCAGCCGATAGCACGCGGCCAAATCAACCCTGGCCTGCCATTCAGTGGCACTGACTTGATCCTGGACATTTCGGGTGGGCAAAACTTGAGCGACATTCACGGCGTTCACCTCGGCACTATTATTATGTTGGCTTTATGGATGGTGTGCCGATCAGTCTAGTTCAGAGCCGAGGATCCCCGTAGTTGCATTGGCAGCCAGCTTACTGGCCGAGCGAGTCATCTCAGAGTAAAGCGGACAATAACGGTGCCGCAAACAAGTTGAGCAACCCGGTCAGCACCATCACCAAACCGGCCACCGACCCTTCCTCACCGCCGACCTCGTGTGCCCGGCTGACCCCCGCGCCGTGTGCGCCCACACCAAATAAAGCGCCTCGGGCCAACGCGCTGCGCAACGGCAGCCATTTAAGCAGCACGCCACCCAGCAGTGCCCCAAAAATCCCGGTGAACATCACGAATACCGCCGTGAGTTCCGGCACGCCACCCAAGTCATGAGCCAAGGGCATTGCGAACGGTGTGGTGATCGAGCGCGGCACCAACGACAGGGTGATTGAAGTGTCCAGTGACAGCGCCTTGGCCAGCCAGAATGAACTGCCCATCGAGACCGCGCTGCCAGCCACCATCCCCAGTAATAACGCCGACCAATGCCGCATCAACACGTGCCGCTGTTGCCAGATCGGCACGGCGAAAGCCACGGTTACCGGCCCTAATACCAGCATCAGCCAATGGGTGTTGGTCGAATAATCGGCATACGCGGTGTGCAACGGCACTGCTACCGAGAACACTAACGCCGGAGCGAGAATGAGCGGTGACAGCAAGTAACGCCCCGTGCGTTGATAAACCCAGCGGCTGAAGGCATAAGCAGCAATCGTCAGTGCCAGCCAGAACATCGGCATGGGCTCAAGCCTCATGACGCATCCTCCAGCGACACATCGCCTCGACCGTAAAGGCCGTCACCAGCATCACCAATAAGGTGCTGACACCGATTACCAGCATGATGCGCCAGCCTTGGTTGCGCATCAGCGCACCGTAGTCGAGCAAGCTCATCAGTGCGGGGATAAAAAACAACAACATTTCGGCCAGCAGCAACCCCGCGCCCAATTGCAAAGCGGCGGGCTTGATCCAGCCAAAAGCGAACGCCAGTAACAGCATGGCCATGCCAATGACGCCGCCAGGAATGGGCCAATGCCACCACGCCGCCAATTGACAGCCGAACAAATAGATCGCGAGCAGCACGCCCAGCTCAGAAAATAGACGGCCAAGATGCTGCAAGGTTAAGCGTTTCATACGTGTCTGCCCCTCTCTGACAAGGGTATTTTAAGGACGGCGCTGTCATCCCAAAAGCGAATTGTTAGACTAGCATCCATTCCAAACTGGAATTTTAAGAGTGAAAGGTACGCCTCATGGAATTCAAACAGTTGCGCAGTTTTGTGGAAGTGATGCGTCAGGGTGGTTTTACGCAAGCGGCGAAGACACTGCACGTGAGCCAGTCAGCGGTGAGCAAGCAGGTGGCACAACTGGAGCAAAGCCTCGGCGTGCCGCTGCTGGATCGACTGGGGTCGCAAATCCGACTGACCGCCGCTGGAAGCGTGGTCCTGCAACGCGCGGAGGAAATGCTGCTACTGCGAAACGAATTGCTCAGCGAGCTGGACGACCTGAGCCAACTGGTGCGGGGTGAGTTGCGTCTGGGATTGCCGCTGCTGGGAAGCGACGCACTGTTCGCCCGGTTATTTGCGGAATATCGGCGGCGCTACCCCAATATTTCGATTCAACTGCTGGAAGGTGGCAGCCTCAGCATCGAGCAAGCGGTTTTGAACGGCGAGCTGGAACTGGGGGGAAGTTTGACGCCGAGCAATCCGGGGTTTGCTTATCAGCCTTTTTGCAATGAGCCACTGGACGCCCTGCTGGCCGCCGATCACCCATTGGCCGGGGCGGATCAGGTTCAATTGGCGCAACTGGCCGACACGCCCTTTCTGCTTTATCAGCGCAGCTTCATGCTCAATGATCGATTGATACAAGCGTGCCAGCAATCCGGCTTCACCCCAAAAGAAGGCGGTCGCAGTGGTCAGGCGGATTTTCTGGCGGCGCTGGTGGCTGCTGGCCAAGGGGTGGTGTTATTGCCCAGCATCGTGGCTCGCGCATTGGTGCGACCTGGCGTCGTACGTGTCGCGTTGATTGCCCCGGCTTACCTGCGCTGGGACATAGCCTTCATCTGGCGCCAGGGCGCGTACTTATCAAAAGCCGCGCAAGCCTGGCTGTCCTTACTGCGTGAACAGCCGAATCAAGCCTCGAGCTGAGCTATGAACGCTGCCAGCCAAGGTTCTGCATCCGCTTCGGGGTTGACTGTTTCGCTGGCGTCAAGGCGCAGCATGGGCTGTATTTCACGAATACCCAACTCACCGAACAGTTCGCGGACCTGCTCCCCCCCACCACAGTACGTATCGCCATAGCTGGCGTCGCCCAAGGCAATCACGCCGCCAGGCAAACCGCGCCAGGCCGCAGGCAACACGTCGCGAATCTGTGAATACAGCGCCAGAAAGTTATCCGGTAACTCCCCCAGACCAGTGGTCGAAGTCACCACTAAAAAGGCTTCAGGCGCATAAGTCTGCAATTCGGCAAGCGTGGCGCGAGGGTTGTGCCAGACTGGGTGACCAGCACCGCGAAGGATGCTCTCCGCGTGCCGGGCAACCTCTTCAGCTGAGCCATAGACCGATCCGGAAAGGATAACGACTTTCATACACTGATCCTGTAACACGGTAAAAAGGACGGCATTATGCCCCAACCGGGCACGATGTTTTAGAATGCGGACCTAGCAATCATGTCGGAAGTTTTCAATGATCAATGCAAAGCTACTGCAACTGGTAATCAATGCGTCGAACGACGGCATTGTGGTCGCTGAGCAAGAAGGCGATGACAACATTCTTATCTATGCAAATAAAGCGTTTGAGGCCCTTACCGGCTATCAAGTAGACGACATTCTGTATCGTGACTGCCGCTTTCTGCAGTCAGGTGACCGGGATCAACCTGGGTTAGAACTGATCCGCCAAGCCATCGCCGCAGGGTCGCCCTGCCGAACAGTGCTGCGCAATTACCGTAAAGACGGCACCGCTTTCTGGAACGAATTATCCATTACGCCCGTGTTCAATGCTGCGGATCAACTGACCTATTTCATCGGTATCCAGAAAAATGTCACTGAGCAGGTCGAGGCTCAGCTACGGGTTGTCGAACTGGAAGCCGAGCTGGCATTGGCACGAGCAGAAATCATAGTGCTTAAATCGATAAGCGGTCCTAACTAACAGCTGAACGAGTTGTCCGTTTCTCATTAATCGCACACTAGAGCTTCAACATGCAGCGCGATACCTTGCTGACCCAAGACGAGCTGGACTTCATTCAAAACATGCAGCACAACCCGAAACTGAACGTGCGTGATACGTCGCGTAGCCTGTTGGTCAATGGTGGTGTGCAGATTCATGAATTGTTGACGCGTCTGGCCGCCCACGAGCAGGTAACCCTCCAAGCACAGTTCGAAAATCAGCAAATGACCTTCCCGCTGCACTTGGTGGAAGATGAATTCCACGCCATGCACTTGCAGTTGGGCGCGCCCAGCATCTATGAAGAAAAAGACTCAATGAGCCGCCCATGGCGCTTGAGCTTGCCTGAGCCGCTGCCATTGAGAACCGAGAAAGGCTCACAGTCGGCGATGTGGGTTCACGAGATTTCGTTCAAGGGCGTGCTGGTGGAACACCGCAAGGCGACTAAACCCCCACACTACTTTTCGCTGTGGTTTTGTCCGGCAGGACATGCACCCATCGCTTTGCGCGGCACGTTCGAACGGCTCACAGACCAGGGACTGGCGGCTTACCGTCTGAGTCAACGAAACAAAGAAGGCACCGAGTTGCTGCGTCAGTACATCCTGCAGCAGCATCAATTGGTTCATCCCGCACCGCTTGAGTGACCTCGGCTTGCGGCTTAGACGGACAGTCAAGCCAACCGGCTACGAGTCCAGATGCCCTGCCAAAAATTGCTGTAACCGTCGCTGCATCACAAGCCCGTCACTTCCAAGACACGCAATGGGCGAACCTACCAAACTGTCTTGCGCCAGATCCGATGCCTCGCCAGCCAACAACACCGGGCAATCCAGCATTAACGCCAAGCGCTGCAAGCGTCGAGGCAGATCAGCGGTGGGTGGGTGGTTGGAATACAGCACCAAGACCTGCGGCTGAGTTTTTTCGCATACCAGGCTTAACTCTTCCAGCGGCTGACCCAAGGCCAATACGCTAATTGAGGTACCGGTCGTTCCCAACAACAGACCCGCCACCCACAACTCCAGCTCCCGGCATTCTCCAGGTAGGGCGGCCAGCAACACGGCTGTTTCTCCGGTACCGCGGGACATCTGCAGACGTTGCAGGGTTCGTCCCCGCAGAAACGCATCAAGAAATAGCCATTCACTCGCTTGGCCAAACTGGTCCTGATGCAACAAGAACTCTTGCCACACGGGCATGAAAATAGCTTGGAACACCACGATCATCGGATACGTCGAGAATATTTGACCGTATAACTGCTCCAGACGGCGCTCGTCGAACGCTCGCGTCGCACGGCGCACCTGTGATTGCCATTCAGCCCACTCCTTGAGTGACCCATCTTCCCGGACAGCACCGGGCACGCCTATGACGACGCTGGCTTTGGCGAGGATTTTACCGACCTTACTGACCGCTACGCCGCGCTCGATCCAGCCAAGAATGCTGCGAACTTCTTCAATATCAGCTTGGGAATAGAGGCGATGGCCGCTGTCGGTACGGGTAGGCTGAATAAGCCCGTACCGCCGTTCCCATGCGCGCAAGGTGACGGGATTGATCCCGGTCATGCGCGACACTTCGCGGATAGGAAATAATTCTTCTTGCTTCAAGCCGTCTAGCTGCAGGCCGCCATCTAGAGCGGGGCCGTTAACAGAATCAGTCATGGCAGGCATCAATTGAAAACAATCGAGCATTGTACTCACAACGCTGCCGCTCACAAACAGTCCTGCGGCGACAAGCCTGTGGCTTTATTTCCGATTTAAGGAATAATCCTTGCTTGTCATTTGAATGCAGCCCACCACCCCGGTGCTGCGTTATGCGCGCTCCCTACCCGGGAGTTTCGCCCCGTCTTACGGAGATACACAATGTCTACCTCCCCTGTAACCCTTATGGTTGCTCGCCGTGTCGCCCATGGCCGCTATGAGGAACTGATTGCCTGGTTACGTGAAGGCGAACAATTGGCCACTGATTTTCCCGGCTATCTGGGCTCTGGCGTCCTCGCCCCGCCCCCGGATGGGGACGAATTCCAGATCATCTTCCGATTTTCCAACCGGGACACCATGCACGCCTGGGAGCACTCTGCATCCCGAAGCACGTGGTTGGTGCGTGGCAGCGGCCTGTTTGCTCAACCTTCCGAGCATCGAGTCAGTGGTATCGAAGGCTGGTTTGGTGGCGCGGGTCAGCGCCCACCACCACGCTGGAAACAGGCGGTGGCCATCTGGCTGGCGTTCTTCCCGGTTTCTTTAGTGTTCAACTTCGTACTCGGCCCGCTGCTGGGTGAATTGAATCTTCTGGCGCGGGTGCTGGTTAGCACGCTGGCCCTCACGCCGCTCATGGTGTTCCTGTTTATTCCGTTGTCGACGCACTTACTCGCGCGCTGGCTGCACAGTGCGCCTCATGCACCTATCCGCACGTCTGAAACCGCGCCCGGCCGCTAGATAGTCCACCACGGAATGCCCGGCGCCTCGCCGCACGGGTTGTTCGGTCATAGGCATTGGTATAACTTTGCTCCAGAAGATAGCCAATTGCTGGCTTCGTTGGTTCGAGCACGAAGCCCGTCTATCGGCCTCTGGAACGACCTTTACTGATGCGCGAGTTGCCCATGGTTTTCCCCACCCCACCTGTCCTGATTACTGGCGCCAGCCAGCGAGTCGGCCTGCATTGCGCAAAACGCTTGCTCGCGCACGGGCAGCCCGTCATTGTCAGCTACCGCAGCGAACGCCCTGGCGTGCAGCAGTTGCGCGACTTGGGGGCCGTGGCCATTCATGCCGACTTCACCTCGCAAGCGAGCATTCTGACGTTCATCGAGCAACTCAGCACTCACACCGACAGCCTGCGAGCGATCGTCCATAATGCATCGCAGTGGTTGGTGGAAACGCCAGGAGATGAAGCCGCAGCGTTTGCCCACATGTTCAACGTCCACATGTTGGCGCCGTATTTGATCAATCTGCGTTGCGCCCACTTATTGCACCGTTCACCCACGGCCGACATCGTTCACATCAGCGATGACGTTACCCGCAAAGGCAGCAGCAAACACATTGCCTATTGCGCCAGTAAGGCCGGACTTGAGAGCTTAACGCTGTCATTCGCCGCAAAGTTCGCACCCCGAATCAAAGTCAACGGCATCGCGCCAGCGCTGTTGATGTTTCAACCTGACGACGACGCGGCGTACCGCGCCAGCACCCTGACTAAATCCGCCATGGGCATCGAGCCCGGAGCCGAGGTGATCTATCAGAGCCTGCGATATCTGCTGGACAACCCTTACGTTACCGGCACAACTTTGACTGTAAACGGCGGTCGGCACCTTAAGTAAGTCGCCCCGTGAGGATCCTTGATGACCTTGTCCCTGCCAAAGCATTACCGTGAAATTCTTGTTGGCCTGGGTGAAGACCCAGATCGCGAGGGCTTGGCGGACACACCGAAACGTGCCGCGAAAGCGATGCAGTATTTGTGTCGAGGCTACACGCAGAGCATCGAAGAAATCGTCAACGGCGCACTGTTCGCCTCCGACAACGATGAGATGGTGATCGTCAAAGACATCGAGCTGTATTCGCTGTGCGAACATCATTTACTGCCGTTTATCGGCAAGGCCCACGTGGCTTATATTCCCACGGGCAAAGTGCTGGGTCTTTCCAAGATTGCACGTATCGTGGACATGTTCGCCCGCCGCTTGCAGATCCAGGAAAACCTGACCCGGCAAATCGCCGACACGATTCAAGAAGTGACCAACGCCGCGGGCGTGGCCGTGGTGATTGAAGCGCACCACATGTGCATGATGATGCGCGGCGTCGAGAAACAGAACTCGACCATGATGACTTCGGTGATGCTCGGTGCATTCCGTGAATCGAGCACGACCCGTCAGGAATTTTTGCAATTGATCGGACGGAGCAGGTAAGCATGCCTAGACTTGAACCAGGAACCGCGCGGATTCGGGTCAAAGACCTGGGGTTGCGTACTTTTATCGGCATCAATGAAGACGAGATCCTCAATAAACAGGACGTGTTGATTAACCTGACCATCCTCTACGCGGCCCAAGATGCAGTGCGTGACAATGACATTGATCACGCACTCAATTACCGCACCATTACCAAAGCCATTATTCAGCACGTGGAAGGCAATCGCTTTGCGCTACTCGAACGCCTGACTCAAGAAGTCCTTGATTTGGTCATGAGCCATGAGGCGGTGCTGTACGCCGAGGTCGAAGTTGATAAACCGCACGCCCTGCGTTTCGCCGAATCGGTGTCGATCACCTTGGCTGGGCAGCGCTGATTGAAGACATTTACGATCAAAACCATTCAACTTCCTGCCAGAGCCCATCATGACTGACCAACAACGCCTTGAACTCGAAGCCGCATCGTTTCGCCGGCTGGTCGCGCACCTGGACAGTCGCAAAGACGTCCAGAACATCGACCTGATGAACCTTTCCGGTTTCTGCCGCAACTGCCTGTCCAAATGGTACAAGGCCGCCGCTGACGAAAAACACATCGACCTCAGTCTCGACGACGCCCGCGAAGTGGTTTATGGCATGCCGTACGGCGAGTGGAAAAGCAAATTTCAGCAAGAAGCCAACGCGGAACAGAGCGCTGCGTTCGCTAAGGACAAAAAGCATGACTGACTTGAACACCCTGCGCGCCAGCCTTCGCAGCGGCCAACATCCTTTCGCCGATACCTTGGTGTTCATCGCTGAAGGCTATGCTTATCAACCGCAAGCCTTCACCAACGGCAACGTCGAAAACGCCGCCGGGCAGAACGAAGGGTCGTGCAAGATCGTCGGGCTCGCAGTGCTTGAAGGGTTAAGCGACGAAGAAACCCTGCTCGCGTTCGGCGAACACTACCGCTCGGTACAGGCCACGCCAGAGGGCAGCGACCACGCCAACATTCGGTCGTTGATTGTTAACGGGCTGGCGGGTGTGACATTCGCAGGCAAGTCGTTGACGCGCAAAGAGTGAACTCAGGGGCGTTAAAAAACCGGCCTAGGCCGGTTTTTTTGTTGCAGAACGAATCGTCTTAGAACGCAGCGTTCTTCAGACCATCAAGATAACGCTCGACGTCCAATGCCGCCATGCAACCTGCGCCAGCAGAGGTAATCGCTTGGCGATACACATGGTCAGCCACGTCGCCCGCAGCAAACACACCGTCAATGTTTGTTCCAGTGGCATTACCTTCGCGCCCGCCTTGAACCACCATGTAGCCGTCTTTCAACGTCAGTTGGCCTTCGAACAACGAGGTATTGGGCGTGTGGCCGATGGCGATAAACACACCATCCACCTTCAGCTCGTCCCGGGTACCATCGTTGTTGCGCAACGCAGCACCGGTCACGCCCATCTTGTCGCCGAGGACCTCTTCCAGTGTCGAATTGAGCTTGAGCACAATCTTGCCTTCGGCAACACGCACAAATAGCTTGTCGATCAGTATTTTCTCGGCGCGGAAGGTTTCGCGGCGATGCACCAGCGTTACTTTGCTGGCGATGTTGGCCAAATACAGCGCTTCTTCAACGGCCGTGTTACCGCCACCGATCACAGCCACTTCGCGGTTGCGATAGAAGAACCCGTCGCACGTCGCGCAGGCCGAAACGCCCTTGCCCATGAACGCTTCTTCCGACGGCAAGCCCAGATAACGAGCACTGGCACCGGTCGCAATAATCAGCGCGTCGCAGGTGTAAGTCGCGTTGTCGCCCTTAAGGCTGAATGGCTTACCAGCAAGATCCACCGCATTGATGTGGTCGAACACCACTTCGGTTTCGAAACGCTCAGCGTGCTCCTTCATCCGCTCCATCAACACCGGGCCGGTCAGACCGTGAGGGTCACCCGGCCAGTTATCAACCTCGGTGGTGGTGGTCAATTGACCACCCGCCTGCATACCGGTGATCAGCAACGGCTTGAGGTTGGCCCGTGCGGCGTAAACCGCAGCACTGTAACCGGCAGGGCCGGAGCCGAGAATAATCACTCGAGAATGACGTACTTCAGACATGACACGCTCCTATTGACCGGCCATTGTGACGCGTGGTCGGGTCGCCGGCGTACCGGCTGGAATAAAAAGGACCGCACAAGCACTTGGGGAAGGCTTTAAACACGGCGGTCCTGAAAACTGAGGCGGCGACCGGAGCCACTGCCAGGTATTGCCAAGTCGATAAGTTGTTGAGAAGACTATCGAGGAGGCGAAGATTAAGGAAATATGGATTCACAATCCAGCTCATAGGCCACCTCTATACCGACACATCTGTAACAACCGCTGACCTAGACTTTACCTTGCCGCGATTGTTACTGCGAATGTCGCAGCTTCCGCCCGTCTCGCAAAGCCGGTAAGGTCTGCCCGATTCCACTCATCGGAGGCTGCCATGCCTGCCCCTGTACTCTCCGGCCCACAATACCTGCGCGAAGGCCTGAGATTAGTCCTTACCCCTGGTTTGCGGCTGTTCGTTTTGCTGCCATTGACCATCAATCTGTTGCTGTTCGGCGGGCTGATCTACCTCGCCATGCATCAATTTGGTATGTGGGTCGACACCTTCATGCCAGAACTGCCGACATGGCTGAGCTTCCTGAACTACATCATCTGGCCGTTGTTCGTCACGCTAGTGATACTGATGGTGTTCTTCACCTTCACCATGATCGCCAACGTGATTGCCGCGCCCTTTAACGGCTTTCTGGCGGAAAAAGTGGAAGTGGTCCTGCGGGGCACCGATGACTTCCCCACTTTTAGCTGGGGCGAGCTGTTCGCCTTGGTGCCGCGCACCTTCAGCCGCGAGATGCGCAAGCTGGGCTATTTCTTACCCCGCGCCATTGGGTTGCTGATCCTGTCTTTCATTCCTGTGGTCAACGTCATCGCCGCCCCGTTGTGGCTGTTGTTCGGCGTCTGGATGATGGCAATTCAATACATCGACTACCCCGCCGACAACCACAAACTCGGCTGGAACGAAATGCTCGCCTGGCTGCGGCAGAAGCGTTGGCAGAGCATGGGCTTTGGCGGAATCGTTTATCTGGCGCTGCTGATTCCGGTCGTGAATGTACTAATGATGCCCGCAGCAGTTGCGGCCGCGACGTTGTTTTGGGTGCGGGAGGGTGGGAATCTGGCGGTGGAAAAGCAGGTGGCTGGTAAGGTTCGCTAGCCTTTGACTATCAGCACGCGGCACAAATACAGCCTGCAGGAGGGTCCGCCACGTCTTCGACGTTGCGCTGTCGCGCAGCAAACTGGGAAGCACTTTGTGTGCTTCGAGATTGCAGCGTGTCAGGACGGAAGCCTTCCCGAATAAATTCGGTCCCACAGATTTTGGGGCTGCACAGATTTTTGTAGGAGCTGCCGAAGGCTGCG
The DNA here is from genome assembly GCF_034353045.1 of Pseudomonas sp. MH10. NCBI lineage: Bacteria > Pseudomonadati > Pseudomonadota > Gammaproteobacteria > Pseudomonadales > Pseudomonadaceae > Pseudomonas > Pseudomonas sp. MH10. Next base: position 2,635,690 of record NZ_CP133783.1, read on the forward strand.
ATCAGGTCCGAAGGACCTTCGCCGACAAGTTGGCTACAGATGGCCGCCTGCCCGCAGATCGCCCGTGAATTGAATATCAAATTACGGAAAGAGGCCCCGTGAAACCATGCGGCCGAACGCAGGCGTTGCGCAGGCTGTGACGAGGCAAGGATGCCGAGTAAGCCGTGCGCGGCCAGGGACGGCCGCTCACGGCGACCCCCGGAGCAACGCCGGAGTGAGGGAAGACCGAGCCTAAGCGAGGGCCCGCATGGTGGGGCAAGCGTTTTGGGGGACCTTTTTGCGGTTCGGCGCTCCGACGTTTGAAAAAGGTGCCTCGCTGTAAAAGCGAAACCATAAGCTCAGCAACCACAAAGGCCGGATATACACGCCAACCCCAGCGCCAACCCATTGCTTTAAAAGATTAAAAAATAGTTTGATAAGAGCGAACGTGTTCGCGAGGCGGCGTGACAGGTACACCGCATCAGGCTTCTCGCCAACACGTTGGCTCCTACAGGTTAATTTCCGTTCACTCAGACCAACGTGGTCAACGCTTCACGGCTGAACGGGAGGATGTCTTGCTCGCGGCCTTCGCGTACTTTCTGTGCCCAGTCTGGATCGACCAGCAGCGCACGGCCGACGGCTACGAGGTCGAACTCGTCGTTGCCCAGTCGCTTGAGCAGGTTGTCCAGGCTCGCCGGTTGCGCAACTTTGTCGGTATCGACCATGAACTGCAAGAACTCACCATCCAAGCCGACGCTGCCCACGGTAATGGTTGGTTTGCCGGTCAGCTTGCGTGTCCAGCCGGCAAGGTTGAGGTCCGAACCTTCGAACTCTGGTTCCCAGAAGCGGCGGGTCGAGCAGTGGAAAATGTCCACGCCGGCGTCAGACAGCGGCTTGAGGAATTCGCCCAAGGCTTCCGGGGTCAAAACGAGGCGCGCGGTGTAATCCTGCTGCTTCCATTGCGAAAAACGGAAGATGATCGGAAAGTCAGGACCGACCGCTGACCGCACAGCCTCGATCAACTCGATGGCGAAACGTGAACGGCCTGCCAGGTCGCCGCCGTATTCATCGGTGCGCTGGTTGGTGCCTTCCCAGAAAAACTGATCGACGATATAACCGTGGGCGCCGTGGATTTCAACGCCGTCCATGCCAATAGCTTTTGCATCCCGGGCGGCCTGAGCGAAAGCGCCGATCACCTCCTGGATATCCTGCTTCGACATGCCGTGAACCACGACCTTGTCATCCTTGAGTTTTTCCATCGGGCCGTAAGCCGGTACGTCGCCATCGGGTTCTGTGCCCAAGCGACGCACAGCCCCTACGTGCCACAACTGCGGCACGATTTTGGCGCCTTCGGCATGCACCGCATCAACGACTTTTTTCCAGCCGGCCAACGGCGCTTCACCAAAAAACTGTGGAACGTTCGGGTAACCGTTGGATGCTTTGTGATTGACCGTGGTGCCCTCGGTGATGATCAAACCCACTCCCGCAGCCGCTCGCCGACGGTAGTACTCGATGACCTTCGAATTGGGCACACCGCCCGGAGAAAACGAACGGGTCATAGGCGCCATAACCACCCGAGACGGCAACTGCAAGGTGCCCAGGCTGAAGGGTTTGAACAAAGCTTTAACTGGCATGTAACGCTCCTCGGGAATCAATCGGTAGCAGAAGATCGGGCTTCAGCAGATGCTCAAGCTGGTTCAGAAAAATGTTCAGGGATGCCGCGCTGCTTCTGACTTTCATGCGCATCAGCGCCCCTTCCCAGGCGTTGGCAACAAATTCGGCAAGCGCCGCACAGTCAGTGTTTTCCGGTAACTGGCCGGCATCACGGGCGGCTGTCAGGCTCTGGGCCAAAATCGCCACCGAGCGCTGCAAAATGTTCTCGACCTGGCTGGCGATGGGCAAGCATTCGCCGGCCATTTCAAAACTCAGGCTGCCTATAAAACAATGATGCTCCGGCTTTTCTTGGCGGGAAAAATGCACGATCACGTCGCGGTAGTAACCCAAAATCCGTTCACGCGGGCTTTGTGCAGGGTCGTTCAGGGCCGCTTCATAACGCAGCAGTCTTGGCCCGTACAGGTACTCAAGCGCTTGCACGGCGAAATCTTCTTTGCTGGCGAAGTAGTGATAGAACGAGCCTTTGGGAATGCCCGCGGCCTGTACGATATCCAGCACACCGGTCCCGTGGTAACCACGACGGGTCATCAGGTGAGCACCTTGGGCAAGGATCAGATCGCGCTTATCGAGTCGCAGGGATGTGTTCATGGCGCCGAGCATATGACCGGTCGTCTAGACCGCGCCAGCACTATTGATGAGGGTGATTTAGGAAGACAAGTCAGACGAGCAGAAGGGAAAACCACTGCGCAGAAATGGATCAGCTTGCCGGGTTTGAATGACCGCAACCCGGCGAGGAGAGCGCGGCTAAATTACTTCAGCGCTTTTTCAATGGCGTGAATCACTGCGGGATCATCGGGTGGTGTGCGTGGCGAGAATCGGGCGAGTACCCGGCCGTCTTTCCCTACCAGAAATTTCTCGAAATTCCAGGTGATGTCACCCGGAAACTCAGCACCTTCGCCTGCCAACAAACGGTAAAGCGAGTGACGATGATCGCCGTTCACTTCCAGCTTGCTGCCCAGTGGAAAGGTGACGTTGTAGTTCACGTCGCAGAAGCTCTGAATCTCTTCTTCGGTACCCGGTTCTTGACCGGCGAACTGGTTGCACGGCAAACCCAACACGCTGAAACCCTGATCCCGATACTCCTGATAGAGTTTTTCCAGCGCGGCATACTGCGGCGTCAGGCCACACTTTGAAGCGACGTTGACCACCAACACTACTTTGCCCTTGAGAGGCTTGAGAGGCAGGTCCTGGCCATCCAGAGCTTTTAATTTAGTGTCGTGAAAAGCACTCATGACGAACTCCAAATAACGAGCGGACGAAAAAGGCGCCCGCATCAGGCCGTGAAAACGAGCCCGTCGTTTTCACGCAACCTGTCAGGGCGCCTTGCCGGCTAACTGAGCTTAGCAGCACAAATCAGTGGTGATGGCCGCCTTCGCCATGCACGTGACCATGAGCAACTTCTTCCTGGCTGGCATCGCGAATTTCAACGATTTTGACGTCGAAATTCAGGCGCTGGCCGGCCAATGGATGGTTGCCATCAACGGTAACGTCATCGCCGTCCAGATCACGGACGGTCACAATTTGCATGCTGCCATCAGGGCCGGATGCATGGAATTGCATACCGACTTCGAGTTCGTCGACGCCTTCGAACATGCTGCGGCTCAAGGTGCTGACCAGTTCAGCCTGATACTCGCCGTAAGCGTCTTCGGGTTCGATGGACACTTTGAGTTCATCGCCGACGTTCTTGCCATCCAGTGCTTTTTCCAAGCCTGGGATGATATTACCTGCACCCTGCAGGTAGACCAGCGGCGCGCCGCCAGCAGAACTGTCGATGACCTCACCAGCGTCGTTGGTCAGGGTATAGTCGATGGAGACGGCCTTGTTCGCGGCGATCGGCATGGGGCGAGACCTTTGCTTGAGAATTGAAGAACGTGCAAGTTTAACCAAGCGCTCGCCCGAAAGCGAACGCAACTCTGACGGACGGCCCATTGCACAACAGCACACTCATTGATTTTCGTCAGGACGATGATGGCCATTGGATAGCCATTCTTTCGTGTGGACACACCCAACATCTACGCCATCAACCGCCTTGGCAATCTAGAGCCTGGGTGCTTGATCCGTTGAAGCGCCAACAACAAATAGGTAAAAGCTTTGCTTGTGGCTGGTGTGCGCAGAGCCCGGATAACGATAACCTTACGCCGCACTGATTCGCCACGAATTGACGACGTGGTGATCCGCGATGAACACACATGACGTAACCCGATATTTTTGCCTGGCTGCCCCGTACAGCCCTTGCACTGCTCAATCGAGATGTCCGCATGCAAACTTTTTTTATCGCCCCCACTGACTTTGGTGTGGGCTTGACATCCATCAGCCTTGGCCTAGTGCGCACCCTCGAACGCGCAGGTCTTAAGGTCGGCTTTTTCAAGCCTATCGCTCAACCGCATCCCGGTGACTTGGGGCCTGAGCGCTCGTCCGAGCTTATCGCCCGCACCCATGGCCTCAAGCCGCCCAAGCCGCTAGGGTTGGCGCACGTCGAGCGCATGCTTGGCGACGGTCAGCTGGATGAGCTACTGGAAGAAATCATTAATCTGTATCAAGAAGCGGCCGTCGGCAAAGACGTGCTGATCGTTGAAGGCATGGTCCCTACCCGCCACGCCAGTTATGCAGCTCGGGTCAATTTGCACCTGGCGAAAAGCCTGGATGCCGACGTGATCCTCGTCTCGGCGCCCGAAAACGAAGTGCTGGCCGAGCTTTCCGGCCGGGTCGAGTTACAAGCGCAGCTGTTTGGCGGTCCGAAAGACCCGAAAGTCCTCGGCGTCATTCTGAACAAAGTGCGCACCGACGAAAGCATGGAAGCCTTCGCTACCCGCCTTAAAGAGCATTCGCCGTTGTTGCGCAGCGGTGAATTCCGCTTGTTGGGCTGCATACCTTTTCAGGCCGATCTGAACGACCCGCGCACCCGCGACGTTGCCGACCTGCTTGGCGCGCAGGTTCTGAATGCGGGGGACTACGAACAACGGCGCATGTCGAAAGTCATCATCTGTGCACGCACCGTGCTCAACACCGTGGCACTGCTCAAACCCGGCGTATTAGTGGTGACCCCCGGCGATCGCGATGACATCATCCTCGCGGTCAGCCTCGCAGCCATGAATGGCGTGCCATTGGCCGGTTTGTTGTTGACCAGCGACACCGTGCCAGACCCTCGCATCATGGAGCTGTGCCGTGGCGCGCTTCAGGCAGGCTTGCCCGTTTTGTCGGTGAGCACCGGTTCGTACGACACTGCAAACCAGTTGAATCAGCTGAATAAAGAAATCCCCATTGATGACCGCGAGCGCGCCGAAATCATTACTGACTTTGTCGCCGGGCATTTGGACGCGACATGGTTGCATCAGCGGTGTGGCACACCACGGGAAATGCGCCTATCGCCGGCCGTGTTCCGCTATCAATTGATCCAGCGTGCTCAAAACGCTAATAAGCGCATCGTGCTGCCTGAAGGCAGCGAACCCTTGACCATCCAGGCGGCGGCCATTTGCCAGGCGCGCGGCATCGCTCGTTGCGTACTGCTGGCCAAGCCCGAAGAAGTGTATGCCGTGGCTCAGGCGCAAGGCATCGAACTGCCGCCGGGCTTGGAGATTCTGGACCCCGACTTGATCCGCGAGCGCTACATCGCGCCCATGGTCGAACTGCGCAAAAACAAAAGCTTAAATGCGCCGATGGCCGAACAGCAGTTGGAAGACACCGTGGTGATTGGCACCATGATGCTCGCACTGGATGAAGTCGACGGGCTGGTCTCGGGGGTTATTCACTCCACGGCCAATACCATCCGCCCGGCCTTACAACTGATCAAGACCGCACCGGGTTGCACGCTGGTGTCGTCGGTGTTTTTCATGTTGTTTCCAGAACAAGTGCTGGTCTACGGCGACTGCATCATGAACCCGCACCCAAGCGCCGCCGAGCTGGCTGAAATCGCTCTGCAAAGCGCTGACTCAGCAGTGGCATTCGGCATTGCGCCCAGGGTCGCGATGATCAGTTACTCCAGTGGCGAATCGGCCAGTGGCGAAGAAGTGGAGAAGGTTCGCGAAGCCACGCAACTGGCCCACCGGGCACAAAGCGACCTTCAAATCGATGGCCCGTTGCAGTACGATGCCGCCGCCAATGAAGACGTCGCCCGCCAACTGGCACCAAACAGCCCAGTCGCTGGTCGCGCCACCGTGTTTGTGTTCCCGGACCTCAACACCGGCAATACCACGTACAAGGCGGTGCAACGCAGCGCCGATTGCGTCAGCCTTGGCCCGATGCTGCAAGGGCTGCGCAAACCGGTGAACGATCTGCCACGGGGCGCTCAGGTGGACGACATCGTTTACACCATCGCCCTGACAGCGATTCAAGCCGCTTACCTGTCCTGAGGTCCAACCCTCAACCCCTAAACCAGTGCCGCCGGACCACCCGGCGGCATCCGATATTTTTTCGCGGAGGCCTCGGCCCATATGCTGGATTTTTTACCTGCTCCACTGCGCGGCATCATTGCCTCGCTGCTATTGGCGCTAAACACCGTTGTTTGCTGCACGCCGCTATTCATCGTCGCCATCGTAAAGTTGTGCCTGCCCTTCCCGGCCGCACAACGGTTTACCGACTGGCTGATGAGCCACATTCACGAGACCTGGATTAGCAACAACAAAGCCTGGATGAACCTGCTGCGCAAGACGCGCTGGCACTTGAGTGGACTTGAAGGGCTGGACTATCAGCACTCGTACTTGATTACCAGCAACCATCAAAGCTGGGTCGACATCATGGTGTTGCAATACGTGCTTAACCGACGTATCCGCCCGCTGAAGTTCTTTCTCAAGCAGGAATTGATTTGGGTACCGGTAATTGGCTTGGCGTGGTGGGCGCTGGGCTTCCCGTTCATGAAACGTTACTCCAAGGCCTACCTGGCCAAGCACCCGGAGAAAAAAGGCAAAGACCTGGAAACCACCCGGCGTACGTGCGACAAGTTTCGCAACAACCCGGTGGGCATTTTCAACTTCGTGGAAGGCACACGCTTCACCGAGAGCAAGCACGCCGAGCAGAAGTCGCCGTTTCGCTATCTGCTAAAACCCAAAGCGGGCGGTATCGCCTTTGTGCTGGACGCGATGGGTGAGCAACTGGAGTCCATTGTCAACGTAACGATACATTACCCCGGCCGACGCCCTGGCTATTGGGATCTGCTGTGCGGCAACGTCGAAGAGATCGTGGCGCATTTCGAAGAGGTAAAAATTCCGTCGCAGTTCATCGGCAAAAATTACGACCAGGATGAAGAATACCGTCGGGAATTCCAGCAGTGGATTAATACGCTTTGGGATGAGAAGGATTTATTGCTGCATGCGATGCATCGAGATTACCCAGCGAGGGGTAAAGACAGGAATCAGGGGTAATACAAACCTCTGCACACTGTGGGACCGAATTTATTCGGGAAGCAGGCGACGCGGTCTGTCAAAACGACCATGTGCTGCCTTCCCGAACAAATCGGTCCCACAGATTTTTGCGATGCAAAGATCTCCTAACCCTTACTGCTGCTGATACTGCTGCCCAGGAATCGGCTTCAAATTGACCTCAACCCGGCGGTTCTGCGCCCGGCCGTTAACATCAGCGTTGCTGGCAATCGGTTGGTCTGGCCCTACTCCGCCTACTGCCAGGTGAGAAGGATCAATGCCCTGCGAGGTCAAGTACGTGCTGACGCTCTGCGCACGTTGCAGCGACAAATCCATGTTGTGCTGACGGCTGCCGGTGCTATCGGTAAAGCCAACGATCTCGATCATGTTTTGGTTGTATTGCTTCAACGAGCCCGCCAGGTTATTTAGCGGCGCATAAAAGCTTGGAGCAATGGCTGAAGAGTTCGTGGCGAAGGTGATATTGCCCGGCATGATCAGCTTGATCTGATCACCTTGACGCTGCACCTCAACGCCGGTGTTAGCCATGCTCTTGCGCAACGCAGCCTCTTGCTTATCTGCGTAATAACCGTAACCGGCAGCCCCGGCGCCGACCACGGCTGCGCCAATCAAAGCTCCTTTGCCACGATTGCCGTGATCGATGGCAGCCCCCGCGACGGCCCCCGCCAACGCACCCAAACCACCATATTTAGCCGTGTTGCTCACGCCGCCAGAACCGTTGTTCTGAGGTTGATTGCTGTACGGGTTCGGCGACGCGCAACCGGCCAACAAAGCGACAGCGGTAGCGATAATCATCGAACGATACGAGGTAAACATTTTGGCAACTCCTGTTTATCATCTAAGCAGCTTCACGGGGCCGAAACGAACGTCACGCCGCAGCCGTGCGCAATTTGAACATCATTTTAAATAGAAATTCCTTAAGCTCCCCTGAACGGCGCTCACGCACGAAAGAATAGAATTAGACACTCCCACAATCCGATCGAATACATCGTTCAAAATCGCTGCAAAAAAACATCCGCATAAGCCTGACGTGAACAATACTTACCCCTTCGAATCTGACCCTATAGCCTATTTACACGCCGTTCAAAAGCAGCCAAGCTGCGATGGCACAATGCAATCACAGCGTTACCAATTCAAAAAATCGACGTCCGCACAGGCCGAGATACCAAACGGGTCATGAGAGTTATAAGAATAAAAAAAAGGCGTCGAAACACAGTCGGTTCCGATGCAGGCAAGCGTTGCAGTAGAGAGAACCACATGCTCAGGAAAATCTTGACCTCTGATATCGTCGTTGGCATGTACATCCATCAATTCTGTGGTGCGTGGATTAATCATCCTTCCTGGAAAGGCAGTTTCGAAGTAAAGGATGTGCAAGACATCGTGCGAATTCAGCATTTAACCATTACGGAAGTATGGGTTGATTTAAGCAAAGGTAGACCGCCGTCAGCTGCCTCCTCCATCGTGATGACCTGTCCGGCAAGCCCCGTTCCTGTGAGTTTGGACGAAGAACTGTCCGAAGCATTAAAGATCTGTGTAAGAGCCAAAACAGCCGTGATCGCGATGTTTAATGACGCGCGACTGGGCCGGGCAATCAGCCCAAAACAAAGCTCGGAACTGGTCGCCGAAATCACCGACTCGATCCTTCGGCACCCGCACGCACTGCTTAGCCTCTCGCGGTTGAAGACCTCGGATGACTACACCTATATGCACTCCGTGGCTGTTTGCATACTGATGATCGCGTTAGCCCGGCAGTTGAAGTTAGCCCCGGAACAGGTCAAGGAAGCGGGTATCGCTGGGCTCATGCACGATGTCGGCAAAATGATGATCTCAAACGCCATCCTCGACAAAGCCGGAAAGCTGACCGCAGAAGAATTCAACCGCATGAAAGATCACCCTGAAGAAGGGATGACTATTCTCGAAAGAACCGCAAGTTTCGGCGCCGAAGTGCTGGACGTATGCCTGCATCACCACGAAAAAATAGATGGCACGGGCTACCCGCACGGCCTGGCTGGCGACCACATCAGCCTGTTTGCGAAGATGGGCGCGGTCTGCGATGTGTATGACGCAGTGACGTCTGAACGCCCGTATAAAAAAGGCTGGGGCCCGGCACACTCCATTCGTGAAATGGCCACGTGGAAAGGACACTTCGACGAAACCGTTTTCCGGACCTTCGTTAAAACGGTGGGCATCTATCCTATTGGCGCACTCGTGAGTCTAAAGAGTGGTCGTTTGGGGGTAGTCATGGAGCAAAACAGTAGTTCGCTGCTAACTCCGAAAGTTAAGGTGTTCATGTTGATGAGCGACAAGACACCCCTTCCACATGAGATTATCGATCTGGCCAGCATCGACCCATACGATAAAATTGTTGAGGTTGAATCCGCAGAAAAGTTAGGCATTAGCAATACGGAAGTATTGTGGTCAGGTATACCTTGGGGCACAGACGTTTAGTTATGGGTCAAACGTGGGACGCTAATCCGCCACACGACTGACGCCTTCGTGCAGCCATCGGGTTGGCGCTTTGCGTGGTTTGAGGTTACAGCGTGTCAGGACCGAAGCCTTCCCGAATAAATTCGGTCCTACAGATTCTCGCGATGATCAGCCTGAAAGACCTTCGCCAACACCTAGGCTTTACAGATGGCCGTTTATACAGATCCGATGCAGCCAAGCAATTCAGCCAAACAACCCCAACTCCTGAGCCCGTGCAACGGCCTGAGTGCGACGCTCCACACCTAACTTGCTGTTGATGTGGCTGGCGTGGGTTTTTACGGTGTGCAGCGAGATAAACAACTGCTCACTGATTTGCTGATTTGAGCAACCTTGGGCGATGAGTTGCAGCACTGACAACTCCCGGGCGCTGAGTTGTTCCGAGCCGTGCAGCGGTTCGCATGGCGCACGAAAACTGATAGTCGCGCAGGGCAACAAGGCCAACAATTTATCGCGACTGACACTCGGCGCGGCGTGCTGCAGTTGGGCCCGTAGCCATTGCGGGTAATCGCGCAGCAGCCAGTGAAACGGCAGAAGTGCTCCGCCGCTGGACGCCTGCAAACTGCGGATGAACAACGCCCGGGCCTCAGGCTCGCGCGAGGTACCCAGTAGCAAAAGGATGTGCTGGATCAGCGCCGCCGTGTAGAGGGCCTGCGCGCCTTCGTCCTGCGCCTGTTGTGCCAGCGAACGCAACCGCTGTTCAGACTCAGGCAGCAGCCCTTGAACACGTTCGAGGGCTGCTCGTTGCAGCTCGATGTGTTGCGGCAGTTGCGGATGACATTCTGGCGCAATGGCAGGCTGATTACCGCTGTAGGTCTGCGACAACCGCAGCAGCCAGACTTCGGCAAGGTCTATCCGGCCCTGAGCCAGCCACAGCTCACATTTGACCAAAGTGATCATGGCCAAGTAGTAAATCGGCGGCACATCCCAAATATGCATTAGCCGCTCGGCCTCGGCCAATTCAGCGAAGGCCTCGGCAAATCGGCCACTGCGCCCGTCCAATCCGGCGATGACGCACTGCCCGATCAACACGCTGATGTCACGGCAGGCTCGCGCTTGCGCCACGCCCACCACCAACAGCGCCCGACCCGCTTCAGGCTCCAAGCGCATGGTCAGCAAATGACCTTCATACAACGTCAGCCGTGCCCGAATGGCGTACAGCCGCTGAGCAGGAAGGTCCTTTAGTCGGTTGATGCCCTGACGAACTTCGTCCAGTGCCCGTAATGTTTCACCACGCGCTTGTAATACCCGCGCCCGGTCGTAATGCGCCAACGCTTCGAACAACGGATTGGCGACCCGCTGCGCCAGTTCGAGTGCTTCACGGTTAAGCGTGCGCGCGCGCTTGGCGTCGCCATCGACCACCGCCAGATTGGCCAGCGTCGATAAGCACATCAGGCGTTGGCCGTAGCGCTTTTGCGGCAGGCTCTCCAAGGCTTCGGTGCAATACAAATGGGTTTTGGCGCTGTCGCCGCGACCACGCGCGATGATGCCACTGAGCGCCAACCATTGGGCGAGCATGGATTTTTGCGCGGTGGCCGAGGGTGCGGGCAAGAAACGACTGAGCTGATTGGCCAGCTCTTCAGCCGCGTCCAACTGGCAGGCAAGACCCAATGCCCAGCTGTAGAGCACGATCAAACGCGGCGTACTGACCAGCAAGCTGTCGGGCAGGTCCATTTTCCAGCGCAGCAACATGCCAACGTTTTGTTCGGCCAGCAGTTGCTCCTCCGACAGGTTTTGCACCAGGTTGGCGGCGACTTCAGGGTGACCCGCACGCAGCGCTTCCTCTACCGCCTCGTCCAGCAATCCTTGCTCGCTGAACCAACGGCACGCATTCAGGTGCAGACGAGTTTGCAGCGGGCTAGATCCGATATCGGGCCGACTGCGCAGCAGGTCAGAAAATAGATGGTGGTAACGGAACCAGCGGCCATGCTCATCCAGCGGGACCAAAAACACCTGATGTGCTTGCAGGTAACCCAGCATTTCTGCGCTGTCGTGGCGATCGCGCGCAGCGTTGCACAGCTCACTGCAAAATCGTTCAAGGCACGCGGTGTCGTATAAAAACGCTTGAGCATCGGGCGGCAAACAATCGATTACCTCTTCGAGCAGGTAATCGCGAATCATCCCTTCCCCGCCGTGTAACGCTTGGGGCAACGCGCAGGCATCGCCCACTTCAGAGGCAGCCAACAACCAGAATCGCAGCCCGGCAACCCAGCCTTCGCTGCGGCGCACCAGGCTTTCTAAAATGTCACTGTTAAGCGAACTGCAGGACTGGTCGAGCACCGCCAGCGACTCGGGGTCGGTCAGGCGCAAATCCTGCTCATTGAGCTCAAGCAGGTGCCGCGACAAACGCAACCGTGCCAAATGCCACCCTGGCCGTTGACGGCTGGTGACCATGACCGTCAGTCCGTCAGGTAAATGATTGAGAAAAAACTGCAGGCAACGATCCAAAACCGCGCCTTGCGCCAGATGATAATCATCGAGCACCAATAACAGCGGCTGGTTAACTGACAAGTGAGTTGTCAGCTCATCTAAAAGGCCGTCGAGCCATTCTTCGAAAGCGAACGGTTGATGTCGCTGGCGCATCTTTAGCAGGCCCAACGACTGACTCCCCAGCAACGGAAAAAACTGTTGCAAGCCTGCAAGCAGGCGCTCAAGAAAGCGCCCCGGATCACTGTCGCGATGGCTCAAACCCAACCACAGACTTTGCCATTGGGCAGGCAAACCTTGGCAAAACTCCACGGCCAACGAACTCTTGCCAAAACCCGCTGGAGCGCTGACCAGTAATAGCCGTCCCGCCAGGCCCGCACTTAAGCGCTCACACAGACGCGGACGCAGTACATAACCTTCGGGCAACGGTGGACGAAAAAAACGACCCTCCAGCGCTGGAACAGCGTGGCCGGCAACTCCTTGCAGACGGGACAAATCAGTCATAGCCGGCTCTTGTTTTTAAAGTGCTGTTATCGGCAATACGGATGTCCGCAGACTAGCGGGTAAATCGATATTTTTGTAGTTGTCGGTCAAAGATATCCAAAATGACAAAGACATTAGTTCCCTGCTAACCAGTCACGCATAAAAAAACGCCCCGTCAGCGGAGCGTTTTTTATGTTAACAAAGTACGGATTAACGCACGCCGGACTGACGCAACGCCGAAGGCGAAAAGTCGCTGGCACTGGCTTCGAACTTAAAGTTGTAAGCCTGCTTCTCTTCGTTCTTCATGCCTAGCGCCAGGTAACGGCCCGACTGCAGGTCATACAAGGTTTCCAGGGTGTACCACGGCACTTGCATGTTGTAGTAACTTTGAGCGTGCGCTTCAGCCACTCGCCACAGTTGACCACGGCCATCGTAATGGTCGATGACCGCAGCTTGCCAGCTGTCTTCATCAATGAAGAAGTCACGCTTGGCGTAGATATGGCGCTGGCCTTCTTTCAAGGTAGCGGTCACGTGCCAAACGCGGCGCAACTCATAGCGTGCCAAGTCTTGATTGATGTGACCTGCTTTGAGAATGTCGGCGTATTTGAGTGCTGGATCATCAAGCTTGTAGCTGTCGGACCCGATGTACATTTCCTGTTTGCCCATCAGCTTCCAGTCGTACCGATCCGGGGCGCCGTTGTACATGTCCAGATTGTCTGAAGTGCGCAAGCCATCGGCCGCAGTACCCGGACCGTCATACGACACTTGCGGTGCGCGACGAACCCGACGTTGACCCGCGTTGTAAACCCAGGCAGACCGCGGTTCTTTAACTTGGTCGAGGGTTTCGTGAACCAGTAGCACGCCGCCCGCCAGACGCGCGGGAGCGGTCACTTCCTGTTTGAAATAGAACAAAATATTGCTGGCATCGCCTGCCTTCTCATCCTCGTCCACCGGTTTAGCGGCAGCTTCGTCGCTTGCCGATTTTTTCAGGTTGTCGCGAAACACAAACTGATCGCGGAAATAAACCAGACTGAACGAGCCGTTGGCTTGAGGCGTCGCCTGAGTCACTAAACGCTGAACACTGCCGCCGCGATAGCGGGTGATGTGGTTCCAGATGACTTCGACGCCGGTTTGTGGAATCGGAAACGGCACTGCAGTTTTGAAGTTCTCAAGACCATTGCCGCCGGCCACCAGTTTGGTGTGCGTCGCGTTGGTTTTGATCGCGGCAAACACATCATCCGGCACCGTCGCGCCACGGTGCGAAGGGAACACCTTCATTTTGTAGGTATCCGGGTAGCGCTTGAACATCGCTATCTGCCCCGGTGCGAGCTTGTCTTTGTATTGATCAACGTTTTGCGCGGTGATGACGAACAAGGGTTGCTCGCTGGCATAGGGGTCAGAGAGGAAACCTTTGCTGTCCACCGTGCCTGCGTTTTTTGGCAGCGGGCTCCAGGCCGGAATGGTCCCGGCGGCGTTACCCGCTTTTTCAGCGCCCATCGGCGTCAACGTAGTGCCCAGCTTAGCGGCTTCCGTATCAGAAACCGCAGCCATGACGCCTGTCGCCAGCAACGAGAGACTCAGTACTCCGATTTGCAGCAGACCGTTTGTTATTTTCATAGTGGTAGTCGTCCTGAAAAACCGTCTTCTTAGAAGTTCACGCCGAAACTGAGTGCCACGAAATCCCGGTCATCCACGGTGCTGTAATCACCGCCAAAGAAGTTGGTGTAAGACAGGTTGGCGGTGTAGGTGTTTTGGTATTCAGCGTCCACAGCCAGGCTGATGGCTTTACGTCCTTCTTCGAAGTTACCGCCAGGGCCGGGCGAGTAACCTTTCACGTCATGGGACCAGGCCACGCTTGGTTTAAGGTTGATGCCGGCGAATACGCTGTTGTAATCCCAAATGGCGCGAGCGCGATAACCCCAGGAGTCAGAAGTCGTGTAGCCGTCGTTTTCGCAGTATTTCGATACATTGTTTTGCGAAGCGCCAGCCAACGTGCTGGTGTTAAGCGCAACACATTGGCCATTGGGTAACGGCCCCGGACCGTAACTCGGGTCACGGCCATAACGAACTTTATCCGGGCTGTCCAAACCGCCCATGTGCGTCCAACCTATTTCGCCGACGACGGTCAGTCGTTCGGCGCCCATCACCTGATCGAAGAATTGAGTGAAGGTGGTCTGCAGTTGGGTGATTTCCTTACGGCGATAGCCAGGCTGGTCGGCACCCGGCGTACCTTGCAGAGGGGAAACGTTCGGGTTCAACGGCGACAGGCCGGAATACAAAATGTCGGTAGTGTTGATTTGCACCGGAGCATTAGGACGGTAGCTGACTTCGCCTGCCCACGCAGTGCCGGTAGGCAAGGTAGTGGAGAAACTCAACCCGTATAGGCGGATATCTTCCGGGTACTCAACGTAGTAGCTGGAGTTCGCGGCCACGACCACAGGCAGCAATGTCGGCGCCAAACCGGCAGCGACCTGCACCGGAACACCGTTGCGCACCAACGAGCCGACCAAGTTGGCCGGGCTGTAGACACTGGCCGGAGCGCCTTTGCCGCTGAAAATCGGCAGACGGCTATGGTAGTTCATGAAGTACGCGCCGAACTCAGTGTCCAGCGGCTCGTAGTTATAGTGCGTGGCCAGACCAAATTGACCACTGTCTGAAGGCGTCCGGTCGGCACCACGAGCAACAACAGCGCCCTCGTCCGGGTTACCGAATTTAACCCCCTGTTGCGCCAGCGAGTTTTGGATTGCGCCACGCAACGGAGCGGGCAAGCCCGCATTGGTAAACGCGCGGTTCAGGTTGTTTTGCGTGCTGAGCACCGCGAGGTTGCTGTCACACCCCTTGGCGATCACGTCCGGTTGCGAGAAAAACGTGCCGCAGTTGTCGACCACCGTGTTGTCCCAGCCGATCTGATAAAAGCCTTCAGCCGACAGGTTCTCGGTAATGCTTTGCGACAGGTAAAACATGTTGACCGGAATCAAGCCTTCCTTGATTTCCGCGCCAGGTCGACGAAATGCCGAGACATCAATGGGGTTAATCGAGTTGATGCCGCCGCCAATAAAGGTGCTTTCACCCCAACTGACCACCTGCTTACCCAACCGTACGGTCCCAGGCTCATTGCCAATGGCATAGTTGTGGTAGACGAAGGCGTCGAGCAACTCTGCACCCGACGATTTTGCCGCTTCGTAACGGTGGTCGTTGTCGATGTTCTTGAAGTGCAAGTCGTCGTCTTGAAGCTTGAAGTCGTACCAGTATTTGCCTCGTAAAAACACACCCGTGTCGCCGTACTTCAACTCCAGGTCATGGATGCCCTTGAAGATCTTCGAGAATGTGTCACCCGCTTTAAAGTTCAGGTGACCGTCATCGGAAGTCTGTGATAAGCCCGTGCCGCCGTTGTTGGAACCAATGAGGTGTCGGTCGGGATTTTGGGTCGACCAACTGGCGCCTATGGACAGCGACGAGTCGAACTGACCTTCGATGTCACCGACGTTGAAACTAACGCCGAAGGCGGGACCGGCGAGTGTAGAGGCAAGTCCGACAGCCAGAGGCAACTTAGCCCGGCGCCAGAACTGGTTTGCTGATGTCATCGACGCTACTCCATGTGTTTTTTGTTATGGCAGAGGCTCATTCAAGAACCACTCGATGGCGCTCGAGTGTTAACGCGCATCGGGCAGCCCTAAGGCTGTAATACGAATGCGCATTTTCAAATCCGCTCTTGATGACCGCTGTCATGACTATATCCAGCAGGAGAAACCACTTGATCCCTCTAAGGAAACTCTGAAAAAGGTTTTCAAATCTGGTGAAATGTCCCCCATCACATGAGCCGAGCGGTTGCCCCCCCATGAAGCAAATTTCTTTCGCCGATGCCGAGTACGCCGGTAAACGTAAGCGAACCCGCCGTGAGATTTTCCTGAGCGAGATGGACAAGGTCGTCCCCTGGAAGGGGTTGATCGCTTTGATCGAGCCGCATTATCCAAAAGGCGAAGGGGGCCGCCCGGCGTATCCCTTGATGGCCATGTTGCGTGTGCACCTGATGCAGAACTGGTTCGGCTATAGCGATCCAGCAATGGAAGAGTCTCTTTATGAGACCACGATTCTGCGCCAGTTCGCGGGGTTGAATCTGGAACGCATTCCCGACGAAACCACGATTCTCAACTTCCGTCGCCTGCTGGAGAAAAACCATCTTGCCGGGGGAATCCTGGAGGTCATTAATGGCTACCTGGGAGACCGAGGTTTGATGCTTCGTCAGGGCACAATTGTTGATGCCACGATCATTCATGCGCCGACGTCGACCAAGAATAAAGAGGGTAAACGCGACCCCGAAATGCATCAGACCAAGAAAGGTAATCAATATTTTTTCGGGATGAAAGCGCACATCGGAGTAGACGCTGATACGGGTCTGACGCACAGCGTGGTGGGCACGGCAGCCAATGTCGCGGACGTCACTCAAGTCGATCAGTTGCTGCACGGCGAAGAGACCCATCTCTGTGGCGACGCGGGCTACACCGGCGTAGAAAAGCGGCTTGAACATGAGGGGCGCGAGATGATCTGGTCGATCTCCGCCAGGCCCAGCAGCCGCCGCAAACATGGAGAAAAAAGCGTCATTGGCCGTGCGTTGCGCAAGATTGAATACGCCAAATCGCAAACTCGGGCCAAGGTTGAGCACCCGTTTCGGGTGATCAAGCGCCAGTTTGGTTACACCAAGGTGCGGTTTCGCGGGTTGGTAAAGAACACGGCGCAGTTGGTGACACTGTTTGCACTGTCGAATCTGTGGATGGCGCGCCGACATTTGATGGAGCCTATAGGACAGGTGCGTCCGCAGTATGGAAATTAAGGGTTAATAAGTGCTTAAAACCGGCTTATTCATCAATAAAAGCCGATATTTTCGAAATTTCAGTGAAGTACTTTCTTTCGGAGCGCTTGACGCCCGATTTGCCAGAAAAAGAAGGTCTTATTTCAGACCTTCCCTAAAGTGTGATTTGTAGCGTCCACGCCTCTGGCACAGCTATTTCGACCCATCAGTCGAATTTCGCACGGACACAAAAGCGTAACGACCAGAATTGGCACGCCGAACGCGTGGCTGGAGGCTTGCCGTGCTCAGAGAGCACGGCAAATGGACACTTAGAGTGTCGAGAGGAAGGTACTGTTGGTCTTTTGCCACTCGATAATATCGAGACGGATGCGCTTCTTGTCGAGCTTGCCCACGCTGGTCTTGGGAATTTCAGTAACAAGGGCTATTTGACTGGGGATTGCCCACTTGTTGATGTGCCCCAATTCGACGAAGGGTTTCAAGTGATCCTTCAACTCCCTGGCGCAAATGCTGTGCCCATCGCGAATGACCAACAACGCAAACGGCCGCTCGCCCCACTGCGGATCGGCAATCCCCACCACCGCGACTTCGCGTATCGCCGGGTGACGACTGACCAAGTCTTCAAGGGCCAATGACGACACCCATTCCCCACCGGTCTTGATCACGTCTTTGATCCGGTCACGGATATCGATCACGCCCATGCTGTCGAGTGTGGCGACGTCGCCAGTGTGTAACCAGCCTCCGGCCCACAGCTGCGCGCCTTTTTCCGGTTCACGGTAATAGCCTTCCGTCAGCCATGGCGCACGCAGGACCAACTCGCCCTGGGTCTCGCCATCAGCGGGTAGAAAATTACCCGCCTCGTCGATGATGGCCGCGTCGACCAACACCCCCGGCACGCCGGCTTTTATTCGGTAGGTCGTGCGCTCGTCGTCGCTGCCCGCGAGCATTTCTTCATTCAAATGCGCCACGGACACCAACGGGCAAGTCTCGGACATGCCGTAAGCCGCCGTCAGTTGAATGCCTTTGGCCTTGGCCGCTTCATAGGTGGTGCGATTGAGCGCACTGCCACCGATGATGATTTTCCAGCCGGTGAAATCAGCGTCCTGCGCCGACTTGGCGTTGAGGACCATCTGCAAAATGGTCGGCACACAGTGGGAGAACGTCACCTTTTCCTTGCGCCACAACGCCACCAATAACTCGGGATCGTAACGACCCGGATAAACCTGCTTGAGCCCGAGCATCGTCGCTGCATACGGAACGCCCCACGCATGCACATGGAACATCGGGGTGATGGGCATGTAGACATCGTTGGTGCCAAGCAAGCGCACACTGTCGATGCAGCCCATGATCGTCGCCACCCCCAGGGTGTGCAGCACCAGTTGCCGGTGCGAGAAATACACGCCTTTGGGGTTACCGGTCGTACCGGTGGTGTAGAAGGTGGTCGCGACAGAGTTCTCGTCAAAATCCTCGAATTCGTAGTGGGTACTGGCTGCCGCCAACAACGCTTCGTACTCGCCGATCAAGTTGGGCAAGTCAGCGGTTTTCTCGGGAGCATCGGTCAGCAACAGCGTTTTTTCGACACAGGTCAGCTGTGGCGCCAGCGCGTTGTAGAGCCCCACGAACTCGCTGTTGACCAGCACGAACTTATCCACCGCATGGTTCATGGTGTAGAGGATTTGTTCCGGCGACAGCCGCACGTTAATCGTGTGAATCACCGCCCCAATCATCGGAATAGCAAACATGCACTCCAGATACCGGTGACTGTCCCAGTCCATCACCGCCACCGTGTCGCCCGCCTTCACCCCGGCGTTCGTTAAAACATTGGCCAGACGCGCAATACGTTCGTTAAGGGTTGGGTAGCTGTAGCGCAACGTATCGCGGTAAACAATCTCGCGAGTTTTTTCGTAGCGGCTACCTGACATCAACAGCCGCTTGATCAACAGCGGGTATTGATAGGCACCATCAGCTGGCGCAATGACACGAGTCTGCAACATACGAGTTCCTTTTTATAAGTGCACAGGCGTGGCTGAAAAATATGCACTGTAGAGACGTTGCTCGCCAGCTAAATCAGCCGAAGGGATGATTTGAGGGGTTGATGTGGATAGCGGCCTGTGGCCACTTCGAATGCCGGATTTGTTGAGGTCACGCACAATTTGCAGGAGCCAACGTGTTGGCGAGGCGGTGTGTCGGCCATACCGTCGATATTCAAACTGTGGGAGCGCGAAGCGGTCCCAATGGGCAGACTCGGTTTCAACTGAAAAAACTGAGTCGTAGGTTTTACGACTGCTGCGCAGGCGATCGCGGGCAAGCGCGTTCCAGAGTTTTCCGCAGCTAGGTGTTTACGGGCTTAAGCGCCTAAGTTTGGGGCCGCTTTGCTGTAGTTATTATCCTTAGGAAATTACCCACGCTCGTGCCGGAATCCCCCTACAACCTATTTCAGCAAAGACGTATATATATCTATATTTTGCTACCGGACACTTCCCGGGTCCTTCCTCTCAGAAGCCCCGTCAATGTCCAATGCCCCGAAATTCAGCCTCAGTGTTCAAGGAAATGAACAACGCGACTTGCTCGTTTTAGCCTTCGAGGCTGAGGAAGCAATCAGCGCCCCGTATGAGATCGTCGTCGACGTTGTGACCGAAAGACCGCCTCGGGAGTTGGCAAGTCTGCTTCATAAACAAGCTTATCTATCGTTCGGTGATCAGGGGTTGCACGGTCACATCTACTCGATCGCTCACGTGAAGACTGGTAGGCGGCTAAGTCACTATCAGATAGTCATCGTTCCGTTTCTTCGCTACCTGCAACACGCAAAAAATAGTCGGATTTTCCAGGGGCTCACGGTCGAAGAAACGATCCGCGACGTGCTCAAAGGCCACTGGCTGCTGAACGGGCCGCACGTGCAATTCAACATTGGTCCTGAAAAACCAATCCCTCGTGAGTGTTGCGTCCAGTACCAGGAAACCGACCTCCACTTTCTAAGCCGCTTGTGCGAAGAGGAAGGCTACTTCTACTACTTCGAACACTCGCCGGACGGTCATCAGCTGATTTTTGCCGACCAGGAAACCGAGTTTTACCGTAAGCACACGTCGCCATTGATGGTTCCGTTCATCCCTATAAATGGAATGGCCGCAGCACATCCTGTGATTCAGGATTTCAGCGTACGCGTTGAAACACGCACCAGCCGTGTAGTTCATCGCGATTACGATTTCGAAAAAGCGCACTTCTTGTTGGAGTCAGTCAAGGATTCGGAAGTATTTTCGAACCTGGAAGACAATATCTATCCTGGCCAATTTTTTAAGCTTCCAGACGGCTCCGTGCGAGTAAACCGGGCGCTAGAGCGGCATCGGGCGGATTTCAAACTTGCTGAAGGTCAGAGTGATCAACCGCTATTACGCAGCGCTATGCCCTTTCGGATGGAGGCACATTCCGACCCTGATTGGAACGCAACCTGGGTGCTCCGCTCGGTACACCACAGTGGACGAGCCCCTCACATCCTTGAAGAGTACGCTGAAGCTGATAGCCGTCTAGAACCCGGCCGTATCGCTCAGGGCTATCGCAATACCTTCACGGCTATTCCTGAAAAAGTCCAATTTCGACCAGCCCTCA
Organism: Pseudomonas sp. MH10; assembly: GCF_034353045.1. Classification (NCBI taxonomy): domain Bacteria; kingdom Pseudomonadati; phylum Pseudomonadota; class Gammaproteobacteria; order Pseudomonadales; family Pseudomonadaceae; genus Pseudomonas; species Pseudomonas sp. MH10. The sequence continues at coordinate 2,656,519 of NZ_CP133783.1, forward strand.
AACATCCAAAACCGACAGTACTGGGTGCGCAGACAGCGGTGGTAGTTGGCCCCGAAAATGACGAAATTCATTGTGATCAGTATGGCCGGATAAAAATCCGCTTCCATTGGGAACGTAATGACAGTGACACCCCCCCTCCAACCAGTCGCTGGGTAAGGGTACGCGGTAGTTTTAGTGGCGACGGATTCGGCATCGTTGTCCTCCCTCGGGTGGGCATGGAGGTCGTGGTCGACTTCATGAACGGTAATCCGGATGACCCGATTGTCATCGGGTGCGTTCCAAACAACGTCAATCCCACACCGTATGAATTGCCGGCCAACAAAACCAAAAGCGTTTTCCGTAGCCGCAGCTCTCCCGATGGAACCGCTGGTAATGAACTCCACCTGGATGACAAAAGCGGCGATGAACTGATCTACCTCCACGCCCAGCGCGACATGGAGCAGTTGGTTCAGAACGATTTGCGAATCGAAGTCGGCAATGAACGCCTGGAAACAATTAAAGGCAAGAGCACAACGGTGATCAAGGGCGACGAACATCGCACGGTCACACAGGATCGCAAAGTGAACCTCGCGGCGGGCGACAACCTGAACGTAGCCAACAACAGCCACACCCGCGTAGGCCAAGTGCTGGTGGTCGAAGCCGGAGTCGAGGTTCACTTCACGGGCGGCCAAAACCTGGTATTCGATGCAGGCGAAAGCTTTTCGATGAAGGCCGGAGGTCATCATCTCCTCATGAATTCAGCAGGAATTTTTACCAGTACCGCCATTCTTCCCGGCGGTGTGCCGATACCAGGGTCCCCCGTGAATCCTCTGTCGCCAGGCGCGGTAAATCCTCTGGTCGCAGGACATTTTGACGTTTCACGCCAGGATCTGACAACGCGTGCGACACCTCTAACAGCCAGCTCCCGCGCATCGGCGTCCGCCACCCCAAAAGCCTGCGATCTCGACAACCTGTTCTCCGATTGACCTACCGGAATCTCACTATGCAAACCTTTCAATTCCCGATCCGCAAGGCGGATGGCAAACCCTTTGCTGACGCCGAGCAACTGCATCAACTGCTGGAAAAAGAAACGTCGGGGTTCTACTTATTGAGCAAAAGCGGCTTCTGGCACGGCGGTATTCATATCAGCAATGAAAGCGCCCCGCACTGCGTCCACAACGAACCGGTGCGCTGCATCGCCGACGGTGAAGTGGTCGCATACCGCTTGAATGCCGACTACCTCGATTCCCAGTTCGAACAGGACGCAAGTTGCCTGCAACTGAAATACTCCACCTCGTTTTGCCTAGTCCGCCACACTTATCAGTCACCGCCCAATCCCGAAGAAGGGCCCAACCACGGCAAGCAAAACAGCCTGACCTTTTACAGCCTGTACATGCACCTGCTGCCCTTCGAACGCTATCCGAATGATGACCCGACCTACGCCAACCGCGTGCAAGTCGGTTTCGGCGACCGCGCAGCCCGCAATGTGCCCTTGGGTGAACCCGGCAGTAAAAAGATCGGGGTGATCCTCGCTGGCAGCGTGTTCGACATTCTTGAAGAGCGAGAAGGCGCCGAAGGCTATCGCTTTGCCAAAGGCCGCCTTGTCTGGGCACCACCCGACGGTCCATTCAAACCCGGTGCAGAACTCTGGTTCGCCAGCCACCAACACGGGCAACCCATCACCCCAGATAACTGTCGGTTGCTGTTGGCCAAGGTGCTGCCACCTGCGCGAGCCCGACCTGTGTATTGGCAAGGCATGGTTGAAGCCCGCGTGCGGCAGTTCCACGGGTTGGACATGCATCGCGCGCCCGTGAACGACGAACCGGGCGCCCGCTACGGCGTGCGGGAACAATTACCCTCGGGCTATACCTTTCGTTTTGATAACGCACACACCGTGTTGGTCAACGCACCGGATGGCACCCGACGGCCCATGGCGCGCTGCACCATTGCCCCGACCACCATCAGAGGCGAGCCTCTCATTCAAGCGTTTTGGGCCTACGTGGATGACATTGAGCTGGAGTTTCCGCGCACTGAGCCGGTCGGTCTGGACAGCGTTATCGTTCCCGAAAAACCGATCCCGATCAAAGCTGGCGCCCCGGTGGGTTACTTGGGGTTGTACGAAACACCCGCCAAAACCGGCAAGACATCCAAACACAAAGTGCACGTGGAAGTCTTCACCTGCGACCCGAACCTCGACGCTTTTCTCAGCAACGAAGCGGGCCTTAAACAGGGCAAGCAATACCTTCACGTACCCAAGTTGCAAGCGGACATCGTGGCTCAGGACACCGAAAGCGAACTCCGGAGATTTCTGTTTCAAGACCATGTGTTTGACCTGAACAAGCTGCCGGTCGTAAACGACAAAAACGGTGCTCCCGCCTACAAGATCAACGTTCAGGAAAAGGTCGCCACCCCCAAGGCGCCGATCCGTAACTTTGAAGCATTGATCAGTAAACAGGGTGTACAGGACGGCACGACCAAGGCCCAGATCGTCAGCCAATACAACCTCAAAGCGCTCGGCTTCCAAGTGGTCGAGCAAGGTGCCAATACCTGTAGCCCGTTGATTTCGGGGAAGGTGTGTAATTTCTATAAACACCTGCACGCTTTGGCCGACGTCAATCACGACGGAGATGTCAGCGCCGAAGAACTGCGGCTGACACTGAGAAACCCCGGGTTCAGAAATCGCTGGTCAAAACTCATCACCCACCACCACACCGAATGGCAAACCACCGCCGACGCTGCCAACTGGCAAGCGTTTCGGGACCGTCTGAGTCACGACCCTGAGTGGCTGCGGCATGAGAGTGAGCGGATTAATAACTTGGTGTTTTGGGATGAAGTAGCGGAGAAGGTTGGACTGCCCAAGGATGGATGGGTTTCTTATTTTCATCCGGTGGAGTTTGTTGGGGCTATCTCACCGATGCGTCGATACGAGTTTACTGTCGATTTTTTAGAAACAGTGTTAGGGAAGACGGGGGATTGGTTTACTGGTGTTGGCGGAGACAAAACCTTTAGGGAAATATTTAAAGCAAACTACCCTAACCTATTTAATTTTGACAAATATAAATTTGTCGAACTATTAAATAAGGCGCTCAGCAAATATGGTATCAATAGCGGCTATCAACGAGCCCATTTTATTGCGCAGTGCTTTCATGAATCTGCACACTTTGAAACAACAATAGAGTTCGCATCAGGTGAAGGATACAATCCTGGCCGTCATACCGCAGCTGAAAAAAATGGTAACTCCGTGATCGGGGATGGTCCACGATATAGAGGGAGGGGATTAATCCAACTAACATGGAAAAATAATTATCAAAGATATTCCGATTTTAGAGGTGTAGACTTTGTCGCCAATCCAGACGAAATTGGAGCAGATATGTTTAACGCAATAGACGTATCTTGTTGGTATTGGAGATACAGTGGTGCGATATACTCCAAGCATAATTCTCGCGGAGATATCAATATTTTAATTGATAACGAAAACAGCAACGTTGAATTAGTGACTCTTGCAGTGAATGGTGGGCGCAATGGATTGCAAGAAAGGGAAAAAATATTTAAGTTGATAAAACAAGAATGGAGCTTAGAGTGAATACTGTAGCAGGGATCATTCAAGCTTTGAGAGCAAATGGGAGCGCAGTGCTGCGACTAAGTATCGTATTCACTCTTTTCATCAGTCGATTTGCGATTGCGGGAAATACACCGATGGTCTCTAACTTGATCGTTGACTATCCAAATGTCAGGATATTATCCTGCGATATTATAACGTGTGAACCGTTGAAATTATCCAACGTTTTTTTGGATGAATGGAATGACAGCTCCCTATCTTTGGTTGATATCAATCTTGATGGTCACTTAGATATTATATTGACGCGTACTGGAGACGTGAATTTATGCTCTGTCGCCTATAGCGTTGATCGTCATGCCCGAACACTGTCAGCAATAAACATTGACTCTTTATGCAACTATCGACTAGAACATGAGTATCTTATAAGTACTTATCGCACAGGTGCCAAATGGTTTGAAGATATTTATCGCATCAAAGATGGGGTCTTCCATATCTATATAAGAGACGAATGCTTAGATTGCGACTACATCAATCGTACACTGTATACGGCAAAAGGAAAGCAGGAAATGTTAGTTACCAGTAATGATAACTTTCAGGAACGCTTATTAAAAAAGGCTAAAGTATTATCCGAAAGGGCTAGCCTTTACTCTTCTCCTAGCAGCAAACATCGCACTAAAGCATACTTAATAATTGGTGACGAGATATTTCTGAGTGGTTATTTTTCAGAGAAGGCTGAATCGTGGTTCTATGTACGGTATGAAAACATCAATGGCCGTTCAATATCACGCTGGATAAAAGAGAGCGACTTGGAAATTATTAATTAATTTTGGATTCCGAGAAGGTCGAATGTGGAAGACAAGCTCAAATATATTGCTGAGTTCATTCTGGTTATTATTCTTGTTGCCGGTGCATGCTGACGACGAACTTTATGTAGCCCCGGCGAGGATCCTTATTTCAGTTGCCGATTGGATCGTAATTTAATTTGCTAATAGCTCCATATATTTAAAATGGTGAATAGTGTTTTTACTTAAAGCAAACTACCAATAATATGGAATCTTCCTTAACGGTTGTTTTGGGGGGTATGGAATTTGTTCTTATTTCTGACCTATTACGCATCAACTGAGTAAATTTAAGTTGCTAAAGATTGCGAAGTCGTTTTGACCTCGGAAGGATTTCTTAGAGGCAGGCTGGGTGTTGGTGAAATCTTAAGAATTAAACATTAGCGGGTGGTTGAAGTGTGATGATTTACATGGGTGCTAATGTTAGATCATTACAGATGAAATTTCTCATCAACCAAAAACCATTTAGCCTACCCCGTCCTGGATCAGCCGCTGAGCAGGTAGACGCTATCACCAAAGCAATCAACGAATTTACGAGTAGCTGCGCCTTGCGGAAAGCAAACTTGTCAGGATCTACGGCGAGAATAACATCTTTGAAAAATTTTAAGCTTATCTTAACTTTATTACTGAGTTTTTCCATTACCCCCATAGTTCTAGGATCGAACTCTGAGGAGCATCATTATACAGGCGAACTGCACCCGCCTGTAATAGCTTCACGCGGCGACGACAAGATAGTGGTTTTCTTATTTTAACAAATTTAAAAATTTAATCACTTCACACAATGTTGCTCAGGGGGATATCTATTATTACTTCCCTTTATCCAATCAGCTTCGGCATGTATGGAAATTAGAAGCCGATGAAATCATTTCAGTCTTTTTCTATACTTGGAAGGCATCCGGAATAGGGGGGAATCACTTTTCATCATATCTAAGGAAACTCTGAAAAAGGTTTTCAAATCTGGTGAAATGTCCCCCATCACATGAGCCGAGCGGTTGCCCCCCCATGAAGCAAATTTCTTTCGCCGATGCCGAGTACGCCGGTAAACGTAAGCGAACCCGCCGTGAGATTTTCCTGAGCGAGATGGACAAGGTCGTCCCCTGGAAGGGGTTGATCACCTTGATCGAGCCGCATTATCCAAAAGGCGAAGGGGGCCGCCCGGCGTATCCCTTGGTGGCCATGTTGCGTGTGCACCTGATGCAGAACTGGTTCGGCTATAGCGATCCAGCAATGGAAGAGTCTCTTTATGAGACCACGATTCTGCGCCAGTTCGCGGGGTTGAATCTGGAACGCATTCCCGACGAAACCACGATTCTCAACTTCCGTCGCCTGCTGGAGAAAAACCATCTTGCAGGGGGAATCATGGAGGTCATTAATGGCTACCTGGGAGACCGAGGTTTGATGCTTCGTCAGGGCACAATTGTTGATGCCACGATCATTCATGCGCCGACGTCGACCAAGAATAAAGAGGGTAAACGCGATCCCGAAATGCATCAGACCAAGAAAGGTAATCAATATTTTTTCGGGATGAAAGCGCACATCGGAGTAGACGCTGATACGGGTCTGACGCACAGCGTGGTGGGCACGGCAGCCAATGTCGCGGACGTCACTCAAGTCGATCAGTTGCTGCACGGCGAAGAGACCCATCTCTGTGGCGACGCGGGCTACACCGGCGTAGAAAAGCGGCTTGAACATGAGGGGCGCGAGATGATCTGGTCGATCTCCGCCAGGCCCAGCAGCCGCCGCAAACATGGAGAAAAAAGCGTCATTGGCCGTGCGTTGCGCAAGATTGAATACGCCAAATCGCAAACTCGGGCCAAGGTTGAGCACCCGTTTCGGGTGATCAAGCGCCAGTTTGGTTACACCAAGGTGCGGTTTCGCGGGTTGGTAAAGAACACGGCGCAGTTGGTGACACTGTTTGCACTGTCGAATCTGTGGATGTCGCGCCGACATTTGATGGAGCCTATAGGACAGGTGCGTCCGCAGTATGGAAATTAAGGGTTAATAAGTGCTTAAAACCGGCTTATTCATCAATAAAAGCCGATATTTTCGAAATTTCAGTGAAGTACTTTCTTTCGGAGCGCTTGACGCCCGATTTGCCAGAAAAAGAAGGTCTTATTTCAGACCTTCCCTAAAGATGTGAGATCTGGCAGATCATATGAAGGGTTCTATTATTCCGTAACTGAGTTTCCTTTAATAAAAGAAAACGGGCACTTGGGGCTTGCCTTCTTTCCAGGAGACCACCAAGATGAAAAACTGCAAAACTGCAAAACTGCAAAACTGCAAAACTGCAAAACTGCAAAACTGCAAAACTGCTTTGACGGTATGGATTTAGAAAACAACAAACGAATTTCCTGTAGTCTTAAGGACGCAAGTAGCATCAAAGCATATCTTAAATTACAGGACGCGCGACAATTGGAAGTCAACAAAAAACGATAGCGGACGTGGTTGCGAACTACGCCTGCGAATAACTACTATAGGAAAGGATTGAGTGGAAATCGGTTTCATACACTGCACCGCCACTTATTTGAAAACGGTAAGAGTTATTTTAATGCATACGCATAATAAACGGCGCTGACGGAGCGCCGATTCGAACATTACGTTTAAAAATTCGAAGAATAATGTTACTCAGCATGAGAGAGACGGTCTATTTTCCCAACGAAACAACAGCCGGGATTTTACGACTGCTGCGCAGCCGATCGCGGGCAAGCGCGCTCCTACATGCGGCCTGGCCCTAGTCCGACTTGCCTGTGAATGGACCCGTCCCCCCTCAATGCACCGAAGTAAACGCCAACTTAACCCCCAACGCGACCAAGACCACACCCATGGTCCGATCAAACCAGTGACCCATCCGTGCAAACCCTGCACGCACCCGTTCCTGGCTGAACAACCGCGCTACCAGGCAAAACCACACCCCGGTGGCGAGGGCGAGGTAGAGGCCGTAGCCCGCTTGCACCACCAGCGGGGTGTGCGGGTTGATGACGACGGTGAACAACGAGAGGAAAAACAATGTGGCTTTGGGGTTGAGGCCGTTGGTGACGAATCCGCTGGTGAAGGCACCGCGGGCGGTGCGTTCGCCCACGGGCAGTTTGATCGGGGCGTCGGTGGCGCTGGCGGGTTTGGCGCGCAGGGCTTTGATGCCGATGTACAGCAAGTACGCGGCGGCGGCCCATTTGAGGGCGTTGAACAAGACGATGGATTGCGAAACGATCAGGCCGATGCCCAATAGCGAATAACCCACGTGCAGGAAAATCGCGGTGCCGACGCCCATGGCGGTCCAGGTGCCGGCTTTGCGGCCGTGGGTGACGCTTTCGCGGACCACGACGGCGAAATCCGGGCCGGGGCTGGCGACGGCGAGCAGGTGAATCAGGGCAACGGTTAAAAATTCCGTCCAGTACATGGGAGCCTCCGCATCGAGCGTAAATTTTGTGAGCAAACAGTAAAGCGTTCGCCACAGTACGCCTTCACTGCTCGGTGCCATAGGTACAGTTGCGCAGCAATGGAGCGAAGCAGGTGCGGGCAATCAAACCCGCGCCCTGCCCGCACAATCAGTCGGTGTTGCGCTGGTTATGGCTGGAAACGAACTGACGGAAACGCTCAGTCGGCAGGCCTTCAAACAGCTCAGCCGGGGTGCCTTGTACGTCAACTAACCCGCCGTGCATATAAATGACCCGGTTCGACACATGGCGTGCAAAGCCCATTTCGTGAGTCACCACCAACATCGTCCGGCCTTCTTCGGCCAATGAGCGCATGACCCGCAGCACTTCGCCCACCAGTTCGGGATCGAGGGCTGAGGTGGGTTCGTCGAACAGCATGACTTGCGGGTTCATCGCCAAGGCCCGGGCGATGGCCACGCGCTGTTGCTGGCCGCCGGACAAATGCGCGGGGTAGTAATCGCGGTGCTCATACAGGCCGACTTTGTGCAGCAACTGTTCAGCGTCTTCGATGCACTCGGCACGCGGGCGTTTGAGCACACGCATCGGGCCTTCGATGACGTTTTGCAGCACGGTCATGTGCGACCACAGGTTGAAGTTCTGAAACACCATGCCTAAGCGGCTGCGCATCCGTTCAACCTGGCGGGCGTTACTGGGCAGCAGGCGGCCATCGCGGTGACGGGCCATTTCAATCGCCTCGCCGTCCAGGCTGATAGAGCCTTCGTCTGGGGTTTCCAGCAGATTGATGCAGCGCAAAAAGGTGCTTTTGCCCGAGCCGCTGGCACCAAGAATCGAGATCACATCGCCTTTGTGCGCGTCCAGGGAAATGCCCTTGAGCACGTGGGCTGAGCCGTAGGATTTTTGAATGTTGCTCACCGACAGGGCGGTGTTTGATTGAGACGTCATGACCAGCTCCGCAGCGAATTAGGGATGAGTGGGTGATGTAACGGCCGTCTTTGATTTAGGCGTTTTCGGCGAAGCCCCCGCAGGTCGTTCACGAAGATGAGGCGAAAGACGGTGCTCGATCCAGGCCACCGCACGCACCACCAGAAAGTTCAGGACCAGATAAATCAACGCGGCGCAGAGGAACACTTCCATGGTCCGGTAGGTGCGTTGGATGATTTGCTGAGCGACGCCGGTGACGTCCCACACCGTGACCAGACTGGCCAGCGCGGTGGATTTGACCAGCAGAATTGCTTCCGTTGAATACGCCGGCAGCGCCTGACGCAATGTCACCGGCGCAATAATCCGATACAACAAGGCCCACGGCGACATGCCAATGGCCTGCCCCGCTTCGATCTGCCCATGGGGCACGCTGAGCAGACCGCCCCGGATGATTTCAGCGGTGTAGCCGGCCGTACACATGGCGAGGGAAAGTACCGCGCACCCGTAGGGAGATTTCAGCACTACCCACATGAAACTGTCGCGAACCGCCGGAAATTGACCGAGGCCGTAATAGATCAGGAACATCTGGATCAGCAGCGGCGTACCGCGAAAGATCATGATGTAGAAACGTGCCGGGTAGCTAAGGATGGCCCAGCGGCTTACACGCATGGCGACGATGCCTAGGGAAAGGGTCAGGCCCAGCACCAGCGAGCAGAAAAATAACGTCAGGGTGGTGGGCAGAGCGGCCAGCAATTTGAGCATGGTGTCGGCGAGAAAGGCGAAATCGATCATGGGATATTCTCCTGCCTCAAGACTGTGTAGGGCTGCGGCGCTGGGTACGGCGCACGCGAGCTTCAGCGATATTGAAAATGCGACCCGAGAGCCCGGTGAGGACCAGGTACAGCGCGCCGCCAACGATGTAGAACGTAAAATATTGCCGGGTCGAACCGGCCGCGACTTGGCTGGCGCGCATCAACTCAACTAAACCGATCACCGAAATCAGCGCCGAATCCTTCAGGCTCATTTGCATCACGTTGCCCAGACCCGGCAGCGCGTAACGCATGATTTGCGGGATCAATACCCGCCTGATGCGCATGGCTTTGGTCATGCCAATGGCCAACGCGGCTTCCAGCTCACCCTTGGGCACCGCAATGAAGGCGCCGCGATAGACTTCCGCCTGATACGACGCGGAGATCAGTCCTACTGCAATGGCGCCCACCAGAAACGGTGGGACATCAATGTAACCGTCAGCCCCAAACCAGTGGCCGACCGCAGACACCACGGTTGCGCCGCCGAAATAGAACAAATAGATAACCAACAGCTCGGGAATGCCACGGAACAGAATCGAGTACAGATCCCCCAAGCCCCGAAACACGCGTCGACGGGATAGCTTCGCCGCGGCAATCACACCGCCGATCAATGCGCCGATCAACAATGCCGCCAGCGTCAACAACAGTGTGGTGCCAGCGGCCTTGAGCAACGCCATGCCCCAACCCGTCTCACCGAAGCTCAGCATCTGCAAGAGATTCATATACAGGTTCCTGCGAGTCGCTTATTTGAATCCCGGCGCCGTTAAGGCGCCAGGTACGCCAGCCTCACGATTTCGGAGTCAAATCCAGCTTGAACCACTTTTCGCTGAGCTTTTTAACTGTGCCGTCAGCCAATGCTTCTTTCAGCGCAGCATCAAACTTGGCTTTCAAATCTGCATCTTTCTGACGGAAACCCAAGGCTTCGCCATCGCCCCAAATCGGGCCGGCAATCTGTGGACCGGTGTAGGCGAGGTTTTTGTTTTCCGGCTTGTCCATCAGTGAGTTCAAGAAGGTCACGTCGTCGAAATCCACATCGATTCGACCAGCCTGCAAGTCTAGAATCGCTTCTGCCGAGCTGCTGTATTCACGAATAGTGGCGACGTCTTTGAACTGTTCATCAATGAACGGGGTGTAGACCGTGCCCGATGCAATACCGATGGTTTTGCCCTTCAGCGCAGCCCGCAAATCTTCAACACTGGCGCGGACCTTTTTAGCATCGGTACCCAATGTGATGCCGTCTGCCTGACCGGTTTTACCCGGCAGCAGTTTTGCGTCCAGGGCGACGAAGCTCGCCGGGGTGCTCGCATACGGAATCGAGAAGGCCATGACTTGTTGGCGCTCTGGCGTGATCACGATCGCGTCCATCAGCACGTCGAACTTGCCCGAGTTCAGGCTGGCAATCATCCCATCCCAGTTCTGCACGACCACGTTGCATTTCAGTTTCATCCGCTGGCAGAGGATGTCCATCAGCTCAGGCTCGAAACCGCCAATCTTGCCGCCCGGCAGCGTCAGGTTCCAAGGCTCGTACGCGCCTTCGGTGGCGATGTTCACCGACGTCCAGTCTTTGGCATGCACAACCGGCATAAACGCCAGTGCCGCTGCACTCACAGCTACAAATCCAAACCAACTGATTTTCTTCGACATCGTCATCCTTCCCGCCTAAGCCAAATGAGAACGTGGTGCATAAAACACCACAACCTGTGGTCCCCTATGCTTGTACATACAGGTACTAGCAATTTAAACGCCAACTCTGAGAAAAACCGTCTCAAAAAGTAACCAGGCCCCAGGCCTGACAGGTCTTGAGACCGCTTTTGACTGTAGCTCGTTCTGGGAGAGTCTCGGGAAGCGCACTAAATCGTGGACCGAACGTTACTTTCCGAACCAAAAGTGTGCCATGAGGATGAATTGCGCCCATTTGTAGGAGTCAGCTTGCTGGCGAGAGTTTGACGCGATCTGTCTGACAGGTCTCGTCGCCAACGAGTTGGCTCTACAAGGCATTGAGGGTAAGGTAACTGCCGCCGTTTCTGCCACCCTTTCACTTTCGCCAGGAGCCCAGAGCACATGAGCAGCCAATACAAAGCGGTTTTTCTCGACCACACCTCTCTTGACCTTGGCGACCTCGACTTCAGTGCGCTGCGGGAAAACTTCAGCGATTTGCAGTTGCACAGCAGCAGTGCGCCGCAGCAGATCATCGAGCGTTTGCAGGGTGCGCAGGTCGCGATTACTAACAAGACCGTGATCGACGCCAACGCATTCGCTGCGTGCCCGGACCTGAAACTGGTGTTGATTACCGCTACCGGTACCAATAACGTCGACTTGGCAGCGGCCCGGGAACACGGGGTGGTGGTGTGTAATTGCCAAGGTTATGGCACGCCGTCCGTGGCGCAACACACTTTAATGTTGCTGCTCGCGCTGGCCACACGCCTGCCGGATTATCAGAGCGCTGTACAGCACGGTCGCTGGCAGCAAGCGAAGCAGTTTTGCCTGCTGGACTTCCCGATCGTCGAACTGGAAGGCAAAACCTTGGGCTTGTTGGGCCATGGCGAGCTGGGCGGCGCAGTGGCGAAGCTGGCTGAAGCTTTTGGAATGCGCGTTCTGCTCGGGCAAATTCCCGGCCGCCCTGCCCGCCCGGACCGCGTGCCGCTGAACGAGCTACTGCCGCAAGTGGATGCATTGACCTTGCACTGCCCGCTCAACGAGCACACTCAAAACATGATCGGCGCCCACCAACTGGCACTGCTCAAGCCCCATGCGTTCGTAATCAACACCGCGCGCGGCGGCCTGATAAATGAGCAGGCGCTCGCCGATGCGCTGCGCAACGGTCACCTTGGCGGCGCCGCTACTGATGTGCTTACGGTTGAGCCACCGGTCGATGGCAATCCTTTATTGGCGGGTAACATTCCTCGATTAATTGTGACGCCACACAATGCCTGGGGCAGTCGCGAGGCGCGCCAACGGATTGTCGGCCAGCTCATTGAAAACGTTCAGGCGCACCAGGCAGGAACGCCGCGACGTGTCGTCAGCTGACACGCTGGCCCACGAAAACGTTTAGACTTCGCCCCTTTTGCAGGAGCTAAAGATGGACCCGCGCAGCGAAGTACTACTCCGTCAGGCCGATTTGTTTCAGGGCTCGTTGCTGCTGGCGGGTTTGCCTGCCGATGATCTGCTCGGGAAGTTGCCGAACGCCCACGGTTGGTGCTGGCATGCTGGCGACCAAGCAAGCCTTGATGCAGGCTTTGAAGGTCGCACTCACTTTGGCGTTCACGCGCCGGAGCAAGCGTTCGACGCCGCCGTGGTGTTTTTGCCGAAAGCGCGGGACTTGGCCGATTACGTATTGAACGCACTGGCGTCGCGCTTGGCCGGGCGCGAGCTGTACTTGGTCGGTGAGAAGCGCAGCGGAATCGAAGCTGCGGCCAAGCAATTAAGCCCCTTCGGTAAACCGCGCAAACTCGACAGCGCTCGCCACTGCCAGCTGTGGCTGGTCACGGTAGAGCACGCGCCCAAAGCCGTGGAACTCGAAAGCCTCGCCCAGCATTACGAGGTCGAGATGGAAGACGGCCCGCTGAAAGTGGTCAGCTTGCCGGGTGTATTTAGCCACGGTCGGTTGGATCGCGGCTCTGCGCTGCTGCTGCAACATTTGGACAAGCTTCCCAGCGGCAACGTCCTCGACTTCGGCTGCGGCGCGGGCGTGTTAGGCGCTGCGGTCAAGCGTCGTTATCCACATAACACCGTTACCCTGTTGGACGTCGATGCATTCGCGACCGCCAGTAGCCGCCTGACGTTGGCGGCCAACGGACTGCAAGCCGACGTATTAACCGGTGACGGTATCGACGCCGCACCGATGGGGTTGAGCACCATCCTGAGCAATCCGCCGTTCCATGTCGGGGTCCACACTGACTACCAGGCAACGGAAAATTTGTTGCGAAAAGCACGCCTTCATCTGAAAACCGGCGGCGAACTGCGCTTGGTTGCCAATAGCTTTCTACGCTACCAACCGTTGATCGAAGAGCATTTGGGCGTCTGTGCAGTAAAGGCAGAAGGCCAGGGTTTTCGCATCTACCGCGCCAAACGTGCTTGAAATAAGCACTTGCCGAATCTGAAGTGTGTAGGCAGAATCCGCTCCGTCCTAGGGGAGTAGTCTCCCACGAGCCTTCATGCTCGTCCGGCACGTATCAACATACTTGGTCAGCAGACCATGGTGCGTGCGACCCAGATCCGCTCAGACGGATCGGTGGTTTGACAAGACCTATGACACGAACACCTTACCCAGGGCGGGGAGGCTGTACGTGTCATAGCCGTGTCTACCCGCCCTTAGGAAAAGCCTGATGCTGGAATCCCTGCTAGTCCCCACTGCTGTTGTTGCCTTGGCCGAAATCGGTGACAAGACGCAATTGCTCGCCCTGATTCTCGCTGCACGCTTTCGTAAACCTTGGCCGATCATTGGCGGCATTGTCGCTGCCACCCTGGTGAACCACGCAGCAGCCGGTGCGGTAGGCGCATGGTTCGGCAGTCTCTTCTCAGATGCCACGTTGCACTGGATTCTGGCCGCCAGTTTCGTCGCCACCGCGCTGTGGACCTTGGTCCCGGACAAGATGGACGACGACGAAGGCAGCTCAGCCCGCAAGTTCGGCCCCTTCGTCACGACCCTGATTGCGTTCTTCATCGCTGAAATCGGCGACAAGACGCAGATCGCCACGGTAATGCTCGCCGCGCAGTATTCCCATTTGTGGTTGGTCATTCTGGGCACCACAGCGGGCATGTTGATTGCCAACGTTCCAGTGGTATTGGCCGGCAACTTCGCCGCCGACAAACTGCCCCTGACCCTGATTCGTCGCTTGGCAGCGTTTGCGTTTTTCATACTGGCAGCCTTTGCCGTTTTCAAGGCCATGCAGGTCAGCGGCTGGGTCTGAGGCCTCGAACAACAACGGCGATTGATTCATCAATTCCGGCTTGAAAACCTTGTAGGTCGGCGCAGGGGGCTCTAAAGCGGCGTCAAACACTCGGGCGCATTGAGCTTGGGGTCGTTGACCAAGTTGGCCAAGCCGCGTTCGCGCAATGCCGATTGAGGGCTGGCCAATAGCGCTTGCAGCGTCTGGATCGGCGTTTCCGGGTTGAGCCAGGCGGCCTGCCCTTGGGCATCGAGAATCAACGGTCGACGCTGACTGGCGGCGGCCTGCGTGACCACGGCGACGCTTAGGTAGGTGTGTTCCTGAACCGGATACGCCTCCCAGATTCCGGCAAAAAACAACGTCGAACCTTCACCCGGCGTCAGCCAAAACGGCCGCTTACGCGTGGTGCCGCGCCATTCGTAGAAGCCGTTGGCGGGCAGCAAACAGCGGCGCTCCCTGAAGGCCTGGCGAAACATCGGCTGTTCAGCAAGGGTTTCAGCGCGGGCATGGGCCGGCGTACGAGAAAGGTCCGTCAGCCACGGCGGCGTCAGGCCCCACCGTGCACGGGCGACTTCTCGCTGGCTGTCCGTCCCCCGCAGCATCAACACCGAGTCGGTGGGGGAAATATTCCATTGCGCCTTTTGGTCAGCAGGAAAACCGGGCAACGCCGCAAACGCGGGATTCCAGCGAAACAGCGCATAACGTCCACACATGAGGGCAGTACATTCTCTTTTGAAAGCGGGACCCAACGCGTGTCAGCAAACCAGCACGTCAGGAAAATTGTCAGGTTCATCTCCCGACAGCGGCATGGCGGCATTGTACGCGGCGATCAGTTGCCGTGCCTGATCGGCCTGATCATTGTCCACCGACAGCCCCAACAAACCGAATACGGGCAATTCACCGACGCCGCCAAGCAAGTGGCGGCCTGTCAGATGGGCCTGCACCCCTTCACTGGCGAGCATGCCTTGGAGCAATTCGCCTTCCATCAGGTTTTCCGGCTCATAGACTTTCTGCATCATTCATTCTCGCTGCGCACGTCCAGGTTCCATTCTTCGCCATCGGTTTGCAGGTCGAACACAATCGGTCGGCAGCACACCGGGCAATCTTCAATATAGCTCTGATCGCCGCCGGACAAATCCAGTACGGCCTCCACCGATTCGCCACAATAAGGGCAGTCGTAAGCCTGTATTTCCTGCATCGCGGTCTCCGAGAAGAGTTATGCGTATAATCGCCCTCAATTTGAAGGCGGGTTCATTTTAACCAGCGGGTTTGACGGCATTTTTCAGACCCAGCCTACCTCTACACTAGCGATTTCCAACAAGAGAGCATGATGGGCGAATTCGATGCCATCCGACCTTACGACGACGCCGAAGTCCCAGCTGTACTGGCGCGTCTGCTTAGCGACAAAGCACTTCTTGAAATCCTGACGCACTTTCGGTTCCCCCGTCTGGCCAGTGCATTCGGCTGGATACTCACGCCCCTTATAGCGCATCGGCTGCGCCGCGAGTTCGACGGGGTGCATTCGGTGGCAACGTTGCAAGACAAGGTCGAGGTTTACATCGACCATACTATTGAGCGAGCTACTGATGGTGTGACCTACACCGGCGTCGAACAGCTCAAGTCCGGCATCGCTTATTTGTTTCTGACCAATCACCGCGACATTGCGATGGACCCGGCGTTTGTCAATTACGCCGTGTACCACGCCGGCTTGACGACGCCGCGCATCGCCATTGGTGACAACCTGCTGCAAAAGCCCTACGTCAGCGACCTGATGCGACTGAACAAGAGCTTTATCGTGCACCGTTCGATTACCGGACGCCGGGAAAAGATGGCGGCCTACCTGATGCTGTCGGCGTACATCAATCACTCGATTCGCAACGACTGCCAATCGATCTGGATCGCCCAGGCTGAAGGCCGCGCCAAGGACGGTGATGACCGTACCGAATCGGCGATCCTGAAAATGTTTCACATGAGCCGCAAAGACGAGCCGTTCGCCGACGTGATTCAGTCGCTGAACCTGACGCCAGTGTCGATCAGCTACGAGTACGACCCGTGTGACCATGCCAAAGCCCGCGAGCTGTATATCCGCGCAACCACCGGGAGCTACACCAAAGTGCCCGGCGAAGATGATGTCAGCATCGCTCTGGGCATCACCGGCTACAAAGGCCGCGTGCACGTGAGTTTCGCAGCACCCATCACCGAGACATTCGATGACACCAAGCAATTGGCCGTCGAAATGGACCGGCGAATCCTCGGCGGGTATCGGCTGTTCCCTGTGCACTATCTGGCGTATGCGCAGTGGGCAGATGCAGACCCGACACTCGCGGTGCCGCCTGCTGCACAGATTTTCCCTGCTGATGAGTTGGCCCGAGCCCAAACGGAATGGCGCCGTCGAGTGGACACCTGCCCTGTGGAGCATCGGCCTTATTTGGTGTTGCAATACGCAGTGCCAGTGCGTAACCAATACCGGGTCAAGGCCGGTTTGGCGCTGTAAGCGTTCCGCCAATAACAAAAATGGCGCCCCACGGGGCGCCATTTTTTGTAGTTCGATGGTGTCGCCAGGCCTCACAGCCGTGTGCTGATCCACGACACCAGTAACACCCCCATCAGGCAGCCGAAGCCAAAGCGGTAGTTGAACCGATTCAGGCGTAACGTC
Organism: Pseudomonas sp. MH10; assembly: GCF_034353045.1. NCBI lineage: Bacteria > Pseudomonadati > Pseudomonadota > Gammaproteobacteria > Pseudomonadales > Pseudomonadaceae > Pseudomonas > Pseudomonas sp. MH10. The sequence continues at coordinate 2,673,566 of NZ_CP133783.1, forward strand.
GAGATGTCCATCAGGTGCTGGGGTTCATCTATGGGGGCCCGCTCAGTCAGCGAGGCTAGATGCTCGACTTCCCGCTGCTCCCGCCGACGTGTCAGTTGCAGAAACCAAGCGGCGGGGACCGTCGCCAACAAGGCAACGCTGTTGACGCAGTGCGCCAAGTCAAACACGAGAACAGCTTCAAACGACTGCAGCGACATGAGAGCCTCGAGGGCCAGTGATCTGGCGCCGGACGGTGCGGAGGACTGCTCGTATTTCGTGTTTTGCCAAGCTGCGGCATTGGGACGAAGGACGATTCTTATTTTTAATTTATAGCTGGTCACCTTAACGTAACCTGAACCAACCACTGTATGGCTCCTCGATACTTGCCTCGATACCTACAGTGAGCCCGATATGTTACATGCACAAAACCAGGACCGCTTGTACCTGATCGCCCAGAGTGATGAACAAGAAGCGTTGATCGACGCACTCGCCTTCAACGTACAAGACCGCCATTGGCTGGTCTACTGCGCCTTGGGCGGGCACCAGCACCACGACCTGCCGGATCTGGACCTGCAAGCCGGATTGAATTTTTTGGGATTTTGCCAGGAAGCGGCGTGAGTGTCAGGACGGAAGCCTTCCCGAATAAATTCGGTCCCACAGACTCTGGCGATACGCAGATTCTGTAGGAGCCGAAGGCTTCGCCAACAAGTTGGTATCTACAGAGACGATTACTGACCCAGCATCTGCCCGACCGTCGGGTCCTGGAACAATCGTGTCAGGGCGTCGCTCAACACGTCGCTGACCAATTTGGTGTTGGTTTCCTGATTAGGTGCCATGCCGAAGCGCTGGTCCAGCGACGCGGCGTAGCGACCGTTGTAGCTTTTCCCGTTATTAACGACATCAGCGCGAAAGGTCGCGGAGATCGTTGCTTCAGTCACGTACAGGCCTTCTTTAGGCGATTGATACTTCAGGTCTGCGAGGGTCACGGTCAACTGAGGTACGTTGCCGCTATTTCCACTCGGGGTGTAGCCAAGCAAACGCACGGCAGCTTCGGCTTGCTGCTGCAATTTAGGCAGGATGTCATTTGGCTGGACGCTGACCGCGCTGGTTTCCGGGTATAGGCCACCGCGAGTGCCCAAGGTGGGCGATGCGCGACCATCCACGACACGAACCACTACCGGTTGGCCATGACCTACCGCAGCGAGTTGGCTCGTGAGTTTAGGTTGCGGGCTAAGTTGTTGCGGGCTGTTGGCACAGCCGACCAACGTCAAACTGCTTACAGCAAGTAAACCGAACAACAGGCGATGCAACATACTCATCTCTCCAGAGGCCAAAAACAATAAATGGCGGGCAGTATAGCGGTGCCGACAGCCGGCTCACTAGCTGAAAATCAGACCTGACACCACCTGTATCAGTTCCTGCGGATATGTCCTGTCAAAACGCTCTTTGAGCTGCAAAACCGTAGGTGTCATGCAGCTGTCACTTGCATCAGGCACGCTCTGGGCTAGCACTCAACAGGAGCACTGCCATGAATTTTCTCTGGTCTCTGTTTGCCTTGCGCCACACCCATCGTCATTTCGTGTATCTGGACGCCTCCGGGATGTGTCAGGTTTTTCGCCATTGCGCCACACCACCTAAGACTGCCGGGTGGGTGGAAGTCTATGAGGTGTGCCCAAGCTGGCTGAACCACCCATTGCCCGACAACGCCCGCACCGCGAAGCCCGAAACACATTTCAGTCGTCACCCCGCGATGGCTAACTGACCCAGCGGCTAATTAAAGTCAGTTAATAAGATCAATTCCTGCCGTTTCATCGCTATAATCTTGCCCCGATTATAAGGACGTCTCCTGATCGGGCCTCGCAGCATCGCTAATGCTCTGTATTAGCTCCCCCGCACCGCCCACAGAGAGCCGCCCACACAGGTCATTTGCCAGCATTCGTGCTCGCTGATCCGGTGTCGAACCGCTCGAATCGCTTCGAAGCTTCTCGCCCGTCAGTGTCACTTCTGTTTAGTATTAGGCCTGCCAGAACCTACCGTAACGTCGGTTCTTTTTTGAGGTTCACGTCTCCAAAAGAGCGTGAAAAAAACGGGTTTTCACTACTTCATAAGAGTGTGGCGAGCAAATGAATAGTTCTGCGTTTTTACATGCACCGTTAACGTCTGATCCAGCCCTGCTAAACGGGGCCGACCGCTGCTGCGCAGTCTCCCTGACCGGAGCCTGAAGCCTGTCCACTACGGATTTGGTTGCACAAACGGATGCCTTGACGATAGTCGAATTGCCAGTCGAGCCTGAAAGTGAGTTCATATGGACTCAAAGCCCGAATGGTGGCGTCCGCTGAGATGCAAAAAATTGCGAAGAATCGGACATGGCGATCCTGGCCATAAGTTACTTGGGGCACTCTCGGATTCACGCCCCGGCAACGACCGGCAGCTGACCTCGGGATCGTATGCCGTCAATTTGGTGCTGCAGATTTTGGAGACGCGTTAATGGCGCATAACGAAACAGTCGATGTGGTACTGGTTGGGGCGGGCATCATGAGTGCCACCCTGGCGGTGCTGCTTAAAGAGCTCGACCCCAGCCTCACGCTGGAAGTCGTTGAGCTGATGGATTCCGGTGCTGCGGAGAGTTCCAATCCGTGGAACAACGCCGGTACCGGCCACGCGGGTCTGTGTGAGCTTAATTACACGCCGCAAGCAGCCGATGGCTCCATTTCCATCAAAAAAGCTGTGCACATCAATACCCAGTTTGAGGTCTCGAAGCAGTTCTGGTCATACATGACCAAGAAAAGCACCTTCGGCTCCTCCAAGTCGTTTATCAGCCCAGTGCCGCACCTGAGTTTCGTCCAGGGCGACAGCGGCGTGTCGTTCCTCAAGGCTCGTTTTGAAGCGATGCACACGCATCATGCGTTCTCAGCCATGGAATACACCGAAGACAAGGCCAAACTGGCGGAGTGGATGCCGCTGATGATGCCAGGCCGTCCGGCCGATGAGCCCATTGCGGCCACCCGCGTCATGAACGGTACCGACGTCAATTTCGGCGCTTTGACTAACCAGTTGCTCAAGCACTTGTCCAGCACCCCGGATGTGCAGGTCAAATACTGCAAGCGCGTCACCGGTCTGGCCCGCAAAGGCCAGGGCTGGAGCGTCAGCATCAAGGACGTCAACACCGGCAATACCCGTGAAGTCGAGGCCAAATTCGTGTTCCTTGGCGCAGGCGGTGCGGCATTGCCGCTGCTGCAAATGTCCGGCGTCGAAGAAAGCAAAGGTTTCGGTGGGTTCCCGGTTAGCGGCCAATGGCTGCGTTGCGACAATCCGGAAGTGGTCAAACACCACCAAGCCAAGGTGTACAGCCAGGCCGCCGTGGGCTCGCCGCCGATGTCGGTTCCGCACCTGGACACCCGCGTCGTCGACGGTCAGACCTCGTTGTTGTTTGGACCGTACGCGGGTTTCACCACCAAATTTCTGAAGCACGGGTCATTCATGGACCTGCCGTTGTCGGTTCGCGCCGCCAACATTGGCCCGATGCTGGCCGTCGCTCGTGACAACATGGACCTGACCAAATACTTGGTCAGCGAAGTGATGCAGTCGATGGAACAACGTCTTGAGTCGTTGCGCCGCTTCTACCCGCAAGCCAAGGCCGAAGACTGGCGCCTCGAAGTCGCCGGTCAACGGGTTCAGATCATCAAGAAAGACGCGAAAAAAGGCGGCGTGCTGCAATTCGGCACTGAGTTGGTATCGTCCAAAGACGGTTCACTGGCCGCCCTCCTCGGCGCCTCTCCAGGCGCCTCGGTCACCGTGTCAATCATGCTGGATCTGATTGACCGCTGCTTCCCGGACAAAGCTCACGGTGAATGGGCTGCCAAGCTGAAGGAAATTTTCCCAGCACGTGAAACGGCGCTGGAAACTGACGCGCAGCTTTATCAGCGCATCAACGACCAGAGCAACGAGAGTTTGGAATTGGTTGAGATCAGCAACGAGACCGAAAGCTTCGCTTGATCGTATCCGCCATAAAAAAACGCCCTGAGGGGCGTTTTTTATGGGCTAAACAACAGTATCAGCCGCGAGCCTGCTCAATCAGCTCAATGTATTCCTCGGCGTTACGTTGATCTTTGACCAACGCCACGAAATCCTGACCGTGTTCATCTTTGCCATCAAGGTCTAGACCCGCCGCAAGGAAAAACACCAGAAACCGCTCAAAATCGTTAATCCGCAGGCCACGGTAGGCCTTGATCAGTTTGTGCAGCGAGGGCGAGGTGGCATCGACCGGTTCGAAATCGAGGAACAATTTGATTTGTTCATCGCCGATCTCATCGCCAATCACCTGCCTTTTATCTTTACGCATTGCTGCTGACTCCAACTGATTCGCGGATAGTTCACGGGCGGGCAGTTTAACCCTCGCCCACCTCGGCGCTCAACGCGCATGTAGCTCGGTGGTGTGTAAATCGGCCCAGACATGCCCGTTGGCGTAACTCAGAAACTGGCAGTACACCTTCTCGTTGCGCAGCAAATCGATCACGGCCCGGTAGTCAGTCATGGGGTAATACAGCGATAACGTATGGCTTTGGTCGTCGAAGGTGGGCTTTTTCAGGCTTTTGCTTTCGCCATCGAAATGCAGCAGAACCTCAAACACCGTTGCGCCTTTGTTCATCGACCGACCTTTCAGGCGCAGTAACACAGGTGATGTCACCGGTATCGGTTGCTGCGTGGATTCGCGTTGGCTGCCAATGACCACCGAGTATTCGGTGATTTGCAATAACTGCTGCTGCGTGGGGTTGCCTTCACGCAGGGTTTGATCGTCGGGCGGCAAATACTGAGCGTGCATCGGTATCGATTTAGCGCCGCTCTGGCTCGGCGCCGCCGCCAACGGCAAGCTCGACAGCAGGAGCAGCGCGGCGGCAGTGTGGATCAACAACGTCATGTGAGAGTCCCCGAAAACTGGCGGGCACTCTAGCATGCGGTCAGGTTTACATCCCTTTAACCGCATAAATGCCGGCAGCGTTGCGCCAGTAGCCTTTGTAATCCATGCCGTAACCGAAAATATAGCGATCAATGCACGGCAAGCCTACGAAGTCGGCCTTGAGGTCAGGTCGAGCTTTGCGGTCGTGGTCTTTGTCGATCAGCACGGCGGTGTGTACCGCGCGAGCGCCAGCATGTTTGCAGAAATCGATGATCGCGCCGAGGGTATGACCTTCGTCGAGGATGTCATCAATGATCAACACGTCGCGGTCGATAAAGGAGACTTCCGGTTTAGCTTTCCAGAACAGGTCGCCGCCGGTGGTTTCGTTGCGATAGCGGGTGGCGTGCAAGTAGGACGCTTCCAACGGGAAGTTGAGGTGCGTCAGTAGTTTTCCGGTGAAGATCAGGCCACCATTCATGACGCAAAACACCACAGGGTTGGTGTCGGCCAGCGTGGCATTGATCTCGGCGCCAAGACGAGCGATGGCCGCTTCGACTTCAGCTTCGGTGTATAGGCAATCAGCTTCGCGCATGATTTGACGGATATGGTCGAGATCAGCAGACATGGCGCTCTCCATTGGGTGCGGTGGAAGAAAAGCGGGCAAAGGTACGCATCCGCTTCGGTCAGAGCAAGCATTTCTGGACTAACGTTTCGGACAGTAACAGTTGAATAGATTAATCTAGGCCGTTTTTTTGCCCCCCGTCGGAGTCTTTCCTTATGCCTATCCGTGAGATCCGCCATCCGCTGATCCGCCACAAGCTCGGCCTGATGCGCCGTGCTGACATCAGCACCAAGAATTTTCGTGAACTGGCTCAGGAAGTCGGTGCGCTGCTGACCTATGAAGCGACCGCCGATCTGCCCTTGGAAAGCTACGAAATCCAAGGCTGGGCGGGCACGGTGCAAGTCGAAAAAATCGCTGGCAAAAAGATCACTGTTGTCCCTATTTTGCGCGCAGGTATCGGCATGCTCGACGGCGTGCTCAGCCTGATCCCCGGCGCCAAGGTCAGCGCAGTTGGCTTGGCTCGCAATGAAGCGACACTGCAAGCCCACACCTACCTGGAAAAACTGGTTCCTGAGATCAATGAGCGGTTGGCGATGATCATTGATCCAATGCTTGCGACCGGCAACTCAATGGTTGCGGCTATTGACCTGCTGAAGCGGGCGGGTTGCAAGGAAATCCGCGCCATGGTGCTGGTTGCAGCGCCGGAAGGCATTGCCGCCGTGGAGAAGGCTCACCCCGACGTAATGATCTACACCGCCTCCATCGACGAGCGTTTGAACGAACACGGCTACATCATTCCGGGCTTGGGCGATGCCGGCGACAAGATATTCGGCACCAAGCAGAAGGAAGGCTAATGAAGCCGGATGAATTCAACGATCCACTCTGGCGCACCGTATTGTCCGGCGCGCAGATGCTTTTCGTGGCCTTTGGCGCCTTGGTCTTGATGCCATTGATTACCGGCCTCGACCCAAACGTTGCACTGTTCACCGCTGGGCTTGGCACCTTGTGTTTTCAGGTGGTAACGGGGCGTCAGGTGCCGGTATTCCTGGCCTCGAGTTTCGCGTTTATTACGCCGATCATTCTCGCTAAGGGTCAGTTCGGTCTGGCGGCGACCATGGGCGGGATCATGGCGGCGGGGTTTGTTTATACCTTTCTCGGCCTTGCGGTGAAGATCAAAGGCACGGGTTTCATTGACCGCTTGCTGCCGCCGGTGGTCATTGGGCCGGTGATCATCTCTATCGGTCTCGCCATGGCGCCGATTGCCGCCAACATGGCCATGGGCAAGGGCGGAGACGGTGCGGAGTTGATTCCGTACCACATCGCCATGTGGATCTCGATGCCAGCGCTGCTGACAACGGTGATCGTCGCGGTGTTTGGTCGCGGGATTTTCCGTCTGGTGCCGATTATTTCCGGTGTGCTGGTCGGTTTCGCCCTGGCGTTTTATTTCGGCGTGGTCGATGTCGTAAAAATCGCCGATGCGCCTTGGCTGGCCCTGCCGAAATTCACGGCCCCTGAATTCAACTGGCAGGCGATTTTATTCATCGTCCCAGTCGCGTTGGCGCCCGCCATTGAACACATCGGCGGCGTGATTGCAGTGGGCAGCGTGACCGGTCGAGATTATTTGAAAAAGCCAGGGCTGCATCGCACCTTGCTGGGTGATGGGATAGCCACCACTGTGGCGGGCCTGTTTGGTGGACCGCCGAACACCACCTACGCCGAAGTAACTGGCGCGGTGATGCTGACCAAAAACTACAACCCGAAAATCATGACGTGGGCGGCGATATTCGCCATCAGCCTGGCGTTCATTGGCAAGTTCGGCGCGCTGCTGCAAAGCATCCCGATTCCAGTCATGGGCGGGATTTTGTGCCTGTTGTTCGGCTCGATTGCTGCGGTGGGGATGAACACGCTAATCCGTCATAAAGTCGACCTCGCCGAGGCACGCAACCTGGTGATTGTGTCGGTGACGTTGGTCTTCGGGATTGGTGGCGTGCTGATCGGCACCGGCACTGGCCCTAATGACTTCGGTCTCAAGGGCATTGCGCTATGCGCAGTCGTGGCGATTGGCTTGAACCTGTTGCTGCCAGGGAATGACAGCTGGAAGCACAAGAAAAAGCTGGAAGAGATGCTGTAGAGCGCGATGGCGAGTGCTCTTCTGGAGGGCCTCGCCAACAAGAGTCTCTACAGAGATTGGCGCCAAGGTCGCACCAACCCCGCCGGACCGAATTTATTCGGGATTGGACTTCACATTCAACATCGTCTGCGTCTGACCCGTCGCCTTCCCGAATGAATTCGGTCCCACAGATTTCGGCGATGCACAGACGTCTGTGGGGCTTGCCAACGAAAGCGTCATTGCAAGCGCCCCAGGTTTCAGGTCGACATCAGCGACGCGATTACCGGCCTCTTCGCAGGCAAGCCTGCTCCCACACTATGGAAAGCGCTCACGAATCCGGTGGGACCGAATTTATTCGGGATTGGACTTCACATTCAACATCGTCTGCGTCTGACCCGTCGCCTTCCCGAATGAATTCGGTCCCACAGATTTCGGCGTTGCACAGACGTCTGTGGGAGTTGGCCTGCCAACGAAAGCGTCATTGCAAGCGCACCGGGCATCAGGTCGACATCAGCGACGCGATTACCGGCCTCTTCGCAGGCAAGCCTGCTCCCACACTATGGAAAGCGCTCACGAATCCGGTGGGACCGAATTTATTCGGGATTGGACTTCACATTCAACATCGCCTGCGTCTGACCCGTCGCCTTCCCGAATGAATTCGGTCCCACAGATTTCGGCGTTGCACAGACGTCTGTGGGAGTTGGCTCGCCAACGAAGGCGTCAATGCAAGCGCACCGGGCATCAGGTCGACATCAGCGACGCGATTACCGGCCTCTTCGCAGGCAAGCCTGCTCCCACACTATGGAAAGCGCTCACGAATCCGGTGGGACCGAATTTATTCGGGATTGGACTTCACATTCAACATCGTCTGCGTCTGACCCGTCGCCTTCCCGAATGAATTCGGTCCCACAGATTTCGGCGTTGCACAGACGTCTGTGGGAGTTGGCCTGCCAACGAAAGCGTCATTGCAAGCGCACCGGGCATCAGGTCGACATCAGCGACGCGATTACCGGCCTCTTCGCAGGCAAGCCTGCTCCCACACTATGGAAAGCGCTCACGAATCCGGTGGGACCGAATTTATTCGGGATTGGACTTCACATTCAACATCGCCTGCGTCTGACCCGTCGCCTTCCCGAATGAATTCGGTCCCACAGATTTCGGCGTTGCACAGACGTCTGGGAAGCGCCCACGAATCCGTGTGGAACCGAATTTATTCGGGATTGGACTTCACATTCAACATCGTCTGCGTCTGACCCGTCGCCCTCCCGAATGAATTCGGTCCCACAGATTTCGGCGCGGCACAGACGTCTGTGGGAGTTGGCTTGCCAACGAAAGCGTCATTGCAAGCGCCCCAGGGTTTCAGGTCGACATCAGCGACGCGATTACCGGCCTCTTCGCAGGCAAGCCTGCTCCCACACTATGGAAAGCGCTCACGAATCCGTGTGGGACCGAATTTATTCGGGATTGGACTTCACATTCAACATCGTCTGCGCCTGACCCGTCGCCTTCCCGAATGAATTCGGTCCCACAGATTTCGGCGTTGCACAGACGTCTGTGGGGCTTGCCAACGAAAGCGTCATTGCAAGCGCACCGGGTATCAGGTCGACATCAGCGGCGCGATTACCGGCCTCTTCGCAGGCAAGCCTGCTCCCACACTATGGAAAGCGCTCACGAATCCGTGTGGGACCGAGTTTATTCGGGAATGGATTTCACATTCAACCCGGCGCCGTCCCGTCTCTCAAGGAGCCAACAAGTTGGCGAAGCGGCATAGAAAACTACAACATCAGCGGTGCTCGCTCACACAAGGTCTTCAGCGCGGCAGCCCAATTCGGGTCGTCGTTCAGGCATGGAATCAACACCAACTCCTCCCCTCCCGCTTCGCGAAATTGCTCTTTGCCCCGGTCGCCGATTTCCTCCAGCGTCTCGATGCAATCGGCGACAAACGCCGGGCACATCACCAGAATTTTTTTCGCGCCGTTCTTCGCCAGCTCGGCAAGGCGCGCTTCGGTGTAAGGCTCGATCCATTTAGCGCGCCCCAACCGTGACTGGAAAGACACCGACCAAGTGCCGTCGGCCAAACCCAGGCGCTCAGCAAATAAAGCCGCCGTGCGCAGGCACTGAGCGCGATAACAGGTCGCTATCACTTGCGCAGAAGCCGTCTGGCAACAATCAGCGCCTTTGAAGCAGTGGCTACCCGTGGGGTCTAGCTTGTGAAGATGTCGTTCGGGCAAGCCGTGAAAGCTCAGCAATAAATGGTCGTGTGCCTGCTCAAGCTGTGGCCGAGCGTTTTCTACCAATGCATCAAGGTATTCAGCCTGATCGTAAAAAGGCTGCAACAGCGAAAACTGGATATTCAACGATTTAGCCTTCACCGCACGTTTCGCTTCCTCAATTACCGTGGTCACGGTGCTGTCGGCAAATTGCGGATATAGCGGAGCGAGGGTCACTTTCTCAATCCCTTGGGCAGACAAACGGGTCAGCACCGTCTCGATAGACGGCTCGCCGTAGCGCATTGCCAGCTCGACCGGGCCCTGAGTCCATTCCTTGACCATCGCTTTCTGCAAACGCTGACTCAGCACCACCAGCGGCGAACCCTCATCCCACCAGATCGAGGCGTAAGCGTGGGCCGACTGCTCGGGACGTTTGACCAGGATCAGCGATACCAGCAAGCGCCGAACCGGCCACGGTACGTCAATAACATAGGGGTCCATCAGAAACTGATTCAGGTAGCTTCGGACATCCGCCACCTTGGTCGAAGCCGGTGAACCTAGGTTGACCAGTAACAGCGCGTGATCGGTCATGCAACATCCTTTGTCAGTGGCGGCCAAGCACATCATTCAGGGCCGCGTTCAAATCGGTAAATCGAAAGGTAAAACCTGCTTCTTGCAGTCGAGCCGGATACGCACGCTGACCGCCTAGTAACAACACGGACATCTCACCTAACAGCGCCCTCAACACCAACGTCGGCAATGGCATGAACGCAGGACGGTGCAGAACAGTGCCCAGCGTTTTAGCAAACTCGCGATTGCGCACGGGGTAAGGCGCGCAGGCATTATAAGGACCTTGGGCTTCGGTTCGATTCAACAGAAAATCAATCAGGGCGATTTGATCCTGAAGATGAATCCACGGCATCCATTGTCGACCGCTGCCAATTGGCCCGCCGAGACCCAGTTTGAAGGGCAATAAAAGACGCTGCAAAAAACCGCCATCATCCGCCAGGACCAAACCCGTACGCACGATGACGACACGTATTCCCAATGCCTCAGCGCGTTGTGCAGTTTCCTCCCACGCATCGCATAGACGACTGGCGAAATCCAAGGCGACCGGCACGGTTTCTTCGTTCAGTTCACGCTCTCCGCCGTCGCCATACCAGCCTACGGCGGACCCGGAGATCAGCACCGACGGTTTCTGCTCACGACGCTCTAGCCACGCCAACAAGTGCTCAGTCAGGCCGATACGACTTTCCCATAGCAGTGCTTTGCGCTTGCGCGTCCAAGGCCTGTCTGCGATAGGTGCGCCTGCCAGATTGATAACAGCATCGACAGGGCCGGCATCCACTTCATCCAGCGTGGTGATACCCCTTACAGAATCGCCGCACAGCCTACGAACCTCTTCGGGCCTGCGGCTCCAAACCGTGAGCTGATGACCCTGTGCCTGCCAGTTTTTGCACAGTTGACGTCCTATCAGACCAGTACCGCCGGTCAGCAATATGTGCATGACGTGCTCCTCGCGTGGCGTTCATCGCAAATCGTTAGTCTATTGATTACCGCCCTCCACCTTCGTGCCGCAGTGGGATGCCCGATGGCGATGGCTCTTGCGCCCTGACTCAACCATAGGTCATAGCGGCCCTCATCGACCTTTTTCCTAGCCGCACGCAACACGTACGGGTAGTTGAGTAATCCTGATCAAGGGCCAGACTCAAACAAGCGAGCGGCATCATTAGCACGAGCCAGCAAGTTATACCGAAAAACAAGATTGTACAGGTTTTAACTACGGCGTAGTCTGTACAAACAAGGTAACGAGGCCCCTATGACTGTACCCATCGCAATCATCGGTACCGGCATCGCCGGACTCTCAGCTGCCCAGGCGCTCCACAGCGCAGGGCATCCCGTCCATCTTTTCGATAAAAGCCACGGCAGTGGCGGCCGAATGTCGAGTAAACGCAGCGATGCGGGTGCTCTGGATTTGGGCGCTCAATACTTTACTGCCCGTGATCGGCGCTTCGTTGAAGTCGTGCAGCAATGGCAAGCCAACGGCCACGTCGTGGTATGGACGCCTCAGCTCTATAACTACCACTCAGGCAAGCTCAGCCCCTCGCCGGATGAACAGACGCGCTGGGTGGGTAGCCCCCGCATGAGTGCAATCACTCGCGCTATGCGCGGCGATCTTCCTGTGACCTTCTCCTGCCGGATCACCGAGGTGTATCGCGGCAAACACCATTGGAGTTTGCAGGATGCTGACGGCGTCACCCATGGTCCCTTCAGCCATGTCGTGATTGCCTTGCCCGCCCCGCAAGCAACGACTCTGCTCGCCGCCGCACCGAAGCTCGCCAGCGTCGCTGCTGGCGTTCAGATGGAACCGACTTGGGCGGTAGCGCTGGCCTTCGATACCCCCCTGCAAACACCAATGGAAGGCTGCTTCGTGCAAGACAGCCCCCTTGACTGGCTGGCCCGAAACCGAAGTAAACCGGGACGTTCAAGCACCCTCGACACGTGGGTTCTGCATGCCACCAGTGCTTGGAGCAAGCAGCATTTGGACCTGCCCAAGGAAGCAGTCATCGAACAACTGCACGGCGCTTTCGCTGAGTTGGTCGGTTGTGCCATGCCTGCCCCCGCGTTCACCCTTGCCCACCGCTGGCTCTATGCACGGCCGGCCGGGGCCCATGAATGGGGCTCCTTGTCCGATTCGGATTTAGGCGTTTATGTGTGTGGCGACTGGTGCCTGTCTGGCCGCGTTGAAGGTGCTTGGCTTAGCGGCCAAGAAGCTGCTCGCCGCCTGCTTGAGCACTTGGAATGAACCACGTTAATCCTCGCAAGTTGCTGCTGTCGAAATGGACAGCAGCCCATCCACTCAATCGTGAAAAACACTTTATGGTGACCGAACTGTTCTGCGACGAAGAAGGCACCGTGCTGGAGATTGAATTGCAGGCGGTTCTCACTCGGCGCACCGAGCGCTTACCTTGGCTCAGCCTGCAAAACGCCGACACCTGGCGCATGGGCTGGAAGTAGTCCATCGCATCATCCCCACTGCGACTCACCCTAAAACCCTTACCCATCCAGCCCCGCTCTGAATCCGTGACAAATATTGTACAAATTAATTGACTTGTACAGCACCGAACCTATGATGCTTTAAAGTTGTACAGAAACTTATACCTGTACAACGCAAGATCAGAGGTTTGTCATGTCCAGTATTACCGCCGTCAGCAAACCAAAAATCGGCATCAGCGCTTGCTTGATGGGAGTCGAAGTGCGCTTTAACGGCGGGCACAAGGAATCCCACCTGTGCACCGAAACGCTGAATGAATATTTTGATTTCGTGCCCGCATGCCCTGAAGTCGCCATCGGCATGGGCATTCCCCGAGAAGCCATTCGACTGATCGGTGATCCAGAGGCACCCCAAGCGATTGGCAGCGTCCACAGTGAGTTAAACGTAACCCAGGCGCTGGCTGACTACGGCGTACACATGGCCACGCAAATGAACGATATTTGCGGCTACATCTTTATGCAGAAGTCACCGTCTTGCGGCCTCGAACGGGTCAAGGTTTATCAGGACAACGGCCTCCCGAGTCCTCGCGGCCGTGGCATCTACGCCCGAGCGTTTTGCGCACTTCAGCCGAACCTGCCGGTTGAGGAAGATGGCCGACTGAATGACCCCGTATTACGAGAAAACTTCGTCACTCGGGTATTTGCTTACGCGGACTGGCAAGCCCTGCTGAGCAGCGGATTAAGCCGTCGCGGGCTGACCGAATTCCACTCGCGCTACAAATACCAGCTCATGGCCAACAACCCGGCGCAGTACCGGGTACTCGGGAAAATGCTCGGTTCCATGGCGAAAACCGACCCCCAGGATATCGCCCCGCTTTATTTCAGCGAATTGATGGCCGCCCTTAAAAAATGCGCCACACGAGGCACCCACACCAATGTCCTGCAACACCTCAATGGTTATTTCAAAAAGACCATGAGTCAGGACGACCGTGAAGAGATGCAGCGCCTGATCAGTCAGTACCGACGTGGTGTGGTGCCCTTAGTGGTGCCGCTCACCCTGCTCAAACATCACTTGCGCCAGCACCCGGACGCCTACTTGGCACAGCAGGTTTACCTCCAACCGCATCCGGAAAATCTCGGTTTGCGCAATGCGATCTAACCCATGAAAAAACTCACTGACGAGGCGCTCGACGCCCAGCCTGACTCGATGCGCGCCGATTACCTTTTGGCCTTGAAACAAGGCTGGCTGCCCATTCGCGAAGTCGCCCGGCAAACCGGGGTCAACGCCGTTACCCTGCGGGCGTGGGAACGGCGCTACGGGTTGGTGGTGCCACAACGCACGCCAAAGGGTCATCGTCTGTATTGCGCCGAGCACGTACAACGGATTTTGTTGATTCTCACTTGGCTCAATCGTGGGGTGTCAGTCAGTCAGGTCAAGCAACTGATTGATGCGCCGCAACCCATCACCAATGACCCGGCGAACGATTGGGACAATCTGCGTCAATCATTGCTGCTTGCCATCAGCCAGCTGGCTGAACGCAAAGTCGATGAAACCTTCAATCAGGCAATGGCGCTGTACCCGCCACGCACCCTGTGTGAACAGCTTCTATTGCCCTTGCTGGCGGAGCTGGAGCGCCGCTGGCAAGGCCAGTTCGGCGCACAACTGGAGCGGGTGTTTTTCTATTCCTGGCTGCGCAGCAAGCTCGGCGCACGGATCTACTACAACAATCGCCAACTGCAGGGCGCGCCTGTGTTGTTGGTCAATCAGTCGGACTTACCCCTGGAACCGCATCTGTGGCTGACCGCCTGGTTGGTCAGTAGCAGCGACTGCCCGGTAGAAGTGTTTGATTGGCCGCTGCCCATTGGTGAGCTGGCGTTGGCGGTGGAATACCTGCAAGCCAGGGGACTGCTGCTGTATTCCAGTAAAGCATTGAGCGTGAGCTTGCTGCCCAAACTCTTGGCCAACATTGCCTGCCCCAAGCTGATTGCCGGACCAACGGTATGCATCCATTCCACCGAGCTGTCCGTATCTATCACTGAGATCCACGGACTGACGCTTGCCGAAGATCCCCTTGCCGCCCAAACCGCGCTGCACGAACTCGGGCTTATTTAAGGAGTGACTATGCAACTGGTTTGGCTGCGCAGCGACCTGCGCCTACATGACAACACCGCATTGAGCGCTGCGATGGAGCGCGGCCCGACCATGGCTGTCTACCTGATCAGCGCCGAACAATGGCTCGCCCATGATGATGCGGCCTCCAAGGTCGATTTCTGGCTGCGCAATCTGTCGCAACTGAGTCATGCGCTAGGGGAAATAAACGTCCCACTGTTGATCCGCCACGCGGACACCTGGGATCAAGCGCCGGGCGTGCTGCTTAAGCTGTGCAACCAACACAACGTGAAAGCGCTGCACCTCAACGACGAATACGGCGTTAACGAGATGACCCGTGACCGGGCCGTTGGCGAAACCCTGCAAGATGCGGGCGTTCATTTTCACAACTATCTGGATCAACTGTTCTTCAAACCCGGAAGCGTGCTGACCAAGTCGGGTAATTATTTCCAGGTTTTTAGCCAATTCCGCAAAGTCTGTTATGCACGCCTGAACCTGTCCATTCCGCCGTTGGTTCAGCGCCCGACAGCTCAAGCGGGCCTGCCCATTTCCAGCGACCCGGTGCCGTCTACCGTGAATGGTTTCACGCCGCCGACTAAAACGGTGCGCGAGTTGTGGCCCGCAGGCGAAGAAGAAGCGCGCCGCCGGCTAGAAGCTTTCACCGACCAACAGATCAATTATTACGAAAGCGAACGCGACTTTCCGGCAAAACCCGGCACCAGCCAATTGTCGGCTTACCTCGCAGCAGGCGTCATTTCACCTCGCCAATGCCTGCATGCGGCACTGCGAAGCAATCATGGCGAATTCGACACCGGCAGCCCTGGTGCAGTTACCTGGATCAACGAGCTACTGTGGCGGGAGTTTTACAAACATATTCTGGTCGGCTACCCACGGGTTTCGCGGCACTGCGCGTTTCGCCCCGAGACCGATTCAGTGCAATGGCGTCACGCGCCTGCGGACTTAGCGGCCTGGCAAGAGGCGCGCACCGGCCTGCCAATCATCGACGCCGCCATGCGCCAACTGCTCGATACCGGCTGGATGCATAACCGTCTGCGGATGGTCGTTGCGATGTTTTTGACCAAAAACTTATTGATCGACTGGCGCTTGGGCGAACGGTTTTTCATGCAGCACCTGATCGACGGCGACTTGGCAGCCAACAACGGCGGCTGGCAGTGGAGCTCGTCGACCGGTACCGACTCCGCGCCGTACTTTCGGATTTTCAACCCGCTCAGTCAGTCGGAACGATTCGACGGCGAGGGACTATTTCTCAAGCAGTGGCTGCCCGAGTTAGCTGATCTCAACAAAAAAGAAGTTCACAACCCGTCCGCTACGGGCGGCCTGTTTGGCCTCGCCAGCTACCCCAAGCCCATCGTGGACTTGGCCCTCAGTCGCCGACGAGCGCTGGCCGCCTTCAAAAACCTACCCCACCGTCAGCCAGGGGGAACATTCCATGAGTGATTACCTACGCCGCTTCGCTCAGAGCTTTGCTGCGCTGGACAAGCATTCGCTGGACCAACTCGGCGAGCTTTACACCGATGACGTGGTGTTTACCGACCCACTGCACGAAGTCACTGGCCTTGGTAACGTTCGGCGCTACTTCGACGAGCTGTACGGCAACGTCAGCCAACTGCGCTTCGAGTTTTACGCATTCGATCAGGTGCGTGAAGGCAAAGGTTACCTGCGCTGGACCATGAGCTTTCGTCATCCACGGCTAAACGCTGGGCACCTGATCCACGTCGAGGGTTGCTCTCATTTGTTATGGAAAGACAAGGTCTATCAGCACCGCGACTTCTTTGATGCGGGCGCCATGCTTTACGAACACGTGCCAATCATGGGCCGAGCCATATCCTGGTTGAAGAGGAGAGTTGCATGACGCCCAATCCAAACGGTCGCAGAATTTGGCTGACTGGCGCCAGCAGTGGCATCGGTCTGGCGCTGGCAGAAGAGTTGCTCAAGGCCGGCCATCGCCTTGCGTTGACCGCACGCTCCCTTGGGCCACTGGAAACGCTGGATCAACGCTACCCCCAGCAAGTCCTGCTGGCACCGGGCGACCTCACTGACAGCGAGCAAATCAAACAGATTGGTGAGCGCATCGCTCAAGTCTGGGGTGCACTGGACACCGCAATTTTGAATGCTGGTACCTGCGAATACGTCGACACCGACACCTTCGATGCGGCCATGATCGAGCGGGTGGTGCGGACCAATCTAATCGCCAGCAGTTATTGCGTTCAGGCAGCATTGCCGTTGCTGCGCCGGGGGAAAAAACCGCACTTGGTGGCCGTCGCCAGCTCGGTGACCTATTTGCCCCTGACCCGAGCAGAAGCCTATGGCGCCTCTAAAGCCGGTCTGCGTTATCTGTTCGAAGCGTTGCGCATCGACCTGGCCCATGAAGGCATTGACGTCACCATTGTCAGCCCTGGTTTCGTCGACACGCCGCTGACGGCCAACAACGATTTTCCGATGCCGATGCGCTGGCCGGTGGACAAAGCCGCCCGGCACATTGCCGAGCGTTTGCAGCGCCCCAATCGTCCGTTGGAAATAGCCTTCCCTGCCGCCTTTATTCTGAGCCTGCGACTGATGGCGATGCTGCCCAAACGTCTGCAACTTGCGGTCGGCAAACGCATGGTTCGCCCGCCGAGCACGGAAAAGGTCATCCCATGAAAATTGCAATCGTTGGTAGTGGCATCTCCGGGTTGACCGCCGCGTATCTGCTCAACCGGCGCAACGACATCAGTGTATTTGAAGCCGCTGATTGGGTGGGTGGTCACACGCACACAGTGGACGTCACCGTAGACGGCGCGCAGCATGCCATCGATACCGGTTTTATCGTCTTCAACGACTGGACTTACCCTAATTTCATTCGATTGCTGAGCACGTTGGGCGTCCCTTTCAAAGCAACAGAGATGAGCTTCTCGGTCTGCGACCCACGCTCCGGCGTCGAGTACAACGGTAATTCGCTGAACAGCTTGTTCGCCCAGCGCAGCAACCTTTGCTCACCCTCGTTTTGGCTGATGTTGCGCGACATCTTGCGCTTCAATCGCGAGGCGCTGAATGACCTCCACATGCAGCGCATCGCCGCCGACACCACCTTGGGCGCTTACCTGAAAAGCGGCGGCTACGGCCAACGGTTTACCGAGCACTACATCGTGCCCATGGGCGCGGCGATCTGGTCGATGTCCCTCGCGGACATGCTGAGCTTCCCCCTACAGTTCTTTGTGCGTTTCTTCAAAAACCACGGCTTGCTCTCGGTGAACCATCGGCCGCAATGGTGTGTGGTCGAAGGCGGCTCCAGCCGCTATATCGAACCGTTGATCGCGTCGTTCCGAGACAAAATCCGCCTGAACTGCCCTGTGCATCGGGTCGAGCGCGATGAGCAAGGTGTAGTGATTCACAGCGCAGCTGGCAGTGAGCGCTTCGATAAAGTCGTGTTTGCCTGTCACAGCGACCAAGCCTTGCAGATGCTGGCGAAACCGAGAGCAGTCGAGCAGGAAATCCTGGGCGCCCTGCTCTATGCCGACAACGATGTGGTGCTGCATACCGACATCCAGTTATTGCCGAAACGTCCCTTGGCCTGGGCCAGTTGGAACTATCGCCTCGGCGGTGAAGAACAGCATTTGGCGGCCGTGACCTACGACATGAACATCCTGCAAGGGCTGAAGTCCGACACCCGCTTTTGCGTCAGTCTGAACCAGACGGCGGCCATCGACCCGAGCAAAATCCTCGCCCGCTACCGCTATTCCCATCCGCAATACAGCCTGACGGCCGTCGCGGCTCAAGCACGTTGGGAAGAACTGTTTGGCGCGCAGCACACCTATTATTGCGGCGCTTATTGGGCCAACGGTTTTCATGAAGACGGCGTTGTCAGTGGCTTGCGGGTGGCTCAGGCATTTGGGGAACTGCTGTGAACAGCGCCCTTTACAGTGGCTGGATCGCTCATCGGCGGTTCTCGCCAAAAGCCCATGACTTTCGGTACCGGATTGGCCTGTTGTATCTGGACCTGGCAGAACAAGACGGAGTACTCGCGCTGTCGCCGTTGGCCGGTAGCAGCCGATTTGCGCCGTTTTCATTTCGACAAACTGATTATTTGAAGACCTACACCGGGCGCGGCGTGCCGCTGATCGACGCTGTGCGCGAGCTGGTGGGCGCAGCGTTAGGCCATACCCCGCTGGGTAAAATCTGTCTGTTAACCCAAGCCCGCAGTTGGGGCCTGTCGTTCAACCCGGTGAGTTTTTTTTACTGCCATGAGGGCGACGGGCAACTGGCAGCCATTGTGTGCGAAGTCACCAATACCCCGTGGGGCGAGCATTACCACTACGTGTTACCCGCCGACGGCGATGGGCATCAGCACTTCGCAGTGGCCAAGGCGTTTCACGTTTCGCCGTTTCTGCCTCGGGATCTGGAGTACCGCATGAGCTTCAGCCCCCCGGCTGAAAAACTGGGTGTGCACATGGCTGACTGGCAAGGCGAACTCAAGGTGTTCGACGCGACGCTCAACCTGCAACGCCGAGCCCTGAACCGCGCCAGCCTGCACCGTTATTTGCTCGAATTCCCTTGGATGACGGCCAAGACCTGTCTGGCGATTTATTGGCAAGCGTTACGTTTGCTCATAAAACGAATGCCGATTTTTTCCCATCAGGCTGCTGACGCTGCCTTTCGTATTGCCGCCGCGCAACCCAAGGATCCTCGCCATGAAAAGTAGCAGCATAACGGCTAATTTCAGCACCAACAGCCTGACGGCGAGCCTCCTCCGGCGCGGCGTCTTGCGTCAACTTGCACGGCTGCAACGCGGGCAATTAGTGGTCACTGAAGGCAATGATCGCTACGTCTTCGGCGCAGTCGGTGCGCTGCTGCAAGGGCAAATCACGGTGGTTGATCCCGCCACCTGGGGCATGGTCGCCAGCAACGGCTCGATTGGTGCGGGGGAAGCGTTTATCCATGGCTATTGGACGACTCCGGACCTGACCGCCGTCATTCGCGTGTTAGTCAGCAACCTGGAAGTGCTCGATGCAATGGAAGGAGGCCTGGCCAAACTGAGTCGACCGTTCATTCACGGTTTGCATTGGCTTAATCGCAACACCCGCAAAGGCTCGCAAAAAAACATCGCGGCGCACTACGATCTTGGCAACGAGCTGTTCGAGCAGTTTCTCGACCCGACCATGATGTACTCCGCCGCGCAGTTCCTTAGCGCCGATGACACCCTGGAGCAGGCCCAGTTGAACAAGCTGGAGCGGATCTGCCAGAAGCTCGCGCTCAAACCGTCGGATCATTTACTGGAAATTGGCACGGGCTGGGGCAGCATGGCGATTTACGCTGCGCAGCACTACGGTTGCCGGGTGACCACCACCACGCTGTCAAAAGAACAATTCGCCCACACCGAAAGACGCCTCCTGGAGCTCGGGCTGCAAGATCGAGTGACGCTGCTGCTGGAGGATTACCGCGACCTCACGGGTGAATACGACAAGCTGGTGTCCATCGAAATGATCGAGGCCGTCGGTCACCAGTTTTTACCGACCTATTTCAAACAGTGCGCGCAACTGCTCAAGAGCAACGGATTAATGCTGATCCAAGCCATCACGATTCGCGAGCAACGTTACGAACAAGCAAAAAAAACCGTCGACTTTATCCAACGCTATATCTTTCCGGGCGGCGCCCTGCCCTCTGTACAGCGGATGCTGGAGGTGGTGGGTCGCGACACCGACATGAACCTGATGCACATGGAAGACTTCGGCTTGCATTACGCGCGGACGCTGCGGATGTGGCACGAGAACTTTCGTCATGCCCACGGCTATTTGATGGAACTGGGTTACGACGATTATTTCCTGCGGCTGTGGGAGTTTTACCTGTGCTACTGCGAAGGCGGCTTTCTCGAACGCACCATCGGCACTGCGCAATTGCTGCTAGCCAAGCCCAACGCCATGCCGCAACCACTGCTGGGCCGCTTCGATGCCTAAACGCTTAGCCAACGCGCTGCTGTTCCAAATCGGTTGGTTTGCCTGCGTACTGGGCGCAGACAGTCTTTGGCTGTTGCTGGCAGGGGGCGCGCTGGCGGTGCATCTGCTGTGGATAAGTTCGTGGCGGGCGGAAGGTCCGTTGATACTCGGCGTGGCGCTGATCGGCACATTAATCGACAGCCTGCTGCTGAAAGCCGGTGTATTCAGTTTTGCCACTGACGGGCCGTTGATTCCCCCCTGGCTGATGGTGCTATGGGCTGTTTTGGCAATCACACTCAACCACTGCCTGAATTGGACCGCCAAACCTTGGTGGCGCGCCAGTGTCCTAGGCGCTATCGGCGGGCCGATGTCGTATTACGCCGGCTCACAGATGGCCGGCGTTGAACTGCCGCTGGGGCTTTGGCCAAGCATGTTGTTGCTGGGGGTTATCTGGGCGGTGTTGTTTCCGCTTTTGCAGAAGTTGGCAAAAATCTGTAAGCATCGAGTCTGACTATAGAGGAGGTGTTTTGTCGCGGCGGTCACACGAGTGCTGCGCAACGGCATACACTGCGCGCCTATGACAACCACTAACATCCCACTGACTCAAATCCCAACAGAACCGGCCATCACGTGCTCGACCTGTGCGGCTTGCTGCTGCCAACTGGAAGTGATGCTGATCACCGACACTGGTGTGCCTGACCGTTACATCGATAACGACGATTGGGGTGGCGAGGTCATGTTGCGCCTGGATGACGGTTGGTGCGCAGCCCTGGATCGCAACACCATGCTGTGCACCATCTACGAAAAGCGCCCACTGATTTGCCGCGAATTCGAGGCCGGGGCCGATGATTGCCTGAACGAACGCCGCGGAATAGCCACAGCGTATCGGTAAGTATTTCGACCTGCCTCCCACCCCTGTAGAGCCAATTCTGTGCAGGGGTGGGGTTATTTCCCGCCATCGTTCAAACCTAGAACGGCACCGTGTAGTGCAGCGCGTAACTTTCTACACCGCCGTTCGGCTCTTTGATACCGCCGTTGGAATAATGTGTCGCGCGAATGCCCACTTCATTGCCACCGGCGAAACGCAAACCAAACCCGACGCGGTCTTCGAACAAAAACGCGGTACTCAGCTTCTGATCTTCTATGCGGGTACTGGAGAAAACCGCCACGCCAATACCGGCTTCCAGATACGGTTTAATGCTTGCCGAACCGAACTCATAAACAAATACCGGCGAGAACGACAGGCTGTTATTACCCGAAGTCTTGTCCCCGGTCCAGTAGGTATAAGCACCGTTCCAATACCCCGTCAGGCGCCCGACGTCGGACTGGAACCAGCTTTTGTCCCAATCAAACTGCACGCCCAGTCGGTATGTCTGCGTCGACTCCCCCGTCTCTCCGACTGACAATTCAAGACCCGCGGCTTGAGCAATAACACTTTGCCCCATTAATGCGGCCGCAATCGCAGCCAAACAAAACAGTCGCTTCATCAGAAACACCCTATTTGCATAACGTTTCAGGAATTTTTTTAATACACAGACTTTTTATAGAAATCCCGGCGCACGCTTAAGTTCCAGCTCAACTCCGCGCCCTTGACACATTTTTTACATTGCGAAGAATCGCACATCGCCAGATTTATTCCATAGCAATGGCAATATGTTTCTAAACAACTCAGGAGAGGCGCTGGTCCAGAAGTGAGTTTCTTGAGCGGGGCCTTGCGCCAATAAGTTGCGCTGACCAAGCAAACGTTGAAGCTGACGCGCTACAGCGCCGCCGGTGTCGATCAAACTGATGGACTCCGGGATCATTTCGCGCAGCAGCGGCTTGAGGAAGGGATAGTGCGTACAACCGAGAATAATAGTGTCACACCCCGCAGCCAATAAGGGCTCGACGTAACTGCGTAGCAAGTTGCGGATGGTCGGACTGACCAGATCGCCGATTTCGATCAACTCGACCAAGCCCGGACACGGCTGGGTAATCACTTGCACATCGATGGCAAATCGGTCGAGCAATGCGGCGAATTTAGCGCTCTGTAGCGTGCCGGTGGTCGCTAATACACCGACCACACCGCTTCGGGTTGCCGCCGCAGCCGGTTTGACGGCGGGCTCCATGCCAACGATGGGCCAGTCCGGATAACGCTGGCGCAGGTCGGCGACACCGGCCACCGTGGCGGTATTGCACGCCAAGACCAACGCTTTGGCGCCTTGTTCATGGAAAAAATCAGCCATGACCACACAGCGTTGCCGAATGAATTCCGGGGTTTTCTCGCCGTAGGGAATGTGACCGCAATCGGCCACGTACAGCAGCGATTCATTGGGCAACAGGCTGCGTATCTCACCTAATACCGACAAACCACCCACCCCGGAATCGAAAACCCCTATGGGTGCTTCAGGCGTTTTAGTCATGCGCGGAGCCACAGACACTGCACGCCGGATCGCGCTTGACCCTGAGTTCACGAAAACGACTGGTCAAGGCATCAATCAACAACAAGCGCCCCACCATGGGTTCACCGAAACCAGCCAGCAATTTCAACGCTTCCAGCGCTTGCAAGCTGCCGACCAACCCCACCAAAGGGCCAATGACACCGGCTTCGCTGCACGTCAGTTCGTCTTCGTTGCCGTGGCCATAAAGGCAGTGGTAGCACGGGCTTTCGGCGCGCCGCGGATCGAACACCGACAGTTGGCCTTCCAGGCGAATCGCCGCACCGCTCACCAGTGGTTTACGGGCCGCGACGCTGGCCGCGTTCACCGCTTCGCGAGTGCCAAAGTTGTCGGAGCAATCGAGCACCAGATCCACTGACGCAACCACAGCCGCCAAGGTGTCAGCGTCCAATGCGCTGCGATGAGCGATCAGTTTCACTTCGGGGTTGATGGCGGTGAGCCGCTCGATGGCTGAATCGACTTTGCTCATCCCGACGCTGTGACTGTCGTGGATGATCTGCCGCTGCAAATTGGTCAGGTCCACGGTGTCGAAGTCAGCCAAATGCAGCTCGCCGACCCCGGCCGCCGCCAGATACAACGCCACCGGCGACCCAAGGCCACCGAGGCCGACAATGAGTGCGCGGCTGTTTTTGAGGCGTAATTGGCCGTCGATATCAACGTGCTGCAACAGGATCTGTCGGCTGTAACGCAACAGTTCCGCGTCAGTCAGCATGGACGACGGCCAAGGGTGATGCGTTCGTGAGCGCCCAAATCCATGCGACTGTGAATACGTTCAAACCCTTCGCTGGCCATCAGGTCGCGTACGGCAGCGGCCTGATCGTAACCATGCTCCAGCAGCAACCAACCACCCGCTTCGAGGTGTTGCGGCGCCTGCGCAATGATCAGCCGTATGTCATCTAGGCCGTCAACGCCGGCCACCAGCGCACTGCTCGGCTCAAACCGCACATCGCCTGCTGACAGGTGCGGATCGGCGGCCGCGATATAAGGCGGGTTACTAATGATCAGATCGAAACGCCGTTCTTGGAGGGCGCTGAACCAATGGCTGTTCAAGACGGTGGCGTTGTCCAGGTGCAACCGATGACGATTGCGCTCCGCCAAGGCCACCGCTTCAGGCACACGGTCCACGGCCGTCACAACCCAGGCCGAGCGCTCATTTGCCAGCGCCAAGGCAATTGCGCCGGTGCCGGTTCCGAGGTCAAGCACTGTCACCGGCGCCAATGTCGGCGTGGTCGCATGCAGTTCCAGCGCCGCCTCGACCAACAGCTCAGTGTCGGGCCGTGGAATCAGCGTGTGCGGCGCAACTTCAAGGTCGAGTTTCCAGAAACCCTGCTGACCCAGAATATAAGCTACGGGCTCACCGGTTCGTCGCCGCTCCAGGTAGGACGCAAACATCAGCGCCGCTTCGGTGCTGACGATGCGTTCAGGCCAGGTGTGCAAGAAGCTCCGAGGCTTCCCCAACGCTGCGGCCAACAATAACTCCACGTCCAGACGCGCAGTCGGCGAATCCGGTAGCTCGGCGGCTCTTAACAAGCTGGCGATAATCGTCATTTATTCACCCAATGCCGCAAGTTGATCGGCCTGATACTCAGCTAATAGCGGCTCTATCACTGCATCGACCCCGCCCGCCAAAACTTCATCAAGAGAATACAGCGTCAAGTTGACACGGTGGTCCGTGACCCGACCCTGCGGGAAGTTATAGGTGCGAATTCGTTCGGATCGATCGCCGGAACCCACTAACAGTTTACGCTCGCTGGCGATGGCATTGGCAGCCGCGCTGGTTTGCTGATCATTGAGTTTCGCTGACAGCCATGACATCGCCCGTGCACGGTTCTTGTGCTGGGAACGCTCTTCCTGGCACTCGACCACAATACCGGTCGGCAAGTGGGTAATGCGCACAGCGGAGTCGGTTTTGTTGACGTGCTGGCCGCCTGCGCCAGAGGATTTGTACGTATCCACCCGCAGGTCGGAAGAATTGATCTCGATCACCTGCTGTTCGTCGGGCTCGGGCAATACCGCCACGGTGCAGGCAGACGTATGGATTCGACCCTGGGATTCGGTCTCGGGAACCCGTTGAACCCGGTGCGCGCCAGACTCGAATTTCAGTTTGCCGTAAACGTTTTCGCCTTCTACACGAGCAATGACTTCTTTGAAGCCGCCATGCTCGCCGATGTTTTCAGAGAGAATTTCCACTCGCCAGCCGCGACGCTCGGCGTACCGCGAGTACATGCGGAACAAATCGCCAGAAAATATCGCGGCTTCATCACCACCGGTTCCGGCGCGAATTTCCAGGAATACGTTACGGCCGTCGTTGGGATCTTTAGGCAGCAACATGCGCTGTAGCTGACCTTCGAGGTCAAGCAACTGGGCCTTTGCGTCGCGAACTTCTTCACCGGCCATTTCACGCATGTCCGGGTCACTGTCCTTGAGCAACGCCTGTGCCCCTTCCATGTCGCCCACTACTTTGAGCAATTGGTTGTAGGTCGTGACGATCGGCTCGACTTCAGCGTATTCGCGGGAATAGGCGCGGAATTTGTTTTGCTCGGAAATGACCTCAGCATCGCCTAGCAGTGCGGTCAATTCCTCATAACGGTCATTGAGGATGTCCAGCTTATTGAGCAGTGAAGCTTTCATTGCGGGGGTTTATCCGTCGAGCCCTCACCGAGGGCAAAAAGTTCCTGGGCCATGGCCAGCGCGTCGAGGCGGCCTTCGGCTGTCAGCTTTTTCAGTTGCACACTGGGGGCGTGCATCAGTTTATTCGTCAGGCCACGCGCCAACTGCATCAGCACATCTTCTGCGCTGCTGCCGTTGGCCAACATCCGTTGAGCTTTGAGCAGTTCGTCGTCACGCAGACGCTCGCTTTGCTGGCGGTAGGCCTTGAGCACATCCACTGCCGCCAATTCGCGCAAGCGCAGCATAAATTCGTTGGCACCGATGGTCACCAGTTCTTCAGCCGCTTGCGCAGCGCCTTGGCGACTCTTCAGGTTTTCAGCGACCACTTCGTGCAGGTCATCGACGCTATAAAGGTAAACGTCGTCCAACTCGCCGACTTCGGGCTCGATATCCCGAGGAACGGCGATATCCACCATGAAAATCGGTTTGTGCTTACGCAGCTTCAAGGCGCTCTCCACCGCGCCCTTACCGAGAATCGGCAACTGGCTGGCGGTGGAACTGATAACGATGTCACTGTTGACCAACTCAGCGGGAATGTCCGAGAGCAATACCGCATGCGCGCCGAACTCGGCGGCCAGGATACTGGCGCGCTCCAGCGTGCGGTTGGCCACGACAATACGCTTCACGCCCAGCTCATGCAGATGCCGGGCGACCAGCGTAATGGTTTCACCGGCACCAATCAGCAACGCCTGACTGCGCTGCAAGTCGCTGAAAATCTGTTTCGCCAGGCTCACCGCCGCAAACGCCACCGACACCGGGTTTTCACCGATGGCGGTGTCGGTACGCACCTGTTTCGCAGCATTGAACGTGGCCTGAAACAATCGACCGAGCAGCGGGCCAACGGTCCCCGCTTCCCGTGCAACGGCGTAGGCGGACTTCATTTGGCCGAGAATCTGTGGCTCGCCCAATACCAGCGAATCAAGCCCCGAGGCGACCCGCATCATGTGACGAACTGCCGCATCATCTTCGTGCACATAAGCACTGGCGCGCAGCTCTTCCAGGCTCAGATGGTGGTAATCGGCCAGCCAACGCAGAATTGAGTCGGCAGCAATGTTGTCATGCTCTATGTAAAGCTCGCTGCGATTGCAGGTCGAAAGGATCGCAGCTTCTCGGCTGTCGGTGAGACGGCAGAGCTGCTGCAACGCCTCTATCAACAGCTCAGGCGTAAATGCCACGCGCTCGCGGACATCGACTGAGGCAGTCTTATGGTTAATACCAAGTGCAAGGAAGGCCATTCAAGGTCGCTGATGGTGACGTGAAGCCGGCAATTGTCCTACTTCGCCTGATTCAGAACAACCACCGCAGACTATTGTCCTAATAGGACTGCTCACTTGATGCCGGTAATCTGGGGTGTTTTCACCCATGACAATCGCACGCTGAGTAGTTTTCGCACGGGCTGTGGGTTTGCTCCAAGGCTTGTGTCATGATGATCTGACCGCAGGTAAGTCGTCCTTCCCCTATATATGAATAGATCCTCCGCGTTATTTCTCGCCTTTGTCTTTTTGAACGGCTGCCAGGCTCTGGCTCCCGTTTCCCCGGATGCCACCGCGCCGGCCGTAGACACGACACCCGCGCCTGCCGCCAAACCGCAGGTTTATAGCTCGTTCTCTCAAGAGACGGTTGTCAGCCTGTTGGCGGCGGAGCTAGCTGGCCAGCGCAATCGCTTCGACATTGCCCTGGACAACTACGTCACCCAAGCGGTTATTACCCAGGACCCGGGGGTTTCCGAGCGAGCCTTCCGGATTGCCGAGTACTTGGGCGCCGATCAGGCCGCGCTTGATACCTCGTTGATTTGGGCGAAAGACGACCCGACCAACCTTGAAGCTCAGCGCGCCGCAGCGATTCAACTGGCCCGTGCCGGTCGCTACGACGAATCCATGGCGTACATGGAAAAAGTGCTCCAGGGTAAAGGCGATACGCATTTTGATTTTCTGGCCCTGTCTGCGGCAGAAACCGATGCCGATACGCGCGCCGGCCTGCTGAAAAGCTTTGATCGCCTACTCAAGAAATACCCGAAAAACGGTCAGTTGATTTTCGGCAAAGCATTGCTCCTTCAGCAAAACGGCGATGCCCAGCAGGCCTTGACGTTGCTGGAAGACAACCCACCGACAGACGGTGAGGTTGCACCTATCCTACTGCGCGCGCGCATTCTTCAAGGGATGGACCGTGGCAAAGAAGCCCTGCCAATCCTGCAAAAAAACATCAAGAAATACCCCGACGACAAACGTCTGCGCCTAACGTACGCACGGATGTTGGTCGAGCAAAACCGTATGGAAGACGCCAAGGTGGAGTTTTCCAGCCTGGTCCAGCAATTCCCGGACGACGATGAGTTGCGTTACTCGCTGGCGCTGGTGTGCCTTGAGGCCAAAGCCTGGGACGAAGCTGTCGGTTATCTCGATGATCTGATCACTCGCGGCAGCCACGTTGATTCGGCGCACCTGAACCTCGGTCGCGTGGACGAAGAACGCAACGACCCCGACAAAGCCCTGGTCGAATATGCCCAAGTCGGTCCCGGCAACGACTACTTGGCCGCTCAGTTACGTCAGGCCGATATCTTGATGAGTCACGGTCGCACGGCCGAAGCCTCCAAGTTGCTGGCCTCGGCCCGGGATACTCAGCCCGATTACGCGATTCAGCTGTATTTGATCGAAGCCGAGACGCTGGAGAACAACAAGCAGCTCGACCAGTCAGCCCATGTGCTAGAGCTGGCGCTTAAACAATACCCTGACGACCTGAACCTGCTCTACACCCGCGCCATGCTGGCGGAAAAACGCAACGATCTGGCGCAGATGGAAACCGACCTTCGCGCCATTCTCAAGCGTGAACCGGACAACGCCATGGCACTGAACGCATTGGGCTACACGCTTTCAGACCGCACAACGCGCTATGCCGAAGCCAAAGAGTTGATCGAACGCGCTCATCACCTAAACCCGGAAGACCCGGCTGTCCTCGACAGCCTGGGTTGGGTGAATTATCGCCTGGGAAACCTCGACGAAGCCGAGCGCCTACTGCGTCAAGCACTAGAGCGCTTCCCCGACCATGAAGTCGCGGCTCACTTGGGCGAAGTTCTGTGGGCCAAAGGCAATCAACGCGAAGCCCGTAAAGTCTGGGGCAAGGCCCTTGAACAACAACCTGACAGCCCAATTCTGCGCAGCACTCTGCGGCGCCTGACCGGATCCGAGACTCTTTAATTTTATGTTTTTGCGCCACGTTATCGTTTTCAGCTTGATCACCCTGCTCGCCGGCTGCGCCGGTTTTACTAACCGCGAAGCCGTACAAGGCCAGGGCAACCCTGCGCAATGGCGCGAGCATAAAGTACAACTGAGCAGCCTCGACGGCTGGCAAATCAGCGGCAAGGTCGGCATTCGAGCCCCTAAAGACTCGGGCAGCGGCACCTTGTTCTGGTTGCAACGCCAGGACTACTACGACATTCGCCTTTCCGGCCCTCTGGGACGCGGCGCAGCACGCCTGACTGGCCGTCCTGGCGCCGTAGCGCTGGAAGTTGCCAATCAGGGCCGCTTCGAAGCCTCCAACCCCGAAGACCTGTTGCAAGCGCAACTGGGCTGGAAGTTACCGGTCTCGCATCTGGTCTGGTGGGTGCGCGGCCTCCCCGCCCCCGACAGCAAAAGCAAATTGACGCTGGACGGTGACAGCCGCCTCGCCAGCCTTGAACAAGATGGCTGGCAAGTCGAATACCTGAGCTATTCGCAACAGAACGGCTACTGGCTACCCGAACGCATCAAGCTTCACGGCCAAGACCTTGACGTCACGCTAGTGATCAAGGACTGGCAGCCACGCAAATTGGGGCAGTGAGCATGATTCCTGACCGCCTGACGCTGCCTGCACCGGCCAAACTCAACTTGATGCTGCATATTCTCGGGCGACGTGCTGACGGCTATCACGAGCTGCAGACGTTGTTTCAGTTCCTCGATTATGGCGACGAACTCAGTTTTGCCGTGCGCGATGACGGCGAAATTTGTCTGCAGACCGACATTCCTAACGTCCCCCACGACGGTAATCTGATTGTCAAGGCCGCCCGCGCACTGCAAAAACAGTCCGGCAGCAACCTCGGCGTAGACATCTGGCTGGAAAAACGTTTGCCCATGGGCGGAGGAATCGGTGGCGGAAGCTCCGATGCAGCGACGACGCTGCTGGGCCTCAATCACCTTTGGAAACTTGGCTGGGACGAAGATCGCCTGGCCGCTTTAGGCCTGACATTGGGCGCAGACGTCCCGGTTTTCGTGCGCGGACACGCGGCTTTTGCCGAAGGCGTCGGAGAAATATTGACCCCTGTAGACCCCGAAGAACCGTGGTATCTGGTGCTTGTGCCGCAAGTATCTGTAAGTACAGCAGAAATTTTTTCCGATCCGCTGTTGACACGTGACACTCCTCCAATTAAAGTGCGCCCCGTTCTTGAGGGAAACAGTCGAAATGACTGTCAACCGGTTGTAGAGAGGCGTTACCCAGCTGTTCGTAACGCTTTGAATTTGTTAGGCAAATATGTCGACGCAAAATTAACCGGAACTGGAAGTTGTGTGTTTGGGGCCTTCCCAAACAAAGCTGAAGCTGATAAAGTCTCGGCCCTTCTAACAGAGACCCTTACAGGGTTTGTAGCAAAGGGAAGCAACGTTTCGATGTTGCATCGCAAGCTGCAAGAGCTGTTCTAAGAACTGAGTGCTGGGCACTCAGATGCATCAATTACAGGGGCGTCGCCAAGCGGTAAGGCAGCAGGTTTTGATCCTGCCATGCGTTGGTTCGAATCCAGCCGCCCCTGCCATTTTCTATACTCATCCAGGTATACCCTCAGCCGGCAGGTAGTGCGCGTGTCCAAGATGATGGTCTTTACGGGGAACGCCAACCCCGATCTAGCTCGACGTGTAGTACGTCAGCTACATATCCCACTAGGTGATATCTCTGTCGGTAAGTTCTCCGATGGCGAAATCAGCGCTGAGATTAACGAAAACGTTCGCGGTAAAGACGTCTTCATTATCCAGCCGACTTGTGCCCCAACGAACGATAACCTGATGGAACTGGTAGTGATGGCTGACGCCTTCCGCCGCTCTTCGGCTTCTCGTATCACTGCGGTAATCCCATACTTTGGTTATGCCCGTCAGGATCGCCGTCCGCGTTCCGCACGTGTAGCTATCAGCGCGAAAGTTGTGGCTGACATGCTTACCGTGGTCGGGATCGATCGTGTTCTCACGGTTGATCTGCATGCTGACCAGATTCAGGGTTTCTTCGATATTCCGGTAGATAACATCTACGGCTCCCCGGTATTGGTGGATGACATTGAAGACCAACGCTTCGAAAACCTGATGATCGTATCCCCGGATATTGGCGGCGTCGTGCGTGCACGTGCTGTTGCCAAATCTCTGGGCGTCGACCTCGGGATCATCGACAAGCGCCGTGAGAAAGCTAATCACTCTGAAGTGATGCATATCATCGGTGATGTTGAAGGGCGTACCTGTATTCTGGTCGATGACATGGTCGATACCGCCGGCACTTTGTGCCACGCGGCCAAGGCCCTGAAAGAGCATGGCGCTTCCAAAGTCTTTGCCTACTGCACGCACCCTGTGCTGTCGGGCCGGGCTATCGAGAACATTGAAAATTCCATGCTGGACGAACTGGTGGTAACTAATACCATCCCGTTGTCCGCTGCTGCACAAGCCTGTTCACGTATCCGTCAATTGGATATTGCACCGGTAGTCGCCGAAGCGGTTCGCCGCATCAGCAACGAAGAATCGATCAGCGCGATGTTCCGCTAAGGGCTCTGCCCTACGCTGCATCTCGTTGTCGAAAAGCGCCCCGCCCCAACCTATTGTTGGGGCGGGGCTTTTTTGCCCATATCGCCTGAGCGCCGGTCGCAAACGCTGGGCGAATGTGGTTATTTTGGAGAAACACCATGAATGAATTTACTTTAAATGCTGAACTGCGTTCCGACCTGGGGAAAGGTGCGAGCCGCCGCCTACGTCGTCTCGCGAGCCTGGTTCCAGCTGTAGTTTACGGTGGCGAAAACGCCCCGGAATCCATCAGCATGACCGCCAAAGACGTAGCCAAACTGCTCGAAAACGAAGCTGCTTTCAGCCACGTTATCGAACTGAATGTTGCTGGCACCAAGCAGAACGTCGTTATCAAGGCACTGCAACGTCACCCAGCTAAAGGCCACGTGCTGCACGCTGACTTCGTACGTGTAATTGCTGGTCAGAAACTGATCGCTCACGTACCGGTGCACTTCATCAATCAAGAAGCGCCAATCAAGAAAGGCGGCGAAATCTCGCACGTTATTTCTGAAGTTGAAGTGACTTGCTTGCCGAAAGATCTGCCTGAGTTCATCGAAGTCGACTTGGCTAACGCCGAAGTTGGTTCGATCGTTCACTTGTCAGACCTGAAAGCACCAAAAGGTGTTGAGTTTGTTGCTCTCGTGCACGGTAACGACTTGGCTGTAGCCAACGTTCACGCACCACGCGTAGCACCTACTGAAGAAGCACCTGCAGCCGAGTAATTCATTACTTGGTAACGTCGGAGTTGCTCAGGAAGCATCGCGAGCGATAGCCAGGCAAAGCGGGTGAGGTCGCGGAGTTTGCATCATGGTAAATGAGCTTATTTCGCCCGCTGTTGCCGCTGTCTATAGCGGTGTTATCTACAACTCCAAGGAAGAGCCCCTGTCGTGACTGCCATACAACTGATCGTTGGCCTGGGAAATCCAGGCGCCGAATACGAACAGACCCGGCATAACGCAGGGGCTTTTTTTGTTGAGCGTATTGCTGCGGCTCAAGGCGTCAACCTATTGCCTGAGCGCAAATTTTTTGGCCTGACCGGGCGTTTTAGTCATCTGGGTCAGGATGTTCGCCTGCTGATTCCCACCACGTTCATGAACCGCAGCGGTCAATCCGTCGCGGCGCTTGCTGGCTTCTATCGCATCCCGGTAGACGCCATACTGGTGGCTCACGACGAACTTGATCTGCCACCCGGCGTTGCCAAGCTTAAGCAAGGCGGCGGCCATGGCGGTCATAACGGGTTGCGCGACATCATCGCTCAGCTCGGCAATCAGAATACATTTCACCGCCTGCGGCTTGGCATTGGCCACCCGGGCGATGCCAGTAAGGTCTCTGGTTTTGTTCTGGGTCGAGCGCCTCGCGCCGAACAGGAAAAACTGGACGCCAGTATCGATTTTGCCCTCGGCGTGCTGCCGGATATCTTCGCCGGTGAATGGAACCGTGCGATGAAAAACCTGCACAGCCAGAAGGCTTGACTAACTCCGAGGGGAAACACCATGGGATTCAATTGCGGCATCGTCGGCCTACCTAACGTCGGCAAGTCCACCCTGTTCAACGCCCTGACCAAATCCGGTATTGCGGCAGAGAACTTTCCCTTCTGCACCATCGAGCCGAACACCGGCATCGTGGCGATGCCTGACACGCGTCTTGATGCCTTGGCCGTCATCGTCAAACCGAAGCGCATTCTGCCAACCACCATGGAGTTCGTCGACATCGCCGGCCTCGTGGCGGGCGCTTCGAAAGGTGAAGGCTTGGGCAACAAGTTCCTCGCCAACATCCGCGAAACCGATGCCATCGCTCACGTGGTCCGCTGCTTCGAAGACGAGAACGTGATTCACGTTTCCAACAGCGTCGACCCGAAACGCGACATCGAGATCATTGATCTGGAATTGATCTTCGCCGACCTCGACAGCTGCGAAAAGCAATTGCAGAAAGTCGCGCGCAACGCCAAAGGCGGTGACAAGGACGCGGTCATTCAAAAAGGTCTGCTGGAACAACTCATCTCTCACTTCACTGAAGGCAAGCCCGCGCGCAGTCTGATGAAGAACATGAGCACCGATGAGAAGACCGCCATTCGCGGCTTCCACCTGCTGACCACCAAGCCCGTCATGTACATCGCCAACGTCGCCGAAGACGGCTTCGAAAACAACCCGCTGCTGGACGTGGTTCGCGCCATCGCCGAAGCAGAAGGCGCGATCGTGGTACCGGTCTGCAACAAGATCGAAGCAGAAATTGCCGAGCTGGATGACGGCGAAGAAAAAGACATGTTCCTCGAAGCCCTGGGCCTCGAAGAGCCGGGTCTAAACCGGGTAATCCGCGCCGGCTACGAGATGCTGCACCTGCAGACCTACTTCACCGCAGGCGTTGAAGAAGTCCGTGCCTGGACCGTTCGCGTCGGCGCCACCGGCCCTCAAGCCGCAGGCGTGATCCACACCGACTTCGAAAAAGGCTTCATCCGCGCAGAAGTCATCGCCTATGACGATTTCATTCAATACAAAGGCGAAGCCGGTGCTAAAGAAGCCGGTAAATGGCGTTTGGAAGGCAAGGAATACATTGTCAAAGACGGCGACGTGATGCACTTCCGCTTTAACGTCTGACAAATTCCGTGGAATTCCACGGCGCTTGGCGAACCTAAAAAACCCCCGTAATCGCTTGCCGATACGGGTTTTTTTTTGTTACCAGCGAAGCCAGCGCGGCCCGAGTAACGCGCCGATAGCTGCCGGGACCAACATGCCCAGCAAATACCAGGCACCCCAAAATGGAACTTCCATTTCTGGGCAATGCAAACAATAGGCAAGCGTAGCCATCGCACCGGCCAGCAATCCGCCACAGGCACCTGCCAATGCCAGGCGCGTGGGCGCGGACCCGCGTAGGGCCCAGAAAACCGCAATGAAGCCCGGAATCGACAGCAGGGTAATGTTCAACGCGCACACCCGCCATGTCTTGCCAAGGACAATTTCGACACGCTCACCGGGCGCAGCAGTCAGGAGAACATAGAGGGTGCCGACCCACACCGCTGCAACCGCCGCAACGATCAGGCGTTGTCCCGAGCCAGCCGTAATCCCAGGTCTTGCCAGCCGCACCACGGTACTTAGCGCACCGATCATCAGGCACAAAGGAAACGCTATCTTCGCCCAGAAGACTGGCGTTGCCGACACCTCAGCCAGATCAGGGCGAATACCCAGCTTCATCGCCACCAGCAAAGTAGCCGCCGCTAAACCGACCAATACAGCGACGCCGAAGCGTTTGGCCAGCGTATTCCGGTCGACTGGGGTAATGCCCGAGGCGAGCATGGTAATAAAATCATCAGTTTTCATCGTGCACCTATAATCCTCGCCGCCAGCGCCTTGAGCCCGCGATGTATGCCTACCTTTACGGCGGACTCCGACAAACCTGTCATCTGTGCGGTTTCAGTCACCGACAACCCTTCAAGCTTCACATGCACGATGGGTAGACGCTGACGCTCAGGCAGTTGCTCCAGCAACTTGCTCAGATCGCGACTGGCCTGCGCGGGCTCAAGCTCGGGCTCGGCAAATAGCTCGGACACATCGTCGAGACAATCGTTGAACACCTCACGGCGTGACCGGCTTCGAAAAAAATCGGTGAGCTTGTAGCGCGCAATAGCAAAAACCCACGCTGTCAGAGGCTGATCGTCTCGGTACGTATGGCGCCCATTGTGAACAGCGAGCAAAACCTCTTGCAGCAAATCCTCGACTTCATCAGGTTGTCGTTGAAGTTTCGCTCGCAAAAAGCCACGTAAATGACCGCTTAACTCAGACAGGAATACGCGATAAGCCCGTTCGTCTCCGTTTAAACCGGCGAGAAACACGCTTTGGAGATGGAGCTCCCGGCTGCGCAACGTATTGTTATCTGTAGTTCGTTCCATCGTCCGCCCTGGTTACACGAAGGGTAAATATATTTCATACCTGCATAACGGCAATGCCAGTAACGGGCAGCGGATCATGCTTGCGTTGAACGGCGTAAGGCAATCAGCGGATTTATTTTCACGCACCTGAGAATTTTTTTGCGATTGCTGTAACCGGATATGAACAGTCAGCGAACTACCTTTCGGATCGCAAGCACAGCGCACTTTCGCACTGACACGACGACCGCTCATTATTGTCCGGAGAAATAACCATGAACACCCTGAAACTTGCCGCCCTCGCCGTTGCTTTCTCTTCCTTCGCAGCCGGTGCTATGGCCGCAGAGACCCCTGCTGCTGGCGCCATGGAAAAATGCTACGGCGTCTCGATGGCCGGTCATAACGATTGCAAAGCCGGTGCAGGCACTACCTGTGCAGGCACCGCCAAAATGGATTACCAGGCCAACTCTTGGAAAAACGTTCCAGCGGGTACGTGCACGTCCATCAAGACCCCAAAAGGCATGGGCACTCTGACACCTATGTAACTTCTGCACCACGGGGCACACGCCAATCATGAAGAATCAATTCCAGATGGGGGCCGGGCTCGGCCTCAAACCGGTTCACTACCAGGACGCCCTCGACTGCACGGTTGACGGGCTCTGGTTCGAAGTTCATCCGGAAAACTACATGGTCGGTGGTGGCCCCCGCTTGGCGTGGCTAGAGGCAATTGGCAACCGGCACCCGCTGTCATTACACGGCGTATCACTCTCGCTGGCGGCCGATTGTCCGCCCGATGCAGAGCACTTAAAGCGCTTGAACACGCTCGCTGATCGCATTCAACCCGCCTTGATTTCCGAGCACCTTGCGTGGTCCGCCTGGCGCGGTCAATACCATCCTGACCTGTTGCCATTTCCCCGCACAAGCGAGGCATTGCAGCGCATAGCAAGCAATATCCACTGCACACAAGATGCCCTTGGACGTCGTATTGCCGTTGAAAATCCGACCCACTATTTACACCTTGCTGGTCATGACTACAGCGAAGTCGATTTTCTGACTGAATTGAGTAAAAGGACTGGCTGCGGCTTGCTGCTGGATGTCAATAACGTACACATCAGCGCCCACAACCTGGGCTTCGATGCGGCAACTTATCTGGATGCTTTTCCGGCCACGGCAATCATGGAGATACATCTGGCCGGGCACACTGAGGATCCGGGAAATTCAACGTTATTGATCGATACT
Organism: Pseudomonas sp. MH10; assembly: GCF_034353045.1. Taxonomy (NCBI): domain Bacteria; kingdom Pseudomonadati; phylum Pseudomonadota; class Gammaproteobacteria; order Pseudomonadales; family Pseudomonadaceae; genus Pseudomonas; species Pseudomonas sp. MH10. The sequence continues at coordinate 2,710,344 of NZ_CP133783.1, forward strand.
CACGACGCGCCCATCGCTGAGGATGTCTGGTCTTTGTATGAACGCTTGATTAATAGAATCGGTATGCGCCCGACATTGATCGAACGTGACGACCATATCCCTGCTTTCGATGTTCTGCTCGCCGAACGCGACAGAGCGCAATCACGCCTGAATCTTGGGCAAAGCCTGCAACGGGGGCTGGCGATATGAAGCCATCCCTCGAACACTTTCAAGATGCGTTCGTAGAAGCACTCTACGGTGCCGATTCATCCGAGATGCAAGCGCTTACCCAACAGCCCGGCTTTGCGGTTTATCGCAATACAGTGCTCAAAGGTGCAACCGACGCGTTGCTCGCCAACTTCCCGACCATAGAACGACTCGTGGGCACCGACTGGCTCCGGAGCGCCGCCGCAATCCATGCCCGAATTTCGCCGCCAACGGACGCCCGGTTGCTGCACTACGGGGCCGAATTTCCGCATTTTCTCGACGGCTTTGAGCACGCACGAGAAATGCCCTATCTGGGCGACGTCGCCCTTCTAGATCTGCTGTGGACACACGTGCATTGCGCTAAAGATGAACCCGTCTTGGAAATGAGTACCTTGGCCCAGCTGTCGCCGACAGACTTGGCCAACAGCCGACTTACACCCCGTGCGGCTTGCCGCTGGGTTTGGTTACCTGACTGTCCGGCGTACACGATCTGGCGTGTCAATCGTGAGCAGCTGGAGATGCCTGACGAACTCAACTGGCAGGGCGAAGGTGCGCTTCTGACGCGCAAGGTTGGCGGCGTTCATTGGCAGGCTGCCAGTGCTGCCGAATGTGCCTTTCTCGATGCGTGCGCGGCAGACCTGCCCCTCGATAAAGCTGCCGATCGAGCCAGTGCAGTCGAGCCTGACTTGAACCTGGAAAACCTGATCATCCGCTTGGTGAGCGCTGACGCATTCGTCGCGGCGAATTCAGGTCGACCTTTCTAAAAACGTACCCACGTAACTGATGGAGCACCTCATGGACGTTATCCACACTCACCCATCTGCTGGCGATAGATCCCTGCGTGGACTCTGGAACCGCGTCGCAGGCCGACTGGAGTCGCTGATTGGCGATTCGCTGTTGGCGTTGATAGCTCGTCTGTCAATTGCCGCTATTTTCTTTATGTCAGGACGAACCAAAGTCAGTGGCTTTCTGACGATCACACCAAGTACCTACGAACTGTTCCGCACGGAATACGCCCTGCCGTTGATCTCTCCAGAACTGGCTGCGCACCTTTCAGCCTACAGCGAGCACTTGTTTCCGGTGCTTCTGGTGCTGGGGTTGTTTTCCCGACTGTCAGCGTTGGCGTTGCTGGGCATGACATTTGTCATTGAGGTGTTTGTGTACCCTGACGCCTGGCCGACGCATCTTTCCTGGGCGGGTCTGCTGCTGCTCATCGTCGCGCGTGGCGCAGGATCACTTTCGCTGGATCGACGACTGGGCATCCGATGATCCGTCATTGGCGAAACCCAATGGGAGGCCTCTGGTGTAGAATGCCGCCTTGGGTGTCGCCGCAAAATCGCGGTAGGCAGGTTTAATTATGCGTAGGTCGGGCCGCCACGCGGAGCTGCCGTGCCTATGAGTTCTGATCCTTCGCGTGTTCGTAACACCCAAGAGCCTAGTGAATCACCCTCCGCCCTGGCGTTTATCTCTCGTTTTTTCGCCGCTGAGTCAGCAGGTGGCTTGATCCTGATGGCCTCTGCTCTGGCGGCGCTGATCGTGGCGAACTCGCCTTGGTCTGCCGTTTACTTTTCGACTCTGCATATCAAAATCGTGGGGCTGTCGATTGAGCACTGGGTGAATGATGGCCTAATGGCCGTCTTCTTCATGTTAGTGGGTCTTGAGATCAAGCGTGAAATGCTGGCCGGCCAGCTGTCAAGTTGGAGCCAGCGCGCGCTTCCCGGTTTCGCCGCACTGGGCGGCATGGTGTTTCCTGCGTTGATCTACCTCGCCGTCAACTGGGGCAACACCCAAACCATGGGCGGCTGGGCCATTCCTGCAGCTACCGACATCGCGTTTGCCTTAGGCGTACTGTCGCTGCTCGGCAAGCGCGTTCCCCTTTCCTTGAAAATCTTTCTGTCGGCGTTAGCGATTCTTGATGACCTCGGCGCCGTACTGATCATTGCCCTGTTCTATACCAGTGGCCTGTCCATCAGCATGCTGCTGGCATCACTCGCTGTTATCGTTTTCCTGGTAATACTCAACCGCTGCGGCGTGAGAAGACTTCTTCCCTATTTGGTAGCTGGCGCCCTGCTGTGGTTTTTCATGCTTCAATCTGGCATCCATGCAACCCTGGCAGGGGTTATTCTTGCCCTTTGCATTCCGCTGGGCGATCCAAATAGCGAGCGCAAGTCGCCCCTTCTTTACCTCGAAGAAAAAGTGCATCCATGGGTCGCGTTCGCCGTGGTGCCCATCTTCGGCTTTGCCAATGCCGGCGTATCCCTTGCTGGTATTTCGCCCAATAATCTAATCGACCCAGTACCGCTGGGGGTCACTTTAGGGCTATTGGTAGGCAAGCAGCTTGGGGTATTCGGGCTGGCAGCACTGGCCATTCGATTAGGTTTGGCAAAGCTTCCCGAAAACTGTGGCTGGTTTCAGTTGTATGGGATCGCCCTTTTGTGCGGTATCGGATTCACGATGAGCCTTTTCATCGGGGCGCTGGCATTCTCAAGTGCTCCGCATCTGGTAGATGAGGTGAAGGTAGGCGTGCTTATGGGCTCGATTCTGTCCGCCATTTTGGGGGTTATCGTTCTTTTGCGGGCCGGACGCTCAAAGACCGCCGCTTGATCAGATTCCGTGTACGTCCGGCGCCTGCAGCGCCAGCTTCAACCGCTCCCCGGTCAACGGCGTGTTTCGAAGCCGCTTACCCGTCGCGTTGGCTATGGCGTTGGCTATGACGGCGGACGTTGGGCCTTGCGACGCTTCGCCAACCCCGAGGAACGGCATGCCAGGGCGGTCGATCATATGAACCTCAATCGACGTAGGCACTGACGAGAAACGCAAGATCGGGTAAGTGCTCCAATCGTAGCTGGTGATGTTTTGCGCGTTCCAAGTGGTTTGCTCGAACATCGCCCAGCTTGCGGCTTGAATGATGCCGCCCTCGATCTGATTACGCGCGCCATCGGGGTTGACCAACTGCCCGCAATCACACGCCGCAACAACCCGTCCTATCTGCACACTCCCGGTTTTCGGTTCCACCGACACTTCCATCGCAATGGCAAAATACGCCATCAGGTTCTTGTATTGGGCGAACGCAAAGCCGACGCCGTGTCCGGTGGGCAGCTTCACGCCGGGTTGCCAGCCAAACTTTTGCGCGGCCAGCGTAATGACGTCGCGCCCTCGTGGATCGTCGAGGTGCGCCAAGCGAAACGCCACCGGATCAGCGTTAGCTGCCAATGCGAGTTCATCCATGAAGCTCTCGATGCTGAAGACGTTGTGGTAAGCGCCCAGCGAACGCATGGCCGATACCCTGATCGGCATCATCGGCAGAAAGTGGTACTGCACCCGCAGATTGGGCAGGGTGTACAGCGGGACACTGTTGCGTTGGCCGTCGCCTTCGGGCATTGGGATCGGCTGGGGCGGTGCGGGGGTAAATGGCTTGGACAGCAGCGAAGCCGGGATAAAACGCCCGGCGTTCGCGATGCGGAAATTGTGGGTGTTGCTCCAGACCTCAAAGGTCCAATCAACGATTTTTCCAGCGGCGTCGAGCGAAGCGGCAACCTCAGTAGTCATGGCCGGACCGAACGGCTCGCCGGTATGTTCTTGCTCGCGCATCCACTGCACGCGCACCGGACGTCCGGGTAATGCGCGTGCAATCAATGCAGCATCAGCGGCAACGTCGTCGGCGCCGTTATGCCCGTAACAGCCGGATCCTTCGACGTGAACGCAGCGGATGTTCTGGAGCGGCATCGACAGCATTTCCGCCAAACCCGCACGCATGGGGTAAACGCCCTGAGTGTGGGTCCAGACCGTGAGCCGGTCACGGTCGAGGTGCGCCACTGCGCAAGACGGTCCGATGGAGCCGTGGGTCAAATACGGTTTGCTGTATCGCGCACGCACGGTTTTAACCGCTGGCGCGGCAGGACCGTGCTGATCAGCGACCGGTATTTCCTGAATCGGAGAATTGATCAAGTGCTGATGAATCGTCGCCTGATCAGCCAGCGGCGGACCGAGTGTCCAAGTGGCGGCGGCGGTCAATGCGCGCATTGCCAGAATGGCTCGCCACTCATCGTCTGCCACCACCGCCAAGTAATTACCGTCGCGCACGACCTTGATCACCCCCAGCATCTTCTCTACCTCGCGGGTGTCGAGGCTGACCAAGGTCGCGCCAATCGACGGCGCACGCACCACCCGCGCATGGAGCATGCCGGGCAGGCGCATGTCCTGCACGTAACTGGGACCGCCCGTGACCTTGCCGGGAATATCGACTCGGGGCATCGATTGGCCGATGACGGCAAAGGTTTTCGGATCGTTCAACGCGGAAACAGCGCTGGCCGCCTGGTGCAGTTCGACCCGCCCCACCACCTCGCCGTAACTGATACGACGGCCGTCGAATGAAGTGATGATGCCGTCTTTCACAGCTAACGTCTCGAGGTCGACGTCCCACTCGATAGCGGCGGCTTGCACCAACAGGCTACGCACTTGAGCGGCTGCGTGGAAGATCGCCGTGCCGCTGTCGGCAATCGAATGGCTGCCGGCGGTGTAGCCTTCGTTCGGGGTTTGGGCGGTATCGGCCGTGATTAGTCGCAGGGTATGTGGCGCGACGTCCAACTGCTCGGCGGCAATCTGAATGAGTGCCGTGCGGATGCCGGTGCCCAATTCAGCTTTGCCGGTAAACACCGTGATCTGCCCTTGCCCATCGATCTTGATCCACGCATCCAGGTTCGGCTCGGTCTTCAAGCTACCCGGCAGGCTCGGCGTGCTGGTGGTGAACGTCCCAGCTTCGGTGGTCGACGTTACGGCGAATACCCGGGAACTCGCCAGCAATGAAAAACTGACCAGCAGCGAACTGGCAACTAAAAAGTGCCTGCGGCCGGGATTGCTCAATACGTCTTGCGCGTCATCGGGCCTCATGACGGCGCCTGCGCATTAGTCGCCGCGTTTGCTTCAGCCACCTCATGGACCGCTGCAAGAATCCGCATGTGCGTACCGCATCGGCATAGGTGGGGTTGCAGGTGGTCGCGAATGTCCCCGTCGCTGGGCGTTGGTACTTTGTCGAGCAGTGCCTGGGCGCGCATCACCATTCCGGCAATGCAGTATCCGCACTGCGCGGCTTGCTGGTTGATAAATGCCTGTTGCAGCGGACCCGGATGCTCGACAGTGCCCAAGCCTTCGATGGTCCGAACAGGCCGTTCGCCCACCGCCGACACCGGCAATAAACATGAGAACACCGGCTTATCGCCGACGATCACGGTACAGGCACCGCACTGACCCAAGCCGCAGCCAAATTTGGCGCCGTTCAGTTGCAACTGATTACGCAGCACGTAGAGCAGCGGCGATGACGGATCGACATCAATCGTGTGCTGCACGCCGTTCACAGTAAGCGTGGTCATGGCGTTGGGGTCTCCTTGCGAATCTTGGCGACCGAGGTTTCATCCACCGAATTCCACGGTCTCTGGGCGCTGTAACGCGCGCGTAGGTAATGAGCGAGGTCGGCAATTTGCGTGTCGGTCAGGCTGTCCGCAAATGCGGGCATAAAGTGCGCGGCGTCACTGCCTTGCCAACCATTGCCGTCGAGGATCATGCGCACCGTGTTGTTCGGGTTGTCGGCATTGATCGCCGTACCTCGCGCCAACGACGGCCTGCCGCCCATTGCCGACATCGGCGCGCCAGCCTCATGGCAGGCAGCGCACGCACCAACAAATAACGCATGCGCCCTTTGTTGCGAGGGCGCGATGACCGGATTGGCCTGTTCCACGGCCGTGCGCATCGGTGAGGCAGGGTTTTGCAGCGACAGCAGGTACGCCGCCATCGCCTCGACATCCCCACGGGGCGCCTCGGCCAGTTCACGACTCACCGACCGCATCGGTCCAGCCGCTGCGCCGTGCTCGGACGCTAAACCGGTTTGCAAGTAGGCGACCAATTGCGTTTGGGTCCACGGCACCGGCGCGCCCGATAACCGGGTCAACGCGGGGGCGTCCCAGCCATCGATAGAACCACCGGCGAACGCTTGGCCGGCCTTTTCAGCGCCCAGTAGGTTCAGCGGCGAATGGCAGGCGCCGCAGTGCCCGAGGCCGTCCACCAGATAGCGTCCGCGATTCCACTCGGCGCTCTGTGCGGGGTCGGCAGGTACTTCACCCGGATGCAAAAACAGCAGGTTCCAGCCCGCCAGCAGCGGACGAATGTTCAGCGCAAAGATCAGGTGATTGTCCGGCGCGATGGCGTGCACCGGCGGTCGGCTCATCAGGTACGCGTAAATGTCCGCGATGTCGGCGTCACGGGCTCGGGTGAAGTGCTGATACGCAAAAGCCGGGTACAGCAAATGCCCGTCCCGCGAAACGCCATTGCGCATCGCACGCTTGAACGCATCCAGGGACCAAGTACCGATACCGGTTTCGTCGTCCGGGGTGATGTTGGTGGAGTAAATCGCACCGAAGGGCGTCTCCAGTTTCAGACCACCGGCCAACAATGCGCCGCCTTTGGCGCTGTGGCACACGGCGCAGTCGGCCAGCGCGACCAGCTGAGCGCCGTGCTGAATGACGTTAGGGCCGATTTCGACCATCGGTTTCTGGCGGGCGGCAGCGCTAAGGACAGGCATCTCCGGCTCGCTCGCGAACCAAAACCCCGCACCGGCACAGAGGACAACAAACACCGTTGCGATTGCGATCCTGGTTACATTCATCCGACCTCCAGGCGCCTCCACCCGCTGAGGACGCTCTGTTAAGGCCTACGCCCACGCGATCAGTTCAATTGAAAACGCGCGGTATTGTCACTCAGCGCCCGGCTGCCTTTGCTGAGCATGTCGGCCGCTTGATTGACCGCCCGTGCGCCATCCAGCAAGCGCCCGGCAGCTTGATCGACCTGTTGAATATTACTGCTCACTTCATCCGCCGTGCTGGCCTGTTCTTCAACCGCCGTGGATATCTGCGCCAAGGTGTCGGTTACGCCCTGCACTGCACTGGCGATCTCACCCAAACGCTGGCCCAACCCGGTCACCGCTGCCGCGTCATTGACGGCCTGACCGCACGCCGCGTCCATCAGCCCCACGGCCTGACTGACGGTGTTGCGCAAGCTGTCGACGGTACCCGCGATTTGCGCAGTCGACGCCTGAGTGCGCTGTGAAAGACTGCGCACTTCGTCGGCAACCACTGCGAAACCTCTGCCCTGCTCGCCAGCTCGCGCCGCTTCGATGGCTGCGTTGAGTGCCAACAAGTTAGTCTGCTCAGCGATACCGCGAATGGCGTCCACCACCGATTGAATTTGTTGCCCTTGCTCACTGACACGTCCCAACGCTGCGGCCGTGTCGGTCAGGCGCTGATTAAGCTGCTGGATACTTTCGGTGGTCCGAAGGCTGTCACGACTGCTTTCTTCTGCCACATGTCGGGTGTGCTGGGCACTGGCGGATGCTTGCTCGCAACTTTTCGCCACGCCTTGGGAGGTCGCCGCCAATTGAGTGGCCGCCGTCGCGATCTGGCTGATCTGTAGCTGTTGATCTTCGACTTCGTTCAGCGTGCGGCTGGACTGGGTATTGAGCGTTTGTACCGCGCCGCTCAATTGCAGGGTTTCGTGATCGACACCCAATAGACTGGTGCGCAATTGCACCACCGCGACGTTGAGTGCGGTGCTGATCGCGGCCAGTTCATCGCGCCCTTCCACCGGCACTTGAACGCAGAGGTTACCGTCACGCAGCGATTGCGCCAGGGTCGTGATGCCACTGGCGCTGCGGCGGATAGAAGCCTGCAAACACACAAACAAATACAGCGCCGCCAATAGCAAGAAACCGAACACGGCGGCGACTGGAATGAACTGCTTAATGGACTGGTCGTGGTAATAGCCCAAGCGATCATCCAATGACGCCAACGATTGGTGGCGCAATGCGGCCAGGTCACTCAGCAATGCGTCAATGCTGCGCTCGAAACCATCGGTTTTGAGGCTGATACTGCCGCCAAACACCCCGTCATCCAGCACTTTTAATTCACTGTCCAGCCGCTGCTGGCTTTTGCGGTACTGGTCGGACCACGGCTGCATTTCTTGCGGTAGTTTGGCTTCCAATGACGCGCCAGTTTTGTTCAGCTGATCACGCGCGTCGCTGAGGCGGCTGCGCAGGTCACGCATCTGCAAGCGGCTTTGCATGGTGAACTGGCCGGACGAGATCGACGTTTGCCCGACACTGGCCAGCCGACCAACACGCTCGATGAGGTCCGGCGTTTGCTGTGTAGCTATTTGCATCAACACATAGGTTTCACGCCATGGGTCGATGTTCAGGCCGCTGTCCAAAACGATTTGTTCACGCAGGTTTTGCAGTGCGGTCAACGCCGTGGTGAAACGCTCGTATCCGTCCGGCCACCAGCCTACCGTGCGTAGGGCCGCAGAATCCAAACCCGTGGTGGCATTTTGTAGCGTCTGGTAACGATTGAGTGTGTCGGCTTGCGCACCATTGCTGTGCAAATCAATGCCCAATTGCACGAGCGCCTGACCTACAACAGGGTTCGCGGCATCGAGTGCGGCCATCGCTTCACGTGCCGCCGGGGTGGGCTCGTGGAGAATATCGGCCGCCTTCCAACGTGCGGCTCGGTCGCGTTGCGCCGCCAACAGATCATCCAGCGAATCCAGCGCCAATAACTGCCGAACACCCGCGCGCTCCCCAGATATTAGGGCCAGCTTGTCGCGATAATCCTGGCCGATCATCCATAAACTGCCCACCAACGGCAGCATGAACAATAGGAAAAGCAGCTGAAACTTTCGAGCAAATCCAAAACGCCCTAGCAGGCGGATCCCCGGGGACAAAAGCGTCAGCATTTAAAACCTCTCATCTGGACACCCTCCCATCGCTTGTGGCCATGGAGGCGCCAACTGCAAAAAACCCGGCGGATCGCCGTTATATTCGATTGGGAAGCAAGAACCAGACCGCTAATACGGAACGGATAGCCCTTCAATCGCGACCTGAGCGCAGCGCCAGCGGGTTGACGAGCTTGACGACTATCGCCATGCCTACCAATGCCGGTAGATGCTCGGCCTGCATGCGTTTCATTACCCGCGACCGATACAGATCCACGGTTTTTGCACTGATACCCAATTGCTCCGCAATTTCCCGAGTCGTGTAGCCTTGCACCAGCGGCAGCAATACGTCGCGCTCGCGGGGCGTCAACGTCAGCAAGCGCGCTTGCAATGCCGCCTGACCTTGAGCGTCTGACGGGTGTGCATCCGCGCTTTGCAGCGCTTGTTGCACGCTGTCCAACAACAGCTGTTGGTTGTACGGTTTTTCAATGAAGTCATGGGCGCCGGCCTTGAACGCCCGGACCACAATTGGCACATCAGCGTGGCCGCTGACAAAAATCACGGGCAAACGCAGGTCCCGCGCACGCATCTCTTCCTGCACATTCAGGCCGCCCATACCCGGCATCCGCACATCCAGCAACACGCACGCATTCAACTCGGCATCGCACGCTTCCAGAAAAGCCCGCCCGCTGGTAAACGGCAGCGCTTTGAGGCCCACCGACTCCAGCAACCAGACAGTCGAGTCGAGCATGCCTTGGTCGTCATCGACCACATACACCACTTGCTCCGCGACGCGGGTCATTCACTCACTCCTGATGCGGTTGCCGACGGACCCACGCGAGGCAAAGAACACAACAGCATCAGGCCAACCGGCAGGCGCCGGGCCTTTAGCTCGCCACCCAGCCCTTCGATGATGTTGCGACTCATGGATAATCCCAGGCCAAGGCCATCGACTTTACTGGTGTAAAACGGTGTGAAAATCTTTTCCAGTTCCGGCTCGCTCACCCCCGGTCCTTGATCCTGAACACTCAGCTCGATGCGCCCGTCACGCGCCACTTCAGCCGCTAATACAATGGTCGATGATCGACCGGGATGAGCCTCGCGGTTGGCGTCGATGGCGTTGCGTAATACGTTAAGCAACACCTGCTCCAACAACACTCTATCGGCGTAGATCGGCGGAAGATTATCCGGCAATCGCTCTTTTATCGTGACCTGGCAATCGTTCGCTTCCCACCCACACAAACGAACCACCCCACGGGCCACTTCGCTGGCGTCCAAGGCCTGCATTTGCCGCCGCCCTTTGCGCAGAAAAGCCCGCAGCCGCTTGATCACTTCAGACGCGCGATTGGCGTGGTCGGTGATGTGCTCTAAACCCTGGGCCACCCGTTCGGCGGCCTGAGGGTGAGTGCCCAAGGCCTGCAAATAACGCTGGCTGGCGCTGGCGTAATTGACGACTGCCGCCAATGGCTGATTGATTTCATGAGCAATGCCCGAGGCCAATTCGCCCAAGGTCACTAGCCGCGCCGTGTGCGCCAACTCATCTTCGAGACGCCGCTGACGCTCATCCGCCTGAACTCGAGCAGTGATATCCCTGGACACGCTGACCACCTCGACCACGGCACCGGTGTAGGTTTCGCGGATCGCCCGGCTGGCGGTTTCGAACCACAAGTAATGCCCATCGCGGTGGCGGATTCGGTAGGTCATCGTGTGATAACCCTCTTGGGTCAGCGCATCCCGGGCCCGGTTGATCAGTCCCGCCAAGTCCTGCCCATGAAACAAACCCTGGGCCAATAAACCACGCAGTTCCTCGGGCCAATAACCCAGCAACGTCCAGGCCGCGGGTGACGCATCAATGAAATGACCTTCAGGCGTGTGCCGGGAAATAAGATCAGTGGTGTTTTCGGTGATCAATCGATACAGCCGTCGCGCTTTGGCCGCTTCACGCTCGGCCACAACCTGCTCAGTGGCCTCTCGGCAGCGCGCCAACACCTGGTTTCCCTGGGGAACGGGAATAAACGTCCATAAAAAAATTCGTTGTTCCCAACAGGCTTCAACGTCTTCGATCGCCCGTTGCTGTTCCAGGCAGGCGCGTACCAGCGCAAATTGATTCACCGGCAACAGCGCCGTTACGTCGGTGTTGGGCCACTGCGCCAGTACTTTCAGCAGCGCTGGGTTGAGTTCAATCGGACGCGCCTGACCATCGAGCAATAGGCTGGGTTGCGGGTCGTGGCTCAACAGCACCGAGGTGTGCAAAGGGAAAGTCCGGGGGGAAGTCATCAGATGCCCTGTCGTGAAATGAGTACGCGGATGTCCGCCTCATTCCTTGCGAAGGCAGCCAAACGGTGGCAAAAAATACATATAGTATAAATACTATATGATTAAGGTATTACTTCCATACCTGACAACGATTGATATATAAAACACGCCGGACTTAAAGCTACCCGATACGGCAAATGCCTAAAGGGTCAGCGACAGAGCTAACAATCAGCCAACCGAGTACCCCTACATGTCGATCTTCGAGCAAGGGCTCGCCCCTGCGGCGGTCAATCATATCGCGTTGTCTCCGCTCAGCTTCATCGAGCGCACTGCCCACGTTTACCCTAACTATCCTGCTGTTATCCATGGTTCGATTCGTCGTACCTGGGCGCAAACCTATGCCCGCTGTCGGCGCCTGGCTTCGGCGCTTGAAGGTCGTGGCATTGGCAAAAACGATACTGTGGCACTGATGCTGCCCAATATTCCGGCCATGTTGGAAGCGCACTTTGCAGTGCCGATGATCGGCGCCGTCTTGAACCCGCTTAACGTACGTCTGGACGCCGAGGCGATTGCCTTCATGCTGGGGCATGGCGAAGCCAAAGTGTTGATTACTGATCGTGAATTCTATGATGTCGTGCACGCCGCGCTGAGCATGCTGGAGCATCCACCGCTGGTGATTGACGTGGATGACCCCGAGTATGGCGAAGGTCAGGCCGTCAGCACGCTGGATTACGAGGCCTTGCTGGCTGAAGGCGACCCGGACTTTGCCTGGCAGTGGCCAACGGATGAGTGGGACGCGATTTCGTTGAGCTACACCTCTGGCACCACTGGCAACCCGAAGGGCGTGGTGTACCACCATCGCGGCGCTTACTTGAGCTCATTGGGCAACCAAATGACCTGGAGCATGGGCAACCACCCGATTTTCCTTTGGACGTTGCCGATGTTTCATTGCAACGGCTGGTGCTACCCGTGGACCATTACCGCCATGGCCGGCGTGCATGTATTTTTGCGCCGGGTCGACCCACAAAAAATCCTGACCTTGATTCATGAGCATCAGATCACCCACTTCTGCGGCGCGCCCATCGTGCTCAACGCGTTGATCAACATGCCGGACTCAGCCAAAGCCGCCATCGATCACCCGGTACACGCCATGGTCGCGGGTGCAGCGCCGCCCGCCAAAGTGATTGGCGCGGTAGAAGAAATGGGCATTAAAGTCACCCACGTGTATGGCCTGACCGAGAGCTATGGCCCGGTCACGATTTGTGCTTGGCACAGCGAATGGGATGAGCTGCCGCTGGACGAGCGCGCCCAGGTCAAGTCTCGCCAGGGCGTGCGTTACTCGACGCTGGAAGGGTTGATGGTCGCAGACCCGAAAACCCTAGAGCCGACCCCGCGCGATGGCGAAACCATCGGCGAAATATTCATGCGTGGCAACACGATCATGAAGGGCTACCTGAAGAACCCAAGCGCCACCGCTGAAGCGTTCGAAGGCGACTGGTTCCACACCGGCGACCTGGCAGTGTGTCACCCCGACGGTTATGTCGAGATCAAGGACCGGCTCAAAGACATCATCATTTCCGGCGGCGAAAACATCTCCACCATCGAACTCGAAGGCGTGCTGTATCGCCACCCAGCGGTACTCGAAGCCGCTGTGGTTGCGCGCCCCGACGAGAAATGGGGCGAAACGCCCTGCGCGTTTGTTACCCTCAAAGCCGATCACGAGCACGTTCGCGAAGCCGACATCATCAGCTTCTGCCGCGAACACCTGGCGGGTTTCAAGGTTCCGCGCACGGTGGTGTTCAGCCTGTTGCCGAAAACTTCCACCGGTAAAATTCAAAAGTTCGTGCTGCGCGAAACCGCCAAGAACCTTTAACTGTTAAAACGAGGTTCACCTGATGCCTGAATTCAACGCTCCCGTGCGGGACATGCGCTTTGTCCTGCACGAAGTATTTGACGCCCCAGCGCTGTGGGCACGCTTGCCCGCCTTGGCCGAAACCGTCGACGCTTCCACCGCAGACGCCATTCTTGAAGAAGCGGCCAAAGTCACCGGACAGCTGATCGCCCCACTGAACCGCAGCGGTGATGAAGAAGGCGCGCAATGGCACGCGGGCCAAGTCAGCACGCCCGCCGGTTTCAAGCAGGCCTACGCCACCTATATAGAAGGAGGTTGGGTCGGCCTGTCCGGCAACGATCAGTTCGGCGGCATGGGCATGCCGAAAATGCTTGCTGTGCAATTTGAAGAAATGCTTTACGGCGCAAACTCCAGTTTCGCGCTGTACTCAGCCCTCAGTTCCGGCGCGTGCCTGGCCATCGACGCCCACGCCAGTGAAGCCCTGAAAAGCCTGTACCTGCCGCCGATGTATGAAGGTCGCTGGGCGGGGTCCATGTGCCTGACCGAAGCCCATGCGGGCACCGACCTGGGCATCATTCGCACCCGCGCCGAACCAAAAGCCGATGGCAGTTTCAGTATCAGCGGCAGCAAGATATTCATCACTGGCGGCGAGCAAGACCTGACCGAGAACATCATCCATTTGGTATTGGCCAAATTGCCCGATGCTCCGGCCGGCCCCAAAGGTATTTCGCTGTTTCTGGTGCCGAAAATATGCGTTAACGCCGACGGCTCGCTGGCTGAGGCCAACGCGGTCACTTGTGGCTCGATTGAACACAAGATGGGCATCAAGGCCTCGGCCACCTGCGTCATGAACTTCGACGGCGCCAGCGGCTGGCTGATCGGCGAGGCGCATAAAGGGCTGGCGGCGATGTTCACCATGATGAACTACGAACGTCTGTCCATCGGTATTCAGGGCATTGGTTGCGCCCAAGCCTCCTACCAAAGCGCCGTTGCCTACGCCCGGGAGCGGATCCAAAGCCGCGCCCCGACCGGCGCCGTCGCCAAGGACAAAATCGCCGACCCGATCATCGTCCACCCGGACGTGCGCCGCATGCTGCTCAGCATGAAGTCCATGACTGAGGGCGGCCGCGCGTTTGCCAGCTACGTTGGGCAACAACTGGACCTCGCCAAGTTCTCCGACGACGCCCAAGAGCGCCAAGACGCTCAATCGCTGGTCGCCCTGCTCACACCCGTCGCCAAAGCGTTTTTCACCGACACTGGGCTGGAGAGCTGCATCCACGGCCAACAAGTACTCGGCGGCCACGGCTACATTCGCGAATGGGGCCAGGAACAACTGGTGCGCGACGTGCGCATCGCCCAGATCTACGAAGGCACCAACGGCATTCAGGCGCTGGACCTGCTAGGGCGCAAAGTCGTCATGGACAAAGGCGTCGCGCTGCGTCAGTTCACCGCCGAAATTCGAACCTTCGCCGACCAACCAAACGTGACTTATTCGGCGCAATTGCTCGACGCGGTAGAACGCCTGGAAAACCTGAGCGACTGGTTACAGGAACGGGCGGACAGCAACCGCAACGAAATCGGCGCCGCCTCGGTCGAGTACCTGCACCTGTTCGGCTACGTCGCCTACGCCTACCTCTGGGCACGCATGGCCCACGTCGCCGAAAGCAAACGAACTGAAGACGAGACGTTCTATGGCGCAAAAATCGCCACGGCCCAGTTCTACTTCAGCCGGATGCTGCCGCGAATATTAAGCCTGGAACACAGCATTCGTGCCGGGAGCGAGTCGTTGTACGGGTTGAATGCCGAGCAGTTTTGACGAATTGAAGAGATAGAGGCTGCGCGATTGCTCGCTGAGAGCGTGGAAAAATGTGGGGTTTAACCGTAGCGAGGGCTAACCGCTTGATCGCACGGATAAATTTTCAAGAACAACGCTTGACACATTTCCCGTATCCGCGAATAATGCGCGCCACTTGGCTACATAGCTCAGTTGGTTAGAGCATAGCATTCATAATGCTGGGGTCCGGGGTTCAAGTCCCTGTGTAGCCACCAAGTACCGGTTTACAGACGTCTACAGCAGTCTATAAACCACCTCAAGAAGCCCGCCTAGTGCGGGCTTTCTTGTTTCTGGCTATCTCTCCTTGTATCCCCCTATCTCTTCCCTCCGTGTATCCCCACGTGCATCCTTTGAAAATAATTGAACCGAGGGGATACACGCCATGAAACGCACTGAAATCAAGCGGCGCCCCTTGTCGGACAAGGCTCTCAGCGGCCTAGAGCCCGATTCGAAGGAATATCGCGAGCTGGACGCCAGCGGCCTGTATTTCCGCGTAAAACCGGACGGACAGAAGTCTTGGCAATTGCGCTACAAGAAGTCGGACGGCAAATGGTCCTGGCTTGGGCTTGGCGGTTACCCCGAAATCAGCGGCGCATTGGCAAGGGCAAAAGCGGCGGATCTTCGCTCGGACGCCGCAGAAGGGAAAAACCCGATGGCGACCAAGCAGGAGCGCAAGGCTGCCGAGGTTGAGGCCGCAAACGACACCTTCGAGACACTAGCCCGCGAATGGCACACTTCCCGCATCAGCAACTGGGACGCAGGTACGGCCAAGCGTGTGATGGGCGCCCTTGAGCGTCATGTATTCCCGGAATTCGGAAAGCGTCGATACACTGGAATTCTGTCGATGGAATGGATGGATCTTCTACGCGGACTTGAGAAGCAAGGCATCCTGGAGCAAATGAGCCGGGTGCGTGCTTACTGCGAGGACGTTTACGACCTGGCCCGAGTAACTGGCCGTGCCGTAAATAATCCACTGGAAGGCGTCCACAATTTCCTCTCGTCTGGCAAAGCCGAAAACTACGCCCACGTCTCGATTGAAGAACTACCCGCCCTCCTTCGCGCCATTCGATCCTATCCGCACGCCCAAGACGTACAGCTTGGTCTGCGTCTGCTTACCCTGCTGGCGGTGCGTCCAAGCGAGTTGCGCGAGGCGCAATGGTCTGAATTCGATTTCGACAAAAAGCTTTGGACGATCCCAGTAGATCGCAAAGGCCGCAAAAAGGGCTTCGAACACTTGGTGCCGCTCTGCCGCCAGTCCGTGGAAGCGTTAACGGAACTGCGGGCACTCACCGGCTCATATCCTCTGCTGTTCCCTGGCCGGAGTGATCGCACCAAGTCGCGCAGCGATACGGTTTTCCTGATGGCACTGCGCCGCTTGGGTTACGAAGGTCGCCAGACCGGCCACGGCTTCCGCCATATCGCCAGCACCACGCTGAACGAACATGGTTTCTCTGCCGATCATGTCGAGGCCCAGCTAAGCCACAAGGCAGGTTTCAGCGCCCACGAAGCACGGTGCTGAAATCAGCTATGAGGCGGAACACGTTCATGTCCGTTTGGGCGCTTCAAGCTCGATAGACAGCACCGCTCTATTCGATACAGCCCCCCCCATGCGCAAACAGCTACTTCCGTAATATTTACACGCGGCATCCAAGGAGCAGTATCCACGGATAAGCCGGTGTCGGGCGCCGCTTCGTTACGGGCAAGGTTACGCTGATGGTTACGGGGAAGCTGAGAACCAGCAGGCTTACAACACTGCTGGCGCTGCGGTCATCAAGTTAATTAAGTATCGGCGGAAGGTCTGACAATATACTGGCGAGCTCTCGCCAAGGATAAAGACTGGTTGCTAAGGATCTGCATCCGGATAAATGCACAAACGGTTTAGCAGCGTCCTTCGCCCCACAAGACACAAGACAAAAATCGCAGATGACGAATTTACCCATCATTGACCACCGGTGGTTCCAGGTGATCAATCGATCGCCTACGTCTTCGTTTGCGCTCTTTGACACATCTAGTCGATGAAGGTACTTCTCATCGGACATCGTCTGTACTCCGCATTCAGGTCGACATGCTTTGTCGACTATCCGCGTTAGACAACATCCCCTACTGGAACTCTCAACTATTGGCTGATCTCGATATCAGACACGCCAGCATGAGTGAGGCGCTCCCTTAGGAGCTGATCCAGCGTGAGATCCAGCCTTTTAGCCTCTGCCGGTGATGACCTTGCACAGACATTAAGTGCCACCACCCACTGTAAGTCAAAGTCGCTCACGCGATCGGAACCACCGATACCAAGCGTATGCGTCCTCCTATTTTGTACGTTACTAAAAAGCCCATGAAGTAATCCTTTTCCTAGTCTTGCATAAGCGACAAATTCGCAACCTATGCCTGCCTGAGCTACTGTTTTAGATAAGCCTGCTTGGCATCCTCCGTCATTGAAACACCTTCAATTGCGCTTAACCCTTTAAAATCCACCAGTGCGGCAATGTAGCCATCCGCGACACCCTTCTCGTACAGACGATCATCCTCGTTCGCTTGTTCAAGAATCGCATCTATCCGCAAGCGCACTGCTCGCCTAAGCATAGTGATATTCATCTTCGCACCCAGCATGTGTCTTCCGCAGCTTCTACTATTCACTCAATTTTAGCTAACGAAGTTGAACTGTATTGAACCATTTGTCAGAAGTTGTAAAAGCCGTATTACAGGCAATCAGCCCCACAAAGCATGAGAAAAAAGGAGCGGCGCGAGACGGTGTGTCCCGCCGGCGGGACAATTGATGTACTTAATCAATCAAGCATTGGCGGGAACTCAGAAAGGATTTCAGCCAGCTCGCGCTACGGATAAAGCTTGTCCCTGCCCGCTATGCATCCCGGAAGATTCGTAAAAGACATTCCTGCAAGAGACGCGGGTTGCGAAGCCAGGCACGTATAACAGACGACAAGATTGCCCATCATCAACCACCGCCCATTCCAACCGATCAGCTGCTCGCCAAGGTCGGCGCTGTCGCTCATAGTTGAAGATAACCAGTAAGCGCGTTCTGGGTCTGACAGCGGAAAACCTCCCTGTTATTTCGTGCGGACCAAAAGTCGATGTCATCCTCATCATAGACGTCAAATAGAATGTCACTTTCATCCAAAACGCTTTGAATTCCTCTGATGTCCATCGGTCAACCAATTCACGAGTATGAAAAATCCTTTTGACTCGGCTGGACACAAATTATGCAGATTGGAACTGAAACATAATGACTATACGGACGCCTGAAGAGGCAAGGAGTTGGCTTCGAGCGCAGGGAATTAGCGTTTCGGACTTTGCTCGAACTCATGGCCTTGATCCTGCTACGACTTATCAGGTGCTGTACGGAATTAAGAAAGGGTTCCGGGGTAAGTCTCATACGTCTGCGGTTGCGCTCGGGATGAAGCTTTGCGTAGAGCCTGAGTCACGACCTGATGAACCATTGGTACGTCGGGATCTCTCGGATGATATTTAGCGCACCCCTACCGATAGACCAGGGAGTTATATACAAAGTGGAAAGATGTGAAGTTTGTGATAACCATGTGCGCGGTTCACACACTAGCCAATCGCTCGTACACTCATAGAAATACCTAGACGAGCTAGAAGGAATTCCCATGCACGGTATGAGTGCAAGATTGAAGGAAGAGCGAAAACGCCTCGGCCTTTCGCAGCAAGCATTGGCGACTATCGGTGAAATAGAACCAAACGCTCAGGGCATGTACGAGCGAGGTGCGCGGTTTCCGAATGCCACCTATCTGTCTTCAGTCGCAAAAGCAGGTGTGGATATTTTATTTGTGGTGACGGGAGTCAAGAAAGTACGGCCAACGGATAGCATGACCATTATGGACACTAAGGTATTGCATGAGCTGGACGGCCTGCCGAAAGACGTACAAGACGACATCAAAAAATTGATTTCGACCCTTTTCGAACAAGATTCACAGGAATAGGCCGCAACCTCACTTATTCCTTCGTCAGTGAGGTTGATATAGATAGGGCATGGCAGTGAGAGGGATGACAGGGGAGTATCCGTCGTAGGATTGTCACTTCACCAGGTAGGGTGCTGCAACTGAATAGCCTGTGCCTATTGGCTCAAGATGGTTATGAGAGGAGCTAGCGTTTTCAAGGTCTTGCTGAAGTTCCGCAATGAAACTTGAAATAGTACGACTGGTATTGAGCGACGCAGTGGTGATTCCGGTGACAACCAGACTCTCCCTGTCTCCACCTTCTTGAAAAACGCGCACGGTCAAAGACGAATCGGCCGAGAGAGTGCATTCACAGCGGTTTGGCAGGAAGCTTTGCTCCACAATATGTCGTAGTTCCAGTGTCGAAATCATTTTAAAATAATCCTAACAAAAGTCAGCCCAAATGACTCTCGCCTCAGATGATAAGGAAGCCGTAATTATTTACGACTTGATGAGCTTGCCTGAGGTAAATCTGGCCCGGCGCTCACAAGCCAGTGTAGGCTAATCATCCAAAAGCATTGGATTAATTTAGGTCGCAATCCATATGAGTTCGTCCACTACGCCTTCCACGATTCAGAGGAAGTCATCGGTACCAGCGAGCTATTGTGGTGAAACCGCCACAATCGAGACGCCAGCGGAGTACCGCTCATCTGGAAGGTGGTGGGGATTGCCAGGACGGCGTTGAGAGCATTGTGATGACGAAACAGCCACCAGCAGCGAGCGCCGTGTATCCCCCGGTGTATCCCTATAAAACACACACAGAACAAAACCCCTTAAATACAGCCACTTAACGACCCAGTTCAAATGACTGTGTACCACCAAGTACTGTTTCATGGCATCGCTCGATGCTCATGAAACAACAAGAAGCCCGCCTCGTGCGGGCTTTCTTGTTTCTGGCTGGCTCTCTTTTTTCACCCGATCTATCCCCTCCGCGTATCCCCACGTGTGTCCTTTGATAGTTATCGAACAGAGGGGATACACACTATGAAATGCAAAGAAATCAAGCGGCGCCCTTATCGGCGGCCTTTAATTCCGCGTAAGGCCTGACGGTAAATGGTCTTGATGTTTTGAGTGCGCTGGAGCATCTGCGTCGCTTGAGACTCGAGGGCGATACCCCGTCGCAGGTGTTCTATCAACTCAAATCGCTTTTCCACACTGGAAAGCCTTGGTTCGGCCCGTATAAAAGGCAACCACACTACTTTGGCCGACTACACAGAAAGCAAGGTGGAGGCAAGGCTCAAGATACAGATCAGTTACGCGAGGTGGCCAATATCGAGAAAGCGATGGAGTACATCGAGCAAATCATGAAGCCAGGCGTAGCGCTGACCGAGCAAATGATTCGAGAGTTACATGCGATGACTGTCGATGACCTTCTGCGAGAAGGCGACAAAACGCCCGGAGCTTATCGCAACGGAGCTGTTCGAATATCTCAATCTGAACACCTGCCTCCAGATTTCATCCAGGTTCAAGCTTGTATGCAGGATCTGGTGGAATTCGTGAATCGTGAAGATTCTCCGAAATATGACTTTATGAAAGTTGCACTGGCGCACCACAGGTTTGGATGGATACACCCCATTGGCAATGTTCGGGTTGTGAGGCTGCTCACCTATGCACTCTTGATGAAATATGGCTTCAACGTAAACAAGGGAGGTCGTGTCTTAAATCCAACGGCCGTATTTTCCAACAATCGCGAGCGTTATTACGCGATGCTTTCCATGGCCGACAAAGGCACAAAGGAAGGTAACGTATCTGATCAAGAAACTCGTCGATCAGGGAATGCTCCTTCCGCTTAATCCCGGAGCCAGGCAGTACACGATGGGATTTTCGAACAATTATCTGATTCGAGGCGTGATCAAATCACTGAGAGAGCAGGGCTTCATACCGGCGCCCCTGGAAAACCCTTAACCGTCGTCCAGCCGTTTCTGGGGAAGGCCTCTAGAATCAGTACCGCTTGTCGGCATTGGTTTTCAAATGGTCCACAGCACCCCATTTGGTCAGCTTGATAGTTATCATGACGGTCTCCTAAAGATCGCGGGCCAACTTGAGCGCGGCCCTAATGTCTTTGGCCTGGCTCGCCTTATCACCACGAGCCAGAAGGATGATGAGTTCATACCCGCGCTGAACGAAATACATCAGGCTCGTGGCGAGTTGGCAAAAGCTCAATGGATGGCAATCGCTTTTTAGGAAAAAAGCAGCGCTTCAGCCAAGCACGATTCTCAGCAGCTTGGAACCTGACATGTATTCCACTTGGCAAACCCAACAGTCACACCTTCACCTCGTTGGGCGTATGTGTCTTAAGCCAGTCGGCCAAGACTTCATTCATGCGTGTTTGCCAACCCGGGCCGGATGCTCTGAACTGCGCCAAGACCTCTGGATCAAGACGCAAGTTGACATGCTCTTTGGTGATCCCTGACTTGGGACGTCCACGCTTTGGCTGAAGCATCTCTTTCACTTGGGCTTTGCCGAACAAATACGGCAGCACGTCACTAGCCTGCCTGGCCTTTGCGAAATCCTTGGCGGACCACTCTGGGTTGGTCGAATCAACCCTTTCAGGATTGGGTTTCTTGGTCATAGCTTTTGACCTCCCGCTTATTGGCTTTACGAAAACTGATGACGTGAACTGCATCGCCCCGAGGGGTGAACACCACAACATACAGTCGATCTTCTATGAATCCCATTGCCTGGTAGCGGCACTCTCCGTAGTCAAATCGCTCATCTTCCACGATCAACGCAGTAGACCATTCGAATTCCAGCACCTGTGCGAATGGGAGTCCACGCTCTTCAATGTTTCGTGCGTCTTTGGCTGGGTCATAAGTAATCTGCATTTATTTATTGTAGCCACAATAATTGATATCGACAATTGGCTGCGAGCCCTAACCGATACCATGCGTCGAGCCTGTCGTGCGACCGTCGCTGCAGATCAGCGATCAGGCTTAGAACCCGAACAAAAACGCTATGGCGCAGCCGTTTTTTGATGACAAAAAACCAACCTGAACAACGTGTAGAAAAAACTTTACTCAGGCCTGACCTGAGGCTGACAAACCTGACAAAGCGCCGATGTTACCTTTGGTCGGCTGCGGGATTTCCCGTAGCAGGCCCGTCTGAATGGTCGAAAATTCAGAGATAACAGTTGGTTACTTGTCCACCTCGTCGCTTTGCTACGACTTGCCCAGGCTTTCCAAGTGTCCAGGAGGTAACGATGTCTATTGGTGCAATCTCAGCTTCGATTTCAACCGCCACCGCTTCCACTCAGGCAGCTACGGCGTCGAGCCAGGCAGCTACGCAAACCGCGACTGCCAGCACGACCGCAGCCACGACTGCCACGACTGCCACAACTGCCAGCAACACCACGGCAACCAGCAAACCTCATCATCACCACCACCATTCAGCACAAAGCAGCACCGCCAGCAGCTCAACCGCAACGCCTACGTCTTCACCGTCTGTAGACAGCAACGGCCAGGCCATTGGCCAGACCATCAGCGTCACTGCATAAAATGCTGTTGAAATAACTGAACGAAGCAAACCCCGCTTCAGCGGAGTTTGTCTTGGGCTGTACCTGTCTGTATCGACGTCAGCCATGATCGCTTTGAGCCGTATCGCTGAGACCCGCCCACTGCGGGTTTTATTGTTTCTGGAGTTCCTATTCTTCAGTCACCCCACTCCCATCTCGCCCATCCTCAACAATAAAACATCGCCCCTTACAATATTTCCGCCGATGAAACGTCTTCAATGTCATGGACCCCTCGCACAGCCAGAACCTGATGACCGATCGAAACAGCGACATCACCGCGACTGTCTTGCGCGAACGCACCAAGCTGGGGAATTTCATCCGGCGGCGGGTGCGCGACGCCACTGAAGCCGAGGACATTTTGCAGGACGTGTTTTATGAGTTCGTCCAAGCCTATCGCCTTCCGGCAACGATTGAGCAGGCCAGTGCATGGCTTTTCCGGGTGGCGCGAAATCGGATTATTGATCGGTTTCGCAAGAAGAAAGAACTGCCCATCAGTGGGATGAACGAAGACCTCGATGGCGACGATGAGGCGTATCGACTGGACCTCGCGCTGCCGTCGATGGACGCCGGGCCGGACGCTGTATTCGCCCGCTCGGTTGTACTTAACGCCTTGCAAGAAGCGTTGGACGAACTTCCAGAGAATCAGCGCGATGTGTTTATCGCCCACGAAATCGCGGGTATCAGTTTCAAGGAAATCGCGGCGCAAAGCGGCGTTGCGGTGAACACTTTATTGGCACGAAAGCGCTATGCCGTCCTGCATTTGCGCAGTCGGCTGCAAACGGTTTATGACGAACTTGACTCGTAACGGAGAGCACACATGAAATATCGACTGAGAATTGCGGCACGGGTGCTGTTGGGGATCGTGGCGGTGGCCATGCTGGGCTGGGTGGTCATGGCGCTGTGGAACTGGGTGATTCCAGAGTTATTCACAGGTGGGCGAGTGATCGACTATGGGCATGCGTTAGGGTTGCTGTTGCTCAGCCGGATCTTGTTTGGCGGATTCCGTGGGCGCGGTGGCTGGCACGGTCGTCGGGACTGGCGCAAATGGGAAGCGATGACGGCCGAAGAACGCGAGCAGTTCAAACAGACTATGTTCTCCGGGCGACACAAGCGCTCCGAGGGTTAATCGCGGCAGATCATTAAGTGCCAGCAACAAAGCCGGGAGCGCTCCCGGCTAATACCTTGATACATTTCCCCGCCGTGCTATAGGATGCACGCAGGAGATGGCATTCCTCCTCTAACCGCCTTGTGCTGATGATGCCTACGTGAATCCTGAACAAGGCGCGTAGGTGTGCGCCTTGTTCCTTATGAGAACAGGCCCTTGAATACGACCTACCAGCTCCCCTTCGATAAAACCTCGCGCCCCTGGCATCAGCCTGCTCTCCAATGGTCGGGAGCGTTACGCCTATGCTGAAGTCAATTTTCGCCATCGCTTTCGGAGCGTCCGTAGGCGCGTTGATGCGCTGGCAATTAGGCATGAAGCTCAACTCGGTGTTTCCGACGCTTCCCCCCGGTACGGTGGTCGCCAACATGGTCGGTGGCTACATCATCGGTCTGGCAGTGGCATTCTTTGCGGCAACCCCGACCCTCAGTGCCGAGTGGAGACTGCTGGTCATCACCGGCTTTTGCGGTGGTCTGACCACGTTTTCCACTTTTTCGGCCGAGACCATTATTTTGATTCAACAAGGGCGGCTGCTCTGGGCGCTCAGTTCGATCGCCGTGCATGTACTCGGCTCCCTTGCGATGACCGCACTAGGATTGCTGACCTTTCAACTCATCAGCGGACGCTGAAGGAAGACCCCATGAATGGCTTTCAAGTGATTTTCTACACCCAGCAGAACCGTCGCCATGACGGGAAAATGCTCGGGGAATGGATTGTCGACCTGGCAAAAGAACTGGGTCTGCGTGGCGCAACAATGGTGTCTGGCATCGAGGGGTTTGGGCACACAGGCAAGATCCATTCAGCTCACTTTTTCGAGCTGGCCGATCAACCGATGGAAGTACGACTGGCAATGACTGACGAGGAGGACCAGCGGCTATTTGAGCGTTTGGCCATCGAAGACGTCGCATTGTTTTATATCAAGATGCCCATTGAACTGGGCTTTGTCGGTAAAGCCGTGGAAAAATCCAACTAATCCCTTACACCTGAGCTTTTCAGGTATCCCGGCATCACAGCGCGTCATCTTAAAAAGTCCGCATTGTCGTTGGATTCTTAGACTGCCACCGTGGCGCATTGACGCCTCGGCGTGGACGAGTCCATCCAATGACCGTCAGGGTTGAAGTTCAGTCAGGATGCGATAAGCCAGGCGAACTCGGGCTTCATTGGGAAAGTTCTTGTTCGCGAGCATCACGATACCGAGCTTTTTCGCTGGCACGAACGCCACATACGCACCAAATCCGTTGGTTGATCCGGTCTTGTTTATCCAGACAGATTGCTGCGGCGGCAGAGGCGGATTTAGCGCTGTGACGGCGTTGCTCTCGTATGCCATCTTGTTCGAGTTGCCTTCCAATAATGCGTCCAGTGAGACTGGATAGCGGTATTGCTCCCAGATCAGGTCCTGCGTCATGGCCCTCAACTGGAAGTAACCGGTGTGGGTGTCGGCCATCGCGCGCTTGAGCAATGGACTCGTTTCTGCAAGGCCCATGTTGGCTTCGACGAAGCGAATCATGTCTTTGGAAGTCGTTTTCACCCCGTAGGCTTGGGCGCCGAGCACGCCAAGACTGAGTCTGACGGGCTTGTCGTTCTTGTCGTAGCCTTGAGCGTAGGCGGGCAACTTGTTCGCCGGAACGGTGATGAAGCTGTTGGGCATGCCGAGTTCGGGAAACAGCCGATGCTCCAAGGCTTGGTCGAAAGGCATTCCCATGCTCTTGGCGGCAGTCATTCCGAGCATTCCGACGCTTGGGTTGGCATAGGTTCTGTAGGTGCCGGGGGCAAACGTCGGTTGCCATGCTTTGAAGTACGCCATCATCTGCGTGGCGTTCTGTATGTCATCGGGAAACTGCAGTGGGAAACCGCCGGCCGTATGCGTCGCCAGATTGATCAGTGTCACGTTGTCAAACGGGCTGCCCTTGAGTTCAGGCACATAGGCGCTTGGGCGATCAGTCAGCAGTAGCTTGCCGCTGGCTTGAGCGTAAGTCGCCAGGGTTGCCGTGAACGTCTTACTGATCGAACCTATTTCAAACAGCGTACTGTTGCTAACCGGCTGCTGCGTTTCTCTGGAGGCAACGCCATAGTTGTAGAACTGCGGCTTGCCGTCCACGGTGATTGCGATGGCCAATCCAGAGACTTTATACCGCTGCATGACATCCTGAGCGGCGTCTTTAACGAGGGTATCGATCTCTTGTTGTCCGGCATTCGCCACGCCAACACTGCCGAAAAAGACGCAACTGCTTAACAGACATAGGCCGCGGAGTGTTTCCATCATGCACATTTGAATGTTCCTTATTCATTGTTATTTGATCGAGTTCAATTCCAGCAACCCACGCTCCCAAATCTGTCGAGTCCTGACCCAGACGATTTCCTGCCAGTCTTTATCCGCCGGATAAAACTGCTCCAACAGACCGAGCTTGATGTCTCGTCCGACGTTATCAAGGGGATCACCGTACAGGTGCAGCCATTGATCGTCGCGCAGGTGGCGATGAACAGCTTCGCCCGGATAGGTGCCGCATTCGATGACGAAGGGCATCACGCGAACCTGGGGCAACGCATCGATCAGGGCTTGCGAGGTGTAACCGGTTGCGGTGGCTGCGATTCCGGTTTCACTCAAATGTTCGGCACCGGTCAGCAGGGTATAGAGCCAAGGACCGTAGGCCGCCTGGGCATCGGCTAATGCGAAGTAGGCCCGCTCGGCGATGGTCAATAACATCGGATGACCGTAAGCACCTGCGCCGGTATGCAGGTCAAAACACATGACTGTTTTGGCGTTTGAAAGATGTTTCTGGATGATGGCGTGCAGAGTTGTATTAGACCAACTGGGCGACAGTCCGCCGTAAAACAGTCCATCCGGATGACTGTGTTGGCCGCCTTCGACAATCGACATCACCGTCGGCCAGCCGTGTTTTTGGACCTGCTCATCGAGCAACGCATCGGCGCGTTCTCGCAGCGGTCCGCGCAATTCAGTGCACGCGTAGATGTAATGAAGTGCGGCGTAGGCGTGGTTGGCTGGCAGTGGACGATTGAAGTCGAGATGATTTCGGTTCAGGTCGATATTGTCTTCGTTGACCCGGCGCAGCCAAGCGGTGCCCCATGGATTGATCAAATGGATCATCACGATGGCCGTGTCGGAGGGCAGTGGGCGACCGCCCAGCAGTTGTAGCCATTGAGCCTGGCAATTGGAGCCGTAGAAGCCTTCAACCCCGTGGGTTCCGCTGATTGCGACTAACAAGCGAGAGGCGCCGGGATCGCCGAGCACCGCTACGTCGGTGCTTAACGGCTCGCCGAAGGGGCCTGGAAGCGGGTGCGAATATTCAGTGAGGCTCGCGCCCGCAGCCGTCGCCGCCGCTAAAAACTGTTCACGTTGAGCGCGGTAACTGACGTGTGTCGGAAAGTCGGTGTGCATATCGGCCCCTTATGGTCTGCGAGCCAGTCTATTTTGATCGGCCGATGGACACCATACTTCCAACGCAGCGAACCAGACTTCTTTAGGTAATCAACCGCCCACGCTACGGCGACTGCGGCGTAATTGCGTGTCCGATTTGAACCCGGCTATCTCGGCTGCCTGTGTGACGTTTTTTCCGGACATCAACGCAATCTCAGCCACCGCCAAGCGGATGCTGCGCAGGTAGTGCAGCGGTGAAATGCCGGAGTGAAGGGCGAACAAGCGCGTCAGGTGTCGGGACGACGTGCAACTGACGGCGGCCATGGCCTGCAGCGTCCAGTCTGCCTGAGGGGTTTGGTTGATTGCGTCTTGCAGGCGATGCAACGCCGGGTGCATGTGGTGTCGATATTTCAGAAAGGGAGAAATAGCCGGGTCGTCCACACCTCGGCGTAACGCAACGACCATGGTTTCAGCGATGCGGGCGGCCAGCGGTGCGCCGCAGACCTGTCCGACCATGTGTAGCGCAAGGTCGATGCCGGTGGTAATACCCGCACTAGAGTAAACCGAAGGCTGCGTTGAGCGGGGCGAAGCTTTCGTCGGTATTTCCAACCAGAATGATCCAGGTGGGATGACGCAGGGTTTGCGGCAGCGGCTCAATGTGCGCGAGCATGATACCAACCGAAGAACGCATCTCCGTTTGCGGCCCCACCGCTCGGACCGCAAAACTGGGAGGTTTGCCCATCCGTCCGAGGGACTGGTTAGCCAGCCGAAACGCTTGCGCCGGGCCAGCCCAATCCAACAGAACGCTATCCGGCAAAAGGACGAACAAGACCTCGATAAGCAACTGGCCGTCGTGGGTCATCGATGTTCTGCAGCGATGGCGCCAATGGTTGCGATCAACTGGGCTTGCGTGGGCGGATCGACCGGACGATGCCGAACCACGGCGCTCATGGGGTTCTGAGCCAGCGTACTGCCGCCGACATCGACATGGGACGGACGAACCGGGCGCGGAGCAAAGCCGCCACCACAATTGGGGCAGACATTGCCCAACACCTTATCCACGCAGTCCGCGCAAAACGTGCACTCATACGAGCAAATCATCGCCTGGGCGCTGTCGGCAGGTAGTGCAACATTGCAGTGTTCGCAGCTCGGTCTGAGTTCAAGCATAGAAGTCTCCATAACGCTAAAAGTTACCCATCAGCCGACCCACAGGCTGGTTCGGCCATGGCGCCATTATTCGTCAACATCCGGGTATGTTCCAGCCAAAACCGGCTCGGTTTCGAACACTTTAGGACATCGCCGTTAACGCCTCAAAAACAGGCTAATTCTTGCGTAACTTAGCCGTCCCTGCTGGCCCCGCGTGGCTCATAATGGCCGCGTATTTTGCCTTCCGGCATGGCGTGATTGAGGCGACATTGATGTCAACACCCGCTCCCCTTTCAAATCCCGGTAAAACCAGCCTGTTAGACCGTGTTTCATGGCCCGATATCATTGCCGGATTGTCGCTGGCGGGCTTGTTGCTGCCAGAAGCGGTGGCATACTCGAGTATCGCCAACCTGCCCCCACAAGCCGGGGTCATTGCCTTGTTCGCCGGGCTGGTGTGCTACGGCTTAATGGGTACCAGTCGCTTTGCTATCGTTTCCGCCACCTCGTCTTCAGCGGCGGTGCTGGCCGCCGCTTCAGCTACCATGGCTGGACCGGACAACGGCCTGAGGCTGATGATTGCGGTAGCGTTGGTCCTCGTGACGGGGTTGTTTTTCACCTTCGCCGGGCTGGCACGAGCAGGCAGCATGTCGGCGTTTATCGCTAAGCCGGTGTTGCGCGGTTTTGCCTTCGGCCTGGCGATTGTGATCATTTTCAAACAGGTCGCCAGTGTGGTGGGCGTTCACCCGCAACACAGTGACCTGGTGCGTTTCCTCGCGGAATTATTTGGCGAAATCGGCCAATGGAATTGGGCTGCTGGGGCAGTGGCGCTGGTGGCGTGGGGGCTTCTGCTGCTGTTCGCCCGGATACCACGTTTGCCCGGAGGCCTAGTGGTGATCGTCATCGGCATTGCCGCCGGTCAATGGTTGAATCTGGCGCAATATGGTGTCGGTCTGGTGGGCACTATCGACCTGCAACTGACCGCCCCGACACTGCCTTCGTTGTCGTACGCGCAATGGCTGCGCATCGGTGAGCTGAGCGTCGCCATGCTGCTGATCCTCTACGCAGAGTCTTATGGTTCGATCCGTAGCTTCGCAATGAAGTATGGCGACAATGTTTCGCCCAACCGTGATTTGCTGGCATTGGGCGCCGCCAATCTGCTGTCAGGTCTGTTCCATGGCATGCCGGTGGGCGCGGGGTATTCGGCGACGTCGGCAAACGAGGCGGCAGGTGCGACGTCCCGTCTGGCAGGTTGGAGTGCAGCGCTGATTTTATTGATCGTGGTATTGACGCTGTTGCCGAGTATCGCGCTATTACCCGAGCCGGTACTGGCAGCGATTGTCGTGCAAGCCGTCAGCCATACACTGCGGCCCGCAGTTTTTGCGCCTAACTTCATCTTGCACCGTGACCGAACGGTGGTCATCGCCGCAGTTCTGGCGGTCTTGGCCTTGGGGGTGATGGATGGCTTGCTCGCCGCCATCGCGGTCAGTTTGGTGATGATGTTGCGACGGATGTCTGAGTCATCGGTGACGATACTCGGCCAGCTCAATCATGGTCATGATTTTGTCAGTCGCGCCCTGCATCCGAACGCACAAGCGGTTAGCCATATTTTGATTTTGCGCCCCGACACGGCTCTGTTCTTTGCCAATGCCGAACGGGTTCTGGCGCAGATACGCAACTACATCACCGCCGCCGGGGACACGGTGCATACCTTGATTATCAGCCTGGAAGAGTCGCCGGATCTGGACAGCTCAAGCGTGGAAGCGTTAACGGAGTTCTGCACGGCGCTCATCAGTGAGGATAAGCACTTGCTGTTTGCACGCCTGAAACCGCCCGTTCAACAGGTGTTGGTGCGAGCCGCCATTCCCGGATTGCCGATAGAGACGTTATGCGCCCTGAGCGTCGATGACGCCGTTAACGTCGCGCAACGCCTTTATCCCTGACGTGCGTAGGCATGGCGGTTAATGGGGGCGGACACACTGGATCTGCGAGAAGCTACCGCCGCTGACCGTCACCACATTGTTGTTGGTCTTCTCCAGCTCGGTAGGCGGCGAGAGGTGAAGATCTCTGACGGCCGCTGTCGGGTTTTCCCACAATATCTTTTGCAGGCTCACATAACCAGACGCTTCACCGTCGCCGGTCACGATGCGGATTGAGCTGCCACCAGGGCGATAGTAAATGGTGGCAATCGAACCGGGGCAAATGTAAGCACTGTCAGCCATAGGCTTGGGAAGCAAGCCGTTCGCGATGCTGCCGATAAAACTGTAAACCAGCCAGCTCACCGTAAAGATCGCGCAGAGGGTCAATATAATGCGTGCCGGGCCGTTAAGGGTCCGACGTGGGCGCACGGGTGTGGGGGTTGGTGTGATTGCTTCAGACAATGGGGCCAACGGGCCCTCGGGCACGTCAATCGGCAGCGGTTCGCTGACCTCGACGGCAGCCACTACGGCGACGGCCATTACGCTGTCGAGTGGCGATTCGGCGA
This sequence comes from Pseudomonas sp. MH10, assembly GCF_034353045.1. Taxonomy (NCBI): domain Bacteria; kingdom Pseudomonadati; phylum Pseudomonadota; class Gammaproteobacteria; order Pseudomonadales; family Pseudomonadaceae; genus Pseudomonas; species Pseudomonas sp. MH10. The sequence goes on from NZ_CP133783.1 coordinate 2,740,874, forward strand.
TCACCCGCGGCCGCACGGGTTCCGGCACCGGTGCGATGACCCGCAGGCGTGGCGCCGGCCTCGGAAGCTGGGTGCGCCGGACGCGGATGATGCGCGCTTGCAGGACCACGAACGCCGCGCACAGCAGCGGCACGATCACGTTCAACGCTGGAGACTGGGTGTTGACCCAGCCCACGATTGCTGGGTCGGACACGGCGATATCGCCCGCGACGTACCCGAGCAATGCGCCGCCCACCGACACCAACATCGGATTGAGTCGAAGCACGTGGACGATTTGGATACTGCCGAACATCAGCAATGGCACGCTTAAAAACAGGCCCAGTACCAGATAGAACACACTGCCTTGCGCGACGGCGGCGAGACCGACGACGTTGTCCATGCTCATCACCAAGTCGGCGATCAGCACGGTGGCCACGGCACCGGATAACGTAGTCGTAACGTTTTCGACAGGGCTGCTGTCGTCATCCATGCGCTCTTCGATCAACAGCTTGATGGCGATGAAGATCAACAAACCGGCGCCGGCGATTTTCAAAAAAGGGACCAGCAGTAACCACCCGGCAAGGGTGGTCAGCAAGACGCGCAACATGATCGCGCCGCTGGTGCCAATCATCACCGCTTTTTTGACCTGTTCGGCCGGCAGCCCACGGCAAGCCAGCGCAATCACCAGCGCGTTGTCTCCAGACAAAATCAGGTCCAGCAAACCGATCTGGAAAATCATGCTGAGCGCGTGCAGTAAACCTTCAAACACCATGGAGCTTGATCACTCGCGTCATTACTTGTGGGGCGTCGTTGCAGGGCCCGAACGGAACTGCTTGAGGAACTCGGCGTCCGGGGTCAATACCAACATCGGCTGGCTGTCGGCCAACGCTTGCCGGTACGTCTGCAACGAGCGGTACAACTTGTAGAACTCGGGGTCTTTGCTAAACGCTGCCGACAACACCTGGTTAGCCTCGGCGTCGGCCTCGCCGTGGGTAATTGCCGATTGACGCTGCACTTCGGACAACAACACGGTCCGGTCCCGGTCGGCTTTGCCCTGAATCTGTTGCGCCCACTCGAAGCCTTGGGCGCGAAGTTCTTTCGCTTCACGGTTACGTTCGGACTTCATCCGGTCGTAGATCGCTTGGCTGGCCTCGAACGGCAAATCGGCACGGTGCAGTCGCACTTCGGTGACGTCGACGCCCAGCGCGCGCGCCTTGTCAGCAACGTCTTTCTGAATAATCGCAACTTCCGGCCGACGCTCGTCCGACAGCAATGACCGCAGCGACACTTGGCCTAATTCCCGGCGCAACGACGAGCTGACCATTTGCGTCAGTTGAGCATTGGCCTGGTCCAGGGTGCCCACCGCCTGGTAGAAACGCAGCGGGTCGCTGATCCGAAAGCGAGTGTAGGTGACCACTTCCACACGCTTCTGGTCACCGAGAATGACCTGTTCGGCAGGCGAGGTGAGCATTTGCAAACGGCTGTCGTAGAACACCAGCGAGTCACTGAACGGGATTTTGAATTTCAGCCCCGGCGCACCGGCCACGCCCATGGGCGCGCCAAATCGAATAATCAGTGCTTGTTGGGTTTCATCAACCACATACACCGATGAACCCAAGGCCCAGAGTACGGCGATGCCTAGACCTGCCAGAAGCCACTTCAGCGTCGAACTCACGATTTGGCGTCCTTTTGCACGGTCTTGCCAGGGTCGGAAAGCGGCAGGTAGGGCACTACGCCGGACATGCCTTTGCCTGAAGAATCGATAATGACTTTGGAGGCTTTTTTCAGCACTTCGTCCATGCTTTCCATGTACAAACGCCAAGCCGTGACGTCTTTGGATTGCACGTAGCTGTAATACACAGACAGGAAGCGCTTGGCCTCGCCTTCGGCCAGGTTACCGACTTGGGATTTATAGGCCTCGGCGTCTTGGGTGATTCGCGCCGCGTCGCCGCGCGCACGGGGGATGACATCGTTAGCGTAGGCTTCGGCTTCGTTACGCGCGCGCTCTTGGTCGGCACGCGCACGCTGAACATCGTTGAAGGCGTCGATAACTTGCGGTGGCGGGTCAACCCGTTGCAGCTGAACCTGAGTGATCAAAATGCCGGCTTGCTCACTGTCCAGCAACTGTTGGAGCAACTCCCGAGCTTCATCGGCAATTTGTGCGCGCTTGTCGGACATAGCCGCCTGAATAGGCGTGCGGCCAATGACTTCGCGCAAAGCGCTTTCAGCTGCAATTTTAACCGAGCGCTCGGGTTCACTGATTTTGAACAGGTAAAGCCCCGCGTCTTTTATTCGCCAGAATACTGTGCAATCGGCTTCGACGATGTTTTCGTCGCCGGTCAGCATCTGTTTGTCCCGCGAACCACTATTACCCGTCGTCAACGCGGTGCTAGCAGTGCCCAACTGCAGTTGGTTGACTTGAGTCACCTTCGGCAACAGCACGGTTTCGATGGGGAAAGGAAAGTGGTAATGCAGGCCAGAGTCAGTGGTGTCCGCCCAACGACCAAAGCGCAGCACCACGCCCTGCTCGTCCGGTTGAACCTTGTAAATGCCCGAGAAGATCCAGGCCAATACGATGAGCCCCCCGATCAACAACAAGCCGCGTCCTTTGAGATCCAGAACGGCGATGCTGTAATTGATCCGTTCGCGCAGGCTCGCCGCCGAATGGGTGGCTTCGACCAGAACAGGCGCCGGGCTATCGGTCATGCAATTGCTCCTGTCCATTGAGGACTTGGGACCCTTACCGCAAGTGGTGGGGTCGCCGAAGCCGCGCAGAATACCTGAACCGCTGACCGTCGTCACTGACATGGATCATGTTAAAAACCGGACCCAAAACCGAGTGGAAAACAGCAGAATTGATGCCCTGCGTCGCTGAGTCCTGAAGGTTAAACGCCCGAAAAATGCTGGCCAATCTGCGCCGTCGCGTACCAACTCATAAGGGTACTTGCCAACGGACTGCCTTCGGCGCCGGACCAGTCGGCAAAGTCTTCTTCGGCAACGGGCATGTACGGGCCATGTTTCACTTCGAAGATCACCCCGCCGACGTCCAGCGAAAGCACGGCATGCCAGCAACCTGCAGGAATCTCCAGAACAGCGCAATCTTCGCCCAGCACGGTGCGCTCGATCACAGCACCGGCGTCATCGAAATTCAAGACGACGAAACGACCGCTCAGTGGGTAGAGCAATTCCCACGTATGGGGGTGACGTTGCGCACGAACGTAAGTGCCAGGCTCCATGGCGATTGCCAGGCGCTGGATTGGGTCGCTCAGCTCCACATGAAGATTGCGGTTGGCGCGCAGGCGAGATGATTGCTGGGCCTGAGCGGCGAGCGCATCCAGGTCGGCGGGGGTGATCTGCTTCATAAGGACTACCGATACGAATAAAGGCGCGATTATGGCCCAGCCCGTCTGCGCATTCAAAGAGCTGCGCGGGATAAACACGTATTACGAGTGGGCGTGTCGAGCCTGTCTGCGCAGGAACATAAGGGCGGCAATGGGGAATCCCAGTCCGACAATGACCAGGCTACCGACCATGCCTTCACGGCCAAAAATACCGTACGCACACCCGAACAGCAGCGCGGCCACTGCCGGAACACCCAATACGCAGATAATTAATGCATGGGCGCCAAAAAAACGCTTTAAGGGCCCTTTGGCGTTGAACACGCAAATCAGCCAAAGGTGCATCCAGATAACGATAGTTACCAAGTACAGGCTGAGATGGAGCAGATCCTTGGTCAGGCCACTTCCGTTCATTACACACACCCCTCACTGTTGAATCGCTCTAAGGCCAGTGACCCATCTGACGCAACAGTCAGACGTTACTTACGCCGTCGCACAGGATACATGATAGGACTCCGGGCATAATTCACCATGTTTAGAGGCCATCAGCGCCCTTGAGTTTTTCGGTTTCTTAAAGGCCTTTTAGATCGTTCCGCAGACTGAACACACAACGGTGGCAAGGCCTGCTTGCAGACGACGTCTGTCGAATCCTGCAAAGGGTTGCGGCAAATCAATTGCCCTTTGCACGACTAATTTGTAGGCTACACCGAATGATACATAGCTTGTTACATCACTGCTAAGCGGCGGTGGCAACTTTTTTTGACGCACTCACGCGATAGCCATTCCCTGTGACTGCGAGCGCAAGCGTAACTCCGGAGGCAAGTAACATGACTGCAATTGTCAGTCTACCAATCAGGTCGTGGGACCAACCGATTAGCAGTGCCGACCAAGCCCTCGCCCTTGAGGCGTTGGAGTCGGGCAATGTTGTCCTTCTGCCTCAACTGCCATTCGTCGTTCGTGAGGATGAACGTACACTGCTCAAATCCACTGTGATTCAGGGCATCAAGAACGTCAGCCTAACACCCGCCAACGGCACGTTTAAAGGCAGCAAGGGCACTGAAGCTGAACAGCGCCAGCTACAGTCGATGATGACGCGCTTCGCGATGTCGACCAAAACCTTGACTACCAACCTGCTCGGCCATTACGAAGACAGCCTGCAACAAGCTCGCACCAGCTTTCGACCAGTGGAGATCTCTGGGCGCGCTAGCTCGTGGCGCAAGGATGACACTCGGTTGCACGTTGATAATTTCCCGTCGTCACCGACGTCGGGCAAACGCATTCTTCGTGTCTTCAGCAACGTCAATCCGCAGAATCAACCTCGCGTATGGCGGCTTGGCGATCAGTTCGAGGCGGTTGCACAGCGCTATTTGGCGTCATTGCCAAAACCTTTGTGGGGCGCCAGTACGGTGATGAACGCGTTGGGCATCACCAAAAGCCCGCGCAGCGCCTACGATCACTACATGCTGCGTCTGCATGACCACATGAAAGCCGATCAGGAATACCAGACTCAACCGTCGCACCAGGAACATCGATTTGCCTCAGGCACGACTTGGATGGTCTTCACCGATCAGGTGCCCCATGCAGCCATGAGCGGTAAATTCGTTTTGGAGCAAACGTTTTTACTGCCAGTCGAACACATGCAACATCCCGCCCAAGCGCCGCTTCGAGTGCTAGAACGTCTGACGGGCCGCACACTGGCGTAACCCTTCTAACCGCCTCCAAGCAATCGAAACCCGCATCCATTTGGGTGCGGGCTGTCTTATTGATACTTCGGTGCCCCCCATTAGTTGGCGAAAACGCTCACTTGGCGCCCCATTAAGCGGCTGCCCTGCGCGTCAAAGCACTTAATCTAACGACATCCAAAAGATCGTGCTTTGCTTTAACGACTTTCTGTAGCAGCCTACCCAATTGAATGCCGATATTGGCTGCTCACTATTCAATAAGTCGCCGCCTCAATGAAGAAAAACTACGCGCCGCTGAGTAATTTGGTCGACCTGATGCTCGATGCCGTCTGCGTTGTCGACACGGGTGGCCGCTTTGCCTTTGCCAGCGCTGCGTGCGAACGAATTTTTGGCTATACCCCTGAGGAAATGGTCGGGCGATTGATGATAGATATGGTCTTGCCCGAAGATCGCGAACGTACGCTGGCGGTTGCCAAAGAGGTCTCGTCGGGGAATGCCAAGTCCTACTTCGAAAATCGCTATGTGCGTAAAGACGGCAAAGTTGTTCACATCATGTGGTCGGCGCGCTGGTCAGAGCTTGATCAACTGCGGATCGGCGTCGCGCGTGACATCACGGAGCGCAAACAGGCTGAAACCTTGCAAGCAGCGTTGTATTCGATTTCTGAAGCCGCTCACGCCGCCGAAGATTTACTGACGCTGTTTCAGCGCAGTCATCAGATCGTTGGCGAACTGCTGCCTGCCCTTAGCTTCTCCATAACCCTGCGTGATGAAAACACCGGCGAGTTGAGTTTCGCCTACCACATGGATGAGCTGGACCAGCCGACAACGCCGAACTCCGTCGCCCAAATCCTGAGTACCGAGGTGGTCCGTACCGGACAATCCCGGTGCCTGAACTCGGAGACCACCGACGCCATTTCCGCGCTGTTAAACAACGTTGTGGAGACCGATTTACTGTGTTGGCTTGGCGTGCCACTGCTCGCTCAACGCGGCACTATTGGCGCACTGGTCATCAGAAGCGAAGCGGGTAGCTTACGGGACACCCAGAAGGATCTTGAGCTGCTGCAATTCATCTCCACTCAGCTTGCTGCGGCCATTGACCGCAAGCAAATGGAGGCGCGGCTGCAGCACATGGCCCAAAACGATCTATTGACCGGCCTGCCCAATCGCGGGCTTTTTCATGATCGGTTGCAAGTGGTGCTCACTCGAGCGCGACGCGAACAAAGCCAATTCGCCCTGCTGTACCTCGACCTAAACAACTTCAAACAGGTCAACGACACCTTGGGCCATGCGGTGGGCGATTTGCTGCTGCAAGAAATTGCCCGACGCCTGAGATGCTGTGTGCGCGAATCAGACACCGTTGCGCGGATGGGTGGCGATGAGTTCGTGCTGCTGCTGGGGAACATCCAACGAGCGGAAGATGCGTCGCTCGTGGTCGAAAAAATCCATCGCTCACTGGATCAGCCATTAGAGGTCGATGGCCATGTCATGAGCGCGCGCATGAGCATCGGCATCGCGCTGTACCCTGAGAATGGCGTGGACGGTAAACAGCTGCTCAAGCACGCCGATGAAGACATGTACCGTGCAAAAAAGACACTCAACGGTGCCTCTCACGGCCTGCCAACATCCCTCCAGCTCGACGCCGAGTCGCCGCTCGTGGAGCCCTGAACACACGCGATATCCCGTTACTCTCCCAACGGACGCAACCGGTACTGCGGCGGCAACTGCTCGAAACCAGTGATGGTGGCGTTCAGGCTTTTGAAACGCCCATCCTTAATGCCGTAGATGCAGCCATGGATCGACAGCTTTTGCCCCCGGTGCCAGGCGTTTTGCACAATGCTGGTGTGACCGACGTTCGCCACCTGCTGAATCACGTTCAGCTCACACAATCGGTCGACACGCTCTTCTTCGGTCGATAACGCGGCCAAGGGTGCGCGGTTTTCGTAATACAGGTCCCGAATCGACCGCAGCCATCCGTCAATCAGCCCCAACTGGCAGTTCTGCATCGATGCACGCACGCCGCCGCAGCCATAGTGGCCGGTCACCAGGATGTGTTTAACCTTGAGCACGTCCACTGCATATTGAATCACCGACAGGCAATTGAGGTCGGTGTGCAGCACCACGTTGGCTACGTTGCGGTGTACGAACAGATCGCCTGGCAACATGCCGACAATTTCGTTGGCGGGCACTCGGGCATCTGAGCAACCGATCCACAGGTATTCCGGCGCTTGCTGGCGAGCCAGCTTGGCGAAAAACTCCGGGTCTTTATCCTTGATTGCATCGGCCCAGCGCTCGTTGTTGTCAATCAGGTCTTGTAGTTCGTTCATGTGTTTACGCCTCGAAGATGATGCCCAGCTTTGACTGGCGCACAGCCGTTCAGGTCACGTGGATGTACCGCGGCCGGATCAAAGAACAAAAGGAATCTTCATGGATGTGATCGGTCAACGTTAATAAGGCCCCAAAACACGAGGAATTGCCATGACTGAATCACGTCGCCCGTATGGCTCACCGCAGCCGGAACCGATTGACGATAATGAAGACCGAATGGGTTCAATGGAAGAACTTCACTTCGAGGAAGATGAGCCTACCGCTCGCATCGGCGATCTGATACCTGAAGAGGAACTTGCCCACGAGATCCCCGATGAGCGTGTCCGAGAAGCGGGAATGACCGGGGCCTCGACCTCAGACCACCACTCAACCGACGACGACATGAGCCCGGAAACCCTGATCGACGAGGACGGAGCGCGCTCACCTCACGAAGCGGGCGACGACACTCCGGCGGATTGGGAGCTGAGTATCGTCGGCGAAAATGATATTGGCGGTGGCGACGGTCTGGACGAGGCCGAACTGGCGGATATCGATCCGCTGGACGGTAAACCACAACCTCGAAATCCTGAGTGACGGTTACTCGAACAAGGTGCAGGCCATGACCAACGCATCTTCATGGCCACCCGCTGCTGGGTAGTAATCGCGGCGGCGGCCAATCTCGTTGAAGCCAAAACTTTCGTACAAACGATAGGCCGACAGGTTGCTGGCCCTGAGTTCGAGAAAACACTCGCGCCCATTAAGCTCGTAGGCACGGGACATTAGATGCTCCAATAAGCGCAGCCCTAAACCCCGGCCTTGGCTTTCAGGTTTGACGGTAATGTTAAGCAGGTGTGCTTCATCGATGATGACGTTAATCACGCCATGGCCGACTTGCTGAGCGCCTTCGAACATCAGCCATATTTCATAAGATTTGAGCGCATCGAGGAAAATACCCCGGGTCCACGGGTGGGTGAACGCCGCATATTCGATCTTCAATACCGCGTCCAGGTCGGCCTCAGTCATACGTCGAAAGGTCAAGGAGTCGGCCGTTGCGCCAGTGTTTTTCGAAGCGTTAGTCATTCAATCGTCTTCCATCGTGTCATCAGCCGTCGCATGGCTAGCCAGACATCAGCTTTGCGTTGCGGCTCGTCCATTAATAGTTCCAGACCTGGCAAGGCCCAGGCGCTGCCAAGCCCTTCGACCTGCAGTTCACGGTTGTAAGATTCGGCGTTGGCTTCGCCGGCAAACCTGATCGACGGCAAACCAATGAGCCATAGGCAAGCGCAGGGCTCATCTTCCAAACGAGCGCTAACGAAGCCTTGGACGAAATCACGCGCAGACTCAGGTCCTTGGTCAAGCTGCCCACGTACCAACAGTGGCCAACGAACCGGCTCGCCAATGATCCGCGGGCTATCGCGCAAACCCGCCGCACGCAGCATGTCCTTGAGCAACAGGTACGCCGGATCGCGACTTTGAAACGCTTCGCCTGTGGGTAACTCGACCAGTAGCAGACAACGGCCGGCCCGGAGCAATTGCAAGGCAAAACGCGGCGGCGCAACAAACGCCGCTTTGATCGGCGCGGATGCTGCTTGTGCAACGTCGATCACGGCGTTATTTCGCGTGCTGGCCAAGGATGGACGGGGTACTTCGACCTTTGGGGGCTCGATCACCGGCTTGGCGTTGAGCGCAACAGCTGCGGGAGCCACTGCCACCGACGCCGGAGACAGCTGCTTGATGCCCGGTTCGACAGGCGGAGGCAACGGTGCCAGTAATTCCGGGCGCGAAGGTGCCGCAAAGGGAAGCGCAGTGCGCGGCAGCCAGTTGACCACCTGCATGGCGTTTAGATAAGCGCGGCGGCGGGACTCATTAAGCAAAGGTCGGCCATCTGTGGATAAGTAAAGATGAGGATTCTACCGCCCTTCGCCGATTCCCGCCGCAGTTGATCACCCAGGGGTGAAATGTTGACCGACCGATGCAGTACAATCGCTGCTTTTATTTGCCAACAGCCGGCCATCCGATGATCGAACCTAAGCGCGTCTTGCGCGCCCTTGCCGAGCACTGGGCGTTATTAGAGCCACTGTGCGAACACTTCGACCAAGGCACGTTAAGCCTGACCGAGTTGCGCCTGCAATTGGCGGCTCAGCAACTGGACAGCACGCCGCAGGACATCACCCACCTGCTGGACGTGTGGATTCGTCTGGACATTCTGGTTCCGGTGGCCAAAAGCCCGAACCGTTTTGAACTGAACGCTCAGATTCACGACTTTCTGTCTTACCTGCGGCACGAACATCGCCTGGGTTTGTGCTTGGAAATTGAAGCCTACCTGCGCCATTTGGAGCGGTTGGCGGGTTACATCCAGGACGCTTTTGATATTCGCGACGCCAGTGATCTAGCGCGTCAACTGCGCCTGCTCGACATGCGCGTGCGCGATGTTCTGAAGAAGCTCGCCAATGATGAACAGGCGTTGATCGCAGTGGCCGAAAGAGCCAAGACCAGCGACCGACAGATTCCTCTTCGTCAACGGTATGCCGAGGTACTGGCGACCTGGGACGAATACATCGAACCGATGATCCAGTTGGTTAACGCCGATGGCGCGTTTGAACAAGGCGTGCGCAAGGTCGAAAACGTCCTGCTGCGCCTGCTCACTGAACAGCAGCGCCTTGGCCATCTGGTGGATGACGACATGCTGCTGCGCACGCATGCGCGCATCCTTGAGATGCAGACCAGCGCTCAGTTGACCTTGCGCCATGCGCGGGAGCTGTTATTGCCGCTGCGCGAAGAAGCGCGTCGGCATAACGCCGTGACCCGTGGCGCAGCGCTGGCGTTGTCGGCGATTCGCAAACGCGGCATCGATGCGGTGCCCCACGCGGCCATGCCTATGTTCACACGGCCGCAAAGCACGTTTCTGGGCAGTGCTAGCCAGGTTGAAGCCTATGTCTATGCCTTGGCCCGTTTCGAACCGAAACCGGCGAAGTTTCCCACGGCCAACGTCAGCACCCGTAAGGGCGAGCCACCCCGGGCTCCACGCACCGTTAAAGAAATGCTGGAGCGCTGCGAAGATGCATTGCCACTGCCCGACCTGATGGTTTGGTTACTGGAACAAGAACCGAACGGTCCCACCGACGAATTGCTGTACTGGTTCTCGCGCCTCTCACGGGACAAACGCTTCAGCCGCGAACGCCTGGATCGGCGCGATTATCACACTCAGGAGCACCAGGTCAGCCTGCGCTCCTTCGCCCTGCTCTCTAGCCGAGATGAGCACCTAGAGAATTCTGCGAGCACCTCTCATGCATATTGATCTATCCGAAATGTCCCAGTTGGCGCCGATTTTTCGTGAGCTATTGAAGGGCTATCACGTCAGCCGCCGCGACCCTGAGCTGTACGCGCAGCTGTCCAATAGCCAGGATCAATACCGCACGTTGTTTAAGGCCCTGGGCTACGAATTGGTCTGCGACACGCGCGGTTTTTATTACTTCGTACCCGACCTCGCAGCAGCTCAGGTCAACAAGACCGCGCAACGATTGGCGCTGTTCACCTTCATTATTGTCGAGCACTTGGCTGACCAGGGTCGTGACCCGGTGGCCGTGCTGGACGGTGGCAGCCTGGGCCGCGATGAGTTACCTACGCTACTAGAGAAATACCGCGATCTGTTCGTACAAGCTGAAGTGCAAACCCAAGAAGAGCTGGAAGAAAAGATCATGCGCCGCATGACCCAGCTCGGGTTCGCCAGTGAGGAAAACGGCATCTACCGTTTCTTGCCGCCGATGCATCGCTTTCTGGATGTATGCCTGTCGGTGCAGCAAGACCGCGATCTAGCGGCCAGCCTGCACAGCGTCTTGCCATTGCCGACGCCGATACTGATAGACGACGACGGCGCACTGCTCGATACAGAAGATCCGCTAGACCTCGCCGCGTTCGACGAGCCGGAAGAAACCGAAGCGCAAGCTTTGGCGCGAGCCATTGCCGCCGAACAACAGGAGATGGATGCATGAGCCAGGAACGCTACGGCATTCGCCGCTTTGCACTTTTAAACACGGCGGGTTATAGCCTCGGCCTGTTCCCGCTGGAACACCCCTTGTCGGTGTACGGCGCAAACAATTTGGGCAAAAGCGCCTCTATCAACGCCCTGCAATTTCCGATTCTGGCACGCATGTCAGACATGAGTTTCGGCAAGTACAGCCTCGAACAATCTCGACGCTTTTATTTTGCCACCGACACCAGCTATATCCTGGTGGAAGTAGCCCTACCCCACGGCCCACACGTGATTGGCGTGGTCGGTCGCGGCCCTGGCGGCGGTTTCGGTCACCAGTTCTTCGCTTACGCGGGCAAGTTGGACCTGGCGCATTACCAAAAGAACGACACCTGCCTGCGGCAAAAAGAGTTGTTCAGTAATCTGGAAAGCCAAGGCCTGAAAGCGTACGAATTGAAACCCGATGAGCTACGCCGCTTGCTAGTGGGCGGCCATACATCGATCCCGCTGGACTTGACGCTGATCCCTTTACGGTCCACCAGCGAACAGAGTCTAAAGACGTTCCGCGCTCTGTTTATCAACCTGCTGCACATGCGCGAAATCACAGCAGCGAAACTCAAGCAGCTATTTTTGGACGCCTTCGAACACAGCCTGCGCTCGGGCAGTGTCGACTACATTGCCGCATGCGAAGAAGCCTTCCGCGACGTGCGCCGGATGGAACAGGATTACAACGCGCTGGTGCTGGCGGGTTCGTTGGTCGAATCGTTGTCTGCCGGCGTTAAACAGCGAGAAGCATTGCGCGGAAAATTGCATCGTATTTCGCCGCTTCTCGATTCACTGCTAGGCACTTGGCAAGACTATTCCAGCGCGCGCAAAGACGAACTGGTAATTCACGCCGAGCATTACCGTAACGAGCAGGACTCTCTGCAAAACGATCAGCGCGGCGGCACTCAAGAACTGATGCGCCTTGAACGCGAGATCAGCGGAATACAGCGCTGGATCGGTGAGCTGTCGGTGCTCAAGAACCGCTTTGCACTGGTCAACGACGTCAAGATGCTAGAACAGCAGCTGCTGGCGGCCAAAGACGCTCACGATGAATTAGCCGGCGCGCTGGCCCAGTCGCGGCAGTTCAGCGCCGAGGACTTGGAAGAGCGTTTGCGCGATCTGGAAAAACGCCTGAAGTCGGTGAAGCAGCAGCTCGATCACGCCGATAACAATAGCTATGCGCGGCTGCGCGAAGAGTTTTCGCAACCGGACGTTGAGCGTTTGATGCGTCTGTTCAACAGTGCGTTGTTCAGCCTGCCGCTTGGCGAACAAGGCATTGCGCTGGATGATGGCGACGCGTGGGTCAAGTCACTGGAACGGATACTCGACAGCTTTAAAGGCGAGCGCTTCGAAGTGCCAGGCCTGACGATCAATCTGTCACACATCGAACCGCCCGCGTTGCAAGCCTTGGCTGATCGCGCGGCGTTACGCGATCAAAAAGAGCGTCTTGAAAAAGAACTCAAGCAGTTGAGGGTTCAGCAAGCGGTTGCTTCCGATCGCGCCGCGAGCAAGACCCAAACCGAGGCGCTGTACCAGCAGGTACTGGACGCACAAAAAGCGCTGGAAGATTTCCGCCGCAGCCAGACCTTAAGCGCCGAAGAGCCGGAAAAACTAGAGCAACTGGCACAGATGGAAGCCGCTCAAGACGAACTGAAACGATCAAGCGACGCCTTCACCGAACGCGTTCAGCAACTGTCCGCCAAGCTGCAATTGGTGGGTCGACAGATCGGTGACATGGAAGCCAAACAGCGAACCTTGGATGACGCGCTACGTCGCCGTCAGTTGCTGCCTGCGGACATGCCGTTTGGCACACCGTTTATGGAAGTGGTTGATGATTCGCTGGAAAACTTGCTGCCCCTGCTCAATGACTATCAGGACAGCTGGCAAAGTCTGCAGCGCGCCGATAATCAGATTGAAGCGCTGTACGCTCAGATTCGGTTGAAGGGCGTTGCTAAGTTCGACAGTGAAGACGACATGGAGCGGCGGCTGCACTTGCTGATAAACGCCTATGCACATCGCCAGGACGAAGCGCTTACCCTCGGCAAAGCGCGCCGCGCCGCCGTGACCGACATCGCACGGACGTTACGTAATATCCGCAGCGATTACGACAGCCTGGAACATCAATTGGCACTGTTTAATCGCGAGATAAACAAACGACAAGTATCTAACCTGGCGAGCTTCCGTATCGTTCTCGCACCAAACAAAGACGCGTTGAAACACATAGATCAGATCATTCACAGCGCTGGTCAATATGAAGAAGGCGAGACGTTGTCAGTGTTCGACCTGAGTCAAAGTGCCGATCAAGACAATAAGAACGAAGAAGCCAAAGAGTATCTGGCGCGGTTGGTGGCAGCAAATCACAACCAGCTGGGCTTGAAGGATTTGTTCGAGCTGGCGTTTGAGATCACCAAAGTCAACGGCTTACCGGTGATCCATACCGACATCGACGGAGCGGCGTCTAACGGCACCACCATGACGATCAAGGCACTGACCAACATGTACCTGTTGCTGCACTTGATGGATCGCGATCAGGCTGGACGCATTCGCCTGCCTTACTACTTGGATGAAGCAGCAGATATCGACGAGAAAAACCAAGCGGCGTTGCTGGAAACGAGTCTGCAACTCGGCTTTGTTCCCATCCTGGCCAGCGTGAAGCCGCAGGTCTCGGCTCATGTAGCCATCGACCTTGAAGGCGGCAGCGGGCCTAACGGGATCTACATTGATGAAGCTGACTGGAAGTACATCCGTCGGCATGATGACGCGGTTAAAGCAGTGGTTGATTCAGAGCCAGAACTGGCTTAAGCCTTGTGTAGGAGCCAACTTGTTGGTGAAGAATTATTCGCGCGGTGTCAGGTATGCCACCTCGCGGACAAGTTCGCTCCTACAGCGTATATACGGGATGTGATCAATGCCTGCGAATTAGCTTGGCAGGTTTTTGCTGCGGACAAACAAAACCCCTGAACGCGTAAGCGATCAGGGGTTCTGGAATTTAATCTTGACGATGACCTACTCTCACATGGGGAAACCCCACACTACCATCGGCGATGCATCGTTTCACTGCTGAGTTCGGGATGGGATCAGGTGGTTCCAATGCTCTATGGTCGTCAAGAAATTCAGTAGCCAGTGCGTGCCCTCCTGCGAGTTCACGTGCCAGCGAATGGGGATGTGATAGATCTGTGGGTTTCGAATTTTCGGTTGTGTCGTCTTCACACACCTCAATTTGCTTCATCGCAAATTGCTTGGGTGTTATATGGTCAAGCCTCACGGGCAATTAGTATGGGTTAGCTCAATGCCTCACAGCACTTACACACCCCACCTATCAACGTCGTAGTCTTCGACGGCCCTTCAGGGGACTCAAGGTCCCAGTGAGATCTCATCTTGAGGCTAGTTTCCCGCTTAGATGCTTTCAGCGGTTATCTATTCCGAACATAGCTACCCGGCAATGCCACTGGCGTGACAACCGGAACACCAGAGGTTCGTCCACTCCGGTCCTCTCGTACTAGGAGCAGCCCCTCTCAAATCTCAAACGTCCACGGCAGATAGGGACCGAACTGTCTCACGACGTTCTAAACCCAGCTCGCGTACCACTTTAAATGGCGAACAGCCATACCCTTGGGACCGGCTTCAGCCCCAGGATGTGATGAGCCGACATCGAGGTGCCAAACACCGCCGTCGATATGAACTCTTGGGCGGTATCAGCCTGTTATCCCCGGAGTACCTTTTATCCGTTGAGCGATGGCCCTTCCATACAGAACCACCGGATCACTAAGACCTACTTTCGTACCTGCTCGACGTGTCTGTCTCGCAGTCAAGCGCGCTTTTGCCTTTATACTCTACGACCGATTTCCGACCGGTCTGAGCGCACCTTCGTACTCCTCCGTTACTCTTTAGGAGGAGACCGCCCCAGTCAAACTACCCACCATACACTGTCCTCGATCCGGATAACGGACCTGAGTTAGAACCTCAAAGTTGCCAGGGTGGTATTTCAAGGTTGGCTCCACGCAGACTGGCGTCCACGCTTCAAAGCCTCCCACCTATCCTACACAAGCAAATTCAAAGTCCAGTGCAAAGCTATAGTAAAGGTTCACGGGGTCTTTCCGTCTAGCCGCGGATACACTGCATCTTCACAGCGATTTCAATTTCACTGAGTCTCGGGTGGAGACAGCGCCGCCATCGTTACGCCATTCGTGCAGGTCGGAACTTACCCGACAAGGAATTTCGCTACCTTAGGACCGTTATAGTTACGGCCGCCGTTTACCGGGGCTTCGATCAAGAGCTTCGCGTTAGCTAACCCCATCAATTAACCTTCCGGCACCGGGCAGGCGTCACACCCTATACGTCCACTTTCGTGTTTGCAGAGTGCTGTGTTTTTAATAAACAGTCGCAGCGGCCTGGTATCTTCGACCGGCGTGGGCTTACGCAGTAAATGCTTCACCCTCACCGGCGCACCTTCTCCCGAAGTTACGGTGCCATTTTGCCTAGTTCCTTCACCCGAGTTCTCTCAAGCGCCTTGGTATTCTCTACCCAACCACCTGTGTCGGTTTGGGGTACGGTTCCTGGTTACCTGAAGCTTAGAAGCTTTTCTTGGAAGCATGGCATCAACCACTTCATGTGCCGAAGCACACTCGTCATCAGCTCTCGGCCTTAGAATCCCGGATTTACCTAAGATTCCAGCCTACCACCTTAAACTTGGACTACCAACGCCAAGCTGGCCTAGCCTTCTCCGTCCCTCCATCGCAATAACCAGAAGTACAGGAATATTAACCTGTTTTCCATCGACTACGCTTTTCAGCCTCGCCTTAGGGACCGACTAACCCTGCGTCGATTAACGTTGCGCAGGAAACCTTGGTCTTTCGGCGTGGGTGTTTTTCACACCCATTATCGTTACTCATGTCAGCATTCGCACTTCTGATACCTCCAGCAAGCTTCTCAACTCACCTTCACAGGCTTACAGAACGCTCCTCTACCGCATCACCTAAGTGATACCCGTAGCTTCGGTGCATGGTTTGAGCCCCGTTACATCTTCCGCGCAGGCCGACTCGACTAGTGAGCTATTACGCTTTCTTTAAAGGGTGGCTGCTTCTAAGCCAACCTCCTAGCTGTCTAAGCCTTCCCACATCGTTTCCCACTTAACCATGACTTTGGGACCTTAGCTGACGGTCTGGGTTGTTTCCCTTTTCACGACGGACGTTAGCACCCGCCGTGTGTCTCCCATGCTCGGCACTTGTAGGTATTCGGAGTTTGCATCGGGTTGGTAAATCGGGATGATCCCCTAGCCGAAACAGTGCTCTACCCCCTACAGTGATACA
>NZ_CP133783.1:2760000-3662500 GCF_034353045.1 Pseudomonas sp. MH10
CAATCCGAAGACCTTCTTCACACACGCGGCATGGCTGGATCAGGCTTTCGCCCATTGTCCAATATTCCCCACTGCTGCCTCCCGTAGGAGTCTGGACCGTGTCTCAGTTCCAGTGTGACTGATCATCCTCTCAGACCAGTTACGGATCGTCGCCTTGGTGAGCCATTACCTCACCAACTAGCTAATCCGACCTAGGCTCATCTGATAGCGCAAGGCCCGAAGGTCCCCTGCTTTCTCCCGTAGGACGTATGCGGTATTAGCGTCCGTTTCCGAACGTTATCCCCCACTACCAGGCAGATTCCTAGGTATTACTCACCCGTCCGCCGCTCGCCACCAGGTACAAGTACCCGTGCTGCCGCTCGACTTGCATGTGTTAGGCCTGCCGCCAGCGTTCAATCTGAGCCATGATCAAACTCTTCAGTTCAAACATCTTTGGGTTTTTAAAAAACCCTAAATTTAGCTCAGCAATCGTTGGTTATTCTTTGATTTCTCGCGGAGTAACTGGTGACTGCTGATAATCAGTTGACTTCAGTCTTACGGCACAAGCACCCACACGAATTGCTTGATTCAATTGTTAAAGAGCGGTGGGTTGATTCTTTCGTCTCAACCGAGGCGCGCATTCTACAGCAGCGCCCGTTACTGTCAAGCGGTTATTTCAAACACGTTTCAAAGTTTCCTTTGCAACTTCAACCACTTGCGCTTCGATCAACTTCGCGTCTCTCGTCAGCGGGAGGCGAATTCTACAGCGTTTCAACTCGCTGTCAACTGCCTTTTTTCACCGCTTCCGATCACCGCGACCGAAGGCTCTTCCTCGCTGACAAATCTGGCTAACTCATTGATTACCAAGGAGTTTCCGTTTCATCTGCTCCGGAAGAGGTGCGAATTATAGGCCCAGGAAAAGTTACGTCAAGGGCTTATTCATACTTTTGTAACATAAGTTGCTTTTGGCCCCATAAGCCTAGGTATTCGCCTAAGGAAGGTCTGAAATAAGACCTTCTTTTTCTGGCAAATCGGGCGTCAAGCGCTCCGAAAGAAAGTACTTCACTGAAATTTCGAAAATATCGGCTTTTATTGATGAATAAGCCGGTTTTAAGCACTTATTAACCCTTAATTTCCATACTGCGGACGCACCTGTCCTATAGGCTCCATCAAATGTCGGCGCGCCATCCACAGATTCGACAGTGCAAACAGTGTCACCAACTGCGCCGTGTTCTTTACCAACCCGCGAAACCGCACCTTGGTGTAACCAAACTGGCGCTTGATCACCCGAAACGGGTGCTCAACCTTGGCCCGAGTTTGCGATTTGGCGTATTCAATCTTGCGCAACGCACGGCCAATGACGCTTTTTTCTCCATGTTTGCGGCGGCTGCTGGGCCTGGCGGAGATCGACCAGATCATCTCGCGCCCCTCATGTTCAAGCCGCTTTTCTACGCCGGTGTAGCCCGCGTCGCCACAGAGATGGGTCTCTTCGCCGTGCAGCAACTGATCGACTTGAGTGACGTCCGCGACATTGGCTGCCGTGCCCACCACGCTGTGCGTCAGACCCGTATCAGCGTCTACTCCGATGTGCGCTTTCATCCCGAAAAAATATTGATTACCTTTCTTGGTCTGATGCATTTCGGGGTCGCGTTTACCCTCTTTATTCTTGGTCGACGTCGGCGCATGAATGATCGTGGCATCAACAATTGTGCCCTGACGAAGCATCAAACCTCGGTCTCCCAGGTAGCCATTAATGACCTCCAGGATTCCCCCGGCAAGATGGTTTTTCTCCAGCAGGCGACGGAAGTTGAGAATCGTGGTTTCGTCGGGAATGCGTTCCAGATTCAACCCCGCGAACTGGCGCAGAATCGTGGTCTCATAAAGAGACTCTTCCATTGCTGGATCGCTATAGCCGAACCAGTTCTGCATCAGGTGCACACGCAACATGGCCATCAAGGGATACGCCGGGCGGCCCCCTTCGCCTTTTGGATAATGCGGCTCGATCAAAGCGATCAACCCCTTCCAGGGGACGACCTTGTCCATCTCGCTCAGGAAAATCTCACGGCGGGTTCGCTTACGTTTACCGGCGTACTCGGCATCGGCGAAAGAAATTTGCTTCATGGGGGGGCAACCGCTCGGCTCATGTGATGGGGGACATTTCACCAGATTTGAAAACCTTTTTCAGAGTTTCCCTAGCAATTATTGGCACCCGCAGCAATAACAACAACGCACCGATCCCGGCATACAGCGCCCACTCCTTAAGGTCGGCACGGACAATCCAGAACATATGAAGCAGCCCCAGCCCGAGAATCACATAAATGAGGCGATGGAGCTTCTTCCACTGCGTGCCCAACCGACGCTGACTATAACGATTGGACGTTATCGACAACGCGAGCAAACACAGAAACGCCAAACTGCCCACAATGATGTAGGGACGCTTAACCAACTCGACACCCAATTGGGACCAGTCCAATCCCAGAATGAAGAAGGCGTAAGCGCTCATGTGCAGAACAACATAGGTGAAGCACCACAGCCCTAGCTGCCTGCGCACCGCAATCCACCCCGCCCATCCGCTCAAACGCTGAAAGGGGGTCATCGCCAATGTAATCAACAACAAGGTCAACGTACCCAAACCGAGACGATCAACCAAAACCTTGCCGGGATCAGGCCCTAACGCAAAAATCCAAGCCTGGTATAGCCACAAAAGAGGTGCGATGCAGGCCGCGATAAAAACGCCAACACGCCAAAATGGATAACGCATCAATAGTTCTTCCGCAGGTCCATACCCGTATATAAAGAGGCAACCTCCTCCCCATACCCGTTGAACATCTCCGTCTGCCGAATATTGGGACTGAACAAACCGCTGGGCAGACGCCGCTCATGTGCCTGTGTCCAACGCGGGTGGTCAACCGTAGGATTCACGTTGGCGTAAAACCCGTACTCATTCGCTGCAATACTTTGCCAGGTGGTTTTCGGCTGCTCGCTGACCAAACTGATGCGTACGATGGACTTTGCGCTTTTAAAGCCATACTTCCACGGAACGATAAGACGCAACGGCGCGCCGTTCTGATTAGGCAATTCGCGGCCGTACATCCCGACTACCAGAATCGTCAAAGGATTCATTGCCTCATCCAGGCGCAGACCTTCAGCGTAAGGCCAATCAATCAATGCAAAATCAGAACGCTGACCCGGCATGGATTTAGGATCCTGGAGTGTTTCGAAGCGGATGTATTTGGCGCTGGCCGTCGGCTGTACCTGCTTTAGCAACGCAGACAGAGGGAAGCCCATCCAGGGAATGACCATCGACCATGCCTCTACACAGCGCAACCGATATATCCGCTCCTCCAATTGATAGGGCTTCATCAAGTCTTCAAGCGCATAACGACCCGGCTTCCCCACCTCGCCGTCAATCACCACAGTCCACGGTTCGGTTTTCAACGCACCCGCATTTTGCGCGGGGTCACCTTTATCGGTGCCGAACTCATAAAAGTTGTTGTAGTGAGTCGCATCTTTGAATGGCGTGATCGCCTCACCCTTGACCGTAACTGCCTGCCACTTGGTATCTGGCAGCTTTGCCTCGAACCAAGCAGGCGCGGAACCGGGCTCGACATCGGCATAAGGAGAGGGATCTGCCGCGTCGGCCCAACGGGGCAATGCGCTAGCCGCCAAAGCAGCAACTGAGCTGCCCAGCAATGCACGACGGGAGAAGTAAGACGATTCAGGCGTGACATCCGACTCATTGCAGTCGGATGCCGAGGGCAGCTTGATTAGCATGATGACTCCACAGCGTTGGGGGCTAGTGCACCAATAGACTGTGGAGTATGGGGGAAATCGGGCTACTCGGCCGATTTATGGCGACGAAGTCTTAACAAATATTGAACCGGGCCGGACGCCGCGTACGCGAGGAATATCAGCAATAGGATGCGTGGAGGGTCACTGAACACGACCGCAAAAACCAGCACCACCGCGAGAATGGCAACAAACGGCACGCGCCCTTTGAGATCCAGTTCCTTGAAGCTGTTGTACTTGATATTGCTCACCATCAGCATTCCAGCCGCTGCAACCAGCAACGCGACCAGGAATGACATCTTCGATCCCTGGATCCCGTAATCACTGAATGACCAGACAAGGCCGGCGACTACACCTGCCGCAGCCGGGCTGGCCAAACCGATGAAGTAGCGCTTATCAGCCTTGCCAACCTGGGTGTTGAAGCGTGCCAGGCGCAATGCGGCACCCGCGACATAGATAAATGCAACCATCCAGCCAACTTTACCCATATCACCCAGCGCCCAACCAAACGCTAATAAGGCCGGTGCAACGCCAAAAGCAACCATGTCGGCCAGGGAATCGTACTCGGCGCCAAAAGCGCTTTGGGTGTTAGTCATGCGTGCCACTCGGCCATCAAGACCGTCGAGCACCATGGCAATAAAAATAGCGATGGCAGAGAAGCCAAAATACTTGCTCGCTTCGGCCGGGTCCCCGGCACTCATCGCGCTTTGCGCACTCATCGAGCTGATAATGGAGTAAAAGCCTGCGAACAGATTCGCCGTGGTGAACAGATTTGGCAGTAGGTAGATGCCGCGATGCCGGACTTTACGTCCTTCGGCGTCATGGCCTTCTTCAACATGCTCATCGATCGGTAACAGGCTTTCGGCGTCAGAGGCCTGGTTTGGCTCTTCGGGACGTTCGCTCATGGACAATACCTTGCAACGGTGTGGAAAGTTTCAATAGAGGTTTGCAACGAAGGTTCGTTATCAAACGATGCAGCTTTATACCAGAAGCGTGCCGCCATAACGAAAAAACGCGGCCGAAGCCGCGTTTTCCTACAACAAAAACCGTCAGAGCTGAAATCAGTTCTTGGTTCTGTCGACGATTTTGTTAGCGCCGATCCAAGGCATCATCGAGCGCAGTTTCTCGCCAATGATTTCGATGCCGTGGTTAGCGTTGTTGCGACGCTTGGCGGTCATCGAAGGGTAGCCAGTAGCACCTTCGCTGATGAACATCTTGGCGTACTCACCATCCTGAATGCGTTTCAGAGCGTTGCGCATAGCCTGACGCGATTCAGCGTTGATGACTTCAGGACCGGTCACGTATTCGCCGTATTCAGCGTTGTTGGAGATCGAATAGTTCATGTTGGCGATACCGCCTTCGTACATGAGGTCAACGATCAACTTCAATTCGTGCAAGCACTCGAAGTAGGCCATTTCCGGCGCATAACCAGCTTCAACCAGGGTTTCGAAGCCAGCTTTTACCAGTTCAACGGTACCGCCGCACAGAACGGCTTGTTCGCCGAACAGGTCGGTTTCGGTTTCGTCTTTGAAGGTAGTTTCGATGATACCGGTACGGCCGCCGCCAACGCCCGAAGCGTAGGACAGTGCAACGTTTTTAGCGTTGCCGGAAGCATCTTGGTAGATCGCGATCAGGTCAGGAATACCTGCGCCTTTGACGAACTCGGAGCGGACAGTGTGCCCCGGTGCTTTCGGCGCGATCATGATCACATCGAGGTCGGCACGCGGAACAACCTGGTTGTAATGGATGGCGAAACCGTGGGAGAAGGCCAAAGTCGCGCCTTTCTTCAGGTTAGGCTCGATCTCGTCCCGATACAGCTGGGATTGGAATTCGTCAGGAGTCAGGATCATGACCAGGTCAGCAGCGGCCACAGCGGAAGCAACGTCAGTCACTTTCAAGCCGTGAGCTTCAGCCTTGGCGACAGTAGACGAACCTTTACGCAAGCCAACAGTGACATCTACGCCGGAATCTTTCAGGTTGCACGCTTGAGCGTGACCTTGAGAACCGTAACCGATGATGGCCACTTTTTTGCCCTGGATGATCGAAAGGTCGCAGTCTTTGTCGTAATAAACTTTCATGAAATTCCCCTGTTATCGTGGCCACTCGGGCCATTATCAAATTAAGTTAGATGCTCAGTACTTTGTCGCCACGGGCAATGCCCGTTACGCCACTGCGTACTGTTTCCAGGATGGCTGAAGTGCCAATGGCCTGAATGAAGCTGTCCAGTTTGTCGCTAGTCCCTGCCAGTTGCACAGTGTAAACGCTACTGGTTACATCAACGATTTGCCCACGGAAGATATCCGTGGTGCGCTTGATCTCGGCGCGCTGGGCGCCAGTCGCCTTGACCTTGACCAGCATCAGCTCGCGCTCGATGTGCGCGCTCTCGGACAGATCGACCAGTTTGACCACCTCAATCAATTTGTTGAGGTTTTTGGTGATCTGTTCGATGACTTCATCGTGCCCAACCGTAGTCAGCGTCAGACGCGACAATGTCGGGTCTTCGGTCGGCGCCACGGTGAGGCTTTCGATGTTGTAGTTGCGCTGCGAAAACAGGCCAACCACCCGCGACAAAGCGCCGGGTTCGTTTTCCAGCAGTAAGGAAATAATGTGCCGCATGATTAAGTCCGCTCCGTCTTGCTCAGCCACATATCGCGCATCGAGCCGTCTTTGATCTGCATGGGATAGACGTGCTCGCTGGTGTCGACCTTGATATCAAGGAACACCAGACGATCTTTCATGGCAAACGCTTCTTCCATCATCGGCTTCAAATCTTTCAGCTCAGTGATGCGCATGCCGACATGGCCGTAGGCTTCAGCCAGCTTGACGAAATTCGGCAACGACTCCATGTAGGAATGTGAGTGACGAGCACCGTAGTTCATGTCCTGCCACTGACGCACCATACCCAGCGCGCCGTTGTTCAGGTTGATGATCTTCACCGGCAAGTCGTACTGCAAGCAGGTGGACAGCTCCTGGATGTTCATCTGGATGCTGCCTTCGCCCGTTACGCAGGCAACGTCTGACTCCGGAAAGCTGAGCTTGACGCCCATGGCCGCAGGGAAACCGAAGCCCATCGTGCCCAGACCACCGGAGTTGATCCAGCGATTAGGCTTGTTGAACCGATAGTACTGCGCAGCAAACATTTGATGCTGGCCTACGTCGGACGTCACATACGCATCGCCACGGGTGACTTCGCTGAGCGTCTCGATAACGGTTTGCGGCTTGATGATGCTGCCGTCGCCCCGGTTGTACGGGAACATGGCACGGTCACCGCGCCACTCTTCGACCTGTTGCCACCAACTGGCGACGATTTCCTTGTTCGGGGTTTCGCCGATTTCCTTGAGGGTCGCAACCATCTCGGTCAATACGCTTTCGACCGGGCCGACAATAGGAACGTCAGCCTTGATGGTCTTGGAGATCGAAGCCGGGTCGATGTCGATATGGATAATCTTGGCGCTCGGACAGAACTTGGCCGGACCATTGATAACCCGATCATCGAACCGCGCGCCGACAGCCAAAATCACATCGGCGTGGTGCATGGCCAGGTTGGCGGTGTAGCTGCCGTGCATGCCCAGCATGCCGAGGAACTGCCGATCATTGCCCGGATACGCACCAAGGCCCATCAAGGTATTAGTCACTGGCACGTTGAGCAATTGTGCCAACTCGGTCAACGGCGCTGAACCGTTGCCCAGAATCACACCGCCGCCGGCGTAAATGATCGGCCGCTTGGCAGCCAACAACATTTCCACTGCCTTGCGGATCTGGCCCGAGTGACCCCGAACGGCCGGGCTGTAGGAGCGCAGCTTGGCTTTCTTCGGAAAAATGTACTCGAACTTCTCAGCCGGGTTAGTCATATCTTTCGGGATATCGACCACGACTGGACCCGGACGACCGGATTGCGCCAGATAAAAGGCTTTTTTGAGCACTTCAGGAATTTCTGCGGCGTTTTTGATCATGAAGCTGTGCTTCACGATAGGCCGGGAGATTCCGATCATGTCGGTTTCCTGAAACGCGTCGGTACCGACCATGTTGCTCGGAACCTGACCCGACAGGATCACCATTGGGATCGAGTCCATGTACGCAGTCGCGATACCGGTAATGGCATTGGTTGCCCCCGGACCGGACGTCACCAGCACTACGCCAGCCTTGCCCGTCGCGCGAGCATACCCATCAGCCATGTGCGTTGCGGCTTGTTCATGGCGAACCAGGATGTGAGTCACAGCCGGTTCTTTGAACAGGGCGTCATAGATATGCAGGAGGGCACCGCCGGGGTACCCGTAAATATGCTTAACGCCTTCGTCACGCAAAAAGCGGACGACCATTTCAGCGCCAGATAAAAGCTCCACGTTATTCACCTCTAAAACGCCAGAATTCCGCCCACACGCGGGACGGATCTTAATTAGGTTTACTGCTAGCAGAGCATGAGCGACGGTGGTCGCCGACTACGTCAGCACTGACTGAGCAAGTATTGGGAGTTCCCCAAGTGTTGCGGGGCTTTCCCACCCAGCGCGAGGTAACGCGTTGCGGGTGTTACAGGTCGGCGCGGATGTGCGCCTCATGATCTACCGAGACGGCCTGCTTCTGGCAGTCCGTCTTCAGCGAACTTTGGATTGTTGTGATTAGACCTGCTCAAGTCAAGTCATCCGTGCGCTTTCTTCCGACTAACAGCATGAAAAATCACTGAATCACGGCTCTGACCCCGCACTTATGGTAGTTTGCCGCGTGCACAGTCATCGAAGGAAGGAACCATGCGTTGCATGATTTTAGCGGCAACCTTGTTGTGTTCGCTAAGCGCCGTCTGCCAGGCAGGCCAGATCTACAAGTGGGTCGATGCTCAAGGTCAGACTCATTTTGATGCGCAGCCGCCTGCTAACCAGCCGGCGCAGCAGATAGACATCAAGCAAACGCAGACACCACCATCCAGGGCAGCTCTGCCGAAAGCGCCCTTGTCAGGAAGTGACCACGGTGATCAGGCCGCGATAGACGCCAAGGTCAAAAAGCAGGTAGCGGTTCAGGAAGCCAAGCGTGCCACCTACTGCGAGAACGTGAGGACTAACCTCGCGCAGCTTCGCAATAATCCACGGGCCCGTCTGGAGGTCAACGGCGTGATCAGGCGCTTGACTGACGAGGAACGCCAGACCCGCACCGCCGAAGCTGAAAAAGGAATCGCGGACAATTGCCAATAGACCTACTCCGGAGTAGGTCCGACGTATGCCTTAGCGTGTTTCGGTGATTAACCGGTCGAACTGCGCCAGCAATTGCTGAAGAGTACGCGTATCTTGCGGATGACCTGAATAGACCATTTCGGCCATTTCCAGAATGCCCGACGCGCTGGGAAGTGGCAGGTCCTGCTCAAGTATAACTTTCATTTTTGGCAGAAAAATCCACTGCAACCACTGATCAAACGCCAGCAGATCGACACAAAACGGTTCATGACTGGCCAAAGCTTGCGCACTGGGTGGCGACTCGCGCCACCATCCCAGCACGCGTAATTCGCGCTCGATCAGCAGCAAATGCTCAGCCACTTGAGCGAAGCGCTTGTCCATCAGGAGCCGGTTCCCGCTTTTTGACGGGCCAACGCAGCACCCGCCGCATCACCTTGTTTTGCGCGGGATTGAGCAATCAACCCCCACAGACTCGCCTGCAAGTCTGATCGGCCGTTGGAGTAGGTCAAAGCGCGGCGAGCAAGTTGCTCAGCCTGAGGAGAATCGCCCTGAGCCAAACGCACTTGGGCCAGACGGAATAGCACTTGTGGTTCGCGTGGAGCCACACGTTGAGCGCGCTCCAGACTCGACGACGCACCATTCAGATCGCCGCTGGATTGTTGCTGCTGTGCGGTGGTGAGCAACGAAAGTACCGCGCCATCGAGCTGCTCATCCGCTGACAAGCCCCCGCCGCTGTTGCTGCTGGGAATCCCTGTCGGCGCTGTGGAGTTATAGCTGTTGTTGATCGGCGCTGGATTCATCGGGGCTGAATTGATGGGGGCCGTATCGATAGGCATGGTGTCGATTGGACTGGTATTGAACTGGGGAGCCCCCGTTGATGAAGGGTAGCTCTGGATCGGAGCCGAGCCACCGCCACTTGGGATCATTACGGTCACACCCGAATCTTGTGGCACCGCTTGCTGTTGCTGCTGAGGCGCGGTCTGACGATAGCCGCCTGCACGATTACCCTGAACACGCTCGCTATTGGAGACTTTGCTACCGGAATCTTCTACCGGAATGGAACCACGCTGTACGCTGGCGCAACCGTTTAGCAAAGCCACCGCTGTTAAAGCAGGAATCAACCACTTATTCACGTCACATCCTCTTTGCTTATTTCAACCAGCCCTTGACCCAATCCATGACGGAATCGGCTGCGGCGGGGACGCCGCCACAAGCAGTGCCGGGCGCCGGTTCACTGCCGCGAATATACGGCATCTGCACCGCATTCGGGCAGGTCGAATCAGAGCCTTGGCCCGTGCTGGAATTGATCCAGGCCTGAACCACATTATCGGGCTGCGCGGTTTCCAGCGAAATCGGATCGGCCCGGCGCATGAAGCTGGTCCATATTTGCAACGCCCCCGTTGCGCCAGTGAACGGTGTTTGGCCGTTATCGTCGCGACCTACCCAGACCACCGCCAACAAATCCTGGCTGAAACCAGCAAACCAGCTGTCACGCGAATCATTGGTAGTACCGCTTTTACCGGCCAGATTCAGCGTACTCGGCAACTGGTTATATGCCGACTTGCCAGTGCCTTCGCGCATGACGCGCTGCATGGCATTTTGCAGTAGATAAATGGAGCCCGGATCGAAGCGCTGCTGGATCTGGAACGGGTAACGCTTAAGGGGTTCACCTTCGGCGGTCAGTACGCTACGGATGCCTCGCATCGGGGTATTGAAACCACCGTTGGCAATGGTCTGGTACATCGTTGCCACTTCAATCGGACTGAGGCTGCCCGCACCCAATAGCATCGATGGATACGCTGGCCACTCTCGGGTTATGCCCAACTTAGCCAATGTTTTGAACACATTAGGCACACCTAGTTCGAGACCCAGCTTCGCCGAGGACAAGTTGTAGGAATGCGCCAAGCCCTGATACAGAAAAATATTACCGTGGGATTTGTGATCGAAGTTCTGTGGTTTCCAGATCTGACCATCCGCGCCTTTGACCGAAAATAGTTCGTCGGCGATCCAACTGGTCAAGGTGTATTTACTTGGCTGTTCCAGCGCCGTCAGGTAAATCGCCGGCTTAACCAGTGATCCGATCGGACGTACGGCATCCAGTGCTCGGTTAAATCCGGCGTAGCCTGCTTGACGGCTACCAACCAGGGCTTGAACTTCACCGGTTTCCGGGTTGGTCACGACCATGGCAGTTTCCACGTCCTCGCCACCCTTGCGCCCATCAAGCTTTTTGAATGCCTCGGTGACTGCGGCTTCGGACTTCATCTGCAGGATCGGGTCAAAACTGGTGAAGATGCGCAGACCTTCTTCGGTCAAATCCTCGTCGCGGTAATCTTCACGCAACTGTCGCTTGACCAGATCCAGGAAGTCCGGGAACGAGCTGTCCGCCAGGCTGCCGACTTTGCTCACGCCCAAGGGCATTTTCTTCGCGGCGGCAACCACCTCCGCCGTCGCTACGCCCTGCTGCTCCAGCAGATCAAGCACCAGATTGCGGCGCTCCATTGCCCGGTCAGGATAGCGACGAGGGTTGTAATAGGACGGACCTTTGACCATACCGACCAACAGCGCCACTTGGTGCAGCTTCAGTTCAGACAGCGGCTGACTGAAAAAATATTGGCTGGCAAGCCCGAAACCATGAACGGCGCGCTGACCATCCTGACCAAGGAAAACCTCATTGAGGTAAGCCTCCAGAATTTCCTTTTTGCTGTAATGAATCTCCAGCAGCACTGACATCATGGCCTCGGTCAGCTTACGGCTGAGGCTACGCTCGTTGGTCAGGTAGAAGTTTTTGACCAACTGCTGCGTAAGCGTACTGCCGCCCTGGCGCATCTGGCCAGATGAGGCGTTGACCCAGAATGCCCGGGCAATCGACTTGGGTGACACGCCAAAGTGGTGATAGAAATCCCGGTCCTCGACCGTCACCAGGGTGTCGAGCAGATACGGCGGCGCCTGATCGAGCTTGATCAGGATGCGGTCTTCGAGGTTTTTCGGGTACAGCCCGCCGATCATCAGCGGCTCAAGCCGAGCCACTGATAGCTTGGAACCGTCGGTCGCTGATAAAGCGGCGACAGAGTTTCCCGCAAAACGGACACGCACTTTCTGGGCAGGGTCAGTGCCCTCGTAGAATTGGAAACCCCGCGTATTGAGATCAACGGTTGTCCCGCTGACCGCCGCTGCGCCCGGACCGTTGGCCACTGCTTCACGACGATAGCCCAGCGCGTCGAGTTCAGTCAGAAAATCGACCTGGGACAGCTTTTGCCCGACGAACAGCTCCAACGGACGCGCGTAAACCTTGGCCGGAATAGTCCATCGCTTACCGGAAAACTTTTCCTGAACGATGGCATCAAGGTAGATGGCAAACCCGGCGAGCACGACCAAGCCGACCAGACCGAGCTTCAGCGCCCAGCCTAACCAGGGACGAAGACCGCCAGAGGCGCGTTTTTTTGGGGTACGAGAAGTGCGGGTACGAGTCATGGCGGCGGATTATACGCACTTTATCGATGATCGAAAGACGCGCGTCTAGCGGTTTGCAGCACAGCGATGAGTCGCCATAATAGCGGCCTGAATTTTAACCCCTTGAAGGATCGCCTGTGAGCCAATCCCTGATAACCGCACTGCAAAACCCGGCTTTATTTCCACACCCGGTCGACAGTTTTCAGGTCATTGAGACACATATTTCCTGGGTACTGCTAACCGGCCCTTATGCTTATAAATTCAAAAAACCGGTAAATTTCGGTTTCCTCGACTTCACTACGCTTTCAGCCCGGGAACACTTTTGCGGCGAAGAGCTGCGTTTGAACCAGCGCCTGACCGAGGACCTTTATCTGGAAGTCTTGCCGATTACCGGCAGCGTCGACGTACCGCAGATAGGCGGTGATGGCGAAGTGATCGAATACGCCCTGAAAATGCGCCAGTTCCCACAAAGTCAGTTACTCAGCACCTTGCAGGCCAATGGCGAACTCACCACGTCGCACATCGACGAAATGGCCAAGCAGATTGCTGAGTTCCACCTCGCCGCACCTCATGTGCCGTTGGAGCACGCGCAAGGCACGCCTGAATCCGTAATGGCGCCGGTGCAGCAAAACTTCGATCAAATTCGAGCACTGATCAGCGATAAAGCTGACTTGCAACAGCTGGAAGCATTGGAAGCCTGGGCGCAATGCAGCTTCGAACGGCTCAAAAGCCTGCTTTCCCAGCGTAAAGCCGAGGGATTTATTCGCGAATGCCATGGCGACATTCATCTGGGTAACGTCACGATGATCGACGCAAAGGTCGTCATTTTCGATTGCATCGAATTCAACGAACCCTTCCGGTTTACCGACGTCTACGCAGACATAGGTTTTCTCGCGATGGACCTCGAAGACCGTGGCCTGAAGTCTTTGTCACGACGTCTGATCAGCCAATACCTGGAACTGACCGGCGACTATCAGGGCCTTGAACTGCTGAACTTCTATAAGGCGTATCGGGCGCTGGTTCGCGCAAAAGTCGCGCTGTTCAGCCTGCCTGCAGACGCTGAGCCCGTGCAGCGAGCGACCACGCTGCGTCAATATCGCAACTATGCCAATCTGGCGGAAAGCTATAGCGCAATACCATCACGCTTTCTTGTCATCACCCACGGCGTCTCTGCCGTAGGAAAAAGCCACGTGGCGATGCGTCTGGTGGAAGCATTGGGGGCGATTCGCTTGCGTTCGGACATTGAACGCAAGCGCCTTTTCGCCAATAACAAAGAGACTGGCGACCTTTATGGCGCTGATGCCAGCACCGCCACCTACACCCGATTGAATCAACTCGCCGATAGCATCCTGCGCGCGGGTTTTCCCGTGGTCATCGATGCAACCTATCTGAAGCGCGAGCAACGTGACGCCGCAGCCAAAGTTGCCGAAGCGTCTGGCGCGCCGTTCCTTATTCTCGATTGCAGCGCGCCGCAAGCCGTTATCGAAGGTTGGCTGGCGCAACGTCAGGCACAAAACAACGATCCGTCCGACGCCACTCTGGAAGTAATCGAAGCTCAACAAGCTAATCGTGAGCCACTGGGTGCGGATGAAATTCTGCGCAGCACGCAGGTCGAAACCAACAACAGCAGCGATTTAGACGGTCTGGTCGCCCACCTCCGCCAACGCTTGCCGGGCCTCTGAGCGTCTTTTTGAGCCGTACAGCAGTTATCGCTTCACGGCTCAAAAGTAGTGGCACTATACTGGCGTCATAAATAAAACAGGAGAAGTTTCATGAGCCATCCCAAGCAGCTCGACTCCCACCTCTATGTGCTGCTGCACCACGAAAAAATTGAAGATTTCAATCTTCAGAAACCCAGGACGGGCCCCATAGATTTGGCTGGCGGAGATTTTCGCGGGCTGGACTTAAGGCAACTGGATGCTGTGGGCATTGACTTCACCGATGCGTACTTTCGTGCCGCTGATTTGCGAGGACTTGATTTGCGTCATACCTCAATGGAAGGTGCGAGCCTAGGCCATGCGCAAATCTCTGGGGCCTTTTTCCCGGCAGAACTGTCGGCAGACGAAATTCTGATGTCGGTGAATTTCGGTACGCGCCTGCGCTACCGAACCAAGTAATCGATACTTCTGCCTGAGGTACCGTTTTTCCCCGCACGTTCTTCCGTGCGGGGGAGGGTCGCAGCACGCCGACCGAAATCCCAGCGAGATTGAACTCGCCGCAGCAACCTTCCCAACTCCTCATTGTCAGCTGATCAGCGCCTTACGCGCTTTTTTTACTCCCCGCTACACTTCTTTAAGGTTTGCTAACACAGCAAACGCAGTGCAGTGCTCAGCCATCGCAAGGAGGCAGGATGAACGATGAACTGCAACACCTGAAAAATCTCGGTAAAACATCGTCACAGTGGTTGCACGCAGTGGGTATCCACAGCGCCTCCGATTTACGTCGGCTGGGTGCGGTGGACGCTTACAGGGCGGTGCGTACGCGAGGTTTCCGTGCATCAAAAGTTCTACTCTATGCCATCGAGGGGGCACTTTTAGACATCCATTGGAGCGACATACCCGCCGAGCGCAAGGACGCGTTGAACGAACAACTCGACGCGATTTCGCTGCGCCCAAATGCCTTGAATTCAAACGCCAGGTCAGCCCAATGAAAATAGCGTGAATGACGGTGTTGACATACAAATGAGAATTGCTATGATTCGCACAACTGGTCGCGAGACTGGTCGATGATTTGGCAGACCATTGGTTCGGAATCTCAGATTATCTCCTCATCAGGCTAATCACGGTTATTTGACCCGGCAGTTTTGCCGGGTCTTTTTTTGCCTGCCGATAAGTGCTCATCTGCTTATCAACGCCCCGGCGCCAATACGCCCAAGCGAGTGAGCACATCATCCAGCAAGCTTGCGGCGCCCAACCTCACGCGGTCGACACCCACCCAATGTGGGCCGAAACGGGCCTTTGCTAAGTCGAGATAGACCCTCGCTTCATCAAACGTTCGGATACCGCCAGCCGCTTTGAATCCGCCCTGCCCGCCCGCTTCAGCGATCACCTCCAGAATAATCCGCGCGGCTTGCGGCGTGGCATTGACGATGACTTTGCCCGTGCTGGTTTCGATGAAGTCCGCACCCACCGCAAACATGTCCACGCACACTTTGCGAATGATTTGGGGGTCTCTCAACTCTCCGGCTTCCAAAATAACTTTGAGTGTCGCCCGATCCCCGCACATTGCTTTACAGGCTGCCACCAAATCCGTCGCCCCCTGATTATTGCCAGTAAGGTGCATGCGATAAGGGTATACCAGACTGATTTCATCAGCGCCCGATGCCAACGCTGCACGGGTTTCGGACACGGCTGACAGAAGATTCGACCCACCATAAGGGTAATTGGCGACCGTAGAGATGCGCACAGTATCAGCACGCAAATCGTCCAGGGCGCGGCGCGCCAAGTGAACAAAGTGTGGAAAGACACACACCGCAGCGACCGCGCCCACAGGCGTGATAGCCCGTCGGCAAAGAGCGAGGACGCGCGCTTCGTTGTCATCTGCGTTGAGCAAAGTTAAATCCAGCAACCCAATCATTTGAAGCGCTAACTGCTCCTCTTGCGATGTCATTTCTCTCATCCTGTTCAGCCGCTCAGTGGCAACCGAGACAATAAACGAGACGCAAGCAACAAACGTGTCCGACCTTAGAACAGAGAAAGGGACTACACAAATACAGGAAGTATCCTAAATGGCAAGCAACACTATTTAGACTGATTACGCCATTGCGCGCAGTAATCCTTCCGTGACGATGCGGCGGTGTACCACACGTAATCGGCAGAAGCGGACGTCACATAAGCGCCCACTTCCGCCAACAGCAGCACGACAGTACCGTCTGCCGCGCCCAGATCAAGAAGATGGATTGGTACGCCGACGTCCTTGCGCACGTGGTACGCCCCCGCAAACAACAGCGCCGGAACGGGAGCGGCGAGCAGCCGCTGAGCCATTCGTCGATCACGTTGTTGCTGGACGGCAAGCATCGCAGGCATGTGCTCTTCTGGAAGTTGACCACAATGGGAATCACGAATTTGCGCCAGCAACTGCTCACGCACAACCAACGCCGTAGAGTGAACTCCCGTCAACAGGGGCTGTTGCGTATAGATTGCAGTGATTTCATCAGGGTCCAGATTTGCAGACAACAGAGGATAAGACTGCCCAAGCGCATAACGAACAATGGGGCCGTATAAAGCCCAGTCCCAACCCTCTTGCCATGCCAGCTCGGTAGGAAGATCAGCGGGGACTACCGACTTATACGCCGCCTTGGCCTCATCGACCCTTGATTGCTGATTCGGGTCGAGCATCTCCAGAAGCAGGCTGCCCTGAGAACGTCGATCGGCCAGCACCTGCAACACCCATAACTCCAACGCGTGATGGTCTGGATTATCATGCTGCTCGCCGACCAACACTCTGGGGGCCTGCGCCAGACGATCAGCCAATTGCTGCGCCGTCAGTTTTTGACCAGTGTTTAAATCACGAATCATGCCTGCATTCACACGCTCATACCCAAGACGGCTTTGCCAAGCCGGTATATTTCCTGACTGAGAAGCCGCCTGATCAGTGCCCGGCGCCCCTAGCCCTCCTGCCAGCAGTATTATCAACAGCAAACGAAGCATCAAATCTGCCTCTGGTGAATGCCTGTCATCGCCAAAGCCCTACACTGCCAAAAAACCTGCACAGTTCAAGAGCGGCAGACGGCCACATTAACGCGCTGTAAGACCCAAGTCATGCCGCTATAGCGCCCTTGGTCGGCAACTTAGTGAATTTATGTGTCAAAGTGCCATTATCGCATTGAATTCCCGGACGAGCAGCGTCGAACTGCCGGACCTGCGACACTGGCCCTCCACTGAAAGACAATGGAGCCCAGCATGAAATTCCTCTGCGACGCAGAGTATCTAGCCGAAGCCCAAAGCCGAGGTTTCGACATCGACGGGCTCAAGCTGGTGGCAATCCGAAGGGAAGGCCAAGTATTTGTTTACCGCAACCGCTGCCCGCATCGGGGGGTGCCGCTTGAATGGGAGGCTGATCAATTTCTCGACTTGAGTGGCAGCCTGATCCAGTGCGCCACCCACGGCGCACTGTTTCTCATTGAGAGCGGGGAATGCGTGGCGGGGCCTTGTGCCGGTCAGTCACTGAGCGCAATGACTTGCCGTGAGGACTTAAGCGGAATCTGGGTCAGCCTGCCTTCTGACAACTAGGCTTGGCGCCCGCCAAATGCACATCAAGGCGACGGTCTATGCGAATTTCTTCGGGGGTCAATTGCACGCCGTAGGCCAACACCTCTACGCCAGCGGCCACCGCCTCACGCAGGGCCGCCGCGTAAATGGGGTCAATCTCTTCTGCTGGGCGTACCGCATCGATGCCAGTAAGGTTGACGCAATACACCAACACCGCACGCACCCCATTGCGCGCCAGGCTCGCCAACTCACGAAGATGACGGGCGCCCCGCTGGGTCACCGAGTCAGGAAACGCCGCGATCTTCGAGTCGTTAAAACCCAAGGTGACACTTTTGACTTCTACGAATGCTGGCCCGCTCGGGTAGTCCAGGCGAAAATCCACCCGACTGTTTTCTTGCCCGTACGGCACTTCGCGCTTGAGCACCGTAAAGCCATTTAGCTCGGTAATCACACCCGCACGCAGGGCTTCTTCCACCAGGTTATTCGCCCGCCCCGTGTTAACACAGGCCAAACGTCCCTGTGGTGTTTCGGCAATTTCCCAGGTTCCAGGCAGCTTGCGTTTCGGATCGCTGGAACGACTGAACCAAACCCGCCCACCGGGCGCCATGCAATTGAACATCGAACCGGTATTGGGACAGTGAATGGTCAGTTTTTCACCGCTGGCGGTTTCAATGTCAGCGAGAAAGCGTTTATAGCGAACCAGCAGGCGACCGTGTTCGAGTTCGGGAGAAAACCGCATCAGCCTTGCCAGCTCCGCAAACCCTGGGCAATTCGCTCAACCGCTTCTTGTAACCGAGGCAGACTTTGAGTGTAAGCAAATCGAACATGATGGCCCGATTGATAGCGGCCAAAATCCAGGCCCGGAGTGATTGCGACGTGTTCGACTTCAAGAAAATGCTGACAGAACGCAAAGGCGTCGCCACCAAACGCGCTGATGTCTGCGTAGAGATAGAACGCCCCTTCCGGCTCGACAGCGATGCCAAAGCCCAATTCGCGTAACGCGGGCAACAGAAAATCACGTCGACGCCCGAACTCAGCGCGCCGTTCTTCGAGAATCTCCAGGGTTTGTGGTTCAAAACACGCAAGCGCGGCGTATTGGGCCATGCTCGGGGCACTGATGTAGAGGTTTTGCGCAAGTTTCTCCAAATCTGCCACCGCATCTTCCGGCGCGACCAGCCAACCCAACCGCCAGCCGGTCATACCAAAGTATTTGGAGAAACTGTTGAGAACGAAGGCATCGTTATCAACTTCAAGCACGCTGGCCGCGTCACAGCCATACGTGAGGCCGTGATAGATCTCATCCACCACCAAATGACCATTTCGGACTTTCAACGCCGCAGACAATGCGGCCAACTCATCGCGACTGAGCATCGTGCCGGTGGGATTGGCGGGCGAAGCGACCAATGCACCGACGGTGTTTTTATCCCAATGGCGGGCCACCAAATCAGGGGTTAATTGATAGCGCACGTCCGGACCCACCGGGACCAGTTGCGCAGCGCCTTCGATCAGTCGCAAAAAGTGACGATTGCAGGGGTAACCTGGATCGGCCAATAACCAGTGTTTGCCAGGATCTACTAACAGGCTGGTGGCCAGCAGTAACGCCCCGGAGCCACCCGGCGTAACCAGGATCCGGTTGGGATCCACCGTTACGTTGTAGCGCTGAGCGTAAAACCCGGCGATGGCTTCGCGTAGTTCAGGCAACCCACGGGCGGCGGTGTACCGGGTCTTGCCTGCTGCCAACGCGGCCTGGCCTGCGGCGATGATCGGTTCGGCTGTCGTGAAATCGGGCTCGCCGATTTCAAGGTGGATGACATCGTGCCCTGCCGCCTGCAACTCGTTCGCCCGCGCCAACAGGGCCATGACATGAAAGGGTTCGATAGCGCGACTACGCGCACTGTAGGGGTAAGCCATGAGCCTTCCTTAAACGGAGAATCGGAATATCAATCGCCTGATTCTACCCAACCGGCCGCCTTACAGTCCGGTTTATGACGCTTACTTTTGGACAACCAAACCTTGCGCTAAAAAAACCAAACGGGTACTTACCACCGGACTAAAATCAATTTTTGCGAACGATTTTTCGTACCCTACTCAAGTATCACAGCCTACAAAGGTAAAAAGGTGCTAGCAGGCTCGACAACCGGGAGTAGCGCGCTCCGATTTGATCTGGTAAGTTCGCCCGCTTGCAGCCGCAGGGCCGGCAGGTGTCGGTGTAGAAACAATCCTGCGCAATGGATAGAGAAAAGCGAGAGGCGGTCCATTCATGCCCACCCAAGAAAAGCAGCAAAGCAGCCAGCCAGTTCGTGACTTCGAACCTTACGCAATCAGTAAGGGCGAGGAATACATGAGCGAGCCTATGCGTTTCCACTTCATCGGCATCCTCAATAAGTGGAAGCTGCAGTTGATGCAAGAGGTCGATCGGACCATGGATCACATGAAGGACGAAGCGGCCAACTTTCCCGATCCAGCAGATCGTGCAAGCCAGGAAGAAGAGTTCAACCTGGAACTGCGCGCCCGCGACCGTGAGCGCAAGTTGATCAAGAAGATAGACAAAACGTTACAGCTGATCGAAGCAGAAGAATATGGCTGGTGCGAGTCTTGTGGCGTAGAGATCGGCATTCGCCGACTTGAAGCCCGCCCTACCGCTGACCTTTGCATCGACTGCAAGACGTTGGCGGAAATCAAAGAAAAACAGGTCGGTAAATGACCTGTAACAAGGGGCGCTTCGGCGCCCCTTGTTGTTTCTGGCGTTCTCAATCTCTTTAGGAGATGCCGCCCCGTCTTCGACGTGGACCTGTCGCGCAGCAAACACTGGCAAATTATAGGACTCGGCTGGGTGGTCCAAGAAAACTGGATCGCTACACGTTCGCGCCTACAGTAATGGAGCGCAAATACCCCATATATCAATGCTGACTGTTCCATTACCATCGCACGATGAAATCCCCCTCGTATATCGGGCGCTTTGCGCCAACCCCCAGCGGTTATCTGCACTTCGGCTCACTGGTTGCCGCATTGGCGTCGTACCTCGACGCGCGCGCCGTGGGTGGAAAATGGCTGATGCGCATGGAAGACCTCGACCCGCCACGCGAAGTCAGCGGCGCGCAGACAGCCATTTTGCGCACTCTGGAGAGCTACGCGTTTGAGTGGGACGGCGAACTGATCAATCAAAGCCAACGACATGAAGCCTACGAGCAGGTCATCCATCGCTGGTTGAGTCAGGGTTTGGCTTATGCGTGCACCTGCTCACGCAAACAATTGGAACGCTCCAACGGTGTGTATCCCGGCGGATGCCGCAACCTCGGGCACGACACTGACAACGCCGCAATACGCATACGTGTGCCCGAACTGAACTACGTTTTTGAAGACCGGGTACAAGGTCTTTTTACCCAACACCTAGGGCGCGACGTCGGCGATTTCGTTATCCGTCGCCGCGATGGCTTATATGCATATCAACTGGCAGTGGTCATCGATGATGCTTGGCAGGGGATCACCGATGTTGTCCGTGGCGCGGACTTGCTCGATTCGACACCCCGCCAGATCTACCTCCAGGAACTGCTCGGCCTGCCGCAACCCCGCTATCTTCATGTGCCGCTGATTGTTCAACCCGACGGCAACAAGCTGGGCAAATCGTACCGTTCACCACCACTAGAACAAGGCCAGGCAACCTCGCTGCTGCTTCGCGCCTTACGGGCCTTAGGTCAACCTGCGGACGATGAACTTAACTACGCGAGCCCCCACGAGGTGTTGAAATGGGGAATCCAGCGATGGAATGCTACCTTAATCCCCCGATTGCGAAGCCTTGAAGAAGCTGAGTTAAGCTGAGTTAGAGCCTTCGGCGTGGCCAGGTGGCAACCGTCCGCAAAACGCCACTTGCAGCTTCGCTGCCATCCAGTACCATCGCCCGACCTTTTTAGTGAGGCCAGTATGTACATCTATCGATTGGTCCTGCTCCTGGTGGTAGGGATATACCTGTTCTCCCCAGCCATCATGGACTGGTGGATTGAACCAACAGGCGCGTGGTATCGCCCGTATTTGCTCTGGCTGATTCTGATCGTCGTGACCTTTATCCTGCAGAGTCAACGAGATGCCGATGAGCTTTAGCCTGACCCAAATGGTCCTGATCAGCGCCGCCTATTTGCTGGTACTGTTCGGCGTCGCTTGGGTCAGTGAGCGTGGCCTGATCCCACGCTGGATCATTCGTCACCCGCTGACCTACACCTTATCGCTCGGCGTGTACGCCAGCGCCTGGGCGTTCTACGGCACGGTGGGACTGGCCTATCAATACGGCTACGGCTTTTTATCCAGCTACCTCGGCGTATCCGGGGCATTTCTGCTGGCGCCGGTATTGCTCTATCCGATCCTCAAGATCACCCGTACTTACCAGCTGTCATCGTTGGCAGATTTGTTCGCCTTTCGTTTCCGCAGCACGTGGGCCGGCGCACTGACCACCATCTTTATGCTGATCGGCGTGCTGCCGTTGCTGGCTTTGCAGATTCAATCAGTCGCCGACTCCATCGGCATCTTGACCCACGAACCAGTGCAAAACCGAGTCGCACTGGCGTTCTGCGCCTTGATCACACTGTTCACTATCTTCTTCGGCTCCCGGCATATCGCGACCCGGGAGAAACACGAAGGCCTGGTGTTTGCCATCGCGTTTGAGTCAGTCATCAAGCTGGTGGCCATGGGCGGCGTTGGTTTATACGCCTTGTACGGGGTATTCGACGGCCCGACGCAGTTGGAGCAGTGGTTGCTGCAAAACCAGGCCGCCCTCGCCGCGCTTCATACCCCGCTGCAAGAAGGCCCATGGCGCACGCTGCTGTTGGTGTTCTTCGCCTCAGCCATCGTCATGCCGCACATGTACCACATGACCTTCACTGAAAACCTCAATCCACGCTCGCTGGTCAGCGCCAGTTGGGGTTTACCGCTGTTTCTGTTGCTGATGAGTTTGGCGGTGCCACTTATCCTGTGGGCCGGACTTAAACTAGGTGCTCAAACCAGCCCGGAATATTTCACCTTGGGCGTCGGTATTGCGGCCAATAACAAAGCGTTGGCGTTATTGGCGTATGTCGGCGGTTTGTCGGCGGCGAGCGGGTTGATCATCGTCACCACGCTGGCTTTGTCGGGCATGGCGCTCAACCATTTGGTGTTACCGCTTTATCAACCGCCTGCGGAAGGCAATATCTACCGCTGGCTGAAATGGACCCGTCGCGGCCTGATCGTCGCCATCATCATGCTTGGCTACGGGTTCTATCTGTTACTCGGCAAACAGCAAGACTTGGCGAACCTGGGCATCGTGGCCTTCGTCGCCACCTTGCAGTTTCTGCCAGGTGTATTGTCGGTGCTGTACTGGCCCACGGCCAACCGTCGCGGATTCATCGCCGGGCTGGTAGCCGGGATTGGCGTGTGGATGGTGAGCATGTTGTTGCCACTGATTGGCAACTTCCACGGCTTTTACATCCCGATGCTGGACATGATTTATGTGCCAGATGACGCCAGTTGGCACATGGCAGCCATCGCTTCACTGGCCGCTAATGTCCTGATCTTCACCTTGATCTCGTTGTTCAGTGACGCCAGCCCGGAAGAAGCCAGCGCCGCCGAAGCCTGCGCCGTGGATAACGTGCGACGCCCGCAACGGCGAGAACTGCACGCCGCGTCCCCTCAGGAATTTGCCACGCAACTGGCCAAACCGCTGGGTGCCAAAGCGGCACAGAAAGAAGTCGAACAAGCACTGCGGGACCTTTACCTGCCCTTCGATGAACGCCGCCCTTACGCGTTGCGCCGCTTGCGTGATCGGATCGAAGCGAATCTGTCGGGGTTGATGGGCCCGAGTGTTGCCCAAGACATGGTTGAAACGTTCCTGCCTTACAAGTCCGGCAGTGAAAACTACGTCACCGAAGACATTCACTTCATCGAAAGCCGTCTTGAGGACTACCACTCACGACTGACCGGCCTGGCTGCCGAACTCGATGCGTTACGCCGTTATCACCGCCAGACCTTGCAAGAGCTGCCCATGGGCGTGTGCTCATTGGCCAAGGATCAAGAGATCCTGATGTGGAACAAAGCCATGGAAGAATTGACCGGCATCGCGGCGCAGCGCGTCGTGGGTTCTCGGCTGGAAACCATCGCCGACCCGTGGAAAGAACTGCTTCAAGGCTTTATCGACCTGCCAGACGAACACCTGCACAAGCAACGCCTTGGGCTAGATGGCCAGACGCGCTGGTTGAACCTGCACAAAGCCGCCATCGACGAACCTCTCGCGCCGGGCAACAGCGGTTTGGTGTTGCTCGTCGAAGACCTGACCGACACCCAAATGCTCGAAGACAAGCTGGTTCACTCCGAGCGCCTGGCCAGCATCGGCCGGCTGGCTGCGGGCGTTGCTCACGAGATCGGCAACCCAATTACCGGCATCGCGTGCCTTGCGCAAAATCTGCGCGAAGAACGCGAAGACGACAGCGAGCTGACCGAAATCAGTAGCCAGATTCTTGAGCAGACCAAACGCGTTTCACGCATCGTGCAATCATTGATGAGCTTTGCCCATGCCGGCGGCCATCAACATTCCGATGAAGCGGTATGCCTGGCTGAAGTGGCCCAGGATGCTATCGGTTTACTGGCGCTGAATCGGCGTAACTACGAAGTGCAATTTTTCAACCTGTGCAACCCGGAACACTGGGTTGACGGCGACCCCCAACGGCTCGCTCAGGTGTTGATAAACCTGCTAACCAACGCACGTGACGCATCGCCATCGGGCAGCGCCGTGCGGGTAAAAACAGAACTATCCGAACACACGGTCGATCTGATCGTAGAAGACGAAGGCAGTGGGATTCCAAAATCAATCATGGACCGATTATTCGAACCGTTTTTCACGACCAAGGACCCGGGGGAAGGCACCGGACTGGGCCTTGCACTGGTCTATTCCATCGTTGAAGAGCATTATGGACAAATCACCATCGACAGCCCGGCTGACCCCGAGCATCAACGCGGCACCCGTATTCGGGTGACATTGCCGCGTCATGTCGAAGCGACGTCCGCTGTTAACTGAGACCGTCGAGAGTATTGAATCACATGCCTCACATTCTGATCGTCGAAGACGAAACAATTATCCGCTCGGCCCTGCGACGCCTGCTGGAACGAAATCAGTACCAGGTCAGTGAAGCCGGTTCAGTGCAGGAAGCACAGGAACGTTTCACCGTCTCCTCGTTTGATTTGATCGTCAGCGACCTGCGCCTACCTGGCGCGCCGGGCACTGAACTGATCAAGCTCGGCCAGGGCAAACCGGTCTTGATCATGACCAGCTATGCCAGCCTGCGCTCTGCCGTGGACTCAATGAAAATGGGTGCGGTGGACTACATCGCCAAGCCCTTTGACCACGACGAAATGCTCCAGGCCGTCGCGCGTATTTTGCGTGACCGGCAATCGATCCAAAGCCTGCAGGCTGAACGCACCGCGGCCGGGGCCAAACCGGCCAGCGTGTCCGACAAGGGCGTGGTCGACAACAGCAATGGCGAAATCGGCATCATCGGTTCATGTCCACCGATGCAAGATTTGTACGTCAAGATCCGCAAAGTAGCGCCCACCGATTCCAACGTTTTGATCCAGGGTGAGTCGGGCACCGGCAAAGAATTGGTGGCCCGCGCACTGCACAACCTGTCCAAACGCGCCAAAGCACCGATGATTTCGGTCAACTGCGCCGCGATCCCGGAATCCCTCATCGAGTCCGAGCTGTTCGGCCACGAGAAAGGGGCGTTCACCGGGGCCAGCGCTGGCCGTGCCGGCTTGGTTGAAGCCGCAGATGGCGGCACCTTGTTCCTCGATGAGATTGGCGAGCTGCCGCTCGAAGCCCAAGCGCGCTTGCTGCGCGTGCTTCAAGAGGGCGAAATCCGCCGTGTCGGTTCGGTGCAATCGCAAAAAGTCGATGTGCGTCTAATCGCCGCGACTCACCGTGACCTCAAAAGCTTGGCCAAAGTGGGCCAGTTTCGTGAGGACTTATATTACCGCTTACACGTGATTGCGCTGAAACTGCCTGCGCTGCGTGAACGTGGCGCCGACATCTTGGAAATTGCCCAGTCGTTCCTGGCCCGGCAAAGCGCGAAGGTTGGCCGCACAGACCTGAAATTCGCACCCGATGCCGAACAGGCGATTCGTCATTACACCTGGCCGGGTAATGTTCGCGAGTTGGAAAACGCAGTCGAGCGCTCGGTGATCCTGTGCGAGAGTCCTGAAATTTCCGCCGAGCTGCTGGGTATCGATATCGAGTTGAGCGATCTGGATGATGAGGATTTCATCGGCCTGGGTCCGCAGCAGAGTTCGACCAGTTCAACTAGCCATGAGCCTACCGAAGATTTGTCGCTGGAAGATTACTTCCAGCACTTTGTCCTTGAGCATCAGGACCACATGACCGAAACCGAATTGGCCCGCAAACTTGGGGTCAGCCGTAAATGTCTCTGGGAACGTCGCCAGCGCCTGGGTATCCCACGGCGCAAAACTAGCATTGCCAGCGAAAGCTGAGACCTAAAAAGCGCGCGAGGCTCTGGCCCGCGTTGCTCCAGCGTGCGAAACAACTGTTACCCCCTCCCTAACACGTAACAAACGCCGGGTCTTAAGGTAACGAAAGCCCGGCTTTTTTAGACCCACTAAAAACCTCTATCCCGCTCTAAGCCCCGGTTTTAAAGGACTTCTAAAAGTTGGCACAGGTCCTGCTATATCTCTAGTACAAGAACAATAAAAAGCATCGAAAGACACCATAATAAAAATAAGACGAATCGACTCACGCATAATAAAAACAACACGGCGGAGGCGCAGCTAACTGATTCTTTTGGAGAGGAGTTGTATTTGGGGCTTGCCCCACGACCAGGCTGAGAATTATAAAAACTACCCTGAGGTAGCGCCTGAACTGGTTGGATCGAACGATCATTGCAACGCAGCGACCAAAGCAATCCGTTTGCTCTTGACTCCCGACTGGGAGGTTTCGCAGGTGAAACCCTGTGGATTGGGCACTCAATAAAAACAAAAAGCCCGACTCAATAATAAAAATAAAGCGCAAACACTTTGGGGGAGCTTCGGCTCCCCCAGTAGCTTCTGTCATTTCTCCCTTGCCGTTTGCTAACCACTCCGGCAGCCGCTTGCTCAGCTTCCTACACCATCCCCTGACTAAATGCTAGAATCCCCGCCCATCATGCGGTCATTCTCGTTTTTGGCCGAATATTCCTTCAAACAGTGCATCCCATGCTGAAAAAGCTGTTCCAGTCATTCCGCTCTCCATTGCGTCGGCCGCAACAAACGCAACACATACGCACCACGCCTGAAGTGCTCACCAGCAGCCAACATTCGCTGCAGCGCGGGCAGTTCAGTCGTTATGCCGTAAACATTGTCGAGCGTTTGCAGACCGCCGGGTACCAGGCTTATCTGGTGGGCGGCTGCGTGCGCGACCTGATGTTGCATATCACGCCCAAGGATTTCGACGTTGCCACCAGCGCAACGCCGGAACAAGTGCGTGCCGAGTTCCGCAATGCCCGAGTGATCGGTCGGCGTTTCAAACTGGTCCATGTTCATTTCGGCCGAGAAATCATTGAGGTCGCGACCTTTCGCGCCAATCATCCCCAAGATGATGAGGAAGAAGACAGCAATCAGTCTTCACGCAACGAAAGCGGACGCATCCTACGCGACAACGTCTACGGCACCCTTGAAGAGGATGCCCAACGTCGCGACTTCACGATCAATGCGCTTTATTACGACCCGGTCACCGAGCGCGTTCTCGATTACGCCAACGGCGTACACGACATCCGTAATCGTCTGATCCGCCTGATCGGTGATCCCGAGCAGCGCTATAAAGAAGACCCGGTGCGGATGCTGCGTGCGGTGCGTTTCGCTGCGAAGCTGGATTTCGGTATCGAAAAACACAGTGCTACGCCGATTCGGCAATTGGCGCCCATGCTGCGCGATATTCCTTCCGCACGCTTGTTTGAAGAAGTGCTGAAACTGTTTTTGTCCGGCTATGCCGAATCGACGTTTGAGATGCTGGTCGATCTTGAACTGTTCGAGCCGTTGTTCCCCGCCAGCGCCAGGTCGCTGGAGATGAACCCGACCTACACCCACACGCTGATCAGTGAAGCGCTGGCCAATACCGACCTGCGTATTTCGCAGAACAAACCAGTCACGCCCGCCTTCCTGTTTGCCGCCATGCTCTGGCCCGCGCTGCCCGCTAAAGTCATTCGCTTGCAGGAACGCGGCATGCCGCCGATTCCAGCCATGCAAGAAGCTGCACACGAACTGATCGTCGAGCAATGCCAGCGGATCGCCATTCCAAAACGCTTCACCATGCCGATCCGTGAAATCTGGGACATGCAGGAACGTCTTCCACGCCGTACCGGAAAACGCGCCGACCTGCTGCTCGATAACCCACGTTTCCGTGCTGGCTACGACTTCCTGCTGCTGCGCGAAATAGCAGGCGAGGAAACCGAAGGCCTTGGCGATTGGTGGACCGACTACCAGGAAGGCAACGAAAGCGAGCGCCGCAACATGATTCGCGACTTGGGCAACAAGCCCGATGCGACCGGCGCTGCCCCGCGCAAACGCCGTCGCAGCAGCGGCAGCAAGCGTAAACGCAATGCTTGCGACGCACCGATCACCTCGGGCGACTGATCGTGGAACGCGTCTATGTCGGCTTGGGCAGCAATTT
Organism: Pseudomonas sp. MH10; assembly: GCF_034353045.1. Classification (NCBI taxonomy): domain Bacteria; kingdom Pseudomonadati; phylum Pseudomonadota; class Gammaproteobacteria; order Pseudomonadales; family Pseudomonadaceae; genus Pseudomonas; species Pseudomonas sp. MH10. Next base: position 2,788,263 of record NZ_CP133783.1, read on the forward strand.
GTCTGACCCGGCAGAACAATTGCGCCATGCCATCAAGGCATTGGCGCAATTACCGTCTTGCGAATGGGCCGGCGTGTCGTCGTTCTATGCCAGCGATTCGCTGCTGCCCGGCCAGCCCCGCTTTACCAACGCCGTCGCCGCGCTAAATACAGCGCTTGAACCGCTGGCATTACTTGATGCATTGCAGGCTATCGAATTGGATCAAGGCCGAGAGCGCCATGAGCGTTGGGGCCCAAGAACGCTAGACCTTGACATCATTCTCTTTGGTGACCGGCTCATTGACGAGCCTCGGCTGAAAGTCCCTCACTACCACCTGCACGCTCGCGCTTTCGTCCTGTACCCCTTGGCAGAACTCGCCCCCCACCTGCAATTGGCCGATGGCCGCTCTCTTGATCAACTGCTAGCCGACTGCCCTTTCGTGGGTCTCGAACGCCTATAATCCCACTCGGAGCCAACTTGTTGGCGAAGGTCCTTCGGACCTGATCGCAGCCTCCGGCAGCTTGTGTCTGCAGAAATCTATGCATCGCCAAAATCCGTGGGACCGAATTCATTCGGGAAGGCTTCAGTTTTGACACTCCGCAACCTCAAACCACACAAAAGTGCCACCCCGTTGGGTGAGCAACAGCGCGGCGTCGAAGACGGGGTGGCATCCCCCACAAAGGTTTGAACGATCAAAGATAGTTACCGCCTGAAACCCGCCAGCGGTAACAGATCCCACAAACGGTAACACCCGTAATTGACTTCACGCCCCCTCATCACGAAGATAGGCGTCCCGCTGCCGATCACTTGGCAAAAGGGCGCGAATCAGGCCTTTGCAAAACTCCGCATACGACGGTGTGCCTGTTTTTCCAGATGATCTCATGCGTTGCTCGCAGTAGTTTCACAGCGCCTGAACGAGGATTTTTTTCATGCCAGACATAACCCTGACGACCTTGCAAAGCCTCAAGCAGAAAGGTGAAAAAATCACCATGCTGACCTGCTATGACGCGACCTTTGCTCACGCTGTCAGCCAGGCCGGTGTCGAAATATTGCTGGTCGGCGACTCGCTGGGCATGGTTTTGCAAGGTCATGACAGTACGCTGCCCGTGACCAATGCCGAAATGGCCTACCACGTTGCCTGCGTCAAACGCGGCAACCAAGGCGCGCTGATCCTCGCCGACCTGCCGTTCATGGCCTACGCCACGCTCGAACAGACCTTTGCCAACAGCGCGCAATTGATGCAAGCCGGCGCACACATGGTCAAAGTCGAGGGTGCGGCCTGGCTGGCCGAATCGATCAAGCTCTTGGCCGAGCGCGGCATTCCGGTATGCGCTCACATGGGCCTGACCCCCCAATCAGTAAATATTCTCGGTGGCTATAAAGTGCAGGGCCGACAAGAAGCCCAAGCCCGGCAAATGCGCGCTGATGCCATCGCTCTGGAGCAAGCAGGTGTGGCGATGATCCTGCTCGAGTGTGTGCCCAGCGAATTGGCACAGGAAATCACCCAAGCGGTCAAAGTACCGGTGATTGGCATTGGTGCTGGTAGTGCGACCGACGGCCAAGTGCTGGTCCTGCACGACATGCTCGGGTTGGCCATCACTGGCCGCGTGCCCAAGTTCGTGAAGAACTTCATGTCGGGCCAGCCAGATATCCAGTCGGCGCTACAGGCATATGTCGCCGCAGTTAAAGATGTGAGTTTCCCGGCAATAGAACACGGATTTTCCGCATGAACACAGTAAAAACCGTCCGCGAGCTACGCGCTGCGGTCGCTCGGGCACGCAGCGAGGGCAAACGTGTCGGCCTGGTCCCGACCATGGGCAACTTGCACAGTGGTCACGCCGCACTGGTCCTAAAGGCCGCTCAACGCACCGACTTCGTGGTGGCGAGCATTTTCGTCAACCCGCTGCAATTTGGCCCGAACGAAGACTTGGCGACTTACCCCAGAACCTTGCCTGCCGATCAGGAAACCCTGTTGCAAGCCGGCTGCCATCTGCTGTTCACGCCCTCGGTGGATGAAATGTATCCCCATGGCATGGACAACCAAACCCGAGTTAGCGTCCCGCACCTGTCTGAAGGCTTGTGCGGCGGCAGCCGTCCCGGTCATTTCGAAGGCGTGGCCACTGTCGTCAGCAAGCTGTTCAATATGGTTCAGCCTGATCTGGCAGTGTTCGGCCAAAAAGATTTTCAGCAACTGGCGGTCATCAAAGCGCTGGTTCGCGACCTGAACATGCCCATCCAGATCATTGGCGAACCCACGGTACGCGCCGCCGATGGCCTGGCGCTGTCTTCACGCAATATCTACCTCAGTGAGGAGCAGCGGGCGGCAGCACCCGCGTTGTACAGCGCCATCAAGCTAATCGCCGACCGCATTCAGAACGGCGAAAAGGATCTTGAACGCTTGCTCGCAGAAGGACGGGCACTCCTTGAGGCCGCCCATTTCCGCACTGACTATCTGGACGTTCGCGAAGCGACGACCTTGCGCCCCGCCGCTGCCGACGATCAGGATTTAGTGATCATGGCCGCCGCGTACCAAGGCTCCACCCGACTGATCGACAATTTGCACCTGACCAAGGAATAAACATGCACGCAATCATGCTCAAGGCCAAGCTACACCGTGCCGAGGTTACGCATGCAGTTCTCGACTACGAAGGCTCTTGCGCCATAGACGGCGAATGGCTCGACCTTGCCGGGATTCGTGAGTACGAACAAATCCAGATCTACAACATCGACAATGGCGAGCGCTTCACCACCTATGCTATTCGGGGTGAAGAAGGCTCGCGGATGATTTCAGTCAACGGCGCCGCAGCACATAAAGCGAACGTGGGGGATCGGGTCATCATTGCGGCCTATGCTCATTACAGCGAAGCCGAGTTACTCACGTTCAAGCCGCGCATGCTGTACATGGCCCCCGGGAATGAACTTAGCCACACCAGTAATGCCATACCCGTACAGGTAGCCTAATATTTTTTTTCGCATCAGCACAGATAACGACTCACTGGAAAGCCCGGCAACAGATGTGCGAAATAGTACCGAGCAAAGGTCAGGCAAGGCGCAGACAAGCGAGCAGACTGGGGTTAGTGTTCGGCTGCCTGGATGCGATTAATGATCATGCTTCGATTATTCATACACCGTCCGGGCTTTTTTAGTGGCCAAAAGGCAGTTCAAGTACAAGGAAACCCGCAGCGATGGCGTACTACCGCACTCCTCTCGACGTGACCACCCGACCCGCCTGGCAGGCGCTGACCCAACACCGCAAAGCCATGCAGGATTTCAGCATGCGCGAAGCGTTCAGCACAGACCCCCAGCGTTTCAATGAATTCACCCTTAGTAGCTGTGGGCTGTTCCTCGATTACTCGAAAAACCTGATCACGCCTGAAACCCGCGATTTGCTGGTGAACTTGGCCAACGAAGTCGATCTCAAGGGCGCGATCAAAGCGCTGTTCGACGGCGAAATCGTTAACGCCTCCGAAGGTCGTCCAGCCTTACACACCGCACTGCGCCGCCCTGTTGGCGACAAGTTGTCGGTGAATGGCGTCAATGTGATGCCCGAAGTCCACAAAGTCCTTAATCAGATCACCGATCTGGTGGGCCGAATCCACGACGGTTTGTGGCGCGGCTACTCCGAGAAACCGATCACTGACGTAGTGAACATCGGTATCGGTGGATCGTTCCTCGGCCCTGAGTTGGTGTCCGAAGCGCTGTTGTCCTACGCGCAAAAAGGCGTGCGCTGCCATTATTTAGCCAACATCGACGGCAGTGAGTTCCATGAACTGACGATGAAGCTTCGCGCCGAGACCACGCTTTTCATCGTGTCATCCAAATCGTTCAATACTCTGGAAACCCTGAAAAACGCCCAAGCCGCTCGAGCCTGGTACTTGGCGCAAGGTGGCTCTGAGGCTGAGCTATATCGCCACTTCATCGCGGTTTCCAGCAACAACGCTGCCGCCGTCGCCTTCGGTATTCGAGAAGAAAACATCTTTCCGATGTGGGATTGGGTCGGCGGTCGTTACTCGCTCTGGTCAGCCATCGGCTTGCCGATTGCATTGGCCATCGGTATGTCCAACTTTAAGGAGCTGCTGTCTGGCGCCTCGTCCATGGACCAGCATTTCCAAAGCGCGCCGTTTGAACAGAACATGCCGGTGCTGCTGGGTCTGCTGGGCGTTTGGTACGGTAACTTCTGGGGCGCAAAAAGCCACGCGATCCTGCCGTACGACCACTACCTGCGTAATATCACCAAGCATCTGCAACAGCTGGACATGGAATCAAACGGCAAAAGCGTGCGCCAGGACGGTACCCCGGTGTCCACCGACACGGGCCCGGTTATCTGGGGCGGCGTCGGCTGCAACGGTCAGCACGCTTACCACCAGTTGCTGCACCAAGGCACCCAGATGATTCCGGCTGACTTCATCGTGCCGATTGTCAGCTTTAACCCGGTTGCCGATCACCACCAGTGGCTGTACGCCAACTGCCTGTCGCAAAGCCAGGCATTGATGATGGGCAAAACCCACGCCGAAGCTGAAGCCGAGCTGCGCGAAAAAGGCATGTCCGAAGAAGACGTGCAGAAACTTGCGCCGCACAAAGTGATTCCGGGCAACCGTCCAAGCAACACGCTGGTGGTTGAACGCATCAGCCCCCGTCGTCTGGGCGCCTTGGTGGCGATGTACGAACACAAGGTGTTCGTACAAAGCGTCATTTGGGGCATCAACGCCTTTGACCAATGGGGCGTTGAGTTGGGCAAGGAACTGGGTAAAGGCGTCTACAACCGCCTGACCGGTGCCATCGAGGAGCCCGCTGACGATGCATCGACCCAAGGCCTGATCAATTATTTCCGTGGTCGTCACCGCGGCTGATCTTTCGCCTTCATCACACAACCCGCCCCTCGTCAGAGCGGCGGGTTTTTGCTGCTTGGTGCATCGCTAAGGGTGTGCCGTGCCCCTTGAACCCACTCACACCAAAGCGCACCCTGAGGAAATGTAAGGCTAATAAGAATTAGGATGTGCCCATGTTCGATATCAGCAAATTCCCTGTCGCCGATGCCGTGCGCACTGCCGCGCAGCTCAGCGAAGACGACTATCAGACGCTGTATCAACAATCGGTCGATCATCCGGATGCGTTCTGGGCGGAACAGGCCAAGCGCTTTCTTGACTGGTCAAAACCCTGGCAACAGGTGCATCAGGCGGACATAAAAACCGGAGAAGCCAGTTGGTTCAAGGGCGGCGAACTGAACGTCAGCTATAACTGCATCGACCGCCATCTTAAAGACCAAAGCGAGCAGATTGCGATCATCTGGGAAGGCGATAACCCTTCCGAATCCGCTGAAATCACCTACAAAAAATTGCACAACAACGTCGGGCGTCTGGCCAATGTGCTTAAAGGCCGTGGCGTGAAAAAGGGTGATCGGGTGTGTATTTACATGCCCATGATCCCCGAGGCTGCCTATGCGATGCTGGCCTGCGCGCGCATCGGCGCCGTGCATTCGGTAGTGTTTGGTGGTTTTTCACCGGATGCGCTGCGTGATCGCATCCTGGATGCTGATTGCCGTGTGGTGATCACCGCGGATGAAGGCGTGCGCGGCGGCAAATACATTGCGCTTAAAGAGAACGTCGACACTGCGCTGCAAAGCTGTCCAGACGTGCATACCGTGCTATTGGTCGAGCGCACTCAGGGGGAAATTGACTGGGTGACCGGCCGTGACATCTGGTATCACGAAGCCGTTAGCGGCATCAGCAACGACTGCCCACCTGAGCCGATGGACGCTGAAGATCCACTGTTCATCCTCTACACCTCCGGCAGTACCGGCAAACCCAAAGGCGTATTGCACACCACTGGCGGCTATTTGTTGCAAGCGGCGATGACGTTCCAGCATGTATTTGACTACCGCGACGGTGAAGTCTTCTGGTGCACCGCCGACGTCGGTTGGGTCACCGGCCACAGCTACAGTGTTTACGGCCCGCTGGCGAACGGCGCGACCACGCTCATTTTCGAAGGTGTGCCTAACTTTCCAGACGCCTCGCGCTTCTGGCAGGTCATCGATAAGCATCACGTCAATATTTTCTACACCGCGCCCACCGCCCTGCGCGCCCTGATGCGTGAGGGCCCAGCAGCGTTGCAAACGACATCGCGTGACAGCCTGCGCCTGCTTGGCAGTGTCGGTGAACCCATTAACCCGGAAGCTTGGGAATGGTATTTCCATAAAGTCGGCAAAGAGCGCTGCCCCATCATCGATACGTGGTGGCAGACCGAAACCGGCGGCATCATGCTCACCCCCTTGATCAGCGCTCAACACGTTAAACCCGGCTGCGCCACACGCCCGATGTTTGGCGTACAACCGGTGCTACTGGATGAGCAAGGCAAGGAAATCAGTGGCGCTGGCAGCGGTCTTTTAGCCATCAAGGCCAGTTGGCCGGGGCAGATTCGCAGTATTTATGGCGACCGCCAGCGCATGGTTGAAACCTATTTCAAACCCTACCCCGGTTACTACTTCACCGGCGACGGCGCACGCCGCGATGAAGACGGTGATTACTGGATCACCGGACGTGTGGACGATGTAATCAACGTGTCGGGACACCGCATTGGCACGGCGGAAGTTGAAAGCGCTCTGTTGTTGCACGACAGCATCGCCGAGGCAGCAGTAGTCGGCTATCCCCACGACGTGAAAGGCATGGGCATTTACGCGTTCGTCACGCCCATGGATGGGGTTGAGGCTGATGACGCGTTGAAGAAACAACTGCTGGCGCATGTCACCAAAGAAATCGGCAGCTTTGCCAAACCCGAATTGATCCAATGGGCACCGGCACTGCCGAAAACCCGTTCGGGTAAAATCATGCGTCGCATCTTGCGCAAGATCGCCTGTAACGAACTGGACAGTTTGGGCGATACTTCGACGTTGGCCGACCCGAGCGTGGTTGAAGGCCTGATTGATAAACGCCTGAACCGTTGAGCCTGCCGAACCCATGGAATTCATACGTAGCCGTATCGAAACACAAGTCATGAGCCTGACCGGATTGTCCCTTGGCCAACTGGACCTGGAAAACCCAAAAGGTGATCCGGGCTTATTTGGCCCCCAGGCCATTTGCTGGCAAGTGCATGCCGACTTCAGCAGCATGCTGATCGGTGGCATCAGCGCGTTATTGCTGCAAGCGCTGCACCCACTGGCCCTGGCCGGGGTCTGGGATCACTCGACTTTTCGCCACGACATGATGGGCCGCCTGCGTCGGACCGGGCAATTTATTGCCGGTACCACGTTCGGCTCGACTCAGGACGCCAACTGGCTGATCGAGAAGGTGCGCACTATTCACCTGCAAGTGACCGGCACCGCCCCGGATGGCCGGCCGTATGCGGCCAGTGACCCGGACCTGCTGACATGGGTGCATGTCGCCGAAGTCAGCAGCTTCCTGGGTGCTCATCTGCGCTACTGCAATCCGGATCTTTCCGTCGTCGATCAGGACCGTTACTACGCCGAAGTTGCAATCATTGCCGAACGGCTCGGAGCGCGCGACGTACCACGCTCGTCCCAAGCGGTTGCTGATTACCTGGAACGAATGCGCCCCCAGTTGTTATGCGATGAGCGCAGCCTGGAGGTGTTAAGCCGGTTATTAGCCGCGCCCGCACCGAGTAGACTGGCCAAGCCGTTTGGCGCATTGATGATGCAAGCCGGCATTGAGTTGTTACCGCTCTGGGCCTGCAGTTTGTTTGGCTTGAGCCAACATCCGCTGCAGCGCTCGATGATTCGCGCCGGCGTTAAACGCAGTTCACCAGTGTTGCGCTGGGCAATGCGTAACGGTTCGGTTCATCGCGCCCATCGCCGAATGGGCCTGGCTTACAAATAGGCGAAGAGAAGCCGTCGTTGGAACCCACCCGGCGATGTGTGACACCATATGCCGCCGTTGTCACCGCTACTGCTACTGCCGCAGCGAATCGGGCCGAACATACCTGGCCCGACGCACATTTATTAATTGTGAGGACCTGCCATGCAAGACGTCGTAATTGTTGCCGCTACCCGTACCGCAGTCGGTGCATTTCAGGGGGCTCTGGCAAATATTTCCGCAGTCGATCTAGGCGCTGCCGTCATTCGTCAACTGCTGGCACAAACCGGCCTTGATCCGGCTGAAGTCGATGAAGTGATCATGGGCCACGTATTGACCGCTGGTGCAGGACAGAACCCTGCCCGTCAATCAGCAATCAAGGCAGGCCTTCCCTTCGCCGTTCCAGCCATGACGCTGAACAAGGTCTGCGGCTCGGGCTTGAAAGCGTTGCATTTGGCAACCCAGGCCATTCGCTGTGGCGACGCCGACGTCATCATCGCTGGCGGCCAGGAAAACATGAGCTTGTCTAACTATGTAATGCCCGGCGCACGTACCGGTCTGCGCATGGGCAACAGCACCTTGATCGACACCATGATCAGCGATGGTCTGTGGGATGCATTCAATGACTACCACATGGGTATCACCGCCGAAAACCTGGCCGACAAGTACAGCATCACTCGCGAAGCACAAGACGCGTTCTCGGCAGCTTCGCAGCAGAAAGCCGTAGCGGCCATCGAAGCCGGGCGTTTTGTCGATGAAATCACCCCGATTCTGATTCCACAGCGCAAAGGCGACCCGGTGTCGTTTGCCACAGACGAGCAGCCACGCGCTGGCACCACGGCCGAATCCTTGGGCAAACTCAAGCCTGCGTTCAAAAAAGACGGCACCGTGACCGCGGGCAATGCTTCGTCGCTGAATGACGGCGCCGCTGCGGTGATTTTGATGAGCGCCGCCAAGGCTGAAAAACTTGGGCTGCCGGTACTCGCACGCATCGCGGCATACGCCAACGCGGGCGTCGACCCAGCAATCATGGGCATCGGCCCTGTGAGCGCCACCCGCCGCTGCCTCGCAAAAGCCGGCTGGTCGATTGACCAACTGGACCTCATCGAAGCCAACGAAGCGTTCGCTGCTCAATCACTGTCGGTGGCCAAAGAGTTGGGCTGGGACATGAGTAAAGTCAACGTCAACGGCGGCGCCATCGCGTTGGGCCACCCTATTGGCGCGTCAGGCTGCCGGGTGCTGGTGACCTTGCTCCACGAGATGATCAAACGCGACGCCAAAAAAGGCTTGGCAACCCTGTGCATCGGCGGCGGCCAAGGCGTGGCATTGGCGTTGTCTCGCTGACAGATCACCTGTAGGAACCAACTTGTTGGCGAAGGTCGCCGCGCGGTGTATCCGGCATGCCGCCTCGCAAACAAGTTGGCGCTTACGAATGCGCAGGCATGACCTGATGCACCGCTCTGTTGCTTAACTGTTAAACTGCCGCGCCCATTTCCAACCAAGGCGCGGTGCATGTCTTCCTTGAATCAGGCGCTCAGCGTCGCCCTCGATAACCGTCAGTCATTGCTCGCCGAGCTGCATGAGCAAGGCACGGATTGTTATCGCCTGTTTCACGGCAGCCAAGAAGGCGCCAGCGGCCTGACCATCGACCGTTATGGCCCGCAATTGCTGGTGCAAAGTTTCCACAACGCGCTCGAACACGACGAGTTGTTAGCGCTGCATGCCGCCGTCAATGCACGCCTGGGAATCGATACGCAATTGGTCTACAACGACCGCTCACACGGTAACTCACGCATCGACCGCAACGACGCTGTCTACACGGCAGACCAAGCGGCGCTAGGTGATTTGATTGGCCATGAGTGGGGATTGAACTACCGCGTGCGCGGGCGACACGCCGGGCAAGATCCGCTGTTGTTTCTCGACTTGCGTAACACCCGGGGCTGGATCAAACAGCACAGTGCCGGAAAAACCGTACTCAACCTGTTTTCCTACACCTGTGGCGTCGGCCTGAGTGCCGCTGCGGGGGGTGCACGAGAAGTCAGCAATCTGGATTTCGCAGAGGGTAACCTGGCAGTCGGCCGGGAAAACGGCCTGCTGAACCCCGAACTTAAACCGATGAAGTTCGTGCAATCCGACTATTTTCCGGCCATTCGTCAACTGGCAGGGCTACCCATCGCCCCGCGTCGTGGAAACAAGCTGCCGGACTATCCGCGTCTTCAGCAGCGGCAATACGACCTGGTGTTTCTCGATCCGCCCGCCTGGGCGAAAAGTGCGTTTGGCACCGTGGACTTGCTCCGCGACTACCAAAGTCTGCTCAAGCCTGCCGTGCTCACCACCGCCCCTAACGGGATTCTGATTTGCTGCAACAACCTTGCGAAAGTCAGCATGGAGGATTGGCGCGAACAGGTTCTACGCTGTGCCAGTAAAGCCGGGCGCCCGGTACGCGAGTGGCAGGTGATGACCCCGGGCAGTGACTTTCCGTCCATGGACCAGCAGCCACCCCTCAAAACACTAATTTTGCAGTTTTAAATAAAACGCAGCTTGGGACGTTTCCTACAACAGACGAGGCCGTTTCTTCGGAACCAGTTTCGCGTGCCATACTCAAAGGACCTCCGATAGAGAGACGACGCCTCACATGTCCAAAGGATTGATTCGCGCCATTGGCGCCTTGCTGACCGTCATCGCACTTTACAGCGTACTGGGCTTTCTGATTTTGCCCGGCATCGCACTGCGTATCGTCAACCAACAACTGGCCAATTACTCAACGGTTCCGGCAAAGCTTGATCGGCTGGAACTTAACCCCTTCAGCCTGGAAGTTACCCTCTGGGGCCTGAACATTGGTACGCCGGGTCTGGAACAAATTGGCTTCGAGCGCCTGTACGCCAACCTGCAAATCGACAGTTTATGGACTGGCGCCCTACATTTGGAGGCCATTGAGCTGGATAAACCCAAGACTGAGCTGCGGTTCGGCAAAGATGGAACGCTGAATCTGGCACAGTTGTTCAAGCTGCCGCCAACTGAGCCCGCCAAAGACCAACCGTCCAGCAAGCCGTTCCCGATGCGCATCGATCAAATAAAACTGGCCGGGGGCTATGTTCACTTCCAGGACCTGCGCCCCAGCGAACCGATTGAATTTTTGTACGACGCGCTCAACTTTGAATTGAAGAACCTCAGCACCCTGCCCGAAGACGATGCCGACATGACCTTAGTCGCGGCAGGCCCCGAAGGCGGCCAGATTGATTGGGTTGGACGTATCAGCCTGGTTCCGATTACCTCTGAAGGCAAACTCAAAGTCACTGACGGCAAGATGAAAGTCTGGTGGCCGTATGTACGCGACGCCCTGCCGCTGGAACTAAAGGATGGCGTTCTCAACTTCAGCACCGATTACACGCTGAGCTTGGCCAAAGGAACGGAATTGTTGTTAAGCAACACCGCGTTGAGTGTTGCGCCTCTTGCCATAGACACGCCTGACGGTCGGCCGCTGGTGCGCCTTGACCGCCTCGATGTCAGCGAAACCTCTATCGACTTGGCTAAACAGTTAGTCACGGTTGGCAAGATCCGCAGCAATAAACTGGAAACCTGGGCCGCTCGCGAAGCCGATGGCCAGCTCGACTGGCAGAAGCTGTTCGCCAGCCAGCCAAAAACACCGCCCCCCGCAGCTTTAAAGGCGCCAGCAGCGGCTGCAGGCAATGCTCCAGAAGTAGCGGCACAACCTATTGCGCCGAGCAAACCGTGGCAGGTGCTGTTACGTGATGTGCAACTGCGCGACTACCACATCCATCTGGCGGACCGAGTTCCAAAGGAACCAGTGGCATTGGAAGTAGGTCCGCTAAATCTGGATCTGCAGAACTTCGACAGCCTTAACAAGTCACCTTTTACGCTTAAACTCGACACTGGGTTGGGCAAACAGGGCCACATTACAGCGGCTGGCGGCGTCAATCTGAGCCCGGTCAGTGCCAAACTGCAAGTCAGCACCAAAGACATCGACCTGCGCCTGGCGCAGTCCTATATCACTCCATATATCCGCCTGGAATTGCGCAGCGGAATGCTTGGCAGTGATTTGGCAGTCAACCTGAAAAGCACAGAACCCCTGGCCCTCGGGATCACCGGCAAAGCGCAAATCGACCAACTGCACACACTCGACACCATCAAGCAGCGCGACTTTCTCAAATGGCAGCAGCTGGGTCTTGAAGGTGTGGACTTCGAACTCGGTGATCACCTGACGATAGCCAAAGTGAATCTGGTGCAACCTTACGCGCGGTTCATCATCAACGATGACCACACCACCAACATAGATGACCTGCTGATCAAACAGCCTGCTGACAGCAACAAACCCGCCGCAAAAGCCTCGGCAACCGTTGCTGCTAAAGGTCCCAGCCCGATGGGTATTCGCATCGGTGAAGTGAGTATCAATGACGGTTCAGCCAACTTCGCCGACCTCAGTCTCACACCCAACTTCGCCACAGCGATTCAGCAGCTCAACGGTAAGATTGGCACCCTGGATAATCGTCAGCCAAAACCTGCAACCGTCGATATTAACGGCAAGGTTGACCGCTACGCACCCGTCACAATCAAGGGCAGTCTGAATCCCTTCGATCCATTGGCAAGCCTAGACATTGCCACCAGTTTCAAGCGCGTAGAACTGACCACCCTGACGCCGTACTCAGGGAAGTTCGCAGGTTTCCGCATCCGCAAGGGCAGACTTAATCTCGACCTGCATTACATGATCACCAAAGGCCAGCTCAAAGCCGAAAACAAAGTGGTGGTCGAAGAACTGCAACTGGGTGAAAAAGTCGACAGCCCGAATGCAGTCGATCTACCCATTCGTTTGGCCATCGCCCTGCTCAAGGACACCGACGGCAAGATTTCCATTGAGCTTCCGATTTCCGGTGACCTGAACAGCCCGCAATTCAGCGTGATGCCGATTGTTTGGCAAACCTTGCGAAATCTGGTTTTGCGCGCCGCTCAGGCGCCCTTCAAATTCATTGGTGGGTTAATCAGCGGCGGCGACTCTCAAGACCTCGGCACTGTGGCGTTCGCGCCGGGTGCCACCGACCTGAGCCCCGACGCGCAATCCGCGCTAAACAAGCTTGCAGGGGCCTTGAAAGAGCGCCCGACGCTGCGTTTAGAGATCGAGGGCACCAGCGCAGAAAGCAGCGACGGTCCATTGATTGCCGAGCAGCGTCTTCAGCGCGAGTACCAAAGCACCTATTACAAGATTCTTCAGCGACGTGGAGATAAAGTTCCTGCGCAGGCGTCATTGCTGCCCGTGCCGGAAAACGAAAAACCGCCGATGCTGGAAGCGATCTACCGGGACCACTTGAAACAGCAACCGCCGGCCGAGTGGGCCGAGCAGGGCAAAGAAGACCGCGCCGCGAAAATGCATGATGCGGTGATCAAATCCTGGAGCTCCAATACGGTGCTACTGCGGCAGTTGGGGCAAGCGCGCGCCAGCAGCATCAAGGATTACCTGGTCGACAAGGCGAAGCTGACGGACGAGCGGATTTTCTTTGTGGATGCGAGTTTGGGTAAAGCTGAAGCGGATGGTCGGGTAGTCAGTCAACTGCATTTGGATAGCGAATAAACCATGCGAGTAAGTCGTTTTTTGTTTCTGATAGTGGCCGGATTGACCCATCAAGCGCAGGCAGACAGCCTGCGCTGTGGGAGCCAGTTGATAAGCTCCGGGGATCACGAATTTGAAGTGCAACAGAAATGCGGCGAACCCGCCGCTCGTAACCTGATCGGCTATTTACACAGCCCCAACCGGCGCGAAGAAGTGCAGATTGATGAGTGGATCTACGGCCCCACCAACGGCATGTATCAGTACCTTCGTTTTGAAGGCGGACGCCTGATTGGAATCAACAGCAAGCGCGGCAATTGACTCGCGTCTCTTTATTCCGTCTTAAATAGAACAGGCCCCGGCGCGAACGTCGGGGCCCGTAACAACCCTATCTCTAAGGCTTGGCATAAACCTTCAATGCATCAGCTGATACCTTCCTTCGCTATCAACTGACGTTACCGATGGTAGTAGCGAGCGTGTTACTGAGCCTTAAGGCCTGCAGCGGACACAGCTTTAACACCTTTGATTTTCTTGGTGATGGCAACAGCCATGTCTTTCTGGGACTGAGTGATTGCTACAGTTGACGACAGGGAAACCACGCCTTTGTTGGTTTCTACCTTAATGTCAGTGCCTGGAATGCCTTTTTCAGTGACCAGATCGGATTTGACCTTGGTGGTGATCCAAGTGTCGGAAGTTGCGCCTTCTGCCGTAGTCATCGTGCTAGCAGCAACCACCATTGGAGCCTGGGTAGTTGTAGTTTGAGCGAAAGCCGAGTTAGCCATGGTGAATGTAAGGGCAGTGGCAGCAGCGGCGGCAATAGCGAACTTATTCATATTCATACGAGTCACTCCTGTTTTTCTCAGAATCTGCGCCCGTTTCGTTGGCCGCAGGGTTACAGGTGGTATCGCAAGCGCTGTGCCATTTTTCAATATAAAAAAAACCTTTGAAAAACATGTAGTTGTACAACAATGTTAACGCTGGATTCGTGCAAATTGCACGTTCACTGTGTCGCTTGCGTGCAGGATGCATGTTTTCGTTAGCTGAAATATTGGCTGAAACCATAACGTCCTAAAAACACTCAAAAATTAGCGCCCAGTTTCCGTTGCAGCTAATGGCGCTGCCGCTGACAGTAGCAGCGAAATGCACAACCCCGTTTCCCGGGCCACATCAGAGAAGCCGAGCTCTACGTCAGCACCTATCCGCTGCGCGATGGCGCTGACGATAGAAAGACCTAAACCTGATCCCACTTGGTCGCTTCCAAGCGTGCGATAAAACGGGTCGAACACCCTAAGCCTTTCGTTAACTGAAATCCCTGGGCCCGAATCCTTGATTTGCAATCGCGCGCGCTGCCCCTCAACGGCAACTGATAGGTCGACTCGTCCCTCGTTGGGCGTATAGCGGATGGCGTTATCGACCAAATTTTTGATCACGGTGATCAGATCGAATTCGTGAACCAAAACCCACACGTCTAGATCTCCCTCCACGCCAATATCAATATGCTTGGCCTCAGCCAAAGGAAGCAGGTCTTCCAAAACATGCCGATATACACCTAGTACAGAAACCGCTGACCTTGGCAGGTCCAGCGCGGTTTGAGCTTTGGCTAAGGTCAGGAGCTGATCGAGAAGGTTCCGGCTACGCTCAATGCCTCGTCGCAACAATACCAATCGGGCTTGCGCCTGCGAGGACATGTCAGCCTCAGCCAAGCGCTCAGCCTGCAACGAAAGGGCCGTCAGTGGCGACCGCAGCTCATGCGCCGCATCCGCGACAAAGCGCCGCTGAGTGTCCATTGATTGCTCAACGCGGTTAAGCAGGCGATTAATTGCGACGACAAAGGGACGAATCTCTGCCGGTAGATGACTTTCCTTCACCGGATGTAACTCCTGCTCTGCGCGCTGATCGATCTCAACGGACAAGGCAGTAATCGGAAGAAAAATCTTACGCACAAGGTCGGCGACTACCAAGAGCAGGATCGGCACCAGAATCAGCAGTGGTATGACGGAACGCAACGCGCTGTCGCGTGCGATTTCATCGCGAACACTTGCTTCCTGCGCCAAGGCAATTCGCCGCTTACTGGCCATTGTTTTAACGAGTACCCGGAACGGTTCGCCACCCACATCAAGGGTATGCAAACCATCCGACAACGTAGTGGGCAGAGGTAATGGTGCATACTCGTCGTTTCCCAGAGCCTTGCCATCGCCATCCGCGAGGTACTGAACGATAACGCGGAACTCAGCATCATCGTCTTGGGCCTGACTGTCTTTACTGAAACCTATTATTGGAAGGTGCTGACGGTCGTAGATCGACGCAACCTGCCGTAACACATCATCCTGCAGCTCGTTGGCTTCGTCGAACGCGGACATAAATGAAAAAATGCCGGCTGCAATGGCCACGACAAGAATCGCCAACGCCAATGAAAAAGAAAGCCTGAGCTGAATCGACTCGCTCATGCGTTTTTTGAAACCATCCATCCTACCCCCCTGACGTTTTTGATCGCGTCGCTCCCCAGTTTGCGACGCAGGGCGTGGATCAGAAACTCTACCGCATTGCTTTCAACTTCTTCTCCCCAACCGTAGATGCGGTCTTCGAGATCGCTGCGAGAAAGAATCGCACCCGGCCGCACTAATAGCGCGTGCAGCAAGGCGAATTCACGATTGGAAAGCTGCACCGGGGTACCATTGTTGACCACGGACTCGCGTGTAGCAGGGTCAAGTGACAGCATACCGTTGCTGAGTAATGGAATCGCGCTCCCGCCTTTGCGCCTAAGCACCGCACGCATGCGCGCAAGCAACTCGGCCATCTCGAATGGTTTGAGCACATAATCATCAGCGCCGCCGTCCAGACCGCGCAACCGATCATCAAGGCCGTCCCGTGCGGTGATAATCAGCAACGGCACCGGATTGTCGCTAGCGCGGATGCTACGCAATACTTCCAACCCATCCTTGCCGGGTAGCCCGAGGTCGAGCAGCACCAAATCGTAGTGTTCGCTGCCGAGTGTCGTCAGTGCGGCGTGACCATTTTTCACCCAGTCCGCCGCGTAGGACGAATCCCTTAGGGCAGCCTGAATGGTTTCTCCAATCATGACGTCATCTTCGACCAGCAATACCCGCATGTCCGCAGTTCTCTTTACAAACGAGCCTGATAATAGATCCCTGCGCCTTATCGCGCAGCAACTACGATCCCAGTAGAAGCTAAACCCTATAGTGAGAGCCCCTAGAGGTAAGTCCGATCAATCAGCTCGTCAATACGGTATTTACAGGCCATCGAATTTTTTCAACAAATCTGTCATGGCTGCTTTGCAATCGGCTTGGTTGGGGATGCCGGTGCGCAGTGCCTCGATAGATCGATCAATGGCCTTGTCGATCATATGCCAGTCGTCCGCGGCGCGAGGCTTCAGGCCCGCTTCTGCAGAGTCCCAAGCCAGCTCCAAATCCTTGATGCGCGATTTGGCAGCAGGCAAATCGCCCTTGTCTACGATGGCCGCGACATCGGCGGCGATACTGCGAAAAGCTGACACATCACCCAGTTTGGAAGATGACTTAGTTTGGCCGGCTAATGACGTCTGGGTCGATGGCGCCGCAGGTACGGCGCTTAACTTGGTTTTGTCGTCGGGTTTCGAGCACCCGGCGGCAAGCGTTAGCAGCGCAATGGCTGAAGCAATCGAGGCTGAACGTATTAGCGAATGAAAACGATGCATGATTTTTCCTTGGATTATTAAGTGGGTTATTTCGTGATCTGTGCAGAGGTACGGCTGCCAACGGTGATTTGCGCCACCGCCACCAGGATTACAATCACGGTCAAGAAGAGGGCGCTGGTCCACATAGCGCCCATGCCGAAACCGCCATAGGTTTTGGCTTGGGTCAGCAGATCGCCCAGGGATGCGCCAAAAGGTCGAGTCAGGATGTAGCCGATCCAGAAGGTCAAGACAGCGTTGCCGCCAAGGCGCCAGGCGATGTAACTGAGCGCAATCAAAGCACCGAAAATCATCGCTCCTAACGTGAACCCGAGGCCCAGCGCTTCAGTCGCCAGATCACCCGCTGCGGTGCCCAATGCGAAGGTGCAAAGGATGGTCGCCCAGTAAAATAACTCTCTACGGAGCGTGGATATCTCGTGGATGGACAGGGTTCGTTCGACTTGATACCAGACCGCAAATATCACCGCCAATGTCACGGCAAACACCCCGGTGCTGACATACAAACTCACGCCCAGGCCATCGGTAAGCAGGTCGGTGATCTGCGTGCCCACCACACTGACCAACACCACCGTTAGCCAGTAAGTCCAGGGCGTATGACGGCGTGTGCGCAGTTGCAGAACCAAGGCGATGGTTAACAGTGCGCCCATCACCCAGCTTGTCAGCCCCTGCCCCCATCCGGCATCGACAGCCAGGTAATCGGCGCCGGTTTCACCGACAGTGGTCGACATGATCTTTATGATCCAGAAAGCTAGGGTGACTTCGGGAACCTTGTTTAACCAGTTTGATATCGAAGGTATTGTCTGGGCGGTCATTGGCTTTAGCTCCTGACGATGCGAGTAGGTCATGCAGCAAGTCTGACCGACGAAACTTAGGCCACCCATAGGAACGTGAGACCAAAAAAAAACCGCTTCCTCAAGAGAGGAAACGGTTTTCTTAAACTGAACCAGAGGCCGGCTTTAGCAACCGGCCCTTAGTCCATATTTAGCGTAGGGCTAATTACACACCGGACGCTTTTGCTGCTGCTACGTCTTTGATCGACAGCTTGATACGGCCGCGGTTATCGACGTCCAGTACCAGTACTTCGACTTCCTGACCTTCTTGCAGAACGTCGGTCACTTTCTCAACGCGAGCATCGCTCAGCATGGAGATGTGAACCAGACCGTCTTTACCAGGCAGGATGTTGACGAATGCACCGAAGTCGACAATGCGCTCAACCTTACCGATGTAGATTTTGCCGATTTCCGCTTCAGCAGTGATGCCCAGAACGCGTTGACGTGCTGCTTCAGCCGCTTCTTTGGTTTCGCCGAAAATCTTGATGGTGCCGTCATCTTCGATGTCGATCGAAGCTTTGGTTTCTTCACAGATCGCACGGATAGTCGCACCGCCTTTACCGATAACATCACGGATTTTGTCGGTGTCGATTTTCATCGCGATCATGGTCGGTGCGTTTTCCGACAACTCGGTACGCGAACCGGCAAGAATCTTGTTCATCTGACCAAGGATGTTCAGGCGCGCTTCCAGGGCTTGGCCCAGAGCGATTTCCATGATTTCTTCGGTGATGCCTTTGATCTTGATGTCCATCTGCAGCGCGGTGACACCTTTAGCGGTACCGGCTACTTTGAAGTCCATGTCGCCCAAGTGATCTTCGTCACCGAGGATGTCGGTCAGGATGGCGAACTTCTCGCCTTCTTTAACCAGACCCATGGCAATACCGGCCACCGGTGCTTTCATCGGTACGCCAGCGTCCATCAATGCCAGGGAAGCACCGCACACCGACGCCATGGAGCTGGAGCCGTTGGATTCAGTGATTTCCGACACAATACGGATGGTGTAAGGGAACACGTCCGCAGCAGGCAACATCGCCTGTACGCTGCGACGAGCCAAACGACCGTGACCGATTTCGCGACGACCAGCACCACCCATGCGACCACATTCACCTACCGAGAACGGAGGGAAGTTGTAGTGCAGCATGAACGGGTCTTTGCGTTCGCCTTCCAGGGTGTCGAGCAACTGTGCGTCCCGAGCGGTGCCCAGGGTCGCTACGACCAGCGCCTGAGTTTCGCCGCGGGTGAACAGCGCCGAACCGTGAGTCTTCGGCAAAACACCGACTTCGATGTTCAAAGGACGCACGGTGCGAGTGTCACGGCCGTCGATACGTGGCTTACCGTTTACGATGTTCTCGCGCACGGTGCGGTATTCGATTTCGCCGAAGGCTGCTTTGACTTCGCCAGCAGAAGGCTGGCCTTCTGCACCGGAAAGCTTGGCAACAATCTGGTCGCGCAACTCGCCCAGACGAGCATAACGCTCGTGCTTGACGGTGATGGTGTAAGCCTGGGAGATCGCGTCGCCGAACTCACTGCGGATCGCGGCCAACAGTTCGGTAGCTTCAGGCTTCGGCTGCCAGTCCCACGTAGGCTTGGCGGTTTCAGCGGCCAGTTCTTTGATGGCGTTGATCACCACCTGGAATTCGTCGTGGGCGAACAGAACGGCGCCCAACATCTGGTCTTCGGTCAGCTCTTTGGCTTCCGATTCAACCATCAATACCGCTTCCGACGTACCGGCAACAACCATGTCCAGGCTCGAAGCCTTGAGTTGCTCGTAAGTCGGGTTCAGCAGATAGCCGGTGCTTTCGTGGAAAGCAACGCGCGCGCAACCGATAGGGCCGTCGAACGGGATACCGGAGATTGCCAATGCAGCCGATGTACCAATCATGGCGGCAACGTCTGGATCAGTCTTTTTGCTGGTGGACAGAACGGTGCAGACAACCTGCACTTCGTTCATGAAACCTTCTGGAAACAGCGGACGGATCGGACGGTCGATCAGACGCGAAGTCAGGGTTTCTTTTTCGGAAGGACGGCCTTCACGCTTGAAAAAACCACCGGGGATCTTGCCCGCGGCGTAGGTCTTTTCCTGGTAGTGGACGGAAAGTGGGAAGAAGCCTTTACCTGCGTCAGCTTGCTTGGCACCGACCACAGTCACTAACACGCTGACGTCGTCGTCAACGGTGACCAATACTGCGCCGGAAGCTTGACGGGCGATACGGCCAGTCTCGAGGGTGACGGTCGATTGACCGAACTGGAATTTCTTGATTACCGGGTTCACGGTTTCCTACCTTCTTTGGTGGCTCTTGGGGGAACTGGTTTCTTGCGAATTCTTGGGCAGTGAAAGGGTTCGGACCTATCGACCGTCCAGATAAAACTTGAGGCTGGAAGCCTGCCAGACCGTTCGAGCAAACCCGAAAAGTCGTGACAAACAACCAACCTCTATCGACATCGCTATTAGCGACGCAGACCCAGACGACCGATCAGGGCGCTGTAACGGCTAACTTCTTTACCTTTCAGGTAATCCAGCAGCTTGCGACGCTGGTTTACCATACGGATCAGACCACGACGTGAGTGGTGATCTTTACCGTTGATCTTGAAGTGACCCTGCAATTTGTTGATGTTGGCGGTCAGCAGTGCAACTTGCACTTCTGGCGAACCAGTATCACCAACAGCTTGCTGGTAGTCGGCAACGATTTGAGCTTTTTCTTCAACGCTGAGTGCCATGTGGGCAATCCTTAATCACGGAAACCGCTCCAGAGAGACGATTTCAATAGGCCGAGGGCAAACCCCCGTATTTTAAAATGAGTTGTGACCGCGCCTACTGACAGCCACCCTCGTTCGGTCATTCTGACCGAATCAATCGACGTGGCGCGATGCGCCCGTCTTCACTCACTTCACCGATACCGATGAAGCGACCTTCATGATCTTGTACACGGACCATACCGAATTGCGGCGCGTCCGGTGCTCTGACGGGTTGACCATGCAACCAGTAGAACGAACTGTGTTCCGAAAACTGCAACAGCGGCCAATGCAACAAACCACTGTCTGATGGCATCAGGAAGCGATCAACCGCTTCATTGCCGCCATCGGCGTGTACTTGCTCCAACTCTTCCAACGTGACCGTTTGGGCCAAGCTGAAAGGTCCGGCCTGGGTACGACGCAACTCAGCAACGTAAGCACCACAACCGAGTTTTTCACCAATATCCTCAACCAATGTGCGGATATAGGTGCCTTTGGTGCAATCAACTGCGAGGCGTGCCGTGTCGGCTTCGCACTCAAGCAATTCCAGGCGCGCAATAGTAACAGAACGCGGTTCACGCTCCACCACTTCCCCGGCCCGGGCTAGCTTGTATAACGGCTGCCCATCACGCTTGAGCGCTGAGTACATGGGCGGTATCTGACTGATTTCACCGCGGAAACTCGGTAAAACAGCTTCGATATCGGCACGACCAACGGTCACTGGACGAATTTGTAACACGTCACCTTCCGCGTCGGCAGTGGTGGTTGTTTTACCCAATTGCATCCTCGTTTCGTACGCTTTGTCCGAATCGAGCAAGTATTGGGAAAACTTGGTGGCTTCACCAAAGCACAATGGCAACACACCCGTTGCGAGCGGGTCGAGGCTGCCAGTGTGGCCAGCCTTCTCCGCGTTAAGCAGCCAACGGACCTTTTGCAAGGCGGCGTTAGAAGTGAAACCCAGCGGCTTGTCGAGCAGAATGATCCCACTGACGTTGCGGCGTATACGCTTGACCTGAGCCATTTGCGTTACTCCTTGCTGGTTTCTGGCTTGTCACTGTCTGGCGTAATGCTTTGCGGAGCGCCTTCCGGGTGCTGACCGTCTTCGGCAACAGCACGCTCGATGAGCGCCGAAAGATGGGCACCACGCACGACACTTTCGTCGTAGTGGAAGTGCAGCTGCGGAACGCTGCGCAGTTTCATTTCGCGGGCCAACTGCATGCGCAGGAACCCTGCTGCCGAGTTGAGCACTTTGATGGTCTGCGCTATTTCTTCGGCGCTGTCTTGCCCCATCACGGTCATAAAAATTTTCGCATGACCGACATCGCGACTGACGTCGACGGCGGTGATAGTCACCAGGCCGACGCGCGGGTCTTTGATTTCGCGGCGGATCAACTGAGCCAGCTCGCGCTGCATCTGATCGCCAATACGTTGGGTACGGCTATATTCTTTTGCCATGTCTACTACCTGTCACCGACCTGGGGCGAAAACCCTCACGGTCTGAAAGCGGCAAACGCCCGGCCTGACAAAAGTCAGACCGGGCGTTGCGTTTAGAGCCCATGAACAACCGCCTGGCATTTGCATGCTGCGGTCGACCATGGCTCTTGAAGCTCGCGACTTAGAGGCTGCGAGCCACTTGGACCTTCTCGAAGACTTCGATCTTGTCACCGACTTTGACGTCGTTATAGCTCTTCACGCCGATACCGCATTCCATGCCGGCACGTACTTCGGAAGCGTCATCTTTAAAGCGGCGCAGGGATTCCAGCTCGCCTTCGAAGATAACGATGTCTTCACGCAGTACACGGATTGGACGGTTACGGTGAACAACACCTTCGATAACCATACAACCGGCGATCGCGCCAAACTTCGGCGAACGGAACACGTCACGCACTTCGGCGGTACCCAGGATATTTTCCCGGACGTCGCTGCCAAGCATACCGGTGAGGGCTTTCTTGACGTCTTCGATGATGTCGTAGATCACGTTGTAGTAACGCATATCCAGACCTTCCTGCTCGACTATCCTGCGAGCGCCAGCATCGGCACGCACGTTGAAGCCAAACAGTACAGCGTTGGAAGCCAATGCCAGGTTAGCGTCGCTCTCGGTGATACCACCGACACCGCCACCTACCACACGCACTTGCACTTCGTCGTTGCCCAGGCCATTCAAGGCACCGTTCAACGCTTCCAACGAACCACGGACATCAGATTTGAGGACGATATTAAGCGTCTTCTTCTCTTCCTGGCCCATGTTCTCGAAGATGTTTTCCAGCTTGCCAGCGTGAGCACGAGCCAGTTTGACTTCGCGGTACTTGCCTTGACGGAACAGAGCCACTTCACGGGCTTTCTTCTCGTCCGCCAGTACGCTGAGTTCATCACCCGCTTCCGGAGTACCGTCCAGGCCGAGAATCTCGACAGGGATGGAAGGACCGGCTTCCTTGATCGACTTGCCGTTCTCGTCGAGCATGGCGCGGATACGGCCATAGTTCGAACCGACCAGCACCATGTCGCCTTGGCGCAACGTACCGTCTTGAACCAGAACAGTTGCAACCGGACCACGACCTTTGTCGAGACGCGATTCAACTACAACGCCACGGCCAGGAGCCGATGGAGTTGCTTTCAGTTCCAGTACTTCGGCTTGCAACAAGACCGCTTCAAGCAGTTCGTCTACACCAGTACCCACTTTCGCGGACACTGAAACGAAAGGCGTGTCGCCACCCCATTCTTCAGACGTAACGCCGTAAACAGACAGCTCGCTACGGATACGATCGAGATCAGCACCCGGCTTGTCGATTTTGTTCACTGCTACAACCAACGGAACACCGGCGGCCTTGGCATGTTGAACAGCTTCGATGGTCTGCGGCATAACGCCGTCGTCCGCAGCAACAACCAGAATCACAATGTCGGTGGCCTTGGCACCACGGGCACGCATTGCAGTAAACGCAGCGTGACCAGGGGTGTCGAGGAAAGTCACCATGCCACGGTCAGTTTCGACGTGGTATGCACCGATGTGCTGGGTGATGCCGCCGGCTTCGCCCGCTGCAACCTTGGCACGACGGATGTAGTCGAGCAGCGAGGTTTTACCATGGTCAACGTGGCCCATTACGGTCACTACTGGCGCACGGGAGAACGTCTCACCTTCGAACTTCAGCGATTCGGCCAACGAATCTTCCAGGGCATTGTCGCTGACCAGTTTGACCTTGTGGCCCAACTCTTCGGCGATCAACTGGGCAGTTTCCTGATCCAGCACCTGGTTGATGGTCACCGGAGTGCCCATCTTGAACATGAACTTGATGACTTCAGCAGCCTTGACCGACATCTGTGCCGACAATTCGCCGACAGTGATGGTCTCGCCGATGGCAACGTCACGAACTACAGGGCCGGTTGGGCTCTGGAAACCGTGAGCGTTACGCTTCTTCAGCTTGGCCTTGCCACGACCGCCACGACGGAAGCTGTCGCTTTCTTCGTCGGTGGTACGAGGCGCAACACGTGGCGCAGGCGCTTTCTCTTTAACAGAGGCGCGATGCGGCGCGTTTTTACGGTCGCCATCACCGCCCGTGCTACGACGATTGTTATCGTCGGCACGTGGCTTGTCTGGACGACGCTGTTCGTCATTGCGTTTGCGAGCATCAGCAACCGGTGCAGCTGCAACCGGCGCTTCACGCACAGGCTCAGCAACAGGAGCAGGAGCGGCGGCTACGGCTGGAGTCGATTGCGCAGCAGCAGGCTGGTTACGCGAATCTTCTTCGGTACGACGCTTGGCTTCTTCTTCGGTTTTCTGACGCGCAGCGTTTTCTACAGCACGACGCTCATCAAGCTCACGCTTGCGCTCGGCTTCGATTTCTTCCGGGCTGCGTTGTACAAAGACTTTCTTCTTGCGCACTTCAACGCTGATGCTTTTGCTGCCAGCAACGCGCAGGGTGCTAGTGGTTTTGCGCTGCAAAGTGATCTTGCGCGGCTCTTCCACTTTAGCCTTGTGACCGCTTTTCAAATGCGTCAACAGGGCTTGTTTCTCTATGTCGGTCACAACTTGCTCGGCGGCGGTGTGCGGCAGACCTGCCTCACGCATCTGCTGTAACAGGCGCTCTACCGGTGTGTCGACCACTGTGGCCAGTTCTTTCACCGTGACTTGCGTCATGCACTTCTCTCCTCAGGCCGCGCCTACTTACTCGAACCAATGGGCTCGGGCGGCCATGATCAACTTGCCGGCACGAATATCGTCAATGCCGTCGATGTCGAGCAGGTCGTCAATAGACTGCTCGGCCAGGTCTTCGCGGGTAACTACGCCGCGCACCGCCAGTTCCATCGCCAAATCCTTGTCCATACCCTCAAGCGAGAGCAGGTCTTCGGCCGGATGGGCGTCTGCCAGCTTTTCCTCAGTAGCGATGGCTTTAGTCAACAACCGATCCTTGGCCCGAGCGCGAAGCTCGTTGACGGTTTCCTCGTCAAAGCCGTCGATGTTGAGCATTTCTTCCAACGGTACGTAGGCAATCTCTTCCAGGCTAGTAAAGCCTTCATCAACCAGCACCTGGGCAAGGTCTTCATCGACTTCCAGCTCTTCGATGAAGTTGCGCAAGATGTCGCCGGTCTCTGCTTGCTGCTTAGCCTGGATGTCCGATTCGGTCATGACGTTCAGGGTCCAACCAGTCAACTGGCTAGCCAAACGAACGTTCTGACCGCCGCGACCAATGGCCTGAGCCAGATTGTCAGCGCCAACGGCGATGTCCATAGCATGGGCATCTTCGTCGACGATAATCGCCGCTACTTCAGCAGGCGACATGGCGTTAATTACGAACTGCGCCGGGTTGTCGTCCCACAGCACGATATCCACACGTTCGCCGCCCAATTCGCCAGAAACAGCTTGAACGCGCGAACCACGCATGCCGATACAAGCACCTTGCGGATCGATTCGTTTGTCCTTGGAGCGAACAGCGATTTTTGCACGCGAACCTGGGTCACGAGAGGCAGCCATCACCTCGATGAGACCTTCGGAAATTTCCGGCACTTCAATCCGGAACAGCTCGATCAGCATCTCTGGCGCAGTACGCGACAAGATCAACTGTGGCCCACGGTTTTCAGTGCGGATTTCTTTAAGCAGTGCACGAACGCGAACACCTACGCGGAAGGTTTCCCGCGAAATAATGTCTTCACGCGCCAGCAATGCTTCGGCATTGTTACCCAGGTCGACGATGACATTGTCACGCGTAACCTTTTTAACGGTGCCGGAAATGATTTCGCCCAGACGCTCGCGGTAGGCATCTACCACTTGAGCACGTTCGGCTTCCCGAACCTTCTGCACGATGACCTGTTTAGCAGTCTGCGCAGCGATTCGACCGAACTCGATGGAGTCGATTTTAATTTCAACTACATCACCGGCAACTGCACCCGGCTGTTTTTCCTGAGCTTGATCTACAGCCAGTTCGTGTGCCGGGTCGTCGAGATCTTCATCTTCAACAACTGTCCAGCGCCGGAACGTCTCGTAGTTACCCGTCTGGCGATTAATCTCCACACGCAGTTCAACTTCATCTTCAAAACGCTTCTTGGTAGCAGTGGCAAGAGCCAGCTCCAACGCTTCAAAAATAACACCTGCCGGAACGCCCTTTTCATTGGACACCGACTCAACAACCAGCAGTACTTCTTTGCTCATCGTACGCCTCGCCTTTCGCAAGCCATTTGGATCCGCGGGATCCGCGTCTCAGTCAAAACTGGGAATAATGTTGGCTTTGTCGATCAAGTCGATCGGCAACAAGAATTCGTGGTCCTCTACCTGCACCACGATGTCCTGCTCCTCCACCCCGCGGAGAAGGCCCTGAAAGTTGCGACGACCCTCGAAGGGTGAACGCAACTTTATTTTCACTTGATCGCCGGCGTGCAAGGCAAACTGTTCAAGAGTGAACAGAGGGCGTTCCATACCAGGAGAAGAAACTTCAAGCGTGTATTCAACGGCAATCGGATCTTCTACGTCCAAAACACCGCTGATTTGACGGCTGACAATGGCGCAGTCATCCACCAAAACGCCGCCTTCTTTATCAATATAAATACGTAACAGTGAATGGCGACCTTGAGCTGAAAACTCAATCCCCCAGCATTCATAGCCCAGGGCCACGACCACCGGGGCCACCAAGGCCTGCAACTGTTCTAGCTTGCTCGACACCTGAACCCCCTTGTGCATGCGATGCAAATAAAAAATGGGCGAAACGCCCATCCCTGAAACGCCGTCGAATAGCGGCGTTATAAACTGTCCAGCTAACAAAAAGCCCCTAAAAAGGGGCTCCGCTAAAACTGGTTGCGGGGGCCGGATTTGAACCGACGACCTTCGGGTTATGAGCCCGACGAGCTACCAGACTGCTCCACCCCGCGACAAAGCTGGGGCGGAAGTATACGACCGATCCCTTACAGGGTCAATCGAACCTCCACCTACAGGAAAGCCCGCTATTGCGGGCTTTCCTGACAATTGGTACCGAGAAGGGGACTCGAACCCCTACACCCATTGGGCACAACCACCTCAAGGTTGCGTGTCTACCAATTCCACCACCTCGGCAATACAACTTTTTGGCGACCCTGCATCAGTCGCCTGCCCTACTTATTTCTGCTGTGGCGCTTGAGGTACGTCAGCAGGAACAACTGCTGGCTTTTGCGCTTCGAGCACCGGCACATCACTTACTACCGGTTTTTTCTGTGGTACTTCCAATACCGCTGGATCTGGCAAACCTACCTGAGTCAGCTGGTGAGCTTTCTCTTTAGCAAAGTAACCTAACCCCAAGCTGGTTATGAAAAAACCAGCCGCGAGTATAGCAGTAAATTTACTGAGAAAGGTAGAGGAACCTTGGCTTCCGAATACAGTATTTGAAGCACCTGCACCGAAAGACGCACCGGCGTCCGCACCCTTGCCCTGCTGTAGCAATACCAGAGCGATAACACCCAGGGCGCCCAACAGATGAAAAACGACTACGACTGTTTCCAGCATTTTTTCAGTTTCCCGCGGCGCGACAGATCGCACCGAACTCATCTGCATTCAGGGACGCTCCACCAATGAGCCCCCCATCGATATCCGGCATGCCGAACAGTTCAGCCGCATTGGCCGCCTTCACGCTGCCGCCATAAAGAAGTCGCACACCTTGCGCGACTTCAGCATTCTCTGCCGCCAACTGCGCACGAATGGCTGCGTGCACTTCCTGCGCCTGTTGGGGCGATGCAGTCAACCCGGTGCCTATAGCCCAGACTGGCTCGTAAGCGATGACTGCATTTACAAAAGCACCGACACCCAGCTCTTCGATGATGCTACCGAGCTGACGTCCTACCACTTCAAGCGTCTTGCCCGCCTCGCGCTGTTCAAGGGTTTCCCCCACACACAGCACTGGCGTCAAACCACACGCCTGAGCAGCCGCAAACTTGCGATTAAGCAACTCGTCATGCTCGCCCATTATCTGGCGGCGCTCGGAGTGTCCGATCAACACCAACGTACAACCCGCATCAGCCAGCTGACTCGGTGCAATTTCACCGGTCAGAGCACCTTGCGATGATTCTGCCGCTGAGTTTTGCGCACCCACAGCGATTGCCTTGCCACTTAGCCCGTCAATCACTTGATTCACGTACAAAAAAGGCGGAAAAACCGCTACATCAACACCGCTCGGCAAGACCAGATTACGAAGGCCTTTGGTCAGCTCAGCGACGCTGGCGCGGGTACCGTGCATTTTCCAGTTACCGGCTACCATAATGCGACGCATGCTATACCTCGTCGGTCAAAGTGGGCGCAGATGTTACCCAACCGCAACAACACTGGCAAGCCGAAATCAGGCGCAAACTTCAGTAACCAGTTTTACCAGCTCATCCGCATATCTATGAACCATCACCTCATCGTCACCTTCAACCATTACGCGCACCAACGGCTCAGTGCCAGACTTACGCAATAGCACACGGCCACGACCTCCCATGGCGGCCGTAACGCGCTGACATGCCTCTTTGACGGCCGGATGCTCAACAGGGTCGATGTCACCGGCATAGCGCACGTTGACCAGCACCTGAGGGCACTTGCGCAACGATTGACGCGCCAGCGCCAGGCTTTCACCGCGACGACGCAAGGCCAGCAGCACTTGGAGTGCGGCAATAATCGCATCGCCCGTCGTCGTGTGCTGGAAGCAAACGATATGCCCCGAATTTTCACCACCCAACTGCCAGTTACGCTCGAGCAGCTCAGCGGTCACGTAACGGTCACCGACACTTGCACGGACGAAAGGAATATCAAGCTCGGCAAAAGCGAGTTCAACACCCAGATTGGTCATCAAGGTGCCAACCACACCACCTTGCAGTTTGCCTCGCTCCTGCAAATCACGGGCAATGATAAACAAAAGGTCATCACCTTCAACAAGCGCACCCGTGTGATCAACCATCAAGACTCGATCGCCGTCACCGTCGAAGCCGATCCCGAGATCAGCCTGTTCGGCCAGCACTGCGGCTTGCAGGTTACCCATATGGGTCGAACCACAGTTGTCATTGATGTTCAGACCATTGGGTTGCGCAGACAGTACCGTGACCTGAGCGCCCAACTCGCGAAATACATTGGGGGCGACTTTGTAGGTAGCACCGTGCGCGCAGTCGATCACCAATTTCAGGCCGGCGAAATCGGTACTGGTCGGAACGCTGCTTTTGCAAAATTCGATATAACGACCCGCGGCGTCGTTGATGCGTGACACTTTGCCAAGCTTATCCGACTCCACTACCGTCATCGGCGTGTCGAGCAGTTCCTCGATCATCATTTCTACTTCGTCTGGAAGCTTGGCGCCCAGACCGGAGAAAAACTTGATCCCGTTATCATGATGCGGGTTGTGCGAAGCGCTGATCACGATGCCCGCTTCGGCGTGAAAGGTTCGGGTCAGATAGGCGATCGCCGGCGTAGGCATAGGCCCTAGCAGCATGACGTCTGCGCCTGCAGCAGAAAGACCGGCTTCCAGCGCTGATTCGAACATATAGCCTGAGATTCGCGTGTCTTTACCCACCAAAACCCTGCAAGCACCTAGTCGGCGAAACGCGATCCCGACAGCCCAACCGAGTTTAAGCATGAACTCCGGAGTGATCGGGAACTGACCTACTCGACCACGAATACCGTCGGTACCAAAATATTTTCTAGTCATAGATGCTCCCTCATTCTTATTCAGCCGACTCGACAGCGGCAATCATGCGCACCACGTCGATGGTTTCGGCAACATCGTGCACACGCAAAATGCGCGCACCCTTGATCATGGCCATCGCGGCCAAGGCCAAGCCACCAGAAAGTCGTTCTGTGACAGGGCGCCCAAGGGCCTGCCCGATCATGCTCTTGCGCGACACGCCGACTAACAACGGCCTTCCCAGGGCATGCAAATCTTCCATATGCTTAAACAAGCTCAGGTTGTGCTGGAGATTTTTTGCGAAGCCAAAACCCGGGTCAAGAATGATTCGCTCATGAGGAATTCCAGCCCCTGCACACTGCTCCATCCGCTCGACCAGAAAGCTCCGCACTTCAGCCATAAGGTCCTGATACCGAGGATTGTCCTGCATATCCCCCGGCTCACCGCGCATGTGCATCAGGCACACAGGCAAACCGGTAGCAGCCGCAGCATCCAAAGCACCGTCTCGACGCAACGAGCGGACGTCGTTGATGAGTCCGGCACCCAAGCGAGCCGTTTCCCTAATCACCGCAGGAGTGGAGGTATCGACCGATATAATCACATCCAGCTCTCGACTTATAAGTTCGACCACCGGTGCAATTCGCTCAAGCTCTTCAAGCGGGGATACCACTCGCGCGCCAGGCCGAGTGGACTCACCACCCACATCAATAAGCGTCGCACCCGCCGTGACCATTGCTTGGGCATGGCGCAACGCGGCATCGCGATGACTGAAACGACCGCCATCGGAGAAGGAGTCAGGAGTGACATTCAGGATGCCCATAACATGCGTATGGGCTAAATCAAGAACCCGATTGCCGCAAGGCAACCGGGTTGGGTACAGCGCAGAAGTCATGTCAGACCTTAGAGTTCAGCAGCAGGACCGCCGATAGGCGCTTCTGGACGCGGGTCCAGCGGAGCTACCGGAGTACCAGTACCCGAGCCGCCCTGACCCCAATCACGAGGTTCGCGAGGAGCACGACCCGCCATGATGTCGTCGATCTGTTCCGCATCGATGGTTTCATACTTCATCAACGCATCAGCCATGGCGTCCAGCTTGTCACGGTGATCGGTCAAGATCTGCTTGGCCGAGCCGTAGCACTGATCAATGATGCTACGAACTTCCGAATCGATAAGTCTTGCAGTCTCGGCTGAGACGCTAGAGTTCTGACCACCACCGCCTCGACCCAAGTACATATCATTTTCATCTTCGGCATACATCAACGGGCCTAGCTTCTCGGACAGGCCCCATTTGGTGACCATGTTCCGGGCAATTTGACTGGCCCGCATGATGTCGTTAGATGCACCGGTAGTAACACCGTCAAAACCCAACGTCATCTCTTCAGCGATACGCCCGCCATAAAGCGAACAAATCTGGCTGATCAGCGCGCGCTTGGACAGGCTGTAGCGATCTTCCTCAGGCAGGAACATCGTTACACCCAGCGCCCGACCACGAGGGATAATCGACACCTTGTAGACCGGATCATGCTCAGGCACGACTCGACCAACAATTGCGTGACCCGCTTCGTGATACGCGGTATTACGCTTTTCTTTCTCGGACATGACCATGGACTTGCGCTCGGCGCCCATCATGATCTTGTCTTTGGCCAGTTCGAACTCTTTCATCTCAACGATGCGTTTACCGGTGCGAGCAGCGAACAGCGACGCTTCGTTGACCAGGTTGGCCAAGTCAGCACCGGAGAAGCCTGGCGTACCACGGGCGATCACACCTGGGTTGACGTCTTCGCCCATGGGCACTTTACGCATGTGAACTTTGAGAATTTGTTCGCGACCGCGAATATCGGGTAGTCCAACCACAACTTGACGGTCGAAACGGCCTGGACGCAGCAAAGCCGGGTCAAGTACGTCAGGACGGTTTGTGGCAGCAATGACGATGATGCCGTCATTCACTTCAAAGCCGTCCATCTCAACCAGCAACTGGTTAAGTGTTTGTTCGCGCTCGTCATGACCACCGCCCATGCCTGCACCACGATGCCGACCGACTGCGTCGATTTCATCGATGAAGATGATGCACGGCGCATGCTTCTTGGCTTGTTCAAACATGTCACGGACACGACTTGCGCCGACACCCACGAACATTTCAACGAAATCAGAACCGGAAATGGTGAAGAACGGCACCTTGGCTTCGCCGGCGATTGCCTTGGCGAGCAAGGTTTTACCGGTACCCGGAGGTCCGACCATCAATACGCCACGAGGAATTCGTCCGCCCAGACGTTGGAACTTGCCCGGATCGCGAAGGAATTCAACCAGCTCGCCAACTTCTTCTTTGGCTTCATCGCAACCGGCAACATCGCCCAGCGTGGTCTTGACCTGATCTTCGGAGAGCAGTCGTGCCTTACTCTTACCGAAGCTCATCGGCCCGCCTTTACCGCCAGCACCACCCTGCATCTGCCGCATGAAGAACATGAAGACGGCGATGATCACCAGGATCGGGAAGCTTGCTACCAATAGCTGAGTCCAAATGCTCTGCTGCTCTGGCTGCTTACCTTCGATAACCACGTTGTTATCAACCAAGTCACCAATCAGGCCGTTGTCCTGAATTGCAGGACGAATGGTCTTGAAGGTGTCGCCATCAGCGCGTTTACCGGTGATGACGTAGCCGTCTACGGCAACCTTCTCGACCTTGCCATCCTTAACCTGCTGGATGAACTCGGAATAATTGAGGGTTTGCGGCTCGTTTGGACTGGAGAAGTTGTTCATCACTGTCACGAGGACAGCGGCGATGATCAACCACAGGATCAGATTCTTTGCCATATCGTTCAATTAGCTACCCTCTGAAGCAAGCTCCACGCAGGAGCGTGCCTCGCATGATTTCACCGGCCTAACTTACTACATTACCTGCGGGTGTTGCAGGCGCCGTCTGTAACCCTTTGTGAAACTTTGACTACACGATGTTCGTTTATGCTTCGCTGACAGGCTATTAAATAAAAGCTATCGCCTCTACATCAAAGCCGCTCATCGCTTTCAGCCCCTTTAATGCCGCGGAATCCACGACCCAACAAGTACTGCTCACGGGACCGATCACGGGAAGCCGCCGGCTTGCGCATCTGGACCTTGTCAAACACTTGGCGAACCGACTTGTGGAACACGTCGAAACCATCGCCCTGGAAAACCTTGACCAGGAAATCGCCACCTGGGCGCAAGACCCGACCAGCTAAATCAAGCGCCAACTCGCATAAAAACATCGCGCGCGGCATGTCAACAGCAGCCAGTCCACTCATATTGGGGGCCATATCGGAAATCACAAGGTCTACTTGTGTATTACCGACCGCTTCGAGGATTTGTGCCAGCACAACATCCTCGGTGAAGTCACCTTGAATAAAGGTCACATCCGGGATGCTGTCCATCTCAAGAATGTCCGAAGCGATCAAACGCCCCTGACCACCGATCAGACGACTGGTGACTTGCGACCAACCACCAGGCGCAGCACCGAGGTCGATTACGGTCATTCCCGGACGGATCAGTCGGTCCTTCTCCTGGATCTCTAGCAGCTTGTAACTGGCGCGCGAACGGTAGCCATCTTTTTGCGCCATTTTGACGTAATGGTCATCGAAGTGTTCTCTCAACCAGTTATGGCTTGTTTTGGAACGGGCCACGGGCCACCTCAAAAAATAAACGAGTCGTGATTAACTGGGCGGTCCCGGACTCGCTCGGGTAAACTGGCCGCCGCTTTTTACAAGATCAGACGCAGGGGTCAGATTATGCCGCTCACTCAAGAGCAGAAGAAACAGTACAAATCTATTGGTCACCATCTGAAACCGGTATTGACTGTGGCTGACAATGGTTTGACTGAAGGTGTTGTAGCCGAACTAGAACGCGCATTGAGCGATCACGAGCTGATTAAAATCAAGCTCAACATCCTCGACCGCGAAAGCCGCCTGGCGCTCATTGCAGAGTTATGCAAAGTCGGCAAGGCAGACCTAGTACAAATCATCGGTAAAATGGCGTTGATTTATCGCAAGAACGCCAAGGTAAACAAGCTACTGTCCAACGTACACCGCGCCGTATAACTGTATAAGAGGTCAAGGGCGTGCATTGTGCGCCCTGCCACTTTCACCCGGTATCGGCTGAATAACCAGCAGTAGACCGGACAACGCTAACACCAGGTAACTCAACAATTGCCAACGCACAGCGTCCGGCAACCATCGATACAGCACGTAATGGCTGGCTGAAGCCAAGGTCGCAATCACCAACAATTGCCCGCGCACATCAAGCCAAAGACTTGACAGGCGCTCGACCTGTACCAGCACAATCATCTGCAACGCCGCGCAAAAAGCCGCGAAACCTACCAGCAACGCTCCCGACAGATTTGCAACCTCATCAATCAGTAACGGCGCCAGCCCTGCCTGATCAAGCACCGTCAACATCGCTAGATGCAGCAGTACAAGACCGCCCACCCAGAGCGTTTGAGCGACTTGCCAGATGATTGCGCCCGCACGTAGCGGGCGACCGCGGTTAAAGGTGACTGACTTCGACAATCTCGTACTCAATCACGCCACCCGGCGTCTTGACGATGACCACATCACCCTCTTCCTTGGCAATCAAGGCGCGAGCGATAGGCGAGCCCACCGATAGCTTGCCCTGTTTGATATCAGCTTCGTCTTCGCCGACGATCTGATAGCGCACACGCTCGTCAGTTTCTACGTTTGCAATTTCTACGGTCGTGCCGAAGATCACCTTGCCGGTGTGGGCAATGGTTTTCACATCGATGACGACTGCGTTCTGCAGACGACCTTCGATATCACGAACACGTGCTTCAACCATGCCCTGCTGCTCACGAGCGGCATGGTACTCAGCGTTTTCCTTGAGGTCGCCCAGCTCTCGAGCAGTGCCGATGTCCTGGCTAAGCTTGGGACGAATCACCTTGGTCAGGTGATGTAATTCCTCTTCGAGAGCGCGCGCGCCCTCGACGGTCATTGGGTATTTAGTCATACGTTCAATCCTGCATGTAGATCCTGCAAGCGACGCACGGTCTTCTCTGGACCGAACTTGAGCGCTTCACAGATAGCCTCGCCCGCAGCGATGGTCGTCGTGCAGTAAATCTTGTGCTGCAAGGCGTTTCGACGAATGGAGTAAGAATCAGCGATCGATTGACGGCCTTCAGTGGTGTTGATGATCAGCGTGACTTCGTCATTTTTGATCATGTCGACAATGTGCGGACGACCTTCGGTCACCTTGTTCACACGGCGCACTTCCAAACCTGCCGCCTCGATGACTTTAGCCGTGCCCGCGGTTGCAACGATTTTGAAGCCGAGCTTGATCAGGTCGCGTGCGACGCCAGCCACCAAAGGCTTGTCGTCGTCACGGACGCTGATAAACGCAGTACCGCCGACCGGCAATACTTCACTGGCGCCCATTTGGGCCTTGGCAAATGCTTCGCCAAAGGTGTCGCCCACGCCCATCACTTCGCCGGTAGACTTCATCTCTGGGCCAAGGATAGGGTCAACGCCGGGGAACTTGGCGAAAGGGAAAACGGCTTCTTTCACGCTATAGAAGTTCGGAATGATTTCTTTGGTGAAACCAATTTCCTTCAACGTCTTACCAGCCATGACCCGTGCAGCGATCATTGCCAGCGAAACGCCGATGCAC
Organism: Pseudomonas sp. MH10; assembly: GCF_034353045.1. Lineage (NCBI taxonomy): Bacteria > Pseudomonadati > Pseudomonadota > Gammaproteobacteria > Pseudomonadales > Pseudomonadaceae > Pseudomonas > Pseudomonas sp. MH10. The sequence goes on from NZ_CP133783.1 coordinate 2,823,608, forward strand.
TTCGATACGAACGGCACGGTACGCGACGCGCGCGGGTTGACTTCGATGACGTAGATGTCTTCGCCTTGCAGCGCCAACTGTACGTTCATCAAACCGACCACACCCAGTTCGAGGGCCATTTTCTTGACCTGCTCACGCATCTCGTCCTGGATATGCGCAGGCAGCGAGTACGGAGGCAGCGAGCAGGCGGAGTCACCGGAGTGAACGCCGGCTTGTTCGATGTGCTGCATGATGGCGCCGATCACAACATCGGTACCATCGCAAACTGCATCGACATCCATTTCGATGGCGCAGTTGAGGAAGTGGTCCAGCAGCACAGGGCTGTCGTTGGACACGCTTACTGCATCGCGAAGGTAACGTTTCAATTCGTCTTCTTCGTAGACGATTTCCATCGCTCGGCCGCCCAATACGTAGGACGGACGCACGACGAGCGGGTAACCAATCTTGCCGGCGGCACGAATCGCTTCTTCTTCGCTGCGCACAGTCGCGTTTGGCGGCTGACGAAGGTTCAGGCGCTCGACCATTTGTTGGAAGCGTTCACGATCTTCCGCACGGTCGATGGCGTCAGGGCTGGTGCCGATGATCGGCACGCCCGCTTCTTCCAACGCACGGGCCAGCTTCAATGGGGTCTGACCACCGTACTGGACGATAACGCCTTTAGGCTTCTCGACGCGGACGATTTCCAGCACGTCTTCCAGGGTGACAGGCTCGAAGTACAGACGGTCCGAGGTGTCGAAGTCAGTGGACACAGTTTCCGGGTTGCAGTTGACCATGATGGTCTCGTACCCGTCTTCGCGCAGTGCCAGTGCCGCGTGGACACAGCAATAATCGAATTCGATGCCTTGACCGATACGGTTAGGACCGCCGCCCAAAATCATGATCTTGTCGCGGGTCGAAGGATTGGCTTCGCACTCTTCCTCGTAGGTCGAGTACAGGTAAGCAGTGTCTGTCGCGAACTCGGCCGCGCAGGTGTCAACGCGCTTGTAGACCGGGAATATCTCGAGCTTGTGACGATGACGCCGCAGGTTTTTCTCAGTAACACCCAGCAGCGTGGCCAGACGACCGTCAGAGAAACCTTTGCGCTTGAGGCGGAACATCAGGTCGCGATCAATCGTCGCCAGACCCAAGGTTTTGATTTTGGCTTCTTCTTTGATCAGGTCTTCGATCTGCACCAGGAACCAGCGATCGATCATGTTCATGCTGTAGATCTGGTCAACCGTCATACCGGCACGGAAGGCGTCTGCCACATACCAGATGCGTTCGGCGCCCGGCACGGTGAGTTCGCGCTTGAGCACGGTCATGCTTTCCGGGTTGGTCAGGTCCAGCTTAGGGTCCAGACCGTTGACGCCCACTTCCAGACCGCGCAAGGCTTTCTGCAGGGACTCCTGGAAGGTCCGGCCGATGGCCATGACTTCGCCGACCGACTTCATTTGCGTGGTCAGACGAGCGTCAGCCTTCGGAAACTTCTCGAAGGCAAAGCGTGGCAATTTGGTCACGACGTAATCGATCGATGGCTCGAACGATGCCGGGGTCTTGCCACCGGTGATTTCGTTCTGCAATTCGTCGAGGGTGTAACCGATGGCTAGCTTGGCTGCGACCCGAGCAATCGGGAAGCCGGTGGCTTTGGAGGCCAGGGCCGAGGAGCGAGAAACCCGCGGGTTCATCTCGATCACAACCATACGACCAGTGTCAGGGCAGATGCCGAACTGGACATTGGAGCCGCCGGTTTCAACGCCGATTTCACGCAGTACCGCCAACGAGGCGTTACGCATGATCTGGTATTCCTTGTCGGTCAGCGTTTGAGCTGGCGCAACAGTGATGGAGTCGCCGGTGTGGACGCCCATCGGGTCAAAGTTTTCGATGGAGCAGACGATGATGCAGTTGTCCTTTTTGTCGCGGACCACTTCCATCTCGTACTCTTTCCAGCCAATCAGCGACTCATCGATCAGCAGCTCTTTGGTCGGTGACAGGTCGAGACCGCGTGTACAGATTTCTTCGAACTCTTCGCGGTTGTACGCGATACCGCCACCGGTGCCGCCCATGGTGAACGATGGGCGGATGATGCAGGGGAAGCCCAGCTTCTCCAGCACAACGTACGCTTCTTCAAGGGTATGGGCGATGCCGGAACGCGGGCAGTCGAGGCCGATGGACTTCATCGCCTTGTCGAAGCGCGAACGGTCTTCAGCTTTGTCGATGGTGTCGGCGTTGGCGCCGATCATCTCAACACCGAACTTCTCCAGAACGCCTTCGCGCTCCAGGTCCAGTGCGCAGTTCAATGCCGTCTGGCCGCCCATGGTTGGCAGCAGAGCGTCTGGACGCTCTTTCTCGATGATCTTGGCAACCGTCTGCCACTTGATCGGCTCGATGTAGGTCGCGTCGGCCATCGACGGGTCGGTCATGATGGTGGCTGGGTTGGAGTTCACCAGAACCACGCGATAACCCTCTTCGCGCAGGGCTTTGCAGGCCTGGGCGCCGGAGTAGTCGAATTCACAGGCCTGGCCGATCACGATGGGACCGGCGCCGAGAATCAGGATGGTTTTTATATCTGTACGTTTTGGCATGGGGTTGTCACTCAAATCCTTGGGTCAGTCGGCAAGCCGTCTTGAACATTTGTCTCAGGGCGTTGGGCGGATCAGCCAGACACTTTCGTCTGGGCTCAGCCCAACCCTCTGCGTGCTAAATCTCAAGTCAGCCGGTTAGCGCCGCTTGGCCATAGCGTCGATAAAGCGATCAAACAGGGGTGCAACGTCGGTAGGTCCCGGGCTCGCTTCAGGGTGACCCTGGAAGCTGAACGCGGACTTGTCGGTACGCTCGATGCCTTGCAAGGTGCCATCGAACAGCGACTTGTGAGTCACGCGCACGTTGCTCGGCAAGGTGCTTTCGTCGACGGTAAAACCGTGGTTCTGGCTGGTGATCATGACGACACCGGTGTCCAAATCCTGGACCGGGTGGTTCGCGCCGTGGTGGCCGTGATCCATTTTCAGGGTCTTGGCGCCGGAAGCGAGTGCCAGCAACTGGTGACCCAGGCAGATACCGAAGATCGGCGTCTCGGTTTCCAGCAGCTCCTGGATAGCCTTGATCGCGTAATCGCACGGCTCAGGATCGCCAGGTCCGTTGGACAGGAAGATCCCGTCGGGACTGAGCGCCAACACGTCGCTGGCCGGGGTTTGCGCCGGGACCACCGTGACGCGGCAACCACGATCAACCAACATACGTAGAATGTTCAGCTTGATGCCGTAGTCAAACGCCACTACGTGGTAAGGCAGATCAGCGGCAGCGATCTCTGGGTGGCTGTCAGTCGCCAGATTCCAGACCCCCGAACGCCACTCGTAGCTTTCTTTAACGCTGACCACTTTCGCCAGATCCATGCCTTTCAGGCCTGGGAAGCCGCGTGCGGCTTCGATCGCAGCCTCTTCGGAAATGTTGTCGCCAGCCATGATGCAGCCGTTTTGTGCGCCTTTCTCACGCAGGATGCGGGTCAGGCGACGGGTGTCGATACCGGCAATCGCCACCACGTTATTGGATTTCAGGTAGTCATCCAGGGACATCGTGTTGCGCCAGTTGCTCGCTACCAGCGGCAAATCGCGGATAACCAACCCGGCCGACCAAACGCGGTCAGACTCGGCATCTTCCGGCGTCGTACCGGTGTTGCCGATGTGCGGGTAAGTCAGGGTAACAATCTGTTGGGCATAGGAAGGATCGGTAAGAATTTCCTGATAACCGGTCATTGCGGTGTTAAACACCACCTCACCAACGGTTTGACCGTCGGCTCCAATGGCTTCGCCGCGAAAAATGCTGCCATCAGCAAGGGCGAGTATGGCTGGCTTAGTCAAGAAGACCTCCCGGTAAATAAAGCCTGAAAGGGCGTTCGCAGGTTGTAAAAAAGCGGAATGACGTAGACACGTCACCCCGCTTCTTCTCGAATTATCTGCGCGCTTTTAGTGGACACACTAAAGCTGTAGGTTACAGAAAAGAGGTGTTTTGGTCTACCGCCAATGAGTCTGAAAGACAGGGGAATACGACGGAACAGCGCAAGGCGGGTAAAAACGGGGCCAAAACCCATGAAAAACATCGGCCGAACTTTCTGCGAGCCGGCAAAAATCTTTATGTGGGGGCGAACTTGTTCGCAAATCTAACGAGTCGGTTCAACTGCAACACCGCGCCGCTGCTTTCGCGAACAAGTTCGCTCCCACCAGATTTTCGCTGCCTCAAGAATAATTAACGCAGATCCAGCACGTCTTGCATGTCATACAGACCAGGCGGTTGATCGTTGAGCCACAGGGCGGCACGAACGGCGCCCTTGGCAAAGGTCATGCGACTCGACGCCTTGTGCGTGATTTCCACGCGCTCTCCGTCTGCCGCGAACAACACCGTGTGATCACCTACGATGTCGCCGGCGCGAATGGTCGCAAAGCCAATGCTTTGGCGATCACGCGCGCCGGTCTGGCCTTCACGACCATAAACCGCAACCTTCTCCAAGTCTCGACCCAACGCACTGGCGATGACTTCACCCATGCGCAGCGCGGTACCTGAAGGGGCATCGACCTTGTGCCGGTGATGCGCCTCGATGATTTCGATATCAACATCATCACCCAGCACTCGAGCAGCCGTATCCAGGAGTTTCAGGCACAAATTGACGCCGACGCTGAAGTTGGCTGCAAACACGATGGGGATATCCTTCCCCGCCTCAGCCAGACGCTGCTTCTCTTCCAGCGTGAATCCGGTGGTGCCGATAACCATGGCTTTGCCTGCCTTGCGGCAAAACGCCAGGTTTTTCAGGGTCACCGACGGGTGGGTAAAGTCGATCAGCACATCGAACTCGTCAGCCACTTTGGCCAAATCACCCGATAACTGAACACCGATCCGACCCAACGCGGCAAGTTCGCCTGCATCCGCGCCCACCAACGAGCTGTCTGGACGGTCGACCGCCGCCGTCAAACCTGCGCCAGGCGCTTGCTGAACGGCTTCAATCAGGGTTTTACCCATGCGCCCAGCGGCGCCCATAACTGCAATACGTCGCATGCCCAACCCTCTTGGTAGCCCTTACAAATCGCCGAAGAAACGCTTAACACCTTCAAACCAGCCACTGGCTTTAGGTGAATGCGAACTATCGCCCTCAAGGGTTGCACGGAACTCTTCGAGCAACTCACGCTGACGTCGGCCCAGGTTGACCGGGGTTTCGACTGCAACACGGCACATCAAGTCGCCTGCGCCGCCGCCACGTACCGGGGCTACACCTTTGCCTTTCAAGCGGAACTGTTTACCGGTCTGCGTACCTTCCGGGATTTTCAGTTTGACCCGACCGTCCAGCGTCGGCACTTCCAACTCACCGCCCAATGCGGCATCGGCGAAGCTGATAGGCACTTCACAGAAAAGATGCTTGCCGTCACGCTGGAAGATCGCGTGTTCGCGCACATTGATTACAACGTACAGATCACCGGTCGGCCCGCCTTGGGTGCCTGCCTCACCTTCACCCGACAGACGAATGCGATCGCCGGTATCCACGCCAGGCGGCACTTTCACCGACAGTGTTTTGTATTCTTCAACTCGGCCTTCGCCTTTGCACGACTCGCACGGGTCGGAAATGATCTTGCCGTGCCCGTGGCAACGCGGGCAGGTTTGCTGCACAGAGAAGAAACCCTGCTGCATGCGCACCTGGCCAATACCACCGCACGTCGGGCACGTAATCGGCGCAGAACCTTTTTTGGCTCCCGAACCGTCGCACGGCTTGCAGTTGACCAAGGTAGGTACGCGAATGCTGACGGTAGTACCGCGCACTGCCTCTTCGAGGTTCAGCTCGAGGGTGTAGCGCAAGTCGCTGCCACGCTGAGCGCCACCACGCGCGCCGCCACGGCCACCGCCGAAGAAGTCACTGAATACGTCGCCGAAGATATCGGAGAAGTTTGCACCGCCAGCACCGAAACCGGCACCGCCGCCTGACTCAACACCCGCATGACCATACTGATCGTAAGCCGCGCGCTTGCTGGTATCGGAAAGCACTTCGTAGGCCTCATTGGCCTCTTTGAACATGTCTTCGGACGCTTTGTCGTCGGGGTTGCGGTCTGGGTGGTGTTTCATCGCGAGACGGCGATAAGCCTTTTTCAGGTCCGCTTCACTGGAGCCGCGCTCCACACCCAATATCTCGTAATAGTCACGCTTTGCCATAAGTCTTCCGCACTCTAGAGGACGTCCGGCAAAACCCTCCTGAGTTTTGCCAAACTCGTTGAGCCCGATACTGACCCGGACCCAACTCACGTCGATTCAACCACCCTGGCTTTTCGCACAACGGCCAGCCGGCCGGCCGCACGCGTCTACCGAGGGAAAAAGGACAACACAGGTCAGCCACAGGAGCGTCTGACTTTGCCGCATGGCTTTCGGGTCAAACCCGCCAGCCTGAAAAAATCGTCTATTCCAGACACGCCAACGCGGGAGCAAGCTCCCGCGCGGCGACATCCTACCAGTGACCGCCTGACTGCGGTCAACTGGCTTTCAAGTAGGCTTGCGCTTACTTGTGGTCTTTCACTTCTTCGAACTCTGCATCGACGACGTCGTCGGCTTTTGCAGGCTCTTCAGCGTGAGCGTCGCCCGCGCCTTGCGGCTTCGCGGCTTCTTCGGCGTACATTTTCTGAGCAACCGGAGCCGTCAACTTGGACAACTCTTCAACCTTGGCTTCGATGGTCGCTTTGTCGTCGCCTTTAACGGCAGCTTCCAGAGCAGTCAGCGCAGCTTCGATGGCGGTTTTTTCTTCCGCAGTTACTTTCTCGCCAGCATCGACGATCATTTTACGAGTCGAGTGGACCAGTGCATCACCTTGGTTGCGGGCAGCGGCCAGCTCAACGAACTTGTTGTCTTCTTCAGCATGGGCTTCAGCATCACGCACCATCTGTTGAATTTCTTCTTCAGACAGACCGGAGTTGGCCTTGATGATGATCGACTGGGTTTTGCCCGTTGCCTTGTCTTTGGCGCCTACGTGCAAGATACCGTTGGCATCGATGTCGAAGGTGACTTCGATCTGAGGCACGCCGCGTGGAGCTGGCGGAATGTCGGCCAAGTCGAACTTGCCCAACGATTTGTTCTGCGCCGCTTGCTTACGCTCGCCCTGCAGAACGTGAATGGTCACTGCGCCTTGGTTGTCATCGGCAGTCGAGAACACTTGGGATTTCTTGGTAGGAATCGTGGTGTTTTTTTCGATCAGCGCAGTCAACACGCCGCCCATGGTTTCGATACCGAGGGTCAGCGGACTAACGTCCAGCAGCAATACGTCTTTAACGTCGCCAGACAATACCGCGCCTTGGATAGCAGCACCCATTGCAACCGCTTCGTCCGGGTTAACGTCTTTACGCGCTTCTTTGCTGAAGAACTCAGTCACCAGCTTCTGCACTAGCGGCATACGTGTCTGGCCACCGACCAGGATCACGTCGTCGATTTTGCCGACTTCGATGCCCGAGTCTTTCAACGCGATACGGCAAGGCTCGATCGTGCGCTTAACCAGGTCTTCAACCAGTGCTTCCAACTTGGCGCGAGAGATTTTCACGTTCAAGTGCTTAGGACCGGTTGCGTCTGCAGTGATGTACGGCAGGTTAACGTCGGTCTGCAGGCTGGAAGACAGCTCGATTTTGGCTTTTTCAGCAGCTTCTTTCAGGCGCTGCATAGCCAGCGGATCACCCTTAAGGTTCATGCCGCTTTCTTTCTTAAATTCGTCAACGAGGTAGTCGATCAAACGAATGTCGAAGTCTTCACCACCCAGGAACGTATCGCCGTTGGTGGCCAATACTTCGAACTGGTGCTCGCCATCAACTTCAGCAATTTCGATAACCGAAACGTCGAATGTACCGCCGCCCAAGTCATAAACGATGACGGTGTGATCGCCCTTCGCTTTGTCCATGCCGTAAGCCAGAGCGGCTGCGGTTGGTTCGTTGATGATGCGCTTAACGTCCAGACCCGCAATACGGCCGGCATCTTTAGTCGCCTGACGCTGGCTGTCGTTGAAGTAAGCCGGCACGGTAATAACCGCTTCAGTCACTGCTTCGCCCAAGTAGTCTTCGGCGGTTTTCTTCATCTTCTTCAGAATTTCAGCCGAAATCTGAGGAGGCGACATTTTTTGACCGTTCACTTCGACCCAAGCATCGCCGTTATCAGCTTTGACGATCTTGTACGGGACCATTTGAATGTCTTTTTGCACAACTTCTTCGTCGAAGCGGCGACCGATCAAACGCTTTACTGCATACAACGTGTTGTGCGGATTGGTCACTGCCTGACGCTTGGCGGATTGGCCAACCAGAATTTCGCCATCGTTTGCATAAGCCACGATAGAAGGCGTGGTGCGCGCGCCTTCGGCGTTTTCAATAACTTTAACATTGCCGTTTTCGAGAATGGAAACACACGAGTTGGTGGTCCCCAGGTCGATACCGATGATTCTGCCCATGTTTACTTTCTCCTGAAACTTGGATTTGGTTGCCGCAACTGCGTTTACAAATTGCGGTAGCACTTAAACGCATGACTTCTAAATGGGGGCCTGATGGCTGATTTCAAGCCTGTTCATCAATCGATGGCCTTACCGGCGCAACAGGCTTACTAACCACGACCATGGCCGGACGCAGCAGGCGACCGTTGAGCTGATAACCCTTTTGAAACACCTTGAGCACGCTATTAGGTTCGACCTCTGCACTTTCCTGCATGGCCATCGCCTGATGGTGTTCAGCGTTGAACGGTTCGCCGTGTGGATCAATAGACTCCAACTGATAACGCTTCAGGGTGTCCTGGAACATTTTCAGCGTCATCTCAATACCTTCGCGCATCGGACGGATGCTTTCATCGTCCGGGCTGGACAAGTCCAGACCACGCTCCAGGCTATCGATGATCGGTAACAGATCGCCTGCGAATTTTTCCAGGGCGAACTTGTGAGCCTTTTCTACATCCTGCTCGGCACGACGGCGGACATTCTGCAGATCCGCAGCAACTCGCAGGGATTGGTCCTGCGCGGCAGCCAGCTGCTCTTCAAGCCCTTGCACACGCGCCAACATGTCATCACCCGAAACCGCTTCAGCGGTCTGATCTTGAGTCTGCGTATCCAGATTCTGTTCGTCAGCCATAGATTTCTCCTTTCAATTACATCCGTGAGCTCAACTCACGCTTCTGTCCCGCTATATGGGGTCTTAATTTTCAGCTTCAAGGGCATTGAAGCGTGCAACCACGCTGAGTTTCGTCAGCGCCTGACTGCACAAAATCGCTCAACGGACTTAAAACCGCGTTAAATCATCCAAATCGAGCTAACGGTGGGCATTGTCAGCCAGAAACAAAACACTGTATAAATAACCAGACAAATTGCTTGGGAGCCGCCTCTATGCTGGTGCACCTGTCCGTTCATAACTATGCCATCGTCGAACATCTCGATCTCGAGCTGGACCGAGGCATGAGTGTCATTACTGGCGAAACCGGCGCCGGCAAATCGATCATGCTCGATGCGCTAGGCCTGACGCTGGGCGACCGCGCCGACAGTGGCGTGGTCCGCCCCGGCGCTGACAAAGCCGATATTCTTGCCACGTTCGACCTGACCGACATTCCCGAAGCGCGCGCCTGGCTTCAAGAGCGTGACCTGGACAACGAGGGTCCGTGCATCCTGCGCCGGGTGATTACCGCCGAAGGTCGCTCGCGCGCCTATATCAATGGAACGCCCTGCCCCCAAGGTGATTTGAAGGCGCTCGGCGAATTTCTGATCGACATTCATAGCCAGCATGAACATCAATCACTGCTGAAACCTGACACCCACCGCCGTTTACTCGACGAATACGCGGGTGCCAACGACCTTGCCCGGCAGGTCCAGCTGGCGGCGCAACGCTGGCGTCAGGCGCGACAAGAGCTGGAACGACTGTCCAACTCCGGCGACGAACAACGCTCGCGTCATCAACTGCTCAGCTACCAGCTTGAAGAGCTGGAAAGCCTGGGTCTTGGTGAAAACGAACTGGAGCAGTTAGAGCAAGAACACAAAACCCTCACCAACGCCGAAAGCCTGCTGAGCATTTGCCGACAGGTCGTTGAGCAATGCAGTGAAAACGACTCAGGCAATGTCTTGACTGCGCTGACTGCCAGCCTGAACCGCTTGAGCGCTGTCACCAGCTCGCCGACCGCCATGAGTGAAGCCGCGAGCATGCTGTCCAGTGCGCAGATTCAGGTTGAAGAAGCCGTGGGCGAACTGAATCGCTTTCTGGACCATTTTGATGCCGATCCGGCGCGCCTTCAGCAGTTGGAAGAGCGCCTGGATATCATTTACACCCTGGCACGCAAACACCGCATTCAACCCACGGATGTTGCCGCGCTCCAGCAACGGCTACTGGACGAGATTGATTCGCTCAACGCAAGCGATGAATCCATTGAACGTCTCGAAAATGAATTGACGTCCTATGCCCGTCATTATCAGGACAAGGCGCGGGAACTGAGTGACCTGCGTCAACTCTCGGCACCAAACCTTGCGTCGGCCGTCGAGCAGGAAATTCAACGGCTCGGGATGCCCGGCGGACGGTTCAGCATCGAACTACGGCCCAACACCGGCAAAGAGTTGCTGCCCAATGGCCTGGAACAGGTCGAGCTATTGGTCAGCGCCAACCCAGGTCAGCCGCTCAAAGCATTGGCCAAGGTGGCCTCGGGTGGCGAGCTGTCCCGTATCAGCCTGGCAATTCAGGTGATTACCGCGCAAACCTCGCGGGTGCCGACGCTGGTATTCGACGAAGTCGATGTCGGAATTGGTGGACCTACCGCAGAAATCGTTGGCCAGCTCTTGCGTCGTTTAGGCGACCGCGGACAAGTGATGACTGTCACCCACTTGCCGCAAGTGGCTGCGCAGGGCCACCAACATCTGTTCGTGCATAAAGTGCGCGACAGCGAAGTGACACGCACCGCGGTGTCAAAGCTGAGTAAGAATGAACGCATCGAAGAAGTGGCACGCATGCTCGGCGGCATCGACCTGACCAAGGAATCCCTTGCCCACGCGAAAAAGATGGTTATCACCGCTAAGGTTTGAACGCCAAAAAGCTGAACACCAGACAGCACAAAGGCGACCCTGGGGTCGCCTTTGTCGTAGCTGCCGGAAGGGTTAAACCTTCTTCTTGCGCACGTAGAGCACCAAGTTGTGGTCCACCAACTCGTACCCATGCTTTTCGACAATCCCTTTCTGGAGCTTTTCGATTTCTTCTTCGAAGAATTCGATCACTTCACCGGATTCCACGTTGACCATGTGGTCGTGGTGGCCGCCGTCAGCCAGTTCGAATACAGCATGACCGCCGTCGAAATTGTGGCGAACCACCAATCCAGCAGCTTCGAACTGAGTCAGTACACGGTAAACCGTGGCCAGGCCAACATCTTCGTTGGCTTCCATAAGCGCCTTGTAAACGTCCTCGGCACTCATGTGACGTTGCTCGGCGGAATCGAGCATCTGTAGAATTTTGACCCGTGGCAGGGTCACTTTAAGTCCGGCTTTGCGTAGTTCGCTATTTTCAACCATGGTCAGCTTTCTCGCGGATGCTGCTTCGCAGCTTCTCTTATTGCGGGTATGATCGGGGTTTTGTTTCCCCCAGCCAAGATAGTGGAAGTCGCCCACCGATGCAAAACACCAAGCTCCTGCTAGCCAGTTTCACCTTCGTGGGACTGATCGCACTCGCCGGTTGTTCAATCCCCGGGGTTTACAAAATCGACATCCAGCAAGGCAATGTCGTCACGCAGGACATGATAGACCAGTTACGCCCGGGAATGACCCGTCGGCAAGTACGGTTTATTATGGGCAATCCCTTGCTGACTGACACCTTCCATACGGATCGTTGGGATTATCTTTATAGCCTGCAGCCTGGGGGTGGTGAACGCCAACAGGAGCGCATGACGCTTATTTTTAATGCCAATGACCAACTGGCCAGTCTTTCCGGTGATTTCAAGCCGGGCGTAAGCCGTGACGAAGCCATTCTTGGCAAGCACAGCGACACGACTGTAGAGCCAGGCAAGGGTGAAACACCTAAAGCCGACGAGCCGCCAAAACCGGGCTCGTTGCTTGAACAGATCCAAAATGATGTGGATAAAGTCGAGTCCGTACCGGTGCCGACCCAGGTACCGCTGCAAACGTCGCCACAGTGACGTTGCCGCAACACCCATAAAAAAGCCCGGTTCGCCGGGCTTTTTTACGTCTGCCGATAATCGGTAAATCCAGGCGACCTACGGTGTATCGCCCTTACTCTTGGCCAACGCCGCTTTGGCAGCGCGCAACCGACGTATTTCTTTCGGGTCAGCCAGCAGCGGTCGGTAGATCTCGATTCGATCACCGGCCTGCAGTACGTGGGTATCCGCGCCGCTCAATACTTTGCCAAATATTCCTACCGGACAGTGCATCAGGTCCAGCTCGGGAAAGTGTTTACCAATGCCGGACGCGAACAACCCACTGCGCACCGTGGTTCCGGCGGGCAGGTCAAGACTTAGCAGCATTTGCCGATCGATAGCGGCATAGACCACCTCGATTGTGATCATTGCCTCAGCCATGCAGTTGTTTTGCCCGCTGACAAAACGCGTCGACCAAGGTGTTGGCCGCTTGATTGAACAAAGGTCCCAAGGTCGCCCGGATGATCGGCCCCGCGTAATCGAACGACAGATCGAGACTAATCTTGCAGGCCTTCTCACCCAACTGCTTGAACGTCCAGACGCCATGCAACTGACTGAAAGGCCCCTCTTCCAGATTCATCTCAATCGATTGCCCCGCCACCAGCGTGTTGCGCGTCACAAAATGCTGGCTCAGCCCCCCTTTGGCGATTTCTACCCGGGCGCGCATGTGCACATCGCTGACGTCCAGTACCACGCCCGAAGAACACCACGGCAGAAATTCCGAGTAGTGAGCGACATCGTTTACCAAGTCATAAAGCGCCTGAGCCGGGTAAGGCAGCAGGGCTGAACGTTGAATATGGGTAGTCATGTCAGCGTCACTTCCAAATAAATTGCGTCTGCATCATTCACGAAAATTTGGCCTGATGCCAACGTGCAATGCTCAAACCACTGGAGCAATGGATGAATATCGAGCGCACATTGTCCGGGATTCAATCAAGGTGCTCAAGCACGCAGGTTCACCGTAGCCGACAGCGCACTGACTCCCTATACTGCGTCCCCTATGGCTAAGCTCAAGAAACACCCCACAGGGACCATCGCGCAAAATAAAAAAGCGCGTCACGATTACTTCATCGAACACAAGTTCGAGGCCGGTCTGGTCCTGGCTGGCTGGGAAGTAAAAAGTCTGCGTGCCAGCAAGGTGCAGTTGGTCGACAGTTATGTGCTGCTCAAGGACGGTGAGGCTTGGCTGATGGGTAGCCATATCTCGCCGTTGACGACCGCTAGTACACACGTCATCGCTGACCCGACACGTACCCGAAAACTATTGCTCAACCACCGAGAGCTCGAAAAGCTCAACACGGCGGTCCAGCAAAAAGGCTATTCCTGCGTAGCCCTTTCCATTTACTGGAAAGCGCATTTGATCAAGTGCGAAATCGCGCTGGGCAAAGGCAAGAAGGAATACGACAAGCGCCATACCGAGCGTGAGCGCGACTCTGACCGCGAGCTGCAACGTGCGGTTCGGAGCAAGGGTAAGGACGACTGAGTTCGACGCAGAACCGTGTTGCACCCTTCGCGAATGCATTCGCTCCCGCAGTAGATTTGCGTCTTTGTGTGGGAGCGAATTCATTCGCGAAAGCGTCAGCTCAGACAACCCTGATTTTCCTCAAACCCCCTTGCGCCGCTCCGCCCTCGCCGTTCGCTGCACTTGTTGCCGCACCTCTTCGAGCACCTCTTGAACGTACAACAGATGACGACTGGAAACCTCGCGGGCGTCGTCCGCCCGACCTTCGATGATCGCCAGGTACAACTCACGGTGCTGATTGATCAGCATGTCGCGGGTCTCGGTGCGCTGCTTGTACATGCCGCCGATGTTGGTCACTACGTTACGCTTGAGCAAATCAAACAAGCCGCGAATCGTGTGCAGCAGAACCGCGTTATGGCTGGCTTCAGCGATAGCCAAGTGGAAATTGGCATCGGCTTCGCCCTCTTCGGCACGGCTAACCTCGCCGACCCGAGAATAACAACTTTGCAGCAACTCGAATGCCGCCCTCAGACGATCGCGATCAAGGTCGGTGGCACGCTGAGCAGCGTAGTAGGCGCACGACGCTTCGAGCGTTTGCCGGAATTCAAGCAAATCACGTTGAGCCTCTGGGTTGCTTTCCAGCAAGTGCAGCAACGGATCGCTAAACGTGGACCCAAGATTCTCGACCACATAATTACCGCCGCCCTGACGACTGATCAGCAGCCCTTTAGCGGTGAGCTTCTGGATTGCCTCACGCAAAGACGGGCGAGACACACCAAACTGTTCAGCTAAGGCACGCTCGGCAGGCAAGCGCTCGCCCGACTTCAAGGTGCCCTCAAGAATCATTCCTTCGAGTTGTTCGACAATATCGTCAGACAAACGCCGCTGACGCACCTGATCAAACCCCATAACGCTCTCCAAACCCCCGGACATTTACCGAGATTGCCTATTCTCGCCGATAGCCACAGCGCTGGCACCCTTCAGAAACCACCGAAAACAGCCCATCAGCGGATTATTTTCAGTAAATCGACGAAAGTATTAGCAGGGCAAATTGACACACCCGTAGTAACGCTTCTAACCTAGCGCCCAGACATTGTAAATTGGTATTACCAATTATCCAATGCCGACGTTCGAAGGACACTCTCCACGGCGTCGCAATGCCTTTCGCCATAACGAAAGGTTTGACTGGTGAACTGCGCAACTCGTTTGTCAGCATCGGTTCGATGGCAGCTATGCTCACTGCTGGCCCGAATCAACATGCGACCTACAAGCGACACAGGGCACCGGGCCTGACCAACAATAATTAGGGGCCTCCACCTATGCAAACCTGGCAACAGCTGTACACCCCACTTGGCAGTCTTGGCCTTTCGGCCATCGCAGCAGTCATTCCCATCGTGTTTTTCTTCGCGGCACTGGCCGTATTTCGGCTTAAAGGGCACGTTGCGGGCACGATCACCATGCTGCTGTCAGTGTTGATTGCGATTTTCGCTTTCCACATGCCGACTGACATGGCAATTGCTTCTGCCATTTATGGCTTTGGTTATGGCCTGTGGCCCATTGCCTGGATCATTGTTGCAGCCGTATTCCTCTACAAACTGACCGTCAAGAGCGGCCAGTTCGAAATCATCCGCAGTTCTGTACTGACCATCACCGATGACCAACGCCTACAAGTGTTGCTCATCGCGTTCTGCTTTGGTGCCTTCCTTGAAGGTGCGGCAGGGTTCGGCGCTCCGGTAGCGATTACCGCAGCACTGTTGGTCGGTCTTGGCTTCAACCCACTGTACGCTGCAGGCTTGTGCCTGATTGCCAACACCGCGCCTGTTGCGTTCGGTGCACTGGGTATCCCAATCATCGTTGCCGGGCAGGTTTCCGGGATTGATGCATTCAAAATCGGCGCAATGGCCGGCCGTCAATTGCCGCTGCTGTCGCTGTTCGTACCGTTCTGGCTGATGTTCATCATGGACGGCAAGCGCGGCGTCAAAGAAACCTGGCCAGCAGCGTTGGTTGCCGGTGGCAGCTTCGCGGTTTGCCAGTTCTTTACGTCGAACTTCATCGGCCCAGAACTGCCGGACATCGTGTCCGCACTGGCCAGCCTGATTTCTCTGACCTTGTTCCTGAAAGTCTGGCAGCCAAAACGCACTGCCGGTGCCACCATGGCCGGTGCAACCTCGTCGGCAGTAGTTGTCGGCAGCCCAGGCGGCTTTGGTCTGCCACGCACCTCAATCGCGTCGGAATACAACGGCGGCCAGATCTTTAAGGCATGGTCCCCGTTCCTGATTCTGACCGTCGTCGTCACTATCTGGACGCTCAAACCGTTCAAAGCATTGTTCGCCGCAGGTGGTGCGCTGCAAGCCTGGACCATCGCTATTCCAGTCCCGCACCTTGATCAACTGGTCTACAAAGTCGCACCGGTCGTCGTCAACCCAACCGTGATGCCTGCGGTGTTCAAGTTCGACATGATTGCCGCCTCCGGCACTGCTATTTTGATCTCGGCGCTGCTGTCGATGATTGTGCTACGGATCAAGCCGCAAACGGGTCTGAGCACGTTCAAAGAAACATTGATGGAGTTGCGTTGGGCGATCATCTCCATTGGCATGGTGCTATCGTTTGCCTTCGTGATGAACTACTCGGGCATGTCCACCACCCTTGCGTTAGTACTGGCATCTACCGGCGCTGCGTTCCCGTTCTTCTCGCCGTTCCTCGGCTGGCTGGGCGTGTTCCTGACGGGTTCCGATACGTCTTCCAATGCCCTGTTCGGCTCACTGCAAGCCACAACGGCTCACCAATTAGGCGTCAGTGACGTGCTCATGGTGGCAGCGAACTCATCGGGCGGCGTGACCGGCAAAATGATCTCGCCACAATCGATTGCAGTCGCTTGCGCGGCTACCGGTCTGGTTGGCCAAGAATCCGACCTGTTTAGGTTTACCCTCAAACACAGCCTGTTCTTTGCTGCCATCGTCGGTTGCATTACGTTGATCCAGGCTTACTGGCTCACCGGCATGTTGGTGATCTGAGTACCTGATTAATAGCAAGACGCACCACCCGTAACTGCACCCTGCAACGACCTGGCGCCGGACTAACCACCCGGCGCCAACCATTCATAACCCGGTCTGCAACGCGGCAGAAAGTTTCAGCGATTCATCTTTCAGTCGCTGCGCTGGACGGATAACCGGGCCCACCCGGAGAAACCGCCTGATGAGCGAGCTTTATTACAACGCCGTGCCGAATGCGACCCGTGTCGCACCGCCACGCGCCGCACCACGCCAATACCCTGACGTGAAGCCCGAGCGGGTTTACCTGTTCGGCACCTGTGTGGTCGACCTGTTTTACCCAGAAGCCGGCATGGACGCGATCCACTTGCTCGAACGCGAAGGCATTCGGGTTGAGTTCCCCCAAGGACAAAGCTGCTGCGGACAACCGGCGTACACCTCCGGCTATACCGACCAGGCCCGTGAGGTAGCGCGCTCGCAACTGGCGTTATTTGCTGGCGACTATCCCGTTGTCGTGCCGTCGGGTTCCTGTGCCGGCATGCTGCGCGAGCACTATCCCGACTTGTTCAAGGACGAGCCGGAAACACTGAAACAAGTCCATGCCCTGGCTGCTCGCACCTATGAGTTGGCCGAATTTCTGCTGTTCGTGTGCAAAGTTCAACTGCACGACAACGGCGCACCGACCAAAGTCGCACTGCACACGTCCTGTTCCGCACGCCGGGAAATGAACACCCACCTGCACGTCAGAACGCTGCTCTCGCAAATGAGCAACGTGGAGCGGGTCGACCACGGCCATGAAAGCGAATGCTGTGGTTTCGGCGGTACGTTCAGCGTGCGCATGCCAGACATTTCAGGGGCGATGGTGGCGGACAAAACCCGCTCGCTGAAAGAGTCCGGCGCGCACCAAGTGGTGACGGCCGACTGCGGCTGCTTGATGAACATCAACGGCTCGCTGGAAAAACAGCGGGAATCACTGCGCGGCCAGCACTTGGCCAGTTTCCTGTGGCAACGCACTGGAGGTGGGCAATGAACACCCATACGCGAATTCCTGTCGTCGAAGTCGAAGAAGACTTCCGCACCCGTGCCCACAAAGCCTTGGGCGACCCACAGTTGCGTAAAAACTTCCGCACCGCCATGGACTCACTGATGACCAAGCGTGCCGTGGCCTTCAGCGATGCCGACGAACGTGAACGCCTGCGTGAGCTGGGCAATGCGGTCAAAGCCCGTGCGCTGTCCAAACTGCCCGACTTGCTGGAACTGCTTGAAACCAACCTGACCCGCAACGGCGTGATCGTGCACTGGGCAGAAACAGTAGATGAAGCCAACGCCATTGTTCTCTCGATCGTCCAGGCCCATGAAGCCAAACAGGTGATCAAAGGCAAGTCGATGGTCAGCGAAGAAATGGAGATGAACGACTTTCTTGAGGCTCGCGGCGTCGAGTGCCTGGAAGCCGACATGGGCGAATACATCGTCCAGCTCGACCACGAAAAACCGTCGCACATCATCATGCCGGCGATTCACAAAAACGCGGTTCAAGTGGGCAACCTGTTCCACGAAAAACTCGGCGTGGACTACACCAATGACGTTGATCAACTGATCCAGATCGGTCGTAGGGTCCTGCGTCAGAAATTCTTTGAAGCGGACATCGGGGTCTCTGGTGTGAACTTCGCCATCGCCGAAACCGGCACGCTGTTGCTGGTGGAAAACGAAGGCAATGGCCGGATGTGTACCACGGTCCCGCCGGTGCACATTGCCGTCACCGGGATTGAAAAAGTCGTGGAAAACCTACGCGACACGGTGCCGTTACTGTCACTGCTGACCCGCTCGGCGCTGGGTATTCCGATCACCACTTACGTCAACATGATCTCCGGCCCGCGCAAAGCCCACGAACTGGACGGCCCGCAAGAAGTGCATTTGGTGCTGCTGGATAACGGTCGCAGCCAGGCCTTTGCCGACAGTGAACTGCGCCAGACGCTGAACTGCATCCGCTGCGGCGCGTGCATGAACCATTGCCCGGTTTACACCCGCATCGGCGGCCACGCCTACAGCGAGGTTTACCCCGGCCCGATCGGCAAAATCATCACGCCGCACATGGTCGGCCTGAAGAAAGTCCCGGATCACCCAAGCGCTTCGTCGCTGTGTGGCGCGTGCGGCGAAGTGTGCCCGGTGAAAATCCCGATCCCGGCATTGTTGCGTCGCCTGCGGGAAGAAAACGTCAAATCCCCGGACGACCCGCACAAAGTCATGCGCGGCCAAGGCAGCAAATACTCGCGCAAAGAACGCTTCGTCTGGAACGCTTGGGCATGGCTCAACAGCTCGCCAATGATTTACCGCGCATTCGGTTTCTTCGCCACCCGCTTGCGCAACCTGACGCCTGGCAACATCGGCCCTTGGACGCAAAATCACAGCGCGCCGAAACCGGCTGCGCGCTCATTGCATGAACTGGCCCGCGAGCATTTGGCCAAACAGGGTGAGAACAAATAATGAGCGCCAGACAGAACATCCTTAACAAGCTGCGTAACAGCCTGACCGGCGCGACGCCGATTGCCGATAATTTCGACGAAGACCTGGTCACCACGCCGTGGAGCTACGCCCCCGAGCTGCGGGTCGCGCAACTGCGCAAACTGATGGAGGCGGTGCATACCGAAATCCACCTCAGCACCGAAAACGCATGGCCGCAGTTGCTCGGGAAGTTGGTCAGCGACCGGCAATTGCCGAGCCTGCTGATAGCCCCTGAAACGCCCCACGGTCGGCGGATCAGCGAGCACTGGTCGATCCACCCTGAACTGCCGCCGCTCAAGGCTTATGACCAGCCCATAGAAGCCTGGAAAACCGAGTTGTTCGATGACACCCCGGCCAGTTTCACGACGACTTTGGGCGCGATTGCCGCGACGGGCAGCCTGATTATCTGGCCGACCCGCGAAGAGCCACGCCTGATGAGCTTGGTACCACCCGTGCATTTCGCCCTGCTCAAGGCCAGCGAGATTTACGAGAACTTTTATCAGGTCCAGCAAAAGCAGCAGTGGGCGGACAACATGCCGACCAATGCCCTGCTGGTGTCCGGCCCGTCGAAAACCGCTGACATCGAACAAATCCTGGCTTACGGCGCCCACGGCCCGAAAGACTTGATCGTACTGATTTTGGAGGACGCATGAGTCTGCCCGCCGCATTTTTGCGCGAAGCCGAACGACTGATCCCGCAGAACAGGCGCTTCGACGATCCGTTGTCGACGCTCGCCTTCGGCACCGATGCCAGCTTTTATCGGCTGATCCCAAAACTGGTGATCCGCGTCGAGTCCGAAGACGAAGTGGTAGCACTGCTGAAACTGGCCCAGACCGAACGTGTTCCGGTGACATTCCGTGCGGCGGGCACCAGTTTGTCGGGCCAAGCCATCAGTGACTCGGTGTTACTGGTGCTGGGAGACAACTGGAACGGTCGAGAGATTCGCGGGCAAGGCACGCAGATTCGTTTGCAACCCGGCGTTATCGGCGCTCAGGCCAACGCTTGGCTCGCGCCATTCGGACGCAAAATCGGCCCGGACCCAGCGTCGATAAACGCCTGCAAAATCGGCGGCATCGTTGCTAACAATTCCAGCGGCATGTGCTGCGGCACCGCGCAAAATAGCTATTACACCCTGGCGGGCATTCGCTTGGTATTGGCGGATGGCAGCCGAGTGGACACTGAGGACGCAGGCAGTGTCGCCGCGTTTCGCGACAGCCATTCAGACCTGCTGGAAAACCTCGCGCGATTGGGCCGCGAGACCCGAGCCAACCCTGAATTAGCTGCAAAAATTCGCCACAAATACCGGCTGAAAAACACCACCGGTCTATCGCTGAATGCGCTGGTGGATTTCGACGAACCGCTGGATATTCTCAGCCACTTGCTGGTCGGTTCCGAAGGCACGCTGGGATTTATCAGCGCCGTCACCTACGACACCGTTATCGATCATCCGTTTAAAGCGTCAGCCCTGATTGTGTTCCCAGACGTCGAGACCTGCTGCAACGCGGTAACCGTTCTGAAAACCCAGCCGGTGGCCGCTGTCGAGCTGCTGGATCGCCGGAGCATGCGCTCGGTGCAGAACAAACCGGGCATGCCTGGGTTCGTACGTGAGCTGTCGGAAAACGCCTGCGCCTTGCTGATCGAGTCCCGCGCAGCGTCGCAACTGCTGCTGCACGAACAACTCGTCCAGATCATGGCCTCGTTGACCGCGTTTGCGGTGGAGAAGCAGGTCGATTTCACCGAAGACCCGCTGGAAAACGCGCGCCTGTGGGCCATCCGCAAAGACACCTTTCCGGCCGTCGGCGCGGTGCGTAAAACCGGCACCACGGTGATCATCGAAGACGTGACCTTCCCGGTCGAGCAGTTGGCGATTGGCGTCCGGCGCTTGATCGGGCTGTTCGAGAAACACCATTACGACGAGGCGATCCTGTTTGGCCATGCGCTGGAAGGCAACCTGCACTTCGTCTTCACCCAAAGCTTTGAGAACCCCGTGGAAGTCGCGCGCTATCAGGCTTTCATGGAAGACGTCACGCAGTTGGTGGCCGTGGAGTTTGGCGGCTCATTGAAGGCGGAGCACGGCACCGGTCGCAACATGGCGCCGTTTGTTGAGCTGGAATGGGGCAGCGATGCCTATCAATTGATGTGGCAACTCAAACGCCTGCTCGACCCTAACGGCATCCTTAACCCGGACGTCGTGTTGAGCAATGACCCGCAGATTCACTTGAAGCATTTGAAGCCGCTGCCTGCTGCGGACGAAATCGTCGACAAATGCATCGAGTGTGGTTTTTGTGAGCCGGTGTGTCCGTCAAAGGGACTGACACTCAGCCCACGGCAACGCATCGTTATCTGGCGTGATATTCAAGCGAAGAAACGCGCAGGCATCGACACCACCGAGCTGGAACGGGACTACCACTACCAAGGCATCGACACCTGCGCGGCCACTGGCCTGTGTGCGCAACGTTGCCCGGTGGGGATCAATACCGGTGAGCTGGTCAAGAAGCTGCGCAGTCGAGACGCCACCCATGGCAAAACCGCCAATTGGTTGGCCGAGCATTTCAAAACCACCTTGCAAGGCGCACGCTTTACCCTGCACGTGGCCAACGGCGCAAGAATGTTTCTGGGCGCACCCCGCCTGGCAAAACTCTCTGCTGCGCTGACCAAAGCATCAGACGGACGTGTGCCCTTGTGGACCGCCGCCATGCCGCAACCGGAACGGGCGATTCGCTTCAGTCCGCCGGTGACCGATCTGCGTCCTCGGGTTGTGTATTTGGCAGCCTGTGTCTCGCGGGTCATGGGCCCGGCAGCCAGCGATAGCGAACAAATGTCGCTGCTGGAAAAAACCCAAGGCTTGCTGGAAAAAGCCGGTTATCAGGTGGTGTTCCCGGACAATCAAGACAGCCTGTGTTGCGGCCAGCCGTTTGCGTCCAAAGGCTATAACGAACAGGCCGAACACAAACGCCAAGAACTGCTCACCGCCTTGTTAACGGCCAGCCGTGGCGGGCTCGACCCGATCTATTGCGACACCAGCCCTTGCACTTTGCGCCTGGTCCAGGACCTCAAAGACACACGCCTGGATCTGTATGACCCCGTGCGTTTCATCCGCACCCACCTACTGGATAAATTGCACTTCACGCCACAGCAAGAGCCGATTGCCGTACACGTGACCTGCAGCACCCAGCACTTGGGCGAAAGTCAGGCATTGATCGAATTGGCACGGTTGTGCAGCGTCAACGTGGTCATTCCCGAAGGCATTCACTGTTGCGGGTTCGCTGGCGACAAAGGCTTCACCACGCCGGAACTGAACGCGCACTCGTTGCGTACGCTGAAAGAAGCAGTGCAGTTCTGCAACGAAGGCATTTCAACCAGCCGCACGTGTGAAATCGGGCTGTCCCAACATGGCGGCATCGATTACCACGGGCTGGTTTATCTGGTAGATCGAGTGACTCAGCCTAAGTCGCTTTAACCGTCGTGAGGGGCTGAAAAACGCCCTTTCATGGTGCCAAACCGTCTAAAGATGGCTTTTTCACATGAGATAGCAGAAATAATAGAACCCCTGTGAACTGCAACAGTCCATCTCTGTAGGCCCTTTACGAACGGGCTTATAACAGACCTCGGACGGCCTCATCGACCGGCTATTCCGAGTCCATAGGCTTAGGAGATACACATGAAGCGTACCGTACTCACAGGGTTGTTCCTCACTGCCGCACTGTTGGCTTCCCCGGTATTCGCCGCTGAAGACCTGTGTGGAGCGAATCTGCAGACCATCAAGGACAGCTTGTCGTCGAGCACCAACCTGGGTAATGACGAGAAGATGAACCTTGAAGAAACTCAAAAATCAGCCATGGCCGCCCACAAGGCCGGTGATGACAAGAAATGTATCGAACTCACTACCAAAGCAATCGAACAAAACGACAAAACCGATACCGGTAATGGCGACGGTAGCGGCGCGAAATAATTTGGGCACACGCACACGGCCAGCCCCTGGCTGGCCTGTTTTTCAGCAGCGCTGCCAGACAGGAGAGGTCGACGGACTCCGTTCATTGGGGTAGACTCCGCCACCTGACTGCTCACGCGGTTGCTATCGGGGCCGATTAGGATTCGACGCTGGTTGCGAAACTCTAGGTGCATGCCGAGTTGGTAACAGAACTCGTAAATCCACTGTTGCAACTTTTATAGTTGCCAATGACGAAAACTACGGCCAGGAATTCGCACTCGCCGCTTAATTGCGACGACTAGAGCCTGAGCTTCTGGTTACTTCGGTACCAGCAATCACTAGAGGATGCCTGTAAACTCGAAGTGATTGTCATGCAGAACAGGATCGCCGTGCAGTACGTTGTGGACGAATCGGCTAAAACTTACACAACTCGCCCAATGCACCCTGCCAGTCGGGTCGCTGAGGGTTAACTTAATAGACACGGCTACGCATGTAGTACCGACAGCGGAGTACTGGCGGACGGGGGTTCAAATCCCCCCGGCTCCACCACTTTTACATCTAAAGACGTCCAAGGACGTCTTTTTTTGTGCCTGAAATCTAGTGAATACAGGGGCTTAGCGTCTATTAGCGTCCGCGGATGTCCGACAGAATCTATATCCGTAGGTATTCCAGATGGTATTCCAGGCTCTTCGGTGGTAATTTTTGGAATACCAATTGATGTCATGGAACTCCTCATGTGCGCTCAAGCCACCCGCCTATCTGACCGCCAGCTCAAAGCGGTAAAGCCGAAAGACAAGGATTACGTCCTCAGTGATGGGGACGGTTTACAGCTGCGCGTGAGGATCAATGGCTCTACGCTATGGAACTTCAACTATCGGCAGCCGATTACCAAAAATCGTATCAATATGGGACTCGGCACCTACCCAGAACTCTCCCTCGCGCAAGCCAGGAAGAGGACTGTCGAAGCTAGAGAACTTCTGGCTCAGGGTATAGACCCAAAAGAACAACGTAGCGCGCTTGAGCAAACAAAAAGGGAGGCAACCGAACACACGTTCGAGAACGTCGCGTCTGCATGGTTTGAACTGAAAAAAGACTCTGTCACCAAGGCTTATGCCGAGGACATTTGGCGCTCACTCACCTTGCATGTCTTTCCATTGTTGAAAACAACACCAATCTCGCAGGTTAACGCTCCAGTAGTCATCCAATTACTACGCCCGCTGGAAACAAAAGGTAGCCTGGAGACAGTGAAGCGACTGACCCAGCGCCTTAACGAGATCATGACCTACGGCGTGAACTCCGGAATGATCTTTGCCAATCCGCTGAGTGGCATCCGGGCTGTTTTCAAGAAGCCGAAAAAGCAGAATATGGCCGCTCTCCGCCCTGAGGAGTTGCCAGAACTCATGGTTGCCATCGCGAACGCGAGCATAAAAAGAACGACACGCTGCCTCATCGAATGGCAACTTCACACCATGACCCGTCCCGCCGAGGCAGCCACGACCTCTTGGGCTGAAATCGATCTCGATAAGAAAATTTGGACGATTCCAGCGGAGCGTATGAAGAAACGACGTGCCCACGTCATACCGCTGACCGAACATTCGATTGCTTTGCTAGAAACGATCAAGCCCTACAGCGGACACAGAGAGTACGTGTTTCCAGCCGATAGAGACCCACGGGATCATTGCAACAGCCAGACAGCAAACATGGCACTGAAACGAATGGGTTTTGAAGGTCGGTTGGTGAGTCATGGCATGCGCTCCATGGCGAGCACCATTCTGAACGAACAGGGATGGGACCCCGAGCTGATCGAGGTCGCACTTGCCCACGTAGACAAAGATGAGGTGCGTAGCGCCTACAATCGCGCAGATTACATTGAGAGAAGGCGCCCCATGATGATCTGGTGGAGCGAACACATACAGCATGCCGCTACTGGCAACTTGTCAGTTTCGGCCATTCAAGGGACCAGAGGTCTAAAAGTAGTATCGATGCGTTAAACGGGAAATGTAGCAGCTTGCGAAATTGCACTCTATATGACCACCTGATTGCATCGGTACTGACCACTCGTTTGCATCGGATTTGGCCAGCATGCTTAGTAACCAAGATCCGCAGAGAGCTGTTCGTTGCCGCCGGTAGCGGCAGGCAGATATCGGCC
This sequence comes from Pseudomonas sp. MH10, assembly GCF_034353045.1. Lineage (NCBI taxonomy): Bacteria > Pseudomonadati > Pseudomonadota > Gammaproteobacteria > Pseudomonadales > Pseudomonadaceae > Pseudomonas > Pseudomonas sp. MH10. The sequence goes on from NZ_CP133783.1 coordinate 2,848,777, forward strand.
GATTCTGTTGAAAACAGTCGGCCTTAGGGGCAACGAGAAAAAAGTACGCGTCGGAGATTAAATTCCAGATCACTTGCAGATGTTTTCAGGCCGCGATTTCACGTAGAAGCGGGCTAAAAAGCACTATCATCGATTATCTTTTCGGCATTTTTAAAAACCCGATTTTTTCAACAGAATCAGCCAAAAGCGGTCGGTCTCATGTGAAAAATGCTACCGAAGCCCCACGTTTGTAGTGGCGGCCGTTGGACACAGCTCCCAGATCTTGGATCTGTGCGCCAGCTGCAACTAAAAGGGGCCACACGTGGTTGAGCATTTGGATGCGGCTTTCAGTCCTAGTTACCAACCAGAGTTCAGTTGAGTAACCTTCTCAATCTTCCCCGACAATACTTGCTGGATACCTTCACATTAGTCATAGTGGCACTATGCCTCAAACCCATGGATAAACCGGTCCTGACGGTGAAACTAGATAGGTAGAGATCAGCTTCTCGAAAGCTTTTTAACGGGCTAATTTGAACTCAGGTTCTTATAGCCTTACTAGCGAGAAAAATAAACCATATAACTCAGCAGAGGTGCGCCTTGAAGTACATAAATATCCTTTCTCTCGCACAAGCTCACACTTCTTTGGCGCCAGCACTATTTGCCAACCTATTAAATCTTCACCAGATCAATATCAAACCATCAGAATTAGAAGATCTTAAAAATCTTATCAAGCAGCTATGTTCATTGCCGGGCAGCGCCGGAGTCTACGATACGTATTACATCAGCTACAAAATACCCCAGATTGGTAAAGAATTTGACCTGCTGAGATTCGGAAAAGACTACATAATTAACATTGAACTTAAGAGAACTTGCCAAGAAGAAAAGATAAAAACTCAGCTAGTGAGAAATAATTATTATTTATCGAGCGTCGGCAGACAAGTGCATTGCTTCACCTTCGTGTCAGATGTAAAAACGTTATATTATCTGACTCATGAAAAAACGCTTACACCAATCAATTTCAGCGATCTTAAAGCTTTAATGGAGTCACAGCAGGTAGATCGTACTGAGGTTGTTGACGACCTTTTCGATCCTTCTGACTATTTAGTATCCCCCTTTAACTCAACTCGGAAGTTCTTACAAGACGAGTATTTTTTGACACACCAACAGGAAGAAATCAGAAATAAAATCCTACAGCGTCTCGATGAGCCGAAGACGACGAGATTCGTTTCTATTATAGGCAGCGCAGGCACTGGTAAGACATTGCTCGTATATGACATATTTAAAAAATTATCCGAGAGATCTAAGAGCATCCTTATCATTCATTGCGGCCAACTAAATGCAGGGCAGCTAGAATTAATAAGATGCGGTTGGAATATCACTCCTATAAAGAACTACCGCCGATACGACTTAACGAATTACGATGCTATTATAATTGATGAAACACAGCGTATTTACCCGAACCAACTGAAGGATATAGTTTCTAAAATCTGGGCCTCAAATGGAACCTGCATTTTCTCCTATGACAAGCTTCAAACACTGTCTGCTTGGGAGGAAAAAAGTAATATTGATGCCGAGATCAATAGCATTGCAGGTTTAGTCACGCATACGCTATCTGAAAAAATTCGAACGAATAAAGAACTAGCGAACTTCCTAAAGGGTTTATTCAACAATAAAAGAAGCGTAACCGCATCGAACCAACACAACATAGATATCAATTATTTTGAAAATTCAGAAGATGCAAAACGGTATTTGACAGCTTTGGATCACTGCGGGTGGGAGGTGCTGAGATTTACGCCATCACAATATGGAAATGAGCATCACGAAAGTTATTATGCGACCACAAAGCAAACATCACACCAAGTTATAGGTCAGGAATTCGAAGGCGTCGCAGTCATGATCGATCAATATTTCTCATATGATCTTAATGGAGAGCTTTACTATAAAGCTCAAACATATTACCACGTATCTAAGATGCTATTTCAGAACATCACTCGTGCAAGAAAAAGACTAAGCGTTGTGATAATCAATAACAGGGAAGTTTTAGAAAGATGTTTATCGATCCTCCGATAGCAAATCAACCTGCGCACCACCAGGCGCAGCTTTGGGTCGTTCTCTGCCGGTCGTCAATAAGGCGTGTGCTGGTCAAGTCGAATGCAAACGCTTGGTCAGAACGGGGGCAATTGAATGGTCAGTAGCAATGCAATCAGGTGGTCAAGTCCATGCAATTACGCAGCAGGCCTACTGGACCTTCTCGCACTAATCCGGACACACAACTTCCCGTGAAATAGACGACGCCGCTAAGTACCGCCCCCCCCTCGGTGAGCCCTATTTCAACGCCCTCTCTGGATGCTCATCACGGACGTATTCGAAGACGATGGCCAGGGATGTGATGTGACGGTAACAACCTATCTGATGCGTTCGAATCAAAAAAGTCTCAGTCATACATTACGACTCTGCATTCACACGCAATGAGTCCCTCAGAACTCAGCAATACAATACATCACTAAAGCAGATCGCCTAAGCGACCTGCTTTATAGAGCTCTATGCCTGTGCAATGGCTTTTCTCGACAATCTCTTTATAGGAAACCTCTCATGATCACCCAGTGTCCACGCTGCCGTTCCACTTCAATATCAACCAAAGATACCGCAAGGAAAATCGGTGCCCTCATCGGCACTGTAGGTGGCGCCGCCCAAGGAGTCACCGGGGCCATGGCCGGGGCCGAGGTTGGCGCTGTTATCGGTATAATGGCGGGACCTCCAGGAGTCGCCATTGGCGGGATGGCAGGTGCCATTCTCGGTGGGTTAGCCGGAGCGGCAACCGGATGTATCGCTGGTGCAAAACTTGGCGAGGTCGTCGATGAGCGAGTTTTAGACAATTACCGTTGTCTCAACTGTGGATTGTCGTTCAGCGGACGTCATCACGCTTGATCTCCCCGTTACAGTGAACCTACCTCGCTTGAAGCAACTGCACTTCCACGCCTGATCCATCACTAACTCCTCTCTGTCAAATCCAGCACGCAGGCTGATCCCTGCTGAACACTCAGCGGCTTCGCCGTGCGCAAACGTAAAGGAAGCTCTTCATGGCACATCTCATCGAACAAATAGCTTACGTCGGCAGAACGCCTTGGCATGGCCTAGGTAATCAGCTCTCGGCCAAACAACCGCTGGAAGTCTGGCAGCAAGAAGCGGGCATGAGCTGGCAGATCCAAGAGTCGCCGGTACATTTCATGGCTGACGCCGCCGGCCATCTAGGCACCATCCATACCTTTCCCGAACAAAAAGTGCTGTATCGCTCAGATACAAAAGCCGCGTTATCCGTTGTGTCGCAACGCTACCAGGTAGTACAGCCGCGTGATGTCCTGGAGTTCTATCGGGATCTGACAGAGCGCTCGGGTTATGAGCTGGAAACTGCCGGGGTGCTGAAGGGCGGGCGCAAGCTCTGGGCGTTGGCGCGGACCGGACAGTCAGCCGTGCTGAAGGGTAATGACGTGGTCAATGGATACCTGCTGTTGGCGACTTCCTGCGACGGCACGCTGGCCACTACCGCAACGCCGACCACCGTCCGCGTCGTCTGCAATAACACCCTGACGATTGCAGTCAATGGCGCCAGCCAGGCGATCAAGGTGCCGCACAGTACTCGCTTCGATCCACGTGCCGTTAAACAGCAGTTAGGCGTCACCGTTTCTCAGTGGGACGACTTCATGTATCGCATGCGTACGCTCGCCGCCCGCCCCGTCAAAGCCCATGAAGCCAAGGACTATCTGCGTAGCGTGCTGTGTGAAGGCATGGCAGCTAACCCAGAGCGGCCCGGCATCTCGAATGAAAGGGCCTTAACCAAGGTGCTGAGCATGTATGAAGGGCATGGCCGGGGCGCTGAACTCGAAGCGGCAAAGGGTACCGCTTGGGGCTTGCTCAACGCGGTTACCGAATATGTCGATCACGAACGCCGCGCTCGTAACAACGAGTACCGGATGGACACCGCATGGTTCGGCCAAGGTGCCGCCATCAAAAATCGAGCGCTTAACGCCGCCCTGCAACTGGTGGCCTGAAGCGTTCACAGCATAAAGGGAGGCTCATGCCTCCCAAGTTTTGCGCATTATCTCAGTGGTTAAATCTTTACGGAGTTACACCATGCCCCTACGCTGCCTAATCTGCGAGTCAAAGGCTGTACTGTCCAAGGATGCCGCCAGCACGGCAGTCCTGCTGATCGGAACCATTGATAGTTTTCTGCTCGGCGTTCGCCAGGCACACATTCAACATTCAGAGGTCGACTCAGGAATCAAACATGAAAGCCTGCTCATGCAGTTACTCGACCTGATAGGTGAGAGCGTCTCCAGTGCGACATCTGGCTACACAGCCATGACGACGTTTGCAAGAGATGTGCAGAAGTATCAGTTCGGCCACCATAACTATCTTTGCTTACGCTGTGGTGCCCAGTTCGATCAGTACACCGATACCTGAACGCACCACAGCTAAACGAGAAGATCTGGCGTTCAAGCTTTCGCTAGACGTTTAGTCAGGTGTTCAACCAGATCCACGATCAACTGCCGATCCTCCTGACTCAGAGGTTTCAACAACTGGCTAATCCGGGTCGCCTGATCGTCCGGGCGCGAGCTGGCCTCGGTCAATAGTTCTGCCGCCTCGCAACCAAAGATCGACGCAAACGCTATCAGACGGGCAATATTGGGAATTACCACGCCTCGTTCGATGCGCGAAACCGCTTCATTGCCCACGCCCAACCGCTCAGCGACCTCCTCCTGCGTCAGTCCGCAACGTATGCGCTGCTTAGAAATGGCACGCCCTACCCGACCTGCCAATTGCTGCTGATGGATCTCTGTCACGACGCCCTCCCAATCCGACCTAAATGGTTGGGCATCACCTCATTGACATGAAGAACTCTATAGGTTGAGAATCAACCTATAGAGTTGTTTTCCTTCTATTTATGCCCGCAGTACGCAAAGGGATTTTTCATGCGAGAAACGAAACGCCGTCACCAAAGGTTCTGCAACGGAAAGGTGGGCATATTAGGGAGAGGGGAACGTACCAGATCATCGCAGGGTATTCTGGCATGTGTCAGCCACTCTTGCTCCAGAACCTCGACCTGATAAGGGCCTAGAATGTTTACCTACATATTTAAACGGCTTGAGGAAGCAGAATGGCTGCTAATTGATCTTGGGGCGTCGGGATCTGACCTGAACGCTAAAATTGAATCGATACAACACGTCCTTAAGCCGGAAACAGCTAATGCGTTGATTAAAGTAGGTCATGCAATTAATTTACCCCCAGAATTCTTTTCGCAAACCGACATCGAGGATTTGGAGGCACTCTTGGGAGAAGCTGTAAGTGCATTGAAGGAACAAGCATTCGAAAAAAGCTCCGAAGAACTTAGAGAACAGCTTAAAGACACCCTAGACTTTCCTGAGCCAAGTATGCTTGAACGTATAAAGAATTTTTTTGCCGTCGACCTAGTAGCGCAAAGCCGTAAAATGGAGCCTTCAAAATTAATATTAATTAATCTACTTAAACGACAATCGCTCTCGTGCAATAAATGCAACAACCTCTCAGTTCCAATCCTCGATACAGCAGACCATTATAAATGTATTAAGTGCGCAAGGCAATTCATCAGCACAAGGCACTATATTCGAACTGTAATCTTAGACAGCTTTAAAGATAGCTGGACGACCCAGCGATTAATTTTAAAATATTACGACGAATGTGTTGAGCGAATCATCGATCAAGCGTAAAGAGCAATCGTCCGCACTTATAATTGCCGACGCCATCTGCGTGCCCTAGCCGTAAGAGTTACGGCACGTCGAATCAAACAGTCCTGATCTACAACTTAGTGAGTCTGCGATGATACTCAAACAATGGATTTCGGCTTTGATACTACTCGGAAGTTTATTTGGCGCCACAGCGGCTTATTCCTGGCAATTGAACGAAGTACAAGATTGCCCGGTCAGCCAACGGGATAAAAATTGGCTGGACTGTACAGAGGCAGACGTTCCTGCTCGCCTGCCTTACAAGATGGATGACGGCAGTACAAAGCTCCTAGACAGTCGCGCAACTGTTATATGCCGCCAAGGGGTTTGCGGCTTTGAGACACAAAGCGCGAGCGGCCTCTGGAATTCAACCGATGAATATGCGGGACAAATTCAGCAGATGGATTCCACGCCTGTGGTGATACACCGTGGCTACTACGTAGGTAATGCCGCAGACGGAAGAGTGGTTGCATACCTCAAGGGGACGGGGCCAGAAAACGGCGGGGCTGTCGCGCCGGCTAAAGGCTCGGTCCCCACCAGCTCAGTAGACTCAGAAGTCGACCAATGCGAGGGGAGCTGGGCTAAAGCCTATCGCAAGGATGCGGGAGAAGAGGCTTTAATCAACAATGCTCAACTTGAGGAATGGGAGAGTTGGTGTAAGGAAGGAAGGCAGCCTAATTAGATACCGGACATCGTACACTGTCCCGATCAACGATGCGAATAGGACAGTGACGACTGGTTAAGTCTTTGTAAGTTGCTCACCGGTGCTTAATGCGTTGAACCGCGACAGGAGGCCAGGCGTTAGCAAATGACTGATGAGGAATTCTTGTTGTCACCGACGTCCCTTCTGTTCAGCTTCCCGGACGACCTCCGACGCATATTCGTCACCTGATCGGACTTTGTCCAAAAGTTCTCTACAGGAATCCGAATATCGGTGCGATTGGACCTCAGAGCCGTTCATGATCGCGAAGTGATACTTGTTGTCGAAACTCTTTATATCAACGCCAGTCGCTTCGGCGATGGTTGTCATGAGCCGATCACAGGCGTGCCAGTACTTGTAGCCCATGGCTTGGCCTAGGGCAGTAAGGGAGAATGGAAAATTGAGATTAAATGCCAACCCATCGGCACCATCTGCTATACCATAAAGCTTGGCTAGTTCTCCATCGGCCTCAGTCACATTCGCAAGCACTCGATAGTCCACCTGGATCGGATTGCGTGGGATATCGGTTCTTACTAGCTGGTAGGTGCGCGCCAGCAGCGCTCTAAGCAGTCGCGGGTTAACATTTTGTAGCGCTTCAACTGCGCCGAAGGCGGAGTATACCCAACTGAAGTCCCTCGCAACTACACTTTTGATAATTACGCTGCGGTGGTCTGAAACGGGAATGAGACGTTCGCGTCGAGGGTACTCCTCGGTCATTTCCCGATCATCCCACTCCAAGATGTAGATATTCGGGATTAGCTTGCCATCCTCCGAGAGAATTTCATCTATATCCGCGAGAATCGCTTTGATGTTCGAATCCTCAGCGCGATAGCCAATGAACACCAATGGGTGCTCCGCGAAGAACGCCAGCAGTTTTGCAGAAAGGTACTTCTTCCTCTTCACGAATTCATCATAGTCTGCCCGTGTCAGTACGATGCTCTCGGGCTGAGATGCGCAGCCATGAATCTTGAATATTTCGCCAATGCTCGAATGGTTGGCATAAAGGATCTTCTGTCCAACTATTGCCTCGTACTCTGGGAAAAATCCTTCAAGCAACTGATCGTAGTTGGTAGTAATTACCGAGTGTGGCCGAATCTTCTTGAGAAGCTCGATCTCCCCAGCCAGCCTATGATCACCGGACGCAATCAGGTCTTTGAAGATCTCTGCAACGGTATGCTTGATGTAAATCTGAGGAGAGCTGGCTTCGTCGAAGAGCTCTTGAGGAAATTGACCTTGTCCGGCACCCCATGCCCAGTCATTAAATTTTTCAGAAAACTGAGTTCCAATATCAACGAAGTCTGGGTAGCGCTGCTTGTAGTAGGCGAACTGCCGGATTTCCGGACAGCGTCCAGCCAGATCCCTGAGCAGTTCCTCCCAGTTCGGGCCGCCCAGATAACGCTTGGTAAAGCCGGAGCCCACGAATAAAATAGGCTGACACGCCATATCACCGATACAGGTTTTTATGTCGTCCGTAACGTCTTCAATATATTTCGCATAATCCATTTTCATCGTCGCTCGACCCAGTATGATGATAGCACACCGTGATATCTCATTATTCTTAGCAATTTTCAATAGTCGGCAGCATTGACGAGAGCCCAAAGCCTATATAAAGGTCAAGATAGAGGCGTCGAGCTGGAAGCTGCAAGCCGTCAATGGACTTTCGGAGGTCCACTGGCTTGGGGTAGAGGTAGACTTTTTCAACTTTGGCATCGGGTCGCATAGCGCTGGCTCCATTGAAAGATCGGGAGCACAGCGTCAGCTATCAAATGGCGGCTTTGAATGTGTAGATAATGGATCGCTTACGAACCAATGGCACGCTGAAACAATTTATATCACATCAGAATCCAATCAAGCTTAATAATTAACAAACAAAGACGTAAATGAGCGCAAGGCAACGTCAACCACCTTGCGATCACCTATGGACCAACCAATCTCAGATTCAACTATAAAATCTTTCCAGGAGACTGCTTTTCTTTACCGCGCTCTATTAGACTTTCTAATAGAAAATCAGTAGCTTGCTCTAGACCTATATTTCCCGCCTCTAGAAATTCCCGCATAGTAGTTTGAGTGCGCGCCTTTTTGACAATCTCAGATACTTCTTGCCAGTCATCCGGGATTGGAATCAACATATTTGATATATGAACCGGTTCAAGATGCTGTTGAACCGCGCCATATTCATTTTTCAGCATTTGATTTAATGCTTTGGTCGACTGTAAAAACTGATATACGTAGAATCTAACATCTTCATCAGCAATACGAACTCTAATCAAATCATCCGATACAATAGCACCATCAAGACGCTGCGTTATGTAAGAGACCCTTCCAATAGTACCTGAGCGAGTAATTACAATATCTCCCCGATAAACCCGGACAGCGTTGATAGTTGATATCTGCTTCGGGGAAGCCAATTTGACATTGAGCAGTTTTGCGCTTTCGGATTTTTCCTGCAATACAGCAGAAGGGGTGTAGTAAGGTTCTATTCCTTCACCTGTATTCTCAACAAGGAGATTCTCACTCTTGAGTCTGGGCCCTTTGAAAATCTTAACATTGCTAGTGATCTGACCAAGCGTTGTTACTGACCAGCCGTCAATCCCGTCAATAGACTCTATCTGCCTTATCGTTTCATTTAAGTTAGGCAGATAAAACTGGGGATTAATTCTCAATTGCGGATCAATTTCTGACCGATTAATTGAAAACCGGTACTCTGATTCAACTAGTGAACCCTGATTAAAATCCACATAATCTTTGAGTATGTCATTGAAATCATGGTCGATTTCATCGGTATAATTGTTTTCATTGTCGCGTTTAAATATTGGAAAGCCCTCACTATCCTGGCCAATTTTCTTTGATATAGCCAGAAATATGGGATAATTAAATGACGGCCGCTTACCGACCTGCAATCTCTCGATGATAAGCAAACACGTTCTAACGCCTGTATGCGGTTGAAATGTATCCTTATGGCAATTTACCACAGCAAGCAGCTTATATCCGTCAAACATTAACTTTCTGGCAGGAAAATAAGTCTGCGTATCAAGAAAGCTTTTCGGCATCACGATTCCGATTTTACCTCCAGGCGCAATCCAGTTGAGACAGCGCTCAAAGAAAAGCATTTCTGGTGGAACCCCCTCTGTATTTCTTTCACCGGTTGGCGAGTATTCCCCTCCTCTATTAGTCCACTTGATGCCCGTTGCGAAATTGTCAAGAACGCGGGGATCAGTAACGCGCCCCTCAGAAGCTCCTGCAAAAGGCGGATTGGTAAGAATTACGGTAGGCTTAGCCATTCCGCAACGGGCCAGAACGTTTTCATTCAATTTAGATATATCATCGAGCGAATCACCTTGAGTCATACCCGTGTGACCGTCACCGTTCAAAATCATGGCTGTTTTGGCAATCTTTACTAGTCTTTTGCTAATTTCAACCATAAATAGATTAGTTCGATGCTTATCAAGTTGTCGTTGTTTCGCAATCGCAGTGTCCTTGGACGACAATATTTTTTTCCGCACATATCGCATGGCTCCAGTGAGAAAACCACCCGACCCGCCCGCAGGATCAAGTATTATATCCTGATAGCTCGGCGCCACGGACTCACACAGGAAATCGACAACTAATCTATTTGTAAAAAATTGCCCTCTTTTTCTTTTTAGGTAGGTTGCTGTATATTGCTCATACGCATGCCCCATGATATCCCAATCATCAGATTCATTCAGATCACTCAGTAGCCGGTACCTTTGCAGTTCAATTACAACATCGCATATGGCACGTGGACCAACTGAAATTTTCTCATGCTCGGAAAAAACATCTTGGTTACTTGATACCACTTCTTTAAACAAACTAAATATTCGTTTAGCTACTGCCCTTTGACCTTCCTCAGATCTATATTCCTCTGGAGTGCAATAGAATTCACAATACTCACCCGACTTTTCTTCATCCATAGCCTTAGCGAGGATTAGTCTCACCATATCCATGGTGAGATCGTCTTCATCACCATCAACCCCGCGTCCATGAAGCTTGTTATGACATTGACGTAGCATACCCTTAATATCCATAGGGCGCTTTAAATCTTCTTTTTTCCGTTGGCCTAACGCATCCCAAGCCTCAGACTTCCGAGGAATGCCGGTCCAGTCGATCAATTCATTCGTCGGACTGCTTAGGCGTCTATAATATTGGGGGGCATCACCATTGTACCAAACCCCGCCTTCGGCGCTTGTATTGAATATATAGGAGACTAATTGATTGTAGCCTGAGGTTATATTTGGCGCTTTGCACTCAACTACGAGAAATATTGACCCTTGATCCTTATTTGCCTTTGCCTTTGCGGTACGATATACAACAATATCAGCCCTGACGGGATGCCCCTGTTGGTCTTTCAGTTCCTTACTGCCGTAATATATCGAAACCTCTCTGGCCATGAGATTGACAGGGTACTGATATTCAAAGTGCAATATGCGCAGATACGACTGGCGGACGAATTCTTCGGGAGTTGCGTCAAGTTCAACACCATCGAGAAAATCAACTATTTTACCATTTTCATTTTTTTTTACTTCAAAGACGTTCATCTACGCATACACCTAAATTAAAAATACAATTCATAGAGCTTTAAACATAATTGTCGAAGCTTCTTATACACTTAAATTCGACATCTCTATTAGAAAAGATTTTTAACCATCTTAACTATAGTTACGCGACACCGATTTTGAGCTGCGATCTATTACAAAAGCATTACCAAGAAGTACGTACAATCTAGCAAATTTGCCCACTATAGTAGATTTCAATGGACCATACCACTCTAGTATCCAAGCCACGGCAGGCGAAGGCTTTTACATCAATATAGAGCCTCAAAGGCACGCCAGAGCTGGCCCACAGTAGACGTAGGAGATCTAGGTGTTGCAGCAGCTCTAAGGTCTGGGTCACGCAGCGGCTGCGATAGGACGGTCGCGGTAGGCCATCAGTTACCCCCCGCACTGATCCGTATGTGCGGAACTACCGCATACGACTCCTGCCTTGGCTGCGTGACGCCATGCCGGGTAAGGATGTGCATCCCTGGGTCCAAATATATAGAGATCGGCAAGGCGTCCGTGGCGTGACCACCGAAGCCGGTTACGCTGACTGCGTCGCTTGAGAGCTTGCTGCCATTAGACGGACGTACCGCCGAACGAAAACCGCCGAGACTTATTAGGTTTCCCGGCCGCGTGGTAATTGAAATACCCAATGACTATTCGGTTAAGCCATTGCTCCTGAACCCGAATGGCTTTATGACGGCGGCGCTTTAGCTCATCACAAATAGCCAGCAGCGTTGCTCGCATTCGCTTTTTGACCGTCAGACGCAGTATGTCATTGTCAATGGTAACCGAGTAAACAGTCTCTATCGCTCCCTCGATGATCGTCCAATCATGCTGCGGTTCCTCCCGATGGCCGATAATTCCGTTTTGCCGCAGGCCAGACAGGAGGTCTATTTTTCAACTGAATTGACCCAAAGCGGCCGGTGCGTGATCTGAAAGTTTCCAGTAATCGCACTCAGCGTTTTCTCTCCGCCGGATTCATAAAGACCAAATAACAATCTTTGGTCGTTGACCTAATGCAGACGAAAGTGATTGTAGAAAGGCTGGTCCATTCTTTGGTTCTTAAAGCACCTTTGTACCAATGTTCCAAGAACTCATCGAAGGTATTTCTCTCTATTTTCAATCTCACTCAAATTTCCAATGCAGGCCCAATCGGTGGTCAGCGCGAGCTGGATCCTATAAAGCCCAAACTGCTAACGCAGGGAACCTTAAGCATGACTGGACCTGGGCCGATTATTGCCTCACACGATTCATCGTCTGGTTATGATGCGCCAATGGTGAAATGGGTGCATTCAGGGCAACGCCGGTGCAATTTACCCTGTAAACGAGGGGCAGTGTCGATGCGATCAGGCGATTAAGTAGAGCTCATGCCTACTATCATCGCGAGAGTCCACCAGTTGCCGAACCCTATCGACCAGCGCATTGATTGCCGAGGGAGTGGTTAGATAACCTGTTTCATGAGCGTTCATGCAGACCAGCCCTACCGGACTGTCTTCAAGCCCAACCTCCCTATAAGCCGTCCAGTAAATGTCTTGATATTCATCGTCACGGTAGCTGGCGTAATGCTCGCTGATACGCGGCAAGCATTCACACAGCCTAGATTGCACCGTCACCGCCACCTGCTCACAACCACTCGCATCCAGGGTAGTACGGTAAGCCGGATCTTGCGTAAGGGCGATGGCTTGCACTAACCGACTGATGACGATGGCAGCGTTGGATCGAGATAACGGAAATCGTGGATCAATCAAAGAAATGATCATGGCAGTACCTACCGAGGAATGGGGTGAATGAGTAATTGGGGTGAGCTAAACAGCGCCTCTGGACGTCACGTCCGACTAAGGGCTCAGCCTCTGCTGCAACCAAATGCCCGGCTTCGACTGCCGTAATCCTTAGTAGCGGCCTTGCAGAGATAGCTGACCCGATAAAAGTAATCCTCCATCTCCACACGGTCATCCTGAGAAAGGAAGTACCTAGGATTGGTAGGGACATGCACCAGTCCATCAGCGTCTTCGAAAGAAACTCTCAGCGCGCTCGCCCATGCTGACTGAAGACGGCTATATAGATTCTCTCTTTCTGAATTGAAGCGCCCCACGGTGTGGTACGCATCTTTGTTGAGCAGTAATACGAAGTGGTAATGCGGCCGTCCCTCCTGACCTATCTCCCTAACCCAACACCATCGGACCCGTGTCTGATGTGCAGTGCCATTCAGGCGCCTGGAGCGCTCTCGTGCGCAATCAATCTTGGCGGTCAAGGAATCCACAAACCTGGATATGACGGCGTTGCCTGATGCGGGTGGCAGATAGTCATCTGGGAAACGTAGGTCGAAACGTAGCGCGAACACTCTGCGGTGATCGCTCAGCGCCAACTGAGTGGTTTCATAAAGCCGCTCTAGGTATTCAGTAATGAGGGGGCCGCGAGACTTCATCACAGGCAGCCCCCTAAAGGTTTTCTCGTGATGCAGGTGGAGATTGCTGTTGCGGGAGTGACGCTTGCTTAGGTATGCCATGGGGCTGATCCGCTGAGTGAGTTCATAAACTCAGTGGACTGGGTATTTTTTTACGATCGATCTGCCTCTGAGAGCAGACCTTGGCTCAGCGTTAGGCGCTGATCTTGTTACCGCTTGTCCTGACGCTGCATGGCTGATGGCACCCACCTTTTGAGAGGAAGGTATTGTGGCGTTATGACTTAACGGGTGAGACATGAAGAGATTGTATAAATAATACTATACCGAAACCTCCCACCCCCTCGTACGAGGGGGTGGGGTGGCAAACTGCCAGAGAGCGCGGGAAGAATAGAACTGTTTCGATGACTTCAATACTCTGGAAATAAACCACTGCCTGGAGGCACGCAGTCAACATGGACATCGACCGCATGAGTGAGCGCGAGCTCGGCCCGTCAGTCGATCACGCGACCTTTAGCTGTGACACAGCAGTGAGAGACTCGTGGGTATCACGCGCCTCAATCCTGGCCAAGACCCAGCCGGTCACTTCGCTTTCAACCCAGCCAACAGCCCGGTCGCCCAACGACACGGGCTTCGGAAAGCTTCCCTCGCTGATGTACTTGTAGATCGTGGACCGACCTAAGCCGGTGGAGTGTTTGACGTCTTTCAGGCGAATGATCCTCATGAACTGGCTCCTCTTATTCCGTTCAGAGGATTGGGGTGTCGGGTAAGAAGATACTCGCTATGTACACCGCGGCAGGAACGACCTAGCTGTTCCAGACCTCTTGGGTGGTTTGAATTAGCACTTGCATCGCCTGCACTGTACTTGGCGACACTGGCGTCACTAGGCGCGCCCTTCGACCCCGAGCAAGCGTGTGGCAGAATGAATTCAATCAGCCCAGGCACCCCCGGTGCCCAGCAACGAATTCGGAGCAACAATGCCTGCCACTGGCTTTCTCGACACGATAAAAGAACAGATACGCGAAGCATCCGGCCGCAAATGTTCCGCCCCGTTCTGCCGAGATCCTCTTACCTATTACAACGCTGGTGTCGTCATCCTAGGCGAGATTGCGCACATCTATGGGCATGGCTTTGGCTCGGCCCGATCTCACCTCCTCCCTCTGGGAATGGACCCACACTGCTACGCGAATGGCATATCGCTCTGCAGAGTGTGCCATCGGATGATTGATCGGTGTCCGGAGCTGTTTCCGGCTGAGCTGATCTTTCTATGGAAAGCAGAAGCCGAGAACGAGAACAGCGTTCAATCGCGAGCTTTTCCACCATCAATGATCCCACCGGCCTATGACCTGCGTGCCGAGTTCCCGATCGTGAGCGAGTTCCTCGGGCTATTTGCCCCATTCCTTATTTTTATGCACGACCTGTATTACAGCGGGAATGGTAAAAACAGATCTACGTCGGTCCTGCCGGTTTCTACCGAGGTGTTGAACTCAATTCGGGCGGGAGCCATGGCTCTCGGTCAGTATCGGAATAAAGTCCCTGTGTTCTTTTTTCAACATCCTCCATTTCGGAGTTGGGCGTCTGAGATCGTGCGAGGGGCCCAGGCGGTGAGGACCATGCCCGAGTTTGCTCTCTTAAACGACACGCCGTACTGGGTCGATTTTCACTACCAGATCGTGGTCGTTGACTCTGATGGTACAGAGGATCTGAGTTTTTCATTTTCAACGGGGAGAGCGATGCGGGAGCTGTATCTTCAGATCCGGCGATTTGAAAGGTACGTCAATGATCTCCCATTTCACGGCATGCCTGCTGGGCTTCGGCTTGGGTTTTGATCTACACCAAAGAAACTGCCGGCCGAACGCTGGAGGGGAATGCAATGGAAGATATCGTAACGACAGCTGGCTTCAGTGGACCGGTGAAAACGAAGCTACGGCAGTCCGTGGGGAATTACTGCTCCGCACCATTCTGCGGGATCCAGACGAATTCCTTCAACCCAGAGACCGGCTGCGAAAAGCATTTCAGCGAGGCGGCACACATTTACGGACTTCGCCCTGGCTCAGCTCGGTACGACGATCTTCCCGCCGGCACAGACCGAAATGCCTTCGAGAACGGAATCTCGCTTTGTCCAACCTGTCATCGAATGATCGACCGCAGCCCAGAGCTTTTTCCGGGACGTCAGCTAACTACGTGGAAAAGGAATGCAGAGTATCAGCACAATTTGTCATCGCGCTCGCGCCACAACACATCGCAACAGGGCAGTTACAACCTGACAGAAGAGATCAAGACTGCAGAATTATTAATCGCTTCATTCCAGCCACTTAGGCAGTTCATGGAACATGTCTGTTGGTCAGGCCTAGCGAGAAACTCATTGACGTCGATTGCCGAGGTTCCCGAAGATGTTTTGGAATGCATCCGGTTAGCTTCGAGTGGGCGGCTTCGCCAACTAAGTGGGAGCTTGTACCTGTTCCAGCACAATCAATTTAACGCTTGGTTTTGGGAGGTCGTGAGAGGATCCAGAGAGGTTAAAAGCATGCCTGAATTCAGTTCAGTGACGGGCTTAACGAACGACGTGGATTTTCATCACGATTTCGATGACGGCGATTTGATGTTCAAGCACCCCGCCGCTAGAGCCATTCATGGATTGAAGCAACAAATTGATCGGTTCCAGGATTTTGTCGCGAGATTCGAGCGGCAGCCTTCCTCAGTGCGGTACTGAAATTCAAGCCCATGCTTTGGCTCGCGCACCCGTTCCGCCTCCAGTAATTTGGACTGGTCAGTGACGACAGACGTCTCACCAATCCATCAGAGGTATTCGTAATGGCTGCAGCAGCCCCATAGGCTAACAGCGCTGAAAAGAAAGTTTTCTGGTCACGTAAAGCGGCCATGGCCCTGGTACTTAACGTAGTGGTGGCCGGCACATGGATGTGCGGCCTGAAAATGCTGGAAGACCACTATGCGCAGAGCGACGTAAAAGCGGCGACTCAAGTCATTGCCATCTGGGAGTCCACCCAGTCCGGCGAGATCACTGCAACGCAAGCTGTCGCAAAATTTGAAGGGTTCCTCCCAGGTCACGGTGGGAACTTGGCAGCAGTCCTAGCTCTCGTGCTGTTGCAACGCGCTGGCGATAGCAAAACCCGCGATGAGTTCTTTTTCAAGGCGCTGTTTTCGAGCGAATGCTGAACGCAGACATTTGGTTCGTAGCCGTCTGGACAACACACCTTCATAAAGCCTTCGCCTCAGAAACCGAGCACCAAGGCTTGAAGTTGCTCGGCATCTAACTCGACTTCAGAGCCGTGCCGCACGCCCGGCCAAAAGAAGCGTCCTTGGTTCAAGCGTCGAGCGGCAAGCCAAAACCCTACACCGTCATGCACCAACACTTTCATGCGATTGGCGCGGCGATTGGCGAACAGATAAGCACAGTGCGGCTTCGCCGCACCGAACACCGCTACGCCCCGCGCCAGCGCGGTTTCAGTGCTGGCGCGCATTTCCTTGGGCTCGGTGGCGAGCCAGATGGTGTCGATGCGGATCATCGAGTTCGCCCCCGGACGAACCTCACACAAACCTCCAGGATCGTTAGCCGGCCAGCTCACGACAAGCTGTCCATGCCCGCATGGGACGTCAATTTTGATCGTAGGATAGGCACGCGTTTGGACGTTCGGCTCTAACGTTAAAGGAATGAAAGCTGGCAGGTTCTCACCACCCAGGTCACGGTAAAGCGGTATCCATTTGCGCACCAGATTGGCGTTGATCCCGTGGCCCAGCGCAACGCTTGCGATGGATGCGCCAGGCTGCAAACATTCCTGGACGACTTGGGCTTTGAGGGATTTGGGGTAAGAGTGTCGTTGTTGCATGGCGCATCCGCTTAATAGGCTAAAAATGGTGCCCACTTAAATAGGTGTCCACCATCGCCCTAAGCGCTGGGATCAGGAAGGTGTGTTGGCCGGGCGCTTACGTTCACCGGATCCTCAGATAGACCAGTGGTTGTCTACGCCGTTGCCTCAGCCGCGCGTCAAATATTACGGATAGATAAGTCGATCGCGGCAGTAAGCGATATCAGAATCCCCGCGCCTCACCCTGATTTGCGAATACACCAAAAGGCCTTCATCGCACCGCCAATCTCCGTGAGTGCGCAGTCCCCCGGGAGGACGAAAAAGCACCACCGACGCCATCATGATAACTCTCAAATTCTCACTATAAAAATCACGGTAGTACACAGAACGAAAACCCAAGAATGTGCCATTATTCATTGACTATAAAATATAAAATAACACCTAGAATACTCATAGAATTAACAGAGATTCGTCCTTGAATATCCATAGAAGAAACGCTGAATACACCTAGAATTTTGCTAGAATTTCAGATACAAATAGCAATAATGCTAATAAAAATGATTACTAATAGTGTTAAAAATGAAAAAAAATAGCGATTTTGTCTTGACAGCGGATAAGTCCGACGAGCTGTCCAAACTGTTAAGAGAGCCTAAACAGAATAATCGTCACGACATTTGGATATGGCTGTGCCTTTATCATTACCAAAATGTCGAGCTAGAACCCGCCACCTGCAATGGCACCACAATGAGGAGCGCCATCACCCGCGCCTTGAAGCGCAATGCCAATCTGCTTGAGGGAATAAATAGAGGGAAAGACCGATCCTTGGTCCCAGATGACTGCTTCCAGTGGATTGACAGAGGTGAACGCCAGTATCAATGGCTGCTAGACAGGATCAAACGCATCACTGGTTTGAGACTATCTCAGCTGGTACACCTCACTGGCAGAGACCATCTCATCGCCTTGCTCGATCTCTGGGATGTCGATATTGCGGATAAAGCAGACGCCATCAAACGTCTTCGCAATGATTGGCTTCGGCACAAAGCAAAGGACTGTGATTTCGAGTGGTTTGAAGACAAGAAAGAAGGGCCCCAGCGCTGCAGATGTGCCTGGGAGTGGCTGCAAAAATATCGTTCGTCCGGACTTTCACGACGCGACCCTATTAGCAATTACCAAGAACTACTTATGTTCTTCGATCAAGCCGAGTATGGGCCCGCTGAGCAAAAAGCCATCATCAACGAGATTAGAAAGCGATGGAGCCGACAGCAGTATGGGGAGAGGACAGTGGCGGCGGGCAAGAAACAAGTTAACGTTGAGCTTTCGAAAACAGTGATAAGCCTGCTCGATGATCTCGCCAAGAAACACCAACTGAAACGACCTCAAGTCCTGGAGCGCCTTATCATGATGGAGTCGGAGCGGGGTTTGATGGAAACACATTTTACCCGCCATGCATCAGGGGCGAGAGCGGCAGACACCTCCCACAGCGCTCAAGAATCGCGTACTGGAATTCAGGAAAGTGCAATTAATCGTGCACCTCGCGTGGGTTCGGAACTTCAACCTCCATCACACCCTCGGATTGACTTAGTACTCACGGCTAAGGACCCCACCCACATAGACGCTCACTCCGCAGATACTTGGATGGAGACAGCTCCCCACGACAATGCATCGTCCCATCTTGAAAAAGACATGCCCCATCCCGATTCCCAAGCAGCAGAAGAAGACTTGCTCGACCATCGTCCCAGAGTCTCTGCAGGCATCAGCCTAACGGGCCTGGTAAAAAAACCTCGCAAAAGAAACTCATCTATCCAAAGCCCCACTCACAACCACGATTAACAGCACAAGCCGATAACCAGGCGCTCTCACACCCGGTATCGGCATTGGTCTCCGGTCCAAATCCCGCGTGGTCGAGACAAGGGTCGTGATCGAACCAATTTAGACATCACACTGCTGATTGAGATATGACAGGACAAACGGTATTCCAAAGGGTATTCCACAACAAAAAATAAACTGAAAATATCATTTAAAATCATTAGGTTAAATAACAGGTTCAGATTACCCCGGCCCACCAAACGAAACACCATCAAAGCCCGCCCAGTGCGGGCTTTGCTGCATCTGAAGCATCGAGAGTGGATGAGTCGATCCGGGTTCATGCCGATAAATGGCGAGATCCATCGACTTTGATATTGGGCTCGCCTTCCTCAGCAAGCCCCCGTAATCCAGCGCATACCCTTTATTGTTTCGACATCAACGCCGCCGAGCGGGGACCGCCCTTTCATCATCTGAAGAGAGGACTGGTTGTTCAGCGAATCATCTAAAAGCGCGAAGGCCAGCGCTGCACTTTACAGCTTGGTCGCGACGGCCAAAACCGACTGCCAAGAATTCTACGGGTGGCTGCCAACAGCGGCTTCGTCGGTTTAAGCTGTCGGGGTTACGAAGAGTCTAATGAACACGAGCGGAGAAACGATCATGAAATACGACGACAAACTGATTGAAGAAACCGTGCTTGCCCTGCTGACAACCTTCAGTTTTGACAGAGGCAATGCTTGGAAGGGGTTCGACTTCGAGATAATGAACCGATTGCATGAACTTGGTTTCATCAGTAACCCGGTGAACAAGAACAAATCGATTTGGTTGACGGAGGAAGGACTGGAGCGAGGACGGCAGATAGCCGACCGGTTGTTTGGGGTCAGGGCTCAAGGGAAGCCTATATCCGACTCAGGTAGCTGAGATCGCGCGAGGAAATACATCAATTCGTACAGTCGTAGACGCATACCTAGCCGAGCCAGCAAAAGTGACTGTCGGATTGAGCGCGGTGTAGAAGCCTTTTTGTAATTCGAGCGCTAGCGCGACTACCTTTCGAACACAGGCTCCGCCATGCCTTTAACCCCCGGCCGCACAGCAAAAACACCTCCCGCCAACGGCTGCTCACTCAAATCCCCAGCCGGGCGAATTGAAGTAACAAACAGCGTGTCCAGCTCCCTCCCCCCAAACGCACACATCGTCGGCTTTTTCACTGGCACACCGATGGAGCGATCCAGCCTGCCATCGGGTGTAAAGCGGTGAATCAGCCCGGCATCGTTTGCGCAGATCCAATAGCAACCTTCGGCGTCGATTGCGGCACCGTCAGGGCGACCAGGTTGTTGGTTCATATCGACGAACACCCGGCGGTTATGTGGGGTGCCGCTTTGCGTGTCGTAATCGAAGGCCCAGATCAGTTGCACTGACGGGTGGGAGTCGGAGAGGTACATCGTCTTGCCGTCAGGACTGAATGCCAGGCCATTGGGAATCATAAAACCTGTCAGTTGGGGGTTGAGAGGTTCGCGCTGCCCGGACACGTAACGATACAACGCACCCGCCGCCGAACCCGTGGCCATATCGAGCGCCATGGTGCCTGCCCAGAAACGCCCCTGACGATCACAACGACCATCGTTGAAGCGCATGCCTGGGTGCGCGTGGTTCACGTCTGTCAGTCGGGTGCTGTTCAGTTTTCCATCAAGGCTGGCGTCGAGCATGAACAAGCCGCTCTCCATCCCCGCGATCCAGTTGCCGGTGGGAGTGGAGGCGATGCAGGCGAGCATCTCGGCAGTTTCCCAGCTGTGCGTCTGACCTTTTTCCGGGTCCCAGCGATGTAGCCGCCGGGCAGGAATATCAACCCAGTAGAGCGCCTGTTCCCGAGAGTTCCACACTGGGCTTTCGCCAGTGGCATTACGTGCGTCGAGAATCAGTTCAGCGTCCATGGCGGTTCCATTGGCGAATTCGGGAAGGGCATCCAACGGAGGATTTTAATCGTCGCCGAAGGGGCCGAGTGCAACAAAGGCGCCGCCCTGGTAAAGCATGATGGGGTCGCTTGCAGCCGGTAAGGGTTGTGCTTCGACCTGACTACGGAACGCTTCGGAATTGTCTTGAGCGTTAAAGCCCAGGTGCGCGGCGTAACGGTTATCCCACCACGTGGTTTGATTGTTGGAAACGCCGTAGACCACCGTGTGGCCGACATCCGGTGCGTACAAGGCACGTTCCAATAATTGAGTCAGATCGTTATAGCTCAACCAGGTGCTCAGCATCCTGCGGTTTTGCGGTTCTACGAAAGAAGAGCCGATGCGAATGCTCACGGTCTCTATGCCGTAGCGATCGAAATAAAAGCTGGCCATGTCCTCGCCATAAGACTTGGACAAACCGTAATAACTGTCCGGACGGCGCAAGGAATGGGCGTCCAGACCCTGCCCCTGCGGGTAGAAGCCGATGACGTGATTGGAACTGGCAAAGATGACTCGCTTAACCCCATGCCGACGGGCCGCTTCATAGATGTGGAAGACCCCACAAATATTGGCGCCCAGGATGTCCTCAAAAGACCGTTCGGTCGAGACACCGCCAAAATGCAGAATCGCATCGACCCCCTGAACCAATTCATCAACGGCTTTCTTGTCAGCAAGATCGCAATAACGGATTTCCTCGCTTTCATCCACCGCTGGCGCAATGTCAACAATGTCGGAGAGACGCAAAACGCTGGTCAAAGGCTTCAGGCGCTTGCGAAGTACTTTGCCTAGCTCACCGGCGGCACCTGTTAGCAGAAGACGATTGAAAGGTGGGCGCGCACTGATCGTTGAAGTCGTCATGGCAGATTGGCTCGAGTTATTTTTATTGACATACGTTGTCGTACAACAGGTGGATTATCGACATGCTCCCTTATGTTGTCAACGCGTTACGAATAACCGACGCGTTAACACGCAGAGTGCGCTTTTTCTGACCATAATTGATGCTATGAATACGGATTTATATAATCCAAGGTGCAAAAAGTCAGTTGACACATAAATACGATATTGGCTATAAATGGCAAAGATGTACGACGACCTACAACATACAGGTCCGTTATTATAAAAATAATACAGTGAGTGTTGCCCATCATGGATGCATCCCACGAGGCTGTTTTTCCAATCGATTTTCCAATTTTCGATCTGATCGGTTTACCCACCCGCAGAGCCTCGCCTGCTGTTTGAGGCGGTCTTCGCGAGGGGCCTGATTGTGCTCGTCATACACTCGACATCCTGGATACGCGGAGGGATGCCGCACACTTCAAATCCAATAATAATTAAGGTGAAGGGATGAAAATCAAAGGCATCCGCTGGTGGATGGTCGGCCTCGTGACGGCTGGTTTGATTGTCAATTATCTGGCCCGGAACACCCTGTCGGTCGCGGCTCCAACGCTGATGAACGAGCTAAGTATCTCGACCGAGCAGTACTCGCACATCGTCGTCGCCTGGCAACTGGCCTACGCATTTATGCAGCCAGTGGCTGGCTACATCCTTGATGCCATCGGTACCAAGATGGGTTTCGCAGTGTTTGCCATTGCCTGGTCGGCAGCCTGTGCCGCAGCTGCATTCGCTACGGGCTGGCAGAGCCTGGCATTCGTTCGCGCCTTGCTTGGGCTCACCGAGGCCGCGGGCATACCCGCCGGGGTCAAGACCACCACCGAATGGTTTCCAGCCAAGGAGCGTTCGGTCGCTATCGGTTGGTTCAATATTGGATCCTCGATTGGTGCGCTGCTCGCGCCGCCATTGGTGGTATGGGCCATTCTGCAAAGCGGCTGGCAACTGGCATTTCTGATGGTTGGTGGGTTGG
The DNA here is from genome assembly GCF_034353045.1 of Pseudomonas sp. MH10. Taxonomy (NCBI): domain Bacteria; kingdom Pseudomonadati; phylum Pseudomonadota; class Gammaproteobacteria; order Pseudomonadales; family Pseudomonadaceae; genus Pseudomonas; species Pseudomonas sp. MH10. Next base: position 2,871,615 of record NZ_CP133783.1, read on the forward strand.
GGCTGGTCTGGAGTGCCGTCTGGCTGCTGCTGTACAAGCATCCGCGTGATCAACAACGATTGAGCGATACCGAACGTGATTACATCTTGGCCGGGCAGGAATCCCACTTTAAAGATGCCACGTCGAAAAAAGGGAACTGGAAGACGATCATTCGCAGCCGTAACTTTTATGCGATCGCCTCAGCACGCATTCTGTCGGAGCCAGCCTGGCAGACATTCAATGCCTGGATTCCCCTGTACCTGATGACCGAACGGCACATGAACATCAAGGAAGTTGCCATGTTTGCCTGGCTACCCTTTCTGGCCGCAGACCTTGGCTGTGTGCTGGGTGGTTACCTGAGCCCACTGTTTCATCGTTACTGCAACGTATCGCTGTTTACGTCACGGAAGATGGTTTTGCTGTTCGGCTGTTCTTGCATGATCGGACCGGCCTGTATTGGGTTGGTGGACAGTGCCTACGCCGCGATTGCTCTACTGTGTGTAGGCGGTTTTGCCCATCAGACGCTTTCGGGCGCGCTGTACTCAATTACTTCAGACTCATTCGGTAAAAACGAAGTGGCGACGGCTACCGGCATGGGCGGCATGTTTGGGTACTTGGGGGCTGCTGCATTCACGGCGGTATTCGGTGTTCTGGTGACACAGATCGGCTACAGCCCTTTGTTCGTGGTGTTGGCGATTTTTGACATTGTCGCTGCCATTATCGTTTGGGCAGTTGCTCGAGAAATCACTGCTGGACCCGGGGTTCAGAACCATGATGTGACGGGTTCCAATCAAGGCTCCGCTTTACCTTCGGCGTAAGTTATCTGCTCGAGCCAATGCAGTTGGTTCGAGCATCTCTTTTATCGAGCCACCGTATGGAGCGTTATCCCCGACGGTTTTGATCGTTCCGTGGATTCTCCGAATAAGGCCTCCAGTGCTCTGAGTGGTTGGCAACACACTTAATTGCCAACTAACCGCGGCTGTAAAATACCAAACGCTTATGTACCGCTTATCCGCACGCAGATTCGGACAGCAAATATTATAAAAATAGACCAAAGGAGCACTACATTGAACAAGCAAAAACTCGCAGCAGCTATTGCACTGGCCGCACTGTCGCTACACGTTCAAGCAGATGATGCTGCGAAGCCACAAGGGTTTCTGGAAGACAGCAAACTTTCCCTCAGTTCACGTACCTATTATTACGAGAACGATGATCACTCCGCTAATGGGATCAACCAGCGCGAAACTGTTGAAACTCTCAAGCTCGACTATAAATCCGGCTTTACCCAAGGGCTAATCGGGGTCGGGGTCGATGCTCAACTGATCTACGGTCTGCACCTTGATGGCGGCCCAGGTCACCACCCAGGCACAGGTAACTCATTCTGGCCAAGTGACAGCGACAACTCGGCTCAGGACGACGTGGCCCGAGGGGACGCAAACGTCAAATTCCGCGTGTCCAAAACTGAATTACACGTGGGTGGCGCTCTGTTTCCTCAGATGCCAATCATGATGGCGACCGACAGCCGCACGATGCCGCAGAACTTCGACGGCGGCATGATTACCTCCAGAGAAATCGACAACCTGACGCTGAACGCGGGTCAACTGGAACACTCCACTGGCCGTGCATCGACCAACAGCACCTCGCTGTCAGTTGCAGGCGCAACCGAAGGCAGCAACCAATTCCGTTACGCGGGTGCCGACTACAAAGTCACCAAAGACCTGACCGTGCAGTATTACCGCGCGAACCTGCAAGACTTTTATACCCAGAACTTCTTTGGCTTGATCCACGTATTGCCACTGGGTGACGACCAGTCCTTCAAGACTGATTTGCGCTACTTTAGCAGCAGCTCTGACGGCAAAAACAGCAGCGGCACGGCCGGTTACGCGTTCAACAACAACGGTGGTTATGCCAAGCACGCCAATGAAGTTGATAACGTCACCTGGAGCACCATGTTTACTTACCAGTTGGGCGGCAGCAAATTTATGCTTGGCTATCAGAGCGTCAGCGATGACGGCGGCTTCGTAATGCTGAACCAAGGTAACGTCACCAACAACGGCAAGTCTTTGGCAACTAACGGTTCCAACAGCGAAGACAACGGCGGTACCAGCTTCTACCTATACACCAACTCAGTGATCGGCAGTTTCATTCGAGCAGGTGAAGACACTTCGTTCGGTCAATACACGTACGACTTCGCACGGGTCGGCGTCCCTGGGTTGAGCGCTTTTGTTAGCTATTTGCGTGGCGATAACATTAAAGATAAGACACTTAACGGTGTGAATCACACAGAATGGGAACGCGACGCAGGTGTGGACTACGTGTTTCAGAGTGGCTACCTGAAGGGCTTCGGTACGACGCTGCGTACGGGTAGCTACCACGCAGGCGGCACAGGGGTCGCGAACCAAGACCAGACTCGCCTGATTTTCAACTACACCTACAACTTCCTGTAAGCACTTAACTGCATCGGGGGGAGGCGGATTTATCTCCGCCTCCCTCTCATCACCGGTTATGCGTGGGCTATATCACCGCCCCAACCCCTTCCTAAACCGATACGAAACAAACCCTGCCGACCAAGCTGGCTTGGATTGCAGCCTAAATGTCCGTGCCGGCGGCAGGTCCACGGCGGCTAATAGCTTCGGTGGAATTCCTCCCAAGTAATCACTGTGGTCGTATTTCCATTCGTTCGGGATTTCCCAGTGGGGGTCTACGTTGTCGGGGCATGGCAAGTCGGGGCCGTCGCGGCCCAGGGCGCCCTGCCAATAGGGATGACCCTTGTCGACCACGCCCGCCAAGGGATTGCCGAGGGGAAAGGCGACTGCCAGTACGTGGTCTTCAAGGGAGGCCAGTATCGACAGCGTCTTCAACTTGCCCGCCGTCGCCTTGTATTGTGTGTTCAGGCAATTGTCGTTGATGGCGCCGGCCATCAAAATTGCTTGGGTCACTGGCAGCTTCATTTGGGTGATGGTTTCTAAAATGACCCGTGCCCCGAGGCTGTGGGAAACAAAAGACAGGCTGGTAGCGGCGCCGAAATGACGGTCGACAAACGCGGCCAACAAACCCGCGCTGGTTATGGCTTCGCTGTCTTCAAAGGGATAATCCAGAACCGGCACCCAGCGTGAATCCCCCGGCCATAGAACCCCTACAAACAGGGTATTTGGCCCCAACTCCAATAATCGCTCCCACCCGGTCAGGCTTTCAATGCCGTCATTGCGGTTCACATTAAAACCGTGGGTGGCGAATAGCACGTCGTGCCCTCGCGCTTGCCTGACTAACTCGTCGAAGTTTGGGTAATGCCCATATCCCTGGCGGACGATAACCTCGCTGGCCGGGATGCCACCTACGCTGTCAGCGCGTAAATCAAGAAACCACGTCATGGCATTGGCCCTATTTACGGAACGCCTCGGCGGCCTTGGCACCTGCAGCGATAGCACTCGTCAGGTCTTTGGCGACAGGGGCGACCGGGGTGGCGGCCAATCCCACAAGCAGTGCTACGCCCAAAGATTTGAAGGACTGGTCGTACGCATAAAAGCCGACGACGGCCAACCCGATTGAAACCACGACCGACAGTGCTTTGGCACTGTTCCGGTAAATTTGGTCGCCGCGTTCGTAGCCTTGATCGAGTATCGCGGTGAGCATTAAATCGAAACGTGCCCATGCGTCGCCTTCTCTTAAGGTAAGCCCGGTGCCGTTGCTTATCTTCTCCGCCAAGGAGGCCAGCACTTCGGCGTTCATGCCGGTCGCCGTCGCGTAAGCGCCAGCGGTGGCGGTGCTGAACCGGAGCTTAAGCAACGATTTCGCGATGGCTTTTTGACCCTCCAGCGCCGTGCCGTTTAGCCAATTAGCACGCAGCGTTAACATCAGTTGATGTGAACCTAGAGATGAAGCCATTTGCGGCGTGATAGTGGTTTCATTAAATTCTCCCTTTGGGAAAAATAACGCCACGACACGCTCGATCTCCGAAAACCCACAGTTAGAGACCCCACCACCGAACGCTTTTGTAGTATCGACTAACGCAAAAGCAGCGGTGCCCAGTCCGGCCGCTGCTGCGATGCATTGGGAGATCGTATCTATCAACGCAATATCCGCCATGTCGCTTCTCCTCGCGAGATCAGCCTCATGAAATACGCCTGCATACCCGAAGTGCTCGGGGCCGCAAAATAACAACTATAGCGTTACCTGCGCCCAACGCTAATCCGGGTCGCTTTCTATCTAACGCGCTTTAGATCTCTGACGGGAACCGAACTCAACCCGCTATAATCAAAATCGTTCAGGCCATTTGGCCGTCATGCCTTCGGAGTTTCCATGAAGCGCTGTGTACTGATTGGCTTGTTCCTAACTGCAACCACATTGGCGCTCCCGGTTTTTGCCGGAAACGAAAGCAGTCTCTGCCAGATCAACCTCCAAAAAGTAAGAGACGCTCAGTCGAGTAATCCGGGGATGAACGATCAGGTCAGGGGGGATATCGACTCTACGCTGCACCGAGCCGAAGCGGCATTTGCCCGAAATAACGACGACGGTGCCCGTGAGTGCATTTCGTTAACGACCCAGGCGATGCAGAAAATTCAGAGTAATTGACACTCCGTCATCCAGAAACACGGCAAGTTTCAGGCGCTCGGTGAGGCGCCTGGAACTTTTTCGCTAAAGAGAAATTTCAGCCAAGGCACGATGTCTTTAATTCACCCCTCTGAATTAAAGGTTATATCCATGAAATTTTCGACGTTTTCTCAGGCTTTGTCGAAGTGGGCCGGCAGCGCCAAAACATTTTTGGCGGCGCTTGTGATGATTCTGATTTGGGGGATGACGGGACCATACTTTCACTACAACGACACGTGGCAGCTGATTATTAACACCTCGACCACCATTATTACGTTTCTGATGGTATTCGTGATTCAAAATACCCAAAATCGTGATAACGACGTGCTGCACATCAAGATAGATGAATTGCTGCGAGCGACCACCGATGCGCAAAACGCCCTTCTCAGCCTGGATAAAATGGATCACAAAGAGCTAAGAGCGTTGCGCAAAAAATATGAGGCGCTGGGCGACGAGGAAACCCTCGACCGCAATCTCGCTGCAAAAATAGAGAAGAAAGTGTCCGAATAAGGCACCTATAAAAAGGGCGTTCCGTGAACGCCCTTTTTAATCAGGCTCATCACGCCGCCTTCATGTCCGCCATCAACGACTTCTTCAACTGAGCTTTCATCACTTCCATTTCCTTACCGATCTCCTCGAGTTTTTCCTTACCCAAAAGCTCCTCGCACTGAGGAAACATTTCCTCCTCCTCTTCTTCGATGTGGTGCTCCAGCAATTCCTTGACGACTTTGACTCGCCCAGCAAATTCGGGTGTGCTTGGGTCGGTGACTTTTAAATCCGGCAGCACCAGAGAGTCGACGGTGCGGTGCTCTTCCTTGGCCTCGTAATACATAATGTCCTGTTCTTTACTGCCGGCGGCTTTAAACGCGGGGTACAGAATCTCTTCTTCGAGCTGTGTATGGATAATCAATTCCATTTCCAGCTTGGTTAACAGGTCGGCGCGTTTTTTAAGCGCACGATCCGACGACTCACTGAGCTGAGTGAGAATTTCCTTGACCCGTACATGGTCTTGAACAAGCATGTCGATAGCATTCATCACGGTTCTCCAAAGAAAAAGTGGCAACTTATATGCGGGGTCGCCTGCTCGGGCTGATAAGTGTCAGAGCAATATTGCTCACTCAAGGCATTTAGCATCTTCCATGCCTATTCCAACAGAAGATTAAATACACATAAAAACAATGAGTTACCCGTACCCACTTGAAAGTGCTCCGTGCAATTTGCATGACAACTTAAAAAACAAACAGTGCATATTGCCGCAACGTTAGTTAACTAATAAATTAGCCATATCCACTCATCAGACAACAGTGAACTTAGCGGAGCCTGCTTTCTTCTTCGCAGCGGGTAAATGCGACCGCTCAACCGGAAGGATGGCCCGGGCTGTTTAACAAACGTTAGAGCGACGCGGTATTGAAGGTCTTACCGTCTTCAACGGCGTCGATGCACGACGCGCCTACCGCTCGATGCGGCATAACTGGATCAGTGAAATGGTCATCGGCGCACGACTGCAAGACTACTCTCCCCCATCGGCGACGTATCACTGAGACAGCGACCAACTAAATCCGTAGGAGCCGACTTGTTGGCGAAGCGGTGTCTCAGAAACACCGCATTAGAACCTTCGCCAACAAGTTCGCGCCTACAGAGGTCTGGCGTTAGCTGAGATGCGAACTCATGCCCGGTGTCAAAATCACCTTGCGGCAATCTTCTTCTTTTTTGTCGAAGATTTTGTAACCCTCCACCGCATCCTCCAGGGACAACCGGTGAGTGATGATGGCTTCCGGTGTCAGCGCGCCGCTTTCGATATGTTCCAGCAGTTCGGGCAAATAGCGCTGCACGTGGGTCTGGCCCATTTTGAAGGTCAAGCCTTTATCGAAGGCGTCGCCAAACATGAACCCATGAATAAACCCTGCGTAGACGCCCGGCACGCTGACCGTACCGCCGCGACGCACGGCGGCGATGCACTGACGCAGGGCTTTGCCGCTACTGCCTTCGAGCTTGAGCGTGGCCAATACCGTTTCAGTGGTGCTGCCCTTGGCCTCGAAACCCACAGCATCGACCACACCATCCACGCCTCGCATCCCCGGCGTTTGGCGGATGATGGTGTCGGCAGGATCATCGTCCTCATCGAAATTGATTGGAATAACGCCGTAGGTGCTGTGAGCGTACTCCAAGCGATACGAATGATGGTCAACCATGAAAATCTTTTCGGCGCCCAGCATGCGTGCGCACGCCGCGCTGAGTAACCCCACCGGCCCAGCGCCATAAATCGCGATGCTTGAGCCCTTACCGATTCCAGTGTTCAACACCGCCTGCCATGCGGTGGGCAAAATATCGGACAAGAACAACACCTTCTCGTCGGCCAATGTACCCGGCACTTTGAAAGGGCCGACGTTGGCCTTAGGCACCCGCACATACTCAGCTTGGCCGCCTGGCACGCCACCGTATAAATGACTGAACCCAAACAGTGCCGCGCCAGGTGGGATCGACTTTTTGTTCATAATCGCGCCGCGCCCGGTATTGGTGGTTTCACAGGCGGCGAACTGATCCTGCTGACAGAAAAAGCAGCTGCCACACGCGATCACAAAAGGGATCACAACCCGATCACCTTTCTTCACTGCCGTGACCTGCGAGCCCACTTCTTCAACCACCCCCATGAATTCATGGCCAAAGATATCGCCATGCTCCACAGCAGGAATTTTGCCCCGATAAAGGTGCAAATCGGAGCCGCAAATAGCCGTGGCCGTGACTTTCAAAACGATGTCGTCCGCATCTTGTATGACCGGATCTGGAACGGTATCAACCCTTACGTCATGGGCGCCGTGGTAAGTAAGTGCTCGCATGGAATGCTCCCCGAGTGTGCAGCTATGCAGTGTTCAAAAGGGAGGCTGCATCAGGCTAGCCTCCACAGAAATTGGGAAGCCAGCGCGACGGCAAAAGTTCAGGGGACGTGGACCAGCGGGGAGGAGCGCCAACAAGCATCCGGGCTTTTGGACTGCGCGTCTGGTGCCGCCGCTGTGGGAACCGAATTTATTCGGGAAGGCGTAGTGTCAAACACGGACTCAGTGGATTTGAAATCCATTCCCGAATAAATTCGGTCCCACAGATTTGAACTGCCCCCCCCAAAATTGGATCCCACAGAAGACGGTGCATCAGACCGCGTTTACAACCTCGCCGCGCTCCAGGAACGCCTTCAAATTGCTGAACACCACCGCTTCCATGCCCAAACGGGTTTCTTCGGTACCGCTGCCAATGTGCGGCAATAGCACGACGTTCGGCAGTTCAAGCAAAGCGCTTGGCACCTTAGGTTCTACGTCGAAAACGTCCAGCCCGGCGGCGCCGAGTTTGCCGTTGACCAGCGCGGCGACCAATGCGTCTTCATCAACCACCGTGCCCCGCGCAACGTTGATCAACGTGCCGGTTTCGCCCAGTGCTTCGAGCACGTCGGTGCTGATCAGGTGATGGGTCGAAGGACCACCAACGCAGGTCAGGACCAGGAAGTCCGACCAACGCGCCAGTTCGATCAAGTCCGCTTCGTACTGAAGGGGGCTGGTCGCATCAGGTTTACGGTTGTGATAACGCGCTTCCATGCTGAAGCCGCTGGAACGCTTGACCACTTCTTTGCCGATGCGCCCCAAGCCAACGATGCCAAGTTTTTTTCCGGTCACGCTGCGGCCCAACGGGAAAGGCTTGGCGCCCCATGAGCCGTCGCGAACAAAGCGGTCGCCGAGGGCAATCTTGCGGGCGCTGTCGATGATCAGGCCCATGGCCAGGTCGGCAACACAGTCATTGAGGACGTCCGGCGTATTGCTAATCTGAATCCCACGCGCATGGGCGGCGCCTACGGCGATTGCGTCATAACCCACACCAAAGCTGCAAATCGCTTTCACGGAGGGCATCGCCGCCAATTGCGCCGCTGAACAACCAAAGCGAGCCGAGGTAATAACGATGTCGAACTCGGCGCCGCGCTCCTTGAGAAAGGCGACCGGGTCTGCCTGGGTCCAAAGTTGCTGGACGTCATGGGCTGCGGCCAATTGTTGATTGAATCGGTCAGTCAGTGGGCCGACTTGCAGCAAACGTGGATTAGCCATCAAACAATTCCTCTGTTGGATAACGTCGAGCCGCGCCCGACGCTTGTTTCAGCCTTAGACGGGTTTGAGCACGATACGGTGTAAACGGCCCAGCAGCAGTGAATAGGACAAAGTGCCCATCAACGCGACCAGCCCGATGAAGTTGAATGCCCAGGCAAACGAGCCGGTGCTTTGAACAATGAAGCCGATCATGATCGGGGTCACGATGCCTGCCAGGTTGGCCGAGAGACTGGTGACGCCACCGGTCAAGCCGATCAATTCTTTGGGCGCTACTTCCGAGACCGCCGCCCAAGACGCTGCAGAAACACCTTGAGCAAAAAAGGCAACGGTCAGAATCGCGATGCACAGCTCATTGGATTGCACGAAGTTGACCAACACGATGGACATGCCCAGCGCCGAGCCGATCACCAACGGCGCCTTGCGAGCGAAGGACATCGAGAAGTTGCGACGGATCAGCAGGTCCGAGAAATAGCCTGCCAGTAACACACCGACGGTAGCGCCGATGTAGGGCAGCGCAGCAAAGATGCCGACCTTGACCATGGTCATCTTGCGCTCTTCCATCAGGTACGTCGGGAACCAGGTCAGGAAGAAATACAGCGCCGAAGAGCTGGCGAACTTGCCGATGCAGATCGCCCAAATCTTTCGGTAGGTAAACAGCTGACGTACCAGTTTCCAATTGAAAGGCGTACGTTCTTTACTGCTCTGGGCCAGACCGCCGCCCTCTTCGATGTAGGTCAGCTCTTCTTTGCTCAGGTGTTTGTCCGCCAGCGGGTCCCGGTATTTCCAGTACCAAATACCGCCGAAGATCACCCCTACGCCGCCAGTGACATAGAACACCTGCTTCCAGCCGTACGTGGTGGCAATCCACAGCAACAACCCGGAAAACAGGGCGGTGCCGATGTATTGGCCCATGACATAGATACTGGTGGCCAACCCTCGCTCGCGGGTCGGGAACCACAAGGTCACCGCTCGGCTGTTGGCCGGAAACGCTGGGGCTTCCATGGCGCCGATGGTCAAACGCAAACCGAAGAGCATGCTGAAGTTGCTGACGGCCCCTTGAAACACCGTCGCGATGGACCAGACCACCAGCGAAATGCCGTAGGTAATTCGTGAGCCAAAGCGGTCAGCCATGTAGCCACCGGGCAACAGCGCGAAGGCATAGGTCCAGGCAAACGCGGAAAAGATCAGCCCCATTTCGATCTTGTCGAAACCGAGGTCTTTGGCCATGAACGGCGCGACGATGGAAATGTTGATGCGGTCGACGTAGTTGATCACTGTTGCGATAAGCACCAGTGCCAACATGAAATAGCGCCGCCGGGTCGGCAACGCAGTAGAAACGCCAGCGGCAATTGCCGGGCGAACGAGGGTCTCGGTCTGCATCGTTGTACCTTCTTTATTTTTATTAGGGGTCATCGATCAAGCGTTGTCGCGGTGGGGCATGGAGATGCAGGAACGAGGTGCTCCCTCGTTCCTGCTGTTCAATCGCCGGTATTACGTAATAGGCGCCGGGTTGAACAAAGTGATGTCGTTGTGCAAACGCAGCGCTTCGGCGCAGGTTTTTTTCTTGCCGCTGGCAACGTCCAGGTAGAAGTGGAACAGCTCCCAACCCAGGTCTTCGATGGTGGCGCGCCCGGTGGCGATGCGGCCTGCGTCGATGTCGATCAGGTCTGGCCAGCGCTGTGACAGTTCGGTGCGCGTCGACACCTTCACCACCGGCGCCATCGCCAAGCCATACGGCGTACCGCGCCCAGTGGTGAACACGTGCATGTTCATTCCGGCAGCCAGTTGCAACGTACCGCAGACAAAATCACTGGCTGGCGTTGCACAGAAAATCAACCCTTTACGCGTGAAGCGTTCGCCAGGGCCAAGCACCCCGTTGATCGCGCTGCGCCCGGATTTGACGATGGAGCCCAAGGACTTCTCGACAATATTCGACAGCCCGCCCTTTTTGTTACCTGGCGTGGTGTTGGCACTGCGATCTGCCTCACCCTTGGCCAAGTAACGGTCGTACCAGTCCATTTCGCGAACCAGTTCTTGCGCCACTTCGACGGTTTCAGCGCGGGAGGTCAGCAAGTAAATTGCATCACGCACTTCGGTGACTTCGGAAAACATCACCGTCGCACCGGCGCGCAACAGCAGGTCCGAGGCGTAGCCCAGTGCGGGGTTAGCAGTGATGCCAGAAAACGCATCACTGCCACCACACTGCATGCCCAAAATCAGCTCGGACGCCGGCACGGTTTCGCGACGACGTTGATCGAGTTTCTTCAAGCGGGTCTCGGCCATGTCCATGATCTGCTCGATCATTTCCACGAAACCGTGGCTCGAGTCCTGAAGCCGATACAGCCACGGATCGTCGAGGTCAACCGAGCTATCGTTTTCGTGCATGACTTGCCCCGGCTGCAATTTCTCGCAACCCAGGCTGATCACCAGCGCTTCGCCGCCCAGGTTCGGGTTGCGCGCCAAGTTGCGCACGGTACGGATCGGGATGTAGGCATCTTTTGCCGTGATCGCCACGCCACAGCCATAACTGTGGGTCAGCGCCACCACGTCATCGACGTTCGGGTATTTAGGCAGCAACTCGTCACGGATGCGCTTGACCGCATGATCAAGCACCCCGGTGACGCATTGCACGGTGGTGGTGATACCCAGAATATTACGCGTACCGACGGTGCCGTCAGCGTTGCGATAGCCTTCGAAGGTGAAGCCTTCCAGCGGCTCGGCTTGTTCCGGCACATCGGTGGACAACGGCAGGCTGTCCAGTGGCGGCGCGGTCGGCATGCGCAGTTGATCTTCCCTGACCCAACTGCCGCGCGGGATCGCCTGCAAGGCAAAACCGATGGTGTGCCCATAACGAATGATGGGCTCCCCTTCGGCGATGTCCACCAAGTTGACCTTGTGGCTTTGCGGCACGTTATCCAGCGTTACCAAACCGTTGTCGAACTGGGTGCCCGCAGGCACACCTTGATCGTTGACCACGACAACTACGTTATCGAGGGCATTCAACTGAATGTAGCGTGGCGAATCGGCATGTTGAATCAGGTTCATCACGGTTTCCTCAGGATTTGGCTTGAGAAAGCTTTTCGGCGCCATCGCCGATTGCTGGGCCCTTAAGTGGCGGCTCTTTCAATTCGACGCGTTTGATCTCTCCGACGATGAACAGGTAGCTAATCACCGCCACCAGCGCGTTGGCGCCGACGAACACCAGTGCCCACTTGAACGAGCCGGTTGAGCTGATGATGTAACCAATCACAATAGGGGTGGTGATCGACGCAATGTTGCCGAACATGTTGAACAAACCACCGCTCAAACCGGCGATTTGTTTTGGCGAGGTATCGGAAACCACAGCCCAACCCAATGCTCCGACGCCTTTGCCGAAGAAGGCCAGGGCCATGAAACCGACCACCATCCATTCGATGTCCACGTAGTTGCACGCAACAATCGTCGTCGACAGCAGCAACCCGCCGATAATCGGCAGCTTACGGGAGAAGGTCAGCGAATGACCTTTGCGCAGCAGGTAGTCAGAAATGATCCCGCCCAATACGCCGCCGATGAACCCACAGATCGCCGGCAGCGAAGCAATGAAGCCGGCTTTCAAAATCGTCATCCCACGCTCCTGAACCAGGTACACCGGGAACCAGGTTAGGAAGAAGTAGGTAATGCCGTTGATGCAGTACTGGCCCAGGTAAACACCGAGCATCATCCGGTTGGTCAGCAACTGACGAACGTAGTCCCACTTGGGGCCGCCGCTGGCGCCTTTGCCCTTGTCCTGATCCATGTCGACCAGACCGCCGTTGTCGGCAATATGGTTGAACTCGGCTTCGTTGATCATCGGGTGATTGCGCGGGCTGTGGATAACTTTCAGCCAGATCGCGGAAAACACCAGACCGACACCGCCCATCACCACAAACACGTGCTGCCAGCCGAAGCTGTAAACGATCCAGCCCATCAGCGGGGCGAACAGTACCGTGGCGAAATATTGTGCGGAGTTGAAGATGGCCGATGCGGTGCCGCGTTCAGCCGTCGGGAACCAGGCCGCCACGATCCGTGCGTTACCGGGAAAGGACGGCGCTTCAGCCAGCCCCACCAGGAACCGCAGCATGAACAGCGCGACGATGGCCGTGGAGACGCCGAATTCACCGACATAGCCTTGCAGCACGGTGAACAGCGACCACGTGAAAATACTCAGCGCATAGACTTTTTTCGACCCGAACCGGTCAAGCAGCCATCCGCCGGGAATCTGGCCAGCCACGTAGGCCCAACCAAATGCGGAAAAGATAAAACCGAGGGTAACGGCATCGATGCCGAGACTTTTTTGCAGGCTTGAGCCCGCGATAGCAATGGTTGCACGGTCGGCATAATTGATCGTGGTCACCAGAAACAGCATGAGCAGAATCAAATAGCGGACGTGAGTCGGCTTGGCGTGTGGCATGTAACAGTACTCCCACTATTATTTTTTTTTGCGGGTAATCAAGTTGCCGGTGTTTCAGTTCATCCCGTGGGAGCTGGCTTGCCTGCGAACAAGCGCGACGCGGTGTATCAGGAAAACCGCGTTGAGGCATTCGCAGGCAAGCCAGCTCCCACAGGGATTGGCGTCGGGTCCTACGAACCGACGTAGCTAGTTTTTACCACGGTGTAGAACTCTTGCGCGTAGCGACCTTGCTCGCGCGAACCGTAGGAAGAACCTTTACGGCCACCAAACGGTACGTGGTAATCAACACCCGCTGTTGGCAGGTTGACCATCACCATCCCGGCTTGGGAATGACGCTTGAAGTGGTTCGCGTATTTCAGCGAAGAGGTGGCAATACCCGCCGACAGACCGAACTCGGTGTCGTTGGCCATGGCCAGTGCAGCTTCATAATCAGCAACACGAACGATGTTCGCCACTGGACCAAAAATCTCTTCCTTGCTGATACGCATCTGGGCAGTGCTGTCAGCAAACAACGTTGGCGCCAAGAAGTAGCCTTCGGTGTCGCAGGTGACCAATTCACCGCCCGAAACCAAACGTGCGCCTTCTTGCTGACCGATGGCGACATAGCTCATGTCTTGATCCAGCTGGGCTTTGGACACGACTGGACCGATATCAATACCGGATTTCAGTGCGTGACCCACTTTAATCGAACGCATGCGCTCGGCCATGGCTTCAACGAACTTGTCGTGGATGCCATCCGTTACGATGAAGCGGCTCGACGCCGTGCAGCGTTGACCGGTTGAATAAAACGCGCTCTGTACCGACAGCTCGACCGCTTGCTTGAGATCAGCGTCGTCGAGAATGACCTGTGGGTTTTTGCCGCCCATTTCCAGCTGTACTTTGGCTTGACGCGCGATGCAATCAACAGCGATCTGACGACCCACGCCGACTGAACCGGTGAAGCTAACGCCATCGACTTTGCGGCTTTTGACGATCACATCGCCTACCACACGGCCGCTGCCCATCACCAGGTTGAACACACCCGCCGGGAAGCCCGAACGGGAGATGATTTCAGCGATGGCCCATGCGCAACCTGGTACCAGGTCAGCCGGTTTGATCACTACACAATTGCCGTAAGCCAAAGCCGGTGCAATTTTCCAGGCTGGAATCGCAATCGGGAAGTTCCACGGGGTGATCAAACCGATCACGCCCAGCGGTTCGCGAGTGACTTCAACGTTGACGCCCGGACGTACGGACGGCAAGTAATCACCCGACAGTCGAAGGCATTCGCCGGCGAAGAATTTGAAAATGTTGCCAGCGCGGGTCACTTCGCCAATCGCTTCAGGCAGAGTTTTGCCTTCTTCACGGGCGAGCAAGTTGCCGAGCTCTTCACGGCGGGCGAGGATTTCGCTGCCGACTTTGTCCAGCGAATCGCTGCGTGCTTGAATGCCAGACGTCGACCAAGCCGGGAAGGCGGCACGGGCAGCATCAATGGCGGCGTTGACTTGCGCCACGTCAGCTTGAGCGTATTGGCCGACGACATCCGACAGATCAGATGGGTTGATGTTGGAGGAGTAAGTCGCACCGGCAACCCACTCGCCACCGATGTAGTTATCAAAACGTTTCGAATCAGACACGAACATTCTCCAAAAGGCACGAAAATCTAAAGGCAAAAAACCGCTGATCGCTCAGCGGCCTTGATTCTGCGTAATTATTATTGAGCGCCCTGCTTGTCCATCAACGCAGCGAGCATTTCAAACTCTTCTGCGGTGAGGTCAGTCAGTGGCGTGCGGACTGGGCCTGCGTCGTAACCAGCGATTTTTGCGCCGGCTTTAACGATGCTGACCGCGTAACCCGATTTGCGGTTACGGATGTCCAGGTACGGCAGGAAGAAGTCGTCGATCAGCTTGCCAACAGTGGCGTGATCGTCACGGGCAATGGCGTGGTAGAAGTCCATGGCCATTTTTGGCAGGAAGTTGAACACCGCCGACGAATACACCGGAACGCCCAGCGCTTTGTAAGCAGCGGCGTAGACTTCGGCAGTCGGCAGGCCGCCCAAGTAGCTGAAGCGATCGCCAAGGCGATGACGAATGGAGACCATCAGTTCGATGTCGCCCAGGCCGTCTTTGTAGCCGATCAGGTTCGGGCAGCGTTCGGCCAGACGTTCCAGCAGCGGAGCGGTCAGGCGGCAGACGTTACGGTTGTAAACGATCACGCCGATCTTGACCGACTTGCACACGGCTTCAACGTGGGCGGCAACGCCGTCCTGGCTGGCTTCGGTCAAGTAGTGCGGGAGCAGCAAGATGCCTTTGGCGCCCAGGCGCTCGGCTTCTTGTGCGTATTCGATGGCTTGGCGGGTCGAGCCGCCGACACCGGCCAGGATCGGCACGCTATTAGCGCAGGTATCGACCGCTGTTTTGATGACTTCGGAATATTCGCTGGCGGCGAGGGAGAAAAACTCACCGGTGCCGCCGGCAGCGAACAATGCGGTAGCGCCGTACGGGGCGAGCCATTCAAGGCGCTTGATGTAGCCGGCCTTGTGGAAGTCGCCCTGAGCGTTGAAATCGGTAACAGGAAAAGACAGCAGACCTGCAGAAAGGATGGACTTCAGTTCTTGTGGATTCATTATTCGAACACCCTGGGTAGCAAAATATGGAAGGAAGCGCATCAGCTCTCAACTGATGTTGTATGTCATCGTACAACTAGAAATAGAATGACTCAATAGGCTTTTAAAAATTTGATTGTCGGCGCCGATCAGAGGTATCGAAATCGATGTGAAGCACCTGTGGGACCGAATTCATTCGGGAAGCAAACAACGCGATCTATCTGAAACACCGCGTTGCGGCCTTCCCGAATGAATTCGGTCCCACAGATGCTGGCGTTGCACACGTTTCTATAGGCGCTGCCGAAGGCTGCGATCAGAATTTCAATGCCTACTGTTCCCTTGTCTGCCAAAAGTCTTTGTTGGCTTGCCAAAGAAACCGTCAATGCAGACGCCCAGGTTTCAGGTCGACATCAGCGGCGCGATGACCGGCCTCTTCGCAGGCAAGCCTACTCCCACCGTATCCGCGGCTGCTTGCTATCAACCGTGTCAATGAAATCCCAGAGCCATACCGGCTTCGCAGCCTTCGGCTCCTACAGTAGTGACGCGGCCCAGTTAAGCCTGCTGCTTTTGCGCCTCTTCATGGGCATGGCGCAGGCGTTCGCGGCTATTGGTCAGATGCAAGCGCATGGCGGCGCGGGCGGCGTCGGAGTCTTGGCGGGCGATGGCTTCGAAGATTTCTTCGTGCTCGCGGTTCAAACGACTCATGTATTGCTGCTGATCGTCATGGGCCAGATGCGCGGAATTGAGGCGGGTACGTGGAATGATGCTGGTACCCAGGTGAGTCATGATGTCGACGAAGTAACGGTTGCCTGTCGACAGCGCAATCTGCAAATGAAACTGGAAGTCTGATGACACACCGTCGGCGGCGTTTTGCGCCCTTTCGATCAACGTATCCAGCGCTGTTCGCATTAACGAAAGTTGCTCTGGGGTGCGACGTTGCGCGGCCAATCCGGCTGATTCGACTTCAAGGCTGATGCGCAACTCGAGAATCGCCAGCACGTCACGCAACGTGACAATGGTCGCCGGGTCGATACGAAACCCACTGGGGCTCGGCGTATCCAGCACAAAGGTGCCGATGCCGTGCCGGGTTTCTACCAAACCGGAGGCTTGCAATCGCGAGATGGCCTCGCGCACCACTGTGCGGCTGACGCCCTGTTCTTGCATGATTGCCGATTCGGTCGGCAATTTGTCTCCGCGCGTCAGTTGACCACCGCGGATCCGCTCGGAGAGTTCAGTCACCAACTCTTGGGCGAGGCTGCGGTGTTTTCTGCGAACACGTGGCGCAGGGCTCTGATTATCCATATCCGACATCAATCTCTAGAAAGCTTTATAAGCGCGCATGATAGCGCAACCGGGTTGTACGATAACATGCGTAAAAACCCGGTTACATTCAAGTATTTCTTACACGACGGCCTCAGGTTGAGGTTGTTCACGCAACTGGCCGCCATCAATCCGCACATGCCGGCGATGGAAGCGCTTAAGGCTAGCGCGGTGGCCAACACTAAGCAGGGTCACGCCCGGCAGCTCGTCGATCAGCGCCTGATACAGCGCGCCCTCATCTTCTTCGTCCATTGCCGACGTTGCTTCATCCAGATACAGCCAGCTCGGTGCGTAAAGCAGCGCACGGGCAAAGGCCACACGCTGTTGCTCACCCGGCGACAACATGCGTTGCCAGTGATCACTTTCGTCGAGACGCGGGATCAAATGAGTCAGACGACAGGTTTCCAGCACCTGCGCATAACGGTCGGCCGGATACGCTTCCGGTGCCTGTGGATAACTTAACGCCTCGCGCAACGTACCAATCGGCAGATACGGGCGTTGCGGCAAGAACAAATAGCGCTCGGCGGGCAATTGCACACGGCCCTGCCCCTCATACCACAAGCCACCCAATGCACGCAGCAAGGTACTTTTACCGCTGCCCGAACGGCCGCTGAGCATCACGCGATCACCCGAAGCGATGTCCAGATTGGCGCCGGCCAATAGATCACGACCGTCCGCCAGCTTCAGCTGTAAGTTATCAAAACGCAGCGCATTGCCATCGCGGTCCAGCTTGATCTCAGAACTGTGCGCTTCGTTGTCTGACATACCCTGACGGAAACTCAACAGACGATCGCAAGTGGCGCGCCATGAGGCCAGCGAGGTATACGCGTCGATGAACCAGCTGAAGTTTTCCTGCACGTTGCCGAACGCCGAGTTGATCTGCATCAGACCGCCCAGTTCGATGGCACCCGAGAAGTAACGCGGGGAGGCGACAACGAAAGCGAACACGGTGGCGATCTGTGAATAACCAGCCGTGAAGAAGGTCAGGCGCTTGGAGACCTTCATGATGTTCCAGTAATTGGTCCAGATCATGCCGAAGCGCGAACTCAACCGCTGATTTTCATTCGGCTCCCCATTGGAAAAGGCAATACTTTCAGCATTTTCACGAACCCGGACCAGCGCGAAACGCAAATCAGCTTCGTAGCGTTCCTGTTGGTTGCTCAGCTTGATCAGCCGCTGGCCGATCTTGTGAGTCAGCCAACTGCCCAACGCGGCATATAACAGTGCAGCCCAAAACATGTAGCCGGGAATCGTGATACCCAGCAGTACGATACTGCCCGAAACACCCCACAAAATGACCGAGAACGACACCAGGCTGACCACAGTGCGGATCAGGCCCAGCGCCAGGCTCAAGGTACTTGAAGTGAAGCTATTCAGGTCTTCGGACAATCGTTGGTCAGGGTTATCGGTGTAACCATGTTGTTCAAGCTGGTAGTAATTTTTGTGCGCGAGCCACTTGGCAAAGTGCTGCTCGGTCAACCATCGACGCCAGCGGATGGTCAGCATCTGCGTCAGATAGAGACGGTACACCGCACCGAGGATCGCGATGGCGGCGATACCGCAGAAATACAGAATCAGATGGGTAAACGCCTCTACGTTTTTCTCTTGCAAGGCGTTGTAGAAGTCTTTGTACCAACTGTTGATCATCACCGAGATCGCCACGCTGAACAGCGACAGCGCGATCACGGACACCAGCAGCAGCCAGGCCATGCCTTTTTCTTCGCTACGCCAGTACGGCGTTATCAGTTTCCAGACGCGGCGGAAGAACTCTCCGCGAACGGCGTCATTGACCCCAGAATACTCGGCGTTGCGATTCATTATTCAAGCTCGATTGGGATAGAAAAAACGCGCCGGGCCGATCATAAGTGATCGACGCCGCGCTTCGCGAAGTCCAAGGACATTCGTTCAGCCCCTGTTCAGCGCCTGACCGGCCGCTTTTGCAACTTACGCTGCAAGGTCCGGCGGTGCATGCCCAGGGCTCGAGCGGTGGCAGAGATGTTGCCTTCATGTTCGGTCAGCACGCGCTGAATATGTTCCCACTGCAAACGGTCCACCGACATCGGGTTTTCCGGCACCAGCGTGTCCAGGTCTGCATGTTCGGACAGCAACGCAGCCAAAACGTCGTCAGCATCGGCCGGTTTGCACAGATAATTGCAAGCGCCGCGCTTGATGGCTTCCACAGCCGTGGCGATGCTCGAATAACCGGTCAGGATCACCACGCGCATTTCCGGATCGATTTCCAGCAGCTTGGGCAGCAACACCAGCCCGGAATCGCCGGTCATTTTCAGGTCCAGCGCGGCGTATTCCGGAATGTCGTTTTGCGCCAACATCAGCCCTTCTTCGGCCGAACTGGCGGTGCTGACACGAAAGCCACGCCGACTCATGGCCCGTGCCATCACGCGGGTGAAGGTCGCGTCATCGTCGACCAACAACAAATGCGGCAGCTCTTCGCCTTCGCCTTCGACTTGAATTTCGTCACTCATGCTTTTCTCCTCGGGCGTCACGGGGCAGGCGCAACTCGGTGAGCGTGCCGCCCTCCTCATGACTGTAGAGTTTTACTGAGCCCCCGGCGCGGGTCACGCTGGCCTTGCTCAAAAACAGACCGAGGCCGAAGCCTTTGCCTTTAGTGGTAAAAAATGGCTTGCCGATTTGTTCGGCAATGGCCAACGGCACACCGGCACCGTGGTCTCGAATACTGATGCAAATTTCTGCGAGCCCCCAATCCAGACGCACTTCCAACCCTTCAGGACAGGCATCGGCGGCATTGTTCAACAGATTGAGCAACGCCTGGGTCAGATCCTGCGGTGGCGCCAGTCGGGGAATCGACCCTTGGCCCACAAGCTGGAAGCGGTAGCTGGCTTCAGGCCGCATCAAGTGCCAACGGTTCAAGGCTTCGTCCAGCCACTCAGTCACGTCACGCTCTTCAACGGCCATGCGCCGATTGGCTTCAGCGGCGCGCACCAGTTGTTGCAGGGTGTGCTTGCACTGCTTGACTTGCTCTTGCAGCACGGCCAAGTCTTCCTGCAACAGCGGATCGTGATGGTCCTGGCGCATTTCTTTGATTAGCACACTCATGGTCGCCAAGGGTGTACCCAATTCATGGGCGGCGCCAGCCGCTTGGGTCGCCACGGCCAGCAATTGTTGGTCACGCAGGCCTTCTTCTCGACGTTCGGCACGTAGTTGTTCTTGGCGTCGAAGCTCTTCGGCCATCTTTGCCGCAAAAAAAGTGATCACGGCAGCGGCCAATGCGAAGCTCAGCCACATGCCATAAATCTGCATGCTCTCCCGAGCGATGGGAAAGGTACCCATGGGGTAGAACTGCACCAGCAATAGGGTGTAGCTGGTCAGCGCCAAGCCCGAGAGCATCAATGAATACAGCCACGGCAACGTCACTGCAGCGATAGTCAGCGGTACTAGGTAATAGGAAACGAAGGGGTTGGTCGAGCCGCCGGAGAAATACAGCAATACGCTGTGGATCAGCATGTCGAGGGCCAGTTGTACGGCATATTCCAGCTCGGTGACCGGCCACGACGTACGCAGGCGAATGGCGGTCAATACGCACAGCACCATGGAAAAACCAAGCGTGATCGCCAATGGCAGCCAGGGCAGCGGTAACAGGTTCAACAGATAGGCGACACCTACCGAACCCGCTTGCGCGGCAAGCACTAAAGTACGGATCACGGTCAGGCGCCACAGGTTCTGGCGAGTGGCTGAAAGCAGTTGAATCGGGGCGAGCATGAGCTCTCCTGATGAGCGATGCAGGCGAATCGCGCGCAGTATAACGAAGCAAATGTAAAAACAGCGTAACTGCGTCAAAGCGTCACAGTGCCATCACCGTGCCTGACCCTTTTGCAGACCCATCGAACTCTCTGTAGGAAGGTCCGCCACGTCTTCGACGCCGCGCTGTCTCGCGCAGCAAACTGGGTGGCACTTTGTGTGGTTTGAGGTTGCAGGGTGTCAGGACTGAAGCCTTCCCGAATAAATTCGGTCCCACAGATGTTGGCGATGCACAGATTCTGTAGCTGCCGAAGGCTGCGATCAGGTCCGAAGGACCTTCGCCAACACGTTGGCTCTACAGTGGTCCGTATACCCCCCAGGAACCGGAGTGGATGATTTACAGTCTGATGGGTTTGTGTCTGACGGCTATCCGCTTCGGATGTTTTCAACAAGGAGTTTTTATGTTCAGCCTTCGCCCCGCCGCTGCCCTCATTGCTCTCGGCATTGTTACCTTTGCCAGCCTCCCAGCAATGGCCGATGAGCCGCGTTACAACCAGGTTTCCGTACGCGCAGAAGTCAGCCAGGAAGTGCCGCGCGACCTGATGATGGTCACGTTGTTTACCGAGGCGCAGAACACTGACCCGGCTAAACTCGCCACAGAGATTACTGAGTCGCTGAACAAAGCGCTTGGCCAGGCTCGCGAGGTCAAAGGCGTGACCATTCGACAAGGCGCTCGCAACAGCTCGCCGATCTACGATGACAAGGGACAAAAAATCACGGGCTGGCGCGAACATGCCGAGCTGCGGCTTGAAAGCGCCGACTTTGCGGCTTTGTCGAAGCTCACAGCAACGTTGCTGGACGGTATGAAAATTAGCAGCATGGACTTCGCCATCGCCCCACCAACACGAAAAGCCAGCGAAGACTCCCTCCTCAAAGACGCCGTGACCGCGTTTAAAGCGCGTGCGCAGTTGGTCACCGACGCCTTGGGTGGCAAAAGCTACAAGCTGGTGAACCTGAACCTCAACACCTCAGGCTTTCCACAACCGTACCTGCGTGCGCCGGTCATGATGATGAAAGCCGCCCGTTCCGACGCGGCCCCTACCCCGGATGTTGAGGCCGGCACAAGCCAGGTCAGCGTTAACGCCGATGGCGTGATCGAAGTACAGATGCAATGACGCCAAAACGGCGGCAGGCCCTGGCTTTCCGCCGTTTCGCTACCTTCGCGCCGACATCGCGCCTTCACGCTGCACCCTCGCCCTACAGCGTCCGCTGACAAGGCTGATTTTCAGACGCCGCTCAAACCGTAAACTCCTGTCTCGCACCACCCATCACGTCGCGCTTCGAACCGCCTTGAAACAGGCTGCATCGCTGCACGTCGCTTTAAATACCTCATGGATGAATACACTGATGTCGTCAAAAATCGACGCTTACAAGACCCTTCGTTTTCTAAAACTCACACCGTACGAGCACCCGCTGCCGGGGTTGGCAGGCCAACTGCACACCACTTACGCCCTGGATCAACTGACGGACCTGGCAAGGATCACCCCGCCAGCCGCCTTCGCCTTGATGATGGCCGAAACGTTCGGCTTCGATATCCCGGCCCACACTTACTTCACGCTTCAAAAAGCCCTGCTGAGCGGAAACGTGGAAAACCCGAAACATGTGGTCATGCCGACTTACACCTACCCGGCCGACTATGACAATCGGGACCGCACCGTGCGCATCCACCCCGCAGCGATTGAACGCGTATTAACGGACCCAAGCACTTCCTGGGAGCTGCTGGCAATTTTGCTTCATGAGTTCGGGCATCATCTGGATAACGTGCTGCGCGGTGATCTTGCGGATAAAAACGCCGACGGCACGCCTAGCGTTGCCCCTGATTCAGCGCGGGAAGAAGGCTCAGGTCACGCTTATCGAATGGCACTTTTCGGCTCAATGGACCAGACCGACGGCGGTATCGAGATCGCCACCTTTTGCCCGCCCGATGCAGATCCGATTGCAATCAGCGCCTGTTACTTCAACGCCATGGAGCGAATTCAAGAAACACAAAGCGCAAACCTGAACAGCCCTATTAATGAACACGGTGATCGAGAAGGGTTTGAGGCGGGGTCCGGTAGCAAGGACAAGCACACCCACCAAACCATTGAAGCCGTACTGGGGTCCGTTGGTCTAGAAACGTCGCAAGTTCAGATGGCGTACTTCGGCAATTGGCTGCGCGATTATTCACAATTACTCGACCCGAAGATCGTCCGAGCCGCCACGATGCCCAAAGACTTTCCAAATGTGCTGTCCCGTGAGGCATTGACCAAGATAGTGGACGTCATGTCGGTGGCCAAATTCAAAAACCTGAGGTCCATCAGGCCCGAGTTCTACACGGTCACGCCAGACGTCCTGGGGGTCTACCGCCCCAGCCAACATATCGACAACCCGAAAGTCACCAACCCAACGCCGGCTGACCCAACGACGCGTGATGCCGAGTTTGAACAATGGGTGATGCCGGGTGACCCGCTGCTTGAGGTCGACCCACAGACCTCCATGAAACGCTACATTCAGCGCTCAGTAGCGGTCATGCAGGACGAACTGCGTCAGGCGATGGCGCAGGGCCCCGATTATCAGGGTTTAAAACCGTTCGGTGCAGCGCTGCACATCCTGGAAGACTTCTTTGCTCACTCCAACTTCATTGAGCTGAGCTTGATCAAACTTGGCCATAGCACGGTGCTGCCATGGACCTCAAAAACCGACTGTAAATGGCACCTGCCATTAGTCACCGGCACCTTCGGCGGTACCGATGTTATTTCCAGTCTGGCGGGCCCTATTG
This sequence comes from Pseudomonas sp. MH10, assembly GCF_034353045.1. Lineage (NCBI taxonomy): Bacteria > Pseudomonadati > Pseudomonadota > Gammaproteobacteria > Pseudomonadales > Pseudomonadaceae > Pseudomonas > Pseudomonas sp. MH10. The sequence continues at coordinate 2,895,137 of NZ_CP133783.1, forward strand.
GCGACGTTTTGTTTTCAACCAAGGACGTCGGATTTAAACCCACCGTGCCGGGGTTTCGTTCAGAACGGGATCAGATCATATTGATCCTGCTAAACGAACATCACGATGAGAAACTACTCGACATATTCAACGCCTTTTTGGATGCTCGTGACCAATGGGCCAGTTTGCCGGTATCGGAATATGTCGAAATGTACGCCTGGTTTACCGGGACACCGGGGCGAATATTGAGCAATGTTTTCAACACCGTCATGCAAGGCATGTTGGGATTGATCGGAAACAGCATCGACGATGCCCAGACTCATTTCGGCGATGACCCCAATACCAGTGGCTCCACCGATCCATCGCACTCGCAGCTGTCCAAAGACCACGCGGAGCACCCACTTCATAAGTTGGCCGCCTTGCTGGCTGAAGAAGCAGTAAAACGCGTCGCCCAAGCGATGGTCGCCCATTGGAACGGCGAAGGTGAAGTCGACCCAGTGGCCATGGCAACAGCGTTCTTTGTTCACCCCATGGACTGCACATGGCAGGACGAAATTATAAAAGACTGGGCCTTCAACCACCCCTACCTTGTTCGCCGTAGCACCTCTAAAAGCGATCTGGATGATCTACAAAAAAATGCACATGACGCGGCGGAGCAGGCATTAAAACGATTAAGGAAAGACGGTAAAACTGTTCTGAACTTCATTTTCCGGGGTGAGAAAAACAAAGAATCTTTCTACCACTTGCTGGGTCAGCAAACAGCGCTTGGGCCATTGTTAAACGCCGTTAAGGACCGCGCGGACAAGCACGACTAACTCTGGGCCGTAAACACTGTAAGCAGTGCGGTACTCTCCGTTGTCTATTCGGCTGTCAGGCCCTTTCGACCACGCGATGACCGCACTTACTCGAGGCTCCCATGGGACACACATTTAGACCCTTGTTGCTTGCCACCGTTTTAATAGCCTGCGCGCCGCTCACTCAGGCGGCTACAACCCTGGTGTATTGCTCCGAAGCCAGCCCCGCTGGTTTCGATCCAAGCCAATACACCAGCGGCACGGAATTCGATGCGTCTGCCGAAACCGTGTTCAACCGTTTAACTCAATTCGAGCGCGGCAGCACCAACGTCGAACCGGGGCTGGCGACACGTTGGGAGGTCTCTGCCGATGGCCTGAGATACACCTTTCATCTGCGCCCGAACGTAAAGTTTCACACCACCGACTACTTCACCCCGACTCGAGACTTCAACGCGGACGATGTGCTGTTCACCTTCAACCGTCTGCTCGATCCAAACTACCCGTTTCGCAAGGCGTACCCGTCTGAGTCGCCTTACTTCAATGACATGGGCCTGAACACGACGATCAAAAGCGTCGACAAAATCGATGATCTCACCGTGCGTTTCAGCCTGAACAACGTGGATGCGGCGTTTATTCAAAACCTGGCCATGAGCTTCGCCTCGGTTCAGTCCGCCGAATATGCCGCGCAACTGCTTAAAGAAGGTAAGGCAGCTGACATCAATCAAAAACCCATTGGCACCGGACCGTTTGTGTTCAAGCGCTATCAGAAAGATTCGCAGATTCGCTACAGCGCTAATACCGCGTATTGGAAGCCGGAGGACGTGAAAATCGACAACCTGATTTTCTCGATCAATACCGACGCCGCCGTACGCGTGCAAAAACTCAAGACCAACGAGTGTCAAGTCAGCGGCTACCCTCGGCCACAAGACATTGAACTGCTGGAAAAAGACCCGAACATTACTGTCCTCAGTCAGCCCGGCTTCAACCTCGGCTTCCTGGCCTATAACGTCACCCATAAACCGCTGGACCAGCTCAAAGTGCGTCAAGCGTTGGACATGGCCATCGATAAGCCCGCGATCATCAAGGCGGTCTACCAAAGTGCCGGGCAACTGGCGCAGAACGCGTTGCCGCCTAACCAATGGAGTTATGACCCGACGATCAAGGACGCGCCGTACGATCCAACGAAAGCCAAACAACTGCTCAAAGAAGCCGGCATTGCACCGGGCACAGAAATCAGCCTGTGGGCGATGACGGTACAACGGGCTTCCAACCCCAACGCACGAATGTCTGCGCAGATGATTCAAGCCGACTGGGCGAAGATCGGCATCAAAGCCACGATTGTCAGCTACGAATGGGGCGAGTACATCAAGCGCGCCAAGAACGGCGAGCATGACGTAATGACCTATGGCTGGACCGGTGACAACGGTGATCCCGACAACTGGCTCGGCGTTCTTTATAGCTGTGCGGCAGTGACCGGGAGCAACTTTGCCAAATGGTGCGACCCGGCCTACGACGCGCTGGTAAAAAAAGCCAAAGTCACCAGTGATCGCGCAGAAAGAATCAAGCTGTACCAACAAGCACAGCACATTTTGAAGGAACAAGTGCCCATTACGCCGATTGCCAATTCCAAGGTTTTTCAGCCAATGCGCAAAGAAGTGCAAAACTTCAAACTCAGCCCATTTGGCCTCACGCCCTTCTACGGAGTGAGCCTTAGCCAATAGCCATTCAGTAACACCTTTGCTCTAACCGGGTGCAATTTACACGCCCGATCGCACTTACTCGGTGCAGGCCATGTTGCTAAAAACGACCACGCAAACGATCAAATGCGCGTCGAATTACATTTATGCGACATTCCTGTACGTTCGTGCCACTGTTTGACACTTCAATGGCGCCAGCATCTTGCTTTGGGTATGGCGCCTGCATAAGTATCCGCAGGGTCGACTCATAAGGTCGCGCCCTCTACTAAAAAATGACAACAACTGAGGCCACCATGCTCAAACAAGCGGTCATTCCGTTTCTACTCAGCGCAGGTTTAATTGCCTGCGCTCCGTTCGCCCAAGCAGCTCCTACTTCACTGGTGTTTTGCTCCGAAGGCAGCCCGGCCGGTTTTGACCCAGGTCAGTACACTACCGGAACCGATTTTGACGCTGCCGCCGAGACGATGTTCAACCGTCTCAGTCAGTTCGAGCGCGGTGGTACCGCTGTTATTCCAGGCTTGGCGACTAGCTGGGACATTTCCCCAGACGTGTTGACTTACACCTTTCACCTGCGTGAAGGCGTGAAGTTCCACACCACCGACTACTTCAAGCCGACCCGTAACTTCAATGCCGATGACGTGCTGTTCACGTTCAACCGCATGCTGAACAAAGACGATCCGTTCCGCGTCGCCTATCCGACCGAATTCCCGTACTTCACCGACATGGGGATGGACACCAACATCACCAAGGTCGAGAAAGTGGACGATCACACGGTCAAGTTCACGCTGAAAACGGTTGATGCCGCGTTCATCCAAGACATGGCCATGAGCTTCGCGTCTATTCAGTCCGCTGAATACGCCGCGCAACTGCTCAAAGAAGGCAAGGCTCAAGACATTAACCAGAAGCCAATTGGTACTGGTCCGTTTGTGTTCAAGAGCTATCAGAAAGACTCCAACATCCGTTACACCGGCAACAAGGATTATTGGAAGCCTGAAGATGTCAAAATCGACAACTTGATCTTCGCTATCACCACCGACCCGTCAGTGCGGATGCAAAAGCTGAAGAAAGGCGAATGCCAGATCACCCTGTACCCGCGTCCAGCTGACCTTGCCGGGCTCAAAGCCGACAAAGACCTGAAGATGCCTGACCAGGCGGGCTTCAACTTGGGGTACATCGCTTACAACGTCATGCCAAAAATCAAAGGCAGCGACGAACCTAACCCAATGGCTCAGCTGAAAGTTCGTCAAGCGCTGGACATGGCCGTCAACAAGCAGCAGATCATTGACTCTGTGTATCAGGGCGCGGGCCAATTGGCCGTCAACGCCATGCCGCCGACCGAATGGTCCTATGACACCACCATCAAGGACGCCGGTTACAACCCGGAAAAAGCCAAAGCGCTGCTCAAGGAAGCCGGTATCAAAGAAGGCACCGAAATCACCCTCTGGGCGATGCCGGTTCAGCGACCTTACAACCCCAACGCCAAGTTGATGGCTGAGATGCTTCAGTCAGATTGGGCAAAAATCGGCATCAAAGCCAAAATCGTTACCTACGAATGGGGCGAGTACATCAAACGCGCCAAAGCAGGCGAAAACGGCGCAATGTTGATTGGCTGGAGCGGCGACAACGGTGACCCGGATAACTGGTTGGGCACCCTGTTCGGTTGCGACGCGATGGACGGTAACAACTTCTCGAAGTGGTGTGACAAGCCGTACGACAACCTGATCAAGCAAGCGAAAGAAACACCTGACCAGGCTAAGCGCACCGTACTGTACAAACAGGCGCAACACCTTCTCAAAGACGCCGTGCCGATTACTCCAATCGCGCACTCGACCGTCTATCAACCTATGCGTAACAACGTCCAGGACTTCAAGATCAGCCCATTCGGCTTGAACTCGTTCTACGGTGTGAGCGTTAGTAAGTAAGAACTATGTCGCCGCGCTGTTACCAGCGCGGTGACATTTTTTCAGAAAGGAAAAACTGTCCAGCGTTCAGCAAGTAACTGCCAAAAGCAGTTGCCCACTATCGCTATGCACTTTTCCTACAAACTCTGAAGCACTTAGGACTATTTACTCCGCAGCCCGAGCCCTTTAGTTTTCGGGGGCTTGCGTCAGTTATTGCTTGATAAAAACCGTTTCAAGCCGGGAGGAAGCACTTCGTCCCGAGCAAAGCCGTTCCGACGATTTGACTGTAGGCATTTGCCACTACTTCGAACGAGACGGACACCGAGCACCATCCAAGCCAGATCAACCAAAAAACTGGCCCTATAAAAGTTGTAAGGGAGCTTAAACGTGAAAAGAGCGAGTACCGCACTATTAGCCCTGTCCATCTCCACATTGGGAGCAATGGCACAGGCGGAAAGCGTCAGTCAGGATTTCGAACGCACAACGGTCAGCACCAGCAAGGCTCAAGATGACGCCAAGGGCTTCATCGAAGGTTCAACGATAAAGGGTTCCACAAAGAACTTTTTCGCGAAAGAAGAAAGTAGCCGTAACGATCTTTTCAGGTATCAAAAAGACGGCACGACAGTCTCGACGCCACGCCGCAATACCTGGACCCAAGGCACGATCATCGATTACTCCTCGGGGTTCACCCAAGGTGTTGTTGGTTTCGCGACCGAAGCCGCTATTTACAACGAAGTCGCACTCGAAAGAGGTCACGCGCGAATCGCCGGCGGCGGCAACCGAACGCTGACAGACAGCAGCGGCGATGCCGTTGACCAGTGGAGCAAAATGGGGCTTGGCAACATAAAGGCCCGGGTGTCCAACACCATCGTGACCGCTGGCCGTCAGTCAGTGAATACGCCAGTGATCGCCTTTATCGGCAACCGTGCCTTGCCTTCAAGCTTTCAGGGTTTCGCCGTACAGAGCGACGAACTGAGCAACCTGTCGTTCCAGGCTGGCAGCTTCGACCGCGTATCGCCGCGTACCGAAGAAAGCCTGACCAAGTTCCGCTCTGAGTACGCTGACCGCAGTATCACTTCCGACCGCTTGAGCATGGCCGGTGTGGACTGGAAACCGTCGAAGGCGCTGACGGCAAGTTTCTATGCGTCTGACCTGGAAGATTTCTGGAAGCAGTACTACGTCGGGGTCAACCACGACCTGGGCGATCCATCCGTCCTGGCCCTGAGCACTGGTTTTAACTACTACAAAACCAAGGACAGCGGCCAAAGCAAACTCGGCGCCATCGACAACGATACGTACAGCCTGTCATTCACCCTGGCTCACCAAGCCCACAGCTTGACGCTTGCGTATCAGCAAGTCGCGGGCGACACGTACTTCGATTACGCCCATGAAACCAACGCCATCTTCCTCGCCAACTCCTTGCTGTCCGACTTCAACGGACCGAATGAGAAGTCGATCCAGATTGGTTACGGGTTGAACATGGCCGAATACGGCGTACCGGGTCTGAAATTCAGCATCTACTCGGCACACGGTTTTGGTATCGACGGCACTCACTACACCGGCACTGCTTATTCCGACGTGAAAGCCATGAACGGTGAACACCACCAGGAATACGGTTTCGGCACCGCTTACACCATGCAAAGCGGCCCGTTGAAGGCAAGCAGCGTCAAAGCCAGCTATACCACGCACCGTGCTACGGCAAATCAGGTGGACGGCAACATCCGGGAACTGCGAGTCGTGACCACGATTCCATTCAACATTCTTTAACGCATCAACGGCGCCTGATGCGGGGGTTTCGGAGCAGTCCGCGATCATCCGCACAGGCGTCACCATTCAGATGTTTGCGGAGGGTTTATATTGAAATTACTTTCTTTACGTACCTCGATTGCACTGGCGTTGCTCAGTGTCGCCGTCAGCGTTTCAGCCAAACCTTTGGTGGTTTGCACCGAAGCCAGCCCTGAAGGTTTCGACATCGTGCAATACACGACCGCCGTCACCGCCGACGCGGCAGCGGAGACCATCCTTAACCGACTGGTAGATTTCGCACCCGGTACCACGGATGTGGTCCCTGGCCTGGCCGAAAGCTGGGAGATCAGCCCGGATGGCCTCACCTACACGTTCCACTTGCGCCACGGCGTGAAATTTCAGACCACCGATTATTTCAAACCAACCCGCACAATGAATGCCGACGACGTGCTCTGGAGTTTTGAGCGCCAGCTCGACCCGAAGCACCCTTGGCATGACAAATCACTGATTGGTTTCCCTTACTTCGAAAGCATGGGCTTTACCGACCTGCTTAAGAGCGTTGAAAAAGTCGACGACTCCACGGTCAAATTTACGCTGACCCGCCCTGAATCACCCTTCCTGCGCGACATGGCCATGGCCTTCGCCTCGATCTACTCTGCCGAGTACGGCGACCAACTGCTCAAGTCCGGTAAAACCGCCGACCTCAACAGCAAACCCATCGGCACCGGTCCGTTCATCCTTGTTCGCTATGCCAAAGACGCCCAAATCCGCTATAAAGCCAACCCGGATTACTGGAAGGGTCAAGTGCCGAGCGAAGCACTGATCTTTGCCATCACCCTCGACAACAACACCCGACTACAAAAACTAAAAGCCAACGAGTGTCAGATTGCCCTGTACCCAAAACCTGATGACATCGCCAACATCAAGGCTGACCCCAATCTCAAGATCGACGAGATGGAAGCCATGATGACCAGCTACGTCGCCATGAACACATCCCATAAATACTTGAGCGACGCGCGCGTGCGTCAAGCGATCAACCTGGCCTTCGACAAAAAGTCTTATATCCATGCACTGTTCGGCGAAGGCAAGGCGACCGAGGGCGTCAACCCGTATCCGCCAACGCTGCTAGGCTACGCCGCAGACATCCAGAACCCGCCTCGTGACCTGAACAAAGCCCGCGCATTGCTTAAAGAAGCCGGCGTGCCGGAAGGAACGGTATTGACCCTGTTCACCCGTAACGGCGGTGCAGTGTCGAACCCGAACCCGCTGGTGGGGGCACAGATGTTGCAGTCTGATCTGGCGCAGATTGGCATCAAGGTGGATATTCGCGTTCTGGAATGGGGCGAAATGCTCAAACGCGCCAAAAATGGCGAACATGACCTGGTGTTTGCTGGCTGGGCCGGAGACAACGGTGACCCGGACAATTTCCTTACGCCAAATCTGAGTTGCGATGCGGCGAAAAATGGCGAGAATTACGCACGCTGGTGCGACAAGACGTTCGAAGACGCGATTTCCAAGGCCCGAGCCATAACAAATCCTGCTGAGCGTGCTGCGCTGTATGAGCAAGCCCAGCAAGAGTTCCACAAAGAACAACCGTGGCTCAGCCTGGCTTACCCCAAACTGTTCACTGCCATGCGCAAAAACGTCGAGGGCTATCACATCAGTCCTTTGACCACTAATAACTTCGCCACCACACGGGTGAAGTAGATAAGAAATACCGGCGTCGCTCGTAACCCGGGCTTCGTCGGTGCACGCCTAACCGGCTGATGAGGTACACCAGAAGATGTTTAGTTTTATTGCCCGCCGCGTGGGGTTGTTGATACCCACCTTCTTCGGCATCACCCTGCTGACGTTCGCTTTAATTCGCTTGATCCCCGGCGATCCCGTGGAAGTGATGATGGGGGAGCGCCGGGTTGACCCGGTCATGCACGCCCAAGCCATGGAACGTCTGGGTCTGAATAAGCCTCTCTACGCCCAATACCTGGATTACGTCGGCAAGCTTGCCCACGGTGATCTGGGCGAATCGCTGCGCACCCGTGAAAGCGTGTGGACCGAATTCACCGCCCTGTTTCCGGCCACGCTGGAACTGTCGATTGCGGCACTTATTTTCGCTGGCATCCTGGGCCTGCTCGCCGGGGTGATCGCGGCACTCAAACGAGGATCCCTGTTCGACCATGGGGTCATGGGTATCTCCTTGGCGGGGTACTCAATGCCGATTTTCTGGTGGGGCCTGATTCTGATCATGTTCTTCTCGGTGACCCTTGGCTGGACACCGGTGTCCGGGCGCATCGATCTGCTGTATGACATCCCGCCCAAAACCGGCTTTATGTTGATCGACACCCTGCTCAGTGACGAGCCCGGTTCGTTTCTCGACGCCCTGCACCACCTGATTTTGCCAGCCATCGTGTTGGGTACCATCCCGCTGGCGGTGATCGCCCGGATGACCCGTTCCTCGATGCTTGAAGTGCTGCGTGAAGATTACGTGCGCACCGCCCGCGCAAAAGGCCTGTCGCCTGCCCGAGTGGTATTCGTCCACGGCCTGCGTAACGCGTTGATTCCGGTATTGACCGTGTTCGGCCTGCAAGTCGGTACGTTGCTTGCCGGTGCCGTACTGACCGAAACCATTTTCTCTTGGCCCGGTATCGGTAAGTGGCTGATCGAAGCCATCGGCGCCCGGGACTATCCCGTGGTGCAAAACGGCATCCTGCTAATCGCCTGCCTGGTGATTGTGGTCAACTTCGTGGTGGACATCCTCTACGGCTTTGCCAACCCACGCATTCGTCACCACGGCTGAGATCATTCCTATGAGCACATCTACTCCCGCGGTAGCAGTCGATCAAAGCCTGCTGTACCCGTCGCCATACAAAGAATTCTGGAGCGCATTTGCGCAGAACAAAGGCGCCGTTGCCGGCCTGATGTTCATGACCCTGATCGTTTTCTGCGCTTTGTTCGCGCCGTGGGTCGCCCCACACGACCCCAGCGAACAATACCGCGACTTCCTGCTGACCCCACCGGTCTGGCTGGCGGGCGGTCAATGGCAATTCCTGCTGGGCACCGATGAACTGGGTCGTGACTTGTTGTCGCGCCTGATCACCGGTTCGCGCCTGTCGCTGCTGATCGGCATGTCCTCGGTGGTCATGTCGTTGATCCCAGGGATTCTAATGGGCCTGCTGGCCGGGTTCTTCCCGCGCATTCTTGGCCCGTCGATCATGCGCCTGATGGACATCATGCTGGCGCTGCCGTCGCTGCTGCTGGCTGTGGCGATTGTCGCCATCCTCGGCCCTGGCCTGATCAACACCATCATCGCCATTGCCGTTGTGTCGCTGCCTTCCTACGTGCGACTGACCCGTGCTGCGGTCATGGGCGAACTGAACCGTGATTACGTGACCGCCGCCCGTTTGGCCGGTGCCACCCTGCCACGCCTGATGTTCATCACCGTGCTGCCCAACTGCATGGCACCACTGATCGTGCAGGCGACCTTGAGTTTTTCCTCGGCGATCCTTGATGCAGCGGCATTGGGTTTCCTTGGCCTGGGCGTTCAACCGCCAACCCCGGAGTGGGGCACGATGCTGGCCTCCGCGCGCGATTACATCGAACGCGCCTGGTGGGTGGTAAGCCTGCCTGGCCTGACCATTTTGCTCAGCGTGCTGGCAATCAACTTGATGGGTGACGGGTTGCGCGATGCGCTGGACCCGAAACTCAAAAATGCCGCCTGAGGAGATTCGTATGTCACTTCTAGAAATCAAGAATCTCAACGTCCGCTTCGGCGACGCCAACGCTATTCCGGTAGTAGACGGGTTGAGCATCAGCGTAGAAAAAGGCGAAGTACTGGCCATCGTTGGCGAATCGGGTTCCGGCAAATCGGTGACCATGATGGCGCTGATGGGCTTGATCGACAAACCGGGCGTGGTCACTGCCGACTCGCTTAACTTCGACGGCAATGAACTGCTCACCCTCAGTAACCGCCAGCGCCGCCGCATCATTGGCAAAGACATGGCAATGGTGTTCCAGGACCCGATGACGGCGCTCAACCCGAGCTACACCGTGGGTTTCCAGATCGAAGAAGTCTTGCGTCAACACTTGAACATGAACGGCAAAGCCGCCCGCCAGCGTGCCTTGGAGCTGCTTGAAAAAGTAGAAATTCCCGGCGCCGCCGCCCGTTTGAATGCTTACCCGCACCAACTGTCGGGCGGCATGAGCCAGCGTGTTGCGATTGCCATGGCGATTGCCGGCGAACCGAAACTGCTGATCGCCGACGAACCGACCACCGCGTTGGACGTGACGATTCAAGCACAAATCATGGACCTGTTACTGAGCCTGCAAAAAGAGCGGGACATGGCGTTGGTGCTGATCACCCACGACCTCGCCGTGGTCGCTGAAACCGCCCAGCGCGTGTGCGTGATGTACGCCGGCCAAGCGGTAGAAATTGGCCAGGTGCCGGGTTTGTTCGACGTTCCAGGTCATCCGTACAGCGAAGCTTTGCTGGCCGCGATTCCTGAGCACAGCATGGGCGCCGATCGCTTGGCGACCCTGCCCGGCATGGTGCCGGGGCGTTATGACCGGCCACAAGGTTGCCTTCTGTCGCCGCGCTGCCCGTACGTGCAAGACAACTGCCGGACCCAGCGTCCTGGTCTGGACCTGAAAGACCATAGCTTCGCTCGCTGTTTCTACCCGCTGAACCAGGAGGTCGCGTAATGACCGTCGTTCTTACTGCCCGCGACCTGACCCGTCACTACGAAGTATCACGCGGCCTGTTCAAAGGGCACGCGCTGGTTCGTGCGCTCAACGGCGTGTCGTTTGAGCTGGAAGCCGGGAAAACCCTGGCTGTGGTTGGCGAATCCGGCTGTGGCAAGTCGACCCTGGCCCGCGCCTTGACGTTGATTGAAGAGCCCTCCTCCGGTTCGCTAAAAATTGCCGGCCAGGAAGTCACCGGCGCCAGCAAAGCAGAACTCAAGCAATTGCGACGTGACGTGCAGATGGTGTTCCAAAGCCCGTATGCATCGCTTAACCCCCGGCAGAAAGTCGGTGATCAACTGGGCGAACCCCTGCTGATCAACACCAACCTGTCGCGGGCAGAGCGTCGGGAGAAAGTGCAGGCGATGATGCAGCAGGTCGGTCTGCGGCCCGAGCATTACCACCGCTACCCGCACATGTTCTCCGGCGGTCAGCGCCAGCGTATTGCGCTGGCCCGGGCGATGATGCTGCAACCTAAAGTGCTGGTGGCGGACGAACCGACCTCGGCGCTGGACGTGTCGATTCAGGCCCAAGTGCTTAACCTGTTCATGGATTTGCAACAGGAGTTCAACACCGCTTACGTGTTCATCTCGCACAACCTGTCAGTGGTGCGTCACGTCGCCGATACCGTGCTGGTGATGTACCTGGGACGTCCGGCGGAAATGGGCCCTAAGGAAGAGATCTACAACCGGCCATTGCATCCGTACACGCGGGCCTTGCTGTCCGCGACCCCGACCATTCACCCGGACCCGCTGAAGCCGAAGATCAAAATCATCGGCGAACTGCCTAACCCGCTCAACCCGCCAACCGGCTGCGCCTTCCACAAGCGCTGCCCCTACGCGACCGAGCTGTGCGCCACCGACGAACCTGCCTTGCGTGTAGTCGACAACCGTCAGGTTGCCTGCCACTACGCCGAGCAGTTCGTCGAGGGTAACGCCGCGTAATATCTCTAAGAACCAACCTGCTGGCGAGGCGGTGTATCAGGCCCACCTCGCCAAGCCCTTCGGACTGGTCGCGGAAGAACGCTTCCCGAATGAATTCGGTCCCACAGAGCCCGTGCCCACACACCCAGTTTGGGCACGACTCGAATCTCTGTGGGACCGAATTTATTCGGGAAGCAGGCAGCGCGGTGTATCAGAAAGACCTCATTGCTGCCTTTCCTAATCTCGGCATGCCGCCGATCCAGCGAACAGCTCAGTCAATACACATCCCGCCGATAACGTCCGTGCTCGACCAATTGCTCGACCTCGTGAACGCCCAGTAACTCGACCAGCACTTCCTCGACGCCCATCGCCATGCCCTGCAAGCTGCCGCACATGTAGATCGCTGCGCCATCCGCCAGCCACTTGCGCAGTTCATCGCCAGCTTCACGCAACCGATCCTGCACGTAGATTTTCTCGGGCTGGTCGCGGGAGAACGCTAAATCCAGCCGCGCCAGATCGCCCGTCGCTAACCAACCTTGTAGCTCTTTGCGACAATAGAAATCGTGAGCTACATTGCGCTCGCCGAACACCAACCAGTTCCGCGTTTGCCCCTGAGCAATCCGTGCCTTGAGCAAGCTGCGCAAACCCGCCAACCCAGTTCCGTTGCCCAGTAATATCATCGGCATTGGCTCGCTTGGCAGATGAAAGCTGCTGTTACGCCGCAGACGCAGACTGACCGATGAGCCTAACAATGCACGTTCAGTCAGCATCCCCGAGCCCAGCCCGAGGCTGCCGTCCGGGTGTATTTCCTGGCGAACAATCAGCTGCAAGTTGCCGTCCGCAGGAATCGAAGCGATGGAGTATTCACGGGGTACCACGCTGTCACACGGCAATACCTCGACCAAATCCCCTGCCTCCCAGGCACAGAGGGCAGGCGGCATCAGGTCGATCAAGAATACCTTCGACCCCTCGCTGTTCGGGTTCAGTAGCTCACGCCGGCTTAAGGTCCAGTTTTCAAATTCAGGCGATTGCCACGCCGCCGCCGACTTGCGTCCAGTCAACGTCTCCAGGCGTTGTTGCCAGTGATGCAGGGATGCACTGTCTCCGCTATCAACTTCAATCGGCGCGAACAGCGAGCTGCCGCCGTGTACCGCCAACCAATCATGCAATCGTTTAGCGAACGCGCAGAAATGTTGGTACTGCCGGTCACCCAATGCCAACACCGCGTAATTAAGCTCCAGTAGCGGTAACGACCGACTGAGCAACGCCCGCTCAAACCCGCGCGCACCGTCAGGCGCCTCGCCGTCGCCAAAGGTACTGACCACAAACAGGGCGTTGCGGCTTTGGCGTAGATCCTGCTCGGTGATCTCGGCCAACGGTTGCACACGCACCGCTAACCCGGCGGCCTGCAACTGCCCAGCCGTTTTCCACGCCAACTGCTCGGCAAAACCACTTTGGCTGGCGAAACCGATCAACCAGGCGGGCGTGCGGCTGTCTGGATTCGCCGTCAGCGCGCCACGGGCGGTTGCGATCTGGCGTTTCTTGCGACGTCGATCAAGGTACAGCAACCATCCGGTGATAAAAAACAACGGCATCATCAGCGCCGCAAGTGACATGACAATCCGCCCGACAATCCCGAAATAGCTGCCCACGTGCAGCGCGTAATTACTGATCAATAACCTGGCCGCAAGGCTCTTGTCGGCATAACGCGACTGGGCGCTGACAATGCCCGTCGCTGGGTCGAGGGTGATCTGGTTAAGGGCACGCTGATGCTCGGCATTGCGCAACAGGTAGTAGACCGTCGCGGGCTGACCCGAAACCGGTTGCAGACGCAAGTTCCAGCTGCTCAACTCAGGACCCGCAACACGCTGAATGCTGTTCCACACGGCGTCGTAATTCACAGTGGGTAACGGACCTTCTGGCCCGGAGGGTCCGCGGCCACCACGACCGCCTTTGCGCACCTCGCCTGCAGGGCCGTCACCGAGCAATAGATTCACCCCATTGCTGTACCACTCGTAGGACCACATCAGGCCGGTCAACGCTGACACCAGGTAAAACACCAAGCACCAAGTACCAAAAATCGAGTGCAGGTCCCATTTGAATGCGCGGCCTTTTTTTGCCCAGTCCAACGTCAGCCATGTACGCCAGCTGAGTACTTGGCGCGGCCAGCGCATGTAGAGGCCGGACAAACAGAAGAACACCAAAATCAGGGTGCTGGCGCCGGTCAATTGCTTGCCGAATTCGTCCAGCACCAGCGTGCGGTGCAGTTGCAGCATCAGCGCAAAGAAATCCTCACCGAATAAATGAACGTCCAACACCATGCCGGTGTAGGGATCGAAATAATTCAGTTCGCCACGGCGTTGACCCGGCGGTGGCGTAAACAATACCCGCGCGGCTTTATCGTCGGACACGCTGACCCAGAGTGCGGATACAGCTTTTCCGGTGCTGGCTTCGAGTTTCTGTACCCACTGCGAGGGCGGCAATTGCCCTGAAATACGCTGTTCAATGCGCAATGCATCGGGATTGAACACGTCTATCAATTCATCTTGAAACGAGGTGATCGCTCCGGTGATCCCCATGATCGCCAGGACCAGACCCGCGCTGATGCCGAAGAACCAATGGACTTGAAACAGCGCTTTCTTCAACACCTTAATGACCTCAGTTGCATCTGCTGAGGCGCATTATGCCGCCTGAACAGAAAACATTCTCATCCGCATATAAAAACCCCGCGCACGTCAGTGAGCGGGGTTGGAGCAAGCGTGTATCAGAAGTGGACATTTACGCCCATGAGCGCTGTGCGACCGGCAGCCTGATTGGCGAAGTGCGCAGCGTAAGCTTTGTCGTAGTACGTTTTGTCGGTGAGGTTTTGCACGTTCAATTGCAGGTCGACATTTTTAGTCAGCTTGTAGCTGGCCATGGCGTCATAGCGGGTATACGAGGGAATATACACGGTGTTGGCCGGATCACCGTAAACGTCGTCGACATAAAATGCACCGCCACCAATCGTGAGTTTTGGTATCACTTCATAGGTGGTCCACAGGCTGAAACTGTTTTTCGGCGTGTTGGGCATTTCGTTGCCCGCCGAGGACAGCGCGTTCGCGGTGACAACGCCGTTGCGTCCGGTCAATCCAGGATCCACCAGCTCGCTTTTCAAGTAGCTGTAGCCGGCGAAGACTTGCCATTTTTCGGTGATCTTACCGGTGGCTGACAGCTCCAATCCATCGACACGGGACTCACCGGCATTTTCGTAGGTATTGCTCTGCACCAATACCCGAGTGTTCTCTTTCTCCGTGCGGAAGACTGCCGCGGTTAGCGAAAGGCGATCATGGAATAAATCCCACTTGGTGCCCAACTCATAGTTCTTGGTCGTTTCCGGCTGCAGATCACTTTGCAGGGTGCTGTTACCCGCCGTCAGGGGGTTGCCATCAGACCCTTCGTTCAGCGAAGAGCCCGGCGGTGTTGCCGAGGTGGCGTAGGACACATAAACGCTGCCGTTTTCTATCGGTTTCCAGACCAGACCCGCTTGCCAGTTCCAGAAGTTACTTTCGTTACTGGTACGGCCGGTGGTGGTGTTCTTTGCTGTTGTATCGAAGGTGTCATAACGCAGGCCGAAGTTTAGCAGCCACTTCGGGTCCAGCTCGAGGGTGTCAAACGCGTACAGCGCGCGGGTGTTGCCCACCGTGTTAGTTCCTGCGTAGTTGCGCGCGATAGAACCCGAGAAGTCATCGTTGTCATTAGGGTCGCTTAACGAAGTACAGGTACCGCTGGCAACGACGCCAGGACGGCATCCTCCGCCCGCCGGGTTACTGTTTGGCGTGACGGTGTAGCCCGTAACCGTACTTTCTTCCCGGGTTACTTCCAGCCCGGTTGAATATTTGTTCTTGAAGCCCAGCGCCCGGAACTCGCCAAACAGGTCAGTCTGGTTAGTACTGGTTTCGGTGCTGCTGACCCGGGTGTTAGCCCGGCGCCATACGGTGCCGTATTGGTTGACGTTGTGCTGGCTATCGTCCGGTTGGGTGAGGACATAATCCTGACGGGTGCTGCCATGACGCAGGGTGTTCTTCAGCGTCATCTCATCGTTGATATCGTGCTCGATAGAGAACGTACTGATGTCGGTCCGGGTCTTGCGGAAGTCACGGTCCTTCAGGCCATAGAAGTTGCTGCTGTTGCCGCCATCGGTTGGCTTGTCGTGTACGTGCGCGGCAGTTGCCGATGCTGAGCTGTACCCGTACGGAATGCCGGAGTCAGGCAGGTCGTTACTTTCAAGGTGGTAGTAATTGACGTTGACCCTGGTCGGCGTGCCCAAGCCAAAGGTCACCGAAGGCGCTACACCCCAGCGATCGTAGTTGACCGCATCGCGGCCCGCCACATTCTGTTCGTGGCTCATGAGGTTCAAGCGAAACGCTGCGGTGTCGAGAAACTTCCGGTTTACATCCAGCGTGTAGCGGCGGGTCTGATCCGAGCCGAAAGTGAAGCCCCCGTCCGTGAAGTCAGCGTCTTTCGGCGCTTTACTGACGATATTCAAGCTACCGCCGGCCGAACCGCGACCACCGAATGCAGAGTTGGGCCCTTTGCTGACTTCGATTGAGTCGACGTCAAAGATTTCCCGGGTTTGCGAACCCGTGTCACGCACGCCATCCAGGTAAGTGTCGCCCTGAGCGTCGAAGCCACGGATAAACGGCCGGTCACCTTGCGGGTTACCCCCCTCGCCTGCGCCAAAGGTAATCCCCGGCACGGTACGCAACGCATCCTGCAGCGATGTCGCGCCGGTATCCTTGAGTACTTGCTGCGCAACCACCGTCACTGAGCGCGGGGTATCAACCAGCGGCGCGGTGTATTTGGGCGAAGACGCCTTCTCTACCTGATAAGCCGTTTGGTCTTGGCCTTCACCGGTAATCTGGGTGGCGCCAAGGGAGACCGCAGTGTCAAGAGCCACATCGTTAGTGCCCTCGGCGGCATGTACTAGTTGCGCTGCGGAGAAGGCCGTCATGACCACGCCTAATGCAGAAGCAACTAGCCGAGGTGACTGAGCCGAAGGGTGTAGTGGGCTTCGCAACATGGGTGGATTCCTTCCCCAAAGAATTGAGGTTGCGGAATATAGGGGAAATAAGTCTCTCTAGCAATTGAGAATCATTATTATTTGAACTGATCGCTTATTTAATTTTAAAACCGCGATTTGATACATAAAAGCATTTACAACGCCAATGCAAATCATTAGCATCCGTCATTTATTCTCAAGAGCGCCTCCCATGCTTCTTCACATTCCGGGTATTTTTAACCGCGACGAGGTCGCTCGTATTCGCTTAGCACTGGAACAAGCGGACTGGGCAGACGGTAAAATTACAGCGGGTTTTCAGTCGGCAAAAGCCAAGCACAACTTGCAACTGCCCGAAGGCCATCCGCTGGCACAAGAGATTGGAGCCGCATTGCTGGAGCGCCTTTGGGCCAACCCGCTGTTCATGTCTGCCGCATTGCCGAACAAGGTTTTTCCACCGCTGCTTAACTGCTACACCGCCGGTGGCAGCTTCGATTTCCATATCGATAACGCCGTGCGCCAGGCCCAGGGCAGCCCGGAGCGAGTGCGCACTGACTTATCGTCCACCCTGTTTTTCAGCGATCCCGATGAGTACGACGGCGGCGAACTGGAAATTCAGGACACGTATGGCGCTCAGAAAATAAAGTTTCCCGCCGGTGACCTGGTGCTTTACCCAAGCACTAGCTTGCACAAGGTCAACGCCGTCACACGTGGTGCGCGATATGCCTCATTCTTCTGGACCCAGAGCCTGGTTCGGGAGGACAGCCAGCGTGCGCTGTTATTTGAGATGGACAGGTCACTCCAGCAACTGACGCAGGACGTCCCGGATCACCCCTCACTGATTCAACTGACCGGCACCTACCACAACTTATTACGCCGCTGGGTCGAGGTGTAAGCGGTGACCTATACCTTGCGACGCACAGAGACGGTAAACGGCGATCAGCTTCGCGCCATGTTGGCGCAAAACCCACCCCGAGCCGCTCAAGCAATACTCAGTGCGGCAAAGTCGCACGTGGTCGATGCGCAGGCGCTGCTAGGGCAAATCCTGCTGGACGGCACCGGCATTCAGAAAGACCCGGCGCTGGCCTTAGTGTGGTTTCAGATAGCCGCGAAGAACGGCCATGTCATGGCGCACAACATGCTCGGTCGCTGCAAGGAACATGGCTGGGGTTGCGATATCGACTGGGAACAGGCCGCCAGTCATTACCAGACGGCTGCCGAAGCGGGACTAGATTGGGGCTTGTATAACCTGGCTAATCTGCTGGCGACCGGGCGCGGTATTCCTGAGGACCAACATCGAGCGCTAGCGTGTTATCGCAAGGCCGCCCACATGGGCCATGCAAAGTCCATGAACCTGCTGGGCCGCTATCTGGAAGACGGCCGAAACTGTGACCTTGACCTGCCTGCGGCTCACGAGTGGTACAAGTTGTCTGCTGAAGCCGGGGACTTCCGCGGCCAGTTCAGCCACGCCGCCGTTTTGGCACAAGAAGGAAATATTACCCGCGCCGTGTACTGGCTGGAAATTGCCCTGAAAAAAGGCAATATAAATTTTTTACGCGTAAGCGGTAAATCACTGGGCGACGCGAAAGATAAGAGAATCCGAAAATTTTCGGAAAGATATAACGAACGTTTGGCGCAACTTGTTCGTCTTGAAAATAACCACCCGCTGTCATAACGAAAATACTCTTCCTACCCTACATTTCGTTTCCTCCTACCTGACCTCATCACTCCGCAGGGGCGCATTATGACGCCTAAACAAAAAATATTCTCATCCGTCGATTCACAAACACGGCACGACCTGACAGCCGTGAATAATTTACTAATGGCCTGCCATTAATTCATAAGTTGATACAACACTGCGGCGCAACGCCCTCTTCGGTATCTAGTACGTAATAGACGATTACCTACATATTTCCCAATTTCGTCCTACGACTCGTGACCTGTTTTCGCTTTTGACAGCCCTAACAGCAAGCCCCTAGTCTGCATGCAAGTGCCAAAAACACCCAACACATTGCACTTACACCAGTTGCATCAGGATCGATGCATACTCCTCACACAAAGGACTTAACCATGAATCAAGCAGCTTATGACGATGACGCTAAAGACTTTATAGACGATGCCATTAACGCGCCTAAGATTTTTATCAACGCCTCCGCTGGCCGCGCAGAAAACAGCACCCGAGGAAAGGGTGTTGCGCTGACTAAAGCTGAACTTGTTCAGCTTCGTCTCTATGAAATCGCAGGATTGCAGCTGCCCACTGACCTCAAGGGTGTAGAGAACTACCTCAATTTTGAAACCTATGCGGGCCCGGGATTACTCCTGGAAAACTTTCAACACACGTTTACCATTGTCCACAACCACGCGAAACGCTGGAACCCTATTTGTGTAAAGATCAAAGCAGTAGGCAGTGAACTTAAAGTGTTTGCTGGGCATATTGTGCTGTTCGGCAAAGCCATTGCAAACGCCATTGATGAAATCAAAGGTAATCAGCGCCTCTCTGACCTCGGCATTGATACCGTCGAAGACCTGATGCGAGTGCAAGCAGAACTGGGCCCTGACTTCCCGGACATTGGCTTCGACAGTGCGGACAAAGAAGCCGCAAACGATTTTGGCCACTTTGTTAAGCAGATGTTAAAAAAAGTCGAACAGAAACAAAAAGACGCCCAAGAAATCAACCAGCTGCTGTTCGATTTTGGTAATGATCTCTCTCTAACCGTTCGCCCGGAAATTCATCAACGACTGCAAGCCATCAGCAACACACCTCTTACGGCGGAAATCAAATCCCTGGCTGGGGTGATAGAACAACGAGCACTCGACATTGATGAGAAAACAAAAGAATACAAGAAAGCAGTCGAGGATTCATTGAAAGCAGCGTCTTCTTTGAATGTCTATGGTCTGGGCATGGCTATTTACATAGGCGTTGAAGCTGAAAAAATCCGAACAGAAAGAAATCGCCTTAAAGCCTTGCAGGAAATCGACATTGGAACTCTAGGAATAAAAGACAGGACACTGTACAACTTGAACAGAGTCAAGCTTGATATGCAAGACCTTGAGTTACTGGTAATCGATGCTGACACCGCCACTAAGAATTTGATCACCGTTTGGAACGCGATGTCGATCTATGCAAATAAATCGCTGGAAGAAGCTAACGAAATCGACGACGCAATGAAAGCCCGTTTATTTGCGGCGCACTTCGGCTTCGTCGTAGAACCCTGGGTATCAATTGGCAAAGACGCTGACGCATTACTGGATGTATTCCGGGAAGCGGATGATGAAATCAAATCTTTAGGCCTTAATAACAACTGAGAATAACGCAATGATCACTAAAACGAACGTCGTTACAATGAAACAAAACGCAGAATTTGACGATCCACAACTGGAGGTTATGAACGGCAGTACCGAACAGATGAGGGACGCGCGGGCAATCGCTGAAGTAGCGGCTTTAAACACAAATTACCTGCCTAGCCTGCTTGCCAAATCCCGAGGATGGTGCGAAGTGGTGATCGGCTCCCGTAGCACCCTCGAAAATAGCTGCCAAGCCATCGCCATAGAACTCGATCTTGCCGTATCAAGGGTGCGCAGCTACCAAGAAGAACTGGCGCAAATGGACGACGAGGAGGACCAAGAGGACGCCGTAAGCGGTGGAAACGCCCGCCTGGCGAGGGCCATTAAAGCAACCGGTGAAGAGGCCAGCAAACTGGAATCAGCCTTGAGCAACATGAGTGACCACTTTGACCCGGCCAAGACAAAGGCCTACTGGTTGGAGTTTGCAAGCGGGAACGAACAATTGATCGCTGACATTCAGCAACTCACTGAAGCACGTGACGTGTTTTCCGCACAGCGTAAAGTCATTACCAATGCCATGGCAACGCTTGAGGCCGTCGGCCTTATGAGCATCGGCGAAGATGCCATTTTGACGGCGGAAAAAATCGCCGGTATGGGCATGCAACCACCGAAAATGGCACTGGTACAAATGGCCCTCGACCAAATGAAAAAAACGTTAGCTGATGCACAGGCTGCGTTTAGCTACTTGTCGATGGTCGCCGAGCGTGATGGACTACGAAAAAAGATTGACGCTAAATCTGACGCTATTACCGTCCTCGAAAAAAGTAACCTTTTGGTCATAGAGCGCATGAAGTTTCTCACCGCGGTTCATACCATGGACGAACAACGTAAGCTCTACCGCGCCGAGTTCAAAAAAGTTGTTTCTTCGGTCAACCTGTTCTTGACGATTAACGCGGCGGCGACGATGGAGGACGCTGACGCTTCCCTTCAGTTTATTAATAACGCATCGCAGCTAGTGAGCTACCTTAGCGCGATTCGATAGTACAGCGCTTTCAGGGTTCATCATTCACAGCAGAGGGAGGATTGAGTGCAGCCTTCCTCCGCACCTTACTGCTATTCAAACGCGAACTTCAAACATGACACTAACCTCAAACCGCGACCCTTTGACTGTAACGTTGAAACGGTACAGGCTGTTTTTGCAGACACTGTCTCAGCAGACTGAATCTATCGTTACGAATCTAAACATGGCGTCTAACGCAAAGTACCGTCAACACCTACAACCCTCACTGAACTTTTTACTTCCCGTTGCTGAAAACAGATCAACATTCTGGCCCATTGATCTCGAAGAATTACCTAGCCGGCATGCCAAGCTAAACGGCTTAATGGCTGATGTAATTATAGTATCTGAACAGCTCAGCCATGCCAGCACGTTATTAAGCCGTGAACAGAAGAAAGTCCCACTCTCGGAACTTAATTTTTATGGACCGCCCTTCTCTCTGATGGCTCGCTTAACGACGCTCAGTCTCGCCGCCCCGGTGGCCTTTATCGAGCACATCAGGAAGCACATTAACGAGGCAACGAAAGCTTATTCTGACAGAGTTTTTTCGTCTTCGATCATCTTGGACAGCGTCCCCTTGATCTTGCCACCTGCGATCAGGTTTATGGAGCAGGTCGCTACGCTCTATGCTAAACAGCAAGGCGTTAATTCAGGTTACCTTTTACACCTGCTGTCCGACTCACACGCCGCTGCAACATCTGGCACGCCTGACGTGGAGGCGAAGTTGGCATCTGTACGGAAAGCGGTGGCAACCACAAACACGCTTTACATCGATACGATGCTGGCATCCGGCAACATGGTGGCCTATTACACTCGCGTCAGTCAGCTATTAAATGAATCAGCCCAACTGATGGTCAACGTTAACCCACGCAACACGATCCTTGAACTTGAGCGAGCGCTGGGCATGATGGTGCCGAGCTTGAAAGAAGTCGTTTATCAGCTTAGCGATTTTGAGCGTGTATGACAGGTATAAAAAAGCCCATGAAGCATCATGGGCTTTTGATGACTCGCTAGCCGTCAGACGTAAAACGATTTCAAGGGTGGAAAGCCATTGAATTCTACGGCGCTATAGCTTGTGGTATACGCGCCCGTGGACAACCAATACAAACGATCGCCAATCGCCAAGTTTAACGGCAGGCCATACTTGTAGTTCTCGTACATGATGTCGGCGCTGTCGCAGGTAGGACCAGCGATCACCACTTCTTCCATTTCGCCCTTCTTCTCGGTCCAGATCGGAAACTTGATCGCTTCGTCCATGGTTTCAATCAAGCCGGAGAATTTGCCCACATCCGTGTACACCCATCGCTCAACGGCAGTGCGCGATTTACGCGCGACCAACACCACTTCGCTGACCAGAATACCGGCGTTGGCAATCAACGAACGACCCGGTTCCAAGATGATTTCCGGCAGGTCGTCGCCGAAGTCTTCCTTGAGAAAGCGAATAATTTCTTCGGCGTAGGTTTCCAGGCTGTTGGTGCGGGTGATGTAGTTGGCCGGGAAGCCGCCACCCATATTGATCAGTTTGAGGATGATGCCGTCTTCTTCTTTCAGACGCTCAAAGATCACTTTGACCTTGGCAATGGCTGCGTCCCACACGCTGATGTCTCGCTGTTGCGAACCCACGTGGAACGAGATGCCGTAAGGTACCAAGCCCAACTCACGTGCGAGGATCAGCAGGTCCATGGCCATGTCGGTCTGGCAGCCGAACTTGCGCGACAACGGCCAATCAGCAGTGGTCGAACCTTCGGTAAGAATACGGACGTAAACTTTGGAGCCCGGCGCCGCCTTGGCGATGTTGCGCAGGTCGGCTTCAGAGTCGGTGGCAAACAACCGCACGCCCTTCTCGTAAAAGTACCGAATGTCCTTGGATTTCTTGATGGTGTTGCCGTAGCTCATGCGATCAGGCGTTACGCCCTCGCCCATGACTTTATCCAGCTCGTAGATCGAAGCGATATCGAAGCTGGAGCCCTTGTCCTTAAGCAGGTTGATGATTTCAACCGCTGGGTTGGCTTTGACGGCGTAATAGATCTTGGCGAAATCGAAGCCTGCGCGCAGGTCATCGTAGGCCTTGTCGATCATCGCAGTGTCAATGACCACGAATGGGGTTTCATGCTGATCGGCAAACGCCTTCATTTTGTTGAAGGTGGTGAGCTCAAAATAGTCTTCGACTTTGATCATGCTGGATCTCCTACGGGGCAAACTGGATTAATCAATGGGTGCGAATGAACGTCCTCCGTGTGTATCCCCACTTTGGTTCGCCTACTTCCCAAGGCCATCGCCGAAAGCAAAAAGGCCATGGGAAAAAAGCGCTTCCCTTGGCCTTGCTGTCTCGTCGTCAGTACTTGAGCCGGATGGATCGTTTCCAGCATGGACGTTCGGCGCGAACTTTAGGACTTGATAGCCTTGAGATCAACAAAAAATGTCGCGTTTTTGCACACGTCCGTCGCAAGGGGTCAGGCATTGACCTGTGTAACCGCCCCGTGTGACAGGTTGATGTTCCCTACCGAGACTCCATACAACACCTGTAGGGGCCAACTCGTTGGCGAGACATCATCCCTGACGCGCCGCTTATGGCCCTTCGCCAACAAGTTGGCTCCTACAGACAGCTAGGCTTCAGCGACCAACTCAGCCGGCGAAACGATGCTGGTTTTACCCCCACGGGATTTGCCGGAGCTCAGGTACTCGGCAATCGACTCCTGCGTGACTTCGCCCAGGAAAACGTTCTGCGCATCTAATACCGGTAACCAGGAACGATTAAATTCGTACATGCGCGACAGCAGAATCCGCAGATGCTCATCGAAAGCAGCCGTGGCATTGAACTCAAGCAAGAATTGCGCGCAGGTGCCGGTTTGACGATGCAAGTCGCGACGGCGAACGTAACCAAGGCCTTTGTTTTCGGCATCGGTGACTACCACGTAACGGCGGTCAAGCTCGTCCATCAGTTCCAACGCTTCGGCGACCGGAGTTTCAGGGCTGACCGACGGCGCGTTGTCCGCCGCGTCTTCGGCTTTTACCAACAACAGACGCTTGAGGGTGCTGTCCTGGCCAACGAAGCTTTTTACAAAGTCATCTGCCGGGTGTGCCAGTAAGGTGTCGGGGTGGTCGACCTGAATTAGTTTGCCGCCACGAAAAATCGCGATTTTGTCGCCGAGCTTTATTGCTTCGTCGATGTCGTGGCTAACCATGATCACGGTCTTGTTTAGCGCCCGCTGCATCTCGAAGAACTCATTTTGAATCGACTCACGGTTGATCGGGTCAACCGCGCCGAACGGCTCATCCATCAACAACAGTGGCGCGTCTGCGGCCAAGGCGCGGATCACGCCGATCCGTTGTTGCTGACCGCCGGACAATTCTCGCGGGTAGCGGCTCAGGTACTGCTTGGGCTCAAGCTTGACCATCGCCATTAATTCGATAGCGCGGTCGCGGCACTTCTGTTTGTCCCACCCCAACAAGCGCGGAACGATGGTGATGTTTTCTTCGATGGTCATGTTCGGAAACAGGCCGATCTGCTGAATGACGTAGCCGATATTACGGCGCAGGGTCACTTCGTCCAGACCGCTGGTGTCTTCGCCGTTGATCAGCACCGTGCCGGAGGTTGGCATGATCAAACGGTTAATCATTTTCAGCGTGGTGCTCTTGCCGCAACCCGACGGCCCGAGGAACACGCAAATTTCGCCCTCGTTGACGGTCAGGCTCACTGAATCCACGGCGGTGACGTCTTTGCCGTTGGTGTGAAAAGTCTTGGTCAGGTTCTGCAGCTCGATCATTTGCTTGGGACTGTTCATTTCAGTAATCCTTTTGGAGTCAGCGTGCGTTGCAGCCATTGCAGAAGCAGGTCGGCGAAGATGGCCAGAAGACTGACCAATACCGCGCCCACGATTAGCATCGACATATCGCTGCGGCTGATTGAAGCAAGAATAAGTACACCCAAACCGCCCGCGCCAATGGTGGCGGCGATGGTCATGACACCAATGTTCATCACCACGGCCGTGCGCACCCCAGCGAGGATCACTGGGACCGCAATCGGCAGCTCAACCATGCGCAAGCGCTGGCTGAAAGTCATGCCGATGCCTTTGGCGGCTTCGCGGATGCCCGGCTCGACGCCAGTTAGTGCCAAATAGGTGTTGCGCATGATCGGCAGCAGTGAGTACAGAAATACGGCGGTGATCGCCGGCATCGGGCCCAGCCCTTGGCCGAATTTTGAATAGAACGGCAATAACAGACCAAACAGTGCTATCGACGGCACCGTCAGCAGTACGGTAGCGCCGGCTTGCAGCGGTCCGGCCAGCGTCGGGAAGCGGGTCATCACGACGCCCAGCGGCACGCCGACAATAATCGCCAAGGTCACCGCCACGCCGACTAACGTGATGTGCTGCAAAGTCAGGTGCAGGATCAGCGACCAGTCCAGATGGGAGAAGGTGTTCAAGATGTTCATGTCTTCTCCTTGATCAGTTAAGTGGGTGTTCGCGCAGAAAATCTGCGGCAACGAGGGAGGGACTGTCGTGGTCCACATCCACCCGAGCGTTCAACGCACGCATGGTGTCGTCGTCTAACAGTTCCGCCAGCGGTTTGAGCTGCGCAGCCAGGTCCGGGTGAGCGTCGAGGTAATCCTTGCGGATCACCGGGGCCGCGGTGTAGTCCGGAAAATAGTGCTTGTCGTCGGCGAGCACCTTGAGGTGAAACGCGTTCAGACGACCGTCGGTGGTGTAGACCAATCCGGCGAACACCTGGCCATTACGCAGCGCGGTGTAGACCAGCCCGGCGTCCATCTGGCGGGTGTTCTCCCGGCTCAGGTTCATGCCGTAGTCCTTGACCATGCCGACCAAGCCGTCGGAGCGGTTAGCGAACTCGGTATCCAGCGCAACGATATGATCTTCCTTCGCCTCGTCTTTCAAGACCTTGGTCAGGTCGCTGATGCTGTTTATCTGGGGGTATTTGTCGGCAATCTTTTTCGGCAATGCCAGCGCGTAGGTATTGCTGAACTTGGACGGTGCCAGCCAAACCAGACCCTTCTTCAGGTCCAGCTCTTTCACCCGTGCATAGGATTGCTCGCTGTCGAGTTTTTCAGCGACGTGGTTGTAAGACACCAACGACACACCGGTGTATTCCCAGAGCATGTCCAATTGGCCACTTTCCTGGGCGCTACGTGCCAGGTTACTGCCCAGCCCGCCGGTAACCTGGACTTCATAACCCTTGGCCCTGAGGTACTGCGCGGTGATTTGCGCAAGGATCGTTTGCTCGGTAAATACCCGAGCTCCGATACGAATCACCGGTTTGTCAGCGGCGCTGGCCAAACCTGAGAGCAATAAAGCAAAGCCTATGAATAAGCATGATTTTTTCATTGGTTTTTCCTCTCTCAGCGGGCCAGGCCGCGTTCCAGCCAGATACGGCTGGCTAGCGTCACCACACCGTCAAGCAATAGCGCGAGCAAAGCGGTACAGGCCGCACCGAGTAATAGTTGCGGCTGATTGTTCAGCGCAATGCCGGGAAAAATCAGGCTGCCCAGACTGTTCGCGCCAATCAAAAACGCCAGCGGCGCAGTGCCGACGTTGATTGCCAGCGAGACCCGCACGCCACCGATAATGATCGGCACAGCATTGGGCAGCTCAACGCGCAGTAACACTTGGCGCGGTGTCATGCCAATTCCGACGGCCGCTTCCTTGAGAGAGCCCTGAACGTTTTTCAGGCCTTCATAAGTGTTGCGCACAATGGGCAACAACGAGGCGAGGAACAGCGCGAAGATGGCGGGTCCGCTGCCAATGCCGAGGATCCCAAGGGCAATGGCCAACACGGCGAGAGGAGGAACGGTGTTGCCAATATTGAAAACTTGCATGAAGCGTTCAGCGCTACGAACCATGCTCGGTCGGCTGAGGACAATACCGGCCGGTATACCGACCACCAGTGCCGCCAACATTGAAACCACGACCAAAATCAAATGCGCTTGCAGGTAGAACCACAGGTCGTCTTGGTACTTTACGATGGTACTGATGCCGATCCAATGGACCAGCAGGGCCAGAAGCGCAATAACAACTGCACCTCCCAATAGCCCCTTGCCATAGCGATTAGCCACAGGCGGACTCCTTTTTTACGTCGGCGAACGCGTTGCCGTAACAGGTCATTTCTGACCGCACTGATAAGTGCAATAACGTTCGCGAAGAGCAGCGGGTGGGTCGCCGGTAAGGGGTTAACCTCGGCGAAAACACAAGCCATTAGCGTAGCTTCGTCAAGCTAACGTGTTGATTTATCAGCCCCAGATACTGGCCGTATCGGGGGAGTGGACGTCTCTACAGTGCGAAAGGTTCCCACATAAGATAGTAATTGGCCACCTTGCGTCGACTGAACGGTTCGGTTATTGCATCCAATTGAGCTATAATCTGCCCCCTTTTTTGATCACCTGCCAGGCGATTTCCCATGACCAACCAGGCCGCCGAAGTCGCGAAACGCCGCACCTTCGCCATCATTTCCCACCCGGATGCGGGCAAGACCACCATCACGGAAAAACTGCTGTTGATGGGTAAGGCGATTTCCATCGCGGGCACGGTGAAATCACGTAAGTCCGACCGCCATGCGACGTCTGACTGGATGGAGATGGAAAAGCAACGCGGCATTTCCATCACCACGTCGGTCATGCAGTTTCCGTATCGCGATCACATGATCAACCTGCTCGACACCCCGGGCCACGAAGACTTCTCCGAAGACACTTACCGTACCCTGACCGCAGTGGATTCAGCACTGATGGTGCTCGACGGCGGTAAAGGCGTCGAGCCACGGACCATCGCCTTGATGGACGTTTGCCGTCTGCGTGACACGCCTATTGTCAGCTTCATCAATAAGCTCGACCGCGACATCCGCGACCCGATCGAACTGCTCGACGAAATAGAAGCAGTCCTCAAGATCAAGGCGGCGCCGATCACCTGGCCGATTGGTTGCTACCGCGATTTCAAGGGTGTTTATCACCTGGCCGACGATTACATCATTGTGTACACCGCCGGTCATGGCCATGAGCGCACCGACGTCAAAATCATTGAAAAGCTCGATTCCGACGAAGCCCGCGCCCACTTGGGTGACGAGTACAACCGCTTCTGCGATCAGTTGGAACTGGTGCAAGGCGCCTGTCACGAATTCAACCAACAGGAATTCCTCGACGGCCAACTGACGCCAGTGTTCTTCGGTACAGCGCTGGGTAACTTCGGGGTTGATCACGTGCTTGATGCGGTGGTGAACTGGGCGCCACAACCGTTGGCCCGTGTCGCCAACGAGCGCACCGTGGAGCCGAACGAAGAGAAATTCAGCGGCTTTATTTTCAAGATCCAGGCAAATATGGACCCCAAGCACCGCGACCGTATCGCGTTCATGCGCGTGTGTTCCGGCCGTTATGACAAGGGCATGAAAATGCGCCATGTGCGTTTGGGCAAAGAAGTGCGGATCGGCGACGCGCTGACGTTTTTCTCCTCCGAGCGTGAGCAGTTGGAAGAAGCCTTTGCCGGCGACATTATCGGTTTGCACAACCATGGCACGATCCAGATTGGCGACACCTTCACCGAAGGCGAAAACCTGGGCTTCACTGGCATCCCGCACTTCGCACCGGAACTGTTCCGCCGCGTACGCCTGAAGGACCCGCTGAAGTCCAAGCAGTTGCGTCAGGGCTTGCAACAACTGGCCGAAGAAGGCGCCACTCAGGTGTTCTTCCCGACGCGCAGCAACGACATCATTCTCGGCGCCGTCGGTGTGCTGCAGTTCGATGTGGTCGCGAGCCGTTTGAAGGAAGAATACAAAGTCGAATGCGCTTACGAGCCAATCACCGTGTGGTCAGCGCGTTGGATCGATTGCAGCGATAAGAAGAAGCTGGAAGAGTTTCAGATCAAAGCCGTGGAAAACCTGGCGGTTGATGGCGGTGGTCACTTGACCTACCTGGCACCGACCCGCGTTAACCTGGCATTGATGGAAGAACGCTGGCCCGATGTGAAATTCCGCGCGACTCGCGAGCATCATTAACTGACGATTGAGCAACGCCGCTCGCCAACAAGTCTGTAGGAACCAACTTGTTGGCGAGGCGCCCGTGTCAGGTTGACCGCGTAAAACCTCTCGCCAACAAGTTGGCTCGTACAGCGATGTACTATTGCAACCAGCCCGCAGTTCCCAGCCAGCCCGGTGCCGTTTTCTGCAGCCAATCGCTGGCGGCCGGGTTGTGTTTCACGCGGCTGTCGAGAAAGGCTTGGCTAACCGCCTGAATCGATGCCACTTGTTTCGGGTCTGGAACAGGCTCAGCCCCGACAGGACTGTGAGCGCCCGACCCGACGAGTTTGGTTTTGGCGTGGGATTTCCCGCCTGGGGTGTGATCCTCGCTCGGTGGCGCCTTGAGCGCTTTTCCTTCGGTGGGAATGGGCACCAAATCTGAGCCAGACAAGGTCTTGTACGTTGCACGCGACATTCTCAGGCGATGGCTGCCTGCAGCGGTCACCGCCGCACCCACCATTTCGCGCTGCTGATTAGAGCTGACCCAGTTGAACGGGTCTTCGTCGTCTTGGCTGGTGATCGTCAAGACCGGCGAAGCGATGCGAGCGAACGTCTCAGGCCTGGCCTGGATTTCGGCATAAGGGCTGATCAGCAGTACGGCTTTGGGCTGCACATCAACGCCGGTTGCACTGTCGGTTTGACCCGCCCCCGCCACCGCAGCCGCCGTTTGCGCGCCCAAATCAAAACCGGCCACGGTCACTTGGTTCCAATCAATGGACGCTAACTGCGCATCACCTTTAGCCGCCCGAGCCCGCACTTCGGTTAGCACTTTTTGCAGCGTGCTCAACCGGTCGCGCAAAGAAGCGTTGGAATAGCGATCAGCCGCCAATTCACGAAACACGCCCGCCTGGGCTTGCCCCGTCAAGTAAAGCGCCGGACCGTAAGCTTGCCCCTGAACCGACAACACGGCATACCCGGCCTGCGCCCAAGCATTGCGCCATTGCTCGCCCCCTGAGGCTGACTCACCAAGGCCCGGCAGATAAATAATCAGCGGTAAACGCTCATGGCTAACGGGCGCTATCCACGCGACACTCACCGATTGCCGGCCCAACTTCCACGTATCATCCCA
This sequence comes from Pseudomonas sp. MH10, assembly GCF_034353045.1. NCBI lineage: Bacteria > Pseudomonadati > Pseudomonadota > Gammaproteobacteria > Pseudomonadales > Pseudomonadaceae > Pseudomonas > Pseudomonas sp. MH10. Next base: position 2,925,373 of record NZ_CP133783.1, read on the forward strand.
ACTGGTGATTTCGTTATGGGCCGGTTGATACCCGGTGGTCAGGTCTTTGTTCACCTGCTCGATAAATTTGATGTGCGGTTCCGCTGGGTCGCTAGCGCAGCCGGTTGTCAGACCTATTGTGCCAAGCAGCACACTCACAGCAAGCCAATGTCTCGGTTGAAAATTCATGCGCCCCACAGGTCCATCCCTATCAGTTGGCTCGGCTATAGCGAGCAAGCCTAACCGCACCGGCTTCATGCAACGAGCCCGGTACAGTAAATAATCGGTAAAGGCTCAGCCTCACGCGGCGTAATTTGCCAGCTTCTTCTGGATGAAGTCGAGAAAACATTGAATACGCAGCGCTAACTGTGAGTTTCGGTAGTACACCGCGTGAATCGGCTGCCGATAACCGCTGTTGGCTTCGGGCAAGATCACCTGCAAGCGCTTGAGGCGAATGTCTTCGTGGGTCATGAAGTGTGACAGGCAAACAATGCCCTCCCCGGCCAACGCTAATTGGCGCAGGGTTTCTCCGCTCGAAGCACAAAGCGCTGGCTGAATCTGCAGCCGATCCCCTTCGGCGTGCCGCAACGGCCAATGATTTAGGGTTTGGGTCTGGGTGAAACCGATTAGCGCATGATTGGCCAGCGCTTCAACCGTGGTCGGCGTGCCGTGCTTTTTGAGGTACGCCGGGCTGGCGAGAATGTTCAACGGGCTGCTGCCCAGCGAGCGCGCATGCAGGGTTGAATCGGCCAGGGTGCCAATCCGGATCGCGACGTCTGTCCTTTGTTCGAGGAGGTCGATGATCAGGTCGTTGCTGTTCAGCTCCAACTGGATATCGGGGTACAACGCGCGAAACTCGGGCACATAGGGCACCACGGCGTGCAGCATGAACGGCGACGCCGCATTGATCCGCAAGCGCCCGGCGGGGGTTTGTTGGCGCAGGGTTAAGCGTTCTTCAAGGTCGTCCATTTGCGCGAGGATATGTTTGGCTTTTTCGAGGAAAAATTTACCTTCTTCGGTCAAATCCATACGCCGCGTGGTGCGGTTGATCAGGGTTGTTTCCAGCTTCGCCTCAAGCCGCGACAACGTGCGGCTGATCGCCGAAGGGGTTTGCCCGACGTGCTCGGCGGCGGCTGATATCGAACCGCTTTCGATCACAGAAACAAACACCTGCAACTCATCGGATCTGGCTTTCACTGTTGTTCTCCGCTCAAAACTGGCTAGATATTAGCGTTGTTTTGCCCAAAGAACGGTGCCCTTTCTGTGGAGCCAGATTCCCAATGGGACCGAATTCATTCATGCCCTGAGGTCATTGACACGGTTGATAGCAAGCAGCCACGAATCCTGTGGGAGTAGGCTGCGAAGAGGCCCGTAATCGCGCCGCTGATGTCGACCTGAAAACTGGGGCGCTGCGTTGACGCTTTCGTTGGCAAGCCCACAGAGACATCGGCAGAGTAGGCACTGAACATCTGATCGCAGCCTTCGGCAGCGCCTACAGAAGATCGTGTGTCGCCAAACCCGTGGGACCGAATTTCTTCGGGAAGGCACCAACGCGGTATTTCAGGAAAACGCGCCAGCCGCTTCCCGAATAAATTCGGTCCCACAGATTTAAACGCTAAACACCTTTGCCAGATGCGCCTCATAACGCTTCACATCCGCCTCAATGGCCGGGACCTTCATCACGTCTACGCACAGGAATGTCGGCAGCGCCGCCAGGCCCAGAAATTCGTTGGCCTTATGGAACGGGAAATATACCGCGTCCACACCCTTGCCTTCGAAAAAGTCAGCCGGGTCGTCGAACGCCTGTTGTGGCGCGTTCCAGGTAGCGGAAATCATGTACTGCTTACCGTGCAACAGACCACCACTGCCATAACGCTGGGAAGCGTCGGAGCGGGTGCGACCGTCGTTGGCGTACAGGCTGCTATAACCTTCGGTGAACACCTCGTCGATGTACTTTTTTACGATCCACGGCGCGCCCATCCACCATGCCGGCATCTGATAAATGATCACGTCAGCCCAAACAAACTTCGCCACTTCCTCAACCACGTCATAACCGGCATCGATCTGTGTTTCTTTAACGTCGAAGCCCGAGTGGTCGAGAAAGGCCAGTGCGGCGTTGTGCAAGGTAGCGTTGTATAAACCATCGGAGTGCGCGAATTTTTTACCGCCGTTCAATAGCAGAATCTTTTTCATGGGGTTCTCATCGAGAAGAGTGGAAATCGGATGACGGCAGAATACCGATGCGTAAACGACGGAATAACCCTTGACCGGCCAAAATACTTTTGATCAATACGCACGAATCAACCTGGATTGTTGCCGATCATTAATTAAAAAACAGGTGTAATCCAAGCAATCCCATTCCAATAAAGAACACACGCTTGAACAGCGCGGCGCTGATGCGATGGCGCAACCACTGGCCAAGCATCATCCCCAATAACGCCGGCACCAGCGCTAACAGCGAGGCGCCCATTTCACCGCCGCCCAGCGCTCCGCGCCAATACAGGCCCGCCGCCAATGCCAGCGTCGATACGGTGAACGACAAACCCAGTGCTTGAACCAACGGGTTGCGGTCCAGGCCCAACGCTTGTAAATAAGGCACGGCTGGAATCACAAATAATCCGGTAGCGGACGCCACAAACCCGGTAATCAATCCACACAGCGGCCCAAGCCACAGCTCGAATCTCGGCGCGATGCGCAGCGGCGGCAGAAACAATCCAATCAGCGCATACAGCACCAAGCCCCCACCCAACGCGCGACTCATTGACTGATCCAAACCCATGCCCAACCAGAGCGTGCCCAACCCCGTCCCTAGAAAGATCAATAACAACATCGGCCACAATCGCTTGATCAATGCTCGCAATTGCCCGCCAGTTGCCAGTTGCCAAAGGTTGGTCACTGTTGCCGGAATGATCAGCAAGGCCGCTGCCTGCGCCGGCAACATAGCCAAACCCAATAACCCCATGGCGACCGTGGGCAAGCCAAGACCGATCACACCCTTAACTACGCCAGCTATCATGAAGACGCACAGCACCAGCAAGGACAACGCCCATCCGAGGTGCTGGTAGATTTCGATAAATGTTTTCATCTGCCGATGTTGGCGGGACCGAGGGTATCTGAACAGTTGCCATATACTGAGGCTGCCTCAGGCAAAGACGGAGGCTGATCTTTACAGGTAAATTCACATGCGCTTCGACCTGATTGACCTTCGGCTATTTCTCAATATCACCGAGAGCGGCAACATAACCGCCGGGGCCTCGCGCAGCCATTTGTCGTTGGCATCCGCTAGCGCACGGGTTCGGGCGCTTGAAGCGTCACTGGGGACGCCCTTGCTGGAGCGTGGACGACGTGGCGTTACGCCCACTCCAGCGGGCAAAGCAATGACGCGGCATGCCCGGCTGATCTTGCAGCAGGTTGATCGCATGCAGTTTTGTTTGACCGATTACGCAAAGGGGTTCAAAGGTCAGGTCCGGCTGCTGTGCAATACCTCAGCGCTGACCGAGTACTTGCCAGAACTGTTAGCTGACTTCTTGATTAAGCATCCTTCCATCGATGTTGATCTGGAAGAACACCCCAGCCTGAGAATTCTGGAAGCGGTGCGTCAGGGCGCAGCAGACATCGGTATCATTTCCGATGCAGTGGATGCCAGCGACCTGCAAACAGTGCCATTTCGCGACGACCCGCTGGCGTTGGTCATGCCACTGGACCATGCGCTAAGCAGTCATCAAGCCCTTTGCTTTGCCCAGACGCTGGACTACGATCACATCGCGCTAGCGTCCAACAACGCGATGTCGATTTACCTTGAAGAACAGGCTTTGCATGCTGGCAAACGCCTACGCATTCGGGCGCGGGCCGAAGGATTTTCCGGCGTCATGCGCATGGTCGCTCGCGGCACCGGGCTCGGGATTGTCCCGCAAGCGGCGGTAGACCGCTGGCAACACGCCCATCACCTCAAAAGTGTGCCGTTGAGCGACCCGTGGGCTGATCGAAAACTGCTGCTTTGTGCGGCAGATTTCAACGTACTGCCGGGGTATGCCAAAACGTTATTGAACGACTTGACCACCGCGTTTCTGGATACCTCGATGTCGAGCACAGACAACTGACGATCAGGCAACCGTCCTATGGTGTGCGCGCGCTATCAATCGCGCGCCCACCTTTTGGAGTTGCCATGCCTACGCCGATTACCGTCCTTCGCGACACTCACCCGCTGCCCATACTCGATGCCTGCAAATGGGAAAAGCTCGAAGGTGATCCGCACACCGTCAACCTCAACGCCTACACCTCCGAGGACGGCAGCAAAATCATGGGCACCTGGATCTGCACACCAGGCAAATGGCGCGTGGATTATGTGAAGTGGGAATACTGCCATTTTCAAGAAGGCTACTGCATCATCACCCCGGACGGCATGGAGCCTATTCACCTGCGTGCGGGCGATATTTTTATCGTTGAGCCGGGTATGAAAGGGATTTGGGAAGTGGTTGAGACGGTCAGGAAGTATTTTGTTTTTGCTTGATAGCCAAACCTTAAAACAGCAGCGATTACGTCTGTGGTAGGCGCATATCTGTAGAAGACAACGTGTTGCGAGGCGGTCGACCAGGCACACCGAAGAGGCTTTTCGCCAACAAGTTGGCTCCTACAGAGATTGTGGAAGTCCTTCTAATATGCCGAAATCTGTGGGAGCAGGCTGCCTGCGAAGAGGCCGACCACCCCACACGAGCTTGAGCTAAACCACCTTGACCGGAGCAACCAAAGGAGCCGGAACCGGATCAAGCACAACTTCAAAGCAGCACCCGCTCGGCTCCAGGCTCCTGAGGGTGACACTCCAGTGCTGGTTGTCGCAGATACGTTGTACCAGTGAAAGACCTAGACCAAGCCCTTCGCCGCGTTGTTCATCGCCTCTGACGAAGGGTTGGAACATAGCTTCGTGAAGGCTTTCGGGGATGCCGATGCCGCTGTCTTCAACGGTAAAACCATGAGGATTTAGCGTCAGTCGGATGAAGCCTGCGTCGGTGTAATGCCAAGCATTGCGCAGGAGGTTGCCCATCACCGAATGCACCAAGGTTGCGTTGAACAACGTGGGCAAGGTTTTGCCGGGATCGAACACCAGTTCCAGGCCTTTTTCGGCTATCGGTTTACGCCACAGGTCGACCAGTTCTTCCGCAATGTCCAACAGCGTCGAGCGCGGGCCGTGCCGGCTTTCGTTGCCTTCGACCCGCGCCAGCATCAGGAAGGTTTCGACCAACTGACTCATCCCGGCGCTGGCCCGCGCGATGCGCCTGACCTGATTGCGGGACCGATCATCTAATAAAGAACTTTCCAACAACAATTCGCACGAACTGGCCAACACCATTAAAGGCGTTCGCAGCTCATGGCTGACGTCGCTGGTGAACAGTTTTTCCCGAACCAGCGCCGCGTGCAATCGGCCCAAGGTGGCGTCGAACGACACCGCCAGCTCGCCGACTTCATCACGGGCATAGTTAGGCGATAACGCCGGGGCGAGTTCAAGGATTTGGTCGCGGTAGCGAACCTGGCGTGAGAGGTTGACCACTGGCGCCATCACGCGGCGCGCCAACAGTCGACCCAACAGGATCGCCAGCAGAATACTGAGGATGAAACCGACGAACACGATTCCAAATAGAATTTTTTCACGCTTTTCAAAGTTGCGCTGGTCACGCAGCAGCACATAACGACGACCGCCCACTATCTCGGCCATGGCGTAATAGGCTTTTTCGCCGCGGTACACTTCATGAAAGCCCGGTGTCAGCTCGGTCAAATCGCCGACCATGGCAAGCTCGCCGGCGCCACCGTCGACGTAAAATAGTTCTTCCTTTTCTGGCTTGTGGCTCCAGTTTTCGACGTTATCCATCACCATTAGCCGGTGCAAATCCCGGCCGAGACTGGCGGTGGTCAATCGTTTCTCGACGACGTGCACCGTCGCGATAATGCCTACGGCGAACACCCCGGCCACCAGCACGCTCATCAGCGCAAAGACCATGACGATCCTTTGCTTCAAGCTGTGCTTGATGCCCATCGACTTCCAGAACTTCAACGACATTCAGGCTTTACACATACAAGAAGGCACCGGGATCGAGGCCAATAGCCGCAATGATACCCGCCTATTGAGGGCCTTAAAACTCCGCGTTCACTCAGGCTTGCGATAGGACTCGATGATCGCCGAAAAATCCTTGCCACCTTCACCACGCAAGCTCATTGCCTGGTACAGCTGCTGGGCGACCGCGCCCAGGATTACCGGTTGATGAGCCACCCGCGCCGCTTCGGTCGCCAGGCCCAGGTCTTTGAGCATCAGGTCCGCACCAAAACCGCCGGTGTAGCCGCGTGATGCCGGAGCGGTTTCGACGATGCCCGGCCACGGGTTGTAGACCTCCGAACTCCAGCAACGCCCAGTGGAGCTGTTGATGATGCTGGCCAAAATGCCAGTATCGATCCCTAAGGTGTTGCCCAATGCCATGGCCTCGGCGACACCGATCATGGAGATGCCCAACAGCATGTTGTTGCAGATTTTGGCGATTTGCCCGGTGCCGACGTCGCCGCAATGGACGATGTTTTTGCCCATCTGCGCCAAGACCGGCTTCAGCACTTCGAAATGCTCTGCACTGGCGCCCACCATAAAGGTCAGGGTTCCAGCTTGCGCGCCGCCGGTGCCGCCCGACACCGGTGCATCACCGAGAACCACGCCTTGTTTGGCCGCCGCCGCCGCCACCTCACGGATGGTCTGCGGGTCGATGGTGCTGCAATCCACTGCCGGTACGCCACCGCTAATCCCGGCCAGCACGCCGTCGTCGTTCAGGTAAACGCTGCGCACATGGGAAGCGGCGGGGAGCATGGTGATCACCAACTCGACACCTTGGGACGCGTCCTTGGGTGACGCGCTGACGGTGGCGCCCAGCGCGCCAAGTTCCGCCAGTACGGTTTTATTGAGGTCGAACAGGTTGAGTGAATGACCGGCTTTGATCAGGTTGCGCGCCATGGGCGCACCCATATTACCGAGACCGATGAATGCAATTTTCATGTTTTTCTCCTTTTCCTGTGGGAGCCAACGTGGTGGCGAGGCCGCTTGATGCGGTGCGCTGGAAAATGCTTCGCCAACACGTTGGCTCCTACAGGTGATTGCTTAGCGCAGGTTGATGGTGGTGTTGACGCCATCGTTCACACTGCTGTCATCAAACCAGCGACTGGTGACGGTTTTGGTCTGGGTGTAGAACTGCACCACTTGCTTGCCGTACGGACCCAGATCGCCGAGTTTCGAGCCGCGCGACCCGGTGAAGCTGAAATACGGCACCGGCACAGGGATTGGAATGTTGATGCCCACTTGGCCGACGTCGATCTCGTTCTGAAACTTGCGCGCTGCTGCGCCGCTTTGGGTGAACAGGCCGGTGCCGTTGCCGTACGGGTTGGCGTTGACCAAGGCAATCGCCTGATCAAGGGTGTCGACTTCCAGAACCACCAGCACGGGGCCGAAGATTTCTTGAGTATAAATTTGCATCTCGGTGGTGACACCGGAAAACAGAGTCGGCCCAACAAAGTTACCGTCCTCAAAGCCCGGTACCGAAATGCCACGACCATCCAGCTCAAGCTTGGCGCCCTCGCGAACGCCGCTTTCGATCAAGCTCAACACACGCTCTTTCGCACGCTTGGAAATAAGTGGACCGACATCGGTGCCCGCTTCGCTACCGGCATTCACCGTAAGTTTCTGCGCCAGCGCTTTGAGGTCCGGCAGCCATTGTTTAGCCGCGCCCACCAACACCACCACAGAGGTGGCCATGCAGCGTTGACCGGCGGCACCGAAACCTGCGCCCACCAGCGCATTAAGGGTTTGCTCACGGTTGGCATCAGCCAGCACCACGGCATGGTTTTTCGCGCCCATCATCGATTGCACGCGCTTACCGTGCTGACCGGCGAGATTGTAAACATGAGTGCCAACTTCGGTTGAACCGACGAAGGAGACGGCTTTGATGTCTTTGTGGGTGCAGATGCCATCCACCACTTGCTTGCCGCCGTGCACCACATTGAGTACGCCAGCCGGTACGCCGGCCTCGACTGCCAACTCAACCAACAACAGGGTCGACATGGGGTCTTGTTCAGACGGTTTAAGCACGAAGGTGTTGCCGCAGGCGATGGCCATCGGGAACATCCACAGCGGAATCATGGCTGGGAAGTTGAACGGGGTGATCCCGGCGCAGACACCGATCGGTTGACGCAAGGTGTAGGTATCGACACCCCCTGCGACGTTTTCCGAGAATTCGCCCATCTGCAAGGTGCCGATAGAACACGCGTGTTCAACCACCTCTAGGCCGCGAAAGATGTCGCCTTCGGCGTCGGCGATGGTTTTGCCTTGCTCAGCGCTCAGCACCGCCGCGATGCGCTTGGAGTGTTCACGCACCAGCGCTTGAAGCTTGAGCATGATGCGCATCCGCGCACCGATAGGCGTATGGCGCCAGGTCTGGAACGCCAGTTTCGCGGCAGCGACGGCGGCGTCCACTTCGGCTTCAGTGGCGAACGGCACTTGCGCCAGTACTTCTTGGGTGGCCGGGTTAACGATGTCGCGCCATTCAGTGGTTTTCGAATCGACCCACTCACCACCGATCAGCAGTTTGACCCGGGCAACCGCGCCGGATGTGTTGTTGATGGAAAGGCTCTGTAAAGCGTTCATGCACGTTCTCCAGTGTTCGAGCGGCCCCGTCAGGGGCGGCGATAAATTCAGATCAAGCAGTACGCCTTCAAGATCTGTTCAGGGCGCGCGATACCGCGCCGGATCGGGTTTCATCAGCGCCGTACAGAACAGCGCAATCACGGCCATGCCAATGAGGTAAACAATGACGTAGTGCGGGCTGCCGTCGGCATACGCTAACAATTTAGTAGCAATCATCGGCGCGAACCCGCCACCCAGTACGCCGGCCAGTTGCACGGACACCGAGATGCCGCTGTAACGAATTTCCGCAGGGAATTGCCGAGCGAACAACAGTGATTCAGGGGCATACATGATCGGGAAGACCACCCCGACCGCCAGCACCATCGCCCACCAGACCAGCACCGGCTCGCGTGTTTCGAGCATGGCAAAGAATGGATAGATGAAGGCGCAGAGCAGTAACAATCCGGCGAAGTACAAGCGGCGCTGGCCAACCTTGTCTGAGAGGTACCCGCAGAACGGCATGGTGATCAGCGACAAGGCCGCACCGCAGGTAATCGCATAGAGCACATCGGCCCGGGGGATCTGCAACTGGTTGGCGGCGTAGGCCAGGGCGAAAGTCACTGACATATAGAACCAGGCGTTTTCCGCGGTGCGGGCGCCGATAATTGTCAGGGTTTCCCGTGGGTGTTGACGCAGCACTTGGAACAGCGGGATTTTGACCGCAATGTTCTGCGCTTTGATTTTTTCGAACGCGGGTGATTCAGGGACCTTCAGACGGATCAACCAACCGATGCCCAGCAACACGACGCTGGCAATAAACGGCAGGCGCCAACCCCAGGTGAGCATGTCCGCTTCAGGCAGTTTCGCCACCAGGCCCATGGCCAACGACGCCAATACCAAGCCTGCACCAACACCGGTTTGCGGCAGGCTGCCATAAAAACCTTTTTTGCCTTCGGGAGCATGTTCGACGGCCATCAGCACCGCCCCGCCCCATTCACCGCCCACCGCCATGCCTTGTAGAAAGCGCATCAACACCAGAATCAACGCGGCCCAGTAGCCGATTTGATCGTAGCTCGGGATCAGCCCGATAACGATAGTCGGAATTCCCATCATCATCAGCGTGAGCAACAGCATGGACTTACGCCCGATGCGGTCACCAAAGTGGCCGAAGATAACCCCACCCAACGGCCGGCCAAGAAAGCCCACGGCGTAGGTGGCGAAAGCGGCCAACACTCCAGTGATCGGGTCCAGCGCAGGAAAAAATATTTTGCCGAAGATCAGCGCGGCAGCGGTGCCGTAGAGGAAAAAGTCATACCACTCGATGGTGGTACCGGCCATGCTTGCCATACCGGCGAGCCGATAGGATGCGATCTTTTTTGCAGGACTGGCGCCAGCGAAACCTGCGCCCACAGTTGTAGCGTTCTTCATAAACTCCTCCGCTTATTATTTTTGTGCAGGGTGTTATGGCATGTAGCTTCGTTTAGCGATGTGGTGAGCGGCCTTGCTGATTAGGTCTCCTGAGCCACTGATCCTGAGTTTGGTCATGGGCGTGTTTTGGAGTATAGATGTGCAAACATCTAATAAGAACGCACATAAAAACCGGATCAACATGCAAAAAAACATCACCTCTTTGAACCTGCTGAACTGGGACGACCTCAAATTTTTCCTGGAAGTCGCCCGCACCCGCAAGGCCAGCATTGCAGCCAAACGCCTGGCGGTGGACTACACCACGGTGTCGCGACGGATTAATTCACTGGAGGCGGCGCTGGGCACATTGCTGTTCGAAAAATCCCGCAGCAACGGCTTCATTCTGACCGCCGAAGGCCAGCGTTTGTTGGGGTATGCCGAGTCGATTGAAAGTACGCTGCACTTGGCGTGCGAGCAAGTTTCAGGCTCCGGCGTGGCGCTGTCTGGGCATATTCGAATGGGCTGTACCGAAGGGTTCGGCAGCTTTTTTATCACCCCGCAACTGACCCATTTTCTCGATGCCTACCCGGCGATATCGGTGGACATCCTGCCACTGCCGCACTTCATCAGCCTGTCCAAGCGCGAGGCCGACATCGTGATCGCGCTGGAGCGTCCGGAACATGGGCCTTATGTGTGCTGCAAGCTGTGCGATTACAGCCTGCGGCTCTACGCGACTCAGGATTATCTCGATAGCCATGCGCCGATCAAACGCAGCGCCGATTTGGCTAACCATTCGTTCATCAGTTACGTCGATGACTTGGCGTTCAGCTCTGAGTTGCTGTACCTGAGCAACCTGCTGCCCGGCGCCAGCGCCAACCTGCGCAGCACCAGCGTCATCGCCCAATACGTCGCAGCGCTGCAAGGCCGATCGCTGGCGATACTGCCGTGTTTTCTTGCCGCGCAAGATTCGCGGCTACTGCCGGTGTTGGAGGACGAAGTGAATATCACACGGCAGTTTTGGATGTACTGCCGGGAAGACCTGAGGAAGCTCAAGCGGATCACCTTGTTGTGGGATTACATCCGCGCGGTAACTGAGCAGAACCGCCCGCTGTTGCTGGGGGAAACTAAGGGGACGGTGTTTGCTTCGGAGTAGTCTGCAAGGACTCAGGGAGGGTAAATATGACCGCGTCTGTGGGACTGGCGCGGTTCGGGTAGTTCTGAAGAAGTCATCGAAGCGGTTTAGTTTAGAAATCTCTGAACTATCGATTTGAGCTTTCCTATTCTTTCCTGTCCCGCACCCCACCTAAGATCATTCTCACACGGGACCGAAACCCCAGAGATTCGGCCCAAGGATTACCTCTTTCTGCTGCTGCCCCCGTTGCCCGACCCGGTCTTGCCGTTGTCGTGCTGTGCCGTAGCCCGAGGAATCTTTGAGGTCGTTGATGAAACTGGAAATATTCCGAACGCTTTGGGGTTACACCGCCAGTAAGGTCCAAGCATTGGAGGAGCTGCTCGAAGCCGGTTTTGACGGCATCGAAGCGCGCCTTCCACTGGAAGCCAGCGAACGAGCGGAGTTTGCCACGTTTCTGCGGGCCAATCGGCTGGGCTACATCAGCACCGTGTTCACCGCTTATAACGTGTTGCCCGAGCAAGCCGCGCCGGTCGACGAGCACCTCCAGGACCTCGACAAAAAGCTCGCTTGGGCAGCAGAGCTGTCGCCGCGTTTCGTCAATGTGCTAGCCGGCAATGACCGCTGGCAGTTGCCGCAGCAGGTAGATTTTTTCGGCCGCGCACTGGAGCTGGCGCACAAGCATGGCCAAGTGTGCAGCTTTGAAACCCATCGATCGCGCTCGTTGTTCAACCCGTGGGTCACCCTCGAACTGATTCGCCAATTGCCCGAGCTGCGGTTCACCAGCGACATCAGCCACTGGATCGTCACCTGCGAACGTTTGCTCGACGATCCCGAGGACGACCTGAGCGCCTTCGTTGAGCGGGTCCATCACATTCAGGCTCGGGTCGGGTATGACCAAGGCCCGCAAGTCCCTCACCCCGCCGCGCCGGAATACGCCAAAGAGTTGGCTTTCCATCAACAGCACTGGGAAGCGATCTGGCGCTCACAACAAGCGCGTGGCTATCAGGTCAGCACGTTGACCCCCGAGTTTGGCGCCGACGGCTATTTGCATCACCTGCCATTTACCAATGTTCCGGTGGCCGATCTGTGGTCGCTGAACGTGTGGATGGCACAGGCCGAACGCGAGCATTTCAAACGTTTTACTCATTCGTCCCGCCATTAAGGAGCGCTTTTCCATGCCTGAATCGTTACCCAAAGCAGCGCCCTCGCTGGCCGCTAACTTCAACAGCATCCCAATGGTGGACATTGCCGGGCTGTTCAGCGCCGACCTTGAAGAGCGTCAAGCAGTGGCCGAAAAACTGGGCGCCGCGGCCCGTGACGTCGGTTTTCTGTACATCAAGAACCACGGTATCGAAGCGCAGTTGATCAACGGGTTGTATCAGGCCGCCAAGGATTTTTTCGATCAGTCTTTCGAGACCAAGATGCAGCATTACATCGGCACCTCGAAAACCCATAAAGGTTTCGTTCCCGAAGGTGAAGAGGTGTACGCCAAGGGCAAGCCGGATCACAAAGAAGCCTTCGACGTCGGTTTCGAAGTGCCCGCCAATGACCCTTTGGTACTGGCTAACACGCCATTGCTTGGCCCTAACGAGTGGCCGCTGCTGCCCAATTTCAAGGAATCGGTGCAAGCCTATTACGCGGCGATCTTTGCCCTGGGCCGCCGGTTGTTCGATGGCTTCGCACTGGCATTGGGCCTGGAAGAGGGCTATTTCGATGCGATGGTGACGCGCCCGCCGTCGAAGCTACGCCTGATCCACTATCCATTCGACGACGCAGCTCAAGACGCGCCCGGTATTGGTGCGCACACCGACTACGAGTGCTTCACGATATTGCTCGCCGATCAGCCGGGCCTTGAAGTGATGAACGATCAAGGCCAATGGATCGACGCGCCGCCCGTGGAAGGCGCCTTCGTTGTGAACATTGGCGACATGCTGGAGGTGATGACCGCTGGTACGTTCGTTGCAACGGCTCATCGGGTTAGAACAGTGAGTCGGGAGCGGTATTCTTTTCCGTTGTTCTACGCCTGCGACTTCCACACGCAGATCAAGCCGCTGCCCAGTTTTGCGCAGGCCGGCAAGGATTACGAGGAAATCGCCATCGGTGAGCACATGTTCGGCCAGGCGCTGCAAACCTATCAGTACTTACGCAAGCGGGTGGAAAACGGCGAAATCATCCTGCCGGAAAAAGCCCGTAAACCCTCGAGTTTCGGGCATTTGAAAAACCAGACCCCGGACGCGCCGTAAATGCAGTGCCTTAACGATTCATTTGATCAATGCAGTTCCTTTCCTACTGTGGAGTCACCGACGATGCGCAACAAGAACAACACTGCCGTTCGCTTGACCGTATTGGCCGTCGCCCTCCTCGGCGCGACAGTGGCGCAAGCAGCAGCGACCGTGACACCGGGCCAGTTCAAGGTGGGCATGGAAATTACCTACCCGCCGTTTGAGTCGTATGACAAAGACAAGAACGTCGTAGGCTCGGACCCTGAGCTGTCCACAATGCTGGGCAAACACATGGGCCTCAAGACTGATTTCGTCGACACCAAGTTTCCTAGCCTGATCCTCGGCCTGAACTCTGGCCATTACGACGCGATCATTTCCGGGATGTACATCACCCCGGAACGTCAGACTCAAGCTCAAACCATTGCTTATGCCAAGACCGGCGCAGCGATCATGGTGCTCAAAGACAGCACGGTTAAACCGAAAGTCCCCGAGGACCTCTGCGGTCTGAAAGTCGGCCTGGAAAAGGGCACGACCTGGGTAGCCCAATTCAACAAGCTGTCCACTGATTACTGTGTGCCGAACAACAAGGGCGCCATCGCAGTCAGCGAATTCCCGTCTGCACCGGAAGTGACCCAAGCGCTACTGTCCGGCAACGTTCAGGCTCAGGTTGAAATCGACGGGGCGGCCGGCATGATCGCCGAACACACCAAAGGCCGGGTGATGGTCAGCACCGAACATTCCATCTACCAACAAACCTTGGGCATCTTCGTCAAAAAAGGAAATGAAGAGCTGTATAAAGCGTTGCTGACAGCCTTCGATGACAGCAAGAAATCCGGTGAATACGCCACCCTGTTGAAGAAATACAACCTCGAAGAACCGAGCAACTGATTCTTCTCCCCGTTTGACCCGCCGGCTTCCCACGAAGCCGGCAGCTTGAGGTGTGCATGCAATTCGAATGGCCCTACTTTTTTTCTTTGTTTTCTGTGTCGGATTTTTGGGAAGCGTGCATCACCGTTATCGAACTCAGCGCATTAGGCTGGTTCATCGGCATGGTGCTCGGGTTTCTGCTGGCCTCGGCCAAGCTTTCGACTTCGCGCTGGTTGCGCATACCGGCGTCGATTTATATCTGGTTCTTTCGCAGTATTCCGTTGTTGGTGTTGGTGGTGTTCGTCTACAACCTGCCGCAGCTGTTTCCGTTTACCCGTGAGGTGTTGTCGAACCCATTCAACTCCGGCCTGTTCGCCTTGATCGTGACCGAGGCGGCGTACATGGCGGAAATCCATCGCGGCGGTTTGATTTCGGTGGCCAAGGGCCAAAAAGAAGCCGGACGGGCATTGGGTGTCGGCCTGATCGGTTTGCAGCGGCTGGTCGTTATCCCACAGGCATTTCGGATTTCCCTGCCGACGCTGATCAACGAATACATCACCGTGGTCAAGCTAACCTCGCTGGTGTCGGTGATTTCGCTGACCGAGATTCTGACCGTGGGCCAACGGCTGTATGCGACGAATTTTCTGGTGATGGAAACCTTGTCCGCCGTGGCGGTGTATTACGTACTGATCGTGACGGTTTTTGGCTGGCTGTTGCAGCGGTTCGAACAGTATCTGGAAATGAGCAACCGTACTCCGCAGACGCTGGATGAGTACGGATTGAGCGCGCTGAGAGGGAATTTAACCGCCCAGCCGTCGTTGGTTCGTTCGCATGTCGGCCCCGGTGCAGCGCCTGCGTTGCAGTTAAATAACATCCATAAAAGTTACGGCCAGCATGATGTGCTTCAGGGCATCGATCTGGACGTTCGCGCCGGGCAAGTGATTTCTATTATTGGCCCGTCCGGCTCAGGCAAGACGTCGTTGATACGCACCATCAACGGCTTGGAAAGTATTGATCAGGGCGAGATTATTCTGTTCGGCGAAAGCTTTATTCATGCAGGCGACAACCCTAACAGCCTACAAATTCGCCAGGGCGTGCAGCGGATTGGAATGGTGTTTCAGAACTTCAATCTGTTCCCGCACCGCACCATTCTCGACAACATCACCCTAGCGCCGCGCTACCACGGGCAGGATCGAGACGAAAGCGAGCAGCGTGCCTACGCGTTACTGGATAAGGTCGGGCTGCTGGCTCACGCGCACAAATACCCGCATCAGCTATCTGGCGGCCAGCAACAGCGGGTGGCCATCGCCCGCGCGCTGGCAATGGACCCACAGATCATGTTGTTTGACGAACCGACTTCGGCCCTTGATCCAGAGCTGGTGGGCGACGTGTTGAATGTGATTCGCGATCTGGCAAAAGAAGGCATGACCATGCTTATCGTTACCCACGAAATGGAATTCGCGATGTCGATTTCTGACCGGGTGATTTTTATGGAAGACGGCAATATTCAAGTCGACGCCGCGCCGCAAGTGATCCGCGCACACGACGCTGGGCATCGGGTGCGCAGATTTATGGGGTTGGTGCATTGATAGGCAATGAATTCCTACAGAGAAACTAAATCTGTGGATACCGTCTTGTTCGCGAGGGTTATACGCGGCGTATCAGGTAAACACCCTCGCCAACACGTTGGCTGCTACAGGGGGATTACACACCCAACATAAGACCACTGAGCCGTTTGACCTTGCGCTTGATGGCGTCTTCGAACACGCCGGGACGGGGTTCGATGAGGCTGAACCAGTGTTTTGCGCGGGTGATGCCGGTGTAGATCAATTCCTTGGTCAGCACCGGGTTCAGCACTTCCGGAAGGATCAACGCAGTGTGGGCAAATTCCGAGCCTTGGGATTTATGCACGGTCATGGCGTACACGGTTTCGACGTCATTCAAACGGCTTGGCAGGACAAAACGCACACCGCCGCTGCCGTCATTACGCGGAAATGCAACGCGCAACACCTGGTGGCTGGGCTCAACACCATCGCGCTCGGGCAAGCGCAGGGTGATGCCGATGTCGCCGTTCATCAACCCCAACCCGTAATCGTTACGCGTCATCAGCACCGGGCGGCCTTCGTACCAGTGCTGGGCGCTTTCGATCAGCCCCGCGTCGAACAGCGCGTGAGTGATGCGCTGGTTCAGTCCTTCAACACCCCAGGGGCCTTTGCGCACGGCACACAACAACTGAAACGAATCGAACGCTTCTAGCACTGAGCGCGCCCAAAGGGTCCAGCAGGGGTCTTCAAGTGCAGCGCTTGCGGCCGGGCGTTGATCCGCCAGCAGGCCCAAGTAATACCGATAGCCTTGCGGCCCTTCGGTGCCTTGACTGTGCCCTTCGATCAACACGCGCTCAAATGCGTGGTCCTGCTCGCCTTTCAAGCCCAGCGCAAAAAGATCTTTGTGGGTCCGTGCCGCGAGCAAGGCCCGTGCTTCCCCCGCTTGCTGTTGATTGACCAGCCGGGACAATTGACCAATGCCGCTGCCTTGCACAAAACGCCGCGAGTGCCGCAGCATTACCACTTGTTGCGCCAATGGAAATTGCAGGGCGTCACCCTGTTGCAGACCGCTGCGGCCCAAGTCTTCGCCGCTGACCGCTTGTAGCCATGTTTGGGTTTGCGGGCTGTATCGGCCTGTTTCGGCATCACGACACAGATCGCCCAATACCGCGCCCGCTTCTACAGAGGCCAGTTGGTCTTTGTCGCCGAGCAAAATCAACCGCGCGTGGGGCGGCAATGCGTCCAGCAGGTTGGCCATCATTTCCAGGTCGATCATCGACGCTTCATCGACCACCAACACGTCCAGCGGCAGCAGATTACCGGCGTGATGGCGGAAGTGCCGAGTGCCCGGACGACTGCCTAACAAGCGGTGGACAGTGGCGACGTCGCTGGGGATTTTCTGTCGAACGGCTTCTGTCACGTCCAACGATTGCACTTGATGACTGATGGATTCAGTCAGCCGCGCCGCTGCTTTGCCGGTGGGCGCCGCCAGACGAATGCGCAACGGTTGACCGCTCTCTACCGCTGGCGCTTGGAGCAAGGCCAACAAGCGAACCACGGTGGTGGTTTTACCGGTACCGGGACCGCCGGTGATGATGCTGAAAGCGCCACGTGTCGCCAAGGCACAGGCCAGTTTTTGCCAATCGATCAGGGCGTCAGGCGCAGGGTTGGCTTTACCAAACAACGTGTCGAGACGTTGCGCCAAGTCCATCGGTGCTGCGTCTTGCTGCGCTAAACGCTGACGCAACGCGTTGTCGATACGTCGTTCGTAGCTCCAATAGCGGCGCAGATACAAACGTCGTTCCGACAACACCAAGGGTTTTTGCGCTGCCGACTCAGTGTGATCATCGGCTTGCGCCACCAAGGCACTTGCAGCCAAGGCGTGGCACCAGTCGCTACCGTCCAATGACTCCAGCAGTTGCGACGGCAACAGCATCGGGCCCATTTGCGCGTCACCCTCAGGTGGCAGCGACAGCGCGAAATCCGGTTCCTTCAGAGTTTCATAAAGGTCCAGGCACACATGCCCATGACCCAATTGATGGCTGGTTAACGCCGCCGCAAGCAACACCAATGAGTCGGCGTGCGGGTCCAGCTCACTGAGGAACGCCACAAACGCGCGATCCAGTGCGCGCAACCAACCGCGTTCGACCCAACGCTCCAGCAACAGCAGCAGATCGTCAACCCGACTCAATGGCGTCAGCGAAGACAGGCTCGGCGCGTCCAGCGCAGTGGGCAACAGTTCGGCGAATGAGCGACTCATGCGGGCTCTCCTGACAGCGCATCTTCTTGAAGCATGGTTTGGCCTTGAAACAGCAGGTCGAGACCTTCGATCAATTCACGTGGCGGGCGGGTGAAGTAGAGGCCCTGACTCGGCGCTCGACTGCCGCGCAAGAACAGGTACACCGCGCCGCCCATGTGTTGGTCGTAGTCGTAATCGGCCATGCGTGCTTTGAGCTGGCGATGCAGGGCCAGCAGGTACAACACGTATTGCAGGTCGTAACGATTTTCCAGAATCGACGCGATCATGGCGTGTTCGGTGTAAGCATCGTCGTCGGGGCCGAGCCAGTTGGATTTGTAGTCGGCGACGTAATAACGCCCTTGGTGCTCGAACGTCAGGTCGATGAAGCCCTTGAACATGCCGTTGAGCGAGAAGGTTTCCGCCTTGGCCCGAGGTGCGCCGTTATGGGTATAGCGCCGGACCAACGCGTCCAGTTGCGCCACATCAACCTTGTGGCAGGCAAACCAGAATTCCATTTCGATCCGGTACTGGTGCGGCTGGTCCAAAGCGCTCAATGACACGGGCTGCTCATCCGCCGCCAAGCGTAGCGGCATTGTCAGCAAGTGCTGCATCCAATCAGTCAGCGTGGAAATCCAGCCCTCCCAACCTCGGCGATTGCAGCGACTGCCAACGGCTTTTGCGAGCTTGGCCGGATCGGCTGCAACCACGGCAAAACGCTCAACCCCGGCCCACTCCAACAGGCCATGGAGAAAGGTGCCGGGGTTTGGGCCACGGGGGAAGCGATGGATATCACCGCCGCTGACCAACACGTCGCGAGGCGCGTCGGGATCGAGTCGTTCATCGTCAAACAGCTTTTGCGCTTGCGGGCTGTCCGGGGATTCATCGCCATCGGTAAGGGTGTCGCCAATGCGCAACGCGCTGTAGGAGGCGATCCACCAATTCTCGGCAGCGCGTCGTTTTGGCTGACGCGGCTTGAGCAGTATCGCGTCGTTACGCGGCGGGCTGAAGGTATCAGCGGTTGGCATGGGCAGCGGCATGACATCTACGGCCGGGCAGCCCTCGCCCAAGTCTCGAAGCCATAGAGCAAGCGCACTGGATTCAGCCAACGGCGCTCCCCCGCCCAGCAAATAACCCAGTGCGGAACTGTTCAGCACTGAACGGCTGGTGTTGCCGCGCTTGAGATCGCTTACGCCCAACCAACAGGCAGATTCCGCTCGGGTCAGCGCGACATAGAGCAGGCGCAAATCTTCGGCCAGGCGCTCGTTATCGGCTTGCTCGATCAAGGCCGCTGTGGGTTTCAGGCTGACCTGGGCTTTGCCATCCGCGTCGTGAAAATGCAACGGCAACCGGCTGCCGTCCACCGGCTTCGACGAGCAAATGAAGGGCAGAAATACCAACGGATATTGCAGGCCTTTGGACTTGTGGATGGTCACGACTTTAACCAACTGTTCGTCGCTTTCCAGCCGCAGGATTTGCTCTTCGCCCGCCTGCCCGGACAACGCCAAATGCTCGCCGAGATGACGGATGAGCGCTTGCTCACCGTCCAGTTCGGCGGCGGCTTGTTGCATCAGTTCAGAAAGGTGCAACAGGTTAGTGAGGATACGTTCGCCGTCGTTGCGGCTGATCAGCGCTTGGGGCAATTGGAAGTCGTGGAGCAAACGCCGCAGCATCGGCAGCACGCCTTGAGTTCGCCAAACAGTGCGATAACCCCGGAACTGCATGACCCGCGCTTCCCAGGCCAGTTCGTCTTGATTCAGCCGCTCCAACTCGATCAGCGAGAGGTTCAAGGTGATACAGGCCAACGCTCCCCTTAATGTGCGCTCGGAGTCGGGCTCGGCACAGGCTTTGAGCCAGGCCAACAGGTCGTGGGCTTCCTGGGCAGCAAACACTGAGTCCTTGTCGGACAGATATACGCTGCGCACGCCTCGGGCTGATAATTCACCGCGCACGGCTTGAGCTTCTTTACCGTCACGTACCAGAATCGCAATGTCGGCGGGCTTCACACCGCGCACCGGCTCACCCGGTTTGGCGAACCCGGCACGACCTTGTTGGCCTTGGTTGAGCAACTGCGCTATTTCGCTGGCGCAGGCCGCCGCCAGTTGCTGCCGGTAGACCGCCCCGGACAACGGTTGCTCGCTCTGCAGATGCCATACATTTAACGCCGCAACCGTGTGGCCCTCGACGGTAAACAGCTCTTTGCGACCTTGAGCTGCAACCGGGGCGAACGGCACTGGATTGTCTTGGCCGACGCGAAATAAAAACGCACCGCGCCCGGCGGGATTTTGCTCAGCACGCTCGAACACATGATTGACCGCGTCGACCATGGCCTGACTCGATCGAAAGTTAGTGTCCAGGCTGTGCCAACGGCCTGTGGTTGAGATCCGGGCGCGCAGATAGGTGTAGATATCCGCACCCCGGAAGGCATAGATCGCCTGCTTCGGGTCACCGATCAGAAACAATCCAGTCTCAGGGTCGTTTTCTTCGAGTCGGTAAATGCTGTCGAAAATCCGGTACTGCACGGGGTCGGTGTCTTGAAACTCGTCGATCAGCGCTACCGGAAACTGCTCACGAATCAACGTCGCCAAGCGCTCCCCGCCAGTGCTGCGCAGCGCAGCTTCCAGCCGCAACAGCATGTCGTCGAAACCCATTTCCGCACGCCGGCGCTTCTCTTCTTCGTACCGCACGCCCACCCACTGCGCGGCGTGTTCAAGCACCGCGGCGTCCGGCGTCGGCAGCGTATCGAGGCTGGCTTTGAGCACCATCATGGCCTCCAGCGCTGGGTGTGAGGGCGCTTGCCCCTTCCACGCTTCGGCGAAACCATCGGGGGTGAGCCGGGTGAAGCCGGTGCCTAAATCCAGGTCCTCTTGATCTTCATCGGCAGCCCAGGCGATGAGCTTTTCAAACCACGGCCTGAAGTAGCGCTCTTGCATTTTGCGGCCGTCGACCAGTTTGCAGGCCACGCCGTCGAGGCAAATGACGTGGAGTTCGGCGGCCCAATTAGTCCACGGGAATT
The DNA here is from genome assembly GCF_034353045.1 of Pseudomonas sp. MH10. Taxonomy (NCBI): domain Bacteria; kingdom Pseudomonadati; phylum Pseudomonadota; class Gammaproteobacteria; order Pseudomonadales; family Pseudomonadaceae; genus Pseudomonas; species Pseudomonas sp. MH10. Next base: position 2,946,423 of record NZ_CP133783.1, read on the forward strand.
TTAGAATACGCAGTGCTTCGCGGCGCTCCTCAAGAGACGCCTCGATCAGCTCGGCGGGCTCTTGAGTGGTGACGTTTCGGTCGCTGCCAAATAACGCGCGGACTCGAGGCAGCAGTGTCGCTGGGCTGCCCCAATGCTCGCGGACCCACTTCAACGCGTAGCCGGACATGGGGTAGCAGAAGCGTCGCCAATAATCGCGCAGCACTTGGCTGAGCAATTCGCTGTGATCGGTTTCAAGGGTTTGGGTGAACAAGCTGCCGCTGTCGAACGCGTGCTCACGCAGCATGCGCTGACACCAACTGTGGATGGTCGAAACGGCGGCTTCGTCCATCCATTGAGCGGCGATGTCCAGCCGGCTGGCACAAGCCGACCACTGCTCGGGGGCGAACTGGTCGCGCAACTCAGCGATCAGGGTGTCCGGCGAAGCGATTTCGTCGCGCAAGTATCGGGCGGCTTCGGCTAAGCGCGTACGAATTCTGTCACGCAGCTCCTTGGTGGCAGCGTCGGTGAACGTGACGACCAGAATTTGCGGCGGCAATAGTTCGCGGCCGAAACCTGACTCCGCACCGTGCCCCAACACCAAACGCAGGTACAACGCAGAAATAGTGAAGGTTTTACCGGTCCCGGCACTGGCTTCAATCAGTTGGCTGCCGTGCAACGGGAAGCGTAAGGCCAGTGAACCGGTGGGGTGCAAGGATTGATCGGCGCTCATGCGCTGGCCTCCTCGGTAGACAGGGATTGCCAGTCCGCTTCGTAGAGCGGTCGATACAGCGCGTCACACCAGCCGACAAACTCTTCGCTGCCGTTAAGTGCAGCGAAATCCGCGAATTGACGGGCCAGCGCGGTACTTTCCCGTCGCTCGCCACCGGTGTTCACGCCGTCGCCTTCGTAGGCCTTGCAGGCTGCGGCCTCGGCTTTACTCTCATCACTTTGGCCGAGCCAGGCGAATGCGGTTTTAACGGCAACGGGCAACGGTCGTTGCATGCCGGTTTGCCAAGCCATCAGCAGATAGGTCAGCGCTTTGATGGCAGCCTGTTTTTCTAGCGGCGCCAATAGCAATGTTTCATCGCTGGCGACTAAGGCGGTGCTCAGCGGCAGGTCGCAGGCGCAGGCGACCAGGTGCAAAACCCACGGCCGAGTCAGTCGATGCCACTTACGGGTTTTCTTCGAACCAATGGAGTTGGGAATCGCGGTTACGGCCAGCAAATCGCCCTTATTGTTTTGGTGCAGGCCACTCAGCCAACCGTCCAGAGTGACGCTGCCGTGAGTGAAATTCACCGGCAGCGCGGTGTTCAGCGGTTGGGGCCAGCGGACCAGTAAATCCTGGTAACGCTGAAGCAGGTCCGGCAACGGCTCGATCAACTCCTCTTGCAAGCTCGTACCGAAACCGGCCATGGGCAGTAGTCCACTGCCTTGCAGCCTATGGGCTTGAGCGGTTAACGCTTCACTCACCTGTTCGGGATGCGTCAATGCGGCGCCGAGCAAGCTTTCACTAAGGCTGTAGCGCTCAAGCGCGTCTAGCACAAAGGGTTCTTCATCAGCCAACGGTGCCTCGGCCACTTCGAAATAAATCTTCAAGCGCTGGCTAAAAAAGTGGCGAACCGGGTTTCGCAAAAAGTCCTGAAGTTGCAGGAGACTTATGGGTTCGTCCTGCTCGTACTCGGGCAGCGGTGGGGCGTCGTCGATGGCGGCTTGCGGCTCGTGGAGCATTTGCCATTCACGGGCGAAACTGAAAAAGCCGGTGTCCTGGTGAAAGTATTCTCGGCTAAACGGCTGCAATGGGTGCTCAAGGGTGAGTTTGTGCAGCAGTTGTTGGCCGGGATCGCGCTTCTTTTCGTCCTCAGGTTGAACGGCGTTTTGCAGCGTCCAACCGCTGGCGAGGTGATCGCGAAGCTGACCAATCAACACCGACGCCGGACGCTCACTGTTGTCGCGAATACTGCGACCGACCCAGCTGATATACAGTTGATCCCGGGCCGAGAGCACGGCTTCCAGCAGTAGATAACGGTCATCTTCCCGGCGCGAGCGGTCACCAGGACGGTAGTCGCTGCCCATCAGGTCGAAATCCAGCGGCGGTTGTGCCCGCGGGTAATCGCCGTCGTTCATGCCCAGCAAGCACACCAGCTTGAACGGAATTGCGCGCATTGGCATCAGCGTGCAGAAATTCACCGAGCCCGCCAAAAAGCGCTGCGACAGACGCCCTTGATCAAGGCCTGCCAACCAGGCTTCACGCACAACCGTCAGCGGCAGGTCGTCCAGTAGACCCACCGATTCGCAGGTTTCCAGCCAGGTTTCTCGGAGCTGTTCAAGCTGGCCGAGTAAGTAATCGTCATGCTCACTGTCAGCCTTGAAGAACAACTGCATCATGGCTTGCATGCGCATGCCCCAGACCTGGGGGGGCGCCGGAATTGAGAGTTCCGTGTGCGCGACGTGCAGGGCATCAATCAAGGAAACCAGCGGACCAATCAGCGCAGCATCTAATCCGCCGATCTCGTCATAGGGTTCGATGCCGTCAAAGGCGGCGCCTGCTCCCACGGCATAGCCAAGTAACATTCTGCGCAGGCCAAAATGCCAGCTGTTTTGCTCCAGCTCATCAGGCAAACCAAGGCCGGCGCGTTGCCGAGCATTAAGCCCCCAGCGCACGCCAGCGCCTTCGATCCAGCGGTGCAGGGTGGCGAGGTCACGCTCTTCAACACCAAAACGTGCGCGCAACGCCGGAACGTCGAGCAGGTCGAGAATCTCACTGACGGGGAAGCGGCTGTCGGGGATCTTCAGCAGATGTTCGACCGCGATCAGCAATGGATCACGACCGCGTTGGCCTTGGTCGGCCAGGGTGAAGGGAATGAAACGTCGGTCATCGCGCTCAAGTTGGCCGAACACGGCGCGAATGTGGGGGGCGTAGCTGTCGATGTCTGGGACCATGACGATGACGTCTCGCGGTCGCAGATTCGCATCAGCGCTAAAGCGAGCCAGTAACTGATCGTGAAGAATTTCGACTTCACGTTGCGCGCTGTGGGCGACGTGGAAACGGATTGAGCGGTCATGGGCGGGATCAACGGCTGGCCAGAGCGCGCGGGTCTCATTGAGTGGGCGCAACTCCAGAATGTCGTCCTGGAGTTGGTTCAAGAGCGTGTGCGGTTCGCTCTCACTGAACAAATCGATACGCCCATCCCTGAACGCAGCACGATAGCTGTTCGGGTCGTCGTAGCTGTCCAGCAGATTAATGTAGTCACGGCCCTGCTTGCCCCATGCCGCGAGCAGCGGATGCGCGTGTTGATGCAATGCTTCGGGATCCAGCACGACTGGCATTCCAGCTTTTCGCGCCTGGCGCTTGTATTGGTGCCGCAATAAGTCTTTATCGGCGACGATGTCTGCCCAATGGTGACGGCAAGGGTTATGCACGCAGAGCAAAACCTGGCTGAACTTGGCCAGACCGGCCAGTGCTTCCAGCGCTTGCGCAGGCAGCGAGGAGATACCGAAAACGATGACTCGCGAGGGTAATCCGGCAGGGGCTTCGGTCAGGGTATTAATGCATTCGATAAAGCGCTGATGAACACCGGCTCGGCTTTGGCCCATGCCTTCTTCACCGACGTCCAGCAACAGCGCACGCCACAATTCGGCTTGCCAGCAATTGGCGGAGGTCAGGGCTTTAGCTTCGCCTCGGCCATTGCGTAACTGATGCCGGCCTGCGGCCCAGTCTTCCAACCAGTCTGCACGGTAGACCTGGTATTGGTCGAACAGATCTGCCAAGCGCTCGGACAGTTGATAGCGCTTTCGCAAATCGGTATCGGCCGTGAGGAAGCGCTGTAAGGGTTCGAAATGTGGCTGATCAATCAGCGACGGTAGCAATCGCATTAAACGCCACGTCAGCGGGGCTTTGTCCAACAGCGAGGCCGCCGGAATTTCATCGCGACCTAGCACTATTCGGTACAGTTGCCACATGAAACTTCCTGGCAGTTGAACGTCTATCGCCGCAGAGATGCCGCAGCCGCCAAGGTCGCCTTCCTGGGGATCTTCAGCTAACGCTAGCTTCAACCACTGGGCAATGCCGTTGCTTTGTACCAAGGCAATTTCATTCTCCAGCGGGGCCAGCGGATAACGGCGCATCCAGGAAACGACCAGACTGCGCAATACGTCCAGTCGGTTGCCATGGACAACCATGAATCCAGCAATGAGCGTCGGTGTAACCGGCATAGCTGCTTCCTTGACTGATACCGTCAGTGAGTGTCGCGAGAGGACGGCTCATGAATTGTATAAAACTGATGGCCGAACCTTAAGGGGATGTGGCGAGGATTGCCATATTGGTGTGACGGATAACGCCGTTTTCGCCATGCATTTTTTCTTGCGGACAAACAAAACCCCTGAACGCATAAGCGATCAGGGGTTCTGGAATTTAATCTTGACGATGACCTACTCTCACATGGGGAAACCCCACACTACCATCGGCGATGCATCGTTTCACTGCTGAGTTCGGGATGGGATCAGGTGGTTCCAATGCTCTATGGTCGTCAAGAAATTCAGTAGCCAGTGCGTGCCCTCCTGCGAGTTCACGTGCCAGCGAATGGGGATGTGATAGATCTGTGGGTTTCGAATTTTCGGTTGTGTCGTCTTCACACACCTCAATTTGCTTCATCGCAAATTGCTTGGGTGTTATATGGTCAAGCCTCACGGGCAATTAGTATGGGTTAGCTCAATGCCTCACAGCACTTACACACCCCACCTATCAACGTCGTAGTCTTCGACGGCCCTTCAGGGGACTCAAGGTCCCAGTGAGATCTCATCTTGAGGCTAGTTTCCCGCTTAGATGCTTTCAGCGGTTATCTATTCCGAACATAGCTACCCGGCAATGCCACTGGCGTGACAACCGGAACACCAGAGGTTCGTCCACTCCGGTCCTCTCGTACTAGGAGCAGCCCCTCTCAAATCTCAAACGTCCACGGCAGATAGGGACCGAACTGTCTCACGACGTTCTAAACCCAGCTCGCGTACCACTTTAAATGGCGAACAGCCATACCCTTGGGACCGGCTTCAGCCCCAGGATGTGATGAGCCGACATCGAGGTGCCAAACACCGCCGTCGATATGAACTCTTGGGCGGTATCAGCCTGTTATCCCCGGAGTACCTTTTATCCGTTGAGCGATGGCCCTTCCATACAGAACCACCGGATCACTAAGACCTACTTTCGTACCTGCTCGACGTGTCTGTCTCGCAGTCAAGCGCGCTTTTGCCTTTATACTCTACGACCGATTTCCGACCGGTCTGAGCGCACCTTCGTACTCCTCCGTTACTCTTTAGGAGGAGACCGCCCCAGTCAAACTACCCACCATACACTGTCCTCGATCCGGATAACGGACCTGAGTTAGAACCTCAAAGTTGCCAGGGTGGTATTTCAAGGTTGGCTCCACGCAGACTGGCGTCCACGCTTCAAAGCCTCCCACCTATCCTACACAAGCAAATTCAAAGTCCAGTGCAAAGCTATAGTAAAGGTTCACGGGGTCTTTCCGTCTAGCCGCGGATACACTGCATCTTCACAGCGATTTCAATTTCACTGAGTCTCGGGTGGAGACAGCGCCGCCATCGTTACGCCATTCGTGCAGGTCGGAACTTACCCGACAAGGAATTTCGCTACCTTAGGACCGTTATAGTTACGGCCGCCGTTTACCGGGGCTTCGATCAAGAGCTTCGCGTTAGCTAACCCCATCAATTAACCTTCCGGCACCGGGCAGGCGTCACACCCTATACGTCCACTTTCGTGTTTGCAGAGTGCTGTGTTTTTAATAAACAGTCGCAGCGGCCTGGTATCTTCGACCGGCGTGGGCTTACGCAGTAAATGCTTCACCCTCACCGGCGCACCTTCTCCCGAAGTTACGGTGCCATTTTGCCTAGTTCCTTCACCCGAGTTCTCTCAAGCGCCTTGGTATTCTCTACCCAACCACCTGTGTCGGTTTGGGGTACGGTTCCTGGTTACCTGAAGCTTAGAAGCTTTTCTTGGAAGCATGGCATCAACCACTTCATGTGCCGAAGCACACTCGTCATCAGCTCTCGGCCTTAGAATCCCGGATTTACCTAAGATTCCAGCCTACCACCTTAAACTTGGACTACCAACGCCAAGCTGGCCTAGCCTTCTCCGTCCCTCCATCGCAATAACCAGAAGTACAGGAATATTAACCTGTTTTCCATCGACTACGCTTTTCAGCCTCGCCTTAGGGACCGACTAACCCTGCGTCGATTAACGTTGCGCAGGAAACCTTGGTCTTTCGGCGTGGGTGTTTTTCACACCCATTATCGTTACTCATGTCAGCATTCGCACTTCTGATACCTCCAGCAAGCTTCTCAACTCACCTTCACAGGCTTACAGAACGCTCCTCTACCGCATCACCTAAGTGATACCCGTAGCTTCGGTGCATGGTTTGAGCCCCGTTACATCTTCCGCGCAGGCCGACTCGACTAGTGAGCTATTACGCTTTCTTTAAAGGGTGGCTGCTTCTAAGCCAACCTCCTAGCTGTCTAAGCCTTCCCACATCGTTTCCCACTTAACCATGACTTTGGGACCTTAGCTGACGGTCTGGGTTGTTTCCCTTTTCACGACGGACGTTAGCACCCGCCGTGTGTCTCCCATGCTCGGCACTTGTAGGTATTCGGAGTTTGCATCGGGTTGGTAAATCGGGATGATCCCCTAGCCGAAACAGTGCTCTACCCCCTACAGTGATACATGAGGCGCTACCTAAATAGCTTTCGAGGAGAACCAGCTATCTCCGAGCTTGATTAGCCTTTCACTCCGATCCACAGGTCATCCGCTAACTTTTCAACGGTAGTCGGTTCGGTCCTCCAGTTAGTGTTACCCAACCTTCAACCTGCCCATGGATAGATCGCCCGGTTTCGGGTCTATTCCCAGCGACTAGACGCCCTATTAAGACTCGCTTTCGCTACGCCTCCCCTATTCGGTTAAGCTCGCCACTGAAAATAAGTCGCTGACCCATTATACAAAAGGTACGCAGTCACCCAACAACGTGGGCTCCCACTGCTTGTACGCATACGGTTTCAGGATCTATTTCACTCCCCTCTCCGGGGTTCTTTTCGCCTTTCCCTCACGGTACTAGTTCACTATCGGTCAGTCAGTAGTATTTAGCCTTGGAGGATGGTCCCCCCATATTCAGACAAGGTTTCTCGTGCCCCGTCCTACTCGATTTCATTGCAAAGGGATTTTCGCGTACAGGGCTATCACCCACTATGGCCACCCTTTCCAGAGTGTTCCGCTAATCTCAATGCAACTTAAGGGCTGGTCCCCGTTCGCTCGCCACTACTAAGGGAATCTCGGTTGATTTCTTTTCCTCAGGGTACTTAGATGTTTCAGTTCCCCTGGTTCGCTCCATACACCTATGTATTCAGTGTAAGGTAACTGTCTTATGACAGCTGGGTTCCCCCATTCAGACATCTCCGGATCACAGTCTGTTTGCCGACTCCCCGAAGCTTTTCGCAGGCTACCACGTCTTTCATCGCCTCTGACTGCCAAGGCATCCACCGTATGCGCTTCTTCACTTGACCATATAACCCCAAGCAATCTGGTTATACTATGAAGACGACATTCGCCGAAAATTCGCATTCGCTCCATGACAGAGCAACTCACAAATTTTACCTTAGCCCGTGACACCGCCAGTGAAAGCGCTGCCCGGTCTAACTTTCTATCACATACCCAAATTTTTAAAGAACGATTAAAACGATTAAACTTTCTAATCAAAGATCAGAAATCAACATTCACCACCCTGCGATGGAATGCTCATTTCTAGGCTTTGCTGCGTCATCGGCCGTAAGTGGTGGAGCCAAACGGGATCGAACCGTTGACCTCCTGCGTGCAAGGCAGGCGCTCTCCCAGCTGAGCTATGGCCCCGTATTGCTACAGGCGTTTGCTACACAACCTCAACCAAACACACAAAATTGGTGGGTCTGGGCAGATTCGAACTGCCGACCTCACCCTTATCAGGGGTGCGCTCTAACCAACTGAGCTACAGACCCAATCTCGGGTGCGGACTGACTAATCGTCTTTTTCAATGAATCAAGCAATTCGTGTGGGAACTTGTGAAGAAGCTGAGTCTTCGATTAAGGAGGTGATCCAGCCGCAGGTTCCCCTACGGCTACCTTGTTACGACTTCACCCCAGTCATGAATCACACCGTGGTAACCGTCCTCCCGAGGGTTAGACTAGCTACTTCTGGTGCAACCCACTCCCATGGTGTGACGGGCGGTGTGTACAAGGCCCGGGAACGTATTCACCGCGACATTCTGATTCGCGATTACTAGCGATTCCGACTTCACGCAGTCGAGTTGCAGACTGCGATCCGGACTACGATCGGTTTTCTGGGATTAGCTCCACCTCGCGGCTTGGCGACCCTCTGTACCGACCATTGTAGCACGTGTGTAGCCCAGGCCGTAAGGGCCATGATGACTTGACGTCATCCCCACCTTCCTCCGGTTTGTCACCGGCAGTCTCCTTAGAGTGCCCACCTTAACGTGCTGGTAACTAAGGACAAGGGTTGCGCTCGTTACGGGACTTAACCCAACATCTCACGACACGAGCTGACGACAGCCATGCAGCACCTGTCTCAATGCTCCCGAAGGCACCCCGCCATCTCTGGCAGGTTCATTGGATGTCAAGGCCTGGTAAGGTTCTTCGCGTTGCTTCGAATTAAACCACATGCTCCACCGCTTGTGCGGGCCCCCGTCAATTCATTTGAGTTTTAACCTTGCGGCCGTACTCCCCAGGCGGTCAACTTAATGCGTTAGCTGCGCCACTAAGAGCTCAAGGCTCCCAACGGCTAGTTGACATCGTTTACGGCGTGGACTACCAGGGTATCTAATCCTGTTTGCTCCCCACGCTTTCGCACCTCAGTGTCAGTATCAGTCCAGGTGGTCGCCTTCGCCACTGGTGTTCCTTCCTATATCTACGCATTTCACCGCTACACAGGAAATTCCACCACCCTCTACCATACTCTAGCCCGTCAGTTTTGAATGCAGTTCCCAGGTTGAGCCCGGGGATTTCACATCCAACTTAACGAACCACCTACGCGCGCTTTACGCCCAGTAATTCCGATTAACGCTTGCACCCTCTGTATTACCGCGGCTGCTGGCACAGAGTTAGCCGGTGCTTATTCTGTCGGTAACGTCAAGACAATCACGTATTAAGTAACTGCCCTTCCTCCCAACTTAAAGTGCTTTACAATCCGAAGACCTTCTTCACACACGCGGCATGGCTGGATCAGGCTTTCGCCCATTGTCCAATATTCCCCACTGCTGCCTCCCGTAGGAGTCTGGACCGTGTCTCAGTTCCAGTGTGACTGATCATCCTCTCAGACCAGTTACGGATCGTCGCCTTGGTGAGCCATTACCTCACCAACTAGCTAATCCGACCTAGGCTCATCTGATAGCGCAAGGCCCGAAGGTCCCCTGCTTTCTCCCGTAGGACGTATGCGGTATTAGCGTCCGTTTCCGAACGTTATCCCCCACTACCAGGCAGATTCCTAGGTATTACTCACCCGTCCGCCGCTCGCCACCAGGTACAAGTACCCGTGCTGCCGCTCGACTTGCATGTGTTAGGCCTGCCGCCAGCGTTCAATCTGAGCCATGATCAAACTCTTCAGTTCAAACATCTTTGGGTTTTTAAAAAACCCTAAATTTAGCTCAGCAATCGTTGGTTATTCTTTGATTTCTCGCGGAGTAACTGGTGACTGCTGATAATCAGTTGACTTCAGTCTTACGGCACAAGCACCCACACGAATTGCTTGATTCAATTGTTAAAGAGCGGTGGGTTGATTCTTTCGTCTCAACCGAGGCGCGCATTCTACAGCGGCGCCCGTTACTGTCAAGCGGTTATTTCAAACACGTTTCAAAGTTTCCTTTGCAACTTCAACCACTTGCGCCTCGATCAACTTCGCGTCTCTCGTCAGCGGGAGGCGAATTCTACAGCGTTTCAACTCGCTGTCAACTGCCTTTTTTCACCGCTTCCGATCACCGCGACCGAAGCCTCTTCCTCGCTGACAAATCTGGCTAACTCATTGATTACCAAGGAGTTTCCGTTTCATCTGCTCCGGAAGAGGTGCGAATTATAGGCCCAGGAAAAGTTACGTCAATAGCTAATTTCAACTATCTGTCACATTGCTAGATTACATCGATATAAAAAGGGGTGGGCCTCTCGGCTCACCCCCTCTTTCAAGCGGCCCTTCTATATAGGAGATCAGTCGATCTGGTTCAGCACCTCGCCCACCGCATCGAACAACCGATCCAGGTCCTCTGGCTTGCTATTAAAGGTAGGCCCAAACTGCAGCGTGTCGCCGCCAAAGCGTACATAGAAGCCAGCCTTCCAGAGTTTTATCCCTGCTTCATATGGACGCACAATTGCATCGCCATCACGCGGGGCGATTTGGATCGCACCGGCCAGGCCGTAGTTGCGGATGTCCACGACGTTTTTCGTACCCTTGATGCCGTGCAACACCTTTTCAAAATGCGGTGCAACCTCGGCGACCTGTTGAACCAGATTCTCCCGATGCAGCAACTCCAGGGAAGCCAGTCCAGCAGCGCACGCAACCGGGTGCGCTGAGTAGGTGTAGCCGTGTGGAAATTCGACCGCATATTCCGGCGTCGGTTGGTTCATGAAGGTTTGATAGATCTCAGTACTGGCGATAACTGCCCCCATGGGGATCGCGCCATTAGTGATTTGCTTGGCAATACACATAAGGTCCGGCGTTACGCCAAAGCTGTCCGCACCAAACATTGAGCCAGTACGGCCAAACCCGGTGATGACTTCATCGAAGATCAGCAAGATGTTGTGCTGATCGCAAATCTCCCGAAGACGTTTCAGATAGCCTTGTGGCGGCACCAACACACCGGCCGAACCGGCCATGGGCTCGACAATCACAGCGGCAATGTTGGACGCGTCGTGCAGCTCAATCAATTTGAGCATTTCATCCGCCAGTGCAATACCACCCAGCTCGGGCATACCCCGCGAAAAAGCGTTGCTGGCCAACAAGGTGTGGGGCAGATGATCGACATCCATGAGCTGGCCAAACATTTTGCGGTTGCCGTTGACGCCGCCCAGGCTAGTGCCCGCGATATTGACACCGTGATAACCGCGGGCCCGGCCGATCATCTTGGTTTTGGTGGCCTGCCCTTTCAACCTCCAATAAGCCCGCACCATCTTGACCGCCGTATCCGCACATTCGGAACCAGAGTTGGTATAGAAGACGTGGTTCAAATTACCTGGAGTTAGCTCGGTGATTTTCTCTGCCAACTGAAACGACAACGGGTGACCATGCTGGAACGCCGGCGAGTAATCGAGCGTCCCCAACTGGCGCGATACAGCCTCTTGAATCTCCTTGCGCGTATGCCCGGCACCACAGGTCCACAACCCAGACAATGAGTCGTAAATCTTGCGGCCTTGATCATCAGTCAGGTAACTGCCATGGGCTGCAACGATGAGCCGAGGGTCTCGCTGAAAACTACGGTTGGCGGTGTACGGCATCCAATGAGCGTCGAGCTTCAATTGGCTGGCCAACGATGTTTCAGCAGTTTCGGGAAGATTCATGGGTGCAACTACCTCGAGGGCGAAGGGGCAGCCGATTGAGCGGCGTTGTTGCAGCTACGTTGCCATGGGCATAAAGTTTGAAAAACCCTACTTTTAAGATCTTCAGTTAGCCGATGACTAAACTATGAGTACTCGTAGGCCCGATCCATTGGCCCAAGTCAGCGACTTCGACGTGCGCTTGCTGCGTATCTTCCGAAGCGTAGTCGAATGCGGCGGCTTCTCGGCCGCCGAAAGTGCGCTGGGTATAGGCCGCTCGGCGATCAGTCAGCAAATGAGCGACCTAGAGCAGCGCTTGGGATTACGCCTGTGCCAGCGGGGGCGGGCGGGGTTTTCTCTGACGGAAGAAGGCCGGGAAGTCTATCAATCAGCTCTGCAACTGTTGGGCGCACTGGAAAGTTTTCGCACTGAGGTCAACGGCCTGCACCTGCATTTACGCGGAGAACTGAACATTGGCTTGACTGACAACCTCGTCACCCTCCCCCATATGCGCATTACCCATGCACTGGCCCAATTGAAGGAGCGTGGGCCGGACGTACATATCAACATCCGAATGATCGCGCCCAACGAAGTTGAACAAGGCGTGCTTGATGGGCGTTTGCACTTGGGCGTCGTCCCTCAGGCCAGTGCTTTGTCCGGACTTGAATATCAACCGTTGTACAGCGAGCGATCACTGCTCTATTGCGCAGTAGGTCATCCGCTCTTCTATATGGACGATGCGGCACTCACCGACGCCCGATTAGATGAACAAGACGCCATCACACCGACCTTCCGATTGCCAGCCGACATTCAAGCGCATTACCAAGCGCTGAACTGCACCGCCAGCGCCTCTGATCGCGAAGGGATGGCCTTCCTTATTCTCACAGGACGCTACATCGGTTACTTGCCGGATCACTACGCCAACTTATGGGTGCAGCAAGGCCGACTTCGCGCCTTAAAACCCTCCACACGCTTTTATGACCTGACACTGGCGTCAGTCACACGCAAAGGCCGACGCCCTCATCTGGTGCTGGAAAGCTTTCTAAACAGTCTTGCCGCAACACGCTGATGCACTGCGTCCTGATTTTCTGTCAAGTCAGGTCATACCAAACCCTCTTAATAAATTATTACTGATTGATTTGTATATATTTATTACGACAACAAACATTATTAGCTGAACACTTGGACAGCTTTTTGCAGAGCCTCAGCCAATCCTTAATTTTCCGCACCGAGAGAGCGCTATGCAGCCTGAAGCTTCATCCCACACAGACCTGATCTTCGGGTTGAATGATCGGCCCAAACCGCTGCCGGCCATGCTCGCAGCTTTGCAACATGTCCTCGCCAGCTTCGTGGGGATTATTACCCCACCGCTGATCATTGCCTCGGCACTGGGATTGACGGCTTACCTGCCCTACCTGATCAGCACGGCCTTGATGGTATCCGGCGTAGGAACCTTCATTCAGGCCCGACGCCCTTTCGGCATTGGCGCAGGCATGATTTGTCTCCAAGGCACCAGCTTTTCCTTTCTGGGCGCAATACTGTCAGCGGGGTTTATGGTCAAACAACGGGGCGGCAGTCCAGAAGACGTCTTGGCGATGATTTTTGGTCTCTGCTTTTTTGGGGCGCTGGTGCAAATCGTCCTCAGCCGATTTATTGGCCAGTTGCGCAAGGTCATCACGCCCTTGGTGACGGGCATCGTCATCACCCTGATTGGCGTAAGCCTGATAAATGTCGGCGTTACCGACTTGGGTGGAGGCTTCAATGCCGCTGACTTCGGTGAGCCGGTGAATGTGGGGCTTGGTGTTTTTGTGCTGCTGGTCATCGTACTGCTCAACCGCTCGAATACCCCTTGGATACGTCTTTGCGCGATCATCCTCGGCTTGGCATTTGGCAGTCTCGCCGCCTGGTTCTGCGGAAAACTCGTGCCTCACGCCATCACTGGCGGCCCGATCATCAATTTGCCGATACCGTTTAAATTTGGCTTTAGCTTTGATTGGACGGCTTTTCTACCCGTGGCGCTGATCTACCTGATCAGCACTATCGAGACCGTGGGTGATTTGACAGCCAACTGCATGTTGTCGCGGCAACCCATTACTGGCCCAACCTATATTGGCCGGCTCAAAGGCGGCGTACTAGGGGACGGGGTAAGCTGCCTTATTGCTGCCACCTTCGGCGCCTTCCCCAACACGACCTTCGCCCAGAACAATGGCGTAATCCAACTGACCGGCGTTGCCAGCCGTTATATCGGCCTGTATATCGGCGTATTGCTGTTCGTGCTGGGGTTGTTCCCGATGATTGGCGCACTGCTTCAGCAAATTCCAAAACCGGTACTCGGCGGCGCAACCCTCGTTATGTTTGGCAGCGTCGCAGCGGCGGGTGTGCGTATTTTGTCCCAAGCACCGCTGGACCGTCGAAGCATGCTCATCATTGCCGTGTCATTCGGGGTAGGCATGGGCATCGCTGCGCAACCGACACTGCTCAGTCATTTGCCAAAAATAATCCAGACACTGTTTGACTCTGCCATCACAAGTGGCGGCATTACCGCCATTGTGATGTGCATACTGTTACCTGAACGTCATATCCCGACTCAAGCGGCCCATCCCGAGCCGGGACCTGATGCGTTGAAGCATTAAATTTGCACTGTAACCACTTGTCGGATCGATGCGGGTGCGTTATCTGTTCACATGATGCAGCCCATACTCCGTTTGGAACCGCCCAATGACCTTTGAAGTCCCAGCGCACAGCACAGACGCCATCGCTAAACCTGCCAGCCGTATTCGTCAGAAAAACGAAGAGACGATCATTAAAGCTGCTGAAGACGAGTTCGCCCGTCACGGCTTCAAAGGCACGAGTATGAATACCATTGCGCAGAATGCGGGGCTGCCCAAAGCCAACCTGCACTACTACTTCACCAACAAACTCGGGCTGTACATCGCCGTCTTGAGCAACATCCTCGAGTTGTGGGACAGCACCTTTAACTCCCTTAACGGAGATGATGATCCCGCCGAGGCCTTAACCCGTTACATCCGCGCAAAAATGGAGTTTTCTCGTCGTCAGCCACAAGCTTCGCGGATCTTCGCGATGGAAATCATCAGCGGTGGCGAGTGCTTGAACGAATATTTCAGCCAGGACTACCGCGCTTGGTTCCAAAGTCGGGCTGCTGTGTTTCAGAGCTGGATTGACGCTGGAAAAATGGACCCGGTCGACCCCGTGCATTTGATCTTCCTGCTGTGGGGCAGCACCCAACATTACGCGGACTTCGCCACTCAGATTTGTCGCGTAACCGGCCGTACGCGCCTGACCAAGCAGGACATGGAAGACGCCGGTGACAACTTGATTCGGATCATTCTCAAAGGCTGCGGGCTAACGCCTCCAGCTGCCTGAGCGCGCACGCTCTCAGCGGCGTTTTTTGTCTCGTCGATAGTTGGAACCTAGTCATGCCTTTTACCCTCATCGGCGCTTGCGAGTACCGGGAAGAAATTCGCAAAAGCCGCTTCATCACCCTCGCCGCACCCATCCTTAGCGCTGCCGATGCCCAAGCGTTCATCGAGCAACACAGCGACTTGAACGCTACTCACAATTGCTGGGCGTGGAAACTGGCCGATCAGTACCGAAGCAGTGACGACGGCGAGCCCGGCGGCACAGCAGGTCGCCCGATCCTGGCAGCCATTGAAGCGCAAGATTTCGACCAAGTTGTTGTGCTGGTCATTCGCTGGTACGGCGGTATCCAACTGGGCACTGGCGGTTTAGCCCGGGCGTACGGCGGCGGCGCCAACAAATGCCTGCAAAAAGCTGAACGCGTACCTCTCATTCATCGAGTAGGACTCAGCTTTGATTGCGGTTTCAGCGAGCTTGCGATGGCTAAAGTACGCCTGGCCGAACTGAACGGGCTGGTGCTTAACGAAGCATTTACCGCCAACGGGGTGGAACTTAACATCTCGCTCGGCCCTGAACACATTGAAACCCTCCAACGCCAACTGGCTGATCTCAGCCGTGGACGGATTGTCGTCCAACGCGGATCTGACGACGAACACAGCGGACATTAAGTTGCCCACATCTGTTGTGCACCCGGCTGTGGATAACCTGAGTACACCCGCCTGCACCCCCCAGTGCATATGGCTTCGCGCCGATTGATTACTTATTGACCATATTTCTCACTGATGGAGAAAAATCCGATAAAACAGGCAGTTAGCGCGACTTATCGCAACACGATCCAATACGCCAAGCGCTTATTCCGTCAACTTGGGCTTGCACACAATTACTGTGGACCACTCTGTGGATAACCCGTGCAAGAGTGCCGTAAACACAGGCGTTTCATGGCGTGCGCCTTAGTGTTCGATTTTTGCGCAATTCGTACAAAGGCCGAACGGCTTATCTTTTCTGCAACAAGACGTGGACCCGCGTTGTCCACTGACTCCAGACCCTCACGCATCGAAACAAGGAGTTCATCTATGCCCGTTAACAAAACCGCATTAATCATTGGCGCTTCCCGAGGTTTAGGCCTTGGCTTGGTTCAGCGCCTGTCCGAACAAGGTTGGCAGGTGACTGCCACGGTGCGGGATCTGCATAAACCCGGTGGTCCGCAAACCATTCCAGAAGTATCGGTCGAGACGCTGGACATCAATGACCTCCACTCCGTGGACGCCTTTACTGCGAAGCTTAAGGGCCAAGTCTTCGATCTGTTGTTTGTCAATGCAGGCGTCAGCGGGCCTAGACCCCAAAGCGCTGCGCAAGCGACCGCGCAAGAGTTGGGTGATTTGTTCCTGACCAACGCGACAGCGCCCGTCCGGTTGGCTGGACGGATGATTCAACAAATTCGCCCGGACACCGGCGTGTTGGCATTCATGAGCTCGGTGCTTGGCAGCGTTATGTGCCCGCAAGGCAATGACATGGCGCTCTACAAAGCCAGCAAAGCGGCGTTGAACTCAATCACCAACAGTTTCGTTACCGAACTTCCAGAACCACGGCCGACGGTACTCTCCATGCATCCGGGCTGGGTGAAAACCGACATGGGTGGCGAAGGCGCCGACATCGACGTGCACACCAGTACCGAAGGAATAGTGACGCAGATAAATGCGTATGCGGGCAAAGGTGGGCATCACTTCATCAACTACAAGGGAGAACCCATCCCCTGGTAGGCCAAACGCGCTATTGGCGGAAGGCGCCGCAACGGCGCCTCAAACCCCTAGCAGCGACAGCATGATGAAGGTCGCGAACAATACAAAATGGGTCATGCCTTCGATGGCGTTGGTTTCGCCATCGTTCAGGTTGATCGCACTTACCAGCAAGGTGATGAACACCATGACCGTTTGCACCGGCGTCATCGCCATCTGGAACGGCTGACCGCTATAAAGCGCCATCGCCTCCATGACCGGGACGGTCAGGATCACCGTCGACAACGACGCGCCCAACGCAATATTGACCACCGATTGCATGCGGTTAGCCAAGGCTGCGCGTAACGCGGTCAGTATTTCCGGCGCGGCAGAAATCGCTGCTACCAAAATGGCCGTCATCACCGGAGGTGCGCCCGTCCCTTCCAAACCGAGGTCTACCGTTTTCGACATCACTTCCGCCAGCGCACCAATCACCACAACGCCGAACACCAAGGTGCCGACAGAGCGGCTCAAGTTGATCGGCGGTTCGTCTTCAGTGGGTTGGTTTCTACGTTTCTTCTGGGGATAGCTGTAGCTGAAAAAGTAACTGTGCGGTCCCACCTGCATCCGCAAAAACAGCGCGTACAACACCACCATCGCGCCAATGGTAAACGCCGAATAAATTTTCCAGTCACCTTCTGGAATAAATTCTGGCACCACCATGGAGACGCCCATCGCGGTGAGAATCATCACGCTGTAGGTGCGCGCCGAATCGTCGTTATACGACTGCTCGCCGTGCTTGAGCCCCCCCATCAAGGCGGCTAGGCCGAGAATGCCGTTGATATCGAGCATCACCGCGGAATAAATCGTGTCACGAACCAGCGTCGGCGACGGCTCGTTGCTCATCATGATCGCTAGGATCACCACTTCAACTAACACCGCCGCCAACGTCAAAATCATCGTGCCGTAGGGATCACCCACTTTATGGGCCAGTAACTCAGCATGATGGGCCACACGCATAGAGGCGCAGACGATTGCGACAATTAACGCGATCCCGCCGGCCAGCGCTATGCCCTGACCATGACTCAGCAACCAATGCTCAAAGGGGAATGCAACAAAAGCAGCAAGAATTGCCAACAGCAGAAACTTCTCGTCTTTCAAATAGGTCAGCATTGGTGCCCTTGGCGTGAAAGTGTCGAGCAAGAGGAAGGTGAAGTGCAGCGCAGTGCAGTGCACTGCAGACTGCTGGCAGTCACTCAATGTTTCTTTGCTAACGGTAGCAGTAATGATCGGAGGCTGAACATTTTAACCGGCTGGTCAGGTTTTGCTCCCCAATGGAGCATCCGCTGTAGAATGCCACCATCTGCTCTTGATGAGAAAACGCACATGTACGATTGGCTGAACGCGCTGCCCAAGGCAGAACTGCACTTACACCTTGAAGGCTCATTGGAGCCCGAGCTGCTCTTCGCCTTGGCTGATCGCAATAAAATAGCCTTGCCATGGGCGGATGTCGAAACCCTACGCAAGGCGTATGCCTTCAACAACTTGCAGGAATTTCTCGATCTGTATTATCGCGGGGCCGACGTACTGCGCACCGAGCAGGATTTCTACGACCTGACTTGGGCCTATCTGCAACGGTGTAAAGCGCAAAATGTCATTCATACCGAACCTTTTTTTGATCCCCAGACCCACACCGACCGAGGCGTGGCGTTCGAGGTAGTGGTCAATGGCATCGCCAGTGCGTTAAAGGACGGCCAGGAAAAGCTCGGCATCAGCAGTGGTTTGATTCTTAGCTTCCTGCGCCACTTGAGCGAAGAAGAGGCCGAAAAAACCTTGGATCAAGCGCTGCCATTTCGCGATGCCTTCGTCGCCGTTGGGCTCGACAGCTCCGAGATGGGCCATCCGCCGAGCAAGTTCCAGCGAGTATTCGATCGCGCGCGCGGCGAAGGCTTTTTAACGGTTGCTCATGCAGGCGAAGAAGGGCCACCTGAATACATCTGGCAAGCGCTGGACCTGTTGAAAATCGAACGCATTGACCACGGCGTACGCGCTATCGAAGACGAGCGGCTGATGCAACGGATCATCGATGAACAGATTCCACTAACGGTATGCCCGCTGTCCAACACCAAACTCTGCGTGTTTGACGACATGGCTAAGCACAACATTCTCGACATGCTAGAGCGTGGCGTAAAAGTCACCGTCAACTCGGATGACCCAGCCTACTTCGGGGGTTATGTGACGGAAAATTTCCATGCGCTGTACACCCACCTCGGCATGACGCAGGACCAAGCCAAGCGCTTGGCGCAAAACAGCCTGGATGCTCGATTGGTCAAACCGTGATAGGCCGTTGATGTGTTCCCGTGGAAAAGGGAACACATCAACGAGGCAGCATCAGGCAGCGGACGCTATTTTGCTGATTTCACGTTGCCCGCTGGACGAGACCTGCAAGGCGGTGGATTCGTCCGTGGTGCGTAGCCAACCTAACTGAATAAACAATTGCAGCAAGCCCGCACCCAAGGCGCCGCCTAAGTGCGGCGTACGTTCGCTCCAATCCGGACATGCGCACACGGTCTGTCGCTTCCTGTGCGCCAGGGCGGGGACATAAATCCCGCGCTCGGCAAACTGCGCAACCCCCTTACTGGTGACTTCGATACGTTGTTCCTGCTGCTCGATCCACCCGGCCCCCAAGAGGCGTTGATAAAGCTCAGCGGCTAACTCGCCACCTAAATGATCGGCACAGATCCGGGCGCGACGCAGCGGCAAAGGCGTGGACAGGACAGGTTGCGAGACACTTTTGCTCACGCGATCAATGCTGACCAATGAAGCGCTGGCCAATGCCTCGACCGCAGCACCGATCTCGGGTCCAGCCAGCCTGAAGAATCGCTTTCGGCCTCGGGCCTCCTGCTTCAATAAACCACCGGTAGCCAAGCGTGCCAAATGGGCGCCGGCCGAGGACGTGGATAGACCCGCCAGCAGGGCCAGTTCATCCGCCGCACGGGCGGTCCCATCCATCAACGCCCAAATCATTGCACTGCGTTTTGGGTCAGCCAACAACGTGGCAATCTGGCTAATGCAAGGTGCATATTCCATGTATTCACTCCCTGTTGAAACATTCATCTATCGCACTGACATAGTGAACAGCAAATTGGATCCAGCCAAGACGCTAAGCAGCCAAAATGAGGGCTGTATTACACCGAAGTCGCGAAAACGTCATGTGTAAATCTATATGACGCAACATTGAGCCTCTGGCGCCGCCTACCTCCACATCAATCTAGCCTGCCGTAATCTGTCCTACAGGTACGTCCTGCTTGATAGCAGACGGACTCGGCCGAGCGCGTCAAGTATAAGCCCAGCGCTCTTTTACGAAATGGTGATTAAACTCGCGATCCGCTCGACGCTGACACCCTATAGCCAAAGTCGGTCATTATCACGTCCAAAAAAAAACATCTTACGAACAGACCATCTGCCTTGAAAGCGCTGCTGGCCGGACACTTAAGGGCTGCACGACAAAACTTACTCGATTGCCCTAAGGGAATTGCCTACAAAAGAAACACACAAAACACGCAAGAAAATACGACGACTTAACGGAACCTTTTGCACTTGCCCCTATGATCTATGGTTTTTAGTAATTCAATACTTTGCATATGACGTCAGACCTTTCCTTACAGTAAGTAGGACTTCGAAACTTATGCGTGATGTTATTGGATAGTGGGACATAGCGGCGCTAATGCCGAGCAGCGTAATTTGAGCATTTCGCGCAGAAGATTGACCGGCTTACTCAATTGCAAACGATGGGCGCACAACAAGTTGAGTGGTGCTAATTCGCCTTGCAGCTCTGGCATTAACACTTTCAAGCGCCCGGCATGAACGTCAGCGGCGACATCCAGCCAGGATTTATACGCGACGCCGGCGCCCGCCACCGCCCACAACCGAACAACGTCGGCATCATCACTGAAACGATCCCCGTGCACCGTCAGGCTCATTTCCCGCTTGCCATCATGGAAGCGCCAATGGTCATGCACCCGATTGCCCAGCATAAACAGCAAGCAATTATGCTGCGCCAGCTGTTCCACGTGCTGCGGATGCCCCTGACGCGCCAGATAAGACGGGGCCGCACACAACACGCGGCGATTGTCAGGCGCTATGGGCAAAGCGACGAGGCTGGAGTCTTCCGGCTCGCCGTAACGCAAGGCGATGTCTACCGGCTGACGAAACAGATCGGCGATCCGGTCGCCCAATAGCAAGCGCAAGGTTAGCCGAGGATGTTCACGCTGAAATTCATCGAGCCAAGGTAGTAGAACGTTACGACCAAAATCAGAAGGTGCGGACAACTGCAAAACCCCACTCACCTGATCCTGGCTGCTGGCCAACAAGCGACGCCCTTCTTCCAAACTACTCAACGCCGCCCGCGCGTACTCCAGAAACCCTTCACCTTCGGCAGTGAGACGAAGGCTACGGGTCGAACGCGCCATTAACCGCGCGCCCAGTTGCTGCTCAATACGTTTAAGCGCCGCGCTGGCGACGGCTGCCGACATATCCATCACCCGCGCAGCCCCGGACAAACTGCCCAGATCAGCGGCACGTACAAACAATTGCAAATCATCAAAACGCAGCATAAGGCCCGAATTATCAATAAATTATTGAAAGAGACTGCCGTTTTAGCGGGTTTTATCTTTCGAGGAAATAGCCAATCATTTGCCCCATCACTTTCTTCAGCGGCCCAGCGCCCTTTTTAGGAATTCATCATGTCCCAACCGTTAACCGTCATCGCCACCCTCATCGCCAAAGCGGGTCATGAAGCAGACCTGGAAAAATGCCTGCGCGGGATCCTCGAACCGACTCGCGCCGAAGCAGGTTGCCTGGGCTACGACTTGCACCAGGACTTGGAACACAGCGCGTCTTTTTACATGATCGAGCGCTGGAACGACGATGCGGCCCTCCAAACCCACTCCGCCAGTGCGCATATCCAGGCTTTCAGGGCAGAAGTCGGCGAGCACCTCGAACACTTCATTCTCAAGCGTGTTCAGCATCTGGCCTGATGATTAGTTCTTTAGCATCCGCTCACTTTCCATTTTTCTGGAGCCCCCATGAAAGCCATCGCTTATTACCATTGCCTGCCCATAACCGACCCCGCGTCACTGCAGGACATCGAGTTGCAAGCCCCCGTTGCCGGGCCACGAGAGCTGCTTGTTGAAGTCAAAGCCATCTCGGTCAACCCAGTCGATACCAAAGTTCGTCAAAATGCGTCGCCGGAAAACGGCGCGGCTAAAGTCTTGGGGTGGGACGTTGCGGGCATCGTCAAAGCGGTGGGCACGGAGGTCACACTGTTTCAACCGGGTGATAACGTGTTCTACGCCGGTTCGATTGCTCGCGCCGGAGCCAACAGTGAACTGCACGTGGTCGATGAGCGCATTGTCGGGCACATGCCAAAATCCCTGAGCTTCGCCCACGCGGCCGCCCTGCCACTGACCGCCATCACCGCGTGGGAACTCCTTTTCGAGCGCCTGCAAATAGCCGAAGGCCAGGCAGACAAGGGGCAAAGCCTGATGATTGTCGGCGCTGCGGGGGGGGTCGGTTCGATACTCACTCAACTGGCCCGCCAATTGACTGGCCTGAATGTCATCGGCACCGCTTCTCGTCCTGAGACCCACGCGTGGGTCCGGGAGCTGGGTGCCCACCATGTGCTTGATCACAGCAAGCCTCTGAACGAAGAGTTGACCCGCGCCGGGCTGCCTCAGGTGACTCATGTTGCCAGCCTGACCCACACCGATAAGCACTTGGGTCAACTGGTCGACGCCTTGGCGCCGCAGGGTCGTCTGGCGTTGATCGACGACCCCAAGTCCCTCGACGTTGGCCTGCTCAAACGCAAGAGCATCTCCCTGCACTGGGAGTTCATGTACACGCGATCATTGTTCGAAACTGCCGACATGATCGAGCAACACAAACTGCTCAATCGCGTTGCAGAATTGGTCGACGCCGGTATCCTGAAAACCACGTTCGGTGAGCACTTCGGTACTATCAATGCGGCGAATTTACGTCGTGCTCATGCGCTGCTGGAAAGCGGCAAAGCCAAAGGCAAGATCGTGCTTGAAGGCTTCTGACCCTTCGTGACGGCGTACTGTTTATACGAACAGCGCCGTCAGTCCGACGCTTGATCGGGATCAATACGTTATTCAAAACCCGGATTACACTTGCTTGCGTTTGCCAACCGTCGAGGAAGTCAGCATGAAAGTCCTGGTGAGTGAATCAACAAGATCCCAAGAAGGAAACCGATGGCAGGTCCGTCTGGACCAACATGTCGTTAGCTTCCGCAGCGAAGCCCAAGCCCGCGCATTTGTCAGCACGCTTGAGTCTCGTCTTCAAGCCCCGCACACATTTCCCAGCGTACGGCAACAAGCAGCGGGCTAGTTAAGCCCGCTATACCGTCGACCCCTTCAAGCCCTCGCTATTTCTGTCGCTGATGCATCCCGGTTTCGTTGCAGGCGGTGGGTCAACAGCGCCGCAGTAACAGCCAATATTCCGCACAAACTGATCACCATCGCCATCGGCATGGCCGTACCGTCGTGCAGGACACCGACCAATGCCGAAGCGCCGGCGGCGACGCTAAACTGCAAGCACCCGAGCAGCGCCGACGCGCTGCCTGCTCGTTTCCATTGCCCATTCATCGCACACGCCGAGGCATTGGGGATGATGCAACCGAGGCTGGCGATGCAGATGAACAACGGAATAAGTAACGGCCAGAGGGATTGGGTGTGCAACGCTGCCACGCCGAGCAAAACCAAAGCTGCGGTGACATAGACCCACACCGCACGCGCCAGCAAAAACGCCGGGCCACGCCGGCTAAGGATCCGAGCGTTGACCTGCGCCGTTAAAATGAAACCTGCGGCATTGGAGCCAAACAGCCAGCCGTAATGTTCCGGTGGTACGCCATACAGCTTGATGAAGACGAACGGCGAACCGGAAACGTAGGCAAACATGCCCGCCATGGCGATACCACCGGTTAGGGCATGACCGATGAAAATCTTGTCGCCCAGCAACCGACGGTATTGCTTGAGCGCGCCGGCCAAGGGATGCCGAGGATGTTCGGCAGGCATGCTCTCGGGCAAACCTCGAAAAACCGCCAGCCAGCACAAGGCACTAAAACCGCTCAGCACCAGGAAGATCGAGTGCCAACCGTACAGGTTGACCAGCAGACCGCCGAGCATTGGCGCGAGTATCGGCGCCAAGCCCATGACCAACATCAACTGGGAAAACACTTTCGCCGATTCAATCGGGTTGCATTTGTCGCTGACAATGGCCCGAGACAAGACCATCCCCGCACATCCGCCCAGCGCCTGAATAAAACGCGCGGCAATCAGCCATTCAAGGCTCGGCGCAAACGAACAGGCCAATGAGGCTAAGGTGAAAAGCCCGACGCCAACTAACAGCGGAACCCGGCGACCAAAGCGGTCTGCAACCGGACCATAGGCCAACTGACCAATGGACAAGCCTAAAAAGTAGGCCGCCAAGGTCATTTGCACGTGTTTTTCGTCGGTCCCAAACCCTAAGGCAATGGCCGGAAAACCAGGCAGGTAAAAATCGATGGCCAATGGACCGAAAGCGCTCAACGCGCCAAGTATCAATATTATTCTGAGGTTCATCGGGTTTCCAAGACTGTGTCCAGCGCAGCTGACTAGTCTAACCGTCCTAAAACCTCAGAGCGTCCTGAACGCCAAATTATTCAAATCTTTTCACAGGTCAGCGGTTAGACGGCTTGGGGAGTCACCACATACCCTTCACCGCTGATCAAACCTATCAGCGCGTCAGCGGCAAGTGTGCTCTCCACTTGCACCAGCCCTGTGGCGAGATCCACTTTGACGTCGGCAGCGGGATCGTCGCGATGAACGGCTTGAGTGATTGCCCGCACGCAGTGGCCGCAGGTCATACCTTGAACATTGAATCGTTGCATAACGCTACTCCTCAGTAAGATGATGGGCATCTTCAACCTTCCTGTGATGGCAAGGTCAAGCGTCTGTTTTATCTGCCAGGCTGGTATTCATCGCGCCGCTCGGCCAAGCTGCGTCATCACCGTATTTCACGCAGGAGTATCAGCGATGCGCTGGTCAGTATTGAGTCTTTTCAGCACTCTCGGCCTTATGGCTACAGCACCTTGGGCTCAAGCCGAATCGCAGGACTACAGCGTACTGATCATCTCCCGTGAGCGACTGGAAGTGGCCACGTCGTGCGAGATTGGCATTTACATCCAAGACCAATTGGTCGGTCGCCTGTTTCAGGAAGAGTCGACCTCGTTCAACCTGGCACCCGGAAAAACCGACGTGCGTCTGCGCCTGTTGCCGGGCCAGGTATCCGGTTGCGAGCCGGGCATGACCGTCCCACGGCTCACCGTTATTCAGCTGCACGCCGGCGACATCGTTAAATACCGAATAGCTAACGGCCCAAGCGGCATGTACCTGATGCCTGCCTCGCTGGGATATTGAGTCAGTCATTGAACCGGGGGATCCGATGAACATCGGTCAAGCGGCGAAAAACAGTGGCCTGAGTGCCAAAATGATTCGTTATTACGAGTCCACCGGGTTGCTCAAGGCCGCGCATCGTACTGACAGCGGCTATCGCTTGTATGGGCCAGATGATCTGCACACGCTGGCCTTTATCAAGCGCTCGCGAGACTTGGGGTTTTCACTGGAAGAAGTCTCAAGGTTGCTGACGCTCTGGCAAGACAAAGGCAGGGCCAGCGGTGACGTGAAGAGCTTGGCACGTAAACACATCAGCGATCTGAATCAGAAGATCACAGAAATGGCCAGCCTGCGCGATACCCTGCAAGAGCTGGTCGAGCACTGCCACGGCGACCACCGCCCCGATTGCCCAATCCTCAAGGACCTTGCGTCGGGTGGCTGTTGAGCCTGTAGCCAACTGGTTGGCGAGGCGGTTTACGTGGTTAGACATATAACCCTCTCGCCAACAAGTTGGCTCCTACAGAAAGTCGAATATTTTCCATAAAAAAACCGGCCTGAGCCGGATTTTTCATTAGCCCATCACTGCATCCAGGGTGGAGGCGGCTCTTCGGCTTTGTTGGGCGGAGCCTCATCGGCAGCGCGACCGGCTTGACGACGGTCTTCGTCCATACGTGCGGCTTCGATTTCTCGCAGGATTCCGCCAACATCGGCTTCTTCTTCCGGTTCGTCGAATTCGCCCGTCAGCACCGTTGCCGGTGACAACGTGCCCGCTTCGTAGAACGACCACATTTCTTTCGCGTACTTTGTGAGCCTCAACTCCGGCGCAAAACGCCCGAAGTAAGACGCCATGTTGCCAACATCCCGCTCCAGCATGCTGAACGCGTGGTTGTTGCCTGCCGCGTCGACCGCTTGTGGCAGATCGATGATCACTGGCCCGTCCGGGGTCAACAACACGTTGAACTCAGACAAGTCGCCATGCACCAAACCGGTACACAGCATCAGCACAATCTGACTGATCAGAAACGCGTGATATTCACGCGCCTGATCCGGCTCAAGGGTGACATCGTTCAAACGCGGTGCCGCATCGCCAAACTCATCGGCGACCAGTTCCATTAGCAACACGCCTTCCAAGAAGTCGTATGGCTTGGGCACCCGCACGCCAGCGGCGGCCAAACGAAACAATGCTGCCACTTCGGCATTCTGCCAGGCGTCCTCGGTCTCTTTGCGACCGAACTTGGAGCCCTTGGCCATCGCTCGGGCCTGACGGCTGTTGCGAACCTTGCGACCCTCCTGATATTCCGCGGCCTGCCGGAAACTACGTTTATTCGCCTCCTTGTAAACCTTGGCACACCGCAGCTCTTCGCCACAGCGCACCACATAAACAGCTGCCTCTTTACCACTCATGAGTGGGCGCAGCACCTCGTCGACCAGACCGTCCTCGATCAGGGGTTCAATGCGTTTTGGAGTCTTCATCAGCTTTTTTTGTGGGTCCTTCGTGGCCAAATACGCAATGGTTGCTCGTTATACGGCAATCCTCGCACAGCGAGTAGTAGATGCCGACCTTTGACCTTCACGGATGTGTGTAAGGCTTCAATTTTTTAGCAGCTTTTATGCCGAGCAGCGCATAGCCAACCATCAACCGGCAGGGCTGCGCAAGTCTCAGTTTTTGAACAGCTCCCCCGGCGTGAAGCCAAACAGGCTTTTGAAGGCGGCAATAAACGCCGAAGTCGAATCATAACCGCAGGATAACGCGGTGTTTGTAACGCTCTCGCCCCCCTCCAGCGCACTCAGCGACGACAGCAATCGTGCACGCTGGCGCCAACCCCGAAAACTCAAACCGGTCTCGCGCTGAAACAAACGCATCAAGGTTTTTTCCGACATGCCCAAGCGCTCGGCCCAGCGCTGCAAGGTGATGACCTGGCTGGGGTCCGCGATCAATTCGTTGCACAACCCGAGTAATCGCGGGTGGCTCGGTAACGGCAGAGAGAACTCGACCTCCGGCAATTCGGCCAATTGATCAAGCAGCACTTTAACCAGGCGCTCCTCACGGCTGTCACCTTGGGGATAACGTGACGGCAGCAGACAAAACGACTTGATCAGCTCGCGGGCCAGCGAGGTAACTTCCAACACCCGGCAACGCTGCGGTGCCCATGTACAGTCTTCTTGACGCACGTACAGGCTGCGCATTTCGGCGCACGTCGAGGTCACGACATCATGCTCAAGCCCTGCGGGAATCCAGACGCCCCACTGCGGCGGCGCGAAAAAACTGCCTTCGGCGGTGTGCACGCCCAATACGCCGCTGATCGCGTACGCAAACTGTACCCAGTCGTGACGATGCGGCGGGGTCCATGATCCTGCCCCCAAACTTTCAACACGGGCATACAGCGGGCGCGGCAATGTCTCCAGCACCGGAATCTGGCGTTCAGCCCCACGTTGTCCGTTAGTCGGCATCGATTGGCCTTGTGTCGCAAGACGGCTATAAAGCACCTACGTTAACCTGCCGACATGATTTTTTACAAAAACTCTTTTTAGAATCCAGGTCGGGCCCTTTATGCACATATTCATGCACCTCAAGCGCGTTGTGACGGACTGGTTTCTCTGCGGAATGCTGCTCGCCACGCTGCTGGCTTATTTTTTCCCCGGCTTTGGCAGCGCTGGCGGCGCAATGCATTCCGAATACGTGATCAACGTCGGCGTGTTTCTGGTGTTTTTCCTGCACGGCGTAAACCTGTCCAGTGAACAAATCAGCCACGGGCTGAAGAACTGGAAGCTGCACGTCATGGTGCAGGGCTTCACCTTCGTGGTGTTTCCATTGGTCTGGCTGGCGTGCAGCAAACTGTTCGGCTCGCACCTGCCCGCGTTGCTGATGCTGGGTTTCTTTTACCTGTGCGCCCTGCCCTCGACCATTTCTTCGTCCGTCGCGTTGACCGGTAGCGCGAGCGGTAATGTCCCGGCGGCGATTCTCAATGCCAGCATGTCCAGCGTGTTCGGAATTTTCATGACTCCGTGGCTGGTAAGTCTGGTGGTGGGTTCCGGCGCGGGCGGGATCGACCTTGGGGCAACCTTGCTCGACCTCTGCGCCATGTTGTTATTGCCGTTGATACTGGGGCAATTGGTACGGCCGTTTTTTGGCAAGTTTTTCACCCGACACAAGCGCTACACCAACATTGTCGACAAGGTCGTGATCCTGTTGCTCGTGTATTCGGCGTTCTGCAACTCCATGGTCTCGGGCATGTGGCAGAAGCAAGGCAGTTCGGTGATTCTCAGTGCGTTCATTGGCAGCGCGCTGCTGCTGGCGGTCATTCTGTTCATGACCACCCGCACCGCCCGCGCACTCAAGTTCAACCATGCGGATGAAGTGGCAGCGGTGTTTTGTGCGAGCAAAAAGTCATTGGCCGCAGGGGCGCCGATGGCCGCGCTGATCTTCGGCGCCAACCCGGGGCTTGGGCTGATCCTATTGCCAATCATGATTTATCACCCGATGCAGTTGATCGTCTGCTCGATCATGGCCGAGCGCTACGCGACCCGGCACCGCTTGCTGAAGGTGCAGGAAAGTGAAGCGGTGCTGGTTAGATAAGCCCCACGGCGTATCCGGGCCCATCGCAGGCAAGCGCAGTCCTACAATCGAAAAAGCCTAACGCTCAATAATCGCCGTAACCCCTTGCCCGCCTGCCGCGCAGATGGAGATCAAGCCGCGACCCTGCCCGGCGACGTTCAGCAATTTCGCTAGGTTGGCGACGATCCGCGCTCCGGTGGCAGCAAAGGGATGGCCCGCCGCCAACGAACTGCCTTTAACGTTGAGCTTGCTACGATCTATCGACCCCAGCGCGCCGTCCAGGCCCAAGCGGGTTTTGCAGTAATCCTCATTTTCCCAAGCTTTCAATGTGCACAACACCTGCGCGGCGAACGCTTCATGAATTTCGTAATAGTCAAAATCCTGCAATCGAAGGTTGTTTCGTGCCAGCAGGCGCGGCACTGCGTACACCGGGGCCATCAACAATCCCTCGGCGCCGTTGACGAAATCCACCGCCGCCGCTTCGCCGTCACGTAGATACGCCAACACCGGCAGCCCGCGTTTTTTAGCCCACTCCTCACTGGCCAGCAGCACCAGCGAAGCGCCGTCGGTCAGCGGCGTCGAGTTTCCCGCTGTTAGCGTGCCTTTAGCGCCGCGCTCAAACACCGGCCTTAAACTGGCGAGCTTGGCCAACGTCAAGTCTGGCCGCAGGTTCTGATCTCGGGTCAACCCCAAGTACGGCGTCAGCAGGTCGTCCTGCCAGCCGTCGGCATAGGCGGCGGCCATCTTCATATGGCTTTCCAGCGCCAGCGCGTCTTGCGCATCTCGAGCGATGTTCCAGGTTTGCGCCATCAGCTCGCAATGCTGACCCATGGACAACCCCGTACGCGGTTCGCCATTGCGCGGCAGTTCAGGTTTGAGGTTGTGCGGACGTAATTGCAGTAACACTTTGAATTTGTCGGCGCCGGTTTTACTGCGATTTAACTGCAACAAGATGTGCCGCAGGTCTTCGTTCACCCCGATCGGCGCATCTGAGGTAGTGTCTACGCCGCCCGCTATCCCACAGTCGATCTGTCCCAACGCAATCTTGTTCGCCACCAGCAACGCCGCTTCCAGCCCCGTGCCGCAAGCCTGCTGCACGTCATACGCGGGGGTTTGCGGCGACAGTCGCGAGCCCAGCACACACTCGCGGGTCAGATTGAAATCTCGCGAATGCTTGAGCACCGCACCGGCTGCCACTTCCCCCATGCGCACACCGTGCAGATTGAACCGTTCAATCAAGCCTTCCAATGCAGCGGTCAGCATGTCCTGATTACTCGCGGTGGCATACGCGCCATTGGAACGGGCGAACGGGATGCGATTGCCGCCAACAATAGCGACGCGACGTGGCAGATTCATAAAAGCTTCCTTGTTGTTGAGCGCTTTTTATCGAGCCGAAGGTAGAGCACAGCGTAGGTCGGATTGCAGCGAACGCCGTCAGGCTCAGGTGGTCAATTGTTTTGAACCCCGACTCAAGGAGAGTGTTCCATGTCGTCCGACCGCTACATTGACTTCGCCAACTCTGACATCGGCCGCCGCCTGATTGGCGCAGTGGGCCTGCCAACCCCGGCGCGTCTGGAACGCTGGCAAGCCGGGCGTCTGCGTCCGATCGAGGGCACGTTGTTGATCAGCGCCGGGCCCCTGGCCGATCACGTGAGGATTTTTGCCCAGCGCTTGACCGACTCGCTGTACAGCTTCGGCAGCGATCAACCGGGCGCCACCGCGTGGGTCGCCGAGCAGGGGCCGAAACTCAAGGCCGTGCTGTTCGACGCTTGCACCCTAACCCACACCGACCAGCTCAAACAGCTGCGTGAATTCTTTCAGCCGATCTTGAAAAGTTTCGATCACAGCGCCCATGTGGTGATCCTCGGCCGCGCACCGGACACCCTGAACGAAGACCCCTTGGCGGCCAGCACCCAGCAGGCCATCGAAGGTTTCAGCCGTTCCTTGGCCAAAGAAATGCGCGACGGCGGCACGGTGCAGCTGCTGCAGGTCGACGAAGGCGCGGAAAATCAACTGGAAGGCGCGTTGCGGTTTTTCCTTTCACCCAAAAGCGCTTTCATTTCGGGCCAAGTCATCCGCCTGAGCCCGTGCGCCACGCAGGTGCAGGATTGGAGCCGACCGCTTTCCGGCAAACGCGCGCTGATCACCGGCGCGGCACGCGGTATTGGTGCGTCAATTGCCGAAACGTTGGCTCGGGATGGTGCCGACGTCGTGTTGCTGGACGTTCCCCAGGCCAAAGCCGACCTCGAAGCACTAGCCGCACGCCTGGGTGGGCAAAGTGTAATTTTGGATATTTGCGCAGAAAGCGCCGCATTGGAGTTGACCGAAGCGCTGCCGAACGGCGTCGACATCGTGGTTCACAACGCGGGCATCACCCGGGATAAAACCCTGGCCAACATGACCGCCGAATTCTGGGACTCCGTGTTGGCGGTGAACCTCAATGCTCCGCAGGTTTTGACTCAAACCCTGCTCGACAGCGGCGCATTACGTGATAACGGTCGGATCATCCTGATGGCTTCAATCAACGGCATCGCAGGTAATCGCGGGCAAACCAACTACGCCGCGAGTAAAGCCGGGCTGATCGGCATGGCCAAAGCCTGGGCGCCTTTATTACAACAGCGCGGCATCAGCATCAATGCCGTCGCGCCGGGCTTCATAGAAACCAAGATGACGGCAGACATGCCGTTTGCCCTGCGTGAAGCGGGCCGGCGCATGAGTTCCCTTGGCCAAGGTGGCTTGCCGCAAGACGTCGCCGAAGCCGTAGCGTGGCTCAGCCAACCGGGAACCGGCGCTGTGAGCGGTCAGGTAATACGAGTGTGTGGCCAGAGCATCGTTGGGGCCTGATGTTTGGCTGTTCGATTTTAGAATAAGAAGGAGACGACCTATGGCTTCCCAATGGAGCTACCTCAACGCACCACCTGCCTTGCCAGGGTTGTTTGTGCATGCTGCTCTTCGACGTAGAGTTACGGGAACGGTGTTGCCCGACGAAGGCCTGCGCTGCTGGGTGTCCGTCAACCGCCAGCAGGTAGAAGCCTACCGCAAAGTCTGTGGGTTTTCGGACAGCAGCTTGATGCCACCGACCTATCCCCATGTGCTGGCCTTTTCCCTGCAAATGCAGCTGATGACCGCCAAAAATTTTCCGTTCCCGTTGTTGGGCCTGATCCACCTGCGCAACAGCATCAGCGTTCATCGACCTTTGGGCGGTATTGGCCAAGTGCGGGTGAGCGTTCACGTAGGCAACCTGCAATCCCATGCCAAAGGCGCAACGTTCAGCTTGATCACCCAAGTCGAAGACGCACTCGGGCCGCTCTGGGATGAAGACAGCACCATGCTTTGCCGTGGGGTTCAGTTGCCCGGCGAGCCATTGAACGACTTCGAACCCTCCCCATTGCCGCTCAGCGAAGTGACCCGCTGGCAGGCGCCTGCGGACATTGGTCGGCATTACGCAAAAGTATCCGGCGACTACAACCCGATCCACCTGAGTGCAACCAGCGCCAAAATGTTCGGTTTCCCCACCGCCATCGCCCACGGCCTTTGGCTAAAAGCACGAACCCTCGCGGCCCTGGACAATCACCTTCCCGCGTCGAATCTTCACATCAGCGTAGAGTTTCAAAAGCCGGTGCGACTGCCCACTGAAGTTACGTTGTCAGCCAGCGCGGCGGGCTCAAGCGGGCAATTTAGAGTGACCGGTGCAAACCCCGAACTGGTGCACATGATCGGCAGCTGGCAGCCATTGGTTTAGCTTGTATTCGGTCCCACCGGAATCGCACGCCCCTGTAGAGCCAACTTGTTGGCGAAGGGCTAAACGCGGTATGCCTGTTCAATCGCCAGCAAGACGGCTCCTACAGACCGCGGATCGTCTGTCCATCCCAGGCAAGGGCGCGCCTAACATTGATAGGTGTATTTTCAACAAGTTATGCGTTGAGTTTGAGGCACTGCGTTTAAGCTACACGCCTTCAGGAGAGACCGATGAACCTCGACGAACTTACTCAACGCCTGCACCGCATCCGTGACCAGAATGACTGGCGGCAATTCCACAGCCCGAAAAACCTGGCGATGGCGGCCAGTGTGGAAATGGCTGAGCTGGTGGAAATCTTCCAATGGCTCAGCGAGGACCAATCGCGGCAGTTGCCACCCGACAAGCTGGAACATGCCGGTCAGGAAGTGGGCGACATCGTGATGTACCTGCTGATGATGTGCAGTGAGTTGGGGTTGGACATGGAGCAAGTGGTGCGCAGCAAGCTGGCCGATAACGAACGGCGGTTTAGCAAATGAGCGACCGCCACTTCGATCTGCTCGCGACGCGTTTCGCCGAAAAAATCTATGGCGGGGCCAAAGGCGCAATCCGTCTGGCGGTACTGCAAGCCGACCTGTTGGAAGTGCTGCCAGATAGGCCATTACGGGTGTTGGACATCGGTGCCGGGCTCGGCCATATGTCGTTGTGGCTGGCAGAGCGCGGGCATGACGTGACGCTGGCAGAACCGGCGCTGCCGATGCTCGACGGCGCTCTTCAACGCTTTGCCGACGCCGGCCAGACTGCGACCTTTATTCAGGCGCCGTGGCAGGAACTGCTCGGCCAGCTCCACGAACCGTATGACCTGGTGCTGTGTCACGCGGTGCTGGAATGGTTGGCCGAGCCCCATGCGATCTTACCGGTGCTGCATCAATTGACCAAAGCCGATGGCTGGCTGTCGCTGGCGTTTTATAACCGCGACGCCTTGATCTACCGCAATCTGCTCAAGGGCCACTTCCGCAAGATGCGCAATAATGACATGGCCGGAGAGAAGCAAAGCCTGACCCCGCAGCAACCCCTAGACCCGCGAGAATTGTCAGCGCAACTTGAAGGAACGTGGCGAGTCGAAGCTCAAAGTGGCGTAAGGGTTTTCCACGATTACATGCCAGTCGAGTTTCAGGCCAAGGTCGAACTTGCGGCATTGTTGGAAATGGAACTGGCCCATCGTCGTCACCCAAGCTTTGCCGGCCTGGGCCGTTATCTGCACTGGTTATGCCGGCCACTGTAAGTTGTTCATCGCTATACGGTTTATTGCGGAGACCATCATGAATCGCCGGTTCGCTACACTTTTGCTGTGTTTGGGCGTCAGCGCCTGCCAGAGCAGCAATCCCTACGTCGCCAGTTCGAATCCTTTACCGCCTGCGCCTCAGCTGGCGACGACGGCCGTGGACACCAGCGCATACCCTGCGCCCACCATCGATTTTGGTCGATACCGCAATTGGACCTGGGTCAACGGCCAACTTCCCGGTGGATCACCCTTTGCCAGCCCGGAGCAGCTTGCCGACGCGGTTAGTAATGGGCTTGATCAACGCGGCCTGCGTCCAGCCATGAGCAATCAACCCGCAGACCTCGGCGTAGTCGCCGACGTGCACGTGGAAACCCGCCTGCGCCAGGTCCGTGAGGACGCCTATGGGGGAGGGGTCGGCTATGGCGGCTATCGCAGCGGTGGTTTCGGCTATGCAACGGTGCCGGTTGAACGCACGTATCAGGTTCAAGTGCTAGTGGTCCGCATCAGTCTGTTCGACAACCGAAGCCATCAACCGGTATGGAGTGCCAGCGCGGAAACCGCCACCGGTGGCGATGAGTCGGGCCGCGCCAAAGCCTTGCGTCAAGCGGTCAACCGAGCGCTGACGACGTATCCACCCTCGTAATGCTGAACGGAGACACATTATGTTGCGCCACCTCTCTCTGTTGTCCGCCGCACTGATACTGAGCGCCTGCGTCACCCCTCAGGTCAATCATGACTTCGACGCGGCGCGGGACTTTGGCGCGTACCGCAGCTGGAGCTGGAAAGAGCCCGGCGTGCAATACCGCCCAGACGATCCCCGAATAAAAAGCGACCTGACCGATCAGCGTATCCGTGAGTCGGTGAGCGAGCAGTTGGATCAGCGGGGGTTGCGAATGGCCCCTAAGGGGCACCGTGCCGACGTCAAGGTGCAGACCTATTTGATCATCGAGGACCGCCAGCAAATGGTTAGCACCAACTACGGCGGCGGTCCGTGGGGCGGAGGCTGGGGTGGCGGTTGGGGCGGCTGGGGTGGCTGGGGTGGCGGGATCACTGAGACCCGAAATGTTGATTACAAAGTCTCGACCCTGCAAATCGACTTGCTCGATGGCAAAGACGGCAAACTGGTGTGGCGCGGCAGTACCGAACAAGTGGTCAACACCCGCCAAACCAACCCCGCCGCCCGTGACGCCGCCATTCGAGAAACAGTAGCCAAAGTCCTGGAACAGTATCCGCCGCATTGATTGTGGAGGCGGGATACCAGACACACCGGATTTGAATTGTAAATATTAAAACGGTAGGACCGGGCTCCTACAGGGTCCCGCGTCGCTGCGTGACCGTATCGGCCTCGATCACCTGCGCGACATCCAGCGGTTTGACTACACTGCTCTGCATACGGGTGAGTTAGCCACGGTTCTGCCGAAGGAGCGCTAGATGTCTCCCCTGATCAGCGCTTTCTCTGGCAGAGTTCGGCAACACGGCGCCATTGGCTTGATGGCGGCGCTAACGTTGGGTCTGGCCGTGCTGTGCATGTTGTTGGTGATCGACAGCGGCACGCTTTATTTGGAAAAACGCAACCTGCAACGGGTGGCCGACATGGCAGCGCTGGAAGCGGCCACGCGTCTGGGTCAGTGTACGCCAGCGAACACCGCCGCTACCTACGCCATTGCTGCCGCAACGCGTAACGGCTTCACCGTCACCGACAGCACCCGAACCCTCACCACCGATTGCGGCACGGTTGCCCTCGCCGCCAACAACCTGCGCGCCTTCAGTGTCAACGCCACTCAAAATCAGGCCATCCGAGTGGTGGTCACACACTGGGTCAATCAGAGCATCGCGGGCGGAATCAGCGCCTTGTTTCCCGGAGGCAGCTCAGGCACGACGATCAATCTCAGCGCAACGGCAGTCGCAGCGGTTCCACCCCCCGTGGCAATGCTGACCATCCGCAGCACATTACTGGTGGCCGACAGCAGCAATTCGATCATTCTGAATGGATTGTTCGGGGGCTTGCTTGGTTCAACTGTCAACCTGAGCGCAGTTGGCTGGAACGGTTTGATTAACAGCAACATCAGCCTGCTTGGCTATCTGAATCAGCTAAAACTCGATCTCGGGATCACCGCCGTCGGTTACTCCCAACTGCTCAGCACCACGGTATCCGTCAGCCAGCTATTACAATCGGCGATCACCGTCCTAGACCCCACCGGCACGCTGGGTGCGACCGCGTCCATCGGCAGCTTGCAAGCACTCAAGGCCGCTGCCGGCTCAACCACCGTAATGCTGGGGGATTTACTTCAGGTCAAAGGCGGCACAGAAACGGCCGCGCTCACCTCCAACCTGCAACTGTTCCAATTGGTTGAAGGCCTTGTGCAGTTGGCCAACAAGAGCAACGGCCTGGTCGCCGTTCAGACGATTAACCTAGGCGTGCTCAGCATCACATCCAACCTCAAAGTGCTGCAACCAGCGCAGATTTCAGCCGTCGGTAATCCGGCACTTGCGGCACTAAATCCTTTGGGGCCGGACAAGATCTACGTGCGGACCGCGCAAGTCCGTGCGCTGTTATCGGTTAATTTGCCGCTCCTGACCGGCGTAGCGCCGTTGGTCAGCGCGGTTGCGAACCTGACAGCACCCATCACCAATACCCTAAACAGCTTGCTCAGCCTGAACCTTGCTGGTGCCGTTGGCGCGTTAGCCTGCGCCATCGGCGTTCCTTGCACATACACCAACTTATTGCTGCTGCCGACCCCCGAGATCGACGTGAGCCTCGACGTTGGCAGCGGTGAAAGCTACGTGACCAATTACAGCTGCGCTTCAAGCACTAACAAAACCTTGACCACCCATACGAACCTTGTCGCCGCAGCCCTCAATATCGGTTCGATACCCACCAGCGTCATTCCCCCTGGCAGTACCGCGCCACCTGCGGTTGTCGCCCTGCCAATTCCCGTGCTCGATATTGGTACGCGCAAGTGCTCGATACTCGTAGTCATCCCGGTGTGCACGGTCCCCCGTATACCCTGGGTGGGCGGTGGCATTGGTATCAGCGCCAACAGCACGGTTGCACAGTCGATTGATAACAGCACACCGCCAACGTTTAGCTCACCCAACTTGCCGGAAATCACGCAGCCGCCTTATTACCGGGTGTACAGCACGGCCAATATTGTCAGCAGTCTGTCGAGCACCATCGCCGGGGTTCAGGTGAATATGTACGCGCCGACCGCCGGCAATAACGGTGTATTGGGGCCGTTAGTGACGGGGCTAGGCACGCTGCTCACCAGCATTACCAGCGCGTTGCAAACGGTGGTAGCCAGCGTTTTGAGCCCGTTGCTCGACACGCTGCTTAACACCTTGCTCGCGAGTCTTGGGATCAACCTTAACGAGGTCGACGTCGGCGCCAATCTCACGTGCGGTGCTGGCCAAGCCTCGTTAGTGATCTAATTCGCCAATAGCCAGCGGCAGCGCGATACGGAATCGAGCGCCCTCGGCTGTGTTTGTCACACTGAGGCGTCCGCCCATTAGCTCGACAATGCCATAGCTGACCGATAACCCGAGGCCGGTGCCCACACCCACCGGTTTGGTGGTGAAAAATGGCTCGAAAACTCGCTCCAACAAACGCGGATCGACGCCGCCACCGTTGTCCTCCACGGACAACCAAACCATCTGTTCGTCATGCTCGACCTGCAACCCGATCCATGGCTGGAAATCACGGTCGATGTCGAGTTTAGACAGCAGGGCATCGCGAGCATTGATGACCAGGTTGATCAACACTTGCTCCAACTGATCCGCATGCCCGCGAACCTGCACCGGTCCGCTTAGCAAGGGCCCATTCAACACTGATACGCGCAGCTCGACACCCTTGCCTTTCAGGCCTTCCGTCAGCATTGCCACGGTGCCTTCAATTGCCTGCGCCGGGCCGAACAATTGCTGATGGATTTCCGAACGACGGCCAAACACCCGCATGTGATCAACGACCCGTGCCGCGCGCTTGACCTGCGCATCAATACGGTTGAGTTTTTCAGTCAGGTATTCGACCTCCACCTCGCCGCTACTCAAGCGCTTAAGCGCGTTCACCACCGCCATGCTCATCACGTGCAGCGGCTGGTTAATTTCATGGGCCAGCCCGGTTGCCATTTCGCCCAGGGTCGCCATCTTCGCGCTTTGCGTCAGTTGCATCTGGGTGCGGCGTATTTCGGTGTTGTCGCGGCCCACGGCCTGAACTTCCAGCAAAGCGCCGGCGCCATCAAATACGCCCCGGTCGGTCCACATCCACCAGGCATGTTCACGACCGGGCAGCTCCAAGCATATTTCCGCCGTACTCACTGGCGAGGCCGGGCTGAGCTGGTTGATGCGCTGCATAAACGCCTCGCGCTGATCAGGCGACAGCCAATCGCCCAAGTTGATTCCGACCAGTGCGTCCGACGAACACTCCAGGTACTTGGCCAAGGGTCGATTGCCGAAGCTCAGAATCAGTGCCGGCGAATAACGGCAGATCATAGCCGGAGAGTCTTCGACCAAAATCCGATAACGCTCTTCGCTTTGACGAACCTGTTCAGCAGCCAATGTGGCCTCGGTCACGTCTAGCCACAGTCCCACTGCTTCTATCGGGATACCCAGATCATCGCGCAGCAGCTTGGCCTCATCGAGCAGCCAGTGGTAATTACCAAGCGCGTCACGCAACCGGTATCGGCTGCGCACGGTGCCTTCGCGCAGCAACTCACGGGTGTGCGCAAAGTACAGGTCGCGGTCCTCCGGGTGAATGTAATTGCCGAGTTGGCCGTCGCTGCAATCGGCCAAGGTCAGCCCCAGCAGCGGCTTCAAACTGTGGCTAAAAAAGGTCGGCAGCAGCGCGCCTTCTACATAGCGCTGCACGTAGATCACCGCCGGCGAACTGGCGACCAGGTTGTCCAGACGCGCATGGGCGGCGGCGGCCTGGGTCTCCTGATTTTTGATATCGCTGACGTCGAGCATAAAACCCAACACCCGCCGCACTTGACCACTGACGACCAATTGCCCCTGAATGCGTTGCCAAACCACCCGATGCGCCAAGTCAGGCGCGCGCATCCGCACGCAGGCCACTAACGGGGTGCCTCGATCTCGCAGCTCAATGAGGCGACTGGCAAGCTCCTGACGATCGGACGGGTGAATCATGTCCAGCCAATCCTTGTGCGACAACCGATCACATCCAGTCGCCAAACGAAGCCCTTGCGCTAATTGCGGCGCCAGTTGCATTTCACCATTGGGCAGCCATTCCCACCATCCCGTACCGAGCAACTCTTGCAGCACATTCAGACGTTCCAACTGCTGCTGGTGCTGGTCTTCAGCCAGCCGAACGAGCACCGATCCGGCCACGGCTACGCACAGTTGCAGCCATTCACGCTGGCTCAGGTCCGGCGCCTGTTCATCGGCCTGATAGAAACCGAAGAGCAACCACGCCATGGCCCCGGCTTCTTCTCGATAAGGCAACAAAAAACCGTCGGCGTTGCCAAATGCACTTTGCAAATGCGGTAGTTCACCGTGGGCGCCAAACGCGAGTTGATGCGCGACCGCACCGTCCAAACTGTTCAGCTCATGGCCTAAGCGTTGGCCGGCTTGCCACAAAGTCGGTGCCGTGTGCGCATTGAAGTGGCTATACACCTGCCAGCCCCGCCCATTCGGTTCGGGCAGTACCAACGCCAGGCAGGGCACTCGCCAACGCTGGGCCAAATCCTGCAGTTGCTCACCCACCACATCCACCAGACGCGCAAAGCTGCATGCACGGATTTTCTCCGCCATGCGCCCGGCACTCAACAAACATTGCTGACGGCATTGAGCGGCTAAGGTTTCACGCAGCAAATCGCCAACGTCCAGCAGTTGCAAACGCCAACCGTGTTCGCGGTTTCGAGATTCATGGGTTTGCACCCAGCCACGGGTATGCACGACGTGGCCGCCAGCGCCTTTGAAATCCAGGTCCAACGTGAGCCCGAACCAGTCCTTGGGGATACCTTCGACCACCAGCGCGCTGTCGGGCGTCAGATAGTCCATCAACAACCTGCGATCAGCATGGGCGGGGGCCAACAGCCCACGCAGCGGATCGCTGAGCTGCACGACGCGACCGTCGTCGTCGAGCTGCAAATAAAGACCCGCGCTCGACTCTTCGGGGACGACAACAGCCAGCTCTGCCGGACGCGGCTCTGCGCGCCCCAAGAGTCGGCCCAGTAATACTTTCTTAAGGGCCAAGTTGCAGACTCGCTTGAGCGGTTAAAAAGGTCGGTAAGCTAGGCACCTGACCAATAACAGGCAGCACCAGAGGCGGCACGACATTGGCCAGTTTACTGACGGGGTAATTGATCGAGACCGTCAGCAGTTTGCTGGCGGTGTTATACACGGCAGTCACGCTAGTCTGATCGAACCCCAACGCGGCTGGCATCCAGGCCAATTGGCTGAGGACCGTGGCGCTGGCCTGCGTTTGTATGACCCCTTGGTAACCGCTTACTGTTGGACTGACCGCCACCGCCCGGCGAACCGCTTCGGTGGTCGCTGCATTGAATGACTGCATCATTAGCAACGGCAGGCTATAACTGACCAACCCATAAAACACGGCAAAGAAAGTGATGAACACCGCCGCAAACTCGATGGCAGCTGCGCCCTTTTGTTTGCGGTTGAATGTTAAATACGTGCGAGACTTAAAAGAGGTGTTTTGCATGTCGACATCTACCCTGACAATGCGGCATCAACTGATGCATAGGTTGTTTCTCTGAATCAGGATTTTATTTACGTATGCAGCTTTTTTTATTATTGGTCTGGTTCGCGGTATGTGCTGAGCGGGACGCCCGACACCGGCAACTGTCGAATGGGCTAACCTTTGGCGCCGGTGCCCTGTTTCTATTTTTTTTACTGATTAACGGTCATACATGGCTCGGCGCAACTGAGGCCGACGGCCTGTGGGCGTTACTACTGGCACTTGCCTTTACGCTGCCGGGCTATGCTTTAAATCGATTGGGTGCAGGGGATGTGAAGTTATTGGCAGCCGTGGCCCTCGCCAGTGACAGTTTGCATCTATTGGGTACGTTTATTGGGGCTGGGGTTTCCAGTTTGATATGGCTGACGATGCGCCGAACGGTATGGCTTCGTTTGCCGCGACGCCTTACAGACCGCTATACGCCGGACGCATCGAGCCCCTCAGGCAAATACCCGTTTGTACCTTTTTTATTGGTCGGATTTATTTTTTTCGAAATCCTCACCCACTAGTCTAAAACGCACGCTAGCGCTATATACATAGTACGAAAGTACGACTACGGTAAGCCAAATGCACCCAAACGAGTGCACTCGCTGGTCCGCCGTTTACAACGGCTTTTTGAAGGTTCGCAGCCTAGAAAGCTGTCGGGAAATTGCATCGGCACTCGACGTCTGGTCAGTAGAAGCCAAGCAAACATGGAGTAGCGCGTGATCAAGCATTCAGCTGTGAAAATCCTTGTTGTCGATGATCAACCGCTTATTGTGGATGAGCTTAGCGAATTCCTGGAGGGCAGTGGTTATAACTGCGTTCGATGTTATTCCAGCCGAGACGCCGTCGAGCGCTTTACCCATGAAAGTCAGGTAGGTCTGGTGGTATGCGATCTGGACATGCCGGGTATGAATGGCATCGAGTTAGTGAACGAACTTAAACGTATTTCCGGTAAAACTCGAGTATTCGAATCGATCATGCTGACCGGACGAGCCGATAAACAGGATGTAATAAAGGCGCTGCGTGCGGGCATTGCTGATTACTATCAAAAACCGGTTGATTTAAATGAACTACTTGAAGGGGTGCAACGCCAAGAGCTAGCGTTGCAAGATCGGCATAAGAGCCATCAGCACTTGGGCCATTTAAACGACAAACTCAAGTTTCTGTCGGCGTCTATTGATGACATTTATCAGGACCTCGATAAAGTTCGGCGCAAACCGGCTTCGGGTTCGTCAGCAGACCAAAACAGAGACGTCGATGGTGAACGCGACACGGTCGAAATCCCGGCGATTTTCAACCAACTGTCACCCCGCCAAATGGACGTTGCTCATCTGGTTGGCAAAGGCCAGACCAATTACCAAATCGCCTGTGAACTGGGCATCACTGAAAACACCGTGAAGCTCTATGTGTCCCAAGTGCTACGCCTGACCCACATGCACAATCGCACCCAACTGGCGCTGGCACTGTCACCCAGCAACGCGGGCCCGCATCACCGCGCAACGGCGCATTAAAAACACCCCCCCCATCTTTAGGGGCCATCTTGTTGGCGAAGGTCCTTCGGACCTTATCGCAGCCTTCGGCAGCTCCTACAGAATCTGTGCAGCGCCAAACCGTGGGACCGCATTTATTCGGGAAGGCTTCAGTCCTGACACCCTGCAACCTCAAACCACACAAAGTGCCACCCAGTTTGCTGCGCGACAGCGCGGCGTCGAAGACGTGGCGGACCCTCCTACAGAACATGATGAGTGCCTCAATGGTTACTCCCGCCAGAAATCTTCCCGCCTTTCTCTTGGTCATAAAATTCCGGAATTTCGTGGGTGTAGTTGTTTAGCCAACGCTGAAAGCTCAGGTCGCGTTCGGTCTGGGTCGAAACCTGTTTGATTGGCGAAGCCGCCGTGCCTTGTGGCTGTAATTGCAGCCAGTTTTCGGTTTCTTGCTGCTGCGCGGATGAAGGCCCAGCCTCAATGGCTGACGCGTTTGCTGATAGAAGCAACATCACCATGCCGCCGAACACTGAAGCCTTCATCGCGTGTCTCCCTGTCATTTGGAAGCGGCGGCGACCCGATCAGGTGCCGTCGCATTCTTGTCGCCCGATCCTTTAAGGTGTTCTGCACGTGCCTGCGCCTCACTGAATTGTTGCGGGCTCAGGCCAATCCGAGACACTAACTCTGCCGCCTGTTTCCAGTCGTCTTGGTAGAGTAATAATGTGACCAGATTGACGGCGGCCAGCGGGTCGGACTGTTTCAATTCAATGGCGGTGAGGAATTGGAACCGGGCCTGTTCCAGCTTCAATTGATTGAGATAAACGACACCGAGATCATTACGGATTTTTTCATCGGTGGGCGCCAATTTCACTGCATTGGTCAGATGCGCCAATGCCTGACTGTTGTCGCCTCGCGCGGCCGACAACTGGCCCAACCCATGTTCACCCTCCGCGGCGCGGCACGTACCCAGCAAGCTGCGGTACAACGGCTCCGCGTCACCACTGCCCAACAAACGCAGCACCCGCGCTTTACGCAAGCGGACTTCGCCGAGGTTATCGGGCAGCGCTTCCAGGTTCGCTAGGCTCGCGTGCAAACGTCCTTCGTTGGCCATGTCTTGAGCAAGATTGAGCGCTAACTCATCGTCAGCGCTTAGCTTGGCGCAACTGGACGCCGCGACCGGAAACGGCATCCACGGCGAGCCGCCATCGGTGGCGCAACCGCCCAGCAGCAATAACCCGAAGACCACGATGATTCGTTTCATTTCACGCCTCTCAATTTCATTAAATTGTAGGAGCTGCGTTTTCCTACGAAGAACTCAGCGCACGACCAATCGCGGTGAATCCCGGCCCTGCCAGCACGATCAACAGGGCAGGAAACAAAAACACCATCATCACGATGGACATCTTGGCCGAGAGTTTGGAGATGTATTCCTGCAGCTGGGTCAGCCGCCGATCATCGAGCAGTTGCTTCAACGTCAGCAGTGACTTCATCGCCCCACCGCCTTGGTGGATCAGTTGATTCAAAATCACGCATGTGTCGCTGAACTCGTCCACCGCCAAAAGGTTTGCGGTCTTGCTCAGCTCTTCGCCCAATTCCAAACCCGAATCGACGCGCACTAACACCATGCGAAGCTCACCCGACAAAATCGGCAGCAGTTGCTGACCTTCACCGCTCAGCACCCGCAATGCCTGCTCCACCGCCATGCCCGACTCAAACAAGATGCGCAGCAGCGGGATAAAGCTCGACACCTCGAGGGCCAGACCCTTTTGTCGACGCGCCGCCGCCAGCGCCAACAGACGTTTTGGTAGCAAATAGCCGATGCCCAACGCGAACAGTGGCGCGAGAAACGGGTACGTCACTTCGGGATAAAACAACCACTGACCCAGCAACACAAATCCCAGCAACACCATCGGCGCACCGACTTGAAACGCCGCGTATAGCGAGCGATCGTGGGCTCGTCGCCATCCCAGACGGTTAAGCATAAGTTGAGTTTCGCTGTCGAGACTGACCGAGCGCTGGCCGAACCGGGTATCACCCAGTAAACGCAGCCAGCCGCCGACTCGGCTGTCCCGGGCCATCTGTCCTTGCAGCCGTCGCGCCACCTCGCGCTTGCCGCGCTGGCGGTTGGCGAATTGGTTAAGCAGCAGCACGGCAGCGGCCACCAACAACAACGCACTGATCAACAGGGCCATCAAATACTCCGCAACATGCGCCACAGCACCAGACAACCCACAACTTGCAAGATGAACGCCGCGAGCAGCATGTGTTGGCCGCTGGTTTCATTCCACATGTTCATCAGGTAGTTGGGATTGACCGATAAAAAATAGCCAACCATGCCCAACGGCAACAGTGCCAGAACCCAGGCCGTCATTCGGGTTTCACCGGTCATGGCCCGCAGCTGTCGGGCGCCTTGCTCACGTTCGCGAATCAGCGTGATCAGGTTTTCCATCAACTCACTGGCATTGCCGCCATAGCGATGGTTGACCCGCAGGCCCAGAGCGAACAGACGAAATTCTTCCTTCTCATACAGGTCGGCAAAATCCTGCGCGGCGTCGGGCAAGCTGACGCCCAGTTGTACGCTGCGCTGAATTCGACGCATGGCCAACTGCAGAGGATTCGCTGCGGATTCGATACCGTGCAGCACCGCATCGGCCAACGTGCGCCCGGATTTAAGACTGCGCACCGCATGATCGAGCAGCGGCGGCAATTGCTCGATCATCCGCCGCACCCGACGCTGATAACGCCAGGAAATGTACAACCGCAGCAGCAAGGGCGGACCCACCACTGCCAGTAACAGGCCAACCCATGTGCCCATCCAATAACCCAACAGCAACATCGACAGCCATGCCACCAGCGAAACCGTCAATTGGTCAGTCGGACGCCCCAGTCCCGCCCGTAAAAAAGCCAATTCCATACGGGCCCAGCCTGGACGCTCGATGAGTACCGACGGCTGCCCGTGGGCCAGTCGCACCATCACCCGCTCGGCAGCGCTTTTGCGCCAGCTGCGATAGAACAGCGACATGGACGCCATGAGCAACACCAGGCACGTCAGCGCTAATGCAATCGGCCCTGCCATCTCTGTACCTCCTCGACCCACAACACAACCGGACTAATGATCCCGCCG
Organism: Pseudomonas sp. MH10; assembly: GCF_034353045.1. Taxonomy (NCBI): domain Bacteria; kingdom Pseudomonadati; phylum Pseudomonadota; class Gammaproteobacteria; order Pseudomonadales; family Pseudomonadaceae; genus Pseudomonas; species Pseudomonas sp. MH10. The sequence goes on from NZ_CP133783.1 coordinate 2,991,398, forward strand.
AAGCTTGTCTCCGGCCGGATTCACCGCGTCACGAAAGAAACCAAAACCGCTGCGTCGATCCAGGCGAAACAACGTGTTGGTCACGTACACGTCATCGCGCACACCGACCACTTCCACCACCTCGCTGACACAGCGTCGGCCGTCCGGCATCCGGGTCAGTTGAATCACTACATCCAGCGCCGCACAGATCATCTGGCGCAGGGTTTTCTCCGCCACTTGGCGACCCGTCAACCCCACCAGCGTTTCCAGGCGCAGCAACGCATCCTGGGCATTGTTGGCGTGAACGGTGCTCATGGAGCCGTCATGCCCGGTGTTCATGGCGGTCACCACATCCAGCACTTCCACACCGCGAATTTCGCCGAGGATGATTCGGTCCGGACGCATTCGCAGCGCGTTGCGGATCAAGTCACTGGCACGGACTTCGCCATGACCTTCGGCATTGGGCGGTCGGGTTTCCAGGCGCACGACATGGGAATGACTGAGCTGTAACTCGGCCACATCTTCGATGGTCACCAAACGCTCGTGCGGGGCGATTAACTGACTCAGGACGTTGAGCAACGTGGTCTTTCCGGTGCCGGTGCCGCCGCTGACAAGAATGTTGCAGCGCTTGCTCACGGCCTCTTCGAAGAATTCAAAGATCGGTTGATCGATGGTTTGCATCGCCATCAGATCAGCACTTTTGAGCATGTCTTTGCGGAACTTGCGAATCGACAGGCAAGGACCATCCAACGCAATCGGCGGGATGATCGCGTTGACCCGGCTGCCATCGGGCATCCGCGCATCGACCATGGGCGAGGACTCGTCCAAACGACGGCCCAAGGGCGCAAGAATCCGCTGCATCACCCGTTCGACGTGGTGTGCGTCGATAAAGCGCAGGTCCGTTTGGTGCAGCATCCCGTCGCGCTCGATGAACACCTTGTGCGGGCCGTTGACCAAAATTTCAGTCACCGACGGATCCCGCAGCAGCACCTCCAATGGGCCGAAGCCAGTCAACTCATCGACCAGTTCTTCCGCCAGGCGCTCCATTTCGTAACGTGAAATCGCCAGGTGCAGCCTGCCGATGTACTCCCCTACTTTGTCGGTGACGAACTGCGCCAAGGCCGGACGCGAGCCTTCCAGCAGGTTTTTTCCGCTCTCTTCAATGGCGTCGATGATGTAGCGATGCAGGATCAGCTTCAGGCCCTGGGCTTCGTTACCACCCGAGGATCGAGGGGCCACACCGAACAGTTTTTCTTTGGTCATTTACTTCCCCATAGCCGATTAAGCCAGCTTTCTTGAGGTTTACCCGGCGCTTCGGAACGCTTGGCGAGGCGCTCGCCTAATGTCCGTAGACCCAGGCACAACGGATCGCGCGGCGATAACTCAGACAGCCTTACGCCCTGGTTCTTCGCATTCAGGCGCAGCTCCGGACTGAAGGGCAATACGGCGAAAACCGGCAAGCCGAACGTTTTACCAAGGTCCTCGGAATTGGGCGCAACCGGGCGCATGTAGCGGTCAATCAGCAGCCCAGCGTGTTGCAGCTTCATGCCTTTTTCTCGCCACACACCGAGCACCGCCAAGTTACGGCGGCATTCGAGCACGCTCTGATCGGCGCACCACAACAACTGGTCACAGTGAATGACGAAGGTGCGCAACGCTTCGCTGTCGGGCTGCCCCACCAGATTCACCACCACGTGCTGGTAGTGTTGCCGCAACGCACTGAGGAGCATGTACAACTCGGCCGCGCTGGTATTTTCCAACAGGTCATCACCGTCGGCGTACCCCAGCATGCGCAGCCCGGAAGGTTCAGTGGTGAACGCGCTGTCCATCAAGGTCGCGTCAAGCCGTCGTAAATGACGCACCGCGTCGCCGAAATGGAAGGACGCTTCGAGGCCAAGCATCGCCAAGCCGTCGCCGCGCGGCAAGCCGAGGTCCAGCAGCAAGGTGCGCTGACCGCAGCGCTGCACCACCAAGGCCAAGTGAGTTGCAAGCATTGCGCCGTCGGCGTCACATTGCGCGCCATACAGAACCGTGAGACCGCCCATGTTCGGGTTGGGCGCCACCGGCGGCAGGCGCTTACCCAGACGCCGAACCAGGCCCGCCACTTCGCTGGAACGCGAGCCATAGGCAACGAAATCCCGCGCCCCAGCACGCATGGCATTGAGCACCAACTGGTTATCCATGCCATCGCCCAACGCGACGATGGCGAGCATCGGTTTGGCCTCCAGCGCACCTTCAATCAGCGCGCATTGGGTGACCAGATGTTCACGGTCAAGACCGACAAACACCAAGCTGGCGAAGGTTACGTCGACCAGCGCCAACAGCTCATCCAGATTGCCGGTACTGGCGCCGACCACTTGGCCCAACGGCGCCAGCGCGCCCTGCAACCATTCCAGATCGGTGCTGGTGCGGGTAATCGCTAGGAATGTCTGACTCAGGCTTTGGCTCATTGCGACAGCCCGCTACGGCGGTCGAAGTTGCCATTTTCGAGAAAGTACATCTGATAGAAATTCGGGTCGTAGTTGCGTAACTGTTCGCCGGGCAGCGACGGCAGTGGCGCGTTCGCCGCCAGCGGCTGGACCAGATGCGGGGTGACGATCATCAGCAGTTCTTGCTCTTCACGGTTGACTTGAGAGTTACGAAATAACGCGCCAATAATCGGGATGTCTCCCAACCCCGGAAATTTCCCCACTGTCGAGGTGTTGTGGGTACTGATCAAACCGCTGACGACGAAGCTTTCACCGTCCGCCAGATTGATGCTGGTATCGGTGCGTCGAATACTGAGTGCCGGGACGGTGGTGCCTGCGATAGTGACGCCGTTGGTGTAGTCCAACTCGCTGACCTCCGGGGCGACTTTCAAGGCGATCCGATTGCGGCCGATCACGGTAGGCGTCAGGGTCAGCCGCACGCCGAATTCTTTGTACTCGATGGAGATGCCGTTGCCTTGGCCGTTGGGCACCGGGATCGGAATTTCACCGCCGGCCAGAAAACTCGCACTTTGTCCGCTCAAGGCCACCAGGCTTGGTCGCGCCAAGGTGTAGGCGAAGCCACTGCTTTCAAGTGCATTGAGCATGCCTAGGACTTTGCTGTTGCCCCAGACAATGTTGAAGGTGCTGTTGTTGAGCGGGATCTGCGGCAGGATACCGATTGCTCCGGGCGTTACCCCGGCCCCCGCCACCGTTCCCGGCGAGCCAAATAGAAAGTTGCCGCCCTTGCCGAAAATCGAGGTACTGGCCTCCTTCAGTTTGGTACGGCTGATTTCCACGAAACGAATGTCGGTCTGCACTTGATTGGGCAGCGTTATATCTTCCGAGGGTGCCACCAAGGTATTGGTCAGGGCTGCTGTGGCCCGCCCCTGGACAAACACCATGCTTTGCCGAGGCGATGACGAACACTCGGTCCAGACCATCAAACTGGTTGCGCCGGGAGCAATGCCGGTCAACAAAAAGCCCTGATCACCTTTGACGTTCACATCGGCAATTTTTGCGTCGCCCACTGCCAGCCGAGTAATTGCTACCGCCGAATGCATGTCTTGCTGCAAGCCCTGCCCCACTTCGATCACCGCAGGCAGCGCGCCCAATCCTACGCAACTGCCGGGCGTTGCGATGGCATGTCCGAGGTGCAGCCCCGTCAGCATCAGGACCGCCATCACTCGCTTCAACATCCGCATGAAACAACTACTCATCAACGGCATTCCTCTTTCAATCAGGGGGTTTGTTGCGTGATTTGGTTGCCACGTATGATTTCGACCTGTCGCATTCCACGGGGTGCGCTGGTGACTGGATTCGTTTTGCCCGGACCGCCGAGGCTCAGTTGTTCGAAGTGCATAAGGTTGCGGTTGGTCGAATCCAGACGTGCCGCGAGATCGTTTTCCCCCGCCCAATAACGCTGCAGGTTTTTTTCCTCGGCACTGCGCACGGCCAGACGCAAGGTGCCCGATTGAGTGGCCAGCATCAGCCGGCTAAGCAGTTGCTCCGGGACTGCCAACACCACGTTGCGCGCCGAGCTCCTGCGTTGTTCGAGCTTGAGCTTATCGTCATCGCTCAACGCTCTACCGGCTGCCTGACCATCGAGGGTCGGCCCCAGCAATTCACCGACGCTCAATACCCGCAGGGCCGGTATGACCAACTGCGCCGACCTGTCCACGTTGAGTCCGTCCTGGGGCAGAAACAGCATCACGTCGACATAATCGCCAGGGTTCAGCTGGCCGCCAGCGCCGATCACTTCGTCAATGGCCACCGCCAACGCGCGTTCGCTGGGCCGAATCATTCGCGCCAAGGCGCCGCCAGCGTCGAAACTGCTGTCACTTAGCCACGTGCCCGCCGACAACACCCTCAGGGCGCTACGACCCACGGCGTCTTCGACTTTATTGAAAATGCCGACGGGGGCGACGATTACCCGCTCGATCAGCACATCCGCCGCAGTGATCGGTGTGCCCGGCGGCAAGTCTCGCGTCAGCACTAATACGGGTTGGCGCAGCGAGTCTTCTACCGATTGAACCGCCGGGGTGACCGCCACAGGAACCGGTGTTTGAATAACAGGCACCGCAATGGGTGCAGAGGTCGGGCGACTGAGAACCAGCCCCCAATACCCGGCGAATAACGCGCCGAGCAACAAAAAAACAGCAAATCCCAAGGTGACGCGACTGTTCATGACGGCTCTCCCTTTCCCACTGCACAACCCCGCTTTAACAAACGAGTCAACTTCGCAATCGGGCGGCTATGAACAAGTAACTACTTCGCTCATTGAAGGTAGCCCAGCGGAAGCCAAATGTCTTGATATGCCAAAAATATGTTCTATAAAGCATTCGACAACAAGCCTGCTTATTTTTGACGCCAGCGTGGCACCTATAACTTTATGATTAATGCTTTATTACAGTTGCTTAGTTCTGAGTAGACGCCAATGCTGTAACAACGCTGGGGAGTGACACTGCACTATTGCTGTATCAGTGCCCTTGGGTGCGAGGAGAATCAGATGTCCCTTAATTACATGATGTTGCGGTTCAAACTTTTCCTGGAAGATAAAGAAGCCGCCTCGGCGATCGAGTATGCAATCGTGGCCGCCATGGTGGCCGTTATTGCCGTCGCGTTCATTGCGCCGGTGGGCGCCGAAGTTAAGATTATTTTCAATAAAGTGCTGGTAGGGCTGGGTGGGACCGCTCTATGACCGCTAACACTTAACTCACGGCGCTCTCAAGAAGGCTGTTGCATATGGCAAGCCCCGCCCCTACGCGCCAACAACTGCTTCTGGTGGATGACGAAGTGGAGGCCATCGACGAACTGGCAGAGTTGCTGGAGGGCGAGGGATTTATTTGCTTTATCGCGACGTCGGTAAACGTCGCCCTGCATCAACTGGCGCTGCACCCGGACATCGCCCTCATCATCACCGACCTGCGCATGCCCGATGAAAGCGGCCTGTCGCTGATCAAGCGCTTGCGCGAACACACTTCACGCCAACACCTGCCGGTGATCGTGACCTCCGGCCACGCCGACATGGAAGACGTCAGCGACCTCCTGCGCTTGCAGGTCTTGGACCTGTTTCGCAAACCGATCTACCACGTCCGACTGCTGGAAACCCTCAACGCACTGTTCCCAGAACCTGCAAGCTCTGGTGAGGAATTCACTCGCGAAGACACCGCCACATTCGGTCGATAAACCGTCAACGCCGTCTGTAGAGCCAACGTGTTGGCGAGGCGGAGGGCCAGACAAACCACGCCAGGATTTTCGCTAACAAGCTGGCTCTTATAAAGCTACTGTTTAATCTTTTAAAAACAATGGGTTGTCGCTAGTTTTTGTAGGTATATCCGGCCTCTATGAGTGCTGAAAGTAGGGTTTCGCTTTTACAGCGAGTCACCTTTTTCAACCGTCGGAGCGCCGAACCGCAAAAAGGTAACCCAAAACGCTTGCCCCACCATGCGGGCCCTCGCTTAGGCTTGGTTTTCCCTCACTCCGGCGTCGCTACGGGGGGCGCCGTGAGCGGCCGTCCCTGGCCGCGCACGGCTTACTCGGCATTCTTGCCTCGGACTTGTCGCAGCCTTCGGCAGCTCCTACAGAATCTGTGCAGCGCCAAAAACCGTGGGACCGAATTTATTCGGGAAGGCTTCAGTACTGACACGCTGCAACCTCAAGCTAAACAAAGTGCCCCCCAGTGTGCTGCGCGACGGCGCGGAGTCGAAGACATGGCGCCCCTCCCTACAGGGAATGGTCTTTGCAGCACCTCACAACTGATAACTAAAACTAACGGTATACCGAGGGTCGCGGTTCAGGCTGTCTAAGGCGATGTCGGACATGGGTTTGGCGGCTTCCAGCGAGATGTTGTAGTAGTGGGAGTCACCAAAACGCAGGCCCATTGCCAGCGAAGACAGCTTCGATTGCGGCGCGGCCAAGTCGTTGAACCAGGTCCGCGCCGCGTCCAGCACCACGTAGGGTTGCAACACCCGAACCCAAGTCCCCTCGCGGTTGATGCTGTAGTTAACCTCGTACGCCACGCCCCAACCCTTGTCCCCAGACGCCTGATCGCTGGAATAACCGCGGCCGAAATTTTGTCCACCAAAAACTGCCCGTTCACTGTCCGGCAGGTTGTCATTGCTCCAGTACAGCGCCGCCGAGGCCACGCCCTGCCAATGCTCTAAGAACTTGTCGCTCTGCACCCCTGACAGGCGCAGGCGGAAGAAATCGAGGTCGTACAGGGCATCGTCGGTCTTGGCTCCCATGCCATTGATGCCTTGGTATATGCCAGCACTCAGGATGCGCAGTTGCTTGTCATCGGACTTGCGCCAGTCACCCTCAAAGGCCAAGGCGCGAAGGTCGGTTCGGGTCTCTACCGTCAGTGGAACGCCCACCACCTGATAGCGGGTTTTGTCATTGACCGCATACAGCCGCACACCGGCGCTCAGCCACTCGTTTTGTGCCGCGATCAATGGGTGGCTGAAGCCGATGGACAAGCGATCGTTGTCATGGTGCTGCTTCAACTGCAGACCGTTGTCCAACTGCACTGTGGTGCTAGGGTCGGCGCTGTAGCTTGCGCCGGACAGGCTCATCTGAGTGCCTTCGTCGTTCAGATATTGGCTGTAGTCGAGGCGGTAATAATGTTCGTCGTCCTTGCCCGGCGGAAATAGCCCGCTGACGCTCACTTGCTCAGCCATGGCGGTTTGGGCATTGCTGGAGACACCGAGCAACGCCTGTAAGCCGTCGCGGTTGTCGTCAGTGCTGCCTAAGCTACTGGTGAATGGCTTTCGCGTGGCTTGGGCGACCAAGGTAGTCGCGCCATCGGTAGTGCCCGGCGGCGGCACTTGAGCTTGCACCGTGACGCCCGGAACACGGCTCATCAATGAGGTGTAGCGCTCAAAAGTCTTGCGGGTCAGCGGACGTTCCTGTTTTAACTTGGCCACCAGCTTTTCCAGGTACGCGGAAACCGGTCCGATATTCCCTTGTAGCTGGTAGTCCCGAATGTAACCTTCAACCAATACAACCCGAACCACGCCTTGATCGAAGGTTTGTTGTGGCAAAAACGCGTAGGACAACAAATAACCATCTGTCTGGTAGCGCTGGGTAATACCCCGGGTGGCGTCAATTAACTTCGCGAGTGTAACCTCCCGTCCAATCAACGGCGTGAACGCTTCACTCAACTCTTTGAGTGGATAGACCGTGCCGCCTTCTATGCGCACTTTGCGCACGGTAACTTTTGTACCCATCAATAAAGGTTGCGCTTCAGAAGCGGTGGGAGTAGGCAACTGTAAATTAGGGGTGATGGGGCGATAGGCGTCGGCGGGAAGATTGGGCACCGGCAAGTTACGCTCGGTGTCGTTACTGTTAAGAAAACTGGGCAAGGGTTCTGCATTCAAAACGAAAGGGTATAAACAAATACCGAGAACGCACACGCAAGCAAAAGCACGCATAAGACCTCCAAGGCCAACAGCAGCGGCATTTCACATACAAAAAAAGACGAGGACTTATTAACTCCCTCGTCTCCACAAGCGTAGGCGCTGTTTGAAAACTTGCTAGCGTTTTACTTCTTACTGCCTAACAAACTTCCACCCAGACCACCGCCTAAGCCGCTTGTAACACCGCCGAGCAGGCCACCGTTAATCACCGTGCCGCCATTCACCAATCCACCCACTTGAGCGACGGTCTGTCCCAGCGCGATGACGGTGCCGCCCACTTGGTTAACCACTGGATTATTGCTGCCTGCATCTATCTTGCTTCCGACACCGCTAACCCCGCCGCCCACCGAGGCCAGAAGGCCATTGACCGGGCTGCCCAAGCCAGTTGCACCACCGATTTGCTGAGTCAAAGAGGTCACGCCAGTCACCGCAGGCGTCACCGCTGCCGACATACTGCTGGTCAAAGCGGCGATGGGTGCTGCCGCTGCGAGGTTAGGTGCGCCGCTGCCACCGACGAGTGTTCCCAACGAAGCGACCGTGCCACCCACTGTGCCGACATTGACACCCGCCGCGCTGAGCAAGCCGTTGCTGCTCCCCGCGTTCAGGCCATTACCCGCTGCGGCCACCAGACCACCGGCATTTTCCAGCAAGCCCGTTGCTGGCAAACCACCCACTGGCGCCACATACCCACCGGCTTTGCCGGTAACCCCGGCTACGCCATTGATCACACTGCCCAAGGTTGTCGCCACTGGATTACCCGACGCATCGAGCTTGCTGCCCACACCACCCAACGCGGTACTTGTGCCTTGCAGCACGCCGTTGATGGGGGCGCCCAGGCCGGTTGCGGTGCCGATGTTGCCGGTAGTGCTTTCAAGCAATGCCACAACGGGAACCAATTTGTCGCCCAAGCCGTTACTCACGTCACCGAGGGTACCGCTGGTGCTAGACACATTGAGGGTATCACCGAGCATGGTGACTTTTTCGCCGACACCGTTCACCAGCCCACCGGTTGTGCTGAGTAACGGACCCACTAACGGCACTTGTTCAATCGCGGCAGAAACCCCCATTGCGGAAAGGTTGTTACCTGTTGAAGAGACGCCGCTGCCGAGGTCAGCGACCGCAGTGCCGACATGGGCCAAGGTGATGCCCAGCGCATCGCTCTGAGAACCCAGTGTCCCCAGACCACTGGTTATTCCGTCACCCAGGCTGTTAACAGCTGTCCCGACCGAGGCTACCAAACCACCGGCCGTACGGGTCAGACCCGTACTTCCCAGCACCGGCACTGTACTGAGGACGTCGCCGATACCAACAATGCCTGAACCAACGCCACCCACGGCGTTACCCACCGCCGCAACGACTTGCCCAGTAACCAAGGGTGAGGAGGAGTCGCCACCGAGGGTGCCGCCGCCCACTCCGCTGACCGTTCCGGTTCCGGTGCCCGAATTGCCGTTTGCGATTCCACCAGCGACTCCACTGGCACTGCCAGAACTTCCATCAGCCGCACTGCCCGTCGGGGTCCCGGCCCCAACCGCCTCACTTGCCCCCGCTCCGGCTGTTCCGGCGTCTGGCGACGCGCTGTCTACATGGCTCTTCGAACCACCGCCGCCACTGCTGCAACCACTCAGGCTGACAGCAAGGACGAGGGCCAGTGCGGTACTTACTTTCAACAATGCCTGAGTTTTCATGGGGAGAATCCTTGTGGCGGCGGACCGTTATTCTTGAAAACTGACCACTGCGTCGGTTGTTTTCGTTCGTAAGCCCATAACATTCTTTTGTCAGCTGTTCAGCAATTCACAACTTGGTATTAACAACTTATATACAGGGTGAAATTTCCTGGCCTTAGTGACTAATACCAAAAGATTATTTTTGGGTATTTGTTTAATAAATATCAACGCATTCAAAGCGTTATCGAAAACCGGTTATTTATTTAAACTTAAGTTATATATTCACAATTAATAAGCCAACACCCTCTGTAGGAGCCAACGTGTTGGCGAGCGCTGCAACGAGGTTTATCCGAAACGCCTCAGTGTCCGGATGATCGCCAACAACTCGGCTCCTACAGAGGGTGTCGTGCGGGCGCATGACAACGCGTTTTCGAGGACCCTCGCGCAATTTTCGAAAATTTATGGCAAAGAGCCCCTATGCTCCACGGAACTCGATGAGCCGTTGGATAGCCCAAGCGAGCAGACTTCCTTTTTCATCAGGGCATACATATGCAGGTAGAAAGCTTTTTCGAATGGCTCGGCCAAACCTTAGGCGCCATCATTCGGTTTGTGGTTGATGGATTGGATTGGCTGTTCAAGATACTGGGCCACGCCGGGGGCAATTTTGTCGAGGGCTTGTCGCGCACCCTGGGCATGAACACCTCCCTGATCAGCCTTATCGCGCTGATTGTCGGCTTAATGTTCTTGTATTCCGCTATTCGCGCCTTTATGCGTGCCTCGATTATCTCCGGGATCATCTGGATGATTCTTGGCTTGTGGTTGTTGAGTTGGATCATCCATTGATCCCCGTATCAATTACACATCTGTAGGAGCCACGGATAGAAGCTCATGGCGCGCGGTTGTTACACTGCGCGCCTTCCAAGGAGCTTCCATGTCCATGTTGCTGACCGATTGGCGCGATCGCACAACCCATCGACGGGTGTGGGCGTTGGCCGCACCGATGATTCTCTCGAACATTTCCGTGCCCTTGGTGGCGTTGGTAGACAGCGCCGTCATCGGTCATTTGCCCCACGCCCACCAACTGGGTGCGGTGGCCGTCGGCGCCACGCTGTACACCTTTCTCGCGTGGGCGATGGGCTTTCTGCGGATGGGCACCACCGGGTTTGCCGCACAGGCTGCCGGGCGCAATGACGGTGCAGCGCTCAGGCAAATCCTGTTGCAAGGGTTGCTTCTGGCGATGATCCTGGCGGTGATATTGGGCGTTTTCGCACTGCCGTTTAGCCATCTGGCCTTGGACATGATGCAGCCCTCAGCCGACCTCAAAGCGCTGACCCTGGACTTTTTCCATACCCGTTTATTTGGCCTGCCCGCCGCGCTGGCGAGTTATGCGTTAGTTGGCTGGTTCCTCGGCACCCAAAATGCCCGAGCGCCACTGGCGATTCTGTTGACCACCAATCTGGTGAATATCGCGCTGAACTTGTGGTTCGTCATGGGCCTGGATTGGGGGGTGGTGGGCTCGGCTCGAGCCTCGGTGTTGGCTGAATGGATCGGCGCCTTGCTGGGTCTGGCGTTGACGCACAAAGGCCTGCGCGCGTTTCCTGGCCATGTGGCGTGGGCCGCCCTCAAGCGCTGGAAGAATTGGCGCCCACTGCTGGCGGTCAATCGCGACATTTTCATTCGCAGCCTGGCGCTGCAATCGGTATTTTTCCTGATCACGGTGCAAGGCGCACGCCTCGGTGATGCGACGGTGGCCGCCAATGCCTTGTTGCTCAACGGCCTGCTGCTGACCGCCCACGCACTGGACGGATTGGCTCACGCGGTCGAAGCATTGTGTGGTCACGCCATCGGCGCCCACGACCGCGCCTCGTTGCGCCGATCATTGACTGTCGCCGCCGGCTGGTCATTGCTCGCCAGCCTGGCGTTCGCAGTGCTGTTTCTGTTCGCCGGACATTTGTTCATTGAAATGCAGACCAACATTCCCGAGGTCCGGGAAACGGCCTTCGAATACCTGCCGTACCTGGCCGCGTTGCCGATGGTTGCGGTGTGGAGTTACCTGCTTGATGGTCTGTTTATCGGCGCTACGCGGGCGAGGGAAATGCGCAATGCCATGCTAGTGAGCGTGGCCCTTATTGCACCGTTCGCCTGGTTCGCCAAAGACTTGGGTAATCATGGGCTGTGGCTGACATTCATCCTGTTCATGCTGTTGCGCGGCGCGACCCTCGGCTTGGTTGCCTGGGGCCTGAACCGCCGGGATGGTTGGTTTGCCGGTTCAGTGCATTAAGGGCAGGTCATTGAGTGGCGACGGGTTGCGCGCGCAAATCCGCATGAATGAAATCAACCACGTCATCCAGTACCGGCGCTAATGCGCGTAACGGTCGAGACATGGCGGCGACCAGCGTGGCGTGCCCGGTTCGAGAGAAGTACAACTCGCGTACCGGCACACCATCCGACCGTAACCGCGCAGCCAAGCCACCGGTATTACGGGTCGGATTGACGACTTTGTCGTCTTTCGATGCGATCAACAATGCAGGCGGTGAGTCACGACTGACGTGATTGATCGGCTGGGAGTCAGGCGGCGAGTTGGGAAAGAAAAACACCGGTTTGACGTCTTCGTTGTCGATGGGCAAGAAATCATAAGGCCCGGCCAGTCCGATCCAGCCTCGGAGTATCGACGGCTTGAGCCCGACTTTTTCAAGGAACGCTGGGTCGAGGGCAATCATCGCCGCGTTGTAGGCACCCGAGCTGTGGCCCATCACATACAGGTTTTGCGGGTCGCCACCGTACTCATGCGCGTGCTGATATGCCCAAGCTACCGCCCGAGCGGAATCTTCCAGAAAGGTCGGATAGCGTACTTGCGGGTACAAGCGATAGTCAGCAATGACCACCACTATTCCCCGTGAAGCCAGCGCTTCACCGACGAATTTATAATCAACTCTTGAGCCGCTGTTCCAGCTTCCGCCGTAAAAGAACACCACCACCGGCGCGTTAGTCGGAGCCTGCGCCGGGGTGTAGACATCCAGTTTGTTACGCGGATCGTCGCCGTAAGCGATGTCGGAAACCCGAGTAAACGTGCTTCCAGGCGTCAGTGCATTTATCAGATTGACCGGTGAACAGGCCGCCAGCACGGCGGCTAGCAACCCGGTCAGCATCGCTTTGAATACATTGGATGTCATTGCACGGTCTCAGGTTTGCGAGCGTTGGACCGATGACGGTATTGGCCGAAAGCGGCAGCTCCGTGAAGGGCAGTACAACTACGACCACCCGCCCAGCCAATAGTTGGCAAGGTTCGCGAAACGCTGTTGCGGGTTGTCACCGGGAAGTGTCGGAGGAACCGAGGCTGACGGAAATCGTGCGCGCAGCGTCAGCCAGTTATCGAGCACTGTGCTGTCGTAGAAGCCGTGGCGCAGTCCTTCGTGAATATGGTCGAGGGTCGTGCGGTAGTTACTGCCGGTGGCGCGACTCCACACATAAGCGTGACGCTCCAACAGGCACTGCCGCAGATTATTTTCCTGCCTGACACTGAGTTCCGGCTCGACGGTCAGCGGCGTGACCGAGAGCGTGGGGTTAATGACAGATTTTCGTCCCTGAGTGTCTTCTACTTTGGCGGCCCACGGGCCGCCGTACCAGGTCAGCGACTCGATGGGCCCCAGCCAGCGACTCAACTCCAGCGGGTCCATTGCGTCGAAAAAATAACTCGCGGTTTGCACGTTGTAATACGTCAGCAGGCTTTTGTAGTGACGACCGAAACGCACGGTCAGCATGCGGCGTAAATGTTCGAGCAATTGCCGCTTGGGCGCCGCGCACACAATACGCAAGCCGGGCCATGGCGCTGACGCTTGCGCGAGCACATTGTTCAACGGGTCTCCCAGCGGGAGCTGTATCAACAACGGGCCCTGATCACGAATCAGGTGCAGTTCGGTGTCCGCGAGCAACTCGTCCCATACGTGGCTGTCTCCAAATTGCTGCTTGAAACGTTCCGCCAGTCCCGGCACGCCCGGTGTATCGAGCAAAAGCCAACCCTCCTCAAGGCGGTTACTCATCGCAAACCCCTTGCGTCACTAGCAGCCCCGTCCGACAGGCGCACGGGTGTAATTGGCAATGGGCGAAACTGCCGCCAGACGGCTGCCGACACAGCAAGATCAATGGATGGCTGTCCTGCATCAACTCCAGCAAATGCTGAGTGCGCGTGCTCAACACCCTCGCAAGGGGTTCGTCGACAGTATCGGCGACCGCCGCTGTCACTTCCTGAGTGTCTAAGGTGATCTGCTGGCTGCGAAGGGTCAGGTGATCGTTTTCCACGTGCAGTGAGCTGTTGCCCACACTGAACGCCAGCTGCGCGCCGTTATCGAACATCAGCGTGATGCCGCCGGTGATCTCGATCTTTTGCCCAGCGCTGACAAAGCTGTCCAGCTCAAGGCGCAGTTCAAGGGAAGGCTGTTCGGCCACCTCACTGATGGGCTCAGTGACGGAGCCGTTGGCGAACGGTGCAAGGTCGGGATTTTCCAAGTAGGCGGTGACCATGGGCAAATCAGGGTCGCCATCGACGAAATCCACCACCACGTCCATTCCGACCCGAAGCCGAGTGCGATGCTCGCCCTCACCCACCAACGTCGATGACACCGGCACCCAGCAGTTGGCGTAGTGCGCGCCCTGACCTTGGCGCCCCCCATCGAACTGCACCCAAATGCGGCCCGACGCGTCGCAATGCTCCTGACCCACGACCGGCCCCATCACCTGTGCGCGCTGCACGCCCAACATCCTTGGCCTCGGTTCCGGCGGAACAGGACGAAAACCGATCTCCCAGGGCGTCGCTTTGAATCGATTGCGATAAGGCAATGCGCTAACATCCGCCGCCAGTAGCTGATCGAGCATCTGCACCTGCTGGCCTCGGTGCTGGACTTCGGTCAGCAGCCAGAGATGGTTCCATTCCTGACGCGGGTGCTCCGTTAACGACAGCAACAAACCCGCGCCCAAATAAGGCGAGGTACTTTCACCTTCGGCCCGTTCCAGGGACCGAAGGCCGGGCTGCTCATCGCCGAGGCTGCCGACGTTGAACTGATCAACCTGATGCCGGGTAGGCTCGGCCTTGCCCGGTTTCAGACGCCGGGGGCGGGTTTCAAAAAAACACGTCGGCCCTCGACGAAACCCACCTTGAGTATCGGCAAACACCAACACGTGTCGCCGTTTGGAGTGCTGAAAGTGGTAATGAATGCCCTCCTCGTCACACAGCCGCTGAACGAACTGCAAATCCGACTCATCGTGCTGCGCGCAGTAAAGGCGCTCATGGTAGGTGCCGTTGAGTTCAAAGCGATGCGCGTTGGCGTGGATACCGTGTTCCTTGAGCACCCTGGCGATAATGTGCGGGACTGACAGGTCTTGAAAAATGCGCTGATTGTAGCGGTGGGCCAGGCAGCCCAGCCGTGGGCCCAGGCTTAAGCGGTAATGGTGGGCGCTCGAATCGTGGTCGATAAGGCCCACACGTTGAATTTGTCCGTTGAAGCCGGTTTGAGTTCCGGCGAAGCTCAGCCACGCCGAGCGGTACATCAGGCTTTTCGGGTTCAGATCGGGGGATTCAATGACCACTTCCAACTCAAAGGCAAAAGGCCTGCTGATCGCTTCCGTACCGGTAAACGAAAGCACAGTGAGTGAGTGAGTCAGGTTCGGGATATCCAGACGAAAAAAAGGTTCGCTGACTGGATCGAACATCGGCTATTGCTCTACTAAAGGACAGCCGGGGATTCTCGCCGAGAGAACCACCGGAGTAGAGGGCCAAAATGCAGAATAGGAAAGAGCCTACAAAAGAATAGGACCGGACGGGCAGATAACCATCACATTTTGTCCGTCGTGCAGCAAACCCGCGACAACTGTTGGAGCTGCCGAAGGCTGCGAAAGCCCGAAGGACCTTCGCCAACAAGTTGGCGAAGAATGACGACGCGGTCGTGTCAGTTAACCCAGATCAAGAAGACAAATACGACGACCGCGTCAGCCCCAAACGCAGCGCATCCAGGTATTGGGTGCGTTCACGCGGGGTTATTTTGGCGCTGGCCACTTTGTCGCGGTATTGGTTCATCAGCCCTTCAGGCGACAAGTGAACGTAACGCAGCATGTCTTCGATGGTGTCGTGGGTCTCGATCCCGCCGTGGTAAACACTGCCGTCCGGCCTCTGGTAAATATTCACCGAGTCGGTATCACCGAACAAATTGTGCATGTCGCCCAGGATTTCCTGATAGGCGCCCACCAGGAAAATCCCCAACAAATAGTCTTCGCCTTCGTTAAGTGCATGAACCGGCAAACTGGTTTCGATGCTCTGCTCGTCAACGTACTGCTTGATCTTGCCATCGGAGTCGCAGGTCAAATCTTGCAAGACCGCGCGGCGCATTGGCTCTTCGTTGAGACGGTGCAACGGCAGAATAGGCAGCACCTGACCAATCGCCCAGGTATCTGGCAGGCTCTGGAACACCGAGAAATTACAGATGTACTTG
Source organism: Pseudomonas sp. MH10 (assembly GCF_034353045.1). NCBI lineage: Bacteria > Pseudomonadati > Pseudomonadota > Gammaproteobacteria > Pseudomonadales > Pseudomonadaceae > Pseudomonas > Pseudomonas sp. MH10. Next base: position 3,007,405 of record NZ_CP133783.1, read on the forward strand.
TCAGCGAGCTTGTCGTTGAGTTCGTCCAGCACTTGGCGATGGGAACGCTGGCGGGCCTTCAACGAGTTATGCAGGCGGCGGCATACCGCGAAGTAGCACTGCTCGGCCAAGGCCTTTTGCGCCAGAGTGATTTTGCCATCAGCGTATTGAGTAGCGATGTCGCTCATGTAGTGCGTGGCACGCCAATAGGTCTCAGTGACCATCTCGATGTCGGTTGGCCCCAACAGATCAACCAGCCATTGCACGGTTTCCGGCAGGCTTTCTTTGTCGGCGATCTTCGGCACTTCGTCGTTGTGGCTTTCGACGTCTGTGACCTGAACCACCAACATCGCGTGGTGTGCGGTCAGCGAACGGCCGCTTTCAGAAAAGATGTTCGGATGCGGAAGCGCTTGCTCGTCGCAGAATTCCTTGAGCATGCCGACCACGACCCCGGCGTAATCGTCCATGTCGTAGTTGATCGAGCTGGCGTTGCGTGAGTGAGTACCGTCGTAATCCACACCGAGACCGCCGCCGACGTCGATATGGTCCACCGGCAACCCGAGGTTGCGCAGTTCGCCGTAATAACGAATCGCTTCTTTGAAGCCGTGTTGATAGTCAGCCAGGTTAGCGATCTGCGAACCCATGTGGAAGTGCAGCAGACGGATGCCTTGATCCAGTCCGGCCTTGCGGAAACGCTCGACCACTGACAACAACTGCGCCGCCGATAAACCGAACTTGGATTTCTCACCGCCGGTGTCAGCCCATTTGCTGGACGCCAAGGAAGACAGCCGCACACGCAAACCGATCTGAGGGGCGACTTTAAGTTCCGCAGCCTCTTCGATTACAAGCGCCACTTCGGATTCTTTCTCGATCACGATGAAAACGTTGTGACCCAGCTTTTGCCCCATCAATGCCAGACGAATGAATTCACGGTCTTTATAACCGTTGCAGACAATCGTCCCACCTTTAGGCGCCAGGGCCAGCACGGCCATCAACTCGGGCTTGGACCCCGCTTCCAGGCCGATGGACACGTCCTGAGTGGCGATAATATTTTCAACCACGGCTTCTTGCTGGTTGACCTTGATCGGGTACAACGCGGTGTATTTACTCTGGTATCCCAAGCGCTCGATGTTGGAATCGAATGCGCCGGTCAGTTGACGAACGCGGTCTTGCAGAATGTCAGGGAAGCGCACCAGCAACGGCAAGGACAAGCCACTTTTACGCAGCGCGTCGACCTGCTCGTACAAATCAATGGGCGAACTGCTCGGGCCCTTCGGGCGGACTTCAACACGGCCGGCTTCGTTGATTGCAAAATAACCGGCTCCCCAATGACGAATCCCATAAACACTGCGGCTGTCCGCAACTGTCCATTGGCTGCCATCGTCTTTGCGTGTGCGTCGTACGGACATCGAAGTCCCCTATAAAAGAAGTCATGTGGCATCAGCCGCAATGGGCTGGCGCAGTGTAAAGAGAAGAAATGACGATTTGGCACTGTCGCGTCGGTCAGCGCCGAGCCGACTTGGCCGAGGTTGAGGATAGACACGCCTTGAAGCACAGAGTTTAGAAATCGGGGCCTAGCCGCCAGACTTCTTCGCTTTGAACCCCAGCTTCACCAGTTCTGCCAGCAACAGCTCGACGTGATCACCTTGAATCTCGATGACGCCGTCCTTGATCGCACCGCCGGTTCCGCAACGACGCTTGAGCGTCGTCGCCAGATCCTTGAGGGGGTCTTCGGCCAACGGCACGCCGATGATGGTGGTCACCGTTTTACCGCCGCGACCTTTGCTTTCGCGGCGCACACGGGCGATGCCATCCCCTTCGGGAATAGCGGTTTGCTTGCAGACACAGGCATCCACGGGCTGACGACAGTCTGGACAATGCCGTCCTGCGTCGGTGGAAAATACCAGACCGCCAAGGGCGGCGAAGGATGCGGCTTTTTTGGCCACCGGCAATCCTCTTGTTTGAGGATAAAGACGGGTCGGCTCCGGCGTAGCGGTGGACCGACCGCGAAGCCCCACTCAGGCAGGGGCAGCGCTACTGAGCCAATAATGGCTCAGCTTGAAAAGGTCGCGCAGTGTAACGGCAAAAAGAGCAGATGCTAAGCGCAAATACACGCCGGCCATCATCTTTTATCCGTGAGTCGCGAGCTGATTCAAATAGCGCTTCAATGCCGCCAAGGAGTCCGGGCAGTAAGGCTTGAGCAACGCTTCCTGCAAAACGTCCGCGACCGGGACAAAGCGCGCTTCGAGCACTTCCTCAGGCTGCAAGGTCAGTGGGCCGTCCCACACCGCGCTGAACACCGCGCACCACAAGCGATTACCCGGTTGATCGAAGAAAAAACGCTCGTGGGCATGCAACGGAACGCCGCTCACGCCCAATTCTTCTTCCAGCTCCCGGGCCGCCGACTCGGCGTAGGTTTCCTCGGAGAGCACCATCCCCCCGGCTGCCACATCCCAGTAGCCGGGATAAATGGCTTTACTCAGGGTGCGCCGATGCACGCACAGCTCACTGGCAGAATTGAACAGCAATATATAGGTGCCCCGCCCGATCAGACCTTGTTCACGCAACTGGGCCCGCTCGATGGAGCCCAATGGCAGATCCTGTTCATCAACCCAGGCGATTTGTTCGGCATCAGAGGCGGCACGGTGCGCAGCCTCTTGAGGAGAGACCGGCATCATTTACCCCTGTGACAGCAATTGGCGCAGGTCGATCACTGCAGCGTTAGCCCGGGAAATATAGTTGGCCATGACCAGCGAGTGGTTAGCCAATATCCCGAAACCGCTGCCGTTAAGAATCATCGGACTCCAGACCGGTGCTTGCGAAGCTTCCAGTTCACGAATGATCTGACGCACGCTGACGGTGGCATTCTTCTTCGCCAAGACATCAGCGAAATCTACTTCGATGGCCCGCAGCAAATGCGACAGCGCCCACGCCTGACCGCGCGCTTCATAGAATACGTCATCGATCTGCAGCCACGGGGTTTCTACTATTTCTTCATCAACCTTTGGCGCCTGGCCGGGGATGACCGATTCAGTTTTCAAACTGCTGTTGAGTTTGACCCGACCGACACTGGCCGAGAGTCGCTGCGACAACGAGCCCAAGCGGGTCGCCACATCACCCAGCCAGTTATTCAGGTTGTCGGCACGGGCGTAAAACAACGCGCCTTTCTGGTTAGGATCGGACAAGCGCGCCTGATAGCGGCTCAGCGAATTAATCCCCTCGCGGTACTCAGATTCACTGGAAGGCAACACCCAACTTCTATTGTCGAAGTTGAAGCGCGGCTCAGCCCGGGCCAAGTCCGGGTCTTCTGCCGACTGCGATTGCGAGCGGGCGAAATCTTTACGCAGCGCACGGCTCAAGTCACGCACCTGAACCAGCACGCCGTATTCCCAATGAGAGATATTGTCCAGCCACATACCCGGCGGCAGGCGGTCATTGGAGATATAGCCACCGCGCTTATCCAGCAAGGTGCTCGCCACGGTCTTCAGTGTTTCGACCGTGGTGTAACCGATCACCATCTGCTTACCTTCGCGCTCAGCCGCCGCTTGGGCGTTCTGCTGAACTGGAAACAGAGCGGGTTCATGGCTCCAGTACCAACCGATCAAGCCCATTACCACCAAATAAATGGCAAGAACGATGCCTAACGCGCGGCTAAAAAAAACACCCCCCCAATAGCCTCGGGAGCGAGTCCCTACCGCAGGTTCATCAACCCGATCCCCCGCGCTACCCGCGCGCTTCTTCCAGTCCAGCATGGCTATGTCCCTTCAATCACGAATTCAATGGTTCGACCGCAACCTTACAGCAACGTGCCTTGGGGTGGGAGTGGGACTATCGGTCTCAGGGGCACGCCCGCAGAAAACCTGGCTGATTGTAGGAACACGCTTGCCCGCGATTGGCCAGGCAATAGCTAGCACATTAGTTCCGGCTGATATTGAATCAAACATGTTGGGACCGCTCCGCGCCCCATCACGTGCAAGCGCGCGGCTACAGATTTACGGCTAATTCAGTTGACAGCGATAAACCGGGGGCACTGTTAATCCGAAAACGTAGCGGGTTGGAACACCGCAACTTAGATACTTCAACTACCACTCTCCAGGTCGCCATCCAGCATTCGATACTCCCCACCCCAATCACGGGCGGACAGTTTTAATCTGGAGCGCGGGTAATTTCTTCCACAAGTGTTAGCGTTGGGATCATATCCTCGCCCACAGCTGTAACAACCAACATTTAGAATGACCACGATCAGTACGCCCCACTCAACGCCCCTATCGAGCGCTGCATCGTAACATTTCCTCTTGGCTCTGAAGGTTCGTTTCGATCCCCAACCGATATTTACAATAGTCAATGATCAGGCGTTTTTCAGCCTCACTTAAATAGTAAAATCGTGGATAATCTCCAGACTTTGCAAATAAATTAGTAAACTTAATTTTGAAAGTTGGTGAACTTTTAATAAAAAAATGCACTTTCACCGGACCATGCATACCGGCAGAAGTGTAATAGCCCGTTGATAGGCAGATGGCTATACCCGCCAAGACAATTACCGTGACCAGTTTCATGAAGCAGAAGGTCTGCGCAACCCCGTCGACCCCCTCAATTGCTCTACCAACTCCATACCGGTATTACCAGGACAAAACTTATCCTCTCCTTTTTGATGGGGGTACTCTCTATGACCGCCCAGAACCGCTATCCCAAAAACGCTGCGCAAAACCTTGACCAATGAATTTAGAGATTCAATCTGTATGGCAGGGGGCACATTTTGAGTATTCAGTTTCCATACTTCAACGCCGCTGCGCCACTTGTCAGTCCAATCGCCTACCTCACCTGTAACAGTCAAGTCTTCTAAAAGCACCACCCCAATAACACCCGTATTATATTCATCAACACTAGCGCCCTTGCAGCGAATATCTCTTCCTTCAAAAATCTGACCGGCGCAATCTATTCCAAAGTGATATCTAATATCGTCGTAACCTCTGCCCAGATGTTCGTTCTGCGCCTTCCTCATCTCCATTGCGCCAAAGTCTCCGCACCCATAGCTCCTTCCTGCATGGTGCAGCGCAATCATGGAGTAATTCCAGTCTTGGGCCATCCAATCTTTGGCTGATTTAGCCCCCCACGATGATCGCGCCTGCACTTTAAAACCAGCGACGTCCATTGCATTCAGGATAAATTCCCTAGTCATAGCTCGATCATTGACCGCAATACGACAAATCCAAGCGTTGGCATTTAACTCATGCGCCATCAGCTCAGTCACCAGAGTCGCATCGGATGATTTTGAAAAAAACCGCCTGCATGCTGAAGAGGTGTTCTAAAAGCGACGCGTATAGAAATGGGCACACTATCCGAAGGTGCCAATACATGAACCAAACCTTCGCCATCGGTCTGACCTTCTATAATTTCGCCAACTACCTTAGCAATGTATGGTCGACCAATAAGTGATTCTCTAGTCTCGAAATTAATCACTCGAAATATAAAACCGTAGCGTTTTTTTTCGTTCCTTGGAGGATTCATTAACTCCTTCACCCGGTGGTCAAACATTTTTGCGCCCACCGAATTGTGAATTTCCCCCGCGTCGAAACAATACGCCTCATCCATTATCAACAACCATTCGCCACTTTCGACTTGCTTTAACACCTCACTATCAAACGGAAGCATTAGACCGTGACGAAGCACATCTACACCTTCAATTTCGGCGCGCCCGTCAAGATATTGCCTGACAATACTCAGCGCTTCACCTACAGAACAAGCGTGCTTTAGCTCAGACGATGACGGGTATAACGCGCTGACCATCTTCACTGTTTGCCCTCTGATCGCCATTCGTCATAGCCAACGGTTTTACCACTCTCATGCCTTAACACAATATTTTGGTAGGCAAAGTGCACTGTTTCCAGCTGAGTAAAATGGGCGGTGCTGAGGTTCTGACAGTGGGGCATAGTTTGATTGAAGGCTACGATGACCGCGCCCTCTAGCTCAATGGTATAAAAATGTTCTACCCCACTGCCGGAAGGACGATATACATGCAGTTGGCAAATTTTTAGCGCTTCACCGTTGGTTGCTGCGTTAAAGAGCAAAGGCGAGGATTTGTCGATTGCCTTGGTAATAATCAGCGGCTTGTGCATACGACGCCCGGCTACGCCGCCAGGGATAACAACTCCGTGGTCGTATGCCTGCACCAGAATCTGATCTTCTCGACCTTGCTGCCATGCGTTACCAACCGAATCCGCGCCAAGCGCTCCGGCACTGATAAGATGCTGATGGGTTCCATGGATGGTCATATATGCGGGGATTGGCATCGGTATATCTCCTGAATAGGTTGTAGAAAACCTATCAGCCAAATCTCCGCTTGAGGCACGCAATTAAAAATCCAGAAGCGTCCTACAAGCAGATCGGCTGGCTCCCTGAATCCCCAAGAAACAACCTACATACCACCCCTATTTTTTGACGCCAATTTTGCCTAATGACAGCAGTTAATTGACCTACGACACGCTAGACGCCCCAAAGAAGTGCTAGCATACCGCCACCAGTCGACCTCAGCGCACCCATAATCAGTAGCCAGGATATGAACGAGCCAGAAGACCCGAGTCGTGATCGCCTCAAGCATCATTTTGCCCAGCGGGTAACGCATCAGGCACGTCAAATTCTTGAGGTCTGGCAGCGCTTGCAACAAAGTGAATGGTCGGCCGCCGACATGGCCGAACTTGCCGAGTCTACGCTGCGCCTGATGCGCTTTGCCGAGCGTTTCGAGCAGTTCGAACATGTTCAACTGGCGCGCAGCATCAGCCTGGCGCTCGCTGCGGTTGAGGCCAATCGCGGGCGCTTGAGCAGTGGGCTGATTACCGAACTCAATCAATTGATGCAGCGTTTGTCCCGCACCGGTCTGCGTCATGGCGATCGACTCGAACAAACGTCGTTGCCGCCGTTGCGCAAGCCAATCTATGTAATGCTGCAGGAGCATGAGCGGGCCGATCGGCTGGCCAAGCAACTTGAATTTTTCGGACTCAGCGCCGTTGCACTTGAAAACACCGCCTTGTTTCACGCCAGCATGGCCGAGCGTCATCCTGCGGCTATCGTAATGGACGTTGACTTCGGCGGTGCCGGCCAAGGTTTGAAACTGGCGGCACAGGTTCAGGAAGGGCTTGAACTCAAGCTGCCGCTGTTGTTTTTCAGTCAACTTGAAACCGACACTCCCACTCGATTGGCCGCGGTTCGCGCGGGCGGCCAAGAGTTTTTGACCGGCACCCTTGAGGCATCAAGCCTGCTGGAAAAAATCGAAGTGCTCACCTGCGTGGCGCAATACGAACCCTATAAAGTGCTGATCATCGATGACTCCCGCGCCCAGGCCACTCACACCGAGCGGCTGCTAAATAGCGCCGGGATCGTCACCCGGACGTTGCTCGACCCGATTCAGGCAATGGCTGAACTTGCGGATTTCCAGCCTGATCTGATCATTCTCGACATGTACATGCCAGGCTGCACCGGCCCGGAATTGGCCAAAGTGATCCGCCATAACGACCGTTATGTCAGCGTACCGATCATTTATCTGTCGGCCGAAGACGATCTGGACAAGCAATTGGATGCAATGAGCGAGGGCGGTGACGACTTCTTGACCAAGCCGATCAAGCCGCGTCACCTGATCACCACTGTGCGCAATCGTGCGGCACGGGCGCGCAACCTTAAGTCACGCATGGTCCGCGACAGTCTCACCGGCTTATATAACCACACGCATATCCTGCAACTGCTGGAAGACTGTAGCTTCCGCTCTCGACGCGAAAGCAAGCCGCTGAGCTTTGCGATGCTTGATATCGACCACTTCAAGCGCGTGAACGATACCCACGGCCATCCCATGGGCGACCGCGTGATCAAAAGCCTGGCGCTGTTTCTCAAGCAACGGCTGCGCAAGACTGACTATATCGGTCGTTACGGCGGCGAAGAGTTTGCCGTGGTGATGCCGGACACTGACCTGCACAACGCTCACCGGGTACTCGATGAGATTCGTCAGCGCTTTGCTGAAATTCATTACCCGGCGCAACCGGTGGATTTGTGCTGCACGTTCAGCGCTGGCGTCGTCGAGCTTTGCGACGGTGCCGACAGCCTGATGCTGGCGACCCTGGCGGACGACGCGCTGTACCGCGCCAAAGATGCGGGCCGCAACCAAGTGCATGCCGGTCATCTCAAGCCCAACGCCAGCTTTCTTGAAGAATTGGCCGATGCGGTGATTGCGCAGTAGCGGCTGATTTCAACCTTGTTCGCGAACCGGCGTACCTGATTGTACAAATCACTGTGGGACCGAATTTATTCGGGAAGCGGGCGACGCGGTATGTCAGGAAAACCGTATCGCTGCCTTCCCGAATAAATTCGGTCCCACGGGGAATGGGCCGGCTCCTTGCCCCCTGAAACTCGCCCTTACAACTCCCGCCGCAGCACGACAGGAAACAGTCCGCTATCATGCGCGAACTTTCGACATGCGAGACCGCTATGCGCCGCCTGCTTTGCCTGATGCTGTTGATCCTCGCCCTGCCCGCCGTCGGCGCGAGTTTGTTGGACAGTCGCCCGAGCACCACGCTGGGTGGTTCATCACTGAACAACAGCAGTGATTTTCTGCCAGTGCATGAAGCGTTCCGCCTGAACCTGATCGAAGTCACCGATAAATCGATCAAGCTGCGCTTCGTCCCCACCGAAGGCTATTACCTCTACCGCCATCGCTTTCAGTTCCGCGCAGAGCCCGCCGACATTGGTTTGGGCCAGGCACAACTGCCCCCCGGCGAAAAGAAACACGATGAGTATTTCGGCGACGTCGAGGTCTATCACGGCATTCTGGACGTCGACATCCCACGCAAACCTGGCGACAACCGCCCGTTCACCCTCGCGGTAACCTATCAAGGCTGCGCCGACAAAGGCCTGTGCTATCCGCCTGAAACCGAACGACTGGCCATTGGCGATGTTGCAGCAACAACCTCCGCTTTGCCTGCCTCCCTCCCCAGCAGAAACGCATGGAACTGGAAAGAACTGGCCCTGTTTTTCCTCGCTGGCATCGGGCTGACCTTTACGCCGTGCGTACTGCCGATGCTGCCGATTCTATCCGGCGTGGTATTGCGCGGTCAGATTGGAGGCGTGCGCGGGTTTAGCCTTTCGCTGGCTTACGTGTTGCCGATGGCGGTCTGCTTCGCGGTGTTGGGCGCGTTGATGGGCATGTTCGGCGCGAGTTTGAATCTACAGGCGCGCCTGCAATCGGCCTGGGTTCTGGTGCCCTTTGCGCTGTTCTTCGTGGTGTTTGCCCTGGCGATGTTTGACCTGTTTCAGGTGCGTTTGCCGCACTTCATCAGCAGCCATCTGCACCGCGTCGCAGGTCGCACGGAAGGCGGATCGCTGTGGGGCGCGGCTGTTCTAGGCGTGGTTTCCAGCTTGCTCGTGTCGCCCTGCGTTTCCGCGCCATTGGCGGGAGCGCTGCTTTATATAAGCGCCAGCGGCGATGCCTTGGGTGGCGCCATGAAATTGTTTGCCCTCGGCCTCGGCATGGGCGCTCCGCTAGTGATCGTCGCCACCGGTGGGGCCGCTTGGTTACCCAAAAGCGGACCGTGGTTGGTCACCGTTAAGAACATCATTGGCGTGCTGCTGCTGGCAGTCGCTATCGGCTTACTCAGCCGCGTTATTCCCGGCGAAATCACCTTACTGCTGCTGGGTCTGCTGTGGGCGGGGGTGGCCTTGTTTCTTGGGGCGTTGGAGTTCTCACCGAAAACGCCCGCCGAGCGGTTAGCGCAGTTATTGGGCGTGTTCCTGCTGGTTTACGCGCTGGCGTGCTGGTACGGCGCGTTCAGCGGGCAAACCGACCCGTTCCGGCCGCTGGGAGGAACGCAACCGGTATTGACGGCCAATGGCCCGCCAACCGCCGCTGACGCCTGGCAAACCATCAGTTCCGCGACGGAACTGGACCGGGCACTCAGCGAAGCGAAAGCCGCCGGTCAACCGCTGTTGCTGGATTGGTACGCGGACTGGTGCATCAGCTGCAAAGTGATCGAACACGACGTACTGCCCGACCCGGAGGTCAAGCGTCAGTTAGCCGGTTATCGATTGATCCGTTTTGATATGACTGAAAGCAACGCCGAGCAGCGCGCCTTACTTGACCGCTACCGGCTGTTTGGACCGCCCGCCTTGCTGTTCTTCGGTAAAAACGGCGCAGAGCAGGCCGAGGCTCGGGTAGTGGGTGAGATCAACGCCGCCGACCTGGTAAAGCGCATTAACAAGGCAAATGACCAAACCTAAAGGTCGAGTCATAAACTTCGCGCGAACATCGGTAATCGTGCTGGCTATTGCGGTTAACTGGACAGTCCACAGCACTTTGCGGCATAGTCGCTGCGCATCGATGCTAGCTCACATAACAAGGAACAACAGATGGCGACGCTACTGGTTCTCCACGGGCCTAACCTGAACCTGCTCGGCACTCGTGAACCGGGCCTATACGGGGCGGTAACGTTGGCGCAGATCAATCAGGATCTGGAACAACGGGCCCGCGATGGCGGCCATCATCTGCTGTGCCTACAAAGTAATGCCGAATACGAATTGATCGACCGTATCCACGCGGCTCGTGATGAGGGCGTGGACTTCATTTTGATCAATCCCGCAGCTTTTACGCACACAAGCGTCGCATTACGTGACGCGTTGCTGGCAGTGAGCATCCCATTCATCGAAGTGCATCTCTCTAACGTGCACAAACGCGAACCTTTCCGCCATCACTCTTACTTCTCCGATGTAGCGGTGGGAGTGATCTGCGGCCTTGGCGCCAGCGGTTATCGACTGGCCCTGGAGGCCGCCCTGGAACAGCTTGAACAACAAGCTATGCGCCCCTGACCGACCCTTGGGAGTTGACGATTCATGGATATCCGTAAAGTTAAGAAATTGATCGAATTGCTGGAAGAGTCCGGCATCGATGAGCTTGAAATTCGTGAAGGCGAAGAGTCTGTACGTATCAGCCGTCACAGCAAGACCCCTGCTCAGCAGTATTACGCACCTGCGCCAATGGCCGCCCCGGTTGCCGCGCCAGTCGCTGCTCCCGTTGTCGCCGAAGCACCGGCTGCGCCGAAACTGAACGGCACCGTGGTCAAGTCGCCTATGGTGGGTACGTTCTACCGCACCCCGGCACCGACGTCCCCTGCGTTCGTTGAAGTGGGCCAGACCATCAAGAAAGGCGACACCATCTGCATCGTCGAAGCCATGAAAATGATGAACCACATCCAGGCTGAAACGAGCGGTGTGATCGAATCCATTCTGGTAGAAAACGGTCAGCCGGTTGAGTACGACCAGCCGCTGTTCACCATCGTTTGAACCGCGGAGAGACAACGATGTTGAAACCTGCGAAGTTGGAAAAAGTTCTGATCGCCAACCGTGGTGAAATTGCCCTGCGGATCTTGCGTGCCTGCAAGGAAATGGGCATCAAGACCGTCGCGGTTTACTCAACTGCGGATAAAGATTTGATGCACTTGGGCCTGGCAGACGAAAGCGTTTGCATCGGTCCGGCTCCGGCCAACCTGTCTTACCTGCACATCCCGGCAATCATCGCGGCCGCCGAAGTGACTGGCGCTACGGCGATTCACCCTGGCTACGGGTTCTTGGCAGAAAACGCCGATTTCGCCGAACAGGTGGAAAAATCCGGTTTTGCATTCATTGGCCCAACCGCCGACACCATTCGCCTGATGGGCGACAAGGTTTCTGCCAAGGACGCCATGAAGCGCGCAGGCGTGCCGACAGTTCCGGGCTCCGACGGCCCATTGCCGGAAGACGAAGAAACCGCCTTGCACATCGGCCGTCAGGTCGGTTATCCCGTGATCATCAAAGCCGCCGGCGGCGGTGGTGGTCGTGGCATGCGTGAAGTGCATCGCGAAGAAGACTTGATCGAAGCAGCCAAGCAGACCCGCGCAGAAGCAGCTGCCTGGTTCAGCAACCCAATGGTCTATCTGGAAAAATTCCTGACCAACCCACGTCACGTGGAAGTTCAGGTGTTGTCCGATGGCCAGGGTCATGCGATCCACCTGGGCGACCGTGATTGCTCGCTGCAACGTCGTCACCAGAAGGTACTGGAAGAAGCGCCAGCACCGGGCATCGACGAAAAAGCACGAGAAGAAGTGTTCGCTCGCTGCGTCAAAGCTTGCATCGACATCGGCTACCGTGGCGCCGGAACCTTCGAGTTCCTGTACGAGAACGGCAACTTCTACTTCATCGAGATGAACACTCGCGTTCAAGTAGAACACCCGGTATCGGAGATGGTCACCGGGATCGACATCGTTAAGGAGATGCTCAGCATCGCCGCCGGTAACAAACTGTCGTACACCCAAGATGACGTTGTCATTCGCGGGCATGCGATTGAATGCCGGATCAACGCTGAAGACCCAAAAACCTTCCTGCCAAGCCCTGGCATGGTCAAGCATTTCCATGCGCCGGGCGGTAATGGCGTACGGGTCGACTCGCACCTTTACAGTGGCTACAAGGTTCCGCCTAACTACGATTCGTTGATCGGCAAACTGATCACATGGGGCGCAACCCGCGACGAAGCCATGGCACGCATGCGTAATGCCTTGGACGAAATCGTGGTCGACGGGATCAAAACCAACATCCCGCTGCACCGTGATCTGACCCGTGATGAAGGCTTCTGCGAAGGCGGCGTCAACATTCACTACCTGGAACACAAACTGGCTAACGAATAACGGTCTCCGTTACTCAAGCCGTTCGTAATCCGTAAAAAGACCCTGGCATCGTAGCCAGGGTTTTTTTTGCCTTCAAATCCGCTTTTTACCGGGCATGTCGATACCGTGCAGGTTCACTCGCCGATACAGAGTCGCCCTCGATATGCCTAGCGCCTGGGCGGCTTCGCCGGGTTTCCAGCGATGGCGGATGAGCGCGTCCAGTAACAGCTGACGTTGCGGACTCGCGCAGTCTTCAACCCGGTCAACAAACGAGTGCCCGGCATGCTGTGCGCCACGGATGTCTTCAGGCAGGTCGCTCAGTTGGATCGTCATTGAGGTCGATACCGCGCAAGCGTAACGCAAGGCATGGCGCATTTGCCGGACATTGCCTGGCCAGGCATAACCGAGCAGGCACTCCAACGCCGACGCACTCAAGCCCGTGCGCCCTCCGCAGAGCCGTGCTTCTTCTTCGAATAGCCGATTGAGCAACGCCAGCCGGTCGCTGCGCTCGCGCAATGGCGGCAATTGAAACCGGGCGCCGCTGAGCCGGAAATACAAATCCTCGCGAAAACTACCCTCCTCCACCATCGTCGCCAAGTTGCGGTGAGTCGCGCAGACTACTTGAATGTCCACCGTTTGCCGACGCGCGCCGCCCAGAGGCGCGACTTCACCTTCGGCCATAACCCGCAGCAACCGCGTCTGCAAACTCAACGGCATGTCGCCGATTTCGTCGAGAAACAACGTGCCGCCATCGGCCTGCTGCAACAACCCTCGCATGCCTTTGTTCGACGCCCCGGTGAACGCACCGGCCACGTAGCCAAATAACTCGCTCTCGATCAGGCTTTCCGGTATTGCCGCGCAGTTGAGTGCAACAAATGGCCTATTTCTTCTGCTGCTGAGCTCATGCAACTGACGGGCGAACACCTCTTTGCCGGCCCCGGTTTCTCCCTGAATCAATACCGGCAGGTTGCAGTCCTTGACCCGCACCGCGAGGCGCAACCCGTCGGCGATACGCGGATCGAGTTGCGCGGCGGCGCTGTCGTCCGCGGGCACGGTTCGAATCGTATGCGACCTGCGCGGCGCGCTGAGTCTCACGTGCAGCTCACCGTCATCACCTCCCCAGCGAAGCAGTTGCGGCCTCTCGTCAGTCACCGCTTGTAACGCATCAGGGCCTAACACCTCGTTGATATGCTCCGGCAGACGACCGAAGCGCTGACGTAACGCTTGTCGGGCCATGCTATTGAGCGCCAACAAACGCCCATCGTTGTCCAGGGCCAACAGGTAATCGGGCTGACTGTCGACGTAACCCGGCGCACTGTGCGCCCGCAACAGCCAATGCCCCTGAGCGCTGTGCATGAAGAACGCGTTTTCGATGACGCGGGCGCTCTGCACCACCATTTGCCGGATCAAATGCTGACTGCGCCGGTCGTCCGGTGATTGCAGTGCCGAAACGTCCAGCACCCCGAGCAATTCACCCTGAGGGTCGAACACCGGTGCCGCCGAACAGGTCAAGCCGATGAAGGCGGCGCGAAAGTGATCACTCTTGTGAACCGTGACCGGCGTCTTGTCGGTCAGCACGGCAGCGACGCCGCACGTCCCTTCTTCGACCTCCGACCAGCAGGTCCCCAGGTATAAACCGGCCTTGCGGCAGTCGTTACGGATGCCCGATTCGACCCGATAGTCGATGGTCTGGCCCTGGGCATCGGTCAACAGCACGCAGTAATCGGCTTCACGAACCCGGCCGTGCAGCCTGGCGACTTCCTCTGTGGCAATGCGCAGGAACAGATCGGCCCGCTCTCGGCATTCCTTGAGCAAGGTGTGGGAAAGGATGCGCGGACCTTGCTGTGAAGCCGGGTCCAAATGATGCTGATCCATCGAGCGACGCCAAGAGTCGAGAATCAACTCTGGCACGGGTGCTTGTGGCTGGCGACCGGCGTGCTTCAGCACACGGCTGACGCAGTCCACATGGGCTTTGGAGTGTGCGGCAAACATGGCCTCTCCACCTCGGGGTGTATTGTTGTTATGCGCGTTATTAAGCGCCGTTCACTCCCGCAGGACAACCCTTCTAACCAGACACCCGCCCTTGAGACGGAGCGTCTCAGCGTCTCGCGCAAACACCCGGCATTGTGAAACCACGCGTCTCGTCCGGCCCTTCCGGCACGCCCTTGCTGTCGTCGCATAAACCGCTCTGTACCGGCTTTTTCAGGCCATATCCCACAGGTTGGCACCGGCCTTGCTCTGACCGTTACAAACAAAAATCAGAGGTGTGCCATGACAGAACCCGCGCTGACCGTGGGGATCATCGCCAACCCGGCGTCGGGTCGCGATGTCCGGCGCTTGACGGCCAATGCCGGCGTTTACTCAAGCACCGAGAAGGCGTCCGTGGTCCAGCGCCTGTTGGGCGCGTTCGGCGCCACCGGCATCGAACACGTTCTGCTGGCGCCTGACATGACCGGCATCGCCGCCGCTGTACTCAAAGCCAGCCAAGGACGCAACGCCCGAAAAAGCCATTGGCCGCGCCTGACCTTTCTTGACATGCCCTTGCGCCAGACCGTCGACGACACCCGCCTCGCCGCCCGAATGATGGCCGAACAAGGCGTCGCACTGATCGCAGTCCTTGGCGGCGATGGAACCCATAAAGCCGTGGCCGCCGAAGTCGGTGACATTCCGCTGCTGACGCTTTCAACCGGCACCAACAATGCTTTCCCTGAGTTGCGCGAAGCCACCAGCGCGGGACTGGCCGGCGGGTTATGCGCAAGCGGGCGGATTCCTGCCGAGATCGGTCTGCGGCGCAATAAACGCCTGCTGGTTCGCGAGCCTGGGCGGGGACTATGCGAATGGGCACTGGTGGATGTCGCGGTCTCATCGCAACCCTTCATCGGCGCCCGTGCCATCAGCCGCGCCGAGGACTTGGCCGAAGTCTTCGTCGCCTTTGCCGAACCCCACGCCATTGGCCTATCGGCTCTGTGCGGACTTTGGTGTCCGGTCTCGCGCCAATCACCGCTGGGCGCGTGGATTCGCCTGAGCCCCGACGCCGAAAACGCGGTGCTGGTGCCGTTGGCACCCGGCTTGTTACAGGGCTGCGCTGTCAGCGAATGCGGATCGATGCAGCCCGGTGTGGCGTATCCGCTGAGCCTGACCAGCGGCACGCTTGCGCTGGACGGTGAACGTGAAATCGAATTCAGCGCCCACGATCATCCCACCGTCACCCTCGACCCTTACGGCCCGATCAGCATCGACGTTGAAGCCGTTCTGGCCTACGCCGCTCGCCATCGCCTGTTAGCGATAGGACGCGAGCACCCGCAACACCCAGCAAACCTTCTGTGTTGAGACACTCCTGGAGAACAAAAAATGTCCACTCACCTGTCCCACGACCAACTGCTACACGCCTATAAAGTGATGCGCACCATCCGCGTTTTCGAAGAACGCCTGCACGTTGAATTCGCCACTGGCGAGATTCCCGGTTTCGTTCACCTGTACGCCGGTGAAGAAGCTTCCGCCGCAGGCGTGATGGCCCACCTCACCGATGACGATTGCATCGCTTCCACCCACCGTGGCCACGGGCACTGCATCGCTAAAGGGGTCGATGTGTACAGCATGATGGCTGAGATCTATGGCAAGAAAACCGGCTTGTGTGGCGGCAAAGGCGGCTCCATGCACATCGCCGACCTGGAGAAAGGCATGCTCGGCGCCAACGGCATTGTTGGCGCAGGAGCACCCTTGGCCGCAGGGGCCGCGCTGGCAGCCAAGCTCAAAGGCACGCAGGGGGTGGCCGTGGCCTTCTTCGGCGATGGCGGTTCGAATGAAGGCGCGGTGTTTGAAGCCATGAACCTCGCCTCGGTCTGGAACTTGCCCTGCGTGTTCGTCGCCGAAAACAACGGTTATGCCGAGGCCACAGCCTCGGTGTGGTCGGTGGCCAGTGACCACATCGCCGACCGCGCAGCCGGCTTCGGCATGCCCGGCGTCACGGTGGACGGTTTCGACTTCTTCGCCGTCCACGAAGCGGCTGCCGCCGCCATCGCCCGCGCGCGGGCCGGCGAAGGTCCGTCACTGATCGAGATGAAACTCACCCGTTACTACGGCCACTTCGAAGGTGATGCCCAAACCTACCGCGCCCCCGACGAGGTGAAAAACTTTCGCGACACCCGCGACTGCCTCCAACAGTTTCGGGACCGCACCTTAAATGCCGGACTGCTGACCGTCGCGCAACTCGACCAGATCGACAACGACGTTGAGCAGCTGATTGAGGACGCCGTACGTCTGGCGAAATCCGACCCCAAACCCCAGGCAAGCGATTTGCTGACCGACGTGTACGTGTCCTATCCCTGAGTCGACCTCACAACAAGAACAACAGGAGAATCATCATGGCGAGAAAAATCAGCTATCAGCAGGCAATCAACGAAGCGCTGGCGCAAGAAATGCGCCGCGACCCTACCGTATTCATCATGGGCGAAGACGTTGCTGGCGGGGCGGGCGCACCCGGAGAACAGGATGCCTGGGGCGGCGTACTCGGCGTCACCAAAGGTCTTTATCACGAATTTCCGGGAAGGGTACTCGATACACCACTCTCAGAACTGGGTTATGTAGGCGCAGCCATTGGTGCCGCTACCCAAGGCGTAAGGCCCGTGTGCGAACTGATGTTCGTCGACTTCGCGGGCTGCTGCCTGGATCAAATCCTCAATCAGGCGGCCAAGTTTCGCTACATGTTCGGCGGCAAAGCGGTTACTCCAATTGTGATCCGCACTATGTACGGCGCAGGCCTGCGCGCCGCGGCCCAGCACTCGCAGATGCTGACGTCGTTATGGACCCATATTCCGGGACTAAAAGTGGTCTGTCCTTCTTCACCCTATGACGCCAAGGGCTTGCTGATTCAGGCGATACGCGACAACGACCCGGTGATTTTCTGCGAACACAAAATGCTCTACAGCATGCAGGGTGAAGTCCCGGAAGAGCTTTACACCGTGCCGTTTGGCGAAGCCAACGTGTTGCGCGAAGGCGATGACGTCACCTTGGTGACCTACGGGCGCATGGTCCATCAGGCGATGGAAGCCGCCAGCAACCTCGCCCGCCAAGGGATCTCCTGTGATGTGCTGGACTTGCGCACCACCAGCCCGCTGGACCTGGACAGCATTTTGGAAAGCGTGGAAAAAACCGGTCGCCTAGTGGTCATCGACGAAGCCAACCCGCGTTGTTCGGTGGCCACCGACATCTCAGCGCTGGTGGCGCAAAAAGCCTTTTTCTCCCTGCAAGCGCCGATTGAAATGGTCACCGCGCCCCACACGCCAGTGCCATTTTCCGACGCGCTGGAAGACCTCTACATCCCTACCGCCGCGAAAATCGAAGCGGCGGTGTTGAGAATCTGTGAGGGGAGGAAAGCGGCATGAGCCAGATTCACACGCTGACCATGCCCAAATGGGGCCTGTCGATGACCGAAGGGCGCGTCGACAGGTGGCTCAAGGAGGAAGGCGCGCGCATCGAGAAAGGCGATCAAGTGCTCGATGTCGAAACCGACAAGATTTCCAGCAGCGTCGAAACGCCGTTTTCGGGTGTGCTGCGGCGCCGGGTGGCGCAACAGGATGAAACCTTGTCCGTGGGCGCGCTGCTCGCCGTGGTCGTTGAAGGCAACGCCAGCGAAGCGGAAATCGAAGCAGTGATCGAACGCTTCCAGGCCGAGTTTGTACCCGGTGGCGCTGCCGACGAAGACAGTGGCCCAGCGCCACAAAAAATCCAGCTGGAGGGTCGCACCCTGCGGTTCTTCGACCGGGGCGAAGGCGACATCCCGCTGGTGCTGATTCACGGCTTTGGCGGGGATTTGAATAATTGGCTGTTCAACCACGACACACTGTCAGCAGGGCGCCGCGTTATTGCCCTCGATCTGCCCGGCCATGGCGAGTCAGGCAAAACCCTGCAACGGGGCGATCTGGACGAACTGAGCCAGACCGTCTTGGGCTTGCTGGATCATTTGGAGATCAAGTCCGCGCACTTGGCGGGTCATTCACTTGGCGGCGCCGTTGCACTCAATACTGCGCGCCTTGCGCCACAACGGGTTCGCTCGCTGAGCTTGATCGCCAGCGCCGGCCTTGGCCCACAGATCAACGGCGGCTATTTGCAGGGCTTTGTCGAGGCCGCTAACCGCAATGCATTGAAACCACAGCTGGTGCAGCTGTTTTCCGACCCGGCGCTGGTAAACCGGCAAATGCTGGAAGACATGCTCAAGTACAAGCGTCTCGAAGGCGTCGATGCCGCCCTGCGCTTGCTGTCTAGCCGGTTATTTACCGATGGCCTGCAACAAACCGACCTGCGTTCCGTGGTCGCCCGGCACCCGAGCCTGGTGATCTGGGGCGAAAACGACGCCATCATCCCTGCCACCCACACCGAAGGGCTTGAGGCGCAGGTTGAGGTGTTGGCGGGTCAGGGTCACATGGTGCAGATGGAAGCAGCGGAGCAGGTCAATCGTCTGATCTTCGATTTCTTGCAGGGCCAATAACACCAGTGGCTTTGGCCTGCCCGACGCTCGCCAGAGCCTCCACGCCGTCGTGAGGAGATAAACAATAATGAACAGTTCATTGAAAAACACCGCCAGCATGCGCGCTGCAGTTTGGCATGGTCGCCACGATATCCGCGTAGAAGATGTGCCGCTGCCGTCCGAGCCACCGGCCGACTGGGTACAAATTCGGGTGGATTGGTGCGGCATCTGCGGCTCGGACCTGCATGAGTATGTCGCAGGTCCGGTGTTCATTCCGGTGGACGTTCCGCACCCGATGACCGGCATTCAGGGCCAGTGCATTCTGGGCCACGAATTCTGTGGCGAAATCCTCAAGCTCGGCGCCGGTGTTGAAGGGTTTGCCGTGGGCGACCTGATCACGGCCGACGCCTGCCAGCATTGCGGCACCTGCTATTACTGCACCCATGGGCTCTACAACATTTGTGAAAAGCTGGCGTTTACTGGCCTGATGAACAACGGTGCCTTCGCCGAACGGGTCAATGTGCCCGCCAATCTTCTGTACAAACTGCCAGCGGGCTTTCCCAAAGAGGCCGGCGCGCTGATCGAACCCCTGGCGGTGGGCATGCATGCGGTCAAAAAAGCGGGAAGCCTGCACGGTCAAACCGTGGTGGTCGTGGGCGCAGGCACCATCGGTCTGTGCACCATCATGTGCGCCAAAGCAGCCGGTGCCGAGCAGGTCATCGCGCTGGAAATGTCCTCAGCGCGCAAAGCCAAGGCATTAGAAGTCGGCGCCACCCGAGTTTTCGATCCGTCCGAGTGCGACGCGCTGGCTGAAATTAGGGCCGTCACCCGTGGCCTGGGCGCCGATGTGAGCTTTGAATGCATCGGCAATAAGCACACCGCCAAGCTCGCCATCGATGTGATTCGCAAAGCCGGAACATGCGTGCTGGTGGGTATTTTTGAGGAGCCCAGCGAATTCAACTTTTTCGATCTGGTGTCCACTGAAAAACAAGTTATGGGTTCGCTGGCCTACAACGGCGAGTTCGCCGACGTCATCTCACTGATAGCCGACGGCAGCCTGGACATAACGCCACTGGTCACTGGGCGAATCGGGCTGGAGGAGATCGTCAGTCATGGTTTCGAAGAGTTGGTCCATAACAAGGAGCACAACGTCAAAATCATCGTGTCGCCCGGCCAGGTCTGATCGGCACTCTAAAGAGCCCGCCCTGGGCTCTTTTTTCTCAACGCCGCCTAACGGCGGCTTTGTTGTTTTTTGCCCTTCGCCTTCGCGCTCAAGTAAACTTGCGCGCTTCTCGCAGCCGCGCGCTGCACTTCGTCATTTCTCATAGGTGCCCGCCATGCCTTGGCTGCAAGTCCGTCTCGCCATCAGCCCAGAACAAGCCGAAACCTACGAAGACGCTTTTCTTGAAGTGGGCGCCGTGTCTGTCACGTTCATGGACGCCGAAGATCAGCCGATCTTCGAACCTGAACTCAACACCACGCCGCTGTGGTCCCACACCCATTTGCTGGCGTTGTTCGAAGCCGACACCGACGCCGCTCAAGTACTGGCCCACCTGCAACTGCTCACTGGCGCCGAACTGCCGGAACACATGAGCGAAGTCATCGAAGATCAGGACTGGGAACGCAGCTGGATGGACAACTTTCAGCCCATGCGTTTCGGCGAGCGGCTGTGGATCGTCCCAAGCTGGCACGTTGCGCCAGAACCTGACGCCGTGAACCTGCTGCTCGATCCCGGCTTGGCCTTCGGCACGGGCACTCATCCGACGACGGCGCTGTGCCTCGAATGGCTCGATGGTCAAGACCTGAAAGACTGCAACGTATTGGACTTCGGCTGCGGCTCGGGAATTCTGGCCATCGCCGCGTTGTTGCTGGGCGCCAAGCAAGCGGTGGGGACTGACATCGATTTCCAAGCGCTGGATGCCTCGCGGGACAACGCCGGACGCAACAACATAGCGCCCGAACGCTTCACGCTGTACCTGCCTGAAGACCTGCCTCAAGACAAAGCTGACGTGTTGGTGGCCAATATTTTGGCCGGTCCCTTGGTGTCATTGGCACCAACGCTCGCCGGTCTGGTCAAAACCGGTGGCCGCCTCGCCTTGTCCGGGATTCTCGCTGAACAGGGCAAGGAAGTGGCTGCCGCTTACGCCGAGACCTTTGTGCTGGACCCGATTGCCGACCGTGATGGCTGGGTTCGCATCACGGGCCGCCGCCGTTAACCGTTGCTTGAAGCCGTAGGCTAGAATCAGCGCCTGCATGAACCGGATCGCCGCATGACCGACAGTTTCGTTACCCAGTGTCCGCACTGCCAGACCAGTTTTCGCGTGAGTCATGCTCAATTGAGTGTGGCCCGTGGCGTCGTAAGGTGCGGCGCCTGCCTGCAAGTTTTCAATGCAGCAAAACAACTGCTCGAACAGCGCGCTGGCAAAGCGATCGAAGAGATTCAAACGCCCCTTCCCGCGCCACTGGCCGCGCCCCTGCTACCGCCGCCGGTGATTACGCCCGCCCAAGAGCCGGACGAGCCACCGGCCGAACGGCCAATTGATCCGCCCCCTAAGATCGAACCGCCTGCCAAAGAGTGGAAAACCCGGGCACTCGATTTCGCCAACCTTGATCTGGACAACCTTGATCTTGACGAGGCACTGGCCAAGCTTGAGCAACGAGAAATCCAGCTCCCGGAATCCTTTGGTCAAACCGGTCATTCCCGTAGCAGCGACTCGGCGATGAGTGCTCGACGCGACAACGCCAGCGGCGAGAGCGAGCAGTTCGACAGCTTGCTGAACGATGACGCCGCCGATCGCGAACATGAGCAAACGCCGGAAAGTGATGCGTTGCCCGAGGCGAAACCTGCACACGAGCCTTTGGCGCGAAATGGACGCACCGAACCGTCACTGTCCTACGACCTCGACGGGCCCGAGTACGAACCCAAGCCGCCTGCACCGCCATTGATCGCTGAAACTCCCGGACGCACGGCTCAACGCAAGGACAGTGTTTACGATGAGCCCGGCGAGCGGATGTCGGCCATTGATGACGACGAGCAGCCTTTGGACGAACCGGCTCAACGCCAAGCGCCTCGACTCAAACGCAGTCGCACCGAACCTGGCTTGCAAGAACATGTGCTGCGCAACAATCCAATGCTCGACCTCTCGGATGACCCGTTGCAACTCGACTGGCAAAAGCCAAAGCCACGCTGGGGTCGTCGGTTTGTCTGGGGGCTGCTGATTTTGCTCGCCATCACGGCATTGGCCGGACAATACATCTGGTATCACTTCGACGAGCTGGCGCGTCAGGACCAATACCGACCTTGGTTTCAACTGGCCTGCCCTCAAGTCGGCTGCACCGTGCCGTCCAAGGTGGATATCGATCTGCTTAAGAGCAGCAACCTGATCGTACGCAGCCACCCTGACTTCAAGGGGGCCTTGGTGGTCGATGCGATCATCTATAACCGTGCGTCGTTTTCTCAACCCTTCCCGTTGTTGGAATTGCGATTTGCCGACCCCAATGGTCAGTTGATCGCCAGTCGTCGGTTCAAGCCCAGCGAATACCTGAGTGGCGAAATGGCCGGCAAGGCCGAAATGCCGCCGCAAACGCCCATTCATATTGCGCTGGACATCCTCGACCCAGGCGCCAAAGCGGTCAATTACAGTCTAAGCTTTCGATCACCGGAATAAGCGCTGAAGCGCGCCTGCAGGCGGTAGCCTGCCCGACGTTGAGCAATCGCCGGTTGGTAAGCAATCGATAGATTCGAGCCACATGCGCGGGGGATTTCCGACCCGCGATTGGCGACATATTTATGACGTCGAGCGGAACAACCAATCCGACCGCGATAAGAAAATAACTGCTCAGATTTTATCCAATTCAGCCTTTATCCAGTCATCGAGAGCGGGTATCATGCCAACCCTTTTTCATACTCTGGGTTCCGACTGAAAACTCGCTTCAGCACCTAAAAACAGTCCTTCGGGCCGCGTGAGAACGCAGCGACGAATGCAATGGTTTTCACGTGACCAGCGATGATCGGCCCCACAACAGGCACACCTATGTCGGCGGTACGCATCGGCCCTTATACATTGCAAAACGGCTTGATTCTTGCCCCGATGGCTGGAGTTACTGACCAGCCCTTCCGCCAGCTTTGCCGCCAACTCGGCGCAGGGTTGGTGGTATCGGAAATGGTGACCAGCGACATGAGCCTGTGGAACAGTCGCAAATCGCGTCTGCGCATGATCCACGAAGGTGATCCCGAACCCCGTTCGGTACAGATCGCCGGTGGTGATCCGCAAATGCTGGCAAATGCAGCACGCGCCAATGTTGAACTGGGCGCACAGATCATCGACATCAACATGGGTTGCCCGGCAAAAAAGGTCTGCAATAAGGCTGCGGGTTCCGCATTACTGAAAGACGAACAACTGGTCACCGAGATCCTGCACGCCGTCGTGGCCGCAGTTGATGTACCGGTCACGCTGAAGATACGCACCGGCTGGGACCGATCGAACAAGAACGGCCTGACCGTGGCAAAGATCGCCGAACAAGCCGGAATTGTGGCATTGGCGGTCCATGGCCGAACCCGTGCAGATCTGTACACCGGCGAAGCCGAATACGACACCATTGCGGCGATCAAGCAGGCGGTGTCGATTCCAGTGTTCGCCAATGGTGACATCGATTCACCGGCCAAAGCCCGGTACGTGCTGCAAGCCACCGGGGCAGACGGTTTACTGATTGGCAGGGCTGCCCAAGGGCGGCCCTGGATTTTTCGCGAGATAGAACACTTCCTGCGTACCGGCGAACTATTGCCCGCGCTGCAGTTGAGTGAGGTGGAACGCATTCTGCTAGAGCATTTGGCGGCGTTGCACATTTTCTATGGCGATGTGCTGGGTGTGCGGATTGCACGCAAGCATGTCGGCTGGTATCTCGCAACCCTGCCGGGCGCCAGGGAGTTTCGTGCCCATTTCAATCGTTTGGAAGATACGGAAGCACAGTGCGCCAACGTTCGCGAGTTCTTCAGCGACCGTTATGAGAGCCCGCAAACAGGGGACGGAGAAGAGGTGGCTGCATGACGATGATGACCGAGAATTTAGTGAGTGGAACAACACCCGTGAGCGAAAAAGTGAATTTGAAACAGCACCTCAACACGCCCAGCGAGGAGGGTCAGACCCTGCGTGGCAGTGTAGAGAAGGCGCTGCACAATTATTTCGCCCACCTGGAAGGCGCTGCCGTTACGGATGTGTACAACCTCGTGTTGTCGGAGGTCGAAGCGCCGTTGCTCGAATGCGTGATGAACTACGTCAAGGGAAACCAAACCAAAGCGTCCGAATTACTGGGCCTTAATCGCGGCACCTTGCGCAAGAAACTCAAGCAGTACGACCTGCTGTAAGCATTTAATAAAAAAGGCGATCCACTTCAGGGGGTCGCCTTTTTTTGCTGACTCCTTTGTTTTAGATGGAATTTGAAATGACCGACCAGACTACCCGCCTGCCGATCCGCCGTGCCTTGATCAGCGTCTCCGACAAGACCGGGATCGTCGATTTCGCCCGTGCACTCAGCGCCCTGGGCGTCGAGATCCTTTCCACCGGCGGCACGTTCAAGCTGCTTCAGGACAACGGCATTGCGGCGGTAGAAGTCGCTGACTACACCGGTTTCGCAGAAATGATGGACGGCCGGGTCAAGACCCTGCACCCGAAAATCCACGGCGGCATTCTTGGCCGTCGCGGTATCGACGACGCCATCATGACCGAGCACGGGATCAAGCCGATCGATCTGGTCGCGGTCAACCTCTACCCGTTTGAAGCGACCATTGCCAAGCCAGGTTGCGACCTGCCAACCGCCATCGAAAACATCGATATCGGCGGCCCGACCATGGTTCGCTCGGCCGCGAAAAACCATAAAGACGTGGCCATCGTGGTCAACGCCGGCGACTACGCCACAGTGCTGGGAAGCCTCAAGGCTGGCGGCCTGACGTACGCCCAACGTTTCGACCTGATGCTCAAGGCGTTTGAACACACGGCTGCTTACGACGGCATGATCGCCAACTATTTGGGTAGCATTGATCAGACCGCTGAAACCCTTAGTACTGAAGGCCGCAGCGCATTCCCACGCACCTTCAACAGCCAGTTCATCAAGGCCCAGGAAATGCGCTACGGCGAGAACCCGCACCAGAGCGCGGCGTTCTACGTTGAAGCCCATCCTGCCGAAGTCGGCATTGCCACCGCGACTCAGTTGCAAGGCAAGGAATTGTCGTACAACAACGTGGCGGACACCGACGCTGCGCTGGAATGCGTAAAAAGCTTCGTCAAGCCGGCCTGCGTCATCGTCAAACACGCCAACCCGTGTGGCGTTGCAGTCAGCCCGGACGACGAAGGCGGCATTCGTCAGGCCTACGAACTGGCCTACGCCACCGACAGCGAATCTGCGTTTGGCGGCATCATTGCCTTCAACCGCGAACTGGACGCCAAGACCGCCCAGGCGATCGTTGAGCGTCAGTTTGTTGAAGTGATTATCGCGCCGAGCGTTACCGCCCAAGCCCAAGCCATTATTGCAACCAAGGTCAATGTCCGCTTGCTGATTAGCGGTCAATGGGCAACCGAGCGCACCCCGGCCTGGGACTTCAAGCGCGTCAACGGTGGCTTGTTGGTTCAGAGCCGCGACATCGGAATGATCGGCAGCGACGACCTGAAGGTCGTCACCCAGCGCGCACCGAGCGAACAGGAAATTCATGACCTGATCTTCGCCTGGAAAGTCGCCAAGTACGTGAAGTCCAACGCCATCGTCTACGCGAAAAACCGCCAGACCATCGGTGTCGGCGCGGGCCAGATGAGCCGCGTCAACTCCGCGCGCATCGCTGCAATCAAGGCAGAACACGCCGGATTGTCGGTGCAAGGCGCGGTCATGGCATCGGACGCGTTCTTCCCGTTCCGCGACGGCATCGACAACGCAGCCAAGGCGGGCATCACCGCCGTCATCCAGCCAGGCGGCTCGATGCGAGACAACGAAGTGATCGCTGCCGCCGACGAAGCAGGCATTGCCATGGTCTTCACCGGCATGCGTCATTTCAGGCACTGATTTTTACTGTAGGAGCCAACGTATTGGCGAGACCTTCGCCAACACGTTGGCTCCTACAGATGATAGTGCTTGCTGCATCCCCCAGAATTCAGCGTCATCGAGGTTTTTGAAATGAACGTTCTAATCATTGGCGCCGGTGGCCGTGAACACGCGTTGGCGTGGAAAGTCGCACAGGACCCGCGTGTCGTGAAGGTTTTCGTTGCACCGGGCAATGCCGGGACCGCGACCGAAGCAAAGTGCGAAAACGTTGATATCGACGTCCTTGCACTCGCCGAGCTGGCAGATTTCGCAGAAAAAAACGTTTCCCTGACCATTGTCGGTCCCGAAGGGCCACTGGTGGCGGGCGTTGTCGACTTGTTCCGCTCCCGTGGTCTGGATTGCTTTGGCCCTACCGCTGGCGCTGCGCAACTGGAAGGGTCGAAAGCCTTCACGAAAGACTTCCTGGCGCGCCACAAGATTCCAACCGCTGATTACCAGAACTTCACTGAAGTCGAGCCAGCGCTGGCGTACTTGCAGAAAGTCGGCGCACCCATCGTGATCAAGGCCGACGGCCTCGCAGCGGGCAAAGGCGTGATCGTCGCCATGACCCTGGTTGAAGCCGAAGACGCCGTGCGCGACATGCTTGCCGGCAATGCATTTGGCGAAGCCGGTTCACGGGTGGTGATCGAAGAATTTCTTGATGGCGAAGAAGCCAGCTTCATTGTCATGGTCGACGGCAAAAACGTTTTACCCATGGCCACCAGCCAAGACCACAAGCGTGTCGGCGACGGCGACAGCGGCCCCAACACCGGCGGTATGGGTGCTTACTCTCCGGCCCCGGTCGTCACTGCCGAGGTTCACCAACGGGTTATGGACTTGGTGATATGGCCGACTGTCCGCGCAATGGCCGAGGAAGGCAACGTTTACACTGGCTTCCTCTATGCTGGCTTGATGATCGACAAAGTCGGGAATCCGAAGGTCATCGAATTCAACTGCCGTTTCGGCGATCCCGAAACCCAACCGGTGATGTTGCGCCTGCAATCGAGCCTGGTGTTGTTGATCGAAGCCGCGCTGGCCAAGGCCCTGGATAAGGTTGAAGCGCAGTGGGATCCCCGTCCAAGTCTGGGCGTGGTACTGGCCGCTGGCGGTTATCCAGGTGATTACGCCAAAGGCGCTGCGATCAAAGGCCTGGACACCGCAGCTAGCATGAACGGCAAAGTATTCCATGCCGGTACGGCGTTGCAGGATGGTCAGGTCGTAACGTCCGGCGGACGTGTTTTGTGTGCCACAGCACTGGGCGACAGCGTAAGCGACGCACAGGAACAAGCGTACAAATTGGCTGCTGAAATTGATTGGGAAGGTTGCTTCTATCGCAAGGATATTGGTTATCGTGCCATTGCTCGCGAGCGTGGTGAAGACCTGGAATAAGGCAAACAGCCACTCAGGCAAGCGCCTCAACGGGGTCTTGCCTGTTTATTGCAGCCCCGCGCATAGTTATCTGGCATTCACCTACGAAGGGATTTCGCTGTGCGCTGGCTCAGGATTGCCATAGGTTTTACCCTCAGTCTGCTGACGCTTCTCTGCATGCTTCCCAGCTATGCCGAGCAACGTGGTGGTTGGTCAACGCTGCTCGATGATCAGGCCAGCCTGCAATTGAGCGACGTACGCTCAGCTCGTTACGTTAATCAATTCAGCCCTATTGACCTCGATCAAGTCGTCGCCGGTGATCGAAACAGTGCTGTCTGGCTTCATTATCGGTTGCTCCCTGACGAGCACGAACAGCTGCTACGCGTCTTTGCCCCGGACTTGGCCAGCCTTGACCTTTACGTGCTCGATGGCGACAAGCTCATCACTCATTCACGCACCGGCAATAACATCCCACGCGACACCCATTCGTTGCACTCCACCGACTTTCTGATGCCGATGCCGCAGAGCATCCGTGTGCTGGACGTTTATCTGCGCCTGGTTTCAGAGCAACAACTGCGCCCCAACATTACCTTGCAGTCCGCCATTTCAATCGCAGCGGATGAACGCCAACCTTTATTGCTCGGCCTGTTTTTAGGTTGCTTGGCCATGCTGATCCTGCAGAACATTACCCGTTTCACCCACACTCGCTCCCATACCAGCTTATGGCTGGCGGCGTGCGAAGCGATGCTGACGCTGAGCGCGATGCTGTTGCTCAATCTTCTGGCGCCTTGGGTGCCGAACTGGCACGTGGCCCAGACCCCCAATGCCTATTGGGCGTTGATTCTGGCCGCCCTCAGTGGGTTGATGTTTGCGTACCGCTTCTTCGCGCCCTGTGCCTCGATTATTTTGAATCGTTTTCTGCTGGGCGACATGCTGGTCATTGCATTGGCTGGCCTCTTGGAGCTGTTCGTCACCCGCTTGCCACTGAACCTGATCACCTATGGTGTGGTGGCGCTTGCGAGCCTGAGCATCCTGTTTGTCTCGGTATATCACTGGCAAAAGGGCTACAACCCGGCCCGCCTGTTTGTGCTGGGAATGGTCGTGTTCAACCTGGGTTGCCTGGTGATTATGCCCGCCTTGCTCGGCCTGACGATGATAGCGCCACAATGGCTGATCATTACGTTGTTAGGTGTGTTCTGCGCTTCTGGGCTGTTCATGAGCGTGGCCCTGAGCGAGCGTCATCGGAGCATTACCGAAGACGAGTTCAGTGTCAGCCGCGACCTCGCCGCCAGCACTGCTGAAATCAACGCCAAGGCCGAGTTTCTGGCCAAAATCAGCCACGAAATTCGCACCCCGATGAATGGCGTCCTGGGTATGACCGAGCTATTGCTGGGCACGCCGCTTTCGGTGAAACAACGCGATTATGTTCAGACGATCCACAGCGCAGGCAACGAGCTGCTGACACTGATCAACGAAATTCTGGACATCACCAAGCTCGAATCCGGACAGATCGAACTCGACGATGTGCAATTCGATCTCAACGCATTGATCGAAGACTGCCTGAATATCTTCCGAGCCAAAGCCGAGCAGCAAAATGTCGAGCTGATCAGTTTCATCCAGCCTCAGGTTCCACGGGTGATCAGCGGCGACCCGACGCGCTTGCGCCAGGCGCTGCTCAGCCTGCTTGAAAACGCCATGAAAAAGACCGACGAAGGCGAAATCCTGCTGGTGGTCGCGCTGGATTCGCGCAGCGGCAAGCCGCGTTTGCGCATCGCGGTGCAAGACAGTGGCGAGCCCTTAGCGGCCCATGAACGCGACAGCCTTCTCCATGCCGAGCTGCACAGCAAAAACTTTCTTGCCACGACCAAATTAGGCGGTCATCTGGGGTTGGTGATTGCGCGTCAATTGATCATGTTGATGCATGGCGAATTTGGCATTCAAACCGGTAATTCCCATGGCAGCACGCTGTGGCTGACGTTACCACTGGACCCGGATCGGCTTGAGCAACCGACCACCGATCTGGACGGCCCGCTTCAGGGCGCACGGGTCCTGGTGGTGGACGACAATGACACGTGCCGCAAAGTGTTGGTGCAGCAATGCACCGCCTGGGGTTTGAATGTCAGCGCCGTGCCGTCGGGCAAAGAAGCACTGGCACTGCTGCGAACCAAAGCCCACCTGCGCGACTATTTCGACGTGGTGCTGCTCGACCAGAACATGCCGGGCATGACCGGTATGCAGCTCGCAGCCAAGATCAAGGAAGACCCGAGCCTCAATCACGATATCTTGCTGATCATGCTTACCGGTATCAGTAATGCGCCAAGCAAAATCATTGCGCGCAATGCCGGCATCAAACGCATCTTGGCAAAACCGGTGGCCGGCTACACCCTCAAGACCACCTTGGCCGACGAGCTAAACCAACGAACTCGAGGGACCCCCACCGGCACGCCATACGCAACCGCCAACCCGCTGATCAACCCGATCAACGTACCGAGTGATTTCCGTATTCTTGTCGCCGAAGACAACAGCATATCGACCAAAGTGATTCGCGGCATGCTAGGCAAACTGAACTTACAACCTGACACCGCCAGCAATGGCGAAGAAGCCCTGCTCGCGATGAAGGCCCAGCGCTATGACCTGGTACTGATGGACTGCGAAATGCCGATCCTTGATGGCTTTTCTGCAACCCAACAGTTACGCGCTTGGGAAATTGCCAATCAACGCGTTCGTACGCCAGTGGTGGCGTTGACTGCCCACATCTTGAGCGAACACAAGGACCGCGCGCGTCAGGCCGGCATGGATGGCCACATGGCCAAACCCGTCGAACTGTCGCAACTGCGCGAACTGATCGAGCAGTGGGTTGCCAAGCGTCAGCAGAGTCAGTCGTATTCCGAGACCCATTGAGTCCCGGCAGCGGGGATCTTGCTGCTTTTCCCACTGTTGAACTGATATTCCTCAACGAGATAAGCTGCCGCGCCTGATAGACTTCCCGTCGTCCTTAATTAGTCGCGCGAGCCCAAGCCATGCTTCACGTGTTGTTCAGCGTTTACCTGAAGATGTTGGTGCTCTACAGCCCGTTCTTCGTCCTGTCGTGTTTCATCAGCCTTACCCGTGGTTACTCCAGCAAGGAACGTCGTCGACTGGCGTGGAAAGTCGCACTGGCCACTCTGGTCTCCAGCGTGCTGCTTTACCTGTTCGGGCGGGTCATTTTCTCGGTATTCGGGATCACCGTTGACGCGTTTCGCATTGGTGCGGGCAGCGTTTTGTTCATTTCGGCGTTGGGCATGGCCCAAGGCAAATCTGCGGTGCAAACCGACAACGTTCAACAGGACGTCACCATTGTCCCGCTGACCATCCCGTTGACCGTCGGCCCCGGTACCATCGGCGCGTTGCTGGTGATGGGCGTGAGCCAACCGCACTGGGATGACAAGCTCACCGCCATCCTCAGTATTGCCCTCGCCAGCCTGACCGTCGGCATTGTGTTGTACCTGTCGAACCGAATCGAAAACATCCTGGGCGATCAGGGTTTGCAGATCGTCAGTCGGTTGATGGGGTTGTTCGTCTGTGCACTGGCGGCGCAAATTATCTTTACCGGGGTCAGAGGGTATTTGTTGCCTTAGGGGCCTCAGAGCTCGATGTCCTGGATGAAGCGGGTGGAATTCTGAACCAGCTTGGTGCGTATCTGCTCACGAAAGGGCGCATAGCGAGCGGTGCTGAACGCGTAAACGCCGCCGACCAAGTGGAGCACCAAGTCACGGTGAGTGCTCTCCCAAAACCAGCTGTCATCGATTACGGCCAGCGCGTTAATTCGCAAAGCACACAAGAAAACCCTTATTTCGCCGTTAGCGGTTCTTTCGCACGGCACAATTTGAAAACTGCCGATGCGCCCCGCCCCCGTACCTCGTCGAAAAAACGCCTGGGCGTATTCATTGACTCGTATCGCGTTAAATGACGCTTGAACCAAACGGGCGAGCTTGGCTGAGCCTTCCGTGCCCACCACTTTAAAGGTCAGTCGATCCAGCTCGTAGGGGTCGGTTATGACTACGGGGGCCCTGAGAATCTGGCTTTTTAACTGACAGCCGTGTTTGACCATCCTGTTTCGGTAGTAATCCAGCCAACTCTTCCAATGCACGTGCTGGTCATAGGCCTGACTGGCAAAAAAGTCCGCGTGCAACAACAAATCCAATATGTCCTCCTTTTCCTGGACCGACATTCCCGCTACAAACGAGACCAGATTATTGCCTGCTATGGCCATATGGGTTTTTTTAGTGATCATTGTTGAGACGCCTCAAGCGCCAAAATCAGTGACGACCGTCTAGCGCCGAGTGCCGAAATAAAGGTATCTCTGAACTGAGAATAACGAAGGTCCGACAGTTGCGCCGAGAACGACGCCAGTTCTACGTTGCCCACTATCTGATTGCGATCAAACGGCTTGAGCAAAGCGTGTTCTGCAACTTTCGCTCGGGTTTTGAACGCGATAAATATTGAGGTCATGGACGGAGCGCCGTGTACGAAGCTCAGTTGCAGCACCACCGAGGAAAGCAGGTCACCCCCTTCGGGCCGATCAGACCGCAAGGCGTGTTCTCCGAGCAGCGATTGAGCCGCCGGGTTAAAAACGTGTTCGGGTGAATGCACCGCGATGCGCTCAGCTGTTTGAATAAGTGAAACCGGTACGCGTCCCTCAAGCTCAGCTTCAATGAGTAACCACAGGTCAAAAGGTCCGGGGCCTTGTATCGGTTCACTGCAGTAACCGCGCTCAGAGACTATCCAGCCAAACGTCGCCATCGCCTTTAGATAGGTTGTGTACCAGGCGTCAAACTCAGCAAACTTGGGGTGTTTTTTCGACGCCGCCAGCTGGGTATACAAACTGGCGTCGAGAATATCTCGTTTATCAGCATCTTTGACGGGATCGTCGAAGAACATCATCGAACCCGCATTGATATAGCTAGTTGGCATTCCATTGCCCATAACATTCTCCTAATAGTCGACTCGGCAGTCCGCCGCAGTCTCCTGTGGCGGACTCGCGACCTTAAATCTCGTAGTCTTCAACGGCCTGTTTAGCGTTATCCCCCAGGCGGCGAATGATGGTGTCTCGAACTTCCGCGTAAATGCGCTGATTCAATACCAGGTGCGACTCGGCTCGGTACATGCTGACCGAGCTGCTACTCCAGTCCCAGAACAGGACATTGGTGACGTTCAGCGTGGACGAAAAATCAACCGAGCCCATGGACATCTGCACTTCGCCATCTACCGATTCGTCACACGAAGCGATATTGAAGACCCCACCCTTGTGGCGGCGGCTTCGGTTTTCAAAGAGCTTAAGCGGTTTGTCGCTGGACTGAAGTGCTTCAAGCGCTTGCTTCGCCACACCCACCATTGCCACAGCCGTTGCGCCGGGGACCGAAACCGCCGCTACGGTCGATGCAAGGATTTTCAGGCCGACCTGATCCATGGTGAACAGCTTTTCGGAGGCCGAGTGCTTGGCATATTCCCGGCGGGTTGGCACCCACCCGCAGGCCCGGGACATCACTTCCATGAACTTTTCATACCAGCGCGGGCCCGTCAGGCTCGGGACCGCCCTGTTAGCCACCAAGGTCGCAAACAGAACGGCGTTTTTGATATCTTCCTTGTTCTGCATCGACATACCCGCAACAAAGGCAATCACGCTATTGGCAACCACTGCTGCACTTTCTTTCTTCTCCTCCAGTGTCAACGAACGGCGCGAGCGGCGGAGCGAGGGGCTGGTGGCCCTGGCCAGATGCACGTGCCCTTCAGGCAACTGACAACCTTCAATATAATCCAGGCAGTTTTCAGCACTGAGAGGGGCATCCATGTACGTATTCATGCGCAACTTCCTTTTTAGTTAAGAGTCACCCGTCTTGGGCAGTCATCAAACTAGCGCACTTTTCCGATCGTTTTAATTTCCGTTATTTCAAGAAAACTTTAGTTAAATATTCCCACGGTGCCGTCACGCGGCTAAATACATGGCCCGGTGATTTTTCGGTACTACTTTGTGGGTATTCACCTTAGAACGCTCTGACTTTCATCCCTATAACCAGGGACCTTTCTTACGTGTTGAACACCGAAAGTCACAGACGAAGTGTCGCCCCTCCTGTAGGAACCAACTTGTTGGCGAAGGTCCTTCGGACCTATCGCAGCCTTCAGCTCCTACAGAATCTGTGTAGCGCCAAAAACCGTGGGACCGAATTTATTCGGGAAGGCTTCAGTCCTGACACCCTGCAACCTTAAACCACACCAAGTGCCACCCAGCTTGCTGCGCGACAGCGTGGCGTCGAAGACGTGGCGGACCCTCTTACAGATCGGGTTACGGCTTTTCCCCGTACCAACGCGGCGTATACACCCACTTCCCGCCATTGGCGCGGGGAAAGGTGCAGGTCGTGGATGAGCCAATCAACACCATGGTGCGCATGTCCACTTGGTCCGGTGTCAGTTCACCCAATGTAATCACCCGCAGCGTTTGCCCTGGGCGACCGATGTCTCGGCCTAAGGTCACCGGGGTGTTTGGGGTTCGATGTTGGCGCACGATCTCCAGTGCGCGGCCAAGTTGCCAAGGCCGGGAACGAGATATCGGGTTGTAGAATGCCAAGGCCAAGTCAGCTTGAGACGCCAGTTCCAGGCGTTTTTCAATCACGTCCCACGGCTTGAGGTTGTCCGACAGCGACATCACGCAGAAGTCATGCCCCAGCGGCGCACCGGCTTGCGCGGCGGTTGCCAAGGACGCGGAAACCCCCGGCAAAATCTCCAGATCGACGGTGTGCCATTGGGCGTTTGTCGACTCATGCAGCGCTTCAAGCACCGCCGACGCCATGGCAAATACGCCCGGATCGCCCGACGACACCACGACAACCGAACGCCCTTGCGCAGCCAGTTCAAAAGCATGCCGGGCGCGTTGCATTTCTTCGCGGTTGTCCGTGCAGTGCTGCACCTGATCGGCGCGAAATGGCCCGGCCATGCGCACGTAAGTTTCGTAACCGAGAATATCGTTAGCCCGCGCCAGTTCAGCCTTGACCGCCGGGACCATCAATTGCGCCGCGCCGGGACCGAGGCCAATCACCGCCAAACGCCCGCGCCCACGTCCGATGCTCAACACCTCCAACGGCAGCGCAGCAACCGCGATAGCGATGCCGTCACCGACGCAGATCGGCCCCGACACCTGGGGCAGCGCGTGCTGCGCCAGCTCACTGACCGATGCGTGCGCAGCGATGAATCGCAGTGGCACATCCAACTCAACGGCCGCCTGATGCAGCTTAGGGTTGGCCATCTCCGAATCGCTAGCCAACAAACAGGCCAACGACTGAAGAGCGATGCCAGCGTTAAGCAACGCAGCGCGAACGCTGGACGCCAGCTCGGGAATCGACGCACTCACCGCCACCAACACGCTACGTGGGTAGATCAATAATTCATTGGCCGAAGGTTCACGCTCGGCGCACGTCACATGAATCGCCAACTGCGCCTGATCATCCTCGGGTAACTGCGCGTCAGCCAACCAGGGTGCCGCCCCTTCGATACGCACGCGTTCGCCGGACAACAGGTCCGAGACAAAGCGCTTACCGAGTTCAAGATCACCCAAGGCGTACCCACTGGGCGGATTCAGCAGGCAGGTACCAAAGCGCAATTCGCCGCTGGTGGTAATGGCCGCAGCCACGTTCAGTCCTTGCGCGATCTCCCGAGCCATGATGTTCACGCCGCCCAGACCGCCCAATAAAGGTACGACCGCGCTGCCGTCTTCGGCCACCGCCAGCACTGGCGGCTCGGCGCCCTTTTCCAGCAACAGCGGCGCCAACGTACGAATCACAATCCCGGCGGCGCACAGGGCAATAATCGGGGTGCCCTGTTGATAGAGCTGGCGCAGCCTAGAGCCGAACTCGGTGTAGGTCCGGTCGGCGCCATCGACTCGGGTTTCGAGGCCATGGATCAACGAATCCGGGTACAGCCGTTGAATGCGGTGCGCGGTGTCGAGGCTGCCGTTGCCCAGAATGACAATGGCCGGTGCGTGCGCAGTCATCAGCCTTGCCACCGTTCGCCGGGAACAATGATCAGCGAAAAATACGGCGACGACATGGGCTCGACTTGATCCAACGGAACGATTTTCTGGTTGGACATAGTTGCGCGCTCAACATACAAAGCGCGGTCGGCCATGCCCAACTCTTCCAACACGTGGCGGACCTTAGTGAAGTTGCGGCCCAGCTTCATGATCACGGCGGCATCGGCGTCCGCCAGACGCCGCTTGAGTTCATCGTGGGGCAGCACGCCGGATAACACCGACAGGCTTTGGTTGCGATAGACCAGCGGCGCGCCCAGCACCGAAGCGCCGCCCAGCATGGAGCAAACACCGGGCACCACTTCAGCCTCATAACGTTCAGCGAGGCGGTCGTGCAGGTACATATATGAACCGTAGAAAAACGGATCGCCTTCGCAGATCACTGCCACATCGCGCCCGGCGTCCAAGTGCGCAGCCAAGGCTTCACTGGCCTCATCGTAGAAGTCACTGATGACTTGCTCATAGGACAACGGCGCTGGCAATGCTTCGGTGGTGACCGGGTAGACCAACGGCATCAAGGTTTGCACGTCTTGCAGGTGCGCTTCGATGATGCCGAACGCGTTGCCTTTCTTACCCTTGGCCACGAAGTAGGCAACCACGGGGGATTCGCGAAGCAAGCGCAGGGCCTTAACGGTTATCAGCTCGGGATCACCGGGCCCGACGCCGAGGCCAATCAAACGACCGGGTTGCTGCATCATTCGATCTCCGTGGCCAAGGCATTAACCGCAGCGGCGGCCATCGCGCTACCTCCGCGACGACCCTGCATGATCACAAACGGTACGCCCCGGCTGTTGGCCGCGAGCATCGCCTTGGACTCGGACGCGCCAACGAAACCCACCGGAAAACCGAGGATCAACGCCGGTTTTGGCGCACCGGCATCGAGCATTTCCAGCAGGTAGAACAACGCAGTCGGTGCGTTGCCAATCACCACCACCGCGCCTTCCAGATGCGGACGCCACAGTTCCAGTGCGGCGGCAGAGCGGGTATTACCCAATTCGCGAGCCAGCTCCGGGACGCTGTCGTCTTTGAGGGTGCAGATCACCTGATTGTTAGCGGGCAGGCGCGTACGGGTTACGCCTTCGGACACCATGCGGGCGTCACAAAGAATCGGTGCGCCAGCGGCCAAGGCGTTGCGCCCAGCGGTGCCAGCACCGGGTGAGAAACGCAGATCTTCGATGACTTCGACCATCCCGCAGGCATGAATTACCCGCACGGCGAGTTTTTCCAGGTCGGCCGGGATCTGATCGAGCCGGGCTTCGGCACGAATGATCGCGAAGGAGTTGCGATAAATCTCCTGACCGTCGCGGATGTAATCAATCATCAGTACTGCTCCGTGAGTCGGCAGCGAACAACGCGCCGACTGCTTCTATAGTGAGGTCACGCGCCCGCAATGCGCCAAAACCTGGCTGCTGCGTGTCGCGAAAATAAAGGTCGTAATGCCCGGCGCGGGTTGCCAGCAAGGTCATTGGCGCAATGTGCGCGGCAGCGCAGGTGCGTGAGCAGGCCGTGAGGTGAACCGGCAGGCTCAGGCCGTGAAGCGCCAATAACGACGCCAGCTTTACGGCATCCGCTTTCGTATCGGCCACGCCTTTGATGCAGCCATCGGAGCCGGTGCAGGCGATGATGTTTGCCAAAGGCTGTTTGGCGTCGCAGATCAGTCCCGCCGCAAGCAGGCGGGTGATGACGGTCGTGGCGTCTTCGGCAGGCACATTGGGCAGCAACACGCTTTGCCACGGCGTCACCCGTAATGTCCCGTCGCCCCACTCCGTCGCCAGCTGCGCAACAGCGCGCAACATCGACGCGTCGAGACGACCCAATGGTACGGCGGCGCCGACCGCAACCCGCCCGGCAACCGACTGCTGATACACACCCAATGCCTTCGCAGGCAAGCCTGCTCCCACAGGATTTGGGAGTTCCATGCCACTGTGGGACACACCCAACGGCTTCGAAGGCAAGCCTGCTCCCACAGGATTTGGGAGTTCCATGCCACTGTGGGACACACCCAGCGCCTTCGCAGGCAACCCTGCTCCCACAGGATTTGGGAGTTCCATGGCACTGTAGGGCACACCCAACGCCTTCGCAGGCAAGCCTGCTCCCACAGGATTTGGGAGTTCCATGGCACTGTGGGACACACCCAATGCCTTCGCAGGCAAGCCTGCTCCCACAGGATTTGGGAGTTCCATGGCACTGTGGGGCACACCCAACGGCTTCGCAGGCAAGCCTGCTCCCACAGGATTTGGGAGTTCCATGGCACTGTAGGGCACACCCAACGCCTTCGCAGGCAAGCCTGCTCCCACAGGATTTGGGAGTTCCATGCCACTGTGGGACACACCCAATGCCTTCGCAGGCAAGCCTGCTCCCACAGGATTTGGGAATTCCATGGCTCTGTGGGACACACCCAACGCCTTCGCAGGCAAGCCTGCTCCCACAGGATTTGGGACTTCCATGCCACTGTGGGACACACCCAACGCCTTCGCAGGCAAGCCTGCTCCCACAGGATTTGGGACTTCCATGCCACTGTGGGACACACCCAACGCCTTCGCAGGCAAGCCTGCTCCCACAGAATTTGGGAGTTCCATGCCACTGTGGGACACACCCAACGCCTTCGCAGGCAAGCCTGCTCCCACAGGATTTGGGAATTCCATGGCTCTGTGGGACACACCCAACGCCTTCGCAGGCAAGCCTGCTCCCACAGGATTTGGGACTTCCATGGCACTGTGGGGCACACCCAATGCCTTCGCAGGCAAGCCTGCTCCCACAGGATTTGGGACTTCCATGGCACTGTAAGGCACACCCAACGCCTTCGTAGGCAAGCCTGCTCCCACAGGATTTGGGACTTCCATGCCACTGTGGGACACACCCAACGCCTTCGCAGGCAAGCCTGCTCCCACAGGATTTGGGACTTCCATGCCACTGTGGGACACACCCAACGCCTTCGCAGGCAAGCCTGCTCCCACAGGATTTGGGAGTTCCATGCCACCGTGGGAGCAGGCTTGCCTGCGAAGAGGACCGATTAACCGCTGCCCTACGGCCTGAAGAAACGCCTCAACCGGCATCGCTGCCAGCAGGTGGCGCATCCGCGTTTGATCCGGTCGCGCTATTTCAAGAAACGCATCCAGTACCGCTACCACCAACGCGTGCCCCTCGGCCAACGCCACCGCACCCAGCGGCGCATCATGAGCCGGACAACCCGCCAGTCCAAAGGCCAACAGGACTTCCCCGTCAACTTCCAGCGCCGACAACCACAGGTCATGGGGATGTTCGCGCATCATCAACGCTTCGCCACCGTCCAGTGAGATGGCGAATTTAGGCGACAGGTCATGGAAGCGGCTTTCATTCTGCAGCGTGTCGAGAATTTGCGCCGCCAACGGTCGGCTGTCGAACAACTGCTGCGGGTCAATCCCGGCCGTAGGGCTCAGCATCAGATTACGAACATCGTCGCCAGCGGGGTTTTTCGGCCCCAGGCCAGCGCTCAACAACAGCGCGACCATGGGATCTTGTTCGGCACCGATGCCACGAATCTGCAAGTTGGCGCGATTCGTCGCCTCGATCACGCCCCCGGCGTAACGCTCCGCTGCGTCAGCCACGGCTATCGCCTGGGTCGCTGTGATCGAACCGCCAGCCAATTTAATGCGGCAGATGCCGCCGTCCAGCGCCGGGACGATGCGCCACAACCCCGGACAAGCCGAGGGGCGTAAAGGCGATGCGGACGTCGGCTTGTTCAAAGGGTCACCCAAACTGAATTTGAAAAACGCTACAGCCCTATGGGCGCGGTATTATGCCTGCTTTGTCCGCAGGCATGAAAAGCCGCTCTGTCGGAACTGCTTATTTAAGTCGGTTGAGGAAAATGCATGGCACCGTGGCTGACAGTCGTGGGAATCGGTGAAGAGGGCTTCAAAGGCCTGGGCAAGACGGCTCGCCACGCGCTACTGAGCGCTGCTCACGTGTTTGGAAGCCAGCGTCAGCTGGATTTATTGCCTGCTTGTATTCGCGCTAAACGCAGCCTCTGGCCCAGTCCGTTCTCCCTGATCGCCGCCCTCGAACAACGCGGCACGCCGATTTGCGTCTTGGCGAGCGGCGATCCAATGCTGTTTGGGGTCGGCGCTAGCCTTGCACGGCAGGTCGATGCCGAGGAAATGCGCGTGCTGCCCTCGCCATCGTCCTATTCCCTGGCTGCCGCCCGCCTCGGTTGGGCGCTGCAAGACGTGGTCACGTTGTCGGTAGTCGCCCGGCCATTGGCAGCGTTGAATGCTCAATTCCATAACGGCGTGCGCTTGCTGGTATTAAGCAACGACGGCAGTAGCCCGGCCGCAATTGCCGAGCTCATGCATGCCCGAGGCTATGGCCCAAGCCGCATTACAGTATTGGAGCATTTAGGCGCAGAGACTGAACGCCGCATCGAAGGGATCGCCAGCCAATGGATCGACCTGCCCATTGCCGCGCTGAATGTGGTTGCCATCGAATGCCGCGCCGACGTGGGCACACCGCGTTTGTCGATGCTGGCAGGCCTACCCGACAGCGCGTTCAAACACGACGGCCAGCTGACCAAGCGCGATGTCCGCGCCATCACCCTGGCCCGCCTCGCGCCAACGCCGGGTGAATTGCTTTGGGACGTCGGCGCGGGCTGCGGCTCCATCGGCATTGAATGGATGCGCGCGCACCCAAGCTGCCGCGCGCTGGCCATCGAAGCCGATGAAGGCCGTCAGCTATTGATCGAGCACAACCGCGATGCGCTAGGCGTGCCGGGCTTGCAACTGATTCGCGGCCGAGCACCCAAGGTGTTGTTTGATCTGGAAACCCCAGATGCGATTTTCATCGGCGGCGGCGTCACTCGTCCCGGCGTACTCGACGTGTGCTGGCAAAAGCTGCGCTCAGGCGGGCGTCTGGTCGCGAACGCGGTCACGCTGCAAAGCGAAGCCACGCTGGTGGTCTGGCGCGAGCAGTTCGGCGGCGAACTGACCCGCCTGCATGTGGCCCAGGCCAAGCCCCTGGGTGAATTCGACACTTGGCGCCAAGCCTTGCCCATCACCCTGCTCGAAGCGATCAAACCCTGATGCGCGCCGAGACCGCCGAACAACCCGCGCCCCTGCGATCCGGTTACACCACCGGCAGTTGCGCGACGGCGACCTGTCTGGCGGCGGCGCGATTACTCTTAAATGGCGAAATCAACGACGCGGTGCAAATCGTGTTGCCCAAGGGCAAGCACGTGCAGATGCGCTTGGAGTTCTGCCGGGTGTTTGCCGATGGCGCCGAAGCCGGGACGATCAAGGATGCAGGCGACGATCCCGATGTGACTCATGGTGCACTGGTGTTTTCTCGGGTGCGGCTGATCACGCAACCCGGCATACGATTTATGGCGGGACCGGGTGTCGGCACGGTCACGCGCCCGGGCTTGGTGCTTGCGGTGGGCGAGCCGGCGATAAACCCGGTGCCGCGCAAAATGATTACTGAACACTTGCTGCAACTGGCCCAGGCATCGAACTACACCGGTGGTTTCGAAGTGACACTGTGCGTCGAAGGCGGCGAAACCCTGGCCTTGAAAACCATGAACCCGCGCTTGGGCATTCTCGGTGGGCTGTCGATCCTGGGCACCAGCGGCATCGTCCGGCCTTTTTCCTGCGCGGCCTACATCGCTTCGATTCATCAAGGCATCGACGTCGCTAAAACCAACGGTTATCTGCACATTGCTGCCTGTACCGGCAACGCCAGCGAAGACACCATGCGCCGGGTCTACGACCTGCCGGAAATTGCCTTGATCGAAATGGGCGACTTTATCGGCGCCGTGCTCAAGCACCTGCGCAAAGTGCCGGTGGTCAAACTCAGTATCTGCGGCGGCTTCGGCAAAATCAGCAAACTGGCGGCGGGTCATATGGACTTGCACAGCCGCCACTCCAGCATCGACCTGCCGCAACTGGCCAATTGGGCCGCCACCCTCGGCGCCGACGACGCCTTGCAACAAGCCATCCGTGGCGCCAACACCAGCCAGCAGGCATTGGCCATGGCCAGCGCTGAGGGCATCGCGCTGGGGGATGAAGTGTGTCGTCACGCGTTGCTGTTTGCCCAAAGCGTGGTGCCCAAAGAAGTGGACGTGGAAGTGTTCGCCATCGACCGCCAAGGCGGCATTGTTGGGCACGCCACGTGAAGCGCCTGTTATTACTGGGCGGCGTGACCGACGCACTGGCCATCGCCCGTCGATTGGGGCCGCAGCATATCTACAGCCTGGCCGGTGTGGGCCGGGTGCCGACTGACTTGACCTGCCATGTGCGTGTCGGCGGTTACGGCGGTGCCGAAGGATTAGCGCAGTTTATTCGCGACGAAGGCATCGACTTGCTGCTGGACGCCACTCACCCTTATGCCGCACAAATCAGCCACAACGCGGCACGGGCGGCGCAACTCAGCGCTATCCCGTGCTGGGCCTTGCGCCGAACGGGGTGGCAAGCGCAAATAACCGATGACTGGCGTGAAGTCGCTGATTGGCCCGAACTGATCACCGCCCTCGGCCCGTTCAAACGCCCACTGTTCACCCTCGGCCGCGAACCCTTGCAGCACCTTCATGAAATACCAGCCCAGCAGTTCTGGACCTTGCGCGCATTGGAGAACACCGTCACCCACACCCCCGGCAATGACCGTTGCGACGTCATCGCCACACGCGGGCCGTTTTTGCTGGAGGACGAACGCAGGTTATTTGCCAGCCGAAACATCGACGTCCTGATCAGCAAAAACAGCGGCGGCAGCGCCACCGAGGCAAAGCTTGAGGTGGCGCGAGAGCGTCGGATACCGGTGTTGATTTTGCGTCGGCCAGTGTTGCCGCAAGTGGATCTGGAATTTACCGAAGTCAGTGAACTGCTGGAGAAGTTAGTCCAAACCCAATTTCTGTAGGAGCAACCGGTTGGCGAAGGTTGCAGAGTGTCAGGGTTGACGCTTTCCCGAATAAATTCGGTCCCACAGAATTTGGCGATGCACCGAAGGCTGTGATCAGCCGAAATCTCTGTGGGAGTTGGCTTGCCAACGAAAGCGTCATTGCAAGCGCACCAGGTTTCAGGTCGACATCAGCAGTGCTATGACGGGCCTCTTCGCAGGCAAGCCTGCTCCCACATTATGAAATCGCAGAGCCGTTCCGGCCTCGCAGACCAACCAACGTTTGTATTTTCTTGGCCGCGGCATCTCGCCACGGGCGCTTTTTTTACTTATTCCGGCCATTCAGGCTAAATAGCGCCTTTGACGGCTTAATGAAACGGAAAGCACCCATGTCTCGACGCCGGTTGGCATTTGCCTGGATTGCCTGCTTTGCAGTGCTGTTCAACATGTTCGCCATGCCGATGACCAGCGCTGCACCGAAAACCGTTGATGAAGCGTTGTTGTGGGGCAGCTTTTGTTCAGCAAGCGGCACTCGGCTGGTGGCGATTTCACTGGGCAAGACTGAACAAAGCCTTGCGCAGAAAGACGATCACGCCGCCATGCAGCATTGCTGGTGCTGCGCAGGTTCGGCGCCGCTGGTGTCTGTGCCATCCGGCTTCACCCCGTGGTATGCGCTGCAAGCCGAAACGACGCTAGCGCGTGAAGTTCAATCTCCAAGTGCATTGTCCCCGCGCCAACAATGGCCGAGTCTCAACCCCCGAGCCCCTCCCCGCGCCTGATCCGAAGCCAAAAAAGCGCTGCTGACCACAAGGTCCGGCGCACCGGAATCGTTCACGCTGGAGAATCACCATGATCAAGAAGATCCTTATTCTGGCCGCTTTGTGCCTGCCTGCCTGTTTCGCCAACGCCCATGACTCCATGGTCGGCGAGTTACATATCGCCCAGCCTTGGTCGATGGAGTTGCCGCCGAACGCGCCAACCGTCGCGGCATATTTCGTCATTCATAACACCGGCAAAACCGCTGACCGCTTGCTCAGTGTCGACAGCCCTGTGGCGGGCATGGCCGACCTGCATGAACACCTGATGCAAGAAGGCTTGATGAAGATGCAGGAAGTGCAAAGCGTCGACATCCCGGCCGGTGGTGAAGTGAAATTCGCGCCAATGGGCTATCACGTCATGCTGATGGACCTGAAAGACAAATCGAAGCTGATCGACGGCCAGCATTTTCCGCTGACGCTGCACTTCGAAAAATCGGGCAATGTAACCGTTGAGGTCGCCGTGCAAAAGCAGGCCCCCGACGACGCCATGCACGACCACTAATACGTTGAACCTTTGACGTGAGCCGCACTTGGCCCTGCGCCAGTTTCCCCCTGCGCCCTGTTAGAAACCGGGGCACATGGCTGAGTCTGTTCGCCATGTTGATGATCTTTATCGGTCCGCTGATTTCTCAAGCGATGCCGATGGATCAACACGCCGCAATGTCGATGTCAGCCTCGATGCCCATGTCTGCATCCATGGACATGGCGATTGAGGCGCCGGCCTGCCAAAGCGCCGATCTGGCATCGGCGGCGACCGATCATGTGCTCTGGGCCAAGTGCGGCTATTGCACGCTGCTGTTCAGTTGCCCCGCCGTGCCGCAAGCGTTGGCCTTTATTGGGTCTTCACCGCCTAAACCCAGCAGCTTTTATCGCGCCGACTCCCAGCCAGGCCACGCCCGGCAAACCACCTTCCCTCATGCCCGCAGCCGCGCCCCGCCGCTCTCGATCACACGGTAAAAACTCAATAAAGCGAACCGGCCAGTACCGAAAAGGTAACGGTGCCGGTCGATCCGTGTTTATCCCTGCCGGGAGCGCTGCACATGACTCAACCAAACGTGTCGTTCTACAACCTCGCCTGGCGTTGGCATTTTTATGCCGGGCTGTTCGTTGCACCGTTCATGATTCTGTTGTCGTTGACCGGGATTATTTACCTGTTCAAACCCCAGCTGGACAACCTGATGTACAGCGACTTGCTGTACGTCACGCCGGGTCAGGAACTGCTCAGCGCCGATGCGCAACAGCAGCGGGTGAACGCCGTTTATCCACAGGCGCCTGTCAGCAAATACCTGCCACCGCTGAACGCGCAAGGCAGCGCGCAGTTCGTGATCCTGCAAGAGGGCCGCGAGCTGAATGTGTTTGTCGACCCCTATCGCGGCGAGATTCTGGGTACTCAAGACGGCAAAAATAACCTGCAAGCCATCGCCCGTTCGCTGCACGGCAAATTACTGCTGGGCAACGTCGGTGATCGGATCGTTGAGTTAGCCGCCGGTTGGGCCATCGTGCTGGTGGTCTCGGGGTTGTACTTGTGGTGGCCACGCGGCGCCTCGACGGCCGGCGTGCTGTGGCCGCGCTTGAGCAAACGGGGGCGTGTGTTGTGGCGAGATGTTCATGCGGTAACCGGTTTCTGGGGCGCCGTATTTCTGCTGTTCATGCTCCTGAGCGGCATGACCTGGACCGGCGTGTGGGGCAAGCAATTCGCT
This sequence comes from Pseudomonas sp. MH10, assembly GCF_034353045.1. Taxonomy (NCBI): domain Bacteria; kingdom Pseudomonadati; phylum Pseudomonadota; class Gammaproteobacteria; order Pseudomonadales; family Pseudomonadaceae; genus Pseudomonas; species Pseudomonas sp. MH10. Next base: position 3,052,392 of record NZ_CP133783.1, read on the forward strand.
GATGTCTGGAACACCTTCCCGGCCGTCATGTGGAATGACGTTCCCAAATCGAATCAGCAGGCGGGGGTACTCAATACACCTTCGCGACAAACCGTGCCGTGGGCACTGGAAAACACCCCGATGCCAGTGTCAGGCGAGCATGCCGAACACATGAACCATGGGGGCGGGATGTCAATGCCTGCGAACCCAACGCTGTCGCTGCAACAGGTGGTAACCATTGCTACCGAGCGGCACATCGAACCGGGCTATAGCATCACCGCGCCCACCACTGCCGACGGGGTATTTACCATTGCCGTGTTCGCCGACGATCCCCGTCGCGACGCTACTCTGCATGTCGATCAATACAGCGGCAAGGTGCTAGCGGACGTCGGTTGGAAGGATTACAGCAACGTCTCCCGCGCCACGGAATTGGGCGTGATGCTGCACGAAGGCAAGTTCTTCGGCTGGGTCAATCAACTGCTGATTCTGTTGATCTGCCTGATGGTACTGCTCAGTTCAATCAGCGGTTTGGTGATCTGGTGGAAGCGTCGCCCACAAGGGGGGCTGGGTGTTCCAGCGATGCGCCACGACCTGCCCCGCTGGAAAACCGCCATCGTGATCATGATTGCTCTGGGGCTGGCGTTTCCGTTGGTGGGTATTTCGCTGGTGACCGTTTGGACGTTGGATTGGCTAGTGTTATCGCGAATTCAACGCCCCACTGCAAAACATGGCTGATCCAAAAATTCCATGACCGCTCTCACACTTAAAAACATCGCTTGGTCGTCCCAGGGCCATCAGCCGTTCGAACTGCGGGGGATAGAGCTGAAGGTGGCAGCCGGGGAGTTTGTGGGTTTGATCGGGCCTAACGGCAGCGGCAAGACCAGCTTGTTGCGCTGCGCCTATCGCTTCAGTCGCCCGACCATAGGGGACGTGCTGCTAGACCAGGCGGATGTCTGGCGACAGTCACCACGCTGGTGCGCCCAGCGAATGGCGGTGGTGTTGCAGGATTTTCCCGACGCCTTTGGCCTGACCGTTGCTGATGTGGTCGCCATGGGCCGCACGCCGCACAAAAGTATGTTCGAGGCCGATACCGCGCTGGACCGGCAGATCACCCAGCAAGCGCTGTTGTCGGTGGGCATGCACGGTTTCGAGCACCAGTCATTCGCCACGCTATCCGGCGGTGAGAAACAGCGCGTGGTTCTCGCCCGCGCCTTAGCGCAACAACCCACCGTATTGATGCTCGACGAACCGACTAACCACCTTGACCCACGCTTTCAAATCGAACTGTTGCAACTGATCAAACGCTTGAGTATCGGGGTGTTGGCCAGCCTCCATGACCTCAACCTTGCCGCCGCGTTTTGTGATCGGCTGTACGTCATCAATCACGGGTGCATCGTCACCAGCGGCACGCCTGCTGAAGTACTCACCGTTGCATTGCTGCGCGACGTGTTCGGCGTCGAGGCGCTGGTCGACACCCACCCGTTGTCCGATCACCCACGAATTACCTGGATTACTCACCCATGAAGTTGTTTTCTTTTCGGCCTATCAGCCTGGTCTTGGCGCTGCTCTCGACTATCACCCAGGCTTCGGCCGACACCACCCGTTACCCGCTGACGATTCAAAGCTGCAACCGCGCAGTGACCTTCGATAAAGCACCGCAGCACGCACTTAGCCATGACATCAACATGACCCAGATGATGCTTGCCCTTGGCTTGAAATCGAGCATGGTCGGCTACAGCGGCATCACCGGGTGGAAAACGGTGACGCCGTCGATGGCAAAAATACTCGACGGCCTGCCAGAGCTTGCAAGCAAATACCCGTCGGTGGAAACCCTGCTCAACGCCAACGTCGACTTCTTTTTTGCCGGTTGGGATTACGGCATGCGGGTCGGCGGCGACCTCACCCCACAGACCCTCGCCCCACTGGGCATCAAGGTGTATGAGCTGACCGAATCCTGCGCGTTTGTGATGAAACGCCCAGCGGCGAGTCTTGACGACATGTACAACGACCTGCGCAATCTCGGGCGAATTTTCGATATACAGGATCGCGCCAATCTGTTGATTGCGCAGATGCAGCATCGAGTCGCGACGATCAAAGCGAGCTTGCCCGCCGACCGACCACGGGTATTTCTCTACGACAGTGGCGAGGACCGGGCCATGACCTCGGGGCGTCTGGCAATGCCCCAAGCACTCATCGAGGCGGCGGGCGGACGCAACGTCCTCGACGACATCGACGCCAGTTGGACGCGGGTCAACTGGGAGAGCGTGGTAGAGCGCAATCCTGAAGTCATCGTTATCGTCGATTACGGCGACGTCACCGCCGAACAGAAAGAACGTTTCCTGCTAAACAACCCTGCGCTGCAATCCATCGACGCGATCCGCAACAAACGCTTTATCGTGATCCCGTACGTCGCAGCTACGCCGGGGATCGACAATATTGAGGCGGTTGAAACCTTGGCCGCAGGCTTTCATGGCAAGCCGCTGTGAACCGAGAGCGCCCCTATAACCTGCTGATGCTGGGCCTGAGCGCCGTGCTGTTGGCCTCCTGCGTGTTGTCGCTGGGGTTTGGTGCGGCACCGGTGCCAGCGCAGATTGTCTGGCAAATCCTCCTGCACAAGCTGTTCGGTTTGGGCCCCGAGATACTGAATTGGAGTGCAGGCCAGGAGCACATCGTGTGGCTGATTCGGGTGCCGAGAATGTTACTCGGCGCAGTGGTCGGCGCGGGGTTGGCGTTGACCGGCGCGGTGCTGCAAGCGGTGACCCGCAATCCGCTGGCCGACCCGCATTTATTGGGTGTGACGTCAGGCGCGACACTGGGCGCGGTGATTGTGGTGTTGCATGTCGGCGAGGTCATCGGCCTGATGACCTTGCCCCTCGCAGCGTTCATTGGTGCTTTGTGCAGCATGGTGATGGTCCTCGCCATCGCCAACCGCCACGGCCGTCTCGACAGTGACCGCCTGCTGTTATGCGGCATCGCCGTCTCGTTCGTGATGATGGCATTGGCCAATTTGCTGTTGTTTATGGGCGACCATCGCGCCAGTTCGGCGGTGATGTTCTGGATGCTGGGCGGTTTGGGTCTGGCGCGCTGGGAACTGCTTGGCATTCCGGCGCTGAGCGTGCTGATCGGGCTGGGCTTGTTGTTGAGCATGGCCAGGGCGCTGAACGCTTTGATGGCAGGCGAACAAACCGCTGTCACGTTGGGGCTGAACGCACGCAACGTGCGAATAAAAGTCTTTTTGATTGCATCACTGATGACAGGCGTCATGGTCTCAATCAGCGGCTCAATTGGGTTCGTCGGCCTGATGGTGCCGCACGTAGCCCGCCGTCTGGTGGGCGCCGAGCACCGTCGGCTGCTTCCAGCCTGCGTGTTGATGGGCAGCATTTTCCTGGTCTGGGTCGATGTTGCCGCACGCACGTTGATTGCCCCGGAAGACCTGCCCATCGGCGTTGCCACCGCGGCCATCGGTGGTTTGTTTTTTATTGGGCTCATGCGCAAGCGCTAAGTCTTCGGACCGATCCTACCTTCGAAACTCAAAAATCGACCAGCTGAATATCCATCGACCGACAGACACGGGCTATTAGCAGTGACTTCATGGCTGGGTGCCCTCGCGTAATTGCAACGAGGGCATTTCCATTTTAATCACCATGAAAAACGACCATGACCATTCAATTAACACCTGCAGTCGCAGCTGGGTTAGCCCCGAAAATCCCAACGACAAAACTACCCACGGTATTTCCGCCGAGTTTCCTCGATACGGTTGAGCTTGAGTTTCATAAAATGCTCGACCGCGACCATCCCACTTTAAACATCAACTTTAATACTACTTGGCTGAGCCTGTTCGAGTACAAGGCGCGCAAGATACCGCCGTTCACTAACTTCCCGACGCGACGCCCAACGCCGCCGACTCAATGGATTCGCAAAGTTACCCAGTCCCTGAGCTTGCGCGACAGCCTGATCGATTTTTTCCTGGGATCGCTGGTGCTGAAAGAAGACAGTGCGGGATTGTTTGTTGCCGCGAATTCGGTAGCTCCAGCACATGAAGTAACCGCATTGAACTTTCAGCAACTTCACGCCCTCTACGCGGAACTTGCCACGACGCTGGCTGACGCCTACGACCAAAGCCTGCTGAGTTATTGGGGGGTCATCGAGAGCGCGGGTAAAACCCGTACGTCACTATTCATGGACGAACGCGCACGGGCATTGCGAATGTTAGCCCAAGCAGGCATGGATCAAAAAAACCTCACCGCTCAGCAGGGTTCCATGCTCGATGAGATGCTTCAGTACAGCCAAACATACAGTCCAGCGGCTATAAAACAACATGGCGTTTTTAGCTTGGCCTTAGCCGGCGATGACTACCCTCAGCTTAACTTCGCAGGTGTGTTCGTCATCAGCCACGCCTGCACGCCCTCCGCCTCGCTAACTGAAACGGTGCAATCGGGGCCGGTGTTGCTCTACTCACCGAATAATGGCCTGGAGGGATTTGATTCGTTTCTGTTGTTGGCTGAATCGTTATCGAAACGCATGGCAGATCCGGTGCAACGAAAATGGTTTCTGGAAAATGCACCTCTTGAGTCGGCCGCTGCTGTAGCGTCGACCAACCAAACAAACACTACCGCTCATGACTGGGGCTTTGCACCGATTGAAGGTGATTTTTTAAGTGTTCAGTTTTTGGCTCAAATTGCCAAACAACAAGCCGACTTTGCTCATTGCGTCAAAACATCCAGAGCTCAAGGGCTTAAATCCAGTGCCTTTCTTGAAGCCCTGTCAAAGTCACTGGACCCTCGCTACCAGTTCGATAATTATTTGAACCTGGACTGGAACGACAGGTACATCCTTCACACCTCGATGCCCAACTGGTGGCAGGCCATGAGTGTCGAGAAAAAAGACCTGTGGCTCATTTCGGCAAAAAGTCTTGCTCACACCATTGTCGAAATCAATCAGTTGACGGTAGAAAAACTGATCAACCCATTACTCCAAGACCAGACGCTCGCCGGTGATTACCTCGCTACCGTGGTTCAGGAAGCGTTGACTCAAAAGCACTCATCGCTCAGCGCTGATGAGATCACGATCGATGTCACGTACACCCCTCCGTTACTGCCGCCATTCGCTCCAGGTCTGGCATTGCCGCCGTCCGCGAAAAACAACGTTTACACGCGCTATTCACTTCAGTCGTTAGCCGCCGAAAAGCCCAGCACGCTCAAACTCTCTAGCGCCCACAGCATCGTCGTGACCGATAAAAACAAGGCGCGCATCGACGATATAGATGAGCCCTTTGTGCGCAAGCTGATGGCTCGAATCGATAACAGCGCCACCATCGACTCATTCCTGGCAACGCGGCTTAAGACCTCTGAGTATGCGACGTCGCTGCATGACCTGGCGCTACGGCTAAGCCGGACACAACTGCAACTGGGCCTGCTTAGCCTCGGTGAAGCCATACCCACGCTTTGCCAGAACTGGATCAAAGCCGTGGTGAATGCCCCGCAGGCAACGGCTGACCGGCAAGTAAAGAACAAAAAAATCCTGGTGAAATTTTTGTCGATCTACGGTGTACCGCTGTCGAACGTTCTTAAAATAGGCCCCCAGGTCGACGGCGATGAAGGTGTGGTGTTCTGCACCTTAAATGCTCCCGATGGCATCGTTTTTCGATGGTTCGCTGGTATGGACGCGGCCAAAACCCTGTTCCTGACAAACCCTGATTTTGCCCATTATCTGTTGATTCAAATTCCGGCGGACAAGAGGCCGCTCGCAGCCAAAGGCCTTAAATTGGATCAATGGCTAAACCACCGCCACCTTCCAGATGTATTCGAGCTGTTTCCTTCGCCAGTTCCACTGCCGGGCGTGATTTGGGACCCGGTCAGTTTCGTCGATCAAACCCGGGACTTCCTCGACGAAAGCCATGGCATCAAAATCCAATATTTGCTCAACGATGCAACCACTAACCTGCTAAATGCTCGCGAACTCAAAAGCGATGAGCACCACACCAGCTTGCACTTGGCAATCAGCATATTTTTGCTCTTCTTGCCGCCACCGACTTCTATCCCGGTAGCATTAGGCTTGGCGCTGTATAACGCCTGGAACGGATTCAGATACGTGGAACAACATGACTACGCGGGCGCCGCCAAAGAGCTTCTGCTTGCCCTCGACTATCTGGTATCGGCCGGTGTCAGCAAACTGGCCCTTGCTCGCGGCGCCACACTTCCGATCAAACTATTTCGATCCAACCCTCGGCCGCTCACGCGCCGCATCGGCGGCGACGGTGATGTGCACATCAGCATTCTGTCAGGGACCAGTACGATTACAGCGTCGGGGTATGAGGAAACGGACATCGTGTTCGACGCACTCAGGTACCACCGCATCGAAATCGACAAGGAAGTATTTTACATCCGTTCCAACGCCAACTTGTTCGGCCATATGACCCTCTACCGGCGCTACCCTGAAGATGCACGGGAGCTGATACAGCGTGGGGAGTTCGCGCTATTAGGCAACGATGGCCAATGGGTCAAGGCCCCTTATCAAGTTCAAGGCGTCAGCCCGAAAATCTATGAACAGGCCCGTGTCGAGCTGGGGCAATTGACCACTGAGTGGCCAAAGTCCGTTGATGCGTTAACCACCGCGCAACGGCAGCGCTTTGAGTCCGACTATCTGTCGCTGGCCACTTCCAATGCGTACTCATTTCCCGAGGTCTTGGCGTACTGCGAAGGCGGCTCTGCCGAAATTAACGACGCATTAAGGGCCGGCATTGAAACAGAGGAAACCCTCGCGTTCAGGCAAGAGTTTTATCAGCTCCATGAGTATCACGGACTCGCTTACCGCGCCGCGTATGTCTCAACGCTTGGCCTTGAGCAGCTTCAAGGTAAAGTGGGAATCATTTTCGCTGATAAAGGCATTCAATCCGCGTCTGTTAGCCCGCTGAATGCGCTGCGATGGGCGGCAGATGATTATGTTCGCCAAAGTGCAGGCCCGGGTACCCACTCGATTTTTCTGATTTTCGACAGCTCGGTGCCGAAGAAAAATATGTTCACCGAATTCTTGGGTGACCACGTCGGCATTGCGCCGGATACGCCGCTCCAACTGATGGCGTTCAAGCACATCGACAACGTGAATTACGCGTACTTCTCCGCACCAGAACAGGTCCCCAACGGCTACTTCGACATCTTTACCGGCCAGCAGGTGCCGCTCAGGTAGGTAACCGGCCAAGCGCACCATATCTGCGCAGCGTCGCGCACCACCCCCTGAATTGAGTTCCACGGCGGTGCGCGGCGATTGGCAAGTACGACAATTTCGTACCATTTCGCGACCCTTACAGATTTGGCCCAGCCTTTGCTAAAGATCTTTCAGACACTCGGTCGAACTCACCGAACCCGCCCTCTGAAAAATCCAATAATGGAGATCGCCAAATGAAGCGTCGCAGTCTGATCAAAGCGTTCACATTGTCTGCCTCGATTGCCGCTATGGGCATGAGCTGGACCATCCAGGCCGCCGAGACCATCAAGGTCGGCATTCTGCATTCGTTGTCCGGGACCATGGCGATTTCGGAGACGTCCCTCAAAGACATGGCGTTGATGACCATCGACGAAATCAACGCCAAAGGCGGTGTCAACGGCAAGATGCTCGAAGCAGTGGTAGTCGACCCGGCTTCCAACTGGCCGCTGTTCGCTGAAAAAGGCCGTCAGTTGCTTACCCAGGACAAAGTGGCTGTTGTCTTCGGTTGCTGGACCTCGGTGTCGCGTAAGTCAGTATTGCCAGTGTTCGAAGAACTCAATGGCTTGCTGTTTTACCCCGTGCAGTACGAAGGCGAAGAGATGTCGCCAAACGTGTTCTACACCGGCGCAGCGCCTAACCAGCAGGCCATTCCTGCGGTTGAATACCTGATGAGCGAAGAAGGCGGCAGCGCCAAGCGTTTCTTCCTGCTGGGTACCGACTACGTTTACCCGCGCACCACCAACAAAATCCTGCGTTCGTTCCTCAAGTCCAAAGGTGTTGCTGACAAGGACATCGAAGAGGTCTACACCCCGTTCGGTCATAGCGATTACCAGACCATCGTCTCGAACATCAAGAAGTTCTCTGCCGGTGGCAAGACCGCTGTTATTTCCACCGTCAACGGCGACTCCAACGTACCGTTCTACAAAGAACTCGCCAACCAGGGCCTGAAAGCCACCGACGTACCGGTTGTAGCGTTCTCGGTCGGCGAAGAAGAACTGCGCGGCATCGACACCAAGCCACTGGTCGGCAACCTGGCGGCCTGGAACTACTTCCAGTCGGTACAGAACCCGGTTAACACCAAGTTCGTCGCGGACTGGAAAGCGTATGCCAAGAAGCACAACTTGCCGGGCGCTGACAAAGCAGTGACCAACGACCCAATGGAAGCCACCTACGTCGGCATCCACATGTGGGCCCAGGCTGCTGAAAAAGCCAAGTCGGTTGATGTCGACAAAGTTCGCGAAGCCATGGCCGGCCAGACTTTCAACGCGCCATCGGGCTTTGTTCTGACCATGGACAAAACCAACCATCACCTGCACAAGCCAGTGATGATCGGCGAAATTCAGGCCGACGGTCAGTTCAGCGTTGTGTGGCAGACCAAAGAGCCCATCCGCGCTCAGCCTTGGAGCCCGTACATTCCTGGCAACGACAAAAAGCCGGATTATGCGGTGAAGAGCAACTAAGTAAGACTGATCAGCCGTTTGTGACTGATCTATTGCCTTCGCAGGCAAGCCTGCTCCCACAGGTGGTGCTTTCAACTGTGGGAGCAGGCTTGCCTGCGAATGGACCTCCAGTCCGCGCAAGGCTTAAAGATATGACAAATGCCCTGTACCGCTTCATGTTCGCCCTGGCCCTGCTGCTGCCGTTTACAGCCCACGCCAGCGATGCCACTGACTTCGTTGCAGCAAGCCCGGTGCAACAAGCCAGACTGCTGGAAGCCTGGGCTGCTCAGCCTGATCCGGCACGCGTCGAGTTGATCAGTGCCTTGGAACAAGGCCAGCTAACGATCGACGGCCAACCCCAAGTGCTGCACCTGAACAACCGCCTGCGGGGTTTGATTGATACCGCATTGGCCAGTCATCAATTGCTCGCTGCCGACGCCAAACTGCGTCTGGGCGCCGCGCAACAGCTACAAAAAAACGCCAAACCGGCGCAACTCGATTTCCTCAACCATCAACTCACTGCCGAAACCAATGCCGAGGTGCGCACCGCGTTGACCTTGGCCCTGGCCAATTTACAGTTGGTGGACACCAACCCCTCCGTGAGACTTGCCGCCGTTCGTCTACTCGGTGAAACCGGTGACCCGCTGGCCCGCACCCGCCTCGAAACCCTGCTCGACCCTGCAGTCGAAACCGACGCTGGCGTGCGCACCGCGGCCGAAACCAGCCTGGCGCAGGTCAAACGCAAACTGATGGTCGGCGAGGTCCTCGGCGAGGCTTTCAGCGGTCTGTCTTTGGGATCAATTTTATTACTGGCAGCGTTGGGCTTGGCGATCACCTTCGGCTTGCTGGGCGTGATCAACATGGCCCACGGCGAAATGCTGATGCTGGGCGCCTATTCCACCTACGTTGTGCAATTGATGTTTCAGCGCTACGCACCCGGTGCCATTGAGTTCTACCCGCTCGTGGCGCTGCCAGTGGCGTTCTTCGTCACTGCATTGATCGGCATGCTTTTGGAGCGCACGGTAATTCGCCATTTGTATGGCCGCCCGCTGGAAACCCTGCTCGCCACCTGGGGTATCAGCCTGATGCTGATTCAACTGGTGCGCCTGGTGTTCGGTGCGCAGAACGTCGAAGTCGCCAACCCACAATGGTTGTCTGGCGGCATTCAAGTGCTACCGAATCTGGTGCTGCCGTACAACCGCATCGTGATCATCGCCTTCGCCTTGTTCGTGGTTGTGCTGACGTGGCTGCTGCTGAACAAGACTCGCCTGGGCCTTAACGTGCGAGCTGTCACTCAGAATCGCAACATGGCCGCCTGCTGCGGCGTGCCCACCGGTCGAATCGACATGATGGCCTTCGGGTTGGGCTCGGGCATCGCCGGATTGGGTGGGGTTGCGCTGAGTCAGATCGGCAACGTCGGCCCGGACCTCGGCCAGAGCTACATCATTGATTCGTTCCTCGTGGTGGTACTCGGCGGCGTTGGCCAGTTGGCGGGCAGCGTGATGGCGGCTTTCGGCCTCGGCATCGCCAACAAAATCCTCGAACCGCAAATTGGCGCCGTGCTCGGCAAGATCCTGATTCTGGCGCTGATCATTCTGTTTATTCAAAAACGTCCGCAAGGGCTCTTCGCACTCAAAGGGCGGGTAATTGACTGATGAACCAGCCTCTTTTAGTGACCGCCGCAGGCAAAGCCGGCGCAAAAATCACCTTGGCGATCGGCGCAGTGATTGTAGTGCTGTTGATCGCACTGGCGCTGCTGTCGTTGCTGCCGCCAGAAAACAGTCTGCAAGTGTCGGCCTACACCTTGACCCTTGTCGGCAAGATCCTCTGTTACGCCATCGTCGCGTTGGCGCTGGACCTTGTATGGGGCTACGCCGGGCTGCTGTCGCTGGGCCACGGTTTGTTCTTCGCCCTTGGCGGTTATGCCATGGGCATGTACCTGATGCGTGAAAGCTCGGGCGATGAATTGCCGGCGTTCATGACGTTCCTGTCGTGGACCGAGTTGCCGTGGTACTGGACCGGGACCAATCACTTTCTCTGGGCGATGTGTCTGGTCGTTTTGGCGCCGGGCTTGTTGGCATTGGTCTTCGGCTTCTTCGCCTTCCGTTCGCGGATCAAAGGCGTGTACTTTTCGATCATGACCCAAGCCCTGACCTTTGCAGGAATGCTGCTGTTCTTTCGCAACGAAACCGGGTTTGGCGGCAACAACGGCTTCACCAACTTCCGCAGCATTCTAGGATTCAGCATTACCTCCCAAGGCACACGGGCTACGCTGTTTTTGCTTACCGTGGCGTTGTTATTGGGTTGTCTGTTCGTCGGCTGGCGCCTGGCGCTGAGCAAGTTTGGCCGGGTACTGACGGCGCTGCGTGACGCCGAAAATCGTCTGATGTTTTGCGGCTACGACCCACGCGGCTTCAAGTTGTTCGTCTGGGTATTGAGCGCGGTGATGTGTGGCTTGGCCGGAGCGCTGTACGTGCCGCAAGTCGGCATCATCAACCCCAGCGAAATGTCGCCGACCAACTCCATCGAAGCGGCGGTATGGGTAGCGCTCGGCGGCCGTGGCACCTTAATTGGCCCGTTGTTGGGCGCCGGGGTGGTCAACGGCATGAAGAGTTGGTTCACCGTGGCGTTCCCGGAGTACTGGCTGTTTTTCCTCGGCGCACTGTTCATCATCGTGACCTTGTACCTGCCTAAAGGCGTGATTGGCCTGCTGAAAAAGAAGGGTGATCAATGAAAACCACTCCGACCCCAGCCTTCATGCTCGAACCGATCCTGGCCCCCAATTCAGACGCCGGTACTAGCCGCGATGCCATTGGCTTCGGGCAAATGACCGGCGCGGGTCTAAACACCCGACACGGCACCATTCTTACCCTGGAAGACATCAGCGTCAGTTTCGATGGCTTCAAAGCCCTGAACAACCTGAACCTGTACATCGGCGTGGGCGAATTGCGCTGCATCATCGGCCCTAACGGCGCGGGTAAAACCACGCTGATGGACGTGATCACCGGCAAGACGCGGCCCAGCCAAGGCAAAGCCTGGTTCGGTGAAACCCTGGACCTGACGCTGATGAGCGAAGTACAAATCGCCCAAGCCGGTATCGGTCGCAAGTTTCAGAAGCCTACCGTGTTCGAAGCCTTGAGCGTGTTCGAGAACCTTGAACTGGCGCAGAAAACTGACAAGTCCGTCTGGGCCAGCCTGCGCGCACGGTTGACTGGCGAGCAGCAAGACAGCATCCATCAGGTACTTGAAACCATTCGCCTGACAGGCTCGATGCACCGGCCTGCGGGGCTGCTGTCCCACGGGCAAAAACAGTTTCTGGAAATCGGCATGCTGCTGGTTCAAGACCCGCAACTGCTGCTGCTCGACGAACCTGTGGCGGGCATGACCGACGCCGAAACCGAATTCACCGCCGAGCTGTTCAAAAGCCTGGCGGGCAAACATTCGTTGATGGTGGTGGAACACGACATGGGCTTCGTCGGATCTATCGCCGACCACGTAACCGTTCTGCACCAAGGCAGCGTATTGGCCGAAGGCTCGCTGGAAGACGTGCAGGCCGACGAGCGGGTGATTGAGGTTTATTTAGGGCGCTAGACCGCGTTGCACCCTTCGCAGGCAAGCCTGCTCCCACAGAGAAGCACGATCACCTGTGGGAGAAGGCTTGCCTGCGAAGAGGCCGGTCCAGACAACGTCGATTAATGAGAGGCAAACCATGCTCCAAGTCGAAAAGCTCCATCAGTATTACGGCGGTAGTCACATTCTTCGCGGCCTGTCTTTCGAGGTGAACATCGGCGAAGTGACGTGCTTGCTCGGGCGAAATGGCGTGGGTAAAACCACGTTGCTCAAAGTCTTGATGGGCCTGCTGCCGTCCAAAGAAGGCGCGGTGCAGTGGGAAGGCAAAACCATTACTGGGTTCAAGCCGCATCAGCGCGTACAGGCTGGCATCGCGTATGTACCACAAGGTCGTGAAATCTTCGGCCGCCTGACGGTGGAAGAAAATCTGTTGATGGGCCTGTCGCGCTTCCCTGGCTGCGAAGCAAAAGAAGTCCCAGCGTTTATCTACGAGTTGTTCCCGGTGTTGCTGCAAATGAAGCAGCGACGCGGCGGCGATCTGTCTGGCGGCCAGCAACAACAATTGGCCATCGGACGCGCGCTGGCGAGCCGCCCTCGCCTGCTGATTCTCGATGAACCCACTGAAGGCATCCAACCCTCGGTGATCAAGGAAATCGGCGCAGTGATCAAGAAGCTCGCAGCGCAAGGCGACATGGCGATTCTGTTGGTCGAGCAGTTTTATGATTTTGCCGCCGAGCTGGCGGATCATTACCTAGTGATGTCCCGTGGCGAGATCGTCCAGCAAGGCCGTGGCGAAGACATGGAAGCGCAAGGGGTGCGTGGTCTGGTTACAATTTGATGCGCTAATCCGCTAAGGTGCGACCTTCACAAAAATGACGCAACCATGAACCTTCCTGCCCACACCGCGCTGTTCACCCCCAGCTGGCATGCCGAGCTGGAGTTGGGCTATGGCCGTTTCGGTGACAGCACGCGTCCGACCTTGCGCCGCCATCAAGGCCCGCTGCGGGTGCAAAAGCATCTGTATGCCGAAGGCCCTGAGGTGTGTCAGCACATCATCGTTCACCCGCCGGGCGGAATCGCGGGGGGTGATCGGCTCGATATTTCGGTGAATGTCGGCGCCGATGCCTGGGCGCAATTGACCAGCCCCGGCGCGGCCAAATGGTACCGCGCAGCTGGCCCGGCTTTTCAGCAACTGGAGCTGAGGGTCGAAGCCGGCGCCACGCTGGAATGGCTGCCGCAAGAAACCATCGTCTTCAGCGCCGCCCAGGCAGAACTCGCTACCCACATTGAGCTGCAGGGCGATGCCCGCGTGTTGTACTGGGACGTGGTCGCCTTGGGGCGCCCAGCCTGTGGCGAGCGTTTTGATCTGGGGCATTTTCAATCCCAGGTGGAAATCCGCCGCGACGGACGTTTGTTATGGCATGAACGCCAGCGTGTCATCGGCAATGATGGCTTGCTGGACTCGCCCATCGGCCTAGGCGGCAAACCTGTATTCGCTACGCTGTTAGTGACCGGCGAAACCAGCGGCGACTTGCTGGAAGCCTGCCGTAACTTGGCTGACGAGCTGCCGGTTCGCGGCGATCTCACACAACTACCAGGCCTGGTGGTCGCCCGCTGCCTGGCCGACGAAGCCCTGCATGCCCGCGCTTGGCTGATTGGATTATGGAAGCTGCTGCGCCCTGAATTGTTGGGGCGTGAAGCGGTTGCGCCGAGAATATGGAGTACCTGATGCACCGCGTCGCGACATCACACCTCACCTGTGGGACCGAATTCATTCGGGAAGCGGCCGGCGCGGTTTGTCTGAAACACCGCGTTGCGACATTCGCGAATGAATTCGCTCTCACAGGGGATCGCGCCCCTCAATTGATATGACACGGAACCGAACATGGACCTGACTCCCCGCGAAAAAGACAAGCTGCTGATCTTCACTGCCGGGCTGGTGGCCGAGCGGCGCCTGGCTCGGGGCGTGAAGCTGAACTACCCAGAAGCCATGGCTTACATTGCCGCCGCGTTATTGGAAGGCGCCCGCGATGGCCGGACGGTTGCCGAACTGATGCACTTGGGAACCACCTTGCTGACCCGTGAGCAGGTGATGGAAGGTATCCCGGAAATGATCCCGGATATTCAGGTTGAAGCCACATTTCCAGACGGGACCAAACTGGTCACCGTGCACCAACCGATAGCCTGATTTCAACACGCGAGTTTTTCAATGACATACCTTATTCGTGACGCACTGGAAGCCGACCTTGTAGGCATCCTCGACATCTACAACGACGCGGTGCTCAACACCACCGCCATCTGGAATGAACAGGCCGTCGAGCTGGACAACCGCAAAGCCTGGTTTGACGCTCGGCAGGTTCAGGGATATCCGATTCTGGTGATCGTCGATGCTGGCAGCGAAGTGCTCGGCTACGCTTCATTTGGCGACTGGCGCCCCTTCGATGGTTTTCGTCATACCGTCGAACACTCGGTCTATGTCCGCGCCGACCAACGAGGCAATGGCTTGGGACCGCAACTGATGCACGCCTTGATCGAACGTGCCCGGCGCTGCGACAAGCACATCATGGTCGCGGCCATAGAAAGTGGAAACGCTGCATCCGTGGCCCTGCATGAACGCCTCGGTTTTGCGATCACCGGTCAAATGGCCCAAGTCGGCACCAAGTTCGGTCGCTGGCTGGACCTGACCTTCATGCAACTGAACCTGACACCCGACGCCGCGCCTTCAGCGCCTCGCTCGAAGCCCTTATAAGAAAGGAGATCCGCCCCATGAACGCCGCCCAGTTACGTCGCGTTAACGCCGAAAGCCTTCCCCACTATCGCCAAGGTCTGGTTGATCTGTTACTGGACGCCGTCAAGCAAGGTGCATCAGTGGGTTTCATGGCCAACCTGAACACTGCGCAGGCGCTGGAGTATTTCGACGGCGTACGCGCAGAGCTGGAAAAGGGCGAGCGACTATTGTGGGTGGTGGTTCAAGAGGAACAAGTATTGGCCAGCGTGCAGTTGTCTTTGTGCCAAAAACCCAACGGTTCGAACCGCGCCGAGGTGCAAAAACTGCTGGTGTTGAAACCCGCGCAACGGCGGGGCCTGGGCGGGCAATTGATCAACGCGCTGGAACAGGCCGCGCAACAACACAAGCGCGGGTTGCTGTACCTGGACACCGAGGCCGACTCGCCCGCCGAAACGTTCTACCGCTCGGCGGGTTATATCAACGTCGGGAAATTGCCTGACTACGCCTGCAACCCCGACGGCGAATACAAACCGACCGCTATCTATTACAAAACCTTGTCGAGGAAGACCGTATGATCCCTGGCGAATATCAGATCCAGCCCGGCGACATCGAACTCAATGTCGGCCGCCGCACGATCAGCCTGAACGTTGCCAACAGCGGTGATCGCCCGATCCAGGTCGGGTCGCATTTTCATTTTTTCGAAACCAACGACGCCCTGGCCTTCGACCGCACCGCCAGCCGCGGCATGCGCCTGAACATCCCCGCAGGCACCGCCGTGCGCTTCGAGCCCGGTCAGTCGCGGGACGTGGAGTTGGTCGATTTGGCCGGGCATCGCCGGGTGTTTGGGTTTGCGGGACGGGTGATGGGCGAGTTGGATTGAAGTCCAGCGTACGCAATAAATAGTTTCGCCGCGCACGACGTTTCGCCAACAAGTTGGCTCCTACAGATGAACTCAATCCCCTGTAGGAGCCAACTTGTTGGCGAGACGTTGGCACCGCCATTGATGATTTAAGGATCGCCCATGAAGATCTCCAGACACGCCTACGCCGACATGTTCGGCCCTACCGTCGGCGACCGCGTGCGGTTGGCCGACACTGAGCTGTGGATTGAGGTCGAGCAAGACTTCACGGTCTATGGCGAAGAAGTGAAGTTCGGCGGCGGCAAGGTTATTCGCGACGGCATGGGCCAAGGCCAACTGATGGCCGCCGAGGTGGTCGACACGCTGATCACCAACGCGCTGATCATCGATCACTGGGGCATCGTCAAAGCCGATGTCGGCCTGAAAAATGGCCGCATCGCTGCCATCGGCAAAGCCGGCAATCCAGACATCCAGCCCGGGGTGACCATCGCCATTGGCGCGGCCACCGAAGTCATCGCTGGCGAAGGCATGATCCTTACCGCTGGCGGTGTCGATACCCACATTCACTTCATCTGCCCGCAGCAGATCGAAGAAGCGCTGATGAGCGGCGTCACCACCATGATCGGTGGCGGCACGGGTCCGGCCACGGGCACTAATGCGACGACGGTAACGCCGGGCCCTTGGCATTTGGCGCGCATGCTTCAAGCCGCCGACGCGTTCCCCATGAACATCGGCTTCACCGGCAAAGGCAACGTCAGCCTGCCGGGACCGCTGATTGAACAGGTCAAGGCGGGCGCCATTGGTTTGAAGTTGCACGAAGATTGGGGCACCACCCCCGCCGCCATCGACAACTGCCTGAACGTGGCCGATCAATACGATGTGCAGGTAGCGATCCACACCGACACCCTGAACGAGTCCGGCTTCGTCGAAACCACCTTGGCAGCGTTCAAGGGTCGTACGATTCACACGTATCACACCGAAGGCGCGGGTGGCGGGCATGCCCCGGACATCATCAAGGCCTGCGGTTTGCCCAACGTGCTGCCCAGCTCAACGAATCCGACGCGACCGTTCACCCGCAACACCATCGACGAACATTTGGACATGTTGATGGTTTGCCATCACCTGGACCCAAGCATTGCCGAAGACGTGGCGTTTGCCGAAAGCCGTATCCGCCGCGAGACCATCGCCGCCGAAGACATCCTGCACGACCTCGGCGCGTTTTCGATGATCAGCTCCGACAGCCAGGCCATGGGCCGGGTCGGCGAAGTGATCATGCGCACCTGGCAAACCGCCGACAAAATGAAAAAACAGCGCGGTCAGTTGCCCGAAGACGGCCCCGGCAACGATAACTTCCGCGCCAAACGCTACATCGCCAAGTACACCATCAACCCCGCCATCACTCACGGCATCAGCCATGAAGTGGGTTCTATTGAAGTGGGCAAGTGGGCCGACCTGGTGCTGTGGCGCCCGGCGTTTTTCGGGGTCAAACCGAGCCTGATCCTCAAAGGCGGCGCCATCGCCGCCAGCTTGATGGGCGACGCCAACGCGTCTATTCCCACCCCGCAACCGGTTCACTACCGCCCGATGTTCGCCAGCTACGGGGGCTCGCTGCACGCCACCAGCCTGACCTTCATCAGTCAGGCCGCCATGGACGCCGGTATCCCGGAATCCCTGGGCCTGAAAAAAACGATAAGCGTGGTGAAGGGCTGTCGCAACGTGCAGAAGTCGGACTTGATCCACAACGACTACCTGCCCAGCATCGACGTCGACCCACAGACTTACCAGGTTAAGGCTGACGGCGTGTTGTTGTGGTGCGAACCCGCCGAAGTGCTGCCCATGGCGCAGCGGTACTTTTTGTTCTGATCGCAAGGTAACGGTAGTAGCCAACGTGTGGCGAGGCGGTGTGTCAGGTACACCGCTTCGCCAACACGTTGGCGCCTACAGACGGCTTTTTTCAGACTCCGAAAAAAGCGCTACTATGCAATACCGCTCATCGCAGCTGCCAGCAGGATAAACCTTCATGCGCCTTTCCCAGTTCATCGTCCAGAACGTGGACAGCATCGTCGACGAGTGGGAAAAATTCGCGAAAACCATCCAGCCAGCAGCGAGTTCCCTGAGCCGTGAAGGGCTGCGAGACCACGCCAAAGCCATTCTGCTGGCGTCCGCCAGAGACATGAACACCGCGCAAACCCAGGTTGAGCAGTCGGCTAAATCCAAAGGTGAAGGCCCGGAGAAATCCCCAACCCTGGACCAAGCCGCCGCCAGCCACGGTGAGTTACGACACACCGTGGGTTTCGACTTGGTGCAAATGACCTCCGAGTTCCGCCATTTACGCGCCAGCGTCATTCGGATGTGGGTCAGCAGTTTGAAGTCGCCGGAACTGACATACTTCCACGACATGATCCGTTTCAACGAAGCCATTGACGAAGCCTTGGCTGAGTCCACTGCAGCCTATGCCGAGCAAGTCGGGCGCTCGCGGGATATCTTTCTGGCAATCTTGGGCCATGACCTGCGGGCGCCGTTGCAGGCGGTCAGCATGTCCACCGAATTGTTGATCCGTAAGGTGGGCCTGGACGATGCGGCACTGTCCTACATTGCGCGCATCAAGGGTGGCACGCGGCACATGGGCGCGATGGTCAAGGATTTGCTTGAGTTCGTCCGTAGCCGCCTGGGTGCAAGCCTGCCGATTCAGCGTAAACCCATGGAAATGGCCAGCGCCTGCCGTGAGGCCATCGAAGAAGCCTGTGCCGGGCAGCCCGAGTGCGACCCTACGTTTGAAGTCAGTGGTGACACCCGTGGTAACTGGGATCGCGGACGCATCGATCAGTTACTGCAAAATTTGATTGGCAACGCACTGCAACACGGCTCCAACAGCCATCAGCTGCGGCTGACACTGAGTGCTGATGAGAACAGCGTGACGTTGATGATGCAAAACTTCGGCGAACCGATTGCCGAGGGCGCGATTGGCACCCTCTTCGATCCGCTTGTTCGCAGCACCAGCGAAGAATTGGGGCACCCGTCGACGAGCCTTGGGTTGGGCTTGTTTATCGTCAAGGAAGTGGTCACTGCGCACAACGGTAGCATTACCGTGACCTCGAACCGCGCTGACGGGACGACGTTTACCGTGGTATTGCCCAAACATTAGGTCGCGTAGACACATCACCTGTGGGAGTCGGCTTGCCGACGAAAGCGTCAGCAAGGGCGGCACAGATTCAGCGGTGAATACACTGGCGTCTTCGCAGGCAAGCCTGCTCCCACAGGATCTCGGCTCATCGCAGGATGTCCGGACTATTCAAAATCAATCCAACAAAAAACGCCCCAACCGCTGTTTGAGCATGAAGTTTTCCGCCCGCAAGCGGTCAACTTCACTCAGCAGATCCAGCGCCAACGCCACGCTGTCCCATTCAAGCTCAAGGTCGTGCTGCAACTTGATCGCCTGTCTGGCGACGGCCAAGGCATGGGCGTCGAACAGCCACTCCTCGGGCTGCTGCCCCTGAGGTTCGAGAATGCCGTGCTCGACGATTTCGATCACGAAGGCGGCCGGCATCTCGGTCACCTGACAGAATTCCTTCATATCCAGCTCTACGATCAGGGTGCTGCTCATGATCAACTACTCCATTGGGCTCTCGGATCGAATGCGGCGGTATCGGCCAAGCTCTGCCAAAGTGCCTTAGCGGCTTCGTCGGTGGTTTTCGGCATCACAACCTTCAACTGCGCGTACAAATCGCCGCGCTGACCTTGCTTGTCGAGCAAGCCATTGCCTTTGACGCGCAGGCGTTGGCCGCTTTGGCTGTCGGGGCGAATGGTCAGGTTGATCTTGCCGGTCAGGGTCGGTACCGCGACTTTGGTGCCCAGCGCCGCTTCCCACGGTGCTAATGGCACGGTAATGATCAGGTCATGGCCTTCAACATCAAACATAGGGTGCGGTGCAAAACGGATGATCAGGTACAAATCGCCATTTTCGCCGCCGCCAACCCCCGGTGCGCCCTGCCCTTTGAGACGAATACGCTCACCGTCAGCGACGCCAGCCGGGATTTTCACGTTCAGGGTTTTGGTGACATCTGCCATGCGCTGACCATCAGCGCCATGTTGGGCCACCTTGAAGCTGACTTGTTTGGACTCGTTCGACAGGGTCTCTTCGAGAAAGATCGGTAATTCCATTTCTACATCCTGTCCACGACGACCCGCGCTACGCGGCCGGCCTTGCTGTGCCCGACCACCAAAGATCGAGCTGAAAAAATCTGAAAAGTCGCCGGCGTCTTCGCCATAGCCGCCGCTGGACGCACCGCCACGGTTCTGCCAGCCCGGCGGGCCCTGAAAGGGACGACCCTGCTGGCCATACTTGCGCAGCTCTTCATATTCGGCGCGCTTCTCCGGGCTTTTGAGTACCTCATAAGCCTCGGAAGCTTCCTTGAATTTTTCCTCTGCGCCCTTTTCTTTACTGACGTCAGGGTGATACTTGCGGGCTAATTTGCGGTACGCGACCTTGATCGCTTTGTCGTCCGCAGTCGGTTCCACCCCAAGAATCTTGTAGTAGTCTTTGAAGTCCATGTAACGGTCACCATCCCCAATTATCCAGCGCAGCCTCAAAAGGCCCATGCTCAGCGCGTAGCATGCTCTTTTTCGGATTTAACTGCACCTAACCGACGTTTCACCCTACGCATCTGTGGTGGGCTGACATACACTGCGCGGCCGTTTTTTTGACTGGAACATGAAGCACATGAAAAACGAATCTCCAGCCCGTGCCTGCGGTATTGACTTCGGCACGTCCAATTCGACGGTTGGCTGGCTACGGCCGGGCATGGAATCGCTCATCGCGCTGGAGGACGGCAAAATCACGTTGCCTTCGGTGGTGTTCTTCAATATGGAAGAGCGTCGCCCGGTGTATGGCCGCCTGGCGCTGCACGAGTACCTGGAAGGCTATGAAGGCCGCCTGATGCGCTCGCTGAAGAGTTTGCTCGGCTCCAAGCTGATCAAACACGATACCAGCGTGCTGGGCACGGCGATGCCGTTCAAGGACCTGCTGGGGCTGTTCATCGGACAACTGAAACAACGCGCCGAAACCGCCGCCGACCGTCCTTTCGATGAAGTGGTGCTGGGTCGGCCGGTGCATTTTGTCGACGACGACGCCGCCGCCGATCAGGAAGCCGAAGACACCCTGGTGGAAGTCGCGCACAAGATTGGCTTCAAGGAAGTGTCGTTTCAGTACGAACCGATTGCGGCGGCGTTCGACTATGAGTCGACCATCGAACGCGAAGAGCTGGTGCTGATTGTCGACATCGGCGGCGGTACATCGGACTTTTCCCTGGTGCGTCTGGCGCCGGAGCGACGTTTTGTTGCCGACCGGCATGACGACATTCTCGCCACCGGTGGCGTGCACATTGGCGGGACCGACTTCGACAAGCAGCTCAGCCTTCAGGGCGTGATGCCGCTGTTTGGCTACGGCAGCCGGATGAAGAGTCAGGCGTACATGCCGACCAGCCACCACATGAACCTGGCGACCTGGCACACCATCAACGCTGTGTATTCACAGAAATCGCAAATCGCCTTGGCCAGCATGCGTTACGACATCGTTGATACCGGCGGTATTGATCGTCTGTTTAAGCTGATCGAGCAGCGCGCCGGCCATTGGTTAGCGATGGAAGTTGAAGAAACCAAGATTCATCTGACCCATGAAGAGAGCCGCCATGTGCCACTGGATCGTATTCAACCGGGCTTGAGCGTCGAACTGAGCCGGACGTTGTTTGAGTCGGCCATTGAGGCGCTGCTCACCCGGGTGCGTAACAGCGTGTCGAAGCTGCTGAACGATGCCGGCGTAAGCGTCGATTTGGTGGATACGGTGTTTTTCACCGGGGGCTCAAGCGGGATTCCAGCCCTGCGCAACAGCGTCTCGGCCATGCTGCCCAATGCCCGCCATGTGGAAGGCAACATCTTTGGCAGCATCGGCAGCGGCTTGGCGATTGAAGCCAAAAAGCGTTACGGCTAAGTTGATTCGGTCCCACAGTGACAGGCTGGATGTGGATTGCCTGGAGATCCGTGGGACCGAATTTATTCGGGAATGGTTTTCACATCCAACTCATCAGTGTCTGATATGACGCCTTCCCGAATGAATTCGGTCCCACAGGGTGACGTGTGTGTGGCCGTGTTAAACCAACCCCGCCTGACGCAATTCGCTCTTCAAATACGCATAGTAGATCGGTCCGGCCACGACGCCGGGCAGGCCGAAGGCTGCTTCGAAGATCAGCATCGCCAGTAACAACTCCCACGACTTAGCGCTGATTTGGCCACCAACGATCCGCGCATTGAGAAAGTACTCAAGCTTGTGGATGACGATCAGATAACCCAACGCCGCGATGGCGACCCAGATCGACAACGACAGGCCGACGATGAAGATCAGCGTGTTGGACATCAAATTGCCCACCACCGGCAATAAGCCCAGCAGGAAGGTCAGGATGATCAAGGTTTTGGTCAACGGCAGGTGAATGCCGCACAGCGGCAGCACGATGGCGATGAAGACCGAGGTGAACGCCGTATTGAGCAGAGCAATCTTGATCTGGGCAAACACGATATTGCGAAACGCTTCGTTGAGCAGGTCCAGACGTTCAAACAGCGCGGCCGACAGCGGCTTGCGTTTATGCCCCACTACTACACGCTGCAACGCAACGATAGCGCCCAACACCATGCCGATCAGCAGCGTGACGAAGGTGTGCGCTGCGCCTTTGCCCAGCAGTTGCAAATCGCCGATGTGCTTGGTCATCCAGGCACCCAGCGAGATACGAAACTCATCAGCGCTGGCGGGCAGGTAACTGTCAATGAACGGCGGCAACTGACCGCGAGCGCGGTCGACCACTGTCATGAACTTGCCCAACGACGCGCCCGGGTTTTCGGCTTCGTGGAGAAAAAAACTGATGGCGCTGGCAAACAGCAACGTCAGCACACTGACCACCAATGTACCCAGCAGCGCCACGGCTAACCAGCGCGCACGCTCACCGGCAATCAAAAGCTGCAGTTTCGGGGTGAGCATGTTGACCAGTTGAAATACCAGCAACCCGGCCAGCAGACTCGGCAGAAGTTTGAGCGGTATCGCCGCCAGCAACCCTCCACACACGATGATCAAACTGGCCAACAACACGTGACGCGGGGAAAACGTTGGCATGACAGCCTCAAAAACGAACGGCGCGAAAAGGGGGGCAGTCTGCCAGCGTTCCGAGTTGAGGACCAGTGCTCAAAAGGTCGCTGCCGACGATCAACCGATCACTTCTTCAGGCAGGTGCTCATGAACGCTCTGCGCGCATCGCCCTTCAAGGTTTTTGCCTGGGGATCAGCGTTGCAGTCCTTCATCTTCTGTTGCTGCGCGGTGACTGGCTTGGCCGCCGCTGCTGGCGTGGCTTTGAGGCAATTACTCATGAACGTTTTGCGCGCATCACCGGTCAGGGTTTTCGCTTGCGGGTCGGCGTTACACGTGGTCATTTTGTTCTGCTGCGCGGTCTCGGCAAATCCGTGTGCGCACATCATCAAACCCATAACCAACAGAGGAACACGTAGCATTTTCATGGAGTTATCTCCTGATGACCCACGCCGATCAGCGTGGCCTCGCTGAAGTGTAGCCAAGGCCACGAGATATGTTACGGGATGTGATTGGCCTATTTCAGGCCATTTTTGCTTGCCGCCGGTACTGTTCGGGCGAGCAACCGGCCTGGCGCTGAAACATTGAAATAAATGCCGAAGCGCTGCTGTAGCCCATGTCATAGCCGATTTCCTGCACGCTGCGACGGCCCTCCAACGCCTCAATGGCTTTTAAAAATCGCAAGCGCTGGCGCCAGTCGCCAAAACTCATGCCCAATTCCCGCACACATTGCCGGGCCAGCGTTCGTTCGCTGACATGCACCTGACTGGCCCACTCCACTAAAGGTCGGTTGTCGCCGGGTTCAGCCTGCAACGCTTGAAGCACCGAGACTAAACCGGGGCTTTGCGCATACGGCAGGAAACGCGTTTGCACCGGCGCCACCCGCAACTGATCCACGATCACCTGCGCCAAACGCTGGTCGGCATCGCTCTCGGGAATTTTCACGTCGCGATCGGCAAAGTCATTGAGGATCGCCTTGAGCACGTCGCTGATCACCAGCGTGCAGGGTGCGTCCGGCATGTGGGCGCTGTGTTCGAGGGCAAGGTAGACCGAGCGGTAGGTGACGGCCTGACGGTTGTAGCAGCTGTGCTCCGCGTGCGACGGAATCCATACCGCGTATTGCGGCGGCGACATAAAGCGCTGACCCGCGATTTCGATCTCCATCACCCCGTGCTTTACAAAGTTGAGCTGCCCCCAAGCATGCCGATGCGGCGCGCTATGGGTGTCGGCGCCGAACTCGTCGTGTCGTAGGTAAACCGGGCACGGTAGACCGGAAAAATCTGGGATGGTGAGGAGTTTGGTTTTCATACTGTCTGCCGCTCGGTGGAAGTTGTCCGAAACGGAGTATAGCCATCGCAACGGACAGGCGGATAATTCAGTCTCACTTCCGAGCGGTGCGCCGATGCAATATCTATTTCCGCTACTGACGATTGTTATCTGGTCAGCCAACAACGTGGTCAACAAACTCACGGTGGGCGTGATATTTCCTGCCGAGATCGGTTTCTATCGCTGGTTGCTGGCGGGTATTTTGTTCACCCCGTTTTTGCTTCGGCCGGTGATCAAGAACTGGGAGGTGATCAAACCCAATTTGAAAAAAATAGCGGTCCTTGGCGTGCTGGGCATGGCGGTTTACCAAAGCCTGGCGTACTTCGCCGCGTCGATGACCACCGCCACCAATATGGGCATCATTTTATCGTTGATGCCGATGATCGCTCTGGGGTTGTCGATTACGACCTTGGGCACTCGGTTAACCACCGGTGCCTTGGTGGGCGCAGTGCTGTCGTTCAGCGGCGTGACGGTGGTGGTTTCGGCCGGGAGCCTGAGCGCCTTGATGGAGCGGGGTCTTAACCTCGGCGACGCGATGATATTGGTCGCCACGTTCGCGTACGCCGTCTACAGCACCCTGTTGAAAAAGTGGCAAATGCACCTGCCGCCCCTGCAACTGTTGTATTTGCAGATTTGGGTCGCCGTGGCAGTGTTGTTTCCCATGTTCCTGCTGTCGCCCAAAGCGGGACTGAACTCAAGCAATATTCCGCTGATTTTGTATGCGTGCATCCCGACCTCAATGCTCGCCCCACTGCTGTGGATGCATTCTATTCATCGTCTGGGCCCAAGTCGCACCTCCATGTTTCTCAACCTGATGCCCCTCACGACGGCGCTGATCGCATCGGCCGTACTGGGCGAGCATCTGGCGTCCTATCACTTGATCGGCGGCGGACTGACGTTGTTCGGTGTGGTGCTAGCGGAACGCTGGACCACACCGTTGGGTGTCGCACAACGGGCGTTATAACCCCGCCGCTTTCAGCCGCTCGGCATGTTCGGTAAACAAGCGCACGGGCTCGGCGCCCGTCCCCACCAGTCCCAACGACTGATTGACGATATCGAAGTGGTCAAGGGGGTAGTCGTCGCCGATGACAGTGCCCAAGTGCGAACTGAAGCGCCCGACCATGCCGTCGCACTGCCCGACTTCCCGGGTAAAGGTACGGGCAAACAGCTGACAGGTGCGATTGGTCCCATCCAACCGATTGCGCCCACGATCAGTGCGCCCCGGTTGCAAGGTGCCGGACCACGAATAATAACGTACGCCATTGACTTCCTCTGGCCCCTGCCCGCCCCATGTTTCCGGCAAGCCTTGGGGATAACGACTGTTGAACAGCGCCACGCCATTAGTGGTCAGCGACTGATGCGATGCATCGATGTCCACCGGGAATCTGGGGCCGTGGTAGCCGGTTTCCAGCAACGCCATCAACCAAGCCAATAGCCGCAGCACGAGGTTAAGTAGCCACCCCTTGGCCGTGCCCGCGGGAAAACTTCGCTTCAGGTAATCCGCTAACTCGGAGCCATGATTAGGCCCCGCAACACTGGTGACGGAGGCCACAAGATCAGGGCGCTTAGCGGCGGCATACCGAATGGTCAGGGCACCTTGGCTGTGGCCGATCAAGTTCACCTTGGCCGCACCGGTCTCCAGCAGAATCTTTTCGATCTGCTGCAACAGCTGTTCGCCGCGCACTTCGGTGGAATTGATCGAGGACACCAAGACCGGGAACACCTTTGCGCCGCCGCGACGCAAGGTCGTCACAATGCCGTACCAGTAGGGGTACAGCACCAAACGAACGAACCCCAGCAACCCTGGAACCATGATCAACGGATAGCGCGTAGCAAGTTTTTGCGTCATGGCACGGTCCTTTTGCATGAGGGTGGCGACTCAACCTTAGTCAACAATATCGGCTGATGCCTGAACGCCATCTTTAAATCGAACTCTGGTTACCTTCCGTCGCTCAAAGCTTCATCGGGCCAACCATGGCTCAGTTATCAGGAGCGTTCCTATGTACAAGCAAACCTTGGCAACACTGAGCGTGCTCGCCGTTCTGGCCGGTTGCTCGACCACCACCCAAAACCCGGTGGATTTCGTCACTTATCGCAACGAGCCGCTGGTCAAGCAAGTTGAAAAAGGCATGAACGAACAACAAGTGCTGACGATTGGCGGTGAGCCGTCTTCCCGTCAGCACCGCATGGTCCACCCTGGCAGTTGCAACAACTACGTGCTAAACCACGAAGGCAGCAAACAAACCTACTACGTGGCGTTTGACGGCAATGGCAAGGTCGACACAAAGGGTTTCATGACCTGCGACCAACGCGAAGCGAACGAGCGCGCCATGTAAGACCCGCAGTCAGCGGTGCTCCAAACAAAAAGCCTGAAGCCGCGCGCCTCGGGCTTTTGTGTTTTCTGTAGGCCCTGCGATAAAACTTTCTCGCGCCTCATCACTCACAACTAGGTACCGATCATGCCGGAGCGACCGTTGATCTTAGACGGGCGGCTTATAGAGCAAGACGGAAACCGGATTAGCCCTGGAGATGAATGATGAGCGATGTGCAGCAATTAACGGATGTGAATACCCTGCGCCAACGCGCGCGTCAGAATGTGGAAAACGGTGCCGTGACCGAGGGTTACAGCGCTGACCGCGAAGAAGTGGTCCGTTTACTCAACGCATCCCTGGCCACTGAGTTGGTCTGCGTCCTGCGTTACAAACGTCACTACTACATGGCCACCGGCCTGAAAGCGCACGTGGCCGCCGAAGAGTTTCTGGAACATGCGGGGCAAGAAAACGAACACGCCGACCTACTCGCCGAGCGCATCGTGCAGCTGGGCGGCGAACCGGAATTTAACCCGGACCTGCTGTCGAAAAACTCCCACGCGCAGTACGTTGCTGGCAACACGCTGAAAGAGATGGTCTACGAAGACCTGGTCGCCGAGCGAATCGCCATCGACAGCTACCGCGAAATTATCCAATACATCGGCGAACAAGATCCGACATCACGACGGATCTTCGAAACTATATTGGCGCAAGAAGAAGAACACGCCGATGACATGGCCGATCTTTTGAAAGATATGTAAGTGCTTTAAAAAGCGACGCCCAGTTGGTTTTCGTTGATCGAAGATAACTGGGCGTTTTTTTGTGTTTGGGATAGTGCCTTCGGCCGACTCAGAAAGGTGATTTAAAACTTGGTAATCCGTGAGCTGAGCACCACGTATGGATACTCCGGACGACCCCTTCAGCGGGGCTATCTGCACCCTCTTCAGGGTAGTAAATCAAGTCGGAGCCTCCAGCGTCTGCTGCCAAGCTGTTGAGATGAACGATCAACTGAGCTTGAAAGTCCTCGGACCCCTCACAGTCCTTTATTGCTTGAATCACTTTCGCGAACTGGTATTCGGTGTAATCAGAAAGCTCGTTCTTGAATTCCACCCACACCTCCGAAAAGAATTAAAAGGCCGGTTTGAACCCAGGAAGACGGTTTTCCTCGCGCCATTTTTTACGGTCTCAGTGATACTTGCTGGTGTGCATTCTTCGCCAGACTCCGGGTAGTAAATCAAATCCATGCCGGCGGAGTGCCCGGTCAGTTTTTCAAATTGGAGCAGTAACTCATTTAAACGAGCGTCATTTCTGTCAGCATTGTTCTCTTCGAAAATTGTTTCCACGAACTTCATGAACTGAAACTCGGTGTAATCCGAGAGGCTATTTTTCATCAGAAAGCCGACTTGAGACCTGGTACGCCATTGGCCAGGCACCACGTCTGATTCTCTTGAACGACACCTTCCGGGGACTCATCTGCACCTGGCTGCGGGTAATACAAAAGGTCTGACCCGGCAGGGTGAAGGAGCAATTTTGTTGAAATGGAATAACAACTCGGCATGTCAACTTTCTGTTTCAACATCCTCAATCGCTTTTATAAGCTCTTTAAATTGATATTTGGTGTAATCAGAAATTGCGCCCTTGAGATCCATCTCTGCGTCTCCTTATGATTCACTGACGAAACTCCCTGAAATCAAGGTGAGACGTTAATGTTTTCGCGGTGAATAATCTTTAGGACGAATCTGAATCTGTCGTTCGATCAATCATCAAAGGGTCTTATCAAATACCGTATAACTCATTGAATTATCCATATTAAAGTGTAGGAGCGCGCTTGCCCGCGATGGGCCCGGGGCCGCGCTCGACCGGAGCGTTCCTAACAGGTCGACCCGGTTCCAACTGAAAGATAAAGTGGCTGGGTTTACGACTGCTACGCAGCCGCTCGCGGGTAAGCGCGCTCCTACAGTGGCCCTGTGTTTGCTGCGCGACAGCGCGGCATCGAAAACATAGCGGCCCCTCTATTAAAAGCTGTGGGAGTTGGCTTGCCAACGAAAGCGTCAATGCAGGCGGCCCAGGTTTCAGGTCGACATCAGCGGCGTGACTAAGGGCCTCTTCGCAGGCAAGCCTATTCCCCCACAGGATTTGTGGCTGCTTGCTATCAACCGGTCAATAAAACCCCAGAGCCGTGCCGGCCTCGCAGCCTTCGGCAGCGCCTAAAAAACAATGTGCATTTCAAATCGCTTTAACCTACTTCACCGTTTTCGGTGCCTTACCGGCTTTCATCTGTTCCAGCAACGGCGCGCATTGGTTGGGTTCACCGCCGCTGGGTGCAACCAAGGCCAATAGCCCGGCTGCGGGTCCCATTACTGCACCGAGCAGCACCATGCCCGCGCCACGCAGGATCAATGGGCCGGACTGTACGCCCGCGTCGGGTTTGCCGAAGGTGCCGCGTACGTACAGCGGCGAACGCAGGGAGAACACGCGGAAGCCTTTGGATTCTGGGTTGATCTTCAGGTCCAGTTGCTCGCTGCTGAAGTTTGCGGTGCCGTTGATGTAGACGATGGCGTTTTCGGTGTCAAAGACGAACAGTTTGGTGGTCGCCAAGCCGTCCTTGATGCCCATGTCGGCCGCGGCACAGTTGATTTTCACTTCCTTGTCGCCAAACATTTTGCCAACCACGTAGTTGCCAACGTTGAGCCCGGCGATTTCCATCAAGCTGCGGCTAATGGCGCCGTCATTGACCAGCATTTTCAATTCACCATTGGATGTGCCCAGCAGCGCCGACACTGAATTCCCCCGGCCGCTGAGGTCGGCGTCGCCATTCAATTCACCGAAGCTGGTTTTCATCGGCTCAAACGTCGGGAACAACTGCTTGAGCTTGAAGTTGCGGGCCGTGATTTTTGCTCGCCCTTGAAGCGGTGTGGAGCGGCCGTCCAGCCGGATGTCGGCGTCCAGTTTGCCGCCGGCCACGCCAAAGCGCAGCGGTTGCAGGTTGAGTTGGCCGTCATCGAGTACGACGTGGGTATACAGGTCGGTAAACGGCAAGCTGGCGCTCTGGACGATTTTCTTGCCGGTAAACTCGACGTCGGCATCCATGACCCGCCAACGATCGGTGTGAAACTCCTCCACCGGCAGCACTTTGCCTGCGGGCTGTTTGCTGTCGCCGCCGCGTTTTTTCTGTGCGGCATTGGAGTCGGCGCCAATCAATGGCGCCAGGTCAGTGAACAATAGCTGCTCGGACACCAGCGCGCCGGTCAGCTTCGGGCGCGGCTGGCTGGCGACGTAACCAAGATCGCCGTGGATGTCGCTGTTGCCGATCTTGCCGTTGAAGCCTTCATAGCGAAACGACGCCCCAGCGGCATCGTGCAATTTCGCGATCAAGTGGCCATCGGTGGAGTATGCCGGTGAATCCGGCAAGTTAACCCCCGTCAATGGGTACAGATTGCCCAAGCTGCTGCCCGCCAGCTTCAGGCGTAAATCCAGCGCGCCTAGGTTTTCAGGGTCAGTCAGGGTGCCGGCCACCACAATTCGGGTGTCGGCGATTTGCACGTCGGCCTGGACCGGGAATGGCTGCCCGGCATCTTTAAGCGCCAGCAAGCCACCGACTTTGCCGTTGCCGCTGAGTTTTTGATCGTGGTACTGGCCTTTAACGGTCAGGGCGAACGCGTAGTCCTGCGGCGCGGTGCCTTTGTCCTGGGCTTTCTTCGCTTCACTGGTGCCAACGATGTCGCTAAACGGGATCGGTCTGCCCAATGGGTCGATTACCAAGTCCAGCTGGGTTTTCAGGCTTTGGTCGTTGAGGCTCACCAGGCCTTTGTCGAATTTGATCGCGCCGATGTCCAGTACCCATTTCGACGGTTCGGCGTTGGGGTCGGACGGGGGCAGATCAAACGTCCAGTTGGCTCGGCCATCGGCCAGACGCTCCAGTTTGGCGTTGGGCGCGGTCAGGTCGATTCTGGGGATCACCACTTGATGCACTAACAATGGCAAGGGCGCCAGGCGGAATTCGACCCGTTTAAGGGTGACCATCTGCGGATTCTTCGACCAGTCAGGATTACCCAGGGTCAGGTCTTCGGCGATGAAGTGCGGCCACGGCAACCAACCCCGCCAGCCGTCTTGATCGGGCTCACGCTGCCACAGCACGGCAAGGTTGCCGTTGATCGCAAAGGGCCGATGCAAAGCGTCGGAGACTTTTTCGTTAAGCGTGGGTTTGATTCGGTTCCAATCAAACGTGACGATCACAATGGCCAGAATGGCCACTAGCAGCACAAAGATGATGCCCGTCCAGTTAACAATTTTACGGCGACGCGTCATTACATGACTCTCCAGATTTCTTCTACTTCCTGCCAGCGATGGCGCATCTGCCCTAAGCGTAGACGGTTGGACTATTAGAGCTTTGTCCTTCGACTGGAAAAAACGCCGCAGGTTTTGATCAGGATGAAAATAAGCTGAAACGACCCCGTAGTCACCGGGATAGACGCCCTCGACAGGGGCAAATAAATCTTGAAATCCCCAAAGCAGGGCAAAATCAATTCGACACAGGCCGCGCGGGTCAAGGGCTGTGGCGACGAATCAATTTCATCGATTGTTAGAATCATTTTTGCGAACTTTCATATCGACATCCCAAGAGTAAGATGCGCGCCTCAAAGTTTTAATGCCCTACCGTGGAGCACCTCTCATGAAACACCCACTGCTGCTGAGCCTGTCCCTTTCTTTGCTGGCGTCCTCCGCTTTTGCGATGCCAGCCAGCGAACAGGCACTCTCAGCTCAGGCCAAACCAGCCTCGGCAGCCCTGTTTAATACACTGTCTGAAGGCGGTTCTGATCACGCCATCAAACAGAGGGGCCGCATCGCCGACACCGGCCGTTTGATTCAGCAATACCAGCGCGTAGCTGAAGGCGGCGCTGATCGCCTGCTCGAACAGCATCGCCGCGATAGCTGAGTGCTCGACGCTCATTCATAAGCCCGGCTGATTGCCGGGTTTTTGCTATTCAGCGTTTGCTTCGCGCAACTACAGCGCATTTGTTAAAGTGCCGCGCAGTCCCCCCTCAGATGTCACCCACCATGCTGCCCCGTGCCGAACAGAAACAACAAACTCGCCATGCCTTGCTCGACGCCGCCCACAGCTTGATGGCGAGCGGCCGTGGATTTGGCAGCCTGAGCCTGCGTGAAGTCGCGAAAACCGCCGGAATCGTACCGACCGGGTTCTATCGGCACTTCGAAGACATGGACCAACTGGGCTTGGCGCTGGTCTCTGAAGTGGGTCAGACCTTTCGCAAAACCATTCGCCTGGTGCGTCACAACAAATCCGTTGTGGGCGGCATCATCGAAGGCTCGGTGAAAATATTTCTGGAAGTGGTGGGTGCCAACCGTTCGCAGTTCCTGTTTCTGGCCCGCGAACAATATGGCGGCTCGCTGCAAGTGCGCCAAGCCCTGGGTGCCCTTCGTGAAGGCATCAGCGCCGACTTGGCTGCCGACTTGGCGTTGATGCCCAAGTTGCAACATCTGGACGCCGACGATTTATCAGTGATGGCTGACCTTGTGGTCAAGAGTGTGTTCGCCATGCTCCCGGAACTGATCGACCCTCCCGCAGAGACCCTCGCCGATCACCTCACCCCCCGCGCCAAAATTACCCAGCAATTGCGCTTTATCTTTATCGGCGCCAACCACTGGCAAGGGCTTGGCAGCACCGAGTGACCCCAACCGGTGCATCCGCACAATCAACGCACCAATCCGGAACATTCGGTTACTCTGCGTTTAAGCGCCGTCGCCCGCTGTAGGCGCATTCCCATATTGGCAAGCCCCTTGCTCTAACTACTCCATCGAAATCTGGCTGGAAGCATGCTGATGCTGGTGATTCACCGAAGAATAGATTCACGCACCGAATGGGCTGCCGAACTGCATTTGAACTTCGAGGCGCGCAGCAAAAGCCGCCTTCGTTGCGTCACTGCCGAGGGCGAGGACGTCGGTCTGTTCCTTGAGCGCGGCCAACCACCGTTGCGCGATGGCGAATGCCTGCAAGCGGAGGACGGACGTATCGTTCGTGTTTGCGCGCGACCTGAGCAATTGATGCACGTGACCTGCAGCAATACCCACGAGCTAACCCGCGCGGCCTATCACCTGGGCAACCGACACGTTGCCCTGCAAGTGGGCGACGGTTGGTTGCGCTTGCTGGACGATTACGTGCTCAAAGCCATGCTTGATCAACTGGGTGCCACCACCGAAGCCATCGAAGCGCCCTTTCACCCTGAACACGGTGCGTATGGCGGTGGCCATCATCACTCTCGGCCCGGTGAAGAAGATTTCAATTACCCACCGCGCCTGCATCAATTCGGCGTGCGCACGTGAACAACGCGTGGGCGCTGCTGCGCTTGGCCAGCCCGCAGTTGCCGATTGGTGGTTACAGCTACTCGCAAGGTCTGGAAATGGCAGTCGAGAACGCACTGGTCAATGACACCCGCAGCGCCGGACGCTGGATCGGCGATCAACTGCTGCTCAATCTGGCCCGCTTTGAAGCCCCGTTATTGCTCGCGCATTGCACGGCGGCGGCCGAGGACGATTGGGCGCAGTTGCTGCAACTGAGTCAGGAACACCGCGCCAGCCGGGAAACCCGCGAGCTGTTTCAAGAAAGCCGGCAGATGGGCTATTCCCTGCACCAATTGCTCAGCGGGCTACCCGAGTTGGACGCCCCCGCACGAACCTTTTTAGAGCAATTGCCTGAGCCGCATTTCGCTTTGGGCTGGGCCTTGGCTGCCCGTGCGTGGGGGATTAGCCCGCAAGACGCCCTGGCCGCCTGGTTGTGGAGCTGGCTGGAAAACCAATTGGCGGTGTTGATGAAAACCCTGCCGCTGGGCCAGCAAGCCGCGCAACGCCTGACCAGCGAGTTATTGCCGCTATTGCAACAGGCGCAGCAGCACGCGTCGAACATCGACCCGATACATTACGGCAGCGCG
The DNA here is from genome assembly GCF_034353045.1 of Pseudomonas sp. MH10. Classification (NCBI taxonomy): domain Bacteria; kingdom Pseudomonadati; phylum Pseudomonadota; class Gammaproteobacteria; order Pseudomonadales; family Pseudomonadaceae; genus Pseudomonas; species Pseudomonas sp. MH10. The sequence continues at coordinate 3,085,878 of NZ_CP133783.1, forward strand.
GCGTTTGGCTTGTCGCTGGCGAGCATGGGCCATGAACGTCAATACAGCCGCCTGTTTAGGTCCTGATCTTTTTTTATACAGACCCTGCTCAACCATTGGCCGAGAGCCATCACCGCTCACTGGAGAACGTTATGAACAGCCAACCTCTGCGTATTGGCATCGGTGGCCCGGTCGGTTCCGGCAAGACAGCCCTGACCCTGGCGCTGTGCCTGGCCCTGCGTGACCGTTACAACCTGGCCGTGGTCACCAATGACATCTACACCCGTGAAGACGCAGATTTTCTGGTGCGCAACGAAGCCTTGGCGCCTGAACGCATCATCGGTGTTGAAACCGGCGGCTGCCCGCACACAGCGATTCGCGAAGACGCTTCGATTAATCTCGAAGCGGTAGACCAGTTGAACCGGCGCTTTCCAGGCCTGGACGTGATCATTGTTGAATCGGGCGGTGACAACTTATCCGCGACGTTTAGCCCTGAGCTGTCGGACCTGACGATCTACGTGATCGACGTGTCTGCCGGTGACAAGCTGCCGCGCAAGGGCGGGCCAGGCATTTGTAAGTCCGATTTGCTGGTGATCAACAAAGTCGACCTGGCACCGCTGGTGGGGGCATCTCTGGAAATGATGGACCGCGATACCAAGAAAATGCGCGGCGAGAAGCCGTTCGTGTTCAGCAATCAGAAAACCGGCCTCGGGCTGGAACAGATCATCGCGTTCATCGAGCGCCAAGGCCTGCTGACTGAAGCGGCTTGATTGCCTCTGTGGGAGCGAATTCATTCGCGAAGGCCACGACGCGGTATTGCTGACAAACCGCGTCGCCCGCTTCCCGAATAAATTCGGTCCTACAGAAGTATCTGCGGCGCCGCAGCAACTTGTTGGCGAGCCGTTTCTTCATTGCGTTACCATGTCGCGCAAACGCCCTTGCCGTGACGCCAGCCGATGCCCGATGTTTCCAGCTCCGCCTCTCAGTCTGAACTGACCGCCGTATTCGCCGCCATCCAGCTGCATTTTCAGCAAGTCATCGTGCCGCTTTGGCTTGGCCCTGGCTGGAATTCGCAGTTGGCGCTGCCGTATGAAGCGGTGGATGCCCATCATCAGCCATTGCCGCCTCAGCGTTACCGCGCCATGGCCTGTGCGCGTCAGCTGTATTTGTTTTCCAGCTTGATCGACCAACCTGCCGTGCCTGAAGCGAGAGGTCGTGCAGCGGCGCTGTTTCGGTCCCTGCAGCAGCATTTCCACGATGCCGAGCACGGCGGCTGGTTCTACAGCATCGACCCGCAGGGTAAGCCGCTGGATCAGCGCAAAGACCTGTACACCCACGCCTTCATCATTTTCGCCTGTGCTCATTACTGGGCCAAAGTGCGCGAGCCGTTGGTGGAATCAGTGCTCAACGCCGCGCTCACGGTGGTTGCCGAACGCTTTGCCGACGGCACCGGGTTGTATGAAGCGAGCCTCGGTCAGGACTGGTCATCGCTAGGCAGTGGCCCGTTGCAGAACCCGTTAATGCACTTGGCCGAAGCCTTTCTCGCGACCGTGTCAGTCCGTGAAGACAAGCCTACCCAAGCGGCATTGGCGCCATTGGTCGACGCCATGCAGCAGCGTTTCGTTGATCCGGTACACGGCGTGATGCTAGAAAAACCGCTGGGCGCTGTGGATAACTGGTTCGAACCCGGTCATCAGTTTGAATGGTTCTTTTTGTTGGCGTCTTCGCCGCTGCTGCGTGACAGCCCTTTGCATGGGTCATTGACCCGAGCGTTCGATTACACCGAGCAACAAGGTGTCGATCCGCTGACCGGGGCAGTTAAGGCGACGCTGGACGTTGATGGCACTGCGCGCGACGGCACCCAACGCATTTGGGCACAGGCGGAATACTTGCGGGCATTGGCGTTGCGACCTGACAGCGACCAAGCATTGGCTCAGCAGTTGAAGGCGTTGCAACAGCGCTTTCTGCACCCGACGGGTTGGCATGAATGTCTGGACGACCAAGGCAACGTCAGCCGCAGCGACATGCCATCGACCACGCCCTACCATCTGGCGACCTGCTATAGCGGGTTGGCGGGGTATTTCAACCGCTGAAAAACTTCGCGAATGAATTCGCTCCCACAGGTTTTTTTTACGGACACAAAACCCTGTAGGACCGAATTTATTCGGGAAGCGAGCGACTCGGTGTCGCTGACTCAGCCGCGCGTGCGGTCAATCGCAAAACCAGCCCAGGTCTGGCTGACCGGCATCAATTCCAGGCTGTTGACGTTGACGTGCGCCGGGGTGTTCATCAGCCAGAAAATCGTGTCGGCGATGTCTTGCGGCTGGATTGCTTCGGCACCCGCGTACGTGGCGTCATAACGTTCTTTGTCGCCCGCGAAACGCACCAGCGAGAATTCGCTTTCACACAGTCCCGGCTCAAGGTTGGTCACCCGCACGCCGGTACCAATCAAATCGCAGCGCAGGTTCAACGAGAACTGCTTAACGAATGCTTTGGTCGCGCCATAGACGTGGCTGCCCGGATACGCGTAGTTGCCGGCGATTGAACCCAGGTTGATGATCGCCGCACCACGCCCGTGAGCGATCAGGCGCGGCAACAGCAAACGGGTGGTGTACATCAGGCCTTTGACGTTGGTGTCGACCATGGTGTCCCAGTCGTCCAGATCGCATTTCGGCGCCGGATCAACACCCAATGCCAGACCGGCGTTGTTGATCAACCCGCGAATGGTCGCGAATTCAGCCGGCAAACCGGCAATGGCGCTCTCCATGGCCGCACGGTCACGCACGTCCACCACCAGGCCATGGACCTTGGTCTGTTTCGACAATTCAGCGCACAGCGCATTCAGGCGCTCTTCACGACGACCCGTCAGCACAAGCGACCAGCCAGCTTCGGCAAATTTGCGGGCGCAGGCTTCGCCAAAGCCGGAGGTGGCACCGGTAATGAATACAGTGGACGTCATTTCTTTCTCCTGATGCAGCGCTAAAACAAGCACAGCCATGATTACGATAAGGGCAACAGACCGGCAGAATGCCCGGACGGGTGTATGACCAGCAAGCGTCGGATGCGTCGGCGCCCGTCGTTTGCAGCTGTACGAAAAACACTCTATTGGCGCAAAGCCATAGCCCGTATGGGCTGCAACGAGTTTTACCCACCTTATCCACAGCACCGCCCACAGTCTTTGGGGGCAACTGCAATCTGCCGTCAACCTGATACATCGCAGGCCGTGCAGTTTTTGTGGAAGTTTTTTACTTGACCCTGCCCGCCATACCTGACGGCGTTAAAAAGTAGTTTCCAGAGGGAAAACACAGTGAAGGCTCCATGCCAGTAACCACGGCCTCTAGAACAACCTTTCCAGTGCTTGTCCACCGACTTATCCACAGGTTGAGCCCACACAAAACCTGTATGAACAAACAGGTAGAAAATCATTGACAGACTGCTTGGGAGCTAGTGGAAAAACCGCTGATCAAAAAACAACCAACCTGCTGGAGGCCACGTATAACAAGGGCTACAGCCAGCTACTCCCATGTTACCCACAGCTACCTCCACAGCAATCTTGGACAAGTCAAAACCGTGACAAAACAACTATTTGCAGCGTCTTTATGCCGCGATTTAAGAGCTTGCTAAAAATGTTTTCCACAATTCAAAAAAAACGCGCCTTGGGCTAATTTCCCAAGGCGCGCTGTGGTTTTGCCGATGTAACCCGTCCTGATCAGTGACCGCCAAGGTAGGCGTTTCTAACCTCGTCATTGCTCAACAATTCTTGCCCGGTGCCGGTCAGACGAATCTCGCCGTTGACCATCACATACGCCCGATCCGAGAGCCGCAACGCGTGGTTGGCGTTCTGTTCAACGAGGAAGATGGTCATGCCTGACTTCGCCAGCTCGCGCAGGGTCGAGAAGATCTGTTTAACCACAATCGGAGCCAGACCCAGGGACGGCTCGTCGAGCAGCAACAGTTTTGGACGGCTCATCAGTGCGCGGGCAATGGCGAGCATTTGCTGTTCGCCGCCTGACATGGTCATGGCGCGCTGATTGCGGCGCTCTTTAAGGCGGGGAAACATCTCAAACATGCGCTGCATGTCTTGCGAAGCGAACTTGTCGCCGATGGGGATGGTGCCCATCAGCAGGTTTTCCTCGACGCTCATGTCCGGGAACACCCGCCGCCCTTCTGGCGACTGTGCGATGCCATGAGAGGCGATGTAGTGCGACGACTTTTGAGTGATGTCGACGCCTTGGTACATGATCTGCCCACTGGCGGCCCGTGGCTGGCCGAAAATCGACATCAGCAGCGTGGATTTGCCCGCGCCGTTGGAACCAATCAGGCTGACGGTCTCGCCTTCATCAATGTGCAACGACACTTTTTTCAAGGCCTGGATCGGCCCATAAAACACATCGATATTTTTCAATTCGAGGATGGGTACGCTCATACCAACTCCTCTTCATCAGCGCCCAAGTACGCCGCGATCACTTTCGGATCGTTGCGAATCTGTTCCGGCCCGCCAACGGCAATTACGTTGCCGTGGTCAAGCACGACGATATCGTCGGAAATGCCCATGACCATGCCCATGTCGTGCTCGATCAGCACGATGGTCATGTCATGTTCGTCGCGCAGCAGACGGATCATGCCGCTCAGCGCTTCGGTTTCTTGTGGGTTGAGGCCCGCAGCCGGTTCATCCAGGCAGATCACCTGAGGCCGGGTACACATGGCGCGGGCGATCTCCAAACGGCGTTGTTGACCGTAGGACAGTTCACCGGCCAGGCGGTTGGCGCAATCCACCAGGTCCACCACTTCCAGCCAATAGAAGGCGGTGCTCATGGCATCGTCTTCGGCTTGGCGATAGCTCTTGGTGTTGAGGATGCCGGCCAGCAGGTTGCGGTTGACCCACATGTGCTGGGCCACCAACAGGTTTTCAATGACCGACATTTCCTTGAACAAGCGAATGTTCTGGAACGTTCGGGCCAAACCTGAGCGGTTGACCAAGTGCGTGCCGCCGAACATTTTGTAGTACACGCGGCTGAGAAAGCTTTTCGGCGAAACAAAATCGACTGCTTTGAACGACTCGCCGAGTAGCTTGATGACGTCGGTACGGTCGCCTCGGGCATTGAGTTCGATCTTGCCGCCGGTGGCTTTGTAAAACCCGGTCAAACAGTTGAAAACGGTGGTCTTGCCTGCGCCGTTAGGACCGATCAGGGCGAAGATCGAGTTACGACGCACCTTGAGGCTGACATCGCTGAGGGCCTTGATGCCACCGAAGTGCATCATCAGGTTCTCGACCGAAAGAACGATTTCGTCGCTCATGGCGCAGTCCTCTTGTTGATCAATACGCCTTTACGCGGTGTTACCCCGGTACGGCTGATACGGATCAAACCCCGTGGACGCCAGATCATCATCAGCACCATCAGGATTCCGAACAGCAACACGCGGTATTCAGAGAAGCTGCGCAGCAGTTCCGGCGCGACCGTCAGTACGAAGGCCGCGATGACCACGCCGACGGTAGAGCCCATGCCGCCCAATACGACAATGGCTAGGATCAGCGCGGACTCGAAGAAGCTGAACGAGGTCGGGTTAACGAAGCCCTGATAGCTGGCGAAGAATACCCCGGCCAAACCGGCAGTCGATGCCCCGATAGTGAATGCCGAGAGCTTGACCAGCACGTGGTTCAGGCCCATGGAACGGCAGGCGATTTCGTCTTCGCGCAAGGCTTCCCACGCACGGCCAATCGGCATGCGGGTCAGACGGTGCTTGATGTACAGCACCGCCATCACGACCAGGAACAGCACAATGTAGATGAACAGGTATTTCAGGTTCGGATTGTAGTCAAAGTGAAAAAACTCGTGGATCGGAATGCCGCCGTCTTTAGCTTTGCGGCCAAATTCCAGGCCGAAAATCGTCGGTGAAGGCACCGGTACGCCATTTGGCCCACCGGTAAAACCGATCCAGTTGGTCAGTACCAAACGGATGATTTCACCAAAGCCCAAGGTCACGATGGCGAGGTAATCGCCGTGCATTCGTAAAACGGGGAACCCGAGAATACAGCCCGCTAACGCCGCAGCGATGGCCGCCAATGGCAATGCCGACCAAAAACCTAGCCCGAGGTATTGATACCCCAGTGCCAAGCCGTAGGCGCCGATCGCGTAGAACGCGACGTAACCCAGGTCGAGCAGGCCAGCCAGGCCGACCACGATGTTCAGGCCCAGGCCCAGCAACACGTAAATCATTCCGAGGATGACCACCGTGAGCAGGTACTTGTTGGCGAAGATCGGGAAGATGATGACCACCGCGATCACGATGGGCAGAATCCAATACAGCTTGGATTTGTGATCGGGCGGCAGTACATGCACGCCGGAACCACTGGTTTCAAAACTTTGAGAAACCGCAAGGCCCTTGGGCGTCTGCAGAAACAGGCTGATCAAAAAGCGTCCCAGCATAACCGCCGCTACCAGCCACGCCACGCGGGTGGGTTGCAGGTTGAAGCTGTAGCCGTCGAGCACGATGCCGACAATGGGACCAAACACGATCAGGGCCAGTAACCCGGCGACCACCGCGTCGATCAGGCTGCGTTTGATATCCATTGGTTTGACAGGAGGAGCAGAACTAGTTGAGGACATACGCTTATACCTTCGCCACGAGTGGGCGACCCAGCAGGCCTTGAGGACGGAAAATCAGGATCAATACCAATAGGCCGAAACTGAACACGTCTTTGTAATCGGAATTGATCAAACCGGAGAACTGCGACTCGGCAACCCCCAGGATCAAACCGCCCAGCATCGCACCCGGCAATGAACCAATCCCGCCCAGTACCGCTGCGGTGAAGGCTTTGATGCCAATGATGAAGCCGGCGTAGAAGTCGAACGTCCCGTAATTCATGGTGATCAACACGCCTGCCAACGCAGCCATAGCGGCACCGATGATGAACACGTAGGAAATTACCCGGTCGGTGTTGATACCGAGAATCGAGGCCATCTTGCGATCCTGTTGAGTCGCGCGGCACATCCTGCCCAGCCGGGTGTACTTGATGATGTACGTCAACACGGCCATACCAACGAAGGCGGCGATGAGGATGAAGATTTTGGTGTAGGTGATTTGCACGAAGCCGGTGCCGACGTTAAAGCGCCAAGCGCCTTCAAGCAAGGTAGGCACGCCCTGTTGCCGCGCGCCCTGAGCGATCTGTGCATAGTTTTGCAGGATCAGCGAAATACCGATGGCGCTGATCAGCGGCGCAAGACGAGTGGAGTTGCGCAGCGGCTTGTAAGCGACCCGCTCGATAACGAACCCATAAACGCCCGTGACCACGATGGTGAACACCAACGTGCCCAGAATCAGGAAGGGGAAGGATTCGACACCGAAGAAAGCAAGAACAGCAAGACCTATAGCGGCCAGATAAGAGGAGATCATGTACACGTCGCCATGGGCGAAGTTGATCATGCCAATGATGCCGTAAACCATCGTGTAGCCAATGGCGATCAACCCGTAGACCGACCCGAGGGTCAGACCGTTGACCATTTGTTGCAGGAAAATACCGTCCATCACGCACTCTCTCGAACTTGAGAGGCCACCCTGACACAACACCGACGCGCCCTCGTGAGGTGCTTCGGGCCGCAAGCATGTGGCTCAGAAGAAATCCGGGGCTGCAGGATTGCAGGGACCCACTTACAAGAAGGGCCTGGGCTTTTACAAGCGACAGGCCCGTCTATGCGTTTTACTTACTTCTGCTTATCAAGCTGGTGGTATTTGCCGTTTTTGTCCCACTGGTAAACCACGTAGTCGGAGACTTTCAAGTCGCCTTTGGCGTCCCAGTTTTTCTCGCCCATTACGGTTTTAACCGAGTGAGCTTTCAGCCATTTGGCAGCGTCTTCGCCTTTGTTCGACTTGGCGCCATTGAAGCCAGCAGCCAGTGCCTGAACCGAAGCGTAAGCGTACAGGGTGTAACCTTCAGGCTCGTAACCGGCTTTGCGGAATTGATCAACCACAGCCTTGCTGTCTGGCAGCATGCGTGGGTCAGCGCCGAAAGTCATGTACACGCCGTCAACGAATTGCGCGCCGCCAGCGGTGGTGACCAATTCGTCAGTCACGATGCCGTCATCCGACATGAACTTGACGTCTTTGAGGCCTTGTTCACGCAGTTGACGAACCAGTGGACCGGCTTCTGGGTGCAGGCCACCGAAGTAGACCACGTCAGCCCCAACCGAACGGATCTTGGTCACCAGGGCGCTGAAATCTTTCTCGCCACGGGTCAAGCCTTCTTCGAGAACCGGTTTAACACCACGCTTGGTCAACTGCATTGAAGTCGCGTCAGCCAGGCCTTTGCCGTAGGTGTCTTTGTCGTTGATGACGGCAACTTTCTTGCCTTTCAGGACGTCAACGATGTAATCACCGGCAACGATGCCTTGTTGGTCATCACGGCCGCACATACGGAACATTGCGCTGAAGTTGCGCTCAGTTACCATTGGGTTGGTTGAACCCGGAGTGATTGCGATCACGCCGGCGTCGTTATAGACCTCAGAAGCGGGAATGGTCGACGACGAGCAGAAGTGACCCACGACACCAGCAACTTTATCCTGGTCGACCAATTTGTTGGCGACCGCTACCGCTTGTTTCGGCTCGCAGGCGTCATCGCCTTGGACCAAAACAATTTTTTCCTTAATACCGTCGCCAATTTCAACGCCGCCCGCTGCGTTGATCGCATCGGCTGCAGCCTGAGCGCCCTTCATGTATTGAAGGCCAAACGAAGCGTTAGCACCTGTCATCGGACCGGCAACGCCAATTTTGAGATCCGCGGCCTGAACAAACGAAGAAACACCCAATGCAGTAGCAACTGCGAGTGCCAGAAAACCTTTTCTGTAAAACGTCTGTGACATGGTGATGGTGCTCCTGAGATTTTAGTTAGCACAGCAACTTCAGCGGAAGCTTTGATTCAGCTACAAGGTCAGAGCAAGTGGCGTGCCATAGGGTTTTTATTCTTTGAAAAGTCGTTATTTTGTTCAGCCACGACCTTTTGGGGCCCAATTCTCGGGGCGTGCAACCGTCTAAAACGCAGCAGGTGCAACCCTCCCGAAAAAAGAGCGCAACCCACGCAAATAATAATTGCAACCCGTGTAAATGACTGCGTGCAACCGGACTGTAACAGTATGCGTCACCGAACTGCACACCTACGGTGCGCGACCGCTACAGGATGCACCATCACAGGGTAGCGGGTGCGCGATAAAGCGCCGCAGGATGCGCGAAAAAATCGCCTTAAATCACGATCCGCAGGCACTGGCCCGCGTGATACAGCGAAAATCCCGCCTCGTAGAGCGCACTGCGTATTCCCACACCCGTCAATGGACTCATCGGAGCGAAGGGTACCGGTAGCGCTTTTGGATCGCCATGGCACAGGTAATCGGCGAACGCTTTGCCGACGACGGTTCCAGTGGTGTTGCCACGGCCGTTATAGCCCGTGACAGCAACCAGGCCCGGAGCAGGTTCAAACAAACGCAACAGGTGATCTGGCGTGAAGGCAATGGTGCCCGTCCAGGTGCATTCCCACTCAACCGGTTTCAGGTACGGGAAGTAATGCTGCTGAACCCGGTCGGCCCACGCTTTGAGAAACCAGGTTGGCTTTTGATTGCCGTTGCCCAGGCTCCCCAACAACAGACGGCCATCAGCGTCGCGGCGAATACTGCTGAGTACTTGGCGTGTGTCCCACGAACCTTGGCCACCGGGCAAAATCTGCTGCGCCGCGTCCTCTGTCAGTGGCGCCGAAGCGACCTGATAGTAATAACCGGGGAAGAAATTGCGCCGCAGCTCGGTCCATTCACCCTCAGTGTAAGCGTTGGACGCGATCACGACTTTTTCGGCGAGCACTGCACCGTGCTCGGTGATCACGCACCAGCGACCACCTTGGCGTTCGAGACGGGTGACCGGCGAGTGATCAAACACCTGACCACCGAGTCCGACCACCGCCTTGGCCAGCCCGCTGGTGTAAGCCATCGGGTTGAACGTTCCGGCTCTACGATCCAGCAGCGCGGTGGAAATTTTCTGGGTGCCGGTGGCGTCCTGGCACGCTTTGCCCGTCAGTAATTCCACTGGGGCGCCGCGGCGTTTCCATTGCTCTTCGCGGCTGCGCAGGTCGGCTCCGCCACGGGCGTTGTGCGCCATGTGAAGCGTGCCTTCACGGCGCAGTTGGCAATCGATGCCGTACTTGTCGATCAGGCTGAACACCAATGACGGCGCGGCACCCAGCATTTGATTCAGTTGGCTGCCGACTTCATTGCCGAAGCCCGCTTCGATGTCGTCGGGCGGTATCCACAACCCGGCGTTGACCAGCCCAACGTTGCGCCCGGATCCACCTTGACCGACGCGTTGGGCTTCCAGCACGGCGACGGTCTTTCCATGTTCCAACAGGTGGATCGCCGCTGACAAGCCGGTAATGCCTGCGCCAATCACGCACACATCAACCGTTACCTCTCCATTAAGCGCCTCAGCCTCAGGCCGTTGCGGTGTCAATTTTTCCCACAGACATTCTTCGCGTAACGGCATCGCAAAACCCCGGAAAGATACATAGTCTAAATAATGCGTTGCCGAAACCCAGTGGGAGCGAACGTGTTCGCGAAGCAGGCAACGTGGTCGTTCTGAAACACCGCGCTGCTCCCTTCGCGAACACGTTCGCTCCCACCGGGATTGACCAAATTGACCTTATCAGTCGAAGGTGATCCCTTGCGCCAGCGGCAATTCAAGCGAGTAGTTCACGGTCGCGGTTTGGCGACGCATGTAGCCGCGCCACGAATCAGAACCTGATTCACGGCCGCCGCCGGTTTCTTTCTCACCGCCGAACGCGCCGCCGATTTCAGCACCGCTTGGACCGATGTTGACGTTGGCGATCCCGCAATCACTGCCCAGCGCTGAAATGAACTGCTCAGCCTCACGCACGTCGGTGGTGAAAATGCACGACGACAGCCCCTGTGGCACGGCGTTGTTCAAACGCACGGCTTCGGCGAACGCTTCGTAACCGACCACGTACAGAATCGGGGCAAAGGTTTCGGTACACACCACGTCGCTTTGCTCAGGCATTTCGACGATGGAAGGGGTCACGTAGTACGCGTTCGGGAATTCCTCAGCCAACACGCGCTTGCCGCCGAAGACTCGACCGCCTTCGCTCAACGCCTGCTCTAGCGCGTCCTGCATGTTTTCGTAGGCACCTTTATCGATCAGCGGACCGACCAGATTACCTTCCAGCGGGTGACCGATACGCACTTTGGCGTAAGCGGTTTTCAAGCGGCTGACGATTTCAGCTTTGACCGATTCGTGAGCAATCAAGCGGCGCAAACTGGTGCAGCGTTGACCGGCCGTGCCGACGGCGCTGAACAGAATCGCGCGGACAGCCAGGTCGAGGTCGGCGCTTGGGCCGAGGATCATCGCGTTGTTGCCGCCCAGTTCAAGAATGCTGCGGGCAAAACGTGCGGCGATTTTCGGAGCCACTTCACGGCCCATGCGCGTGCTGCCGGTGGCGCTGATCAACGCGACACGCGGATCATCCACCAACGCTTCGCCCGCCTCACGGCCACCGATAACGACTTGGCTCAAGTAAGCCGGTGCGTCCGGGAAGTGTTTCAACACGCTTTCGAACAACGCCTGACACGCCAAGGCGGTCAGCGGGGTTTTTTCCGAAGGTTTCCAGATCACCGCATTGCCGCAAACCAGCGCCAGCGTAGTGTTCCAGGCCCAAACGGCGACGGGGAAGTTGAACGCGCTGATCACGCCAACGACGCCCAGCGGGTGCCAGGTTTCGCGCATGTGGTGGCCAGGACGCTCCGAAGCAATGGTCAAACCGTACAGCTGGCGCGACAGACCGACCGCGAAGTCGCAGATGTCGATCATTTCCTGTACTTCACCCAAACCTTCCTGAGTGATCTTGCCCGCTTCCCACGACACCAACTCGCCCAGCTCGGCTTTGTGCTTACGCAGCGCTTCACCGAACAAACGAATCAGCTCGCCACGGCGTGGAGCCGGCACTTTACGCCAGGCTTCGAAAGCGTTTTCGGCACGGGTCACGTGCTGTTCCACTTCCGCTCGCCCTTCCCAATGCACGCGAGCCACTTGGCTGCCGTCGACCGGTGTGTGCACGGCTTGGTTGCCATTCTGGTACAGCGAGGCATCGACACCGAGACGGTTGAGCAAGTCGGTAATCATGGTTTCTCCTGGTTTCTATAAATGAAAAAGCCGAAATAGGGGAGCACAAACAAAAGCGGCTAAAGCGTCAGCCTCTACTAATAGCTGGCCTGAGACGTAGGAACAAACGACCATTACGCGAGATATCATTCCGTTTATTCATGCTGCCCTTCGCGCGTGCCCTGGCAGCGTAGAAAAACCATAGGCCAGACCATGCTCAACAAACGTCATCTGCCGTCCATCACCGCGTTGCAATGCTTCGAAGCGGTGACCCGGCACCTGAGTTTTACCCGTGCCGCTGAAGAACTCCATCTGACCCAAAGCGCCGTCAGCAAGCAAGTCGCACAACTTGAAGACCTGGTGCAGCACCTGCTGTTTCGACGCGTGCGTCGCCGCTTGCAACTGACCCCGGCCGGCGCACTGTACCTGGGCGAAGTGCGCAAGATACTGATGCAGGTGGAAATGTCCACACACTACTTGCGCTCGTATGGCGGCGAAACCGAAGTCTTGCGGGTGTCTACCCCACCGACCTTCGGTGCTCGCTGGCTGGTACCTCGGCTCAAAGGCTGGCGGTTGCGCCATCCACATATTCACCTGGATCTGGTCAGCGAACAGGGCCCCGATGACTTGATTCAAGGCCGCTGCGACTTGGCGTTCTATTTTGGCCAAGGCGCGCGTCCCGGCGCTGAATCGATGAAACTGTTCAACGAAGAATTGATAGCAGTGTGCGCACCCGGTAGCTTGCCAGCCATCCCGTTCACTGATCCAACGCAATTGAGCGAATTGGTCCTGCTGCAAAGTGGCTCACGCCCACAAGCCTGGCATGAATGGTTCGACAGCCAGGGTTATCAAACCGAATACAGCTACCACGGCCCGCGCTTTGAAACTTTTTACATGTGCATTCGCGCAGCACAGGTTGGTTGCGGCGTCGCGTTGCTGCCGCGCTTTTTGGTTGAAGAAGAGCTGGCAGAAGGCAAACTGGTGATCCCGTGGCCCCACGCACTGCCGAGCCACGACGCCTATTACATGGCCTACCCGGAGCACACAGCTGAAGTGCCCAAGATCCGGGATTTTGTACGCTGGATGACTGAACAGTTGGATAACCCGGTAACTTAGGGGCGACAATGCGGACCCAGCCTCGGTTGCGACCCCAACCCCACCGGCAGCACTGGAGACCTAACAAAAATGAGTGAGAGCGCCTTCTCCGATCGTATCGTGCAGAACCTGCTCGACACCGACTTCTACAAGCTGACCATGATGCAAGCGGTGCTGCACAACTACCCAAACGTGGATGTGGAATGGGAGTTTCGCTGTCGCAATGGCGAGGATCTGCGGCCTTATCTGACTGAGATCCGCCATCAGATCGCCCTGCTGTGCGAGCTGTCCATGGGCCCGGAACAATTGGGTTTTCTTGAACGCATCAGCTTCATGAAGCCTGACTTTTTGCGTTTTCTGGGTCTGTTCCGCTTCAACATGCGCTATGTGCAGACCCACATCGAAGACGGCGAGTTGCGTATTCGCCTGCATGGCCCATGGCTGCACGTGATCATGTTCGAAGTGCCGCTGCTGGCGATTGTCAGCGAAGTGCGAAACCGTATTCGTCACCCCTGCACGATGCTGGTGCAAGCCCGCGATCATCTGTACCGCAAGTTCGACTGGCTATTGGCCAATGCCTCCAGCGATGAACTCGCCGGTTTGAAGGTGGCGGACTTCGGTACCCGCCGACGCTTCTCGTACCGCGTGCAGGAGGAAGTGGTTTCGGTGCTTAAACAGGACTTTCCCGGTCAGTTCGTCGGCACCAGCAACGTTGAGCTGGCACGAAAACTGGACCTGAAACCCTTGGGGACCATGGCCCATGAATGGATCATGGCCCATCAACAATTAGGGCCGCGACTGATCGACAGCCAAATTGTCGCGCTGGATTGTTGGGTCCGCGAATACCGGGGGCTGCTGGGCATCGCCCTGACCGACTGCATCACCACCGACGCTTTTCTGAACGATTTCGATCTGTACTTCGCCAAACTGTTCGATGGCCTGCGGCATGATTCCGGGGACCCGGTGGTGTGGGCTGAAAAATGCATAGCGCATTATCAGAATCTCGGCATTGAGCCAATGAGCAAGACGCTGGTGTTCTCCGACGGTTTGAATTTGCCTAAGGCGCTGGAGATATTTCGCGCGCTGCGAGGCCGTATCAACGTCAGTTTTGGCATCGGCACCAATTTGACTGCCGACATTCCGGGCATTGAGCCCATGAGTATTGTGCTTAAAATGACCGCTTGCGCCGGCCAAGCTGTGGCCAAGATTTCCGATGAACCTGGCAAGACGCAGTGCAAAGACCCGAACTTCGTCGCGTATTTGCGGCACGTGTTCAAAGTGCCGGTCAGCCCTGTCGCCGAGCTGCCGGCTTTAAATACTTCCGTTCCTACACCACTTGTTGAGGAGTGAACCATGCACGCCGTACAGCTCCAGATCGCTGAAGAGCTCAAGGTCCAACCCCCTTTCGCCGACCAGAATGCGCTTGAAGCCGAAGTCGCGCGGCGGGTCGCTTTTATCCAGCAGTGCTTGCACAACGCCAAGCTGAAAACCTTGGTACTGGGCATCAGTGGCGGCGTTGATTCACTGACGGCAGGTTTGCTCGCCCAACGTGCGGTGGAGCAACTGCGCCAAAGCACCGGGGACAAAAGCTATTGCTTCATCGCCGTGCGCCTGCCGTATCAAACCCAGTTGGATGAGCATGAAGCTCAAGCCAGTCTTGAGTGCATCAAGCCGGACGAATCGCACACGGTAAACATTGGTCCTTCGGTGCAAGCGCTGACGGCCCAAATCAAAGCGTTCGAAGGCCAGCATGCCAGCGCTGTGGATTTTGTGACCGGGAATACCAAGGCGCGGATGCGCATGGTCGCGCAATACGCGATTGCCGGTGCGCGCCAAGGGTTGGTGATCGGCACTGACCATGCGGCGGAAGCAGTCATGGGTTTCTTCACCAAGTTCGGCGACGGCGCATGCGATATCGCGCCCTTGAGTGGATTGGTCAAAAATCAGGTCCGGGCCATCGCTCGCAGCTTCGGCGCACCGCAGTCGCTGGTGGAAAAAGTGCCGACCGCCGACCTTGAAGACCTGGTGCCGGGCAAACCGGACGAAGCCTCCCATGGCGTCACCTATGCCGAGATCGATGCATTCCTGCACGGTGAGCCGGTGCGTGAAGAGGCGTTCACGATCATTCGTGATACCTACCGCAAGACTCAGCACAAGCGGGAATTGCCGTTCGCGCCTTGAATCGACCGATAAATCGATTCGCAGGCAAGCCTGCTCCCATGCGATTGCCGCAGATCCTGGGGGGCAGGCTTGCCTGCGAATGTCGCGCCGCGTTATCTAATGTTCAACGATAGAAAACGGAATGAACCTGCCGTTTTTTTTCGTTTGTGCCGCTCGGCCATCAACGCTTTCATAGGGGCCTACTTTCCATAGTCAGAGCCCGTTGCTTATGTCCTCCTTCGAAGGCCTGTTTTCCCTAGTCGCATCTGTTGTTGGCCAACCCGCTGCACAGTGGCTTGAAGCTCATGTAGAGGTGCCAGCCGGCTTGCATGACTTCAAGTGGAGCGACACGAAGCTGCACCGGGTTTGGCTAGCCGAAGCGCTGAACCTGTGCCTGCTTCACAAATTGGTGGAGGCGGTGCCTGCGGGTCGGGTGTATGTCGAAGAACAAGCCGAGCAACGGCGCAAAGTGGTGTTTGATCATGGCGCGATTCGGACGGTAGATTGGTTCGCCAACGGCGAATTGCCCCGTGGCCGTCTGGCCTTCACCCGGTTACTCGAACCCTTGGGCTTTACCGATGTGCGCACCTACCCGCTGACCAAACTGAACATGACCGGTTGGGGCTATC
This sequence comes from Pseudomonas sp. MH10, assembly GCF_034353045.1. NCBI lineage: Bacteria > Pseudomonadati > Pseudomonadota > Gammaproteobacteria > Pseudomonadales > Pseudomonadaceae > Pseudomonas > Pseudomonas sp. MH10. The sequence goes on from NZ_CP133783.1 coordinate 3,101,888, forward strand.
GTCAACAGGACCTGCCGGAGGACATTGCGCAGTTTTTCGTTTCCGAATTGCACCCTGGTCGTTTCAGCGAAGCCTTTCAGGCCGCTGCCGAACGCGTCGTCAGTTCGAGCCGTGATCCGCTGGACACCGAGCAACTGAGTATCCTCAAACGCCTGCAATTAACCCGTCATTGTTCGTTGAGTGAGGCGTACCGCTTGCTACCGGGTTTGTACGCAGCCTTCGGCCGTCAGCATGGCGTGGTGAGGCATGCGGACTATCAACAATTGCTCAGCGAAAGCGCGGAAATGGCCTGGATTGCCACCGAAGGCAATAGCTTCAATCACCTGACGGATCGGGTTGAGAATCTAGAAGCGGTGGTTGCTGAACAAGTGCGGCGGGATCGGCCGATGAAGGCCGCTATCGAAGTGTCTGCTTCGGGCCGGGTCATGCAGACCGCCTACAAAGCGTGCACAGTGAATCGGGCGATGGCGGATGCGAGCGGGAAATTACACGAGCATCAAGTGCCTGGCTCGTTCGTCGAATTCATTCAGCGCAAGCTCGATCCGGTGGATGACAAGCTCGACCTGAATTTCGACAGCAGCAACGCCCAAGGCATCTTTAAGATGACCGGGACCCGATAAAATTCACACCACGGTAGATACCGTCTTGTTGGCGAAGCGCTTAAACCTACATCGCCTCGCCAACAAGTTGGCTCCTACAGTGAGGTTAATTACATAACCGCAACCGTACCGTTCATCATGCTGTTGTGACCTGGGAACGAGCAAAAGAACACATACTTGGAACCCGCAGCCAGTTTCGACACGTCGAACGTGACCGAGTCTTTTTCGCCTGCAGCGATGATCTTAGTGTGAGCGATGATGCGGTCATCCCCAGTCTTCAAATAGTTATTGTCGATGCCTGCGCTCATGCCGGCGGCAGCAATATCGGCCATATCAGCTTCTTTGCTTAACACCCAGTTATGACCCATGACGTTTTTCGGCAAGCTGCCGGAGTGGGTCAAGTTCACAGTGAAGGTTTTGCAGCTTTTGTCGATGTTGATTTCTTTGGTGTCGTAGCTCATCTGGTCCGTTGAATCGACATTAACCTTGCACTCCGCCGCCAACAGGTGGCCACTGGCGAGTGTCAGCAGGGATACAGCGACAAGTTTACGAAACATGAGAATCTCCAAGGCAGGACTTAAGTTGTTGTTGAAGAAGAGGAACGTCTGCACAAAGACTGCCTGATTCCAGCTCAAGTTCCAATGACCTGCGTCAACGCAACGCAGGCCAGGCTTGCCGCTATCGAGATCATCGAGAGAATCAACCGGCCAGGCGCGAGGTGGCGCTCTAACATAGCGCCATCACTCAGGAGCCCACACATCATGCACCTCAACAGCTTCTTGTGCAGCTTGCTTGCCGCTTACGCCTGTGGCGCCAGTGGTACGTATGAACAACCTTACGAGCGCTTCCAGCGCGACTAGCCCTTGGACTGTCTTGGCCAAGTCTTTACTCTGTGGCATTGATGACCAAGGAGTAGGCGATGTCTTTGAAGTTCGTTTGTGTATTTTGCGGCGCCAGTGCTGGCACCCACCCGGCTTACCGCGAAGCGGCCGTGGCATTGGGGCGCACGTTGGCCGAACGTCAATTAACCCTGGTGTATGGCGGCGGGGCTGTCGGTCTGATGGGGATCGTTGCTGATGCTGCGCTGGCAGCCGGGGGTGAAGTGATCGGGGTGATTCCTGAAAGCCTGCGCAGCCTGGAAATCGGTCACAACGGCCTGACCCGCCTGGAAGTCGTCGACGGTATGCATGCCCGCAAAGCCCGCATGGCTGAACTGAGCGATGCGTTTATCGCCCTTCCCGGCGGCCTAGGCACGCTAGAAGAATTATTCGAAGTATGGACCTGGGGTCAGTTGGGTTATCACGGCAAACCGTTGGGACTAATGGACGTCAACGGTTTCTACAGCAAACTGGCTGGTTTTCTCGACCACGTGGTCAGCGAGGGGTTCGTGAGGGAAGAGCATCGCAACATGCTGCAACTCAGCGATTGCGCCGCCGAATTACTCGACACGCTGGACGCCTGGAAACCCCTTGTTGCTCCCAAGTGGGCAGGTCAAAAACCTACCTGATCGGACAGTCAAAGGCTGTTCATGGACCGTTGAGCGCACAACGCCGTGTGCGCGGTGCCGTTCTCAGGCAGAATGGCGGCATTTCCCGCCTATACAGAGGATCGCCCATGGCTAAACCTAACTATTCCTTCGCCAAACGTCAGAGAGATCTGGCAAAAGAGCAGAAGAAAGAGGAAAAGCTGCAAAAGAAAACAGCTGCCCTGACCGAAACCGGCGCAGAAGGCGAAACCGTTGAAGGCCAAGAGCCTGCCGACGACGCAGAGGCAACTGCAGAACCAACACCTACCAACTGATACCGATGGGCTTCGCCAATCGACGAAGCCCGTACGCCACGTCTGTCGCTCAAGCGGCAGACGACGGCAAGCCCCTCTGAATCAAATAGCCCCAGCGCTGATTGGCATGACCGTCACCTCAACTTCCGGGTCATGGCTGCCACCCCCCAGAATCACCCCACGCAACGGCGATACATCCGAGAAATCGCGGCCCCAGGCCAGGCTGATGTGCTCCAGTGTTGGCTGCACATTGTTGGTCGGATCAAAATCCACCCAGCCCAACAGCGGGCAAAACACCGAAACCCACGCGTGCGAAGCATCAGCCCCGATCAGTCGTGGCTGTCCAGGCGGTGGCTGAGTCAGTAAGTAGCCGCTGATATAGCGCGCGGCCAACCCACGCGAACGCAGGCATGCCAGCATCAGGTGAGCAAAGTCCTGACAAACGCCACGCCGATTTTCCAGCACTTCGACCAGTGGCGTCGCCACCTGAGTTGCCTCATCGTCGAATGTAAACTCGGTAAAAATCTTCTCCATCAATGCTTGCACGCACAGCAGCAGCGGTCGATGGGGAGAAAAGCAACTGTCAGAGTAGTCAACGAAGGTTTGTTTCAAATGCACGTACGGCGACTCAAAACGAAACCGACACGCTTCAAGAATTGCCGTCGAGAGCGGCTTACCGCTGTAGGTCAGAGCGCTGCTGGTGGCGTTCCAGCCCGCCGAAAGATTGAAATCCAGCGTTGGCCGCACCAGCACTTCAACCCGTAGCCGTGCGTTGACTTGCAACTCATCGTGGGGCCGCTCGAATGCCAGACGGGTCAGCGGATTACCGAACACGTCCAGCTCATCACGGCGACTGGTCGGTATCGGGCTGATCAGCAGTTCTTGTTGGGTGCATCGTTGCCACGCGCAAGGTCGCGGCCACAAATGCGCGAGCTGCTGCGCCAGGGACACAGGGCTGTCGTACTTGTAATGGGTGTCATGAGAAATCTGGTAATGCGCGCTCATCAGACAGACACCGTGCGCTGGCTGACATCATCAACATGAGCAAAATGGCGTAGGGCCAGACGATCAGAGACTTGTCCGCTGGTTTCACCAATGGATTGCAGCAAATCGGCCAAGCCATCGAGCACGGCGCGCACGCTGTTTTTTCCAAACAATGGGTTCTCCAAACTGCTGAGATCAAACGCCGCCAGGCGCTCTACCAATAATCCCAGCCGGGTATCACGCGGCACACCAAAATCTTCGTTCAGACGGTTCAACGAGCGCTTCACCAATTTCAGTTGGAACAACACCGCATGGGGGTTTTGCTCATCCAATAACAGTAAGTCCAGCACCGGAATCAACTGCGGCATCGCCAGATAACGCGAACGGTAGGTGATGCTGCTGTTGCCCAACTCCAGTAGCCATTCAAGGCCGGCCTGATCGTTCACCGCCCCATCACGCAGGAACGCCGCCAAACTGATGCTGAGAAACTGCAGACGCTCGATACGACGACCGATCATCAAAAAACGCCAGCCTTCGTCACGGGTCATGTCGTCCAGGGCGAACCCTGACAAGGCTGCCAGCGACATCACCAAGCGGTTAAGGAAGTCGAGGAGTTCGCCGAAGTCAGGGTCTTCGGTTTCCAGGCTCAGGGATTCGCGTTGCAGCTCCACCAGCGCCTGCCAATTTTCTCGTGACAGTTTGCCGCGCACTTGCGAGGCCGCCCACTGCAAACGTTGCAGGTTGGCGCGCAGGCTTTGCGACCAATCCTCGCCGAGCAGCGCGGCCAGCAACCGGTCGGGCAGCTCGCCTTCTTCGGGCAATAAACGCAGGACTTCTCCCAGTTCCACTGCCGCTTGCAACGCCATCGGATCATCGCCATCGACGTGACGGGTCAGCATGATTCGCAACAACCGCGCGCTGTTATCGCAGCGCTCGCAATAGCGACCAAACCAGAACAGGTTTTCCACCACCCGCGAAGGCAGGTAAGGATCACGTCGAATCAGGTCACGGACACCCAAGGCCCGCTGAGTTTTCCAAGGCTTGATGCCATCGGCACGCTCACCCAAGACCCAGGTGTCCTTGCTCGCGCCACCGCGCTGCATGGACACCACGTCGGCATCGGCTTGGGCCGCAACGCGGGTCAAGCCACCCGGCAGCACTTCATAGCCGTCAGCACTGGCGACGGCGTACACCCGCATGCCGATGGCTCGCGGTTGCAACTGGTCGCCATCGGGCTGCCAGACCGGCGCGTGGGACAACTGCGCCAGCTCTTGTGCGACGTAGGCATAGGGCCGGGCCTGCATCCGCGCGGCCAACGCTTGGCGCTGCTCAGCATTGAGATCACGACCGAACACCGGGGCAAAGCTTTGTGAAGGGAAAGCCGGTTTGATCAACAGGTCTGGAAGTTTTTCCAGTGCCTGGGCCAATACCGGCGGCTCGCCGCACCACCACGTTGCCACGGACGGTAAGATCAGCTGTTCGCCAAACAGGTGCTGACTGATTCTCGGCAAAAACCCTAGCAAACCCGGCGACTCAAGAACGCCGCTGCCCAAGGCATTGGCAACCATCACCCGGCCTTGGCGAACCGCTTCGAGCAAACCGGGAACACCCAGCGCCGAGTCGGTGCGCAACTCCAGCGGATCGCAGAAATCATCGTCAAGACGACGCATGATCGCGTGAACCCGGCGCAGGCCACTGAGGGTCTTGAGGTAAACCGTGGCGTCGCGAACGGTCAAGTCTCCGCCTTCAACCAGCGGATAACCCAGCTGTCGGGCCAGGTACAAGTGTTCGAAATAGCTTTCGTTGAATCGCCCAGGGGTCAACAGCACCACCAAAGGCGGTTCTTTGTCGCTGGGGGCCTGACGGACCAAGGTTTCCTGCAACGCACGGAAAAAGCCAGTCAGGTGCTGGACCTGCAAATCGCGGTACAGATCGGGAAAGGCCCGGGACACAATCTGCCGGTTTTCCAGCGAATAACCCGCGCCCGACGGCGCTTGCGTACGGTCGGCGGTTACCCACCAACGCCCGTCCGGGGTGCGCGCCAGGTCCACGGCGTACATGTGCAGGAACACGCCTTCGGGCGGTTTTACCCCCTGACACGGCCATAAATAATTGTTGTGACCAAACACCAGTTCGGCCGGCAGCAAACCGTCGGCGATCAACCGCTGCGGGCCGTACAAGTCTGCCAGCACGGCGTTGAGCAACCGCGCACGCTGAGCGATGCCTGCGGCGACCGAGGCCCACTCCTGCGCGGGGATCAAATGCGGCAGCAAATCCAGCTCCCAGGGCCGGTCTGCGCCCTTGGGGTCGGCATAAACGTTGTAGGTCACGCCGTTTTCGTGAATTTGACGAGACATCAGTGCCTGGCGCTGCATTAACTGCGCAGGCGTACTGCGTTGCAAATGCTCATACAGGTGGCGCCAATGCGGCCGAATGGCGCCGCTGGCGTCGAGCATTTCGTGATAAGTACCCGCAGTCAGCGGATAACGGTCAAGCAGGTCGGGCATGGAAGGCTCGGCAGACAGCAAAAGACGTCAAATTAGCGCAGAGACTATGACGCGCAGAGGAGTTGCGCCTCCGCGCGTCATTCCCCTGAAATGGGCTTTTTTTAGTGAAGACGCATATCCAGCGTCATGGGCAGCTCATCATTCACGGTCAGCAACGGCACTTCCAATTTGCCGGGGCTATGGCCAATGCGGAAGAAGCGGGAAAGACGTCGACTTTCGGCTTCGTTGGCATTAACTGGCAAGGTTTCATAATTGCGCCCGCCGGGATGCGCGACATGATACTCGCAGCCGCCCAAGGAACGCTGCATCCATGTGTCCAGCAGGTCGAAAACCAACGGCGCATGCGCCGGAATGTTCGGCTGCAGGCAGTTGGACGGTTGCCAAGCGCGATAACGCACGCCGGCGACGAACTCACCGACACGCCCGGTGGGTTGCAGCGGCACCGGAATGCCGTTGCAGGTCAGCATGTAACGCTGCGGCGGCAATCCATTAAGTTTGACTTGCAAGCGCTCCAACGACGAATCGACATAACGGACCGCACCACCGGCCGCACCCTCCTCGCCCAACACATGCCAAGGCTCCAACGCCTGACGGATTTCCAATTCGATGCCGCTGACCGCGTAATCACCGACTTTCGGGAAACGAAACTCCAGATGCGCGGCAAACCATTCGGCACGCAACGGATAACCGGCGGCAGTCAACTCGACGATAACGTCGGCGAAATCCTGTTCGATAAAGTGCGGCAGCATGAAGCGGTCATGCAATTGCGTACCCCACCGCGCCAGCTTGGCCGGTGCATAGGGTTCACGCCAGAAACGCGCAACCAATGCCCGTAGCAGTAATTGTTGAGCCAGACTCATGCGGGCATGGGGCGGCATTTCAAACGCGCGCAATTCCAGCAAGCCCAACCGGCCGGTCGCGCCGTCCGGGGAATACAACTTGTCGACGCAGAATTCCGCCCGATGTGTATTACCGGTGACGTCGATCAATAGGTTACGCAGCAGCCGATCCACCAGCCATGGCGCGCACTCTTCACCTGGCTCTGGCATCTGCGAGAAGGCGATTTCCATCTCATAAAGCGAGTCGTTGCGGGCTTCATCCACACGCGGCGCCTGGGAGGTCGGGCCAATGAACAGGCCAGAAAACAGGTACGACAGCGACGGATGGTTGTGCCAATAGCTGAGCAAACTGCGCAGTAAATCGGGACGGCGTAAAAACGGTGAATCCGCAGGCGTCGCGCCGCCAAGGACGAAGTGGTTACCACCACCGGTGCCAGTGTGACGACCATCGATCATGAATTTCTCGGTGGTCAGTCGAGTCAGCCGCGCCTGCTCGTAGAGAAACTCGGTGCGCTCAACCAACTCATCCCAACTGGACGACGGCTGTACGTTGACTTCAATCACACCTGGATCAGGCGTGATACGGAAGTTCGCCAGACGCGGGTCGCTTGGCGGTTCGTACCCTTCGAGCAAAACCGGGCAATGCAACTCCTCAGCCGTGGCTTCCACCGCGCTGACCAGTTCGAGGTAATCCTCAAGCTTTTCCAGCGGCGGCATGAACACGTACAGACGCCCATCCCGGGCCTCGGCACACAGCGCCGTGCGCGTCAGCCAATGGGCGGACTCGGCAGCTTTGGGTTCGCGTTCTTCATTGGCGTCGACCTGTTCGGTCAGGCTGTTGAGCTGCGATTTCACCTGATCGCTGCTCGGCAGCGCAGGGAAGTCCTGGTTATGGTCGGTGGGGTGAATGAACGGATATTCCGAAGCCTTGACCCAGGGTTGCGAGGCCAGCGGCAGCCGGTAACCCAGCGCCGAATCCCCCGGCACCAGTCGGCAATGTTCGTCACGCAGGAACCAGCGGCCGCTTTGCCATTTATCGCCCGCCTTCGCCCGGGACAGCGGCAGCACTTGGCCGATGACTTTATCCAGACCTTGGGTGAAGACCTTGCGCAGACGAGCACGCTCCTGCTTGTCTTCGAGACGTGAGTCCTCGGCGCTGACGTTCAGGGGCAACGCCCCTTCGCGCCACAGGTAGTAGAAATTGTCTTCGTAAGCCGGAAACACGAAACGCACCGGCAACTTCAGGCGCTCGGCAACGCTGGCGAGGAAGCGCCCGGCCATTTCGCCATCGGCGCCGTACTCTTCTGTTTCATCGGCAATCAGTGCGTTGTTGTGCCAGACCGGTTGGCCGTCTTTGCGCCAAAAGCAGTTCAGCGACCAGCGCGGCAGTTGCTCGCCGGGGTACCACTTGCCTTGACCGAAGTGCACGATCCCCAGCGGCGCGTAGTGCTTGCGCATGCGCTGATAGAGTTCGGCAGAGAGCTTGCGCTTTTCCGGGCCCAGGGCTGCGGTGTTCCATTCGTCGCCGTCGCGGTCGTCAATGGACACGAAGGTCGGTTCGCCGCCCATGGTCAGGCGCACGTCGTCGGCGATCAGATCGGTGTCGATTTTCCGGCCAAGGGCCTGAATCGCCAGCCATTGGTCTTCGCTGTACGGTTTGGTAACGCGGGGCGCCTCCCAAATCCGCTCAACTGACATCTCGTGGGTGAACTCGGTTTCGCACGGTTCAACCAAGCCACTGATTGGTGCCGCCGAGGACGGCTCGGGGCTACAGGCCAACGGAATATGGCCTTCACCCGCAAATAGGCCCGAGGTGGCATCAAGCCCGACCCAGCCAGCGCCAGGCAAGTAAACCTCGCACCATGCGTGCAGATCCGTGAAGTCGACATCGGTGCCGGAAGGCCCGTCTAGCGCTTCAACGTCGGCTTTGAGCTGGATCAGGTAACCCGATACAAATCGCGCCGCCATGCCCAAGTGGCGCATCAACTGCACCAACAGCCAGGCCGAGTCGCGGCAGGAACCGGACGCGTTGTCCAGCGTGAACTCGGGTGTCTGGACGCCCGGTTCCATGCGGATCAGGTACGCGATGTCTTGGCTTAGCCGCTGGTTCAGTGCCACCAAAAAGTCGATGGTCGGCAACGGCGTACGGTCGATGCTCGCCAGATAAGCGGCAAACTTCGGCGTCAGCGGTAACGTGGCAAGGTACGGCGCCAGTTCACGCTGCTCATCGCTGGCGTAAACAAAGGGGATCTTTTCCGCGTAGGGCTCAAGGAAGAAGTCGAACGGGTTGAACACCGCCATTTCGGCGACAAGATCGACTTCGACCCGCAGCTCGTTGGTTTTCTCAGGGAACACCAAACGCGCTAAATAATTGCCCTGAGGGTCTTGCTGCCAGTTGACGAAGTGTTGCTCAGGCAAGACTTTCAGGGAATAGGACAAAATCCGCGTGCGGCTGTGAGCCGCCGGACGTAGGCGCACGATCTGCGGACCCAGTTCAACCGCTCGGTCGTAGCGGTAATGCGTAACGTGGTGCAAGGCAATATGAATCGACACGGCGTGCCTCCTGCGAGCCTGAACGGTAATGGAACCGCGCAAGACTTATGCCATTCCAGCAAATACGGCGGTTTGCGGCCTGTAGCGTCACGCACAGCACCAAAATAGCGCCAAGCATGAGCCTCGGTGCAAGCGTCGCACATAAAAGGAGCTAGGACGACGCTCCTTTTGCGCACCGCTACTTCTCCTGCCCCCGAAATACCTATTTAGCCTCTTTGCTGCTCGCATTGCGGCTTACATGGCCTCTCCGGTACCGCTCGTCGGTGCTGCTTTTGTTTACCCAAGAGAGGTTTAAATGAATCAACCACTAGATGAACAGCCGTTCGAATTAAAAATAATCAATGGCAAAATAGGCTTTGCCCATTGGGGCCGGCATGAGCTGGCTGATTTCGATACCTTGCTGGGAATGCTCGGCAGTCAACGAAATCAAAATAAGCCGAACTTTGATTTTCCGTTGCTGACATTGGCACAACGCACGGCGCCAGATACACAGTCGCTACCCGTCGAACACGTAAGCCCAGCGCAACTCTTGTCTCGCTATCGTTTGGAACTACCCTCGAATCTATCCGACATCGACGCTTGCATCGAGACGCTAAATCTCGCGAAGGAAGCATTGCTGCGAACAATAATCAACGAATCGGTAACCATTGAAGAGCTGCTGGACAGCAACGGTCTAACGATCATCAAAAAAACTACTCAGGCATTCAAGGCTAGCAATACCGAGTCCATTCTCGACCAGTTGATATTTCCGGAACTGGTACAACTGGCGGTCGCAGACATTCGCCTACGCCCCATGGCCACGCTGGCTACATTATTGGAGTCGGCAACGGCGCAAGACCTTGGACAACACCTGCTTAAAGCACTCGACTGGTACGGAGCCGACGCTCAGGAAAAAACATCGCCCATCGTACTCGCGAAGTTGATTTTAAAAGCCATCGCACTGGAGCTTGACCCTGACTCCAACCTCAAAGGTTTTGATGTCGATCAAACGGCAAATTGGGGCAAAAGCTACGCCGCTATCTGCGCCGACATAGAACGCCACTTCACCTACTCAGGGATGGTTTTTTCGCCAGCGGCGGCACAGTTTGCAACAGTGATATTGGCGCCAAACTACCCGGCTGGATTAAAGGTCGATGGGGTTCCTGCACAACTGGCTTATCGACGCAGCACCGCATGGCTCCAACTGCAACATGGGATTCATCTCGCCGAAATACTCAGCCCTGGCGCGTCCCACCGGATGAGTTATCAGCAATTATTAACCTACCCGATGAACCTCATCACTGACGCCCCCGAAGAGACCATGGCGTTAATTTCCTCAACCCTAACGCCGCCGCTTCTTGACTGGGCGCAAGCCAATAGGTTGATCGGTTCAAAACCAAAAGACGGCTACACCGCCGATGATCTCGATAAAGCTTTCGCAGCGTTCAGCGAGCATGAACGCAACCTGAAAGAGGCCATCGAGCAATTGAAGAAAGCGCCACCTGACCGCCTGGTGATGACACAGCAAGCGTTAGACCAGCGAGGCATACCTGCAAACACCCTGTTTCTCGACCGCAGCGGCTACTCCAACGAATATATTCGTGCGAACGCCCGCTCATTTGCCTACAACCACCCGCTGGTTGTTATGCAGGGTTATAAGGCATTTGATTTACTCGCGACCGGGCGATTGAAGGGCGGTCAATCAACCTGGATGCCCGCTCTAGTCCGTGGACATGACGGCAACTACTACCCCAACTTTTTAAATATCTCATCGTTGCCCGATATTCCTTCCAAGTTCGCAGCTGCGTTCGACACATGGTGGGACGATACGGCGTTGGCCGTTCGCTCACTGGTCAACGCACTTCTGGATGATCTTGCGCAAGATGAACGCTTGGCTATCGAACAGGGGCAGGTACGGCTGCACACGCTTAGAAGCGGAAATCTGGACCTGTACAGCGCTTCTCATAACACACCGCACAATAAGGACTTGTTGAACACCCCAAGTCACACCCATCCAACGGTTGCGCGTTTTGGCTTTCTTCTCCATTCCATCCATCGCGGTAATCACTATTACCATGAGATTTTTCCCTATTCAGGGTTGATCCGTCGGCGTGACGACCTTGTTCAACACCGCACGGCCCTTGAAAGCCGCAGCACTGCAACGCTGCCATTTGATTGGACCGCCTACTCCACCGGCACCGCGCCTGATCTTCAGGCCAAATCAAGGGTGATCGTTCATCACCTAAACACCTACGGCCCCCCCCAAGCCCCCTTCGAACATCTGATCTCGTTTCCTCGTCGCAAGCAGATAATCAATGACATCGCTCGCCAGATCGGGCTTAGAAATAGGCAACAACTGTTTGAAATGAAGCGCGGGTCCACCGCGTTTGAAAAGCCAAATGCACTGGTGGAGTTTTTGAAAAACTACATCATTCCGGTATGGGGCCCCCTCGAAGACCTGATCGAGGCGGCCCAATCACCTCGCGGACAGTTAAGAGCGTTATTGGCAACCCTCAGTTTGACGCTGGATATTCTGTCCATTGTCTTTCCCGTTGCGAAAGTCGCCGGACTCTCCACCCGCTTTGTCAAAACGACTGCGACCTTCGGTTTAAGGGCCGGACTGCCGCGCCTCGGTACGTTGGCCAAAGGCATGGCGGTGGCAGCTCACCAGACATTGAACCCGGCTGCCGGCATCACTGGCGTGCTCAAGTTCGTCGGAAAGATCCCGCTTCGATTGAATCGCGCGGGCCTTAACCTGATTGAAACCGGAATTATTCAGGCGAGAAAACTGTTGGATCTGGCCTCGTCTCGCCGCGCAGCGCTCCTTTCCCTCAGCAGCCGTCAAGCCACTGCCTGGACACAAAAGACTGCGAATTACCGGATGAACACTGTTGACGAGTGGTCAAACGTGGTCGTTTTTGAAGATGACTTTAGGTCACTGACTCGCCCCGGCCGTTATCTCGTCGACCCCCAGACTCATCGCCCGTACGGTTCTGCGTTAATGCAACTCAATGACGCGGGCGACCTCAGCCGAAAAGCACCCTATGAAATCGAAATCAGTCATCAGAATGGCAACTGGGCGGTGTTGGATGACACGCCGGACCTGAGCAAAACCTGGGTTCTCTGGGGGGATGAACTGACGTTAGACGCTGGGGGCATCAGCTACAAGCTTGTTCCCAAGGGCGAAGGCTCCGTCTTGCGTCGTAGCGAGTCTTTCGACGCAGGCGATAGGCTGAAGTCGACTACGGTTGCCACCTGCCGCCTACCTCGCGGCCTTGATTTGAAACATTGCTCGGCAAATACCTTTAGAAACGTCAACCACAGCGGCCTTCAGGCGCGGACCAACCTGGGAAGAAACGTGCAGCCCTGGTTCACCGACATCAGCATCACAGCTTCACAAAACACCGGCGAGTTTGTCCATAACCGTTTTATCTGGCGCTCCCAAAACAGCAATTACTTGAAAACGATTAAACACAAGCTGGGGCCAGACCAGTACAAGGTTTCGATTTTGGCCGAGGTCACGGGTGGCAATGACATATTTAAAAGAATCACCGTAAAAGGAGGCATCGTCGGGACCATCAATGACACGCGGGAGATTTCCGCCGTGGTGGCCGTGCGCAGAGGCAACGGCCTCAAAGTAATCGTGACGCGCGTAGATGATCAGGCTTACTACAAGGCTGTATTTACGGAGGGGCAAAAAAACATCACGTTCGAGAGAATGCAGGTCAACCTCAAAAGCGCGCCCACGACCCAGCTCTCCGACAATGACTATCTGGCGCATATTTACAACGGATCCTTCGATGCGAACGCGTTCATCAAAACGTTAAGCCCAGATGTCATAAACGCTGATTTGAAGACAATCAAAGCTGAAATAGACGCCGGTAGAACCCCCTACATCAACCGCTACATCGGCGGCCCTTACGACATGGGGACCACGGCGGAAGAAGCGGCATTGTTTTGCAAATACACGCGTTCACACTTCGAGATCGTTCCCCGGAAAACCAGCCCGTACTGGAAGGCAATTTCCAAGGGCACGCCGTTAGCCGCAAGGACAGAAATCGCCAACCAACTGAACCGGCTGCATTTGTCACCCCGCAAGTTCACCGCCGACAATATCCTTATGCCGCATACCACTCGACTGATGTCTCAAAACAATAAAAACCTTGCGTACATGAAAGTCAGCTTCAAAGACCCCGAGGCCCACGCGGATAAAGTGTTCTATGCCATTTCAGGATTGAAAAAGACCGACACCGACGTAGAACTGACGAAATTCATTGAAGGCAAACGTAGCGCCGAAGCGGGGTGGACGATACGAGATGGCTTAGCGCATTCGTCTGACAATGTAAGTTATATCAACAGCCAGAGAACCCGTATGGCCACCGGCGGTCAGCGCGACCCAGACGAAGTCATCTTCCTGCCCGACCTAAAATCTCACTCCGAACTATTGCCGAGCGGAAACCATCGGATGCTGGATACAGAGCACATGATTTTGAACAGGTTTTATAAAGAAAAGATCGACTTTAAGGACGTGGAGTCGATTCATGTGTTCTCGACCAAACCAACGTGCGCGTCGTGCACCATGGGCTTAGCCGGACTAAGAGCACATTTGCCGGAGGGCAAGTTCGAGGTGTTCGAAGGGATCAACTGAATATAAAAAGCCAGCCCTGGGGCTGGCTTTTTAACAGGCAATAAACGCCTTAACGCGGGACGACGGGCTTGCGCTTCGGCGGTTTCGGACCTTTGCCCTTCGCAGCATCGATACGCTCTTTGGTCGCTTGCTTGTTGCGAGCGAACGCAGCGGCTTTGGCTTCTTCACGCTTGTCCCATGGGTTGCCGCCATCGCTCGCGCGAGGTGGCAAGCCGGTGTGCTGGGTCTGAATCAACGTGGTCTTGGCCACTTTATGGCTGCCGACTGGTGTCGAGTTCTTGCGGCGCGCGCTCTGGTAACCGTCAGTGGCAGGCTGATGCAAAGGAATCAGTTGGTCTTTGCCTGAACCGATCAAATCTGCACGGCCCATACGGATAAGAGCTTCACGTAGCGACGGCCAGCCTTTCGGGTCGTGGTAGCGCAAGAACGCCTTGTGCAACCGGCGCTGCTCTTCGCTTTTAACGATGGTCACCGAATCGCTCTTGTACGTGACCTTGCGCAGTGGGTTTTTACCCGAGTGGTACATCGCCGTGGCCGTGGCCATCGGTGACGGGTAGAACGCCTGCACCTGATCGGCGCGGAAACCGCTGCCCTTGAGCCACAGTGCCAGGTTCATCATGTCTTCATCGGTGGTGCCGGGGTGGGCAGCGATGAAGTAAGGAATCAGGTACTGCTCTTTACCGGCCTCTTTCGAGTACTTCTCGAACATGCGCTTGAATTTGTCATAGCTGCCAATGCCCGGCTTCATCATCTGATTGAGCGGACCTTCCTCGGTGTGTTCCGGGGCAATCTTCAGGTAACCACCCACGTGATGGGTCACCAGCTCTTTAACGTATTCCGGCGACTCGACCGCAAGGTCATAACGCAGGCCGGAAGCAATCAGGATTTTCTTCACGCCCGGCAACGCCCGTGCGCTGCGATACAGCTGAATCAGCGACGAATGGTCGGTGTTCAGGTTCGGGCAAATGCCGGGGAATACGCACGACGGTTTACGGCAAGCAGACTCGATCTCAGTACTCTTGCAGGCGATGCGGTACATGTTCGCCGTCGGGCCACCGAGGTCGGAAATAACCCCGGTGAAACCTGGAACCTTGTCGCGGATCTCTTCGATTTCGCGAATGATCGACTCTTCGGAACGGTTCTGAATGATCCGGCCTTCGTGCTCGGTGATTGAGCAGAAGGTACAGCCGCCGAAGCAGCCGCGCATGATGTTCACCGAGAACCGGATCATGTCGTAGGCCGGGATTTTTTCCTTGCCATACGCCGGGTGCGGAATGCGCGCGTATGGCATGCCAAACACGTAGTCCATCTCTTCGGTGGTCATGGGAATCGGCGGCGGATTGAACCAGACGTCGACTTCGCCGTGCTTCTGTACCAAGGCGCGAGCGTTACCTGGGTTGGTTTCCAGGTGCAACACGCGGTTGGCGTGGGCATAGAGCACGGAGTCAGCGCGGACTTTTTCCATCGACGGCAAACGGATAACCGTTTTATCGCGGGTCATCCGAGGGCTGGCCAGCAACTGCACGACCTTGGCTTCCTGCGGATCGTCTACCGGGCCTTTTTCTTGCTCGATGGCGCAGGCTTGGGTGTCCTGAGTATTGACGTACGGGTTGATGATCTTATCGACCTTGCCCGGACGATCGATACGTGTGGAGTCGACCTCGTACCAGCCTGCCGGCGTATCGCGACGGATGAACGCGGTGCCGCGAACGTCAGTGATGTCTTCAATCTTGTGGCCGTACGACAAACGCTGGGCGACTTCGACGATGGCGCGTTCGGCGTTGCCGTATAGCAGGATGTCGGCGCAAGCGTCGATCAGAATCGAATTACGCACCCGGTCCTGCCAGTAATCATAATGCGCGATGCGGCGCAATGAAGCCTCAATGCCGCCCAATACGATGGGCACGTGCTTGTAGGCTTCTTTGCAACGCTGGCTGTATACCAGACTCGCACGGTCCGGACGCTTGCCGGCCATACCGCCAGGCGTGTAAGCATCATCGGAGCGGACTTTTTTGTCAGCGGTGTAGCGGTTGATCATCGAGTCCATGTTGCCAGCGGCGACGCCGAAGAACAGGTTCGGCTCGCCGAGCTTCATGAAATCGTCTTTGGAATGCCAGTCTGGCTGGGCAATGATCCCGACGCGGAAGCCCTGAGACTCCAACAGCCGGCCAATGATCGCCATGCCAAAAGACGGGTGATCCACGTAGGCGTCACCGGTAACAATAATGATGTCGCAGGAATCCCAGCCAAGTTGATCCATCTCTTCCCGGCTCATGGGCAGGAAAGGTGCTGGCCCGAAACACTCGGCCCAGTACTTGGGATAGTCAAATAACGGCTTGGCTGCTTGCATATCAAAAAACCTGCACGTGTACACGTTGGAAAATCGCGGGCGCGGAATATAGCACAAAATTTGACCAATTCCGACGGTAATGGTCGGAATTAGCAGCGGAAGAATTTGATACGGGCACACTGTGGGACCGAATTCATTTGGGAAGGCGTTGGGTCAACTACAAAGGTCGCCGGACGTGCAATTCATTCCCGAATACATTCGGTCCCAGAAGGCCGGAAGCGTCGCATCAATCGTCGTCGAAGTTGTAACTGCCCGGCGCGAGGTTTTCGAATCGGGTGTATTTGCCGATGAACGCCAGCCGCGTAGTGCCGATTGGGCCGTTACGCTGCTTGCCGATGATGATTTCAGCGATGCCTTTGTGCTCGGTTTCGGGGTGATACACCTCGTCCCGGTACACGAACATGATCACGTCAGCATCCTGCTCGATCGCTCCGGATTCCCGCAGGTCGGAGTTGATCGGGCGCTTGTTCGGCCGTTGCTCCAGGGAACGGTTGAGCTGAGACAAGGCGACCACGGGGCATTGAAATTCTTTGGCCAAGGACTTCAACGAACGAGAAATCTCGGAAATCTCATTGGTACGGTTGTCACCGCTTGAGCCAGGAATCTGCATCAATTGCAGGTAGTCGATCATGATCAGGCCAACTTCGCCGTGCTCACGCACCACCCGGCGAGTCCGCGCGCGCATTTCCGACGGGCTGATACCGGCAGTGTCATCGATGAACAGTTTGCGGTCGTTGAGCAGATTGACCGCCGAGGTCAGGCGTGGCCAATCATCGTCTTCCAGACGACCGGCGCGGACCTTGCTCTGATCGATACGACCCAGCGACGACAACATACGCATGATCAGTGATTCACCTGGCATTTCCAGTGAATACACCAGCACTACTTTGTCGCTACGAAGCACGGCGTTTTCCACCAGGTTCATGGCGAACGTGGTTTTACCCATCGACGGACGGCCGGCAACGATGATCAGGTCAGACGGTTGCAGGCCGCTGGTTTTCTCGTCCAGGTCGGTATAACCGGTGGACAAGCCCGTTATCGCGTTATCCGTGTTGAACAGCGTGTCGATGCGATCAATGGCTTTGGTCAGCAGGTCGGTAACGCTGACCGGGCCACCACTTTTCGGGCGTGCTTCGGCAATCTGGAAGATCTGCCGCTCAGCTTCGTCGAGAATCTCGGCGGCGCTGCGGCCTTCCGGATTAAACGCGCTGTCAGCGATTTCCGCACTAATGCCAATCAACTGCCGCAAGGTCGCCCGCTCGCGCACGATTTGCGCATAAGCCTTGATGTTGGCGACGGACGGAATGTTTTTCGCCAGTTCACTCAGATAACCCAGACCGCCAACCTGCGACGTATGACCTTCTTTGTCCAGTTGCTCGGACAGGGTAACCACGTCGATAGGGCTGTTCTGGTCGGCCAGTTTAGCGATGGCACGGAAGATCAGACGGTGATCGTGTCGATAAAAGTCGCCATCGGATACTTGATCGAGCACGCGCTCCCAGGCGTTGTTGTCCAGCATCAAACCACCGAGCACGGCCTGTTCGGCCTCGATGGAGTGCGGCGGCACCTTGAGGGCGGCAGTTTGCAGATCGTATTGCTCGGGGGCGGATATTTCGTTCATGGCCACTTAAAAATCAGGGAGAACAGAAAAACAAAGGGCACGACCTGTGAACAGGATCGTGCCCGATGTTAAACGTCTAGCGAGCAAGTCGCCAAGCGTTAAGTGCTGCTTAAGCAGCTACCACAATAACGCGTACGGTTGCTTCTACGTCGCTGTGCAGGTGCACGGCTACGTCGAATTCACCAACGTTACGGATAGTGCCGTTCGGCAGACGAACTTCGCTTTTTGCAACTTCAACGCCAGAGGCGGTCAGTGCATCAGCGATGTCGTGGGTGCCGATCGAACCGAACAGCTTGCCTTCGTCACCGGCGGTGGCAGTGATAGTCACTTCCAGCTCAGCCAGTTGGGCAGCGCGCGTTTCAGCCGAAGCTTTTTTGTCTGCAGCCAGTTTTTCCAGGTCAGCACGACGCTCTTCAAACGCAGCCACGTTGGCAGCGGTTGCAGCGGTTGCTTTGCCGTACGGCAGCAGATAGTTACGACCGTAACCGGCCTTAACATTTACTTTGTCGCCCAGGTTGCCCAGGTTCGCGACTTTTTCCAGAAGGATCAGTTGCATGTGAAAATCCTCTTAACTTTTAACCTTCACCGTCCGCAGAGCCGTTACCAACGTCTTTCGACGCAAAACGACCGCGAAAATCAATCAGGCTGTCGACGATGGCAAACACCACCAGCAACGGATAGATCAGCTGCATAAACAGCAACAGCGTTACGTACAACCCCACCAGCCAGAACCTGCCCAGTCGCTTTTCAGCAACCAGGCCATGAACCAAAGCCAGCCCGGCGAACATCAGCGGTACGCTGCACAACGGTGTCAACATCGCCATCTGAGGACCGAAATTCGGCCCCAGAAGCATGCACACCAGCAGCAACAACGCCGGTACCCTCGGGAGTCTTATGCTGCGAAATTCGCGGCCAAAACCACCAGGGTTGTACAACAACGCTTGCCAGTAACGCCCCAGAATCAGGGTCAGCACACTGACGATCTGCAACAAAGCCGCAATCAGGCCGTTTAGTACCGGTGCAATCAATGCTCCTAGTCGCGCTCGCTCTTCTACCGATAACTTCTGGTAGAGCCCGTCGAGGACTTGCGGCAGAAGTTTTTGCAACTCCTGCGCCATCACTTCGATGGGTTCGCGGAAAACCGCTCCCAAAACCACTGCGTACAACAGACCCAGTGCCACGCTGACCAGCAGCACGCGGACCCAGGACTCGCTGGCGCGTAACAACGCTGCCAACCCCAGCGAACCGAGCAACACCATAAAGGTGCGAGGTTCACCGAAATACCACCAGACCAAAGCCGGCAGTAAAGCCCAGGCGAGGATGCCAACGGCATCACTCAAACCGCGCCGCAGAAGCACAAGGCAACCTGCGGCAGCACTCAACCAAAACAACAACGGCAATGCCGCACATCCGACCACTACAAGAGTGGCCTGCACGCGGCCGCGCATGATGAAATTAGCCATGGCGCGCATGCGTTCTATCCCTTACTACTTGTCGACTGCCTGGTCTCAGCGGCCGTGGCTGTCGGTGTAGGCCAGCAGGGCCAGGAAGCGGGCACGCTTGATAGCGGTGGCCAGCTGACGCTGATAACGAGCTTTTGTACCGGTGATACGGCTTGGAACAATTTTGCCGGTCTCGGATACGTATGCTTTCAGAGTGTTGAGATCTTTGTAATCGATCTCCTTCACGTCTTCAGCGGTGAAGCGGCAGAATTTACGACGACGGAAGAAACGTGCCATGTAATTGGCTCCTCAAAAGGTCCGTGGATTACTCGTCAGCGTTATCGCTGGCGTCGCTGTTGTCACCGTCATCGCCATCGGCGTTGTCGGAGTGCTCAGGACGGTCACGACGCTCACGGCGCTCGCTGCGGTTTTCTTCGGCCTTGAGCATCTCGGACTGGCCAGTTACGGCTTCGTCGCGACGGATGACCAGGTTACGGATCACGGCATCGTTGTAACGGAAGTTGTCTTCCAGTTCAGCCAAAGCCTTACCGGTGCATTCAACGTTCAGCATCACGTAGTGAGCCTTGTGAACATTGTTGATTGCATAGGCCAATTGACGACGGCCCCAATCTTCCAGACGGTGAACTTTACCGCCGTCTTCTTCGATCAGCTTGGTGTAACGCTCTACCATGCCGCCGACTTGCTCGCTTTGATCCGGGTGGACCAAAAAGATGATTTCGTAATGACGCATGAATGCTCCTTACGGGTTGTAGCCTGCCGCTAAAAAACGGTCAGACAAGGAGTGAATGACACCTGTGAGTCTTGCCCAGCACAGGCACAGAAGCGCCTGCCATGACAGCAAGGGGCGCAATTGTAGAGAAGGTAGGGCGATGGCGCAAGGAGATTGGTGTACACATCTGTAATTGGATGGACTCGCCCAAGCCGAGGCGTCAATGCGCCACGGTGGCAGTCTAAGAAGCCAACGACAGCGAGGGCGAGTCCATGAAAAAGAATACGACGATTAATCAGTCTTTGTCTTCTGCCGCTCTATCGGCCTGCACGACAGTGGCGGTCGATCTTGCCAAGCGGGTATTCCAGGTCGCCGGGGAAGATGCCCTGGGCCATGTACTTTACGAAGAGCGGATCAAGTCGCGCGAAGCGTTTTTTACATTTCTGCGTCACCTGCCGCCAGAGGTCATAGTGCTGGTGGAAACTGGCCCAGGCGCTCAGTCGTGGGCGCGGCAGCTCCAGGATCAGGGCAATCTGGCGCGGATTCTTCCAGCGGGGTTGGTGGCTAATCATCGCAGCGGTGCCAAGAACGATCGCAACGATGCGCTGGCGATATTGCGTGCCGGCCGCGATAGCCGCATTGCGGCTGTGCCCATCAAAAGCACCGCAGCGCTGGCCATGCAGGCCTTGCATCGGGCTCGTCAGGGTTATGTACGCCGCCGTACAACGATCAGTAATCAGATGCGAGGCTTACTGTTAGAGCACGGCGTTGCGCTGGCGCAGGGCGATGTTGCTATCAGCCAAACCATACCCCGAGTGCTGGAAGACGCTACTCAGCCGTTGCCCGATATGTTGCGCGAACTGATAGACGAATTACTGGGTGAATGGCACCACACGGGCGAGCGAATCAACATCTTGACTGGCCGTCTGGAGACTGCTGCGAACGATGACAAAACCGCCAAACGGCTAATGACCGTGCGTGGTATCGGTCCGATTATCGCCACGGCACTGCTGGCCAAGCAGACTGAACCTGAACGCTTCTCCAATGCGCGCATGTTTGCCGCCTACTTCGGCATGGTGCCTGAGCAGCACAGCAGCGGGGAGCAGGTGCGCCTGGGCAAAATGAGCAAGCGAGGCGATGGCTACATACGCAGCTTGATGGTTCAGGGTGCCCATTCGGTGTTGAGGCAACTGCGGCCTGATTCACAGCAGCCCGACGATCTGCGGCTGCTGCGCTGGTTAGGGCGCCTGGGTCGAAAAGAGGCGGCGGTCCGGTTAGCGAACCGTAACCTGCGCATCGTCTGGGCGCTGCTACAGAATGAACAGACTTATCGCCGCCAACCGGCCAATGGCCAAGCTGCGATGGGCCACTGATCCACAGAGTTCTGCCACCGTGGCGCGAAAGCGCTTCAACCCTTGCTAGAAAACATTGACCCCAGGTCAGACCGTCGCGGATTGATGCCTTGGCTCCTACTGGCCCTTGAGGCCTGAATGTAATTGGCATACCGCGAGCTGAACCAATGTTGGCCAGAAGCCGAAGACGGCTTCCTCGAATAGGCCTTATACATAGATGCAACCGGGTAGCGGTGTTTAAAAGCGGGTTGACAGTGGAGGCGAGTCCATACATAGGAGCCAACGTGTTGGCGAGGCGGCAAGCACGGCATGACCGATACACCGCGCCAAGCCTTCGCCAACCAGTTGGCTTCTACAGGGTTACTTCTTGGCGGCTGCCTTCACGCTACGCTGGCGCAGGGCCTCGAACAGGCATACGCCAGTGGCGACGGACACGTTCAAACTGCTGACACTACCGGCCATCGGCAGTTTTACCAGGTAGTCGCAATGGTCACGCGTCAGGCGACGCATGCCTTTACCTTCAGCACCCATTATCAAGATAGTCGGACCGGTCAGGTCTTGCTGATACAACTCGACTTCAGCCTCCCCCGCCGTACCGACAACCCACAAACCACGCTGCTGCAGTTTTTCCAGTGTGCGCGCCAAGTTGGTGACTGCCACCAACGGAATCACTTCCGCTGCGCCGCAGGCTACTTTTCGCACGGTCGGCGTCAATGTTGCCGATTTGTCTTTCGGCACAATCACAGCCAACGCACCCGCCGCATCGGCGGTACGCAGGCAAGCGCCAAGGTTGTGCGGATCGGTCACGCCGTCCAACACCAAAATCAGGGGCGGACCTTCGGTACGATCGAGAAGCTCGTCAAGCATGGCTTCGCCCCACACCTGACTCGGACTGACGTCTGCAACAACACCTTGGTGCACGCCTTCGACCCAAACGTCCATTTCACGACGCTCAGCCTGACCCACCGCCACACGATTTTCGTTGGCGAGCTGGATCAATACCTGAACCCGCGGATCGTTACGATTTTCCGCCAGCCAGACTTGCTTGACCCGTTTCGGGTGATGTCGTAACAGTGCTTCTACGGCGTGAACGCCGTAGATTTTTTCCAGCGAACTCATGACTTGGCCTTAGGTTTACGCACTCCGCCGTTTTTGTCGGCAGGTGTCGAGCCCGCTTTGGGCGGGCCCTTACGATGTTTACTTGGTTTGGCTGGCTTACCCGTCGAAGCAGGGTCAGCTTTACTGGACTTTCCCGACGCCGCCTTTCCACCACCTTTCGCTTCGGACAGCAGAGCCTGCTTCATTTCACGGCTTTTGCGCACTTCAGCGTTTTTCGCCGCAGCATCACTTGGCCGATAAGCTTCGGCCGCTGGCGCAGCTTTCGCCGGAGCACCACGACGCCCGGAGGACTTGGCAGGCGCTTCGGTTTTTTCCGCCGGAGCCGGAGTGGTTTCAGCACCGCGACGCTTGCGACCAATCGGCGCGCTAATAGTCTTTTCGGACATCTCGAAGTCGATCTTGCGTTCGTCGAGGTCGACGCGCATGACCCGTACTTCAACCGTGTCGCCCAAGCGGAAACTACGGCCCGTGCGCTCGCCCGCCAAGCGGTGATGCACGGGGTCGAAGTGGTAGTAATCGCCCGGCAAGGCCGTTACGTGCACCAAGCCCTCGACGTAGATGTCAGTCAGCTCAACGAACAGACCGAAACCCGTCACCGCAGTGATTACGCCAGGGAATGATTCACCCACGCGGTCTTTCATGAACTCGCATTTGAGCCAGTTGACCACATCACGCGTGGCTTCATCGGCGCGACGCTCGCTCATGGAGCACTGCTCACCCAACTGTTCCAGCGCTGCTTCATCGTAAGGATAGATGCGCGCTTTCGGAATAGTCATGGCACCGGCGCGACGAACGTGTGGTGTGTCTTGCTTGGAGCGGATCACGCTACGAATCGCACGGTGCGTGAGCAGGTCCGGGTAGCGGCGGATCGGCGAAGTGAAGTGCGTATACGCTTCGTAATTCAGGCCGAAGTGGCCCTGATTGTCGGCGCTGTACACCGCTTGACTCAACGAACGCAGCATCACGGTCTGAATCAGGTGGAAATCCGGACGATCCTTGATGCTGGCCAGCAATGCCTGGTAATCCTTCGGCGACGGGCCATCTTTACCTTTGTGCAACGACAGACCCAGCTCGCCGAGGAACGCGCGAAGTTTTTCCAGGCGCTCTGGCGGCGGCCCGTCGTGGACGCGGTATAAGGCAGGAATTTCGTGCTTTTTCAAGAATGCAGCAGTGGCCACGTTGGCGGCCAGCATGCATTCTTCGATCAGTTTGTGAGCATCGTTACGCGTGGTCGGGCGAATTTCGGCGATTTTGCGCTCGGTACCGAAGATGATCCGGGTTTCCTGAGTCTCAAAATCGATCGCGCCACGGGTATGACGGGCGGCCAGCAGGACCTTGTACAGCGAGTACAGCTGCTTCAAGTCCGGCACAACGTCGGAATACTCTTCACGCAATTGCTTGGCTTCGGCCGTTTTCGGCTGCTCCAAGATCGCGCTGACCTTGTTATAGGTCAGGCGAGCGTGGGAGTGGATGACCCCTTCGTAGAACTGGTAGTCAGTCATTTCGCCGGTTTTCGAGATAGTCATCTCGCACACCATGGCCAAGCGATCAACGTGCGGGTTCAACGAGCACAAGCCGTTGGACAATTGCTCAGGGAGCATTGGCACAACGCGCTCCGGGAAGTACACCGAGTTACCGCGCACTTGCGATTCGGTATCCAGCGCTGAACCGATCTTGACGTAGCTCGATACGTCGGCAATAGCGACGTACAGCTTCCAGCCACCCGAGAACAAGCGCAGCTTGCCCGGCTTGGCTTCGCAGTAAACCGCATCGTCGAAGTCACGAGCGTCTTCGCCATCGATGGTCACGAACGGCAAGTGACGCAGGTCGACGCGATGCTCCTTGTCTTTCTCTTCCACTTCCGGCTTGAGCTTGGCGGCTTCTTTGAGCACCGCTTCTGGCCAGACATGCGGAATGTCATAGGTGCGCAGCGCGACATCGATTTCCATGCCAGGCGCCATGTAATTGCCGACCACCTCCACCACGTCGCCTTGCGGCTGGAACCGCGCCGTTGGCCAGTGAGTAATTTTCACTTCGACGAACTGACCGACCTTGGCGCTGGAATTGCGCCCCGGCGTGATCAGCACTTCTTGCTGGATCTTCGGGTTATCTGGCACAACAAAACCGATGCCGCCCTCTTCGAAGTAGCGACCCACGATGGTTTCATGGGCGCGGGAAATGACTTCCACCATCACACCTTCGCGGCGACCGCGGCGATCAAGACCGGAAACACGGGCCAAACCTCGATCACCGTCGAACACCAGACGCATCTGCGCCGGACTCATGAACAGGTCATCCGAGCCGTCATCCGGGATCAGGAAACCGAAGCCGTCACGGTGGCCCGAGATGCGACCGAGGATCAGATCGAGCTTATCCACAGGGGCATACGTGCCCCGGCGGGTGTAGATCAACTGAGCATCCCGCTCCATAGCGCGCAAGCGACGACGCAGGGCTTCGAACTGATCTTCAGTCGTTAGCCCAAACTCTTCCACCAATTGCTCACGACTTGCCGGCGACCCGCGGTCAGCAAGATGTTGCAAGATCAGCTCACGGCTGGGGATAGGGTTTTCGTATTTTTCCGCTTCACGCGCGGCCTCGGGATCGAGGGACTGCCAATCGGCCATTAGAATGAGTTCACCTTATCTATATTTATTTAGTTTGGCATATACCGGATTGAAACGCGAAGACACCATTTGTTACGCAGCCCCGCGATCCGAAAAAATATTTCACAGCGGGGGTTTACAGCTCCTACACTCATCCGTAAGATGCGCCCCACAACGACGGCAAACGTTGTTGTAGTTGAAAGTAAACGATAATTTCAGAGTTAAATCAGAATTTATTGGCGAACCCAACGAACTGCCCAGATGGTGAAATTGGTAGACACGCCAGCTTCAGGTGCTGGTGACCGCAAGGTCGTGGAAGTTCGAGTCTTCTTCTGGGCACCAATTTAAACAAAACCGAGCCACGTGCTCGGTTTTGTGCTTTCTGCGCTTGGGATTT
This sequence comes from Pseudomonas sp. MH10, assembly GCF_034353045.1. Taxonomy (NCBI): domain Bacteria; kingdom Pseudomonadati; phylum Pseudomonadota; class Gammaproteobacteria; order Pseudomonadales; family Pseudomonadaceae; genus Pseudomonas; species Pseudomonas sp. MH10. Next base: position 3,127,390 of record NZ_CP133783.1, read on the forward strand.
CAAATCAAACATTTCATGCCGCAGAGACCGCGGAGAAAGAGTGCGCCCCAATTGCACTCTTTCTCGCCATCTCGCTAAGTTTATTTACGCGCGAAATTGCCCAAGGCTCGCCTTCAGTTGCGCAGCCAAACCATCCAGCACCTTGCCACTGGCTGTGGTTTCGACCACTGCCTGAGCCGCGCGCTGCGCCTGAGCATGAATCACTTCGACACGCCCTCTCACCGCTTGCGCACCCTGGGCCTGATGCTCAGCTGCTTGTGTTGCCAATCCAATAGCCGCATGCACTTGCTCGACCGAAGCCTGTACTGACAATTGCAGCTTCGCACTGTCACGCAGTACCGCCAGCCCTTCGTTGGCTTGGCGCCCAGCCAAGCCGATCGCGGCCACTGCCTCTTTAGCACCTTGCTGCAATGCGCCGATGTGCGCCTGAATATCGCCCGTCGAACGTTGCGTCTTGCTCGCCAACGCGCGAACTTCATCGGCTACCACCGCGAAACCACGACCTGTTTCACCTGCTCGGGCCGCTTCGATTGCTGCGTTGAGTGCCAACAAGTTGGTTTGTTCCGCGATGCCATGAATCACCGTCAGCACCACTTCAATCTGTTCGCTCTGCCGCGCCAAGCGCTCAATGACTTTGGCACCGGTATCGACCTGGCCCGCCAACGCCTCGATCAAACCGCCGACTTGCGCGGAGGTCCGGGTATTTTCATCGGTGGCCTGACGAATACCCACTACCTGCTGCAAGGCCGCCTGCATGGCCTGACTTTCAGCCTGAGCTTCATCGGCCATCTGCGAAAGAGCCTGGAGGCTGGCAGCCACTTCATCACGCTGAGACTCCGCCGCCGCACCCGCACCCGCATTTCGGCGGCTCAACGCACCAATTTCTACACCCGTGAGCTGAGCGACATCCCCCGCCTCGCGCACAATGGGCTGCAATTTGTCGACGAAGCGATTGACCGCCGCCGCCATGTCACCAATTTCATCGTTGCTATTGAGCTGGACACGCTTGGTCAAATCGCCCTCTCCCGCCGCAAGGTCGTTCAGCGCCGAGATCAGCAAATGCAATTTGCTTACGACTCGACGACCGAGTACCACGGCCAACAGCAACAGCACGCCAAGCCCAACCAACGCCAAGCCCAAACCTATGCGCCAGCGCAAGGTAGCGGCTGCTTCCTGGACGGTTGTGCTGGTATTGGCGGCCATTGCCGACGCTGCGGCTTGGGCCGACTGCAAGCGCGTGCGCAATGCTTTCGAACTGTCGGCTGCCGCACCTACCAGACTGTCGGACACCAATTGCTCGGCACCCACAATCAATGCCGAGAACCGGGTATCCAGTGCCGCCAAATTGGTCTCAACCGTGGAGGTGGTAACGCCCATGATCACTTTACCGATTTCCACCCCATTCGGGCTGATCGAGGCTTCAACGTAATAAACCGAGGGGTCGTGCTGGGCGGCGCTCAAGACTTTATCGATGGGCCGGTCACCCTCGCCTTTGTCCAGCAAGGCTTTTATCTGGGGATTATCGCGATTCAGGTAGCGTGTTAGGTGCTCGCCCTGTGCGTCGTTATAAACCACGAACAACACATTGGGATTTCGTTGAGCGCGACGAGCGAATTCCGACAAGGTCGGCGTGTCGTTATCCCACATGGCGCGCGGGGCAACAGCCGCCAGCAACTGGGCCATGTCGTTGGCAGAATCATGCAGATCTTTTTCGAGCGTGCCACGCAGTTGCACCTGCTCGTCTTTAAGCCGCGACGACAATCCGGCGCTCAGGCGCTGTCGGGTACTGGAAGAAAGGGCATCAAGGCTGGAAGTAACTTCACTACTCGCCTGCTCTAATTGTGCAGTGAGATTTTGTGAATCAACGCCGAGGCGGGCCGCCAAATCCGCTTCAAGCGCGGTAACGGTGCTCCGGGTCAGGGCAACCGCCACAACCACCTGCACCAAAAGGGCAACGCCAAGGGCGATAAACACGGGTCGCAATAAGCGACTTCGTAAAAGAGAAAGGACGGCCGACATGTGGAATTCCTCTACTGCAGACGCCATTAAAATGATGGCATTCTTTAATAAGTGAATTCACAGCAAGTGCCGTGCCGCTCCAGCATCTATCACGCCATAGAACAACAAAGGGCCGCATAAGCGACCCTTTGTTTATCTTTCAACGACTTATTAGGCAAACGGGTGACGCAGTACGATGGTTTCGTTGCGATCCGGACCTGTCGAAATAATGTCAATCGGCGCGCCGACCAGCTCTTCTACGCGCTTGATGTAAGCACGAGCATTTGCTGGCAACTCTTCCAGGGTTTTGGCACCCACGGTCGATTCGGTCCAGCCCGGCATTTCCTCGTACACAGGCACCAGACCGATGTAGCTGTCGGCATCCGTCGGTGCATCGATGACTGCGCCGTTCTCGTTCTGATAACCCACACAGATGTTGATGGTTTCTAGACCATCAAGCACGTCGAGCTTGGTCAGGCACAGACCGGAGATGCTGTTGATCTCGATAGCGCGACGCAGAATAACCGCATCGAACCAACCGCAACGGCGCGCACGGCCGGTGGTTGCACCAAACTCGTGCCCACGTTTGGCCAGGAACGCACCAACGTCGTCAAACAGCTCAGTCGGGAATGGACCCGAGCCAACGCGTGTGGTGTAAGCCTTGGTGATGCCGAGAATGTAGTCCAGATACATCGGACCAAAACCCGAACCGGTGGCGATGCCGCCAGCGGTGGTGTTCGAGCTGGTCACGTACGGATAGGTACCGTGGTCGATATCCAGCAACGAACCTTGGGCACCTTCGAACATGATGTCTTTGCCTTCGCGGCGCATCTCATGCAGCGCAGCAGTGACGTCGAGCATCATTGGCTTGAGCAGCTCAGCGTATTCCATGCACTCGTCGAGTGTTTTCTGGAAGTCGATGGCAGGCTCTTTGTAGTAATTAACCAGAACAAAGTTATGGTAATCGAGCAGCTCACCCAATTTCGCGGCAAAACGTTCACGATGGAACAAATCGCCGATGCGCAGACCGCGACGCGCTACTTTGTCTTCATAAGCCGGACCGATACCGCGACCGGTGGTGCCGATCTTCAGTTCGCCGCGAGCTTTCTCACGCGCCTGATCCAGCGCGACGTGATAAGCCAGAATCAGCGGGCAAGAAGGACTGATACGCAGACGTTCACGAACCGGAATACCCTTTTCTTCGAGCTTTATGATTTCGCGCATGAGTGCGTCAGGCGCAACCACCACACCGTTACCGATCAAGCACTGCACGCCTTCGCGCAATACTCCGGACGGAATAAGGTGCAATACGGTTTTTTCACCGTCGATAACTAACGTGTGGCCAGCGTTGTGTCCGCCTTGATAACGAACCACAGCGGTAGCGTGTTCGGTCAGCAGATCAACGATCTTGCCTTTGCCCTCATCACCCCATTGGGTGCCCAGGACTACGACATTCTTACCCATAACACTTGTCCTCATTCACGCAAACTAGGTGCCGGCAGCGGCCGGCAGGAAAACTCAAGAGGCCAGCGGCAGCAACTGCCAAAGCCCGTCATGCTGAACCAACTGCCGGTCACAATCGGCATCGTGAGCGGCAGACAACGCTTGACCAGGCAATGCCTGAACGACACGTTGACCTTCGCTACGCAATTGACAGACCTGTTGCCAGAGTGCCGCATCCGTACTATCAGGCATCCAGATACCGCCAAACGGTAGCTCGATTTCCGCACGCCCCATTGTCACCAGGGTTTTCAAATCGGTAGAAAAACCGGTAGCAGGACGCGCCCGGCCAAAATCTGCGCCGATGTCGTCATAACGACCGCCTTGGGCGATTGACTGACCAACACCCGGCACGAATACGGCGAACACGACGCCGGTGTGGTAGTGATAACCCCGTAGTTCACCGAGATCGAAGTACAACGGCAATTGCGGGAAACGCGCAGAAAGGCGCTCAGCAATGGTCAACAAATCGTCCAGTGCGGCCAATACCGGCGCCGGCGCATGGGCCAGGCGATCACGGGCCGAGACCAGTACTTCAGGCCCGCCACACAGATCGACCAGCGCACGCAACATCGTCGCCATATCAGCCGGCAAATTGGCGGTGAGTGCAATGACTTCGTCTATAGCCTTACGCTGCAAGGCATCGAACAACTGTTGCTCGACTTCACCTGACAAACCGGCGGCACGCGCCAAACCACGGTAGATACCCACGTGGCCCAGGTCCATGTGCACATCCGGCACATCCGCCAATTGCAGCATCGCCAGCATCAGGCTGATGACTTCAACATCACTGCTCGGACTGGCATCGCCATACAGCTCGGCACCTAACTGAATGGGGCTGCGCGACGATGTCAGCGCTCGCGGCTGTGCATGCAAAACACTACCGGCATAACACAGACGGCTTGGCCCTTCACGACGCAGCGTATGCGCATCGATCCGCGCGACCTGCGGCGTGATATCCGCACGAAAGCCCATCTGCCGACCCGACTGCGGATCAATCACTTTGAACGTGCGCAAATCAAGATCCTGGCCCGCGCCGGTCAAAAGCGACTCCAGGTACTCGATATGCGGGGTAACGACGAACTCATAACCCCAGCTCTGGAACAGATCCAACACCTGGCGACGCGCTATTTCAATGCGCGCCGCTTCTGGTGGCAGTACTTCTTCGATGCCATCTGGTAGCAGCCAGCGGTCAACCGTTGCCATTACGCCAATCCCCTATGATCCGGGCGGCCAGCCCTGAGGGCGAGCCTTGAGTGAAGCAGAGTGTGGTCACGTTTAGCGTGCCTGTATCAATAACAAGCCCAGCAGAACGGGCAGCCCCAGGGTTACCCTGCGACCACACTCCTCGAAAAACCTTGCCCAGCGCATTACCACGCCGCGGCCTATCCATCGTGCAGACGCAAAAAAGCCGGGATTTTCCCGGCTGCCGCATCATACACACGTTTTACCCCGTGATCACCCCGCCAGGCATTTTTGCCGCCCGGCGGGTGGATCGATTACGGCTTGGATTTTTCCAGGTAACGGAAGAAATCGCTGCTTGGGTCCAGCACCATCACGTCACTCTTGCTCGCAAAGCTTTCTCGGTAGGCGCGCAGGCTACGGTCGAACGCGTAGAACTCCTGATCCTGACCGTAGGCTTTGGAGTAGATCGCCGCAGCCTGAGCATCGCCATCACCGCGAGCTTCTTCAGACTCACGATAGGCTTCTGCCAACAGAACACGACGTTGACGATCGGCGTCGGCACGAATGCCTTCTGCCAGCTCGTTACCCTTGGCACGGTGCTCACGTGCTTCACGCTCGCGCTCGGTACTCATACGTTCGAAAACGCTGCGGTTCACTTCCTTCGGCAGGTCAATAGCCTTGACCCGGACATCGATGACTTCGATACCCAGCTCTTTGCTGGCCATTGTATTCAGCGAAGCCGTGATATCCGCCATCAGTTGGTCACGCTCACCCGATACCACTTCATGCAGGGTGCGCTTGCCGAACTGATCTCGTAGCCCGGATTCAAGACGACGAGACAGACGTTCGTCAGCGATTTGCTTGAGACCGGAAGTCGCCGTATAGAAACGCTCGGCATCCTTCACGCGCCATTTGGCATAGGCATCCACCATGACGGCTTTCTTTTCCAGCGTCAGGAACCGTTGCGTCGGTGCATCAAGGGTCAACAAGCGACCATCGAATTTCCGCACCTGATTCACGTAAGGAACCTTTACGTGCAGACCCGGCTGTACGTCTGACTCGACGACACGACCAAATTGCAACAGGACCGCACGCTCAGTCTGAGTAACAATGTAGAAGCTGTTCCAGGCAACGACCGCCAGCACTAGACAGACAATCAGGGCGATCAGCGATTTATTGCTCATCAGCGACTCTCCCTTGTACGCGTATCATGCTGCTGCTGGGCCTCGGTTGCAGCACGTGCCCCGATCTCAGTGCTAGCGGCAGGTGCGCCGATTACCGGAGCGTTGGTAGCACGACCACTTTCGATCATCTTGTCCAACGGCAGGTAAAGCAGATTGTTCTGCCCTTTATTGCCACCGGTCACGAGTACCTTGCTGGTATTGGTGAACACCTCTTGCATGGTGTCCAGATACAGACGCTCACGCGTCACCTCCGGCGCCTTGCGATACTCGACCACCAGCTTGGTGAAGCGATCAGCTTCACCTTTGGCACGCGACACGACTTCATCACGATAGCCATTGGCGTTTTCGATAATGCGCTGAGCCTGACCACGAGCTTCCGGAATGACACCGTTAGCGTAGGTTTCAGCCTGATTGCGCGAACGCTGCTCGTCTTCACGGGCACGAATTACGTCATCGAATGCTTCCTGAACTTCACGCGGCGCCGCAGCGCTTTGTACGTTCACCTGAGTCACGGTGATGCCGGTGCGATAGGTATCGAGGAAGCGTTGCAGACGCTCCTTGATTTCGCTGGCCATCAATTCACGACCTTCAGTCAGCACCTGGTCCATCGCGGTGGACCCCACGACGTGGCGCAGGGCGCTTTCGGTCGCGTGCTGCAGACTGACTTCTGGCTGATCAACGTTCAGCACGAAATCTTTCAGGTTTGTGATCTTGTATTGCACGGTCAGCGGCACTTCGACGATGTTTTCGTCTTCGGTGAGCATCTGCCCTTGCTTGCTATACGCTCGCTCGCGGGTGACGTTTTCCTGGAATTTACGATCGAACGGCGGGAAATAGATGTTCAAGCCCGCACCGACGGTTTCGTAGTATTTGCCGAAGCGCAGCACCACGGCTTGCTCCTGCTCATCCACGACGTAAATAGCACTGTAGAGCCAGATCGCGACCAGCACGACCAGCCCGATACCGAGAAGACCCAGGCCACCGCCTTTGCGCTGCCCGCCATCTTCACCGCCGCCGCTGCCGCTGCGTTTTTTGCCACCACCGAACAACCCATTAAGGCTTTCCTGTAGCTTTCGGAAGGCCTCGTCGAGATCTGGTGGCCCCTTGCGGTCGCCGCCCTTGCGCTTACCACCCCAAGGATCCTGATTATTCGAGTTGCCACCCGGCTCATTCCAAGCCATAGCGCTCTCCATCTGATAAAGCAAAGACGCGCCCACGGCGCGCCGACCAATGCTACAGAATGCCTGCGTTAGCGGCACAGCCACTTTCTCAAGCTTTTATTGCAAAGTGTGTTGCTCGATGAATTCCAGCGGCTGCATTCCTTCGCGACTCACTAGGCGATTGAACTCAACACGCGGCAAACGGACCGCCAACAAACTGCCACCCTCTTCATCATGCTCTTCGCTTTGCACAGCGCCCAACTTGAAGAACTGTGCGCGCAGTCGAGCAAAACGCTGAGGCAAGCGCAAGGTGCCAACGAATAAATCGTCACCGAGCAACTCAGCCACAGCCTGTTTAAGCAGATCCAAACCGCGACCATCACGCGCAGACAACCAGACCCGCTGCGGCTTGCCATCGGCATCGCGCTGGATCTGAGGCTCTACGCCTTCGAGTAAATCGAGTTTGTTATATACCTCAAGAATCGGTATCTCATCGGCACCAATTTCACCGAGAACTGCCATGACCTGCTCGATTTGCGACAAACGCTCAGGCTCATGGGAATCAATGACGTGCAACAGCAGGTCAGAATTGCTTGATTCTTCGAGTGTCGCCCGAAACGCTTCGACCAGTTTGTGCGGCAAATGACGAATGAAGCCTACGGTATCGGCCAACACAATCGGCCCGAAATCATTGAGTTCAAGACGCCGCAGGGTCGGGTCGAGGGTAGCGAACAGCTGGTCAGCAGCAAAAACGTTGGAGTCGGTCACCGAGTTGAACAGCGTCGACTTACCCGCGTTGGTGTAGCCCACTAAGGAAACAGAGGGAATATCCGCGCGCTGACGACCTCGGCGAGCTTGGTCCCGCTGACTACGGACCTTTTCCAGACGGCTCTTGATTTGCTTTACGCGTACCCGCAGCAAGCGTCGGTCGGTTTCCAGCTGGGTCTCACCCGGACCGCGCATGCCGATACCGCCGCCCTGCCGTTCCAAGTGCGTCCAGCCACGAACCAGACGTGTACTCATGTGATCAAGCTGAGCCAGCTCGACCTGCAATTTACCTTCATGAGTACGCGCACGCTGCGCAAAGATATCCAGAATCAAACCCGTACGATCAAGCACGCGACACTCGAAAACACGTTCGAGGTTGCGTTCCTGACTGGGCGTAAGGACGTGATTAAAGATAACGATGTCGACGTGCTCGGCTTTGACCAAGTCGCGAAGTTCCTCAACCTTGCCGCTGCCGATCAAGTATTTGGCTGTAGGGCGATGACGCGGCACGCTAACGAACCCAACAGTCTCGGCGCCGGCTGAGTTCGCCAGCTCCTGAAACTCCTGCGGATCTTCGCGCGCCTCAGGGTCCTGACCATCCAAGTGAACGAGAATAGCCCGCTCACCACCACCGTGGCGCTCAAAGAACAAAGCAGACTCCTATCAGGCGTTACCTGGCTCAGCGTCACCCGCTTCGGTTTCGGTCGCGCTAGGCAAGCGAATTGGACGAACCGGTACAACGGTAGAGATGGCGTGTTTGTAAACCATTTGGCTGACAGTGTTCTTCAGCAAAATTACGAACTGGTCAAAGGACTCGATCGTGCCTTGCAGCTTGATACCGTTAACCAGATAAATCGAAACCCCAACCTTTTCTTTACGCAAAGTGTTCAGGTAAGGGTCTTGTAGCGAATGCCCTTTTGACATGTGCCGCACTCCTTTAAGGATCAATAGAAAAAATAGTAAGCAAATTGGCTTACGCCGCCACCCCCCAAGGATAGACGGCAATTGCAAGGTCTCAGCTCAATATGGAGACCGATCCCAGGTATTTCAAGGCACGCGGCAGATTGTCGCAAGCCATGCTGTCCAACCAGTGCAAATCTTTCCAGCTCCGTAACCAGGTGAACTGCCGTTTGGCCAATTGGCGCGTGGCAATGATGCCGCGCTCCTGCATCTGGTCCCACGTCAATTCTCCGTCCAGATGTTCCCAGACTTGGCGATAGCCAACGGCCCTGATAGAGGACAACCCGGCATGCAGGTCACCTCTGGCTCGCAGGGCTAAGACCTCATCAACGAACCCCTGTTCCAACATCTGTACAAATCGTTGCGTAATTCGCTCATGCAGCAAGTGGCGGTCCAACGGAGCGATGGCCAACTTCGCGACAGTATAGGGCAATTGATGGCGCCCCGAAGCCGCTGCTTCAGTACTTTGCGCAGTTTGTTGCTCGCGGTGTGCGGTCATGCTCAAACCGCTCACTCGATAGACTTCCAGGGCACGAATCAGCCGCTGCGGATCATTGGGATGAATTCGAGCTGCGGACACCGGGTCAATTTCCGCCAATTGATCGTGGAGGTCCTGCCAGCCGAGAGCCAAAGCTTCGGCTTCAAGGTGCGCCCGAACAACGGGATCGGCCGGCGGCATGTCCGCCAACCCCTCTTGCAAGGCCTTGAAATACAGCATCGTTCCGCCCACCAGCAACGGAATCTTTCCACGAGAGGTGATTTCAGCCATCGCCGCCAATGCATCTGCGCGAAAGTCAGCGGCTGAGTAACTTTGCGCCGGATCAAGGATATCGATCAGCCTGTGTGGAAATTCGGCCAGTTGCTCTTTGGAGGGCTTCGCGGTGCCAATGTCCATGCCACGGTAAATGAGTGCAGAGTCGACGCTGACAAGCTCACATGGCAGCGCTTTGGTCAGCGCCATCGCCAGGTCGGTCTTGCCGGCAGCGGTGGGGCCCATCAAAAAGATCGCCGGGGGTAATTCACTCATCAGCGACCGCGCAGAAATAGTTTGTCCAGATCGTCCAGACCTAACTGGGTCCAGGTCGGGCGGCCGTGATTGCACTGTCCGCTGCGCTCGGTGTTCTCCATGTCGCGCAGTAAACCGTTCATTTCCGGCAGGGCCAATCGCCGATTTGCACGCACCGCGCCGTGACAGGCCATGGTGCCGAGTAATTCATTGAGGTGCGCTTGAATGCGGTCGCTGGTGCCGTACTCCATAAGATCGGCCAACACGTCGTGTACCAGTCGATTGGCTTCGGCTTGCTTAAGCAACGCCGGGATCTGCCGAATCGCCAAGGTTTCGGGCCCTAGTCGCTGCAGCTCGAAGCCCAGACGCCGGAACCAGTCCATGTGCTCTTCGGCGCAATCAGCTTCCCGCTGACTGACCGCGATGGATTCAGGCACCAGCAACGGCTGGCCGCTTAGCCCTTCACTGGCCATGGCGATTTTCAGGCGTTCGTACATGATGCGTTCGTGGGCTGCGTGCATGTCCACCAGCACCAGACCGTGGGCATTTTCCGCGAGTATATAAATACCCTTGAGCTGCGCCAACGCATAGCCCAATGGAGGAGTATCGTCTTGGGAGTCAGGCAACGGCGCCGAGCCTGAGCCTGGCAACGGCGCAAAGAATTCGCGGTAGGCGCTCTGGGCTTCAGCCGCCGGCAAGACTGTACCCGGTCGAGGCGGCGAATATTGGTATTGATAACCGGCTCCCGCACCGGTACCGGCGGCTCGCGCGCACGGTTCGGATTGCGGTTGCTCCGGCAGATTATTGGCCAACCGCATTTCACCCTGGGGCCCAAACTCGCCAGCGTCCGGCCCGGTTGGTCGCACGATGGCGGTTACCGGCGCCGATCCGTTCAAATGGTCTTCAGGGCGGACATCACCCAGGGCGCGGTGCAAAGTGCCGTACAAAAAATCATGAACCATACGCCCATCACGGAAGCGGACTTCGTGCTTGGTCGGGTGCACGTTGACGTCGACCACCGCCGGATCGACTTCGAAAAACAGCACGAACGTTGGATGACGACCATTGAACAACACGTCGCGGTAGGCTTGACGTACAGCGTGGGCTACCAGCTTGTCGCGCACGGCACGGCCGTTCACATAAAAATATTGCAGGTCAGCCTGGCTGCGAGAGAACGTTGGCAAACCGACCCATCCCCACAGGTGCAGGCCATTGCGCTCAACCTCAATCGGCAGCGCTTGCTCCAGAAAACCCGGACCACAGATCGCGCCGACACGACGAGCACGGGCATTGTCATCATTGGCTTCGTGCAAGCTGAGGATGGTTTTCCCGTTGTGGCGCAGATGAAACGCGACGTCGAAACGTGCTAACGCCATCCGCTTGATCACTTCCTGCAGGTGATCAAATTCGGTTTTTTCTGCCTTGAGAAACTTACGCCGCGCAGGTGTATTGAAGAACAGATCCCGGACTTCTACCGAAGTCCCCACGGGATGCGCTGCTGGCTGCACCCGAGATGCCATGTCGCGGCCTTCAGTTTCGACCTGCCACGCTTGATCGGCATCTTTGGTGCGGGAAGTAAGGGTCAACCGGGCCACGGAGCTGATCGACGCCAATGCCTCGCCGCGAAAGCCCAGGCTCATGACTCGCTCAAGATCTTCCAGTTCACGAATCTTACTGGTGGCATGCCGGGCAAGGGCCAACGGCAAATCGTCGGAGGAAATACCACCCCCGTCATCGCGCACACGCAGCAATTTGATTCCGGCCTGTTCAACGTCGATATCGATGCGCTTTGCGCCCGAGTCGAGGCTATTTTCCAACAACTCTTTAATGACTGAAGCGGGCCTTTCTACCACCTCGCCAGCAGCGATCTGGTTAGCGAGTCGCGGGCTGAGCAGCTCTATCCGGGCGCTGCTGCCGACATGGTCACTCATGGCTGGGCTACCAACGTCGTATTCGGGATGCTTAATCGCTGGCCGATCAATAATTCGTCGGTCTTAAGGTGATTGGCATTGCGTAAACTGCCGACGCTTACCTGATAACGCAAAGCGATCATTCCCAGCGTGTCACCCGAACGGACAGTGTGATCACGCGGACCCTGGACAATTTTGCCGTTGTCTCGCAACCATGCGATATAAGTGCCGAAGGGCGGATTTTGCTGGAAGAACTGCTTCACGCCCGCGCTGATCGAGCGCGCCAAGGCTTGTTGATGGGACGCACCGGTAAGCTTCGCCGCCTCTGCGGCATTTGAAATGAAGCCGGTTTCCACGAGAATGGACGGGATATCCGGGGATTTGAGCACCATGAACCCGGCTTGCTCGACCCGCGATTTGTGCAGCGACGTGACGCGACCAATATTGCTCAGCACTTTTTGCCCGACGTTAAGGCTTGAAGACAACGACGCGGTCATGGACAAGTCCAGCAGCACGCCGGCCAGCATTTTGTCTTTGTCGTCGAGGCTTACTGCACCTGCACCGCCGATCAAGTCAGAGCGGTTTTCACTGTCGGCCAACCAACGGGCGGTTTCGGACGTGGCGCCGCGCTCAGACAATGCAAACACCGAAGCGCCAAAGGCGGCAGATGACGGCGCTGCGTCGGCGTGAATCGAGACAAACAGGTCGGCGCCCTTCTTGCGTGCGATTTCCGTGCGTTTACGCAGGGGAATAAAGTAGTCGCCGGTACGGGTCAGCTCGGCGCGATAGCCCTTTTCGGCGTTGATCTGTCGCTGCAGTTCTTTGGCAATGGACAACACGATGTCTTTCTCTTTCTGACCGCGTGCGCCACCTGCGCCAGGGTCTTCTCCACCGTGGCCCGCATCAATGGCAATCACGATATCGCGTTTGCCATTGGGCACGGGCGTCAGTTTGATCTCGGGTTTAGCAGGACTGACCGGCACGGCAGGCGCCGTATTGGCCGCAGTGTCCGGGATAGTCGCGCTCGGATTGGCATCGGCGGCATCATCGAACAGGTCCACAACCAGTCGATTGCCGTACTGCTGGTTCGGCGCCAACATGAAGCTTTTCGGCGTAACCGCCTTTTTCAGGTCGATGACCACACGCAAATCAGTGGGCGTTCGTTGCGCCGAGCGGATGCTGGTAATCGGGGTATTGGCCGTAGACAGTTTCAGCGGAGCAGCCATGGTTGCTCCGTTTATATCGATCACCAGACGGTCTGGTGAGGTGAGGGTGAACACGCTGTGCTGCACAGGGCCGGAGAGGTCGAAAACCAGCCGCGTATTGTCCGGCGCACGCCATAGGCGAACACTTCGGACCTGCGAGGCCGCTAAAGCGTCAACAGCCAGTGCCGTGAGCAGCAGACCTACAACAGTAACCAGCGCGCGCATGCGCATACCTAACCCCATCATTTATTGAAATTCCAAAGCCAAAGCGGCACACCAGGTATCGCCACGCAAGCCGTTCGGGCTCAAAGTCAGTGTTCGACCTTCCGCATGCGGCCCAATGGTAATGGTCAGGTCAGGCTTTGGCAAAAAACCTGCCCCTTTTTGGGGCCATTCGATCAAGCACAGTGCACCGCCATCGAAGTAATCCCTGATACCCATATACTCTAGCTCTTCGGGGTCAACCAGCCTATAAAGATCAAAGTGATACGCGCGGATCATGCCAATCTCGTAAGGTTCTACCAACGTAAAGGTCGGACTTTTAACCGCACCCACATGGCCGAACCCCCGGATGATCCCACGTGACAAAGTGGTTTTGCCCGCGCCCAGATCACCTTCCAAAAAGATCACGCCCACCCCGGCGGTGACCTGAGCGATGCGCGAACCGAAGCTCATCATGGCGCCTTCATTGGCCAAATGCAGCGTTAGTTCAGACACGGAGAATGCTCCTCTAATAAATGACGAATGGATGGGATCAAGTCAGTGGCCGCCATTCCACGCCCCAAGGCACCCGAAGCCTCACCAGCGCGGGCGTGCAACCAGACGGCCAGACAGGCAGCTTCGAAGGCGGGCAGTTTCTGCGCCATCAATGCACCGATCAGTCCGGCCAACACATCGCCCAATCCAGCGGCGGCCATGGCCGGGTGACCGTGATCACACAGCGCCAAGCGCCCATCAACGTCGGCGATCAAACTGCCCGAACCCTTGAGCACCACCACCGTCTGAAACTTCTGCGCCAACGCGCGGGCAGCTGCCGGGCGATCCGCCTGGACTTCTTTCGTACTGATACCCAGCAAGCGCGCCGCTTCGCCGGGGTGCGGGGTGATCACGCTGTGCGGCGGCAACGAAACCCAACCGCGCGCCAACTGATTCAAGGCGTCAGCGTCCCAGACCTGTGGCCGCTGAGCGTTGGCAGCCACCGACAACAAGGCGCGCCCCCAGCTTTCTTGCCCCAGGCCTGGTCCGACGACTAGAACCGCCGCTGGCTCTATCAACCCGCCTAGCTGGCCGGACGAGCGAATGCCCGCGCACATAACTTCCGGCAGTCGCGCCAGGACTGCAGGCACATGCGCTTGACGGGTTGCCAAGGTGACCATGCCCGCGCCACTGCGCAATGCGCATTCAGACGACAGCAGAATGGCGCCGCCAAAGCCGTGATCGCCCCCGACCAGCAAGACTCGACCAAACATGCCCTTATTAGCCGTTGCGGGACGGGCGGCCAAGCGAGGTGTATTAACCTCATTAAGTCGCCGAGCGCTTACGGGAATTGATGCAACGATTGCCGAGTCTGCTTGCAGGTCGTCGAAGACCAGGTCGCCCACCACCTCTGCCGCATCACCGGTAAACAAACCGATTTTCAGTCCGATGAACGTCACCGTGAGCTGCGCCTGCACTGCGACGCCGAGCCTGGCGCCTGTGTCTGCGGACAAGCCAGACGGTATGTCCACCGCCACGACCGGCAGGCCGCTGGCATTGATCGCATTGATCGCGCCGATATACGGGGCACGAACCTCTCCGCTCAGGCCGGTGCCAAGCAATGCGTCCAGCACAAGACCGCTCAATGTTTGCGCGGCGGTCCATCTTTCGATGCTAACGCCGGCCGCGACCGCATCAGCGTGCGCATGCCCGGCATCACCGGACAATCGTGACGGATCACCCACCGCGAATACGGTCACGTGCCATCCGGCGTTCTGCGCCAACATGGCAACTAGATAGCCATCACCCGCGTTGTTCCCATGTCCCGCCATGACGGTCAGCTCACGCGTTTGCGGCCAATGGCGGCGCAGGGCACGCCAGGTGGCATGGGCCGCACGCTGCATCAATTCCAAGCCTGGCGTGCCAGCGGCAATCAGCCGGGCGTCGAGGTCCCGCACGCGCGCGGCGCTATACAACGCGTCGGGTAATTGAGTTTTAGAGAGTTGCATGCGTTATCGGGCTCCGATGTCTGGCAGAATTATACGCACCTCAGCTCCGGTTGCCCCTTTCGCATGCCCGTTATTACTGCCGATCAGCCAATTACTGCAGACCTGGCCGCCCTCGCCCAATCAATCAAGGACTGGGGCCGCGAGCTGGGTTTTCAACAAGTCGGCATTACTGACCTGGACTTGGGCGAACACGAACAGCATTTACAGCGCTGGCTGGAGGCGGGTTACCACGGCGAGATGGACTATATGGCAGCCCATGGCAGCAAGCGTTCGCACCCGGAAGAGTTGGTGCCCGGAACGTTGCGCGTGGTGTCGCTGCGCATGGATTATCTACCGGGCGACACCGAGATGGTGCAGCGCTTGGCTGAATCAGAAAAAGCCTACGTCTCGCGCTATGCACTCGGTCGGGATTACCACAAGCTGATCCGCAAGCGCGTACAACAATTGGCTGACCGTATTCAGCAGGTTATCGGCCCGTTTGGTTATCGGGCGTTCGTCGACAGCGCGCCGGTTCTGGAGAAAGCCATCGGTGAAAAAGCAGGCCTGGGCTGGATCGGCAAAAACACGCTGGTCTTAAACCGCAAAGCGGGCAGCTATTTTTTTCTCAGTGAACTGTTTGTCGACCTGGCCTTGCCCGTCGATCCGCCCCACGCCACCGAACACTGCGGAAGCTGCACCGCGTGCATGGACATCTGCCCCACGGCAGCCTTTGTCGGCCCCTACCAACTGGACGCCCGACGCTGTATTTCCTACTTGACCATTGAGCTTAAAACCGCGATCCCCGAAGAGTTGCGCCCATTGATTGGCAATCGGGTGTTCGGCTGCGATGATTGCCAGATCGTATGCCCCTGGAACCGCTTCGCTCGGCCCACCAGCCAAGGGGATTTTCAACCCAGGCACAACCTGGATAACGCCGGCTTGGCAGAGCTATTTCTGTGGGATGAAAAAACCTTCCTCAGCAACACCGAAGGCTCACCGCTGCGCCGGGCGGGTTATGAACGCTGGCTGCGCAATTTGGCCGTAGGGCTGGGCAATGCGCCGTCGACCATCCCGGTGCTGGAGGCGCTGGAGGCGCGACGTGATTTTCCGTCGGAGTTGGTTCGCGAGCATGTTGAATGGGCGTTGCGGCGGCATGGTCGGTGAAGACCTGAACTCGGCACCGCAGGAACCTTGTGGGACCGAATTTATTCGGGAATGGATTTCACATCACCGACGCCTTCCCGAATAAATTCGGTCCCACAGATAACAACCCGGTGCTGCGCTATTCCGGCATGTCGCGATAAACGAACTTGGGCATTTCCCAGCAGAAACGGATGGCCAACAGCCTGAATAGGAGGCCGCCCGACAGCGTAATCAGAATCGCCTGTTCGTTCGGCAGCCCGATGTAATGACAGAGTAGAAAGCACCAGGCCGCTGCAAACGAGACGCTGGCGTACAACTCTCGACGGAACACCAACGGGACGTCGTTGCAGAATATATCCCGCAGAATCCCACCGAATACACCCGTGATCACACCGCACACCGAGGCCACCATCAAGCCGTTGCCGGTTTCGAGTGCCGTCATGCAGCCAATCAAGGTAAATGCCACCAACCCCAAGGCATCGAGCACGAGAAACAGCGAGCGTAGGTGACGCATCAACGGTGCGATGAAGATTGTCACCAAGGCAGCGACGCTGGTCAGAATCAGGTATTCCGGGTGTTTGACCCACGTCAGCGGGTAGTTTCCCAACAAGACGTCGCGAACTGAACCGCCGCCCAATGCCGTCACACAAGCGATCAACACCACGCCAAACCAGTCCATTCCGCGTCGCCCTGCGGACAAGGCACCGGTCATGGCCTCGGCGGTAATCGCGATTAGATAGAGCGTCAGTAACATGGTGGCGTCCCTGCAAATATTAAATCTGTAGGAGCCCACTTGTTGGCGAGAGGCTTGACGCGGTAGGCCTGGTACTACGCCTCGCCAACACGTCGGCTCCTATGGAGAGGTGCGGATCTTCTGTGCCTATTTACACCTTAATAAAGTGCTCACGGTAGTAACGCAGCTCACCAATGGATTCACGGATGTCGTCCAGCGCCAGGTGGGTACCACCTTTTTTGTATTTCAGCTCGGGCGCCCAACGTGCCGCCAGCTCTTTCAACGTGGAGACGTCAAGATTGCGGTAGTGGAAGTAGTTTTCCAGCAACGGCATGTGCCGATAGAGGAAACGACGGTCCTGGCAGATGCTGTTGCCACAAATCGGCGAGGTGCGTTCGGGGACCCATTGCTGGATGAACGCCAAGGTCTGCGCCTCAGCTTGCGCAGCACTGATGCGGCTGTCACGAACCCGCTGAACCAAGCCAGAACCGCCGTGTTGACGGGTATTCCACTCGTCCATCGCAGCCAATGTTGCGTCGCTTTGATGCACAGCAATCACCGGACCTTCGGCCAGCGTGTTCAGTTCGCTGTCGGTAATGATGGTCGCCATTTCAATAATGACGTCGGTGTCAGGGTCCAATCCGGTCATTTCCAGATCGATCCAAATCAGATTTTGCGTGTTCTGCATGTCAGCGCTCCTCAACTTAGGCGCGCAGTTTAGCCTAGCCGAGCGTGCTAGACTCCTTCGCGTTTATCTAATCAGCTGCTTTATCAAATCGGAACACCCATGGCCAAACGCCAACTCAATCGTCGTCAAAACTGGCGCATCGAAAAGATTCAAGGCGAGCGCGCTGCGCGTGCTGCCAAACGTGAATCGGCAACCCTTGAAACCCTTGAGGGCGGCGACCTCGGCCCCGAGCAAACTGGGCTTGTGATCGCGCACTTTGGCGTACAGGTCGAAGTCGAAGCGCAAGAAGGCGAGCAAGCTGGCCAAGTGTTCCGCTGCCACTTGCGCGCCAACCTGCCCGCTTTGGTCACCGGCGACCGTGTCGTATGGCGTGCTGGCAATCAAGGCATCGGCGTTATCGTCGCGCAATTGCCGCGCACCACCGAGCTTTGCCGCCCGGACAGCCGCGGTCAGCTGAAGCCTGTGGCCGCCAACGTCGACATGATCGTGATCGTCTTTGCACCCTTGCCTGAACCGCATGCCAACCTGATCGACCGTTACTTGGTCGCGGCTGAGCACGCGGGCATCCGCCCTTTGCTGCTGCTAAACAAAGCTGACCTGATTGACGATCAAAACGCCCCGGCGCTGAATGCGCTGTTGGCGGTTTATCGGCAGTTGGGCTATCCGTTGCTGGAAGTGTCTGCACATCAAGGCGACGGCATGCAACAGTTGCAAGATCAGCTGGATGGGCGGATTAGCGTGTTTGTGGGTCAGTCTGGCGTTGGTAAATCGTCGCTGGTGAATAGCTTGCTGCCAGAAGTCGAAGCCCGTGTAGGTCCGTTGTCTGAACAGTCCGGACAAGGCACGCATACTACGACCACTGCCCGCCTGTTTCACTTCCCGCGCGGCGGAGACTTGGTCGACTCCCCAGGTATTCGCGAGTTTGGCTTGGGCCACGTCAGCCGTTCAGACGTGGAAGCCGGTTTCATTGAGTTCAATAACTTGATCGGCACCTGCCGCTTTCGCGATTGCAAACATGATCGCGAACCCGGCTGTGCACTGCTCAAAGCCCTCGAAGAAGGCCGCGTGCAGCAGCAACGGATGAACAGCTACCGCTCGATCATCGCCAGCTTGCCGGAAAACAGTTACTGAGGAGCTGTTGAGAATCTGTAGGAGCCAACGTGTTCGCGAGGTTGTGTGCCTGACACATAGCGCCAGGTCCCTTCGCCAACACGCTGACGCTTATCAAACTACTTTTTAATCTTTTGAAAACAATGGGTTGGCGCTGGGTTTGGCGTGTATATCCGGCCTTTGTGGTTGCTGCGCTTATGGTTTCGCTTTTACAGCGAGGCACCTTTTTCAAACGCCAAAAAGGTCCCCCAAAACGCTTGCCCCACCATGCAGGACCTCGCCTAGGCTCGGTCTTCCCTCACTCCGGCGTCGCTCCGGGGGTCGCCGTGAGCGGCCGTCCCTGGCCGCGCACGGCTTACTCGGCATCCTTGCCTCGTTACCCCCTGCGCAACGCCTGCGTTCGGCCGCATGGTTTCACGGGGCCTCTTTCCGCAATTCGATATTCAATTCACAGACGATCCACAGGCAGGCGGCCATCTGTAGGAGCCAACATCTGAACTGAATTTATTCGGGAAGGCTTCAGTCCTGACACCCTGCAACCTCAAACCACACAAAGTGCCACACAGCTTGCTGCGCGAGACAGCGCGGCGTGAAGACGTGGCGGACCCTCCTACAGAAAGATGCACGAGAACTACTTCTTGGTCTCGTCCATCTTCAGCGCTCCATCTTCAAAAATGTTCAGTTTTTGCCGAAGTTCATGGGGCTGCACAGGTTCTTGGGGATCAACCGGAGCCGGTGTGGCTGAAGCGCCGGGGGCGCCGGTCGGTGCAGACCCATTGGCTGGCGCAGGCGGCGCTGTGTTGTCCGGCGACGGGGACACTGTCCCTTCGATACGCTGTTGGGCTTTCTTGGTCAGCACAATAATGTCGATGCGCCGGTTGACTGCGCTTTGCGGATGCTCCTTGTCATACAAGGATGACGAGGCATAGCCCACAACCCTGGCCACCTGCGGCTCCGGATAACCACCCGCGACCAATGCTCGACGCGCAGCGTTAGCTCGGTTCGCCGACAATTCCCAGTTACCATACTCGCCGCTCACTGCGTAAGGGGTCGCATCGGTATGGCCGCTGATGCTGATCTTGTTCGGCACCGTTTTAATGGTGTCGGCCATGGCCAGGAGGATGTCTTCGAAATAGGGCTTCAAGCGAGCACTGCCGATGTCAAACATCGGCCGGTTATCGGCGTCCATGATCTGGATGCGCAAACCGTCCTGAGTGATCTCGAACTGGATCTGGTCCTTGAATTTCTTCAACTGCGGATTTTCATCGACCTTGGTTTGCAGCTCTTGCAACAGCATATCCAAGCGTTCTTGCTCAACTTGCTCCGCCAGCGTTTCAGACTGGTCAGTTTCGGTCTTGATTTTATCCGGCTGCGGCTCGGACTTGACCTCGGGGTTGAGGGTCTTGTCCGGCGCCAGCGCGGGCGAGCCGCCTAGATCGATAATGTAGGGTGTACCGCTTTCGGTGAACCCAATAGGGTCTTTGAAGTAACCGGCAATCTGGATTTTCTGCTGGGGCGTAGCGGAGGACATCAGCCACAGCACCAGAAAGAACGCCATCATTGCCGTCGCGAAGTCGGCGAACGCGATTTTCCACGCGCCGCCGTGGTGCCCGGCGGCGTAACGCTTGACGCGCTTGACGATTATCGGCTGGTTATTTTCCATGACTCAGCGACCGCGAACCGCTTGTTCAAGCTCACTGAAGCTAGGGCGGTGCTTGGGGTACAAAACCTTGCGACCGAATTCTACCGCCAGCGAAGGCGGCATGCCGGACGCTGAAGCGACCAGCGAGGCCTTGATGGACTCGAACACATTGAGTTCTTCCTTGGCGTCGTGAGCCAGGGAAGTCGCCAGCGGTCCAAAGAAACCATACGCAGCAAGAATACCGAAGAACGTACCCACCAGCGCCGCACCCACGTGCATACCGATAGCCGCCTGATCGCCGTCAGCCAGCGATGCCATGGTCACAACGATACCAAGAACGGCGGCGACGATACCGAAGCCGGGCATGGCATCGGCAATACCAGTCACTGCGTGCGAAGGATGTTCCAGCTCTTCCTTCATGCTTTGCAGTTCCATGTCGAACAAACCTTCAAGCTCGTGCGGCGCCATATTCCCTGACGACATGATCCGCAGGTAATCGCAGATGTAATCGGTCATACGCGCATCTTTGAGCACGGAGGGATATTTGGCGAAAATCGGACTGGCCGAAGCGTCTTCGATGTCACCTTCAATCGCCATCATGCCTTCGCGGCGGCTTTTGTTGAGAATTTCGTAGACCAGGCCCAGGATTTCCAGATAAAACGTGTGCGAGAAGCGAGAGCTGAACATCTTCAGCGACTTCTTGACCACATGCAGAGTCATGTAGCCGGGGTTGGCCTGGAGGAATGCGCCAAGGGCGGCGCCCCCGATGATCATGACCTCGAAAGGTTGGATCAATGCTCCGATCTTGCCGTGGGACATGACGTATCCGCCGAGAACGCTCGCGAAAACGACAATAATGCCGATAATTTTAGCCATATAGAGAGAGTTCTTACTGAGTCGGGTTCGAGATCATGAGTGGAAGTTCTTGAAACTCTTCTTCTACTTATCGGCGTAAGTGCGCCAGACTATAGCCAGTTCAGGCGAAAAGCCAGTTCGACCCTTGTAGCAGGGTGCTCGCGCTGACATGCCATGCATGCCGCATCCGATAATGTCCTAAACGATTAGCTGTACAGGCCGCCTGCAATGCCACCAGAAACTTCAGCACCGCTTCCCGTTCCGCGCACCCTTGATGCATGGCACAAACAGTTGGACGGGATTCGCCTGCCGGTACCCATTAATAGCCACACTCAAGTGCTGAGTGCGCTCGGTGATAGCCGCCGTTCGCTGCGCGATATCGCCGAGTTGATGCAGGAAAGCCCGTCGCTGGTTCTCAGCGTCTTGCGCGAGGTCAACCATCACAGCATTGGCTTGAGCGAGCCTGCGGAAAGCCTCGAGGTGGCTATTAATCGTCTAGGTCTGAAGCGCACTGAAGAACTGCTGCAACGTTTGCCTGCGCTGGAAATAGAGGATATCTCGCCGAGCTTGCGGCAATTCCAGATGATCAGTCAGCACGCGATGCAGCAAGCCAACGGGCTGTTCGCCGGTCGTCTGGCGCGGCTTTGGCAGGACATTCATTGGGGCAGCCTGCTGTTTTTATCGCCGCTCTGGCCAATGGCCGTTGCACACCCAAAGCTGCTTGAAGAATGGGAGCTGCGGGTGATTCACAAAGGTGAGTCGGCGCGCATTGTCGAAAACGCATTATTCGGCGTAAGCCTGCTCAAGCTGTGCCAAGTGCTCGCAGTGGCCTGGCGGCTGCCAATATGGGTAACTCAGGGCTACAGCGCGCTGATCAACGAACGCCGACTGTTGGTCAAGTCGCTGCATATTGCTCGCGACCACCTTAATCCACTGCGACAACGGCAACGCCTCGACGCTGACCCCGAACTGCGCCGCTGGCTCAACCAGCCTGCCAATACGATCCTGCTCGCCAATGGCATCGCATTGTCTGCACAACAAGCCTGGGACGGTCCGCACAGCCTGCGCTGGCAGATGCTGACCAGCCTGTACCTGCAAGTCTCGCTGGATGACGTGCAGCAACAAGTCCACCAACAAGCGGTACAAAGTGCTCGAAAACACTTCGCGACGGGGCTCTGGCACCCTGCCGAAGCACTCATATGGCCTGCGGACACACGGCGAATTCATCGCGGCCTGTTACCCGCACCGCCGCCTTCGGCCGAAGCGCTGCATTTGTGGCGAAAGTATTGCACTGAGTTACTGGAAGAGCCGAGCCGCTTCAACAATGCCATGCACCTCACAACGCTTGCCCGAGACGCACTGGTGGCCTGCGGCATGCAGCGCCTGATGCTGCTGATGATTGACCGCAATATGACGGTTTTGCGTGTTCAGCAAATTGCCGGCTTGGACAAGGACGCCATGCACCTGACCTTGGACATTGCTGAGAGCACGGTATTGCAACGCTTGCTGGCTCAACCGACCCAATTGCGTCTGACGCCTGCCAACACCGCTCAATTTTCGGCGCTGCTGCCCGTCAGGCTAAAAAGCCTGTTCACCGGCGAACACTTACTGTTGCGCTCGCTCAGCAGTAATGAGCGGGTGGTCATGCTGGTGTTCGCGGATCAGGGCGGCGGGCCGTTCTCGGAAATCAGCGTCCAAGCATTCGGCAAAACCTCGCAATGCATTGAGCGGGCACTGAGCAGCTTCAGCAGCCGCAAGGCCTGACCGCTTAAATAGCTGACCCTCTGTAGGCGCGAACTTTTTCGCGATGCGGTTTACCTGACACACCGCGTGAACGCCTTCTTCAACACATTGGCTCTACAGGGATTTAGGTCCGCCCCGCGCGGCATCGCAGACGAAGCGGGATCTCGTACGCTACAATTCGCCTCTTTTTTCTGGAGACCTCACATGTCTGAATTCTCTAGCTTGCCGTTAGTCATCGAGCCCTGCGACTTGCTCTCCCGTCTTGACGCGCCAGAGTTGATCCTCGTCGACCTGACCAGCAGCGCTCGCTATGGCGCCGGACATATTCCAGGCGCACGTTTTGTCGACCCAAAACGAACCCAGCAGGGTCAAGCTCCAGCGCCGGGGTTGCTGCCGTCGCACGCCCAACTGGAAGTGTTGTTTGGCGAGCTAGGGCATAATCCCGACGCGGTCTATGTGGTCTACGACGACGAAGGCGGCGGATGGGCCGGACGTTTCATTTGGCTACTGGATGTCATTGGCCACTCGCAGTACCACTATGTGGATGGCGGTCTGCACGCTTGGCTGGGTGAACAACTGCCTCTGTCGACCGAGGTCCCGGCGAACGTCGGCGGCCCTGTCCCTCTGACCTTGCACAGCGAACCCACCGCAACCCGGGAATATTTGCAAAGCCGTTTGGGCGCGACTGATCTGGCTATCTGGGATGCGCGCGGACCCACCGAATACTCTGGCGAAAAAGTCCTTGCGGCCAAAGCTGGCCACGTCCCAGGGGCAGTGAACTTCGAGTGGACTGCTGGCATGGATACGTCGCGCAATTTGCGAATCCGCAAAGACATGCCGCAAATTCTCGAAAAGCTCGGCATTACTCCGGACAAAGAAGTAATTACCCACTGCCAGACCCACCATCGCTCGGGCTTTACCTATCTGGTGGCCAAGGCGCTGGGCTATCCACGCGTAAAAGGCTATGCCGGCTCTTGGGGCGAATGGGGCAACCATCCTGATACCCCGGTCGAGAAATAAAACACGCTGCAGACTGTGGCTATTCATTAAAGAACACGTTAGGAAATGTGATGAAACAGCGTTTGTTTATCTTCAGCCAATATTTGCTGCCGCACCACCTGCTGTCCCGCCTGGCCGGCTGCGTGGCCGAGTGCCGGGTCCGCTGGTTTAAAAATGCCTTCACCGCGTGGTTCGCTCGGCGCTATCAGGTAGACATGTCGCAAGCACTGGTTGAAGACCTGACCGCTTACGACCACTTCAACGACTTCTTCACTCGTGCCTTGAAGCCAGGCGCTCGACCGCTGGATCAAACCTGGGGCGCAATTCTCAGCCCTGCTGATGGTGCCATCAGTCAACTGGGGCCTATTGAGCATGGCCGGATTTTCCAGGCCAAGGGTCACAGCTTCAGCGTACTCGAGCTGTTGGGCGGCGATGCCAGTCTTTCTGCCCCTTTCATGGGCGGCGATTTCGCGACGGTCTATCTGTCACCAAAAGACTACCACCGCGTACACATGCCGCTGGCTGGCACGTTGCGTGAAATGGTTTACGTCCCTGGACGCATCTTCTCGGTCAATCAGACCACAGCCGAAAACGTTCCGGAGTTATTTGCCCGCAACGAGCGCGTCGTCTGCGTGTTCGATACCGAGTGTGGTCCGATGGCCGTCGTCCTGGTGGGCGCGATGATCGTTGCCTCGATCGAAACGGTATGGGCCGGTCTGGTCACACCGCCCAAGCGCGAACTGAAAACAGTGCGCTACGACGAAGCCGCTCGCGCTCCGATTCATTTGGAAAAAGGCGCAGAGCTTGGGCGCTTCAAGCTCGGCTCCACTGCCATCGTGTTGTTTGGGCCAAATCAAATGAAATGGGCCGACCGATTGGGCGCACTCAGTCCGGTGCAGATGGGTCAAGCGTTGGGTCAGGCTACTCAGGCGTGACATCAACTCACTCCCTTAGCGGCCTCACCCCGATAGGCTGGCAGGGCAACCCGCCAGCCGTCATGGATAAATGGCTATCGAAAGCTGTCAGCGCACGCCGATGCTGCTAGAGTCGGTCGTCGGACATGGCTTTGTTCAGAATGAGCAACCGCTCGAGCCATTGCGTGATTGGAGTTTCCCGAGCAAATGAGTAATTCAAGCCTTCATCTGTCGTTGCGCGCACCTACGCCGTCGCCTACGCAGTTGAGCCTGTCGTTTTGTGAACCGACCCCACGCGACTTGAAACGCTGGATTGCCGTCCTGCCCAAAGCCAACCTTGGTGAAACAGCTCGTTTGCTCTATCAGGCGCTGGGCGAACTTAACCATTTGCTAACACCCAGCGAAAATCGCCTGCAACTGCTCGAACTGCTGCGCCCAGAGGTCTATTACGTCTGCAAGAACCTTGAGCGGCACTTCCTCAGCCAGGCCATCGTGCTCGACGAGCGCCCGCGCAAAGTCGCCAACCTGTGCCAGGCACTGCAAAACCAGCTGGCGGCGGGCTATAAACAGATCATCGTACGCATCTCGCCGCGGTTCTCCAAAGACCGCACCACGCTGCTGGCCACAGCGACGCAACGTGCCTTGCACAGCCTCAACGGCACACTGATTCGAGCGAGCCAGTTGTATTGCCCCGTGCCGGAAGGCTTGTGGCTGGAGCTGCATCAGATTTATCTGATAGCTCGCCATCATCATTTGCAAAACATTGCGATACCCGACCCTCTTGCCAGCCACACCAAAACGCTGAGCACCGAACAAACTTATGTAGTGGCTGTATTGCTGGGTTGCTCTCGCTGCAATCAAATGCGTCAGCTCAATATTGGTCGGCTCGCCGAGGTCCTGGAGCCTTGGAGCCGTCTGGTAAAACTACAATCTCCCGCTGAGGCGACCAGCCTGTTCGCTGTGGCGCAGGATGTTGATGCCCCACCGCGCTATAAATCGTTGTATCTCGATCAGCAATTACCGAGTCTGCTGGGTATCAATCCACTGACACTGGCGGCAACCATCAAGGGTTACCTCGATTTACCGGTGGATAAGCGCGCAGGCTCAGAGCTACTGGTACCACACGGTTTCTCTCTCGACCTGCTGCAACACCTCTCGGCAGCGTGGGGCGACGTTTCGGAAAGAACGTTCCAGCGCACCGCGGGCCAAGGTCTTCTCACGCTGTGTATCGGCATGAGTGCGCTGCACTACTACCTTGGCGGACAAAAGTCGTTCAGCGAAATGCTTAAAATTCCTGCTGCCAACAAGGCGGCGCAGTTTCATACCCAACTCTCGATTACCGCGACGCCCGATGTTTGGTCAGCCGCTTTCGACGGCGCCCGCGAATCGTCCGCGCACCCCTACGAAGAAATTGAGTACGAATATGTCGAAGCGGACGGCGGTGATTTAGCATCGAACGCTCAGCATTCATTCCCGACTTTTGCGCTAAGCGTCATCAACCATAGTCCCGGCGGCTATTGTTTGGCGTGGCCTAAAGAAGTACCTAGCCAATTGCAGGCCGGAGAAATGGTCGGCATCCAGGATGGCAGCGGGCAAGGCTGGAGCATCGCCGTCGTGCGCTGGATTCGTCAGGTACGTAGCGGTGGTACGCAAATGGGCATTGAGTTGGTGGCACCCTTTGCCCAGCCCTGCGGCTTGCAATTGATGCGCAACACCGACCCCGCCAGCCCGTATTTGCGCGCGTTATTACTGCCGGAAGTGCGGGCAATCGATCAGCCAGCGACCTTGCTTGCGCCACGATTACCCTTTCAGGAAGGCCTGAGCGTCATGATCAATAACAGCGGCGACGAGCATCGCGCAGCCTTGGGCAAACGCCGCACAGGCACAGGCAGTTTCAACCAGTTCGAATATAAAACCATCGAACTGCCGCGCAAGCCTCAGTCGCTCGAAACCGCACAGGAAGAAGAGTTCGATTCGTTGTGGACATTACTTTGATCGATCATGCGGTGTCGCCAGAACACCGCTGTATTGATCAAACTCGGCCGTCACGATCCCGGAAACCCAGCAGGTAAAGAATCCCGTCCAGGCCCAGTGTCGAGATCGCCTGTTTGGCAGATTGCTTCACTAACGGCTTGGCCCTGAACGCCACGCCGAGACCGGCAATCGCCAGCATCGGCAGGTCATTGGCGCCATCTCCGACGGCAATGGTCTGCTCAAGACTCAAGCCTTCCTTTTGCGCCAATTCACGCAATAGGTCAGCTTTGCGCTGTGCATCGACAATAGGCTCAATGGCCACGCCAGTCACTTTGCCATCGACCACTTCCAGCTCATTTGCAAACACATAGTCGATGCCGAGCTTCGCTTGCAGCTGTTTTGCAAAGTACGTGAAACCACCCGACAAAATCGCCGTTTTGTAGCCCAGTCTTTTGAGCTCCGCGAACAATGTTTCGGCGCCTTCGGTCAGGCGCAAAGAGGCGCCGATCTCATCCAGCACACTGACATCCAGCCCCTTGAGCAACGCCAGACGCTCTTTGAAACTGGCGCGAAAATCCAACTCGCCGCGCATCGCACGCTCCGTGATTTCGGACACCAACTCACCGATGCCGGCGGCCTTGGCCAGCTCGTCAATGACTTCGGCTTCGATCAGCGTCGAGTCCATGTCAAACACTGCCAGACGCCGGTTACGTCGAAATAAAGAGTCCTGCTGAAAGGCGATGTCGACATTCAGCTCTTGGGCGACGCTCAGAAATTCAGCCTGCATGGCTTTCGGGTCGGCAGGCT
Source organism: Pseudomonas sp. MH10 (assembly GCF_034353045.1). NCBI lineage: Bacteria > Pseudomonadati > Pseudomonadota > Gammaproteobacteria > Pseudomonadales > Pseudomonadaceae > Pseudomonas > Pseudomonas sp. MH10. The sequence goes on from NZ_CP133783.1 coordinate 3,155,057, forward strand.
CGCCGCGCACCGAAAACTCAATGCAGCCTTTGCCCTTGTCAGCGGGCGTGTCCAACGGCATCCGTCCAGACAGCCGATCGATCTGGTCGATATTCAAGCCGTATTTAGCCGTGATGGAGCTAACGCGTTGCAACTGCTCAGCCGTGACCTTACGTGTCAGCAACGTCACGATATGCCGCGCCTTGCCTTGGCCATCAACCCACTGCGCATAGTCGTCTTCGGACACGGCCGTGAACCGTACCTGCTGATCGAGTTTGTAGGCAGTGAATAAAATATCTTTAAGCACTGACGAACCTTGCTCGGTTCCCGGAATCTCAACCAAGATTCCAAACGACAACGTGTCGTGGATCACCGCCTGACCAATATCAAGAATGTTGACTCCACCCTGGGCAAGTACCCCAGTGATGGCCGCAGTGAGACCAGGACGGTCTTCACCCGTGATGTTTATCAGGACGATTTCGCGCAAGGCGCACCCCCGCAGTGGAAAAAAACCGCATTCTAACCACTTTCAGTGACCATCGGGCACAGCGAGCGCTTTGCCGCTCAAGGGTCGGTCGTTATACTGCCCGGCAACTTCACCAAAAGAGCCGTGCTCAGTGAACCGGCCCACGCCAGTTAAAACCGATAATTTTTTCCTACTGATCTTTCGGGCATTGCGCCACCGCCGTGTACCGCTTGCCTTGCGTATCGCCAGCCATAACGTGATCCTCGTCGCTTTGGCGCTGCTGATCTACGCCTGCGTCATGGGCCTGCAATTCAAGCAAGCCATGCACGAACAGGCGGACGCACTCGGCCAGGCCCTGACAACCCAGACAGCCACTTCCGCCACTGAGTTGCTGGTGTCCAACGACATCCTCAGCCTCAACGTGCTGCTAGGCAACCTGGTGAAAAACCCGCTAGTGGCTCATGCCGCTATTTATAGCGTGGATAACCGCATCCTTGCCGAAGCCGGAAATCGCCCGAAAAACGGACTCCTAGGTGAGTCAGAAGGGTTGTATGAAATCAAGATCACTTTCCAAGATGTGATGGCCGGGCACTTGCGCATCAGTCTGGACATGACTCAATTCCAGCAGCCGATGACCATCAGTTTGCAAAGCATGGGTATTCTCAGCGGAATTTTACTGGCGCTGGCACTGGCACTGAGCTTGCGTCTTGGCCGTTATATTTCCACCCCGCTGCTGCAACTGCGCGTGTGGTTGCGGGACATCGACGAACACACGCCCGCTACTGACCGTCAAGATGAAATCGGTGACTTGGCTCGTCAGCTGCAAGCGTCTTTCGCTCCAGAACCTGCGGAGCCTGAGCCCATACCCGAACCTGAGCACGATGAAAGCGAAGGCCACGATCCGTACATCGAGACGGAAGACGACATTGAGCCCATGTTTGCCAGCGACGATCCGCACGACCGGGACTTTGACGAAGCACCCAAACCGCGCGTGCCGGCCTTAGTGCCTCGGCGTATCGTCGCCGAAGAAGATGAAGAGGACGAAGAAGATCCGTTTGCGGATCTGCGCGACCACTCCACGCCGGCCCCGATGATCAGATCCGCAGTGAAAGCACCTGCTGCGCCGACTCAACCTCAGCACAGTGCGGTCCTGGCGGTGCAGCTTGGCGCTCAAGATCAATTGCGTCGCTTACCCCGCGCACGACTGACCGATTTGCTACAACGCTACCGCGACTGTATTGATCAGGCGGCCTCGCTCTATGAGGGCGAAGTGCAGACGTTGAATGACGGCAGCACACTGATGCTGTTTCACAGCCAAGAAAGCGGTGACGACTACCTGACCAACGCGATTTGCTGCGGCGAACTGCTTCGGGCGCTGAGTCACGCCCTGCAAATAGAAGTCGCTGACAGCGGCATCACACTGCAATTGCAATTGGGGCTGACACTGGGAGATGGCTTGTCCGGCCTCAGCCAAATCGACCTGCTGCTCACCGACACTGCACAAAGCGCGCTGGCCCTTTCGCAACACAGCCGTAATTTGCTGCTGGTTGAACGTAAGATCAATGATGACCCGCTGGTACGCCAGCGCGCCCGCATACGCCCTATCGCCAACCCTGAAGGCGCCTGCTGCGTCGAACGCCTGATGGAACCGTATCCGTCGATGCTCGAACGTCAACTGTCACGAATGCACGAGAGCCGTGGCAAGGTCTAACCGCTTCGTCCGCCTCGCCAACACGTTGGCTCCTACAGATTTGCGTCATGCCTATCCTTTCCCGTAGCGAAGAGGAGCATCTTTTGATTCAACAGGTTATGCGGTGGTTGCCGAAGCGGCAGTGAAAATACTCAGTAAAAAAGCCCGCATCGCTGCGGGCTTTTTTATGGTCATAAATCCGTTCGTTTAGAAGCGGAATATTTCCATGTCAGTACGAATCGGCGAAGCCATTGGCATCTTTGGTTTGTCTTGGTCTTTGTTGTTTCGGACTTGGGCGGGCGCTACTTTCTTCGGCTCGTCTATCGGCTGGTTTGCCAGCGGCTTGACTGCGACGGCCAGTTGATCGGCCAGACGCTGCAATAACACACCTTGAGCTTTCACTTGGGCGGCCGAGCTACCCAAATGCGGCTCTTCCATGTGAATCAGCTTGGTGTCACGAACCTGGCCCTTTCGATCCAGCAAGCGCCATTGAGCGTCGAGAATGGCCGGCTGGTTCACGCCTGAATCAAGCCGGGTGATAGACAGCACCACTTGCACGTCAGGGGTGAAACTGGTGGTGGCCGGGGCCAACACCACGCGCTGGCTGTCGAGTTTCCAAGCCAGTTGCCGCAGAAGCAGTTGATCAATGTCTGAAGACAGACTGCCTGCCCAGCGACCGTCGGTCGATGCGATCAGGCTGCCATCTGGCTGACGCTGCAACAGCGTTTCACGTTGCAGGTAATCGGCCACTGAAACGGGACCCAGTAAAACGGCCACTCCAGCACTTTGTTTAGGTTGACCCGGTTGCCCGGCGTCGAGCTGATAAAGAGACGTAGGTTGCTGAAGGCTGCAACCGACCAGGCCCAGCACGCAGGTCATTAACAATACAAAAGGAAGTCGCAAAAGATTCATCGTCACATCCAGATAGCCGCCACAAGGCGGGTCACAGCCTAAAAAATACTCACAAAAATATGAAGGCACTCAGCCACGCTGGTGACTCAAGACCGCATATCATCCGTGAATATTGACTGTGACTCCAGCGATTATGCGTCGATCTTCGCGTCAAAACGAAGACAAAGCGCCTAAATCGCTTTTATGGCGCGTTTTCTATCAATAACGCATCTACCCGCTGGAATCCGCGAGGCAGCTTGTTCCCGCGACGGCCGCGCTCACCTTTGTAGTGCTCCAGGTCATCAGCCTTGAGCGATAGCGTGCGTTTGCCTGCTTGCAGAACTAATGTTTTGCCTTCGGGTATGACCGCCAGATCCGTCACGTACTCTTCGCGGCTGGCCACACGCTCGCCGAGGATACCGATGATCTTGTTGCCTTTCCCTTTGCCTAACTGCGGCAAATCGGCAACTTTGAAGATCAGCAACCGTCCCTCGGTCGTTACGGCGGCAAGCCAATCCTGCTCGCGATTGGGGACTGGACGAGGAAGGATCACCTTCGCACCCTTCGGCAAACTGAGTAAGGCTTTGCCCGCTTTGTTCTTGGCCTGCAAGTCTTCGCCTTTCACGACGAAGCCATAACCGGCATCAGAAGCAATGACGTACAAGGCATAGTCGTCCGGTAGCAGCACGCACTCAAAGGTCGCGCCCGGTGGCGGCTGCAACTTTCCGGTCAGCGGTTCGCCCTGGCCACGCGCTGAAGGCAGTGTGTGAGCCGCCAACGAATAGCTGCGCCCCGTGGAGTCGATAAATACAGCAAATTGATTGGAGCGCCCAGCCGCAGAGGTTTTGAAACCATCGCCGGCTTTATAGGAAAGCCCTGTGGCATCGATATCGTGGCCTTTAGCGCAACGCACCCAGCCTTTTTCCGACAGCACAACCGTGACCTGCTCGGTCGGCATTAACTCGTTTTCGGACAACGCCTTGGCTTCGGTACGGGAGACAATCGGCGAGCGACGGTTATCGCCATAGGTTTCAGCATCGGCTATCAGTTCATTGCGGACCAGCTTGCGCAGCTTGGTTTCGCTGCCCAACAACGATTGCAGGCGCGCCTGCTCTTTGCGCAATTCGTCTTGCTCGGCCCGCAGCTTCATCTCTTCCAGACGAGCCAACTGACGCAAACGTGTATCAAGAATGTAATCGGCCTGAATTTCAGTCAGCCCAAACCGTGCGATCAACTCGGGCTTAGGATGCTCGGCCGTTCGAATGATGTGAATCACTTCATCCAGGTTCAGGTATGCCGTCAGCAAACCGTCCAACAGGTGCAAGCGACGTTCGACTTTGTCCAGGCGGAACTGTAAGCGCCGACGAACCGTGCCGATACGGAACACCAGCCACTCACTGAGCAACGCTTTCAGGTTTTTGAGCTGGGGTTTGCCGTCCAGGCCGATGATGTTGATGTTAACCCGGTAGCTGGACTCCAGCTCGGTGGTCGCAAACAAGTGCTGCATCAACTCATCGAGTTCGACGCGATTGGAGCGTGGAATGATCACGATCCGGCACGGATGCTCGTGGTCCGACTCGTCGCGCAAGTCGGCAACCATCGGCAGTTTCTTGGCCTGCATCTGCGCGGCGATTTGTTCCAGCACCTTGGCACCGGACACTTGATGCGGCAACGCAGTCACAACGATGTCGCCATCTTCGATGCGATACACCGCCCGCATACGCACCGAGCCTTTGCCGGTTTCGTACATTTTCAGCAGGTCGGCGCGGGGAGTGATGATTTCTGCTTCGGTCGGATAGTCCGGGCCCTTGATGTGCTCGCACAGCTCTTCGATGGTGGCTTTAGGTTCGTCGAGCAAATGGATACAGGCCGACGCGACCTCCCGCAGGTTATGCGGCGGCACGTCAGTGGCCATGCCTACCGCAATACCAGTGGTGCCATTGAGCAGAATATTTGGCAAACGTGCCGGCAACACTGCGGGCTCATCCAGAGTGCCGTCGAAGTTGGGCACCCAATCCGCAGTGCCTTGGCCCAATTCGCTGAGCAACACTTCCGAGTAACGCGACAGACGCGCTTCGGTGTAACGCATGGCGGCGAATGATTTGGGATCATCCGGCGCACCCCAGTTTCCTTGGCCATCAACCAGGGTATAGCGATAACTGAAAGGCTGAGCCATCAGCACCATGGCTTCATAACAAGCGGAGTCACCGTGGGGGTGAAACTTACCGAGTACGTCACCGACGGTACGCGCCGACTTCTTGTGCTTGGAGTCGGCATCAAGGCCCAACTCACTCATTGCGTAGATAATGCGCCGCTGTACGGGCTTCAGGCCGTCGCCGATATGCGGCAAGGCACGGTCCATGATCACGTACATGGAATAGTTGAGGTAGGCCTGTTCGGTGAAGTCGGCCAGTGATCGGCGTTCTACGCCATCCAGGCTGAGGTCAAGGGAATCGCTCATGCAAGCCTCATTTTTGTGTGGTCTGGCGCAGCAGCATGGTGCCGCCGCGCTGGGTAAATTCGAGTTGTTTCATTGCACTCATACCGAGCAGTATCTGTTCGCCGTCAAGGCCGGGCAACACCATGGCACGCACGTCATGCAGGACGATGTCGCCAAGCTGCAAACGTTCCAGCGAAGTCCGGAAGCCCTGAGCCATCCCGTTGGCGGTGCTGGTGGTCACTGGCATGCCGCGCTTCAGGTGCAAGGTGTCCGCCACCTCGGCAGGAATCGCAACGTCGGTGGCGCCGGTATCGAGCAAGAACTCCACGGTCTTGCCATTAATCTGGGCGTTGCCAACGAAGTGGCCCTGAGCATTGCTTTGCAATAAAACCTGGATATAGCCGTCACCATGTTGCGACGTCACGACCGGATTCGGGTTTTCCTGACGCTGTTCCCATACACCAAAATAACGAGTCGCCAAAAACAGCCCAGCGCACCATGCAAGGATCAACAGCACACGACCGGCACGTTTTCCCGGTGGCGACTGGCTCAAGGCTTGGCGCTCCAACCTTCCTTGGGCGCCGCGAACCGCCAGACAATCGGCCGTTTTTCACCGTCTGCCCGCGCACCAAAATTGTTATCGACGCCGATCCACGCGCCCTCTGCATCTATAACCAATGCTTCGGCCAAGCCAAATTTTTGCGCGTAGCGCTTTGCAGGCACCAGCGCGTCGTCAGCGAATGACCAACAGCGCTCGACTGCGCCGGTGTCGAGGTTGCGACGGCACACTTGGTAAGCAGCACGCTCCAGGGTAAATAGCTTCCCTTCGAACAGCGAAATATCAGAGAAATCTTTCGAAACGCTACGACTGCCCATTTGTGCAGGCATGATTTGCTTGCCGCCCTCGCTGAGCATTACGCAACTGCCTTTGCAATCCCAGGCGCCTTGCTCTCGACGAACCGACAGCAGCCCGCGTTTTTCACGCTCGGCTGCAAGCCACAGTTGATCGCCGGCAGGATTGATCGCAATGCCTTCGAAGATTGCATTGAAGTCCTGCAGCAGGCCGCTATCTCGGGCTTGTTGAACCACGCTCTTTGGAAGGTTCAACCAGTTCGGCGCGCCCGTGACCGGCACTTGCAACACAGAGGCATAGCCCTCGCTGACCAGGTATCGATTACCTGCGCCATCACAGGTCACGCCTTCAAAATCCAAACTGCCGCCACGAACCAGCGCCGAGGCTTTGGCCATCGAAACCAGAGTAAATGGCAGACCACTGTCTGGCACCGGCGGCACCAGAATCGCCTGACCTTCTGCTTTCCATACGGCAGCGGACGTGTCGAGGCGGTAGAGCAGCGCATCGTCGCGATCCGACACGGTCCACAACACACCACCGCAAGACGCCAGGCCTGAGAGGTTACCGCCGACCATGCCATCGACCGCATGCTCGGCCAGCATTTTCAGCTGTGGCACAGGGGCTGCAAATACCGGCGACGCGATCAACAGGAGTGCGCTCAACCAACGTCGCATCAAGTCAAAACCTCAGCCAGGTTGCCTTTGGATTCGAGCCAAGTCTTGCGATCACCCGCGCGTTTTTTCGCCAACAGCATGTCCATCATTTCAGACGTTGCCGCGTAGTCATCCAGCGTGAGCTGGACCAAACGACGCGTGTTCGGGTCCATGGTGGTTTCGCGCAATTGCGGCGGGTTCATTTCGCCCAGACCTTTAAAGCGTGTGACCTGAGGCTTGCCGCGCTTCTTCTCCGCCACCAGACGGTCAAGAATCCCGTCACGCTCGGCTTCGTCCAGTGCGTAATAGATTTCTTTGCCGAGGTCGATCCGGTACAGCGGCGGCATTGCCACGTAAACGTGACCGGCGTCGACCAGCGGACGGAAATGCTGAACGAACAACGCACAGAGCAAGGTGGCGATGTGCAGACCATCGGAGTCGGCGTCGGCGAGGATGCAGATTTTTCCGTAACGCAATTGGCTGATATCAGCGACGCCCGGATCGACGCCAATCGCGACGGCAATGTTATGCACTTCCTGGCTGGCCAGTACTTCGCCGCCATCGACTTCCCACGTGTTCAGAATCTTGCCGCGCAACGGCAAAATCGCCTGAAACTCTTTGTCCCGCGCTTGTTTGGCCGAACCGCCCGCAGAATCACCCTCAACCAGAAACAGCTCGGAGCGCATAGGGTCCTGCCCCGCGCAATCAGCCAGTTTGCCCGGCAATGCCGGCCCTTGGGTGACGCGCTTACGCTCGACCTTCTTGCTGGCCTTCAGGCGGCGCCCGGCGTTGTTGATCGCCAGTTCGGCCAGTTGCATGCCCAGCTCGGAGTTGGCGTTAAGCCACAGGCTGAACGCATCTTTGACGACACCGGAAACAAAGGCGGCAGCTTCACGGGACGACAACCGCTCTTTGGTCTGGCCGGAGAATTGCGGCTCCTGCATCTTCATCGACAGAACGAACGCAATCCGTTCCCACACGTCTTCCGGCGCAAGTTTGACGCCACGCGGCAACAGGCTACGAAACTCGCAAAATTCGCGCATCGCATCCAGCAGCCCCTGACGCAGACCGTTGACGTGGGTGCCGCCTTGCTGAGTCGGGATCAGGTTGACGTAGCTTTCTTGAACGCTGTCACCGCCCTCGGGCAACCACAGCAGCGCCCAATCGATGGCTTCTTTATTACCGGCAAAACTGCCGCAAAACGGCACGTCCGGCAGACGCAGGAAATCGCTGACAGCGTCCTCTAGATAGGAGCGCAAGCCGTCTTCGTAATGCCACTCGATTTTCTCGCCAGTGGCTTTGTCTTCGAAACTGACCAACAGGCCCGGACATAGCACCGCTTTCGCCTTGAGCACATGCTTGAGGCGGCTGACGGAAAATTTCGGCGTATCAAAATACTTAGGGTCCGGCGCGAAATAGACGCTGGTACCGGTATTGCGCTTGCCAACGGTCCCTATTACTGCGAGTTCGCTGGCCTTGTAGCCATCGGCGAAGGTCATTTCGTATTCGTTGCCGTCGCGCTTGACCCGCACCCGAACGTGATTCGAGAGCGCGTTGACCACCGAGATCCCTACACCGTGCAAACCGCCGGAGAACTGGTAGTTCTTGTTCGAGAACTTGCCGCCTGCGTGGAGTTTGGTGAGGATCAGCTCGACGCCCGAGACGCCTTCTTCCGGGTGAATGTCCACCGGCATGCCGCGGCCGTCATCGGAGACTTCCAGCGAATTGTCGGCGTGGAGGATGACTTGCACTGATTTTGCGTGCCCGGCGAGGGCTTCATCGACGCTGTTGTCGATGACTTCCTGGGCAAGGTGGTTCGGCCGCGTGGTGTCGGTGTACATGCCCGGACGCTTGCGAACCGGGTCGAGGCCCGAGAGGACTTCGATGGCGTCTGCGTTATAAGAGCTAGCGCTGGGATTGGCCATGGGGTCTCGTCGTCAGTTATTCATTAAAAGTCGGTCGCGTCATCGCGCAAAAACTGGATCTCCTGTAAGAGCCAACTTGTTGGCTCCTACAGGTTTACGTTTACAAGCTCCGGCGCGAAGCCGGCCATTGTCAGCAACACCGGCAAGCACTCGGCGAAGCCTTGAAAGCTGTGATCACCGCCCGCCTGGATACGCAAGGCACAAGCGCGGTAAAACGTCTGGGCGTGGCGGTAGTCGAGGGTCTCGTCACCCGTTTGCAGCCACACTTGAAAACGCTGCGGATCCTGCGGGGGCGGCACTTCCAGTTCGGCCAACGCCGTCACATGGTCGTGGGTCAGCTCCCAACTTTCGCCGCTGTACAGGTTCTGTTGAGTACCGAGGAACCCGTCGAACAACCGATGCGGATTGACCACCGGGTTGATCAGCACTGCCTTGAGACCGTGGCGCTCAGCCAAGTGAGTCGCATAGTAGCCGCCGAGTGAGCTGCCGACCAGCAGCGGCCTGCCCAGCTCGGCAATCGCGGCGTCGAGCTGAGCGATGGCCTGACGTGGATGATGATGCAGTGCAGGCACGCGTAACTGCGCGCCAAGCCCCAAGGACTGCATCAACGTCGATAACTGGCTGGCTTTTGTCGACAGCGGCGAGCTGTTCAAGCCGTGGATATACAGCAATGTTGAGGGTTCGCCAGTCATGTCCGCTCCCTTGCGTTCTTGATCGAAACAAAGACGCAGAGTTTACAGGGACTAACGCCGGATAACTTGCCTTCGGACGTTTCCCGCTAAAAACGGGACATGTCGCTCAATAACCTTCGCCGCCGTAGTCCACCTCAAAATCCAGCCCCTCGACCCGCGAGACTCCGGTTTCAAGCCGGCCGTCGGCGTACAGACGTAGCCAGCGATAGCCCGGCGCCGCAGTGTCGACCTTGAATTCGAGGCTGCCTGGGGCGAATTGAATACAGGTCGAAGGCGATGCCAGCAAACGCACGTTATGCCGCATCTGGTCGTATTCCTGATGCACGTGCCCCCACAGCACTGCCCGCACGTGGGGAAATTGATCAAGCACGGCAAACAGCTTCTCGGGATTACGCAGGCCTATCGGGTCCATCCACTGGCAGCCAATGGGAACCGGATTGTGGTGCAGGCACACCAGATGATGGCGCTCCGGGGCGGCGCTCAACGAGCGGGCCAGCAATTGCAACTGAGCGTCCTGCAAAAAACCGGGTACTGAACCGGGGACGGCGGAATCCAGCAAGGTAATGCGCCAATGGCCGAGATCGGTGATCGGCTCCAGATACTCACTGTGCCGGGCGGCTTCAGCCAACTCCGGTAGCTCGTCGTGATTACCGGGAATCCAGCGAGTGGGTGCCGAAATTTGCGCACTGACTTGGCGAAACGCCTCGTAAGACTCAACGCTACCGTCTTGGGACAGATCACCCGTTGCTATTAGCAAATCAATAGTCGGTTGTTCGGCCAAGACACGCTCGATCACCTTACTCAGGCTGTCGCGGGTGTTCATGCCCAGCAGTTTGCCGTCCGCGTTGGCAAAGAGATGGCTGTCGGACAGTTGGACTACTAGCACCGACGATGCTTGATGGGATGCGCTCGGCAAAGGCCGTCTCCTTGGGCGGGATTGGGCGATTATGGTCGTAAGCGCGCGGACGGGCAAACCTTGGGGTGAGGAATGGGTCACATTGTGCGTGCGAATTCACTGTCATCGAAACCAACTCCCGCTACCGTTGCTCAGCAGTAATCACATTTTTGATAACCTCTTATCCAATAATTATTTATCCTGCAACCACCCAAACCAAGGTATACGTTGCTCATGAATGACCCCGAGCCACCAGCTTTTATTGCACGTTATGGTTTATGCCAACCCAGGTTTTGTCCCGACATCACACTATAGACGTGGCAACCCCTACAACAAGGTTTGCGTAGCCTTCGAATTGTTTCGATGAGTCGATCTTGCGGACGGCGAGTAAGCAACCGCAAAGCTAGCCACGACCAAACTTGGCATACGCTCCAAATCCAAACATAACCAATAGCAGCCCCCAACCAGCCCACTGCATAACAATCAGTTGGCGCTTCAGATTGGCGGGGAAATTCTTAAAATCCTCGGCGCTAACCGCCCCCCGCCGAAGAGCCATACCAGGCGTGACCATCATTCCCATTATTAACCCAAAGACATAAAGCCGTCCCCAGAGACCCGTGTGTATCAAAAAGACGCGAATTATAACTATCGGACTATTCTTCATATGACCCAGCATCAAGTCCATTTTGGTGTAGGCGAGATACAGCGCTATGGCGATCCAAATAAAAATACCTCCAAAATTTACTAGGCCTACACAAAGGAAAATTTTGTCAGCGGTACTCACATTCATTTATTGACCTCGTAAATCACATTGCCTGCCGTTTCAACGCCTTTCCAGCAGATCTGTGCTGCAAAGCCCCCTCGCCAATAATTAAAACGCCACATACAAACGCTCCTACCCCGAAAACAAGCCGCGACTGGGTTTGACGCATACTGCAAGCCCTCACACTGCTTATTTTAAATACTAAACAAGATTGAGCTGGGCAACCACCCCTACACCAATCATCACTATTAAGACAACAATAGCGCAACAGTGAAACACTATTAGTCTCCATTTAATATTTGCGGGCAACCCACTGAGATCCTCCGCACTAATACTGCCTCTCTTAATATAAAAATCGGAAAAGGTAACGAAGCCAGAAATCCCTCCAACTATTAATAGTCGCCCCCACGCCCCTCCGAAACGTAGAGGCGTTAGAGCTTTGACAGCAGGGCTGTTTCTGAAGCAATCCAACAGCATATCCATTTTCGTATAGGCGATATGTAATGCAACCCCAATACAAATCACAGCTCCACTGAAATCTATTAACCCAACAGTGAGGAATATTTTGTCAGCAGTACCCAAGCTCATTCTGACCTCGTAAATCACTTCGCTTATCGCTTCAACGCGGTTGACGAGGGCGAGTAACTAACCGCAAAGCTAGGCATTACCGAATTTTGCATATGCTGCCAGTGCACACATAACCAAAAGCAGCCCCCAACCAACCCATTGCATCACAATCAGTTTGCGCTTCAGATCGGCAGGAAAATTCTTCAGATCCTCGGCGCTAACCGCCCCCCTCCGAAGAGCCATACCAGGCGTGACCATCATCCCCATTATTACCCCAAAGACATGCATCCGCCCCCAAGGACCCGCGTGTATCAAAAACCTGCGAATCATAACTATCGGACTATTCTTCATGTGGGCCAACATCAGGTCCATTTTGGTGTAGGCGAGATACATCGCTGCGCCAATCCAAGCAAGCATGCTTGCAAAATAAACTAACCAGACACAGAGGTAAATTTTATCGGCGGTACTAATGCTCATTTTCTGACCTCGTAAATCAACTCGCCTGCCTTTTCACCACCCATTCCCCCGAAATACCCTCCGGCGAAAGACCCTCCCCCCACTACCACAAGACCACATGCAAGTGTTCCCACCCCAGCAGTCGGAACCCCGATAGCAAAGCAGATCGCTCCAGTTCCGACGGCGCTTAAAATTCCGCCTGCGACAAAACCGCCTGCAGCCCCGCCGATAAAACCCCCTGTCTCCGTAAACTTCACCTTCTCACACGCCTCAACATCACCCGCCCGGCAAACATCCTGCACTTTCATATAAGAAGCCCCGCCGCTAATAGCAGTGCCCACCCAGCCACCATAATTTATGTACTTGGAGGCTTTGGACACTGCGGCTAAGTGGGTGGCGTATCCAGGGTTCATGTCGTGTGCACCGGCCCGGCCCCAGCGATGCACCAAGCTGCGGCTGGAAATGCCCAAGGCGGTTTTCAGTTTCGGGTGGTCGGGGTAGTCGATGGTATGTTTGGTCAGCGTGGTGAGGTGGGTGTCGAGTTGAGCAAACAGTTGTTTGCGTTCGGCAAAGAACTCGGGGGATCGCAGGTGCCCGTGTTGGTTGAAGGTGCGCTTGTGCAGGTCTTCAATGGCTTTCAGGATTTGTCCTACCGTGTCTATGTTGTCTTTGTAAACCGCCGCGGCCATGCTGGTCCCAATAGAGCCGTACTTGATGAAAGACTCGATTTCATCACGGTGGAGAACCATGAAGTCGGCTTCTTCCGGGCTAAGATCCTCCAATACCTTGTTCACCACGCGTGCCGTTGCCATCAGCCGCGCTTCTTCCTCGGTGCATCGCCCATTATCGGGATCGCTGAGCACAATCATTTGCCCGGCTTTTATCTGATCCAACCCAGGGTTCAGGATCCTGAACTTGGCAATGACCCTGGAACTGGCTGAGGTGAACAATTGCGCTTCCAGTCGTTCAACCGTAGTGCTTCTGGGAACGATGTAGAACCCTGGGTCATGCAGTTCGATGGGTTCCGGCTGCAGCTCTGGAGGAAAAAGCTGGTAACGCTCATATATTGACGTCGGAACCGGCAGGTGGAGGGTGGCCAGGGTCTTTTCATTGGTCACCTTAAGGTGTTGAGCAAAGACATAACGCAGTAAGCGCTCGGGATCAGGTCGCATAGCCGGTTGGGTGAGCCGTGGCACTGGAATGCGTTTGACGCTATTGCTTACGGCACGTTGGCGATCACGCGCCAACGCCTGCGATTGACTCGCAAGGCTGCGGTACTCTTTCAATATGGCGTCGATGCCCTGCGTGGGGGTTTTACGACCGAGTTCAACGTCATCAATAATACGTTTGGCGTAATAGGACACTTCCCGAATAAACAACACGCGCCCATGACCTTGATCAAGGTGTCGGGCGCTGACACTAAGGGCTTGTCCTTGAAGTTGACCTGCTGCTTGGTGGACATCCCAGATATCATCACTGCTGGCGCTCATCGTGGTTCACCCCAAAAGCCATAGCCACTGGTGGCCGCTCTGAGGTTCGTGTAATTAATCTCACGGAAACGAAAAGCGACGTGCTCTCGCATTTCACCGTCAGATTGAAAGATCACATCAGGCATGTCCTGTGTCAGGTCGACAATGAGTCCACCCTTGATCGATATCGAATAAAACTTCTCCTGCGTACCCGAGGGCGTTGTTTGATAAAAATCAAACGTGCAGTCCAACTCTTCTCTTCGGGTCAGTGCTTGCTCTAATAAGGGAGACGATTTATCGATGTATTTGGAGATAATAATGGGGCCGTGGGTCGAGCTGTTGTTATTCTCAAAATTGGTCAGGTTTCGAGTATAAGGAAGCATCATTATTTCGTCGGTATGCGCTGACTGGTATTTGTTGCCGATCGACTCTTTACTGGAGCAGCCTGCCGAAATCAATCCTTGAGCCTTGCCGGTGATGGTCATGTATCCAGGGTTAGCCATGACTACCTCTCCTTTTTGATGGAGGGTAGTTTATTGGAAAGTTTCCCCAGTTGGCTGTAGGACGTTTCTGAAAATCGCACGATGAAAAAATAATAAAGAGTTACTTCAATTGTTTGCTCGAACCATGTTGCGCAACTTCTTGCGCAACTCAATCAACTATTCTAAACAATCGAAAAACCCTCAACGCACCACTTCAAACTCATGTCCACACGCCAAACAGTGACTCAGCCACTCACCCAAGAACAAATTAAGTTGAGCCTTTTCATCCGGCTGGTGCATGGCTTCGTTGGGGTATGGGTAGATGCCACGAAAACGGCGGGCGTGTTCGGCGCCGATGACTTCGGCCATGCGCGCGTCGTGGTACACCTGAACTTCGAGTTTGGGTACCGGGAGCCACGGCAGGCTGTGTTCCTGACGTACCTGCAAGGTGGTGGTGTAAGGACAGTCGAGGAGGACTTCGACCGCCAGTACGCCAAGCATTTGATCGCCTTGGGTCACGGCGACCCGGCGCGAACGCTGTTGATTGCGCATGTCCGGGAGCAGTCGCATCAAGCGCGCATAGTTTGCCTCGCAGGCAGCTTGCAGCCCGACGAGGTCAACCCTATAGCGCTCGCGCACAAGTCTCACGACCATAGCCCCCTGATTTCAGTTCGGTTCAATGCCAGCCATTGCAAAGCAATAAGCGTAGCGGCATTAAAAATTCGTCCATCGCTTATGGCTTTTAAGGCATCGTCAAACGCCCACACCGATACGCGAATATCCTCACCTTCCGATTCCAGACCGTGCAAACCACCCGCCCCCTCACTGTCGCAATGCCCCAGGTACAGGTGAACGTATTCACTGCTGCCGCCTGGGGATGGAAAGTATTTGGTGATTGGCACCATTTCGCTGAAAACAAGACCAGCTTCCTCTTCTGCCTCGCGGTGGGCAACCTCTTCCGGCTGCTCATCCTTGTCGATCAACCCGGCGACCAATTCAATCAGCCACGGATTGTCGATTTTGCCCAGCACACCGACTCGAAACTGCTCGATCAACACCACTTTGTCGCGCTTGGCGTCGTAGGGCAGCACGCACACCGCATCGTGGCGGACGAACAATTCACGACTGATTTCCTTGCTCATGCCCCCGTTAAAAAGCTCGTGGCGCAGGTGTACACGGTCCAGGCGATAAAACCCCTGATAGCAATTTTCGCGTCGCGTAATCTCTACCGCCGATGGGACGGAGTTGTTCGTGTCAGTCATACATTTCTCGCTACTGAGCCTGAACCGGCTTGGCAACATCCTAACGCGCTCTATCGCCAGATGCAGCCCCCAAACACTGCCATTGAAGCAACCACGGTAGACTAGCAGCCCGCAGACGACATCAAGTTAGCGTAGTGGCGAACTGATGGAGCTGTTTGCAGTCGAAGCACGTCGACCCGCCTTTTTTGTTTTTGCCAAGGATCACCATGTCATTGTTGAGGATCACTACCCTGGCTTGCTTCGCGCTGGCGCTGGGCGCCTGCCAAAGCTTGTTTCAACCCAATTTTCACTCACCGCTCGACGCTCAGCGTGACGCCTCGGAACAGATTAAACCGGGCTGCGCAACGCCGGACTGTCCCTTGGTGAACGTTGACACCGTGCATTTCCCAGACGAACCGAATCTGGACAGCCTGATCCAAAACACGCTGCTGCAGATGGCTCGGAATACGCCTGGGGCTACGCCATTACCGGCATCGCTCAACGCCTATGAACAGCAATTCCTGCAGCAAGCGCCGAACAGCACCAACAGCTATTTGCAGGCCAAAGTACGTGAGCAGCATGACGGTCTGGTGATCATTGAACTGTCCAGCTACCTGGAAAACGGCGGCGAACACGGCACGCCGGGGCGCGCGTTCATTAACTATTCTCGCCCGTTGCACAAGGCCCTGACGCTGCAAGACATGTTAGTGCCTGGTGAGGAAGATGCTTTCTGGCTGACGGCGCAACAAGCGCACAAAGAATGGATGATCAATACCAAAGTCGCTCAGGACCCGGCGTTCGTGCAGGCCTGGCCGTTCCAGAAAACCCCGAACGTCGCGTTGACGTATGGCGGAGTCATCCTGAAATACGGCGTGACGACGATTGCGCCGTACGCCATGGGCCACATTGAGCTGAAGATGTCTTACCTTCAGCTCAATGGGATCCTCAAGCCGGAACTGTTCCCGAGCCGCGACTAAATACTCGGCCCAGTAGCAATTGCAACACGCCAGACACCACCAGCGCTGGCAGTGTTGCGCCCACATCCGGGTACAGATTCGCCAGCAGGTGATAAGTGCTGACGCCGCCCAACCACGCCAACAGGCTCATCCCGCGAAAACCGACGGTAGCGGCCTGAAGGCTGCGACGGCGCAGGATGAAGTGATCGACCAAAACCACGCCGAACAACGGCGCGAAGACCGAGCCGATCAGCAGCAAGAAGTTCTGGTATTGCGCCAATGGCGCCAAGCAGGCGATCAAGGTGCAAATCACACCGATACCCAAGGCCAGGTGCTCGACTTTGATCCGCAGCAGAATGCCACTGGAGACCGCTGCCGAGTGAATATCGGCGAAGGCGTTTTCCGATTCGTCGATCAAAATCAACAGCAGCGGAATACCCATCCCGGCACCGGCCAGCGCCAGCAACAGCGGGCTCATCTCACCACTTGGCGCGAATGCCAGGGTGTAGGCCACCCCCAGGCTCATCAGCCAGAAATTGCCGATAAAGAAGCCCAACGCCGTACCGGCGAACACGCTTTTGGCGCGCTTGCCGAAGCGCGAATAGTCGGCAATCAACGGTAACCAAGACAATGGCATGGCGATGGCGATGTCGAAACCGACGGCAAACGGCATCGTGCCGTCGCCGGCGTGGGCCCACAACGCGGTCAGATCGGTCTTGGTCAACAAGTTCCAGGTCAGCCAAACGCAGGAGGCCAGCAACAGCCAAATGCCCCACTTGCGCAGGACCTTACGGACGAAGGTCAACGGGCCACTGACGGCCAGAAAGGTCGCCAGCGCGCCAAAAACCAGAGTCCAGAGCAACGGGTTCGCCCACAGGCTGCCGTCGGCAAATGCCCGTGCCCCCAACAAACTGGCGGCATCGCGCATCACGATGATCTCGAAAGCGCCCCAGCCAATCAGTTGCGCCAAGTTCAAAATCGCAGGCAGCGATGCACCGTGGGTGCCGAGGCTGAGCTTAAGCGCCGCCATGGCTGAAAGCCCGGTATCGCTGCCAATTACACCAACGGCAGCCAGCAGCAATACGCCCACTAGGGTGCCGAGAAAAATCGCCAGCATAGAACCTGACATCCCTAGCCCCGGTGCCAACAACGCGCCGGTCTGCAGAACCATCAGGCCAATGCCGAGGGAAAACCACA
The DNA here is from genome assembly GCF_034353045.1 of Pseudomonas sp. MH10. Lineage (NCBI taxonomy): Bacteria > Pseudomonadati > Pseudomonadota > Gammaproteobacteria > Pseudomonadales > Pseudomonadaceae > Pseudomonas > Pseudomonas sp. MH10. The sequence continues at coordinate 3,172,672 of NZ_CP133783.1, forward strand.
GGGAAAACAGATCTCGCCCGCCGAACACACGCTTGCCCAGAGGCACAGGAATGTCGGGAGAGTAGGTGTTGGATGCAATAGTCACGGGTGTGATCTCGGAGGAGCGGTTTATCCAAAACCTGTAGGAGCCAACTTGCTGGCGAAGCAAACGACGCGGTCAATTTGAAAAACCGCGCAGTCACCCTCGCCAACAAGTTGGCTGCTACAGGGGATTTTTCATCGGTTCAAATCAAACCTTCTTATACAACTGACTACCTTCCTGCTTGAAGCGCTCGGCCTGCTCACGCAAACCTTCCTGCACGGCAGCGTCCACGGTGTCGATTTTCTGGTTAGCCGCGTAGATGCGCACTTCCTGGGTGATCTTCATCGAGCAGAATTTCGGCCCGCACATGGAGCAGAAGTGCGCGACTTTTGCCGAGTCCTTTGGCAGGGTTTCATCGTGATACGAGCGTGCTGTGTCGGGATCGAGGCCTAGGTTGAACTGGTCTTCCCAACGGAATTCAAACCGGGCCTTGCTCAAGGCGTTGTCGCGGATTTGCGCGCCAGGATGCCCTTTTGCCAAGTCCGCCGCATGGGCCGCGATCTTGTAGGTGATGATCCCGGTCTTGACGTCATCCTTATTCGGCAGACCCAAGTGTTCCTTCGGCGTGACGTAGCAAAGCATCGCGCAACCGAACCAGCCAATCATGGCCGCGCCGATACCTGACGTAATGTGGTCGTAACCCGGAGCAATGTCGGTGGTCAGCGGACCGAGGGTGTAGAACGGCGCCTCGTCACAGCATTCCAACTGTTTGTCCATGTTCTCTTTGATCAACTGCATCGGCACGTGGCCTGGGCCTTCGATCATGGTTTGTACGTCGTGCTTCCAAGCGATTTTGGTCAGTTCGCCGAGGGTTTCCAGCTCGCCAAATTGCGCCGCATCGTTAGCGTCGGCAATGGAACCCGGACGCAGGCCATCGCCCAGCGAGAAGCTGACGTCGTAGGCCTTCATGATTTCGCAGATGTCTTCGAAATGCGTGTACAGGAAGTTTTCCTGGTGATGCGCCAGGCACCACTTGGCCATGATCGAACCACCACGGCTAACGATCCCGGTGACGCGCTTGGCGGTCAGCGGTACATAACGCAACAACACGCCAGCGTGGATGGTGAAGTAATCCACGCCCTGCTCGGCTTGTTCAATCAGCGTGTCGCGGAACAACTCCCAGGTCAGGTCTTCGGCCGCCCCGTCGACTTTTTCCAGCGCCTGATAAATCGGCACGGTGCCGATTGGCACCGGTGAGTTGCGGATGATCCACTCACGGGTTTCGTGAATGTGCTTGCCGGTGGACAAGTCCATGACCGTGTCCGAACCCCAGCGGATGCCCCAGGTCAGCTTGGCCACTTCTTCTTCGATGGAAGAGCCCAGTGCGCTGTTGCCGATGTTGCCGTTAATTTTCACCAGGAAGTTACGGCCGATGATCATCGGCTCCAACTCAACGTGGTTGATGTTGGCCGGAATGATGGCGCGACCACGGGCGATTTCGTCACGGACGAATTCAGCGGTGATGTGTTTTGGCACGCTGGCGCCGAAGCTGTGACCGGCATGTTGCTGAGTCAGCAGGCCGGCCGCGTGGGCTTCTTGCAGCTTCATGTTTTCGCGGATGGCGACGTATTCCATCTCGGCGGTGATGATGCCCTGACGCGCATAGTGCATCTGGCTGACGTTAGCACCTGCTTTGGCCCGACGCGGATTGCGCACATGGGCAAAGCGCAGCTTGGTCAGTTCGACATCGCTGAGACGCTGCTGGCCGAAGTTGGAACTCAACCCCGACAGGCGTTCGGTGTCGTTGCGCGAATCGATCCACGGCGAACGGATGTCAGCCAAGCCTTTGCGCACATCAATGATCACGTTCGGGTCGGTGTATGGGCCTGAGGTGTCATAAATAACCACGGGAGCATTGATCTCGCCGCCGAAATCGGTCGGTGTGACGTCCAGGCTGACTTCGCGCATTGGCACCAGAATGTCTGGGCGCGAGCCTTGAACGTAGATTTTTTGCGAACGGGTAAACGGCTGAACTGATCCTGAATCGACTTGGGCCGATTCACTCAAGTTAGCGGTGTTTTTTAATTTTGAACTCATCACGGGCACTCCAGACGTCATCCAGCGGCGGATTTATTGTCGGAGCAAACCTGAAACGGACGGGTGCACCAAGAACGGTGCTGAGCATAGAAAGGAAGCGCTACTGTTCACTTTATGAACAATCGACCCCGGACGACACTCAAGAGGACTCGCCGGGAGACGAGAAATCTTGTTCCCTACGCAGGCGCTAACCTGATCAGGTTCAACGGGATCCGGATTAACCGATCTCAGCCTCATAGCAAGGCACCCCGACAAGAACGACGCCAGTCTAGTGCAAGAGATGGGCATAACGCCAATAACGTTGAATATCACTCGATAAATGGCCGATATGCAGGATTGTTGCGAACTAAGCCGGGCACTACACTCGCTACGCGATTTATTACTCTCTTTAGGGAACGCCTCATGCTGCGCAAACTTTCACTGGCTCTTGCCGTGTCTTGTGCTTCCAATGGAATGGTCTGGGCTGCTGACGTGCCTTTGCCGACCAAGACGGGTTTGGTCAACGTCTACCAAGAGGCTGTGGATAACAACTCAGACCTGGCGGCCTCACGCGCTAACTACCAAGCGCAAAAAGAAGTGGTGCCCCAGGCTCGCGCCGGATTACTGCCCAACCTGTCTGCCGGCGCTGACGTGCAAACCACTCGCACCCAGATCGATCAGCCCTCGGCGAACTTCACTCGCAGTGGCACGGTGTATCAGGCCACGTTGAGCCAACCCATTTTCCGTGCAGACCGCTGGTACCAGTTTCAAGCCGCGAAAGACGTCAACGAAGAGGCGATCCTGCAGCTTTCCGCTACTGAGCAAAATCTGATTTTGCAAAGCGCTCAAGACTACTTCACGGTTTTGCGCACCGAAGACAATTTGGCCTCGACCAAGGCCGAAGAAGCTGCATTCAAACGTCAGCTTGACCAGTCCAACGAACGTTTCGATGTGGGTCTGTCAGACAAGACCGACGTGCTGCAGGCGCAAGCCAGCTACGACACGGCACGGGCTAATCGCATTGTTGCCAAGCGCCAGGTGGACGATGCGTTCCAGGCGTTGGCGACCTTGACCAATCGCGAATACAACTCCATCGAAGGCATTGTTCACACCTTACCGGTGCTGCCACCAACCCCCAATGACGCCAAGGCATGGGTGGACACGGCATCACAACAAAACTTGAACTTGCTCGCCAGTAACTACGCCGTGACGGCGGCAGAAAAAACCTTGAGCCAACGCAAGGCCGGTCACGCACCGACCGTGGATGCCGTTGCCAGCTACAAGCGTGGCGATAACGATGCGTTCGGTTTCAGCAACCCGAACTTCACCGGCCAAAACTATGGCGGCGACGTTGAGCAACGCAGTATTGCCATCGAGTTGAATGTTCCGATTTACAGCGGTGGCCTGACCAGCTCTCAAGTGCGCGAAGCTTATGCACGGCTGAACCAGAGCGAACAGCAGCGTGAAAGCCTGCGTCGCCAAGTGGTGGAAAACACCCGTAACCTGCACCGCGCGGTAAACACCGATGTTGAGCAGGTCCAGGCGCGCAAGCAGTCGATCATCTCTAACCAGAGCGCACTGGAAGCGACTGAGATTGGCTATCAGGTGGGCACCCGTAACATTGTCGACGTGCTCGACGCCCAACGTCAGCTCTACAGCTCAGTGCGCGATTACAACAACACGCGCTATGACTACATCCTCGACAACCTGCGTTTGAAGCAAGCAGCCGGGACATTGAATCCGGGGGACTTGCAGGACTTGTCCCGGTATTTGAAAGCTGATTACAACCCGGATAAAGACTTCCTGCCGCCGGACTTGGCTAAAGAGTCGGCGAAGAACTTCCAAAAGCCGTCAGAGAAGTGATTGCTGCCTACAACATCATCAACGTCGGACACAGCGCCTTCCCGGTATAGGTCCGACACAGGAACTCAATCTGAGCCAACTGGTTGGCGAGGCGTTTTACCTGACGAACTGCCTCCGTCCTCTCGCCAACAAGTTGGCTCTACAGATATTGGCATGAGCTTACAACCCAGCCACCCGCGCCAGCATGTCCAACAAACGCTGCAACGCGCCTTGGTTGGCATGCATTACCTTCAATCCGGCATCGGCCATTTGCTGGGCTTTCGTGGGTTGGTCGAATAGCTGTTGCACTGCTACTGCCAGCCCTTTCGCATCGCTCACTTCTTGCAACGCCCCGGCAGCGCGAAGCAGTGCGGCGATTTCCAGAAAGTTGAACAGGTGGGGACCGCTTAGCACCGGTTTGGCCAATGCTGCCGGTTCCAGCAGGTTATGCCCGCCATTGGCCACCAGGCTGCCGCCGACAAACGCACAATCAGCGATTGCGTAAAGAAACAGCAACTCGCCCATGGTGTCGCCCAGCAGCACCGAGGTGGTGGAGGTGACGGGCTGCGCGGTCGAGCGACGAACCGTTTCGAACCCTTGCTGCTGACACAAATCGTAAACGCTGTTGAAGCGCTCAAGGTGGCGCGGCACCAGAATCAATAACGCGTCGGGATGGCTGATCAGCAGTTGCCGATGGGCCGCCAACACGGTTTCGTCTTCGCCCGCATGGGTGCTGGCCGCGATCCACGTCGGACGCTGAACGGACTGCCACTGCTCACGCAAATCTGCCGCCCGGATCAACAGCTGCGGGTCGATGCTCAAGTCGAACTTGATCGACCCGGTGACTTCAACACACTCCGGTCGTGCGCCTAGATCACGAAAGCGCTGCGCTTCTATTTCAGTCTGCACCGCGAGACCACTCATCTCAGCCAGCATCGGCCGCGTCAACTTGGCGAAACGCCCGTAGCCACGCGCTGAACGCTCGGACAACCGGGCATTAGCCAGCACCACCGGGATTGCGCGCTTGGCACACTGGTGAATATGGTTAGGCCACAGCTCAGTTTCCATGATCACCCCCAGCGAAGGCTGGACATGATTCAAAAAGCGCCCCGCAGCCCACGGCAAATCGTAGGGTAAATAACAATGTTGAATCCGGGATTCGCCCGCGAACAAGGCTTTGATCCGCTCCGAGCCAGTGGGCGTCATGCAGGTCACGGTGATTGGCAACTGCGGATAGCGCGCTAACAGGCTTTGGATCATCGGCGCTGCAGCGATGCTCTCGCCGACGGAAACGGCGTGCACCCAAATTCCGCCGCGTTGCATAGCTGGCAGGCCAAACGAGAAACGTTCGCCGATCCGCTGTGCATAAGCCGGCGCTTTTCGCGCCCGCAGCCAGAGACGCAGGGCCAGCAGCGGCAAACCGACGTGAAACAACACGCTATAAAGGAGTCTATTCATGGCGGCGGAGTTTATCAGCCAATCGCTTGCAGATGCTGGGCAAAGCTATCGGCCAGCCACCTCGCGGCCGGGCCCAGCGGTTCATCCCGGCGCCAGACCATTTCCACCACCAAGGCGGGCGGCGTCCAGTCGCTGATTAGCTCAACCATCAGGTTTTGATAGGCCGGATACTGCACCACATGTCGCGGCAGCCAGGCCCAACCGAGGCCGCGCATGAGCAGCTCGGCCATCACGTAGAAACTGTCAGCGCGCCAGACCTGCGCGCTGATCTGTTCGCCGCCGGGGTAGCCGCTTTGCTGGGGCGCGATCAATAGCTGACGGTGGCGACCTAATAGCTGGCGACTCACCCGAGGCTCGCCCGCCAACGGATGCCCCACCGCACACACCGTGACCATCTCGACGCTGCCCAAGACCCGGCGCTCCAGGGCTTGGGGCATCTGTTCGTGGTGAAACAGCAAACCCAAATCCGCTCGACGCTCAACCAGCTTGCGCGCCACATCGCCCTGAGCGCCGCTGGCCAGTTGCATTTCCAGCGTCGGAAATCGTTCGGCCAAGGCTTCGAGACTGTCCAGCACCGGCTGATAAGGCATGGCTTCGTCATGGGCCAAGCGCAAGCGCGCCTCTTGACCGCGCATCAATGCCAGCGCCCGGCCATCGAGGCGCTCGCATTGGCGCAACAATTCCCGCGCCTCTTCCAATAGCGCACCACCCGCTTCGGTCAACCGAGGCTGCCGACCGCTGCTGCGTTCAAATAGAACCACCCCCAAATCGGCTTCCAGCAGCGCGATGGCGCTACTTACCGCTGACTGAGCGCGCTTCATGTCACGGGCTACGGCCGAAAACGAACGCTGCTCGGCGACGCTGACGAACAGACGCATTTGCTCAAGGTTCCATTGCACAGCCGGCCAACCTATCGATTAATGAGATGGGTAATGACTTTACCCCATCTGTTGAACCGCTAGAATGCGCAGCTTATGAAAAGGAGTAACACCATGACCGCCTACTACTATCTGGCCATCGCCATCTGCGCCGAAGTCATAGCCACCGTTTCCATGAAAGCGGTCAAAGGGTTCAGCACGCCTGTGCCGCTGCTATTGGTCATCGTGGGTTATGGCATCGCGTTCTGGATGTTGACGCTAGTGGTTCGCAGCATCCCGGTGGGTGTTGCTTACGCGGTCTGGGCCGGCATGGGAATTGTCATGGTGAGCATCGCGGCGCTGTTCGTTTACGGGCAAAAACTCGATGTGCCGGCGATGTTCGGCATGGGCCTGATTGTGGCCGGTGTGGTGGTGATTCAGCTGTTCTCAAAAACCGCCGGGCATTGAAAACGCGATCCTCTATAATGGCCAGATTCGTCTAGCCACTGAGGTCGCTCATGCCATCTGTGCCCACTCCCTCCATCCTGACCACTGACGTACTGATTGTCGGCGCCGGCGTTGCCGGTCTTTGGCTCAATGCGCGTTTGCGCCGTCAGGGGTTCTCGACTGTTTTGGTGGAAAACGCCAGCCTCGGCGGCGGGCAAAGCACAAAATCCCAAGGGATTATCCACGGCGGTGCCAAATACGCGCTGCATGGCGCCCTGAGTGGCGCATCGGAAGCCATCGCTGACATGCCTCGCCGCTGGCGTGAAGCCTTGTCGGGAAAAGGCGAGCTTGATCTGTCCAGCGTGCGCCTGCTGTCCGATGCCCATTACTTGTGGTCGCCGGGCACCATCGCGGGCAACCTCACCAGCTTCTTCGCCAGCAAAGCCGTGCGGGGTCGCGTTGATCAAGTCACCGGCACTGACTTGCCGCCCGCGCTGCAAAATCCCGCATTTAAAGGCAAGGTCTATCGGCTGGCTGAGCTTGTGATCGACGTGCCCAGCTTGATTGAGCGCCTCGCCGAGTTGTCGGGCGAGAGTTTGCTGGCAGGCGAAAAAATCGAACCGCTGTATGCCGGGCAAGAGTTGACCGGTCTGCGGGTCGATGGCCGTGAGATTCATGCTCAGCGAGTGGTCTTGAGCGCAGGCGCAGGTAATGCCGAGTTGCTCAAGTCGATGGGCGTTACCTTCCCAATCATGCAACGTCGCCCGCTGCACATGGTAATGGTCAAAGGTCCGACGCTGAAACCGCTTTACGCCCACTGCCTCGGCGCCGGACCAAAACCTCGGGTCACGGTCACCACTCATCCAGCAGCTGACGGCCAGTGGGTCTGGTACCTCGGCGGCGACTTGTCGGAAGCTGACGGTGTAGCCCGCGATCCTGCGGCACAAATTGCGGCAGCGAAAAAAGAACTTGGTAATTTGCTGCCGTGGGTCGATTTGAGCCAGGCACAGTGGGCGACCTTGCGTATTGATCGCGCAGAGCCCGCGCAGTCAGGCCTGGTCCGACCAGACAACGCGTACTTGTCTGTGCAGAAAAGCCTGCTGGTGGGTTGGCCCACCAAACTTGCGCTGGCCCCGGATTTTGCCGATAGAGTACTGGCGGCATTGGCACGGGACGGGGTTCATCCAACACCGCAGCCGCCTCTGGTCGGCCTGCCAAAACCGCCGATGGCGATACCAGAGTGGGATCGGCTGCTGCCATGAAGAAGACCTTGCACGAATTGCATCGCCCACTGGGCAGCACGGGGTTGAGCGTTTCTCCGCTGGGTCTGGGTACCGTCAAGTTGGGCCGCGATCAAGGGGTGAAATACCCCAACGGCTTCAAAATTCCGGACGACCGTGAAGCAGAAATGCTGCTTAAACTGGCGCGAGACTTAGGGGTAAACCTGATTGATACGGCCCCGGCCTATGGCACCAGCGAAGAACGGCTCGGTCCGTTGTTGCGTGGGCAGCGTCATGAGTGGGTCATCGTCAGCAAAGTCGGGGAAGAATTCGAAGGTGGTCAGTCACGCCATGATTTCAGCGCCGCCCACACCCGCCTGTCAGTTGAGCGCAGCCTTAAACGCCTTGAAACCGACTTCATCGATTTAGTGCTCGTGCATTCTGACGGCAACGATCTGGCCGTACTCAATGAATCCGGGGTTTATGAAGCACTGGCCGAATTGAAACAACAGGGCAAAATCCGCGGTTATGGGTTCTCCGGCAAAACCGTTGAAGGCGGCTTACTCGCGTTGCGCGAAGGCGATTGCGCCATGGTCACCTACAATCTCAACGAGCAAACTGAAAGGCCGGTTCTGGACTACGCCGCCAGCCATGGAAAAGCCGTTCTGGTGAAGAAAGCGCTGGCCAGCGGGCATGTCTGTCTAAGCCCTGGAATTGACCCGATTCACGCCAGCTTCCAACTGCTGTTTGCGCATCCTGGTGTTGCCAGTGCTATTGTCGGAACGATTAATCCGCTGCACCTGGCCCATAACGTGGCAATTGCTGCCGCCGTGATTCTTGGCCAAACCTGAATCTGGCGACGGCTGACCCCAACGAACGAAGGAGCCGCAATGCCGCGAACGTTGATTCGGAAAAACCCCAGCAACTTTAAAACCCTGCCATTGATTGTCGATGCCACGCCTGAAGGTTTGAGTTACCAGAGCGTCGGCATGCCGTTGAATTTTTCCCAAACACTGCAACGTCGTCGCAAGATCGACGTACCCGATGCCGAACGATTTTCGGTTGAGTTGGCCAATCTCGGGGTCTCAGTGCGGCTGACCCTGAACTGGCAAAACCGTGATTACTGGGTACTGGTCCGCCAGCGTCGGCAAGACCGTGGTGATGTGGTGTTAAAACTGATCTCTGGTTATGTGCCCGCCCACGAGCTTAATCTACCGCTGCACACGGCTATTCAGGAAGTTGCCGAAGAATGCCTGATCGAAACGCCACAAGGCTGGCTAAGCGGACGCTTCGGCGACACGTGGCTGCCAGCGCCCTACGCGTCGGCGCTGCACTACCGTGAGGCCCTGCCCTTTCGGTTGAGTCCGTTGTCTGGGGCGGCAAGACCGGTGCGCTGCGGCAACATGATGTTGATGGAACGCCCGCGCGCCTACGTGCATTTGCCCACTTCATCGCTGCAGCTGATCTATGACATGCGCCTGGAAGTGCCGAAAGACGCTCGCCCGCTCAGCCTATTCCATGTCGATGAAAGCCTGGAAAACGATGAACTGGTAGCGCGCTTGAACCGCAGCAAACCGGACTTGTATTTGATGCCGCTGGAAGACGGCGTGCCCAAAGCAGAGCTGTACACCCTCAAGCGCGACAAACTGCAACCGGCGGGAACTCGTGGTCTGTACCTGGCGGAAAGCTTTGCAGCACAAGAGGGCTGGGTCGTACGGGAAGAGCGGATTCGCTGGAAGGACTGGCTACGACAGCAAGGCATGACCCCGCCGCCGAAAAAGACCGGGCTCAAACGCTTGACCGGTAAATTGATGCAGCTCGCCCGCGGGCATCTGTAATTTGCGCGCCTCTGTGTGCCCCCCCTTGTGGGACAGAATTCATTCATGCCCTGAGGTGGTCCGTCAACGCGTTGTCGCAGCAAACACGGACAACTGTAGGACCTGGCGAGGGCTGCGAAGCCGGTACGACTCGGGGGTTTCATTGACACGGTTGATAGCAAGCAGCCACAAATCCTGTGGGGAGGCCTGCCTGCGAAGAGGCCGGTAGTCGCGCCGCTAATGTCGACCTAAAACCTGGGTCGCCTGCATTAACGCTTTCGTTGCAAGCCAGCTCCCACAGAGACTTTTGGCAGACACGGAATAGTAGGCACTGAAAATCTGATCGCAGCCTTCGGCAGCTCCTACAGAAAGTTCTGTGTCGCCAGAATCGGTGGGACCGAATTCATCCGGGAAGGCGTCGTGTCAGACACGTACGAGGTCGGATTGAAAATCCACTCCCGAATAAATTCGGTCCCACAGAGCCTCAGTCAAACCACACCAGACCACTAGGAGCCTTCACATCACTGATTGCGGATTTTCTCGACGATTGCCGTGGTTGAGCTGTTGGCAACCAGCCCCAGCACTTTGACCGTACCGCCGTACGCCTGAACGATCTCGGCACCGACGACCTGATCAATGCCGTAATCGCCGCCTTTAACCAACACATCTGGCTTGACCTGGGACAGCAGATGTTCCGGTGTGCCTTCAGGGAAGCTGATCACCCAATCCACCGCGCCCAAGCCTGCCAGCACGGCCATGCGCCGATCGACACTGTTGATTGGTCGGCCCGGCCCTTTCAGGCGGCTGACAGACGCGTCATCGTTGACTGCTACGATCAACCGATCACCCTGAGCGCGTGCTTGCTCGAGATAGGTTACATGCCCGGCATGGAGGATGTCGAAGCAGCCGTTGGTGAACACAATCGACTCTTTGTGCGCGCGCGCATCATCAATCGCAAGCAGCAGTTGTTCGAGGCTGAGAACGCCACGCTCCGACCCTTCTTCACGCTGAATGGCACGACGCAGTTCCGGTGCACTGATGGCCGCTGTACCGAGCTTGCCGACCACGATCCCTGCTGCCAAATTAGCCAGCGCGACGGCGTGAGGCAGATCTTCACCTGCGGCGATGGCAGCCGCCAGGGTCGAAATGACCGTATCGCCGGCACCGGTGACATCGAATACTTCACGGGCACGGGCTGGTAGGTGCAACGCAGGCTGGTCGGGACGTAGCAGGGTCATGCCGTGCTCGCCACGGGTAACCAACAGTGCGCCCAAGTCCAACTCGCTCATCAACTGCGCGCCTTTGGCGACCAATTCAGCCTCGTCAGCGCAATGACCCACGATGGCTTCAAACTCACTGAGGTTCGGCGTGAGTACGCTGGCACCGCGATAAATAGAGAAGTCTTTGCCTTTTGGGTCAGCCAACACCGGAATGCCACGCGCCCGTGCGGCCTGAATCAGCACTTGGTGGTTTTGCAACGCACCTTTGCCGTAGTCGGACAGCACCATGACTTTGATGCCGTCGAGCATGTCTTCGACATCGGCACTCAGCGCCAGCGAGTCAGTGGCGAACGATTCTTCAAAGTCGATCCGCAGCAGTTGCTGGTGACGGCTCATGACCCGCAACTTGACGATGGTCGGCTGATGGGCGATGCGTTGGAAGCGCGCATTCACGCCTGCGCCTTTCAGGCTGTTGACCAAGCTGTCGGCAGCCTCATCTTCCCCGGTCACGCCAACCAAAGAAGCTGGCGCGCCCAAGGCGGCGATGTTCAGGGCAACGTTGGCGGCACCGCCCGGGCGGTCCTCGATTTGCTCGACTTTGACCACTGGCACGGGCGCCTCAGGTGAAATTCTTGAGGTACCGCCATGCCAATAACGGTCGAGCATGACATCGCCAACCACCAAGACAGGCGCCTGATCAAAACGCGGCATGGACAACTTCATCAAACAACCCGTTACTAGAATGAACAAGAGCGGAATCTTAGCACAGGGTTGGAGAGGGAACTCTAGGTGGCTGAACAGCCGAGGATTCAGGAGACTTAAGGTGTAAGACAATATATCTGTAGGCGCCAACGTGTTGGCGAGGCTGCACACCTGACAACCAAATCGTGAGTCCTTTAGCCAACACGTTGGCGCCTACAGACAAATAGAACCGTTTGAATGCTACGCGATACCCGCAACCACCGGTTCATCAAGCCCCAGAGCATTCAGACGAGCGTAATAGCCGTTCTGAGCCAATAGCTGCGCGTGAGTGCCACGCTCGACGATGCTGCCCTGATCCATGACCAGAATCAGATCGGCCTTCTCGATGGTCGACAAGCGGTGGGCTATGACGAGCGTGGTCCGGCCTTTCATGACCTGATCCAATGCCGCCTGGATATGACGCTCCGATTCGGTATCGAGTGCAGAGGTCGCTTCATCCAGAATCAGCAGCGGTGCATTTTTGAGCAAGGCCCGGGCGATCGCCAAGCGCTGACGCTGCCCACCGGACAGCAACACACCGTTCTCACCCACCTGAGTGTCGAAACCTTCCGGCAGTTGCTCGACAAATTCCAACGCATAAGCATCGGCTGCGGCGGCTTCAATGTCGGCGCGAGGCGCACCTGCCAGATCACCGTAAGCGATGTTATTGGCAATGCTGTCGTTGAACAGCGTGACGTGTTGAGTGACTTGGGCAATGTGCCGACGCAGATTACGCAAGCGATACTCTTCGATTTCTACACCGTCCAGAAAAATTCCGCCGCCACCATGGTGGTAGAAACGTGGAATCAGGCTTGCCAACGTCGACTTGCCGCTGCCCGAACGGCCAACCAGTGCAACCATCTGCCCCGGCGCTGCAGTGAAACTGATGTTGTTCAACACCTGCCGCTCTGTACCGGGATAGGTGAAGCTCAAGTTACGCACTTCAAGGTGGCCGGTCACGCGATCACGCTCGACAGTGCCGAGGTCCACTTCTGGCTCAACGTCCAACTGCTCGAAAATACTTTCTGCGCCGGACAAGCCCTTCTGGATAGTCGAACTGACTTCTGACAACTGGCGAATCGGCTTGGGCAACAAGCCCGCCGCTGTAATGTAAGCCACCAGATCGCCGGGGGTCGCATCGCCACGCAGCAACAACACCAGAAACATCAGCGCCGCCATGGCGGAATAGATGACCAATTGCAGCATCGGCGTATAGATCGCGCTGGTTTTGTTCATTCTCAGTTGCTTATCGGTGTTGCCTTGGCTGGCCTCCCGAAAACGCTCTTCTTCATAACTTTCGCCGCCGAAGCTGCGCACGACGCGGTAACCCTGGATGGTTTCCGAAGCAACGTGGGTAACATCGCCCATTGCAACTTGGATCTTTTTGCTTTGCCGGCGAAATTTCTTGCTGGCGCTGCCAACCATCAATCCAATCACCGGCAAAATCGCCAGCATGACCAAGGTCAGGTGCCAGTTCATCCACAGCAAATAGATGAACAGGAACACCACCGTCAAGCCTTCACGAATCACGGTTTTAATCGCGTCGGTCGCAGCGCCAGTGACCATGGTGACGTTGAAAGTAATGCGTGAAATCAGATGACCCGAGTTATGCGTATCAAAATAGCGATTGGGCAAAACTAACAGCTTATTGAACAACTCGACGCGCAAGTCATGCACCAGACCCAGCGAGACCTTGGCCAGAAAATAGTTACCCAGGTACGAGCCCAAGCCCTGCCAGGCTGCGATCAACACGATCAGCAACGGCACCGCTTGCAACAGCTGTAAGTCACGCAGGTAGGGAACATTGGGAAACAGTGCGGCTTCCGGGTTACTCAGTCCATCGACGAAGTATTTGAGGATGCCCGCCAGCATTGGCTGGGTTGATGCGAATATCACGAAACCGATGATGCTGAGGAAAAAGATGCCGATATAAGGCATGACATAGGTCAGCAGTCGGAAATAGATTTTCATACTGGAGCTTTGTTCTGGCTTGCTCATAGTCATCGGTACAGAAAAGAGAGCCGGAATACTATCACAGCCCGGAGCCATTAAACCCTAGGCCGCCGGCTGGGGTATGATGGCGGCCATTTTTGAAGGAGCCCGCATGCTCGCACTCGCTTACGCTGACTACCAAGCCTTACGCAAAGATGCGGAGGTGATCGAGGCCGATTTCTTCGGAGACAAGGTGCTGCGCCTCGAGGACGGCAACTTCATGAAATTGTTTCGGCGCAAACGGCTGATTTCGTCGGCAGCATTCTTTCCTTATGCCCAACGTTTTTCCGATAACGCAGTGGAGTTAAAGAAGCGCGGCGTGCGCTGCCCGGACATCCTGGCCACCTACCGGGTCGCCACTATTTCCCGTGATGTGGTGCATTACGAACCGTTGCCAGGCTTGACGTTACGGCAAGTCATCGCTGATCCCACAAACTTCAGCGATCCTGTTTTGCTCCAGGCATTTGGACGCTTCGTTGCAAACCTGCACAATCTGGGGATTTATTTTCGCTCGTTGCATCTGGGCAATGTCGTGATGACACCCGACAACGAACTGGGGCTGATCGACATTGCCGACATGCGCACCCTGCGCGGTCCGTTGCGCAAGAGCATGTGCTTGCGCAACTTCCAACATATGCGCCGCTATCGGAACGACCATGAGTGGCTGCTTCAAGAACAAGGCACACATTTCTTTAACAGCTACAGCGCCCACAGCACTCATGGCTGGGAGCGCAGCACCCTTATAGAAAAGCTGGCGTTGTAAGATTCAGACGCGGTCAATCAATGGCCGCTCGCTGACCGGGGTTTTACTCAGGCACAAACTGAGCAGGAACGGCACCCAAACCACCATCCACATCGCTCGCGCCCGCCCGAACAGGGTAAACACATCAAACTGCAAGGCCACCGAGGCGAAGACCCACGCCAGCAGCACGGCCATGCCCAGCGTTTGATCGCGGCAGCGCCAAGCGCGCAACCCGACCCAGCCCCAGAGAAACACCCACAGCGCGGTAAATATCACGCCGTATTGCAACGCGGTATCGAGCACAAAATTATGGCAGTGGTCGAAAATCGCACCGCCGGCCGACACCGCATAGTTAGCGCTCAGGCCGATGCCGAGCCACGGATGCTGCGGTATAAGCTCCAGCGCGTTTTTTATCAACCCCAGCCGTTCGGAATCACCCCGCTGCAACAACGAGGGTTCAAACATGAACAGGCAAACAGCAGCGATAACCAATGTCACCGCCAACATCCTGTAGAGCGGTCTTCCTCCCACCAACATAACCACGCCGGCCACCGCCACCAATGAAACAAGCGGGCCACGACTGCCGGTCATGATGACAAACGACAATGAGCACGCTTGCAATGCCGCCCACGCCAGCCTTGCCCAAAGGCGTTGAGGCCACCAAGTGCAGCTGAGCACCAGCAAAAACCCGATGGTATAACCGGCTGGATTCGGGTTATCCATGAAACTGCCAAACCCATAAATCCTCGGCAGATCGCGCATTGGAAACGCAATGATGGAAACCAGCGCATACACGCCAGCCATCGCGCCCCAAATAATCAGCATGCTTTGCAGTTGTCGATTGAATATCCGGCCCCACACGACCCAGCCCAGCACCAGCGACAGGAAAAACAGTTCGCGCTTGATCAGCGTTAAATAATTTTCATCCGTGCCGCTCCAGCTCAGGGATATAACCGACCAACTGAATAACACCAGAAACAGCCACAGCTCTCGCCGTCCCTGGACCATTTCCCGAAAATCCCCGAACCGTTTGATCAGCAGATAGATGCACGGTAAATACACAAACGCCGTCATTAACCAGGTATAAAACTTCATCGAGGGCGTCAGCAGCACCCCGGCAACGCTCCAGAACAACCCAAAGCCAAGCAACTGGCCCGCCATTCCGAAATGACTGCGCAATGCGCTCAATTGAGTTCGTATATCGTGGAAGCCATCGATGAAGTTACTGGACTGCTGAAGATTACGACTCACCGAACACCTTTATTCTTGTTGGATTTGAAGATGAAATGCCTGAAGCGTTTCCACGTCAGTCTGTTCCAACGGTATACCGGAATGCTGATGAACAGTCCGCGAGCAAAGTCTTTGTCGGCGACCACTGACTCTTTCAGCGCCTTATTGACGATGGCCAATTTAGCTGACGCATAAGCAGGGTTGTCTTTGTACGATTCGATGACCTGCAAGTCATAAATAAGCTGACTTTTGTAGGCAACCTTGGAAATGTTTGTATCGTGTCGGCGGTACAAGGTGACGAAGTCAGGCAAGATATCGACGCGATAATCCAAGCGAGCAATTTTCAAGGTCATCTGAAAATCCTGGACCTTGATCGTTGGATCGTAACCCCCAACCCTGTCGATTGCTTCCCGGCGGTACATCGCAACAGGCGCACCCACCGCATGGGCACTCGCGAGCAGTTGATCAAATGTCCAGCTTTGCACCGAGTTCTTGGTAGGCTCGCTGTGTTTGAGCTGCGTCCCTTCAGCATCTATATAAATGACTCTTGCACCGAGTAAGCCAACGCCAGGATGCTCTTGCAGATAACTGACCTGACGACGCACGCGGCCTTCGAGCATCACATCATCGGAATCGTGGGTGATGATGAATTCGCCGACAGCATGACTCAGGGCCGTATTCAGCGCAGCACTCACGCCCTCGTTTTCTTGTTGATAGAACTGAAAACCGTAGATCTGGCGCAACGCCTCGATTTTTTCGGCGCTGGCGTCGGTCGATCCGTCGTTAACGACAATCAACTCAAAGTTGTCATAGTCCTGCCGAAGGATACTCAGCAAGCACTCTTCGATGTAGCGCTCGTGGTTGAAACACGGCACCAGAATCGAGACCAAAGGCCATTTCATGTTCGAGTCCAATCCGTCCCTTCCTGCCGTTGCATCCATTGCCGTAGTGGTTTGCTACTGCTTGATGCCTGCGGATCATCCCACCTGCCAAAAAAAAACAGGTGAGCATCCTTACGCAATGTAGGTTTCATAGCCATCACTGTTTACTGCCGATTTTTTTAAAGTAGAAGTGTTGTTTTCCAACGCCTGCCCTCTCATGTCCACGTACTGAATTTTCGTTCGGGGCACATCAATCCGAGCAGCATCGTCCTCGGAGAGCATACCCGTCAAACTCAATAGCTGAGTCCAACCACCGATCAAATTCCAACGGTTCCTCGAAGACGGTCGAACCAGCTCAATTTTGCCTGGACCCGAAGTTTAGGCTCAAGCTCTTGGACAACGCGTTTACCAATTGCCGCGAAACTGAATTGTGATACCGCAAGATTTCTTCCGTTGATGGCTATTCGCGATGCCAGTTCGGGGTCGGTACGTAGCAGCGCGAGCTTTTCCTGCAACTGGGGAATGCTGCTGTAGAACACCACGTTCTGCATATCTATCAAACCCAGCGCACTATTCTCGGCGGCCCCTTGATCGAATGCCAACAATACGCAGCCACAGGCCATGGCTTCGAAATTTTTGATCATGTATTCGCCCATGCCGACATCCGCGCTTACAAAAAACTGAATCCGATTCAACGTGTCGCGATATTCCTCGCCGGATTTGGTCCGGGTCACGACTAGCGTTTCCACCCGGCCTAGCTCTTCAAGCAACGCCTTACGACCGCTATAGGCAACGCTGTTGGTGCTGCCGACGAAGGCCAGTTCGATGTCCCGCTTGCGGCCTTGGTCCTGTAACAAATTCTGGTCGTAGCCTTTGGGTACAAACACCGCGTCGACACCTTCTTCGCGCAGACGCTCGCTGACCATGAACCCTGAACTGATCACCCGCACCCACGGCAGTTTGCGATAGTGCGCGCTGAATTTGCCGGTGTATTTGCAGGGGATGTAATTTTGGTAGGCGTCGTGTTCGAGAATGACCAGATTGGGAACCGTGCGAATAAACGGTACCTGACGAATTTCTTGTTTGAAGCGAAGAAAGAAAACGATGCGGTCGTAACGTGTGACGTCCACTTCACGCCGGAAGTAGCCTCGCAGGTTCCGCTGTTGCGCCGAAGTCAGCCAGCGCAAATCACATTCGCAATGCTCCGCGACGCCCTCATACAGGCGATCCAGAATGGCACGCTGTTCCTTTTGCACCAGAAATAGAACCTTCATCGTTTTCCTCAAGGCGCAGTGCCGGTTAAATCAACTGTCCTTGCGCCAGAACAACTCGTGTCGGCGGACGGCTTTTCTGAAAAATTCGTTTTCACCTTCTGCCGGCCAACGTCGCCCCGCCAGCAGCTGTTGCAACCAACGACGGACCCGGCGCTTGAAAGGCGCTGGCGGTTGCAGGTCGTGCATCATGCCCAGCGCCATGGCCTTGTCACGTTGTGTCGAGGCCGACAGTTCAAGGCTGTAAGGGATCAAATCATCGCCTGCAAAATAGGGCGGCAAACTTACGCCGGTGTAGGCGTTGCCCATGGGCCAGCGGTCGTTGTCATGGAGGTGATTGGCATAGCCGAGAATCGTTTGCGGCTGCCATTCCAAGCCTTGCAATGCCTCAAGCACGGCGGCCTGTGCGCAGATGTGATCTGGGTGAGGGTCAATCGACGGATGCGGCATGACCAACACTTGAGGACGGGCCTTCAACAACACAGCACGCAGATCCGCCAACAGATTGTTCCAGGTCGGCGCACCGTCCGAATCGCCGGGTAACAGCATCGGATTGAACTGACGAAACAGTCGGGTATCACTCAATTCTGCTTCTCGGGATGCAATGGGCTGATCCGGCGAGGCCTGCATTGCAGTTAGTTGCAGACAGAAATACCCGAGCTGTACGCAATGGGCTTCCGGCACCCCACCCCAACGCGGCACCGCGATGCTGTCCCAAGCACGCAAACGGCCTTTGACTCGCGCCGCTTCAGCAGGCGGCATGCCCATCTGCTGATAATGTTCGGCTTCGATTTCACCGGCGGTCAGGGTCACGATCCAGGCTTCATCCGCTTGGCTGTATAAGCCGAACGCTGCCAACTCGGCGTCATCGGCGTGGGGCGCAATCACCATGACCCGCTGACGGCGGGCATCAGTGTGGCGAAATACCCACAACCTCGGTGGCCCCAACACCCGACAAAACCGTCCGCGCACACGCAGCGAGCTGTCGGCCAATGAGGCGCCCAGGCCGGTCAAATTCAGGTAACGCAAACCGTCGACGCCGCGTTCGAAGGCCTGCTGATCGCTGGCGTCGGTGCTCAGCAAATCAATGACGGGGTCCAGAAAACGTCCAAGCCACGAGCTTTTGATTCGCAGCTCAACGATCAATGTTTCATCGCCGGTCAGCGTCAGCGGGTGATCACATCGCAAAGACTCGCCCTCCAGACGGACATTCAGCTGTTCGTTGTCCTCCGGGAGGCGGTAACAATAATCATCTTTCGGGGAGTAAAACAAATGGTCGGCAAACCAGGCTTCATGGGCTACCCATCCCACAACCGCCAACAGCAGCGGTAACCACCACGCCACCAGCACACCGATCACAACCAGCAGCAGTAGGCCGATCAGCAACACCGCGCGCTTGTTGCGCCGGTGGCGCTTGAGCAACTGCTGCTTTCGGCTCAGCCCTGAGGTCATACCTGAAACACCGGCACGGGATTGCACCAACGGTCCTTGTACTCGCGATCAGCACGCCCAAACGAGAACCGCAGTGGCTTATTAACGGCGCGCGCCTGTTCCCAAGCACTTTGGGTATTAAGGAAGCTGAGGACGCTACCAGGGCTAAAGCCTCGATTTTCAGGATCAACGCCACCGTTGATGTATTCGACGCTGATCCATTCCGGCGCTTCGACTCGGTATACCAACTGGATGGCAATCGGTGCATCGTTCAGAAACAGCACCGAGCCGATCATCAGCTCACGCATCAATTCGACCACGTCTGCCATTCGTTCAGCGCCCGTGGCCGGGAACCCCCAGCGTCGCTGGAACAGGTTGCAATACATGCCGGCCAATTCAGCGCTGGTGAAATCAGTGACGGGGCGCACTACGCCGCCCGCCTCTTCCAGCAGCCGCAACTCACGCCGTTGGTTGTAGCGAAATTTTTTTGACAGCTCTTCCGGCGCACGGGACATTGCCAGCGCTTCCGGCTGAGGCTTCAGGGTACTGACGCGGCCTTCATTCAGCGCCGAGAGATAGCGTCCTCGGTGCCGTAGCGCAACCTGCGCGCCGCTGGCCACCGGCAAAATCAGCTCGGCATTGCCCAAATCGAACAAACCTTTTTTGCCTTTACGCTTGAGCACGTCTTTTGACAGCGCCAATGAGCGACCCCAGGTCGGGATCGCGGCCTGCAATTCGCCGCCCTGTTCCCAACCCAGGTAACGCACAGGGATGTCGGCCAGCGCGGCCAAGCGTTCGATCACCAGGGGATGAGTTGCGACGCTGCCACCAAAGCGTTGCCAGGCCTGGGCGTAGGTCGGGGCATCGATAGGGGTCCAGCCACGTTCACGCCAGCGTTGAAATCGGTTGAGCATTACGACTCCGCGATCAGGCTGATGACTTGCGGCAAGCGCCAGAACACATCGCGCACAGATTGATCAGAGAACCGCTCTTGCAATCGCAGCAGCATTAACTCGGCGCAGGCCGCGCGCTGTGATTCATCCAGGGTCGCCAGATGAATAAGGCCTTGGGCCAAACGCTGATCATCACCCAATGGAAACAGAATGCCGACGCCTTCAACCACTTCCTTGGCGCCACCCGCCGCCGTTGCCAGCAATGGAACACCCGCGACCATGGCTTCCAGCAGCACCATACCGAACGGTTCGTGGTCCGAACTCAGCGCAAACACATCGAACGCTTTGTAGTAGCGGCGGGCTTCAGAAATCTGGCCGAGAAACAGCACCTGTGAACCAATGCCCAATTCCAGCGCCAAGGCTTTGAGATCGTGTTCCAGCCGACCGGTGCCAAGAATTACCAACTGGCTCTCAGTGGGCAAATTCGGCAGCGCCAAGGCGAAACCGCGCAGCAGCGTTGCTTGATCTTTATCCGGGTGCAGACGACCGACATTGCCGACGATCCATGCGGACGCTGAAAGCCCTAACTCTTGACGGGCTTGGGCAGGCGGCAACTGAGTGGCCTGCAATTGCTCGACGTCGATCCGGTTGTACAGGGTTTGAATGCGACCCGTCGGCCACTTCGGCAGGCTTTTACGCATGTCATCGCGCACTGCGTCGGACACGCCCAGCAGGCTCAGGCGCCAACGAAAGAGATGCGCGAACAGTTTGCGGGTACGGCGATGGTAGTCGCCAAACGCGTGGTGCACACCGATCACCGGCAAGCGAGTCGCCAACAAGGCGATGTAAACCGGCTTGAAACGATGAGCGATGCAGAAACTGAAAGAACGCGTGGCGGCGATTTTGCGCAGATCGCGAATCGCCCCCAGCTTCAGGCCACGGATGGCCTTGGAACTGTATTCAAGGAACAACACTTCATCAGAGGCGCACGCAGCGGCCACCTCCGGATCAGCGGCGCCGGTCAGGAATACCGTAGTGACCCGATACCCTTTACCGGCAAACAAGCTGGCGTATTGCCGGGCGCAGTCGAGAAACGGCCCGTCATAGCCGTGACAAAACTGCAGCACATGGCGATCAGCCGAACGTGTCATAAGCGTCTACGCCGTCTTTGAGGACCAAAATGTCTTCCATGATCAGGTATTCCAGATCGGAGCCGAAGAACATGTTCAGCGCGTCGGTCGGCGAACAAATCATCGCCTCACCACGTCGGTTGAGCGACGTATTAAGCGACACGCCGTTGCCGGTCAGTTCTTCCAGCGCTTTCATCATGTCGTAGTAGCGCGGATTGAACCGGCGCTCCAGCACCTGAGCGCGGGAAGTGCCATCCTCATGGACCACTTCCGGCACCCGGGTTTTCCACTCTTCAGCCACTTCGAAGGTGAAGGTCATGAACGGCGCGGGGTGATCAATCTTGATCATCTGCGGGCCGACCGTATCCAGCATAGACGGGCAGAAAGGCCTCCAGCGCTCGCGGAACTTGATTTGTTCGTTGATCCGGTTAGCCACGCCAGGAATGCTCGGGCAACCAATGATTGAACGACCGCCCAGTGCGCGCGGACCAAACTCCATCCGCCCCTGGAACCACGCCACAGGATTGCCTTCGACCATGATTTTGGCAATGCGCTGCGGGGTATTGTCGATCTGGCGCCAGACCGGTTTGCTCGGGTGACGAGCGCACGCGGCGATCACGTCTTCGTTGCTGTATTCCGGGCCGAGGTAGACGTGTTCCATCTTCTCGACCGGTACGCCACGGGAGTGGGACACATACGCGGCAGCACCCACTGCGGTGCCGGCATCGCCGGACGCCGGTTGCACGAACAACTCTTTGACCTCCGGGCGAGCGATGATTTTTTGGTTAAGTTTGACGTTTAACGCACAGCCGCCAGCGAACGCTAGCTTGCCGGTTTCCTTGAGGATGTCGCCCAGATAAAAGTCCATCATCTGCAATGACAGCTTCTCGAACAGCGCTTGTATGCTGGCCGCGTAATGGATGTACGGCTCGTCAGCAACGTCGCCTTGACGACGCGGGCCCAGCCATTCGATCAATTTCGGCGAGAAGTAAAAACCCTTGCCTTTCTCTTTATAGCGACGCAAACCGACGACGTTGGCGTAGTCGGTGTTAATCACCAGTTCGCCATTTTCAAAAGTCGCCAGACGCGAGAAGTCATATTTGCTGGCATCGCCATACGGCGCCATGCCCATCACTTTGAATTCGCCGTCGAGCATTTCGAAGCCGAGGAATTCAGTGATCGCGCCATACAAGCCGCCGAGGGAGTCCGGATCGAAGAACTCTTTGATCTTGTGAATTTTGCCGTTTTCGCCATAACCGAAGAACGTGGTGGCGTATTCACCCTTGCCGTCGATGCCCATGATCGCGGTTTTTTCTTTGAAACCGGAGCAATGGTAAGCGCTGGAGGCGTGAGCCAAATGGTGTTCAACCGGTTCGATCTTGATCTTTTTCGGATCAAAGCCCAGCTGTTCCAGGCAGAAGACGATCTTGTTGCGGTAGCGTTTGTAGCGACGGTTGCCCATCAACAGCGCATCAAGGGCGCGATCCGGTGCATACCAGTAACGCTTGGCGTAATGCCAACGAGCCTTGCCAAACAGGCTGACTGGCGCGAATGGAATCGCCACCACGTCAACATCAGAAGGCTTGATACCCGCTTGTTCCAGACAGAACTTTGCCGATTCGTACGGCATGCGGTTCTTTGCATGTTTATCGCGAACGAAGCGTTCTTCTTCAGCGGCCGCTACCAGCTTGCCGTCGATATACAGGGCTGCGGAAGGATCATGGCTAAGGGCGCCGGACAGGCCAAGAATCGTCAATGCCACAGGGGTCTAGCCTCTTTAGTCTGTATGCAGGCGGCGTGCGCCTGAAAAAATGTGCCCTCGCAACAGGCGCGAGGAACAGCTAAAGCGCGGGATTATAGCGTAATGAGGCTACCTGTGGTCGGGTTGCCGCCGCCACACTTCAATAACTATCTAACACTCCGCCTGCTGGATTTTTTGGTTCGATTGACGTGAAACACCCCACGCCTCCACTAAAGAGTCCTGCATGCAGACATTATTGAATAACACCTCAGTTTTACTCAGCCGCCTGAGGACGCTAAGCGCCACGCTGACCAACGAACTCGCGCACTTGCCAGAGCCTGAGGGCCTGACACTGCAAGAAATACATAACCGAATCGATTTTTTCTGGAGCGCACCCAGCGCCCAAAACACACCACGGCGTGAGCTGTTCATTGCCGGCTTTGGGCAAGCCTTGCGCGATGAAGTCGCGCTGAAAATTGCCGACGGTTCCTTGCACTCTATCTACAACGAATGCCTGCCACTGTCGGCCACAGACAGTGGCGCTCACCTCGCACCTGAACTCTATAGCCTGCAACTGAAGCTCAATGATCAAAACACCGTTGAGTTGGCCGGTGCGCTGGTAATCATCGCTCACCAAGGACCGACGTTACTGGTGCTGCCGGGTTATGGCGTGGAGGGGTTTAGCTCCCGGGCGTTGCTGCTTGAGTCCCTTACCCATTGGGTCAACAACTCGGCCCTGCGCAGCCTGTTGCTAAACAATGTCGAACAACGGTTCCAGGCCCTGCTCCTCGAGATCGAAACCGACCCTGGCCTGTTTCTTGAACTCTTCGATACGCTGGATTGGCAGTTGACGCCCATTGCCGAAATGCCGTTCGAACACGTTTTTGACAGGCAACTGGACAAACAACGCGCGGATATCAGCCATGCGTTCGAAGGCGGAGCACATCTGCTCAATCAGTCCATCCGCATGACCGGACTTTTTGGCCCAGCGGCGATGCTTGCACTGCGTGACATCAGCAGCAACGCAAGCAAGCAACGCAAAGCCCTGCCGGACTGGTTCACGCTCGCGAGCCGGGAAGAACTCTTGCACTACGGCGAAAGCCTGAAACAGTACGAGCAAGCACGTGCTGCATTATCGAGCCTGCTCGGCGGCGCTTCGTCACCAGAGCAGTTTGCCACCGAGCGCCTGCGCGCTCGAATCGAAAACGATCTGGGCCATGATCTGAACCCGCAACACCTGATGATTTCCACATGGCGCACGTTACCGCTGAGCAACGAGCCCTATAAAGTCACCCGCTCCCTGACTCAACTGGCACTCTACGGACTGCATCCCGGCGACATGGACGCTGGTTCGGCTTTCCTGACGTGGAGCACCGTCACTCTTCAGGGGCAGCCGCTTGGCTCGGCCTACCCAGGACTGACCAACGGCTATATTGGCGGACTGATCCAGACGCTGGACTTACGCAGCGCTTTCGCCCCAGTGCAACGAGAAGCCTACGGATCGCCAAACGTCCAGCGGGTCATGCGCGACGTGACCCGCCAGCAGGTGACGGCCATGGCCTACGCGGCGAAGCTGCAAGGTCATATCCTGCCACGGGACTTCAACTTGATCGAAGCCTTCAATCAAGCCGCCGGTGAAGCAACGGGCGGGACGATAGGCGTGCAGCAGGTGAAGCTGAACAACCACGACGTATTGAGCAACCTGCTGCTGTTCCGCCAAGAAGACGCGCAAGGCCAGCTCGAACGCCTGGTGATGTTCATGGCCGAAAACCCGCGAGGCCGTCAATTCCAAGGGTTCGACAACGAAAATCAGCTGCGTCAGGAATTGACGAGTTGGAGCGCGTTCCCGGACCTGAGCGAATACCTGCTCAAGCAGGTGCCCGCTACCCAACGTATCGCCCTCGAAAAGCAGTTGTCCGAACTGAAACAAAAGCCCCAGCCACCGGCCGACTTCATCACCTTCACCCAAGCCCAGGCTTATGACGAAGGGCTACGCGCACTGGTGAACAAGCGCATTGGGGTGATGCTCGCCGAACAGGAACAACACACTCCACATTGGTACCTGAACGCCAGCGCAAGCCAACGTCAGGAGTTGGTTGCACTCGAGGACGCCATCAATGCCGCCCACGTGCACTACGAGGCCAAAGCCCATGCGCAGATTCAGACGTTTGATGACTACGTGCATCGGCGAGCCACACAGAAAATCAATGAACTGCTCGGGACCGCTGAGGGCCAGGTCGACTCTGACGAAATCATGATCATTTCGAGCCGCGAAACCCTGAATTACACTCAGATGTTGCGCAACGGCTACGACGACAGCGTCAACCCGATCACCACCAACGCTTTGACCGACGCTCGATTCAAGGGCCCCGACGGTATCGACCTGACGCCGCTAACGGCCGAGAAAGTGGCGCGTTCGGTACACGGTGCGTGGCTCAGCGATCAGTACGTGGCTCGCATCAAGAGCACTCTGCTCAATGCGCACGGCACGGGCTATACGTACCGTCGCCGTACCAGCCTGCTCATCACCCAATTACAGATGAACGCTGCCGCCTTGCGTAGCCATCTAAAAAACGAAATCAACGCACACCAATATCAGTGGCTCAAGGCATCCATTGAGCAGATGCACGTCAGCGAACCCGATACTCGTCGTCGCCATCCCCTTTACCCGTTGCAGTTCAAATTGAATAACCCGCTGATCGCAACTGACGTGCCTGAACTCGGCAACCTGCTGGATTTCCTGCCACTGCCCGGCGCCCGAACCGAAACCGCGCTGGGCTGCCATGTGCTGACCCCGGACCACACCGGCAACGCCCGAGACGCGTTGCTCTATACCCCGAACGCGCCCGACGGACTGGATTTCCGCCTGCTCGGCAGTTTTGTTGACACGCTCAAACACCACGGTATGAGTGACTACTACAAGGATCGCTGCCGCATCAGCGCCAACCGCAAGTTGGCGTTCTTTCTGGCGGACATGAAAGCAGGCGGGAACAGTCAGCCCCCGATACTGCCCGACTCGCCACTGACTGACCTCTACGATCAGCACTTCAACCAGATCATCCAACGCAAAGTCCACGACGTCGAAGACACCATCAGCGGACGCAACGACCTGCTCAGAAAACTGATCTGGACCAGCGTCGAACTGATCGCCACCGCCGTCACCCTGCCCTTTCCCCCTGCCAGTTTCGCGGTCGGTGCTTTATTGGCGATGCGTGACAGCTTGCACGCGCTCGAAGCTTTCAGCGACGGCGACAAGGAAGCCGCCAGTGGCTACCTTCTCAGCTCGCTGTTCAATGGCCTCGGCGCCGCGGGCGACCTGCATTCGGGGCTCAAGGGGTTTGGCCATGTCCTGCGCAATGTGGCCGGCAATGGCGGAAAAAAACAGGTGCTCAACGCCGCTAAACACCTTCAACGAATGTCACCGCCCGTTGAACAGCTTCGCCCAATGCAGGTTCACGGTGAGCAGTTTTGGGCAGGAAGTCCAACCCCGAACGCTCACGCGCCGCTGTTCAGGGTGAATGTTCGCCACCCCGATGAGCTGATCCCCACCGGTCAATTTGCGGAAAAAAATAGCGCTGGGGTCTGGCAGCCGTTGCGTCGAGAAACAGATTCGGCCATTCCCCAGGGCACGCTCAATCAAGCCTATGCCGTAAGCGTGTCATTGCGAGAGACAACGTCTATCGCCAGCGGGCATGCCAAAGGCGTCACTCTGGTTCAGGGCCAACACTACATCGAGCTGCAGGGCCTGACGTTCAGGGTCCAATTCGACGCACGAATGCGTTGCTGGCATATCGTCGATGGCAGTAATCCCTTCGCCTTTTTTGGCAAGCAACCGGTTTACCTCGACAGCAATGGCCAATGGCAGGTGGTCGACCTGAACCTGCGTGGCGGCGGCCGTCCGAACTTTCATCCGTTGGAGGAAGAAGCTGCCAACCCACCTTCAGCAGCCAGCGAATTGAACAGCTATGAACTGCCCCCAAATATGCGGCCTTACACGCACGGCATCATCGACCCCTCGGCAGCACAGCTGGGCCTTAGCGGCCTTGGAATCGAGCAATGGATGGAGCAGATTTACGCGGACCTGCGTAAAGCGTACTCAGGATTCAGGGAGGCTCTTTACCGGGACGCAAGCGCCTTTTTTGAACAGGTCAGACTTCCAGTCCGACCCGACCTTCCGCTGTTTGACGTGGCGGCGCGGCCAGAGACGTTGCTCAACGGGATCTTCGGAAAAACCAATGGTTTGGTGATCAGCGAAGCGCCCCGTTCGGTAGTCAGTAAGCAATGGCTGATCGACAACATGCCGCTGCTCGTCGAGCAAAAAGTCGAAGTGTTGTACATCGAGCACCTGTTCACCGACCTCCACCCGAGGAAGTTGGCCAAGTACAAAAAACTGGGCAGCAAGACGAAATCGGGATCCCATGAGATCAAATACCACCTTAAACAGCTCGACGGTGGCGCCCTGGATAATCAGAGTAAGGAATACGACTACTACCACCTCATAAAGGCCGCGCATAAACACGGTATTGAGGTCAAACCGTTCAACTCGGCGGTCAGCTACCCGTCCAATAACAACCCTGTAGCCATTGCCGCAGATGACCCTGCAGCCGCCCAAAAAATGAGCAATTTTTTTGGCAGCAACGTAATTGCCGCAGACACGACGGCACTGCCGCAACGGCGCTGGATCGCGTTGCTCGACCAAAAAATGGCGAACACTTGGCGGCAGGTCCCGGGGATCGCTGAACTCAATGGTGCGATCAGTGTGCGATTCGAAGGCCTCCCCGCTGGCAGCGCGTCGCGAGTGAGTCGCGATGCAGCGGGATCGATTGCCGGCGATCCGTTTGCCAAGGCCGACTTCACGCTACAAATGGCTGATTTCCGGATTGCAACCCTCACGGTAACCCCCCCTACAGCCCCAACTAAACACTTGGACGATGCGTTGTATCGACTGTTCGAGGGCAACGCCCATTCAGCTGCGGACAGCGTTACTTTCGCGGGCAGCCATGGTTTTCAGCTAGATGAAACTGGCCTTTGGCAGCGAGTCGATCCGGATGCCTGGCCGGCGGAACATTCACTCACGGCCATCCAGCAATCCCTCCTCGACGCCAATTACGATCTGCCCATCGACCTGCGACCGACGATGCATGAACTGGCGAACTTCCGTGACGGCGGGCTGCATGACGACTATGCCTTCAACGACGAACACCTGACCCCAGTCCGCGACGCGTTTTTCGACCTGCGCAGGCAACTGCAACAAGATGCGCAACAGGTCATTGCCGTTGCTCTACCGCCGCGTCCAACGCTACCCAACGTTGAACCAGGGACAACGATTCCAGACTTCATCGACACGCTGTACGGACACACCTCGGGCGCAGTTGTGGGCGAAGCGCATGGCTCCATCGCCAGCAAACAATTCATTATCGACAACCTGCCGCACCTCTCGCGCAAGCAGGTAAAAACCTTGTACATGGAACACCTGCAGACGGACCTGCATCAAGCCGATCTCGACCGCTTCGCCGAGACCGGGCAGATGAGCAAGACCCTGTTGCATGATTTGAAGAAACTCGACCGGGATTACGCCACGGACCCCAACAAGGTCTACACCTTCGAAAACCTGGTGATTCGGGCACGGGAACAAGGACTGGAAGTCAGGGCCATTGATTGCTCAGCCAGTTATCACCTGGAAGGCCTCAAAAACAAGGCGCCCACCACGCGCCAGCAAATGATGAACTTCTTTGCCTCGCGTACGATTCGCAAGCACCAAGAAGTCATGGGGTCACACAACTGGATTGCCTTGGTGGGCAACACCCACGCCAATACTTTCCAGAAAATTGTTCCCGGCGTTGCGGAGCTTGAAGGGGCTATAGGAATTCGAGTCATTGATGTCGGCCCAAGCTCGGTGCGGGGACCATTCAGGGATCCGGGCGAACATCTGGTGGAAAACCATGCCCGCGAAAGCGTCTATTTGCAGAGCGATTACCGCCTTGAAATGCAAACGCTGGATTACGTCACCGAATCAGCAGTCGTCGATAGAACACCCCTGGTCTTGTCGACCGAGACAGAGCTGACCGAGCCTGGAATGTTCCTGATCGATGAGTCCATACCGGACCATTCGGTGATCGTGCATCGATCAAAAGACACCGGCCTTGAGCGCATTGTTATTAGCCGGGATGAGCAAGGCCTGTTGTACGTCGAACACCCGGCATGGGAATCGATCCATCGACAGCCATACGATGATCTGTGGGATCTGGTTCAAGCACTTGAGGACCTGAATTTGATCCGCGTCGGCTGATTGACCTGGAAATATCTGTAGGAGCCAACTGGTTGGCTCCTACAGATGGCCGCACAAGAGCATCTCAACCCCGAGGCAAGCGTTGCTCCAGCAATTGGTGCAGCGCGCTTTCGACGGGCCAGTTGCGCATGAACCGTGCTCGGTCCCGCGCAAACGCGCAGGCGAACGATGAAGCCGAGGTGTGCTGGCACATGGCGTCGAGGTCGATCAGTGCCCAGCGGTCTTGATGCCAGAACACGTTATGTCCTTTTAGATCACCGTGACTGATGCGTTCGTCAATCAGACGAGCAAACAAGTGATCAAGCGCCAGCAACTCTGCTTCCGGTGCAATGCCCGAGACCACATGCGACGCAAACCGCTCGATGATGTCCGGCCCCGGCAAATACTCAGTCACCAGATACGCCTTGCGCCGCAGCCAGAAGAATCGCAGCTCCAGCAACGCCAGCGGCTTAGGCGTCGCTATCCCGAGAAACGCCAGTCGATTACCTTCACGCCAGGAGTGCCAGGCGCGGCTTGGGCGCCAGAAGCGCTTGAGCCAATGGGCGAAATTTTTGATGTTGTAGCGCTTGATCACCAGTGGACGGCCCGCCACCTCGACACGGCCCACACTGGCCGCGCCCCCGGTCTTGTATAAATGACCGCGATCAAGCAACGCATCGGCGTCAGTCAACACCGGCGACATCGCCGTCACTTCTTCGCGACGAATCGCGCGCAGGCCGAAGGGGCCGTCGTTGACGCTGAACAGGCTGCAATCGCGCCCAACTTTGCTGAGGAAGTCTTTCAGACGCCAGCCGCGAGTTTTGTTTATCTGTTTTTTCAGGGCTTCCATCGGGAGGGCGTGTTCAGCGTTACTCAACAGGTAATGCACCAACAGCTCTTCAGTGAACGGCTCCAAAGTCTTCGGCAACTGAGCAAAAAAAACGCCGAGGTTTTGCAGCACCTGTTGCCGCGACAACGGCTTACCCGCCTGTTCAGCGCGAATGCCCGCGCCGTCGATCAAATACAACTGACCGTCGTGGCGCAGCAGGTTGTCGAGGTGCAGGTCTTCTTGCCACAGACCTTTGCTGTGCAGCGTCGCGATTGCCGACAGTGCTTCGCCCAATACCGTTTGCTGCTCGTGCGCCAGTGCCGGCAATGCTTCGACGTCTGCCCAGGCATCGCCAAGGCTTTGCGCGTTCTCCAGAAACTCGAACAGCAGCCAGCCACCCTCGCCTTCTTTGAGGCCTTCGACCAGCAACAAAGGAGTGGTCATGCCTTGTTCGGACAGCAGATGAACGCCGTCGCGCTCACGCTGAAAGTGCCGAGCCGCCTTGGGGCCAACCAACAATTTCGCCAACACCGCACGCCCGCGCCAGATGCCAGCACCGACATAGCGTTGCCCCGGCAGCACGCGCAACAAGGTCAACAATTGCAATTCAGCCGGGCCGGCAGCGTCGGCCAGCGCCAGGTTAATAGGCAGCGTCGGCGTCCGCCCGGCGGATTTAAGTTCTGACAACTGCATCAGAGTGCCTCTTTATAGCTGCTGCGCTTCGCCAGACGCTGCCACCAGAGACCGACTAACTCACTGTCGGTAGCCGCTTGCAGGTACGTCGCTAGCAGTTCGCGCACTTCAGCTTCGGTCCAGAACGGCGCCCGACGCAGCAATGGCTCCAGGTCTTTGATCCGGTCACGCCAGCCAAAAAACGCCGGGCGGGTTTTCTCCAGATCAATCAGTTGCGCCAGATACGCATTGGCACGCGAGCGCAGGAAAATATGCTTGGGATAGAAACAACCATGAACTTGATTGGCCGCGTGCAGCGTACGCGCCAGCTGACCACACGCCTGCAAAATCGCCAAACGCTGATGGGCGCTCAAGGTTGGCCACTGCTGTAACAGCGAGTCCAAGTCAGTCCAGCTGTCCAATGCCCGGGTCATCAGAATGGCCCGGCGTTCGTCTTCAATCAGGCGCTCGCCAAAGAACACTGCCTGCAGGGACGGAATGCCTAACGATTGATAACGAGTAATGTTGCGAAACTCGCGGGAGAACGACGGCTCGCCGAACGGCCGATGCAAGGTTCGCGTCAGGTAATTATTTTGGCGCTTGAGGTAGAAACCCGCCCCTTCGAGCTCCAGACGAAACACGCTGCTCCACCCGCCGCGCCCGATATTGGGCTCATCCACCGCGTCCAGTTGCACGTCCCACAGCGAATTGAAATCAGCCAGGCCATGTCGCTCAAGCAGCCCGCGCTCGGTTGCTGCGATGAAGTCACTCATTGCCGTTCCCACGAATTAGCCGAGATGCCATGGTTGTCGAAACTGTCCGTTTGCCAGCCACCATCACAGCGCATCCCCGTAGCGTTGCTTGCGCTCATACAGTTTGCTGGCTTTAGTTTCCAGCCACGCGAGCAGTGCCGACTCTTGTGCGACCACTTGGCGCAACGGAAGTTGGAAGTATCCACACATGAAGCGCAATTTATCGCGTTGAGTCAGGCCGATGTCCAGCGCCGAGAAAAACAGCGCCGCCAAGTCTTTGTTGCGCCAGCGCAAGGTGATTGTCTTGCGGGTCTGAGCACGGTGCAGATCGATCAGCGACAGCTTGAAGTCCTCGGCGGTCACCGGTTTGTCGGTGTGCAACAGAAAGTGGCAGATGTAGCAGTCACGGTGATTGACCCCGGCGCGGTGCATCATGCCGGTCATGCGCGCGACTTCAGCGATCAACGCGCGCTTGAGGCGCGGTGCCGGTGGTTCCTGGCGCCAGTGAATACTGAAGTCTTCCAGGCTAACGGTGGGCGCCAGTTCTTCGGTGACGATAAACGAATGCTGGGCGGCCGGATTATTCCCGCGCTCGCCGTAGGCCACGGCGGTCATGGTCGGTACGCCGACCTCGTGCAGGCGGTTGATCGCCCGCCACTCCTGACCAGCGCCGAGTACCGGCAGCTTGGCAGTCACCAGATTCTTGGCCACCTCGCCCCAACCAATACCCCGGTGAATCTTGACGAAGTAACCGCGCCCTTCCACTTCAGTGCGCAAGGTGCGCCGCCCTTCGAGTTCACGATAAACCTGACCGTCCAACGCCTCGACTTCGGTGAACGCATCACGTCCATTCCAGAGGCTTTTGAATGGTTCAGCGAGAATCAGTTTCATCGGTGGTGCTCCGCCAGAATCACATCGGCCGCGTGCTGCGGCATGCTGTAAAGGTCCGCTGTATCGGCAAAGACCAAACCGTGTCGGCTCCAGGCTACCCGTGCCGAATCATCAGCCAGCATGGTAGCGAGGTATTGATTGAGTTGCGCCTGTTCGAACGGATAGGTCAACACTCTCCCGCAGTCGGCTTCGGCAATGTAATGCGCATAACCACAGACAGCGCTGACCAGTACTGGCAGGCCCGCGACCAAGGCTTCAAGCAAGACTGTGCCGGTGTTTTCGTTGTACGCCGGGTGAATCAGCAGATCGGCACCCATCAAGAAGCGCGGTATGTCACTGCGCCCCTTGAGGAACTGCACCTGTTCGCTGACTCCCAACGTGGCACTTTGCACCTGGAATACTTTGGGATCGTCTTGGCCGATTACAAACAGTCGCGTGCGTTTTTTCAGCTCAGATGGCAAGGCGGCCAGCGCCTTGAGGCTACGGTCCACGCCCTTGGTCTTGAACCCGGAGCCAATTTGCACCACCAACAAGTCATCATCGGCCAGACCAAACTCTTGACGGAATTCGGCGCGAATTTGCGGCGCTTCAATGGGTGCTCGGCGGTCTAGGCCAATCCCCGGCGGCAGCAGATGGAAGCGCTCGGCAGGGGTGTCATAGTGCTTGACGAACAGCGGTTGCTGCACTTCTGAGATCATCAATATTTCAGTTTTCGCGTCTTTGGTGAACACCGCACGCTCGTAAGCGGCGAAGTGGCGATAGCGACCCCAGCGGCGATACAGCGAATTACGCAGATTTTGCGCTTTGTCTTCGAAACAGCCATCGGCGGCGTAGTACACATCCAGCCCCGGCATTTTATTGAAGCCGATCAGACGGTCCACTGGACGCTTGAGCAGATCCGCCTCGACCCAGGCGCTAAGCCTTTCGTAGCGCGTGTGGTTGAACAGCGCCTTGACCGGCACCATCACCACCTCAAAACCGGGTGGCACCTCGCCTTCCCACGTCAAGGTATACACGCGAATCTGATGGCCACGCTGCTGGCACTCCAGGGCAATGCGCATGAAGTCGCGTTGCAGGCCGCCAAACGGGAAATATTTATAAAGTACAAAAGCCAACTGCATCAACTGAGTTCCTTTGCCAGCAACAGCGAGCCCAATTGGCTGGCTACTCGCTCGGGATTCAAACGAGTGAAGCACAACGGCCACTCGCTATTTAGATCGAAACGACGCTGTTCTTCAGCGGTCGGGCGATAGGTGCATTTCTTTTGCAGGCAGGGCGCGCAAGGGAAGTCACTGGCCATGTGGACCTGGGATCGACCATAAGCACCGGTCAACACCGGGTCAGTTGGACCGAACAGCGACAGGGTCGGCACATCCAGCGCCGCCGCCAAATGCCCGAGGCCGGTGTCCACCGCGACACAAGCCTGAGCACCGACCAACACCCGCGCGACACCCGCTAAATTGAGTTTGGGCAGCACCACAACGTTATCGAGCCCGTGGGCAATGCGCTCGGCACGCGCCAACTCGGCAGGATTACCCCACGGCAGTCGCACGTGCAGGCCGCGCCCGATCATGAGCTGCGCCAACTGCCGCCAGTAAAGTTCCGGCCAATGCTTGGTGGCCCAGGTGGTGCCATGCAAGAACAGCACGAACGGCTCATCCACGAGTGCGTCTATCAAGCGCGAGCGGTCAAGGCCGTAATCACCGATATCGTCCGGCACTTCATAGCCCAATGCCTGCGCAAACAACAACCGCGAGCGCTGCACCGCATGCTGCTCTGGACTGACGGGAAAATGCCGATCATAGAATCGGCTCGCCAAGGGTTCGCGGGCCGACAGCCGATCAAGGCCAACCACCGGCGCGTTCACGTAACGGGTAAGCCACGCACTTTTCACCAACCCTTGGGCGTCAATTACCAAGTCGTAGTCGGTTTCGCTCAAGCGTTTCTTCAAGCCGCGCCATTCGCCGTTCTTGAAGGTTTGCCAGAGATTCTTGCGCCAGCGACGAATTGCCACCGGAATGACCTCGGCCACCGCAGGGTGCCAGGAGGGAATCTCGGCGAAGCTTTCTTCGACGACCCAATCGAACTGTATGCCTGGCAGCGCACGAGCAGCATCGGTCAGCGCTGGCAGCGCGTGAATCACATCCCCCATGGAGGAGGTCTTAATCAACAGTACCCGCAAACTACACAAAATCAGGAAACCTCGACCGGGGTGCCGCCTAAGCGACCCAGCGCCTCGACCACAGGTTTGGGTTCAAGCAGACGCAAGCAATTGTAATGACCAAAACGGCAGGTACGTTCGAAACACGGGCTGCACTCAATGCCCAACTGGACGATTTCGACGTGTTCAGCCAACGGCGGCGTAAAGGCCGGCGAAGTGGAGCCGTAAACCGCCACCAATGGCCGGTTGAGCGCCGCAGCAACGTGCATAAGCCCGGAATCGTTGGACACCACCGCGTCCGCGCAAGACATCAGATCAATCGCTTCGGCCAACGAGGTTTCGCCGCTGAGGTTGACTGACTCTTCACGCAAACCGGGGATCAACCGTTCACGAATGCTTTCGCCGACCGGATGATCCTTCTTTGAGCCAAACAGCCAGACTTGCCAGCCCTCACGGACCTTGGCTTCGGCGACTTTGGCGTAATGCTCAGCCGACCAGCGCTTGGATTCGCCAAACTCGGCACCGGGGCACAACGCCAACACCGGACGATCAAGACTCAAACCGAACTTCTGCAGCGTGGCGTCGCGGGTAGCGGCATCGATTTGCAGGCTTGGGCGAGGATAAGGTCGGGGGATCTCAGCGCCAGCCTCATAGGCCAAGGCCATGAAGCGTTCGATCATCAGCGGGTAACGTTGCTTGTCCAAGGTGCGCACGTCGTTGAGCAAGCCGTAGCGAAACTCGCCACGCCACCCCGTACGCTTGGGGATGCCCGCAAAAAACGGAACCAGCGCTGATTTCAGGGAATTGGGCAGTAGAATTGCCTGGTCGTACTGCCCCTTCAATGACTTGCCGATTCGTCGGCGAGTGGCTAATTCAAGTACACCGTGGCCGAGCGGAAAGCTCAAAGCCTTGCGCACTTCAGGCATGCGCTCAAGGATCGGCCGACTCCACTCGGGCGCTAGCACATCGATTTCACACTGAGGGTGACGCTGCTTCAGGCACTGAAACAGTGTTTGCGCCATCACCATGTCGCCGACCCAGCTTGGCCCTACGATCAGAATTCTCATGCTTAATCCAAAAACCACCAGAAACGATCAGGGAGGCTTTTCAGGTTGCGGAGCACTTCCACACAACCTGACGCCTCCCCGTCATAGCTATAAAGACACATTTCCCTTGGCTCGCCGGGCAAGACTGATTAGCTCAAGCCTAACCCCGCCCAGATCCGCAACACTTCTCGCCGCTCGGCATGGAACTGATCACCACCCACTACCCCGGCCTGCTTCTGCAAGGCCTGACGGTGAGCGGCTGCACGATAGGCTTTATAAGCCTCCCGCAAAAGGTCTGCATCTGCGCCCAGGATTAGACCGGCCTGTTCCAGCCCTTCAAGAATGCGGATGTTGTCGGTGTAACGCAGCAGCTGCGGATACTCCCAGGACCACGCCAAGGCGGCGTATTGCACCATAAATTCGATATCGACGATACCACCGGCATCCTGCTTGAGATCGAACGGCGCCGTGGCTTCAAAGGCGTTGGCGGCCGTTCCGGCGGCGGTGGCCTTGCTACCGAGGGTCCCGCGCATCTTGGCGCGCATCTCACTGACGTCGGTCCGCAATGCAGGTAGGTCACGTTCGCGCCCCACTATTGCGGCGCGCACGGCCTCAAAGGCTGCGCCGACTGCATGGCTGCCCACCAACACCCGAGCGCGGACCAACGCCTGATGTTCCCAGGTCCAGGCTTCGTTGCGCTGGTAACGATCAAACGCGCCCAATGAACTGACCAATAGCCCCGATGCGCCTGAGGGTCGCAGGCGCATATCAACCTCGTACAACTGGCCAGAGTTGGTTTGGGCAGTCAGCAGGTGAATAATTCGCTGGCCCAACCGAGTGAAGAATTGCGCGCTGTCGATGGGCTTGGCGCCATCGGTCTCGGCCTGCGGGTCGCCGTCATGGATAAACACCAAGTCCAGGTCAGAACCATGGCCCAGCTCGATGCCGCCGACTTTGCCGTAGCCGACGATGACAAACCCCGGATCACATAAGGTGCCATCGGAACGCTTCGGTGTGCCGTGCTTGGCCACGGTGTGTCGCCACGCCAACGCCAGCACCTGTTCAAGAATCGCTTCCGCCAACCAGGTCAGGTAATCGCTGACTTTCATCAACGGCAGATGACCGCTGATCTCCGAGGCCGCCACACGCAGGCTGTGCGCCAATTTGAAGTGGCGCAGGGCTTCCATCTGTTGTTCAAGGTCGTCTTCGGGAATACGCGTCAACCGTTCGCGCAATTCGGCGCCCAACTCTGGGGCCAGCGGCGGACTGAATAGACGGTCTTCGTTAAGCAGTTCATCCAGCAACAATGGGAAGCGCGCGATCTGCTCGGCGATCCACGGGCTGGCGGCACACAACGTCAACAGGCGTCGCAATGCCCCTGGGTTCTCGGTGAGCAACACCAGATACGCCGAACGCCGAGCAACGGCTTCAATCAGCGGCAGCACGCGTTCCAGCACCAAGTCCGGGTTGCTGTGCTCGACCGTTTGGGCCAACAGCCGCGGAATAAAGGCATCCAGACGCTCGCGACCCAGCCGCTGCATGGCACGTAACTGCGGGCTGTTGCGCAATCCCGACAAGCGTTTCAATGCGTTAGCAGCGTCGGCAAAACCGCCCTCTTCCAGTTGTCGACAAGCCGCTTCCTCATCCTGAGAATCGTCCCACAGCGGCAACCACTCTCCGCCGACGACCATTTCACTGTCTTCGCCGCCCTCCTCTTCATCAGGATCGGAGATAACCCCGCGAAAGTGCCACGCCACCCGGCCGCGCCAATACATCAGCCGCTCATGAAAGCTCGCCCAGTCGGCAAAGCCCAGCATGAAGGCGATACGCGCTTGGTCAGCTTCGCCGTCTGGCAGCATCTGGGTCTGACGATCGGCGATGGCCTGGATCGCATGCTCGGTATAGCGCAAGAATTCATAGCCTTCGCGCAACTCGCTAATCACCGCAGGCGGCAAGTAACCCTGACCTTCCAAGGTGTTCAGCACCTTCAATAAAGGCCGTTGCTGCAAGCTGAGGTCGCGACCGCCATGGATCAACTGGAACGCCTGGGCGATGAATTCGACTTCTCGAATGCCGCCGGAGCCGAGCTTGATGTTATCGGCCATGCCTTTGCGGCGGACTTCCTGATGAATCAGCTGCTTCATGGTGCGCAGCGCTTCGATGGCCGAAAAGTCCAGGTAGCGTCGGTAAACAAATGGCCGCAGCAGGTCGAGCAATTGCGCCCCCGCTAGCTGATCTCCACCGACGACTCGCGCTTTGATCATGGCGTAGCGCTCCCAATCACGGCCCTGATCCTGGTAGTACTGTTCAAGTGCATTAAAGCTGAGCACCAGCGCGCCGGAAGACCCGTATGGCCGCAAGCGCATATCAACACGGAACACGAAGCCATCCACCGTGATCGGGTCCAACGCCTTGATCAGCCGCTGGCCCAGCCGGATGAAAAACTCCTGGTTATCAATGGGCCGCTTGACCCCTTGGGTTTCACCGCCTTCGGGGTAACCGAAGATCAGGTCGATGTCGGACGACAGATTGAGTTCAACCGCCCCCAGCTTGCCCATCCCCAAGATCACCATCTGCTGCGGTTCCCCGCTGCGACGACCCATGGGTGTGCCCAATTGCTGACAATGGCGCAGATACAACCATTGGTAAGCCAAGTCGATGCAGGCATCGGCCATGTCCGACAGGTCGCGGCAGGTTTCTATCAGGTCGGCCTGGCGGGTCAGGTCACGCCAAACAATACGAACTTGATGCCGGGTGCGCTGTCGACGCAGTAGGCGGCCCAGGTCGTCTTCTGTGTCGGCGGTCAGCACGGCGGCGGAGATTTGGCCACGCAGTTCACCCACGGCAAAACTGCGGTCCAACTGCCCGGAGTCCGCCAGGTCCAAAAACATGTGCGTGTCACGGGACACTTGCTCGGCCACAAAATCGCTGGCCGCGCACACCCGGTCGAAGGTTACCTGTCGGGTGTCGGGCCACGCATCAAGTTGAGCCAAGGCAGTGTCCGATAACGCCGTCGCATTAGTGCGTAAAGTCTGTTGCGCACGATCGACAAACGGCAGGAGGATGGCCGGCAGATCGGCCAGCAAAGGGAGGCTCATGGTCTATCCTTGGTCGGCGTGGGAAGGGACCGCCGCAATGGTAGAAAGAAATGCATCAATGACAGGATCGTCAAACAAAGGTAATAAATAGCTGAAAAATAGGATTTATTAGCAGCCAGCATCAAGTTTTAACCTGTTACAGTTCGCTTCGCACTCACATTATCGATTTACATCACAACACAACAGGAGCCGGACTCACGCTCTTCTGTAGTTTTACTACTAGGAGGCTAAGTCGAAAGGCTGAAATGGCTGACGATTTGTAGTAAAACTACACAACGCCGGTACAACCTCCGGTCATCCAAAAATTTTATGTCGTCTGCCCACAAGGCCAGTCGCAAACTCAGGCAACCGATTCTGGAAGCCTTTCCGCCCTGGAGCAAGCCATGCAAGACCTCGATCCCGTCGAAACCCAGGAATGGCTGGACGCCCTGGAATCGGTTCTCGACAAAGAAGGCGAAGACCGCGCTCATTATTTGATGACCCGTATGGGCGAGCTGGCCACCAGAAGTGGCTCCCAGCTGCCGTACGCCATCACGACGCCGTATCGTAATACGATTCCCGTTACCCACGAAGCACGCATGCCTGGCGACCTGTTCATGGAACGCCGCATTCGCTCGTTGGTGCGATGGAACGCACTGGCCATGGTGGTCAAAACCAACATGAACGACCCCGACCTGGGCGGTCACATTTCCAGCTTCGCCTCCAGCGCGACGCTGTATGACATAGGCTTCAACTACTTCTTCCAGGCTCCGACCGATGAACACGGCGGCGACCTGATCTACTTCCAGGGTCACGCATCACCAGGCGTTTACGCCCGTGCATTCATGGAAGGCCGGATCACCGAAGACCAGATGAACAATTTCCGTCAGGAAGTTGATGGCAAAGGCCTGTCGTCCTATCCACACCCGTGGCTGATGAAAGATTTCTGGCAGTTCCCGACTGTGTCCATGGGCCTTGGCCCGATCCAGGCGATCTACCAGGCACGCTTCATGAAGTACCTGGAACACCGCGGCTACATCCCTGAAGGCAAGCAAAAAGTCTGGTGTTTCCTGGGCGATGGTGAGACCGACGAACCGGAATCCTTGGGCGCAATCTCCCTGGCCGGTCGCGAAAAACTCGACAACCTGATCTTCGTCGTCAACTGCAACCTGCAACGTCTCGACGGTCCGGTTCGCGGCAACGGCAAGATCATCCAGGAACTCGAAGGCGTGTTCCGTGGCGCTCAATGGAACGTGACCAAAGTTGTTTGGGGCCGTTTCTGGGACCCACTGCTGGCTAAAGATACCGACGGCATCCTGCAACGCCGGATGGACGAAGTCATCGACGGCGAGTACCAGAACTACAAAGCCAAAGACGGCGCATTCGTTCGTGAACACTTCTTCAACTCGCCTGAACTCAAGGCGATGGTTGCTGATCTGTCCGATGACGAAATCTGGAAGCTCAACCGCGGTGGGCACGACCCGTACAAGATGTATGCGGCTTACCACCAGGCAGTCAACCACAAGGGTCAACCGACCGTGGTATTGGCCAAGACCATCAAAGGTTATGGCACTGGCGCCGGTGAAGCGAAAAACACCGCGCACAACACCAAGAAAGTCGATGTCGACAGCTTGAAAAGCTTCCGCGACCGTTTCGACATTCCTATCAAAGACGACCAACTGGACACCCTGCCGTTCTTCAAACCAGAACCAGACAGCGCCGAAGCCCGTTATTTGAGCGAGCGCCGCACTGCACTGGGCGGCTTCGTGCCTCAGCGCCGCGCCAAGAGTTTCAGCTTGCCGACGCCACCGCTGGAAAGCCTCAAAGCACTGCTTGACGGTACTGGCGACCGCGAAATCTCCACCACCATGGCCTTCGTGCGGATTCTGTCGCAATTGGTCAAGGACAAGGAAGTCGGCCAACGCATCGTGCCGATCATCCCGGACGAAGCGCGCACTTTCGGTATGGAAGGCATGTTCCGTCAGCTGGGCATCTACTCGTCCGTCGGCCAGCTCTACGAGCCAGTCGATAAAGAACAAGTGATGTTCTACCGCGAAGACAAGAAAGGTCAGATTCTCGAAGAAGGCATCAACGAAGCAGGTGCCATGTCCTCCTTCATTGCTGCCGGTACCTCGTACAGCAGCCACAACCAACCGATGATTCCGTTTTACATCTTCTATTCGATGTTCGGTTTCCAACGGATAGGTGACTTGGCTTGGGCCGCTGGCGACAGCCGCACCCGTGGCTTCCTGGTGGGTGGCACGGCCGGTCGCACCACGCTCAACGGCGAAGGTCTGCAGCACGAAGATGGTCACAGCCACATTCTGGCCTCGACCATCCCGAACTGCCGCACATTCGATCCGACGTACGGCTATGAACTCGCGGTGATCATCCGTGAAGGCATGCGCCTGATGTTCGAAGAGCAGCAGGACGTTTTCTATTACCTGACCGTGATGAACGAGTCCTACGCGCACCCGGCCATGCCGGCGGGTTCCGAGGCAGGCATCATCAAGGGCATGTATCTGCTTGAAGAAGACACCAAGGAAGCAGCACACCACGTCCAACTCATGGGCTCGGGCACTATCCTGCGTGAAGTACGCGAAGCGGCGAAGATTCTGCGCGAGCAGTTCAATGTCGGTGCAGACGTCTGGAGCGTTACCAGCTTCAACGAACTGCGTCGCGATGGCTTGGCAGTAGAACGCAGCAACCGTCTGCACCCAGGTCAGAAACCTGTCCTGAGCTACGTGGAAGAATGCCTCACTGGCCGTAAGGGTCCAGTGATCGCATCGACCGACTACATGAAACTGTTCGCTGACCAGATTCGTCAGTGGGTACCAACCAAGGAATACAAAGTCCTGGGAACTGACGGTTTCGGCCGCAGTGACAGCCGCAAGAAGTTGCGTAGCTTCTTTGAAGTCGACCGCCACTTCGTGGTGCTTGCAGCTCTGGAAGCCTTGGCTGATCGCGGCGATATCGAACCTAAAGTAGTGGCTGAAGCCATTGCCAAGTTCGGCATCGACCCTGAAAAACGTAACCCACTGGACTGTTAAGAGTCTGTCTCCAGATCGCAAAGGGCGCTGACAAGAAGCGCGGAGCAGCTGAGGATGCGGAATTTACACACGTAAATGAGCGTCCGACGCTGTGTTCGTCGCAACCCATACAGTGCAGTCGAGAGTGAACAGGTTCTCCGAAGGAGAGACATTGTGAGTGAGCTAATTCGAGTACCCGACATCGGCAACGGTGAAGGCGAAGTCATTGAGTTAATGGTCAAGGTCGGCGATCGCATCGAAGCCGAACAGAGCATTCTTACGTTGGAATCGGACAAGGCAAGCATGGAAATTCCTGCGCCCAAAGCCGGTGTCATCAAAAGCATGAAAGTGAAACTGGGCGACCGCCTGAAAGAAGGCGACGAACTGTTTGAGCTGGAAGTAGAAGGTGAAGCTTCTGCACCAGCACCTGCGGCGGCTGCTCCTGCTGCAGCGGCTGCTCCAGAAAAAGCAGCGCCTGCTCCAGCTGCGGCTGAACCGGTTGCTGCGGCGCCTGCGGCTGCCGCCAGCGAAACCGTTCAGGACATCCATGTTCCTGATATCGGTTCGTCGGGCAAGGCCAAGATTATTGAAGTGATGGTCAAGGTCGGCGACACCATCGTGGCGGATCAATCACTGATCACCCTCGAATCCGACAAAGCCAGTATGGAAATCCCTTCGCCGGCTGCCGGCGTTGTGGAAAGCATCATCATCAAGCTGGACGATGAAGTCGGCACTGGTGACCTGATCCTGAAATTGAAAGTGGCCGGTGCAGCTGCACCGGCCGCGCCGGCTCCAGCGGCTGCACCTGCTGCGGCTCCAGCCAAGGCTGAAGCGGCACCTGCGCCAGCATTAAAAGCCGAAGCGGCACCCGCTGCGCCGGCCCAAGCGCCTGCACCGGCCAAAGACGGCACCAAGACTCACGCTGGCCCGGCAGTACGCCAACTGGCCCGTGAATTCGGCGTCGAGCTGAGCGCTGTCGGCGCAACCGGCCCCCACGGTCGCGTGCTCAAGGAAGACGTGCAGGTTTACGTCCAGGCCATGATGCAAAAGGCCAAAGCTGCTCCGGCTGCCGGTGCTACCGGTGGCGCGGGCATTCCGCCGATTCCGGTGGTCGATTTCAGCCGTTATGGCGAAACCGAAGAAGTACCGATGACGCGCCTGATGCAACTTGGCGCCGCCAGCCTGCATCGCAGCTGGTTGAACATTCCACACGTGACTCAGTTCGATCAGGCTGACATCACAGAGCTGGAAGCTTTCCGTGTCGCGCAAAAAGCTGTCGCAGAAAAGGCCGGCGTCAAACTGACCGTATTGCCACTGCTGCTCAAGGCCAGTGCCTTCCTGCTCAAGGAACTGCCGGACTTCAACAGTTCGTTGGCGCCAAGCGGCAAAGCGATCATCCGCAAGAAATACGTGAACATCGGCTTTGCCGTGGACACCCCGGAAGGTTTGCTGGTCCCGGTCATCAAGAACGTTGATCAGAAGAGCTTGCTGCAACTGGCGGCTGAAGCAGCTGAACTGGCTGAGAAAGCCCGTTCGAAAAAGCTGTCTGCCGACGACATGCAGGGCGCGTGCTTCACGATTTCCAGCCTCGGGCACATTGGTGGCACTGGCTTTACGCCAATCGTCAACGCGCCGGAAGTGGCAATCCTTGGCGTGTCCAAGGCCACCATCCAGCCAGTCTGGGATGGCAAAGCCTTCCAGCCAAAACTGATGCTGCCGTTGTCATTGTCCTACGATCACCGCGTCATCAACGGCGCCGCTGCCGCTCGCTTCACCAAGCGTTTGGGCGAGCTGCTGGCGGACATTCGCACGATGCTGCTGTAAAAACTGTAGGAGCCAACTTGCTGGCGAGGCGTATTGTCAGAAAGACCGCGCCAAGCTTTCGCCAACAAGTTGGCTACTACAGAAACCGATTTTCCGAGCTGCCACGCTCGTACCTCAACCCCGCCAACTTGGCGGGGCTTTTTTTGCCTAAAAGAACGCACTAAACCGATAGATTTATAGCACTAAGCCACCGCGCTCACTTGTCAGCCAGAGCCGCATGATGCAACCTTGCGGCACGCGACATAACAGAGGGCTTGAGCCCGTGCGCGATCAGCATTCTGAAAGCGAGTTCTTGATGAAAAGCCAGCCCGATGCCGCCGGTCGAACTGCGGTCGAGGTAGTAACGCAATTGCCGGTGCCCTCGCGGCTCGGCATGCTGCGTTTCGAACGGCTGAATGAAGCGAGCTGGGCGCTGTTGTACCTTGATCCCAATTGCGAAAAACAGTTCGGCGTACCGGCAGTAGACCTGTGTGCGCTGATTGGCTCGCCGTATGCCAGCCTGATGGAGCCAGAAGTGCGCTATCAAATGCACGACTCCGTGCAGCACCAATTGGCCGACAGCCCGTTCTATCAGATCCGCTACACACTGCATTGCGCTAAAGGCGCTATCAGCCTGCTGGAAGTGGGCGAAGGTTATCGACAACACAACCGCGACTTGCTTCGCGGTTATTTGATGGTGGTCGAGGGACTGTTCGCAGACAACGACCCGTCCAACGCGACCGATCTGGACACCCAAAACAACCGGCTGCACGTCGCCCTCGAACTCAACCAGCGCGCTCAGCAAGATCAGTTGCAGCACCTGGAGCGAGTTCGTGCCCAGCAAAGCCTGATTTTGCGTTTGGCCCGTCATCGTTACAGCACACATGATTCGGTGCAAGAAGCGGCCAAGTTGATCACCCAAAGCGCCTGCGAAATATATGACATCTCCAGCGCCAGCATTTGGGATCTCAGCGGCAGTCATCTGGAACCCATAGCTGCGTTCCACCGTGACACCAGTGAATTCATACAGCCCAAAGGCATTGACCTTACTAACTTCCCGAACTACCTCGAAGCGCTGCACACCAGCCGCGCCATCGATGCCAACGATGTCATGCACGATCCGCGTACCAGCGAATTGGCCGAAAAATTAAGACCCAAAGACATCAATGCAATACTCGACGCCAGCATCCGCATCGACGGCTTGGTGGTTGGCGTGCTGTGCCTTGAGCAGATCGGCATTTCACGCCCGTGGCAGTCCGATGAA
The DNA here is from genome assembly GCF_034353045.1 of Pseudomonas sp. MH10. NCBI lineage: Bacteria > Pseudomonadati > Pseudomonadota > Gammaproteobacteria > Pseudomonadales > Pseudomonadaceae > Pseudomonas > Pseudomonas sp. MH10. The sequence goes on from NZ_CP133783.1 coordinate 3,217,475, forward strand.
ATTGCCTTTTCTGGCGAACTGGCCGACCAGTTCGCCCAAGTCATCAACAATCATAACCGTCGCGCCGCCACCAGCGCCCTGCACCTGTTCCAGCGTGCCGTGGAGCAAAGCGCCAACGCGTTTCTGCTGGTCAACTGCAACGGCGTGGTCGAGTACGTCAACCCCAGCTTCACCGCGATCACTCAGTACACCACTGAAGAAGTGCACGGCCATCGGCTCTCCGAACTGCCAGCGCTGGAAAACCTCAACGAACTGCTGATCGACGCCAATTCAAGCCTCGACACAAGCAATAGTTGGCAGGGCGAATTCAAAAGCCGTCGCAAAAACCTCGAACCTTACTGGGGCCAACTGTCGATTTCCAAGGTGTATGGTGACGACCGCGAGTTGACCCACTACATCGGCATCTACGAAGACATAACCCAGACCAAGGCGGCACAACAGCGCATCGAGCGCCTGGCGTACACCGACAACCTCACCAGCCTGGGTAACCGGCCGGCGTTTATCCGCAACCTTGATGAACGGTTTGCACGGGACAGCGACACACCGATCAGCCTATTGCTGGTGGACATCGACAACTTCAAGCGCATCAACGACAGTCTCGGCCACCAGACCGGTGATAAACTGCTGATCAGCCTTGCCCGGCGTCTGCGCAACAGCCTGAGCCCCAGCGGCAGCCTTGCGCGCTTTGCCAGTAATGAATTCGCGGTGCTACTGGACGACACTGATGTCGAAGCCGGCATGCAGATCGCCGCTCAGGTGCTCAAAACCCTCGACAAGCCTATGTTCGTCGACAACCAATTGATCAGTGTCACCGGCTCCGTGGGCCTCGCCTGTGCACCCATTCACGGCGGCGACCCGCAAACACTGATGAAGAATGCCGGCCTGGCGCTGCACAAAGCCAAAGCCAACGGCAAGCATCAGGTGCAGGTCTTCACCGAAGCGCTGAATGCCGAGGCCAGCTACAAGCTGTTCGTCGAAAACAATCTGCGTCGTGCACTGACTCAGAATGAACTGGAAGTGTTTTACCAACCCAAGCTGTGCCTGCGCAGTGGGCGTCTACTGGGGATGGAAGCACTGCTGCGCTGGAATCACCCGGAAAAAGGCATGATCCGTCCAGATCAGTTCATTAGCGTGGCCGAGGAAACCGGACTGATTATTCCCATCGGGAAATGGGTCGCGCGTCAGGCGTGTCGCATGAGCAAAGAACTGACCGCTGCCGGGCTGAATCACCTGCACGTCGCGATCAACGTCTCACCCAAACAGTTTTCTGATCCCGACCTGGTGACGTCGATTGCCAACATCCTCAAAGAAGAGCGCCTGCCTGCAACCATGCTGGAGCTTGAACTGACTGAAGGGCTGCTGCTGGAAGCGACCGACGACACTCGCCAACAACTCGATTTCTTTAAACAGCTCGGGCTGACCCTGGCCATGGACGATTTTGGTACTGGCTATTCGTCCCTCAGCTACTTGAAAAAATTCCCGATTGATGTGATCAAGATTGATCGCAGCTTCATTCGCGACATTCCGGACAACCAGGATGATATGGAAATCACCTCAGCGGTGATCGCCATGGCGCACAACCTCAAACTCAAAGTAGTGGCCGAAGGGATCGAAACTGTCGAACAACTGGCGTTCCTGCGCCGACACCGTTGTGACGTCGGCCAAGGCTATCTGTTCGACCGCCCTATTCCAGGCAGCGACCTGATCGACAAACTCCGACGTTACCCACGCGGCCCGCTGGCTGATCCCTTGACCTGCTGATACCGCTGTCGCGCTGAATACTACGTTCGTCCTGATCCCTCCTTCCCCCCTTCCCTCACAGCTGAACAGTCGGGCAAACTGTCGGTCTTTCTTCTATCACCTCTTTATGACCCCATCGACCATCCCCATTCTGTAACCTCCCGCTGACTAGAGGACATGAATCATGGCTTTGCGCTCGGAGATACTCGTGAACAAAAACGTATTGCCTACCGCTGAACAAGCCCTCCCGGGCCGCGAAACACCGATGACCGTTCCGGAGAAACATTTCGTCAACGGCAACCCACTACTGGGTCCGTTTCCCGGCAGTGTCGATTTTGCGATCTTTGGTCTGGGCTGCTTCTGGGGCGCCGAACGTCGCCTGTGGCAGCAACCTGGCGTTTACAGCACTTCGGTCGGTTACGCGGGCGGCATTACGCATAACCCAACGTACGAAGAAACCTGCTCCGGCCTGACCGGCCACAGCGAAGTGGTACTGGTGGTTTACGACACCGAACAAACCACTTATGAAGCGTTGTTGAAAGTGTTCTGGGAAGCCCACAACCCAACCCAAGGCATGCGCCAAGGCAATGACATCGGCACGCAATACCGTTCGGTCATCTACTGCACCAACGAATCACAGTTGGAAGCGGCGCTGGCCAGCAAGGCTGCGTTCCAGGCCGAACTCGACAAAGCAGGCCTGGGCCAGATCACGACTGAAATCGAAGAAGCCCCGACGTTTTACTACGCCGAAGCCTACCACCAGCAATATTTGGCCAAGAACCCGGCCGGTTATTGCGGGCTTGGTGGGACTGGGGTTTGTTTGCCGGCTTGAAAGCCAGCGGCGTCCAATAGACCGCATTCGTCGGCAAGCCGACTCCCACCAAACCTGTGGGAGCAGGCTTGCCTGCGAAAACGGCCAGAATAAGCTCCAAAGTATTTCTGGTTACCTGCTACTCCGCAATCAACCAATCCATCTGCCAGCCACCCTGGGTTTGCCCCAGGGCCTTGGCTAGCCACGGCATTAATTCGCGCAACTCTTCCTCCAGCCCCCACGGCGGGTTGGCAATAACCAGACCCGAACCGTTCAAACTCTGCGGCGTGTTCAGCGGATGCACGAACAGCTCAACCCGCAACAGCTTGGGTGCGCCAGTCTCGGCCAAGTCCTGATAGAAACGACGCAGCAGACGCGTGTCCTTAATCGGATACCAGATCGCCGCCACGGTCTGACGCATGCGACCGATGGTTTCTTTCAATGCCACCGCGCAGCGCTTCATCTCGTCCAATTGCTCGAACGGCGGATCGATCAGCAGCAAACCACGCTTTTCCGCAACCGGCAGCAGCGCACGCGGCACATGCCAGCCTTCGCCCAAGTGCACGGCCACACGCCGATCACCGCGCATGTTCTCTTTGAGCAACCGACCGTCTTGCGGGTGCTTCTCGTTAAGCAAAATGCGCTCGCGCTCACGGGTCAGGCGGCGGGCGATTTCCGGGGAACCGGGGTAATAGCGTAATTCGCCATCCGGGTTCATGTCGTGCAACACCTGCATGTAATCTGCCGTGAGCGCAGGCAAATCCGACGCGCCCCACAAACGACCGACGCCCTCAAGCCATTCACCGGTGCGAGTGGCCTGATCGCCCTTGAGGTCATACAGACCAATCCCGGCGTGGCTGTCGATATAGGCGAACGGCTGCTCCTTGCGCGCCATGAGGGCGATCAAGCGAGTCAGGGTCAAGTGTTTGAACACATCGGCGTGGTTGCCGGCGTGGAAAGCGTGGCGGTAATTCATGGCGGCTCCTGAAAGGCCGCGAAGTTTACATGAGTTTGCCCCAGACAAAAAAACGCAAAAGGCACGAGCCAGCTGAAAACGACCTGTTTATAGGTATACCGGCCATTGCACTCACTGGGCCTTGCCGCCGAGCACGAGCAGAACCAGAATCGACTCATACCGAATAAAGGAGCAGATCACATGATGCATGCGGATTTAATTGACCAAGAAGACCTGCTCGGCCAACTCAGGGCATTAGGCTTCGATATGCCCCCTGGCGCCACCGCTGAACAAGCGTGCGCCCAAGCGGTGTGCGGCCTGACAGAGGCCCGCGCCACGGCATTACGCCGAATGATCGAGCAAATGCTGACAGGCAGCGCAATGATTTTACCGGCCGTGCGCCAAGCGATTGATCAGCAGTTATTACCGGCGTTGGCGGTCTATAAACAGAGCCGAGGGTAAACGCATTGGCAAACCTGTAGAACCGAATTCATTCGGGAAAGGGTCTTACCTGAAACACCGCTTTCCCGAATGAATTCGGTCCCACAGTGTGAGTTTGTCGTTACATCAACTACAACCTCACACTCGCAAACGTCGATTCATTACGTGCTTGGCTCAGTGCCGATAGCGGTCCTGATAACGGTGTCAGCACCAATGATTGTGGAATCGGGATCATCGCCACTTGCTGTGCGGTATTGGAGCCTACACGTTCGTCGCGGGGTGGAATGCCGAAGTATTCGCGGTAGCACTTTGAGAAGTGTGGCGTTGACACGAACCCACACACCGACGCCACTTCGATGATCGACATTGGCGTTTGTTTGAGCAGTTGCCGGGCGCGGATCAAGCGCAGTTTGAGGTAATAACGCGACGGCGAGCAGTGCAGGTATTTCTGGAACAGGCGCTCCAACTGACGGCGGGACACCGCGACGTACACCGCCAGCTCATCCAGATCAATCGGCTCTTCGAGGTTAGCCTCCATCAGCGCGACGATTTCCTGCAACTTCGGCTGATTGGTGCCGAGCATGTGCTTCAGCGGCACACGTTGGTGATCTTGCTCATTGCGAATGCGCTCGTAGACGAACATCTCAGAAATAGCAGCCGACAGTTCACGGCCGTGATCGCGGCTGATCAAGTGAAGCATCATGTCCAGCGGTGCGGTACCGCCTGAACTGGTAAAGCGATTACGGTCGAGAGTGAACAAGCGGGTGCTCATGGAAACGCGCGGAAACGCTTCCTGCATCGACGCCAAGCATTCCCAATGCACGCTGCAATCAAAACCGTCCAGCAGACCCGCGCAGGCCAGCGCCCAACTGCCGGTGCAGACCGCACCGAGGCGGCGGGATTGGCGTGCCTGGCTTTGCAGCCAGCTCACGTGTTCGCGGGTGACCGTGCGCTGGATACCAACGCCACCGCAGACAATCACGGTGTCGAGGACAGGGGCCTTATGCATGGAAGCGTCGGGGGTGATCTGCAAACCATCACTGGCCCACACTTGTGAACCATCAGCGCTCAACGTGGACCAGCGATACAGCTCGCGACCCGACAGTTGGTTAGCCATCCGCAGCGGCTCGACGGCGGATGCCAGCGAGATCAGCGTGAAGTTGTCCAGCAGCAAAAAGCCGATGGATTGAGGCGTGCGGTTCTGGGGCTGGGGCTGGGCACCAGAGTTGAACGAAGTCATCGCGGTATCTCCTCACACTAGGCGGTTGATGGCCTCAGGCGGAGGCTCTTGTTATCTCCTCCATGCGTGGGAGGATTTTAGGTATGACAACGCAATTGCCATGCCTAAGTTGAATGCGCATTCAATAAAACCTGAAAACGACGTCGTGATGCGTCTATATAAGGAGGTTCAACTCAACGGGTTATAAGGCCGCGGACGCCGGGTACAGCAGGGGTTTGGGGAGGTTGAGCAGTTCGGTATCACTTGTGTGAAGCGCGTTCCGAGTCCGACTAAAGGAGTGTCACTGCCCTGCACGAACGGCCAAGCGGTCAGCGTTCGAGGTATTGCGCGCCAAAAGGTGGCGCAGGTGTCCGCCAATGATCGATAACCGGGCAGCCGGTGCTATCAAACAATCTCTATTCGCGAATGAATTCGCTCCCACAGAGGATGCGATCAACCGTGGGAGCGAATTCATTCGCGAAGGCGTCAGCGAGGGCTCAACACTCGACCGCACTTACCGCCAACCCTCCGCGCGAGGTTTCTTTGTATTTATCGTGCATATCGGCGCCGGTATCACGCATGGTGCGGATCACCCGGTCCAACGAGATAAAGTGCTGACCGTCGCCTCGCAAGGCCATCTGCGCGGCATTGATCGCTTTTACCGCAGCAATCGCATTGCGTTCGATGCACGGCACTTGAACCAGACCGCCTACGGGGTCGCACGTCAGGCCCAGGTTGTGCTCAAGGCCGATTTCCGCCGCGTTGCACAGCTGCTCCGGCGTCGCGCCCAATATATCCGCCAGCCCCGCCGCAGCCATGGCGCAGGCCGAACCCACTTCGCCCTGACAACCCACTTCTGCACCGGAAATCGAAGCGTTTTTCTTGCACAGAATGCCAATCGCGGCCGCCGCCAGCAGGTAATCGACCACGTTCGCTTCGCTGACTTCTTCACTGAACTTGACGAAGTAATGCAGCACTGCCGGGATAATTCCCGCGGCGCCATTGGTCGGTGCCGTCACCATTCGCCCACCCGCGGCGTTCTCTTCGTTGACCGCCAACGCAAACAGGTTCACCCATTCCATGGCGCTGAGTGTCGAGCCGATCACGTTGGGTTTACCCAGTTCTAACAAACTGCGGTGCAAACGCGCCGCTCGGCGCCGGACGTTCAAACCGCCGGGCAAAATACCTTCGTGCTTGAGGCCCTGCTCAACACAGTCCTGCATGGCGCTCCACAAACGCATCAGGCTGCTGCGGATTTCTTCTTCGCTGCGCCAGACCCTTTCGTTGGCCATCATCAGTTGCGACACACGTAAGCCGTGTTGATTGCAGAGTCGAAGCAGCTCGTCCGCGCTGGAGAAGTCGTAAGGCAATACGGTGCGATCCATGTCCAACACGCCGCTGGCGGCCTGGGCTTCATCGACAACGAAACCTCCACCGACCGAGTAATACGTATCGCGATGCACTTCGCCGTTCTCGCCCTCGGCTATCAAGGTCATGGCGTTGGGGTGGAACGGCAGGTTTTCATCGATGAGCAGCATGTCGCGCTGCCACTGAAACGGGATGGGCAGGTAGCCATCGAGCAACAGCGTTTCGGTTTCTTTCAGCGTCTCGATGCTCACGCCAATCTGCGACGGGTCAATCGAGTCTGGCCATTGGTTCATCAGGCCCATGATCACGGCGTTGTCGCTGCCGTGGCCGATACCGGTGGCGGACAGCGAGCCGTACAAGCGAACTTCAATGCGGCGCACTTGGTCCAACTCGCCGCGTTCGCGCAGCCCTTGGTTGAACAGTGCGGCGGCACGCATAGGCCCTACGGTGTGAGAGCTGGAGGGGCCGATACCGATCTTGAACAGGTCGAACACGCTGATAGCCATTACCGCAAACCCTCTGTAGTCGAGACCCCCGACGCCCAAAGCGCCCGGTGACGGAGCTGCTACGCTGAAGCTGCTATCCGCCGAGATGGGCGCATCATCGGGCTTTTGCCCAGACGCACGACGTCTGACACCGACTCACCCATGCCCACCAACGTCGTATTGATCGGGAGCCCCCACACAACAGGTTTTGCGGCTACTTGGGCGACTCGGGTACCGCGATGACGCTTGAAAAGTGTCTTTGCGCCCGCTAATAAAGCTGTAAGCGACCTTGCCGACACTGGATACGACCCCCTATGTACTGGATACGACTACCCCTGTAGGCGTTTGTTTTTCACTGTTACATGATCAGTCTCGACTCGATTGCCAGGCGCAGTGGTAGAGCTGTTGCGTAAACGCCTCGCCATTCAGCTGTAACACGCTAAACCACATGAACAGCGTCAGTCGTTACAGGCTGATGACGAGAAGAAAATACCCAGGAGTGCATCGATGAAAGGTTCTCAAACGTTGCTGTTGGCCGCTGCACTGAGTCTTCCCCTGTTGGCGCAAGCTGCAGAACCCGCCCAGTGCGACACCGTCAACTTTTCAGATGTCGGCTGGACGGACATCACCGTCACCACCGCGACCACCAGTGTGATCCTCGACGCTCTAGGCTACAAAACCAAGACCACGATGATTTCCGTACCAGTGACCTACAAGTCGCTGGCCGACGGCAAAAACATGGACGTGTTCCTTGGTAACTGGATGCCAACGATGGAGAACGACATCAAGGCCTACCGCGACGCGGGCACTGTAGATACCGTTCGCGCCAACCTGGAAAATGCCAAATACACCTTGGCCGTTCCTCAGGAGCTGTACGACAAGGGCCTGCATGACTTCGCCGACATCGCCAAATTCAAGAAAGAACTCGACGGCAAGATTTACGGCATCGAACCGGGTAACGACGGTAACCGCCTGATCCAGAGCATGATCGACAAGAACGCTTTCGGCCTGAAAGACGCCGGCTTCAAGGTGGTCGAATCCAGCGAAGCCGGCATGCTGTCGCAAGTGGATCGCGCCCAGCGCCGCAACACCGCCGTGGTGTTCCTGGGTTGGGAACCGCACCCAATGAACACCCGCTTCAAAATGAAGTACCTGACTGGCGGTGACGACTATTTCGGCCCGAACTTCGGCCAGGCAACCATCTACACCAACACCCGCAAGGGCTACACACAGGAATGCAGCAACGTCGGTCAGTTGCTGAAAAACCTGCAGTTCACGTTGAACATGGAAAGCACGCTGATGGGCAACGTCTTGGACGACAAGATGAAGCCGGATGCAGCGGCGACCGCTTGGCTCAAGAAAAACCCAGCCGTACTTGATACCTGGTTGGCGGGCGTAACCACCGTAGACGGTAAACCAGGCCTGGAGGCCGTTAAAGCCAAGCTGGCCAAGTAACTCGTGTGCAGACGGGTTCGCCCGTCTGCTGTTGTAATTATTTCCCCGCATGCGGACATTCAATACCATGCTGACTGATCACAAAATCCCTCTGGGTCAATACATCGCCGCCTTTGTTGAATGGCTGACGAAACACGGCGCCAACTATTTCGACCTCATTTCCTCGACCTTGGAATCATTGATCCACGGGGTGACGTTCGCACTGACGTGGTTCAATCCGCTGGCATTGATTGGCTTGATCGCGCTGCTCGCGCATTACATTCAGCGCAAATGGGGCCTGACCGTTTTCGTGATCCTTTCCTTCCTGCTGATCCTGAACCTGGGCTATTGGCAAGAAACCATGGAGACCCTGGCACAGGTGCTGTTCGCGACCTTTGTCTGCGTCATCATCGGGGTGCCATTAGGCATCGTCGCTGCACACAAACCGATGTTTTATACCCTCATGCGCCCGGTCCTCGACCTGATGCAAACCGTACCGACGTTCGTCTACCTCATTCCTACCCTGACCCTGTTCGGTCTGGGCGTAGTACCTGGCCTGATCTCGACAGTGGTGTTCGCGATTGCCGCGCCGATCCGTCTGACTTACCTGGGTATTCGCGACGTACCGCAAGAGTTGCTGGACGCAGGCAAAGCCTTCGGCTGTTCCCGTCGCCAACTGCTTTCGCGTATCGAATTACCCCACGCCATGCCGAGCATCGCGGCGGGCATTACCCAATGCATCATGTTGTCATTGTCGATGGTGGTCATCGCGGCGCTGGTGGGCGCGGACGGTCTAGGCAAACCCGTGGTCAACGCACTGAACACAGCAGACATCGCCTTGGGCTTCGAAGCGGGTCTGGCAATCGTATTGTTGGCGATCATGCTCGACCGTATCTGCAAACAACCTGACGCCAAAATAGGGGGTGACGCATGAGCATAATCCGCTTTGAGAACGTAGACGTTGTCTTCGCCAAAGACCCACGCGAAGCGCTTAAACTCCTCGACAAGGGCCAGAAACGCGACCAGATCCTGAAACAGACAGGGCAGATCATCGGCGTTGAAAACGCTAGCCTAGACATCGAAAAAGGCGAAATCTGCGTCTTGATGGGCCTTTCCGGCTCCGGCAAATCCAGCCTGTTGCGTTGCATCAACGGCTTGAACACCGTCAGCCGCGGCAAGCTGTTTGTTGAGCACGAAGGCGCGCAAATCAATATCGCTTCGTGCACACCGGCCGAATTGAAGTTGATGCGCACCAAGCGTATTGCCATGGTTTTCCAAAAGTTCGCCTTGATGCCTTGGCTGACCGTTCGCGAGAACATCAGCTTCGGCCTCGAAATGCAGCACCGTCCGCCTGAAGAGCGGCGCAAGTTGGTGGATGAAAAACTTGAGCTAGTGGGCTTGGCCCAATGGCGCAACAAGAAACCCGACGAGCTGTCTGGCGGCATGCAACAGCGTGTAGGCTTGGCACGTGCGCTGGCAATGGACGCCGACATTCTGTTGATGGACGAACCGTTTTCGGCCCTCGACCCGCTGATCCGCCAAGGCCTGCAAGACGAACTGCTGGAGTTGCAACGCAAACTGAACAAAACCATCGTGTTCGTTAGCCACGACCTTGATGAAGCACTCAAGCTTGGCAGCCGTATTGCGATCATGAAAGACGGTCGGATCATTCAGTACAGCAAGCCTGAAGAAATCGTCCTCAACCCGGCCGATGATTACGTGCGGACCTTCGTAGCACACACCAACCCGCTCAACGTGTTGTGCGGACGCAGCCTGATGCGCACGCTGGACAACTGCACCCGCGTCAACGGTGAAGTGTGCCTCGATCCGGGCGGCGATTCGTGGATTGGCCTGGGCGAAGGCAATACCGTCACGAGTGCTCGTCAGGGCGCAGCCAATTTCGACCTGCAAAACTGGGCACCGGGACAAGCGGTGGAAACCCTGGGCCGCCTTCCGACACTGGTGCATTCCGACATCGGCATGCGCGATGCGCTGCAAATCCGCTACCAGACCGGCAATAAACTGGTCTTGCAAGAAGGCAACAAAGTGGTGGGTATTCTCGGCGACACCGAGCTGTACCACGCGTTGCTAGGTAAAAACCTAGGCTGAAACACCATCCTGTGGGAGCAGGCTTGCCTGCGAATGAAGCGGTGCATCACAACTACCGCGTGACCCTTCGCAGGCAAGCCTGCTCCCACAGACAGTTCCAGCGTTTACCGGAGTGTTTGCGCCCACCTCCCCCCTTATTTAGCCCCGCAAAAGCAGCTCAAATATCCGCCCATTGGTTTTTATTGATTGAACGTTCAATTAAAACTAAATAGACTGACCATCGCCGAAATGATCACTTCATGACCCTTCGACGATTCAGAGGAGACCCTTGATATGCCCAAGGTCGGTATGCAACCTATCCGCCGTCAACAGCTGATTCACGCCACGTTAGAGGCGGTCGATCAGGTTGGGATGGGAGACGCCAGCATTGCACTGATCGCTCGGCTGGCGGGTGTGTCCAACGGAATCATCAGTCACTACTTTCAGGACAAGAACGGCCTGATCGCAGCGACCATGCGCCATTTGATGAATGCCCTGAGCCAGAGCGTTCACGACCGCCGCCTGGCGCTGGGCGACGACAGCCCACGGGCTCATCTTCAAGTCATCATCGAAGGTAACTTCGACGCCAGCCAGGTCAACGGCCCGGCGATGAAAACCTGGCTGGCCTTTTGGGCCACCAGCATGCACCAGCCCTCATTGCACAGGCTTCAGCGGATCAACGATCACCGCCTGTACTCAAACCTGTGCTGCCAATTCCGCCGAGTGCTGTCGTTGAGTGAAGCCCGCAGCGCTGCTCGCGGCCTAGCGGCATTGATTGACGGTTTGTGGTTGCGCGGTGCGCTGTCGGGCGATGCATTCGACACCGAGCAAGCGCAACAGATCGCTTACGAATATATGGACTTCCAACTGGCGAAACAGGCGAGCTAGCGCATTCAAGCGCACCAGCAGATTTGCCCTGAATCCCACACACACTGCACTTGCGAGGACACCATGGCCCGATTCGAACTGCAAAAACTCTACATCGACGGCGGTTACGTCGATTCCAGTAGCGACGCTACCTTCGACGCCATCAACCCGGCGAACGGCGAAGTGTTGGCTTCGGTGCAGCGCGCGGGCAAAGATGACGTCGAACGCGCTGTGGTCAGTGCCGAAAAAGGTCAGAAAATCTGGGCCGCCATGACCGCCATGCAGCGTTCGCGCATCTTGCGTCGCGCCGTGGACATCTTGCGTGAGCGCAACGATGAGCTGGCCGACCTGGAGACCCTCGACACTGGCAAAGCGATTTCCGAAACCCGCTACGTCGACATCGTGACCGGTGCTGACGTGCTGGAATATTACGCTGGCCTGGTGCCCGCCATCGAAGGCGAGCAAATCCCACTGCGTAGCACTTCGTTCGTCTATACCCGCCGCGAGCCGTTGGGCGTAGTGGCCGGGATCGGTGCCTGGAACTACCCAATCCAGATCGCCCTGTGGAAATCCGCACCGGCGCTGGCGGCGGGCAACGCGATGATCTTCAAACCCAGCGAAGTCACGTCACTGACTACCCTGAAACTGGCCGAAATCTACACCGCAGCCGGCGTTCCAGATGGCGTGTTCAACGTGCTGACCGGCAGCGGCCGTGAAGTCGGCACCTGGTTGACCGAGCACCCGCGCATCGAAAAAATTTCGTTCACTGGCGGCACCGACACCGGCAAGAAAGTCATGGCCAGCGCGTCGAGTTCTTCGCTCAAAGACGTGACCATGGAGTTGGGCGGCAAGTCCCCACTGATCATTTTCGACGACGCCGACCTCGACCGCGCCGCCGACACAGCAATGATGGCCAACTTCTACAGCTCCGGCCAAGTCTGCACCAACGGCACCCGAGTGTTCGTACCGAGCACGTTGAAGGCGGCTTTCGAGGCCAAAATTCTCGAGCGCGTCAAGCGCATCCGAGTCGGTAGCCCCCAGGACGAAAACACCAACTTCGGCCCGCTGGTGAGTTTTGCGCACATGGAAAGTGTGCTGGGCTACATCGCCAAAGGCAAAGAAGAAGGCGCCCGCCTGCTGTGCGGCGGCGAACGGCTGACTGACGGTGAGTTCGCCAAAGGCGCATTCGTCTCAGCCACCGTATTTACCGATTGCACCGACGACATGACCATCGTTCGCGAAGAAATCTTCGGGCCGGTCATGAGCATCCTCAGCTACGACACCGAAGAAGAAGTTATCCGCCGCGCCAACGACACCGAGTTCGGTTTAGCCGCTGGCGTCGTCACCAAAGACCTGAATCGCGCCCACCGCGTGATTCACCAGCTTGAAGCCGGCATCTGCTGGATCAACGCCTGGGGCGAGTCAGCGGCAGAAATGCCGGTCGGGGGATACAAGCAATCGGGCGTCGGCCGTGAAAACGGAATCAGCTCGTTGGCCCAGTACACCCGGATCAAGTCGGTGCAGGTAGAGCTGGGCGAATACGTTTCGGTGTTCTGATAGCTCAAATAGATCCCTGTAGAAGCGGCCCGCGACCCCACCCATTCATTGAGGGTGCATTTAATGTCCCAAGAATTCGACTACATCATCATCGGCGCAGGCTCTGCCGGTAATACCCTGGCGACGCGCCTGACTGAAGATCACGGCGTCACCGTGTTGCTGCTTGAAGCCGGCGGCCCGGATTACCGCTTGGATTTCCGTACGCAAATGCCAGCTGCACTGGCCTTCCCGCTGCAAGGTCGTCGCTACAACTGGGCCTACGAAACCGATCCAGAACCGCACATGGATAACCGGCGCATGGAATGTGGCCGTGGCAAAGGTCTCGGCGGCTCGTCGCTGATCAATGGCATGTGCTACATCCGTGGCAACGCGATGGACTACGACGGCTGGGCGAAAACCCCGGGCCTCGAAAGCTGGAGCTACCTCGATTGCCTGCCGTATTTCCGAAAAGCCGAAACCCGCGACGTCGGCCCAAATGACTTCCACGGCGGCGATGGCCCAATAAGCGTGACCACGCCGAAAGCCGGCAACAATCCGTTATTCAAAGCCATGATTGAAGCCGGCGTACAAGCCGGTTACCCGCGCACTGACGACCTCAACGGTTATCAGCAAGAAGGCTTCGGCCCGATGGACCGCACCGTGACCCCCGAGGGCCGGCGTGCCAGCACCGCTCGCGGTTACCTTGATCAAGCCAAGCAACGCTCGACATTGACAATCGTCACCCACGCCTTGACCGACCGAATCCTGTTCGACGGTAAACGCGCGGTGGGCGTGGCTTACCTGGTGGGCGACAGCGATACGCGCATCGAAGCCACCGCGCGCAAAGAAGTGTTGCTGTGTGGCGGCGCGATTGCTTCGCCGCAAATCCTGCAACGCTCTGGCGTAGGCGCAGCTGAAGTGCTGCGCAAACTGGACATTCCGGTGGTTCATGACCTGCCCGGTGTGGGTCAGAACCTTCAAGACCACTTGGAAATGTACCTGCAATACGCCTGCACCCAACCGGTCTCGCTGTACCCCTCGCTGCTGTGGTGGAACCAGCCGACCATCGGCGCGAACTGGATGTTCCTCGGCAAGGGCATCGGCGCCAGCAACCAATTCGAAGCGGGCGGCTTCATTCGTTCGAGCAGTGAATTCGAGTGGCCGAACATTCAATACCACTTCCTGCCAGTGGCGATTAACTACAACGGCAGCAATGGGGTGAAAGAGCACGGCTTCCAGGCGCACGTCGGCTCGATGCGTTCGCCCAGCCGTGGCCGGGTTCAGGTGAAATCCAAGGACCCACGCGAGTACCCGAGCATCCTGTTCAATTACATGGCCACCGAACAGGACTGGCAGGAATTTCGTGACGGCATCCGCTTGACCCGGGAAATCATGCAGCAACCGGCACTGGACCCGTACCGGGGTCGCGAAATCAGTCCGGGGCTTGAGGTGCAGACTGACGAACAGCTTGATCAGTTCGTGCGCGAACACGCCGAAACCGCGTTCCATCCGTCGTGCTCGTGCAAAATGGGCAGCGATGACATGGCCGTGGTCGATGGCGAAGGCCGTGTGCATGGGCTGCAAGGATTACGCGTGGTCGATGCCTCGATCATGCCGCTGATCACGACTGGCAACCTCAATGCACCGACGATCATGATCGCCGAGAAAATCGCCGACAACATCCGCGGTCGTACACCCTTGCCGCGCAGCACAGCGGATTACTACGTGGCCGGCAATGCGCCCGCCCGTGGCAAACCGCTGCGGGAAGTGAGCCGCTAACCTCTGTAGGAGGGTCCGCCACGTCTTCGACGCCGCGCTGTCGCGCAGCAAACACTGGACGACTGTAGGAGCGGCCGGAGACTGCCCATCCTGTGGGAGCAGGCTTGCCTGCGAAGAGGCCCGTACTCACGCAGCTGATGTCGACTTGAAACCTGGGTCGCCTGCAATGACGCTTTCGTTGGCAAGCCAACTCCCACAGGGGACTTCGACGGATTTGGAATAGTAAACACCTGACATTCTTCGCGGCCTTCGACAGCTCTTAAAAATTATCTTCTGAATTCAAAAGGTTATCCGGTGTTTGATAAGAGCTGCCGAAGGCTGCGATCAGGTCCGAAGGACCTTCGCCAACAAGTTGGCTCCTACAGATGGCCGCCCGCCTATAGATCGTCTGTGAATTGAATATCGAATTGCGGAAAGAGCGAGGGAAGACCGAGCCTAAGCGAGGGCCTGCATGGTGGGGCAAGCGTTTTGGGGGACCTTTTTGCGGTTCGGCGCCCCGACGTTTGAAAAAGGTGCCTCGCTGTAAAAACGAAACCATAAGCTCAGCAACCACAAAGGCCGGATATACACGCCAAACCAAGCACCAACCCATTGTTTTTAAAGGATTAAAAGTAGTTTTATAAGAGCCAACGTGTTGGCGACAGGCTTGATGCGGCGAGCCACGCACACCGCGTCAAGCCTTCGCGCACGGAAGCGATCCGTCAGCCGGCCTTAAAACCCGAACTTAGGTGGAAATCTCGACAGCGGCGGATGGGTTTTTACCCATTCTTTGGCGTAGGCTTTGCCGGCTTCGATTTGTTCGGGAGTCATTTTGGCGGCGCCCTCTGGCAGTACCTCCCCTCCGTAGCCTGGCGATGACGGCCCTCTTCCGGGGTCAGCTTCTGCCATGAGCAGTGTCAGGCCATAGGCTTTTACCAGATCAAGCGGGTAGCCGACTTCGTCGGGCATATGCGCGGTCCACGCGGCATAGTCGGACATGGAGCCAAAGTGACCGGCCTCTGCTGCTTTTTCCGTCCAGTAACCAGCACCTTGAAAATCTTTAAGCTTTTTTAGCCTGTCGGCATAACTACTCATCCCTGGCGCATAGCCACCTTCCGCCGAGGCCTTGTACCATTTCTCGATTTCTTTTTCCCGGTCACCGGGAATCAGGAAAGTGCCAAACCCATCTTCGTATATACCCCCGAGCCTGTATTGAGCTCTTGGAAAACCCACCTCTGCTGCTTGGGTTAGCCAGTCGATTTTACCGGTCAGCAAAAAAAGCTGGTATATCGCTTCGGCATTGCCTCGACTTGCCCGCTCCTTAGCAAGTTCAAGAGCAGTTTTCGACCACTGTTGAGGTGTTTTTATATCAGGCGGGCAGTTCTCCATAATGTGACAAAGGTCATCACCTTTTTCGGCCAACCGCATCATGGCGTAAATATCGCCTTTTTCGGCGGTAGCTTCGTACAGCGCTTGTGCCTTCGGCGTTATGAATTTGTTGTTCCACCTAAGGAAGGTCTGAAATAAGACCTTCTTTTTCTGGCAAATCGGGCGTCAAGCGCTCCGAAAGAAAGTACTTCACTGAAATTTCGAAAATATCGGCTTTTATTGATGAATAAGCCGGTTTTAAGCACTTATTAACCCTTAATTTCCATACTGCGGACGCACCTGTCCTATAGGCTCCATCAAATGTCGGCGCGCCATCCACAGATTCGACAGTGCAAACAGTGTCACCAACTGCGCCGTGTTCTTTACCAACCCGCGAAACCGCACCTTGGTGTAACCAAACTGGCGCTTGATCACCCGAAACGGGTGCTCAACCTTGGCCCGAGTTTGCGATTTGGCGTATTCAATCTTGCGCAACGCACGGCCAATGACGCTTTTTTCTCCATGTTTGCGGCGGCTGCTGGGCCTGGCGGAGATCGACCAGATCATCTCGCGCCCCTCATGTTCAAGCCGCTTTTCTACGCCGGTGTAGCCCGCGTCGCCACAGAGATGGGTCTCTTCGCCGTGCAGCAACTGATCGACTTGAGTGACGTCCGCGACATTGGCTGCCGTGCCCACCACGCTGTGCGTCAGACCCGTATCAGCGTCTACTCCGATGTGCGCTTTCATCCCGAAAAAATATTGATTACCTTTCTTGGTCTGATGCATTTCGGGGTCGCGTTTACCCTCTTTATTCTTGGTCGACGTCGGCGCATGAATGATCGTGGCATCAACAATTGTGCCCTGACGAAGCATCAAACCTCGGTCTCCCAGGTAGCCATTAATGACCTCCAGGATTCCCCCGGCAAGATGGTTTTTCTCCAGCAGGCGACGGAAGTTGAGAATCGTGGTTTCGTCGGGAATGCGTTCCAGATTCAACCCCGCGAACTGGCGCAGAATCGTGGTCTCATAAAGAGACTCTTCCATTGCTGGATCGCTATAGCCGAACCAGTTCTGCATCAGGTGCACACGCAACATGGCCATCAAGGGATACGCCGGGCGGCCCCCTTCGCCTTTTGGATAATGCGGCTCGATCAAAGCGATCAACCCCTTCCAGGGGACGACCTTGTCCATCTCGCTCAGGAAAATCTCACGGCGGGTTCGCTTACGTTTACCGGCGTACTCGGCATCGGCGAAAGAAATTTGCTTCATGGGGGGGCAACCGCTCGGCTCATGTGATGGGGGACATTTCACCAGATTTGAAAACCTTTTTCAGAGTTTCCCTAAGAATTTCAGCCAAGTAATACTGTGATTCCGTGTCCCCAGCTCCGGCTGATATTTCAAGGAACGGGCTTGCCTTTGCACTACTGATCATATTTAAGAAAAATAGACCTTGGTTGCGCGCATCTTCTTGCTCTGGCGTTAATTCAGCCCAAGCACTGTTGCAGACAATGAACAGCGTAAAGATCGACTTTATTAAATAAACAAACATTTTATACATGCAGTTGCCCTCCATAGTAATGGGCGCTTCATTTTTTAAATGAAACGCCCAGCAACTATTAAAACCCGAACTTAGGTGGAAATCTCGACAGCGGCGGATGGGTTTTTGCCCATTCTTTGGCGTAGGCTTTGCCGGCTTCGATTTGTTCGGGGGTCATTTTAGCGGCGACCTCCGGCAGTACCTCCCCTCCGTAGCCTGGCGATGACGGCCCTCTTCCGGGGTCAGCTTCTGCCATTAGCAGTGTCAGGCCATAGGCTTTTACCAGATCAAGCGGGTAGCCGACTTCGTCGGGCATGTGCGCGGTCCACGCAGCGTAGCCGGACATTGCACCAAAGTGGCCGGCTTTAGCCGACCGCTCGATCCAGTAACCATACCCTTGACGGTCTCCGCGCTTATGCAGCAAATCAGCGTAACTGTTCATGCCAGGTGGATAGCCGCCTTCTGCCGAGGCCTTGTACCATTTCTCGATTTCTTTTTCTCGGTTGCCGGGGATTAGAAAAGTGCCTACACCTTCTTTGTATAAAGAACCGAGAAACTCCTGCGCTTCAGGGAAACCAGCCTCCGCTGCTGTGATTAACCAATCAAGATGAGTGGTCATCAAGAAAAGCTGCTGCATTGCTTCACCATTCCCCTGAGCGGCTCGCTCTTTGGCCAGTGAGCGAGCGGTTTCCGACCATTGCTTAGGGGTTTTTATATCGGGCGGACAATTCTCCATAATGTGGCAAAGGTCATCTTTTTTATTGGCCAATCGCATCATGGCGTAAATATCGCCTTTTTCGGCGGCAGCTTCGTACAGCGCTTGTGCCTCGGCGGTGATATATTTTTTTCGGATCCGTATAAGTTCTGCCAAATAATATTGCGACTCTCCATCGCCAGCCCCGGCTGCTATTTCAAGAAAAGGCTTCGATGTATAGCCGTCATCCATATTGTAAAGAAAGACACCCTTAACCCGTGCCTCCTCTTGCTCTGGCGTTAATTCAGCCCATGCACTGTTGCAGACAATGAACAGCGTAAAGATCGACTTTATTAAATAAACAAACACTTTATGCATGCAGTTGCCCTCCATAGTAATGGACGCTTCATTTTTGAATGAAGCGCCCAGCAACTATTAAAACCCGAACTTAGGTGGAAATTTCGACAGCGGCGGATGGGTTTTCGCCCACTCTTTGGCGTAGGCCTTGCCGGCTTCGATTTGCTCGGGGGTCATTTTGGCGGCGACCTTTGGCAGTTCCCGACCTCCGTAGCCTGGCGATAACGGCCCCCTGCCGGGGTTCGCCTCTGCCATGAGCAGTGTTAGACCGTAGGCTTTTACCAGATCAAGCGGGTAGCCGACTTCGTCGGGCATATGCGCGGCCCATGCGGCATAGTCGGACATGGCGCCAAAGTCACCGGCTTTGGCCGATTTCTCAATCCAATAAGCAAACCCTTGGCGGTCTCCGTGCTTTTTCAGCAGATCGGCGTAACGGTTCATACCCGGTGGATAACCGCCTTCCGCCGAGGCCTTGTACCATTTAGCGATTTCTTTTTCCCGGTTGCCGGGGATCAGAAATGTACCAAACCCTTCTCCGTATATACCCCCGAGCCTGTATTGAGCTCTTGGGAAACCCAACTCTGCTGCTTGGGTTAGCCAGTCGAATTTACCGGTGAGTAAAAAAAGCTGATATACCGCCTCGGCATCACCTTGACTAGCACGCTCTGTAGCCAGTGCCCGAGCGGCTTCCGACCACTGTTGAGGTGTTTTTATATCGGGCGGACAATTCTCCATAATGTGACAAAGGTCATCTTTTTTACTGGCCAATCGCATCATGGCGTAAATATCGCCTTTTTCGGCGGCCGCTTCGTACAGCGCTTGTGCCTCGGCGGTGATATATTTTTTTCGGAGCCGTATAAGTTCTGCCAAATAATATTGCGACTCTCCATCGCCAGCCCCGGCTGCTATTTCAAGAAAAGGCTTCGATGTATAGCCATCATCCATATTGTAAAGAAAGACGCCCTTAACCCGAGCCGCCTCTTGCTCTGGCGTTAATTCAGCCCAAGCACTGTTGCAGACAATAAACAGCGTAAAGATCGACTTTATTAAATAAACAAACATTTTATACATGCAGTTGCCCTCCATAGTAATAGGCGCTTCACTTTCAGTGAAGCGCCCAGCGACTATTAAAACCCGAACTTAGGTGGAAATCTCGACAGCGGCGGATGGGTTTTTGCCCATTCTTTGGCGTAGGCTTTGCCGGCTTCGATTTGTTCGGGGGTCATTTTAGCGGCGACCTTTGGCAGTGCCTGCCCTCCGTAGCCTGGCGATGACGGCCCTCTTCCGGGGTCAGCTTCTGCCATGAGCAGTGTCAGGCCATAGGCTTTTACCAGATCAAGCGGGTAGCCGACTTCGTCGGGCATATGCGCGGTCCACGCGGCATAGTCGGACATGGAGCCAAAGTGACCGGCCTCCGCTGCTTTTTCCGTCCAGTAACCAGTGCCTTGAAGATCTTTAAGCTTTTTTAGCCTGTCGGCATAACTACTCATCCCTGGAACATAGCCACCTTCCGCCGAGGCCTTGTACCATTTCTCAATTTCTTTTTCCCGGTTGCCGGGGATCAGGAAAGTGCCAAACCCATCTTCGTATATAGCCCCGAGCCTGTATTGAGCTCTTGGAAAACCCACCTCTGCTGCTTGGGTTAGCCAGTCGATTTTACCGGTCAGCAAAAAAAGCTGGTATATCGCTTCAGCATTGCCTCGACTTGCCCGCTCCTTAGCAAGTTCAAGGGCAGTTTTCGACCACTGTTGAGGTGTTTTTATATCAGGCGGGCAGTTCTCCATAATGTGACAAAGGTCATCTTTTTTTTCGGCCAACCGCATCATGGCGTAAATATCGCCTTTTTCGGCGGCAGCTTCGTACAGCGCTTGTGCCTTAGGCGTTATGAATTTGTTGTTCCGCCTAAGAATTTCAGCTAAGTAATACTGCGATTCCGTGTCCCCAGCTCCGGCTGATATTTCAAGGAAAGGGCTTGCCTTTGCACTACTGATCATATTCAAGAAAAATAGACCCTGGCTGCGTGCCTCTTCTTGCTCTGTTGTTAACTGAGCCCAAGCACAATTACTTAATAGAAGTAATAACCCGGTAATTTTCACTGCAACAATCAATACTTTGGCCATGGTGCCAGCTCCGACCCTGCCTCTGGTTTCCAAAATTGTGTCGTTGTTGAAAATCCACAGGTATTATCCATCGCCTCACCCAATCGACGCCGCACTTTTCCATAACGTTCCTGCATACCTCTATCTTCTATTTTTTCACCAGCATTTGCCGCCATAAAATTACTCATTCGGTATACATTCCGACAATAAATCCGATCGGAGCGAACAGGTTTGTCAAAAGATGCAAAACGCAATACTGCTTTGCCAAACCGCTCCTGCGCCGACGCCAGGCTTTCATAGCCGATCTTGTTGTGTGCGTTTACCGTGGCGTTCTCATAGATGGACGTTAAAATGATTTCGATCGCTTGCTGCTGAACTAAGTGAGCCTCTCGACGGTTGTATTCTTTTTTGTACCCTCCCTGTTCGACAGTAAAGGCTGTCGGTGTGCTAAGCAGCGTATCCAGCAACGACCCCAATCCTTCCGGCGTCAAGCTTGAATACCACCCTCTTAATTCCTGATTATCTCGTTTATCAAAGATCTCATGAGCCATCGGCCCCGCCCGCCCCCCGGCCTTTATCGCGTCATACATACGATTAACAATGTTATACCCCCTCAAGAACACCCACTGTATGTCCACGCCCAGCGCGCTGAGCAGTTGCAGTTTGCTGAAGTAAGCGAAAGCTTCCGGTTGCACCCAGGCCATTTTTTTATAGTTGTTTTCAACCAGTGCCTTATTGAAGATGTCCAGGATCTGGATAATTGCCTTGTAGCCCACGATGAAGTTGAAGGCGCCCTGCACGCCGGGGCCGGCGATGATGGTGGCGTTCATGCGCAGGATCACGTAGCCGTTTTGCAGGGACAGGGTTAGCCCGGCATTGGTGCCGACACCCAAGGCGGCGGAGGCGTCAATGCCGAGGGTGGCGAGTTCCAGCCAACCGTCGTTGTCTACGTGCTTTTTGAAGACCGGGTGACGCAGGGTCAGCAAGTCGTCGGGCGGGGTCCAAAGCAGTGAGCCGTTGATTTTGATCCCGGCTTGCGCGCCGGCGAACAGGTTGAACTGTCCACCAAGCACCTCGTCGTGGCGGATGTGGGGCCTCAGGCCGGATTCTGCGCGACTGAGACGGCGTTCCGCATCACGCCCGGTGTCGAGGCCGAGTTCGTCGTTTTCCTGTTTGTTCGGGCCCACGCGCAGGTTGGCGCTGAGCATCATTGAAGCGCCGGCGAAGCCCCAGGCTTTGAGGCTGCCGCTCAGGCAAAACGCCCCGATCGAGACAGTGCCGTTCGCGACTTTCTGGCCCTGGTCGTCGTTCTCGTTTGTGTAACTCAGCGTTAACGGTTTCGCCTCGGCCCGGCTTGGCAGCTCAAACGACGCCACCTCGATTTCGCCCTGCGCCAGGTTGACGTCCAGCGTCACGTTGGCCGACGCGCCCAGGCCTTTTTTCATGCTGACGCTGGGGGCCAGTACTTGGCTGGCAAGTTGCACGTCGCTCTGGCCCTGGGTCAAGCACCGGATCAAGCGCGCTTGCGGGCTGTTGTCGTACAGGCGCAGGGGGCCGAGGGTGCTTTGTTTGAAAAGCATTTGCCGCAGGTCTTTACCCCACGCGTCGAAGGTGGCGTCGTCGCGCAGGTTTTCGATGTAGATTTTTTCGGTGTTGATGTAACGCTTGAACGTTTCAGGCTGAAAGAAGCCGTTGCGGTCGAACCAGCCGTCCTGGATGTCAAGGGGCCGAGCGTCGTTCATTCTCAGCCACGAGGTGAACAGGTCCGGGTCGGCAGAGGCAGTGCCCGCCGCCAGTTTTAAGTTAGGATCTTTGGCTTGGGCCAGTGTTTTTTTCAGGTCTTCCTTGAGCAGGTCCCGGGTGCGTTGATTGAGGTGTTTGAATACGTCGGTGAGGCTCAAGTGGCGCAGGCGCGTGCGCTCGGTGGGGACGCTGATTTCTCGCAGCGGGAAGTTTGTGCGCACCAGCCGTTGTTGCGGTTGTGGTGTGAAGCTCTCGGGGTTCCAGAGCAGGTGGCGTTGGGGGCTGGAGTGTTTGACGAATGCTTGGGCCTGTTTCTTCAGCGCCTGTTCCTGGGCGTCAAGCGCCTGCCACTGCACGGCTTCGGTGGTGAACAGGCTGCTCGGAGGCTGTTGTTTGGCGACGTCGACCCAATTGTCGAAGGATTTTTCCACGTGTTGATTCAGGGCTGCTTTTTGCCTGAGCAACGCGTGGTATTTCTCGTACGCTTCGAACCCTTGCTCAATATTCCCGTGGTCGCCTTGCAGGGCGTATTCGGGCAAGACCAGGCCGTAAGCGGCGGCCTGGAGAAGGGTTTTGACCAATTCGGAATAGTGGAATTGGCCTCTAGACTGTAGAAGCCACAGCTCAACGTCCCGTCGCGGCTCGGTGCGGTGGGCATTTGCGTACTGCAACTCAGCAATGATTTCCGTGTATTCCTGTTGATACTTCTCCAGTTCTGCGGGACTAAAAATCGCTTTGCCCTGATCGACGAAGACTTGGCGCTGCTTGAGGTAGCGTTGAATAATCTCGCGAGCCCTCATCGCTTCGGCGCTGTACAGATGACCGCCTTCAAAACTGTAGCCGCGTTCGAGGGCGATTTTATGGCCCCGGGCGTCGAGTACGGCCCGCTCGCGGCGTAACGGCAAGGCGGCCTGTTGCTGTTGGTTGACGTGCTTGAGCTGCTCAACCGTGAGATTCGGTACGTGCTTGACGTCCTGCAAGCCTTCTTCGCGGACCCCGAAACGCCCGAGGTCTTGCCCTATCTGCTCCAACTCATGGTCGATCTGCAAATACCGCTGGCTGTCCTGCGCATCCAGAAAGCTACTGGTTTTGGGCTCCAGAAAAGGTTCCAGCAAGTCCGCGCTATTCAACGCACTAACCCGCGAATCCGGATCACTGGTCAGCAGTTTCTTTTTCAGGTCATCGGCGGCTTCGACCAGCGTATTTAACGTGTGTTCGCGCAGCAGCCAGAAGCGCTCCTGGCCAACCTCATAAATAATATCCGCGTAGTGCCCGGGGCTTTTACACGCCTGCTCGCCACAGAAATTGATGCTGCACTGTTCAGGCGCCGCGGCAATGGGGTCGAGGTGCAACACCCCCTGGGCGTTGGTATCTGCTGCGGGCGGTGGGCTGTCCGCCACAGGCGCCACGGGCACGTCGGTGGCGTCCGGCACGTTCAGCGTCCACCCCGTGCGGAGGTAGTTCGGGTTGTTGATAAAGGGGTTGAGGCGCCGTAATTCGTTAACGCTGCTGCCTAATCGCTGCGCGAGGCCGCTGAGGGTGTCCCCTTGCTGGACGGTATAAAGAGGCGTGGTCATGGCTGTAACTCCTGAAGCAATTGCTCGACCCGATGGTGTGGTCGTTCGTGCGAGGTGAGGATGGGGAGCAGGTCTTCGCGCTCACGCAGATCGCCGTGGGTGACCAGCGCAGACAGCCGCAACAGATCACGGTCGGCACCGATGCCGTGCTTCACGAAAAAATCGAGGTTGCTGACAACGCGAGGCAGCTCGGGGTCTGGCACCTGAGCAAAGTGCTGCGGGTGCTGCCGCAGCCAGTGCAACCAGCGGATATCGGTGTAGGTCGAGTACAGGGTGTCAGGGAAAGCGAGGGGGTATTGGCAAGGCCCGGTGGCCGGCGTTTCGGCTTTCCAGACATGCCACTGATGGGCGGTGGGATCAACGCCAGGGACCGGGGTGTAGACCTCATGCCACGGACCAAACAGGCAGGCATGTTGCCCAACGTTTTCCATGGCCAGCGCGGCCCAGATAACCGGGTCGTGAATGGCCAATAGTTTCGGCGGGGTCATGCTCAGCAATGTTCGGGCATGCGCCAATGCCTGCAACGGGTCGGTGCAGGTCAGGGCCATGCCAGCCGGGCGTTGATGACACACCTGCGCCAGCCCATCGACGCACTGCGCATTGACCACAAACCAGGAAGGCCCTTGGGCCATCTGCGCCTGAAACGGCGTGCCGGACCAGAGGAGGTCAACCTTGAACTGCGCACCTTTTTGCATCAGTACCGTCCATGCAGCAGGCGCGTGGGCGGCTTCGATAAGGAACGCTATCTTCTGCCCATGTTCCAGGCGAGGACTGTTCAGGGTGGGGCGGTTAAGAAACCGGGGGATCGCGTCAGGCATAAAAACGGTTCGTCCTTATGAAGTGTCAGAAAGGGCGAAACATGCCGTGAATAAAGCGCCACTTCAATGCAGGGGGACACGAAAGAGACGTTTCCTGTAAGGCTTGAGGATTAGTCTTACAAAGATAAAGAAAAGACAGCGCACCCACAGCGTATGGGCTGCTCGCTAGGATTTCGCAGGCCCGGTTGGCGCGCAACAAACGAGTCAAGCTTGATCCCGACGGGTGCGCAGGCCTAATCTATCGCTACGCAAACGATCACCCCCCGCTCTAATCGACAAGCCGGCAATGACTGGCCACGAGGCTTTCTCCATGTTTGATGTAGTGTCTTCGAGCACATGGCCCACGGGCTATCTGATCAACCCAAACGCTGAACCCCTCGATCCGATGTGGCTTCAAGCTTTTAGCAAAATCCCCGCCGCCGCCGTCAGTGACTGCTTGGGCCGCAACGTAGGCGGCCTGGGACTCAAAGCGTTCCACGGCAATGCGCCGATGCTGGGCAGCGCCTTGACTGTTCGTGTTCGTCCCGGCGACAACTTGATGATCCTCAAAGCCATGCAAATGGCTCGTCCTGGCGACGTATTGGTCATCGACGGCAGTGCCGACCTGACCCGTGCAGTGTTCGGCGGCATCATGCGCGCCATGGCGCTCAAGGCAGGGATCGTCGGCGTGGTCATCAACGGCGCTCTGCGTGACCTGGACGAATGGCAAACCGGCGAGCTTCCGGCCTATGCCATCGGCGGCGTGCATCGGGGTCCGAGCACCGACGGCGGCGGCGAAATCAACGTACCTATTTCCTGCGCAGGCATGCTGGTCATGCCCGGTGATTTGATGATTGGTGACGGCGATGGTGTGGTTGCTGCCGCCCGTGCCGAGTTGCCTGAGTTGCTGGAGCGCTGCAAAGATTTGCTGGCGCGGGAACAAGCGACCTTGGCGGCCATCGAATCAGGCACGCTGGACCCGGATCGTTTTGACGCGATCCTGCGCAGCAAGGGTTGCCCGGTTTAAGCGATCAGGCTTTCGCGAATGAACTCATTCCCACAGTAGATTCGCGCAATTGCGGGGGACACTGTAGGACCGAATTTATTCGGGAAGCGGTCAACGCGGTGTATCTGATACTCCGCGTCGCGGCCTTCGCGAATGAATTCGCTCCCACAGATCCGCGTAAGCCCCTGTGAAGCCAATTCATCCGCGACGGCATCAGCCCATTTGACGGAGCCATTGTGCAATGTTCGATTTCTCCGTTCAGCTCAAGCAGCGGTTTAGCGCGCTGCGCAGCCCTGCCGAATTTTTCTCCCTGCGTTACGTCCGACAAACCAGCCAACACTTGTCCGTGCGCAAGAACGTCGCCGAGCCGCCGCACCTGAGCACCGACGAAGGTGCGATGCTGACGGTGCGGGTCAACGGCGTCGAGGCCTACGCCGCCACCAACGATCTCTCGCAACGCGGGCTGCAAGCAGCGCTTGAACAGGCCGAGCAACACGCCCGGCGTTTGGCGCCTTATGCCCTGCTCGACCTGCGCGATCAGCCAGTGTCCACCAGTCGCGCCGATTACCTGTCGCCGCACCTGGCCGATGTGTTTCCATCATTGGGCGATTGCTACCAACTCCTTTCAACTGAATCGTCAGCGGTGCCCAGCGACAAACGCCTGGTAAGTTGGCAAGCCAGTCTCGGGTTGGAAAACGTCGAGCAAATCTACTTGAACACTGCCGGTGCCGAGATTCGTCAGGCGCAGCGCTACGTCTATCCGGGCATGAGCGTCACGGCGTACGACGGCAGCGACAGCCAGACCCGAAGCCTCGGTCGCGATAACTTCGGCCAACAAGGCGGCGCGGAGGTCATCAGCAATTGCGGATTGATCGGTGCCGCTGCGCAGGTCGCCGATCAGGCATTGCAACTGATCATGGCGCCAAACACCCCGTCCGGGCCGCGGGACTTGCTGTTGACGCCTGACCAGATGATCCTGCAAATCCACGAATCCATTGGTCACCCCCTGGAGCTGGACCGGATTCTCGGTGATGAGCGCAATTACGCTGGCACCAGCTTCGTAAAAACCAGTGACTTTGGCAGTCTGCAATACGGTTCCGAGCTGCTCAATGTGACCTTCAACCCAGACATCCCCGAACAGCTGGCGAGTTACAGTCACGACGATGACGGCACCCCCGCCAGCAAACAATTTCTGATCCGCGACGGCGTGCTGGTCCGGCCCTTGGGTGGCGCGCTGTCGCAATTTCGATCCGGCATGGAAGGCGTCGCCAACAGTCGCGCATGCAGCTGGAACCGCCCGCCCATCGACCGCATGGCCAACTTGAACATCGAACCCGGCGACACGTCCCTCGACCAACTGATCGGTAACATTGAGCACGGCATCATGATGTCGACCAATCGCTCATGGTCCATCGATGACGCACGCAACAAGTTCCAGTTCGGTTGCGAGTGGGGCCAACTGATCGAGAACGGCGAACTCAAAGGCGTGGTGAAGAACCCTAACTACCGGGCGATCTCCGCACATTTCTGGCGCAACCTCGCAGCCGTGGGCGATGCCCGCACCTTCAAGGTCCTGGGCACGCCCAATTGCGGCAAAGGTGAACCCAATCAAGTAGTGCGCGTCGGTCACGCCTCACCCGCCTGCGTGTTCTCGCAGGTTGATGTATTCGGAGGGGACGCTTGATGGAACACCTCACTCAGCAACAACAGTTCGCCGCGCTGGTCGATTGGCTGCGCGATGCGATTGCCGCCCCCGAAGCGTTCACCTTGGGCTACAACGCCGAAGCCTCAGAATTCATTCGTTTCAACCATGCCAAGGTGCGTCAGGCCGGGCATGTGCAGCAGGCCGCTTTGAACGTCAAACTGATCAACGATGGCCGTCATGCCGACTTGTGCTTGACGCTGTCAGGGGACGCCGAGGTGGATCAAAGCCGCTTGGCAGCGGCCCTGCAGCAGTTGCGTGAAACCCTGGTGCTGCTGCCGCAAGACCCGTATTTGCTGCCCAACATTGACGATTGGCAGATCAGCAACGCTCAGCATCAACCCCTGCCAGACAGCGCGCGGGTGCTGGCGCAAATCAACGAATTGGCCGAAGGCCTGGACCTGGTGGGATTTTATGCCGCAGGCCCGTTGTACCGGGGTTTCGCCAGTTCATGGGGCGCACTGGGTTGGCATCAGGCGAACAGTTTCAACTTCGACTGGAGCCTGTTTCACGCCAACGGTCAGGCAGTCAAAGCGAGCTATGCCGGGGATCACTGGGACGACGAGGCGTTCGCTCAGCGCTTTCAGCAAGCCCGGGAACAACTCGAGTTTCTCGGTCGACCCTTGCACGCCTTAGCGCCCGGCGAATACCGCGCGTACCTGGCTC
Organism: Pseudomonas sp. MH10; assembly: GCF_034353045.1. NCBI lineage: Bacteria > Pseudomonadati > Pseudomonadota > Gammaproteobacteria > Pseudomonadales > Pseudomonadaceae > Pseudomonas > Pseudomonas sp. MH10. The sequence continues at coordinate 3,245,723 of NZ_CP133783.1, forward strand.
CTGCGGCACTTGAAGAAGTGATGGGCATGCTCTGCTGGGGCGGCTTTTCCGCCGACGCCATCGCCAGTAAAACCAGCCCGTTACAGCGGCTGTACAACGGCGACGCGCACCTCAGCCCGTTGGTGAGCCTGAACGAACAGGTCACCGGCTCGTTGTCGCCCGCGTTCTCCGGCGAAGGCTATCCGCGCAGTGACTTGTCGCTAATCAGCGGCGGCCGCGCCCACGAACAACTGGTCGGTTCGCGCAGCGCGGCGGAATATGGCCTGACCGCTAACGGTGCGGGCGGCGGTGAATCACCCAGCGCCCTCAGCATGGCTGGCGGAACCCTGGCGCTGAAAGACATCCTCAAGCAACTCGGCACCGGGCTGTACATCAGCAACCTGTGGTACTTGAACTTCTCGGATCAATCCGCCGCACGCTTGACCGGCATGACCCGCTTTGCCACGTTCTGGGTCGAAAACGGCGAAATACAAGCGCCGGTCAATACCATGCGTTTCGACGACAGCGTCTACAGCCTGCTGGGCAGCGCCCTCGAACAATTGACCCGCGAAAGGGAACTGATTCTGTCCGCCAGCACCTATAGTCAACGTCAAACCGCTTCAAGCCTGCTGCCAGGCGCGTTGATCAGTCGCTTGACCCTCACGCTCTAAGGGACGTATGCCAACCAGCACACCGATTCTGGATGCCCGAACCCTGCGCTGGTTGCCATGGGTCGTCGCCATCGCGTTTTTCATGCAGAGTCTCGACGGTACGATTCTCAATACCGCCCTGCCGGCCATGGCCCGTTCGCTCAATGAAGACCCCTTGCGCATGCAGTCGGTGGTCATTGCTTACATGCTCACCGTGGCACTGTTGATTCCGGCCTCGGGCTGGATTGCCGACCGGTTTGGCATCAAGCGGATTTTCTTTGGCGCAATCTTGCTGTTCAGCCTCGGCTCACTGCTGTGTGCGCTGTCCAGTTCCTTGGGCATGCTGGTCGCGGCGCGGGTGGTTCAAGGCTTGGGCGGCGCATTGATGGTGCCCATTGGGCGCTTGATCGTGTTGCGGGCCTACCCGCGATCAGAGCTGGTGCGGATCATGAGTTTCATCACCGTGCCCGGCTTGCTTGGCCCGCTGATGGGCCCGACCGTGGGTGGCTGGATGGTTGAGTACCTGAGTTGGCACTGGATCTTTCTGATCAATATCCCGGTGGGCCTGATCGGTTGCTACGCGATCAACGCACTGGTGCCCAATTTGCCGGGCGGCGGTCGCACGCGTTTTGATGGGGTTGGTTTTCTATTGTTCGGCGCCTCAATGGTCCTGATTACTATCGCGCTTGAAGGCTTGGGCGAATTGCACCTGCCGCATATGCGCGTGGTGCTGCTGTTGTTTGGCGGGATGGCGTGTCTGGCGGCGTATTGGTTGCGGGCCGGCAATATCAGCTATCCCTTGTTCGCCCCCGCGCTGTTCCGTACTCGATCGTTTGCCGTGGGTATTTTCGGCAATTTGTTCTCGCGCCTGGGCAGCGGCGCCCTGCCGTTTCTGGTGCCGCTGTTGTTGCAAGTGGCGCTGGGCTATTCGCCGTCCCAAGCGGGGATGAGCATGATCCCGCTGGCGGTTGCCGCGATGATTTCCAAATCATTGGCGCGGCCACTCATTGAGCGCCTGGGTTTTCGCATCGTACTTACCGGCAATACATTTTTGCTGGGCTTGCTGCTGGCGAGTCTGGGTCTGGTCGATGCACAAACCCCGTATTGGTTGCTGCTGATCCACCTCGGCTTTATGGGCGCGGTGAACTCGCTGCAATTCTCCGCCATGAACGCCGTGACCCTGATTGACCTTGACGATTCCAGTGCCGCCAGCGGTAACAGCCTGCTGTCGGTGGTGGCGCAATTGTCCTTGAGCCTGGGCGTGGCCTGTGCGGCAGCCTTGCTCGGCGGTTTTACAGACGACATAACCGGCGGTGCAGTGAGCGGCTTATTGGGGGCGTTCCAAAAGACGTTCCTTAGCGTTGGGGTGCTGTCGATGCTGGCTGCGGGGATTTTTCTACAGCTCCCCCCTCAAGGCGGACGAAGTGTTCCTCGTCAGGAACCCGAGATCCACGACTAGGACGGGGCCGCGACCTGATACACTGCGCGACATTTTGTTTTGCAGGCCCGTCCCGTGACTAGCACCGCTTTTAACTCACTGCCTCTTTCCGCCCCCATGTTGGCTAACCTGGAGTCCCTTGGTTACGCCGAGATGACGCCGATTCAGGCGCAGAGCCTGCCGGTGATTCTCAAGGGGATGGACCTGATTGCTCAGGCCAAGACCGGCAGTGGCAAAACCGCCGCGTTCGGCATCGGCTTGCTCAACCCGATCAACCCGCGCTTCTTCGGTTGCCAGGCGTTGGTGCTGTGTCCGACCCGTGAATTGGCTGACCAAGTGGCCAAAGAAATTCGTCGCCTGGCGCGTTCGGAAGACAACATCAAGGTCCTGACCTTGTGCGGCGGCGTCTCCTTCGGGCCGCAAATCGGCTCATTGGAGCACGGCGCGCACATCATCGTCGGCACGCCAGGGCGTATTCAGCAGCACTTGCGCAAAGGCTCGCTGGTATTGGACGGCCTGAACACGCTGATCCTCGACGAAGCTGACCGCATGCTCGACATGGGTTTCTACGACGCCATCGAAAACATCATTGATCAGACGCCGAAAAAGCGTCAGACCTTGCTGTTCTCGGCGACCTACCCGGCCGGCATCAAGCAACTGTCTTCGAAGTTCATGAAGGACCCGCAAACGGTCAAGGTTGAGGCGCTGCATGCCGACAGCCAGATCGAGCAGCACTTCTATGAAATCACCCCGGAAGACCGTCTCAACGCTGTGGTTAAAGTGCTTGGGCATTTCCGTCCACAGTCCTGCGTTGCGTTCTGCTTCACCAAGCAGCAGTGCCAAGAAGTGGTCGACCACCTGACCGCCAAAGGCATTTCCGCAGTCGGCCTGCACGGCGATCTGGAACAGCGTGACCGTGACCAAGTGCTGGCGATGTTCTCCAACCGCAGCACCTCGGTATTGGTTGCCACCGACGTCGCTGCTCGTGGTCTGGACATCGATGCGCTGGACATGGTGCTCAACGTTGAGCTGGCCCGTGATTCGGAAATGCACATCCACCGTGTAGGCCGTACCGGTCGCGCTGGTGAGAAAGGTCTGGCCATCAGCCTGGTTGCTCCGTCTGAAGCGCACCGCGCCCGAGCCATCGAAGACGTGCAGAAAGCCCCGCTGAAGTGGGAACAGCTGGACGATTTGAAAAGCAAAGGCGGCGCACCGCTGCAACCGACCATGACCACGCTGGTGATCGGCGCAGGCCGTAAAGACAAGGTTCGCCCTGGCGATATTCTTGGCGCCTTGACCGGTGATGCCGGCATTCCAGGCACCCAGGTTGGCAAAATCGCCATTTTCGATTTCCAGGCCTATGTCGCCGTCGAAAGCGTCGTGGCCATGCAAGCGCTGGAGCGTTTGAACAACGGCAAAATCAAAGGCCGCTCGTTGCGGGTTCGGATTTTGTAAGACCCCAAAAAGCTTCCCGAATAAATTCGGTCCTACAGGGGGCGATTGAATTCGGGAAGGGGTCATGTCAGACCATAAAGATTTAACCGTTACCCGAGGATTTCGCTTTGCCCGTTACTGACGTTGTGATCATCGGCGCTGGCGCCGCAGGTTTGATGTGCGCCCTCACGGCGGCCAATCGCGGCCGTACGGTGATGCTGATTGATCACGCGAACAAAGCCGGCAAAAAAATCCTCATGTCCGGCGGTGGACGTTGCAACTTCACCAACATGTACACCGAACCCGGAAATTTCCTTTCGCAAAACCCGCACTTCTGCAAATCGGCACTGGCGCGTTATACCCAGTGGGATTTCATTGCGCTGGTCGCCAAGCACGGCGTGCCGTACCACGAGAAGAAACTCGGCCAGTTGTTTTGCGATAACAAATCCAGCGACATCCTTGAGCTGCTGCTTAACGAATGCGAACAAGCCGGTGTCAGCCTGCATCTGGACACATCGGTACAAAACATCGAAAAGACCGACGACGGCTACAGCCTCGGCACGACAATGGGCACGTTAAATTGCCAATCGCTGGTCATCGCCACCGGCGGACTTTCGATCCCGACCCTGGGCGCGACCGGTTTTGGTTATCAAGTCGGCAAACAGTTCGGTCATACCCTGCTGCCGACCCGCGCCGGACTGGTGCCGTTTACCATCACCGACCAGCTTAAAGAACTGTGTACCGAACTGTCCGGTACTTCGGTGGATTGCCTGGTCAGCTGTAACGACATGAGCTTTCGCGAAAACATCTTGTTCACTCACCGGGGTCTGAGCGGGCCGGCGATTCTGCAGATATCTTCGTTCTGGCACCCCGGCGAAGCCGTCGAAATCAACCTGCTGCCGGACCACGATGCCCTTGAATGGTTAGTGCAACAACAAGCCGAACGGCCTAACAGCGAACTGAAAACCCTGCTGGGTGAACTCTTCACCAAGAAGATGGCCAACCTGATTGCCGAGCATTGGTTCGTTTCCAAACCGATGAAGCAATACACGCCGAGCGAACTCAATGAGATCGCTGAAAAACTCGCCAGCTGGCAGGTGGTGCCTGCGGGCACCGAAGGCTATCGCACGGCGGAAGTCACCCTCGGCGGCATCGACACCAGGGAGGTGTCGTCCAAGACCATGGAGTCGCTGAAATCACCGGGGCTGTATTTCATCGGTGAAGTGCTGGACGTCAGCGGCCATCTAGGCGGCTTCAACTTCCAATGGGCCTGGGCCTCGGCGTACGCGGCTGCGCAGTTTGTCTGAATTACCGCGTCGCGCCCTGACCGAATAAATTCGGTCCCACGCCGAATCCGCATCCCCCTGTGGGACCGAATTCATTCGGGAAGCGTTACACCTACCCCCCACGTCATGCCCTTCGCCAACAAGTTGGCTCCGACAGGGGGGGCGGTGAACCGGCGGCTGCAAAAACATTTTTGCTAAACCTTATGTACAGCTGACACTTAGCGCTGTAGATACTTAGCTGATCTGGATCAATAGCGAACAAGGCCGTAAGCCCTTATGCCATCACCTTCTTTTCGTCATACGCTCCGCCGTTTGTGGGCGCTGGATAAGTTCAGCTACAGCTTGCGCGTGTTCATCGCCCTGACTGGGACGATGGCGCTGTGTTGGTACCAGAACGAAATGGCCCTGCTGATCCCGGTGTTTTTGGGGATTATCGCCAGCGCGCTGGCCGAGACTGATGACAGCTGGCAAGGACGCCTCAACGCATTGGCCGTGACCTTGGTGTGTTTCAGCATCGCCTCTCTCTCGGTTGAATTACTCTTTCCCTACCCGCTGATTTTTGTCTGCGCTCTGGCCGTCGCGGCGTTTTGCCTGACCATGTTGGGTGCGCTGGGCGGACGCTATGGCGCCATCGCCTCGGCCACCCTCATATTGTCGGTGTACACCATGATTGGCGTTGATCAGCGTGGCGGCGAGGTGGCAGACGTTTGGCATGAGCCGATGTTGCTGGTCGCGGGCGCTGCCTGGTACGGCTTATTGTCGGTGCTGTGGCAGATGCTGTTTTCCAATCAACCGGTGCAACAAAGCCTGGCGAAGCTTTTTAGCGAACTGGGTCGCTACCTGGAACTCAAGTCGACGCTGTTTGAGCCCATCCGCCAACTGGACCTTGAAGGTCGCCGCCTGGCGTTGGCGCAGCAAAATGGCCGAGTCGTTGCGGCGCTCAATGCCGCGAAGGAAATTATTCTGCACCGCGTGGGCGATGGCCGGCCTGGGGCCAAGGTCAATCGCTACCTCAAGCTGTACTTTCTCGCTCAGGACATCCACGAACGCGCCAGTTCCTCCCACTACCCATATAACGCGCTGGCCGAAGCATTCTTCCACAGCGATGTGCTGTTCCGTTGTCTGCGACTGCTGCGCCAGCAAGGGGTCGCGTGCCGTCGACTGTCGGAAACCATCCAACTGCGTCAGCCCTTTGTGTATGACGAAGGTTTTGCCCATGCCTTGGAGGACTTGCATGCCTCGTTGGAGCACCTGCGCATTCAGAGCAATCCAGCGTGGCGCGGGCTGTTGCGCTCGTTGCGCGCGTTGGCTGCCAACCTGGGAACCCTGGACCGCCTGCTCAGAGACGCCAGCAACCCCGACAGCTTGGCCGATGCCACCGATAGTACTTTGCTTGACCGGTCGCCGAGCGGTCTGAAGGACGTATGGAATCGCGTCCGGCTGCAACTGACGCCAACGTCGCTGCTGTTCCGCCATGCCTTGCGGCTACCGCTGGCGTTGAGCGTCGGTTATGGCATGGTGCATTTGGTGCATCCGTCCCAGGGTTACTGGATTATTTTGACCACACTGTTCGTCTGCCAGCCTAACTACGGCGCGACGCGGCGCAAGCTGGTGCAGCGAATCAGCGGAACGGCGATTGGCTTGACCGCGGGATGGGCCTTGTTCGATCTGTTTCCCAGCCCGCTGATTCAATCAACATTCGCCATTGCGGCAGGCATCGTATTCTTCGTCAACCGGACCTCGCGCTATACCTTGGCCACCGCCGCGATGACTCTGATGATTTTGTTCTGCTTCAATCAGACCGGCGACAGTTACGGGCTGTTCCTGCCGCGCCTGTTCGATACCTTGCTGGGCAGCCTGATTGCGGGCCTTGCGGTGTTCCTGTTCTTGCCGGACTGGCAAGGGCGGCGGCTGAACAAAGTGCTGGCCAATACCCTCACCTGCAATAGCATTTATCTGCGGCAAATCATGCAGCAGTATGCACACGGCAAGAATGACGACTTGGCTTACCGCTTGGCCCGCCGCAACGCCCACAATGCCGACGCGGCGCTATCGACCACCTTGGCCAACATGCTGATGGAGCCGGGACACTTTCGCAAAGACGCCGACGTCGGTTTCAGATTTTTGGTGTTGTCTCACACGCTGCTCAGTTATTTATCGGGGCTGGGGGCGCACCGGGAAACCCAGTTACCCGCCGAGGCGCGGGAGCATTTGATCGATGGTGCGGGTGCCAGCTTGGCAGCGAGCATCGATGAAATCGCGCAAAGCCTGGCCAACAAAAAGCCCGTGGCGATCCAGAGTGATGCCGAAGAAGCGCTGGCCACTGACCTTGAACAGATTCCTGACGAGATAGACGACAGCCAGCGGCTGGTGCAAACCCAGCTCGCGTTGATTGGCCGTCAGTTAGGACCATTGCGGACGTTGGCCGCGCACTTGATCAAAGAACCCATTGCCGCCTGACACAGCGGTCAGTTCCAGTTACAGGCCGTGCTCACGAAATAGACGGTCATAGGTCCCATCGGCTTTCATTGCAGCTATCTCCCGATCAAAGTTGGCAACAATTTGCGCGTGATCGGGATTCTTCAGGCTGACCAGAATATGCAGGCTGTTCTCGCTCAGTGACTTGGGAAGAAATTCAACGCTGTCACGGACCTGTTGCGACTCGTTATTCAGGTTATAACGGGCGACATATTCATCCTCCACGGTCAGCGCAACCCGCCCTGCCTCCAGCATTTGCAGCGCCATGGAAAAACTGTGGACCGGGACTTTTTGCAGCTCGGCATCATTATCAAACGCTAATGAATAGGCATAGCCTCGCACCACAGCGATGGGAAACGGATGAAGCTGCTGTAAATTATCGAAAACGATAGGGGAATCTTTGCGCTTGAGAAAGCGAACGCGGTTAAGCAGGTACTCGTTCGAAAACTCTCCTAACAGCGTGCGATCGTGATTAAACCAGGCATCGACCAACACGTCATAGCGCCCTTCTCCTAACCCAAACAACGCACGCGCCCAAGGCACTTGCTCAAATTCAGTGGTGTAACCGGCACGCTTTAAGGCCGTGCTGACGAGGTCTGTAGCCAATCCACCGTTAGCCAGATTGACGTCAGTAAAAGGTGGCCATGCATCGCCGACCAAACGCAACGTTTGCGCTTCGGCGCCGTGCGCCATCAACAACAATCCCAGCAAACCCATGGCTCGAAGCAATCGTGGCATGCTCAAGATCCTAAGGCGGACAGCTGGCCGCCATACGGGGGACGCGTTGGATCACGACCCGGATTAATACTCGCTCATACACAATCGAAATCCAGAGATGGCATGCAGATTACACAATCGCGAACCTTGCGACCAACAGTCCTGATGGCCCATCGCCGAATCAAAAACTTTTTTCTTTTCACCTGCACCCGTAGCCTTTTGCGTTAAAACGCTACAGTTCTATCTGGCATCCAATCGGACACTGGCTTTAGTATCCGCCCCAGAATTCTTTTTCAGGCCTGTCACATGTCGATCAATTGGGTTTGCAAACACCACACCGACCTCAGCAAAGAACAGCTCTACGCTATATTGCGGTTGCGTGCCGAAGTTTTTGTGGTCGAGCAAAAGTGCTGGTATCAGGACGTCGACGGTCAGGATCTGGAGGGTGACACCTGTCACCTGATGGCTTGGGAAAACGACGTGCTGGTGGCCTATTTGCGCCTGCTTGATCCGATCCAGCAAGGCGGTGATGTCGTCATCGGCCGCGTTGTCACTGCACTGGTTGCGCGCAAACGCGGCATGGGGCATTCCTTGATAGTGCAGGCATTGGTGCACGCCGAACAAAAGTGGCCTGACCAACCGATCTATCTCTCGGCTCAAGCCCACTTACAAGGCTACTACGGCCGCTATGGCTTCAAGCCTGTTGGCGAGGTGTACCTAGAGGACGATATCCCCCACATAGGTATGCGTCGCGACCTGGACTAGTGCTTCTTCATGGGTAGCCCAACACTGCTTTTATGTGCGGCAGATGCTGAGCGATCCAGATTTTGTCGAGTGCACCCCACTCTCTGATCTGATAGCTGCCTGCATGATTACGCGCACCGTCCTGCTGTTGGAACTCGCACACAATGTCCAGATCGGCCAACGCGGCGATGGTGTCTTGTGCCGTGCGGCGCGGCATACCGGTTGCATCACACAGCGCAGGAACGCTCGCGGCGGTGCCGCTATCAATCAAATACGCCACGTACAAACGGCGATAAAAACTGCTTTTAGTCTTGCTGACATCCATCGTCGGGGCCTTGTCGAGATTCATTCGGCGGCTTTTCCTTGCAGGTCACGGTACGTCAGGTAAATGCGCAGATCGAACTCTAACTGGTGATAGCCGGGCTGCATGTGTTCACACAGCTGATAAAACGCTTTGTTATGGTCTGACTCTTTGAAGTGCGCCAGCTCGTGAACCACGATCATCTTTAAAAATTCTGGCGCGGCGTCCTTGAACAATGAGGCAATGCGGATTTCTTTCTTGGACTTGAGCTTCCCGCCTTGGACTCGGGAAATTGTCGTGTGCAACCCTAGCGCTCGGTGGGTCAGGTCAAGACGATTATCGAACAGCACTTTGTCGATATTGGGTGCGTTGCGCAGGTACTCTTGCTTTAACGCCAGCGCATAGACGTACAACGCTTTATCGCTCTGCACCGCGTGGCGCTCGGGATAGCGTTGTTTCAAATAAGCCTCCAGCCGATTCTGCGAAATCAATTGCTGCACCTGCTCCTGGAGAGCCGGCGGATAAGCTTGCAGGTATTTCAACGGAGGGAAAGCAGGCGCGATCATAAGGGGCAACGAAGGTTTGAAAGTCCCAGTGTACCGAATTCAAATCCCTTTGGACCTGTCCCAGTCGAACGGTTTTAAAAACTGTAGGGCACCGTCCGCGGTCAGCGGCGGCGTGATCAAAGCCCCCTGAACCAAGTGACAACCGTTTTCGGCCAGCCACTGATAGTGCTCGGCCTTGTCGACACCTTCGGCAATCACTAGCATGCCCAACTCACGACAGAGCTGAATGACACTGCGCGCCACCGCCGCATCACGCGGTGAGTCGAGTAGCCGAGCGACAAACTGGCGATCAATTTTCAGCGTATCCAGCTCAAGCGTGTGCAGGAGCGAAAGTGAGCATTCACCCACACCGAAATCATCCATCGCAATACGCACGCCGACCTCACGAAGGGCCTGTAATTGCTTGCGTGAGTGAATAAGGCTCTGCGCCAGCGAACCTTCGGAAATTTCGACCTCTAGCTGATGCGGTCGCAGCCCGTAGCGGTTGATGGCGAGGTGAAGTTCCGAGGCCAGATTGGGAAGGCTGAACTGCGCAGCACTGACGCTCACCGCCAGCACCAACTCCTGAGGAAAAATGCCGTTCCAGGCCAGGCGCTGTTCGGCGGCCTGCTCGAAAATCCAGCTGCTTAGCCTATTGATCAGACGCGTCTCTTCGAGCAGCGGGATAAACAGCCCCGGCGGCACATCCCCAACGTCAGGGTGTTGCCAGTGCAACAAAGCCTCAAAACCGCGCACGCGACCGTGTTCAATAGAGACCTGAGGCTGATAAACCAACGAGAAATCATTCCCCTCGATGGCCGTTCGCACGCTCTCTTCGAGCATCAACCGCGAGCGGGCGCGACCATTCATTTCATGGTCATAAAAACGATATTGCTGACGCCCCGCGCGCTTGGCCTCGTACATGGCAATGTCGGCGGCGCGCAGCAAGCCATCCAGGTCGGCGCCACAATCGGGGTAGGTCGCAATGCCAATGCTGGCGCCCAGCGTGACATCCAGACCGTCGATCTGCTGTCGCACAGACACGCGCTCAATTAATTTTTCAGCGATGATCGCCGCTTGTTCCGGATAATCCAGACCGTCAATCACAGCGGTAAACTCATCACCGCCCATGCGCGCCAGTATGTCGTAAGGCCGCAGACACTCCCTTAACTGCTCAGCAACCCATAGCAACACCCGATCACCCGCATCGTGACCCAGCGAGTCGTTGACACGCTTGAACCCATCAAGGTCCAGGTACAACACCACCAGTGATTTGTCGGCACGGTCGGAGCGCGCCAAGGTGTTTTCGACCGTTTGATAAAAACCGCGGCGGTTGAGCAGCCCGGTGAGCGAGTCGGTCACCGCCTGCTGCTCAAGTTGCTGGCACAAGTCGCGCACCACCGACATGTCGAGAATACTCAACACCATCGACCGCTGCTCGGCGGGCAACGGCGCACAGGACAACGCGACCGGCACCTGAGGGCCGTCAGCCGTGCGCAAAACGGCATCGTGCATGCGGTACGTATCCGCATTGCGGTAGCTGCGATAAAAATCCGACTCCGACCATTGCAACACGTGGGGCTTGCTCAGGTAATCGATCACTTCAGTGCCCTGCAATTCATCGACAGTTGCATTGAGCAAACGACAAATCGCCGGATTGGCAAAACTGATCACGCCCGCCTCGTCGACGACCAGGATGCCTTCGGCGACGTTCGACAGCACCGATGCGTTGAAGGCGCGGGCAGCTTCCAGTTCATGACTCAGGGTTTGCAAGGCGCGGCGGTTACGCTGATGTTCCAGTAACGCCTGGACTTTTGGTTTCAGGACCTGAGGATCGAAGGGTTTGAACAAATAATCCACAGCGCCGCTAGCGTAGCCTTTGTGCACCGAGGCCTGGGACTGTTCGCTGGCGGTCAGGAAAATAATCGGCGTCAGCCGGGTGCGCTGGCTGCCGCGCATGAGCCGAGCAACCTCAAAACCATCCATGCCCGGCATGTGGACGTCGAGCAACACTAGATCGACTTCCATTTCCAGCAGCACATTCAGCGCTTCGACCCCGGAGCCGGCCGTGACGACGTGCCAATCTTGCCGCTGCAAGACGGCACGCATGGTGATCAGATTTTCAGGGTAATCATCAACGACCAAGAGGACCGAGGTAGCTTCCGATGGCTTTGATTGCAGGCATTCCATGCTGCTTCTCTTCCTGTGGCCCGTACGCCAGGGCGTAGGGCGAGGCCCGAATTCTACTAGCCGCTTACTCTAGTCTTGGGAAAACAAAAGCAGAAGCAAGGGACGCTTCATCTAGTGGCTAAATGCCGGTCGTCCGACTAATGGTATACACCATCAGAAGGCCATTAGAGACCTTTTAAGTGCCATCACGAAAAATTGACGCCAACCGCTCGACGGAAAAACGCTAATACTTTCTCTTACAAGTTTATAAACGGTACTTGGAAACCCTTGAGCCAGACACCTCTCTACTGGCCATGAGACACATCGAAGGCTAAAAAATGATTGACCTGGCAACGTGGAACCTAAGCATCCCCGAAGGCTCCCCACCTGCGACCATCAACACTCCCCAGTTGGTCGACGGTTACAGCGGAAAATATTTCCAATCCGACAGTGGCGCGATTTTTTTCTGGTCTCCGGTTACTGGCTCACGCACCGCTAACGCGATCTACCCCCGCAGCGAACTACGAGAAACCTACTCCGATGGTTCATTGCACAACTGGTTGTACCCTAGCACCGACAATTTTTTACGCGCCACCGTTGCGGTCAATCAGGTGCCATCGTCCGGGCGAATCGTCATCGGCCAAATTCACGCGTACGAAAGCACCGACCCCCTGCTGAAGGTCGAATACCAATATAAGGAAAGTACAAAAAGCGGCACGGTCGTCGCCAAGGTGCGCAACCGGTTTGATGACAAAGAAGGCCGCGTGATCATCGTTGCTGAAAACGTGCCCCTCAATGAGCCGTTTAAATACATCATCCACCTCAGCCCCGGCGGACAACTGAGCGTGAGCGTGCGCGATTCAAACTGGAGCAGCCCGATCAGCGCAACCTGGCGTGATAAGCCGCTGTACTTCAAGGCTGGGGTCTACACCCAGGACAACACGGGTTACACCAGCGAAGGCGGCAAAGCGACGTTCTACAAACTGGACATCAATCACGTAAAAGGCTGAAGGGTCTGCGCTGAAAACGGCCCATCGCGTGGGCCGTTCCGGGGTTTCAATCATTCAGAGAGAGGCAGCCTTGAACTCTTTTTCGGCAGCGTCGAAGCGTGTCAGCATGTCCGGCGTCGGCGCTTTGCCCAGCAGACTGAATACCACGATGGCGATGCTGGCGAAGAGGAAGCCTGGAATGATTTCGTACAACCCCAGCAGTGCGAAGTGTTTCCAGACAACCACCGTAATGGTGCCGACCAGAACACCCGCGAGTGCGCCGTTGCGCGTCATGCCTTTCCACAGTACGGAAATCAGCACCACAGGGCCGAACGCAGCACCGAAGCCTGCCCACGCGTAACTCACCAGACCCAATACCCGATTATCCGGGTTCGACGCGATGACTATCGCGATCACGGCAATCAACAGAACCATACCGCGACCCACCCACACCAGCTCTGAGTCTGATGCCTTTTTGCGGAAGAAGGCTTTGTAGAAGTCTTCGGTCAGCGCACTGGAGCACACCAACAATTGGCAGCTCAGCGTGCTCATCACCGCCGCCAAAATGGCCGATAACAGCACACCGGCGATCCAGGGGTTGAACAGCAACTTAGCCAGTTCGATGAACACCCGCTCAGGGTTTTCCGTTACTGGCGCGGCAAACTCGGGGTGCGCTGAGAAGTAGGCAATCCCAAAGAAGCCCACCGCAACTGTGCCGCCAAGACACAAGATCATCCAGGTCATGGAAATGCGACGCGCCTTGGCAATCGACTTAACCGAATCCGCTGCCATGAAGCGCGCCAGAATATGCGGCTGGCCAAAATAGCCCAAGCCCCAGCCCATCAGCGAGATGATGCCGATCAACGAGGTGTTCTTGAGCATGTCGAAATGGGTGGGGTCTTTCGCTTCGATGGCCAGCAACGTGGCGTCGATGCCGCCCGTTGCCAGTAACACGATGATGGGCGTGAGGATCAGCGCGAAGATCATCAGGGTGGCCTGCACCGTGTCGGTCCAGCTTACTGCAAGGAAACCGCCCACAAAGGTGTAGGCGATTGTTGCAGCTGCCCCGGCCCACAGCGCAGTTTCATAAGACAGGCCAAACGTGCTTTCGAACAAACGGGCACCGGCAACAATGCCCGACGCACAGTAAATAGTGAAGAACACCAGAATCACCACAGCCGAAACGATCCGCAGCACGCCGCTTTTGTCGTCGAATCGGCTGGTGAAATAATCCGGCAAGGTCAACGCGTCGCCGTTGTGTTCGGTCTGCACGCGAAGGCGCCCGGCGACAAACAGCCAGTTCAGATAAGCACCGGCGACCAAGCCGATAGCGATCCAGCTTTCGGAAAGACCCGACATATAGATGGCGCCCGGGAGGCCCATCAATAGCCAGCCGCTCATGTCCGACGCACCGGCCGATAAGGCAGTAACGACGGAGCCGAGGCTGCGGCCGCCTAGAATATAGTCAGAAAGGTTATTGGTGGAGCGATAGGCCATCAGGCCAATTAGTACCATTGCTGCGATGTAGATCACGAAGGTGATCAAAGTAGGATTGCTGACAGTCATAAAATTGCGCCCTGGCGTTATTATTTGCACGGCCATCAATCTGTGCGCAACGATCAAACCGCTCCACAGGATGAATAACTAACCGCACGCTAGACTGAAGTTTCCCCAGGAAAACGTCAGCTGATAGACCGAGAATGAACACGCATCACCTCGGGGGCGGGAATCCTAGTCAACAATACAAATGAGGTGCAACCCCTTTTTCTTATCAAGTTGCACCCATGGTGCCTTTTTAGTGTCTGCATGTTTTTTGCTTCTTTTCGGAGCAAAGCCTACTGTTTGCCGGCTACAAAGCACCATCGCTGCGCGCCTGACAGCTGGCTAAGTGCCGCAATATCGAGCTAATAATTATTTCCGCGAAAACGGGTTGCACTAGGTTGCACCCGCAGTACTTCGAGATTAACCTGAGCGTCGGCTAAGCCACACCGTGGTGGCGATTACGAGGATGAGAAATGGCGACAACCACCCTGGGCGTCAAGCTCGACGACGCGACCCGCGAGCGCTTGAAAGCCGCCGCGCAGTCTATCGACCGAACCCCCCACTGGCTGATCAAGCAGGCCATTTTCAATTACCTTGAAAAACTTGAGGGCGGTGCGACCCTCATGGAACTGAACGGTTTGACCGGAAAGGAGCCCGACGAACTGGTCGATCTGCACGCCGATGTCACCCATCAATGTTTCCTCGAATTCGCCGAAAGCATTCTTCCGCAATCGGTCCTGCGCGCCGCGATCACGTCTGCTTATCGCCGCCCCGAACCTGAAGTAGTGCCGATGCTGTTGGAGCAGGCGCGTCTGCCTGCGGCCATGGCTGAAGCCACCCAGAAGCTTGCCGCGAGCATCGCCGAGAAGCTACGCAATCAAAAAAGCGCCACCGGCCGTGCGGGCATCGTGCAAGGTTTGCTGCAAGAGTTCTCACTGTCGTCCCAAGAAGGCGTCGCCCTGATGTGCCTGGCCGAGGCACTGCTACGCATCCCGGACAAAGGCACTCGCGACGCACTTATTCGCGACAAGATCAGCACCGGCAATTGGCACCCGCATTTGGGAAATAGCCCGTCACTGTTCGTCAACGCCGCTACGTGGGGCCTGCTGCTGACCGGAAAACTGGTCGCCACCCACAACGAAGCCGGATTGACCTCGTCCCTGAGCCGCATCATCGGCAAAAGTGGCGAACCCATGATCCGCAAGGGCGTGGACATGGCCATGCGCTTGATGGGCGAGCAGTTCGTCACCGGCGAAACCATCGCCGAAGCCTTGGCCAACGCCAGTCGCTTCGAAGCCAAGGGCTTCCGCTATTCCTACGACATGCTCGGTGAAGCGGCGCTGACCGAACGCGACGCGCAGAAGTACCTGGCTTCCTACGAGCAGGCCATCCACTCCATTGGCAAAGCGTCCCATGGTCGTGGCATTTATGAAGGCCCAGGCATCTCGATCAAGCTTTCCGCCTTGCATCCGCGCTATAGCCGCGCGCAATACGAACGCGTGATGGACGAGTTGTACCCGCGACTGTTATCGCTAACCCTGCTGGCCAAGCACTATGACATCGGCCTGAACATCGACGCCGAAGAAGCCGACCGCCTTGAGCTGTCGCTGGATCTCTTGGAGCGCTTGTGTTTCGAACCACAGTTGACCGGCTGGAACGGCATCGGCTTTGTGATTCAGGCGTACCAGAAGCGTTGCCCGTATGTCATCGATTACGTGATTGACTTAGCGCGCCGCAGCCGTCATCGCTTGATGATTCGCCTGGTCAAGGGCGCGTATTGGGACAGCGAAATCAAACGCGCCCAGGTTGATGGCCTGGAAGGCTACCCGGTGTACACCCGCAAGGTTTACACCGACGTTTCCTACATTGCGTGTGCGAGGAAGCTGCTGTCAGTACCCGAGGTTATTTATCCGCAGTTTGCCACCCACAACGCCCACACTCTGGCCGCGATTTATCACATCGCGGGCCAAAACTACTACCCTGGCCAGTACGAGTTCCAATGCCTGCATGGCATGGGCGAACCGCTGTACGAGCAGGTAGTGGGCACCGTTGCCGACGGCAAGTTGAATCGACCGTGCCGGGTCTACGCGCCGGTGGGTACGCACGAAACACTGCTGGCTTATCTTGTACGCCGCCTGCTTGAGAACGGCGCCAACACTTCATTCGTCAACCGCATCGCCGACCAATCTATTTCCATACAGGAACTGGTGGCCGATCCAGTGAACAGCATCGAGCAGATGGCGACGCAGGAAGGCGGGTTCGGCTTGCCACACCCGCGCATCCCTCTGCCTCGCGATCTGTATGGCCCGGACCGCGCCAACTCCAGCGGCATCGACCTGGCCAACGAACACCGGCTGGCATCGCTGTCTTCTGCATTGCTGGCCACCGCCCATAACGATTGGAAAGCCGGCCCAATGCTGGGCAGCCCTGCGAGTATCGGTACCTTTGCTCCGGTACTTAATCCATCTGACCTGCGTGACGTCGTTGGCCACGTTCAGGAAGCTGATCTGGAAG
Organism: Pseudomonas sp. MH10; assembly: GCF_034353045.1. Classification (NCBI taxonomy): domain Bacteria; kingdom Pseudomonadati; phylum Pseudomonadota; class Gammaproteobacteria; order Pseudomonadales; family Pseudomonadaceae; genus Pseudomonas; species Pseudomonas sp. MH10. Next base: position 3,262,509 of record NZ_CP133783.1, read on the forward strand.
ACGTCGACAACGCGATTCAGTGCGCCTTGAACGCCGCGCCTATCTGGCAAGCGACCCCGCCTGCCGAGCGCGCCGCGATCCTCGAACGTGCCGCTGATTTAATGGAAGGTGAAATTCAACCGCTGATGGGTCTGCTGGCCCGCGAGGCAGGGAAGACCTTCGCCAACGCGATTGCCGAGGTCCGGGAAGCCGTAGATTTCCTTCGGTATTACGCCGTCCAGGCACGTAACGACTTCACCAACGACGCCCACCGCCCGCTGGGTCCAGTGGTTTGCATCAGCCCATGGAACTTCCCGCTGGCTATTTTCAGTGGTCAAGTCGCCGCCGCGTTGGCCGCCGGGAATCCGGTGTTGGCCAAGCCTGCCGAGCAAACACCGCTGATTGCTGCGCAAGCTGTTCGTTTACTGCTGGAAGCGGGTATTCCAGAAGGCGTCGTGCAATTGCTTCCAGGTCGCGGCGAGACAGTCGGTGCGCGACTGGTGGGTGATGACCGAATCAAAGGCGTGATGTTCACCGGCTCCACCGAGGTCGCCCGCCTACTGCAACGCAATATTGCCGGGCGACTGGATGCACAAGGCAGACCTATCCCGCTGATCGCCGAGACTGGCGGACAAAACGCGATGATCGTTGATTCCTCGGCGCTGACCGAACAAGTGGTTACCGACGTCGTGTCTTCGGCGTTCGACAGCGCAGGCCAACGCTGCTCGGCGTTGCGCGTCCTGTGCTTGCAAGAAGACTCCGCCGATCGCGTGATCGAAATGCTCAAGGGCGCCATGGCCGAATGCCGTCTGGGCAATCCAGAGCGCTTGTCCGTAGACATTGGCCCGGTGATCGACGCAGAAGCCAAGGACGGTATCGAGAAACACATCCAGGCCATGCGCGACAAAGGCCGCAGCGTTTATCAGGTAGCCATTGCCGACAGCGATGAAATCAAACGCGGCACCTACGTCACGCCCACCTTGATTGAACTGGAAAGCTTCGACGAACTGCAGCGCGAGATTTTCGGTCCGGTGCTGCACGTCGTTCGCTACAAGCGCAAAGAGCTGGACCTACTGATTGGTCAGATCAACGCGTCCGGTTATGGGTTGACCTTGGGCGTTCACACGCGCATCGACGAAACCATCGCCAAAGTCATCGATAACGTCAACGCGGGCAATGTTTACGTGAACCGTAACATTGTTGGCGCCGTGGTCGGTGTTCAGCCCTTCGGCGGTGAAGGCCTGTCTGGCACCGGGCCGAAAGCCGGTGGCCCGCTGTACTTGTACCGTCTGCTGTCGACGCGTCCGGTGGATGCCATTGAACAATCGTTCGCCCGTGGCGATGCGCTGACTGCGCCCAACACCCAAATGCGAGATGCCATGAGCAAACCGCTCAAGGCGTTGAAAACCTGGGCCGACAGCCAGCGGCAAGAATCGCTCGGCATACTTTGCAATAAGTTCGCAGAGCAATCACAAAGCGGCATCACTCGGGTATTGACGGGGCCGACAGGTGAACGCAACAGCTACAGTCTTCTGCCACGCGAGCATGTGCTGTGCCTGGCCGAAAACGAAGCTGACCTGCTCACTCAATTGGCAGCCGTTTTGGCCGTGGGTAGTACTGCGGTCTGGCCCGACTCGGACCTGAGCAAAACCTTGCGCACGCGCCTGCCCAAGGAAGTGCAAGGGCGCATACAACCGGTGGCGGACTGGAATAAAGACGAGGTGGTCATTGATGCGGTTCTGCATCATGGCGACTCGGATCAACTCCAGGCCGTCTGCCAGCACATCGCCAAACGCGAAGGCGCCATCGTCGGGGTTCACGGGCTGTCCCACGGGGAAACCAATATAGCCCTTGAACGCCTGGTAATTGAGCGGGCGCTGAGTGTGAACACCGCCGCCGCGGGAGGCAATGCAAGCTTAATGACCATTGGCTGATCGCTGATACGCAGAAAAGGGGAGCTTCGGCTCCCCTTTTTTTGTGTTGAGTACCCACGCTTTCCACAGTCGCCAGCTTTATTTATGCATAAGTTGTACGAATGATTATTTATGTATAGGTTTTTTTGTTTAACTACGTACAAATTAGTATACGATCGTATCAAAGTGCTACCAGCGACACAGCGCTTTCCAGTCCATGTGGCCCTGTCGTAACGAGACTCGATGTCGAGAACCGTGTGCGGTCCTGAACTTTGACCCAGCCCCCCCGCACAAGAGGTCTATCGTGACGCACTCATACCTTGATGATCAAAGCCTCGAGCGCCTGGACAGATTGGTGCGCAGTGCCGCGCACTCGGCGAGCTGTAGTTCGGCCGTACTCTATGCGGGCTGCGCAAAAAGATGGGAATCGATCGTGAGCTTTGAGGCCGCCAGCCCTCTCGCTTTGGAAGAAGCCCATCAATCCTGGCTACAAAACGCATTTCGGCAAACTGACCTTCTGGTACTGGACGATGCGTCCAAGGTGACAGCAGACGGGCTGCATGATTTTGAAGTGCTCGCTGGAAAACCCATCAAACTGATGATTTGGGTGCCGATTAAAGGGCCCGACGGAAAACTGCTTGGCGCCTTATTGGTGGCGCATCATCTGACCCAGGCTGGGTTAAGTTCGGCGCAAAAATATGTACTGCAGACCCACGCGGTTCAACTCGCTCACGAACTCTACCCCACTAACGGCGACGGGACGCTTGAACGAACAAGTGGCCACCTCATGGAGCGACTGCGACTGTTGGAGTCCGTGGTGGTTCATGCCAAGGATGCGATTCTGATCACTGAAGCGGAACCTTTAGACACGCCGGGGCCGCGCATTGTCTATTGCAACGCCGCTTTTACCGCCACCACGGGTTACAGCGAAGCAGAAGTGCTCGGACTAACGCCTCGGATACTTCACTGCGATAACACAAATCGCGAGACGCTGGACCAGATAAGAACAGCGCTTGAAGGCTGGCAACCCGTCGAAGTCGAGCTGCTGAACAAACGGCGCGACGGCAGTGAGTTCTGGGTTCAACTGAGCATCGTTCCGGTGGCCAACGAGCGCGGCTGGTTCACCCACTGGATCTCGGTGCAACGCGACATCAGCGAACGAAAGGAGGCCGAGAAACTCGCTTATCAAGCGCATGTGATATTGGCCGAAAAAAATGCGCTGGAGATCCGGCTGGTTGAGCGCCAACAGATCGAAAAAGAATTGTCCTACGCTGCGTCACATGATGCCCTGACACAGCTGAACAATCGGGCCTTCATCATGGCGCGGCTCAGTCAGGTCTTTGAGCAGCGGTACCTTAATGGACAGCCTCACGCCACTGTCTTGTTCATGGATCTGGATCGCTTCAAGTTGGTCAATGACAGCCTTGGCCATCGGACCGGAGACCTTCTGCTCTCGGCCGTGGCTCGCCGGCTTGAGCAGTGCTTGAGGCCATCCGAAATCCTCTCGAGATTTGGCGGCGATGAGTTCGTTTTGCTAGTCGAGGGCGAATTAGCCGCCGCAGATGCTGCCGCACTGGCGATGCGCATCATCGACCAATTACAAGCGCCTCTCCACGTCAGCGGACAGGATATCTTTACCGCGTGCAGCATCGGCATCGTTAGCATCAATAAAAGTCACGAAACACCTGAAGAGCTACTGCGCGACGCCGACGTCGCCATGTACACCGCGAAGTCCAAAGGCGGTGGCCAGTACGCGCTTTTTGACCATTCAATGCGTGAAAAAGCAATAGAAGCCCTGTCGCTACAGAGCGCGCTCAAACAAGCCATCGCCCGCAACGAATTTGTGCTGCATTACCAACCGATCTATGACCTGCAAACAGGCAACCTGAAAGCGGTCGAAGCGCTGATTCGCTGGAATAACCCCCAGCGCGGCCTGGTTAGACCTGACCTGTTCATCCCCTTCGCCGAAGAAATCGGCGCCATTCAGCAGATCGGTTATTGGGTCATGAGCGAAGCATGCAGGCAGCTTCAAGAATGGAGAAACAAATACCCGGAAATGGATTTACAGCTGAACGTGAATGTCTCCGGAAGAGAGCTCAAGTATTCCGGGTTCGTCGCACAACTGGAGCACTTTCTGACCAGCACCCACTTTCCAGCCGACCGCCTACAAATAGAAGTCACCGAGAACATTTTCCTGCATGAACCCGAAGCCATCGGTCTGATACTCGAGAAAGTGCGTGAAATGGGCGTTCGCGTTGCGCTGGATGACTTTGGCACCGGGTACAGCTCATTGGCGTACATCGACCGTTACCCTATCGATGCAATAAAAATCGACCGTTCTTTTGTCTCACGGATGATGACCCACAACCGGACCTTGGCCATTGTGCAAAGCATCTTGTGGCTGGGTCGAAAACTCGGATTCGACATCACGGCTGAGGGCATCGAAACCACCGAGCAATTGGAACGCCTGAAAGAACTGCGCTGCCCTTCGGCTCAAGGTTATCTGCTCGCGTACCCGATGCCGCCGGACCAACTGGCTGAGTTGTTGGCTGCGCAGCGTTGAGGGTTTAGCGCGGCGTTCTGCGGCACCTCTACACCGCGCTGTCGCGCTGCAAACTGAGTGGCACTTTGTGTGGATTGAGGTTGCAGCGTGTCAGGACGGAAGCCTTCCCGAATGAATTCGGTCCCACGGGTTTCTGGCGCTGCACAAACTGTAGGAGCTGCCGAAGGCTGCGATCAGTCCGAAGGACCTTCGCCAACAAGTTGGCTCCTACAGATGGCTGAGGCAGTGCTCTGTCACGTTTTACCCCTCCATCACCCACATCAATCTTGCTATTCAGCCTCTCGCGTCTGGGCCTAGACTTCGGCCATTCCAAAAAAAGGTAGGCCGCCATGTCCGAGATGCTTCTGAGTTCACGCAACCTGGCCTTCGAGCTGTATGAAGTGTTGGACGCCGAAGCCTTGACCCAGCGCGAGCGTTTTGCCGAGCACAATCGCGAAACCTTTGACGCTGCCATCGGAACTGCACGGACCATCGCCGAAAAGTTTTTCGCGCCGCATAACCGTAAGGGTGACGAGAACGAGCCGCGTTATGAAAATGGCGAAGCGGTGTTGATTCCAGAAGTAAAACCGGCGGTGGATGCGTTTCTTGAGGCGGGTTTTCTGAACGCCGCGCGCAGTTTTGAAGCGGGCGGGATGCAGCTGCCGACGTTGTTGTCACAAGCCTGTTTCGCACACTTCCAGTCGGCTAACGCGGCGTCGACGTCATACCCGTTTTTGACCATGGGCGCGGCGAATCTAATTGAAAGCTTCGGCAACGATGAGCAGAAGCAGCGCTTTCTGCAGCCGATGATCGACGGCCGTTTTTTCGGCACCATGGCGCTGACAGAACCTCACGCGGGCTCGTCACTGTCGGATATTCGCACCAAAGCAGAACCTGCCGCTGACGGCACTTATCGACTGCGCGGCAACAAGATTTTCATCTCGGGTGGCGACCATCCGCTGTCTGAAAACATCGTGCACATGGTGTTGGCAAAACTGCCAGATGCGCCGTCCGGGGTGAAGGGTATTTCTTTGTTCATCGTGCCCAAATTCCTGGTCAACGATGACGGCAGCCTGGGCAAGCGTAATGACGTGTTGCTGGCCGGGTTATTTCACAAGATGGGCTGGCGCGGTACAACGTCAACGGCTCTGAATTTTGGCGACAACGGTGAGTGCATCGGTTACTTGGTGGGGAAACCGCATCAAGGCCTGAGCTACATGTTTCAGATGATGAACGAGGCCCGAATCGGCGTCGGCATGGGCGCTGTGATGCTCGGCTACGCCGGTTATTTGTATTCACTGGACTACGCCCGCGAACGACCGCAGGGTCGCCTGCCAGACAGCAAAAATCCGGACACTGCGCCGGTTTCGATCATCCAGCACGCCGACGTCAAACGCATGCTGTTGACGCAAAAAGCTTACGTCGAAGGCGCCTTTGATCTAGGCCTGTACGCCGCGCGCTTGTTCGACGACACGAACACCGGCGAAACCGAAGAGGTTCGAAAACAGGCTCATGAGTTGCTGGATTTACTGACACCTATCGTCAAGTCATGGCCTTCGGAGTTTTGCCTCAAGGCCAACGAACTGGCGATACAGATACTTGGCGGCCACGGCTACACCCGTGAATATCCGGTGGAACAGTACTACCGCGACAACCGTCTGAACCCGATTCATGAAGGCACCCACGGCATTCAATCTTTGGACTTGCTGGGGCGCAAGCTCGCACAAAACGGCGGTGCCGGGCTCAAGCAACTTATTCGGTTGATCACCGACACGGCGGCTCGATCACAGGCTTACGAAGGTTTGACCCCGCTCCGTCAGCCGCTGGAGCAACTGATCGCTCGCCTGCAAATCGTCACCCTTGGCTTACTGACCGATCTGGCCCAAGGAAAAATAAATAGCAGTTTGGCGAATTCAGCGCTGTACCTGAAAGTCTTCGGCCACACCGTCATCGGCTGGCGCTGGCTGGAACAAGCAATTCGTGCAGAGGAAGGGTTAGCAAAGGGTAACGAAGCCGACGAGAGCTTTTATAAAGGCAAGCTGCAGGCCGCCCGGTACTTCCTGACATGGGAAGTACCGGGTTGCCATCATGAACTAGCGATCCTGGAAGCTCGGGACGACACCTGCTTGTCGATGCGGGCCGACTGGTTCTAGCCCGCGAGTCTGAACATGGGGCTCAAATAGAATGACCATTCACCATTCGTTTGCGCTCCCTGGCAGAATTCGAGTTTTTCGCTTGAAGGGGAAGTAGAAGTCCCGCGCAGCCTCCATTTGTTCGGTATAAGCGGCAGAAATAATCACCTCGGGTTCAAGGCTTCGCGCCAACAGATCGAAATAGTCAGGACGCAGTTTTCTCATGACATCAGAAAATACGCTTGGGCCCGTCAATTCAAAGATCTTGATCATGTAGGGAGCCATCGCCGCTTTGGACGCAGCACTCAGCGCTTGCGTTGAGGTGTCTAAATGAGGACGCGGTGTTGTGAAAAACACAGGATCTTCGCTTACATAGCGCCTTTGCATCTCCCGCAACAGTTCCTTTAATACCGGGTTTCGAGGAAGGCTGGCGAAATGACTCGTGTTCGGGCCGACATAATTAAACGACGGTGCGCTGACTTCGTTCCCCATCAACACATCGCAAGGCCCCGCGTCGAGACTGACCCCCTCGAAAGAACTCATGATGATGTCGTCACAATCCATGTAAATCCCGCCATATTCATAAATCAACCGATAGCGAAGAACATCGGAGGCCGCCGCGAGATTTTGATAATCCCCATAGCGGAAATAATCAAACATCGGTGCACTTTCACTTTTCAGAAAATCTGAATAAAAAGCCTCATCTTTTAGCCGTGAAAGATGAACATTGGGGTGATTGATGAACCGCGATGACAGGTCATGAAAGGCCAGTTCATTATCAATATCGATATGCAGGGTAAAGGCCAGATCAGGGCTTTTCGCTGCATTTTTCGACAGGTTAGTTAACAGCTGCTCTCCGGGTATCCGATTCCCCATCCAGATGTAGTGGACTTCGCGTGGAATGGCCGTGGCATTAGCAGGAAGCTCCGGCAACCTTGGAAAGGTGTAAATCCGATAGTCCTTACTTTGAGCAATCCTGCTTTCGATTTTTTTGTAATCGGCGGCGCCTGCACTATGCCACTCACCAGCCCTGTCTCTCCATACATAGTCACCGCGACTGTTTGTCCAGCCCGGCAACTCAGGATTGGCGTCGTAGTACACGCGCGTTCTTTTACCGTCCCGATGGATGAAATAACTGTCGTCTGCCATTTCAACCCCATCCATGGGGATTTCAATTTGAATCTTGGGAATGTCCGGTTGGAGGACGATAGGCGGGTATGGCGCTACCGGAACAGCACCCGTATCAATAGGGGCTGATGCGGAGCCATCAAAACTTTCACCACCGCGCAAGCCGGGTTTCAAATCCAGGTCCCAGCGCCCAAGACTCAGCTCTTTTACAAACGGACCAGGGGGGCCGGCCTCATATGGCGCAAAAATACGAAACTGGCTTGCCGCCTCCACCCACTCAACCCGATAGACCTTTGAGTGCAACCGAATGAAGGACTCATAGGTGTTAGTCAGGTTGTCGAATACTTGATAGGTCTCGTTAGCGCCGCTAGCCAATGTCCATGCACCGTTCTTCAGCGGTGACGTGTACTCAAGCGTCCTTAACTTAGCCCGTATGGCCGCACGCAACGAGCGCAAACCCTCAGGCTCAATACCGAAGCCACGCTCAGTATCGTCAATTCTTTTATGCCGTGCCTGCTCCGCGAGTCGGGCTTGTTGTTCTTCTGCAGCCAGGCTTTCAGGGGTTGCATCCGCCTGAGTTTCGACACCTGTATCAGTTTCCCAAGTAGAGGATGCAGCATCTTCGCGCACAACTCGGCCAGCATCGATTGCGCCAGCAACGACCTCGGCAATGATTGGCAAAGCGTTCAACACCCCAAACTGGATGTGTGCAAGCCCTTGCTCTTTTTCCGCCTTATCTTTGCCCTCAACCGTCTCGTCTACACCCAAACCTACTAATGCAAGCGACAGCGCAGCGAGTAATGGGCTGACTTCTGGCGCGACCATTACCACCGCGCCCAAGACCAGAATCGCGTCCGTTACGCCCTCGGCCGCCGCAGCTTTCCAATAATCGCTCTGGGTATGTATCGTCTGTGCGGCGTCAGAGTCCAAACGCTCTTTGAGCGCTTGTTGAAAATGCGTAAAGGGCCATTCAATGGCAGCACCAAACTTGATGGTGGAGCGAGGGGGCCAGTAGCCGGTTGCCTGGTTCAGGAATTTCGGATAAACCGCCAAGCCTGCCAGCGCCGCATGCAACCCACTTAAAAAGGGGCCGTCACCGTCGTCTTCCATTCTGAAATGGCTTTCTAACGCTTTCCTTTTTCGAGGGTCCCGGCATTGCTGCCCCAACCACTCTGCGGCTAAGGGTTCAGAATCAAAACCATGAAAAGGAGATGAATTACCCGGAATGTAGAGAGTGACCCGGCCCGTTAACTCGTTTCTGATAGCCAAGATGTCGGTGGCGGTATAACGGTAAACAATGAGTTCACGGAAGGTGACGGTTCTTAAAAGCGGGGCATTGACGAAACGCTCCCACGTTAGGGTTTCCCATGGCTGGCTGGCATCCAACCCCAACGCGCTCAACAAAAACCCCTTGTCTTCAGCCGTCAACGACCCCGCCGCCGCCTGCCTATAGACGGCCTTTAGAAACGAACCTTTGATGAGCAAGTTGTAATAAGACCCGTGCTCCTTCCAAAACTCGCCAAGTCGCGCTTGATAATGCGCCTGGAGATTGCAGTCCCACACGTACTGTTTGAATTCGTCAGCTCGCATGTGCAAGTGCGTGGTGGCGTCGTACCGCTGCGGAGTGGTTTTGCGGTAAACAGCCTCATAGGCGGCGCAGTTCCAAAGCGGTAGCGGACTGTGTACGACATTGACTTCAAAGCCCCCTGACCGGTAACCCTCAAGCCTGCTGAGGTGGTCAAAAAAATCGCCATTACCGTTTTGCTGCCAGTTTCGCAGCATCGCCTGGGTGAGCGTCATGGAGAACGCAACGCTGGCGTTGAACGGGGCGTGTCTACCTGCCGTTTCGATATAAAGCGTGGCGATGACCATTTCACTAGGGTCTAAATCAATGCCCCACTTCTTTTGCGCGTAGGTACGCACCGTTTCCGTCGCGTATTGCTCTGGCGATTCATAGTTGATTTGCAAGGTTTTGAAAAATGTTTCAGCAAGGAGATCAGGCATACCCCGTGCCTGCTCAAGGGAGATTTTCTGGAGGGGCTCCTGCGTCACCGGGAACTCCTCGAAAAGTTTCTCGGCGCCCACGTCTGCGGCCGAACCAGGGTCCCACCCATAACCCGTGCTCAAATCCAAACCGGGATATTTTGCTCTAAGTTCGGCGGCCCTTTTATTGAAGGCCAATCGTTGTTCTTCCGTGATTTCCATGATGCTGACGTCCTGTCAATGATAAGAGCGCAGAAAATAATCAATCAACGACAGCAAAAAGCTTAATTAATTACCCCATAAGGTTTAAAAGCGGTAAGCAACCTACCGGGGTTAAGCAACCGAATGGCTGGGCCTAATCGGCGCCTTCAATTCGTAACAAACAGACAAAGCTTTGACAGCCATCCAATTCAACAGGTTAGAATCGCTTGGCACGCGGACTGCATGGTCAGTCAGCGCCTCGCTTTTCGATTTTGATTCTGGAGTACGCCCTTTGGATGCAAACACCATCAACAGCCTGTTCTTGATCGGCGCGTTGCTGGTGAGTGCAAGTATTCTGGTCAGCTCCCTGTCCTCGCGCCTCGGCATCCCTATTTTGGTAATCATCCTCGCGGTCGGTATGACGGCCGGAGTTGATGGTGCCGGCATCGTTTTCGATAACTACCCCACCGCTTATTTGGTCGGCAACCTCGCACTGGCAGTGATCCTGCTCGACGGCGGGTTGCGCACCCGAGTCGCCAGTTTTCGGGTGGCGTTATGGCCTGCACTGTCATTGGCCACGGTTGGCGTATTGATCACCACGGCGCTGACCGGCATGGTCGCTGCCTGGTTGTTCAACCTGAATTTGATTCAAGGTTTGTTGATTGGCGCCATTGTCGGTTCCACCGATGCCGCTGCGGTGTTCTCACTGCTGGGTGGCAAAGGCCTCAATGAGCGCGTCACCGCCAGCCTGGAAATCGAGTCCGGCAGCAACGACCCCATGGCGGTGTTTTTGACCGTGACCCTGATCGATATGCTGCACAGCGGCGAGACCGGTTTGCACTGGAGCCTACTGGGCCATTTGATTCAAGAGTTCGGCATCGGCGCAATTATTGGCTTGGGCGGCGGATGGATCATGCTGCAACTGGTCAACCGCATTAACCTGGCGACCGGCTTGTATTCAATTTTGGTGGTGGCGGGCGGGCTGGTGGTGTTTGCGTTGACCAACGCCATTCACGGCAGCGGCTTCCTCGCGGTCTACCTGTGCGGGCTCGTGTTGGGTAACCAACCCATTCGTAGCCGCCACGGGATTCTGCACATGCTCGACGGCATGGCCTGGCTGGCGCAAATCGGCATGTTTTTGGTGCTGGGTCTACTGGTTACGCCCCATGATTTGTTGCCTATCGCGTTGCCCGCGCTGGGCTTGGCACTGTGGATGATTCTCGTGGCACGGCCGCTGTCGGTTCTGGTTGGACTGTTGCCTTTCAAGGCGTTCCACACCCGAGAAAAAGCCTTTATTGCCTGGGTCGGGCTGCGTGGCGCGGTGCCGATCATTCTTGCGGTGTTCCCGCTCATGGCTGGTCTTCCCCATGCGCAGCTGTATTTCAACCTGGCGTTCTTTATCGTTTTGGTGTCGCTACTGGTGCAAGGCACGAGCCTGCCGTGGATTGCCAAACTGCTGAAAGTTACCGTCCCTCCCGAGCCCGCGCCGATATCCCGCTCCGCGCTGGAGGTGCATGTCACCAGTGAGTGGGAACTGTTCGTTTATCGCCTGGGCGCTGAAAAATGGTGCATCGGTGCGGCGCTCCGGGAACTGAAAATGCCCGAGGGCACTCGAATCGCAGCCCTGTTTCGTGGCCAGGAACTGCTCCATCCGTCGGGTAGTACGAAGCTGGAAGTGGACGATTTACTCTGCGTGATCGGCCATGAACACAACTTGTCAGCCCTAGGAAAACTGTTCAGCCAGGCCCCGCAACGTGGTCTTGATTTGCGATTTTTTGGCGATTTCGTTCTGCAGGGAGACGCTCAGCTCGGTGCTGTCGCGGCCTTGTACGGTTTGAAACTCGACGGTCTGGATGCAAATATGCCGCTCAGCCAATTCATCATTCAGAAGAATCGTGGCGAGCCCGTCGTGGGCGACCAGATCGAGTGGAATGGCACCCTGTGGACCGTCGCGGTGATGGACGGGAACAAGATCCTCAAAGTCGGCGTCAAATTCCCCGAAGGTAGCCGCCCAGGTCCTGGGTTGTTCCTCTAAACTTCCTTTTTCTTCAATCAGTTCGACCGGTATTTATGTTGACCTTGCGACCTTTTTTTACTGCCGCCCTCCTTGGACTTTGCCTCTCCATTTCCGCCGTTCAGGCCGCCGACCCACCTACCAGCGCCGCTGTGCAGCAAAGCTTGGCTAAAATTGCTGACCGCAAACTGCCGGACGCTGATCAAAAGGCCTTGCAGCAGGTCTTGGAGCAGACCCTTTCTTTTATTTCGAGCAAAGAAGACAGCGACAAGCGACTGGTCGACCTCAAGCAGCAACTGAGCCAGGCACCGCGCCAGACCACCGACAATCAACGCGAACTGACGCGATTGAAAGCCAGCAAGGTCGTTCCCATTGCCCAGCGCTTCGCCAACCTCGACGTGGCGCAGTTGGAGCAACTGCTCACTGAGCGCAGCACTCAGCTAGCGGATCTGCAAAAAACACTCAATGATGCCAACAGCCTGACTATTACCGCTCAGACTCGGCCTGAGCGGGCGCAAGCAGAAATCAGCGCCAATCAGACGCGCAGTCAGCAGATCAATAACCTGCTGAAAAGCGGTAAAGACAGCGGTAAAAGCATCAGTGCCGATCAACGCGACCAACTTAACGCCGAGCTGGCTTCGCTGAATGTGTTGACCCTGCTGCGGCGCCAGGAATTGGCAGGCAACAGTCAGTTACAAGACTTGGGCAATAGCCAGCGTGACTTGCTCACCGAAAAAGTCAGCCGGCAGGAACAGGACATCCAGGACCTGCAAACGCTGATCAACGACAAGCGTCGCGCCCAATCGCAACAGACTGTGACGCAGTTGTCCCTGGAAGCCCAGAAAGCCGGCAGCAGCAGCCTGCTGGCCACAGAGAGCGCGGCCAATCTCAAGCTCTCCGATTATCTGTTGCGCGGCACCGACCGACTGAACGAACTGACCCAACAAAACCTCAAGACCAAGCAGCAACTGGACAGCCTGACCCAAAGCGATCAGGCGCTCGACGAGCAAATCAACGTCCTTCGCGGCAGTTTGTTGCTGTCCAAAATTCTCTATAAACAGAAACAGGCCCTGCCGTTGCTGACCCTCGACAAAGGACTGGCGGATGAAATTGCTGACATTCGCTTGTATCAATTTGAGGTCAACCAACAACGGGAAGTGATGAGCAGCCCTGGCGCCTATGTCGACAAACTCCTCGCCACCCAACCGCCCGAAGACGTGACCCCGGCGCTGCGCAAAACGTTGCTCGATCTCGCAGTAACTCGCACCGATTTGCTTGAACGCTTGAATCACGAACTGAGTTCGCTGCTCAATGAATCCATCACGTTGCAGCTCAATCAAAAGCAATTGGTCGGCACTGCCGTCGGCCTACGCTCCACCCTTGATGAGCAGATGTTCTGGATCCCGAGCAACAAGCCCCTGGATCTAGACTGGATAGAAGGCATTCCACCGCGCCTCACCAAACAAATCACCACCCTGCCTTGGGCCTCCAGCGTCAGTGAGCTAACCGACGGCCTGACTCAACGGCCCCTGTTGTTCTTGCCACTGCTGGTGCTGATTGGTGCTTTGGTATGGAAACGTAAAGCGCTGTACGACAAGCTCAACCGACTGCATTCGGACATCGGCCACTTCAAGCGTGACAGCCAATGGCATACGCCGCTGGCGATTCTGATCAATATCTTGCTAGCCGTACCGGTTGCACTCGGGTTGGCACTGTGTGGGTACGCGCTGCAGATTGACGCCCGAGGCCAAAACGTCAACCTCGGTTCGGCCTTGCTGCAAATTGCCTTGGCGTGGCTAATGTTTTACACCGCCTATCGCGTTCTGGCGCCGGGCGGGGTTGCCCAACTGCACTTCCGCTGGGAAAAGCCGCAGGTTGAATTTCTTCAGGGCTGGATTCGTCGCTTGGGTCTGGTGGTGCTGGCCTTGGTGGCCGTGGTGGCCGTGGCCGAACACCAACCGGCTGCGCTGGCCGATGACGTGCTGGGCATCGCGGTGGTATTGACCTGCTATGCCTTGATGACGTGGCTACTGAGTCGCTTGCTAATCCGCAGTCCGACGCAACACAGCGCCTCATTTTTTCGCAAAGCCATTGGCTTGCTGTTCACAGCATTACCGATCGCGCTCTTCCTCGCGGTGTGCTTCGGCTACTACTACACCGCGCTGAAACTGAGTGATCGATTGATCGACACCCTGTATTTGATGATGTTGTGGCTGGTAATCGAAGCCGCCTTCGTTCGCGGGCTAAGCGTTGCCGCACGGCGACTGGCTTACCAACGAGCCCAAAGCAGACGTCAGGCCGCCAAGGAAAACGGCGATGGCGACGCGGTGGAAGAACCTGCGCTGGACATCGAAAAGGTCAACGACCAATCATTGCGTCTGATTCGGCTGGCGCTGCTTGCCGGCTTTATCGGCGCGCTGTATTGGGTCTGGTCGGACCTGATTAGCGTGTTTTCTTACCTGGATAACATCACGCTCTACGAATACACCAGTGGCACTGGCGCCACCATGAGCATGGTGCCCCTCAGCCTCGGCGACCTGATGGGTGCGCTGATCATCATCGGCACCACGGCAGTGTTGGCTGGCAACTTGCCCGGGCTGCTGGAAGTGCTGGTGCTGTCGCGGCTGAACCTTGCACAAGGTAGCTCCTACGCGACCACCACGTTGCTTTCGTACACCATTGCAGGCGTCGGCTTTGTTTCCACGTTGTCGGCGCTAGGCGTCAGTTGGGACAAGTTGCAGTGGCTGGTGGCTGCTCTGTCGGTCGGCTTGGGCTTCGGCATGCAGGAAATCTTCGCCAACTTCATCTCCGGCATCATGATTCTGTTCGAGCGTCCGGTACGCATCGGCGACACCATCACCATCGGGAGCCTGTCGGGCACGGTCAGCAAGATCCGCATCCGCGCCACGACCATCACCGACTTTGACCGCAAAGACATTATTGTCCCGAACAAGACGTTTATTACCGGGCAACTGATCAACTGGTCACTGACCGATACCATCACCCGTGTAACGCTCAAAGTAGGCGTCGACTACAGCTCGGACCTGGAATTGGTCCGCACCCTGCTGTTGCAGGCGGCCAATGACAACCCACGGGTACTCAAAGACCCGGCGCCTCATGTGTTCTTCCTGAACTTTGGCGAAAGCACGCTAGACCACGAATTGCGCATACACGTTCGTGATCTGGGTGACCGTAACCCGGCGGTCGATGAGATAAATCGCTTCATCAACAAAGAGTTCAAAGCCAACAACATCAACATTTCGTTCCGGCAGATGGAGATTCACCTCAAAAATCTGCATGGGCAGGAATACAGGTTGGTGCCCACCGACGAACCGGGCGACGCAGGCAAACCCTCGCTTCCAGCCCCCTCTGCGATCAGCGACGTACCCGAGCCACCAGAGGCTAAGCTCGACTGATGGCTTTAATCCCAGCAGAATGGTCGGACATTCTGCTGGGAGATGGCCCTTGAAAGCCCTCGACGAACTGACCTTCGACAACCGCTTCGCCCGACTGGGGGACGCGTTCTCAACGTCGGTGCTGCCTGAACCCATTGCTGACCCACGGCTAGTCGTGTCAAGCGCGGCGGCCATGGCGTTGCTTGACCTCGATCCGGCCCAAGCCGAATTGCCGGTCTTCGCCGAAATCTTCAGCGGCCACAAACTCTGGGCCACTGCCGACCCTCGGGCGATGGTGTATTCCGGTCATCAATTTGGCTCGTACAATCCACGCTTGGGTGATGGCCGTGGCCTGCTGCTGGGCGAGGTCTACAACGACGCCGGCGAACATTGGGACCTGCACCTCAAAGGCGCCGGGCAAACGCCGTATTCAAGAATGGGTGACGGTCGAGCGGTATTGCGCTCGTCGATTCGCGAATTTCTGGCGTCCGAAGCCCTGCATGCACTGGGCATTCCCACTAGCCGAGCGCTGTCTGTCATCGGTTCAAGCACCCCGGTGTGGCGTGAAAAGCAGGAACGCGCGGCCATGGTGCTGCGCTTGGCGCCCAGCCACATCCGCTTCGGCAGTTTTGAATACTTTTTCTATACCAAGCAGCCGGATGAACTCAAGGCGCTGGGCGAGCATGTACTTGCGATGCACTACCCCGAATGCCTGGAGCACGCCGAACCTTATTTGGCGATGTTTCGCCAGATCGTCGAGCGCAACGCCGAATTGATCGCGAAATGGCAAGCCTACGGTTTTTGCCATGGGGTGATGAACACCGACAACATGTCGATCCTGGGCATCACCTTCGACTTTGGCCCGTTCGCGTTTCTCGACGACTTCGATCAAAACTTCATCTGTAACCACTCCGACCATGACGGCCGTTACTCCTTCAGCAACCAAGTGCCCATTGGTCAATGGAACCTCAGCGCCCTCGCCCAAGCCCTAACGCCGTTCATCAGCGTCGAAGCATTGCGTGAAGCCCTCGGTTTGTTCCTGCCGCTGTACCAGGCTCATTATCTGGACCTCATGCGCCGCCGCTTGGGGCTGACCAGCGCTGAAGACGCAGACGCCACCTTGATCGAACGCCTGCTCAAACTGATGCAAACCGGTGGCGTCGATTACACCTTGTTCTTCCGTCGGTTGGGCGATGAATCTGCTCCAGTCGCGTGCAGTCGATTGCGCGACGATTTCATCGACATTCAAGGCTTCGACGCTTGGGCCGGCGACTATCAAGCGCGCATCGCCCGCGAAGACAACGGCAGCGAACTTGAACGCCAAACCCGGATGCACGCCGTCAATCCGCTCTACATCCTGCGCAATTATCTGGCACAAAAGGCCATTGACGCTGCCGAGAACGGTGACTACGAAGAAGTCCGTCGTTTGCACAGTGTCCTGACCAAACCCTTCGAGGCTCAGCCAGGAATGGAAAGCTACGCTGAGCGGCCGCCGGAGTGGGGCAAGCATTTGGAGATCAGTTGTTCGTCGTGACCCCATCTGCGGCGCAGTTCGTTCTGTAGAGCCAACTTGTTGGCGAAGCGCTTGACCCGGTGACGCGGTATTTCAGCTAAGCCGCCTCGCGAACAAGTTCGCTCTTACAGAAGACTGAACTGCGGCGTTAGTCGCGTGGCCAGACATCCTCATCAGCCAACTATGGAACCCGCCATGCCCCACCCTCTAACGATCCCTTGCCCACACTGCAACGGGCTCAACCGCATTCCTTCCGACCGCGTTGGCGATCAGCCTAAGTGTGGGCGTTGCAAGGAGCCGGTGTTGCTCAGCAAACCCTTCGCGCTGACCCAAGCCAATTACGCCAGTCAGATCAAAGGTGATTTGCCGTTGTTGATTGATGTGTGGGCGCAGTGGTGTGGGCCATGCAAGTCGTTCGCACCGACCTTCGAGCAAGCGGCGATTCAACTCTCGGGCCGATGCCGATTGGCGAAACTCGACAGTGAAGCCAATCAGCAACTGTCCGGCCAGTTGAACATTCGCTCAATCCCTACCTTGATCCTGTTTAAAAATAGCCGAGAAGTCGCACGTCAAAGTGGCGCCTTCCCCCTGTCCCAACTGCTGGCTTGGTTAAAAACCCAGGGCATTTAGGTCATGGGCGGACAGGTTATGTGCACTGACTTTCCCGTAGGGCATTTCCGAAACCGCTTTTGCGCCTACTCATCGGTGCTTTTCTGCTCTAGCCTTGCGGACTCAAATCGAGCAATAGCCGGGAGCAGTCATGACGTATGTCATCAGGGAAGGTGATCGCACAACCACGGACGGTTTCGTCATTCGCGCATCGGGCAAGGTCGTCGTGCAATCACGCAAGCTAGCGCGGATGGGTGACTTGGTGTGGTGTCCGGGGTGCGAGCGCGTCGGTTTTATCGCCGAGGGCAACCCGACCTATATCGACCACTATGTGGCCGTCGCGACTCAGGGCCAGACGGTCCGGTGCGAGTGCTCGCCGGGTAGCCATCGCCTGTTGGCGAGCGCGGATAGCGTTCCGGCGGATATGGACGCGACCGTCAGCATCCCTCCTGACTTGGCCGAGATTGCACACATTGCCGCCGAGCGGCTGTTGAGTGCCATTCAGGCCGGCACGCTGGGCGAACATCTGTTTTCACCGTTACGGCCACCCGCCGAAACCTGACCACTCTCAATGCGGCGAGGCGCTCTCCAGCAAGCTATGCAGCTCGACAAATTGCTGGGTCAGCTTGTGTCGAGGATCGAGGTAGATCAGCGGCGTATTAGCTTGATGCGACTCGCGCATTTTTACCGAGCTGTTGAGGTAGACCGGCAGTACCGGCAACCCTTCAGCGATTAACTCGTCGAGTATTTGTTGCGGCAGACTGGCCCGGGATTGGAACTGATTGACGATGATGCCTTCGATTTCCAGGCCCTCATTGTGATCTTCCTTCAGCTCCTCGATCTCTTTGAGCAGACCGTATAACGCTTGTCGGGAAAAGCTGTCGCAGTCAAAAGGAATCAGGACTCTATCGGCGGCTATCAACGCCGAAACCGCGTAAAAATTCAGGGCTGGCGGCGTATCGAGATAGATACGGTCATAGTCCTCGTCTAACTCATCCAGCAGTTTGCGCAGTTTGTTTATCTTATGTTTGGCTTCAAGCTTGGGCTGCAAGTCTGCCAATTCAGCGGTGGCAGTGACCACGTGCAGGTTATCGAAAGGAGTTTCGTAGATATCGACCTTGTTTTTCTTGGCGAACGGCCCGGAAGACAGGGTTTGTTTGAAAAAGTCGGCGATTCCCATCGGGATATCGTCGCCGGTCAAACCCGTGAGGTACTGGGTTGAATTGGCTTGGGCATCAAGATCGATCAACAGCGTCCGATACCCTTCTGAGGCGCTGACGGCCGCGAGATTGCAGGCAATGCTGGACTTGCCCACGCCACCCTTTTGATTGAACACCACACGCCGCATAGGAAAAACTCCTTGGTTCTGAAAGAGTCCAGAATCGCCCGAGTCTATGCAAAGCAGGTCGCAAGGGCGAGCGATAGATCTAAGGACAGCAAAAGTGAGTAAAGAGTTACACCGTAAATCGAATGTCCTACATCACAATGTCAGAACAGAACATGAGTAAGCGTAGGAATAGACTGATGTAAACAAGCTATTTGTAACAGAATTTGCTACTGATCATCCCCACCGGGATAATGTGCGCCACTGGGCTATATCGTCCCGCCAAGGTTGGCCCCGTTCGGGAAGCTGTACTAGAAGTAGTCCGAAGGGACGGGAAGACAATCGTGATCACCTTTAACATCGCACAGTGGCGTGCCTGGGCTCCCGGCCTGGAAACGATCGAGGACTGGCAGCAGTGGAACAGTGGCCAGGCAACTGTCGACATCGGCGACACGGCGCCTGACGTCTCGTTCTTGCCAGCCATGCAGCGCAGACGCTTGAGCCGTCTGGCGCGGATGGCGTTTAGCGTCGGCTGGCCGCTGGCCGATGGTCGCGAGCAGCTGCCCCTTGTCTTCGTCTCCCGCCACGGCGAAACCCCGCGCACTTTCGAAATCCTTAGCGAACTGGCTGCCGACCAACCTTTGTCTCCCACACAGTTCAGCCTCTCTGTGCACAACGCAGTAATCGGCCTGTGGTCGATCATGCGTGGCGAAACCAGCGAAATGACCGCACTGGCTGCGGCGGGCGATGGCCTTGAACACGGCGTCATTGAAGTGGGGGCGCTGCTCGCCGAAGGGGCGCCAGCGGTATTGCTTATCGTCACCGAAGAACAACCGCCCAAGGCCTACGCCACGTGGGTGGACGACGTGCCTTTCCCGTATGCCGTCGGTTTGTTACTGACACCGGGCACAGACTGGCAACTGTCGTTGAACACCTGCGAGGAAAGCCTGCCCCGCATGCAACTGCCGCATGCCCTTAACCTGCTGCGCACTTTATTGAGCGGGCACTCCTGCTGCCAACATTCATGGAAGAACCGGCTGTGGAACTGGCAACGACGACCCTAAGCAAAAGCCGCGACGCCTACTATTGGCGCCTGCTGGCAACCGCCGTGAGCTTTACCCTTTTCGGGGTGGGCGGCCTGTGCCTGCGATTATTGATTTTTCCGGTGTTGAGTTGCCTGCCAGGCTCCGCAAGCAACCATCGGCAACGCGCACGACGTACGGTCAGTCAGCTGTTCTGGCTGTTCATTCGCTTTATGGCGCGTACCGGCGTGCTGACGTATGACGTTCAAGGTGCCGAGCGCCTAGGGCGCCCCGGACAAATAATCATCGCCAACCATCCGTCGCTCATCGACGTGGTGTTTCTCATTGGCCTAGTACGTGACGCCAATTGCGTAGTCAAACAGAGTCTGTTTCAAAACCCCTTTACCCGAGGGCCCGTGCGATCCACCGACTACATCAGCAACGACGGCAGCATGGACATGCTCGATGCCGCCGCCGCTGCGTTACATAGCGGACAGACCTTGATCATTTTCCCGGAGGGCACCCGCACCCAACCCGGACAGCCACCGGCCTTTCATCGCGGTGGCGCCGCAATCGCCTTGCGGGGTGCGAAACTCGTGACCCCGGTGGTTATCCGAGTCAACCCAAGCACCCTGACCAAGGCCGAGCCTTGGTATCGAATTCCACAGCGGCGCTTTCACTTCAGTTTGAAAGTAGGTGCCGATATAGACCCACAAGCCTTTGCTGTGCTTGGCCCGGCGCCCGTGGCGTCACGCAAGCTCAACGACTACCTGCATCAATACTTCATTAAGGAGCTCGCCATAGATGAGCGATCTGCACCTGGAAATTAAGCAACTGATCATCGATGCTCTGGGCCTCGAAGACATCAGCACCCAAGACATTGGCAACGACCAGACCCTGTTCGGCGAAGGTTTAGGGCTGGACTCGGTAGACGCGCTGGAACTCGGCCTGGCTATCCAGAAACACTACGGCATCAAGATCGACGCCGACGCCAAGGATACCCGCAACCATTTCACCAGCGTCGACAGCCTAGCGGCGTTCGTCAGCGCCAGACGGGCGGCCTGAGGCATGATCACTCAAGAGCACGTGATGCAAACCCGCGAAGACATTTTTGAAACCCTGCGCACTGCGCTGGTCGAGCTGTTCGAACTTGAGCCCGAGCGTGTCACCCTGGAGTCCAACCTGTATCAGGACCTGGAAATCGACAGCATTGACGCTGTTGACCTGATTGATCACATCAAACGCAAAACCGGCAAGAAAATCGCTGCCGAAGAGTTCAAAGCCGTACGCACCGTCAACGATGTGGTCGAGGCTGTCTATCGCCTGGTTCACCCCGCCGCATGAGTCGGCTGATCGGCCTGGTGCTGTTGCTGGCGGGCATGTTGTACCCGTTCGCCGTTTATTTCGGTCTGGGCCACATCGCGCCTTGGCAGTTCGCCTTGCTTCTGGGTTGCCTGTGGCTGCTCCGTGGGCTGACCGGCGAACGAAGACCCGGCAGCCTTTGGATGGCGGTGGTTGCCATCGGTTTCTGCCTGTTATTGGGGGTCGTCGATAGCCCCGCGCTGTTGAGCTGGTATCCGGTGCTGAGCAGCGGGTTCATGTTGATTCTGTTCGGCGTAAGCCTGATTTATGGCATGCCGATAGTTGAGCGTTTGGCACGCCTGACCGACCCAGAATTATCTGACATCGCCGTCCGCTACACCCGCACAGTGACCAAAATCTGGTGCCTGTTTTTTCTCGGCAACGGGCTGATCGCGAGCGCACTGACCCTGTGGGCGCCGCTCAGTTGGTGGACGCTGTACAACGGATTGATTTCATACGGGCTGATGGGCCTGTTGTTTGCTGGCGAGTGGTTAGTACGCCAGCGTGTAAGAGGCCGCGCATGAAGTGGATACCCCTTGAGCGTCTGTTGCTCGACGCTACACCGGGCCGTGACCTGACGCGAGCCCCCGTCCTTGATCACGCTCACTTTTTCGAACAAGCGCTGAGCCTTGCTGCCGGTTTACAGGCCCGAGGCATAAAGCGCTTGGCGGTGCATCTGGACGATGCGGGCGAGTTGGCCGTGGCGCTATTTGGCGCCTGGCGTGCCGGGGTCAGTGTATTGATGCCGGCCGACATACAAGCGCCGACCCGGGCGCGCTGGTCGAGCGAAGTTGATCTGTGGTTAACCGATCAGGCCGAAGACACGCGGTTGAACGATCTGCTGGCTGAACCGTTATCGCCTGCTCTGCTGAATCTGGACACGTGCAGCCTAAGCCTGTGCACTTCCGGTTCCAGTGGCGAGCCGAAGCTGATCGAAAAGCGTTTGCGGCAGTTGACCAACGAAGTCGACGCGCTGGAGCGGCTGTGGGGCGCAGACCTTGGGAGCGCCTGCATCGTCGGCAGCGTCGCGACGCAACACATCTATGGCTTGCTGTTTCGGTTGCTGTGGCCGCTGTGTGCCGGTCGCACCTTTGTCCGCCATCAACTGCCATTCCCCGAAGACTTGCAGCGCGCCAGCCAAGAACACCTGGCATTTGCCTGGGTCGCCAGCCCCGCCCTACTCAAACGCATGGGCGACAATCTGGACTGGCCGGGATTGAGCGCCGTGCGACGGGTATTTTCATCCGGCGGCGCCTTGCCGTCCGAGGCAGCTCAAAGCCTGCACCAACGCTTGGGACAATGGCCGACCGAGATTTTCGGCAGTTCGGAAACCGGCGGCATTGCTTGGCGTCAGGGCGACAACCTCTGGCAAGCTTTTGAAGGCGTGAACCTGAGCCAGGACAACGATGGCGCGCTATGCATTGAGTCACCGTATCTGCCAACCGGGCACATTGAGCCCACCGCCGACGCCATACGCTTCGCCAATGATGGTCGTTTCGAGCTGTTGGGCCGTCTGGACCGCATCGTCAAACTGGAAGAAAAGCGTATTTCCCTGCCACTGCTGGAGCGTGCGCTGGAAACTCACCGTTGGATCAGCGAGGCCCGTCTGGGCGTGGTTCAAGAGAATCGGGCGTCGCTGGGAGCGTTGCTGGTGCTCAGTCCGAGCGGCCTGCATGCCCTGCGCAACCAAGGTCGGCGGGCATTGACCGAGCGACTGCGCGCGCATTTGCGCCCGCACTGCGAAGCCATCGCCCTGCCCCGTCGCTGGCGGCTGCTGCGCCAATTGCCCTTTAACTCTCAAGGAAAATTGCCTCAGGCTGACGTCGACGCCTTACTGCGCGCCCCTCGCCCACTGGCGCCCGAACTGCTCAGTGAGCAGCAGGTAGACGGTGAATGGCGCGTGGAATTGGTTATCCCGCCCGACCTGGCGTATTTCAGCGGGCACTTTCCGCAGATCCCGGTGCTGCCCGGCGTGGTGCAAGTAGATTGGGCGCTGAGCATGGGCCAACGGTTGCTGGATCTGCCGACCCGATTTGCCGGCATGGAAGTCTTGAAATTCCAGCAACTGGTACGCCCCGGCGATGAGATTTCCCTGACCCTGCGCTTCGATGCCGAGCGCAGTAAATTGTATTTCACCTACCGCAACGCCGATGCCCCCTGCGCCAGTGGCCGGATTTTGCTGGAGGCGGCGCATGCATAACCCGTGCGCGGTGATCCCGGTTTATAACCACGAACACGCGGTGTCTGCGGTCGTGCAGAAACTGTTAAGCGCCGGCTTGGCCTGCGTGCTGGTGGATGACGGCAGCAATCCGTGTTGCGCCGCTGTGCTGCAGACTTTGGCAGAGCAACCCGACGTCTATCTGTTGCGCCTATCTACCAATCAGGGCAAAGGCGGTGCGGTGATGGTCGGATTTCGCGAAGCGGCGCGTTTGGGATTCAGCCATGCGTTACAGGTCGATGCCGATGGGCAACATGACCTGCAAGATGTGGCACTGTTTCTGGAGGCTTCACGCGGCCATCCGCAGGCGCTGATCTGCGGCTTCCCGCAATACGACGCCAGTGTGCCGAAGGGGCGTTTGTATGCACGCTATCTGACCCACGTCTGGGTCTGGATCAATAGCCTGTCGTTGCAGATTATCGATTCCATGTGTGGTTTTCGGATCTATCCACTGCCGCCGGTGCTCACCCTGATGGACTCTGTGCAGATCGGTCAGCGCATGGACTTCGATACGGAAATCATCGTGCGCCTGTCATGGCGCAACCAACCCATGCGCTGGTTGCCGGTTCGGGTGCACTACCCCCAAGACGGTGTGTCGCACTTCCGACTGCTCCACGACAATGCGCTGATTTCAAAAATGCACGCCAAGCTGTTCTTTGGAATGTTGGCGCGGCTGCCATTGATCCTCTGGCGAAGGTGGCTACCATGAGCGACACCAAACGGCATTGGGCCGACCACCGGGAACGTGGCAGTTTTTTGCTGATGAAACTGACCGCCTGGGCCGTGCGTCATCTCGGCCGGCGGGTACTAAGCCCAGTCCTGCACGGAATTGTTTTTTACTTCTTCCTGTTCGGCCGCGCCGCGCAAACAAGTGCTTGGCAATACCAGCAACACTTGGCCGACTGGAGCAACCAAGCGGCACTGCGCCCCACCCGCTGGCGCGTGTTCAAGCAGTTCATGGCGTTTGCAGACTCGCTGCTGGACAAGCTCGACATGTGGAACGGCACACTCAAAGTCGAACACATCGAAATCGTCGACCCCGCGTTATTACGCCAAGAACTGCGCGGCAAGCGCGGACAAATGCTGGTGGGTGCTCATTTGGGCAACCTTGAGGTCTGCCGCGCACTGGCCGAGCTGGGCGAGAAAGTCACCATGAACGTGTTGGTGCACACCAAGCATGCGGAGCACTTCAATCGACTGCTGGGTGAAGCCGGCGCAACCCATTTGCGTTTGGTTCAAGTCAGCGAACTGGACCCAGCGATCATGCTCCAATTGAGCCAACGCCTGGACCGTGGCGAATGGCTCGCCATCGCGGGGGACCGCGTTGCCCTGCACGGCGGGCGCAACGTGCAAGTAGACTTCCTCGGCCAACCGGCCCTGTTCCCACAAGGCCCGTGGCTGTTGGCCGGGTTATTGAAATGCCCGATCAACCTGATTTTTTGCCTGAAAGGCGCCCGTGGCTATCGAGTCATTCTCGAACCGTTCGCCGACGCCATTCAATGGCGCCGCAGCGACCGCCAGCAAGTAATCGCCGAACACACTCAGCGCTACGCCGACCGCCTCGGTTTCTATTGCCTTGAGGCGCCACAGCAGTGGTTCAACTTTTACCCTTTTTGGAAAACCCATGACGACCCAAGCGCTTGAATCGGTAACCTTCGGCGAACGGCCGTTGCAGATCGAAGAAGTCTTGGCGCTGGCCAACCGCCAAGTGCCGACCCGCTTGCAAAGTGATGCTGCCTTTCGCCAGCGGATTGCCAAAGGCGCGCAATTTCTTGATTCTCTGTTGGATAAAGAAGGCGTGATCTATGGCGTGACCACCGGCTACGGCGATTCCTGCGTGGTGGCGGTGCCGCTGCATCACGTCGAGGCGCTGCCGCGACATTTGTACACGTTCCACGGCTGTGGTCTGGGCAAAATGCTCGATGCGCAAGCCACCCGCGCCGTGCTGGCGGCGCGTTTACAATCGCTGTGCCAAGGCGTTTCCGGGGTCCGCGTCGAATTGCTTGAACGCCTGCAAGGATTTCTCGACCAAGACGTTCTGCCGCTGATCCCGGAAGAAGGCTCGGTAGGCGCTAGCGGCGATTTAACCCCGCTGTCCTACGTCGCCGCCACCTTGTCCGGTGAGCGGGAAGTGATGTTCCGCGGCGAACGCCGTGAGGCCAGCGATGTGCATCGTGAGTTGGGCTGGGATCCCTTAGTGCTGCGGCCCAAAGAAGCCTTGGCGCTGATGAATGGCACCGCTGTGATGACCGGCATCGCCTGCCTTGCGTTCGCCCGTGCTGACTATTTGATGCAGCTGGCAACGCGCATCACGGCCATGAACGTGGTCGCGCTGGAAGGAAACCCCGAGCATTTTGACGAGCGCCTGTTCGCCGCCAAACCACACCCTGGGCAGATGCAAGTCGCCGCCTGGTTACGCCAGGACCTGGCCATCGACGCACCCACCGCGCCACTGCACCGTTTACAGGATCGCTATTCGCTAAGGTGCGCGCCACACGTACTGGGGGTTTTGGCCGACAGCTTGAATTGGCTGCGTTCGTTCATCGAAATCGAACTGAACAGCGCCAACGATAACCCGATCATCGACGCCGAAGACGAGCGCGTGCTGCATGGCGGGCACTTTTATGGCGGCCACATCGCGTTTGCCATGGACAGCCTGAAAACACTAGTGGCCAACGTCGCCGATCTGCTGGATCGGCAATTAGCGCTGTTGGTGGACGTGCGTTACAACCACGGCCTGCCGAGTAACTTGTCCGGCGCCAGCGCCGAGCGGGCAATGCTCAACCATGGCTTCAAAGCGGTACAAATCGGCACCAGCGCCTGGACCGCCGAAGCCTTGAAAAATACGATGCCGGCCAGCGTGTTCTCACGTTCCACCGAATGCCACAACCAAGACAAAGTGAGCATGGGCACCATCGCTGCCCGCGACGCGATTCGGGTGCTGGAGCTGACCGAACAGGTCGCGGCCGCCACCTTGATCGCCGCGAACCAAGGCCTGTGGCTGCGCAGTCAGGCAGCAGACGCACGGCCATTGCCCCCGGCCTTGGCGGCCATGCACCAGCAGTTGCAGGAAGACTTTCCTCCGGTCATCGAAGACCGAGCATTGGAGCGCGAACTGCGCCTGTGCCTGCAGCGAATCGGCGACCGGCATTGGAGGCTGCATGCGCAGTAAAGGCCCGATTCACGCAGACACCGAAGTGGTGGTGCCGTTTTTCGACATCGACATGATGAACGTGGTCTGGCACGGCCATTACATCAAATACCTGGAAGTCGCCCGCTGCGCACTGCTCGACCAACTCGGCCACAACTACATGCAGATGCTGGAGTCGGGCTATGCGTGGCCAGTGATCGACCTGCAACTGCGCTACGTGCGTGGCGCGGTGTTCGGACAGCGGCTGAATGTCCGGGCCAACCTGATTGAGTGGGAGAACCGCCTGAAGATCAATTACCTGATCACCGACGCCGTGACCGGTGAGCGCCTGACACGCGCCACCACGGTTCAAGTGGCCGTGGAAGTTGCCAGCCGCGAGATGCAATTGGCCTCGCCCAAGGTGTTTATCGATGCGGTATTGAGAGCGCTGCCATGACTGTCGTTTTAAAAATGATCTGCGCTGTGGCGCTGATTGGCCTGTCGCAGATGGCCAATGCGTTTGACGTGCAACAACTCAGCGCGCAGCTGGGTAAGCCTTCAGTGATTCACGGTGATTTCATTCAGGAAAAACACCTGCGCGCCCTGCCGCAACCCTTGACCAGCAAAGGCAAGTTCGTCTTGGCCAAAGACTTCGGCCTGCTCTGGCTGCTGGCAACCCCGCTGAAACAGGACTACCGAATCAATACCGTCGGGATCGCCCGGCGTGATGCCCATGGCTGGCAACTGTTGCCCAACAAGAACGCCGGAGCGGAACAAAACCGGTTGTTCCTGGCGGTGCTGCAAGGCGACAGCAGCGGCCTGCAACGTGATTTTGACTTGCAGCTAAAAGGTGACGCTCAAGCATGGCAACTGACCTTGACCCCGCGCTCACTGCTGCTGCAACAAGTGTTCAAGCAGATCAATATTGACGGCGGCGAACTGGTGCAGCGCATTGAACTGCTGGAAACCCAAGGCGACAGCACGTTGTTGCGGATGATCGACAGTACCAGCGCAACGGGCCTGAGCGACGCGGAGCACCACGACTTTGTTGACTAGCCGCGAACCGATTAAACACACATTGATGGAATACTGGCTGCCGCGTTTATTCCTGATCGTGCTGCTGGCGGTACTGGCCCTGGCAGGCTGGCAATGGCGCGACGGTCCTCCGTTGTCGGCCAACTTGATGGAATTGGTTCCCGGATCAACCCCAGACGCCTTGGAATTGCGCGCCGAAGAGCGCATGCAAGAGCCGCTCAACCGCGAAATGCTAGTGCTGGTCGGGCACGCCGACCGCCAACAGGCCATCGATCTCGCGCAAAAACTCGGTGAACAATGGCAAGCCAGTGGCCTGTTCGAAAAGGTCCAATGGAACCTCCAGGCGGACTTGCCGGGCGTGCGCCAACAATTGCTGCAAGGGCGATTGGCGATGTTGTCGCCGACAGATCGCAGCCAGTTGATCAATCAACCCCAAGCTTTTATTCAGCAACGGGTCGAAAGCCTGTTTGACCCGTTCACCGGCTTCAGTCTGGTCGCCAGCCAGGATGACTGGCTTGGCCTGACCGGACGCATTCAAAACAGCCAGCCGCAACATGGTTCGGTGCAGCTCGATATCGGCAGCGGTGCCCTGATCGCCAACGCAGATGGCAAAAGCTGGGTATTGCTGCGCGCCAGAACCACGGGCAATGCGTTTGATATGCACTTGCCGATGCAGGTCGCGGACTTGCTCAGCGCCGCGCGGGTGCAGGCCCATCAAACCGATGCGCAACTGCTGGCTGCCAGCGGCCTGCTGTACGCCGCCAACGGTCAGCGCCAAGCCACTCGCGAAATTACCTGGGTGGGCGGCGGCGCCACCTTCGGAATTTTGTTATTGCTGTTATTGGCCTTCCGTCGTTGGCGGGTGCTGCTGGCATTCGTGCCGGTGGTAATTGGCATGCTGTTCGGCGCGGTGACCTGTGTCGCGCTGTTCGGGCATATGCACGTCATGACGCTGGTGCTGGGTTCAAGCCTGATCGGCGTGGCAGTGGATTACCCACTGCACTCGCTGTCGAAAAGCTGGAGCATGAAACCCTGGCGAAGCTGGCCGGCGTTGCGCCTTACAGTGGGCGGCCTGAGCTTGAGCCTGGTCACCAGTTGCATCGGTTACTTGGC
The DNA here is from genome assembly GCF_034353045.1 of Pseudomonas sp. MH10. Taxonomy (NCBI): domain Bacteria; kingdom Pseudomonadati; phylum Pseudomonadota; class Gammaproteobacteria; order Pseudomonadales; family Pseudomonadaceae; genus Pseudomonas; species Pseudomonas sp. MH10. Next base: position 3,291,122 of record NZ_CP133783.1, read on the forward strand.
CTTGGCCTGGACGCCGTTTCCAGCACTGACGCAGATCGCAGTGTTCTCCGCCGCCGGCCTCGTGGGCGCTTATTTGACTGCCGTGTGCCTGTTGCCGGCGATGCTCAACACCCTCGAACTGCGTCCGGCCCAATGGCCATTACGTGTCGCCGAACGCTTGATGAGCTGGCGTGAGGCCCTGCTTCGGCGCGTTGGCACACCTGTTCTGCTGGTGCTGTTGCTGGTGTTTTGTGCCGCCGGGCTGTGGCAATTAACCACCAAAAACGACATTCGCCAATGGATCGGCGCGCCGCCGCAACTGCTGGCCGAAGCGCAGGCCATTGCGCGTATCACCGGTTATCAACCCACCAGTCAATTCTATTTGGTGCGCGCCGCCAATCAACAGCAACTGCTGCAGAGGCAAACCGAGTTAAGCCAGCGCCTCGATCAACTGGTCAGCCTGGACAAGTTGCAGGGTTACTTATCGCTGAACCAGCTGCTGAGCTCACCTTGCGAACAACACCAGGTGCGGGATGCGTTGGGTAAGTTGCCCTTGTTTTGGCAACCGCTGATTGACCTCGGTGTTCCCCAAGCCAATCTTCAAGCGGAGCTGACGCGGCTGCAGATGCTGCCGGACCAAGACATCGACGCCGCACTGGCCGGACCGCTGGGCGAACCGTGGCGCACATTATGGCTGGGGTCGACCGCTGATGGCGTCGCGGGCATGGTCAGCCTGCGCGGCTTGAACGACGCTAATTTGTTACGCGTGCAGGCGTTAGACATTGAAGGCGTGCAACTGGTTGATCGTCTCGGCGACTTGAACAGCGTGTTTGCCGCCACGCAAATCAGTGCGGCGGAGCTCAAACTGCTGTCTTGCGCGCTGATCGCACTGCTGTTGATTCTGCCGTTTGGTCTCAAGGGCGCGCTGCGGATCATCGCGTTGCCACTGCTGGCCGCGCTGTGCAGCTTGGCGAGCCTCGGCTGGATGGGCCAACCGCTGACCCTGTTCAGCGTGTTCGGACTGCTGCTGGTCACGGCCATCAGTGTCGATTACGCGATTTTGATGCGGGAGCAGATCGGCGGTGCGGCAGTCAGCCTGCTCGGGACCCTCCTGGCGGCCGTCACCACATGGCTATCGTTTGGTTTACTGGCGATTTCAAGCACGCCTGCGGTGAGCAATTTTGGTTTGTCGGTGAGTCTCGGTCTGGCTTTCAGCTTCATGCTCGCGCCATGGGCCGGCCGTCAAGCGGATGCCAAAACCGTTAGCGAGGCCGCCGTATGATGAGCGTGCTGCTGTTTGCTTTGGCGGGCATGTACCGAACTTTCATTAAGAATGCCGAACAGGCAAGGGAGCCTTTGTGCCAATAGCTGAAATGGAGCGACGCCAAGTTGTGGTCATTGGGGCTGGGCCTTCCGGCGCGATTGCCGCTGCACTGTTGAAACGCCAGGGTCACGACGTACTGGTCGTTGAGCGTCAGCTTTTCCCGCGTTTTTCCATTGGCGAAAGCCTGCTGTCCCATTGCCTGGATTTCGTCGAAGAAGCCGGCATGCTCGACGCGGTAAACGCGGCCGGGTTTCAAATGAAGAACGGCGCGGCCTTCGCCTGGGGAGATCGTTGCTCCCATTTCGACTTTGGTGACACATTCAGCAACGGCAAACCGACCACCTTTCAAGTAGAGCGCGCCAGCTTCGACAAGCTGCTTGCCGATCAGGCCGCACTGCAAGGCGTGGAAATCCGTTATCAGGAAGAAATCATCGCCGTCGATTTTGACGCGGCAAAACCCACCCTTCGAGCGCGTCGTGCAGACGGCAGCCTGTACAGCGTAGAGGCAGATTTTGTCCTTGATGCCAGCGGTTATGGCCGCGTGTTGCCGCGCTTTCTGGACCTCGAAGCACCGTCGAGCTTTCCGGTTCGCCATGCGGTGTTCACCCACATCGAAGACCGTATCGATGACCCACGCTTCGACCGCCTGAAAATTCTCATCACCACCCACCCCGTACATCGCGACGTGTGGTTTTGGCTGATCCCCTTCAGCAATGGCCGCTGTTCACTGGGCGTGGTCGGGGCGGTCGAAAAGATCAAAGACAAACCCGCAGACTTCGATGCGTGCCTGCGAGCGTTTATCGCCGAAGCACCCGAGCTGGAACGCCTGCTGCACGCCGCTGTGTGGGACACGCCGGCACGGACCATCGAGGGTTACTCTGCCAACGTAAAATCCTTGCACGGCAAGGGCTTCGCTTTACTGGGCAACGCCGCTGAGTTTCTTGATCCGGTGTTCTCGTCTGGCGTGACCATCGCCATGCGTTCGGCGAGCATGGCCGCGGCCGTGTTGAAACGTCAGTTGCAGGGCGAAACCGTTGATTGGGAGAGCGAATTCGCTGTGCCACTGAAACGTGGCGTGGACACCTTCCGCGCCTATGTCGAGGGTTGGTATGACGGCAGTTTTCAGGACGTTATTTTCCATCCTGGCAGTTCCCCGGAGATCCGCCGCATGATCAGTTCGATTCTCGCCGGTTATGCCTGGGACGAACGCAACCCGTTTGTCAGTGAACCCAAGCGCCGCTTGCGGATGATTGCGCAAATTTGCGCGAGCAGCGCCCCATGAGCGCCCACAATTTCAGCGAGACCTACGTCGAGGAAACTCGTTTCGGCTTATGGTTTCTGCGCAGCCACACCTGGCAGCATCATGTCCTGCGCGTCGCGATTAACGATCTGCGCCGGTTGTTCAATGACGGCTCGGGCACGCCTCCGCCCTCCGACCCAGTGTTGCTCGATGTCGGTTGCGGTCAGGGAAAATCATTTCAGCGCTTGAAAGAGGTGTTCTCACCGGCGCGGTTATTGGGCGTGGACGCCGATCCGCGGAGCCTGACACTGAGCCGGACTGAAGCTCGGATACGCAGTATCAGCGTCGAGCTTACCGGCAGCGATTGTGCACAGTTGCCAATGCCGGACGCCAGCGTAGATCTGTTGTTTTGCCATCAGACGTTTCACCATCTGGTGGAGCAGGAAAAAGCTCTCGCCGAGTTCTATCGGGTGCTGAAACCGGGTGGTTATTTACTGTTTGCCGAATCGACCAAGGCCTATATCGATACCTGGGTCATCCGCTGGTTGTTTCGCCACCCTATGCAGGTGCAGAAAAGCGCGGCGCAGTACCTGGAAATGCTCCGCGGCCAGGGATTTGAGTTCGGCCCGCAAAACGTCTCGTATCCGTACCTGTGGTGGAGTCGCGCCAAGGATTTCGGTTTGTTGGAGCGTTTCGGACTGAAGCGTCCGGCGCCGTTTGGTCAGCGCGATGAAACCCTGGTCAACGTGGTGGCGCGCAAACCCGTGCAAGGCGCTGCCGGATGATTCGTCGTCTACTGCTCAGCCTTGGCTTTTTGCTGCTGTGTGCCTGCGCCAGCCAAGCGCCGCTGCCTGAACATTCGCCGCAACTGGCGCTGCCGATGCAACTGCATATTTTGCGCGAACAGGCTGAGCAGCGTCAGGACTGGTTGTTGGTGATCCAACAGGAAAGCGGCGGCCTGCGTTGGTCGTTGATGGACCCGCTCGGAATCCCGGTCGCGCGCCAACGCTTGGTTGACGGTACGTGGCAGGCTGACGGTTTGTTGCCGCCCAACCCACAAGCCCGAGAACTGTTCGCTGCATTGCTGTTTGCCCTGACCCCTGCCGCCCAATTGCGCAGCAACTACCCAGCAGCGCGAATTAATGCCGGGCAGCGCGACCTTGGCAGCCGCTGGCACGTTGAGTACCGTCTGCCCCTGGTATTCGATGTACGGATGGATCAAGGCGTGGCGTATCACGTCAGCCCCTTGAATGAAGAGGCCAACCCATGACGGCCTACCTAAACGCCTTGGGCGTGATCTGTGCGCTTGGGGCTGATAAGGCCAACGTCGCTCGCGCGCTGTTTTCGGGTGATTGTTCGGGCATGCGTGACGACAGCGGTTGGGTGACTGGGCGCTCTTTCCCAGTCGGGGCTGTTCAAGGTGAGCTGCCATCTATCCCCAACGAATTGGCCCAGCACAGCAGCCGCAACAATCAGCTGTTGTTGGCCGCCGCGCTGCAAATCGAGGACGAGATTCGGCAGGCGATCAAACATTTCGGCCCGTCAAGGATTGGCGTGATTCTCGGCACCAGTACCTCAGGGATCGATGAAGCCAGCCGTGGTCTCGCCGCCTACCTGCGGGATCAAGTATTCCCCGCCGATTATGACTATCAGCAACAAGAACTTAGCGCCCCGGCGAATTTTCTTGCGGCGTGGCTGGACCTCAGCGGACCGGCGTATGTGATTTCTACCGCCTGCACGTCCAGCGCCAGGGCCTTGCTCAGCGCCCGGCGGTTGCTCGACATGGGTCTTTGCGACGCGGTGTTGTGTGGCGGCGTCGACAGTTTGTGCAAGCTGACACTGTGTGGATTTTGCGCACTGGAAGCGGTCTCGGCACAACGCTGCAATCCGTTTTCAAGCAATCGCAATGGGATCAATATCGGCGAAGCCGCCGTGTTGTTTTTGATGACTCGCGAAGCCAGCGGCACCCACCCGATTGCTCTGCTGGGTGCGGGCGCCACGTCGGACGCGCACCATATTTCCGCGCCGGAACCTAGCGGCCGGGGCGCGCAGGAAGCCATGCAAAAAGCCCTGAGCAACGCCGGCTTACAGGTCGAAGACATCGGTTATCTGAACCTGCATGGCACTGCGACTCAACACAACGACGCCATGGAAAGCTTCGCCGTGGACGCGGTATTCCCCAACGGCGTGCCCTGCTCTTCGACCAAGCCATTGAGCGGTCATACCCTCGGTGCCGCCGGGGCGTTGGAAGCAGCGTTTTGCTGGTTGTGCCTGGCCCCTGAAAACAGCGAAAACGCTCTGCCTCCGCACGCTTGGGACGGTCAAGCCGATCCGCTATTACCCGCGCTACAGTGGGTCGAACCCGGCCAATGTTTGACGTACGCCCATCCCCGTCGACTGATGAGCAATTCTTTCGCGTTCGGTGGCAACAACGTCAGCCTGATTATTGGAGACGCCTCGTGATCAACTGGCCGCTTGCCGAACTGTTGCCCCACGCCGGGAACATGATCCTCATTGATCGGGTGCTGTCGTTCGATGCTGAGCAAATCCACACCCAGCTGACGGTGCGCCCTAATGGTCTGTTCAACCGCGCCGATGGCAGCCTGCCCGCCTGGGTCGGCGTCGAACTCATGGCGCAAAGCATCGCCGCGTTCGCTGGCTGTCACGCCCGTGAACAGGGCAAACCGGTGCAGTTGGGGTTTTTGCTGGGGACACGCAAGTTCGAATGCAACGTCGAGCATTTTCCCGTCGGTACTGAACTGACGATCCACGCCCTTTGCTCGTTGCAGGATGACGCTGGCATGGGCGTGTTTGAATGCCACTTGAGAGCCCCCGGCATTCACGCCACGGCGCGCCTTAACGTGTACTGCCCGCCCCAGCCCGCCGCCTATCTTGCCGAAGGAGTTCCCGCATGACTGAATCGATACTGGTCACCGGCTCCAGCCGTGGCATTGGCCGCGCCATTGCACTGCGCCTGGCTCAAGCCGGGTATGACTTGATCCTGCATTGCCGCAACGGTCGAATTGAAGCCGAAGCGGTACAGGTTGAAATCCAGTCTATGGGCCGCGCCGCGCGTATCTTGCAATTTGACGTCGCCGATCGAGCGGCCTGCAAAGCCATTCTCGAAGCCGACGTGGAAACCCATGGCGCGTATTACGGGGTGGTCTGCAACGCCGGACTTACCAGGGACGGCGCGTTCCCGGCGCTGACCGATGAAGACTGGGATTTGGTGATGCGCACCAATCTCGATGGCTTTTATAACGTGCTGCACCCGGTGATGATGCCGATGATTCGACGCCGTGCGGCGGGACGTATCGTCTGCATTACCTCGGTCTCGGGGATGATCGGCAACCGTGGGCAGGTCAATTACAGTGCGTCGAAAGCCGGGATCATTGGCGCCGCTAAAGCACTGGCCATCGAACTGGGCAAACGCAAGATCACCGTCAACTGCGTCGCGCCCGGTTTGATCGACACCGCGATGCTCGACGAAAACGTGCCGGTGGAAGAATTGATGAAGATGATCCCGGCACAACGCATGGGCACCCCCGAAGAAGTCGCAGGTGCCGTGAATTTTCTGATGTCGGCCGAAGCGTCCTACATCACCCGCCAGGTCTTGGCAGTCAACGGAGGCCTGTGCTGATGAAGCGCGTCGTCGTCACCGGCATGGCCGGCATCACCTCGTTAGGCAGTGATTGGGCCAGCATTCAGGCTAATTTCATCGCCAATCGCAGCGGCATTCGGCGGATGGATGAGTGGAACCGTTTCACAGAGCTCAACACCCGGCTCGCGGGGCCTATCGATGATTTCGCCGTGCCCAAACACTGGAACCGTAAGCAATTGCGCAGCATGGGCCGAGTCTCGCGGCTGGCCGTCGGGGCCGCCGAACAAGCACTCCTCGACGCCGGTTTGTTGGGCGACGCGATCATTCGGGACGGACGGATGGGGGTGGCCTGCGGCTCGTCCACCGGCAGCACCGACGAGATCAAAGCCTTCGGCAATATGCTGCTCAATTCGGTGGCCGAAGGGCTAAACGCCAACTCTTATGTGCGGATGATGCCGCACACCACGGCCGCAAATATCAGCATCTTCTTTGGTCTGACCGGGCGCTTGATTCCCACGTCCAGCGCCTGCACCAGCGGCAGCCAAGGCATCGGTTACGCCTATGAGTCGATCAAGTTTGGCCGGCTGCCATTGATGCTCGCCGGCGGCGCTGAAGAACTGTGTCCAACCGAAGCCATGGTGTTTGATGCGCTGTACGCCACCAGCTTGAAAAATGACGCTCCGCACACCACTCCGCGCCCTTACGACAGCGCGCGTGATGGCTTAGTCATCGGTGAAGGCGGCGGCATGCTGGTGCTCGAAGAGCTGGAACATGCCTTGGCCCGAGGTGCGCACATTCATGCTGAGATCGTCGGTTTCGGCAGCAATGCCGACGGCGCTCACTCCACCCGCCCGGAGCAAATCACCATGCGCCGCGCCATGGAGTTGGCCCTGGAAGACGCAGGCCTGACGCCCGACGCGATCGGTTACGTCAACGGTCACGGCACCGCCACCGAACAAGGCGACATCGCCGAAACCCTGGCCACCAACAGCTTGTTCGGCCCGCGCATGCCCATCAGCTCGCAGAAAAGCTTTCTCGGCCACACCTTGGGCGCCTGTGGTGCACTGGAGTCGTGGTTCTGCATCGAAATGATGAACCGCGACCGTTATGTTCACACCCTCAACCTCGACGTTATCGACCCCCAGTGCGGCGAGCTGGACTACCTACGCGGCGAAATGCGCCAGATGAGCAATCAGTACGTAATGAACAATAATTTTGCCTTCGGTGGTGTGAACACGTCACTGATATTCAAGCGTTGGGCGTGAGTTGACCACGCAGGTTCCTATCTGAGCCAACTTGTTGGCTCGTACAGATTGATGAACCACAGAGCAACGTTAGTCTTGGACTACAGCCTGTTGAGTTAACAACTCAACAAACGCCTTGGCCATCGGTGAATGTTGGTCTTTGCGTTGCACTAGCCAAACGGCCGTGTTGGCGCCTTCGTCCAGTACCGTCAGATAGACCACGCCGTCGATTCGCATCCGTTGGTAAGACGCTGGCAACACGGTCACGCCCAGTCCTGCCGCGACCAACCCAATGATGGTCATAGGCTCGCCAGCCTCTTGGGTTATCTGCGGACTGAATCCGGCTTGAAGTGCCAGGCTCAATAATTGTGCATACAAACCGCTGCCGTAGGTTCGGGGGAAAAAAACGAAAGGCTCCGCAGCCAACGCGGACAAATACAATCCTTTCTCACTGCCCGCCGCCAACGGATGGTCAGCACGAATAATCGCCACCAAGGGCTCGCGGAACAGCTCCACGGCGACCAGTGAATCCGGCAGTGGCAAGGGACGCATGATCCCGACTTGCACCGAGTTTTCCACCAACGCCTCGGCGGTCTCCCTGCTGCTCATTTCCTGTAAAGCCAAGTGGACGGCAGGAAAAGCCTGACGAAACGCGAAGATCGCTTGGGGAATGCTGGAGTTGAACGGCGCCGATGCCGTGAAGCCAATCTTCAGTTCACCGAGCTGCCCCAACTGGGCACGACGCGCCACATCGGCGGCTTTCCCGACTTGGGCCAAGACTAGGCGCGCCTCGTCAAGGAACAACCGGCCAGCCTCACTCAACTCAACCCGACGGTTGGTACGATCAAATAGTCTCGCTCCGACCTCTTTTTCCAGCGCCTGAATTTGCTGACTTAACGGCGGTTGAGAAATACCTAACGCCAGCGCGGCCCTGCCAAAGTGCAGTTCTTCGGCTACGGCGATGAAGTAGCGCAGATGACGTAATTCCATGAACCCACCATTAGGTCTTTTTAAATATCAAACAGGTCGAACAATATATTGGAAAGAATCATTAGCGAGCTATATTCTTTTTTACATTGCTTGCCGCACACGCCATCGAGGTCATTTTGAAAACTGCTGTTGCTCTACCCTCCGAGATTGCCGATGGCCGACGTCGCCAACAAGCGCCTGTCCGTGGTGGGATCGAGGCACTGGAAGAAATCTATATCGAGAAAGGCACGCCCCTATTTTTACGGACGGTGCTGGCATTGTTCTCTGGCGGTTTTGCGACCTTTACGTTGCTGTATTGCGTGCAACCGCTGATGCCGGTGCTGTCCCGCGAATATTCAATTAATGCCGCACAAAGCAGCCTGATTCTGTCGGTCGCCACCGGCATGCTCGCCTTCGGCTTACTGATTACCGGACCGATTTCAGACCGGCTCGGGCGAAAACCGGTGATGGTGACGGCGCTGTTTTGTGCTGCCCTGTTCACCCTGCTTGGCGCCTTGATGCCGACGTGGGAAGGAATTCTGCTGATGCGCGCACTGGTTGGCCTGTCGCTCAGCGGTTTGGCGGCAGTGGCGATGACCTACCTGAGTGAAGAAATTCACCCTCAACACATCGGTTTGGCGATGGGCCTTTACATCGGCGGTAATGCCATTGGCGGCATGAGCGGTCGGGTGATCACTGGGGTCTTGGTGGATTATGTGAGCTGGCACACCGCGATGCTGGTCATTGGCGGCCTGGCGATGATCGCTGCGGCGGTGTTTTGGAAGATTCTCCCGGAATCACGCAACTTCCGTCCGCGCTCATTGCACCCTCGCAGCCTGCTTGATGGCTTCACCTTGCAGTTCCGTGATGCAGGCCTGCCGTGGCTGTTCCTCGAAGGTTTTCTGCTGATGGGCGCGTTTGTGACGATGTTCAACTACATCGGCTACCGCTTGCTGGCCGACCCTTATCATTTGAGTCAGTCGTTAGTCGGTCTGTTCTCGCTGGTGTACCTGTCGGGCATCTACAGCTCGGCGAAGATCGGCGCATTGGCCGATAAACTCGGCCGACGCAAAGTGCTGTGGTCGGTCATCGTCTTGATGCTGGTCGGCATCGCAGTAACGATGTTCAACCCATTGTCGATGGTCATCATTGGCGTGCTGTTGTTCACGTTCGGCTTCTTCGGCGCGCACTCCGTCGCCAGCAGTTGGATCGGCCGTCGCGCAATCAAGGCCAAGGGCCAGGCATCGTCGCTGTATTTGTTTTGCTACTACGCAGGCTCCAGCATAGCGGGCACTGCGGGCGGTTTTTTTTGGCATTACGCAGGGTGGAATGGTATCGGCGCGTTCATCGGGGTGTTGTTGGTGGCAGCATTGGCGGTGGCATTGCGCTTGGCGAAGTTGCAGCCATTGGGGACGAACGCTCAGGGCTGATGTTTCCTGCGCTACAAAAACGCCCGGAAGCCGGACGTTCCAGTTCCAGCGCTTAAAGCGACATCCGCTGGATTATCCGTGCCCCACTGACCTCGTGCTTGATCACGCCAGCAATGTGCATCACGACCAATACAGCCAACAGTGCGCAGGCCACCTCATGAACAGTAAACAACGCTGCCAACCAGCGCGGGTCATTGATCAGGTTCGGGATGCTGATCGCGTTAAAAACGTTGATGGGCCGTTCCATCATCAGCACACCGGTCACCAATACCAGGCTTACTGTCCCGTAGATCAACGACTGCACCAGCGCAGCGGTGAGTTGCTCGAATGGCTTGCCTGAGGAGGGCGCGGGCCTGACGTGGGTCTGTCGAGCGTAAAACCGAAGGATAAACACCGGAATGAATAAGGTGCCCACCGACACGTTAACGAATGCCACCCATTTTTTGATCTCCGGGTTCACCGGCAACAGGCCGGTATAAAAGCCGCTGACCAACGCCCAACAAATCACTAACGCTGAAATCCAGTGCAAGGTGACCATGAGCTTTGAATATTTTTGAATGTTCATTGCCCTGCTTATTTCTACCCAACAAAAAAACCTGCTACGGCGAGTGCGGTAGCAGGAACGGGGTGAAAACTACTTAGTCTGCGTGATACTGCGCCGACATTTCATGCACCGCTTCCATAAAGACGCCTGCGTTAGCCGGGTCAACTTCAGGCGTAATGCCATGACCGAGGTTGAAGACGTGTCCGGTGCCGCTGCCGTAACTGGCGAGGATGCGTGAGACTTCGCTGCGGATTGCGGCAGGATTAGCGTAAAGCACGGTCGGGTCCATGTTGCCTTGCAATGCGACTTTGTTGCCGACGCGCTGACGGGCTTCGCCGATGTCGCACGTCCAGTCCAGGCCCAGTGCATCAGCGCCCGCGTCAGCAATGCTTTCCAACCACAGGCCGCCGCCTTTGGTGAACAGGATGACCGGCACTTTGCGCCCGTCGTGTTCACGGATCAGGCCGTTGACGATTTTGCGCATGTAGGCCAGTGAGAATTCCTGATATGCCGCTGCCGACAGGCTACCGCCCCAACTGTCAAAGATCTGCACCGCTTGTGCGCCCGCGAGGATCTGGCCGTTGAGGTACGAGGTTACGGACTGCGCCAATTTATCCAGCAACAGATGCATGGCCTGTGGATTGTCGTAGAGCATGGCTTTGGACTTGCGGAAATCTTTCGATGAACCGCCTTCGACCATATACGTCGCCAGGGTCCATGGGCTGCCAGAGAAGCCAATCAAGGGCACGCGGCCGTTGAGCTCGCGGCTGATGGTGCTGACGGCGTCCATTACGTAGCCAAGGTCTTTCTGCGGATCAGGAATCGGCAGCGCTTCGATGTCGGCTAAGGTACTGACGGTTTTCTTGAAGCGCGGACCTTCGCCGGTTTCAAAATACAGACCAAGGCCCATGGCGTCCGGGATGGTCAGAATGTCGGAGAACAGGATGGCCGCGTCCAACTGGGGGTAGCGGTCCAGCGGTTGCAGTGTGACTTCGCAAGCGAACTCCGGATTCATGCACAGGCTCATGAAATCACCGGCCTTGGCGCGACTGGCGCGGTACTCCGGCAGATAACGACCGGCCTGACGCATCATCCACACGGGGGTGACATCGACGGGCTGCTTTAGCAGGGCACGAAGGAAACGATCGTTCTTCAGGACAGTCATGTCGGCATCCGGTTAAAAAGTGTGGGCATTTTCTCAGAGACGGACGCAAAAGGCACGGCAAGAGCCGTGCCTTTTATCTATCGAGGCGATTTGTCGCAGGTTTAGTGAGTATCAACCTTGTTAAATATCAGTTGCATCGCCCTTTTGGATTTAGGGTTTTTAGGATTTAACGTTGGCCGGTCGAACCATAAGCGCCAATTTCCTCGCCCGGTGCTTTGTCCGATGCCCGGAAGATCCAAGGTATAGAGACCACCCGCAGAGGGGTGCAATTTGCCTTCACCGTTAAGTAAGTACCTTTCAACAGCAGTGTTAATGGCGGCGGCAAGGTCATCATTCGGGAGACGTTTTTGAGCATCCTTAAACGCATGACTGTCTAAGAAGTCACCCATTTCAATTGTGAAATTCTTCTTACCGACCGACGAAACATTTACAGAACTGGCTGCTGCCGGCGCATCGCTGACGTTAGAGGCTTTGGCAGCTTTCGCAGCTTTTTTCGCGCCCTTACCTGGCCCTCCCCCCGATAATCCGATGTTGTTGTAATTCCAGTTTCCCTGTTCATCAATGCGAATGGGCATCTGGTAATAAGCATCCGGTCTTCGCGGATCGATAACACGCCATGTGGCGTTATCGGCATCGTACCGAATAGGAAAGGTCTTCCCTGCACGCTGGCCATAAAAACTCGAAGGGCCGGAAATATTCGCTTTTTCATATACGCCGCTGTAGACGCCGTCGGTACGTAATTTCAACCCTCCAGGCTTATCCGACAAGACCGTTGCCGGTGTCAGCCCGCCAAAGCGCGTCCTGTTCGCTTTTGGTTTGTTGCTCCCTGGTAAACCATCAGTCAGAAGTAACGCGGCCTGTACAAAATGCACAGCAGCGCTGCTATTCCCCTCGCCCACCGCGCGAACCCCCCGCGAAACGGCATAAATACTGCGCGCGGCAGCGATGGGCAATCTGACCTTAAACGGCGTGAACTCAATCGCCAATTCGGCCAATGAGCTAGCAATGGTCCAGGCCGTTTGCCAGTTGACCTCGCTAGTGCTGGTCGTTTGCGCATTGACTTGATCGATAATGCGCTGAACTTCAGCCTCGTAACTGGCGAAGTAGACGTTCTCAGCAATTACCCGGGAAGATGTGACTTTCAAGTGGCCCTCACTTATAAGTGTGCCAAATACTTCACCCAATGCGGTTTTCGGCTCAACAGGCAGCCTGCTTATCAGATAGTCAGCTAACAGAGAATTAGCGAATAGTTTCTCCAGCATTTCCTGCTCACTGGCATATTCACGGAAACTCACGCTGTCCGGTGCCGAGGGCGTATAGACCACTACACTCGGAATGCTTTGCCTGGATTCGGGAGCGATTATTAACACCCCCTGCAACGTCAGACCATCGAATTGGCCAGGGGAGTAAACCCCCGGTGGGCCGTAATAATGCAAGTTAGTCGGCGTCGAATCGGTGAGCTTAACTTCCTGCACCCGAATGCGGTGACCTTCAACCCGTGCGCTCGCCTCGCCATCGACCGCGCGATCAAGAACGGCCATTACCCACTTATAGCCTCGGTCCGCGAGTTCTGGCGGCAAACTACCGTCGCCTAGAAAATCCATGGCCATTTTGGCTTCGATGGCGTCCAGACGCATTTGCGCATCCATGACCCGTGCATATTGATCGCGACTCCACTGGCCATGAAAGGAGGTCAGCAAACGCTGCTTCAGAAATGCGGTGTAGCTGTCGCCCACATTTAGTTCGCGGACGAGACTGTGCACGTAACGGCTGCTTAATTCCTTAATTGGAATCTCGCTTTTATCAACGAAGCTCGCCGTCAGCAAAAAGTTTAAATCGAAGAGGCTTATATTTTGCAAACAGAGCTGAGGGAGACTGCACCGTGTCGGAGTAATGTTAAGTCCCCCGCCGACTACCGGAGGAACCGCACCGCCGGGCCCAAGACCTACCGGCCCCTGATAGGGTGTCCACTCACTGTTGGTGATCTCGACCGTTATATCATCCGGATCCAGCCGCAAACCCAGGTCGAATTCAAGGCGGTCTCTGAGCAGGTTTTTGGCGTAAACGCGCAGTTGATCGGCATCGCCGTATTCACTGAGGCTTGGAAGCGCAGGCGCTTGCGCTTCTATCAACGCCTGACGATAGTTCTGAGTAGCATTGTTCCAAATGAGTTTGTCCGCGGTTGAGGCCTGCTTCATCCAATCGGGCAGCGACGCCTCCTTAACTTGCAAAGGTTGCTGCGGGTCATACCAACCGCCGCTCGCAGCGGCGGCGACATTGCCTAGCATCAGGCGTAAACCGTCAACATCGGTATCAGAATGCATCCCGAGACTTAAACGTTCATGAGGTTGCAGCACCGATGCAATGGCCAGATAAAAGGTGTCGGTGCCGCCACTGAAACGGTAAACCTCATCATTGCCGAGGTTTTTCGCCGCGTAGTAACCATTGCCGCTATGTAACAAAACAATTGAGGCTGTCGACGGCTCAGGGTCAATAACATACTTGCCTTCCTGATCGACTTCGGCGATCAATAATTGGTAACCCAAAAGACTCTTTAATATACGTTGGGCGCAGGTTCTAGTGAGTGCGTCAGCATCTTCGTTGTAGGTTCTTTTATGGAAAATGCCATCAAGCGCTCGGTCATTACGCCATTCTTCTACGGAATGATTCAAAGCTTTAATAAAGGAAGCAGGCAATACATCTTTATCCAAAAAATCTTGTTCCTCTGCCTCCGACAGAGGGAATCGGTCCAACAGCGCATTGAGACGCTCGGCGGGGACTGAGGGGCTCAGTGCCAATAACACCTTTAATACAGGTGAATGCTCGTGAACTTGCTGTAGCCAAAGAGGCAAGAAGCGGTTGCGATGGCTGAAGTAGGGATCGCACTTCATCGCGCCATCGTCCCAGAGCAAAGCCTCAAATACAGCGGCTCGCTCTGACTTGAGTAAATCAACCAGCTGCTTGCGTAGCGTAACAATGCGCCCGTCTGGGCTGGAGCTGTTCGGAAAGTCACCGCCAACCCCCAGTTGAGAACCCGCAGGAAGTTGGCTGATGATGAGCGGGAGCAGTTCTTCGTCGCCGTCGTCTGACGAGGTGGCATATTCGCCAGAGCGATCCTGCACCACTGAAACACTGTGTTTAATAACGCTGGGGTCACTGCCTTTAAGATAGGTCGCGATGGTATCGCCGTTTTCGTTGACGACCTTAAGTTGCACGTCCGATGGCCACTCGGTGAGTTGAGGCAGCAGACAAAAGATCAGCGGCTCGCTGTCCAGCGGAAAAAAACCTTTTCCGATGAATTTTTCGATGAACTGCTTGATGGTCCGATCTGTCTTTTCGCGAGCGCGTTGCTCTCGGGCTGACACTGAGCTTGGCATGAAGCCGGTGGCACTTTCGGAAAGCATGGATCGAAGAGGCGTTGCGGTAGGTGCTGTCATGATTGCATCCTTGCAAATGACATGGGTGTGGAGGAGGACAACACTGGCGGCGACCTCCCCGTAATTGAAGAGGTGCACGCTAGCACACTGTGCAAACAGAAATAGCGCTCGGAAATATCAGGAAAACACAGTACCTGTAGAAGCCACACGTTAGTGATGGGCCATCGGACCTTATAGCAGCCTTTAGCAGTTTCTACAGAAACCTGTGCAGCGGCTGAATTTAAAGGCCCAGGTAGTCCAGAATCCCTTCGGCCGCGTTACGGCCTTCGAAAATGGCCGTTACTACCAAGTCAGAACCACGAACCATGTCGCCACCCGCGAAGATTTTCGGGTGGCTGGTCTGGTGCTTGAATTGCGCCTGTTCCGGGGCGATAACGCGACCTTGGCTGTCGGTCTGGATGCTGAACGCTTCGAACCACTGCGCTGGGCTTGGACGGAAACCGAAGGCGATGACGACGGCGTCTGCCGGAATAATCTCTTCAGAACCCGGAATCGGCTCAGGGCTGCGTCGGCCGCGGGCATCAGGCTCGCCAAGACGAGTCTCAACCACTTTCACGCCTTCAACTTTGTCTTCACCCACGATAGCAATCGGCTGACGGTTGTAGAGGAATCGCACCCCTTCTTCCTTGGCGTTCTTCACTTCTTTGCGCGAGCCCGGCATGTTCGCTTCATCACGACGATATGCACAGGTTACCGACTTGGCGCCCTGACGAATCGCGGTACGGTTGCAGTCCATCGCAGTGTCACCACCGCCCAACACCACAATCTTTTTGCCCTTCATGTCGACGAAGTCTTCCGACGACTTTTCAAAGCCAAGATTGCGATTGACGTTAGCGATGAGGTAGTCGAGCGCGTCATGCACGCCCGGCAGGTCTTCACCGGCAAAACCGCCCTTCATGTAGGTGTAAGTGCCCATGCCCATGAACACGGCATCGTATTCTTCGAGCAGTTGATCCATGGTCACGTCCTTACCGACTTCGGTATTGAGACGGAACTCGATCCCCATGCCAGTGAAGACTTCGCGACGATGGCTCAGTACGGTTTTTTCCAGCTTGAACTCAGGAATACCGAAGGTCAGCAGACCGCCGATTTCCGGGTTCTTGTCGAACACCACCGGAGCCACGCCGCCGCGCACCAATACGTCGGCGCAACCGAGGCCCGCAGGCCCGGCGCCGATGATCGCAACCCGCTTACCGGTCGACACGACCTTGGACATGTCGGGACGCCAGCCCATGGCGAAGGCGGTGTCGGTGATGTATTTCTCGACCGAACCAATAGTCACCGCACCAAAACCGTCGTTGAGGGTGCAAGCGCCCTCACACAGACGATCCTGAGGACACACACGGCCGCAAACTTCCGGCAGCGTGTTGGTCTGATGCGACAGCTCAGCGGCGGCCAGAATGTTGCCTTCCGCAACCAGCTTGAGCCAGTTGGGAATAAAGTTGTGCACCGGGCACTTCCACTCGCAATACGGGTTACCGCAGCCCAAACAGCGGTGGGCCTGATCGGCCGATTGCTGGGGCTTGAACGGTTCATAAATCTCGACGAACTCTTTCTTGCGCTGACGCAAGAGCTTCTTCTTCGGATCTTTGCGCCCAACCTCGATGAACTGGAAGTCATTACTCAGACGGTCAGCCATTACTAAAAAACTCCTGACTGCAGCTTCAGGCTCTAGCTTCAAGCTGCAAGAAAATCATATCAAGCCCAAACCCCGCGCTGCTTCAAACTGCAGCTTGGGGCTTGAAGCTTATGGCTGCTCTTATTCCGGATTCGCTCGGGTACTGGACAGCAGCGATTTCAAGCTCGCTGCTTTAGGCTTCACCAACCAGAACCGACGCAAATAGTCATCGAGGTTTTCCGAGAGGTTACGGCCCCACTCGCTGTTGGTTTCCTCGACATATTCGGCCAATACACGCTGCAAATGGCTGCGGTTGGCTTCCATAGATTCGCCGCTGATCCGCTGGATTTCCACCAACTCGTGGTTAACCTTGTCGACGAAGGTGTTGTCTTGGTCCAGCACGTAGGCGAAACCACCGGTCATGCCGGAACCGAAGTTGTTACCGGTTTTGCCCAGCACGCAGATGAAACCGCCCGTCATGTATTCGCAGCAGTGATCGCCAGTGCCTTCGACAATCGCGTGGGCGCCGGAGTTACGTACACCGAAACGCTCGCCTGCGGTACCAGCAGCAAACAACTTGCCACCGGTTGCGCCGTACAAGCAGGTGTTGCCGATGATGGCGCTGTCCTGAGTCTTGAACGCACTGCCAACCGGTGGAACGATGACCAGCTTGCCGCCAGCCATGCCTTTACCCACGTAGTCGTTAGCGTCGCCTTCGAGGTACATGTTCAAGCCGCCGACGTTCCACACGCCGAAGCTTTGCCCGGCCGTGCCTTTAAAGCGGAACGTGATTGGGGCGTTGTCCATGCCGTGGTTGCCGTGCAGCTTGGCCACTTCACCGGAAATCCGCGCGCCGATGGAGCGGTCGCAGTTACAGATATCCAGTGAAAACTCGGCGCCGCTAAGTTCGACAATGGCTGGTTTGGCCAGCTCGACCATTTTCTCGGCCAGCAAGCCTTTGTCGAACGGCGGATTGCGGTCCACGGTGCAGAACTGAGCTTTGTCGGCAGGGATGTGATCGCTGCCCAACAGTGGCGTCAGGTCCAATTGCTGCTGCTTGGCAGTTTCGCCCGGCAGGATTTCCAGCAGGTCCGTGCGGCCGATCAGTTCTTCGAGGCTACGCACGCCCAACTTGGCCAACCACTCACGCGTCTCTTCGGCGACGAAGGTGAAAAAGTTGATCACCATGTCGACCGTGCCAATGTAGTGATCTTTGCGCAGCTTTTCGTTTTGGGTGGCAACCCCGGTGGCGCAGTTGTTCAGGTGGCAGATACGCAAGTATTTGCAGCCCAGCGCAATCATTGGCGCGGTACCGAAGCCGAAGCTTTCGGCGCCGAGGATCGCAGCCTTGATCACGTCGAGGCCGGTTTTCAAACCACCATCGGTTTGCACCCGGACCTTGCCGCGCAGGTCGTTGCCACGCAGGGTCTGGTGAGTTTCGGCCAAGCCGAGTTCCCACGGAGCGCCCGCGTATTTGATCGAGGTCAGCGGCGATGCACCGGTTCCGCCGTCGTAGCCGGAAATAGTGATCAGGTCGGCGTACGCCTTGGCGACGCCGGCCGCGATGGTACCGACGCCCGCTTCCGCGACCAACTTGACCGAAACCAGCGCTGCCGGGTTGACTTGTTTCAAGTCAAAAATCAGCTGCGACAAATCTTCGATGGAGTAGATGTCGTGGTGCGGTGGCGGCGAAATCAGGGTCACGCCAGGCACTGCATAACGCAGCTTGGCAATCAAACCGTTGACCTTGCCGCCTGGCAGTTGACCACCTTCGCCGGGCTTGGCGCCCTGCGCGACTTTGATCTGCATCACTTCAGCATTGACCAGGTATTCGGCGGTAACGCCAAAACGGCCGGTCGCGACTTGCTTGATCTTCGAGCTTTTGATCGTGCCGTAACGCGCAGGATCTTCGCCGCCTTCGCCGGAGTTAGAGCGCGCACCCAGGCGGTTCATGGCTTCGGCCAGGGCTTCGTGAGCTTCAGGCGACAGCGCGCCGAGAGAGATGCCTGCCGAGTCGAAACGCTTGAGAATCTTGTCCAGCGGCTCGATTTCTTCAATCGCCAACGGCTGGTCAAGGGTCTTGAGCTTGAACATGTCGCGAATCATCGACACCGGACGGGTGTCCACCAGCGTGGTGTATTCCTTAAACTTGCTGTAGTCCCCTTGCTGCACGGCGGCTTGCAGGGTAGTGACCACTTCAGGGTTGTAGGCGTGGTATTCACCGCCGTGCACAAACTTGAGAAGGCCGCCTTGCTGGATCGACTTCCGCGGGCTCCAGGCTTCGACGGCAAGCAGTTTCTGCTCGGCCTCGAGGTCGATAAAGCGCGCGCCTTTAATCCGGCTCGGCACACCACGGAAGCTCTGATTGACGATCTCGTCGGCCAAGCCGATGGCTTCGAACAATTGCGCGCCACGGTAGGACGCAACGGTTGAGATACCCATCTTCGACAGGATTTTCAGCAACCCTTTGGAGATGCCTTTGCGGTAGTACTTGAACGCTTCGTCCAGGTCCGCGAGCACTTCGCCGGTACGGATCAGGTCGGCCAATACTTCGTACGCGAGGAACGGGTAAACCGCTGAAGCGCCAAAACCGATCAACACCGCGAAATGGTGCGGGTCTCGGGCTGTGGCGGTTTCAATCAGGATGTTGCTGTCGCAACGCAGGCCTTTTTCGGTCAGGCGATGGTGTACCGCGCCGACTGCCAATGCAGCGTGAGCTGGCAGCTTGCCGGGGGCGATATGGCGATCGCTCAGTACCAACTGAGTTTTGCCCGCACGCACGGCTTCTTCAGCCTGATCGGCGATGTTCAGAATCGCCGCTTCAAGGCCAACGCTTTCGTCGTAGTTCAGGTCGATGAAATAACGCTCGAAACCCGGACGTTCCAGGGTCATCAGCGCACGCCACTTCGGCGGGGAAATAACCGGCGAGCTGAGAATCACCCGTGACGCGTGCTCAGGCGATTCCTGGAAGATGTTGCGCTCGGCACCGAGGCAGATCTCCAACGACATGACGATGGCTTCACGCAGCGGATCGATGGGCGGGTTAGTCACCTGCGCGAACTGCTGACGGAAGTAGTCATAAGGCGAGCGCACGCGCTGGGACAGCACGGCCATCGGCGTGTCATCACCCATGGAACCGACGGCTTCCTGGCCTTGTTCGGCCAACGGACGCAGCACCTGATCACGCTCTTCGAACGTCACCTGGAACATCTTCATGTATTGCTTGAGCTGGTCCGAGTCGTAGCTGGCTTCACCTTGATCATCGACCAGGTTGGCCTGGATGCGCAGGGCATTCTTGCGCAGCCATTGCTTGTACGGATGGCGCGATTTCAAGCGGTTGTCGATGGAGTCGGTATCCAGGATCTGGCCGGTCTCAGTGTCCACCGCGAAAATCTGCCCAGGACCGACACGGCCTTTGGCAATGACGTCTTCAGGCTTGTAGTTCCAGACACCGATTTCCGATGCCAGGGTGATGTAACCGTTTTTGGTGGTGACCCAACGTGCCGGACGCAGACCGTTACGGTCGAGCAGGCACACCGCGTGACGACCATCGGTCATTACGACACCGGCAGGGCCATCCCACGGTTCCATGTGCATGGAGTTGTATTCGTAGAACGCACGCAGTTCGGCGTCCATGGTGTCGGCATTTTGCCACGCAGGCGGAATCAGCATTCGCACGCCACGGAACAGGTCGATACCACCGGTCACCATCAGCTCAAGCATGTTGTCCATGCTCGATGAGTCGGAACCTACGCTGTTTACAAGCGGGCCAAGCTCTTCCAGGTCCGGCATCAGTTCGTTAGCGAACTTGGTGCGACGGGCCTGGGCCCAGTTGCGGTTCCCGGTGATGGTGTTGATCTCGCCGTTGTGGGCGAGAAAGCGAAAAGGCTGTGCCAGCGGCCATTTCGGCAGGGTGTTGGTCGAGAAACGCTGGTGAAACACGCAAATCGCGGTTTGCAGGCGTTCGTCACGGAGGTCTGGGAAAAAGGCCGTCAAATCGGCCGGCATCATCAGGCCTTTATAAATGATGGTCTTGTGCGAAAAGCTGCACACGTAATGCTCGCTGTCGGCGGCGTTGGCCACTGACGAGCGACGACGGGAGCTGAACAATTTGATCGCGAACGCTTGATCGCTGAGGCCTTCGCCACCGATGTAGACCTGCTCGATTTGCGGCAGACGCTCCAGGGCCAGACGGCCGAGTACGCTGGTATCAATCGGAACTTTACGCCAGCCGATCAATTGCAGACCGGCAGCCAGAATCTCACGGTTCATGTTTTCGCGCGCAGCGTCTGCTTTGGCCGTGTCCTGATTGAGGAACACCATGCCGACGGCGTACTGCTTGGGCAACTCTACATCGAAATGTTGCTGGGCCATGGCCCGCAAAAACGCATCGGGTTTTTGAATCAGCAGACCACAGCCATCGCCGGTCTTGCCGTCAGCATTGATCCCACCACGGTGGGTCATGCAGGTCAGGGCTTCGATGGCCGTCTGCAACAGGTTATGGCTCGCCTCGCCCTGCATATGGGCGATCAGGCCAAAACCACAGTTATCCTTGAACTCATCTGGATGGTACAGACCTGCTTTCATAGACACTTTCTCACCAGGCTGCCTCTTTTTGAGGCAATTTTCTTTTCAATTCAATCAGTTACCAACCGCGCCAGACGTTCGCCAGCTTTGCGGGGGCAAAAGGGAGGTCATTGTACACACCGACACAAAAGCTCACAAACTCGGCGACGAACAGTCGCAAATCTATGTCGCATTGATGAAAGGTTTAAAGCTAGAAGTTGTGCTAGTCAAAGTCTTTTTTATGAAATCGACCAGACTGCCCTAAATCATCGCTTATGCCTGTAACACAGACACCAGAAGGCGCGCTGCGGTTAAGCAGCACGCTCACGCGAGATTTCGGGAGTGCCGTATCGGCGACCCACGCTTTTAGCGCAGGCCGCCAGCATATCAGCGACTTGCGGCCAGTTCCTGTTGGATGCTGGCGACAGTACGAGGCCAAGGTTTACCAGCCTGAACCTTGGCTGGCAATACCTTGATGGCTGCGCTAGCAGCTGCGTGGGTAGAAAAATTGCCGTAGGTCACGACATACAAGGGTTTGCCCTGCAGGGTTTTCTTGAAATAACGGTATTCGCCGCCTTGTTCGTGAACATAGGTCTGAGCGGTGGTTTCGGAACTGGTGCCCAGGATTTGCACGACGTAGTTGCCCGGCGCCTGACCGGCGTACCAGTTACCGCCAACAGCTGGCTTGGCCGCAGCGGCCACTGGTTTCTCTGCAACCTTCGGCGCTGGTTTGGCCGTAGCGACTTGAACCGACGCAGGCTTGGCAACTGGCGCCGACTTGGCAGCCGCGACCGGGACAGCGCGAGTAGCAACAGGTGCAGCCGTTGGTGCCGGGCCAGCAGGAACGCCAACCGGTGGCGCGGTGGTAGTCACGGTGGGCGGCTGAAGATTGCCCGCCGGGCCGCCTTCGTCACCATCGCTACCGCCCGCGGCTTCAGCCAGCGGACCGCGCATGACCGGCTGCGACTTGCCCACCAATGGTAATGGCATGGGTTGTGAATTGCCGGCGAACTCAATCGCTGGACCACCCTGATTATTCGATTGCTGAGCGGCAGGCTGGCCCTGACCGAGTGGCAACTGCGCCTGAGCATTGACCGGCGCGGTGGCGGCAGGCGCCGTGGCGGTGTTATTGGCGTTACGGCCCGGCATCAGCCATGCGGCCAATATTCCGACGACAACGACGGCTCCTAAAGCCAGTACATGTTTCTTTGGCATCTTGAACCCCATACTTGGACGCTTAACCGCCGTGCGGCTAGCGATCATGGCTTCGATCATGGCATCGCGGGCGACCTGGTTGATCGCGCCCGGCCAGCCGCTGGAATGCTCGTGAATATCGGCAATCTGATCAGCCGTGAACAATTCGATGCCTTGACCGGCACCGTCCAGTCGCTGAGCCAGGTACTCGCGCGTTTCCTCTTCGGTGTAGGGTTGCAACTCGATGACGTGGAAGCGTTCTTGCTCTTGCACTTCCTCTGCGCCGAGCTGATCCAGGCGGTCGATCAACGACGACTCGCCAAACAGGAAGACATGCGGACGACCTTCTTGCGTCCCCACGGCCAACCCAAGCAAGGCTTCGAGTGCGGATTCCCCAAGTTGTTCGGCATCGTCGACCAATAAATAGACTTCTTGCCCGGTCAACGCCAGCTGCACGACCTGCGACAGGATCGCGCGCATCTCTGGCTGAACGACACCAAGGGCTTGGGCAACCTGACGAAGTACACCTGTGGCATCGGTGGCACCGCGTGCCGATATGACCACACTTTGCACCGACTGCTTATTGGTGCTGGCCACAAGAGCTTGACGCAATAACGTCTTGCCGCTGCCTTGGGGGCCAGTGACGACTAACAATAACTCGCTGTAGCGCGCCAGGTGATGGAGCTGGCCGAGTACCGGTTTACGCTGCGCCGGGAAAAATTTGAAGCCAGGTACCCGCGTTGCAAAGGGGTCATGACTCAACTGGTAATGGCCGAGAAAGGCCTCGTCGGCATGCAAACTAGTCATGGATTTTTCATTAACCTCTAAGCTGATCCACCAGGGTCCGGTAGTCCGTTCCCAGCGTGGCCTGTAATACTTCTTTCGGATAATCGGCCGTCACGACAGCTTCGCCAATCCGCCGTAGCAGGACCAGACGCAAACGTCCGTCGATGACTTTCTTGTCAATGGCCATGTGTTCGAGGAAATCCTCCTCGGTCATGTTTTCCGGCGGTACTACCGGCAATCCAGCGCGCTGAAACAAGCGAATACCGCGATCACGCTCCTGCTGGGTGATCCAGCCCAGGCGGGCGGACATCTCGAGTGCCATGACCGTACCTGTTGCAACCGCTTCGCCATGCAGCCATACGCCGTAACCCATATGGGTCTCAATGGCATGCCCAAAGGTGTGGCCCAGATTCAGCGTTGCTCGAAGGCTGCCGGTCTCGCGCTCGTCAACACCGACGACTGCCGCTTTTGCCGAGCAAGAGCGCTCGATGGCAACCGTCAGCGCCGCTTGGTCGAGGGCGCGCAACTGGTCAACGTTTTCTTCAATCCAGGTCAGAAACGGCTCATCGCAGATAAGGCCGTATTTGATGACTTCCGCCAATCCGGCCGACAGCTCACGCTCAGGCAAGGTGTTCAGGGTGGTGGTGTCGATCAGTACAACATTGGGCTGATAAAACGCGCCCACCATGTTTTTGCCTAGCGGATGATTGATCCCGGTTTTACCACCCACGGACGAATCGACCTGGGACAACAAAGTGGTTGGAATCTGAATGAAATCTACGCCGCGCTGATAACAGGCGGCTGCAAAACCGGCCATGTCGCCGATCACGCCGCCACCCAAGGCAATAACCGTGGTGCGGCGATCATGCCGTGCAGTGAGCAGAGCATCGAAAATGGTTTGCAGGGTTTCCCAGTTCTTGAACGCTTCGCCGTCAGCAAGCACCACCGGCAACACGTTGTAATTGCTCAGCGTGCGGGTCAGTCGCTCAAGGTAAAGGGGCGCAACGGTCGCATTGGAAACAATCGCCACCTGCCGTCCGGCAATGTGTGGCGCCAGCAGTTCAGGCCGATCCAGCAAGCCTTCGCCAATGTGAATCGGGTAGCTTCGTTCGCCCAGCTCGACCGTAAGTGTCTGCATGTGTCCCCACGCTGATAAAGAGTGCGCCTGCCGCGTCATCTCTGAGTCTGATTATGAAATCATGGCTGCTATAAAAATCATGGCTTTACGCCACATCGCAACGCTGTTTTTTATGCCAAGGGTGAGTGACGGAGGATAACGCATTTCGCTCCACGCTTTAACGGGGAGCGAGTTCGGCCAAGCGGGCCAAAATGTGTAATACCACCATTCGCGGCGGCCGCTCATCGGTTTCCACCACCAAATCAGCGATTTCTCGATAGAGCGGATCACGGATTTCCAGCAGTTCGCGCAGCACGCGGGCGGGGTCGGCGGTTCGCAACAAAGGTCGGTTACGGTCACGGGCAGTGCGCCCGACTTGTTGCTCTACCGAGGCATGCAAATACACCACGCGCCCACCCGCATGGAGCGCCTGGCGATTCTCGCTGCGCATGACTGCTCCGCCACCGGTGGCGAGCACGATGCCGTCGGCCTCGCACAGTTCAGCAATCATTTGCTGTTCGCGATCGCGGAAGCCTGGCTCGCCCTCTTTGTCGAAAATCCACGGAATGTTGGCACCGGAACGCAGTTCAATTTCCTTGTCGGAATCTTTGAACGGCAAGCGCAACTCTTTGGACAGCAATCGACCGATGGTGCTTTTGCCCGCCCCCATCGGCCCTACAAGTATTATATTTCGCACAGAATCAACGACTCACAGCAATCGCCTGGTTATTCATGATACGCGGGGTAAGAAACACCAGCAGTTCGGATTTCGCTTCCGAGACTACGTCGCGCCGGAAAAGGCGGCCAACATACGGCACATCACCCAAAAATGGCACCTTTTCAACGGTTTTACTTTGGGTGTTGGAGAATACGCCACCAATCACGATGGTTTCACCGTCCGCTACGAGCACCTTGGCATTCACTTCGTTTTTCTTGATCGGCGGTACGCCGAGCACGGTATTGACGTAGTCCGGCTCATCCTTGGTCACCTTGACCTCCATGATGATGCGGTTATCCGGCGTGATCTGCGGGGTTACCTCCAAAGACAACGCAGCCTCTTTAAAGGATACGGAGGTTGCACCGCTGGAGCTGGCCTCCTGATACGGGACTTCCGTACCTTTCAGGATTTTCGCCGTTTCCTTGTCAGAGGTGACAACTTTCGGCTGGGAAACTACTTCGCCGTTTCCGGTCTTCTCCATGGCGCTGAGCTGAAGGTCCAGCAACGTATTGTTGGTCAGGAAGGAAATACCGATTCCGGAGGTCGCATTGGCTGCGCCCAGATCGACATACGGAGAATTGAGGTTTGGAGTAGTGCCCGTGGGCGTCGTCACCAGACCGGAGCCGCCCACTGTCGTTTTGCCGTTTCCGCTAGCATTGGTCGAACCGCCCCATTGCACGCCCAGCGCCTTGTCGTAACCGACGTTGGCTTCGACGATCCGCGCTTCGATCATCACCTGACGTACCGGGATGTCCAACTGCGAGACAATTCGGCGCAACTCATCGAGTCGATCCTGGGTCTGGTAGGCAATAATGTTGTTAGTCCGATCATCCACGGTAATCGAGCCGCGCTCTTCGGTTTTAGCTTCGGCGCTGGTGACTGACTGGAATAGCTTGGCAATATCAGCGGCTTTGGCGTAGTTCACTTGCAGCAGCTCGCGGCGTAGCGGTGCCAGCTCGGCAATTTGCTTCATCGACTCCAGCTCCTGCCGCTCACGGGCAGCGATTTCGTCTGCCGGCGCGACTAGCAATACGTTGCCCACTTTGCGCTTATCCAGGCCTTTGGTTTTCAGCACCAAATCCAGCGCCTGATCCCACGGCACGTTCTGCAAACGCAAGGTAATCCCGCCCTGCACCGTGTCGCTGGCCACTAGGTTGAGGTTGGTAAAATCGGCAATCAACTGCAGGACCGAGCGCACGTCGATGTCCTGGAAGTTCAGCGAAAGCTTTTCGCCGGTGTAGACCAGCTTGTCGAGGTTGCGACGATCCACATCATCGTTGCTCAACGGACGCACGCTGATGGTCAGCTTGTTATCGGTCTGGTAGGCCGAGTAATCGAACGCCCCGGTTGGCTCAATATTGATACTGGCTTTGTCACCCGTCGCGCTGGCGGTGACGAACTGCACTGGTGTTGCGAAATCTTTCACATCCAGCCGAACGCGCAAAGGGTCCGGCAATTGGGTCTTGGCAAAATCCACGCGAATTTTACCGCCCTGCTCCTGGATGTCTGGAGCGATGCCCGAGTCGGTCAACTCGATGACTACGTTACCCTCGCCCAACTCGCCGCGCTGGAAGTCGATGTTCTTGATCGCCTTACCCACTGCGGCATAGGATTTAGCCGGAGCAGCGGCAGGTACCGAAACCCGCGCTGCACCCGTGGCAGTACTTGGCTGGGAGCGTTGAGCCGTCGCGGCGCCCTGACCCACCACCAAGAACAGGTTGTTGCCATCGACCCGCGAGCTATAAGGCGCAAGCGTGGTCATGTTAATGATCACCCGCGTACGGTCTTTAGCTTCGACCACTACCACGCTGCGGGCATTCCCTACGCCCAACTCGCGAGTCTTGCTCGCCAACTGACTGGTCACGCCAGGCAAGTCCAACGCAATCCGCGCCGGTTGCTCGGTGGTATAGCCACGCGGAACGGGGATCGGCCCGTCGAAGGTCAACTTCAGCTCTACGCGGTCTCCCGGCAACGCCGCAACATCCAGCGTTTTCAAGCTGGCAGCTTCGAGCATCGGCGATATCATCGCGACCCAAAGCGAAACGCCGATAACCGAGAAAATCCTGTTCATGATCAAATTCCGTTGTGCTGATCCGAGGGTGTTGTACATGCTTGGCTCCACCCTTTTATGATTTCTCTTTGAGGGAAATAATGCGTGGCCGCTCTAGCCATGCGCCCTCTCCATCAGGAACTAATTCAACCACATCGACCTGCGAATCACTGATTGCAACGATGCGTCCGTCATTGCGGCCCAAGTAGTCGCCGACCTTCATCCGATACACACCACCCGCGCCACGTACCAGGGCAAAGGTTCCCGAGAGGTTGGCCATCGTGCCTACCATTTCGAATTGCTCGATGTTGAACCCTTCGAGGAACTGCTTAACCCGAGTTTCATCCGGCTTAACTTCCTTCGAACCTTTTTGACGCTTGGTCAAGTCAACCTTGATCGGCGGCTGAAACGGACTGCGCAGTGCGGCGGCGCTGTAGGAAAACGCTTCATAAGGACGAAATTTCGGCAGAGGTTCGATCACGCCGGTAGGGCGAGCGCGCACCTCGTCCATGTAGGTCTGCAAGTCGCCAAACTGATTAGCGTTGTCGCAACCGGCCAGGCTGATCAAGGTGACACTGATGCACAACAGTCCAGTGGCCCTCATTTCTGCTGCCCTTTGTCGTTGTAACGGTAGGTCTTGGCCAGAATGCTCATACGCAATTTTTGCGTACCGCCGGGCTCGACCGGTTTGATCTGGAAGTCGTGCAGCGTCACGATTCGCGGCAGGCTGGCAACGCCGCTGGCGAAGGTAGCCAGGTCGTGATAAGCCCCGACCACAGTGATTTGAATCGGCAGTTCGATGTAGAACTGCTGGGTCACTTCTGGCAGCAACTTGATCTCTTCAAACTCCAGCCCACTGCCCAACCCCGTTCGGGTGATATCTTCAAGCAGTCCCGGCACCTCAGTGTCGCTGGGCAACTGCCGCAGCAGTGCGCCGAACGAGTTCTCCATTTCCTTCATTTGTATTTTGTAGGCATTCAGGTTCGCTGCCTGATAGGCCTTGGTAGAGAACTGCTCCTTGAGCGTGACCTCACTGGCCAGTGACTGGTCGAGTTGATCCTGTAGGTCCTTCAGGTAAAAGTTGTAACCCAGCGCCAGCACGATAATCAAAACCAGCGCACCAGCGATGGTCTTGACCGCCGCAGGCCATGAACCGAGATTGTTCAAGTCCAGGTCGTTGAAATCGATCTTGCGCAGGCTGTCCAGCCATTCTCCAGGCTTCATCGTTTACCCCCCTCAACTTGTGGCTGAGTTTGGCGCACGGTCAGCTGGAACGTATTCGCTTGATCGACCCCCCCGGCAGTGGTGGCCTTGACCTCGGTCAGACTCGGGCCTTCAAGCCAGTCGGACGCTTCGAGATTACGCATCAAGTCGGAAACGCGGTTGTTCGACTCCGCAGCACCGGAAATACCAATGAGCTTGTCCGTCATTTTTACTTCAGTGAAATACACGCCATCGGGCAGCGTGCGGGCCAGTTGGTCAAAAACTCGACCGATGATTGGACGGTTGCCTTGCAGGTCCTGGATGATCTTCATCCGTTCCAGCAATTGCTTGCGACGCGCTTTCAACTCACTGATTTCTTTGATTCGCTGGTCGAGCTGAACAATTTCTTTCTGTATGAAGGCGTTGCGCGCAGCCTGGTGCTCAATGGAATTGCTGATGTATTGATCACCCAGAAAGACCACACCAACGGCAATGACCAATACGCCGACAAGGGCTGTCAGGAAGCGTTTTTTTCGCTCTTCGCGCAGTTGCTCACGCCACGGCAGTAAGTTAATCCGCGCCATTAGTCGAAACTCCTCAGCGCGAGACCACAGGCAATCATCAATGCCGGTGCATCACTGGCCAAGGCCCCGGCATTGACTTTGCTGCTCAGCGCCATATCAGCGAAGGGGTTGGCGACCAGTGTTGGCGTGCCGATGCGTTGTTGAATCAAATGATCCAGACCCGCAATCGAGGCGGTACCGCCTGCCAGCATGATGTAATCCACGCTGTTGTATTGGCCAGCAGCAAAGAAGAACTGCAACGAACGCGACACTTGTTGAACCACCGCATCCTTGAACGGCTGCAGCACTTCGGTCACGTAGTCGTCGGGCAGCCCGCCTTGCTTCTTCGCCAGGCCAGCCTCCTCCACTACGAGGCCGTAGCGTCGTTGAATTTCTTCAGTGAGTTGGCGGCCACCGAACAGTTGCTCGCGGGTATAGATAATTCGACCGCTGTGCAGAACGCTCAAGGTGGTCATGGTGGCGCCGATATCGACCACTGCCACGGTCAGTTGCTCGTGATCATGGCCAAGCTGCGCGGTAAGAAGGCCAAAGGAACGCTCCAATGCGTACGCTTCTACGTCAACCACTTTGGCTGTCAGGCCCGCAAGCGCCAAGGCTGCTTCACGGACTTCGACGTTCTCCTTGCGGCAGGCAGCCAGCAATACCTCGACGCGCTCGGGGTTGCGCGCCGAATAACCCTGCACTTCAAAGTCGATAGCGACTTCTTCCAGCGGATAGGGAATGTACTGATCAGCCTCGATCTTCAGCTGGTTTTCCATGTCATCGTCTGACAGGCCAGCATCCATCTCGATGGTTTTTGTAATGACCGCAGAACCGGCCACTGCAACCGCCACATTTTTGACATTAGTCTTGGCCTTGATCAGCACACGAGACAGCGCCTGACCAACCCCTTCGAGCTCGGCAATATTCTTTTCTACTACAGCGTTGGCGGGCAGCGGTTCTACTGCATACGATTCAACTTTGTAGCGGGTGCCGGATCTACTCAATTCCAGGAGTTTTACCGAGGTGGAGCTAATATCGATCCCTAGAAGGGTATTGGCCTTCTTACCGAAGAGTTCGAACACAAACCGATTCCCTATGAGTTTCCGTCACTTACGGATTGTTTAGCGCCCTATGCCTCTTGCACCTGCCCGAACAGTAGCGCAAATAACGCTCGGACACGAAAAATGCTTATAATGCCCAGCGTTTTTTTCGTAAAGCCAAGCTTCAAGGCATGCCTCTTTTTTTGATGCTTTCGCTTAACCCATTCTTTTATCTGGAAATCCAAAAGCCTTGATACGCCTGCTGAAGTTTTTCTGGTGGTCATTCGTCGCGGTATTTTGCGGGCTGCTGCTCGTATTAAGCGGCGCCTACCTCTACTTGACCCCCGGCTTGCCGTCTGTTGACGCGCTGCGCAGCATTCAGCTACAGATCCCGCTTCGGGTCTATAGCAGTGATGGCAAATTGATTGCTGAATTTGGCGAAATGCGCCGTTCACCTATTCGTTTTGCCGATATTCCTCCTAATTTCATCAATGCGCTGCTGTCTGCCGAAGATGACAACTTCGCCAATCACTACGGCGTAGACCCCAGCAGCCTTATGCGAGCGGCGTCTCAGCTGATCAAAAGCGGCCATATCCAATCCGGCGGCAGCACCATCACGATGCAAGTCGCGAAGAACTTCTTTTTGACGAGTGAACGCAGTTTTTCACGCAAAACCAATGAAATCCTCTTAGCCCTGCAAATTGAGCGCCAACTGACCAAGGACGAAATCCTTGAGTTGTACGTCAATAAAATTTACCTGGGGAACCGTGCGTACGGCATTGAAGCCGCCGCCCAGGTTTATTACGGCAAGTCGATTCGTGATGTGAGCATCGCGCAGATGGCGATGATCGCCGGCCTGCCTAAAGCACCATCGCGCTTCAACCCGCTGGCCAACCCAGTACGCGCCAAAGAACGCCGCGACTGGATTCTCGGCCGCATGTACAAACTGGGTAAAATCGACCAAAACGCCTACCAGGTTGCATTGGCTGAACCGATCAACGCCAGCTACCACGTGCCGACACCGGAAGTGAACGCACCGTATATTGCCGAAATGGCTCGTGCCGAGATGGTCGGCCGTTATGGCAGCGAGGCGTACACCGAAGGCTTCCGAGTCACTACCACGGTGCCAAGTGATCGCCAGGAAGACGCCAACACTGCAGTGCAGGAAGGTTTGATCAGCTACGACCAACGACACGGCTACCGTGGCCCGGAAACGCGTTTGGCCGGCAAGACCCATGAAGCGTGGGTGCTGGAAATGACCAAACAGCGTCCGATCAGTGGACTAGAGCCCGCCATCGTGACTCAGGTTGATAAAACCGGGTTACACGTCCTGACCCGCAACGGCGACAAAGAAGAGACCGTGGCATGGGAGACCATGAAATGGGCTCGGCCATACCTGAACACCAACAGTTTGGGCAAAGTGCCGTCGCAACCATCTGATGTAGCGCAGGTCGGTGATTTGATTCGCGTCCAGCGTCAATCCAATGACTCGCTCAAGTTCAGCCAAATCCCGGCAGCACAGAGCGCACTGGTGTCGCTTGATCCGCAAAACGGCGCTATTCGCGCGCTGGTCGGCGGTTTCGCGTTCGAACAGAGCAATTACAACCGCGCCCTGCAGGCCAAGCGCCAGCCGGGCTCGAGCTTCAAACCCTTCCTGTACTGCGCGGCGCTGGATAATGGCTTCACCGCCTCCAGCCTGGTCAACGATGCGCCGATCGTGTTTGTCGACGAATACCTGGATAAGGTCTGGCGTCCGAAGAACGACACCAACACCTTCCTGGGTCCGATCCGTCTGCGTGAAGCGCTGTATAAGTCGCGCAATCTGGTGTCGATCCGCCTGTTGCAAAGTTTGGGTGTCGAGAACGCGATCAACTACATCACGCGCTTCGGCTTTAACAAGCAGGACCTGCCGCGCAACCTGTCGCTGGCGCTTGGAACGGCAACGCTGACGCCAATGGAAATCGCCACGGGATGGAGCACGTTTGCCAATGGCGGATACAAAATCGCTCCGTACTTGATCCAGCGTATTGAAAACCGTGACGGTGCAACACTGTTCGTTGCCAACCCGCCGAGCGTACCGCTTAACGATGCCAAGGTCGCGGTTGATACCGCAACGTTTGCCATCAACGACACCCCGGGGGTTGCGCCTGCCACCCCGACCGCACCGACCGATCCTCAGGTTCCTGCAGTTGCAGAGCGGATAGTCGACGGCCGTACCACTTACATCCTGAACAGCATGCTGGAAGACGTGATCAAGAAAGGCACCGGCCGCCGCGCCCTGTCGATGAACCGTCCAGACATTGCGGGTAAAACCGGGACAACCAACGAATCCAAAGACGCGTGGTTCACCGGTTATAACGCCGATTACATCACCACCGTCTGGACCGGTTTCGACCAGCCAGAAAGCTTGGGCCGGCAGGAGTTTGGCGGGACGGTTGCGCTGCCGATCTGGATGAACTACATGAGCGCCGCGTTGAAAAACAAACCGCCCCATACTCAGGCCGAACCTGAAGGCATTCTTAGCTTACGGGTCGATCCGATCAGTGGCCGCGCAGCGTCACCGGGAACGCCTAACGCCTACTTCGAGCTGTTCAAAAGCGAAGACACACCACCAAGCGTGAATGAAGTCGGCGGCAGCGGCACCGGACCAAACAGCCCATTGCCAGCGGATGAATCGGCGCCGATCGATTTATTCTGATCCCCGTAGGGGCCAACTTGTTGGCGAGGCGATGTACCTGATACACCGCGTCAAGCCTTTCGCCAACAAGTTGGCTACTACAGGAAATTGGCACCAAAAAAAACCTCCATTGCTGGAGGTTTTTTTTGCATCGCGATCAAGACTTAGCCGTTGAAAACGTCATCAACGCTTTTCAGCGGGTAGTTCTTTGGATACGGCAGCGTTGCAACGCCGGTCTCGATGGCGGCTTTAGCCACGGCATCGGAAATCACGCCCAACAGACGAGCATCCATTGGTTTCGGGATAATGTACTCACGACCGAACTCCAGCTTGATGCCGCCGTACGCGTCGCACACTTCCTGAGGAACCGGCAGCTTGGCCAATTGACGCAAAGCGTTAGCCGCGGCGATTTTCATCTCTTCGTTGATGCGCTTGGCGCGAACGTCCAGTGCGCCACGGAAGATGAAAGGGAAGCCCAGCACGTTGTTGACCTGGTTCGGGTAGTCCGAACGGCCTGTGGCCATGATCACGTCATCACGGGTGGCGTGAGCCAACTCGGGAGCGATTTCCGGGTCCGGGTTCGAGCACGCGAACACGATCGGGTTAGCCGCCATCAGCTTCAGGTTGTCGGCGCTGAGCAGGTTCGGACCTGACAGACCCACAAAAACGTCTGCATCAAGCATGGCGTCAGACAGCGTGCGTTTTTCGGTGGCGTGAGCGAATACCGCCTTGTACTGGTTCAGATCGGTACGGCCGGAGTGAATCACGCCGGTGCGGTCGACCATGAACACGTTTTCGATTTTTGCGCCCATGCTTACCAGCAACTTCATGCAGGAGATGGCCGCAGCGCCAGCACCCAAGCACACGATTTTCGCGCTCTCAAGGGTTTTGCCGACGATTTCCAAAGCGTTGATCATACCGGCCGCAGTCACGATAGCCGTGCCGTGCTGGTCATCATGGAACACCGGAATGTCACATTGCTCAATCAGGGCTTTTTCGATTTCAAAACATTCAGGCGCCTTGATGTCTTCGAGGTTAATGCCGCCGAACGTAATGGAAATACGCTTAACCGTATCGATGAAGGCTTGCGGGCTCTCGGCATCGACTTCGATGTCGAAAACGTCGATCCCGGCGAAGCGCTTGAACAAAACACCCTTACCTTCCATCACGGGCTTGGAAGCCAGCGGGCCAAGGTCACCCAAGCCAAGGATAGCGGTGCCGTTGGAAATCACTGCTACCAGATTTCCTTTGCCGGTGTACTTGTAGGCAAGTTCAGGATCACGGGCAATTTCGCGCACAGGCTCAGCAACACCCGGGCTGTAAGCCAAGGCCAGATCGCGGGCAGTTGCGGTTGGCTTTGTTAGCTCGACGCTCAGTTTCCCTGGGCGAGGATAGGCGTGATATTCGAGAGCGGCAGTTTTCAGATCTGACATGTGGGCATTCCGCTTTTTTTACTGTTGGATGACGGGTCGCCGAGGATACGCAAGATGGAAAGTCCTAACAAGACTGGTCAGTCACTTGTGTCAAGCCCCAGCGCTTACGACTTTACGCCTAGGGCCACGGAACACAAGGCCTGCAGTGTTCACAATCCGCTATCAAGACTGTCTACAATTTTATCTATCGGGGAGATAGAGCATTGCAGGGTGAGTGATGGGCAGCATCCATCGCGCCTGACCTGCGAACTGACCACCACGGCGGGAACGGTCAATCACCCAGCCACGCGCCTCCAGTGTTTGGCCTTTGAGGCGCAGCAACTGCGCAACGTCGAACTGGCTCAGGAGATTTGGCGCTATGCGCAGAACCAGCGACCCCTCCAACTCGATCCACAGCCCGCCGCCATTACGCTGAACATCGGCGACCCGGCCAGTAACCAGGGTAAATCCACCAGCGTTGATTTGCCCCACACGCTGCACCGGGGATACTCGCCACACGCCCAATCCTGCCTGACGGGCAACCCGCTCCGCCGCCTGCTGACACGCCAACAAAGCGACGTTCGGCGTAATTGCCACTTGATAGGCCAACCCCTCGACCAGCAACTGCGCCTCAAGGTTCTCACCCTCACGACCAAAAATATTGGCCAGTGTACGGCCGTAATGGTCTTTCGGATCCTGCCCGACCCGCACACTGACTTGACCGTCATTGGCGTCGATCAGCGCTTGCAACCGACGCTTGGCAGCATCGGCGAATGGCTCGGCAGCACGGCCTTTCTTACCGGTCTCGGGCGCATTCAAGCCAATCATCCGCACGCTGCGTCCGTCACTAAGGCGCACGGTGTCGCCATCTACCACCCGCTGAACGGCGAATACCGGAAGGGTATTAGGTGCAGGACATAGCGCCTGAGCCGTAGACAACCAAATCGCAGGCATAAAAAAAGCGCCCGCGAGGGACGCCTTTTTAAGCAGTCCGGAGAAGCCCATCGGACCTCCCAGACCCACCATTTACTCTGCAGCAGTTTCTGCGGCAGGAGCTTTTGTAGCGCCGAATGCACCGAAACGCGACTTGAACTTGTCGACGCGGCCGCCGATATCAAGAGTCTTCTGCTTGCCGGTGTAGAACGGGTGGCACTCGTTGCACACGTCAAGGCTCATTGGCTTGGCGAGGTTAGAACGAGTGTGGATCACATTGCCGCAGCTGCAAGTGGCGACAATGGCTTCGTATACTGGATGGATATCAGCTTTCATGGGTATTTCCTCGGCTAGCGTGCCGCCACTCAACACTATTGTTGAATACCGCACGTAATAAGGCTGCGGATACTACCAGACAATTGCTAGGACGCAAGCGAACTTTTACACCGGCCGTCTGCTAAGATCGCCGCTTCGTCACAGACCGTTACAGAGAACCCTCCGCGTGCCCGACGCCATTTTGCGCCTCGCCCTGCCCTCGCCGCTCAGACGTTTATTCGACTACCGCGCGCCTCCTGGAGTGCTGCGTAGCGCGCTGCAACCCGGAATGCGGGTGCGGGTGCCTTTCGGGCGTCGAGAAATGATCGGCATTTTGATCGAAGTGGTGGATCACAGCGAAGTGCCGGCTGAAAAGCTCAAGCCCGCCGTGGCGATATTGGATCACGAAGCGCCGCTGCCGCCGTCATT
Organism: Pseudomonas sp. MH10; assembly: GCF_034353045.1. Taxonomy (NCBI): domain Bacteria; kingdom Pseudomonadati; phylum Pseudomonadota; class Gammaproteobacteria; order Pseudomonadales; family Pseudomonadaceae; genus Pseudomonas; species Pseudomonas sp. MH10. Next base: position 3,326,679 of record NZ_CP133783.1, read on the forward strand.
GTTCAAGCTGTGCCTGTGGACCGCGCAATACTATCAACACAGCCTTGGCGACACCTTGAGCTGGGCGTTGCCGGTACTGTTGCGCCAGGGCGAACCCGCGCAATCTCGTCAGGAGCGGTTCTGGCAGGTGACCCCCGGCGCCCGGCTGGATGACCCGCGCATCGCGCGCGCGCCCAAACAACGGGAAGCCCTGACTACGCTGGCGCAACACCCCCACGGCGTTGCGCATCAGTTGCTCAGCAAATTAATGCTGAACCGCGAGAGCCTTAGTCTGCTGCTCGCCAAGGACATGGTCCACGTCGAAGTGCGTCGCCATGCGCCCAGCGAACGCCATGAACGCTGGCTCGCACAACCGGAACTGCCGCTGAACCCGGAACAGCGCGCTGCGTATGAAGCCATTCGCGCCGGCTTCGACAGCTTTCATTCGTTCCTGCTGGCGGGCGTGACCGGCAGCGGAAAGACCGAAGTCTATTTACAGCTGATCCGCGAAACCCTTGAAGCGGGCAAGCAGGCGCTGGTGTTGATCCCCGAGATCAACCTTGGCCCGCAAACCTTGGCGCGTTTCGAGCAACGTTTTAACGCGCGCATTGCGCTGGTGCATTCGGCCGTCAGCGACCGGGATCGCCTCGACGCGTGGTTGGCCGCTCGGGACGGAGAAGCCGACATCATTATCGGCACCCGCTCGGCGCTGTTCACACCGATGAAAAATCCCGGCCTGATCATCATTGATGAAGAGCACGACGGTTCCTATAAACAGCAGGAGGGCCTGCGCTACCACGCCCGCGATCTGGCGCTGGTTCGGGCGCGGCAGGAGAACATTCCGATCGTGCTCGGCTCGGCTACGCCGTCGCTGGAAAGTCTGCACAACGCCTACACCGGCCGCTACGGTTTACTGCACCTGAATCAACGGGCAGGCGGCGCGCAGCAACCGAAATTCTTGCGCTTGGACGTCAAAAGCCGTCCGCTGGACAGCGGTATTTCCGGGCCGATGCAACAAGCCATCGGCCAAACACTCGCGGCAGGCCAGCAAGTGCTGGTATTCCTTAACCGCCGTGGATTTGCACCGACCCTGTTGTGTCACGACTGCGGCTGGCTGTCGGAGTGTCCGCGTTGTGATGCGAGAATGACCGTACATCAACGCTCCGGCGAACTGCGTTGTCACCATTGCGGCCATGTCGAGCGCACGCCGCGTCGCTGCCCGTCGTGCGGCAAAGTCGATTTACGTCCGGTAGGTGCCGGCACCGAACGCGCCGAAGAGCGCTTGGGAATTTTGTTTCCGGACTTCCCAGTGTTGCGGGTGGATCGCGACAGCACCTCGCGTAAAGATGCGATGAACCAGTTATTTGCCACCATTCAGCGCGGTCAGCCGTGCATTTTAGTCGGCACGCAAATGCTCGCCAAAGGGCATCACTTCCCACGGGTAACGCTGGTATCGATTTTGGATGCCGATGGCGGGCTGTTTTCCGGCGACTTCCGCGCCAGCGAACGCATGGCGCAGTTGATCGTCCAGGTCGCGGGCCGAGCCGGGCGCGCTGAAGAACCGGGCAGAGTGATCATCCAGACCCATTTGGCCGACCACCCACTGCTGATTCAACTGACGGAACAAGGCTATTTTGCCTTCGCTGAACAAGCGCTCAGCGAACGCCGTGCTGCGGGCCTGCCACCGTTTTCTCACCTAGCGTTGCTGCGGGCTGAAGCGCACAAGCCGGGGCAGGCCGAAAGCTTTCTCGACAATGCCTGCGCCGAAGCCGAGCGCTTGTTAGCAGAAATGAACCTGGGCGCCATTGAGCTCCTGGGCCCGGTGCCCGCTCCCATGGAGCGCCGCGCCGGACGCTATCGCGCACAGTTGCTGTTGCAAGCCAGCGCCCGTGCGCCGCTGCATAGACTGCTCAGCGCGTGGTTATTGGTGCTTGAACAAATGCCCAGCGGCCGACAAGTGCGCTGGTCGCTGGATGTGGACCCGGTAGATTTGTATTGAGCGTCAAACAACACCCCTCTGTGGAGCCAACTTGTTGGCGAAGGCCGGTAAACCAACAAACCGCCTTCGCCAACAAGCTGGTACCTACAGAGTTCAAAACACTCACAAACGCAGTCCTCTGTGAGACCGCACATCCGTCGTGGTTGGCAAGGCCGCCCTCGCAACGGATAATGCCCAGTTTTTCCACCCGCGCATCCAGGCGCCGCCGCGCTTGCGGTCGAAAGAGAGCACCATGAAAGACACTATTCGCCAGTTGATTCAACAAGCCCTGACCCAACTCGTCAACGAAGGCGTACTGCCTGAAGGGCTGACCCCGGCGATACAAGTGGAAAACGTGCGGGATAAAACCCACGGGGATTTCGCCAGCAATATCGCGATGATGCTGGCCAAACCTGCCGGCATGAAGCCTCGTGACCTGGCAGAAAAGCTGGTCGCTGCCCTGCCTGCCGATTCGCAAGTCAGCAAAGTGGACATCGCCGGCCCCGGCTTCCTCAACTTCTTTCAGAACACTCAAGCGCTGGCAGCGCGCCTCGATGCTGCGCTGGTCGATCCGCAACTGTCGGTGCGTAAAGTGGGCGCTGCACAACGGGTAGTGGTCGATCTGTCCGCACCGAACCTGGCCAAAGAGATGCACGTCGGGCATTTGCGTTCGACCATCATTGGCGACGGCGTGGCTAATGTGCTGGAATTTCTAGGCGACACCGTCATTCGGCAGAACCACGTCGGTGACTGGGGTACCCAGTTCGGCATGTTGCTGGCGTACTTGCAGGAAAAACCGACGGCCAGTGATGAATTGTCAGACTTGGAAAATTTCTACCGAGCTGCCAAACATCGCTTCGACGAGTCCGAAGAGTTCGCCGAGCGAGCACGAGGTCTGGTGGTCAAGTTACAAGCCGGTGATCCTGATTGCCTGGCGTTGTGGGCGCACTTCAAAGACATCTCCCTGCTGCATTGCCAACAAACCTACGAACGCCTCAACGTCAAACTGACCTCGGCCGACGTCATGGGCGAAAGCGCCTACAACGATGATCTGCCAAAGGTTGTCAGCGACCTCAAAACCACCGGCCTGCTGGTTGAAAGCAACGGCGCGCAGTGTGTGTTCCTTGAAGAATTCAAAACCGCCGAAGGCACGCCGCTGCCGGTGATTGTGCAGAAAAACGGCGGCGGCTATCTGTATGCCACCACCGACCTGGCCGCTATCCGGTATCGCAGCAACGTCTTGAAAGCGGATCGGGCGCTGTATTTTGTCGACCAACGACAGGCGTTGCATTTCCAGCAAGTATTTGAAGTCGCACGCCGTGCCAACTTTGTGACCAACGGCATGCAGATGGAACACATGGGGTTTGGCACCATGAACGGCGCTGACGGCCGTCCGTTCAAAACCCGTGACGGCGGCACCGTCAAGCTGGTTGACCTGCTCGATGAAGCAGAGGAACGCGCCTACACCCTGGTCAAAGAAAAGAACCCGGAAGTCGCCGAAGACGAACTGCGCAGCATTGCAAAGGCCGTTGGCATCAGCGCGGTGAAATATGCCGACTTGTCCAAACACCGCACAAGCGATTACAGCTTCAACTTCGATCAGATGCTCAGCTTCGAAGGCAACACCGCCCCCTATCTGCTGTATGCCTACACCCGCGTGGCGGGTGTTTTCCGCAAGCTCGGTAAACCGTTCGACGTCACCCAAGGGCAGATCGTCCTTGAAGCGCCGCAAGAAACCGACTTGGCAGCACGATTGGCGCAATTCGGTGAGACCCTGAATAACGTCGCCGAAAGAGGCACGCCGCACGTGTTGTGCGCTTACGTCTACGACCTGGCCGGTTTGTTCTCCAGCTTCTACGAGAACTGCCCGATCCTCGGTGCGGAAAATCCGGAACAACAGCAAAGCCGTCTGCGCCTTGCCGCGTTAACCGGTCGCACCCTCAAGCAAGGCCTGGAACTCTTGGGTCTGGACACTCTGGAGCGCATGTAAGTTGGCTGTGAAGAAAAAACCTGCTCCCAAGCGCGGCGCCAGCCGTTATCAGGCACCCGCAAAGAAGCCGATTCCGGGATGGTTATGGCTAGCGATTGGCCTTGCGGTAGGCGCTTTTGTGGTTGTGCTGATGAAAATCGGACCGAGTGGCGCAGAGGTCAAACGCGTCAAAGAAGAAACTAAAGCGGCAAAAATCGCCGAAGCCAACAAAGTGCCGCCCAGCCCTCAGGCGCCAGTGAAGCCCAAATACGACTTCTATACCCTGCTGCCTGAGTCGGAAGTTATCGTGCCCAACGAAGCGGTGCCGGAGAAAACCCCACCGATTGTTGCGCCCATCGTGGCGCCAGTCACCCCGGAGCAGGCGGCGAAAATTGACACTGCCCGCGCCCAAGCGGCCCTCAGTGGCGTCACTCCGCCGCCGGCACCGCCGGTGGTCAAACCAGGTCCGGCAGCCGTGACCAAGTTCTTCTTGCAGGCCGGTTCGTTCCGTAAAGAGACTGACGCCGATAAAGTCCGTGCGCAGATTATTTTGCTCGGGCAAGCGGTACAGGTTGAGTCGGGCACGGTGAAAGATGAAACCTGGTTCCGGGTGCTGGTCGGCCCGTTCAGCAACCGCGAACAACTGACCATTGCCCAAAAGCAATTGGCCGGCAGCGGCTTTAGCAACTTGTTGTTACAGCAGCGCCAAGGTAAGTAAATTCGGACATGACATCTATCCTGTGGGAGCGGGCTTGCCTGCCAATGGCTTTACACGGTGTATCTGTAACACCGCGTTGAATGCTTCGCAGGCAAGCCTACTCCCACAGGTCTGATGCAGCCCTGTGGGGGCATGTTGTTCTTCTTACCGCTTAAAGCTTGAAACTTGAAGCTGCCGCCACACTCACCCTTTCATCCCCCACGGTTGAAATGCCAGTCCCCACCCCCATATGAGTTTCCACTAGGGCATTTTCGCCCCGCTGCGTGGAGACTCTCCCTTGACCACCATCGTTTCAGTGCGCCGTAACGGCAAAGTCGTCATGGCCGGCGACGGCCAGGTTTCCCTCGGCAATACCGTCATGAAAGGCAACGCGAAAAAAGTGCGGCGCCTATACCACGGCGAAGTGATCGCCGGGTTCGCCGGGGCCACCGCCGACGCCTTCACGCTGTTCGAGCGTTTTGAAGGCCAGTTGGAAAAACATCAAGGCCATCTGGTTCGCGCCGCCGTTGAATTGGCGAAAGAATGGCGAACCGACCGCTCCCTGAGCCGCCTTGAAGCAATGCTCGCGGTTGCCAACAAAGATGCCTCGCTGATCATTACCGGCAACGGCGACGTCGTTGAGCCCGAAGATGGCCTGATTGCCATGGGTTCCGGTGGTGCGTTCGCTCAAGCCGCCGCCCGCGCCCTGTTGATGAAAACCGAACTCTCAGCGCGTGAAATTGCCGAAACCGCGCTGGGCATCGCTGCCGACATCTGCGTATTCACCAACCACAACATCACCATTGAGGAGCAGGACCTCGCCGAATAAGCCATTTTCCAGGCCGCCCACTTTGAGCGGCAAGAGCGCTTTTTTCAGCTAGAGGACCGCCACTATCATGTCTATGACTCCCCGCGAAATCGTCCACGAACTCAATCGGCACATCATTGGCCAGGACGATGCCAAACGCGCCGTCGCCATTGCACTGCGTAACCGCTGGCGCCGGATGCAGCTGCCTGAAGAGCTGCGTGTTGAAGTGACTCCGAAAAATATTCTGATGATCGGGCCCACCGGTGTCGGTAAGACCGAGATCGCCCGTCGCCTGGCGAAACTGGCCAACGCGCCGTTCATCAAAGTCGAAGCCACCAAGTTCACCGAAGTGGGCTACGTCGGCCGCGATGTCGAATCGATCATCCGCGACTTGGCCGATGCCGCAATCAAACTGCTGCGCGAACAGGAAATGACGAAGGTTCAGCACCGTGCCGAAGACGCGGCGGAAGACCGGATCCTGGATGCCTTACTGCCACCTGCGCGAGTGGGTTTCAACGAAGATGCCGCGCCGGCCTCTGACTCCAACACCCGTCAGCTGTTTCGCAAACGCCTGCGTGAAGGTCAGTTGGATGACAAAGAAATAGAAATCGAAGTCGCCGACACGGTGGGTGTCGATATCTCCGCGCCACCCGGCATGGAAGAGATGACCAACCAGTTGCAAAGCTTGTTCGCGAACATGGGCAAAGGCAAAAAGAAAAGTCGCAAGCTCAAGGTCAAAGACGCGTTGAAACTGGTGCGTGATGAAGAAGCCGGGCGTTTAGTCAACGAAGAAGAACTCAAGGCCAAAGCGCTGGAAGCTGTTGAACAACACGGCATAGTGTTCATCGATGAGATCGACAAAGTCGCCAAACGCGGTAATACCAGTGGTGTCGACGTGTCCCGTGAAGGCGTGCAACGTGATCTGTTGCCGCTGATCGAAGGCTGCACCGTGAACACCAAGTTGGGCATGGTCAAGACTGACCACATCCTGTTCATTGCCTCCGGCGCCTTCCACCTGAGCAAGCCGAGCGATCTGGTACCCGAGCTGCAAGGTCGTCTGCCGATCCGCGTCGAGCTCAAAGCCCTGACGCCGCAAGACTTCGAACGTATCCTCTGCGAGCCCCATGCATCGCTGACCGAGCAGTACCGCGAGTTGCTAAAAACCGAAGGCCTGAACATCGAGTTCCTGCCCGACGGCATCAAGCGCATCGCCGAGATTGCCTGGCAGGTGAACGAGAAAACCGAGAACATCGGTGCCCGTCGTCTACACACCTTGCTCGAACGCTTGCTTGAAGAAGTGTCGTTCAGCGCCGGTGACCTCGCCGCCGCGCAGGGCGCGGAGACCATCCGCATCGACGCCGAGTACGTCAACGTTCACCTGGGCGAACTGGCCAAAGACGAAGATCTATCAAGGTACATACTGTAAGCGGCAAGCTTTAAGCCGCAAGCGGCAAGTGGATTGCGATCCGCTTGTAGCTTGCAGCTTGTAACTCACCCCTTTAGGCTCTCGTCCTATGCCCAACCTTCCCTCTGCTATCAATCTCCACAAAGCCTCGAAAACCCTGACGCTGAAATACGCACCCGGTGAGGAGTACCACCTGCCTGCCGAATTTTTGCGCGTGCATTCGCCGTCGGCGGAAGTTCAGGGCCATGGTCATCCGATCCTGCAATTCGGCAAGCTGGGTGTCGGCTTGAGCAAGATCGAACCGGTTGGGCAGTACGCACTAAAATTGACCTTCGACGACGGTCATGACAGCGGACTGTTCACTTGGGAATATCTGTACCAATTGGCGCAACGCCAGGAACAGTTATGGGACGATTATCTTGCTGAGCTGAAAGCGGCTGGAAAGTCCCGCGACCCCTCCGAGCAAATCATCAAGCTGATGCTCTAGCTCAACCGTCTAGCCTTTTAGGGCGACCATTCTAATTTTGTTTGCTCCAATGTCCCTCGCAGAGGCCAACGATTGGCCCTGCTTGCGATTTTGTGAAATCTCGGGTAACCAATAGATCTGGCAAGTTCCCTGCATTTAATTTCTGCAGAACCAGTACGTGCAAATACGTAACGAATGAAGTCCCGCTGCCGTTTTTGTTTACGGCGTTTCGTTCGTAGATGCCGACTGGGAACGTCTGGTTTAGCCATCATCGATTACCCCGAGCAGTAGTACTGGAATTGACCTGTGTTGCTGCCTTTCACAGGAATATTCAGTACTCGTCTCAGGACAATGGAGCGTCATAGATGAGTAGCAACAACAACGATGACCTGCAGCGTCAAGCCTCTGAAAGCACGTTGAACTTGAACCCGGTTGTGGGACTGCGGCGTAAAGATTTACTGACGACCGCACGCATGGTGCTAAGCCAAGCCCTCAGACAACCTATCCATAGCGTCAAGCATGTGGCCCATTTCGGTATCGAGCTGAAGAACGTATTACTCGGTAAATCCACCCTGCAACCTGCCGCCGACGACCGCCGTTTCGCGGATCCCGCATGGAGCCAGAACCCGCTGTACCGGCGCTATTTGCAGACCTATCTTGCCTGGCGCAAAGAACTGCACGACTGGATCGGCGACAGTAACCTGTCGCCGCAGGACATCAGCCGCGGTCACTTTGTGATTAACCTCATGACCGAGGCCATGTCGCCGACCAATACCGCCGCTAACCCCGCGGCGGTTAAACGCTTCTTCGAAACCGGCGGTAAAAGCGTTCTCGACGGCCTGTCACATTTGGCCAAGGACTTGGTACACAACGGCGGGATGCCCAGCCAGGTCAACATGGACGCGTTCGAAGTCGGTAAGAGCCTGGGCACCACTGAAGGCTCGGTAATTTTCCGCAACGACGTGCTTGAGCTGATCCAGTACAAGCCCATCACCGAACAAGTGCTTGAACGGCCGCTGCTGGTGGTCCCGCCGCAGATCAACAAGTTCTATGTGTTCGACCTGAGCCCGGAAAAAAGCCTCGCGCGGTTTTGCCTGCGTGGCGGCGTCCAGACGTTCATTATCAGTTGGCGCAACCCGACCAAGGCTCAGCGCGAGTGGGGGCTGTCGACCTATATCGACGCGCTCAAGGAAGCGGTAGATGTGGTTATCGCCGTCACTGGCAGCAAAGACATCAACATGCTCGGCGCGTGTTCGGGCGGCATCACCTGCACCGCGTTGCTAGGCCATTACGCCGCGCTTGGCGAGCAAAAGGTCCACGCGTTGACATTGTTGGTGAGCGTGCTCGACACCACGATGGAAACCGAAGTCGCCCTGTTCGTCGACGAAAAAACCTTGGAATCGGCCAAGCGTCATTCCTATCAGGCCGGCGTGCTGGAAGGCCGCGATCTGGCAAAAATCTTTGCCTGGATGCGCCCCAACGATTTGATCTGGAACTACTGGGTCAACAATTACCTGCTGGGCAACGAGCCACCCGTCTTCGATATTTTGTTCTGGAACAACGACACCACCCGACTGCCGGCCGCCTTTCACGGCGACTTGATCGAAATGTTCAAGAACAACCCGTTGATTCGCCCGAACGCGCTAGAAGTCAGCGGCACGCCCATCGACCTGAAGAAAATCACCAGCGATGTGTTCTGCCTCGCGGGGACCAACGACCACATCACACCGTGGGGGTCGTGCTACAAATCGGCACGCTTGTTCGGTGGCAAAACTGAATTCGTGTTGTCCAGCAGCGGTCACATCCAAAGCATTCTGAATCCGCCGGGCAATCCGAAATCACGCTACATGACCAACCCTGAACTGCCACTCGATTCCAAAGAATGGCAAGAGAACGGGACCAAGCACACTGACTCCTGGTGGCTGCACTGGCAAGTTTGGCTGGCCGACCGTTCAGGCAAACTGAAGAAGTCGCCGACCAGCCTAGGCAGTAAAATCTATCCAGCCGGCGAAGCATCGCCGGGCACTTACGTACACGAACGCTAGACAATAACAATGGGGGCTGGCGGCTCAGCTTCCGATGCGCGATTACGTGACAAGTAGTACGAGGACCACCTCGACCTGATCTGACAAAGCAAAGGACAGCTTTGCCAGCGGTATAACTCATAGGGCTTTCGCGCATGCCACAACCGTTTGTTTTTCGTACCGTCGACCTGGATGGCCATACCATCCGCACGGCCGTGCGCCCAGGCAAGAAACACATGACGCCGCTGCTGATTTTCAACGGCATCGGCGCCAACCTGGAGTTGGTGTTTCCATTCGTCGATGCACTCGACCCCGATCTCGAAGTGATCGCGTTCGACGTGCCGGGCGTTGGCGGATCTTCCACACCGAGCAGGCCATTTCGCTTTTCGGGATTGGCCAAGCTGACCGCCCGCATGCTCGATTACCTCGACTACGGCCAAGTCAACGTGATCGGCGTTTCTTGGGGAGGCGCGCTGGCCCAGCAGTTCGCTTACGACTACCCGGAGCGCTGCAAAAAACTGGTGCTGGCGGCGACGGCGGCAGGAATGGTGATGGTGCCGGGCAAACCGCGGGTGCTGTGGTTGATGGCTAGCCCACGGCGCTACATCCAACCGTCCCACGTGATTCGAATTGCACCGGAAATCTACGGCGGGTCTTTTCGGCGCAACCCTAACCTGGCGGCCAACCATGCCGCTAAAGTCCGCTCGTCCGGAAAGCTCGGCTACTACTGGCAACTGTTCGCCGGGATGGGCTGGACCAGTATTCATTGGCTGCACAAAATCCATCAGCCGACGCTGGTGCTGGCGGGCGATGACGATCCACTTATACCGTTGGTAAATATGCGCTTGCTGGCTTGGCGGATACCCAATGCCCAGCTACACATAATCGACGATGGTCATTTGTTTTTGATCACCCGCGCCGAAGCCGTGGCGCCGATCATCATGAAATTCCTCGAAGAAGAACGACAGCGTGCGGTCATGCATCCGCAACCCGCACCGCTGGAGCGATAACCGACTCAACCTTCAGCTCGACTGCCATTGAAGTAGCTTTACAGGAGAAATCGCTTACCCACTGCGCCCTGGCCGGAGTGCTCCACGGCGCAGAATCTCGTAAAACAGCGCGCTCGTTCGGCGGCTGTTTTGCGCGTGTTGATGTGTTGATGGCCTGACGAAGGAGTGTTGCCCCGATGCGAAACAAAAACACATTGAGCCCGGCGCCGACCCCGGCCACTTTTATTAACGCGCAAAGCGCTATCACTGGGTTGCGCGGTAAAGACTTGTTTTCCACCTTGCGCAGCGTGGCCGCACAGAGCATGCGCCACCCTATCCACAGCGCCCGACATGCACTGGCCCTCGGCGGACAACTAGGCCGTGTACTGATCGGCGACGTCCCCTACCCGCCCAATCCGCGTGACGCACGTTTTGCCGATCCTACGTGGCAGCTAAATCCCTTTTACCGACGCAGTTTGCAGGCTTACTTGAGCTGGCAGCATCAGCTCAAAAGCTGGATCGACGACAGCAGCATGTCCAAGGATGACCGAGCCCGAGCGCACTTCATCTTTTCCTTGATCAACGATGCGTTCGCACCGTCCAACACCTTGCTCAATCCCATGGCGCTCAAAGAGCTGTTCAACTCCGGCGGCAGCAGCGTGGTCAAGGGCCTCAGCCACATGGTTGATGACCTGTTACACAACAACGGACTGCCCAGCCAGACCACCAAGGATGCGTTCGAAGTCGGCAAAACCGTCGCAACTACCGTTGGCTCGGTGGTGTTCCGCAACGAGCTACTGGAAGTGATGCAGTACAAATCGATGAGTGAAAAGCAGTACGCCAAGCCGCTGCTGATCGTGCCGCCGCAAATCAATAAGTACTATATTTTCGACCTCAGCCCGGCCAACAGCTTCGTGCAATACGCGCTCAAAAATAACCTGCAAGTGTTCATGATCAGCTGGCGTAACCCGGACGTGCGCCACCGCGAATGGGGGCTGTCCAGCTACGTCGAAGCCCTTGAAGAAGCGATGAACGTGGTCCGCGCCATTACCGCCAGCCGCGAAGTCAATCTGGTTGGCGCTTGTGCAGGTGGCTTGACCATGGCGGCGCTGCAAGGGCATTTGCAGGCCAAACGGCAATTACGTCGAATCTCTAGCGCAACCTATATGGTGAGCCTTTTAGACAGCCAGATCGAAAGCCCGGCCACGCTTTTTATCGATGAGCAGACCCTGGAAGCGGCTAAGCGACGCTCGTACCAGCAAGGCGTTCTCGATGGCCGCGACATGGCAAAAATCTTCGCCTGGATGCGCCCCAATGATTTGATCTGGAGCTATTGGGTCAACAACTACCTGCTGGGGAAAAGCCCGCCGCCGTTCGACATTCTGTATTGGAACAACGACAGCACACGCCTGCCCGCCGCATTGCACGGTGACTTGTTGGACTTCTTCAAGCACAACCCGCTGAGTCATGTCGGTGGTTTGGAAGTCTGCGGCACGCCCATTGACCTGCAAAAAGTCACCGTGGACAGCTTCAGCGTGGCGGGCATCAACGACCACATCACCCCGTGGGATGCGGTCTATCGCTCCACCCTGCTGCTCGGGGGCGATCGACGATTCGTCCTGTCCAACAGCGGCCACGTGCAAAGCATTCTGAATCCGCCGGGCAACCCTAAATCCAACTATGTCGAAAACCCCAAGCTCAGCAGCGATCCGCGCGCCTGGTTTTATGATGGCAAAACCGTCGAAGGCAGTTGGTGGCCTAACTGGCTGGAGTGGATTCAACAGCGCTCCGGCGAACAACGAGAAACACTGATGGTGCTGGGTAACCAAAACTATCCGCCCATGGAGGCTGCGCCTGGCACCTATGTGCATGTGCGTTAAATCCTGCGACGGCCAACATGAACAGTAGGAGCCAACTGGTTGGCGAGGTTTGATGCGGTGTGCTCGGTCAATCGCATCGCCAACAAGTTGGCTCCTACAGATTTTGCAAAATCAATCCAAACAAGAAGACTGGATGAAAACCCGCGACCGTATCCTTGATTGTGCGCTGCACCTGTTCAACCAGCAGGGTGAACCCAACGTCTCGACCCTGGGAATTGCCAACGAAATGGGCATCAGCCCTGGCAATCTTTACTACCACTTTCACGGTAAAGAACCGCTGGTGCTGGGGCTGTTCGAGCGCTTTCAAGCCGAACTCACGCCGTTGCTCGATCCACCGGCAAACGCACAGCTGGCACCGGAAGATTACTGGTTGTTCCTGCACCTGATCGTCGAACATCTGTCGCACTACCGGTTCCTGTTCCAAGACCTGTCCAATCTCGCCGGCCGTCTGCCAAAACTGGCGCGCGGCATCCGCAATCTGCTCAACGCCCTCAAACGCACCTTGGCGTCGTTGCTCGCCCAACTCAAAGCGCAAGGACAAATGGTCAGCGACACCCAAGCGCTGGGGCAACTGCTCGAACAGATCAGCATGACCCTGCTGTTCTCGCTGGATTACCAGCGGATCTTGGGTAAGGAAGGGCAAGTTCGGGTGGTGGTTTACCAAATCATGATGCTCGTCGCGCCGCATTTGATTGCAGGGTCGAAGGAGGCGGTTGAAGACGGGGCGAAGCGGTATTTGGAGCAGTAGGTGTTTCCACAAATACTGAGCCCACTTGTTGGCGAAGCATTCTCAGCGGCGTGCCCGGCAAGCCGCCTCGCGAACAAGTTCGCTCCTACGATTTAGAGTCTGTAATTCAATAAGGTATGCGCTGTTTGTATGATAAAAGTTAGCGTACCGAAAGCGGTGATTCAGGAGACCCATCAAAACGACATCACCGCACCATTGTAACGATATAGCTAGGGAAACTCTGAAAAAGGTTTTCAAATCTGGTGAAATGTCCCCCATCACATGAGCCGAGCGGTTGCCCCCCCATGAAGCAAATTTCTTTCGCCGATGCCGAGTACGCCGGTAAACGTAAGCGAACCCGCCGTGAGATTTTCCTGAGCGAGATGGACAAGGTCGTCCCCTGGAAGGGGTTGATCGCTTTGATCGAGCCGCATTATCCAAAAGGCGAAGGGGGCCGCCCGGCGTATCCCTTGATGGCCATGTTGCGTGTGCACCTGATGCAGAACTGGTTCGGCTATAGCGATCCAGCAATGGAAGAGTCTCTTTATGAGACCACGATTCTGCGCCAGTTCGCGGGGTTGAATCTGGAACGCATTCCCGACGAAACCACGATTCTCAACTTCCGTCGCCTGCTGGAGAAAAACCATCTTGCCGGGGGAATCCTGGAGGTCATTAATGGCTACCTGGGAGACCGAGGTTTGATGCTTCGTCAGGGCACAATTGTTGATGCCACGATCATTCATGCGCCGACGTCGACCAAGAATAAAGAGGGTAAACGCGACCCCGAAATGCATCAGACCAAGAAAGGTAATCAATATTTTTTCGGGATGAAAGCGCACATCGGAGTAGACGCTGATACGGGTCTGACGCACAGCGTGGTGGGCACGGCAGCCAATGTCGCGGACGTCACTCAAGTCGATCAGTTGCTGCACGGCGAAGAGACCCATCTCTGTGGCGACGCGGGCTACACCGGCGTAGAAAAGCGGCTTGAACATGAGGGGCGCGAGATGATCTGGTCGATCTCCGCCAGGCCCAGCAGCCGCCGCAAACATGGAGAAAAAAGCGTCATTGGCCGTGCGTTGCGCAAGATTGAATACGCCAAATCGCAAACTCGGGCCAAGGTTGAGCACCCGTTTCGGGTGATCAAGCGCCAGTTTGGTTACACCAAGGTGCGGTTTCGCGGGTTGGTAAAGAACACGGCGCAGTTGGTGACACTGTTTGCACTGTCGAATCTGTGGATGGCGCGCCGACATTTGATGGAGCCTATAGGACAGGTGCGTCCGCAGTATGGAAATTAAGGGTTAATAAGTGCTTAAAACCGGCTTATTCATCAATAAAAGCCGATATTTTCGAAATTTCAGTGAAGTACTTTCTTTCGGAGCGCTTGACGCCCGATTTGCCAGAAAAAGAAGGTCTTATTTCAGACCTTCCCTAGGGAGGTATTGATCCAGAATATACAAACCCCGCAATCAGGCCGACGCCGATCTTATTTGCTACGGTCTTCAATCATACTCAGGGCTAACCGGAGGGCCACATTGGAGAGGTCCAATAATGCCAGACCCAACCGCTATCGTACAACTTCTTTGTACTTCGCCCGACGCACGCAAAGGAAATATCCTTAGCACTAAATTAATCGCACCGTTGCTTACAGAGATGTTTTCGAAACCGACATGGGCGAACTCAGTTGAAAATGAACGACCTTGAAAGCTACAAATCGAACTAGACTTTATGACTTGCCAATTATCACCCGGCGATAATAATTGTACATACAGGCAAGGATCTTCAAAGCTCATGAAATAACGGACCACTAACTTTCCAACTCTTGACGACTCAGCTGTCGCTATTTTCTGATATTCAATATTCAAGGCCGACGCACTTAATGGCAATAGCATCACTATTCCTGCGAACCAATTCATTGCGTCACACTTAAGTAAAGCGCACGCCGATTGAAACGGTCAGGCGGAACATTTGGCCAACGAGAGCGATCACGAATTATTTGGCAAAAAGCTGGAAAATTATTTTCAACTATACTTCTCTGAATATAAGCTCTCGAAGGTGCCGTATAATCGCCCCTATAGATCAAATCTACCGTAACGTCTTGAATTTTTGGGTGCGTATTATTCCAATCTAGCGAACCGTAATCACTTAACAATCGCTTGTCACTTGAAATCCGTAATACGTTCTTTTTCATTTCGTCATAAACCGGCAAAAACAATTCATATTGCTGTTTCCGCGATATCACAGAATTTTTAATCCCAGCAGTTGCACCGCCTAGATAAGCTTGAGCAGCTTGTCCGCTAAGTCCTTTCGCCCCCAACAACCAACCCAACAGAGGCTCAGAAATACCGGCAGATACCAGATCAATTTCAGGATTCGGGCGCTGGCCCAAATCATAGCCGCGTCCAATGGTTATTCCGGAGGCGCCTCCAGGCCAGTGTATTTTTCTGCTGAAGTAACGATGAAGTCCGTTAGCGGGATCGGCCGCGTCATTGCCTTCAACATCAAACGTCAATTGCCCATGAGGTACCGTCAGCCAATCTAAACTGTTTTCATCGATTAAGTTGTCGCTGAGCGCGGCCACAAACTCAACCGGATGAAAGTGCCAAACGCGCCCATCTTCTGGTAGCCCAACTGCCTTCGCTACGTCATCCCAGAACACCAAGTTGTCGATACGTTCGCTTTCATGCCGCAGGTAGTTGGGATTGTCTTTGAGTTGCTCTCTGTATGCTTGCCATCTGTCGCCATCGGATTTGGTTTGCCATTCGGTGTAGTGGTAGGCGATGAGTTTTGACCAACGGGATCTGAATTCCGGGTTTTTCAGGGTTTCCTGGAGTTCTTCAGCTGTAACGTTGCCGTCGCTGTTTCGGTCAGCAAGGGCATGGAGATGGGCGTAGAAGCTGTCGATTCGTTCGGGGGTCAGCGGATTGAAACTGTTTTGAGCATGCTGCTCGACGACTTTGAAACCAATCGCGCTCAAGTCGTATTGGTTGACGATCCTGACACCAGAGCCCTCTTGATCGACGCTGTCTTTTTTGATTAGCGCAGTGAGGCTCCGAAGGGGTTTGCCTTTGGTTCGGGCACGCTCTTGGACGGTGATTTGGTAGGCGTCATTGCGGTTCTCGTCTTTAACGATGGGTAGGGCGTTGAGTGCAAATATATGGTCTTTAAACAAGTAGGTTGGGTTATCGGTTTCGGTGTCTCTCCCAACGATAGTCGGTTGCAACTTTAGGACTTCAAGGTACTGCTTGCCGTGCGTGAGCTTGGCGTCATTGTTCAGGAAAGCGTCCAGGCCCGGATCACAGGTGAATATTTCAAAGTGCATTTGATGCGGGGTTTTCTTACTCGCACCGTCTGGCATTTCATACAGACCGAGGTAACCGATCGGATCGCCGGCTTTTATCGGAATAGGCGTGCCGGGCACGATAACGCTGTCCAGCCGAGACGGTTCCACGCTCAGGTGCTCGATGCTCTTGTCGTCTACAAACGCCCAGTAACTCTGCGGCATCGTTTCTCCGCGGATGACGGCGTTATAGGGAATGCACTCAGCGGTGGGTAGAACACTGCCATCCTGCATCCGCACTGGATGAGTGCTTTCGCTGTCGAAGCTGAAGCCGTACCCATGGGGTAAATGGCAGTTTGACGAAATCGGTACTCCAAATTCGCCGTTCGCGCGCGGGCAGTACATTTGCATCCCGCTTTCGTTGATGACCCTCGCGGTCACCCTACCTTGCCAGTATTTGGGTTTGGTCCGCGCAGGTGCCGCCACCGGTTTCAACTGTAACTGGCCATGCTCCCCACGAATCGCTTGCCCATCGCGCTGATCCGCGAACCAGACTTCATCGCCTTTTTTAAGCCTGCCTACCTGCCCCCGGACGATGACGCCTTTTACGAAGCGGTAGCCATTGGACGGTGCACTCTCTTCGACGATATCGAACTGTGTTCCGGGTGAAATAACGCCCAACTTCATACTGCCCGGCTCACCCAATGGCACATTGCGCGCAGACCAACCGCCGATGACAACTTCTACCCTTTTCTTGTAAGTCGGGTCATCGCTTCGATAACAGTCATATGGCAGTAGATGCATGTACAGGCTGTAGAAGACCAGGCTGTTTTGCTTCCCGTGATTCGGACCTTCTTCGGGATTAGGCGGCGATTTGTGGGTGTGGCGAACAAGGCAAAACGAAGTGGAATACTGAAATTTCTGAGCGTCTGACTCAGGTTCTAGCTGAGAAACTAAATAGTCTTTGTTCAAGCGGTAGGCGACCACTTCGCCCTCGGCTATACAGCGAACCGGTTGGTTGTATACGCACTGCGGCGCGCTACGGTCGCTGATATGTATGCCACCGTGCCAATAACGATTTTGACCTAACAAGTAGAAGCCTGACTGTTCGTTTCCGAGCAGGCGATGAACGTGGTCGGCGTCTTTATAGGGGCTGCCGTCGGCTTTGCGAATCGGGAACTGAAAATCAGACATGGTTCATTTACCAACGATCAATTGGAGAACGGAGTGGCATCGGGGGTTTTAGAGGACCGGGGGGTTGGCGCTGATGGAGGCCTTGACGCGACCACGTCGAGCCCCGCGCTCGGTATTTGCCCTGTATAAATGAGCGTCCTATCCAGTTCATCCGTGCTTAGCAGCATGGCGTCGTCAGGCGACAACGGCACAGCCGGCGTCCCCGGAACAGGTGCGCCACCGCACAGAATCGGCACACTGGAGAAAATGCCCGCTGGGTTGAGCACCAGATGCTGACCATTGATGGAGAGGGTCAGCGTGATGCCGCCATCGATAACGATATTTGCGCCAGAAAGGTGTACTTCTTCCGCCGCGTCTATGACCAGTGCGCCGCCGACCCGGGTGTGGCTGGAGCCGGCCACTTGCAGATGATCCCCCGCTGACAACTGCACCTTGCGCGCGCCAGTGACTTTGAGGTGTTGCTCGGCCTTGATAACGGTGGTGCTGTTGCCTTTGATCGTCTCCAGCCGCTGACCGCGCACTTCAAGGCGGCTATCGTTCTGAATCAATTGCTCCATGTCGCGCTGGGCACGCAGGTAGACCCGTTCAGCGCCATCGCGATCTTCAAAAGAGACTTCATTGAAGCCCTGGCTGGCCTTGGAGCTGCGGCTGCGAAACACGCTTTTGGTTTTGTTCGCCGGTAATTCGTAGGGCACCGGATTCAGACTGTTCGGCAAACAGCCCATGATAATCGGCCGATCCGCGTCGCCTTCCAAATAAGAAATCAGCACTTCCATGCCGACCCGAGGCAAGGTCACCGCGCCATGACTGTTGCCCGCCCAACTCGACGCCACCCGCACCCAGCAGCTGGTGGTTTCGTCATTCAGCTCGCGGCGGTCCCAGTGAAACTTGACCTTTACCCGGCCGAATTTATCGCAGTGAATTTCTTCGCCTTCCGGGCCGGTAACCTTGGCGGTTTGGGTGCTGTGAATCAGCGGTTTGGGGTGCCTCAAGGCGGGGCGAAACTGGATGGTTTCGGGGATGGCGGTGAAGGAATTCCGATAACCCTGAGCGATTTTCCCGGCGGCGACCGGGGCGTCAGCGCCCAATTCTTCCAATACCTGCGGCTGCCGCCCTTCGTGCTTGATCGAAATCAGCACCCACGGGTTATTCCATTTCAGCTGCGGATGGTCTTCCAGCTGGATCACCGTCCCGCTGCGCAACACCGGGTGATCGCTGCTGCCGTCGGCCAGTTGGAAATCCTTGCGGTGCCGTTCCAGGTCTCGGTTGGATAATCGTCTGCCGTGATCGTCCTCCAGAAAGCGGCCGGGATAGACGTAATGCTCAAGCTTGGGATCGACATGCAGGGCCTCACCCCTTTGGGCTTGGGCTGGGGTCGCCTGCGGACTTCTAGCGCTTTCCAATAAATAACCGGCTTTCTGAAAATCATAATCGCGATGCACCACATGGCTGGTACGCGCCGCCAGGCGCACGCCGAAGGACTGAATCGAACAGTCCTCGGGCACCATGCCGTTCAACGGTCTGAACGGCAGCACAACCCGCGCCGCGTGGGGAAACATTATTTCGTCATCGGCGAAAATCAACCGATGGCCGTCAGCCGAATGCTCAAAACGGTAAAACCAGCCGTCTTCTTCGCACAGCCGATTGACGAAGTGCAGGTCGCTTTCGTCGTACTGAACGCAATAGTCACGGATCGGAGCGCGGGTCACGCCACTGTCGAATTGCACGTCCAGGCCGTCAAACAGGCCGTGTTCTTTGAGCACTTCAAGAATAATTGCGGGCACGCTCATCTGCTGGAACGAGCGGCGCTGGCTGCTGTGTTCCAAGTACGCGAGAGAGGGTTTGAGCACCGCAATGTAGTGCGTCAGCCGGGCGTTGGAATCGCTTTTGTGGATGGAGTGAATCTGCCCGTGAATGCCTTCGCCGTCCGGGCCAAAACCAAGGAAAGCCGCCTTGTGCAGCAGGTCCGACAGCTCAATACCAGACGACCGACTGACCAGTTCGACGGTGATGGCGTACGGCGTGCTGACGGCTTCGGTGCCATCAAATGCGAGGACTTGAAAATGGCGGGATTCAACACCTTTCACATTCAGCGTGAAGGCTGGGACGGCGGCCTGGGACATGGAAACCTCTTCGCATCGGAAAGATAACCAAAGTGTGCGGAGAGAAAAACGTCACGAATATCGGGAACAGCCTAGAAGCTTGTAGGACACCTCCGAAAATCAGAGCGATCCTTCCGGCAGACATATTTCCGAGATAAAAAAACCCGACCTCACGGCCGGGCTTGGGCAGTCCGCAAAAATCAGGACTGGCTGGCTGGCGTCGACGAGGGGGTCGTTGCTGGCGCAGCGGTTGCAGCTGGAGCGGTTGAAGCGCTTGGGGCGGGGGTTGTAGCCGGTTTTGCTGCAGGCTTAGGCGTTGCCGCTTTAGGCGCTGCTGGCTTTTTAGCCGCTGCTGGTTTTGCTGCTGCCGGCTTGGTCGTTACTGCTTTTGCAGCAGATTTAACGGCGGCCTTGGCGGCTGCCGGTTTAGCCGCGACGGGTTTGGCAGCAGCTTTAGTTGCTGGCTTGGCCGCTGCGGTTTTCGTCGGTGCTTTTGCCGCTGGCTTGGCTGCGGGTTTTGCCGCGGCCTTGACCAAGGGTTTTGCTACAGGTTTCGCAGCCGCCGCTTTCGACGCTGGCGCCACCGATGCACCGGTCAGTTTTTCGATTTGCTTGGTGAGCAAATCGACCTTGCTGTGCAGCGCTTTGACTTCGTTGCGGCTCGGTACACCCAGGCGAGAAATGGCGCTATTGAGGCGCTTGTCGAACGCACCTTCAAGCTCGCTCCACTTGCCCATCGCCAGGTCTTTGACATCGCCGACACGGGATTTTGCCGTTTTAGCGGTTGCCTTGGCAGCGTCAACTTGTTTGTCGACGCCGTTCTTGGTTTGCTTTTCAGCCTTCTCGCCGTCCTTCACAAGCGTTTCGAAAAGCTTACTTCCGTCATTGCTGATCTTGGAGTAAGCGCCTAAACCAGCCAACCAGATTTGGCGGGAGTATTTCTCAACCTCGCCGATCCACGAGCTGCCTTCTTTTTCGATTTTCTTTTTACCAGCCATCCCGCTCTCCTTATTGTTTACGCGCAATACGTTCAAGCAATGCCGTCAGCCCATCGAGCTTAGCAGACAGTGTCTCAACATCATGTTTAGACGCAATTCCGAAGCGATTCAAGGCACGAGAGACACGACGGTCAAAAGCATGCTCGACTTTTTCGAATTGCACTTCGAATTTGCCCTTCATGCCTTTGACTTCACGTTTGACGTCGTCGATATCACTGTTGATCTCGCTGTTGGCAGCTTCGATTTTTTTACCGATAACTTTTTTGCCTTCGCGCTCGGCGACTTCACCGGTCTTAATTAGCTCTTTGACGTAATCGGCGCCTTCAGAGCCGGCCTTGGCGTAGGCACCCAGGCCTGCCAGCCAGATCTTGCGGGCATAGAGTTTTACTTCGGAAAGGGCGGTTGCCTGTTCGGCTTCAACTTTCTTTTTCAAGGTTACTTTGGCCATGGTGCACCTCACGCTCAAGGGTTGGAGGAACTGCCCAGACGGTTAGTGGGCATGGAAGCCAAAGTAATCAGAAAAATTAGAATGCTCACCCTAGGTTGTTCACTCTTTGTAGATACGCAATCTCTGTAGGAGGGTCCGCCACGTCTTCGACGCTGCGCTGTCGCGCAGCAAACTGGGTGGCACTTTGTGTGGTTTGAGGTTGCAGGGTGTCAGGACTGAAGCCTTCCCGAATAAATTCGGTCCCACAGATTCTGGGGCTGCACAGATTTCTGAAGCAGGTGCCGAAGGCTGCGATCAGGTCCGAAGGACCCTCGCCAACAAGTTGGCTCCTACGGCTACTTCGGGCAACCCGGGCGCTATCGGCAGCCAACACAAGACCTGTGGGGAAGTCCTGTCACACCAACGCTTTATCCAGCGCTTTTTCGATTTCACTCTTGATGGTGCTGCTGAACGCTGACATCAGGAAGCCGACTTCAACCTCAACGGTGATCACTTCATCAAACACACTCACGGTGCCGCTCACGCCTGAACCCGCCAGTTTGACGGTGTCGCCTGACCACTTTGGCTCGACCGAATATTTCTCGGCCAGTTTCTGCACCAGTATTTCGGCTTTCTCTTTTGCTGCTTCACGACCTAGGTCGTGGGCACGTTCAACGCTAATTCGGGCCATCGAAGAACTCCTGTATCCATAGGTTCAGCCAGCACTCAATTAACGTCGGATGCGTCAATCGGTCCCGGCGCGTCACTATACTTACATTAAGCCTTGCCAAGACAAAGCCAGCCTCCGGGATTAGAATGACCGGCATTCTCTTCCGGTGACAGCGACATGAATGATCAGCGCAAAGGCAGCGATGCCGAACCCACCACTCACTTCGGTTTCAAAAACGTGCCGGAAAGCCAGAAAGCCGAGAAGGTTGCTGAGGTTTTCCACTCTGTAGCGGCCAAATATGACTTGATGAATGACTTACTGTCTGGTGGCATGCACCGGCTGTGGAAGCGTTTTGCCATCGAGTTGTCCGGCGTACGGACCGGCAACCGAGTGCTGGATATCGCCGGGGGCACCGGTGATTTGACGAAAAAATTCTCGCATTTGGTCGGACCGACCGGCGAAGTCGTGTTGGCCGATATCAACGCGTCGATGCTCAAGGTGGGTCGCGACCGGCTGCTTGACCTAGGCGTGGCGGGCAACGTCAAGTTCGTCCAGGCGGACGCGGAAAAACTGCCGTTCCCAGACAACCATTTCGACTGCGTGACCATCGCTTTCGGCCTGCGCAACGTGACCCATAAAGAAGATGCCCTACGCTCGATGCTGCGGGTACTCAAGCCCGGCGGTCGCCTGTTGGTCCTGGAGTTTTCCAAACCGACCAACAAGCTGATGTCCAAAGCCTATGACGCGTACTCGTTCGCCTTCATGCCGCTGATGGGCAAGTTGATCACCAACGACTCTGAAAGCTACCGCTACCTGGCAGAGTCGATCCGCATGCACCCGAATCAGGAAACCCTGAAATCGATGATGGTAGAAGCCGGCTTCGACCGCGTGACTTACCACAACATGACCGCAGGCATCGTCGCCCTGCATCGCGGCATCAAACCCTGATGATACTCAGGGGCTTGCTCGCTAGCGTCGAACACGGCATCAACCGTGTGCTGCGAATGGACAGCACCGCCTTGCCACGTCTGGAACGCCTGACAGGCAAAGTGGTTGCTGTTGATTGCCGTAGCCCGGCGCTGCAGCTATTCATCTTGCCCAGCAACGAAGGCTTGCTGCTGGCCGCTCACTGGGAAGCAGAGCCCGATTGTACCCTTCGGGCACCGGCATCGACGCTGCTGCGCCTAGCGATGAGCCAAGACAAAACTGCCGTATTGCATGGCCCCGACGTTGAGTTGGAAGGTGATAGCGCGGTTTTGCTGGAGCTGGCCGGGGTGCTGCAAGACCTTGAACTGGATTGGGAGTATGAACTCTCGCGCTGGCTCGGTCCTATTGCCAGTCCGCTCCTCAGCGGTCATCTGCGCAGTAGCGCCCGCTGGACCCGCGACGGCGTGGCCAACCTGACGCACAACCTTGCCGACTACCTCAGTGAGGAGTCGCGCACACTGGTCGGTCACCGCGAAGCGCAAGCGCGCTTTGCTGAATTGGACCAGACCAAGCAAGACCTTGAACGTCTCGAGGCGCGTGTTGAGCGCCTTGCCCTCCTCCTCAAACCCAGCGATAACGCATGAAGCTGCTTGCCGTCCGCCGTTTGTTTCGCATCCAACGCGTGGTTATTCGCTACCGTCTTGATGACTTGCTATTCGCCCTGCCGTTGCCGTGGTGGATGCTCGCCTTGCGCTATGTCATGCCGTGGCGCTGGTTCCCGCGCAAAACCCTGGACCTGAGCCGAGGCGCACGCCTGCGTTTAGCCCTGCAAGACCTCGGGCCGATCTTCATCAAGTTCGGTCAACTGCTCTCGACTCGACGCGACCTGCTCCCTGAGGATATTGCCGACGAGCTGATGCATTTGCAGGATCGCGTGCCGCCGTTCGATTCGCAGTTGGCCATCAATCTGATCGAACAACAGTTGGGCGCAAAAATCAGTGCCGTGTTCAGCCGCTTCGACGTTGCCCCTTTGGCCTCGGCCTCGGTGGCGCAAGTACACGCTGCGCGGCTTAAAACCGGCGAAGAAGTGGTGGTCAAGGTCGTGCGCCCCGGCCTCAAACCGATCATCGGCCAAGACTTGGCGTGGCTGTTCATTTTGGCGCGGATTGCTGAGCGACTGTCGGCCGACGCCCGCTTGCTACACCCGGTAGATGTTGTCAGCGATTACGAAAAAACCATTTACGACGAACTCGACCTGTTGCGCGAAGCGGCCAACTCCAGCCAGCTTAAACGCAACTTCGAAGGCTCGCCGTTGCTGTACGTGCCCCAAGTGTATTGGGACTGGTGCCGCCCGAAAGTGCTGGTGATGGAGCGTATCTACGGGATTCAAGTCACTGATCTGGCGACCTTGGCCGATCAACGTACCGACATGAAGTTACTGGCCGAACGAGGGGTGGAAATTTTCTTCACTCAAGTGTTTCGCGACAGCTTCTTTCACGCCGACATGCACCCTGGCAACATTTTCGTGAGTACCGTCAATCCGTGGAGCCCGCAGTACATCGCCATCGATTGCGGCATCGTCGGCAGCCTGACCCCGGAAGACCAGGATTATCTGGCGCGTAACTTGTTTGCGTTCTTCAAGCGCGACTATCGACGCGTGGCGCAGTTGCACATCGATTCGGGCTGGGTACCTGCGGAGACTAAACTCAATGAGTTCGAAGCCGCGATTCGTACCGTGTGCGAGCCGATTTTCGAGAAACCGTTAAAGGACATTTCGTTTGGTCAGGTGCTGATGCGCCTGTTCCAGACCGCGCGTCGTTTCAATATGGAAGTCCAGCCGCAACTGGTGTTGTTGCAGAAAACCCTGCTCAACATTGAAGGCCTTGGCCGTCAGCTGTACCCGGAACTGGACTTGTGGAGTACCGCACAGCCATTTCTGGAACGTTGGATGCGCGAGCGCGTCAGCCCGAAAACTTTACTGCATAACCTGCAATCGCAGGTCGAGCAGATACCGCACTTGGCCGGCATGACCCGGGACCTGCTGGAGCGCATGTCTCAGCCCCACGCTTCGGATCCGCCTGCGCCATGGCGTGAGCGGCCGCCACGGGGCGGTGATGGCTGGGCGCTAAGGCTGATCGGTGCGGTATTGCTGGCGGGTGGCGCGGTAATGGCATCGACCTTGGCGGCCGGCGGCAGCGCATTGGTCGCATTGGCGGCGTGGCCTGCCTGGATCATGCTGGCCGCTGGCTTGTATCTGGTCGTGCGTCGATAGCTCGCAACTGGCACACTATTTAACCCGCCGGGCCTGTAGGCCTGGCCGCCGGAGTCGACAATGAAAGACTGGCAAGACGAAATCAACTGGAACAGTGACGGCCTGGTGCCTGCCATTGCTCAGGATTACAAAACCGGCCGCGTACTGATGATGGCCTGGATGAACCGCGAAGCCCTGAGTTTGACCACCGCCGAGAACCGAGCCATTTACTGGTCGCGTTCCCGTGGAAAACTTTGGCGCAAAGGTGAAGAATCGGGGCATGTACAGAAGCTTCACGAACTGCGCCTCGATTGCGACGCCGACGTGATTATCCTAATGGTTGAACAGGTCGGTGGAATCGCGTGTCACACGGGACGTGAGAGCTGTTTTTATCGGGTCTATGACGACGCTGGCTGGAAGGTTGTCGACCCGGTGTTGAAAGACCCGCACGCTATCTATCAGGCAGGACACACACATGAATGACACCCTGGCCCGCCTGGCCGAAGTGCTTGAGTCACGCAAAGGCGCCGCTGCCGACAGTTCGTACGTCGCCAGCCTGTACCACAAGGGCTTGAACAAGATTTTGGAAAAGGTCGGTGAAGAATCGGTCGAAACCATCATCGCCGCCAAGGATGCCGCCGTGAGCGGGGATTGCAGCGATGTCATCTACGAAACCGCAGACCTGTGGTTTCACAGCATGGTCATGCTCGCAGCCTTAGGCCAACACCCCCAAGCGGTGTTGGATGAGCTGGATCGCCGTTTTGGATTGTCCGGGCACGTGGAAAAAGCCGCACGCCCGGCCGATTAAACAAGCATCACTATTAAGAGGAATGTTTCATGGGCATTTTTGACTGGAAACACTGGATCATCATTTTGGTCGTTGTCGTGCTGGTATTCGGCACCAAAAAGCTCAAAAACCTAGGCTCGGATGTCGGCGAAACGATCAAAGGCTTTCGCAAAGCCATGAATGAAGAAGAAGTAAAGCCTGCAGAACCGCAGCCGCCGGTGCAACCCATGCAGCCGCCGCAAGCCGCACCTCAGGCGTCCACATTGCATGAACCGCAAACCATCGACGTGCAAGCGCATAAAGTCGAAGAGCCCATCCGTAAAGACTAGGTCGTGTTGAATGTTTGGTATCAGCTTCTCTGAACTGCTGCTCGTCGGCCTCGTCGCCTTGTTGGTTCTCGGGCCTGAGCGCCTGCCGGGTGCGGCGCGCACGGCTGGCCTGTGGATTGGGCGGCTGAAACGCAGCTTCAACGCGATCAAACAGGAAGTGGAGCGCGAAATCGGCGCCGACGAAATTCGTCGTCAGCTTCACAACGAGCACATCATGTCGCTGGAAGAGGACGCGAAGAAGATTTTCGCTCCGCTACAGCCTCCGCAGCAAATGCAGGCCGAACCCGTCGCGACGATCAGCCCATCGGCTGAAGCCCACAGCATTGCCCCACCGACAGCTTCGGTAGTGGACGCGCCATTAACTGCCGCGCCGCTGGCGTCGCCCGAGGCTGCCGTTGTGGTCCCTTCCGATGACACGTCAATGCCGACAGCAACGGCAACGCCCGCTGCACATGTGAGCCCGGTTCCGAGCGAGCCTTCCGCCAACGATTCAACTTTGCCACCGCGAGCCCCATGAGCGCAGAAATCCCGGAAAACGATCAGCAGATGCCGCTGATCTCTCACCTCACTGAATTGCGTACGCGATTGCTGCGTTGCGTCTTTGCGATTTTCTTGATCTTCGCCGGGTTGTTCACCTTCACCCAGAAGATCTACACGCTGGTTTCTGCACCGCTTCGGGTTTACTTGCCCGAAGGCGCGACGATGATTGCCACCGACGTGGCGTCGCCGTTCCTGACGCCGTTCAAGCTGACCATGATGTGCTCACTGTTCCTGGCGATGCCGGTGATCCTGCACCAGATCTGGGGGTTCATCGCTCCCGGCCTGTACAAGCATGAAAAACGCGTCGCCGTGCCGTTGCTGGTGTCGAGCATCATCCTGTTCTACTCAGGGATGGCCTTCGCTTACTTCCTGGTCTTCCCGCTGATTTTCCACTTCTTCGCCAGCGTAACGCCCGAAGGCGTCTCGATGATGACGGACATCGCCAGCTACCTGGACTTTGTCACGACGCTATTCTTGGCGTTCGGCGTTGCGTTCGAGATTCCGGTGGCGGTGGTGTTGCTGGTATGGATCGGCATTGTCGACGTCAAATACCTGAGGAAAATGCGTCCGTACGTGATCATTGGCTGCTTCGTCGTCGGGATGATTTTGACCCCACCGGACATCTTCTCGCAGACCTTGCTCGCAGTGCCAATGTGGGTGCTGTTCGAAATAGGGGTGCTGTGCAGCGGAATGATCGTCAAACGTGGCGATCACCCGGATGACCAGCCCGATGAAGAAGACAAGCAAGACCAGCCACCAGCGACCCAGCCGTGAATTTACTGTTACTCGAAGACGCCGACTTTATTTCGGCTGATCGGGTCGTGCTGCGCGACCGCCGTCTCAAACACATGCAAGAGGTGCATCGCGCAGTGGTGGGTGACACGCTGCGAGTAGGGCAACTTGGCGGCCTGCTGGGCTCAGCCGAGCTAATGCGGCTGGAAAACCACGAGGCCGAGCTGCGAATCAACCTTGATCGTGCGCCGCCAGCCAAACTGCCGCTGACCCTGCTGCTGGCCCTTCCCCGGCCGAAAATGCTCCGCCGTGTGTTCCAGACGATCGCGACAATGGGCGTGCCTCGAGTGATTTTGCTCAACAGCTACCGAGTCGAAAAAAGCTTTTGGCAGACCCCGTTCCTTGAACCTGAAGCCATCCGTGAACAACTGATCCTCGGCCTGGAGCAAGCCCGCGACAGCGTGCTGCCCGAGATCATCATTGAAAAACGCTTCAAACCCTTCGTTGAAGACCGCCTACCGCAACTGGTTGAAGGCACTCTGGGGTTAGTCGGCCACCCCGGCGACTACCCCGCCTGCCCACGCGGCATCGCTCAACCGGTGACGCTGGCCATCGGCCCAGAAGGCGGCTGGATACCCTACGAAGTTGACCTGTTAAACAAAGCCGGACTTCAACCTGTGCAACTAGGTGAGCGGATTTTGCGCGTTGAAACCGCCGTTACCGCCCTCCTTGCCCGGTTGTTTTAAACCTGACCGAACCGTCGGTAAGTCAGCGCTACAGTTCCCAACTATCCCGCCGATAGACAAGCACATTTATAACAACTAAAAGTCGAGGGGCTGCCATGTACCGCTGGTTAGTGCGAAACCTGGGAAACGTAAGCGTTAGTCTGAAACTGGCTAGCGGCTTCGGCACGGTGTTAGTGCTAACGGTGCTGATCACCCTGACGGGCTGGTTCAGCGTGTCGACGCTGATTGATAGGGGCGACAAGCTGGCATCTATCACCCGACTGACTGACTTGACCACCCAATTGCGTATCGCACGGTTGCACTACGAGTCGTTTTTTAATACAGAATCCGCGAAGGAAGTGACCGACGCACTCGATCACATTGAGCAAGGCATCGCCCGAGCCCACGCCCTGCTAGAAGCGCCAACTGATCAAAAAATGCTCGACGAGCAGGCAGAGGGGAACAGCCTATATCGCCGCGCCTTCAGTGAGATGACCCAGGCCATCCAGACGCGCGAAGCAAGCCGCGACCATCTTGGGGCCACCGCCGACCTTGCCGTGGAGAAAGTGTCCGGCATTGAGGAATCCCTGCTCCAAGGCGACAGCATCCTTGAGTTCAACAATGTGGTGTACCTGAGTAAGCTGATTCAACAAGCGCGCTTTCAGGTGCTCGGTTACACCTACAGCGCCAAGCCGGAATTCGAAAAGAGCGCTACGGCGGCCATCGACGAAGCATTAGTCGGTCTTAATAGCCTGCCGGGCTCAATACCGTCTGAGTACCTGGTCAAACTCAAAGACGCCAGCGATGCGCTCAAGGCTTACCGTGACGCTGTCGGCCAATACCGCGATGCGCAGATGCTGAGCAAGCAAGCGCTGGAAAAAATGGCGATCCAGGGCAAACGCCTACAAGGGCTCAGCACTCAATTGACCGACTCGCAAAATGCCCGACGTGATGCAGACAGCGCTCAAGCGCGGTCCATGCTTACCCTTGCCATGGCGCTCGCGGCGTTGTTTGGGGTGATATCGGCCTGGGCCATCACCCGTCAAATCGTGGTCCCATTGCGAGAGACACTCAAGGTCGTGGAGCGAGTCGCCTCAGGCGACTTGAGCCAGGATTTGCAAGTCGAACGGCGGGATGAATTGGGCCAATTGCAACGCGCCATTCAGCACATGACGGTGGGCCTGCGGGTATTAGTCGCAGGCATCAGCGAGGGCGTGACCAAGATTGCCAACGCCGCCGAGCAACTGTCGGACGTTACCGAAAAAACCAACGCGGGCGTCGATAGCCAGAAGCTTGAAACCGATCAAGTGGCTGCCGCCATGCACGAAATGACCGCTACGGTTCAAGAAGTCGCGCGTAACGCAGAAGAAGCATCCGAAGCCGCCGTTGCCGCCGATCAGCAAGCCCGCGAGGGTGATCGAGTGGTCAACGAAGCCATCGCCCAGATCGAGCTGTTGGCCGGTGAAGTGGGCAACTCAACCGAAGCGATGAACGAACTCAAGCGCGAAAGCGACAAAATCGGCAGCGTACTCGATGTGATCAAGTCCGTGGCTCAACAAACTAACCTGTTGGCGCTCAACGCCGCCATCGAGGCGGCACGCGCCGGTGAGGCGGGCCGAGGTTTTGCGGTGGTGGCGGACGAAGTACGCAGCCTCGCCCAGCGCACGCAGAAGTCCACCGAGGAGATCGAAGAACTGATCGCTGGCGTGCAGAATGGCACGCAGCAAGTGGCGAAAATCATGGAAAACAGCCGCAACCTGACCGTCAGCAGCGTCGATTTGACCCGTCGCGCCGGTAGCTCGCTGGGAAACATCACACGCACCGTTTCGGCGATTCAGTCTATGAACCTGCAAATCGCTGCCGCCGCTGAACAGCAGAGTGCTACGGCCGAAGAGATTAACCGCAGCGTACTGAACGTGCGCGACGTATCTGAACAAACATCCGCCGCCAGCAAGGAAACCGCAGCTTCCAGCGTCGAACTGGCACGCTTGGGCAATCAGCTGCAAACACTGGTTGGCACGTTCAAAGTCTAGAACGCGCTGCTAGCCAGCCCCCAGTAAACACTGGGGGCTGAGCTCCCTTTTTGAATATTCAGAATTTTCCTACGACCGATTCAGGTCGCGCAACACCCTCTCCTGCCGATGCGCTGATCAAGGCGAAATTCTGTTTCGCCGACGTCTCGTCGTCATCACAGGAGAACTTCTCATGTTCCAATCCCTGTCCAAAATGCTTGGCAATACCCGCGTCAAACTCAAACTCGCCGTAGGCTTTGGCCTGGTTTTACTGTTGACGCTGGTGATCACACTGACCGGCTGGCACGGGCTAGACACCATGGTCGAGCGCTCGGAATCGCTGTCCGCGATTGGGCAACTGAGCAGTGCGACCAAAGACTTACGCATTGAGCGAACCTTCTTTCGCATCGAGAACACACCTGAGTCCGCCGCTGCAGTGGTCAAGCGTCTAAATGAGCTGGAAGACCAACTCGACGCGTTACGCAAAAGCATGGACGACCCCGGCAGCCTGACGCTGCTGTCCGATCAGAGCGAAAATGTGCGTAAGTTTGAAAGTATATTTGAGCAACTGGCCCAAACCCTGAGAGACCGCGAAAAGACCCGCATACAGCTCGAAAAACAATCCGAGCACGCCATGCAAACAGTAGCGCAGGTGGAAACTGAAGTTTTGAAAGCGGTCAGTCAAGAGCAGGACAGCAGCGACCGGCTTGAGGAATTCACCAATATTTCGCAGTTACGCCAGCAGATCCAGGTGGCCCGCTATCAGGTTCAGGCTTATACCTTCAGCGGTCAGGAAAGCTATGAACTGGCGGCCCTCACTGCCATCGACGAAGCGATCAAAGAGGTCAGCCAGATCGCCCAAGATCAAGCCGATGCCACTGTTGGTGGACTGCAACAGGCTAATCAGACGCTGCAGGATTATCGCGCCCGACTCAGCGAGTTCAAGGAAATGCAGGTCAAAACCGAGACTGCGCAGGAGACCATGGCAGCATTGGGCGATACGCTGCTCGCCTCTAGCGCCGAGTTGAGCAGCAAGCAGGTGATTCAGCGCGACACTGAGGCGGCCCGAGCGCGTACGACGCTGGTCAGTGTCGCCAGTCTGGCGTTATTGCTGGGTCTTTTCGCCGCGTGGTTGATGACCCAGCAAATCATCGTGCCCTTGCAGCAAACCCTGGTAGCCGCGGGCCGGATCGCTCAAGGCGACTTAAGCCACGACCTGATCATCGAACGCAGTGATGAAATGGGCCAGTTGCAAGCCAGCATGCAGCAAATGACCCTAAGCCTGCGCGAGCTGATTGGCGGAATCGGCGACGGCGTGACCCAAATCGCCAGCGCAGCGGAACAGTTGTCTGCGGTGACGGAGCAGACCAGCGTCGGCGTGACCACGCAAAAAGACGAAACCGATCAGGTCGCCACCGCCATGAATGAGATGACCGCTACCGTTATGGAAGTCGCACGCAACGCTGAAGAGGCTTCCCACGCGGCTACTCAGGCCGATCAACAAGCGCGTGACGGGGACAAAGTAGTGTCCGAAGCGATCACCCAAATTGAACTGCTGGCGGCCGAGGTTGTGCATTCGACTCACGCCATGACCCAGCTCAAGACCGAAAGCGACAAAATTGGCAGCGTGCTGGACGTGATCAAGTCGGTGTCGCAACAAACCAATCTATTGGCGCTAAACGCTGCCATTGAGGCCGCGCGGGCGGGAGAAGCCGGGCGCGGGTTCGCGGTGGTGGCTGATGAAGTGCGCAGCCTGGCAAAGCGCACGCAGCAGTCCACGGAAGAAATTGAAGAATTAATTGCTGCCTTGCAGAACGGCACGCAACAGGTCGCGTCGTCCCTCGACAATAGCCGCACCCTCACCGACAAAGGCGTCGAACTCAGCCGTCAAGCCGGCCATGCCTTGGAACAGATCACCCGCACGGTGTCGACGATTCAGAGCATGAATCAACAGATCGCGACGGCAGGAGAACAACAAACTGCCGTGGCCGAGGAAATCACCCGCAGTGTATTGAACGTCAGAGACATCTCCGAACAAACTGCGGCCGCCAGCGAAGAGACCGCCGCCTCCAGCATTGAACTGGCGCGATTGGGTACTCGCCTTCAGGGATTGTTGAGCCGGTTTAATCTGTAGAGCCAAAGTGTTGGCGAGGCTATCGTTTAGACGGACCGAGTCGGACCCTCGCCAACACGTTGGCTCCTACAGGGAATCAGCGCAAAAAAAAGCCGCTGAGAATGACCTCAGCGGCGTTTTCATTTCACTTCAGGACGTTATCAGGCGTTAACCAGTAACGGCTCTAAGGAGTGGGTCACCGGTTGCAGGGGCAACAGGGGCGCGTGCGGGTCGGCAGCGATTGACTCTCGCCATGCCGCCAGCCATTGCGGATGACCTTCACTCCAGACTTGCTCATGCAAGCGCGCCAAGGCAACCGGGTCGCTTAGCAGCATCAGACGCTCCTGGTTGGTGAGATTATCCGGACCCACCTTCATCGCCTGACGAACGCGTTCGATACGCGTCCCTTCTACCGGCTCTGACTGCAGGTGCCGCGACGTGGCCAAGGCACACGCCAGTGCATTCTGCTGAGGATCTACCACCGCCCGAATGAAACCCTGTTTCAGTGCATGCCAGCGGTTTTCATGGTTGTACTTGTCCGTCGCAATCAGCTCTGGCGGCGGCGCATATTCCTCAGGAATAAGGAACAGCTTCTCGTCCCGCGCTTTGAGACCAAGCGTGACCCGGCTGGAAATCACCGAGACCGGGATCGACAGCATCAAGGAACCGACGATAGGCGCCAACCACCAGAGGAAGCTTGGGTTGAGCGACGCCACCAACAGCGCCCAGCACGCACCCAACAAGGTCTGAGGACCGTGGCGCTTGGTCGCTTCGAGCCACGACGTAGAGCCATCATCGCGTTGCGGCGAGTCCCAGGTTGCGGCCCAGCCCAGGAAGGCAGCCAATACAAAACGGGTGTGGAACAACATCCGTACCGGCGCCAACAGCACCGAGAAAAACATTTCCATGAGCATCGACAGGGTCACTTTGATCCGACCGCCGAAACCAACCGAGCCTTTGGCCCAGATCAAGATAATGCTCAACAGCTTAGGCAAGAACAACAGCACGATGGTGGTCGAGAACAGCGCAACGGCCTTGTCCGGGTGCCATTGTGGCCACAGCGGATAGAGCTGGCGTGGCGCCATGAAATACTGCGGCTCCATCAGCGTGTTGACCGCCAACAGCGCGGTCGACAGCACCAAAAAGAAGAACCACAGCGGCGCCGACAAGTACGACATCACGCCGGTCAGAAACACTGCACGGTGAACCGGGTGCATGCCCTTGACCAAGAACAACCGGAAGTTCATCAGGTTGCCGTGGCACCAACGACGGTCGCGCTTGAGTTCATCCAGCAGGTTAGGCGGTAATTCTTCATAGCTGCCGGGCAAGTCGTAGGCAATCCACACGCCCCATCCGGCACGTCGCATAAGCGCAGCTTCGACGAAGTCGTGGGACAGAATCGCACCGGCGAAAGCGCCCTTACCAGGCAGTGGCGCCAAAGCGCAGTGCTCGATAAACGGCTTCATACGGATGATTGCGTTGTGTCCCCAATAGTGGGATTCGCCCAACTGCCAGAAGTGCAAGCCGGCCGTAAACAGTGGACCGTATACCCGCGTAGCAAATTGCTGCATGCGCGCATAAAGCGTGTCCATGCCCGACGCCCGTGGCGCGGTCTGGATAATGCCGGCGTCTGGCGTGGCTTCCATCAAGCGCACCAGGCTGGTCAGGCATTCACCGCTCATGACGCTGTCGGCATCCAGCACAACCATGTAGCGGTAATCGCCGCCCCAGCGACGGCAGAAGTCGTCGAGGTTGCCACTTTTACGTTTCACGCGGCGACGACGGCGGCGGTAAAAAATCTTGCCGAAGCCATTGGTTTCGCGACATACGTCAAGCCAGGACTGTTGCTCAGCCACCGCAATGTCCGTGTCGTTGGTGTCGCTCAACACGAAGAAGTCAAAACGATCCAGATCGCCAGTGGCAGCGACTGACTCGAACGTGGCGCGCAAACCGGCAAACACGCGAGCGACGTCTTCGTTGCAAATCGGCATCACCAGAGCCGTTCGGGCACCCTTTTCAATCGGCTCGTCACCCGCGCTAGCACCGGAGATGCGGTATTTGTCGTGCCCAGTGAGCAGTTCCAGAAAGCCCATCAGCGCCGTCCAGAAACCCGCTGACACCCAACAGAACAAAATCCCGAAGAGCAACAAAATGCTGGTTTGCAGAGCGTAAGGCAGTACTTGCCACGCTGTTTGGGTCAATGACTGACTCGATACTTCGTCCCACGACACGAACGACCAGCCTTGATACGGCATGATGCCTTTCATGTAGAAGCTGGCGACGATGGTTTGACCCAGCATCAGCACCAGCAAAATGTAGCGGCGCAGCGAACCTACAAACCGCCAACGGGCCTGAGGCAATTCGCGCTGGGGTGGATCAGGAAGATTGGTGCGGCCGGTCATCCGCCGCCAGATACGCACCAGGATGTTGGTGCGCCAAGGCTCGGGCACGACTTTGGTCCGACGAATCGGCGGCGTGGCTTTGAGGCAAACCCTACCGCTGGCGTCGAGAACAAGCATTTCTGCCTCTTCCAGTTCGTCGGCGGTGGTCAATGTCAGGCGACGACCAACAGACGCCTGA
Source organism: Pseudomonas sp. MH10 (assembly GCF_034353045.1). Classification (NCBI taxonomy): domain Bacteria; kingdom Pseudomonadati; phylum Pseudomonadota; class Gammaproteobacteria; order Pseudomonadales; family Pseudomonadaceae; genus Pseudomonas; species Pseudomonas sp. MH10. The sequence continues at coordinate 3,361,268 of NZ_CP133783.1, forward strand.
GCGGCGTTGGCAGCATCTGCCGCCGGCTGCATGGAAAGACGTTCATGCAGCTGGGCGAAGGATGTGCAGTTGGCGAGTTCCGCCCGCTGAGCATCGTTCATTGGCAAATGCGCCAGGTACTCGGTCAGAGACACTGGCACGGTTTGGGAATCACTCATCGGCGGGCAACTGGTAGCTCCAGGTCTCGGTCAAGACTTGTATGCTCTTGGCCGGTTCCGGATTAGTTGGGGCAGCTTCGTTAGCAGGCTGCGCGGCTTCTTTGTTCTCTTTCGCCGCATCAGCTTTCGCTACGTCGGCTTTTGCGGCGTCAGCCTTGCCAGCATCGGGCTTGGTATCAGCAGGTTTAGTTGCCTCAGCCGGCTTGGCCGTGTCGGCCTTGACGGTTTTTTCATCCTTCGGTGCGGCAGGCGCAGGAGCCGGCTTGGTATCAGCCTTCTTCTGAACCTTCTTGTCAGCCTTTTCAGCGATAAGCGCAGGTTCTTTACCCGGCTCGGCAGGCACTTCACGCAGTAAGTAAGCCTTCAGGTCGATCGACTTGTTGGCGTCTTTGACTTTCAGCCGCAGGGTCAAGCGCCAGCCTTTAGTCACTGGGTTGTAGCGTAGATTGTTTTCAATCAGGTCGGTGTTGTCGTCGGTGGTCACTTGGCTACGAATCGCCGGGTCTTGACCCAACTTGGTAAGCACCGGGCCTTCGAAGTCGACCAGGAAAGCGACGCTGCCATCAGGCTGACGAACCAGGTTCGATTGCTTGACGTCACCGGTAGAACGCAGAGTTTGTTTTACCCAGCCCAAGTCCGGCGAATGAATCGAATCTTCGTCCATGGTCCAGTGGATCCGGTAATTGAAGTCCATCGGTTGGCCTGGGTCGGCAACAACGGCCGGCTTCCAGAACGCAACGATGTTGTCGTTGGTTTCATCTGCGGTCGGAATTTCTACCAGATCGACGGTGCCTTTGCCCCAGTCGCCTTTTGGCTCGATCCAGGCACTTGGGCGTTTGTCGTAGCGATCATCCAGGTCTTCGTAATGGCTGAAGTTACGGCCACGCTGTAGCAGACCGAAGCCGCGCGGGTTCTCGACCGAGAAGTTACTGACGGCAAGGTGTTTCGGGTTATTCAACGGACGCCAGATCCACTCGCCATTGGCTGCCTGAATCGACAGACCGCTGGAGTCATGCAGCTCGTGACGGTAGTTGAGCACGCGGGACGGTTGATTGGCGCCGAACAGGAACATGCTGGTCAGGGGAGCAACGCCCAGTTTGCCAACCTTGTCGCGCAAGTACATGCGCGATTTGACGTCAACCAGGGTGTTAGTGCCCGGGCGCAGGGTCAGTTGATAAGCGCCTGTTGCGCGGGGCGAATCCAGCAGTGCGTAAATGACCAGATGGTTGTCATCCGGGTTTGGACGCTCGATCCAGAACTCGGTGAATCTAGGAAATTCTTCACCCGATGGCATCGCGGTGTCGATGGCCATGCCGCGGGCAGACAGACCGTAAACCTGACCTTTGCCGATCACGCGGAAGTAACTCGCGCCCAGCATCGTCATGATTTCGTCGTTCTTGTCGTCTTTATTGATCGGGTACAGCACACGGAATCCGGCGTAACCGAGATTTTCAGTGGCTTTTGGGTCGAACTTTACGTCGCCGAAATCGAAATGACTGGGGTCGTATTTGATTTCCTGGACGTCAGTAGCGGTGACTTCGTTGATTTTGACCGGTGTATCGAAGTGCATACCCTGGTGGTAGAAGGACACCTTGAACGGCGTCTTGTCCCCAGCCCAGAGGCCCTTGTCTTGAATGAAACGAATTTTCTGATAGTCGGCGAACTTCATGTCGCGAAATTCGTTGGGCAAATTGCTCTTGGGCGCTTCGAATTTTTGCCCGGCAAGGTCTTTAGCCTTGGCCGCGACGTCTTCAAGATCGAACGCCCAAAGCGAACTCGAGCCGAACAGACAGATCAGTGCCGAGCCAGCCAGCAGAGCACTGCGCAACCGTTTAGCAGGTGTCATTGGAGCAATACAGGGACTAACAATCACGAGCAACCCTCGCCGAAAAACAGATCAAAAAACCAACAGCCTGGTAACGCATGGCGAATTGGCGAGCATTGTTCCGACTCCGGAAGGGCGTAATGATTCCCTGCACAGCGTCGGACCAGCCTCTGGCTATATCATTGGGTCAACGAACGTTGATCCCCGTAGCGCGCGATTATCTAGTAGCCCGCGTTACAACGCATCAGGTCCGATGAACTATTTATCGCTTTTCCATCTAATAAATCCGGACGTGCCACGGCAAACGCCTGTTTAGCTCTCAAGCAAAAATGTCACAGGGCCATCATTGACCAGGTGTACCTGCATATCCGCACCAAATTGGCCCGCTTTGACCGAACGATGCATGACTTTAGCCTGCGCTAATAGATAGCTGAACAGTTCATCTGCCAACAGGGGCGGTGCGGCTTTTGAAAAGCTCGGGCGCAAGCCGCTTTTAGTGTCAGCGGCCAATGTGAACTGCGAGACCAACAGCAAACCGCCGCCGACGTCAGTCAGTGACAGGTTCATTTTGCCGTTAGCATCGCTGAACACGCGGTAGTTCAGCAGCTTGCGCAGTAACGTGTCGGCACTGGATCGGGTGTCTTGAGGCTCTACGCCGATTAATACCAATAATCCCTGATCTATAGCGCCCACATTTTCGCCCGCCACTTCGACCCGGGCACTACTCACGCGCTGTAAAAGACCTTTCATCGTTGACGCTTACGCCTCTTCGGGTGGCAAATCGAGCAGACGACGACCAATCTGGTTCGCCGCACGCACCAATGCGTCCGTGATGCACGGTTCCGATGCAGCGTGCCCCGCGTCACGAATCACCTGCAATTCACTGTTTGGCCAGGCTTGGTGCAATTCCCACGCGTTATCCAGCGGGCAAATCACGTCATAGCGCCCGTGTACGATGACACCCGGTAAATGAGCGATCTTGGGCATGTCGCGAATCAGCTGATTCTCTTCAAGAAATGCATTGTTGGTGAAGTAATGGCATTCGATACGGGCGATGGACAGCGCGCGCTGCGGCTCTGAAAACCGATCGACCACTGCCGGATTGGGCCGCATCGTCGCGCAGCGCCCTTCCCACGTTGACCAGGCCTTGGCCGCATGCATTTGCGCGATCTGATCTGCACCGGTCAAGCGCTTATGGAAAGCACTGAGCAAATCGCCGCGCTCATCCAGTGGAATCGGCGCCAGATAGTCCTGCCAGTAGTCCGGGAACAGTCGGCTCGCGCCTTTCTGATAGAACCATTCGATTTCCTGCGCACGGGCCAAAAAGATGCCGCGCAGAATCAATGCATGCACGCGCTCAGGATGGGTTTGTGCGTAGGCCAGCGCCAAGGTCGAACCCCACGAACCACCGAACAACACCCATTTTTCGATGCCCAAGTGCTGACGAATGCGCTCCAGGTCTTCCACCAAATGCCAGGTGGTGTTGTTTTCGAGGCTGGCGTGGGGCGTTGAACGGCCGCAGCCGCGCTGGTCGAAGGTGATGATGCGATACATGTTCGGGTCAAAAAAACGACGACTCTGGGCATCACAACCCGCGCCCGGCCCGCCGTGAATAAATACGACGGGCAAACCCTCAGGCGAACCACTTTCATCGACGTACAACACATGAGGCTTTTCCACAGCCAGATCGTGCCGGGCGTAGGGTTTGATCTGCGGGTACAAAGTCTGCATAGGTGCTCCAAAGGGGGCTTTTGTTTATCTACCGTTCGGCATCATAAACCCGAATCGCATAATGATCATGCCCTTAGAGAAGCAAGGGCCTTCACCCACGGAAGGTCAGATGGAACGATCAATGCAAGCAATTTGCCAATCGTAATTACTCGCGAACCAGACAGTCGTACCCCTGTCGAAGGGACTAGAGTAAAACATCACCACTCCTAATTCGTCTGCTCGTTAGAGGTCGTATAGATGTCAGAGGAACCGCTTGTTCGTGACACCGAGGTGGCTGCCTTCCGCGCCGCTGTACTCGAAAAACTCACTTATGCGGTGGGCAAAGACCCCGATCATGCGTTTGAACATGACTGGTTCGAAGCCGTCGCCCTGGCCGCTCGCGACCATATGGTCGAGCACTGGATGGACCATACGCGGCAGATTTACCGCAAAGGGCAGAAACGGGTCTATTACCTTTCTCTGGAATTCTTGATCGGCCGCTTGCTCTACGACAGCTTGAGCAACCTTGGGTTGCTGGAAATCGCCCGCGAGGCCATCGCCGAGCTGGGCGTGGACCTGGAACGCATTCGCTTGCTGGAACCCGACGCCGCACTGGGTAACGGCGGCCTCGGTCGCTTGGCCGCCTGCTTCATGGAAAGCATGTCTACCCTGGGCGTTGCCGCCCACGGTTACGGAATTCGCTATGAGCACGGGCTGTTCCGTCAGGCCATCGTCGACGGCTGGCAGCAGGAACAAACCGAGAACTGGCTGGACTTTGGCAACCCTTGGGAATTCGAACGCGCAGAGGTGATCTACCCCATCGGCTTCAGCGGTAGCGTCGAAACCGTGGCTAACGAAGCCGGTGAACAACGGCAAGTCTGGCGTCCGGGTGAAACCGTCCGGGCCGTTGCGTATGACACCCCCGTCGTTGGCTGGCGTGGGTCTAGCGTCAATACGTTGCGTTTGTGGCGCGCACGGGCAGTAGAAGACCTGCACCTTGAGCGGTTCAACGCCGGCGACCACTTTGGCGCCGTGGCGGAAGTGGTCCGTGCCGAAAGCATTTCTCGCGTGCTTTACCCCAATGACAGCACCGAAGCCGGCCAAGAGTTACGCCTGCGCCAAGAATATTTCTTCGTTTCAGCGTCGCTCCAGGATTTGCTGCGCCGTCACCTGAACATGCATGAAACGCTGTACAGCCTGGCCGATCACGCCGCGATTCAGATGAACGATACGCACCCTTCGATTGCCGTCGCGGAATTGATGCGCTTGCTGATCGACACACACGGCATCCCATGGGACGCCGCCTGGAAAATCACGGTTGAAACCCTGGCCTACACCAACCACACCTTGCTTCCCGAGGCGCTGGAAACCTGGTCGGTCGGCTTGATGGAGCGGATGCTGCCTCGGCACATGCAGATCATTTACCTGATCAACGCCCTGCACATCGATCAACTGCGCGCCAAGGGCATTCACGATTTCGACGTGCTGCGCGCGGTGTCGTTGATCGAAGAAGACAACGGCCGCCGGGTTCGGATGGGTAACCTGGCATTCATCGGCTCACACAGCATCAACGGTGTTTCGGCGCTGCACACGCAGTTGATGCGCAAAACCGTGTTCGCTGAATTGCACAAGTTGTACCCGGACCGAATCAACAACAAAACCAACGGCATTACCTTCCGCCGCTGGTTGCATCAGGCCAACCCGCTGCTCACGGGGATGCTGGTTGAGGCGCTGGGCGCGGATGTACTCGATAACGCCGAAACACGCTTGATTGAGCTGGAGCCGTTTGCCGAGAAGGCATCGTTCCGCAAACAGTTCATGGAGCAGCGCCTGAAGAGCAAAAAGGCATTGGCGAATATCATTAACGAGCGCTTGGGGATTGTGGTTAACCCCGAAGCGATGTTCGACGTTCAGGTCAAACGTATTCACGAATACAAACGGCAACTGCTCAACCTGTTTCACACCGTCGCGCTGTATCAGGCGATGCGGGCAGAGCCAGGGACAAACTGGGTGCCACGGGTCAAGATCTTCGCCGGCAAGGCGGCAGCCAGTTACCATACGGCTAAACTGATCATCAAGTTGACCAATGATATTGCCCGCACGGTGAACAACGACCCAACGTTGCGCGGCATGCTCAAAGTCGTGTTCATGCCTAACTACAACGTCAGTTTGGCGGAAAGCATTATTCCCGCCGCCGACCTGTCGGAGCAGATTTCAACGGCAGGCTTGGAAGCCTCGGGCACCAGCAACATGAAGTTTGGCCTCAATGGCGCGCTGACCATCGGCACGCTGGATGGCGCCAACGTTGAGATGAGCGAACAGATCGGCCTTGAGCACATGTTCATTTTCGGCCTGACCTCCCAGCAAGTCGAAGCGCGAAAACGCATCGGCGACTACAGCGCCGGGGCGGACGTTGCCGCGTCACCAAGACTCTATGATGTGTTGCAAGCGATTCGGGGCGGGGTGTTCTCACCCGATGATCCGAACCGCTACGTCGGCCTGATCGATCAGTTGTTGGCGTATGACCGCTTCCTGGTCTGCGCGGACTTCGAGTCTTACTGGCAGGCGCAAGCAAAGGTCGAAGCGATGTGGCATGACCCGAAAAGCTGGTGGAGCTCCGCCGTGCTCAACACTGCACGCATGGGTTGGTTCTCGTCGGACCGGACTATCCGTGAGTATTCCAATGATATTTGGAGGGCATTGGAGGAATAACCTGCACGCGCTTCTATCTATTTTGTAGGAGCGCGCTTGCCCGCATCTAATAATCTAAAACGAATCCCTTCGCCGCCTGCAAAATCTTGACCGGGCGCACCTGTTGATCTCCGTTTTGAGGCTACTCTCAAACCCATACATGAACTCTCTGAGTCAGATCCCGGTCTGACTGGAGTATTACGTGCCCACTCGCGTTAAACTGCGCGGGCTTTTTATCCCCCACCTACGGAGCTCTCCATGTCCCGCGTTACCCTGAGTCGTTATTTGATTGAGCAGACCCGCAGCAACAACACTCCTGCCGATCTGCGCTTCCTTATCGAAGTGGTGGCGCGCGCCTGCAAGGAAATCAGCCATGCCGTCTCCAAAGGCGCATTGGGTGGGGTGCTCGGCAGCATGGGCACTGAAAACGTACAGGGCGAAGTGCAGAAAAAGCTCGACGTAATCTCCAACGAAATCCTGCTCGAAGCCAACGAGTGGGGTGGTCACTTGGCCGGCATGGCGTCCGAAGAAATGGACAACGCCTACCAGATCCCAGGCAAATACCCGAAAGGCGCGTACCTGCTGGTATTCGACCCACTGGACGGCTCGTCGAACATCGACGTTAACGTCTCGGTCGGCACCATCTTCTCGGTACTGCGTTGCCCAGACGCCCACCTGAGCCAGAACGATACCCTGAGCGAACAAGCGTTCCTGCAACCGGGCACCAAGCAGGTCGCGGCCGGTTACGCGATCTACGGCCCGCAAACCATGCTGGTTCTGACACTGGGCGACGGCGTTAAAGGCTTCACCCTGGACCGCGAATTGGGGAGCTTCGTGTTGACCCACGAAGACATGCAGATTCCTGAGTCCACTCAGGAATTCGCCATCAACATGTCCAACCAGCGTCACTGGGAAGCGCCGGTTAAACGCTACGTGGAAGAATTGCTGGCAGGCGCAGAAGGTCCTCTGAAAAAGGACTACAACATGCGCTGGATCGCCGCCATGGTTGCCGACGTACACCGCATCCTGACCCGTGGCGGCATGTTCATGTACCCACGCGACAGCCGTGATGCTTCGAAACCTGGCAAATTGCGCTTGATGTACGAAGCTAACCCGATGTCGTTCATCGTGGAGCAAGCCGGCGGCATGTCCACCGACGGCCACCAGCGCATCCTCGACATTCAGCCAGAAGGCCTGCACCAGCGGGTGGCGGTGTTCCTCGGTTCGAAAGAAGAAGTCGAGCGCGCCACGGCTTACCACAAGGAATAAACCGAGGCCGCTGCTTGAAGGGTGGTTCGGTTCAGCCGAATCGCCATTTGAAGTTGTGAAAGCCAAGGGCGAGCTGTGGTTTGGTAACAAAAATCAGAACCGCGAAGCGCATCAGCGTTTCGCGGTTTTGTTTTGCTGAGCGTGAGTCCAAATTCTGATGTGCTAACTACCGACCAGGGACATGGAAACTTTGGCCCTCTTCGAGGGCAGCGGTATATAACCAACTCCCTCGCTGTCAATCTTTCGCGAATCCTCTGCACCATCAAGCCTGCCGATATATTTTCGGTTAGTAATCCATTCTGCCGTTTCGCTATCGATGGCGCGAAATATCAGCACAAGCGGCTTGGGCTGCGGTGGGGGATTCTCTAAGGCTGCCAGCATTCTTCGATGGCGAGCGTGCGGCTCGAAATCCCCCCAGTCAAACGTGCGCGCCTCAGGCTTGGTCAGCACCCACTCGCCGCGCTCGACTTGTTCCCAGACATAACGATCGTGATAGACCATCGACGCGCGCCGTAATTCGGCCAGACCTTCGATTTCCCGATGCCCCGCTAACAGTCTTTTGACTATCACCAATGCTTCAGCGGGAGGATGGACGTATTTTTTCTCATCCATTTGGAGTGTGCGACGATGCACCAACTTCATGCCGAAGTCCCCTCATCCCAGTAGTCGGAACCCATCGTTCCACAGGTTTCATGAGTCGAGGCGATGGTCCGATACGTAAACGTAACAGTTTCCAAGGGAGTGATATGAGCCACTGCAGGATCGCGCCAACGCGGCATTGAAATATGAATATCGGTAATGAGGGCGTCTTTGTATACCATGGTGAAATAGTGTTCTTGAAAGCCGCCGGGTGAAACTCGATACCAATCCAATGTGCATAGGCTAAGTGTTTCACCCGTGCGCCACGCTTCGAACAGTAACGGGGTCGACTTGTCGAGCATCTTGGTAATGGTGAAAGGCCCATGAATCCGATGGCCGGATTGCGCCCCTTGGGGTCGACCAAAATGTTGATCAAATGACTCCACAAGAATTTGATCTTCTCGCCCGAGCTGGTAGTTATTGCCAATTGATTCTAACGACGAACAGCCTCCAGTAATCAATTTTTGTTTTTCGCCGATAATGGTTAAGTAGGTTGGCATGGACATGGGGGTTACTCCTTGGTTTGTTATAGGTGTTTTAAACAGCGTGAGTTTAGGTATAACTTTTACGAAATGATTACATCGAAACCGATTAGACAGACGCAACGACGCCAACTTACGGGTAAGGCGTCCAAGGCTTACCAACATTCAGGAAAATTCTGTAGCGCTCTTCTTCGGGGTGTTTGCGGTCCTTAAAGCGATTCACGCTTAACAGGGCTTGATATTTATCACCGGCATACCAATAGGTTGTTCCACCGTTGGGGCCGTCGCGCAACTTGGCACGCCATTGCGGTGTGTCAGCGAAGGGTGGAAATCTTTTTTGTTTTTTATCCATCCACCCCCCCCGACGCCATTGATCCTGAAGTTCCAAGACAACCTTCAATGCATCATCGAGCAACAAGGGTTCGATGTGCGGATATATAGTCAGGCTTTCAATAACGTCGCCCTTGAATATAACGTAAAAATCAGAGCTCTTTGGAGTGACAAATCCATACTGCGGGTCGATGAATCGTAACTGCGCGTCGGACTTTGGCCGGCCGGGCCATGTTCCCTCACCTGGAAAACGTGAACTAAAGCGCGCTGACGAACCCTTAACCATCTCGTCATAGGTTCCACCTATTTCGAGGGCGATCTCCCGTTCGTACCACGACCGCAACATATAGGCGGCCAATAGCGCCACAACGATAAGTAACGCCCAAGGACGCCGAGTCATGGGTAAGGCGTCCAAGGTTTGGAAACGCTCAAGATAATTTTATAGCGCTCTTCTTCCGGGTGTTTGCGGTCCTTAACGCGATGCATTATGAGCATGGCCTGATACTTGTCGCCCGCATACCAATCAGTCGTGCCTCCCTTGTCGCGCAACTGAGCACGCCATTGCGGTGTATCGGCAAAGGGGGGAAATTGCGGCTGCTTATTACCCATCCAACCACCTCGACGCCATTGATCCTGAAGATCCAAGACAACCTTCAATGCATCATCGAGCAGCAAGGGTTCGATATACGGATGTATAGTTAGGCTCTGAACAATGTCGTCCTTGAATACAACTAAAAATTCAGCGCTTTTTGGAGTGATAAATCCATATTGCGGGTCGGTGAATCGTAATTGCGCGTCGGAATGTGGTACGGCCGGCCATATCCCCCCGCCGGGATAAGGTGAAGTAAAGCGGGCTGACGAACGCTTTCGCATGTCTTCGTAGGTTCCACCTATCACCAGGGCGATCTCCCGTTCGTACAACGACCGCGCGACATCGGCGCCCCATACCGCTAGCAGTGCCAAGCAGAACCAATATCGCCGCTTCATCGGACACCCGCCCCTTCGGCGATATCTTTTATTGACTGCTCCAGCAATGCACGATTTTCGTCGCCCAGCATCTCATCGAAACGTTCCGCGGCTTGCAATACGAAGGCTATGCGCTGCTCGTAAATTGATAAGTCTGCAAACGGGTTGCTGCTGAATTCGAGGGTGCGTCCATCCACAACTGGCTGGCATTGGCTCGTCAGGGTCAGCTCAATCGCTTGAGCCACACCCGATGGAAAACCGGTGACATAGGAGACATGGTTACCGCGAAGTAGCAGTTTAAGTTGTTGGTCTTGGTAGATGGTCGGTTGCAGAATATTACGTTGCTCATGTACCGCCAACTTCCTAACGCTCTCAGCAATATCCCCTCTTTCTATCGCCTCGAAAGCCAGCAGGATTTCTTCATGGTTAAGACCAAACTTGAGCTTTTCCTTGTCCACCGGCCACCACACCGGAAACTTCGGATGGCCATAAATACCCTCGCGTTCTTTAAGACAGGTCCTTAACTCTTCAATCCCACGCTTTTTGTAAAACGCATGCAATGGGAAGATATCGAGGAACAACGTGGTGTTGCCCAGCGCCATCATTTCGTAGACGTGCTGGAACTGTTGCTGCATCAAGGATGAGGGTTCCGCGCCCAAAGCAAGGTCGCTTAGAGGAACGGGATTATTGCTGCGGGCGGCTCGGTAATCCTCCAGCGCCTGCTGATCCGTATCGTTGAAGATATGAGCCCCGAGGAAACCGGGATTCGATGCCGCATTGGAGTCGATCAAGCGCTGCCTGGCGTCGCGCTCAGCCTGAATAACGTCAGTCATATCGGCCGCATGCAACAACCCGCAACCGACTTGCTTGGAGGCAAAGGCTGCCAGCCCGGCCCACTGAAAGCGGTTGTCGTGCAGCCACAACCGGGCATAGGCGGCGTTGATCACGCGGTTGCGTTCGATGGGGTCGGCGATCAGGACACCGCCGGGGGCGACGATTTCTTCGGCTTCGCGCTGGAAGACTCGCCAGATTCCCGAGCAAGTCAAAAACGGCACGTCAACGACGTCCTGCATGACCCCGTACAACTCGATCCTGTGCGTCTCGCACTCTTCGATCGGTTTGGTGGGGTGGTTCAACAGCTGCTTGTCGCATATGTGGTCTTTGAAACACTGGGTCATGGCGCTGCCTCCGGACAGGAATTTCGCCACCCTACCAGCCAAAAAACCGAAGTAAAATATCGCCAAAAAAATGGAGAGACGTCCTACAAATGCCGCTGTAAACCCTTACAAATACCGGAGAAGAAGCCTACAACTCACATACCCATTACAGGCCGCCCGGCCATTGCGCGCGAACAGGACCACGCGAAGACGCATCCTCTTTTACCGGCCGGGAACCAGTTTCCTTATTTCTCTTCTAACCTTGTGCTGTCAGCCCGCGTTTTCTGCGTGGCGACACCCCCTAATCTGTTGGAGCTACTGTTCATGTCTTTGCGCACCGTCGCGTTGTTGTCGTTTTGTGTGTTGTTGGCCGCTTGCAGCAAGGTCACTCAGGAAAATTATTCGAAGTTGTCGGCAGGCATGGATAAGGCGCAAGTCGAGAATTTATTGGGTAGCCCGACCGAATGTTCGGGTGCGCTGGGTATGTCCAGTTGCACGTGGGGCGACAAAGTGAGTTTTATCAGCGTCCAGTACGGCGGCGATAAAGTGCTGATCTATTCGGGCCAAGGCTTGAAATAAGCCGTTAGGGAGAGCGTGATGCGTTTATGGGTTGGGTTGATGGCGAGTCTGTTTCTGGCGGGTTGCGCACATTCTTCGAGCGAGCTGGTCGAGCCGAAGACGGTCGATCATGTGGACCTCAAGCGGTATCAAGGGACGTGGTACGAGCTGGCACGGTTACCGATGTTCTTTCAGCGTAATTGCGCTCAATCGCAGGCGCTTTACGTGCTCAAAGAGGATGGCAATATCGGCGTAACCAATCGTTGCCGGAAACTCGACGGCACGTGGGAGCAAGCGACAGGCACGGCATCGCCGCAGGTAGCGGGCAAAACCGACAAGCTGTGGGTCGTCTTCGATAACGGGTTCTCGCGGCTGTTCCCGGGTTTGGCCAAGGGCGATTATTGGGTGCTGTACCTCGACGACGGCTACAAGACTGCGTTAGTGGGGAACCCGGATCGCAAATACCTGTGGATCTTGTCGCGGACATCGAAAGTGTCCGACGCGACAAAAGAAGATTTGTTGGCCAGAGCAAGGCAACAGGGTTACGACACAACCAAGCTGATCTGGCGGGTGGATGATTCGATGATCATCAAACCGGACCGGCTCTAGACCTCACTCTGTGGACCGAATTCATTCGGGAAGCGGCGGACGCGGTTTAATTGATGAACCGAGTTGTCGCCTTCCCGAATAATTCGGTCCCACAGGGAATTCGCAATTACAGAGGTTTGGGCTCGGCGCAAGCTAACCCAACAATTCCCGCAGCACCTGAGCAAACGCACGATTACTGTGCTCTTCATCAGCATGCCGACCGTTGCGGATCACCCAACGCCCGTTGACCATGACGTCGCGAATCTGCCGGTCACTGCCCGCAAACAACCAGCGGTTAAGAATCGCATCACCGGCGGCCGTCGACAGGTAGGGATCGTTACCGTCCAGCACCAGCCAATCTGCACGCTGCCCGACGTTCAGCGAACCAATCGCCTGCCCCATTGCTTGCGCGCCACCGCTGAGTGCCGCATCGAACAACGTGCGTCCAACCATCGGTTGATCACTGCGGTACAAACGATTACGTCGTTGATCACGCAAACGCTGACCATATTCCAGCCAGCGCAGCTCTTCGACCACGCTCAATGACACATGACTGTCCGAGCCAATCCCCCAACGGCCGCCCTGGGCGATGTAGTCCACCGCCGGAAAAATACCGTCCCCCAAGTTGGCTTCAGTGGTCAGGCACAAGCCGGCAATCGCGCCGCTATCAGCCATCAGCGCCACTTCTTCCGGGTTAGCGTGGGTGGCATGAACCAGGCACCAGCGCTGATCAACCGAGGCGTTTTCGTACAACCATTGCAGCGGACGCCGACCGCTCCAGCTCAGGCAGTCATCCACTTCCTTCTGCTGCTCGGCGATATGAATATGCACCGGGCAGTGTGGGTCGCTTGCGGCCAGTACATCGCTGATTTGACGCGGCGTTACCGCGCGCAACGAGTGAAAGCACAGACCCAATGATTGAGCGGGCTGCTGGGCAAGCATCGGCCGTAGACGCGCGTGTAAGTCGAGGTAACTGTCAGTGGTGTGGATAAATCTGCGCTGACCTTCATTTGGCGCCTGACCGCCAAAACCAGAGTGGCTGTACAGCACCGGCAGCAACGTCAGGCCGATACCGGCCGAACTCGCGGCCTGGCTGATGTGCAGGGCCAGTTCAGCAGGGTTTGCGTAAGGCTTGCCGGTGGTGTCCTGGTGTACGTAATGAAATTCAGCGACTGAGGTGAAACCGCCTTTGAGCATCTCGATGTACAACTGTCGAGCGATGACCCCAAGCTGCTCTGGATTGATCTGCCCCACCAAGCGGTACATCAACTCTCGCCACGTCCAGAAACTGTCATTGGGGTTGCCCGCCACTTCGGCCAAACCGGCCATCGCACGCTGGAACGCGTGGGAATGCAGGTTGGGCATTCCTGGCACCAGCGCACCGTTGAGGATCTCGGCACCCTGGGCATCGGTATCGACTTGGACGCGGGTTAGCACCCCGTCGGCGCTGACATCGAGACGAACATTGTTGGCCCAACCGGTGGGCAATAATGCGCGCTCGGCAAAGAAGACGGACATGGACCTGCACCCCATCGTGTAATTTGTATATACATATACAGACGTTTGTCTGCTCGGTAAACTGCGGCAAGCTTGTCGTCGGTCGGGTTAATGGTTAGCTTGAGCGCTTCTGCGCCTTAGACCCAATTCCCGAATCATCACCTATCGAACAAGGATTTCACTGTGCCGACTCCGCCTGCCCTCTCTCCACTGGCTGCCCAGATGGGTGACAGTCCGGCGCCTTTATACGCGCGCGTGAAGCAGATGATCGCCCAGCAAATCCAAAACGGAACCTGGGCGCCGCATCATCGCGTGCCGTCGGAAAGTGAACTGGTGACCCAACTGGGCTTCAGTCGCATGACCATCAACCGAGCCCTGCGTGAACTGACCGCCGAAGGCCTGTTGGTGCGTATGCAAGGCGTCGGTACGTTTGTCGCCGAGCCCAAAAGCCAGTCAGCGCTTTTTGAAGTGCACAACATCGCCGATGAAATTGCCTCGCGCGGCCATGTTCATACTTGCAAAGTCATCATCCTGAACGAAGAAGCCGCAGGCTCCGAACGGGCCCTGGCCTTGGACATGCGTGAAGGTCAGCGCGTATTTCATTCGCTGATCGTGCATTTCGAAAATGACATCCCGGTGCAAATCGAAGACCGCTTCGTCAACGCTCAGGTAGCGCCGCACTACCTGATGCAGGATTTCACCAAACAAACACCCTACGCTTATCTGTCGCAAGTCGCACCGCTGACCGAGGGTGAGCATGTGGTCGAAGCCATTTTGGCTGAAGAACTGGAGTGCGAGCTGCTGCAAATCGAACGCGGTGAACCGTGCCTGCTGATTCGTCGCCGCACTTGGTCTGGCCGCCAGCCAGTGACGGCCGCCCGCCTGATCCACCCCGGCTCCCGGCATCGGCTGGAAGGACGTTTCAGCAAATGAGTCAACTGACCGTTCTACGCGCCGCCAACTACCCGCGCATGCCATGGAAAAACGGTGGCGGCAGCACCGAAGAAATCACCCGCGATGCGGGCAACGGCCTGGACGGTTTTGGCTGGCGCCTGTCGATAGCCGATATCGCCGAATCAGGCGGTTTTTCCAGCTTCCCCGGTTATCAGCGAATCATCACCGTGCTACAGGGCGATGGCATGACATTGCAGGTCGACGGCCAATCCACACGTGCGCTGCTGACCTTGGATCCGTTGGCATTTAGCGGTGAGAGCCAAGTCAGTTGTACGTTGCTCGGCGGGCACATACGTGACTTCAATCTGATTTACGCCCCTAACCGATACAATGCCCGCCTTCAATGGATCGACGGACGTCAGCGTTTTTTCAGTTCCGCTGGCACAGTGCTGGTCTTCAGCGTAATAGAGGGCTTGAGTGTCACCACCGGCACCGCCACCCACGGTCTTGGCAAGCATGACTGCCTGCAACTAGACGGTAACCCCGGCCTGTTGGAATTGTCGGTCAGCGGAACATGCTGTGTGGTTGAACTGACTGCGATTTGATAAGTCCGCAGAACACTAGCCCGATTGAACGGAACACCGATGGCCACCCAGGACAACGAACCGCTAAGCCACTCCCCGTTGGATCGCATCGACGAAGCTATTCTCGAGGCGCTGCGCCATGACGGTCGCATCACCTACGAAAAACTCTCGACACTGGTTCACCTCACGCCTCGGCCCTGCCTGGAACGGGTACGCAAGCTCGAACGACGCGGCGTTATCCGAGGCTACGGCGCAATCATCGACCTCAAAGTCGTGTCACCCGGCCTGTCGCTGCTGGTGATGGTTGCGCTCTCAAACCAAAGCGGGCGCGCCGCACAAAAAGCTTTCGAAGCCTGCATCAAAGCCTGCCCCCAAGTCTTCGGCTGCCAACTCATCAGCGGCCCGTTTGACTACAGCCTGCGCATGCGCTGCCGGGACATGGAGCACTACCGCGTACTCAGCGAAACCTGGCTGAACAACAGCGAACTGCACATCGACAAGCTGGTGGCGCACCCGGAGTTGGCGGATGTGAAGAGTGGCGTTGGGTTTTAAAGGCGGTATAGCCAGCACTCACCAAAAACGCATCTAGGCGCGCACCAACCCCTCGCACGTTGTTACCGAACGCCCCAGCACGGCGCAAAGTCGCTCGCTTATTCGCCAACCGGCGACCGCGCCCAACCACCGCCCATCTCTTTTAATCCCGCCACAACCCTTCTAGCTCGGGCCTTTTGTCTTTCTGAAAAACTTTCTTCTGGACGGCTAAATGAAGTTGGTCTTACGATTGCATATGCTTGTATGTACAAGTAAAGATGTGTGCGTTTAGCCGTGACGGTAACCACCCCGCTGGCCCCTGCATCCGAACGATGAATTTTATTGGCTAAACCCGCTTCGTCTGTTTCGAGAAACGCGACACAGGCCGGCTTGACCACTTCGCTGAGGAGTTTTTTCGTGACTGACAATAACCACTGGACCCCTGAAACCTGGACCCGCCATCGTGACGTTGAAGTTCGCGCCGCACGTGGGACCAAGCTGACCGCCAAGAGCTGGATGACCGAAGCGCCGCTGCGGATGTTGATGAACAACCTCGACCCGGAAGTGGCAGAGAACCCGAAAGAACTTGTGGTTTACGGCGGCATCGGCCGTGCCGCGCGTAACTGGGAATGCTACGACAAGATCGTCGAAAGCCTGACCAACCTGAATGACGACGAGACCCTGCTGATTCAATCCGGCAAACCGGTGGGCGTGTTCAAGACCCACAGCAACGCGCCGCGGGTGCTAATTGCCAACTCGAACCTAGTGCCGCACTGGGCCACTTGGGAACATTTCAACGAGCTGGATGCCAGGGGCCTGGCCATGTATGGCCAGATGACTGCGGGCAGCTGGATCTACATCGGCAGCCAAGGCATCGTCCAAGGTACTTACGAAACCTTCGTTGAAGCCGGTCGCCAACACTACAACGGCAGCCTGGAAGGCAAGTGGGTACTGACCGCTGGCCTAGGCGGCATGGGCGGTGCTCAGCCGCTGGCCGCTGGTATGGCCGGTGCGTGCTCGCTGAACATCGAGTGCCAACAGAGCCGTATCGACTTTCGCCTCAAAACCCGTTACGTCGACGAACAAGCTATCGATCTCGACGACGCACTGGCCCGTATCGCCAAGTACACCGCGCAAGGCAAAGCCATCTCTATCGCGCTGTGCGGTAACGCTGCCGAAATCCTCCCGGAAATGGTTCGCCGTGGCGTACGCCCGGACATGGTCACCGACCAGACCAGCGCCCATGACCCGCTCAACGGCTACTTGCCCGCTGGCTGGACTTGGGACGAATACCGCGCGCGCTCGGTGACCGAGCCTGCGAACGTGGTTAAAGCCGCCAAGCAGTCGATGGCGGTTCATGTTCAAGCGATGTTGGACTTCCAGAAAGCCGGCGTGCCGACCTTCGATTACGGCAACAATATCCGTCAGATGGCAAAAGACGAAGGCGTGGCAAACGCGTTCGACTTCCCAGGATTTGTACCGGCTTACATTCGTCCACTGTTCTGCCGTGGCGTAGGTCCTTTCCGTTGGGCGGCCTTGTCTGGCGACCCGGAAGATATCTACAAAACCGACGCCAAGGTCAAAGAACTGATCCCGGACGACGCCCATTTGCATAACTGGTTGGACATGGCCCGTGAGCGCATCGCGTTCCAGGGTTTGCCAGCGCGTATTTGCTGGGTGGGCTTGGGTCAGCGCGCCAAGCTCGGCCTCGCTTTCAACGAAATGGTCCGCAGCGGCGAGTTGTCGGCACCCGTCGTGATCGGTCGTGACCACCTGGACTCCGGTTCAGTGGCCAGCCCGAACCGCGAAACGGAGTCGATGCAGGATGGCTCCGATGCTGTGTCGGACTGGCCGTTGCTCAACGCCCTGCTCAACACCGCCAGCGGCGCGACCTGGGTGTCCCTGCACCACGGCGGCGGCGTCGGCATGGGCTTCTCGCAACATTCGGGCATGGTGATTGTGTGCGACGGTTCCGACGAAGCGGCAGAACGTATCGCCCGCGTGCTGCACAACGACCCGGCGACCGGCGTCATGCGCCACGCCGACGCGGGTTATCAAATCGCGATTGATTGCGCCAACGAGCAGGGTTTGAACCTGCCGATGCTGAATCGCTAACCCCGCCATTGTGGGACCGAATTCATTCGGGAATGGATAAACGCGGTGTGTCAGACATGCCGCTTCCCCAATGAATTCGGTCCCACAGGTTTTCACGCTGTGCCCTGATGTCCCTACCGCATTCCCCCATAGAGGTGGTCGCATGGCTGTTCCAGATGATCGCGTTGCCAACCAATCCCTGATCGAAAGGCGTTCGATCGATTACATCCCGGACGCCGAAAGACACGGGCGCCTGTTCAGTCAGTTCACCTTGTGGCTGGGCGCCAACCTGCAAATCACCGCCATCGTCACCGGGGCCTTGGCCGTGGTGCTGGGCGGGGATGTGTTCTGGTCGTTGGTGGGTTTGCTGATCGGGCAATTACTGGGCGGCGGCGTGATGGCGTTGCACGCGGCTCAAGGTCCAAAGCTGGGCCTGCCGCAAATGATCTCCAGCCGCGTGCAATTTGGCGTGTACGGCGCGGTGATCCCGTTGGTGTTGGTGTGCTTGATGTACATCGGCTTTTCCGCCAGCGGCTCAGTGCTTGCCGGGCAGGCGGTGGCGCAACTGATTCACGTCCCCGACTGGCAAGGCATTGTTATTTTCGCCGCGCTGATCGTGGTGGCGACCATCTTTGGCTATCGGGTGATCCATGTGATCGGCCGGGTGGCGAGCGTAATTGGCATCGTCGCCTTTGTTTACCTCTTCGGCGCGTTGCTGGCGGGAAATGACATCGGTGCGCTGTTGGGTAACAAGCACTTTTCCCTCGCCAGTTTCCTGTTGGCGATTTCGTTGTCAGCCTCTTGGCAGATCGCGTTCGGCCCTTACGTGGCGGACTATTCGCGCTATTTACCGCGCAGCACTTCGGCAGTGAAAACCTTCTGGGCCGTTGGCCTGGGATCGATAATCAGCGCGCAGGCGTCCATGGTGTTCGGTGTGTTCGCGGCGGCGTTAGCCGGCAAGACCTTCGCCCACCATGAGGTCTCGTTCATCGTCAGCCTCGGTGGCACCGGCGTAGTCGCGGCCCTGCTGTATTTCAGCGTCGCGTTTGGCAAGGTCACGATCACCACCCTCAACGCGTACGGCAGCTTCATGTCGATTGCCACCATCGTCAGCGGCTTCCGGGGCAACCGGCACATCTCCAGCGGTCTGCGTCTGGCCTATATTTTCGGCATGGTCGGCGTCGCCACGCTGCTGGCCTTGGCGGGCAAAGACTCGTTCCTCAAGGATTTCTCGGCGTTCATCCTGTTTCTGCTGGCGTTCTTCACGCCGTGGAGCGCGATCAACCTGGTGGATTTCTACTGCGTCACTAAAGAGCGCTACGACATCCCAGCGTTGTCCGATCCCGATGGCCGTTATGGCCGCTGGAACTGGGTTGGCATCGGCGTGTACGTGTTCGGTGTATTGATTCAAATGCCGTTCATTGCCACACAGTTCTACACCGGTCCCTTGGTAGAGCGCCTGGGTGATACCGATATTTCGTGGGTCATCGGTTTGGTCGTACCTGCCGCCGTGTATTACCTGATTGCGAAGAAATGGCACAGCGCAATTCCCGACCGACTGATTCTTCCAGTGGACACCGATGCCCCGCAATCACTGGCAACACATTCGCCGGCCCGGACAGCAATGAACTGACGGCCATAAAATGCACTCGTTAATGGGAACAATAGTGAACGCCGAAGCGATTCAGCGCGCTGAAACGATGGGACTGTGCATGTTTTCGTCTAAGACGAATCAAGCATGGATGACCAACGTACGTCGCGAATCGCCTAAGCTGATCGGCCTGACCGCCGTTTTGCTACTCCTAATTGATCGAGAGCCTTCTATGTTCCCCGAAAGCTTCACTTTCTCCATCGCCGACTGGGTCAATCGATGGGTCGACACGCTGGTGACCAACTATGGCGACGTGTTTCGTCAGATCTCGGACACCCTGCTGTGGGCCATCGTCAACCTCGAAGCCCTCCTGCGCGTGGCGCCGTGGTGGCTGATGTTGGCGATTGTCGGCGGCATTGCTTGGCACGCGACACGCAAGCTGTTGACCACCGTGGTAATTGTCGGTCTGTTGTTTTTGGTGGGCGCCGTAGGCCTGTGGGACAAACTGATGCAAACCCTTGCCCTGATGCTGGTGGCGACGATTATTTCAGTGGCGATTGGCATTCCGCTGGGCATCCTGTCGGCGCGCAACAACCGCCTGCGTTCGGTGATGATGCCGTTGCTGGACATCATGCAGACCATGCCCAGCTTCGTGTACTTGATCCCGGTGCTGATGCTGTTTGGTCTAGGCAAAGTGCCCGCAATTTTTGCCACGGTGATTTACGCCGCGCCGCCTCTGATTCGTCTGACAGATCTAGGAATTCGCCAGGTCGATGGTGAAGTCATGGAAGCGATCAATGCCTTTGGCGCCAATCGCTGGCAACAGTTGTTCGGCGTGCAACTACCGCTGGCGCTGCCGAGCATCATGGCCGGGATCAACCAGACCACGATGATGGCCCTGTCGATGGTGGTCATCGCCTCAATGATTGGTGCACGCGGGCTGGGTGAAGACGTGCTGGTCGGGATTCAAACCCTCAACGTCGGCAAAGGACTGGAAGCCGGTCTGGCAATCGTAATTCTGGCGGTGGTCATCGACCGCATCACCCAGGCCTACGGTCGGCCACGGCATGAGGCGAAACAATGAGCGATGCGATGAGCAAGATCGTCGTTAGAAACGTCTTTAAAATCTTCGGCAATCGCTCGGCAGAGGCGCTGCGGATGATTCAAGACCACAAGTCCAAGGATCAAGTGTTGGCGAAAACCGGCTGCGTGGTTGGGGTCAATGACTTGTCGCTGTCTATTGAAAGCGGCGAAATCTTCGTGATCATGGGGTTGTCCGGCTCTGGCAAATCAACCTTGGTGCGCCATATCAACCGTTTGATCGATCCCACCAGCGGGCAGATTCTGGTGGACGGTGAAGACATCCTCAGTTACGACATGGAGGCCTTGCGTCAATTCCGGCGGCACAAAATCAGTATGGTGTTCCAGAGCTTCGGCCTGCTGCCGCACAAAACCGTGCTCGACAACGTGGCGTATGGTTTGAAAGTCCGCGGCGAGTCCAAGGCGTTCTGTGCCGAGCGCGCGATGCACTGGATCGGCGCCGTGGACCTCAAAGGCTACGAAGACAAATACCCTCATCAGCTGTCGGGCGGCATGCGGCAGCGCGTAGGACTTGCCCGCGCACTGGCGGCTGACACCGACATCATTTTGATGGACGAAGCGTTTAGCGCCCTCGATCCGCTGATTCGCGCCGAGATGCAAGACCAACTGCTGGCGCTGCAAGCCAGCCTGCACAAAACCATCGTATTCATCACCCACGATCTCGACGAAGCGCTGCGCATCGGCAACCGCATTGCCATCCTTAAAGACGGTCAGTTGATCCAAGTGGGTACGCCCAAAGAAATTCTATATTCACCCGCCGACGAATACGTTAATCGGTTCGTCCAGCG
Source organism: Pseudomonas sp. MH10 (assembly GCF_034353045.1). NCBI lineage: Bacteria > Pseudomonadati > Pseudomonadota > Gammaproteobacteria > Pseudomonadales > Pseudomonadaceae > Pseudomonas > Pseudomonas sp. MH10. Next base: position 3,382,721 of record NZ_CP133783.1, read on the forward strand.
GCGGGTGGCCACCATTTGATGGAGTAACGAAGTGACTGAGCTGAACCTGATTCCCGGCACCCTGACCCTGGCGCAACTGCGTGAAATTTATCACCACCCGGTTGCCCTTCATCTGCATGAAAGCGCATCACAGCAGATCGAAAACAGCGTGGCTTGCGTTGAACAAATTCTTGCCGAAGACCGCACCGCCTACGGTATCAACACCGGTTTCGGCCTGCTGGCTTCGACGCGCATTGCCAGCGAAGACCTGGAAAACCTCCAGCGCTCGCTGGTGTTGTCCCACGCCGCCGGGATCGGTCAGCCGATCAGCGATGAGCTGGTGCGCCTGGTCATGGTACTCAAGGTCAACAGCCTCAGCCGTGGTTTCTCCGGTATTCGTCGTCAGGTCATCAACGCCTTGATCGCGCTGATCAATGCAGAGGTCTATCCGCATATTCCGCTCAAAGGTTCGGTGGGCGCGTCGGGCGATCTTGCACCTTTGGCGCACATGTCACTGGTGCTGCTTGGTGAAGGCAAAGCCCGCTACAAAGGCGAATGGCTAGAAGCGACCGAAGCCTTGGCCGTGGCGGGTTTGAAGCCGCTGACACTGGCCGCAAAAGAAGGCCTGGCATTGCTCAACGGCACCCAAGTGTCCACCGCGTTCGCCCTACGTGGTTTGTTCGAAGGCGAAGACCTGTTCGCTGCGGCGATGGCCTGTGGTGCGTTAACCGTGGAAGCGGTGTTGGGTTCGCGTGCACCATTCGACGCGCGGATTCACGCCGCCCGGGGCCAACACGGCCAAATCGACGCCGCTGCGTGCTACCGCGACCTGCTGGGCGACAGCAGCCCGATTTCTGATTCCCACCGAGATTGCGACAAGGTTCAAGACCCGTACTCGCTGCGCTGCCAACCGCAAGTCATGGGCGCCTGCCTGACTCAACTGCGTCAGGCCGCTGAAGTTCTGGGTGTGGAAGCCAACGCCGTATCGGACAACCCGTTGGTATTTGCCGCTGAAGGTGAAGTGATCTCGGGCGGTAACTTCCACGCCGAACCGGTGGCGATGGCCGCCGACAACCTGGCGTTGGCCTTCGCTGAAATCGGTGCCCTTAGCGAGCGGCGTATTTCGTTGATGATGGACAAGCACATGTCGCAATTGCCGCCGTTCCTGGTAGCCAATGGCGGCGTGAATTCCGGTTTCATGATTGCCCAAGTGACCGCAGCCGCCTTGGCCAGCGAGAACAAAGCATTGGCGCATCCACATAGCGTTGACAGCATTCCGACCTCGGCCAACCAGGAAGACCACGTTTCCATGGCACCGGCTGCGGGCAAACGCCTGTGGGAAATGGCCGAAAACGTACGCGGCATTCTCGCCGTGGAATGGTTGGCTGCATGCCAGGGCCTAGACTTCCGCGAAGGCTTGAAAAGCTCGCCAAAACTGGAACAAGCACGCACCGCGTTGCGCAGCAAAGTACCGTTTTACGACAAAGACCGCTTCTTTGCGCCAGACATCGAAGCCGCCATGCAGTTGTTGGCGTCCAATTGCTTGAACACGTTAATCCCGGCAAAAGTATTGCCAAGCTTATAAACCACTCCCTGTAAGAGCCAACGTGTTGGCGAAGGTTTGACGCGGTATGCCTGATACGCCGCCTCGCCAACACGTTGGCTCCTACAGTTGACTGCGGAGACCCTAGATGAAAACGCTCTGGAAGCATTGCCACGTTGCGACGATGGCGCAGGGCAACTACTCAATTATCGAAGACGCCGCCATTGTGACCTCGGGCGAACTCATCGAGTGGATTGGGCCACAGGCTGATGCGCCAACCGGAGACTTCACCAGCGTCGTCGATCTGGACGGCGCCTGGGTGACCCCCGGCTTGATCGACTGCCATACCCACACCGTGTTTGGCGGCAATCGCAGCGGTGAGTTCGAGCAGCGATTGAACGGCGTGAGCTATGCGGACATTGCGGCGGTAGGCGGCGGCATCGCCAGCACCGTGCGCGCCACCCGGGCGGCCAGCGAAGACCAGCTGTTCGCCAGCGCTGAACAACGCCTCAAGCGTTTGCTGGACGATGGCGTGACCACCGTGGAAATCAAGTCCGGCTACGGGCTGGATCTCGCCAGCGAACGCAAAATCCTGCGGGTCATTCGGCGTTTGGGCACCGTGCTGCCGGTCACGGTGCGCAGTACGTGCCTGGCCGCTCATGCATTGCCGCCAGAATATAAAGATCGCGCCGACGACTACATTCACCACATCTGCAGCGTGATGCTCCCGGCATTGGCAGCGGAAGGCTTGGTGGACGCAGTGGATGCGTTCTGCGAACACCTGGCGTTCTCACCGGCACAGGTCGAGCAAGTGTTCATCTGCGCGGGCGAATTAGGATTGCCAGTGAAGTTGCACGCCGAGCAGTTGTCAGCGCTGGCCGGATCGAGTCTGGCCGCACGCTATCAAGCGCTGTCGGCGGACCATCTGGAGTTCATGACCGAGGCCGACGCTATTGCCATGGGCGCAGCCGGTACCGTTGCCGTATTGCTGCCGGGCGCGTATTACTTCCTCCGCGAAACCCAGTTGCCTCCAATGGATGCGCTGCGAAAGCACGGGGTCGATATCGCCATCGCCACCGACTTGAACCCCGGTACCTCCCCCGCGTTGTCCCTGCGGTTGATGCTGAATATGGCCTGCACCTTATTTCGCATGACCCCGGAAGAAGCCTTGGCTGGCGTGACCCTCAACGCCGCCAAAGCGCTGGGATTGGGCGACACCCATGGCTCGCTGGAAGTGGGCAAGTTTGCTGACTTTGTGGCATGGAAGATCGAACGACCCGCAGATCTGGCCTACTGGCTCGGTGGTGATTTGGACAAGCGGATCGTGCGGCATGGTATTGAGTCGTTGTAGGTAATGCAGTCCCTTGTAAATCGATCCGAATAGTTAGGTATTTTTAACAGGAGGCATTTGTGGATAAGGTTCTGAATTTCAAACGCGGCCGGTTGCCGTTGCTGATCAGCATGCCCCACGCCGGGTTGCATCTGACCCCAGCGGTAAAAACCGGGTTGGTGGACGCGGCGCACAGCCTGCCGGACACCGATTGGCACATCCCGACGCTGTATGACTTCGCCGAAGAACTGGGTGCCAGCACCTTGGCGGCCGAGTATTCGCGCTTCGTCATCGACCTTAATCGACCGTCGGATGACAAGCCGCTGTACGTCGGTGCGACCACGGGGTTGTACCCTGCCATTCTGTTCGATGGCGAGCCGCTGTTTCGCGAAGGCCAGGTGCCCAGCACCAATGAGCGCGCAACGTATCTGGCGCAGATATGGACGCCGTATCACCAGACATTACAGCAAGAATTGGCGCGCTTGCGCGACGAGTTTGGTTATGCGCTGCTGTTCGATGCGCACTCGATTCGAGGCTCGATTCCGCATTTGTTTGAAGGCCGTTTGCCGGACTTCAACCTCGGCACTTTCAATGGTCTGAGCTGCGACACCGAGCTGGCCACCTTGCTGGATGCCACCTGCGCAGCAGCCACCGATTACACCCACGTACTTAACGGGCGTTTCAAAGGCGGCCACATCACCCGCCATTACGGCGACCCGGCCAACAACATCCACGCCGTGCAACTTGAGCTGGCGCAAAGCACGTACATGGAAGAATACGAGCCGTTCAACTACCGCCAGGACTTGGCCGAACCGACGCAAAAGGTTCTGAAAAACCTGCTGCACGTTATGATTGAGTGGGGGCAGAAGCGGTATTCCAGATGAATACCAACTCGCTCTGTGGGAGCAGGCTTGCCTGCGAAGAGGCCCGTCATCGCGCCACTGAGGTCGCCCTGAAACCTGAGTCGCCGGCATTGATGCTTTCGTTGGCAAGCCAACTCCCACAGAAATTTCGGCTGATCGCAGCCTTCGGTACGCCGACAGAAATCTGTGCATCGCCGAAATTCCGTGGGACCGAATTCATTCGGGAATCGTTTCCAGCTGCGATCACTTTCTAAGCAACCGCAACCCATTAAACACCACCAACAAACTCACACCCATGTCGGCAAACACCGCCATCCACATGGTCGCCATGCCCGCGAAGGTGATAGCCAGGAACACCGCCTTGATCACCAACGCCAACACAATGTTCTGCTTCAGAATCGCCGACGTCTGACGTGACAGCCGGATAAACGCCGGAATTTTGCGCAGATCATCGTCCATCAACGCCACATCCGCGGTCTCAATGGCAGTGTCGGTGCCTGCAGCGGCCATGGCGAAACCAATCTCAGACCTCGCCAACGCCGGGGCGTCGTTGATGCCGTCGCCCACCATCCCGACCCGATGGCCCTGGGCGTACAATTGCTCAATGGCCTGCAACTTGTCGGCTGGCAATAAATTACCCTGCGCCTGATCAATCCCCACTTGCTCGGCAATCGCCTTGGCGGTGTGCGGATTGTCGCCGGTCAGCATCACGGTTTGGACGCCCAGTGCATGCAATTGGCGGATCGCCTCGCGGCTGCTGTCCTTGACCGTATCGGCCACTGCGAACAGTGCCAGCGGACCGGACTGATCACACAGTAAAACCACGGTTTTACCTTGGCTTTCCAGCACGTCGAGCTTTTCTTCCAGTTCAGGTGAACACAGCCCCAGCTCTTCGACGAGGCGGTGGTTGCCCAAGTGATACATCTGACCCGCGACTTCGCCCTTAACGCCGCGCCCGCCCAATGCCTCGAACGCCTGCACCTCATGCCGCACGCTATGCGTCTCAGCGGCGGCCTTGGCGATGGCCTGAGACACCGGATGGTCCGAGCGACTGGCCAAGCTGGCGGCAATGGCGACCGCATCGGTCGCCAGCACCTCAAGCAGCAAGAAGTCGGTCTGCACTGGCTTGCCGTGGGTGATGGTCCCGGTTTTATCCAGCGCCAAATAGTTGAGCCGATGCCCGCTTTCCAAATACACACCGCCCTTGACCAAAATCCCTTTACGCGCAGCAGCCGCCAAACCGCTGACAATGGTCACCGGGGTGGAAATCACCAACGCACAAGGACACGCAACCACCAACAGCACCAGCGCCCGATAGATCCAATCGAACCAGACCGCGCCCATGAACAGCGGCGCAATGACTGCCACGGCCAAGGCCAGGATAAACACCGCTGGCGTGTATATTTTGGAGAAGCTGTCGACAAACCGCTGGGTCGGCGCTCGTGCACCCTGGGCCGCTTCCACCGCATGGATAATGCGCGCCAAGGTCGAATTGTTGGCCGCCGCCGTCACGGTGTATTCCAGTGAACCCGATTGATTGAGGGTGCCCGCGAAGACTTTATCGCCCACGGCCTTTTCCACGGGCAGGCTTTCTCCGGTGATAGATGCCTGATCAATAGTCGAATTGCCGGAGACCACATCGCCGTCCAAGCCGATGCGCTCACCCGGCTTGATCCGCACCCGAGCGCCCAGTTCGATGTGTTTCACGTCCTGTTCAACCCACGTTCCGGCGGCTTGCAGCACGGTGGCAATGTCTGGGGTCATCTGCATCAGACCGCCGATGGCATTGCGCGCGCGGTCCAAGGATTTAGCTTCAATCAATTCCGCTACGGTGAACAAGAACATCACCATGGCCGCTTCTGGCCATTGCCCGATCAACACCGCACCGGTCACCGCGATGCTCATCAGGGCATTGATGTTCAGGTTGAAGTTCTTAAGGGCGATCCAGCCCTTTTTGTAAGTGCTCAGGCCACCACTTAAAATCGCGATGATCGCCACTACTGCAACCACCCAAGTCGGCGCCAACTGAGTGAAGTGAATCACTTCAGAGGCCAACGCGGCGACGCCTGACACGGCCAGCGGCAACCAGGATTTTTTTAACGGGATCGGCGCAGGTACAGCGGCATCGGCGCCCCTCTCAACCGGTTCGGCGTGCATGCCCAAAGACTTGATGGCGTCAATGATCGGATCGACGGAGGGCAAATCGTGGGTCACTGCCAGCACCCGATTGATCAGGTTGAATTCCAATTGCTGCACACCGGCAAGCTTGCCCAGCTTGTTCTGGATCAGCGTTTGCTCGGTGGGACAATCCATCTGCTCGATGCGAAAACTGCTCAGTCGGCTGGCCGAAGTAACCGATGTGCTGATTTTGACGATGGCTGGAGCGCTGTCGCTCGAACAGCAGGCATGGCCGTGGTCATGGCCGTGATCATTGGCGACGGGCAATTTGACGTGGCGGTGTTCAGGGGAATTCATAAAGGTGTCCTTGATGGCGCTTATTGCCAAGTGAACACCCTGTAGCCACTATAGGGTCAAGCAACTATTTGAGATTAACGTTCATGAAGATTGGCGAACTGGCAAAACTGACCGATTGCCAAGTGGAAACTATCCGCTACTACGAACGAGAAAGCCTGCTGCCGCCCCCCGCGCGCAGTGACGGTAATTATCGGGTCTACACCCAGGCTCATGTTGAGCGGCTGACGTTTATCCGCAATTGCCGCAGCCTGGACATGACCCTCGAAGAAATCCGCAGCCTGTTGAATTTGCGCGACAGCCCGCAAGACCAATGCGAGAGCGTTAATGCGTTGATCGACGAGCACATCCAACACGTCAACGCCCGGGTCGCCAGCCTGCAAGCGTTGCAGGCGCAGTTACTGGAACTGCGCCAACGCTGCACCGACGGCACGCTGAAACACTGTGGGATTTTGCAGCAGCTGGAAGTGAGTGGCGGGGTGGTGGCGGTGGAGAGTGAACACTCTCATGTGGGCAGAAGTCATGGGCATTGATCGCCCGTTCGCTTAATACAAATCCTCATAGGAGCCAACTTGTTGGCGAGGCGGTCTGTCTTGAAAAAAGCCTCGCCAACAAGTTGGCTCTACAGAAATCGTTCACCCCAAACGGTACATCAAACCGCCATCGGCGCCGTCATGGCCGGGTGGTGTTGATACCCTTCCAGCGAGAAATCAGTCGGTTCGATCAGTTCCAGCCATTCCGGTTGATACACGCCAGTCTGGGCGAACGCTGGCACGCGCTCGGAGATCACCAGTTGCGGCGCCGGGAACGGCTCGCGCTTGAGCTGCTCATTGAGCATGTCCAAGTGGTTTTCGTAGACATGGGCATCGCCGATGAAATACGTGAACCAGCGCGGGGTGTAGCCGGTCAGGCGGCCGATCAGCGACAGCAACGCTGCGCCTTCAGTCAGGTTGAACGGCGTTCCCAAGCCCAAATCATTAGAGCGGATGTACAGCGTCAGAGAGATTTCGCGGGTCTCTTGGTTCGGGTGAAACTGGTAAAGCAGATGACACGGCGGCAAGGCCATTTCATCCAATTGCGCGCAGTTCCAGCCATGAAACAGAATCCGCCGGCTGCCGGGGTCTTTCATGATGGTGTCGACGCATTGGCGAATCTGGTCGATGGCCTTGTACAGCACCACGTAGGCCTGACCGTCTTCTTCGGACTGCGCAATCTGTTGATAACCATGGCTGATCGCAAGCTCGATGGCCTTGACGTTGCCAGATTCAATACGCTTGTACGCAGGCCACTTGCGCCATTGCACGCCGTAGATTTCGCCCAGATCGTCTTCGCCTTTGCGGAACGGATTGTCTAGCCACTGCGCGTTTTCGTTGGCGTTTTGGTCCCAGACCTTACAGCCCAGCTCTCGAAATTCGGCTGCGTTACTCACACCACGCAGAAAACCGACCATTTCGCCGATGGCCGACTTGAAGGCCATGCGCCGGGTGGTGATCGCCGGGAAGCCTTCTTTCAGGTCATAACGCAACATGGCACCGGGAAAACTGATGGTATTGACCCCGGTACGGTTGGCTTGCAGCGTTCCGTTTTGGATCACATGGGCGACTAGATCGAGATATTGCTTCATACATTACCCTGCATCGATGAACCCGCCGGGAGCCAAAACACCCGGCGTTTCGGTGTTAGACCGCAGCGCTTTTGGCAGCGGATGCGCGGTGATACGCCAGCCAGATCAGTACCAGACCGCCAATAATCATCGGCAAGCTCAGAATTTGACCCATGGTGACCCAGCCCCACGCCAGATAGCCTAGCTGTGCATCGGGTACGCGGACGAATTCGACAACAAAGCGGAAGATCCCGTAAAACAACGCGAACATCCCGGAAACAGCCATGGTCGGACGGGGTTTACGCGAGAACAGCCACAGGATAACGAACAGCGCCACACCTTCCAGTGCGAATTGGTACAACTGCGACGGATGACGCGGCAACTGCGCCGGATCGCTGAACGGCGGGAAGATCATGGCCCACGGCAGGTCAGTCGGCTTGCCCCACAATTCGGCGTTGATGAAGTTGCCGATACGCCCAGCGCCCAACCCAATCGGGACCATTGGGGCGACAAAATCCATCAGTTGGAAGAACGACTTACCGTTGCGCCTGCCGAACCACCAAGCCGCGATCATCACGCCGATAAAGCCGCCGTGGAACGCCATGCCACCTTTCCAGACTTCGAAAATCAACAGCGGATTGGCGATGTAGGCACTCAGGTCGTAGAACAGCACGTAACCCAATCGCCCACCGACGATCACACCCATGGCTAACCAAAAGATCAGATCGGAGAGTTTTTCTTTGGTCCAGGTTGGGTCGAAACGGTTCATCCGGCGTGACGCGAGCAACCATGCGCCGCCGATGCCGATCAGGTACATCAAGCCATACCAATGGATTTTCAGCGGGCCAATGGCCAATGCAACTGGATCAATCTGCGGGTAAGGCAGCATTGCGACTCCTCAATTAAAACGCGCGGGCAACAGCGGACTGCCGTCTGCGATTGGCGATGCGGCATGGTAACGGAAGCATGGCCCTCAGCTCTACCCGTGTGAGCGGGTGGGTGTCGGATCGATCTGCGGTAGAGTGGCAAAAAAAGGAGGCTCGCAATGTGCCTGATCGTCTTCGCTTGGCGCCCCACCCACCGCCAACCTTTGATCGTCGCTGCCAACCGCGACGAGTTTTATGCCCGCCCGACCCAACCACTGACTGAATGGCTCGATGCACCTGGGGTGTATGCGGGGCGCGATCTGGAAGCCGGTGGCACGTGGCTCGGCGTCGGAAACCACGGCCGATTCGCAGCGCTGACCAATATTCGCGACCCGAATCATCCGCTGGGGCGACGCTCTCGCGGCGAACTGGTGTCGCGGTTTTTGACCGGTGAGCAGCCCACTGAGGAGTATCTGGCAGAGGTCGCGGGGCGCGCCGGGGAATATGGCGGCTTCAATTTGCTGCTTGGGACGGCGGATTCGTTGTTTTACCTGAGTGCCGTCAATGCGCAGCCGCAACGACTGGAGGCCGGTGTTTATGGCTTATCCAACGCGGGCCTGGACACTCCGTGGCCAAAATTGCTGAAAGCCAAGGCGGCGCTGCTCGCTGAACTGGGTGATCCGCAACCGTCGGCGCTGTTGGGGTTACTGCGCGATCCCGAAATTGCGCCCGTCGCCGAGCTGCCTGATACCGGCGTAGGACTGACCACGGAAAGTCTGTTATCCAGCGTATTTATTGCCAGCCCGACCTACGGCACCCGCGCCAGCAGCGCACTGATCGTCAATGCCGACGGCAGCCGCCACTTCACCGAACACAGCTTCGGGCCGTATGGCGGCCAATTGGGGGCGGTTGAGTTGAAGGTGTAACGCAGATGAAGACCCAGTGGGAGCCAATTCATTCGCGAATGCAGCGTCGCAGTTATTCAGACAGACCGCGTTGCGCTTTTCGCGAATGAATTCGCTCCCACCGATTTGGCGTGGTCTCGCCTTGAATCAATGCCCTTTAACCGACGCCGGATTAATCATCCGCGCCAGGCCAAGGTTACGCAGCGCCAGTTGCAGCGAGCTGCGGATAACTTGCGGGTTGTCGTTGGTCATCAACTGCCCCAGCAACTCCTTGGCTTTGCTCAGGTTGATCTGACGCAACATCCACTTCACTTTCGGCAAGTTAGTGGCGTTCATCGACAAGCTGTCATAACCCATTGCCATCAACAACACCGCCGCTGCCGGGTCGCCGGCCATTTCGCCGCATATGCTCACGGGTTTGCCTTCCAAATGAGCATCGTGCACCACATGCTGCAACGCCATCAGCACCGCTGGGTGCAGGTAGTCATACAGATCGGCAACCCGTGGGTTGTTGCGATCTACCGCCAATAAGTATTGGGTCAAGTCGTTGGAACCCACCGAAAGGAAGTCCACCTGACGCGCCAATTCACGGGTTTGGTACACCGCTGCCGGGACTTCAACCATCACACCAATTGGCGGCATCGGCACGTCGAACCCTTCGTCGCGTACTTCGCCCCAGGCTCGGTGGATCAAGTGCAGCGCTTCTTCCACTTCGTGGGTGCTGGAAATCATTGGCAGCAGAATGCGCAAGTTGTTCAAGCCTTCACTGGCCTTGAGCATCGCGCGGGTCTGCACCAGGAAAATTTCCGGGTGATCGAGGGTGACACGAATCCCGCGCCAGCCCAGGAACGGGTTGTCTTCCTTGATCGGGAAGTACGACAGCGATTTATCACCACCGATGTCCAGGCTGCGCATGGTCACCGGTAACGGATGGAAAGCCGCCAGTTGTTCACGGTAAATCGCCAGTTGTTCTTTTTCGCTCGGAAAACGCTGGTTGATCATGAACGGCACTTCGGTGCGATACAGCCCCACCCCTTCGGCGCCACGCTGTTGGGCGCGGGCAACGTCTGCCAACAGGCCCGTGTTGACCCACAGCGGCATGCGATGCCCGTCCAGCGTCACGCACGGCAGTTCACGCAAGGAGTCGAGGCCTAGTGACAGCTGGCGCTCTTCTTCGACCACTTCAGCGTATTGCTTGCGCAGGATATCGCTGGGGTTGGTGTAGACCTCACCGTGGTAGCCATCGACGATCAGCTGGATGCCATCGACTTTGGAATACGGCAGATCGACCACGCCCATGACCGTGGGAATACCCATGGCCCGCGCCAAAATCGCGACGTGGGAGTTGCCGGAACCGAGTACCGAGATCAGGCCGACCAGCTTGCCTTCGGGTACTTCACCCAGCATTGCCGGCGACAGCTCTTCACTGACCAGAATGGTGTTGTCGGGATAAACCAACGTTTGCTGACGCGCTTCCTGCAAATACGCCAACAGCCGACGACCCAAATCCTTGACGTCGGAAGCGCGCTCACGCAGGTAAGCGTCGTCCATCAATTCGAAACGTTTGACGTGCTCGTTGACCACTTGGCGCAGCGCGCCTTGTGCCCATTGGCCGGTCTTGATGACGTCGGTCACTTCGCTGCCCAGCGACGCGTCGTCCAGCATCATCAGGTACACATCGAACAGCGCACGCTCTTCCGGGCGCAGTTGGGTCGCGAGCTTGGCCGACAGCGAACGCATGTCGCCGCGCACGCCTTCCAGTGCATTTTGGAACAGCGCCAGTTCAGCCTTGATGTCGCTGACGTTTTTGTCAGGCACCACTTCCAGATCGGCCGGCGGCAACATCACCACGGCCGTACCGACAGCAGCACCTGGCGAACCCGGCACACCGACGAATTTGGCTTCTTGAATGCCTTTGCCCTGACGGCCCAGGCCACGAATCGAACCCGTGGCTTCAGCGTGGGCGATTACCCCGGCCAACTGGGCACTCATGGTCACGAGGAAGGCTTCTTCACCTTCATCGAACTGGCGACGCTCCTTTTGCTGGATCACCAACACCCCGACCACGCGACGGTGGTGGATGATCGGTGCGCCAAGGAACGACGCATAGCGCTCTTCGCCGGTCTCGGCAAAGTAGCGATAACGCGGGTGATCAGCAGCGTTTTCGAGGTTCAGTGGTTCTTCGCGGGTACCCACGAGACCGACCAAACCTTCGTTCGGCGCCATGCTGACCTTGCCGATGGATCGCTTGTTCAGGCCCTCGGTGGCCATCAACACAAAGCGGTTGGATTCGGGGTCGAGCAAATAGACCGAGCAGACCTGGCTGCCCATGGCCTCTTTGACGCGTAACACAATAATCCCCAACGCCGCCTTGAGATCCTTGGCGGAGTTAACTTCCTGGACGATCTTGCGCAGCGTATTGAGCATGGCTCGGGGTCGAACTCCGTCGTCAGTCGCGCGCCAATAGGCGCGGGGCAAGTTCTTTAAGGGCGCGTCTGTAAACCTCGCGCTTGAATGTCACTACCTGGCCCAACGGATACCAATAACTGACCCAACGCCAGCCATCAAATTCCGGTTTACCGGTCAAATCCATCCGCACCCGCTGCTCGTTAGAGACCAGGCGCAGGAGAAACCACTTCTGTTTCTGGCCGATGCACAGCGGTTGGCTGTGCGTTCTGACCAAACGTTGCGGCAAACGATAACGCAACCAGCCCCGGGTGCAGGCGAGAATTTCAACATCTTGCCGTTCCAGCCCGACTTCCTCATTCAATTCGCGATACAAAGCGTCTTCTGGCGTCTCAAGCGGGTTAATTCCACCCTGAGGAAACTGCCAGGCATCTTGATTGATTCGCCGAGCCCATAAGACCTGACCAGCATCATTTGTCAGAATAATCCCGACATTAGGACGGAAACCATCGGGGTCGATCACGGCAGCGGCCTCGTAAACGCATATCGCCGCATTGTTCCACAAAGCGAATGAAAGCAGCAACGAGGCTTCGCAGCTTATGTGAACTCTTGTGAAAAGCTCGTATTCTGACGGCCTTTTCCGTGACAATTCAGTGAGTAACTCCATGCGCCTGGCTTTATTCGACCTCGACAACACACTTCTGGGTGGCGACAGCGACCACGCCTGGGGTGATTACCTCTGCGAGCGCGGCATTCTCGACGCCATCGCCTACAAAGCGCGCAACGACGCGTTTTATCAGGATTACCTGGCGGGCACCCTGAACCTGACAGACTATTTGAACTTCAGCCTAGACATCCTCGGCCGCACCGACATGGCTCAGCTGGATGAATGGCACCGCGAGTTCATGCGCGACTGCATCGAACCCATCATCCTGCCCAAAGCCGAAGCCCTGCTGGCAAAGCACCGTGAAGCGGGCGACAAACTGCTGGTCATCACCGCCACCAACCGCTTTGTGACGGCGCCAATCGTTACACGGTTTGGGGTTGATACCTTACTGGCCACCGAATGCGAAATTATCGACGGCCGCTTCAGCGGGCGCACCACCGACATCCCTTGCTTCCGCGAAGGGAAAGTGACGCGACTTAATCGCTGGCTGGAAGAAACCGGATTCAATCTTGACGACAGCTACTTCTACAGCGACTCGCTGAACGACCTACCCTTATTGGAGCAAGTCGCCAACCCGGTAGCCGTCGACCCAGACCCGAAGTTACGCGCCGAAGCAGAGCAGCGTGGCTGGCCGGTGATCACGCTGAGAAGCTAAGTCGATCCGAATGACCCCTTCGCGAACAAGTTCGCTCCTACAGTGGGTTTAACTGTAGGAGCCAACTTGTTGGCGAGGCGTATGCACATAAAACATCGCTTCAGAGCAGTTCTGACGGGGCCGGCGTTGACTTATGCAGGCTTGCTGACCATCAAATAGAAAATAGCCATAAACGCTAGAAAGGCTGGCCAACCGAGCCCAAACCACCAACGCATATAGTGCGCGGCCTTGATTGGCATGGGTGTTCCGTCTTTCAATGCTTGCTCTGCCAACTTATGTACCTGAATCTGCAGCCAGACAACGGGCAACCAGCATAGGCCAGCCAACACATACAAACCCATGCTCCACGCCAACCAAGTCTGATGCGGCGACCAACCTGCCAACATAATTAAACCGACGCCACTTAATGGCTGAAAAACCGCCGTGGTCGCAGTAAATATCCAGTCGGCTAAAACCAAATGTTTGAACGTGACGGCGATCACTTCAACTTTCCCACTGCGCCATGCGCGCAATGAGTAATAGGCTGAGCCTAACCCGGTGCCAAACAGTACCGTAGAAGACAGTATGTGAAGGGTTTTCAATATCAGGTAAAGACTCATTTACGCGGTTCAGTCCATAGAAGCCAAAGAGTCACCACTATCAACACCAAGTTTTTGGCGACAGCGGCGTAGGGGTCAAACCAGTAATGCGGTAATACCACGGTGATGAATGCCGTGTAGCCCAGCATTAATCCCAGTTGGGTGCGTAAGGCTAAACGGCGCCAACGGGTAGCGAGCAACCCTAAACCCAAAACGCCATCTAACAGCGCACCGCTGATCACCGCCAAGCGGGCCAAGCCTCCGGTGATACCCGCTTCGGACATTATCCGCAGGCCCCACTCATAACCGGGCCCGAGACAAACTGCAGCAGTACCCAGCCAAATCAGGATCATTACGGCAAGAAAAATCGGGCGCAGCGCCAACGTTACGCTTTGCCCCGCCTGTGGCCACCCGATCAGGCGTGATGCCAGGGGTAATGCACGATAGCCACAGATACTTGCCAAGGGTTCAGGGTCGCCAAGATTATCTCGACCGGCCATTTTCAGGCTTTGCTTGTTCAACGCACGCCAACCAAATTGATCACCCAGCAATACGCCTACCCCTGCCAATGGCGCTGAGACTTTCATGTAGCGAGCGGGCGCCCAACCTTGAGCATCACGCAGTTGATCTATCACTTGCGGCAGAGTCATGGGTTGCGGACCCACAACCGGCAATACCATCGGCTGCGTCGGCCAACTTCGCAACAATGCCAGTACTGCGCCGACAAAATCATCAATGTGCAAAGGTTGCGACTGTGCGTTCAGGTCCAGCAACGCAATCAATGGCAACGGCGAAAGCCTTGAGAGCCAACCACTGCTGGCACCTCCAGCACCCAACAAAAGAGACGGTCGCAGGATTACCACTGGCGAACCTAGTCCCAGCAAATATTGATCTGCGACTGCCTTGGTTTCCAGAAATGGAATATCTGGCTGCTCACCCGCGCCCAAGGCAGAAATCTGCAAAACACGGGCGCCGTGTTTAGCCGCCAGATCGAACAGAGCACACGTGCCGCGACTCTGAACCCGGTCAAGCTCGTCGCTGCTGACGCTTAGCAAGCCCGCAGCATTGATTAACAGTTCGGTATTTTCCGGCCATTGGAAATGCTCGGGATTATCGGCCAGCAGGCCAAGATCCAGCGTCTGCCAGGCGACACCGGGTACCGAAACACTCCCACATCGGCGAGAGGTAGCAATTATCTGATGGCCGTTAGCGGCCAACGCATTAAGCAAATGGCGACCAACGAAGCCGCTGGCGCCTACGAGAAGAATATTCATTATCGTGAAACAGCCTTAAACCGGCTTAGCCCCCATCAACCCCGCAATAGCGATAAAGCACACGCCGCAGAACAGGGCGAGGGCCAGGGTGAATTTTGGATGGCCGATGACGGCGGGAACGCGCAGGCGGTTGAGGCGAACCAGTAGCCATGCCCAGCTGAGGGTGCCCAGGGTATAGAGCACGCTCGCGGCCAATAACCAGGTCTGACCCAATGGCCAGCCGGCGTAATGCACCAGCCACCAGCCGCTGATCGGCAAGGTCAACAAGCACAGGGCCATCAGAATCCAGGCGAATAACCACGGCCGTTGCAGGGTGCGGCGCTGGGTGGTCAAGTCGCCGGCGCGGCGGCCGCGGATGACCCAGACCACGAGCCCCAACGCGCTGAGTAGAAACAGCACGGTGGCGACAACGTGGACGATTTTGATGGCGGTGAAATGTTCCATTTTCAGTAAATTCCTGTCAGAGCGTATTGATCAGCGTAGCAGCGCGACGGTTTTCCTCGGTGGATTAGCCGAGGAACAATTTGTACGCCGGGTTCTCGCTCTCATCCCAATGCGGGTAGCCGATTTCCGCCAACGCCGCCGGAATCAGGTGCCGTTCGTCTTCCGGCACCACCAAACCAGCGACAACACGACCGTCCGCCGCGCCGTGATTGCGGTAGTGGAACATCGAAATATTCCACTGCCCGCCGAGTTTGTTGAGGAAGTTGAACAGCGCGCCCGGACGCTCTGGGAATTCGAAGCGCAACACCACTTCATCACTGACCCGTGCCGCGTGGCCGCCGACCATGTGCCGAATGTGCAGTTTCGCCAGCTCGTTATCGGTCAAATCCAGCACCGGAAAACCTTGCTCGGTCAGGCTGGCCAGCAGCGCGGCGCGAGGGTCGGTGTCCGGGTGGGTTTGCACGCCAACGAAGATGTGGGCTTCGCGGTCGGTGTGGTAGCGGTAGTTGAATTCGGTGATCTGGCGTTTGCCGATGGCTTCGCAGAACGCCTTGAAGCTGCCCGGCTTTTCGGGAATGGTCACGGCGATGATTGCTTCGCGGCCTTCGCCCAACTCGGCACGCTCGGCCACGTGGCGCAGACGGTCGAAGTTGACGTTGGCCCCCGAATCAATGGCCACCAAGGTGTGCCCGCTGACGCCGTACAGCTCGACGTATTTCTTGATGCCGGCCACGCCCAGCGCACCCGCAGGCTCGGTGATCGAGCGGGTATCGTCGTAGATGTCCTTGATCGCCGCACAGATTTCATCGGTGCTGACGGTGATCACTTCGTCGACATAATCTTTGCAGATATCAAAGGTGTGCTGGCCGATCTGCGCCACCGCCACGCCGTCGGCGAACAATCCGACCTGGCTCAGCACCACGCGCTCACCCGCAGCCATCGCCGCTTGCAGGCAATTGGAATCGTCCGGTTCAACACCGATGACCTTGATGTCCGGGCGCAGGTATTTGACGTAGGCCGCGATGCCCGCGATCAAACCACCGCCGCCCACCGGTACGAAAATCGCGTCGAGCCGGCCCGGCTGCTGACGCAGAATCTCCATCGCCACGGTGCCTTGTCCGGCGATGGTGTCGGGATCGTCGTACGGGTGAACGTAGACGTAGCCTTTTTCATCGACCAGTTTCAGCGAGAACGCCAGCGCTTCGGGGAACGAATCGCCGTGCAACACCACGATGCCGCCCCGGGAGCGCACGCCTTCGACCTTGATCTCGGGGGTGGTTTTGGGCATGACGATGGTGGCTTTGACGCCCAGCACCTTGGCCGCCAATGCCAAGCCTTGCGCGTGATTGCCCGCCGACGCCGTGACCACACCGCGCGCCCGTTCGGTGTCGCTAAGCAGGGTGAGCTTGTTGTAAGCGCCGCGAATCTTGAACGAGAACACCGGCTGCAAGTCTTCGCGCTTGAGCAGCACCGTGTTGCCGAGGCGCTCGGACAGCTGGCGGGCGGTCTGCAACGGAGTTTCTACGGCTACGTCGTAAACGCGCGAGGTGAGGATTTTTTTGACGTACTGTTCAAGCATCGGGAAAGCATCACTGGCGAATAGGGACAAGGCCCGAAGTCTAACCCAGAATGACGCGGTTTTAAGGCAGGTTATCGCTATAATGCGCGCCCTTTTGCAGACGTTTGCTCGCTGCAAACACATTTCCCGTAGGAGCCAACGTGTTGGCGAGATGGTTTTCCCGACACACCGCAGTGGACCCTTCGCCAACACGTTGGCTCCTACAGATACAGTTCCAATACCTTATTTTCGTCATATCGGAGCCCGCATGACCCAGGATCAACTCAAACAGGCCGTGGCCCAAGCTGCTGTCGATTTCATCCTTCCGAAACTCGATGACAAGAGCGTCGTTGGCGTCGGTACGGGTTCCACCGCCAACTGCTTTATCGATGCTCTGGCCAAGCACAAGGGCGCGTTCGACGGCGCGGTCGCCAGTTCCGAGGCCACTGCCGCACGCCTCAAGAGCCACGGCATTCCGGTGTACGAACTGAATACCGTCAGCGATCTGGAGTTTTACGTTGATGGCGCTGATGAAGCAGACGCAGGCCTGCACTTGATCAAAGGCGGCGGTGCGGCGCTAACTCGCGAGAAAATCGTCGCGGCCGTGGCTCAGACATTCATTTGCATTGCCGACGGCAGCAAGCTGGTGTCGGTGTTGGGCGAGTTTCCGCTGCCGGTTGAAGTGATTCCAATGGCGCGCAGCCACGTAGCACGTCAGTTGGTGAAGCTGGGCGGCGATCCGGTGTACCGCGAAGGCGTGCTAACGGATAACGGCAACATCATTCTGGACGTGTTCAACATGAACATCACCGACCCGGTGACGCTGGAAACCCAGATCAACGCCATCGTTGGCGTTGTGACCAATGGCTTGTTCGCGGCGCGTCCGGCTGACTTGTTGTTTTTGGGTACGGCGGAAGGTGTGAAAACCCTTAAGCGCTAATACGCATTTGGGCCTCTTCGTGAATGAATTCACTCCCACAGTGATTGCAATTTTACCGTGGGACAGAATTCATTCGGGAAGCTGTTGATCAGCGAACGCTGCTTTCGAACTTACTCACACCGGTCAACTCCAACACAATCTCATCGCCCGCCACGAACGGACCAACGCCTGCTGGAGTGCCGGTCATGATGATGTCGCCGGCTTGCAGTGAGAATTGCGACGCCATGTACTGAATCATTGGAATGATCGGGTTGAGCATTGCGCTGCTGTTGCCGTCTTGGCGCACTTCGCCGTTGATCGACAAGCGAATCCCAATATCGGTCAGGTCTAGGTAGGCATCAGCCGACACAAACGGGGCGATGACTGCGGCGCCGTCGAAGGACTTGCAGATCTCCCACGGCAGGCCTTTCTCTTTCAGCCGGGTCTGAATGTCGCGCAAGGTCAGGTCCAGACCCGGAGCGAAACCGCTAATCGCATCCAGCACTTCTTCAGCGGTCGGGCTTTTAGTCAGCGGCTTGCCGATCAATACCACGATCTCAGCCTCGTAATGCACTGACCCGCGATCAACCGGGATAGTAAACCCACCTTCCAACGCGACTACGCAACTGCCAGGCTTGATGAACAGCAATGGCTCAGTCGGCACCGGGTTATTCAATTCTTTGGCGTGTTCGGCGTAGTTACGGCCGATACAGACGACCTTTCCCACGGGGAAGTGGATTCGCGTACCGTCGATGTACTGGTGCTGATAGCTCATGGGGCGACTCCTGGTCTGTAGGCCAAATGGATTAAACGGCGAAGATCTTGCCTGGGTTCATGATCCCGTTGGGATCGAACACGGCTTTAACCGCTTTCATGTATTCGATTTCGATGGGCGAACGGCTGTACGTCAAGTAATCGCGCTTGGTCATGCCCACGCCGTGCTCAGCGGAAATCGAGCCGTTGTACTTCTGCACAATCTCGAACACCCACTGGTTGACCGTGGCGCACTTGGCAAAAAACTCGTCCTTGCTCAGGTTATCCGGCTTGAGGATGTTCAGGTGCAGGTTGCCGTCGCCGATGTGGCCGAACCAGACAATTTCGAAGTCCGGGTAGTATTGGCCAACGATAGCGTCCACTTCTTTCAGGAACGCCGGCACTTTCGAAACGGTCACGGAAATATCGTTCTTGTATGGCGTCCAGTGCGAAATGGTCTCGGAGATGTATTCGCGCAACTTCCACAGGTTCTGCAACTGTTGGTCGCTCTGGCTCATCACGCCATCGAGCACCCAACCTTCTTCCACGCAATGCTCGAAGGTTGCCAAGGCTTCGTTGGACACTTCTTCAGTCGTTGCTTCGAACTCCAGCAGCGCATAAAACGGGCAATCGGACTCAAAAGGCGCGGGAACGTCGCCGCGCGCCAATACTTTGGCCAGCGCTTTATCGGAGAAGAATTCGAAGGCAGTCAGGTCGAGCTTGTTATGGAACGCGTGCAGCACCGGCATGATTGCGTCGAAATCACGGGTCCCGAGGACCATGGCGGTAAGGTTTTTCGGCGCACGGTCCAAGCGCATGGTGGCTTCGACGACAAAGCCCAGCGTGCCTTCGGCGCCGATGAACAGTTGACGCAAATCGTAGCCGGTGGCGTTCTTGATCAAGTCTTTGTTCAGCTCGAGCAGGTCACCCTTGCCGGTGACGACTTTCATGCCCGCGACCCAGTTGCGGGTCATGCCGTAGCGAATCACCTTGATCCCGCCGGCATTGGTGCCGATGTTGCCACCAACCTGGCTGGAACCGGCCGACGCGAAATCCACCGGATAATAAAGGCCGTTGTCTTCAGCGAGGGTCTGCAGGTGCTCAGTGACGACGCCCGGCTGGCAGACCACGGTGCGGTCCGTCAGGTTAATATCCAACACCTTATTCATGTAATCGAACGAGACGACCACTTCACCGTTAGCCGCGACCGCAGCAGCGGAAAGCCCGGTTCGACCGCCCGATGGCACCAGCGCTACTTTATGTTCATTGGCCCAGCGAACGATGGCTTGCACCTGTTCGGTGGTCTTCGGGAACACGATGGCCACAGGGGCTGGCGCGAAGTGTTTGGTCCAATCCTTGCCGTAAGTAATAAGGGAGTCAGCGTCGGTCAGGACCTTGCCAGGCTCAACCAGGGTCTTCAACTCGTCTATCAGGGCAGGATTGGTCATCACGGAACTCTCGAACAATTCATGGTCATCCTGAGAACGCTTCACGTCCAGGAATGGGTGTTTCGCGGGGTGCATATGCTAGCATAGCCCCCCGCTAATCGTGCCTACGGCCGATGTGCGCCCCCTGCCATTTTCTCCGGGACACAGGTTTACGCAGATGAGCAAGACTTCTCTCGATAAGAGCAAGATCAAGTTCCTTCTTCTCGAAGGCGTCCACCAATCAGCCGTGGACGTCCTCAAGTCCGCCGGGTATTCGAACATTGAATACCTTACCGGCTCGCTGCCGGAAGCCGAATTGAAGGAAAAGATCACCGATGCACATTTCATCGGTATCCGTTCCCGTACCCAATTGACCGAAGGGGTCTTTGATTGCGCGAAGAAACTGGTCGCTGTCGGTTGCTTCTGCATCGGCACCAACCAAGTCGATCTCAACGCTGCCCGCGAACGCGGTATCGCTGTTTTCAACGCCCCCTACTCCAACACCCGTTCGGTGGCTGAGCTGGTGCTGGCGGAAGCGATCCTGTTGCTGCGCGGCATCCCTGAGAAAAACGCTTCCTGCCACCGTGGCGGCTGGATCAAAAGCGCGGCCAACTCCTTCGAAATTCGCGGCAAGAAACTGGGCATCGTCGGCTACGGCTCGATCGGCACCCAACTTTCCGTGCTGGCCGAAGGTCTGGGCATGCAAGTGTTCTTCTACGACACGCTGACCAAACTACCGCTGGGCAATGCATCTCAAGTGTCTAGCTTGACCGAACTGCTGGGTCTGGCGGACATCGTGACGCTGCACGTCCCGGAAACTGCTGAAACCCAATGGATGATCGGCGAGAAAGAAATTCGCTCGATGAAGAAAGGCAGCATCTTGATCAACGCCGCTCGCGGTACGGTGGTCGAGTTGCAGGCATTGGCTGACGCGATCAAGGATAAACACCTGATTGGCGCCGCCATCGACGTCTTCCCGGTTGAACCACGCTCGAACGACGAAGAATTCGAAAGCCCGCTGCGTGGCCTGGATAACGTGATCCTGACCCCGCACATCGGCGGTTCCACTGCCGAAGCACAGGCCAACATCGGTCTGGAAGTCGCAGAAAAACTGGTCAAGTACAGCGACAACGGTACGTCGGTGTCTTCGGTCAACTTCCCGGAAGTGGCCTTGCCCGCTCACCCTGGCAAGCACCGTTTGCTGCACATCCACCAGAACATTCCGGGTGTAATGAGCGAGATCAACAAGGTCTTCGCTGAAAACGGAATCAACATTTCCGGTCAGTTCCTACAGACCAACGAAAAGGTGGGCTACGTGGTCATCGACGTCGATGCCGAGTACTCCGATCTGGCCCAGGAAAAGCTACAGACGATCAACGGCACGATTCGTAGCCGCGTACTGTTCTAGTTTTTACCTAGGTACAACAAGGAGACCTGCGGGTCTCCTTTTTTATTTGCAAAAATACACGTTAGGAAAAGCATGACAGGGAGAACGAACATGACAGCAAGTCATATCACCATCGACAGAGCTTCAAAAACCGATCTGCAAGGCATCGTTGAGCTTCAGCATGCCAATCAGCTCGCCCAGGGCGGAACGCTGGCGGCAGAGCTGGCGCCTCATCAAATCGAAGAGATGATGCAGGACATGCCGCAGATTATCGCGCGGCGAAACGCAGAGATCGTCGCCTTTTTGATGACAACATCCCAAGCCGTCAACAAAAAGCGCCCCATACCCGTGGTTGAAAAAACGCTACAGGCCTATCCGTATGCCGAGTCCGACGCCTATATCTACGGACCGATCTGCGTCAGTGATGAAGAACGTGGTAACGGCCTGGCGCAACTAATGTTCGAGAAATTGCTTGAGGAGGAGCCTGGCCGCCAAGGCGTATTGTTTATCCGGGGCGACAACGAACCCTCGCTGCGAGCGCATAAAAAAATGGGAATGAACAAGGTAGGAGAATTCGACCTCAATGGGGCCGTGTTCCACGTCTTCGCTTACACAGCCAAAGCACGGCTGCGTCGTTCTTAACGCGTCGCGGTCAAAACTTTGAGGATCGGGCAAGACGTGCGATGAAACGTTAGGGGCAGAGGTGTCTCTGCTCCTAACGGGTTACGCATTACTTAACGGTAATCGTGATCTTCTTCGATTCAACCGACGGGTTCAGCGGGATGTGGCCTTTGTCGCCCATCAGCAATTGCAGGGTGTGCTTACCGGGTGCAAGGGTCAGCTCGGTTTCGGTCTGACCTTTGCCGAAGTGTTTGATGGTGTCAGTTGCCGGAATCGGTGCATCCAGCGGCAGCTCATCTTTCACGTCGATCAGCAAATGATGGTGGCCGGTATCCGGCATATCAACGCCGGCGGGCGCAACGCCCATGCCTTTAAGGCCAAACTGGACCTTGAACGTCTTGCCCACGGTCGCGCCATCTTTGGGCGAAATAATGTATTCCTCGGCGCCTGCGGGCGAAGCGGTACGCGGTACATCAGCTGCGCTCGCCAACACAGAAGCGCTCAGCAACAGACCCGCAATAGCTACTCGTGACAATAAGGTCTTCATGGTTTCTCCGGGAGATTAACGACACATATCGGACTTTAAACAACGACGTCGGTTCATTCGACACTTAGAACGGGTCATCGCCCCGGCGTCGAAACCAACCGGTCAGGGAAAGCCGCTCTCGGGTCGACGGTAGCACTTCATGGGGAATTTCACCCGAAAGAAACACCACCAGACAGCCGCCAATGGGCTGCACATCGTATTCGTTGTCGCCCTTGAGGGTCATGCGCAGTTGGCCGCCATGTTCGGGCAACCACGCGGGGTTCAGGTAAAGCACCGCCGAGACCGTGCGCCGATCATCATCGCGAAAACGGTCAAGGTGCTTGAGGTAAAACGCCCCTGGCGGGTACAGCGCGAAGTGGCTTTCAAAATCCTCCAGCCCGAGAAAAAGCCCTCGATTGAGTGCTTGGCGCAGGCTGTCCATCAGCGCCAGATAACGGTCGCACGCATGGGTTTCCCCCGCTTCCAGCCACTGAATGTGATCACCCCGAATGGTTTCTCGGATTTCCTGGGTATCGCCTCGCCCAACGGCGGCAGGCGCAAGTTGGCCGTCCTCCGAACGCTTGCGGCACTCTTGGGCCAACTCTAGGGTCAGAGCGTCGGGCAAAAAAATGTTTTGCTGCGACCAGCCGTTTGCGGCCAAGTCATCAACGATTCGTAGCAACAGCGGGTGATCAGGGGGGATTCGCATGGCTGGCATAGTATCCATCCGCCTTGAAATCCGACAGGGCCTGCGACCGAACGAGTGTGGAATACAGTGATAACTCGACAAATCCACGCAAGCGCATTGAGAATAGCGCCCTGCTGACAGGAGTCCCTATGCGCCGTTTGTTTGTTTTGTTGTTGATGTTCTGCCCATTGCCCTCTTGGGCAGACGGCCACGACCAGCTGTACAAGGTCGCCGGTTGGCCAGAACAACGCGCGCATTTCGTCGCTGCCCTCAACGCCGCCCAGCAGCGTTACCGCAACAGCCTGCCGCCGGCGGTCTATCAAGCGCTGGTCAATAACAGCAACCAACGCTTTGCGCCGCAGGCCATGGACCAGCGCGCCGAACAGCGTTTACGGCAAACGTTGCAGGACCCAATGCCCGCGCTGCAATTCTTTCAGTCGCCGTTGGGTCTCAAGATCGTCACCGCCGAGCTGACGGCAACTCGTCCCGATCAATTGGCAAAAAATGCTCAGGGTTTGCCGCACATTGAAGCCAGTGCGACCCGTCAGTTATTGATTGGGCATCTGGCCCAGGCGCTGCCTGCGCGCGAAGCAGGAGCCGAAGTCAGCCTCGCCATCGCCGGTGTCGCCGCCGACAGCCTCAGTCAGATGATTCCTGGCCTGTTAGGCGGTGGGCAGGCGCAAGGCATGCTGGACGGCCAGCGGGAGCGGTTGATGCAGCAGATCGGTAACGACATGAACAACACGTTGCTCTATGTCTACCGCGACCTTTCCGACCCCGAGTTGGAAGAATTCGACACCTTTGCCGAATCCCCCGAAGGCAAAGCCTATTACCAGGCCGCCCTGGCTGCGGTCCGTGCCGGACTGGCCGTCGGGAAAAGCGCATCGAGCTTGGCGCCGGGGAAATAGTTTGATGACGCATAAACCGCTTCCCGAATAAATTCGGTCCCACAGATTTCAGCCGAGATCACTGTGGGAAGTTGACTTGCCAACGAAAGCGTCATTGCAAGCGCATCAGGTTTCGGGTCGACATCAGCGGCGCGATTACGGGCCTCTTCGCAGGCAAGCCTGCTCCCACAGATCGGATCGCGGCTGTCAGCAGCGCCTAAAGGTCCGCATCGAACTGCTCATCCAAAAACGCAAAATATTTTTCTCGCAGCACCGGCAACTCATTGGCCAAATGGTGCCGCGCTTCGCCGAGCATGAAGATTTGTGGTTTGGCGAATTTGTCGTTGAGGACTTCGAGGTTGTGCACCCAATCGACGGTCATGTCAGCGTCGCCCTGGACGATCAAGGGGCTGCGGCTGCTGCGAGGTGCGGCTTCGATGCGTTTGATCCACTTCGCCAACGCGCCCACCCATGCCGTTGGCAGACGCCGGGGTTGTAGCGGGTCGGCCAATAGAAATGGCAAAAAGTCCGGGTCGTTGGTGTTTTCGCTAAAGCGCCGCTCGATGCCTTTGACGAATGGGCTGAACAGGCTGTAGCTGAGTTTTGACAGGTTCCAGCCGCGCGGTCGAACCAGCGGCGCCAACAAGATGCTCCGCCCTTGTGCTGGGCTGGTGACGCCATGGATCAGCAAGTGGTCGATCACAATCGCCCCGCCGGTGCTTTGCCCGCACAGATGCCAAGGCTGCGGCAGTTGCAGGCTCGACGCTTCGTCGAACAAGGCGTCCAAGACCACTTGGTATTCATCAAAGTCGTCAATGCTTGCCCGAACGCCACTCGACAAGCCATGCCCCGGCAAGTCGCAGCCGATCACCGCAAACCCCCGGCCCAGCGCCCAGTCGATGACGTGCCGATAGAGCCCGACATGATCATAAAACCCGTGCACCAGAAACAGCGTCGCAATGGGCCGCTCAGGAATCCAGACCTGACTGACCACTTCATAGCCCGCGACATCGAAGCGCCCGAGCCAGCTACGAACAGGTGCCTGGCTCTCGCGGGTCGCTAAACCATAGAAGTGCTGGTAGGCCCGGCCCTCATCGGACAGGGGTTGTCCTGCGCGCAAAGGCAGCAGGCTGGATCGCAAAACATCAGGGTCGAAGGTGACGGGCATGGGTCTTCCAGGCAAAACGGAGGTCATTTGCATCCGAGCAAGGCAATCAGACAGCGCAGATATTCATCTGTCTCGCTAAGCATGGCAAGCTACGCGCCTCAAAACAGAAGCTGCCCGTATGAATGCGCGTTATCGCCCTACCGTTCTTGCCTGTTTGCTCGCCCTTGTTTGCGCGATTGGACTGTGGGCGGCTTACGACTGGTTCCAGGGGCGCTACATTCGCCCGTTCAGCGATCAGACCGCGTTGTTCGCCGGCGACGTGCTGAGTTTGCCTGCTGATTTAACAGGCCCAGGACGAATTCGACTGGTGCATTTCTGGGACCCCGCGTGTCCGTGTAACGTCGGCAATCAACAGCACTTGGCCGAATTGGTGGAACAGTTCGGCGGCGCCCAGGGAGTCGATTTCTATTCCGTACAGAAACCCGGCACCCATGGTCAACTGCCGAGTACGCTGGAGGCGATCAAACCGCTGAACAGCCTGCCAGGTGCCGAACGCATCACCGCCAGCCCTGCCGTCGCGATCTGGGACCGGGACGGCAAGCTGGCGTACTTCGGGCCCTACAGCGAAGGCGCCACCTGTAATTCCAGCAACAGTTTCATTGAGCCGATTCTCAAGGCGCTCAGCGCTGGGCGGCCGGTCGACGTCACGCACACCATGGCGGTCGGCTGTTATTGCCCGTGGCTGGCGCCCTGACTGTGCGTCGTTCGATCAGTGATGGGCGGCCTTGTAGGCGATCACGTAAGGCAGTTTGTCGTGGACAGTTTTGCGCAGCGCTTTGCTGTTCACCGATGAGTAGCCACCCAACTGCCGAGCGTTGAATCCACTGTCACCGACCAATGCGGTCCCCGGCAGCGCCACCATCAAAGCACTCGCCGCCTGCAGCGCTTTGCGGTAACCGCTGCGTTCACCCAGATCAAACGGCGCGATATCCAGCTGCGCCCGCAGCCAGCTTCCCCAATAAAACTCTAGAAACTCTGGAGTAACGCCCGCCGAACTCGGTTTGCCAAACGAAGCGCCGCGGGTGAAATAGACGAGGCTGCGAAACGGGTCGTTCTGCATGTTTTTCAAGCCAAGGTGTTCAGGCAATTGCGACGGGTTGATCGACTGGCCATTGCCGTCCTTCAACCAGGTTTTGTGCGCGTGCTGCATCCGCGTCCAAAACGTAGCGCTGTCGGCACTGTCGCTGAAGTCATCGGTCACTTTGACCCACATCTTCAACTGCGGACCGGCGCCCGGCTGGTCCCACAGGGTGCTGAACGTATGATGCCCATCGGTGAGATAGAACGCGCCACCTGGACCCATCACTACGGTTTTCATGCCTTTGGAATGCGTGCCCACCGGGCTTTGGCAGTCGAAACTGGCAAGATCAAGAAGGTTCGACGCCGTGTTCACTCGGCTGGAATCGCCTTGGCCATTCGTCTCGCAGTATTCATCGAACAACTTTGAACGCTGCTCAGCGAAACGCCCGAGCTTGTAATAGATCTGGTCAAAGCCGATGACCGCTTGGGTCGGGTGCAATTGATCAAGACTGACTTCGACCAGTTCCCCCGGCTTGTGCGTAGACAACGCCTGGGCTTGGAGCGTGAACACACCCAGTACCAAGGCCAGCAGCCATGAACTCATTCGCATCTTCGATTCCTTTCATATCAGTAAGGCCCGAACTGTAACCTTGCAACTGACTACACACCATCACAGCAAATCTGTAGCCTGCAAATCCGGACTGGATCAAAGACAGGACTTCAGATGAAACGCGGCCTAACCGTTCTCGCCCTCCTTCTCGCCGTTGTCATCGCCGTCCTTGCGGGCGCTGGATTTTGGTATGTCCACAGCAAGCAGCCAGCGCGTCAGGGCCAAGTATCGCTGAAACACCTGCAAGCGCCGGTCACCCTGCGCTACGACGAACGCGGCGTGCCGCATATCAATGCCGAAAACGAAGCAGACATGTACCGTGCCTTGGGCTATGCGCAGGCTCAGGATCGGTTGTTTCAGATGGAAATGATGCGACGCCTGTCCCGTGGGGAATTGGCCGAAGTGCTGGGCGTCAAGCTGGTGGGCACCGACAAACTGTTCCGCAGCCTGCGAATTCGCGAACGCGCTGACGCCATTGTTGCGCAACAGGACAAGCAAGCGCTGTCGTGGCAAGCACTCGAAGCTTACCTTGATGGCATCAACCAGTATCAGGACACCCACGCCAGTCCCATCGAGTTCGATGTGTTGGGCATCAAGAAACGGCCCTTCACTGCCGCAGACACCTTGAGCGTCGCCGGGTATATGGCCTACAGCTTTGCCGCCGCGTTTCGCACCGAACCGTTGTTGACCTACGTCCGCGATGAATTAGGACCGGAGTATTTGAGTATTTTTGATCTGGCGTGGCAGCCCAAGGGCGCGTTTGGTCAGCCGCCACTCGTCAAGGCGGACTGGAAAGGTTTGGACGCCCTGGCGCAGCTCAGCCAACGCGCGCTGGAAGACGCCGGGCTGCCGCAGTTTGAAGGCAGTAATGCTTGGGTAGTTTCCGGCAGCCGAACCAAAAGCGGCAAGCCGTTGTTAGCGGGTGATCCGCACATTCGCTTCTCGGTGCCGTCGGTGTGGTACGAGGCGCACCTGTCAGCACCCGGCTTCGAACTGTACGGACATCATCAGCCGCTGGACCCGTTTGCAGCGCTGGGCCACAACCGCGACTTCGGTTGGAGCCTGACCATGTTCCAGAATGACGACGTTGACCTGATCGCCGAACGGGTCAATCCAGGGAACCCCAACCAAGTGTGGTACCACGGTGGCTGGGTCGAGATGACCCACAGCCAGCAGCAGATTCAGATCAAGGGTTTGCCGGCGATAACCCTGGACCTGCGTCGCTCGCCCCACGGCCCAATCATTAACGATGCGCTGGGTGCGTCGGCGGGCCCGGCGCCGATTGCTATGTGGTGGTCATTTCTGGAATCCGAAAACCCGATCATCGAAGGTTTCTACGAGGCCAATCGCGCCGACACCTTGAGCAAAATGCGCACGGCGGCGCAGAAGATTCAATCGCCAGGGCTGAACATCGTCTGGGCCAACGCCAAGGGCGATATTGGCTGGTGGGCTGCCGCGCAATTGCCTATTCGGCCTGAGGGCGTCAACCCGACGTTCATTCTCGACGGCGGCACGGCGGAGGCCGACAAAGGTGGGTTTTATCCGTTCAGTGCCAACCCCCAGGAAGAAAATCCTGCACGGGGTTATATCGTGTCGGCCAATGCGCAACCGGTATCGCCGACCGGCATGGAGATTCCCGGCTATTACAACCTCGCCGACCGTGGCCAGCAGTTGAACAGGCAACTGAATGATTCGGCGGTGAAGTGGGATCTGGACAACAGTAAAAAGCTGCAACTGGGTACGCAGACGGCGTATGCCGGACGCGTATTGAAACCGCTGATCCCGGTGTTGCGCAGCGCCGTGACCGACCCGGAAGAACGGGCGCTGGTAGAACGGCTGGTCAGTTGGAAGGGCGACTACTCGCTGGATTCAGTGGGTGCCACGCTGTTCAACGAGTTCGTCTATGACCTGATCAACGCCACGATGCGAGACGAACTCGGCGATGGTTTTTTCGACTCACTGCTGGCAACGCGGGTGATTGATGCCGCCCTACCTCGATTGGTGGCCGACGCCGATTCGCCATGGTGGGACAACCGCAATACGCCGGCCAAAGAAACCCGCGCCGACATCGTCAAGCAGGCATGGCACGACAGCGTTTCGCACCTCAGAGCCGTGTATGGCAACAACGCGTTTGATTGGCAGTGGGGCAAAGCGCACACCTTGACCCACGAACACCCGCTGGGCATGCAAAAACCGTTGGATAAACTGTTCAACGTCGGCCCGTTCCCGGCGCCAGGGACTCATGAAGTGCCGAACAACCTGTCAGCGCGTATCAGCCAAGCGCCATGGCCGGTGACCTACGGGCCATCGACACGTCGTTTGATTGATTTCGCTGATCCTGCACACAGCTTGGGAATCAACCCGGTTGGACAAAGCGGCGTGCTGTTTGACGAACACTACTCGGATCAGGCCAAAACCTATGTCGAAGGGGGGTACGTGCCACAGCATCTTGACGAGGCGGATGTGGCGGCGAGTACCCGCGCGACATTGAGGTTAGTTCCAGCCAAGTAAATTCCCTGCAGGAGCCAACGTGTTGAGCTGCCGAAGGCTGCGAAGCCGGGACGGCTTTGATAGCAAGCAGCCGCAAATCCTGTGGGAGCAGGCTTGCCTGCAAGAGGCCGGGTAATCGCGCCGCTGATGTCGACCTGAAACCTGGGTCGCTTGCATTGACGCTTTCGTTGGCAAGCCACCCACAGAGATTTCGGCAGACACAGAATAGTAGGCACTGAACATCTGATCGCAGCCTTGCGCAGCGCCTACAGAACTTTGTGTGTGTCGCCAGAATCCGTGGGACCGAATTTATTCGGGAAGCGGTCTATCTGGTACACCGCATCAAGCCATTCGCGAATGAATTCGCTCCCACAGTCGCTGGAAACCTCTGACTTACGCCGGTTCTACGGCCTTTGGCGCGGGTGCGCGGCGTGGGTCGGGTTGTTTCCATGAGTCGGCCGCGGCCTCGTCGATAGCCAATTGGATGGCGCGTTTACGCGAGTCTTCAGCTCGACGGGTAAAGAACCAGACCATAAACGTCGCAATCGATACCGCCAAAAGGATCAAGCTGGCAATTGCGTTGATTTCCGGTTTAACCCCCAAACGCACAGCCGAGAACACTTCCATCGGCAAGGTGGTTGATCCTGGCCCGGAGACGAAACTCGCGAGCACCAAATCATCCAGCGACAGGGCAAACGACATCATGGCCCCTGCCGCCAGCGACGGCGCGATCATCGGAATGGTGATCTGAAAAAACACCTTCCATGGCCGCGCACCAAGGTCCATGGCCGCCTCTTCGATGGACAGGTCCAGCTCGCGCAAGCGTGCCGACACCACCACTGACACATAAGCCGAACAGAACGTGGTGTGGGCTATCCAGATGGTGACGATGCCGCGCTCCTGCGGCCAGCCAATCAATTGCGCCATGAACACAAACAACAGCAACAACGACAGACCGGTGATCACTTCCGGCATCACCAATGGCGCGGTCGCCAGCCCACCGAACAAGGTGCGGCCTTTGAAATTGGCGATACGGGTCAGCACGAACGCCGCCATTGTGCCCAATGCCACGGCGGCGACAGAGGTGTAGCACGCGATTTCCAATGAACGCGCCACCGCGCTCATCAATTGCGTGTTATCCAGCAGACCGACGTACCACTTGATCGACCAACCGCCCCACACCGTCACCAGCTTGGAGGCGTTGAACGAGTAAATAACCAGGATGACCATGGGCGCATAAATGAATACCAGGCCCAGCACCAGCATCACGTTTGAGAACCTGAACGCCTTCATGCTTTCGCCTCCAGTTCTTTGGCCTGACTGCGGTTAAACAGAATAATTGGCACGATCAGGATCGCCAGCATGACCACCGCCAACGCCGATGCCACTGGCCAGTCACGGTTGTTGAAGAATTCTTGCCAGAGGATTCGGCCGATCATCAACGTCTCGGGGCCGCCTAACAGTTCCGGGATCACAAACTCGCCGACCACGGGAATAAAGACCAGCATGCAACCGGCGATGATTCCGTTTTTCGACAGCGGCACAGTGATCTTCCAGAAGCTGTTAAACGTACTGGAGCCCAAATCCGACGCCGCTTCCAGCAAGCTTTGATCGTGTTTCACCAGATTGGCAAACAGCGGCAAAATCATGAACGGCAGGTACGAATAGACCACGCCGATGTACACCGCCAAATTGGTATTGAGGATTTGCAGCGGCTCATGGATCAGCCCCAGCCACATCAGAAATGAGTTGAGCAGCCCGTTGTTACTGAGAATGCCCATCCACGCATAGACTCGAATCAGGATCGCGGTCCAGGTTGGCATCATGATCAGCAGCAGCAAAACGGTCTGGCTTTCCTTTTTCGCCGTCGCGATGCCGTAAGCCATGGGGTAACCGATCAGCAGGCACAACAGCGTGCTGAAAAACGCCATTTTCAGCGAGCCCAGGTAAGCGGCGATGTACAACTCGTCGTCGCCCAGCATCGCGTAATTGCCCAGGTTCAGAATCATCGAGAACTTCTGTTCTACGAAGCTGAAAATCTCGGTGTACGGCGGGATCGCGACGTCTGCCTCAGCAAAGCTGATCTTAAGCACGATGATGAACGGCAGCATGAAAAACAGGAACATCCAGATAAAGGGCACCCCAATGACCATCTGCCGGCCACCGGGAATTATTCGAGTGAGTGCGCGCTGAAATTTCTGATTTTTCATGAGCGCAGTACCACGCCGCTGTCGTCTTCCCACCAGACGTAAACTTCGTCATCCCAGGTCGGCCGCGCGCCACGACGCTCGGCATTGGCCACGAACGACTGAACCAGCTTGCCGCACGGCAGTTGCACGTAGAACACTGAATGCCCGCCCAGGTAAGCGATGTCATGCACCTTGCCCCTGGACCAGTTGTGTTCGCAGGTCGGCATTTCAGTAGTGACCAGCAGCTTTTCAGGGCGAATTGCGTAGGTGATGCGCTTGTCTTCCACCGAGGTACTGATGCCGTGGCCGACGTAGATATTACGTTCCAGTTCTGGGCTTGCGATCAGCGCATGGCCTTCGGCGTCGTCGATGACTTCGCCTTCGAACAGATTGACGTTGCCGATGAATTCACACACCAAACGGCTGGTGGGGGTTTCGTAGATGTCGATCGGGCTGCCGATCTGCGCGATCCAGCCCAAGTGCATGATCGCGATGCGCTGGGCCATGGTCATGGCCTCTTCCTGATCATGGGTCACCATGATGCACGTCACGCCGACTCGCTCGATGATCTCCACCAATTCGAGTTGCATGTGCGAGCGCAGTTTTTTATCCAGTGCGCCCATCGGTTCATCGAGGAGCAGTAACTTCGGCTTTTTCGCCAACGAGCGCGCCAAGGCCACCCGCTGCCGTTGGCCACCAGACAGCTGATGCGGCTTGCGCTTGGCGTACTCGCTCATCTGCACCAGCTTGAGCATCTCTGCGACACGGGCGTCGATTTCCTGGCTGGAAATTTTGTCTTGTTTCAAACCGAAGGCGATGTTCTGCGCCACAGTCATGTGGGGGAACAGCGCGTAGGACTGGAACATCATGTTGATCGGCCGCTCGTACGGCGGCATGTCAGTGATGTCCACGCCGTCGAGGTAGATTCGGCCTTCGGTTGGTCGTTCGAAACCCGCAAGCATGCGCAGCAACGTGGACTTCCCTGAACCCGATCCGCCGAGCAAGGCGAAAATCTCGCCCTTGTTGATCTGCAGGGACACGTCGTCCACGGCAATCGTCTCATCGAACTTCTTCGTAACCCGGTCGATTTTGACCAGCACCTGTTTAGGTTGCTGATCTCCTTCGAGGGCTTTCTTATAGGCGCCGGAGGCAACTGCCATGTGGTGGAACTCCCAACAAAATTTTCAGCCCGACCAACACAGCCGGGCCAGGATTTTTTATTTGCCCGACTTGACCTTGGTCCAGCTGCGGGTCATCAATCGTTGCACCTTAGGCGGCAATTCAGCATTGACGTAGAGCTTGTCCAGTACCTCTTGCGGTGGGTAAACCGCAGCGTCGGTCCGTACCTTTTGATCCATCAGTTCGTCAGCCTTTAGGTTCGGGTTGGCGTAACCGACGGTGTCGCTGACCTGAGCGATCACCTCAGGTTTCAGCAAATAGTTGATGAACGCATGGGCTTCTTTAACATTACTCGCGTCGCGGGGGATGGCGAGCATGTCAAACCACAGATTGCCGCCCTCTTTCGGGATCGCGTAGGCGATTTTCACGCCTTTACCGGCCTCCGCCGCGCGGGCCCGAGCCTGGAACACATCACCGGAAAAACCGGCGGCGACGCAAATGTCACCATTGGCCAGGTCCGTGATGTATTTCGACGAGTTGAAGTAGGTGATGTAAGGCCGTACCGCCAGTAATTTCGCCTCGGCTTTGGCGTAGTCGTTGGGGTCTTCGCTGTTCGGTTTCAGGCCCATGTAGTTGAGCACGGCGGGAATCATCTCATCGGCTGAGTCGAGAAAAGCGACGCCGCATTTTGAAAGTTTCTTGATGTTTTCCGGCTCGAACAGCATGGCCCAGGAGTCGATTTTATCGACACCCAGCACCGCCTTCACTTTATCGACGTTGTAGCCGATGCCGTTGGTGCCCCATAGATACGGCACTGCGTATTGGTTGCCTGGATCATTCTTTTCCAGACGTTTGAGCAACGCCGGATCAAGATTGGCGTAGTTGGGCAGTTGGGATTTGTCGAGTTTCTGAAAGGCGCCAGCTTTGATCTGCTTGCCCAGAAAATGGTTGGACGGCACCACTACGTCGTACCCGGTATGCCCGGCGAGCAGCTTGCCTTCGAGGGTCTCATTGGAATCGAAAACGTCGTACACCGGTTTGATATGAGTCGCCGCTTCGAAATCCACCAGCGTGGTTTCGCCGATGTAATCCGACCAATTATAAATATGCACAGTGGGTGCCGCATAAGCGCCGACCGCCAAGGTCAGGCCTGCTCCCGCCAGCATGGTTTTGCGAAATAAAGAAAGATGCATTGAAGTGGTCCTTTCCATGAGGACATCAACCTCTGTAGGAGCCAACGTGTTGGCTCCTACAGAAAGCCGTTATTTACCGGATTTGATAGTGGTCCAGCTGCGGGTCAGCAAGCGCAGCGTAGGGGCTGGCAAATCGCTGATGGCATACAGTTTTGCCTGGATCTCAGCCGGTGGATAAACGCCTGGGTCGCTGGTGATGTCTTTATCAACCAGAGCGGTGGCCGCTGCGTTGCCGTTCGGGAAGTGCACGCTGTTGGTGATGGCCGCCATGATTTCTGGCTTCATGATGAAGTTCATGAATTTGTAAGCGCCTTCAACGTTCTCGGCGTCTTTAGGAATGGCAACCATGTCGTAGAAACTGCCAGCGCCTTCTTTCGGAATCGAGTAGCTGACTTTGACCTTGTCACCGGCTTCAGCCGCGCGGGCTTTGGCCTGATACACGTCACCCGAGTAACCGACCGCTACGCAAACGTTGCCGTTGGCCAGGTCGGAGATGTATTTGGAGGAGTGAAAGTACGCCACGGATGGACGAATTTTAAGGAACAGCTGTTCAGCTTTTTTGATCTGGTCCTTGTCTTGAGTGTCGGTCGCGAAACCCAGGTAATGCAGGGCCACCGGCATCATTTCGGTTGGCGAATCGAGGAAGCTGATGCCACAACCTTTGAGCTTGGCAGCGTTCTCTGGCTTGAACACCAGGTCCCATGAATCCACCGGAGCGTCTGCGCCCAATGCGGCTTTGACTTTTTCGGCGTTGTAACCGATCCCGATCGAACCCCACATGTACGGGAACGCATGCTTGTTGCCCGGATCACTGGCCTTGCCGACGGTAGCCAATAAGGCCTGGTTAAGATTTTTCCAGTTCGGCAGCTTGGACTTGTCCAGCTCCAGGTAAACGCCGGCCTTGATCTGCTTGGCGAGGAAGTTGTTGGACGGCACTACAACGTCATACCCGGATTTGCCAGCCAGCAATTTGGCTTCCAGGGTTTCGTTGCTGTCGAAGACGTCATAAACGACTTTGATGCCCGATTCTTTTTCAAACTGGGCGATGGTGTCCGGTGCGATGTAGTCCGACCAGTTATAGATGTGCAGCACTTTGTCATCGGCCTGAGCAGCAGCGGCCACGACACCCACAAGGGACAAGGCGAGAAGGGTCTTGCCAAATATTTTCATGCGTGAAGCTCCGTTGTTAGAACACTACCGTTAGGTCGCGGTGACTGATTAATGAAACACAGTCGTGAGTCTTGCAAGATCTTCGGCGGGCTTTCAAGACCACTGAACCCGCCTTTTTATTTTTTGCCGGCTGAGCCTAGCACTTAGCCTTGCAATGCATGCAACGTCAGATCGAGG
This sequence comes from Pseudomonas sp. MH10, assembly GCF_034353045.1. Classification (NCBI taxonomy): domain Bacteria; kingdom Pseudomonadati; phylum Pseudomonadota; class Gammaproteobacteria; order Pseudomonadales; family Pseudomonadaceae; genus Pseudomonas; species Pseudomonas sp. MH10. Next base: position 3,418,208 of record NZ_CP133783.1, read on the forward strand.
CAAGTGCGCGCCTTGGTAATCAGCTCGTCGATTTCGGCAAAGCTGATAACCAGCGGTGGCGAAATGATCATGGTGTCACCCACTGCACGCATGATCAGGCCGTTATCGAAACAGAATGTCCGGCAGATCATTCCTGCGCCTTGGCCGACATAGCGCTCGCGAGTGGCCTTGTCTTTCACCAACTCAATCGCACCCAGCAACCCAACGCCCCGAACTTCACCCACCAGCGGATGATCATTCAGCTCACGTAAACGCTTTTGCAAATAAGGTGCCGTTTCAGCTTTTACGCGCTCGACGATTTTTTCGTCGCGCAAGATCCGGATGTTTTCCAGCGCCACCGCGGCAGCCACCGGATGCCCGGAATAAGTGAAGCCGTGATTGAAGTCACCGCCTTCGTTGAGCACCTTGACCACTTCGTCGCGCACGATCAGGCCACCCATGGGGATGTATCCCGAGGTCAGGCCTTTGGCGATGGTCATCATGTCCGGTTTGAGGCCGTAGAAATCCGACCCGAACCACTCTCCGGTGCGACCAAACCCGCAGATCACTTCATCGGCGACGAATAAAATGTCGTACTTGGCGAGAATCTCTTTGATTTTCGGCCAGTAGCTGTCAGGCGGAACGATCACGCCGCCCGCGCCTTGGATTGGCTCGGCAATAAACGCGCCCACGTTATTGACGCCCAGCTCGATAATCTTCGCTTCCAGTTGTTCTGCGGCCCAGACCCCGAATTCATCCGGGGTCATCTGACCACCTTCGCCGAACCAATAGGGTTGCGGGATGTGGACGATGCCTGGGATCGGCAAATCGCCCTGCTCGTGCATATAAGTCATGCCGCCCAAGCTGGCGCCGGCCACGGTCGAACCGTGATAACCGTTGACCCGGCTGATGATGATCTTCTTGCTCGGTTGGCCCTTGATCGCCCAGTAATGGCGGACCATCCGCAGCATGGTGTCGTTGCCTTCCGAACCAGAACCGGTGAAGAACACATGGTTCATGCCTTCAGGCGCAATGTCAGAAATGGCCTTGGCCAGCTCCAGCACCGGCGGATGGGCGGTTTGGAAGAACAAATTGTAATAAGGCAGCTCACGCATCTGTTTGCTGGCCGCATCGGCCAGTTCTTCGCGGCCATAACCGATGGCGACGCACCAGAGCCCGGCCATGCCGTCGAGGATCTTGTGGCCTTCGCTGTCCCACAGATAAACGCCCTTGGCGCGAGTAATAATGCGCGGACCTTTTTCCTGCAATTGCTTGTAGTCGCTGAACGGCGCCAAGTGATGATCGCGGCTCAGGGCCTGCCATTCGCGTGTTTGTGTTGAGTTATCGCTCATACCGCTTTTCTCCGTTTTTATCAGACCGCGAACAGCAGGAACTCACGTTCCCAAGAGCTGATCACGCGCTTGAAATTCTCGTGTTCGGCACGCTTGACCGCGACGTAACCGACGATGAATTTCTTGCCAAGGTATTTTTCGATGGTCTTGCTGTTTTCCATCCGTTCCAGCGCATCTTCAATGGTCAGCGGCAGCCGCAGGTTGCGCCGCTCATAACCTCGACCGACCACCGGCGCACTGGGGTTGATCGCTTCGACCATACCGATGAAGCCACACAGCAGGCTGGCGGCAATCGCCAGATACGGATTGGCATCAGCCCCCGGCAAACGGTTCTCAACGCGACGGTTTTGCGGACCCGCGTCCGGCACCCGCAGCCCCACGGTACGGTTTTCTTCGCCCCATTCCACGTTCACCGGCGCCGAGGTGTCGGGCAAGAAACGGCGGAACGAATTGACGTTCGGCGCGAACAAAGGCAGCAGCTCAGGGATGAATTTTTGCAGGCCACCGATGTGACACAGAAACAGTTCACTCATGGTCCCGTCTTCGTTGGAGAAGATATTTTTGCCGGTGGCTACATCAATGACGTTCTGGTGCAAATGCATCGCACTGCCCGGCTCGCCGGTCATGGGTTTGGCCATGAACGTGGCGGCTACATCGTGTTTGAGCGCGGCTTCGCGCATGGTGCGTTTGAACACCAAAATCTGATCCGCCAAGGACAACGCATCGCCGTGCCGGAAGTTGATTTCCATCTGGGCCGTGCCGTCTTCGTGAATTAGCGTGTCGAGGTCCAGGTTCTGTAATTCGCACCAGTCGTAGACGTCTTCGAACAGCGGATCGAATTCGTTGGCGGCTTCTATAGAGAACGATTGCCGACCGGTTTCCGGGCGACCGGAGCGACCTATTGGCGGCTGCAGCGGAAAGTCAGGGTCTTCGCAGCGCTTGGTCAGGTAAAACTCCATTTCTGGCGCCACTATCGGCTGCCAGCCCCGGTCAGCATAGAGTTTCAGGACTTTCTTCAATACGTTGCGCGGGGACAACTCGATGGGGTTGCCCTGCTTGTCGTAGGTGTCGTGAATAACCTGCGCGGTCGGCTCAATGGCCCACGGGACGAGGAACACGGCGTTTTGATCAGGACGGCAAATCATGTCGATGTCAGCCGGGTCCAGCAGTTGGTAATAAATGTCGTCTTCGACATAGTCGCCGGTGACCGTCTGCAACAACACGCTCTCTGGCAAGCGCATGCCTTTTTCAGCGATGAATTTGTTAGTCGGTGAAATCTTGCCGCGAGTGATTCCGGTGAGGTCGCTGATCATGCATTCGACTTCGGTGATCTTGTGCTCTTTCAACCAATCCGTGAGCTGATCGAGGTTGCTACTCATAAAGACCTCAGGGGTAATAAAACCTGGGCGCCGTAATGGGCTCAGGCACGCTTTAACGCGTCTGCGTCGCGTAGTGTCGCTCGCGTTCGACAGGCATCGCCAAATGCCTGAAAAATCGCAAGATAGTGCGGATTCGAGGTGACCTGCCATTCAGGGTGCCATTGCACACCTAAAGCAAAACCTGCGCCTGCCTCGACCGAAATCGCTTCAATCAGCCCATCCGGCGCCCGTGCTTCGACGCGCAAGCCCGGCCCCAGACGCTCTACACCCTGACCGTGAATCGAGTTGACCTCGATTTCACTCGGCAAGCCGAGGCCCGCGAGAACGCCGCCCGGCTGGATATGCATCGTGTGGCTGGGGCCGTATTGGACGTCGAGCGGGTCGTCGCTGTGCTCACGATGGTCCATGAACGTTCCAACTTCGTGAACCTGTTGGTGCAGACTGCCGCCGAAGGCGACGTTCATCTCCTGAAAGCCCCGGCAAATGCCCAATACCGGTACGCCCGCCGCCACAGCGGCACGAATCAGCGGTAAGGTGGTGCGGTCGCGGTCGGGATCATGAGCAGTGCCAGGCAAACTGGCTGGGCCGCTATAGTGATAGGGTTCGACATTGGAGGGCGACCCGGTAAACAGGAGCCCATCAAGACTGGAAAGAAGGTCGGCAGGATCGAGTAACTCGGCCAGTGAAGGCAGGATCAGCGGCAGGCCCTTGGCAGCAACAGCGACTGCTAGGACGTACTTGTCACCACTGATGTGATAACTGTGCAGACCGATCTGCTTGGTGCAGGCGGTCACGCCGATTAACGGCAGGCGAGACATGGGACCCCCGGTATTATTGCTATTTTGGGTTGCAATCGAGCTTAGCCTTGTTCATTTTTTTACACAACACCCCCGTAAAAAATAGAACACAGCCCGCTCAACCCCGCATATCCCAAGCGGCCGGATGCGCTTTTTTTGCCCCAAATTGCCGCAAAATGCCCCCTACAGTGCTTTTTTGGGGCAAAAAAAGGCTCTATTGACTTCATCATGGCTTTCGGATTGACTGAAACCCGCAAAGCTCAATGATTGATATTTTTAACAACAAAGGTGTTTCATCATGTCGGTACCCCCGCGTGCCGTTCAGCTTAACGAAGCGAACGCGTTCCTTAAGGAACATCCTGAGGTTCTGTACGTTGACCTTCTGATTGCAGATATGAATGGTGTGGTGCGCGGCAAGCGCATAGAACGCACCAGCCTCCATAAGGTTTACGAGAAAGGCATTAACTTGCCGGCTTCTTTGTTTGCCCTGGACATCAATGGCTCGACGGTAGAAAGCACCGGCTTGGGTCTGGACATCGGTGACGCTGACCGAATCTGCTATCCCATCCCCGGCACTCTCTGCAACGAACCTTGGCAAAAGCGCCCTACTGCGCAGTTGCTGATGACCATGCACGAAATAGAAGGCGAACCCTTCTTTGCCGACCCCCGCGAAGTTCTGCGTCAGGTCGTCAGCAAGTTCGATGAAATGGGCCTGACTATTTGCGCCGCGTTCGAACTTGAGTTCTACCTGATCGATCAGGAGAACGTGAACGGTCGTCCCCAGCCACCGCGCTCGCCGATTTCCGGCAAACGCCCTCACTCGACTCAGGTTTACCTGATCGACGACCTCGACGAATACGTTGACTGCCTCCAGGACGTTCTGGAAGGTGCCAAAGAACAAGGCATCCCGGCTGACGCCATCGTCAAGGAAAGTGCCCCGGCGCAGTTCGAAGTGAACCTGCACCACGTCGCCGACCCAATCAAAGCGTGCGACTACGCGGTACTGCTCAAGCGATTGATCAAGAACATCGCTTACGACCACGAAATGGACTCGACCTTTATGGCCAAACCCTATCCGGGTCAGGCAGGTAACGGTTTACACGTCCACATCTCGATCCTTGATCGCGATGGCAAAAACATCTTTACCAGCGAGGATCCCGAGCAGAACGCCGCGTTACGCCACGCGATCGGCGGTGTGCTCGAGACCCTACCGGCGTCGATGGCGTTCTTGTGCCCGAACGTCAACTCCTACCGTCGTTTTGGCGCACAGTTTTATGTGCCTAACTCGCCGTGCTGGGGCTTGGATAACCGGACGGTCGCCTTGCGCGTACCGACCGGAACACCCGACTCCGTACGTATCGAACACCGGGTAGCCGGTGCCGATGCCAACCCATACTTGCTGCTGGCCTCGGTGCTGGCGGGCGTACACCACGGTTTGACCAACAAAATCGAACCAGGCGCACCGGTAGAAGGCAACTCCTACGAGCAGAACGAACAAAGCCTGCCCAACAACTTGCGCGATGCCCTGCGCGAGCTGGACGACAGTGAAATCATGGCGCGCTATATCGACCCGAAATACATCGATATCTTCGTCGCCTGCAAGGAAAGTGAGCTGGAAGAGTTCGAACACTCCATCTCCGACCTCGAATACAACTGGTACCTGCACACGGTGTAACGCCGTGCAGTAAAAAAACGCCGTCGGCCTTATGGGCTTGCGGCGTTTTTTTGTGGCTGTTGCCGGATTTTGCCTTGGGAAAAACGCCAAGCGCGCACTCAAAAAAAACTGCTGTAAGATGGCAATCGCTACGAAGCATCGCCCGTGACAGGCATATCGAAGCGGTTAAAAAAGGGATGTTTGAGGCAACAATGACAGAATTTGTGTCGCCCGATGGGGCGAGGTTTTCACTGTTACACCTTTTACCGTCGAACCATATTTTTGAATAACTCGAAACAAAGGCATAAAAAAACCCTGCGCTAGAAAACTAGGGCAGGGTTTGAATTATAGGCCGGGCCTCTTAACCTTTCGGTCTATCCCACCACTGTGCGAACACAGCTTTTGGCAGGGCCAATATTACTTGGCGGCATGGATACTCTCCCTTTCAGGGTTCACCGGCATGCGCATTCCACGGGGAGGATCTTAGAAAACGAAGAAGCGCATTGCAAGCAGAACCTTACACTTCTGATCAGTGGAGCAAGGCCATGGGATGTTGTAGCAGCGCGTTTACCCACGATGACGGACTGACAACCCCCCCGTACAATGCCCACAGGCCCCGCTCCGGAAACCTTCCATGACCCGCCCCGTTACCGCCCGCAAACCCCGCGCCCGCAGTCAGGCGCGCATCGATTCAATCCTTGATGCGGCGCGCACGCTGCTGGCGGCCGATGGGGTGGCCAGTCTGTCGATTTATCTGGTGGCCGAGCGCGCGCAAATTCCGCCGTCGTCGGTGTATCACTTTTTCGCCAGCGTACCTGCCCTGCTCGAAGCCTTGACCGCCGATGTCCACTCGGCTTTTCGCGCGTGCCTGCAAGCGCCGATAGCCCACGAGCAGCTCACCAGTTGGCGTGACCTGTCGCGGGTGGTCGAGCTACGAATGCTCAGCATCTACAGCGCCGACGCCGCCGCCCGCCAGTTGATCCTCGCGCAACACGGCCTGACCGAAGTAACCCAGGCCGACCGTCAGCACGACATTGAGCTGGGCCATCTGATGCACGAGCTGTTCAACCGACACTTCCAGCTTCCAGCGATGCCCGACGACGTGGATGTATTTGCCTTGGCGATGGAGCTGGGTGACCGGGTATACGCACGCTCGGTGCAACTGCATGACGAGATCACCCCGCGTTTAGCCGAAGAAGGCATGCGCGTGTTCGACGCCTATTTGGGGCTGTATCTGCCGCCTTATCTGCCCAAGCGTGAATGGCTAGAGCACTGACATCCCTAGCTGGATTCTTTGCGGTGCTTACGGCCCAGTTCTTTGGCCAACGCGATAAAGTTCTGCGTCGTCGGCTCCAGATCATCAGTCCCGCAGAGCAGGGTAATCGGCGCCACCAGCCGTGGGCGGGCGCCTTGAATCCGACAATACACCACGCTGTCCCGATGAAAGCCGAGCATTGAAGCGGGCACCACCGATACACCTGCTCCCGCGGCGACCAGATTGATGTTGGTCAGCATGCGCTCGATTTCAAAGGCGATTTTTGGCGTGAAACCCGCGCTCTCGCAGGCCTCGATTAATTTCGAATACATGCCCGGCGCGCCACGTCTGCGCACCAAAATGAAGGATTCGTCGGCCAAGGCTTTAAGCGAAACGCTGGGGAGTTCGGGCTCAACGGGAATCGTCACGGGTAATAGCCGGTGCCCCACCGGCAGCACCAGTAGCATTTCTTCGTTTAGCAATCGATGCAGCGTGATGCCTTGGGGATGAGCCACCGGCGCACGCAAAATACCGATGCTCACGCGGCGCGACTGGACTTCTTCGGTCAATTCCCCGGCATTACCTTCGCTTAACAGCAGCGTGACGCTCGGGTACAGCTCGCGGTAGGAACGAATCATCCTCGGAATCAACGGGTGCGCCGCAGCAGAGCTAGTGAAAGCAATGGAGAGCGCACCTTCCAGGCCTTTGGCGGCGCGGGCGGCACGTTTCGAGCCGTCTTCGACCCGGCTCAAAATCGCCCGGGCTTCCTGTAAGAACACCTGTCCGCCGGCGGTCAGATCAACCCCTTTGGGATGGCGCCTGAACAGCTCGAAACCCAGCTCGCGCTCCAGTATCCGAATCTGATTACTCAGTGGCGGCTGCTGCATATTCAAGCGCATCGCCGCACGGGTGAAATGCTGCTCTTCGGCGACCATCAGGAAATAACGTAGGTGTCGCAGTTCCATGAAATTCCTAAAATGGAAGGCCACCCGTAGGAGCCAACGTGTTGGCGAGGCAATCTAAAGCTCGCCAACACGTTGGTATCTACAGATCACTGCCCCGCTTTGTGAAACGCGGCGTCGAGGTCAGCCGAGGCTTTGGTCAATTTCTGTTGTTGGGTTTTCACCCAGTTTTGATCGTCGATCAAGCTGGCCTTTTCTGCCGCCAGCATACGCTCGACTTCCGGGCGCTGGGGGCCGCCGAGGCCTTTACTTGAGGCGATCATGTTTTGCGCGGTCAGCGAGGTGCGGAATTGGGCTTGGGTCAACGGGAACTGGGCGTGTTCGAAGTTAAACGCTTTCAGCGCCTCGCCATATATTCGCTGGACCTCAGAGAACGGAATGTCCGCAGGTTTCATCTTGTTCAAGCGACCGTAGGTCACCAGATCTGATGCGAAGTGGTGCCCGACTCGGAACGGCACATCGGAATCGCGTTGCAGCATGTCCGCCAGTTCGGTGGTGGTCGAATAATCGGCATCGACTTCCTCCAATGCACGGGCTTTGTCGATCTGCAGATTGCTCAACAAATCAGCCAGCATCGTGAAGGACATGGCCGTCTGGTCGAGGGTCTTTTCCACCTGATCCCGCTTGTAGTCAGGCATGCCCGGCGTCACGTTGTGGGCTTCGAGTTGATAGGTCATGGCGCCGCCCACCACATCACTGGCTTGCAGGCGCAACAGGTTCAGGCCATACGGATTGCGCTTCTGCGGCATGATGCTGCTGGTGCCGGTCAGCTTGCCCTCGGTGATCATGATCCACGGATAAGGCTGATGGTATTGAGTGTGGATATCCTGAACCAGCAAACCGATGGTCAGCGCTGCACTGCTGGAAATGCCGGTGAGTTCGATGCCGGTATCCAGCGCCCCTAGCTGCGCCGCATCGTAGGAATTTTCCACAACGCCGTCGAAACCCAACAGCGCGGCCAATTGCTTACGGTCAATCGGGAAGCTGGAGGTGCCCAGCGCGCCAGAGCCCAGCGGACTCATGTTCAGTCGGGCGTAGGCCTCTTTGAATCGAGTTGCATCGCGGTCAAATACCGACGTGAAGCCGAGTAGGTAATGCGCATAGGTAATCGGCTGCGCCTGCACGCCGTTGGTGTACGCCGGCACGATGGTGTCGATATTGTCTTCGGCCAATTTCAGAAACTCAGCCTTGGATTTATTCATCTCATCGAGCAGGTTCAGCACACGCTCGCGCTGCATCAGCCGTCGGGTGGTGGACAAAATGTCCTGGCGGCTACGGCCAGAGTGCATCCGCGACCCATCGGGGCCAGCGATGGCAAGAATCAGCGGCTCATACTTCAAGTAATCGGCGGGACGCTCGGCCCCCGGCTTGTTGCCGTTGACGATGACTTGATCGACCGCGGCCACGATCTTCTTACCCAACTCCGGCGGAACAACTTTGGTGTCGATGACCATCACCGTGGAGGCCTTGTTCATCTCGCCCAGAAAGTAAAAGTTATCGTGCGGTTCTTTTTTGTCAGCCGCCTGGGCGAGTCCCGCTGCCAACATGAGCAAGGGGATCATCGCCAAACGAAACGGCAAGGTCGGCAATACGCGCTTATTTATTTTCATTATTATTTTCGCTCTGGGTGCACTGGATCTTAGTGTTGCGGGAATAACCGTTGCGCGGCGATGTCCGACGCGTAAATACCGTTGGCGTCATGGGCGACGCCTTGAATCCAGCTGTCTTTAAGCCACAGCGGGACATTCGAACTGGCAGGTGCATCGGATTTAATCAGAAAGTTCGGCGCCAGCCCTCGATGCTCGCGCTTGGCTGTTTGAGGTCGGCATTGGCATACACCACAAACGGATAAGGGCTGGCTGCGCTACCGATCTCGATGGTTTGCTCGGCGCTGGCGGCGAAGGCGTTGTTGTGACTGCGCGCCGCGGATGCCGAGCCAACCGCGCCGGTCAATAACGCCGCTGCCAGAACAGTCCTCGCGCTCAGGGGAGTAAGGGATTTCAAAAAAACTGCCATGGGCATCGGACCTTCGCGCGCGGGGAAAGAGACTCACCGCAATGTGCGCGGCAGGGGTGATGCTAGCAGGATGGTTTCATGAAGAAAAATATCTGAAAGCGGGTGTTTCGATACTTCAAAAGTATGGGAATTTGCAGCGGCCAATCCAATGCCTTCGCAGGCAAGCCTGCGAAGAAATCACCACGACCTAGCTTTTAAATCCAAAAAAACCCCGAAGGGCTTTAGCCGTTCGGGGTTATTAGCCGTGCATAAATCACAGCTTTGCGATGGACACCTCGGTGGATTTCACGAAGGCAATTACTTCACTGCCAACGACCAACTCCAGCTCCTTGACCGAGCGGGTGGTAATCACCGAAGTCACTATACCGGACGGCGTCTGTACGTCGATTTCCGACAACACTGGGCCTTCGAGAATTTCTTTGATGGTGCCTTTGAACTGGTTACGAACGTTGATCGCTTTGATAGTCATGATGATTTTCCTGTGTGCAGATGGTTTATTGAGCCCAGCGCAATTGCGTGGGCAATGGTGAAACAGGTTCGGGTTCAGGCGGTGTGCCAGGTATCAACAGCACTCGGTTCAACACTTCAGTTTCCAGCACAGCTTGGCGCTGCGAGCCACGGACCCTGGGGCGCGGCAGCTCTATCAGTAAATCCAGACCGACTTGACCGTCTTCGATCAAGATGACGCGATCGGCAATGGCCACGGCTTCGCTGACGTCATGGGTCACCAACAACACGGTGAAGCCATGTTTTTGCCAAAGCCGCTCAATCAGCTGCTGCATCTCGATTCGGGTCAGTGCGTCCAACGCGCCTAGTGGTTCGTCGAGCAACAACAGGCGAGGTTGATGAATCAATGCGCGGGCCAGCGCCACACGCTGTTTCTGGCCACCGGACAAGGCTGCCGGCCACTCGTTGGCGCGGTCGGCCAAGCCCACCGCTTCCAACGCTTCCAGGGCTCGTGGCCGCCAGTTGCCATGCAAACCAAGGCCGACGTTATCGATGACTTTTTTCCACGGCAGCAACCGCGCTTCCTGGAACATCAACCGCGTGTCTTCCAAGGCGTCACTGAGCGGTGCCGAGCCTGCCAGCAAGTCGCCGGAGGTCGGTTTATCCAACCCCGCCAACAACCGCAGCAACGTACTTTTGCCACATCCGCTGCGGCCCACGACCGCAACAAACTGACCGGCAGGAATATGCAGATCGACGTCTTTGAGCACTTCACGCGGGCCGAAGGTTTTGCGTAATTTGCGCACTGCCAGCGGAATTCCGCGCAGCAGATTAGGCGGCTGAGGTACTTGCTTGAGACTGCTCATACCGCACCGCCCTTGGTTGTTTGATAGGCCGGGTGCCAGCGGAGCCAAACACGCTCCAGACCACGCGCTGCCAGGTCTGCCAACTTGCCAAGCACGGCGTACAAAAGAATCGCCAGCACCACTACGTCGGTTTGTAAGAACTCCCTGGCGTTCATTGCCAAGTAACCAATGCCGGAACTGGCGGAGATGGTTTCCGCCACAATCAGTGTCAACCACATGAAACCTAATGCGAAACGCACGCCCACCAAAATCGAAGGCAGCGCACCCGGCAAAATCACCTGGCGGAACAACGAGAAACCGGACAATCCGTAACTGCGCGCCATCTCGACCAAGGCCGGATCAACATTGCGAATGCCGTGATAGGTGTTCAGGTAAATCGGAAACAACGTACCCAGCGCCACCAGAAATATTTTTGCTGACTCGTCAATGCCGAACCACAAAATTACCAGGGGGATCAGCGCCAAATGCGGCACGTTACGGATCATCTGCACCGAACTGTCCAGCAACCGTTCGCCCCACTTCGACAAGCCGGTGATAAAGCCCAGCGCCAAACCGATGCCGCCACCAATGGCAAAACCGACACCGGCGCGCCAGCCACTAATGGCTAAATGCGTCCATATTTCACCGCTGCGAACCAGTGCCACGCCGGCCGCGATAACCGCGCTCGGTGCAGGCAAGATGCGGGTGGACAGCCAACCGGCCGACACCGACAGCTGCCACACCGCCAACAGCAAGACCGGAAGTGCCCAAGGCGCCAGTCTGTGAATGATTTTTTGCGAAGCGCTAAGGCTCATGGATTTGTCTCCTCGAAGGCCGTTGAGTTACGGGGCCTTGGCCACGTTAGCGGGAGCAGTCCAAATCACGTCTTTGATGCTCAACGGTTTGGGAATCAACTTGAGCTGATAAAAGGTGTCAGCGATTTTCTGTTGCGCCACGACCACCTCTGGCGTGATGAGCTGCGCTCCGTAGCCTTGGCGTTTTACTGAAATCCGGGTGATGTCCACTGGCAGACCAAGCAGCGGCGCCACTTGCTGCGTGACGTCTTCAGGATTGGCTTGGGACCATTTGCCCACCGCCCGAATTTCTTCGACCAGGGCTTTAATCACTTCAGGGTGCTGTTCGGCGTAGGGCTTGGTCGCCAGATAGAACTGGTGGTTGTCCACGATGCCTTGGCCGTCCCGCAGGGTGCGCGCTTGCAACTGTTGCTCAGCGGCGGCTTGGTACGGATCCCATATCACCCAGGCATCAACACTGCCACGCTCAAAGGCAGCTCGCGCATCGGCGGGCGCCAGGAATATAGTTTGGATATCAGCGTATTTAAGGCCGGCGTCTTCCAGCGCTTTCACCAGCAAGTAATGAACATTGGAACCTTTGTTAAGAACGACCTTCTTGCCTTTCAAGTCTTTCACCGACGTGATCGGTGAATCCTTGGGCACCAGAATCGCTTCACTGGTGGGCGCAGGCGGCTCGTATGCGACGTACAACAAATCAGCGCCAGCCGCTTGGGCGAAGACTGGCGGTGTTTCGCCGGTCACGCCGAAATCGATAGAACCTACATTCAACCCTTCTAGCAATTGCGGACCACCGAGAAACTCGGTCCATTGCACTTGCACGCCCTGTGCGGCGAGACGTTTCTCCAGCGAGCCTTTGGCCTTAAGCAGCACCAACGTGCCGTACTTCTGATAACCGATGCGCACGCTTTCTGCTTGGGCGGCGGCGATGGTGCCGAAGGTGACAGCCGCAACAACCAGAGCGACCAGGCTTCGACGCAGAATAGCAGTGCGCATGGCGCGCTCCTTTGCTGTGAGGATGAGGTTGCACCTGCTTGCCTGTTGTCGGGCGAGTAAGATGGACTAGCGATTTCGCTAAGTGGGACAGACCTTAACAGGAGTTTTTTATATCTTTAAATCTCTTTTTTTCATTTGTTTATTCTTAAATTGCATAAGAAAAAATCACCAATTTCAGACGTAAAAAAGGACCGAATGATCGGTCCTCTTCAACACCCAACCCTTAGCGATTAGGTTGTGGAGTCAGGCGCTAATAAGGTGTGACGCCCATTCGCCGGGTCGCGGCCTAGTAGTTATCGGTCAACTGCAGTGAGTCGATTACTCGCAGAACGTCATGGAAGTTAGGTCCAGTGCTGGCGGGATAAGTGATGGTCAGTCGAATTTTTTAATCGGGTCGATCACGAACAAAGAACGCACGGTCAGGGTGTGATTGCGTTTGTATGAATCATGTCGTACAGGTCTGAAACTTTACGATTGGCGTCCGCCAAGATAGGAAAATGACCAAGGTGTTTGGGGTGCGCTTAACGTAGAACTCAGCGCGTTTATTCTCAGTAACCAAGAGCAAACCTAATGAAACTTTCACATATGTCATCAAACCAGCCGTTATTTTTCACACCTGTTTCACCTCCTGTTTACGTATGGTTCGGCATAATTAACGCACAACGTTGGTGAAGCCGGACTCCTCACCCTGTGCATTACCAATCTGACCGTTGTTCACGTTTCATCCAAAAGATCCATACGACCCAACCTGGCGCGTGTTTCTAGCGTCGCAGGAGTCGTTCAATGGCGTTCCGACTATGACTTGCCCGGCCCTGTACGGCTGTAAGCCTTGCCGATCTCTCAAGATATAAGTCTCGCTTGACTGCGCTGCTGTGTGTGGGCGTTGTCGCGTGCGCGGGCCTTATTCCGTCCCGCCATCCTTCCGAACTTGGCCAAAGCCGGCTCCGCAAAGCTGGCCGACCTTAAAGCGCATTGGGTTAAGGGCGACATGATTGTTCTGGTGCGTCACGCTGACATCTTCAGCAGTCCCCTTACCCGAGCAGCTCGAACTTCAGGGTTTATGTTCAATTACGCCAGTGCTGAACAAAGTTGGCTGTTCGACTGCAGGAAAACCATGTTGACCGACACCCTTAGCCACAAGGTGAGGAATCGCAACTTGGTATTGGTCTTCCACAGTGAATGTTTCACTGCCCTCGAAAAACTCATGAATTTGCCCGCATCCAAGACCGGTGATTACGGCTATGCGTCGTTTCTAACAGTTAGGGCTGACGGGGCGCTGCCTAAAGTTGCCGGCATCGTCGACGCAACTGACTGGCAGAAAGTAGTCGGCAAATAAGCACCGTCCAACCCATTCAAATCACCTTTTTAGGAGCCAACTTGTAGTGGGTTCAACGAGGTGCGCCTGACAGTCCGTATCGCCAACAAGCTGGGCCCTACAGAGACGTGTTTGCTAAAGGGGAATACAAAATCCCAGGTATAAAAAACCCCGCACAAGGCGGGGCTCTTTCAACTCGCTACGATCAAAAGAAAGCGTAGGTGTAGTTGAAGATCAGACGGGTCTGATCGGTGCTGCGGGTGCTGCCGTTACCGACGGTTGTATCGCCACCAACATGGTAGCTACCGGTCCGCAGGGTGGTACCGAAGCCTTTCAGGTAACCAGTCTGAATCACGTAGTCGATACGTGCATCACGTTCCCACTCGGAGAAGGTCCTATTGCTGCTCGCGATGGAGCTCTTGATGTCATCACCCTTCAGGTAGGAGATCGAAGCTTTCAAGCCTGGAACGCCGATGCGGGAGAAGTCATAAGAATATTGAGCGAACTTGGTTTGCTCACCTGCGCGGATGAAGCTGTTGACGGTGGAGTCAGTGAACAGATAGAAGCTTGTGCCGCCGTTGTCTTCGCTGTTCAAAGCACCGGCAGTCTTGCCGTCATTGCTAACGCTGCCTTGGTTCAGCAGAACAAAACCACCGCTGTCGCTAACACTCTGGTAACCGGCCAGGAACGAACTGCCACCCAACTGGTAAGTGAAGATCGTGCTCCAAGTGTTGTTGTCAACTTCGCCTGCGTGATCCGCATAGCCGCCGTTGTTGTTGAACGCATAACCAGCGGTGCCGCTGCTGTTTTTACCGTCAGAACGGCTATTGAAGTAGCGCAGGTCAGTCTTGAACGACTGATCATTACCCAATGGCAGAACATGGACCAAGCCCAAGAAGTCTTGCTTGTAGAAGTCTTCCAGGTTGGCATGGTAGTACTGCAAAGTCAGGTCTTTAGTGACCTTCCAATCGCCGCCAGCGAAACGGAACTGGTTGCTGTCATTGTACGCACCAGCAACCGACAGGCCGGTGCTGTTGGTCGATGCGCGACCAGTGGAGTGTTCCAGCTGACCAGCAACCAACGTCACGTTGTCGATGTCTTTTGAGGTGATGATGCCACCGTCAAAGTTTTGCGGCATTGCGCGGCTGTCGTTCGAGAGCAGAATTGGCAGTTGTGGTGCCAAGGCGCCACCAACGTGCAATTCGGTTTTCGAGTAGCGGAACTTGACGTTAGCGTCGCCGCGAGCCAAGTCGCTCTGAGCGGTGCCGTCATGCTCACTAGGCCAGAAAGAGTTGCCGGTAGCCGGGTGGTGACCAGCGCCGCCATCAAGGTGCAGACCGTAGAGCATCTGAGCATCAACACCAACGCCGATAACGCCTTGGGTGAAACCGGAGAGGTAATCAAGCTTCAGAACTTCACCAGTTTCACGCTGGTTGTTCTGAGTAACGGATGGCGCATGGTTGTCGTTCTCGTAGTAAAAAGTACGGGAACTGAGATTGAGTTTGCTGTCTTCCAGGAATCCTGCAGCGCCTGCTTGTTGGGCCAATACGCCAACAGCAATAGCCAGCGCTAAGCTTGACTTGTTCATGTTTTGCTCCTCTACGTTTCTAATTCTTGTGTTCCAAGGCTTGGGGATCTGACGCCCCTTCCACTCCGGATGTGCGAATAGCACTAAAGTGTGACCATCAAGTCAACACATAACTGTCACATACCGACCTTGGTCTAATGCCACTCCAAATCTTGGATGGAGATTAAATAATATTTCATAATTCGAAAAAGAACTGTTTCGTCCTTTTTCAGACGATTATGGAATATCAAACGTCGCCACCCAAACCAATAGCGGTTTTCCATCGTAAAATTGTGTTTTTATTCGAAAAATAGAATAAAAACGCAGCTACCTATAACCAAATTGAAAATTCGGTTACGGAAACCGTGACGTGGATCTTATTTGTGGCCTTCGAGCTGTGTTTCGGCTTTGGGCGCTTATGTGTCATCGCGACCAATTTCTCAAAGTAACGTTACAGTTTGTGTACGCCGTCCAAATTAATTACAAAACGTCACGCCAGCATCTTCCTGATGCTAATGCCAAAATGTTACTGATAGGTGATTTTTTAGATCACATCGGCTTTTTTTCCGCCACGTTCGGCAGCGTGATCTACGAGTTTTTTCATAGGTGCGCGTCACCAGCCACCTTGATGTGTCGGGGTATGAATTTCTCAACGGCTTGCGTTGCTCGAATCGTTGAATATCGGAAATGTCGATATGAGCGCTGATGCTGCCGACACCGTCCTGGTCTTGCCCAAGCGGCGGGCTCAGCGCTGACTTACTTCGCTCCAATAAATGCGGCAAACCACTCATCAAACACCGGACAAATTATTGAGCTGTCTAGATTAATTGTATGAGCGGGCTTGCTCGCGGGCCCGGTCGCGCTTGACCGAACCGGTCCCAGCGGGCCGAACCGGTTCCAAATGAAAGTATAGAATCGCCGGTTTGACGACTGCTGCGCAGCGGTTCGGCCTGCAACTCGCCGGCATACCCCGCGCTCAGCGCGAGGTCAAAGCCCGCGAGATGCTGGCCCTGGTCTATCTGGCCGACTTTAATTATCGACGGATCTGGCAGCTCTCAGGCGGTCAGCGCCAACGTGTCGAGCTGGCCCGCGCACTGCCAGCAGATCCGCGTGTCCTGCTGATAGACGAACCTTTTGGCGCCCTCGATGCGTTTACCCGCGAACACATGCAAAATTGCTGCTGCAAGTGTGGCCACGCATCGCCCGAGGCATTTTTAATCCGCTGATCGAGTTTTATCGACCATCCCACCACTGGCCTATCTGCCGCTGATTGTTATCTGCTGCGGCATCGGTGAATTGTCGAAAGTGCTGCTGATTTGGCTTTATGGTCCAGTCAGCCGCGCAGTTTCTGGTCACCGACGTCGTGGTGTTGGGCATTTTGGTGATCGCCCTGATTGCGTTCGCCATGGAGATGGGCCTGCGCGCGCTGCAACGCAAACGGGTGCCGTGGCACGGCCTGTCCCATTAGTGCTGCTTAGCAGCAAGATCGTTAAAAAATGCATCACTTTGGGATCTCGCACCCTTTTAATGCGCAAATTGTGTGCAGAGAAATTCGAAAAGCGGCCAATCGAAACTTTCCGCGCCCACGGCGAAAATTTCCGAAAACCACGAATAGCCCTCTATTAAAGGGCTTCCGAACAGAAAACACCCTTTATGCAGCACACAATTCAAAAACTGGCACGCCCCCTGCAATAGCTTGATCAAGAGCAACATCAACACCCGCAGTAAGCCCAGTTTTGGGGACCTTGGTACAGGCAGGCCGGGGATTCCCCTCTTTTATTCCTCTCGGAGACTAACCTCCAGTCTCCAGCGCCCGTCCACTTTCGTACCGTGCCAGTCACCGTGCAAAGGGCGGGCCGCCAGCAGGTTCAGCAACAGTCCCCCATCCGCACGTTGCACTCTCCAACGAACATCTTTGCCCTTCAATTTGAACTCACCCCTTTGCGCTTTACCTTGCGTGTTGAACAACATCGCAAGCGAACCTGACACCTGCTCACCCCGCACTTTCGGTTCATCGTTGAACCACAACACCAATCCATCTTCAACCGGCTCGATCAGCTGCAGTTCCAGCGGATCAGGCGCTGTCAGCCGACCGATCATTAGGCCGACCATCACACCCACGATGGCCACCGAGCCAAGTACCTTGGGCCAGAGTTTCGGTCTGGGATCCTCTTCGGGGTTAGAATGCAGCCCGTCTTTCAATTCGGAGCCGTGCATGTTTCACGTCATCCTTTTTCAACCAGAAATTCCGCCGAATACCGGCAATATAATCAGGCTGTGCGCCAACAGTGGCTGCACCCTGCATTTGATCGAACCATTAGGCTTCGAACTGGACGACAAGCGCTTACGCCGCGCAGGCCTCGATTACCACGAGTACGCCAATCTCCAGACTCATGCGGATTTGCCGAGTTGCCTTGAAAGGCTCGGCCATCCACGCCTGTTTGCTTTTACCACAAAAGGCTCGCGGCCTTTTCACGATGCACGATTCGAGAAAGGCGACGCCTTTCTATTCGGCCCGGAAAGCCGTGGCTTACCCGTCGACGTGCTCGACTCACTTTCGAGCGATCACCGCCTGCGCCTGCCCATGCGCGAAGGCTGCCGCAGCTTGAATCTGTCAAACACCGTGGCGGTGGCGGTGTATGAAGCCTGGCGGCAACTGGATTTCGCTTAATTCGCTGTTACTCGGCCTCTGTAGAGCCAACTTGTTGGCGAGAGGCCAGACGCTTCGCCAACAGGTTGGCTCCTACAGAAATAAAAAAAACGCCCCGAAAGGCGCTTTTTTCGGTTCAACCTGCCGCTTATTGCACAGTTTGGGGTTCGCCAGACTCTTGCATGCGGGACAATTCTTGCGCGTAGAGCGCGTCGAAATTGACCGGGGCCAGCATCAGCGCAGGGAATGAACCGCGCACAACAAGGCTGTCGATGGTTTCACGCGCATACGGGAACAGGATGTTTGGGCAGAACGCGCCAAGCGTGTGGCTCATGCCGGCCGGGTCCAAACCCTTGATCAAGAAGATGCCTGCTTGCTGAACTTCAACGATAAAAGCTACTTCGTCGCCGTTGTTGACGGTAACTGACAGCGTCAGCACGACTTCGTAGAAATCGCCTTCCAGCGGCTTCTGGCGAGTATTCAGGTCCAGAGCAACGCTTGGGGTCCATTCCTGGCGAAAGATCGCCGGGCTTTTTGGTGCTTCGAACGACAAGTCACGAACGTAGATGCGCTGCAAGGAAAATTGCGGGGCTTCAGCGTCTTCTGCTACAGCGCTGTTGGTCGATTGGTCAGTCATGTCAGGTCCTTCTTATAAGGTTCTTTAGGATTTCGGATTCAAGCCTGAAGCAGCGCGTCGAGTTTACCGGCGCGCTCCAGGGCAAACAAATCATCGCAACCACCCACGTGGTCTGAGCCGATCCAGATTTGCGGGACGGAAGTACGTCCGGCTTTCTGAGTCATTTCAGCGCGAAGCTGAGGCTTGCCATCGACTCTGACTTCTTCGAAGGCAACCCCTTTGCTTTCCAGCAACTGCTTGGCGCGCATGCAGTAAGGGCACCAGTCGCTTGAATAGACGATGACGTCAGCCATTTCACTTCACCAGAGGCAGGTTGTCGGAACGCCAGGTGGCAATACCGCCCGACAACTTGGCGGCGGTAAAACCGGACTTGAGCAATTCGCGAGCCGTAGTGCCCGCGTGCTGGCCCTGAGCGTCAACGATGATCAGCGTCTTGGCCTTGTGTTTTTCCAGCTCGGCAACGCGAGAAATCACCTTGTCTTGCGGGAAGCTTAGGGCGCCAACAATATGCCCAGCCGAGAAATCCTTGGCAGAACGGACGTCGATAACCACGCCCTGATCACTGTTGACCAGCGACGTCAGCTCACGGGTGCTGAGGCTGCGGCCACCTTTGCTGATTTCTGTCGCGATCAACAGCGCGAGCAGAATGGCGAAGGCGCCAGCCAGCAAATAGTGGTTAGTGGCAAATTCAATCAGATGAGCAACCATCAGTAGGTTCCAGGGCGTTAAAATGGCGGCCAGTATACACAGCACCTAAGGTCGGCCAAAGCCCGTACGGCAGTGACGCCGTTTGAACTTGCCCTTAAAATGCCGATCTGTTTTTTTACTTCGTTCATTAGCCGCGAGTGGATTCTATGACTGCCACGCCAAAACCTCTGGTTCTGATCATTTTGGACGGCTTCGGACACAGCGATAGCCACGACGGCAACGCTATCTACGACGCCAAAATGCCGGTGATGGATCGCCTTTATGCAACCCAGCCCAACGGCCTGATCTCAGGTTCAGGGATGGATGTCGGCCTGCCGGACGGGCAGATGGGCAACTCTGAAGTCGGTCATATGAACCTCGGCGCAGGCCGCGTCGTGTACCAGGACTTCACCCGGGTTACCAAATCAATCCGCGACGGTGACTTTTTTAAGAACCCCACTATTTGCAGCGCTGTCGATAAAGCCGTCAGTGCCGGCAAAGCCGTGCATATTCTGGGCCTCTTGTCCCCAGGCGGCGTTCACAGCCATCAGGACCATCTGGTCGCCATGGTCGAACTGGCCGCTCAACAGGGCGCTGAAAAAATCTATTTGCACGCCTTTCTAGATGGCCGCGACACGCCACCTCGTAGCGCCAAAGCATCATTGGAGCTGATGGACGCGACCTTCGCCAAACTGGGCAAAGGCCGCACCGCCAGCATCATTGGTCGCTATTTCGCTATGGACCGCGACAATCGTTGGGACCGTGTGGCGTCCGCTTACAACCTGATCGTCGACGGCGCTTGCGAGTTCCAGGCAGCCACCAGCGAGGCCGGTCTTGCATTGGCGTACGAGCGTGGCGAGAACGACGAATTCGTCAAAGCCACCAGCATCGGCGACAAGGTCAGAGTCGAAGACGGCGACGCCGTGATCTTCATGAACTTCCGCGCCGACCGAGCGCGTGAACTGACCCGAGTGTTCGTCGAAAACGACTTTAAGGATTTCGAGCGCGCCCGTCAGCCGAAACTGGCCGGATTTGTCATGCTCACTCAGTACGCCGCCAGCATTCCCGCACCCTCGGCGTTTGCCGCCGGCAGCCTGAAAAACGTGCTCGGCGAATACCTGTCGAACAACGGCAAAACCCAACTGCGGATCGCCGAAACCGAGAAATACGCCCACGTGACGTTCTTTTTCTCTGGCGGCCGTGAAGAACCGTTCCCCGGCGAAGAGCGCATTCTGATCCCTTCGCCTAAAGTCGCTACCTACGATTTGCAGCCAGAAATGAGTGCGCCGCAAGTCACTGACAAAATCGTCGACGCTATCGAACATCAGCGATTCGACGTGATCATCGTCAACTACGCCAATGGCGACATGGTCGGGCACAGCGGCATTCTGTCGGCGGCGATCAAGGCCGTCGAATACCTTGATGTGTGCATCGGTCGCATTGTCACCGCACTGGATAAAGTCGGCGGAGAAGCGCTGATTACGGCAGACCATGGCAACGTCGAACAGATGTCTGACGAAAAGACAGGTCAGGCGCACACGGCCCATACATCCGAGCCCGTGCCGTTCATTTATGTGGGCAAACGCAATTTGAAAGTCCGTGAAGGTGGCGTTCTGGCAGATGTGGCACCCACCATGCTGCAACTGTTGTCCATGGAAAAACCGGAAGAGATGACCGGTCATTCGATCCTCGTGGCTAAATAAACCGCGCTAAAACGGGGTATTGAACCCCGCAGCACCGGTTAATTATCCGACTCGCCCCAAAGCAGTAGCTTTGGGGCGTTTTTTTTGCAGCGCGCGGCGGGCATACTAGGCTCTGTTCAAACTCCTCCTTGGTGTCGCCCGCCCCATGCTCCGCGCCCTGATCGCCCTAGTTCTCACGTGCTTGCTCACTCCAGCGTTCGCCGATGGGCGCGCGCAGACCCAACAACAGTTGGACGCTGCCCGCAAAGACATCACCGAGCTGAAGAAACGCCTCGGCGAGTTGCAGCAGGAGAAATCCGGCGTGCAGAAAGACCTGCGCGGTACAGAAACCGAAATGGGCAAGCTGGAAAAGCAGGTGGAGGCCCTGCAGAAGGAACAAAAAAAGACTGAAGTCGAGCTGCAACGGCTCGACCAAGAGAAAAAAAAACTACAAAGCTCCCGCGTTGAACAACAACGGCTGATCGCGATTCAGGCCCGTGCTGCTTACCAGGGTGGCCGTGAGGAATACCTGAAACTGCTGTTGAATCAGCAGAACCCGGAAAAATTCGCCCGGACCCTGACCTACTACGACTATTTAAGCCAAGCACGCTTGGCGCAACTGCGCAGTTTTAATGAAACCCTAAGCCAGTTGGCGGGTGTCGAGAAAGACATCGACCTGCAACAAGCGCAGTTGCTCGTACAGAAAAGCAATCTTGAAGATCAGCGCCAAGCGCTGGATAAGGTTCGTCAGCAACGCCAACAGGCCCTCGCCAAGCTTAATCAGGATGTGAAAGCTCGCGACGACAAACTGCAAATCCGCCAGCAAGAACAAAATGATTTGGCGAATGTACTGAAAACCATCGAGGAGACCTTGGCCCGACAAGCTCGCGAAGCTGAAGAAGCCCGCCAGCAGGCCTTGATCGCCCAGCAGCAAGCAGAAAAACAGCGTCAGCGTGATGAAGAAGCTCGCGCGCTGGCAAAGAACAGCGACAAACCCAGCAGCCGCGATGATGACGACGAAGCGCCGGTAAAACGTCCTGTCAAAGCGCCTGGGGCAATGGTTTCCAGTGCTGGTGCTTCGTACGGCGGACCTTTTGAGCAAGCAAAGGGAAAACTTCCTTGGCCTGTTGATGGTCGATTGTTGGCGCGTTTCGGTGAAACACGCGGCGACGACGCCCGAACCAAGTGGGACGGCGTGATGATCAGCGCTCCAGCTGGCAGCCAAGTACACGCCGTCCACGGCGGTCGCGTGGTGTTTGCCGACTGGTTGCGCGGCGCGGGGCTTCTGGTCATTCTCGACCACGGCAACGGCTTTTTGAGTTTGTACGGCCACAACCAGAGTCTGCTCAAGGACGCTGGCGACATTGTTAAAGCGGGTGAGGCGATTTCCACGGTAGGTAACAGTGGTGGTCAAGAAACACCGGCGTTGTATTTCGCTATACGTCAGCAGGGTCGCCCTAGTGACCCGGCGCAATGGTGCCATGTCCAAGGATAGGCTGGTGCCAACCTCAGGTTTAGGAGTTCGTTCGATGCTGCATTTGTCCCGCCTCACTTCGCTGGCTCTGGCTATTGCGATCGTTATCGGCGCTCCTCTGGCAACCGCCGCAGAAGCTGTAAAACCTTCAACACCTGCTCCAGCAGCAGCCGCGGCCGCTCCAGCCGCCAAAGCGTCTTTACCGCTTGAAGAATTGCGCACGTTCGCTGAGGTCATGGATCGGATCAAAGCCGCCTACGTCGAACCTGTCGATGACAAAACTTTGCTGGAAAATGCCATCAAAGGCATGCTCAGCAACCTCGACCCGCACTCCGCCTATCTGGGCCCCGAAGACTTCGAAGAGCTGCAGCAGAGCACCAGCGGCGAATTCGGCGGCCTGGGTATCGAGGTCGGTATCGAAGACGGCTTTATCAAAGTGGTCTCGCCGATCGACGACACTCCAGCGTCCAAAGCTGGTGTTGAAGCGGGCGACTTGATCGTCAAGATCAACGGCGCGCCGACTCGCGGTCAGACCATGCAGGAAGCGGTCGACAAGATGCGCGGCAAAATCGGCGAAAAAATCACCCTGACCCTGGTGCGCGACGGCGGCACCCCGTTTGACGTGACACTGGCGCGGGCGACTATTCAGGTCAAGAGCGTCAAATCGCAGATGCTGGAAAATGGCTACGGCTACATTCGCATCACCCAGTTCCAAGTCAAAACCGGCGAAGAAGTCGGCAAGGCGCTGGCCAAGCTGCGCAAAGACAACGGCAAGAAAATGAGCGGTCTGATTCTCGACCTGCGCAACAACCCCGGCGGCGTGCTGCAAGCGGCGGTGGAAGTGGCGGACCACTTCTTGACCAAGGGCTTGATCGTTTACACCAAAGGCCGTATCGCCAACTCCGAACTGCGCTTCTATGCCGACCCGGCCGATGCCAGCGAAGGCGTGCCATTGGTGGTGCTGATCAACGGCGGCAGTGCTTCGGCGTCGGAAATCGTTGCCGGTGCGTTGCAGGATCAAAAACGCGGTGTGCTGATGGGCACTGAAAGTTTCGGCAAAGGCTCGGTGCAAACCGTACTGCCATTGGCCAATGACCGAGCGATCAAAATCACTACGGCGCTGTATTACACGCCTAACGGCCGGTCGATTCAGGCCCAGGGTATCTCGCCAGACATCGAAGTACGTCGCGGCAAGTTCACCTCCGATGCAGACAGCGAGAACTACAAAGAAGCTGACTTGGCCGGTCACTTGGGCAACGGCAACGGTGGCGCGGACAAGCCGACGCCAATGACCAAAGCGGCAGCGTCGAAAGCGCGCCCACAAGACGATGACTTCCAGTTGAGTCAGGCGCTGAGCTTGCTCAAGGGCTTGAGCGTTACGCGCGGCAACTGACATGGGCGTGCGGCTGCTTGTAGGGGTTTTGGCCCTGTCGGTAAGCTTGATCGGCGCTGCTCAGGCCGCGGCGGTTGAAGCGGTAAAGACCGGCAGTGCGCCGCACGTTGCTTATCTCAGCCTGGTGATCGACGACCTTGGTCAAACGCCTGCGGGCGACAGCCGTGCCTTGGCCCTACCCGGCCCGGTTACGCTGGCAATTATGCCGGACACCCCACACGCCACTGAATTCGCCCGTCAGGCTCACCATAAGGGCAAGACTGTGATTCTGCACATGCCCATGGACCCGGCGACCGGACCGTTTGCCTGGCATCCCGAACTGCCCCTTCCCGAACTGGAAAAACGCCTGAACGCTGCGTTGCTTGCCGTGCCGTACGCGGCGGGCATCAACAACCACATGGGCAGCCGCATGACCGCCGAACCCGTGGCAATGACCTGGTTGGTGGCAGAGTTGCAGCGCCGTCATTTGTTTTTGCTCGACAGCCGGACCAGTGCCAAGACCGTGGCGGCCGCCGAAGCGCAACGCATTGGGCTGGCCAGTTTGTCCCGGGATATCTTTCTGGATGATGAGCGTACTACTGAAGCGGTGACTGCGCAGCTCAACGCGGCCATCGCATTGGCTCACAAACAAGGCTCAGTGGTGGTGATCGGCCACCCCTACCCCGTCACCCTCGACGTGCTTGAACGCGAATTGCCACGCCTCAAAGCGCAAGGCATTGTCTGGATCGACCTGCGCCAAATGATCGGCTTACGCGGCAATCAAGCGATGGCCGGGCATGGCAAGAATGGGATTTATCGTTGAGATCAAGCCTGTAGAGCCAACTTGGTGGCGAGACAAGCAACGCTGCACTTTGTCAGATACAACGCATTGCTGCCCTTCGCCAACAAGTTGGCTCCTACAGATCGATCAACCCTTCGCTACAAATACCGCCCCAATATCTCGTCGATCTTGCCTTCAGCGCGCATTTCATCGAGCGCTTTTTGCAGTTTGGCGACAATCTCGTCGGGCACTTCTTTGTTCAGCGCCAGGAATAACTCGTCGCTGTTGAAGCGCAGTACGGTTTTGAGGCCGGCAACGCCTTCCTGGCGCGCCAGGTAGCGGCCTGATGGATCGCCTGTCGCCCACAAATCAATCTGACCCTCGGCAAGCTTTCTGGCGTTATCTTGGTCTCGTAACACCAGCACCGGGTTTAGCCCGTCGGAAGCCAACTGATCGGCAATGCGATCACCTTTATACGCGCCAATTTTATATTTTTTGGCTTGTTGCAGGCTGCTTAGCTCGATTGTGCTGTCGGCGCGCGCCAGCATAATCCAGTCATCCGGACCAATGGGACCTACCCACTTGAAGAGTTTTTCCCGGTCAGGCGAACGGGCCGTTGAGAAAACTCCGTAGCCCGAAGTTTTCATCGCGAGTTTGTAAATGCGGTCCCAGGGAAAACGCAGGGTCATGCTGTAGCCGACCCCGGCGCGTTTGAAGGTTTCGCGCAGGATTTCGGCAGAGATACCGGCAATCTTGTTGTCCGGGGCGAAGTTTTTGCCATCCACCGCCATGTTGTAGGGCGGGAAATTTTCCGTCAGCAACACCACCGAATAAGCAGGCGGTGCGTCGGTTGACGCTGCATCCACTACCGGCGTCTCGCTACTGGCGTCGGCCGCATGAGCGGCGCCCGCCAGTAAAAAACCAATCCCGATTACTGCAAGAAAAACACGTTTAAACATGTGCTAGCCCCCGTCCATGACAGCTTTAGAGTGCAGCGCGACCGCACTGATGTCCAGTCGCCATCAATGGTTTTTAGCGCATTACGATGCCGCGACTGGCCATGTAGGCCTTGGCTTCAGGAACGGTGTATTCGCCGAAGTGAAAAATACTCGCCGCCAGCACTGCGCTGGCATGGCCTTCCAATACGCCGGCCGCCAAATGCTCGAGATTGCCGACACCGCCCGAAGCGATCACTGGAATTCCCAACGCATCGCTGATAGCGCGGGTTACGCCCAAGTCGAAGCCATTTTTCATGCCGTCTTGATCCATGCTGGTGAGCAAAATTTCACCTGCGCCCAGCTCTTCCATCTTCTTGGCCCATAGCACAGCGTCCAGCCCTGTCGGCTTGCGCCCGCCATGGGTGAAAATCTCCCAGCGCGGGGTTTCGCCCGGTAAGGAAACACGCTTGGCGTCAATGGCGACCACGATGCACTGCGAACCGAAACGCGCAGCGGCTTCACCCACGAAGTCTGGGTTGAACACCGCAGCAGTGTTGATCGAAACCTTATCGGCCCCCGCATTGAGCAGGTTGCGGATGTCTTGCACGGTGCGCACACCACCGCCCACGGTCAGCGGGATAAAGACCTGGCTGGCCATGCGCTCGACGGTATGCAAGGTGGTATCGCGGCCATCAACGCTGGCCGTGATGTCGAGAAACGTAATTTCGTCTGCGCCCTGCTCGTCGTAGAGGCGGGCGATTTCCACCGGATCACCGGCGTCACGAATGTTCTCGAACTTGACGCCTTTGACCACTCGGCCGTTGTCGACATCGAGGCAAGGGATGATGCGTTTGGCCAGGGCCATGGGCTTAATCTCCGATTAAGAGTGGCAAGCGTCAAGCTTCAAGCCACAAGTTAATGCACACCGATGATCGGCTGTTACTTGCAGCTTGAAGCTTGCAGCTTATGGCTATCCTGCATAACTGTCACAAAACGCCTGGGCCTCTGCCACATCCAGTGTCCCTTCATAAATCGCCCGGCCGGTGATGGCGCCGATGATTCCCGGCGCGCGAGCGTCCAGCAGGGATTTAATGTCGCCCAGGTTGTGAATGCCACCTGAAGCGATCACCGGGATACGCGTTGCCGCCGCCAGTGCAGCCGTGAACGGGACGTTGCAGCCCTGCATCATGCCGTCTTTGGCGATGTCGGTATAAACAATGGCCGAGACGCCGTCCGCTTCGAAACGCTTGGCCAGATCAATTACTTGGAGGGTACTGATTTCAGCCCAGCCGTCGGTGGCGACGAAGCCGTCTTTGGCATCCAGACCCACAATGATCTTGCCGGGAAACGCACGGCAGGCTTGGGCAACGAATGCGGGGTCTTTCACCGCTTTGGTGCCGATGATCACGTAGCTGACGCCGGCTTTGACGTAGTGCTCGATGGTGTCCAGCGAGCGAATACCGCCGCCAATCTGGATCGGCAATTGCGGGTAGCGTTTGGCAATCGCCGTTACCACGTCGCCGTTGACCGGCTGGCCTTCAAACGCGCCGTTTAAATCGACCAGATGCAAACGACGGCAACCGCCTTCAACCCACTTGGCGGCCATGCTCACCGGATCATCGGAGAACACCGTGGAATCTTCCATACGGCCTTGGCGCAGACGCACACAGGCACCGTCTTTAAGATCGATAGCGGGGATAATGAGCATGCGTTTTTCCTTCGTCAAAAGAGCGGCAAGCTGCAAGCCGTAAGCTGCAAGCATGCGTGTCTACCAATCTGTCTTGCAGCTTTAAGCTTGAAGCTTCTAGCTGCTTTTCAACTGTTCTTCTCCAACGCCCACACGTCGCTTTCGATGCTGTCGAACCTCTCTTTGAGGTGCGCCTGGACATCAAAAATCGCCCGATTGTAGTAGTGCGGAGCAATTTCGCGAGTGAACAGCTCGAGGATTTCAGCCGCCTCAAACGAACCTAAATCCAGTTCGAAACGGTCCGCCATGAACCGTTTGATCTTGTGGTTCGCCTCACTTTCCTGTTCAGGGGTGAGGGTCAGGATCGGCGGCTTGGCCTTCTTGGCCATTACCAACGACCGTCCCATGCAGCGAAGTTCTGCAACAGCTGCAGGCCATGGGTATGGCTCTTCTCTGGGTGGAACTGCACGGCAAAGCGCGAGCCTTCAGCCAATGCGGCAGCGAAATCCAGACCGTAATGACCACCGCCCACCACTTGCCGCTTATTGGCAGCATCGATGTAGTAGCTGTGTACGAAATAGAACCGCGCCATGTCCGGGATGTTGTGCCACAACGGATGTTCGACGGTTTGTTTTACTTCGTTCCAGCCCATGTGCGGCACTTTCAGGTGTTCGCCATCGTCATGCAAATCCTTGCCGAAAAAGCGCACCTGCCCAGGGAACACACCGATGCAATCGACACCGCCGCTTTCTTCGCTGCGCTCAAGCAAGGCTTGCATGCCGACGCAGATGCCGAGAAACGGACGGTCTTGGCTGACTTCACGCACCAGCGCGTCGAAGCCCAGGCGGCGGATTTCAGCCATGCAATCGCGAATAGCGCCAACACCGGGAAACACCACACGGTCAGCTTCGCGAATCACCGCAGCGTCGCTGGTGATCAACACCTTGCCGGCGCCGACGTGTTCCAGCGCCTTGGCGACTGAGTGCAGGTTGCCCATGCCGTAGTCGATAACCGCGACGGTCTGCATCAGAGCACGCCTTTGGTCGATGGCATTTGTCCAGCCATGCGTTCATCAAGCTCTACAGCCATGCGCAGGGCGCGGCCGAATGCCTTGAACACAGTCTCGATCTGGTGGTGGGTGTTGGTCCCACGCAGATTGTCGATGTGCAACGTTACGTTGGCGTGGTTGACGAAGCCCTGAAAGAACTCTTGAAACAAGTCCACATCGAAGCCGCCAACGGTAGCGCGGGTATAGGGCACGTGCATCTGCAAGCCAGGGCGGCCAGAGAAGTCGATGACCACACGCGACAGCGCTTCATCGAGCGGCACATAAGCGTGACCGTAACGACGAATGCCTTTTTTGTCGCCAATCGCTTTACTGAAGGCTTTGCCCAAGGTGATACCGACGTCCTCCACCGTATGGTGGTCGTCGATAGCCAAGTCGCCTTTGCATTCGATGTCCAAGTCGATCAACCCGTGCCGGGCGATCTGATCGAGCATGTGCTCAAGAAAAGGAACGCCGATATCAAATCGGGCCTTTCCGGTGCCATCCAAATTGATCGAGGCTTTGATCTGGGTTTCCAGAGTGTCGCGCTCGACGGACGCCTTACGTTCGGCCATCACTAGCTCCGCAAAATCATTGGGCGAAAAAGGCGAGCATTATAGGCCTAGAACCGGCTGCCATGAAGCAATCAGATACACCACACATCCTGTAGGAGCGAATTCATTCGCGATGAGGTCAGCATAGCCACATCATTGGCGGCCTGATGCACCACATTCGCGAATGAATTCGCTCCCCCAGTGAAGTTATTACCGTAAATTCAACGCTACCGATCAGTGAAATAACACCGCCGTTTTAAGCAGGGTGACCCAAACGCCCCATGCCAATGGGATACCGACTGCCAACCAGGCAGCAACCACCAATGGCTTGCTGGCAGCGGACGCTTTCCACTCCAACACCGTGTTGTGGTCAGCGCCGACATCGTGACCGTAGGATTGCTCTGTAGCCAACTCGTCGTCAGCCATGAAATATTTATCGGCAACCGGGCGAACCAGCAAGTTGCAGATGAAGCCCAACACCAACAGGCCCGCGAGAATGTACAGCGTGATGTCGTAAGCGTCAGAGCGCGCAACGCCAAGGCTTAATTGGTATTCACGCAAGTAGTTGACCAACACCGGACCCAACACACCCGCCGCCGCCCAAGCCGTCAGCAGCCGACCGTGGATTGCGCCAACCATCTGCGTGCCGAACAAGTCGGCCAAGTAGGCCGGCACCGTAGCGAAGCCACCGCCGTACATCGAGAGGATTACGCAGAATGCCGCGACGAACAGTGCAATGTTGCCGGTATGACCCAAGGTCGGTACCGACGCGTAGAGCACAACCCCCAGCACAAAGAACACGAAATACGTGGCTTTACGGCCGATGTAGTCAGAAAACGTGGCCCAGAAGAAGCGCCCGCCAATGTTGAACAGGCTCAACAAGCCGGTAAATCCGGCTGCAATGGCTGCGATCTGACCCAACTGACCGGCATCCAATTGCCCGAATGCCAACCCGTTGCCGAGTAATTTGCCGGCGAACACTTCCTGCAACAACGGCGACGCCATGCCGAGAATGCCGATACCCGCCGACACGTTCAGGCACAGAACCAGCCACACCAGCTTGAACTGGGGGGTTTTCCAGGCCACGCTCACGTGCACATGACGGTGCGTGATCATAGCGTTGCCGGCTTTTTTAGCCGGAGTGGTCCAGCCTTCAGGCTTCCAACCCGTGGGTGGTACGCGGTATGACAACGCGCCGCCGATCATGAAGACGAAGTAAATTGCTGCCATGGCCAGAAAGCTTTGCCAAACCCCCATGCCGGTGGGCGAAGCGAAATGGCCCATCAACGCCGCAGCCAGCGGGGCACCAACCATTGCGCCACCACCGAAACCCATGATGGCCATGCCGGTGGCCATACCACGCTTATCTGGAAACCATTTGATTAAGGTCGACACCGGGGAGATGTATCCCAGGCCCAGACCAATACCGCCGATTACGCCGGAGCCGAGCCACATCAATCCTATCTGGTGGGTATAGATACCCAAGGCAGAAATCACCAGCCCACCGCACCAGCACACCGCCGACACCACACCGGCCTTGCGCGGACCCGCTCGCTCCAACCACCCCCCCCAAACAGCGGCGGAACACCCCAAAAAGATGAAGAACAGCGTAAAGATCCAGCCCAACATCGAAATAGGCCAGTCGCAGCTAGATGAGAAAACTTGAGTCAAAAAGCTCGTGTTCGGCGCGCAGGCAACTGAAGCGGTAATACCAACGGCTTTAGATAACGGGATCCAAAACACTGAAAAGCCATACGCCATGCCGATACACAAGTGGATCGCTAGAGCGGCAGGTGGGACTAGCCATCGGTTAAACCCGGGCTTAGCGATAATGCGTTCTTTCGATAAAAAAGCAGGCTGCGCAACAAGGCCGCTTAGAGTGGCACTTTTATTCATTATTATTACCCCAAATGGTACATACGCATGGCTGAACACCTTATTGCGCCCGCAGCCTTCTATCCTCAAAGGGCGTTTGCTTTTTACGGCAGAAATTCTGATGGCGTGACAAAACGACGCAGCAGGATCGGCAGTGTTCGAGAGGTTAACATCTAGAAACAACATGGAAAGCAATCTGATATCAGTTTTTTTGTTACAACGTTTGCTAGCTGTTGCGCTCACGCCAGATCAGACCCTGAGGAAAAGTAATGCCCATTGTTGTCGAGTCAGTACACTCAGCCACTTATCAGGACCAAGAAGATCTGCAAAAAATCTATCGCGATGCCCCCCAGTGGCTATTAGCGCCGTTCCACGATGGTCAGGCATTGATTGAGTCGGGGCTAAGCGAAGGCACATTACTCGCGGCACGTTTCAATGATCGACTGCTGGGCGCCGCTTGCGTTCAACGCAACAACAACATTTGGCACCTATCTCAACTGTGCGTAAGAAAATTGACCCGGCGCCGAGGGGTCGCAGAACGCCTGTTGGTCGAGGCACAAAAAATGGCCCGCGTTGCAGGCTGTGAACTGCGCTTGCTGGCGCCTGTCGGACATCTTGAGGCCCAAGCTTTGGCGGCCAAATTCCATCTGATTCTCGATCCGCAGCTGGCTCAGAGCTGAGGGAATGCACACAACAAAAAAACCGTCCGCGGCACGGTTCCAGTCGAGAACGCTATACTCGCGGGCTAAATTTTGAATGAATCCATCACAAGGACTCGCCTATGAAAGCGTTCGGCAAAATCCTGGGTCTGGTTATTCTCGGGTTGTTGCTGATCATCGTGGCTCTTGGCTTTGCCCTGACCCATTTTTTTGATCCCAACGATTACAAAGACGAGATTCGCCAATTGGCCCGCGACAAAGCCCATGTGGAGCTCACCCTAAAAGGTGACATTGGTTGGAGCCTGTTCCCTTGGCTTGGCCTGGAGTTGCATGACGCCAGCGTCGCCACCTTGGTGACCCCGACCAAACCGTTTGCCGATTTGCAGATGCTTGGTCTGTCAGTTCGCGTGCTGCCGCTGTTGCGCCGCGAAGTGCAGATGAGCGATGTACGCATCGAAGGCTTGAACCTGACGTTGAACCGTGACGAAAACGGCCACGGCAATTGGGAAGACATTGGCCGCCCAGCCCCCTCCACCGTAGCGCCCGCGCCAACACCTGAAAACGCCAGCGCTAATTCCGGAAAAAACACGCCAGCAGCGCCAGATAAATCATCGCAGCCGATCAAGCTCGATATCGACAGCCTGACCGTCAACAACGCCCGCATCGATTACAGCGATGCCAAAACTGGCCGGCAATTTACTGCCGAGAGTATTCAATTGAGCACCGGCGCCGTGCATGAAGGGGCCAATATTCCGATCAAGTTCACTTCGTTTTTCAGCACCAATCAGCCGGTGATACGCGCCAAGACCGAACTGGTCGGGCAGTTGCGCTTTGACCGTGCGCTTAAACGCTACCAGTTCGAAGACATGCGTTTGTCCGGAGAAGCCTCTGGCGATCCACTGGACGGCAATACCCTGACCTTCGCTGCACAAGGCCAACTGCTCGTCGACATGGCGGCCAATATCGCGGACTGGAATGGCCTGAAGTTTTCGGCGAACCAATTGCGCGCACTGGGCGAGTTGCATGTACGCGATCTGGACAAGACACCACAGCTGAGCGGCGGCCTGTCCATCGCGCAATTCAACCTGCGGGACTTTCTCGAAAGCATCGGTCAAACCGTACCCGACATAGACAAAGACAGCTTGAAGAAGGTCGAACTGGTCGGTCGCCTCACCGGCAGCCCCACCAGCCTTGCCGTCGAAGACCTCAACATGAAGGTTGACGACAGCACGTTCAGTGGACGCTTGGCCGTTGACGACTTTGCCAAGCAAGCCATTCGCATCCAACTCAAGGCCGACACCTTTGACGCCGACCGTTATCGTCCCGCCAGGAGCGATGAGGCCAACAGCGCGGGTGCTGCCCGTAAGTCTGAAGTGACCGGTACAGAAAACCAGGCGTTCGCCACAGCGGGCGGAACGACCCCTCTGCCCAATCAGCCGACCCAGGTTGCCTGGAGTAATGATCGCCTGTTACCGCTGGAGCGGATGCGCAAACTCGACGCTCAAGCTGACCTTAGTTTTGGCCAACTGACCATCGATAGATTGCCGATACGCAATGCCGTGCTGAAAACCCACGGTCTCGATGGACAGATCACGCTGGATAGCCTGCGCGGCAACATTAGCAACGGTGATTTCGAAGTCAAAGGCACGCTGGATGTTCGACCTGATTTGCCAGTAGTGACCCTGCAAACCCGTGTCAACAAAGTTCCGGTTGAAAGCTTTTACCGGAGCGAGGATAACGCGCCTGTCAGAGGGTTGCTGACCTCACGCAGCAACATGACCGGCAAAGGCAATAGTCAAAAAGCGTTGATTGACGGCCTCAACGGTACCGCCAGTTTCATGCTCAACAACGGCGTGCTGGTCAACGCAAACCTGGAGCAGCAAGTCTGCCAAGGCATCGCCAAGCTAAATCGCAAAACGTTGAGCGCCGAACCTCACGGCAAGGACACGCCTTTTCAGCAACTCGGCGGCACCTTGGTCATACGCAACGGCGTTGCCAGCAATCCGGACCTGAAAGTGCAAATCCCCGGTTTAACGGTTAACGGTAACGGCGACATCGACCTACGCGTACTGGGCATGGATTACCGCATCGGCATCATCGTCGAAGGCGACAAGAGCGACATGCCGGACCCGGCCTGCCAAGTCAATGATCGCTACGCCAATTTCGAATTTCCGTTGCGCTGCCGTGGACCACTGGAGCTGGGCGCCAAGGCGTGCCGCGTCGATAACGAAGGATTGGTCGAAGCCGCGGCCAAATTGGCAGGTGACAAGATCGAGCAGAAAATCGACGACAAACTAGGCGACAAAATCAATCCACAGCTCAAGGACGCGCTCAAAGGTCTGTTTAAACGATGAAAGCCGAGCAGTTTTCAACGGCTGTACTGGAATGGTACGACCGCCACGGCCGGCACGATCTGCCGTGGCAACAGGGCATCACGCCGTACCGGGTTTGGGTGTCAGAGATCATGCTGCAACAGACTCAGGTCAGCACCGTTTTAAATTACTTCGACCGGTTCATGGAAGCCTTGCCAACGGTGCAGGCCTTGGCTCAAGCGCCGGAAGATGAAGTGCTGCACCTGTGGACCGGACTCGGTTATTACACCCGGGCCCGCAATCTGCAAAAGAGCGCAAAGATTGTGGTGGCTGACTATGCGGGGGAGTTTCCTCACGACGTGGAGAAACTCATCGAATTACCCGGTATCGGCCTCTCCACCGCTGGCGCCATCGCCAGCTTGAGCATGGGCCTGCGTGCACCGATCCTCGACGGCAACGTCAAGCGCGTGCTGGCGCGCTATACCGCCCAAGAGGGTTACCCTGGCGAGCCCAAGGTGGCCAAACAGCTGTGGGCGAACGCTGAGCGCTTCACGCCGCACACCCGAGTCAACAACTACACCCAAGCAATGATGGACCTGGGCGCAACGCTCTGTACCCGCAGTAAACCGAGTTGCCTGCTCTGCCCGCTGGAAAAAGGCTGTGAAGCGCACCTGTTGGGTTTAGAGATCCGTTACCCGATTCCCAAACCGCGCAAAACCGTGCCACAAAAGCGCACGCTGATGCCGATGCTCGCTAACCGCGATGGCGCCATTTTGCTGTACCGACGTCCCTCTACGGGCCTCTGGGGCGGGTTGTGGAGCTTGCCGGAGCTGGATCAGTTCAGTGACCTGGAGCATTTGGCCAACCAACACGCTCTGGCGCTGGGCAAACACCATGAGCTGCCGGGCCTGGTTCACACCTTCAGCCACTTCCAGCTGTCCATCGAACCGTGGTTGGTACAGGTCGAAGAGTCCGCCAACCACGTGGCCGAGGCCGACTGGCTCTGGTATAACCTCGCCACCCCACCGCGCCTGGGCTTGGCCGCCCCGGTGAAGAAGCTGCTGAAACGCGCAGCCGACGTATTGAACGCAGGAGAGTTGTAATGACCCGCACCGTGATGTGCCGCAAGTACAAAGAAGAATTACCCGGCCTGGACCGCGCTCCTTACCCAGGCGCCAAAGGCGAAGACATCTTCAACCACGTTTCACAAAAGGCCTGGGCCGACTGGCAGAAACACCAGACCCTGCTGATCAACGAACGTCGCCTGAACATGATGAACGCCGAAGACCGTAAATTCCTCCAGGTCGAAATGGACAAGTTCCTCTCCGGCGCCGATTACGCCCAAGCAGAAGGCTACGTCGCGCCCAAGGAATAACCCTTTGCAGCCACTGTGGGTCGTAAGCAACGGTAATAACTGACTATTTTCAACAACGCGCTTGACGACCCCCAGAAAAACAAGTCTAATGCGCCCCGTTGCCCAGATAGCTCAGTCGGTAGAGCAGGGGATTGAAAATCCCCGTGTCGGCGGTTCGATTCCGTCTCTGGGCACCAAAATACCGAAAACCCCAAGGAACAATGTGTCCTTGGGGTTTTTTATTGCCTGCGATTTTATGATCTCTGGACCATTTTTGGACCAGGGCGCTTGGGTAGTGGGATTGAAAGGTGTCCAAGGAATTTATGGAGCAGTGACAAAACTGAATATTTTTAACCTGATTTAAATTGCCAGGTTGAGAGCCTCCCTCAGACAAGCTGAGGCGTCGGCAATACAGTCCGCCCCAGCATTGCTCCCTCTTCTCCCATGGCGCGCTATAGGGCCTTTCAGCAACCCTCCCTGCTTTTTTCATAGACCCTGAAGTCACGCGGTGTGCGCGGTGCGCATGCGATTACGTTGCGTGCTCCTGATAGACGACTACAAACTACCGACAGCGCCCACCTCAAATGAAAAGCCCAGCAGCAGGAACCCTTCCTTTGAGCTCAGGCCAGTAAGCCCCTTCAAACAACAATATCTCTCCCGCCTCGAAGACAATCCCACCGGCCGCTGCGTCGCTATCCGTGTCAGCACATCCTTGAAATAGGCATACAGATCACGCCCATTCTCAGGCCCCACAATCGACACCGGTATCTATGGCCGGTCATTTCAAACTCAGGACTGACCTCGCATGCACCACCCATCAACTGACACTCGGCGATGCCCTTCTCTGTTTAGTTCTTGCCGGGCGGATACACGAAACCGATCAGGCATAATCGCCACCGCCTACAGAGTCAGGGACAAGGTCAGTGCTGAGTTTCGGCTAACCCTGAACAAGATCATTCGATGCCGGTCTCCTCGCCAGTGGGTAGAGGCCTACCTGAGAGAGCTAGAGATTTGATATGGCAAAATCGGCACAAAAACGGTTGCTTATTTACTTACCGCCCTACGTGCGCAGTGCAGGATTAACTCTTTGACGACTCTATATTACAGGCAAAAGCTATCTGTCACTGTAGTGGCCCCTGGACTTCCATTTCTGGACCTAGACGCTTTGGCAGTTTGATCGAAGTCAGTCCAACGGATTTTCAGCACCTGACCCAAAATTGAACATCTTCTTAGCCTGATTTAAATTGTCAGGTTAAAGCTTCCTTCTGGCACGCTGAGGCATCGAAAATCCTGTACGCCACTACGTACACTCTTTTCTCCCACGGCGCGCTGCAGGGCCTCTGAGCAATCCTCTCTGGTTTTGCTTTTTCATAGACTCCGGAAGTCACGCGGTATACGCGGTGCGTACGCGATTACGCTGTGTATGCCGTTATTTATCTTTCCGAAGCGGATAATCACTCACCATCAATCCATACATTTTTTATCCAGTTAGCAAGATCAGGCCTGGCTGAAAAACGGTACAGAACGGATTAAAAAAAGGCCGACCACCGACATTTTTAACTGACATTTACCTAAGCTTTGACCATTAGGTAGAGCGTCACAAAATAGAAAGTAGGTAAGGGCAAGCAGGGTTAAAAAATACTCTACCCCTGAAAAATAGTCAGGCTCAACGCAGAACTGAATCGAGCGGATAGATGCTTTATGAAGCCTTTTTAATACCAGAGCAAAAATAACAACCGCCATATCAACAACGTAACCGGCCAGTCGCCTTACGGCGATTTACCCGATCATATATGTATGTTGACGGAGCTGGTTCTACATGACTCAAGCATGCACATCTCCGTCGACCAAATAAGGGGAGCGATTGATAAAGTCAGTAGTAGGTGCGGCTTTAGTATTCAGACGCCCCACCACCCCTTCTGAAAATATTAGTTTAAGAAAGCACAATAAATCCATCCCCCCGCTTCGAAAACCAAATAAATCCAACCATCTACTAGTTTTTCCTTAAGCAAAATCAGCAAAATTATTTTTTCACTCGCTTCCACTAAATTTTTCATAAATCCAATTAAACCCGGTGAACAACAATCCAGAGACTAACCCCACCGAGACAAAATAAAACATGCCAACCATAGAAGGGAAGGGCCAGAAACCCAGAGACTCTTGCCCAAACAAAGCGGATGACCCCGCAGGTGCGCCACAGAGTAGCCATATTAAAAAACCACTGAGGATCCCTCCGACGACATAACGAAAAGGAGTAGTAAGAAAACCCTCTATTAGCCACAAAACAGGCCAACTGATTAGCATACTCAGCCCTGCGCCTACAAAGAAAAACAGAACAAAAAAAGCGACGAACTCAGTCCCGCTGAAGAAGCCCCACGCTGCAGCCACAAGGGACAAACCGCCGCAAAGTGGAATTCCTAGTATGTAGCCTCGCCCTCTCTGCGGCTCGTTCTGTTTCGCTACATGTTGCTCTATTCGCATTGCAAGCGCGGTATATAACCCTCCCAACACCAAACCGCCAGCTATCGCAACAACTAGCAAATGCAAAGTAAAACCGCCATAAACCAGATAGATCAGCAAGCTCTGAAACAAGCTGCTCAAAATATGGCGAACCCTATACCCCGGAAAAACCTTGTCACCCAGCAGCAACAAGGGAATCCCCACAAACATGGAAACAATGAACCCAAACAAAAAACCCGAGAACAAGGACGTGAAATTAAAGCCCTTGAGCAATGGCATAAACGCTGCATAAACCAGAGCACCACAAAATGGCACCGCGAACAAGCGCAGAACTCCATCGGCCCTCATTTCGGCATCTCAGGTGCAGGTATAAGCGCTTTCTTGACACGCTCAGGACTGTTATTGATAAGTTCTTGCCATGCGATCCCCAAAGTAGTATTACCTCCCCAGACCATATAAGCAGCCCAACTGTTGGAGTTAAATAGTGGGCTGGGACCTGTTCCCCAACCATGCGTTTTCACATTAAATGCGCCGTCCTGAGTGGGTTGGACTGTACGTATCACGAATCCGGGATCTAGTGCGTGCATTCCTGGCAACGTGATATTGATCACACTCATGGTACTGTCATCTGTCAGGTGCGCAACATGACCCAGCTTAGCCCCCATCATATGCAACTCACTCACATCTCCACTGTTAACCACCCTTATCCCATCTCCACCAGGGCCTGCATTTCGTCGTAAAGCTTCATACGCTTGTATCAACGAACCACAGCCACCTAGCAAAGGAATACAGCCTTTGGTCACGTCGCTGTACTCATGAGGTTGCCGGGTGTCACCAAACACCGTCTCCCAATACTGGAAGGCCTCAGGAATGACCCCCCCGGGTAGCCCCTGTGAATTGATGAACGTACCACTTTTAACTGCATCAGAGAATTTGGCCTGACAGGCTGACGAGCCTGCAGACTCACAGTGTTTACCAGCCCAACTGGCATAGCTAGGAAGACCCGAGGCCATGTTAGCGGCCATCAGGAGGCTGTTAGTTTCAATATCACTGATCGCGCCAAAGGTGGTTTTATCCTTAGAGTTGATAGCCTTGTCTGCGGCATACAGGTCTCCAAAGCTTTTAGCGCCTTCAAAAATCTGAGCGATGTGAATATTGAGGCACTGTTGGTCCTTACAAGCCATCAACTCAGCGTCGTTGGCGTCGCTCATCCTTTTGGCATCTGTGATCACCTGTTGACGACACGCTGTGTTGCCCGCTGCACAAACGGCCAACTGCTTAGATAGAACTTCAATATCCGTGTGTTTGAGGTAGTTGTTTTGCACTTCCAGTAAACCTGCGTTAGCCCCGGCAATACCACCTACACCGGCTGCTACAAACCCGGAGGCGCTGGAAATTAGCGCTTTTTTTACATCAACAGGAATGTCCAACTGAGCGACTTTTTCAGCAATCAACGGTACCGTCAGACCAGTTACGCCTGCGCTCATGGCGCTGGCTCCCACTACCCCACCTGACAATCCTTGGGTCGCCCCGGCTAAGGTATGCAACAAAATCCGCGCGGCCCCGCCCTCGTCCCAAGCCGCCTGAGTTGCGAGGTCACCTGATTTGCCCGCAACGTCACGCTGCCGATCAGCGTAATCACCAATTTTTTGGTACGCATCAGCAGCCGTGGTGTTGGCGACAATTCCCAGGGATGTGGATCCCCCAGCTCCCCCTAATGCCGCAGCGATAATCCCACTAGCAATGTCGGCCAATACTCGCTTGTCGCCGCCCGCCGCCCAACTCTCGGAAACTGCCTTGAGGTTTTGCTCAGCAGCCTTAACATCAGACGGACTTTTGGCCGTTTTCAACCGCTCTTTCGCCTCATCTACCGACGCCTTCGCCACCGTACTGATAATCCCACTGGCCAACTGGGCCGTGCTTTGAATCAGTTCGATACGCTCCTTCATTGCCTTTTCATCAGGCCTGTCCAGCTTCTGATTGGCGTTGGCGGTGTCGTGGTTCAGTCCCACGAGGTCATTAGCGCTCTCGGCATTGCGAACAACAATCGTGCCTTCGCTGACTGCACTGCGGGTGTGACTACGGTCTTCATCCTTGAGTGCTACCGGGATGCTGCCGCCGATTGAGGCGCCGCCAGCGCTGCTGGACGAAACAGCGAGGCCTACCGATTGGCTCTCGATCTCGATGATATTTTTTATGTCGTTGACGATTAGGCGATCCGTGTTGAGGCGGTTTTTGTCGACAGACGCTTCACTGGCAATCACAGCGCCCTGCAAGGCAGTCGTCTTGCCGACATTGATGTCGTAGCCACCTGCGCCCGCGAAGAGGCCGCTTTGGTCGGTCACGGCCTTGTAGTCACTGTTCATGTTTGCGGTTCTGGCTGTCGCCGGTCTGCTTGAAATCAAAACCGTCGCCGTGTGCCACCGAGCGGTAATCGCTCTGGTTGTAGCTGTAGCTGAAATTCCACCAGCCCCACGGCACGTTGTAGTAAAGCATCGCGTTTTTTGAAGTTTTCTGATGGTCGCTGATGGCGTCGTGGCCGCCGCGCAGAATCAACTGATCAGCCAGGCCCAGCGGGCTGTCCCATTCAAAGCCGGTGCCCCATTGCTGTTCGCCAGTACTTTTCTGGCCATCGTTGTTACGCGACAGGCTGGCACGCCAAGGCTTCTGCGGGTTGTTTTTCACCAGCACCGAACTGCCGCCAACGGCATTGCCTGGTGCCAGTTCCATTTGTGCCTGGTTGGAGGGCAAACGGTTGAGCTGATCAATGGCCTGCTCGATTTCTCGCAGGTTCAGCAAGTCACCGTTTTTGCCGGGAAAGGCCATGGCCAGTTCGCGGTCCGAGAGTTTGCTGTTGTCGGCGCCTTTCAAGCCTTCGACTTTGCCTTCCACCACCAACACTTGCAGATGACCCTTGGACAGGTCCTGTTGCGGCAAGTAAGCCCGGCTGGTGACCAGGCCTTTGTCGATGTAGTAGTCGGTAATGGTCTTGAGCAATTCATTGAGCTGGGACACGCCCAGGCACTGGCCGATATAAGGCTTGAGCAGGCGCTCGCGGTCGGGTGCGGACAGGCTGTCAGCGCCCTTGAGCTTGATGTCTTTGATGGGGAAGCAGCGGGTGTCCGCAGGTGTGGTGGGCGCTTTTGGCTTGGCCTCTTTACCGGGCAGGTCCTTGAGCTCTTCAAGACGCCGCTGCTGTTCTTCCAGCAGGCGGTTTTGCCGGTCGCGGATCAGGTCCTGATCGCCGGGCGTAGGGGCAGCCGACGCGCTGTTCAGCGCGAAGCAAGTCAGCAGGCAGACGCCCATCAGCAGCCGAGTCCGTGGCGTGAGAGAAGACATGTTCGATCCGTCGAATTCAAAAGGGGGGGCAAACTAACATCGAAGCATGGGTGAGCCAATATCTCGACTGCATTATCAGAAATCGCCTACAGGCTCACCAACCTATTGATTAATGATAATTAAATATCAAAACCTCTAAAAATATCTGTATTTGAATTTGACGTTTTTATTCCGACAGACGGTATCGATCATCCAACTGACGAGCGATGGCATCGCAGTTTGGCTTCATCTCAAGGTGCCAGTTTTCGATCAACGTCAACAGCCGGAATATCATCGACTAACGCAGACCGTCGGCTCGTGGATTGATAACAACCTTCCTCCCCGCAAATTACCAGAGCCCTGCACGAACTTTGCAAAGCCGAAGGTCATTCACCTCCGCGATAAATTCCAACCCCACCGCACAGGGCAGTTTTTTTCAATACTCCACACCCCCACCCAACTACTTTCAACGCGCATTCATTAAACGAAGCGGAGCAAAAATGAGCGTGTTGATTTCAATGGCGGCGTTTGCCTTGGCGGCGTCGATATCACCGGGGCCGGTAAATGTTGTGGCCCTGAGTTCCGGAGCGCAGTTCGGTTTGAGTTCCAGCCTGAGGCATGTGCTCGGAGCTACGGTGGGGTTTGTTGTGTTGCTGTTGTTCACCGGTTTCGGGCTGCATGAGGTACTGAAGCAGTGGCCGATTCTGACCGACCTGATTCGCTGGGCTGGCGTTGCGTTTCTGCTGTGGCTGGCGTGGAAACTGGCGGTGGATGACGGGCGATTGGATGTCAGCAGTGCGACGCGTCAACCGTCCTTTCTGCGCGGCGCTGCGATGCAATGGCTCAATCCCAAAGCCTGGCTTGCAGCCGTCGCAGGAATGGGGGCCTTTGTTGCCAGCGGAGATGCCAAACTGATCTGGTCGTTTGCCCTGATCTACTTTGTAATCTGCTACTTGTCGGTGGCCTGCTGGGTCTACGCCGGTGCGGTTCTGGGAAGGTACTTGCACAGCGCGCCCCGGATCCGTTTATTCAACCGCTGCATGGCAGCCATACTGGCGGGCTGCGCGGTGTCCCTGCTGTTGTTTTAAGGCTTGTATTGCCCTGGCGTCGCCGCGAGATGCTTCTTGAACACCCGCTGAAAATGCGCCTGATCGGCAAACCCTGCTTCATGTGCGATATCTATGATCGACGCGCCGTCACGTAGCTGCGCCTGAGCGTGCTGAATTCGCCGGTTGATCAAGTAGGCGTGGGGCGTCATGTGATATTGCTGCTCAAAAGCGCGGATCAAATAAGCTTCCGAGAGATTGGCCGCCTTACAAATTGCCGCAAGGCGCACCGTGCCCATAAAGTGCTCATTGATGTATTCAGCAGCGCGTACCACCCTCGGATTGATCCTTTTTAGTTCCAGCGTCGAATGGCCTAACGTCCGCTGCATCAACATGAAGAAGGCAACAGCCGCTTCACGTTTCGGCAGGGCGTCCAGCGCTGGATCGATCAGTTGCGCATACAGGTCAATCAGGCCAGCAAACAATTTAGATGATCGAGTGTGGGTAGCCGAGATCGGTTGGAAACCCAAGCCGTCACCATCGTCATGACTGTGCTGAATCCCCGCTAGCCAGTTCGCATCAACGTACAACATCACGTATGACCACGGTTGGTCTTCGATGGGATTGCAGGCGTGGACTTCGCCTGGATTCATCAACACCACCGTCCCGGCGCTGATGGTTTGGCAGCTCTTTTCATGCAGGTAAGTGCTTTGCCCAGAGGTGACCGCACCAATGGAAAACACCTCATGAGAATGCCGGCCATAAAAGACCTTTCGCCCATCTTCTATTTGGCGCGCCTCGATGAAAGGCAACTCTGCGTCTCTCCAGAATGTGGGCATAGCTTCGATGGGCATGGCGATTACCTGATCATTTCAGCAATAGTGTTGCAATTGGAATTAGCCACAATAACCGTTCAGGCCAATCTCGCTCAACATTGCTTGTGGTATGAGATTAGTCTCCGCCTCAAATCGACTAACAACCTAAAACCCCCTCAATCGTAAGGCTTAGCGATTTTTTGTTGGTATCGTTTGCCCCATCCCGCTTGGCTATTCAAAACGTATGCGTTTCAATAGCGCCCATTAACGGCATCCAGCCTGCACAGGACTCTAAGCCATGGCTTCGCCAGACAAACAGCAGAAACGCGCCAAGCGAGCAAAAACCAAAGCCAAGCAGAACCGTTCGGGCAAGCCGGCGCAGGGTTTGTTCCATCCGGTACTCGCCTCGCCGCTGGTCAACGAGCCGTTTGATGACGTCGAGGTTGACCTGTCTACGTTCGATTTTGCCGATCTTCTCGCCAATGGTTTTGACCCGGCTGACTTCGATGACCTGTTCCAGGCGATGAAAGCTGCGGAGTCCATTAGTCAGTTGGCAATGTGCGTGGTGTTTTTGCAGTACCCGGTGTTAGAACTGGTGATTTCCGAGGAAGAAGAACAGCACGCCACCGACTTCCTCATGGGCCTGCTCATCGCGTATCGAACGAATTTTTACGATGAAGACGAAGACACTGCCGTTGCA
The DNA here is from genome assembly GCF_034353045.1 of Pseudomonas sp. MH10. Lineage (NCBI taxonomy): Bacteria > Pseudomonadati > Pseudomonadota > Gammaproteobacteria > Pseudomonadales > Pseudomonadaceae > Pseudomonas > Pseudomonas sp. MH10. The sequence continues at coordinate 3,461,630 of NZ_CP133783.1, forward strand.
TGGATGGAAGGCGACGCTTTCCAAGCTGATTACAACGAGGCGTCTCGCATTCTAGTTGGCAAAAACAATCAGCAGTCTCGCTGAAGATTTCTACCGACTCACGCCGTGAGTCGTTGTATTCCCTCTGCATTATTCTTTTTGAGGTTCGTAACATGCGTACAACTCTTTCCGCCCTGACCCTTGCCCTTGGATTGCTCGCAGCCCAGAACGCGATGGCTGGCAGCGAACTTAATGCCGCATTGGGCGGCGGCGTCGGTGGCGCGCTGGGTAACGTTGTTGGCCAGAAAATGGGCGGCGGCAGCACGGGTGCAGCCTTGGGCGCCGGTGTCGGCGGCGCAGCAGGTGGCGCATTGACCGCCAAGAAAGGCCATAAAACCAAAGCCGCACTCGGTGGCGGCCTTGGCTCAGCGGGCGGCTCGCTGCTCGGTAACAAATTGGGCGGCAGCACTGGCGGCACCGTTGGCGCTGGCTTGGGCGGCGCGGCGGGCAGTGCACTGATGGCTAAGTAAGCAGCCCTTGCGGTGGACGGTGCTACCCGTCTGTACGTGAACAAAAAACCCGCCCCGTGCGGGTTTTTTGTTGTCTTGATTGCTAGGCTTTTGCTTTTCGATAACAAGCAAAAGGAGTGCAGTTATGGCATCCCTGAATAAACACCTGGGTCGCCTGCATTGACGCTTTCGTTGGCAAGCCAACTCCCACAGAGACTTCGGCAGACAGGAAATGGCAGGCACTGAAAAATCTTATCGCAGCCTTCGGCAGCTCCTACACATCATCGATTTTATTCAACCGGTTATGCGTCGCTTGATAGGCGACTGGCCGCCGGCTTCTCAGCGAACCACGCCTTCCTCAATCAGCAACTTCAAAATAGCCTCAGCACCGGCCTCGGCGCTAACGCCCTTGAGCACTTGCCCACCGCCGCCACTGGCTTTGGCGGTCGCCGCTTTCATCCGATCAGCGCCGCTTTTGCCTTTGATCACTTTCAGTCGTTTTGGCCGAGGCTTGGCGGGCTGAAGCGACGAGGCCGCCAACAGCTCGTCCATCACCACTTCAACCTGATCAGCCGCCAGCAAACCACGCTGCGCTGGGCCATAGGCGCTTTGCCGAGATTTGGGCGCGGCGTTATCCACAGTCGCGAGAAACGGCAGGCGGACTTTCAGCCGACGCCGCTGGCCACGTGGCAACGCTTGGAGCACATGGGCCACGCCGTTTGCCAATGATTCAACCTGCGCCAATCCGACGACTAACGGCCAACCGAGCTTTTCTGCCAGCAAATACGGGAGCATGCCTGAGCCTTCGCCCGTTTCAGCTTGGCTGCCGGTGAGCACCACTTGCACATTGGATTCACGTAAATACTCCGTCAGCGCAGGCAATGCGTCTGCGCCTTCGGGCTGTTCCAAGACATGCAATTCGTCCAGGCCCATGCCCAGATAAGCCCGCAGCGCAGGCTCTTCGACATTGCCGGCATGCAGCACGTGCAAGTTATCCCCAGCCAATTGCAGGCCCAGTTCAACGGCGCGTGCATCTTGCTCGGCGCGGCGCGGACGGCCAGAAGTCGGGTGAGCGCCGATAGAGACCAGGCTAATTACATGAATCGAGCCGTTATCCACAGGGGCCTTCGAATTAAGCGGCATCGCGTTTCCCCTCGTTGCGGTGGGTCTCAATCGCCGCAATCAGCGCTTTAAGAATCGCTGCGCTGTCACCAATGACCGACAGATCGGCGCGTTTGATCATGTCGCACCCCGGATCTAGGTTGATCGCCACGACTTTGTCGCAGGCGCCAATGCCCTGCAAATGCTGGATCGCGCCGGAAATACCCACCGCGACGTACACCCGCGCTGTGACCCACGTACCGCTGGCGCCGACTTGGCGATCACGCGCCATGTAGCCGTCGTCCACCGCCACACGGGAAGCGCCTTCGGTGGCGCCCAATGCGGCAGCGGTGCGGTGAAACAATTCCCAATCTTTCACGCCATTGCCGCCAGAGAAGATGAACTCCGCTTCGGCCATGGGAATGGCTGCCGGATCAACCGCCACCGCGCCAAGGTCTTCGATACGCGACAGGCTACGCGCCACGGTTGTGTATAACTCCACGGGCAGCACTTCATGTCGGGTGTCACTGACCGGTTCGGCACACTCGACGGCGGCTAAAATCAAGCGCGCCAACGGACCGGCCACGTCCTGACGGCCGGCCCCAGCGCGACCGATGCACTGGTTATCCGTGACCTGCCAAACCCGTGTTGCCGGGCGTTCGCCTAAGCTGGCGGCAAAACGCCGACCCAATTCGCCGCCACCGGTGCGGCTGTCGGGCAGCAGCCAGTGGCGCGGGTTGAACTGGTTATCCACAGCCCGCAGCCCTTGTACGCGCTGCTCGGGTGAATAACCGCTGAATTCGTAGCCTTCCAACGTCAGTAATCTATCGACGCCCGCCGTGGCGAAGGTGGTTTCTTTGTGTTCGCCAAAGACCACCGCCAACACCGCGCCGTGGTTACCGGCCAAGCTGTGGGCCAAGCCAAGCAGGTCGCGGTCGTGAGCACTTAATCGGCCACCGACCATATCGGGGGCGACACAAATGTAGAACGCCGGTTGTGCGACTTGATGCAGCGGCAACTGCACTTCATTAGCTGAAGAACGTTTAACAGCCCCGCCCTGCTGCGCGCCGCTGCGATCAATACGTTTGACGCCGTTAAGACCGATGAAGCCAACGTGGTGCACGTCTTTGCGCACGACGCCATTAGGCCCCATCCAGCTGGCTTGCGCCGGTTGCATGGCCGCGTGCAGCGGGTGCAAACGGTTACGGGCGATCCACTCAGCGCGAGGGTCACGGCGAATAATGTCGCTCATCAGTGTGCCTCCGCGAGTTCAGGTTTAACTGAACCCTGCTTAATCGGCAGCGGCTTGTTGACGACGGCGCCTTCCAGCAACGCGTCAGCCACCAGTTCCGCGATGTCTTTGATCAACGGCCGAGGTTCGACCACGCCTTCGAGCATCGCCGTGCATTGCGGGCATCCGACCGCCACCAGCTCGGCGCCGGTTTCGCGGATGTCGTCCATGCGCATGTCAGGGATACGTTGTTTGCCCGGTATGTCCGTGACCGGCGCGCCGCCACCGCCACCGCAGCAACGGGAACGGAAACCGGAGCGTTGCATTTCCTTGATCTCGATCCCCAGCGCACGCAATACCTCGCGCGGCGCCTCGTATTCACCGTTGTAGCGACCGAGGTAGCACGGATCGTGATAGGTCACGCTGGTGCCTTTGTGCTGGCCCAGATTCAACGCGCCCGCTTCGATCAGTTCAGCCATGTAAGTGCTGTGGTGCTGCACTTGATAATGGCCATCGAACGCACCGTATTCGTTTTTCAGCACATGGAAGCTGTGCGGATCGCAGGTGACGATGCGCTTGAAGTCGTATTTGGCCAAAGTTTGAATGTTGCGCTTGGCGAGCATCTGGAACGTCGCTTCGTCGCCCAGACGCCGAGCCACGTCGCCACTGTCGCGCTCTTCCAGACCGAGCACGGCGAAGTCGACATTGGCCGCTTTCAGCACTTTGACGAAGGCGCGCAAGGTGCGCTGGTTACGCATGTCGAACGCGCCGTCACCGACCCAGAACAACACATCGGCGGTCTTCTGCTCGCTGAGCAGATTGAGGTTCAAATCTGCCGCCCAGTTCATCCGCCCGCCCGGTGCAAATCCGCCGGGGTTGTCGGTGGCGATCAAGTTATCCAACACTTCAGCGCCTTTGTTCGGCGTCGCGCCTTTTTCCAGGGTCAGGAAGCGACGCATGTCGACGATGGCGTCCACGTGCTCGATCATCATTGGACACTCTTCAACGCAAGCGCGGCAGGTGGTGCACGACCACAGCGTGTCGGCATCGACCAAGCCGTTGACGATGGGTTGATGGGCGTTGCCGCCGTGTTCACCGATGGCCCTTCCTGGATACGGGCTGCCGGCGAAGTTAGCGTCTGTGCCGCCTGCCAAACCAACGACCATGTCTTGAATCAGTTTTTTCGGGTTCAGCGGTTGGCCCGCCGCAAACGCCGGGCATGCAGCTTCGCATTTACCGCACTGCACGCAGGCGTCGAAGCCCAGCAATTGGTTCCAGGTGAAGTCCTTGGGTTTTTCCACGCCCAACGGCGCGCTGCGGTCGCTCAGGTCCAGAGGTTTCAAGCCCGTAGAACGACCGCCCCCAAAACGCTCGGAGCGACGGTGCCATGCTAGATGAAATGCACCGGCGAAGGCGTGCTTCATCGGCCCGCCCCACGTCATGCCGAAAAACATTTCTGAAACGCCCCAGACCACCCCGAGGCTTAATAAGGCCACGAGGAACCAGCCGCCAAAATCTTCCGGCAAAATCCCGGCGACCGGCAGGGTCACCAGAAAGAAGCTCACGGAAAACGCCATCAGGCTTTTCGGCAAGCGCATCCACGGGCCTTTGGACAGGCGTGCAGGCGGGTTGCGCCGGCGCAGGGCCATGAAGATCGCACCGACGAACATGATCGCCGACGCCAATAACAGGGCGTAACCGAGGATACGGTTATGCAGGCCGAAACCGTGGACCAGGATCGCCAACAGCGCCGCCAGCACAAAACCACCTGCGGTCGCGACGTGGGTATTAGCGATGTATTTGTCCCGAACAACCACATGGTGCAAATCCACCATGTAGCGCTTGGGCATGGCCAGCAAGCCGCCGAGCAGGTCGACGCTGGACGCCCGGCCCTGACGCCACAGCATCACCCGCCGCACCGCGCCCAACACGGCCAAAGCCAGGGCGACGAACAACAGGATGGGAAGAAGGGTGTTCAACATGTGGAGCTCCCAAAAGACCTCGGGTCTTGCAAGGGGATATACCGGAATGCGTCACCCTGATCTCTGTGGAAGCAGGCTTGCCTGCGAAGGCGACGCGTCAGATAAACCGCGTTAACTCATTCGCAGGCAAGCCTGCTCCTACAGGGGATTAAACATTCCCGGGATCAGTCATCAGCTTAAAAATCCTTACACAACCGCAAGGCGTCATAGATGGCCGCATGGATGTTGCGCTGGGCCACGCAGTCGCCGATGCGGAACAGCAAGTAGCCGTCGCCCGGTTGGCTCAGGCACGGTTGCGGCTGAATCGCGAACAACGCTTCGATGTCGATTTGGCCTTTGTTGCGCGAGGCTTCCTTCAACTCGTAATACATCCACTCATCAGGACGCACGCCGTTCTCGATCACCACCTGGTCAACCACCCGCTCCTCTTTAGCGCCGGTGTATTCGTTTTCCAGAACCGCGACCAGTTTGTCGCCTTCGCGGTAGACCTTTTCCAGCATCAGGTCGCCGGTCATGATCACTTCTTTCGGGTACATGCTGCGGTAGTACGTCGGGAACGATGTACCACCGATGGCCACGCCCGGCTTGATATCGTCGGTGACGATCTCGACCTGGCTGCCTTTGTCAGCGATGAAGTCGGCAACCGACATCCCGGTGAATTCACAAATGGTGTCGTAGACCAGCACGTTCTTGCCCGGTGCCACGGTGCCATCCAGCACGTCCCAACTGCTGACCACCAAACCTTCTGCCGCGCCCCAATGCTCGTTTTGCTCCAGGAACGGATGGCCGCCGTTGGCCAGCACCACCACGTCAGGACGCAGGTCGAGAATGGCCGCAGGATCAGCCGCCGTGCCCAAACGAACGTCCACTTTCAAACGTGCCAGTTCCAGCTGAAACCAGCGAGTGATGCCCGCGATTTGATCGCGCTGCGGTGCTTTCGATGCCGTAGTGATCTGCCCGCCGAGGGTGTCTTTCTTCTCGAACAAGGTCACGTCATGCCCACGTTCAGCTGACACGCGAGCCGCTTCCAGGCCGGCAGGGCCGGCACCGACGATCACCACTTTGCGTTTCACGCCGGTGGTTTTTTCGATGATGTGCGGTACGCCCATGTATTCACGGGAGGTCGCGGCGTTCTGAATGCACAGCACGTCCAGACCTTGGTACTGACGGTCGATGCAATAGTTGGCGCCGACGCATTGTTTGATCTGGTCAATCTGGCCCATTTTGATTTTGGCGATCAGGTGCGGGTCAGCAATGTGCGCGCGGGTCATGCCGACCATGTCGACGTAGCCGCCTTCCAGAATTCGTGTGGCCTGGTTCGGGTCTTTGATGTTCTGTGCGTGCAGCACCGGAACCTTGACCACTTCCTTGATGCCGGCCGCCAAGTGCAGGAACGGCTCAGGCGGGTAGCTCATGTTTGGAATAACGTTGGCCAAGGTGTTATGGGTGTCGCAACCCGAACCGACTACGCCGAGGAAGTCGATCAAACCGGTGGCGTCGTAGTACTTGGCGATTTCTTTCATGTCCTCATGGCTCAAGCCATCAGGGTGAAACTCGTCGCCGCAAATACGCAGGCCGACGCAGAAATCAGGCCCGACTTCCTTGCGCACAGCCTTGATCACTTCCATGCCGAAGCGCATGCGGTTTTCGAAACTGCCGCCCCATTCGTCGGTGCGCTTGTTAACCCTTGGGCTCCAGAACTGGTCGATCATGTGTTGGTGCACGGCAGACAGCTCAACGCCATCGAGGCCGCCAGCCTTAGCCCGCCCAGCCGCACTGGCGTAGTTGCCGATCACTCGCCAGATTTCTTCCGGCTCAATGGTTTTGCAGGTCGCGCGGTGTACCGGCTCACGAATGCCCGACGGCGACAGCAGCGTCGGCCAATGGTCGCCATCCCAACGGGAACGACGGCCCATGTGAGTAATCTGGATCATGATCTTGGCGCCATGCTTGTGCATGGCGTCGGCCAGGTTCTGGAAGTGCGGGATGATCTTGTCGGTCGCCAGGTTGACCGATTTCCACCAGCCCTGCGGGCTGTCGATGGCGACACTGGAAGACCCGCCACAAATGGCCAGGCCAATACCGCCCTTGGCTTTCTCTTCGTAATACTTCACATACCGATCCGTGGTCATGCCGCCGTCGGTGGCATACACCTCGGCGTGTGCGGTACTGAGTACGCGGTTACGGATGGTGAGTTTGCCGATCTGAATCGGCTGGAACATCGCTTCGAAAGCCATGACGGAAACCTCGACTTACAACGGCTTGACGGTGAACAAGCCGTCGTCGTGGCCTTCTTCGGAACCGCCGTAGACTTGCTCGGCGACCGTGCGAATTGAACTGCCCGACGCCTCAAGAATCTGGTCCATGGCGCCTGCAAACCAGCCGGTGAACATGTAATCGACCTTGCGGCCCACTTTGCCGTACACGTAGACAAAGCAAGAGTGCTCAAGCTTGACGCTGGCGGTGCCTTTTTCCAGATCAATGTCCTGAATCTTGAACAGGCCCCAACCACGTTGCGACAAGCGCTTCATGTAATGTTCGAACACCGCAACGCCAGACAAACCGTGGCATTCAGCTTCTTTCTCGCACCAGTGCCAAGCCGACTTGTAGCCGGCTTTGTACAGAATTTCGGCGTAAGCATCGGCGCCCAGGACTTCTTCAATGCCCATGTGATTGTTGACGAAAAAGTGACGCGGCACGTACAGCATTGGCAATGCGTCGGAGGTCCAGACGCCAGTTTCGCTGTCGACTTCAATAGGCAGTTGCGGGGCGATTTTAGCCATGGGGTAAAACTCCAGAAATTCGGGTGACGCCCTCTGCGCGAAAGGCAGAGGGGTGTTTAAGCGGTGGGGGTGTCGGGGATTTACTCGCCCCAAACGTCCTTCAAAACGTTGACCCAGTTTTCGCCCATGATTTTGCGCACCACGCGCTCAGGATGGCCGCGTTTAAGCAGCGTCTCGGTGAGGTTCGGGAATTCGCCCACGGTGCGGATACCCAGCGGGTTGATGATTTTGCCGAAGCTGGTCAGACGGCGGGCATAGCCCTTGTCGTGGGTCAGGTATTCGAAGAAGTCCTGGCCGTGGCCTTGAGTGAAGTCAGTGCCGATACCGATAGAGTCTTCGCCGACGAGGTTCATCACGTATTCAATGGCTTCGGCGTAGTCGTCGATGGTGGACTCGATGCCCTTGGCCAAGAACGGCGCGAACATGGTCACGCCCACAAAACCGCCGTGGTCGGCGATAAACTTCAGCTCTTCGTCGGATTTGTTGCGCGGGTGCTCTTTCAAACCGGACGGCAGGCAGTGGGAGTAGCAAACCGGTTTTTTCGATTCAAGGATGACTTCTTCGGAAGTTTTCGACCCCACGTGGGACAGGTCGCACATCACACCGACGCGGTTCATTTCGCCAACGATTTCGCGACCAAAGCCCGACAGGCCGCCGTCACGTTCGTAGCAGCCAGTGCCAACCAGGTTTTGCGTGTTGTAGCACATCTGCACGATGCCAACGCCGAGCTGCTTGAAGATCTCGACGTAGCCGATTTGGTCTTCATACGCGTGGGCGTTCTGGAACCCAAAGAGGATGCCGGTCTTGCCTTGCTCCTTGGCCTTGCGGATATCCGCAGTAGTGCGTACCGGAATCACCAGGTCGCTGTTTTCACGCATCAACTTTTGGCTGGTGCAAATGCTGTTGATGGTCGCCTGAAAACCTTCCCACACCGACACGGTGCAGTTGGCCATGGTCAGACCACCTTTGCGCATGTCTTCAAACAGCTCACGGTTCCACTTGGCAATGATCAGCCCGTCAATAACGATACTGTCGGCGTGTAATTCGGCTGGGCTCATCAGGCGGTCCCCTTTAGTGATTCATGCACCGAATCGTGTGCCGGCGCTTTGGGGCCAGCATATGCCTGAGGGTTGAGCGAGCCGGGTGCAAAAACGACAAGGGGTTTGCCGAAAGCGTCAAGAAGCGACAAAGGGTCGATACCGCTGACCCGGATAGCCCTGTTCTTTGCGCGCCCACTGGGCCAGAATCGCCGGCCAATGGTTTACATAACGGACGAGGATGTCTCAAATGAGGTCAATGCTATTGGTTTTGGCAGTGCTGGCTACTGGAGCACAGGCCGAGGACGGCACGCCGTGCGACAAGGTGGAGACCACCCAACAGAGCTTCGAGTGCTCTGCGTTCAACAGAACCACCGCCGATCGCGAAATGAACAATGCCTACAAAGACTTGATTGATCGCATCAGCGCTCAATACGCCGCGCACCCGCCACAACTCAGCGACTATTTAGCCAAAATCAAAAATGCCCAAGACATCTGGGTAAAGCTACGTGAAGCCGATTGCTCAGTGCAGACCTTCCTCAATGAAAAAGGCAGCCAAGCGTTCCAGATCGCCCAGAACGACTGCTTTGCGCAGAACAGTGATGAACGGTCAGAGTATTTGCAGTCGATAGGGATTGAGTGAACCCCGCCCCAAGCGGGACGCATTGGTGTTGCTATTGAACGCCGAACCTATTTATCGCAGCCTTCGGCAGCGCCGACAGGTATTCTGGTCGGCGGCGGACACAACCCCGTCCATGCGCAGGCACACCTGCTTCTAGCAACACTTGGCCAACAGTCATGTCATGAGCCGTACTCCCACCATTGCCAGTCGCCCCCGCTGGCGCAGCCTTGCCTTGCTGGCGCTGTGCCTTGCTCCGTTACTGTGGCCATTGCAGCATTTGGCCGAGCGTTATTACGGCAACGAACTGATCAGCCAGAACCGGCAGACATTGGATCTTTACGTCGCCAACCTGCTCGGCACCCTGCACCGTTACGAAGTGCTGCCGCAGATCCTCAGTGATCTTCCGGCCCTGCGTGCAGCCTTGGTGGACCCGCTGCAACCCCTTGCCCAAGAGAATGCCAACCGCCTGCTCAAAGACGTTAGCCTGCAAACCGGGGCGGACGTTATGTATTTGATGGACCCCGACGGCAAGACACTGGCGGCCTCAAATTGGGACAAACACGACAGCTTCGTGGGCCGCAACTTCGCTTTCCGGCCTTATTTCAGCGACGCCATGGCCGGACGACTTGGGCGTTTTTTTGGCCTTGGAACGACCTCGGCCAAGCGCGGGTATTTCTTCGCCGCAGCCGTACACGACCGTGATCGAGTGGTCGGCGCACTGGTGGTCAAAGTCGATCTGGACCGCACTGAAACCTTGTGGGGCAAAACCCCGGAACAGCTGCTACTGACCGACCATAACGGCGTCGTCATCCTGACCTCCAACCCCGAATGGCGTTTTCGCGCTACACGCCCGCTGAGTGATGAGGAACGCAAGGCTATCACCGCCATTCAACCGTATCCGACCCGAGACCCAAAGCCGCTTACCATCAATGAAAAGGCGTGGATTACTCAAACCCAGCCCATTGAGGAGATCGGCTGGAACGTAAACATCCTTGCGCCTCGCGTGCTGGTGGATCGGCCGGTACGCACCGTGGTCGCTGTTGGCGGTGCAGCATTGCTGGTGCTTATGCTGCTGCTGGGCCTGATCATGCAACGGCGACGCCATTACCTGGACCGAATTGCCTTCGAAGCCGAGGGCCGGCATGAGTTGGAAATGCGCGTCATTGAACGCACCAGTGACCTTGAAGGCCTGAACAGTCGGCTCAAACAAGAGGTGCTGGAGCGCGAACAGGCGCAGCAGGAATTGGTTCGAGCGCAAGACGAACTGGTGCAGGCCGGCAAGCTGTCGGCGCTCGGTACCATGTCGGCGAGCATCAGCCACGAACTGAACCAGCCGCTGGCGGCCATCCGCAGTTACGCGGAAAACGCCGAAGTGCTACTCGACCATGAGCGCACCGATGACGCCCGCGGCAACCTCAAGCTCATCAGTGAACTGACGGCACGCATGGCGTCGATCATCGCCCACTTGCGTGCGTTCGCCCGCCGCGACCGGCACGCGCCGGAAAGTGTCGCGTTGCAACCGGCGTTGGATGACGCCCTGGCGCTACTCGCCAAACGCCGTCGAGCGATGGAAGTCGAACTGATCCGCGACCTGCCGGATGCGACCTTGTGGGTGCAAGCGGGTGAAACACGCCTTCGCCAAGTGCTGGGCAATGTTTTAGCCAATGCCCTTGATGCCCTCACCGAAAAAGGCCCGCCACGTAAACTCTGGCTCAGTGCCGAGCAGACCGCCGAAGGCGTGAACCTGTCTATTCGCGACAACGGTCCGGGGTTTTCCAAAGAAGCACTGACCCGCGCGCTAGAACCGTTCTTTACCACCAAAACCCGTACACAGGGGCTGGGTCTCGGGCTGGCCATTTGTGACACGCTGATGCGCGCGTTGGGCGGTGAATTACTGATCACCAATCATCCCAGCGGCGGTGCGGTACTGACACTGCGGCTACGCGCCGGCGCATCCGGAATAAGCCTTCAACCGCCAGAGGATCTATCTGCATGAGCACCGACCAGGCCATCGACAGCCGGATTCAAGTGGTGCTGATCGACGACGACCCCCATTTACGCGGCGCCCTCGGCCAGACGCTGGACCTGGCGGGGCTCAAAGTGCTGCCGCTGACCGACGCCGCAGGACTGGGCGGACGCATTGAGCGCGACTGGCCTGGCGTGATCGTCAGCGATATTCGCATGCCCGGCATAGACGGCCTTGAACTGCTGGCACAACTGCATGCACAAGACCCGGAATTGCCCGTGTTGCTCATCACCGGGCATGGCGACGTGCCGCTCGCCGTGCAGGCCATGCGTGCGGGGGCGTATGACTTTCTGGAAAAACCCTTTGCCAGCGACGCCCTGCTCGACAGCGTGCGCCGGGCGTTGGACGTGCGCCGCCTAGTGCTGGAAAACCGCAGCCTGCGCCTGGCCTTGAGCGACCGTCAGCAACTGAGTGCTCGGCTGGTCGGCCAATCCGCACCGATCTTGCGCTTACGTGAGCAAATCGGCGCACTGGCCGCCACCAAGGCTGACGTGCTGATCCTCGGCGAGACCGGCTCGGGCAAAGAGGTGGTGGCCCGTGCATTACACGATCTGTCCAGCCGCCGAGCGGGGCCGTTTGTTGCGATCAACGCCGGGGCTCTGGCGGAGTCGGTGGTGGAAAGCGAATTGTTCGGCCATGAACCCGGCGCGTTTACCGGCGCGCAAAAACGCCGAATCGGTAAGTTCGAGTTCGCCAGTGGTGGCACATTGTTTCTCGATGAAATCGAAAGCATGAGCCTTGAGGTTCAAGTCAAGCTGCTGCGATTGCTGCAAGAGCGGGTGGTCGAGCGCTTGGGCGGCAATCAACTGATCCCGTTGGACATCCGGGTGATTGCCGCCACCAAGGAAGACTTGCGCCTAGCCTCGGATCAAGGCCGCTTCCGCGCCGACTTGTATTACCGCCTCAACGTCGCGCCCCTTAAAATTCCACCACTGCGTGAGCGCGGCGAAGATGCCTTGATGCTGTTCCAGCACTTCGCTGAATCAGCCAGCATCCGCCATGGCTTGCCTAAACACGAACTGCAACCGGGCCAGCGCGCCCTGCTGTTGCGCCACACCTGGCCGGGCAATGTACGGGAATTACAAAACGCTGCCGAGCGCTTCGCCCTTGGGCTGGAACTGGCCTTGGAGGGCAATGAACTGCCAAGCATGCCTTCGACCGGCAGCGGACTCAGCGAGCAGGTTGAAAGTTTCGAGCGGTCGCTGATCGCTGCCGAGCTGACACGGCCTCATACTTCGGTCCGCAGCCTGGCCGAAGCGCTGGGTTTGCCGCGCAAAACCCTGCATGACAAGTTGCGCAAACACGGCTTGAGCTTTGGTGACAATAGCAGCGCTGCCGATGACCTCGATTGATCGCAAGGACCCCGCATGAACGCCCATAGCCACGCGCTAGAACAGGTACTCCATCACGACATTCCGTTGACCCGAGAGATGGGCCTGAAGGTGCTGAGCTGGCACGAACACCAATTGCGCCTGCACTTGCCGCTGGAACCCAACATCAACCACAAAAGCACGATGTTCGGCGGCAGCCTGTATTGCTGCGCCGTGCTCGCCGGCTGGGGCTGGATGCATCTGCGTCTACGCGAAGCGGGAATTGAAGACGGGCACATCGTTATTCAAGAAGGACAGATCAGTTACCCGCTGCCCGTCACCACCGATGCCACCGCCATTTGCGAAGCGCCAGAGCCAGTCGTATGGGAGAAGTTTTTGCGCACTTATGAACGCCATGGCCGAGCGCGCCTGACATTGGCGACGCACATCGTCAACCAAGGCAGCGAAGACGTGGCAGTGACCTTCAGCGGTCAGTTTGTGTTGCACCGGTAAGAGGACAATCACTTGAGTCTCGTCATCTGTAGAGCCAACTTGTTGGCGAGGCTGCTGACCGGTAACACGGCATCAAGCCTCTCGCCAACAAGTTGGCTCTACAGAAAGCTATCCCAGTTTTGGGCTTTATGTTTGGTACAAGAGCAATCAGCCGTGGATCGCTTCTTCCTTGAATTGATCTTTCACATACAAAATCTCAGTCCGGCCATGGGGTGACGGCAAGCCGTCTTCGCCGAGGTTAACGAAGACCATCTTGTCGACGGTAAGAATACTTTTACGCGTAATTTTATTGCGCACTTCACAGGTCAACGTAATCGAGGTGCGACCAAAAGAGGTCGCAGTGATGCCCAGTTCGATGATGTCGCCCTGGCGCGAGGCGCTGACGAAGTTAATTTCGGAAATGTACTTGGTGACAACGCGCTGGTTACCCAGCTGAACAATGGCGTAAATCGCCGCTTCTTCGTCGATCCAGCGCAGCAGGCTGCCGCCGAACAGCGTGCCATTGGGGTTGAGGTCTTCGGGTTTAACCCACTTGCGGGTGTGGAAATTCATAATCACTCCTAGAAAGGCAGTTTGAGCGGCAAGCTGCGAGCTGCAAGAAATAGCGCTCAGCTTGCCGCTTGTAGCTTGAGGCTTGCAACTTACCGCTCAAAAAAAGATAATCGCCACCGCTTCAAAACGGTCATCTTCGCTTGATACCGTTCCCGCCACCTGTCCGAGGGGCGCTGCAGCAGGTTCTTCCTGTCAGGCTCGGATGGGGCGTTGTTTAATCAGCTGATTCTGCGAATCATGCCGGTCAAACCTAAACGCACAACGGCGCCCATTCGCATACTTACGAATGGAGACTCTCAATGAGTGCTGTAATTTCGCCCGCTGATTTTACCGACTACAAAGTCGCTGACATGTCCCTGGCTGCCTGGGGTCGTCGCGAAACCATCATCGCCGAATCCGAAATGCCTGCCCTGATGGGTCTGCGCCGTAAATACGCCGGCGAGCAACCGCTCAAGGGCGCGAAGATTCTCGGCTGCATCCACATGACCATCCAGACCGCCGTGCTGATCGAAACCCTGGTTGCCCTGGGTGCCGAAGTGCGTTGGTCGTCATGCAACATTTTCTCTACTCAGGATCAGGCCGCTGCCGCGGTTGCCGCTGCCGGTGTTGCGGTTTATGCCTGGAAAGGCGAAACCGAAGCTGAATACGAGTGGTGCATCGAGCAAACCATCCTTAAAGATGGTCAGCCTTGGGACGCCAACATGATTCTCGACGACGGCGGCGACCTGACCGAGATCATCCACAAGAAATACCCGCAGATGCTCGCACGCATCCACGGCGTCACAGAAGAAACCACCACTGGCGTTCACCGCCTGTTGGACATGTTGGCCAAGGGCGAGCTGAAAATCCCGGCCATCAACGTCAACGACTCTGTGACCAAAAGCAAAAACGACAACAAGTACGGCTGCCGCCATAGCCTGAACGATGCAATCAAGCGTGGTACCGACCACCTGCTGTCCGGCAAGCAAGCGCTGGTCATCGGTTACGGTGACGTGGGCAAGGGTTCTGCGCAGTCGCTGCGCCAGGAAGGCATGATCGTCAAGGTTACGGAAGTTGATCCAATCTGCGCCATGCAAGCGTGCATGGACGGTTTTGAACTGGTTTCGCCGTTCATCGACGGGATCAACGACGGCACCGCCGCCAGCATCGACACCGCCTTGCTGGGCAAGATCGACCTGATCGTGACCACCACCGGTAACGTCAACGTTTGCGACTCGAACATGCTCAAGGCCCTCAAGAAACGCGCGGTCGTGTGCAACATCGGTCACTTCGACAACGAAATCGACACCGCTTTCATGCGCAAAAGCTGGGCGTGGGAAGAAGTGAAGCCGCAGGTTCACAAGATTCACCGTACCGGGCCGGGCACTTTCGATCCGCACAACGATGACTACCTGATCCTGTTGGCCGAAGGTCGTTTGGTAAACCTGGGCAACGCCACAGGTCACCCGAGCCGCATCATGGACGGTTCGTTCGCCAACCAAGTGCTGGCTCAGATCTTCCTGTTCGATCAGAAATACGCCGACCTGGCACCGGCCCAAAAAGCCGAGCGTCTGACCGTAGAAGTGCTGCCGAAGAAGCTCGACGAAGAAGTGGCGCTGGAGATGGTTCGTGGTTTCGGTGGCGTGGTCACTCAACTGACCAAGACCCAAGCCGACTACATCGGCGTGGCTGTCGAAGGCCCGTTCAAGCCGCACGCTTATCGTTATTGATTGACTGGCGCTCGCGCGCTCGCAATTGATCTCGGACTGTCCGCTCTCCTGTGGGAGCGGATTTGTCCGCGAACGAGCGTGAAGCAGTTGCATTAGCCATCATTCACATTTTTTGAAGGTCGTTCCGACCTTATCGCGGGCAAGCCCGCTACTACAATGAGATCGGCGTCCATGTCCCAAGACCGTCGCTTTAGCTTCGAATTTTTCCCGACCAAGACCGATGCCGGGCATGAAAAACTGCTCACCACCGCTCGTCAATTGGCCACGTACAACCCCGATTTCTTTTCCTGCACCTATGGCGCAGGCGGTTCAACCCGCGACCGCACGATCAACACCGTGCTACAGCTGGAAAGCGAAGTAAAAGTCCCGGCAGCCCCGCATCTGTCATGCGTCGGCGACAGCAAGTCCGACTTGCGCGCCCTGCTGACCCAATACCAACAAGCGGGCATTAAACGCATTGTCGCCCTGCGCGGTGACCTGCCTTCTGGCATGGGCATGGCCAGCGGTGAATTACGTCATGCAAATGATCTGGTGACGTTCATCCGGGAAGAGACCGGCAGCCATTTCCACATAGAAGTAGCGGCCTACCCGGAGATGCATCCGCAAGCGCGCAATTTCGAAGACGACGTGGCTAACTTCGTGCGCAAGGCTCAAGCCGGTGCCGACAGTGCCATCACTCAATACTTCTTCAACGCCGACAGCTATTTTTACTTCGTCGAGCGAGTGCGGAAAATGGGCGTGAACATCCCAGTAGTGCCGGGCATTATGCCCATCACCAACTACAGCAAACTGGCGCGCTTTTCTGACGCTTGTGGCGCAGAGATCCCACGCTGGATTCGCAAGCAACTGGAAGCCTACGGCGATGATGTCCAAAGCATCCAGGCGTTCGGCGAACAGGTCATCACTCAAATGTGTGATCGCCTGTTGGACGGCGGTGCACCGGGCCTGCATTTCTACACGTTGAATCAGGCTGAGCCGAGCTTGGCCATCTGGAATAACTTGAAACTGCCGCGCTGAAAACAAATCCAACGTGACAAGCGCGCTTGTGTACCATTCGAGCCTCTTGAATCAGCAAGCTTTCGCGTCGGCGGGACCTTGCTGGCACTTTGGATTACGGACTTATCTGTGACATCTTCCAATATTTCCCCGCAAGCGCCGCAGCTGGTCTACCTGGTTTTTGGTGCGGACACGTACCATCAGGAAGCGGTATTCAGTATCGCCAGTGCCCTTGCCGGCATGCGCGAAACGCCTGATCAGCCTTTGGACATCCAGGTTTTCAGCGACAACCCCGCGCCCTACGCTGGCTTGCCCGTGCGCGTTCGCCCGCTGGACAAAGAGACCCGCGCTGCGTGGAGCGACCCTCATGGCTACCACTTCCGAACCAAACACGTCGCGCTTCGCACCGTGTTGGCAGAATCGGAATGCGCGCTGCTAATCGACACCGACACCTTCTTCCATTGCTCGCCACTAAAGCTGTTTGATCGGGTCAAGCCCGGCACGCTGCTGTGCAATGCGTTCGGTCCGCGCTACGGGGCTTATCGCGAAGTCCCGCTGTATGCCGTGCTCGCTGAACGTTTAGGGGCACGCGGGCTGACCGACGACCAGATGCCGTTGCTCAACTCGGGGGTCATCGGCTTGATGCGTGAAGACGCAGGCGTGCTGGATCAATCGATCGCTTTGATGGATGAGTTTTATCCGGAAGTGACCACCTCCTACACCCTCGAAGAGTTCTGCTTGAGCGTGGCGGCGTACCGCACCATGGAGGTCAAGGAGTGTACGGACCTGATCCATCACTATTGGAGCCGCAAGCAGCTGTTCCGCGCCAAGATTCGCGCCTGGCTCGCCAAGCACGGGGATGCACCGCTTAGCCAGGCGGCGCTGGATGACACACGACGCGTAAACACCTTGTTGCCACGCCCGGCCACTTGGAAACGCCTGATGTACAAAGCCGTCACCGCTGGCGTGCCTGCCACCCAGAGGCAGTTTCTGCGCGAGATTCTTTACGGGTGCTCATGGCACAGCAACGAATTTGACCGCGCGTGCTCGCCGGTCTGGTGGGAAAAAGCCCGGCAGAACGCCGAAGAAAAGCTCAAGCACACCTTGGAACCGGCCCAGTTGAACAGTTGGTTGAATCATTGGGGCGTTCGGCAGATTCTCGGCAAACAACGCGATGTGATTTACCTGCACTTGCTCAAACAGAGCGCTGCGAATAAATGATCTGCCTGTGCAAACCACCTGATGCGGCACTTCTCTTTAAGCATCTCGCGTCGTAATCTCCGCCCATGCTCGCTACCACCCGATTATTTGCTGCCGTTTTTTTCAACTGCCTAAGCTTTACTGCGTTGGGTGAAACGCTGCATATCGTCACCGAACCCTGGGCGCCGTATGTCTACGTTGAAGACGGTCAGGCGCGCGGATTGGATTACGACACCACGGCGATCATTTTTGAGCGACTGGGCATCGACGTAAAATGGGAATTCCTGCCCTGGAAGCGTTGCCTTTCAATGCTCAAACAAGGCCAGGCCGATGGCGCGCTGGATATTTTCCAGCGGGGCGAGCGCGACGATTTACTGCTGTATCCCAGCGAGCCGCTGTCTGACGTCGAGTGGGTGCTGTTTTACGCCAACGCCCGACCTCACCCATTCCTCACCCTTGAGGATTTACGCGGCCTGACCATCGGGGTTTCGCCGGGGTACCTCTATGGCAAGGATTTCGAGGCCTCGACACTGTTCACCCGCGAGCCCGCGCCCAGCCATGAAGCGAACTTTGGCAAGCTGCTGTTGGGCCGAATCGACCTGGTGATCACTGACCGACGTGTCGGTCAGCACGTGCTTGATCAATTGATGGCTCGCGACCAGATTACCCAGTCCCCCACCGTCCTCAGCCGTGAAGCGCAATACCTTGCCCTGCGCAAAAATGCCGGCATGGACCTGCTGGTGCAGCGCTTTGGCGCCGAACTCAAACGCTTCAAGCGCGAGCCGGCCTATGCCGAACTCGTCGCTCGGTACACCGGCGAAGCGATACCAGCCATTGTTATTGCGCCCGCAGCACTTGCGCCCTCTGCGTCAACGCCTGATAAAACCGTTGAGCAGCAGGAAAGCGGCGTACGGTGAATGCTCTGTTATACTCCGACCTTCCCGCCAGGCTTACGCCCGGACGCTCCGCCTTGCAATAGACCTCTCGAACACGCCAGTCGCGCCTTTTCTATCCCGCGACAACGTGCCGAAATGCCTAAAAGGCCCAGCAGGACCGGACGAGATTGCGTCATCTAAACGCCCATCGCGCCAGGCAAGACCATTCTTATGGGCACCGCCCTAACTAAAACAGGATTACTCATGTCCTTTGCTTCCCTCGGTCTCTCCGAGGCTTTAGTCAGCGCCATCGAGGCTGCTGGCTATACCCAGCCTACTCCAGTGCAACAGCGGGCTATTCCCGCCGTGTTGCAAGGTCGCGACCTGATGGTTGCGGCTCAGACAGGTACTGGTAAAACCGGCGGTTTCGCTCTTCCGATCCTGGAACGGCTTTTCCCCAACGGTCATCCGGACAAGTCCCAGCGTCATGGCCCGCGCCAACCCCGCGTCCTGGTCCTGACTCCAACCCGCGAACTCGCGGCGCAAGTGCATGACAGCTTCAAGGTCTACGCCAAGAACCTGAAGTTTGTCAGTGCCGTGATCTTCGGCGGTGTGGGCACCAACCCACAGGTCCAGGCCATGGCCCGAGGCGTTGACGTGTTGGTAGCTTGCCCTGGCCGCCTGCTCGATCTGGCCGGTCAAGGCAGTGTCGATCTGTCCCACGTTGAAATTCTAGTGCTCGATGAAGCAGACCGGATGCTCGATATGGGCTTCGTCCATGACGTGAAAAAGGTCCTGGCCCGCCTGCCGTCCAAACGTCAGAACCTGCTGTTCTCGGCGACCTTTTCCAATGACATCACCGCCTTGGCCGGCAAGCTCCTGCACAATCCGGAACGCATCGAAGTCACGCCGCCGAACACCACCGTCGAGCGTATCGAACAGCGCGTTTTCCGTTTGTCATCGAGCCACAAGCGCTCGCTGCTGTCGCACTTGATTACGGCTGGCGCCTGGGAACAGGTATTGGTGTTTACCCGCACCAAGCACGGCGCAAACCGTTTGGCCGAGTACCTGGACAAGCATGGCCTCTCGGCTGTGGCGATTCACGGTAACAAGAGCCAAAACGCACGCACCAAAGCGTTGGCTGACTTTAAAGCCGGCGCAGTGCGGATCATGGTTGCCACCGATATCGCCGCTCGCGGCCTGGATATCGATCAGTTACCCCATGTCGTCAACTTCGAATTGCCGAACGTCGACGAAGATTACGTCCACCGTATTGGCCGTACTGGCCGTGCGGGCCGCAGCGGTGAAGCGATTTCACTGGTTGCGCCAGACGAAGAAAAACTGCTCAAAAGCATTGAGCGCATGACCAAGCAAAAGATTGCCGACGGCGATCTGATGGGCTTCGACATCACGGCCGTGGAAGCCGAGAAACCAGAAGTTCGCGAGCGTCCAGACGTCCGCGCTAACCCACGCGCGCCTCGCGGCCCACGCGGTGATGGCCCTGCCGGCGGTGGCGGTGGCAGCGGTCGCAAGGACAAAGGCAAAGACCGGGGTCAGGAAAAACCGGCTGCGGCTGCCGCAGCACGTCCTGAGCGTCCGGCACAAAAGCCTCGCGAAGGCACCCCGGCACGTGAACAACGTCCGGCGACTCCGCGTTCCGACCGTGCTCCGGATGAGTTTCTGGATGACGAAGTGGATAACTTCGGTAACCGCGCTGATTACGTCAGCCCATACCCGAACAAGGGCCAAGGCCGTGGTCGTCGTCCAGGCGCACCGGCTCCAGCTCCTGCTGCGGGCGGTGCAGCACCTGCTGGCCGTGCGCCGAGTCAGGCTCGTCCAAGTGCTCCGCGCACAGGCGCTGGCACAACGACCGGCACACCGCCGGCCAAACGTACTGGCGGCGGCGCGCGTAACGGCGCACCTCGTGACGGTCAGGCCCGTCGCGAGGAACAACCTCGCAATCGCCGTCCGGCTGCTCGTGATGACCAACCTGCCGCGCGCCAAGAGCCCGCCGTTCGTGGTCCTCGCGACGGCCAGCCCGCGCCGACCATCGTGCATAAAGAGTCCAAGACCGACCGTTTCCCGTCGGCCGAGCAACTGGACCAACTGCCAAGCCGCCCACGCGGCGAGAAGCCAGCACTGCTGACGCGTAACCGCGAAGGCTGAACTAGCTGAATAAAAAAACGCCCCGGTTGGGGCGTTTTTTTTGGGTGCGGGTTAAGCCATTTCTATAGAACCGAATCTCTGAAGGAGCTAACTTGCTGGCGAAAGTTGCATGCGGTCTGTCAGGCCGCTTCGCCAACAAGTTGGCTCCTACAAGTGCAAACAATAACGTTACTTAGCTTGGATGCCTTCGAACGAAATGATCAGTTCCATTGAATCGGACGCTGGGCCCAGGTTCATCATTTTGCCGAAGTCAGAACGGTTGATCGTAGTGGTGCCTGCGAAGCCAGCACGGTAGCCGCCCCACGGATCTTTGCCTTCACCCAAGAAGGTCGCTTTGACC
The DNA here is from genome assembly GCF_034353045.1 of Pseudomonas sp. MH10. Taxonomy (NCBI): domain Bacteria; kingdom Pseudomonadati; phylum Pseudomonadota; class Gammaproteobacteria; order Pseudomonadales; family Pseudomonadaceae; genus Pseudomonas; species Pseudomonas sp. MH10. Next base: position 3,482,561 of record NZ_CP133783.1, read on the forward strand.
ACGACCGACTTGGTAACACCGTGCAGGGTAAGGTCGCCCGTTACGTCGGCAGTGACCTTGCCATCCGCATCTTTACCAGTGGTTTTGACCGAGGTAGAGACGAATTTGGCTTCCGGGTATTTGGCGACATCCAGGAAATCAGCGCTGCTGATGTGCTTGTCACGTTCAGCCTGGTTAGTGAAAACACTGGCGGTTTTCAGGCTGATGCTGATCTTGCTGTCTTCAGGTTTGGCTGCATCAAAGCTGAACGTACCGTCCCAGTCCTTGAACGTGCCGTAAATGAAGCTGTAGCCCAAGTGGCTGATTTTGAAGTTGATGAAGGCGTGCTGGCCTTCTTTGTCGACTTTGTAATCAGCGGCCATCGCCTGACCGGCCGACAACAAAGCGGTACCCAGTGCCAGAGCGGCGAGAGTCTTCTTGAACATGCTGTAATTCCTGTTTGGTTTGAACATTAGTCGCGACCCAACATGCGCGTTAGGGTCGCATCGCGATCGATAAAGTGGTGCTTCAATGCTGCAAGACCGTGAAGGACTGAGAAAATCACCAGAATCCAGGCCAGGTACAAGTGAACGTCGCCAGCGACATCTGCCTGGTCAGGAATGCTGTCGATCAACGACGGCACTTCGAACAGACCGAACACCGAAATTCCCACACCGTCGGCGGTGGAAATGAGGTAACCGGCGAACATCGTGGCAAACAGACCGACATACAGGAACACGTGACCGAACGTAGCGCCTAGGCGAGTCCACTTGCCGTAGGTTGAAAGCTTCGGCGGCGCAGGACTGAACAAACGCCAAACGATTCGAAACAACATCACGGCAAACAGTGTTATGCCAATGCTCTTATGCAGGTCCGGCGCAGCTTTACGCCAGGTGTCGTAGTAATCGAGCCCGACCATCCAAAGCCCGAGCGCGAACAAGCCAAACACGACAACCGCAACGCCCCAGTGCAGCACCATGCTGACCAGACCGTAACGAGAGGAGGAGTTACGTAACTGCATGCCAATTACCTTGTAAGAATGGGTTCAAGACTAACTTTTTATCTATCGAATGAAAGCGCAAAATTTAGCTGTGAGATATCGAAAAATACGATCACTGATGACCTCACATCGGCCAACTATCAGCATCCCGATAATGCCCAACCGACAATACTGCGCTGTGACAGTCGGACTTTACGCCCCGATGAACGGCACTGCTTAATCATTGTTCGTTACAAGAGGTTGTTCCGCAGCCATGCATTGCATAGGCTTGCGCGATTGTTTTGCCCTCGCGCCAAGCGAGTGTCACCAGGAGATTACCCATGGGCTTGAATAACCAGTGGATGCAACGCGACCTCGCGGTGCTCTGGCATCCTTGCACCCAGATGAAAGACCACGAAAGCCTGCCGCTGATCCCGATCAAAAGCGGCAAGGGCGTATGGCTCGAAGACTTCGAAGGCAAACGCTACCTTGACGCGGTTAGCTCGTGGTGGGTTAACGTTTTCGGCCACTCTAATCCGCGCATCAACCAGCGGATCAAGGATCAAGTCGATCAATTGGAACACGTCATCCTCGCTGGCTTCAGTCATCAGCCGGTGATCGAACTCTCCGAGCGCCTGATCAAGATGACGCCCAAGGGCCTGACCCGCTGTTTCTATGCTGACAACGGTTCGTCGTGCATTGAAGTCGCGCTGAAAATGAGTTTTCACTACTGGCTCAATCGCGGTCAGCCGAATAAAAAGCGCTTCGTCACCCTGACCAACAGCTACCACGGCGAAACCATGGCCGCGATGTCAGTGGGCGACGTGCCATTGTTTACCGAGACCTATAAAGCGCTGTTGTTAGACACGATCAAAGTGCCAAGCCCGGATTGCTACCACCGGCCCGAGGGCATGAGCTGGGAAGAACATTCGCGCAACATGTTCGTCGCCATGGAGCAGACCCTGGCCGAGCACCATGACACCGTCGCCGCAGTCATCGTCGAGCCCTTGATTCAGGGCGCAGGCGGCATGCGTATGTATGACCCGATTTACCTCAAGCTATTGCGCGACGCCTGCGACCGCTACGGCGTGCATTTGATTCACGACGAAATCGCTGTAGGTTTCGGCCGGACGGGCACCATGTTCGCCTGCGAACAAGCCGGCATTACCCCGGACTTTCTGTGTTTGTCCAAAGCGTTGACCGGTGGTTACTTGCCGCTGGCCGCCTGCATCACCACTGATGATGTGTACGACGCGTTCTACGACGACTACTCATCCTTGCGCGCCTTCCTGCATTCCCACAGCTATACCGGCAATCCCCTCGCGTGTGCGGCGGCGTTGGCGACGCTGGATATCTTCGAACAAGACAACGTGATCGAAAACAACAAAGCCCTGGCGACGCGTATGGGCACGGCGACTGCGCATTTGGTTGACCACCCGAATGTGTCTGAAGTGCGACAGACCGGCATGGCATTGGCCATCGAAATGGTCCAGGACAAAGCCACGAAAACCGCTTACCCGTGGCAAGAGCGGCGCGGTTTGAAGGTATTTCAGCATGCGCTGGAGCGTGGCGCCCTGCTCCGTCCATTGGGCAGCGTGGTCTATTTCCTGCCGCCCTACGTAATCACCCCCGAGGAAATCGACTTCCTCGCCGAAGTCGCCACCGAAGGCATCGACATCGCCACCCGCACGAGCGTCAGCGTGGCCGTGCACGAGAACTTCCACCCGAATTTTCGTGATCCGGGCTAGCAGGTATTTCGGTGGCGCCTGGAATATTGCTTTCGTCGGCAAGCCGACTCCCACAGGTATGCGAACCTGTGAGAGCAGTCTTGCCTGCGAAGAAGTTCACGCAAGATATCAGGCACAACCCCGCACGCTTGTTTCAACAGATTCAACCCATTTCAGAGACCCACCATGAGACTGTCCCGCTTTTTTATCGAGACGCCCCTGAGCCTCGGCGAACACGAACTGCCAGAAGCCCAAGCGCATTACATCGGCCGCGTGTTGCGCATGGCCGAAGGTGACGCCCTGCAATTGTTCGACGGATCGGGCAGCGAATTTCGCGGCACGTTACTCGAAGTCGGCAAAAAACGCGTGCGGGTCAACCTCGACGAGCAGTTCGCCGGGCAAACCGAATCGGCGCTGAAAATCCACTTGGGCCAAGGCTTGTCACGCGGCGAGCGGATGGATTGGGCGATTCAGAAAGCCACCGAACTGGGCGTCCGCGAAATCACCCCGATCATCAGCGAGCGCTGTGAAGTCCGCCTCAAGGACGAACGGGCCGAGAAGCGCCAGCTGCACTGGAAACAAATCGCGATCAGCGCCTGCGAGCAATGCGGCCGTTCTGTGGTGCCGGTCATTCATCCGCCGCTGGCTTTGGCTGACTGGCTGAAGCAGACCGATGCGGATTTGAAACTGGTGCTGCACCCCGTTGCCGAGCCACTGAGCCGCCACGACAAGCCCTTCACCCTGGCCTTTTTGATTGGTCCTGAAGGCGGGTTGAACGATGCTGAAGTCGACCAAGCGACAACCGCCGGCTTCCACGCCGCCCGCTTCGGCCCCCGCGTCCTGAGAACCGAAACCGCACCGGTGGTGGCACTGAGCGTCGCCCAACAGTTATGGGGTGATTTCTAAACAGCCTTCGCAGGCAAGGTGAACCGGTCAAGCCTGATCCCACAGGGTGCTGAACACAACTGTGGGAGCAGGCTTGCCTGCGAAGAAATCAACCCGATTTAAGATCACAGCACATAAAAAAGTATCGCCACAAAGTGCAGCAAACTGCCAGCCATCACGAATAAATGCCAGATGCCATGCCAGTGCCTGAATCGCGTGTCGAAGGCGAAAAAGATAATACCGATGGTGTACAAAATTCCGCCCGCCGCCAGCCACGCGAATCCCGCTGTGCCCAGTGCCGCCATCAGCGGTTTGACCGCCACCAACACAATCCAGCCCATCACCGCGTAAATCACGATGGACATCACTCGCGCTTCGGAGCGGGGTTTTATTTCCTGCAACATGCCGATCACCGCCAAGCCCCAGACGATACCAAACAGTGTCCAGCCCCACGGCCCGCGTAGGGTGACCAGACAAAACGGCGTATAGCTGCCCGCAATCAACAGGTAGATCGACAGGTGATCGACCTTCTGCATGATGACCTTCGCCCGGCCCCGGACGCTGTGATACACCGTGGACACGCTGTACAGCAGCAGCAAGGTCACGCCGTAAATAGCCGTACTGACGATCTTCCAAACACTGCCGTCCATGCTGGCCATTACCAGCATCCAGACCACCCCTATGAAAGCCAACACGGCCCCCACCAAGTGGGTCCAGGCGTTGAAACGTTCCCCGTGATACATACTCGAACCTCAAAAGCCTACAACCCAGCGCGCAAGGCTCAGGGTTATGCGTCAAAAGCGCAATCCCCGACCTCAATCCTTGTCGCGCTCGTCGATAAAAAACTAGAGTAATTAGCGCCCTAACGTTCACACTGAGCGCGTTTGAGCCTAAGCCTTTTTGAGAATCGCCATGCAATTACCCAACCCTATTCGCCCGACGCTGTGGGAGCTGTTTTTCAACTTTGCCATGGTCGGGCTCTTCGGGTTTGGTGGCGTCATGCCGTGGGCGCGGCAAATGATGGTCGACCGCCGGCAATGGGTCGATGACGCGGAGTTCGCAGAGCTGCTGACCACCGGCCAGTTCTTTCCCGGTCCTAATATTGGCAACATCTGCATCATCTTCGGCAGGCGTCAGCAAGGGTTGGCCGGCGCCTGGGTGTCGATTGTCGGCCTCTATCTCTTCCCCACTATCGTCACGATTCTCGCCGGTTTTGCTTACACCAAATGGTGGCACGTGTACGCAGTGCAGCAGGTCTTCGGCGCCGTAATGCCAATCGCCACCGGCCTGATGCTCGGCACCACCCTCAGGTTACTGCAGGGCATGCCGCGCAACATTCATACCCTTTCTGTGTTCGTCATCACCTTCGTCTTCACCGGGTTGTTGGTGTTGCCGCTGTGGACGGTGCTGTTGATCTGCATCCCGCTGTCACTGGCGCTCAGCTACCTCACCCCCGACGGTCGCGCGCATCAGGGCGAGGCTTGACCATGCAAAGTGTGCTGCTGCAACTGGCATTCAACTGCGTGCTCTGGTCATTGATGGCCATTGGCGGCAACAGCGTGGCGATTAGCGATATTCACCGCTACACCGTGATGCAGGCGCATTGGGTCACCGACGCACAATTTGTCGCGTTCTTCGCCATGGCCCAAGCATTGCCGGGGCCCAATGGTATGTTTCTGGTGTTCATCGGCCAAGAAGCGGCGGGCATTTCCGGTGCTTTGACAGTGATGGTGGCCAAGCTGGTGCCGTGTTCGATGATCACCTATTACGGCGCCGCCTGGCTGGAGCGCCAGGCTCATCGGCCGTGGGTGCAGCGGGTGAAGCGTTCGTTATTGCCGGTGACCATCGGCCTGATTCTGGCTGCGTCGTTCGTGTTGATCAAAAGCATGGAGAACGGCTGGGCTCAAATATCACTGACCGTTATCAGCGCCGCGATCATCTATTTTTCCAGGATCAATGCGATTTGGCTGATCCTGATCGGAACCGTGCTGGGTTTAACCAGCGGCTTGTTGAATGCCGATTGGTTCTGACGCTCCACAGCACACACAACTATCTGTAGGAGCCAACGTGTTGGCGAGAGGCCCTAGCGGGTGTACTTGATTAATCGCCTCGCCAACACGTTGGCCCCTACAGTTAACTCAAGCGTTATAGGTTGTTGATAGGAATGCCCGACATGTTGATCGACGAAGAACTGACCCTGAAGAAGCTGGAGATATTTCTGGCCTTCATGCGCACCGGCAACTTGGCGCGGGCAGCCGTTGAGTTGCAGACAAGCAACGTCAGCGTACACCGGGCCATACACTCGCTGGAAAGCGCCTTGCGCTGCCCGCTGTTCAAGCACGAAGGCCGCAATCTGACGCCGTTGGAGAGCGCTTATGTACTGGAAGAGCGTGCGCAAAAACTGATTCAGGACGTGGTCAAAACCGTGGAAGTGACGCGTCAGGCTGCTGGGTTTTCAGCCGCGCGATTCAAGCTCGGGGCGTTGTATTCCCTCACCGTCAAAACCGTTCCGCAACTGATCATGGGTTTGAAGATACGCCGCAGCGAGCTGAACATCGACTTGATTCTCGGCTCAAACATCGACCTGTTCTATAAGCTGAAAAACATGGAAGTGGACGCGATTCTGGTGTCGCTCAACGAAAGCGTCAGCGACCCCGACTGCGAGCAACTGCCGCTGTTCTCCGACGACATCTTCCTCGCGGCCCCCGCGGACTCACCCTTCTCGCACCAAAGCGAAGTCGACCTTAGCGACCTACGCGAAGCCACCTTCCTGACCCTGACCCAAGGCTTCGCCACCCACCAAGACGGGGTTAGGGTGTTTCAACAAGCGGGCTTTGAGCCAAAAGTGGCGATGCAGGTCAACGACATCTTCACCCTGCTGAGCATGGTCAGCTCCGGGGTCGGCTATGCGTTGCTGCCAGGACGAGTAGCGGCGGTGTATGAGAACCGAGTGCGTTTGATCCCACTCCAGAAACGCTATCGCATGCAACAACACATCGGCGTGGTGTTCCTGAAAGCCAAAGAGCGCGACCCAAACTTACTGGCCTTGGTAGCTGAATGCCGAATGTATGCCAATCGGCATTCGCAAGGTTGATGCGGATTTAAACCGCCTCGCCCACGTTGGCTCTGTAGGAGCCAACGTGGGCGAGAGGCCTTTTGCTTTTTAGCCCATAATTCCGCGCACGATGAAGTACAACACCGAAGGCCCTAGCAAGCAGCCCAAGCCGGTGTGGAAGGTCGCGGTCAGTGCGCCGTAGGGCACCAGACGGCGATCCGTGGCGGCGAGACCTGCGGTGACGCCGCTGACGGTGCCTGCAAGGCCACCGAAGACCATCGCCGAGCGTGGGTTGTCGAGACCCATCCAGCGTGCAGCCATCGGGGTAGTAACCATCACCAGAATTGCTTTGATCAAGCCGGTGGCGATGGACAACGCCATCACGGCAGAGCTCGCACCGATGGCGGCGCCAGTGACGGGGCCAACGATGTAGGTCACAGCGCCTGCACCGATGGTGGTCATGCTGATCGCATCACGGTAACCGAACATCCAGGCGATGCTCGCCCCTACGATGAAGGGCAGCGTGGTGCCCAGCAGCAAGGCGATGACGCCAACCAATCCGGCTTTGCGTGCTTCGCTGGCTTGCACTTCGAAGGCAGTGGCGACGATGGCGAAGTCACGCAACATGGCGCCGCCCATCAAACCGATGCCGGAAAACAGACTGATGTCCGCCAGGCCTTTTTCGCCGCCGGTCATTGTGCCGCCGATCCACGCAAGGATTAGCCCGATCACAATGGCAATCGCTGAACCATGAATACGGCCGAACGTCAGACGTTTCGAGATAACGACGGACATCCACATGACGATGCCGACAAACGCGAACGCCGTGACCAGGCCGTATTGGCCGAGGTCTTTTGCCAGTAGTGGCCACATATCAACGTCCCCCTACGGTGGTGACAACAGGTGCAGCCGGCAACATTTCCGGCGGTTCCTCAGCTGGCAGCGGTTCGCCTTTGTTGAATCGGCTGATAAAAGCGATGGCGCAACCACACACCAGCACCGAGGCGACGGCGGCCAAAATGGCAACCGGACCGCCGTGCAAAGCGGCGACTACGTTTTGTTGCGCGGCCATGGCAACCACGACCGGAATGTACATGGCACCCCAAAAACCCACGCCCATCTCGCAGTCTTTGGTCATGCCGCCACCGCGTTTCTGCATCCACAACCGGGCGCAGATCAACAGGATCATGGCGATGCCCACACCGCCGACATTGGATTTGACGCCCAGTAACACTCCCAGCATGTCGCCGAGAATGACCCCTGCCAGGGTGCAGATGGCCAGTAAAGCCACACCGTAAATAATCATTATTTTTATCCTCACATTGCGTTGCTGAAGTTGTTGTTTTTATCCTTCGCAGCAGCTATTTGATCTATGGATTACGGCGTCCCTCCTCTTGCAGCAACGCGCCCAACGTATCCAAGCGGGCCCCTTGAAAGGCGACCGCAGCTCCTGGTTCAAACACTTTTCGGCCCAGCCCCGTTAGCACGGTGCCGGGTGGCAATTCGATTTGCAGGCGCACTCCACGCTCGTAAGCGGTTTGTACGGTGCTGCGCCAGTCGATCACCCGACACATGTTGTAGGTCAGGTCATCGCGTAATTTATCGACGGTCATTACCAACCGCGCGGTGCTGCCACTGAGGTAGCGCACCGTCGGTGCTTGCATCGATACCTTGGCAAACGCGTCTGCCAAGGCCAACGCCGGCTGGTCGAGTAACGCGCAGTGAGACGGCACGCTGACCAGCAAACGTTTTGCGGCGGCTGCCCCCTTGGCTTTTGCCAGTTCGGCGACGTGAGCCATTGCCGCATCGCTGCCTGCCACCACCATTTGCGCCTCGGCATTGATATTGGCGAGGTACAGCGGCGTCTCTGCGCAGTGAACCTCGGCGATCAAGGCCTCAACCGTGGTTTGATCGAGACCGAGGATCGCGGTCATGCCGTATCCTGTGGGGTAAGCGTTTTGCATCAGCTCACCGCGCAAGGCGACCAAGCGCAAGGCATCGCCAAACCCCAGCGACCCGGCAATCACTGCTGCGGGGTACGCGCCAATGGACAGCCCCGCCACATAGGTGGGCGCTTCGCTGCGTTCGATCAGCAACCGAGCGCAGGCCACGCCCGAGATCAATAAACACAGCTGCACGGCCCGGGTATAGGTCAATGCTTGAGCAGAATCCAACCCCCCTATTTCTTCGCCCAACTCATCTCTGGCCTCAAGCAGGCACTCGCGAATCAGTGCTTCATCCGGCAACTGATGGAGCATCTGCGGGTACTGCGCACCCTGGCCGGGAAATACCATAAAGCTGCTCATGCCGCTTGCTCGATCGACAGCCAGGGGTTGTCGATCAAGCGCGCGCCGTGATCGGTTTTCAACAGCACTTGGTGCGCAGTTCCGGCCCACTCACGCAATGCCACGCCGCCGCTGGGCGTTTGCAACTGCACGTCTATCCGGCAAACAGCGTATTCAAGTTGAGCAACCAACTGCGCCGAATGGTTGCGACTAAACAGCTGCGGCGTGCGCAGAATCAAATCCAGGTCGCTGCCAGCATGCAGCGCTGAAAAACCACTGGCCAGTTCAAAACCGGCGCTGCCGCTGACGCCCCACACCAGGCCTAAATCGTCCATCACCGGCTTGATCTGCTTCAGCGCTTTCAAGGCGGGCCAATCGTGATCACCTTCAAATTCAGCAGCAATCAGTTGTTCCGGCGAAATCTGATGTTGTATATCAACCCGGTTCATCAGCGTGGCATAGCGTTGTTCACGCTGCTGACCGCGCACACCTACCGCAATTTGTTCGGCCGCCACCAATGCCCGACGCACCACCACCGGTTGACCGAGGCCCAAGGCGTCGGCCACCCACAGTGGCGCATCAGCCGGCAACGCGCGCGCAGGCAAACCCCAGAGCAAATCATGGGGCTGCACCGCGCCAAAACGCTTCATTACCACTGCGCCCGCAACAGCTCACGCACCGTGGAAGACGCCGCTCGGTTCTCTGCCCCAAGGCGACTGCTCAAGTCGGTGCCAGTTGCCCGAACATCCTCCACAGCCGCAATCAAGCACGCTCGAACCTGCTCAATGTCTTGCGCAGTGGGCTTTTCGATCTGACTCACAGAGAGGGTTTTCCACAGCAAACCCAAGGTCGCGAAGCTGTCGATGTCATACGCCATGGGTGGCACGCTAGCCGCGAGTTTTTCCAGTTCTTCAACGGTGCGAAGGGTAACTCTGGCGGCAGAGGCTTTGCCCATTGCATGCACCATCACGCCGGGGTCGCGCAGGGCGATTAGGCGATTGGCCTGATAACCGTGCGCCAAAAACGCACCGGACATGGCCTTGCCCACCAACAGCGCAATCACCGGGTGCCCGGCCAACCGCGCACGGGCGTAGCTGTCTGCGGCGCCCGCCAGCGCTTGATGAATGCCCAATGCTTCTTCGCGGCGACCATAAGCTTGACTCGGCACGTCGACGATGGCGATCAAGATCCGCTTGTGTTCGCTGTGCTGATCCAGCTCGATGGCTTCGTCCACCGCTTTCGCCAGACCCCAGCCTTCCAACAGACCCACTTCACCGTTACGCGCCCGAGGGAACGGATTGTCGGTGTCGGCAACCACCGCTAAAAAGCGCGCCGGCTGTTGACCCAATTCGCCGTCGGCGACTTTCAGCGATGCGGGCAAACCCTGTACTTCAGCGGCGCCGTTGCTCAGGGCCAAAAACCACTGCAAACCCCGCACTGAGAAATCACTCATGACTGTTCTCCCTGGTACAGCGCGCGCACGGTTTGCGGGTCGATTTGCGAGGTGGTGTCCAACTCGGACAGGCGCTGTAAATAGTGTTCGTATTGATTGCTGCGATGTTGCGCGGGCAAGCCCTTGTGCAACAGGGCGGCCACTTGCTGCTGAATGGCTGCCACGTCGTCGATGGCAAATGCATCCACCAGTGCGCTGGCAAAGCGCTGCTCGCCACCGGTCAAGCTCCAGATGAACGGCCGGTTGCGCGAGTCGTATTCTTGAATGCCGGCTTCTTGCTCGATGACCTGCGGACCGTTCAAGCCCAAACGGGCTTCCTGAGTCACCAATAAATAGCTGCACAAGCCTGCGGCGATGGACATGCCGCCGAAGCAACCAACGCTGCCCGCCACCACGCCGATCACCGGTTGGTAGCGGCGCAGATCGACAATCGCGGCATGGATATCAGCAATCGCCGCCAGGCCCAGATTGGCTTCCTGCAAACGCACGCCACCGGTTTCCAGCAACAGCACGGCGGCGGTGGGAATTCCGTTGCGGTTGTCTTCAGCGGCCAGTTCCAAGACACCGGCCATTTTCGCGCCACCGACTTCGCCCATGCTGCCGCCCTGAAACGCGCCTTCAATCGCGGCGACCACCACCGGTAAACCACCGATGGTGCCTTTGGCAATCACTACCCCATCGTCGGCTTGTGGCACGACGCCTTGTTTGGCCAGCCACGGTGACATCATGCGATCGAACGGGCCGAGTAATTCGCGAAAGCTCCCGGCATCCAATACTGCACGGGCGCGCTGGCGAGCATTGAGTTCGACGAAGCTGTGCTGATTGAGCAAGCGTGCGCTGTCAGTCATGGCCGATCTCCTCGAAACCTTGTTCCATGCGCAAGCGCACCACGCCCGGCGTCGCGCCGAAATCATGAATATCGATGCTCATGGCTGGCGGTGTTTGTCCATCAAACATCCGCTCGAACAGGTGCTGCCAACGCGAGGAAGCACCGTTGACCGAGGTCGTCACCTGAATCGACAACTTGCCCGGTTCGCCCGGTTCAAGCATCACTTCCAGATCGCCAGAACCGACACAGCCCACCAACGCACGGCCCAAGGGCGGTTGCCCGGCAGGGAATTCAAAAGAAAGGGTTTCCATGATCAAACATTCCTCGAGTGTTCGCCGAGCCCAGGCTCAAGGCTATCGATAAACAGGCACGCTGCGAGCAGGTCCGCTGCGCCACCGGGCGATGCATTCAGGCTCAACAACTGCGCATCTAATTCGTGCAGGCAACGCCGACCCGCGAGGCTGGCACTGCCGCCCGCATCCAGCACTTTCTGTGCGCCGAGTTGCATGGCCTGAAGACCGGCTTCCCCGGCGCGGTACAGCACGCAGGTATCGCCCAAGGTGGTCATGATTGCCAGCAAGGCGTCGAGTCGGGCGTTTTGCTCGCCTTGCCCTGCGGCACGACTGCGTTGCAGCTGCGGCAAACCAAACTCCAGCACTGCCGGAAAGCCCAACTGCGCCTGTTCCCGAGCACCGTGTGCGCCGTAACGTTGAGCGACTTCAGCGCCGTGGCTGTTTTGGACCGGTGAGTGACGGTCGTCGATCAGGGCCAGGCGCGCCGCTCGCAGACCGATCGCGGCGGGCGTTTGATTCGCCGGCTCTAGCGCGACAGCGACTATCAGCAAGCCCAAGGCCCAAATCGCCCCACGGTGGGTATTCACGCCGTCCGTGGTGCGCATCATCGCCGCTTCGCCGTCGCGACCGATGCGGCCGATGGCTTCCCGCAACGGCTGTCCGACGGCGCCAAACTCCAGCGCCGCTTCGGCCATCTCTTTAAACGCGGGCCACAACGACAAGGCCGAGGCATGCATCAAGCCCAAGTGCAAATCGCTGTGTGCACCGTTGCCGCGACGGTCCACCAGCGCCGGTTTCGGCGACAGGTCGGCTTCATCAATCAATGCGTCAACCGCGAGGTCGGCCAAGCGCTCGGCCAGCGACATGGCGAGCGGTTCTAGCTTAAGTGCGCGCATCACCAGCTCCTGAATTGGGCGGGTGGGTTGTACAAGCCTCCAGACCACGCCACCAAATCGGCAACGCTTTTGGCGGCAAGCAGCTCGCGGCTGGCATCGGTACGGCGGATGCCCAAATCTTCCGGCAGCGCAATCAACCCCTCACGCCGCATCCGCGCCGTGTCTTTGGGGTTATGCCGCATGCCGATGACGGTGACACCGGCAACCGCAGCGATCATGGCCTGACGTTCTTCCAACGAGCGCGCCTTGTACAGGTAAGCGATGCCTTCTTCGGTGAGCAAGTGGGTGACGTCATCGCCGTAAATCATGATCGGCGCCAGGGCCATGCCGCTTTTCTTTGCGACTTCAACCGCGTCCAGGGTTTCAACAAAGGTCGGTTTGCCGCCCTCCTGGAAAGTCTCGACCATTTGCACCACGAGCTTTTTGCCGCGTTCAAGGTACGCCGCCGGACCGTCACCGGTTTGCTGGCGCATGTCCAACCACGCGGGGGTGGCGTGACGACGGCCGTGAGGATCATGGCCCATGTTCGGCGCGCCCCCGAAACCGGCAAGGCGGCCACGGGTGACAGTTGAGGAGTGACCATCGCTATCGACTTGCAACGTCGCGCCGATAAACAAATCCACCGCGTACTGACCGGCCAGCTGGCAAATCATCCGGTTGGAGCGCAGCGAGCCGTCACGACCGGTGAAGAACACGTCCGGGCGTGCAGCGATGTAGTTTTCCATGCCCAGTTCGGTGCCGAAACAATGGATGCTTTCAACCCAGCCGCTTTCGATCGCGGGGATCAAGGTCGGGTGCGGGTTCAGCGTCCAGTTGCGGCAGATCTTGCCTTTCAACCCCAAGGATTCGCCGTAGGTGGGCAGAATCAACTCGATGGCGGCAGTGTTGAAACCGATGCCGTGGTTGAGCGACTGAACGTTATGTTTTTCGTAAATGCCTCGGATCGCCATCATCGCCATCAACACGTGCACGGGCTTGATGTGACGCGGGTCGCGGGTGAACAGCGGTTCGATGTAAAACGGCTGGTCGGCCAACACCACGAAGTCTACCCATGACGCAGGGATGTCGACGCGAGGGAGATCGCTGACATCGTCGACGATCTGATTAACCTGGAAGATCACGATGCCATCGCTGAACGCGGCAGGTTCCACCAGTGCGGGGGTGTCTTCGGTGCTGGGCCCGGTGTAGATATTGCCAGCGCGGTCGGCCATGAAACCGGCTGACAGCACGACATTCGGGATCAGATCGACCACTAACCGCGCGTACAGCTCGATGTAGGTGTGAATGGCGCCGATTTCCAGCAGGCCGTCTTCCAGCAACTGGCTGATGCGCAGGCTTTGGGTGCCGGCAAAGGAGAAGTCGAGCTTGCGGGCGATGCCGAGTTCGAAGAGGTCCAAGTGTTCCGAGCGGCCAACGCTGGGCATGATCATGTGCAGATCGTGCAGCTTGGCGGGATCGACTTTGGCCAGCGAGCGAGAGAGAAAATCTGCCTGCTTCTGGTTATTGCCTTCCAGCACCACGCGGTCGCCGGGTGCAATCAGCGCCTCAAGCGCCGCGACGATGTGTTCAGTCGGCAGTACCACGCCATCTGCGAGAGACCGCACCTGCTCGAGCCGCCGCTGCTTTTCGCTGCGCCGACGCGACCAGCGCGGATCGAGTGTTGTTGTTATTGTCATGCTGGCTCCACGAATTCGCTATCGTGGGTCACCTTAGAATCGAATGGCCTTGAGCATCAATCAAGCAAAACGCCCAATCGTTACGGTTAGGGTAATGATTGCTTCGACTGTATGGTGAATGCCACGTCCTATACGCCGCGCTGTCGCGCAGCAAACTGGGTTGCACTTGGTGTGGCTTGAGATTGCAGCGTGTCAGGACTGAAGTATTCCCGAATAAATCGGTCCCGCGGATTCTGTAGGAACTGCCGAAGGCTGCGATAAAAATTTTCGGTCGTACCCTTTCGGGTCTAACGAAGTCTCTGTGGGCTTGCTAACGAAAGTGCCAATGCAGGCGACCCACATTTCAGGTCGACATCAGCGGCGCGATTCCGGCCTCTTCGCAGGCAAGCCTGCTCCCACGGTCTACGGCTGCTTGCTATCACCCCTGTCAATTAAATCTTAGAGTCGTAGCGGCTTCGCAGCCTTCGGCATTAGTTGATAAACGCTCTACTGTTTCCAACTGAGCACTAATACATCCCCGCCTTCAACTCAAAAACCGCCGCGTTATCGCAGGCGGTTTTTTTATAACTTACGTTTAGGAAATATCCTAATACGGTCGCGGATGCGTCCTACATACGGCGTGGGTGGACCTGAGCCAGCATGTGAGCCAATGAATTTTGGCCTTACAAAAAGAGGATCGAACATGCCGATCTTTATCATTCAGAACATATTCACCCAGACTGTCACCGACCTGAAAAGGTCGCGCAACCTACAGGTGTTCGCGTTCTCCAGAAAGGAATCCCTTAACCCCCTTTACTCAGACGTTTGGCGCAAAGCTGCAAGAGGGCACCGGTCCAGATACACCCGACATCGGGTAGTCGTGGAGATGGCGCCCTATACAGAGTTGGGGGGTATCGACGGCCACTTTCTACCCTGCGACCAAGTCGCCGTTTCGGCAGTGGCGGCAACGCCCGGTCAAAGCAGTTACCCCTTCAATTACCCATCCAAAATGGAAGTCCCTTCTGTATGTCCAGCACCTTGAATTCAGGTTGGCCTCGCCGTACGCCGGTGCTTTTGGCTGCGGGCGTGCTCGCCTGTCTGGCCCTGCAAGCGTGCAGCCAATCATTACCCGACCGCCTCGGCGCGCCCATTGAGGGTTACAGCCACACCTCGGCGGCCATCAATTACTTCATGGTCAACGGCAATGGCGGTCCGAACATCGGGCCTTACGGCGGGGGTGGCAAGCAGAACTGCTGCGTGACCCTGCCGCGCCAATGGCATCCCGGCCTGACCGTGGTGGTGGAGTGGGAGAAAGATCCAACACCACACGCTTACGGTGATTGGCCCGAGCCACCATTCACTGATGCCTGGCGTGCCCGAATGAAAAAAGAAAAGACCAACAACACCCGCCACCGCGCCGTCGTGGAGGTGGCGCCGTATGAAGTGCTAGGCGTCGTCGACGTCCATTTTTTGCCCTGCGATCAAGTCGCCGTCTCGGCGGTCGCGGCCACGCCTGGCCATGCCAAGTATCCCTTTAGCTACCCATCGAAAATGGAAGAACCTGCCGTATGTCCAGCACCTTGAACCCAGCTTCGCAACGCCCCGCGTCGGCGTCTTTAACACCAACGCCGCCCTTCAAAAAAGAAGGCCTGTTACCTCGCACTCACTTGGACGTCGGGCTCAATTACCGCACGCAAATCCGGCCCAGGATTCTGGCAGGCTATGCCGCTGAAAAAGCCGCCAAAGCAGCAGGTTTCACCTACCCTGGGCCGCCGTGCATTGATGTGCTGGAAATTACCCTGTGTTTCGACGGCACCAATAACCATGAGCCATCGGACAAACTTGCCCTGCCACCCACCACCACCAATGTGGCGCGGCTTTACCATGCCAGCCTCGGCGCTGATCAGGGCGGCGGTCAGAGCCGAGCCAATGAAAATGGGTTTTACGCTTATTACATGCAAGGCGTGGGCACCGAGTTCAAGGAAATCGGCGAATTCACGCCCGACGACAATGGACTAATGATGGCTGCCGGGGGCGAAAACCGGATCAACTGGGGTATTACTCGGCTCTTGGATGCCGTTGGCAGAGCTTGTGGGGATGAACGTTTGCAATCTCCAGACGCTTACGCCTTGGTTAAACAAATGGGCACCTCGGTCACCGAAGACATGCTTGGCGCCTCACTGCTTAAAGATGGATTCATCCGACGCCAGCAAGCCCTGCAAGCACCGTTGATGGCCCTGCAAAAAAAGGTCGACTACGTGCATGCCCGCAAGACCGTCCCGCGCATCATCGGCATGCGCCTGTGGATCTACGGTTTCTCTCGGGGGGCTGCCGAAGCCCGGGCGTTCGCCAACTGGCTGGAGGCGCTGACCAAGGTCGAGGTGGACGGTGAGACCTGTTATTTGTTTGCCGGAATCCCCATCAGCATTGGCTTCATGGGGCTATTCGATACCGTGGCCTCGGTGGGCGTGGCCTACGTGGCCCCGTTTGCCGCCGGGCACATGGGTTGGGCCGATGACTCCATGCGTTTGCCGGATTCGGAGAAGTTTCTGGAGCGCTGCGTGCATTTGGTCGCGGCTCATGAACAGCGCGGCTGCTTTCCACTGGATTCAATTCGACGCAAGGACAATCCTGACGATCCGAACGGCGCGTCAACCTACCGTAAGGGAACGTTCGAATACCTGTACCCCGGCGTCCACTCGGATGTGGGCGGTGGTTATGCACCGGGGGAACAGGGGAAGGCGGTAGCGGGAGGCAAGGATGTGCTGTCGCAGATTCCGCTACACCACATGTATGCCGAAGCGTACGCAGTGGGCGCACCTTTGCAGGCACCGACGGTCGCTCTCAGTACGGAGCAAAGGGAGAAATGGCCTTGGCTGGAAATGGACAGAAAAACCTTCGAAGCCTTCGACGTCTCCGAAACCCTCACCCACCGCTTCAACACCTGGCTCTCTTTCCACAAAACCGGCCCCCTCAAAGAAGCCATGGAAAGCGAACTGGAAATGCTCACTGCGTGGCGGATCAATCGCTATGCCAGTTACAGGTTCAAGCACACCGCCGCTTACCAGCATTTCCAGGGCAAGGACATGACCACGCCGGAGCGCGATGCATTCAAAGCCCTGCACCAACGACAATTCGCCGAAGAAAAAGCCATCTACGAGGGCCAGCCATTACGCGAGTTGTCAGGCACGACGTTGGCGACCCATGAGGAACAGCTGGCGATCAAACTGGCCTATGAGCAACGTATCGGTGCTGAAAAACCGATGACGTTCAACATGCGCAAAGGCTTCGAACCCAGCCTTGACCAAGCGCAAATAGACAACGCCATGGCCGAGTTTCGCCGTGACTACGTGCCCTCTTTTTGGGGGTTGTCGTGGGACGCCGATACCGTTAGCTTTGCCACCCTCGCCCACGTAACCTTCGGCGGCTGGGTGTACCTGACCAACGAAGAGGACGAAGCCGAGGAGTACATTCGAATGCGCCGAAAGGCCAATATCGTCTTCGACAAGCTCTACGCCGCCGGCAGTTTTGCAATCCTCAGCGATAAAGCGCAGACCCTTACCGATTTTTTCGACGAGCAAGTCCATGACTCCCGCGCCTGGTTCATGAACGCCATCTTGGGCGAGCGCGAGTTATTCACCGATTACTTCCGCTACCGCTGCATTTTCTTCGACAACGAGTCGAGCAAAGCTCTGTCACCTCTGGTGTCCACTGAGAAAGTGATTGGCGTCGCTGTCGCTGTCGCCAGCATCGGCCTGAGCATCAAGCGTCATGACCCCCGTTATCTGGTGGGGTTGTTGGCGCCGTCGTTTGGGATTCCGTTGTTCCGAGGCAAAGTCGGCCTGCCGGGCATCAGCGCCTTCGATACCCTGACCGGCATGGCCCTGCCCATGCTGAGCAACCTCGACAACCTCCGTGCCTTCAGCAAAGACACCGGCGACGTACTGAAGTTGGTTAACGCCTTGCCGATTCCGCCCACCCTCAGCGACGAAACCGCCACCACGCCTGAGCTTAAAACCCTGCTCAAAGCCCACAAAACGGCGAAGGTCGCAAAAATGGCCAAAGACCTGTTCGACAGCCTGCCCGCCGAAGAGAAAACCAGTTGGCTGGACCAAATCAAAGGCGCCGTGGGCGGGTAACCCCCCCCATCTGGAGCCAACTTGTTGGCGAAGGCCTTAACGCGGTGTTTCAGTAACACCGCCTCGCGAACACGTTCGCTCCTACAGACGGCCGTCGATCTCATACCGCGTGCTGCGCCCGCCGCCCGGCAGTTTCTGCAGGCAGCCTTTTTCCACTAGGTCACTGAGGTGCCGGGTGGCGGTGGCCTTGCTGACCTTGGCCACGGCTTGGTATTGGGCGGCGCTGATGCCTGCCTCAAAACCGTTTTTATCTGACAGCACGTCGCCGTCCAGTAGCCGGTTAAGCACTTTGACCTGCTCGACCGATAATCCATGCGCGCGGTGTTGCTGCCAATAACGCGCTTTGGCTAGTACGCGATCTATGCGTTTTATCGCCTGCTCTAGGGTATCCAGCAGCGTTTGCAGGAACCACTCCAGCCACGGGGTGATGTCCATCTCAGCTTTCTGGCTGTCTTCAAGAATTCGGTAATACCCTTGACGCGCAGCAAGGATGCTTGCGGACAGGGCGTAGAAACGGATGGCCTGGTTTTCGCTCTGGGCCAACGCCAAGTCGGTGATCGTGCGGGCCAGGCGGCCATTACCGTCGTCGAACGGGTGCAAGGTCACGAACCAGAAGTGCGCGATGCCTGCTCGCAGGAAAGGATCAAGACTCGTGTCGGACCGGCTGCGGTCGAACCAATTGAGAAAATCGGCGAGCTGAGTGTCCAGCCCCTCTCGCGGTGGGGCCTGGAAATGCACGGTTGGTCGGTCAAGCCTGCCGGAAACCACCTGCATGGGCTCGTCGCCGCGCAAGGCACCGATGCGAATGCCGTGGGCCAAATAGGCGTCTTCAACAGTAAACAGCAGCCGATGCCAATGCAGCAGCCGCTCAAGGGTCAATGGCGAATGATGCTGTTGAGTGGCATCAAGCATCAGTTCGGCCAGACCTTCGCTGCGCTGGCTGACACGTTGATCGCCCGCCAGTCCAAGACGCCGAGCCAAGGATGAACGCACAGACCCTGCGTTCAGTTGCTCCCCTTCGATGGCCGATGAGGTGATGATGTTTTGTAACAGCGCATCCAATTCGGTCTGTGCGCTGGCATCCGCTCCTGCAGCGCCGATCATGCCCAATAATTGGCCCTGGGCCTTGGAACAGGCGCGTAGCAAGGCAGGCAAGCGATCCACTTGCCAAGTGAAATGTGGCCATGCCGGTTGTTGCCAGATCCAATCAGTGAGTGTGCTCATTCGGCGGCCCTGAAGTGCATGAGCCGAATAATAGCCGTATTCGGCTCATTTTGTGAGCCGAATACGGCATTTAATCGGCTCATCCCTATAAGCCAGCACAGACATAGGAGCGCGATACGGTCCCATCGGACTGACTCGTTTTAACTGAAATACCTGAGTCGCTGATTTACAACTGCTGCGCAGCCGATCGCGGGCAAGCGCGCTCTACGACTTAGAAAGGTTATGCATTGTTGGGGCTCTAAACCAA
The DNA here is from genome assembly GCF_034353045.1 of Pseudomonas sp. MH10. Taxonomy (NCBI): domain Bacteria; kingdom Pseudomonadati; phylum Pseudomonadota; class Gammaproteobacteria; order Pseudomonadales; family Pseudomonadaceae; genus Pseudomonas; species Pseudomonas sp. MH10. The sequence goes on from NZ_CP133783.1 coordinate 3,502,207, forward strand.
CCCAGCCTCAACCAGCCACTCTTCCAACCCCGCCAAATCCGGAATTTTGGCGATGGTGTCGCCGACTTGCACCGCAGCCAGTTCCAGCGCGGCCAGTTGCACATCGACGTAACTGAGTTGGCTGTCAACTTTACAGGAGCGAGGGATGCCTTGAGTCAGCAGGGCGATGAATTTCAGATCCGCGCGGCCGCCCAAGGCGTTGAGGACGACGATGCGTGCGCGGCCACCGACTCGGGTACGACTGCCGCAGGCGGCTTCGAAACTGAGCAGCGGCAAGGTACGGTTGCGCCATTTGATCGGCCCCAGGTACCAGCTAGGCGCATCGGTCTCGGCTTTGCTGTCCTGATAATCGATCAGCTCTGCCACGGCAACGTTAGGCAACAATAAGCTGCGGTCGCTCAATGGCAGCAGCAGCCCGGTCAAACTGCCGGCATGGCTGCTCAGGTTCCGAGTGGTGAGGGTGGTGCTAGACATGAACTTGGCTCCATTGGGCGATGCTCTCCAGCAGCACTGATTCCTGATACGGCTTGCTCAGGTAATCGTTCACGCCAATGGTCATGGCGTGGTCGCGATGCTTTTGCCCGGAGCGTGAGGTGATCATGATGATCGGCAGCTCTTTGAGGCGTTGATCGGCGCGGATTCGACTGGCAACTTCAAAGCCGTCCATGCGCGGCATTTCGATGTCCAGCAACAGAACGTCAGGCGTGTGTTCTTGCAACAGCGCCATGGCATCGACGCCGTCTTTGGCGGTGAGCACGTTCATGCCATTGCGTTCGAGCAAGCGACTGGTAACTTTGCGCACTGTCACCGAATCATCGACCACCATGACCAGCACCGGACGCGCCTGCTCCATTTCGATGTATTTCGGAGTGCTCAGGCCGGCTGCTTGCTGGGCCAAGAGCCGCAAGTTCAAAGAACGGATGTGTGTGAGCAAATCCAAAATAAACACCACTCGACCGTCGCCCAGGATCGTCGCACCGGAAATGCCCTGCAATCCCGAAAACTGCGCGCCCAGGCTTTTGACCACGATCTCCCGCGAACCGGCCAGTGCATCGACTTGCACCGCGACCCAGTGGTCGTGCACATGCACCAACAGCACTGGCAGCGGCTGAGTCTGACCGAGCAGCTTTGGTGGCAGGCCGTTATTCAACAATTCACCGAGGTAGCGCAACTCATAGCTGCGCTCGGAAAATTGATAGCGCGGCGGGTCTGACTGGTAACAGGCTTCCAGCTCATGAGGCATGACCCGCACGATGCCGCCAACGGTGTTCAACGGCACGGCGTATTGTTCGTCGCCGCACTGAACCATCAGCGCCCGGTTGACCGACACCGTAACCGGAAGCCGAATCTGGAAGCGCGTGCCTTGCCCCGGTTTCGAGTCAATGATCATCGAGCCGCCGAGCTGTTTGACCTCCGCATGAACCACGTCCATGCCCACTCCGCGACCAGAAATCTGGGTGACTTTTTCCGCCGTGGAGAAGCCTGCCTGAAGGATGAATTGCAGCAATTCGTAATCACTCAGCTCGGCGCTTGCATCAATCAGCCCGCGCTTGATGGCCTTGCGCCGCACCGCGTCAAGGTCAACACCGGCACCGTCATCACGCATTTCAATGACGATATCCCCGCCTTCGTGAATCAGGCTCAAACTGATAGTGCCTTCTTCCGGCTTGCCCGCAGCCCGGCGTTCTTCGGCACTTTCCAGGCCGTGATCGACGGCGTTACGGAGCATATGCTCCAGCGGCGCGACCATGCGCTCCAAGACGCTACGGTCCATCTCGCCTTCAGCACTGCCGACATCGAAATTGACCTGCTTATCCAACTCCCCCGCGACCTGGCGCACGATCCGGCGCAAACGCGGTAATAGGCGTTCGAACGGCACCATCCGCGTGCGCATCAAGCCTTCCTGCAACTCGGTATTGACCCGAGCCTGCTGCGACAACAACCGTTGCGCATCCTGGTTGCGGGTGTGGAGGGTTTCTTTGAGGTCCAGCAGGTCGGAGGCCGACTCGAACAAGGCCCGCGACAGCTGCTGCAGCTGCGAATGACGGTCCATTTCCAGCGGGTCGAATTCTTCGTAGCCCAACCGCTCAGCCTGGACCTGTTCGCGACTGAGGATTCGGCCCTGGGTTTCGATGTCCAGACGTCGAAGCTGATCACGCATGCGTTCGATGGTGGTTTCCATCTCGGCCAAGGTGACTTCCACGTCGGTGACTTGCTGCTCGATGCGTCCGCGGAAAATCGAGGTTTCACCCGCCAAATTGACCAGGCTTTCTAACTGCTCGGCGGCGACTTTGACCATTTCTGGCGGCGTCCGCTCGGTTTCCGGCTCCGGCGACGGGGCCACCTGCAACGCCGGTTCGAGGACCGCGCCTGGCTCAACGCGGGCCGAGGCTTCGCTCAATTCGCTGTGGGTGCTGAATCGATGAATACTGTCGATCAATAGCGTCGCACTGGGCAATGGCTCATTCACGCGGACCGCATCTAGCATGTCGGCGAGGAAGTCGTGGCCACTTTGCAACAAACTGATCAGCAGCGGCTGACTGTGGAGCACCCCGGCCGCCAAGCCTTCGTAAAGAAACTCCAGCTCGTGGGCAAGGTCGCCAATTGGGGTGATTTCGACCATCCGCGCACCGCCCTTGAGCGTGTGCAAGTCACGCAGCAGGTTTTCCACTTCCAGGGTATTGGTCGGATCGTCTTGCCAGCGGGCTAACGCGCTGCCAGAGCTTTCAATGATGTCGAAGCCTTCTTCGAGAAAAATCTCCAGCAATTCAGGATCGCTTTCGTGAAGGGTTTCCACGGCTGATTTAGCGGGTTTCGTCTCGGGTTCCAGGCTCTGTACGACGATGTTGTCCTGCCGAAACGCACGAATGGACTCGATCAGCCGGGCCGGGCACGTCAGAGGTTGATGGGCCTGCAATTGTTCCAGCAACACGGCAAGCAGGTCGTGGCTTCTCTGGAGCAGGCTGGCCATCTCTGGCGAGTAGCTGAAACGGCGGTCGATCAACCCTTCATACAACGTCTCCAGCTCATGGCCTAAATCGCCTACCGGTTGGATTTCGGCCATGCGCGCGCCACCCTTCAAGGTGTGCAAATCGCGCTGCAGCGACGACAACGGCATCGGGTTTTCAGGGTCATCCAACCAGCGCCGCAGGGCATGCCCGGCACTGTCGAGGATATCCACGGCTTCTTCGAGAAAGATTTCCACAATCTCATCGTCGATGCCGCTTTGGGTTGCGACTGGCTCATCTGCCAAGTTTTCAGCCGACACTTGAGTCGCGAGGCGCTCGGTGGCGGCATTCAGTTCGGTAATGCTTAACGCTCGGCTACTGCCATCACTTTTGATTACGCCCATGGCGCTCGGGTCAAGGGCTTGGTCGAGCAGCTCACGCAGGGCCTGAATGTGTTCAGGCCGGGCATGGACCTCTTGGCCCGCTGCTACTTGATCGAGCATATCGATCAAGGCTTCGTGGCCACTCGCTGCTTCATCGAAGAACCGCTCGCTGACCGCCAGGCTGCTTTCTTCCACGGCGCCATAGAGGTCGAGCAATGCTTCGCATAACTCATCCACCTGGGGTAAGTCGGCCAAGTGCGCGCCGTGGCCGAGGGTGGTCAACTCATCGAGCAACGCGCTGAGCTCCTGGCGCTCGCCAGGGTGTTCGCGCCAGCGCTGCAACAAGCTTTCGGCGTCGAGCAGGATGTCCATGCCCTGCGCCAGAAACGACGCGATCAACTGCGGATTCCGCTTCAATCGCAGGCCGCTGTTGGGCGCGCTGAGTGCTGTTTTCAGTCGCTGTTGCAACAGTTCAAGAACATCCGCGATGTAGTGATCGGCGCCTGGAATAGTGGCCAGCGGTTCGCTGCCGAGCTGCATCAACCCTTGGTTGAACAGCGGTTCGGCTGCGCGCAGCAGTTGAATTTCCGCAGCACCGAGGGGAATCAAGTTCGCCTTGAACTCGCGCACTAACTGGTCCAGCGGGCTCGCCAGTTCGGCGATGGGCACCACGCCGGCCATGTAAGCACTGCCCTTTAACGTATGCAGCGCGCGTTGCAGGGCATCGCTGATGACGGGCGTTTCGGTGGCGGTGGCGCGCCGGAGGAATGAATCGAGGGTGTCGAGATGGCTGCGTGCTTCTTGACGGAAAATCTCCAGCAATTGGGGGTCCAGCGTTTCTGAAACACCGTCCTCTGTGCCGGGCGGCTCAACGGGGAGTTCCACTACCCGCTCCCGCTTGGCCATCGCGTGGGCACGCGCGGCCAACAGGTCCACATCGTCGCGTTGGCGCTGAACGTTGTCGGCGAACTCCCGAATTATCGCGGGCAATAACACCAATACATCACTGAGCAGGCCCTGAACGTCCTGATCCGGCTGGACACTGTGTTCCACCACCCGGTTGAGCAGGTTTTCCACCGACCAGGCCAGCTCACCGAGGATCAGTGCGCGGACCATGCGCCCGCTGCCCTTGAGGGTGTGAAACGCTCGCCGCACTTCGGTGAGCGCGGCGGTGTCAGCAGTGTCCTTGAACCACTGCGGCAAATGCGCGTGCAGCGCCGCGAGCATTTCGTCGGTCTCTTCGAGAAACACCTCGAGCAGCTCGTCATCTACCCGCTCTTCATCGGCGGGGGGCGGCAGCAGGCTGGTGGGCACATGCTGCGCGGGCGGGTTGACCGCCAAGACAGGACTGGCAAGCACTTCAGCCAAGGTGAGGGTGGAGCTGACCAGCGCTTGTCGAGCATTCATTTCCAGCAACTCATCCTGAGTGATGACTTCTTCAAGCAGCGGTACGTCCATCGCTGCGTTAGGGATCGGCGAATAACCCAGTTGGGTCAGGCTTGCTTGCGCCATATCCAATACCTGTTCGCCGGGCGCTTCGTGATCCTCACCCAAGCGCTCCAGATAATATTCGATGCTGGTGAGGGCGTCGGCCAAGCCATCAAGCTGTGGCCAGGTCGGCGGCGAGGTGTCCATCAGCAAGTGCGACTGGATGTAATCGTTGCAGGCAGCAAGCAAGCTGGCGGCCCTCGCCAGCGGAATCATCGCCAACGCCCCACGCACTTGCACCAACAGCCCGGGCAATGCTTGCAAGCGATCGCGATCCCACGACCCGTCGATGTAATCGATGATCATGTCCTTAGCTTGCTGCAAACCAACCCGTGCTTCTTTGATCACCAGTTGATGGATTTGGGTCAAGTCAGTCGTGGGCAGATGGCTTTCCTCGTGGCTCGCCTGCTCCACGGGACCGACCATGCCGGCCAGGGTCGCTTCGACATATAGCAACGCACCGGCTACATCCATCAGCGCCGAATCGTCGGCTTCGCTTTGACCCTGGGCCAAGCGTTGGACCACCGCTAACTGATCGATGATGACCTTGCGCGGCTGGCCGAAACCGAGCACCGCCAAGGTATCGGCAATCTGACGCAACGGCGGCAACAGGCTGCTGAGTTCGCCGACGTGTTTGCGGTCGCTACGCACGAAGCCATCAAGGCGTTCTTTGACCCGCACCAGCTCTTCGCATAAGGCGACCACCACCGAACGCATGGCATCACGATCCGGGCCGGCAAGCCGCGCCCGCTCCTCATCGACCATGGCCGCGTCGGGCAGCGCTTCGTCCAGTCCGTATTGCTCTTTGAGCACCAACATCTGCGGCGCCTGGCTGTCCGATTTAGCGATGTAAAACAGCAAGCTCTTGAGCAATTCATCGGGCGCGGGCTGATTGATGCCGCTGATGCCCTGCTCCAGCAACCGCTTGAGTTCTTTGTCGGACTCCTTAAGCAATCCGCGCAATGCCGGGCTGTTCGTGAAGTGGCCGTCGGCCATGGTCTCGACCAGCGCCGAGGCGATTTGCCACAACGGCCCGAGCGGTGCGTTTTCACACAGCGCTTCCAGGCGCGCGAAGACTTTGGCCATGTAACCAAGGTTGGTCTGCACTTCCTGCTCACGCAGCAAACCGACCAACGCGGTTTGCAGCATTTGCCGCAATTTGCGCAGTAAAGCCATCAAGTCGGGGCTGTCTAGCGCCGCCAGGGCCGTGGCATCCAGCTCGGGAACGGCCAGTAGTTGCGGCGTGAACAGGCTGGTTTCCGACAACAGGCTTTCGCCTCGGGCGCTGCGCAGGTCGTTCAGCAGCGGCAACACCAGCAACGGCAAATCGCGCCGCGCAGAGTGGATGCGGTCCAGGTAAAGCGGTAACTGGGTTATCGCTTGCAACAGCAATTGCACGGCTTCGGTTTGCTGCGCAGCGCGACCTTGCTGCAGCGCCATCGCCAATTGTTCGATTTCTTCGGCGAGCAGAGCGGCACCGTAGAACTCGATCATTTGGAGGCTGCCGTGCACCTGATGCACATAGCTCAGGCAGTCGAGCATGGCAGTTGGCGCGTGGGGATTATCTACAAACGCTTCCAAGGCCTGACGGGCCAGTTTCAGCGTTTCGGCAATTTCGCCTTTGACCCACTCCAGGGCCACATAGTCGTGCCGATCAGCCATGACAACTCCAGTCTTTGCTCGAACGCTTCATCTTGGGTTCACCGCAATCCCTGTGGGAGCGAATTCATTCGCGAAAGCGTGGGTACGTTCAATATCGTGATCGCCTGCTGCACCGTATTCGCGAAAAAATTCGCTCCACAAGGGTTACGGCTTCAACCTCAACCGACCTCGCTTGACGGCGGCAAGGTAAACCCTGATACCGAGCGGCGCATCTCGCTGGCCATTTTCGCCAGGTTACCGATGCTCTCGGCCGTGGCGGCGGTGCCGGACGTGGTTTGGGTGGTGGTCTGTTGAATCACCGCCATGGTCTGGGAAATCTGCCCCGCCGACGACGCTTGGTGCTTTGCCGCGTTGGTGATGCTTTCGATCAACGCCGCGAGGGTTTTCGATACGCCTTCGATTTCTTCAAGGGCCACCCCGGCATCCTGCGCCAGTCGAGCACCGCGCACCACTTCACTGGTGGTTTGCTCCATGGAAATAACCGCTTCATTGGTGTCGTTCTGAATCGCCCTGACCAGCGTTTCAATCTGCTTGGTGGCCGACGATGAGCGCTCGGCCAACCGTTGCACCTCGTCCGCCACCACGGCAAACCCACGCCCGGCATCACCGGCCATGGACGCCTGAATGGCCGCATTTAACGCCAAAATATTGGTTTGGTCGGCAATGTCATCAATCAGGCTGACAATATCGCCAATCTCCTGCGAAGACTCGCCCAAACGCTTGATTCGCTTCGACGTGTCCTGAATCTGTTCGCGAATATTGTCCATCCCGGTAATGGTGTTGTGCACCACCTCGTTACCTTTGTTGGCGATGGTCACCGAACGCTCAGCCACCGCCGAAGATTCCGACGCATTGGCCGACACTTCGTCGATGGACAGTGCAATGTTGTTGATCGCGGTGGAGGCGGCAGCAATTTGCAGCGCCTGATGCTCGGACGCAGCAGCCAACTGCATGGCAGTGGTTTGCGTATCCTCAACCGCGGAAGCCACTTGCTCAGCGGTTAAATTGATCGTCCCCACCAAGTCCCGCAACTGGTCGATGGAGTAGTTGATGGAGTCGGCGATGGCACCGGTGAAGTCTTCGGTCACCGAGGCCGCGACGCGCAGGTCTCCGTCGGCAAGGTTTTCGATTTCATCCAGCAGACGCATGATTGCCGTCTGATTGCGCTCATTCTTCTCGGCAGTTTCCCGCAGCTGACGGTTGGTTTCACGCACCATCACGATGCCAATCAAGATGATCGACATCAGCGCCAGCAAGCCCAGCACATAACCGACAATGCTGTGCATCGCACGGCCGCTGGCCAGGTGCTCAAAGCCGTTGGCCAATACCGACGCCTCTTCCAGCAGGGTTTGTGAGGTGGTGAAAATATTGCCTGCCGACTCTCGAACCTGAAACAGTTCGGGTGACGTTTCAAGGATTTCATCCACGGAACCGGACACAAACTGGAACAGCTCGGCAATTTCACTCAAGCGGGCGCGAGCGTCATGGTCCTGAACCTGGGCGATTTTCATCGTCGCATTGCCTTCCAGCATGCCGTTCAGCACGCGGCCAAACAGGCTGGCATCGCGACCAAACGCGTCGGCGGCCTGCACCGCCGCGTCGTCGCCAGACAGCACGGTATTGACCGAGCCTAGAATCCGCTCAGCCAACAACGATTGACGCTGGGCGACCACCACTTGAGTGGCGGGCGCATGATTTTGCAGAAGGCTGTCGACGACTTTTTCGTACTCGACCTGCAACTGCGGAATGGTTTCGGCCAGGGTGGCCGCGACCTGGTGCAGCGACAGCACCGTCTGTTCGCTGGCAATGATCACGTCGGTACTTTTGCGCAGGGATTCCCAGTCCCGTTGCACGGACTGCATTTCGTCTTTGACGTCGCGGGGTGCAGGGGGCAGACCGGTGGCCTTGTCACCTTTTTTCAACACCATCCAACGTTGATCAAAGTCATTACGCGCATCGGCCAGTAGCTTGAACGCTGGAGCCTTGCCGGCTGCCGCTTCGCTCGCGTTTTTGGCGATCCGCTGGGACAGCACGCGTAATTCACCCGCCTGGCCGATGTACTGCTTATCGTAATTCGACTGAGTGTTGAGGTAGGCGAAGTTAGCGAACAGCAACATGATGAAAATGATCAGGGCGACAAACAGCACAACGATCTGCGACCGACTGCGCATTCCTTCCAATGACCTACCTGTCTTGCTCATTTTTCAGGCCCCGCCTGGACCAACTGCATGTGTACGTCCCTGGAATTAAGAGCCTGGCGAGGCCCTCCCGAATTTACAGCGCTATATCCATAAAACCTGGCGATTGGGCCAGCGCACGCGGACTGAAAACCAGCCAGGCTTGTTCGCGCAAAAACTGCCCTCGAATAAACGGAGCAACGTCGGCATCGAACGCCACCAGCGCCTCAGGCATCAGGCTGCGCTGATTGAAGTGCTGCATTCCCAGCACCTCATCCACCAATAAACCAACAAACACTTCCTGGTGCTCGATCACCAACACTCGCCGCTCTTTACGCAACGGCGAGAGGTCCTGACCGAAAAAAGCACATAAATCCATAATCGGTAGCAAGCGCCCGCGCAAATTGGCGACGCCCTTGACCCAGGGCTTCACCCCAGGCAATACGGCATAACGCGGCTCGTGCAGGATTTCGCCGATTTCACCCATGGGCGCTACATAACAGTGCTCGCCCATCCGAAAGCCGATCCCGGTCCAATCTTGCTGGCGGGTGTCCTGCAAGGGCAGGCCCGCAGCCAGCGAGCGACAACGCTGATCGATTTCTAGCAGCAACTGAAAGGCCGTTTTCGTCGCAGGCATGACGAGACCGTCAGCCTGCCAACACTGAGTTCAGGGTTTTAATCAGGGTTTCTTCGTCTACCGGTTTGGTCAAATAATCACGAGCGCCTTGACGGGTGCCCCAGACCTTATCGGTTTCTTGATCTTTGGTGGTGATGATGATCACCGGAATCGAGGCCGTATCGGGGTCTTTGGTCAACTGGCGTGTAGCCTGAAACCCGTTGAGGCCGGGCATCACGATGTCCATCAAGACCGCATCGGGCTTTTCCTGGCGCGCCAGAGCAACGCCATCAGCGCCATTTTCGGCTTTCAGGACCTGGTGACCGTGCTTTTCCAGCATGCCGGTGAGCTTGTACATTTCAGTCGGCGAATCGTCGACGATCAGAACTCGAGCCATGGTGTTCCCCAAATGCAATGGATGCCCGCGACCGGTCAAGGTCACAGCGCATCAAGATACTTGTTGTTCTACTGCAACGAATTCAGGCACATGGGCCTTGATCGCATTCAGCAGTTCTTCCTTGCTAAAAGGCTTGGTCAGAAACTGGTCGGAACCGACGATCCGGCCCTTGGCCTTGTCGAACAGGCCATCCTTGGAGGACAGCATAATCACCGGCGTCGACTTGAACGCACGATTATTCTTGATCAACGCGCAGGTCTGATAGCCATCCAGACGCGGCATCATGATGTCGACGAAAATAATTCTGGGGTGGTTATCCGCGATCTTCGCTAGTGCATCAAACCCGTCGATTGCAGTGATGACTTCGCAACCGACGTTTTTCAACAGCGTCTCAGCGGTTCGGCGAATCGTCTTCGAATCGTCGATAACCATCACTTTCAAAGCTGTGGAATGTTGTTCCATGTGCGCTCTACCATCGCCGCGGCGAATCATTTACTGCAATGTGCCCGGCGTCATCGGGTCATTATCTGCCGCCAAACCCCGCGTCAGCGGGGTCCAAGCTCAAGTGCCGAGCCTTTTTAGCACACTCTCCAGACGCAATCCATAACGCCCGCTGTCACGCGCGTTCCCCTTGACCCGGCGCATGCACGGCGCCACCCTGACGCCTATTTTAAGGCCGTCGCGGCCCCATACCCATCAGAGGATTTTGCCCATGAGCGTTCGCCTAGGAATTGTCATGGACCCCATCGAGCGCATTTCCTATAAAAAGGACAGCTCGCTGGCCATGCTCCTTGCCGCCCAGGCTCGCGGTTGGACGCTGTTCTATATGGAGCAGCAAGACCTGTACCAAAACGCCGGGCAAGCCCGCGCGCGCATGAAACCGCTTAAAGTCTTCGCTGACCCGGCACATTGGTTCGAGCTGGAAGCCGAAATCGACGCCGGCCTGGATGACCTGGACGTGATCCTGATGCGCAAGGATCCACCGTTCGACATGGAATTTGTTTACGCCACGTACCTGCTGGAGCAAGCCGAGCGTTCGGGCGTGTTGGTGGTCAACCGTCCGCAAAGCCTGCGCGACTGCAACGAGAAGCTGTTCGCCACGCTGTTTCCACAGTGCACGCCGCCGACATTAGTCAGCCGTCGTGCGGATATTCTGCGTGGATTTGCTGATTTGCACGGCGACGTGATTCTGAAACCGCTGGACGGCATGGGCGGCACCTCGATCTTCCGCCACCGCGTTGGCGACCCGAACCTGTCGGTGATTCTCGAAACCCTCACAGCCAACGGCACCCAGCAAATCATGGCCCAGGGTTATCTGCCTGCGATCAAGGACGGCGACAAACGCATCCTGATGATTGACGGCGAACCGGTGCGGTACTGCCTGGCGCGCATCCCGGCCGCTGGCGAAACCCGAGGCAACCTCGCCGCCGGTGGCCGAGGCGAAGCCCGCCCATTGACCGAACACGACCGCTGGATCGCCGCCGAAGTAGGCCCCACCCTGCGCGAAAAAGGCCTGTTGTTCGTAGGCCTCGACGTCATCGGCGAACACCTCACCGAAATCAACGTCACCAGCCCAACCTGCATCCGCGAAATCGACAATGCCTATGGCACCAATATCGGCTCAATGCTGATGGATGCGATTGAAGGGAAGTTAAAGGCGAAATAACACCTCCAACTATGGGACCGAATTCATTCGGGAAAGCCGCTACACGGTGTATCAGACCGACCGCTTCGTCTGCTTCCCGAATGAATTGGGTCCCACAAAAATGCAGCTTGTAGGCTCACCCACCAGCCAGTGCGCTATCATGCGCGCCCTGTGAAACGCGGAATGTGATGCTGACTTGCCGATGAACGCTTTGGCTGACGATATGCCCCCCGAATTCTCCCGCAGCGGCGTGCGCCCGGCTGATCGGCTGGGGTTCACCTTGATGATTGCGGCGCTGATTCATGTGGCGCTGATCCTCGGTGTGGGCTTTACCTTCGTCAAACCGCAGGACATCAGCCGAACGCTGGAAATCACCCTCGCCACGTTCGTCAGCCAGGCCCCACCGAAGCAGGCAGATTACCTCGCTCAGGACAATCAGCAGGGCAGCGGCACGCTGGATAACAAGGCGATTCCGAAAACCACCGAAATCGCACCGTTTCAGGACACCAAGATCAATAAGGTGACGCCGCCGCCCGCTGCCGTTAAGCCGGTCGAGAAGCAAGAAGCGCCAAAAACTGCCGTGGCCACCAAGGCGCAGAAAGCCCAGAAGACCGTGATCAAGCACGAAGAGGTCAAGGAAGAGCCGGTGGCCAAGGCGGCGCCGACCTTTGACAGCGCTGAGCTGTCCACCGAGATCTCCAGCCTGGAAGCGGAGCTGTCCAACGAACAGCAGCTGTACGCCAAGCGACCCAAGATCCAGCGCCTCAACGCCGCGTCGACCATGCACGACAAAGGTGCCTGGTATAAAGAAGACTGGCGCAAGAAAATCGAACGCATCGGCAACCTCAACTACCCTGAAGAAGCACGCCGCCAACAGATACGCGGCAATTTGCGGATGATGGTGTCGATTAATCGCGACGGATCGATCTACGAAATGTTGGTACTGGAGTCTTCCGGCCAACCGCTGCTTGATCAGGCGGCGCAGCGCATTGTGCGGTTGGCAGCGCCATTTTCGCCGTTCACCGGCGATCTTGCTGACATCGACCGTCTGGAGATTATTCGGACATGGAAGTTCACCAACGACAAGCTGTCCAGTAACTGACCACCTAGCCGATTAGCCAGTTGTCAGGTCTGCCGACCAGCGCCACACTAGGGCTCATGAAAAACGTCTCCGCTAGCTACCTCAAGCATCACTTCCTGATCGCCATGCCACACATGGCCGATCCGAACTTCGTTCAGACACTGACCTACGTTGTCGAACACAACGCCGAAGGCGCCATGGGCATTGTTATCAACCGCCCACAGAACCTGAATCTGGCGGATGTGCTTGAGCAGTTGCGTCCGGAAATCGATCCGCCCGCGCGCTGCCAATACATTCCTATCCTGACTGGCGGGCCGGTGCAGACTGACCGTGGTTTTGTGTTGCACCCCCCAGGGCAAGTGTTCCAAGCCACGCTGGACTTGGGTGACCTGGCACTGTCGACGTCTCAAGATGTGTTGTTTTCCATCGCTGACGGTCACGGTCCGGAAAAAAGCGTCATTGCCCTTGGCTACGCGGGTTGGGATGCCGGGCAATTGGACGCTGAGCTCTCGGCCAACGCCTGGCTGACCTGTCCGTTTGATCCCGCCATCCTGTTCGACATGCCGATGGAGCTGCGTCTCAACGCGGCTGCTGCGCGTCTGGGCGTCAACCTGAGCTTATTGACCAGTCAGGCGGGCCACGCCTGATGGCGGGACTTCGCCTATTGCTGGGTTTCGATTACGGCACTAAACAGATCGGCGTGGCAGTGGGTCAAACCATCACCGGCCAAGCCCGCGAGCTGTGCATCTTGAAGGCGCAAAACGGCATCCCGGATTGGGACAAAGTCGAGGCGCTGGTGCGTGAATGGAAGCCCGATGCAATCGTCGTCGGCTTGCCGCTGAACATGGACGGCACGCCGAGCGAGATGAGCGCCCGTGCTGAAAAGTTCTCGCGCCGGCTCAACGGCCGCTACAACCTCCCGGTGTTTACCCACGATGAGCGCCTGACCACCTTCGAGGCCAAAGGCGAACGCCAGGCCCGAGGCGGTCAAAAAGGCACGTATCGTGATAACCCGGTGGACGCCATTGCCGCAGCACTGCTGTTACAAGGCTGGCTGGACGCCAACGGCGCGCTGTTCGACGCTTGATTGCCACCCCGCTTGATTGAACCACCCGAATCCAGTTTCAGCCTGAGCGACACGCGTCGACGACGCTCAGGCCCTTGAAGGAGCAACCATGAGCCTGCCCAATCCCGCCGCACTGATCAGCCAGATGGCCGTTGATCTCACGGCTCATTTAAACAAACGCGGCATCAATGAACCGCGCTTTATTGGCATTCGCACGGGCGGCATCTGGGTGGCTCAAGCGTTACTCAACGAACTGGGCAACCAGTCACCGCTGGGCACACTGGATGTTTCGTTCTATCGGGACGACTTCAGCCAGAACGGCTTGCACCCACAAGTGCGCCCGTCGGCGCTGCCGTTCGAGATCGAAGGCCAGCACTTGGTGTTGATCGATGACGTGTTGATGAGTGGCCGCACCATTCGCGCAGCGCTCAACGAGCTGTTCGATTATGGCCGCCCTGCCAGCGTGACCCTGGTTTGCCTGCTCGACCTCAACGCCGGGGAGCTGCCGATTGCCCCCAACGTGGTCGGCGCGACCTTGTCGCTGGGGCCGGACGAACGAGTAAAGCTGTTGGGCCCAACGCCCCTCGCGCTTGAATATCAAAACCTTTGCGCCGCCCTCTAGCCCTTCATAAAGAGTCTTTGCGATGACGCCTCTCGACGCCAAGCGACCGCTGCAGCTCAATCATCAGGGCCAGTTGCGCCACTTCCTTTCGCTCGATGGTTTACCCCGCGAGCTGCTGACTGAAATTCTCGACACCGCCGACTCGTTTCTCGAAGTCGGTGCCCGCGCGGTTAAAAAGGTTCCACTGCTGCGCGGTAAGACCGTGTGCAACGTGTTCTTCGAAAACTCGACCCGCACCCGCACCACGTTCGAATTGGCGGCTCAGCGGCTGTCAGCGGACGTAATCACGCTAAACGTCTCCACCTCATCGACAAGTAAGGGTGAAACCCTGTTCGACACCCTGCGCAACCTTGAGGCCATGGCCGCCGACATGTTCGTCGTGCGCCACGGCGACTCGGGCGCCGCGCACTTCATTGCGGAGCACGTGTGCCCTGATGTCGCGATCATCAATGGCGGCGACGGCCGTCACTCGCACCCGACCCAAGGCATGCTCGACATGCTGACGATTCGTCGGCACAAGGGCGGGTTTGAAAACCTGTCCGTGGCCATCGTCGGCGACATCCTGCATTCACGGGTCGCGCGCTCGAACATGATTGCGCTTAAAGCGCTTGGCTGCCCGGACATCCGGGTGATCGCGCCGAAAACCTTGCTGCCGGTGGGCATTGAACAATATGGGGTCAAAGTCTTCACCGACTTGGCCACCGGTTTGAAAGACGTGGACGTGGTGATCATGCTGCGCCTGCAACGTGAACGCATGCAGGGCGGCCTGTTACCGAGCGAAGGTGAGTTTTATCGCCTGTTCGGCCTGACCACCGGCCGCCTCGCCGGTGCCAAACCGGATGCCATCGTCATGCACCCCGGCCCGATCAATCGCGGGGTAGAGATTGAGTCAGCGGTGGCCGACGGCGCGCAGTCGGTGATCCTGAATCAAGTCACCTACGGCATCGCCATTCGCATGGCCGTGTTGTCCATGGCCATGAGTGGGCAAACCGCGCAACGTCAATTCGAGCAGGAGATTGCCCAGTGAAGCTCAGCATCCTCGGCGCTCGCGTCATTGATCCCACCAGCGGTTTGGACCAAGTGATCGACCTGCACCTGCACGGCGGCAAGATCATCGCCATCGGCGAGGCCCCGCCAGGGTTCGCCGCCGTCCAGGTCATTGATGCCAAGGGTTTGGTCGCCGCACCCGGCCTGGTTGACCTCAGCGTCGCCCTGAGTGAGCCGGGTTATAGTCGCAAAGGCACGATTGCCAGCGAAACCCAGGCCGCTGCTGCCGGTGGTGTAACCAGCCTGTGCTGCCCGCCCCGGACCAAACCCGTACTGGACACCTCTGCCGTCGCGGAGCTAATCCTCGACCGCGCTCGAGAAGCGGGCAACTGCAAAGTGTTTCCCATTGGCGCCTTTAGCAAGGGGCTGGAAGGTGAGCAACTGGCGGAACTGGTGGCATTGCGCGATGCCGGTTGCGTTGCATTTGGCAACGGCCTGGACAGCTTCCAGAACACCCGGACCTTATGCCGGGCGATGGAGTACGCCGCGACGTTCGACCTGACCGTTATTTTTCACTCTCAAGATCATGATCTGGCAGCGGGCGGGCTGGCACACGAAGGCGCGACCGCGAGCTTCCTCGGCTTGCCGGGCATCCCGGAAACCGCCGAAACCGTGGCCTTGGCGCGCAACCTATTGTTGGTGGAGCAAAGCGGCGTCCGTGCGCACTTCAGCCAGTTGACCAGCGCCCGTGGCGTCGAATTGATTGCCCAGGCGCAAGCCCGAGGCCTGCCGGTCACCGCCGACGTGGCGATGTATCAGCTGATTCTCACCGACGAGGCACTGATCGACTTCTCCAGCCTGTATCACGTCCAACCGCCGCTGCGCACCCGCGCCGACCGCGAAGGCTTGCGTGAAGCGGTAAGGTCCGGCGTGGTCCAAGCCATCTCCAGCCACCACCAACCCCATGAACGCGACGCCAAGCTTGCACCCTTTGGTGCCACCGAACCGGGCATCAGCAGCGTTGAGTTGCTGTTGCCGTTGGCACTAACGTTGGTGCAAGACGGCCTGCTTGACCTGCCCACCTTGCTGGCACGCCTCAGCGCGGGCCCGGCCGCGGCATTGCGCTTGCCAGTGGGTCAGTTGAGCGTGGGAAGCGCGGCGGACATTGTGCTGTTCGACCCGACATCCTCGACAGTGGCGGGTGAAACCTGGTTGTCCAAAGGTGAAAACTGCCCTTTCATTGGGCATTGCCTGCCCGGTGCGGTGCGTTACACCGTGGTAGATGGCCGGGTTAGCTACAGCGCTTGATGGGGCGCTTCGCCAACACGTGGGCTACATAAGATGCGATATGCCTGCAGGACCGAATTTATTCGCGAAGCAGGCGACGCGGATTGTCTGATAGACCGCGCCGCTGGGTAAAAAGATAAACCTGCAGGAGAGTCCGCCACGTCTTCGGCGCCGCGCTGTCGCGCAGCAAACTGGGTGGCACTTGGTGTGGCTTGAGGTTGCAGGGTGTCAGGACTGAAGCCTTCCCGAATAAATTCGGTCCCACAGTTTTGGCGCCGCACAGATTTCTGTAGGCGCTGCCGAAGGCTGCGATCAGGTCCGAAGGACCTTCGCCAACACGTTGGCTCCTACAGACCCTCTAGCCCTCTCGTGCGTTCTTCATGGAGATCTGTTCATTCAGGGTCCAGAAGTCATAGAGCACGCCCAACAGAAACAACCCGCCAGTAAAGAAATAGACAATCCCACTGATCCATTTGCCTTGGTACAGCCGGTGCACACCGAACACGCCGAGAAAAGTCAGCAGCACCCAAGCGACGTTGTAATCAGTTGAGCCCGCGTTAAACCGCAGGTCGGCGTCGCGGTCCATCGACGGGATCAAAAACAGGTCGATAAGCCAACCAATCCCCAGCAAACCAAACGTAAAAAACCAAATGGTGCCGGTGACTGGCTTGCCGTAGTAGAAACGATGCGATCCTGTGAAGCCGACGATCCACAACAAATATCCGAGGAGTTTGCTGTGGGTGTCTTGGGGTTGAAGGTCTTGCCGATAGGTGTTCATTCACTGCCTCTTTCAAGCCGATAGAAAAAAATATCCGTAATTTGTGTGACTTTAATTTGCAGACCTGACGTATGGCGTGCGGCTTCGACCTCCGCTGTAAGTCTTTGTTTCAGCGGCTTTGCTCAAATTGATGTGACACATTACCGCAACAATCCTATGGGTCTTGGTGTAAAAGTTTCGACAAACGGGGTCAGAATCATCGAAAAAGCTGTTATAAAGTTGCGCGTTGACCAATAAGAGCCCTGCCGAATGCGTCCATTTTTCAAGACATGGCTAACCATCTGCCTATTTATGCCACTGGCCGCCCACGCCACCAACCGTGAGCAACAACTACCGCCGAGTTTTAACGGCCACGCTCCGAAATCTCATTCTTCGATCGTTACCACGGCTTCAAAAACACCTGAAGCGAGCGAAAAAGTTAAGCCTGGGAAGGTTGCTTCCGGGAAAACCGCTCAGAAGAAAACCACCAAACAAACCAAATCTTCCAAATCTTCCAAGCAAGCCTCCACTTCCAAGCACAGCAAGACCTCCAACCAGGCTTCTCGCCATTCCGCTCATGGCAAATCATCCGTTGCCTCGATAGCGCCGCCTCAAATGGGCGCCAAGCAGAGCAGCGTCGTGTTGAGCCGGGCGGTGAATGTCCTTGGAACTCCTTATCATTGGGGCGGTAGTAGCCCAAGCAAAGGGTTTGATTGCAGTGGCTTGGTTAAATACGCTTTTCGTGACGTGAATTCAGCTGATTTGCCACGCACCTCCAACGCAATGGCTGAAGGTCATGGGCAGAAGGTTGAACGCAAGGATTTGAAGCCAGGCGATTTGCTGTTTTTCAACATCAAGGGCCATCAGGTGAATCACGTTGCTATTTACCTGGGCAACGATCGCTTTATCCATGCGCCACGCCGGGGTAAGGCCGTAACCATTGACTCGCTGCGCAAACCGTATTGGGAAGACCACTACGTGCTTGCCAAGCGCGTTCTGCCGAAACAAGGTTCACAATCGACGCTGCGCATCAGCCAACGTTGATTCGCTAGCGGCTCCAAGCCGCAGCGGTGATGCGCCGAAGACTCCTTCGGCGCATCGTTCCCTCTCTAAATCCCTAAGCACGCACATGGCGCCCTAGAAATTGTCCGGGGTCTTGGCTTTTTCGCGCGCGCTTTCGCGGGTCACCAAGCCTTTGTTGACCAGATCCTTCAGGCACATGTCCAACGTCTGCATACCCAATGAACCACCGGTCTGGATCGACGAGTACATCTGCGCCACTTTATCTTCGCGAATCAGGTTACGAATGGCCGCCGTGCCAATCATGATTTCGTGAGCCGCAATCCGCCCGCCGCCGACTTTCTTCAGCAGTGTCTGGGAGATCACCGCCTGCAACGATTCGGACAACATCGAGCGCACCATGGACTTCTCTTGCGCCGGGAACACGTCAACCACACGGTCGATGGTTTTCGCCGCAGAGGTGGTGTGCAGCGTGCCGAAGACCAAGTGACCGGTTTCAGCGGCAGTCAATGCCAGCCGAATGGTTTCGAGGTCGCGCATTTCACCGACGAGGATGACGTCCGGGTCTTCCCGCAGCGCCGAACGCAACGCCTCGGCGAAACCCAAGGTGTCGCGATGCACTTCACGCTGGTTGACCAGGCACTTCTTCGATTCGTGAACGAACTCGATAGGGTCTTCGATGGTGAGGATGTGGTGGTGTTTGGTGCTGTTCAGGTAATCGATCATCGCCGCGAGAGTAGTGGATTTCCCTGAACCGGTCGGTCCGGTGACCAATACCAGCCCGCGCGGGACATCGGTAATCTTGCGAAACACTTCTCCCATGCCCAGATCGTCCATGCTCAGGACCTTGGAGGGGATGGTCCGAAACACCGCACCGGCGCCGCGATTCTGGTTGAAAGCGTTGACCCGAAAGCGCGCAACGCCAGGCACATCGAAGGAAAAGTCTGTTTCCAGAAACTCCTCGAAATCCTTACGCTGCTTGTCGTTCATGATGTCGTAAATCAAATTTTGGACCGTTTTCTGGTCCAAAGCCGGCAGATTGATACGCCGTACATCACCGTCGACACGAATCATCGGTGGCAGGCCAGCGGATAAATGCAAATCTGACGCGCCCTGCTTGGCACTGAAGGCCAGCAGCTCGGTAATATCCATAAAGCTCCCCAATCACATAGAATGCCGCAGACTTTAGCCCTGCTGGCGCAAATCAATGTCCACGATAGCAGACAACGTTTCCCAAGTTGATGAGCGAATTCGCGCTGCGGCCCTTGTGGCGCAACGGGATCCAAGCACAATTAACCTGTTGGCCGTAAGCAAGACCAAACCCGCGGCTGCCTTGCGCGAAGCATTCGCCGCCGGTCTAAGCGATTTTGGCGAGAATTACCTGCAAGAAGCCCTGAGCAAACAGCTCGAATTGGCGGACCTGCCCTTGTGTTGGCATTTCATCGGCCCCATTCAATCGAACAAGACTCGTGCTATTGCCGAGCACTTCGCTTGGGTGCATTCCGTGGATCGCTTGAAAATTGCACAACGGCTGTCTGAACAACGTCCTGCTGAACTGCCTGCGCTCAACATCTGTATTCAAATCAATGTCAGCGGCGAAGCGAGCAAGTCTGGCTGTACGCCTGAAGACCTACCTGCGCTGGCGGCGGCCATCAGTGCGCTGCCGCGCTTGAAACTGCGTGGGCTGATGGCGATCCCTGAACCCACGGACGACGTTTCGGCTCAACACGCTGCGTTTGCTGCCGTGAGCAGCCTGCAACAGAGTCTGAACCTGCCGCTGGACACACTGTCGATGGGCATGAGCCACGACTTGGAGGCCGCCATCGCACAAGGCGCCACCTGGGTTCGGATCGGCACCGCCCTGTTTGGCGCCCGCGACTACGGCCAGCCATAACCCCTTTGCTAACAGGAAGCCAGTGATGAGCACGACTCGTATTGCCTTTATCGGTGCCGGCAACATGGCCACCAGCCTGATCGGCGGGCTGCGCGCCCAAGGCGTGGACGCCGCGTTGATTCGAGCCAGTGACCCGAGCGCCGAGACCCGCGCCAAGGTCGCCGCCGAACACGGTATTGAACTCTTCGCCAATAACGCCCAAGCCATTGAAGGCGCGGACGTAGTTCTGATTGCCGTCAAACCGCAAATGATGAAAGCGATGTGCATCGCTCTGCGCCCAACTCTGAAGCCCCATCAGTTGGTGGTGTCGGTCGCCGCGGGGATCACAAGCGCGAGCATGAATAACTGGTTGGGTGATCACCCGATCGTGCGTTGTATGCCGAACACTCCAGCGCTGTTGCGTCAGGGCGTGAGCGGTTTGTTCGCCACTGACAAAGTGTCTAGCGAACAACGGGCGCAAGCCGAACAATTGCTCTCGGCGGTCGGGATCGCGTTGTGGCTCGACGAGGAAAAACAACTGGATGCGGTCACGGCCGTGTCTGGAAGCGGTCCGGCGTATTTCTTCCTGCTGATTGAAGCAATGACGGCAACGGCCGAGAAACTCGGCTTGCCACGAGAGATAGCCGTTCAACTGACCAAGCAGACGGCCCTGGGTGCCGCGCTGATGGTCACGGGCAGCGATGTTGATGCTGCTGAGCTGCGACGCCGCGTGACCTCGCCTGCGGGCACCACAGAAGCAGCTATCAAATCATTCCAGGCTGGTGGCTTTGAAGCCCTGGTCGACACAGCACTCACTGCTGCCGCGCATCGTTCGGCAGAAATGGCCGAACAGCTGGGCAAATAAGGAACTACCGATGAATGCACTTACTGGCGCCCTGATTTTTGTTGTCCAGACCCTGGTCAGCCTGTACCTGGCCATTGTCTTGCTGCGCTTCGTTCTACAATTGGTCAAAGCCAATTTCTACAACCCGCTCTGCCAGTTCGCGGTGCGTGCCACACAACCGCTGCTCAAGCCCATCCGCCGGATAATCCCCAGCGTGTTCGGGCTGGACACCTCCTCACTGCTGCTTGCGATCATCATCCAGGCGTTATTGATGGCGCTGGTCTTGACGTTGACCTTCGGCACTATCGGCGATGTTCCACACTTGTTGATCTGGTCGATCATTGGCGTCACCTCGCTGTTCCTGAAAATCTTTTGGGTCGCGATGATCGTCATGGTGATCGTCTCCTGGGTCGCACCTGGCAGCCATAACCCGGCGGCAGAACTGGCCTATCAGATCAGCGAGCCGGTGCTGGCGCCGTTCCGTCGCTTGATACCGAACCTGGGCGGCATGGACATTTCGCCGATTTTCGCCTTTATCGCGATTCAAGTGATCCAGTCCTACGTGATGCCTCCCTTGGCCACCTATGCACAGATGCCAGACGTGTTGTGGCGCCTGATTTGATAGTGCAGCAAAGGCCTGAGTTTGCAGCGTGTCAGGACTGAAGCTTCCCGAATAAATTCGGTCCCACGGATTCCGGAGATGCGCAGATTTTTGTAGGAGCGGCCGAAGGCTGAGATGAGGTCCGAAGGGCCTTCGCCAACCAGTTGGCTCCTACAGAAATAGCGGTGTCAGGTCCAGAATCTGCGTTTGCTTGCCGCTAGGGGCAGCGGTCTTTAGACTTACGCCTCATTTATGCGAGAGCAGGATCGATGCCCACGGTCTTCCCCCCCGATTCTGTTGGACTGGTAACGCCGCAAATGGCGCATTTCAGCGAACCACTGGCCTTGGCCTGCGGTCGCTCGCTGCCCGCTTACGACTTGATTTACGAAACCTACGGCGAGCTCAACGCTGCGGGCAGCAACGCCGTGCTGGTGTGCCACGCGCTGTCTGGTCACCACCATGCGGCGGGGTTTCATAGCGTCGATGAGCGTAAGCCCGGCTGGTGGGACAGCTGCATCGGGCCCGGCAAGCCCATCGACACCAGCAAATTCTTCGTCGTCAGCCTGAATAACCTGGGCGGCTGTAACGGCTCCACCGGCCCCAGCAGCATCAATCCCGAGGCCGGCAAGCCGTTCGGTGCCGACTTTCCGGTGCTGACGGTGGAAGATTGGGTCCACAGCCAGGCGCGTCTTGCTGACCGGCTGGGAATTGCGCAATGGGCGGCAGTTGTAGGCGGCAGTCTGGGCGGCATGCAAGCGCTGCAATGGACCATCAGTTTTCCCGAGCGGATTCGCCATTGCCTGGCGATTGCGTCGGCGCCAAAACTGTCCGCGCAAAACATCGCGTTCAATGAAGTGGCGCGGCAAGCGATTCTCTCCGACCCCGAATTCCATGGCGGGTATTTCCAAGAACACGGGGTTATTCCCAAGCGCGGCCTGATGTTGGCGCGGATGGTGGGGCACATCACGTACCTGTCCGATGACTCCATGGGCGAGAAATTCGGCCGGGGCTTGAAAAGCGAAAAGCTCAACTACGACTTCCACAGCGTCGAGTTTCAGGTTGAAAGCTACCTGCGCTACCAAGGTGAAGAGTTCTCTGGCCGCTTCGACGCCAACACCTACCTGTTGATGACCAAAGCGTTGGACTATTTTGACCCGGCGGCCAATCACGGCGACAACCTGGCGCTGACTCTCGCCGGGGCCAAGGCCGATTTCTGCGTGATTTCTTTCACCACCGACTGGCGATTCTCGCCGGCCCGCTCGCGGGAACTCGTGGATGCGCTAATGGCTGCGAAAAAGAATGTCTGTTATCTGGAGATCGACGCCCCCCAAGGCCATGACGCCTTCCTGATTCCGATCCCGCGCTACTTGCAGGCCTTCACCAGCTATATGAACCGAATTGCACTCTGAGGAAACCATGAGAGCCGACCTGGAAATCATCCAAGACTGGATCCCTGCCGGTAGCCGAGTGCTCGACCTCGGTTGCGGTGATGGCGAGCTGCTGGCCTGGCTGCGCGACAACAAACAAGTCACCGGTTACGGCCTTGAAAACGACGCCGACAACATCGCGCTGTGCGTGAGCAAAGGCGTCAACGTCATTGAGCAAGACCTGGACAAAGGTCTCGGCAACTTCGCCAGCAACAGCTTTGACATCGTGGTCATGACTCAGGCGCTGCAGGCGGTGAGCTACCCGGACCGAATCCTGGACGAGATGCTGCGGGTGGGCCGCCAATGCATCATCACCTTCCCCAACTTCGGCCATTGGCGCTGCCGTTGGTACTTGGCAAGCAAGGGCCGGATGCCGGTTTCGGACTTTCTGCCGTACACCTGGTACAACACGCCGAACATCCACTTCTGCACCTTCGAAGACTTCGAAGCGTTGTGCCGTGGCCGCGACGCTCGGGTTATTGACCGGTTGGCCGTCGATCAGCAGCATCGTCACGGATGGGCCAGCAAGCTATGGCCTAATCTCTTGGGTGAGATCGGGATCTACCGCGTCAGCAGCCCTGGCCTGCAAGATCACCAGATCGCGATATAGCTCCTACAGGGGTTATTACATTAATAAGGAGAATATTCATGCGCCGCTTAGCCCTGTTTCTCTGCGCTTTATGCCTCGCTTTACCGGCCATCGCCGCAGACTACGCCAAACCCGAACGTAAAGAAGTCTTCGGTGAAACGACCGTGTATTACAGCGCGATCACCTCCAGTTATTTGCAGCCCGATGTAGCCGCCGCAGCCGGGCTGATCCGAAGCAAGAATCAAGGCGTGTTGAACATTGCGGCCATCAAGGCGGGAAAACCCCTGATCGCGAACGTAACCGGCACCGTGAAAGACCTGACTGGGCGTAACCTCGCACTGACGTTCAAGCAGATCGCCGAAAACGATGCGGTGTATTACATCGCGCAATTCCCGATTGTGCAGCAAGAAACCCTGACCTTCTCCATCAACGTCAAAGCTGGCGAAGAAACCCACAGTCTCAGCTTCGATCAAGAACTTTTCCCAGGCGAATGATGAATTTCACGCAACTCGTTTTGGCCAGCCATAACGCCGGCAAACTCAAAGAACTCCAAGCCATGCTTGGCGGCTCTGTGCAATTGCGCTCCATCGGCGAATTCAGCGACGTCGAGCCGGAAGAAACCGGTTTGTCATTTGTCGAAAACGCGATTCTCAAAGCGCGCAACGCGGCGAGAATCTCCGGGTTGCCGTCCTTGGCCGATGACTCAGGGCTGGCGGTGGATTTTCTCGGCGGCGCCCCGGGCATCTATTCGGCGCGCTACGCCGATGGCCAAGGCGATGCCGCCAACAACGCCAAATTGCTGGAAGCACTCAAAGACGTGCCGCTTGAGCAGCGCGGGGCACAGTTCGTTTGCGTGCTGGCGCTGGTTCGACATGCTGATGACCCATTGCCGATCCTGTGTGAAGGCCTGTGGCAGGGGCGCATTTTGACCGCCGCCAGTGGCGAACACGGCTTCGGCTATGACCCGCTGTTTTGGGTGCCGGAGCGCGATTGCTCCAGCGCCGAACTCAGTCCGGCGCAGAAAAACCAACTCAGCCACCGTGCACGCGCCATGGTGTTGCTACGTCAGCGTCTGGGTTTGAAATGACACAAGATTCGTCCGTACAGCCGCTGTTTTTGGGCGAGGCGGGATTTTCGTCGCAAGCGCCTCGGATCGCACTGCCGCATCTGCCGCCGCTGGCTTTGTACATTCATATCCCGTGGTGCGTGCGTAAATGCCCGTATTGCGACTTCAACTCGCACACCGCCAGCCCGGTATTACCGGAGCAGGACTACGTTGATGCGTTGCTGGCGGACCTTGATCAAGACCTGCCACACGTTCATGGTCGCGAGCTGAGTTCGATCTTTTTTGGTGGCGGCACGCCGAGTTTGTTCAGTGCTGATGCCTTAGGTCGTCTGCTCAAGGGCGTTGAGCAACGTATTGGTTTTGCCAGCGACATCGAAATCACGCTAGAAGCCAATCCCGGTACGTTTGAGCAGGCCAAATTCAGCGCCTATCGCGGCTTGGGCATCAATCGACTGTCCATCGGCATTCAGAGCTTTCAAGAAGAGAAACTAAAGGCGCTGGGCCGCATTCATAACGGCGACGAAGCGATTCGCGCCGCTGACATGGCACGTCAGGCGGGTTTCGATAACTTCAATTTGGACCTGATGCATGGCTTGCCCGATCAGTCACAGGACGACGCGCTCGGCGACTTACGCCAAGCTATTGCGCTGGCACCGACTCATCTGTCCTGGTACCAACTGACCCTTGAGCCGAACACGGTGTTCTGGAATCAGCCGCCGACCTTGCCGGAAGACGACATTCTTTGGGACATCCAAGAAGCTGGGCAAGCGCTGCTGGCCGAACACGGTTACGCCCAATACGAAGTGTCGGCCTACGCCCAACCCGGAAAAGCCGCACGGCATAACCTGAATTACTGGAGCTTCGGCGATTTCATCGGGATCGGCGCAGGTGCCCACGGCAAACTCAGCCATCCAGACGGCCGTATCGTGCGCACCTGGAAGACCCGACTGCCCAAGGACTACCTGAACCCGGACAAAGCCTTCAAGGCGGGAGAGAAGCTGGTCAGCCTCGAAGAAATGCCCTTCGACTTCCTGATGAACGCGCTACGCCTGACAAATGGGGTCGCCGCCGAGCTATTTCCCCAACGTACCGGTCTAAGCCTCGACACGCTGGCCGACGCCCGTAAACAAGCTGAACAGCGTGGCCTTTTGAGCACTGACCCGACGCGACTGGTTGCCAGCCCGCAGGGTCAGTTGTTTTTGAATGACTTGCTGCACTATTTTTTGCTCTAAGGACTTTTTGTATGGATCTTGTACTCGACCTGCTGGCTACCGTTTCGCGTTGGAGCCGCAGTAACCTCTCCGAAATCTCGCTGGCATTGGTCGGTTGCCTGCTGGTGTTGTTCGGTTCGGATATCAAGGGCTGGATCGACGGGCGCATCAGCGGATTCGCCGGCGCGTTGCGGATACCGGTGATGGCGTTGCTGTGCACCATCGGCAGCGGACTAGCGCTGATCTATGCCACCCCGTGGGTGATTCGGGGCCTGAGCCAATTCAACAACTACAGCCTGGCGCCGGTGCTGTTGGTGGTGCTGGTACTGATCGGGGTTATCGCGGATCGCCGCTAAGTGCTACACAAATAATCCGGTGGGAGGGGCGACCACGTCTTCGACGCGGCGCTTTCGCGCAGCAAACACCGAACGACGGTAGAGCTGCCGAAAGACTCACGCCGCCGCTCATTCTGTGGGAGCAGGTTTGCCTGCGAAGAGGTCCGTCATCGCGCCACTGATGTCGACTTGACGCCCGGGTCGCCTGCAATGACGCTTTCGTTGGCAAGCCAACTTCCCACAGAGGACTTCGGCTCCCACAGATTTTTTACAGCCAACCAAAATATTCCAACAAACAACACGTTATGTGTTGTTTGATCGAAATTTGTGTCGTTAGACAGCAAGCTTCTCGAACTTCAAATCCCACACGCCGTGCCCGAGCTTTTCACCCCGGCGTTCGAACTTGGTGATGGGGCGTTCGGTCGGGCGTGGCACACATTTGCCATCTTCGGCCTGGTTGCGATAACCCGGCGCAACGTTCATCACTTCCAGCATGTACTCGGCATACGGTTCCCAATCGGTGGCCATGTGCAAAATACCGCCGACCTTCAGCTTGCTGCGCACCAGTTCAGCGAAATCTGGCTGAACGATGCGACGTTTGTGATGGCGGCTTTTGTGCCATGGGTCCGGGAAAAACAGCATCAGGCGGTCAAGGCTGTTATCAGCGATGCAACGGTTGAGCACTTCAATGGCGTCGCACTCGTAGACCCGCACGTTGGTCAGACCTTGAGTCAGCACGCCATTGAGCAGCGCACCGACACCAGGGTGATGCACTTCAACCCCAATAAAATCATGCTCAGGCGAGGCCGCAGCCATTTCCAACAGCGAATGGCCCATGCCGAAGCCGATTTCCAGTGTGCGCGGCGCAGAACGGCCAAACACGTGATCGAAATCCACGGGCGCATCCACCAGCGGCAGAACGAACAGCGGTCGACCTTGGTCAAGGCCGCGTTGCTGGCCTTCGGTCATACGCCCCGCGCGCATCACGAAACTCTTGATGCGGCGGTGTTGGCGCTCTTCGCCTTCTTCCGGGATCGGTGCAGCTTCTAACGAATCAGTCATCAACGAGCTCTTACTTGATCAGGCCATCCAGCGGCGAGGAGGCGCTGGCATAGAGTTTTTTCGGCATCCGGCCAGCGAGGTACGCCAGACGACCAGCGACAATCGCGTGCTTCATGGCTTGGGCCATCAT
This sequence comes from Pseudomonas sp. MH10, assembly GCF_034353045.1. NCBI lineage: Bacteria > Pseudomonadati > Pseudomonadota > Gammaproteobacteria > Pseudomonadales > Pseudomonadaceae > Pseudomonas > Pseudomonas sp. MH10. The sequence continues at coordinate 3,529,481 of NZ_CP133783.1, forward strand.
CACCGGGTTTTGAGCGTGGGCGATGGCCGAGTTCATCAGAACCGCCTCACAGCCCAGCTCCATGGCGATGGTCGCGTCGGATGCGGTACCGACACCTGCGTCGACCAGCACCGGCACTTTGGCTTCTTCGAGGATGATTTGCAGGTTGTACGGATTGCAAATGCCCAGTCCGGTACCAATCAGGCCCGCGAGGGGCATGACCGCGATACAGCCGATTTCAGCCAACTGACGGGCGATGATCGGATCATCACTGGTGTACACCATCACGTCGAAACCGTCTTTAACCAGAATTTCGGCGGCCTTGAGGGTTTCGATCACGTTCGGGAACAAGGTTTTCTGATCGGCCAATACTTCCAGCTTCACCAGATTTTTACCGTCGAGCAACTCACGGGCCAAGCGACAGGTGCGCACGGCCTCGATGGCGTCGTAGCAACCCGCCGTGTTCGGCAGGATGGTGTAGCGATCCGGCGGCAGGATATCCAACAGGTTCGGCTCGCCTGGGTTCTGCCCAAGGTTCGTTCGGCGAACGGCAACCGTCACAATTTCAGCGCCCGAGGCTTCGATCGCCAGACGGGTTGATTCCATATCCGGGTATTTGCCAGTGCCGACCAACAGGCGCGACTGGAACGTACGACCGGCCAGGACGAAAGGCTTATCGGTGCGAAAGTTGCTCATCGGAAATCCTCTTTAAGGTTGAGGTTCGTGCAGATTTGAAACCGGGTTAGACGGCCGCTGGTTGCTCGGCGCGGATCAACCGCCGCCGATAGCGTGGACCACTTCAACCTGATCGCCTTCGCGTAGGGTCGTGGAAACATGCTGGCTGCGCGGAACAATATCCATATTGAGTTCGACCGCGACTCTGCGTCCGGTCAGGTCCAGAAGGACGATCAACGCCGCGACGGTTTCGCCATCGGGCAGTTCAAAGGACTCGCCGTTCAATTGAATGTGCATGCGGGCAGCAGCCATCATTTTAGGGGCCAGTATTCTAGCCCGATCAGTACGTATGACCAAGGCAAAGCCGAGCCATTCGTCTCAAGCGGGGCTTGAGAGTCAGGACTCGAAGGCTTAAACCCCACCCAAGCGCCACGCCGTCAGGCCCAGCAACGCCCAACCGATCAAGAACGCCAAACCGCCGAACGGAGTGATGATGCCGAGCTGGCTGACGCCGGTCAGGGTCAACGCGTACAGGCTGCCGGAAAACAGCAGGATACCAATAGCAAACGAGATGCCTGCCCACGTCACCAGACGGCCGGGAACTTGGATCGCGATCACGGCAACCGCCAGTAAGGCCAAGGTGTGAATCAGTTGGTACAGCACGCCGGTGTGGAAAACCGCCAGGTATTCGGCGCTGAGCCGGTTCTTCAAGCCGTGGGCGGCGAACGCGCCAAGGGCTACGCCGGTGAAGCCAAAAAAAGCAGCCAGCATCAAAAAGCCACGAAACATGTCGAACTCCAGTCAACGGTTGTCATTTGCTCAGGGTCTGTATAATGGCCCGCTCAACAGCTCCGGCCAAGCCATCTCTATGCTGCGTCTCTTTTTCAATCGCCTCCTTAAAGCTCTGTTCTGGTTCGCAGCGGCCAGCGTCGTGCTGGTAGTGATCTTTCGTTGGGTGCCACCGCCAGGCACCGCGCTGATGGTTGAGCGCAAGATCGAATCCTGGTCTGACGGCCAACCGATCAACCTGCAGCGCACATGGCGGCCCTGGGACAAGATCTCCAACGACCTGAAAGTGGCGGTTATTGCGGGCGAGGATCAAAAATTCGCCGAGCATTGGGGCTTTGATGTCGAGGCAATTCAGGCGGCTATCGCGCACAACGAACTGGGCGGCTCGGTGCGAGGCGCCAGTACGCTGAGCCAGCAAGTGTCGAAAAACCTGTTTTTATGGTCGGGCCGCAGCTGGCTGCGCAAAGGGCTGGAAGTGTGGTTCACCGGCTTGATCGAAGTGTTCTGGTCCAAGCAGCGGATTCTTGAGATTTACCTCAACAGCGTCGAGTGGGACGACGGTGTGTTCGGTGCTGAAGCGGCAGCGCGGCATCACTTTGGTGTGAGTGCAGCCGCGCTCTCGACGCAACAGGCCAGCTACCTCGCCGCCGTATTGCCCAACCCCCGCGAATGGAGCGCCAGCCATCCCAGCAGCTATGTGTCCAGCCGTGCGAGCTGGATACGCCAGCAGATGCGTCAGTTGGGCGGGGATGATTATTTGGTGGGGCTGAACCATAGCCGCAAGTTTTAAACGCCAGCTCTGCGCTGATTGAACGGACTTCTTCGCAGGCAAGCCTGCTCCCACAGGTTCTGTTGACATAGATCCCGTGGGAGTTGGCTTGCCAACGAAGGGGACGCCACGGTTAAAACGAAACAACAAAAAAACGCCCCGACCATTTCTGATCGGGGCGTTTTTGTGTGTCGGCTAGCTGTTTACGCAGCGATCGACAGTTTCAGCTTGTTCATCGCGCTTTTTTCCAGCTGACGAATACGCTCAGCGGAGACGTTGTACTTCTGCGCCAGGTCGTGCAGCGTGGCTTTCTCTTCAGCCAGCCAGCGCTGATAAAGAATGTCACGGCTGCGCTCGTCGAGAACTTCCAGCGCCTGATGCAGGTTAGCGTTGGAGGTGTCGGTCCAGTCGGAGTCTTCCAACTGGCGAGCCGGGTCATAACGGTGGTCTTCCAGGTAGTTGGAAGGCGACTGGAATGCACTGTCGTCGTCCGCTTCAGCAGCAGGGTCGAACGCCATGTCGTGGCCGGTCAGACGGCTTTCCATCTCACGCACTTCGCGCGGCTCGACGCCAAGGCTTTCCGCCACGCGATGGACTTCTTCGTTATTCAACCAAGCCAAGCGTTTTTTCTGGCTGCGCAGATTGAAGAACAGTTTGCGCTGCGCCTTGGTCGTGGCGACCTTGACGATGCGCCAGTTGCGCAGAATGAATTCGTGAATTTCAGCCTTGATCCAGTGAACGGCGAACGACACCAGACGCACACCCATTTCCGGGTTGAAACGTTTGACGGCTTTCATCAAGCCAACGTTGCCTTCTTGAATCAGGTCAGCCTGTGCCAGGCCATAACCGGAATAGCTGCGTGCGATGTGCACGACAAAACGCAGGTGGGCGAGGACCATCTGCCGAGCCGCCCCAAGATCCTGCTCATAATAAAGACTCTCAGCCAGTTCACGCTCCTGCTCGGGCGTCAGCAATGGAATGCTGTTGACCGTGTGCACGTAGGCTTCCAGGTTTGCGCCTGGGACTAATGCATAAACAGGTTGCAAAGAAGTGGTCATACGAAAAAAACCTCCAACTCACATGACAGGTGCAGTTCAGCACTGCGAAATTGACCGGGGAACCAGTAGACAAGTTCCCAAAACAGCTGAAATGACAACACAAGGTAAAAAATTAACGTGGCGCCAGCTCTCTTAAGTGGCGGGCTACCGCAATCCAAGCACCGATATACCCTAACAACACGGCTCCAAGCAAGAGCGACAGACCATCGGCTGCAGGTACGCCGGCCAATGAGAAGTCACTTCCGTACAAGCCGGCGAGTCCAATTACAGCATCGTTTAACCAATTCAACCCATAAGCAAGTACGCCCCAAGACAGAAAACCTGCCCCCAGGCCATACAGCGCGCCCATATACAAAAAAGGTCTACGGACATAACTGTCTGTACCGCCGACCAATTTGATCACTTCGATCTCGGTTCGGCGATTTTCTATGTGCAGACGAATTGTGTTACCAATTACCAAAAGAAGCGCCAGCACCAACAAGACTGTCAGGCCGAAAACAAAACGGTCACCCAACTTCAGAATCGCAGCCAACCGTTCAACCCATACCAAGTCGAGCTGGGCTTGTTGCACTTTGGGCAGCTGCGCCAGACGAGCGCGCAACGCTTCAAGCGCTGATTTATCAACTTCCTGCGGCGTGACCAATACAACACCGGGAAGCGGGTTCTGCGGAAGTTCTTTAAGCGCTTCACCCAAACCCGACTGCTGCTGGAACTCAGCCAAGGCCTGATCACTGCTGATGTACTCAGCATCGGCTACGCCAGGCATGCTTTTGATCTGTTCGCGCAGTTGCTCGCCGTCACCGGCGTTGGCATCAAGGTTCAAATACAGCGAAATCTGCGCCGCACGCTGCCAGGAACCGCCTAGTCGTTCCACATTGTTCAACAACAACGACAACCCCATCGGCAAACTTAATGCGATGGCCATGACCAAACAGGTGAAAAAGCTGCCAATAGGCTGTTTGCCCAAGCGTCGCAAGCTGTCGACCATGCTGGAGCGATGCGCTTCCAGCCACGCGCTCAGCTGTGCGCTGAAATCCGGGCCATCGTCGTCATCGCGTTGTTTTTTCTTTTTCTGCGGCGTCGGCTCGGCGGCCTTGGGCGAAACCCGCTCCGACACTTTGGGGGTGCGTGTGGCACTCATACCGTCGACTCCCCGTCACCGATCAACCGACCGCGCTGCAGGGTCAGCATGCGATGGCGCATCCGAGCGATCAGCGCCAAATCGTGACTGGCGATCAACACGCTGGTGCCGAGACGGTTGATGTCTTCGAATACGCCCATGATTTCCGCTGCCAACCGTGGATCGAGGTTACCGGTGGGTTCATCCGCCAGCAGCAACGCCGGACGGTGGACGATGGCCCGGGCAATGCCGACGCGCTGCTGTTGGCCAGTGGATAAATCACCGGGGTACAGATCTGTTTTGTCCGAGAGCGCCACGCGCTCCAGGGCAGAATCGACGCGCTTGGTGACTTCGCCTTTGGACAAACCAAGAATTTGCAGGGGCAACGCAATATTGTTGAACACGGTGCGATCAGACAATAACTGGTGATTCTGGAAGACCACCCCGATCTGCCGGCGCAAATAAGGAATTTGCGCGGTGCTGATTTTGCCTAAATCCTGACCGGCCAACAGCAGCTTGCCAGTGGTCGGCCGCTCCATCGCCAGCAACAGGCGCAACAACGTGCTTTTACCGGCGCCAGAGTGGCCGGTAACGAACAAGAATTCACCGCGACGAACCCGAAAGCTCAGCTCGTGCAGGCCTACGTGACCATTTGCATAACGCTTTCCGACTTGTTCAAAACGAATCATGTGCGCTCCCGCTCGGCAAACAGAGCTTGAACAAAGGGTTCGGCTTCAAAAGTGCGTAAATCGTCGATGCCTTCACCAACGCCGATATAACGGATCGGCAATCCGAATTGCTTGGCCAGCGCGAAAATGACGCCGCCCTTGGCCGTTCCGTCGAGTTTAGTCAGTGCCAAACCGGTCAGCGTCACGGTCTGGTGGAATTGCTTGGCCTGATTGATCGCGTTTTGCCCGGTGCCAGCATCCAGCACCAACAGCACCTCATGCGGCGCCTCGGTGTCCAGCTTGCCCATGACCCGGCGCACTTTTTTCAACTCTTCCATCAGGTTGTCTTTGGTGTGCAGACGCCCGGCTGTGTCAGCAATCAGCACATCGATGCCTCGTGCCTTGGCAGCCTGTACCGCATCGAAGATAACCGAAGCCGAGTCCGCGCCCGTGTGCTGAGCGATGACCGGAATGTTGTTGCGCTCGCCCCAGACCTGTAATTGCTCTACTGCCGCTGCGCGGAAGGTGTCGCCTGCCGCCAGCATGACTTTCTTGCCTTCGAGCTGGAGTTTCTTCGCCAGCTTGCCGATGGTCGTGGTTTTGCCAGCACCGTTGACGCCCACCACCAAAATCACGAAAGGCTTTTGCTGACCGGTGATCACCAACGGTTGTTCAACCGGCTTTAGCAACGCAGTCAGCTCGTCTTGCAGTGATTTGTACAGCGCGTCACTGTCGGTTAGCTGCTTGCGCGCGACTTTCTGAGTCAGGCTTTGGATGATCACCGACGTGGCCTCAACGCCCACGTCAGCGGTCAACAAACGGGTTTCGATTTCTTCGAGCAGGTCATCGTCGATGGCCTTCTTGCCGAGAAACAGACTGGCCATGCCCTCGCCAAGGCTGGCGCTGGTTTTCGACAGGCCTTGCTTGAGGCGAGCGAAAAAACCGATTTTGCTGGCTTCGGTAGGTGCCGATTCAACCATCAAAGCCGGAACGGGAACGGGCGACGGTAAGACCGATGCTTCGGCAACGATGATCGGTTCAGCCACGACCAATGCTTCAGAAACGATGACCGGCTCAGGTGCAAGCACAGGCTCCACCGTTACCACCGGCTCAACCATCACCTCGGGCAGCGACTGCACGATTGAAGCAATCTTCTGCGCAATCGGCGGCGTAACGTGGGGTTCAAGCTCATCGATCAGCGCGACGGGCTCTTCGGCCACTGGCAACACTAGCCATGGCTTGGACGTTGGGTTTTCGGGCGCAGGCGCTTCAATCACCGCGTCTAGAAGCGGCGCGGGCACTAATGACGGCTCAACGGCCACCTGAGCCTGGTCGATGACCGGCTCGGGCGTTGCTGAAATGTCGCCTTGCGGTTGATCGGCAGCGGTTTCCTGCGACTTTTTGCGCAGCCAACCGAACAGGCCTTTCTTCTCTGCAGCCGGAGCTGGGGTCTTCTTGTCGTCGTTGGAACCAAACATGGAGGACGGCTATCTCAAGGTAGCGACGCGCCATAGCGGCGCCTCTGGAAATTCTGTCAATGGGAAACAGACTGCTTTTGTCCCGGCTTGTTCACCCGCAGCTATAGATAAGCAGCGAATGGGCTGGCCCGGAAACGTCATTTCTGCGGATTTTGTCGATGTCTAACCGGCCGCTGAAACACAAGTAACAGCATAAGTACTGCTCTAGCCGTGGTCGGCAGTCAAACGGACCAGTATCCTAGCACCTCCGCGCCCGCCTACGCTAAGTTCAAGCAGGCCGCCTCACAGGTTCAAAAACGAATGAATGCTTTCGCCCGCCGCGCTGCCGGCCTGCTGTTCAGCGCGGTTTGCCTGCCTTTGTCAGCACTGGCCGCAGATCCACAACCTACCCATGAATTCACCTTGGACAACGGCCTTAAAGTCATCGTACGCGAAGACCACCGTGCTCCCGTGGTGGTTTCCCAGGTGTGGTACAAGGTCGGCTCCAGCTACGAAACTCCTGGCCAGACCGGTTTGTCCCACGCCCTGGAACACATGATGTTCAAAGGCAGCAAGCACGTTGGACCCGGCCAGGCTTCGCTGATTCTGCGTGACCTCGGGGCGGAAGAAAACGCCTTCACCAGCGACGATTACACCGCGTACTACCAAGTATTGGCCCGCGATCGCTTAGGCGTGGCCTTCGAGTTGGAAGCGGATCGGATGGCCAGCCTGTTGCTGCCGCCCGAGCAATTCACCCGTGAAATCGAAGTGATCAAGGAAGAGCGTCGTCTGCGCACCGATGACAAGCCCACCTCGAAAGCCTTCGAACGCTTCAAAGCCATGGCCTACCCCGCCAGCGGTTATCACACGCCCACCATCGGCTGGATGGCCGACCTGGACCGAATGAACGTCGCCGAGCTGCGCCATTGGTACCAATCCTGGTACGTCCCGAACAACGCCACGCTGGTGGTGGTAGGCGATGTGCAGCCTGATGAAGTGAAGGCGCTGGCTGAACGCTATTTCGGCCCGATCCCCCGACGCGAGACACCGCCTGCGAAAATTCCGCTGGAACTGGCAGAGCCGGGTGAACGGCTAATCACGCTGCATGTGCAGACCCAACTGCCGAGCTTGATTTACGGCTTCAACGTGCCAAGCATGGCCACCGCTGAAGACAAACGCTCGGTCAATGCTTTGCGCCTGATTTCCGCGTTACTCGACGGCGGCTACAGCGCCCGAATTCCCACCCGCCTGGAGCGTGGCGAGGAACTGGTGGCCGGCGCCTCGTCGAGCTACGACGCCTTCAGCCGTGGCGACAGCCTGTTCATGATCAACGCCACGCCTAACGTGCAGAAAAAGAAAACTCTGGCCGATGTGGAAGCCGGTATCTGGCGCCTGTTAGATGAATTGAAAACCACCCCGCCGACCAGCGCTGAGCTGGAACGGGTTCAGGCGCAGGTGATTGCCGCCCTGGTGTTTGAACGTGATTCGATCAGCAGTCAGGCCAGTACCATCGGCGAGCTTGAAAGCGTAGGCCTGTCGTGGAAACTCATCGACGAAGAACTGGATTCAATTAAAAACGTCACCCCAGCTGATATTCAAAAAGCTGCGCGCACCTATTTCACCCGCGAGCGCCTCAGCGTTGCGCACGTTTTGCCTGAGGAGAAAGCACATGAGTGAGCGCAAGGCTTTGCATGTCGTGCTGACCACGGTCTTGGGCCTGTTCATCACGGCCTCGGCCCAAGCCGATAACGCGGCACCCGACGTTGCGGCTCCGGCTTACACCCTGCAATCGCTGAAAGAACTCGACGGCAAACCGCCAGCCCACCGCACGATGAACATTCAGACCTGGAAAACCGCCGAAGGCACCAAGGTGTTGTTTGTCGAGGCGCGAGAGCTGCCAATGTTCGACATGCGCCTGATCTTCGCCGCTGGCAGCAGCCACGACCAGGGCATTCCTGGCATCGCCGTGCTGACCAACGCCATGCTCAACGAAGGCGTGGCCGGCAAAAATGTCAGCGCCATCGCTGAAGGTTTTGACAGTTTGGGCGCGGACTTCGGCAATGGCGCCTACCGCGACATGGCAGTAGCGTCGTTGCGCAGCCTGAGCGCGGTGGATAAACGCGAACCGGCGCTCAAGCTGTTTGCTGATGTCGTGGGTAAACCGACGTTTCCCAAGGAATCGTTGGCGCGGATCAAAAACCAGTTGCTGGCCGGGTTTGAATACCAGAAACAAAACCCCGGCAGGCTGGCGGGTAATGAACTGTTTGAACGTCTTTATGCCGACCACCCTTACGCGCACCCGAGCGAAGGCACCGCCAAAAGCGTGACCCCGATTACCGTTGCGCAACTGAAGGCATTCCACGCCAAAGCCTACGCGGCGGGCAATGTGGTGATCGCGCTGGTGGGCGACCTGTCTCGAACAGAAGCCGAAGCTATCGCGGCTCAGGTGTCCGCCGCGCTGCCGAAAGGCCCGGCACTGCCGAAAATAACCGCGCCTGTGGCGCCCAAAGCCGGCGAAACCCACATTGAGTTCGCCTCCAAGCAAACCCACTTGATGCTCGCGCAGTTAGGGATCGACCGTAATGACCCGGACTACGTCGCGCTGACATTGGGCAACTCGATATTGGGTGGCGGTGGTTTCGGCAGCCGTTTGATGACTGAAGTGCGTGAAAAACGCGGCCTGACCTATGGCGTTTCGTCGGGCTTCACGCCGATGGAAGTCCAAGGTCCGTTTTTGATCGCCTTGCAAACCCGCGCCGAGCTCAGCGAAAACACGCTTAAACTGGTGCAGGGCATCGTGCGAGACTTCCTTGTTACAGGCCCGACCCAGAAAGAGCTGGATGACGCCAAGCGCGAATTGGCCGGTAGCTTCCCACTGTCCACGGCGAGTAATGCCGACATCGTGGGTCAGTTGGGCGCCATCGGCTTCTACGATTTACCGCTGACGTTCCTCGAAGATTTCATGCAACAAGCTCAGAGCACCACGGTTGAGCAAGTCAAAACAGTGATGAACAAGCACCTGAGTGCGGACAAGATGGTCATCGTCACCGCCGGCCCAACGGTCGTGCAAAAAGACTTGCCGCCCCCTACAGATAACCCCGTCGAGCAACCGCTTGGCGTACCGGAGCATTAATGGCTAATCCAAGACCTAAGGGCCATAACGGCCTGGGTCAACTTCGCATCATCGGCGGCCAATGGCGCAGCCGTCGCCTGACTTTTCCTGACGCTCCTGGCCTGCGTCCGACGCCTGATCGCGTACGTGAAACCTTGTTCAACTGGCTGGCGCCGATTATCGAAGGCGCGCGCGTACTCGATTTATTCGCGGGCAGCGGCGCGTTGTACTTGGAAGCGTTGTCCCGTGGCGCGAGCATGGCCTTGGCCCTGGACTCCAGCGGCGCCGCCATCGCCAGCTTGCGCCACAATCTGACCGCCCTTGATTGCACGACGGGGCAGTTAGTACATACCGATGCATTGCGTCATTTGGAAGGCCAACCTGCCGAGCAGTTCGACGTGGTGTTTCTCGATCCGCCGTTTCACCAAGGCCTGCTGCCAGCGGCCTGCGCGCTGCTGGAAGAGCGCAATTGGTTGGCCGAGGAGGCGTTTGTCTACACCGAAAGCGAGATACCACCGGCAACCATCGGCGTCCCCGGCACGTGGCGGCTGCACCGCGAGAAGAAAGCGGGTCAGGTGTATTACGTGTTGTGGCAGCGGTAATCGAGCTTGCGGATGCCCCAAGCTCGATGTCACCCCAGAAATTATCTGTAGGAGCCAACTCGTTGGCGAGAGGCTCAAAGCAGTGTGTCAGGCACACCGCCTCGCCAACACGCTGTCTCCTGCAGTTGGTCATAAACCTCCGCACGCCGCTCCACGGTTGTGGCAACGTAGCGATTAAGCAGTAACCGTGAATCGCCGATGAGTAATGACGTGCCTATCCGACCTGCTTTGCCAACGCCCGCCGAACGCTTTATCCCCGCCTTGGGCTTGGGAAATCCCCACCTGCAAACCTTATGGGGTCCGCTGTGGCGCAAAAAAGCGCGAATCGAGCGTGAGCGGGAACGGATGTGGTTGGCCGATGGCGACTTTCTCGACCTCGATTGGTACGGCCCGAACGAAACGGGTACTCCACTGGTATTGGTATTACACGGCCTGACCGGGTCATCGAATTCACTGTATGTACTGGGTTTGCAGCAGGTGTTGGCCCGGCAAGGCTGGGCCAGTGTCGCTTTAAACTGGCGGGGTTGTTCCGGCGAACCCAATCTGCTCCCACGCAGCTATCACTCCGGCGCCAGCGAGGACCTCGCCAGTGTTGTCGCCCATGTCCGTGCCAAGCGGCCATTGTCGCTGTTGTACGCAGTCGGCTACTCCCTCGGTGGCAACGTCTTGCTCAAATACCTCGGGGAAGAAGGCGTAAACAGCGAGTTACAAGGCGCCGTTGCGGTCTCAGTACCGTTTCGTCTGGATCAAAGCGCCGATCGGATCGGCCAAGGTTTTTCCAAGGTCTACCAGGCGCACTTCATGCGCGAGATGGTCGCCTACATCCGAGACAAACAGCGGCGTTTCCAGCACGAGGGACTCAGCGAAGGATTGGCAGAGCTTTCAGCATTGGGTTCACTGGAGAATATGCGCACGTTCTGGGATTTCGATGGCCGGGTCACGGCGCCATTGCACGGGTTTGTCGATGCCCAAGACTATTACCGCCGCGCTTCGAGCCGCTATTTCTTGGGAGAAATTCGCACGCCCACGCTGATTATTCACGCGGCCGATGACCCCTTCGTGTTTCTTCACAGCCTGCCAGACCCCGACGAACTGTCGTCGAGCACACACTTCGAGCTTCAAGCCCGAGGCGGACATGTCGGGTTCGTCGAGGGTTCGCTGAGAAACCCGAGCTATTACCTCGAACGGCGCATTCCGTCTTGGTTGAGCACGGCCCATGGCGTGGGTTCTCAAGCGGCTCATTAATTTAACTGCACAATCGTCCGAGACACGTTTTTCCTGACCGCCTAAGATGCCGGCTCAAGGAGAGACCCATGTCCCGCTATCAACTGTTTTCCCGAGGCCTTCGCGACAGCGTTCCGATGCTGGTCGGCATTGCGCCCTTTGGCATTATCTTCGGTACGCTGGCCGGTGCAGGCGGTTTGTCGCTGTGGCAGGCGGTCGGCATGTCGCTGTTCGTCTATGCCGGTTCCGCGCAATTCATCGTCGTTAGCCTCATGGGCGCAGGCGCCAGCGGTGTGGTGATTTTGCTGACCACCTTCATCGTCAACCTTCGCCACGTCCTGTACAGCGCCACCCTCCAACCGCAGGTCAATGAATTACCCCAGCGCTGGCGTGTGTTGTTGGCGTTTTGGTTGACCGATGAAACCTTCGCGGTGGTTCAGCGCTATTACCTGGTGCACGGGCGTTCAGCGCTCGCCCACTGGTATTGGCTGGGGGTCGCCAGCGCGTTGTATGCCTGCTGGGTCGGCAGCTCATTGGTCGGGGTTTTGTTTGGCGAAGCCGTCCCGAACATGGCGAGTTGGGGATTGGAGTTCGCCATGCTCGCGACCTTCATTGGCATCGTCGTGCCCCTGTTGCGCAACCGACCGCAAGTGGCGGCAGCGCTGGCGGCAGGCGCGGTAGCCCTTATGACCCATGCCTGGCCGTACAAACTCGGATTGATGGCAGCGGCCTTCAGCGGGATTGCGATGGGCGTGCTGTTGGAACGTCGGCGCACCGATGTGACCGGGTCGTCGAGCCACGAGGTGCACTCATGAGTTATTGGTGGCTGATTTTCGGCATGACGGCGATCACCTTTTTGATGCGCTACAGCCTCTTCGCCTGGCCGAACTTACGCTTCCCGCCGGTGGTTCGCCAAGGACTGCACTACGTGCCAACCGCCGTGCTCACCGCGATCGTGGTGCCCGGCATGCTGCTGCCCGACGGCGAGCATTGGCAGCTGACCCTGAACAACGCGTTCTTGCTGGCAGGATTAGCCACCATCGCCATCGCCGCCCTCAGCCGAAATTTACTGGCCACGATTGGCGGCGGATTGTTGGTGTTCTTCCTGCTGCGCTGGGCGCTGGGGCAGATTTAACAGCACCAAGGAGCCAACTTGTTGGCTCTCAGAGGGAGGCGGTTGTGTTGATCACGCCCCCGTGGCGATTTCATGGGTTGGGTCGGTAATCCACTCGCTCCACGATCCGGCGTACAGCTTGCCCAGTGGATAGCCGGCCAAGCTCAGTGCAAAGAGGTTATGGCACGCCGTCACCCCTGAACCGCAATACGCCACCAGATCGTCGGGTGAGCGGTCTTCCAGTTTTGCCGCAAAACGCTGCTTGAGTTGTGCTGCCGGGAGAAAGCGAGAGTCCGGGCCGAGGTTTTCGTTGAACGCGGCACACACTGCGCCGGGGATATGCCCGGCGACGGGGTCAATCGGCTCAACCTCACCCCGGAAACGCGGTTCGGCGCGAGCATCGATTAACGTCATTTCCGGCTGGCCCAAACGCGCTTGCAACGCCTCAGTACTTAGCCGTAACGAATCATCTGCATGCCCGGCGAACGCTCCCTTTTGAACGTCGGGCACATCCAGGCTGAGTTTTTGACCCGCCGCATGCCAGGCTTTCAATCCGCCATCGAGTAAATACACGCCATCGCGCTTGCCCAGCCATGCCAACAGCCACCAGCCCCGCGCGGCGAATGCACCGGGAGCATCGTCGTAAAGCACGATGTCGCTGTCCTGATTAACGCCCCACGCCTGCAAGCGCCGGGTCAAATCAGCCGGGCTCGGCAACGGATGCCGGCCGGTCACACCCTTAATCACCGAACCGCTAAAGTCACGTTCCAGATCTGCAAACAGCGCACCGGCAATATGCCCTTCGGCATAGCTGCTGTGGCCATATTCCGGGTCTTCCAAGGCGAAGCGGCAATCCAGAATCACCAACCCTGGTTCCCCCAGGCGGGCAGCCAGTTGTTCCGGGCTGATCAATTGCGCAATAGACATGACAGGCTCCTCTATGGAAAAAGTTGATTCAAACCCAGGCATCAGCTCATTTCTTGCAGCGCCCGGTTCAACGGCACATAAAATTCTTCGCACAATGCATTCACCGCACCGCGTGCGTGTGGCGTGACGTAACCCAACTCCAACATCAACACTTGGTAAACGCCTCGGCGCAGGGCTTCTTCACTGAGCCGCGTGGCGTTTTCGGTTGTGGTGCATAGAAAGCGCACCCACGAGGTGAGGATAATCCAGACGTTCAGGGTCAGCGATTCAATCTGCACTTTGTCCATCTGCAGAATGCCGGCTTCGACAAACCCGCCATAAATCGCCATGCCGTGAACCATGCAGCGCTGAGAAAACCGCCTATAACGCGCGGCCAACTCTGGATCGGCGTCGAGAAAATGCTCCAGGTCGCGGTGCAAAAACCGATAGCGCCACATGCCGTCAAGCAGCTCAAACAGGTAAAACCGCTTGTCATCCAGGCCGGGCAAACGGCCTTTTGGCAGACGTAAAAAGGTGTCCACCAGCGTTTCATACGCGGCGAACAACTCGGCAATAATCGCCTGTTTGTTGGGGAAGTGGTAATACAGATTGCCCGGAGAAATCTCCATGTGCGCCGCAATATGGTTGGTGCTGACGCTGCGCTCACCCTGCTGATTGAACAGCTCCAGACTGATATCAACGATGCGCTCACGGGTTTTGATACGCGGGGCCATGTTCAACTCGGGTAGGCGGGAATGAGCCGGATCTTAACGCAACCGAGAATGGCATACCCCACACAGAATCTCTGGAGCCAACGTGTTGGCGAAGCGGCTCACGAGTCGCCGCGTAAATACCCTCGCCCACACCTTGCCTCCTACAGAGGGCATGTTTGTATTTGACTTTATAGAGTTATGACTCTAAAACCACAGCATAACGCTAAAAAGAGCCACGACCATGCCCGCCGAACTCGCCTATTTGCAAGCGTCTGAACACACCGCCACCGACCTTGAACAGCGCTTCAACGTCCAGCGTCAGGCCTTCGCGGCCAATCCGATGCCGACTGCAGGTCAGCGCCAGCAATGGCTGAAGACTTTGCGCACGTTGCTGAGCGATGAGAGGCAGGCATTGATCGACGCCATCAGCAGTGATTTCAGCCACCGCAGCGCCGACGAAACGCTATTGGCGGAGTTGATGCCAAGTCTGTTGGGCATTCATTACGCCAGCAAACACTTGAAGCGCTGGATGAAGCCGTCTCGACGCAGTGTCGGCATGGCGTTTCAACCCGCCTCGGCCAAAGTGGTGTATCAGCCGCTGGGAGTTATCGGGATTATTGTGCCGTGGAATTACCCGCTGTTTCTCGCCATTGGGCCGCTGGTTGGGGCGTTATCGGCGGGTAACCGGGTGATGCTCAAGCTCAGCGAATCCACGCCAGCCACCGGTCAGTTACTCAAGCGGTTGTTGGGCCAGGTCTTTCCCGAGGACTTGGTGACGGTGGTGTTGGGCGAAGCTGAAGTCGGCATGGCCTTTTCGAAGCTGCCGTTTAACCATTTGTTGTTCACTGGCGCCACCAGCGTTGGCAAGCATGTGATGCGTGCGGCAGCTGAAAACCTGACACCGGTCACCTTGGAACTGGGCGGAAAATCCCCGGCCATCGTTTCCCATGACGTGCCACTCAAGGATGCGGCTGAACGGATCGCCTTCGGCAAAACCCTGAACGCCGGGCAAACCTGCGTTGCGCCGGATTACGTGCTGGTTCCGGAAGATCGAGTCGATGCCTTTGTCGAAGCCTATCGCCAGGCGATCCACAATTTTTACCCGACCCTGGCTGACAACCCGGACTACACCGCAATCATCAATGACCGTCAGCTCGCACGGCTTAGTAGCTACCTGACCGACGCCAGCAGCAAAGGCGCAAACGTGATTTCGCTGTTCAACGAAAGCCAAGGTCGACGCATGCCGTTCAGCGTATTGCTCAACGTCAGCGACGACATGACGGTGATGCAGGATGAAATCTTCGGTCCGATTTTGCCCATCGTGCCCTACGGCCGTATCGACCAAGCGTTTGCCTACATCAATCAGCGACCACGCCCGCTGGCGTTGTACTACTTTGGATACAACAAAGCTGAGCAACAGCGGGTATTGGAGCAGACACATTCCGGTGGCGTCTGCCTGAACGACACGTTGTTGCACGTCGCTCAGGATGACATGCCGTTCGGCGGCATCGGTGCTTCGGGCATGGGTCACTACCATGGTCATGAAGGTTTTCTAACGTTCAGTAAGGCCAAGGGTGTGTTCGTCAAGCAACGCTTTAACGCCGCGCGAGTGATCTATCCGCCGTATGGGAAGGCGATTCAACGGCTGATCTACAAACTGTTTGTTCGCTGATCAGGCTCCTGAAACTAAAGGTCCACGACTAAAAATGAATAGCCCTGAAAGCCCCGGGTTGTCGCGGCGTAGTGCACTGAAAGTCGGCCTGTGTGCGGGCGCTTTTTTGTCCACGGCCGGGCTCGCCGCAAGCCTGAGCGGCTGCTCAGCCAGCGTGCCCGCCAGCGATTTTAACGTGCTGCGCGACAGCGATTTGCCGTTTCTACGCGCGCTGATCCCGGTGATGCTGGAAGGCAGCCTCGGCGCCGTTTCAATACAGGATGCCGTCGCAGGAACGTTAAAAAACATTGATGCCAGCCTGCATGGGCTTTCGCCTGAAGTGCAGAAGCTGACTCAGCAACTGTTCGATGTTTTAGCGTTGCCGGTGACGCGTGCACCGTTAACCGGTATTTGGGGACGCTGGGTCAACGCGAGCCCGGAGCAAATCAGGAGCTTTCTTGATCGTTGGGATAACAGCTCGCTTAGCCTTTTGCGCATGGGCCATAACGCCTTGCTGCAACTGGTGATGATGGCGTGGTACAGCCGAACGCAATCATGGGCGCACTGCGGATACCCCGGCCCGCCGACCGTTTGACCAGCCTGTTAATAACAATAAGAACTGAGGTTTTATGCCGGTACCTGACATGTTTCGAGAAGGCCTCGCCCGTGGCTGGAAAGCCTACAACGGTGCGCGGCTGGAGAAAGACCTGACGCTTGAGGCCGACGTAGTGGTCATCGGCAGTGGCGCCGGTGGAGGGACGACGGCAGAGATTCTCAGCGCCGCCGGCTACAAGGTATTGCTGGTTGAAGAAGGCCCACTCAAAACCAGCAGCGATTTCAAGATGCTTGAAGAGCAGGCCTATTCCACGCTGTATCAAGAAGGTCTTGGCCGGATGAGCAAGGACGGCGCGATCACCATCCTTCAGGGCCGCGCCGTGGGTGGCAGCACGCTGGTGAACTGGACCTCGAGTTTTCGCACGCCAGAGCCAACGCTGACTCATTGGGCGGACCAACACGCTGTCGAAGGCCACAGTGCTGCGCAAATGGCGCCATGGTTCGACAGGATGGAGCAGCGGCTGGGTGTCGCGCCCTGGGCCATGCCGCCAAACGCCAATAATGATGTGATCCGCGAGGGTTGCCACCAGCTCGGTTATAGCTGGAAGGTCATTGCGCGCAATGTTCGCGGGTGCTGGAATCTGGGTTACTGCGGCATGGGCTGCCCGACCAATGCCAAGCAATCGATGCTGGTCACGACCATTCCCGCCACGTTGGACAAGGGCGGTGAACTGCTTTACCTGGCGCGGGCCGAGTCACTGATGATCAAGGGCGACAAGGTGGTCGGCTTGCAATGCCTGGGCATGGATGAGCGCTGCGTCACGCCCAACGGTCGCAGTATCACGGTCAACGCCAAGCATTATGTGTTGGCCGGTGGCGGCATCAACAGCCCGGCATTGCTGATGCGCTCTGAGGCGCCCGATCCCCATAATCGGGTCGGCAAACGGACTTTTCTGCACTTGACGAGCTTTTCTGCGGCGCAGTTTGATCGGGTTATCAATCCGTTTTACGGCGCACCTCAGTCGATCTATTCCGACCATTTCCAGTGGCTCGACGGCACCACCGGGCAGATGTCCTACAAACTCGAAGTGCCACCTCTACAACCCGCACTGGCAACCACCCTGCTGGGTAGTTTTGGCCAGGACAACGCCGAACACATGGCTCAGTTGCCCAAGACCCACATGATGCTGGCCCTGATGCGCGATGGCTTTCACCCCGACAGCGTGGGTGGCAGCGTGCAATTGCGCGGTGACGGAACGCCAGTGTTGGATTATCAAGTCTCCCCCTACGCGTGGGACGGCATCCGTCGTGCCTATAAGAGCATGGCCGAAATCCAATTCGCTGGCGGCGCGAAGGCGGTGATGCCGTTGCATGAGGACACCGGTTACGTGAAAAATATTGCGCAAGCAAAGGCGGTCATCGATGGTTTGAAACTGGAAACCTTTCGCACCCGGCTGGGCAGCGCCCATGTGATGGGCGGTTGCGCCATGGGAGAAGCAGCACATAGTGCCGTGTGCGACAGCCTTGGACGCCATCATCAGCTGAGTAATCTGTCGATTCACGACGGCTCATTATTTCCCACCAGCATCGGCGCGAACCCACAGCTGTCGGTTTACGGGCTGACCGCACAGCTGGCGACGGCGTTGGCGGAGCGGTTGAAGACATAATCAAGCCAACTGTAGGAGGTAACTTGTTGGCGATAGGCATGATGCGGAGCGCGTGACACGCCGCCTCGCCAACGAGTTGGCGCCTACAGAGGTAGCTGAAAAGCGCACGCTAGCCATAAGCCGACTTGGCCGACCGGGATGGCTGCGATACCATCCGATTCCCCAAGGACTCCGACCAGGACGACGCGATGAACCGAGTGTTGTACCCAGGCACCTTCGACCCTATTACCAAGGGCCATGGCGATCTGGTCGAACGCGCCTCGCGCCTGTTCGATCAAGTGGTCATCGCTGTCGCTGCCAGCCCGAAGAAAAACCCGCTGTTTTCCCTGGAACAGCGCGTGGAGCTGGCCCGCGAGGTCACCAAACACCTGCCCAATGTCGAAGTTGTAGGTTTTTCCAGCCTGTTGGCCCACTTCGCCAAAGAACAGAACGCCAACGTGTTCCTGCGTGGCCTGCGGGCGGTGTCGGATTTCGAATATGAATTTCAATTGGCGAACATGAACCGCCAATTGGCACCCGACGTTGAAAGCCTGTTCCTCACCCCGTCTGAGCGTTATTCGTTCATTTCGTCGACATTGGTCCGTGAAATTGCAGCGCTGGGCGGCGATATCACTAAGTTTGTCCACCCCGCCGTCGCCGAAGCATTGACTGAACGGTTCAAACGCTAGGGTGCAGAAACATGCCTAATGCGGCACAATTCGCCGCATTAGTTTCCCTATGCCCCGGCGCCGACCGCGGCAGGAGTGTTTCATGTCCCTGATCATCACCGACGATTGCATTAATTGCGACGTCTGCGAACCTGAGTGCCCGAACGAAGCGATTTCACAAGGTGAGGAGATCTACGTGATCAACCCGAACCTGTGTACCGAGTGCGTGGGCCATTACGATGAGCCGCAATGCCAGCAAGTCTGCCCGGTGGATTGCATCCCGTTGGATGAAGCCCACGTTGAGAGCAAAGACGACTTGATGAGCAAATACCTGATTCTGACCAGCAAGGCGTAAACGCTTTACGTTGGTTATTCGCGCTTGTTGTAGCCTACGCCGGTACATCCCAGGCAGCGCGCAAACGCTGCTTGTCCGGGCTGCACAACCAAGGCTTTACCCATATCGCCAATACCACCGCCAGCGGCGGCAAACGGTAGCGCGACAACAAACAACACCGCACCAACGGCGGTTGCCGCAATCAGTAAAGGGCGGGCAATCAGCAAATCGCCAATCATAGCGAAGGCTGGCGGCGATTCAATCTCGTAAGTCGGATCACCGCTGCGCTCTTGCTCAGCCTGCGCTGGTAGCGCCTGCAAGCCAAACAAAAAGGCTAAGGCAACAGCAAGGGTACGAAACGGGCTCATGGCGTGATCCTTCAAGCGCTAAGGTAGGAATGTCGCACACTATAAACAGCGGCGCCGGTTTCGCAAGGCTTGCATCGGTGAGATATCGTTTCATCCGCCATGCTGCTTTCGTTAAAGGTATTTCAGGTCTGGCACTTAGGGCAAAACACACTCGCCCGCTGGCCAAGCCTGACATCCCGCAGCTCAGTGCCGCAGACCTTGCACGGTTTATATCCACGCCCGTAGACAAATAACTCCTGCTGAAAATAACCGGGCTGGCCATCACCACCGATAAAGTCTTTTAGCGTGGTGCCACCGCGCTCAATGGCGTGGATCAGGATCCGTTTGATCTCGACGGCCAACCGCATGTATCGCGCCTTGGAAATGCTCTTGGCTTCCCGGCGCGGATCAATTCCGGCAGCGAACAGCGCTTCGGTGGCGTAGATATTCCCGACGCCGACCACGACAGCGTTGTCCATGATGAACGGCTTGACCGCCATTGATCGGCCCCTCGACCGCTCGAACAAACGCTCGCCATCGAACAGTTCAGTTAACGGTTCAGGTCCGAGGCGGACCAGCAACTCGTGGTTGTGCGGATCGAGGCTCCAGAGCATCGCGCCGAAACGACGTGGGTCGGTGTAGCGCAGGGCCAGTCCCGATTCCAGTTCGATATCAACGTGTTCATGCTTGAGCGCAGGCAGGCCGGCTTCAACCAGGCGCAAGTTACCGGACATGCCTAAATGACTGATTAGCGTCCCGACCTCGGCATTTATCAGCAAATATTTGGCTCGGCGCTCAACCAGGACAATTCGCTGCCCGGACAAACGCACATCAAGGTCTTCAGGAATGGGCCAGCGCAAACGCCGATCACGGACTATAACGCGAGTGACGCGTTGCCCTTCCAGATGCGGCGCGATGCCTCGGCGGGTGGTTTCGACTTCGGGTAATTCAGGCATGAGGGACCCAGGCAGAAAGCGGGAGCGACACCTAGTGGACGCTCAACTCGCGAATGGACTCTTTCAAGTGTTCAAAGTCGTAATCGGACAGCCCAACGTAATCCAGGACCAAGTGGCCAATGCTGTCCCACTCGTGGTCTTCGCCCTGATTACCCAGCACCCGATAGGACGCACAGATGTGTTCGGCCATCTTCAATATGGCCAATAGGTTCTTCAACTGGCTATTGCGCCCGGTGTCATCCTGAAAAATCGCCAGAGCGTTGTGATGGTTGGCGATGGCGTTGGTGACAAATTCAGGCAGGCGCCACGACTTGGCAGTGAAGTAGCCGACCACCGCATGGTTGGTATTGAACGCGGCGTTCTCGGTGTCCACCACACGGCAGGTAGGGCCTGCTTTGGCATAGGCGTCTTCCAGCACTTTCATGTAATTGGGGAAGCGTTTGAGCATCAGCGGGATGCCGCAATCGTGAAAAAGCCCCAGCGCATAAGCTTCATCTACCGTTTCCGATCCGATGCGTTTGGCCACGGTCAGGCTGGTCATCGCAACGTCTTGGGCAGTGTCCCAAAAACGATTCAGGGTGACGATGGTTTCGTCGGACATCTCGCCCCGGATCGACTGGGCGTTAATGAGATTGATGATCGAACGGCTGCCCAGCAAGTTCACGGCGCGGTCAATCGAGGCGATTTTATCGGTCAGGCCGTAATACGGTGAATTAACAATTTTCAACAACGCTCCGGATAAGCCCGGATCTTGCGCAATCAACCGCGCAATCGTGCCCAAATCTGGATCGGGCATGTACTGCTCCATCTGCAAATCCACCATGATTTGCGGCTGGGGCGGCACGCTGATTCCTTGCAGGGCCTGTCGGATCTGCTCGGAGGTAAGCTCTGGTGACATAAATACGTACTCTTGACTAGGCGGCGATTCTAACCCCATCACGGATTTAGTCGACAACTGCTGGCGCACAAGGCAGGAACTTTGACCAAAGAGATGCTTCGGACAGTGTGATGACTGAGGATTCGTTCAACGAACGCAAAATAGCCATCACGTTAGCTCAGGACTAACGATCACTGCCATAAAACGAGGAAAGAACCATGTCCAACACCCTGAGTGGTAAGCGCATCGCAATATTAGTCACCGATGGTTTCGAGCAGGCCGAATTGACCGGCCCTAAAGATGCGCTGGAGCAAGCAGGCGCAAAAGTCGAAATCCTGTCGACCAAGGAAGGGCAGGTAAAAGGCTGGAACCATGACAAACCGGCTGACGACTTCAAGGTCAATCTGACCTTTAAGTCAGCGAATATTGATCAATACGACGCCGTTGTGCTGCCGGGCGGCGTTCAGAACTCCGACACGATTAGGGTTGATGTCGATGCCCAACAGATCGTCAAAAAAGCTGATTCGGCAGGCAAACCGATTGCAGTAATCTGTCACGGCGGCTGGCTGTTGGTATCCGCCGGCCTGGTTAAAGGGAAAACCATGACCAGCTATAAAACCCTGAAGGACGACCTGATCAATGCAGGTGCTAACTGGGTTGATAAAGAAGTGGTCAAGGATGGGCAGTGGATCAGCAGCCGCCAGCCCGACGATATTCCAGCGTTTAACCGTGAGCTGATTCAGGCCCTGTCGGCATAATCGGACTTGTACCAGTTAATTAGCGTGATCCCGGCCCTGAGTCGGGATCACGCGTTATAATCTCGCTCTTTTTTCAGGAGCGACCTCATGTCCCTGCCTAGCTTGCGCCTCAAAGCCAACGCCGACCGTCGCTTGCGCAACGGTCACTTGTGGGTCTACAGCAATGAAATCGACGTAGCCGCCACCCCACTCAGCGGCTTTGCTGCAGGCGATCAAGCACAGTTGGAAGCCGCTGGCGGCAAGCCACTGGGCATTGTTGCCATGAGCCCCAACAACCTGATCTGCGCGCGTCTTGTATCCCGCGATATCAAGGTGCAACTGGATAAGTCGTTGCTGGTGCATCGCCTGAACGTCGCTCTGTCCCTGCGTGACCGTCTGTTCGACAAGCCTTATTACCGCTTGGTATTTGGTGATTCCGACCTGTTGCCAGGCTTGGTCGTTGACCGTTTCGGCGACATCCTGGTGGTGCAGCTGGCTTCCGCCACCATGGAAAAACATAAGGACGATTTGATTGCGGCCTTGGTTCAGGTGGTCAAGCCAAGCGGCATTCTGTTCAAGAATGACTCCGCCGCCCGCGACGCCGAAGGCCTGACCCGCTACGTGGAAACCGCGTTTGGCCTGGTGCCGGAGTGGGTTGCACTGGAAGAGAACGGTGTGAAGTTTGAAGCACCGGTCATTGCCGGGCAAAAAACCGGCTGGTTCTACGATCACCGCATGAACCGTGCGCGCATCGCCCCGTACGTCAAAGGCAAACGCGTACTGGACCTATACAGCTACATCGGCGGCTGGGGCGTGCAAGCAGCAGCATTCGGTGCCAGCGATGTTTTCTGCGTTGACGCTTCAGCCTTTGCCTTGGACGGTGTTGAGCGCAACGCAACGCTGAACGGCTTTGCTGACAAAATCACCTGCATCGAAGGCGACGTGTTTGAAGCCCTGAAGGAACTGAAAAACAGCGAAGAGCGTTTCGACGTCATCGTTGCAGACCCACCGGCCTTCATCAAACGCAAAAAAGACATGAAAAATGGCGAAGGTGCTTACCGCCGCTTGAACGAGCAAGCCATGCGCCTGCTCAGCAAAGACGGAATCTTGATCAGCGCCTCGTGTTCCATGCACCTGCCGGAAGATGACCTGCAAAACATCCTCCTGACCAGCGCCCGCCATTTGGATCGCAACATCCAACTGCTGGAACGCGGCGGCCAAGGCCCGGATCATCCGGTTCACCCGGCTATCGCAGAAACGCGGTACATCAAAAGCATTACGTGCCGGTTGTTGCCGAATAGCTGATAACGAGCGTTCTGTAGGAGGGTCCGCCACGTCTTCGACGCTGCGCTGTCGCGCAGCAAACTGGGAAGCACTTTGTGTGCTTCGAGATTGCAGCGTGTCAGGACGGAAGCCTTCCCAAATAAATTCGGTCCCACAGTTTTGGCGCCGCACAGATTTCTGTAGGAGCTGCCGAAGGCTGCGATAGGTCCGAAGGACCTTCGCCAACAAGTTGGCTACAGATGGTCGCCTGCCTGTAGATCGCCCGTGAATTGAATATCAAATTACGGAAAGAGGCCCCGTGAAACCATGCGGCCGAACGCAGGCGTTACGCAGGGGGTAACGAGGCAAGGATGCCGAGTAAGCCGTGCGCGGCCAGGGACGGCCGCTCACGGCGACCCCCGGAGCAACGCCGGAGTGAGGGAAGACCGAGCCTAAGCGAGGGCCCGCATGGTGGGGCAAGCCCTTTTGGCGGGACCTTTTTGGCGTTTGAAAAAGGTTCCTCGCTGTAAAAGCGAAACCCTACTTTCAGCAACCAAAAATGCCGGATATACACACAAAATACAGCGCCAACCCATTGTTTTTAAAAGATTACAAAGTAGCTTGATAAGAGCCAACTTGTTGGCGAGGCGTACGACGCGGTTTGTCCATACCGCGTTGTCCCGTAGTACGTACGCTCGTGCCACCAAGGTGTGTAGATGGCCCGTCCACACATCAGGTCGAAATGAACTTGAAACAATTTGTCGGGTCTTTGTTGGGGCTAAGCGGGTCTTACTACCGAATTCCCCTTCGTGACCGGCCCGTCCATCGGCGCCCTTATCTTTTCTCCAACCAAAGATAACCATGCCTATGTTTCGTCATCTTTCTACACTCATTTCCCGTCAACGATATGCCTTAGGTGCCAGCTTGTTTGGCACATTGCTCGGGCTCTGTGGCATGGCGCAGGCTGAAGACGCCAAAACCACTGACCGTTGGATTAGCGACAACCTCAATACCTACGTGCGCGCTGGCCCAACCGATGGTTACCGCATCGTCGGTACCCTCAAATCCGGTCGTAAAGTTGAGCTGATCAACACCCAAGGCGAATACAGCCAAGTGCGTGGCGAAGGCGGCGGCACCGTATGGATTCCCAGCGCCGACCTGCAAGCCGTACCCGGCCAAGCCGAACGCTTGCCGCAGCTGGTTCAGCAAGTAGCCGACCTTACTGGCCAGTTGAAAACCATCGATGACAGTTGGAAGGCCCGTATTCAGGGCATGCAAGAGACCCTCGACACCCGCAAGAAACTTATCGATGAACTCGAAGCCCGCAGCAAGGACCTCAACGCGCAACTGACCGACGCGCAGTCCGAACTTCGCAGCACCCAAGCCAAGATGGGTGACGAGAACAATCAGGTATTGATGCGCTACATGGCCTACGGCGGCAGCATCGCCGGTGCCGGGTTGCTCCTCGGCCTGATCATTCCCGCAATGACCCGCGGCCGTAAGCGTAAAGATGGTTGGGTTTGATGGCCGCGCTCTGGAGATGCAAACAAACTGTTCTGTGTCTGCCTCCCGACCTTTAGCATTCCCTCAAGCCACCACAGGTGTAGAATCGCTTCTATTCATCGCCAGTCATCCCCCGGCGGGTTTATGAGCTCAGGCCGAGCGCGCGGCGATCCCGTGGCGTTGTCGGTTTCATCGCAATTTCCGGTCACTGCCGGATGTTCGCGACGTCAGTAGAAGCTCTCTCCCCCTTTGATACCTGATTTGCCGGAGTGCCCCATGCCTGATTACCGCTCAAAAACGTCCACCCACGGCCGCAACATGGCCGGTGCCCGCGCATTGTGGCGTGCCACCGGTATGAAAGACGCCGACTTCAAAAAACCGATTATCGCCATCGCTAACTCGTTCACCCAGTTCGTGCCCGGCCATGTGCATTTGAAAGACATGGGCCAATTGGTCGCGCGTGAAATCGAACGCGCCGGTGGCGTTGCCAAGGAATTCAACACCATTGCGGTGGATGACGGCATCGCCATGGGCCACGACGGCATGCTGTATTCCCTGCCGAGCCGCGAGATCATCGCCGACTCCGTGGAGTACATGGTTAACGCCCATTGTGCCGACGCCATTGTCTGCATTTCCAACTGCGACAAAATCACCCCTGGGATGTTGATGGCTGCCTTGCGCCTTAACATTCCGGTGATTTTCGTCTCCGGTGGACCGATGGAAGCCGGCAAGACCAAATTGTCAGCCCACGGTCTGGATTTGGTCGATGCGATGGTAATTGCCGCCGACCCCAGCGCCAGCGATGAGAAGGTGGCTGAATACGAGCGCAGCGCTTGCCCGACGTGCGGTTCGTGCTCAGGCATGTTCACCGCTAACTCGATGAACTGCCTGACCGAAGCCCTTGGCCTTGCACTGCCAGGCAACGGCTCGCAACTGGCGACCCACAGCGACCGCGAACAGTTGTTCCTGCAAGCTGGCCGGACCATCGTTGACCTGTGCCGTCAGTACTACAACGAAAATGATGAGTCGGTTCTGCCGCGCAATATCGCCAACTTCAAAGCGTTTGAAAACGCGATGACGCTGGACATCGCCATGGGCGGCTCGACCAACACCATCCTGCATTTGCTGGCCTCGGCGCAGGAAGCAGAAATCGACTTCGACCTGAAGGACATTGACCGCCTGTCGCGCAAAGTGCCTCAGCTGTGCAAGGTCGCGCCGAACATCCAGAAGTACCACATGGAAGACGTGCACCGCGCCGGGGGAATTTTCAGCATCCTCGGTGAATTGGCCCGTGGCGGTCTGCTGCACACGGACCTGCCCACCGTACACAGCAAGACGCTTGCCGAAGGCATCGCCAAATGGGACATCACCCAAACTGACGATGAAGCCGTACACACTTTCTTCAAAGCGGGCCCGGCCGGCATTCCGACGCAGACGGCTTTTAGCCAGTCGACCCGTTGGGAAACCCTGGATGACGACCGTGAAAACGGCTGTATCCGTAGCGTCGAGCACGCTTACTCGCAGGAAGGCGGCTTGGCCGTGCTGTACGGCAACATCGCGCTGGATGGTTGCGTCGTAAAAACCGCAGGCGTTGACGAGTCGGTCCATGTGTTCGAAGGCACCGCAAAAATCTTCGAAAGCCAAGACAGCGCTGTTCGCGGCATTTTGGCTGACGAGGTGAAGGCCGGCGACATCGTGATCATTCGTTACGAAGGCCCGAAAGGCGGTCCAGGCATGCAGGAAATGCTTTACCCAACGTCATACCTGAAATCAAAAGGCCTGGGTAAAGCTTGCGCGTTACTGACTGACGGTCGTTTCTCGGGAGGCACGTCGGGTCTTTCCATCGGCCACGCCTCACCAGAAGCAGCAGCAGGCGGCGCGATTGGTTTGGTACGTGATGGCGATAAAGTGCTGATCGACATTCCCAACCGCGGGGTCAACCTGTTGATCAGCGATGAAGAAATGGCAGGCCGTCGTGCTGAGCAAGACGCTAAAGGTTGGAAGCCGGTTGAAAAGCGCCCGCGCAAAGTAACCACAGCATTGAAAGCCTACGCCCTGCTCGCCACCAGCGCTGACAAAGGCGCGGTCCGCGACAAAGCGATGCTTGATAAGTTGATGCCTTAAACGCAACCGGCCATTCCCAGGCAAGCCTGCTCCCACAGCATTTGGACCGGACACATAGTTTGTGCCTGACATTCAATTTGTGGGAGCAGGCTTGCCTGCGAATGAAGCGACGCGTTGCCATTGATACACCGCGCCCTTCAAAGCCTTTACTGAATCTCTTGCGGCTTCACAATCACCCAATTCTTGTCCGCCGTCACCGCCAGGCCTTCTTTGGCTTGGGCTTGTGCGTTGGATTTCATCATGCCGTTGAGTTGGGTCATGTACTTGTCTTTGCGGTTGACCCACAGGTGAACGCCACCTTTGGCCACGTCAACGCTGTGGAACAGCATGTAGCCGTCGCTCGACGGAGTATCGCCGCCCACCAGCACCGGTTTTTTCCACTGATCGATGTAGGTCAGAATCGCCGCCTGCTTTCCCGCCATCCAAGTCGCTGGGGTCCATAGGTATGGGGTTAGCTCCAGGCCCATGTTGGCCTTCTGGTCATATTTGCCCGCTGTGATCTGCTTGCGTGCCGTCGTCAGCTCGCCAGTCTTGCGATTTTTCAGCAGGGTGGTCACGCCAATGACGTTTTGCGGTTTGACGTTATAGCCGTACTTGGGATCCGACGCGACCATGCGCACCAGCTCCTCAGAAGCGGCCGTCATGACGTAGACCTCAATGCCATTTTCCATCAGCTTGTTGTACAGCTCAGCCTGCCCGGTGAAGACCTTTGGCGGTTCGACATTGATGGTCTTGACCGTGTCGCCGTCGTAATAGGTGCTGGGTACCGGTTTGCCGGACGCCATCAGTTCATCGACATAGCCTTTGAGTTCGGTCAGGGTAAACCCGGAAAACACCTGGGCGACCCACGGATAGCAGACCATGTCATCGACTTCGCACAGTCGGTAGTAATAGCTGAACAGGCTTTCTTTGTGGTCAGCCGTGTCCTTGAAGGGGATCAGCTTAAGGGAAGGGTCAAGGGTTTCGCGGGTGATCAGCCCTTTGTTTTCCATGTACGGCAGCAGCGCCTCTTCCAGATCGTAGCGATAGCTGGTGTTGTCCATGTCGAATACGGCGAAGTTACCCTTGTTGGCGTTGGCCTCGATCATGGCATTGAGCTGCTTGGCCTGAGCGGCAGGCCAATGGGTCAATTCGGTGGCAAACGCGTGGCTGGCAATTCCCAACGTTAGTGCGGCAGCAAGCAGTTTCGGCACGAGTTTCATAACGGCGTCCCCTTTTTTTAATTAAGTACCGACCGTAACAAAATCTCATGACATATCAGGTTTACCCGCGACTACTTTTGTTCCGACGGCGTCATGTTGATAACAATCGCGACACAGGGTTTGAACGCGACCCACGTTCCTGTACAGGTTTTTAGTCAGGCCTTAGTGCGTTCCCATACTTCAAAACTGTAGGCCGGTTTGTCATCTAGCGCTGGGTGTTGGTTATTCGAGACCAGCGCCCATTGCGCCATATCGAACTCGGGAAACAACGCATCACCGTCGGGGCTTAGTGCAACGCGGGTCAGGTACAGTCGGTCCGCCTGCTCCAAGCCTTGCGCATATAACTGCGCTCCGCCGATCAGCATTACTTCATCGGCGCCCTGCTCCCGCGCCCATTGCTCGGCACGTACAACAGCAGCGTCCAGCGAAGCAAATACTTCCGCGCCTTCAGGCTGTAAATCGGCCTGCCGACTGACCACCAGGTTCAACCGTCCCGGCAATGGCCGACCGAGTGAATCCCAAGTCTTGCGACCCATGATGATCGGCTTACCCAAGGTGGTCGCCTTGAAGTATTTGAAATCCGCAGGCAGATGCCACGGCATGGAATTGTCGACGCCAATCACACGGTTTTCACCGAGGGCGGCAATCAGGCTGAGGGGGAGATGAGTTTTCATGGGCGCGAGAATAGCAGAAGCACGGGGCTTGCCCCGAGCCCGGTCACAGAGGTTATGCTCACCGCTGACTTTATCGACGGGACGCCGTGTGACTGCTCTAACCCCTATGGATAACCTCTGGCTGACCGAAGCCGTGCGCCTGCGCGAAGAACACGCCGGGCCGCTGGAGGATATGGAAGCCAATCGCCGCGCCCGCGCCACGGCGGGAGATTTGACGACTCGGATCAAGAACCGGGCGTTGTGGTTGGCCCAACGCGATGGTTTAGTCCGCGCGCTGCATCGCTGGAAACAAGGCGCGCGACTGGCGCTGCTGCTATTGGCCGTTATCGTCGTCATCAGCGGCGCCGGCCTGGCGTTCGCGGCGCTGGGCAATGGGCAAACGCCGGTCAATGTCTTCTGGGCCCTGGGCAGTTTGCTTGGACTTGATCTGATTTTGCTGCTGAGTTGGGTGCTGGGCATGGTCTTCGCGGGGGAAAGCACCGCCAGCCTTGGTCGATTGTGGTTATGGCTGAGCGAAAAGCTCGCCCGCGACGCACAGGCCGCGCAACTGGCCCCGGCGCTGATTTTGTTACTGCAACGCCAACGCTTGAATCGCTGGGCGCTGGGCATGGTGGTCAACGGTGCGTGGCTGCTGGCGTTGCTCAGCGCGCTGGGAATCCTATTGTTACTGATGGCGACTCGGCGTTACGGCTTTGTGTGGGAAACCACCATTCTAGGCAGCGATACCTTCGTCAGCGTGACCCGTTTTCTGGGAGCGATCCCAGCGGTCCTGGGCTTCAATGTCCCGACCGAAGCGATGATTCGCGCCAGTGGCGATAACGCCTTGAGCATCGACAGCGCACGTCAAGCGTGGGCGGCATGGATGGTTGGCGTGCTGCTGGTATTCGGAATAGTCCCACGCCTGTTACTGGCGCTGATGTGCCTGTGGCGTTGGCATCGCGGTCGTGCCGCACTCAGTCTTGATCTGACGCTGCCCGGTTACGCCCATCTGCGCGAACAGCTGATGCCAAGCAGCGAGCGTTTGGGTATCAATGACGCGGCGCCAGAGCATCTGGCGAGCGCGCCGTCATACACCGTGGCCGTCGACAGCGAAGGGGCGTTGCTGGTCGCCATCGAACTGGACGAACAACACCCGTGGCCACCGATGCTGCCCGAGACAGTCAAGAACGCAGGTGTTCTAGACAGCCGCGAATCCCGGCGAAAACTGCTTGATCAGCTCACTCGCTTTCCCCCTGCCCGGCTGGGCATCGCCTGCGATCCGCGTCGCTCCCCGGACCGTGGCAGCCTGGCGCTAATCGCCGAGCTGGCGCGTTGTGCCGGTGCTACCAGGGTTTGGTTGCTGCCGGCGCCGTTGGACCAGACCCTGGACGCAGAGCGACTGGATGACTGGCATTCGGCGCTGGACTCCCTCGCCATTACCTACGCTAACAGCTCGCCGCTGATTTGGTTGGAGACTGGCCATGACTAAAGCGCTCACGCTCGCGGTGGTCGGTCACACCAATGTTGGCAAAACCTCGCTGCTGCGAACCTTGACCCGAGATGTCGACTTCGGAGAAGTGTCGCACCGCCCGAGCACCACTCGACACGTCGAAGGCGCTCGCTTGTCGGTGGACGGCGAGGCGCTGCTGGAGCTTTACGACACGCCGGGACTCGAAGACGCCATCGCGCTGCTCGACTACCTGGAACGTCTTGACCGCCCCGGTGAGCGCCTTGATGGGCCTGCGCGGTTGGCTCGATTCCTTGAGGGCAGCGAAGCCCGACAGCGCTTCGAGCAAGAAGCCAAGGTGCTGCGTCAGTTGCTGGCGTCGGACGCCGGTTTGTACGTCATCGACGCTCGTGAACCGGTGCTGGCCAAATACCGAGATGAATTGGCCGTGCTGGCGAGCTGTGGCAAACCCTTGCTGCCGGTGCTGAATTTCGTCAGCAGCGCTGAACACCGCGAAGCCGAGTGGCGCGAAGCGCTAGCGCGGCTGGGCTTGCACGCATTAGTGCGGTTCGACAGCGTAGCACCGCCGGAAGATGGCGAGCGCCGGTTGTATGAAAGCCTGGCGCTGCTGCTGGAAAATTCCCGCGATCAACTGGAACGCCTGATCGTTGATCAACAGACACAACGGGGCGCTCGTCAGCACAGTGCGACGAGGCTGATTGCCGAACTGCTGATAGATTGCGCCGCCTGTCGCCGCAGCGTCGTCACCGGTTCGGGGTTGGAACAGGCTGCTATCGAGGACTTGCGCAAAGCGGTGCGGCAACGCGAGCAACGCTGCGTCGATGCGCTGCTCAAGCTGTACTCGTTTCGCCCGCACGATGCGACGGCCATTGATGTACCGCTGTTGGACGGGCGATGGAGCGACGATTTGTTCAACCCGGAAACCTTGAAGGTGCTGGGTGTCCGCGTCGGCAGTGGACTCGCTGCGGGTGCCGCCGCCGGGGCTGGCGTCGATTTATTATTGGGCGGTATTACGCTGGGCGCTGCCGCTTTGGCGGGTGCGATTGCCGGTGGTGCCCTGCAAACGGCTCGCAGCTATGGAGGGCGGCTGATCGGCAAGCTCAAGGGCAAACGCGAGCTGACGGTTGACGATGCGGTGTTGAGGCTGCTCGCCCTGCGCCAGCGGCAACTGCTGCAAGCGCTGACCCTGCGCGGTCATGCTGCCATGACAAGCATCACGCTGGCCGCGCCAAGCGACAAAAGCTGGCGTGAAGGCAAACTTCCCGATGCACTGCAAAAGGCACGGGCGCATCCACAGTGGTCGTCGCTGAATCCACATTCGCGGCTGAGCCAAGCGCAGAGGCAGGAGCACATTGAGGGGCTGGCTGCGTTACTGTAGAGCCAACTTGTTCGCGAGAGGCCTTATGTGGTGCACCTGTCATACTGCCTCGCCAACAAGCGCCTACAGATAAGGTGCGGCCAGCGCCTGATCAGCCCTTCGATGACCACCGACAGTCGGTCATTTAATTTTTGCTTACGCGAATTCCTCAACCACCGGTATCATCGCGCGCCCGATACACCCGGAAATGTAAGCACATGAAACCCACACTGATCGCCGCCGCAGAAATCGACCGAATCGATACCTGGGCTAAATACTCCAGCACCATGTGTGGCGGCTGCATTTCCAGCTGCTGTACGCTGCCGGTGGAAGTGAAGATCAAGGACTTGATCCGCATCGGTGTGGTGGATGAGTTCGAGCGTGGCGATCCACCGAAGAACATCGCTAAACGCCTGCAAAAGGAAGGAATCGTCGAGCGCTATAACCAGAAGCTCGGGATTTTTACGTTGCAGCGCATGAGCAACAACGATTGCTTGTATCTGGACCGTAAAAGCCGGTTGTGCACAATTTACGAACAGCGCCCTGATACCTGCCGCAATCACCCGAAAATTGGGCCAAGGCCTGGGTATTGCGCATACGTGCCAAAAACCCCTGAGCGTAAGCCGGTCGATAATACCCTGTATATTTTTTGATCAGCCTGTAAGAGCCAACTTGTTGGCGAGGCGTCTGATGCGGTTTGTCAGCTATGGCGCTTCGCCAACAAGTTGGCTCATACAGAAAAATAGCTCATACGCCACACAAACAAAAACGCCCCCGACATCGCTGTCGGGGGCGTTTTTTTAACAGCTACTTAAACTCAGTTGCCGTTTTTCTTGGCAGCGCGGGTACGCTCGCTTTCGCCAAGAATTTTCTTACGCAGGCGGATCGACTTTGGAGTCACTTCGCAGAGTTCGTCTTCTTGAACGAATTCCAGCGCTTGTTCCAGAGTGAAACGGATAGGCGGAACCAGAGCGATGGTTTCGTCTTTACCGGAAGCACGCATGTTGTCGAGCTTCTTGCCTTTGGTTGGGTTAACGCCCAGGTCGTTGTCGCGGCTGTTGATGCCGACGATTTGGCCTTCGTACACGTCTTCGCCATGACCCAGGAACAGCTTGCCACGCGCTTGAAGAGTTTCCAGCGAGTAGGTCAATGCCTTACCGGTAGCAACCGAAACCAGAACGCCGTTCTGACGGCCGGACATGTCGCCCGACTTCATCACGTCGTAACGGTCGAAGATGCTGGTCAGAATGCCGGCGCCTGAAGTCAGGGTCAGGAATTCGTTTCGGAAACCGATCAAGCCACGAGCCGGGATGTTGTATTCAAGGCGAACACGGCCCTTGCCATCCGGAACCATGTTGGTCAGGTCGCCTTTACGGATACCGATTTGTTCCATGATCGCGCCTTGGGAATCTTCTGGCAGATCGATGGTGACGTTTTCGTAAGGTTCGTGCTTAACGCCGTCAACCATGCGGATGATCACTTCTGGACGACCAACACCCATTTCGAAGCCTTCGCGACGCATGGTTTCGATCAGTACCGAGAGGTGCAACTCGCCACGGCCAGACACTTTGAACTTGTCGGCAGAGTCGCCTTCTTCAACGCGCAGAGCAACGTTGAACAGCAATTCCTTGTCCAGACGTTCCTTGATGTTACGGCTGGTGACGAACTTGCCTTCTTTACCGCAGAAAGGCGAATCGTTTACCTGGAAGGTCATCGAAACAGTAGGTTCGTCAACGGTCAGCGGCTTCATCGCTTCAACATTCAGTGGGTCGCACAGAGTGTCGGAGATGAACAGCTGGTCGAAGCCGCTGATGCAGACGATGTCGCCGGCAGCTGCTTCTTCAACGTCAACGCGGTGCAGACCGTGGTGACCCATCAGTTTCAGGATACGGCCGTTGCGGCGCTTGCCATCAGCGTCGATCGCAACAACCTGGGTGTTCGGCTTGACGCGACCACGAGCGATACGGCCAACACCGATGACGCCCAGGAAGCTGTTGTAGTCCAGTGCCGAGATTTGCATCTGGAACGGACCGTCACGGTCAACCTGTGGAGCAGGAACGTGATCGACAACAGCCTGGTACAACGGCGTCATGTCGTCAGCCATCTCGTTGTAGTCGAGACCGGCAATACCGTTCAAGGCAGAGGCGTAGATGACTTTAAAGTCCAGCTGCTCTTCGGTAGCGCCCAGGTTGTCGAACAGGTCGAAGATTTGATCCAGAACCCAGTCCGGACGCGCGCCTGGACGGTCAACCTTGTTGATAACCACGATTGGACGCAGGCCGGCTTCGAAAGCCTTTTTAGTCACGAAACGGGTTTGCGGCATAGGGCCGTCTTGAGCATCAACCAGCAGCAGAACGGAGTCGACCATCGACATCACACGTTCTACTTCGCCACCGAAGTCGGCGTGGCCTGGGGTGTCTACGATGTTGATGTGGTAGCCATTCCAGTTGATCGCGGTGTTTTTCGCGAGAATGGTAATACCGCGTTCTTTCTCCTGGTCGTTGGAGTCCATCACGCGCTCGTCGTTGAGCTCGTTGCGTTCCAGGGTGCCGGATTGACGCAAGAGTTTGTCTACCAGGGTGGTTTTACCATGGTCAACGTGAGCAATGATGGCGATGTTGCGTAGATTTTCGATCACTTGTGTATCTCGATCAGAGGATTCGGTCAGCTGACTATTGTAGGCAGCTATTAACAGTAGAGTCGGCCTAAGCCGTTACGGCTAGACGACTGGCGTCGGGGGGCCGGTGACGCAAGCCACAGGCAAACAGCCCCGGGCACTTAGCTCGGTCGATAAACGCGCACATTGGCATGCCCCTCACTGAGCAAATGATGAGCATGCAGGCGACTCATGACGCCTTTGTCGCAATACAACAGGTACTGGCGCGTGTAATCCAGTTCCTTGAAACGGCTGTTCAATGCATAGAACGGCAGTGTTTGTATCTCAATGCCAGGCAATTCCAGCGGCTGATCTTCCTGAGCATCCGGGTGACGGATGTCGATAACGATCTGACCGGCCAGCGCCTGACTGACTTCTTCTATGTCGACACTTTGGCTCAACTCGTCGATTACTCGATCGATTGTCACCAGTTTTGCTCGCTCAAGCGCTCGCTCGAGAATAGCCATGTCGAACTGTTGTTCCTCGTACTCAACGCGGTTGCGCTTGGCGTTGGTCTTGGGGTTGATCGAAATCACCCCGCAATATTCAGGCATGTGCTTGGCGAAATCGGCAGTCCCGATCTCGCTAGCCTGATCGATGATGTCTTGCTTGTGACTGGCGATCAGCGGGCGCAATACCAGCTTGTCAGTCGCAGCATCGATGAGTGACAGGTTCGGCAGCGTTTGGCTGGCAACCTGGGAAATCGCTTCACCAGTGACCAATACGTCGATTTCAAGCCGATCCGCAATTGAAGACGCAGCGCGCAACATCATACGCTTCAAAACCACGCCCATATGACTGTTATCGACTTTCTCGAGAATTTCTCCCAGAACCTCTTCGAACGGAACGCTGACAAACAGCACTCTTTGCGAGCTGCCGTACTTCTTCCAGAGGAAATGGGCGACTTCCATCACACCCAATTCGTGGGCGCGGCCGCCGAGATTGAAGAAGCAAAAGTGGCTCATGAGCCCACGGCGCATGATCTGGTAGGCCGCCACCGTCGAATCGAAACCGCCGGACATCAACACCAGGGTCTGTTCGAGGGCGCCTAACGGATAACCGCCGATGCTGTTGTGCTGACTGTGAATTACGAATAACCGTTGGTCGCGAATTTCCATGCGAACTTCGATTTCAGGTTTTTTCAAGTCAATTCCGGCAGCTCCGCACTGTTGGCGAAGCTGGCTGCCGACGTACTTTTCGACGTCCATGGAGCTGAATGTATGTTTACCGGCGCGCTTGCAGCGTACTGAAAATATTTTCCCGGACAGGGAATCACCGTAGTGAAATTTGCACTTGGCGAGAATGTCGTCCATGTCGCCAAGGGGATATTCTGCGACCTGCAGAAAATTCGCGATGCCCGGCATGCAACTCAGGCGCTC
The DNA here is from genome assembly GCF_034353045.1 of Pseudomonas sp. MH10. Classification (NCBI taxonomy): domain Bacteria; kingdom Pseudomonadati; phylum Pseudomonadota; class Gammaproteobacteria; order Pseudomonadales; family Pseudomonadaceae; genus Pseudomonas; species Pseudomonas sp. MH10. Next base: position 3,565,043 of record NZ_CP133783.1, read on the forward strand.
AGTCATCTCAAGCAAGACTTTCGGCTCGCTGACCTTGGTCTCAACCTCAAGATTGTCCCACACGCCGGCCACCACCAGCGCCGGGTCCAGGTCGCGGAGCACGGTACGGATGTTCTTGGCCAACTGGCGGATGAATTGCTTACGCACCGGCCGGCTTTTGATGGTGATCTCTGGGAAGACTTTTACGATTAGTTTCATGTATACAGCGCGCGATGTGCCAGCCGAAAAAGTGGGGGCGGAATTATAGCGGAAATTGCTCAAGGTTTAACCAGTTATTCTGAGCGCCACACTGAGCGCACCAAAAAAGACCATCTTTGGAAAAGCGAGCATCATAATGGCGCATCAAATATTTCAAATGTCCGCTTTAATAGCCTAAGCGCCTGCGTTTCAAGCAAAAAATCCAACACGGGGCACTGGCATGCAATTTGCTCCCTTGTGAGGCAGGCTGCCTTGGCCGATATTCGCGCCTGGCATCACCCAATTCAAAGGGTCAAAAACCACTACCCTGGCCCGAAGCCACCCGGAGGACACTATGTCGAAGACGGTTCAACTCATCAAAGATCAAGACGTTAAGTGGATTGATCTGCGCTTCACGGACACCAAAGGCATTCAGCACCACGTGACCATGCCGGCTCGCGATGCGCTGGATGAAGATTTCTTTGAAATCGGCAAAATGTTCGACGGCTCCTCCATTGCTGGCTGGAAAGGCATCGAAGCGTCCGACATGATCCTGATGCCCGACGACAGCACCGCCGTGCTCGACCCGTTCACTGAAGACCCAACCATTATCCTGGTTTGCGACATCATCGAACCTTCGACCATGCAAGGCTATGACCGCGACCCACGCGCCATTGCTCACCGTGCAGAGGAATACCTGAAGTCCACTGGTATCGGCGACACTGTTTTCGTCGGTCCAGAGCCAGAGTTCTTCATCTTCGACTCCGTAAAATTCAAATCTGACATCTCCGGCTCCATGTTCAAGATCTACTCTGAGCAAGGTTCATGGATGTCCGACCAGGACATCGAAGGCGGCAACAAAGGCCACCGTCCAGGTGTGAAAGGCGGCTACTTCCCAGTGCCTCCGTTCGACCACGACCACGAAATCCGTACCTCCATGTGTAATGCAATGGAAGAGATGGGCCTGGTGATCGAAGTTCACCACCATGAAGTGGCGACTGCTGGCCAAAACGAAATCGGCGTTCAGTTCAACACGTTGGTGAAGAAGGCTGACGAAGTTCAGACCCTGAAATATTGCGTACACAACGTAGCTGATGCTTACGGCCGTACCGCTACCTTCATGCCTAAGCCTCTTTATGGCGACAACGGTTCAGGCATGCACGTGCACTTGTCCATTGCCAAAGATGGCAAGAACACCTTCGCTGGCGAAGGTTATGCCGGCCTGTCCGACACCGCCCTGTTCTTCATCGGCGGCATCATCAAGCACGGTAAAGCACTGAACGGCTTCACCAACCCGTCGACCAACTCGTACAAGCGTCTGGTCCCAGGTTTCGAAGCACCGGTCATGCTGGCCTACTCGGCACGTAACCGTTCCGCTTCGATCCGTATTCCTTACGTGTCCAGCCCTAAAGCTCGCCGTATTGAAGCACGCTTCCCGGACCCAGCAGCTAACCCTTACCTGGCGTTCGCTGCACTGTTGATGGCTGGCCTGGACGGCATCCAGAACAAGATCCACCCTGGCGACGCTGCTGACAAAAACCTGTATGACCTGCCGCCTGAAGAAGCGAAAGAGATTCCACAGGTTTGCGGTAGCTTGAAAGAAGCCCTGGAAGAGTTGGACAAAGGTCGTGCGTTCTTGACCAAAGGCGGCGTATTCAGCGACGACTTCATCGACGCTTACATCGGCTTGAAAAGCGAAGAAGAAATCAAAGTACGCACGTTCGTACACCCACTGGAATACGAGCTGTACTACAGCTGCTAATCCAGTCACGTCGGCTGCATTGACGTAACAAAGAGGCCTCCTTCGGGAGGCCTTTTTTGTGGCAAATTATTAATCGTCAACCACGGTATGAAGCCCGCGACCGAGGCGTTTGATATCCCCGTATTTCAGACATTTCCGGTAAATCAACCTCGCTGGATCGTGCCTATTTCATGACGTTTAATCCGCGCCACTCAGAGCATTTCGCCCTGAAAGACAGAGAACAACATCATGATAAAACTCGCCCCTCTCTCCTTTGGCCTATTGACCCTGATCGGTACTGCCAACGCAGAAACACAACCCGCCATTGATTCGAAAATCCTTCTGCAGACCTCTTCGTCCTGGGACGGCACGCCCTACACTGCCTACCCAGCCGGCCAGCCTGAGCTGACCATCCGAAAAGTCACCATGGCCCCCACAGCAGTTTTGACTGGCATAAGCATCCAATGCCGGCTGCCGGCTATGTGGTTTCCGGCGAGCTGATCGTCGAAGCACGTGAGGGCGGGAAAACCGTGACACTGAGCGCAGGAGAGGTTTTACCGGAAATGAACAACATTGTTCACCGTGGCAGCAGCGGTGATCGCCCTACCGAACTCATAGTGTTCTATGCTGGCACCCCGGGCATGCCAATCTCGATCGACGCTGCCATGTAACTTAAACACCATTGTCATCGGAGACTTCATGCGTCGAGGCCTTATTTTTCTGCTGCTGTTGGTTGCCTTGCCTGCTGTTGCGCAGATCTATAAATACACCGATGCCAATGGCAACCCCGCCTACAGCAATCTGCCGCCCAACGGCACACCCAGTCAGACGGTAGACTTGCCGCCGCTAAATACCGTCAATGTCAAAAAGACGCTTGAACAAAACACTAACCCTGCGACATCTCAACCCAGTCAGCCTTCAAGCGCCTACAGTCTGCTGGAACTGACCAACCTGCCCACCGACGAAGCGTTGCGCGCCAATAACGGCACCTTCAGCGTTGGCGTGGCCATTCAGCCGCGCCTACAGCCAGGGCATCTGTTGCAGATGGTCGTCGACGGCATGAGTTATGGCCAGGCCAGTAATGTGCCCCGACTGCAAGTGGTGAACCTGGAACGCGGCGAACACAGTTTGGCCGTGCGTGTCGTGAGCGGTGACAAGATCATCCAGCAAAGCTCAACCGTCACGACGACGGTGCAGCGAGTCCATGTTGGGAAACCCTGAAGTGCTCCCACTCCACGCCACCGCGCCTGCAACGCCGCGCTGTCGCCGAGCAAACACATACTGTTTGATCGGAGCGCTATTGCTGATTGCTATGCCGGCCATCGCCGACGTTTATACCTACGTCGACGCTCAGGGAAACCGTGTATTTACGGACCAACCCCACAGCGGCGCTCATCGCGTTGCGATTCCTCCCAGCAACAACATGACTGGCACCTCTGCGCCCCGATCAGCCGCCAAAGCCAAATCTGCAGTCGTAAAACCCGGCCCGCTGTTCCATTACCAGTTACTACGGATTCTGGTGCCCGAACCCGAAGCGACGATTCGCAATATCGCCGGTGAGTTGATTGTCACTGTCAATAATGACCCTGAGTTGCAAACGGGGCACATGTACCGCCTGTTCCTGGATGGCAAACCCTTTGGCGAAGCGGGTCGCAGCCCGGTATTTCCCCTGAGCAACATTGATCGTGGCACTCATTCATTGGCTGTCGAGATTCTCGATGAAACCGGGCGTATGCTCGAACGTACACCAAGCCAGGAATTTCAGATGCTGCGCATCAGCCTCGCGCAAAAACGCCAGGCACAGCCCTGCACAGCGGACGACTACGGGGTTAGACCCGAGTGCCCGATCGCGGACAAGCCCCCAGAAAAGAGCAGCTTCCTGCCGTTCTTATGAGCGTCAAAACTGGCGACGCTCCGTATTGGTGCAATACTTCCCGTACCGACTAGCCTCGTTACCCATTTTGGTTCGGAAATAGTCCCAAACTGTTCAGTCGAAGGACCCGCTGTCCGAAAAAAGCTCGATTTTACGGATTAAACGCTTCTTTTCGGAGCCTTGGTTTGGTTTTTGCAACTTCCAGTGAACTAAGCACCGTATCAGCAGGTTGCCCGATGATGGCGAGGCTTGAACACGGCCCGCCGCAGGCTGCAATGTGCCAAAAGAGGTCAACGAGGATTTATGACTATCAGTGATGCGCTGCACCGGCTGTTACTCGACAACCTGACCACTGCCACCATTCTGCTCAACGCCGACTTGCGGCTTGAGTACATGAATCCCGCAGCCGAAATGCTGCTGGCGATCAGCGGTCAGCGCAGCCACGGACAATTTATCAGCGAGCTGTTCACCGAGTCAGTCGAAGCGCTGAACGCTCTGCGTCAGGCTGTCGAACAGGCCCACCCGTTCACCAAGCGCGAAGCGATGTTGACGGCGCTGACCGGGCAAACACTGACCGTCGATTACGCTGTCACGCCTATTCTGAACCAAGGCGCAACCATGCTGCTGCTGGAGGTCCACCCGCGTGATCGCCTAATGCGCATCACCAAGGAAGAGGCCCAGTTGTCCAAGCAAGAAACCACCAAAATGTTGGTGCGTGGCTTGGCTCACGAAATTAAAAATCCCCTAGGAGGGATTCGCGGCGCCGCCCAATTGCTGGCACGTGAACTGCCCGAAGAGAGCCTCAAGGATTACACCAACGTCATCATCGAAGAGGCCGACCGCCTGCGCAATCTGGTCGACCGCATGCTGGGCTCGAACAAGCTGCCATTACTGGCCATGACCAACGTGCATGAAGTGCTTGAGCGTGTGTGCAGCTTGGTGGACGCCGAAAGCCAAGGTTGCATCACCCTCGTACGTGATTACGACCCAAGCATTCCCGACGTGTTGATCGACCGTGAGCAAATGATTCAGGCCGTGCTCAATATCGTTCGCAACGCGATGCAAGCAATCAGCGGCCAGAACGAACTGCGTCTGGGCCGTATCAGCTTGCGTACGCGAGCGCTGCGTCAGTTCACCATCGGCCATGTCCGCCATCGTCTGGTGACCAAGGTCGAAATTATCGATAACGGCCCTGGCATTCCAGCAGAACTGCAGGAAACCATTTTTTACCCAATGGTCAGCGGCCGCCCAGATGGCACGGGGCTTGGCCTCGCGATTACCCAGAACATTATTAGCCAGCACCAAGGACTGATTGAGTGTGACAGCCATCCTGGCCACACCACTTTCTCGATCTTCCTGCCGCTGGAACAAGGAGCAGCGTCGTCATGAGCCGTAGTGAAACTGTCTGGATCGTCGATGACGACCGTTCCATCCGTTGGGTTTTGGAAAAAGCGCTGCAACAAGAAGGCATGACTACCCAAAGCTTCGACAGCGCCGATGGCGTCATGAGCCGTCTGGCCCGTCAGCAACCCGACGTAATCATTTCCGATATCCGCATGCCGGGGGCCAGTGGCCTTGAGTTGCTGGCGCGAATTCGAGAACAGCACCCGCGTTTGCCGGTGATCATCATGACCGCCCATTCAGACCTGGACAGCGCCGTGGCGTCGTATCAGGGCGGCGCGTTCGAATACCTGCCTAAGCCGTTTGACGTCGATGAGGCTGTGTCGCTGGTCAAGCGCGCCAATCAACACGCTCAAGAACAGCAAGGCATGGAAGTGGTACCCGCGCTAACCCGCACTCCGGAAATCATTGGCGAAGCGCCCGCGATGCAGGAAGTGTTTCGCGCCATCGGTCGTTTAAGCCACTCCAACATTACCGTGTTGATCAACGGCGAGTCGGGTACCGGTAAAGAATTGGTTGCCCACGCATTGCACCGTCACAGCCCTCGCGCGTCGTCGCCGTTCATTGCGTTGAACATGGCGGCCATTCCCAAGGATTTGATGGAGTCCGAGCTGTTCGGCCACGAAAAAGGCGCGTTCACCGGTGCAGCGAACTTGCGGCGCGGCCGCTTCGAACAAGCGGACGGCGGCACACTGTTCCTTGATGAAATCGGCGACATGCCTGCTGACACTCAAACCCGTTTGCTACGGGTACTGGCAGACGGTGAGTTTTACCGCGTTGGCGGGCACACGCCGGTGAAGGTAGACGTACGAATCATCGCCGCGACTCACCAAAATCTGGAAATTTTGGTGCAGGCCGGTAAATTCCGTGAGGATTTGTTCCACCGTTTGAACGTGATTCGGATTCACATCCCGCGGATGTCTGATCGCCGCGAAGATATTCCAACGCTGGCCAAGCATTTTCTGGCCCGCGCTGCGCAGGAACTGGCGGTTGAGCCGAAACTGCTTAAAGCTGAAACCGAGGAATATCTCAAGCACCTGCCATGGCCTGGCAACGTGCGTCAGCTGGAAAACACCTGCCGCTGGATCACCGTCATGGCGTCCGGGCGTGAAGTCCATGTCAGCGACCTGCCGCCAGAACTGTTGAGCCTGCCCCATGATGCTGCGCCTGTCACCAACTGGGAACACGCGCTGCGTCAATGGGCCGACCAAGCGCTGGCACGGGGTCAGTCGAGCCTGCTGGACAGTGCGGTGCCAACCTTTGAACGCATCATGATCGAAACCGCCCTCAAGCACACCGCCGGCCGCCGCCGGGATGCCGCTGTGTTATTGGGCTGGGGCCGCAATACCTTGACGCGCAAGATCAAGGAGTTGGGCATGAAGATCGATGGCGACGAAGACGACGGCGACGACGCCTAAACCTGTCATTTCTGACAGTTTACGCAGCGTCTTAAAAGTGATTAGCTCCTTATCTGACCTCAACATTCGAGGTCAGACAAGGAGCTGGCTGCTATGGATACAGCACTAAACACCCGTCTGCTCGCGGCCCTGCCGCCTCGGTCTTCAATCCCCCTGCGTGATCGAATCGTCGATTACGAAATCGTCGAAATGGCTGTGCTGTTTCGCAGCAAGGAACTGACGTCCTACGACATTACAGTCGCTTACTTGCAACGAATCGATCAGTTCAACGGCCCTTTTGAAACCTACGATGCAAACGGCGGTTACAACGCATTTGTGCGTATTGATCGACTGGAAGCACTGACGCAAGCACGCGACGCCGATCTCTGGTTACAAAACCCCAACGACGACCGCGGTCTCGCACCACCGCTGTGTGGTATTCCAATGGGGTGAAAGACTCGATTGGTATAAAGGGCCGGGAAAGTAAAAATGGCACCCAGGCCCATCTTGGAGCGACCGTCAAAGAGTTCCCTGGACTTAACATTGGAACACCCGAATGCCCTTTCTCCAATACGGAGATCTTGGGAGAGGTCGTCGACGATCAGGGCAATGTAAATCCAATCACGCCGCTAACAGCGGTCACCTATAGCAACTCAGTGGAGACGGAATACTGGCGAGCGGTCGCCGAGTTCGCGGCAGGGAGTCTTCCCGATCATCAAACTGAACTGCTGGGGATGTATTGGCAAAACACAGGCATTGGGGCCCAGAGAGTGACCGTCGGGATGCGTACCGAGGGTGAGCGGCGCAGGCGTGAGGAGCAAATGCTTTATCAAAAAGCGCTAGACGAAGCCGGTGTGGACTTTATGTTAGTCATGCCACTGGGCGCGCACGTTGGCCGCCGATTCGACGACAAACTCGACTCGATTCTTGTCAGACGGTTACAGATTGACGCACCTAATCTCCATGGCTGGCCAATGCTGAGTTTCCCTATTGGCTATGGTCAAACTGGGCTGTCGAGGCAATTACCCATCAACGCTGCGTTCTGGGGCCCTCGATTTAGCGAAGCGCTGATTATCCAGGCAGCCATCGATTATCAAGACCGGTTTTCCGGCTACCACACCGTTGCGCCGCCCGACCCTCCAATGCCCGACCCAAGGCGCCCAGCGAATATTCCGCGAGTACGTCCCGTCACGCCACAAACCTCAACAGACCCGGTTGTCAGACAGGGGATTTCACGATGAGCCTGATCAACAGCACACCCTTTTTTACCGTAAAGTGGGCGCCAGCTATCAGTCCCGGCCTGCTGCCAGCCGACCCAAGACTAGAGAACGAAAAATTCATGACCGTCGGCTGGCAAGCGAAGCTGGGAGCAGTTTTCTACCCGTTCCAACATAAGGTGCCCGTTAACCCAGCTAAGCCGCTCGCCGACTCCTAGGTCACTGATCAGTCGACGGCTTTTCCCACAGGTTAATCCCGCCTTCCACCGCAAAGCTGTCGATTTCGGCCAGCTCTTCGGAGGTGAAGTCCAGGTTCTTCAATGCGCCGACGTTTTCAACGATCTGCTCCGGACGGCTCGCACCAATCAGCGCCGAGGTAATACGCGGGTCACGCAGGGTCCAGGCCAATGCCAGTTGCGCGAGGCTTTGGCCGCGGCGCTTGGCGATTTCATTCAGCGCGCGGACGTGAGCAATGTTGCTCTCGGACAAGTGCGAAGCCTGCAACGAACCCCCACCCGGCTTGTTCACCCGCGCATCCTTGGGAATGCCATTAAGGTATTTGTCAGTCAGCAAACCTTGAGCCAGCGGGGTGAAGGCAATTACGCCCGCGCCGAGGTCATCGGTGGCGTCCAACAGGTCGCGTTCAACCCAACGGTTGAGCAAGTTGTACGCCGGTTGATGAATCAACAACGGCACTTTCCACTCTTTGAGCAACGCCGCCATTTCCCGGGTTTTTGCACCCGAATAGGACGAGATCCCGATATAGAGCGCTTTGCCCTGCTGTACGGCAGTAGCTAACGCGCTGGCGGTTTCTTCCAGCGGGGTCAGTGGGTCGAAGCGGTGCGAATAAAAGATATCCACGTAGTCCAGCCCCATCCGCTGCAAGCTCTGGTCAAGGCTGGCAAGCACGTATTTGCGCGAGCCGCCGCCTTGGCCATAAGGGCCTGGCCACATGTCCCAGCCGGCTTTGCTGGAGATGATCAACTCGTCGCGGTAGTGCTTGAAATCTTCGCGCAGCAAGCGGCCGAAGTTGATTTCGGCGCTGCCATATGGAGGGCCGTAATTGTTGGCCAGGTCGAAGTGGTTGATACCCAGATCGAACGCCGTGCGCAGCAATGCGCGCTGGGTATCCATCGGCGTGCTGTCGCCAAAGTTGTGCCACAGCCCCAAGGACAAAGCAGGCAGAACCAACCCACTACGGCCGACGCGGCGGTACGGAATGGCTTCATAACGGTTTTCGGCAGCGATATAAGTCATCGAATCCTCTCTCGTAGGTGTATGGGGTTGCGACTCCTTAATCGGAGACACAGTTCCCGCTTTTTTTATTATCCGAGCGCTTTGATCGAACATTCAGAGCCTGTAGAGCCAACGTGTTGGCCCCTACAGGGGAAGGGCGTTACTTCAAGCAATCATCCTTCTGTAGCAAGTTCGCCTGAGACACGTTGCAGCCGGCTGGCACGCTGCGGGTCAGCCAGACGTTGCCGCCGACGGTGGAGCCTTTGCCGATGGTGATGCGCCCCAAAATCGTGGCGCCGGCATAGATCACCACGTCGTCTTCGACAATCGGGTGACGCGCATGGCCTTTCTGCAGCTGGCCATCTTCATCTGCCGGGAAGCGTTTCGCACCCAGGGTTACGGCTTGATAGATGCGAACCCGCTCGCCAATGATCGCAGTTTCGCCGATGACCACACCTGTTCCGTGATCGATAAAGAAACTGCCACCGATCTGCGCACCCGGATGAATATCGATACCGGTGGCCGAGTGCGCAATTTCGGAACTGATCCGCGCCAACAACGGCAACCCGGCGCGGTACAGGTGATGGGCCAAACGGTGATGAATGACCGCAAGAATGCCCGGATAGCACAGCAGCACTTCATCGACACTGCGCGCAGCCGGGTCGCCGTGGTAAGCGGCCAAGACGTCGGTGTCGAGGAGGATGCGCATGGCTGGAAGCGCGGCAGCGAAGGCTTGAATCAGTTGGGTCGCATGATGTTCAACGGCACTGACGTCTTCGCCCCGCTGGCGCGCGACATAACGCAGCTCCAGGCGGGCCTGAGCCAGCAACGCATTAAGGGCGACGTCGAGGGTATGACCGACGTAGAAGTCTTCACTCTCCTCACGTAAGTCCACTGGACCTAAGCGCATCGGAAACAATGCGCCGCACAGCGCTTCAAGAATGTCGCGCATGGCGGCTCGGGACGGCAACTCGCGACCGCCCAGTTCGCCACTGACCCGGCCATTGCGCTGGCGCCAGTCGTCCCGCGCCTCACGTAATTGACTAACGATTTGCTGCAACTGCCAGTTACCGGCGCGGTTGTCGGCGGGTGCGTCTGAAATATCGCTCACGCTCATCACTCCTTTTTAGGCTTAAAGCCAGGATGGGCTCACTTTACGGCAAACTTTAGACACGAAAAAATAACAATTTCTACCGGACGCTCTATTTATAGGTACGACAACCCGGCGTCGAAGAGGCGACGGAATCTCGATTCAACTGTAAACACGCGTTTGTCTGTAGGAACCAACTTGTTGGCGAAGGGCATTACGCGGTGATCCAGGTAAGCCGTTTCGCGAACAAGTTCGCTCCTACAGTAGCCCCGTGTTTGCTGCGCGACAGCGCGGCGTTGGAGGATGCGGCATCTCAGGCATACACAAATGTTTGCGGCCACCCGGGGTGACTGCCTATAGTCCATCGACTTACTTCGTCGGCCATCCAAACCACCATGATCAAACAACAGCTCGCTCGTTTTAATCGTCTTGAATTACTGGGCGCACCCACCGCGCTGGAAAAGCTTGCGCGTTTATCCTCATGGGTGGGCCGGGACGTTTACATAAAGCGTGACGACACGACAACCCTGGCGTTGGGCGGCAACAAGGTGCGCAAGCTTGAATACTTGGCAGCCGATGCGCTGGCACAAGGCGCGGACACCTTGATCACTGCTGGCGGTCTGCAATCTAACCATGCGCGACAAACCGCTGCCCTGGCTGCACACCTGGGTCTTGGGTGTGTGGTGTTGCTGGAAAATCCCTTGGCCACCAACGACCCCAACTACCTCGGCAATGGCAATCGGCTGCTGCTTAGCCTGTTCGATGCCAAGGTCGAGCGGGTGGATAACCTGGACAACGCCGACGACCAGTTGTATGCCCTTGCGGCACGCCTGCGGGCCAGCGGTAAAAAACCGTACAGCATCCCTATCGGTGGATCCAACGCGTTGGGCGCTTTGGGTTATGTGCGGGCAGGGTTGGAACTGGCCGATCAAATTAAAGACACCGGCCTGACGTTCTCGGCCGTGGTACTCGCCTCGGGCAGTGCCGGCACTCACAGTGGCTTGGCATTGGGACTCAGCGAGACGCTGCCCAATCTGCCGGTGATCGGCGTCACCGTTTCCCGCAGCGACGACGCACAACGGCCGAAAGTCCAAGGCTTGGCTGAGCGCACCGCCGAACTGCTGGGCATCGATCTGCCAAGCAGCTTCAAGGTTGAGTTGTGGGACGAATATTTTGCCCCCGGCTACGGCGCGCCGAATGCGGGAACACTGGCTGCCATCAAGTTAGTCGCCAGTCAGGAAGGCCTGTTGCTCGATCCGGTGTACACCGGCAAAGCCATGGCGGGCCTGCTTGACGGCGTCGGCCGCCAGCGTTTCGATGAGGGTCCGATCATCTTCCTGCACACCGGTGGCGCGCCTGCGCTGTTCGCGTACCCAGACGTATTTTCCGATCAGTAACACAGACCTCTCTTTTATTCGATTTAGAAATATATAAAGTAATTTTTAGTATTTAAACTGATATGACGACTGCCTTATAGTCGCGTTCGCGTTAGGGATCACGGATGGAATAAGGCCGCGTGAAATCGCAGGATAACGTTTCACAGTCACAGTACTTTTGTCGGGCCTGATTTTTGCCTGACATTCAAAACACAATAAGGGGCTCTTCATGAATATTGCTGCCATCCGCCGGACATTTCTTCTTTCTACGTTCAGCCTCGTGCTCGGTTCCAGCCTGATAGGGCAAGCCGTTGCTGGGGATCAGCTGCAAAAAATCAAAAGCAGCGGCACGATCAACGTCGGCCTTGAAGGTACGTACCCACCTTTCAGCTTTGTCGCTGAAGACGGCAAGCTCGCCGGTTTTGAAGTCGAGTTTTCCCAAGCACTGGCCAAGGAGCTGGGCGTGACGGCGAAACTGCAACCGACCAAGTGGGACGGCATCCTCGCGGCGCTGGAATCCAAGCGCCTGGATGTCGTGATCAACCAGGTAACCATCTCTGAAGAGCGCAAGAAGAAGTACGACTTCTCCGAGCCTTACACCATCTCCGGTATTCAGGCCCTGACCCAGAAGAAAGACGCCGACAAATTCCCGACGCCTGAATCGCTGTCCGGCAAGAAAGTCGGTGTGGGCCTGGGTACGAACTACGAGCAATGGCTGAAAGAAAACGTGCCCGGCGCAGTAGTCAAAACCTACGACGATGACCCAACCAAGTTTCAAGACTTAATGGCTGGCCGCACTGACGTGATTCTCGTCGACCGTCTTGCCGCGTTGGAAATGGTCAAGAAAACCAACAATAAACTGGCAGCTTCCGGCAAAGCGTTCTCGCGTCAGGAAGCCGGTATCGCGATCCGCAAAGGTGAGCCTGAGTTGGTGGCTGCGATCAATGCTGCCATCGACAAACTGCGCGCCGACGGCACGCTGGCCAAGTTGTCACAGAAGTACTTCGGCTCTGACGTGACCCAATGATTGAAGAGAGTCTAACGCTAGCGCTGGACTCCGCGCCCTTCTTGCTGAAGGGCGCGTATTACACCGTCATTCTGAGCCTGGGCGGAATGTTCTTTGGCTTGTTGCTGGGCTTCGGCTTGGCGTTGATGCGTCTGTCGCGTCTCAAGCTGGTGAGCGGTATTGCCCGGGTGTACGTGTCGTTCTTTCGCGGCACGCCGTTGCTGGTTCAGTTGTTCGTGATCTATTACGGCTTGCCGCAATTGGGCATTGAGCTTGACCCGCTTCCGGCTGCTTTGATCGGTTTTTCGCTGAACATGGCCGCTTATGCGTGCGAGATTTTGCGAGCCGCCATCGGAGCTGTGGACCGTGGGCAATGGGAAGCCGCCGCCAGCATCGGCATGACCCGTGCGCAAGCCATGCGACGCGCCATTGTGCCGCAAGCCGCGCGAACCGCATTGCCGCCGCTGGGCAACAGTTTCATTTCGCTGGTCAAAGACACTGCATTGGCGGCCACCATTCAAGTGCCCGAGCTGTTTCGGCAGGCGCAGTTGATCACCGCGCGAACCTTCGAAATTTTCACCATGTACCTGGCTGCGGCGCTGATCTACTGGATTCTCGCCAGCCTGCTTGCGCACCTGCAAAACCGACTGGAAGCGAGGGTCAACCGACATGATCTGGAGTCTTGAAGCATGATCGTGGTTGAAAAACTGACCAAACAATTCAAAGGCCAAACCGTGCTGAACGGCATCGACCTGCGCATTGAAGCCGGTGAAGTGGTGGCCATTATCGGCCCCAGCGGATCGGGCAAAACCACCCTGTTGCGTTGCCTTAACTTTCTCGAAGAACCCACCAGCGGCAGCATTCAAGTGGGGGATATCAAGATCGATGGCGGCAAGCCGTTGACTCAGCAACAGGGCCTTATCCGGCAATTACGACAACACGTGGGTTTCGTCTTTCAGAACTTCAATCTGTTCCCGCACCGAACAGCGCTGGAAAACGTCATTGAAGGACCATTGGTGGTCAAGAAGATGGCCAGGGAACAGGCGGCCAAACTCGGGATGGCTTTACTGGCCAAGGTCGGGCTCGCCGGTAAAGAAGATTCATACCCGCGACGCTTGTCCGGTGGACAGCAGCAACGGGTAGCGATTGCGCGAGCGTTGGCCATGGAACCCGAAGTCATTTTGTTCGACGAACCCACCTCAGCACTGGACCCGGAATTGGTCGGTGAAGTGCTGACCACTATCCGTGCGCTCGCGGAAGAAAAACGCACCATGGTGATCGTCACCCACGAGATGAGTTTTGCCCGGGATGTTGCTAATCGGGTGATCTTTATCGACAAGGGCGTGATCGTCGAGCAGGGTGAAGCAAAGGCACTGTTCGCCCATCCCAAGGAAGAACGCACTCGGCAGTTTTTGGAACGAAGCCGCCATTGAAGGTTGGCTTTGGATCAATAAAACAGCGCCCTTCAGGCGCTGTTTTTGTTTGTGTGAGGGCGGCATCCATTGGAATTCCGGAAAGTGATTCACATAATAAAATTTGATAGCAACAAACGGGAGGCAGGGGATTTGCGCGCGCGGTATGTTGGCCCGCATGCAATCGATAAAGAAAGGCAGATGCTCGAACTGGCAATAGAAAAAACTGGGCTCTGAAAATTGGAGCGAGCACCTGCATCGTGTGAATGACCATGGATTTACAGGCATTAAGAAAAATCAACGACGGAGCAAAACCATGGAAAGCACAAAGGTTCCGGCAACAAAGCGCGTTCCAAGGATAGAAGATGATCCGCGCTGGGGCGTCCTGATAAACCGACAGGCGGACGTTGGCGACGACTTCGTGTATGGCGTATTGACGACAGGTATCTATTGCGGACCTCGTAGCCCGACCAAGCTGCCGCGTCCGGAAAACGTCGTTTTTTTTGACACCGCAATCGAAGCTGAAGCAGCGGGCTTTCGTCCGTCCAAGCGTCGCGACAGCAATCAGGAGACGATAGCGCTCAAGCACGCAGCCACAGTTGCCGAAACCTGCAGAATGATAGACGCGTCCGACTCGGTACCCAACCTGAGCGACATGGCCGAAAAGGTCGGGATGAGCACCTTTCACTTTCACCGCATCTTCAAAAAAATCACAGGGTTGACGCCAAAAGCCTATAGCGTCGCCTCGGTGCGCTCGCGGGTCAGGGACCAGCTCTCCCAGTCCGGGACGATCACCAGCGCACTTTACGAAGCCGGGTACAACTCCAACAGCCGTTTCTATGAAGCCTCTCAGAAGATTCTCGGCATGAAACCCACCGAGTACCGCGCAGGAGGGGCCAACGTCGACATCAAATTTGCGCTGGGTGAAAGCTCACTTGGGTCGATTCTGGTAGCCAGAAGTGCCCGTGGCATCTGTGCGATTTTGCTCGGAGACGATCCCAATAGCCTGGTTGAGAGTTTTCAGGATCAGTTTCCAAATGCCAATCTGATTGGCGGGGACGCAGAGTTTGAAGGACTGGTTTCCACCGTCGTGGGTTTCGTAGAGTCGCCGGCTGTGGGCCTGGCGCTACCGCTTGATATTCGCGGCACTGTTTTCCAGGAGCGTGTGTGGCAGGCGTTGAGGGATATTCCTGCCGGATCGACCGCCACGTACACCGATATCGCGGTCCGGATAGGCATGCCCAGCGCAGTACGGGCGGTAGCGAACGCCTGCGGCGCCAACAGCCTCGCTGTGGCCATTCCTTGCCATCGCGTCGTGCGCAGCGACGGAACATTGTCCGGGTACCGGTGGGGTGTCGAGCGTAAGCGTAAGTTGCTTGAGCGAGAAAAAATGGATTCGCCTGAAGAGTTGCCATTGGTTGTGGGTTCGATAATCCCGTAAAACCTGGACATTCAACGTCAGGTATCACTGCCAGATCCACTGGATTAGCGAACGTGGTGTTAGTTCTCAGGAACCAGCCTACCGGACAACGAGTCCGGCTCAAGAAAAACGCTGCAGCCCCGCGCAGTTCAATATAACTAGTTGATGTCCCCCGCCCCCTCTAAATGGGCGGCTAACTTCCATGATTCAGGAGACACAGTATGGACGCTGATAAAACAGATCCATTGCGGCACATTGCACATAAAAATTTCAACTTGTTATGGTCCGGCCAGTCCATGAGCCTTTTTGGTAATCAGTTCTTGGTTATCGGACTTCCACTTCTCGCCGTACAGGTGGTGGGGGCTTCAGCCGCCCAAGCGGTTCTACTGCCTTTTATGATGTTTATTCCCTTTCTGCTTTTCGGACTTCCAGCAGGCGCCTTGGTTGATCGACTGCCCAAGCGCAAAACCATGGTCGTGGCTGATCTGGTTCAGATGCTCGTGTATTCGTGTATCGCAATACTGTCGATCAAAGGCCTGATGACATTTCCAGCGCTGATGGCGTTGGTGTTTGTTGCAGGGACCGCGACCGTCTTTTTTCAAGTGGCCTACACCTCATTCCTGCCGGAAATATATTCGGGAGCGTCCGAACTTCAAAAAGGTAACGCCAAGCTGTTTTTTTCCGAATCGGTTGCTCGCACATTAGGACCTGTAGCCGCGGGCCCTTTGATTGCTGTATTTGCCCCGCCTATTGCGATCCTCCTTAATGGCGGTTCTTTCCTGGTGTCTGCGCTCACGCTAGGGGCCATTCGAAATGTCGACACCGCGTTGGATCTAACCAGGTCCGTGCCTGTGCGGACATCCATCGTGGCGGATATAAAGACAGGGCTGAAATTTGTCTTTTCACACCCGAAACTGGAACCCGTGTTTTTGTGTGGAGCAGTGTATGTTCTGTTTCTCACCTTCATTGAGACCAGTCTGGTGCTTTATTGTAAGGACGTTCTGGCGCTCTCTCCCAGCGCCATCGGCCTGGTGATTGGTGCAGCGGCCGCAGGATTTCCTGTCGCCAACCTCATCTCATCAAGATTAATGAATGACTTCGGTATCTCCCGCACGTTGGTCATGGCTGCAGCGACATCTGTTTCCGGTCTTTTTCTTATTGCCGTGTTCGGCGCCTCGGGTTCAATTGCAGGCTTGATAGCCGCCAGTGTGCTTCATGGTCTGGGCGAAGGTGTTTTTGGACCGACCTCACTGACGCTAAGGCAGACAGTCACGCCGTTATCCCTGCTGGGCAGAGTGAATTCGGTGCAACGCTTCATGATCTGGGGAGCCATTCCACTGGGCAGCGTATTGACCTCGCTAACCATTAAATACGTTGGAATCGATTGGACCCTATGGTTCGGCGGAGTCGGCACCGTGCTATGCCTGTTGCCGCTCATCCGGCGTGGAATCCTCACCGATCTGCGCAAGCCTGATTCGACATTACGTCCTGATATCACTCAAAGCTGAGAGCGGCCGCCAAGTAGGACGCAGCACCTACTCTCCAGTGGTCTTCTAACCTCGCCGACGTAGGAACAATCTGATTCCTTTGCCCCCTCGACTCTTCTGCCATTCCCCTCCTTGACACCTATTCCCAATCCCTCTTAGCTAGGCCCCGCTACCTCTAAACTTCAATCAACAAGGACTATCACGTGGCGTAAATTCATCGGCCGCGGGTAATAAGGAGTCTCGAACATGGACAGTGCGACCCTACCTTCCCCTCACATCAAGTTGTTTGCGCCTTCGTTACCGCAAGCCAATAAGTTCGGTATAAGCGCTGCGGCCGCTGCGCATTTGATGGTCACTATCAGACCCTACGCCAGGATGGACGAAGGTGACTTGATCACGCTGTTTTGGGACGGATGCTACGTAGCCTCGAAGCTGCTGACTGCGGACGATATCGGTCAGCCGCTGGCGTTGCGGGTACCGGAAAGCTTCGTGCAGAGTGGCACTACCAGCACTTGGTATGAAGTGCAAAAAATCGGCATGCACCCCACGCTTTCACCCAGTAAAAGCGTGCTGGTCAAGCTTGATCGGCCCGGTGGAAACCTTGCCAGCAGCTGTACCGAGGAAAATCAAAACCTGACGCCGCTGACCCTTCCTGACGCGCTGCTGCACAATGGCCTGACCGCCAAGCAGCTCAAAAAAGGGATTGCGCTGACAATTGAGGCGTACCCCAATATGGCCGCGAAAGACGAAATCACCCTGCGCTGGGGCGATGTGCGAATGGATTTACCCGCGATCAATCCACGGGATGTCGGCAAGCCCATCACGATCAAAGTGCCGCCTGCGATGATTCTGGAGGCCGGCGAAGATCCATCGCTGGAAGTCACTTATTGCGTCATCGACCTGGTTGGCAACAACTCACGCTGGGCGCCCTCCCGGATACTCAGCGTTGCGCCCTTACATGCCACCCCTAACGCTTCTATTGTTATTCCAAAAAGCATGTTTATTTAATTTTTATACACGCTTAGGGTATATCTACCGGACCACCGGACCACCGTCAGTTTATTTTCGCCGCAGCTTCTCACACGCTGGCTGCGGCTAATGTCGAGGTTTGGAATGGTCATTTTCACCATCACCCCCGTGTACAACGCCGACACATCATGTGCAGCCAAGGAGCAGCGCTGATGTCCCGTCTGGCAACTGCACCCGTTAATAACGATGTGGATATCTCGCCGCTGCTGTTGCCTGCCAAAGTGCTGGCCAACGATGCCGAGGCGATCACTGCCGCTTATGCATTGGCGGACATTGCCCGCCAACACGCCGCACAGCGTGATCGACAGCGCAAATTACCCTGGGCCGAAATCGAACACTTCACCCGCAGTGGCCTGGGCAGTATTTCGGTGCCACGGGCCTATGGCGGCCCGCAAGTGTCGTTCGTGACCGTGGCCGAAGTGTTCAAGATCATTTCCGCCGCCGACCCGGCGTTGGGGCAGATTCCGCAGAACCAGTTCGGCATCCTTCATTCGTTGATCGGCAGTGCCAGCGAGGTGCAGAAAAAAGAGTTGTTTCACAGCGTTCTCAACGGCTGGCGCGTCGGCAATGCCGGCCCCGAGCGCGGCACGAAAAATACCCTGGACCTTAAAGCACGCATCGTTGCCGAGGGCGACGGCTTTGTCATCAACGGACAAAAGTTTTACTCCACTGGCGCGCTGTTCGCCCATTGGGTGGCGGTCAAGGCACTGAACGAGCACGACCAGCAAGTGTTGGCGTTCGTGAAGCGAGGCACCCAGGGGCTGCGTATCGTCGATGACTGGTCGGGCTTTGGCCAACGCACCACCGCCAGCGGCACCGTACTGCTGGACAACGTGCGGGTCGAAGCCGACCACGTCATCGACAACTGGCGCTTGGCATTGATCCCGAATATTCAGGGCGCAGTGTCGCAACTCATCCAGGCTGCAATTGATGCCGGGATCGCCCGAGAAGCCATCGACGACAGCATCCGCTTCGTCCGCGAGCGCTCGCGCCCGTGGATTGAAGCCAAGGTCGAGCGCGCCGCCGATGATCTCTACGTAATCGCCGACATCGGCAAACTGAAACTCGAATTGCACGCTGCCGAGGCGTTATTGCGTAAGGCCGGTCAAGTGCTGGACGACATCAGCGCTGCGCCCATCGACGAGCAATCGGCCGCCCGCGCCTCAATCGTCGTCGCCGAAGCCAAGGTACTGACCACCGAAATCTCCCTGCTCGCCAGTGAAAAGCTGTTCGAGCTGGCAGGCAGCCGCGCCACCCTGGCCGAGTTCAACCTCGACCGCCACTGGCGTAACGCCCGCGTTCATACCCTCCATGACCCAGTGCGCTGGAAATACCACGCCGTCGGCAACTACTACCTCAACGGCGCCTTGCCCGCCCGGCATTCCTGGATCTGACCAGACCACTGGAGCAACACATGACTTCTCTTTCTACCCTGCGCATTCCCGCTGCAGTGATCAGCAGTGACGCCCAAGCCCTGCACGTGGCGGGCGAATTGGCTGAACAATTCAAGCGCGACAGTGCCTTGCGTGACAGCGAGCGACGCCTTCCGTATGCCGAACTTGACCTGTTTTCCAACTCAGGTTTATGGGGCATCACCGTGCCGAAAGCGTTCGGCGGTGCGGGTGTTTCCAATGTCACGCTGGCGACGGTTATTCGACTGATCGCCCAAGCCGACTCGTCTCTGGGGCAAATCCCGCAAAACCATTTTTACGCGCTGGAAGTTTTGCGGGTGAACGGCAGCCCTGAGCAGCAAAAACGCCTGTATGCGCAAACGCTGACCGGTGCTCGGTTCGGTAACGCGCTGGCCGAACTGGGAACCAAAACTGCTCACGACCGCACCACGCGCTTGAGCCGCGACGGTGACGGCTATCGCATTAACGGCCGCAAGTTTTACGCCACCGGCGCGTTGTATGCGCAGCGAATCCCGACCTCGGTGATCGACGACCTGGGCGTGCAACACCTGGTATTCGTCCCCTATGACAGCGCCGGTTTGAGCGTGATCGATGACTGGAGCGGCTTTGGCCAGCGCACCACCGGCAGCGGCTCTGTGGTGTTCGATGACGTGTTCGTCAGCGCCGACGATGTGGTGCCGTTTCAAAGCGCGTTTGAGCGCCCCACCACGGTCGGCCCGCTGGCGCAAATTCTCCACGCCGCCATCGACACCGGCATCGCCCGCGCCGCCTACGAAGACGCACTGAATTTTGTCCGCACCCGCACCCGACCCTGGATCGACTCCGGCACCGAAAAGGCCGTGGACGATCCTTTGACCCTGCACAGTTTCGGCAAACTCGGGGTTCGCCTTCATGCCGCCGAAGCGCTGCTGGAACGCGCAGCTGAATTCCTGGACCGCGCACACGCTGACAGCAGCGCAGCAAACGTCGCCGCAGCCTCCATCGCGGTGGCCGAAGCGCGGGCCATTAGCACTGATATTTCCCTCGCCGCAGGCAGCACCTTGTTTGAATTGGCCGGCAGTCAGGCGACCTTGGCTGAACACGGCCTCGACCGTCATTGGCGCAACGCCCGGGTGCATACGCTGCACGACCCGGTGCGCTGGAAATTCCACGCCATCGGCAACTACTACCTCAATCACGAAAATCCTCCACTGCGGGGGACGATCTGATGCCAAAGAAAAAGATTCTGCTTAACGCGTTCAACATGAATTGCATTGGACACATCAACCACGGCCTGTGGACCCACCCACGGGACACTTCGACCGAGTACAAAACCCTCGAATACTGGACCGAACTGGCGCAATTGCTGGAGCGCGGTTTGTTCGACGGGCTGTTTATCGCCGATATCGTCGGCGTGTATGACGTCTACCAGCATTCGGTTGATGTCCCGCTTAAAGAGGCGATCCAGTTGCCGGTCAACGACCCGCTGCTGCTGTTATCGGCCATGGCCGCCGTCACGAAAAACCTCGGCTTCGGCCTGACCGTCAACCTCACGTATGAGGCGCCCTATCTGTTCGCCCGACGCATGTCGACCCTGGATCACCTGAGTCGGGGTCGAGTGGGCTGGAACATTGTCACCGGTTATCTGGACAGCGCGGCCAAAGCCATGGGCCTCACCGAACAGATCGAACATGACCGTCGCTACGACCAGGCCGACGAGTACCTGGAAGTGCTCTACAAACTCTGGGAAGGCAGTTGGGAAGACGACGCGGTCATCAATGATCGCCAACAACGGGTCTACGCCCAGCCAAGCAAAGTGCATAAGGTCGAACACAAGGGCGAGTTCTATCAGGTCGAGGGTTATCACCTGTGCGAACCGTCGATTCAGCGTACGCCGGTGTTATTTCAGGCGGGCACGTCCGAGCGCGGTATACAGTTCGGCGGGCGGCACGCTGAGTGCGTATTCATCAGCGGTCAAAACAAAGCCGCGACCCGAGAACAGGTGGACAAGGTCCGCAAAAGCGCGGTCGCCGCCGGCCGCAAACCGGAAGACGTGAGGATATTCATGGGCCTCAACGTGATCGTCGGCGCCACTGAAGAGCTGGCCCGGGCCAAGCAGCGTGAGTACCAGGAATACGCCAGTGCTGAAGCCGGGGTCGCGCATTTCGCGGCCTCGACCGGAATCGACTTCGCCGAGTACGAACTGGACGAGCCCATTCAGTACGTGAAGAGCAACGCGATTCAATCCGCCACCAAAACCCTGAAAAACAACGACTGGACCCGTCGTCACTTGCTCGACCAGCACGCCTTGGGCGGACGCTATATCACCTTGGTCGGCTCGCCTGAGCAAGTGGCGGATGAACTGGAATCCTGGATCGCCGAAACCGGCCTCGACGGCTTCAACCTGACCCGGATCGTGACCCCGGAAAGCTACGTCGACTTTATCGATTTGGTGATCCCGGAGCTGCAACACCGTGGCTCGTACAAGACGGCGTATGACGCCGGGAGCTTGCGCGAGAAATTGTTTCATCAGGGACCACGGTTGCCTGACTCGCATGCGGGTGCTGGGTATCGCCATGTTTCTGAGTAAAGCCAGACCCATTCGCAGGCAAGCCTGCTCCCACAATTCCCGTGCAGGCTGTGTGGGAGCAGGCTTGCCTGCGAAGGCGGCCTAACAAACAACATCAATTCATCTGGAACGCACCCATGACAAAAACCCTGATCGCCCTCGCCTTAAGCGTACTCACCCTGACCGCTCACGCCGACGACAAACCGCTCAAAATCGGCACCACTGCTGCGTTCTCGATTCCATTGGAAGCCGCTGTTGAAGAAGCCGGCAGGCAGGGCCTGAAAGTCGAACTGGTGGAGTTCAGCGACTGGATCGCACCCAATGTCAGCCTCGCGGCGGGCGACATCGATGTGAACTACTTTCAGCACATTCCTTTCCTGGAAAACGCCAACGCAGCAGCAGGCTTCCATCTGGTGCCGTTCGCACCGGGGATTATCAACAACGTCGGGTTGTACTCGAAACGCTACAAAAGCTTTGATGAGCTGCCAGTGGGCGCCACCGTGGCCATCGCCAACGACCCGATCAATAGCGGGCGCGGCCTGCAACTGTTGGCCAAGGCCGGGCTGATCACGCTCAAACCGGGCGTCGGTTACAAAGCCACCGAAGAAGACATCACAGCCAACCCGAAAAAAATCAAACTGATTCAGGTCGAGGCCGTGCAGCTGGTCCGCGCCTATGACGATGCCGATCTGGTGCAAGGCTACCCGGCGTACATTCGTCTCTCGAAGACCTTCGACGCAGGCTCGGCTTTGTTGTTTGACGGGCTGGACCACAAGGAATACGTGATCCAGTTTGTGATCAAGCCCGAAAGCAAAACCGACCCACGCATAGCCAAGTTCGTTGATATCTACCAGCACTCACCGGTGGTCCGCGCGGCGCTCGATAAAGCCCACGGCAAGCTGTATCAAGCTGGCTGGGAAAGCTGAATATGAGCGCAACCGCCCAACGTCGACTGATACTTGAACCGTCCGGGGCTACAGCGACGACAGCACTGCACCCGGACTTGAACCGCGCCCACGTTCGCTTCATTCATCTGGGCAAAACCTACGACAGCAAACAGGGCCCGGTGGACGCTTTACAGAACATCGACCTGGCGATTCAGCGCGGTGAAGTATTTGGCATCATCGGCCGCAGCGGCGCGGGCAAATCGTCGCTGATTCGCACCATCAATCGCCTGGAGCGTCCGAGCAGCGGGCGGGTGTTGATCGACCACGTGGACATCGCCGAGTTCGACGAAGACCACTTGGTGCAGCTGCGTCGGCGCATCGGCATGATCTTTCAGCACTTCAACTTGATGTCCGCCAAAACCGTGTGGCAGAACGTTGAATTGCCCTTGAAAGTCGCCGGAGTACCCCGTGAACAGCGCCAGCGCAAAGTCACCGAATTGCTGGAATTGGTAGGTTTGCAGGACAAACACAAGGTCTATCCGGCGCAGTTGTCCGGCGGCCAGAAACAGCGTGTGGGGATTGCCCGCGCACTGGTGCATGACCCGGCGATTTTGCTGTGCGACGAAGCCACGTCGGCGCTGGACCCAGAGACCACGCAATCAATCCTCGGCCTGCTGCGCGAGATCAACCAGCGGCTGGGCCTTACGATCATTTTGATCACCCATGAGATGGCGGTGATTCGCGATATCTGTGACCGCGTTGTGGTGCTGGAACAGGGCCAAGTGGTTGAGCAAGGCCCGGTCTGGCAAGTGTTCGGTAACCCGCAGCACGACGTCAGTAAAACCCTGCTCGCACCCTTGCAACACGGACTGCCCGAGGATTTATTGGCGCGGATGAGATCGCAGCCGCAGCAAGCCCATGCCGCCGTAGTGTTGGACCTGCATTTCACTGGCGTCAGCGGCGAAGAGCCGGATCTAGCGGAGTTGTTTAATACGCTCGGTGGGCGAGTCAGTCTGATGCAGGGCGGCGTCCAGCGCATTCAGGGCCGTGCGCTGGGGCATCTGATTTTGTCGGTATCTCGGTCGCCCCATGGTCGCGAAGAATTGCTGGCCCGCGCCCGCACCGTGGCGCAACGTGCGGAGGTATTAGGCTATGTGGTTTGACCGATTGCTACAGGGCACCCTCGATACGTTTTTGATGGTGGGCGTGTCGTCATTAATTGCTTTGTTGGTGGGCGTTCCGCTGGCGGTTTTGCTGGTCACCAGCGGCAAGGGCGGGATATACGAAGCGCCCGCACTGAACCGCGTACTGGGGGTGGTCGTTAACCTGTTCCGTTCGATTCCGTTTCTGATTTTGATGGTGGCGCTGATCCCGTTCACCCGACTGATCGTCGGTACAACGTATGGGGTGTGGGCTGCCGTCGTACCGCTGACCATCGCCGCCACGCCGTTCTTTGCGCGCATCGCCGAGGTCAGTGTGCGGGAAGTCGACCACGGGTTGATCGAAGCCGCTCAGGCCATGGGTTGCCGTCGTTGGCACATCATCTGGCACGTCCTGCTGCCCGAATCGCTGCCGGGCATCGTTGGCGGCTTCACGATTACTCTGGTGACCATGATCAATTCATCCGCCATGGCCGGGGCCATTGGTGCAGGCGGTTTGGGTGATATTGCTTACCGCTACGGCTATCAGCGCTTCGACAGCCAGGTGATGCTGACGGTAATCGTGCTGTTGGTGGTGGTGGTTGCGGTGATTCAAATGGGGGGCGATCGACTGGCGCAGGTCTTGAACAAACGCTGAGCAAGGGTATATTCACCGCTTATCTATGCCCAGACAGAATCGCCATGAAACTCGATCCGCAGGACCTCGCACAAATAACCGCTGCCACCGTCGGTCATTACAACGCTGTGGCCGACGACTTTCGCGAAGGCACCTGGGGTCACGACGTCAGCCAGAACATTGCCGCGTTGCTGCGGCATATCGAAGGTAACGCGCCGTTTCAGATTCTCGACTTCGGCTGCGGGCCGGGGCGTGATCTGAAGACGTTTACGGCGATGGGGCATATTGCAGTCGGACTCGATGGCTCAGAGCGCTTTGCCCAGATGGCCCGTGAAGAAACCGGCTGCGAGGTGCTGCAACAGAACTTCCTTGAGCTTGACCTGCCCGCCTGGCGCTTCGATGGAATCTTCGCCAACGCCGTGCTATTCCACGTGCCACGCCAGGAACTGCCCCGCGTCTTGCGCCAATTGCACGAAGCATTGAAACCTCGCGGTGTTCTGTTCAGCTCCAACCCTCGGGGCGAGAACGAAGAAGGCTGGAACGGCAGTCGATACGGCTCTTATCACGACCTAAAGAACTGGCGCGAACTGCTTAATGGGGCGGGGTTTGTGGAGTTGGAACATTATTACCGG
Organism: Pseudomonas sp. MH10; assembly: GCF_034353045.1. Taxonomy (NCBI): domain Bacteria; kingdom Pseudomonadati; phylum Pseudomonadota; class Gammaproteobacteria; order Pseudomonadales; family Pseudomonadaceae; genus Pseudomonas; species Pseudomonas sp. MH10. The sequence goes on from NZ_CP133783.1 coordinate 3,590,160, forward strand.
CCCGAAGGACTGCCCTTGGATCAACAGCCTTGGCTGGCGAGTGTGTGGCGTAAGGTTTGAAGGAATGCGCGGTTTGAACTGACCCCTTCCCGAATAAATTCGGTCCCACAGATTTAATTTTCGATCACCCTGTGGGACCGAACTTGTTCGGGAAGAATTCAACGCGGTGTATCTGGCTGACCATCGAGTTCAGCTTGCTTGGCTTGGGCCTCGTCACGCTGCTCTTCGCTCGGTTCTTCAATCCGATACCACGCCACATACAGCGCAGGCAGGAACAGTAACGTCAGCAGCGTGGCGATAATAATTCCGCCAATCATCGCGTAGGCCATGGGGCCCCAGAACACTTCCCGGGCGATGGGGATCATGGCCAAGCTGGCGGCGGCAGCGGTGAGCAGGATGGGGCGACGACGATGTTGGGTCGCTTTGACCACCGCGTCCCACGGCAAGTAATCGCCGCGTTCATAGGCGTCAATCTGCGTCACCAAAATCACCGAGTTGCGGATGATGATACCGATCAACGCCAGAATTCCGAGGATCGCCACAAAACCCAAGGGCGTGCCGGTCGGAATCAGCGCCAGCACCACGCCGATTAGCCCCAGTGGCGCAACGCTCGCAACCAAAAACATCTTCTGCACACTCTGCAGTTGGATCATCAAGAACGTCGCCATGAGGAACGCCATCAACGGTACCACTTTGGCAATCGGTCCTTGGGCCTTGCCGCTTTCTTCCACGGTGCCACCGGTGGCGACTTTAAAGCCCACCGGTAAGCCGCTGGCGAATTTATCGATGTCGGGTTTGAGCTGTTTTACCAAGTCAGTCGGTTGAATCGAATCGCGCACGGCTGCTTTGACGGTGATGGTCGGTTTACGGTCTCGACGCCACACCAGCGGTTGTTCCAATTCATAACGCACCGTGGCAAACGCCAACAACGGAATCGAGGTGCCGCTTGGCGTGACAATTTGCAGGTTTTGCAATGTCTCCGGCGTACCGCGCTCGGCGTCTTCTGCGCGGCCGACGACGTTGATCAGGTAAATATCGTCCCGTACTTGGGTGACGGGCGAGCCGGTGACGATGCTGTTCATCAATTGCGCCACGTCCTGGGACGACAACCCCAACTGTCGGGCCTTGTCTTGGGCGATATCGATGCGCAGCACTTTGCCGGGCTCGTTCCAATCGTAGATGATTTCGCCAATGTGCGAATTTTGACCCAGTAAGGTCGCCAGCTCGATAGCATGCTGGCGAACTTTGTCGATGTCTTTGCCGCTCACCCGGTACTGAATCGGACGCCCCACCGGCGGCCCCATTTCCAGCGGTTGCACGTAGCTGCCGATGCCAACGAAGTCTTCGCGCAGGCGGTTTTTCAGGCGTTGGGTCAATGCGCCACGCTGCTCCAGACCTTTGCTGACGATCACCAGTTGCGCGTAGTACGGGTTTTCCAGTTGCTGATCCAGCGGCAAATAAAAGCGCACCGCGCCCTGCCCTATGTAAGTGCTCCAGCGCGCAATGTCCGGGTCGTCCTTGAGTGTGGCTTCAAGCCGATCCACCGCTTTGCGGGTTTCATTGATCGAAGCGTTTTGCGGCAGGTTCAAGTCCACTAGAATTTCCGGCCGGTCTGACGACGGAAAAAACTGATTCTGGACGAAGCGCATTGAAAACACTGCCATCGCAAACAACAGCACGGTGATGAGGATCGTCCACCACCGGTTGCGCATCGCCAACAGCATGCCGCCGTTGAACGCCCGTGCGAGGCGTCCCGGTTTTTCTGATTTCTTTTTGATGTTCTCGCTGAGGATGTGAACGCCAAGCACCGGCGCGAACAACACTGCAACCACCCACGACACCAGCATCGCCACGGCAATGACCGCGAACAGAGTGAACGTGTATTCCCCGGCAGAGCTGGCGTTGAGGCCAATTGGCACGAACCCGGCCACGGTGACCAAGGTGCCGGTCAACATCGGAAACGCCGTCGAGGTGTAGGCGAAGGTAGCGGCTTGTTCTTTAGTTTCCCCCAGCTCCAGGCGGGTGACCATCATCTCCACCGTGATCATGGCGTCGTCCACCAACAGGCCGAGGGCGATGATCAACGCGCCGAGGGAAATTCGCTGCATGGTGATGCCGCTGTATTCCATGAAGACGAAGACCATCGCCAACACCAACGGAATCGAACACGCGACCACCAATCCGGCGCGCACGCCGAGACTGATAAAGCTGACGATCAATACGATGGCCACCGCCTCGAACAGTGCGCTGGTGAAGCCGCCGACGGCCTTCTCCACCACTTGCGCCTGATCCGACACGTTGTGTACGCCGACGCCCACTGGCAGGTCGGCGGTAGCGGCGTCCATCTGTGAATGCAGGGCGTTACCGAATGTCTGGATGTTGCCGCCTTTCTGCATGGCGATGGCCAAGCCAATGGCGGGCTTGCCGTTGAAGCGGAACATCGGTGTAGGCGGGTCGGTGTAACCTCGGCTGATGTCGGCAATGTCGCTCAGGCGATAGAAGCGGTCATTGAGCCGTAAGTTGACCGTCTCAAGGTCTTTTTCCGAGGCGAACTGGCCCGACGTGCGCACGGTAATCCGTTCCGGCCCGGCTTCGATGACCCCGGCCGGCGTGACCGTGTTTTGCGATTGCAGACTTTGCACGACTTGCCGCTGATCCAGGCCTAACGCAGCCAACTTGCGGGTGGAGAAATTCAGGTACAGCACCTCGTCCTGCTGGCCGATCATCTCGACCTTGCCCAGACCCGGTACCGCGCGGATGCCAGCCCTGACTTGCTCCACGTAGTCACGCAACTGGCGCATGGACAAGCCATCAGCGGTAAACGCATAGATTGAGCCGTACACGTCGCCGAATTCGTCGTTAAACGCCGGCCCTTGAATGCCCTGGGGAAAGTTGCCGCGAATGTCGTTGATCTTCTTGCGAACCTGGTACCAGATTTCCGGAATGGCCTTGGCATTGGTGGTGTCGCGCAGATAAACAAACACCGTCGATTCGCCAGGCCGGGTGTAGCTTTTGACGTAATCAAGGGAGTCCAGTTCTTCTAGTTTTTTCTCGATACGGTCGGTGACTTGCTCCAGGGTTTCATCCACTGTGGCACCGGGCCAACGGGTTTGAATGACCATAGTTTTGATGGTGAACGAAGGGTCTTCTTCACGCCCAAGATTCAGGTACGAAAACACCCCCATCAACAACGCGACGAACATCAGGTACCAAACAAACGATTGGTGTTTGATGGCCCAATCGGACAGGTTGAAGTTCCCTTTCATCGTGGGGCATCCTTATCGACTTTAACTTTTTGGCCAGGCTTGAGGCTGTTCACACCGGCACTGACCACGCGCTCGCCGGCCTTCACGCCCGCCACCAAAACCACGCTGTCATCGTCGCGGCTTATAACGTTGACCTCTCGCGGGGCGACGGTTTGGTTTTGCACGTCGACGATCCAGATTTGGGTCTTACCATCGACGTTCTGCACGGCGTTGATCGGCAGCTGTACCCGGGGTTCGATCGCGGTGGTGAGGGTAACGCTGATGGCAGTGCCGAGACGAAATGCGGTGGGAGTGTCAGTTAACGTCAGGCGCGCACGGCGGGTACGGGTCGAGCGTTCAGCTTGGGGCTCAATTTCGCGAAGCGTAGCGGTGGTGTTGATCTCCGGCGCCAACTGAGCCGCCACCTTGAATTCCACGCCTTCGTGCAGCTCATCGGCCAGCGACGCAGGCAGGTCAATTACCGCTTCTTTGATGTCGGGCCGTGCCAGTGTCACCACTTCTTGTCCGGCACTGACCACTTGCCCGGCCTCGACTTTCCAGTTGGTCACCACCGCCGCGTGATCGGCACGCAGGTCGCTGTAGTTGAGCTGATCCTGGGCCTGAGTGACCGCCGCCCTCGCTTGCTCCAGCGAGGCGCGGGTGGTACGCAAATCCGTCTGGGCAATATCGAGTTGGGCCTGAGCCCCTACGCCCCGGTCGAACAACTCTTGTTGGCGGCGTGCATTGGCCTGAGTGTTGATCCACTGCGCTTCGATTCGCGCCAAATCGCCTTGGCGGGCCCGCAGGTTATTTTGCTGATCGGTGGGATCAAGGGTCGCCAACAGCTGGCCGTTCTCCACTTCACTGCCAACGTCGACACTGCGTTGGGCGATGCGGCCTGACACACGAAACCCCAGCGTGCTTTCGTAGCGGGCCTGAATATTTCCGGCAAAGCGCCCGAGGTTTTCCACGGATTGCGGCTGGACCTCGATGGACAACACCGGGCGCACCGGTTCAGGCGGTGGCTCGGGTTTGCTACAAGCACTGATCATCAGGCTGCTCAGCACCATCAATGACAGGCGCTTCATGGCTGCGCCTTCGCGGTGGCGGGCTGGGGCGGTTGGGCAATCTCGACCTGCATATCGGGGTGCAATAACTGGCCACCGGCAACCACTGCTTTTTCGTCAGCGTTCAACCCCTCGCTGATGACCACGCTGCCGGTCAAATAGCGGGCGACTTTAACGGCGTGCAAATTAGCAATGCCTTGGTCGTCAACCACCCAAACGGCCGGTTGCCCCAGTTGATCACCGAGGCCTTTGGTCAGTGCCGCCCACGGCAGTTGGACGCTGGCTTTGGCCGGCACGCTCAAGGCTGCACTGACCACCGAGCCCAGCTCCATACCCGCCGGTAATTGCGTCAGTGTGATTTTGACTTGCAGCGTGCCGGTCTGCGCGGAGACGGCGGGCGTTACTTCACGGACTTTGCCAGACACCTTGATGGCCGGGTTGTCGAGCAAGGTCACCTGCACCGCCTGATCAGTAGGAGGGTCGACGAACAGCGATTCATAGACGTTGAATACCGCATCACGCTCGCCATCGCGCGCCAAGCCAAAAATCGGCACGGTGGCTTGCACCACTTGCCCGACTTCCGCCTGCCGCGAGGTAATAATGCCCGGCGCATCCGCCACCAGCGCGGTGTAACCCAACTGCTCACGGGCATTGGCCAACTGCGCCTGAGCCGCCTTCAGCGCGCTTTGGCTGCTGCGCAACGCCGCCTGTGCCGAATCGTATTCGCTGCGGCTGGTATACCCTTTGGGCAGTAATTTTTCCTGGCGCACAAACGCTGCGCTGGTCTGTTGGACTCTCGCTTGCTCAGCGGCTTGGGCGGCGACAGCTGAGTCAACGCTGGTTTGTAGGTCTTTGGGGTCAAGTTTGGCCAGAACTTGTTTGGCCGAGACCCGATCACCGACGTCGACCATCCGCTGAATGATTTTGCCGCCCACGCGGAATGACAATTGAGTCTGCACCCGTGCCTGAATATCGCCCGTCAGCGACACGGCGGCGGCGAAGTCGGCGGTTTTCACCTGCTGGACGTAAACCCTGGGGCGCTGCGGCTCTTGCGGGTTTTTGTCGCCACAACCGACCAATAAGCCAAGCACCACGCTCAAGCTGACCACGGCATATTTTGATCGATGAGCGGGCATGCAGACTCCTTTGCAAATGCCGTGACAGACACGCGGTACAGGTTGTAGGAAATCATTTCTAAATCTGAGGTATGCGACTGTGAGCGTAGATCAGGGTTCCGTCACTGACTAAACTCATGGTTTATGGAAATAGGTGGGCCTCATACGCCCTCAAGGACGTCAGCATGTTGAACACTCTCGCCGTGGCCAATTACCGCTCGATCAATTCGTTGGTAATGCCTCTTGGGCGCCTTAACGTCATCACCGGACCCAATGGCAGCGGCAAATCAAACCTCTACCGAGCGCTGCGCCTGTTAGCCGAAACCGCTCAAGGCGGCGTCATTAATGCGCTGGCACGCGAAGGCGGTCTGTTGCCCGCGCTGGCCCGGTTGATTATTCAAGCGTCGCAGCATTGCCAAGTCTGGGTGGTCTCCCACGCCAGCCGCTTGATCGCCGCGCTGGAAAACGACCCAAGCTGCAACCCCATCGTGCTGGAAAAAAACTTCGGCCAAACCGCAATCGTGGGGCAAGGCATGCTCGATGCCCCAGCTTGGCATTGGCCGGATTGAATGAGATGTTTAGGGACGGCCTGAAGTAAGCCGTTCTTTTTCCGGAAAGTCAGGTGTCCCATTGTTCTTGGGTGAGTGGCTGAGTCACTGTTTGGCGTGTGGGCATGAGTGTGAAGTGGTGCGCTGGGTGTTCTTCCAGGGGACGACGTTGTCAATCTCGCTCAGGAAATATCACGGCGGGTTCGCTTACGTTTATCTGCGTACTCGGCATCGGCGAAAGAAATCTGCCCCATCGGAGTACCAACCATTCAGCTCATGTGATGGAAGACATTTCACCAGATTTTAAAACCTTTTTCAGAGTTTCCCCTAGGCACTATTAATTGCCGCTTATACCACCCGTATTCGCAATGGAGAAAAACCTGACACACGAAAGTTTACCGTCAATTCCGTTATGGTAAGCGCCTGAAATATACTTAACGCCAGGTGTCACTTCTTGACCTATGCCGACGCCAGTATCGAGACGTTTCACAATGCCTGTTGTAGTGTGGTGCGCCATCACTTTGTACTCAAAGTAATCATCATCATACAAGTGACTGTCACCGCATTTCTTATCATAGAAACCAAAACTCATTATCCCCGCGTCAATAAGCCTATAGCCATAGGCTTCGTCGTTATTGCAGCCATAAATATGGCTGTCCAGATACACGTCTACCTCTCCTTTTGTCCCAATTTCCGGAAGGGGAATCGTACATCTTAACTGCCAGGTTCCGTTGCCTGTAGTCGGAGCGGTATTTTTGTACAGTTCAAGTGATCCGTTGGCCATGGGTGTGGCGCTAGCGGCAGACACGCCCTCATCTGCCCCCATCGCTAAACCACCCGTAAACAAAAGGCTTGTACATACCGCTAACACGCTACAACGCCGTTTATTAAATCGATTGATGGCAACCCGGCTGTTAAATACTTCCTTTTTTTTCAAGATATCCATATTTTTCTACTCAACAAGTATTTGATGGCTTAACCCAGCCTTAATAAAACACTTATGGGCGAACGAGAACAACTGTCATAAATGACAGTCACTAGAACGTCTCGCAACAATAATTTATTAACAGATCGCGATCCGCTATATCGTCAGCGCGAGTTAGTCTCTGTTGATTCCCATTGAAACCGATTCAATTGCAAAGGCGTCGCACTGTTAATCGTGCAGGCGCTCGGCCCTAGTAGCCTCCCGCGCCATTTCCAACTCAGCGCCTTGCAGCCACTGTCCGTAGTATTCTTTCAACTCCTGCTCCCATCCAGCCACTTCATCAAGCACGTGTTCGGCGTGGTCAAGCGACAGCGCGAAATGGGCGTGGTGACTTAGCAGGTTCTTGCGGTTGATCTTGGTTCCTTCCCGACCAACCGCCATCGCCAACGTTTGAGCAGGCCCTTCACCCAAGACCGGCAACACGTCGTACATCGGCGATAGACGCCATTGTCCATCCAGCCAAATGATTGCGTGGTTGCGAGGATGGTCGTCGCTGTTTCCCACCAAAGCGTTGTAGCACATGGGCTTGAAGAATACGGTCGTTGTTCGGTGACTTGAGCAAAAAATCGATGGGCGCCAGATCTTGACCGTAAACGCGATGAAGTAAACGCTCAACCCAGCCGTCAGGCATGGCGTCGTTGATGAAGCCTGGAATACCCCGATTTTTTGAAACGCCTGTGTAGGCTTCTGCGCGCAATGGATAGTTAACGGGGTCGGGCACCCACCCACCGCGCGCCACGTAGTCGGGCGCATAGATAAACTCACCGACTTTACCCTGCAAGGTCAGCCTGCCAAGCGTCAGCAGCTCGCGCGTGACCGGATGCTCCCTGTAGATGTAGCCACGAGACATCAAAAATCCTCCGCCTTAGGCTTAGACAGTCGGACACGCTTGGAAGCAAGGTTCGTTTGAGCATCTTGATGAGCGGCATACCGAATCATCTGTGACGTATTTTCGATGCCTTCCAGTGAACTGAAAAGCATCTCGCTAATACCCAAGCGCCACAGCACCAACATGAACGACCTAAGGTCAACGTGCTCCGACCCATTCTCAATTTTGCGCAGCGTATGCTCTGAAATTCCGAGGCTGGTTTTGAGGTCGGTCTGGCGCAGGCCCAGGTCCACGCGCTTAGCCTTTACTAAAAGCCCGATTTTACTAAGCGAATCGCCGCAACCTACTGGGAAAAAGTCTTTCATAACACGCCTCAGATTGAGCTTTATCTGCAATAAGGCTGACTGTAGCACGGCTTATAAATTCAGATGAGGGGGGTAAAGTTGATGATGGCGGGGGGTTACTTACGCTGTAGGCCTCTTAGAGGCTGGTAACAGTAGCGAGCAAATTTTGACGAGGTGAGATTGGCAAAAAAAGCATGTTTCCAGAAAAGTGGGGGGATACCGCATCATCTACGACGCGCCCGTGATGCCTTCCACTCTGCATGCGCTCGCAAACAGCTGGGCCTAAACGCTAAGGATTCTAGATAGGTGTACAGCTAAATCTATGAAAGCCCCGTGCAGCGTGCTATCTATATCCGGCAGTTTCTAGGCGCCATCAAAATGACATTGATCTGACTGAGGGCCCTTTGCCAACTAATAGCCGTATACATAGACACGCCCGGCACCCAATTAGCGACGGCTCCTCAGGTCCGAGTCAGGAGCAACAGCATGCGCAACAAAATATTTGGCGAACCAGTCATTCTGGTGGTCGACGATCAAGCTACAGATGTCAGGATTCTGACTGAAGCGGTGCGCGATCTAGGCCAAGTATATTTTGTCACCGATGGCCGGTCCGCCTTGGAAGCCGCCAGGCGTTGGCGACCCGATGTGGTTTTACTCGACATCCAGATGCCGGACATGAATGGTTTTGCGGTGTGCAAGGCGCTCAAATCCGACCCGAAGACATGTGACAGCGCTGTTATTTTCGTGACATCCCACACGCAAACTGAAAACGAGCTACGGGCGCTCGATTACGGCGGTGTCCATTTTTTACAGAAACCGTTGAACATTCCGGTAGCCCGAGCGCACATCAAGGCGCATATCGCACTTCGTTCGGAGGCAAAAAAACTCGCTAACCATGATGCATTGACTGAGCTTCCCAACCGCACCCTTTTGCACGATCGCACGGATCAGGCGTTGCAACAGGCTCGGCATAGCCGAGGAAAGGTGGCCTTGCTACTGATCGATTTAGATCATTTCAAGGCGATCAACGATGCGGTCGGCCATGCCATCGGTGATGCGGTCTTGCAAGTGGTCGCGACTCGCCTGAAAGAATACGTGCGCGTGATCGACACGGTTAGTCGTCAAGGCGGCGATTCATTTATGGTGCTCATGCCGGAGTTGGAGAACTTCGACGCGGTGGGCGATTTTTCTGCTGAACTGCTCTCAATCATCAGTAAGCGGATTTACGTGGAGGATATGCACTACGACGTCACCGCTAGCATTGGCATCGGTTTGTTCCCAGATGACAGCGACACGCTGGAGTCGCTGTATTGGCACGCCGATACAGCCATGTATCAAGCCAAGCAACACGGTAGAAATACCTACTGTTTCTTTTCTGCAGAAATCGAAACCAGCCTGCGTGCCCGGCACCAGCTCGAGCTAAGTCTGCGTAGCGCCCTTGAACAGGGTGACTTTCGAGTCTTTTACCAAAGTAAAGTGGACGCCAGAACCTGCCAGGTGGTGGGCATTGAGGCCTTGGTGCGCTTGTGCAGTAACGGCGTTATTGTGCTCCCGAATCAATTCATCCCGCTGGCTGAGGAAACTGGACTGATCATCCCCATTGGCGAATTCGTTCTCAGGCAGGCCTGTTACGACGCCAAGTCTTTATCCGATCGCGGCCATGCAATCCCGGTGAGCGTCAATATTTCTGCCCAACAATTTCAGGTCCACTCCTTCCTTGACATGGTTAAGGCGATTCTTAGCGAATCAGGGCTGGAGCCCAACATGTTGGAGCTGGAAATAACGGAAGGTGTTTTGGTTCAGGATATCGATATCACGTGCGAAACACTGGCGGCCCTAAGGGGTATGGGGATACGCATTTCGGTGGATGACTTCGGCACAGGATATTCAAGCCTGGCGTACTTGAAGCGCTTTCCAGTGAACATCCTGAAGATTGACCAAAGCTTCGTGCGGACCATGCTTGAAGATAAAAGTGATGCAGCCATCGTGGCCACGATTATCAAGCTTGCCCAGGTGCTTGGACTCGAGCTGGTCGCGGAGGGTGTAGAAACCGAAGAGCAGGCACAGGCCCTTTTATCATTGGGCTGCCATGTCATGCAGGGCTACCTCTATTGCCGCCCGATTCCTTTCTCCGGGATGTCCGTGCTGCTCGACAATAACAAATAGTAACGAGCGTCAAAGGCCCGCCCGTGCTCATGACTAGGGGCCTTTTGATTGACGCCGCTGTCTATTGGAGCTTCATAAAATGAATAAAAATAACAGCGTGGCCCCTATCAGCCTTGGGGCGTTCTTAACGCTGGTGGTTGGATTACTGGCGACGGCTTTAGGTGCCTGGGCGTTGCGCGAAGCCAATGACAATCAAGCACGGACGGCGGTCCAGACTGAAACGCTAGAAGCCGCCGATGCGGTAGCGGATAGATTGAAGCTCTACGAATATGGCTTACGCGGTGCGCGCGGGGTCGTGTTAACCGCAGGGGAGGATTTGATTACGCTCGACGCGTTCCACCGCTATAGCCAGACGCGCGACCTGGCTGTTGAATTTCCTGGTGCAAGGGGCTTTGGTTTTATTCGCAGGGTGCCGGTGGCGCAAGAAAAGCAATTCCTGGCGGAGGCGAGACATGATGGACAGCCCAACTTTTCAATCAAGCAGCTGACCCCGCAAACAGATGAACGTTTTGTAATTCAGTACATTGAACCCTTGGAGCAAAATCAGCGTGCTTTGGGCCTTGATATAGCATCGGACCCTAGTCGTCGAGAGGCCGCGCGCAAGGCCATCCGCACTGGCAAGGCCCAACTCACCGCACCGATTACGTTGGTTCAGGCTGATGATAAACAGCATCAAGGGTTTTTGATGCTTATGCCCATCTACCGAGACACGTTGGCCCCTACTAGCGTTGCCCAGCGTGAGCAGAGTGCATTTGGCTGGAGTTATGCTCCATTGGTGATTGCCGACGTGCTGGCTAGTTTCCCCGGAAAAAATGATTCGATCCATCTAACGCTGACCGACATTACCGTGCCAGGGCAGGAAATACCGTTCTACGACAACGCCAACGCCCCACCCAGTCCCCAGAGCCGTTTCACGAACAAGGTTCAACTTGACCTGTATGGCCGTCATTGGCTGCTGGAGGTCAGCCCCTCTCCTGCGTTTATTCAACGATTGAACTTGGTATCGCCCAGGCTGGTATTTTCCATCGGAGTCCTGATTACCTTGCTGCTCACCGTGTTAGTCGGCCTTGGTAGCGTGAGCCGTCAGCGTCGATCACTCGTAGTTGCCCAGCAAGCCTGGTTGGCAGCGATCGTCGAAAGCTCGTCGGATGGCATTATCGGCAAGACCCTCGAAGGCATCGTGACGAGCTGGAATAAAGGCGCCGAGCAGCTATTTGGCTACACCTCTTTAGAAGCCGTCGGTCAGCCGTTGTCCAAGCTGATCATGCCGGACGGTTACGAGCGGGAGAAAATCGACATCCTGGAAAAAATTAGTCAGGGAGAACATATATCCAGCTTCCAGACCAAACGTCACCGCCGAGACAACAGTTTGATCGATGTCTCGGTGACTATCTCACCCATCCGTGACGAGACCGGGTTAATTGTCGGTGCCTCAAAAACGGTACGGGATATCACCACTGAAAAAAATAACGAAGCAAAAATCCTGGAGCTGAACTCAAGTCTCGAAGAGCAGGTTATCCAGCGCACATCACAATTGAGCGAGCTGAACATGCTGCTCACCGGCGTGCTGAACTCTGCCTCTCAAGTGTCGATCATCGCCACGGATCTTGATGGAGTGATTCAGGTATTCAACAAGGGGTCCGAGAGACTCTTAGGTTACAAGGCCGATGAGATGGTAAACAGGCACACACCCTCAATCATCCATGTGCCCGAGGAAGTTGCGGCTCGCGGCGTGGAGTTGAGCGCCGAATACGGCCAGCCTATCGAAGGTTTCCGCGCACTGGTGTACAAGGCGAAAATTGAAGGCGTGGCGCAAACCCATGAGTGGAGTTATGTACGCAAGGATGGTTCGCGTTTCCCAGTGATATTGGTCGTGACCGCCATGCGCGATGGCAACGGTCAGCTCAGTGGTTACTTGGGCATTGCGATAGACATTACCGTGCGCAGAGAACTGGAATCCAGCCTACGACACGCGAAAGAGCAGGCGGATGCCGCGAGTGCTGCCAAATCTACTTTTTTGGCGAATATGAGCCACGAAATCCGCACACCGATGAATGCGGTATTGGGCATGTTGCAGTTGGTGCTGCGCACCGAAATGAACGTTCGCCAATACGAATACGTGACCAAGGCGCAGACAGCTGCCAAGTCACTGCTGAGGCTACTTAATGACATCCTCGATTACTCTAAAATTGAGGCCAATAAGTTACAACTGGACCTGCACCCCTTTGAACTTGAGGCGCTATTGCGCGATCTCGCCGTGATACTGGCAGGGAACCAAGAGGGGGAAGAGGTCGAAGTGATGTTCGATCTTGATGTCGGACTGCCTAGCATGTTGATTGGAGACAGTTTTCGCCTGCAACAAATCTTGATCAACCTGGCGGGAAACGCCCTCAAATTTACCTCCCACGGACAGGTGGTCGTCAGCGTCAAACAGCTCGATGGCTCGGCGCAAAGCGTCCGTTTACGCATCGCGATTACCGACACCGGAATCGGCATTAGTCCTGAACAGCTCGAACGAATATTCGATGGGTTCACTCAAGCTGAGGCCTCGACTTCACGCCGCTTTGGTGGGACGGGGCTGGGGCTGGTGATCTGTCAAAAGATGGTCAGGCTAATGGGCGGAGTACTCCAGGTAGACAGCCAGCCGGGTATAGGCAGCCGCTTCTGGTTTGACCTTGAACTCGATGTTGCACAAGACACCCCGTTGGGGGCTAGCGACGTTGTCGAGTTCCCGGCGATGCGTATTTTGATTGTCGACGATAACGCCATTGCCTGCGAAATCATGATGCGTACCGTCAATGCGTTGGGCTGGCAGGCGGACTGTGTGATGGACGGCGCATTGGCCGTTGAGCATGTCCGGGAAGCCCGAGAACAAGGGCAAGGCTATGGCGTGGTCTTGATGGATTGGCGCATGCCCGGAATGGATGGCCTAAGCGCGGCTGAAGTCATTCATCGCCAAGGCACCCATCAGCCTGCGCCTATCGTGATTATGATCACCGCTTGTGGTCGAGAGGCGCTCAACGATGTCCACGAGGAAGGCAACGCACCTTTCGTTGGGCTGCTTACAAAACCCGTAACCCCCCATCAGTTGGCCGCCACGATACGGGATGCGGTCAACGGGACTCGGATGCCACACCCTGGTGCCTATTCCCCGGCATTTCAACGTTCGACGCGCTTGGCGGGGCTTCGGTTATTGGTCGTGGAAGACAATATGATCAATCGGCAGATTGCCGAGTCGCTGCTCAGCAGCGAGGGCGCGACTGTTGCCTTGGCCGAAAGCGGCATTGAAGGCGTCAACCGGGTCATTGCGACTACCGAGGTTTTCGATGCGGTGTTGATGGATATGCAGATGCCGGATATCGACGGACTTGAAGCCACCCGGCGCATCCGCGCAGACCCGCGTTTCGCGAATCTGCCCATCGTGGCAATGACGGCGAACGCGTCGAAAACCGACCGGGAAGCGTGCCTTGCGGCGGGCATGAATGAGCATCTCGGCAAACCCATCGACCTTGAGCAACTGATTGCGACCTTGTTAGCTCAGACTGGAAAATCGCCTGATGGGCTGACTGCGGAAGCCGAAGAAGAACACGACCACGTGCTGGAATCACGTGCATCGATATCCCGGCGTATGGGCGGCAACCTCGAACTGATCAGAAATGGACTAAAAGATTTTGGTTCTGACATGCGCCGGCAGTTCGCAAAACTGCACGACCACATTAACAGCCAAGATACCGCCGGCGCGAAGTCGGTCCTGCATGCCGTCAAGGGCAGTGCGGGGACGATGGGGGCAATGGCACTGTCATTACGAGCCGGGCAGTTGGAGTCGCAACTGCTGCAGCCGGGTGTTCATGTGCTGAGTGATGTTCTGACCGACACGGGGCTTGAACAGCTGAACGTGTTAATGATCCTTAGTCTTGAACGATTGAATGTCGAATATGCGCAGTGAGCCGTCCATTTGACTGATGGTGCACGAGCGATCACGCAGATCTGCGCTTCATGGAAAGAGATGGTGCGCAGGCGGGAATCGAACCCACAGGAGCGCCCGGTTGTTGGGTAGTTAGGGGCCTAAAAGCTAGTTTGCTGGGTTGGTCTCGCACTAGGTGAAGTTGATTGATGTCTCTCAACTCAGCCTATTTTGCTTTGTCAAAATAAGTCACTTGATTTTTGTTGTGGGTTGAATGCTCATAACGTTGGCATCAGAGTGCCCAGCAGGTTGACAGTGGCGCGCCATACTTGCCCCACAACAATCTGCCAGCACACTCTCTGCTGTTCATTGGGACCATAATGTCTGCCTTTGCATATGCTTTTCGCTTGGGTATTGTGGTCAGGATTGTGTAACCGTTGTATTGCAAACCCAAGGCCTGATGTCACATGCAGGAGATAGAAGTTAGTAGCTTGATTTTCAATGCCTCTGAGAACTCATCCTCATAAATCATGGAGGTTATCAGTTCACTTAGAAGAGCTCTATCTATAATATTGTCAGCGACCCATACAGCTATGTTTTCCATGTTGGAGACAAAGCCGGACACTGCATAATGGTACCCGTTGAGTTTCAGAAAATAGGCGCCCAGTGCGATTGATGACCTTTTGTTTCCATCATTGAAAGCGTGATTTTTGTTTATTGAATATACGAGGAAATTCAACTTATCTTCGATCGTCGGGTAGTAATCATCATTTTTTACATGTTCTAATGGGCTCTGAAGGTTGCCAATATTAAATACTCCTGGTCTTCCGCCGGAGTTCTCAATTATCCAGTCATGTATCTGGATCGCATGATTCGTATCAAAATATAGAAACATGATCCGCCTTTTAGCGATCTTTCAATCTTTTGAAAACAGCTAAAAGCTCCGGGTCGGCTAAGCGAGCCTCTAGAGATTTACTGGTCTCGCCCAAAAAGCGCTCAAAGTCTCCTTCAGGTACTGTTTGGATATATCCTTCTAGTTTCTCATGTAGTGCTTCCCTAAAGCACAAGTCTCGGCTAGCCATTTTTGTACGAGCCTCACTTAGTACCGGCTTCAGGTATGGATTGTTTTCAGCATTTTTTATAAGTAAGTCCAGCTCCACTGGTTTTAGTTTTCGATGATGCTCGTCGTAAAAATTTTTCATATCACTAGCTAGTCCACTTTCAAAGCTAGCGATTGCACGAATCACTTCGGCATAGAGTGTTTCGCGCATATTGTCTTTTTCTGCTAACCTTAATACCTTTTTGTACTCTGCTGCATTTTCATGGAATATGGCTTGATATATTTTATTTGTATACATGCCAAATTTTAATGGCCCCATATCCAAAAAGCTGCTTAGCGCGCTGGTGAATTCGGCCCTGTGGTTATATTCTTGAAATGCAGCGGGAAGGTAATCTTGATCTCTTTGATTAATGAATTTGGTGTGCCCCCCGGATCTTTCTGCCATTACATCAATCACGATATCAAGTAATCGTGACCGGATAATTTTCGCTTGCTCGCTTTCGGTGAGTAGCATTGCGAGATTCAAAAGTGAGCGAAACGAAAACAGTCCAAGTATGCTGGTTTTGGTACCCTCACTGATGAGGGCACCATAAGCTAAATCCTTGAAATCCTTAAGATTTTTACCTTTTATCAATCGATAGCCATTAGCCTTCAGCTCGTCAGCGTGCCCTGTGATGTAGCGCTCAATTGTGGCTTCGCTGATATTGAATAGCTCGATCAGCTGCTGTTTGGTAAAAACGGTCTCTCCATCGTAGCTAACACCGCCGAGAGATAGATGGCGCTCCGCATGAGCAAGCGCATATCTGTTGTTCAACACATTTTGCCTTTCTTTAGCGGATGTAGTGAAATCAGTAGCCATAATATCCCTTTAAAATCAACGGGCTATGGATAAATCTAAAACCTATCGAGATGCACCGTTGGGCATTCAGTGCTATCAGGGGCTTAGCATTTTCCGTTTGGAATGCACAAAGCTTCACATTCTATAATGTTTAAAAAATCGCATCATAATGTCCAGATATAGACCTTTTAGCTACCATCATGCTCGCTCACACAGCCATTGGCTGCTCCATTTTGACTGCATAAAAACATCAGATGGGGACGGATGGATGTTGCAATACCGCTTCAGCATGTTCACTTCCCTATGCCCCGTCACGCTGGCGAGCTCGATCAGATTCGGAAACTTGGTTCCAAGTCGACAGGTCGCTTCATGCCGCAGATCGTGAAAGCGCAGATTGACCAGGGAGTCTTCCTGATGCATTACCTGCACCACTCCGCAATCTCACAAGCATTTCACCCTTGCTCGCTCCAAGCTTCGCACAAAGGCCTTCTTGAGCACATCAGCCGTTGTGGGAAAGACTCGACCACACAGCGAGCGCGGCAAGTCCTTCAGCAATTGAATAGCCCTAGGTGAAAGCGATACGGTTCTGGGCAGGCTTAATTGGTTGCGGGGTGATGCGCGGCCCTACACTCCAGACTCATATGCTTCCAGCGCAGCTCGAAAATCTCGCCACGTCGCATCGCTGTCTTAATCGCCAATTGAACGATAGGCCATATCCAAGGATTGTGTGAGGCGTCGGCATAAGTGCCGTCAGCACGGCGCTCACGAAGCTCTAAGGCGCCAAGCATGTATGCTTTTCAATTGGATCAAATCGTCGCGAGCGTTCGTCGTTGTAGCTAGGACGGCTGACCATAACCACCGGGTTTTCGGCAAGGTGAATTCCCCACTCGCGACGAGCGACCTCAATCACGCATTGAAACAACGCCAGCTCACGCTTCACCGTGTTGCCCTTGCGGATCTTCAGGCGTTCATCACGGTAGCGGGCGAAGTCGGAGGAAGTGAGGGTGGCAACGATGCGTGTCGCCAGCGGATGGCGCTTGAGGGCTTCCAAGCGTTTGATTTCCGAATACGCGCCTTTGTGCTTTGGAGCGATCTCGGAGATGTAACGATCAATGAGTTGATGAAAGGCGGTGCGTTCAGCCTCGACGCGAGAGACAAAGATTCCCCGGTCGATTTCGCTTTCGATCATGCGCGCCCAAGCTTGGGCATCGGCTTTAGTTTCGAAGGTTTTACGTTGGGCTGGATAGCCCTTACGACGAATTTGCGCTTCTCACTGCCCGTTACTAATAGCTGGGCCGCGATTCCTGATTGTTGGCATTTCGACCATGCCCGCCACTTATGAGTGTGGCAAATTTGTGGCAAAAACGACTTTCAGGACTAGGACAGGTTTCTGTCAGGAGCGCTATCCCCTTGTAATACAAGGTAAAAAAGATGGTGCACCAGGCGGGATTCGAACCCACGACCACTGCCTTCGGAGGGCAGTACTCTATCCAGCTGAGCTACTGGTGCGACGCGGGCGCCATGATACTCATCTGGCTGCCGGGCGTCCATGCCGGTGAGTGCTGTTGTTGATATCGCACGTTACCGGATGTAAGGGTGACGTTGATCCGAAATTTTCAGCGCTTTTCACGTTTTTGTTCTTTTTTTCGAACAGACTATTGTCCTTTACCCCAGCAGACCCTAGGATTCGTTTGAGATTTCAAACGCTTTTGGCGGGATGCTGAAGCGCACGGTCTACACTGAGTGCGCGCTGAGTACTGAGTACGGTGAATGATTTCCTGACGGCAGCCTTTATAGAGGCGCCTTTGAACAATCAAAAAATTCGCTCCGCGCCTGCGCGGTGCTGTTTAGGAGGCCGACATGCAGCTTAAAGACACCCAATTGTTTCGCCAGCAAGCCTTTATCGATGGCGTTTGGCTGGATGCGGACAATGGCCAGACGATCAAAGTCAACAACCCGGCCACCAACGAGATTCTCGGGACTGTGCCGAAGATGGGTGCTGTTGAAACCCGTCGCGCGATTGAGGCAGCCAACAATGCGTTGCCGGCCTGGCGTGGACTGACCGCCAAAGAACGTTCGAACAAGCTGCGTCGCTGGTTCGAATTGATTATTGAAAACCAGGACGACCTCGCTCGCCTGATGACCCTTGAACAGGGTAAGCCGCTGGCCGAAGCCAAAGGCGAAATCGTTTACGCCGCTTCCTTTATTGAATGGTTTGCCGAAGAAGCCAAGCGCGTCTACGGCGACGTAATCCCTGGCCACCAACCCGACAAGCGCTTGATCGTAATCAAGCAGCCGATTGGTGTGACTGCTGCCATTACTCCGTGGAACTTCCCGGCGGCGATGATCACCCGTAAAGCCGGCCCGGCATTGGCCGCCGGTTGCACCATGGTGCTCAAGCCGGCGTCGCAAACCCCGTTTTCGGCGTTGGCGTTGGCTGAGCTAGCGCACCGTGCGGGCATTCCGAAAGGCGTGTTCAGCGTTGTAACTGGCAGTGCCGGCGACATCGGTGGCGAGCTGACCAGCAACCCGATCGTGCGTAAATTGTCCTTCACCGGCTCGACCGAAGTCGGTCGCCAATTGATGGCTGAATGCGCCAAGGACATCAAAAAAGTGTCCCTGGAATTGGGCGGCAACGCGCCATTCATCGTGTTCGACGACGCAGACCTGGATAAGGCCGTCGAAGGCGCGATCATCTCCAAATACCGCAACAACGGTCAGACCTGTGTCTGCGCCAACCGCTTGTACATTCAAGACGCTGTTTACGACACCTTCGCCGAAAAACTGAAAGTCGCGGTGGCTAAACTCAAGATCGGCAACGGTCTGGAAGACGGCACCACCACTGGTCCGTTGATCGACGAAAAAGCCGTGGCCAAGGTCAAGGAACACATCGCTGACGCCATCAGCAAAGGCGCCACCGTTTTATTGGGCGGCAACAGCATGGAAGGCAACTTCTTCGAGCCGACCATTTTGGTCAACGTGTCGAAAGACGCGGCAGTCTCCAAAGAAGAAACCTTCGGCCCCTTGGCGCCGCTGTTCCGCTTCAAAGACGAAGCTGAAGTCATCGCGATGGCCAACGACACTGAGTTCGGTCTGGCGTCGTACTTCTATGCCCGTGACCTGAGCCGCGTGTTCCGTGTATCCGAAGCATTGGAATACGGCATGGTTGGCGTCAACACCGGGCTGATCTCCAACGAAGTCGCGCCCTTTGGCGGGATCAAGGCGTCGGGCCTGGGCCGTGAAGGCTCCAAGTACGGCATCGAAGATTATCTGGAAATCAAATACCTGTGCCTGGGCATCTAATTCTGTCAGCACAGTAGCGTTACGCACTTCAGTGGTAGCCGGGAAGGTGCAGCAGTCGATCATCGAATGCTGCTGCACCTTTCAACCGGCCGCTTAATCCTTGAACCACACCGCCCGATGAGCGGTGAATGAGGAAATCATGTCCCAAACTAACGAATCCTTGATGAAACGCCGCAACGCCGCTGTTCCGCGCGGTGTTGGTCAGATCCACCCGATTTTTGCTGCTTCGGCAAAAAACGCCACCGTTACTGACGTTGAAGGGCGCGAGTTCATCGACTTTGCTGGCGGTATCGCGGTATTGAACACCGGTCACCTGCACCCGAAAATTATCGCGGCTGTACAGGAACAACTGACCAAGCTGACTCACACCTGCTTCCAGGTGTTGGCTTACGAGCCTTACGTTGAGCTGTGCGAAAAGATCAACGCTCTGGTACCGGGTGATTTCGACAAAAAAACCCTGCTGGTGACTACCGGTTCCGAAGCGGTAGAAAACGCCGTCAAGATCGCCCGCGCCGCCACTGGCCGCACCGGCGTGATCGCGTTCACCGGCGCGTATCATGGCCGCACCATGATGACCTTAGGTCTGACCGGTAAAGTCGTGCCGTATTCGGCAGGCATGGGCTTGATGCCCGGCGGCATCTTCCGCGCAGTGTTCCCGTGCGCGCTGCATGGCGTGACGTCTGACGATTCCATCGCCAGCATCGAACGGATTTTCAAGAACGATGCCGAGCCACGTGACATCGCCGCGATCATCATCGAGCCTGTTCAGGGCGAAGGTGGTTTCTACGTTGCGCCGAAAGACTTCATGCTTCGCCTGCGTGCGCTGTGCGACAAGCACGGCATTTTGCTGATCGCTGATGAAGTGCAAACCGGCGCTGGCCGTACCGGTACGTTCTTCGCCATGGAACAAATGGGCGTTGTTGCTGACCTGACCACCTTTGCCAAATCCATCGCGGGCGGTTTCCCGTTGGCGGGCGTTTGCGGCAAAGCCGAATACATGGACTCCATTATTCCAGGCGGCTTGGGCGGCACGTATGCCGGTAGCCCGGTTGCTTGCGCTGCTGCACTGGCGGTTCTGCAAGTATTCGAAGAAGAACACTTGCTCGACCGTTGCAAAGCCGTCGGCGAACGCCTGGTGACTGGCCTGAAAGCTATTCAGGCCAAACATCCGGTGATCGGCGAAGTGCGTGCCTTGGGCGCAATGATTGCGCTGGAGCTGTTTGAAGATGGCGACTCGCATAAGCCAAACGCTGCGGCGGTTGCTCAAATCGTCGCCAAAGCCCGCGACAAGGGTTTGATCCTGCTGTCGTGCGGCACGTACGGCAATGTGTTGCGCGTGCTGGTGCCACTCACTGCTGATGACGCGTTGTTAGACAAAGGTTTGGCGATTCTAGAAGAGTGCTTCGCCGAACTCGTGTAAAACGTGTCCGAGTAGACAGAAAAAACCCGCCTCGGCGGGTTTTTTCCGTTTCAGGCCTTGGCTGTAGTACAGATACCGTCGTTGGAGAGTATTGAATGACCGCTGTAGATTTACCCGCTGCACCGCGCGTACTGATCGCGGATGCAGACCCTGGGGTACGAAACGCGCTGATTGAACTGGTCCTGAGCGTACGCCGTGATGCGTACCTGGAAGTCTGTTCAGATGGACCGCGGGCACTGGAGTGGCTTGACCTTCACCCCGTCAACCTGATCATTGCCGATTGGGACTTGCCGGGTTCCGATGGCTTGAGTTTGTTGCGCGGGGTTCGGGAGCAGCAGCAACAGCCGGCGGTCCCTTTCATATTGCTGAGCAACCGTAGCGACAGCGCCAGCGTGCGCGAAGCCGTTCTTCAGTCGCCTACGGCTTATCTGACCAAACCATTGAACCTGGAAGGTTTGCGTCTGCGCTTGGAAAGTTTATTGCTGCCTGCCGACGAGTACATTGACCCTGAAGCTCGCACGCTCATCCAAGGAATCACGCTGTCTCAGTTTCTCGAAAAACGTCGTGAAACTGCTGAAGGCGCGCCGCTGTCGTTGAATGTGCGCGAAGCGGTTTCAAGCAGCCAAGGTAAGGCGGGTGTTGATCTGGCACTGCTGGAAAAGGCACTGCACGTAGACCCTCACGTTGCCGCCGTGTTGATTGCTGCTGCCAACAGTGCCGCCCAACACTTGGGCAAAGCGGCTCAAACCTTGCCACAGGCTTTGCAGTCGCTAGGGCCCACTGCGAGCATTAATCTGTTGCTTGGGTTGCCCAAGAAGCAAAACGCAATGCTTAAGAGCCCCGCGCTGATCGACCATGCCCGCAAGCTGTGGTCGTCATCCCTGCTCACCGCCAACTACGCCCGCTCGCTGGCACGTCTGCTGGAGCTGGATCAGGAGCGCTGCTTTTGCGCTGGTTTACTGCACAACCTGGGTGATCTGAGTGTGCTGCGCTGCATACAGGAGTGGCTGTCGTGCGGGGGGCAACTGGACGAAGACGCCGTGGAAAACGCGCTCACGAAATTCGGTGCCGGCTTTGGTTCCGCCCTGCGCACTCGCTGGCGTTTGCCGCTGGAGTTGCGAGAGCTGATTGCGGCGGTGTATCAATTCTCGGCCGGCGTTCAATCCCGCGAAGCTTTGGTCATGACCGTCGCAGCACAATTGGCAAGGTTAGGCCCGGACGAAGAAGTCGACGCCTTGGCAAGCAGCAAGGCTGCCCGCCTGTTGAAAGTCGGGACGTCGGAACTAGGTCGGTTGCGCAAAAAATAGACACATTTGGCAGACAAGCCTGCGTCAGTTAATCAAACCAGCACGATTTGATTTTTGCCCTGACGCTTGGCCTGATACATCGCCGCATCCGCGCGGGCGTACAGGACTTCAAGCCCGGTATCGTCTTCGCCCAGATTGGTCAGGCCTTGGCTGACAGTGATGCCAAATGCTTTATCGTCGCATTGAAAACTCAAACGCTGAATTTCCCGCTGCAACCGTTCGGCGATCTGCTGGGCCATGTCTGGCGCGCAGCCTGGGAACACCGCAGCAAACTCTTCGCCGCCGATGCGCCCGAACAAGTCGCCCCGGCGCAGCGCGGTTCGTCCACATTCAGCAATGCGTTGCAGCACTTGATCGCCTTCCTGATGCCCGTAACTGTCGTTCACCAACTTGAAGTCATCGATGTCCAGCAACAGGAAGGCCAGTGGTCGGCCCAACAAGCGGGCTTGTTCGAACTCGTGCTGGGCGCAGTCGAAGAAGTGACGCCGATTGCTGCTTTGAGTCAGAACGTCGGTGGTCGCGAGGCGTTGCAGTTCGCCTTCCAGCTGTTTCTTCTCGGTGATGTCTTCAGCGATACCCACCACGGTCAGGCGATGGTCGCGTTCCTGGCGGTTGATAAAGCATTTGTCGCTCAGCCAGCGAACCTCACCATCTGCGCGAATGATCCTGTATTCCCGATCTTCAATGGAGCCCTTATCGAGGACGTTCATCAAGCTTCGTTCGGCGTAGTCCAGATCGTCTGGGTAAATACTGTCGCGCCATTCGTTGTAGTCGGCCAGCAGAAGGCCCGCTGAGCGACCAAAAATTCGCTCGTAGGCAGGGCTGACATAAATCATCTGCTGGGTTTCCCAATCGAACGCCCACAACACGGCGTTAACACTACCCAATAGCGAACTAAATAAATGTTCGCGCTCACTCAAGCGCGCAACTTCGGCTTGAGCATGCATTAACGCGAGCAGCGTTTCGGCCGCCGCCGGTAGATCGATGGGTAAGGGAGTAGCCGTAAGGAGTTTCGGATTATCCATGGGCACGGCATCTCACAAAGACGTGCGGCGCTCAGCCACAACTAAACCCATTAACTAGCGAGTTGAGGTTCAGATTGATTGTAGGAGACGAAGTTCCGGAAGGCGCGCTCCCAGGCGGGGCGCGCCGATCAACGGTGTCAGGCAGAAGGGCGAAGCGAGTACGTTTTTAGTTGATTAGCAAATTCACGCAGTGACTGGATGCCACTGGCTTCAGCTTCATGTACCCAATCCTTGATCGCGGCCAGCATGTCATGCCCGTTAGTACTGGTTTTAAGCCATATTTGTTGCAGCGCCAGGCGCTTTTCGTAGATCACTTTCAGCGCTTGGCTGTGTTCCAGCATGGACTGAATGTGCTGCAGATGTTTCTCGTCGAGCAAGCTGGTCTCACGTGAAAGCAACCGCTTGGCGCGATGAAACTGATGCCGTACCGACGCATCGGCTTTGGCCAGTTCTTGGGCAACCAGCGGCCCAATCACCAATTTGCGGTATTGAGCCATGATCTGGAAGCGATTGTTCAGAATCGCCATCGCGGTGTCCATGTCCAGCGAACCTTTGCCTTCCACCCGATGGGCGATGGGCGCGACCCGCTGAACCTTGGCCAAATGCAGAAGGCTGAACAGTTTTATCCAGGCCCAGCCGATGTCGAATTCCCATTTCTTGACCGACAATTTGGCCGAATTAGGGTACGTGTGGTGGTTGTTATGTAGCTCTTCACCGCCGATCAAAATGCCCCATGGCACCAGATTGGTCGCCGCATCACGGCATTCGAAGTTGCGATAACCCACCGCATGCCCCAGCCCATTGACCACGCCTGCGGCCCAGAAGGGGATCCACATCATCTGAATTGCCCACACGGTGATACCGATCACGCCAAACAGCGCTACATCGATCAGCGCCATGAGGGTAATACCTAGAACCGGGAAGCGGGTGTAAAGATTGCGCTCAACCCAGTCGTTGGGACAGTTCTTGCCATAGATGCGCAAGGTTTCCGGATTTTGTGCTTCTGCACGGTATAACTCGGCACCTTTACGCAGCACTGTAGATAAGCCTAGGATCACCGGACTGTGAGGATCGTCGACGGTTTCGCATTTAGCGTGATGTTTGCGGTGAATCGCAGTCCACTCACGCGTATTCTGTGCTGTGCTTAGCCACAGCCAGAAGCGGAAAAAATGTTTAAGGCCCGAGTTGAGTTCCAGCGCACGGTGGGCCGAGTAGCGATGCAGGTAGACCGTGACACCAATAATGGTCACATGGGTCATGATTAAAGTGACCGCCACCAGTTGCCACACCGATAGGTCAAGTAGACCGTTGTTCCACATAGACTCAGTAGCCCTCAATTAGCGCTCGATAAAGATAAAAACAGCAACGCGCATTATCACTAAGCCACCAGATAAAACCAGTCGCCCTTTTAGATAAGAGTCGCCGGATGTTTCTACCCTATAATCCGCGCCTTTCGTGAGGACTTTCGTATATTTATGTCACTTTCGTCCCGGGATGCCTTACGCACGGCCCTTTTCTACACATTGCTGTCGATTCTGTGGCTGGAGCTCAGCACGCTTGTACTCCCAGTGCTTATCGAAGATCCGGCTGGATTGCTTCGCTGGCAGCTGATCAATGGCTGTGGGTGGATGGCTTTCAGCGCTGCGTTCGTCTATTTCGCTCGCGCCCGCTTGCTGAACATCATGGGCGTGGGCGCTCGCCTGGGTCAGCAGAAAAAAGACCAGGAACGCTTGCGCCAGGCCGCTGTAGTGTTCGACAGCACCAGTGAAGGGGTGTTGGTCAGTGACAGCCACGGTTTGATCGTCCACGTGAACCGTGCCTTCATGGAAATTACCGGGTATCAGGAAGAGGAAGTCCTCGGGCTGAACCCGAACAAATTCAAGTCCGGCCGCCATGACCTGGCGTTCTATCAAGTAATGTTCAAGTCGCTGCACGACACCGGTCAGTGGAGTGGCGAAATCTGGAACCGACGCAAAAGCGGTGAGGTTTACCCGCAATGGCAAAATATTCGCAGCATCAAGGATGACCATGGTGTCATCACGCACTACGTGGCCGTGTTTTCCGACATCTCCGCGATCAAGCGCTCGCAAAGCGAATTCATGCACCTCGCGCACCACGATCCACTGACCGATTTGCCCAATCGCCTGCTTTTCACCGACCGTACCCGTCAGGCCTTGGCGCACGCCCAAGCGCAAAAACGTGGCTGTGCCCTGCTGTTAATCGACCTGGATCACTTCAAAAATATCAACGACAGCCTGGGTCACAACGTTGGCGACCAAGTGCTCAAAATCGTCGCGCAGCGGTTGCACACGTTATTCGACAACGGTATGACCTTGGCCCGGCTCGGCGGTGATGAATTTGCCGTGCTGGCTGAGAACTGCCAGCAAGTGATGCAAGCCGCAGAACTGGCCCAGAAAATCATTGATGGCCTGAAACAACCGTTCACGGTTGATCAGCATCAGCTGTTCATCAGCGCCAGCATCGGTATCAGCCTGTTTCCCAACGACGCGCTGAATGCCGAGCAGTTGTTGCGCAACGCCGACTCTGCGCTGTTCAAAGCCAAAAACGATGGCCGCGAAGGGTACGCCCTGTATACCGAAGAACTGACTGCCCACGCCCAGCAACGGGTCGAACTCGCCGGTGAGCTGCGTCGCGCTATCGAGCATGAAGAACTACGAGTGTTTTATCAGCCGGTACACGATCTTTACAGTGGTCGCATGCTGGGGGTCGAAGCGCTGGTGCGTTGGCAGCATCCTGAGCGTGGGCTGGTGTCACCCGGTGAGTTTATTCCGATTGCCGAACAAAGTGGCCTGATCGCCGACATCGACGCTTGGGTACTGAAAACGTCCTGTCGGCAGATGCGTGAATGGCGCGAATCGGGTTTTGATCTCGAATTTGTCGCGGTAAACGTCTCCAGCCGGGTGTTTGGTCACAGTGATTTGTACCAACAAGTGGCGCGGGTACTGAGCGAAACCGGGCTCGATCCAGCGATTCTGGAATTGGAAGTCACCGAAAGTGCGGTGATGGAAGACCCCGAAATGGCCCTTGAGCAGCTGCACCGCCTGCGTGAGCTGGGCTTGCGACTGGCCATAGACGATTTCGGTACCGGCTACTCATCGCTGTTGCGGCTCAAGAGCATGCCGGTGCATAAGCTCAAAATTGATCAGGGGTTTGTCGCCGGGCTGCCTCATGACGAAGACGACGCCGCCATTGTCCGGATCATCATTGCGCTGGGGCAGGCGTTAGGCATGAAAGTACTTGCAGAGGGCATTGAACGACCTGAACAAGCGAGTTTTCTGTTGGAAAACCACTGTGAACTAGGCCAAGGCTACTTATTCGGCCGTCCACAACCGCCGGAAGAGTTGAATAGCAAGTTGCAGCGCGTGCCTCACTAAGCCGCAAATACAAGGTGTTGGAGCTGCGCAATGCGCTCTAAGCCTAGCCAAAAATCTAATTATTCTTTTTAGTTATATCTGCATTCTTAAACAGTCTTTTTAAGAATAACCGCGCCTCTCTAAGATTAGCGTCACGCCGCAAGTAGTCGCCTTCGAACCGCTACTGCAGGCACCTCTATTCAAGGAGCAGCACCATGAGCGCATCTGTGCGTAGCGTTGACGGCCAAGACGAAGCAAGCATCCTGCGTGAAATTCAAAGCGCTTTGCGTGATCTGCGCTTCGGCGCGGTAGAAATCACGGTGCACAACGCGCAAGTGGTGCAGATCGAACGCAAAGAAAAATTCCGCCTGCAAACCCCCAGTACCAAGCCTAGCTAAATCGTGTTCATAAAAACTAAAAACAGAATCGTCCAGGAGCTTCACCCATGTCTATTCGCCTTTTAGCCTTGGCTGCCATCGCCAGCGCCGTTTTTGCGGGCTCAGCTGTTGCCAAGGATATTGAGCTGCTGAACGTGTCCTACGACCCGACACGTGAGCTTTATCAGGATTACAACGCAGAGTTCATCAGCTTCTGGAAGCAAACCCACGCTGACGACAACGTCAAAATACAGCAGTCCCATGGCGGTTCGGGCAAGCAGGGTCGAGCCGTCATCGACGGTTTGCGCGCTGACGTGGTGACCTTGGCCTTGGCCGGTGACATCGACGAAATCAGCAAGTTGGGGCAAGCGATCCCGGCCAACTGGCAAACCCGACTGCCGGACGCAAGCACACCCTACACCTCGACCATCGTGTTCCTGGTGCGCAAAGGCAACCCGAAAGGCATCAAAGATTGGGGCGACCTGATCAAGAAAGATGTGTCAGTGATCACACCTAACCCGAAAACGTCGGGCGGCGCACGCTGGAACTTCCTGGCAGCCTGGGCCTATGGCCTGAAGGCCGGTGGCAGCGAAGCCAAGGCGCAAGAATACGTCCAAGCGCTGTTCAAACACGTACCGATTCTGGACACCGGCGCTCGCGGTTCAACCATTACCTTCGTCAACAACGGTCAGGGCGATGTGCTGCTGGCGTGGGAAAACGAAGCGTATCTGGCCTTGAAAGAAGACGGCGGCGCCGACAAGTTCGACATCGTTGTACCGTCCCTGTCGATTCTGGCTGAGCCGCCGGTATCGATAGTCGACAAAAACGTCGACAAGAAAGGCACTCGCGAAATAGCTACAGCGTACTTGGAACACCTATACAGCCCGGCCGGCCAGGAAATCGCAGCGAAGAACTTTTATCGCCCTCGCGACAAAGCCGTCGCGGCTAAATACGCCAATCAATTCCCGAAATTGGACTTGGTGACTATCGACAAGGACTTCGGTGGCTGGAAAACTGCGCAACCGAAATTCTTCAACGATGGCGGCGTGTTTGATCAGATTTACCAGCCGCAATAATTGGCAGGCCGGCCCCTGAAAAAAGTGGGTCGCTGTTTGGCCTTCAGCCCGGATCCTGGTCCGGGCTTCGCGCGTTAACCAAGGACTTTTATGTCGCGTCGTATCTCCCCCGTCATACCCGGCTTCGGGCTGACGCTGGGCTACACCTTGGTGTACCTCAGCTTGATTGTGTTGATTCCGCTGTCAGCCATGTTCATCCATGCATCGCAGCTGACCTGGGATCAGTTCTGGGCCATCGTGACCGCACCGCGTGTGCTGGCCGCGCTCAAACTGAGTTTTGGAACTGCGTTTTGCGCCGCCATCATCAACGGCGTGATCGGCACGTTGCTGGCGTGGGTGTTGGTGCGTTACACCTTCCCAGGTCGCAAGATTATCGATGCGATGATCGACCTGCCTTTCGCGCTGCCCACCGCCGTTGCCGGTATCGCCCTGACCGCGTTGTATACGCCAACGGGTCTGGTCGGGCAGTTCGCAGCAGACATGGGCATCAAAATCGCTTACGCACCCTTCGGTATTACCCTGGCGCTGACCTTCGTCACGCTGCCCTTTGTGGTGCGGACCGTGCAGCCGGTGCTGGCAGACTTTCCCCGTGAAGTCGAAGAAGCCGCCGCTTGCCTTGGCGCCAAGCCGCTGCAAGTCTTCCGCTACATTTTGGTTCCCGCGTTGCTTCCAGCGTGGCTGACCGGGTTCGCCCTGGCCTTTGCCCGTGGGGTTGGCGAGTACGGCTCGGTGATTTTTATCGCCGGTAACATGCCGATGAAAACCGAAATTCTGCCGCTGTTGATCATGGTCAAGCTCGATCAATACGACTACACCGGCGCAACGGCCATCGGCGTGATGATGCTGGTGGTTTCTTTCATTCTGCTGCTGCTGATCAACTTGTTGCAGCGCCGCATCGAAACCCCATAAGGAGGCGCACCGCATGTCCAATTCAACGCTTATTGCCGCCTCCACCGCCAACGCTGCCCGGCGTGGCAGCGCGGTTTCACGACGTATTTTTATCAGCCTGGGCTGGCTGGTGTTCATCCTGTTTTTGGCGCTGCCGCTGTTTATCGTGGTGTCCCAAGGATTGAGCAAAGGGCTTGGCGCGTTCTTCACCGCGATCTTTGAGCCGGACGCTTTATCGGCGCTCAAGCTCACAGTCATCGCCGTAGTGATTTCGGTGCCGCTCAACGTGCTGTTCGGCGTCAGCGCCGCGTGGTGCGTGAGCAAATATTCGTTCCGGGGCAAAAGCATTCTGGTGACCTTGATCGACTTACCGTTCTCGGTCTCGCCGGTGATCGCCGGTCTCGTCTACGTGCTGATGTTCGGCGCCCAGGGCTTGTTCGGCCCCTGGTTGCAGGACCACGACATTCAGATCGTGTTTGCGTTGCCGGGCATCGTGTTGGCGACGATTTTTGTCACCGTGCCGTTCGTGGCCCGTGAACTGATCCCACTGATGCAGGAACAGGGCACCCAGGAAGAAGAAGCCGCACGGCTGCTGGGCGCCAATGGCTGGCAGATGTTTTGGTACGTAACCGTGCCGAACATCAAGTGGGGGCTGATCTATGGCGTGGTGCTGTGTACGGCGCGGGCCATGGGCGAGTTCGGCGCGGTTTCGGTAGTTTCCGGGCACATTCGTGGTGTCACCAACACCCTGCCGCTGCACGTTGAGATTCTCTACAACGAATACAATCACGTCGCAGCGTTTGCCGTGGCGAGCCTGTTGCTGATCATGGCGCTGTTCATCATGCTGCTCAAGCAGTGGAGCGAGTCGCGCATTACCCGTCTGCGCCAAAGCGCGGCGGAGGAATAATTCATGTCGATCGAAGTCCGTAATGTCAGCAAAAACTTCAATGCCTTTAAAGCGCTGAATTCCATCAATCTGAATATTCAGAGTGGCGAACTCGTCGCATTGCTCGGCCCATCTGGCTGTGGCAAGACCACCTTGCTGCGCATTATTGCCGGCCTGGAAACCCCCGATGAAGGCAGCATCGTTTTCCACGGTGAAGACGTTTCCGAGCACGATGTGCGTGATCGCAATGTCGGGTTTGTGTTCCAGCATTACGCGTTGTTCCGGCACATGACGGTGTTCGACAACGTTGCGTTCGGTCTGCGAATGAAACCGAAGAAGCAGCGCCCGACCGAAAGCCAGATTGCGGTCAAGGTTCATGAGCTGCTGAACATGGTCCAGCTGGATTGGTTATCGGATCGCTACCCGGAGCAATTGTCCGGTGGTCAGCGTCAACGCATCGCGCTGGCCCGTGCCCTGGCGGTTGAGCCCAAAGTGTTGCTGCTCGACGAACCCTTTGGTGCGCTTGATGCCAAGGTTCGTAAAGAGCTGCGCCGCTGGCTGGCGCGCTTACACGAAGACATCAACCTGACCTCGGTATTTGTGACCCATGACCAGGAAGAAGCCATGGAAGTGGCAGACCGCATCGTCGTGATGAACAAAGGCGTGATCGAGCAGATTGGCTCGCCGGGCGACGTGTATGAAAACCCGGCCAGCGATTTCGTGTATCACTTCCTCGGCGATTCCAACCGGTTACACCTTGGCGAAGACAATCACGTATTGTTCCGTCCCCACGAAGTGTCGCTGTCGCGCCACGAGCTGGAAGACCACCACGCGGCTGAAGTGCGGGACATCCGGCCATTGGGCGCGACCACCCGTGTGACGTTGAAGGTCGAAGGCCAGAGCGAGTTGATCGAAGCCGAAGTGGTCAAAGACCATGACAGCCTCACCGGCCTGGCGCGCGGCGAAACATTGTTTTTCAAACCCAAGGTCTGGCAGAAGCTGACCGACAGCTAATCGATCTTGAGTGGTTAGCCGTAATTAGAAAATCAGGGAGATGGCATGACTGGAGCGTTATGGCGAGGCCGACTGCTGACCAATTATTGGTTCAGTAATTTACCCGCAGCTTTACAAGATGGCGTGCTCGACGCGGCAAAACTGCGTCGCCTTACGCCTGGCAAGATGTTGTTCCGCCGCGGTGATCCTCCGTGCGGTCTGTATGCAGTGGTTGAAGGGGCGGTTCGGGTCGGCAACGACCAAGAGCACATTAAACTGACCGTACCCTCTTCGACCGATCTGCCTTTCTGGTTTGGCGAAGTGTCGTTGTTTGACGGACTGCCTCGTACCCAAGATGTCTTTTCCCATGCTCACAGCATCGTGTTGCATATACCGCAAACGGATCTGGAGCGGATATTGGGAAATAACCCCGCGTATCGGCGTCAGTTTGCCTCGCTGTTAGAAGAGAAACTCCGTGTGACTGGCGCGCAATTGGAGCAGCACGGCCAATTGACCACCGTTGCCCGCGTGGCTTTTTTTCTGCTGCTGATCAGTCAGGGCTATGGCCCGATCAATGGGTCGCCCTGGTTCATGCGGCTGCCATCGACTCAGTTGGCGCGCTGGCTCACCCTCTCAAAGCCGACGCTGGTGAGTGTCTTGAACGATTTGCAGCAACGGGGAGTCGTGAAACTAAGCCCCGACGAAATCGAAATTATGGATTTTAATAAACTGCGTGCGGCAGCTAGTTAATCGGCTTAGCCTAACGGCACGATGAATGAGGTGCGCCATGCGTTTGCTGTTAGTTGAAAACGATGCCAATACGGCCAATCATCTGGCCAAGGGGCTTGGCGAATCCGGCTTTGTGGTGGATGTCGCGCTTAACGGCCTGTCAGGTCGCCACTTTGTCGAAGAGCAAACGTACGATCTGGTGATCCTCGATGTCATGTTGCCGGGCCTTAATGGCTGGCAACTGCTGCAACTGATCCGTCAGCGAGGCACCACGCCGGTATTGTTTCTGACCGCTCGCGACGCCATCGAAGACCGGCTGCGTGGGTTGGAACTGGGCGCCGATGACTACCTGCTCAAGCCCTTCACCTTTGAAGAGCTATTGGTGCGGGTGCGTACGTTGTTGCGACGCGGCCCGACCGGCACTGCCGACAGCTACGCCATCGCCGACTTGGAGATCGACGTGCAACGCCAGCGGGTCAGTCGTGGCGGGCAACGGATTTCCCTAAGCGATCAAGAGTTCGAACTGCTGCAATTGCTGGCAAGCCGCCAAGGCGACGTGATTTCTCGCTCACTGATTGCTTCGCAAGTCTTCAACAACGACAGCCAGAAAGTCGAGATCGCGATACACCGCCTGCGTTCGAAAATCGACGAACGCTATTTGCCGAAACTGATCCACACCATGGGTAACGTGGGGTATCAGTTGGCGGTGCTAAACGACTGAATAAGCCGGTTCTCTGTAGGCGCCAACGTGTTGGCGAAAAGTCGACGCGGTTTATCTGAAGTACCGCGCAATGCCTTCCCGATGAATTCGGTCCCACCGGCTTTGGCAATGCACACATTTCTGTAGGAGCAAGCTGCCGAAGGCTGCGATCATATTTTCAGTGCCCCCTCTTCCGTGTCTGCCGAAATCTTTGTGGGAGTTGGCTTGCCAACGAAAGCGTCATTACAAACGCCTTAGGTTTCAGGTCGACATCAGCGGCGCGATGACCGGCCTCTTCGCAGGCAAGCTCCCACGGGATTTGTGGCCGCTTGCTACCAACCGTATCAATGAAAGTGGTTGCTGCGACAACACGTCGACGGACTATTTCAGGGCATGAATGGATTCGGGAAGCTTTCTGCCACGCCGCATCTATCGCCTCGCCAACACGTTGGCCCCTACAGAGAGAGGTAGTTGATTAAGGGACTCTGATTACTTGCCTAACCTATCCCGGAACTGGCTCGGCGTCTGCCCAGTCCAGCGTTTGAAGGCGCGGCTGAAGCTGCTGGTATCTGCAAACCCCAGCAGGTAAGCGATTTCGCTCATGGATGTGCGCGGCTCGCGCATGTGCTGGATCGCAAGATTCTGCCGGCACTGATTCAGCAGCAAATCATACCGAAAGCCTTCGTCGGCCAGATGCCGTTGCAAGCTGCGCAAGCTCAGGTGCAGGGTTTGCGCAATGTACTCGGCGGACGGTTCACCATCGGGCAATTGTGCTTCTATCGCGGCGCGAACCCGGCGTTCCCAGGTCATCGGCTTGAGCTGTTCGAGGGTGCGCTTGAGCACCGTTTCATTGTGCTCAGCCAGTTCCGGATTGCCATCTTCCAGCGGACTGTCGAAGTCGGAGGATGCGAACTCCAACAAATTTTCTTTAGCGGAAAACACGATTGGCGCCCGAAACACATCGTGCCAAGGCTGCGGGTCCAACGGTTCGGGGCGCTGAAGGTGCACGGCCAGCGGAACGTAATCACGGCCTAACCGGTTGCGACAGGTACGCACGTAGATCGCCGCAAAGGCATCAATGGCCTCGGCAGCGGGCGCGGGGTTGCCTTCGGCGGCGCTGAAGCGAAACTCATAGCGCTCAGCCGTGCGACGCAGGTCCAACGCCAACACATCGCTGACCACCTTGTGATAACGCACGATGCGCTCGAACACTTCCTGGAGCGTGCCGCTGGCCACCAACGCGTAGCCCAGCGCATGAAACGTGGTTGGGCTGACAAAGCGCGATACCCGCAAACCAATGGCCGGGTCGCCGCTGGCCTGCACCGCCAAGTGCCACAGCCGCGTGGTTGCGGTTACCGGGTAGCGCGCATTCGGGTCGTCCATCAGTTGTGGATCCAGCCCGGCGGTTTGGCACAGCGCAGCACTGTCGAGGCCAAGGGCGTCGAGTTGCTTGCGCAGGGCGCGGGTCCAACTGGCGAGAGTCGTAGGTTCAGTCATAACGATTGGCGCGTGCGGTCAATAGGTTGGCGTTTGCGGGCGGGCGGGGTCGCACCCAGGAGTGCACTCTGTCATCCATCGGTAACCCCTTCGATAAAGCTAGCTCAATAATCAGAGGATGGAAGCATGCTGGGTACTTCTGCAAGTCCTGACAGACTGAATGCACAACAGCGATCAGCGCATATTCGCGCGGTGGTGATGGCCCGTGGCGACGAATTGCGCCAACGCTACCCGATCCTCAAGCACCAAGACGCCATTGGTGTTGGCATTCTGACGGTTGCCCTGAGCGGCATGCTCGCCAGCGCAGCGCTGTATATCGCCGGTTACATGGCGTGGTGGGTTTGCCTGCTGCTGAATGCCTTTCTCGCTTCACTGACCCATGAGTTGGAACACGACCTGATTCACAGCATGTATTTCCGCAAGCAGCGCATCCCGCACAACTTGATGTTGGCGCTGGTCTGGATGGCACGCCCAAGCACCATCAACCCGTGGATCAGACGCCACCTGCACCTCAACCACCACAAAGTGTCCGGCACCGAAACCGACATGGAAGAGCGCGCCATCACCAACGGTGAGCCTTGGGGTCTTGCGCGGCTGCTGATGGTGGGCGATAACGTCATGTCGTCGCTGATTCGCATGCTCCGGGCGAAAACCTGGTCGCACAAGTTTTCGATCCTCAAACGCACGCTGCGGGTTTACGCGCCGTTGGCCCTGCTGAATTGGGGAACCTGGTACGTGTTCCTTGGTTTCCACGCGGCCAATGGCATTGCTCATGTTTTCGGTGCGCCCATTGATTGGTCGGCGAATACCCTGGCGGCAATGCACGTGATCGATATCGCCGTGGTGGTGCTGGTTGGCCCCAATGTGCTGCGCACGTTTTGCCTGCACTTCGTCAGTTCCAACATGCATTACTACGGCGATGTGGAGCTGGGCAACGTGATGCAGCAATGCCAAGTGCTTAATTCAAAATGGATGTGGCCGTTGCAGGCATTCTGCTTCAACTTCGGCAGCACCCACGGCATCCACCACTTCGTCGTGAAAGAACCGTTCTACATCCGCCAGATGACCAGCCCGGTCGCGCATAAAGTCATGGCGCAAATGGGCGTACGGTTTAATGACTTCGGTACGTTTAGCCGGGCAAACCGGTTTGTTCGGGTGAAAGAAACGGCCGATGAAGGGGTACGAGCGGCGCAGGTTTGATGTGCCTGACATACCGCATCTTTAGGATGCGAACTTGTTTGCGAGGCGGTTCACCTGACGCCCCGCGTGAAATCTTTCGCCAACACGTTAGCGCCTAAAGATCTGTAACCGTGCCATGGCCTCCATCGAAAAGGATGGGATTACCAATTGTCCGTGATCACCGCCAAGTAGTTTTTCTGTCACAGAGTGTAGATAGCATCTGATTAAAGGTTTTGTGGGTCGCTCCTTAGGCAGGGTGCGGCCCTTTTTTATTCTGCATTTTCACCCCGCTGCCGAAGGCTGTGATTAGGCCTGAAAGGTCTTCAAGGCGCTAACCACCACGACCGGTGCCGGGTCGCATCGCATCGCATTCTTCGACAACTCTCACTTCCTTGTTATTCCTTTAAGGTATTAATAAATAGCTTCTTATTCCTTAACGAATATACCCCTCGTCTCTATACTTTGCCCTTGAACGCAACGTGCAGGAGACGCATCCCATGCGTAATGAGTCGATCCGTTATCTGATAGTGCCAGGCTGGCAAGGATCGCCAGACGATCACTGGCAGACGCATTGGCAGAACAGCTTGCCCAACAGCACGCGTGTGGAGCAGGCCGACTGGCTTAAACCGCGCCTTGAAGATTGGGTGGGTGAATTGTAGCGTGCGATTGCCGCTGACAGTACGCCGGTGATTCTCATCGCTCACAGCTTGGGTTGCGTCACGGTGGCGCACTGGGCCGGGTTGGCACCACGGCAGTCGCTTCAACAAGTTCGGGGGGCCCTGCTGGTCGCACCGGCTGATGTCGAGCGGCCGACGTGTTCGCCCGCCTTACGCAACTTTGCGCCGATTCCGGCTCAACTGCTGCCGTTTCCCACCCAAGTGATCAGTTCGGACAACGACTCGGCGGTTAGCATGGAGCGCGCCCTGAAGCTGGCGCTTAGCTGGGGCGCTGAGGTCAGCATTCTCAGCGGTGCCGGGCACATCAATGTGAAGTCCGGGCATCAACGCTGGGAGCAAGGGTTCGCCTATTTATACCGCCTGCAAAACAGCATCGAACTGCACACGCTTCGCCGCGCTTGAATTCAAATTTCTCGTCGGACCGCTTGGTCCGACTGTCTACTTTTTACGCTTGAGTCGTCGTAAAGGCTCAGGCGGGAGTTCGCCATGAGCCTTGATGAAACCTTTGGCCAGCCGCTGCTGACCTTCCCCGATGCCGAAAAAAGCCCGCTGAGCATTCGTGCCAAAGCACTGGTCTTTGTCGATCCGCGCTCACGTCAGTTGCGCAAAGAGATGGAAAGCCTCGCTCCCCGGAGCCTGCCGGTGTTGATTCGCGGCGAGACCGGTAGCGGCAAAGAATTGCTAGCCCGGCACATTCACCGCAGCAGCGATCGGGCGGGGCTCTTTGTTTCCGTCAACTGTGGCGCCATTAGCCCAAACTACGCCGACGCAGAATTATTTGGTTATACCGCCAGCGCCCACAGCGGCTCGGTCAGCAGCCGCGCGGGCTGGTTTGGCTCAGCCAATGGCGGGACGTTATATTTGGATGAGATTGGCGATCTGCCGTTACCGATCCAGACCAAGCTTTTGGCCGCACTGGAAAACCATGAGGTGACCCGCGTCGGCGCCCAGCAACCGAGCCCGGTGGACGTGCGCTTAGTGGCCGCCACCAGCATTGATCTGGCGCAGGCGGTGGCGGTCGGAAAATTCAACGAACGGTTATTCCATTACCTGAGCGAAGGCAGCCTTGAGCTGCCGGCGTTGCGCGAGCGGGTGGGGGATATTTTGTCGTTGGCGGAATATTTTTTGGGAATTTACAGCCATCGACTGAACCTACCCGTTCCGTTAATCAGTGAAACCGCCCAGCAGGTGCTTGAGTTGCACAGCTGGCCGGGCAACACCCGAGAGCTGGAAAATGTCATCCACTTCGCACTTTTGGTGAGCAGCGGCGACGAGATACTTCCCGAGCACCTCAACCTACCCGACGCTACGGGTCCCTTGAGCCAGATCAAAAGGCAGGCCGAGCGATTGTTCACCGGCACCGACACTGGCCAACTGGCTGAATTAAAACAATTACTTGATGAGCTGACCAAGCGCATCGCTTAGCCGCGAAGATAATGGCGCATCGCCGTATTTAGCACCAAAAGGCATAACAATCGCAGCAAAAATTATTGTCATGGAATAACAAATGTCGGTAATGTCCGCTCCACGCCGCCGGTCTTTCGTTATGAAGCTAGACTGCTGGCAAATCTACCTAACCGCCGTCAATTGGCGACCGCGATTTTCGCTAAGGACTCTGCATGAAAAAGACGTTGTTAATGACCGCTCTGGCGGCTGCACTTTCGATCGGCTTGGCTCACGCCGGTGAAAAACTGGTTGTCGGCGCAACAGCCGTTCCGCATGCCGAGATACTTGAATTGATCAAGCCTCAGTTGGCCAAAGAAGGCGTGGACCTGGAAATCAAGGTTTTCAGTGACTACGTTCAACCGAACGTACAAGTCTTCGAAAAACGCCTGGACGCCAACTACTTCGAAACCAAGCCTTACCTGGACGGCTTCAACACCGGCAAGAAAGCTAACTTGGTAACGGTGATCGGCGTCCACGTTGAACCCTTCGGCGGCTACTCGAAAAAATTCAAAAGCCTGGCTGATCTGCCAGACGGCGCCACCGTTGCCATTCCTAACGAAGGCAGCAACGCCGGTCGTGCCCTGCTGCTGCTGCAGAAAGGTGGCTTGATCACCCTAAAAGATCCAACCAACGCCTTGGCAACGCCGAAAGACATCGCGACCAACCCCAAGCACCTGAAATTCCGCGAGCTGGAATCGGCGTTGCTGCCACGTGCGCTGGATCAAGTTGATCTGGACATGATCAACACCAACTACGCGCTGGAAGCCAAGCTAAATCCTAAGAAGGATGCATTGATTCTCGAAGGCGCTGATTCGCCTTACGTGAACTTCCTGGTGGCTCGCCCTGATAATCAGAACAGCGACGCGATTCAGAAATTGGCCAAAGCGCTGACCAGCCCTGAAGTCAAAGCATTCATTGCCAAGAAGTACGACGGCGCGGTACTGCCGGCGTTCTGATACAGATTTAAGCGATACCGTTTTTTGCGCCGACGGCTTACACAGCGTCGGCGTTTTTTATTCTGAATCTGTAGGAACGAATGTCTCGTCGCGTTCAGACCCTAGCGTTTCCAGTGCTATTGATATGCACTTAAAGTATTTAAATTAAGTTTCTTATGCCTATAAAGTTCCAGCTCCTATTCACCCAGTCGTTCGGAGTCGGAGTTTCCATGCCAGCAGCCTCCCCTGTTTCCTCAGCCATAAATGCAGCCAGCCAGGCATTCGACGTTCGTCCCCTTGAAGGGAAAGTCGGTGCGGAAATCGTCGGGCTGGATTTGTCTCGTCCACTCAACGACGCCGACTTCGCCCGTGTTCATCAGGCGCATTTGGATTACCACGTCGTGATTTTCCGCGACCAACACATCACGCCGCAGCAGCAGATCGATTTCAGCCGTCGTTTCGGCATCCTCCAAATCCACGTGCTCAAACAGTTTCTGTTGGCCAATCACCCGGAAATTTTCATTGTCTCGAACATCGTCGAGAACGGTCAGCCGGTAGGTTTGGGCGATGCCGGCAAATACTGGCATTCAGACCTTTCCTACAAAGAACTGCCAAGCCTAGGGTCGATGCTGTACGCGCAAGAGTTGCCTAGCGAAGGCGGCGACACCTTGTTCGCCGACATGCACCGGGCTTGGGACACGCTGCCGCAAGCGCTGCGTGACGCCGTTGAAGGCAAGGTGGCGGTTCACTCCTATACCGCGCGTTACGCCGAAGGTAAAAACGCCGCCAGCTGGCGCCCGACACTGACCGGCGAGCAGCTTTCGCAGGTCGCCGAAGTCACCCACCCGGTGGTCCGCACGCACCCGGAAACTGGGCGTAAAGGCTTGTTCGTCAGCGAAGGCTTTACCACACGCATCGTCGGCTTGCCCGAAGACGAAAGCCGCGCCTTGCTGGACCAGCTCTACGCCCACAGCACTCGTCCAGAGAATGTCTACCGGCACCACTGGCAGCCAGATGATTTGGTGTTCTGGGATAACCGCTCATTGATTCACTTGGCCACCGGTTGCCCGCCTGAACTGCGCCGCAAGCTGCTGCGCACTACCATTCAAGGTGATGCATCGTTCTGATCGGAGGAACCGCTTGATGAATGCTGTTCTGCAAAGCCACACGGCTAGCGAAAGCTTGACCCTGCCACAGATCAATCAGCCGACTGCTCAAGCGCTGTTGCACGTCCAGGGCGTGAGCCTGGAATACCGCACGCCTGAGCGGGTCGTGCGGGCGACTCATCAAGTGAGTTTTGAAATCGATCCCGCTGACCGATTTGTTTTGCTCGGCCCCTCGGGTTGCGGCAAATCGACACTGCTTAAAGCCGTCGCGGGGTTCATTCAGCCCAGCGAAGGGCAGATCCGCCTGGCGGGGGTGCAAGTCACCGAACCGGGACCGGATCGGATTGTGGTGTTTCAGGAGTTCGATCAGTTGCCACCCTGGAAAACCGTGATCCAGAACGTGATGTTTCCCTTGCTGGCCTCGCGCGCATTGAAGCGTCGAGAAGCCGAAGAGCGGGCGCGTTATTACCTGGAAAAAGTGGGCCTCAGTGCCTTCGCCGATGCCTACCCGCACACCTTGTCCGGTGGCATGAAAGCCCGGGTCGCCATTGCCAGGGCCTTGGCCATGCAGCCAAAAATCCTGCTGATGGACGAACCCTTCGCCGCGCTTGATGCGTTGACCCGACGCAAGATGCAAGAAGAGCTGCTGGAGTTGTGGGAAGAGGTGCGGTTTACCTTGATGTTTGTCACCCACTCCATCGAAGAAGCGTTGATCGTTGGAAATCGAATCCTCTTGCTGTCACCCCATCCCGGCCGGGTCCGTGCGGAAATCAACAGCCATCAATTCGGCCTGAAAAGCCTCGGCGGCGCGGATTTTCAACGCACCGCGCAGCGCATTCATCGCCTGCTGTTTGATGAGGGTGAACCTGAACCCGTCGAGCGCGACTTGCGCTTCCAGGATGTTCACATCGCGTACTGATGTCCCTTACTTCTGTAGAGGGCCACCCAAGAGAATTCGAAACATGACCATTCGACAGGAATACGAAGTCACGCTGGAGGCGTTTACCCAAGAGGATCTGGTGCATGACATCCCGTTGGCGCAGCGAATCTGGCAACTGAGCTGGGTGCGCAAAACGGTGATTCTGCTTGCCCTGGCGCTGATCTGGGAACTGGCCGCGCGCTACACCAACAACGACCTGTTGTTGCCGAGCGTGTCGCAAACCGCCAGTGCGTTCTATGACGGCATCATCACCGGTGAACTGCTGAGCAAGGTGTGGATCTCCCTGTCGGTGCTGATCAAGGGTTACCTGATTGGCATCGTGCTGGCGTTTGCCCTGACCACCCTCGCGGTGTCTACCCAACTGGGCCGCGATCTGCTTAGTACCCTCACCGCAATGTTCAACCCGCTGCCCGCCATTGCACTGCTGCCCTTGTCACTGCTGTGGTTCGGCCTGGGTCAAGGCAGCCTGGTGTTCGTGCTGGTGCATTCGGTGCTGTGGGCCTTGGCGCTGAACACCTACACTGGATTTCTCGGCGTGTCGGAAACTCAGCGCATGGCTGGGCGCAATTACGGTCTTAAGGGCCTGCGCTTCGTTAGCTACATCCTGATTCCGGCAGCGCTGCCTTCGATTCTGTCCGGTTTGAAAATTGGCTGGGCGTTCGCTTGGCGCACGTTGATTGCCGCCGAGTTGGTATTTGGAGCGCAATCTGGCAAAGGCGGCCTAGGCTGGTACATCTACCAAAACCGCAATGAGCTTTACACCGATAAAGTCTTTGCTGGGTTGATTGCCGTCATCTTGATTGGGTTGCTGGTGGAAAACCTGCTGTTCAACAACATCGAACGCCTGACCATAAAGCGGTGGGGCATGCAGCGTTGATGCCGGTTTTTTAAACCTATCGTTATTCCAAAATACTATTTATTTATCGCAATTCGATAACTGTAAGCTATATGCAACGCCGGACGACCGGCCTGTTGTATTCATTCTTTATGGTGAGAATTTCATGGCCACATCGTTCAAGCGTCCGGCGCTTACCCCACTCGCAATCGCATTCGGTTTACTGGGCATACTGCTCAGCAGCGGCGCGCAAGCGGAAGGCAAAATCAGCATCGCCCAGCAGTTCGGTATCGGTTACCTGATTCTTGACGTGGTGCGCGATCAGCACTTGATCGAGAAGCACGGTAAAGAACAGGGCTTGGACATCGCTGTCGACTGGAACAGCATCTCAGGCGCCACCGCCATGAACGAAGCCTTGCTAGCTGGCGCGCTGGATGTGGTATCCGCCGGCGTGCCGCCGATGCTCACGGTCTGGGACCGCACCAAGGGCAAGCAGAACGTCAAAGCCATCGCCTCGTTGGGTTCGATGCCTAACTATTTGCTCAGCATCAACCCTGACGTGAAGACGTTGAAGGACTTCTCCGATAAGGACCGGATTGCCGTTCCTGCTGCGGGCGTAGGCTTCCAGTCGCGGACGTTGCAGATCGAAACCGCCAAGGTGTTTGGCGATGCTGATTTTAAAAAATTCGACAACATTTCGATCAGCCTGCCGCACCCGGATGCGACCGCCGCGCTGCTTGCCGGTGGCTCTGAGTTGAACGCGCACTTCTCCAGCCCGCCGTTCCAGTACCAGGAACTGGAGAATCCTAACGTCCATAAAGTGCTGAGTTCGTACGACGTGCTCGGCGGTCAGGCCACGTTTAACGTGCTCTACACCACCCAGAAATTCCACGACGAAAACCCCAAAACCTACAAAGCCTTTTACGACGCGCTGGCCGAAGCCGAGCAGATCATCAAGGCCGACAAGCCTGCCGCCGCACAGACCTACATCCGTGTAGAGCAATCGAAACTGCCGCTGGCGCTTGTCGAAAAAATCGTCGCGGATCCCGAAATCGATTTCACCATCACCCCGCAGCGCACTTTCATCTACGCCAGCAAATTGCAGGAACTGGGCGTGTTGAAAAACAAGGCTGACAGCTGGAAAGACTACTTCTTCGAAGAAGTGCATGGCACGCCGGGCAGCTGAGTTTTCATGGCTGCCCGGACGCCTTCAGTTGCTGTGTCTATGACGGATCGGAAGCTCCTAACGGCGATGGTAGGCACAACCCGACGACCTAGGCATCTGGTAGCGATTGTGGTGCCATATGACTTATTTAAGTACCTCCCAGCGCCCACTTTTAGTGGGGCCAACATGCCGGATCATCGCGGCCGCTCGCAACTTATCCAAATGGTATTTGGTTCCATCCTCACTTAGGCCCAGCTGTTTTGCCAGTTCACGGCGAGTGATAGCTGGGTGACGGCGTAACAGAGCCACGACTTTTTCGGACACCGATCCCGATATGGTTTCTTGGGTAGCTTCTTGGGTAGCTTCTTGGGTAGTTTCTTGGGTAGCTGACGGTATTTCTGCTGGAGTTTGCACCGAATGGGGGAGCACATTACCCCCTAGCGCCTCGGCTAACTGCCCTGATTCGGCGCAGAAGGTCAGCATCAGACCCGACAGGCCCGTATCGAAAAGGGGTGGTGGAATATTGTGTTTGCGGCATTCGCTTAGAATTTTTTCAATGCCTCTCCCCCAAGACTCAACATAGCCCGCACGGAAAAAAGCCGAAGCCAGCAATGGGTTAAAAGGATGAGACGGATGTTTGGCCAACAGTTGCTGCTGTG
This sequence comes from Pseudomonas sp. MH10, assembly GCF_034353045.1. Lineage (NCBI taxonomy): Bacteria > Pseudomonadati > Pseudomonadota > Gammaproteobacteria > Pseudomonadales > Pseudomonadaceae > Pseudomonas > Pseudomonas sp. MH10. The sequence continues at coordinate 3,632,778 of NZ_CP133783.1, forward strand.
TCCAGTGGTTGGGTAATTGGCCAGGATTCCAAATCACAACCCGGTTTTCATAGACGCTGATCTGGATCGGAATGCCGCTGGCGTAGTCCTTGTGGATGACGGCATTGAGCAACGCCTCACGCAGGGCTTGTAAGGGAAATAGATAACGTTCTACGCGCTGAATACCTTCATAACTGATATACGCCTTGAGGTATTTGCTGTGCATCAGCTCAAGCGTTTTTTCCACTTGGAAGAATAGATTACCGCGGATCTCGTCTTGATAACGTAGGTCATCATCGGTTAAGAAAAACCCTATCTTTATGGACGCGCCAGGTATAAATCGCTCAGGCTTAGTGCCGAATAACAAAGCGGTGGCGCGCTTCAAGTATTGGCCTTCGTCCAGTTGTAAACTGGCCAGCAGAGCGTAGTCGCCGTCTTCCAGGACGGCGGTGTCCACCCGCCCACTTTTGGCCGCTCTGCTCCGAAAACCCTCCAGCGCGGCGGGCTGACAGTCGTCGAGTGAGAGACCGGGAAGCGGCACGCCATCCCAGTGCAAACCCTGTTTGCGTAGCAAAAACCGTGTCAGCGCCGCGCCTTTTAATTCCTGCTTGGTACTACCACTGCGGTAGTGATATTCACCTTTATAGCTAGCTGGACTGGGGTAGGCCGGAACCACAATTTCCAGCAGTGCCTTCCCCTCTTCCTGACGCAGGTTCACGTCCACCATGATGCCAAGCACATCCCGCACCTTGTTGGGGATTTCCTCTAACAACCGTACTGCATCGACCAGCCCAACCGGCATACCCGCATCGTTGCGGCCAACCTCTAGCACGCCACCCTCGGCATTGGCGAAGCCACATATCCATTTCAAATATTCGTCTCGCCACGAGGCTTTCCATTCCCGCTGCTGGTGCTCACTCATACTTTCGAATCCTTCCGATGTGGTTGCTGCATCATGCCTTGCTTGATGCAGCGGGCTTTAAACGGCAGCTCGGCATTTTAGCGCGATTGAAAACCGTCTGTTGCCAACCCATTCCTAACACTCACATCGTGCATTACATATAAAGGCGACCCACATCACCCCGCCTTCCTCAACGCCTCCTCCACCCGGCCAAACCCAATCCATTCCTGCTCCAATCGCAACCCGCCCCGAATCCGGTTATCCCGTACCTCATCGAATAGCGCCCGCTCCTCATCCGTGAGGTTCGGTAGGTCATGCAGCACTTGCTGCTTCTCCACCCCCCACAAGTCTTCATGGGCCATCAGCGTTTCCCGGTCCATGAGGAACGATTCGACGTGATCAAAGCGGCGGCGGAGGTGGTCGAGGATGGCGAAGCCGTGGGTGTCGATGTCGCCCCAGTAATGAATTGTGCAGCGTGACAGCCAACTGGCGCGCCCCAACGCCTCCCAGCCGTAGCCCGCGCCAAAAATAACGATGGCGTTGGCTACAGGGGGAAAGGCGAGGAAGTTGGTTTCGTTTTCGGTAATGAATACGCGTGCAACGGGCAAGTTGAGACGGGAGAAATTGCCTGCGTCCAGGGTGATGTCCGCAAGGGCTGAGCCGGGCAACAGCGGGATTGAATCGTCGAGCACGCGGAAACGGATTCGGACGGGTTTATCGAGAAAACCGTAGCGAGCAGCAAAGTTGCTTACGCCGGAGTGCTCAGGAGCAATGGCTCGCTCAGGCAGTACGAGATCAAACAGTTCGCTAAGCGTTACCTTGTGCCCTTCGATGAACTTGCTGTGGATACCCGGAATATCGACTTGCCTCAGATAAATGCCAGGACGCGGATGTTCAATGATCCAAGCCACGGTGTTAAGCAGATGACCCCATTGCGCCGCAAGCCCTATGGCCACCAGTGGCCGCGCGGCCAACCAGGTCAGTAGCGTAGGGTGTTGCTCACGGGTAATGGCGACCAACTCGGAAAACAGTTTCAAGTCCTCGCTTTTACCAATGAGCACGATTGCCGCCTCGCGGGTGTCCACCCACGCAGCCGTTGGCACGCGCTGGGCGCCCAGGATGCGATGGTTCACTTCGCGCCACTCAACCCGAATGTGCGGAATCGTAGCAATGGCGTTAATCCAAGGTCTGACCACCTCAAACTGGCTACTCAACTCCGTGGAGCTGGGCGATTTCAGCGTCAGACGCTTCGGCACCCAAGCCTCGCCCGTCACGTGCGGACGCAACAGATCACCACGCGCCCACAGTCGCCGAAGCTGCTCTTTCAGATCGTTTGCCGTAGTCCAGTTCATGACAAAAAATCTGCCTTGTTCAAGCGGTACTCTTCGATAGTGAGATTGCGCAGCTTGGACGCCCGCCCCCCGTCGTTTTGGACGAACCCCACGCTAGAAACAAACGGCTCGATGATGTGGATTTTTTGCAGCGGCGTGACGATCAGCAGTTGCAGGTTGAGTTGCTGAAACAGTTTTAACCCGTACTGCGCCGACTCATCAGAGCCTCGACCGAAGGCTTCATCGATGACCACGAAACGGAACGAGCGCGAACGCACAGCCCCCCACTCCAGACCGAACTGATAAGCCAGGCTGGCGGCAAGAATGGTGTAGGCCAGTTTCTCTTTTTGCCCGCCGGACTTACCGCCCGAGTCGGAATAATGCTCATGCTCACGGTGGTCTTCGCGCCAGCGCTCGCTGGCTGCAAACAGAAACCAGTTGCGCACGTCGGTGACCTTGGCGGTCCAGCGCCGGTCTTGCTCTGACAGGCCTTCGCGGCCGCGAAACCGGTCGATGATGGACTTCACCTGGAGGAACTTGGCTTCGGAATATTGAACGTCGTCGGAGCCGGAGAGCGCGCCTTCGGTACAGGCGCGCAGCTCCGTCTGGAAATCTCGAATTTCAGCGTCCGGACTGACCTGGGACTCCAGCACGATATAACGGCCTGGGTTGTAGTCGATCTGCCCTAACGATTCGTTGATTCTGGCAATACGCTCTTTGATGGTTTCTCGTTCGCGGGCTAACTGGCCGTTGAAGTTGGCGATCTCGTTGATGGTGTTGACGTTGAGCAGCTCTTTGAAACGGGCCTCGAATCTTGGCAAATCGTCGCTGTTCAACTGGTCCAGCAACAATCGATATTCAGGCGCTGCGTCCAGATCGGCATCGAATTCACTGGTTTCAAGCACGTAGGCGGTTTTAAAGTCGGTCATCGCCTTGATGATCTTTTCGCCGAGCCGTCTTAACACGGCTTCCTCAGCGTCGATTTTCCCTTGCAGAACTTTGCGCACGTCACTCTCGCGGCCATCGCACGACTCAACTTTGAGCGAATGATCGTTCAATACGTCCTTTCCCAGCGTCTCCAAGCGCGAGCGTGTTGCAGCCGGGATATCGATCAGGAACTGGCTGGTTTCGACGTGCAGTGCGGTGGCGGCTTCATGCTTGCTTTCGTGATTTCCAAGATCTCGTTCCAATGCCAACAGTTGCTTTTCTGTGTCCTCCAACTCGCCTTTTACTTTTGTGAGCTGAGCACTGAGTTGCAGCAAAGTGTCGCTGGCGGCCTCCAGCTCGGCTTTTTCGTCTTGCAAGCGTGCAACGGATGACGCGCAAGCTGCCCAATCCAGCTCCCGGTACTCATTGAACTCACTGAGCCGCCCAAGTGCGTCGAGTTGTTCTCGTAATTGCTTTTGATGTTTTTCACCGCTAGCAATCTCTGATCCGATAGCACTCAGTCGGGACTCCAGACTGGCTTTCGTCGCCTCCATCGCCGAGATTTTTTCGGCGTTGCTCCAACCCAACACATACCGGCTACGGTCATCCAGGCGATGACGGTCATCTTTCTCGTGGCGCTCCCCCGCGGCTTTGATCTGACCGGACTTAGAGATAGCGCGAACTTCACGGCGAAATTGCTCAGGTGTTTCGCAACAGGCGTAATTAAAGCGGTGAGCCAGTTCACGCTCCAACCACGGGTAAAAAACCGAATCGGGTTTGACGCTTAACTTTCGAACCAACGATTCCGGGTGTAAGTCTGGTTTATCAGCCTGACGTGCAGCGCGGACCCGGAAGTACACCAAACGCCCGGCCAGGTGGGTGCGATCAACCCAGGCGGCAACCTGCGCGTAATGCTCGTCCGGGACCAACAAGGCGAGACCGAAGTTATGCAAAACGCGCTCAATGGCGCCCTCCCATTCACGGTGTTCTGAGCGAACCTGAAGCAGTTCGCCGACAAACGGCATGGCTTCTTCGCTGATCGCCAACGCATCGCAGAGCGCCGCGCGCATTTTGATTTGAGCTGACGGAATGTTGCTGCGCCGTGCCTTGAGGCTGTTGATCTCTTGAGACAGCTGCTCATGCTCACGCCGGCCTTCGCGCAGCGACACGCCACACTCCATGACCTGATTCTGGACCTCTGCCTCCTGCTGGCTGACGTCTTCGCGGCGAGCCGAGGTACGCTGCCGCACCTGAGTAAACTCACGTTCATCATTGACGCAAGGCTCGCCCGACAACGCCAACAGTTCTGCGTAGCGCTGCGCACGTTGTTGCCGTCGTCCGAGTTCCTGCTGCTGCTCACGAATTTCAGCCGCTAACTGCTCCAGCCGCGCACCGCCATGGTCTGCCACTGCCTGCTTGAGCGATTCCACGTCTTTGCGCTGACTGTCACGCTGTTCAATAAAGTGTTCTTTTTTACTGACCAAACGCGCCTGCTCTTCGGCCAAACGCTGTAAGCGTCGATCCAGCAGACCCAGTTTCAGCTCTGAGAACCAGGGCTTTAATGCTTCTCGACACTCACGTAAAGATTCTAGTTCAGCAACTTGCCCACGGTGCCTGTCACAGTCGGCCACCAGCGGCACCAGTAACTCCACTTGGCGCTTGGCCTTGAGCACTGCGGCATGGGCGCGGCTCAAGTCGTCGAAGTGCGCAATCAATGCGCTGATCCGTTGAGCGGCATCGAAGGGTTCGAGCATATGGCTGCGGACAAAGTCGGTCAGATTACCCACCGACTTCATCGACACCGTTTGATGAAACAGCTCCATCGCTTGTTCGTTGTCGATCCCCAGGTGTCGCCGAAACCAGGCGCCGTACTTGGAAAAAGAATCTTCAATTTCGGCGCCCGATGCTCGCAGTCTTTTACGCAACTGCGGCATTTGCGAGCCGAAGTTGGCAAAGTCTTTGGTGATGGATAGGTCCTGTTCGGCGCCTACAAAAAAACGCTCGGGCTGAACGTGCCCTTCCTTCATCCAGAACACTTGAGCCAAGGTAACGGTCTGATCGTAGCCGGCGTTATAAAACACGCCGAGGATGACTGAATACTTACTGTGATCGCGCAATGCGACGGGCTTGGCAGAGCCGGTTGCGTCATTGCGTTCAGATTTGAAATGGCCCAGCACGTACGAACGCAATGTCCGCTCTTTGTTGTCGGCGCCGGCCGCCTTGTTGTAAACAATGCGATGGGCCGGTACCAGTAAGGTCGTGATGGCGTCCACCAACGTGGATTTTCCAGAACCTATGTCGCCTGTGAGTAAACCGTTTTTCCCATTGGGCGATAACGTCCATACACGGTCATCAAAGGTGCCCCAATTAAAAACTTCCAGCCGCTGTAACCGGAAGCCCGACAACGTGTCATCAGCGACAAAGTCCAACCCTAACGATTGCGGTTCATTCATGACTTATCTCCCTTATGCCATTAGCGTGCGGCAACCCCACGTCCATGTGCTTGTGCTCTAGTGCCTGTTTAATTGCTGATCTCGCCCGAGAGTCGTGCGCGATATTGCGCCAGCCGAATATCGAACTCCGCTAGCCATTGCGCGTCGACAAAGGCCTTGAGAATGCGCCGGACCTCATACGTGACGGGCGCGCTTGACCCCTTCAGACGATGCAAAAATCCCAGCTCAACCACTTTGCCGATATGCGTGTCGATCTGGTCGATGAGCTTTGCTTCATTGCTGCTATCGGGCAGGAATACCCTTACCAACTCGACGAGTTCGTCGCGGTTCAGGATCATTCGCGTCTCGCCACCACTGGCGTCGAATTCGGCCAGTTTTTTGCGTAACAGCGCCAGTAACAAGCTGACGGGAAAGGACAACGGACGCCGCGCAATCAGCCGCGGCACTTTGGAAGCGCCCTCTTCTTCAGACGGTTCAGCCCGGCTCTGTAGAAAAGCATAGCCTTCGGACTCATCCAGTGTCAGGTCCAGCCCAATAACGGCGACGTAATCGCGAACCCGCGCCTGCAAGCCGAGTAGCGCGACCCACACCCCCTCGTTCGCTTCCCGATAAATCACCCCTTTCAGGAGCGACACCACCAACGTCGAAAGGTCCGATTGTGCAGGCGGCGTTGCAACGTCAAGGTCAGATGGCTCGTCGTTCATGGTCATCTCACGAAAATAATGCGTGGCAGCAAAGCCTGTTTGTTCACGGACGTGCCATCGCTCGCCAGGGCCTCCCAATAAATCGTCTCAGGTGTGTTTTCATCAATGACGGTGTTGAATGATTCAGTACCGAGTTGCAGATAAGCGACGAGTTCCGCCAAGCCCTGTTCGATGGGCTGCAATTGGGTCAGTTCACGCAGGCTAATCTGCGTCCGGTCTTGCAGGGCATGCCGGATATGAGCCGCTAACTGCGCGCAATCAACTACTACTTGGGAATACAGCGCCCCGGCATCCAGATCCTCGTCGCCTGCCATTAAGGCGATGTCGGCGAACACAGCGCTGAGGGCTGGCGTGTGCAGCGGACGCTCCATCGGCAAATCGAAGCTCGCCACCAGCTCGGCGATGTCCATGAAGTTCCCAGGCGGCGGGTTATCACGTACACCCAAGGTTTTCGCTTCGATACCGCGCAGAATGTCCATGATGCGTCGGTTCTCTAACCAGACTTTATCGTCCAAAAAGCGCCGCAATTGATGGGACAACTGCGCGACCGTTCGCTGCGTATGCTCTCCCGCTTCCAACCAATCGTAATGCACCCGTCGCGTCCGGATGTCCGGTTTCAATTCAACAACAGGCGCCAATGCCAGCACTCGATCAAGCAGATCGGTGAGTTCTTCCTGACGACGGCTCGACATCAGGAATGCCCAGAATGCTTTGAAACTGCGTCCTTGATCCGAGTCCGAAATGGCATCGCGTTGACCCATGATTTCTTCCAACAAAGCGCCTTTGGCCCCATCCCACAACGCAATGCGCTCGCGCACGCGTCGATCCAGCAGACGGAAGTTATGCTCGACCTCACGGAAGTCAGACAACAACTCTCTGGCCAATTGGGTGAACTGCTGAAAGCGATCTTTTAGCGCAGTGCTGTCCAACAAGGGAACATCGCCAGCCAAAATTTGGACTATTTCTGCGTCGATATCGTCTCGACGTTTTTGCAATTCGGCGACACGTTTGGCGGGGTCAGCCTCGCTGCCTTCACTCATTTGCTTCAAGAGCTCAAACAAGGTGAGCAGGCGTGATTCGGTGCCTACGAAACTACGCTCGGTGAGCGACTCCAACCAAGTAATGGCTTTTTCCGTCGAAGGGGTTAAATCAAACTGCGGTTCGTCAGACCCCTGGCGGTAAAACTTACGCAACCAACCCTTGTCGGGGTTGGCCCATTCATCCAGGTAAAAAAGCGCCGACTTTGGAAACGCATCGTCCCCCAACCGTCTGCGCAATACGTACAGCTCATCCTCCAAGGCCTCAGCCAGATCAGCAGCAGAGACAACCCGCACGTTCGTGACTACGAAGGCTTGGTACAGAAAGCTGGCCACCAGCGGCGCATGACCCGAACGCAATAATCGCCACGCGGGATGATGGGTGAGCATGGCTTCGAGAGTGGAGTAATCAATCATTGATTGTTTTCTAGACCGGGGCGGGAACAAGAAACAATGTAGCCGCGCGGCATTTTTTTCCAGCGCTGAATTGATTCACTATTCATTCGGATAGTTATCGAGTAGTGCCCAACGCCGTGGAATTTGAGGCAATGAGAAGACACTCGACATTACCCAATAGCGCGCCTGAGGAGACTGGGCGTATATTCGCGCCCGCAACCCCGAACTTACAATTAACTTACAATTAACTTACAATTAACTTACAATTAATTTACAATTAACTTACAATTCTTGACACAAAATTCACATTAACCAATCGACTGTTTTTTAATGTAAATAGTGTGAAAATATTGTGGGATTAAATATTCGCAGCTGTATCCTGAGTCACTGATTATCAAAAAGTTATAGGCTGCCATAATGACCAGGTTGTTTTGGAAGTTAATTCCAAAGGTGCAGCGAGAACTCTTGCTTGAGCGACTTTCGATAGTTGACCGGCAGGTTGTGGACAAAGCGCTGTCTGGGAGAATTCGATTTCCTAAGGTCTTCGACGAGCTTAAGTGCGTATTTATCCACGTCCCAAAATGCGCGGGTAGCAGTGTCGCCATGTCGCTTTTTGGCGACACCCCAACCGGCCATCTGCCGCTGTATTGGTATGAGAAAGAATTCGCTGAACGTTACGCACACTATTTCAAATTTGGCTTCGTGCGTGACCCACTGCAACGCGCGTGGTCGGCGTACAGCTACTTGCTAACCAATACTCAACGGCGTGATAAAGCCGCCAACGAGCTCGTCAATAAGTACCCTAGTTTCGACGCGTTTATCGACAATTGGCTGCACCCGGAAAACATCACCAAACAGATACATTTTGTACCGCAACATTGTTTTCTGGAAAATTCGATGGGTTCCATAGACGTCGATTTCATTGGGCGGCAAGAAAGCCTTATTCCCGACTTCCTGGCACTGTGTGAACATCTGAATGTCAAAGCCGAACTCCAACACATCAACCGTACCTCGCGAGATGGCGACGAGAACCGCGACTTCTGCTCCGCTGCAACCCGACGCAAAGTGCGCGAGGTATACGCCCGTGATTACGAACTCTTCGCCTATGACTAATGTGCGGCCCCTGATCATTGCGCCGAAGTTGGCGGTCGGACAAGCGTTGCGTGCAGGCATGAAGCAACAGCGCGCATGTTGCGTCTGGTTTACCGGTTTGTCGGGTGCTGGAAAATCCACACTGGGTAACCAACTGGATCAAGCCCTGCAATCTCGAGGCATGCACAGTTACCTGTTGGATGGTGATCGGCTCCGTCTAGGCCTTTGCCAAGATTTGGGCATGACTGACGCTGATCGCCATGAAAACGTGCGGCGCATTGCTGAAGTGGCCAAACTCATGGTCGACGCGGGGTTAATTGTTATCGTCTCGGCCATCTCGCCCTTTCGTGCGGATCGTGACGCCAGTCGAGATTCGTTCGCCGAAGATGAGTTCTTTGAAGTTCACGTCAACACTCCGCTTTCGGAATGTGTCCGCCGTGATGCAAAAGGTCTGTATCGAGCCGTGAAAGAAGGACGAATTACCAACTTCACCGGCATCGACAGTCCATACGAAGCGCCCCTGACACCCGAGTTTGTGATTGATACCAGCTTGAGTGACTGTGAGGCGTTTATTGAGAAGTTGGTCAGGCAGTTGCGTGGCGGTTTTTAGAAGCTTAAACCTGAAAGTGCCAACGGGTTGGCGAAGCGATGTAACTGATACATCGCATTAAGCCTTCGCCAACCAGTTGGCTCTTCAGGGATGGCGTTAACTCACATCCCGCCCAACACCCGCCCAAACATTTCACGGTCAATATTTGCCCCGCTCAATATCACTGCGACCTTGTGCCCCCTCTGCTGACAGCGCTCTTTCACCAACGCCGCCAACCCCGCCGCGCCGGCGCCTTCTGCGGTGTTATGCGTGTCTTCGTGAAAGATACGGATGGCGCTGGCGATGTCGTGCTCGCTGACACGGACGATCCGCGCCGCGCCGTTGCGGATGATTTCGAACGCTTCTGGCAGGGGAATGCGGCAAGCCATCCCGTCGGCGAAGGTGTTGGCGGTTTCGGTGGTGATTATTTTGCCTTGCTCGACGCTTTGGGCATAGGCGTCGGCGTGTTCGGAGACGACCCCGACGATCTCGGTTTTCAAGCCCAGTAGATCACGGGTCTGAATCAGCCCACAAATACCTGAACCCATGCCGATGGGCACGTAGACAGTTTTCAGGTCTGGCACCGCCTCGAGCAATTCCAAGGCGTAGGTTGCGACGCCGAGGATCAAATCCGGGTGGAACGCCGGGACGCTTTCATAGCCGTGTTGTTCAGCTTGGCGGGCCGCTTCGGTGCGGGCTTCGTCGAAGTCTTGGCCGTATTCAATCAGTTGGGCGCCCATTGCACGCATGGCGGCGTTTTTTTCCTGGGAGTTGCCAAGGGGCACGACGACGATGATGGGCAGTCCTGCATTTCGTGCGGCTGTTGCCAGGCTTTGTCCATGATTGCCCCGCGTGGCCGTCACCAGCCCGGTCACGTTTGGTTTGCGCTTGAGCAAACCCTGAACGTAGAGCAGACCGCCGCGTACTTTGAAAGCGCCGGTCGGTGCGTGGTTTTCGTGTTTGACCCACACCTCGCAACCCAACCGTTCGGCCAAGCGTGGCCAGGCGTACTGCGCAGTTGCTGGAATCAAGGGGCGGATGGTGTGTGTAGCGTGGCGCAACGCGATCAGGTCAAACATAAAGCACCGTGCTCTTAGGTAAGTGTTGGGCGGGTTTGACCTGATCTTAGGCGCAGAGCATTGTATGGGTTAAATCTTATATTGCATGAGCAACAATAAATGTGGACGCCGACGCTAACGGATTCAGGCCAGCCAAAATACTTGGCGTTGGTAGAGGCCATTACCCAAGCCATTGAAAGCGGCGAGCTTAAAGTGGGTGAGCGACTGCCACCGCAACGACGTCTGGCGTGGAATTTAGGATTGAACCCGAGCACGACGATGCAAGCCTATCGCGAGGCGGCGCGCAGGCATTTGGTCTCGGGGGAAGTTGGACGAGGCACCTATGTGCTGGCAGGGAGCAAGGAAGCGACGCTGTTCCGCCTCAAACAACCCGCTGAGCGCTCGGCCGTCATTGATCTATCGACCAATGTGCCGGTAACCCACGAAAACAGCGCAGACGAAGTGGCCGCCCTCTCCGCGCTGATCAACGGCGGACACGCGCAGCGCTTACAAAACTACCTGAGTGCGGATGACTTGGCCTTCGGTAGAGCTCAAGGCGCGGCCTGGCTAAACCTTCGCGGCCTGAACCTGCCGCCAGAACACCTCATGCTTTGCAACGGAGCCCAACATGGATTGTTCATGGCGTTATTGTCGCTCTGTCAGCCTGGCGACCCGGTATTAGTGAAAGCATTCACTGCACCGGGAATCAAGGCGGCGGGTCGACAATTGCGTTTGCCATTGCACGGCATTGCCCTTGACCGCCAAGGCATCATTGCGGACGAGCTTGATCGAATGGCGCGTGCAACCGGTGCAAAAGTCGTCGTGCTGACGCCCATTCTGCAGAACCCGACATCGACCATTATGTCGCCACAACGCCAATTGGAAATCGCCGAGGTCGCTCGCCAGCATGATCTGTTGATCATTGAAGACGATGTGTACGGCGCATTGACCACCACGCCGCCGCTGACCCGACTGCTGGGCAACCGCGGTTTGCTAGTCACCAGCCTGTCAAAAACAGTAGCACCGGGTTTGCGTGTTGGCTGGATCGCTGCTGACCCGACGTTGCTCGAATTAATCGATCCCCACGCCCAGGCAACGCATTGGGGCGTTTCACCGTTGTGTCTGGCCATCGCCAGTCAGTGGATAAGTGACGGCACCGCGCTGCGCCGATTGGCGTGGCAGACCGAAGAAACCACTCAGCGTTGGCGCTTGGCGAAGAAGATTCTCGGGGCCGCGTTGTACCAGCAGGAAAGCCCTTCACCCCACGCGTGGATCACCAGCGACATGCCGTCGATGGCGCTGACTCAGGCCTGCCGCGCTGATCTCGTCGACGTGGTGCCAGCGGAGGTGTTCGCGGTCAAGCAAAACGACGTCCACGCGATACGCATCAGCTTGTGTGCGGCAGGGGATCGGGCGCAGTTAAAAATCGCACTTGAGCGGGTCGCGACAATCATCGCCAAACAGCCCGCTCAATAAACCGTGTGGGTCATCAAGTCGCCCTCATGCGCGGCCAAAAACAGCGGCACAGATTCGCGCAAATATTCGACCCAGGTTTTGATTTTCGCATCCAGAAACTGCCGTGACGGGTAGACCGCGTAGAGGTTGGTCTCCTGCAACCGATACCTAGGCAGGATTCGAACCAGCGTTCCGTTGCGTAGCCCATCAATGGCCGAAGAGACCGGCTGAACGCCTATGCCCATGCCACTTTGGATGGCCACTGTCATGGCGTCGGCGGTGTTCACGTGGAATGGGAATCGGGAAAGAATCACCGTTTCTTCACCGTCCGGGCCGTCGAAAATCAGCTTTTCTTGAGGAATCGCTGCGTTAACAATGCGCAGGCAATCGTGCTCAAGCAACTCGGCAGGCGTGCTTGGTTGACCGTGTTTTTCAATGTAGCCGGGCGATGCGCAAAGGATGTTGTAGGTAATGCCGAGCCGTTGCGAGATGAACCCGGAATCCGGCAGGTCGCTGGCGATCAGTATCGACACGTCATAGCCTTCCTCCAGCAAATCCGGGAGCTTGTTGGAGAGGGTCAGGTCGAAGGTGACTTCCGGATGGGTCTCACGGTAACGCGCGATAGCAGCGATTACGTAGTGCGTACCAATGCCAGACATCGCATGTACTTTCAGATTACCGGCCGGTTTGGCTTGGGCGACACTGGCTTCGGTTTCAGCGTCAAGAATGTCTTCAAGGATACGCTCGCAACGTGCCAGATATCGTTTACCGGCTTCGGTCAGCGCGATACGTCGTGTGGTTCGGTTGAGCAGTCGGGTGTGAAGGTGAGCTTCTAATTGGGAAACGGCCTTGGAGATATTGGCCGTTGTTTTGTCCATAAGCTCAGCTGCAGCAGTGAAACTTCCTGTCTGGGCAACCAGACTGAAAGCACGCATATTTTGAAAGGTGTCCATCGGATTCCCGTAAGTCGAACGCGGGAAAATGTTACCTGATGAGACAACTTTTGACACTGATACCTAAGGCGTAGCACTTGGAGTCTGTGGACGGGCCCGCCCCAATCCGTGGGAGCGAATTTATTCGCGAAGGCGTCGGCACATTCAACTCCGTGGTGCCTGATAAGCCGTATTCGCGAGTAAATTCGCACACAGTACTTGCGTTGCCGGCTTACTGCCCTGCACCACTCATCGCGGAAAACTTGCTGGCAATAAGGCTGACAAACTGGATGCCGGTCATTTTCTGGCCGTTGAAGTCTGCCATGCCGTCGGCGTAATGCAGGTGGGAGACCACGTTGTCACCGTCGACCTTGGCCAACTGTGACATGACCGCCACGCCGTCCACGATTTCACTCGCGTCCCGTGCCTGTTGCTCAATGACTTTAGGATCGGTCTGGCCATTGAGGGCCGCTGCCTGAGTCGCAAGGTCTTTAATCATCGGTTTGGACACCAGCAATTTGGCATCCAGTTCGGTGAGCATTTTATTGACCAAATCAGGCACCGGCTGGTCAAGCGGGCCTGGGTTCTTCAGATCCATGGCGAGACTGAAATGACTTTCGCCATTGGCCGTTTTAAGTGAGACCTTTTCCAGTTCGATGTGCGGTTTGGCCGCCAGAAGCTTCGCCAGTTCAGCATTCATTTGCGTCTGGTCGGCATCGCTCAGTTGCAACTTCACCGGTACGCCAGCCAACGCGGCGGCTTGTTGTTGGGGCTGAATTTTTTGCTGGTAAAGCGTGTACAGCGCTTGGGTCGATGCGACGTCAAAGTTACCGAATTTCCATAACATTTGCGCAGCGCCGAAGTCCTTGCCGCCGTAGCTGATCATGTCGATGTCGTAGGTCACTTGTGCCGCGAGGTTGCCGCCCTCTTCTTGCATCAAGCTGGTGTTGACGAAATTCTTGAACTCCACCGGCGGTTTGTCGCCGATCTGGATTCCCGACTGGGCCATTTTGAAGTCGCTGTGCCCCAAGTAAAAACCTGAGGCGCCTTTAGTGCCGCCGGTATTGAAGGACAGGTTGTGAATATTGAAACTGACCGGGCCCTGTTCCGAAGGTACGTTGGCCTTGATGTCGTCGAGCGAGCCCGTGACTTTGACTTTTTCAGCGTTGGCGGTGGACTGCAACCACAGGTTAAGCCCGGAAAATTTAAGCGTGCCATTGGGCGAGTCGATATCCAGCGGCAGCAGTTCAAGGGTGCCTTCGGTGGAGTGGTCGTAACCAATATTGGTGTGGCCTTTAAGCGGCGCGACACCGTTGGTCAGGGCAAACCATTTTTCGGTGACTGAATTTTTTTCGATTTCGTAGTTACTGGCGGCCATGACCGGCATCAAGTTCAGCGACTTCACGCGTGACCATGGCAACGGACCGTGCTCGACGTTATCGACGAAAAGCAGCTCAACGTTTTCGTTACCCTTGCCCAATTTTGCGCTTTTGATATTCACCCGATAATGCGCCGTGCTGCTGAACACATGGCGATCAAGGGAAACCAGTTCCAGCGTCACGCTGCCATCGAAACCGTTAAGGGAGGATTTGATCTGGCGATTGGCCTCGTCGATTGCTGTGTGCAAAACGCCTTCCAGTTGAGTGCCGGTGTACCACGCTCCGGCAGAACTCAATGCGGCGACTGCTATGACAACGCCCACTGCAACCTTTACTGATTTTTTCATCTCTCTCCCACCTGCTTGGCTATCCATAAGCGGGCCAGATTATCATCTGCGGCTAGCCACGGTCTTCCCTCAGACGGTAGGCTGATGTTCGGATTTGAAAACGGGATCAGATGAAATGACTCAGCAACTCAAGAACTTTGGCCCAATCAAGGCCGTTATTTTCGATATGGATGGCCTGTTGTTGGATACCGAGGGGATCTACACCGAAGTCACCGACATGATTGCAAGACGTTACGGCCGCTCGTTCGACTGGACGCTCAAACAGAACACCATTGGCCGTGGGGCGCGGGACTTCGCCGGCTACGTGATTGGCGCGCTGGACTTGCCGCTGTCGATCGATGAGTTCCTGACCATCCGTGAACCGCTGTTGGACGAACGCTTTCCGCGCGCTACCGCAATGCCAGGTGCCGAAGCGCTGGTCCGTCACTTGGCGACTCACAATATTCCTATCGCCGTTGGCACCAGCTCATCGATTCATTACTTCAACGCCAAAACCACCTTGCACCGCCCATGGTTCGAGCTGTTCGAAACGGTTGTGACGGCTGACGACCCGGAAGTCGGTGCCGCCAAGCCTGCGCCTGATATTTTCCTGGTCGCGGCCCGCCGTCTGGGCGTTGATCCCAAGGATTGCTTGGTGTTCGAGGACTCACCATTTGGCGTGACGGCGGCCAAGGCGGCGGGAATGTACGCAGTAGCGGTACCCGATTCGCACATGCCCATCGAGCAGTACGTTCATGCCGATCTGTGCCTGCAGTCGCTTGAGGAATTTCCGCTGGAAGCGTGGGGTTTGCCTAAGTTTTAACAACACTCCGTAGAAGCTGCCACGTCTTCCGACCAGCATGCTCTACGTTCTGAGTGGCCTGACAGCTGCGGGTGGAACCTTGTGCTTTTTAAGCGGGCTCAGGATCAAGACCGTCGCAGAGCATGGGACTTCTTTGTAAGTCTAGCCGCAGCAATTAGCCTTGTTCAATGCTTCCAAGCCGACCTGTCATCGCCCTTCACTTTTTGCCGAAAATCACTTCAAGCTATTGAAATATATCGACTTTATAGAACTATCATTTTCAATGATGGCCGGTACCACTCGTATTAACTTCTTAATAAAACAGCGCTGCGTAAAATCCAACCCATACCTAGTTAAACACTAGCAACACATTCGGAGCACCAACATGAAAACTTCAAAATTAATCTTCGGCTTGGCTTTCTCAGTATTGGCTAGCAGCGCTTTCGCGCTTCCTGCTTACGCCGCAGACGGTTCAGCTCATATCCACTCAGCCCAGGTTGCTGCTGACGGTGCTGATCACGTCGGTGCAAACCGTGTTGCTGCTGATGGCGCCGATCACGTTGGTGCAAACCGTGTTGCTGCTGATGGCGCTGACCACGTTGGTGCAAACCGTGTTGCGACTGATGGCGCTGACCACGTTGGTGCAAACCGCACTAGCTAATCGTTTCAACTATTCCTCTCAGCCCGGCTTTTGCCGGGCTTAATTTTGGGCGATAGAAAAGTGGGATGGCCGTAATCGTTGGTCAAGATCGCTTTCAGGTATTTGACAAAGGTGGAGGGATTGACGACGGTAGTAACGTTAATTCGCCGTATTTCGGTTTTCCTTTAACCCTTTGAAAAGGATCTTGAGCATGACTTATCGCATTCTCGGCCAGTCCGGCCTGCGCGTGTCCACGTTGACCCTTGGCTCGATGATGTTTGGTGAGCAAACCGGCACCGAAGAGTCGTTACGGATTATCGACAAAGCCTGGGATCAAGGTGTGAATTTCATTGATACAGCGGACGTTTATAACAACGGACGTTCAGAGGAAATTGTCGGTGAGGCCATTGCGTCACGCCGCAGTGACTGGGTGCTGGCGACCAAGGTGGGTTCGCCTCACCCCGGCACCACGCCGAACAACAGCGGGTTAAGTCGCAAGCACATATTCAACTGCATCGACGCTAGCTTGAGCCGACTGGGCACCGACTATGTGGACATCTATTACCTGCACCGCGAGGACCACAACACGCCGCTGGAGGTCACGGTTTCGGCGATTGGCGACTTGCTGCGTCAAGGCAAGATCCGCTATTGGGGCGTGTCCAACTTCCGGGGCTGGCGTATCGCGGAAATCGTCAATATCGCCCAGCGATTGGGTGTGGATAAACCGGTGATCAGCCAACCGTTGTACAACATCACCAATCGCCAAGCCGAGCTTGAACAAATCACCGCTGCTACCTTCCACGGCCTGGGTGTCGTGCCTTACAGCCCGTTAGCCCGTGGCGTCCTTAGTGGCAAATATGCGCCGGATGTCACTCCCGACAGCAACAGCCGTGCGGGGCGTCAGGACAAACGCATTATGGAAACCGAGTGGCGAGTCGAGTCGCTGCGTATCGCGCAGAAAATTCAGGCATACACCCAAGAGAAAGGCGTCGGCATCGTCGAGTTCGCCATTGCGTGGGTGTTGAACAATCAGGCGGTTACGTCGGCCATCGTCGGGCCGCGAACTGAAGAACAATGGGATGGGTACACCAAAGCCCAGAGCGTAAAAATCACCGCTGAAGACGAGGCGTTCATTGATTCGCTGGTGACACCCGGCCATGCGTCTACGCCAGGGTATAACGACGTTGCGCATTTTGTGTCGGGACGCGTGGTGCGTTAGCAGGGTAATGATTTGGCGAGGCTGAAGGACCGAATTTATTCGGGAAGCGGACGGCACAACGTGTCAGGCATAGCGCGCCGTTCCCTTCGCCCACAAGATTAGCTCCCACAGAGAGGTGAACTGCGATCTAGGTCGAACACCACGGCTAAAACGTCGGCCGTTCACGTGGCCGTTGGTGGCGTGCATACTCACGCCAAACGCCTATGCTGGTGAGCATCGACGCGGTCACTCGCTCAATCTGATGAGGGATTTCCAATGTTTTACGTTCAACGCGATGCTCAGGGTGCGCTTGTTCGCGTAGAGGCCGCGCCGTATCCAGAATCCACCGGTATGTTGCCGCCCGACGATCAAGAACTTCAGACGTGGTACGCCAACGAGGCGGTTGAGACCAGCTTGAGCCAACTCAAGCAAAGCGACATGGAGATGATTCGGGTACTCGACGACTTGATCCAGGTGTTGACCCGTAAGGGCGTGATCCGTGTGACCGATCTACCGCCCGCCGCACAAGCCAAAGTGATGGACCGGACACACGCTCGAGAAACCCTGGGCGGCCTGAGTCATCTGATCAACGATGATGAAACAGGTTTGATCTGACACCGCGTCAACCAGGAGCCATTTATTGCCATGGCGCGGGTTGGCCAAATAGCTGGCCTTGCACGCCTTGTATTCCCATCTCGCGAATGACCCGAAACTCGCCTTCGGTTTCTACGCGCTCGGCGATCAGCGGCAAATCAATGCTGTGCGCAGCGCGCTGAATGGCTTCGATAAACAAGCGCTTGTGACTTTCCTCGTCAATAGCCCGAATATAACTGCCATCGATCTTCAGGTAAGCGAGCCCCAACTGGGCCAGGTTGCCAATCATGCTGAAACGACCTCCGAAGTGCTGCACTGCCAGTGAGAATCCCAACTCCCGAAGGCGACGGGAAAGTTGCTCAAGAACGGCCTGCGAGGGCAGCTGCTCTTCACCTACTTCAAGTGTCAACCTGTCTCCCAATCGCGAATGCTGCTTCAGTATGTCGAACACTTTATTCAGCGCCACAGGGTCCGCCAACGTTGCCGCAGACAGGTTTAAGGCCAGCGCTTGCTCATGCTGAAGCATCTGCTGCACAACCAATTCAAGCATGAGTTGGTCAAGGCGCGTTGACCAGCCGAAGCGTTCCAGCCACGGCAGGAATCGCCCAGCGGAAATCGTCTGTCCTTGATCATCCAGCAAGCGAGACAGAACTTTGTACTGCACCACCTGCTCTGGACTGCTGCTGCTTACGACGGGCTGGAAAAACAATTCGAAACGCCGCTGAGTCAGCGCCTGATCAAGCAATGTGTTCCAGGCATGCTGATCGTCGCCTAAATTGACGACTGCGCTGTGTTCGATGCAACTCCAACTGCGCTCACCTTCGATTTCAGCTTGAGATAACGCTTGATCACCCAGGCCCAACAGGGTTTGCGGCGAGTCGCCGGGGCTATAGGGCGCTAGACCAATATGAGCCACGGGGCTAACGTCCGATGCACCGGTGGCCTGCAGGCTGAGCAGCGAGCCTTCCAGGTCTTGCGCCAGTTGCAAGGCCTCGGCCCGCATCATGCCGGGAACCAGGACAGCAAACTCGCCACCTCTGATACGGGTGATCAGGTTAGTGGTTTCCGGGTAGCGCGCGCATTGCCGAAGCAGCTGTTCGCTGACCGCCTGAAGCAATTGGTCCGTGCGCTTGCCGCCCAGTCGTTGGTTTAAGCCGGCCAAATCCTTGACCCGTACCAACAACAGATAACCCGAGCGGGCCTCCTCCTGATTGCTCACTCTGGCGTTGAGCTGCATTTCAAAATAGCGACGATTGGCCAAGCCCGTAAGGCTGTCCTGATAAGACTCAATGCGCAGTTTTTCGCTACGCTCGGTGCTCTCCTGAAACAGCGCTTTGAGTTTCTCAACCATCTGGTTCATGGCCTGAACAACTCGACGCAGTTCTGGCGTACGCGGCAGCTCCGGCAGGCTGAGGAATTCACGCCGAGCGATGGCTTGCGATTGCGCGACCATGTAGTCCAGCGGCTTAAGTTGACGGCGCAGCAACAAGGCGCCCAGCACTGCGCTGACCAGACCGCAGGCCAGTAGCCACCCAAGACTGCCTAACGCACTGTCCCACAATTTGGCCAACGCAAACATCGGGTGACTGACGACCTCGACGCGAGCCGCCTGCTGCCAGCCGCGGCTGACAATGGCATCGCCGCCCGCCGCGTCAAGGCCGATCAGCTTGACGAACCATGCCGGAACGGAGCTGCTGTCCGCTACGCCGGATCGCTCAATGATGACTTTCTCAGTCGCGAGGTCGATGACGCGAATACTCGAGTAATAGCCGCTGTCGAAGATTGAGCTGACCATTAACTGGACCATCGTTGGGTCGTCGATATTGGGTGTCAACGAAAGCGCCAGCGACGTCGCCGCGTCCTGCGCATGGGAACGCAGTTGGTTAACATATTGCGCCCGTGAGCTTTCAACGCTGACCATGAAACTGCCGCTGAACGCGACGACCAGGAACAGGCAGATTGCGAGCAATAACTGTTTAAACAGAGACATCAGAACTCCTCTCCTAGAGATCAGGCTCGGCCGGAAAACCTTCGGCATGCATCTTTCTCAACACATCCTGCCATCGAGACAATCGTTTCGTGTCGCCTACTCTTTTGTTGCCCTTAGCGCCTGGCAACCACAAACCTTCGGCGTTGAAGGCATAGACCGGTAATAAATCAGTTCGTTGGCTAGCGGGTTTAATTTCATTGATAAGGCTGTCAAGCACTAATGGTTCGGCGTTTGGGCTTGAGTAATACGTCAACACCATATGTGCGCGGTTCAGGCGCAGGGCTTTGACATAGGTGATCAACAATTTATCGTTCGATACCCCTAAGCGCCGAAGGCTGAAATACTTGGCGATCGCATAGTCCTCACAATCACCGGCGCCCTTCCAAAGCGACTCGATGGGGGTTGCCCAATAGTCAATCTCGTGCCAGTTATCTATGTCTTCTACGTAACGGATCTGATGGTTAAAAAACTGATTAACCACTTCGAGTTTTTCTTTTTCACTGATTTGTTTTTCGGTCGACAGTAACCGTTGCCATGCGTCTATACGATTACGACCCTCGCCCAAAGGGCCATATAACAATTCGGCATTACGGCTGATAACGGAGAAATCCCAATCGGCATTGAGACCGCCTGCCAGCAGGCAGGTCAGAAGCAGCCCAAAGGAGAGCCACCGCCCTAGATATCCGGCGTATCTTGACCAATTAAAAGGAAGACGTCCCGCCACTTGGAGTTAGCCCGTACGGTAATCCGATAACCGGTTGATGGTGCGGGTTCGACCTGAAAAAAACAATGGCATCTCGCGATCAGCACTCATCAAATGTCTGCTGCTCCTGCACCTAAGGATGTCCTGCGACATGTCGCAACCACCCATCAATCGCGAGGGCGATGCGCCAGAAACGATTCCGCATTTTTTTGAATCGAAAACAATAAATTAAAACCGGGCGCTTTACTGTTTAGCGACTATTTTTACAAGGCTCGACGAGCATCCTGGCACTTCCTAGTGTGGATCGATCCACGACCCCCGTTGTTGTAGGAGTATGGGTATGCAAAAACCCGATAACGAAAGCTATTTGAGTTCTATTCTGGGGCACGAACACCCGCCCTCTCACTTGGCCAGAGCGGTGATCGAGGAGAAGCTGCGCAACGCCATTCTGGATGGGCGAATTCCCAGCGGCACGGCGTTACGCCAACAAGCATTGGCAACCTTGTTCGGCGTGAGCCGCATGCCGGTTCGAGAAGCGCTACGCCAACTGGAGGCGCAATCACTATTACGCGTCGAGCCACACAAAGGCGCCGTCGTTGCACCGTTGGTAGGCGAAGACGCGGTAGATGCTTATGGACTGCGCCGGTTGCTGGAGTCAGAAGCACTGCGATTGTCGATCCCGCTTCTGGACAAGCACGATATCGCTGTCGCCAAGGGGTACATAGAACAGCTTGAAGTTGAAATCGACTTCCGCCAAATGGGCCGATTAAATCGCCTTTTCCATTCGGCCCTCTATGCCAAAGCACCCAATAAAAAACTATTACGCCTGATCGACGAAAGTTTGAAAGAGGAGGAACGGTTTCTGCGGTTCAATCTTTCGGCCATGGGGCTTGGGAAGCTGTCGCAGGAGGACCATTGGGCGCTGTTGAATGCGGCTTCGGAAAAGGCGACCGATAAGGCCGTGGAATTGCTCGAACAACACCTTAATCGTGGCGTCGAAGCTATCAATCAATACCTGAGGAATAACTCTCCCGTCGCGCCACGAGTCGTCGGCGCCCTCAAAGGAAACTGTATCTGATTGTTTGTGCCCGCAACCGGTAATGATGCTCATACGGGCCTGCAAATTGCTGGAGCCCGTATGAGCTTTCTGTTGATCTCACCCTGCGAAAATGCGCGCGCCCCCCTATTTACGGCGCCCTGTCGATAAGCAAGCTTCACTCCTATCTTTACATTTGGCATTGCACGCAGTGCTCTATCGGCGACATTTCGATTCTGATTTATTGGTTACCGTCGCAGCCTTCATTTCCGTGCAAGCAAGCGTGTGCCCGGAATCAGGCAAAATTGGACCTTGGCAATGAAAGGCATGGATGGCCAGAGGGTGGTTGCCTAAGGGCAGATGTCGCTGGCACCCCGCAGGATGTTTAAACGCATGGATACATCCAAGGAGCTTGTCGAACGGGCAGAGACAATCGCCCGAAATATCAAACTATAACTTTTCCGTCAAAGAGCAATGATGGGTGAAGTATTTACTCATTAATAACTGTTCTGACTTTAATACGTTGGAAGGTGCGCTCACGCCCAAATAAAGCCAAGTTGACTGGTTTTATTCGGGCACTTATTATTTGAAAAACACCCATTCAAAAATAAATTAAAAAATACTTGCCCGATGCTTTTGAAGTGCATTAGTTTTATTCGGTAGTTATCGAAATCCGAAAGCGAGTCGTGACGATCTACGCTGATTAATACCAGCAATGCTCTGGGTAGGGCTTCTGCGCCAGACCACCATTCAGATCCGGGTATCGCCCCGAGGTCTAGGCTCGCCCGTATTACAGACAGGTAACGTTACACCAACATGAACTGCCGTGTTTGGCAGTGACTCGCCTCTCTAACTAAGGACTCTTTCATGACTGGACAAAAATATCTTCTCGAACGAAAAAAAGTTGAACTTGGTTCTCACCCTATCTTCTCTGAAATCGACTCGCTTGCTGTATTGAGACGCTTCATGGAAACACACGTATTTGCGGTGTGGGACTTCATGTCTTTGACCAAGCGACTGCAGCAAGAGCTGACGTGCATTCATCTGCCGTGGCTGCCACCGAAAGACGCCAAAGCGGCGCGACTGATCAATGAGATCGTGCTGGGTGAGGAGTCAGACAACGCGTTGGCCCACGGCCACTACAGCCATTTCGAGTTGTACCTGGATGCCATGCGAGAGGTCGGCGCCAGCACCCAACAGGTCGAGCGTTTCATTGAGCTGCAAAAGAGAGGCGTCAGCTATGAAACCGCGCTGCACAGCGTCAATGCCGGGCAAGCCGCATGCGGCTTCGTCAAACAAACCCTCGACACTGCGTTGCATGAACCTGTCCACCGTGTCGCCGCCGCTTTCTTGCATGGGCGGGAGAGCGTCATTCCGCTGATGTTCCAGCGCATCCTCGACGACTGGGATATTACCGCCGAACAAGCGCCGACCTTTCGTTACTACCTCAAACGCCATATCGAAGTCGACGCCGAAGACCACGGCCCGGCAGCCGAAGCGCTATTGGCAAGCCTGGTCAACGGCGACGAGCAACGTCAGCGCGAAGTGTACGAATCCGCCATTGCCGCTGTGGAAAGCAGGATCGTGTTTTGGGACAGGCTGCGCGTAAGCATGCGCGCCGAACAAATGGAGGCCAGCGCATGAACGCCCAAAGCTATGTGTCCTTTGCCGATGCCTGGGAGGGCCGCGCAACGATTCGCACGCGCCCTCGCCGGATGGTCGAAAACGACGAGAAACTGATTTATCCGTTGAGCCGCCAACCCTTGGTTCTCAGTGAAACGTTTACCCGCGAATGTGCCCACCTGCGTGAGTTCGCGTTGGTGCAAAGCCTTTATAAATTCATCAACGATATAGTGATTTTCGAGACGGAGATCGTCGACAAAACAGCCCGTAGTATCGCCAAAAACACCTTTGCAATTGGCTTCCCTTTCGCGTGTCGGTACGACGCCATGACTGTTGTCGTCGATGAAGATTATCACGCGCTGGTCGCCATGGACTTCATGCAACAAACCATCGCTCTGACCGGTATTGAGCCGATCGAACTGCCTGGCGAAATTGAATTGAGCCGAGCCATTCCCACTGCCCTTTCCTTGGCCCCCGGGCACCTGCGAAGCGCCGTGGAGCTGATTTGCGTAGCCATCGCCGAGAACACGGTGACTAACGATGTTGCCGCCTTTGCCAAAGACGATTCAGTGAAGCAATCGATCAAGGGGTTGATGGCTGACCATTTACTCGACGAAGGCCGGCACTCCGGTTTTTGGGCGCGGCTGGTGAGCATTTACTGGAGCGCCGCACCGGAATCAGACCGCGATTGTATTGCGCAGATCATGCCGGTGTTTATCCGGCATTACCTGACAAACGATATTCAGAAGGGCTTTGATTACGACCTGATCGATCACCTGCCGATTGCCGACATGATCAAGCAGCAACTCAAGAACGAAACCCAGGCGGTGAGCTTCCCGGTCAATCGTCATCACCCTTTAGTTGGCAATATTGTGCGCTTCTTCAAAAGTAGCTCGATGCTGGATTCGCAGTGCGTCCAGCAAGCGTTGGCCGACTATCTGCCGGGAGATTTGACGCGCCAGGGGAGCCCACTATGAAACGTCTGGAGATTGCACTCTTGGGTCGCAGCCTGGCCTTGAACGAACTGGCCACGGAATTGGAGCAGCACGGGCATTGTGTATTGCACCTCACGAAAGAGCAGGACCTGGATCAATGCTTGTTGAACGAAGCGTGCCTGCTCATTGAGGACCAGAGCCTTAGCCCGAACCCAGAGCAGGAAGCCCTTTTATCTACGCTGGCTAGATTGAGCTTGCGCGTTGGGTCGGTTCCGCTCTGCGAGGAAGGTCTACCGACACTGGAATTACGTTGCTGGTTTGGGACGGCCAAGGCGCAGCGCCTGGTGTCGCGGCTACCATTAGCTGCAGAGCGCTCGGGGAACGGCCGAATGTTGCGCGATTCAGCCATTGCAACGCTGGTCGACGCCGTTGCGGTAGACATCGGTCGTTTATCTCGGGACGCTGGGTACTTTCTGCGAGCGCCTACTGTTGACGCTTCCCACTGCGCCGAGCAACACGGTTTGCAGTGGCTTGAACCGCTCGCCTTCGATCATCGCTTCAACCATACCGCTCGACCGCACCTGTTAGCTCTAGCCGAAATCCCCTTGGTGGAGCGTCTGGATCTGAGCTTTTTACGGTTCGTCGAGCGGACTGCGCTGAACATCGCAGGTCGTAAAATCACTTACGGCACCCTGCATGCGCAAAGCTTGGCGATACAACAAAGGTTGTTGGCTTTGCTGGCAAACCGCGCAGCAGTGCCCGATGAAAACCCGCCCGTGATTGGTATCTGCTTGCCGAAGTCCCCTGCTTTATTTGCGGGCATTCTCGCCATTCTTGGCAGCGGCGCCGTGTACTTACCATTGGACCCGAGTCAGCCAACCCAACGTCAGCGCTATATTTTGGAGAATGCAGGCGCCGTGCTGCTACTTCATGACGGACAACATGCCCTCGGCGATCAGTGGCCGGGATTGGATATAAGCGAGCTGGGGGCCGACGACACCGATCCTACCCGCTCGTTAATGCGGCTGCGGCCTATCTCTGAAGCGCCGTGTATGGCGCTCTATACGTCCGGCACCACCGGGCACCCCAAGGGCGTGATGCTGAGCCAACGCAATCTCAGCCATTTCACGGCCTGGTACGCCGAGCACGTAAACCTGTCCGAGCACAGCCGGGTACTTCAATTTTCGACACTGAGTTTCGATTCGTCGGTGATCGACATTTTCCCGACGCTACTTAGCGGCGCAGAACTGGTGGTGCCCACCGAGGACCAGCGGCGGGATCCGTTGTTGCTGATCAGCCTGATTAAACAACGCATCAGCCATGCCTTTTTGCCGCCTGCATTGTTGAGCATTCTTCCGCTGGATCAACCGCTGGGCCTTGAGCACCTGATGACCGGAGGCGACGTCTGCGAGCCTTACGTTATTGAGCGTCTTGCCGGGCAATGTCATTTCTACAACCTGTATGGGCCGACCGAAGCGACGGTGCTCATTACGTCGAGGCTTTTCGAAGCGGGGAGCAACAATCGCACCTTGGGAAAGCCGATCGCCAACAGCCAGATTTTCATCCTCGACGAGCAATTTCAACCAGTACCGGAAAACACACCCGGTGAGCTGTTTATCGCCGGACCGGGGGTATGCCTGGGCTATCTGAACAATCCGGCATTGACCGAGGAGCGCTATCCCACGCTTGAGCTGCCCGACGGCCGACGGGTGCGGGTATATCGCACTGGTGACATCGGAAAGTGGACCGCCGAGGGCATCAAGCTGTGTGGCAGGCGCGACAATCAGGTGAAGATTCGTGGTTTTCGGGTCGAGCCCGAAGAGATTGAACACTGCTTGCGTGCTAGTCAGTTGTATCGACAGGTTGCGGTGGTGATCGATACCCAGCGACGCATTCTGGCGTTTGTTGCCCAGCCTCAAGGCGCTACAGAACGCTCTAGCCAAGCGCTCAGGGCGCACGTCGAGCAGCTATTGCCGGATTACATGCGACCGACTGCCTACACCGAACTGATGACTATGCCATTCGCCAGTAACGGTAAGGTTGATCGCAAAGCGTTGTTGGACCTTCCCGTGACTGTTGTTGATGCGCTGCCAAGGCGTTTGCCGGAGACGTTGATTGAAGGACAGCTGCTGAAGCTTTGGGCTGAACTGCTGGAGATGCCGGCGGGCGATATTTCCACGGATGAGAGCTTTTTCAACCTAGGCGGCCACTCGATTTTGCTGTCACAGATGCTGCTGAGCATTCGCGAACAGTTTGGACGCAGTATCTCGATCAATCGCTTTATCGAGGCACCTACGCTGCTCACGTTGGCGGCGCTTATCGATAACGATGGCACTCAATCGTCTGCTTATACCGTCAGCCCGCAAGCGTTGCATGACGCCAACCCGAACCTATGCTTGACGAGCGTTCCCGTCAGTCAGTTAGGCGATGTGCACAAGGTTGTGGTTACGGGCGCTAACGGTTTTCTCGGTGTGCACATTGTCGAGGCCCTATTGGCATGGGGCGCAACGGAAGTCGTGTGCCTGGTGCGTGAGGGCGTTGGCCTAAGCGCGAATGCTCGCTTCATGCAGGCGTTACGCGAAAATCGCCTGGACCATCTGGATTTAAGCAGGGTGATTGTCTACCCCGCAGACATTGGGCAGCCGCTGCTGGGCCTAAGCCCTGAAGTATATGAACGCATTGATCGTGACTTCGGCGCCTTGGTGCACAGCGCGGCCAACGTTAACCATGTCCAGAACTATGAAACGCTCATCAAAGACAACGTCGAGCCCATTTTTGAATGCTTGCGTTTGTGTGAAGGCCGCAGCAAGAAGATTTTTAATTTCGTGTCGACGCTTTCCGCCTCCAGTGCGGTCGATGGGGCAGGCAATGTCCTGGAACAACCGGCCGCTGGCACCCCACCTATCTATATCAAGAACGGTTACAACCTTTCTAAATGGGTTGCTGAGCGCATTCTTCGAAGTGCTGGGGAGCAAGGCGCTTGGGTGAATATTTACCGACCGGGAAATATTGCCTTCAACAGTGTGACCGGCGTTTGTCAGCCTCATAAAAATCGGCTGATGCTGATGCTTAAAGGCTCAATACAGCTCGGCCAGGTTCCAGAGTTCTCCATGAATTTTGACCTGATGCCGGTGGATTTTCTTGCTCGCTTTATTGGCTTCCATGCCAGCCGTTATCACCCCGATCACGCGGTTTTCAATCTGCACAATCCTGAGCCGCTGAGCTGGAGCCGCTACGTGGCTGCGTTCCGTGAAGCCGGCCGAGAGTTCCAAATGGTGAGTGTCGCCCAATGGCAACAACAGCTCAGTCGAGTGGACAGCCAAAACGCGCTGTTCGGCGTGTTGGGGTTCTATCTCGATGGCTTTGAAGAAGACATCGGCGACATCTCCATGATCGAGTACGAGAACGCTCAAGCCGGTATTTGGCAGATGGGCGAGCGTTATCCGTTGAAGACCGACGTGCTGTTGCGCAAAGGCTGCGATTACCTGAAAGAAATCGACTTTATCTAATCATCTGATGGAGAACACCATGAATAAGATCAATACCTTTAGCTTTTTGCGGCCCGATACGCTGATCAAGAACCTGGACAGTGAGCCAGTCGTGTCTACCGTAGACATTGCAAGCGACGCGCAAAGTGTGTGGAAGGTCGTCGGAAACTTTGGGGGATTTCCTGCGTTCATCCCCGCTCTCGACTCTTGCAAGATGGACGGTACGGGTGTTCGCTCAGTGCGCAGAAAGCTGTTCAAAGACAAGAACGTAGTGATTGAGCAGCTCAATTCCCGAGACGACACGGCGCTTTATATGACGTGGTCGTTGATCTATACCACGCTGCCCGTCGGGAATCTTTGGGCATCCATGACAGTCGCACCAGATGGAGAAAAGCAGTGCTCCGCGACCTGGAGCATCGTGGCCGAACCCTCTGCAGAGTGGTCAGGTTCGCTTGTAGAGTTTCGGGGGTTCTTGCAAGGGTTTGCCGATGACGCGATGAACAACGTGCTCAAGCTATTCACGTGAGCTGGGTTTAATAAGCGCAAAAAACAAAACCCCTGAACGCATAAGCGATCAGGGGTCCTGGAATTCAATCTTGACGATGACCTACTCTCACATGGGGAAACCCCACACTACCATCGGCGATGCACCGTTTCACTGCTGAGTTCGGGATGGGATCAGGTGGTTCCAGCGCTCTATGGTCGTCAAGAAATTCTGATGCCAATCCGTTACGAGGTAACGTGTCAGCTAATTTCGGTAACTCTCACAAAAACAAAGCCCCTGAACGCGTAAGCGATCAGGGGTTCTGGAATTTAATCTTGACGATGACCTACTCTCACATGGGGAAACCCCACACTACCATCGGCGATGCATCGTTTCACTGCTGAGTTCGGGATGGGATCAGGTGGTTCCAATGCTCTATGGTCGTCAAGAAATTCAGTAGCCAGTGCGTGCCCTCCTGCGAGTTCACGTGCCAGCGAATGGGGATGTGATAGATCTGTGGGTTTCGAATTTTCGGTTGTGTCGTCTTCACACACCTCAATTTGCTTCATCGCAAATTGCTTGGGTGTTATATGGTCAAGCCTCACGGGCAATTAGTATGGGTTAGCTCAATGCCTCACAGCACTTACACACCCCACCTATCAACGTCGTAGTCTTCGACGGCCCTTCAGGGGACTCAAGGTCCCAGTGAGATCTCATCTTGAGGCTAGTTTCCCGCTTAGATGCTTTCAGCGGTTATCTATTCCGAACATAGCTACCCGGCAATGCCACTGGCGTGACAACCGGAACACCAGAGGTTCGTCCACTCCGGTCCTCTCGTACTAGGAGCAGCCCCTCTCAAATCTCAAACGTCCACGGCAGATAGGGACCGAACTGTCTCACGACGTTCTAAACCCAGCTCGCGTACCACTTTAAATGGCGAACAGCCATACCCTTGGGACCGGCTTCAGCCCCAGGATGTGATGAGCCGACATCGAGGTGCCAAACACCGCCGTCGATATGAACTCTTGGGCGGTATCAGCCTGTTATCCCCGGAGTACCTTTTATCCGTTGAGCGATGGCCCTTCCATACAGAACCACCGGATCACTAAGACCTACTTTCGTACCTGCTCGACGTGTCTGTCTCGCAGTCAAGCGCGCTTTTGCCTTTATACTCTACGACCGATTTCCGACCGGTCTGAGCGCACCTTCGTACTCCTCCGTTACTCTTTAGGAGGAGACCGCCCCAGTCAAACTACCCACCATACACTGTCCTCGATCCGGATAACGGACCTGAGTTAGAACCTCAAAGTTGCCAGGGTGGTATTTCAAGGTTGGCTCCACGCAGACTGGCGTCCACGCTTCAAAGCCTCCCACCTATCCTACACAAGCAAATTCAAAGTCCAGTGCAAAGCTATAGTAAAGGTTCACGGGGTCTTTCCGTCTAGCCGCGGATACACTGCATCTTCACAGCGATTTCAATTTCACTGAGTCTCGGGTGGAGACAGCGCCGCCATCGTTACGCCATTCGTGCAGGTCGGAACTTACCCGACAAGGAATTTCGCTACCTTAGGACCGTTATAGTTACGGCCGCCGTTTACCGGGGCTTCGATCAAGAGCTTCGCGTTAGCTAACCCCATCAATTAACCTTCCGGCACCGGGCAGGCGTCACAC
>NZ_CP133783.1:3667500-4312500 GCF_034353045.1 Pseudomonas sp. MH10
TTGTCAGGTAGTTCATCGCCTGATTGGCCAGACAGGCGACCTGCACATCAAGCAATGCCATATCGATGTGCTGACCTTCGCCACCTTGATCTCGATGCGCCAATGCAGCGAGGATCGCCACGGTCGAGTACAGCCCGGTAAGGATGTCAGTCAAGGCGACGCCCACTTTCACCGGACCGGCGCCGTCATCCCCTTCTGGCCGACCTGTAAGACTCATCAACCCCCCCAGCCCTTGGATCATGAAGTCATAGCCCGCCCTCTTGGCGTAGGGACCGCTTTGCCCGAAACCCGTGATCGAGCAATAGATGAGCCGAGGGTTGAGGGCTTTCAACGACTCATAGTCCAACCCATAGGCTGCCAACCCGCCGACTTTGAAGTTCTCAATGAGAATGTCGGATTTGGCAGCCAGTTCCCGCACCAACTTCTGCCCTTCAGGTCGGGTGAAGTCGATGGTCACCGACTCCTTGTTCCGATTGGCCGACAGGTAATAAGCCGCTTCACTGGTGTTGTTGCCATCGGCATCTTTAAGAAAAGGAGGCCCCCAAGCGCGCGTGTCATCCCCATTGCCCGGACGCTCGACCTTGATTACCTCAGCCCCAAGGTCCGCGAGAATCTGACCAGCCCAAGGCCCGGCAAGCACCCGCGACAAATCAAGCACCCGCAGATGTGAAAGCGCACCCATCGGCAAACTCCTTTTCCTTATGAATAGACAGCTAAACGGCAGCTACTTAATAGAAGGCTTGAATGCCTGTCTGCGCACGACCCAAAATCAGCGCATGTACGTCGTGTGTACCTTCATAGGTATTCACAACTTCAAGGTTGACCAGATGCCTCGCGACACCGAACTCGTCGGATATGCCATTACCGCCCAGCATGTCCCGGGCCATACGGGCGATGTCCAAGGATTTGCCGCACGAGTTGCGCTTCATCATCGAGGTGATTTCAACTGCTGCAGTGCCTTCATCCTTCATTCGCCCTAACCGCAGGCAGCCTTGTAAGGCCATGGTGATCTCGGTCTGCATGTCAGCCAGCTTCTTTTGGATCAACTGGGTGGCAGCGAGCGGACGACCGAATTGCTGACGGTCCAGCGTGTATTGACGCGCGGTGTGCCAGCAAAATTCAGCAGCACCCAGCGCCCCCCAGGAAATCCCGTAACGAGCGGAGTTCAGGCAGGTGAACGGCCCTTTCAGACCACGAACGTCCGGGAAGATGTTTTCCTCAGGCACAAACACGTTGTCCATCACGATCTCGCCGGTAACGGATGCGCGCAGGCCGATCTTGCCGTGAATAGCCGGCGCGCTCAGGCCGGCCCAACCTTTCTCCAGGACGAAACCACGAATATCGCCCGCATCGTCCTTGCCCCACACCACGAATACATCGGCGATCGGGCTGTTGGTGATCCACATTTTGCTTCCAGACAAGCGATAACCGCCCTCGACCTTTTTTGCCCGAGTGATCATCGCGCCCGGATCGGAGCCGTGATTGGGTTCGGTAAGACCGAAACAACCAATCCACTCGCCGGAAGCCAACTTGGGCAGGTATTTCTGTTTCTGCGCTTGAGTGCCGAACTCGTTGATCGGGACCATCACCAGAGAGGACTGCACACTCATCATCGAGCGATAACCGGAATCAACGCGCTCGACTTCACGTGCGATCAATCCGTAACACACGTAGCTCAGACCGCTACCCCCGTATTGCTCCGGGATTGTGGCGCCCAACAAGCCCACGTCACCCATCTCACGGAAGATAGCGGTGTCGGTGCGCTCATGGCGAAAAGCTTCAAGGACGCGAGGGGCCAACTTGTCACGGGAAAACTGCTCAGCGCTGTCGCGCACCATGCGTTCTTCTTCAGTAAGTTGCTGATCCAACAACAGTGGGTCGATCCAGTTGAAGCTTGCTTTGCCAGCCATGAGCGAGTCCTCGCGATCAGGTAATAACGTCGTGGGCTGATGCTAGGCCCCGTTAGCGA
Organism: Pseudomonas sp. MH10; assembly: GCF_034353045.1. NCBI lineage: Bacteria > Pseudomonadati > Pseudomonadota > Gammaproteobacteria > Pseudomonadales > Pseudomonadaceae > Pseudomonas > Pseudomonas sp. MH10. The sequence continues at coordinate 3,669,470 of NZ_CP133783.1, forward strand.
ATAGGGCAAACGAGGTTTTCGCATACTGTTGTGCTAATTTATCACTCCGTAATGAGTATAAGCCTCGTTAATGCGATCAACAGGTGAGGTAAAGGTACATGCGCAGAAAGATACCCAGCACGACAGCCCTCATCAGTTTCGAAGCCGCCGCCAGGCACGAGAGCTTCACCAAAGCAGCGCGGGAGCTTTCGATTACCCAAGGCGCCATCTGCCGACAAATCGCCAGCCTCGAAGAGTTTCTCAACGTCGAGCTATTCCGACGCTCCCGCCGCGGGGTCAAGCTGACAGAGGTCGGCCTTTCTTATAGTCGGCGCGTCGCGACTCAATTGGATGCCGTGGAACGTGACACGCTTTCAGCGATGGGCCAACAGGGCGCCAACACCATCGAGCTGGCAGTGGTCCCTACATTCGGCACTCAATGGCTTCTGCCACGCCTGAAACATTTCCAGCAGAAGCACCCCGACGTGACGGTCAACCTGACCAACCGTACCCGCCCGTTTCTGTTCGCAGACACCGAGTTCGATGCGGCAATCTACTTCGGCGACGCGGACTGGTCCGGCACTGAGTCACACCGGTTGATGGGTGAGAATCCGATGCCCGTATGTAGCCCAACGCTATTGGGCAATCGTCAGAGCTTAAGCGCCAATGAGATAGCCGAACTTGCGCTCCTGCAACAAACCACGCGCCCCTATGCCTGGCGGCAATGGTTCAGCGCTTTGAGCGTGAATATCCCCTGGGACATGACAGGCCCCCGTTACGAGCTATTCTCCATGCTTGCACAGGCGGCCATGCATGAGATGGGGGTTGCCTTGATTCCGCCATTTCTTATTCAGCGCGAATTGGCGGAAAAGCGTCTTGTCATTGCGAATCAATCGGCGTTATCGAGTCCTAAGGCTTATTACCTGATGATTCCAGAGCGAAAAGTAGAGTCTGCTTCGTTGCGCTCTTTTCGCGATTGGCTGGTGGATCAGGCTCATGGCTACACCCTACTTGCAACACCGCTTGCAGCCGGTAGCTGACCGTGTAGTCAAAAACATTCCGCGCCTACAGATATAACAATTTGTCGCTTTAAGACCAACTGTACCGATAGCCAATAATTGCACCCAGACCGCATAAAACCGGGGCTATCAGCCTTTACATGAGCAGGTGACACGTATTCATCAACCTAATTACGCAAAAGGTCGTATTTACAAATAGATCGCTACAGGCCTTGTAAACAAAGGCCTACCTGCATTTGATGCGACTTCTGGTCACAGGGTGACTTGTAGTTAATTTTTCGTCACCTTTCATAAGTGGTTGAAGGGATCTAACTTCGCCTGCAAAATGCCGCGCCCCGCCCTGTTTTGGCGGGATCGTACTGATCAGCCGAACCAGCTGCGCCATCCGTAGTGCACTGGCCTATTCGAACATAAGAACAAGATCATGCAGGAGATTTGAACGTGCACATTGGTGTTCCTCTCGAAACCCATACGGGCGAAACTCGGGTTGCCGCAACCCCCGAAACCATCAGGAAGCTGATTGCCCAAGGCCATCAGGTCACGGTGCAAAGTGGCGCCGGCATTAACGCCTGCGTTATTGACAGTGCTTATCAGTCCTGCGGTGCCGCCCTTGGTACTGCGACGGATGCGTTCGGTGCTGAGCTGGTCCTCAAGGTCGCCGCTCCCAACGATCATGAGCTGACGCTGATCAAACCCGGCACGATCGTGATCGGAATGCTCAATCCGTTTAACAGCGAGACGATTTCAAAGATGGCCGAATGCGGTATTACCGCATTTGCCCTCGAAGCCGCGCCGCGCACCTCCCGCGCCCAAAGCCTTGACGTCCTGTCTTCCCAAGCCAACATCGCAGGCTATAAAGCCGTTCTACTAGCAGCCCATCACTATCCGCGCTTCATGCCGATGCTGATGACGGCCGCAGGAACTGTGAAAGCCGCACGGGTGCTGATCCTGGGTGCTGGCGTTGCCGGCTTGCAGGCCATCGCGACGGCAAGACGTATGGGCGCTGTGATTGAAGCGTCGGACGTACGTCCTGCGGTTAAAGAACAGATCGAGTCCCTCGGCGCCAAGTTCGTTGACGTGCCGTACGAAAGCGACGAAGAACGTGAAGCCGCCGTCGGTGTTGGGGGCTATGCCCGCCCGATGCCCGCGAGCTGGATGCAACGCCAGGCGGTTGCGGTGCACGAGCGCGCCAAGCAGGCGGACATCGTGATTACCACGGCGTTGATTCCCGGCCGTAAAGCGCCGGTGCTGCTCAGCGCCGACACCGTTTCGCAAATGAAGCCCGGCTCGGTGGTCATCGACCTGGCGGCGGCGCAAGGCGGCAATTGCCCGCTGACCGTGGCTGACCAAGTGGTGATCGAGCATGGCGTGACCATCATTGGTTACACCAACTTGCCCGCAATGGTGGCTGCTGATGCTTCGGCCCTGTATGCACGCAATCTGCTGGACTTTATGAAGCTGCTATTCACCGAAGAAGGGCAGCTGCAGATCAACCTCGAAGACGACATCGTTACCGCGTGCCTTATGTGCCGCGACGGCCAAGTCATCCGCAAGAACGCCTAAAGGACAAGACGATGGAAGAGTTTATCTCCCCCGGTATCTACAACCTGATCATCTTCGTGCTGGCGATCTATGTCGGCTTCCATGTGGTCTGGAACGTTACACCCGCGTTGCACACCCCGCTGATGGCAGTGACTAACGCGATTTCGGCAATTGTGATCGTCGGCGCCATGCTCGCAGCTGCACTGACCGTTACCCCGCTGGGCAAAACCATGGGCACGCTGGCGGTCGCATTAGCGGCGGTCAACGTGTTCGGCGGCTTCCTCGTCACTCGGCGAATGCTGGAGATGTTCAAGAAAAAAGCACCGAAAGCTAAAGTTCTGCCCGTAGAAACAGGGGCGCAGAAGTAATGAGCATGAATCTAGTAACACTTCTGTACCTGATCGCCTCGATCTGCTTCATCCAGGCGCTCAAAGGCCTGTCGCACCCGACCACCTCGCGACGCGGCAATCTGTACGGCATGCTGGGCATGACGCTGGCTGTGATCACCACCATCGGCCTCGTGTACAAGCTTGGCGAGATGTCGCTGGCACAGGGCGGCGCTTCAGCAGGTATCGGTTATATCGTAATTGGTTTATTAGTCGGCGGTACCGCCGGTTCGATCATGGCCAAACGCGTTGAAATGACCAAGATGCCTGAGCTGGTTGCGTTCATGCACAGCATGATCGGCCTCGCCGCTGTGTTCATCGCCATCGCCGCCGTCGTCGAGCCGCAGTCGCTGGGTATTGTTCATCACTTGGGCGACAGCATTCCAGCCGGTAATCGCCTGGAGCTGTTCCTTGGTGCAGCGATTGGTGCGATCACCTTTTCTGGTTCTGTCATTGCCTTCGGCAAGCTCTCAGGCAAGTACAAATTCCGCCTGTTCCAAGGCGCACCGGTACAGTTTGCCGGTCAGCACAAGCTGAACCTGTTACTGGGCTTGGCGACGATAGCCTTCGGCGTGATCTTCATCGCCACCGGCAACCTTGGCGCGTTTGCCCTGATGCTCGCTTTAGCGTTCGTCATCGGCGTACTGCTGATCATCCCCATCGGCGGTGCAGATATGCCGGTCGTGGTGTCGATGCTCAACAGCTACTCCGGCTGGGCAGCGGCGGGGATTGGTTTCTCGCTGAACAACTCGATGCTGATCATTGCCGGCTCACTGGTAGGTTCAAGCGGCGCCATTCTCTCGTACATCATGTGCAAGGCGATGAACCGTTCGTTCTTCAATGTAATCGGCGGCGGTTTCGGCGGTGCGACGAACGTCACAGGCCCTGTAGGTGATAAAGAAGCCCGCCCGGTTAAATCAGGCTCGGCTGACGACGCCACCTTCCTTCTGATGAACGCCGACACCGTGATCATCGTTCCCGGCTACGGCCTGGCAGTGGCTCGCGCACAACATGCGCTGAAAGAGCTGACCGAGAAGCTGACTCACCGGGGCGTCACCGTGAAGTACGCGATTCACCCGGTCGCCGGGCGGATGCCGGGGCACATGAACGTACTGCTGGCCGAGGCAGAAGTGCCTTACGACCAAGTGTTCGAGATGGATGACATCAACTCCGAGTTTGGCCAAGTCGACGTAGTACTGGTCTTGGGCGCCAACGACGTGGTCAACCCTGCGGCGAAGAACGATCCTAAATCGCCGATTGCTGGCATGCCGATTCTCGAAGCGTTCAAGGCCAAGACCATCATCGTAAACAAGCGCTCGATGGCCAGCGGCTACGCCGGTTTGGACAATGAATTGTTCTACCTGGATAAAACCATGATGGTGTTTGGTGACGCTAAAAAGGTCATTGAGGACATGGTTAAAGCCGTCGACTGATTCCGCTAAAAACGTCCACTCGCTTCAATCTGACCCCAGCGCGAATATCGGCTGGGGTTTTTTTCGGCTTTGTAACGCTGTTTTACACCGAAACGGCTATTTAATAGCCCTGGATGCGACTTTGGTAGCGGGACGGAAAAAATCCAACTCACTTAGACTGAGGCCTTGCTTCCGATACCCGAGATGACAACCCATGTACCGTGATCGTATTCGTATGCCTTCTCTATTCAGCAAGGTCATGAGCGCGTCAGACGCCGCAGCCTTGATCCAGGACGGCATGACCGTCGGCATGAGCGGCTTCACCCGCGCAGGCGAAGCCAAGGCCGTTCCACAAGCCCTGGCCCTGCGTGCCAAGACTTCGCCCCTGAAGATCAGCTTGATGACCGGCGCAAGCCTGGGCAACGACCTCGACAAGCAGCTCACCGAAGCAGGCGTGTTGTCCCGTCGCATGCCGTTCCAGGTCGACAGCACGTTGCGCAAGGCGATCAACGACGGCACGGTGATGTTCATCGACCAGCATCTCTCGGACACCGTTGAGCAGCTGCGCAATCGTCAGATTAAAGCCGTCGACTTGGCTGTGATCGAATGCGTGGCCATTACCGAAGAAGGCCATCTGATACTCAGCACCTCCGTCGGTAACTCGGCCAGCTTCGCGATTCTGGCCAAAGAGGTGATTATCGAAATCAACCTCGCCCAGCCGCTGGAGCTGGAAGGCCTGCATGACATCTATATCCCTAGCTACCGTCCAACCCGGCTGCCAATCCCGATACTGAGAGCTGACACCCGCATCGGCAGCACAGCGGTGCAGATCGACCCGGCGAAAATTGTCGGCATCGTCATCAGCAATCAACCGGACTCACACTCGACGATTCTGCCTCCCGACGCCGATACTCAGGCGATCGCCAGCCACTTGGTTGAGTTCTTCAAACACGAAGTGAAAGAAAACCGTCTGACCAACAGCTTGATGCCGCTGCAGGCGGGCATCGGCACCATCGCTAACGCGGTGATGCACGGTTTGCTGGACTCACCTTTCCACGACATGACCATGTACTCCGAAGTGCTTCAGGACTCGACCTTCGACCTGTTCGATGCCGGCGTTCTGAGCTTTGCTTCTGGCAGCTCTGTGACCTTGTCAGCCGCGAAACACACTGAAGTCTTCAGCGACTTGAACCGTTACAAACCGCAATTGGTCCTGCGTCCACAGGAAATCTCCAATCACCCGGAAGTGATTCGTCGCCTGGGTATTATCGGGATCAACACGGCGCTGGAGTTCGATCTGTACGGTAATGTCAACTCCACTCACGTCTGCGGCACCCGGATGATGAACGGGATTGGCGGCTCGGGAGACTTCGCTCGCAACGCACATTTGGCGATCTTCGTGACCAAGTCCATCGCCAAGGGCGGCGCTATCTCTAGCGTTGTGCCTATGGTCAGCCACGTTGACCACACCGAACATGACGTTGACATCCTGGTGACCGAAATAGGTCTGGCCGACCTGCGTGGTTTGGCACCTCGCGAACGCGCTCGAGTGATTATCGACAACTGTGTTCACCCGGCGTACCGCGGTGCGCTCAATGACTACTTCGCTGCGGCCTGCAAAATCGGCGGTCACACCCCTCACGTACTGCGCGAAGCGCTCAGCTGGCACATGAACCTGGAAGAAACCGGGCAAATGCTCGCCAACTGATTCACTCAGTTGCTGACTGCAAGACATTTTCTTGCAGTCAGCCTACTGAAAAACCCTTCCGTTTCAAAAACTGTACTGCTGTACGGGTCGTTCGACCGCTCTAAACCCTTAATATCAACCGTACTTTTGAATAAGCGCACCACAAAAGGGCGAACCGGTACAGTTGCCCCGTTTTCGAACAAAACAGTGCGTATAAACAGTTAACTGAACCAGCACAATTGAAGTGAACTGTGTCTAGTGAGACTGATCAAGAGAGAGGAAAATCAGTACCAGTTAAACCACTACCTAATCCCGCCACAAGCGGAAGGATGTTCATCATGGAACGTACAATCAGTTCCGACCTGTTCTTCGAAACAACCGCTTCATCCGAAAAAGCTGTATGGCCTCTTCGCGCTTTCGCCAACCTGATGCTTTGGCAGCGTCGCATTTCCAGCCGCCACCAATTGGCCCGTCTGGATGCACGTTTGCTGGCTGACGCCGGGATTAGCGAATCGCAACGCTACGAAGAGTTGAGCAAGCCGTTCTGGCGCTAATTTAGCGCTCGCTGGTCCCAGACCCAACAGGTCTCCTGCCAGCAACCCGAATTGCTCCATACAAGACCCGTCGCAGGTAACTGCCGACGGGTTTTGTCATTTCGGGGTTTGCGAACGCCCGTGAAGCCACCTACGCTATCTGCCCAATCACGTACAGTTTTTACATTGGCCATATCGACCAGTACAGTTAGTTTCCGTATATTTTTTAATCACATGGCGTCGAAAACCCTTCCTCCTGTCGCTAAAAACACGCTCGCGACGTCACAGGATGGTATGCACCGCATTGCTGTTATAGGCTTGCCGCTGCTCAAATCCTCTATTTCTAAGTCTCTGGAGTTCATCATGGCCCGCCTACGCCTGCTTAGCGCTGTAGCCCTCTTGGCTGTTGTTGCCACCGGCGCAAGTGCATCGAGTTTTGTTGTCACCACCGATGAACTGGTTCGTGCATTCGATGCCTCAAGCGACGCGACCTCGAAACTGTCCTCTTCGCTCAAGGACGACAAAATCGTACTCGCAGCCCGCGACGACGCAGCCAGCTTTGTGGCCAGCCAAGGCGAGATCCGTGGCGTACAACTTGAAGGCGCGCTGGACCATATCCGTCATCAAGCGCCCGAGTTGAAAGCGACGGACGCCCAGCTGGCTCAGGCGATCCTGGCGATTTGACCTACCGCGCAGGCCCGCTTAAATGTCGGCTAGCTCTACTACGGGCATTGCGCTAGCCTTGCCCGCTCGAATCATCGGCTAGATCGAACTATGCGTTTTCTGCCTGTTCTCCTCATTGCTCTGGCTTGGACTGCCCAGTGCCAAGCGTTTGATACGACCACACAATCTCTGGTCGCCAGCGGATTCGTTACCAGCAAGGTTACGTCTGCACCGTTTGATCGAAAAATCGTACTTGCCGCCCAGGATGATGCTGCAGCGTTTATAGCCAGTGATGGCCGACTGCGAGGAGCACAACTGGAAGAAGCCCTGCTTGCGCTACGCGAGCAGCTACGCCTGACCCAGCCAAAACTTTGTGCCAGCGACGCTGAACTGGCGCAAGCAATCCTCGTCCAATAATCACGTTTTATCTTCTGCATTTTGGAGACGTTCCATGCGTACCCCGCTGATTGCCGCCACCCTTGGTCTGTTGTTGCTAACCGGCGTGGCCCAAGCACAAACCGTCAAGGCCACCAGTAATATCGTCGTCCGCGCCTTCGGCCGCAGCATCGACTTTACCTCTGACAGCACCACCTCTACACGTGACTCCAAAGTCGTGATTCAAGCCAAAGACGACGCGGCCAGCTATGTGGCCAGCAAAGGCGATATTCGCGGGGTTCAGCTTGAAGCCGCCTTCGATACCCTGCGCGCGCATTTGCCCGAAGCCCGTAACGCTAGTGACGAAACGCTGGCCGAAGCCATTCTCGCGCTGTGAGACCTCTCGCCGTCTGGGTGCTGACCTGCGCGCTGTTGTTGGTCGGCAACAGCGCAGTCGCCGGGTTGAGCCTTAAGCTCGACACCGACGACCTCAACCAGGCGCAGCAACACGCCAGCCAACTATTGCTTGATGAGGCGATGCGGTCCCTGCCGCCTGGATTCGTCGAGCAGTTGGACCGACGCGTCGATGTCAGTTGGTCCACGGGACTACCAAGCAACGCCTATGGCGAAGCGACCGGCCCGCATCATCTCGACCTGAACCGCAATTTGCTGGCAAGCCTGACTGACGGCTCGGCAGCCACGCAAAAAACCAATCGTCCTCACGGCACCGTCCGCCGCGAAATGCTCGCGACGGTCCTGCACGAACTCACCCATATTTATGATCGCGCGGCGCTGTGGCCAGAAGCCGTGCGTAAGCTGATCCTCAATTGCCGACGTCAGGCCAGCAGCACGGGCGATATCGGGTTGCCGGATCAATGCCGGGGCGAAACGGAACGCCGCTTTACCCTTAGCGACGATCCACGGTTGCTCGACCTTGCCGGCTGGCCGGAATACGTTGGCCGTCGCGGTGAGCGCGAAGAGAACAACCGCCAGGTAGCCCGCAGCCCGGACATCTACGAAATCAGTAACCCGCGCGAATTCGTCGCAGTGAACATGGAGTATTTCCTCCTGGATCCTGATTACGCATGCCGCAGACCGGGGCTTTACGCGTATTACAAAGATCGGTTCGGCTGGGCTCCCGCGGCCAAGAACGAATGCCCGGCGTCCTATCCTTTCATCAACGCTGGCAGCGATTTTGCTGTGCAGCCGCTGGGCAAGATTGATCCAGAGCGGGTGTATGCGGTCGACTACCTGTTAGCTGAAGCCAACCAGAACTGGGTGAGTCGCTGGGGCCATAGCATGCTTCGGCTGGTGATTTGCAAACCTGGACGGCCACGCGGCCCGGATTGCCGTCTGGACCTAGATCAGCACCTGGTGTTGTCGTATCGCGCCTTCGTTGGCGATGTGCAGCTGTCGAGCTGGGACGGCCTGACGGGCGTCTATCCATCGCGCCTGTTCGTTTTGCCACTGTCGCAAGTGATCGATGAGTACACCAAGACCGAACTGCGCAGCCTCGCCTCAGTGCCCATGAACCTGTCGCGCCCAAAGATCAACGCTTTGGTGCAGCACGCGGCCGAGATGCACTGGAGCTACGACGGCAATTACTACTTCATCTCGAACAACTGCGCGGTAGAGACCTTGAAGCTGTTGCGCAGCGGTACCGATGACCCGCGTATCAAAGGCTTGGACAGCATCATTCCTAACGGCCTGCTGGAAGTTCTTGACGCCCGTGGTCTGGCCGACACCAGCGTGCTGAAAGACCCCCGCGAAGCCTTGCGTCTGGGTTATCGGTTCGACTCTTATCGGGATCGCTATCAGGCGATGTTCGACATCTTGAAAAAACAGTTGCCGATCAAACAGAAGACCGTGGAAGACTGGCTGACACTGCCCGCCAAGGACCGCAACGCTTGGTTCGCCAATGCAGATCTACGCACCAGCGCAGCCATGTTGTTATTGGAACAGGCCAGCTTGCGCAGACAACTGTTGTTGGCTCAGGAAGAGGTTAAAGAACGCTACCTCAGCGCCCAGGAACAGAAAGACGGCAGCGTTTCCCAGGCCACCGGCACCTTGCGCGAGATTCTCGCCAGCAGTGGCTTCCTCAGTCGCCCGGCAGAGTTGCTCGACAGCGGCGGATATGGCTTGCCCCAAGAGAATGAATGGCACCGGCTTGAAGACGAAAGCAGCCAGCGCCAAAAACAACTGCTGCGTTTAACCGGTGACCTCGACAAAGAAGTCCGCGCTCTGCTCGAACCCGGCCGCGCCGCAGAAATAGCCGCCAACGAAGCCAACCTGAAACAAATCGGCCAACACCTCCGTGCGCTGCACAAAGCAGCCGGCGGCCTGGAGCTGCCGTAACGCCCTCCCACAAAAATATGCAATTCCCAGTAGTCGGTGTCTGCTGGGCGACGGCGCGGCCTCTCCAGCTCATGCTTGCTCATAATCTTCACCCATCGAAAGCTTGCTGAAAGCTTGTCCCTTTAGGATCGCCTCCGCTGCCGGCATTAGGTCGGTCGCGGCATAACAACAAGAACTCAACGACAATGGTGATCCTGATGTCCACGCATTTCCGCTCCAGCCCATTCCCGCTCTTCATCCACGTGCAGCCCGCTCTGCGTTGATCTGATCCGCTCAATCCGCATTCCTCACGCCGCGCTGCACCTGGAGTATTTCTATGCTGACCTTCCTCGGCTTTGCCATGGTCGTCACGTTCATGTACCTGATCATGAGCAAACGCCTGTCCGCCCTGATCGCCCTGATTCTGGTTCCAATCGCGTTTGCCCTGTTAGGCGGTTTCGCCGCTGGCATCGGCCCCATGATGCTCGAAGGCATCACCAAACTTGCGCCCACCGGCGTGATGTTGATGTTCGCTATTTTGTATTTCGCGCTGATGATCGACTCCGGTCTGTTCGATCCAGCCGTGCGCCTGATCCTCAAACTGGTCAAAGGCGACCCGGTCAAGGTTTCCGTCGGCACCGCCGTTTTGGCACTGGTGGTGTCCCTCGACGGTGACGGTGCAACCACGTACATGATCTGCGTCGCGGCCATGCTCCCGCTGTACAGTCGCTTGGGCATGAGCCCGAGAATCATGGCGGGATTGATCATTCTGGCCGGCGGCGTGATGAACATGACGCCTTGGGGTGGCCCAACCGCACGCGCCGCCAGCGCCTTGCATGTCGACCCCTCCGCAATCTTCGTACCGATGATTCCGGCCATGCTGGTGGGCGTTATCGCGATCCTGCTGATCGCTTATGCCTATGGCAAACGTGAACGCGCTCGCTTGGGTGAGCTGCACCTGCCGGGCGAGGAAGGCGATCACAGTGAAATCAGCGTGTCACAGTTCCCCGAAGCGCGTCGGCCGAAACTGATCTGGTTCAACGGCGGACTCACTCTCGCGCTAATGGCTGCCTTGATCGCCGGCCTGCTGCCGTTGCCGGTTCTGTTCATGGTGGCATTCAGTATCGCGATGATCGTGAACTATCCATGCCTGCAAGCGCAAAAGGACCGCATCGCGGCCCACGCCGGTAGCGTTCTGGCGGTCGTTGGGCTGATCTTCGCCGCTGGGATCTTCACTGGCATTCTGTCGGGCACCGGGATGGTCAAGGCCATGTCCGAAAGCCTGTTGGCGGTCATCCCGGATGCCCTCGGCCCATACCTCGCGGTCATCACCGCGCTGGTCAGCATGCCGTTCACCTTCTTCATGTCCAACGATGCTTTTTACTACGGGGTGCTGCCTATTCTGGCCGAAGCCGCCAGCCATTACGGCATCACCCCCCTGGAAATGGCCCGCGCCTCAATCGTCGGTCAACCCGTGCATTTGCTGAGCCCACTGGTACCGTCGACCTATCTATTGGTGGCATTGGCGGGTATCGAATTCGGCGATCACCAACGGTTTACCCTGAAATGGGCGGTGCTGGTTTGTCTGTGCATAATGGTCGCCGCGCTGTTGATGGGAATATTTCCGTTCTACCGCAGTCTATGAAGCTGACGATTCACTCCCGGTAACCCGGGGATTAACCGCTTAAGGAATACCTATGGAATGGCTGATCAACCCCGAACTTTGGGTTGCCTTTTTCACCCTGACCGCCTTGGAGATCGTCCTCGGCATCGACAACATCATCATGATCGCGATTCTCGTCAGCCGTATGCCCAAACCCATGCAGCCACGGACGCGAATCTTCGGACTGGCACTGGCCATGGTTACCCGAATCTTGCTGCTGCTGTCGATCACCTGGGTTATGCGCCTGACCTCAGACTTGTTCGTGGTGTTCGGCCAAGGTATTTCCGGGCGGGATTTGATTCTGTTTTTCGGTGGTTTATTCCTGCTGTGGAAAAGCTCTCAAGAAATTTATCACGGCATGGAAGGGGAGGAAGAAGCTGCTAATGAGCCCAAAGGTAAAGGCGGTAAATTCCTGTACACCATCATCCAGATCGCGATTATCGACATCGTGTTCTCCCTCGACTCGGTGATTACAGCGGTCGGGATGGTGTCCTATGTGCCGGTCATGATCGCGGCCATCGTCGCGGCGGTGCTGGTGATGATGGCCTGTGCAGGCGTCATCAGTGACTTCATCGACAAGCACCCGTCATTGAAAATGTTGGCGCTGTCATTCCTGATGGTGGTGGGCGTAGTCTTGATCTGCGAAGCATTCGACGTGCATGTGCCCAAGGGTTACGTGTATTTCGCCATGGCCTTCTCGTTAGCGGTTGAAGCTATCAATATAAAAATGCGCACCACGATTGCAAAAAAGAAGGCCCCAAGCGAGCCGTTAAGAATGCGCAAAGACACCCTGGGCTAGTCAATAGCAGCTCACGCCACAGAAACGCGCAGATCGCGTGCCCCGGTTCTCTGGCATTTCAATTCTCTGATTTATGACAGTTTTGTTTCACGACGCCATTGCGTATGCGATGCTTGGCGTTAAGGCCATTAGCCGACTAAAGCTTAGGGGAGCGTTAGACGTCTCAAAGATACCATCGCGCTTGCCTCTCGCTGCACTTCTCATTCTCACCCCGTTCGGGTGACCTCAGGGGGCCTGTATATGCTGACCCTGCTCGATTTGTTGTCCGCTGTTGCCTTGCTGATTTGGGGCACGCACATCGTCCGTACCGGCATCCTGCGCGTGTATGGCTCACAGTTACGCCGTGTCCTCAGCCAGAACATGTCCAAGCGACCGCTGGCGTTCATCGCCGGTATTGTGGTTACGGCACTGGTCCAGAGCAGTAACGCCACCGCCATGCTGGTGACTTCGTTCGTTGGCCAGCGGTTGATGGCCTTGACCCCGGCCCTGGCGATCATGCTGGGCGCCGATGTCGGTACGGCGTTGATGGCGCGAGTGCTGACTTTCGACTTGTCTTGGCTGTCGCCGCTGCTGATTTTCCTCGGCGTCATCCTGTTTCTGTCGCGCAAGCAAACACGCGCCGGGCAGCTCGGCAGAGTCGGCATCGGCCTTGGGCTGATTATTCTGGCGCTGCAATTGATCGTTACTTCGGCAGCGCCGATTACCCACGCAGCCGGGGTCAAAGTGCTGTTCGCCTCGCTGACTGGCGACATCATGCTCGACGCCCTTATCGGCGCGATGTTCGCATTGATTTCCTATTCCAGCCTCGCCGCCGTGCTGTTGACAGCCACTCTCGCGGGTTCTGAGATCATCAGTCTGCCCGTGGCGATTGGTCTGGTCATCGGCGCGAATATCGGCAGCGGTCTATTGGCGTTCTTGAGCACCAGCATGCAGAACGTTGCCGGACGGCAAGTCGCACTGGGTAGCCTGTTGTACAAACTGATTGGCCTGCTGCTGATTATTCCGATCTTGAGCCCGTTGGTGGCATGGATGGATACGCTGGATTTCAGTCCGCAAAGTCTGGTGATCAGCTTCCACGTGTCCTACAACACCTTGCGTTGCCTAGTGATGCTGCCCAGTGTGGGTCCGATGGCTCGCCTGTGCGCATGGTTATTACCTGAACGCCCGGAAACCAGCGGGGTAGCAAAACCCCGTCACTTGGATGCCACAGCGCTGGCAACCCCAAGCTTGGCTCTGGCCAATGCCGTGCGCGAAACCCTGCGTTTGGGCGATTTGGTCGAAAGCATGCTCACGGCCATGCAGGAAGTGCTGCGCGGTACACAAACCGCCGTTACCGCACAAATGCGCAGCCTCAACGATGATACCGAAGCGCTCTACAACGCGATCAAACTCTATCTGGCGCAGATGCCACGCGAAGACTTGAGCGAGCACGACAGCCGACGTTGGGCGGAGATCATCGAGCTGGCGATCAACCTAAAACTGGCCAGCGACCTGATCGAGCGCATGCTGCGTAAAGTGCAGCAGCAGAAGACTTCCCAGCGGCGCTCATTCTCCGAAGTCGGCTTGGAAGAATTAACCGGGCTACACAGCCAGTTACTTTTGAATTTGCGCCTGGGTTTGTCGGTATTCGTCAGCGCCGACCCTGAAAGCGCTCGGCAATTGCTGCGTGAAAAACGGCGTTTCCGCGCGCAGGAGCGGCGTTTGGCGCACGCCCATGTCAGTCGTCTGCAACGCAAAGTGGTACAGAGCCTGGAAACCAGCTCACTGCATTTGGAATTGATCGCGGACATGAAACGGCTCAACTCATTGTTCTGCAGCAGCGCCTACGCCGTGCTTGAAACGTCAGACACGGGGGCCTTGTCCAGCGACGCTGAGATAGAACAGCCGCTGTGAACGACTCAAGGGCGGGGAAGTCTGTTAAACATGTCGGCCCGCAAGGAAGTTCGTTTTATGCGCAGCCTGTTGTTTGTCTGTCTTTTGTTGAGTTCGGCCGCTTCGATGGCCCTGGACCGCTTTCAGGTCGAGGGCTACCAATTGGCCAACGGCCTGCAAGTACTGCTCAAACCAGGTAATGAAAAAGGCCATGTCGCCATTCGCCTGGTGGTCGGCGTTGGTTTCGATGACTTTGCCTGCAACGATAAAGAGCTTCCGCATTTGCTTGAGCACCTTCTGTTCAGCGGCACGGATGATCGCGGCGAAGGCGGGCTTGAGGAGCGCATGCAAGCGTTGGGCGGTGAATGGAACGCCTTCACCAGCAACTCTGATACCACCTTCGTTATCGAAGCGCCTGCCCGGAATCAGCGGCAAGTGCTCGATCTGCTGCTGGACATCTTGACCCACAGCCGCATCAATCAAGACTCGCTGAACGCCGCCAAGGGCATCGTCGAACACGAAGACGGCGGCCACTATTCACACCTGCAACGCTGGCTCGATCACAAAGACTTGGGTCATAGCGCGAGCAAGCAGTTAGCGGTTGAACTCGGACTTAAATGCGCCGAGCGGCCCGACATCGAATCGCTCACCCTAGAGCAGGTCGAAAAAGTCCGCAGCAGTTGGTACGCCGCCAACAATATGACCCTGATTGTCGTCGGCGATCTTGATCGTCTTTTGCCGGCTTACCTGGAACGCACGTATAGCCAGCTCAGCGCAATTGAGCCAGGCGACCATCCACCCCTCGCTGCAATCAGCCACTCGGCGCAAGCCGAACGCACGTTGACCAAGGGCTGGCTAGGTGAGGGCGCCCGTGTGCATTGGTATTTCCCTGAGCCAATACTTGCGCAGCAGCATGATGAAACCTACGAGTTACTTCAGGACTACCTCGACTGGTCGCTCTACAGCATGTTGCGGTTGAAGGACGGGCTTTCCTACGGCCCCTGGAGCGAGCGCGAGGTCTTTGGCGACACCGGGTTCATGAGTTTGAACGCAGACCTTGACCGCGATGATGTACAGCAGGCCGAGATGGCCATGCATGATTTGACGGTGCGCCTGCAAAAAGATGGCCTCGACCCGGCAATCTTCGCCCGCCTACGACAAGTGGCCATCGATAAGCTGGCGTGGGCGGCCCAAGGCAACAGTGCATTGGCCGATTATTATTGGGGGTCGCTGAGTGATTACGAAAACGGTCACTTTGCCGACCCGGCCCCTCAGATCAAAGCGGTCAGCCTCGACACCGCCAATCAGGCCCTGCGCGGATTACTGGCACAGCCGGGTTATCTGCGGATCGAAAAGCCGCTGCTCAATTACGACGAGTTGTATGGCGTGATCGCCGGGGTCGTTGCGCTGTTGCTGCTGGCAGTGGCGTGGGTTTACCGCAAACGTAAGCGCCGAAACGATTGAAGCTATCGTGAATGAATTCGCGTCCCACCGTGATCTGTGCTGTGCATAAATTCTCTGTAGATACCAACTTGTTGGCGAGGCGTTGTGCCAGACACACCGTATCAAGCCTTTTCGCCAACAAGTTGGCTCTCAGATTCGTTCGCGAAGAGCCATCATTGCGCATCTATCTGACCATTAACCGAGCAGCGTTGTATTCTGTCGGGGATTTTTCCTACACATACAGCGAAATGCCGAATGCCCGATTGGAATCGCTACGTAGTCCTCGTGCTAGACCTGATGAAGCGCTATCCAGGTGTGATTGCGTTTTTCGGTTTTGTATCGGGCATCAGCAGTTTCATTCTTGTTGATCGCCAAGAAGGTCTGGCGACGTGGATCGCCACGATCATGCTGGTCAGTTGGGTGTGGCTGATGCTGGAAAACAGCGTGACGAAGCTGTTCACGCGCATTTTCAAACGCCAGATTCCAGAGCCGTTGCTGCGCTATGGCACGCAGATGATCCATCAGGAAAGTCTGTTTTTCGTCCTACCGTTTTTTTTCATCACCACCACCTGGAACAGCGGCCAGCTGGTGTTTACCAGCCTGTTGGGCGCCGCAGCGCTGATCTCGATCACCGATCCGCTGTACTACAAATGGCTGGCTTCCAGGCGTTGGTTGTACTTGGCCTTTCACACCCTAACGTTATTCGCGGCGCTGCTTACAGCGCTGCCGGTAATCTTGCACCTGACGACGTCCGAGAGTTACAAGCTGTCGCTGGGTATTGCCATGCTGCTGTCGTTTCCCAGCTTGGCCTCGAGCTTTCCCATCAATAACTGGCGGCGCATCCCGCTGCTGCTGGCAGTCACACTGGCCATCGGCGGCGCCGGTTGGTTGCTGCGCTCGTGGGTACCGCCAGCGACGCTATGGATGACTGAAGTAGCCGTCAGCACTGATTTCGATAATCAGAACCGCACTCCCGGCGATAGCGTGGAAGAAGTCAGCGCCAGCCAGGTGCGCAAAGGCGGCCTCTACGCCTACACCGCGATCAATGCGCCACGCGGATTGGACGAACGGATTTATCATGTCTGGCAACACGAAGGCCAGGAAGTGGATCGCATCCCGCTGGACATCCACGGCGGGCGTAAAGAAGGCTATCGCGCCTGGACCCACAAGCAGCATTTCCCAGATGATTCAGTTGGTAGCTGGCAGGTAAGGGTGGAGACTGAAGACGGCCAATTGATCGGCGTCTTACGGTTTGTAGTTACCGCCGCAGACCAACCTACGGTGACCGAGCCCATCGACGATCCCATCGGCGTCAAACCCGAAGCGGACGATGACGATACAGACCCAGACTCGTCGGACTCAACGTCTTCCACCCCAGGGCAAACCCCCTAAGCTCGGAGCTTATGACCTTACCTTCTGTGGCCGGCAGCGCCTCCATGAACATCGCCAGCAGCCCCGTGAGCCTGCGGATAGCCGGTGATTGGACGCTTGCGCATTATCGCGACCTCAAGCGGCAGATGGGCAACGTAACGGGTCAGTATGGCGTCAATACGCCGGTGGACCTGTCCGACCTCGGCGCGTTGGATACCGCTGGCGCTTCTTTGTTGGTGGAGATGATCGGCTGCGACCGGCTGGGGCTATTGGCGGTTAGCGCGCCGGGGCTGTCCACCGCCAGCCGGGCCTTGCTGCAAACCATTCAAACGGCATTGCACGACTACTGCGAACCGATCAAAGAACCGGAAGAAGCCGTCGGTATGCAGTTGCTGCTGCGGATCGGCAGGGCGGTGGATACGATCTGGATCGACACCCTGCAATTACTCGGCTTCATCGGCCTGATTCTGCAAACCCTGTTGTTCAACTTCCCCCGCCCGAGGCGCTGGCGGTTCACGTCGGTTATCTCCCACATCGAACAAACCGGGCTCGATGCGGCGCCCATCGTCGCCTTGCTTACGTTTCTGGTGGGCGCCGTGGTTGCGTTTCTCGGCGCCACCGTATTGAAAAGCTTCGGCGCCAGCATCTTCACCGTGGACTTGGTCGCGTTCTCGTTCTTGCGCGAATTCGGTGTGTTGCTGACAGCCATCCTGATGGCCGGGCGCACCGCTAGCGCCTTCACCGCACAGATCGGCTCGATGAAAGCCAACGAAGAAATCGACGCGATTCGCACCCTTGGCCTGAGCCCGGTGGAGTTGTTGGTCGTACCGCGAATCCTTGCACTGCTGATCTCGCTGCCGATTTTGACCTTCGTGGCGATGATTTCCGGAATCATCGGCGGCGGCGTGGTGTGCGCCGTAGCCCTGGATATTTCACCGGCCTTGTTCCTCTCGCTGCTGCAAAGCGACATCGGCGTGCAGCACTTTTTGGTGGGCATGATTAAAGCGCCGATTTTCGCCTTTTTGATCGCCGCCATTGGCTGCCTCGAAGGTTTCAAAGTCAGCGGCAGTGCCGAATCTGTTGGCGCTCACACCACGTCCAGCGTGGTGCAATCGATCTTTGTGGTCATTGTGCTGGATGCACTGGCCGCACTGTTTTACATGGAGATGGGTTGGTGACCGCTATTACGACGTCCATACCGACCAAGCAGCGGCAAGCCGTGATCGAAGTACATGGCCTGTGCAACCAGTTCGGCAGCCAAAGCGTGCATGAAAACCTTGATCTGGAGTTGTTCCGGGGGGAAATCCTGGCGGTGGTGGGCGGTTCTGGCAGCGGGAAGTCTGTGTTAATGCGAAGCATCATTGGGCTTCGTCGGCCGGATGCTGGAACGATCCGCGTCTTGGGCCAAGACCTGCAGCATCTGTCCGAGAAAAACCGATCACTGCTTGAACGGCGATTCGGCGTGCTGTTCCAGAAAGGCGCGCTGTTTTCCTCGCTGACCGTGACCGAGAACGTCGCGCTGCCGTTAATCGAGCACGCCAAACTGACCCGAGAAGAAGCCGAGCACCTAGCCGGGATGAAACTTGCCCTGGCCGGTTTGCCGCTGTCGGCCGCTCATAAATACCCGGCGTCTTTGTCCGGCGGCATGATCAAACGCGCTGCGCTGGCCCGGGCATTGGCGTTGGACCCAGACATTCTGTTCCTTGACGAGCCCACCGCCGGCCTCGATCCCATTGGCGCGGCTGCATTTGATCAACTGATCCTTACCCTGCGCGACGCGTTGGGCCTGAGTGTATTTCTGGTCACCCACGATCTGGACACGCTGTACACGATTACCGACCGCGTCGCGGTATTGGCGCAAAAGCGCGTATTGGTGGCCGATCAAATTAATAAGGTCGCGGCGACGCCAGACGCCTGGATTCACGAATATTTCCACGGCCCACGCGGTCGGGCGGCGTTCTCAGCCGCCACATACCCCAAGGAGGTCTGAGGATGGAAACCCGAGCCCATCACGTATTGATCGGCCTGTTCACCGTAATCGTGGTCGCTGCGGCACTGCTGTTTGGGCTGTGGCTGGCCAAATCCAGTGTCGACACCGCGTTCAAGGACTACGAGGTCATTTTTAACGAGGCCGTCAGCGGTTTGTCTCGCGGCAGTGCCGTGCAATACAGCGGGATCAAGGTGGGCGACGTCGTGCAATTGCGCCTGGACCCCGAGGACCCACGGCGGGTGCTGGCGCAAATTCGGATTGCGGGTGAAACCCCCATCAAAGAAGACACCATGGCCAAGCTGGCCCTGACCGGGATCACCGGCACCTCGATCATTCAACTCAGCGGCGGCACCCCGCAAAGTCCATCGCTGATCGGCGTCTTCGGCAAACTGCCGGTGATCATCGCGTCGCCTTCGCCTATCTCTCGCTTGCTGAACGACACGGGCGACTTGATGACCGGGATCAATCAACTGCTGCACAACGCCAATCAAATGTTCTCCAACGATAACGTCCAAAGCCTGACATTGACTCTGGAACACATGGAACAGGCCACCCGCGTGGTCGCCGACGAGCGCGAAGATATCCGCCAGTCGCTCAAACAGCTGACGCTGATCAGCAAACAGGCAAGCGCCACCCTGGAGCAAACCTCGTCACTGATGCGCGGCGCCAACGAGATGCTCAACAGCGACGGCAAGCAGCTGTTTGCCAGCGCCCAGTTGGCCATGAAGTCCATCGAGCAAAGCAGCGCCACCATCAACAACCTGCTTAAAAATAACCATGACGCACTGAACGGCGGCATGCAGGGGCTTGGCGAACTGGGCCCGGCGGTAAGAGAGCTGCGCGACACCTTGACCTCATTCCGCTCGATTTCCCGTCGCCTCGAGGCCAACCCCAGCGGATACCTGCTGGGCACCGAAAAAAACAAGGAGTTTGAGCCATGAGGCTTGCCCGTCATTCGCTGCGCCTGATGGCCGTTGCCGGGGCGTTGTTGCTGTCGGCGGGCTGCTCGATCCTGCCGAAAGCTGAACCCACTGATGTCTATCGCCTGAGCACGGCGCAACCCGCTGCACAGACGGCTCAAGGTTCGCCGGTTCCATGGTCGCTGCGGATAGTTCGGCCCAGAGCCAGCGAAATGCTCGACAGCCCACGGATCGCCGTCGTGCCGCAGGGTAATTTGATTAGCAACTACAAAGGCGCACGGTGGAGCGATCCCGCGCCGGTGGCGTTGCGCAATCGGCTACTCGACGCCTTCTACCGCGACGGTCGCGTGCAGTCGTTGAGCACCGATGACAGCAATCTCCAAGCGGACTTTGAACTGAGTGCAGAGCTACAGGCGTTTCAAAGTGAGTACCACGGCGACGCCATCGAAGTGGTGATTCGTCTCGACGCACGCTTGGCCGCAGACAATCAGCGCATCGTCGCCAGCCACCGGTTTGAAGTTCACCAGGCGGTCAGCGACAAACAAGTGCCTTCAATCGTGGCGGGATTCGGCAAGGCCAGCGACACCCTGGCGGCGCAGCTGCTGCAATGGACCGTTGAGCAAGGCCAAAAGCATTACGCCACGTTACCGAAAAACCAATAGCAGACGAGGATGGCCGCGACGACACCCGACAGCTCTGCCAGCAATGCGCAGCCGACGGCGTGTCGGGCGCGCTGAATGCCCACAGAGCCGAAGTACACCGCCAGCACGTAAAACGTGGTTTCGGTGCTGCCTTGAATGACGGCCGCCACCAACGCCGGAAAGCTGTCGACGCCTTGGTTCTTCATGGTTTCTATCAACAGGGCGCGGGCGGCGCTGCCGGAGAACGGTTTGACCATGGCCGTCGGCAGGGCATCAACAAAGCGGGTGTCCATTCCCGCCCATTGCACCAGATGCCGGATGCCATCCAAGCCAAAATCCAGTGCTCCGGACGCCCGTAACACGCCCACCGCACAGAGCATCGCGACCAGATAGGGCAGCAGGTTCTTGGCGACATCAAAGCCTTCTTTTGCGCCTTCGACAAACGCTTCGTAAACCTTCACCTTCCTGAACGCGGCGATCAGCAAAAAAGTCATGATCAAGCCGAACAGCGTCAGGTTGCCGAGGATCGACGACAAGCTGGCCAACGCCGTGGCCGAAAGGCCGGCCAGCAGGGTCATGAAGGCGCCCAGTGCGAATGCCCCCGGAATCAGGTACGCGAGCACCACCGGGTCCCACAGGCGCAAGCGCTGCATGAACGCCACCGAGAGCAACCCGACCAAGCTTGACGCGCTGGTTGCCAGCAGGATCGGCAGAAATACCAACGTCGGGTCGACAGCGCCTTGTTGCGCGCGGTACATAAAGATCGTCACCGGCATGAGCGTCAGCGACGATGCATTGAGTACCAGAAATAGAATCTGCGCATTGCTGGCGGTGGTAGGACTCGGGTTCAACTCTTGCAGCGAACGCATGGCCTTGAGGCCAATCGGTGTTGCCGCGTTATCCAGGCCAAGGGCATTGGCAGCAAAGTTAAGAGTGATCAGGCCCAACGCAGGATGACCCTTTGGCACCCCAGGCATAAGCCGCAAGAACAACGGGCCAAGGGCCTTCGCCAACCAATCGACGATCCCGGCTTTTTCGGCAATCCGCAAAAAGCCCAGCCACAACGTGAGGGTGCCGAACAGCAGCAGCATCACATCCACCGACAGCTTGGCCATGGCGAAAATACTTTCAACCATCGCGGCAAAAATTCCGGCGTTCCCGCCGATCAGCCATTGCGCCAGCGCCGACACCGCCGCCACCACAAAAAAGCCAAGCCATAGGCCGTTAAGCATCAGAAAGTCCCTCAGAAGATGCGGCGATGATAGCGGTGAGCAGGTTCGACGACAAACAAACAGGGGATTTTTGATTTGAAAAACCCCGGCAATCCGGGGTTTGTTTTTGCAGCAACTCGGCCTTCAGTCAGCGACTGACTCACCCACTGGCAGCGGCGTTCTGCTGCGCCAGTGTGGGAGGGAGTTCCAGTAGGCTTCGCCCTTGACGTCGTCGTACATACCTTCCCAGCGTGAAATCACCAGCACGGCCAAGGCATTGCCAATCACGTTCAGCGCCGTACGGGCCATGTCCATGATGCGGTCGACACCGGCGATGAACGCTAGGCCTTCCAGCGGAATTCCGGCGCTGCCCAAGGTTGCCAAGAGCACCACGAAGGACACACCCGGCACGCCCGCGATACCTTTGGAGGTGACCATCAATGTCAGCACCAACATGATCTGCTGGCCGACGGACAGGTCAATTCCATACAGCTGAGCAATAAAGATCGCGGCAATGCTTTGGTACAACGTCGAGCCGTCGAGGTTGAACGAGTAACCGGTGGGCACCACGAAGCTGCAAATGGCTTTCGGTGCGCCGTAGGCTTCCATCTTTTCGATGACCCGTGGCAACACGGTTTCGGAACTGGCAGTGGAGTAGGCCAGCACCAGTTCGTCTTTGAAGATGCGCATCAGCCTGATCACCGAGAAGCCGAACAGGCGGGCAATGGTACCCAGCACGACGAAGGCGAAAAACGCGATGGCGAAGTAAACCAGAATGACCAGTTTGGCCAACGGCAACAATGAGGCAAACCCGAAGTTAGCGACGGTCACCGCAATCAAAGCGAAAACCCCGATGGGGGCGTAACCCATGATCATGTGCGTGACTTTGAACATGCTTTCCGACACGCCCTGGAACATCGTCACCAGCGGCTCACGCAGCTCCGGTTTCAAGCTGGAAAGACCAAGCCCGAACAATACCGAGAAGAAGATGATCGGCAGCATGTCGCCGCGAGCAATGGCGGCAAAGATGTTTGACGGGATCAGGTTGAGGATCGTTTGGATGAACGCATGTTCATGCTGAACCTCAGCGGCGGTCTCCTGATACTTGGAGATATCGACGGTGCCCAAGGTACTCAAGTCGATTCCCGTACCTGGATGAAACACGTTCGCCAACACCAGACCGACCAGGATCGCGATGGTCGTGACCACTTCAAAATACAAGATGGTCTTAAGACCGATACGGCCCAGCTTCTTCGCATCGCCAACGCCGGCAATCCCGACGATCAACGAAGACACCACGATGGGTATGACAATCATCTTGATCAGACGGATGAAGATGTCACCCGCGGGTTGCAGCACGTTGCCGATCCACCAGGCCTTTTCCGCACTGAAGTGGTTAAGCACGGCGCCGATAGCAATCCCCAAGACCAAACCAATGAGAATTTGCCAGGCGAGGCTTAGCTTTGCCTTCTTCATATTCTTACCCTTATATCCAGTAGAAGGTCGCCGCGAGCGAGCATCCCGGCTCTGTTGCACGCGAAAAAAGGCGCAACTATTCCCACGCTGAGACATGGCGTCTAATGCCGTAAACGCCTACCTCATGCCGAATCGGCATGATCAATGGGAATACTCTGACGGAGGCCGCCTGCAAAATCGCGCAAAAAAAAGACGTGATATGGCTCGCGAGCGGCCTATTACGTCGTATCCAGCGCAAGGGGAGAGGCTATAAAAGAAATATGTGTTGAAAGTCAGAGGGTCATTCGGTCTATGGCGACAACGAATGAAAACGCAGAATTCTCGATAAATGGTCGCGCGAAGATGGTTCGCAAGCCCGGCGAATCCATTTCTGAATCAATATCACGGGCTTGCGCTACGTCTCCACCCTGACCCGGCCCAAATCAATGGAAATACTCTCTGTATTCCTAGGTCGCTCCGATCCAACTTCAATCAAAACAACCCGGCCCCATGGTCATGCGCTCGCCTTCATCGGGCCGCGCAGTCACCAAGAAGTCGCGCGCTCGAGCGCCAACTTCTTCAAATCAGTACGAGCATGCCAACACTCAATACCACTTCGGATCTTTCTTCAACTGCTCCATCAATACCGCCTGCATATCTTTGTCAGGTTTGCCGAGAAAGCGATAGTCAGCGTGTCGGGTGGGCGACTTGTCAGCGGGCAAGCCTGCTGGAACTTGCACCCACAGTGCATACGCGGATTTCTTATCGAAACTAACTGCAACGATAAGACGGTTGTTCAAACAATTGTCAGCGGTCTCACACAACGGTCCGACCAAATACTTATCGCCATGCTCGGTAACTGCAGACATGGGATCGGACGCGCCAGAGAGGTTAATCACCCAGTCAGGGAGTCGCTCCTCTTTTTTCACCACGCCCATCCATGCCTGACGATAGTCAGGTGAGGAACTCAAAAGGTCGCTGACCCGCGTTTGTCCGTCATTAGACGCCACCGCCAACGCACTGCCGCTTAAGCAAATGGCAGCCGCAAGAGTCTGCCAGGACCGTGTCCGCAAAGGCCTGCTCAGCATGTCTTCAACCCCGACCGCGGCGGCCAAAGATGAACGAGGCTACAAACAGCACCAAGAACACGACGAACAAGATCTTCGCGATGCCTGTCGCGGTGCCAGCAATACCACCAAAGCCCAAAACTGCGGCAACAATAGCAATAATCAGGAATGTAACAGCCCAACTCAACATGATGACTCTCCTTATCTTTCGTTGTTTTTCGTTTTACTGGATATGCAATCGGACTCGGCTTTAAAACACCCAAGACTGTGTTTGAGTCCTGTCAATCTGTGGCGCAGTCGCTTGAGTAGCCCGCAGACTCAGAACTGCTTCTCTCGACGCCGGCGCACTGACGGTTGAATAAGACTGCGCAGTAGGAAATTGGTGGCGGACCTGCACTGCGTATTGATGATTGTCCCAACGCTGAACATGCTGGCCGACAACTAACGTAACGAGGAGGGCGAGGCTGGCAAACAAGCCCTGCTGGATATGCAGAGGCGAAATACGCAATTGAGCGATACGCTGGCTGGTCATCCTGAGTCTCCTCCACCTGAGTGGCTTTTCTTGTTCGGTGAGCGCGGTGCTCAACCTGATATCTAAGCTACTGCAGTCTGTGTGCCAGGTCTTTACATGAAATTTTATTTATACAGATCAACGAGTTAGGCAATAAAACAAAATACGACGGCGAGCATCCTGCACGATGCCCAAACCCTCATCGTGCGTTATGCACGACCGCCCAGGGTCGCCGCCATTAGGTTCAATGCGAGTCGCGTTTGAGGTTCCGCATCCGGTCATGCGCGGCTCTCACTTGCGGTAGTTTTTCGGCAGCTACCGCCTGGACCTTGGGGTCCTGACTTTGCAGTGCATCTTCGAACGCATGAAGGATGCGGTCCTCGGCTTCTTCCAATTGCTCAACGTATGTATAGCTCTCATCGCTTGATAGCGTGGCTTTAGTGTCGGCATACATCTGGCGCATCTTGCCGAGCAAGGTTCCACCGTCTGCAGGCTTTTCATTTTCGGTTGCAACTTCCACCGAAAGCGCTCTGATTACCTCATTTTTTGCCTGGGCCATATCTAAAAACAGTGCTTTGAAACGTGGGTCTTTGACTTCGTCTGCGGCATGCTCGTAGAAGCGTTGGCCGTCTCGGGTAATTTCGATCAGTTCGTTAAGTTGTGCATAGGTATCGCTCATGATGTATCTCCATTAGTGGGTACAAAGAACCTTGAAAGTACAAACCACCGTGCATTTTTCCGGGGTCTCGAGCACCGGTTTAACTCGCCGAAGCGGTGACAACTTTTAATGCATCTGCGTCTACACCCCGGACGCCACGAATATTGCGGGTGATTTCCACAGCTAGCTGTTTTTCAGCGTAATTGGCGACGACACCATCAAGGCTGACCATGCCGCTTTTGGTGTCGACCTTGATATTGATGCCATCCAGGTTGCGGCTATAGATCAAACTGGATTTCACCTTGCTCGTGATCCACAGATCGCTAATCGCCTCTCCGGCACTCGTGGAGCCCGGCTGCACCTTGGGCGCAGAAGGGGCGGTGGCGCTGAGGCTAATCAGGTTATTAACTTGGGTAACCCCATCGGTATTGCTGGCCAGACTGCCAGCAAGAAGCTTGGCGTCAGCGCTCTGCGCTTGCCCCTTAAGCGTGACCATGCCGGCCTTACTGTCTACTTGAATATTCAGGCCTTCGGTCACGCTGTTCCAGAGCAGCTTGGACTTCACCGTGGCGGCCAACGTGGCGTCTTCGAAATGCTGAGCAATAGTCGCTTTAGTGCCCGGCTCGGCGGCGACCGATGGATCGATTTCCAGTTGGTTGTCGACCTTATCGATGCCTTTAACGTCCAGGGCTATTTGCTCAGCCAATTCACGGTCGACTTTATTTTCGACTTTGCCTTTGAGCATCGCGGTACCTTGCTCAACACTCACGTCGATTTTGAACGGGCTCAGGTGCCGGTTAAGCGCAAATGCAGTCCAGATCGATCCCTCTTGCCGAGCCTCAGTAAGTTGACTGGCTAAGTCTTCTTGGGCCGCGTGTGCAGCCATAGGTGCCAGTCCCAGCACTGCACTTGTCGCAGTGGCCAGGGCAATCTTCTTGAGCAGGTGCATAAAACGAATCTCCATCAAGCAGGCGCGGGTCGTTTTTGACGACAGTGACGCAAGATTCGCAAGTGCCGTGCCAGTCTCTTTTAAGACAAAAAATCCATACATATCAATTGAGTAACTCAAAGGCCATTACAGGACTACCATGCAAGGCGCGGAATCAATCAGAATTGACCATGCAACTTGCCCGATATTTCCGGGACTAACCAAGATCATTCATAACGGAGCGTAGGAATATGGACACAGCCACTGATCATCAGGGCCGTATTCTTTTAGTGGATGACGAATCCGCGATCCTTCGCACCTTCCGCTATTGCCTGGAAGATGAGGGTTATACCGTCGCCACCGCTAGCAGCGCGGCCCAGGCAGAAACGCTGCTTCAGCGTCAGGTATTCGACCTCTGCTTTCTTGATTTACGCCTGGGTGAAGACAACGGCCTGGATGTGCTGGCACAAATGCGGATTCAAGCACCGTGGATGCGGGTCGTGATTGTGACGGCCCACTCGGCGGTTGATACGGCGGTGGACGCTATTCAGGCGGGCGCCGCCGATTATCTGGTCAAACCGTGTAGCCCTGATCAATTGCGCCTGGCCACTGCCAAGCAGTTGGAAGTTCGTCAGCTATCAGCTCGCCTTGAGGCGCTGGAAGGTGAAGTTCGCAAACCTAAAGATGGCCTGGACTCGCACAGTCCGTCGATGATGGCCGTTCTGGAAACTGCTCGTCAGGTGGCCAATACCGACGCCAACATCCTGATTCTCGGCGAATCCGGCACTGGTAAAGGCGAGTTGGCTCGAGCCATTCATGGCTGGAGTAAACGCGCCAAGAAATCCTGCGTCACGATCAACTGCCCGTCGCTGACAGCTGAGCTGATGGAAAGTGAGTTGTTTGGCCACAGCAGGGGGGCGTTTACCGGGGCTAGCGAAAGCACTCTTGGCCGCGTCAATCAAGCCGACGCAGGCACTTTGTTTCTGGATGAAATCGGCGATTTCCCGTTGACCTTGCAGCCAAAACTGCTGCGCTTCATTCAGGACAAGGAATATGAACGCGTTGGCGACCCTGTGACCCGCCGCGCCGACGTTCGTATTCTCGCCGCCACCAATCTGAATCTCGAAGACATGGTGCGCGATGGCCGTTTTCGCGAAGATCTGCTGTATCGCTTGAACGTCATCACCCTACATCTGCCGCCATTGCGCGAGCGCAGCGAAGACATCCTGACCCTGGCGGATCGTTTTCTGGCTCGCTTCGTCAAGGAATACGCGCGTCCCGCTCGCGGGTTCAGCGAAGAAGCTCGGTCCGCTCTGCTTAACTATCGATGGCCAGGCAACATTCGGGAACTGCGAAACGTTATCGAGCGCGCCAGCATCATTTGCCCGCAAGAGCGAGTCGAAATAAGTCATTTGGGGATGGCCGAGCAACCCACCAACAACGCACCCCGCGTCGGCGCGGCGATGAGCCTGGACGAGTTGGAAAAGGCCCACATTGGCGCCGTTCTCGCCACCAGTGACACCCTTGACCAAGCGGCGAAAACCTTGGGCATCGACGCTTCGACGCTTTATCGCAAACGCAAGCAATACAACTTATGAATCGCGACTCATGAAGTTCGCCATGAAGTTGCGTACTCGCCTGTTCCTGAGCATTTCGGCGCTGATGACCGTTGCGCTGTTGGGGCTGCTACTTGGGCTTGTCAGCGTCATGCAGATGGCCAAATCCCAAGAATCGCTGATTCAACACAACTTCATTTCCTTGGACCTGAGCCTGAAGCTACGTCAGAACTTGGGCGATCAATTGATTCTGATGCTCGAGACGCCGCCTGACCGGCAGGCCATTGGCCAAACGCAGCAAGAGTTCAGGGAACTGCTGGCCCAAGGCGTTGAACACGATGCGCAAGATAATGTGCAAAACGGCTTCGTCCAAGCCCGTGCCGATTATCAACAGTTCCTGGGGGACTTCGACCAGCTTCAAGCACAACCCGCCACGCTGCACGATAACCTCATGCTCACAAACAGCTTCAAGGCGTTGCGCGGCACATTGATCAGCGCGCATAAGCAGGCGCTGGACAATATTAGCCGGACACAAAACACCGCTCGGGAACGAGCACTCTGGGTGGCGGGCCTGTTGGGGTTGGTGGGTATAGCGGTGCTGTGTATTGGTTTTATTACTGCCCACGGTATCGCCCGACGTTTCGGCGCGCCCATCGAAGCGTTGGCCAAAGCCGCCGATAATATTGGCCAAGGCAACTTCGAGGTCACGCTACCGATCTCGTCGGCTGCGGAAATGAACCTGCTGACCCGGCGATTCGGAATCATGGCGCAAGCATTGCGCCAACATCAGGCAACCAACATCGACGAGCTGCTTGCAGGTCAGCAGCGATTGCAGGCCGTGCTGGACAGCATCGATGACGGCTTGCTGATGATCGACCGGCAAGGTCGCCTGGAGCACCTTAACCCGGTAGCCCAGCGCCAATTGGGTTGGGACGAAAACCGCCTCGGTCAGGGACTGGGCGAAGCCTTGCAGCGCCCGGAACTGGACGAACAGCTGTATCTGACCCTTCGTGGTGCCAACCTTGAACGGGCGCCTGAAGACTTGGCTATTGAGGTGGATGGTGAATCCAGGCTGTTGACCTACAGCCTGACACCCGTGAGCCATACCAAGGGAAATATCCTGGGTGCAGTGATGGTGTTGCACGACGTGACAGAACAGCGTGCGTTCGAGCGGGTCAGGGCCGAGTTTGTACTGCGCGCCTCCCACGAACTCCGAACCCCGGTGACCGGCATGCACATGGCGTTCGGCCTGTTTCAGGAACGCGTGCATTTTGCGCCAGAATCCCGCGAAGCGGACCTGCTCAATACGGTCAATGAAGAGATGCAGCGCTTGATGCAGTTGATCAACGACTTGCTGAACTTCTCCCGCTACCAGAATGGTTTGCAAAAACTAAGCTTGGCGCCCTGTGCCATTGAGGATTTGCTTGCCCACGCCCGCGAACGTTTCAATCAGCAAGCCGATGATCAAAACATTGTGCTGCTTGTAGAAATCCAGGAGCCCTTGCCACGCTTGCACGCTGACCAAGCGCAGCTGGAGCGGGTGCTGGATAACCTGCTGGATAATGCATTGCGTCACACCCCCGAGAACGGACTGATCCGGCTGCAGGCCAGACGCCATGGCGAACGGGTTATTGTCAGCGTCGAAGACAACGGGGAAGGCATCGCTTACGGGCAGCAAGGCCGGATATTTGAACCCTTCGTTCAAGTCGGGCGCAAAAAAGGTGGGGCAGGATTGGGCTTGGCATTGTGCAAGGAGATCGTGCAACTGCACGGCGGGCGGATGGGCGTCTATTCAAGACCGGGGCAGGGCACCCAGTTCTATATGGCGCTGCCGTTGTAGCTGATTTTCTGTAGATGCCAACAGGTTCGATGCGTGATCGAGTCAGGCTTCGTCATCAATACGGCGGTTAACGGTGCGTCTGCCGCCGGTGACCAACTCCGTCAGCTTCGCCGCAGTCAATGGTCGTGCGAACAGCCAGCCTTGGCCGTAGCTCACGCCTTCACTGCTGAGCAATACGGCTTGCGCTTCATATTCGATTCCTTCGGCAATGACTCGCAATTCCAGCGCGTGGGCCATGCGGATGATGTGTGGCGCGACACCGCTGCTGGCCGCGTCGTGACCCAACGCATCGATAAACGCCTTGTCGATTTTCAAACAGTCGACCGGCAAGGTCTGCAGATACGCGAGGCTGCAATAGCCGGTACCGAAATCGTCGATCAACACTTGGTGGCCCACATCGCGCAGTGCTTGCAGATGATTTCGCGCGACCACCACGTCGATCAGGCCCCGCTCTGTCACCTCGAAGGCTATCTGCCGTGGAGATACGCGGTGCTGAGCCAGCAGTCTTGCCGTCACCCGACCAATACGAGGCGCCATGACGTCACAAGCCGCCAAGTTCACGGAGATATAAAGGTGTGGGTTGGCGCGGAGCAGATGGCCTAATTGTTCCAGTAACTGTTGAAGCACGAAATCGGTGATTTGCCGTATTTGTCCGGTGTTTTCTGCCAACGGGATGAACAGATCCGGGCTGGTCAGGCTGCCATCAGGGCGTCGCCATCGCACCAGTGCTTCAGCGCCAACACATCGGCGACTTTTCAGGTCAAAGATCGGCTGGTACAGCACCTGTAGCTCGCCACGGCGCAACGCACCTTGAAGCTCACCGCCCAGCGATTGGCGCTGACGCATCAATTGCAGCACCAATATGCCGACGCAAAACGAAACCAACAAGCTGGCCGGGGCTAAGAACCACCAAGCGCCACTCAACTGCTGTCCAAGCGCGGTACGCGGCGTGATAAGCACCAACTGATACTCGGGGCTTTGCGTTGGCATGCGATAGATCAGCTGTGTGGCGGTCGTGACCAGGGTTCCCACGGTAGCCGATGACCAGTCCGGTGTTGGCGGCCACAGTTGGGCGGGGCCTAAAACGGGAATGGCCTTGGCGCCCTTATCGAGCACTACCAAAAGGCTGCCGCCCTCGGGCAAATCAACCACATCGGTCAGGTGTCCACGAGACGTCGACACCCGGAAATCGCCGCGCCCCAACATTAGCGCCGCCAAGTTGTCGTTTGGCTGAGCGGAGGTGTTGAGCCAATAATCATAGGTCGGACCACGGATGTCGGGAGGACGTGGGCGATTGAGTTCCGTGCGCTGCGGCCAACTGGAACAGGCTTGGCCGCCACCCACGAAAGCCGCCTCATAAATGAATCGATAGCTGACGCTGACCTGGCGCAAGGTTTCAAGCATCGATGGTCCGCAGCTGCGTAACGGCTGTGCTTCCAACTGATCAAGTCCTTCGCGTAGCTGACCGAATAACTGTTCCAGGCGCACCAGAAAGCGGTCGCCTTGAGCATTCATTTGCTCGCGCTCATCCTGCCGGGCCTGGTTAAGCGTCAACCCCAAGCTGCCACCCAACAAAAGGGCAGCACTCAAGGTGGCTGCTAGCAAGGCCAGCAGCCAGGGACGAGAGCTCGCGATGCGTGCTGCAGCCGTGGCCATCAATGGTTATCCGGAGGAATACCAGTGAGGTATAGCAACAAGTCAGGAAATAGCCCGCCCTATCAGACGGGCCGAGCGTATTTAATTCTGATGGTTTAACACTTGGAGAATAGCTGCGCTTTGCACATCCGGCTGTCCATCAAAGCGCTCGGGTCGGTAGTGCATCTGAAAGGCAGCAACGACGCGACGTGTAGCGGTATCGAGCTCTCCCGTTTGTGGCGTCGCGTATCCCAGCTGGGCCAATTGCTGCTGGAACCAACTGACGCTCGGCAGATTATTCATCATGAATGCCTGGCGTTGAGCAACGGCCTGAGCGTTCGGCCAGATGCCTAATCCTTCATCTGCCAGACGCTTCCATGGAAACAAAGGACCCGGATCGAGTTTGCGCTGCGGCGCGATGTCACTGTGGCCAATGACGTGTCGAGGGTCGATGTGATTGCGTTTTAGGATGTCTTTGAGCAGCAGCGACAACGCCTGAATTTGCGCTTCGCTGTAGGGGTACCAGACTCGCCCCGTAGGCAAGTCGCGATAACCGGGGTTGACGATTTCGATACCAATCGAGCTGGAATTGAGCCACGTACGGCCTTCCCATTCGCTATCGCCGGCATGCCAGGCTCGAAGGTTTTCATCCACCAGCTTGTAGACCACAGGGTACTGCTCGTCACCGATCAAGTAGTGGCTGCTGACCTCGCCATGGGTCAACAACGCCAACGAGCGCTCCAGCGGCGCGGTTGTGTAATGCACGATGACAAACTGGGCCCGACTGTCGAAATTGGCTGATGGATGATTAGTGTCCAGCCTTAGACCGCTCGTGCTGCAGGCGGTCAGGAGAAGGAGCATTACCAACGAGGTGAGCAATTTCATGGCAGGTCAGAACACTTAGGAAAGTAACGCAATAGCATAACGGAATGCGGGAAAAGCGCTGTGCTAAAGCCAGAATTGAAATATCCGCTCATCAAATCGATTGGGCCGTCAGCCTTGTTCAATCCGATTGCGGCCTTCGTTCTTGGCCCGATACAGCGCCTGGTCCGCCCGCTGGATAACCGACTCACTGCGCTCACCCACCCGGAACGCCGTGATCCCCATCGACAGCGTGATGGTCACCGGCTCGCCTTTGAAGTGGAACGGACACGCCTCGACCGCCATGCGCAGCTTATCCAGCAGCACCATGCCCTCGCGCATGGACGTGTCAGGGATCAGCAAGACAAATTCTTCGCCGCCAAATCTCGCGATGAAGTCACCGGGGCGTAGGCGCTTGCGCAATTCGTTGGCAATTATTTTGAGTACCTTGTCGCCCGCGAGGTGGCCGTAGTTGTCGTTGATCCGCTTGAAGTGATCGAGGTCGAGCATGCTCAACAGCAGCTTATTTCCGTTTTTCTGCCACAGACCGATTTCATGTTCAAGGCGCTCACTCCAGGCGGCGCGATTGGGTAGCGTCGTGAGCGGGTCAATCAAGGCTTTTTGGCGCTGCTCTTCGAGGTGTACCCGAAACCCTTGAGCCTCTTGCTCCATGCTCGCCACCCGAGTTGCCAAGCCCTGCAAGCGTGACGCGATCTCCTGTTCGCGCTGATCGTGGTGCTGTTGATGCTGATCCATGGTACCGAGCAAGCCTTCTAAACGATTTTCCAGCACCTGTTTGAGGCCGGGCAAATCGGTGGCTTCTTGCATGCTGCTTTGCAAGCCGCCGACTTGCTCGCGCAATTCGCTCTGCATACCCCGGGTAACAGAGCGGCCATCGGCATGGTCATCGCTGGCGGCTTGCAGGTTGCTCTGGAAAGACTCCAGCCGCTCATTAAGCTGCTTGAGGTACACCTCGAAATCGTGCTGGCCGCTGTCGTTGATCGCCAACATCAATACGGCGAGATCGTCGAGAATCGGTAGTAGTTCGTACCAGTTCAGCCCCTTTTCAAGACGTGTCCGCATCGCCATGGCTTGGGGGCGGTGGTGCTCCGGCAGCGTCAAATCATCCAACAGGCCCAACAGCGTTTCTTCGATATGGGCCGCCACCGAGCTGTAACTGGGCTCGGGAGACGAGGGCAAATCGTAAGTGGCATCCTGCGCTATAACCGTGTGATCAGGGTCGGACGAGGCCTCAAGTTGCACCTCTTGAGGCCGTTCTTCGGGCGGCACACTCGGGGTTGTTGCTTCTGGCTCAGCAACCGAGGTTACGGTTACCGGCTCGACCGGCTCCGGTACTGCAAGCGGCGCTTCAGTAGCCATAGCGTCCACGGCAGCGGGTGTTTCAATTGGCTTAGTTGGCTCAGTTAAAACCACCGGATCTTCGACGACAACGGGAGGCGCAACCGCAAGCGTCACTTCGGGCGTTGGCGTTGGCGCTGGGGTTGAGAGCGGCGTAACGACCGCTTTGGTTTCAACCGGGGTCTGAATAGCGTGAGGCGCGTCGACGACTGCCTCTGACTTCGCGACAGGCTCTTGAGCGGGTTCAACGGATGTTTCTGGGTGCGCTTCCGTGCCAGCGTTGGCGGCTTCGCGCGACCCGAACAGCCGCTGCAAGAGCCCTGGTCGAGCGGACTCGTCAGCGTCAGTCTTTTCCAGAAGCGTCAGTGCCTGACCTTGTAAGCCGCTCAACTCATCGAGCAGCAGCGGCAGCTCCCGCGCTTGAGAAACCCGGTCGTCCAATTGCTTGGCGAATGCCTTGAGCGGGCGGCTAACTTCTCGCGGTAACGGCAAGCGTTGCAGCTGAGTGACTAACGCGTTCAGGGCAGTGCCCATCTGACCGACCCGGGTCTCACGACGCTGCTCCGAATCAAGTACCGCTTTTTCTAAACGCGGGATCAGCGCGGCAAGGCCGGCATCCATATCGTCGCGACGGACGATTTCACGCATTTCCTTCATGCACTCATCGACTGCTCGATCAGTGCCCTCGGCCGCCAGACTGCTGCGCACCAGACCTCGGCGCAACAAGTCGAGCCGAGCGTTCCAACGAACCTGAAGCGTGTCTTGTTGCTCGATGCTCTTGAGGTATTTTTCTTTCCAGCGCGTAGCTTCATCGCTCATGCAAGAGTTCCGCGAGGAGGCGTGCTGAGAACAGGCAGCGCATCGGTGTTCAAAGAGAGGGGCAACCGAATCTCAACCGCGACGGGCAAATGGTCGGAGATGGGTTGAGCTAAAACTTGCACCCGTTCAAGGGTCAGGGTGGGGCTGAGCAAAATATGATCCAGACAACGCTGCGGACGCCAACTGGGGAAGGTCGCCTCGATCTGCGGCGCTAATAACCCGAGATCACGCAGCGGAGAGTTTTCCAACAAATCGATAGCATGGGTGTTCATGTCACCCATCAACACTTGGTGGCGATAATCGCCAATCAAGTTGCGAATATATGACAATTGGAGAGTACGCGCACGCGCGCCCAATGCCAGGTGCATCATCACCACCACCAACGCGTCAGGACCTTCACCGAACCGAACCAGAATCGCACCGCGTCCAGTCGGGCCCGGTAACGGATGGTCTTCAATTGCCCACGGACGCAAGCGACTGAGTACGCCGTTGCTGTGCTGACCAAACCGGCCGAGGTTGCGATTGAGTTGTTGATACCAGTAAGGGAAGGCGCCCAGTTGGGCAAGGT
The DNA here is from genome assembly GCF_034353045.1 of Pseudomonas sp. MH10. Classification (NCBI taxonomy): domain Bacteria; kingdom Pseudomonadati; phylum Pseudomonadota; class Gammaproteobacteria; order Pseudomonadales; family Pseudomonadaceae; genus Pseudomonas; species Pseudomonas sp. MH10. Next base: position 3,704,567 of record NZ_CP133783.1, read on the forward strand.
GTTCGACTTGATTGACGTAACCGGAGCGCAGGCTGCCGCCGTCGACTTCCTGCAACGCGACCAGATCAAAGTCGCCCAGCAGATCACCAATCTTTTGCAGATTACCGGCTCGCCCGGTGTGCGGCAGCAAATGCTGCCACCCACGGGTTAGATAATGCCGATATCGCTCGGTACTGATACCGACCTGAATGTTGAAGCTAAGCAAGCGCAACCGACCATCGGCCGGTAAACCGCTTGCTTGCAGGTGGTGCTCGTTGATGTTCGCATCAGGCCGACCAACGACGCGTTCCGTGCCCCAGCGTCGCATGGCAGGCGCGCTTACTTGGCAGCGACTGAGGCGCGCTCTTTAGCGATCAGCTGATCGGCGACTTGAAGCGCCTGCTCAGGACCGCCAGCAGTGCCCAGGTCAAAGCGGTATTTACCATTCACGATCATGGTCGGTACGCCAGAAATCTCGTACTTCTTCGCCAATTCTTTGTACTGGGCAATTTTGCCCTTCACGGCGAAGGAGTTGTACGTCTCAAGGAATTTAGTTCTGTCGATGCCTTGGGTAGCCACGAAATCAGCCATGTCATCTGGCTTGTCGAGGCGTTTGTGTTCTTTCTGGATAGCTTCGAACACAGCGGCGTGGACTTTGCTTTCTACGCCCATGGTGTCAAGGGTAACGAACAATTGACCGTGAGCATCCCACGGGCCACCGAACATCGCAGGGATGCGGATGAAGTGAACATCGGCAGGCAGTTTTGCAACCCAAGGATTGATGACCGGCTCAAAGGCATAGCAGTGTGGGCAGCCATACCAGAACATCTCGACGACTTCGATCTTGCCGGGTACAGACACAGGGACGGCGCTGGTCAGCTCTACATATTGTTTACCGGCTTCAATTGGATCGGCAGCTTGCGCAGACATCCCAAACAGGCTGGCGGCAACGAGAGCGGCGCCGAGAATCAGATTACGCATGCTTTACTCCTGGGCATTTTAGGTCGCCTTAACGCGACCTGTCTTGGACTGGGTCGGCGGGCTTGAGTTCGCTAGTGTAACGCTGGCGGGTGTGAAAAAGGGCAGCCGAAGCTGCCCTTTTGAATGCGCGTCCCTGCATAAAAGCCTGGAAATCGCTGCGAAAAATGAAAATCTATCGCAAAACGATCAGATCTCTATCAATGCAGACCTTCGATGTAAGCCGACAATGCTGCAATGTCCTTGTTACTGAGCTTCGAGGCCACGCTACGCATCACCATTGTGTCGCCATCGTTGGTACGATCGCCTTCACGGAAGTTTGTCAGTTGTTTTGTCACGTAAGCAGCATGCTGGCCACCCAGATGCGGGAAGCCGGCGGCAGGGTTGCCCACGCCATTTGGCGAGTGACAACCGGTGCAGGCAGGCATGCCCTGGTCCAGTTTGCCACCACGAAACAAGGCTTCACCTGCGGCGACCAGCTTCGGATCAGCAGCGCCGACGCTGCCTTTCTGACTGGAAAAGTAAGCCGCGATATCTGCCAGGTCCTGGTCCTGCAGGTTGGTCAACAGACCGGTCATCTCCAGGACCGTTCGCTTACCATCCTTGATGTCATGCAACTGTTTGATCAGGTAACGATTCCCCTGACCCGCCAATTTTGGAAAATTAGGCGCCATGCTATTGCCATCTGGACCATGACAAGCGCCACACACAGCAGCTTTTGCCTGACCTGCAGCGGCATCGCCTACTACAGCAGCAGCGTGGGCAATACCGGAGATGCCCAGGGTCAACACCAGACTCGCGAGTAATTTGTTCATCAGCTAATCCAACTACGGCTAAGGGTGAGAAAGTTATGTACCGGGGATACTCGCTCATCCATGGGATGATTTACGCGGTAATCCTCGCTACTGCAGTCCATGCACAATCCACGCGGCGGCATTGCCTTGAAACCCTGGGTCACGTACTGCACCAGCGCCTCCACACCTTGCGACAGTCTAGGCGCCCAAGCTGTCTGACCACCGGGTTTCGGCGCCATTGGCAACTGGCCGACGGACAGGCCACACAAGCACGGTTGTACACGGCTTCTGGATCCTGTGTAGCCTGAGCACTGAAGAACGGCAAAAAGGAACCGGTAGCCAACGGCCATTTCTTCAGAAAACGACTTTTTCAGGGCTGGGAACGTGCTGCGTTCTATGCGCAATTCACTTAATCGTCCCCGTGAACTTCATCCTACGGTGGGACAAAGCGCACACAAAATCTGCGGCATTATATACTGGCGCTACTGAAACGGAAACGACACTGCTTGCCGCGCCTCTGCCGGCACCCGCCCTAATCGGAAATCTCATGCAACTCAAGAACCCCATCCTCGGTCTGTGCCAACAGGCTACCTTCATGCTCAGCGCCGCTAAAGTTGATCAATGCCCCGACGACGAAGGCTTTGAAGTGGCCTTCGCCGGGCGTTCCAACGCCGGCAAGTCGAGCGCATTGAATACCCTTACCCACGCCAGCCTGGCCCGTACTTCCAAGACGCCGGGGCGTACTCAACTGTTGAACTTCTTCAATCTGGATGAAGAGCGTCGGCTAGTCGATCTGCCAGGTTATGGCTACGCGAAGGTGCCCATCCCGCTGAAACTGCACTGGCAGCGCCACTTGGAAGCGTACCTGGGCAGCAGGGAAAGCCTGAAAGGCCTTATTTTGATGATGGATATCCGTCACCCCATGACGGATTTCGACCTGCTGATGCTTGATTGGTCTATCGCCAGCCACATGCCCATGCATATTTTGCTGACCAAAGCCGACAAATTGACCTATGGCGCGGCGAAAAACACCCTGCTGAAGATTCAGGCAGAAATTCGCAAAGGCTGGGGCGAGGCGGTGAGTATTTCGCTGTTTTCAGCACCAAAACGCTTGGGCCTGGAAGAGGCCTACACTGTCTTGGCAGGCTGGATGGAGCTGGCGGACAAGGGCTCCGAGCCAGAAGCATAAGAAATAGCAGGCAAAAAAAACCCCGGACTTCTATGGGGAGGAGGAAGTTCCGGGGTTCAAGTTCCAGACCTTTAGGGCGGGGTCTAGATATCTGCCAACACTTAACACAACATTAGGAGCATCGAAGGGCTTCACCAGCCATTCCCAATCTCTGAGTGGCAATTCACTGGTTTAGTTCCTGAGGCGATAAAGCTGTTCGCGATAAAGGCGATTCCTTTAAAGCATAAGCCCCTGATGAGGGTTTAAGGCTGCGACGTTAAGCCGCAGCCTTTTTTGACTCTTTTAGTGCGCTTCGTCCCAATTGTTGCCCACGCCGACCTCAACAAGCAGCGGTACATCCAATGTCGCTGCGCCGCTCATGTAAGGCCGAATCTGTTCGTTCACGTGTTCGACCAGATCTTCGCGCACCTCCAGCACCAATTCATCGTGTACCTGCAAGATAACTCGCGCATCAATCCCGGACTCTGTCAGCCAGCCGTCCACCGCAATCATGGCTTTTTTGATGATATCGGCGGCGGTGCCTTGCATGGGCGCATTGATCGCGGTCCGTTCAGCACCCTTGCGTAGCGATTGATTCTTGGCATTGATGTCCGGCAAATACAGGCGACGACCGAAGATGGTTTCGACAAAGCCCTGCTCAGCAGCCTGCGCCCGGGTGCGCTCCATGTAGTCGAGCACGCCGGGATAGCGGGCGAAATAACGATCGATATAAGCCTGGGACTCTTTACGGTCCACGCCGATCTGCTTAGCCAGACCAAAAGCGCTCATGCCGTAGATCAAACCGAAGTTGATGGCCTTGGCCTTGCGACGCATGTCGATGCTGACGCTTTCCAATTCGACGCCAAATACCTCGGACGCCGTCGCGCGATGCACATCCAGGTCGTTGCGGAAGGCGTGCAGCAAGCCTTCATCCTTGGCTAGATGGGCCATGATCCGCAGTTCGATCTGGGAGTAATCCGCCGCCAACAGCTTGTAGCCTTTGGGCGCGATGAACGCCTGACGAATCCGACGCCCTTCGGCACTACGAATCGGAATGTTCTGCAGGTTAGGATCACTGGAAGACAACCGACCGGTCGCTGCCACGGCCTGGTGATACGAGGTGTGAATCCGCCCGGTGCGCGGGTTGATCTGCTCGGGCAAGCGGTCGGTGTAGGTGCTTTTCAGCTTGCTCATCGAGCGGTATTGCATCAGCACTTTAGGCAGCGGGAAATCCAACTCAGCCAATTCGGCCAACACCGCCTCGGCAGTAGACGCTTGGCCCTTGGCGGTTTTACTCAGCACCGGCAGACCGAGCTTTTCGTATAGAATCACCCCGAGCTGCTTGGGCGAACCCAGGTTGAATTCCTCACCCGCGATCGCAAACGCCTCGCGCTCCAACGCCGTCATCTTGTCGCCCAACTCTACGCTCTGAATGCCCAGTAACTTGGCATCGACCAAAGCGCCCTGGCGTTCGATTCGCGCCAGCACCGGCACCAGCGGCATCTCGATATCAGTCAAGACGGGCGCCAGACTTGGCGTCACAGCCAGTCGCGCCATCAACGCATGGTGCAGACGCAGGGTCACGTCGGCGTCTTCGGCCGCAAACTGCGCGGCCTGCTCCAACGCGATCTGGTCAAAGCTCAGTTGCTTTACACCCTTGCCGGCGATGTCCTGCAGGCTGGTGTTGGTGTGATTCAGGTACTTGAGGGCGAGGTTGTCTTTGTCGTGGCGAGTCGCGATTGAATCCAGCACGTAGGATTCGAGCATGGTATCGAACGCCAGGCCACGAACGGTGATGCCTTGGCTCTGATCGCCATCAATCGCGCAGTTGGCAAGAATGTTGATATCAAATTTGGCGTGCTGACCGACTTTTATTTTGCTCGCGTCCTCAAGCAACGGCTGAAGCTTACGCAGCACCATGTCCCGGTCCAACTGCTGCGGCACGCCCATATAGGAGTGAGTCAGCGGCACATAGGCGGCCTCGTTGACCTTGACCGCAAAGGAAATGCCGACCAGTTGCGCCCGCTGGGCATCGAGCCCGTTGCTTTGAGTCACGAACGCAAACAGCTTGGCGTCGTTCAGCTTTTTCAGCCAGGCGTCTAACTGATCCTCTTCGAGGATGGTCTCGTAATGCGTTTCGGCGAGTACCGGCTCGTCGGCAATCACAATCTCTTCACCGGCGCGCTTGGCGTCGCGCTGCAAGTCTTCGATCCAGCTTTTGAATTCCAGCTCGGTGTACAACTCGACCAACTTGTCGCGGTCCGGCTCACTGCAATGCAACGCGTCCAACTCGATATCCAACGGCACATCGATCTTGATCGTCGCCAGCTCGTAGGACAGGAACGCCATGTTCTTGTGCTCTTCGAGCTTGATCGCCAGGGTTTTCGCCCCGCGAATGGGCAGCGCCGCCACCTTTTCCAGGTTCGCATAAACTTCGACCAGCCCGCCGCCAATACCCACCAGCAGGCCCACTGCAGTTTTTTCGCCCACGCCGGGCACGCCGGGAATGTTGTCGACTTTATCGCCCATCAACGCGAGGTAATCGATGATGTGTTCAGGACCGACGCCGAACTTCTCCTTCACGCCAGCGATATCCAGCACGCTTCCGGTCATCGTGTTGACCAAGGTAATGTGCCCATCGACCAGCTGCGCCATGTCCTTGTCGCCGGTAGAAATGATCACCGGGCGGTCAGCGGCCGCGCTGCTGCGGGCCAATGTACCGATGACGTCATCAGCCTCGACGTTTTCAACACACAGCAGTGGATAACCCAGACCCTTCACGCAGGCGTGGAGCAGATCAACCTGCACACGAAGATCGTCCGGCATGCTCGGACGATTGGCTTTGTATTCAGCGTAGAGAGCGTCGCGAAACGTGCCGCCTTTGGCATCGAAAACCACAGCAAACGGGCTGTCCGGGTATTGCCGACGCAGGCTTTTGAGCATATTAAGCACGCCTTTCACGGCCCCGGTAGGCAACCCCTTGGAGGTGGCGAGCGGAGGCAGCGCGTGAAAAGCGCGATAAAGATAAGAAGAACCGTCCACCAGGACGAGGGGGGCTTGGCTCATGAGCAGGATCAACCTTTTCGACGGGGTCGGCGCTAGAATGCGAGGACCGTTGACGACAAAGGGACAAGGTTATCATGCGAACAACAAATCGCCTGTTGCTGGCCAGCCTGTTGCTACTCTGTCCGCTCGCGGCTATGGCGCAAGACGAAGCGCCGTCGGCGGAGCCGGACATCACCATTCACACTGAAGGCGACAAAGTCATTCAGGAGTACCGACAAAATGGCTTCCTTTATGCAATCAAGATCACACCGGCACACGGTAAACCGTATTTCTTAGTCCGCGCCGATGGCACAGACGCCAATTTCATTCGTTCGGATCAACCGGACATGCTGATTCCCTCATGGGTAATTTTCAGCTGGTAACGCCCTACATCCACCTTATTTGCTGGCAGTCTTGACCATGTCCGTGTTTACCCCCCTGGCTCGGCCCGAGCTGGAAACCTTTCTTGCCCCTTACGGGCTCGGCCGTTTGCGTGATTTTCAGGGCATTGCCGCTGGCAGCGAAAACAGCAATTTCTTCATCAGCCTGGAACAGGGCGAATTCGTTTTGACCTTGGTCGAACGTGGCCCGATTCAGGATTTGCCGTTTTTCATCGAGCTGCTCGATGTGCTGCACGACGCCAACCTGCCAGTGCCTTACGCCCTGCGCACTGCCGACGGCAGCGCCTTGCGCGAGTTGGCGGGCAAACCGGCGCTGCTGCAACCTCGGCTGCCGGGCAAGCACATCAAAGAGCCGAACACCCAGCATTGCGTGCAGATTGGCGAATTGCTCGGGCATCTGCACGTAGCCACCCGTGAACGTGTGCTGGAACGCAAAACGGACCGTGGGCTGGATTGGATGCTGGCCGAGGGCGCGAACTTTTTGTCGCACCTGGACGAAACCCAACGTGGGCTTTTGCAATCGGCGCTGGAAGAGATCGAGCGTTTCAAGCCACGGATCTTGGCATTGCCACGCGCCAACCTGCACGCCGACCTGTTTCGCGACAACGTGCTGTTCGAAGGCACACACCTGACCGGGCTGATTGATTTCTACAACGCCTGCTCAGGTCCGATGCTTTATGACTTGGCAATTGCGCTGAACGATTGGTGCTCACTCGACAACGGCCAAATCGACGGCCTCCGCGCCCGCGCCATGCTCGGCGCCTACGCCGGGTTACGTCCATTTACCGCCGGCGAAGCCCAATTGTGGCCGACGATGCTGCGCGTGGCTTGTGTCCGTTTCTGGCTGTCCCGCTTGATCGCCGCCGAATCGTTTGCCGGGCAAGATGTATTGATCCACGACCCGATGGAGTTCCAGCGACGGCTGGCCCAACGTCAGCACGTACAGACCGCGCTGCCGTTTGCGCTATAACAGCTGACCTTCTCCCTACAAAGAATCTATGCACGGCGAAAGTCTTCCCAGTGAACCTTTAGGAAATCTAGGCACGGCACAGATCACGGTGGGACCGAATTCATTCGGGAAGCAGGCGACGCGGTATGTCTGGATATCCGCATTTGCCGTCTTCCCGGTGAATCACAATGATTCCAGACACCCCGCCAAATCGTTGCCGAGCTTTTCCATCATCTGCTCATAGCCCTGCGCGGTGGCGGGGGTGTAGCCGCCGAGGCCGTCTAGCTCAGCCAGTTTGACGGGTAACCCTGCCGACAGGGTTTCTGCCAGACGCGGGCGCAAAGGGGGTTCGCTGAACACACAGGCTTTGCCCACTTGCGTCAGCCGCGCGCGCATGGCCGCGACGTGCTGAGCCCCTGGTTGTACTTCTTCGGCCACGCTGAGAACACCCGTGTGCTTGATTGCGTAAGCGTCTTCGAAGTAATCGAACCCCTCATGGAAAACAAAGAACGGTTTATTCGCAACACCGGCCATTCGCGCTTTCAATTGCGTGTCCATGGCATCAAGACGCGCATCAAACGCCTTCAAATTGCTTTGATAACGCTCCGAATGACCCGGGTCTGCCACGGACAAATCACTCGCCATCCGCGCCGCAATGACTCGCGCATTCACCGAAGACAACCACAAATGAGCATCAAGACTGCCCGGTTGATGATCATGATCGTGTTCCGCCGGGTCAGCGGCTTCATGGGATTGGCTGTCCGCCGCGAAATGGCGCAGGTGCAGGCCAGGCAACGTCTGAACGCTAACGGTGGGGAGCTTGCGATTTTTCAGCACGCGGGGCAGGAAGCTTTCCATGTCCGGACCGATCCAATACAGCAGGTCGACATCGCTCACCCGCCGTACGTCGGACGGGCGCAGTGCGTAGTTGTGGGGTGATGCGCCAGGCGGCAGCAGCACTTCAGGGGTGCCCATGCCGTCCTGAACAGCCGCAGCGATCAGCTGCAACGGCTTGATACTGGTCAGTACCCGAACGTCCGAGTGAGCAGAAGAAATCGTCAATACGCAGGCAGATAGAGCAACAACGATGGCAAAAAGACGGGACACGAAGACCACCCAAAGGGACAGGAACAGGTAACATAATAACGTCTCTCACAAAAGTCGTCGCCGCCCATGCCCAAAACACCGCTCGCCAGTCGCCCCCACGATCACTCCCATTGCGTGCACACCGCGCTTTCCGAGGCTGACACGCTGTGCGCGCGCAAAGGTTTACGCCTGACCGCCCTGCGTCGTCGCGTGTTGGAGCTGGTCTGGCAGAGCCATAAACCGCTGGGCGCCTATGACATCCTCGCGGTGCTGAGCGAAGAAGATGGCCGCCGCGCCGCGCCGCCCACCGTGTACCGCGCTCTGGATTTCCTGCTGGAAAACGGCCTTGTGCACCGTATCGCCTCGCTCAATTCGTTCACTGGCTGTAACCACCCTACACATGCGCATCAGGGCCAGTTCCTGATTTGCCGCGAATGCCATGCGGCAATCGAGCTGCAACACCCACTTATCACTCAAGCCGTAATCAGTGCCGCGACAGAAGTGGGCTTCACCGTGGAAGGGCAAACCATCGAAATTCTGGGTATCTGTGCTGGCTGCAAGGCCGCCTGATGAGCACTGCATTGATCCGTCTCGACCAGGTGGCCGTCGCCTTCGCCGGACAAAGCGTGTTGGAAAACATCCACCTCAGTGTCGAGCCCGGACAAATCGTCACCCTGATCGGCCCCAACGGCGCGGGAAAAACCACCCTCGTGCGGGCGGTTTTAGGGTTGTTGAAGCCGGATTCCGGCACGGTTTGGCGCAAACCGAAATTGCGCGTCGGCTACATGCCGCAAAAACTCCATGTTGACCCAACGCTGCCCTTATCGGTGCTGCGCTTTCTGCGCTTGGTACCTGGCGTAGACCGCCCTCGGGCGCTGGCGGCACTCAATGAGGTTGGCGCCGAACGAGTGATCGACAGCCCACTGCAAGGTATCTCCGGCGGCGAAATGCAGCGCGTCCTGCTGGCCCGTGCCTTACTGCGCGAACCCGAGTTGCTGGTCCTTGATGAACCGGTACAAGGCGTCGATGTTGCAGGCCAAGCCGAGTTGTACAGTTTGATTACCCGCTTGCGTGATCGTCACGGTTGCGGCGTGCTAATGGTGTCGCATGACCTGCACCTAGTGATGAGCACAACCGACCAGGTGGTTTGCCTGAACCGGCACGTGTGCTGCTCCGGCCACCCAGAACAGGTCAGCAATGACCCGGCCTTCGTTGAGCTGTTCGGCACCAACGCGCAAAGTCTGGCGATTTATCACCACCATCACGATCACGCTCATGACCTGCACGGTGCGGTGGTCGATGACAGCGCAACGGCGCCAAATCCGACTCACGTCCACGTCCACGGAGACAACTGCAAGCATGGCTGATTTTCTTCTCTATGCCCTGCTCGCGGGTTTGGCACTGGCGCTGGTCGCGGGCCCTTTAGGCTCGTTCGTGGTCTGGCGCCGCATGGCGTATTTTGGCGACACCCTGTCCCACGCGGCCTTGCTCGGCGTGGCATTGGGTTTTTTGCTAAACATCAGCCCGGCGTTGGCGGTCACCGTCGGCTGCCTGCTATTGGCGATCCTGCTGGTGACCTTGCAACAACGCCAACCACTGGCGTCCGACACACTACTGGGCATTCTCGCACCGAGCACGCTGTCCCTTGGGCTGGTGGTGTTGAGCTTCATGCACAACGTGCGCATTGATCTGATGGGCTACTTGTTCGGTGATCTGCTTGCGATTAGCCCTACCGACCTCGCCTGGATTCTGGGCGGCAGTGCGTTGGTCTTGGGGTTGATCGTCGCGCTGTGGCGCCCGTTGTTGGCCATCACGGTGCATGAAGAGTTAGCGACCGTCGAAGGATTACCCGTCGCAGCGCTGCGCATGACCTTGATGCTGTTGATCGCGATCGTGATCGCCGTTGCGATGAAAATCGTTGGCGTACTGTTAATTACCTCGTTATTGATCATTCCTGCGGCTGCGGCACAACGTCACGCGCGATCGCCCGAACAAATGGCCTTGGGCGCGAGTCTATTAGGAGTGATAGCGGTGTGCTGCGGGCTGGCGCTGTCTTGGTTCAAGGACACACCGGCCGGGCCATCGATTGTGATCTGTGCTGCGGGGCTGTTTTTACTCAGTTTCGTTTTGCCCAAGCGGTAGTGCCAGACCCACAAATGCGCTCACAATCGAACAGTTATTTTCGAGGCAAGGCACTTATGTGTAGACTTGCTCGTTTTTTGCGCAATTAGAGAATCGCAGGATGAAGCCGTTCACCTCCCGTTATCTGGTCCTTGTCGCATTTTCCATCCTGTTGGGCGCTTGCCAAACAGCGCCGATGGTCGAGGCACCTGCGCCTGCTCCCCAGCCAGACAGTTTCGTGCAGCTTGAGCAGAACATCGCCAGCAACGAGTTGGCCACGGCCGAAGATCAACTGGCAGCCCTGCAACAACAGACGCCCGACGATCCTCGTATCGAGCAGTATCAGCGGCAGTTGGCTGAGTCGTATTTGAAGCGCAGTCAGATTGTCTTGCAGAAGGGCGACGTCAATGCGGCAGCCACTGCGCTAATCCGTGCCCGGGCGCTAATGCCTAAAGCTCCAGCGCTGACCAGCGGCGTCAATGGCGCCATTGCCCAAGCACGTAAAGCCGAATTGGAAAAAGCCGAAGCGGAGCTAAAAGCTGCGGAAGCGAAACGCATTGCAAAAGTGATTGATCCAACGGCCGAAAGCACAACCATAGCGCTTAAGATCGGCGATATGCACGAATTACGTCGACAATTTGATGCGATTGCCGCCGACGTGGCTGCTTTCGATTGCACCGTGACGTTGCAGGTGCCACGCACCGATGACTACCCATGGCTCGCAACATTGCTGACCAAACGTGTGACCAAGATCAATCCGGATTTTGAGTTGCAGCTGGAGCGGCAGATCGACCGTAGCCAACCTGCGCACATGATTCTCAAGCCCGCGAAGCTGTAGCTACCGCGAGAAACTCTCGCCAACACGTTGGCGCCTACAGAGTTGAATTTTTCTGTTGGCGAGAGTCGCGTTCAGAGAACGATCAGGCCGGGATCGCTTTGGCCTTTGGCTCCCGCGCCCATACTCGGTGCTGAGCAATCGCGGCGGCGAATGCTTTGAACAGCTTGCCGTTTTTGCCCACTAGCAGCCCCTCATCCGCCTCCAAGTGAAGCACGTCCAACAATTGACTGGCTTCACCGCTCAGTGCGATGGCCTTCAAATGCTTGTAAGCCTCCAACAAGAAGTGCAGCGCCACGCCATTGGCGCTTAACGCGTTTATTGAGTCCGCGCCACCCGGCACAAACACCGCATCGAACGCAACGGAAGGCATACCTTCCATGGACGCATCCACCGGCAGGGTTTTACCGTCGGCAGTGGTAATCGGTGCGGAGGTTGGGCCAAGTAATTTGGCGTGGGCGCCTTCCGCTTCCAATGCCTTCTTCAACGCGTCGATCGCAGCACCATCAACACCGTTCGCCGCCAGAATCGCCACTTTGCGCGAAACAATATCGCCCGACAGCAAATTCACTTGGCTCAGCGCAGGCGACTCCGTGACCGAGACCTTCTTCGCAGCGACCGTGCCAGCGGTGGGCGCAGCTAGCCCAAGGTTGGCGGCGACCCGCGAAGCCAACTCCAAATCGATGTTGGCGAGGATCTCGTTCACCTCGCGCGCGCGGATCGATTCACGCTCAACCTTGCCCAACTCGAAACTGTAGGCAGCGATGATGTGCTCTTTTTCATGGTGGCTCATGCTGTTGAAAAACAGCGTCGCCTGGGAAAAATGGTCAGAGAACGATTCGCTGCGACGACGCACCTTGTGCGCTTCTAGGCGCTCGGGATAAGTCTCAAAACCACCATCCTGCGGGGCTGACGGCGTTTCTTTCGGCCAACCGCCATCGATGGAGTTCGGCTCGTAAGACGCACGCCCTTTGTCGATGGTCATCCGATGCAGTGCATCGCGTTGGTCGCTGTGATTAGGCGCCAGCGGACGGTTGATCGGGATCTCGTGGAAGTTCGGCCCACCGAGTCGGCTGATCTGAGTATCGGTATAGGAAAACAACCGACCTTGCAGCAGCGGGTCGTTGGAGAAGTCGATGCCCGGCACCATGTGTCCAGGACAAAACGCGACCTGCTCGGTTTCGGCAAAAAAGTTATCGGGGTTGCGGTTCAGCACCATCTTGCCCAGCGGCGTTACCGGCACCAACTCTTCGGGAATGATTTTGGTCGGATCAAGGATGTCGAAATCGAACTTATGTTCGTCCTCTTCGGCAATGATCTGCACGCCAAATTCCCACTCTGGGTAGTCCCCGGTCTCAATCGATTCCCACAGGTCGCGGCGATGGAAGTCCGTGTCTTTACCTGCCAACTTCTGTGCCTCATCCCACAGCAGCGAGCAGACGCCGAATTTCGGCTTCCAGTGGAATTTGACGAAGCTCGACGTCCCTTCGGCGTTGATCAGGCGAAAGGTGTGGATGCCAAATCCCTGCATGGTCCGCAGGCTCTTCGGAATGGCGCGGTCGGACATGGTCCACAGCACCATGTGCGCCGATTCCGGTACCAACGAAACGAAATCCCAAAACGTGTCGTGGGCGGAACCACCGGTTGGTATTTCATTGTGTGGCTCAGGTTTTACCGCGTGAACGAAGTCAGGAAACTTGATCGCGTCCTGAATAAAGAACACCGGCATGTTGTTGCCAACCAAATCGAAGTTGCCTTCCTCGGTATAGAACTTGACGGCAAAACCCCGAACGTCACGCACCGTATCACCCGAGCCGCGCGGACCCTGAACGGTAGAAAAGCGCGCAAACACTGGGGTCTTTTTCCCAGGGTCTTGCAGGAAACCGGCCTTGGTCAGCAATGCGTGGTTTTCGTAAGTCTGGAAATAACCATGCGCCGCAGTCCCACGAGCATGGACGATGCGCTCTGGGATCCGCTCATGGTCAAAGTGCGTGATTTTTTCACGCATGATGAAATCTTCAAGCAGCGACGGACCGCGATCACCTACTTTGAGCGTGTTTTGGTTATCGGAAACCTTCACGCCCTGATTAGTGCGTAACGCTTGCTCGGTGGCGTCAGATCGAAACTGATCAAGGCTGTCGAGCTTCTCATTGGTGTTACCGCGATCCAATGTGTCAGTGCCCGCCATTTGGCTGTTGGTCATATTGGAATTAGCGCTGGTTGTCGTGTTCGTTATGGTCTTCTTGGTGGCCATCAGACTAAAACTCCTCGGACGCAGGTAACCCGACGACGGGGTCGTTACGGGTCTAATCGAATTGACTTTCCTGGCACGGAACTCAGGAAATGCAGGTGCCTATTAGTGACTGGACGGAAAATTAGCCGTTCCCTGTTTTTTGCGACCTTTGGTCTGCCTGCGAATGCGCATCGAGCCTGCCCCGCGTTATTGCCGTTTCGTCGGTCCGGTATGAAATTAATGCTAAGAACCTCCCGCTGGACAGGCTAAAATGCGCGCCCGACTTATCCAGTCGGTGTTCGCTGGTCGTAAGAACGCCTGGGCACTCGGCACTTTCACCACCCTTTCTTACCGCGCCCCCACAAGGTTCGCTACGTGATCGAGTTTCATAACGTCCACAAAACCTACCGGGTTGCTGGCCGGGAAATCCCCGCTTTGCACCCCACTAGCCTGCGGGTCGAAGACGGCCAAGTATTCGGCCTGATCGGTCATTCCGGTGCGGGTAAAAGCACGCTGCTGCGCCTGATCAACCGCCTGGAAACGCCAAGCGGCGGGCAAATTGTCGTTGATGGCGAAGACGTCACCGCGTTCGACGCCACGGCCTTGCGCGGCTTTCGCCGCCAAGTCGGTATGATCTTTCAGCACTTCAATCTGCTCGCGTCCCGCACCGTCGCCGATAACGTAGGGATGCCGTTGACCCTCGCCGGCGACATGACGCGCAGCCAGATCGATGCGCGTGTGGCTGAGCTGCTCGAACGCGTCGGCCTGTCCGATCAGGCGAAGAAGTACCCAACGCAGTTGTCGGGCGGGCAAAAACAGCGCGTCGGTATTGCCCGTGCACTGGCGACCAAACCGAAAATCCTGCTGTGCGACGAAGCCACCAGCGCCCTCGATCCGCAAACCACCGCATCGGTGCTGCAACTGTTGGCTGAAATCAACCGAGAGCTGAAACTCACGATCGTCTTGATCACCCACGAGATGGACGTTATCCGTCGCGTTTGTGATTACGTGGCCGTGATGGACGCTGGCAAGATCGTCGAGCAAGGTCCGGTAGCTGATGTGTTTCTGCATCCGAAGCACCCGACGACCAAACGCTTTGTGCAAGAAGACGAGCAAATCGACGATGGCGAGCTGCGTGATGACTTCGCTCATGTGCAAGGCCGCATCGTGCGCCTGACCTTCCAGGGAGAATCCACCTACGCGCCACTGTTGGGCACCGTGGCCCGAGAGACCGGTGTTGATTACAGCATCCTTGCAGGCCGCATCGACCGCATCAAAGACACGCCATACGGACAACTGACCCTGGCCATTACCGGTGGCGACATGGAGGCCGCGTTTGCTAGCTTCACGGCGGCTGATGTCCACATGGAGGTGCTGCGATGATCGACACCCTGGTCAATCTATTCTCCAACGTCGATTGGTACGAAATCTGGATCGCTACTGGCGACACCTTGGTGATGCTCGGTATCTCTCTGGCGTTCACCGTGCTGTTGGGCCTACCGCTGGGCGTGTTGATGTTCCTGACCTCGCCCCGTCAGTTGCTGGAAAACCAACGCCTGTATGCCACGGTGGCCTTGTTGGTCAATATGCTGCGCGCGCTGCCCTTTATCATCCTGCTGATCGTGATGATGCCGCTGACAGAGCTGATCACCGGCACCTCGCTGGGTGTTCTCGGCACCTTACCGCCGCTGGTGGCCGGAGCGACGCCATTCTTTGCGCGGCTGGTCGAGACCGCGTTGCGCGAAGTCGATAAGGGCATCATCGAAGCGACCCAAGCCATGGGCGCGACGACTCGGCAGATCATCATCAAAGCGCTGTTGCCCGAAGCGCGGCCTGGCATTTTGGCCGCGGTTACCGTGACCGCCATCGCCTTGGTGTCGTTCACCGCCATGGCCGGCGCCGTGGGTGCAGGCGGCCTTGGTGACTTGGCGATTCGTTATGGTTACCAACGCTTCCAGAACGATGTGATGTTCGTCACGGTCGTATTGCTATTGGTCTTGGTGCAGATCCTGCAAACCGTCGGCGACAAGCTGGTGGCGCATTTCACCCACCGCTAAACCTGGACACGCAAGGCCCTCTCGACCGAGGGGGCCTTTTCACGGAGTTGATGCATGAAAAAGCTTCTCGCAGTGTTTGCCGCACTGGTTGCCCTGAGCGCCCACGCTGATGAAATCCTGACCGTAGGTGCCTCGGCGGTGCCTCACGCGGAAATTCTCGAAGTGGTTAAACCGATGCTGGCCAAAGACGGCATCGATCTGCAGATCAAAGTCTTCAACGACTATATTCAACCCAACGTGCAACTGGCGGAGAAACGCCTCGACGCGAACTTCTTCCAGCATCAACCGTATCTGGATGAATTCAACAAGGGCAAAGGCACCGATCTGGTGGCCATCGCCAAGGTCCACGTCGAGCCGTTGGGTGCGTACTCAAGCACCTACAAAAAACTCGATGAGTTGCCGGACGGTGCCACCGTTGCCCTTCCCAACGATCCGACCAATGAAGGCCGCGCGCTGTTGCTGTTGGCGAAAGGTGGCTTGATCACGCTGAAAGACCCGACCAATATTCTGTCGACGCCAAAAGACATTGCGGATAACCCAAAGGCGCTGAAATTCCGCGAACTGGAAGCCGCCACCTTGCCGCGCGTACTGACAAGCATTGATCTGGCACTGATCAACACCAACTACGCGCTGGCAGTGCAGCTGGACCCTACCAAAGATGCGTTACTCATTGAGGGCGGCGACTCGCCCTACGTGAACATCTTGGTCGCCCGCCCGGACAATCGGGATTCGATTCCGATGCAGAAGCTAGTCGCCGCGTTGCACAGCCCGGAAGTGAAGCAATTCATTCTTGAAAAATATCAAGGCGCGGTGGTTCCGGCGTTTTGATCTAGGCGCCATTGGCCTAAACTCAGGGCACTCCGAATCCCTGATTGAGGATGTTTGTCATGGCGCTGTCCCCTTTCCATTTGGCAATCCCCGTTCACGACCTCGCCGCCGCTCGGCATTTTTACGGCGAGGTGTTTGGCTGCGCCGAAGGCCGCAGCAGCGAGCAGTGGGTCGACTTCAATTTCTTCGGCCATCAACTCGTTATCCACCAACAAGCCAAAAGCCCGGCCCAGGAAAAAGCCCTGAGCAATCCGGTGGACGGCCACGACGTGCCCGTGCCGCATTTCGGCGTGGTGCTGGATTGGGAAGAGTGGGAAGCCTTGGCCGACCGGCTGAAAACACGGGAAACCGCGTTCGTGATCGAACCCTATATTCGCTTCCAGGGCCAAGTGGGCGAACAAGCTACCATGTTCCTCTTCGACCCCTGCGGCAACGCGCTGGAGTTCAAAGCGTTCAAGGACATTGGGCAGATGTTCGCCAAGTAAGAAACACGCACATCCTGTAGGAGCCACCTTGTTGGCGAACAACGACATCTGTGGGAGTAGGCTTGCCTGCGAAGAGGCCGGTAATCACACCCGCTGATGTCGACCTGCAACCTGGGTCGCTTGAAATGGCGCTTTCGTTGGCAAGCCAACCACAGAGGCTTTTGGCGGACACGGGAATAGTAGGCACTGAACATCTATCTGTGTCGTGCATAGATTCTCTGTAGGAAGGAAACAGTGCGGTGTATCGGGCGAAGCGCTCACTCCCGAACCAACAAACGCGGCAATTGCTCAACCATTTTCTTGTCATTCAGCGGCGAGCGGATGAAGCCGCGTTGGGTGCCGTCCGGGCCGAGGAGGGCGAGGTTGCCACTGTGGTCGACGGTGTAATTAGGCTTGCTGGTGTCGGCCGGAATAAACGGAATACTCACCGCGTTGGCGAGTTTCTGAATATCTTCAACCGGTGCCGTAAGGCCCTGGAACTCGGGGTCGAAGTAGCCGAGGTATTGCTTGAGCTGTTGCGGCGTATCCCGATTCGGGTCAACGCTCACCAACACGATTTGCAGTTTGCCAACCACGTCTTTGGGCAGTCCTTTTTTAATCTGACGCAACTGGGCAAGTGTGGTCGGGCAGATGTCCGGGCAGAAGGTGTAGCCGAAAAACAGCATCGTCCATTTGCCTTTCAATTCAGCGATGGACACCGCTTTGCCGTCCTGATTCGTCATCTTCAAGTCAGGCAGACTGCGGCTGGTCGGCAACAAAATGATGCCCGCATCGATCATCGCGGTCGGATCGCCCTGGCCTCTGCCGGAGATTACCTTATTGACCGTAAGGCCCAGAATCAGCGCCACCAGTGCGACCAAAATAAAAACCGTTTTTTGAACTCGAGTCATAGATTCAACAATAAGTAGTGGTCGGCGAGCAGCGCGATGAACAACAGGAACAAGTAATAAATAGAGTACTTGAAGGTGTCGATGGCCGCGTGCGGTTTGATGCCACGGTACAGCACCCATGACATCCACAGAAAGCGCGCACCTAAACCTAATGCGCATAACAGGTACAGCATCCCGCTCATGTGGATCACATACGGCAGCAAACTGACCGCCAGCAGCACTAGCGTGTACAGCAGAATGTGCACCTTGGTGTAGTGCTCGCCGTGGGTCACCGGCAGCATCGGAATGTCGGCTTTGGCGTATTCCTCCTTGCGATGAATTGCCAGTGCCCAAAAATGTGGCGGGGTCCAGGCGAAGATAATCAGCACCAGCAGCAGCGACTCGGCGCTGACATGCCCGGTGGTAGCGACCCAACCGAGCAACGGCGGTGCGGCGCCGGCAAGGCCACCGATCACGATGTTCTGTGGCGTGGCGCGTTTCAGGAATCCGGTGTAGATCACGGCGTAACCCAATAACGAAGCCAGGGTCAACCACGCCGTCAGCGGATTGGTAAACGCCAGCAACAAGGCTTGCCCCGCCACCGCCAGTAGCAAGGCGAAGGTCAGGGCCGCAGCAGGGGTGACGCGGCCTTCAGCCAGTGGCCGTTTTTTTGTGCGCGCCATCATGGCATCGATGCGTCGGTCTACGACATGGTTGACCACTGCCGCGCCGCCCGCGCAAAACGCGATCCCCATATTGCCGAACACCAACACCGTCCACGGCACCCCCGCCCGGGTGGCGAGAAACATGCCGACCAAGGACGTGATGAGCATCAGCACCACCACCTTGGGCTTGGTCAGCTCAAGATAGTCCCGCCAAATGGCCTGAGGGTGTTGCTCGCGGACTAGAGTAGTCACTGCCTCTCTCCTTATCGTTATTATTCTGTGCCCGGCTATTTGCCCGGATGCAGGTACCCGTGCCGATGATTCGGTGCGTCAACGCCCACCACAGGAGTGGTCTTGATCGCCCAGCCAAGCACAGACCGTACCCGATAATTCACCAGCGTGACCGCCAACATCAAGGCCGCGCCGCCTGCGTTATGCGCCACTGCAATCGGCAGCGGCAGGTGAAAAACCACGTTGCTGATCCCCAACACCACTTGCACCCCCAATACCAGCACCACTAATGAGGCCATGCCTTTGAGCCCGGCCCGTTTCAGCTGCCAAGCCAACCCCAGCAACACCACGCTGACTAAAAGCGCGCCTAATCGGTGGGTGATGTGAATCGCCGTGCGCGCATCGCTGTCCAGTTGCCCGCCCAGGTAATTGGGGCCGATGTGCTGGGTCAGACGAAACCCGTTGGCGAAGTCCGCCTTCGGCCACCACTCGCCATGGCAGGTCGGCAAATCGATGCACGCCAGCGCCGCGTAGTTGGAGCTGACCCAGCCGCCGAGGGCGATTTGCGCCACCACCAACACCAACCCCAGCGCGGCCAGACGGCGTAAGCGCGCAGGCAACTCAGGCAGCGGAGCGAAAGCGCCAGACAGGCGCAGCGTCAGCAAAAACAAAAGACTTAACGTGGCGACACCACCCAGTAAATGCGCCGTGACCACCTGCGGCCAAAGCTTGAGGGTCACGGTCCACATGCCGAACGCCGCTTGGGCGACCACGACCCCCAGCATCAACATCGGCAATTTGAACGGCTGCCCCTCCTGATGGCGGCGCCGCACCGCTTGTGCCGCTAACACAATGATCATTAACGCCAGGCTGCCCGCAAAATAACGATGGACCATCTCATTGCGGCCTTTGTGCGGCTCAACCGGTGTGTCGGGGAAGTGCAGCTCGGCATGCGCCAGTTGCGCCTCGCTGTTAGGCACGCTGATAAATCCGTAACAGCCCGGCCAATCAGGACAACCCAGCCCAGCATGGGTCAGCCGGGTGTAGGCACCGAGTAAGACCACGACCAGCGCAAGCAGCGTGGCAAGTAAAGCGAGGCGAAATCCAGGTCTGGCCATGGCGATGCCCTATCCGATGTTCGACAGTTTCAACAGTTGGCGTAGATCGTTGAGAAGGTCCTTACCGTTGACCTTAGCGTCGTAACGCAGCACCAGGTTGCCGTGGGGATCGACGATCCAAAGGTGTGGCGCTTCAACGCCGGGTGCAGCTTTGTTGTACAGCGACAGGTCCAGCGGGTAACGCTCCAGCTTCGGATATTCGCGGCTCAGCTTGGCGGTGTAGTCGGCACTCAGCGGCTGGGCAGCGGCCAGACCGTGGCTGGCCCGCGCGGCGTCCTGACCCAGACCAATATTCAGCTGACGCGCCAGGTACACCAAGTGCTGACAATCCGCCTCGCAGTTCTGCGGCGCACTGACCAGCAACTGCCAACGCTGCTCATCCGCCTGCACGCCAAGCTCGGCGCGGCTTTGCCCGTTGCCTATCATCTCGCCGTGAAAGCTGCGGCTGTCCGGCACCCAGAACTGCAACTTGTACATGCCGGTGGCTAGCACCATCGGCCCGACAGCGACCACCACCACCAAAATCAACTGCAAACGGCCTTTTCGGCGCGATGGCAGCGGGCGTGTTTCAGACATGCTGGGTGGATTCATGGCTTGATCCATGGTTTTTCTCCTTGGCATTGCGGTATCCGAGGTATAGAAACAGGCCAAACAGCGCTACCGCCATGGCAAACCACTGGACGGCATAACCGAGGTTTTGCTCCGGCCCCATGGCCACTATTGGCCAATCCAGCTGGTACGCGGCCGGACCCGGTTCGAGCCGCAACTCGTCGGCAAAACCACTGCGGCCGAGTTCGGTCCAGAGTTTCCCCGGATTCACCGCCGTAACCAGGCGTGGCCACGGTGCGCCTACGGGATCGGCACCCAGCTGAAAAGTCGCGGCAGTCGGCACGTACACCCACGCGCTCAGGCTCAGTACCTGCTGCGGCGTGGTAAACACCGGTGACGTGCGCCGATCAGGCCACGGCAGCCAGCCGCGATTGACCCACAGCCAAAGCCCGCTGGCCTGATCGTGAAAAGGTTGAATCAGCTCGATGCCGCCGCGACCGCCACGGGTGCTGTTGTCCAGCATCAGGCTGTGCGCAGCGTCGAATTGGCCGCGCAGCTGCACTCGCCGATAAGCCGGGTCGGCGGTTTGTTCAAGCTGGGTGCTGGCGATGGGATCAGCGACGCGGCGCTCGGCGTATTGATTCAGCAATACGCGCTTCTGTTCGCCCCGATCAAGCTGCCAGAACCCCAGGAATATCAGCAGCGGCAGCAACAAAAAAACCACGAGTGTGGGCGCCACGCCGGGTTGAAAACGTTTCATCGCGCCTCCGATTCCGTCGATTGGCGACTGGCTATACTGCACGGCATGTCCTCCCTCCCGACGCTTCATGGAGTTGCATCATGCTCAAAGCGGCGATTGTTCTAATGCTCATTGCCACGATGATCAGCCTGTTCAGCGGCCTGTTTTTTCTGGTTAAAGACGACAGCACGTCCAACCGAGTAGTGAAGGCGCTGACCGTGCGCGTCTGCCTCGCCGCGGCTACCGTTATCCTGATCGCCTGGGGCTTTTACAGCGGCCAACTGGTGTCCCATGTGAGCTGGTGAAACTCTGTATGAGCCAACGTGTTGGCGAGACTGCGTATCTGCTGCCACACCAGTGAAGCCCATCGCCAGCACGTTGGCTCCTACAGACGTGGTTTAAAGCACGTAAACGAAGACAAACAAGCCGATCCACACCACGTCGACGAAGTGCCAATACCAGCTTGCCGCCTCGAATCCGAACTGATGTTCGTTATCAAAGTGCCCGCGCATCACCCGCATCAGCATCACAAACAGAATGATGGTGCCGATGGTGACGTGGGCACCGTGGAAGCCGGTGAGCATGAAGAAGGTTGCGCCGTAGATGCCTGAACCCAAGGTCAAACCCAGCTCGTGATACGCCTCCATGTATTCCGAGGCCTGCAACGTCAAAAAGCTCAAACCCAGTAATACGGTGATCGCCAGCCAAATCTTCAGTGCGCCGCGATGGCCCTTTTTCAGCGCATGGTGAGCGATGGTCACCGTCACACTGGAGCTGACCAACAAAATGGTGTTGATGAGCGGCAGGTGCCACGGGTTGATCACCTCTTTGGGGCCGGGAAAAAGTTTCGGATCAGGCGGGCTTAGCAGCGGCCAGGTGTAGTGGAAGTTCGGCCAGAGCATGTGCGCGACGCCCTTGGAGCCTTCACCGCCGAGCCACGGGCCAGCCCAAGTGCGCACGTAAAACAACGCGCCAAAGAAGGCGATAAAGAACATGACTTCGGAGAAGATAAACCAGCTCATGCCCCAGCGAAACGAACGGTCCATCTGCGCGCTGAACAATCCCGAGCGGCTTTCCTTGATCACCGTTCCAAACCAACCAAACAGCATGTAAGCCAACAGCAAGCCACCGACGAAAAAGATCAGCGGCCCGTGGGATTCGGGGCGCGCCGCCTTCAGGTCGTTGAACCAGGTGCCGAGGCCGAACATCGTGGTGAACATGCCCACCGTGGCAATAATCGGCCACTTGCTTTGCGCGGGAACGTAGTAATGCTCGTGAATTGCCATCTTCTTGTTCTCCTAATCGGGCACCCTGATTGCTAGGTCCTAGTTGCCATTGCTGGCGACCTTGGCAACCGGTGGCGAGCGAGCGGTGATGTCGAACAGCGTGTAAGCCAGCGTCAGTTGTTTCACGTCTTTGGGCAGTTCGCGGTCGAGGATGAAGCGCACTGGCATTTCGATTCGCTCGCCCGGCTGCAAGGTTTGTTGGGTGAAACAAAAGCATTCGGTCTTGTGGAAATACACCGCGACTTCCCCCGGCGAAATGCTCGGAATCGCCTGCGCTTTCATCACATGGTCGGTCGGGTTACGCGCCACGAACAGCATCTCGTTGACCGCGCCGGGGTGGACATCCAACACATCGCCCTTCGGGTAGAAATCCCAGACCATGTCGCTGTTATTGCTCGATAGAAATTGCACCCGCACTTGGCGGCTCTGATCGACCACTTGGGAGCCTTCGTATCTGTCGCCGGTCTTGCCGTTGATGCCGAGGGCTTTGCACATCACGTCGTACAGCGGCACCAGCGCGAAACCGAATGCAAACATCAGCACCACCAACATCAGCAGGCGAATGACCAAGCGTCTGATCGAGCGCTGTTCGTTCATGTCAGTCCACTTCCGGTGGCGTGGTGAAGGTGTGATATGGCGCAGGAGACGGAATGCTCCATTCCAATCCCTCTGCGCCGTCCCAAGGCTTGGCCGGCGCCGGTGGGCCGCCACGAATGGTCTTGATCACGATGAACAGGAAGAAAATCTGCGTCGCACCAAAGGTAAAGGCACCGATGGACGAGACCATGTTGAAGTTGGCGAACTGCAAGTTGTAGTCAGGAATTCGCCGTGGCATGCCGGCAAGCCCGAGAAAGTGCATCGGAAAAAACGCGACGTTCATGCCGATAAAGGACAGCCAGAAATGCAGCTTGCCCAGGGTCTCGTCGTACATGTGCCCAGTCCATTTCGGCAGCCAGTAGTAAGCCGAGGCGAAGATCCCGAAAATCGCGCCCGGCACCAACACGTAGTGGAAGTGCGCTACCACGAAATAAGTGTCCTGATACTGGAAGTCTGCCGGAGCGATGGCCAGCATTAGTCCAGAGAAGCCACCAATGCTGAACAAAATCACGAAGGCGACGGCGAACAGCATCGGCGTTTCGAAGCTCAGCGAGCCTTGCCACATGGTGCTGACCCAGTTGAACACCTTCACCCCGGTGGGTACGGCGATCAGCATGGTGGCGTACATGAAGAACAATTCGCCCACCAACGGAATGCCCACCACGAACATATGGTGCGCCCACACGATGAACGACAGAAACGCGATACTTGCCACCGCGTAGACCATTGAGGTGTAGCCGAACAGCGGTTTACGCGAGAACGTTGGGATGATCGAACTGACCGCGCCGAACGCTGGCAGGATCATGATGTACACCTCGGGATGGCCGAAGAACCAGAACACGTGCTGGAACAACACCGGATCACCGCCGCCTGCCGCGCTGAAGAAACTGGTGCCGAAATGGATGTCCATCAACATCATGGTCACGCAGCCCGCCAACACCGGCATCACCGCGATCAGTAGAAACGCAGTGATTAGCCACGTCCAAACGAACAGCGGCATTTTCATCAAGGTCATGCCTGGGGCGCGCAGGTTGAGGATGGTTGCAATGACGTTGATCGCACCCATGATCGAACTGATGCCCATCATGTGGATGGCGAAGATGAAGAAGGTCACGCTTTCTGGCGCGTAGGTGGTGGACAGCGGCGCGTAAAAGGTCCAGCCAAAGTTCGGACCGCCACCGGGCATAAATAAGGTCGACACCAACAATAAAAACGCCGCTGGGAGTAGCCAGAAGCTGAAGTTGTTCATCCTCGGCAGCGCCATATCCGGCGCACCGATCATCAACGGGATCATCCAGTTGGCGAGACCGACAAACGCCGGCATCACCGCTCCGAAGACCATCACCAGACCGTGCATGGTGGTCATCTGGTTGAAGAACGCGGGCTCGACAATTTGCAGGCCGGGTTGAAACAGCTCGGCGCGGATCACCATGGCGAACGAGCCGCCGAGCAAGAACATGCAGAAGCTGAACCAGAGGTACAGCGTGCCAATGTCCTTGTGGTTAGTGGTCAGCACCCAGCGCATCAACCCCTTGGCGGGGCCATGCGCATGGTCATCCACATGACCGATATGGCCATGGTCATCGATCACTGCACTCATGATCTGTCTCCTGCAAAGCAGTCTGCGAAACAAAGGGAACACGCTATGGACGAAGTCATTTGGCGTCCGCCTGTTTCAGAGCCAACACGTCTTTAGGGGTGACCATGTCGCCTTTGTTGTTACCCCAGGCATTACGCTCGTAGGTAACCACTGCCGCGATATCCACCTCTGAAAGCTGTTTACCGAACGCCGCCATCGCCGTACCCGGCCGACCATGGAACACCGTGTTCAAGTGACCTTCTTTAGGTCCGGTGACGGTTTTCGAGCCTTTAAGCGCCGGGAACATCGGCGGCAAGCCTTGACCTTCTGCTTGGTGGCAGGCCACACAGGTGGTGTGATAAACCTTGTCGCCACGAGCCACCAACTCATCCATCGTCCAGTCCTTGCTGGTCAATTCCTTGAGTTTGGCACTTTCAAGCTTGCGCCCGGCCAACCAGGTATCGAAGTCCGCCTGGCTCTTCGCTTCCACCACAATCGGCATGAAGCCATGGTCTTTGCCGCACAGTTCCGAACACTGGCCGCGGTAGATGCCGGGCTTGTCGACACGGGTCCAGGCTTCGTTGACGAACCCCGGAATGGCGTCACGCTTGACCGCAAACGCGGGGACCCACCACGAGTGAATAACGTCAGCAGCCGTCACCAGGAAACGTATTTTTTTCCCCACCGGAATCACCAGTGGTTCGTCGACCTCCAGCAGGTAGTTTTCTCCCTTCGCTTCTTTGTTATGAATCTGGTCGGCGGGCGTCGCCAAGTTGCTGAAGAACTCGACGTCTTGCCCTAAATACTTGTAATGCCACTTCCACTGATAGCCGGTGATCTGAATATCGATGTCTGAGGCACCGGTGTCGTACATTTTGATCATGGTGCGGGTGGCTGGAATGACCATCACGATCAGGATCAACAGCGGCACTATCGTCCAAGCAATTTCGACGCGGGTACTCTCGTGAAACTTGGCGGCTACTTGCCCGGTAGAGCGCCGGTGAAGAATCATCGACCAAAACATCGCCCCAAAAACCACGATGCCGATGACCACACATATCCAGAAAATGGTCATGTGCAAATCGAATATCTCGTGACTGACTTCAGTCGCTCCCGGCGCCATATTCGTTGTCCAGGCGGCTTGCGCTTGGCTGAATATCGACCACAACAGGAGGCCCATCCAGACTCGTGGATGTCGCATCATTGCGGGTTCCCCTTATCGTTCTTGTTATCCCGCCGGCTTTCACGTTCACCTGCGGCCAAGGGAGCGGCTGTCAAGAATGGTGGCTTGACGGTCGGGCCAAGGCTGCGAATGCAGTCGGGCGTCGCCAACTAATCTTCCTTTCAGACCCGAGTATAGACACCGCCTCGGACCTCGCAATGTGAGGAAGCAAAAACTCGTTAGCTGGCTAAATTGTCGATTCGCGGCTATGACGAGCGCACAATACAGCGGCAAAAGAAGGCCGCTTATATGGCTCACCCACAAATGTGTGAACCTGTTATGACAAATGCGTCTGAGGAAATTTTATAAGCAGGCTACCGTATGGCTTCGTTTTGCTTTTTGCCTTATTTCACTACGTTCAGGAGTTTTCATGAACACCGCCGCTTTGCGCGAGCAGATTCAACATGCGCTCAAACACGAGGCTGATACCGGCCAATTGTCGCGTCAGCTTGAAACTCAATTGCCACACCTGCACCCCGCTATTCATGTCCCGGAATTGGACGCGAAAGGCGTTTTGACACGTTTTGTAGCAGCTTATATCGAACTGGTTCCCGACTTGCTCGATGCAGCCAATGAGGTGGCCATCGAAGCGGGTATCGAAGCTCAGATCAAGCCGGTCTTGAGGATCGCCGAACAGTTTTTCCTCCAGCCGCCTGCAGTCCTGGCCGGCCATGAAGGGCTAGACAGTTTGCTAGACGAAGCCTACCTGGCCCATCGCTTGGTTGAAGAAGTGAATGACCTCTATATCACGCATTTTGGTCAGCCTCTGATTCCATCGAACACCACGGTGGCGAGCGTTATCGCCCACCAGTTGATCGGCGAAGCGTTTGCCAACCAACTGGACGAAGCCGTGCACCACGCGGTGGATGAAATGCTCGACGATGACAGCTTCGCGCTGGAATCGGTTGAAGCGTATCGCGAACGCCTTAAAAGCCCCGCCACCGAAGCTGCATGGAAGCGCTGGCCGAGCCTGTCGCGCCAGTTGGGCGTCGGGCTTGATTTGGACACGTCACACACGCGTTAACTGCAAGACTGCCTCGCGCACGACTAGGGCCGATCCAACGCCCGCTGTCGTGCGCAACCCCTTTCCAGACGCTAGAAACGCGACTTGGGCGTTGCCACCGGAATACGGTGTGCGCCATCAAGCGGAAGGAAACTATCCTGCTCGGCGTCATAGGCCAGAATGTCACTGGTTTCGATGCTGTAAACCCAACCGTGAATAAACAACTGACCGCTGGCCATCTTCGACGCTACTGACGGGTGCGTGCGCAAATGCTGCAACTGGGCGATCACGTTTTCCTGAGTCAGAACGTGCATGCTTTCCTGTTCATTGGTACAGTGACAATTGTCTTCCACCACCGTTTTCGCTACTTCGGCATGCCGCAGCCAGGCTTTGACCGTGGGCATTTTTTCGAGGGTTTGCGGGTTGAGAACGGCCCGCATCGCGCCGCAATCGGAGTGTCCGCAAATAATGATGTGCTGCACACCCAGCGCAACCACGGCGTATTCGATGGCCGTGGATACGCCGCCATTCATCTGCCCATAGGGCGGCACTACGTTGCCTACGTTACGGGTCACGAACAAATCGCCGGGTGAACTTTGGGTGATCAGCTCCGGCACAATCCGCGAGTCGGCGCAGGCAATAAACATCGCCCGCGGACGTTGGACGGTGGCCAAGCTCTTGAACAGCTCTTCCTGTTTCGGGAACACTTCGTGGCGAAAATGCATAAATCCATCAACGATATGCTTAAGCGCGACATCGGCGCTTTCCGCAGCCGGGGGCTGTTTGTCATTGTCACTCATGTTAATCGTCTCCAACGGAACGTGGCCGACTGGCCACTTTGACTGAACGGTAACCACATAAGCTTAATTGAAACTCAAACGCCAGGTCTGTCCGTGCGCAGTTAAGGTGGCTCGGGCGACCCACTAAACCGGTAGGGGCCAACTTGTACAGGGAGATCGCGGCACACTATAACAACGACATCTGCCCACCTGGCGGGCAAAACGCATCGCAATCCAGGCTGAAACTTTCCCGATGATTTAGCCCAAGACGCTTCAACGCGACGCTGTAACGCTGGGCCAGTAGATCGGCGAATGGCCCTTCACCTCGCATGCGCACACCAAAACGACTGTCGTATACCTCGCCACCGCGAACCTGCCTGATCAGGCTCATCACATGCGCTGCCCGTTGCGGGTAGTGAGCGTGCAGCCACTCCTCAAACAACGGCGCCACCTCCAGCGGCAAACGCAACATGACGTAGCTGGCACTTAATGCACCCGCAGCTTTGGCCTCGGTCATCAGATTTTCCAACTCACTGTCATTGATCATCGGGATCATCGGCGCGCACAACACACCGACAGGAATACCCGCTTGACGCATAACCCGAATCGCCCTTAGCCGTGCCTTAGGCGCCGCAGCGCGGGGTTCAAGAATGCGCTTTAGCTCGTCATCAAGGGTCGTCAGACTAATAAACACAGACACCAAACGCTGTTTGGCCAGCTCCGCCAGCAGGTCAAGGTCGCGCAAGATCAACGAACCTTTAGTGATGATCGTCACCGGATGCCGATAACGCAGCAGGACCTCAAGCGTCGCCCGGGTGATTTTGTATTCACGCTCAATGGGCTGATACGGGTCCGTGTTGGAACCCAAGGTAATTGGCGCACAACGATAGCTTGCCTTGGACAACTGCTGCTCAAGCACCGCTGCAGCGTTGGTTTTGGCAATCAGTTTGGTTTCAAAATCCAACCCCGGCGACATATCCCAGTAGGCATGGCTAGGTCGTGCATAACAATAAATGCACCCATGCTCACATCCTCGATAGGGATTGATCGAACGGTCGAACGGGATATCCGGTGAAGTGTTGCGGGTGATGATCGTCTTCGCTGTTTCGCTGCGGACCTCAGTGCCTTGGGTCATCGGCACTTCTTGGTACCAACCATCGTCCTCGGCCACGGAACGATTGGGCGCAAAGCGGTTATGGGGGTTGCTGGCGGTGCCGCGACCTCGGAGGGGAAGGGCGTTGGACATGAGGATTTTCTCTGTACTGTTTATACATACAGTACAACCAAATAGGGGCTTTCTCCATCTGTCTGTCAGAAATGGCCTCTGAACCGATAGGCGGCAACCATAGCTTTCAAAGAAAACTGTGCAGTAAGTGTCCGATTAAATCGCATTGTTTGTAATTGATTTTACGTCACACATTGAAACTACCTAATTCCTACAATTATTGTAAATTCAACTATTGTTTTTTTGCGATGTGCAAAAAAACTGCTGTATCGCTGTACTAAAACCACACTATTAATTTTGAAAAGGATTTCAAATTGAATAACATCACCCCATTCAGCGCCCTGCTCGGCGGGTCGCTAATGTCCCTGGCATTAACAGCCCATGCGAATGTTCCGTTTGCGATCAACGACAAATCCTTTGATCAGTATTCTTGGGTAACCACGCATAACTCTTATGAGAAAATCAATCAAAACCTGGCTGAGCTGCCCCGGCAGTTGCGGGACGGCGTACGCGGTTTTATGTTGGACCTTTATGTTAATGACACGAATAAAGCGGCGGAAGTTATTAAAGTTTGCCACAAAACAATCGCCTGTTACGGCGCATGGTCAAATCAGCTTAAAAACGAATTCATCCCGTTCCTCAAGGATAATCCGTCGGAGGTGGTCACCCTCTTTTTGGAGACCTACGTCGAGCGCAAGCACCTGCAGACGGTGTTCGAAACCATTCCAGAGTTGGCACACTATTCCTTCAACCCCGACAATTTTTCCGGCAGCAACTGGCCTACGCTCAGCGAAATGGCGAAAAATAATAACCGGCTTATCCTCCTCACCGACCGGGCTCATGTCAGCGGCGACTACACCGTTAATGGGAAAACCATCACCGTTCTGTATGAAAGTGACTGGGTGGTATCCAACCACTGGTCAACGCTGGGGATGACGACGCTTAGCCATGACTGGTCCTGCCCTGCACGAAACCCTAACCTGCCAATCTCGACCGCGAAGGTCAATCAAGCCACAGGCAAAGGTTCTTGGAATCGCCTGTTCTTGATGAATCAATTTCATGGGGGCACATCGACCATTTTCGACTCGGCGGCCAAGGACAATAACCTGACCTACCTCGCTCGTCGCGTTGAGACCTGTGGAAAAACACCGAATTTTATCGGTATCAACAACTATCAAAACGGTGACACAACGCCGTATGCCAAAGCATTAAGTGAAGGCGGGATCTATTTTTGGGAAGAAAACAATGCGGACCGCAAACAGGATGCCGTGTGTGTCGTTCCTCGCGGCAAAACCACGCTGAGCCTCCCAACTCGGGGCTGCGAAAATGACGAAGCACGCTCGCTGTCGCTGTCGGGCATGGCCAAGGGTACTCGAATCACCGTTTCCGACAGCAAAGATGGCAATCAAAATGATGATTACACCGTCATTAATCTTAAACGTGACATTGGCATTAACGAACGCGTTGTAATTCCAACTTTTGACGCCGATTACAATAACAACACCTATTACGTGGTGAACTATCGCAACAATGGCTTAGACGGTAAGGTGTCCAGGATTGTCGTGGATGAGTCCACTTCCGATTCGCTGCGTCCGATCATGATGATGTATGAAGGCAATAATATTTCGCAGAATCGGGTGTGTACAGTACCTCTGAACGTAAGTGACAGTTTTAACATGAAGACCCATAAACATGGTTGCCGCAATGACGAAGTTCGGTCGCTGAAGCTGTTTAAAGCAACCAAGGGCTCATCACTGGTATTTGCCGGGAACCCTAATGGAAGTCATAACCAGGGCGTTACTGAAATTAGTATTCTGAAGGACATTGATTTCCCCGTTCGCATCAATTCGTTCGATACCTCGTTCACCAATGAATACGTTCGCGTGGTCCACAGGGGCAATAAAATCGACGGGAAAATTTCCCACACGCAGGTCCACTATAAAAACCCGCTGCTCAAATAACACGCTGCCTGCAGGCCGTTAGCTTTTAACATTAAGATGCGGCCCGCTGCTCGGGCCGCATTTTTACGTCAACGTCAGTTGTGTTGCGTCACCTGCCCCAAGTCATCGCTTGACGTCGTTTTCAGGTCATCCTGACGCAGCTTTTCGACATCCCCCGCTTTTACCAACCCAGCCTGATTCCCCCAACTGCTGCGAATAAAATTCACCACGTCCGCCACTTGTTGGTTGGACAATCGCCAGGCAAAAGCGGGCATCGTGAAGGTTGATGGTGCTGTGTGGGTGGCGGCCAAAGTGCCGCCTTTGAGGACGAGGTTAATCAACGACGCCGCGTCTTCTGATTGCAGTACCGGGTTGCCTGCCAATGCCGGAAACACTCGGGTGTAGCCTTGACCATCGGTACGGTGGCACGCCGAGCAATTGTCGACGTACACCGCAGCGCCGACTTTACTGTCGTCACCTTTCCATAGCGCCTTGGCGACGGCTTCGTCAGACGTCTGCGGCTTATCGTCGGCATCATTCGCGGGCAAGGATTTCAAGTAGCGGGCAATCGCCGTCAAATCCTCATCGCTCATGTACTGCATGCTGTGCACCACCACGTCGGTCATGCCGCCGAATACAGCGCTGTGGTCACTACGACCGGTCTTGAGAAACTGCACCAACTGGCCTTCCGACCAACTGCCCAAGCCGTCTTTGTGATCGCCGCGCAGGCTTTTGGCGATCCAGCCTTCCAGCGGTGCGCTGCCAGACAAATACGCTGAACCTTCGCTCGCGCTGAGGGCTTTCTCCTGCATGCTGATGGCGCGCGGGGTGTGACAGGCGCCGCAGTGCCCGAGGCCTTCGACCAAGTAAGCGCCGCGACTGACCACGGCATCCTGTGCGACGGAAGCCTGATAGTCCTCGACCTTCGGCGCGAACATCCAGCGCCAACCGGTCAACGGCCAGCGCATGCTCAACGGCCACGGGATATCCACGTCTTTGTTGTCTTGCACCACCGGTTTGACACCTTTCATGAAGTACGCGTAAAGCGCATGCATGTCGTCTTCTTTCACCCGCGCGTAGGACGGATAGGGCATTGCGGGGTACAGCGAGGTGCCCGCTTTCGACACCCCTTGGCGTACTGCTTTGTCGAAATCCGCAAAGCTGTACTCACCGATGCCGGTTTTATCCGGGGTGATGTTGGTCGTGTAAATAGTGCCAATGGGCGTCTCCATGGGCAGGCCACCAGCGAACGGCTTGCCACCCTTGGCCGTGTGGCAGGCCACGCAGTCGCCGGCACGCGCCAGGTATTCACCTTGTTTGATCAGCGCTGCATCCGAGTCGTCAGCCGCAAAAACAGGTGCGCCGAAACAGAGCGCCAAGGTCGCGATAAGCAGATTTTTCATGATCATCGCTCCTTAAGCCTGAACCAGCGGGCCAGGGTTCTTCAGATACTGTTCGCGTATCGCCTTGGCCGCCCAATAGGTCAGCGCAGCCACCAGACCTGTGGGGTTGTATCCCAAGCCCTGTGGGAAAGCGGACGCGCCAGGCACAAACACGTTATGCACGTCCCAGCACTGCAAATAGCGATTGATCACGCTGGTTTTCGGGTCGGTGCCCATGATTGCGCCACCGTTGAGGTGGGTCGTCTGGTACGCCGCCGTATTAAAGTGCTCACCGACTTTTTTACCCAGCTGGGCAATCGCTTTAGGGTTCATGGCTTCGGCTACTTTGGTCAGTTTCGAGACCATGAACTGGTTCATCTTGATGTCGTTTTCTTGCCAGTCGAAGGTCATCCGCAACAACGGCTGGCCGTAGGAATCGCGATAGGTTGGATCAAGATCGAGGTAGTTTCCTCGGTACGATTGATGCGCGCCGTGGGCGTCCATCGACACTTGGTGCGAGTAAAAATCGGCAGTCGTACGCTTCCAGGCGCTGCCCCAGGTTGGAGTGCCCGGTGGGTTGGACGTACCGGCAATCGGCCGACTGCCAGCCTGGTTGACCCACATGGGTGAACCCCCGACAAAGCCGTGCGGCCCATGGTCAAAGTTATCGGCGTTAAAGTCGTCTATCGCTACGCCCGCGCCACCGGCACCAATGAAGTTATTGGTGTAGACGTCCTTGTCGAAGAACGCCTTGATAGTCGCCATGTTCTGGTAAGCAAAGTTTTTCCCGACCACACCTTCTCCGGTTATCGGGTCATACGGCTTGCCGATTCCGGATAACAGCAGCATCCGTACGTTGTTGAACTGGAAAGAGCCCAAGATGACCAGGTCCGCGGGTTGCTCCAGCTCTCGGCCTTGGGCGTCGACATAGGTCACGCCAGTGGCTTTGGTCTTGCTGCTGTCGAGGTTGATCCGCAGCACATGGGAGTTAGCGCGAAGTTCGAAAGCCGGCACCTGTTTTAGCGCCGGCAAGATGTTCACATTGGGCGACGCTTTGGAATACATGTAGCAGACGTAGCCGCTGCAAAATCCGCAAAAATTGCACGGCCCCATCTGCGCGCCATACGGGTTGGTGTAAGGCCCAGACGTATTGGCAGACGGCAAATCGTACGGTTTGTAGCCAACCGCGCCGGCAGCGGTGTGAAACAGCTGCGCGGAGTAGGTTCTTTTCTGTGGCACCAGTGGGAAATGATCGGAGCGATCTGGCGCATAAGGGTTGCCCGGTCCGACATGCTGACCTTTGACCGTGAACGCCTGGCCCGAAGTGCCGAACACCTTTTCAGCGAAATCGAAATAAGGTTCCAGCTCTTCATAGCTGACCCCGAAATCCTGAATGGTCATGTCCTTGGGAATAAAGCTTTTGCCGTAACGCTCTTCGTAATGGCTGCGCATGCGCAACTCAATCGGGTCGACCCGGAAATGCACGCCGGACCAATGCAAGCCTGCGCCACCCACGCCGTTACCCGGAAGAAACGCGCCAAGCTGACGGTTGGGCAGGGCCACGTCATTGACGCTGTGCCGGATGGTCACGGTTTCTTTGGAGATGTCCTGAAACAGCTTTTTGCGCACGCTGTAGGTCAGCTCATCGATCACCTGTGGGTAATTGCCATCTGGGTAGGTGTCCTGCATCGGACCGCGCTCGAGCGCTACGACGTTTAGGCCCGCCTCGGTCAGTTCCTTGGCCATGATGGCGCCGGTCCAGCCGAAACCGATAATGACTGCATCGACCTTCTTCATTATGGTTGCCATGCTCAAGCTCTCTCGCCGCGAATCGAAACTGCCGGGAACGGATAAGGCTCGTTGCGCTCAACCCAGTCCATGAAGTCAGCGCGGGCGCCGGGAAATCCGACCATGGTCCAACCGACCAAGCCCTTATTGCCGCCATGGATGGGGTCGCAGAAAAAGCCTTCTTTAGTGTTTTGCACCAACAGGTTGAAAAACATAATCGGCGGTACGCTATCGAACGCGGCTTTGCCCGCTTCAAGCTGTTTGAGCGTTTCATCCTGAGCCGCCGTGCTCAGCTCAGCGAACGGCTTGCCTTGCTGCTGTTGGCACCAAGCGTCGCAGGCTGCGATGCCCAACCGGTAGATTTCCTTGGGCACCAACTTGCTCTGCCAACCCATTTCGGGCGGAGCGTCAGCCACAAACGGCCCCTGCATGAACCACAACGCACCGCTGGCATAGGGCGTGCTCATCTGGCGGTCGATATATTCCGGAGCGCCGGCTTCGAGGGCACCGGGACCTTGCTCGTCGGCAGGAATCAAACGGGCGACTGCCGCTTTGATGAAGGCCCACTCTTGGGCGGTGAAATACGTGGGTTCGTACACCACATTGCTCGGCGCAGTCGCCGGTGGCGGCGTGGCCGTAGACCCTGCGACGGGCTGCGCCATCACCACGCCGCTGCCTAAGCCAAACCCGGCACTGGCGACGGTCACGACCGGGATCAACGTCAGGGTTTTGCGCAGAAACTCACGCCGGGGGTTGTCTTGTTCAGACATGGGGAGACCTCATCTTGCGAGCACGGTTAAGGGGCCGCTCGGCGACGGCTTGATCTTCTTCTTTTGGGGGCTGTTCCGGTCGCGCAGACGAGGCATTACCGCCTCAGTTACTGATCACGCCAGCAAACATTAGTTACAAAGGTTAGCAGGCTATGATTAAGAAAAAACGATTCATCATCAAATAAGCAGATCTTTTCGACGAATGAAACCGGTATCAGGTCCTATTTCATCGTTTATAGGGTCGAAAAACCGATGCAACTGCACCGCTTAACCTGTAGGAGCTGCCGAAGGCTGCGAAGCCGGTACGGCTCTGGGTTTCATTGGCACGGTTGATAGCAAGCAGCCGTAGAGACGGTGGGAGTAGGCTTGCCTGCGAAGAGGCCCATCGTCACGCCGCTGATGTCGACCTGAACCTGGGTCGCCTGCAATGACGCTTTCGTTGGCAAGCCAACTTCCACAGGGACTTCGGTAGACAGGGATTAGTAGGCACTGAAAATCTGATCGCAGCCTTCGGCTCCAATTACAGAAATCGGTGAATCGTTTCCAAACTCTGATATCGCATCAACCCTTCGCCAATACGTTGGCTCCTACAGGGCGATCAGACGGCAGGTGAATTCCCCCACAGATTCAGAAACATCTGTGGGGGGATTCATTCGCGGGAGGCGTGACGCGGAGGTTTTGACTAGCTCGGATCAACCGGCTTTTTCAGCTTTGGATTAGGGAAAAACTGCACGCCCTGCACCTTTGGATCAGCCACTTTAATCGGCGCCGTATTGACCCGGGTGCCCAGCTCCTTGGGCACCGACAAGCCTTGCTCGTTGAGTGTGTCGCAGTAGCCGCAGCTCACGCATTCGCGGTGAGGAACGTCGTTCTCGCTCCACATCATCAACTTGTCCGGCTCGCTGCACGCCGGGCAAACTGCCCCGGCGATGAAGCGTCTTTTGGTAATGGTAACGGGTGTATCAGTCATGCTGCCGCTTCCTCACTCAAGCCTGAATGGCGCAACAGTGCGTCGATCGACGGTTCACGTCCGCGGAAGTCGACAAACAGCACCATCGGCGCCTGTGAACCGCCACGCGCCAGGATGGCGTTACGGAACGCGCGGCCGGTTTCGGCGTTGAACACACCGTCTTCTTCGAACTTGGAAAAGGCATCGGCCGACAGCACTTCCGCCCATTTGTAGCTGTAATAACCCGCCGCATAACCGCCGGCGAAGATGTGCGCGAAGCTATTAGGGAAGCGGTTGTAAGCAGGCGGACGCATCACTGACACTTCGTCGCGAATGTTTTCCAATACCTGCGCCACGGTGCGGCCATCGCCGTGAGTTGCATGCAGTTCGAAGTCGAACAGCGAGAATTCCAGCTGACGAACCATCATCAGCCCGGACTGGAAGTTTTTCGCGGCGAGCATTTTTTCCAGCAAATCCTGGGGCAGCGCTTCGCCGTTCTGGTAATGCGCGGAAATCAGCGCCAAGCCTTCAGGCTCCCAGCACCAGTTCTCCATAAACTGGCTAGGCAACTCCACCGCATCCCACGCCACACCGTTAATACCGGACACGCCGGCGTGTTCAACGCGGGTCAGCAAATGGTGCAGGCCATGGCCAAATTCGTGGAACAGGGTGGTCACTTCATCGTGGGTCAACAACGCAGGCTTACCGCCGACGGCTGGGGTGAAGTTGCACACCAGATTCGCCACCGGGCTTTGCAGCCGGCCTTCGGCGGTGCGACGACGATCACGGGCGCCGTCCATCCAGGCGCCACCACGCTTGTTGGCACGTGCGTAGAGGTCGAAGAAGAACCGCCCGACGTGCTGGCCATTCTCTTTGATTTC
Organism: Pseudomonas sp. MH10; assembly: GCF_034353045.1. Classification (NCBI taxonomy): domain Bacteria; kingdom Pseudomonadati; phylum Pseudomonadota; class Gammaproteobacteria; order Pseudomonadales; family Pseudomonadaceae; genus Pseudomonas; species Pseudomonas sp. MH10. The sequence goes on from NZ_CP133783.1 coordinate 3,741,098, forward strand.
GAACAGGCGAACATCTGGGTGCCAGGTGTCGAACCCTTTCTGTTCGGTGATTTCGATCCCGTACAGACGCTGCACAATCGCAAACAGGCCGCTCAGCACGTTGTCGATGGGGAAGTAGGCGCGCAGGGTTTCCTGGGAAACGCTGTAGCGCTGCTCACGGAGTTTTTCCCCGTAGAACCCGCTGTCCCAGCTTTGCAGGTCGTCGCAACCTTGCTCCGCCGCATAAGCCTTGAGCTGCTGCAGGTCCTGAATGGCAAACGGCTTGCTGCGTTTGGCCAGATCACGCAAGAAGCTCAGCACCTGATCGCTGGACTCGGCCATCTTGGTCGCCAGGCTCAGCTCGGAGAAACTGGCGAAACCCAACAGCTGAGCCAATTCACGACGCAGGTCGAGGATCTGTTCCATGACCGGACCGTTGTCGTTCTGACCGGCATTCGGGCCTTGGTCCGACGCACGGGTGCAGTACGCCGCGTAAAGCTCTTCGCGCAGGGCCCGGTCTTCGGCGTAGGTCATCACCGCGAAGTAGCTCGGGAATTCCAGAGTAATCAGGTAGCCGTCGAGGTCTTTGGCGTTGGCTGCTGCGGCCATTTGCGCTTTGGCCGAGTCGGTCAAGCCGGCGAGGGCTGCTTCGTCGGTGACGTGTTTGGTCCAGGCCTGAGTCGCGTCGAGCAATTGGTTCGAAAAATGGCTGCCCAACTCGGACAACTTGGCCTGCACCTCGGCATACCGCAGCTGCTGTTCTGGCGGCAAATCGATACCCGACAAACGGAAATCGCGCAGCGAATGCTCAAGGATGGTCTTCTGCGCGACATCAAAGCCCGCCGCTTCAGGACCATTGGCCAACGACTCAAAGGCCTGAAACAATTCGCGGTTCTGGCCCATCTCGGTGGAATAGGCGCTCAATGCGGGCAGGCAAGACTCGTAAGCCTCGCGCAATTGGGCGCTGTTGCACACGGCATTGAGGTGGCTGACCGGGCTCCAGGCGGCGCCCAGACGGTCGTTGAGTTCGTCCATCGCCAGAATCAGCCCGGCCCAGGTCGGCTGTTTAGCTTGGGTGACGAGGAGCTCGGCAATCGCACTACGGTTGTCGGCAAGAATCTGATCAATCGCCGGTTTGACGTGCTCGGCACGAATCGCGGAGAACGGTGGCAGGTCATACGGTTGCAAAAGAGGGTTGTTCGCGCTCACGGTTAAGCACCTTGGCTTGAGGAAACATCGGCCCATCTTAATTACAATCGACGCCGACCGCAGCACTCAGACCCATCTATCACTCCTAAAGAAGGAAGCTATCGTGACTATTCGACCGTTTCAGGGCCACGCGCCGGCGCTTGCCGAACGTGCATTTGTCGACCGATCCGCCGTCGTGATAGGTGATGTCGAGATTGGCGCTGACAGCTCGGTCTGGCCGCTGACGGTGATTCGCGGTGACATGCACCGCATCCGCATCGGGGCGCGCACCAGTGTTCAAGACGGCTGCGTGCTGCACATTACCCACGCAGGTCCCTTCAACCCGGACGGCTTTCCATTGCTGATTGGCGACGAAGTGACCATCGCCCACAAGGTCATGCTGCACGGCTGCACAGTCGGTAATCGCATTTTGATTGGTATGGGCAGCATCGTGATGGACGGCGCGGTGGTTGAGGACGACGTGATCATCGGCGCAGGCAGCCTGGTGCCGCCGGGCAAGCGATTGGCCAGTGGTTTTTTGTACGTTGGCAGTCCGGTCAAACAGGTTCGCGCACTGACCGAAAAAGAACGTGCGTTCTTTAGTTACAGCGCTGGCAACTACGTGAAGCTCAAGGATCAACACTTGGCCGAAGGCTATGACCAGCCGAGTTAACATTCCGTACAGGCTACTTTTAGGATTTCCATGCACTACCAAACTATTTTGTTCGACCTCGACGGCACCTTGACCGACCCACGCTTGGGTATTACCCGCTCGATCCAGTTTGCTTTGGGCCGTCTGGGCATAGACGAACCTGACCTGAGCAAGCTTGAGCACTTCATCGGACCGCCGTTGTTGCAAGCGTTCATGCAGTTTTACGGGTTCGATGAGGCAAAGGCCTGGGAGGCGGTGGGGTTTTATCGCGAGCGGTTCAGGGTCACCGGGCTGTATGAGAATCGGGTGTTTGATGGCGTGGTGGAGCTGCTGGAAACCCTCGCCAGTCAAGATCGGCAGCTGTACATAGCGACCTCAAAACCGTCGGAGTTTGCCAGGGAAATCGCCCGGCATTTTGACTTCGCCAAACACTTCAAGGTGATTTACGGCAGCGAGTTCGACGGTACGCGTACTGACAAGGTTGAACTGATCGGTTATTTGATGAGCGAAGAACGGCTCGATCCCAAACAGACGTTGATGATTGGTGACCGTAAACACGATTTGATCGGCGGTAAACGTAATGGTTTGGATGTCGCGGCGGTGGGGTATGGGTTTGGCAGTCATGAAGAATTGACTGCGGAGCTACCGACGTACCACTTTGCGACGTTAGCGGAGTTGCACCGGGCATTTCTGTAGGAGCCTACTGGTTGGCAAGACTGAAATTGCCTCGCCAACAAAGTTGGCTACAGAGGATTGCGAAAGCGTTCATGAGCGACCCATCAATTTCCGCAACGCCGCTTTACGCTGTTCTATCGGTAACCCCCCTAGCCTTTCGACCTCGCGGTAAAACGCTGGCCAATCACCGTTGACCTGCTTGTACAGCGCGGCAAAGGCGGGTACCCACTGGTCATACAATCCAAAGGGCAGCAGTTTGGCGTTGTTCATGGGCGCGTTGATCCAAGGGTCATAGCGGTGATCGCCGGCCCATTGACTGTCGCGCATCTGCCGATAGTCACTGCGCAGCCGTTCGAACTCCGCCGCTTTACGCTCGCGCATCACCTCGGCCAGCAACGGCTGGGCGTAGAGCTTTTTCAAGCGTTCCCGTGCGCCTAGAACCAGTTGGGTAAATTGCTCACGTTGCTCCGAGTCCGACTGTTTTTCCGGAGGCAGACCACGCGCCACGCGCCATTGGCGGCCACCTTCCTGCTCGACGAAGTTAGCGTAAGACTCGTTAAATTCAGAATCGTCCTTCACGTAAAACAGCTGATGCGCCAGCTCATGAAAGATCAGAGCTGCCAGTCGCTCATCACCCCAATGCAACATCGAACTGATGATCGGGTCGTCGAACCAGCCCAGCGTCGAGTAGGTTTCAACGCCGCTCATATAGACGTCTTTCCCTGCCAGCCGCTGCACCGCCGCCTCGCCCCGAGCGTCGTCAGGATTGTAATAGCCTCGATACGCCACGCAGCCCGCAATGGGGAAACACTGGCTCACCGCCTCCAGGGAAAACTCATCGGTGGCGAACACGTTCCACACCACGTAAGGCCGCCCGATATCCACATACAGCCGATAACTGCGGTTATCCGGTAGATGCAGCTGACGGCTGGCAAACACCCGCGCCTGTTGCGATTTGATCAAATGTTCGCGTAGCGTCGGGTCGCTGTGAGGATCGGCAATAATCGTCGCCACCGGTTCCCGCTCATGGAGCAAACGCAGCTGCCCGCTGGCCAGTTGACCGTAGTAATCAAGACTCACGCAGCCGCCGAGGAGCAACACAGCGAGCAGCGCAATGCCACGGCAAAGAAACAGCGGGACGTGTCGAATCATGCCTGGGCCTTAATGTCTTAATTGAACCAGCGTTATGCCGGACAGCGCACCCCGGACGCAACTATCATCGACACCTGTTCGATACGGAGCCTCTCATGCGTCAGCCATTATTGATTACTCTGTTGTTAGCCCTCTCTGGCTGCGCAATTCCGCCCGTGCCACCGGTCGATGCGCAACAGGCGTGGGTCGAGATGTTCACCTACACCGGCAATCTGGTGATGGCTGACAAGCTCGACGGCAAGCGTTGGGGGGATGGTCGTTACTTTCAGGTGCAGCCTGGCAGTCATGAATTGCAGGTGCGATTTGATTATGAAGCCAGCGGCGTTGGGTTCAGCGGTTTTGACGACGTAGCGGACCGCACCTGTTACATCGTCTTGCACTACGACCACTTTGCGCCAGGGCAACGTTATCGCTTCGAGGCACGTAATGCAGGCATCACCGTCAGTGGCCGTCTGTATGACGCGCAACACCAAACCGTGGCCCAAGATCGCGAAGTGACTTGTCTTTGATTACTTGTCGTTGCGCTGATAAATAATTTTTCGGCTACCGTTTTCGCAGGTGCCGACAACCATGTTTTGGTCGTGGACTTCCTCATTGGAGACAATTTCCAGCGTGTAGGAAGTTATGTTTTTGGCTTGAATCTGAGCTTCAATTTCATCCTTGAGTTCGTCGCACGGCTTGGGTGCCGCCATGGCAGTTGCGGCAGATGACGTGCAGATAATAGCTAAAACGATGCGTTTCATAGTCGACTCCTTCGATTTAACGCCCAGAGTACTGCGTTATCGCCCCATGGAAAGCGTGAAGTCGAATCAAGACCCCGCGCAGACGGCTGCGCGAGGTCGGGCATCCATCGGTTAGCTAACCAACGTTGCATCCAGCGTAATAGTCGCATTCAACACTTTGGAGACCGGGCAGCCTTCTTTGGCTTTCTTGGTCAGCTCGTCGAACTGCGCTTGAGTGGCGTTGGGGATTTTCGCCTTCAGGGTCAGGTGTATCGCGGTGATATCAAAGCCGCCTGCGGATTGCTCCAGGGTCACCGCAGCTTCGGTGTCGATGCTGTCGGCTTTCAGGCCAGCGCCTTCCAGAATCATCGACAGCGCCATAGAGAAGCAGCCGGCATGCGCCGCGCCAATCAGTTCTTCGGGGTTGGTGCCCTTGCCGCCTTCAAATCGGGCTTTGAAGCCGTAAGGTGCTTTGTTCAGTACGTTTGTTTCGGTGGAGATGCTGCCAATACCGCTTTTCAGATCGCCTTCCCAGTGGGCCGATGCTTTTTTAACGATGCTCATGGTTTCTCCTCATGAATGTCATGAACGCGTGCGAGACGGTTCGCACAGTGACTAGAGTTCTGAGGAGTGTAGGCTTTACAAAGTTCAACTGAAGGACAAGTCCTACTGTTTTAGTAGGATATCTATACGCCAGCTATTGAAACAAAAAAATACGCCCATATTTTCATACAGGTTATGGTGGGCTCTGATCGCCCTTGGACGTCATGGGCCAAACCTGCACGGCACACTCCAGAGGCTATTAGGGCTTATGAAACGTTTAGCAGATGTCAAAATCTCTACCCTCGACTTGGTGCCAGTGCGCCAGGACGCTGGCCCAGCGCAGTCGCTGCGCAATTCACTGGATTTGGCACAGCATGTCGAGAAGCTCGGCTATAACCGTTTTTGGGTAGCTGAGCACCACAACATGGACGGCATCGCCAGCTCCGCGACCTCAGTACTCATCGGCTATTTGGCCGGCGGCACTTCGACCATCCGCGTCGGCGCTGGGGGCGTCATGTTGCCCAATCACGCACCGCTGGTGATCGCAGAACAATTCGGCACCCTTGCCAGCTTGTATCCCGGTCGTATCGATTTAGGACTGGGCCGCGCGCCAGGTTCGGATCAAATGACCGCTCGCGCCTTGCGCCGCGAACGCTCTGGCAGCGCAGACGACTTCCCGGAAGACGTGACTGAATTGCTGCGTTATCTCGGTCCGCGTACACCGGATCAACGGGTCATCGCGGTGCCGGGTACTGGCACCAACGTGCCAGTCTGGTTGTTGGGTTCGAGCTTGTTCAGCGCACAACTGGCCGGCGAGCGCGGTTTGCCTTACGCCTTTGCATCGCATTTCGCACCGCGCTATATGCACGAAGCGATTCGGGTCTACCGCGCCCATTTCAAGCCGTCGATCTACTTGGACGAACCCTACGTGATGCTGGGCGTACCGTTGGTGGCCGCTGATACTGACGAGCACGCTGACTACTTGGCGACCTCGCTGTATCAGCGGATTCTTTCGCTGATGCGCGGCCAAAGCCTGGTTCAAAAAGCACCGGTGAAAAGTATGGAAGGCCTGTGGTTGCCCCACGAACGTGAAGCCGTGGCGGATTTTCTCGGGTTGGCGATGGTCGGCAGCGCATTGAAAATCCGCGCCAAGCTTGAAGTGTTGGTCGAACAGACCCAGGCCGATGAACTGATCTTTACCTGCGACATGTACGAACACGCCGATCGATTGCGTTCGTACGAGATTTTGGCGCAGACGGTACTTGGCTAACCGCTGCAAACCCCGTGGGACCGAATTCATTCGCGAATGCCGTAACGCGGTGTATCGGAAAAAAACCGCGCCGCCTGCTTCCCGAATGAATTCGGTCCCACAGATGTCCTTGGTTGTACATTTGGAGGAGCTGCCGAAGTCTCTGTGGGCTTGCCAACGAAAGCGTCAATGCAGGCAACCCAGGTTTCAAGTCGATATCAGCGGCGTGACTAAGCGCCTCTTCGCAGGCAAGCCTACTCCCACAGTATCGGCTTCGCAGCTTCTACAGTTACCCGGTGTTTGCTGCGACAACGCGTTGACGGACCACCTCAGGGCATGAATAAATTCGGTCCAACAGCCTGCACAGCCCCATGAAAGTCCGAAAATGTGTATAAAAAAACCGACGCCCTGGGCGTCGGTTTTTGTTAAGCCTTAAACATCAGCCGCGCTTGTACACAATTTCCTTGCTGCCCGCGTCACAGGTGCCCACGACTTTCGCATCCGTCGAGCTGCCTTTCGCAACGATATCCAGGCTGTAGGCAGAGGCGCCTTTAGCTTTGATTTTCGCGTCGATTTCCGACTTCAAATCATCGCAAGACTTACCAGCGGCCATCGCGGTGCCCGCAATGCTCAACAACGCTATCGCCAATACAAACTTCTTCATCGGTCACACTCCCTCGTTAGGTTAACCAGGTTGGAACGCAACCCAATTCATTAACCACGCCAACGATTTCGCGACAGCGGGTTCACTGTTTGTAGCGGAAATTATGGCAATCGGCCAGTGCAAAAGTTCAGTGCGATCAGCTATTGGCGATCCGGAAGCCCACATTGAGGGTGACTTGGTAGTGCGCGACCTTGCCACTTTCGATGTGGCCGCGAGTCTCCAAGACTTCGAACCACTCCAGGTGCTTGATGCTCTTGGCAGCTTCAGCGATTGCGTTGTCGATCGCGTCTTCGATGGTGGTGGACGACGAGCCAACCAGCTCTACTTTTTTGTACGTGTGGTGATCACTCATGGCAGTTCTCCCAAAGATGTCGTTAAGAGCGTAGCAGCGAATTCGCTCCTCACTCTGTGGGCAAAAACTTTTGAAAAGTTCAGGCGCCATCGCACTTTCCTGCAACCTCGGAGTCGGAAACAACACACGCCACTCATCACTGCAGGAGAGCCACCATGGCTAACACTTCTCTACGTAAAGCCTCGTTGCAAAGCATGGAAGCCGAGATCGAAAGCCTTCTCAAATCCCTTGAGAACCTTAAATCCGACGCCTCGGACGAGTCGCGCAAAACCCTGAAAAACCTCAAAGCCAACGCTGAAAGTGCGCTGAGTCACTCACGCAGCTTGCTCAGCGATGTGTACGCCGAGGTCAAAGACAAAACCCGCGAAACCAGCCTTGCGACTCGGGATTACGCGCAAGAACACCCATGGACAACTGCTGGCGTGGCGGTGGGTGCAATCGGCCTGCTGGCCGCCTACCTGTTGTTCAGACGCGACTGATTCAGCCTCTGACTCCTCGCTCAAGCTCGGCTTTTAGCCACTGCGCCAATTGCTGAGCGCGCCCATCGGCGGCGCGTTTCGGAACCCACAACGCCAGTCGCGCCGGTGTTTCACTGAAACCCCAGGGTGCGGCCAGGCGTCCGGCACGCAAGTCATCCGCCACCAGTGGTTCCGGCGCAATCGCGATACCTAACCCCGCGACGGCCGCCTCCAGCAAATAATACAAATGCTCGAAACCCTGACCGTAGTGCAGCGCGTCCGGCTCGATGCCGTTTTGCTGCGCCCACATCGGCCAGGCTTGTAGCCGTGAAGTGGTTTGCAGTAGCGCTTGGTGTGTCAATGCGTGCGCCGGCGCATGACGCAGCTGTTCGAAATGGGCGAAACGGGGACTCATCACCGGGCCAATCCGCTCACTGGCCAGCTCGTACACCTGCATGTCCGACGGCCATGGCGGCTCGGCAAAAATCAGTAACGCATCCAGGCCGGGACGACGAGGATCAAGATCACCTTCACCCGCCGACAGATGTAGACGTAAATCTGGTAGCTCTGCGTTCAGCCGCCCAAGACGCGGGATAAACCAGCGCGCCAGCAGACTTCCTGAACAGCCCAGAACAAACGGTGCGTCGGCGCTGCTCTGGGTTAATTCAGCACAGACCGTGCGCAAGCGCTCGAAGGCGTCAGCGCTGGCATCGCGTAGTCGAATACCTGCATCTGTGAGTTTAAGGCCGCGTCCGTCTTTTACAAACAGCGCAAGGCCCAAGTGTTCTTCCAGCACTTTAAGCTGCCGACTGACGGCGCCGTGGGTTACGTGCAACTGCTCGGCGGCCTGACTGACGCTGTTCAAGCGGGCAGCCGCTTCAAAGGCACGTAAGGCATTGAGAGGAGGGAGGTCGTGGCTCATGGTATCTGTGAGTTTTCCTGACAGGTTGCGTCGATCTTATCGGTTTTCATCGGGGATGGCGCTGGTTAAAGTAGCGGCATTGCCTCAACGGCTAATCCTTTTCGATACATCACCTGGAGGTCCCATGACCCAGACCAATTTCCGCAAAGGCGCAGATGCCAACGGCCTGTTCGGCTCATTTGGTGGCCGCTACGTGGCTGAAACCCTGATGCCGCTGGTGCTCGACCTGGACCGCGAATACGAAGCGGCCAAGGTCGATCCTGAGTTTCTTGAGCAACTTGCCTATTTCCAGCGTGACTACGTGGGCCGTCCAAACCCGCTATATTTCGCCGAACGCCTGACCGAATACTGCGGCGGCGCGAAGATCTACTTCAAGCGCGAAGAGCTGAATCACACCGGCGCGCACAAGATTAACAACTGCATTGGCCAGGTGTTGCTGGCCAAGCGCATGGGTAAAAAACGCATAATCGCTGAAACTGGCGCGGGCATGCACGGTGTGGCCACTGCCACCGTCGCCGCCCGCTTCGGCTTGCCTTGCGTGATCTACATGGGCGCTACTGACATCGAACGCCAACAGGCCAACGTATTCCGTATGCGGCTGCTGGGCGCTGAAATCGTGCCGGTCATTTCCGGTACCGGCACGCTGAAAGATGCGATGAACGAAGCGTTGCGCGACTGGGTCACCAACGTCGACGACACCTTCTACATGATCGGTACCGTGGCTGGCCCACACCCGTATCCGTCCATGGTCCGCGACTTCCAATCGATCATCGGCAAAGAAACCAAAGAACAGCTGCAAGAAAAAGAAGGTCGTCTGCCGGACAGCCTGATTGCTTGCGTCGGTGGCGGCTCCAACGCCATGGGCCTGTTCCACCCGTTCCTCGATGACGCCAGCGTCGAAATCATCGGCGTTGAAGCCGGTGGTCACGGTGTTCATACCGACAAGCACGCCGCCAGCCTGAACGGCGGTGTTCCAGGTGTCCTGCACGGCAACCGTACCTACCTGCTGCAAGATGCCGACGGCCAGATCACTGACGCCCACTCGATTTCTGCTGGCCTCGACTACCCAGGCATTGGCCCGGAACACGCTTACCTGCACGAAATGAAGCGCGTCGAGTACGTCAGCATCACCGATGAAGAAGCCCTCGAAGCCTTCCACCATTGCTGCCTGCTGGAAGGCATCATCCCGGCGCTGGAAACCGCTCACGCCTTGGCTGAAGCCATGAAACGCGCCACTAACCTGCGCGATGACCACTTGATGGTGGTTTGCCTTTCCGGCCGCGGCGACAAAGACATGCAAACCGTGATGAGCCACATGGCCGCCGCCGACAAGACTCAGGAGCAACTGGTATGAGCCGTCTCGAACAACGTTTCGCCGAGCTGAAAACCGAAGGCCGCGCGGCACTGGTGACCTTCATCACCGCTGGCGATCCGGGCTATGACACCTCCCTGGCGATCCTCAAGGGCTTGCCGGCGGCCGGTGCTGACGTAATCGAGCTGGGCATGCCGTTCACTGATCCCATGGCCGACGGCGTGGCGATTCAGTTGGCAACGCTGCGCGCCTTGGACGCCGGACAAACCCTGGCAAAAACCTTGAACATGGTTCGCGAGTTTCGGGTCGACAACCAAAGCACGCCGATTGTGTTGATGGGTTACTACAACCCGATTCATCGCTTTGGCGTCGATGCGTTCGTTGCTGAAGCTAAGTCGGTTGGCGTGGACGGTTTGATCATCGTTGACCTGCCGCCAGAACATGACGCTGAACTGGCAACACCTGCCCAAGCTGCCGGTATCGACTTCATCCGCTTGACCACGCCAACCACCGACGACGGGCGCTTGCCAACGGTCCTGGAGCGCAGTTCGGGCTTCGTTTATTACGTGTCGGTTGCCGGTGTGACCGGTGCTGGCTCAGCGACTTCAGATCAGGTCAAAAACGCCATCGAGCGCTTGCGTCGTCACACCGACCTGCCAATCAGCGTTGGTTTTGGCATTCGTACTCCAGAGCAAGCAGCGGCAATTGCCAGGCTGGCAGATGGCGTCGTGGTGGGTTCGGCGCTGGTGGATAAGATCGCCACTGCCCACTCGCCAAGCCAAGCCATCGACGATGTGCTGAGCCTCTGTTCAGCGTTGGCCGACGGCGTTCGCAACGCCCGTGTCAGTAAAGGGTAAAGATTGCTTTAGCGAGGAATTTAAACCTCAGCAGATACACTAAGTTACAAGCAAAAGGGGTTCTTGGCCGACGGCTTAGAGCCCCTTTTTTGCTGACCGAATTCCGAGGATTAAGAAATGAAACTGCCAACCCGTTTAGTTGCAGGCTTGGGGATCATGATGATCATTAGTGCCAGTCCGTTGTTGCACGCCGATGACCGTGACCAGGGCCATGGCGGCGAATATCACCAAGGCGACGATCATGGTCATAACGATAATCATGACAATCATGACAATCATGACAATCACGATAACCGCGGTCCAGGGGGGCGCCCGCCGCAGAACTTCGACCATGAGCGCCAGACCTTCCATGATCGCCACGAGTACTTCACCCGTGGCCGTGACTTACCGCCTAACTATCACCTCGAACGTGGCCGCCCACTGCCACGCGGCTACGGCGACCGGATGGACCCTCGCGCACTTGAACAACTGCCGCGTTATGACGGCTACGAATGGCGCCGTGTAGGACCGGACGTGGTCCTGGTCGCAATTACTACAGGTGTTATCTACACCATTTTGGATAACGTGCTGAACTGATACCGGTCCTGCAGACACACTGTGGGAGCGAATTTATTCGCCAATGGCTTGATGCGATGTGCCTGATACACCGCATTGCGAATTAATTCGGTCCCACAGGTTCCGGCGTTACATGTCTTAACGCTTAAAAATCGACACATCCAATTCCCGCACGGCCCCCATCCAGATCGCATGCGCCGTGTGATCCGCCAAATCATTGCCCGTCAGCGGGTGCATCAGCACCACCAAGCCTTTACGATTCAGCGCCAGCCAGAGCGTCACGTCTGCCAACTGGGCATGCTCGAACGCCAGTTGACAACTCCACTCCGGGTGCGGGCCAACCGGTTTTTCATGTACCCGTCCCATTTTCAGCCCGAAACGCTCGGTGGCTTCCTCGCATAACGCGCGTGCCTGGCTGAGGGTGTCTGCGTTGAAATAAACGTGGGCGTGATAGCCCTGAATTTCCTGCATTGCTTGTCTCTCCAAAATGGTTCAAACCACTGTAGGAGCTAACGTGTTCGCGAGGCGCTAGATTTGATTCACGCGATTCACCGCTCGCCAACACGTTAGCTCCTACAGAGAGAATTGTGTTCACACCGCTATCGACGGCAGCGGTCTACCCACCAATAAATCCCCGCTTTGCGACTGTTCGGTGGCGAGCCAATCGACAAACTGCTGAACCAGTTGCACCCGGCGCTTGCGTTGCGGGAGAACCACGTAATAACCACAGGAAGAAATCGCGGTAGCGGCGATGGGCCGGCAGAGGAGGTTTTGCTCCAGCAGCGCATCGACCAAATGCCGCCAGCCAATGGCAACCCCCTGACCGGCAATCGCGGCCTGAATCAGCAGCGTGTAGTTATCGAAGCGCAGTTGGCCCGGCGCCGGAGCTTGTCGGAGATCGAGTGCCCGAAATACGCCGCTCCAGTCGAACCAGTTGCTGCTGCCCTCACCGCGCAGGTGCAGCAACGGAAGATCCAGCAGGACGTTGGTCGGCAGCGGTAAAGTCTTGCCTGCCAACAGTTGCGGGCTGCACACGGGGAACACCTCTTCGCTGAACAACCAGCGGCTCTCACCCTGTTTGAAACGCCCATCTCCAAACAGTACCGCGACATCGACATCAGCCCGCAGCATGTTATGGCTGCGCTCACTGGTAACCAAACTGACGTCCACGTCTGGGTTGGCTTTGTGGAAACGGTGCAAGCGCGGCATCAGCCAGTACGCGGCAAACGCAAAGTCGGTGGCCACCTGTAACACCTCGTGCTGACGTTGCGCCGTTACCGCATTCAATCCGCCGTCAATAGACTGCAAACCCGACTGCACATAGCTGAACAACACCTCGCCTGCTTCTGTCAGCTCGATGCCCCGGTAAATGCGGTCAAACAGTCGCGTCGCCAATTGCTCTTCAAGGCGCTTGATCTGCTGGCTTACTGCAGGCTGTGTCGTGCCAAGCTCCACCGCCGCAGCGGTAAAGCTGCGATGTCTGGCGGCGGCTTCAAACGCCCGCATCAAATCCAATGACAAACCGCCAAGGGCTTCATACATAAGCTGAACTTATCCTAGGTATTGTCTGGCATGGGCTTTACCGCTAAACCCATGGGTCGCATTCTCAGGCACAGCACTCTCGCATAAATTTTCACAATGGAATGCCGCGAATACATGAAGCGCAAGAACATTCTTTTTATCATGGCCGATCAAATGGCCGCGCCGATGTTGCCGTTTTACGCCTCATCTCCAGTCAAAATGCCCAATTTGAGCCGCCTCGCCGCTGAAGGCGTGGTGTTCGATGCCGCCTACTGCAACAGCCCGCTGTGCGCCCCATCGCGTTTTACCTTGGTCAGTGGTCAACTGCCGAGCAAGATCGGCGCCTACGACAACGCGGCTGATTTCCCCGCTGACATACCGACCTACGCCCACTACTTGCGGCGCCTGGGCTACAAAACCGCACTGTCCGGCAAGATGCACTTTTGCGGCCCGGACCAGTTGCACGGCTACGAAGAACGCCTCACCAGTGACATCTACCCTGCCGACTACGGTTGGGCGGTCAATTGGGATGAGCCGGATGTTCGACCAAGCTGGTACCACAACATGGCGTCCGTGTTGCAAGCCGGGCCGTGTGTGCGCACCAACCAGTTGGATTTCGACGAAGAAGTGGTGTTCAAGGCCCAACAGTATTTGTTCGATTACATTCGTGAAGACGGTGATGCACCGTTTTGCCTGACGGTGTCCATGACTCACCCGCACGACCCGTACACCATCCCGAAACCGTTCTGGGATTTGTACACCAACGAAGAAATCCCGATGCCACCCGCCCACGCCGACCAGGCCGCGCTGGACCCGCATTCGCAACGATTGCTCAAGGTTTATGACCTGTGGGACAAGCCGATGCCTGTGGATAAGATTCGCGATGCCCGCCGTGCGTACTTCGGCGCGTGCAGTTACATCGACAGCAATATTGGCAAGCTGCTGCAAACCCTCGAAGACGCCGGGCTGGCCGACGACACGATCATCGTGTTCTCGGGTGATCACGGCGACATGCTGGGCGAACGCGGCCTCTGGTACAAAATGCATTGGTTCGAGATGGCCGCACGTGTGCCGTTGCTGGTCTACGCTCCAGGCCAATTCAAGGCCGGGCGCGTTGGCGCAGCCGTGTCCACCGCCGACCTGCTGCCAACCTTCGTGGCCTTGGCCGGCGGCGAGTTAGACCCCGGTTTACCGCTTGATGGTCGTTCGCTTGTACCGCATTTGAACGGCGAAGCCGGGCACGACGAGGTCTTCGGCGAATACATGGCAGAAGGTACGACCAGCCCGCTGATGATGATTCGGCGCGGCGCGTTTAAATTCATCTATTCAGAGCAAGACCCGTGCATGTTGTTCGATGTGCATAACGATCCGAAGGAACTGGAAGAACTGAGTCAATCGGCCGTTCATCAACAGCTGTTCTCTGCGTTTCTGGCCGAGGCACGGGCTAAGTGGAATATACCGGCGATACACCACCAGGTGCTCGCCAGCCAACGTCGCCGGCGTTTTGTCGCCGAATCGTTGGCAATTGGCAAGCTGAAGAGTTGGGATCACCAGCCGCTGGTAGACGCCAGTCAGCAATACATGCGCAACCATATCGACCTTGACGATTTGGAGCGCAAGGCACGTTATCCACAACCTTAACCCTGCCAAAATCAAAAAAAACCAAAAAGGGGCACAACCGTATGAAGTTATCCACAACACTGGCAGTCGGTTTTATTGCGTTGACCAGCGTTTCGGCTTTCGCCGCCGATCAGAACTGCAGCACGGTTAAAATGGCCGATCCAGGCTGGAGCGACATTGCTGCGACCAACGCGATTACGGGCTTTTTGCTGGATGGCATGGGTTACAAAGCCAAGGTCGACACATTGGCCGTTCCGATCGCCTACGGTGGCCTCAAGGACGGGCAAGTGGATGTTTTCTTGGGTAACTGGATGCCGGCCCAGCAGGGTTTTTACGACAAATTCGTCGCCACGGGCGATGTAACGCAACTGGCCAAGAACCTTGATGGCACCGAGTTCACCCTCGCCGTGCCGGATTACGTCTGGGACGCGGGCGTGCATAACTTTGCCGACCTAAATAAATACGCCGATAAATTCGGCAAGAAGATCTACGGCATCGGCTCCGGCGCACCGGCGAATATTTCGCTGGCGACCATCATCAAGAAAAACGAATTCGACCTGGGTCAGTGGAAACTGGTTGAGTCCAGCGAACAGGCGATGCTGGCCGAAGTCGCTCGCAACGTGAAGAAAAACACCTTCGTGGTGTTCCTTGGCTGGACTCCGCACCCAATGAACGTGCAGATGAAAATGCACTACCTAAAAGGCGGTGAGGCGTACTTCGGCGACACCGGCAGTGTGTTCACCCTCACGCGCAAAGGCTATACCGACGCATGCCCGAACGTGGGCAAGCTGCTGACCAACCTGAGCTTCACCCAGGAAATGGAAAACAGCATCATGTCTGAGGTGGTGAACAAGAAAATCACCAACGCAGAAGCGGCTAAAGCCTGGATCAAGGCCAACCCGGCAGTCTTGGACAAATGGCTCGACGGCGTGAAAACCATCGATCAGAAAGACGCGTTGACTGCGGTAAAAGCAACGTTGTAATGGCAAAGCTTCGCAGGCAAGCCTGCTCCCACAGGTAGGGCGGTGTGCCCCCTATCAGGCAGGAGTGCGCTTGCCCGCGATTGACTGCGAAGCAGTCACCAACACACCGTAACCTTGCATCGTAACGGCTTAAACCCCACCCTCACACTTTTGCAAAACCACCGAGAGATTCATGGGTTGGTTCAACCGCCACACACTTTTTCCATTTCTAGATTGGCTCCCTCGACAAACCCGCGCCAGCGTTGGTAACGACGCGCTCGTGGGTTTGAGTGGGGCCATTCTGGCGCTGCCGCAATCCATCGCGTATGCCTTGATCGCAGGATTACCGCCTGAGTACGGCTTGTACGCGGCCATTGTTCCCGTGTTGATCGCCTGTTTGTGGGGCTCATCGTTCCATCTGATTTGCGGGCCCACGGCCGCGATTTCTATCGTGCTCTACGCGAGCATCAGCCCGTTGGCGGTGCCCGGCAGTAACGATTACGTCACCCTGATTCTGCTGCTGACGTTCATCGGCGGGCTGTTTCAATGGCTACTGGGGTTACTCCGTTTTGGGGCGCTAGTGAACTTCGTTTCCCACTCGGTGATTCTGGGATTTACCCTGGGCGCCGCCGTGGTAATCGCCTTGGGCCAGTTGCCAAGTTTCCTTGGGCTGGAGGTGAGTAGCCAATCCACCGCGCTGAAAAGCATCTCTGCCTTACTTGAGCACCGGGGGGAGGTTGACTCGTCATCACTGATCCTTGGCGCCGTGACCCTGGTCGTCGGCGCAACCTTGAAATACTTTCTGCCACGCTGGCCGACCCTGTTGATAACTTTGCTAGGCGCAGGTTCGCTGGTCTGGCTATGGCCGGCGAAGTTCGGTCACGTGCAACTGGTTCGCGCGTTCGTCGGGCATCTGCCGCCGTTCAGTGCGCTGCCGCTGGACCCTGAATTAATTCTGAAACTGCTACCCAGCGCAGTCGCCGTGGGCATGCTCGGGCTGGTGACCAGCCTGTCGATTGCCCGCTCGTTGTCGGCGCGTTCGCAACAATTGCTCGATGCCAATCAGGAAGTCCGCGCCCAAGGCCTGTCGAATATGATTGGCTCGCTGTTTTCCGGCTATCTGTCCGCAGGCTCGTTCACCCGCGCGGCGTTGAGTTATGACGCCGGGGCCCGCTCGCCATTGGCCGGGGTGTTTTCTGCGCTATGGGTGGCATTGTTCGCGGTGTGTGGCGCGTCGCTGATCGCCCACATCCCGATTCCGAGCATGGCCGCGTCGATCCTGTTGATCTGCTGGGGCTTGGTAGACCGTCGCGGTATTCGAGCACTGTTTCGTGTGAGCCGAGCGGAGTTTGTGGTGATGGCGCTGACGTGTCTGGCGACGCTGCTACTGGAGCTACAGACCGCGATTTATGCCGGTGTGCTGGTCTCGCTGTTTTTCTATCTCAAGCGCACGTCGCAGCCGCGAGTCCAGCAATGGCGCGACGGCGACGACGATATTTTTCGGGTAGGCGGTTCGATTTTCTTTGGCGCCAGCCACTATTTGCAGGTCCGTTTGCAAAGCAGCGAAGGCCTGCACGTGGTGATCGAAGCGCAGCAGATCAACTTCATCGATTACTCGGGCGTTGAAATGCTTCATCAGGAGGCCCGGCGTTTAAGGGGCCTGAACCGTAGCTTGACGCTGAAAAACGCCCGGCCGCAGGTGATCGAAGAGCTACGCAGGCTGGAAGGGGCCGATAAGTGCCCCATTCTGTTCGTCGATTAACGTCTTCGGCAGATCAAGCGTTGGCCAACTGGCGACGCAATTCAGCCAATACTGGCGCGGTATCTGGACGCACGCCGCGCCACAAATAGAATGCTTCGCCAGCCTGTTCGGCGAGCATGCCCAAACCGTCTAACACGTGCGTCGCACCCTGTTCCGTGGCCCAGCGGCAGAATGGCGTAGGTTCTTTGCCGTACATCATGTCGTAGCAAACCGTATGGCCCGGCTGGATCAAGCTCGCGGCAATCGGTGGAACCTCACCGGCAAGGCTGGCGGAGGTGGCGTTGATAATCACGTCAAACGACTCCTCCAGCCAATCAAAACCACTGGCAAACACCGGCCCTAAATCGGTGAACTCATGGGCAAGCTGCTCGGCCTTTTCGACGGTGCGGTTAGCGATCACCAGCACCGCTGGCTTCTCGGCCAACAGCGGCTCTAGCGCGCCCCGCACCGCACCGCCGGCACCGAGCAGCAGAATGCGTTTGCCGTTCAAGACCACGCCGGCATTCACGGTCAAATCCCGCACCAGCCCGGCACCATCAGTGTTATCGCCCAACAAACGACCGTCGGCACCTTTGCGTAACGTGTTCACGGCACCTGCGCGTTGTGCGCGTTCGGTCAAGCTGTCGGCGAAGCGAAAGGCCTCTTCCTTGAAGGGTACGGTGACGTTGGCGCCGCGTCCGTGTTCAAAGAATGTTTCCGCGAAACCAACGAAGTCGTCCAGCGGCGCCAGCAAGGTGCTGTAGTCCAGTTGCTCGCCAGTCTGCTCGGCAAACAAACGATGAATCAGCGGCGACTTGCTATGGCCGATGGGGTTACCGAAAACGACGTAATGGTCCATGGGACGGTTCCTGGTTCAATCGTGACAGATGACACCTATCTGGAGGAGCCAACCTGTTGGCGAGACGGCATCGCTGACAGATCGGTTAAACCTCGCCAACAAGTTTGGCTCCTACGGGGAGTGCGATCTTCTCACGCGATCTGTCAGGCCTGCGCCAACCAATCTCGGTCCTGCAAGAAATATTCGGTCAAGCGCGCTTCTGCGGTGCCTGGTTCAGCCTTCCAGTCGTAGCTCCAGCGAACTTGTGGCGGCAGCGACATAAGGATCGATTCGGTACGCCCCCCTGATTGCAAACCGAACAGCGTGCCCCGGTCGTAGACCAAGTTGAACTCCACATAACGCCCACGGCGGAATTCCTGAAACTCTCGCTGTTTCTCTGTATAGGCCATGTCTTTACGACGCTGAATGATAGGCAGATACGCGTCGATGTACGCATCGCCAATAGCGCGTATGAAAGCGAAGCTGGTGTCGAAGTCCCACTCGTTCAAGTCATCGAAAAACAGGCCGCCAATGCCGCGCGGCTCGTTCCGGTGCTTGATATGGAAATACGTGTCGCACCAGGCTTTGTAGCGCGGATAAACGTCGGACCCGAACGGTGCGCAGGCTTGTTCGGCAATGCGGTGCCAATGCACGCAGTCTTCTTCTACGGCGTAATACGGCGTCAGATCGAAGCCGCCACCAAACCACCAGACCGGTTCTTCGCCTTCTTTTTCAGCGATGAAAAATCGCACGTTAGCGTGGGACGTCGGTACATGGGGGTTGTGCGGGTGAATCACCAGCGACACGCCCAGCGCCTCAAACCCACGCCCAGCCAACTCAGGCCGATGGGCGCTGGCGGAGGGCGGTAAGCCAGTGCCAAAGACATGAGAAAAATTGACCCCACCTTTCTCGATTACGTCACCGTTTCCGATGACGCGAGTACGTCCACCTCCGCCTGCTGGCCGCTCCCAAGCGTCTTCGGCAAAGCGCGCGCTGCCATCTTCGCTTTCCAGCGCAGTGCAGATTCGGTCTTGCAGGTCGAGCAGGTAAGCTTTTACAGCGTCGGTGCGGGTTGTCATCGGATCACCTTGAAACGTCGCTGGGCCATGAGGGTCAGCGGGGCTGGCAAATTGGCGCGTAGCATACCATTGGCCATACGGCTGACGCTGTTGACTGGGATCAAGGGATCGGGTCCGATAGCTACCTGCATTTCTTGTTTCAATTCATCACCGGAGAGAACAGATGGCAAAGCGTATCCAGTTCAGCACCATTGGCGGCCCCGAAGTGCTTGAGTACGTGGATTTCGAACCCGCCGAACCGGGTCCCCAGCAGGTCCGTGTGCGTACCAAGGCGATTGGCCTGAATTTCATCGACACGTATTTTCGCAGCGGTCTGTATCCAGCACCTTCGATGCCATCTGGTCTGGGCACTGAAGGTGCGGGCGTAGTGGAAGCGGTGGGCAGCGACGTCAACCAGTTCAAGGTTGGCGACCGTGTGGCTTACGGAAGTGGGCCCTTGGGCGCTTACAGCGAAGTGCATGTGCTTGCGGCCGCGAACCTGGTGAAACTGCCGGACTCGATCAGCTTCGAGCAAGCCGCAGCGGTGATGCTCAAGGGCCTCACCGTGCAGTATCTGTTTCACCAGACGTATGCACTCAAGAGCGGCGAAACCATTCTGTTTCATGCAGCCGCTGGCGGCGTAGGTTCGCTGGCGTGTCAGTGGGCCAAGGCCTTGGGCGTGAAGCTGATTGGTACGGTCAGTTCCGCTGAGAAAGCGGCGCATGCCAAAGCGTTGGGTGCCTGGGAAACCATCGATTACAGCAAAGAAGACGTGGTCAAGCGGGTTCTCGATTTGACTGACGGCAAGAAATGCCCGGTGGTGTACGACGGCGTCGGCCAGGATACCTGGCTGACGTCGTTGGACAGCCTGGCGCCGCGTGGCCTGTTGGTCAGTTTCGGTAATGCGTCCGGGCCAGTGGCGGGGGTCAATCTGGGCATTCTTGCGCAAAAAGGATCGCTGTACGTCACGCGCCCGACGCTGACGACCTATGCCAACAATGCGGAAAACCTGCAAACCATGGCCAATGACGTGTTCGCCCTACTGGCTGACGGCAAGCTCAAGGTAGATGACATTCAACGTTACGCATTGAAAGATGCCGCCAAGGCGCACATCGAACTGAGCGCCCGGCGCACCACCGGATCGACCATTTTGATTCCTTGATCGTACGACCTAGCCCGGGCGAACGATTTCGCCCGTCACCAGGTCACGAATCAGGCTCGGGTGCTTGCGACCGCCTAGTAGGCCGCCAAGCACCAGATCGATGTCACCGCGAAAATATTGCTCTACACGAAGGCGCGTCCGGGCAGCCGGTCGCCCAGCTGGATTGGCGGAAGTCGAAATCAATGGTCCGACCAACGCGCACAATTCGCGCACCTGCGGATGATCACTGACGCGCAATGCTACGGTGTCATGGAGGCCTGTGACCCATTCGGGAAGCAGGTCTTGATGCGGCACCAGCCACGTATTGGGGCCGGGCCAGGTCGCCGACATGCGGTCGAGCCACGTTTCCGGAAAGTCTTCGAGCAGAAAATCGAACTGGCGGATGTTGTCGGCCACCAGAATCAGGCCCTTTTCCACCGGCCGCGATTTGATCGCTAACAACCTATACACCGCGTCTTCATTCCACGGATCACAGCCCAAACCCCATACCGCTTCGGTCGGATAGGCGATTACCGCTCCAGCTCGAATTTCTCGTGCGGCTTGCTGCACACGCCAACTGCTGACCATTTGCGCTATCTCCGGTAACCACTGCGCGCAGTTTAACCTTAGCAGGCACGCGCAAACCATCGTCCCGCCTCAGCACTAATACGCCCTTCAAGCTCTAACTCGGTCAATGCAGCCAATACCTTCGGTAATGGCCAGCCAATCGAGAGCGCCAACGCCTCGCTGGTATGGGGTGCGGCATGCAGCAAGTCGAGCAAAGGATGACTGACGCGTTCGGGAGAAACGGCGGTGGGTGCGGGGAGGCAACGGCTAATGGTTTGCCAACCGCGCAGGGCTTCAAGGATGTGCTCGACGGTTTCCACCAACACTGCGCCGTCACGAATCAGTTGATGGCAACCGCGAGCGCCGGGGTGATGAATCGAGCCCGGAATGGCATACACCTCGCGCCCTTGCTCGGCGGCTAAACGCGCGGTTATCAACGATCCGCTGCGCACACTGGCCTCGACCACCAGCACCCCGACCGACAAACCGCTGATAATTCGATTGCGTCTCGGAAAGTTGCCGGGTTGCGGCCCAGCGTCCAGGGGAAACTCGGAAACCACCGCGCTGCCTTGCGCACACATGGTGGCGGCAAGCTGCCGATGGCGCTGTGGATAAAAATTTTCGATGCCCGTACCGAGCACGCCAATCGTTTGTCCACCAACGTCCAACGCGCCTTGGTGGGCGGCGCCGTCAATGCCCAGCGCCAAGCCGCTGGTAATGACAAAACCAGCTCCGGCCAAACTCCGCGCGAACGCGGTGGCGGTGTCCAGGCCCGGCTTGGAAGCACGCCGACTGCCCACCATACCCAGTTGCGGCCGTTCAAGAATTCGGGGGTCACCGGCCACGAACAGCAGCGGCGGCGCATCGGGAATTTCAGCCAGCAAAGCGGGGTAGTGAGGGTCGTCCCACATCAACAAATGCTGGGCGGGACGCTCAAGCCAAGCCATTGCAGCGCTGGCGCCATCTCGTACATTGGGACAACGGCGGGCTTCGGCGCAGGCGCTGGGGAAACCCAAAGCACGCCACGCACTGGCCGGCGCACTGATCGCCGCAGAGGCCGACCCAAAGGCGCTCATCAGGCGATGAAAGCGTTTGGGTCCGACCTCAGGCAGCCGGTGGATGCGCAGGCGCGCTTCGAGTTCAGCGGGTGGCACAGCAGCGGTATCGAACAACGGCATAGATCTTCCTTGATCTGTTGCGCTTCATTTTTGGAACGGACAACCGGTGGATAACTCTGTTAGTAACTATTTGATAAGTTCATGCTCTGTGGAAAAAACATGTCCTGATTCTGAAACATAGCTCTACGGGTTTCGCACCTTGTCCATGACCGTCAACGAGCGCGTGGCGTGGAGTACCAAACCATAGCTCAGCTTTTCATAAGTGCGAAAAACCATGAGTAACCCCGAGCGTTCGTCCGGGATTTTTATCCGTTCGCCGGACACGTCATCGCGCACTTGCTCGCCCGTTTTGTAGATCGCCAGCACGTTCCCTTCGACCAAACCATCGCGTCTACCTTTGTTTAACGTCACCACGTCGAACACACCAATCTGGGTCACCCCGCGTGGGACGTCAATGATCAAGCCGTCAATCTGGGTGTCTGGCGCACTTGGGAAGAAAGTTGAGTTGATCGGGCGTTCTTCGCTGGTGAACAGGCGGTCGGCCAGCCTTACTTCCTGAGTCGAACGCCGCAGTATCAGGGTTGCGACATCACCCTCATGGGCGACGACTTCACCGCTGCCAATGTTATCGGCGTTGATCCCGAGGACGGTCCCGGTAACAGGGTCGGCGTAGGTTTTACCTTGGCGGAAGATCCCATAGACCGTCTGCGCCGGGTCGAACTTGCCGCGGGCATAAACCCGATCGCCTACGCCGCTGAGGACGCTTTCTGCGTTACCGGCAACGATGTAAGGGGCGTTCTTAAAGGTAGCCGGATCGTCGACGATTCGGTTGCTCAACAAATAGCTGTTGATGGCGCCCAGAGGAATGCTCGGAATCGCTTCGGCCATAGGCGTTGTGCGCACGCGCGGCGACAGCTTGATGGTTGCGTGCGACTCACCGCGATTGACCACCAGACGCGGCTGGCCGTCGACGTAAATTAACGTCAACCTGTCGCCGGGGTAGATCAAATCAGGGTTGGCAATCTGTGGGTTTTGCTTCCAGATTTCCTTCCACTTCCAAGGCTCGCTTAGAAACTTCCCGGAAATGTCCCAAAGTGTGTCGCCTTTGGAGACCGTGTAATTCTCAGGGTGACCGTCCCGCAATTGCACTTGCGCCTGACAAAGGCCAGCGGAGGCCAACAGCAACAGGGCGAGTAGTGATTTCCTCATGCGGTGAATCCCTTTATCATGTGGCTTCCCGTGAAACAGTCAGAGTCCCAGAGGCTTGGGTTTTGCGAGATTGCCAGTTTCGACCTTTCGTCCGATGTCTGGCCGCCGACTTTCGACTTTACCCTACAAGTGCAGCTCTAACGTATATGGCTATTCTAAACATCCTCGAATTTCCCGATTCGCGCCTGCGCACCATCGCCAAACCCGTGGCTGAGGTCGACGACGGCATTCGCCAGTTGGTCGATGACATGTTCGAAACCATGTACGAAGCGCCCGGCATCGGATTGGCAGCGACTCAAGTCAACGTCCACAAACGCATCGTGGTCATGGACCTTAGCGAAGACCGCAGCGAACCACGGGTTTTTATTAATCCGCAGTTCGAAACCCTGACCGACGAGATGGAGCAGTATCAAGAAGGCTGCCTCTCGGTGCCAGGATTCTATGAAAACGTCGACCGTCCGAACAAGGTAAAAGTTACCGCCCTCGACCGCGACGGCAAGCCTTTCGAGCTAGTTGCCGAAGGTCTGCTGGCTGTGTGCGTTCAACACGAGTGCGATCACCTTAACGGCAAATTATTCGTCGATTACCTGTCAAACCTCAAGCGCGATCGAATCAAAAAGAAGTTGGAAAAACTGCACAAGCAGGCTTGATCCAACTTAACCCTATAGGGTCCGCATTTATTTAAGAGAAAACCATGACCGAGCCACTGCGCATCGTCTTCGCCGGCACTCCGGAATTTGCCGCCGAGCACCTCCAGGCTTTGCTCGACAGCCCCCATCAGGTAATCGCGGTTTATACCCAGCCTGATCGCCCGGCTGGCCGTGGTCAGAAACTGATGCCGAGCCCGGTCAAACAGCTCGCGGAGCAACACGGCATCGTCGTTCTGCAACCGCCGACGCTGCGCAATGCCCAGGCTCAGGCCGAAATGGCCGCACTCACACCTGATCTACTGGTGGTGGTCGCTTACGGACTGATCCTGCCGCAAACCGTGCTGGATATCCCGCGCCTGGGTTGCATCAACAGTCATGCGTCGCTACTGCCGCGTTGGCGTGGTGCTGCGCCGATTCAGCGCGCGGTCGAAGCCGGCGATGCCGAAAGCGGCGTGACGGTGATGCGTATGGAAGCGGGCCTGGATACCGGGCCGATGCTGCTAAAAGTCACCACCCCGATCTCGACTGAAGACACTGGCGGCAGTCTGCATGACCGTCTTGCCACACTCGGCCCTCCGGCAGTGCTTCAGGCCATTACCGGTCTGGCCAACGGGACGTTGCTCGGCGAGGTTCAAGACGACGCGCTGGCGACTTACGCCCATAAGCTGAACAAAGACGAAGCGCGCATCGACTGGAGTCGTCCGGCCATCGAGCTTGAACGTCTGATTCGTGCCTTTAATCCATGGCCGGTCAGCCATAGCACCCTTAATGGCGAAGCACTGAAAGTGCTGGCCGCCAGCCTAGACGAAGGGCAGGGCATACCGGGGGAAATTCTGTCGGCGAGTAAAGACGGTTTGATTGTGGCCTGTGGGCAAAACGCTTTGCGCCTGACGCGTTTGCAACTGCCGGGGGGTAAAGCGCTGAATTTCGCCGACCTGTTCAACAGCCGTCGTGAGAAATTCGCCGAAGGCATCGTCCTTGGCGCTGCGGTGGCCGCTCAATGAACCCGCGTCTCGCCGCCGCAAAAGCACTGGCTGTGGTCCTCAGCGGCAAAGCTTCACTGAACAGCTCGCTGCCGAAACAACTGGATAACGTTGAAGCCCGTGACCGTGGGTTAACCCAGGATCTGGCCTTCGGCACGGCGCGCTGGCAACCAAGGCTGTCTGCGTTGGCGGCAAAATTGCTGCAAAAACCGTTCAAAAGCGTCGATGCCGATGTGGAAGCGCTGCTGCTGGTGGGGCTCTATCAATTGCTCTACACGCGTATTCCACCCCATGCAGCCATTGGTGAAACCGTTGGCTGCGCCGACAAGCTGAAAAAGCCTTGGGCCAAAGCGCTTATTAACGCCGTACTTCGCCGCGCCCAACGGGAAAGCGAAGCGCTGTTCGTCGAACTGGAACACGACCCAGTGGTTCGCACCGCACACCCACGCTGGTTGCAAAAAGCGCTGAAGGCGTATTGGCCAGAACAGTGGGAAGCCATTTGCGCGGCCAACAATGCTCATCCGCCGATGATTCTGCGGGTCAACCGCCGTCACCACGGCCGTGACGCGTATCTGCAATTGTTGGGGGACGCGAGCATTGAAGCTCATGCCTGCGCGTTCAGCCAAGATGGCATCGTGCTAAGCGAGCCCTGCGATGTGCGTAACTTGCCGGGCTTTGCTGACGGCTGGATCAGCGTTCAGGACGAAGCGGCGCAGTTGGCGGCCGATCTGCTTGAGTTAGCCCCTGGCCAGCGGGTACTTGATGCTTGCTGCGCACCGGGCGGCAAGACCTGCCACCTGCTTGAAGTCCAGCCGCAATTGGCCGGCGTGGTCGCGGTGGACCTTGAAGCCAAGCGTCTGATACGGGTGAAGGAAAATCTTGAGCGTCTAGGCCTAAGCGCCGAATTGATTGCCGCAGATGCCCGCGAGACTCAGCAGTGGTGGGATGGCAAACCGTTCCAACGCATCCTGCTTGATGCGCCATGTTCTGCCACGGGAGTGATTCGTCGCCACCCCGATATCAAGCTCGCCCGTCAAGCTGATGACATCCCGGCACTCGCCACACTACAAGGTGAGCTGCTCGATGCGTTGTGGCCGACCCTCGACGTCGGTGGCATTCTGCTCTACGCCACCTGTTCAACGTTGCCAATGGAAAACACTGAAGTGGTCGACGCGTTTCTTGCCCGGACATCGAGTGCACGGGAGTTGGACATCGCTGGGCAGCTCGGCCAACAACCACCCGGCTTGAAGCAGCCGCATGGTCGTCAGTTACTGCCACAAGAAGGTGGCCACGACGGGTTTTACTACGCCAAGTTGATCAAGATCGCAGCGGTTTAACCAATCTTCACCCCCCTTTGGGAGCGAATTCATTGCGAATGCCGTAACGCGGTGTATCTGAAAAAAACCGCGCCGTCTGCTTCCCGAATGAATTCGGTCCCACGGATTCTGGCGATGCACTGATTTCTGTAGGAGCTGCCGAAAGCTGCGATCAGATGTTCAGTACCGACTATTCCGTGTTTGCCAAAAGTCTCTGTGGGAGTTGGCTTGCCAACGAAAGCGTCAATGCAGGCGAACCAGGTTTCAGGTCGACCTCAGCGGCGTGACTACAGGCCTCTTCGCAGGCAAGCCTACTCCCACAGTATCTACGGCTGCTTACTATCAACCGTGTCAATGAAATCCCAGAGCGGTACCGGCTTCGCAGCCTTCGGCAGCTCCTACAGTTGTCCCGAGTTCGCTGCGACAACGCGTTGACGGACCACCTCAGGGCATGAATGAATTCGGTCCCACAGGGCATTTATTTCCAGCCCAAATCTTCAATACCAACGCTCTTCCCCTGCCGGACGCCTTCTGAAGCGCTTCATGGTCCACATGTACTGGCTCGGATAAGCTCGCACGTATTTCTCAACGACCTTGCTCATGGCCGCCACTGAGGTTGCCGTGTCAGTGCTGTACATCGCTTCCGGTGCGGCTTCCAAGACGACTTTGTAGCCGGAACCATCGGGCAGGCGCATGGCGTGCAGGAACACACCGACCGCTTTACCGCCGGCCAACATGTTCGGCACAAACTTGCTGGTTAACGCCTGAACCGCAAAAAACGGCACAAAGATCCCCGCAGACTCAGCCGGCTCCGGGTCAGCCGGAATACCCACCGAGCCGCCTTTGCGCACCTCTTTGATGACGCTCAGAATTCCTTCCTTGGTCGACGCCGCGACGCGGTTGCCCAGTTGCACGCGCTGTTTTCGAAGCAGGTCATCCACCGCCTTGAGCTTCGGCGGACGATAAAAAATGATCGGTTTGCACTGGTTGCAGTAGAAGTGGTTCAACACCTCCCAGTTGCCCAAGTGGCTGGTGATGCCGACCACACCTTTACCGGACGCCAGGGCCGCTTCCAACACCTCGAGCCCTTCGACTTCACGCACCAAATCAATCGACTTCTGAGCAGGCCAAATCCAGGCGCAGGCGCTTTCAGTCAATGTCTTACCGATGTCCATCAGGCTGCGGCCAACCAGTTGCTCACGTTCCACCGCATCCATTTCCGGAAAGCATTTGGAAAGATTAATGCGGACGATTTCACGCGAGCGATTAGGCGTTTTCCACATCAGCCAGCCAATAGCCCCGCCAACCCACTGCACAACATTCCATGGCAACAAGGCAAACAGCCGCAAAAGCCCAACCAGAAGGGCACCTTTAAACTTATCCACAAATCACTCCTGAATTCGCAAGGCCGCCATTGTAACCATCAGCGGCTGAGGACGGCGTATCGATCACAGTCCAAGGTGTGATCCATGACCATGCCCGAGGATTGCATGAAGGCGTAACAAATGGTCGGACCCACAAAAGTGAAGCCCGCCTTCTTCATTGCTTTGCTCATCACCTCAGCCTCGGGGGTAATCGCCGGGACTTCGTTGCGGTCCTTAAAATGGTTGGTCTTGGACTCGCCGCCAACAAAAGACCACAGCCACTTCACTGGGTCATCTTGCGCCAACCAGGCACGCGCATTACGCCGCGCTGCATTGAGCTTCAGACGATTGCGAATAATGCCCGGGTCGAGCATCAATGTTTCCAGGTATTCATCGCTCATCTGCGCAATCTTGTGCACGTCAAAGCCGAACATGACTTCGCGATAACGGGCGCGTTTCTTCAAAATCGTGATCCATGAGAGCCCCGCCTGGAACCCTTCTAGCAATAACAACTCGAAGAGCTTCTGCGCATCGCGCAGCGGCACGCCCCACTCTTGATCGTGATAATCGATATACAGCGGGTCTTCGTTGCACCAAAAGCAGCGTGGCATAGGCCTCCAAGGGTCGAGGCGCGGCCGAATCGGGTATACTCCCGCTCTTTAAATCGCAGCCCCAGTACAGGTGAATTTCGTGAGCCAGCCTACGCCAGCCGTGCGTACCTTCCAAGACTTGATCCTCGCCCTCCAACAATACTGGGCCGAGCAAGGTTGCGTGGTACTTCAGCCCTACGATATGGAAGTCGGCGCCGGCACATTCCATACCGCCACCTTTCTGCGCGCCATCGGCCCGGAAACCTGGAACGCTGCTTATGTGCAGCCCAGCCGTCGTCCTACGGACGGTCGTTATGGCGAAAACCCGAACCGCTTGCAGCACTATTATCAATTCCAGGTGGTATTGAAGCCCAACCCGGACAATTTCCAGGAGCTGTACCTCGGCTCCCTGAAGCACGTCGGCCTCGATCCATTGGTGCATGACATTCGTTTCGTCGAAGACAACTGGGAGTCGCCAACACTGGGCGCCTGGGGTCTGGGATGGGAAGTTTGGCTCAACGGCATGGAAGTCACGCAATTCACCTATTTCCAGCAAGCCGGCGGCATTGAGTGCTACCCGGTCACCGGCGAAATCACCTACGGCCTAGAGCGCCTGGCGATGTACCTGCAAGGCGTCGATTCGGTCTACGACTTGGTGTGGACCGACGGTCCGTTCGGCAAAGTGACCTATGGCGATGTGTTCCACCAGAACGAAGTGGAGCAGTCGACCTATAACTTCGAACACGCCAACGTCGAAAAACTGTTTGAGCTGTTCGACTTCTACGAAAGCGAAGCCGCGCGCCTGATCGAGCTTGAGCTGCCATTGCCAAGCTATGAAATGGTGCTCAAGGCATCGCACACGTTCAACTTGCTGGATGCGCGCCGGGCAATCTCGGTCACGGCACGTCAGCAATACATTTTGCGCGTCCGCACGCTGGCTCGTTCCGTTGCCCAGGCTTACTTGCTGGCCCGCGCCAAACTGGGCTTTCCGATGGCGCCGCCCGGTATACGTGACGAAGTGTTGGCTAAGCTGGAGGCTGCACAATGAGTGCTCAAGATTTCCTGGTTGAATTGGGCACCGAAGAACTGCCTCCAAAAGCCCTGAGCATTCTGGGTGACGCGTTCTTGGCCGGTATCGAAAAAGGCTTGCAAGCTGCTGGCCTGAGCTTCACCGCCACGCATGTTTACGCTGCACCGCGTCGTCTGGCCGTGTTGATCACGCAACTGACGACCCAGCAGGAAGACCGTAGCGTTAACCTGGACGGTCCGCCGCGGCAGGCTGCTTTCGACGCCGACGGCAATCCAACCCAGGCCGCGCTGGGGTTCGCCAAGAAGTGCGGCGTCGAGCTGAGCGAAATCGATCAGAGCGGCCCGAAGCTGCGCTTTAGCCAGAACATCGTTGGCAAACCAACGATCAGCCTGTTGCCAACCATCGTTGAAGACTCGCTGAATGATCTGCCGATTCCAAAACGCATGCGTTGGGGTGCGCGCAAAGAAGAGTTCGTTCGTCCAACCCAATGGCTGGTGATGTTGTTCGGCGATCACGTGATCGACTGCACGATCCTCGCTCAAAAATCCGGACGAGATTCCCGTGGTCACCGTTTCCATCACCCGGAAAACGTGCGCATCACCTCGCCGGCCAATTACTTGCAAGACCTGCGTGCCGCCTATGTATTGGCTGACTTCACTGAGCGCCGTGAGCTGATCAGCAAGCGCGTTGCTGAACTGGCCACCCAGCACGAAGGCACTGCCATCGTGCCGCCAAGCCTACTCGACGAAGTCACCGGGCTTGTCGAATGGCCGGTGCCGCTGGTGTGTTCGTTCGAAGAGCGCTTTCTTGAAGTGCCGCAAGAAGCCTTGATCATCACCATGCAGGACAACCAGAAGTATTTCTGCCTGCTGGATTCCGAGGGCAAGTTGCTGCCGCGTTTCATTACCGTGGCCAACATCGAAAGCAAAGACCCGGCGCAAATCGTGTCGGGTAACGAGAAAGTGGTTCGCCCACGCCTCACCGATGCCGAGTTCTTCTTCAAACAAGACAAAAAGCAGAAGCTGGAGACCTTCAACCAGCGCCTGCAAAACGTCGTATTCCAGGCACAGCTGGGCAGCGTGTTCGATAAAGCCGAACGTGTGTCGAAGCTGGCGGCTTTCATTGCTTCGCGTATCGGCGGTGATGCACTGCGCGCTGGCCGTGCAGGTCTGCTCTCGAAGTGTGATTTGGCGACTGAGATGGTCGGCGAATTCCCGGAGATGCAAGGCGTTGCCGGTTATTACTACGCAATGGCAGACGGCGAGCCTGAAGACGTTGCGCTGGCTTTGAACGAGCAGTACATGCCGCGCGGTGCTGGCGCTGAATTGCCAACCACCCTGACCGGTGCAGCCGTGGCAATTGCCGACAAACTCGACACCTTGGTCGGCATTTTCGGTATTGGCATGCTGCCTACCGGTAGCAAAGACCCGTACGCACTGCGTCGCGCTGCATTGGGCGTACTGCGGATTCTGATCGACAAGAAACTGGACCTTGATCTGGTGCAGACCGTTGCTTTTGCTGTCGGCCAATTCGGCACCAAGATCAAACCGGCTGGCTTGGCCGATCAAGTGCTGGAATTCATCTTCGACCGCCTGCGTGCGCGCTATGAAGATGAAGGGGTTGAGGTTGCGGTCTACCTGTCGGTACGCGCACTGAAACCAGCGTCAGCCCTTGATTTCGATCAGCGGGTTCAAGCCGTTCAAGCGTTCCGCACATTGCCTGAAGCCGCAGCGCTCGCTGCCGTGAACAAACGTGTGTCGAACCTGCTGAGCAAAGCCCAAGGCGGAATCTCCAGCGCTGTTGAACCTAAGTACTTCGATAACGCCAACGAGTTCTCGCTGT
Organism: Pseudomonas sp. MH10; assembly: GCF_034353045.1. Classification (NCBI taxonomy): domain Bacteria; kingdom Pseudomonadati; phylum Pseudomonadota; class Gammaproteobacteria; order Pseudomonadales; family Pseudomonadaceae; genus Pseudomonas; species Pseudomonas sp. MH10. Next base: position 3,771,928 of record NZ_CP133783.1, read on the forward strand.
ACTCGGCCATCCAGCAGGCTGACCAGGCCGTGCAACCGATGGCGGCTTCCCGTCAGTACACCGAAGCCTTGGGGCGTCTGGCGGCACTGCGTGAACCGGTTGATGCGTTCTTCGAAGCGGTGATGGTCAACGCAGAAGACGCCAGCGTTCGCGCGAACCGTTATGCGTTACTGGCTCGCTTGCGCGGTTTGTTCCTCGGCGTTGCCGATATATCGCTGCTGGGCTAACGGAAGGGGCAAAGCGTGAAGCTGCTGATTCTCGATCGGGACGGGGTGATCAACTATGACTCCGACGCTTACATAAAATCGGTGGAGCAATGGCTGCCCATTCCCGGCTCGATCGAGGCTATCGCGCAACTGAGTAAAGCCGGCTGGACCGTGGCCGTCGCCACCAACCAGTCGGGAATAGCCCGCGGGTTTTACGACATCGCTACCCTTGATGCCATGCACGTGCGGTTGCGTGAATTGGTGGCGGAGCAGGGCGGCGAAGTGGGTTTGATCGTGTATTGCCCACATGGGCCGGACGACGGCTGCGATTGCCGTAAGCCAAAACCGGGCATGCTCAATACGATCGCCAAGCATTATTCGGCTAATCTGGCGGGTGTGTGGTTTGTTGGCGACACCAAGGGTGACCTGGCTGCGGCAATAGCCGCCGATTGTCAGCCCGTATTGGTGAAGACCGGTAAAGGTTCGAGAACGATGAATTCTCCTCTGCCTACCGGCACATTGATTTTTGACGATCTTGCGGCAGTTGCCGCAGGTCTTATTCAACAGCATTAATAGACGGGCGATGCCCGCAACGGTAAAAGCACTTATGTCGATCATGCAGGCAATCAGAACCTTCTTCTTTTACCTGCTGCTGGGCACCAGTTCACTGATGTGGTGCACGCTGAGTTTCTTCATCGCCCCGTTTTTACCGTTCCGCATGCGTTATCGGTTTATCAACGTGTACTGGTGCCGCTGCGCGTTATGGCTAACCCGGGTATTTCTCAATATCCATGTGGAAGTGAAGGGCCAGGAAAATGTCCCGCAGCAGCCGTGCGTAATTCTTTCCAATCACCAGAGCACGTGGGAAACATTCTTCCTCTCTGCGCATTTCGAACCGCTTAGCCAAGTGCTCAAGCGTGAGTTGCTGTATGTCCCTTTCTTTGGTTGGGCCATGGCCATGTTGCGGCCCATCGCGATCAACCGTGACAACCCAAAAGCGGCGCTCAAGCACGTCGCCAAACGCGGGGACGAGCTGCTTAAGGATGGAGTCTGGGTACTGATCTTTCCGGAAGGGACCCGAGTCCCGTTTGGCCAAGTGGGTAAATTCTCACGGGGCGGTACCGCACTGGCGGTAAACGCAAACCTTCCCGTGCTACCTATTGCCCACAACGCGGGTAAATATTGGCCGAAGGAAGGTTGGGCTAAAAAGGCCGGTACCATCGAAGTTGTCATTGGCGAACCGATGTATGCAGAGGGCACTGGTCCTCGAGCCATTGCAGCGCTCAACGACCGCGTTCAGGCCTGGAACGAAGCCACTCAACGCGCCTTGGGCTCCGTGGTTGCACCCGCGGTGAGCGGAGAAAATGCAGTTGTCTGATTTGTGGATAACCTGTGCACCAATTTTATGATTTTATTGAAAGGGTGCTCTAAGCCACTAATTTATCTGCTTATTTCTAAAGTTCATTAGCGAGCCAAAAACGTGCATAAGTTTTTCTAGCCACGCTTGTTGACTACTTTCGTTACCGGCTATTTTTGCAGCAGCAATGCCACCAATGCGCTCCAGCCGGTTTGATGAGAGGCACCGAGGCCACGCCCAGTTTCGCCGTTGAAGTACTCGTGAAACAACACCAGATCCCTGCTTTCCGGATCAGCCTGCAGCTGTGGATAAGCTGCCATGCTCGGGCGTCTTCCATTTTCATCGAGTAAAAAAAGACGCGTCAGACGCTGGCTTAGGCCGTCAGTGACTTCGTCCAATGATGAGAGAAATCCCGAACCCGTCGGGAATTCGACCAGGAAGTTGTCATCGTAATAACGATGAAACTCTCGCAGGGATTCGATCAGCATGTAGTTCACTGGCATCCACACCGGCCCCCGCCAGTTAGAATTTCCGCCGTACAGCCGCGAGTTTGACTCCGCCGGCTGATAGTCAGCGCACAGGGTATTGCCGTTGATCTGCATGCCGAATGGCTTTTCCGCGTAAGCCTTCGACAGCGAACGAATGCCGAACTCAGACAAGAACTCGCTTTCGTCGAGCATCCGTGACAGCAGATCTTTAGTCCGCTGACCACGCAGCAGCGCCAGTAGAAGCCGGTTGCCTTTACCTGGCTCCGTCCAACGGGAGATTAATCGAGCAAGGTCCGGGCGATGCCGAAGAAAGCCGAGCATCCGTTCACGCAAACCCGGCAAGCCTTCATGCTCGCGCTGCTCCAACACTTGAACCGCAAACAGTGGCATCAACCCTACGAGTGAGCGCAGCCGCACGGGCTCGATGCTGCCATCAGGACGGTGCAGTACGTCATAGAAAAACTTGTCCTGTTCATCCCAAAGACCTCCTGAGCTGTCATCACCCCGATTGATCGCGCCGGCAATGTACAAAAAATGCTCAAAGAATTTAACCGCGATATCGACATACACGGAATTACGTTTGGCTAACTCCAAAGCGATGCGCATCAGGTCGACGGCATACGCCGCGACCCAAGCGGTGCCGTCGGCCTGATCCAATTCGTATCCTGGCGCCATGGCTGCGGATCTGTCGAACAGCGCGATGTTATCCAGTCCCAAGAAGCCACCTTGAAACACGTTGCGACCTTCGGCGTCTTTACGGTTGACCCACCAGGAAAAATTCAGCAAAAGCTTATGGAATATTCGCTCAAGGAAATCCAGATCGCCAACGCCTGTCAGCTCCTTTTCCTTTTGATAAACCCGCCATGACGCCCAAGCGTGGACGGGTGGGTTGGCATCATCGAAGCGCCATTCGTACGCCGGCAATTGTCCGTTCGGGTGCATAAACCGGTCTTTCACCAGCAGCAACAATTGCTCCTTGGCGAACACCGGATCGATCAATGCAAACGCGACAGCCTGAAAGGCCAAATCCCAGGAGGCATACCAGGGGTATTCCCACTTATCGGGCATGGAAACGATGTCAAAATTGGAAAGATGGCGCCAGTGAGTATTACGAATACTGGCCCGCTCGGGTGGAGGTGGCGGCTGTGTCGAATCACCGTCCAGCCAGCGATTGACGTCGAAATAATACAACTGCTTCGACCACAGTAAACCGGCCAAAGCTTGGCGCTGAACGTTACGGGCATCGGCGTCATTTTGGTTGTGCTGCAGCGCGGCGTAATAATCGTCGGCTTGCTTGCGGCATAGATCCACGAGCTTCCTGCCGTTAACGGCCTCGGCACCTGGGGGAGCAAAGCGCAGGTAAATAACCTCTGTTTCGCGGCCTTTGAGTTCGAGCACGAAATGCGCCGCAGCGCGGGTCCCTTTGTCGCGATGTACAGCGTTGGCGTTTGCGCCGGCTACGCAGTCATTGATCCCATCCTTGAACGGTCCACTCGCCCATTGACCGCTTAAGCGGGGAGTATTGGTATCGTTTTCACAGAACAGCCATTCACAGGTTTGGGGACCCCACGCGGTAGCAACTCTGTCAGGCTGCTGGGGATAACTTGCGAGGACTTGCTGGTCTTGCAGAACCAAGGCGGGGCGCTCTGCTGAATCACCCCAACTCCAGGTATTACGCGCCCAGACATGCGGCAGAACATGCAAGCGGGCGGATTTCTCCGAACGATTTTCCACCGTAATACGCATGAAAATATCGTCGGGCGTGTGCTTGGCGTATTCGATGGTTACGTCGAAATAATTGTTGTCGTCGAATACGCCGGTATCCAGCACCTCGTACTCCGAATCGTTTAGGCCGCGCCGGCCGTTTTCTTGAACCAAATCATCGTAGGGAAACGCCGCGTGCGGGTATTTGTAGAGCATGCGCATATAGGCGTGGCTGGGAATTCCATCAACGTGGAAATACAGCTCTTTGACGTCCTCACCGTGATTACCTTCCGAGTTATTCAGACCGAACAACCGCTCCTTGATAATCGGGTCACGCTCGTTCCACAGCGCAAGCCCCAGGCACCAGCGTTGCGCTTTGTCAGAAAACCCCGCGAGCCCATCCTCGCCCCATCGATACGCACGACTGCGTGCATGGTCATGGGGGAAATAACGCCAGGCATCCCCATCAGCACTGTAGTCCTCACGCACCGTACCCCACTGACGGTCACTGAGATATGGTCCCCACTCACGCCAACGATCAGCATCATCACCCGACAGGCGCTGGCTTTCGACGGTTTTAAGAAGTGGGTTTGGATTGGTCTCAGCAGTCATCGATACGTCCAGGGAGGTTGGATGTTCCCCAGTGTAAAGCGCTGGGGACTGTTGAGGCAGCGTTCGGTGGGAATCGTTCAGGTGGGATTCAGCGATGTTCTAAAGCAGCTCCATTGAGCCGATTCCGTCTAAAACTCGATATCCCATTGCCTTGTAACCTACTTGGCGTTTCTCCCACATCCTCAGTAGAGCTGCATGACCAAGATCTACATAGTCGATTACTTGTACGTCAGTTTTATCCGCATGCTCTCGATGCAACCGACCTGCATATTGCTGGAGAATCCCCTTCCAAGAAATTGGCATTGCCAGCACCAATGTGTCCAGCGGGGGGTGATCGAAGCCTTCGCCTACCAATTTTCCAGTAGCCAGCAATACACGAGGGGCATCAGGAGGAAGTGCTTCAAGTTCACTCAACCGCGTAATTCGCTGTTTTTTCGGAACACGTCCGTGGAGGGTAAACACGTTATCTATACGCCCACGCAGTTCTGCCTCAAGAATATCCACGTGACCGTTCTTTCGGTTAGCACCAAGACTTTCCTACCTTGGTTAAACGCCAATTCAATGTCCGCAACTATCTTGGAAGTTCGCTCTGCATCGCTGGATAAATGTCGGAACACGTCTTGAATGCCTGACCCCTCGGCCACTGATATCGGCTTGGACAGTAATCGAGGCATTACAGACAGATCGCGCGGAGCGCTTTGTGGTCTGGCCGCTGTATGCCGGATAGGTCCGCACTGCATAAATATGATCGGCTGTTGACCGTCCCGGCGAACCGGCGTGGCCGTTAGACCCACCACATACTTAGCGCTGGCATTTTTTAGTAAGGTTTCGAAGGAAATGGCGGAGAGGTGATGACATTCGTCGACGATGATTTGGCCATAGTCTTTTATTTTTTCACTGATCACACCTTTTCTCGATAACGACTGCATCACGGCAACATCAATAATGCCGGTAGGTTTAGCTTTTCCGCCTCCGATTGTTCCGATTACACCTTTGCCTACATCCAGAAATGCCTGGAGGCGCTCTTGCCACTGACGCAATAAATCGGTTCGATGCACGAGTATCAACGTGTTTACCCCACGCTTCGCTATCAATGCCGCAGCACTTACGGTTTTCCCGAACGCAGTTGGCGCGCTCAGAATTCCTGCATCATGCTTATGCATCGCAGCCACCGCGACTTCCTGATCACCTCGTAACGTACCGGAAAAACTTACATCAATTGACTTACCTACGAAGCGCTCATCGTTGAAAACAGGGGTAATCCCATTCTCACCAAAAAGCTCTAACACTGAGTCAAGGCACCCGCGTGGCAACGCAATATGGCTCGGAAAGTTTTCCGCGCAGCCAATAATCCTTGGCTTATTCCATACCGACATCCGCATGGCCTGAGCCTTATAAAATTCGGGATTTTGAAACGCGGCCAGTCTGATTAATTTATTGGCTAACGGCTGCGGCAGCTCTGACTTCTCGAAATAGATAAGATTAGCGAGCGTAATTCTCAGGGTTTCGGGCAGTGGGCAAGCCAACTTTCGAGATTCAGACTCCCGACCCTTCCACGGCGCCACATAGTTTTCATCGTCAACATAGGTGACGTCCAACGGATCACGATGACCAGTAGCCCGCACAATAGTCGGCTCTACATCCGTCGGGAGCATTCGCTGAATAGTAGCGAGGAACGCCCACTGATCTGATTGGGGCTCCAAGAAATCATCAACAAACACACTATTGTTGTTGGCTCTGGCTCGCTTTTGTAAAGGGAGTGCAATCAGATTTCCAAAGCCACCTTTCGGCATGGTGTCCTGATTTGGAAACAGTCGATCATATGAGGAAAGCGCCAATTGGCGGGTACGCTCACATGCATGACTGATGATCGCCGCACCGAGACGGCGAGCGTCGTAGGCAGGGATATTTCGCTCAAAAAAGATCCATCCGTGCGCACCATTCCCTGATCTCGATACTTCCAGTGCTACGGGAATATCCAGCTCGCGACAGGACTGGACAAAGGCCCGGGCGTCATTACGCCATTCGGCCTCATCAAAGTCGACTGCGAGAAAATAGCAGGTGTCGTCAGGTAGTAAGGGGTAGATACCGACGACCACGTCACCGGCCAGATGGCGGTAAATCACTTCATTGGTAAGCGGTAGTAACTGACGGTTGCTGCAATCGCCGCATTTGGTTCGCGGTTTATCACAAACACCTGCTCGCCATTCGTTGGCGCAGGCCGGGGAGTATCCAGACTTTCCGGTTTTGCTCTCCCATCGAATGGGGTAGACATCGGTGCGTCCACGGAATAACCGTCTGAAAAGATCAATTTTTTCGTTGGTGCTGACGGTTAAAGAGTGTTCGATAGGGATGACGACAATTTTTATTGAGTCCTTTGCAGGACGCCAATCGATAGAGTGAGCGTCAAGCAGAGCAATCAACCGAGTGTTCTCAGCCTGCAGTTTCGCCAACATGTCGGCGTCCGTCACAGCGTGCTTCCTCTACCATTCAAAATTTGCTAGCTGTCAAATTCAAATGGTTCGCTGGCAAGCGGCGCTTGAAGCTATCCACTCTAATCCAGCTGGGGTTGTTTTATATGCTTGATTTGGGTGATTTATAACCTCAGGATGTAAATATGTCAAAAGACCAAGTTCACGCATTACTCTTAAATGATTGGTCTTTAACGTGTCTTCATTTCGAGACAAATACCCAGCTAATTGCTCAGCGGTACAGATAGCACCGGAACACAACTCCAGAATAATTGGCCATAACTTATCTTTTCTTGCCTTAGCAGTGAGGCCTAAAATCTTCACCTTAATAGCTTCGGATACCACGCAACCGCCAACCGTCTGATCTCCGCTTGAGCCGAGGTCACTAGCATTTGATTGTAGGTCACTAGCATTTGCTTGTAGGTCACTAGCATTTGCTTGCAAGTCACTAGCATTCACGGCGAAGTCAGCAAATACCTGGGTAAAGCTGCACACATCCTCATCGTCGACGGCTTCCTGACCAACGGCTAACTCCATCTGGAAGGACTGAAGCGCTGGTTCATTTCCTAAAAGAAGAATGAGAGAGGGCACATAATAAGAAGACCGTCCGCTGCCACCTTTCTCAATTAAACCTAGGTGCTGCCAAAGCTTACGCAACAAATGACTGGCTTGTAAGGTATCCAGCCCCGTTATAGCCCTCAACGCTGAATTATCGATTGCCCCTATTTCTTTAACCAATATCAGGGCCTTAGCCTCGTTATCCGTCAGGCCATAATGCTGAAAATGCTTAAGCCATTGCAATTGATCCTCGCCAAGAAGCTGGTGAAGAAGATACGTTGCGCCAAATTGATTTGACTCCCGGTTAGATGAAAATACAGGAGCCGTTAGGCCCGCCGCATCCAGCAGTTTTTTCATCGTGCGAATCCCGGAACCCTTTGTCTCAGCAAAATTCAATTCGTACAAAACTGCAGCTATCACAGGGTTGCGTTGACGAGAACCCATTTCTCCCAGTTCAACATCAGGCTTTAGCGAATAGCCTGGATTGCGAATTTCAAGACGATTACTGTAACGAACGACTAACACAGGTTGATTAATTTGATAGTCGCGGTGCATTACAGCATTCACTACGGCCTCACGTACCACGTTATGCGGCAAAAGAGGCTGATCGGCTCTCTGAGTTTGGCTTTCACTTAATCGAAAGTGACTTGGCATGTCGTCCAAAATCGTCGCTTCTAATCGGGGTATTAATCGTAATAGAGACTCTCGGAGATCCAATGTAGTAGAGAAACGCTGTTCGGCGTCTGCCACCCATTCGTTTCCTTGAACTCGGACATAGTCCACCCTCATAGCGGGCAAAAGACGTCGTAAAGCAATAGCCTTCCCTAAAAGCAAAAGCCCAGCTAGGTTTGGTCTATAAATCCCATTACTTTTATTAACCAGATTTAATGCACGAAGCATTTCCTCATCACCCTCCTGCAACTCGGGTGCGTGAGACCTAACCTTGCTACGAAGATCTCTATAGAGCTGTATTGCTGAAGGATCTAAATCAGTCCATTCCGCATCGAGGGGTAATGTTTGCTCGAAGCCTATTCCTGATTTGGCCAACAAAATTGGCTCAAGCTCCGCTTCCGTACATTCATAATCACCATTCGCACCACGCCGCCAGACGCCTGTCTTTTTTTTATTTTTCTTATCGAGCTTGCCAGAAAATCGGCATGGTTTAGCTGCTAGCTCTAACTCAGGAACGTGAACAGCAACCACCAATTTTCCGTCAATCAGCGCGTGCTTGCTTTGGATCTGAACTGATTGCTCAAATTGATTACGGCAATTTGTTTGTAGATCGCCAAGCAATTTATCAACATTCTGAATTCCGTTTACCCAGTAACTAGCGTGAAATTCATCAGGCTCCGACACGCCTAGCAATAACCATCCACCACCTAACCCTGGCTCATTCGCAAAAGCGCAAACCGTTTGCATGATAGAAGAACCAATCTCTTCGGCTTTTTTTGCTTCTATCCGAGAGTGCTCATCCAGTTCAAGCAGTTCCTGGTAAAGCTGGTCAACGCCCCAAGTCATCATATTCACTTCAGTAATATATTAAAAATCTACTCATCAATGATCAGGGCATTGCCGGCACGCGCGAAACGACCTTTTAAAAATCCAGGTTAGAAACCGCCAACGCATTGCTTTCAATGAAGTCACGGCGAGGTTCCACCGCGTCACCCATCAAGGTGTTGAAGATCTGGTCTGCACCAACAGCATCTTCAATCGTGACCTTAAGCATGCGACGTACAGCCGGGTCCATGGTGGTTTCCCAGAGTTGATCCGGGTTCATTTCGCCCAGACCTTTGTAGCGCTGGATGGTGTGACGCTTGGTGCTTTCTGCCATCAACCAAGCAAGGGCTTCCTTGAACTCGGTCACCAGCTTCTTGCGTTCACCGCGTTGCACGTAAGCGCCTTCTTCCAGCAAGGTGCTAATTTTTTCGCCGAGGGTCGTTACGGTTTTATAGTCGTTGCTGCCAAAGAAGTCGCGGTTGAATGTGACGTAGTTGGACAGGCCATGTGAAATCAGCTCGACCTCTGGCAGCCAGACATTACGTTCGCGGTCTTCACGCAGGCTCGCTTTGTAGACCAGACCTGACTTCTCGCCAACGCGCAGGCGCGCATCAAACAAAGCCAGCCAAGCCTGCATGCCATCGTGGTCCGACAGTTGCTCAAGCGAAATCGACGGCAGGTAAATGAAATGCTCGGTCAGTTCCTGAGGGTACAAACGCGACAGTCGCTTGAGGGTCTTCATGACCATGCGGAACTCGTGAACCAGACGCTCTAACGCCTCACCCGAAATACCCGGTGCCGATTCGTTGAGGTGCAAGCTCGCATCTTCAAGGGCCGACTGGGTCATGTATTCTTCCATGGCTTCGTCATCTTTAATGTACTGCTCTTGCTTGCCCTTTTTCACTTTGTACAACGGTGGCTGAGCGATGTAGATGTAACCACGCTCGATCAGCTCAGGCAGTTGACGGAAGAAGAAGGTCAACAACAGGGTCCGGATGTGCGAACCGTCAACGTCAGCATCGGTCATGATGATGATATTGTGATAACGCAGTTTGGCGATGTTGTATTCGTCACGACCAATACCGCAGCCCAACGCAGTAATCAGCGTACCTACTTCTTGGGATGAGATCATCTTGTCGAAACGTGCTTTTTCGACGTTCAGGATTTTACCTTTAAGCGGCAAAATGGCCTGGGTTTTACGGTTACGCCCCTGCTTGGCGGATCCGCCAGCAGAGTCACCTTCCACCAAATACAGCTCGGAAAGGGCAGGGTCTTTTTCCTGGCAGTCCGCAAGTTTGCCTGGCAGACCGGCAATATCCAACGCGCCTTTACGGCGTGTCATCTCGCGAGCTTTACGCGCGGCTTCACGGGCACGAGCAGCGTCGATCATTTTGCCAACGACAGCTCTGGCTTCAGTCGGATTTTCCAGCAGGAAGTCGGAGAAGTGTTTACCCATCTCTTGTTCTACTGCGGTCTTAACTTCCGATGAGACTAGCTTGTCTTTGGTCTGCGAGCTGAATTTAGGATCCGGCACTTTGACCGAAATAATTGCCGTCAGGCCTTCACGAGCATCATCACCGGTAGTGGCAACTTTGTGTTTTTTGGCCAGACCTTCTTGCTCGATGTAGGTGTTCAGGTTTCGCGTCAATGCAGAACGGAAACCGACCAGGTGGGTACCACCATCGCGCTGAGGAATGTTGTTGGTGAAGCACAACAGGTTCTCGTTAAAGCTGTCATTCCACTGCAACGCGATCTCAACGCCGATACCGTCTTCGCGCTGAATGTTGAAGTGAAACACTTGGTTAACCGGCGTCTTGTTGGTATTCAGGTATTCAACGAATGCGCGTAAACCGCCTTCATATTTGAACAGCTCTTCTTTACCACTGCGCTCGTCCCGTAAAACAATTCCTACACCGGAGTTAAGGAACGACAGTTCACGAATACGCTTAGCCAGAATGTCCCAGCTGAAATGAATATTTTTGAAAGTAAGGTCCGACGGTTTGAAATGAATTTCAGTACCCGTGGAATCACTCTCGCCGACAATACGCATGGGCTCCTGAGGAACACCGTGGACATAAGTCTGTTCCCAAACTTTGCCACTACGACGCACAGTCAGCAGCAACAATTCAGACAGGGCATTTACTACTGAAACGCCCACGCCGTGAAGGCCGCCAGAAACCTTGTAAGAGTTGTCATCGAACTTACCGCCAGCATGCAGCACGGTCATGATGACCTCAGCTGCCGAAATGCCTTCTTCTTTGTGAACGTCTACCGGAATACCGCGACCGTTGTCGCGCACGGTGATCGATTCATCCGTGTGGATAACAATACTGATTTCATCGCAATGGCCAGCCAAAGCTTCGTCGATCGAGTTATCGACCACCTCGAATACCATGTGGTGTAAACCGCTGCCATCGTCGGTGTCGCCGATATACATACCGGGACGCTTGCGTACGGCATCTAGCCCTTTCAGCACTTTAATGCTGGAGGAGTCGTACGTTTGGTTTTCGCTCATGCATTCACTCCCGGTGGTCGTGGGTCTGGGTAATACGGCCATGTTCCACGTGGAACAAAGCGACTGGCGTTTCCGTCTGCCAGCCTTCCCTCAATAATTCGTGATCTACACAGGTGATAAACACCTGGCAGCGTAAGTCTTCCAGTAAGCGGCAAAGCGCGCGGCGGTGATGCTCATCCAGTTCGGATGGCAAATCATCCACCAGATAAATACATTGGCCTCGCCGAGCTTGGCTGACCAAATGTCCTTGAGCAATGCGCAAGGCGCAGACCACTAGCTTCTGCTGACCGCGGGACAAAATATCCGAAGCGTTATGTGCGCCCAATCTCAGGCGCAAATCAGCGCGTTGCGGTCCAGCCTGCGTATGGCCCATCTGTTGATCGCGATGCAGGGATGAGGCGAGCACCGTGCTCAGCTCTTTTTCTTTATCCCAACCGCGGTAATAACTTAAGGTCAAACCGTCGAGTTCAACCAGTTCGCTCAGAGTCTGCTCAAATACCGGTTTAAGGGCTTTAATATAAGCCCGACGGTAGTCGTCGATTTCATCGCTGGCGAGGCACAATTCTCTGTCCCAAGCGGCTTGCGAAGCGGTGTCGAGTGTACCATGCCGAAGCCATGAGTTCCGCTGCCTGAGGGCCTTCTGCAAGCGCTGCCAGGTCGACATAAAACGAGGTTCCACGTGGAACACTCCCCAGTCGAGGAACTGTCGACGTATTTTCGGAGCACCTTCCAGAAGACGAAAGCTGTCTGGATTGATGAGCTGTAGGGGAAGTGCCTCGGCTAATTGCGCTGCACTTTTAGCGTTCTGGCCGTCAATACGGATCTGAAACTCACCCTGACGATCACGCGAAATACCTAGACTGCTATGACCACCTTCGGCCAATTCGACTTGACCAAAAACCGTGCACGCTGGCTGTTCGTATTGGATGACCGGCAGTAACCGTATGCTGCGAAAAGAACGCGCAAGACCCAGCAGGTGGATGGCTTCCAGCACGCTGGTTTTGCCACTGCCGTTTGCACCGTGGAGGATATTGATACGAGGAGAGGGGGAGATCGTCACCGGGTGCAAATTGCGCACCCCAGTGACGGTGACGCGGCTAAGAGACATTCAAATTCTGCTGAGCATGGACACGTTACAGGCGCATCGGCATAACGACGTATGCAGAATCATCGTTATCCGATTCCTGCACCAGTGCGCTGCTATTGGAGTCGGACAGAATCAAACGCACCTGCTCGGTGGTCATCACGCCCAATACGTCGAGCAAATAGCTAACGTTGAAACCAATCTCCAGATTGCCGCCCGTGTAATCAACGCCGATTTCCTCTTCGGCTTCTTCCTGCTCCGGGTTGTTAGCCTGGATCTTCAAAAGACCGCTAGCCAATTGCAAGCGGATACCGCGGTACTTTTCGTTGGACAAAATGGCGGTACGGCTAAAGGCCTCACGCAAAGCCTGCCGATCACCCAACACCAACTTGTCACCGCCTTTTGGCAGAACACGCTCGTAATCCGGGAATTTTCCATCCACCAGTTTTGAGGTGAAAGTGAATTCACCCGTGGTTGCGCGGATGTGATGCTGACCCAAAACGATGCTGACCATGCCGTCTTGCTCAGTCAGTAAGCGCGCAAGCTCAAGGATACCTTTACGGGGCACTATGACTTGGTGACGATCTGCCTGCTCGATTTCCGCCGTCATTGAGCACATTGCCAAGCGGTGGCCATCGGTGGCAACAGCACGCAATATACCAGCGCTGACTTCCAGCAACATCCCGTTGAGGTAATAACGGACGTCTTGCTGAGCCATCGCGAAACTGGTGCGCTCAATCAACCGGCGCAGCTTGCTTTGCACCAAATTAAAGGTCAGCGAACCTGGGCCTTCTTCCACTGTCGGAAAGTCATTGGCAGGCAGCGTAGACAAGGTAAAGCGGCTACGGCCGGCTTTAACGACAAGCTTGTGCTCATCGAGCTTGATGTCTATCAACGCATCGTTGGGCAAGCTCTTGCAGATGTCCATCAGCTTGCGAGCAGGGACGGTGATTTCCCCTGGCTCGGCAGGCTCTTCCAGTTGAACACGACCAACCAGCTCGACTTCCAGGTCAGTACCTGTCAGCGAAAGCTGTTGCCCTTGAACAACCAAGAGCACGTTGGAAAGCACCGGCAAGGTCTGGCGGCGCTCTACGACGCCGGCGACCAGTTGCAGAGGTTTCAACAGGGCTTCGCGTTGAATGGTGAAATGCATGGTCTAGTCCCTTGCCTTAATAAGCTGCGCTGGTGTCATCAGGTTGTCAGTGTCCGCAGCAGGTTCTTGTAGTCCTCGCGAATATCCGCGTCGGATTCCTTAAGCTCGTTGATCTTTCGGCATGCGTGCAGCACGGTCGTGTGGTCACGTCCGCCGAACACATCACCAATCTCAGGCAAGCTGTGGTTGGTTAACTCTTTGGACAGCGCCATCGCAACTTGGCGCGGACGCGCTACAGACCGCGAACGGCGTTTGGACAGCAAATCAGAAATCTTGATCTTGTAGTACTCAGCCACGGTGCGCTGAATGTTATCCACACTGACCAACTTGTCTTGCAGCGCTAAAAGGTCCTTCAATGATTCGCGAATCAACTCAATCGTAATATCGCGGCCCATAAAGTGAGAATGCGCGATGACCCGCTTCAACGCCCCTTCAAGTTCACGGACGTTGGAACGAATCCGTTGAGCGATGAAGAATGCAGCGTCGTGAGGCAGATCAACTTTCGCCTGATCTGCCTTTTTCATCAAGATGGCAACGCGGGTTTCAAGCTCTGGCGGCTCAACGGCAACCGTCAACCCCCAGCCGAAACGCGACTTCAAACGCTCTTCCAAGCCCTCAATCTCTTTAGGGTAGCGGTCACTGGTCAAAATGACCTGCTGTCCGCCTTCGAGCAAGGCATTGAATGTATGGAAGAATTCCTCCTGAGAGCGCTCTTTGCGGGCGAAGAATTGGATGTCATCGATTAGCAGCGCATCCACGGATCGGTAGAAGCGTTTGAATTCGTTGATTGCGTTGAGCTGAAGGGCCTTGACCATGTCGGCAACGAAACGCTCCGAGTGCAGGTAAACAACCTTGGCATTCGGGTTCTTCTTTAATAGGTGGTTACCTACCGCGTGCATCAAATGCGTCTTACCCAATCCGACCCCCCCGTAAAGGAACAGCGGGTTGTAACCGTGCTTGGGGTTGTCAGCCACTTGCCACGCCGCCGCGCGAGCCAATTGGTTGGATTTACCTTCAACGAAATTTTCAAAGGTAAACGTGCGATTCAAATAACTGGTGTGCTTGAGCGCTCCCTCTACTTGAACCGACCGTTGTTCGGCCCGAGCAGGCGCCTGCTGCGAACTCGCACCTGCCATAGGATCGAAGCTGGCACGAGAAGGTTCGTCGTGAACCGCAATCGTTTGGCTAAGAGCTGGCGAACTAACCTGTTGGATAGGTAAGGCCGCTACCTGGTTCACAGTAATCGCGTGCGAGGCAGCGGCAGCCAACGGCGCATTGGGTGCTGCCCGCGGAGCAGAGCTACGTTTGCTGCCAATTAATAAGGACAGTGCAGGCACAAGGCCTTGTCCGCGCTCCCCAAGAAGCTCAAGCAGACGACCGAGGTATTTTTCATTGACCCAATCGAGAACGAATCGGTTGGGTGCATACACACGCAACTCGTCGCCTTCGGCTTCGACCTGTAGCGGACGGATCCAAGTGTTGAATTGCTGGGCCGGCAGCTCATCGCGCAAAAGCTCCACGCACTGCTGCCAAAGTTCCACTGACACAGAGATCCCCTAAGTTGAAAGCCGGTGAGGCAAAAACAGCCGCCATTGTAACGATCAGCGGCTTACTTATCCACATGTAGCTTGTTAGCGGGGCGCGAAGAATCAAGGCTTTATCGCTAAATTGCTGGACCAGCAGCATGCGCATAAGCGTTGTGGATAAGCTAGCCTCAGCCCTTTGCATAAGTCACGCCTAAACTCTGTGGATAACCAGCCTGTGGATAAGATGGCATTCCATGCACAGCTTATCCGAGGGAGTAGCACAGGTGGAGCACCGTTTTTCAACCGAGTTGTCATCCTCTGTACAGCTTGTATATAAAGGCGTTGAGGCACTTATGCACAGAAAAACCGCTCCTTAGCTTTTATAAGCTTTATAAAAGAGCTTTGAATACTTTCCTTCTTTATATCTATATTTAATCACCCATCAAGTTCCGCCTATACAGCCAAAAAGGTCGATTGGAAAACCATCGCTCAAAAATGGCGTTGATAAGTATTTGAAGGAAACGCTGGTTGGAAATTGACCTAGAGGCTTGCTTTCTCTAGAATCCCCGGTCTCTTAAAACGGGGGCCATTCCGGCCCGTTGTGGACGAACCAGGTAACACGCCATGAAACGTACTTTCCAACCCAGCACTATCAAGCGCGCCCGCACACACGGTTTCCGTGCACGTATGGCCACCAAAAACGGCCGTGCAGTCCTGTCGCGTCGCCGCGCCAAAGGCCGTAAGCGTCTGGCAGTTTGATAAATAGGCACAGGTGGTGAGTCAGGACTTCAGTCGGGAAAAGCGTCTGCTGACACCCCGGCATTTCAAGGCAGTCTTTGACTCCCCCACCGGTAAGGTTCCGGGGAAAAATCTCCTGCTCCTTGCGCGTAACAACGACCTCGATCATCCCCGCTTGGGGCTGGTTATCGGTAAAAAGAGCGTCAAACTCTCCGTTGAGCGCAATCGCCTGAAACGCCTCATGCGCGAATCATTTCGCCATCACCAGGGTGATCTGGTTGGTTGGGATATCGTCATTGTGGCGCGCAAAGGTTTGGGTGAAATAGAAAACCCCGAATTGATTCAGCATTTCGGCAAGCTATGGAAACGCCTGGCACGTAGCCGGCCGGCTCCAGATGTTAAAACCGAAACTGTAGGGGTAGGCAGTTCAGATGCGTAAGCTGGCACTCGTTCCGATCCAGTTCTATCGCTATGCCATTAGCCCGCTGATGGCCAACCACTGTCGTTTTTACCCCAGCTGTTCCTGCTACGCGTATGAAGCCATCGAAAGTCATGGCCTTCTACGCGGTGGCTGGCTGACCTTCCGTCGGTTAGGTCGCTGTCATCCGTGGAATGCCGGTGGTTATGACCCGGTTCCACCTGTACCCACCTCCCGTTCCTCTTCGATGGCCGAGTAATCATGGATATTAAACGCACGATCCTGATCGCCGCCTTGGCAATCGTGACCTATGTCGGGGTTCTGAAATGGAACCAAGACTACGGTCAGGCTGCCCTGCCGACTCAGAATGTTGCTGCCAGCACTACCGCACCGGTCATTCCGGAAACGGCGCTGGGTTCAAATGCTACTGCAAGTGCCGATGTTCCAAGCGCCAACGGTGAAACTGCTGCCCCTATTGAAACGCCAATCGCGGCCAGCAAAGACCTCATCCAGGTAAAAACGGATGTGCTCAATCTGGAAATTGACCCGGTAGGTGGTGATGTTGCTCAGTTGCGTTTGCCTCTGTATCCACGTCGCCAAGATCACCCGGATATTGCGTTTCAGCTGTTTGATAACGGCGGTGAACGTACTTATCTCGCGCAAAGCGGTCTGACCGGTACCGATGGTCCTGACGCTCGAGCGGCAGGTCGTCCGGTTTACACCAGTACGCAGAAAACCTATCAACTGGCTGACGGCCAAAATGATTTGGTTGTTGATCTGAAGTTTGCTGACAACGGTGTCAATTACATCAAGCGCTTTTCGTTTAAGCGTGGCTTGTATGACTTGAAAGTCACCTACCTGATTGATAACCAGAGCGGCAAGCCTTGGGCCGGTAATCTGTTTGCTCAGTTGAAACGTGATGCCAGTGCGGATCCATCTTCAAGCACTGCAACCGGCACTGCGACTTATTTGGGCGCTGCGCTGGGTACTCCAGCCGAACCGTACAAAAAAGTATCGATGAAAGACATCGATAAGGCTTCACTGAAAGAAACTGTTCAAGGCGGATGGGTTGCCTGGTTGCAGCATTATTTCGTGACGGCCTGGATTCCAAACAAGTCCGACAGCAATGTCGTACAGACTCGTAAGGATGCTCAAGGCAATTACATCATTGGTTTCACTGGCCCAGCGATCTCTGTCGCTGCCGGTGCAACAGGTGAGACAACTGCCACGCTGTATGCAGGACCTAAAAGCCAAGCGGTATTGAAAGAGTTATCCCCAGGTCTCGAGTTGACTGTCGATTACGGCATTCTCTGGTTCATCGCCCAACCGATTTTCTGGCTGCTGCAACATATCCACAGCCTGGTCGGTAACTGGGGTTTCTCGATCATCTTCTTGACCATGTTGATCAAGGGGCTGTTCTTTCCTCTCTCGGCTGCCAGCTACAAATCAATGGCCCGCATGCGAGCCGTAGCACCGAAACTGGCTGCTCTGAAAGAACAACATGGCGATGACCGGCAGAAAATGTCGCAGTCGATGATGGAGCTGTACAAGAAAGAGAAGATCAACCCGCTAGGTGGTTGCTTGCCGATCGTTGTACAGATGCCGGTTTTCCTCTCGCTGTACTGGGTTCTCCTGGAAAGCGTGGAAATGCGTCAGGCTCCGTTCATTCTCTGGATCACTGACCTGTCGATCAAAGACCCGTTCTTCATCCTGCCGATCATCATGGGTGCAACCATGTTCATCCAGCAGCGGTTGAACCCAACTCCGCCAGACCCAATGCAAGCCAAGGTCATGAAGCTGATGCCAATCATCTTCACGTTCTTCTTCCTTTGGTTCCCTGCCGGTCTGGTTCTGTACTGGGTCGTCAACAACTGCCTGTCGATTTCGCAGCAGTGGTACATCACTCGTAAGATCGAAGCGGCTACCAAAAGCGCGGCTGCTTGATCTAACCTGTGTATACGTAGTTGTAAAACGCCCCCTCGTGGGGCGTTTTGCTATCCGCCTTTTGTCTAGAGAAGCCTGGTTATGAACGTTCCTCGTGAAACCATCGCTGCCATTGCCACGGCTCAGGGGCGAGGTGGCGTAGGCATTGTGCGAATATCCGGCCCTTTGGCGAGTGCCGCTGCGTCTGCAATCATTGGACGCACGCCAACGCCGCGCTATGCGCACTACGGTCCTTTCAACGATGACAATGGAGAGGTAATCGATGAGGGAATCGCCTTGTATTTTCCGGGACCACATTCATTTACCGGTGAAGATGTTCTCGAATTGCAGGGACATGGCGGTCCAGTAGTGATGGATATGCTGCTACAGCGCTGTTTGCAGCTTGGAAGCAGGTTGGCCAGGCCTGGAGAATTCAGTGAGCGCGCATTCCTCAATGACAAACTTGACTTGGCCCAGGCTGAAGCAATCGCTGACTTGATCGAAGCCAGCTCTGCGCAAGCGGCACGTAATGCTGTGCGTTCGTTGCAAGGCGCTTTCTCTGTGCGTGTGGATAATCTGACCGAAAAGCTAATCGGTCTACGAATCTACGTGGAAGCGGCCATCGATTTTCCAGAAGAGGAAATTGATTTTCTCGCCGATGGCCACGTATTGAATATGCTAGATGCGGTTCGTGAAGAGTTATCCACAGTCCAACGAGAAGCCGGCCAAGGCGCGTTGCTACGTGACGGTATGACCGTGGTCATTGCCGGTCGACCTAACGCCGGGAAATCGAGTTTGCTTAATGCGCTCGCCGGCAGAGAAGCTGCAATCGTCACTGACATCGCGGGCACGACGCGGGATATCTTGCGTGAGCATATTCATATCGACGGTATGCCATTGCACGTAGTAGATACGGCTGGGCTGCGGGCCACCGATGATAAAGTAGAAAAAATAGGCGTAGAGCGCGCCCTTAAGGCCATCAACGAAGCTGACCGAGTCTTGTTAGTCGTCGATGCAACTGCCCCTGAAGCGCATGACCCCTTTGCCTTATGGCCCGAGTTTCTTGAACAGAGACCCGATCCGGCCAAGGTCACGCTTATCAGGAACAAAGCAGACTTGAGTGGCGATGTTATCGGTCAAGAACGTAGCGCTGACGGTCATGTAACGATTAGCCTGAGTGCAATGGGAGCCGGTGAAGGTCTGGAGCTGTTACGCGATCACCTCAAAGCGTGTATGGGCTATGAGCAAACCTCTGAAAGCAGCTTCAGCGCACGCAGGCGACATCTTGAGGCCTTAGGGCATGCCAGCGCATCGCTTGAGCATGGAAGAGCTCAGCTGACGCTCGCAGGCGCTGGCGAATTACTCGCCGAAGACTTACGGCAAGCTCAAAAATCATTGGGCGAAATAACCGGCGCTTTCAGTTCTGACGATTTGTTGGGACGTATCTTCTCCAGTTTTTGCATCGGCAAATAGACTCTCCCTTCCCCCAATAACCTCCAACCGAGCGGATCAATGTCTGTCTCGGTGGCTTCCGTTCGCCCAACCTTTAGCAACAACCGCTATTTTGGGTGGAATAAGCCCTGTGTGTAACCATCCTTCAGCTCGGTTGATAACTAGGCTTAAAACCTGAGAATAATTCACCCTGTGGACAAGTCGCCCTTTAATCCACAGGCTTAGGCCACTTATCCCATCGGCCCAGGGCTACATGACCACAATGTTTTGATTCTCTGTACACAGCTAATATAAAGGGCTTCCGGATTCTATCCACAGAAACATGGCTCAGTAGTAGTAAACATAAAAACAAAGATTTATAAATTTCTTTCTTTTTAATTTCTATAACCGTCAATCACCCACAGCTGGTTGAATTTTGTGCAAAAGGTTCCTTTCAAGGGGGGTAAGTCCCTATACTTGCCGACTGTCCAAAATTTAATTTCCTGTTCTCAAGAGTAGGAACGAGGTGCGTGGTGGATTTCCCTTCCCGTTTTGAGGTGATCGTCATCGGTGGCGGTCATGCCGGTACCGAAGCCGCACTGGCGTCAGCGCGCATGGGTGCAAAAACCTTGCTGCTGACGCATAACGTGGAAACACTCGGCCAAATGAGCTGCAACCCAGCCATCGGTGGCATCGGCAAAAGCCATTTGGTCAAGGAAATCGATGCCCTTGGCGGCGCGATGGCCATCGCGACCGACAAAGGCGGTATTCAATTTCGCGTGTTGAACAGCCGTAAAGGCCCAGCCGTTCGGGCTACCCGAGCTCAGGCTGACCGCGTGCTGTACAAGTCGGCTATTCGCGAAATTATCGAAAACCAGCCGAACCTGTGGATATTCCAACAAGCCTGCGATGACTTGATTGTTGAACAGGACCAAGTCCGCGGCGTTGTGACTCAGATGGGGCTCCGATTTCTCGCGGACGCAGTGGTATTGACCACGGGCACGTTCCTCGGTGGACTTATCCACATTGGAATGCAAAATTATTCGGGCGGACGCGCAGGTGATCCGCCGTCGATTGCGTTAGCTAAACGTCTACGCGAACTGCCTCTGAGAGTGGGTCGTCTGAAAACGGGCACGCCACCTCGTATCGATGGGCGTTCGGTGGACTTTTCGGTGATGACTGAGCAGCCAGGCGATACGCCGATTCCAGTCATGTCGTTCATGGGCTCGAAAGAACAGCATCCTGCCCAGGTCAGCTGCTGGATTACGCACACCAACGCCCGTACCCATGAAATCATTGCGGCCAACCTTGATCGTTCGCCAATGTATTCCGGCGTCATCGAGGGTGTCGGCCCGCGTTATTGCCCTTCCATCGAAGACAAGATTCATCGGTTTGCCGACAAGGAAAGCCATCAGGTCTTTATCGAACCGGAAGGGCTGAACACTCATGAGCTGTACCCTAACGGGATCTCCACCTCGTTGCCTTTTGACGTTCAGTTGCAGATCGTTCGTTCGATTCGGGGCATGGAAAACGCTCACATTGTTCGCCCTGGCTATGCCATCGAATACGATTACTTCGACCCCAGGGATTTGAAATACAGCCTTGAAACCAAGGTGATAGGTGGTCTCTTTTTCGCTGGGCAAATCAACGGCACGACAGGCTACGAAGAAGCCGCTGCCCAAGGTTTGCTGGCCGGTACCAACGCCGCGTTGCTCTCACAAGGCAAAGAGAGTTGGTGTCCGCGCCGGGACGAGGCTTACATCGGGGTCTTGGTCGATGACCTGATCACCTTGGGCACCCAAGAGCCGTACCGGATGTTCACTTCTCGTGCCGAGTACCGTTTGATTCTGCGTGAAGACAACGCCGACCTGCGGTTGACCGAGAAAGGTCGAGCTTTAGGGTTGGTCGACGATGCCCGTTGGGCGGCGTTCTGCACCAAGCGCGAAAGTATCGAGCTGGAAGAGCAACGCCTGAAAGGTACCTGGGTGCGTCCCGGAACGGTGCAGGGCGATGCCATTTCTGCGCATTTCGGTACGCCGCTGACCCATGAATACAATTTGCTCAATCTGCTGACGCGCCCTGAAGTCGACTACGCCAGCCTGATCGCTATTACTGGCGATGGTTGCAGCGATCCTCAAGTGGCCGAGCAGGTGGAAATCAAAACCAAATACGCCGGTTACATTGATCGTCAGCAGGATGAAATCGCTCGTCTGCGGGCCAGCGAAGATATCAAATTGCCTTTCGATATCGATTACGTCGGTATCTCCGGGCTGTCTAAAGAAATTCAAGGCAAGCTGGGGATAACTCGTCCTGAGACGCTGGGCCAAGCCTCGCGCATCCCCGGGGTTACCCCGGCGGCGATTTCGCTGTTGATGATTCATTTGAAAAAACGCGGCGCGGGCCGTCAGTTGGAGCAAAGCGCTTGAGTTCTATGGTTACGTCGCAACATGCCCAAGAGTTATCCCGTGGCGCCCTGCAACTGGGCGTCGATTTGAGCGAAAGCCAACACAGCCAACTGCTGGGTTACTTGGCGCTGTTGATCAAATGGAACAAGGCCTACAACCTCACTGCCGTGCGTGACCCCGACGAAATGGTTTCGCGGCATTTGCTCGACAGTTTGAGCGTGGTGCCCTTCATTTCAGGAGAGCGCTGGCTCGATGTAGGCAGCGGCGGTGGGATGCCCGGCATTCCGCTGGCGATCCTGTTCCCTGAAATGAAGGTTACGGTCCTCGACAGTAACGGCAAGAAAACCCGTTTTTTGACCCAAGTAAAATTGGAGCTGAAACTCGATAATCTTGAAGTTATCCACAGCCGGGCAGAAACATTTCAGCCTGCGTTGCCTTTCACCGGGATTGTCTCCCGAGCGTTCAGCAATCTCGCTGATTTCACCGGTTGGACTCGCCACCTCGGCGACACCGATACACGGTGGTTAGCGATGAAAGGCCTGCACCCTGCCGATGAGCTGGTAGCATTACCAACAGATTTTCGCCTCGATAGCGCACAAGCCTTGACTGTTCCTGGTTGCCAAGGCCAACGCCATCTGCTGATACTGCGCCGCACGGCATGATTGGGAACACGAGCAAGAATGGCTAAGGTATTCGCGATAGCGAACCAAAAAGGGGGCGTGGGTAAAACCACAACCTGTATCAACCTCGCCGCGTCATTGGTCGCTACCAAGCGCCGCGTGTTGTTGATCGATCTTGACCCGCAGGGCAACGCCACCATGGGCAGTGGTGTGGATAAACACGCCTTGGAACATTCGGTGTATGACGTGTTGATCGGCGAATGTGATTTGGCGCAAGCCATGCACTTTTCCGAGCATGGCGGTTACCAGTTGCTACCGGCCAACCGCGATCTGACGGCCGCGGAAGTCGTCCTGCTGGAAATGCAGATGCGAGAAAGTCGCCTTCGTAATGCACTGGCCCCTATTCGCGAGAACTACGACTACATTCTCATCGACTGCCCACCTTCCTTGTCGATGCTTACCCTGAATGCGTTGGTTGCTGCGGATGGCGTCATCATCCCCATGCAGTGCGAGTATTTTGCGCTGGAAGGCTTGAGCGACCTTGTGGATAACATCAAACGCATCGCCAGCGTACTGAATCCCCAGCTGAAAATCGAAGGCCTTTTGCGGACCATGTATGACCCGCGTCTGAGCTTGATCAATGACGTGTCCGATCAGCTCAAAGAGCATTTTGGTGAGCAGCTGTACGACACCGTTATTCCGCGCAATATTCGCCTGGCGGAAGCACCAAGCTTTGGCATGCCAGCACTGGCCTATGACAAAACATCGCGTGGTGCCCTGGCTTACCTCGCCTTGGCGGGCGAGATGGTTCGTCGGCAACGCCGCAACCCCCGTCCCGCTCAGACAACTTAAGGAATCCGCATGGCCGTTAAGAAACGAGGTCTCGGACGTGGGTTGGATGCACTTCTGAGCAGTCCGACCATCAGCGCACTGGAAGAACAGGCTGTTCAAGCCGATCAGCGTGAGCTGCAACATCTGCCCCTGGATGTGATCCAGCGCGGCAAATACCAGCCCCGCCGTGACATGGACCCCCAAGCCCTCGAAGAGCTGGCTCAGTCGATCAAGGCTCAGGGCGTCATGCAACCGATTGTCGTGCGTCCAATCGCTGGCAGTCGCTTCGAGATCATCGCCGGAGAACGGCGTTGGCGCGCGAGCCAGCAAGCAGGCCTGGAGACGATTCCGGCCATGGTTCGCGACGTATCGGATGAAACCGCCATCGCCATGGCGTTGATCGAGAACATTCAGCGCGAAGACCTGAATCCGATAGAAGAGGCCGTTGCGCTGCAGCGTCTTCAACAAGAATTTCAGCTCACCCAACAACAAGTGGCCGATGCGGTCGGCAAGTCCCGGGTAACGGTGGCGAACCTGCTACGCTTGATCGCATTGCCAGAAGTGATCAAAACCATGCTTTCCCACGGCGACCTGGAAATGGGTCATGCACGTGCATTGCTCGGATTGCCCGAAGAACAGCAGGTAGAAGGGGCGCGACATGTTGTCGCACGGGGTCTGACCGTACGCCAAACCGAAGCGCTGGTTCGCCAATGGTTGAGTGGCAAACCTGCTGCTGCCGAACCCGTAAAAAACGATCCGGACATCAGTCGCCTCGAACAGCGCCTGGCAGAGCGGTTAGGCTCTGCGGTGCAGATTCGCCATGGTCAGAAGGGTAAAGGGCAACTGGTTATTCGCTATAACTCGTTGGATGAGCTACAGGGCGTACTTGCGCACATTCGCTGAAACAGATGCGTTGTAGCGAGTAGTCGGAAATCACTACATGGCAGTTGAATAGGGGTTAATCCGCCCCTATACTCTGCGCGCATTTTGTCGGCACAAATTATGCCAGTTACTGATTTTGGTGGCTGACATTCCAGGAGCAGTTGTGATGGAAAACCGCACGCAGAAACGCCTGCCGTTCCATCGCTTGGCGGTTTTTCCGGTACTACTGGCCCAATGTGCGGTACTGCTGTTGGCAGCGTTGACGTTATGGCAGTGGCACGGTGTCGTTGCTGGGTACTCAGGTCTTTGCGGAGGTCTGATAGCTTGGCTGCCCAATTTGTATTTTGCTCATAAGGCGTTCCGGTTTACGGGTGCTAGAGCAGCGCAAGCCATTGTCCGGTCTTTTTACGCTGGCGAGGCAGGCAAACTTATTTTTACGGCAGTGCTTTTTGCGCTGACCTTTGCAGGGGTAAAACCGCTGGCACCGCTGGCGGTATTTGGGGTGTTCATGTTGATCCAATTGGTCAACTGGTTCTCTCCCCTGCTTATGAGAACAAGACTTTCGAGACCTTAGGGCGTTTGAGGCAACCATGGCATCAGAGCAAACAGCTTCGGCATATATCCAGCATCACCTGCAAAATTTGACCTTTGGTCATTTGCCAACCAGCGGTTGGGGTTTTGCTCATGACGCGGCGCAAGCCAAGGAAATGGGTTTCTGGGCTTTCCACGTCGATACTCTCGGCTGGTCGGTCGCACTGGGGTTGATCTTTATTCTGATCTTCCGCATGGCAGCCAGAAAGGCAACCTCCGGTCAGCCGGGCGCCTTACAGAACTTCGTCGAGATTCTGATCGAGTTCGTTGATGGCAGTGTGAAAGACAGTTTTCACGGACGCAGTCCGGTCATTGCACCGTTGGCGCTCACTATTTTTGTCTGGGTGTTCTTGATGAACGCAGTCGACCTTTTCCCGGTTGACTGGATTCCGCATTTGGCGATGTTTGTCACTGGCGACCCCCATGTCCCATTCCGCGCCGTATCGACAACTGATCCAAACGCTACCCTTGGCATGGCCCTGTCGGTATTTGCGTTGATCATTTTCTACAGCATCAAGGTCAAGGGCATTAGCGGCTTCATCGGCGAAATGACCCTGCACCCGTTTGGTAGCAAGAACATCTTTCTGCAGGCACTGTTGATTCCAGTTAACTTCCTGCTTGAATTCGTGACGTTGATTGCCAAGCCTATCTCGTTGGCACTGCGTCTGTTCGGCAACATGTATGCCGGCGAGCTGGTGTTCATCCTGATCGCGGTCATGTTTGGCAGTGGCTTGCTCTGGCTGAGTGGCCTGGGCATCGTGCTGCAATGGGCGTGGGCTGTATTCCACATCCTGATCATCACCCTGCAAGCGTTCATCTTCATGATGCTTACCATTGTCTACTTGTCGATGGCTCACGAAGAAAACCATTAAGACTCGTCTTGGGCGACTTGATGACCCTACCGCTTCGGCGGCAGGGTGCCCGCAAGGGCTGATGTGAACAATTTTGTTTTACCGCTTTAAATCTAAAAAACCTAACCAATACGACGTAAAAGTCGGGAGGAAAGATGGAAACTGTAGTTGGTCTAACTGCTATCGCTGTTGCACTGTTGATCGGCCTGGGCGCACTGGGTACCGCAATCGGTTTTGGCCTGCTGGGCGGCAAGTTCCTGGAAGGCGCAGCGCGTCAACCAGAAATGGTCCCAATGCTTCAGGTTAAAATGTTCATCGTTGCCGGTTTGCTCGATGCCGTGACCATGATCGGTGTTGGTATCGCTCTGTTCTTCACCTTTGCGAACCCCTTCGTTGGTCAACTCGCTGGCTGATCTCTCGAATTTTCGAGTGGATTGGTGTGATGGACAACGAACGAGCGAGGTGTTGGCGTGAACATTAATGCAACCCTGATTGGTCAGTCCGTTGCGTTCTTCATTTTTGTACTGTTTTGCATGAAGTTCGTGTGGCCTCCGGTCATCGCTGCTTTGCACGAACGTCAGAAGAAGATCGCGGATGGGCTGGACGCTGCTACACGAGCAACTCGCGACCTGGAGTTGGCCCAAGATAAAGTGGGTCATCAACTGCGTGAAGCGAAGGCTCAAGCAGCAGAGATCATTGAGCAAGCCAAGAAACGCGGTACCCAGATTGTCGACGAAGCCCGTGAACAGGCCGTTGTCGAAGCTGACCGTGTGAAGGCTCAGGCTCGGACCGAGATCGAACTGGAACTGAACGGCGTCAAAGACGCGCTGCGCGCCCAATTGGGTAGCTTGGCGGTCAACGGTGCTGAGAAGATCCTGGGTGCCACAATCGATCAAAACGCGCACGCGGAGCTGGTTAATAAACTGGCTGCTGAAATTTAAGCGAGGGCGATCATGGCAGAACTGACCACGTTGGCCCGACCTTACGCTAAGGCAGCCTTCGAGCACGCCCAGGCCCACCAGCAACTGGCCAATTGGTCAGTAATGCTTGGCCTGGCTGCAGCTGTGTCGCAAGACGACACAATGCAGCGGATGCTGAAGGCACCGCGACTGACGAGCGCAGACAAGGCCACCACTTTTATTGAAGTGTGTGGCGACAAGTTTGATGTCAAGGCACAGAATTTCATCCACGTCGTTGCTGAAAACGACCGTCTCCTGCTTCTGCCGGAGATAGCCGAACTGTTCGACCTGTACAAGGCCGAGCAGGAAAAGTCGGTCGATGTGGACGTCACCAGTGCTTTTGCATTGAACGAAGAACAGCAAGACAAACTCGCCAAGGTTCTCAGTGCACGGCTCGGCCGGGAAGTGCGCCTGCATGCTGCGGAGGATGCCTCTCTAATAGGTGGTGTCATCATCCGCGCCGGCGACCTGGTTATCGATGGCTCAGTTCGTGGCAAACTCGCGCAACTGGCCGAAGCATTGAAATCTTGAGTTTGAAGGGGCAGCAGAGCAATGCAGCAACTCAATCCTTCCGAAATAAGTGAAATTATCAAGAGTCGCATCGAGAAACTCGATGTAACTTCCCAAGCCCGTAACGAAGGCACAGTCGTCAGCGTATCTGACGGCATCGTGCGGATTCACGGTCTGGCCGACGTTATGTACGGCGAGATGATCGAGTTTCCGGGCGGCGTCTTTGGTATGGCGTTGAACCTTGAGCAAGACTCTGTGGGTGCCGTTGTATTGGGCTCCTACCAGATGCTGGCTGAAGGCATGAGCGCCAAGTGCACTGGCCGCATCCTTGAAGTTCCGGTTGGTCCGGAATTGCTGGGTCGCGTAGTCGATGCATTGGGTAACCCAGTTGACGGCAAAGGCCCTCTGAACAACGTCCTAACCGACGCTGTCGAGAAGGTTGCACCCGGCGTGATCTGGCGTAAGTCGGTAGACCAGCCTGTACAGACTGGCTACAAGGCTGTTGATGCCATGATCCCTGTCGGCCGTGGTCAGCGCGAGCTGATCATTGGTGACCGTCAGATCGGTAAAACCGCTCTGGCGATCGACGCGATCATCAATCAGAAAAACAGCGGCATCTTCTGCGTCTACGTAGCAATTGGTCAGAAACAATCGACCATCGCTAACGTGGTTCGCAAACTCGAAGAAAACGGCGCGTTGGCTAACACCATCGTCGTTGCTGCCAGTGCTTCCGAATCGGCTGCGTTGCAGTTCCTTGCTCCGTACTCCGGTTGCACCATGGGCGAATATTTCCGCGACCGCGGCGAAGACGCGCTGATCGTTTATGACGATCTGTCCAAGCAAGCAGTGGCTTACCGCCAGATTTCCCTGCTGCTGCGCCGTCCGCCAGGCCGTGAAGCCTACCCAGGCGATGTGTTCTATCTCCACTCCCGTCTTCTGGAGCGCGCATCGCGTGTTTCCGAAGCGTATGTAGAGAAGTTCACCAACGGTGCTGTGACTGGCAAGACTGGTTCGTTGACCGCTCTGCCAATCATCGAAACTCAGGCTGGCGACGTTTCCGCGTTCGTTCCGACCAACGTGATTTCCATCACCGACGGTCAGATCTTCCTGGAATCGGCGATGTTCAACTCTGGCATCCGTCCAGCTGTGAACGCCGGTGTTTCAGTATCCCGTGTGGGTGGTGCCGCTCAGACCAAGATCGTCAAGAAGCTTTCCGGTGGTATCCGTACCGCTCTGGCTCAGTACCGTGAATTGGCGGCATTCGCCCAGTTCGCTTCTGACCTGGACGAAGCCACTCGCAAGCAGCTTGAGCATGGTCAGCGCGTTACCGAGCTGATGAAGCAAAAGCAATATGCGCCGATGTCTATCGCTGATATGTCGTTGTCCCTGTATGCCGCTGAACGTGGCTTCCTGGTGGACGTCGAGATTCCAAAAATCGGCAGCTTCGAGCAGGCTCTGATTGCTTACTTCAACCGCGATCACGCCGAATTGATGGCGAAGATCAACGTGAAGGGTGACTTCAATGACGAAATCGATGCGGGCCTTAAAGCCGGTATCGAAAAGTTCAAGGCCACCCAAACCTGGTAAGCCGCAGCGGGGGCCGAGAGGCTCCCGCTTGCTAACCTGATAGGTGTTACATGGCAGGCGCAAAAGAGATTCGCAGTAAGATTGCGAGCATCAAAAGCACGCAAAAGATCACCAGCGCCATGGAAAAAGTGGCAGTTAGCAAAATGCGCAAGGCTCAAATGCGCATGTCGGCTAGCCGTCCTTATGCGGAGCGCATCCGCCAGGTAATCGGACATCTGGCCAACGCCAACCCGGAATACCGCCACCCATTCATGATCGAACGCGAAGTAAAGCGTGTCGGTTATGTTGTGGTGAGCAGTGACCGTGGTCTGTGCGGTGGCTTGAATACCAACCTGTTCAAGGCTTTGGTCAGGGACATGGCGGTAAACCGTGAAAACGGCGTAGAGATCGATCTGTGCGTGATCGGCAGCAAAGGTGCGACCTTTTTCCGCGTTTTTGGCGGTAATGTCGTTGCTGCGATCAGCCATCTGGGCGAAGAGCCATCAATCAATGACTTGATTGGTAGCGTCAAGGTGATGCTGGATGCTTATCTGGATGGCCGTATTGATCGCCTGTCCGTGGTATCCAACAAGTTCATCAACACCATGACGCAGCAGCCTAAGGTGGAACAGTTGATTCCGCTGGTTGCGACCCCGGATAAAGAACTCAAGCACCACTGGGACTATCTTTACGAACCGGACGCCAAAGAGCTGCTTGACGGCTTGATGGTTCGCTACGTTGAGTCACAAGTCTACCAGGCGGTGGTCGAGAACAACGCAGCTGAACAAGCTGCGCGGATGATCGCAATGAAGAACGCTACTGATAACGCCGGTGATTTGATCAGCGATTTACAACTGATCTACAACAAGGCGCGTCAGGCTGCGATCACCCAAGAGATCTCGGAAATCGTCGGCGGCGCTGCCGCGGTTTAACGGTTCAAATATTCAGAGGATCCAGCTAATGAGTAGCGGACGTATCGTTCAAATCATCGGCGCCGTGATCGACGTGGAATTCCCACGCGAACACGTACCGAGCATCTACAACGCGCTGTTGGTAAAAAGTGCAGCCGGGACCACCCTGGAAGTTCAGCAGCAGCTGGGCGACGGCGTGGTTCGCACCATTGCAATGGGTTCCACCGAGGGCTTGAAGCGCGGTCTGGAAGTCACGGACTCTGGCGCAGCCATTTCCGTACCGGTCGGTAAAGCGACCTTGGGCCGGATCATGGACGTCCTCGGTAACCCGATCGACGAATGTGGCCCGATCGAAACCGAAGAGCGTTGGGGCATTCACCGTCCTGCGCCTACTTTCGCTGAACAGGCAGGCGGAAACGACCTGCTGGAAACCGGCATCAAGGTTATCGACCTGGTTTGCCCGTTCGCCAAAGGCGGTAAAGTCGGTCTGTTCGGTGGTGCCGGTGTAGGCAAAACCGTAAACATGATGGAATTGATCCGTAACATCGCCATCGAGCACAGCGGTTATTCCGTGTTCGCTGGTGTGGGCGAGCGTACCCGTGAGGGTAACGACTTCTACCACGAGATGAAGGACTCCAACGTTCTCGACAAAGTGGCATTGGTTTACGGTCAGATGAACGAGCCGCCGGGTAACCGTCTGCGCGTAGCACTGACTGGCCTGACCATGGCTGAGAAATTCCGTGACGAAGGTAACGACGTTTTGCTGTTCGTCGATAACATCTATCGTTACACACTGGCCGGTACTGAAGTATCCGCACTGCTGGGCCGTATGCCTTCTGCAGTAGGTTACCAACCGACCCTGGCTGAAGAGATGGGCACTCTGCAAGAGCGCATCACTTCGACCAAAGCCGGTTCGATTACCTCGATTCAAGCTGTCTACGTACCTGCGGATGACTTGACCGACCCGTCGCCTGCTACAACGTTTGCCCACCTGGACGCTACCGTCGTACTGTCCCGTGACATCGCTTCTCTGGGTATCTACCCAGCGGTCGATCCACTGGACTCGACTTCGCGCCAGCTGGATCCGGATGTTGTCGGCCAGGAACACTACGACACCGCTCGCGGCGTACAGTACGTGCTGCAGCGTTACAAAGAACTGAAGGACATTATTGCGATCCTGGGTATGGACGAGCTGTCGGAAACCGACAAGCAGTTAGTATCCCGCGCACGTAAGATCCAGCGGTTCTTGTCGCAGCCGTTCTTCGTGGCTGAAGTCTTTACGGGTGCCTCGGGTAAATACGTTTCCCTGAAAGACACCATTACTGGCTTCAAAGGCATCCTCAACGGTGACTACGACCACTTGCCAGAACAAGCGTTCTACATGGTCGGCGGCATCGAAGAAGCGATCGAGAAAGCCAAAAAACTGTAATCCCGGTGCCCGGTAAAACGGGCGCTAATTAGGTTGAGGCAAGCAAATGGCTATGACAGTCCATTGCGATATCGTCAGCGCGGAAGGGGAAATTTTCTCCGGTCTGGTCGAGATGGTGATTGCGCACGGTAACTTGGGCGATATCGGTATTGCTCCAGGCCACGCGCCGCTGATCACTGATCTGAAGCCAGGTCCGATCCGCCTGATCAAGCTGGGTGGGGAAGCCGAGGTGTTTTACATCTCGGGTGGTTTCCTCGAAGTGCAGCCAAACATGGTCAAGGTTCTTGCCGACACCGTGCAACGTGCTGCCGACCTGGATGAAGCCTCTGCTCAGAACGCTGTTAAAGCGGCTGAGAAGGCGCTGAATGAAAGAGGCGCAGATTTCGATTACGGCTCTGCGACTGCACGACTGGCCGAGGCGACAGCGCAGCTGCGCACCGTTCAGCAAATTCGTAAAAAGTATGGTGGCTAACCCCATCTGTTTTTTTGCGTGATTGAGAAAAAGGGTAGCCTCGGCTACCCTTTTTTCTTTTTTAAAATTCACCGCCGGTCGCCCTTGCTGACCGCCCCAGGATTGGTAGACAGCCATGTCACTCGATATCGTAATTCTCGCAGCGGGCCAGGGCACGCGCATGTGTTCGGCACTGCCCAAGGTTCTGCATCCAGTGGCGGGCGACTCCATGCTCGGGCATGTTATCCACAGCGCGCGCCAACTTAATCCACAGCGGATTCACGTGGTGATTGGTCACGGTGCGGACTTGGTTCGCGAGCGTTTGGCGGCAGATGATCTGAATTTCGTCTTGCAAGACAAGCAGCTCGGTACGGGCCACGCGGTTGCCCAGGCATTGCCCGAATTAACGGCAGAGAACGTGCTCATTCTCTACGGCGACGTGCCGTTGATTGAAGTGGGCACGCTGCGGCGTCTGCTGAAAAACGTCAGCGCCGAGCAACTTGGACTGCTGACGGTGACGCTTGCTGACGCCACGGGTTATGGACGTATCGTGCGAGATGAGCAACAGCGTGTCACTGCGATCGTCGAGCACAAGGATGCGACCGACGCGCAGAAAGCGATTACCGAAGGCAACACCGGCATTCTCGCTGTGCCAGGCAAGCGATTGGCAGACTGGCTGGGTCGGTTATCCAATAACAACGCGCAGGGCGAGTATTACCTAACCGATGTCATCGCCTTGGCCGTGGAAGACGGTCTGGTGATTGCCACCGAGCAGCCGCTGGATGCCATGGAGGTTCAAGGCGCAAACGACCGCAAGCAACTTGCCGAACTGGAGCGTCATTATCAGATGCGGGAAGGCTGCCGTTTGATGGCACTGGGCGTCACCCTGAGGGACCCGGCGCGTTTCGACGTGCGCGGAGAAGTCAGCGCAGGTCGCGACGTATTGATCGACGTTAATGTGATCCTTGAGGGTCGGGTGATTATTGAAGACAACGTCAGCATTGGCCCCAATTGCGTCATAAAAAACAGCACCTTGCGCAAAGGCTCGG
Source organism: Pseudomonas sp. MH10 (assembly GCF_034353045.1). Classification (NCBI taxonomy): domain Bacteria; kingdom Pseudomonadati; phylum Pseudomonadota; class Gammaproteobacteria; order Pseudomonadales; family Pseudomonadaceae; genus Pseudomonas; species Pseudomonas sp. MH10. The sequence goes on from NZ_CP133783.1 coordinate 3,804,664, forward strand.
TGGTTAAAGCCAACAGCCACATTGACGGTGCCGTACTAGGCGAGGGAAGCGATGTAGGCCCGTTCGCTCGACTGCGGCCCGGCAGCGTCCTGGAAGCCTTGGCGCATGTGGGTAACTTTGTTGAGTTGAAAAACGCACACCTTGGAGCAGGCGCAAAAGTAGGCCATTTGACCTATTTGGGCGACGCAGACGTGGGCGCACGTACCAATATCGGGGCCGGCACCATCACCTGTAACTACGACGGGGTGAACAAACACAAAACGGTCATCGGTGAAGACGTCTTTATCGGCTCCAACAACTCTTTGGTCGCGCCTGTGGATATCTTTTCCGGTGCGACCACGGCGGCGGGATCTACCCTCACTCAAAACGTCCCTGCCGATCACTTGGCCATCGGTCGCGCTCGTCAGCGCAACATCGAAGGATGGAAGCGGCCGGTGAAAATCAAAAAAGAATGAAGTTATCCACAGACGTTTTCACACTCAGGTCTTTGCGGAAAGTCGTTCATAGGCAAACCCAAGCTTGACGAATGTACTCCAATAGGTTTTGATTGCCTTCGTTATCTTTCGAAACGAAATTTAGATCGCCATGTCGAAACGCAATACACCACAACGTCGCCATAACCTTCTTGCCGTGCTCAATGAGCTGGGTGACGTAAGCGTCGACGACATGGCAAAACGCTTCGAAACTTCGGAAGTCACCATTCGTAAGGACCTCGCCGCGCTTGAAGGTGATGGCTTGTTGTTGCGTCGCTACGGCGGCGCCGTGGCCCTGCCACACGAGTTAATAGCGGATAGCTGTCAACCGGTGTCCAAGTACAAACTGGCCATTGCGCGAGCTGCTGTCGCAAGAATTCGAGAGCACGCACGCATCATCGTCGACAGCGGTAGCACGACCGCCGCGTTGATTTCTGAATTAGGCAGTCTGTCTGGTCTAGTAGTCATGACCAATTCGCTGCAGGTTGCCACGGCGTTAAGTGAACTTGAACGTGAGCCCGTGCTGCTGATGACCGGCGGTACGTGGGACCCCCATTCCGAGTCGTTCCAGGGACAGGTTGCCGAACAGGTACTGCGTTCCTACGACTTTGATCAGCTATTCATTGGTGCGGATGGCATTGATTTGAATCGCGGTACGACAACGTTCAACGAACTCCTGGGCTTAAGCCAAGTCATGGCAGAAGTTGCTCGGGAGGTCGTGGTGATGGTTGAAGCCGATAAAGCTGGTCGAAAAATTCCCAATCTGGAACTGCCCTGGAGCAGTATCCACACCCTAATTACCGATGATCGCTTGCCCGCTGAGGTACGCGAACAGATTCAAGCCCGCGGCATAACCCTGATTTGTGCGGCTGTTTGCTAGGAGAGAACCATGTGTGGAATCGTCGGCGCTGTTGCTGAGCGCAATATCACTGCCATCTTGCTCGAAGGCCTCAAGCGCCTTGAATACCGTGGCTACGACAGCGCTGGCGTGGCGCTTTTTACCAACGCTGGCAAGCTGGAGCGCTGCCGTCGACCGGGCAAGGTTGCTGAGCTTGAGCAGGCGCTCGCTGGCGAACCTCTGATTGGCCGTCTCGGCATTGCACATACCCGCTGGGCCACCCATGGCGCGCCATGTGAACGTAACGCGCATCCGCACTTTTCTGCGGATGAACTGGCGGTCGTGCACAACGGCATCATCGAAAACCACGAAGAACTTCGCGACCGACTCAAGGGTTTGGGGTACGTCTTTACCTCAGACACCGATACCGAAGTCATCGTCCACCTCTTGCACCACAAATATAAAGACTCAGGTGATTTGGCCATCGCGCTGAAGGCCGCCGTCAAAGAGTTGCACGGTGCCTACGGCTTAGCGGTCATCAGTGCCAAACAGCCTGACCGTTTGCTCGCCGCCCGCAGTGGCAGTCCGTTGGTCATCGGTTTGGGCTTGGGGGAAAACTTTCTGGCCTCAGACCAGCTCGCGCTTCGGCAAGTGACTGACCGTTTCGTGTACCTGGAAGAAGGCGACATCGCTGAGATTCGTCGCGACAGCGTGCAGATCTGGACCGTTGATGGTTTGCCGGTCGAGCGCGAAATCGTTCAATACCATGAGGGTGCGGAAGCGGCTGACAAAGGTAAATTCCGCCATTTCATGCTCAAGGAAATCCACGAACAACCGAAAGTGGTACAGCGCACCCTTGAAGGGCGTTTGGGCCAACATCAGGTATTGGTTCAAGCATTTGGTCCACAGGCGGCCGAGCTGTTTGCCAAAGTGCGCAACGTGCAGATCGTGGCCTGTGGTACTAGCTACCACGCGGGCATGGTCGCCCGTTACTGGTTGGAAGGTTTGGCCGGGATTCCGTGTCAGGTCGAAGTCGCCAGTGAGTTCCGTTACCGCAAGGTCGTCGTGCAACCCGACACGCTGTTTGTGTCGATCTCACAATCGGGCGAAACCGCCGACACCCTCGCCGCACTGCGCAACGCCAAAGAACTGGGTTTCCTCGCCAGCCTGGCTATCTGCAACGTCAGCATCAGTTCGCTGGTGCGTGAGTCTGACCTGACCCTGCTGACTCAAGCTGGCCCGGAAATAGGCGTCGCCTCCACCAAAGCCTTCACCACCCAACTGGTTGCCTTACTGCTACTGACCCTTGCCCTTGGGCAGGTCAAAGGCACGCTGGAAGAGGGCGTCGAAGCAGAATTGGTCGAAGAGCTGCGCCGCCTTCCAATCCGTCTGGGTGAAGCACTGGCCATGGACAGCACTGTCGAAAAAGTCGCCGAGCTGTTTGCCGAGAAGCATCACACCCTGTTTTTAGGGCGTGGCGCGATGTACCCGGTGGCCATGGAAGGATCGCTCAAGCTCAAAGAGATTTCCTACATCCACGCAGAAGCCTATCCAGCCGGCGAACTCAAACACGGTCCGTTGGCCTTGGTCGACAGCGACATGCCCGTCGTCACCGTGGCACCGAACAACGAGCTGTTAGAGAAGCTCAAATCCAACCTGCAAGAAGTCCGCGCGCGCGGCGGTGAATTGATCGTCTTCGCCGACGAACATGCCGGCATGACCAACGGCGAAGGCACACACGTCATCGCCATGCCGCACATCATCGACACCCTGGCGCCGATCCTCTACACCGTCCCCCTGCAGTTGTTGTCGTATTACGTCGCGGTGCTTAAGGGCACGGACGTGGACCAACCGCGTAACTTGGCGAAATCGGTGACGGTGGAGTGAGTCGTGGCGATATAGACTATAAAAATGGATAACAAACTGATTTTATTGGGATGTTATTTTTAGTATTTGCCATTTTTCCAGATTTCCTGCTTCGTCTTATGCATCGGGTAAGTTAGGTATGTTTCGTCAGCTATCTCGCATGACCTAATTGTCCTAGCTGCTTGCTGCGGGGCGAGAATAAGCAGTGCGGCGGGGCGCTGTGCGCATGCCATTGAGGATCTCAAGTGCAATGACCAAAGCACCACAGACGCTCCGGCAATCGCCGTTTTGTTATTGCCTTCACCAAACAGCGCGAAGAAGTAACTCAGCGCTGGGAACTCAATGACCAGGTAGCTAACCTTGCCAATCCAGTCACTGGTCCAGTAGCCCTGGTCGAATTTAAACCAAAAAACTCGCCACCCAATGCCGGGCATAGGCAAACACCCCGTTATCCAATGTCGGTTGGCAGGCTGAAAATACCGCTGCCGATCATTGAACCCACCACCAAGGCAATCAGCAGACTCAATGAGAGCCGTTCTGACGCTCTATGTCGGCGTAGATGAGCGGTTCGTGTTTGATTTATGTCAGACGCGGGATGATCATTTTGGAGATTGGCAACAAACTAAACCACTGCCCCGAACGCAGATCCCACCAGTGCTGTAATGCCCATGGCCAGTGCACCCCACATCGTCACGCGCCAGGCGCCGGTCAATACGCTGGCACCGCCGGCCCTGGCCGCAACAGCCCCCAGGCTGCTGAGAAAAACCAGTGACATGCCACAGATCCACGGCACAACGCTGTGGGCTGGCGCGATGATAATCACCGCCAGCGGCAGCGCGGCCCCCACCACGAAACTTGCGGCCGAGGCGAGGGCGGCCTGCAATGGTTTGGCCGTGAGTGCTTCGCTGATGCCTAGTTCATCCCGGGCGTGAGAGCCCAGGGCATCATGGGCCATCAATTGACCGGCTACCTGATGTGCCAGTTCAGGCGATACACCGCGATGCATGTAAATGTTCGCCAGTTCGATGTGTTCGGCTTTCGGGTCGCTGGCCAGTTCTGCCCGCTCCCGGGACAGGTCTGCCCGTTCGGTATCCGCCTGAGAGTGCACGGAAACGTATTCACCTGCCGCCATTGACATGGCGCCTGCCACCAGCCCGGCCATACCCGTCACCAGCAACGTTGAATGAGTGGCGTTGGCTGCGGCGACGCCGATCAACAGGCTGGCGGTGGAGACGATCCCGTCGTTAGCCCCCAGGACGGCGGCACGCAGCCAGCCGATACGATCGCTGCGATGAGACTCGGTGTGCCTGTGCATGAATTTCATTGTTTAACTGGACTCATTGTCATTGGGTGATTCATATCGGACGGGTTTCAATCTGCGCCTGCAAGTGGCCGCCGACAATGGATATTTCCTTGAACTGTTCACCGTCATGCAGCACGAACAATGCGTCCATCCCGCGCTTCTGAGCCAGCCGTGGCCCTTCGATTTCGCCCAGCACCATCAGCGCCGTGGCCCAGGCATCGGCAAGCATGCACGAAGCCGCCACCACGGTGACGGCCGCGAGCGGGTTACACAGCGGCGCACCGGTGGCAGGGTTCATGCTGTGGGCGTAGGATTGCCCACTTACATCCACCCAATGTCGGTAGTCCCCTGATGTGGCGATGGCGGCGTCGCCAAGCTCCATGACACCCATCACTTCACGTACGCCACGGAGGGGTTTTTCAATGGCCACGACCCAGGGCTGAGCATCAGGTTTCACGCCTCTGGCGCGCATCTCGCCGTCGATGCCAACCAGATAACAAGTGATGGCAAAATCTTCCAGGCAACGGGCCAGTTCATCGACGCCGAAGCCCTTGGCGATGCCATTTAAATCAAGGTTCAGTGGCCCACGTTTGCGTACCTGATTGCGTTGAGGGTCAATCACTAGCGCGGCGCTGGCGGACAGTTGCGCTCGCGGTGGTGCCGCCCCGAGGGTTTGCTCCGTGATGGATTGTTCGCCGGGACCGAACCCCCAGGCATCCACCAGGTCACCGACAGCTATGTCGAAGGCGCCGGCAGATTGCTGACTGACCCGCAGCGCGGCAGACAGCACTGTGGTCAGCTCTTTGGGCACTGACAGCCATTCCTGCTCGGGGCCGGCGTTGAGGCGGCAGAGGTCGGAATCGGGTTTCCAGATGGACATTTGCTGGTCCACCCGGCCTACGACGTGTGCCAGGGCCTGGGCGATTTCGCTCGTGTCGATCCCGGCCTCCGCATAGAACAAGGCGGTGTAGCGCGTGCCCATGGTCTCGCCGTTTATGCTGTAGCGTTGCACCTCAGTAGACATCTTCACGGTAGCGTCCTTGTGCCTTGAGGGTCAGCACACTCAGGTTGAGCGGTGCCAACACTTCATCCAGGGCGTGCATCACGCCTTCGGCCATTTTTCGACTGCCACACACCAATACTTGGGCGCCTTTTTCAATCAACCGACGCAAAGCCAGCGCATCGCTGATCAGTCGGTCTTGCACGTAACTGTGATCTTGAACCTGGGAAAAAGCGGCGCGTAATTCGGTGAGGCGTCGGTCCGCCAGATAACGGGTGAGCTCCGGTTCGTAGAGAAAGTCCGAGGTCGGGTTACGTCCGCCCCAATACAAGTGCATCGGGTGTCGGGCCTTGTTGTTACGGATAAAACCGGCCAATGGACCAATGCCTGTGCCAGCGCCGATCAGGATTACCGGGTGCGTGCCCGACGCTGGACGAAATTGCGGGTTAGGCTGGATAAAGGCGTCGATCGACGCGCCGATGTTCAGGCCATGCAGGAACTGTGAGCACACACCGCGTTCGTGTTTACGGACGCAGATTTCCAGCACTCCGTCTTCGGAGCTACTGGCCAGCGAGTAAAAGCGCGGGACCGGATTATCCGGTGGCAGAATCCCGACCAAGTCCCCGGCCTGAAAGCTCGGCAGATCACTCGGTGCCTTGAAGCGCAGGACGTGGGTCGGAGCATTCACTTCTTCACCGTAGACGATGCATTCGGTCAACTCCAGTTGATGGGTGCACGGTTGCTCCGGTGTGTGGACCAAGGTCAAGTCATGCCCCAGTGCTTCGGCCAACGCGTGGCCCCAGCGCCCAAATTCCTGGGAGGACAGGCGGTTGACGGTCTCCAGCCCCAGCAGCGGCGAGCCGCCGGCCTGCACCATCGCGCTCTGCACCTGATGGGCGTACTGACAAAATTGCGCAAACTGTCGATCGCCCAACCCCAGTACCGCAAAGGGCAGGCCGGGTTTGAGTCCGACCTGGTTGAGCCGTGTCAGGAACTGCGAGGCTGAAGCCGGGGCGTCACCATCACCGTGGGTCGCGGTGAGTATCAACAGCCGCTGGGCATGGCGGTAATCGCCTTTCCATTCATTCATCGCCGCGCTATGCACCCTATGCCCAGCCTGGTGCAAGGCATCATGCAGGGTTTGGGCAAAACCCCAGGTGCTGTTGTTTTCACTGCCCACCAGAATCACGCTGTCGGCGCGATGGGCGGGGCTGTTGTGGCGGATGTTCGGGCCGGCCTTGCGGCGGCGCCACCAGAGCAGAATGCCTGTCACGCTCATCAACGGCACGCAGAGGGCACAAAGGCCAAGCGGCAGGCCCAGCCACCAGAGGCCTTCACCGGTGTGCAACTGGTAAATCAGTTGATAAACGTTGTACATCGAGTCGTGAGCTTGCCAGGACAACAAGGTGCCGCTGGCCGGGTCCACGTAGCCCTCGCCCTGGGCCGTGCGCAGGGAAAACACATTTTGCGGGTTGCCGGGGCTCGGGTAGACCAGTTCGCGCAGGTCATTCAGGTCGGTGGCCTGCAAGGCTTGCAGGTTCGCCACCGGCGACGCCGGGCCGACGCTGATGTGGGTGGGAAAGGCCGGTTCGCTCTGACTGCCGTCAGCGATCAAACCGAAGGTGGTGCCGGACATGTAGAGCCCGCTCAATGCCGACAGCAGCAGCCCGAGTATGGCCAAGCGCCCGACTTCCGCGTGCCAGCGCTGGCTGAAAGTGCCGCGCAGTGGCCGCAGCAGATTGCGCCAGCCGCCCAGGCGTCGGGCCAGCAGCAATGCGCCGGACACAGACAGCATCAACATGAACAGTGCGCCAACGCCCGACACCCCGTGCCCCGGTGTGCCCATAAACAGCGAGCGATGCAGGTCTTTCATCCAGCGTGAGAAGGCTGACGGCTCGTAAGGTGCGAGGCCCAGACCGGTTAGTGGGTTGACCTTTTCGGCAGCGGACTGACCGCCTTGGTTGTAGTAGACGATGACCGTCCCGGACGCTGTGCGCTGGATTTGTTCAACGCCCGGAAAGTGACTGGCGACACGTCCGGCCAATTGGCCGACATTGAGCTGCCCGACAGCGATGGACCTGCTGTGCAGGCGCTCCAGCGCTGGGTCAACGGACAATACCGCGCCGCTGATGGCCAATAGCATGACCAACAGGGCGGCAATCAGACCGGGTAGTGAATGGAACTGGCGAAGCATGTTCAGCCTCCAGAAATCGCGGGTGCTACAGGTCGTAAGTGAACGAGTCGATGTAAGTGCTGCCGGTCGCTGGCTTGCCCGAACCCTTGGAGGTCAGGGGCACGCTGATGTCGGCTCGGCCTTCGCGCTGGCTTTCCACCGCGCTGTCGATATGGATCTGATACCCAGCGTCGATCAAGGTGTCTGCCAGTTCAACGCTGACTTTGAGGGTGCGTCCGCTGCCGACACTAGCGCCGCTGACGCCGTCAAACTCGCTCGGATTCATGCCGCTGCCACGGGCCCAGTCGGTCAAGTGCCGGTAGTACTTGGCCTTCTTGCCGGCGACCCAAAGGGTCTTCTGGTATTGGCCGTTGGCGTCGGTGACATAGATCGCCAGGTACGCATCGTTACCGCCGTAATCCTTGAGCTGGGTGGTCAGGGTCACTTCACGGGCCTGTGCCAGCCCCGGCAGGGCAACGGCACCGGCGAGGCAGGTTGCAGCGATGATTTTTTTCATGAGGATTTCCTGTTTGAGCGTTGTGGCCAGAGCCTGGACCTGTTGGCTGACAGCAACCTGAAAGCCCTGGGAAAAACCGAAATGATCATTTGGAGACGGATCCGGCGAGGTAATCCCGGGCGTCGCCGTCGTCACCGAAATTGACTTGTAATGTGCGCAGGCGCAGGGAGGCTGGTGCATAGCGGGCTTCGATGGCGTTGCCCTTGCGGTCGGCGCCCTTGAGCTTGTAGCAACCGTCGTCGACCTTGATGCGCTGTACGCTCCAGCCGTATTGCTGCTCCACCTGATGACGCAAGGTTTCCCGTGGTTGCCAGTCACTGACCGGCTCGCTGCAGTAGCCATCGGCCAAGGCGTGGCCGCTGAGCAACACGCTCAACAATGCGGTATTGGCAATAAAAGCTGATTTCATGATCTGTCTCCTGCCGGATCGGCGTCTGTGGCATAGCCTAAGGTGCATTCCTGACAACGAGCTGAAACTTCAGACTCACGTCAGGTAAGGCGGTTAAGGTGCTGCACGACAACCATCACAGGAGTTACCCGATGCGGGTTTTATTGGTCGAGGACGCGCCCGGGCTGGGGGAGGCGGTGCGTGAGCAGATCGCCGATGACGGCCACGCCGTTGATTGGGTGCAACGCCTGGAGCATGCTCGCAACAGCGTTCGTACCACGCCTTACGACCTGATCCTGCTGGACCTGATGCTGCCGGACGGTCGCGGCCTGGACTTTTTGCGACAGCAGCGCTCAGCCGGGAACGTGACCCCGGTGATTATCCTGACCGCCCAGGACCAGATATCCGATCGTATCGCCGGCCTCAATGCCGGGGCCGACGACTACCTGATCAAACCGTTCGACCTGTTTGAGCTTTCGGCTCGCGTGGCGGCTGTGGCCCGACGTTACAGCGGCAACCCCAATCCGCAGATCAAGCTCGGCGAACTACAGATCGACATGAACGCACGTACGGTGCAGCGTGCCGGCGCGACCGTGGATCTGACGGCCCGGGAATGGGCGGTGTTCGAAGCCTTTGTTCAGCGCCCCAGCGCGTTGCTGTCTAGGTCGCAGCTCGAAGAGCGCTTGTATGCCTTTGGCGCCGAAATCGAGAGCAACACCATCGAGGTCTATATCAGTCGCCTGCGTAAAAAACTCGGTCGCGACCTGATTGAAACCGTGCGTGGCATGGGTTACCGGCTGATGTCGGTATGAAGTCGTCGTCAAGCCTGCAAAAACGCCTCGGCCTCGGGTTGACGCTGGGTATGACCTTGCTTTGGCTGGGGGCGACCGTCGGCGCCTGGCTGGTGGTACAACATGAGTTGAACGAGGCGTTCGACAGCGCCTTGGAAGAGACCGCACAACGCATCCTGCCCCTAGCCGTGCTGGAAATCAGCAACCGCGAAGCACCCCGTGAGGCGCAGCATGTCGCCACCCTGAAAATACACAAGGAATACCTGACGTACCTGGTGCGTGATGCCAAGGGCGAGATTTTGATGCAGTCCCACGATGCCGACCCGAAGATCTTCAACAAGCAGCCGAGTGAAGGGTTTTCCACCACTGAAAAATACCGCCTGTATGGTGCAAGTGCGTTGCGTGAGACGCTGTTTATCGACATCGCCGAACCTTTGGACCATCGCCGTGAAGCCGCTCGTGAAGCCTTGTTTGCCTTGTTGTTGCCGTTGTTAGCGCTGATACCCATCAGCCTATTGGGCGTCTGGTTGTTTGTGCGCATCAGCCTGCGCAGCGTGTTGGCCTATCGTCGTGCCGTGGAGGCGCGTGGTGTGGGCGATCTGTCACCAATCAAAGTGGCACGGCTGCCGGCTGAAATCGACCCGTTGGCCGACGCGGTGAACCATTTGCTTGAGCGTTTGCGCAAGGCGTTGGAGGCCGAGCGCAGCTTTACTGCCAACAGCGCCCACGAACTGCGCACGCCGCTGGCGGCGACGTTGGCGCAGATCCAGCGCCTGCGCCACGAAGCGCCCGAAGGGCCGTTACGCGTGCGGGCGGCGAAGATCGAAAACTCGTTACGGGAGCTGGCGCGGCTCTCGGAAAAACTCATGCAACTGGCCAAGGCCGAGGGCGGCGGGCTGTTGTCCGAAGCGCCCCAAGACCTTATTCCGTTGCTGGCCCATGGGGTTGATGAGTGGAACCACAGCGGTGGGCAGCGCATCGCGTTGCAGTTGCCCAGTCAGGCCAGTGTTTACTCGGCGATTGATCCGGACGCTTTTGGCATCCTGTTGCGTAACCTGATCGAGAATGCGTTGAAGTACGGCGCAGCCGATCAACCGGTCGAGGTCAGCCTCGGCGATCAGGCATTGCTGCGAGTGGTCAACGGCGGCCAGGCGGTGCCAGAGCCGGTGTTGCGGCGCCTGACCGAGCGCTTTGTGCGGGGCAATAGTGACGCGAGCGGTTCAGGCCTGGGCTTGGCAATTGCCCAAACAATTGTCCAAGGCGTCGGCGCCAGCATGACCCTGGCCTCACCAGCGACGGGCCGGGATCAAGGGTTTGAGGTGCGCGTCCAGTTTGTACTCATCCCGACAGTTAAAGAATGAGCACATCCTAGCGCACGCTTTTTCGGTTTTTCCGATAGCCAATAAATAAGTCTAAACGGTGAATTGTAACGGCCATTTGCACCGTCTACACTCCAGCCCATGAAACGCTATCTACGGTTTTGCCTGATTTTCCTGATTAGTTTGGCGCTTCCCCTCAGCGGGATGGCGGGTGTTCAGGCATCGACTGAACCATGCCCGATGAAATCCATGGGCATGGCGATGATCGATGGTATGGGGCAGGATTGCTGCCAAGACATGAAAAGTCCCACCGATTCTGGCAAACCCTGCAAGCCAGGCCAGGAATGCAAAACCGGCGGCATGCTGCAAGTGTCAATCATCAAGCCTCCTCTCACCTTGTCCAGCCCTCTCGTTGTGTCCTTCCCCAGCCACGTCCTGCTAGTACAAACCCCTTCAGGGGTATGGCGACCGCCCCGTACTTGATTCCTGTACCTCATTGAGCCTCATTCCGCGTAAGCGGGATGGCATATCTGCGCGCATGTTTTATGAAGCGCGCGGTGGATCATCACAGGAATCGTGAACATGAACTCCAAGTGCTATTGCACAGGTTGGTCCCTCGTGGCCGGCCTGGCGGCAAGCATACTGGCATTGCCGAGCCTCGCGGGCACATTGACACTCGATGAAGCTTTGCGGTTGGCCGAAAACAACGCTCCGTCACTGACCGCCCAAGCCGCCAAATTCCACGCCGCCAGCAGTGCTGCTATTCCAGCCGGCGAACTACCCGATCCGAAGTTAAAACTCGGCTTGCAGAACTATCCTATTGGCGGCCCCAATCGCTGGAGTATTGACCAGGACTTCATGACCATGCAGATGGTTGGGGTCATGCAGGAAGTACCCAACCGCGACAAACGCCGAGCGCGCATTGACGTTGCCGACGCGGCTGTTGACCGAGCGGCGGCCGAAGGTCGTGTCGAGCGCCTGAACGTCCGTCAGGCCACGGCACTGGCTTGGATCAGCAGCTATTCCATCGAACGTAAAGAGGTCCTGTTCCAGGACTTTTACCAAGAAAATCGTTTGTTGACCGAAACCATTCGGGCACAGATCGCCGGTGGTCGTGCCCAACCTGCCGATGCAGTGACACCCAAGCAGGAGGCGGCTCAATTAGCGGATCAACAGGACGACCTAGTCCGCCTGCGTGCTCAAGCCCGGGCTGCGCTCAAGCGCTGGATTGGGCAGGCGGCCAACGACGAACCCACTGGTGGTTTGCCGCAATGGCCCGTCGAGACTTCAGGTTACACCCGCAAACTGCAACATCACCCCGCGCTGACCGCTTTTGTGCCGATGACTCGCGAGGCGCAAGCCAAGGTGCGTGAAGCCGAAGCGGAAAAGCAGTCCGACTGGAGTTGGGAACTCGATTACCAACACCGTGACCGTCGGTTCGGTGACATGGTCAGCGTGCAGTTCAGTTTCGATCTGCCACTGTTTCCCGACACCCGTCAAAATCCCAAGATCGCTGCCAAGCACGCTGAACTGAACCAATTGGAGGCTGAGCGTGAAGTCATGGTGCGAGAGAAAACCCAGCAACTGGAGGAGGATTTGGCCGAATACGAACGCCTGAATCGTGCCGTGCGCCGCAGTCAGGAAAGCCTGGTACCCCTAGCCAAAGAAAAGGTCGGACTGACCATGGCCAGTTACCGGGCAGGGAAAGGCGACCTAAAGGCTGTCGTCGCAGCTCGACGTGAGCTCATCGAGGCCCGATTCAAACAGGTCGACATCGAAGAACAGCGAGCCCTGACCAATGCGCGCTTGTATTTCAATTACGGTGAAACCAGCCTATGAACACTCGAATATGGAAAACGGCTGTGTTGACTGGCTTGTCGGTTGCCCTAGGCGTTGCAGCCGGCTACTGGTTCGCTCAGCAGCGTATGAGCGCAATGCCTGACGCGCTCGCCGAGCAGAGTCCCAAGACACAAGACCAACGCAAGGTGCTGTATTGGTACGACCCGATGAAGCCGCAGCAGAAATTCGATAAGCCGGGCAAATCGCCCTTCATGGACATGCAACTGGTGCCGCAATACGTTGATGCTGCAACGAACGGCGCAGCCATCAGCATCGATCCAAGCCTGACCCAGAATCTCGGCATGCGCCTGGCGACAGTCACCCGTGGAGTCCTCACTTCCAGCCTGGACGTGGTCGGCGTGCTGGCGTTCAACGAACGGAATGTCGCCGTGGTTCAGGCGCGTACTTCGGGTTTTGTTGAGCGGGTCTATGCCCGTGCTCCCGGCGATGTGCTCAAAGCTAATGCGCCATTGGCGGATATCCTGGTACCGGAATGGGCTGCAGCCCAGGAAGAATTCCTCGCATTGAAGCGCAATGGCGATGCTGACTTGCTGGCGGCTGCACGCCAAAGGTTGCACCTCACCGGGATGCCGACGGCGCTGATTACCCAGGTAGAGCGCAGCGGTAAGGTCCAGCCGAACCTGACGCTCACCAGTCCCATTAGCGGTGTGCTGCAAGAGTTGGATGTACGTATGGGTATGACCGTGATGGCCGGCGAGACTCTGGCTCGAGTTAATGGCTTGAGTAGCGTCTGGCTAGCCGTGGCCGTTCCAGAGTCGGAGACGGAATCGATCGTCCTCGGTCAAACGGTCGAAGCACGCCTGCCAGCCTTCCCAGGGACTGTGCTCAGAGGCGTGGTCAGCACGATTCTTCCCGAAACCAATCCGGACAGCCGCACCGTTCGCGTGCGGGTCGAACTGGCCAACCCTAATGGACGACTCAGACCGGGTATGACGGCGCAGGTACGCCTGAATCGCTCGACTGAGCAAAGCGTGTTGTGGGTGCCGAGCGAGGCGCTCATCCGCACCGGTCGACGCACGCTGGTGATGCTCGCCGAAGACGCGGGTCGGTATCGACCCCTAGAGGTGCAACTCGGGCAGGAAAACGAAGGCAAGACGGTGGTGTTGAAAGGCCTGGAGGAAGGCCAGCAGGTGGTCTCATCAGGTCAGTTCCTGCTCGACTCCGAGGCTAGCCTCAAGGGCATCGTCGCAAGCACGCTGGAAATGCCAGCACCTACAGCCGCAGCCGCTGCCCTTCATGAGTCGCAGGGGCAAGTCCTACAGATCAATAGCAAAGACGTTACGCTCGCCCATGGTCCCTTCAAGACGCTGGGTATGCCGGGCATGACCATGACCTTCCCACTGGCGGACCCTGCGCTCATGCAAGGGCTCAAATTGGGAGACAAGGTTCGGATCGCAGTGAGCCAAACCGATGATGGTTTGCGCGTTGAGCGTCTGGAAAAACTAGGGGGCCAGCCATGATCGCTGCCCTTATCCGCTGGTCTGTGGCCAACCGCTTCCTGGTCCTGCTGGCCACGCTGTTCGTCACTGCCTGGGGCGTCTGGTCGGTTCAGAGCACCCCCATCGATGCACTGCCGGACCTCTCCGATGTTCAGGTAATCATCCGCACCCCCTACGCGGGGCAAGCGCCGCAAATTGTCGAGAACCAGGTGACCTATCCGCTGGCGACCACCATGCTCTCGGTACCGGGAGCGAAAACCGTACGCGGTTACTCCTTCTTCGGCGACAGCTTCGTTTACGTGCTGTTCGAAGACGGTACCGATTTGTATTGGGCTCGCTCACGCGTACTGGAGTATCTGAGCCAGGTACAAAGCCGCTTGCCGGCTACGGCCAAACCGGCCTTGGGACCAGATGCCACCGGGGTGGGCTGGATCTATCAATACGCGCTAGTGGATCGCACCGGTGGCCATGATCTGGCGCAGCTGCGCGCACTTCAGGACTGGTTTCTCAAATTCGAGCTCAAGACCCTACCGAACGTGGCAGAAGTAGCCACCGTCGGCGGCATGGTCAAGCAATACCAGGTGCAGCTCGATCCGCTCAAGCTGGCCAGCCTGGGCATCACGCAGTCTGAGGTGACCGAGGCGATTGGCAAGGCCAATCAGGAAACCGGCGGTGCTGTGCTGGAACTGGCGGAGACCGAGTTCATCGTGCGCGCTTCCGGTTACCTGAAGACACTGAATGACTTTCGGGCGATCCCGCTAAAACTCGGGGCTGGTGGCGTGCCAGTGACTCTTGGCGATGTGGCCACAATTCAACTGGGGCCAGAGATGCGTCGTGGTATTAGCGAACTCGACGGCGAAGGTGAAACGGTTGGTGGCGTGGTGATTCTGCGCAGCGGCAAGAATGCTCGAGAAACCATTGCGGCGGTCAAGACCAAACTCGACGAGCTCAAAGGCAGTCTGCCGGCCGGGGTAGAAATCGTCACCACCTACGACCGCAGCAAGCTGATCGACCGTGCCGTGGAAAACCTCAGCCACAAACTGATCGAGGAGTTCATTGTCGTCGCGTTGGTCTGCGGGATATTTCTGTGGCATCTGCGCTCATCGCTGGTAGCCATTATCTCGCTGCCAGTTGGGGTGCTGATTGCCTTCATCGTCATGCGTCACCAAGGGATTAACGCCAACATCATGTCCCTGGGAGGGATTGCCATTGCCATTGGTGCCATGGTCGACGCCGCCGTGGTGATGATCGAAAACGCCCACAAGAAGATCGAGGCTTGGTATGCGGCCCATCCCGACGAAGAACTTAAGGGCGAACATCGCTGGCATGTGATTACCGAAGCTGCGGTTGAGGTAGGGCCGGCGCTGTTCTTCTGTCTGTTGATCATCACCCTGTCGTTCATTCCGGTGTTTACCCTTGAGGCGCAGGAGGGCCGCCTGTTTGGGCCCCTGGCGTTCACCAAGACCTACGCCATGGCGGCGGCCGCCGGACTGTCGGTGACTCTGGTACCGGTGTTGATGGGCTACTGGATTCGTGGACGAATTCCCACTGAGCAACAGAACCCACTGAACCGTTGGTTGATCAGGATCTATCAGCCGGCCTTGGACGCGGTGCTGCGTCGGCCCAAAATCACCTTGTTGGTTGCGCTACTGGTCTTTCTCAGTACGCTTTGGCCGATCTCTCACTTGGGTGGCGAGTTTCTCCCTGCGCTGGACGAGGGTGATCTGCTCTATATGCCATCAGCTCTGCCGGGATTATCGGCGCAGAAGGCGGCGCAACTGCTGCAACAGACCGACCGCCTGATCAAAACGGTGCCCGAAGTCGAACACGTTTTCGGTAAGGCGGGTCGCGCCGAAACCGCCACCGATCCGGCACCGCTGGAGATGTTCGAGACCACCATCCAGTTCAAGCCGCGTGAGCAGTGGCGCCCAGGGATGACCCAGGAAAAGCTCGTGGAGGAGCTTGACCGAGTGGTGCGTGTCCCAGGGTTGACCAACATCTGGATACCACCGATTCGTAACCGCATCGACATGCTGGCTACCGGTATCAAAAGCCCGATTGGTGTGAAGGTTGCCGGTACCAACCTGACGGAGATCGATGCCGTCACCCAAGCCGTCGAACGTGTGGCCAAGGACGTGCCAGGTGTCAGTTCAGCGTTGGCCGAACGACTGACCGGTGGCCGTTATATTGACGTAGATATCGATCGTAAAGCTGCGGCCCGCTATGGACTGAATATCGCCGATGTGCAGTCGATCGTGGCCGGCGCGATCGGCGGTGAAAACGTCGGGGAGACGATTGAAGGACTGGCTCGTTTCCCAATCAACGTACGTTACCCTCGTGAGTGGCGTGACTCGCTCGGGGCTCTGGAGCAGTTGCCGATTTACACCCCTCTGGGTAGCCAGATCACCCTAGGTACCGTGGCGAAGATCAAGGTCAGCGATGGTCCGCCCATGCTCAAGAGTGAGAACGCTCGACCTTCAGGCTGGGTGTATATCGACGTGCGTGGACGGGATATTGCCTCGGTAGTCGCCGATCTACGCCGGGTAGTCAGTGAGCAAGTGAAGTTGCAACCTGGGATGAGCCTGAGTTACTCAGGACAGTTCGAGTTTCTCGAAAGGGCTAACGCACGACTCAAACGGGTGGTACCTGCCACGCTGTTGATCATCTTCGTGCTGCTCTACCTGACGTTCGCTCGTTTTGATGAAGCGTTGCTGATCATGGCCACTCTGCCATTCGCACTGACTGGAGGGGCCTGGTTCCTCTATCTATTGGGATTCAACCTGTCGGTCGCCACGGGTGTCGGCTTTATCGCCTTGGCCGGTGTTTCTGCCGAATTTGGCGTGATCATGCTGCTCTACCTGAAGAACGCCTGGGCTGAACGTGAAGACCTTGGCGACAGCACTGAGCGCGGGCTGGTGGCTGCGATTCGTGAAGGCGCTGTGCAGCGCGTTCGGCCCAAAGCCATGACCGTGGTCGTTATCATTGCAGGCCTTTTACCTATCTTGTTGGGCAGCGGTACTGGTAGCGAAGTAATGAGCCGCATTGCAGCGCCCATGGTAGGCGGCATGGTCACGGCGCCTTTACTTTCTCTGTTTGTCATCCCGGCAGCCTATCGCCTTATGCGTCGTCGGCGCCTCTTAGCTGAACCTGACAAGGAAGTTAATGCGTAAATAGAAAATGTACAAAACGAGGTCGCATTTGCTGCCTAGTTTTTTAAAGCATCAACTGCTTTTGGAGATCTGGAAACTCAGCCATATCTGTCTCCCTACCTGGCGCTAGGGTTTGAGCGCCAGCTGCCTAGCTGCCTAGCTGCCGGCACCGTCCCTGCCGCGCCCTCTTGAAAATCCACCTAAAAGGGACTAGATATAAAAACGCTACCCTTTGAGACTCCGAACATGAAATCCACATTAGCCGCAGAGCTTCGCCAAATCGCCAAATCGCTCCACGACTTATTTCGCTCCGCTGATCTGAGCCATAAAGAGATCCGATCTGAGATGCGTAAAACCTACAAGACAGAGTCAAAGAAAAATTAAGCGATTCTTCGACTAACTCTTAGGTAGGCTTCAACAGCAATACCACCAGTCGCTTGATACCAAAAGTACAGCGGTACAGCTCAACGGCCAACTCACCAATATCGGCCTTTACGTAGCCATGGCTCACTCTGAGACATTCAGCGATATAGATCAGCCAGGTTCGTCCGGTGCTACGTCATGTAATCTTCCTCGACAGTGTCAATAACTTCAGTTCGTACGTAGGTACGCATGACGTGGTCCCAAAGGGGAGAGGTCACGCCGAAATTCTTCTCTATTCCCTTGCGATGATGCAAGTTGTGATTGGCAACCAGCCCAGGAATGAAACGGTAGGCCCAGTGTTGAGGACGGTGCAGCACATAGTGCAACGAGATATAGCAGAAGTAGCCGATCAGCAACCCGGCAAAAACGGAGGTTAAGCCGGTGAGCCAAGCGAGCAATAACAAAACGGCATTCACCGAGTTGGTCTTCCAGCCGGAAATACCGATGTAAGCGAGCACGTCAATATGGTGGGTCCAATGCTCCCGGCGATACAACGAGTGAAACAAGAAACGGTGCGCCGAATACTCGACCAGCGACCATGCTAATAGCCCGGCCAGCGCCTGTCCGGGATGAAAAGGTGCAATGCAGAAAATAAGGAAGACGAACAGCGGAACGGTAAAGAAGTCGAGATAATAGGCAAACGAGGACATCAGCCATTTGTTGGATGTAGCCATGAGTGTCTTTTCCTTATATACAAAATTAACAGAGTTATTTCAGAAATGATTCAGGAACCGAGATGTATGTGATTCCTGAGCACTTTGTTGCTCTTACACATATGCAACAGCGGCAATGAAGTTCGTTACTCCAGTACCTGGCGTTTAGGCATCTTGACATAACACCCCTGTGAACCCTCTATTCAACGACGGCTTCAAAGTTATTACCTTTCTGTAGCGACAGTTGTGAAGCCATTTCCATCACGCGTTGCAAGTATTAATTACCGATGAGATCGTTAGCTAAGGTCTGTTCCCGATGAAAACAGGCCATTAGAATAAACTTGAAATAAGAAAGGTCATTCTTTTCATGTGATGCTCCTTAAATTTGGAGTAATGATACTTTTTTAGATGCGGTAGGATCACCAACTGCCGTAAGGAATGCCGAAGCGTTCGATGTATTGTTTCGAATCTTTGGTTTGTTGAAAGTAATGCCCGTTTGATTTACCCAGATACGGGCCTAAAGGCTCGACTTCGACTTGAGCGCGGTTAAAGGCGACTCGGTGTAAACACTCGTCCCACACCCACACTTGAACAATACCGCCGGGGGCAAGTCCCAAGGTCATGCTGGGGTGCCAGGAAGCGGGGCGATCAGGGTATTTGGCGCAGCGTCGAGCGATGGAGTGGCGCATCAGTTGTCGGGCTTCTTCCGGGATTTCTATCCAGCCTTGGTAGGTTTGGGGCTCAACCGAGGATTGCCAGCGCACGAAGACCCGTTTCGGGAGATCGGCGCCGGTGACAAAACTTCCGTTTCCGCCGGTATCCGCCCATCCATGGGCATATTCGATGCCGTCGTTCCGAAAAGCTCCGGTGCCGATAGCGCCGCCGCCTCTGCGTGGAAAGAATCGGTTATTGATATCCACCACCGCGCTCATCTCGACCCAACCCGTCATATACCTTGGTGCAGAAAACCGTAAATCCCACCATGGGTGATGGGGGTCATTTACGCCAGACAATGGGTCTGCGGCTTGGCATCCTGCGATCAGAGCTAGACCCAGTAATGCGACGAGTTTTCTGATAATCATCCGGGATCACCAACTGCCGTAAGGAATGCCGAAGCGTTCGACGTATTGCTTCGAATCTTTGGTTTGTTGAAAGTAATGCCCGTTTGATTTACCCAGATACGGGCCTAAAGGCTCGACTTCGACTTGAGCGCGGTTAAAGGCGACTCGGTGTAAACACTCGTCCCACACCCACACTTGAACAATACCGCCGGGGGCAAGTCCCAAGGTCATGCTGGGGTGCCAGGAAGCGGGGCGATCAGGGTATTTGGCGCAGCGTCGAGCGATGGAGTGGCGCATCAGTTGTCGGGCTTCTTCCGGGATTTCTATCCAGCCTTGGTAGGTTTGGGGCTCAACCGAGGATTGCCAGCGCACGAAGACCCGTTTCGGGAGATCGGCGCCGGTGACAAAACTTCCGTTTCCGCCGGTATCCGACCATCCTCTAGCATCTTCGATATCGTCGTTCTGGAAAACTTCAATACCAATTCCGCCGCCACCTCGGCGTGGGAAGAATCGGTTATTGATATCCACCACCGCGCTCATCTCGACCCAACCCGTCATATAGTACGGTGCAGAAAACCGTAAATCCCACCAAGGGTGATGGGGGTCATTTACGCCAGACAATGGGTCTGCTGCTTGACATCCTGCGATCAGAACTAACCCCAATAATGCCCACAACTTCTTGATCTTCATCGTTCACCTTTGATTGCGTGTGGGTGTTGGACGCGTATGCCATTTGCAGTTGGTGCATTAAAGTAAAAAAGCTTTAGGCCTGTCCCATCTCGCTTAGTCACGGGGTTGTTCCAATGAGCAGAGGTATGGATATAGCGCCGTTTTAAAAGCGCCTCTTCGGCCGCAGTGGTACCGTACTCACCTGCGACAAACTGGTCACACAGCGACTGGAGCTCTGGGGGAAGGATGTAATCTGGATCTAACTCCTCAATATTGGTAAAGCGTACTTTTTTCTGCTTCGCCAGCTCATGCATCACCCGCAAATAAACACGCGATAACTCTCCGCGAACTGTCCGCTTGAGTTGTAAACCAGCAAACACTCTTTTTTGTCGGGGAGCGTGTCGATCCTGTGGGTCGATCGCTAACTCCGTAGAGGGCGGGGTAATAATCTCCAGCATCTCAGCGGGCCAGCCTTTAGCGATCATGTGCATTTTGGCCTGCAGCGCATCGTGGTAAATGGACGTGGTTTTTACGTCACAGTTTTCCGCGACCGTCAGCGCCTGCATGGGGGTGATCAGCACGCATTCGTCCGCCTCGGCGCGATAGCCGCCTCCAACGTCCGAGTGGACTCCGGGCACGATAATTTCAGGATGATCGGGGCCTATTTTATTAAGGGCGAAATTGTCTCGACACTCGTCGCGGGCTACTAATTGCACCACGTGTCTGAAGTCTGACGGTGGCAACGCGATGTTTAACCCAGGGGTAATTGAACTGCTGACATTCAGCAAGTTACTCAACCCACCCGTAGCCGCCACGGTATCGAACAGGCCAATAAAGCCAATGCGGATGTGTTTTTTGTATTGGCCCATGAATTTCGGGCTGAATGCAATCTTATAGCTGTTGAGCACAACGCCTAAGGGACCGTTGCGAACTTTGGCGACTTCTGTGGCAAAGTGTCTGGCCGCTGCGGCGCCTCGACTGAAACCGAAGACGTCAAAGATGATATGGGTGATTTCGTTGTGGGTATCCAATTCATAAATATCATTAACTACCCGACCTATCGCACCGAAAACCGACTGCACACGTTCTGCCACGCCAGTCTCACCACGCCCGAGGCTTGAACCGAGCTTACTGTCTTTTTCGCCCACCAAGGTTCCAATGCCGTCGACGTAGATTTTTCGGTAGGCGTACGAACTTTGCTCCCACAGTTCTCCTTGCTCTAGCGCCTCGGGGGCGTGATAAAGATCATGCAACTTCGCGACATTGCTTGAGTCATTCCCATAACTGCTGTCTGGATCCGCCATGTACGGCTTGCAACTGGCGTCGAGGTCTTGCGGCTGAATCGGGTGATGCGCGCCACACATAATGCCTTGCGCGGTGTTGCTGGCGTTATTGCAGGTGCCATCGAAGAACACACCAATGGTCAAGAAGACCGGCACCTTGTTTGCGCGCTCGCGTTTTTTCTGTTCCTCCACCCTGCGATAGACCTCTTGCCGGTGAGCCTCTCCTTGGGCAATTGCCGCCAGGAAGGGCTTTTGCATTTCTTCGCGGGCGGCGAGTTGCTGAGGCGTCATTTCAAACATACCCGGCAGGAATTGGGGTCGTGTTTTTCCACAAGCGGTACTCCTGAATAACTGTTCGAACACTAGCCGTTTTAGACTGCGCAACTATTTGCGCACTTGTTGCTCAAAATGGCGCACTTAAGACAAATGAGGCTGCTATAGGTGTAACCGCCCCAATACTGAAGTTCAGGCAGTCAGTGTATAGATACATATGTACTAATAATTTGGTTGCGGAAAAATACGACGATTAAGTGCTTTAGACAAGTGGATTTACGCTATTTATAAAGCTCTAGTTTCCGATGTTTATGCAGGACATTTCCTACAGACAACAGCGAGTTGCAAGTATCGGCAGCCGCTGTAAGAAGTTTCGGCGATTTCACCGGACTCGTCCGACATTAGAAAGTAAAAAATCCTACAGACTTAGTTTTTCATCGCTCTTATCATCCGACCTATCGCCCGAGGTGCCCAGTATGACGTACGATAAATGTAACGTGCTTAACGCAACTCCAACCAATCATCTTGATACAACTCCGCCAAGTGCTGATGCACTTCGGCATGACTACGCTTGCATTAAAGACCGTTGCCTCGGATGACCTATTCAAGCGCACGCTCCGCCTATTACCTTGTTGTGGCTAAAACGCCCATCGCCCAAGACAACTTCTGCGGCGAGGACATCCGGTTTTCAAACGAATACGAAGCGCTGGAGCTTGAACTCAACAAAGCTCAGTCCATGGAAGAGGGCATGAAGGTCGACTGGCAGAAGGTGCTTGACCTGAGCGAAGCGATTTTGCAAACCCAGTCCAAAGACCTGCGTGTAGGGGCGTGGCTGGTGTGGGCGTTGTACCAGAAGGAATCATTTGCCGGTTTGATGGCGGGCGTCGGCATGCTCTATCACCTGTGCCAGCACCATTGGCAGGCGGTTCATCCGCTAAAGGTGCGCACCCGTGCAGCAGCGTTCAGTTGGCTGTTGCCACGTATGGATCAGGTGTTGGTGGAGAGCGTTCCGATCAAGGAGCAATTGCCCTTGTTCCAACTGCTGCTGGAATACCTTCATGGGCTGGAAACATTGCTGACGTTGCATCTGGCGGATGACGCGCCTTTGATGTTGCCGCTGTGTCGGCGCCTGAAGCTGATGATTGATCGCGCCGTTAATAATTTGCCCGGCCCCGTGGAATCCACTGTTGCGCAGATCAAACAGGTGGCTAGCCAACTCTTTGCACCGGGTTCACCCGTCAACAACGAGAAAGAAGCGCAAAAAGCGCTGCGTGGCCAGCAGGAAAATGCCCGCACTTTGTGTGCATGGTGGTTGCGCCAGAAAGCCACCGACATTCGCGCTTTGCGCCTCAACCGGACATTGCTGTGGCTGCCTATCGATACGCTTCCCGAACGCAACGCTGAGCAGGTCACCGCGCTGCGAGGGCCGCCGGCAGACAAACTAAAAACCTATCAGGACCGCTTTTCTCAAGGGGCGTACGCCGATCTGCTGGTGGACCTTGAGGCAAGTATTTCTGCATCGCCGTTCTGGTTCGACGGTCAGCGTATGGCCTGGGAGTGTCAGCAGGGGCTTAACGCGGACCTCGCCATGCGCGAAGTGGAGTTGCAGTTCTCACTGTTCTTACAGCGCCTGCCCGCAGTGGTTGATCTGAAGTTTCATGACGGCGTGCCCTTCGCCGATGCCGAAACCCGTAGTTGGATCAGCGCCCACGTTTTAGTGCATCTCCAAGCTGCCAGCTCGCCGATGACAGTACAAAGCGACAGTCAGCACGCGGCTTGGGAAGAGGCTTACGAAGAGGCGTTGCCCATTTTGCGAAGGGATGGGCTCAAACCTGCCGTGCAACTTCTCAAGCAGGGGCTACAGGCTGCTCAGGGAGGGCGGGTGCGGTTCTTCTGGCAACTGAGCCTCGCTCGCTTGTGCCATCAGGCCAAGAAATACGACTTGGCCAAAGCTCAGCTTGAAATCCTCGATCAACAATTATTGAGCTCCGGACTTGCGGCCTGGGAGCCGGACCTCGCACTGCAAGTTTTGCATCTGTTGTACCGCTGCTGCGAGTTGTTGCCACAGAACGCCCTGTTGCGCGAGCGCAAGGACGACATCTTTCAACGGCTTTGCCACCTCGATATCGAAGTCGCACTGCCCTAGGCCTTCGGGTCATCACTGTAGAGGAGAAAACTCATGGCCAAAGAAGGCTCCATAGCCCCCAAGGAACGCATCAACGTCACGTTCAAACCGGCGACCGGTAACGCTCAGGAGGAGATTGAGTTGCCGCTGAAGTTGATGGTGCTGGGGGATTTCACCCATCGAGCAGATGAACGCAAGGTTGAAGACCGCAAGCCCATCAGTATCGACAAAAACAGCTTCGACGAGGTGCTGAGCAAGCAAAAACTCAACATGACGCTGAGCGTACTGAACCGTCTTCAAGACGAGGGTGGCTCCGATGAACTGGCGATCAACCTTGCCTTTGACTCCATGAAGGATTTCAACCCGGCCAGCCTGATCGAGCAGATTCCAGAGCTGAAAAAGTTGATGGAATTGCGTGATGCATTGGTCGCTCTGAAAGGGCCATTGGGTAATGCGCCGGCTTTTCGCAAAGCAATCGAAAGCGTTCTAAAAGACGACGAATCGCGCAGCCGAGTGCTGGGCGAGCTTGAAATGAACGCAGCTGCAAAACCGGACGCTTAAGCCGTTAACGCACAGGAAGCCAATATTATGAGCACCAAAGCTTCATCCCAAAATACCACCGAAACAGCAGAGAGCGGCATTCTCGACCGGATTATTGCGGAGACTAAACTGACGCCCAGTGATGATGCTTACGGCATTGCCAAGCGTGGTGTGGCGGCGTTCATCGTAGAGTTGCTAAAACCGCAAAACGATGGCGAGCCAGTCAAGAAGGCGATGGTTGATCGCATGATCGCCGAGATCGATGCCAAGCTCAGTCTTCAAATGGATGAGATTCTTCACCATGTCGATTTCCAGGCATTGGAAGCGTCGTGGCGTGGGCTGAAATTGCTGGTGGATCGCACCGACTTCCGCGAAAACAACAAAATCGAGATCCTCAACGTTTCCAAGCAAGACTTGCTGGACGACTTCGAAGATTCGCCGGAGATCAATCAATCCGGGCTTTATAAGCACGTCTACACGGCTGAATACGGACAGTTTGGCGGTGAGCCAGTGGGGGCAATTATTGCCAACTACTTCTTCTCGCCCAGCTCGCCAGATGTTAAGACCATGCAGTACGTCGCCAGCATTGCGTGCATGGCACACGCTCCGTTTATTGCCGCTGCCGGCCCTCAATTTTTCGGACTGGAAAGCTTCACAGGCTTACCTAACGTAAAAGACCTCAAGGACCACTTTTCAGGCCCGCACTTTTCCAAATGGCAGAGCTTCCGGGTGCAGGAAGACGCACGCTATGTCGCCCTGACCGTGCCGCGATTCTTGCTGCGTAACCCCTACGATCCCGAAGAAAATCCGGTCAAAAGCTTTGTCTACAAAGAAAATGTAGCCAACAGCCACGAACATTATCTGTGGGGCAATACGGCTTATACCTTCGCCACCAAACTCACCGACAGCTTCGCTAAATTCCGCTGGTGTCCGAACATTATTGGTCCCCAAAGCGGCGGCGCCGTGGAAGATCTGCCGTTGCATCACTTCCAGAGCATGGGTGAAATCGAGACCAAAATTCCGACCGAAGTGCTGGTATCTGATCGCCGCGAGTACGAATTGGCAGAGGAAGGTTTTATCTCTCTGACCATGCGTAAAGGCAGCGATAACGCGGCGTTCTTCTCCGCCAGCTCGGTGCAAAAACCCAAACTTTTCGGCATTAGCGAAGAAGGCAAAACAGCCGAATTGAATTACAAGCTCGGCACGCAGCTGCCGTATATGTTCATCATCAATCGCCTGGCGCACTACATCAAAGTGTTGCAGCGCGAGCAACTGGGCTCTTGGAAAGAACGCACCGACCTTGAGCAAGAGTTGAACAAGTGGATTCGTCAGTACGTGGCTGACCAGGAAAATCCAAGCGCTGATGTTAGGGGGCGCCGCCCACTACGAGCTGCACAGGTCATCGTGACTGATGTTGAAGGCGAACCTGGCTGGTACCGCGTTAGTTTGAACGTGCGGCCGCACTTCAAATACATGGGCGCAGATTTCACCTTGTCGCTGGTCGGCAAGCTGGAAAAAGAGTGAGCAGGGCATAGTTCATGACGACATACGGCAGTCTTTTCGAACGTCTTGGTGGAGCTCCTGCCGAGCAAAGCAAAAACCGCGAGGAAGCCACCAGGGATTCGGTAACTGCCCACCTGTCTAAAATGCTCAGTACCCGTGCGGGCAGCGTACTAGCGCTGCCCGACTACGGGATGCCGGATCTGAACAATATGAGCGTGAGCCTCCACGATGCCTTGACTCAGGGTGCGCAGGTCATAAAGCGCTTCATTGAAGTCTACGAACCGCGCCTCAGCGAAGTCCAGCTCGTCTCCACGCCCAATGGCGTCAACCCTCTGAAACTTGGGTTCTCCATTGAAGCCCAGTTGGAGGTGGATGGCATCAAGTCGTCGGTGTTGTTGTCCGCCAAGTTGACTGGTGGCGGACACATCACGGTCAAGTAACGAAGTTCTACCCATATACCAGCGTGTTCCACGTGGAACCTTCCAGCGGAGCACGCCTAACGCTTTACCCCAATCACACAGCACTCGTGCAGGAAGCTCATCGCCCGTGTCTTTTAACCAGTACTACCAAAGCGAACTGAACGCGTTACGTCAGTTGGGCGGTGTTTTCGCTGAGCGTAATCCGGCGTTGGCGCATTTTTTGGGACAGGGCGGAAGCGATCCCGACGTGGAACGTCTGCTTGAAGGCTTTGCGTTTCTGACGGGGCGTTTGAGAGAAAAGCTCGAAGATGATTTGCCCGAGCTGACGCATTCGCTGATGTACCTGCTGTGGCCGAACTACATGCGCCCGCTGCCCTCGTTCAGCATGTTGCAGTTTGAGCCGCTGGCTCAAGCAGGCCCGGCGATCATAGCTGCCCGCGATACCCTAGTTAAAGGCAAGCCGGTCGAAGGGGTGAGCTGTAATTTTCGTACGTGTTATGCCACTGAAGTTCAGGCGCTGAAACTGGCTGACTTGAGTTACTCAGAGAACGGCGAAGGCGCGCTTTTGACACTGCGGTTGGAAGTTTCCGGTAATGGCCATCTGGGAGATTTGAAGCTGAGCCGTCTCAGGCTGCATTTTGCGGGCATGCCCTACATTAGCCAGACGCTTTATCTGAGCTTGCTGCGTTATCTGGGTGGTGTTGAGGTGCATCTTCTGGGCAATGACGTCGATAGCCTGCTGACTCAGCGCCGCGAGGATGTTGTGCTAACGCTACCTGCTAACTGCATCCAGCCTGTCGGTTTTGCAGAAGAAGAATCACTGATTCCTTACCCGCTGAATACCTTCCGTGGTTATCGCTACCTCCAGGAATATTTCGCGTTTCAAGAGAAGTTTCTATTCGTTGATATTTCTGGTCTGAATGCTCTTCAAAGCTTGTCGGAAGACATTCTCAAAGGCACCACAGGCATCGAGCTGCAGTTCTCCATCACCAAAAACGGTATGGAGCGCCAGCGCCCGACGGTCGACAACGTAAAGTTGTATTGCACGCCCATCGTTAACCTGTTCAAGCACGATGCAGTACCTATCCGTTTCGACGCGAAGGAGGACGAATACCTTCTGCTTCCACATGAATCGAGTCGAGGTCACTGTGGCGTTTTCTCCGTTGACGCCGTGGCGGCAAGCGAGGGCGGCGGGAAGGTTAATAATTTTGTGCCATTTGAGTCCTTCGAGCATGACTCCAGCTTCGACGGCGGTAATGCGTCTCCGCATTACAGCGTTCGACAGCGACCGTCCATGGCCCATGAAGGCGTAGATACTTACCTGAGTTTTGGCACTCAAGACATTGATCGTTTTTCGACGGTCTCCGTGGACCTGACCTGTACCAATCAAAACCTTCCGCGCCGGCTCAAAGTTGGCGATATTGCTAACAGCAAAGAAACCTCGGAAACGCTGATCTTCCGCAACATCCTCGTGCCGACGTCCAGTTATGCCCCGCCGCTGAACCGCGACTTCCTGTGGAAGCTGATCAGCAACATGTCCCTGAACTACGTGTCGTTGGCCAACGTCAACGCGCTGAAGGTCATTCTCGAAACCTACGATCTGCCGCGTTATTACGACCAAAAAGCCCGCAACGTCAGCAAAACCCTACTCGACGGCCTGAAGTCCATCAGCCATCAGCACGTTGATCGGTTGCATCGCGGGCTGCCCGTCCGTGGCTTACGCACCGAACTGTTGATTGACCCAACTAGCTATGTCGGCGAAGGCGATTTGTTTCTCTTTGCCTCGATTCTCAACGAGTTCTTTGCGCTCTACGCCAGCCTCAATTCGTACCACGAACTACATGTGCAAAGCACACAAGGGGAGGTGTACCAATGGGCACCGAGAATGGGCCTGCAACCCCTGCTTTAAGCGGGTTGAGCCTGGCTATACGCGAATATTCGGTTTTTCAGGCCGTGCCTCAGGTCATGGCACGGCTGCGCGACTCCAACCCCCAAATGACCGAAGAGCAGCTTTACGATTTGGTGGAGTTTCAGGCGAATCCAAGCTTTGGTTTTGCCAGCAGCGACATCGATAGCGTGGAGTTCTTCAACGAGCGGGGCAGGCTTCGCGCACGGGTGCGTCTAAACATGATCAGCCTGGTAGGCGCCGGTTCTCCGCTGCCCGCCTTTTATGGCGAGCAAGCGGAGGAGGACAGTACAAGGGGGCGTTCGACCCGTGATTTCCTCGACTTGTTTCATCATCGGTTGCAACGTCTGCTGCTGCCCACTTGGCGCAAATATCGCTATCACGCCCGTTTCGAACTCGGGGCCGTGGACCCATTTTCCGCGAACCTCTTCGCACTGATTGGGCTTGGGAGCGAGGCGATACGCGAGACTACCGAGCTGAACTGGAAGCGCCTATTGCCCTATTTGGGTCTGCTCAGCCTGCGTGCCCACTCCGCCGCACTTATCGAATCCGTTTTGCGTTACTACTTCAAGCACGCCGAATTGACCATTGAACAGTGCATCGAGCGTTCGGTACGGATTCGCGATGAGCAACGCAATCGGCTGGGCATGGCGAACAGTCGCTTGGGCGAAGACCTGGTGTTGGGTGAGTACGTGCGTGATCGCAGCAGCAAATTCCGCGTGCACATCCGCGAGCTGGATTGGCAACACTTCCACGATTTCCTGCCCAACGGATCCGGCTATCAGCCGCTGTGCGCGCTGGTGCGGTTCACCCTGCGCGACCCCCTCGATTACGACATTCGTTTGGTACTGCGCCATGAAGAAATTCACGAGCTGCGCCTCGACGAACAGAACCCCTGCCGCCTCGGCTGGACCAGTTGGCTTGGACGCGAATATGCCGATGGCATCGTCACCCTCGGCAGCAAAACTCATTAAGGACGCCTGATTATGATTAACGTAGACCTGCAACAACTCATCCAGGCCTTGGACGCTGAAAGCCGTCGAGAGCTGGAAGGGTCCGCCGAACGGTGCGTGGCCCGCAACGGCAGCAAAATTCTGATTGAAGACCTGTTGCTGGCACTCCTGGAACGGCCCCAAGGCTTATTAAGCCGGGCCTTGCTGGACGCTGAAGTCGATGCCGGAGAATTAGCTGCTGCGCTGCAGCCGCGAGATGAACAGAGTGCTTCTCGCAATCCGGTGTTCGCGCCCGAACTGGTGCAATGGCTGCAAGACGCGTTGCTGGTTGCCACGCTGGAGCTTGGACAAAGTCATGTGGGACAGGCGGCGTTGATTCTGGCATTGCTGCGCAACCCGATGCGTTACGCAGGCAGCCGTTACCAGCCGCTCATGGCTAAATTGAATGCTGACCGATTGCGTGATTTCGCGCTGTCTGAACAAGCAGAGCCAGCGGCTGGAAAACCCGCTGCCCCCGGCGAGTCGCTGTTGGCCCGATTCACCCACAACCTCACCCAGCAGGCACGGGAAGGCAAGCTTGATCCGGTGCTGTGCCGCGACGACGCGATCCGGCAGATGATCGATATTCTGGCTCGCCGTCGGAAAAACAACCCCATCGTGGTCGGCGAAGCCGGTGTCGGCAAAACTGCCATCGTTGAAGGACTGGCGTTGCGCATCGCCCGAGGCGAAGTGCCTCAAGCCTTGAAAGGTGTCGAACTGCTGTCGCTGGACATGGGTTTGTTGCAGGCGGGCGCCAGCGTCAAAGGCGAGTTCGAACGGCGCCTTAAGGGCGTGATTGACGAAGTCAAAGCGTCGCCCAAGCCGATCACGCTGTTCATTGATGAGGCCCACACCTTGATCGGTGCCGGCGGGCAAGCAGGCGGTTCCGATGCCGCCAACTTATTGAAACCAGCACTGGCCCGTGGTGAGTTGCGCACGATTGCGGCAACGACATGGGCTGAATATAAAAAATATTTTGAAAAAGACCCAGCGCTGGCGCGACGCTTCCAGCCTGTTCGGCTAAATGAGCCGACAGTCACCGAGGCCATCACGATACTGCGCGGGTTAGCGCCTATCTATGAGAAGAGTCACGGCATTTATCTACGTGACGATGCGGTTGTGGCTGCCGCTGAGTTATCCGCGCGTTATCTGTCGGGCCGTCTCCTGCCAGACAAGGCGGTGGACGTACTCGATACCGCCTGCGCTCGTGTGCGCATCAGTCTGGCGACACCGCCCGAACGCCTGGAAAAACTACGCAGTGAATTAGCCGAAGGCGGGCGTCAGTGCCATGCATTACGTCGGGATGCCGAGGTCGGATTACGCATCGATCTAGACGCATTAAACGCGCTGGAAGGCCGTCTTGAAGAGGCCGAGGGCGAGCAGCGCATCGTAGAACAATCGTGGGATGAGCAACGAAAACTGGCTGAGCGCTTGCTTGAGCTGCGCCAGCAATTGGCCCTCGCTCGCGATGGCGAAAGCGATTCAAGTGAAGCCAACGCGCTTGAACTCAAGGCGCTCGAGACCGAACTGCACAGTGTTCATGGCGCCTTGAGCGCTGCCCATGCGGTCGAGCGGCTGGTCAGTTTCGAAGTGTGTCCGCGTCAAGTCGCCGAAGTCATCAGTGCTTGGACCGGTGTGCCGCTCGCGCAATTGGCGCGAGAGCACAACACCCGAGTCAGCACCTTTGCCAGTGACCTAAGGCTACGTATTCGGGGTCAAGACCAAGCTGTAAGCGCGTTGGACCGCTCGATGCGCGCCACCGCAGCCGGGCTGAACAAGCCTGATGCACCGGTCGGAGTGTTTTTGCTGGTAGGGCCAAGTGGCGTCGGAAAAACCGAAACGGCGCTGGTGCTGGCGGACTTGTTGTACGGCGGAGATCGCTTCATCACCACCATCAACATGTCCGAGTTTCAGGAAAAACACACCGTTTCTCGCTTGATCGGTGCGCCACCGGGTTATGTCGGTTATGGCGAAGGCGGCATGCTGACCGAAGCCGTGCGGCAGAAACCCTATTCAGTGGTGCTGCTCGACGAAGTGGAAAAAGCCGACCCCGATGTGTTGAACCTGTTCTACCAGATCTTCGACAAAGGCATCGTCAACGACGGCGAAGGCCGTGAAATCGACTTCCGCAACACGTTGATCCTGATGACATCCAACCTCGCCAGCGACCGCATCGAGGCGTTGTGTCGCAACGGCAATCGCCCAACCGCCGAGGTCCTGGAGGAGAGCATTCGACCAGTGCTCAGCCAGCATTTCAAGCCGGCGCTGCTGGCGCGAATGCGGGTGGTGCCTTACTACCCGGTCAGCGGCCCGGTGCTGCGCGAATTGATCGAGATCAAATTGCAGCGTCTGGGTGAACGGCTGGCGCGGCGTCAACTGGGCTTCAGCCATTCTCAGATATTGGTCGATCACTTGGCGCAGCGCTGCACCCAAAGTGACAGCGGCGCGCGTCTTATCGATTACTTGCTGGACTCACATGTGTTGCCATTGGTGGCGGACCGCTTGCTCGATGCCATGGCCAGCGGCGAAACACTCAAAAGCGTCCACGCTACCCTGGACGAGCATGACGCTGTCACGTGTGAATTCGCATGAGGTGGTCGTGATGTTTTCACAAGTGCCTGAGCCGCTGCGTTATGCCCATGACCTGTTGGCGCAATTCGCTCGGCTTTCAAGAGCGGCTGACGGCGCGACGTTGTTAGGTGATTTCGTACGAGCTTCGGTCGAACTCAGTGCGTGTGAAATCAGCCAGTTGTATCTGCTGGACGCTACCCACACCCGTCTCGTTTTGAATGCGGAATACTGGCAGGGGCTGTTGCAGCCGCGTGCCGCGTCCAGCTTGCCGACGGACTATGACGGCGAGCAATTGCTGCAGTACGCGTTATGTCAGAACAAGGTGGTCAGCCTGTGCAACCTGAGCGCCAGCTTGCAAGAGACGACATTTCTTCCGGCCGGTCCGCGCCCCTGGCAATCGTTGTTGTGTGTGCCGTTGCTTGATCAACACAACGCCGTCAGCGGTTTGTTGGTGTGCGCTAGCCGCAAGCATCTCGAACTTCAGGGGTTCGCTGACTCGTTGGGGCAATTCGGTTCCTTCGTGCTCGGGCAACTGCGTCTGTTGCAGCGTTCGAGGCGCCTCATCGAGACGTCCTCATCCCTGACCGATGCCGTGCCGATGGCCAGTGGCTATGGACTGATTGGCAGAAGCCCAGCCATGCGCGAAACCTGTCGCTTGATGGGCAAAGTGCTGAACAACCCTTATACCGTCCTTCTCTTGGGCGAAACCGGGACCGGTAAGGAAGTGGTTGCTCGGGCTATTCACGAAAATGGCCCGCGTCGATCCAAGGCATTTATCGTTCAAAACTGCGCCGCGTTTCCAGAGAGCCTGTTGGAAAGTGAACTGTTTGGCTACCGCAAAGGCGCCTTCACCGGCGCCGACCGTGACCGTGTCGGCCTGTTCGATGCCGCTGATGGTGGAACGCTATTGCTCGATGAGATCGGCGACATGCCTCTGTCACTGCAAGCCAAGCTGTTGCGTGTGTTGCAGGAGGGCGAAGTCCGTCCGTTGGGCTCCAATGACACTCACAAAATCGACGTCCGGATCATCGCCGCCACTCACCGCGACCTTGTGGCACAGGTAGCCGCCGGGCGTTTTCGCGAGGACTTGTATTACCGTCTCGCGCAATTCCCTATCGAGCTGCCCGCCCTGCGTGATCGAGGAGGCGACGCGCTGGACCTGGCGCGCCATTTCGCCGATCACGCCTGCACCTTTCTCAAGCGTGACCCAGTGAAGTGGTCCGATGGAGCGTTTGACCAACTCTGCCAATACGCCTTTCCCGGCAATGTTCGCGAACTCAAGGCGTTGGTCGAACGAGCGATTTTGCTCTGCGACGGCGACGTACTACTCCCCGAACATTTCGTGTTGCGTCGCGACCTGGAACCCAGCGATAGCAGCTTGAACCTGCGCCCTCGTCTGGAGCAGATCGAGCGGGGCCTGTTGCTCGATTGCCTGCGCAAAACGGGTGGCAATCAAACCGTGGCTGCCCGCCAGCTCGGGTTGGCGCGCCGCACGCTGCTGTACCGCATGGAACGCCTGAATATTCGCTCTAGCGATGTTTCGCTCTGAGCGCTCTATGTCGACCTCACTTAACCCTTTCCTTGCAGCACCGCCTGCACACCGTGGAGACCTACCGATGTTCGTTCGTCAATGGCCAGCAATCCTGCTGACGCTGCTCGTTTCATGCTGCCTCGGCGGCTGTGGCGGCAACTACAAATTCAGCGACGACACTTATCGTCCCCTCGGTGACCCTCAGGTGGTTAACCGCGGCAAATGACTGCAAGGAGCACAACATGCAATTGATTTTGGAAATAGTGAACACCGAACACGCTGCGCCTTCGCAGCAATTGCGCTGTGTGTTTGAGCCCAGGGGCGGCGCGATTGGCCGTCAGGCGTTCTCCGATTGGGTGATCGTCGACCCCAGCAGCCAAGTATCTCGCGAACACGCGCATATCAGCTTTAACGGCAGCCACTTTTTCCTGCGCGATATCAGCACCAATGGTGTACGCCTGAAAGCCACCGGTGAGCGCGTGGTTAAAGACACCACTGTGCGCATCGACCACGGTGCCATGTACGTGATTGGACCCTTCGACATTCGGGCACAGGTGATACGCAAAAGTGCTGAGTCCAATTCGCTGATCATTCCGGAGGATGTCAATTTCGGCCAGTTGCCCATGGCTGCTATAGAACAACCGTCCGCCTTGCACACGCCGGCTCTCGAACCGCAACAGTGCGCGGATTACGCGCCAATCCAGCGTGAGCACTTGATCGTGCCGACGCTGGTGCCGCCGACGCCAGAGCCCGAAGCGATCCCTGAACCCACTCCGTTACCCGATCCAAACGAGGCCTTCTGGCAGCGTTTCGCCCAAGCGCTCGGCCTGAACGTGGATAACCTCGACCAAGCTAGTCGCGAAGCGTTGGCGGTGGAAACGGCCCGCCTGTTTAAGCTCAGCATCGACAATTTGCAGCAAAGCCTGCGCACGCGCACGGAGTTGAAAAACGAACTGCGCCTGGCACTGACCACTGGACAGTACACGCGGCAAAACCCGATCAAGCACGCGGCCACCGCCAGCGATGCAGTGAAAGGGCTGCTGCTTGACCCGCAATCACGCGCGCATGCCGAGCGTTCGATCAATCGCTCGTTCAATGACTTGCAAGCCCACCAAGTGGCCATGCTCAGCGCCAGCCGCGCCGCCTTGCGCAGCACCTTGGAGCACTTCTCACCGCCACACTTGGCGTTGCGCCTTGAGCGCGACGGGCACCGGCCTTTGTTCTCCACCGACGGCGGTTTGTGGCGTGCTTATGGGCGTTATCACCAGGCGCTTGGCCAAGACGATGACTGGAGCGAACGCCTGTTGGCCCGCGACTTCGCCCAAGCCTATGAAGAACAGGTTCGTCTAATCGACAGCCTTCACACCGACCCTCAAGGATGACGCACATGTCCTGCTCTCACGTTTCTTGTTTCAAAGCCCTTTCAGTTCTTGCGGCCCTGTTGCTGTTGGCCGGTTGTTCGACGCTGTCACCGTATTCCACGCTGACCAAGCTGGATTTGACGCTGACCGCCAGTGACCAGCTCAACCCGGACTTGAATGGGCGCCCCTCTCCGATTGTCGTGCGCTTGATCGAGCTGAAAAATCCCGTGGCCTTCGAAAACGCAGACTTCTTCAGCCTGTACGAACGCCCGAAAGAAACCCTGACCCCGGACCTGGTGACCAGCGAAGAGCTTGAATTACGACCCGGCGAAAGCCTCGACCTCAAGCTCAGCGTCGACAGCGGTAGCCGTTACGTCGGCGTTCTCGCTGCCTACCGCGACCTGCCAGAAACCAAGTGGCGCTACGTGGTTCAACTGACGCCTACCGAACGCACCCACGCAACCTTGCGCCTGGACCAAGCTGGCATCCATAACGCCTTAGCCTCATTCAACACAGCAGGAGACTGACCTTGAACGCTCATAAAGTCATTTGGCGGGAAGGCATGCTCCTGCGCCCGCAACACTTCCAACACAATGACCGCTATTACGATTACCAAATGAAGACCCGCACGCAGTTGTTAGGCCGCTACATGTGGGGTTTTTTAGATCTGGGGATTGAGGCGGATCCATTAAAGCAAGGCAAGGTTGTTGTCAGTCGGGCCACCGGAATTTTGCCTGACGGCAGCCTGTTCAATCTGGAGGGCCGCGTCGAGCCGTTGATGATCCAGGTGCCACCCAATGTTGGCAGAACACCGGTTTACCTGGCGCTGCCCCTAGTGACCGGCAATCACATCGAAGCCCGGGCGGACGAAGACAAAGACGTACTGGCGCGTTACTCCATATACGACGCCCCTATTTCCAATTCGAATGCCGGGGAGGGCATTGCCAGCCAAGTGCAATGTGGCCGCCCGGATTTCCGCTTGCTGGTCGGTGAGCAGCAAAGCGACCAGATTTTTGTGAAACTCAAACTGTGTGAAGTTCTGGATTGCACGGCGGACGGGGGCGTAACGCTTAACGGTGATTTCGCGCCGACGGTCCTTCACGCGAAGGCCTCGACTTACCTGACGGGCTGCCTCAACGAAGCCATCGCTCTGGTGGATACCCGTTGTGCCGCATTGGCCGAACGGCTCAGCGCCAGCGGCAAAGCGGGTGGTTCCGAAGTCGGCGACTTCATGCTGATGCAAATGATGAACCGCACGCAGCTGATATTGCAGCATTACGAAAAACTGCAACACGTTCACCCGGAGGAGCTCTACCGCACGCTGCTGGCGGTGGTGGGCGAGTTATCGACGTTTGCCGGTACGGATAGACGCACGCCGAAGACGCTCCGCTATGTGCACAGCGATCTAAGCCAAAGCTTTGAAGCGCTGACTAACGTTTTCAAACATTTGATGACCATGGTGTTGGAAGAGCATGCGACGCCGCTTCCGCTCATGCCACACGAGTATGGAATTCAGGTGGCCATGGTGGCCGATCACGCGCATTTCGACACGTCTTCCTTTGTGCTGGTGGCGAGTGCGTATTGCAGCGCGGAAGAACTGCGTAATCGTTTGCCTGCACAACTAAAGGTTGGCTCGGTGGAAACCATCCGCAACATGGTCAATTTGCACCTGCCGGGTATAAAAATCAGACCGCTGCCCGTCGCCCCCCGACAGCTCGCGTTCCACGCTAACAAAGCCTATTTCATTGTTGACTTGACGACCGAGGAACTGACCCAGCTTAGACGATCCGGCGGCTTTGCATTCCATGTGTCGAGCGAGATTCCAGACCTTGAGTTGAATTTTTGGGCGATCAAGAAATGAGCGATATAAGTGAAGGGATGGCCACGGATGTAACCAATATGTTTGACGGGAGCAACGCTCCCCTTGGTTCCAACCCAGTAACAGGCATGCCTAGTTCGGTACAGACCGCAGACTTGGATGCACAACAAAAACAATCCGCACAAAATCTGGATATCAACACTTACAGTGCCAATATCAATCCGCTGATTGCAGCAGCAGCTCCTCTGCTAGCTGCAATATCGACGTTCACGCGCGAAGGTGGCAAGGCGAACTTCGACCAACTCAATAGAACGCTGTTGGAAAACCTCCAGGCGTACCAGTCACGAGCGTTAAAGCTGGGTGCCGAAAGCCATTTGACCAATGAAGCCTCATACGTTCTGTGTACTTTCGTTGATGAAGCCGTACTGCAAACTGACGCAGGAAAAGATAGCAGTTGGTCCACTCAGACCCTTTTGTTTGAGCAGCATCAGCAAACCTCTGGCGGCGAAAAATTTTTCGAGATACTAACCAGCCACAACCGCAACCCAGTCAAGCACCTGCACCTGCTTGAGCTGATGTACTTATGTCTAGCGTTAGGGTTCCGAGGTAAGTACGGCGTCAATACGCAGGAAAAGGCTGAGTTGGAGGACACCCGCGACGGCCTTTATCGAACCATTCGCCACCTGCGCGGCGACGTTCCGCGAGAGTTATCGCCGCATTGGCACGGCCTCAAGGATAAGCGCCGCAACCTGGTACGCATCGTTCCTTGGTGGTTGGTGGCGTTGTTTACCTTGATGTGTCTGGCCGTCATGTATTCCGGGTTCGCCTGGGTGTTAAGTGAGCAGCGCGAGACCGTTCTTGAACCTTACCGTCAGCTTGATGCGGCAGTGATCCAACTGCCGTTGCAGGACAGGAATGCACGATGAAAATTTTCTTTAAAAAACTGGCAGCCTTCCTCGGTAAAACCTGGGTGTGGACGCTATTGCTGGTGCTGCTGGCTGCCCTCGCGATTTGGTTTCTGGGGCCGCTGCTCGCGGTAGACGATTACAAATTCTGGGAAGATTCAAGCCATCGCTTGCTGAGTATCAGTGTGTTGTTTCTGGCTTGGGGTTTGTTCGTTGTTTTTAGTGGTTGGCTAAGCACCCGCCGCAAAAATCAGGCGCAAGAAAGCGACGATGGTAAAGCCCGCCTCGACCTTGCACAGGAAATAGAGAGTGAAGAAAAGCGCCTGCGCAAGCTGTTCAAAAAAGCGCTTAGAACTCTCAAAACTGCGAGCCTGTACCGCGGGCGTAGTGAGCGCTGGCGTTCCGAATTGCCTTGGTACCTGCTGATCGGGCCAGAGCAGAGCGGCAAAAGCAGCTTGCTGAAGCGCTCAGGTTTAGAATTTCCCCTTAATGATATTGACGACAAAGCTAAGCAAGAGCCCACGTTTTATGAGTGGTACTTCGGCGAACACGGTGTCCTGATCGACACCGGGGGAGCTGCGTTAACGTCTGAAAGCAGCGTCGATAAAAGCACTTGGAAAAGTCTGCTCGGCCTGTTGCGTGCCAGAAGACGCAACCGGCCACTCAACGGCATTGTGATAACAATCCCTGCCCAATTATTGATCATCGGTGACCACCAGACGCCGAATAACCGCAGCGCCATTGCCAGTTCAATTCGTGAGCGGCTAAAGGATATCCGCCAGCAGCTAAAGGTCGACTTGCCGGTGTATCTGATACTCAGCAAAACTGACGACATTAATGGTTTTGGGGTGTTTTTCGATCAACTGACGAAGCACGAAAGCGATCAAGTGCTAGGCGCGACCTTCGCCGATGATCAAAACGGCAATGACCGGCAAGTGCTGCGTGGGGAGTTTGAGGCCTTGCTGAAGCGCCTCAACAGCCAAGTAATCACCCGTATGCATCAAGAGCGTACGGCAGAAAGAAGCGCAGTCATTCTCGATTTTCCCCATGCGTTGGGAGTGCTTGGTCCAGCCCTGTGCGACTTCGTACACGAAGCCCTGGGCGGCAATCGCTACCAGCGTGCCAGCCGACTTCGCGGGTTCTATCTGACCAGCGCCACTCAGCCGCTTAAAACCCCTGACGGCAAAGAAAAAAACACTACACCACAGTCGTTATTTACCGGGTCGGCCCGATTCATCAACCATTTGTTCAGCCGGGTAATCTTCCCCGAAGCCGAACTTGCCGGGCTCAACAAACGCGAGCGCCGCCGTATCCATTGGGGTCAACGTGCGCTGTACGTGACCTCATTCGCAGCACTGGGGCTGTTCGGCCTGCTCTGGGCCCTCGGTTTCTCCGCTAACCACGGTCGCCTGGAACAACTGCGCGAGTTCGCACAAAACCTCACCAAACAACACGTCGAATTGGCGCCGCAAGACGACGCCATGGCGGCGCTTCAGGTGTTGGATACCGGTTACGCTGCCAGCCTTGTATTCCCGGCCCTGAGCGACGTGCAACTGCACGAACGCAGCGGGCTGTATCAAGGTGAGCTCAGCCACCCGGTGTTGGATGACGCTTACCAACGCGAACTGCAAAAACAACTGCTGCCCCGCGTAGCCCGGACCCTCGAAGCGCAAGTGCGCGCCAACATGAACGACCGCGAGCGACTCTTAGGCAGCCTGCGTGCATACCTGATGCTCAACCTTACCGAGCGCCGCGATTCGACGTGGCTCAAAGACTGGGTCGCCACCGATTGGTCGATGCGCTACATGGGCAACACCTCGGTGCAAAACAGCCTGGGCGAGCACTTCAGTCGCCTGCTTGCCCACGGATTTACTTACCCGCTCAACGACGCCTTAGTGGCCCAGGCACGTCAGGTGTTACAGGCCGAATCTCAAGCCGCTGTGGTTTATCGGTCACTGCGTGAACAAGCCAAGAGCTTGCCGGATTACCGTGTCAGCCAGCACTTGGGTCCGCAGGGCGCAGTATTTCGCGGCACCGACTACCTGATTCCGGGCTTCTACACCCAACGCGGTTATCAACAGTTCTTCACCACCCAAGGTGCAAGTCTGGTGAACGATATCCTGCGTGATAACTGGGTGCTGGGTGAAAGTGCGGGCATCAGCGGCATGGACCTGCGCCGTTTGATGGTCGAATTGGAGCAGCTGTATTTCCGCGACTACGCCAACCATTGGGGCGAAGCCATTGGCCAGATCAGCCTGCAACCCTTCGGCAGCGCGGGTGAGGGCGCGAGCCAACTGGCTGGGCTGATTGCCGCCAATTCGCCTCTACTGCAACTGCTGGTCGAAGTGCGTGATAA
Source organism: Pseudomonas sp. MH10 (assembly GCF_034353045.1). Classification (NCBI taxonomy): domain Bacteria; kingdom Pseudomonadati; phylum Pseudomonadota; class Gammaproteobacteria; order Pseudomonadales; family Pseudomonadaceae; genus Pseudomonas; species Pseudomonas sp. MH10. The sequence continues at coordinate 3,844,170 of NZ_CP133783.1, forward strand.
CACCCGTTTCCCTGATCTCACTGAAGGTGTCGAGCAACTGGCCGATGCGGCCGGTGATGCGGGCGGCAAACTCGGCGCACTGGGCAAAGTCGCCGCTGCGGCAGCCGGCCAGGCACAAGGCGCACTCGCCAAGAGCCTGCCAGACACGGCGAAGAAATCCATGCAACGCCGTTTCGAACCGTTGCATCAACTGCTGGACGCCAACAACGGCCCGGCACCGGAACTGATGCCGACACTACAAGCGCTTAACGATTTGCAACTGCAAGTCGCCACGCTGGCGCGCTCCAGCCAGCCGGACCAAGCGGCCTACGAAATGGCCAAGCTGCGCATGAACGGCCAGCGTGATGCGCTGAACAGTTTGCGCGGAGCAACCAGCCGCTTGCCGCGCCCTATCAGTGGTTGGCTAGACGTGTTGGCCGAAGACACCTGGATGCTTGTCCTCAGCGATGCCTATCAATACCTGAATCAGCGTTATCAGAGCGAACTTCACGAGTTCTATAGCAAAGCCCTGCACCAGCGTTACCCTTTCAACGCCCACAGCACCAGCGACGTTGCCATCAGCGACTTCCGCGAGTTCTTCAAAGCGCAGGGTGTTGCCGACCGCTTCTTCGACAACTACATGCGGCCCTTCGTCAGCGGCACACCGGGCAACTACCGGTTGCGCAGCATCGACGGCCGCAGCCTGCCCATGTCGCGGTTATACCTGGCGCAAATGGGCCATGTGCAAGTCATCCGCCAAAGCTTCTTCGCCCATGACCCGAACGAACCACAGGTGCAATTCAAGCTTGAGCCCTACACCCTGGACCCGACCGTGAGCCGCGCCGAATTCCGTTTCGGCAACCAACAGCTCGAATACCGCCACGGCCCCATCGTGCCGATGTCCTTCACCTGGCCCACCGATGCCGAAGACGGGCGCACGAGCCTGGTGCTGGAAAAAATGGTCGGACGTCCCATTGGCATCGAGAAAAACACCGGGCCATGGTCGTTGTTCCGTCTGCTCGACTTGATGCAGACCGAGTACCTGAAAGGCCGCGACGTGATGGTTCTCAAAGCCGATGTCGGTGGCCTGCGCGCTAACTACCTGTTGCTCGCCCAGCGCTCACCTAACCCGTTCGATGTGGCTGCCCTGCGCAGCTTCCGTCTGCCGGCGCAGCTCTGATGAATCAGCTGAAGCCCTGGCGCAGCGTGGCCCGCACCCATGCTGGCAAGGTTCGGACGCGCAACGAAGACGCTTTTCTTGACTGTCCACAGCTCGGGTTGTGGGTGGTCGCCGATGGCATGGGCGGTCATCAGTGCGGCGACATCGCCAGCCAATTGATCGTCACCCACCTCGCCGATCTGCCCCAAGCGGGCAGCTTCGACGAGCGGATGATTGCTATGCGCCAGTGCCTGCACTGGCTTAACCGGCGCATGAGCCAAGAATTGACCATCAACCCGGAGCACAAAGACAAGATCATGGGCAGCACGGTCGTCGCGCTGCTCATCGAAGGTAAGCGCGGTGCGTGCGTCTGGGCGGGCGACAGCCGATGTTACCTGCTGCGCGACCACCACCTGCATCAACTGACCCGCGACCATTCGCTGTTTGAGCAACTGATCAATGAACAGAAGATGAGCCCAGAAAAAGCACGCCTGCAACCCAATTCCCAGTCCCTGACCCGCGCCATCGGTGCCAGTGATCAGCTCCAGTTGGAAATAGTGGAATTGGAGGTGCAACCGGACGACGTATTTTTGCTCTGCAGCGACGGTTTTTATGAGGGCCTCAACAACGAGGTGCTGCTTAGAACCTTGGGCCTTGAGTCAATGCACACCCTGTTCACTGACGTATTAGGTGGCACCGCCCGGGATAATTTGACTGCCATAGTGATTAGCCAATGACCGACGCCTTGCCACCTTTACCCGGCGTGCTGGCTGGCCGTTATCGCATCGAGCGTTTGCTGGGTGCGGGTGGCATGGGCTTGGTGTATCGGGCGCGAGATTTGTTGCATGAGCAGTTCGATACGGCGGGCGGCGATATTGCGGTGAAAATCCTCGGCGACGCATTCGCTGAAACACCGGACGCGAATGCGCTGCTTTATCGCGAGTTCGCCTTGACTCGGCACCTGCGTCACCCCGGCGTCATTCAAGTGTTCGATTTTGAGACCGACTCGGCCTGTCAGCGTGCCTTCATCACGATGGAATTGATGCATGGCTTGCCGCTCGACCGGTTGCTCTGCGAGCGGCCGCTTGGCGTGCCTTGGATAGAACTGCGGGATATCGCTATCGAGTTGCTGGACGCACTGGCCCACGCCCATGACCGAGGCGTGTTGCACGGCGACCTCAAGCCCAGCAACGTCATGCTCACCGAAGACCGTGTGCGCCTGTTTGATTTCGGTCTCGGGCAGACGCTGGATAACGTGCTGCCAGGGCTGCCGCAACTGAGCCGCGAAAACTTCAAGGCCTGGACACCCACTTACGCCGCGCCGGAGCTGCTCGAAGGCGGACCGTTGTCCATGAGCGCCGATGTCTATGCCGTGGCGTGTGTCCTGTTTGAAATGGCCAGCGGCAAGCATCCCTATCAACGACTGAACGCATTAGAGGCCCGTGACAAAAAACTAAATCGCCACCTGAAAAAACCCAAATACCTCCCCAAAATTTGCTGGCCAGCGCTGCAAACTGCCTTAGCGTTCAAACCCAAAAACCGCAAGATTGACGCAGCGGCGTTGCGCGACAGTTTCAAAGCCGCTCCACCCGCACAATCCTGGTTTTGGTTTTAGGAAAACCACCAAACACCTGTGAAGCTTCAGCCAACACATAACTTGTTGAATTACATCTATTAACTGTAGGAGCGCTTGCCCGCGATTGATCGCGAAGCGGTCCCAATAGACTGACTCGATTCAACTGCAAAAACCGAATTACCTGATTTACGACTGCTTCGCAGCCGATCGCGGGCAAGCGCACTCCTACACTGCCAATCCGCCGAAAAACAGGACTAACACCAAAACTCGGCCCGACAGGCATGCCGTTCAACCGCCTGTAGATACCAACTTGTTGGCGAGAGGGTTATGTGTCGAACCAGGTTAGCCGCTTTGCCAATAACCCCCCATCACCCTCAAAAACCGCCGCGTTCACACCGGCGGTTTTTTATTAATCGATGTTTGGGACATTTCCTAAGGTGGATGCGGACGCGTCCTACATACGACGGCGGTCGACCTGAGCAAGCATGTTCGCCAATGAATTCTTGGCTTACACAATGAGGGTCGTACATGCCGATTCTAAACACTCAGAAAAAATTCACCCTGACCGTCGCCCAGCAAACAACGCGGTACGACCTGCAGGTGTTCGAGTTCTCCGGAAAGGAATCCCTCAACCAGCCCTACTGTTTTGAGATTGACGTGGTTATCAACTGCCATTTCCTGGACCTGGACGATTACCTGCACAAATCGGCCTATTTGTGTTTCGACGATGGGCAGGATTATGGCGTTCATGGGGTGATTCACGAGTTCGTGCAAGGCGAGACGCGCCTGAACATGACCCATTACCACCTCAAGTTAATGCCCACACTTTTTTACCTGAGCCACCGCACGAACCAGCGCATCTTTCAACACCTGACGGTGAAGGAGATCATCGCCGAGGTTTTGAAAGAACACGGCATTCTGACTGACCGTTATCGCCTCGAGGTCGTGGGGGCGTTCGAGCCACGGGAATACTGCACCCAATACAAAGAGTCGGACTTACAGTTCATCCAACGCTTGTGTGAGGAAGAGGGTATCCACTTTCACTTCGAACACAGCCAAAACCACCACACCGTGGTGTTCTCGGACACCAATAAAGGCTTCAAGCTCTTCCCCACCCCCATCACCTTTGCCCCGGACAACGGCCTCAACCCCGAAACCGTGGCGGTGAAGTCGTTCAGTGTCGGGGTGCAGAGCAAACCGTCGCGGGTCACCCGGCGTCAGTACGACTTCGTTACCTCCAACGAGTCCATGGATGTGGCCTTCAAAGGTTATGACCCTGAAACCTGGACCCGCTTTCAGGTGCTGGAAGATTTCGACTACCCCGCGCCCTTTACCAGCCAAGAACACAATCGTTGGCTGGCGATCAAGGCCCTTGAACGCTTGCAGGTCGACGCCCGTCTGGCGCGAGGCACCAGCGACCAACCGATGCTGCTCAGCGGGCACGTGTTCACCCTCGAAGATCATTTGGTGGCGGACTGGAACGCCGCCTGGCTGTTGCTGGACATCAAGCACCGGGGCCGACAACCGCAGGTGATGGAAGCCTTTCGCAGCCAAGCCCCCGCAGCGGCTGCCGATGGCTTTACTCAGGGCTACCGCAATACGTTTACGGCCATCCCCGAGCGCGTGACGTTTCGCCCGGCCCTTGAACACCCTAAACCCTTGGTGCTGGTCAGCCAGACCGCCACCGTCACCGGCCCCCAGGGCGAAGAGATTTACTGCGACGAATACGGCCGGGTGAAAGTTCGCTTGCGCTGGGACCGCTCCGGATCGGCCAACGAGCAGAGCAGCCGCTGGGTCCGGGTTGCCAGCAGTTGGGCCGGCAAAGGCTACGGCAGCCAGATCATTCCGCGGGTCGGCATGGAAGTGCAGATCAGCTACGACGAAGGAGACCCGGACTCACCCATCGTCACCGGTTGCCTGTTCAACACCGTCAATACCGTGCCCAGCCCACTGCCGGCCAACAAAACCCAAAGCGTGTTCAAAACGCTCTCCTACCCCGGTGGTGGTGGCAGCAATGTGCTGGAGATCGAGGACCGCAAAGGCCGAGAGCGCATTTTCCTGCAAGCCCAGCGCGACTTCATGACCCACGCCCTTAACGACCACACCATTGAGGTCGACAACGAACAGCGCACTCACGTCAAAGCCAACGCCTACCGCGAATTTCACGCCGAAGAACACCACACCACCCACGGTGTGCGCAAAACCCAGCTCAACGCCGATGACTCGCTGAGCGTCGCGGGCAGCATCAATACCCAGGCGGGCACCACTTTTGTGGTTCGAGCAGGACAAAGCGCTCAAGTACAAGCGGGGGCGCAGGTGGTGATCGACGCCGGCGCCCAACTCACGCTCAGCTGTGGTGGCCAGCATCTGGTGCTGACGCCCGCCGGCATCTTCAGCAGCAGCCTGATTGTCCTTGGCGGCGTGCCCATCCCCGGAACCCCGCCCGCGATTCACCCCCGCAACTGCCCGGCGAAAGCGAACCGCAAGCGGCGGGGCGCTTGATGACGCTGCCGCTGTCGTTGCCCGAATTTGCCTGGGAACACGAGCCTGAACCGGTGGAGGTGCTGCCGGAGCCGGTGGTGTGTGAAGAGTGCTTCCAACTGGCTCAAAAAAATTCCGAGACGTTCACGGCCCGCTAACGGCCGGTTTTCCTCATTACCGTCAGGATATGCCCATGGACTATGCCCTTCCCGTCAGCCTTTGTGAGATGAAAGCGCTCACCGATGCCGCCGACCTCGATTACGTGGATGTGATCATCAACGCCACGTTGCTTGACTATCCGCTGGTACAACGCTTGACCGAACTCGATCCACCGCCCTTGTTCACCCTGTTATTGGAGGGCACGCCTGAACATGAATTGGCCGCCCAAGGACCGGTGCTGGTTCGGGTGTCCTGGACCCAGGCCACCCAGGTGAACTGGCTGGGCGAGTTTGTTCGGGCGTTCCAGTACCAGTCCCGCGTGCTGACGTTGCTCAGCCATTGGCCGTTCGAGGCACTCAGCGAACATTTGCGTTATTGCACTCAGGCGCAGTGGGACGACGGCGCCAACAGCGGCGTCTTGCGCTACTACGACACGCGCTTGTTCAAGCGCATCAGCGGGGTCTTTTCCGGCGATGAGCACCTGAACTTTCATGCTGCCGTTATCAGTTGGCACTGGATGGACCGTGATCACAAACCGCAAGTCGTCGGTGGTTGCGCGGTTAAACCGCAGGAATTCAGGCGCCCTACTGCGGGCTTGATGCTCGGGAAACATCAACTCGAGTCTTTGTCCGCGTGGACTGCCGCAGAGCAATGGGAAGAGAGTCACGGCGCTATCGATATCAAGCACCGATGGGGTAAAGAACTGCGGGTCGCTCAGCTCTATCTGGCGCACAAAGAAGCCCAAAACAAACACCTCGAAGGCCAAGCGCACACCGCATTTATTAACGAGTGGCTGACCCGGCAACTGCCTGAAAACATGCCGACAACAAGCCCGTTCATATGAGCCGCCCACTCACGTTTTGCCTGCTCACCTGCTTGGCCCTGCAAGCGTGCAGCCAATCAATACCCGACCGCCTTGGCGCGCCCATCGAGGGCTACAGCCACACCTCGGCGGCCATCAATTACTTCATGGTCAACGGCAATGGCGGTCCGAACATCGGGCCGTTTGGTGGTGGCGGTAGCCAGACCTGCTGCGTAGGCATGCCGCGCAAATGGCACCCCGGCCTAACCGTGGTGGTGGAGTGGGAGAAAGATCCGATGCCACACGCTTACGGTGATTGGCCCGAGCGCAGATTTTCTGATGCTTGGAGCAAGCGGATGGACGAACACGAAACCAAATACACCCGCCATCGCGCCGTCGTGGAGGTGGCGCCGTATGAAGAGCTGGGCGTCATCGACGTCCACTTTCTACCTTGCGACCAAGTCGCCGTTTCGGCAGTGGCGGCAACGCCCGGTCAAGTCGGTTACCCGTTCAACTACCCATCCAAAATGGAAGTCCCTTCTGTATGTCCAGCACCTTGAATTCAGGTTCGCTTCGCTGCGTGCCGGTGCTTTTGGCTGCGGGCGTGCTCGCCTGTCTGGCCCTGCAAGCGTGCAGCCAATCATTACCCGACCGCCTCGGCGCGCCCATCGAGGGCTACAGCCACACCTCGGCGGCCATCAATTACTTCATGGTCAACGGCAATGGAGGGCCGAACATCGGGCCTTACGGCGGGGGCGGTAAACAGAACTGCTGCGTGAGCATGCCGCGCCAATGGCACCCCGGCATGACCGTGGTGGTGGAATGGGAGAAAGATCCGAATACCGGACCCGATGTGAACTTGCCCCCAATTGGAACAGACGCCTATAGAGCAGCGTACAAAATTCACGCAGCCAAATACACCCGCCATCGCGCCGTCGTGGAGGTGGCGCCCTATGAACAGCTCGGGCTGGTCAACGTTCATTTTCTTCCTTGCGATCAAGTCAAGGTCGCTGCCAGCCCGAGCTACCTCGGGCGCCCTAATCACCCCTACAACTATCCCATCAAAATGGAAGAGCCTGCCGTATGTCCAGCACCTTGAATTCAGGTTCGCTTCGCTGCGTGCCGGTGCTTTTGGCTGCGGGCGTGTTCGCCTGCCTGGCCCTGCAAGCGTGCAACCAATCAATACCCGACCGTCTCGGCGCGCCCATCGAGGGCTACAGCCACACCTCGGCGGCCATCAATTACTTCATGGTCAACGGCAATGGCGGTCCGAACATCGGGCCGTTTGGTGGTGGCGGTAGCCAGACCTGCTGCGTAGGCATGCCGCGCAAATGGCGCCCCGGCCTGACCGTGGTGGTGGAGTGGGAGAAAGATCCGATGCCACACGCTTACGGTGATTGGCCCGAGCGCAGATTTTCTGATGCTTGGAGCAAGCGGATGGACGAACACGAAACCAAATACACCCGCCATCGCGCCGTCGTGGAGGTGGCGCCCTATGAACAGCTCGGGCTGGTCAACGTTCATTTTCTTCCTTGCGATCAAGTCAAGGTCGCTGCCAGCCCGAGCTACCTCGGGCGCCCTAATCACCCCTACAACTATCCCATCAAAATGGAAGAGCCTGCCGTATGTCCAGCACCTTGAATTCAGGTTCGCTTCGCTGCGTGCCGGTGCTTTTGGCTGCGGGCGTGTTCGCCTGCCTGGCCCTACAAGCGTGCAGCCAATCATTACCCGACCGCCTCGGCGCGCCCATCGAGGGCTACAGCCACACCTCGGCGGCCATCAATTACTTCATGGTCAACGGCAATGGCGGTCCGAACATCGGGCCTTATGGCGGAGGCGGTAAACAGAACTGCTGCGTGACCCTGCCGCGCAAATGGCACCCCGGCCTGACCGTGGTGGTGGAGTGGGAGAAAGACTCTACCCCCTTCGCTTCAGCCACTTGGTCAGAGCCACGGTATTCCGAAGGATGGCGCATACGGATGAAAGAGCAGAAATCCAAAAATACCCGCCATCGCACCGTCGTGGAGGTGGCGCCTTATGAAGAGTTGGGGGTCATCGACGTCCACTTTCTACCCTGCGACCAAGTCGCCGTTTCGGCAGTGGCGGCAACGCCCGGTCAAGTCGGTTACCCGTTCAACTACCCATCCAAAATGGAAGTCCCTTCTGTATGTCCAGCACCTTGAATTCAGGTTCGCTTCGCCGCGTGCCGGTGCTTTTGGCTGTGGGCGTGCTCGCCTGCCTGGCCCTGCAAGCGTGCAGCCAATCAATACCCGACCGTCTCGGCGCGCCCATCGAGGGCTACAGCCACACCTCGGCGGCCATCAATTACTTCATGGTCAACGGCAATGGCGGTCCGAACATCGGGCCTTACAGCGGAGGCGGTAAACAGAACTGCTGCGTGAGCATGCCGCGTCAATGGCACCCCGGCCTGACCGTGGTGGTGGAGTGGGAGAAGGATCCAAACGCGGGGAACTCACGATATTGGAATGTGCCTGCCTTTTCTAATGCTTGGCGCACGCGAATGAAAGAACACCGCTCCAGATACACCCGCCATCGCGCTGTCGTGGAGGTGGCGCCTTATGAAGAGTTGGGGGTCATCGACGTCCACTTTCTACCCTGCGACCAAGTCGCCGTTTCGGCAGTGGCGGCAACGCCCGGTCAAGTCGGTTACCCGTTCAACTACCCATCCAAAATGGAAGTCCCTTCTGTATGTCCAGCACCTTGAATTCAGCTTCAAAACGTCCCGCTCCGGCGCCTTTGACTCCGACGCCGCCGTTCAAAAAAGAAGGTTTGTTACCACGCAATCATGAGGATGTCGGGCTCAATTACCGTACGCAATTTCGGCCCAAACTGCTGGCGGGTTATGCGGCCCAAAAAGCGGCTATCGCAGCCGGCAAGGTGTACCTCGGCGCGCCGTGCATCAACGTACTGAACATTACGCTCTGCTTCGACGGCACCAACAACCATGAACCGTCAGACCGGCTGGGGCAGCCACCTTCGACCACTAACGTGGCGCGGCTTTACCATGCCAGTGTCGGCGCCAATCAGAGCGAGGGTCAGAGCCGAGCGAATAAAAATGGGTTTTACGCCTATTACATGCAAGGTGTCGGCACCGAGTTTAAAGAAATCGGAGAGCTCGAACCGCAAATAGTCGGGCTAGTGAGCGCCTTGGGTGGCGAGAATCGAATCAACTGGGGGTTGACCCGTTTGCTGGATGCGTTGGGCCGGGCTTGCGGAGAACCACGATTAAAACCTGTAGATGCTTACGCACTGGTGCAGAAAATGGGCACCTCTTTAACCGAAGATATGTTGGGCGCTACGCTGCTGGCCAGTGGCGATTACCGCCGCCGGCAAGCCCTGCAAGCGCCGTTAGTGGCGCTGCAGAAAAAGGTCGACTACGTGCATGCGCGCAAGACCGTCCCGCGCATCATCGGCATGCGCCTGTGGATCTACGGTTTCTCTCGAGGGGCTGCCGAGGCTCGGGCGTTTGCCAACTGGCTGGAAGCGCTGACCAAGGTCGAGGTGGACGGTGAGACCTGTTATTTGTTTGCCGGAATCCCCATCAGCATTGCTTTCATGGGGCTGTTCGACACCGTGGCCTCATCCGGTATCGCCTATGCCGCGCCGTTCGCCGACGGCCACATGGGGTGGGCGGATGACACCATGCGGCTGCCAGAATCGGAAAAATTTCTTGAGCGTTGCGTGCACTTGGTGGCGGCTCATGAGCAACGCAACTGCTTCCCGGTGGATTCTATCCGGCGCAAAACAAACCCTGACGATCCGAACTGCCCCTCGACCTATCGCGCCGGAACCTCTGAATACCTCTACCCCGGCATGCATTCTGACGTCGGCGGCGGGTATCCGCCAGGTGAACAGGGCAAGTCGCTCGCCGGTTCTGGGGATGTGTTGTCGCAAATCCCGCTGCATCACATGTATTCAGAAGCCTACTCAGTGGGTGCGCCATTGCAGGCGCCACCAGGGGTACTTAGTTCCGAGCAAAAAGAAAAATGGCCATGGCTGGAAATGCACGAAAGTACGCATGAAGCCTTCGATGTCTCCGACACCCTCACCCACCGCTTCAACACCTGGCTCGACGCCCATCAAACCGGCCCACTGGAAGATGCCATGGAGCATCAAGCCGCCCTGATCACTGCCTGGCGAATCAATCGGTACGCATCCTTCCGCCTGCGGGAGACGTCGGTTTATCAGCACCTTCAGGGCAAGGACATGACGGACGAAGAGAAAAACGCCTTCGAAGCGCTGTACGCCCGGCAGTCCGAAGAGAACCTGGCGCAGCACAACGGAACAGAGCCGTCGGCGCTGTCAGACCAAAAACAGGCAAAACGCGACAGCCATCTGGCGATCAAGCAGGCCTACGAACAGCGTACCGGGGCCTCACAGCCCATGACCTTCAACACGCACAAGTCCTTTGAACCCATCCTCGACCAGAATCAGCTGGAAATGGCGATGAGCGAGTTTCGCCGTGACTATACGGGGAAGTGGGCGTTCGCCGATTCCAACGAGGCGACGTCGGGTGGCACGCTGATCAACACGCTGTTCGGTGGGTTGGTGTACCTGGTCAATGATCAGGACGAAGCCGAGGAATACGTCAAAATGCGCAGAACGGCCAATATAGCCTTCAACAAGCTCTACGCCCCCGGCAGTTTTGAACCCCTCAGTGATAAAGCGCAGACCCTTACCGATTTTTTTGACGAGCAAGTCCACGATTCACGCGCCTGGTTCATGAACGCGATGCTCAATGAGCGTGAAGTGTTCGGCGACTATTTCCGTTTTCGCGCAGTGTTCTTCGATGATCAATCCAACAAGTCGTTATCGCTGATCGCCAGGTCCGGGCAGGTGATCGGGGTCGGCATCGCGCTTGCCAGCGTTGGCCTGAGCATCAAGCGCAACGACCCGCGCTACCTGATTGGGCTGATTATTCCGTCGCTGGGGATTCCGGCGTTTCGCGGCAAGCTCAACGCGCTGGCCACGCCGGAAGTGCGCGCCTTTGACCCGGTTACGAACATCGACCTGCCGATGCAAGACGTCGGCGCCCTCAGGACCTTTACCAAAAACACGGGCGACGTGCTGAAACTGGCCAAGGCCTTGCCGCTGCCTGAAGCCCTCAGCGACGAAACCGCCACCACGCCTAAGCTTAAAGCCCTGCTCAAAGCCCAAAAAACGGCGAAGGTCGCAGAAATGGCCAAAGACCTGTTCGACAGCCTGCCCGCCGAAGAGAAAACCAGTTGGCTGGACCAAATCAAAGGCGCCGTGGGCGGATAACCCCACCCCTCTGGAGCCAACGTGTTGGCGAAGGCCTTAACGCGGTGTTTCAGTTACGCCGCCTCGCCAACAAGTTGGCTCCTATGTATGGCGGAACGCGCCTTGACCTGATGGCGATACTGTATCCGCCTTTCATCCTCGACACCTACGGGTTAAGTATCCCTCTCGGATTAATCGACTGCCTGCCTCATTCGTGATGGATACGTTCACGCTTGAACAGGAATGGGGAAAAATCTGTCGTCCATGGACCCAACTTTAGACCTGTTTTAAGAAAGTAGATTATTAAGGCAACGTTATCTCTACGGCAAAAATATTTATTTACGGAGATTCATAGAATGAGTATCGAAGGTAAAAGTTTGAGGGGGATGACGTTTTTAGCGTTTTTGCCTCTAGTAGTACTCTTCGTCGGTTGCAGTACGACAGGTTCAAAAAGCTTCACATTGAAAACCAACCTGCCCGCAGACTTTAAGGTAACTGCGGACGTTTATTACTCTCCGGCCACCAATGCAACCTGTGTGATGCCCCCAACAACGAGTAGCTATATACTTGGGCGAAAAAGATTAAAGAGCGAAGTGCAAGACATTGAGCATTCGGTGGAATTTGAAATCCCTTTATCCGACTCAGCAGGTGGCTGCCCGCTGGTATTGCGCAGTGTGAGGTTGGATATACAAGGAAGGTGGGGGCCTGACGCTGATGACGTAAGCAGCGATATTGCAGGACTTTCGTTTCTTGATCAGTCCGATAAAATTAATAAATTATACAACGGCGAGTGCCAATGGTTTTTTCGTACCGCTGGGCCTAATCGCTATTTAATAAAAGTCATCAAGTGTCTCGCTGTGGATGAACAAGGTGTCGCATTAAAACAACCGGCGGGTGGAGTGTTACAGCGAGATAGCCTAATCAATACAATAGTCAATGTAACTTTCAAGGTGGCAGCAGAGGATTCGCCTTATTACAACAGGTCTTGGATGAAGACTTCCGTTGGTTGGAAACCGTGTACTGGTCGTTGGGGAAGTAATAACGAAGAGTTATGTATTTCTCCGCCAAAATTTACAGATTATAGAATGTCTGAGAAAACTTGTACCGTATATCCCAGCTGTACTGAACTGGAAATAAAAAATGTTTCAAAAAAGTAGTTCCACTAATAAAAGGTTGGCATCTGAAAACTTCAGTCGCCGATGGTCTGAACTTTTAGACCTGTTTTGGGAAGTGGAGAGCATCGAGGCAACGTAATCTCTACGGCAAAAATATTTATTTACGGAGATTCATAGAGTGAGTATCGAAGGTAAAGGTTTGAGGGGGATGACGTTTTTAGCGTTTTTGCCTCTAGTAGTACTCTTAGCCGGCTGCAGTACGATGGGTTCAAAAAGCTTTACATTGAAAACCAACCTGCCCGCCAACTTTAATATAACTGCGGATGTTTATTACTCACCCGCTACCGGCGCGACCTGTGTGATGCCCCCAACAACGAGTAGCTATATACCCGGGCGAAAAAGATTAAGGAGCGAAATGCAAGATATTGAGCATTCGGTGGAATTTGAAATCCCTTTATCCGACTCAGCCGGCGGCTGCCCGCTGTATTTGCGAAGTGTGAGGTTGGATATACAAGGGAAATGGGGGCCTGGTGCTGATGACGTCAGCAATGATGTTGCAGGACTTTCGTTTGTTGACCAGTCTAATAAAACTAATAATGTCTACAACGGCGAGTGTCAGTGGCTGTTTCGTACTGTCGGGCCGCAGCACCACATTATAAAACTTTTAAAGTGCCGGGCCGTCGATGATAAGGGCGATGTACTAAAGCAGCTTGCAGGGGGTGTTTTAGAACGGGACTTACTGGTGGGTAGAGCCGTCAGTATAAACTTTACGATTGCAAAAAAAGAGAGTCCGGCAATTGACGGTAATTGGATTGAGTTTCCAGCGGGTTGGAAGCGCTGTTTAGGAAAAGACTTCAGTGATCGTGATGCGTATTGCGGTGAGAATAGAAAGGAGTTTAAGTCTTTCATTATGCCGGATGGTCGCGATTGTAATGTTTATCCCAATTGCATTGAGTAGGTACAAAGGAACGTCTAAATGTAACTTTGCTTCGGCAAGCTAAGGAGCTTGCATCTAATTCAATCGATGGAAACACGCCGAAGGCTTCGATTATCGGATGGTGACCGGAATTTGAATCAATCATCCGATTTATCGCAGCCTTCGGCAGCTCCTACAGACTAGTGGAGTCGGAGAACGTTGGTTTGCCGTATTATTTGAATTGGTTATATAAGTCGTAAGGCAGGAGGATTGTGTCGACTGCGGCGTCGACGGGTAAGGAATAAACAAATGCCACGGGGCAGATTATCGACATCCAGCATATGTAATGTGAAGGGTCATATCCCCTCGCAAAACCTCCCGTAAGAAATTCGTAGCTGCCTTGAAGACTTTTAAAAAAATAGGCGTCAGGATCGTCGTATTGTGCTCTGCCTGCTAATGTCCCGCATCCGTTTGTAGAGAGTAATAAAAACAAAATTAGTGTCGTTTTTACAATGTGGTTTGCTTTTTTGAAGATGTTGGTCATTTCGACATCCCTTGTGTTGCTGAAAGTATCGAAAGCATATTCAGCAAATAAAGCTCAGTCTGTAGTCCTGCGTGTTAATTGCTGTAGGAAAGTTCCGATAGTCATCGTCAGGGTGCACGGGAGTTATAGGGCTAAGTGTGAGTTGTTGGTTAGCCAGACACAGCTTTAACGTGAAGGCGAATCCATTCTTGAATGAATTCGCTCCCACAGAATTGCTGCGTTGTGTTTGTCGTCCAAGGTTTCGGAGTTAGCTCTGGACAGCCGACTTCGGCCGATCAGCAGCCAATGCGGACTCCAGCAATTCCTGCGCGGTTTCTACCAGATACACGACAGCCAATACCAACTTGCGGCTGGGGGCGTCGAGTTTCTCGGCGGATTCGTAAGCGGTAGCGGCGGCGCAGTCGAGGATTTCGCAAGCGGTGGTCAGGGCTTCTTCGGCGCTGACGTATTCGCGGACGTGGAACAGTCTGTCTGGGAGGTTTTGTTGGGTGGTTCTGGAGGGGCGCGGGGCGACGCGGTTGCGGTTTGGGCGGGGTGGATCGGGGGTGATTTTTGTCATGGTGAATCTCCTGATGATGAGGGACCACCAAAATTCGCGACTAAACGAGATTAGGGTGGTGACTGTGCAACAGGTTAGTCGACCGGTCATCAGGCCCCGGCGCACCCGAAGGTGCCCTGCGCACAGCCACCATAATGCGCAGGCGAAAAAAAACGCCTGACGTTAGAGTGGCGCTACTGCGCCTGATGGCTGCGGGCGACTAAACCCGGCCGCTGATTTTGCAGCGACCCACGAAGGTTAGCGTCGGCCCTGAGCAAGCGCAACCGCCAGACTATGCCCTCAGTCGTTTCCGGGTGAATAAGTCTCTGTCCTACGCGGCGTAAGGATTTGTCTTACCGAGATCCGGTGACCCTAATTTTCGAGCATAAAAAAGCCCGCTCAGATCATTAAGTCTGGCGGGCGAGCCGGAACCGCTCTGGGATTTCATTGGCGCCGAACGACTCACGCCGCCGCGCATTTTGTGGGAGCAGGCTTGCCTGCGAAGAGGCCCATCATCGCGCTGCTGATGTCGACTTGAAACCTGGGTTGCCTGCAATGACGCTTTCGTTGGCAAGCCAATTCCCACAGGGTACTTCGGCAGATTTGGAATCGCAGGCACCTGACATTCATCGCAGCCTTCGGCGGCTCTACAAAGGCAATTCACGCTTGGCGGGTTTACGTGGCGAGGGATGCCAGCGGAGTGTCAGGCCTCAATTCAGCTTCTCAATCTCCGGCATCACAAAATTCTTAACGATATAAATCGAGCCCTTTTCACTCAAGTGACCGGAGTCGATTTGCAGCAGTGAGTTGTCTCCTTGCAGCCGCACCAGGCAGGAATCTGCGACGCACAATTTGTCGATGAGTGAGACGAAGTCCACGGCGTTGTGGTCGATGGAGCTTTGGGTGACGCGGTCGGCGACCATGACGCTGCGGTCGAGGGCGGCGTCGGTGATGTGGGAGTCGTTGGCGCCCCAGTGGCGGTTGGCGATGACGCTGGGCAGGGACGGGCTCCATTGCGGCAGCGGGCCCATGAGGACCACGTGTTTGACGCCGTAGCTTTTGAGCCGTGCGGCAATTTCGTCCCAGTGGGTTTTGTCGTGTTCGTCTTTTTGCGCGATGACCACGATGTCGGGTTTGTCGGCCTGGATGCTGTCCAGTGCCGTTCTGTTGGAGTAGTTGCAGGTGATGCGCGGCGGTGTTTGCAGGCCGGTGTCGTCGGTGAGGCTCGGTTTGCAGGCAGCCGAGGTGACTTGGTAAAACGGCGTTTCTTTGGGCAGCAGGGTTCTCAAGCCCAGCGACAACGCTTGAGCGTGGGAATCGCCCCACAGAAAGACGCCGCCTTCACCGTGTTTTTGCGTGCAGGACGGGTCAATCGCTTTTTGTCCGCGCTGGGTGAAGGCGGAGAACGCGTCGCACTTGAGCCAGTAGGTTTCGTAGAGGTTGTTTTGCCGGTCGGCGTACTCCTGAACGAAGCGTGCCTTGTCCGAGATGCTGATGGCGCGTAACGGTGTAACGGCGCCTTGGGTCGCTTTGACCGCCGCGCCTGCGGCGAATACCAGCACGATCAGGCTGCTGACGGTTACGAACTTCCAGGGGCGTTCCGGCTTTTTCTCGGTTGAGCTTTTTTCGATGACCGTAAACGAGGCCAGGCCCAAGGCGAATGAGGTGGCGATTCCGACCAAAGCGCTACGGGTGTCGTTCAAGTACCCGGCGTAGCTCATGAACACCACCACCGGCCAGTGCCACAGGTACAGCGAGTAGGAAAGCTTGCCGGTCCATTGTGAGAAGGGGTTGTTGGTCATGAATGAGTCTTGCCGCGCCGATATGATCACCGACAAGGTGCCCATTACCGGCAACAGCGCCAGGTAACCCGGCCATACGTCTTTCTCGGAGAGCAAGAAAAAGCTGGCCAGCATCAGGCCAATACCCACTGCTTCCAAGGCTCGTTGTGATCGGCTTATGAGTTTGAACGGGAACAGGCAGGCAACGCCACCGGCCAATAATTCCCACGCCCGCGCTGGCAGTAAATAGAACGCCGGCTCCGGCCATTTGAAGGACATGTAGACGCAGGCGAGGAAGCCGAGAACGCTCCCGGCCAAGACGATCCAGCGCAGTGCATTCAGCGTGACCAGCCTGCTCAGCAACAGCAGGACGATCGGGTAGATCATGTAGAACTGCCACTCCACTGAAAGGGACCACGTGTGCAGCAGCCATTTCTCGTGGGCGCCAGCGGCGAAGTAGCCCGCTTCGGACCAGTACACGAAGTTGGAAAAGAACCCCAGGCTGCTGGCGACGTGTTTGCCCAGTTCGCTGTATTCAAGGGGCAGCAGGTAGAACCAACCGAATGCCAGCAACGCAAAGCACATGGCTGCCAGCGCGGGGATGATCCGCCGTGCCCGGGATGTGTAGAAGGTGATCAGGCCGAAGCTGTTTTTCTGCAAACCCCGGAAGATGATGCCGGTGATCAGGTAGCCGGAAATCACGAAAAATATATCGACGCCCGCGTAGCCGCCGGGCAGCCAGGCCGGGTTGAAGTGGAACAGGATGACGGCGATAACCGCAATCGCGCGGAGTCCGTTGATGTCTTTTCGAAAGTCCATGACGATTCAACTCCAGAAACGGGCGGCAGGCTCAGCAGGTGATCACTCAGCGTTTAACCATCCCGTCGGGGGCGTTCAGGCTGATGACTTTCGGGAAGTTGGTGAGGGTCACGTTGGTAGCACAGCGCTCACCATTGCAGGTCCACGATGTCTCCGAGTCGATCTGCCCTTTGGTGGCGTGTGCGGTGTCGATCAGTTGCACTTTGCCGGTGAGTGAGGCGTTGCTGACCACTTGTTGTTGCTGGCTACGCCCGCCCGCCCAGCCGACCGCGATGTGCTCGGGTCCTTTGTTGAAATACAGCAGGTAAACGTCGTTGACCATGGTGCTGGGGCCGGGGTCGTAGGTGTAATCGCGAACGAACGGGCTGATGGCTTTGAGCACGTCATAGCCGGGTTTGGGGTCCATGTTGTTTTCGAGCAAGCCGAAGTTGTGTTCCTGATCGGTCTTGTCCAGGCCGTCATTTACCAGGTCATACCACCACATGCCCTTTAGGCCGGGGATGGTGCGGGAGAGGAAAAACGTCCGCGCGATGTAAGACGCGACCGTGTCTTCTGTGAAGCCGCAATTGCCGGTGTGGGTCGGCCAACTGACTTCGGTCAGGTAGATCGGAATTTCCTTACCGGCTTTTTCGTTCACGTGGCGGACGTAATCACGCACCCATTGGGCCCAGGCTTCCGGCGTGTTTTGCCCTCTGCCTGCGCAATGCACGTAGGGGTGAATCGACAGGCCGTCGATTTGATCCAATATTCCGGCGTCAATCAGGCGGTCAGCAAAACCGAAGTTCATGCCGTCAGGTGTGACGGAGCCCGCGAGAATCTTCGCGTTGGGATCGTTCTTGCGAATCAGCGGCACCGCGTCTTTGACCAGGGTCGCGTAGTCGGCAGAAAGCTTTGGGTCTTTGGGGCCTTCCAGGTCCCACTCGTTCCAGATTTCCCAATAGTCGACTTTGCCCTGCAACTGGTGGGTCACGTAATCGACGTATTTGAGATACGCCTTCCTGACCTCTGGCGTGCGCGGCTTGAGGTTGCCGTGGAAGTTGGTGCTGTAATCCAGAATTGTCAGGGTCGACAGCTTTTTGGATTTAGCGGTTTCCAGGTAAGTGCGCCATGGCGGCACGATGCGGTACTGGTTGGCCGAGGGTTCGGCCGTTGACCAGTACGCGTCGTCCTTGAGTGCTGTGATGCCTGCATCCGATGCCATCTGCAGGGCTTTCACCGGGGAGGTTTCGTAATTCATCAAGTGCGTTCCCACGCCGATGATGAACCCATCGTCGGCGTGGGACGCGGCGCAGCACAGGGTCAGGGAAAGCAGCAAAGCAGAGGCGGACACATGGGTTTTCAATCGCATATCAACACACTCTCATCGCAGTTCCGGCAGCCCGGAAAGTTCACCCAAACCGTGGGCTGTAGTCGTCGCGGTGCTGGTAGCGGTTGAGCGGTTTAACACTCGCCCGATGGCCAAGCCCATAAACAGGTTGGAGAGGGTGATCTCGAACATGTCGGTGGTCCAACTGGTCAGGCAGATGCAAATGCTGATCGCGAGTAAGGCGTTATCCATGCGTGAGGTTTGATCGCGCAGCATAAAGAACATGGGAATTTGCAGGGCGTACAGTGCGATGCCGACAAAGCCAAACGTTGCCCAAAGGTACATCGCGCTGCTGTCCGATCCGGTCAGGATCTGCGCGCCGGGCACCGGGAATAACACTTGGCTGCTGCCAAACATGCCCAACCCCGCGCCCGTCAAACTCCAGCCTTGCTGGTACAGGTATTGGGTAACGTGCGGCCAGGTGTTGATCAGGCGGTCGTAAAGCGACATCAGGGAGCGGTCGCCGCTGGTGATGTTGTTGGGGTCGAAATCGAAGGCCACACCGACGATGGGCAACAGGAAACCAATAGCGACCAAACCGACAAAAAGGGCCGCGCTGGTCCAGCGCAAGCGACTGAGCATCATCACCGCGAGGGTGAGGGCGAAGGCCGCCGCCGGCGCTTTACTGGTGGTCAGCACGATGGCGTAAAAGCCCACGGCGGCGATGATGCAAAACAGGATTCGCGAGCGGGTAAACATCGCCAGGTACAGGCTGAACATTGCAATGATGATCGACAGCGCGTTAGAGACCCGAGTAAAACCTGCGAGCCGGTCAAACTCATCGTCAGCCCATGCGGTGTTGCCGACTAGCTCAGTGTTGCCCACGAGGTAGCTGTAACCTTTCCACGGGACCGTGATGTATTTGTCCAGCAACAGCCCTATCAGAGACAAGATCAGGCACATGCCGATGACCCAGCCCAGCAGTCGTTTGCGATGAAGAATGTGTTCGCTGCACACCGCGCCAAACAGCAACGGGCTGAATCCGAACAGGCTAAACGCAACGTTGGTAAAACTGGCGCCGTGCAGCATCGCCAGGGCGCAGGACACAAACAGCAGCAACAAGCCCACCCACAGCACGCGGGTGGCTTTGTAGGTCAGCAACTGCGCCGCGAACACTATCAGGCAGGCTATTTTCGGCAGGTACAGCAGCGGCGAAATGCCCACCTGGTCGAAGTAATAGCGCAGCGCACCTGCCAGTGTTTCGGACACGATCAGGCTGATGGCGACCCAAATAATTAAAGTGGATTTGTTGAATGTCAGGATCGACGGACGTTCAGTAGGGCTGAGATCGGGTGTCGACATCATGGTGGGTTGCCCTCTCAGGAGCGTAGAAAATCAGGAGCGTAGAAAATTCGTCGTGGATAAAACGCGGGCATAGCTACCGCCCCTCGAAAGACCTGGGGGGAGGCGATCGAATAGTTAAAGTGGGCGTTATTGCGCAGCAGATAGCGGTATATCAACGTCACTTTTGAGCGCTGTCAAATCAATTCGTCAAATTTTTAGCGCGAGTTATTGAGTGCGGTTACCAGAACTACTTAAGTAATTGATACTTAACGAGGGATAAAAAATTGACGCGATTTTTATGTACGTTATTGAACGGTTAATGCGTGGCTTCTATGACTCATAGTATTTACAGCTGTAAAAACGGCTGACGCTTTCAAGCGCGTCAGCCGCTTTAATATCGGTCGCTCAATCAGTTATAGCGGCGTTTGTCAGGGGCGGGAGGGAAATACTGGTAGAGCCAGGTTTCGCTTAACGTTCTGTCGTGGGTGCGAATGAAAAGGCGCAGTTCGACGGGTGCCACCGAGTCGCTGTTGGGGTACCAATCGAACGTCACGCGATAGCCCTTGATGTCCGGAATCACCAACACGTTGAAGTCTTTTACTTCGCCGCCTGAGACGGTGATCACAGGTTCAATGCGGGTGCCCTCGGGCAATCGATCCAGGCCGCCACCGGTGAAGTCGACTGCAAAACGGCGCGCCCACACTTGCGGGTAATGCTCGCCCGGCGCCCAGCCCTCAATGAAGCCACCCATGCCGGAACGCGTAGCGTGCACCCGTGCCAGCGGCGTACCGACCGGGGGCAGGGCGCTCCAGTAGAGCTTGTAACCGAAGTTCAGGGACGTACCCGCCGTCACGGGGGCTTTGGGGGTCCAGAACGCCACGATGTTATCCAGGGTTTCTCCCGTGGTCGGAATTTCCAGCAGGTCTATCGAACCTTCGCCCCACGCAGTGGTGGGCTCGACCCACAGGCTCGGTCGCTGGTTGTACCAATCGACGGTGTCTTGGTAGCTGGAAAAATCGTGGTCGGTCTGGACCAGGCCAAAACCCTTGGGGTCTTTGTCGGCGAATGCGTTGAATTGCAAGGTGGCCGGATTGTTCAGCGGACGGCATATCCACTCACCGTTGCCGCGCCACATGGCCAGGCGGTCCGAGTCGTGGATTTCGGGGTGGAGGGTGTCGCACATGCGCCGCTCGTGAGTGCCGCAGCTGAACATGCTGGTCATCGCCGCGATGCCCAACTGCTCAATGTCCTTGCGGGCGTTGATGTGGGCGTCGATGGCCATGACCACTTGATTGGCCTGACAGTCGATATCGAAACGGTAAGCGCCGGTCGCACTGGGGGAGTCGAGCAAGGCGTAGACAACGAAGCGGGTGTTGTCCTTGGTCGGCGTCTCGAACCAGAACTTGGTGAAGTTGGGAAATTCTTCCTTGCGCTTGGCATAGGTGTCGATGGCCAGGCCCCGGGCGGACAGCCCGTATTGCCCGGAGCTGTCCACGGCGCGGAAGTAGCTGGCGCCGAGAAACGACAGAATGTCATGGGTAGCGATTTCCGGGGCTTTGAACAGCTTGAACCCGGCGAAGCCCAAGTCGCCCTTGAGCTGCGATTTATCGACGCCGCTCTTGTCGTAATTGAACATTTCCGGCCGAAAATGCACCTCCCGCGACTCGTTGGTCTGGGGGTCGACGCTGTACATGCGAATCGGCTGTTTGAAGCCCATGCCGACATGAAAAAATTGCACGTCCAACTGACCTTTGTTGTCGCCCCACAACGAGTGCGCCGGGTCATATTGGATGGCGTTGAATTGTTGGGGGGTCATTGTCCCCAGGGTCGGCGGCAGCTGTTCGTTGGTGTCAACGAAGGGCGTGCTAGCCAGTTGTTTGGCGTTGACTTGCAGGGCCGTGAAATCGAAATGCTCGACGTCGCCATCAGCCGTGGCTGCGAATGCCCGTGCTGCAAATAGCCCCGTTGCGGGTAGGCCGGTATAGGCCGCGAGAGCGAGCGATGCTTTCAGAAGATTCCTGCGATTCATAACGATGGAGCCTCTAGGTAATGCCGTGACGCCTGCACGTGCGCGTGCAGATGCATACAACTACCCCCCACTAGATAACAAAGTGGGCGACCTGTTCGCTACTGGGGGAAAAAAAAGATAGTGGCCTGGGTACCTAGCATGTCGATGTGGATTCTCGCCAACAAGTTGGCGCCTATCAAGCAAGGCATATCTTATTGATTACCAATAATAAACTGTAGGAGCGGGCTTGCTCGCGATGGGCCCGGAGTCGCGCTCGACCGAAGCGGCCCCCAATGGGGCAGGGTCAAGCGTCAGTCGTTGGAGCTGTTCAGCGTCGAGGGGTCACTGAGATACGTGGTGGATGGAAATTTGCCGTCCGAATCAAAGTTGATGCGCGAGCCTCTGACGGTGACCGCATGCGCGTCAGTTTTGATAAAAAGAGTTTCACCACTTTTAAAGGTAAGCCGATGAATGTGTTTGTCGTGGTCTTGGCTTATGTCGTGGCTGACCAGGTCCAGTAAATTGCTCAACCCTAAAAACGATCCGGGTTCAGTGATGGTCAGGCAGCTCGTAGTTTCAATGTCTGAAGTACAGGTGGGAACACGGAAATCCCAATGTTTTTTCATGGTGTTAGCCGTCGTATATTAGATGGGTTAGGGAATATAATCATCGGAACTTGTAACGGCAAGTCGCTCAATCCTTGAAATTGTAACTGTAGCTTTGCGCGATTATTAAGCTGCGTTAACGACTGCTTTTAAACGCATAGGACGTTTCTGTTTTTTTTGTAGGACAAACTAGCAGATGAAAATTGACGCCATTTTTTCCGTGATTTTGGAAAGCAGAAAAATAAAAATCTATTTTATTTCGCACTAGTTTGCACTCAATGATGGGCTCATCTAGGATTTCTCCGGTTTCCACGCTCGTAAATACAACACTCAGTAGTCCCGCTAAACAGGAAATTTATTAAAGGGATGTCCCTATGGCCCAAGACAAACGATTTCATGCGCTTGATAGTTTTAGAGGGGTGTGTGCCCTCGCTGTGGTTGTTTACCATCTACACGTTGTTGGCAGTATCACCGAGCTGCAATTCTTCAGTAACGCAGACCTGTTCGTCGAGTTCTTCTTTGTCTTGAGCGGCTTTGTCATCACCCACGCTTATGGCTCAGGGGCGCCTATTGATTTCCGTAAATTTTTTATACTCAGGACTTTTCGGCTGCTTCCGCTGCATGTGTTTATGTTAGGTGTGTTCATTTTATTTGAGTTTCTAAAGTTGCTGGCAGCACATAAAGGATTTGCCTTCAATAAAGAACCCTTTACCGGGCAATATGCGCCTTCGCAGATACTGCCCAATTTATTCTTGATTCAAGCCTGGACACCCTTGACGGAGAACCTCTCATTTAACTATCCGGCCTGGAGCATCAGTATCGAGTATTACATGTATATGATATTTGCCGGGGTGTCCTTTTTTTGCGCGGCCCATAAAAAACTCGCGTGGAGCGCAATCTCTTTGGGCGCTTTCGTTCTGTTATATAACAATGCCGGGGCCTTGACTGAGTTCGCTTACAAGGGGCTCTCCTGCTTTTTTGCGGGGGCGTTGTCATATGGAGTGTTTGGTGTTATTAAAAAAAATCTAAAAACTAACTATGTGGTGTATTCACTACTGGAAGTTGTTTCTTTGTGCCTCATCGTGATGGCGCTCAATTCAGATCTGACCCAGAAAACCATCGTCTGCAGCCTGTTATTTTGCGGCGTGGTCACGCTGTTTGCCTTTGACGCGGGGGTGGTATCGAGCCTGCTAAAAACCCGAGTGTTCAGTTTTCTTGGCCGCCTTTCCTACTCGATCTACCTCACCCACGTCGTGGTACTCAGTGGCTTGATATTGGTATTTTTGGTTTTGGAGAAAAGGACCGGGTTGACCTTGGCGCCGATGATGGGGGATGTGAGGTATATCGATACCGGCAGCAGCCTGCTCAATAACCTGTTGGTGGCGTTAATACTCCTGTGTGTGGTCGGTATTTCATACGTGACCTATACGGTCATTGAAGTTAACGGTCAGAAAGTAGGCCGCTATCTCATCAATGGAAGGCTGAAAAAGATTCCTGCAGTGATTAACCCCGTTTAGGACCCGGCTGGCGCACCTGCATGATCACCTTCAAATCCCGTCAAAATATTTTGAACAATAATTTCACGACCCCTGTTATATCATAACGCTCGTTGGGCCAAGCCCACGGGTGTCTTCATTATGAGTAAGGTCTGGGGTGTCGATGCGGGTTGATCTGGATGGCGAAAGCGTTGGCCTTGATGGCTTGCCGCGCTTTCAAAGGGCCGCTTTTCATGCCCGTCGGTTGCAGCGGCTTTGTTACGGGCTTGCGGTATTGGGCTTGTTCAGCTTTGTCCTGGCAATGTTCGCGATGCTTTTTTCGCCTGCGACGTTGTGGTCCGCGGTTCTGATTAATAACGCCGCAGCGTTGTGGGTGTTGGTGGCCGGTTTGCAGTCCGCGTATTGGATCGCCCATTGGCGCGCGCAAACCCTGGCCGCTGCGCACGTTTCGGCGGTGATCGAGCCGTTGCCGACAGACGCAGAACCCATCACCGACGAGCCCATCGGCTGGTATGACCGCCTGTTGAGCCGCATCAGCGGCAGCGGCGTTTCGCTGCTGGCCCAAGTGGGGCCGCCGACGTTATGGCTGGGTGGCTGGGCGTTGCTGGCCATTCTGGTGGTGAAATGGGCCTGGAACCTGAGCCTCGTTGGATCGAGTGTTGGCCCGATGGGCACTGTCGTCGGCGCCGTTGCACTGTTACTGGCCTTCGGGTTGTTGGTGCTGGAACGCCAACTGACCCACGAATTGCCGGCCGAGTGGCCTGAAGCCGCACAAATGGCGCAACTGACGCGGGTCGTGATCGCCTGCTTGTTGCTCAGTGCGTTGTGCCTGTTTTTCTCTACACCTGACCGTCTCTGGCCAGTCCGACTGGCTGTATTGATCGGCTTGTTGCCTGTGCTGGTGGCGCTGGAATTATTGCTCCGGGCCGTCATGTCGCTGTTTAGCCCGCGCACAGAGCGGATCGAGCCGCGACTGCTGGCCAGCAGTTTTGTCGCGGGACTGCTGCGCTGGCCACCGCAGCCCTTGTTGGCGCTGCAGAACGAATTGCACAACCGATTCGGCATCGACCTGCGCCAGATATGGGCGTTCACCTACATGCGCCGGGCTTTTTTGCCGGTGTTGGCGGTGGTGTTGGGGCTAGGTTGGGTGCTGAGCGGTGTGCATGAAATACCAATGCAGGGCCGAGGCATCTATGAGCGTTTCGGCAAACCGGTGCAAGTCTTCGGTCCGGGCTTGCACACCGGTTTACCCTGGCCTTTCGGGCGCGTGTTGGCAGTAGAAAATGGTGTTGTCCACGAGTTGGCAACCAGCGTTTCAGAATCCAATGCCGTCGAGCAGGTCCTTGAGCCCGCTGAAGGGCCGGCGCCCCTGAGTGCCAACCGTCTGTGGGACGCCAGCCATATCAACGAAAAATCCCAAGTCATCGCCAGCAGTGCAGGTGACAAGCCTTCGACCCAAAAGCAGAGCTTCCAGATCGTCAATATGGACGTGCGGTTTGTCTATCGAATCGGCCTGACCGATCAGGCGGCGATGGCGGCAACCTACAACAGCGCCGATGTTCCTACGCTGATTCGCAGCACCGCGAGCCGAATATTGGTCCACGATTTTGCATCGCGGACCCTGGATGAGTTACTCGGAGAACAACGCGCCGCGTTGTCTTCCGACATCGGTGACGCTGTCCAAGCAGACCTGAAGAAGCTCGACAGCGGCGTAGAAATTTTAGCCACTGTCGTGGAGTCTATTCACCCACCCGCTGGGGCGGCCAACGCCTACCATGCGGTGCAGGCGGCGCAAATCGGCGCCCAGGCGTTGATTTCACGGGAGCGGGGCGCAGCCAGCGAGCAATCGAACTTGGCCGAACTTAACGCCAGCGTGGAGAAAGACAATGCGTCTGCGGCAGCCCGCGAAGTAATGGCGTTGGCTCAAGGCGCAGACCTGCGCTTCAGCGCCGAGCGTAAGGCGTATGACCAGGCGGGCCAGGCTTTTTTGCTTGAGCAATACCTGACGCAGCTGAGCCAGGGCTTGGTCCACGCCAAGCTGTTGATTCTCGATCATCGACTCGGCGGCAACATTGCACCGACCATCGATTTGCGTACTTTCACGTTACCGGCAGACCCAACGGCGCCGAGTAAAGCCGTCCATTAAGGAGTCGTCCCTTGAGTCTGTTTCATTCCCACGATCATCACGATCACTCCGACCATGACCACGGTCACGCTGGGCATCACCATGGCCATCAGCATGGCGACACGTCTACTCCCGCCGCTTTCCCGTGGCGCCGAACGGCGTTGGCGGTGTTATTGATCGCTTTTGCAGTGGCGGCGGCCAGTCTGGTGCAAGTGCGTTCGGGCGAAGCGACGGTGATTACCCGTTTCGGCAACCCCTCTCGAGTATTGCTTGATCCGGGTTTGAGCTGGCGTTGGCCGGCGCCGTTCGAGGCAACGATTCCGGTGGACCTGCGGTTGCGCACCACTTCCAGTGGTCTGCAAGACGTGGGTACTCGCGATGGCCTGCGGATTATCGTCCAGGCCTACGTCGCCTGGCAGGTGCAGGCCGATCCCGACAACGTGCAGCGCTTCATGCGGGCCGTGCAGAATCAGCCCGACGAAGCGGCGCGGCAAATCCGTACCTTTGTCGGCTCAGCGCTGGAAACCACAGCGGCCAGTTTTGACCTGTCCAGCTTGATCAATACCGATGCCAATCAAGTAAAAATCACGGCGTTCGAAAACCAGCTGCGCCATCAAATCGAACAGCAACTGCTCTCCACCTATGGCGTGCGCGTCCTACAGGTCGGTGTCGAGCGTCTGACCTTGCCGTCGGTGACGCTGAACGCGACGGTGGACCGCATGCGTGCCGAACGTGAAACCATCGCCACCGAACGAACAGCAGTGGGTAAGCGCGAGGCCGCTCAGATCCGCTCGGCAGCAGAGCGTGACGCCCGTATCGTCGAGGCTGACGCCACGGTCAAAGCGGCGGATATCGAAGCACAATCACGGGTCGAAGCGGCACAGATTTATGGCAAGGCGTATGCCGGATCGCCGCAGCTTTACAACTTGCTGCGCTCGTTGGACACCTTGGGCACGGTGATCACGCCGGGGACTAAATTGATTCTGCGCACTGACGCAGCACCGTTCCGCGTATTGGTTGATGGACCGCCAACGCTGGACGGTAAAAGCGGATCGCAACCATGAGTGAAGTCGTTACTGAACGGCCTGCAGTCAATAGCTCCTGGTTGCAGGCCAGCCGTTTGGCTTTTCTCGGTTTGTACGCGGTAACGTTGCTCTCGGCATTGGGATGGGCGTTGTCTAACGTGCGTCAGATTGACCCGCAGAACCGCGCCGTGGTCCTGCGTCTCGGCGCTCTGGAGCGTATTCAACACGCCGGTCTGCTGACGGCGTGGCCGCAACCGTTCGAGCAGGTGGTGTTGCTGCCGTCGGCGGATCGAGTGATTGAACGTCGGGTCGAAACCCTGCTGCGCTCAAAGCCAGCGTTGGACGCAGATCGAATCTCAAGCTTCGCCACGCCGATGAGCGATGCGTTGGCGGGCTCAGGGTATTTGTTGACCGGTGATGCGGGCGTCGTACAGCTGGACGTGACGGTGTATTACAAAGTGACCGACCCGTATGCCTACGTCTTGCAGGGCGAACATGTGCTGCCTGCGCTGGACCGTCTGGTCAATAGCAGCACGGTGGCGCTCACCGCAGCGCGGGATCTAGACACGATTTTAGTGGCACGTCCCGAGATGGTCAGCCCCGACAGCAAGTCTGCCGAGCGCCGTGAACGTCTGCGTGGCGATCTGGTACGCGGGATCAATCAGCGCCTGACAGCACTGGCGGCTACGGGTGTCGGACTGGGCATCGAAATCTCTCGGGTGGATGTGCAATCGAGCCTGCCGGCTTCGGCCGTCAATGCGTTTAACGCAGTGCTGACCGCCAGCCAACTCGCCGATCAGGCGGTGGCTAACGCCCGTACCGAAGCGGAAAAACTCACGCAAACCGCCACGCAGCAAGCGGATCGCACCGTGCAAGTGGCGCATGCCCAAGCCTCTGAGCGCTTGGCGAAAGCCCAGGCAGAGACCGCCACAGTAACGAGTTTGGCGCAGTCGATTCGCGACAAGAGCGATCCGGGTCTGCTGATGCGGATCTACCGAGAGCGCGTGCCAAAAATTCTTGGGCAAGCCGGTTCCGTGACCACGGTCGACCCCCATGACGATTCCCACCTGATTATTCAGGGAGCAGAAAAATGAGTGCCCACGCTGCGACAACTGAACCCGAGTCCTCCGAAGTCCCGGTCAGCATGCTCAGCAATGCCGAGCAACGGAGTGCCGCTCGGCAATTGACCTTGGCCATGCTCGCCTTGGGTTTGTTGGCATTGGGGCTCGTTTGGCGATTTTTCGTACCGGAACAAACCGGC
This sequence comes from Pseudomonas sp. MH10, assembly GCF_034353045.1. NCBI lineage: Bacteria > Pseudomonadati > Pseudomonadota > Gammaproteobacteria > Pseudomonadales > Pseudomonadaceae > Pseudomonas > Pseudomonas sp. MH10. Next base: position 3,872,471 of record NZ_CP133783.1, read on the forward strand.
GTCAGTCAGCTGTTGTTGGGTGCAGCGTCTTTGCTGGTCGCGGTGCCAGTGGTCAGCGCCGGTTGGCATAGCCTGCGTTACCCAAGCCTGCATGGCATCACCGACCAGTTGATTGCGCTGGCGATGCTCGGCGCCTGGGCCACTGGCGATTTAATGACCGCCGCGTTACTGCCCATCATCATGATCTTTGGCCATGTGCTGGAAGAGCGCAGCGTTATCGGTTCTCAAGAAGCCATTCAAGCCCTGGGGCGTTTGACCCGCAGCCATGCGCGGCTCATCGAGGCTAATGGCACGGTGCGTGAGGTGGATAACTCGGTGTTGGTGGCGGGCGATTTGGTGGAAGTCCGCGCAGGTGACCGGGTGCCGGCCGACGGCGTTGTGCGCTCCGGGCAAGCCAGCCTTGATACCGCGCCGATTACCGGTGAATCGGTGCCGCTTGAAGCGCGAGTCGGTATCGAAGTTTTCGGCGGTGCGATCAATCTCGATGGTCTGTTGCGTATCGAAGTAACGCGCATCGGCAACGAGTCAACCTTGGGCAAAGTCATCGCGCTGATGCAAAGCGCTGAACGCTCCAAGCCGCCGATCACCCGTCTGCTGGAACGCTATGCCGGCAGTTACATGGTGTTGGTCTTGATGATTGCGGCGGTGACTTGGTTTATCACCAATGATGCGCAAGCGATGCTGGCGGTACTGGTGGCGGCCTGCCCCTGCGCGCTGGTGTTATCGGCGCCTGCGACGGCGATTGCCGGGATCGCGGTGGCCGCACGGCACGGTATTTTGATCCGCAGTTCGGCGTTTCTCGAAGAGCTGGCGGACTTGACGTCATTGGTCGTCGATAAGACGGGGACCTTGACCTACGGCACCCTTCGGCTGCAATCGATTCAAGCGGTATTGACGCAGCAGGCGACGTTATTGCCGCTGGCGGCGAGCCTCGGGTCGGCCAGCAGTCACCCGGTCAGCCGTGCATTGGCAGGGTTGGTGGAAAAAGATCAATTGCTGGTGCTGACCGACATTCACGAGCGGCAAGGCTTGGGCGTCGTCGCTAAAACAGAACATGGCCTCGCGGCGCTGGGTCGGCCTGAGCTGTTTGAACAACTGAACATCAGTACATCGCCAGTTCCGAATCACGACGGTCCGATTGCCGGGATCGCGGTGGACGGTGTGTTTTTGGCGTGGCTGTTGCTGGCTGACAGCCTCAAGCCTGAAGCACGACAGGCGCTCGCCGAACTGCGTGAGCTGGGGCTGGGTCGTCAGTTGCTGCTGACCGGTGACCGCCAAAGCGTGGCCGACAGCCTTGCGCTTGAGGTGGGCATCAGCGACATCGAGGCCCAGGCGTTGCCCGAAGATAAGCTCAATCGGGTGATGGGCGAAATCAGCAGCGGTTTCCGGCCGATGGTGGTGGGCGACGGGATCAACGACTCACTGGCGCTTAAGGCCGGGGTGGTGGGCGTGGCGATGGGGGCGGGCGGAGCAGATATCGCACTGGCGTCCGCGGACATCGTATTGATTGGCAGCGACCTTCGACGATTGGGCACCTGCGTGCGTTTAAGCCGTCAGTGCCGTCGGACCTTGCACGTCAATGTGATCATCGGCTTGGGTTGGACCTTGGCCATCGTTGCCATGGCAGCCTTCGGTTTTCTGGGGGCGGCGGGTGCGATGATCGCTGCGCTTTTGCACAACCTCAGCACCTTATTGGTCCTCGGAAATGCCGGTCGCTTACTGCGTTTTCAGGAGCCTCTACTAAAGTTGGAGACCAAGCCAGAGGCCTAGCGCTTAGGGCCTCTCACTAAAAGTGCCGTGCTAGACAGGTCTGTTAAGTATAAAAATTTGCTTGAGCTTTGTAGAACTCTGTTACAAATTGACAGTCATTCTTGATGAGGGTGCTCCATTGCACGCTGCATGTTGGCTCGAAACATTGGGCGATAGGCGGTAAACCCAAGGTTTCAATAGTGACTCGCGACTGGCCAATCGCCGGCGATTTCGGCATCAGCGTTGTTTTGGACTACCCTTTTTCCTGAGTTTCTGGATAGAGGGTTTACTCAATGCTCGCGCAACTTCCAACAGCCTTGCAGAATCTTCATCTGCCGCTACGGCTGAAACTGTGGGATGGCCATGAACTCGATCTAGGCCCGATGCCCAGCGTCACCATTGTGGTGAAAGACCCACAATTGGTGTCGCAATTCACGCGTCCCAGCCTCGACCTCCTCGGCAGTGCTTTCGTCGAGGGTCGATTGGAGCTGGAAGGGTCTATCAAGGAAGTAGTCCGCGTCTGCGACGAGCTAAGCCAGGCGTTGCTTGATGATGACGGACCTTATGTGCCGGTTCGCTCAGAGCACGACAAAGCCACCGACGCAGCGTCAATTTCCTACCACTACGATCTGTCCAACGAGTTTTACCAGCTCTGGCTTGATCAAGAGATGGTCTATTCCTGCGCCTATTTCAAGACTGGCGAAGAAACCCTAGAGCAAGCGCAGCAGGACAAGTTTCATCACTTGTGCCGCAAGCTCAGGTTGCAACCAGGGGAATACTTGCTGGACGTCGGCTGCGGCTGGGGTGGATTGGCGCGGTTCGCGGCCCGCGAATACGGCGTGAACGTGTTCGGCATCACCTTGAGTCAGGAACAATTGACCCTTGCTCAGGAGCGGGTAATCGCCGAGGGGCTGGAGGATCAGGTGGAGTTGGTGTTGCTTGATTACCGTGATTTGCCTCAGGACGGTCGCTTCGACAAAGTCGTCAGCGTCGGCATGTTCGAACACGTCGGTCATGCGAATCTTGAGTTGTATGCGCAATGTCTGTTCGGTGCCGTCCGCGAAGGCGGGTTGGTGATGAACCACGGCATCACCGCCAAACACACCGACGGCCGTCCAGTTGGACGGGGCGCGGGTGAATTCATTGAGCGTTACGTGTTCCCCAACGGCCAGCTGCCTCACGTGTCGATGATCAGTGCGTTCATCAGCGAGACCGGGCTGGAGATCGTTGACGTTGAGAGCCTGCGGCTGCATTACGCGCTGACCCTCGAACACTGGAGTGAACGCTTGGAATCGCGGCTCGATGAAGCATCGGAGATGGTGCCCGAGCAAACCCTTCGTATTTGGCGCTTGTACCTGGCTGGCTGTGCATACGCGTTTGCAAGGGGCTGGATCAATCTGCATCAGATACTGGCGGTCAAACCATATGCCGATGGCAGCCATGGCTTACCGTGGACGCGGGAAGATATCTACGTTTGAAGATGTCTGTAAACGGGGTCTTCGGACCCCGTTCTGCGTTCTCGGTTTAGAGAATTGGCGACACCAAGCGCGCAATGCGCATGCCGAGTTGCTGAAAGCGGTGGGTTTCTTTGCTTTCTTCCAGGGCGATTTCCCGGGCGAGGGCAAAGTCGGCGTTGAGCATGACCTCAACCTGGCTGGCAAAATCACTGTCGACGGTTAACAGCATCAATTCAAAATTAAGCCTGAATGATCGGTTGTCCATGTTGGCGCTACCGATGGCGCTGATTTCACTGTCGACCAGCACCACCTTCTGATGCATAAACCCCGGCTCATAGCGGAAGATCCGCACGCCTGCGCGCACCGCTTCGAAGGCGAATAGGCTGGAGGCGGCGTAGACCACGTAGTGATCGGGACGCGATGGCAGCAATATCCGCACATCGACCCCCCGCAGAACTGCCAATCGTAGCGCCGCGAATACCGCCTCATCGGGAATGAAATACGGGCTGGTTATCCACACTCGGTTTTGTGCCGCGTGGATGGCTTCGACAAAAAATAGAGAACAGGTTTCTTGCGCGTCCGCCGGACCACTGGCCAATAACTGGCAGAGAACGCCGTCTTCGGGGTAGCTCTCCGGCAGGATCAGCTGAGGTAACTCGCGCGTGGCCCAAAACCAGTCCTCCGCAAACGACTCCTGCAAGCACGCTACCACCGGACCGACAATCGCCACATGGGTGTCGCGCCACGGTGAGAGCGGCGGCAACTTTCCTAAATATTCGTCACCGACGTTGTGGCCGCCAACAAAGCCGCGCACTCCATCGACTACAACAATTTTGCGGTGGTTACGGAAGTTGATTTGGAAGCGATTCAGCCAGCCGCTGCGGGTGGCGAACGCTTTGATTTGCACACCACCGTTGCGCAGGGTTTCGCTGTAACTTGCAGACAGGGCATGGCTGCCCACTCGGTCGTAAAGGACGTAAATGGCGACCCCCTCAGCGGCTTTTTCCAGCAGCAGGGCTTGCAGGCGTCGGCCAAGCTCATCGTCGTGAATGATAAAAAATTGAATCAATACTGCTTTTTTAGCACCACGGATGGCCTCGAAAATGGCGGCGAAGGTGGCTTCGCCGTTGATCAGTAACGTCACTTCGTTATTGGCCAGACACGGCATGCGCCCCAGTCGCGGCATGGCCCGCAGTGAGGCATACGCCTCTGAACGTCTCGCCGTTACAGCTTCTTCGATCCAGGGCCGCCAATTCAGTGTGCCAATGGCGGTGCGCATTTCCTGGTTAGCCTGGCGCCGTGCGTTGATGTAGCCGTCGAAGGTGCTGCGACCGAACACCAAATAGGGAATGAGGGTGACATAGGGAATGAAAATAAGCGGCATCGCCCATGCGATGGAGCCTTGTGCAGTGCGTACAGTGAGCAGTGCGTGAATGGCAGCAATCAGGCCGAGCAAGTGAGTAAAGCCGATCAAATAGCCGACAAAAGACGGAATGTGAAAATCCATGCGTTACCCTGATCCTGTTTTTTTTAAGTCTCTAACAGACCACAGCACGTGGGGATTGTCGCTATTTTATTCTGGTTGCAACTGGCAGGCGCTTGCATCGTCTAAGACTCATCGTCAGGCTGGCGCGTAACCGGTCGCTTTCATTAAGGAATTTGCACATGAACAAACGCTTTTTGGCTTTGCTGTTTTGTCTGGGTGCGCCGCTGGCCCACGCGCAGATGCTGCAGCCGGGACTGTGGGAGTTGACCACCAGCAACATGCAGGTCGATGGCCAGCCATTGCCCGATTTGCAATTGATGCTGAACCAACTGAAAAGCCTGGCGCCCGATCAGCAAGTGATGATGGAACAGGCCATGCAGAAGCAGGGTGTGACCTTGGCCGGTAAGGGTGTGCAGGTGTGCTTGACTCAGGACCAGGTCAAGACAGACAACATTCCGCTGACAGACCCGAAGTCTGGCTGCAATCAGCAGATCACCGACCGCAATGGCAAGACTTGGAAGTTCCGCTTTAACTGCCCTAAAGCCCAAGGCACTGGGGTCGCACAATTCCAGAGCGACCGCGAATTCAGCACCTCTGTCGTCGGTACGTTCAATGCGACCGGCGTGCAACAAAACGGCAGCATGGACACCCGCGCCGTTTGGCTGGGGCCGCAGTGCGGTGCGATCAAGCCTAGGACTTGAATCTAAAATCGGTAGGAGCCGACTTGTTGGCGAGAGGCCCTAACGGGTACCTGATCGATCATCTCGCCAACTAGTTGGCCCCTACAGAGTTGTGGCGGTTAACCCTATCTATGGCTGGGCCAGCGCGTCGCGCAGGGTGTCGATGTTGGCTTGGTACATGCCTATAAAAGTGCTGGCTTGGCCTTTAGCCGACAGGGCGTCGGAGTACAGCGTGCCGCGAACGGGTAGACCGCTTTTTTCGGCTATCTGTTGCAACTGGCGCGGGTCTTGAGTGTTGTCCAGCAGCACTGCTTTGGCTTTATCGTCGTGGATTTTAGCGATCAATGCATCGCGCTGTTCCGGCGTCATTTCGACGTTGGCCGACACTCCCTGCGGCGCGATAAATTCGATTTGGTAGGAGGGGCTCAGGTAACCAAACGAGTTATGTGCCGTCACGAAGCGCCGACTGCCAGGCGCCAAGGTGCCCGTGGGTATCAAGCCAATTTTTACGTGAGCATCGTTGATCAGGGCGTGAAGTTGCTTGGTATAGGCCTTCCCACCGGAAATATACGAATTGGCGTGGGTCGGATCAACCGCGCTAAAGGCCAAGACGATGTTGTTCACGTAAAGCTCCGCGTCCGGCACGCTCTGCCAGGCATGTGGATCAATAACGGTTTTGCCGTTTTCCTTCGCGGTGCGTGGCGTGATGCCGCTGCTCGCAGTGATGACCAGTGTTTTCACTCCACTGCGTGTAATCAGCGCATCCATCCATGGTTCATAACCCAAACCGTTCTGAATGATCACATTGGCCTGCGCCAGCTTTTTCGTGTCATCACCGGTTGGCTTATACGCCTGAGCGTCTTGATCGGGGCCGACCAGATTGATGACCTGGATATGATCACCGCCAACGTGCTGGGCCATGTCGGCAAGAATGCTAAAGCTGGTCACGACTTTCAATTTTTCCGCTGCCGACAACGACAGTGGCAGCAGCAACAAACTGGATAGCACCAAGGCAACGCGCATCGGGTGAAACCTCACTGGAGGGTGTAGGCGAGCGCGTTCCAGCGCTCACCCGTGGGACGCATTATGCGGTATCTGACCTTAAACTTCAGTTCCACGTGGAACACTGTTCTTCGAAGTTGGCAGAATCTCTAGCCTGACAAGCGATGCGACACGTACCCACCCGGTCCAGGTGAAACGCTTGGCCTAGGGCTTCGCGGCTGTATCCGGCAGGGCCAAGGCGTTCATCAAATGGCCCATCGTCGAAGTAAAAAATCATGTTATGTTATAACCATTATTTCAACGTCACTTTTTTTGAGCCTGGATGCTCTCCCTATTTTTTCGGTACATCCCATGCACAGACGTCAAATGTTGCTCAACCTTCTTTTGGCCGGTGCGGCCTTGGCATTGCCGTTGGGTGTATCTGCTGCTCAGATTCGCAATGCTCGGCTGTGGCGAACGGACGATAAACTTCGCCTAGTGTTCGATCTTAGCGGTCCGGTCAGCTATAAGACGTTCACGTTGAGCGCGCCGGAGCGGGTGATCATCGACCTCAGCGGCGCGCAGTTGAGCGGGGATTTCCGCCAATTGGCGCTGGCGAACACCCCCATCAAATCCATTCGCTGCGGGCACTTTGGTCAAGGCGATACGCGCATTGTGTTGGACCTGAATGCGCCGGTGCAGCTTAGTAGTTTTTTGCTCGGTCCTGAGGGTTCGCAAGGCCACCGGCTGGTGCTGGATCTGGGCAGTGCGACTCACGTTCCCGTGCAGATCGCGGCCGTGGGTGCAATTGCGCCGCCCGAACAGCCGTCGCCATTACGAGACAAAGCTCATCCCAAGCGCAGCATCATGGTAGTGGTCGATCCCGGTCATGGCGGAAAAGACCCGGGTGCCATCGGCTCCAAAGGCGAGCGGGAAAAAGACGTGGTGTTGTCCATTGCCCAGTTGCTCGCCAAGCGCTTGAAGCGCGAGAAAGGGTTTGATGTGCGCCTGGTACGCAACGACGATTTCTTCGTGCCGCTGCGCAAGCGGGTAGAGATCGCTCACAAACTCAACGCCGACATGTTCATTTCCGTGCATGCCGACGCTGCGCCGCGGCTCACTGCATCGGGAGCCTCGGTGTATGCGCTTTCAGAAGGCGGCGCCACCTCGGCCACAGCGCGCTTCATGGCTCAGCGTGAAAACGGTGCCGACCTGATCGGTGCGAGGAGTCTGCTTAGCCTGAAAGACCAAGACCCGATGCTGGCTGGGGTGATTCTCGACATGTCGATGAACGCAACGATTGCGGCCAGTTTGCAGCTAGGCAACACAGTGCTTGGCAGCTTGGCTGATATAACGTCGCTGCATCAAAAACGCGTCGAGCAAGCGGGTTTTGCCGTGCTCAAATCGCCGGACGTGCCCTCGATTCTGGTCGAAACCGGCTTCATCTCAAACGTCCGCGACAGCCAGCGATTGGTTACGGCGCGTCATCAACAGGCCGTTGCCGATGGACTGTTTGAGGGGTTACAGCGCTATTTCAAACATAACCCGCCCACTGACTCCTATATGGCGTGGCAACAAGAGCACGCACGAGGGCAGGTTTGAGGCCCCGCGTTACTGGCAACCGCCCATACGGTTGCAGGTGAATTTGCTGCGTTTACCGTCAGAGCTGGAGACCCGGGTGATGGTCGTCCAGCCCACGCGTTGGCTGTAACCGATCCAGGTGTCGCCGTTCGACGCCAGGCCGGTAAAGAACGTCAGCATGCCGTAGCGACTATTGGTTTGTGCCCACAGCCGGTTGCCTTGAACTTCAAACCCACGAACGTAGGACACCGGGCCGGCCGTTGCCACGCTGTAGCGATTGCCGAGTGCATCGCTGCACGCGATCAGGTTCGCGCTCTGTGAGCAGCGGGTCGTTTGCGCCTGCATGTTGGTTGGGGCCGCCCGCGCCTGGGCGCTTGCGAGCAGTATGGCGACCATCAAACTCGTTAAAACGTGATTCATCGAAGCGGCCTTTGTCGTACGGGTTAGCTATTCTGCACTGTTATACTATAACATCTGCCGGCCGGCGCTTACTTGATGACTTGCGCCCGATGAGGACTGCCTGATGCCCAACCGTCTACCCGTTACCGTTCTGTCTGGATTTCTCGGCGCCGGTAAAAGCACGCTGCTCAATTACGTTCTGCGCAATCGCGAGCATCTCAAAGTTGCGGTGATCGTCAACGACATGAGTGAAATCAACATCGATGGTGGCGAAGTTCAGCGCGATGTCAGCTTAAACCGCGCAGAAGAAAAGCTCATCGAAATGAGCAACGGTTGTATTTGCTGCACCTTACGCGAAGATCTGCTTGAAGAGGTCAGTCGGTTGGCGCAGGACGGTCGTTTTGATTACCTACTGATCGAGTCCACCGGAATTTCGGAGCCGCTGCCCGTGGCGGAAACCTTCACGTTCCGTGATGAACAAGGAAAAAGCCTGGCCGATATGGCGCGTCTTGACACCATGGTGACCGTGGTGGATGGCATGAACTTTCTTCTCGATTACCAGGCCTCCGAAAGCCTGGCGACCGCTGGCCAAACTTTGGGCGAAGACGATGAGCGCTCGATTACCGATTTGCTGATCGAGCAGGTCGAATTTGCAGATGTTCTGTTGATCAGCAAGATCGACCTAATCAGCGTCAGCGAACGCGAGGAGTTGACCGCGATTCTGCATCGGCTTAACGCCCACGCAGAGATCATCCCCATGGTCATGGGTGAAATTCCGCTGAAAAAAATCCTCAACACTGGGCGTTTCGATTTCGAGCGGGCGTCGTTGGCACCGGGTTGGCTCAAGGAGATGCGCGGCGAGCACCTACCTGAAACTGAAGAGTACGGCATTGCTTCAACCGCTTATCGCGCACGTAGGCCGTTTCATCCTCAGCGGTTTTATGACTTCATCGACCGTGAATGGATCAATGGAAAACTATTGCGCTCAAAAGGCTTTTTCTGGCTCGCGAGCAAGCATCAGGACGCCGGAAGCTGGTCGCAAGCCGGCGGGCTGATGCGCTATGGTTTCGCCGGACGGTGGTGGCGTTTTGTGCCCAAACAACACTGGCCGCAGGACCCGGAAAGTGCGGCGACGATCATGGAAAACTGGGTCGAAAAAACCGGCGATTGCCGCCAAGAATTGGTGTTTATCGGGCAACACATCAACTTTGCACGGCTCGTCGACGAACTGGACAGCTGCTTGCTGACCGATGAGGAAATGGCGCTGGGTGTTGAGGAATGGCTTCAGTTTACCGACCCCTTCGGGCCCTGGCATGACGAGGTAGCCGCTTGAGGCTCACGGCCTGAGCAGCTTACGGTGTTAGCCACTGGCCTTGACTTTGTCCTTCGCAAAAAGGCTTGAGGTAGTGAGCGTCGGTGGCAACGCCGTAATAGTGAATATTTTGGTGATAGGGCATATTGGCGACTTGGGCATTGCTGCACACGCCAAAGGCGCCGGTGGGGCATTGCTCGACAAAGACGACGTCGACTTTTTGCCCGGCAAATTGCGGTTGGCAAAAGCCGTCGTGAAAAAGCTTCGTCGGGATGTTTCGGTTCTCCTGGCAAACTTTGACGTCGAGGCGTTCGGCTTGAGTGTGTACCACGCAAGCTTCGGCCCAAACCTCATTCGATGTCATCCATAACAGTGTCGCCAGCCAGATCACGCGCATCATTTACCCGTACCTTCCACTCTTAAGAAATCGGCCACTATGTTGCAGAACATCCCGACCCACGTCATTGCGGGCCCTTTAGGCGCTGGCAAAACCAGCTTGATCAAACAGCTGCTGACGCAAAAACCAGTCGGCGAGCGCTGGGCGATCTTGATTAATGAATTTGGTCAGATCGGTCTGGATGCTGCGCTGCTGACCACGGCCGCCGATGGTATCGCACTTGGCGAGGTCGCTGGCGGGTGCCTGTGTTGCGTCAACGGCGCGCCGTTTCAAATCGGTTTGGGTCGTTTGCTGAAGAGCGCGCGACCGGACCGATTGTTGATTGAGCCGTCAGGGCTTGGGCATCCGGCGCAGTTGATGGAACAGCTGCGTGAGCCACCGTGGGAAGGCGTATTGGCGCTTCAGCCCAGCGTGTTGGTGCTAGATGCGGCGGCAATGGCGGCGGGTCAGCCATTGCCATACAGCCAGCGAGCGGCGTTGAACGGTGCGGGTGTATTGGTCATGAATAAATCTGCGGGGCTAGTTCCGGCGGAACGCGACAAACTGGCTGGGTTATTACCGGACAAACCCTTGTTCTGGACCGATCAAGGCGTTCTGCCGCTGGCCAATTTGCCCGGCGTTGATGCTCAGGCGTCCGCGTCTGTGGATAACTTCAGTCCACCAAAAGGGTTGGCGCAACTTCCGGCCATCTGGACCGATTCCCGTCAGCCCATTTGCCTAAGCCAAACTCAGCCAGAGGGTTGGAGCATCGGTTGGCGTTGGCACCCAAGCCAACAATTTGAATTGATGCAGGTTCAGCAGTGGCTTAATCGTCAGGCGTGGCGGCGGGCCAAGCTGGTTATCCACAGCAACGCGGGGTGGTTGTCAGGCAATGCGCTGGAGGGCGCTGCAATTCACTGGCAAAACAGCGAATGGCGTCGAGACTCACGGCTGGAGCTGATTTTCAGCACGCCCCAGGACGAGGCGGCGTTGCAAGCGGGACTGGCTGCCTGCTTGATCTAAACGGGTTATGCACAGCCCCGTCTAGTTATGCACGTTTAATTACAACTTGCGCTTGATATGGTTTTCGCGCCATTCGCTCATCTCGATGACGTTGGCGCTTGGCGGTGGAGTTTTGATTTCAAACGGGTAGGGTGCCAGCACGATTTGCGCGGTGTGGGCGCCGAACATTGTGATCGTGCCGGGGTGCCGCTGCTCGCCGGTTACGGTGAACTCAAAGTTATACACGCGAGCCAAGCGCTTTGTGCCATTGGCATCGCGTGCAAATGTCAGGCGACGCAGCGCTACGTTGCCGTCAAGCAATTCGATGTCGAGTTTGGCGCAGTGTTGCTTAACCCGCGCCAATGCTTGCTCACGCAAACCATGGGAATGCCAGAGCCATGCGGCGCAGGTTGCCAAGACCATCAAGACAAAAAGATTACCCAGCGTCAGCATGAAAGTGTGCTCCACCAAAGGACGTCCAGCTTAACTGGGTATGACGATTTTCAGCCATACCGGTCGACCTAAATTTCGTTCAATTCCGTTCTTGTTCATCTGCCGTTAAGGCGCTTCTTCCTTGATTTCCTGATAACGCTTTTCAAGCTCTTGACGAATTTGACGCCGTTGCTTGGCTTGAACGTAACGACGCTTATCTTCGCTGTTGGCCGGTTCAAGCGGCGGCACTGTGGCCGGCTTGCGCTGATCGTCGACGGCCACCATGGTGAAGAAGCAGCTGTTGGTGTGTCGAACCGAGCGTTCGCGGATGTTTTCAGTCACCACCTTGATCCCGACTTCCATCGAGGTATTGCCGGTGTAGTTGACCGATGCAAGAAAGGTCACCAGTTCGCCCACGTGAATAGGTTCACGAAAAATCACCTGGTCCACTGACAGCGTCACCACGTATCGCCCGGCGTAGCGGCTGGCGCAGGCGTAAGCGACTTCATCGAGGTATTTGAGCAAAGTGCCCCCGTGAACGTTGCCAGAGAAATTGGCCATGTCCGGGGTCATCAAGACAGTCATCGATAGTTGAGCGTTTCCGGGTTCCATAGCGTACTCACAGGTGGGGTGTGTCAGAAGTGCACCTTAGGGTGGCGCTCATGTTCTTGGATCAATTTTTATACAGCATTATTCGGGACGACGGCGACGTCGCCGCCGTCACGTAGGCGTGTGTGTAAAGTCCCACATAGTTACATCCAGCTGGAGCCGTCCTGGCATTGCGCCGGAACGGCGTCCTGATGTCGACTCAGCTTTCCAGCCAGACATCCCGGGCCCAGTGCCAGACTGACTCCCAGCTTTCTTCAGTCACCAGCTCTTCTTCAGCGGACCATTGCACTACGGTGCCGTCTTCTTCCACGCAATAATAATCGTCGCCGTCCTGACAGATCGGGATCAATTCACGTGGTACGCCGATGTCCCACGCCGTTGCGCACACTTCTGGCAGATAAGTGTGCGATTGCGGGTCCATCACTGTGACCGGTTCCAAACTTCCGTAAACCACGTCGCTGACGGTGAGCAGGAATTCCTTGAACACGAACGGAATATTGATAAACAGCTGTTCCTCGATTTCTACCAGGACATCATCGTCAGGCAATTCAAGGGGTACTGGTACCCGTTCGTTCTTTTCACGCAGCTCTTCAATGACTTCTTCCACGACCTGGATCCTCTAAACTGTTGGCGCGGTTTATACAGTAGCGTAAAGCGTTTCTCAAAATAACTACCCGAATGGATAAAACAAAACCCCGGCCAAAGACCGGGGTTCTGTGTGTTGTAGCGCGGATCAGCCGTTTTGGCGGATACCGGCTACCAGCCAAGGCTGGTTATCACCTTGTGGACGCTCCATGTTCCAGCTTTCGCTGAACACTTCGCCTTGATCGAAGCGCGAAGTCTTGGACAGGCCGGAGAAGGTCAGCGTGGCGACGGTTTTATCCGCGCGATCATCCAGGCCGTCGAGTTGTACAGTCAGGTTGTCGATGTAGGTCGACTGAAAGCCGTCTCCCAGGTTTGCGCGTTCCTGCTTGAGGAACTGCAACATCTGTGGCGTCACAAACTCGGCAATCTTGTCCATCTCATTGGCGTCCCAGTGCTGTTGCAGCGACTGGAAGTGGCCACGAGCGGCGTCTAGGAAGCGTGATTCGTTAAACCAGGCTGGCGCTTGGATCACTGGCGCCGGTGCAGAAGCTGCGGACGACCCACCGAACATTGAGGCTTGAGCCGGTGGTTCATGGGTTTCACGCTGAAACGGCGTGTGGCCAGCGGCAGCCATGTCAGGCTGCTTGCGACGACGTGCGGCGATAAACCGGAAAATCACGAAGCCGATGATGGCCATGATCAGGATGTCGAAGAACTGCATGCCGTGGAAGCCGCCGCCCATGAACATCGAGGCCAGTAAGCCACCGGCTGCGAGGCCGGCTAAAGGACCCAACCAGCGCGACGCGCCGCCAGCAGGACGAGCAGCAGCGGCTGCGGCACCTGCAGCACCCGGTGCGGCAGATGGAGAAGAAGTCGGCGCTTGGCGCATTTGATGGCTTGGCGCTGAACCGAAGGACTTGCCGCCACCGAAGCGCGCGTTGGCGTCGAGGCTCATTGTGAGCCCGATGCACAACACCATTACGATGCTAAAAAAACGTTGCATAAGGGATTCCCATTTGTGGATTGCACGCGCGTCATGTTGCACATGAGCCATGGCGATAGCTAGCGACTAAATGTTTCGGGCTTTTACCTGGAAAGGCGAGGTCCGATTCTGCATAGCCTGTAAGGCATTTCCTTCCGCTACGACTGACACATTACCTGTAGGAGCCAACTTGTTGGCGAGAAGTCATAACATGTTCCTCGCCAACACGTTGGCTCCAGGTCCTGGCTTAAAGTCATATCGCTTCAAGCTTCGCGTAGCCCATCATCAACCATTTACTGCCTTCTTCGAAATTCACTTGGACTCGAGCCTGAGCCCCCGCGCCTTCGAAGTTCAGAATCACGCCTTCGCCGAACACCGAATGCTGCACTCGCTGGCCCAGACTAAACGCAGTGTCTGGAATGCCGGTGCCATTGAAAAGGCTGCTGGTGCCCATCTTTTGCACGCCGCCGAACGGTCGGCTGACGCTGTTGGACAACCGGACTTCCTGAATCAATGTTGGCGGAATCTCGCGAACGAAGCGCGACACCTTGTTGTAGGTCTCGGTGCCGTATAAACGACGGGTTTCGGCGTAGGTCATCACCAGTTGTTGCATGGCGCGAGTGATGCCGACGTAAGCCAGCCGGCGTTCTTCTTCCAAGCGGCCAGGTTCTTCCAGGCTCATCTTGTGCGGGAACAGGCCTTCTTCCATGCCCACCAGGAACACGTACGGAAACTCGAGGCCCTTGGCGCTGTGCAAGGTCATCAGTTGCACGCTGTCTTCGTGTTCTTCTGCTTGGGTATCGCCCGCTTCCAATGAAGCGTGACCCAGGAAAGCCGCCAACGGCGTCAGATCGGCGTCTTCTTCGGCGTTTTCGAAGTTGCGTGCGGCGCTGACCAATTCCTCAAGGTTTTCCACCCGAGCCTGGCCTTTTTCGCCTTTCTCTTCCTTGTGGTAGTTGATTAGCCCGGACTGCTCGATCACCGTCTGTGTCATGAGGTGCAACGGCATCTCCATGACTTTCGCTGCCAAGTTTTCGATCAGTTCAACGAACCCACCTAACGCTCCGGCTGCGCGACCAGTCAGGCCTTTGTTGGCGATCAGTTGGCGCATGGCCTCCCACATCGATACGTCGGCATGGCGCGCGTGTTCGCGAATGGCCTCGACAGTTTTTTCACCGATGCCGCGTGCTGGAACGTTAATCACCCGCTCCAGTGCTGCATCATTGCCGCGTCCGTCGAGCAAGCGCAGGTACGCCATGGCATTTTTGATTTCAGCACGTTCGAAGAAGCGCTGGCCGCCATAGATCCGGTACGGAATTCGCTCGCGCAGCAACGCTTCTTCAAGCACCCGCGATTGGGCGTTGGAGCGGTAAAGAATCGCGATGTCGCTGCGCATCAGGCCGGTTTTCAGGGCGCTTTCTATCGTCTCGACCACGTAGCGCGCTTCGTCGTGTTCGTTGAACGCGGCGTACAGGTTAATCAGCTCACCGTCGCCACCGTCGGTCCATAACTCTTTGCCCAAGCGCCCGCTGTTGTTGACGATCAACGCGTTGGCGGCTTTCAGGATGCTCGCGGTAGAACGGTAGTTCTGTTCCAGGCGGATGGTTTCTGTGTCAGGAAAATCTGACGAGTACTCGTGAATGTTTTCAATTTTTGCGCCGCGCCAGCCGTAAATCGACTGATCGTCGTCACCGACCACCATCAAGCTGTCGCCACCCTGAGCCAATAATCGCAGCCATGCGTACTGTACGGCGTTGGTGTCCTGGAATTCGTCGACCAGCACATGGCGGAAACGACGCTGGTATTGCTTTAAAAGCCCGGCATTGTCACGCCACAGGTCCAGGGCGCGTAACAGCAGTTCTGAGAAGTCGATCACCCCGGCACGCTGGCACGCGACTTCGTAAGCCTCATAGACAGCTTTCATGGTGGTCAGAAAGAAATCACCGCCCGCCTGAATATGCTTGGGTCTGAGGCCTTCGTCCTTTTGGCCATTGATGAACCATTGCGCCTGACGCACCGGCCACATCTTTTCGTCCAGATTCATCTCGCGCATCACGCGTTTGACCAGCCGTTGCTGGTCATCGCTGTCAAGAATCTGAAAGTTCTGGTTCAGACCGGCTTCTTGCCAATGCGCCCGCAACAAGCGGTGCGCCAAGCCGTGGAACGTACCGACCCACATGCCCGCCGGACTGATGTCCATCAGTTGCTCGATGCGGTGACGCATCTCGGCAGCGGCTTTGTTGGTGAACGTCACCGACAAAATCGAGTGTGATGAGGCTTGCTCGACCTGGATCAACCAGGCGATGCGGTGCACCAGCACGCGGGTTTTGCCGGAACCAGCGCCGGCAATGACTAACTGACGACCCACGGAGGCGGCTACGGCCTGACGTTGGGCATCGTTGAGGGAGTTCAGCAGAAGGGAGAGATCATCGCGCATCGGCGCATTCTAGGGTGCTGGGCTATGTCGGGCAAACCAAGCTTTGCATTAGCCGATAAAAGCGATGCCGGGGATGACCGGTTAGTCAGGGCTGGAAGCTGCGCGGGCCGTGGCTGAGCCGTCTGGAATAGAGTGTTCAAACCAAGCAGCGCAAGGATTATATGATCATCGACAGTTTGGTGTAGAGGGCGCCTTGTGTATGCTCCGTCCACGTTTAAGGCCCAGACCATTATAAGAACACCGCCTATGACTTCTAGCATCAGCTCCTCGGGCGCCGTTGTTGCGACCTGGCGAGTGATCCGCGAGCGATTTGCCCAGCAGATTGCCACTGATCGCACACGTTTGCTTTATCAAGGGTCGCTATTGCCGACCCTCTTCATGTTGCTCAATGGTTTGATCTGCAGCGGGTTATTGTGGAGTCCCAAGCGTCAGATGCTGATCAGCATCTGGCTGGGTTGGCTGACGATATTAGTGGGCTTGCGCGTCATCCAGGTAGCCGCGTTTAACGCGGCGTCGCCGTCGCGTCAGGCACAACCGATCTGGCGCAGAATGTTCCTGCTGGGGGCCTCGATCAGTGGCCTGACCCTTGCCAGCGCTACCTTCGCCCTGACGCCCTCCGACAGTTTCGTGCAGCAAGCCTGGGTGTTCGGCCTGATCGGCGCGGCGACGTTGTCGGCCAGCGTCGCCTACGCAGTGAGCATGCCAGCGTTCCTGAGTTTCATCCTGACGTCCTTGGTGCCCTCGATCGTCTACTTGTTTTTGCGCGGTGATGGGCAGTTGCGCGGGTGGGCTTGGCTCGGGCTGATTTTGCTGGTGGCGTTGATTGTGGTGGCGGTGCAGACCAACCGCTTGGTCCGTCGAGGCTTGCTGAGGCGATTCCAGAATCAGGCGCTGATCGAACGTTTGCAGCAAGCCCATGCCCAGAGCGAACAGCTTAATCAAGAATTGGCGCATGAAGTCGAGCAGCGGCGCAGAGCTGAACGGGCGTTACGCGAGGCTCAGATCGAACTCGAAGCCAGAGTCGCCCAGCGCGGCCGCGAACTGGACGTGGCCAATCAGGCCCTGAGCGAGAGTGAGGTCAGCGCCAGCAACCACCTCGAAGAACACCGCCGGTTAGCCGCAACGGTTTTCGAGGCTGCCAGCGAAGGTATTGTGATCCTCGACCCGGATTACATCATCGTCACCGCCAACCAAGCGTTCAGCCGGGTTACCGGTTACTCGCCGGAAGACATTTTGGGGCACAACGTCACCGAACTGGCGTGCAGCCGAGATGTAAAACGTCACTTCTCTGCGATTCATCAGTCGTTGGGGCGCACAGACAGTTGGCAAGGCGAACTGGTCGAAACCCGCAAGAATGGCGCGTTATACCCGCAGTGGCTTCAATTGAATGTCGTGCGCGATATTCGGGGAAACGTTAGCCACATCGTCGGCTTCTTCGCCGACCTGTCGGCGCGTCGTGAATCCGAGGAACGCATGCGTTACCTCACTCATTACGACGAGCTGACCGGCCTGGCCAATCGTTCGTTGTTCAAGGAGCGTCTACGCGAAGCCAACCAGCGCGTGCGTCAGGGGGGCAGGGGGCTGGCGCTGCTGCACATCGACCTGGACCGCTTCAAGTTGCTCAATGACAGCTTGGGTCATGAGGTTGCCGACCAGCTATTGCGTCAGGTTGCCCGACGTTTGAGCAGTGCAATGCCTGAGGCCGACACGATTGCGCGGTTGTCGGGGGATGAGTTTGCCGTGCTATTCGATGCCTACGGCAACTTATCCAGCCTGGCGCGGGTGACCAGCCGGTTGTTGGCCAAGCTGCGCATGCCGTTGATAGTTGATGGACAAGAGTTGGTGATCAGTGCCTCAGTCGGAATTAGCTTACTGCCTGATTCGGCCCGGGAGATTTCCGCGCTGATCAGCCAGGCCAACATGGCCATGCAGCACGCCAAACATTTGGGCGGCGACAATTTCCAGTTCTACACCGACAGCTTGCAGGCCAGCACGCTGGAGCGTCTTCAATTGGAAAATCAGCTGCGCAAAGCTATCGATGAAAAGCAGTTGCAGGTCTTTTATCAACCGAAGCTGTGCCTTGCGACGGGCCGTTTAAACGCTGCCGAAGCCTTGGTGCGCTGGCGCCATCCTACACTTGGCATGGTGCCGCCCGCGGACTTCATCGGCCTGGCCGAAGAGACCGGCCTGATCGGACCGATTGGCGAGTTCGTGTTGCGTCAAGCTTGCCGGCAAGCGTGCGAATGGCAGCGTCAGGGCCTTGAGCCGATTCGGGTCTCGGTCAACTTGTCGGTCCATCAATTGCGTCAGGGAAAATTGGTCAGTCTGGTTCGCCAAGTACTGGAAGAGACCGGGCTTGCGCCGCAATACCTTGAGCTTGAGCTAACAGAAAGCCAGCTACTCGACAGCGTGGAGCACATCATCGCAACCTTCCATCAGCTAAAAGGCCTGGGCGTGAAGCTGGCCATTGATGACTTCGGCACCGGTTACTCGTCATTGAGTTATTTGAAACGCTTCCCGGTGGACTACGTGAAGATCGACCAAACCTTCATCCGAGGCTTGGGCGAGGGCACCGAAGACGCAGCGATCACCCACGCCATTATTGAGATGGCTCATAGCCTGAACCTGAAAGTCGTCGCGGAAGGCGTGGAAAACCGCGACCAGTTGGTGTTTCTTAGCGCTCACGGGTGCGATGAAGTGCAGGGCTATTTGATTAGTCGGCCAGTGGAGGCAGACGCTGTGGGGCAATTGTTGCGCGAATATGTGCCGGGTACGTGGATGTGACCTACGACTCTGTAAGAGCGAACGTGTTCGCGAGGCGGCTGATGCGGCGTGTCAGGTATGCTGCTTCGCCAACAAGTTGGCTCTTATCAAACTACTTTTTAGTCTTTTGAAAACAATGGGTTGGCGCGGGTTTGGCGTGTATATCCGGCCTTTGTGGTTGCTGAGCTTATGGTTTCGCTTTTACAGCGAGTCACCTTTTTCAACCGCCAAAAAGGTAACCCAAAACGCTTGCCCCACCATGCAGGACCTCGCTTAGGCTCGGTCTTCCCTCACTCCGGCGTTGCTCCGGGGGTCGCCGTGAGCGGCCGTCCCTGGCCGCGCACGGCTTACTCGGCATCCTTGCCTCGTCACCCCCTGCGCAACGCCTGCGTTCGGCCGCATGGTTTCACGGGGCCTCTTTCCGTAATTTGATATTCAATCCACGGGCGATCTACAGGCAGGCGACCATCTGGAGCCAACTTGTTGGCGAAGGTCCTTCGGACCTGATCGCAGCCTTCGGCAGCTCCTACAAAAATCGGTGCAGCGCCAAAATCTGTGGGACCGAATTTATTCGGGAAGGCTTCCGTCCTGACACGCTGCAATCTCGAAGCACACACAGTGCTTCCCAGTTTGCTGCGCGACAGCGCAGCGTCGAAGACGTGGCGGACCCTCCTGCGGAACCAGTGATGGGAGAGGTGGTGTGACATTGAATAGAGGGATGATCGGCGTCGCACTGTTGTTGGCTGCAAGCGGCAGCGCCCAAGCATCGATGCGCTGCGCGAGCGGCTTGATTGATGAGGGCGACACTGTCGGCGTGGTCGTCAGTACGTGCGGGCAACCTGCCCATCGCCAAGTGTCGGCGCCCGCCGTGAATGCCGACGGTGTTCAGGCCTACAAATCAGTCACCGTCGAGGACTGGGTGTATGGTCCGACCAACGGCCTTTATCAGTACTTGCGCTTCATTGACGGGAAACTGGTGAGCATCCGTAGTGACCGGAAATAGGCACCGAATTGTCCGTGATGACGCGTCGGATATTTCTTATTTTGAGCGCGTCATTTTCGACATATCTTCCGCCCCGGCTCGTTTAGCTGTGCGGCCCGCAGGTCATGTAGTATAACTACAAGAAAGCTACATCCCGGCCAAGCCGTCATCATTGAGTCCTCCCCTTTGAATCTGTTGCAACACATCGGCCAGTCACGCCATCTGCTACGCAAGTCGGAACTCAAGGTTGCCGACCACGTGCTGCTTGACCCTGCGGCCGTGATGCACAGCTCCATGGCTGACCTCGCCCACAGCGTGGGCATCAGCGAACCCACGATCGTGCGGTTTTGTCGTGCCATTGGTTGCACCGGGTTTCAGGACCTGAAACTGAAGCTGGCGCAAAGCTTGGCCGCAGGTGCAAGCTTCGGTCAGTTCGCCATTCATGAAGACGATTCGGTTGCCGATTACAGCCTGAAAATTTTCGACACCACGCTGCACACGCTGATGGAGGTTCGTGAAAATCTCGATCCCCACGCGCTGCAATCTGCGGTAACGGCCATGGCGGCTGCGCAACGTGTCGAGTTTTACGGCTTCGGTGCTTCTGGCGCGGTGGCGGCAGACGCACAGCATAAATTCTTCCGCCTGCTGCTGACCGCTGCCGCTTATTCCGATCCGCACATGCAGGCCATGTCGGCCGTAACGCTCAAGCCCTCCGACGTCGCGATCTGTATTTCCCAATCGGGTCGCTCCAAGGACTTGCTGATCACCGCTAATCTGGTCCGCGAAAGCGGTGCCACGTTGATCACCTTGTGCCCAAGCCAAACGCCGCTGGCGGAGTTGGCCACCATCAACCTGGCCATTGATGTGCATGAAGACACAGAAATCTATACGCCACTGACCTCTCGCATTGCCCACCTGGTCGTCATCGATGTACTGGCGATGGGCGTGGCCATGGCCCGCGGACCGAGTTTGGTTAACCACCTCAAAAGTGTAAAACGCAGCCTTCGTAGCCTTCGCTTATCGCCAAAATCAGTCAAAAACCTCGACGACTAAAAGACCGTCTTCGCGAATGAATTCGCTCCACAGATAAATTGCATTCCCCTGTGGGAGCGAATTCATTCGCGAAGAAGTTCACACGGTTAACGGCAGAATCTCGTCAAAAATCATTCATCGCTCTGTCATCTGATCGCCGCGTAATCGTCATTCCCAGCGTTCATGCTCAAGCTCCCGCAACGTGATGGGAGACAGGACATGCTTCGGCACTACGATGAATCACAACAGCACGCCACGACCACGACCGCTGGCACCACCTCCAAAAACACCCGTCGGCAGCAGGAAGATCAGCGCCGCATGGAGTTCCGACGCGCCATCGAAAGTTATTCCGAACAACGACAGCTGGCCCAAGAGCTTTCTGATTACTTCGACTTGGGCCCAGTCACGAGCGTGTGGCAACAAAGCGCGGTAGATTCCCGTCGAAACGCTCAACAAGCTGGCTAATCTGCGCACGTTCGGCGCGGATGAAAGCAAGAAAGGCATGGGCAACTGGCGACAACGGTTTGTCCTTGGCTTGCACCACGCACCAACTGCGGTACAGCGGCAACTCGGCTACCGGCAGCTCGCGCAGCATGCCGGTGGCCAGTTCCAGGCTTAACGCGTGGCGAGTCAGCATCGCTAACCCTAAACCGGCTACCACGCTTTCACGCTGGGCTTCGTTCGATGCGACTTCCAGCGTGTGACTAAAGTGCACGCGCTTTTCCTTGAAGTATTCTTCACACGCTTTGCGCGTGCCTGAGCCGGCCTCACGAATCACCAGTGAGTACGGTTCAAGGTCCTTCAGCGTCAGCGTTTCGGCAGTGCACAACGGATGATCCGGCGGTGCCACGGCCACGATCGGATTGTTGAGAAAGGGCATGAATTCCAAGCCCATGTCCTGCGGCACCATCGACATCACCACCAAATCATCCCGGTTGTCCGACAGCCGCCGGATAACCTGCGCCCGATTGACCACCGTCAGGTTCAGCATGACGTCGGGGTATTGCCGTTTAAACGCGGCGAACAAATGCGGCACGAAATACTTGGCGCTGGATTCAATAGCCAATTTGAGCTGACCCTGCAACGAACCCTGCATGTCGGTCAGTTGCATATCGAGGTTTTCCAGGCGCCCAAAAATGTCGCGACTGGCGGCTTTGAGCGCGTCCGCAGCCTCCGTCAGGTAGAGTTTTTTGCCTACGTATTCAAACAACGGTTGCCCAATAAGCTCCTCTAACTGACGAATTTGTAGGCTAACAGCCGGTTGTGTAAGAGACATTTCCTCAGCCGCCCGGCTGTAGGATTTCAAGTCACAGACCTCATTAAAAATCCGCAGCTGTCGTAATGTCATACGCATCAATGACTTGCGCATACTTTTCACCTTCTCTAAACGCCGATGAAAGCAACTATAAGGTTTTACTTATACACAACCCAACTTTTACTGATTTTTATTAATCTTGCTCACGGCTTAGGGTAGCTCTCGCCATGCGACTTCATCGGAGTATGCGGGTCACACGCCGAACGGCTCAGCCGGTTCGTCTGTTCTAACGGTCGAGGCTTATCAGTCGAGGAATGCCAGTGATAACAAAAATCCTGATCGCCAACCGCGGTGAAATTGCTGTCCGGATCGTGCGTGCATGCGCCGAGATGGGCATTCGCTCTGTTGCGGTCTATTCCGACGCCGACCGTCATGCGCTGCACGTCAAACGCGCTGACGAAGCCCACAGCATTGGCGCCGAACCGCTCGCTGGCTATTTGAACCCGCGCAAGCTGGTCAATCTGGCCGTGGAAACCGGTTGTGACGCGTTACACCCCGGTTATGGTTTTCTTTCGGAAAACGCTGAACTGGCGGATATCTGCGTTGAGCGTGGGATCAAATTCATCGGTCCGTCGGCTGAAGTCATTCGCCGCATGGGCGACAAAACCGAAGCGCGCCGCAGCATGATCAAGGCGGGCGTGCCCGTGACGCCGGGCACCGAAGGCAACGTTGCGGACATCGCCGAAGCGTTGGTCGAAGGCGAGCGCCTCGGTTATCCGGTGATGCTCAAGGCGACCTCCGGCGGTGGCGGTCGCGGCATTCGCCGTTGCAACAGCCCTGAAGAACTGGAGCAGGCGTTTCCTCGGGTGATCTCGGAAGCCACCAAAGCCTTTGGCTCGGCGGAAGTCTTCCTCGAAAAATGCATCGTCAATCCCAAGCACATCGAAGCCCAGATTCTCGGCGACAGCTTCGGCAACGTCGTTCATCTGTTCGAGCGTGATTGCTCGATCCAGCGCCGTAACCAGAAGCTGATCGAAATTGCCCCCAGCCCCCAGTTGACCCCTGAACAGCGCGCTTACATCGGCGACTTATCAGTGCGTGCGGCTAAGGCGGTGGGCTACGAGAACGCTGGCACCGTGGAGTTTCTGCTCGCCGAGGGCGAGGTGTACTTCATGGAAATGAACACTCGGGTGCAGGTGGAACACACTATCACCGAAGAAATCACCGGCATCGACATCGTCCGTGAACAAATTCGCATCGCTTCCGGCCTGCCGTTGTCGGTCAAGCAGGAAGACATCATTCACCGTGGTTTCGCCCTGCAATTCCGGATCAACGCCGAAGACCCGAAAAACAACTTCCTACCGAGCTTCGGCAAGATCACCCGTTATTACGCGCCCGGCGGTCCCGGCGTGCGCACGGACACAGCGATTTACACCGGCTACACGATTCCGCCGTTTTACGACTCGATGTGCCTGAAGCTGATCGTCTGGGCGTTGACTTGGGAAGAGGCGATGGACCGTGGCCTGCGCGCGCTGGACGACATGCGCCTGCAAGGGGTCAAGACCACGGCGGCGTACTACCAGGAAATTTTGCGAAACCCGGAATTCCGTAGCGGCCAGTTCAACACCAGCTTCGTTGAAGCCCACCCAGAACTGACCAACTATTCGATCAAGCGCAAACCCGAAGAGCTGGCCTTGGCAATCGCCGCCGCCATTGCCGCCCACGCAGGCCTATGAATAAGTTAGCGGCAAGCTTCAAGCGGCAAGCTGCAAGTAAAAGCCGATTACGCTTTTGCTTGTCGCTTGAAGCTCGCAGCTTGTCGCTATAAGGAGCTTTTGAATGTCTAAGAAAATCTTCGTCACTGACACCATCCTGCGTGACGCCCATCAGTCGCTGCTGGCCACTCGCATGCGCACTGAAGACATGCTGCCGATCTGCGAAAAGCTCGACAAGGTTGGCTATTGGTCGCTGGAAGTGTGGGGCGGCGCGACGTTCGATGCCTGCATCCGTTTTCTGAAAGAAGACCCGTGGGAGCGCCTGCGCCAGTTGCGTGCGGCGTTGCCTAACACTCGCTTGCAGATGCTGTTGCGCGGTCAGAACCTGTTGGGCTATCGGCACTACAGTGACGACGTGGTGCGTGCTTTCGTGGCCAAGGCAGCGGTCAACGGCATCGATGTGTTCCGTATTTTTGATGCGATGAACGACGTTCGTAACCTTCGGGTGTCGATTGAAGCGGTGAAAGCGGCGGGCAAGCATGCCCAAGGCACCCTCGCTTACACCACGAGCCCAGTGCACACCATCGACGCGTTTGTCGCCCAAGCCAAACAAATGGAAGCCATGGGTTGCGACTCGGTGGCGATCAAGGACATGGCCGGCCTGTTGACGCCGTATGCCACTGGCGAATTGGTCAAGGCGCTGAAGTCTGAGCAATCGCTGCCGGTGTTCATTCATTCCCATGACACTGCTGGTCTGGCCGCCATGTGTCAGCTGAAAGCGATTGAAAACGGCGCCGATCACATCGACACCGCCATCTCCAGCTTCGCTTGGGGTACCAGCCATCCGGGCACCGAGTCGATGGTCGCTGCGCTCAAGGGCAGCGAATTCGATACCGGTTTGAACCTGGAACTGCTGCAGGAAATTGGTTTGTACTTCTACGCAGTGCGTAAGAAATACCACCAGTTTGAGAGTGAATTTACCTCTGTCGACACCCGTGTGCAGGTCAACCAAGTACCGGGCGGGATGATTTCCAACCTGGCTAACCAGCTCAAAGAGCAGGGCGCGCTGAACCGCATGGCCGAAGTGATGGCGGAAATTCCTCGGGTTCGTAAAGACCTCGGCTACCCGCCGCTGGTTACCCCGACTTCTCAGATCGTCGGTACTCAGGCGTTTTTTAACGTGCTGGCCGGTGAGCGCTACAAAACCATCACCAACGAAGTGAAGCTGTACCTGCAAGGCGGTTACGGTAAAGCGCCGGGTATCGTGGATGAAGAGCTGCGCCGTCAGGCCATTGGCAACGAAGAACTGATCGACGTGCGCCCGGCGGATTTGCTCAAGCCGGAAATGGTCAAGCTGCGGGCTGAAATAGGTGCGGTGGCCACGTCCGAAGAAGACGTGCTGACCTATGCCATGTTCCCGGATATCGGGCGCAAATTCCTCGAAGAGCGCGCAGCGGGCACGTTGAAACCTGAAGAGCTGTTGCCAATTCCCGAAGCGGGCGGTGTCAGCAAAGCGGGCGGCGAGGGCGTACCGACTGAGTTCGTGATCGACGTACACGGTGAAAGCTACCGCGTCGACATCACCGGTGTCGGCGTCAAAGCCGGCGGCAAGCGTCACTTCTACCTGACCATCGATGGCATGCCGGAAGAGGTGGTTTTCGAACCGCTCAACGAATTCGTGGGTGGCGGCATCGGCAAGCGCGCGCAAGCGACAGCACCGGGCCATGTGAGCACCACCATGCCGGGCAACATCGTCGAAGTATTGGTCAAAGAGGGCGACGTGGTCAAAGCCGGTCAGGCCTTGCTGATCACCGAAGCGATGAAGATGGAGACTGAAGTACAGGCCACCATCGCGGGCAAAGTCACGGCGATTCATGTCGCCAAAGGGGACCGCGTCAACCCAGGCGAAATCCTGGTGGAAATCGAGGGCTGATTCGATACCCGCTTAACTGTTTACTCTGGGGGGAGCACTTGTGGCTCCCCTTTTTTTAATTTCGAATTCAACCTGTGGGATTGCCCGAAATTCTGTGGGACCGAATTTATTCGGGAATGGATTCCACATCCAACCTCATCGGCGCCTGATACGACGCCTTCCCGAATAAATTCGGTCCCACATATGTCGTTGTTTTCAGAATTCTGTAGGAACACCCAAGGCTGCGATAAGATTTTTCAGTGCCGACTATTCCGAGTCTGCCAAAAAACTCCGTGGGAGTTGGCTTGCCAACGAAAGCGTCAATGCAGGCGACCCAGGTTTCAGGGTGACATTAGCGGCGTGATTTTGGGCCTCTTCGCAGGCAAGCCTACTCCCACAGGATTTGTGGCTGCTTGCTATCAACCTCGTCAATGAAACCCCAGAGCCGTGCCGGCTTCGCAGCCTTCGGCAGCTCAGTTGCCGGTGTTTACTGAGACCACCTCAGCGCATGAATGAATTCGGTCCCACAGTTACGGCCTGTGCCATTAGCCTCGGAAAGTTTCCAACGATCGAATCTGCTGCCCACCCTCAAAGTTATCCACGGCCAACCAGCCTTCAAACGCTTGCTGCAACGCTGGCCATTCCGCGTCGGTTATCGAGTACCACGTGGTGTCCCGATTGATCCCTTTCACCACCATGTGCTGGCGGAAGGTGCCTTCGAAGGTAAAGCCGAAGCGTTCGGCGGCGCGTTTGGAGCGCTGGTTACTGTCGTTGCATTTCCACTCCAAACGCCGATGGCCCAACGCGAAGGACTCTTTGGCCAGCAGGTAAATGACCTCGGTGCCTTTGGCAGTGCGTTGCATGGCGCCGCCAAACATCACGTGGCCGATTTCGATTCGGCCATGATCAGGGACGATCGACATCAGGCTCAGGCAGCCGTCCACGATTCCGGTCTCGCGGTCGATCACGGTGTAAAACCAAGGGTCGTTCCCCGCTGCGAGGCGACTTAGCCAGTTGTCGAACTCGGCGCGTTGGTTGAACGGGCCATACGGCAAATAATCCCACAGCTTCGGGTCGGAATTCGGGCCCTGCAAAGCGGTCCATAAACCATCGCAGTGACGCACGGCGTCCAGTTTTTCAAGACGTATGAAGCGGCCTTCGATGGGTTTGGCATTCGGCAACTTAGCCGTTTGCCAGTGCAGTTCAGCGGTCGACATGAGCAAAATTCCAGGGCTAGAGCGGTTTACGAAATTGAATGAAACCGGGGCGTTCGGCAATGCGTTCATACAGCTGAATGGCGGTGGCATTGGTTTCGTGGGTCAGCCAATGAACCTTGTCGCAGTTATTTTCACCGGCGGTGGCGTAGACGTATTCGATTAACTGCCTGCCGACCCCGGTGCCGCGTTGCTCCGGGCTGACCAGCAGGTCTTGCAGGTAGCAAGCGTTCTTGATGCTCCAGTTAGAGCGATGGTAGATGAAGTGAACCATGCCAACCGCTTTGTCACCGCTCCAGGCGAGGGCCGCGTTGGTGGGTTCGCTCGGGTTTAGGATTCGCTGCCAAGTGACGTCACTGACGCTGTCGGGCAATTCGGTCTTGTAGAACGTCAAATAGGCTTTCCACAGCGGCAGCCAAGCGGCGTGGTCTTCCGGCGTGACGGGGCGGATCTGTATGTCGGTCATCAATGGCTCCTTAGCGCATCAGTCGGGCGAGTTCGTTGTCATTGGGCGCGGCACTGGCGGCGAGTCCGTCACGGACGCCTGCAATGTCAGCCGCGTTGCGGTTCTGGTTGAGCTTGCGCTTGCCTTCGAGCCGGGTGATCGGCACGGCAAACCCGACGATGGCGCCGAGCATTTTGTCGATGTACTCCTTTGGCGCGTCCTCCACCGCCCAAGGCATGGCGCGTCCGGCTTCATGCTTGTCGGTCAAAGCGCTGACCAGATCAAGCAGTCGACTCGCGTCGTGAAACACTTCGGGCGTGCCATAAGCGTGAATCGCCAAAAAATTCCAGGTGGGCACCACTTGGCCATGTTCGGCCTTGCTCGGGTAAAACGACGGGCTGACGTAGGCGTCCGGGCCGGCGAAGATCAACAGGGCTTCGGCACCGCTGGCCAGCTCCTTCCACTGCGGGTTGGCTTTGGCCAAATGCCCGTGCAGCGTGCCGTTCGGGCCTTGGTTCGGGCTGAGCAGCAGCGGCACATGGTTCGCCAGTAAACCCAGCGCGCCGTGGGTGACTAAAACGGCGAGGCGCGTGCCTTCCATGTGCTGGTGCAGGAGGGCGAGATCCTCTTCTTTAAATGCGCTGGGTAGGTACATGAGTTTTTCCTTGGCGGATGGCTAAATCTTAGGCACGCTATTGGTTGGTTGTAAGAGCCATTAACGATCAATTTCGTAGGGCCAATTCATGGCGTTCAGCACTTCTTCTTTTCCATTCGATCCTGCCGGTATCGAACTTGATCCCAGCCGTGGGCTGAGCCGTCAGCTCTATCAAACGCTACGCCAGCGGATTCTCGACGGCAGTTTGAGCAGTGGCACACGGTTACCCGCCAGCCGGGATCTGGCGTCGTCGTTGTCGATTTCCCGAAATAGCGTCATGCGCGCCTACGACCAGCTCTATGCCGAGGGTTTTACCGAAGGGCGCATTGGCGACGGCACTTACGTTGCGCAGCTTGCGTCACCATCGGTCGCGTCAAAGAAGGCAGTTAAGTTATCCACAAAAGTGTCCACAGGCTTATCAACAGGCTTACCCACAGCCTTATCCACAATTTCGTCTGATTCGGGTCACGTTCAGCCTGAAAAAGTTGTCCACAACACCGCACTGAATTTGCTTCAACAGCATCATTTGCCGCCACCGCGAGGCGATGCTCCACGGGCCTTTCGGGTGGGCGTGCCGGCATTTGACCTGTTCCCATTCGGGGTTTGGGGCAAGTTACACGCTGCTTTTTGGCGAAAGCCGGACTTGGGCAAACTGGGATACGGCGAGCCCGCAGGAGACTGGCGCCTGCGCGAGTTGATCTCGGCCTATTTGCGCAGTTCCAGAGGCTTGCATTGCAGCCCTGAACAAATAGTAATCACCAGTGGCGCACAGCAAGCGATTAGCCTTTGTGCACAGCTGTTGGTCGAAGTGGGCGATGCGGTGGCGGTGGAAAATCCGGGGTATCGCGCAGCGGCCCACGCATTCGCCATCGCCGGGGCGCAGTTGCACGGCATCGGCGTGGACAACGAAGGCATGCGTTGTTCCGAACTACTGCACAGCGATTGCACCCTGGCGTATGTCACGCCGTCACACCAATACCCGACAGGCGTGACCATGAGTTTGGCGCGGCGCCTTGAAATCCTTACTTGGGCAGAACGGACTCAAGGCTGGATCGTCGAGGATGATTACGACGGTGAGTACCGTTACAGCGGTGCGCCATTGGCACCCTTGGCGTCGCTGGATCAGAACGGACGGGTGTTGTACGTCGGCACCTTTGGCAAAATTGCTTTTCCGGCCCTGCGCCTGGGCTATTTGGTGCTACCGCTGGGGTTGGTTGAAGCCTTCAGTCAGCGCCGAGCCGTGGACATGCGTCACTCCGAAGTCGGGACGCAGGCGGTCATGGCCGAATTCATCGCCGCCGGGCATTTCCAGCGACACATCCGTCGCATGCGCCGCGCTGCGCTGAGTCGTCGGGATGCGTTGTTGGCGGGCTGGCCGCACGGCATCAGCGGCTGTGGCGCGATGCCGAAGGTCGTCGCCGGACTGCACGTTGCGGTGCCGGTATCCACCCTGGCCCGTGAGGGAGAATTGATCGACAAGGCCGCAAGCGTCGGCGTTGAGATCAACCCGTTGAGCGATTATTGGTTGCCGACGTCTTCTGAGCCTGTGGATAACCGTGCAGGGTTGGTCTTGGGTTTCGCCGCCATGCCTGAGCCAAGCATTCGCGAGGCGCTGGATAAGCTGCGCCAAGTGTGGGCGAATTAAGCGTTTATACTCGCGCCATTGCACTTCACTCACCGAGATCCGTTATGAGTCTTCCTCTCTCTGCGACGCCTGCACGCAAGCCCGCCGCTCCACTAATCGCCTTTGTTTTGTTGTTATTCGGCGCTGCGTTTTTGCAAAACAGCGTGGGTTCGCGCCTGATGTTGCTGCTGGTAGTCGGCGCGGCGTTGGGTCTAACCCTTTACCACGCCGCGTTCGGTTTCACCTCGGCGTGGCGGGTATTTATCAGTGATCGCCGTGGCGCCGGTTTGCGCGCGCAGATGGTGATGCTGGCGGTGGCCGTGGTGCTGTTCTTTCCCGCACTGGGCGCGGGCAGCTTATTCGGTCAGCCAGTGGTGGGTCTGGTGGCGCCTGCGGGTATTTCCGTGGTGGTCGGCGCGTTCATGTTTGGTATTGGCATGCAGCTCGGTGGCGGCTGTGCATCGGGCACCTTGTTCACCGTCGGCGGCGGCAACGCGCGGATGTTAGTGACGCTGCTGTTTTTCATTGTCGGATCGTTGATCGCTACTCATCACGTCGATTGGTGGTTTTCACTGCCGTCGTTTCCGGCGATTTCCATCGTCAAAAGCTTCGGGGTTTATCCCGCGTTGGTGATGAGCCTGGCGCTGTTCGCGATTATTGCGGCGGTGACCGTGCGCCTGGAAAAGCGCCGTCATGGTCAGCTTGAGGAAGGCGTCACCAGCGAGCACATCGGCCTGCGCCGTTTTCTGCGCGGGCCTTGGCCATTGGTATGGGGCGCGATTGGTTTGGCGTTGCTCAACTACGCGACCTTGGCACTCGCCGGTCGGCCATGGGGAATCACCTCGGCTTTCGCGTTGTGGGGCGCCAAAGTCGCCAGTGGTCTAGGCGTGGACGTTGGCAGTTGGGTGTTTTGGCAACTCCCGGGCAACGCCAAAGCCTTGGCTGCGCCGGTATGGGAAGACGTCACCAGTGTCATGGACATCGGCATTATGCTGGGTGCGCTGTTGGCAGCAGGGCTGGCCGGACGTTTCGCACCCAACCTGAAAATCCCCGCCCGCTCATTGATCGCGGCAGTCATCGGCGGTCTGTTGTTGGGTTACGGCTCTCGCCTGGCCTACGGCTGCAACATCGGCGCCTACTTCAGCGGCATCGCCTCCGGCAGCTTGCACGGCTGGGTGTGGCTGGTGGCGGCGTTTATTGGGAATGGCGTCGGGGTGAAATTGCGGCCGTATTTCTTTGTCGGTGAGCGTCCGCAGGTGGCGTTGAGTGGGTGCTGAATAGGAACGGTAACTGCAGCGATTGTTTAGACAAAAAATGCAATTATTCTGGCTAAAGAATGAATTTAGCGCAGGAATAATTGCATTTATCTCTCGCCCGCAGGCTATTTCTCTAGCTGCGCCTTCGCCACCTTCACAATATTCTCCACGGTGAAGCCAAACTTGGCTTGGAGCTTCTCAATCGGAGCCGAGGCGCCGAAGGTGTTCATGACGATTTTGGCTCCGGTGTTGCCGACGTAGCGGTCCCAGCCCACGGGGCCAGCTTGTTCAACCACCACCCTGGCAGTGACGCTCGGCGGGAATACGCTGTCGCGGTAGGCTTGGTCTTGATCCTCGAACAGTTCCCAGCTGGGCATTGAAACCACCCGCGCCGCGATGCCTTCTGATTTGAGCTTCTCGTACGCTTGTACGGTCATGCCGACTTCGCTGCCGGTGGCGATCAAGATTACTTCCGGCTGACCGTGCCCTGCGTCACCCAACACATAAGCGCCGCGAGCCGTGTCCTCTGCGCTGGCATACACCGAGCGATCCAGCGTCGGCAGCGGTTGGCGCGAAAGCACAATGCACGACGGCCGATTGGTTTGCGCCAGGGCGATCTTCCAGACCTGAACGGTTTCATTGGCATCGCCGGGGCGCAATGTCAGCAGGCCGGGCGTCGAGCGCAGTTGGGTCAGCTGTTCGATGGGTTGGTGCGTCGGCCCGTCTTCACCGACACCGATGGAGTCGTGGGTGAAGACGAAAATCACCGGCAGCTCCATGATCGACGCAAGACGAATCGGCGGTTTCATGTAGTCGCTGAACACCAGGAATGTCGAGGTGTACGGGCGGATATATGACAGCGCCATGCCATTGGCAATTGACCCCATGGCGTGTTCGCGAATGCCGAAGTGCAGGTTGCGCCCGCCATAGTTTTCGGCCGAATAGCTGTCCGCGCCGTCGAATGTCAGGTTGGTCTTGGTCGAGGGCGACAAGTCGGCAGAGCCACCCATCAGCCATGGGATTTTCGAGGCGAACGCATTGAGAACTTTGCCGCCGGAGGCACGGGATGCGATGCCTTTTGCGTCGGTTTCGAATTGTTCCAGCTCATCCTGCCAATCGTCGGGCATCTCGCCAGCACGCATCCGGCGCAACTGATCGGTTAGGGTCGGGTCACTGTTGCCAAGCTCGGCCAAGGTTTTTTCCCACGCTTCGTACTCCGCGCTGTTGCGTTCAATCAGGGCGTCTCGTAAGCAGTGCTGGGCCTCTTGCGGCACCAGGAAGCTGGCATTTTCGTCCCAGCCATAGAATTTTTTGGTCAGACGAATTTCTTCCACGCCCAAGGGTTCGCCGTGGGCCGCTGCGGTGTTGTGCTTATGCGGCGCGCCATAACCAATCACGCTGTCAACCACGATCAATGTGGGGGCGTCTTGGTTGTGTTTGAAGGTTTCAATCGCTTTGGCCAGCGCCACGGTATCGTTAGCGTTGGTGACGTGCAGCGTATTCCAGCCATAGCCCTTGAACCGGGTCTGCACGTCTTCGTTGAACGACAGCTCGGTGTGGCCCTCGATGGTGATGGTGTTGTTGTCGTAGATCCAGCACAGGTTAGCGAGCTTGAGATGGCCGGCAATCGATGCCGCTTCGGACGACACGCCCTCCATCATGTCGCCATCACCGCACAGCACGTAAACGTTGTAATCGAACAGCGTTGCGTCGGGACGGTTGAAGCGCGTGCCCAACCAGCGTTCAGCCATGGCCATGCCCACGCTGTTGGCACACCCTTGGCCCAGCGGACCGGTGGTGGTTTCGACGCCCGTGGTCATGCGGTATTCCGGGTGACCAGGGGTTTTAGAGTCCATCTGACGGAACTGTTTGATGTCTTCCAGGCTGACCGCCGGTTTGCCTGAAGGTTGGCCGTGTTCGTCGATTTCGATCACGCCGGCCAAGTGCAGCAATGAATACAGCAGCATCGATGCATGGCCGACCGACAGCACAAAGCGGTCGCGATTTGGCCAATCGGGGTGCTCAGGGTGATAACGCAGAAATTGATTCCAGACTGTGTAACCTACCGGCGCCAGTGCCATCGGTGTTCCAGGGTGGCCGGAGTTGGCTTTTTGGACGGCATCCATGGCGAGCGTGCGAATGGTGTTAATGCACAGTTGGTCGCGCGTGGTGCGCTGTTCGATGGAGGAAGACGTTGAAGACGAGCCCATTGAATTTACCCTCGGTGACGTGCTGCTGAACATCCAGATAGGTGTTGAGCACGAAAAAGGCGAGTTTGTTCCATGAAACTTCAGATCCGTCGGTGCCGAACCATTTGAGCAAAAAGCATTCGAACCCCAGGGGACAGCGCTCGTGTTGTCGTCGAACGAGGTAATCTCTTGC
This sequence comes from Pseudomonas sp. MH10, assembly GCF_034353045.1. NCBI lineage: Bacteria > Pseudomonadati > Pseudomonadota > Gammaproteobacteria > Pseudomonadales > Pseudomonadaceae > Pseudomonas > Pseudomonas sp. MH10. The sequence goes on from NZ_CP133783.1 coordinate 3,905,774, forward strand.
AGCAGGCAATCGTTGAGAAGTATCAGTTTTTGGTCCGAACCCTGTCTTATGTGGGGTGGTCGCTGGTTTGGCTGTTGGTCTGGGATGTCATCGTCACCGTCGATTTCATGCTTTATCTGGAGCGCAAGGTCACCTTGCCCCCGCTGCCACTGACACTGCTGGGTTCGGCGTTGGTCGTGCTGACCAGCTTTCGCAATTCCAGTGCCTACAACCGCTGGTGGGAAGCCCGAACCTTGTGGGGCGGTTTGGTCAACAATTCCCGCAGTTTTGCCCGGCAAGCCTTGACGTTTATTGACGACAATGGAGACATTAATCCGGTTAAAGCCGTGCTGCTACGCCGGCATGTGGCTTACGTGAAATGTTTATCGGCGCATTTAAAAGGTGAAACCTGCGGCGCAGAAGTGCAGGCGCTGATCTCCCCCGAGGAGTTTGACCGTCGTCACGATACCAACAATTTTCCCAATGATTTGCTCAATGCCTCTGCTGCGCTGCTGGCCAAAGAGTTCAAGTCCGGTCACCTGGACAGCATTCGGTTGGCACGAATCGAATCCACGCTGGTGGAAATTTCTAATTGCCAAGGCGGCATGGAACGCATCGCTAACACGCCGTTGCCTTACCCGTATGTGGCCTTTCCAAGGCTGTTCATCACCCTGTTTTGCGTGATCGTACCCATCGGTCTGGTGGAAACGCTTGGCTGGTTCACGCCGCTGGCCTCCACCGTAGTGGGTTTCATGCTGCTGGCGATTGAGAAAATCGGCACCGATCTGCAAAGCCCGTTTCTGGCCAGCGAGCATGAAATTCAAATGACAGCGCTGTGCACGAATATCGAGCGCAACTTGGACTCAATGTTGCGGGATGCTCAGGTGGAGCGGGGTGATATATAGATTATTTATAACCCTGTAGGAGCGAACTTGTTCGCGAGGCGGTATCCACTTCGCCAACAAGTTGGCTCCTACAAAGGCTTTGGCGTTTTTGTTAGAGCAATTCCCCACACACATCCAGTTCAACTAACCGTCGTACTTCTTCTATCCCAAGCCCCGCACCCAGCAGCGCATGCAGTTTGCCGAACGCCGCTTCTCGGGTCATGCCGCCGCCCGACGCCACGCCAACACCGCGCAGGCGGCTGCCCGCTTCGTAAACGTCCAGTTCGACGCCGCCTTCATGGCATTGGGTGATTGCTACCACGCAGATGCCACGTTGATGAGCATTTTTCAGGCTGGCGAGGAACTCTGGGTTGTCGCTCGGGCCGGTGCCGCTGCCGAAGCATTCGAGGACCAGCGCTTGGATGCCGCTGTCGAGCACCGCGTTTAGGTGCTGAGCGTTGATACCTGGAAACAGCGGCAGCACGGCGACGTTGGCGATGGTTTTAGGCTGGCGATAATCCAGAGCGTTCGGCATCGGCTGCGCCGACTCGCCACCCCGCGTGCGCTGCAACGCCGCAAACGGATGCCGCCCAAAGCTGCGGATTTTCGCGCAACGGGTCGGCGCCAGCAGTTCACCGTGGAAATACAGCTGTACGCCGGATTTCAGGCCTTTGCCAAGGGCGAGTAGGGCGCCGTTGAGGTTTTCCCAGGCATCGCTGTCATCTACGCCAGCGGGCAGCATCGAGCCGGTGCACACCACTGGCGCATTCAATCCAATTAGCTGGAAACACATCGCAGCCGCGCTGTAGGCCAAAGTGTCGGTGCCGTGCAAAATCAGCACGCCATCGCAGCCATCGACATCCACCGCTTCAATCACCGCTTCACGCAAGCGCTGCCAATAGGCAGGGGTCATATTGGCGCTGTCGATCAGTGGGAGCAATTCTCGAAACCGCCAGTTGGGCACCTGAAGGTCCGGTTGCGCGGCCAGTTGTTCGGCCATCCTCGCTTCAAATCCCGACGCCGGGGCCAGCCCGTTGGCGCTGGCCTGCATACCAATCGTGCCGCCGGTATAAAGCACCATGACCTGCTGGGCGGGTGACTGCGTGTCGCTATTCATTGGGTTTTCTCTAGACAGGTCAGGGATTGGCGTGATTCGTAAGGTATGGCGTAGACGGTTAAAAGTAAAAACAAGCAGGCAAAAAAAGGGCCTGGAGAGTGATCTTCAGGCCCTCAAAAGGTGAGAGGTGTCTAGTCCCTCGACCTGGTGAACGTTGTGCGACGTGGCGTTAAAGTCAGGCTTTCAACGGCACCAGTCGCGGGGCAATCATGTTTTCCGGGCGCAGGATGTCGGCGAGCATGGCGTCGTCGAGCAAGCCTTCTTCGCGTACCAGTTCCAGCACGCCACGGCCGGTTTCCAGGGCGATACGAGCGATACGGGTCGCGTTTTCATAACCGATGTACGGGTTCAGAGCAGTCACCAGACCAATCGAGTGCTCGACCAGTTCACGGCAGCGCGCTTCGTTGGCGGTGATGCCGACGATGCAGTGCTCGCGCAGCATGTCCATGGCGCGCTGCAGCAAGCGAATGGTGTCGAAGATTTTGTAAGCGATCAGCGGCTCCATCACGTTCAACTGCAACTGACCGCCTTCCGCCGCCATGGTCAGCGACAGGTCGTTGCCGATGATTTCAAAAGCCACCTGATTGACCGCTTCCGGGATGACCGGGTTGACCTTGCCGGGCATGATCGAGCTGCCTGGCTGACGTGCTGGCAGGTTGATTTCGTTGATCCCGGTGCGTGGGCCGCTGGACAGCAGACGCAAGTCGTTACAGATCTTCGACAGCTTGACCGCGGTGCGCTTGAGCATCCCGGAGAACAGTACGAAGGCGCCCATGTCGGAAGTGGCTTCGATCAAGTCGGCAGCCGGTACCAGCGGTTGGCCGCTGATGATTGCCAGACGATCTACCGCCAATTGTTGATAACGCGGGTCGGCGTTGATGCCGGTGCCGATGGCGGTGCCGCCAAGGTTTACTTCGGTCAGCAGTTCTGGCGCCAGGGTGCGCAGCCGATTGAGGTCTTCATTGAGGGTAGTAGCGAAGGCGCGGAATTCCTGACCAAGGGTCATCGGTACAGCGTCCTGTAACTGGGTCCGGCCCATTTTCAAGACGTGGTTGAATTCTTTGCCTTTGGCCGCGAACGCCTGGATCAGGCTGTCGAGGCTGGCGAGCAGTGAATCGTGACCCAGCAACAGGCCCAGGCGAATAGCCGTCGGGTAAGCATCGTTGGTCGACTGCGCCATGTTCACGTCGTTGTTCGGGTGCAAGAACTGGTATTCGCCTTTGCTGTGGCCCATAGCCTCGAGCGCGATGTTGGCGATGACTTCGTTTGCATTCATGTTGGTTGAAGTGCCTGCGCCGCCTTGAATCATGTCCACCACGAACTGGTCGTGGAAATCGCCGCGAACCAGCCGTGCACAGGCTTCGCTGATCGCTGCATGCTTGGCTGAGTTCAGGTGGCCCAACTCGTGGTTTGCGTCAGCGGCGGCTTGCTTGACCATCGCCAATGCCACAACCAGCTTTGGGTAATGCGAAATCGGCACGCCAGAGAGGTGAAAGTTATTCACCGCCCGTAGCGTCTGAATGCCGAAATAGGCATCAGCCGGTACTTCGAGAACGCCAAGCAGGTCTTTTTCGGTACGCGATGATGCGGCGGAGGACATGATAGAGATAGTCTCAAGAGAGGCACGAAGGGTGCCGGAACGCTGATGATGCTAGGCTTGTAGGCAATTTGGAGCAAATGCTGTTAAGCGCTGACCTATGCGTAAACGGCATACTGTTGATGTGACGTTACGATTTTGAAACGCGTATGTAGACGCAGGTATGCGTTTTTTGGCAGGAGACCCCATGAATCTTGAAAGCAAATGGCTTGAGGACTTTAGTGCCCTGGCCGCGACCCGTAGTTTTTCCCAGGCGGCCGAGCGCCGCTTTGTGACACAACCCGCTTTCAGCCGCCGAATTCGCAGCCTTGAATCAGCGCTGGGCCTGACATTGGTCAATCGCTCGCGCACGCCCATAGAACTCACGGCTGCCGGGCAATTGTTTCTGGTGACCGCGAGGACCGTCGTTGAACAACTGGGCGAAGTGTTACGCCACCTACACCACTTGGAGGGCGGACAGGGCGAAGTCATGCAGGTCGCGGCTGCGCACTCCCTGGCGTTGGGCTTTTTTCCGCGCTGGATCGCTCAGTTGCGTAATGAAGGTTTGAACATTGCTACGCGGCTGGTGGCGACCAATGTCGGCGAGGCGGTGCATGCCCTGCGCGAAGGCGGTTGCGATTTGATGCTGGCGTTCTATGACCCGGACGCCGCGTTGCAGATGGATAACGAGATTTTCCCCTCACTGCATTTGGGACACACCGAAATGTTGCCCGTTTGCGCGGCGGGTGCCGATGGCCAGCCGATGTTTGATTTGGAAGGCGATGCCAGCGTGCCGTTATTGGCCTATAGCGCCGGTGCATTTCTCGGGCGTTCGGTGAATTTACTGCTGCGTCAGCGCAGCGTGCGCTTCACGACGGTCTATGAAACGGCCATGGCCGACAGCTTGAAAGGCATGGCCCTTGAAGGGCTGGGTATCGCCTGGGTTCCAGAGCTGAGCGTGCGCGCCGAATTGGCACGGGGTGAGTTGGTGGTTTGCGGTGGCCCGCAATGGCATGTGCCGTTGGAGATTCGTTTGTACCGTTGCGCGCTAGTGCGTAAGGCAAATGTGCGGTTGTTGTGGCGCAAGCTGGAAACAGCGGGGCAGCTGGAGCATCCGGGTACTAGTTGAACAACTGGCAGTGCGAGGACGCGGGGACGCATTTCCTACAGGTTATAACTACCGGAGACTACCTTCGCTGTTGTTGGTGTCTGAATGTATTCGCATTCTTCAGGTTGTAACTTGGTCAGGGGTTAACCCTCTCGACCTCCGCGCATCATGATGATAGGAGGTTACTTTTAAAAGGATTTAGCATGTCAGCCAGCAAGCAGCCTATTCGATTATTGGTCTTTTATCACGACGATGTAGATCCCAGCCTACAACGTCTTGTTCCTCGCAATTACCTGCAAGACTGCATCATTGAAATTCAGAAAATCACCGGTCGTGAATGCATTATCGACTACCGGCGTTCAATCGCAGGCGTGACGGACTTCAATTACAAAGGTCACGAGAAAGCGGTGCTGGACGAGTGGATTGGTCGGGTTGGAGTTTATGTGGAGCAGAATGGCCTCTCTTGGAAGAAAACCTACCGATACCTATTAGTCACTAAAGACAAATTGAATGACAGGGTTTTGGGCGTAACTTACGAGGGCAATAACTGTTTGATCTCTTCGTTGGTGGCCTATCAGAATATTGGTCATGAACTAGGGCATAGTTTCGGCGCCACCCATGAAGATGCGGAGTTGCAATATAATTCATTCGGCGTTCTCAGTGAGACATTCGTGTATCCGCATCGAGATGGGAAACGGGGTAATGCATACCGGTACAGCTTAAAGAATCGGGAGAATATCGCCAATTTCCTTAGGTCTGACGACTAGTGTGTGTCAGGTCGTCTATAAGCGGTTGAGCTCCAACATCTCAACCAAGGCCGCTGCGACACGCTGCTGACTACTGGTCACAAAGGGGCTGTCTTCCCGCTGCTTTACGGTATACTGCGCGGCCTTTGGCCGGTTCGACCGGTCATTATTCGTACAACAAGCCACGCCGGTTTTCCCCGCGTGGCTTGTTGTTTTTTGACGCGCTTGCGGGCGCCCAATAGAAGAGGCACGACGATGAGCGCACTGGTTGGCGTGATCATGGGCTCTAAGTCCGATTGGTCCACCCTTAGCCACACCGCCGATATGCTGGATAAGCTAGGCATCCCTTACGAAGTCAAGGTGGTGTCAGCTCACCGAACGCCAGACCTGCTGTTCCAGTACGCCGAACAGGCCGAAGCGCGGGGCATTGAAGTCATCATTGCTGGCGCTGGTGGCGCTGCACACTTGCCGGGCATGTGTGCGGCCAAGACTCATTTGCCGGTGTTGGGCGTTCCGGTGCAGTCGTCGATGCTGTCGGGAGTCGATTCCTTGCTGTCGATCGTGCAGATGCCCGCCGGGATTCCCGTGGCCACCTTGGCCATTGGCAAAGCAGGCGCGATCAATGCAGCGTTGCTGTCGGCGAGTATTCTTGGCGCCAAGCACCCGCAATTCCATGCAGTGCTGAAAAAATTCCGCGCTGACCAGACAGACAGCGTCCTGGACAATCCAGATCCGCGCGACGCCTGAGGTTTTTCTATGAAAATCGGTGTAATCGGTGGCGGCCAATTGGGTCGCATGTTGGCTCTGGCGGGCACTCCGCTGGGGATGAACTTCGCTTTTCTTGACCCTGCACCAGACGCTTGTGCGGCTGCGTTGGGCGAGCATCTGCGTGCCGATTATGGCGATCAGGATCACTTGCGGCAGTTGGCCGATGAAGTTGATCTAGTGACCTTTGAATTCGAAAGCGTGCCCGCAGAAACCGTCGCGTTCCTGTCGCAGTTCGTCCCGGTTTATCCAAGTGCCGAAGCGTTGCGTATTGCCCGTGACCGCTTGTTCGAAAAGAGCATGTTCAAAGACCTCGGGATTCCCACCCCGGAGTTTGCCGATATCCATTCGCAAGCCGATCTGGATGCGGCGGTCGCCAACATCGGTCTGCCCGCAGTGTTGAAAACCCGCACTCTCGGTTACGACGGTAAGGGCCAAAAAGTCCTGCGCACCTCGGCGGACGTGGTCAACACCTTTGCCGAACTGGGTAGCGTGGCGTGCTTGCTGGAAGGTTTCGTACCGTTCACCGGTGAAGTGTCGCTGATTGCCGTGCGCGGTCGTGATGGCGAAACACGGTTTTACCCATTGGTCCACAACACCCACGACAACGGCATTCTGCGTTTGTCGATCGCCAGCACCCATCATCCGCTGCAGGCCCTGGCCGAAGATTACGCCGGGCGTGTACTTAAGAAGCTTGATTACGTGGGTGTGTTGGCATTCGAATACTTCGAAGTCGACGGCGGCCTGAAAGCCAACGAAATTGCACCGCGCGTTCACAACTCCGGGCATTGGACTACCGAAGGTGCCGAATGCAGCCAATTCGAAAACCACCTGCGGGCGGTGGCAGGCTTGCCACTGGGTTCAACGGCCAAGATCGGTGAGAGCGCGATGCTCAATTTCATCGGCGAAGTGCCTGCGGTGGCTAAAGTCACCGCCATTGATGATTGCCATTTGCACCACTACGGCAAAGCGTTCAAGGTCGGGCGCAAAGTCGGGCACGCGACCTTGCGTTGCGTTGATCGGGCCACCCTCGATCAGCAGATCAAAAAGGTTCAAGCGCTCATCAAGGCCTGACCCAAGGCCTTCGGCTTTCGCCAAACATGCCGCAACCCCAAGGAACCAATAGCGCCCATCGCTCTCTGATGGCAGGATGCCGACGCCGTGACTAGGCTTGGTCTATCCAGTTCATAGAGAGGGAAATGGCATGGGAATTATCGGAACCATCTTTATCGGCCTGATCGTTGGGCTATTGGCGCGATTCATTAAGCCGGGCGATGACAGCATGGGTTGGATCATGACCATTCTGTTAGGTATCGGTGGCTCGTTGGCTGCCACTTACGGTGGTCAGGCGCTGGGTATTTATCAAGCAGGCCAAGGCGCCGGCTTCTTGGGTGCATTGGTGGGTGCGATCATCCTGTTGGTTATCTATGGCATGCTCAAAAAAGACTGACAGTAAATCTTCAGCCCTCTGCGCTAATGCCGCGTAGAGGGCTAGAATGCTCGGCACCGTTTATTACTTTATGTTGCCGAGCCACTTATGCGTCGCCTTCTCTTGATTACGTTGTTGCTGGCGTCCGGGCTTGCCCACGCTGAGTTGCCGGAAACCGATTGGCTCGAACTGATGCCAAAGTCGGATCAAAAAGCCCTCGAAGCCATGCCTGAAATCGACCATAACTCCCCGGAAGCTCAGGGAACCTTCGACAGCAAAGGCGGCTTGAAACAAAGCAAGGGTCTGCCCGCTGTGATGTATTCGGCCAAGACTGTGGCCGCCATGAATGGCAAAGATATTCGTATCGGTGGTTATCCCGTACCGCTGGAGACGGACGCTAAAGGCCGCAGCACGCTGTTTTTTCTCGTTCCGTACCCAGGCGCTTGCATCCATGTGCCGCCACCGCCACCCAATCAATTGGTGCTGGTACGCTACCCTAAAGGCTTGAAACTCAACGATATCTACACGCCGCTGTGGGTAACAGGAACGTTGAAGGTCGAGAAGGTGAGCAATGACATGGCCGATGCGGCCTATGCGCTGGATGCCTCAAAGGTCCGCGTCGTGGTGGAAGCGGACCTATAGGTCGGACGTTACAACGGCTCGCTGCCGATGCTGACAGTCAGTGTGTGGGAAGCGTCGGGGCTGAGGGTTACCACGTCACCCATGACGTTGGCGGTTTCTACACACACCAAGCCCTGCCAACCGTCATCGGCCATGTCGCTGAGGCCCTTTGCCCGTTCAGTCCAGGGGTTCCAGACCACCGTGGATTTCGATCCTCGGGTGTTGATGACGATGCGACGATTCCAGCCGGGGTCGACCACACTCAGGTGATTCGGCGTGTTCAGGTATATGCGATCGGTTTCGCGGGCGAAGTTCAGGGCGCCGGACTGCATGCACTCCTTCCAGTCGTCCGTGGTGTCGATATACCGCAGCCCGTCCAAACCTTCTACGTTGACCTGGCGCACATCACTTACCGCGAAATAACTGTGCAGCGCCTGGCTAAGCGTGACGTCTTCATGGCCCTTGTTGTGGCTGATAAGGCTGACGTGTAGCTGCGTGTCCAGCCGAATGCTCAATTTAAGCGCCACGTCGTGGGGCCATCCGGGCAGATGGCCTTGGGTTTGCGGCAGCACAAATTCCACCAACAGCGCTTCGCCGTCATTGCTGATGCCCAGCAGCTCCCAGTCCAACGCACGAACTTCGCCGTGGGCCTTTGCCGGCTCGGCGCTTTGACGCATCGCCTGCACGCTGTCTGGATTACGTTCAAAATTGCCGAACCACGGCCAGCAGATCGGAATCCCGGTACGAATCGGCTTGCCCTGTTTGAACGTAGCCTGTTTGTTCAGCCAGATCAGCGGCTGCTCGCCCGCGACCTGATAGCTGAGGATGTGCGCACCTTGTTGGGCGACAAGTAACTCAGCGTTGCCGTGACGGATGCGCCAGCAGTTCAGCTCATCGAGTTTTACGGTTTCAACATTGGGCGTTGGCATGCGAAGGCTCTCACTATAAGGACAGTGATAAAAGTAGACCGTGTTACGGCCAACGAGTTTACCTCGGCATGCCCCGCCTAGGCTTAACGCCTAGCGGGCACCGAACGAGTGCGGCCGCTGCCATCAATGGCGACGAACACAAATACCGCTTCAGTGACTTTGCGCCATTCGCTGGACAACGGGTCATCGCTCCACACTTCGACCATCATCTGGATCGAGCTGCGGCCGATTTCCAGTGCCTGGGTATAGAACGACAGCTGCGCGCCGACGGCGACTGGAACCAGAAAGGTCATGCGGTCAATGGCCACAGTGGCGACACGTCCGCCAGCGACTTTGCTCGCCATGGCGGTGCCCGCCAAATCCATCTGCGAAACTAGCCAGCCGCCAAAAATATCGCCAAAACCGTTGGTTTCTCGGGGCAACGCCGTAATTTGCAACGCAAGGTCGCCTTGTGGAATTGGATCTTCTTGTTCGAGTTCGATCATGCCTAGGGTGCCTCTGACCCATGACTCTCATTATTTTTTGCCGCGGTGAAAAGACATTAAAAACGCCGAGTGTGAACAGACTGTGTCCACAGGGTTCAGGTGCGTCTTAATTAGGGAAACTCTGCGAAAACGGCTGTTTAAAGCTCAGCGGCGACTTCGCACAGCAACCCGTAGCCTGTCTGGTTACTTTTGGCGGTCTGCGAGTATATCGGGCGATGCGTCACACGACGACCGTTCGGTTCTCATTTTGACCACGTAAACCTTCTTGCTGTGTGCTTTTTTAAGAGTTTGCTATCGTGCCGGACCTAAACAGCTTTGGACCGCCCTGTCTGTCAGGCAATTTTGGTGCCCGTGTCAGAGTTTTCCTTAACCGTCGAGTGTGCAGTCCGTCAGGTATCGGCCAGCGTTGCTGATGCCCACCCCTCCCAAGAGAAGTCCTTGTTATGTCCACCGTGCCTTCAAGTACCGCACAGACCTCGCGTCAGTTGACCCGTAACGACTATAAAACCTTGTCGTTGTCTGCCTTGGGCGGTGCGCTGGAATTTTACGATTTCATCATTTTTGTGTTCTTCGCCACGGTGGTCGGCAAATTGTTTTTCCCGGCGGACATGCCTGAATGGCTGCGGCTGATGCAAACCTTCGGTATTTTCGCCGCCGGTTACCTGGCCCGGCCGTTGGGTGGCATCGTCATGGCGCACTTCGGCGACCTTTTGGGGCGCAAGAAGATGTTCACCCTGAGCATTTTCCTGATGGCCGTGCCGACCTTGATCATGGGTTTGCTGCCGACTTACGCGCAGATTGGCCTCTTGGCACCCATGCTGCTGCTATTAATGCGGATTATTCAGGGTGCAGCGATTGGCGGCGAAGTGCCCGGCGCTTGGGTGTTTGTGTCCGAGCATGTGCCGGCGCGCAGTACCGGTTACGCCTGCGGCACCCTAACCGCCGGCCTAACGGCGGGCATCCTGCTGGGCTCGCTGGTCGCTACGCTAATCAACAGCCTCTATAACGCGCAGGAAATGCTCGATTACGCGTGGCGGATTCCGTTCTTACTGGGCGGCGTGTTTGGTCTGCTGTCGGTCTACCTGCGCCGCTGGCTGCACGAAACCCCGGTGTTTGCCGAGCTTCAACTGCGCAAAGCGTTGGCCGAAGAAGTGCCGCTCAAAACCGTACTGCGTGATCACCGTGGGGCGATTGTGCTGTCGATGCTGCTGACCTGGATGCTCTCGGCGGCCATCATCGTCGTGATCTTGATGACCCCCACCGTGCTGCAAACCGTGTATGGCTTCTCACCGGCGACTGCGCTGAAAGCTAATAGTCTGGCAATCGTCTGCCTGAGCCTGGGCTGCATCGGCGCGGGATCGCTGACGGATCGTTTTGGCGCTGGCTGGGTATTTATCTTCGGCTGCCTAGGCCTGCTGGTCAGCTCATGGACGTTCTATCACACCCTCCAAGCTCACCCAAACGCACTGTTTCCGATGTACGCCATGACCGGATTGTTCGTCGGCGTGGTCGGCGCTGTACCGTTCGTCATGATCCGTGCATTCCCGGCCGCCGTGCGTTTTTCCGGACTGTCGTTCTCCTACAACCTGGCCTACGCCATCTTCGGCGGCCTGACACCCATGGTCGTGACGCTGATGCTCAAGAACACCCCAATGGGGCCGGCTTGGTACGTGGCGGTGCTTTGTGTGATGGGGATGTTGATTGGGGTGTATCTGTTGCGAAAACGCATTTGACGGGGGCGAGCGCCGATTTCTGATGCAACGCAGAGGGCTCGTGATGTCGAGTTTTTTGTGGGACCGAATTCATTCGGGAAGGCTTCAGTCCTGACACGCTGCAACCTCAAACCACACAAAGCGCCATCCAGTTTGCAGAGAGATTGTCTCAACGATAAACATGAAGCGCGAACGCCCCGCCGAGCACCAGCAGCACCCCAACAACCTGAATCGCAGCCAAGCGCTCTCTGAAAAACATGAAGCTCAGGACGGCGGCGACTCCGCCTGAGAGTGTGCTGATTACCGTGACCACGGAAACTGAGCCGACCGTCGTGCCGTAGGCGTAGGCCGAGAACCCGGCCAGGTTCGCCAGGCTAACGCCGGTCAGGGCGATGCAGTTTTTCAACGGCGGAATTTTCAAGCCATTGGGAACGTTGAGCACAATCAGCAGCAGCATGCTTATCCCGACCAGATAGCCGAGCCACAGTGTGGTAACCGTACCGAGCAACGGAAGGGTCTTACAGGTCCATTGTCAGACGTAGGCTGAATGCGGTTTGCTGCTCGCTTTCTGGGTGGGGTAGGGATGTTAATGGGCTGTGTATTTACTGCGCAAGCGCGCCTGATGTCGCGGTATAGGCTTGCCAAGTGTATTGAAATTAGGAAGTTTATGTCGAAAGCATAATTGGCTTAATTTCAGTATCTTTTGCGCGGCAAACATCAACTTGTAGGAGTGGGCTTGCTCGCGATGGAGCGCGAAGCGGTCCCAAAAATGTTGAACCCACGCTAACGTCATAAATTGAGAACGCTGTTTTTACGACGGCTTCGCAGCTGATCGCGGGTAAGAGGGTTCCGTTGGCATGCGCCAAAAGGTATCCAGTTGTTGCAAAACTGCGTGTAATGCCCGTGCTTAAAACCCCTCGGAATCAACCCCACCAGTGCCTCCAGCCCATACGCGCCTACTTCCAAAACCCGCTGATCCTCAGTCATCCAATTGTCATATTGCTTTCATAAAGTAGTCACACGGCATTCAGATACTTGCCCCCGATTCAGCACCTATAAAATTTTGCAGGAGCAAGGTATGACTTTTAAGCGATTGATGGCGGCTTTGACGTTTGTTGCCGCAGGCGTAGCCACTGCCCAGGCTGTTGCAGCGGTTGACCCTTCTATCCCGTCTTACACCAAGACGTCCGGCGTTTCCGGAAATTTGTCCAGCGTTGGTTCCGATACGCTCGCTAACCTGATGACCTTGTGGGCTGAGGCTTATAAGAAAGAATACCCAAGCGTGAACATCCAGATTCAGGCAGCGGGTTCGGCGACCGCGCCGCCTGCGTTGACTGAGGGCACCTCGAACCTGGGCCCGATGAGCCGCAAGATGAAAGACACCGAACTGGCGGCTTTCGAAACCAAATACGGCTACAAGCCCACTGCAATCCCGGTCGCGGTTGATGCGTTGGCTATTTTCGTACACAAAGACAACCCGATTCAGCACCTGACCATGGAACAAGTGGACGCGATCTTCTCCGCGACCCGTTTGTGTGGCGCTAAGGCCGAAGCAAAAACTTGGGGTGACGTGGGTGTGACCGGCGATTTGGCGAACAAGCCGATTCAGCTGTTTGGTCGTAACTCGGTGTCTGGCACCTACGGTTACTTCAAGGAAGAAGCTCTGTGCAAAGGCGACTTCCGCGCTAACGTTAACGAGCAACCGGGTTCGGCCTCGGTGGTCAGCTCGATCAGCAGCTCGCTGAACGGCATTGGCTACTCAGGTATTGGTTACAAAACCTCCAGCGTTAAGACCGTAGCCTTGTCGAAGAAGGGCGGTACCGAGTTCATTGAAGACAGTGAAGAAAACGCACTGAATGGCAAATACCCGCTGTCGCGTTTCCTATTCATCTACGTCAACAAAGCACCGAACAAGCCGTTGGCGCCGCTGGAAGCCGAGTTCGTGAAAATGGTCCTGTCGAAACAGGGTCAAGAAGTCGTCATAAAAGACGGGTACATTCCATTGCCAGCCAAAGTAGCGGCCAAAGCACTGGCTGACCTGGGTCTGCAAGAAGCCGCTGCGGGTGTAGCTGCCAAGTAAATATCGATTGGGGCAGGCGCTGATTTGCCCCGATTCAAGTCATAAAGCGGGGCCGGGTAGACCGGTTTTCGCTACAGGTTTATTAGTCCGCTGCCAGTAGGTTTGGGCGGCGGATTTTTTGCGTCTCAGGACTGTAATGTTTTTGTCATAAAGGACGGCTAGGGTGAGCGCATGAATGATTTGGCAAACTCCACCATGACCCAAAAGTCTCCTCCCGAGCGCATTGATTTCAATACGCCGGAGATGAAGCGAAAGCGCCGTATTCGCGCGCTGAAAGACAAGTTGACCCAGTGGTATGTATTCGTCGGTGGCTTGGCAGTGTTGGCTGCCATTACCTTGATTTTTTTCTACCTCGCCTACGTGGTTGCGCCGCTGTTTCAAGGCGCCAAATTGACCGCACAAATGCCGCTCAACCCTGCCTGGATGCAAGACGCCGGCAAGCCCTTGCTGCTTTCTGTCGAAGAGCAAAATCAGGTTGCCCTTCGGGTTTCTGACAAGGGCGAGGCGATATTCTTCCGTGTTGAAGACGGCACCGAACTTAAGCGTGTTGCCCTGCCTGTTCCGGCTGGCACAACGGTAACGTCTATCGGTGAAGACCAGCCGGGTACCCCATTGATGGTGCTGGGATTGTCTAGCGGCCAGGCGCTGGTGTTCAAACACAATTACCTGATCACTTATCCAGACAACAAAAAGACAATCTCCCCGACCATCAGCTATCCCTATGGCGAGGCGGCTTTTAGCGTGGATGAGGGCGGTCGGCCCCTGGAGCACGTGAGCCTCAATGCCGCTGATAAAGCGCTGGTGCTGGCGGGCGCTACGGGCGCGCAACTGCACGTTCTTTCCCTGACTCAGGAAGAGAACATGATGACCGGCGAAACCACCAGCGAGCTGACGCGCATCGAACTTCCGCGCATGACCGAAGTGGTCAAAGCGATCTTCATCGATCCTCGTCAGCAATGGTTGTATGTGATTAACGGTCGCGCTCAAGCGGACGTGTTTAGCCTGCGTGATCGCAGCCTTAACGGTCGTTACAAATTGCTCGAAGACGCGAACGCTGAGATTTCTGCCAGCACTCAATTGGTGGGTGGCGTGTCATTGATCGTCGGCAGTTCCACGGGTGGTCTTGCCCAATGGTTCATGGCCCGTGACACCGATGGTGAAATGCGTTTCCAGCATATCCGCGATTTTCAAATGGGCACCTCTCCGATTGTGCGCATCACCGGTGAGCAGCGCCGCAAAGGCTTCGTCGCCCTGGATGCCTCGGGCAAGCTCGGCGTGTTCCACAGCACCGCGCACCGCACATTGCTGGTTGATCAAGTGTCTGGCGGCGGCCCCGGTATTTTGGGGTTGTCACCACGGGCCGACGAAATCATCGTTGAGCAGGGCGGTAAGTTGCTGCCGATGAGTTTGTCCAACCCGCACCCGGAAGTTTCATGGAGCGCGCTGTGGGGCAAGGTCTGGTATGAAAATTACGACTCGCCGCAATACGTCTGGCAGTCCACCGCCTCGAACACCGACTTCGAACCCAAGCTGAGCCTGGCGCCATTGACCTACGGCACCTTGAAAGCCGCGTTCTACGCCATGTTGTTGGCCGCACCACTGGCCATCGCGGCGGCGATCTATACCGCTTACTTCATGGCACCGGGCATGCGCCGCAAGGTCAAGCCGGTGATCGAGCTGATGGAGGCGATGCCAACAGTGATTCTCGGCTTTTTCGCCGGTCTGTTTTTGGCGCCGTATCTGGAAGGACATTTACCGGGGATTTTTAGCCTACTGATGCTGACCCCCGTGGGCATTTTGCTGGCGGGCTTCCTGTGGAGCCGCTTGCCGGAGTCGATCCGCTTACGGGTGCCGGACGGTTGGGAGTCGGCGATCCTGATTCCCGTGGTGCTGTTGGTGGGTTGGCTGTCGTTGGGTATGAGCTCGCACCTGGAGAATTGGTTTTTCGGCGGCGACATGCGCATGTGGATCTCCAACGATCTTGGCATCACCTACGACCAGCGAAATGCACTGGTGGTGGGCTTGGCAATGGGCTTCGCGGTGATTCCCAACATCTACTCGATTGCCGAAGACGCAGTGTTCAGTGTGCCACGCGGTTTGACCTTGGGCTCGCTGGCCCTGGGTGCGACGCCTTGGCAGACCTTGACGCGGGTGGTGATCCTCACGGCCAGCCCCGGCATTTTCTCGGCCCTGATGATCGGCATGGGCCGCGCAGTGGGTGAAACCATGATCGTGTTGATGGCCACCGGTAACACGCCGATCATGGACATGAACCTGTTCGAAGGTATGCGCACTCTGGCGGCGAACGTCGCGGTGGAGATGCCGGAGTCTGAAGTCGGCGGCAGCCATTATCGGGTGCTGTTCCTCGCGGCATTGGTGCTGTTGATGTTCACCTTCGTGATGAACACGCTTGCGGAGCTGATTCGTCAGCGTCTTCGCAAGAAATACTCATCTCTCTAAGGAAGGAAGACGTCTGTGAAACAGAACTCCCTCAAGAGCTGGATCAAAAGCGGCGCCCCCGGCGTCTGGATGAGCGCGGGCGCGGTGTCCATTGCCGTGATCATGACCTTGGGCCTGTTGATGGTGATTGCCGTCCGTGGTCTGGGTAATTTCTGGCCGGCAGATGTGGTGTTGGCGCATTACGACGTGCCTCATCAGGAAAACCAGGTCCTGATCGGTGAAGTGGTGCAGAAAGAAGAAGTACCACGCGCACGCCTCAAAGGCGCTGGCTTGCCGGTGCCGGACGCCGGCCCTGAATTCATGACCCGCGAGCTGTTCAAGGTGGGTAACCGCGACATCAACCCGAGTGACTTCACCTGGGTGGTCGGCGAGTGGCTAACCGAGCAAAGCACGCCAAAAGAACTGATGACCCTGGAGCGCCGCGAGTGGGGCAACTATTACGGCTACTTAGTGAACATCAAGGAAAACGGCAAGGTCATCGCCGAAGGTGAAGCCGCGTGGCCGATCCTTCAGGAGAGGATCAAGCGCGTTGAGTTACTCGCGAATGAACTGAGCGGGCTCGAGAAAAAAGATATCGGCGCCATCAACCACGGTATCGAGCGACTGCGCCTGCACAAACGCAAGCTGGAACTCGACGGCCAGTTGAATGCCGCCGCGCAAGCCGACATGGACAGCGAGCGCGCTGAATATGACGCTCAGTACAAAAGCATCGAAGGTCGATTGGGCGCGCTGCACGAAGCCTTCAACCGGGACAGCCTGACCGCTCGCGATGCCCACGGTAAAGAGGTTGAGATCAGCGTCGGTAAGGTGGTCCATGCGTACCAGCCGAATGCAATGAGTGTCGTTTCCAAACTGGGCTTTTACTTCAAGAAACTGTGGGAATTCCTTAGCGAGGACCCGCGTGAAGCCAACACGGAAGGTGGAATTTTTCCGGCGATTTTCGGTACGGTGATGATGACCCTGATCATGGCCGTAATCGTCACACCGTTTGGCGTACTGGCGGCGGTTTATCTGCGTGAATACGCAAAGCAGGGGCCGGTGACGCGGTTGATCCGAATCGCCGTCAACAACCTTGCCGGGGTGCCAGCCATTGTTTATGGGGTGTTCGGCTTGGGTTTCTTTGTGTATGTGCTGGGCGGCTCGCTGGACAGGTTGTTCTTCCCCGAAGCCTTGCCCGCACCCACCTTTGGGACGCCGGGATTGCTCTGGGCCTCGTTGACCCTCGCATTGCTGGCTGTGCCGGTGGTGATCGTCGCCACCGAAGAAGGCTTGGCGCGTATCCCGCGCACAATTCGCGAAGGTTCGTTGGCGCTGGGCGCAACCAAGGCTGAAACCCTGTGGAAGATTGTACTGCCCATGGCCAGCCCGGCGATGATGACCGGCCTGATCCTGGCGGTCGCTCGCGCTGCGGGTGAGGTTGCACCGTTGATGTTGGTCGGCGTGGTTAAACTGGCGCCGTCACTGCCGGTGGACGGTAACTACCCGTACTTGCACCTTGATCAGAAGATCATGCACTTGGGCTTCCATATTTATGACGTCGGGTTCCAGAGCCCCAACGTTGAAGCGGCACGTCCGCTGGTTTACGCGACGGCGCTGTTGTTGGTGCTGGTTATCGCGCTGCTCAACCTGTCAGCGGTGACGATGCGTAACCACCTGCGCGAAAAATACAAAGCGTTGGAGAGCTAAACATAAGCCACAAGCGGCGAGCTAAAAGCGGCAAGCTAAATGCCGCACGCCGTTTTGCACAACACTTGCAGCTTGCGGCTTAGAGCTTGCAGCTAGGAACGGAGTGAGAACATGCCACATGAAGTCCATACCCACGGCATCAATATGTCGGCCTTGGGGCGCAACAAGCAGAGCCTTGATCTGGCCAATGAGTCCGTGGCGATTGAAGTTCCGGGCCTGAATCTGTTCTACGGTGATAAACAGGCCCTGTTTAACGTGGGCATGAACATTCCCAAGCAGCGCGTGACCGCCTTCATCGGCCCGTCTGGTTGCGGCAAGTCGACCCTGTTGCGCACCTTCAACCGTATGAATGATCTGGTCGATGGTTGCCGGGTAGAGGGCGCGATCAACCTGTATGGCCACGATATCTATCGCAAGGGCGAAGACGTTGCCGAGCTGCGTCGTCGCGTTGGTATGGTGTTCCAGAAGCCGAACCCGTTTCCGAAAACAATCTATGAAAACGTGGTCTACGGGTTGCGCATTCAGGGCATCAACAAAAAACGTGTTTTGGACGAGGCCGTTGAATGGGCGCTTAAGGGTGCGGCGTTGTGGGATGAGGTCAAAGACCGTCTGCACGAGTCGGCGTTGGGTTTGTCAGGTGGTCAGCAGCAGCGTTTGGTCATTGCTCGCACCATCGCCGTCGAACCCGAAGTGCTGTTGCTCGACGAACCCTGTTCGGCACTCGATCCAATTTCGACGCTAAAAGTTGAAGAACTGATCTACGAACTGAAATCCAAATACACCATTGTTATCGTCACTCACAACATGCAGCAGGCTGCGCGGGTCTCCGATTACACCGCCTTCATGTACATGGGCAAGCTCGTCGAGTTTGGGGATACCGACACGTTGTTCACCAATCCGGCGAAAAAACAGACCGAAGACTACATCACTGGCAGATATGGCTAGGGGGCAGCGGCAAGCTTCAAGCTTCAAGCCGCAAGCCAGGCGCGGCTTTGTGAATGTTGGACACCACATACCTACTTGCAGCTTGTAGCTAAGCGCTTAAAGCTGTCGCGGAGCGACCCTAATGATCGATAAAGACAGTCTTACTCACCACATTTCCCAGCAGTTCAACGCTGAGCTCGAAGAGGTGCGTAGCCACCTGCTGGCGATGGGCGGCCTGGTTGAAAAACAGGTCAACGACGCCGTGACCGCGCTGATCGAAGCGGACTCGGGCCTGGCCCAGCAGGTTCGTGAGGTCGATGACCAGATTAACCAGATGGAACGCAACATTGATGAAGAGTGCCTGCGTATTCTGGCACGTCGTCAGCCAGCGGCTTCGGATTTGCGTTTGATCATCAGTATTTCCAAATCGGTTATCGACCTGGAGCGTATCGGCGACGAGTCCACGAAAATTGCCAAGCGTGCCATTCTGTTGTGCGAAGAAGGCGAATCGCCGCGTGGTTATGTCGAAGTGCGGCACATCGGTGATCAGGTGCGCAACATGGTCCGGGACGCCCTTGATGCGTTCGCCCGTTTCGATGCCGACCTGGCGCTGTCGGTGGCCCAATATGACAAAACCATCGACCGCGAATACAAGACCGCGTTGCGCGAATTGGTTACTTACATGATGGAAGACCCGCGCTCCATTTCACGGGTGCTGAACGTCATCTGGGTGCTGCGCTCGTTGGAACGCATCGGCGACCATGCGCGCAATATTTCCGAACTGGTTATTTACCTCGTGCGCGGCACCGACGTACGACACATCGGCCTCAAGCGCATGAAAGAAGAAGTGCAGGGCATCAGTGGCAAAAACGCTAATGTTTTGGACAAACCTGACGATAAATAAGACTGCCTGTGAAAAAAACGCCTAGCACGCTGCTGGGCGTTTTCCGTTCTGAGCGTTGTATTTTCAAGCCGCCCGCGAACGAAAAGTCCTGGCGTCGTAAATGGGCTGGGCAATGGCGATCTGCCAGCGCTATGCTGCCAGGAATCTAAGGAGCGTCGATGAGTAAAGTCAGTGTGTTGGTCGTGGATGACGCGCCGTTTATTCGCGATCTGGTGAAAAAAGGTCTACGTAACTATTTCCCCGGCATCCATATCGAAGACGCGGTCAACGGACGCAAGGCGCAAATCTTGCTACAACGCGAGACGTTCGATCTGGTGCTGTGCGATTGGGAAATGCCGGAGATGTCCGGTCTTGAGTTGCTGGCTTGGTGCCGCACGCAGGACAACCTTAAGGCCATGCCTTTCATCATGGTGACCAGCCGTGGCGACAAGGAAAACGTAGTCCAGGCGATCCAGGCTGGCGTGACTGACTTCATCGGTAAACCGTTCACGAACGAACAGTTGCTGACCAAAGTTAAAAAAGCCTTGGCCAAAGTTGGCAAGCTGGACACGTTGCTCGCCAGCGCACCGACCAAGATGAATTCTGCATTTGCTAACGACTCCCTCAGCGCCTTGACCGGCGGCAAAGCGCAAGTGGTTCATCCACCGGCTTCGCCGTCCGCCGCGCCGACTGCGACTCAGGGTTTGCTTAACACCGGCGCTCCACGTCCCGCTGCTCCGGCTCCAACAGCGGCCAGCCGTGGTCAGGGTCAATTACGTCTGCCCAGTGGCACTCAGCAATGTGCGATCAAAGGCTTAAGCCTCAAGGAAGCGCTGCTGGTGGTCCGTCGTAGCGATGTTCTGCCACAGATCCTCGACAGCGCGGTGCTTGACCTTGAACAAGGCGAGAACGCTGAAGTTGCGCGTCTCAACGGCTACTTGCACGCCATCGTCGCCTACGAACAAAAGCCTGACAGCGACTGGTTGCAACTGACGTTCCGTTTCGTTGACCAAGATGCGCAGAAGCTCGATTACGTCTCGCGCCTGATTGCCCGTGGCACTGCGCAAAAACACTTCGTCCCCGGCGCCTGATTTGGAAACGTGTGGGCGAGAGGCCTAACGCGGCGTGTCAGGTTCAACGTCTCGCCAACACGTTGGCTCTTATCAAACTACTTTTTAATCTTTTAAAAACAACGGGTTGGCGCCGTGTTTTGGTGTGTATATCCGGCTTTTGTGGGGACTGAAATTATGGTTTCGCTTTTACAGCGAGGAACCTTTTTCAAACGCCAAAAAGGTCCCGCCAAAAGGGCTTGCCCCACCATGCAGGACCTCGCCTAGGCTCGGTCTTCCCTCACTCCGGCGTTGCTCCGGGGGTCGCCGTGAGCGGCCATCCCTGGCCGCGCACGGCTTACTCGGCATCCTTGCCTCGTTACCCCCTGCGCAACGCCTGCGTTCGGCCGCATGGTTTCACGGGGCCTCTTTCCGCAATTCGATATTCAATTCACAAACGATCTGCAGGCGGGCAGCCATCTGTAGAGCCAACTTGTTGGCGAAGGTCCTTCGGACTTATCGCAGCCTTCGGCAGTATCTGCAGAATCTGTGCAGCACCGAAAACTGTGGGACCGAATTTATTCGGGAAGGCTTCCGACCTGACACGCTGCAACCTCAAGCCATACAAAGTACCGCCCAGTTTGCTGCGCGACAGCGCGGCGTCGAAGACGTGGCGGACCCTCCTACAGAGGATTGTTGCGCAAGCCTGGATCCGATAAGCGACCAACGGGCTTATCTAGTAACGACTGATTTGATTCAGCCGAGCGCAAAAGATAGTGGATCGCTGCTACGCTCCCCCTGCCTCTAGCCAACCAGATTAATCATTATGCTCAAACGGCCTCTCCTGCTGTGTGTTCTTCTGCTGACTGCACAAACGGCGTCGGCGATGACTATCTACAAGTTCACCGATGCCAATGGCGTCGTGTCGTTCACCGATCGGCCGACGGCGGGCGCCTCGGTGGTGGTGCCTCGAGAGCGAATCGTCGAGCACCTGGAGCAGCAGGTACACCTTGAGACCAAGCGGGATAAAGGCGTACACAGCCTGTTCGTGCGCAACGACACCTACGCGCCGGTCGAGGTCGAGTTGCAGCTTAAAGGGCTAAAAAACGTCTTGGGCGTTACCGATAAAGCCATTCACCGAATCGTGCCCGCGCGCAGCAGTGTTCGATTTGTCGTGCTCAGCCCTTTGCAACCGGGCAAAACGCTCAGCTATACGCCAAAGCTGCGGTACTCCCTTGGCGACCCGGAGCGTCAGCCCTTCGTTTACAGCTATCCTCTGCCGTGGAAGGGCGGGCCGTTTCGCCTGAGTCAGGGACCCAATGGCAAGTTTAGTCATTTCGGGGTAAGAAGCCGCTATGCGATGGACATCGCCATGCCAGAAGGCACGCAGATTATTGCAGCGCGTGCCGGCACGGTGATCAAGGTCGAAAACGGTCAGTCAGGTCGCGGTTCGGACCCGTCTGGTAACTTCGTGCGGGTACTGCACGATGACGGCACCATGGGCGTGTACCTTCACCTGATGCGCGGTTCGGTCAGCGTCAAGGAGGGGCAGCGCGTGGTGGTGGGTACTGACCTCGCCAAGTCCGGCAATACCGGCAACAGCACCGGCCCCCATCTGCACTTCGTCATACAGCGCAACGTCGGGCTAGGGCTGGAATCGATTCCGTACCAATTTGCGGTGCATGTCGACAGCCTGCCCAACTTTGCGCTGGGCGGGAATTAATCAGCTGCAAGAACCAACGTGTTGGCGAGGCGAGATACCTGACACGTCGCATTGAGCCTCTCGCCCACAAGCTCCTAAAGGCTCGCGGCGTTTAATCGATCTTTAGCACTTTGGCCAAGACGATTTTCGGGCCTTTCATTTTTTTGATGATGATGCGCAAGCCTTCGACTTCCAGCACTTCCTCTTCACCAGGCACCCGCTTCAGGGTTTCGTAGATCAAGCCGGCAAGGGTTTCCGCGTCGATGTGATCCAGATCGATGCCTAGCAGTCGCTCGACTTTGAACAGCGGTGTATCACCGCGTACCAATAGTTTTCCAGGCTGATACGCGAGGATGCCGCGCTCGGCTTTGCGGTGTTCGTCCTGGATGTCGCCGACCAGCACTTCAAGTACGTCTTCCATGGTCAGGTAGCCGATTATCTTGCCGTCCGCCTCCTCAACCAGAGCGAAATGCGAACCGCCTTGGCGAAACTGCTCCAGCAACTTGGACAGCGGCATGTGTCTGGAAACACGCTCCAGCGGGCGGGTCAGCTCCGCCAGATTGAACGACGCAGGAATGTGGTCCAGCGCCGCCAGCTCCAGCAGCAGATCCTTGATGTGCAGCAGGCCTACAAAGACGCCGCGTTCGGCGTCATAAACAGGGTAGCGACTGAATTTATGGCGACGGAATAACGCGAGTATTTCCTTGAGTGGCGCATTGCAGTCCAGCGTGACCAGGTCTTCCCGGGAATTTGCCCAGTCGACGACTTCCAGTTCGCCCATCTCGACCGCAGAGGCCAGAACGCGCATACCTTGGTCGCTCGGATCCTGGCCACGGCTTGAGTGCAGAATCAGTTTCAACTCTTCACGGTTATATTGGTGCTCGTGGTGCGGGCCAGGTTCGCCCTGACCGGCAATGCGCAGAATACCGTTGGCGCTGGCATTGAGCAGGTAGATCGCCGGATACATGCACCAATAGAACAGGTACAGCGGCACGGCCGTCCACAGCGACAGCATTTCCGGTTTGCGGATTGCCCAAGACTTGGGCGCCAGTTCGCCGACAACAATGTGCAGGTACGAAATCATGAAGAAGGCACTGAAGAACGACGCGCCTTTGATCACTTCCGGTGACTGTACGCCGGCGGCGTGTAGCACGGGTTCAAGCAAATGCGCAAACGCAGGCTCACCGACCCAACCCAGACCCAGAGAGGCGAGGGTGATCCCCAACTGGCAAGCGGACAGGTAGGAGTCGAGTTGGCTGTGAACGGTGCGCAGGATATGCCCGCGCCAGCCGTTTTTTTGAGCAATGGATTCGACCCGGGTCGAGCGCAGCTTGACCATGGCGAACTCGGCGGCAACGAAGAAACCGTTGAGCAGAACCAGGATCATTGCAAAAAGAATCATGCCGAAGTCGGCGAACATCGCGGAGAGCGTGAGGCTAGGGGAAGGGTCCATGGTGGAGTTTTAAAGGTTCCGTATCATCTAATGAGTGTGTTGCCGAAGCTAAACCGGCGAGCATAAGAACGGCAATGTAGCGGCTACCGGCCAGCTTGACTAGTGGGCTGGTTAAGAATTGATCACTTGAGCGGGCGCAAAATGGCAGGTAAAAGTACACCCTTTGCCGACCACACTGACGATTTCCAGTGTGCCGCGATGGCGTAACAAAACATGCTTAACAATCGCCAAGCCAAGCCCAGTGCCGCCTGTGTTAGAAGCACGACTGGAATCAACCCGGTAGAAACGCTCGGTCAGACGCGGCAAGTGTTTGGTTTCAATTCCCGGTCCAGAATCCTGCACGCTCATGTGTGCGCCCTGTTCGTCATCCCACCAGCGGATATGAATCGTGCCTTCAGCCTGGGTGTATTTCACGGCATTGAACACTAGATTGGAAAAAGCGCTGCGCAGTTCCGATTCGCTGCCCTTGAGCTTGGCCTCGTTAACGATGCTCAGTGTTATGCGCTGTTTGCGCTGTGCCGATAACGCCAGGGCATCGTTCTTGATGATTTGTAGCAGTGTGGACACGACGACCGGTTGGTTATCCGACGGATAGTCGGTCGCCTCGAGCTTTGCCAGCAGCAGCAAGTCATTGAGCAGCGCTTGCATGCGCTCGCTCTGCTGCTGCATTTGCTGCAGCGCTCGGACCCAGCGCGGGTTCATCCCCTCAGCGTTGTCGATCAGGGTTTCCAGGTAGCCACAGATCACCGTCAGCGGCGTGCGCAACTCGTGGGAAACGTTGGCCACGAAGTCTTTACGCATCTGCTCAAGCTGATGAATACGGGTGACGTCGCGCACCAGCATCAAGTGTTCGTTGTTGCCGTAGCGGGTGATCAACAACTGCACGCGCACCCGGTCATTGATCGGCGAGGGGATCTCTAGCGGTTCGGCGTAGTTGTTCTGTTCGAAATAGTCCTTGAAACGCGGATGGCGCACCAAGTTGGTTACCGGCTGCCCGCTGTCCTGGGGGGTCTTAAGGCCGAGCAATGTTTCTGCTGCGCGGTTCCACCATTCCAGGTTGCCGTCGCTGTCGAGCATGATCACAGCGTCTCTGAGCGCCGCTGTCGATTCCTGAATGCGATCAATCACCGCTTGCAGTCGGGCATGCACGCGTTGGTCCCGGCGTTGCTGGTGATAGATGCTGTCAAACACATCGCCCCACAAGCCGTAACCGTCAGGCGGGGGCTCGTCGGGTTTATGTTCACGCAGCCAATTGTGCATGCGCAGTAATTGTTTAAGCGTCCAGGCGAGGTAAATACCCAGGCCCACCGCCATGCTCCAGCCGTAATCACCAGTGATCAATCCAACCAACAGACAGGCGGTGACCAACAGCAGCAAGTGGCGGATCAGCGTGCCGTGCCAGTTTTGATTCAATTCAAACGCATCCTTGTCGAGTAAGCGTCAATCAGCCAGTTCAGCATGCAATGCGCAAAGAGCGTGGTTCAGCTCTTTGTGGAAAAACGGTAGCCAGTGCCGCGCACGGTTTGTACCAGATTTTCGTAGGCATCGCCGAGGGCTTTACGCAGGCGCCGGATGTGTACATCCACCGTGCGCTCTTCGACATAGACATTGCCGCCCCACACTTGATCGAGCAGTTGCCCCCGGGTGTAGGCGCGTTCCTGATGGGTCATGAAAAATTGCAGCAGGCGGTATTCGGTCGGGCCCATTTCTGCGGGCTTGCCGTCGATGGTGACGCGATGGCTGATGGGATCGAGCAGCAGGCCGCCGACCTCTATGGGGGCCTCGCCATCGGTCGGCCCCGCGCGGCGCAGTACCGCTTTGAGGCGTGCGACCAGCTCACGGGGTGAGAACGGTTTGGTGATGTAATCGTCAGCGCCGACTTCCAGGCCCTGGATCTTGTTGTCTTCTTCGCCCTTGGCAGTGAGCATGATGATCGGAATGTCGCCGGTCAGCTCGTCACGCTTGAGACGACGAGCCAGTTCGATCCCGGAGGTGCCTGGCAGCATCCAGTCGAGCAGGATCAAATCCGGTTTACGGTCAACGATGATGGCGTGGGCCTGCTGAGAGTTTTCCGCTTCGATGCAATCGTAGCCGGCCATTTCCAATGCAACGGCGATCATTTCGCGAATAGGCGCTTCGTCGTCAACGATCAGAATACTCCTGCCAGCCATGCTCAATCCTCTTGTCATTTAACTGTCTTGGGGCGCATTAGATAACGGAATTATTGCAGTCGTGTGACAGCTAGGGTCGTCGCTGGCATCACTGCCTGCTCTAGGACTAAGCTTAGGCTCCGACTTAAAACAAAAAAGAGGACATATCCGATGACTAATATTTCTAAGACCTTGCTCGGCTTGCTCACCGCTGCTGCGTTGGCTACTTCGGGAATGGCGTTTGCGATGGACCCGGCCATGATGAAGGACGGAATGATGGTCGATCAGAAGGGCATGACGCTTTATACCTTCGATAAGGACACCATGGCCGGTAAATCCATGTGTAACGACAAATGCGCTGACAATTGGCCGCCGTTGATGGCACCCGCCGATGGCAAAGCCATGGGTAAGTGGACAATGGTCAAGCGTGACGACGGCAAAATGCAGTGGGCGTTTGATGGCAAACCGCTCTACACCTTCAAAATGGACAAAAAAGCCGGTGACATGATGGGTGATGGCAAAGGCGATGTTTGGCACGTAGCCAAGTAACTCAAACCTTTGTAACGCGCGGACCGTCAGCGTAGAGGCTGACGGTCAACGCAACGCATAGTCAGCGACAATCCCTAGAAATATCGCCAATCCCGCCCAGTGGTTATGCAAAAAAGCCTTGAAACAGCGCTGCGGCTCACGGTTGCGCGTGTACCAGAACTCCCAGACGAAGCACGCGGCGGCCACCAGCAGGCCCAGATGAAAGCACGTCCCCAGCCCGAAGCGTGATCCGGCCAGCAGCAGGCAGCCTAATGCCAGCCCTTGCAGCGTCAGGATAATCACCCGATCCGCGTCGCCGAACAGCAAGGCAGTAGATTTGACACCGATTTTCAAATCGTCTTCTCGGTCTGTCATCGCGTAATACGTGTCGTAGCCCACCGTCCACAGCAGGTTAGCAATGTAGAGCAACCACGCCGCAGCAGGCAGGTCACCAGTCTGGGCGGTGAAGGCCATCGGCATGCCCCACGAAAAGGCTGCGCCGAGCACCACTTGCGGGTAATAGGTGTAGCGCTTCATAAACGGATAGCAGGCCGCCAGCGCCAAGCCACCGAACGAGAGCCAGATTGTCAGCGAATTAGTGAGCAGCACCAGCACAAAGCTCAAGCTCACTAGCACCGCGAACAACACCAATGCCTCGCGGGTGCTGACTTTACCGCTGACCAATGGACGCTGTTCTGTGCGTTTGACGTGACCATCGACCTTGCGGTCAGCGAAGTCATTGATCACGCAACCGGCGGCGCGCATCAAAAACACGCCGACAACGAAGATCAGCAGGTTGCCGATCGACGGCAGGCCTTTGGCCGAAATCCACAGCGCCCACAGTGTCGGCCACAGCAGTAGATAAATGCCGATGGGTTTGTCGATACGGGTCAATTGAACGAAGTCCCACACCCGAGGGTTCAGGCGATTTAGCGACTTAAGCAAACTCACATACATCAATGACGCTCCGTATCATCGGCGCCGGCGATTCCGACTGCATGCCAAAAATCAGGCAGGAATATTTCCGCCACCAACAGACTCAATACGCCCCGGCTGAAGCAAGAGCGCCGCCCCCATAAACCGTCAGCGGTGTCTTCGTTGGGCAACCAGGCAGCGGGATAGCGACAGGCTTCCAGTGCGCCGCGCTCAAACGCTTCGTCGCAAAATAGCAGTCCGCCCAAGGAACGGGTGCCCAGTTTGTCCATGTTCAGACCGCCTTGTTGCAGCGCACTTTGGGCGGCGACGCTGCGGGCGAACACCCACTTCTGGCCGTTGCCACGCAGATACACTTCGCGTACCCAACCGATGCTCTGATCGGGTAAGGACAGCGCTGCGCACTCTTCGGCGCGCAGGGCTTGCCAGCCTTCGAACAATGGCAAAATGCTGAAACCATCTGCAGACAGACGCGTCAGACGACGAGTAAGGGAATCCTGATTGAACAGCCAATCGAGCACGATGGGCTCGGGCAGCTCCATCAGTTGGTGTTGCTGACGCCAGTCAGACGCAACAAGAAGAGGATTTTGTTGGGGCACGGTGGGTAATTATTGGCAACAATCGAGGCGGCGATCTTAGCATGTTTGATTGCAGGGTCTGAGCCTGCGGCGCAACCCGTTTACGTCGATCCCGCTTGCATCTGAACGCATCGATCAGTACAAAACGCCCTGAGCTTGGCGGCAATCGCTGTACCCATCGACCGCCTGGGCCATGACAGCCTGAAAACCGAGAGAATTTACGATGAAGAAGTGGCAATGCATTGTTTGTGGCTTGATCTATAACGAAGCCGATGGCTGGCCGGATGACGGGATCGCACCGGGCACTTTGTGGCAGGACGTGCCGGCAGATTGGCTGTGCCCGGACTGCGGCGTTGGCAAAATGGATTTCGAAATGATCGAAATCGGTTGATCGCTGTTCCATTTCTCTTTAACTGAGTTTCAATCGGGAAAACGTAATGAACGCACCTGTCGTGATCGTCGGCACTGGCTTGGCGGGCTACAACCTGGCCAGGGAGTTTCGCAAACTGGATAGCGAAACGCCGCTGCTGCTCATTTCTGCGGATGACGGGCGTTCTTACTCTAAACCGATGCTGTCCACCGGCTTTGGCAAAAACAAAGAGGCTGATGGCCTGAGCATGGCTGAGCCCGGTGCGATGGCTGAGCAATTGAAGGCCGAAGTGCGAACCCACACCTGTGTGAGCGGCATTGACCCTGGCCACCAACGGCTGTGGATAGGCGAGGAAGCGGTGTATTACCGCGATCTGATCCTGGCCTGGGGCGCTGAAACAGTTCGGGTTCCCCTTGAAGGGGACGCCAATGACTTGGTTTTTCCGATCAATGATCTGGAGGACTACGCGCGTTTTCGCACGGCGGCAGCGGGCAAGCGTCGGGTGGTGATTTTGGGCGCCGGGCTGATTGGCTGTGAATTTGCCAATGATCTGATTGTTGGAGGTTATGAAGTTGATCTGGTGGCGCCGTGCGAGCAGGTCATGCCGACCTTGCTCCACCCGGCCGCCGCCGCTGCCGTGCAAGCGGGGCTGGAAGGTTTGGGGGCTCGCTTCCACCTCGGCCCGGTGCTGGCGCGTCTGTTACGGACCGAACAAGGGCTTGAGGCGCATTTGTCGAACGGTGAAGTGCTGCCGTGTGATGTCGTGGTTTCGGCTATCGGTTTGCGTCCGCGAGTGGACTTGGCGGCCGCCGCTGGCTTACAGACCGATCGCGGGGTGACGGTTGATCGCTACCTGAAAACGTCCCATGCCAATATTTATGCGCTGGGCGACTGCGCCCAAGTTGATGGTCTGAATCTGCTGTACGTCATGCCGCTGATGACTTGCGCGCGAGCACTGGCGCAAACGCTGTCCGGCAACCCGACCGCGGTTAACTATGGTCCGATGCCTATTACCGTAAAAACACCGGTATGTCCGCTGGTGGTTTCACCTCCTCCACGCGGTATGGAAGGCGTCTGGACGGTTGAAGGGCAGGGCGCCGATATTAAAGCGCTGTGCCATGACGTTGACGGCAAGTTGCTCGGTTATGCACTAACGGGCACTGCTGTAATGGAGAAATTGGCATTTAATAAAGTGCTACCCCCGCTATTGGCATAAATAACGGTCGTTCTGTCGGATAAGCCACGTTTTTGGCGCGATAAACGTCCCGGCCAGGGTGGCGCAGGTATCAGCGGCATGCCATCCTCATTCCCGTCTGCCGCAACGTAGAGCAGTTGCGGCACTTTGGTCGCCGTTCGGGAAGAACGGCACGGACATAACAACAAAAATCCAAACCGTCAAAGAGGCTTTATATGCGTAAACCAGAACTCGCAGCCGCCATTGCTGAAAAGGCAGATCTCACCAAGGAACAAGCGAATCGCGTTCTTAACGCTGTTCTTGAAGAAATCACCGGTGCCTTGCACCGAAAAGACAGCGTTACGCTGGTCGGCTTCGGTACTTTCCTGCAACGACATCGTGGTGCCCGTACCGGCAAAAATCCGCAGACCGGTGAACCAGTCAAAATCAAGGCGAGCAACACCGTGGCTTTCAAGCCTGGGAAATCCTTGAAAGACAGCGTTAATCCTTAATCTGCAATCGCCTCAGCGGAAGGCGTACAGCAGCAAAAATGGGCACGCCGACTCGGTCGGGTGCCCTTTTTTTTGCGTACACTGCGGCGCTGGCCGCTTTGACTTAAGCGGCTTTCTGTTGAGGCGGTGCAATGAAATTTCGTTTTCTTTTATGGATGCTTGGCTATTTGATGGCCAAAGCCAGTCGCAATAACCCGGCTTTCCAGAGTCAACTGGCCGGTAAAGAGCTGATTTTTCAGTTGCAAACATTCGACTCTAAGGTTGCTCGGCATTTCGTCGTCAGCGGGCAGCGCCTAGTCAGTAAGCCAGGGGCAGTGGATGAGCCTGCGTTCGCGATTTCTTTCAAGGATGCGGCATTCGGCTTCGCCACGATGCAGGCCAAGAACAAGCAGTTGGCGTTTATGCAGGGCATTCAGGACAAAGACATTCTGATCAAGGGCAACCCGGGATTGGTTATCTGGTTCCAGGGTTTGACCAAGTATTTGAAGCCAAGGAAAAAGACCGTTTAGCAGCGAACACAGGCAATTGTAGGAGCGGCCGAGACTGCGAAGCGGCTACGGCTCTGGGATTTCATTACCACGGTTGATAGCAAGCAGCCGTAAATACGGTGGGAGCAGGCTTGCCTGCGAAGAGGCCCGTAATCAGCGCCGCTGATGTCGACCTGAAACCAGGGTCGCCAGCATTGACGCTGTCGTTGGTAAGCCACAGAGGCTTGGGCAGACATAAAAGAGTAGGCACTGAAAAGCCTTATCGCAGCCCGGCAGCCCCTACAATTAATGGATTAATTTCCTGCGCTGTTACTGGTTGAACTGCGACGCCAGTTCGCGCAGCAGGACTTCGGCTTCCAGGACTTTGCGCACTGACTCTTCGGCTTTTTCCCGTGACAGGCCCAAGCGTGCAAACAGCTCATCCGGAATGCTTTCCACCGGACCCGAGCCGATGCCGTGTTTGCGCAGCAAACGCACTGTCAGGCACACCAAATTCGCGTACTCGCTGTGAGCGCCTGCGTAAGTTGGGTCGTGCTGGAAGCGCAATGCCGTTGCCAATTCTTCAGGCATGTCCCAATAGCGCATCAACCAGGCACCAATCTGTTCGCGGCTGATGCCGAGCAGGTGCTGTTCGACGTAGCTGTGGCACAGGTGTGGATTGACTTCCAGATGACGGCAGATCAGCGAAAAGTGCGGCGGGAACACGTGAGCCAGCAGCAGATAACCAAAGTTGTGCAACAGCCCCGCCAAATACGTCAGGCCCGCTTCCGGGCGCTGAGCGCGCGGCATGGCGCGGGTCAGACCTTCGATGACGGCGGCGGTGTAAATCGACTGTTGCCAGTACGGCGTAGTCTGTTGCGGGTGATCTTTGGGCAAGCTCAAGGTTTTACCCAAGGCCAGGCCCAGCGCCAGATTGATCACCAGATCAAAGCCCAATACGCGGACGATGGCATCTTCCACTGAGCGTATTTTTCCGGGGGAAGCGTAATAAGGTGACGCCGCCCAACTAACCACCTGGGCGGCCAGCGCTGGGTCGGTCTCGACCACACCGGTAATGTCATCGATGGTGGCGTTCGGATCGACACGCAATTTGATGATTTTTTGTGCGGTCTCCGCCAGTGGCGGTATTTCCAGCGTGGCTTCCAGACGCTGCTGGATACGGCGCGCGGTAAACGCATGCATCGCTTGGATGATTTCCTCTCGGTCATCGTCCGGGCGATCAAGGTTCGGGCGGATCGTGCTCAGTGGCTCGCCGAAATTCGCTGCGCTGGCTTTGCTCACCATGCCCTTGAAGTCGTCGCTGGAAATTTCCAGGAATACACCCGGTTCGCCAGAATTGATCAGCAACGTCGATTCTTGCAGCAAGCGTTCTTCATACAGGCACGGCAAACCGTTCAGGCCTGGCAGGCCGGGCAGCAGGCTGCGGGTGCTTTTGCCGAGCAAGCGCACTAGACGCTCTTCAGGCACGGCAGTGAGCTTTCGCCCGGTTAACTCTGCCAAGCGATTGAGGTCGAGCAAATGGTTCTGTGGGAATAACACCAAGAGTGCACCCACCGCATCGTCGACTAATACCGCTTGAAGTTTTCTAGACGCAGAAAGGCTATTGTCGTCCATGACTTCGCGGTAACTGATGGCAAGTTTGCCAAGCAATAACCGGATGACAGAGGGGGCGAGCGGAATTGCATCGGCGAAGGCAGCTTCTGTCATGGTCTGTGTCCAAATTCTTACAGTCGAAGGAGTATAACCAGCTTGATTATTTCTGCATTGTTATCGGCTGAGACTCTTACACTTGTCCGTATTGCTGACCATGACGCAACCAGCGATCCAGCAGCGGGCTTACATGGTTTGGCCAGCGTTCTAACAACGCTTGCGCGGCATCACGAACGGCGGGCAGTAGATCGGCGTCACGCATCAGGTCTGCGACTTTGAATTGCAACAAGCCCGTCTGTCGCGTTCCGAGCATCTCGCCTGGACCGCGAAGTTCTAAATCTTTTTCAGCGATGATGAAACCATCATTCGTCTCGCGCATGATGCCAAGGCGCTGCCGACCTATTTGCGACAGTGGCGGATGATAGAGCAGCACGCAGTGACTTGCCGCTGTGCCTCGACCAACACGCCCGCGCAGTTGGTGCAATTGTGCCAAGCCGAGTCGCTCGGGGTTTTCGATAATCATCAGGCTGGCGTTCGGCACATCGACGCCGACTTCGATCACCGTGGTCGCAACCAGCAGCTGTAGAGCGCCTTGTTTGAATTCGGCCATGACCGCCGCCTTTTCCGCAGGCTTCATGCGGCCGTGGATCAGGCCCACGCGCAGCTCACCCAATGCGCTGGTCAGTTCTTGAAACGAGGTTTCTGCGGCCTGACAGGTCAGTTCCTCGGACTCTTCAATTAGCGTACACACCCAATAAGCTTGGCGTCCTTCGGCGCAGGCCGCACGAACGCGCTCAACCACTTCGACACGGCGTGTATCAACCACCAGCACGGTATTAACCGGCGTTCGGCCGGGCGGAAGCTCGTCAAGGATTGAGGTGTCGAGGTCCGCATAGGCGCTCATGGCCAAGGTGCGCGGAATGGGCGTCGCGGTCATGATCAACTGGTGCGGACACATTAATCCGCCGACGCCTTTTTTGCGCAGGGCCAAGCGTTGTTGAACGCCAAAGCGATGTTGTTCATCGATAACCACCAAGGCCAGGTTCTTGAACTGAACCTCGTCCTGAAACAGCGCATGGGTGCCGACGACCATTGGCGTACCGGTGGCAATTTGCTCCAGCGCAGCGACCCGTGCTTTGCCTTTGAGCTTACCGGCGAGCCAGGCGACCTCAATGCCTAGCGGCTCAAGCCAGCGCTTGAAATTGACATAGTGCTGTTCGGCAAGGATTTCGGTGGGTGCCATCAGTGCGACTTGATACCCGGCTTCAAGCGCCTGCAAGGCGGCCAAGGCAGCCACCACGGTCTTGCCCGCGCCTACGTCGCCCTGAATCAAGCGCAGCATCGGCTCCGGCTGGCTGAGGTCGTAGGCCACTTCCTTGCCCACCCGTTGTTGCGCGCCGGTGGGGGCGAAACCGAGGTTGGCGAGAAATTGTGCAGGGAGTCGTGTCGCGACAGGCAAGACCGGCGCGCGTTGCGAGCGAAGGCTTTCACGAAGACGTTGCTGCGAGAGCTGATGAGTCAACAGCTCTTCAAACGCCAGGCGGTGTTGAGCCCAATGATGGCCGAGCGCGAGCTCTTCGAGGTCGGCATCGGCTGGCGGGTGATGCAAATAACGAATGGCCTCGTCGAGCGGGGCGAGCTTGTAGTCGCGTGCCAGCTCTTCAGGCAGCCAATCGGGCAGACTTTTCGGGCCGAGCAGGGCAAGGCTTTGCTGGCACAGCTGGCGTAGCCGCTGCTGGGTCAGGCCCTCGGTGCTTGGATAAATCGGGGTGAGGGTCTGCTCAACCGCAAGTTGTTCATTGCCAGTCAGCGCACGGTATTCCGGGTGGTAGATCTCCAAGCCTGATGCACCGGGCCGGGCTTCACCGAAGCAACGCAAGTGGGTGCCGCGTTTCATACCGTCTTTTTGCGCGTTGCTGAAATGGTAGAAGCGCAGGCTAAGTACCCCGCTACCATCGCCAAGTCGCACCAACAGGCTACGCCGCTTGCCCATCACCACATCGGCCCCGCTCACCACGCCTTCGATCACCGCGTCTTGTCCCGGACGCAATTGGCCAATGGGCACGACACGGGTTCGGTCTTGATAACGCAACGGCAGATGGAACAAGACGTCCTGAAGGTTTTCCAGGCCGACCTTGCTCAGCTTTTCAGCCATGGCCTCGCCGACGCCCTTAAGCGCCGTAACGGAGACCTTTGACAGCTCGCTCATGATTGCGACTTAGCTCGCTTCAACTTTCGGGCGAGCCACGGAACACAAACGCACGGAATCCGCGAGGATCTCGATCGCTTTAGGCCGAGGGAAACTGGCACGCCAGGCAATCGCCACTGTACGGAACGGCACTGGAGGCGTCAGGGGACGAACTTCAATGATGCCGGGTGCGTAGTGGTGGCTGTCGACCGCCGACATCGGCAGAATCGAAATGCCCAGGCCCGACGCAACCATGTGCCGAATGGTTTCCAGAGAACTGGATTCGACGGTGGTGTGTCGCGCGCCTTCGCTGCCTTTGACCAGCGTCGGGCAGGCTTCCAGCACCTGATCACGGAAGCAATGACCTTCGCCGAGCAGCAATAGGCTTTTGTCGTTCAGCGCCGAAGCATCAATGGTTTCTTTCTTGGTCCATGGGTGATTGGCCGGCATCAGCACATAAAACGGTTCGTCGTACAACGGCAAGGTCAGTACGTCTGCTTCGTTGAACGGCAACGCGATGATGATCGCGTCAAGTTCACCGTTGCGCAGTTTGTCGCGCAGCACGTGGGTGAAGTTTTCTTCGATGTACAGCGGCATCTGCGGGGCGACCCGGTGCAGTTGTGGAATCAAGTGCGGGAACAAATACGGACCGACGGTGTAGATCGCCCCGACTTTGAGCGGCGCAACCAGCTGATTCTTTCCGGCCTGCGCCAATTCTCGGATGCCTTGAGCCTGTTCAAGCACTTTCTGCGCCTGAGCGACGATGCCTTCGCCAACGGGCGTTAAGCGGACAGCGCTCTTGCTGCGCTCGAAAATCAGCACGCCGAGTTCATCTTCAAGTTTCTTCACGCCCACCGATAACGTCGGCTGGCTGACGTGGCAACGCTCGGCTGCGTGGCCGAAATGTTGTTCTTGGGCGAGGGTAACGATGTAGCGAAGTTCTGTAAGGGTCATAGCGTGCGTCCATTAGGTTGCGAGCCCAGCATAGCGGCTGCAATCGATAGACGCACGTTATCAACTGACCTCATGTCGATCAAAAGCGCGATTTTGCGTCCTTCAGGGAATAGTTGAAGGGCGCATTGACCTCAATCGAACCATTTCTCAAGATTTCAGCGGGTGGTTTGGGCAGCGGTTGGGCTCGACGGATCATTTCCAGGGTCGCCCGGTCCAGCGAAGCGTTGCCGGAGGACTGAGCGATTGAGACCGAAATGACTTTGCCCTCGGCATCTACTTCAAAGTTAAGGCGCGTGGAGCCAGCAATATTGCGACGACGCGCATCTTCCGGGTATTTCTGATATTTGCCTAAATGGTTCTGAAGATCACTTTGCCACGAACGTTTTGCATTGCTGTCCGAGGGCGGGTTCGGTTGCTGCGTGGGAGCGTCCGATTTGACCGGCTGCGAAGCGACCGGCGGTGTATCAACAGGTTTTGGATCTGCAGGTTTTTCTTGCGGCGGTTCGGGCTTTTTCTGCACTTTGGGCGGTTGAGGTTTTGCCTTGGGCTTGACCGCTTTTGGAATGGCAATTTCCGGCTTTTCAGCTTCGGCCAGTTTCGGCAACGGCATTTCCTCAACCGGGGCCGGAGGCTGCGGCGGTTGCACGACGTTAGGTGGCGGTGGTGTTGGGGGCGCAGGCATCGGCGCCAGCTCGACAAGCATCGCGGCTGGCGGCAATTCGATGACCTGCGGTGCCGACCAGCGCAGCGCGACAATAATCGCGACGGCGTGAACGGCGAGCACCAACAACAGACTGCCGCTATAGCGCGTCAGTTTTTGGCGCAAAGTCATCATTTCTTACCAACCGTCTCAAGACCTACAAGGCCGACCTTCAGGTAACCCGCGCCACGCAGCGCGTTCATGACATCCATCAGATCGCCGTAATCCACGCCTTTGTCGGCCTGGAAGAAAATCGTGGTGTCCTTTTTGCCCTTGGTCTTGGCGTCGAGCACCTGGCCAAGCTGCTCACGGCTGATCTTGTCTTCGCCCAAAAACAGGCTCTGATCGGCTTTGACGCTGAGGAACAGCGGTTTTTCCGGCCGGGGTGCTGGTTTGGACGTCGAAGCAGGCAGGTCGACTTTGATATCGACTGTCGCCAACGGTGCCGCCACCATAAAGATGATCAACAACACCAACATGACGTCGATAAAGGGCGTGACGTTGATTTCGTGATTCTCGACGAGATCATCGCCGCCGCTTTCGTTCAGATGCAGGCCCATTACTTACCCCACCCTCACCACGTGCGGCTGCTGGCTGCGCTCCGCGGGCAGGTGGTCAAGGTCTCGGCTGACCAGCAGCAGGACTTGGGCAGAGGCATCGGAAACCTGCGCTTTGTACCCCGCGATAGAGCGGGCGAATACGTTGTAGATCACGACCGCAGGAATGGCCGCAACCAGGCCCAAGGCCGTTGCCAGCAGGGCTTCAGCAATGCCGGGCGCGACGACAGCAAGGTTGGTGGTTTGTGTCCTGGCGATACCGATGAAGCTGTTCATGATGCCCCACACGGTACCGAACAGACCCACAAACGGTGCAGTGGAGCCAATGGTGGCGAGTACGCCGGTGCCATTGCTCATGTTGCGACCACAGGCAGCCACCAAACGCTCAAGACGGAAACTGACGCGTTCCTTGATGCCTTCGCGTTCGCGGCTGTTGGCGGAAAGGCGCATTTCTTCAAGGGCGTCGTGGACCAGTAAATGGGCCAGAGTGCCTTCTTTGTTTGCGCCTTCACTGGCTTCTTTAAGGGTGCGGGCTTTTTTCAGCGTAGCGATTTCAACGCGTAAGCGACGTTTGGCGCCTAGCAGTTCAAATCCTTTGGCAATCCAGATGGTCCAAGTGATGACCGAAGCGATAGCTAGACCGATCAGAACGAGCTTTACGATGATGTCAGCGTGTAGGTACATGCCCCAGGGCGACAAGTCGTTGGCCATACCGAGGCTGTTGTCCACCACGGCCGGGGTTGCATCCGGGGCTTGAGCAGGTAGATCGCTCGCTGCCTGTTGGACGGGTGCCACTGCAGGAGCCGTCGCGGTAGCGGCTGCGTGCGCAGCGGGTGTCGCTGCGGATGCCGGCTCGTCGGCGAACGCGGCTGGGGCAATTAGCAAGCTAAGCAACAGGACAGCAATGCCGCGCCATGCGCTCGGCAGGCTGGCAAGCTTGGTTGGCGAAGCGGAGCGTTGAATACGTGTCATGCTGGCCGGACCTGAGAAGAAAAGAGGGGCGTATGCTCTGCGCCTGGGCTGGACAAAAGGCCGAGAGAGGAGAACAAACAGGCCGGTATTATTGCAAATAATTCTTGTTAACAAAAGTAACTCATAATCTTTTTTCTATTAGTCGCAACAAATGGTCTGAGTTTTGCGACTGTTTTGAGTCATCTACCGTGCTGTTACCGCACGCTTATCCTGGAGCTTTGCGATGTTTCCCCCTTCTGTTTTGATTGCTGGCTGTGGTGACGTTGGAAGCCGTTTGGCCAACCAGCTACTCGCCTATGATTGGACGGTTTACGGTCTGCGCCGGTCTGTTTCGCAATTACCAAACGGCGTTATAGGTGTAGCGGGCGATTTATTCGATTCGCGATGTCCTGGTGATTGGCCAACGTCGCCGCTCGATTATTTGGTCTACAGCGCATCCGCGACTGATCATGACGAAGCGGGCTATCAAGCAGCTTATGTGGATGGGTTGAGCCATGTGTTGAGCTGGCTCAAGCAAAATGGACAACAACCAAAACGTTTGCTGTTCGTGTCCAGCAGCAGCGTTTACGGGCAGCAGCACGGCGAATGGGTCGATGAATCGTCGCCCACCCAAGCGGTGGGTTATTCAGGGCGGCTGATGCAGCAGGCCGAGCAGCTTGCGCTGGGTAGCGGTATTCCCGCCAGCGTGGTGAGGTTGACCGGGATTTACGGTCCAGGGCGCGAATGGTTGTTAACCCAAGTGCGTCAGGGTTACCGCGTGGTCACCGAGCCGCCCTTATATGGCAACCGCATTCACGTCGACGATGCCGCAGGATTGTTGGCGTACCTGCTACAGGCAGACGCGCGCGGGGTGGCGTTGGATGATTGCTACATCGGCGTCGACGATGCGCCTGCGCCCTTGGCCGAAGTCGTGGCGTGGCTGCGTGAATACCTGGGCGTTACTGAGTGGTCAGCCGAAGCGAGCGTGCGCCGCACCGGTAGCAAGCAGTGCAGCAACGCTAAAGCCCGTGCTTTGGGCTGGGTGCCACGCTATGCCAGTTATCGAGAAGGGTACGCCGCGATTCTTGAGGGAAATCTGTAGGACCCAACTTGTTGGCGAGGCGGTGTATCGGGTGTAACCGCGTCAAGTCTTTCGCCAACAAGGGGGTTGGATTGCGCGTTAGTCGCGCTCAAGCAACCAGCGACGCGGGCCGGGATGCAGGTCTGGCATTTCATCCGTGCTCGCCTGGTTTACTGCTTGCAGTATTTCCAGCTGATCGCCTTTGCGGACGAATATCCAAGCGTTGCCCTGTTTGTTCTTCTCTAGCCAAAGGCTGTCGTTTTCACCGCTCATGGCTGCGCAATCGCCAGCCAGGCACAGTGCGTAACGGTCGTCGTCAGGCAAGCCATCGACGCTGCCGTCAGGGTGGAATTGCACGATGTTCCCGGCGCCCACGCCATCGACGATCTTCCATTTACCACCCATGTACGCGCTATACAGCGCTTTTTCAAAGCTGCTGCCTGGCGGTGCATCTACAGGTGCCGGATCTTTTGGCTGTTGGAAGCGTTGCTCTGGGCCAGACTCGCTGGCGGCCTGGATCAGATCGTCCCCTTTGATCTTCAAGTCTTCGAAGAAGTTGCCGTAGAAATCGACGTGATATTTGCCGTCGGCTGCACTGGTGATCTTGCCTTCACTGAGCTCAAAACCATTTGAGAACGAGGCTTGGCCAGCTTTCGAATTGACATTCCACTCCAGATTCGGCCCGTTAGCGAGAAGCGCCTGACGCAGGTTACCGCCTTTTACAGCAGCATCGATTGCGGTTTGATTGATCCAGATACCGTCCGGGTTACGGTCGGAGTTGCTGGCACAGCCGCTTAACAACGCGGCAAGCAGCGAGAGGGCAAGCGCAAAGCGCATGGCGGTCCTTCCTTTGAGGGGGGAGGGCGAAACGATTAACGGTTCGCCCAGGGAGATTTATTCGATGACGAGAATGGCGTCCATTTCGACCAGCGAGCCTTTTGGCAGCGCAGCAACACCAATCGCGGCACGAGCCGGATAAGGTTGATCGAAGTACTTGCCCATGATCTCGTTGACCTTGGCGAAGTGGGTCAGGTCGGTCAGGAAGATGTTCAGTTTGACGATGTCTTTGAACGAGCCACCAGCAGCCTCGGCGACGGCTTTCAGGTTTTCGAAGACCTGAACCGTTTGAGCTTCAAAGCCTTCTACCAATTCCATGGTTTTCGGGTCCAGTGGGATCTGCCCGGACATATAGACGGTGTTGCCAGCTTTAATCGCCTGAGAATACGTGCCGATGGCTGCAGGTGCTTTATCGCTGGTGATAACTGTCTTGGTCATGAAGAACTCCTGAGGATAGTGTTTGGCTACGCGCGCATGCGGGTGATGCGAATCACCCCGGTCAGCGCGCGTAGTTTTCTGATCACGCGGGCCAGGTGCACACGGTCGTGCACGCTGACCACCAGTTGGACCACGCTGATGCGGCCATCGCGTTCGTCCATGCTGATTTTTTCGATATTGCCGTCGGCGGCGTTCACGCTGCTCGCCAACAACGCGATGAGGCCGCGTTGGTGTTCCAGTTCGACGCGCAACTCGACGTTGAATTCGCCGGTAACGTCTTTGGCCCAAGACAGCTGGATGCATTTTTCCGGATTGTGCCGGAGTTCGCTGATATTGCGGCAGTTGTCCAAGTGCACCACCATGCCTTTGCCCGCAGACAAATGGCCGACAATCGGGTCGCCCGGAATCGGCGTGCAGCACTTGGCGTAACTGAGCACCAAGCCTTCGGTGCCGCGGATCGCCAGCGGCCCCTCGGAGCTTGGCAGTTGCTCGGCGTCGCTGGTCAGCAGGCGGCGGGCAACGACATACGCCATGCGATTGCCCAGGCCGATGTCTTCGAGCAGGTCTTCAATAACCTCCACTCGGTACTCGGTCAGGATCAACTGCACGCGCTCTTCCGGAATTTTTTCCAGGGTGCTGTCGAACCCGTTGAGCACCTTGTTCAGCAGGCGTTCGCCCAGGCTGATGGACTCGGAGCGGCGTTGAAGCTTAAGGGCGTGGCGAATGTGCGTTCGGGCTTTGCCGGTAACCACAAAGTTCAGCCATGCCGGGTTTGGACGTGCGCCGGGAGCGCTAACGATTTCAACCGTCGAGCCACTCTGCAACGGCTCGGAGAGCGGTGCCAGGCGACGATTGATCCGACACGCAATGCAGCTGTTGCCGACATCGGTGTGCACCGCGTAAGCAAAGTCCACCGCCGTCGAGCCTTTCGGCAGCTCCATGATTCGGCCTTTAGGCGTAAAAACGTAAACCTCGTCCGGAAACAGGTCAATCTTCACGCTTTCGATAAATTCCAGCGAATTACCGGCGCGCTGCTGCATCTCCAGCACGCCTTTGACCCACTGGCGGGCGCGGGCATGGGTGCTTATCGGCAGCTCATCGCCCGTGGATTTGTACAACCAGTGCGCGGCAATCCCGTTATTCGCCATCTCTTCCATTTCGCGGGTGCGGATCTGGATTTCGATGGGAACGCCATGCATGCCGAACAGCGTGGTGTGCAGCGACTGGTAGCCGTTGGCTTTGGGGATCGCGATGTAATCTTTGAAGCGGCCGGGCAGCGGCTTGTACAAATTGTGCACAGCGCCAAGCACGCGGTAACAGGTGTCGACCTTATCGACGATGACCCTGAACGCGTAAACGTCCATGATTTCGTTGAAGGCCCGGCGTTTGCCGCGCATCTTCTTGTAGATGCCGTACAGGTGCTTCTGCCGGCCGCTGACCTCGCCTTCGATACCGTCCACGGCTAGGCAATGGCTCAGGGATTCTTCGATCTTGTTGACCAGTTCTTTGCGGTTGCCCCGTGCTCGCTTGACCGCTTGGCCAATACGCGACGAGCGCATCGGGTACATCGCCTTGAAACCAAGGTCTTCGAACTCGATACGGATGCTGTGCATGCCCAGCCGATTGGCGATGGGAGCGTAGATTTCCAGCGTTTCTTTGGCAATCCGCCGACGTTTTTCGCCGGACAGGACTTCGAGCGTGCGCATGTTGTGCAGCCGATCAGCCAGCTTGACCAGGATCACCCGAATATCGCGGGCCATGGCCATGGCCATTTTCTGGAAATTTTCGGCTTGGGCTTCGGCTTTGGTTTCGAAGTTCATCTGGGTCAGCTTGCTGACGCCATCGACCAGTTCGGCCACGGTCTCACCGAATTGCGCACAGAGCGCTTCTTTGGCGATACCGGTGTCTTCGATTACGTCATGCAGCATGGCCGCCATCAGGCTCTGATGGTCCATATGCATGTCGGCAAGAATATTCGCGACCGCTAAAGGGTGCGTAACGTAAGCTTCGCCGCTGCGGCGGCGTTGGCCGTCGTGGGCTTGTTCGGCGTAGAAATACGCTCGGCGGACCAGGTTGACCTGGTCTTTGCCGAGGTAGGTCGACAGACGATCGGCGAGGGCGTCTATGCTCGGCAAGGGAATACCCCTCGCTGAGTGCATTGACCCTTTGCCGTACTACGTCGACCGGGCATAGGCTTAAACGGCCTCGTTGGACTCGTCCTCGAAGGCCGCGAACAATGGCTCATCTTCAACGATTTCGGCTTCAGCGATAACAGCGTAGCTCATCAGGCCGGCCGCGATTTCACGCAGCGCCATAACGGTAGGCTTGTCGTTTTCCCAAGGCAGCTTAGGTTCTTTACCACCGGTAGCCAGCTGACGGGCACGCTTGGTAGAGAGCATGACCAGTTCAAAGCGGTTAACGACGTGGTCTAGGCAGTCTTCAACGGTCACGCGGGCCATGGGTATTCCTCGTAGCAAATGCAGTATGCGCGGTGCCCGGATGGGCGAGCGGACTCGATAGTTTAAAAAAACACCAGCGTTTAGGGAAGGGGAAATTCATCAGCCGTTAGTTTTAGGCGGCAGGCGGCAAGTAAAAGCGCCTGAAACGCGCCCAATTTGAGGCTTGCAGCTTACCGCTTAAACCTTCCAACTCAGGCCAATAATTGGGCGAGCAATTCACTAAAACGCTGCTGTTGCGGTTTTTGGTGCAACTGATTGGCGCGGAAAATCGCTTTTAGGTCTTCGAGTGCTGTGGCGAAATCGTCGTTGATCACGATGAAATCGTATTCCACGTAATGACTCATTTCACTCACGGCTTCACGCATGCGCCCTTCGATGATCTCGTCGCTGTCTTGGCCTCGGTTGGTCAGGCGCTGGCGCAGCGCTTGTTGAGTCGGCGGCAAAATGAAAATCGAACGGGCATCGGGCATTAACTTGCGCACTTGGTCCGCGCCCTGCCAGTCGATTTCAAGAATCAGGTCATGTCCTTCATCGAGCGTTTGCTGCAAGCGGCTTTGCGAGGTGCCATACAGGTTGCCGAACACTTCGGCTTGTTCGAGAAAATCGCCGTGTTCGATCATCCGCACGAACTCGGCTCGGTCCACGAAGTGATAGTTCACGTCGTTGATTTCACCGGGGCGCATGGCCCGCGTGGTGTGCGATACAGAAACGCGAATCTGCGGCTGAGCGTCGATCAGGGCTTTGACCAGGCTGGTTTTGCCCGCGCCAGAAGGTGCAGAAACGATATAAAGGGTGCCGGTGCTGTGGGTCATGTCGGGGTTGCCTTACTCAATATTCTGCACTTGTTCACGCATCTGCTCGATCAACACTTTGAGGTTGACCGCTGCCTGAGTGCTACGCGGGTCGAAGGCTTTGGAGCCTAATGTATTGGCTTCGCGATTGAGTTCCTGCATCAGGAAGTCCAAGCGCCGGCCGGCTTGTCCACCCGTCTTCAAGACGCGGCGTACTTCAGTGACGTGCGTGGCGAGGCGATCCAACTCCTCGGCCACATCGCTTTTTTGCGCGAGCAGCACCATCTCCTGCTCTAGGCGTTGAGGGTCGAGTTCCGCCTTCATGTCGGTAAAGCGATCCATTACTTTCTGACGTTGGGTTGCGAGCATTTGCGGAACCAAGACACGCAGGGTGGCGACCTCTTCAACGATGGAGTCTAACCGTTCGTCGAGAAGTTTAGCCAAGTCGGCGCCTTCACGGCCTCGACCGGCTTTTAACTCGGTTAAGGCTTCGTTGAACAGGGCCATTGCGTCGTTGTTCAGCGCTTGCGGGTCGCTGGCATCTGCCACTAAAACCCCAGGCCAGGCCAGCACCTCCAGCGGATTCAATGGCGCGGGTTGCTGGATCAGGCTAGCGATCACTTCAGCGGCGGCGACCAATTGCGCGGCGCGCTCACGGTCGACTTGCAACGGTTTGCCAGCGGTTTCTTCGGTGAAGCGCAGCGTGCATTCAATCTTGCCCCGCGACAAGCCTTGACGCAGAGCTTCGCGCACGGCGCCTTCGAGATCACGAAACGACTCCGGCAAACGCAGATGCGGTTCTAAATAACGGTGATTCACCGAGCGCAATTCCCAGCTCAGGGTGCCTTGGGCGCCAGCCCTTTCGACTCGGGCGAAGGCTGTCATGCTGTGCACCATGGGAACGACCTCTTGATAGGAGCGGAAGAAAACTGCCGTGGGCGATGAATTGCCCAATGAATGTCATAAATAGCCGACAGGCATTGAAGGCGCGCGATTGTAGCGCAGTGCAGTGGATGCGCCCAAATTGGCGCGGTGACAACGTGCTGCGTAGCGCTGATTCTGCGTCCGCAAGCGGGTGAGAATCGGACCGGTAGCTTTTTAGAGCTGCCCACACCGGGTTGTGATCACTATAATGCTCGGCAGATTTCCGTCTCAGTACAGGTATT
Organism: Pseudomonas sp. MH10; assembly: GCF_034353045.1. Classification (NCBI taxonomy): domain Bacteria; kingdom Pseudomonadati; phylum Pseudomonadota; class Gammaproteobacteria; order Pseudomonadales; family Pseudomonadaceae; genus Pseudomonas; species Pseudomonas sp. MH10. The sequence continues at coordinate 3,949,867 of NZ_CP133783.1, forward strand.
CCAAATGAAACGTCCAAGTGGCCGCGCTGCCGATCAGCTCCGCTCGATCCGCATCACCCGCAACTACACCAAGCACGCCGAGGGCTCTGTTTTGGTCGAGTTCGGTGACACCAAAGTGATCTGCACAGTCAGCGTCGAAAACGGTGTGCCGCGTTTCCTTAAAGGTCAGGGTCAAGGTTGGCTGACGGCTGAGTACGGCATGCTGCCGCGCGCCACTGGCGAACGCAACCAGCGTGAAGCGAGCCGTGGCAAGCAAGGCGGGCGTACCCTGGAAATCCAGCGTCTGATTGGCAGATCCCTTCGTGCGGCGCTGGACATGTCCAAGCTGGGCGACGTCACCTTGTATGTCGATTGCGATGTGATTCAGGCTGACGGCGGCACACGTACTGCTTCCATCACCGGCGCCATGGTCGCGCTGGTCGATGCCTTGAAAGTGATCAAAAAGCGTGGCGGCCTCAAAGGCGGCGACCCACTCAAGCAGATGATTGCTGCTGTATCAGTAGGCATGTATCAGGGCGAACCAGTTCTCGACCTCGACTACCTGGAAGACTCTGCTGCTGAGACCGACCTCAACGTCGTGATGACCAGCACTGGCGGCTTCATCGAAGTCCAAGGCACCGCTGAAGGCGCACCGTTCCAGCCTGAAGAGCTGAACGCCATGCTCGCCTTGGCGAATAAAGGCATGACTGAATTGTTTGAATTGCAGCGCGCAGCACTGGCTGACTGATCCGCCCCTGTAGGAGCCAACGTGTTGGCTCCTACAGAGCAATTGATACAGTGTTCTCGCCCACAAAAAAGCCGACACGAAGTCGGCTTTTATGTGGGCGACGGAACGTTAAATGGTCAACGTCCAGTCGTAATCCACGATCAATGGAGCATGCTGCGAGAAGCGAGGCTGGCGCGGTAAGCGAGCGCTGCGTACGAAGCGGCGCAGGCCTGGGGTCAGCAACTGGTAATCGAAACGCCAACCGAGGTTGAGCATCTCAGCCTGTTCGTTATCCGGCCACCAGCTGTACTGATCACCTTCGCGACTGACTTCACGCAGTGCATCGACATAACCCATGGTGCCGACAATCTCGTCCATCCAGGCGCGTTCTGGCGCCAGGAAGCCCGGAGATTGCTGACTGTCGCGCCAGTTCTTGATATCAAGCTTCTGCTGAGCAACGTACAACGAGCCACAGTAGATGTACTCACGGCGTTTGCGTCGTTGTTTGTCCAGGTAGCGAGCGAAGTCGTCCATGAGCTTGAATTTTTGATTCAAGTCTTCATCACCGTTCATCCCGGAAGGAAGCAGCAAGGTCGCAATACTGACTTTGTCGAAATCTGCTTGCAGGTAACGCCCGTAACGGTCGGCTGTTTCGAAGCCGAGCCCGCTGATTACCGCTTTCGGTTGCAACCGCGAGTAAAGCGCCACGCCACCTTGGGCAGGAACTTCAGCTTCGCAGGCATAAAGGAAATAGCCATCCAGTTGGAAGGCTGGGTCGTCCAGTTCAAAGGCGGAGGCGCGGGTGTCCTGTAGGCAGATGACGTCGGCATTCTGAGCTTGCAGCCAACTGAGCAAACCACGCTCGACTGCGGCCTGAATGCCATTTACGTTCACACTGATGATCCGCATAAATGGCCCCAAAAATCACGTGCGTGTATGATACCCGAGCTCTACCTAATTAGCTAAATCCGTGGTATTTGGGGCTTTTTTCATGCATGAGTATCAACGCGACTTCATCCGTTTTGCCATCGATCGTGGGGTTCTGCGCTTCGGTGAATTCACGCTTAAGTCCGGGCGCATCAGTCCGTATTTCTTCAATGCGGGGCTGTTCAATAGCGGTTCTGCTCTGGCGCAGCTAGGCCGTTTCTATGCCGCAGCAGTGGTCGACAGTGGTATTTCTTTCGATGTTCTGTTCGGCCCGGCGTACAAAGGAATTCCTCTGGCCGCCGCCACAGCCGTGGCGTTGGCTGAACATCACCAGCTCGATCTGCCGTGGTGTTTCAACCGTAAAGAAGCCAAGGCCCACGGTGAAGGCGGAAGCTTGGTCGGCGCGCCACTCTCCGGCAATGTGCTGATAATCGATGACGTGATCACCGCCGGTACTGCCATTCGCGAAGTCATGCAGATCATCAAAGACCAAAACGCTACGGCCGCCGGTGTACTGATCGCATTAAACCGCCAGGAACGGGGCAACGGTGCGTTGTCGGCCATTCAGGAAGTCGAACGCGACTTTGGTATTCCAGTCGTCAGCATCGTGTCGCTGAATCAAGTTCTTCAATATTTGGCCGATGATGTACAGCTTAAGCAGCATTTGCCGGCGGTTGAGGCCTATCGCGAGCAGTACGGAATCTAAGGACAGTGTTTATATGCCCAAGCTGAGCGTGTGCGGATTAGTTCTGGCGTTGTACGTTGTAGCTGGGCAGGCAGCAGAAAAGCCTCAGATTTTGTTCTATCGCTACATCGACAGCAAAGGCGGGGTCGTCCTTGATCGCCAAGGCGTTCCACCCGAGTACGTGGGCAAAGGCTATCAAGTGCTCAACGAGCGCGGGCGAGTCATGCAAGTGGTGCCCCCTGCCCCGAGCGCAGACGAATTAGTCCACCAGCGAGCCGATAAAGCCCAAGCCGATTCCGATGCTCAGTTGCTGCACCTCTACAGCAGCGTCGCCGACGTCGACCGCGCCAAAGCCCGCAAGTTGGCAGAGGTCGACGCACTGGTCGCCGTCGCCCAAGGCAATCTGCAAAACCTGAGCGCACAGCAAAGCAACCTGCAAAGCCAAGCGGCGGACCAGGAACGAGCGGGCCGCGTTGTGCCGCAAGCGTTAGTCGATCAAATGAACAGTTTGCGAGACGACCAGAACAACCTCAAGGCTGAGATTGTGCGGTATCAGGACTCACGTAAACAGGTGGACGCCAGCTTTGCGGGGGACCGGGTACGGGTGCAGAAGTTAGTGCCGTGATAACCATTGCTGCGGTTATTGGATAAGCCACCACCCGCATGAGCAACACGTAACCGCTGTAGGAGCGCGCTTGCCCGCGATCGGCCGTGCAGCAGTCGTAAAACCAGCCAATCAGTTCTTTCAGTTGAAACCAAGTCTGTCTATGGGGACCGCTTCGCGCTCCTACATTAGTTAGCGTGTATTTAAGGCAGTAACGTTTCGCTTGATAAAAAGATAGCTATTCATTACAGCCATCCCAGTGGCATTGTTCGAAGTGGGTACATGTTGGTGCATGAAATTTAGCGATTCTGATTAAGTCATCTATTTGGTCTTTGGGCACAAATGCTTCAAAGCAGACATACTGCTCTTCAAATGTCCTGCTGGGATCCCAGTGTGCTGTAAATACAACGAGCTTTCGTTTTCTATCGATGACGACCCAGTCAAGCTCTTCCCATTTAAAGTCATTGTAGCGAACTACTCTTTTCCAATTTAGAAGGGATTTGGAGGCTAGAACTGCCATGCCTCCGGGGCCTGCCAGTAGCCAGATTCCGGACGGCATGACTGCAATCAGGCAAACGACAAGGAATATGCCTATGCCCACCGTCCACCTGAAAAAGATATTGATGTTTTCAGGGATGTCAGCCCAGTAATTGGCTTGCCCGCCAACCCCAGTGATGCGCATCTTATAAACGTTTTTTTGAAGAACTACTTTTTTCCAAAAAAACAACCATATGCATATACCTAAAATAGCAAGGTCGGTCACACTAGATTCTGTTACCGCAGGTAGGCCCGTAAAGTATTCGTAGAGAATAACTCCTACGAGTAAGGAGAAAACTACAGCCATCATTATATTACCTGCCAGGGTCGGGTGCGGCAGGGCTTTGGTGGTCCATGCCATAAGCTCTTTCCCACGAAACAAAACTATTGCATTCAGCGGCATCCGACTACTTGCTTGAAAGTAGGGCTGATCCTCATCAAGCTTGTTCATGCTTTTCTTCCAATGAAGGATGACAATAATCGTTACTCATTACAGCCGTCCCAGTGACATTGTTCGAAGTGGGTGCATGTTGGCGCATGTAGTTTAGCGATTCTGATCAAGTCATCTATTTGGTCTTTGGGTGCAAATGCTTGAAAACAAACATACTGCTCTTCAAGGGTCCTGCTGGGATCCCAATGTGCTGTAAATACAACGAGTTTTCGTTTTCTATCAATGACGATCCAGTTAAGTTCTTTCCACGTAAAGTTGTCGTAGCGAATTACTTTTTTCCAATTTAGAAGGGATTTCGAGGCTAGAATTGCCATGCCGCCGGGGCCTGCCAGTAACCAGATTCCCGACGGCATGACTGCAATCATGCAAACGACAAGGAATACGCTTATACCGACCATCCACCTGAAAAAGTACTTCATGTTTTCAGGAATGTCCGCCCAGTAATTTGCTTGGCCGCCTACTTCAGTGATACGGACTTTATATACGTTTTTTTGCAGAGCACCTTTTTTCCAGAACAGCAGCCATAGGCAGAGGGCAAAAATACCGCAACCGAGAACTGGGAGGTCTCCTATGACGGCCTGGTCGCCAAAATATCCGTAAAAGACCACCCCGATGATGATAGTGCACACTACACCCATCACTATATTGATAGTCCCCACTGGATGCGGCAGCGCTTTTGTTGTCCAGACTTTAAGCTCTTTTCCTTCAAAGAGAACTATAGGGTTGTCGGGTAAATTGCTATCCGGTTGGAAGTAGGACTGATCCTCATCAGGCGTGTTCATGCTTTTCTTCCAATGGGGGATGACAAAAATCGTTACTCATTACAGCCGTCCCAGTGACATTGTTCGAAGTGGGTGCATGTTGGCGCATGTAGTTTAGCGATTCTGATCAAGTCATCTATTTGGTCTTTGGGTACAAATGCTTGAAAGCAAACATACTGCTCTTCGAAGGTCCTGCTGGGGTCCCAATGCGCTGTAAATACGACGAGTTTTCGTTTTCTATCAATGACTATCCAATCTAATTGGTCCCAAGTAAATCTAGTGTATTTTATTTCTCTTTTCCAATTTAGAAGGGATTTCGAGGCTAGAATTGCCATGCCTCCGGGGCCTGCCAGTAACCAGATTCCCGACGGCATGACTGCGATCAGGCAAACGACAAGGAATATGCCTATGCCCACCGTCCACCTGAAAAAGATATTTATGTTTTCAGGGATGTCAGCCCAGTAATTGGCTTGCCCGCCAACCTCAGTGATGCGCATCTTATAAGCGTTTTTTTGAAGAACTACTTTTTTCCAAAAAAACAACCATATGCATATACCTAAAATAGCAAGGTCGGTCACACTAGATTCTGTTACCGCAGGTAGGCCGGTAAAGTATTCGTAGAGAATAACTCCTACGAGTAAGGAGAAAACTACAGCCATCATTATATTACCTGCCAGGGTCGGGTGCGGCAGGGCCTTGGTTGTCCATGCCATAAGCTCTTTCCCTCCAAACAGAACTATTGCATTCAGCGGTGTCCGACTATCCGCTTGGAAGTAAGGTTGACTTGCTTCGATATTGTCCATGTTCATTCCGCTCCTGGTACAGCTAGAGTGGTTGCTTTTTCTCGACCGCCCAGCGTTTGAACTTGTATGCTGTTAGTATTCAAGCTGCTCACAAGTGTATCCTTCTCATCAGTAACGCCTTTCTCTTCCAACTCCAACTGGAATCGGTATCCTCTATCCCCCTCGGCTGCGGCTAGGACTTCAAGAGGGTACCAGACTTGAGCTTCAACAAACTGAGCATCCACTTCTAGTGGAACCCATGTTTGCCAGATAATGCCCGCGCTGTTCTCGAAAAGGGGGTGGTAAACATTTTCTGCCTTTGTGGGCCCGTTCTCGTTAGGCGTTTTGCCTAGTAGTGACGGGTCAATCATGTAGCCATTATCGATGAATTGTTCTTTCAACGATTTACCAAGTTTCTCAACCATACCCACGTAATACGGTTGATGGCTCGCTATCAAATTGACTTGAACCACTGATTCCTGAAGTTCTGCGGGGAGATGTAACTGCACCCACGCGCCGTTCTGAAGTGGAATCTTCTCATGACCTTGTTTATAAGAGTATCGCTCGATGAACGTGTATGTTGGTTTGACGTGAAGTGTTGGGCTCAGTTGTATCTCGAGAAAAGATCGGTACTCCTCTGTATCGCTCAATAATGTTTGAGGTAGGCGTTCTTCTGGGAAACGGGACCAAGAGCCCATACGTAACCATTGGCCTACGGCATCGCGTTTCAGGTAGTTGAGCGTGAGCGTGGTCGCAAGATAAATTAAACCCATTGCAAGCGCCGCCCATGCGGTGAATGGATTCATGGCTAGCGGCAAAAGCAATGGGCTACCAGCAACGGCAAGTAGTCCTGCACCTAATTGCAGAACCCCGATCATCGCCATTCCAAAAACTGCTCCTCGTTTAACCCACAGCAGATTTTTATCGGTCAACGAATATGTGCTTTTTATGTCATCTGAAATGTCCCAGGTCTCGGTGAGCGTCGCCACCAAAGTGAATGCACCCAATCCCACCAGTCGAGCACCGAAACCACGTATGAGCGTTCCCCACCCTGGTTTTACATTTTTCCAGTAACTAGCAGGCTTGTCTGTGATTCCAAAAGTTTCTCCATGAACAACCGTACTCAAATCCTTCATCACCCCCCACTTCGTCTCCACAAACAATCCCATCAACGCACTGCCGGTGTACGCCGCCGCCGATGTCAGCTTCACCCAGTCTTTCTCACTCAACTCCCCATCTTTCGACAAATCGCGATAAACCAGCGCGGTATTAATCAAGTTGGAAATGATCACGGCGTAGGTAAACGCTCCAGCGTTGAGGCCGCGTTTTTCGCTCCAGGCGCGGACTCCGTTGAGCCAATTATCGGCAGCGAGGCCGCCGCGGGCGAGGGAGGAAGCGATGCCTTCCTGGATGGATTTGAGGTACGGCGAATGTTCGAACTCAAACAACAGCGGTAGTTTTAGAGCATGGACTTTGAGGGCGTTGTCCGCGTCAGCCACGGCGCGGCCCAGGCTGCGGGCGTTGTAGGTGTCGCGTTGGTAGGTGAAGCGATACTGGGCGCCGTTTAACCCAGCGCGTAATTGGTTCATCTCCTGTTTCCACTGCATGAGGCGTTTGGCAAAGTCAGGGACGGACTTGAGTACATTGGGATGTCCCATCAGGAAATTGCCGATGGCCAGGTTGCGCAGCAGGGCGCCCAAGTGCGGACTTTTCCCACTGGCCAATCGGCTGTCCGCAGCCAATAAGGCGAGCAGGGTTTTCTCCAGAACGTTTTTGCCAGCGCCTTTGACCAGATCGCCCATGGCCTTGAAGGTGTTTTGAATCGGCTCGCTCAGGGCCTTCATCCAGGGGTGGTTGGCGATGGCGTCGTGGCCCAACAACGCGTTCAGTTCGCTGGCACGACTGAACAGCCCATTGATATCGTTATGGTCTTGGATCAGGTCGTTAACTTGCGCATCGAAAGCGGCTTTCAGGCCGACGGAAAATCCGAAGCGGGCGACGCCGAACAGCGATTTGGCGTGCAGTTCTTCTTCCATCATCCAGTGCGAGGTCGTCAGGTCTTGGCCGAGGATTTCCAGCAGGCCCGCGATAAGGCTTTGCAGGTAAAGCAGGCTGTCGGGGTGGGTGGTGTCAACGAACAGTTTTAGCGGTTCGGTGCCGATGTGCTCGGCCCACGTCCTTAGGTCGTGCTGGGTTTTTGAGAGCTGCTGGCGCAGGGCATCACGCCGGGGCTGCTGGGTTTCGGCAAAGCTGCGTGCCGCGACATGATCGGCTTGCAGGCGCCACTTTTGCCGGTTCTCCCAACTTTCGCGCAGCTTGGGGTCGGGCCGGCTGTGATATTTCGAGTAGATCTGATTGCCGATTTCGGTGGACGGCAGGGCGTTCAATCCAAGGATCAAGCCGGTGCCGGGGGTCATTGCACCGGAGTCTTCCTCAACTTTGAGTTGTTCGAAGTATTTTTCAGCCAGGGCGACGTATTCCCGGGTCGCGCTTTCATCCTTGAGCACCGACTTTGGAAGCATTGATCGATCGCTGCCGGCGCCGCACAGTTGCTCGACAATCCCGGCAATACCAAGCTTGTGCTCGTGCTCGTCCTGCCATTCCTGAAGGGCGGCTTGGTCGGCAGCCAGTTGCATGCCGAGGTCTTCCATCACCGCCAAGGGGTCGTTGAGAGCGATAAGCACTGAACTGAATTTGTCGTCGACGGTGCCGGTCCAGAGCACGTCGGCGGCCAGTGGTACCGCGTGTCGGGTTTCACCGAGGCCGCCGATGGCCTTGGGTGGATGGGCCGAATCGGCAAAACGACCGTCGTCGGCAATCGGCCAGGCATCGATGTCCGCTACAGCTTTCTTCGCCAATTGCATCAACGGCAGGGCGTGGGGCACAGACAGGCTGCCGCTGTATTCTTTCAGGTCCAGCGCCTGCATCCACTGTGCACGATCCTTGGCGTGGGAACGCAGATGCTCACACGTGCGCCATGTCCATTGCTGTGGTGAAAAGGCGATGTACAGTTGATGGCTGCGCGGGTAAAGCAAGTGTGTCTGGCAAACGCCTCTGTTTGAATTAGAACGTTGATCCAAACCGATCTCGGACTCGTCCCAAAGGATGCGGGTGAGGAGGGCGGTGACCGCCGAATACGAGTACTCGTGCAGGGTGTTGGCGGTTTCATCAAAGACATAGACATAACCCTCGCGCAGTTGGCGCAGGGTGTAGGTGCGGGTTTTCAACGGGGGTAGAAAGGCCCATTTACCGCGTGGGCTCAGCGGGGTGAGCGCGGCGGGATCGACGTCGTAATGCGAGCGATCCAAGGCGTAGCGCATCGGCACGATAGCGATTTCAGCGTTTTTGAACGGGCATGACGCTTTGGTCGCCGCTGGCGTATCCGTGAACAGAGCGTCGCGCCGTTCTTGCAGGGTGCCGGTTTTAGCGAACATGAATGAAGTCCCTGTGCATATGGCGAAAAATGTCGAATGCTTTAATGCGCAACTCGGGTGACAGGCGCGGATGTTCGGGGTCGCGGTCAAGCCAGGTTTGATAGCGGCCGTCCCTTTGATCGGCAAAGTCGGAGCCCGCATCCAGGCTTATTTCGGCCCAAATGATCAGTCCACGTTCGGTAAACAAACCCCAGGCAAGCCCGCTATCGATCGTTGATTGCATCCAGTCCGATGTTTGCTGACTGTTCATGGCTGCAAAAGAGTCGGGGCGGCGGCTGTTTAACCACTGGTAAAAACGTTCCTCCAACTGCCAGCGTTGCGCCCGTGCAAGCGCTGCCAGCTGTGGATGGTCGAGAAAGGCAAATTCCGGGGTCCAGGAAGATTCGGCGTCAACTCGGCTAAACCTCTGCCAGGAACTTGGAGACGGTTCTTGCCAGCGGTGTGTCGGACGGCCTACCCACCAGTGTTCGATAGGCCCTAGCCGCTCAGCCAGTTGTGCGTCCGAGAAGCTCGACAGCCAAAAAATCGCGACCAAGGGATCGGAAAACCGCAGTAAGCCGTTGCCGCCCCATGCGTCGGGCGGGCAGATGAAGTGCCGCAGATGGTTGGCCACGACGTGCAGCGGCTTCGTGCTGTACAGCAACGTTGAATCTTGTTGCTTGCGAGGTTCATTGAGCCATTGCGAAACGTGCGGGCTGTCCGCGTCGAGCTGGATCAGAATCGGTCCCTGGTCATGCAGTTCACTCCAGCGGGTTCCCATGTACAGCGGATTGGCCCGCGTGGATTGATCGTCCTTGAGTAACTCAACCAGCGCGCCGGGACGTAGCGCTCCATCGATCAGCAGGTAGTTGGCATGCTCAGGGCTGCTCATGGGGCTTTGTCCTGTTCCATTTCACAGACTTCGCAATGGGCAGGTGCTTGCTCCAAGAGCTGCTCGATGGCCGGCGCTGAAATCGGCGTGACAGGCGGGATAACGGCGGCGCCCAGAGCCTCTACGCCCTCGGGTGGCAGTGGCATCGAAGGAGTTCCCGGCAGCGGCGCACCGCCCAGCAAAATGGGTACGCTGGAAAAGATGCCCGCAGGGCTGAGGAAAAGATGCTGGCCGCCTGCTGTCAGCGTCAGCGTCATACCGGCATCGATGATCAGGTTGACGCCTGCCTTGAGATGCACTTCTTGGCCAGCTTCTACAGACACCCCTTCGGTAACTTGGGTATGGCTGGACCCCGCCACCTGCAAATGATCCCCCGCTGACAGTTGCACCTTGCGGTCGCCGCTGACGGCTTGATGGTGCTCAGCCTCCAGCACTGAAACACTGTTGCCTTTGATGGTTTCCAGCCGCTGACCGCGCACCTCAAGACGGCTGTCGTTCTGGATCAGTTGCTCCATGTCACGTTGGGCGCGCAGGTAAACCAACTCAGCGCCGTTACGGTCTTCGAAGGCGACTTCGTTGAAGCCCTGGCTTGCCTTGGAGCTGCGACTGCGGAACACGCTTTTGGTCTTGTTCGCCGGCAGCTCATAAGGCACCGGATTCAGACTGTTCGGCAAACAGCCCATGATAATCGGCCGATCCGCGTCGCCTTCCAAATAAGAAATCAGCACTTCCATGCCGACCCGAGGCAAGGTCACGGCGCCATGACTGTTGCCCGCCCAACTCGACGCCACCCGCACCCAGCAGCTGGTGGTTTCGTCATTCAGCTCGCGGCGGTCCCAGTGAAACTTGACCTTCACCCGACCGAATTTATCGCAGTGGATTTCTTCGCCTTCCGGGCCAGTGACTTTGGCGGTTTGGGTGCTGTGGATCAGTGGTTTGGGGTGGCGCAAGGCAGGGCGAAACTGGATGGTTTCTGGGATGGCGGTGAAGGAATTCCGATAACCCTGAGCGATTTTTCCGGCGGCGACCGGGGCGTCGGCGCCCAATTCTTCCAACACCTGCGGCTGGCGGCCTTCGTGTTTGATCGAAATCAGCACCCACGGGTTATTCCATTTCAGCTGCGGGTGTTCTTCCAGCTGGATCACCGTCCCGCTGCGCAACACCGGGTGATCGCTGCCGCCGTCGGCCAGTTGGAAATCCGTGCGGTGCCGTTCCAGGTCTCGGTTGGATAATCGTCTGCCGTGATCGTCCTCCAGAAAGCGGCCGGGATACACGTAGTGCTCAAGCTTGGGATCGACATGCAGGGCCTCACCCCTTTGGGCTTGGGCTTGCGTCAGCGAAGGTTGTCTCGAACTTTCCAGCAAATAACCGGCTTTCTGGAAATCGTAATCGCGATGCACCACGTGGCTGGTGCGCGCCGCTAAGCGCACGCCGAAGTTATTTATCGAATACTCGTCGGGCACCATGCCGTTCAACGGTTTGAACGGCAGCGTCCGCCGCGCCGCGTGGGGAAACATTATTTCGTCATCGGCGAAAATCAACCGATGGCCGTCAGCCGAATGCTCGAAGCGATAGAACCAACCGTCTTCTTCGCACAGCCGATTGACGAAGTGCAGGTCGCTTTCGTCGTACTGAACGCAATAGTCACGGATCGGAGCGCGGGTCACGTCACCGTTGAATTGCACATCCAGGCCGTCAAACAGGCCGTGTTCTTTCAGCACTTCAAGAATGATCGCCGGCACGCTCATCTGCTGGAACGAGCGGCGGTGGCTGCTGTGTTCCAAGGACGCGAGAGAGGGTTTGAGCACCGCGACGTAGTGGGTCAGCCGGGCATTGGAATCGCTTTTGTGGATGGAGTGAATCTGCCCGTGAATGCCTTCGCCGTTCGGGCCGAAACCGAGAAAAGCCGCCTTGTGCAGCAGGTCCGACAGCTCAATACCAGACGACCGACTGACCAGTTCGACGGTGATGGCGTACGGCGTGCTGACGGCTTCGGTGCCATCAAATGCGAGGACTTGAAAATGGCGGGGTTCAACACCTTTCACATTCAGCGTGAAGGTTGGGACGGCGGCCTGAGGCATTGGCAGATTCTCCACATCAAAAGATGCGGTAACTCTGCAGGACTGGGCCTTTAACGACTATCGGGCGGAGCTAACACGTTGCGTAGGACGCATCCCGTGCGCTGGTAGGGTTCGTCCTACGGCTTTGTCCTTGCAATAAAAAAGCCCCGTCCGGCATAACCCGGACGGGGCTTTTGATTTCCAACCGACTAACCCATCAATGACGCTTGCGATTGGTAATCTGAGTACCCACGCCGCTGTCGGTAAAGATCTCCAGCAGCACGGCATTCGGCACGCGGCCGTCGATGATGTGGGAGCTGTTGACCCCGCCCTGAACCGCTTCCAACGCACAGCGAATCTTGGGCAGCATGCCGCCGTAGATGGTGCCGTCGGCGATCAGGCCGTCCACTTGTTCGGTGGTCAGTCCGGTCAGCACATCGCCTTGTTTGTTCATCAAGCCTGCGATGTTGGTCAGCAAAATCAGCTTTTCGGCCTTGAGGGCTTCGGCTACTTTTCCTGCTACCAAATCAGCATTGATGTTGTAGGACTCGCCCTGAGGGCCGACGCCAATCGGTGCGATGACCGGGATGAAATCACCTTTGACCAGCATGTTCAGCAGGTCGGTATTGACCCCGACCACTTCGCCGACCTGGCCGATGTCGATGATTTCTGGCTTGGTCATGTCGGGGGTCTGCCGGGTGACCGTCAGTTTCCGCGCACGAATCAGCTCAGCGTCTTTGCCGGTCAGGCCGATGGCGCTGCCGCCATGGCGGTTGATCAGGTTAACGATGTCTTTGTTGACTTGGCCGCCCAGCACCATCTCCACCACGTCCATGGTTTGCGCATCGGTCACACGCATACCGTCGATGAAGTGGCTTTCGATCGACAGCCGCTTGAGCAGGTCGCCGATTTGCGGGCCGCCGCCGTGAACCACTACCGGGTTGATACCGACTGCTTTCATCAGCACGATATCGCGCGCAAAGCCGGTTTTCAGCTCGTCGCTTTCCATGGCGTTGCCGCCGTATTTGATCACCAGCGTTTTGCCGACGAATCGGCGAATGTAAGGCAACGCTTCGGACAAAACCTTGGCAACGTTGGCAGCGGCATCACGTTCGAGGGTCATTCAGGGCTCCAGTGAAACTTAGGGTCGGTCAAAACGGTAGTTCGAGATCAGGTGCGACGTTTTTCAGTTGGGCATGAAACACATCTTTGATGCGTTGCAGCTCAGCTTCAGTATCGGCTTCGAAGCGCAAAACCAATACCGGTGTGGTGTTCGAAGCACGAACCAGACCCCAGCCTTTCGGGTAATCAACACGAACGCCGTCGATGCTGGTCAGCTTGGCTTCTTGCCCCCACTGCGCGTCGCGTTGCAAGGTTTCGATGATGCTGAACTTGGTCAGGTCAGTCACATCGATATTGATTTCAGGGGTAGAAATGTCGTTCGGAAAGGTGGCGAACACTTCGTCAGCGGTGCCTTTTTCCTGGCTGAGAATTTCCAGCAGGCGTGCAGCGCTGTAAATGCCGTCGTCAAAACCGAACCAACGTTCTTTGAAAAAGATGTGGCCGCTCATTTCGCCGGCCAACAATGCGCCGCTTTCGCGCATTTTCTTTTTGATCAGCGAGTGACCCGTTTTCCACATCACCGGGCGGCCGCCGTATTCAAGAATCAGCGGCGTGAGGCGGCGCGTGCATTTGACGTCGAAAATGATGTCGGCGCCTGGGTTGCGGGAGACCACATCCTTGGCAAACAGCATCAGCAAGCGGTCAGGGAACACGATGGCGCCGGTATTGGTTACCACCCCAACGCGATCACCGTCACCATCGAACGCCAGACCCAGATCGGCCCCGGTTTCCTTGACCTTGGCGATCAAGTCGACAAGGTTTTCCGGTTTGCCTGGATCGGGGTGATGGTTCGGGAAGTTGCCATCGACGTCACAAAACAGTGGGATGACTTCGCAATTCAGAGCTTCGATCAACTGCGGTGCGATGACGCCTGCCGCGCCGTTACCGCAATCGACCACGACTTTCATGCGCCGGGCGAGGACCACGTCCTTGGTGATTTCCTTGAAGTAAGACTCAAGAATTTCAACCTTCTCGACGTTACCTTTGCCCGTGGTCAGGTCATTGGTTTTCAGGCGGGTGTGCAGCGCCTGTATCTGTTCGTTGGCCAGAGTGTCGCCAGCGATGACGATCTTGAAGCCGTTGTAGTTCGATGGGTTATGGCTACCAGTCAGCATGACGCCCGATTTACCGGCCAATACGTTAGCGGCGTAGTAAAGGGCTGGAGTCGGAACGAGTCCGACGTCGCTGACGTGGCATCCACTGTCAAACAACCCCTGAATCAGTTGCTGGACCAACTCAGGTCCGGACAAGCGGCCATCGCGGCCTACGGACACGTGTGGTTCATTCTTGGCCAGACTTTCTGAGCCGATTGCGCGACCGATCCAGTAAGCCGTTTGTGCACTAAGGGTTTCACCGATGACACCGCGAATGTCGTACGCGCGGAAAATGCTGTCAGGGAATGCAGGTGCTACGGTATCTGGGCTGCTCATGATCTGGGGGTGCTCCATTCTCAGGAAATCCTGGTTTTCGTCGAGGATGTCGATATCGAGAATATCGGTATCTTGAAACAGCGGATCAACCCACTCGGCATGCTGGGCGTCGGGATGTATCGCCGCTGCGGCACTGGTTGTGTCGAAGCTGGCCTTGCCACTTGACATCCCTTGGGCGGCACTCACCACCACGGGAGGTGCGCTGCGCATTGAAAATCGAGCCAGGCTTTGTGCCAGGCCGTTCAGCGCTGGAAGACTCAAGCCGAAGGCTTTGACGGCTTTTCCGCCCGAGAGTTCTTGAAGCAACTGATCCAGCTGTCGCGCATCTGCACTAATACGCCGTTGCAACACACGTTCATTGAGGAATAGCCCAAACACTGCGCCGACAAACGCAAGCAATACTGCCAAGCCCATGACTAACCACGGCGTTCCTGAGTTGAGTGCCGGGCCCGGGGAAAACTCGAGTTTCCAGTTAGCCTGGCCGGTGTCGAATGTTTGTGCCAAGCCAGACGCTTGACCGCGCAACAGCAACACTTGTGCCGGGCTGGAACCGAACTGCTGCGTTACTTTCACTTCGCCAACACCCGCTGGGAGCAGTGGCAAAGCATCCAATACCCGTTGCAGATCGAATGCCAGCAGCAACGTTCCGATGACAGGTGCGGTAGGGTTGGCGCGAAGGGGGGCGGCACTGTAAACCAACCACCGATCACCTATTTTGCGCGCCTCGGGTGATGGAGTCTGGCCTTGGGCGGCTTTGTTAAGCATGTCCAGCGTAGCGAAGCTCACCGGCACCGGACCTTGGGCATTTACCTCGGTCAAGCCGATATGATTCAGTCGGGCCCCGATCACACTGCTACGAAAGCCTAGCTGGGTTTGGGCGTTGCTGATGGCCCCGGCATCGTTGCTTTGCAGTGCCTGAATCAATGCGCCATCAAGCGCTGCGGCCTGGGTTTCTGCGTTCAACTGCTTGAGCGCCATACCAACGGCTGCGGCCTGACTGGAGCCCCAGGCTTCACCCAGCTGAGGTTGCTGCTGCGAATGGTTGGCAAGCGCCCACCACAGCAGTGCGCTGGCAGCGACCAAGCCAATGACCACCGAGATCAGTCCCGGTGAAAAAACCCGTTGGCGAGCACCTAACGGTTGATCGTTGACGGGTTTGGAGGTACCGCTTGCTGTGGCCTTACCGTTAAAACCCTTCAAATAACCTCTCCCCGATATTCATCCTGAACGGCAATGCGTGGTTCCTGATCCGCTTATCGCGCAGTGCGAACTTCAAACGGTCGGGTCAGGTTTATATGGTTATTTGGCAGGCTGTTCAGTGGCTGCCGGAATGTCCGAAGCCGCCAGCGCCGCGCTGGCTCTCGTCAAATTCTTCCACCAGCTCGAAGTGTGCCTGGACGACCGGCACCAACACTAACTGCGCAAGACGCTCGCCGACGGACATCTTGAAAGCGGTTTGGCCGCGATTCCAGCAGGAAACCATGAGTTCACCTTGGTAATCGGAGTCGATCAAACCGACCAGATTGCCCAGCACAATGCCGTGTTTATGACCCAGGCCAGAGCGCGGCAAAATTAGCGCTGCCAAGCCAGGATCGCCAATGTAGATCGACAGGCCGGTGGGGATCAGTAGCGTCTGGCCCGGTTCGATGACGGTATCTTCCTTCAGCATGGCGCGTAGATCGAGACCAGCGGAACCCGTGGTGGCGTAGGCCGGAAGAGGGAATTCGCTGCCAATGCGAGGGTCAAGGATTTTGGCTTGTAAGGCGTGCATACGTGATTAAACCTGGTTCAGACGGTCGGCAATGAAGGTGATCAGCTGGCGGGCAATTTTGCCCTTGCTAGTCTGGGCAAAAACAGTTTCGTGCAGCGCTCGGTCAATGACGCTGCAAGCATTTTCTTCGCTGTTGAAACCGATGCTGGGGTTGGCAACATCGTTGGCGACGATCAGATCAAGGTTTTTGTCCTTGAGCTTGCGAGCGGCATAGTCGAGCAAGTGTTCGGTTTCGGCAGCAAAGCCGACACTGAAAGGTCGGTCCGGGCGGCCAGCAATGGTCGCGAGAATGTCTGGGTTGCGGACCATCTGCAACAGCAGCCCGTCACCATTGGTGGGGTCTTTCTTGAGTTTGTGTGGGGCAACGACTTCCGGCCGGTAATCCGCCACGGCGGCAGAGGCGATGAACAGGTCGCAGGGGATTGCCGCTTCGCAGGCCGCGAGCATGTCACGAGCGCTGACCACGTCAATTCGGGTGACACGGTCCGGCGTTTGCAGGTTCACCGGTCCGGTAATCAGCGTCACGCGGGCGCCGGCTTCCACGGCCGCTTCGGCCAAGGCGAAACCCATCTTCCCTGAGCTGTGGTTGGTGATGTAACGCACCGGGTCGATGTTTTCCTGGGTTGGGCCGGCCGTGATCAACACGTGTTTGCCGGTCAACGATTCGCGCCGAAAACATTCTGCGGCACACAGTGCGAGGTCGTTGGCTTCGAGCATCCGGCCAAAACCGACGTCACCGCAGGCTTGGCTGCCCGAGGCAGGTCCGAACATGCGCATGCCACGCTCTTCCAGCAACCGGGTGTTGGCCTGGGTGGCCGGGTCGCGCCACATCGCCTGATTCATCGCCGGTGCCAACGCCACCGGGGCGTCGGTGGCTAGCACGACGGTGGTCAACAAGTCGTTGGCCAGGCCTTGGGCCAGGCGCGCAATCAAGTCCGCCGTTGCGGGGGCGATCAGCACTAAGTCAGCCCATTTCGCCAGTTCGATATGACCCATTGCGGCCTCAGCGGCCGGGTCGAGCAAGTCCATGTGCACGGGATTACCGGACAAAGCCTGCATAGTCAGAGGGGTGATGAACTCACTGCCGCCGCGGGTCATGACAACACGCACTTCCGCGCCCTGATCGAGTAACCGACGGACTAGCTCTGCGCTCTTGTAGGCAGCAATGCCGCCGCCGACGCCTAGAACAATGCGTTTCCGATACAGCCGTTGCATAGGCCTGCCTTTTTAGTCAAGTGATCGCAACGGCAATGACGCCTCCCCAGGCCAGGTCACCGCGCAAAAAAAGATGGGCTAAGATAGCACAGCGACCGCACCGGAACAGCGGGGCCCACACACATGGAGGTGCTATGAGTATTCGAGATTGGCCTGTGGCTGAACGCCCACGGGAGAAGCTGCTTGAACAGGGTTCGGCGAGTCTTTCTGATGCCGAACTGTTGGCGATATTTTTACGCACTGGCGTGACCGGAAAAAGCGCTGTGGACCTTGCCCGACACTTGTTGAAGCAATTCGGGAGCTTGAGAGCGTTACTGGAAGCGGACCTTAAAACCTTCAGCCAGGAGCTGGGATTGGGGCCCGCCAAGTTCGCGCAGTTACAAGCGGTGATAGAAATGTCTCGCAGGCACATGGCTGAGCGCTTGAAGCGCGACCCAAGCCTGCACAATCCTGGTGAGGTGCGCGAATACCTCAAGGCCATGCTCAGGCACGAGCCGCACGAAGTGTTCGGGTGTCTGTTTCTCGACGCCAAGCACCGGGTTCTGGCCTTTGAGGTGCTGTTTCACGGCTCTATTCGCTGTGCTGAGGTGCATCCGCGACAGGTGGTCAAACGCTCTTTGGCGAACAACGCGGCGGCGGTCATTTTGTGTCACAACCATCCGTCAGGTATCACTGATCCGAGCCCAGCAGATCAAAACCTGACGGTTCTTTTGAAAGACGCGCTGAGCTTGATCGACGTTCAAGTGCTGGATCATTTCATCATCGGCGACGGTGACCCTCTGTCCATGGCGGAAGCCGGCTTGATGTGATCGGCGTAGGCCGCGCTGGCCTGGCGCGGCGCGGCCTGGGCATCACAACGGTCTAGTAAATTACTTCAACGTGACGTGGGAAAAATCTTGGCGTCCGAACGGACTGACCTGATAGCCCTGTACGTTTTTTCGCGTTAGCGCCGCCGCGGTTGGGTGTGCCAACGGCAGCCAAAGTGCTTGTTGCTGGATTTGCGCCTGCGCTTGCTCATACAGCGCGCTGCGTTTTGCCTGGTCGCTGCCCGCTTTGCCGTCGCTGATCAGCGTGTCCAGAGTCTTATCGCAATAGCGGGCAAAATTGGTCCCGGATGTCACAGCTGCGCATGAAAATTGCGGGCTCAGGAAGTTGTCCGGATCGCCGTTATCGCCTGCCCACCCCATAAACAGCAGGTCATGCTCGCCGGCCTTGGCGCGACGAATCAGTTCGCCCCACTCAATCACTTTAATCTCGGCAGTGATTCCGACTTTGGCCAAGTCATCTTGTAACAATTGTGCGCCGAGACTCGGGTTCGGGTTCAACAAGCTGCCCGAAGGCCGCGTCCAGATCGTGGTTTTGAAACCGTCCTTGAGTCCAACTTTAGCCAGCAGCTCGCGAGCCTTGGCAGGGTCGTAGGCGTAACCGGGCAAGTCTTTGGCGTAACTCCAGGTGTTAGGGGGGTAAATACCGTTGGCGGCTTTGGCGGTGCCTTGGAACACGGCTTTAAGGTATGTCTCTTTGTCGAACGCCAAATTGATTGCCTGACGGACTTCCGGTTTATCCAGCGGCGGGTGTTGGGTGTTGATGGCCACGAAAGCGGTCATGAACGCCGCGTTCTCCTCCACGTTCAACTTGGGGTCGGTCCGGGCGGCTTGAATATCAAGTGGCTTGGGCGATAGAGCGATCTGGCATTCGTTCTGGCGAATTTTCTGCAGGCGAACGTTGGCGTCCGGGGTAATCGCGAAGACCAGTGCGTCAACGCCGGGCTTGCCGCCAAAGTAGTCCGGGTTAGCGGCATATCGCACCACAGCGTCTCGCTGGAAGCGCTTGAAGACGAAAGGACCGGTACCGATGGGCTCGCTGTTGAGTTTTTCCGGCGTGCCCGCCTTGAGCAGTTGTGCGGTGTACTCGGCGGAGTAGATCGAAGCAAAGCCCATGCTCAGTGTTGCCAGAAACGTTGAGTCCGAGTGGTCGAGGGTAAAGCGCACCGTATGTGCGTCAGGCGCGTCGATGCGCTTGATCAACGCTGGCAGTTGCATCGATTGGGCGTGAGGAAAGCCGCTTTGAGCGATTTTGTGCCATGGGTTAGTTGGATCAAGCATGCGTTGAAAGCTGAACAGTACGTCGTCGGCCGTCAGCTCGCGGGTCGGATTGAAATAATCGGTGTGGTGAAATTTAACGCCGGAGCGTAATTTGAATGTGTACGTCAGGCCGTCAGCGGAGATGTTCCACTGTTCGGCCAAGCTGGGTACCACCTTGCCGTTTTGTGCGTCGAACTCTACCAGGCGGTTCATCAGCACATCGGCTGACGCGTTGGTGGTGGTCAGCGAGTTGTATTGCACCACGTCAAAGCCTTCAGGGCTGGCTTCAGTGCAAACGCTAAGCAGCGTCTCAGCTTGAGCCCATAAAGGGCACAGCAAAGGGGCAAGTAGAAGGGGTAAGGCAGCAAGGCGCATGGCTATATTCCTGTCAGAAAAGGCCCCATCTGCAGGCGCAGTCTGGTGAGGGACTTACCCTAGACTATGCGTCGACGCAGGACAATCCGTCTAGGTCGACGAGCGGTAGATTTCCTGCAATGGCCTGTACCGACTACGTTTTCAGCCAGCAAACAGGCAGGACGGAAAAGGTATTTCGCATGTGTTGTTGTTGCATCGCAGGGTTTCTGATATAAAGCAGCGCTCTTTTCTAGGGGCCCGGTTCCTTCGTTTGTAGGTGTAGCCGGTAAGACCCCTAAAGAAACGCGGCGCCTGGCGCCAACTGAGAGATTAAGCGGCCAACCCATGCCGGGTTGGGCATGTGGTTTTAGAGGGCTGAGGCATGTCGAGAGTATGTCAAGTTACCGGTAAGGGTCCGGTAACTGGGAATAACATTTCCCACGCAAACAACAAAACCCGTCGTCGTTTCCTGCCGAACCTGCAGCATCACCGCTTCTGGGTCGAGTCCGAGAATCGTTTCGTGCGTCTGCGCGTATCTGCCAAAGGCATGCGTATCATCGACAAGCGTGGCATTGATGTCATTCTTCTCGAAATCCGCGCCAATGGCGCTAAGGTCTAAGGGAGAAAGTCATGCGTGAATTGATCCGTTTGGTGTCGAGCGCTAACACAGGCCACTTCTACACCACCGATAAGAACAAGCGCACTACTCCGGATAAAATCGAAATCAAAAAATTCGATCCGGTAGCTCGCAAGCACGTGATCTACAAAGAAGCCAAAATCAAGTAATTGATTTTTACTTCTTTACGAAGAAGCCCGCCTGAGAAGGCGGGCTTTTTTGTGCCTGAATTTCGAGTTTATGTTGAATAAAATGAACAACAGGCTGCCGTTTACCCCCAAGTGTCAAATATATTGGAAATACTCCGCTGACTTGGTTTAGGGTGGCAACTGCCTTGGCTGACGCCATCCGTATTCAAAATACAACAGGAGGACACTCGAATGACCACCCTGACTCGTGCTGACTGGGAACAACGCGCTCGCGATTTGAAGATCGAAGGCCGCGCCTACATCAATGGCGAATACACCGCCGCCGTTTCCAGCGCTACTTTCGAATGCATCAGCCCGGTCGATGGCCGCCTCCTGGCACACGTCGCCAGCTGTGACGCCGCAGATGCCCAGCGTGCCGTTGACAGCGCCCGTGCAACGTTCAATTCCGGTGTGTGGTCGCGACTGGCGCCGGTAAAACGCAAAGTGGCAATGATCCGCTTTGCCGCCCTGTTGAATGAGCACGTTGAGGAGCTGGCGTTGCTTGAAACCCTCGACATGGGCAAGCCGATCAATGATGCGCTGACCATCGATATCCCCGCCGCCGCTCAGGCGCTGAGCTGGAGCGGTGAAGCGATCGATAAGATTTATGACGAAGTCGCCGCGACGCCCCACGATCAATTGGGTCTGGTGACGCGTGAGCCGATTGGTGTCGTCGTGGCCATCGTGCCGTGGAATTTCCCGTTGTTGATGGCCTGCTGGAAACTCGGCCCGGCGCTGTCCAGTGGTAACTCGGTGATCCTCAAGCCCTCGGAAAAATCCCCACTGACCGCCATTCGCGTCGCTCAACTGGCGGTTGAAGCCGGTATCCCAGCGGGCGTGCTCAACGTAGTGCCCGGTTATGGCCACACGGTGGGCAAGGCGTTGGCATTGCACATGGATGTCGACACGCTGGTGTTCACTGGCTCCACGCGAACTGCCAAGCAACTGCTGATCTATTCGGGCGAGTCGAATATGAAGCGGGTGTGGCTGGAGGCGGGCGGCAAAAGCCCCAACATTGTCTTCGCCGACGCGCCGGACTTGAAAGCTGCGGCCGAATCGGCGGCTGGCGCCATCGCGTTCAATCAGGGCGAAGTCTGCACCGCCGGTTCGCGCCTACTGGTGGAGCGTTCGATCAAGGACCAGTTTCTGCCGTTGGTGATCGAAGCACTGAAAGCCTGGAAACCGGGTAATCCGCTGGACCCGGAAACCACCGTCGGGGCGTTAGTCGATACGCAGCAGATGAATACCGTGCTGTCGTACATCGAGTCCGGGCATGCCGATGGCGCCAAGCTGGTCGCGGGCGGCAAGCGTATTTTGCAGGAAACTGGCGGCACTTACGTCGAGCCGACCATTTTTGACGGCGTGAGCAACGCGATGAAAATCGCTCAGGAAGAAATTTTCGGTCCGGTGCTGTCGGTGATTGCCTTCGACACCGTTGAAGAGGCCATCCAGATTGCCAACGACACGCCGTATGGCCTGGCTGCGGGGGTCTGGACCTCCAACCTGTCGAAAGCTCACCTGACCGCCAAGGCACTGCGAGCCGGCAGTGTGTGGGTCAATCAATACGATGGCGGCGACATGACGGCGCCGTTTGGTGGCTTCAAACAGTCGGGCAATGGCCGGGATAAATCCCTGCATGCGTTCGACAAGTACACCGAATTGAAAGCGACCTGGATCAAGTTGTAATC
The DNA here is from genome assembly GCF_034353045.1 of Pseudomonas sp. MH10. Lineage (NCBI taxonomy): Bacteria > Pseudomonadati > Pseudomonadota > Gammaproteobacteria > Pseudomonadales > Pseudomonadaceae > Pseudomonas > Pseudomonas sp. MH10. The sequence goes on from NZ_CP133783.1 coordinate 3,972,153, forward strand.
CTCCAAACCGAGTCGGTTTCTTCGCGGATGAATTCGCTCCCACGGTTGAACTCGCTTTAACCGTGGGAGCGAATTGCTTCGCGAAAAGACCTTACGGATCTATGAAAATGCGTTGGGGTACTTATTTCGCTGTGCTGGCTTCGGTCCTCAGCGTCGGGTTAGCACTGGGCGTCAGCCTGCCGCTGGTGTCCATGCGCCTGGAAAGCTGGGGCTACGGTTCGTTCGCCATCGGCGTCATGGCCGCGATGCCCGCCATCGGTGTGCTGGCGGGCGCCAGTGTCGCCAGCCGCCTCGCTGCGCATGTCGGCACGCCGTTGCTGATGCGCTTGTGTTTGTGGGGCGGGGCGCTCTCTATTGGGTTGCTTGCGTTACTGCCGAGCTACGCGGTCTGGGTCGTGTTGCGGCTATTGATCGGCGTCATCCTGACCATCGTTTTTATTCTGGGCGAAAGCTGGATCAACCAACTGGTGGTCGAGCGTTGGCGCGGTCGGCTGGTAGCGCTGTATGGCAGCACTTACGCCCTGAGCCAGCTGGCTGGGCCATTGCTGCTGGGCGTGATGGGCACCGAGGCCGATTATGGCTTTTGGGTCGGTGCCGCGTTATTGGTCATCTCCCCGCTGTTGCTGCTGGGACGAACCGGCGCACCCAGCACCGAGGCGTGCAGCGTTACCTTTAATGACCTGTTCGGTTTCTGCCGAGGGCTGCCAGCGATTGCCTGGGCGATTGCGTTGTTTGCCGCGTTCGAAGCGATGATCCTGACCCTGCTGCCGATCTATTGCTTGCAACAGGGCTTTACTGCGGAAATCTCATTGTTCATGGTCAGCACCGTGGTGGTCGGCGATGCCCTGTTGCAACTGCCGATCGGTGCGTTGGCCGACCGCATCTCTCGGCGCACGCTATTTTCCGGTTGTGCGTTACTGTTGATGGTATCGAGCCTGGCAATCCCGTTGCTGCTCGACACGGTATTGATATGGCCGGTGTGGGTGTTGTTCGGTGCCAGCGCTGGCGGGCTGTTTACCCTGTCGCTGATATTGATTGGCGAACGCTATCGCGATGACGCGTTGGTCCGCGCCAATGCCCACGTGGCTCAGTTGTGGGGCGTGGGTTGCTTGTTGGGGCCCTTGGCGGCGGGCGCGGGCAGCCAATGGGTCAGCGGGCATGCTTTGCCGCTGTTGATGGCTGCCGGTGCATTCGGTCTGGTGATTGTGTCCCTGCGCCGTGGCGCGTTCGGCTTACAGCCGGTGATGGCTTAGCGACCCGCCTTCACGCGGTCTCGCTTAGCAGATGCGTGATGGCAGCACCCACCGTTCGCACGGCGGCTTCAATCTCGGCCGTTGGCTTCGATGCGTAGTTCATTCGCAGACAGTTCCGGTATTTGCCCGCCGCCGAGAAAATACTGCCGCCCGCCACTTGAACGCCTTGCCCCAGCAACGCGCGGTTCAGGCGCAAGGTGTCGAAATCTTCCGGCAGCTCGACCCACAGCATAAAACCACCTTGGGGCCGACTGACCCGTGTGCCCTGTGGGAAGTAGCGCATGACCCAGTCAGTCATCTGGTCGCGGCCACGCTGATATTGCCCCCGCATCCGCCGCAAGTGCGGTTCGTAATGCCCGTCCTTGAGAAATTCGGCGATGGCCAACTGAGGTTGGGTGGCGGTGCAACCGGTGCTGATGTACTTCATGTGCAGCACTTGTTCCAAATAACGACCGGGTGCGACCCAGCCAATCCGCACGCCAGGCGCAAGGGTCTTGGAAAACGAACTGCACAGCAGGACGCGGCCGTCTTCATCGAAAGACTTTATCGTGCGCGGACGGGGGTAGGTGTAGGCCAGGTCGCCATACACGTCGTCTTCAATGATTGCCACGTCATAGCGCTGGGCCAGGGTCAGCAACGCTTTTTTATTCGCCTCGGGCATGATGTAGCCCAGCGGGTTGTTGCAGTTGGGAGTTAGCTGAATGGCTTTGATTGGCCACTGTTCCAAGGCCAACTCCAACGCCTCAAGGCTGATGCCTGTGATTGGGTCGGTGGGAATTTCCAGTGCCTTTAAGCCGAAGCCCTTGAGCATTTGCATCACCCCGTGAAAGCTAGGCGAATCCACCGCGACGATATCACCAGTCTGGCAAATGGCGCGCAGGCTGGTGGACAGCGCTTCGCTACAGCCGGTCGTGATGACTAACTCGTTGGTCGTGAGCTGGCAGCCAGAATCCAGCATCAGTCGCGCCACTTGCTCACGTAGGCTTTGGGTGCCGTAGATCGTGTCGTAATACAAACTCGCCATGTCTTGGCGTCGGCTGATGGTGGCCAAGGAGCGCAGCAAGGGTTTTAGCGTTGGGCTGGTGATGTCTGGCATCCCTCGGCCCAGCTGGATCACGTCTTTATTCGGTACGACGCGAATCAACTCCAGGACTTGATCCCACTGAGAGATTTCCACCGGACGCTGCGCGGGCCGTCCCACTGCGGGCAGGGCCGGCGCCGTTCGTCCCGCCGGAACGAAATAACCCGATTTAGGCTTCGGCGAGGCCAAGCCGTTGTCCTCCAACACGCGATACGCCTGTTGCACAGTGCTGAGGCTCACCCCGTGTTCCACGCTCAAAGCGCGGACTGAGGGCAGTCGGTCGCCGGGACGATAAAAGCCGTTTTCAATGCGGGAGCCGAGCAGTTCAGCAAGGTTTACATAGAGCGTCATGGCGGACTCCCAGCGGCTATTTTTCAAATCGACCGATACAGATGAGGCCAAAATACAGCATTCAGTGGAATATTCGTACTGTCTGTATGGAAAAAATACTGCATTTTTGGATCTGTAATGGTTCCTGCTGCCGCGCCATCATGAAGCCACATGCAAAAGGTGATGGAGGCGTTGGAAATGAACGGGATGAGCGATGTACGGCTAATGCTGCGCGGTCAGGAGTTGCAGGCAGTGCAGGGGCCTTTTATCAAGATGCGCTGCGCGCCAGCGTCCAGCCGCTGGGGCGTTTTCCGCCATCGTTGGGTCACACGCAAAGTGCTGCTGGAGTTGGACGCCGACCAACTTCGAGACGTCGGCATCTCGTGGGAGCAGGCGCGTGCCGAAGGACTGAAGCCGTTCTGGCGGGACTGAGGAATGTTTAGCGCCGTTCTTTCAAGCGGTGCCAGAGCATGCCCAGCGCCAATAGGGGAGAGCGCAACCTTTTCCCTCCCGGAAAGGTCATGTGCGGCACCTGGGTGAACAGTTCAAATCCACTGCTGTGCTGGCCGCTGATGGCTTCTGCCAGAAGCCGTCCGGCCAGATGGGTGGCGTTCAGGCCATGGCCGGAATAGGCCTGGGCGTAATACACATTCGGATGGCTATCGAGTCGACCGATCTGTGGCAGCCGGTTGGCGCCGATGCCGATCATGCCGCCCCATTGGTAGTCGATTTTAACGTCGGCCAGTTGCGGGAAAACCTGCAACATCTTGGGCCGCATGTAGGCCGCAATGTCTTTTGGGTCGCGCCCCGAATAATGACAGGCGCCTCCGAACAGCAGGCGTCGGTCAGCCGAGAGCCGGTAATAATCGACCGTCACCCGCTGGTCGCAGAGCGCCATGTTTTGCGGCAACAGTTCGTGGGCCTGTGCTGCGCTTAATGGCTCAGTTGCGATGATGTAGCTGCCCGCCGCCAAGACTTTGCCGCTTAGCTGCGGGTTCAAATCATTCAGATACGCGTTGCAGCCCAGCACCAGGGTATCGGCGCGCACCGATCCATGTGCGGTGTGGACGCAGAGCTGTGGCCCATAGTCGATTCGGGTCACTGCTGAGTGTTCAAAGAGCTGAACGCCCAATTCCCGCGCAACCTGTGCTTCGCCCAGCGCCAAATTCAACGGATGTAAGTGGCCCGAACCCATGTCGATTAGTCCGCCAACATAGCGATCCGAGCCCACCACGCTGTGCATCTCGTTGGCTTGCAGCACCCGCAGTTCGTGGCGATAACCGAGGCCGCGTAACGACTCGGCGTCCTCGATCAAGTGAGCTAAATCTCGGGGTTTGTTGGCCAGATCGCAGTAGCCCCAGGTCAGGTCGCAGTCGATGTGGTGCCGTTCCACTCGCTGGCGCACGATTTCTACCGCTTCCAGGCCCATGAGTTTCAACTGGCGAACACCCTCGCTGCCGAGAGTGGGCGTAAATTGCTCCAGTCCATGGCCCACGCCGCGAATCAGTTGCCCGCCATTGCGCCCACTGGCACCCCAACCAATCTTGCGCGCCTCCAGTAACACCACGCTCAGACCGCGTTCTGCCAGTTCAATCGCGGTATTGAGCCCGGTAAAACCACCGCCGACCACGCACACATCAGCCTTCAGCTCGCCCTTTAGCATCGGATGATCCCGTTGCGGATGGCTGCTGGCGGCGTAGTAAGAAGCGGTGTGTTGGTCGGTGATAGTTGGCTGCTGAACGCGGGCGTTCATGTTGTTTTTCCTGTTTTTGGTGTTTGGAAAACTTTACGCAGCATAGACGTCGACGCGGACCACCGGCAAGGTTCGGCTCGGTGGCGCTGTCCGATACGGCACAAGTGAGGCAAAATCCCAGCTGATCCTTCTTTCGGTAATCGCTTCGATGAGCTGCAACAGCCAGAAAATCCGCTTTCTTCGGCAGCAGATCCCGTCATTCGAGTGCGTGCCCGGTTGCCACGATTGCTGTGGGCCGGTCACGACTTCAACTGAAGAAATGTCCCGCTTGCCACGCAAGACGGCGGCCGAGCAAGAGGCCGCGATGGATGAGCTGGATTGCGTACACCTGGGGCCTAATGGCTGCACAGTGTATGAAGAGCGTCCGCTGATCTGCCGTCTGTTCGGCACCACCCCGACCCTGCCATGCCCCAATGGCCGTCGCCCGGTGGAAATGATTCATCCCAAGGTTGAGAAGCAGATTCACGAATACATGGCGACTACTCGACAAGTGTTGGTGTGAGCTCTCGCGCTCCTGAAGTTATCCCGTATTTCCCCGCCTACTCAGGTATCGGCAAATTCAGGCTCTCTTTCACTTCTTCCATCACGATGTAGCTCTTGGATTCGCGCACGTGCGGGAGCTTGAGCAGGATGTCGCCGAGTAATTTTCGGTAGGACGCCATTTCTGAAATCCGCGCTTTGACCAGGTAATCGAAGTCGCCGGACACCAAATGGCATTCCAGTACGTGGGGCAGTTTCAGGACGGCGCGGCGAAACTCCTCGAAGGTGTCGCCCGACTTGTAATCCAGGCTGATTTCAACGAAAACCAGCAGGCTGGCCTTGAGGTTTTGTGGGTTGAGCCGGGCGTTGTAGCCCATGATGATCCCTTCGCGCTCAAGCCTGCGCACCCGCTCAGTGCAGGGCGTGGTCGACAATCCGACGCGCTCCCCCAGCTCGGTAAATGAAATCCGGCCGTCCGCTTGAAGGATGCGCAAGATGTTGCGATCAATCTTGTCCAACTCACGTTTGGACTGATGCTGGGTCCGCATGGGTTACCCCTCGCTAGTAAAGCCGTTATTGCCGAGAATTACCGCCGAATATAGGCGTTTATATAGTGAAATGCACTGCCCGCTGCTTTTTATACTGGGCATATCTTTGCTCTTAAGCACAAACGTCAGCGGATATCCGCGATTGAGGGATTTACTATGCGAGTTCTGGTCCTTGGCAGCGGCGTGATCGGTACGACAACGGCCTACTATCTGGCGCGGGCCGGGTTTCAGGTGACTGTTGTCGACCGCCAGCCTGCCGCTGCCATGGAAACCAGCTTCGCGAATGCGGGCCAAGTGTCGCCAGGTTACGCCTCACCATGGGCTGCGCCGGGCGTGCCGCTCAAGGCCATCAAATGGTTGCTTCAGCGCCATTCGCCGCTGGCGATCAAGGCCACCGGGGACATCGATCAATACCTGTGGATGGCGCAGATGCTGCGAAACTGCACGGCCAGTCGCTATGCGGTGAATAAAGAGCGCATGGTGCGCTTGTCCGAATACAGCCGCGATTGTCTCGACGAACTGCGCATCGAAACCGGTATTGCCTACGAAGGCCGCAGCCTGGGCACGACCCAATTGTTCCGCACCCAGGCGCAACTCGATAACGCCGCCAAGGACATCGCCGTTCTGGAACAGTCTGGCGTGCCGTACGAATTGCTCGACCGCGCCGGCATCGCCCGGGTTGAACCCGCGTTGGCAGGCGTCACCAACATCCTCGCCGGCGCATTGCGCCTGCCCAATGATCAGACTGGTGACTGCCAGTTGTTTACCACTCGCCTCGCGGAAATGGCGGTCAAGTTAGGCGTTGAGTTCCGTTTCGATCAGAACATCGAACGGCTGGATTTCGCCGGCGACCGAATCAATGGCGTGTGGATCGACGGCAAGCTGGAAACCGCTGACCGCTACGTGCTGGCGCTGGGCAGTTATTCGCCGCAGTTGCTCAAGCCGTTGGGCATCCGCGCCCCGGTGTATCCGCTCAAGGGTTACTCGCTGACCGTGCCGATCACCAACCCGGCCATGGCGCCGACCTCGACTATTCTCGACGAGACCTACAAGGTCGCGATCACCCGTTTCGACAACCGTATTCGGGTGGGCGGCATGGCGGAAATCGCGGGTTTCGACCTGTCGCTTAACCCGCGTCGGCGCGAAACGCTGGAGATGATCGTCGGCGACCTTTATCCTCAGGGCGGTGATTTGGCAGCGGCTGATTTTTGGACCGGTCTGCGCCCGACCACGCCGGACGGCACACCGATTGTAGGTGCCACGCCGTTCCGTAACCTGTTCCTCAATACCGGCCACGGCACACTTGGTTGGACCATGGCGTGTGGCTCGGGTCGTTTGTTAGCCGATTTGATCGCGCTCAAAACACCTCAGATCAGCGCCGAAGGCCTTGATATTTCTCGCTACGGTAAAACCCAGGAGATCGTAAAACATGGCAATCCTGCGCCAGCTCACCAATGACCGCATGAGTCAGATCGTCGTCCACAACAGCACCGTGTATTTGTCCGGGCAAGTGGCTGACAACATGGCCGGTGGAATCGAGCAGCAAACCCGCGAAACCTTGGCCAACATCGAGCGTTTGCTGGATTTGGCCGGCACTGATACCTCGCGGATTCTCTCAGTGACCATTTACCTGAAAGACATCGATGCGGATTTTGCCGGGATGAATAGCGTGTGGGACAAGTGGCTGCCAAAAGGCGTCGCACCCACCCGCGCCACCGTTGAGTCGAAGCTGTGCGAGCCTGAGATTCTGGTTGAATTATCGGTAGTCGCTGCGCTGCCGTAACGATCCCCCGCCATCCTGTAGGAGCGAATTCATTCGCGAAGGGGTCGGTACATCTAACACATGGTTGTCTGACCCAACGCATTCGCGAATGAATTCGCTCCAACGGACCTTATTCCTTTAACTTCAGAATCCCGCCGCCATGCGTCCTGCCCGCGCTTTAATCGATCTGCAAGCCCTGCGTCAAAACTATCAGTTGGCACGTGAGTCCACAGGCGCCAAGGCGCTTGCGGTGATCAAGGCCGATGCTTATGGGCACGGCGCGGTGCGTTGCGCGCAGGCCCTGGAAGGTGACGCCGATGGCTTTGCCGTGGCCTGCATCGAAGAGGCGCTGGAGCTACGCGAGGCGGGAATCCGGGCACCGATTTTGCTGCTTGAAGGATTCTTCGAAGCCAGCGAATTGCCCCTTATCGTCGAGCATGATCTCTGGTGCGTGGTGCATTCACTGTGGCAGCTCGAGGCCATTGAGCAGGCCAGCCTAAGCAAACCGCTCACCGCCTGGCTCAAACTGGATTCGGGCATGCACCGAGTCGGCTTGCGCCCTGACGACTACAAAGCCGGCTACCAGCGTTTGTTGAGCAGTGGGAAAGTGGCGAACGTCGTCTTGATGACTCACTTCGCCCGTGCCGACGAACTGGATTGCTTGCGCAGCGACGAACAAGTGGCCGTGTTCAAAGCGGCCACCCAAGGGATCGTGGCGCCGATCAGTTTGCGTAACTCACCAGCGGTTCTGGGTTGGCCGACCATCCCAAGCGATTGGGTGCGCCCCGGCATTCTGCTCTACGGCGCCACGCCATTCGACCAGTCGAACAGCCTGGCCGCACGCCTGAAGCCGGTGATGACGCTGGAATCAAAAGTCATTTGTGTACGTGAATTGCCTGCGGGCGAACCGATTGGCTATGGCGGTGGTTTCGTCACCGATCGGTCCATGCGCATCGGCGTCGTCGCCATGGGTTACGCGGATGGTTATCCACGTCAGGCGCCCACCGGCACGCCAGTTTTTATCGACGGGCAATTGAGCCGATTGCTGGGCCGTGTGTCCATGGACATGCTGTGCGTTGATTTGACCGATTTGCCACACGCTGGGCTTGGCAGCCAAGTTGAATTGTGGGGCAAAAACGTTCTTGCCAGCGACGTTGCCGCTCACGCCGGGACCATCCCCTATCAGATTTTTTGCAACCTACGCCGGGTCCCAAGGCTCTATTCCGGGAACTGACCGCCAAGGCTGCGTCGGCGCTGATTACCTTCAGATTATTCCCCGATAAGCGGCGAGTGCTTTTACGAGCAGGTTAGGGGTCGAAGTGTTGTAAATACTGAACGCTATCGCCATCATAACGTTCATTTCGACCGCACCTGATCAATAGGAGGACTCCCGTATTGGACGTCGGTGAACGACTGCAATCCATTCGCAAGCTCAAAGGTCTGTCCCAACGTGAACTCGCCAAGCGAGCGGGCGTGACCAACAGCACCATCTCCATGATCGAGAAAAACAGCGTCAGCCCTTCGATTAGTTCTTTGAGAAAGGTGCTGGGCGGTATACCGATGTCCATGGTCGAGTTCTTTTCGGAAGAGTTGGAGCAAGAAAACCCGACGCAGGTGGTTTACAAAGCCAGCGAACTGATCGACATTTCGGACGGCGCGGTGACCATGAAACTGGTCGGCAAGGCGCACCCAAGTCGGGCGATAGCTTTTCTCAGCGAGATCTATCCTCCAGGTGCTGACACCGGGGTTGAAATGCTCGTTCATGAAGGCGAAGAAACCGGAATCATGCTCGAAGGTCGTTTGGAATTGGTGGTCGGTGCCGAGACGTTCATTCTTGAAGCGGGCGACAGCTATTATTTCGAAAGCACCAAGCCCCACCGCTTTCGTAACCCGTTCGACGAGCCGGCGCGACTAATCAGCGCAGCGACGCCAGCGAATTTTTGAATTAAATTACGCGCTTCAACCAGAGACGCGCTGTTCGGAAGAAGCATAGAGCGTCCATCTAAGGCCTGATATTCGGTAATCACCCCTGCGACTATAGGGTTGTTTCGCAGTGGCGGCCTAACCGTTATACTTTCGTCCGCCCGCCAGACCGTGGCCGCGGGCGTGACTAGTCACCATGAGGGTGTAAGCGTGAATTTAATTAACAAAATGCTGGCAGTACCTGCTGTCGTCTTGGCCCTTTGGGCCGTTGGCGCTCAGGCGACGACCAATACCAATGACGATATTGCCAAGCGTCTGGAGCCAGTAGGCCAAGTCTGCATACAAGGCAAAGAATGCGCAGGCATGGAGGTTGCGGCCTCCGCTGCCGGTGGAAGCGGTGCGAAATCGCCGGATGACATCATCGCCGGCCACTGCAACGCGTGCCACGGCACCGGCCTGCTGGGTTCGCCGAAAATCGGTGACGCCGCCGACTGGGGCAAGCGCGCCAAAGAGCAGGGCGGTCTTGACGGCCTGCTGGCAAAAGCGATCACCGGTATCAACGCAATGCCGCCAAAAGGCACCTGCGCCGATTGCTCCGATGCAGAGCTTAAAGGCGCCATTTCGAAAATGTCTGGTCTGAAGTAATTTGGTCAGGTTCGGATAGTAGGAAGCCGACGTCATGTCGGCTTTTTATTTAGAGCGAAGGCGGTAGCTTTTTACTCGTCATCCGAAAGTAGGCGTTCCAAGTATCGGCCATCAGAATTTATAACAGCCTTATAAATGCTGTACGATTCCATCTCGCAAGCATTAGCAGGCTCTAGGACGCCATTGTGCAGGTGTCGCAGGTCACAGCTAGGGATTGACATGATAATTGGAGAATGGGTCGCAATTATAAACTGAGAACCTTGTTTTGCTAGCTCAGCAATCCTAATGACAAAGCTAAGTTGGCGAATTGGGTGTAGAGAAGCTTCCGGCTCGTCTAAAATATAGATGCCGTCCGGTTTAAATCGATTTTGGTAGAGTGCTTCCATTGCCTCGCCATGAGACATAGAGTGAAGATCTTTTCCTCCATAATAAGTTTTAATCTCAGGATCAAAGCTTCCCTCGCTGTCTAAGCGTCTAATCTCGGTGTTTAAATTATAAAAAGTCTCAGCTCGATAAAAGAAGATGTCTTTCTCCTTTCTGTAACCTTTGGAAATAATGATATTATTATGTAAGTCTGAGTGAGTAGCCTCTGTGCTGAAAGAGAAATTTTTCCCACCTCCCTCGGGGTTACATCCTAGTTTTACAGCAATCGATTCAAGCAAAGTAGACTTGCCAGCTCCATTGTCTCCGACAATTACTGTTATTGCATTGTCGAAATTAATTGGAAAAATATAGTGTATAGACTTATTAAGTAACACTCCAGCCTTGAGTCGTATTTCTTTAATAATTGTAGCGTTCATATTCTTCTCTTGAAAATCCTATTTATTGAAACTTTTGTTCCAACTATAGATAACGCTGCTTGGATGGAGCTGTTGGCGCCGAGAGCAAACATGCCAACGTAGCCTAGATAATACAGCATCTCAGCTCCAAGCATTCCAGGTGATAAAGTTGCTATCAGAAATAATGATGCAGCAATCATAGCCGATACGATAATTTCTGGCGTACCGCTAAGTAAAATACAAAGCCGCTCATATAAGTAGCGTGTGTTTATAGATCTCCTCAAATTGTACTCAGTGCTTTTAGCTCTAAAGTTGAAACGATGAGCATTGTTGAAAGAGGCTTTTTTCAGACGAATAATCGAGGCTTTGTATTTTTGCTCTTGGTCAATTTCCAAAGTGTACGCTTGACCAACGCATTTGGTAAAACGAGTAACATGAAGATATGAAAGACCGAACAGTATCATTAATGGGGCCGCCATAAAATAATTATCGAAAGTTAAAACAATAAAAGTAACCAGAGTCAAGCAGCCAGAAGCAGTTAGCTCCAAAATCTGTATAACGCTTGCTGCGACCCTTTCAGAGTCCTCTTTTATCAAAGTGATAAGTTCGCCCTCCTTATTTGATTTCGCTTGTGCGTAAATATGTTCTATCAGAGAAAGTCGTATTCGAGCTTCAATCAAATGATTTAGTATTGTGCAGGCGCATTGTAATATGCTTTTGCCACTAAATATGAATATCAGTACGAATATAGTGTAAACGTTTTTTTGGGATGCTGTTATCTCCCTGATGCCATTGCTAATGACATAGGGTATAGCAATTTGTAAAGCAGCACTGGTTATCGATATGGCAATACTAGTAACTATAAGAAAGCCGTGTTTTTCAATTACGGTCTTAATGGAATGTGGTTTTGCCATGTAATGAAACCATCCTTGATCGTCTATAAATTGCTTCCGCGCTCGAAAAATAAATTCCTAGCAGGAAACCCAAAGGATTTAATATGCGCTCTATATACATCGCGGATGCGATCAACGCGCCTAATGTTATCGCATTTGACTGCAATAATTGATCTCCTATATATAGCAAGAGTGACATGCCGATAAGAAATGAAAAGCCGGTAGCTGCCTCAAGTGTTGAAATTTTCAGCTGGGTTTTGCAAAGTATTATCAAAGTGTCTTTCTTTAATTCGTCAAACACGTCAAATGAGGGGCCGCTTTTCATCTGCGATGCAGAAATAATATTACTGATGAGAACAGTGTTTTGCTCAACATATCTGCCGTAGGTTTTTTCTATTACTGTCCTGCTTGTTATATAAACTAATGACGAAAAAATAATTGCTGCTATTGGGGCTATCAAAAGCGAAAAGTGGTAGTTATATATCGCTATCAGAGAGAGGCAAATTGCTGCGAGACTTACGCTGATATCAAAATATATATTGTGATATAGGTAAATGGAACCGTCCACGTCATTATCGACAAACTCAATTATGTCGCCTTCAGGTAACGAACCTCTGTTGTGTTGTATCAGTATCTGAACAGATTTCTGTTTAAGTTTCAGCCTAGTAGCGGCGTTCGACTTAGCTAACTGAATTTTTGTGTAGAGTTTTATGCATGGAGATAATATGAAGCTGATACATGCAGCTGAAATATGCCAAATATGCAGTTCATGGTGCTCTTGATAGTGATCGATAGTGGCGCCCAAAAAAAAAGGGGCGCAAAGGTTCACGCATGCCGTCGCAGCCCCAAGAGCTATAAAGCCAAAGTTAGGTATCATTATTATAGGTAGTTCATTTGATGGACAAGGAAGGGAAACTCGTACGCTCTGCTAAGAATGCCGGATGCGCCCAGAACCGCTCCCGTTTTCCCTACCCAAAGACCCAAAGGATCGGCAGATCTAGAGCGTAGTTCTCGCACATCGTGCTCTGCTAATAACGACAAATTCAACCATGCATAAACTCTTGGATCGGATAGTGCAGCGGGGTATAATTTTTTTAAAATATTTAGTAAGCCGTATGCACCATGGCACATTGAATCATTCGAGGGCCGTTCCCTTTGTATAAGACTTTCATAGCAAAAAAACGATGATGCAGGTTTTTCTGTAATAAAATCTAATGCTTCTTGTACTCCGTGTTCCGCAAAATACTGAAGGGCGAGATAGTTTCCTGGTAAACCGTGACTCCATGAGAACTCACCACCTTTCGATTCAGACCTACGGCGGTAATCGGGCCAGTTGTTGATGCTTTCATCAAATTGCTTCAATTCCCAGTCTAAAAACGTAGTGAAAACATCATACGCTTCGGCTGTCCTAGCGATGGTTTTATAAAAATAAAATGCTGAGTATGCGCATCCCATGACGCCATGGGAAATTCCGGAGAGAAGTGCGTCTTGTCGAATAGTCACGGACTTGTCGAATTGAACCATTCGCTTGCCATCAGCGATAGTAAGCTCAGTGTCAATTTTTCCGTGCAAATTTACGGCCAAAGCGCTGAATTCGTAATCACCGGAAAGTTCAAATAGCTTAGTCAGTACGCTGAGTGTTCCGTACATACCAGAAAGAAGGTCAGCGCCCCAATAATACTTCTGCCACCAGTCTTCCGACATTGCGCTGTGCAAATAATTTTTGTATTTTTCTAACAATTCATTATGTCGACTATCGTCAAAATACTTGAGACAGATTGCGAGAGGTAAGATCGATGAGGATATGCCAAAATGTGAGCCTCCCAGATGAGACCCCTGATTATCTAATTTGGCGACTACTCGCCTATATGTCTCATTCAGCAGCGGTAATAAGCCGTCTGTCGGTATTGGTGTCATGTGGTGGATGGTTACTAGGCCATATATTATGCCGGAAAGCCCGTAATATAGATCTTCTCCCAATTCAGAATATTCTATATAACCCCCCGGCGATGCGTGAAAGCCATACCATAAACCGTTATTGGAAAGTTCTGTTGAGATTTTGGTAGTGAGAAATTTTATATTCTCATGTTGAGAACGTCTTATACTTTCTATTACGTCCGGTAGACTGAGTGAGTTAAGATTGATCGCGTCAACTTCCCTAAAATTATGCGTTGTTAGTTTTTTATCATGATCGTACATAAACTTCATAGCGGTTAAGGTATTATTTATTTGAGCGAGTTCAAAATTGCGGCGGCTCTCGGAGAAATTTTCGATATAATCAACGCTGTTGGATAGCCCGTCCAGATAGGTGTTTGGATCTAGATGCCCTTCCCCGGAATAGTGGGGCTCGAAAAAGTCTAGTGACCCAACCTGGCTTTTTGCATATGGAATGTCAAGATTCAAAAGTGCTTTTACTTCCGCGGGTAAAAATCCTTTTGCTGGCGCATTATCATTATCAAGAATCTTGGCTAAAAACGCTTCTCGCTCATTTGTCGAACGCATCAAAGATGCATGAAGGGAGCATTGCAGCGCATAATGGTAAGTAGCGGTGGGGCGTGGCACGTAACGCGATGGAAGTCCTTTGAATGATTGAATTTTTTGGACTACGAATAGCTTGTTTTTTTCTAGGACCGAAAAAAATTTGTTGAATCCTTCACGAATTTCTTGCTCATAGAGCCATGGGCTAACGACCTCTCCATCAATATAAAGTACGTTTTCTGCTGGAAATATTTTGACGCCGTCGGTGCCGAAAGTTCCATCACCGCTGTCATCTTCTATGTACTGGTACAAATTAAGGCTGACATATTGTTCTCTCAGGCCACCTAGAGCGCTTAAATCGACCCCGATCCCGTCGGTCCCCTTCCAAGTCCAGTTCGGAAGTATGCTTGTCTGGGCACAGTTCCAACGAACCTCTTTAGGGATCGTCTTGATATCTAGCACGCAGTAAAACATAGTCTCGAGGTCGATGGGGGTAGGGTTGCTTCCATTGCATATAATATTGTCAGAGGTTATATCGGAAGCGGTAAAAGCTGTACAAAACCCTAGAAGAAACCCGGCACGTTTATAATAAGTATGCACATCCAAAATATTACTAGCTGGTGTATGTGGCACAAACTGTGCCCAGCCGTGGTCTTGATTTACGATGTAGGACGGAATTTCCCATTCCGCGTAACTAGTTCCTGCATCTTCAGAAAGCCTCTTTAGAAGCATCGAAGCGTTATGTTCTATCGTGAGATTTCTGGGTTTATATATTACTTTGCTACCATTGGAGAAAGTTAAGCTGCAGACGGTGAGGGAGCCATTGTGAGTTTCACCTTCCGACGGGTTACACTCACTGATGGGATAGGACGACTGTTCGCCGATTAATGCCTCCAAGAATGCTCGATCTTCGCTTAGACGAGTTGCCAAAAGTCGGGTTTGATCAACAAAATTTTCGGATACTTGCTGGAGTACCCGGTCCAACTCTGGATATGCCTCTAGGATATTGAGCAAATAATTTGAATTATTTCTCACTAAATTATAGTATTCCACAGTGTTCAATTTATGTGGTTTGATCGTTGAATTTAATATATCTTTTTCTACGGTTAATACGTTAGCAGCAGTATTTGTGATTCGCGTTGACAAGTTCCTTAAATAACCATTGATGATCACCTTTTTCTCTGGTTCAGCTAATCCTTCAATCTTTGTTAAGCCTTCGATAGACTTTTTTGTAAAAAAGACTAGGTATGGCCATACCGGACAATCGGTCGTGATACTTTTTACGTCTTGCGATTGTAGTTTTAATATTTCAATAGCGTATTGCATCTGACTTCCTTGCATAGAGGACGGCTGCGTCGCAGCCGTCAACTTGATTCACGCGTATGTTGCGTTGCAGCAACGGCTCCAGCACTGAGTGCAACAGCTGGTACACGGTTTGGTACCACTGCTTGCTGATGTGAGATTACTGTATGCTTGAATAACAAGCGCTGAAATTGGCGCAATTGTTTCCAACATCACACTTCGGTTATTTTGAATTGTTTCGAGATCGATCTGCATATTGCTCTCGCTTTATGAGAAATTTAGTTAAGGTAATGGATCGCAATGTATCTAGCGGACGACATATATAGTTGGATGGCACTTTCAGATAATGCTCGCACATTGTATAGGTCAAGAACTGTTCATTAGCGAATCTCCTAATCAGGCTTTTTGAGATTTATGTACCGGGTTATTTGTATTGATTTATTGTTCACCTCAAACCGCGTCGGGTCAACAGCGATACATTCCGGGAATGTTGTAGCTTTTGTCTTAAGACAATTCTTACAATTATTTAAAGCGATTCCTCCGTGGTAAGTTTGTATTGAAGCGTAACATCCACCTTGCGCTTACTATTTTGGAACTTCCAACAATCACTCGGAAAGGGCTAACCGTTATACTTGCGTCCGCCCCGAAGCTGTGGACGCGGGCGTGACTAGTCACCATGAGGGTGTAAGCGTGAACCTAATCAATAAGATACTGGCAGTACCCGCCGTCGTATTGGCCCTTTGGGCCGTTGCCGCTCAAGCTACGACCACTGACGATATTGCCAAGCGTCTGGAGCCAGTAGGCCAAGTCTGCGTTCAAGGCAAAGAATGCCCTGGGATGGACTTTGTCGCATCGGCTGCCGGTGGCGGCGGGGCGAAAACCCCGGACGACATCATTGCCGGCCATTGTGGCGCATGCCACGGCACCGGTTTGCTGGGTTCGCCGAAAATCGGTGACGCCGCCGACTGGGGCAAGCGCGCCAAAGAGCAGGGCGGTCTTGACGGCATCTTGGCCAAGGCCATCACGGGCATCAACGCCATGCCGCCTAAAGGCACCTGCGCCGATTGCTCCGATGCAGAGCTCAAAGCCACCATCTCGCAAATGTCTGGGTTGAAGTAATTCAGTCCGATAAAAATAGCCGGCCTTGGGTCGGCTTTTTTTTACGCGCGATTCACTGTGTAGGGGCGCGCTTGTCCGCGATCAGCTGCGCAGCAGTCGTCAATCAGGCAGCTCGGGTTTTTCCGTTGAAATCGGGTCAGATATTTGGGACCGCTTCGCGATCCATCGTGGGCAAGCGCGCTCCTACCAGTGGCGAATTTGCGGTATTTGTTTGGCCACAAATAACCCACAACCCTGTTCTTTGCAGTAAACACCCGGCAAGCTCGGTCCAACCTGAAATCAAGGATGTGCCGGGAGGGTTCAATGCCAAAGTCATGCTCCATCGAACACGCCGTCAACCAAGTGCTCGAACGATTGCCTGCGCACATTCATATGGGGCTGCCGCTGGGCTTGGGCAAACCCAATCTTTTCGTTAACGCTCTGTATGCTCGAGTCAGGCAGTTGCCCGAGCGACGGCTGACGATTTACACCGCGCTTTGCCTTGGGCGGCCTGATTTGGGTGATGGGTTGCAGGAGCGCTTTCTTGAGCCCTTCGTGGCGCGGGTGTTTGGTGACTATCCCGAGTTGGATTTTCTCGCTGACCTTCACCGGGACAGCCTGCCGCTGAATATCCACGTTGAGCAATTTTTCATGTTGCCGGGCAGTTTGCTTACTAGTCACTCGGCGCAGCAGGATTACGTCAGTAGCAATTACAGCCATGCGGCCCGCGACATTAATGCCAATGGCTTGAACCTGGTGGCGCAACTGGTTGCTCGCGATCCGGCGCGTTCAGGGCGGTTGAGCTTGAGCTGTAATTCGGATGTGACCCTTGATCTGTTGCCGATGATTGCCAAACGTCGTGCTGCCGGTGAGACCATTTTGTTGCTCGGTCACGTACACGCCGATTTGCCGTACATGCCGGGTGACTCGGAGCTCGACGTGGATGATTTCGATCTGCTGATCGAGAACGAAGACCACAGCACCTTGTTTTCCACGCCGAACATGCCGGTGGGTTTTCAGGACCATTTCATCGGCTTGCATACCAGCACCTTAGTGCGCGATGGCGGCACGTTGCAGATCGGCATTGGTTCGATGGGCGATGCGTTGACGGCGGCGTTGCTGGCCCGACAAGCCGATAATGGGGCCTATCGGGCGTTGCTCGACGAGTTGGATGCCACCACGTCTTGGCAGACCTTGATCCAGCGTGAAGGCGGCTTGCAACCTTTTGCTCAGGGTCTGTACGGGTGCAGCGAAATGTTCGTCAACGGTCTGTTGGTGTTGGTCGATGCAGGCATAGTGCGGCGCAGGGTGTATGCCGATGCCGCCGTGCAAAGACAGGCTATCGCGGGCACGCTGGATGAGTCATTGCGGTCAGACGGCGTCGTGGTTCACGGTGGTTTTTTCCTCGGGCCGAATAGTTTTTATCAGCGCCTGCGTGAGTTCTCGTTGGAGCAGATGGGGCGCTTCAATATGACCGCCATCAGTTACATCAACGAGCTGTACGGCAACGAGGAACTCAAGCGACTGCAGCGACGCGACGCGCGATTCATCAATAGTGCGTTCAAAGTAACGTTGCTGGGGGCGGCCATTGCCGATCAATTGGAAGACGGGCGCGTGGTCAGCGGGGTCGGTGGCCAATACAATTTTGTTGCCCAAGCTCATGCGTTGGAGGGCGCGCGCTCGGTGTTGATGCTGCGCAGCTGGCGTGAATCCGGCGGTGATGTCAGTTCAAGCATCGTTTGGTCCTACGGCCACGCCACCATTCCCCGGCATTTGCGTGACATCGTGGTCACTGAATATGGCATCGCTGATTTGCGGGGCAAAACCGACGCCAGGGTGATTGAGGCGCTGTTGAACATCAGTGATTCACGCTTTCAGGCAAAGCTGATTGAGCAAGCGCAGAAGGTGGGTAAGTTGCCTCGGGATTTTCAGCTTGATCCACGCTTCTCCGAAAACACGCCCGAGCGCTTGCAGGCACTGCAGGCTCGGTACGGACAGCTCTTCCCCGAGTACCCTCTGGGGTGTGATTTCAGTGCCGAAGAAAAGGATTTACTGCGGGCGTTGAATTGGCTGAAGAGCAAATTCAAACTCACTGAGATTTTACAGTTGGGCAAAGCCACTTTCGATGCGCCAGAGCCAAGCACTTACCCGGCGCACCTTGAGCGAATGCAGTTGGATAATCCACAGGGCTTAAGGGAAGAGCTGTTTCAGCGGCTGGTGCTGGCGGGGTTGCAGGCCACTGATCCAAGCGTCTGAGGCAGCCGTGCTCCTACAATTAAAATATAGATTATCAACGGGTTATGCCGTGTTTGATAAGCGCCACCGTGCTGGCGAAGGGTCTGACGGTCACTCCATGAACGTTACAACGCCGCCGGCCAGTGATTTAACCCGAGCCAGTGACTCGACGCGATAACCCTGGGCATCCAGTTCCGCCCGGCCGCCTTGAAACGATTTCTCGATCACGATACCGACGCCTACCACACTGGCGCCCGCTTGTTTGATGATCGAAATCAGCGCTTGCGAGGCTTTGCCGTTGGCCAAAAAGTCATCAATGATCAGTACCCGATCACTGCTGGTCAGGTGACGGGGCGAGATGGCGACGGTGCTTTCGACTTGCTTGGTGAATGAGTACACCGTCGCCGAGAGCAGGTTTTCCGTCAGCGTCAGGGACTGATGCTTGCGGGCGAAAATCACCGGCACGCCCAGTTTCAGTCCAGTCATGATCGCCGGGGCAATGCCCGAGGCTTCGATGGTGACAATTTTGGTGATGCCCGAATCAGCGAACAGCGTGGCGAATTCATTGCCGATCAGCTGCATCAACGCCGGGTCGATCTGGTGGTTGAGAAACGCATCGACCTTCAACACCTGGTCTGAAAGGACAATGCCCTCTTCACGAATTTTCTGATGCAGTGCTTCCACGATGATTCCTCAAGCGGCGCAAATGTGCGCAATAAATGAACAAAAATTAGCGTTTCAGCATGGCACGTATGTCAGCCAGTGCTGTGTTACCTCGAACAGCTTTTACTTCGACCGGGGTGTCATCGTTGCCTTCCCAAGCGAGATCGTCGGGCGGTAACTCATCCAGGAAACGGCTGGGTGCGCAGTCAATGATTTCCCCGTACTGCTTGCGCTTGGCCGCAAAAGTGAAGGCCAGTGTTTCACGCGCCCGGGTGATGCCGACATACGCCAAACGGCGCTCTTCCTCGACGGTATCGGCTTCGATACTGGAGCGGTGCGGAAGAATCTCTTCCTCCATGCCCATGATGAACACGTAGGGAAACTCCAGCCCCTTGGACGCGTGCAAAGTCATCATTTGCACGCCCTCGGCGTTGTCCTCTTCTTCCTGCTGACGTTCGAGCATGTCGCGCAAGACCAGCTTGCCGATGGCCTCCTCGATGGTCATCCCGCCTTCTTCGTCTTTTTCCAGGGTGTTCTTCAATGCTTCGATCAAAAACCAGACGTTAGCCATCCGGTAATCGGCGGCTTTTTCGCTGGAGCTGTTCTGCCGTAGCCAATTCTCGTAATCGATGTCCACGACCATGCTGCGCAACGCCGCGATGGGATCGTTCTGCGCGCATTGCTGGCGCACGCCGTCCATCCAGCGCTTGAAGCGTTGCAGGCGGTCGGTATAGCGACTGTCCAGGTGCGCGCCCAAACCAATCTCGTCGGTGGCAGCGTACATCGATACTTTGCGCTCGGTGGCGTAGTTGCCGAGCTTTTCCAGGGTAGTTGAGCCGATTTCCCGGCGCGGCACATTGATCACGCGCAAGAAGGCGTTGTCATCATCCGGGTTTACCAAGAGTCGGAAATAAGCCATCAGGTCTTTCACTTCCTGACGTCCGAAGAAGCTGTTACCGCCCGACAGTCGATAAGGAATCTGGTGGTGCTGCAGCTTCAGTTCGATCAGCTTGGCTTGATAGTTACCGCGATAAAGAATCGCGAAATCGCTGTAAGGACGGTCGGTGCGCAGGTGCAGGGTGAGCAGTTCAACGGCCACGCGCTCGGCTTCTGCGTCTTCGTTACGGCAACGGATCACACGAATTTCGTCGCCGTGGCCCATGTCGCTCCACAGTTGTTTTTCAAACGCGTGAGGGTTGTTCGAGATCAACACGTTGGCACACCGCAGGATGCGACTGGTGGAACGGTAGTTCTGTTCAAGCATGACCACTTTCAGCGACGGGTAATCGTCTTTCAGCAGCATCAGGTTTTCTGGCCGGGCGCCGCGCCAAGCGTAGATGGACTGGTCATCGTCGCCGACCACGGTGAACTGATGCCGAGTGCCGATCAGCAGCTTCACCAGCAGGTATTGGCTGGCGTTGGTGTCTTGGTATTCGTCCACCAGCAGGTAGCGGACTTTGTTTTGCCACTTTTCGAGAATGTCGGCGTGTTCCTGGAACAGCTTCACCGGCACCAGGATCAGGTCGTCAAAATCCACCGCGTTATAGGCTTTGAGCGTGCGCTGATAGTGGGTGTAAACGATGGCGGCGGTCTGTTCTTTGGGGTTGCGGGCATTTTCCAAGGCCTGGGCAGGCATGATCAGGTCGTTTTTCCAGGACCCGATCATGTTCTTGATTTCGTCGACGCCATCGTCGCCTGAGTATTCCTTTTGCATGATGTCGGTCATCAGCGATTTGACGTCGGTCTCGTCGAAAATCGAGAAACCGGGTTTGTAACCCAGCCGCGCGTGTTCCTTGCGGATAATGTTCAAGCCCAGGTTGTGGAACGTCGACACCGTCAAGCCGCGACCTTCGCCGCCTTTAAGCAACGTGCCGACCCGCTCTTTCATCTCCCGGGCCGCTTTATTGGTAAAGGTCATGGCGACAATGTGCTGTGCCCGAATGCCACAGTTCTGGATCAGATGGGCGATCTTGCGGGTAATGACACTGGTCTTGCCGGAGCCAGCACCGGCGAGCACCAAAAGAGGGCCGCCGACGTAGTTCACGGCTTCTTGTTGCCGGGGATTGAGTCGGGACATGACAGAAAGAGATCGCTCACGAAATGGCCGGGCATTTTAACAGGATCAAGCCTTTATGCCGTCATCGTCAGACACTGTGACGCAGCACTCGATCTAAATTTGCCGGTTTTGATACTTTCGCGCAGGATGCGCATTGAATTGCGCTCATCCTCGGACTTTTGAGCGGTATTACCAACGATTTTTAGTGAGTCTAGGGAGCTAGTTTGTTGACGTCTGCCCAACCCTTGCATTTGCTGTTGTTGGCCCAAACGCCAGAATGGTCCGCGTTGTTGCGCGAGTGTCTCGTTCCATTGGGAGACACGGTGACGCTGGTCTGCGCGCCGAGCTGGGAAGATGTGAGCGGCTTGTTCAATGACGAACCCAATGCCGTGCTGCTAACAACCCCTCAACTACAGCCAGTACCTGGGCGCTGTAAGTTGCCGGTGGTGATGCTGCTCGAACATGAGCCGACAGAGCCGCCGGTGGGCGTCAGTGATTGGTTGGTGCTTGATGCGCTGAATATCGACACAGTTCGTCGGTGCCTGCGGCATGTGCACGAGCGCGGTGTGCTTGAAAACACCCTACAGCGTCTGGCTGAGCAGGACCCGTTGACGGGTATCGCCAATCGCCAGGGTTTCCAGACCTTATTGGCCGCCCGCTTAGCCGAAAACGACGGGCGTGGCCTGGCCCTCGGCCATCTCGATCTGGACAACTTCCGCCATGCCAACGACGCACTGGGTCATCAGGCCGGTGACCGGTTGATCCTGCAAGTGGTCTCGCGGCTTAAAAGCCAGCTCGAAGCTGGCGATCAATTGGCCCGGCTCGGCAGTGATGAATTCGCTTTGTTGATCGACACCCGTCGTGCGCCGCAACGTGCCGAATGGATGGCCGAGCGCATCGTTGACGCGATGTCTGAAGCGTACTGGGTTGACGGCGAAAGCCTGTTGATCGGTTGCAGCCTAGGCATTGCTCACGCGCGCGCCCAGGCAGGCGCCGATCCGCTGATGTGGCACGCGCACATCGCCATGCAGCAGGCGAAAAGCACTCAGGGCTGCACTTTTCATATCTTCAATGAGCGCATCAATCGCAACGCACGAAGCCTGGCGGACCTTGAAACAGAGCTGCGCGCAGCCTTGCGCCTTGATGAGTTGGAACTGCATTACCAACCACGATTGTCCCTGGAAGACGGTCGCATCGTGGGCCTTGAAGCCTTGGTGCGGTGGCGCCACGCTGAGCGCGGATTGCTGCCACCGAGTGAGTTCGTGCCGTTGGCTGAGCAAAGCGGGTTAATCGTGCCCCTCGGTTATTGGGTGATTTCCCGCGCGCTGCGTGACATGCAGGACCTTCGTGAGCGCGGGTTACCGCCGCTGCACATGGCGATCAATTTGTCGTTCCGTCAATTTCAGGACAGCCAACTGCTGTCGACGTTAACCCGGTTGATCGCCGAACGCGGCGTCGATGCGCGCTGGCTGGAGTTCGAGCTGACCGAAACGGCGGTGATGCGCCGCAGTGATTTGGTCAAGCAAACCATGGATGCGCTGGGCCGCCTGGGCGTGCGCTTCTCGCTGGACGATTTCGGCACCGGCTTCTCGTCATTCGTGCACCTCAACAGCTTACCGATTGCTTTGCTCAAGGTTGATAAGAGCTTCGTGGGTGGCATGGAGCTGCGTGAAGAGAACCGAAAACTGGTTCACGCCATGATCAACCTGGCGCATAACCTAAACCTCGAAGTGGTGGCCGAAGGGGTTGAAACCACTGAGCAGTTGGCGTTGCTGCGCGACTTTGGCTGCAATCAAATTCAGGGATACCTCATCAGCAAACCGCTGCCGCTGGATCAACTGGTTCAGTATTTAACGTTTGGTCAGCGCGAAAACGTCGGACAAACCAAAAACCTATCTAACAACTAGTGTCTGTAGGAGCCAACGTGTTGGCGAAGGCCCTTCGGACCTTATCGCAGCCTTCGGCAGCTACAGAATCTGTGTAGCGCCAAACCGTGGGACCGAATTCATTCGGGAAGGCTCCAGTCCTGACACCCTGCAACCTCAAACCACACAAAGTGCCACCCAGTTTGCTGCGCGAGACAGCGCGGCGTCGAAGACGTGGCGGACCCTCCTACAAGGGTTGATTGCTCTAAATCGGCTTTACGCCAAAACCGTCTCGCCTACCGGTGCTTGCCGCAAGAGACGTGATGTTTTTCGTTCGAAGGCCACGATCAGCGCTGATGCTGCGCACGCTAATCCCAACGCCAACCCCCACCAAACCCCGATGGCGCCGCCGTTGACGTAAAAACCGAAGGTCCAGGCCGCTGGCGCTCCGATTAGCCAATAGCACGCGAGGCCGATCATAAAGGTGGTCTTTGCGTCCTTGAACCCACGGATCGCGCCCATGGCTAGTGTTTGGGCGCCGTCGAACAATTCAAACCATGCGGCGATCGCCAGCAACTTCACGGCGAGTTCTATCACGTCATGGTTGGCCGGATTGTCAGAATCCAGAAACAGGCCCACCACCATGTGCGGTGCCAGCCAGAACAGCAGCCCAAAGCCAAGCATCATCAAAGAGCCGAACGCGATGCCCACTCGTCCCGCCAAGCGCGCTTGCTGAAGTTTGCCCGCGCCATAATGGGCGCCGATTCGCATGGTCATCGCGTAGGAAATCCCGACCGGGATCATGAATGCCATTGACACCGATTGCAGCGCGATCTGGTGCGCGGCCATTTGCGAGCGGCCCATCGCACCCATGCAAAAAGCGGCAAACGTGAACAGACCGATTTCAACGGCATAAGTCCCGCCAATCGGTAAGCCCAGGCGCCACAGCTCTTTCAAATAGTGCAGGGACGGGCGCATCAAACCTTGGCGAAGGGGATAGCGGGCGTAGGCCCAATGCCGACGAATGTGCAGCGCCAGCAGTAATGCCATGCCGTTCGCCACCAACGCTGTCACCAGACCAATGCCCATCAGCCCCAAATGCGGCAGACCAAACAGCCCGTGGATCAGGGCATAGTTAAAGCCGAAGTTCACTGCCACGCCGCCGATGCTGATGACCATCACCGGCCCTGCGCGGCCCAGCGCGCTGGTGAACCCACGCAACACCATAAAGCTCAACAAACCGGGTAACGCGAAGGGCAGGGTGATCAAAAACTCACCGGCCAAGTGTACGTTGGCCTCGTTCTGGCCGAGCCTGAGCAGGATTGGCTCCAGATTCCACAGCAGCGTTGCGGCGACCAATGCCATGCCCCATGCCAGCCACAGTCCATTTTGAGTCAGGCGGATAACGCCCTCGATGTCGCCGGCCCCAT
Source organism: Pseudomonas sp. MH10 (assembly GCF_034353045.1). Lineage (NCBI taxonomy): Bacteria > Pseudomonadati > Pseudomonadota > Gammaproteobacteria > Pseudomonadales > Pseudomonadaceae > Pseudomonas > Pseudomonas sp. MH10. The sequence goes on from NZ_CP133783.1 coordinate 3,996,727, forward strand.
GACGAATTGCGACCAAGGTGCCAACGGCGGCAATCACCCCCACACAGAAAAAAGCGATCAGGTTATAGCTGGCCACCCCCAGCCCGCCGCCCGCCAATGCGTCGGGCCCGAGATGGCCCATCATGACGGTGTCGGTAAAGACCATCAGCATGTGCGCCATTTGCGACGCAATCAGCGGCCCGGCCAGGCGCAGGATGGTTCTCAGCTCATTGATCCAGGGGGCTTTAGTAGCAACAGGTTGCATGGGTGTGGCTCGGTATCAGGGTTTTATGAGCAACTGATTCTCGACAGTTAAGCGCATTGGCACAAAGGGATAAATCCGATGCTTGGCATGAGTAAAACTCATCTGAAGCCCGTTCAGGTAGAGTGACCGCAAACCGCAACAGGAAGCGCTGTATGTCACGTACTTTGCCCCCGCTGTATGCCCTTCGCGCCTTTGAAGCCGCTGCTCGGCACAGCTCATTCACCCGAGCGGCCGAAGAGTTGTCGATCACCCAAAGTGCGGTGAGTCGTCATATCCGCACCTTGGAGGAGCATTTCGCCTGCCGTTTGTTTCAGCGTAATGGCCGTAACGTGCAGTTGACCGAGGCCGCACGCCTTTTATTGCCGGGGGTGCGGGAAGGTTTTTCGGCACTGGAGCGGGCGTGCAGCACCTTGCGCGCAGAAGATGGCGTGCTGCGGATGAAGGCGCCGTCGACCCTGACAATGCGTTGGTTGCTGGCGCGCTTGAGCCGTTTTCGTCACCTGCAGGTCGGCAATGAAGTGCAACTGACCAGCGCCTGGATGGACATCGAAAGTGTTGACTTCACTCAAGAACCATTCGACTGCGCGGTGTTACTCAGTCGTGGGAACTTTCCCCCGGATTGGGAGGCGACGTACCTGTTTCCCGAGTTGTTGATTCCAGTCGGCGCTCCGACGTTGCTTGAGGATCAGCCCTGGGATGTTGCACGTTTGGCCAGCGCCGAACTGCTGCACCCCACGCCGGATCGTCGGGATTGGCGCAGTTGGCTTGAGCGGATGGGATTGTTGGATCAGGTTTCATTGAAGGGCGGACAACTTTTCGACACCCTTGAGTTGGGTATGATTGCTGCCGCCCGTGGCTATGGCGTGTCCATGGGCGATTTGTTGATGGTTGCCGAGGATGTGGCGCAGGGACGCCTGAGTTTGCCGTGGCGCACGGCGGTGGTCAGCGGCGAAAACTACTATTTGGTGTGGCCGAAGACACGCCCCGGCGGAGAGCGTTTGCGTCGGCTCAGTGATTTTCTTCAGGGCGAGGTCCAGGCGATGACGTTACCAGCGGTAGAAGTACTGAAATAGGCAGCGGGGCTCAGCCAAGGCGACAGCGCCACTTTGCTTTGCGACCTCGCGCCGCACTCAAGTATTTTTCGTATCGGCCGAATCCGTATAAGCATGGTGTTTCGTTCAAAAACGTTCAATATGCCTCTTCATCGAAATTTTGCTGGGCAGCCGATTGGACGTAAAACGCTGCTGCTGTCCAGCCAGGAGCCTTCATGTCTGAACCCAGTGCCCGTATCGCTACGCAGCTAGGCGTCGCCCTGGCGGTCATTTTGGCTGTGGTCATCACCGGTAGTACGGTGTTTGCCTTGCGCTCACTGGACAGGGCCAACCTGGAAATTCGTGAAGACCACATGTCCAGCGAAGCGCGCTTGCTCGCGGATCAGTTGAATACCTTTCATAGCAGCCTGCGCGAAAGCACGTTGCGGTTGAGCGGGTTATTCGAAAAGCGCTTCGCCGCAGGATTGAGCCTGCACGCAGACAGCCCGGTGACCGTCGCCGGGATGCAGACACCGGGTTTGATGGTGGGTGATCAGGTGTTGAACAACGACTTCACCGAGGTCGACAACTTCAAGCAAATGACCGCCGGCGTAGCGACGATTTTTGTGCGTAGCGGCGACGACTTCATTCGCATCAGCACGTCCCTGAGGAAGCAGGACGGCACGCGCGCCATCGGCACGTTGCTCGATCACAAGAGTGCGGCTTATGAGCGTTTGATGGCGGGCGAGGGCTACGTGGGCCGGGCCTTATTGTTCGAGCGCTATTACGTGACCCAGTACAGCCCAGTGCGTGACAGTACTGGCAAGATCATCGCCGCCCTGTTCGTCGGTTTCGATTACACCGAGGCGCAAAATACTCAATTTGAAAACCTGAAAAACTTCCGCATCGGAAACACCGGTTCGCTGGCGCTGCTCGATGAGCAAAATCACTGGCTGGTTGCACCGGACGGGGTCAAGGATTTGAAGCAGGCAGTTCAGAGTTTGGCCGACATTATCGAGCGTCCGGGTAACGGCCAGTTCTGGGCGAACAGTGGCCAGGAGTTTTATACCGTCGCCTCGCCGTTTGCTGGTGGGCCATGGACGGTATTTGCAAGCATGCCGGAGGCCGAGATCAACGCCGTGACTTGGAGCGTCGGCATGCAATTGGCCATCGGCAGCCTGCTGGCCATGTTGATCGCGGTCGGTGCGGCCATTTGGCTGCTGCGCCGTAAATTGCAGCCGCTGTCAGACTTGGTGCATCAGGCCGAGGCCATGGGCGCGGGGGATCTGAGCGCTAGGCTGAACGTCTCCAGCCACGATGAAATTGGCCAACTGGCGGGCAGTTTCAATCAGATGGGTGAAGCGCTATCGAACATGGTCTCGCACATCCGCAGTGCGGCTCAGGAAGTCAGTGGTCGTGCTCAAGCGTTGTCTGGTTTATCGGGCGGGGCCTACGAAGGGATGGAGCAGCAGTCCGGCGAGATCACCAGCATGGCCGGCGCTGTGGAAGAGTTCAGCGCCACCTCGTTGAATATCGCCGACAACATGGGCAACACCGAGCGCCTTGCGCAGGAAAACGCCCAGCAAACGCGTATTGGGCGAAGCTCAATGGATGAGGCCTCGACGTCACTGCAGCAGATTGCCTCGTCGTTGAATGGCACCGCCACCGTGATCAATACCCTGGGCCAGCGCTCGCAGGAGATTGGCAGCATTGTCGGCGTTATCACCTCGATTGCCGAACAGACCAACTTGCTGGCGCTCAACGCTGCGATTGAAGCGGCGCGGGCGGGTGAGCAGGGTCGTGGTTTTGCGGTGGTCGCCGATGAGGTGCGCAACCTGGCGTCGCGCACCCGTAAGGCTACCGACGAAATCACCGACATGATCGCCAGCATCCAGCTCGAAACCGGCAACGCTATCAGCACCATCGAGCAGGGCAACGCATTGATGCAGGAAGGCCTGTCACGCAACGCCACCGTTGCCGCCGCGCTGGCCCGGATTGATGAGCAAAGCCGCTCTGCCGGCGAACAATTTGCCGCCATCACCACGGCCACTCAAGAACAAAGCAATACGGCAACCCTGCTCAGCAGTAATCTGCAAAGCATCGCCCTGGCCAACAGCGAGCAGCGCGAAGTGGTGTCCCACTTGGCGATCACCGCCAAGGAACTGGAAGAACTGGCGGAGGAGTTGCGCAAGGAAGTGAATCGGTTTCGGTGAGGCTTGGTGTTTAAATTCACGAAACTGTCGACGCCAAACCCCTGCAGCCAACACGTTGGCTCAGGGGTTTGAGTATCGGGAATACTCCGCATCCTCAATAACCCGAAGGCCGGTACTGCAACGCTTCCGCCAGATGATGACGGACAATCCCATCGACCTGCTCCAAGTCTGCCAACGTCCGTGCGACTTTTAGCAAGCGGTGCGCGGCCCTAAGTGAAAGCGTCAGGCGCTCGCAGGCGGTTTCCAGCCACGTCTCATCTTCAATCGATAAGGGGCAATGCTTGCGCAGTCCTGGCAAGTCGAGGAAGGCGTTGGGGCAACCTTGGCGCTGTTGTTGCCGGTCGCGGGCTTGGGCGACGAGCGCGGCGGCTGTGGCGGTGTCGTCGCCGGTTTGTGGGCCGGGGTTGAGCGCAGTGGCTTCACGGGCGACGGTCAGGTGCAAGTCGATGCGGTCCAGCAGTGGGCCGGACAATTTGTTGCGATAGCGCTGAATCTGCTCGGTCGAACACCGACAGCGACCGCTGGGCTCTCCGAGATAACCGCACGGACACGGGTTCATCGCGGCGACTAACTGAAAACGCGCCGGAAAGCGCACTCGGTCACGGGCGCGGGCGATGACGATGTGGCCAGACTCCAGCGGCTCACGCAGCACCTCCAGCACCTTGCGGTCGAACTCAGGCAGCTCATCGAGAAATAGCACGCCGTGGTGAGCGAGGGTAATTTCCCCCGGCTGAGGCCGACTGCCGCCACCGACCAGCGCCGCACCGGAGGCTGAGTGATGCGGTTGCCGGAAAGGCCGCAGCGGCCAACTCGTGAGAGGTGTTTGGCTGGCAACCGACTGAATCGCCGCAACCTCCAGCGCTTCATGTTCATCCAGCGGCGGCAACAAACCGGGCAGGCGGCTGGCGAGCAGTGTTTTGCCGGTGCCTGGCGGGCCGCTGAAAAGCAGATTGTGCGCCCCGGCCGCCGCCACCAACAGCGCACGTTTAGCCGCAGTTTGGCCTTGGACTTCGCTTAAGTCCGGGTATGGCTTGCTCTGGTGCAACAGGCCGCTGGATGTATAGGGGATGATTGGCGCCTGACCGTTGAAGTGCGCCACCAGCTGACGCAGGTCATTAACGGCGATGACCCTCAGACCGGACGCCAAACACGCTTCTTCAGCGTTCGCCGTAGGCACGATCAGCGTATGGCCTGCCGCCCGTGCTGCCAACGCCGCAGGCAACACGCCCTGAACTGGCCGAATGCCGCCTGACAATGCCAATTCACCCAAACACTCCACGTCCTGGAGTGCAAACGCAGGTAATTGGGTGCTGGCGGCCAGCAGTCCCAATGCAATGGCAAGGTCGAAGCGTCCACCGTCCTTGGGCAAATCTGCCGGGGCGAGATTGAGCGTGATCCGCCGTGCCGGAAATTGAAAACCTGAATTCAAAATGGCGCTGCGTACCCGGTCCTTACTTTCCCTGACCGCTCCCTCGGGCAGGCCCACCAGCGTTAGCGCCGGCAAGCCGTTGGCCAAATGACATTCGACAGTAACGGCAGGTGCTTCCACGCCTACTTGGGCGCGGCTGAGAACGATAGCGAGAGACATGATCATTCCTTGATGTCTGAAGAACCGCATCCTGCGGCAATTAGCGATGAGGCTGGGGAGGGGAATAGCTACAGGGTGTTAACTGGGTTATGTGATAAAGGGGCGCATGCTCCTACAGTTGTACTGTGTTTGCTGCGTAACAGCTCTTCAGGGCGTATTACTCAGCCGGCGGAGCCAATCGTGCTTCCATCTCGGCCACTTTTGCTTCCAGTGCTTCAAGACGAGCACGGGTTCGGGCAAGTACGGTCATCTGGCTATCGAATTCTTCCCGGCTGACTAAATCCAGTTTGCTGAACCCACTTTGCAGCAGGATTTTGAACTGGCTTTCGAATTCAGTGCGCGGGACCGGTGTTTCGCCGTTGAACAAGCGTGAAGCATGGCCGCTCAAGGCGTCGAGGAAGGCTTTAGGCGCGAGCATATTCAATTTTCCATAAGCAGATGCGCGGCAGTGTATCACGCAGCGTCTATAGTCAATCCAGACCCGCCACCCTGCACAGTTTTCGTGCAAAGTGCCGGGCGCGGTCGCACTATTATTGTGCGTGTCAGTGGTAATACGCGGGTAGAAGAGCGCAAGTTATCGATAAAATCCCTGTAATCAGTGATTTTTCCCGAGATGGCAAGCTTTCTGCTTAGTGGCTTATGACCCATGCGCTGATGCAGTCAATGTGACGATGCAGTGCCCAAGGCGGAGCAGGGAAGTGTTTCGTCGGAAGCAGTTTTTTTGGGGTTGGTCGGGCACGTATTGAGACGACCGACGGGTTACAAAGCCAAGCACTGCGCTTAGACTTGAGTCGGGTTTGTTTTCCTGGGGCAAGTCCACCAATTCGGGAGAAAGTTTCATGAAACTAGTCACTGCAATCATTAAGCCGTTCAAGTTGGACGATGTGCGCGAGTCGCTGTCCGAAATCGGCGTGCAGGGCATCACCGTAACTGAAGTCAAAGGCTTCGGCCGGCAGAAGGGTCACACCGAGCTGTACCGTGGTGCGGAGTATGTAGTCGACTTCCTGCCAAAAGTGAAAATCGATGTTGCGATTGATGACAAAGATCTGGACCGGGTTATCGAGGCGATAACCAAAGCAGCCAACACCGGCAAGATTGGTGACGGCAAGATCTTCGTAGTTAATCTGGAACAGGCTATTCGCATCCGTACCGGCGAAACCGATACCGACGCAATCTAAGCCGCCAACCCCCATCGCCCCAGGAGTAAAACAATATGACTCTGCGTCAATTCGCAGGGCTAGGAGCCCTGCTGTCCCTTTTAATACCTGGTCTGGCCCTGGCGGCTGACCCGGTACCCGTCGTCGCTCCAGTGCTCAACTCTGGCGATACGTCGTGGATGTTGACTTCGACGGCGCTGGTGTTGTTCATGACCATTCCCGGTTTGGCGCTGTTCTACGGCGGTATGGTTCGCTCGAAAAATATTCTCGCAATAATGATGCAGTGCTTTGCCATTACCGGTCTGATCACCATCCTGTGGTTCGCTTATGGCTACAGCGTTGCGTTCGATACAACGGGTATGGAAGCAGGCGTCATTAACTACTACTCCTTCTTCGGCAGCTTCGCCAAGGCGTTCCTCGCCGGTATCACGCCAGCTAGCATCACTGGCCCTACCGCGCTATTCCCTGAGGCGGTGTTCGTCACCTATCAGATGACTTTCGCTATCATCACCCCGGCGTTGATCGTCGGTGCGTTTGCTGATCGCATGAAGTTCTCTTCAATGCTGGTCTTCATGGCCCTTTGGTTCACCTTCGTGTATGCGCCGATTGCGCACATGGTCTGGAGCGGTCCGGGCGCACTGTTGGGCGATTGGGGTGTTCTCGACTTCGCTGGCGGCACCGTGGTTCACATCAACGCCGGTGTTGCGGGTCTGGTTTCCTGTCTGGTTCTGGGTAAACGTAAAGGCTACCCAGCTACACCGATGGCCCCGCATAACCTTGGTTACACCTTGATGGGTGCTGCCATGTTGTGGGTCGGCTGGTTCGGCTTTAACGCCGGCTCCGCTGCTGCGGCCAACGGCACTGCCGGTATGGCAATGCTCGTTACTCAAATCGCTACGGCTGCTGCTGCACTGGGCTGGATGTTCGCCGAGTGGATCACTCACGGTAAGCCAAGTGCCCTGGGCATCGCTTCGGGTGTGGTTGCCGGTCTGGTTGCTATTACTCCTGCGGCCGGCACTGTTGGCCCAATGGGCTCGCTGGTTATCGGTTTGGCGGCTGGCGTGGTCTGCTTCTTCTGCGCTACCAGCTTGAAACGCAAACTGGGCTACGACGACTCCCTGGACGCCTTCGGTGTACACGGTATCGGCGGTATCCTCGGCGCGATTCTGACCGGTGTGTTCGCTGCACCGTCGATGGGTGGCTTCAATGCCGCAACCACCGACATCGCTGCACAAGTCTGGATTCAGTGCAAAGGCGTAGGCTTCACGATCATCTACACGGCGATCGCGACCTTCATCATTCTCAAGGTGGTTGACGCGGTCATGGGCCTGCGTGTCACCGAGGAAGAAGAAGCGGTCGGCCTCGACCTTGCGCTGCACAATGAGCGTGGCTACAACTTGTAAGGCATCACAAAAAATGCCCGGGTGACCGGGCATTTTTTTGCCTGAGATTTGTCGATGTAGGTACGATCGCCATCGTAGTACGAGTCTCAGTTATGGCTTACATAAAACGTGGCTTATAACGCGCTTTGTTTTTTTCACCAGCGCGTTAGAATGCGCGCCGAAGCGTGGAGAACTGTATGTGGCAACAGACGCTGATTACGTTGCGAGCAAGGCCTCGCGGTTTTCATCTAGTGACCGACGAGATACTGGCAGGTTTGCCTGAACTGCGCAGTTGTCGAGTCGGTCTGTTGCATTTGTTGCTGCAACACACCTCGGCCTCATTGACCATCAATGAGAACGCTGATCCGGCCGTGCGTCGTGACTTCGAACGTTTTTTCAGCCGTCTGGTGCCCCAGGGAATGGACGGATACGAACATGACGACGAAGGCCCCGATGACCTGCCTGCGCACTTCAAGGCCAGTTTGCTTGGCTGCCAACTGAGTTTGCCGATTACGGCGGGGCGGTTGGCGTTGGGCATCTGGCAAGGTGTTTATTTGGGTGAGCACCGTGATGTCGGCGGTGCTCGCAGAATCCTTGCCACCCTTCAGGGTGATGGGGATGTCCGCTGAGTATCAGCGGATGTTGAATTTTTTCTGGCGACCATCGTAAGTTGGTGTGGCTGGGCTATAACTAATCTGCTTTCGCAAGTCATGAGGTAAAACATGAGCGACGACGACATCGACGATCCGGTAGACGATTTGGAAGACGAAGAGGGCGGTGAGGAACTGGCCGCTGCTGGCGGTGACGACGACGGCCCTGAAGTTGACGAAAGCGCTGACGGTGCTCCCGCTGCGCCCAAAGGCAAAGCCAAGGCTGCTGTTTCGGTTGATGAGCTGCCTAGCGTAGAAGCCAAGAACAAAGAGCGCGATGCCTTGGCTCGCGCAATGGAAGAGTTCCTGGCCAAAGGCGGCACTGTGCAGGAAGTGGAGGCCAATGTGGTCGCCGATCCGCCGAAGAAGCCTGACAACAAATACGGTAGCCGGCCTATCTAGGTGTGCGTTGCGGTTAAGAAAAAGCCCGCTGTCGTTGCGGGCTTTTTCTTGGCTGCGTTCAAGCGCGGTTAACTAGCGCCAGCGTTTCAACAGCTCTGGCAGTTCGGTCAGGCTTTTGATTTCAGCATCAGGACGCTTATCGGCTTCCCACGGTTTGCCCGTTGGGTTGAACCAGATTGCACGAAAGCCGGCCTGCTGCGCGCCAGCAATGTCGTCACCCGGATGATCGCCAATGTGCACCGCGGCGCTGGCATCGGCACTGCCGCGCTTTAGTGCTTCAAGGAATGGCGCCGGGTCGGGTTTGCCGATCCCGACATCCTCTGCGCTCAATGCGAAAGCGAAATAATCTGCCAGCCCTAAACGGCGAACGTCGGCGTTGCCATTGGTCAACACCCCAAGGGTGTAGGTTTTGGCGAGAATTTCCAGGGTCGGTTGAACCTCAGGATAGACCTCGATTTGATGCCGTGCGTGCAGGAACACCTCAAAACTCTTGTCGGCCAGATCCTGCGCCTCGTCGTGGGGATATCCGGCATCTTCCAGCGCATGAAACAACACCTTCCGGCGCAGTGCACTGATCCGGTGCTTGAACGATGGATCGGCCTCAACCAACCGCGTTCGGATCGCCCACAGGTGTTCGACCGGAACCGGTCCCAGGCTGGGTGCGTGTTCGGCCAACCAGTCTCGCAGCACGGCTTCGGCGCTAATGATCACCGGGGCGGTGTCCCACAAGGTGTCATCAAGGTCGAAGGTAATCAGCTTAATCATGATCAGAGCCCTTTACGCGTTTGGCCCGGGGATGGGCGCTGTCGTAGACCGTTGCGAGGTGCTGGAAGTCCAGGTGCGTGTAGATTTGCGTGGTCGCAATGTCTGCGTGGCCGAGTAATTCCTGAACTGCGCGTAGATCCTGCGAAGATTCGAGCAAGTGGCTAGCGAATGAATGGCGAAGCATGTGCGGGTGGAGGTTCTGTCCCAACTCGCGTATGCCTGCAGCTTTTACGCGCAGTTGAATGGCGCGCGGGCCCAGGCGGCGCCCTTGTAGGCTAATGAACACCGCATCGTCCTGCGGGTTGGCAAGCGCGCGCAACGGCAGCCAGATTTCCAAGGCTTCGCATGCTTTCTTGCCCACCGGCAGTACTCGGGTTTTGCTGCCTTTGCCGAGGACTTGAATCAGCCCGTCACTCAAATCCAGCTGCTCCAGATTGAGTCCGGTCAGCTCCGACAGCCGCAGCCCCGAGGAATAGAATAGCTCCAGAATGGCTTGGTCACGGTGGGCCAGAAAATCGTCCTCGACGGCGCCGTCGAGTAGTTGCAGGGCCCGGTCGGCATCAAGGGTTTTCGGCAAACGGCGCTCGCCTTTGGGCGGCGACAGCCCATTGGCAGGGTCGTGATTGCAAAGCCCCTCGCGATTCAAATAGTGATACAGGCCGCGAACCGCCGACAGTAGCCGCGCCAGGCTGCGCGAGGATTGACCTTGCTGGTGCAAGCGCGCAATCAAGCTACGCAGGTGCTGAATATCTAGCGCAGACCAACTGCTTACGTTTTGTTTCTCGCAGAAAGCCAGCACCTTATTCAGGTCGCGACGGTAGGCTTCTAAGGTATGCGGCGACACCTGGCGCTCGCTGCGCAGGTGGGTGCAGTAAGCGTCCAGCTGCCTTTCCACCGTTAATAAACCGGGTGTGAAGGTTGAGTAAAACGCGGCAATACTCGGCCCAACACTTCAGCGATATAGCTGAGGAATAAGGTGCCGACCGAGCTTTTGTAGTACTGCGGATCGCGGCTGCCGATCGCCAGCACGCCGTGCAGGCCTTGATGGGTCAGTGCCACGACGGCGCTGGAGCCGACTTGAACGCCTTGCTCTGCGCCGTACAAAAACGACAGCTCATGCTCGCGCAATGCCCCACAGACTATCTTGTCATCTGAAATCAGGCCGCCGATGGATTTATGCGCTTCATCTGCGCCGACCCATCGTCCGACTGTCATCGGTTTTTCGCTGAACAGGATCAGGCTGACAAAAGGCACCTGGAACTCTTGGCGCAAGCTGTCTTCTACGGCAATCACTACTTCTTCCAGGCTGCTGGCGTCTATCAACGCCAGCATCAGCCGACGGGTCTTGTCGAACAACCGGTCATTGTCTCGAGCGACATCCATTAGTTGCGAAAGACGGTGGCGCATTTCAATGTTGCGTTCGCGCAGCAGATTCAGCTGACGCTCAACCAGCGAGACCGTATCGCCGCGCTTGTGCGGTATACGCAGGGTGGTCAAGAGTTCTTCGTGGTCTGCGAAAAACTCGGGGTGTTGACGCAAATATGCGGCGATGGCCTCCGCTTCAAGGGCTGGCGCTGCGGCTTCGGAAGAGGCTTTGCTGGGCTTTTCGGCTGAAATCTGAGGCTGATCGGTCATCGTATTTGCTCACTCATAGACGAACCTGTCCTTCATAAACCCGCACTGCCGGACCGGTCATCTTCACGGAGTGGCCTGGGCCGTCCCATTCAATGGACAGGCGCCCGCCAGGCAGGTCGATCAACAGGGGCGAGTCCATCCAGCCCTGACTGATGGCCGCTACCGCTGCTGCGCAAGCGCCGGTTCCGCAGGCCTGGGTTTCCCCAGCACCCCGTTCCCAGACGCGTAATTGCGCGCGTTGGCGATCGACCACGTGCAAGAAGCCAACATTGACCCGGGCCGGGAAGCGCGGGTGATGTTCCAGCTTCGGCCCGAGTACGTGCACCGGAGCGTTATTGATGTCATCGACACGCAACACCGCGTGCGGATTGCCCATCGATACTGCGGCAAGCTCAACGATTTGACCATCGACTTCAACTGCATAGCTCAGCGCCTGCTCAGACGCCTGAAACGGAATCTGCTCTGGAATCAATTGGGGCGGCCCCATGTCGACACTGATCTGCCCGTCGCTACGGATATCCAGCTCAATGATCCCGCTTTTGGTTTCGACGCGAATCTGCCGTTTGGCGGTCAGCCGTTTGTCGAGCACGAAGCGGGCGAAACAACGCGCGCCGTTGCCGCATTGCTCGACCTCGGAACCGTCGGAATTGAAAATCCGGTAGCGAAAGTCCACCTCGGGATTGCTCGGCGCCTCGACCAGCAAAAGCTGATCGAAGCCGATCCCGGTGTGACGATCACCCCATTGTTTGGCGTGCTTGGGCAAAATGTGCGCGTGCTGACTGACAAGGTCCAAAACCATGAAGTCGTTGCCCAGGCCATGCATCTTGGTAAAACGCAGCAGCATGGGGGTTACTCCGGCAGCAGGCTTTCGCCGGCGAACAGCTCTGCAACGGTTTCGCGGCGGCGCACTTCAAAGGCTTCGCTGCCATCGACCAGTACTTCAGCGGTACGGCCACGGGTGTTGTAGTTTGAACTCATCACAAAACCGTAAGCGCCCGCCGAATGCACGGCCAGCAGATCGCCTTCGGCCAGCGCCAATTGGCGGCCCTTGGCCAGAAAGTCGCCGGTTTCGCAGATAGGTCCAACGATGTCGTAAGTGCGCGGCTGCGTATCGCGGGGGCGCACGGCCGTCACGTTCATCCAGGCTTGATACAGCGCCGGGCGGATCAAATCGTTCATCGCCGCATCGACAATGGCGAAATCCTTGTGCTCGGTGTGCTTGAGGTATTCCACTTGCGTTAGCAGCACGCCAGCGTTGGCCACGATAAAGCGACCGGGTTCGAACACCAGCCCCAAGTCGCGACCGTCAAGGCGCTCGCGCACGGCAGCAATGTATTCGCTGGCCAAGGGCGGCTCTTCGTCGCGATAACGAACACCCAGACCGCCGCCGAGATCGACGTGGTGCAGATGAATGCCGCAATCGCCGAGGCGATCGATCAGTGCCAGCAAGCGATCGAGCGCATCAATAAACGGTGGCAGGCTGGTCAGTTGCGAACCGATGTGACAATCGACGCCGATGATTTCAAGGTTTGGCAACTGCGCGGCGCGAAGGTAGACGTCTTCGGCGTCAGCGATGGCGATGCCGAACTTGTTTTCCTTGAGACCGGTGGAAATATACGGATGCGTGCCTGCATCGACGTCCGGATTGACGCGCAGCGATATGGGCGCGCGAACGCCCAGCTCGGCGGCGATGATTTGCAGACGTTCGAGTTCGTCAGTGGATTCAACGTTGAAGCAGTGCACGCCCACTTCCAGCGCACGACGCATGTCCTGGCGAGTTTTGCCGACGCCGGAAAACACGACTCTGTCGGGGCTGCCGCCGGCGGCCAATACACGTTCCAACTCACCAATGGACACGATGTCGAAACCAGCGCCAAGGCGCGCCAGGACATTGAGTACACCCAAGTTGGAGTTGGCTTTTACCGCGAAGCACACCAAGTGCGGCATGCCGCTTAATGCGTCGGTGTACGCGGTGTATTGCGCTTCGATGTGCGCACGGGAGTAAACGTAAGTCGGCGTGCCAAAGCGTTCGGCAATGGCAGACAACGCTACACCCTCCGCGAACAGCTCACCGTCGCGGTAGTTGAAGGCGTCCATGGGTGTTCCCTAGTAAGTAGAGTGCTTGTGCGATTGCGATGATTTGGCTTGATCATCAGGGTTTTGGCTGTCATCAGGCAGATACAATGGCCCTTTTTGACCACAGGCAGAGACGAGACAAGCAACCGCGAGGAGCGCAGCAAGGGACGAGATCAGGCGCTTCATGGCGAAATCCTTTGTAAAAGCATTAATTGCGCCCGAGTATACCGACCACCCAGCGCCTTGCCTATGTAGCGTACGACCCGCCCGACGGGGCTTCAAACGGGATCGCGGGGAATAGACTGGCGCGGTCGCGCTGTCGACCTAGCTGCCTGCTATTGGGCGGGTATGTTTTGCATTTGTCTCAAAGCGACCGTATCTTGCGTCGCTGCGCGTTGGTAGACACTTTCTGAGGTTCCCGTAATGAGTTTGACTGAAGCCCGCTTTCACGATCTGGTTGATGCCACCCAGCAAGCGCTGGAGGATATTTTCGATGAGAGCGATATGGATCTGGACCTGGAAGCCTCGGCGGGCGTGCTGACCGTGAAGTTTGAAAACGGTACGCAGCTCATTTTCAGCCGTCAGGAACCGCTGCGTCAGCTGTGGTTGGCAGCGAAATCCGGTGGTTTCCATTTCGACTACGACGAAGAAGAAAAGCGTTGGGCGTGCGATACCAGCGAAGAGTTGCTCAGTGAAATGCTCCATCGCCTGTGCTTGCAGCAGGGTGGTGTTGAGCTGGATTTCGACGAGATTTGATCGTGACCACGAGTAACCCAGCGCCGGTCAAACCGGCCAAGCCGCTGTTCAGCAACGTCAGCCCTGCCGTGCCGTCGCCGTGCATTAGCATTTGTCGCCTGGATGAGCAGAAAGTGTGCAGCGGTTGCTGGCGTCACGTGGAAGACATCCGCGAATGGCGCTCGGCGGACGACAATCGCCGCCGCCAGATCTGCGCGACGGCCGAGCAGCGCAAGTTGAACAGTGAGCAACGTTTCGAGTAGTCCAGATTTAGCGCCGGGCCGGTTTTCTGTGGGATGTGTAAGGTGCAAATTCAGCGCCGGGCTCTGTAGGAGCCAACGTGCTGGCGAAGCGTCTGCCGCAAACACAGGTTTCTCAAGCCGAATCCATCGCGTCGTTCAGCGACCTTTCCAGGTCGGCCTTGTAGCGTAAAAACAAAATGCTCTGCCCGCGCACGTCGCCCAGCAGGCCGGAGAGGTCGAGGTCGGTGATGTAGCAGCGATAGCGTTCGCCTTCGCTGCGTTGTTGCAGGATTTGCTCGGCAACGACGGTGAATAACTGCTCGCCATACTCCAACTCGGAAAACTCTCGCTGGTTGCAATACAAGGTAACGCTCAACTGCCCCGGCGTGGCTTCTTCGATAATTGCTTGCACTTCATAGAACGGTTTGTCGGCGGGCGTCGCGGGCGCCGTGCGAGGTTCTATGCGTCGGGCGCGGCCGGGGCCGTTGGGCGATATCTGGTAGTACAACGTCTCCAGCGTTAAAGGCTCAAGCGGATTGTCCAGCGGTAGCAGCGCGCCGCGTCGATAGACCAAAGACTGGAAGAAGCGTTGTAACGGCAATAACAGGCAAGGCTCGTCAAAGTAGGGCAAGCGCTGGTGCCAAAGGGAGTTGTGTTCATCGAGCACATACAGATCAGCGTAGGGTTCGCTGATGCGGTAGAACACCTGAATGCACTCTGGCTGGCCGTGAGGCAGGATCAACGCCAAATCATGGTCGTTGAGCGCGTACGGGTCCACATGCAGCGGGCTGTAACTGGGCAGCTCTTCGCTCAAGTAATCGAGCAGCGCAGGAAGACTGGACAGCGGTACATGGTTGATCTGGCCGGGGACGATTTCCAGTACGTGGTACTGCTGCTGAACCTGAATCAGGTAACGGTGGTTCAAGCGTCGAGCCAACAACAATTGTGCGGTTTTCACCAGCTCTTCGACCCGAAGGGCAATGGCGGGCGCGCGGTTATGGCAGAAGCAACGCACCCGCACTCTCGGCTGCTGTGCTCCCTCGGGCAAGTTGCTGAGAACATTGCTTAGGCAGTCGAGCAGCGCGTGGGGCCCGTCATATCGACTGACCACTATTTCATTCCAGCTGTTAAGCGTGATCTGGTCGAAGGTCAGCACCAGGTTTTCGCGAACCCCGGCATAGCTCAGCGAGTCGGTGCGCTCGGTGGTCATCAGAATATTCAGGTCGCGATGATGCTTGAGCGGATCGATGCCGACATTGACCAGCAGCAAGACCTCGCTCGGCACGCTGGGGCGCAATAAATGCTCCTCGCTGACGAGGCCAAGGGGCAGGGGAATCGCCTGTTGCAGGCTGCCGATAAGGTTGAACAGCTCCAATTCGGTTAAATCGCTGGTGCCAGGGTGCAGTGCCAGGCGCGTGGTGTGGTCGATCACGTTGTTGCGGTGACACCACGTCAGCAATTCGAGCAATTCCCGGCTGCGCTTGATCGGTGAAAAGTGCTCACACTCGTGCGCGCCAAGGCTGCCGTTGTAGAGCGCCCACTGAGTTTTGCCGGGTTCACGTTTATTCGGCGATTGCACCAGGGTCAGTGTGTCTTCTGCCAAATCCGGCGCGATTCCTGGGTTGATGAACTCAACTTTGCCGGCCTTGCGCTCGAACGCTGCATAAAGGCGTCGCCCGAGCACATTCAGGTCACGTTTGTTGATCAGGCTGACGGCTTTTTGCTTGCGGGCAAACTCGGTGAGGAATCGATAGCTGTGGTTCAGCTCGTTGACCAGCGCTCGGCGTTCGGTGGCGACTTGTCTCACTTTCCACTGGCTGCGGCTGTCGAGCAGCGCGAGCTGTCGTTCGTCCCACTTCCATTCCTTGGTCAGACGTTCCAGCAGCAAGCGCTGCCAACTGGTGGTGCGCTGTCGTGGCAAGCCGGTGAGTTTCTTGTTGACCTTCAAATAAAGGCTGCGTCGCACCAACTCCAGGCGCTCGGGCTCACATCGTGCGTTGAGGTATTCCTCAATGCGTCGGTAAACCATCATGTACGGGTCTAACTCATCAAGATTGAGCGTGTTGGCAAACACTGCGTGCTTGAAACGCAGGCTCAGGCACTGCACGTGCGGCTGCTCGCTGGCGTAGACCTCGGTCAGCAGAAGTTTCAGCACCGACTTGTAGGGCGATTCGATCCCTTTGAACAGTTGCCAGAGCCCCGCGCCGATGAACTCGCCGGGCGGGATGTGTGCCAGATGGCCAAGATCGAGGATTTCATCCGCGCGAATGAACCGCTTGGAGATCAGCGTGTGGGTGTATGCGCTGTAATGGGGTTCTTCATAGGTGGGCACCAACCACCACAGCGGCGTACGGCCAGCCAGCCAGATAGCGGTGCGGTAAAACTCATCCAACAGCAAATAATGCTGGGTAGTGCCGCAATCTTCCGAGCTCAGTTGCGCATCACGCTCGCCAAGCACAAAACGTTTGGGATCAATGAGAAAAAAATGCGCTTCGGCGCCTTGGCTAAGGGCCCAGGTTTCCAGCGCCTGGCATTTTTTTCGCAATTCGGCGATAGCATCTGGGCTCAGCTCCGAGTCGTGACAGACCCAGACATCCATATCACTCTGCTCGGCCTGGGCTAGTGTGCCGAGACTGCCCATCAAAAACAGGCCGTGAATCGGCTGCGGCAGATCACCGTGGCGTTGCTTATAGGAAAAGGACCGGGTCAACCGTTGAGCTTCAGCCAGCGCCTGGGCGTTCGGGTCATAGCCGGAAACTCCAGCAGGTGTGCTGCCGGACACATAACCAGGCAATAGCGGATGGTTGACGTGGAAGAACAGCGGCAGCAGCGTCAATACCGCTTGTTGGCGCGTCGACAGACCTTCCATGGCCCGGCCCAGCCGCCCATCGTTGACGGTCAGAAAGCGGTTGCGCAGCTGGCTGAGAACCTTGCGGTCAATGCCTTCATTCAAGTCGGGGCGGATTTCAAAGGTACGCGTCATCGCAGCTAACCGGCGGGCGAGTTCAAAAGGAGTGTTCAAAGCGGCGAGCGCTGACATCCGAGCACTTTTTAGCTGCGTGAATAATTGGCGCCAAAATAGTATCGGCAGCCAACGCAAAAAATGAAGTCCTGAAGGAATGGCTCGCGATACCTTTTGGAAGGTGAATTCCCGCGAGCCCGGCGAGAGTCTCAGGCAGTTTCGGTGACGTTGAGAATGGTCAGCAGTGATTGGGCATGCTCGGCAGCTTCAAGACCCAGACTGGTCAGGTAACCACCATCGAACTGAGTGATCAGCCCTTTATCGAACAAGCGCTGTGCGGCGGCGATCGCTTTGGGAGCTGCTATGTGATGGACTTTGAGGCCCTCAAGGGTATTGCCCAGATTGAACAGTGCGAGGATTTCCAGTTCGGCAACCAACTCAGGGGTATACGACATAGACACTCCAGACATTTCCAGTGATGCGCCGCTCTGGTGTTTGGGTCTGTCTTGAGTCAAGGCACAGGAACGAGCTGTCCTGCGCTTATTTGAGTTCTTGAGGACCCATAAAGCCGGCGTGGCGCGACAGCCCCGGGGGGTGATACGGCAGCGGGGCTTTTGCAGTGTAGACAGGGTGCAGAACTTTTGCAGCAGATCTTTAACCAGTTGTCATTTGGTCTCGGGAGGTAGCGTAGGAAGCGCTCGGAGTGCCTGTTCATACCATTCGGTATTGAAGGGCCGATCGTCTTCGAGCAGGGCATCAATCTCGACCGCTAGCACATGGGCCATCAATTGCAGAATCTCTTCACGCTCATAGCCCACCAACGTCAGCTTGTTGTAGGTCGCTTTGGCAGCCGGTGGGTTATCGCTTTCAATCTGGTTTTCGATGGCTTGGACCAAGGTCGACTCAGCAAACTCTTCTTCGTCGTCGTCAATAATGTCGGTTTTGTCGGTCATGCTGATTTCCTGAAAAAATAGCCACATACGGGCAAAAACAATCGTCGGTAGGAGCGGTCTTGTTCGCGAAGCGGCGTACGTGATGCGACGCGGGCATCTTCGCCAACACGTTGGCTCTACAGGTTTAGCGGGAGGCCAGCAGTGCTTCGCCGCGGACCACTGCCGCTTTGACCTGCGTCGGCGCGGTGCCGCCGATGTGGTTGCGCGCGTTGACCGAGCCTTCGAGGGTCAGCACGGCGAACACATCCTGATCGATTTGATCGCTGAAGGTGCGCAGTTCTTCCAGGCTCATTTCGGCCAGATCCTTGCCGCTTTCCACGCCATATTTCACGGCGTGGCCAACGATTTCGTGGCAGTCGCGAAACGGCAGACCGCGGCGGACCAGGTAATCGGCGAGGTCAGTGGCGGTGGAGAAACCACGTAACGCCGCTTCACGCATGATCGCGTGCTTGGGCTTGATCGCCGGGATCATGTCGGCAAACGCACGCAACGAATCGCGCAGGGTGTCGGCGGCGTCGAACAGCGGCTCCTTGTCTTCCTGATTGTCCTTGTTGTAGGCCAGAGGCTGGCCCTTCATCAAGGTCAGCAGGCCCATCAAGGCACCAAAAACCCGGCCACTTTTGCCGCGTACCAGTTCTGGCACGTCAGGGTTTTTCTTTTGCGGCATGATCGAACTGCCTGTGCAGAAGCGATCTGGCAGGTCAATGAACTGAAACTGCGCGCTGGTCCACAACACCAGTTCTTCGGAGAAACGCGACAAGTGCATCATCGCCACGCTGGCAGCCGAACAAAACTCGATGGCGAAGTCACGGTCGGAAACGCTGTCCAGTGAATTGCCGCCGACGGCATCAAAACCGAGCAGCTTGCACACAAGTTCACGATCAATCGGGTAAGTCGTACCCGCCAGTGCAGCGCTGCCCAGCGGCAAGCGATTGAGGCGTTTGCGGCAGTCGACCAGGCGTTCGTAATCGCGGCTGAGCATCTCGAACCACGCCAACATGTGGTGACCAAATGTCACCGGTTGCGCGGTTTGCAAGTGGGTGAAACCAGGCATGATGGTCTCGGCTTCGCGTTTAGCTTGCCCTAGCAGACCCTGCTGCAGGCGAGTGATCTCAGCCAGGATCAGGTCGATTTCATCGCGCAACCACAGGCGAATATCGGTCGCGACCTGGTCGTTACGGCTGCGTCCGGTGTGCAGCTTTTTGCCGGTGACGCCAATGCGGTCGGTCAAACGCGCTTCGATATTCATGTGCACATCTTCCAGATCGATGCGCCAGTCAAAGTTGCCGGCCTCGATTTCGGTCTGGATGTTGTTCAAGCCATCAATGATGGAATCGCGTTCTGCGTCGGTCAGAACGCCGACGTGGGCCAGCATCGTTGCGTGGGCAATGGAGCCCATGATGTCGTGGCGATAGAGGCGTTGATCAAAAGTGACGGAGGCGGTGAAGCGGGCGACAAACGCGTCGACGGGTTCACTGAAGCGGCCGCCCCAGGACTGATTGGTCTTGTCGGTGCTCATGGATTCGCTCGATAGTCAGTTGTCTGGTATTTAAAAGTGGGAATGGCCGAGGTTGAGGCGGCGCTGGCGATAATAACAGGGTTGCTGTTTTTTTATTCCTGTGCAGCTTGCCGCTGAGTGTGGTGGCGCAGAGACTGAACCGATGCGAACTGAACGGTTGAAAACGGGTGCTGCACCAGTACCTGAAAAAGAATTTTTCTTGCCGGAACTGTGTGTGCCCCAAGCATTGTTGGTGCTGGTGGTTCTGGCTGAGCTATTGGTCATGGTTCTGGTGTTGGTCGAGCCCATGGTTGCGGGGTTCAATTGGGTGCGACTGGCGCTGATTTCAATGTTTGTGCAGTGGATCGTTCTGCTTTCAGCCGCTGTGATGTGTGGTCTGCGTCCTTGGTTGGCGCGTTTGCCGGCAGGCGTCGCAGGTATGTTGTGTTGTGCATTGGTGGTGGGTTTGACCCTGGCATGCACGGCGGTGACAGAGTATTGCGAACTGGCAGGAACGGCGACGGTCGGAGTTAGGGTGGAGAGGTATTTTCGCTATGCGCTGATTGCGCTAATCATGTCGGCACTGATGTTGCGTTATTTTTATCTGCAGAGTCAGTGGCGCAAGCAGCAGCAAGCGGAATTGCGCGCCAGGATCGAATCACTGCAAGCTCGAATCCGGCCGCACTTTCTCTTCAATACGCTTAACAGTATCGCCAGCTTGGTCGCCAGCGACCCGATCAAGGCCGAGCAGGCGGTGTTGGATCTTTCCGATTTGTTTCGTGCGAGCCTCGCCAAACCGGGAAATCTTGTTACATGGCGTGACGAACTTGAATTGGCGAAACGTTATCTTTCGATTGAGCAATATCGTCTCGGCAAGCGTCTACAGTTGGACTGGGTGGTGAGTGCGATTCCGGACGACTTGCCAATTCCACAGCTAACCTTACAGCCGTTACTTGAAAACGCCTTGCTTTACGGCATTGCACCGAGGATTGAAGGCGGTGTAGTTCGGGTAGAAGCAACCTATAAAGAGGGGGAGTTCGTATTGTGCGTCAGCAATCCCTATGACGAAGTCGCCAAAAAGCAGACTTCCAACGGCACCCATCAGGCACTCGTGAACATTGGTGCGCGAATTGCGGCACTTTTTGGCCCGCGCGCCAGTCTGAGCGTGGAACGCCGTGACGGTCGTCACTTCACCTGTCTACGCTATCCTTGTGCGAGACTCACGCAGGAAGCCAAAGCAATATGAATGTCCTGATCGTTGATGACGAACCCCTGGCCCGTGAGCGACTGAGTCGCCTGGTCAGCGAACTCGAGGGCTACAGAGTCCTCGAACCCAGCGCTACCAATGGCGAAGAAGCCTTGGCGCTGATCGATAGCCTTAAACCGGATGTAGTGCTGCTCGATATCCGTATGCCGGGTCTGGACGGTCTGCAAGTCGCCGCAAAACTGTGCGAACGCGAGACGCCGCCCGCCGTAGTTTTCTGCACCGCCCACGACGAATTTGCGCTGGAGGCATTTCAGGTCAGCGCGGTGGGGTATTTGGTAAAACCGGTGCGCGCCGAGCATTTGCTTGAGGCGTTGAAGAAAGCTGAGCGTCCCAATCGCGTTCAGCTGGCGGCCATGACCCGTCCTGCTGCTGAAACGGGCAGCGGTCCGCGCACCCATATCAGTGCACGGACCCGTAAGGGTATTGAGCTGATACCGCTGAATCAGGTGATCTTTTTTATCGCCGATCACAAGTACGTGACCCTGCGCCATGAAGGCGGCGAGGTGCTGCTGGATGAGCCGCTCAAGGCGCTTGAAGATGAGTTCGGCGATCGATTTGTGCGCATCCATCGCAATGCGCTGGTCGCCCGCGATCGCATCGAGCGTCTGCAGCGTACGCCGTTGGGTCATTTTCAGCTGTTTCTGCGTGGTCTTAACGGCGACGCGCTGATCGTGAGCCGGCGCCATGTGGCAGGCGTGCGCAAAATGATGCAACAGCTATAGGTTTTGCGCGGGTTACACAATAAACCGTGTCGAGGCCTTGCCAACAAGTCGGCCCCTACAGAGGTTCGCATATCTGTAGGCGCTAACTTCTGAGCCAGGTCAGGCCCGCGAGTGCGCACAGCTGTTATTATCCGTCGCATCTATTCAAGTACGGATCGATCCATGTCCATTCGCGAAATTCGCATCGCTACCCGCAAAAGTGCGTTGGCCTTATGGCAGGCCGAATACGTCAAAGCCCGTCTGGAAGAATCCCATCCGGGATTGATCGTGACGTTGGTGCCCATGGTCAGCCGTGCTGACAAGTTGCTCGACTCGCCCTTGTCCAAAATTGGTGGCAAGGGATTGTTCGTCAAGGAGCTGGAAACAGCCATGCTTGAGGGCAACGCCGATATCGCCGTGCACTCGATGAAAGACGTTCCGATGGACTTCCCTGAGGGCTTGGGTCTGTTCTGCATCTGCGAGCGTGAAGATGCCCGCGACGCGTTTGTTTCCAACACCTTCGCCAGTCTGGATAGGTTGCCTGCGGGCAGCGTTGTCGGCACATCGAGCTTGCGTCGTCAGGCGCAACTGCTGTCACGACGGCCAGACCTGCAGATTCGTTTCCTGCGCGGTAACGTCAACACCCGCTTGGCAAAACTGGATGCGGGTGAGTACGACGCGATTATTCTTGCGGCGGCTGGCTTGATTCGATTGGGCTTTGAAGGGCGTATCACTGCGCCAATAAGTATCGAAGACGGATTACCGTCAGGTGGTCAAGGCGCAGTGGCAATCGAATGCCGCACGGCAGATAGCGAAATTCAAGCCTTGCTCGCGCCTCTCAATCACGCTGATACCTCGGTGCGGGTGACCGCAGAACGAGCGTTGAACAAGCACCTCAATGGGGGCTGCCAAGTGCCCATCGCCTGTTACGCGGTGCTGGAAGGTGAGCAGATCTGGCTGCGCGCAATGGTCGGCGATCCAGAAGGCGGCCTTCTTCTAAACGCGGATGCCCGCGGCCCTCGGGCTAACCCTGAAGCATTGGGTGTCCAGGTTGCCGAAGCGTTGTTGGCCCAAGGTGCACAAGCTATCTTGCAAAAAGTCTACGGCGAGGCGGGCGCAGAGTGACGGGTTGGCGACTGCTGCTGACGCGTCCCGCGCAGGAGTCAGCCGCGCTGGCGACCTTGCTGAGTGACGTTGGCGTCTATAGCAGCAGCCTGCCTTTGCTGGACATTGAACCGTTGGCACTCACCGGTGCGCAGCGCTCAATGATTTTCGATCTGGACCTCTATTCCGTTGTCATCGTCGTCAGCAAGCCGGCTGCACGTTTGGGTTTGGCTTTAATTGACGAAATATGGCCGCAACCGCCCATTCAGCAGTGGTTCACTGTCGGCGCTGCAACGGCGCATATTCTGCAAGACTATGGCCTGGACGTCGCCTATCCCGAGGGCGGTGATGACAGCGAAGCCTTGCTCGCATTGGCGCCGTTGCAGGAAGCCATGGCCTTGCCTGGCGCGCGGGTATTAATCCTGCGCGGCGAAGGTGGCCGGGAACTGCTGGCCGACCGATTACGTGCGCTAGGTGCCAGTGTCGATTATCTTCCCTTGTATCGGCGCACCTTACCCAATTACGCCGCGTCTGAGCTGCCACGCCGTATCGAAGCGGAACGCTTGAACGGTGTGGTGGTCAGCAGTGGACAGGGTTTTGAACACTTGCGCGTATTGGCGGGCGATGCTTGGTCGGATGTGGCACGGTTACCTTTGTTTGTACCGAGTCCCCGGGTCGCTGAATTGGCGTCAGCGGCGGGGGCTCAGACAGTTATTGATTGTCGCGGCGCTAATGCCGCGGCTTTGCTGGCGGCGTTACGGGCTCAGCCTGAACCTGCCCTCCAGGCGTAGCGATGATGACCTCATTCAGAGCAGCGTCGTCTTCGATGTGATGTGCGCCCTAATGCAAAGGATGGATACGTGAGCGAAACAGTCTTGCCCATAGAACAATTTGAACCGGTGATTGAAGCGTCTGCGCCAACCCCGAACACTCCCTCGAAAAACCGTGGCGGCGGTCTGGTGATCCTGGCGTTGCTGCTGGGTGTGGCTGGCATTGCCGTGGGTGGCTGGGGGGTGTGGCAGGTGCGCAGCCTCCAAGCAGGTCATCAGCAGCAGTTGAGCCAATTACAGGACATCGGCACACAGACGCAAACGCTGAAACAGAGCGAGCAGCAACTGGCCACACGTCTGGCGCAATTGCCACCTCCGACAGAGCTGGAAGAGCGTCGGCGTCTGGTTGCACAGCTTCAGGGCGATCAGCAGCGATTGAGTGAGCGTCTGGAGACCGTGCTGGGTGCAAGCCGCCAGGATTGGCGATTGGCCGAGGCCGAGCATTTATTGCGTTTAGCCAGCCTGCGCTTGTCGGCGTTGCAGGATATCAACAGCGCGCTGGCCTTGGTTCAGGGTGCCGATCAGATTCTGCAAGAGCAGGACGACCCAGGTTCGTTTGCCGCCCGCGAGCAATTGGCTAAAAGTCTCGCCGCATTGCGCAGCGTTGAGCAACCGGATCGTACCGGACTGTTCTTGCAGCTGGGGGCCTTGCGGGATCAAGTTGCTCAGCTCAACACCTTGGCGCCGGAGTATCAGGACAAAGGTGAGTCATTGCTCGGCTTGACCGCTGCCGGTGACGCCACCGACAGCCATTGGGCCCAATGGTGGGATCAGATCTCCCATTACATCCGTATCGATTTCAATGCCGACAAAAACATCCGTCCGCTGTTGGCCGGGCAGAGCCTCACACAGGTTCGGCTGGCCTTGAGTCTGACGCTGGAACAGGCGCAATGGGCCGCGCTGAATGGCGAACCCAAGGTTTATGCCCAAGCCATCGGCGAGGCGCGCGATGTCCTGCAAAACAACTTCAACAAAGACAACCCACAAAGCAAAGTGCTCGATGAGCGTCTGCAAGCCCTGACAACGCAACCGGTGTCAGTGGTCACCCCTGATTTGGCGCAAAGCCTGAGTTCGGTGCAGGCCTACCTTGAGCGACGGCACCTCGCTGCAGATAAACCTGCCGCGCAAGCCAAGCAGGAGACCAGCCCATGAAACGTGTGTACCTGATCCTGTTTGCGGTGATCGTCGTCGCGGCGCTGATCGGAGTCGCCATTTCCGAGCACTCGGGCTACGTATTGATTGCCTATCAAAACTTCCGCTACGAATCGAGCCTGTGGGCGACGTTGGGTTTACTGCTGGTTATTTGGCTGGCGGTGTTTGCCGTTCGGGTTCTATTAAGCCTGGTAACAACCTCCAGTGGCGTGGTCAATCCATGGTCACGGCGCAACCGTAGTCGTCGAGTGCAGCAGGCTATTGAGCAAGGTCAATTGGACCTTGCTGAAGGCCGCTGGGCCAACGCGCAACGTCATTTGCAACGAGCGGCTGAAGCTGAGCGTCAACCGCTGCTGTACTACCTTGGCGCAGCGCGTGCGGCGAATGAACTCGGTCGCTACGAAGACTGTGACAGCCTGCTTGAGCGTGCACTGGAACGACAGCCACACGCCGAACTGGCCATTGCGTTAAGTCACGCGCAGTTGCAATTGGACCGTGGAGACAACGACGGCGCTCGGGCGACCCTGGAAGCCATGCATGAGCGTCACCCTCATAACCCGCAGGTCTTGCGCCAACTGCAGCGCCTGTATCAGCAACAAAGCGACTGGGCAGCGCTGATTCGGCTGATGCCTGAGTTGCGCAAAGACAAGGTGCTGCCGGCGGCAGACCTGGTTGAGCTGGAACGCCGGGCCTGGGGCGAAAACCTGACGCTCGCCGCGCATCGTGAGCAGGAAGGCGAAGCAGGACTCCAGTCGCTCAACAACGCCTGGAAGCAGCTTTCTTCCGCCCAACGGCAAGAGCCGCCCTTGGTGCTGGCTTATGCCGAGCAACTTCGCCAACTGGGCGCCGACGGCGAAGCAGAGGAAGTGTTGCGAGGGGCCGTCAAACGCGATTACAACAGCCACTTGGCGCGCTTCTACGGATTATTGCGCGGTAATGACCCTGCTCGGCAGTTACAAACTGCCGAAGGCTGGCTCAAGCAGCACCCTGCCGATCCGAGCCTGTTGTTGACACTCGGGCGTCTATGCCTGCAAAGCAGTTTGTGGGGTAAAGCACGGGATTATTTGGAAGACAGCTTACGCTTGCAGCGTAACCCTGAGGCGTGCGCTGAGTTGGCGAGACTCTTGGCGCAATTGGGCGAAACCGACCGCAGTAATGAATTGTTCCAGGAAGGTCTTGGGCTGCTTGATGAGCGTTTGCTGGCAAGGCCACTTCCCGTGTTGGCGAGGGCGTAACAGGTTCGCGGGTCTCATGAATGCGGCCCGCCACGTCCCGTGATGGCTAAGCTTATTACCCGATTTGTAGGACTGTTCCTATCGGTGAGTAGCCGAAAAGAACGGTTTCCTTTTTTCGCAATAAAGTCCTACCCGTCGCGTCATTAGGGCCCTACGGCATTGCAGACGTATCGGCCCGTTGCTGCCTTGAAACGTTCAGATGCTTTCTCTACCGTAGGTGCCCTCGCATTCTGTAACGGATCTGCCATGCAACTGGCCCGCTCGCGTCCCCTGTTTTTCCTGGCTTTCATCGCCTGTGCGCTTGTTATCTGTATGGCGCTGTATCTGGAGTATGAAGAGGGGCTGACACCCTGTGCTTTATGCATCCTGCAACGCATCTTTGTGGTCGCTTTCGGCATCATGTCGTTGGTTGCTTACTTGCATGCGCCTGGTCAGCTCGTTTGGCGGATTTACTCTTCGATGCTGCTGCTGTTTGCTCTGGCGGGCGCCGTGACGGCGGGACGTCAGGTGTGGTTGCAAACGCTGCCCCCTCAAGACTTATTGTCATGCGTGCCTGGTTTCGAATATTTGTTTGAAACGATGGCTGTCAACGAAGCCATATCGCGCCTTTTCATGGGCGGCATCAATTGCGATGAGGTCAGCTGGACGCTGCTTGAGATGAGTGTTCCCGAATGGAGTTTGCTGGCATTTGCCGGCTTGATTATGTTCGCGACCTATCAGTTGTTCCAGCGTGAGCCTGCCCGTCTGGACCCTGAATAATCGGATCTTCACGCCCGCCCGGATTAAACACTTGTATGAACTTTCTCTCCTGCGTACCTTGATGGGGTTGGTGTGCGGGCATAATCTGGTCCGCACGCGTTATCGGAAATATGCCGTTTTTGTAGCTTCATCAGGCCCGTCTCTTACCCAGAGGCGTACTAGAAGTCTGGGGAGCGGTGCAGAGCCGCATGACCCTGAAGGGAAGAGAGAACATCATGCTGGAAAGTTGCAAAAATGCTCAGGAGCGCTGGGGTGGGGTTCATAAGCTGATTGATCGCTGGCTTGAAGACCGCCAAAAGCTTGTACGTGACTACGACGCGCTCGGCGATACGCCGGTAGCTCTGGCCGCAGACCGCGAAGCCCTTCAAGACTTCTGCAGAGTGTTGGTCGATTACGTTTCGGCTGGGCATTTTGAAGTCTATGAACAATTGACCAGTGAAGCGAAAGCCTTCAACGATGAGCGCGGCCTGGACTTGGCCAAGCAAATCTACCCACGAATCGACGTCATCACCGAGTTCGCGCTGGCCTTCAACGACCGCTGTGACAAAGGTGACTGCTCTGATGCTGATCTCGTTGCCGAAGAGTTCAAGAAGCTGGGCAACATGCTCCATGAACGCTTCGAACTCGAAGATTGCTTGATCGAAGTGCTGCACAATTCCCACAAAACGCCTGACGCTGCCCAGGCCTGATACCTGCAATTTCCGGGCGCGCTTCCTGCGCCCCGGATGTTGAAGGTCCGCCCGACGGATGTGTTATCGGGCAACGTCCAGCAATTCAATCTCGAATACCAGCGGTGTGTACGGGTCGATAAGATCACCCGCACCTTCGGCGCCATACGCTTGGGCGGACGGAATCACCAGTCGCCATTTCGCCCCCACCTGCATCCCCTGTAGAGCACTGGTCCAGCCAGCGATCACGCTGTCCAGGCGAAACCATTGTGGCTGAGTGTTTTGATCGAAGATGGTCCCATCAGGCAGTCGGCCCACGTAACGTACTTGCACACGATCCGATGCGGTGGGTTTCACCCCGGTGCCTGCCTTAAGCTCAGTCATCAACACGCCGTCTGCGAGTACCTGAACACCCGGTTTGGCTTTTTCGAGCGCCAGGAAACGCTGTTCAGTGCTCATAGCTGCTTCGCTTTGTGGCTCCGGCGCAGGCGCCTCTTCGGACTGCGTTACTGCGGCGTCGTGATCCCGGAGAATCTGTTCGATGCGTTCGTCTTTGAGCGCCAGCGGTTTGCCCTGATAGGCTTGCTGCAGGCCATCGATCAACGCCTGAATCTGCAGGTCAGGCACTTCCTGGCGAAGTCGCTGGCCGAGGCTCGCTCCGAGGCTATACGCGAGATCATGATCGCTCGCGGGAGCGGCAGTTTCGGCAGCTTGAGCGAGCGGTAGCAGAAGAAACAGAGACATTAATAGGTAGCGCGACATGGTCCACTCCAGCCTGGGGAGCGGCGATTATGCCAGCGCAGACGCCGTGACGCTGCCTCGCGTGAAAGGGAATTTCACGGAACTGTCATGGGTACTGCTCTCAATCAGTTCGGCGCTGTGCAAACGATGGCATGTTGTTGCTGTCAACATCACCTAGCGGCGTGTCATGCAGAGGTCTAGTATGAGCCCCAATCAAGCCAGCCAGGAGGTTAGTCATGTCGGCGAAAAAGAAGTCAGTAGAAGCCAAATTAGTACATACGCCGTTGCATTTGCTTCAACAGCTTTCGAACAGTCTGCTCGAACATTTGGAAAACGCCTGCTCCCAAGCAATGACCGAAGCTGAAAAAATGCTCGCGAAATTGGAAAAGCAGCGCGGCAAAGCCCAGGAAAAACTGCACAACGCCCGTATCAAGTTGCAAGATGCCGCCACTGCCGGAAAAGCCAAGGCACAAGCCAAAGCCAAGCAGGGCGTGTCCGAACTCGAAGAACTGCTCGACGCGCTCAAGTCCCGTCAGACCGAAACCCGCACCTACATTCTGCAACTCAAGCGTGATGCTCAAGAAAGCCTGAAACTGGCCCAGGGCATCGGTCGTGTAAAAGACGCAGCGGGCAAGACATTGAGCCTGCGCGCAGCTAAGCCAGTGGCGGTTAAAGCCCCTGCTCCGGTTGTTGCCGCCAAGCCTGCTAAAGCGGCTGCCGCCAAAGTACCTGCTGCCAAGCCGGTGGCGAAAACCGCTGTCGCCAAGCCCGCTGCGAAAGCCGCTTCGAAAGCGCCAGTTGCAGCAAGCGCTGCTAAGTCTGCGGTGACCAAAGCGCCGGCTAAAGCAGCTGTCGCCAAACCCGCTGCAAAACCTGCGGTTAAGCCGGCAGCAAAAGCGCCTGCTAAAGCACCGGTTAAAGTGGCTGCCGCCAAAGCGCCGGCCAAGTCCGCCGCAAAACCAGCCGCTAAACCTGCGCCAGTGAAAGCCGCCGCGAAATCGGCCGCCAAGCCAGCGGTTAAGCCGGCAACCCCGCCAGCCTCCACCGCCTCGACTGCAGCCGCTCCTGCGGCTTCAACTCCAGCGGTAACGGCAACGCCTGCTACCCCAACCAGCGCTTCTTAACGCTGGTCCACCGCGACGCGCAGCACCCGCAGCGCGTCGCGGTTTTCTTTGGCTGCGTCGGCGGCAAGCCCCTCTAGCCAAGCGACTAGATCCTCAGCAACACCCACTGGCCAACCCTGAGTCAGTATCTCCAGTCGCGCCAACAACGTGCGCTCGGCGTCCAGCTCCAGACCCTTTACCTGCTGCCGCAGGGCTCCCCATTCAGCATCATCGGCCGCCGCCATTCGCCATTGCGTGCGCAATGCCCTGAGCGGTTGCACCACCGCGTCGTGCCAGGGCGTGGCCAATTGTCTGATTTCGCTCAAACGCTCAACCGAGCAAATCACTCCGCGTTGCCCTAACCATGCGCCACATATCAGCGTGCAAACATTGGCCCCGCTGGCCTGCAGGCGCAAACAGGCCTGTTCAACGCCCGGTTGGGTATAGAGATTGAAGGTGAAACTCCACAGATCAGAAGGCATAGTCATCTACTTGTTTCGGACGAAGCTGGTAGACTCCGCCGCCATTATGATTCGACTTCAAAACCTAACTTTACAGCGTGGCCCGCAACGTCTGCTAGAAGACGCCGAGTTAACGCTGCACGCCGGCCATAAAGCCGGTTTGATCGGTGCCAATGGCGCCGGAAAATCCAGCCTGTTCGCTTTGATGCGGGGTGAATTGACCCCCGACTCTGGTGATTGCCTGCTGCCCGCCGATTGGCGCATCGCACACATGCGCCAGGAGATCGAGACCCTCGAACGCCTGGCGGTGGATTATGTGCTCGACGGGGACTTGCGTCTGCGTCAGGCACAAAGCGATTTGGCCGCCGCCGAGTTGGCTCAGGACGGCTCCGCTCAAGCACGGTTTCACGCCGAGCTGGACGCTGCCGATGGCTACACGGCTGACGCCCGTGCCCGCAAGTTGCTCGCCGGCCTGGGCTTCACCAACGAACAGATGGATCGACAGGTCGGAGACTTTTCCGGCGGCTGGCGGATGCGTCTGAACCTGGCCCAGGCACTGATGTGCCCATCGGACCTGTTGCTGCTCGATGAGCCCACCAACCACTTGGACCTCGATGCCATTCTTTGGCTTGAGGACTGGCTCAAGAGCTACACCGGCACCTTGCTGTTGATCTCCCACGACCGGGATTTCCTCGACGCAGTGGTTGATCACATCGCCCACGTCGAACAGAAAAAAATCATTCTCTATCGTGGCGGCTATAGCGCTTTCGAGCGCGCCCGAGCTGAACGTCTGGCCCAGCAGCAGCAGGCGTACGACAAGCAGCAAGTGGCACGCGCTCACATGGAGAAATTCATTGCGCGCTTCAGGGCCCAGGCGACCAAAGCTCGTCAGGCTCAAAGCCGGATGAAAGCCCTTGAACGCATGGAGGAGCTGTCGGCGGCCCACGTCGACTCGCCGTTTGACTTCACCTTCCGTGAGTCCGACAAAATCTCCAGTCCGCTGCTGGATATGTCCGATGCCCGTTTGGGTTATGGCGAAAGAGCCGTACTGGAAAAGGTCAAATTACAGCTGACACCGGGCGCCCGCATTGGTTTGCTGGGCCCCAACGGTGCGGGTAAATCGACCCTGATCAAAAACCTCGCCGGTGAGCTTGAGCCGTTAAGTGGTCGATTGGTTCGTGGCGAAAACCTGATCGTGGGCTATTTCGCCCAGCATCAGTTGGACTCCCTCGATTCCAAAGCTAGCCCATTGCTGCACTTGCAACGTATCGCGCCCACCGAGCGTGAACAGACCTTGCGTGACTTCCTCGGGGGTTTCGACTTCCGGGGGCCGCGCCTGGACGAGCCGGTATTGAATTTTTCCGGTGGCGAAAAAGCACGATTGGCCTTGGCGTTGATCGCCTGGGGCAAGCCGAACCTGCTGCTGCTCGACGAACCAACCAACCACTTGGACCTGGAAATGCGCCTGGCACTGACCATGGCCCTTCAAGAGTTTAGTGGCGCGGTGTTGGTGGTTTCTCACGATCGACACCTGCTCAAGAGCACCACCGACGACTTCTTGCTGGTGGCTGATGGTCTGGTGCAGACCTTCGACGGCGACCTTGAAGATTACGCTCGCTGGCTGGTGGACTATCGTCTGCGCAATGCACCGGTTAACAACACGCCGGTCAACCCTGATAAGACCGACAAAAAAGCCCAACGCCAACAAGCGGCGGCCTTGCGTCAACAGCTGGCGCCGCACAAGCGCGAGGCCGACAAGCTCGAACGCGACCTCGGTACGCTGCATGAAAAGTTGTCCACGGTCGAAGCGGGACTGGCCGATAGCACAAACTACGACGCGGCGAACAAAGATAAGCTGCGCGACTTGTTGGCGGATCAGGCAAAGCTGAAAATTCGCGAAGCAGAATTGGAAGAAACCTGGATGGAAGCGCTGGAACTGCTGGAACTGCTGGAAAGCATGCAAGCGGAGCTGGAAGCGCTATCCTCTTAGCCGCGTTCAAAATTCCCGAGGTGAGTGATGTTGCTTGAAACGTGGCTGGCGTTCTTCGCCGCTTGTTGGGTCATCAGCTTGTCTCCAGGTGCGGGCGCCATTGCGTCAATGTCCTGTGGTTTGCGTTACGGCTTTTGGCGCGGTTACTGGAACGCCCTCGGTCTGCAAGTCGCCTTGGTGCTGCAAATCGCGATTGTCGCCGCAGGGCTGGGCGCTGTTCTTGCCACGTCGGCGTTGGCGTTCAGTTTGATCAAATGGTTTGGCGTCTTTTACCTGGTGTACCTCGCCGTCAAACAATGGCGTGCGCTGGCGATGGACTTGGCTGCCGATGATGCAGTTCGCCCAATCGGTCGACCACTCAGTTTGGTGATGCGCGGATTTCTGGTGAACATCAGCAACCCGAAAGCGCTGGTATTCATGCTGGCTATCCTGCCGCAGTTCATCGACCCACTTCGGCCTTTGCTCGCGCAATACCTGATCATCGCCGTGACCATGGTTGCGGTGGATTTGACCGTCATGGCGGGGTATACCGGCCTGGCTTCGCGGGTATTAAGGTTGTTGCGCACGCCTAAACAACAACGCCGGATGAACCGCACCTTCGCCGGATTGTTCGTGGGCGCTGCGGCATTTTTGGCAACGATTCATCGCGCAACGGTTTGACCCGCTGACATGTGCGGGCGTCTGTAGCCGCCCGCGTGTTGGCGAAAGCCCTTCGGACCTATCGCAGCCGTCGGCAGCGCCTACGAATGTGCGAACAGCGACATCCGTGGGACCGAATTTATTCGGGAAGGCACCGGTTCAAACAGCGCAGCCTCCCGCTGAATATCGCAATCCCTGTAGGAGGGTCCGCCACGTCTTCGACGCTGCGCTGTCGCGCAGCAAACTGGTTGGCACTTTGTGTGGTTTGAGGTTGCAGCGTGTCAGGACAGAAGCCTTTCCGAATAAATTCGGTCCCACGGTTTTTGGCGCTGCACAGATTTCTGTAGGAGCTGCCGAAGGCTGCGATAGGTCCGAAGGACCTTCGCCAACAAGTTGGCTCTAGAGATAGTCGCCCGCTTATAGACCGCCTGTGAATTGAATATCAAATTGCGCAAAGAGGCCCCGTGAAACCATGCGGCCGAACGCAGGTGTTGCGCAGGGGAGTGACGAGGTAAGGATGCCGAGTAAGCCGTGCGCGGCCAGGGACGGCCGCTCACGGCGCCCAGAAATCAGCGCAATATCGTCGGCGCTTCATCCCGGGGCAAGTTGTTGCGTGGCGACGGCGTTTCGCTGCTGCCATTGAAGCCCATCAGTTGTTCTTTCAATTGCCGAGCAACGTCTAGGCCGATGGATTTCGATACGTCCCGGACCACATGCCCGCGATTAAGCGTGACGTGCTGGTCATAACCATTGACCAGTTTGGTGTCTTGACCTTCGCCCATGGCGGTGAAGGCCGAGGTGATCTCGAAGGTACGGGTGTTGATCAGGCTGAAGCTGCCCACCAATGTCAGCCCCAAGACCGCCGTATGGCTGTCGGTATTGGCCAGCGCGGAGATGTCCTGGCGAAAATCGATGTCGGACACCGTGCCAAATAGCACGAAATCTGCGCCTTTGAAATTGCCGTTTTTGATCCGTTTGATCACGTCATAAACGTCTTCTTGGGACTTGGCGGTGTAGGGCGTGCCCTGAACCAGTTGGAACATCCCTGACTTCAATATCTCGCCCTTGATGTCGCCGCTGAATTTCCGTAGCTCGCCCTGTTCTATGTAGCTGGTGCTGCTTTCGTACTCGTTGTAACTCGCCGAACCGCTGGCTTGATAGGCGTTGGCCTGGACATTGGTTTGCGCGGAAACGGTATGAATGTACTGCTCCACTCGCTGCTCGAACGCCAAATCAGTGACAGCGATTTTTGGGGCTGCCTGCACGCCAACGGCGCAGATCAAGCCGAGAATGCCAATCCATGCACGCATTGTTTAACGCTCCGTGGTTTTGCGGATTTCTTTTTCGTCCATCCATTCGGCCAAACCGCTGTCAACGTCGACCAATTGCAGGCTGAACTTATAAAACACGTCTTTGACGTCGCTGCTGCGTTTGACGATCGAGCTGATCGAGCCTTCCAAGCGGTATTTGGCGGCGACCATGTTCCCAGTCTTGTTGACCGTCGATGGCTTATACAAACCGCTCTGGTTTTGCAGCTTGAGCTGATCGACCTGGCTTTGCATGTCGGTGTTGTCGCTGGCGAAGCGGGCGGTACCGGTTTTCATCAGCTGGGTCTTGATCGATGTCGTGATCTCGCGGGTATCGATGTACTCGCTGGTTTTGTTCTTCACGTCGTACACCTGCACCACTGGGCGACCTTGCAGAACGCCGGACTGTGCCAAGGAACGGGTCATGCTTTCAGCGATGGTTTGCAGGTCGGTGGAGCCGAACTCGTTGGTCACCAACTCGACAGCCTTGGTGTCGCCGTAGCTGATGTTTTTCCCGCCGAGAACCGGAGAGTTAGAGGCGCAGCCGCCGATCAGCAACGCAGCAAGGGCAACCAGTGAAAAGCGTGCAAGAAGCATCGTAGGACTCTCTGGGGTGGATCGAGCTAATAGGGGTTCTTTGTTCAAGGCGTTTTCACTTCGATCCGGAAATCAGTGGCCCTGGGCACGGGGGCGATGCTGGTCAGGAAGCTGGTTTGCGAACCGTACAAGGTCAGGCTTTTCCAGGTTTCTTCATCGGCCACAGGGAAACCGTCGTTGCCCAGCCAGGCGAAGCGGTAATACAGCGTTGTGTTGCTGGAGCTGGTGTTGCTCAGCGCTGCTTTAACGGTAAGAAAACCGTTCTCGCGGGCGACGCGCATAGCGCCGACGTCGATGTCTTTCAGTTTGCCCATGGCCATTACTTTACTGGCGGCACTCCCCGGCGCTGGCGCAGGTGGCGGCGTGGCGCAACCGATCAGCAAAGCAGCAGCCATCAGGCCAAAAATCTTGATGCGCATACAGGCGCTCCTTTTAAGGTTGTTTGATGCTGGCCAGCGCTTGCGGCGTGTCTGTTGGGACGACGTGCGAGGCCAAGCCGCTGGTGTAAACCTGAGTGCCGATCACCCGGAGGGCGATGACCTGGTAGCGCTGATCGATTTTTATCTGTACTTGTCGGCCACCCTGAGCTGCCGGCAGGCTGATTTGGTGATCGCCCTGTTTCAGGCGCAAGCGCACCACTTGAGTGGTATCAGGCAAGGTGCGCCAGGTGCGGGTGTCCGCGCCTTCGGTTACGGCGGAGGCGATACCCAGTACCAGTCCCGCCATCGGGCTGGCTTTGTTCAATTGGGCTTGAGCAACGCTACGGCTAATGGCACGCACGGAAGTGCGCAGGATGATCCCAGGCATGTCGTCACGCAGCGCACGACGCGACATCGCGGCGGTGCTGTTGAGCAGCGTCAGATTGAGTGGTTGGCCATCGAGCCCAATTTGGCTGAACGCGGCGGTCGAAAGGTCCGGCTTGATGATCGGAAATGACAGAGCCGTGATCACCAGACCGTTGTTGATCGGCAAGGGTAGTGGGATACGGACCGAGTCGCGGGCTGGGGCGAATCCACTTTGCACTACGATCAGAACGTCGCTGTCGGTGCTGGCGGCGCTGTCGAGATTAAGCAGGGCTTGGTCGAGCAGCGCAGTATGAGGCCGCAGTTCGGCGGCTTGACGATAACCGGGTGCGGCGAGGCCTCGTTCTCCCAGTGCTTCGTAGACGTAGCCCGCCAGGTAATGACTGAATGCGCTCTGATAGCTGTTCTTCAGGCCGACAACGTCCGGCGCATTCAAGCTTTCTACCGGGTAGCCCTTAAGGTCTTTGAACTCGGTTTTGACGCCGCGCGCTTGGGCGTCTTGTTCACTCTTGGCGTATTCCTTGTCGCGCAACTCGGCGATCACGGCCTCACGTTCGTGGGTCTTCTTGATCTCAGTGCGGGCTGCATCGAAGTCGTTTTGGGCTAGCAGATTGAGCGCCATCTGAGTGGTCAACATGACTTTTTCGTAGTCGTAGCCTTCGTAACGGCGGACTTTGTCGTTGACCAAGTAGCTACCGAACTGGCTCAGGTACTTATCGGTATCGAGTTTGACCGACTCTTCCCAGGCGAACACCACACGGTCGGCTGCGTGCCAAGCCGTTTGACTGCCCGCTAGATCGCCCTTAGAACGCAGCAACTCGCCTTTTTCGAAGTAATACAACAAGTCTTTATCTTCGCCGGTGTTGTTCTTTTCCAGCGTCAAGAGCGCGCCATCAACGTTGCCGGTGGCCAGTTGTTGGTTGGTTTCTTTGAGTTCGGTGTCGTAGCTACGGAAGGCGGCGCAGCCAGCCAGTTGCATCATGGCGATTAACGCCAACGCAGTCTTTGCACGAAATGCCATGAGTTCTGTTCATCCCTGAAGGACAACCGGCATAGAAGTGCCGATTGGAAAAGACATTTTGGTGCGGGGCCGGAGTATAGGCTTCGGTGCTGGCAAAACAATGGCTTAATAACAGTATTGGTAATGCTTTTGGGTGCGGCACATACTCGCACTCTTCATTTGGAAGTACCGTATGCGCGTTTGGATAGATGCCGATGCCTGCCCTAGGCCAGCGAAAGATCAGGTCATCAAGTTCGCCTTGAAGCGTCAGTTTGAGGTGCTACTGGTGGCGGGGCAAAGCCAGATCAAGCCGAGTTACAGCTGCGTTAAATTGATCGTGGTCCCTAGCGGGCCGGACGCGGCAGACGATTATCTGGTCGAACACTCCGTGCCTGGAGATCTGGTGATCTGTAGCGACGTGCCGTTAGCGGATCGCCTGATCAAAAAGGGTGTCGCCGCGCTGGACCCTCGGGGTCGCGAGTTCGACCCGCAGAACATGGGCGACCGTCTGGCGGTACGAAATTTGTTCACCGACCTGCGTGATCAAGGCCAGATGAGCGGCGGCCCGGCACCCCATGGCGACCGCGAAAAACAGGCGTTTGCCAATGCGCTGGACAGGATACTTACTCGGTTGTCGAGACCTCTGTAAGAGCCAACTTGTCGGCGAAAGCGTGATGCGGTGAAACTGAAAAACACCGCTTCGCTAACAGATTGGCTCTTATAAAGTTGCGGTTTCTTCGCGGTCCTGCATCAGTTCAATCACCCGGTCGACCAATTTGTTAATGCCTGACGCCGCCTCACTGATTGACTGGGCGATCATGTAGGCCGGGGTGCTGACCAGTTTGCGTGCATGGTCTTCAACGATTTCGCCGACGGTGCATTCCTTGTGGTTGCCGCCCATTTTGCCGATAGCTTTGGCGGTTGCTGGATCGTTACCAACGGTGCAGGTAACGCCAGGGCCATAGATTTTCGCCGCTAGGGCAGGGGACACGCAGATCAACCCCACCGGCTTACGCGATTCGGCAAACGCTTCGGCCAGCATCAATAAGTCGGGATCAAGACTGCAATTAGCGCCTTCGACGGCGAAGTTGGACAGGTTCTTGGCGGCGCCGAAGCCACCCGGAATAATGAGTGCGTCAAACTCATCGGCGTCTGCTTCACGGATATCCTTGATCGCGCCACGGGCGATGCGGGCGGACTCGACGAGCACGTTACGCGACTCAGGCATTTCCTCCCCGGTCAGGTGATTGATTACGTGGTGCTGCGCGATGTTGGGGGCGAAACATTGCACCTCTACACCGCGTTGGTCCAGCCGCAGGAGGGTAAGGACGCTCTCGTGGATCTCGGCTCCGTCCTGGACGCCGCAGCCCGAAAGAATAACCGCCACTTTTTTTTGCATGGGTTTGCTCCTGTTGAGGGCACCGATGGAGTCATCCATACGCCGACCGGTTGCTGAGTTGTCCGACAAGAATGTCGTTAAATGTCCACTAATTTGTCATTCGCTGCCATAGGGTTTTTGCCAAACCCGACCTAATCTTTGGTGATCGGTCCCATAAGTGCTACCCCATGAATTTCATTTTGTACGCCGTTCCATTCTTCTTTGTGTTGATCGCCGTGGAGCTGCTGACTGACCGTTGGCGCAAGGTGAATACCTATCGCCTGTCGGATTCCATCAACAGCCTGAGCACTGGCGTGTTGTCCACCACCACCGGATTGCTGACCAAAGGCGTCGGCTTGATGACGTACGCCTTTGCGCTCGATCACCTGGCGCTGTTGCGGCTTTCGCCAGACAGCGTTTGGGTGTGGGTCTTCGCGTTTGTGCTGTATGACCTCTGTTATTACTGGTTGCACCGAATGGGCCACGAGCGAAACGTGCTGTGGGCAGCGCATTGCGTTCATCACCAAAGCGAGGACTACAACCTCTCCACCGCATTACGCCAGACCAGTACCGGTTTTCTTCTGAGCTGGATTTTCTACCTGCCGCTGGCACTGGTGGGCGTTCCCCTGCTGGTCTTTATCAGCGTAGCAGCGCTCAATTTGCTGTATCAATTCTGGGTCCACACTCGCCATATTCCGAAGTTGGGCTGGTTGGAATGGGTGTTCGTCACCCCCTCCAATCACCGCGCCCATCATGCACAGAACGCTATTTACATGGATCGCAATTACGGCGGAGTGTTCATTGTGTGGGACCGACTGTTTGGCTCGTTTCAGGAGGAATTGGACAGCGATCCGCCGATTTTCGGGGTAACTACGCCGCTGGCGAGCTGGAATCCGTTATGGGCCAATCTGCAGTTTTATGCGCAATTGGCTGCCGACGCACGGCGGACTGAACAAGGCTGGGACAAGCTGCGGATCTGGTTCATGCGCACCGGCTGGCGACCGGCGGATGTCGCTGCGAAATACCCGACAACCCAGTCTGACTTGAGCCAATTCCGTAAATTCGAGATACCACTGAGCCCGTCGCAGCAGGTGTACATCGCTCTGCAATTCGTCGTTCATGCCGCGCTGGGCAGTTATTTGCTGAACATGGGCGACAGTTTGTCGGTACCTGCCTTGGTGTTGGGCTGGGTGTGGGTCGCGTTTGGTTTGTTCGTGTTGGGTGTTGCGCTGGAGAATCGGCCGTGGGCGATCAAGCTGGAATCTGCGCGGCTGGCACTGAACATCCCGCTGATGGGGTTAGCGCCGATGGTCGGGATGTGGTCGGTGAGTTCGTTGGGCTGGGTGGCGTTGCTGACTTATGTGTTGCTGAGCGCAATGGGGCTTTATTGCGCTCGTGGGCATTTCATTCGTCTGGCAGGTTCTTGACCTCGATCATTGCCGCGTCGCGCTTGGACGATTCCAATTCTCGGGCGATACGAGCGGCCTTGATCCGGCGTCGCAACCACAAGGCACCGCCGAGGATCAACAGAGCGCCTAACACCCACAGCTCGTACTTCTTTACGTTGCCCAGCAAACCTTCGAGCAATGCGCCAAAGTGATAAGCGGCGGCGCCCAATGCGGCGGCCCAGACGGCGGCACCCAGCCCATTGAGCAATAAATAACGTCCTGGCGGATAACCGGACAAACCGATAGCCACCGGCATCACGGTGCGCAGTCCATACACAAAGCGAAAACTCAGCACCCAGATGTCGGGGTGTTTGCGGATGTGCTCCAGTGCCTTGTCGCCCAATAGCTGCCAGCGAGGCTTGCGTGCCAGCAACTTGCGGCCGTGCTTGCGCCCCAGGAAATACCAAAGCTGATCGCCCGCGTAGCTGCCAAAGAAGGCAACCACCACCACCAGATTGATGTCCATGTATCCGCGGAACGCAAGGAAGCCGGCGAGGACAAGAATCGTCTCACCTTCAAAAAAGGTTCCTAGAAAGAGGGCAAAGTAGCCAAATTCCTGCAGTAGATGTTGGAGCATTATATGGATGCTAGCGAAATGAACGCGCAGCCTAACTCGCCGAAGCCATTCAGGAAAGTGTGGATATGTGTCTCAGCGTTAAGATTTCCTACAATAGTCATCGGCTGCGTCCCACGGTCGCAGGGTTGGCCATAGTTGTCACGCAGCGGTCATAATGGCCGCTTATAACTGTCACGCTTGCCCGCCAACGCGGGCTCAGGAGTCTTGCCGTGAGCTTTACCCCCGCCAGCCGCTTGTTTCCTTCCACTCGCCTGCGTCGTAATCGCCGCGACGATTTTTCTCGTCGCCTTGTCCGTGAAAACGTACTGACTGTCGACGATCTGATTCTTCCAGTGTTTGTACTCGACGGCGAAAACCGTCGCGAGACGATTGCGTCGATGCCGGGCGTCGAGCGTCTGAGCATTGATTTGCTGCTGATAGAAGCTCAAGCATGGGTGGCGCTGGGTATTCCCGCGCTGGCCTTGTTCCCGGTGACGCCGCCTGAGAAAAAGACCCTGGACGGTGCCGAGGCTTGGAATCCTGAAGGCATTGCTCAGCGCGCTACTCGTGCCCTGCGTGACCGCTTCCCCGAATTGGGCGTCATTACTGACGTTGCTCTGGACCCGTTTACCACGCATGGCCAAGACGGCATCCTGGATGAGCACGGCTACGTGCAGAACGACATCACTGTCGACGCCTTGGTCAAGCAAGCCTTGTCCCACGCCGCCGCCGGTGCGCAAGTGGTCGCGCCTTCGGACATGATGGACGGTCGGATTCAGGCCATCCGTGAAGCGTTGGAGTTGGCTGATCACGTTAACGTGCGGATCATGGCTTATTCAGCCAAGTACGCCAGCGCCTACTACGGTCCGTTTCGTGATGCGGTAGGTTCGGCACTGAATCTGGGCAAGGCCAATAAGGCGTCCTATCAAATGGACCCGGCCAACGGCAATGAAGCGCTGCACGAAGTGGCTGCTGACTTGTCTGAGGGGGCGGACATGGTCATGGTCAAGCCGGGCATGCCTTACCTGGATATTCTTTTCCGGGTGAAGGAGGAATTCAAAGTGCCGACCTTTGTTTATCAGGTCAGCGGTGAATACGCGATGCACATGGCGGCCATAAATAATGGCTGGCTGAGTGAGGGGGTGATACTGGAATCCCTCACCGCCTTTAAACGTGCAGGCGCTGACGGCATTCTTACGTATTTCGCCGTTCGTGCTGCTCAACTGCTAAAAGGGCAGTAGCCCAAACAGGAACACCCATGAATACCGAAGGACTCACCGAAGCAGCTGTTCAGATCGCCGTTCAGGAGACTCAGCCTGTGGTTGAGCCGAGCATTGAAGTGGTGCCGGTCCCCGATGCGGTACTACCCGTGCCAGTTGCGCATCCTGTCGTCCAGAATCTGGACGACAGCAGCCTGTATATCCACCGCGAACTGTCGCAATTGCAGTTCAACATTCGCGTGTTGGAACAGGCACTGGACGAGTCTTACCCATTGCTGGAACGGCTGAAATTTCTGCTGATTTTCTCCAGCAACCTCGATGAGTTCTTCGAAATTCGTGTCGCAGGCTTGAAGAAGCAAATCACCTTCGCCCGCGAACAAGCAGGCGCTGATGGTTTGCAACCGCACCAGGCCTTGGCGCGGATCAGCGAATTGGTACACGGTCACGTGGACCGCCAATACGCGATTCTTAACGATATTTTGTTGCCGGAACTGGAAAAACATCAGGTTCGCTTCATTCGTCGTCGTTACTGGACCGCCAAGCTTAAAGCCTGGGTCCGTCGCTATTTCCGTGACGAGATTGCACCGATCATCACCCCGATCGGCCTTGATCCGACACACCCGTTCCCGTTGCTGGTGAACAAAAGCCTGAACTTTATCGTTGAACTGGAGGGGGTTGATGCCTTTGGTCGCGACTCCGGTCTGGCGATTATTCCGGCGCCCCGCTTGCTCCCACGCATTATCAAAGTGCCAGAGGATATCGGCGGCGCAGGGGATAACTATGTGTTCCTGTCGTCAATGATCCATGCGCATGCCGATGATTTGTTCCAGGGCATGAAGGTTAAGGGCTGCTATCAGTTCCGTCTGACTCGAAACGCTGACTTGGCCGTTGATACCGAAGATGTAGAAGATTTGGCCCGCGCGCTGCGTGGCGAGTTGTTCTCGCGTCGTTACGGTGATGCCGTCAGGTTGGAAGTGGCGGACACCTGCCCGAAACACTTGTCTGACTATTTGCTCAAACAGTTCAACCTGAGCGAAACCGAACTGTATCAAGTCAATGGACCGGTCAACCTCACGCGGTTGTTCAGCATTACCGGCCTGGACAGCCACCCCGAGCTGCAATACACGCCGTTCACCCCAGCCATTCCGAAGTTGCTGCAAAACAGCGAGAACATTTTCAACGTCATCAGCAAGCAGGATATTTTACTGCTGCATCCGTTTGAGTCCTTCACGCCTGTGGTGGATTTACTGCGCCAGGCAGCTAAAGACCCGCATGTGCTCGCGGTTAGACAAACCCTGTACCGCAGCGGCGCCAACTCCGAAATCGTCGATGCCTTGGTAGATGCTGCCCGTAACGGTAAAGAAGTCACGGTGGTGATCGAACTGCGTGCCCGGTTCGATGAAGAGTCCAACCTGCAACTGGCCAGCCGTCTCCAAGCGGCAGGTGCAGTGGTAATCTACGGCGTGGTCGGGTTCAAGACCCACGCCAAGATGATGCTGATTCTGCGCCGTGAGGCCGGTGAAATTGTGCGCTATGCGCATTTAGGGACCGGCAACTACCATGCGGGTAACGCTCGTTTGTATACCGATTACAGCCTGCTGACTTCCGACGACGCCCTGTGCGAAGACGTTGGCAAACTGTTCAGTCAGTTGATCGGCATGGGTAAAACATTGCGCATGAAGAAGCTGCTGCATGCGCCGTTTACCCTCAAGAAAGGCATGCTCGACATGATTGCCCGAGAAACGCAGTTCGCCCTCGATGGCAAGTCGGCGCACATCATTGCCAAATTCAACTCGCTGACCGACCCGAAGGTTATCCGTGCGTTGTACAAGGCGAGCCAATCGGGCGTGCGTATCGACTTAGTGGTTCGCGGCATGTGCTGTTTGCGGCCAGGCATCGCGGGTGTCTCGCACAACATTCAAGTGCGCTCGATCATCGGTCGCTTCCTGGAGCACACGCGGGTTTTCTACTTCCTCAATGGCGGTGAAGAGCAGATGTTCTTGTCGAGCGCCGACTGGATGGAGCGCAACCTCGACAAACGCGTCGAGACGTGCTTCCCGGTTGAGGGCAAAAAGTTGATTCTGCGGGTCAAGAAGGAGTTGGAGAGTTACCTGACGGATAACACCCACGCGTGGATTCTGCATTCAGACGGTCGCTACACACGTAGCACGCCGACCGGTAACCAGAACCCGCGCAGTGCTCAGGCGACGCTGTTGGAGCGCCTGAGCAACCCGGTACTCAGCGTACGCTGAAGACGATACCGACTCGGGCCAGCCACTCCGCTTCCAGCGCGAAGTCGGCCTGAGTCAGTTGGTTGTTTTCGAGCCAGCCGTCCGGGAACAGTACGTCTAGGCTCTGGTCGTTGGCGTGCAGCACCACCTGTGGCATCGTTTGGGTGCCACGGATGTGGTGGAACAGAATCGCAAAGCGCAACAACACGCACAGGCGAATCAGCTTGATGCCTTCCTCGCCAAAATCGGCAAACTTGTCCTTGGGAATATTCCGGCGGTGGCCTCGCACCAGCAGCGCCAGCATTTGCTGGTCTTCGCGGGAAAAACCGGCCAAATCCGAGTGCTCGATCAAGTAAGCACCGTGCTTGTGGTAATGATAGTGAGCGATGTCCAGGCCCACTTCATGGACCTTGGCGGCCCAGCGCAATAACTCGCGATACAGTTCATCTTCCAGCCCCCACGCCACGGCCACTTGTTCAAGTGAGTGCAACGCTTTAGCTTCAACGCGGGCCGCTTGTTCAAGATCGACGTGATAGCGCTCCATCAGCGAGCTGAGCGTACGCTCACGGACGTCCTCATGATGATGGCGGCCCATGAGGTCATAAAGTACGCCTTCACGCAGCGCGCCCTCACAGTGATCCATGCGGGTGAGTTCCAGTGCGTCGAAAATGGCCTCGAGAATCGCCAAACCTGCCGGGAAAATAGCCCGACGGTCGGGCTTGATGCCTTCGAAGTCGATTTTATCGACGTCACCCAGTTTAAACATTCGGCGTTTGAGCCAGGCCAAGCCTTCGGCATTTACTTCACCAGTGCCGTGGCCCCCGGCTTTAAGGGCCAGGCCGATCGCGCGGATGGTGCCAGACGAGCCAATGGCTTCATCCCAACTCAGGCGATGCAGTGCGTGTTCGATGCTCATGATCTCCAGACGCGCTGCGGTGTAAGCCTGTGCGTAGCGTGCTGGCGTGATTTTGCCGTCTTTGAAATACCGTTGGGTGAAGCTGACGCAGCCCATTTGCAGGCTTTCGCGCAGCAGCGGTTCGAAGCGCTGGCCGATGATGAATTCAGTGCTGCCGCCGCCGATATCAGCCACCAGCCTTTTGCCGGGCGCATCAGCCAGCGTGTGCGAGACGCCGAGGTAA
Source organism: Pseudomonas sp. MH10 (assembly GCF_034353045.1). Taxonomy (NCBI): domain Bacteria; kingdom Pseudomonadati; phylum Pseudomonadota; class Gammaproteobacteria; order Pseudomonadales; family Pseudomonadaceae; genus Pseudomonas; species Pseudomonas sp. MH10. The sequence continues at coordinate 4,040,589 of NZ_CP133783.1, forward strand.
ATCAGGCGGGCCTCTTCACGCCCTGAGATCACCTCCACCGGGTGGCCGAGAATCTCTTCGGCCCGGCGAATGAACTCCACCCGATTACGTGCTTCACGCAGGGCGTTGGTGCCGACGATGCGGACGGCGCCGGGCTCCATGCCACTGATCAGCTGGGCAAACTGCTTGAGGCAGTCAAGGCCGCGCTGCATGGATTCTTCGGTGAGCTGACGTTCTTCAGTGATCCCTGCGGCCAACTGAACCTTCTCGCCGAGCCGCTCTAGAATGCGGATCTCGCCCAGGTTGGCTTTGGCCACGACCATGTGAAAGCTGTTGGAGCCCAAGTCGATGGCGGCGATCAAAGAATGATTTTTTCTAGGGGACAGCGGCATGATTAAAGAGTCTCGGTCGAAAACCCCGTCATCGTGCCACGATCCTTCCCCGCCGCCAACGCGAAGCGTCGTGTGGTGCCGTGTAGAAGCCAACTTGTTGGCGATAAATCAGGCAGCGCGGTTTTCCTGTACCGCGTTAATTCTCGAGCCAACCCGTTGGCTTTCCTTCAGGTAGCGCATAACCTATTGAATAAAAACTAATTTTTTAGGAGCTGCCGCAGGCTGCGATAAGATTTTTCAGTGCCTACCATTTCGTGCCTGCCGACATTCTGTGTGGGAGTTGGCGCCAAGTCGTCGACAGCCGTGCTGTCGCGCTGCAAACACCGGGCATCTGTAGGCGCGCGCTTGCCCGCGATCGGCTGCGCCCGAAAAGAACTTCAGGTATGAAACCAAAAAAATTGTGCGGCAGACAGTTGCTCCTACAGCACCGTTTTTGCTGCGCGACGGACCACCGGTTTCGTGCATTTCCGATTTTTTTGCTTCTGCGATTTGTAGGATCTTGGCTGTAAGGCTTGTAGGGCGTTTCTGATTGCCCTTTTCGCCGGTTTTTTGCTGGGTTTTGGCTGATAGGGTGGCGAAATTCTAGCCAGGAGCCAGCCCCATGACCCAGTGTTTCAAAGACCACGAATGCGACACGCAGCTGTTGAACCACCCCACCAAACCGATCGAAGAGTGCGAGACGCACAGGATCGAGTTGTACGGGGTCATGCAGGACGTCGTTGACGTGCCGTTTTTGACTTGCTCGGGAATCTGGCGAGTCTTCCAGCGCGAAGCCGAAGAAATCGTCGCCCCCGGCGGCGTCCTGATCGCCGACCCCATCGAACGCAACCGCGTGATCAACGCCGCCTATGCCCGGTTGTGGCTGCACGACAACCGCTTTCAGTGGGCCGGGCTGGCAGCCTTTGCCTCCAAGCAAGTCGGTTGCGGGTTGTTGCATGCGGCCGATATGACTGACGTCATTCAAGCTGAGCGCGACGCCAGGCAGCGCTTGATCGACTCCAATGCGGCATCGAATCTCGGTTTCCTCGGGGCTCATATTTTCAACGATACGGATCAGCAGGCACTGGAGGATTACCGAGCCGCCCGCAGCAATAATCCCGTTCCCCTGGGCGACCTTGGCCTGGGCGGGGAACCCTCATCCTTGATGCAGCAACAGTTCCAGCACGTCTACGAAATGATGGCGCTGGGCAACACCACCTTGTTTCTGGATATCTTCCCATTGCATGCGTTTTACAAAAAGCGTGGGCTTGAGGAGCTAAGGACTTGTCTTAAAGAGCGGGCGGGGATTTATGGTCATCCGAAGTTTCCGGTGATGTGGTTGGTGGAGCAGGAAAGGCTTCGATTTGGGCGACCACATGATGAGATCCTTGAGGCCTTCAAGGCAATAGAAAAGGGAGATATTGCCGAGAGCGTGAGGCAATTAGCGGTACATGAGCAGCTCAATATCCTCCAGCCGACCATCTACGAAGACCCACAACTTAAACTGCTACTGCGCGGTAACCATGTCTCCTACGTGACCGGTTTTCCATCGGGGGTGGCTCAAGCGATTGAGCTGACCCTGGCGAGCCAATGCCAGCCGGTCGAGGATGGACGCACCCTCGAATTCAGCAGCAACCCGTTTGCAGACTTGTCAGCTTACGAGCAGCGCATAGCCTTCGTGATGCAAGCAGCGGAACGTTTCGATGAGATGCTGGGCGACGAAAATCGACCCTTGCTGGAACAGTCAATAAAAGATATCGCCGAAGGATCGGGTGTCCGATGAAACGGCGATATTGGTTTTGCCTGGCACTACTAGCGGTATGGGGAGCCAATGTCGCGCGGTCGTTGTACGAACGGGAGATCGCCCTGGTGATAGGTGGAACCTACGAAGACATGCGAAAGCTTTCGTCAGCCCGCTTTACTTCACCTTATCCCGGCGGGGGGATATGGCCGGCCGTACCACATTCCGACGTGCAATTACGATTCACCGACCCGCAATATGGATTTATTACTCCAAAGAGCGCTGAGCTTTTAGTTGTATTCAAGGACAACATTATTCAGAGTTTGGTTATATCTCCGCAGACCGAACCCTTGTTGCTCGATGATGCACTAAAAGTCGTGATGGATCTGGAAGCGCAATGGCGTCAGAGTGGTTGGGTGGGCAGTAACCAGGAAAAGAATCCAGACTTTGCCGATACACCTGAATGGCGCGCTAAGTTGCGCGATGTGAACAAGGGTGGAACCACTTATTGGCAGGCCGGTGAAAAGTATCAGGCCATGTTAGATATGGGGCGTTTCAAGTACGATAAATATCCTAACGAAGAGCGTTATAAGATAGTTCTAAATGTTGCCAAGCCTTGGTTGCCTTTCCCATGAGCTGGTGTCGTTGGGCCTTACTTATAGTTGTGGCGCTATTAGCCGCATACGTTTTGCGTTCATGGTACGAGCGAGAGATCGCCTTGGTGATAGGTGGAACCTACGAGGAGATGCGACAACAGTCGTCAGCCCGCTTTACTTCACCTTATCCCGGTGGGGGGATATGGCCGGCCGTACCACATTCCGACGTGCAATTACGATTCACCGACCCGCAATTTGGATTTATTACTCCAAAGAGCGCTGAACTTTTAGTTGTATTCAAGGACGACATTGTTCAGAGCCTAACTATACATCCGCACATTGAACCGTTATTGCTCGATGATGCATTGAAGGTTGTCTTGGAACTTCAGGACCAATGGCGACGCGGCGGGTGGATAGATAGAAATCACAAAAAATATCCACCCTTTGCCGACACGCCCCAATGGCGTGCTCGATTGCGCGATGCCAACAAGGGAGGCACAACTTATTGGTATGCCGGCGACAAGTATCAGGCCACGCTCACAGTGCATCGTTTTGAAGACCGCAAACACCCCGAAGAAGAGCGCTATAAGATCACCCTTGAAGTTGCCAAGCCTTGGACCCCTTACCCCTTACCCATGACTCGGCCTCATTGGCGCTACCTAATAGATTCAACTGAATTTGTCACAGTCAATTGGCAAGTTTCACCTCAACTAACCCAATCTAAAAATAAATCTGTCTAGCCAAGGAGTACCCCCATGTCCATGCCGACCTACTTAACCATTATCGGCGAAAAACAAAAATTGATTACTGGAGGCTGTTCGTCGTTAGAATCAATTGGCAATAACTACCAGCTCGGACGAGAAGATCAAATTCTTGTGGAGTCATTTGATCAACATTTTGGTCGTCCCCAAGGGGCGCAATCCGGCCATCGGGTTCATGGGCCTTTCATCATTACCAAGATGCTCGACAAGTCGACCCCGTTACTGTTCGAAGCGTGGCGCACGGGTGAAACACTTAGCCTATGCACATTGGATTGGTATCGAGTTTCACCCGGCGGCTTTCAAGAACACTATTTCACCATGGTATACACAGACGCCCTCATTACCGATATTCATATTTCAATGCCGCGTTGGCGCGATCCTGCAGTGGCTCATATCACTCCCTTGGAAACTGTTACGTTTACGTATCGGACCATCGCCTCGACTCATGAAACCTGTGGAACGATGGGTTCCGACTACTGGGATGAGGGGACTTCGGCATGAAGTTGGTGCATCGTCGCACACTCCAAATGGATGAGAAAAAATACGTCCATCCTCCCGCTGAAGCACTGGTGATAGTCAAAAGACTGTTAGCGGGGCATCGGGAAATCGAAGGTCTGGCCGAATTACGGCGCGCGTCGATGGTCTATCACGATCGTTATGTCTGGGAACAAGTCGAGCGCGGCGAGTGGGTGCTGACCAAGCCTGAGGCGCGCACGTTTGACTGGGGCGATTTCGAGCCGCACGCTCGCCATCAAAGAATGCTGGCAGCATTAGAGAATCCCCCACCGCAAATAATCCCCCCCAAATTGATATTTCGTCTGTTTGATACAGAAACAGAAGAATTTATTGTTAGCCAAAACTATTTTGGCGAATTTGAGGGGGAGTCAGGCCCGCGACGAGTCGATGCTCAAGGGTTTGGCACTTTCCCGGTGGCATCGAAAAGAGCGAGGCTGTCAGTGCTGTTAGGAAACCGCTAAAAACGGCATGTTATTAGATGACATGGCCTGAGGGGATTGATTTATTTTCAGCGCTTCATCGAAGTTCACTCAGTCACCGTGCTCTACCGACCCAATAAAGTTAGCCAATTCCGGCGTACGTGGGTTAGCAAAAAGAATCTTCGGATCACCGGTTTCGTGAACCTTGCCCTCATGCATGAACACCAACTTATCGCCCACTTCCCGGGCAAAGCGCATTTCGTGGGTGACCATGATCAGGGTCATGCCTTCTTTGGCCAGTTGGCGCACGACGCTCAGCACTTCGTTGACCAGTTCGGGGTCGAGGGCGGAGGTGATTTCATCGCACAGCAGCACTTTGGGTGACATGGCCAACGCCCGAGCAATCGCCACGCGCTGTTGCTGACCACCGGACAAGCGATCAGGGAAGGCATCGAATTTTTCCCCCAGCCCCACGCGCTCCAGCATCTGCCGCGCAAGGTGCGCCGCTTTGGCTTTGGGCACCTTCTGCACCACCTGCGGCGCGAGCATGACGTTCTCGCCCACGCTCAAATGCGGGAACAGGTTGAATTGCTGAAACACCATGCCGACTTTCTGCCGCAAGCTGCGCAGGTCGGCGCGGGCGGCGTCGAGGTACTCGCCATCGACTTCAATCACGCCGTCGTTGATCGACTCCAGGCCATTGAGCGTGCGCAGCAAGGTGCTTTTACCCGAACCACTGCGGCCGATGATCGCCACCACCTGACCTTCTTCAACGGTTAGGTCGATACCTTTGAGCACATGGTGGTCGCCGTAGTATTTGTGCAGGGCGGAAATTCTAAGCAACGGCATGCAGTCTCCTTTCCAGATAGCGGGCACTGAGCGACAAGGGGTAACAAAGCAGGAAATAGCCGAGGGCGACGAAGCCATAGACCAAGAACGGTTGAAAGGTAGCGTTGGCTAGCATGCCGCCGGTTTTGGTCAGCTCCGTGAAGCCAATGATCGAGGTCACAGCGGTGCCTTTGATCACTTGCACCGAGAATCCAACGGTGGGTGCCACCGCAATGCGCAGGGCTTGGGGCAAGATCACGTAACGCAATTGCTCAAAAGGCGACAGCGCCAGGCTGGCAGAGGCCTCCCACTGACCATGAGCAATTGACTCAACACAGCCGCGCCAGATTTCAGCCAAATACGCGCTGGTAAACAGGGTCAGTGCCAGCGCGGCAGCGAACCAAGGCGAGATATCGATGCCCAGTAACGCGACACCGAAGAACACCAGAAACAGCTGCATCAGCAACGGCGTGCCCTGAAACAGTTCGATATACACCCGCGCCAACCAGCGCGGCGCGCTCAACGTCGAAATCCGCAGGGTCATTACCAGCAACCCGATAACACCGCCGCCGACGAATGCCACCAGCGACAGCGCCACGGTCCATTGCAGGCCGATAAGCAAGTTGCGCACGACGTCCCAAAGGGTGAAATCCATCAGTTGCTCCTCGAAATGTAGCGTCGCCCGACCCACGCCAATAACTGGCGGATCAGTACGGCCATGCACAGGTAAATCAGCGTGGTGACGATGTACGTTTCGAACGCCCGGAAGTTGCGCGACTGGATGAAGTTGGCGGCGAAGCTCAACTCTTCGGTAGCGATCTGTGAGCAGACCGCCGAGCCCAGCATGACGATGATGATTTGGCTGGTCAGCGCGGGCCAGACTTTGCCCAACGCCGGAATCAACACCACATGACGAAACGCCTCGGCGCGACTCATGGCCAAAGCGGCCGCTGCTTCGAGTTGCCCCCTTGATACGGCCTGAATGCCAGCACGAATGATCTCGGTGGAGTACGCACCCAAGTTGACCACCATCGCCAACACGGCCGCTTCCCACTCTGAAATCTTCACCCCCAGCGACGGTAAGCCGAAGAAAATGAAGAACAGTTGCACCAGAAATGGCGTGTTACGGATCAGCTCGACGTACACGCCGAAAATCGATGAGTACGGGCGGATGTTCCACGCTCTGCACACCGCACCGACAATGCCAAGGCCAACCCCGAACAGCGTGCCGATGGCTGTCAGTTCCAAGGTGAATAAAGCCCCCCGCAGCAACAGGTTGGCGTTTTGCAGGACCGGCAGGAAATCAAAGTGATACGCCATAACGGGGGCTCCCGGTCAGAAGCCAGCCGGCAGCGGTTGTTTGAGCCATAGCTGCGAGTTCTTTTCCAGCGCACCGTCGGCAAGGGCGGCCGTGAGGATCTCGTTAACCTTGGCCAGTAACTCCGGCTCGTTTTTGTTAACGCCCACATACACTGGCGAGTCCTTTAGCTTCACCTTCAACGCGGGAATGCGTTTCGGGTTGCGTTCGCTGATGGCGACCATGACCACGTTGCCGCTGGCGATCAGGTCCACTTGGCCGGCGAGGTAGGCGGCGATGGTCGAGTTGTTGTCCTCGAAGCGCTTAATGGTCACGCCTTCCGGGGCCACGTTGGTCAGCTCGATGTCTTCAATCGCACCCCGGGTCACGCTGATGGTTTTGCCGGTCAAATCACTGAGTTCTTTGATGGGCGCATCGGGCGGGCCGAAGACAGCGAGATAGAAAGGCGCATAGGCACGGGAAAAATCGATGACTTTTTCGCGCTCAAGGTTCTTGCCTAGGCTTGAGATCACCACATCAACTTTGCCTGTGGTCAGAAACGGGATGCGGTTAGTGCTGTTGACCGGCGTTAATTGCAGCTTGACCTTCAATTGGTCAGCCAGCAGGTGTGCGGTGTCGATGTCCAGCCCGCGCGGCTGCATGTCTGGGCCGACCGAGCCGAAGGGTGGAAAGTCCTGAGGCACCGCCACCTTCAATACGCCTCGGGTCATCACGTCGTCCAGCCCATTAGCGTGAGCGGGCGCTTGGCCGAGCATCAGGCTCGCAAACAGAGCAGTGAGTAAGACGCTGTAGCACTTTTTCATAGGAAGACTCCGAGTCATACGAAAGGCATGTCTCTATCCAGTGCACAGTGCATGCCAGCGCTTTGCTACTCCAGCTTTCGGGGTCCAGGCGACCGGGTAGCTGCGTGCTGTGGCCTGTTAGCGCGCATGTCGCTCCGTTTTGGCGCACAGTTTTGCACTGACTTTGGGCCTGCTTTGATGCTTGATGGTGCCAAGTTATTGCCTGACTCATGCAGGACCATAGCAAGAGTCAATCAACCTCGGCTTCCTGAACCCGGTGAGTACCGCTATGATGGACCACGATTTTTAGCCTACGACCTCGGAGACTTTCCATGAGTAGCGATCTTATTAAACACGTCAGTGACGCCAGCTTCGAAGCAGAAGTCCTGAAGGCTGAAGGCGCGGTACTGGTTGATTACTGGGCTGAGTGGTGTGGCCCATGCAAAATGATTGCCCCGGTCCTGGACGAAATCGCCGAGACCTATAAAGGCAAGTTGACGATTGCCAAGTTGAACATCGACGAAAACCAGGAAACACCTGCCAAGCACGGCGTTCGCGGCATTCCGACCTTGATGTTGTTCAAGAACGGTAACGTCGAGGCCACCAAAGTGGGCGCTCTGTCGAAGTCGCAGCTGACTGCATTTCTCGACAGCAACATCTGAAGCACCTAAAGCCCCGCATACAGCGGGGTTTTTTATGTGGCCGGGACTAGACGCCCTGAAAGTCCAGTGTTACATTCGGCCCCGCAATGGTTTCTCCATTGCCCCCTGCTAGCCGTCGCCGACGCTTCTCCTTTCGAATTAGTACGCGATCCTGTCGCCTTCTCTGCGGCGCGGCCTCATTAAGCCAAAAGCTTAATTTCCCCTCCCATACATGATTACGTCATTCCTATATGAACCTGACTGAACTCAAGCAAAAGCCGATTACCGATCTGCTCGAAATGGCCGAACAGATGGGCATAGAAAATATGGCCCGTTCGCGCAAGCAGGATGTGATTTTTTCCCTGCTGAAAAAGCACGCCAAGAGTGGCGAGGAAATTTCCGGTGATGGCGTGCTGGAGATTCTCCAGGACGGCTTCGGTTTCCTCCGCTCTGCAGATGCCTCCTACCTTGCCGGTCCAGACGATATTTACGTCTCGCCGAGCCAGATCCGCCGTTTCAACCTGCGCACCGGCGACACCATAGTCGGCAAGATCCGTCCGCCTAAAGAAGGCGAGCGTTATTTCGCCCTGCTCAAGGTCGACACGATCAACTACGACCGTCCGGAAAACGCGAAGAACAAGATTCTTTTCGAAAACCTGACGCCGTTGTTCCCGACTATTCGGATGAAGATGGAAGTCGGTAACGGTTCGACTGAAGACCTTACCGGCCGGGTGATCGATCTTTGCGCCCCGATTGGTAAAGGCCAGCGTGGTCTGATCGTTGCGCCGCCGAAAGCCGGCAAAACCATCATGCTGCAGAACATCGCGGCGAACATCACGCGTAACAACCCGGAAGTCCATCTGATCGTTTTGCTGATCGATGAGCGTCCAGAAGAAGTAACCGAAATGCAGCGCACCGTGCGCGGCGAAGTGGTTGCTTCGACCTTCGACGAGCCACCAACCCGGCACGTACAGGTTGCCGAAATGGTGATCGAGAAGGCCAAGCGTTTGGTCGAACACAAAAAAGACGTGGTGATCCTGCTCGACTCCATCACCCGTCTGGCTCGTGCCTATAACACCGTGATCCCAAGCTCCGGCAAGGTACTCACGGGTGGTGTCGATGCTCACGCCCTGGAGAAGCCGAAACGTTTCTTCGGTGCTGCACGGAACATCGAAGAAGGCGGCTCGCTGACCATCATCGCTACCGCGCTGGTTGAAACCGGCTCGAAGATGGATGAAGTGATCTACGAAGAATTCAAAGGCACGGGCAACATGGAACTGCCGTTGGATCGTAAGATCGCTGAAAAACGCGTGTTCCCGGCCATCAACATCAACCGTTCCGGCACCCGCCGCGAAGAGTTGCTGACAGCTGATGACGAGCTGCAACGGATGTGGATTCTGCGCAAATTGCTGCACCCAATGGACGAAGTCGCGGCTATCGAATTCCTGATCGACAAGCTGAAGCAGACCAAGACCAACGACGAGTTCTTCCTGTCGATGAAGCGCAAATAAGCCGCTGATTCAACCCGGCTGAACCGTACAAAAAGAGTGGTGTCCTTAGGGACACCATTTTTTTTTGGAACACGGAAGTGAATTACATCCTTGGCAATCGTCGTGACATCGACGGATTACGGGCGCTGGCCGTCATCCCGGTCGTCTTGTTTCATTATGGATTCAACGGCTTCAGCGGCGGCTTTGTCGGCGTCGATGTGTTTTTTGTCATTTCAGGATTCCTGATTACCTCAATCATCTGCCGAGAGATCGAAGCCGGGCGGTTCAGTTTTTATGAGTTTTGGTCGCGGCGTGCCCGACGCATCATCCCGGCATTGAGTCTGGTGATGGGCGCCACGCTGTTAGTCGGTTGGTTGCTGCTGCCGCCTAACGATTATGCGCAGCTGGGTCGAACCGTTCGTTATCAGGCGATGTTCGCCTCCAACATTCTCTTCATGCGCCAAGACGGTTACTTCGATGCCGCCTCGGCCTTCAAGCCGTTACTGCACACCTGGTCACTGGCGGTCGAAGAGCAGTACTACATTTTCTTTCCGCTGCTGATGGTCCTGCTTACGCGTTACCTCCGGCGTTGGCGATGGGCATTGTTTGCGTTATTAGTGGGCTCGTTTTTGCTTAATGTCTGGACCGTAAATCGGCAACCCGACGTGGCGTTCTTTTTATTGCCGATGCGCGCGTGGGAGTTGTTGTGCGGGGCAATGCTGGCCGTGCTGCCGGTTTCGCAACGCAGTCTGCGCCCGTGGGTGTATCAGGCGGTGAGCGCGGCAGGGCTGGCGGCCGTGATGCTGGCAGTGTGTTGGCTGGACAAAAACACGCTATTTCCGGGGTGGGCGGCATTGCTTCCAGTCGTGGGCGCTACGGCCATGATTTGGGCTAATGGTCAGTCCCCAACATGGGTGGGGCGACTCCTGAGCATGCCGGCGCTGGTAGGCATTGGGTTGATCTCTTATTCACTGTACCTCTGGCATTGGCCGATTTTTGTCTACGCCAACGCGGCATCGGTCGACGGCCTGCAGTTTAATGAAGCCTGTTTGTGGGTGCTGCTCAGTTTCGTGTTGGCTTACCTGAGTTGGCGTTTTGTGGAACTTCCCTTCAGGCAAAAGCGTTTGGTGGCCGGTCGTGGGTCAGTTGTGGTTACTGCCGCTATTAGTATGTTGGTGCTGGCCATTGTTGGCCAAACGATACGTTGGAAGGATGGCGTACCTGAACGTTTGTCCGCGCAAGCCATGCGTTATGCCCAAGCGCGTCATTGGACCCAAGGACAGATGGCGTGCCTCATGCGCACGGAAAGTCCGGACTTAAACACGGTGTGCCGTTTTGGCGGGGCCGCCGACACGCCGCCGCTGCAATTGGTGTGGGGTGATAGCCATGCTGCCGCGTTGACCCCCGCGCTTCGGGCGGATGCAGAGCGTTATGGCATGCCGGTCTGGCTGGCCAGTCTGGCGGGTTGCCCGCCGATCATTGGTGCGAATGTTCGTCAGCAGTGCGAAGACTTCAATCAGCAGACGTTGGCGCTGGTCCGTCGCGAAAAGGTTCACGACGTGGTGTTGGCGGGTCGCTGGAGTCTTTACCTGTATGGCGAAGAGAACGGTGACCGAAAATACGTGGTGTTCCGCGCGGATAACCAGGGCAGTGCCGAGCAACACATGGCGGACGATCTGCGCAGCATGGTTGCCCGTTTACGCGAAACCGGTGCCAGGGTTTGGCTGTTCAAAGAGGTGCCGATGCAACGACCGGGCACCATCGGTCGCCTCAGCAGTCTAGCCATGATCGGTCGTTCGGCGTCGCTGGTGGGCCGCCCCGTTGCTGAATATAAAGCGCGAGAACAGTTCATCGACGGCGTGTTCGCGCAATTGAGCGCCGCCGACGCCCAAGTGCGGGTGCTCGATCCGTCCGCGCTGTTGTGCGCGGGGGGTATTTGTCGGGCCGAAGTAAACGGTGCGCCGTTGTACATGGACGAAAATCACCTGTCGGATCAGGGTGGCGAACGTATGAAGCCATTGTTCGAGCCGATTTTCTTGAGCGAAAATGCCCGCTGACGTCGCCTATTCACGCTTCAGAGCAGGTAGGATGTGCGTCTATTTTAGGAATGGCCTGATCAATGAAATTCAAGGACCTTCGGGATTTCGTGCAGCAGCTTGAGCAGCGCGGAGAGTTGAAACGCATTAAGGTGCCCGTCTCGCCGGTGCTTGAGATGACCGAAATTTGCGACCGAACCTTGCGCAGCAAAGGTCCGGCCTTGCTCTTTGAAAACCCCATCGGTTATGACATTCCCGTACTCGGCAATCTGTTCGGTACGCCACAGCGCGTGGCCATGGGCATGGGCGCTGAGGCCGTCAGCGAACTGCGTGAAATCGGCAAGCTGCTGGCGTTTCTCAAAGAGCCGGAGCCGCCTAAAGGCTTGAAGGACGCGTGGTCCAAGCTGCCTATTTTTCGCAAAATCATCGCCATGGCGCCCAAGGTCGTTAAAGACGCGCCGTGCCAGGAACTGGTCATCGAAGGCGATGATGTCGACCTCGGTATGTTGCCGGTCCAGACGTGTTGGCCGGGCGATGTCGGTCCGCTGATCACCTGGGGCCTGACCGTCACCAAAGGTCCGAACAAGGACCGCCAAAACCTCGGTATTTATCGTCAGCAAGTGATTGGCCGCAACAAGGTCATCATGCGCTGGCTGAGCCACCGTGGCGGTGCGCTGGATTTCAGGGAGTGGTGCGAGAAGCACCCCGGCAAGCCGTTTCCGGTCGCCGTGGCGTTGGGCGCTGACCCGGCAACGATTCTCGGCGCAGTGACGCCGGTGCCTGACAGCTTGTCCGAATACGCATTTGCTGGCTTGCTGCGTGGTAATCGCACCGAGCTGATCAAATGCCGTGGCAACGACCTGCAAGTTCCGGCCAGCGCGGAAATCGTCCTCGAAGGCGTAATTCATCCCGGCGAGATGGCCGATGAAGGGCCGTACGGCGACCACACCGGGTATTACAATGAAGTCGACAGCTTCCCAGTGTTCACGGTCGAACGCATTACCCATCGAATCAAACCGATTTACCACAGCACCTACACCGGTCGGCCACCTGATGAGCCCGCTATCCTTGGTGTAGCGCTAAACGAAGTGTTCGTGCCCATCTTGCAAAAGCAGTTTCCAGAGATCACCGATTTCTACTTGCCGCCTGAAGGCTGTTCCTACCGCATGGCCATCGTGACCATCAAGAAACAGTATCCCGGCCACGCCAAGCGCGTAATGCTCGGCGTCTGGTCGTTTCTGCGACAGTTCATGTACACCAAGTTCGTTATTGTCACCGACGATGACATTAACGCTCGGGACTGGAACGATGTGGTCTGGGCCATTACCACGCGCATGGACCCCAAGCGCGACACGGTGATGATCGAAAATACGCCGATCGACTATCTCGATTTCGCCTCGCCAGTCTCCGGCTTGGGTTCGAAGATGGGTTTGGACGCAACACATAAATGGCCGGGTGAAACCACGCGCGAGTGGGGTCGGGTTATCGTCAAGGATGAAGCGGTGACACGCCGGATCGACGATATTTGGAATGAGTTAGGAATAGATTGATGCGTGTAACCTTGCAGCCGTCTGGTGCGGTACTGGAGATGTTGCCCGGCGAGCGAATACTCGACGCTGCACAACGTCTAGGCTATGACTGCCCGCAGAGTTGCCGCAATGGCAATTGCCATATTTGCTCTGCGTTGTTGGTCGAAGGTCGAGTCATGCAAGCGGGTGAGGAGCGTGATCATGGCGAGTTCTACACCTGCCTGGCCGAGCCGCTGGAAGACTGCGTAGTGATGTGGGATGGCGTGTTGGCGCGTAACGAATTGCCGTTGCGCAAGCTGGCCTGCCAAATTACCGAGTGCGTTGAGGTCGGTGGCGACGTCTGGCGCATCCGCCTCCGGGCGCCGGCCGGCAAGCCGCCGCGCTATCACGCCGGGCAGTATTTGATGATCGAACGCGAAAACGGCGAGAAATCGGCGTTTTCCATGGCTTCATCGCCTCACCGCGGGCGCGATCTTGAATTGCACGTCCTGGCCCGTGAAGCCAGTGCGTTGAGTCTTGTCGAACAGTTGCAGCGCAACAGCATGGTTAACGTCGAGCTACCGTATGGCGATTCGCACCTGGCCGATTTGCCCAATGGCCCGCTGGTGCTGATCGCCGCCGGTACCGGCATGGGACAGATGCAAAGCTTGATTGAGCATTGCCGCGCCAAGGGTTTTCAACACCCGGTGCACCTCTACTGGGGCGTTCGACGCCCTGAAGAGTTCTATGAGATGCCCCACTGGGACGAGTGGAAACAGCTGCCTAACCTGTTTTTGCATAAAGTCGTCAGCGATTTATGCGGGTGGGAAGGGCGTTGCGGCATGCTGCATGAAGCGGTCAGCCAGGACATCAGCGATTTGTCGTCGGTGATTGTCTACGCCAGCGGCTCCCCGGCAATGGTTTACGCAACGCTCGACGCCTTGGTCAATGCCGGAATGGACGCGCACCAGATGCATGCCGACGTTTTTGCCTACGCGCCCAGAGGCTGATTCAGCCTCAGAAACGAACCCCCACGTTCACCATCGTCGCCGAAAATCCCAACAAAACCGCCTCGGCCGTGACAGGGCCGAGATGGACACCCACCGATGGGATAATCACCGGCGCAACGCCAAAGCGGTTGAACGGAATCTTGTCGCGGTATTCGCCCCGATAGCCATACATCAACCCTCCCGAAATTTTTACGTACACCGGGTAGTCATCGCTCTCAAAGCGCTTGCCGACATAACCGTAGGCTGATCGTTGGTCGTATGAGTTTCGAAACGTGGCGGCCCCGTACAGCAAGCCCGACCCCTCATTGCGTTCAAGCCCGATCAGTTGCTGCCGATTATTGTGTTCAGGGTCTGGGGAAAAGTGCCGGGTGTACACGCTGGTCTGAACGAGCCAAAAACCGTCGTCGTTGTTTTCGGTGGCTTCACTCGCGTCGATGGGTGCTAACGCCGCCAGCACTCCGGCTAATGCCCAGCGCTTGTATTTTCTAACGTTCATCGTTGTCCTCTGAGCATTTAATGCCAAGGGGCGGCTTTATACAGATCTGTCCTACGGCTTGGAAGGTGGGCGATGCCTACAAAATGTGTCGGAAATTTCCTATAAGGTTGAACGGTCACCGGCTATGCGAATTCGGTATTTAAGATCGACGGTCAAGGCTTCTAAGCTATAACGGTGACCGCTGCGCAAACTGCAGCGTCTTTGTGTTCACTACCGCCTGGAAGATCAGTGCCGGCAGTGGATTACAAATTGCATGAAATGCATCAGGTCAGCGACAACTGGCGTGGTAATGCCAGGGGGAAAGCAATGGGGAATGAACTCAACAGTTTGATCACGGCTGCCCACATCGGTCTGGAGCTCAGTTACCCACCGGTAATTGACCTCGGCCCGCAGTTAACGCGTGAACAACTGCTCAGCTCTATGCAAGACACCATGAAGCTGCATCAAGGTGGCCCTGTGTGGTTATTCGCTTATGGCTCGCTCATTTGGCGGCCGGAATGCTCCGCCGTAGAGCGTCAGCGCGGACGAGTGCACGGTTATCATCGCGGTTTGTACCTTTGGTCCCACGAACACCGTGGCACACCAGAACTTCCTGGCCTTGTGTTCGGCCTCGATCGCGGCGGCTCCTGCAGTGGGTTCGCCTATCGATTGCCCGAAGAATGCCTGCAAGAATCACTGCTCGCCCTTTGGCAGCGCGAGATGCCTTATCCCTCGTATCGACCTCACTGGCTAGGCTGCCGCCTTGAAGACGGCACGCGAGTTCAAGCCTTGGGCTTCGTACTCGAACGCCACCTCCCCAGCTACGCGGGTAATCTGCCCGACAGTGTCCTCAGCCAAGTCCTCGCCAGCGCCAGCGGCCGCAACGGCAGCACCCGCGACTACGTTGAACAAACCGCCACCTGCCTGCGCAGCCACGCCATGCCGGATCTGAATCTGGAAGCGAAGCTCAAACGAATGAATTCGGTCTCACAGGGTAGTGCAGGGTAATAGTTATGGCTTTGGACGCCCGAGCCGCCAACGCAGCGGCCCGGGCTCTTAATCCCCGTCATCTAACGCCAACAACTACCTTCCCAACCGCTTTCCTCTGCGCCAATGAATCAATCGCCTCACCCGCCTTTTCCAGTGGATATACCTGAGACACCAACGGCTTTAGGTTCCCTTGCGCATACCACGCAAATAACTGTTGGAAGTTAGCCGCATTATCCAGCGGCTGCCGTTGCGCAAAAGACCCCCAAAAAACCCCAACCACTGAAGCGCCTTTCAACAGCGCCAGGTTTACCGGCAGTTCAGGAATACGCCCGCTGGCGAACCCCACCACCAACAACCGGCCATTCCAGGCAATTGACCGCACCGCTTGGTCAAACAGATCCCCGCCCACCGGGTCGTAAATAACGTCAACGCCCAGCCCGTTGGTGAGGCGTTTGATCTCGTCTTTGAGATTAGTGTCGCTGTAGTTGATCAACTCATCGGCGCCGGCTGCTTTGGCTACGGCAAGTTTTTCCGCGCTGCTGGCGGCGGCGATGACTTTGGCGCCCATGGCTTTGCCGATTTCGACGGCGGCGAGGCCTACGCCGCCTGAGGCGCCAAGTACTAGCAGGGTTTCGCCGGGTTGCAGGTTGGCGCGCTGCTTGAGGGCGTGTATGGAGGTGCCGTAGGTCATGCTGAAAGCAGCGGCGGTGATGTAGTCCATCGCGTCGGGGATGGGCAGGACGTTGTAGCCGGCTACGGCGATCTGTTCGGCGAAGCTGCCCCAGCCGGTCAACGCCATCACCCGGTCACCGACTTTCAGGTGGCTGACTTTTTCACCGACGGCCGAAATTACGCCCGATGCTTCGCCGCCCGGTGAAAAAGGGAAGGGCGGTTTGAACTGATATTTACCTTCGATGATCAGCGTGTCCGGGAAGTTGACCCCTGCCGCGTGTACATCTAGCACGATCTCGTTTTTCTTCGCTTCGGGGCTGGCGACGTCTTCCAGCACCAAGGTTTCGGCAGGGCCGAAGGCTTTGCACAGCACGGCTTTCATCGGACTATTCCTTTTATAGTTATGGCCGATAAGTGTAGATAGGCAGGTTTCTGGGTCAATCAGAATGCCGGAGCCAAATAAGCAGACATAAGTGCAGTAAGCTACGCAACAAATCGGATGAGGAGTGGACTGTGAAAGCGTGGATCATCATGTTGTTGGCTGTGGCGCTGCCCATTGTGGCATCGGCCGAAGAGTCTAAAGAAGGCGACGCCAGCAAAGTGGCCTATGTTTCCCTCAGCCCTGCGCTGGTGGGCAATTACGGCCTTGATGGCGGGCAAAAGCTGCACGTCTATAAAGCCGATATCGCGCTGCGGGTGACCGGTGCCGACGCGGAAAAAGCGGTCAGGCACAACGAACCACTGATCCGTAATCAACTGGTCGCGCTGTTTTCGCAGCAAACCGTAGACACCATGAACAACGTCGATGCGAAGGAAAAACTGCGTCAGGAAGCGCTGAAACAGACCCAGCAAGTCATGAGTGATGAAGAAGGTAAGCCGGTTGTTGAGGATTTGCTCTTCAACAACCTGATCATTCAGTAACGCTTCACATCAGAGCAGCGCCAGGATCGCTTGCCATTGTTCGGCGCTGACGGGCATGACGGAAAGTCGGGTAGCTTTTTGCACCAAGGGTAACTGTTCCAGCGCGCTCTGTTGCTTCAGATAACTGATTTTAAGCACCTGCGGGAACGCCTCGACGAAGCTGACGTTCACGGCGCTCCAGCGATTTTTTTTCTCGCTGGATTTAGCATCGAAATAAGCCCCGCCCGGATCCAGGGCCGTCGGGTCCGGGTAAGCGGCATCGACGATACGCCCGATACCGACAATTCCTGGTTGTGCGCAACTGGAGTGATAAAAGAAAAACTTGTCATCCGGCGCCATCGCCCGCATGAAGTTGCGCGCCTGATAATTGCGCACGCCGTCCCAGCGAGTTTCGCCCAGACGTTGGAGGTCTTTGATCGAGAGTTCTTCCGGCTCGGATTTCATCAGCCAGTAGGCCATGGGTGCTGCTCCTGAATCGGGGGTGAATAAAAGTGAGGTAATTTTATGACAAACCGACGGTCGGTTGAGGCCATCATTTGCGCGAAAGTCAAGTTTGTCGGAGAATGCGCGGGATTTTAAGCAACGCGTTGTTGCAGCGGCTTTAAAAACCGCGGCCAGTAACGCATTGATTTGCCCAAGGGGGGCAATCGATGAAACGCAAACCGGATATCTTGTGGATTTTAGCTTTCGTGTTCGGTTTGGGTGTAGTAACCACCGGCTACGCGCAGAGTCTGTGGACGAATAAGTCTGATGCACCTGTCGAAATTTCTCAGCAGCAACATCAAAAGCCACCGCGACACTGATTGATCTTCCAGACGCTGCAATCATGAGCAGCGTCTAGCCCCGTTCCTTATTGACTCCTTGATACCAGCGCTTATTGGTCACGGTGCCTTGCAAGGGCACGTCCCAACTGGCCTGCGCTATTTGATCGACCTTCTGACACTCGTGGGCCAACCCAAGCAAAACGGGCTTCTCCCAGGTTTTTCTGCGGGATTGATACGCCAGGCTACGGTCATAAAATCCACCGCCCATGCCCAATCGCCCACCCACATCGTCGAAACCCACCAACGGCATAAGAATCAAATCCAGCGCCCAAATAACTCGCTGCCGGGCGACGTTGATTCGTGGTTCGGGGATGCGGAAGCGGTTAGGCCGTAATTTTTCCCCTTGATGAACGCGCTGAAAAACCATCTTGGTGCGCGGCCAGGCGCTGAGCACAGGCAGATAGGTTTTCTTGCCGCGTCGTTGAGCTGCACGCAGCAGCAAGCGCGGATCGATTTCACCGTCGTTGGGGATATACAACGCTATGTGTCTGGCGCGGCGGAACAGTGGGTTTTGTGCGAGCTGGCGATACAAACCGCGAGCGGCTTGACGTTGCTGGCTGGGGTTCAAAGCGCGACGAGCTTTGCGCAACTGAGTACGCAGTTGTTGCCGCGAAAGTGGCGCGGGACTGGTCATTCAGGTAAATCCAGAGTCAAATTCGGCAGGGCGCCGAATCGGAAAGATCATCGCCAGACAGCAAGACTGGCCATGAATAAAAATAAAGACTCCCCGACGAACCGCTGTCGGTGTAGCCCTTGAACCCGAAAGTTCAAGGTGGAGATTGCAGGAGGACTTAAGGCTTTCCGTCAAGCGGACATGCACACCGTCCCCAACGTGCAACCCCCGTGGTTGTGCGTATCGGCTCAGGGACATGACCGACTGGCTAGCACTCCAGGGAGCGGTCGGAAGTATACCCGAAACCTTTCCGAAGAATCACTTTTGGGTGGGTTCCGGATCAGTGGCCAGCACTAGATCAACCCTTTCCAGCAGATCGCGCACTTGCTCGCGGGTCGACCCACTGGTCTGAACGTCAGGTAAATCCTGCTTATGCAGCAAGTCGTGGGTGATGTTCAGCGCAGCCATTACGGCGATCCGATCAGCCCCGATGACTTTGCCACTGCTGCGGATTTCACGCATCTTTCCATCCAGGTACTTCGCCGCACTGACCAAGTTGGTGCGCTCTTCCTGGGGGCAGATGATCGAGTATTCCTTGTCGAGAATCTGGACGGTTACGCTGTTATTTGAGCTCATGTGTCTTGCTCCAGGGCCTTGAGGCGCGAAATCATGGATTCCACCTTATGGCGGGCGATTTCGTTTTTTTCAATGAGATGAGCGCGTTCCTCGCGCCAGGATTTTTCCTGAGCTACTAAGAGTCCGTTTTGGCTTTTTAGTTGCTCGACACGCTTGATCAGCAGTTCCAGCCGAGCCATCAACGCTTGTAGATCGGTATCTTCCATTGTGTCCCACTGAATACTTTCTGATGAATGGCGCAGATGCAGACGCCTTGATAGTCGTTCAAAAGGGCTTGCCGGACAGTCTTGGCGTGTCCGCTGGTGCAATTGCTGGAAATAAATGAGCGCACGCCCTACGATACAAGGCCTCCATTCTAGACATTGCGCCGCTTGGCGCCTAGTTACCCATGCCCATTCAGAATTCTCCGTACAAAGCTTTCGCCGCCCTGCTTAATGCCGGTGGCCATCCCGTTTCTCCCGCTGAGCTGCATGGCCTTTTGCTGGGCCGCAGTTGTGCCGGCGCAGGTTTCGACATCGACGGCTGGATGGTCGATGCTAGCGAAGTCCTCGGCGCTGCACCGGAAGACAATATCCGCCAGGCGCTGATTGGCCTGCAAGAGATGGTCAAAGGCGAACTGACCAGTGATGACATGACCGTCGTGCTGTTGTTGCCGACTGACGATGCACCCTTGGGCGAGCGTGCCATCGCCCTCGGCCAATGGTGCCAGGGCTTTTTAGCCGGTTTCGGCCTTACTGCCCGCGACAATGCAATCAGCGCTGAAGCCATGGAAGTGCTTCAAGATCTTTCGGCTATCGCTCAGGTCCAGGATGCGCTGGAAGAGTCCGAAGATGGCGAAGGAGACTACATGGAAGTGATGGAATACCTGCGTGTCGCGCCATTGCTTCTGTTCACCGAATGCAACAAGCCCGCTGCACCTGAACCAAAGCCTTCCTTGCACTGATCGCTCAATATTGGTGCTGGCCACTGTCGGCCTGTAGTCAGGCCTGCCGCGCACAGCACCCAAAAGGGGACTTCACCTGCTTATGACCCATATCCCGAAGTCGGATTACGCCCGGCGCCGCAAAGCCCTGATGGCGCAAATGGTCCCCAACAGCATCGCTATTTTGCCGGCTGCTGCGGTGGCTATTCGCAACCGCGATGTCGAGCATGTCTATCGCCAGGACAGCGACTTCCAGTACCTCAGCGGTTTTCCAGAGCCGCAAGCGGTCATCGTGCTGATACCCGGTCGTGAGTACGGCGAGTACGTGTTGTTCTGTCGCGAACGCAACCCGCAGCGTGAGCTGTGGGACGGTTTGCGCGCCGGACAAGAAGGCGCGATACGGGATTTCGGCGCCGATGATGCGTTTCCGATCAATGATATCGACGACATTCTTCCCGGCCTGATCGAAGGTCGTGATCGGGTCTACTCGGCCATGGGCAGCAACCCCGAGTTTGATCGCCATGTGATGGACTGGATCAACGTCATCCGCTCTAAAGCCAACATGGGCGCGCAGCCGCCGAACGAATTCGTTGCGCTGGATCATCTGCTGCATGACATGCGCCTGTATAAATCAGCCGCTGAAATTAAGGTCATGCGCAGCGCGGCCGAAATTTCCGCGCGCGCCCATGTTCGAGCCATGCAAGCCAGCCGTGCCGGTTTGCACGAGTTCAGCCTCGAAGCTGAGCTGGATTACGAGTTTCGCAAAGGCGGGGCGAAGATGCCGGCCTACGGTTCCATCGTCGCTTCAGGCCGCAATGCCTGCATCCTGCATTACCAGCAGAACGACGCGGTGCTCAAGGACGGTGACCTGGTGTTGATTGACGCGGGCTGTGAAATCGACTGCTACGCCAGTGACATCACCCGCACGTTTCCGGTCAGCGGCAGGTTTTCGCCCGAGCAAAAAGCGATCTACGAGTTGGTGCTCAAAGCCCAGGAAGCCGCGTTTGCAGCCATTGGGCCGAACAAACATTGGAACCAGGCGCACGAAGCTACGGTTCTAGTGATTACCACCGGCTTGGTCGAGTTGGGCTTGTTGCAGGGCGAGGTTGATGAGTTGATCATCAGCGAAGCCTATAAAGCGTTTTACATGCACCGTGCCGGTCATTGGCTCGGCATGGACGTACATGATGTTGGCGATTACAAAGTCGGCGGCGAATGGCGCGTTTTGGAAGTCGGCATGACGCTGACCGTGGAGCCGGGGATTTATATTGCCCCGGACAATCAGGGCGTCGCGAAGAAATGGCGAGGGATCGGTGTGCGGATCGAGGATGACGTGGTGGTGACCAAACAAGGCTGTGAAGTGCTTTCCAGTGGCGTGCCCAAGACGGTCGCGGCTATCGAGGCCTTGATGGCCGCTGCACGTGCCGAGGCCGCATGAGCCGGGTCAATATTGCAATCGTCGGCGGCGGTCTGGTCGGTGCAAGCTTGGCGTTGGCGCTGCAGGCCGGAGCAAAGGCCCGGGGCTGGAAGATCGTTCTGATCGAGCCCTTCGCCCCCGGTGACTCCTATCAGCCGAGCTACGACGCACGTTCGTCGGCGTTGTCTTTCGGTGCGCGAAAAATTTACGAGCGTTTAGGCCTTTGGCAGCACATCAGCCGCCGCGCTGAGCCGATCCTGCAAATCCTGGTGTCTGACCGTGGGCGCTTCGGCGCAGCTCGATTGTCGGCAATGGAAGAGGGCGTGCCGGCATTGGGTTACGTGGTGGAAAACGCCTGGTTGGGTCAATGCCTGTGGCAGGGCCTGGACAGCGACGTGATCAGTTGGCGCTGTCCGGCCGAGGTCAAGCGCATGCAACCCTTGGGCGATGGCTATCGACTTACCCTCGATGACGAAACCGAAGTGGAATGCGACCTGGCGATACTCGCCGATGGCGGCCGTTCGGGGCTGCGCGAGCAATTGGGGATCGGCGTCACTGAGCGGCCCTACAACCAGAGCGCGCTGATCGCCAACATCACGCCGAGTGAAGCCCATTGCGGGCAAGCATTCGAGCGCTTCACCGATGACGGCCCGATGGCGTTGTTGCCGTTGCCGGAGAACCGTTGCGCCTTGGTCTGGACCCGTACGGGGATGGACGCCGAGCGTCTGGCCGCACTGGATGAGCGCAGTTTTCTCAGTGAACTACAAAACGTGTTCGGCTATCGCTTGGGTGCGTTGCAGCAGGTAGGCGCACGGCATTTGTATCCGCTAAAGCTGGTTGAGGCGCAAGAGCAAGTCCGCCCGCATCTCGCGGTGTTGGGTAATGCCGCTCACAGCCTGCATCCGATTGCCGGGCAGGGCTTCAATTTGTCGTTGCGCGACGCCAATGCATTGGCCGAAGCGCTGCTGGCGAGCAAAAAACTGCCGGGTGATTTCGCCACGTTGCAGGCTTATCGTGAGTGCCAGCGGCTGGACCAGCTGTTGACCGTGGGCTTTTCCGATCAAGTCACGCGGCTGTTCGGCAGCGCTCAACCTATGGTGGGCGCGGGGCGCAACCTGGGCCTGCTGGGATTGGACCTGTTGCCACCCGCAAAAAGTTGGTTTGCCCGTCAAGCCATGGGGCTGGGAACTCGCCCCGATGTTTGATGCCCGAATTTCTACACCACGGCTCACGCGATTCGCGGGGATGATTTAAAGCATGGAAACACGCGCAGATCTGCTGATTGTCGGAGCTGGAATGGTCGGTAGCGCCCTGGCGCTGGCGTTGCAGGACAGCGGCCTGAATATTGTGCTGCTCGATGGCAGCCCGATGAGCGTCACGCCGTTCGATTCACAGTCGGCTTTTGAACCTCGGGTCAGTGCGTTGTCTGCTGCCAGTCAGCGCATTCTCGAACGCCTGAGTGTCTGGCAGGGCATGGTTGCGCGGCGCGTTAGCCCGTATGGCGAAATGCAGGTGTGGGACGGCAGCGGCACTGGACAAATCCATTTCTCGGCAGCCAGCGTGCACGCGGAGGTGCTCGGTCATATCGTCGAAAATCGCGTGGTTCAAGACGCGCTGCTGGAGCGACTGCACGACAGCGATATTGGCCTTCTGGCCAACGCGCGGTTGGAACAGATGCGTCGTTCCGGAGACGATTGGCTGCTGACACTGGCTGACGGGCGTACCTTGCGCGCGCCGTTGGTGATCGCGGCAGATGGAGCCAATTCCGCGGTACGTCGCCTGACAGGCTGCGCCACCCGTGAGTGGGATTATTTGCATCACGCCATTGTCACCAGCGTGCGCACGGCTGACACGCACCAGCAGACCGCCTGGCAGCGCTTCACCGATGAAGGGCCGCTGGCATTTCTGCCGTTGGAGCGCGAGGGCGAACATTGGTGCTCGATCGTTTGGTCCGTCACCCCGGCCGAAGCCGAACGCTTGATGGCGCTAAGCGATGAAGCGTTCTGTCGCTCGCTGGAAAAAGCGTTCGAAGGTCGTCTCGGTGAGGTGTTGAGTGCTGACCCACGGCTTTGCGTGCCGCTGCGCCAGCGGCATGCCAAACGCTACGTGGCTGAAGGCTTGGCGCTGATCGGCGATGCGGCGCACGTCATTCACCCGCTGGCCGGGCAGGGCGTCAATCTGGGCTTTCTTGATGCCGCCGTGTTGGCCGAAGTCCTGTTACATGCTGCCAGTCGGGGCGAGCGCTTGGCCGACGTGCGCGTTCTCAGCCGTTACGAGCGCCGACGCATGCCGCATAACCTGGCGCTGATGGCCGCAATGGAAGGGTTGGAGCGCTTGTTCCAGGCCGATCCACTGCCCCTGCGCTGGCTGCGCAACACCGGCCTGAAATGCGTTGATCGATTGCCAGAAGCCAAAGCCTTGTTTGTGCGTCAAGCACTGGGTTTGTCGGGTGATTTACCGGTATTAGCGCAGGTTTAATTGGGGACCACTGTGGGACCGAATTCATTCGGGAAAAATGCGGCACGGGCTATCAGGCATAGGGCGTGATGGCATTCGCGAATAAATTCGCTCCCACAAAGAAAACGTTGGATTCAATGATCTTGCGCAACATCCCGTAACGCCTCTGTTGTGAGTTTGGTTGAGATCGCAAATGGGATTCCCTACCCTTTCGCCTCAATTTTCCACACGAGGCCACGCCCATGCCAGTAAGCAAGCGTCTACTGACGGCCCTGATCCTAACTGTGCTCGCCAACACCGCCCAGGCCGCTGATGAGGTGGTGGTGTACTCATCGCGCATTGATGATCTGATCAAGCCGGTATTTGACGCGTACACCGCCGAAACCGGGGTCAAGATCAAATTCATCACCGACAAGGAAGCGCCGCTGATGCAGCGAATCAAGGCCGAAGGCGAAAACGCCACGGCTGATCTGCTGCTAACCGTCGATGCCGGTAACCTTTGGCAAGCCGAGCAAATGGGCATTCTTCAGCCGTTCACCTCGCCCGTAATCAACGCCAACATTCCCAAGCAATACCGATCTTCGACTCATAGCTGGACCGGCCTGAGCTTGCGCGCGCGCACCATCGCCTACTCGACAGACCGGGTCAAACCCGAGGAGTTATCCACCTACGAAGCGTTGGCGGATAAAACCTGGGAAGGGCGGTTGTGTTTGCGCACGGCAAAGAAGGTTTACAACCAATCACTCACAGCGACTTTGATCGAAACCCACGGTGCCGAGCAAACCGAACAAATCCTCAAGGGCTGGGTTAACAACCTATCGACGGACGTGTTTTCAGACGACATCGCGGTGCTGGAGGCAATAAACGCCGGGCAGTGCGACGTCGGCATCGTCAACACTTACTATTACGGTCGCTTGCACCAACAAAACCCGAAACTGGCAGTGAAGCTGTTCTGGCCGAATCAGGCCGACCGTGGTGTTCACGTCAATTTGTCCGGGGTGGGGCTGACAAAGTACGCGCCGCATCCAGGCGCCGCCAAGGCGTTGGTGGTGTGGATGACAGAACCTGCCGCGCAGAAAATCTTTGCCGACATCAATCAAGAGTTCCCCGCCAATCCTGCCGTGGCACCCTCGGCAGAAGTTGCCAGTTGGGGCGCGTTCAAGGCTGACACCCTACCGGTGGAAGTGGCCGGAAAACGCCAGGCCGAGGCCATTCGCATGATGGATCGGGTGGGTTGGAATTGAGGCCAAATCTGTCATTTTTGCGGTGACTAATTCGCAGGCAAGCCTGCTCCCACAGATTTTGTAGCCATCCACTCTTTGTGTTACCGGCGCATACACTTGTGGAGCGGGCTTGCCTGCGAGGGCCGAGGACCATTCAGCATCCGTTTCACATTTCGCCCGTACCCTTAAGATAGAGAACCTCGTGGCCCATCCCGCCCAACGCCGTTGGTACCCGCTGGTCTTCGTCATTGCCGCGTTGGTGCTGTTACCACTGAGCGTGTTGCTATTGTCGTGGCAAACCATCGACCAGCAGATCTGGGCGCACCTCTGGGAGACCCAACTACCGCGCTTACTCGGCAACACGCTGAAACTGGTTGTGGGCGTAGGGCTTGGGGTCACGGTGCTTGGCGTCAGCCTCGCGTGGTTGACCAGCCTCTGCGAATTTCCCGGTCGTCGCTGGCTCGATTGGGCGTTGATGTTGCCGTTTGCAATTCCGGCTTACGTGCTGGCGTTTGTTTTCGTCGGGCTGCTCGATTTTGCCGGACCCGTGCAAACCTTGCTGCGTGAAGTGTTCGGCAACAGCCTGCGCTTACCCCGCGTGCGCTCAACGGGTGGGGTGATCTTCGTAATGGTGCTGGTGTTTTATCCCTACGTGTACCTGTTGGCGCGCACGGCGTTCCTCGCCCAAGGTAAAGGCTTGATGGAAGCCGCGCGGATTCTGGGTCAATCGCCGTGGCAAGCCTTTTGGCGCGTGGGGCTTCCGATGGCGCGTCCGGCAATTGGGGCGGGCGTAGCGCTGGCATTGATGGAAACGCTGGCCGACTTTGGCGCAGTGGCTGTGTTTAACTTCGACACCTTCACCACCGCCATCTACAAAACCTGGTACGGCTTCTTCAGCCTGCCCACCGCGGCACAGTTAGCGAGCTTGTTGCTGCTGGTGGTCATGCTGATTGTGTATGGCGAACGCCGTGCCCAAGGCGCCATTCGACCAAGCAATGAGCGCCCTCGAGTCAGCGCGCTGTATCACTTACGCGGTGTGAAAGCGCTGGCTGCCAGCGCCTGGTGCGGCTTGGTGTTCACCTGTGCGTTCGCCGTTCCGCTATTGCAGTTGATTGTTTGGTGCTGGCAGCGCGGCCGGTTCGACCTGGATGAGCGTTACGTCGGCCTGATCCTGCATACGTTGTACTTGGGGGGCATGGCGGCGCTGGTCATTGTCAGCGTCGCGATGATCCTTGCCTTCGCCCGGCGCCTGTCGCCTACTCCAGCCGTTCGTTTAGCCGTGAGTGTGGCCAATACCGGTTATGCGTTGCCGGGATCGGTGTTGGCCGTGTCGATCATGTTGGCTTTTAGCTACCTGGATCGTGCGTGGGTCATTCCGTTGTCGACAGCGTTGGGTGGTGCCGGCAAGCCAATGTTGATAGGCAGTCTGGCTGCGCTTCTGCTGGCCTATCTGGTGCGCTTCATTGCGGTGGCATATGGGCCGCTCGAAGGCAGTCTGGCGCGTATTCGACCCTCCCTGCCCGAGGCCGGGCGAAGTCTGGGCGTCAGCGGGCCGAGACTTTTTTTCAGGATCTATCTGCCGTTGTTGTTGCCCGGCGCACTCAGCGCAGGGTTGTTGGTATTCGTCGATACACTCAAAGAGATGCCAGCAACGTTGCTTATGCGTCCATTTGGATGGGATACCTTGGCGGTAAGGATTTTCGAAATGACCAGCGAGGGCGAGTGGGCCCGGGCCGCGATGCCGGCATTAACACTGGTGATAGTGGGGCTTGTGCCAGTCATCGGGTTGATCAGACGTTCGGCCCGTCAGATCGGCTAGGTGCGGGTCTATCACCATGCGGCTACAATGCGCCGCAATCGGAGCGGTCTGTCAGACCAAACGGGTCGTTGAAACCTGGCGCAAGCCATATTTATAGGGCTTTGCCCGGGGTCACGCCTCTCCGCATCTTCGCCACGCCCGGAAGGAGAAACCCATGGGACAGCGTACGCCGCTCTTTGACATGCACCTCGCCCTCGGTGCCAAAATGGTCGATTTTGGCGGTTGGGACATGCCATTGCATTACGGTTCACAGGTCGAGGAGCATCACCAGGTGCGCCGCGATTGTGGGGTGTTTGACGTCTCCCACATGACGGTAATCGATATCACCGGAAGCCAGGCCAAGGCCTGGCTTCAACAGTTGCTGGCCAATGACGTTGGCCGCCTGCTGCTGCCAGGCCGTGCGCTTTACAGCGCGATGCTCAACCGCGACGGAGGGGTAATCGACGACATGATCGTCTACCTCACCGACACTGGTTACCGTCTGGTCGTCAATGCCGCTACGGGCGCAAAAGATCTGGCCTGGATGCGTGCGCATCTGTCTGACGTCGACGTGCAACTGATCGAGCGCGATGATTTAGCGATGCTGGCCATCCAAGGTCCTCACGCTCGACACAAGATTGCCGAACTGGTGACCGGTGAGCGTGGGGCATTGATCCAACAACTGCGGCCTTTCGAAGGGTGCAGCGAGGGCGACTGGTTCATCGCTCGAACCGGTTACACCGGCGAAGACGGGCTTGAAATCATTCTTCCGGTTGACCAAGCGTGCGGGTTTTTTAATGATTTGGTCGGCGCAGGCATTTCCCCCATCGGCTTGGGCGCACGCGACACGTTGCGTCTTGAGGCCGGCATGAACCTGTATGGCCAAGACATAGATGAACAGGTCTCGCCTCTGGCGGCCAACATGGCATGGACTGTTGCTTGGGAGCCCGCTGATCGCGACTTCATCGGCCGCAGCGCTCTGGAAACTGAGCGGGCCATTGGCGTGAAATCCAAGCTGGTCGGCCTAGTGCTGGAGGAGCGCGGCGTTTTGCGGGCGCATCAGGTTGTTCGAATCACAAAAATTGGCGAAGGTGAGATCACCAGTGGTAGTTTCTCGCCTACGCTAAGCAAGTCGATTGCATTGGCCCGTGTGCCGATGGCAACCGCCGACCGGGCTGAAGTCGAGATCCGCGGCAAGTGGTATCCGGTTCGCGTGGTGCAACCTAATTTCGTTCGTCATGGCAAAGCCTTGATTTAACTTCTCTGGCGGTTTTTCCGCTGACCTGATGTAGAGGATGACTATATGAGCAATATCCCCGCTGACCTGCGTTTCGCCGAGAGTCATGAATGGGCGCGCGTTGAAGCTGATGGCACCGTGACCGTTGGTATTTCTGACCATGCGCAAGAAGCGTTGGGCGATGTGGTATTCGTAGAGCTGCCAGAAATTGGCAAAGTCTTCACGGCAGGCGACGCTGCTGGTGTGGTCGAGTCCGTCAAGGCCGCATCCGACATCTACTCGCCGCTGTCTGGCGAAGTGGTCGAAGTTAACGAGAGCTTGGGCGGCGAGCCGGAGCTGTTGAATTCCGCTCCTTACACGTCGTGGATTTTCAAGCTCAAGCCAAGTAACACGGCCGAGCTGGATAAGCTGCTGGATTCGGCTGCGTATAAAAGCGCTATCGGCGAATAACGATTTCCAGATGCCAAGAAAAAGCCTCGACTCGTCGAGGCTTTTTCTTGGGCGCAGCTAGGTGGCTGTATGGGGTTATTGCTCTGCGACCAAATTTTTTGCCAGGATCGCGTTGGCCAATTCCATGTCCGTCGCTTTCAAGCCAGGATTATCTGTACGTACCTGTTGCATCGCCGCTTCCAAAAACGGACCTCGAATACCGCCATCGCTGGCGACAAAACTGTCGGCATCGTCTTGGGCCGCTACGATCAATTTGCGGTCGTGTCTGAACGTGAGGTACGTGGAGCCGGTTGTAGCGCCTGACGAGATCACATCGTGCCAAAAGCCGTCGGCCATCGCCGACCCGACCGGGAGTGAGAGCAGAGCTAACGTGGCTACAGCAAACTTGAGACGCATGATGGGTAACTCCGACGTGGTTGTTCTGAAGTGTTGGATAGCCCAAGCCACGTTGGAGTTCCATAACCGCCTCAGGAAGCTGCTTCTACTTTTAAAACAGCCCCGTCTTGACTGACCACTCGCACTTGGGTGCCTACCGGCAAGTCAGGGCCGACCACCATCCACACCCCATCGTTTACCTTGATTTTGCCGCGACCACCGACGATTGCACTTTGAACGACAAAGGTGCGCCCTATCAATTCCTGACCGCGCATGTTCAACCCTGGTTGATCCGACACCCTGACCGCGCTGCGTTGCCGTTGCCACCAATACACCGCAGTCAGTACCGAGAGCACGGCAAACAACACAAATTGCAGCGTCCATGGCATCGCCGGAATCAGAAAACCAAGAACGCCCACGCCTGCTGCCGCGACGCCAATCCACAGCAAGTAGCCGCCGGCGCCAAAGACTTCAAGAATCAACAAGACAGTGCCTAGCCCCAGCCAATCCCAATACGATAGGTGTTGCAGGTAGTCCCACATGGTCACGCCTTAAACTTTTTTGCTTTCAAAGGTGGCTTTGACAATCTCGCCAATACCGCCCACCGCACCAATTACTTGGCTGGCTTCAAGCGGCATCAAGATCACTTTGCTGTTGTTGGCCGACGCCAGTTTACCCAGTGCATCAATGTACTTCTGCGCGACAAAATAGTTGATCGCTTGAACGTTGCCTGACGCAATGGCTTCGGACACCACTTGGGTCGCCCGCGCTTCTGCTTCTGCTTGACGCTCACGGGCTTCCGATTCAAGGAAGGCCGCTTGACGACCGCCTTCAGCTTCAAGGATTTGTGCCTGCTTCTTGCCTTCGGCAGTCAAAATGGCCGACGCCCGAAGCCCTTCCGCTTCGAGAATCTGCGCGCGCTTGATCCGCTCGGCTTTCATCTGGCCAGACATTGCAGCCATCAGGTCCGCTGGTGGGCTAATGTCTTTGATTTCGATGCGGGTGATCTTGATGCCCCATGGCGCGGTGGCTTCATCCACTGTGCGCAGGAGTTTTTCGTTGATGCCGTCGCGCTGGCTGAGCATGGCGTCGAGCTCCATCGAGCCCAGCACGGTGCGGATATTGGTTTGCAGCAGATTACGAATCGCGTGCTCGAGGTTGTTTACCTCATACGCGGCCTGCGCGGTATTGACCACTTGGAAGAAACACACCGCATCGATCTGCACCGTGGCGTTGTCAGCGGTGATGACTTCCTGTGGAGGGATATCGAGCACGCTTTCCATGACGTTGATCTTGCGGCCAATACGGTCCATCACCGGCACAATAATATTGAGGCCCGGCTTCAGCGTATTGGTGTAACGCCCGAAGCGCTCAACCGTCCATTGATAGCCCTGCGGTACAACCTTGAAGCCCATGAACACGATGGCGATGGCCAACGCGACGAAAAGCAAAAGCACACTACCGATTTGCATAACGGTTCCCTGTTTTGATGGTTGATGATCATTTAGGCAGAAATACAGGTTCAGAGGCGATTTAACTCAGCATAGATCTGCCACAAAATGTGGCAAAACCTTACCTTGGATACCTACCGGTGCGGGTGCCGCTGAATTATTTTTGCTCGCTCTGGGGGGTCACGCGTAACACCTCTTCCAGTGTGGTCAGGCCTGATGAAACCTTCTGCGCACCCGACAGGCGCAGGCTGCGCATGCCTTCCTTGAACGCCTGGCGGCGCATGGCAGTAAGGTCAAGATCAGCGGTAATCAGCGCTTTGACGTTATCGGACATCAGCATGATTTCGTAGACCCCGGCTCGACCGCGATAGCCCGTGTCGCGGCACTCCGCGCAACCCACGGCGCGATGGGCCCCGGTGGGTACGGGGGCTTGCCACGGTCGAGTGAGGGTTTGCCAATCGCTTTCTTCCAGTTCAATCGGTGCTTTGCAATGCGGGCACAAGGTGCGCACCAAGCGTTGGGCCATGACGCCAAGGATGGTCGCCTTGAGCAAATAATGCGGCACCCCTAGCTCAAGCAGACGGCTGATGGCGCTCGGTGCATCGTTGGTGTGCAGGGTCGACAGCACCAAGTGACCGGTAAGCGCTGCCTGGATTGCCATTTCGGCGGTTTCGAGATCACGAATTTCGCCGATCATGATGATGTCCGGGTCCTGACGCATCAGGGCGCGAACGCCGCTGGCGAAGGTCAGGTCGATGTTGTACTGAACCTGCATCTGGTTGAAGGCAGGCTCGACCATCTCGATGGGGTCTTCGATGGTGCAGAGATTGACCTCTGAAGTTGCCAGCTTTTTCAACGTGGTATATAGCGTCGTCGTTTTGCCCGAGCCGGTGGGTCCGGTGACCAGAATAATGCCGTTGGGTTGTTGCGTCATGTCCTGCCAGCGGCGCAGGTCATCGCTGGAAAAACCCAACTGATCGAAGTTTTTCAGCAGCACTTCCGGGTCGAAAATCCGCATCACCATCTTTTCGCCAAAAGCCGTAGGCAGGGTCGACAACCGCAGTTCGACTTCGCCACCGTCCGGCGTGGTGGTCTTGACCCGGCCATCCTGCGGCTTACGTTTCTCGGCAACGTTCATCCGGCCCAGGCTCTTCAGGCGGCTGACGATGGCCATGGTCACCTGTGCCGGGAATTGATACACATTGTGCAACACGCCATCGATGCGGAAACGCACGGTGCCCTGCTCGCGACGCGGCTCGATGTGGATATCACTGGCGCGCTGCTGAAAAGCGTACTGGAACAACCAATCGACGATATTGACGATGTGTGCGTCATTGGCATCGGGCTCCTGATCGCTGGCGCCAAGCTTGAGCAACTGTTCGAAGTTGCCCATGTTGCTCAAACGTTGATCGGTGGCGTTGGCGCCGCTGACGGATTTCGCCAGCCGGAAAAACTCCACGGTTAGGCGCTGGATGTCCACCGGATTGGCGATGACGCGCTTGATGGGCAGCTTCAAGACGTGGGCCAGGTCCGCTTCCCAGGCACTGACGTAGGGCTGGGCGCTGGCGATGGTCACGGCATCGCGATCCACGGCCACGGCGAGAATCTTGTGCCGCTGAGCAAAGGCGTACGACATCAATGGCGTGACAGCCGCTACATTGATTTTCAGTGGGTCGATCCGCATGTACGGTTGCCCGGATTGCTGGGCGAGCCAAGCAGTCAGGGTTTCCAGATCAAGCTTTTTACCGGGGCGTTGCAAGTTATCGAATTGCTGGGCCGCGAGAAACTCCAGCGGATGCAGTTGAAGATTCATGGCAGTGCGTCGCAGTTTCACGGCGTCTTCTGCGCAATTCTGGTCGGTAAAACCTTGAGCAACCAAGTCGCGCAGCAGATAGTTTAGATCCAGCGGACGGTCTTGGGTCACTGAGGCGAGGACAGACATTCGGGCTCCTTGGGACAGTTCTGCTCTGACCGATTAACGGCTAGACAAGAGTAGTCCGCGGCGAGGCGCCTGCGATACCTGAACCGAGTGCAAAGGTTACGAAAGTTTGCCCTGAATCAACCAGCGGTCAGGGCTACACGCGCCGATACGCCGGTTTGACTCCCGGCGGGTTCTAATTCCACCGAGCAAACGTTAATCAAACTGCGCATTTTCTCGCCAATGACTTGAGCCCGATGCCACGTCAAACCGTCCAGCTGGAGTTCTATCATCAGCATGTGGTCTTGCTGCAGAACGCTGACTTGTTGCGGAATCAGGTATTGCATGGCGAACAAATTGAGCACTCGACACAGCAGGTCGGGTTCAGCCTCGGCAAGAATTTGATAGCGCGCACGAACGTGAGCGTTATGAGTTGCCCAGACATCAGGGCGTGACGGGGTCTGCGTGATGGATTCAACGTTGGACATGCTCATGCACTCCCGTTTAGGTTGAGAGAAATTTTTGCATGTAGGAAAAGAAATTTCTTTTCTATGATCGATCGAAATAGCTTTTAATCGAATGATTAATGCGAGCAATCGATAAATAGAGAATTAATTATGCAAAGTGAGTTGGATCTTTATGATCGGAAGATTCTGGCCTTGCTGCAGGAGGATGCTTCGCTCTCCAGTGCGCAAATCGCGGAGCAGGTGGGTTTATCGCAATCACCTTGCTGGCGGCGTATTCAAAGGCTGAAAGACGAAGGTGTAATCCGACGCCAAGTAACCCTCTTGGATCGCAAAAAAATTGGCCTGAATACGCAGATTTTCGCCGAAGTGAAACTCAACGCCCACGGCCGCTCCAACTTCACGGAGTTCACCGAAGCGATTCGCGGCTTTCCAGAGGTGTTGGAGTGTTACGTGTTGATGGGTTCAGTGGACTTTCTATTGAGAATAGTCACGCCGGACATCGAAGTCTACGAGCGTTTCTTTTTCGAAAAGCTGTCGCTCGTGCCGGGGATACAAGAGGTTAACTCGACCGTGGCCCTGTCAGAGATCAAGTCAACCACCAGCTTACCGATTTTGCGTTGATGCGCTGTTGATGTCGCCGCATAACCCATTGAATTAATGATATTTAAACGGTAGGTGACCAGGTTCAACTTTTCTGTGGGAGTTGGCTTGCCAACGAAAGCATCAATGCAGGCAACCTTAATTGCTGGTCGACATCAGCAGCGCGATTACCGCCCCCTTCGCAGGCAAGCCTGCTCCCACAGTATCTGCGGCTGCTTGATATCAACCGGGTCAATGAAATCCAAGAGTCGTACCAGCTTCGCTCCTACAGTTGTCCGGTGTTTGCGGCGCGACAGTGCGGCATCGCCTACTTGAATGTTAAAGGCGCAACAGCGTTTTCCATGCGCGGCTTTGGAATACCACTACGGTCTGTTGCACCCGAGCATCCAGCACTTCATCGCTGATCGGCTGATGGGCCAATAGCTCAAGCTTATTCAGTTCGCCATAAAGACGGTCCAATTCAGGCAAGTCCAGCGCGCCACGGGCCAAGTGCAGCCAGGCTTGGATGCGTTCGATGCGTGGCAGTTGCTCCGCCAAGTCTTCTGGCTGCTGTTGATAGCGGCCTAATTGCAGCGAAGTCGCTTCTTCCGCCAGAAGGTGTGGTGCCCAGTTGGCCAACTGCGCAGCGCCCTGGCGATTACCACGAGTGTTGCGGTCAGCGGTCCAGCTGCGGGCCAGCAACCAGCGCGAAGTGTTCAATGAGAACAAGCCCCAGCGGGTGTCTTGCAGCTCTTCAACAAATTGCTCGTGTGCGGCGTTACGCACATCTGGATCGTCCTGACCGGCTTGAACCAGTGGGCGCCAATCTTCCAGCAGCGCATCCAATGCAACGCGCATTTCATGCGTCGAGGTCCGGGGCGCGGCTTGACCGAGGCTCCCGGTCAATGCGCGCAATTCAGACAGCAACGCCACCCAGTCCTGCAACAACCGCCAGTGACCGTTGAAACGATATTGCTCCGCCAGACGCTGGCTGCTGCCGAGCAAGTGCCAAGCCAGCGCGGAGTAGGCGTCGTCCAGTGGCATTTCTGCGCTCAGTTCCGGCGCAGGCAAGCTCAGCGAATAACTGTCGGCATCGAACAGCCGATAACCGCGCTCGGCTTTGCTGATATCGCACGGCATCAGCGCCAGTGTGGCAGCCAATTCAGCGGCCAGCTCCAGCAGCGCGGCAGGTTCGCCTTCACGCAGTTCGAGTTCCAGTTCGCAGATTTCTTCCTGCTGCTTGCCCGCCACAACTTTGCCGAAGTCCAGTGCGGCTTCGATCACCACTTTAGCCTTGCCACGACCCCACGCGATTTCTGCGCGCTCGCGAATGAAGTCGGTGGTGAACAGTGGCTTGATAGTCTTCTTGTCCAGCTCGGCCAACTCTTGCGGCCAGCATTCGCCGTCGAGTTTCTTCAGGTCGAGCTTGGCTTTGGGAATGTCCCAGTTGTATTCATTGCGCTCAGACAGACCGGCAATGCTCTGGCCGCGCGTTTTCATGGTCTGAATAATTGCGTCGCCATCTTTGCGAATGCGCAAAGCCACTTTGGCGTTGGCCAGATCACGTTCTGCGGTGTCGAAATATTGGTTGAACAGCTCAAGCCGTTCCCAACCACTTTTGTTGCGTTTTTTCAGTAGTGGATGCTCGCGCAATGCAGCGAGGGTTTCGCGGCTGACGCGGAGTTTGATTTCAGTTTCTTTCTGCATGGCCGAAAATCCAAGCTAATCGCTAATAGCGGGAGTGCAGCCTTCAATTACGCGGCTGCCAAGGCCGAGCAGTGTACAGGACATGAGTAGTCACGGTTTATTAGTGGGGCGCGATAGCCCTATGATGGACAGAATGTCGCACCGCTTTTAGGAGACCCTGTATGCCCTTACCGACCATGAAAGAACAATTTGCCGCCCTGATCGCTACGCCTTCGGTGAGTTGCACCCAGCCCGCACTGGATCAGTCCAACCGCGCTGTGATCGATCTTCTGGCGACTTGGTTGGGCGACTTGGGGTTTGCCTGCGACATTCAGCAAGTTAGCCCCGGCAAGTTTAATTTGCTGGCGAGTTTCGGCAGTGGACCGGGTGGCCTGGTGTTGGCCGGGCACACTGACACCGTGCCGTTTGACGAGGCGTTGTGGAAAACCGATCCGCTGAAGCTCACCGAAGTCGATGGCCGTTGGGTGGGGCTGGGCAGTTGTGACATGAAAGGGTTTTTCGCACTGGTCATCGAAGCGATTCAGCCACTGCTGGATAAACCGTTCAAACAACCGTTGCTGGTTCTAGCCACTTGCGACGAAGAAAGCTCCATGGCGGGAGCGCGCGCATTGGCTGAGGCCGGTCGTCCGCTGGGCCGTGCGGCGGTGATTGGTGAGCCAACCGGGTTGAAGCCAATTCGTCTGCACAAAGGCGTGATGATGGAGCGTATTAATATTGTCGGGCGCAGCGGTCACTCCTCGGACCCAAGCCTGGGCCATAGCGCACTGGAGGCGATGTACGACGCCATCACCGAGTTGAAAGGCTTACGCCAACAATGGCAGCTCGACTATCGCAACCCGCAATTCAGCGTTCCGAGCCCGACCCTGAACTTCGGTTGCATCCACGGGGGCGACAACCCTAACCGCATTTGTGGTCAATGCTCTTTGGAATTCGACCTGCGGCCCTTGCCCGGCATGGACCCCCGCGTGCTGCGCGCCGCCATCCTGCAGAAGCTGCAACCGCTGGCCGAGCGGCATCAGGTACAGATCGACTACGCGCCGCTGTTTCCGGAAGCGCCGCCGTTCGAGCAAGACGCAGATGCGGAATTGGTGCGCGTGGCGGAGCGTTTAACCGGCCATAAGGCTGAAGCAGTAGCGTTTGGCACCGAAGCGCCTTATCTTCAGCGCCTTGGTTGCGAGACGCTGGTGCTAGGCCCAGGAGACATCGCCTGCGCTCACCAACCTGGTGAGCACTTAGAAATGTCACGCCTGGAGCCTACAGTGCTGTTACTGCGCCAGTTGGTTGAATACTATTGCCTCAATTCGGTGGCCACTCTGTGAGGCTGGCTACCGCCCAAAGACCAATAACGACAAGGAGAGTGCGCGTGTTGCCATGCCTGTTCCGACGATAACCACCACAAGGCAGTGTGTGTTCTTACGCTTTCGTCCAATTTTTACAGGCGCTTCACGTTATGCACGACTACGTTAACTGGCTTCGCCACGCTTCGCCGTACATCAATGCCCACCGCGATTGCACCTTTGTCGTCATGCTCCCCGGCGATGGGGTCGCGCACCCGAACTTCGGCAATATCGTTCATGACCTGGTGCTGTTGCACAGTTTGGGCGTGCGATTGGTACTGGTTCACGGATCGCGCCCGCAAATCGAAAGTCGCCTTGCGGCGCGCGGTCTGACGCCGCATTTTCATCGTGACTTACGCATTACCAATGCCGCGACGCTGGAGTGTGTCATCGACGCGGTTGGCCATCTGCGTATTGCCATTGAAGCCCGCCTGTCCATGGACCTGGCGGCGTCCCCGATGCAGGGCTCTCGACTGCGGGTGACCAGCGGGAATTTTGTCACCGCAAGGCCCTTTGGCGTGGTTGAAGGCGTGGATTACCACCACACTGGTGAAGTGCGCCGGGTGGACCGTAAAGGTATCAACCGCTTGCTCGACGAGCGCTCCATTGTGTTGCTGTCGCCGCTGGGCTATTCGCCAACGGGCGAGATTTTTAACATTGCCTGTGAAGACGTGGCCACTCGGGCGGCGATTGATCTGGGGGCTGACAAACTGCTGCTGTTCGGTGCCGAGCGCGGGCTGTTGGATGAGCAGGGCCGCTTGGTGCGAGAACTACGTCCGCAGCAGGTTCCCGCGCACATGCAGCGTTTGGGCAGCAACTATCAGGCTGAATTGTTGGAGGCGGCGGCTGAAGCCTGTCGCGGCGGGGTTGGCCGTAGCCATATCGTCAGTTATGTCGAAGACGGTGCGCTGCTGACGGAGCTGTTCACCCGTGACGGTGGCGGTACGTTGGTTGCGCAAGAGCAATTCGAGCAGGTGCGCGAGGCAGCGATTGAAGACGTCGGTGGTTTGCTCGACTTGATAAGTCCGCTGGAAGAGCAGGGGATTTTGGTCCGCCGTTCGCGGGAAGTGCTGGAACGCGAGATTGAGCAATTCAGCGTGGTTGAACGCGAAGGGTTAATCATTGCCTGTGCCGCGCTGTATCAGATCGCGGACTCAGACGCGGGCGAGCTGGCCTGTTTGGCGGTCAACCCAGAGTATCGCCATGGCGGTCGCGGCGATGTGCTGTTGGAGCGGATTGAATCACGTGCACGGGAGCAAGGTCTCAAAACCCTGTTTGTACTCACCACCCGCACAGCGCATTGGTTTCGAGAGCGCGGATTTGAGCCCAGCAGCGTTGATCGACTGCCCAGCGCCAGGGCATCGCTCTACAACTATCAGCGTAATTCGAAGATCTTCGAGAAGGCGTTGTAGTTATTGATCGTCGGTGAGGATGGAATCGCGCGGTTTACCTGATAAACCGCGCCGTTTGCGTCCCCATTAAACTCGGTCTCACACCCTCTTTGATCAGTTACTAATAGCCAAAATGCTCGCCTGATACGAACCGACGAAGGTATCGAAATCGACGGTTTCTTCGGTTTTTTCCAGTTCTGCCTGTGCGGCAATGGACGTGCGGGCCAACGTTTCGAAGTGGGCCTGATCTTCGGCGCTCAATGGTTCACTACGGAAGTACTCCGCGTGCGCCTGGCTT
Source organism: Pseudomonas sp. MH10 (assembly GCF_034353045.1). NCBI lineage: Bacteria > Pseudomonadati > Pseudomonadota > Gammaproteobacteria > Pseudomonadales > Pseudomonadaceae > Pseudomonas > Pseudomonas sp. MH10. The sequence goes on from NZ_CP133783.1 coordinate 4,078,743, forward strand.
TGGCGGAACGAAAATGCCGTAAAGCCTTCCGAATGGCTGGTCATGCTCGCCAATACTTGGGCCGAAGGGGTCAGTGAAGCGTCATTGACCTTGGCTTGCTGGGCTGCAATTGATTGGGAGTGCTCTTCGCCGCCATGGCTTTGATCGAGCAGTTGCGCCAGTGGAGCAATTTTTTCCAACAACTCGCTTGCCCAGGCTTTCAGCTCGATGGTGCTGTCATTGCGGCGCAGTTCCAGACCCGGGCGACGACCGTCCTTGACCACCGTCAGGAAGTTCGACTCCGCATTGGTACATTCGTTAGCAGCCAACTGCGGGCTGTCTTGCAGTGCGCAATACAGCACAAACGCATCGATGAAGCGTGCTTGCTGCAAGTCGATACCCATCGGCAGGAACGGGTTGATGTCCAAGCAGCGGACCTCAACGTATTGCACGCCACGGGCCATCAGCGCCTGAATCGGCCGTTCGCCCGAATAGGTCACGCGTTTCGGACGGATGTTCGAGTAATACTCGTTTTCGATCTGCAGGATGTTGGTGTTGAGCTGGATCCACTCACCGTCCTTGCGGGTGCCGATCTCGACATACGGTGGATACGGCGTTGCCACCGCTTTACGCAGGCTGTTGATGTAGCTGCTCAAGTCGTTGTAGCACGGCGTCAGACCCGCTTGGGCGTTGCTCTGGTAACCCAGATCGCTCATGCGCAGGCTGGTGGCGTACGGCAAGAACAGCGTGTCAGGGTCCCATTGCTCCAACTGATGCGAATGACCACGCAAAAAGCCTGCGTCCAAGGCCGGCGAAGCGCCGAACAGGTACATCAGTAGCCAGCTGTAGCGGCGGAAGTTACGGATCAGGGCGATATAGGATGACGATTGGAAGTCGCGATCGCTGCCGACAAAGTCTTCGGCTTGCCGAAGCACGGGCCAGAGTTTTTCCGGCAGCGAAAAGTTGTAGTGAATGCCGGCGATACACTGCATGGCCTTGCCATATCGCAAGGCCAGGCCTTTGCGATAGACGTACTTGAGCTGACCGATGTTCGACGTGCCGTAGTAGGCAATCGGAATATCTTCTTCGGCCGGCAATGGGCACGGCATTGAAGGGCTCCACAGGTACTCGGCGCCGAGCTTGCTGTAAGCATAGCGATGGATCTTGTCCAAGCTGTCCAGCGTGTCAGCCGGGTCCGACAGTGCCGGAGTAATGAATTCCAGCAATGACTCGGAATAGTCCGTGGTGATTTGCTCGTTGGTCAGCGCGGCACCCAATGTTTCAGGGTGCGGGGTCTGCGCCAGTCGTGCCTGGTCCGTTACGCGTAGGCATTCACGCTCAATACCGTGCAGGCACTGCTCCAGTAAGGAGAGGTGAGTAGGCTCGCTAAGCAGAGCCAGGCGGCGGTTGAGAAGTTCGCTCAAGTTAGATTCCTTCACGCGTCAGTCGCCCCAATATGGGGGTGGAGATGACCGTCTACAAGGGTGAAGAGAAGAACTGGCGTCGTCGCCTAGTTATGGTTTGGACCGCCGAAGCCCTGTTGCACGATTTGGCCGCACAGCAGGCTGAAAATTCCGACTCTGTTTACGCAGTGTCGAAATTAACTCAAATCCACGCCCGAGAGCTAGATGACGGCGAACGTACCTTGTGCTTTAGCGATCAGTTTGTCGCCCTGGACCACTTCCGCTTCGACCACCAGCGTGCGTCTGCCGGCGTGCAGCACCTTGGCGATGCACAGCACCTCGCCTTCGGAAACCGAGCGCACATAGTTGATCTTGCATTCGATGGTGACGCTTTGCTGATCGAAACCGTGGGAACTGGAACACGCCAGTCCCATGGTGATATCGACCAGGCTGAAGATTGCTCCGCCGTGCATTACGTTGCCGCGATTGCGCAGGTGAGGTTCCAGCGGCAGCGCGACGTGCGCAATGCCGTCGTCCAGGCGAACCAGTCGACAGCCGAGCGTATTGAAAAATGCGCTTTGGGTAAGACCTTCCGGGATCTCCATCAACGCTTCTTCAACTGCTTGGCGTTGGCGAACAAAGACGCCATGGCGTGATTGACCGGGGCCACTGCGGCCGGGGCTTCTTTGCGCGATGTGCTCTGTTGTGAGCGTGCCGCTGAGCCTGGACGTGCGCCGCGTGCGCCATCAATTTTCTCGCCGGGGGTATCACCCATGCGCATCGACAGCCCGACGCGTTTGCGCGGGATATCAATTTCCATGACTTTGACCTTCACCACATCGCCTGCTTTCACCGCTTCACGTGGGTCTTTGATGAACTTCTCCGATAACGCCGAGATGTGCACCAAACCGTCCTGATGGACCCCGATATCGACGAATGCGCCAAAGTTGGTCACGTTGGTGACCACGCCTTCGAGGATCATGCCCAGCTGCAAGTCTTTGAGTTCTTCGACGCCTTCCTGGAACTCAGCGGTCTTGAACTCGGGTCGCGGGTCACGGCCTGGTTTTTCCAGTTCTTGCAGAATGTCGGTCACGGTAGGCAGGCCGAAGGTTTCGTCGGTGTACTTTTTCGGATCCAGACGCTTGAGGAAGCTGGCGTCTCCAATCAGCGACCGGATATCGCGGTCAGTTTCGGCGGCAATTCGCTTCACTAACGGATACGCTTCCGGGTGAACAGCGGAGGAATCCAGTGGATTTTCGCCGTTCATCACACGCAGGAAGCCAGCAGCTTGTTCGTAGGTCTTTTCGCCAAGCCGGCTGACTTTCTTCAGCGCGGCGCGGGTCTTGAACGCCCCGTTTTCATCGCGGTGGGCGACAATATTTTGTGCCAGCGTAAAGTTGAGGCCAGAAATACGCGCTAGCAAGGCCACCGACGCGGTGTTCACATCAACACCAACGGCATTCACGCAGTCCTCAACCACGGCATCCAGACCACGGGCAAGTTTCAGTTGCGACACATCGTGCTGGTACTGGCCGACACCGATGGATTTCGGATCAATTTTCACCAGTTCAGCCAACGGGTCTTGCAAGCGCCGGGCAATCGACACGGCGCCACGGATGGTCACGTCCAAGTCCGGGAATTCCTTGGCAGCCAGTTCTGAGGCTGAATACACCGAAGCGCCGGCTTCTGAGACCATCACTTTGGTCATTTTCAGGCCTGGGTATTTTTTGATCAGTTCGGCGGCCAGTTTGTCGGTTTCCCGGCTGGCGGTGCCGTTGCCAATGGCGATCAAATCCACGGCATGTTTGGCACACAGTGCGGCCAACACGGCAATGGTTTGATCCCACTGATTCTTGGGCACATGGGGATAAACCGTGGCGTAATCCAGTAACTTACCAGTGGCATCGACCACCGCCACCTTGCAGCCGGTGCGCAGGCCAGGGTCAAGGCCCAACGTGGCGCGAGGGCCGGCGGGTGCGGCCAGCAGCAAGTCATGCAAGTTGTGCGCGAACACGTTGATGGCTTCGGTTTCCGCGCCTTCGCGCAACTCACCCAGCAAATCGGTTTCCAGGTGGGTGTAGAGCTTGACCTTCCAGGTCCAGCGCACCACTTCGGCCAGCCATTTATCAGCAGGACGATTCTGGTTTTGCAGGCCGAAGCGTTCGCTGATCATCATTTCGCAGGGGTGCATGGCGCCCGGCAGTTCATCGCCGACCTTCAGCGAGGCGCTGAGAAAGCCTTCGTTACGCCCGCGAAAAATAGCCAAGGCACGGTGCGATGGCATGCTTTTCAGGGGTTCGTCGTGTTCGAAGTAATCGCGGAATTTCGCGCCTTCTTCTTCTTTGCCAGCCACCACGCGGGCGCTGATCACCGATTCCTGCTTGAGGAAGCTACGCAATTTGTCGAGCAAGTTGGCGTCTTCGGCAAAACGCTCCATCAGGATGTACTTGGCGCCTTCGAGCGCTGCTTTCACATCGGCGACGCCTTTTTCGGCGCTGACAAAGCGGGCGGCTTCGCCTTCAGGCGTCAGGCTTGGGTCGTTGAACAGGCCATCGGCCAATTCGCCGAGACCGGCCTCCAGGGCGATTTGTCCCTTGGTGCGGCGTTTTTGCTTGTAGGGTAAATACAAATCTTCGAGGCGGGTTTTGGTGTCAGCAAGTTTGATATCGCGCGCCAGCTCCGGGGTCAGCTTGCCTTGTTCTTCAATGCTGGCGAGGATGCTGATGCGTCGCTCGTCAAGTTCACGCAGGTAGCGTAGGCGCTCTTCCAGATGACGTAATTGAGTGTCATCGAGGCTGCCGGTCACTTCTTTGCGGTAGCGAGAGATGAAGGGCACCGTTGAGCCTTCATCGAGCAGAGCGACGGCCGCTGCGACCTGCTGTGGGCGTACGCCGAGTTCCTCGGCGATGCGGCTGTTGATGCTGTCCATAAAACCACCTGGCAAATTGTGAACAAAAATATACGACTGTTTACAAGCGGCGTCGGCCAGAGTTGCCTGACTTCGCGGCGGCGCATTATACCCGGCGATCTACGATTAGGGGGATTGGAGCCTTTAACGGGCGTCGTGAGCAGCCGTTGCTGGCGGCGCAGGAAAAATCTGCTAACAATGCTTACAGTACGTAACTCGGTGGCTACGCCATAATGCGCGCCGAGATCAAAGGAGCATCTAATGAGCAGCATTGCACAAACTGCTGAAGGGGAAAAAATCCTCATCGTTGACGACGACCCAGGGTTAAGCAGCCTGTTAGAGCGTTTTTTTACGAGCAAAGGTTATCGCGCGCGTGCTGTAGCGAACGTCGAGCAAATGGACCGCCTGCTGGCTCGAGAGGTTTTTCACCTGGTCGTACTGGATTTGATGTTGCCTGGCGAAGACGGGCTTTCTGCCTGCCGCCGCTTGCGCGCTGCCAACAATCAGGTTCCTATCATCATGCTCACTGCCAAGGGTGATGAGTTGAGTCGTATCCGCGGTCTGGAGTTGGGTGCTGACGATTACCTGTCCAAGCCATTCAACCCCGATGAACTGATGGCGCGGGTCAAAGCTGTGCTGCGTCGTCAGACTACGCCGGTGCCTGGCGCCCCTGGCAGTGAAGACGAGTCCGTCACCTTCGGTGACTACGAGCTGTCGCTGGCCACCCGCGAGCTCAAGCGCGGCGATGAAGTGCACATGCTGACCACGGGCGAATTCGCGGTGCTCAAGGCGTTGGTCATGCATGCCCGCGAGCCATTGACCCGCGACAAATTGATGAACCTGGCCCGTGGTCGCGAGTGGGATGCGCTGGAGCGCTCCATTGACGTGCAGATTTCACGCTTGCGTCGCCTGATCGAGCCGGATCCGTCCAAGCCTCGTTATATCCAGACAGTCTGGGGTGTGGGTTACGTATTCGTTCCCGATGGTGCTGGAAACAAGTGATCTGCATTTTGTAGGAGCGAGCTGCTCAGCACGCCGAATCCTCGCCCCAACAGTCGATAGCCCTCTTAAGGGCTATCGACTGTTTTGGTGCGTGCGTTCACGCAGTTGACGCCGTTCGCGATTCGCCATTTCTGCGAGCCTGGCTCGCACCTGCAAAGTGTGTAGCTACTGCCATGAAAACGCCGCTCTGGTTCCCGCAAAGTTTCTTCTCTCGCACCCTATGGCTGGTGCTAATTGTCGTGCTGTTTTCCAAGGCACTGACCCTGGTTTATCTACTGATGAACGAGGACGTTCTGGTCGACAGACAATACAGCCACGGTGTCGCGCTGACGTTACGTGCCTATTGGGCTGCTGATGAGCAAGACCGTGGGGCAATTGCCGAAGCTGCGGGGCTGATTCGCGTGGTGGGCGGCGGTGTGCCGGAGGGCGAACAACATTGGCCTTACAGTGAAATTTATCAACGGCAAATGCAGGCTGAGTTGGGTGCGGACACCGAGGTGCGCTTGCGGGTGCATGCGCCACCGGCGCTTTGGGTTCGAGCCCCGAGCCTGGGTGACGGTTGGCTGAAAGTACCGTTGTACCCGCATCCATTACGAGGCCAGAAGATCTGGAGCGTACTGGGTTGGTTCCTTGCCATTGGTTTGTTATCCACGGCATCGGCTTGGATTTTCGTCAGGCAACTTAATCAGCCGCTCAAGCGTTTGGTGTTTGCTGCCCGCCAGTTGGGCCAGGGGCGTAGCGTGCGTTTGCCGATCAGCGATACACCCAGTGAGATGGCCGAGGTCTACCGCGCTTTCAACCAGATGGCCGAAGACGTTGAGCAGGCGGGGCAGGAACGGGAGTTGATGTTGGCCGGGGTTTCTCACGACCTGCGAACACCCTTGACCCGTTTGCGGCTGTCGCTGGAGTTAATGACGGACGAAAACGAGCTGACGGAGGGAATGGTTCGCGATATCGAGGACATGGACGCGATTCTCGATCAGTTTCTGGCATTCATTCGTGACGGACGCGACGAAAAAATCGAAGAAGTCGACTTGAGTGACTTGGTGCGGGAGGTGGTAGCCCCTTTCAATCATCCCACCGAGCAAATTCGTTTGTGCCTGGAACCGATCCCGCCATTTCCGCTACGCCGGGTTTCGCTTAAACGGCTGCTGAACAACTTGATTGGCAACGCGATGCATCACGCAGGTAATGGAATAGAAGTCGCCGCCTACGTATCGGGCGACGTCAATGCACCTTACGTTGTGCTGAGTGTGCTGGACCGCGGCATGGGCATCGATCCGTCAGAGTTGGAGGTCATCTTCAATCCCTTTATACGTGGCGACCGAGCGCGCAGCGGGAAAGGCACGGGTTTGGGACTGGCAATCGTCAAGCGAATCGCCGCTATGCACGGTGGCAATGTAGAGCTGCGAAATCGTTCAGGAGGTGGCCTTGAAGCCAGGGTGCGTCTGCCGCTGGGTCTGATGTTACCGAGGGACGCGGTTTAAGCTGAAGTGTGCAAATCGAAGTTTCTGTGGGACCGAATTCATTCGGGAAGCGGTCGGCGCGGTTGTCTGGGGCGCCGAGGTGTTGCTTTCCCGAATGAATCGGTCCCACAATTCCGGTGACCCTATCAACCCTTCCCTTTGGTCCGCGTCATGTGCGGGCCGCTGTTCTTCTCCAGGTACTCGATGATCATCCCTGCCACGTCTTTGTTGGTGGTGGTTTCGATGCCTTCCAGTCCCGGTGATGAGTTCACTTCCATAACCAGTGGACCGTGATTGGAGCGCAGTATATCTACGCCAGCGACGCTCAACCCCATCACTTTGGCCGCGCGAATGGCGGTCATACGTTCTTCGGGTGTGATCTTGATCAGGCTGGCGCTGCCGCCACGGTGCAGGTTCGAGCGAAACTCTCCCGGCTTGGCTTGGCGTTTCATCGAAGCGATCACTTTGTCACCCACGACAAAGCAGCGAATATCCGCGCCGCCTGCTTCCTTGATGTACTCCTGGACCATGATGTCTTGTTTAAGGCCCATGAACGCTTCGATCACCGATTCCGCCGCAGTGGCCGTTTCACACAGCACCACGCCAATGCCTTGGGTGCCCTCCAGGACCTTGATCACCAGTGGTGCGCCATTGACCATGCGGATCAAGTCCGGAATGTCATCGGGTGAGTGAGCAAACCCAGTGACGGGCAAACCAACACCTCGGCGTGAGAGCAATTGCAGCGAACGCAACTTGTCCCGCGAGCGCGCAATGGCCACTGACTCGTTGAGCGGAAATACGCCCATCATTTCAAACTGGCGCAGCACAGCGCAGCCATAAAACGTCACCGAAGCACCGATTCGCGGGATCACCGCATCGAAATCTTCCAGCGGCTTGCCGCGATAGTGGATCTGCGGCTTATGACTGGCGATGTTCATATATGCGCGCAGGGTGTCGATCACCACCATCTCATGGCCGCGGGCGGTACCGGCTTCGACCATACGACGTGTGGAATACAGACGCGGGTTACGCGACAGCACAGCGATCTTCATGCAACACCTGTGACAGAGATAATAGAGGCCGGAAATACCGGCTTTTCTTGAACGTATGTAATGCCCGGATTGACCACCAAATGGCCGTCGATCAAAGCTTTGGAGCCGAGTAGCAAGCGGTAGCGCATGGCTTGGCGGCAGGCCAATGTGAATTCCACCGGCCAGACCCGATCACCTAGCGCCAAGGTTGTGCGGATGACGTAACGAACCTGCGTGTGTCCGTTGGAGCTTTTTATGGTTTTCATGGCAACCAGCAGCGCTTCGCATCGGCGGTGGCGCAACTGAACCACTGTGCCGAGGTGCGCGTTGAAGCGTACCCATTTCTCGCCATCGCGTTCGAAGGGTTCGATCTCGGTCGCGTGCAGGCTGGATGTACTGGCCCCGGTATCAATTTTCGCGCGTAAGCCGGCCACGCCTAGAAGGGGCAGCGCCACCCACTCGCGAAGGCCAACGACCGTCAAATGATCAAATGTTTTCAAAGCGATTCCGTACGTTTCAAACTGCCTGCCAAGCGCCAGGGTTGATCTGGGCCAAGGCTTTGAATGCAGGCTTGGCGAACAAATAGCCCTGCATAAGGAATATCCCGCAGTCGGACAAAAAATCACGCTCTTCGACATGCTCGATGCCTTCGGCAATGACTGTAACGCCCAACTCTGCACACATTGTGACAACGCCTCGAACAATAGCCTGTCGAGGGCGATCCAGATGAATATCCCGAATCAGCGCCATGTCGAGTTTGATCAGGTCAGGCTGAAAGTCTGCTAGCAATGTCAGCCCGGAGTAACCCGCACCAAAGTCGTCAATGGCCGTCTTGAAGCCGAACTCGTGGTATTCACGCAGAATGTTGGTCAAATGGCGATTGTTATCTAAATACTCGCTTTCAACGGTTTCGAAAATCAGTTGGCTTAGCGGGAAATTGTGCGTTTTTGCTGCCTCAAGGGTGCTGCGAATACACAGTTCCGGGCGGTACACCGCGTTTGGCAAAAAGTTGATCGACAGGTGCTCACGCATCTTCAATCGCGCCGCGCCGGCTATCGCTTCAGTGCGGCAACGCTGGTCAAACCGGTAGCGGTTCTGCTCGTTGACTTGGCTCAAAATGGACATCGCCCCTTCGCCATGTATACCTCGCACTAGAGCTTCGTGGGCGAAGACTGAGCAATCACGCAGATCGACGATGGGTTGGTAGGCAAATGCAAAGTCGAAATCCAGCTCAGCGCTGTTTTGGCAGCCTTCGCATCCAACTTTAGGATGGGTCAGCGAAATCGGAAATTCAGTCACGTAGCACTCCTAGCGCCAAGGGGACCGTCAATGGGTTGAGCATTCTAGTCCGGGGATCGGTTTGACGCCTGCTATACGTCACGTAGTACAGTTCCGGTTGTCACTTTACTAAGGAGTTCTTATGGCACAAAAACAGGAAGAGGACGACAAAGTTCGGCTGGACAAATGGCTCTGGGCTGCGCGTTTTTTTAAAACACGAGCCTTGGCCAAGGCCGCGATTGAAAGCGGTAAGGTCCATTGGCGGGGCGAACGATGCAAGCCCGGCAAGGAGCCGCGTTTAGGGGACGAATACCAGATTCGAGCAGGGTTCGATGAGCGCTCGGTAGTGGTTCAAGCGTTATCGGCGGTACGGCGAGGTGCGCCTGAGGCGCACGCCCTGTACACCGAAACGCCGGAAAGCATCGTCAAACGTGAGCGCGCGGCAGCGTTGCGCAAGGCAGGTAGCCTCGGCATCACCACCGACGGGCGACCGACCAAGAAACAGCGTCGGCAGCTCCATCAGTTTCGCGGTTCAGGCAGTGATGATTAGCGGCCTCGGACGGTTGGAAACCTTACGACGCTCATGTGCTTGATCACCGGCAAATAGCTCAACGGCTTGAACAGGGACTCCGTTACGCGAAGCAAGAAACGTGAGGCATGGGCGGCAAGCGGCGTGTAATAGCCCCAGCCCAATGCCAGTGCGGCCATCGCAGCGCCGCCAATATAATCGTCCTGCCCCCAGTGAGCACCGGCGACCAAGCGCGGCAGCATGAACAGGAATGCCAAGCCCCAGATGACCAAGCGTTGACCGTTGGTCCGGCTAAACAGGGTTATGAACAGTGCCCAGATTAGTAACACAGAGGCGTGGTCGCCAGGGAAGCTTTGGTTCGAACTGTCCTTCAAGTCCAGCGCTTCGGGCAGGTTGGGGAAAAAAGCGCTCATGCTGAGCGCACCTGGAAGCACCACGGACGGGCTACTGTGCTGCCAGCCCATGTGCTTGACACTTTTTTCAAAAATCGTACGAATGATCAGCAGCAAGATAAGGATCGCAAGAAAGCCAAAGAAGGCCTGACGGACGTGAATGGCTTCGAACACCCAGTCACCTTTGATCAGCAGCGTCAGTAAAATCAGGCCAACGATGATATCGAAGGGTCGCATACTGGCGACTGTCCAAATGTAGAGCCACACTGTGCTCTCGGCCAGCGGGTGATTCAGCAGATGAAAAAGCCACTCGTCAAATTGGGTGAAAACGGCGTGGCCAGTGGGCCATAGCCAAAAACACATCAGCGCCAGAGCGAGTAGATTGCACAACAGCAGTCGGCTGATGTTCCACCTGGCCTGGAAGAGATCGGAATTGTTCATAAAATGCGCCCCATTGGCATGCTTACGGCAGCAAAAAAATTGCTAGATGTCAGGCGGCGCTTTATAAGCGCTTGTCATTACTTTGTCATCACTTCAGATACCTTTCCTTATGCATGATTTTCCGGATATTGATTACACACAGCGTTTTATTTTTGATGAAAGCGACGTTCGCGGAGAGCTGGTGGCGCTTGAGCGCAGTTACGCCGAGGTGTTGGCTAAACATCCGTACCCAGAGCCCGTTGCACAATTGCTGGGCGAAATGCTCGCGGCTGCGGCGCTGCTGGTGGGCACGCTCAAATTTGATGGATTGCTGGTGCTGCAAGCCAATTCCAGCGGCGCGGTTCCAATGCTGATGGTCGAATGTTCCAGCGACCGCGAAATACGTGGCATCGCTCGCTACGAGGAAGACCAGATCGTACCGGGTGCCGGGCTGCGCGACTTGATGCCGGATGGCATTCTGACGTTGACCATCGATCCACGTCAGGGCAAGCGCTACCAAGGCGCCGTGGCGTTGGACGGTGCCGATTTGTCTGAAAGCCTAACGTCGTACTTTGCTTTGTCTGAGCAGTTGGGAACACGCTTCTGGCTCAATGCCGATGGCTCTCGGGCACGGGGCCTGTTGTTGCAGCAATTGCCTGCCGACCGTTTGACTGATCCCGAAGACCGCGATGCCAGCTGGCAACACGTGACTGCACTGGCTGGAACCCTGACGGCTGAAGAGTTGCTCAGCCTGGACAATGAAACTGTGCTGCATCGTTTGTTTCACGAAGACGCAGTGCGCATGTTCGACATCCAGCCGTTGCAATTTCGTTGCAGTTGCTCCCGCGAGCGTTCGGCCAACGCCTTAGTCAGCCTCGGTGTGGAGGATGCGCAGCAACTGGTGATCGAGCACAACGGTGCCATCGAAATCGACTGCCAGTTCTGCAATCAGCGCTACCTGTTCGATGCCACTGACGTGGCGCAGATATTTGCCGGCGGTGGTGTGGATTCGCCGTCTCATACGCGGCATTAAACCGGGCTAAATGTCCTGAAACGCCCGTAGGGCCGCGTTATCGCCGTTCTGACAGGAGGGTTCTACCTTTTTTAAGCAGTTCTGGCATAATCCGGCCCACTTTTTCCGCTGTAGTAGTGTCAGAGTTTCTACTACAAAATGTTTGGAGCACCGGCCTGGGCCGACGGGGAACCTCATGACGCAAGCTAATAATGCCGTATACACCGATCTCAGCATCGATGATCTGGTTAAAGAAGCCTTGAACCGCGGTGAAGGCGAGCTTTCCGATACCGGCGCGCTGGTCGTGGAAACAGGCCATCGCACGGGTCGTTCGCCGGTAGACCGTTATATCGTTGAAGAGCCAAGCACTCAGGCCGCTATTGCCTGGGGCCCGATCAACCGTAAATTCCCTGCTGACAAGTTTGATGCCCTGTGGAATCGCGTTGAAGCATTCCTCGGTGAGCGCGAGAGTTTCGTTTCCCACGTCCATGTAGGCTCTGATCCAGCGCACTACCTCGCTGTGAAAATGACTACTGGTACTGCCTGGCACAACCTGTTTGGGCGTTGCCTGTTCATCAATCCGGAACAGTACAACCCTGCCGCCAAAACTGAATGGCAAGTCATTAATGCCCCAGAGTTCGTCTGCGAACCTGAGCGCGACGGCACCAACTCTGACGGCACTGTGATCCTCAACTTTGCAGCCAAAAAAGTGCTGATCGCCGGCATGCGTTACGCCGGTGAAATGAAGAAGGCGTTGTTTTCGGTACAGAACTTCCTGCTGCCAGCGGTCGACGTGCTGCCAATGCACTGCGCTGCCAACATGGGCGAAGAGGGCGACGTCACGTTGTTCTTCGGCCTGTCCGGCACCGGCAAAACCACCCTGTCCGCTGATGAAAGCCGTTACCTCATTGGCGACGACGAACATGGCTGGGGCGTAGGGGTTGTGTTCAACATCGAAGGCGGTTGCTATGCCAAGTGCATCGACCTCTCCGAGAAGAACGAGCCTGTCATCTGGAAAGCTATTCAGCACGGCGCTGTGCTGGAAAACGTGATCATCGACCCGGTGACCAAGAAAGCCGACTACGCCGATGACAGCCTGACTCAAAACAGCCGCGCCGCGTACCCGCGTGAACTGATCGAGAAACGCGCACCGAAAAACCTCGGTGGCGAGCCGAATGCTGTGATCTTCCTTACCTGCGACCTGACCGGCGTATTGCCGCCAGTGTCGATCCTCAGCGAAGAACAAGCGGCCTACCACTTCTTGTCGGGCTACACCGCGTTGGTCGGCTCTACAGAAATGGGTTCAGGCAGCGGCATCAAGTCGACGTTCTCAACCTGCTTCGGTGCGCCGTTCTTCCCACGTCCAGCGGGCGAATACGCTGAATTGCTGATCAAGCGCATTCGCGGTTTCGGCTCGAAAGTTTACCTGGTTAACACCGGTTGGACCGGTGGCGGCTACGGCGTTGGCAAGCGCTTCAACATCCCGACTACGCGCGGTGTGATTGCGGCCATCCAAAGCGGTGCATTGATCGGCGCAGAAACCGAACACCTCGCTACCGTTAACCTCGACGTGCCGAAACTGGTACCGGGCGTAGACACAGGGCTGCTCAACCCACGCAACACCTGGGCGGACAAAGCGGCGTACGACGAAGCGGCTAAAGCATTGGCCGGATTGTTTGTTGAGAACTTCAAGAAGTTCGATGTAAGCGATGCGATTAAAGCAGCCGGTCCAAAAATATAGTTAGTGGTGATATCAAAAAAAACCGCCTTTAAAGGGCGGTTTTTTTTTGAAAAATTCGGGGTCTTTCAATGTCGCATATACAACATGTTTAGCGTGTCTAAACCAATCAATGTAGATCTTTGTACGTTTCATTGGTAGCGGAAAGGCTGCCAGCAAGGCCTTTGGCCGGTTTGAACTGGTCGCCTTCAATCGCGGTGAAGTGCACGCCGTGAGCCCCGAACGTGACATACCGTTGGTTCTTTTCCTGCTCGGTAATCGCGGTATAGGACTGTTTGCGCATCGCAACGTAATGCTGCTCGCCGCGAACGATAGCGTCGTGGAATTTAGCAATTTCGGCTGCGCCTAAGTTTAATTTTTTATTCTGATTCACCCCCCAGCGCGTTAAGCATGTTTCAGCGAAGTGCCTGACGATCCTCCCGGGCTCATGCAGCATCTTTGGTCCTTCCGAGCCATTCAGAGCCGCATTACCGACGAGCGTTGCGTGGCGGCCCGCCATTGGATAGATATGGACTCGAGTGGATGGGTGGGTCGTAGGGATCACGCAGGAGAAACCTTTGGATCGTTCATCCCTGGCGTAGAAGCCTACGTACTCCGCGACGTTGCTACCCAAGGTTACTTTTTCCCCTTGGAAATTGAGCGCTCCGGGCACTGGATCAACGGCAAAGATATTCACCTTGATATGCTTGAGCTGACTGTCCGCCAACATCGCGTTAGCAAGCATATGGCAGCTAACGCCGCCACGGCTCCAGCCAACCAAGTTCACCTGGGTGGGAATAATGCCGCCCTGTCGGAAGATTTTGATTATTTGCTCCTGAAGTTGTTGAGGCGTAAGTTTTCGGTCGCCATAGTTATATTTTCTCCATAAATAAGAGCCGGTGACTTGAACCTCTTCGATTGGAATACCGGCGGCTTTGAGGACTTTGTAGTTTGCGGCCGTCAGTTCAGTACGCTGCCAATCACATTTCCCTTTGATCAGGTGCGCCGCATGTAAGACGTTCTCATGCCAACCTTTGCCGAAGAGCGTGCCGGACAGCCCATATTCTTTGGACTTGGTAAACATGTCATCGGCTTGGAGGTTACCGCTTCCAGGCCCGTCAATAATTGTCCAATCGACAAACTCTCTACCCGCGTTGTTAGCGGCCAAGCTTGAAATCAGCTCGCCGTCCCAATAACTTTTATTGATGGTGTCGAAATTGGTCGACCCTGTGCCGCAAAAATAGACAGTAAAAATACTCATGGTGTTAGTCTCGCTGTGTGGATTGAAAGGCGAGAATAAACAATTTTAGTTGGTTGTCATGTTGAGGTTTATTGCCGGATGTTTTAATAAAAAATTGAAGTTAGTTGTTTAGTTAAGTCTGTAGGATTTAACGTCTTTACAGTGCGGTATAACCGATAGGCAATGCTGGATTCTGGCAGAATTTGGTGTTTTAAAGAGGCTTTTAGTGTTCAGCCCGCAGGGTTAAAAGTCCCTGCGGCCCCGCAATACCGCTGTTGTGTAGCCTTGCTCTGTGCTTCTCGGTCGCTGTCCGAGCGTTTGGTCCATTCGCGACATTGTTCCTTGAAGAACACCTGCGCCGCTTTGCGGCATTCGCGGTGTTCAACGGTCGCGCCAGGGAAGTTAAAACAGACGCTGTCGTCTTCAATATGGTTGTTGTAGACCTTCCACTGCGAGCGGTAGCGATTGCGGCCATCCCATTCGCGGAGGTTGGCAGTAACGATTTCTACTTTCACAGTTCGTTGTGGAGCGTTGTTGTGTTGCAGGTCGGCTCTGAAGCCCGCCATGTAACTTTGCGAGACCATGCCCTGCGCTGGCAAAGTAGTGTTTGGACGCTCGATAGGCGCAGGCGTAGGGTGCGCTTCGTTCATGGGGGTTGGTCGAGGCTCAGCCGCACTTTTAACGACGGCTACAGGCACGGCGTCTTCGAGAGGAGCCATTGTTTCAGCGGGCTCAGGTTCGGCAATCACGACGCTTTTGGTGGGTTTATTCGTATGAAATAGAGTAGCCAGTGCATAGGCAGCAAGGCCCAAGACGGCAAGAATGATAAGGTTACGACCCCGCGAGCCAGCCGATGCAGGGCGCACCACCTTGCGTTTGCCGAGGGGTGAGCCGAGCACGATGTCGAATTGCTCAGGATTTAAGCGTTGAATGTGTGTCAGACCATCATCTTCCGGTCGTTTTTGATCTTCCATGCTGCTTCCTTTGCGGTGTAGCCATAATGCTCTGGTGTATCGTGCGGGAAGGGTAAACCGGCCTATGCCATTTTGCCAGCATGGTGCGGTCAGAGAATGCGATGAAACTTCCCGAGACGATCCAAAAATCCCAAGCGCTATATGCACTTCACAGCTTAGGGTTATGGTCTGGCGCCTATCTGGCAGTCAATGGAGTGGCAGCGTATGCATGAGCGTCTTGAACACGTGTTTGGCTATTCGCATTTTCGGCCTGGGCAAGAGACTGCGATTGGAGCGGTGTTAGCCGGGCGTTCGGCGGCGGCGATTTTTCCAACGGGGTCGGGCAAGTCATTGTGCTATCAGCTACCCGCGCTGATGCTGCCTCACCTGACACTGGTGGTGTCGCCTCTGTTGGCGTTGATTCAGGATCAGTTAGCGTTCTTGCAGCGCCACGGCATTGCTGCAGCCAGTATCGATTCGGCACAAAGTCGTGACAGTACCGCGCAGGTTATGGCGCGAGCCCGATCCGGCGAACTCAAAATCCTCATGATTTCTGTGGAGCGTTTAAAGAACGAGCGCTTTCGACATTTCATCGAACAGGTGCCGATTTCGCTGTTGGTCATCGACGAAGCACACTGCATATCTGAGTGGGGCCATAACTTCCGGCCGGATTACCTCAAGCTTCCGGACTATCAACGCCAATTCAATATCCCGCAAGCGTTGTTGCTGACGGCTACCGCGACGCCGAATGTCATCGCCGATATGCAGGCCAAATTCGCCATCGCTCCGGAGGACGTGGTGACGACCGGGTTTTATCGCCCCAATCTCAACCTATTGGTTGAGCCGGCTATGGGTCGAGACAAGCGGAGACGATTGGTTGAGTGGTTGGGTTCGCGTGTGGGCCAGCCCACTATTGTTTATGTCACGTTACAGAAAACCGCTGAATACGTTGCTGAGCATTTGACTCAGAACGGCTTGGCGGCCAGTGCCTACCATGCCGGTCTGCCCCACGATAAGCGTGAGTCAATTCAGCGGCAATTCATGGGCGGGCGACTGAATTGCATCGTTGCCACCATCGCGTTTGGAATGGGGATCGACAAGAGCGATATCCGTAACGTCGTTCATTTCGATCTGCCGAAATCCATTGAAAACTACAGCCAGGAAATCGGCCGCGCAGGGCGAGATGGTGCGCCCTCGGACTGCTTGGTGCTGGCTAACCGTGACAGCTTGAACATCCTGGAGAATTTCGTTTACGGCGATACGCCGGAATACCTTGGCATTCGGCATGTCATCGATGAGTTACTGAATGCAGCCAACGACGGGCAGTGGGAGTTGCTACTGGGCCCCTTGGCTGATCAGAGCAATATTCGCCAACTGCCACTAAAGACCTTGCTGGTGCAACTTGAGCTGCGCGGCATCATTGCGCCACGCTTCGCTTATTTCGCTGAATACCGTTTCAAGTTTCTGATGGAGCCGAAGCTTCTGTTGCAACGTTTTGAAGGAGAGCGGCGTCAGTTTGTCGAAGCCATTATCGAGACCTCCTATCAGGCAAGAACCTGGGCCACGGTTAACTTTGAGGCCTTGTATCAGCAGCATCAGGCCGAGCGTGGGCGAGTGGTTACTGCGCTGGATTACTTTCAGGAAAAAGGCTGGATCGAGTTAGAAAGCAAGTTGATGACCGAGGTCTACAGCTTGCTCGATATGAATTTCGACCCCGACGCGCTGGGCCATGAGTTGCATGAGTATTTCAAACAGCATGAAACCACTGAAGTGGCGCGCATCCACGCCATGCTTGATCTGTTCGCCACCGAGCGGTGCCTGAGTCATCGGCTCGCTGAGTATTTCGGCGATCTCCAGGCGCCCGAGCAGTGCGGGCATTGTTCGGTGTGTCATGGAAATATAGCCCGACTGCCTTCGCCGCCCGCATTGCCTGCCCTGGCTGAACAAAGTTTCGATGACCTGTGCGCTGAGTTTCTGCGCCGGCATTTGGATTACACCGGCTACGATCCTAGTGCTGACTGCCTGACCCGATTCCTCTGCGGTATCAGCATGCCGCTGTTCACCAAACTCAAAGCGCGGGGGATCAAGGGATTTGCGGCGCTGGAAAATTACCCTTATGCGCAGGTACGGGAGTGGACGCGGGGCGCAATGATTGAATAAGGCTGCATTCTTCCATCACTAGAGTCTGCTTATGACCGAGCAAAACCCGCAACGCGCTGATTATCGTCATTTCCAGCCGATCACCACCCGCTGGCACGATAACGACATCTACGGGCATGTGAATAACGTGACCTATTACAGCTATTTCGACACGGCGGTGAATAGCTATTTGATCGAGCGTGGCGGTCTGACTATTCATGACGGTGACGTGGTGGGTTTTGTGGTCAGTTCGTCGTGTGATTATTTCGCGTCGATAGCTTTCCCGGACTTGATCGACGTCGGCCTGCGCGTTGGCAAGCTGGGTAATAGCTCGGTTCAGTATGAATTGGCGGTGTTCAAGGCAGGGGAAGACGAAGCCTGCGCGGCAGGGCGTTTCGTCCATGTGTTTGTGGATCGGGCATCGAATCGCCCGGTGCCGATCCCAGATAAGCTGCGCGAGGCGTTGGAGCAATTAGTCCTGTAGGAACCAACTTGTTGGCCGGGCGGCGTCACGGTATACACCGCCTCGCCAACAAGTTGGCTCCTACAAAGGGCGGTGTTTACAGCGCGATAGCGGGGCGTTTAATCCTACAAAATTCGGGCACTGGCGCTGGCTGTTTCCAAGCGGATGGCGACGAACTTGGACGTAGGCGTACTGCTGCCATCCCCGACACTTTCCAGGGGGACCAGCGGGTTCACTTCCGGGTAGTAAGCGGCGGCTTGCCCAGCTGGGATGTCGAACGCCAGCAGCGTGAAGCCTTTGACGCGACGCTCCAGGCCGTCATTCCAAATTGAAATCAGGTCAGCTTTTTGTCCCGGTTTAAAGCCCAGGCGAATGATGTCGGCTTCGTTGGCGAACAACACGTCACGCTGACCTTTGACCCCGCGATAACGGTCGTCCAATCCATAAATGGTGGTGTTGTACTGATCGTGGGAGCGCATCGATTGCATGATCAAGTCCGGAATCTGACCCGTCGCTCGAACGTTTTCATGCACCAGATCCACGGGCAGGACGTTGGCCCTGAAGTTCGCTCGGGCTGTTTTGGTGTTCCAACGTCGTTCACCTGCCGCGTTGCCAAGGTAGAAGCCGCCTGGATGCTTCACGCGCTCGTTGAAGTCTTTGAAGCCGGGAATCGTGTCGGCAATCAGGTCGCGAATTCGGCTGTAATCGGCAGTTAGCCATAACCAATCCACGGGTTTGGTGCCCAGGGTTGCCGCCGCAATCCCTGCGATGATCGCGGGTTCCGAACGCATCTGTTTCGACAGCGGCTGCAGTTGGCCATTTGACGCATGGACCATGCTGAACGAATCTTCAACGGTCACCGCTTGCGGGCCGTCAGCCTGAATATCGATGTCGGTACGGCCGAAGCACGGCAGGATCAACGCTTGTTTGCCGTGGGTCAGGTGGCTGCGGTTGAGCTTGGTGCTGATTTGCACGGTCAGGTCGCATTTGCCCAGCGCCTTAACGGTACGCGAACTGTCCGGGGTGGCTTGGGCGAAGTTGCCGCCCAGGCCGATAAATACTTTGGAGTGCCCATCAAGCATTGCGTGAATGGCTTCAACCACGTTGTGACCATTGGTACGCGGCATTTTGAACTGAAAGCGTTTTTCCAGCGCATCAAGGAACAGCGTCGGTGGACGCTCATTGATGCCCATGGTCCGGTCGCCTTGCACGTTGCTGTGGCCACGTACTGGGCACAGGCCGGCGCCCGGTTTGCCGATGTTGCCGCGCAGCAGCATCAGGTTGGCAATTTCCTGGATGGTTGGCACTGAGTGACGGTGCTGAGTGATACCCATCGCCCAGCACATGATGACTTTTGTGCCTTTTGCGTACATCCGGGCAGCCGTTTCGATGTCGGTTAACGGCAAGCCTGACTGCTGAACAATCTCTTCCCAGGACGTGTCATCGATGGACGCCAGGTAATCGAGCACACCGTCGGTGTGTTCGTTGAGGAAATCATGGTCGAAGACCGGTGGCGCGTTGGCCGCCTGAGCCTCACGCTCCCATTGCAGCAGGTACTTGGCCATTCCTCGCAGCAGTGCCATGTCGCCACCCAATGCCGGGCGCAAGTACGCGGTGCTGGTCGGTTCTGAACCGTTGCTGAGCATTTCCAGTGGGTGTTGTGGATGTTGGAAGCGTTCCAGACCACGCTCTTTCAGCGGGTTAACACACACCACTTGCGCGCCACGCAGGACCGCTTCACGCAGGGGTTCGAGCATGCGCGGGTGATTAGTACCGGGATTTTGCCCTAGGATAAAAATCGCATCAGCGTGTTCGAAGTCGGCGAAGGTTACGGTGCCTTTGCCTACGCCCACGCTCTGCGCCAAGGCGACGCCACTGGCTTCATGGCACATGTTCGAGCAGTCAGGAAAATTGTTGGTGCCGAAAGAACGTACGAACAGCTGATACAAATAGGCCGCCTCATTGCTGGCTCGGCCCGAGGTATAAAACTCGGCCATGTCCGGGCTCGGCAGATTGCGCAGGTGATGGCTGATCAAGGCGAAGGCGTTTTCCCAACTGATCGGTTTGTAACGATCGGTCTCGGCGTCGTAGCTCATGGGCTCGGTTAAGCGGCCTTGGTATTCAAGCCAGTAATCGCTTTGCTCGCGCAGGGCACTGACGCTGTAACGGGCGAAAAAGGAGGCGTCGACACGACGTTTGGTGGCTTCCCAGTTAACCGCTTTGGCGCCGTTCTCGCAGAACTTGACCATGCCGCTTTCCGGCGAGTCGCCCCACGCACAGCCGGGGCAGTCGAAGCCGCCGTTCTGGTTAGTCTTGAGCATCATGCGGATGTTCTTCAGCGCGTTATCGCTGGTGAGCCATGCTTGCGTCACGCTCATGAGCGCGCCCCAACCACCGGCCGGTCCTTTGTACGGCTTGTAGCGCTTGACCGGAACTTTGTCGGCTTGGTGATGACTGCTCACGCTTGATTCTCCATCGCAGGGCTAAATACACGCGGCGCGCTGTGCTGCGGCAGGTGAATTAAATTGAGGTTGTGTCGACGTGCCCATTGCACCGCGAGGCCAGTGGGCGAAGACAGGCTGACCAGCGTCTGAATGCCTGCTCGCAGCACTTTCTGGATCAACTCCAGGCTGCATCGGCTGGTGACAATGGCGAGTCCGCCGGTCATGGAAATGTTCTGGCGGATCAACGCGCCAATCAGTTTGTCGAGAGCGTTATGCCGGCCGATGTCTTCGCGGCCCAGCAACAGCTCGCCGTTGCTGTTCATGAACAAGGCCGCATGGACGGCGCCGCAATGCTGGCCCAAGGGTTGGAACGCGCCGATACGTTGACGCAGTCCTTCCAGCCAGACCGCCGGCGGCAAAGGCGCACCGGGCAGCACCGTGAGTTCCGGCAGGGCTTGTTCCACCGCTTCTACGCCGCACAGTCCGCAGCCACTGGTGCCGGCGAGTTGGCGTCGCTGTTGCTTGAGGTTCCAGAACGCACGGCTGGCGATTTCCACCTGCGCGTGCTGCGCTGAACCTGAACCGCTGAGCTTCACATCGTAGATTTCGTCAGGCGAGGCAATGATGCCGCTGCCCAGGCTGAATCCCACGATGAAGTCTTCCAGATCGCTCGGTGTGACCAGCATCACGGCCTGGCTAATGCCGTTGTAGGCGATGGCCAAAGCCACTTCTTCGGCGAGTTCGGTGCGAGCGGAGTCTTCGCGCTCAAGGTTCGAGTAGCTGTAGGACTGACTGGCGGCAGGCGCAGGCGAATGCAAAGCTAGCGCCGTGCTGACCGTGCGCTTGGAAGGCATGGGAAAGTACCGGCATATTATGTATGCCTTAGCCTATGCCCGCTGCTGAATGGCGTCTAATCGCTACTACCAATGCGTTGATAGATGGCGTCGATCAAGGCGCATCAAGAATGCTTTGATAAGTGGCAAAACACGCTTCGGCCAATGCTGACCGTGGTGCGCTGCGGCGCATGAGCAAACCCAGCCGCGCCAAGGTGTGCGCATTGGCAATCGGTTGTAGGCGTAAGTGTTGGGTCAGCGTTTCGAAGCCGCCTTCAAGGGGCATGATCGCGCAACAAAATCCGCCGTGCACCGCTTGCAGCAGTTGGTGCACTGCGTCGGTTTGCAACATCGGTAATGGGTTCAGGCCACGGCTGTGGAAATTGTGATCAATGGACTGACGAAAATGCATACCGCTGGTTAACAGGCCCAGCGGCAATTCGATCAAGCTTTCCCAGCTCAGGGGTTCATCGCCAAAGTTGAAATGCCGCTGGTCATACAACAGCCCCATACGGGTTTGCGCCAGAGACAAAGAATCAAAACGCTCGCTGTCCAGTCGTTCTAGGTACGACACGCCCAAATCGAGCTGATTGTTCGCCAGTTGCTCCAGTATTTGTTCGGAACTGAGTGACGACAATTCGAAGCGCAAATTTGGATGCAAGGTGTGCAGGCGCTGCATCAACACCATCGGATCGAAACTCGACAGCGGCACCACGCCCAGCCGCAGCGTCCCGACCAGATGCCCCCGGCACGCAGCGGCTTCGGCCTGTAACCCCTCATAAGCGGCCAATACCGTTCTGGCCCACGCGAGCACTCGTTCACCCGGCGCGGTAAAACCTTCAAAGCGCTGCCCCCGATTGACCAGCGGCAAGTCCAGCTCTTCTTCCAAGCTACGCAGGCGCATGGACAGGGTCGGCTGAGTGATGTGACACCGTGCCGCCGCTTGGCCGAAATGTCGGGTCTCGTCGAGGGCGATGAGGAATTTGAGCTGTTTGATGTCCATCTTCACTCCGATGCGTTTAGCAGGCGGCTGATTCTAGCGCGCTCTGGCTATCGGATGGGTGAACCGCAATTGGTCGGAACCCTCGGCTGACCCGTCTGTTCGAACTAAAGTTATCAACGCGGACATGACGTTCGTCCTTCTAAAAACGCAAGGAGAATAAGCATGAGTATTTTTAGTTTTCTGAAAGAAGCAGGAGAAAAGATTCTTGATGCAGTAACGCCAGGCAACGCGAATGCCGATGAAGTGCTAAAAAAACATATCGCTGACGTGGGCTTGGGTAACCCCAATATCCAGACCACCGTCGATGGCAGCACGGTAACAGCAACTGGCGAGGCGGCTAGCCAAGAGGAAAAAGAGAAGATTTTGGTGACGCTGGGTAATATTCAAGGAGTAGAAAAAGTCGATGACCAGATGACCCTCGCCGCCGGAGCAGCACCTACGACAGCATCGCGCTTCGAGACCGTACAGAAAGGCGACACACTCAGTGCCATCTCGAAAAGGGTGTATGGAGATGCCAACAAGTATCAAAAGATATTCGACGCCAATAAACCCATGCTCAAAGACGTAAACAAGATTTATCCGGGGCAATCGCTACGGATTCCTGAGTAATCTCTAGCTAAATGTAGGCGCGCGCTTGCCCGCGATGGAGCGCGAAGCGGTCCCAACCGACGACCCCATTGCAACTGAAAGAATCGAGTCGCGGGTTTACGACTGCTGCGCAGCCGATCGCTGGCAAGCGCGCTCCTACAGGACTGCTCAAAGCCCGACGATCAATTCCCGGTAATCCCCGACGGCGGAAAATTCTTCGGTGTCCTTCGGACCTTTATGGCTGTCGGGCTCGCTGACGGCCAGTAGGTGGGCAATGCCGAATCGCTGAGCGCTGCGCAGAATCGGCAGGGTATCGTCGATAAACAGGCTGCGGCTTGGCTCGAAGTCTATGTCGGCGTGTAGCGCGGCCCAGAACTGCGGGTTCTCTTTGGGGAAACCATAATCATGGGAGCTGATCATGCGTTCGAAGTAGGGCGCTAGCTGGACGCGCTCCATCTTTAATGACAGCGAATCGCGGTGCGCATTGGTGATCATGATCACCCGTTTGCCCGCAGCTTTGATCGCGGCCAGAAAGGTTTCAGCGTCAGGGCGCAGGGAAATCAAGTCGGCGGTTTCCAGCTTCAGGTCTCGCAGCGACAGCTTCAGCTCGGCGCTCCAGAAGTCCAGGCAGTACCAATTCAGCGTACCGGCATTCTTTTCGAACAGCGGCTGTATTTCCAGTTCGGCCATGGCTCGGCTGACCCCATGCAGGTCGGCATAGCGCTGTGGCAAGTGTTCCATCCAGAAATGGTTGTCGTAATGCAAGTCGAGCAAGGTGCCATCCATATCGAGCAGAACGGTATCAATGTCGCGCCAGGGTAAAGAAGGCATTTGAGATTCTCGTGCAGTGAATGAATAGCGTTGTCATTTCCGACACAGACAATCGGAAAAGCCACGGTATAGTACCCCGTCCACGCCAAGGAGCCCGTCATGCGCCAGAAACCCACCGTCCTCGCCCGCGAAATCGTCGCCAGTAGCCGTTTGTTCTGCGTTGAAGAGCTGCAACTGCGCTTTTCCAACGGGGTCGAGCGCACTTACGAGCGTCTGGTTAGCCGGGGCCCCGGATATGGCGCCGTGATGATCGTTGCGATGCTCGATTCCGACCACGCGGTGTTGATCGAGGAGTACTGCGGCGGGATCGACGAATACGAGCTTTCCCTGCCTAAAGGTCTGATCGAACCGGGTGAAGACATTTTGGCTGCCGCCAATCGCGAGCTAAAGGAAGAGGCGGGCTATGGCGCTCGCCAGCTTGAGCACTTGACCGAGCTGTCGTTGTCGCCCGGCTATATGAGTCAGAAAATTCAAGTGGTATTGGCCACTGACCTTTATGAAGAATCCTTGCCGGGAGACGAACCCGAGCCGATGCGGGTTGATCGCGTCAACTTGCGCGAGCTGTCCAGCTTGATCCAACACCCGCAATTCAGCGAAGGACGTGCCTTGGCCGCGCTGTACCTGGTGCGGGACTTGTTGACCCAGCGCGGGGACTTTCAGCCGTGACTAACGTGTTTTCTAACTTGCCCCATCCGTTGTTGGCGCCCGTTATAGAGATGGTGCGACGTGCCGGTGAAGTGATCCTGCCGCATTGGCGCGCGGACGTTGCAGTGGTCACCAAAGCTGATGAGTCACCGGTGACGGCGGCGGATTTGGCCGCTCATCACCTATTGGTCGCTGGCTTGCAGGCATTGGCGCCGGACATCCATGTGTTGTCCGAAGAAGACGCCGACATTCCTTTGAGCGAGCGTGCCACCTGGGAGCGTTGGTGGCTGGTCGATCCGTTGGATGGGACCAAGGAATTCATTTCTGGCAGCGAAGAGTTCACGGTCAATATCGCCCTGATTGAACGCGGCCGTGTGGTGTTTGGCGTAGTGTCGATGCCCACCAATAACCGCTGCTATTTTGGCGGTGCGGGTTTGGGAGCATGGCGCAGTGATGATGAACACCATCTGATGCCGATCAAGGTGCGTGAGGTACTGGCGGCAGACGAAGCGTTCACCGTTGTCGCCAGCCGTCGCCATACCAGCCCGGAGCAGGAGCGTTTGTTGGCCGGGTTGTCGCAAAGCCTGGGCGAGTTGCAACTGACGAATATCGGCAGCTCGTTGAAGTTTTGTTTGTTGGCCGAAGGCGCCGCCGATTGCTACCCGCGACTGGCGCCCACCTCGCAATGGGACACTGCGGCCGCTCAAGGGGTGCTTGAAGGCGCGGGCGGCGAAGTGCTCGACCTGTCCGGTGAAGTGTTCAGCTACCCGCCACGTGAATCGCTGCTGAACCCGTTTTTTCTGGCCTTGCCTGCTAAAGCAGCATGGCGCGGGAAACTGTTGGAGCTGGCCAAACAAAATCTGTAGATACCGTCTTGTTGGTGAAAGGCAGACTGTACAGTTTCTTTGGAGGCGCCGGCTATCAAACACCCACCGCCTGGGCATGACGCCGTTGCAGGTAGATGTAGAACAGCGCGGTCAGCACGGTCAGTACGGCGAGGGCAGCGCCGGTCCACGGCAAGTCGGCCAGGTTCGAGCCGCTGCCGACCACCAGGCCGCCGACCCAGGCGCCCGCCGCATTGCCGAGGTTAAAAGCACTTTGGTTGAGCGTCGACCCCAAGTTCGGGGCGTCACTGGCCTGATCGATAATCAGCAGCTGCAAGATCGGACACAGCGCGAACGCTACCACACCCCATATCAATAGAGTGATCGCGGCCGGAATCACCGAATGCGCGGTCTGGCTGAACAGCGCCACGACCAACACTACCGCCACTGACATTCCCACCAGCGAGGGCAACAAACGGCTATCAGCCAGCTTGCCGCCGAGCATGCTACCGCCGGTCAGCCCCAATCCAAACAGCAGCAGCATGAGGGTCACGCCGCGGGGGCCGACACCGGTCACGTCGTGCAGAATCGGCGCGATATAAGTGAAAACGCTGAACAGACTGGTCGACGCCAGCACGCTCATCGCCAATGCCAGCAACACATTGGGTTTGCCCAGGACGCGAAACTCGATGGCTAGGTTGGTTTCTTCCATGGCGATGTGGTTCGGCAGCCAGATCATCTGCGCCACGACCGCCACCATGCCAATCGCCGAGACCGCCCAAAACGTTGATCGCCAGCCCGCGTATTGACCAAGTGCCGTGCCCAGCGGTACGCCCAAGACGTTAGCCAAGGTCAAGCCGGTGAACATCAGCGCAATGGCCTGCGCCCGTTTGTTCGGCGCGACCAAGCCGGCGGCCACTACCGAGCCGATGCCGAAAAAGGCACCGTGGCACAAGGCGGTAATGACCCGCGCAGCCATTAGCGCAGCGTAGGTCGGCGCCAGCGCACACAAAATATTGCCAAGGATGAACATCAGCGTCATGCCGAGCAAGGTGGCTTTGCGCGGCATGTTGGCAGTAGCGACCGCAAGGATCGGCCCGCCAAACACCACGCCAAGCGCGTAGCCGGTGATCAGCAATCCAGCGCGGGGAATGCTGACGTGCAGGTCGCCGGCGACATCGGGCAGCAATCCCATGATCACAAATTCAGTGGTGCCAATGCCGAATGCGGCAACGGCCAGTGCAAGCAAGGCGAGTGGCATGTGTCTATTTCCCGTGTGTAACCTTGACGCCTGAGCAAGCACACGCATGCGACCGGCTCACTCGATCAGGTGATCGACGAGTGCATAAACGCAGGCTTATTAGAATAGTTTGAGTGCGCAACTGGGTACGGCGTAATAGTGGTTAGTATATGCAGCAACTGAAATATGGCGAATCGAATCCTCAGCGGACGCTTTTCTATAACCCTGTTTAACAAGGAAGCCCCAGTGCTGGCAACGGCTCTAGTGTTAATTGCGGCAGTGCTGCATGCCACCTGGAATACCTTGATCAAGTTCAGCGGCGAGCGCCTTCTGGTCATCGCCAGCATGGACGCTGTGGGGCTGGTGTTCGCTGTGTTGATGGTGGCTTTTGTTACCCCACCCCCCCTTGAGGTCTGGCCGTGGCTGCTGGCCTCAGCGGCGTTCGAGCTGGTTTATCGGGCTCTGTTAATCAGGGCGTACCGGGTCGGAGATTTGGGCTTGGTCTATCCGTTGATGCGCGGGCTGTCGCCGTTGGTGGTGTTGGGGTTAACGCTGCTCTTTGCGGGGGAGCAACTGAGCGCCCAACAAATCCTCGGCATCTTGCTGATTCCGTGCGGCATGGTTTGCTTGCTGTGGCACGGTGGCGGTGGCGAACGGTTGCCTTGGTCGATGCTGCCGGTGGTTGGCTTGATTGGTCTGTGCATCGGTTGCTACACCTGGATCGATGGCCAAGCACTCAAGCGCGGCGCCGGTGCGCTGGATTATCTGGTGTGGTTGACGTTGATCAGTGCTTGGCCTTTTCCAGTGCTGGCGGTGTGCAACAAGCGCTCTGCGTTTACTGCGTTTTGGCGTGAGCAATGGCGGTTGGGGTTAAGCGTCGGGTTGTGCGTGTTGTTCAGTTACGCCCTGGTGCTATGGGCCATGCAAATTGGTTCGGTGGCGGAGGCGGCAGCCCTGCGCGAAGTCAGCGTGGTGTTGGTGGTGCTGTTAGGCATGCGTTACCTGAAAGAACCTTTTGGTCGGCCCCGACTCATAGCCTGTGGGCTAGTGTTGTCTGGGATGCTTTTAATGAAATTAAAACTATAAGGATGGACTCATGACCGTTGCTTTCTGGTGCGTATTTATTGCGATATTCCTGCCGTATTTATGCACAGGCGTCGCCAAATTCAGCGGCGGCCAATTTGGCGCTCGGCAGAACCACGACCCGCGCGCATTTTTAGAGAACTTACAAGGTTTCGCCAAGCGTGCGGATTCTGCGCAACGAAACAGCTTTGAAGTTACGCCAGCGTTTGCGGCAGCAGTGATCATTTCGCAGTACGTCGGGCACGCGCAGATGGTGACGATCAATGTGCTGGCGGTGTTATTCATCACCAGTCGTCTGCTGTACATCATTTGTTATCTGGCTGATTGGGCGCCCTTGCGGTCATTGTTCTGGGCCATCGGCATGGGAATCGTTGCTGCGCTTTTCTTTATTTCAGCCTAAATGACGAGCCGACTGCGGCAACGGTGCGCTTGGCCTTTGGCGATGAGC
Organism: Pseudomonas sp. MH10; assembly: GCF_034353045.1. Taxonomy (NCBI): domain Bacteria; kingdom Pseudomonadati; phylum Pseudomonadota; class Gammaproteobacteria; order Pseudomonadales; family Pseudomonadaceae; genus Pseudomonas; species Pseudomonas sp. MH10. The sequence continues at coordinate 4,106,614 of NZ_CP133783.1, forward strand.
CGAGGATACTGGCGACCGTTTCCCTAGCTGAAGCCGTCATAACCTTGAAAAGACTTTCCGTAGTATTGCTGGCCTGCCTGACATTGAGCGCTTGCGGTGGTGTTGATCCGAACTCACCGTTGGGCCAGCGCAAGGCGATCTTCAAACAGATGTTGAAGACCAGCGAAAACCTGAGTGGCATGCTCAAAGGACGCGTCGTATTTGATGGTCAGCTGTTCACCGACGGCGCGATCAAGCTCGACAGTCTGTCCCATGAGCCATGGAAGCATTTCCCTTCGGTCAAGGAAGAGTCGTCGCACAGCAGCGCCAAGAATGACGTTTGGGAGAAACAGGCACGCTTTCAACAATTGGCTCGCTCGCTTGAATCAGCAACCGGTGAGTTGGTAATCGCCACCAATGCCAAGCCCTTCAGCGCCAGCAACCTCAATCCTGCGGTGCAGAAAGTGCAGGACGCCTGCGAGGCGTGCCATAAAGAGTTTCGCGATCACTAAGATCCACATCAATCCCCTTAGAACCAACATGTTGGCGGGCAAACCCGCGGTGTGACGGGTACGCCGCTTCGCCAACACGTTGGCTCCTATGGTTGCGGCAAACGGGATCAATCGTCATCCGGCTCAATCTTCTCCAGCTCCGCATGGGCGTCCTTCAATTCCTGGCGGGCTTGGGCGAGCTTGTCTTTGCGTGTATTGATTTTGTCCGGGTCGCCCTTGCTCATCGCACGGTCCAAATCTGACTGACGACGGGCCACTTCGTGTTTGGCGTCCAACACTCTTGTTTCAAGCTGTTTGAGAAGCGAGGCGTCGGTGCAGTTAGCGGTAGCTTCGCTTAATGCTTTTTCCAGCCCGGCTTGCTGAGCGCTATTGCCGTTGGCTTTGGCCTGTTCAATCTGAGTACTGATGGCCTGACGCTTGGCGGCGCAACCGTTCAGTGGCGGCGCGTCGGCGGCCAATACGGGCACAGCCAACAAGCTGCACGCGGCGAATAGGAGCAGCGGTGACAAGCGTTTCATATGAACTCCCTTGGAAATATCCCTAAAAAAGCAATTGGCCTAAAAGCCGTCAATCCCATGATTTCGCAATTGTTCACTCAATGCCTGGACGTGCGGGTCGTTGAAAAAAGCAGTGAGCTGCGCAGCCCGCCCCGGACCGATGCCTGGCTCAGCTTGCCATTGGTCAGTGGTTCTCGTCGCCAACTGGCTCCATTGGTTGCCGAGATCAACGCTGGCGGTGGGCGGTAGACCGAGTGCTTTGAGCCAGCGATGAAACGGCTGTTGCCGGGCACTCTGAAGACTGGCGAGCAGTTTAGCGCTGCTGCGCTCACCAAAGCCGGGAATGTTAACAAGCTCTGTCGCATCAAGTGTCATCCAGTCGAGCAAGCCATCGATTCGTTTGGCGGCGAGCAGCGAGTTCCAGGTCCCAGGGCCAACACCAGTAAGTGCCAACCCGTTCTTGCCGCTAAGCCAGGCCAATCGGGCTTGAAACTGGCTTTCACAGCCGAGGGTTGGCTGCCAGCAACTCAGGGGGTGATAGTCGGCCGCCAGGGGAACGTTAAGTGCTGCACGATCAGTGTTGCGTGAGATCACGCTGTCCAGGCGCGGAATGGTTAATCCCGCGAGGCTGATCGAGATTTGATCGCCGGGGCGTATGTCCATTTGCTTCCAGCGTTGCAGTGAGCCGATGCTGATGCGTTTGATCTGTCGGTCGTCCAGCTTGACGGGTTCGAGGTCCAGCACGGGGGTAATTCGACCGCTTCGTCCGATAGTGAAATTAACCTTACGCACTTGCGCCAAGGCTTGAGCATAGGGATATTTCCAGGCTGCGATCCAGTAAGGCGCCTTGGCCTGCCAGCGTTGTGCGGGTGGCCGATGACTTTGGCGCATCACTACACCATCGCTGGCGAACGGCAGTGCCGTGCGGTACCAATGCTCGCGCCAGGCTTTTGCTTGGTCAAAATTGTTCAGCGGCTGGCTAAAGGCTGCACTGTCGCCCAAACCCATGGCGGTTAGTCCGGCCAATCGGTCGGGCAACGACGCGGGGCCGTTTGGCCAATCCCAAACGAACAGGCCCACATTCTGCGCTTCTGCGTCCTTGATGGTGGTGCGCGCCATCAGCCCGGCGACTTTGCTTCGCGCATTCAGGCTGCCAGCCTTGGCTTGCACATGATCGTGCAAACGCCAGTACAACTCGCCTTGCAGCACTACGTCTTTCGGAATCGGTAGATGGTTTGGTATTGCAGGCATCAGCCGTGCGTGTTGGGTCCAGTCCTGCCCCTTGAGTCCATTGCCGCGACTGATCGCTTGCTTGAGTTCGCCTTTCTCATAGATCAGCGTGACCGCCACACCGTCGACTTTTGGCTGAATCCACACATCCTTGCGGTTCATCAGCCAGCTTTGCACGGCGCTTTCGGTGGGCAGCTTATTCAGGCCTGTGTGCGGGATCGGGTGCGTGGTCGGTCCGCCTGCGGTTTTAAGCGGATCGTGATCGGAGGTGGACGCGAGGGTAAAGCACGTTCGCCACCGAGCCAGGCGTGCTTGAGATTGGTCGTAAAGTTCATCGGGTACCAACGAAACGCCAAGGCGGTGATAGCTGTCGTCCCACTGGCGAATCTGTTGCTGCAGGGTGGAAATCTCGTTTTCGGCTTTGGTGGCGGCCCAGTCCGGGCAAGGAGTGGCGTTGGCGGTCAGGCAGGTGAGGGTGAGCAGGCAGCCGGCAAATAAACGCAGCATCGAAGCATCCTTGCTTAAAAGGGTGCTGGGGAGGCTAGCTGCTGGGGCTCAGTGGTGGGGGTTTGAGTGGTTACGGGGTTTTACGGAGAAATCTTTTGCGCACCCTAAACATCATCAGGCCACACAGATGAAGTCATGTCCCAGACACAAAAAAGCCCCAGCCAACTCGCGTCGACTGGGGCTTTTTATCGAGTATTACAAACCGGCAGCCGCGCGCAGGGCGTCAGCGCGGTCGGTTTTTTCCCAAGTGAACGTGGTGAACGTGTCGTTGCCCACGGTTTTGGTTTCCGGCGTGCGACCAAAGTGGCCGTACGCTGCGGTTTCCTGATACATCGGGTGCAGCAGGTCGAGCATGGTGGTGATCGCGTAAGGGCGCAGGTCGAAATGCTCGCGGACCAGTTTAACGATCTTGTCGTCGCTGATCTTGCCGGTGCCGAAGGTGTTCAACGAGATCGACGTCGGTTGAGCAACACCAATGGCGTAGGAAACCTGAATCTCGCAACGCTCGGCCAAACCACCCGCAACGATATTCTTCGCTACATAACGGCCCGCATAGGCTGCCGAACGGTCAACCTTGGATGGGTCCTTACCGGAGAATGCGCCGCCGCCGTGACGGGCCATGCCGCCGTAGCTGTCGACGATGATCTTGCGACCGGTCAGACCGCAGTCACCCACTGGTCCGCCAATGATGAACTGGCCAGTCGGGTTGATGTGGTACTGGGTGTCTTTGTGTAGCAGGTGAGCAGGCAGCGCGTGCTTGACGATCAGTTCCATCACGCCTTCGCGCAGATCGGCGTAGGACACTTCTGGGTTGTGCTGAGTCGACAGTACTACCGCGTCAATCCCGACCACGATGCCGTTTTCATAGCGGCAGGTAACCTGGGATTTGGCGTCCGGGCGCAGCCAAGGCAGTAGGCCAGATTTACGGGCTTCGGCCTGGCACTTGACCAATTGGTGCGAAAACGCGATGGGCGCAGGCATCAGCTCGTCGGTTTCGTTGCTGGCATAGCCAAACATCAGGCCCTGGTCGCCAGCGCCCTGATCTTCTGGCTTGGCACGGTCAACGCCTTGGTTGATGTCAGGAGACTGCTTGCCAATGATGTTCATCACGCCGCACGTCGCGCCGTCGAAGCCGACATCGGAGCTGTTATAGCCGATATCGAGAATCACGTTGCGGACGATGTCTTCGAGGTCGACCCAAGCAGAAGTGGTCACTTCACCAGCAATGATCGCTACGCCGGTTTTCACCAGTGTCTCGCAGGCCACGCGGGCAAACTTGTCTTCGGCAATAATGGCGTCCAGAACCGCATCGGAGATCTGGTCAGCAATTTTGTCCGGATGCCCTTCAGACACGGATTCGGAGGTGAAAAGGGAGTATTCGCTCATCTCGACGGATTTCCTGAATTGTACCGATTGTGAGTGTTTCCAGTCGGTCGCTGAAAGTGGCGAACCTGAATCTGGAAACCATTACGTAGGCCTACATAGAGGCTTTCCCCGGGAACCAGTCCCGCAGCGATGGCCCAACGGGCCAGATCATCCTGTTCAAAGCCCAACCAGAGATCGCCGCAGGCCTCCTTGGCCCAACTCTGGTTGTGGCTACACAACTCTGTCACTAACAAGCTACCGCCTGGTTTCACCAGATGGGCCAATTGTTTAAGGGCTTCGGCTGGCGCGGCGAAATGGTGAAGTACCATATTCAGTACCACGCAATCGGCGCGAACATCGGCGTTGCCCAAGGCGTCGGCCAGCTGTAACTCGACATTGCCCAGTGCCTCGCGCTCGCACACTTGACGGGCCAGCTCCAGCATCGCCGGACTGTTATCCAGTGCGGTGACATGGCGAAAACGCCGCGCCAGCTCGGGCAAGAATCCGCCGTCACCGGGACCGACTTCAACCGCGGTGGCATCGCTGCCAAAGCTGAGTTTGTCCAACAGAGACAACAGGCTGTCGCGGTACTGAGGCAAGCCGGCAATCAAGTCCTGCTGGGCGCGAAACTTTTCTGCGACCCGGGCAAAGAAATCCTGACTGGCGGCGGCGCGTTGTCGGTGCACCAAACTGATACGCGCCTGGACTTCGCCCGGCAAGGTCAAATCGTCAGCTTCGTCGAGCAACGCCGCGTGCAACCTGCCGCCCGGGAGACCGATGTGGGGCAGGGCGCGGCGGTAGTAAATCGCATTGCCTTCGCGGCGCGTGGCCACCAGCTCCGCTTGAGACAGCACCTTTAAATGGTGGCTCATGCCGGATTGGCCGATGGCAAAAATTTGCGCCAGCTCCAGAACACCGAATGAATCGTTGGCCAGGGCTCGCAGCACATTGAGTCGCAGCGGATCGCCCCCGGCTTTGCACAAGGCGGCCAGGTCGTCACTGTATTCATGGCGAATGGCAGGCACGCGTAAGTTCATAGGGCTGGCAGTCTAGAGAGCGACCGTTCAGCTCGCAAGTGCTATATCAAAAAGTTTTGATATTGGTCGATAGAAGGCGATTCACGACTAGCCTTTCGCCACGCCGCGCCTTTAGAGAGCCGCGAAGCCCGACAGAAGGGCTGAATTACAGGAAAAGCACGTTCTGTCATTGCCCCCAGGCAGTGCGTGAGGGAAAATGCTCACCTTTTTCCGATCCCATTCTTTTCAGCCCCAGGAGATCAGCGATGCCCAGCCGTCGTGAGCGTGCCAATGCCATTCGTGCCCTAAGCATGGATGCCGTGCAAAAAGCCAACAGCGGCCATCCCGGTGCCCCTATGGGCATGGCGGATATCGCCGAAGTGCTTTGGCGTGACTTCCTCAAGCACAACCCGAGCAACCCGTCGTTCGCCGACCGTGACCGCTTCATCATGTCCAACGGCCACGGTTCGATGCTGGTTTACTCGCTGCTGCACCTGACCGGTTATGACCTCTCGATTGATGACCTGAAGAATTTCCGTCAACTGCACAGCCGTACACCGGGCCATCCGGAATATGGCTACACCCCTGGCGTTGAAACCACCACCGGTCCACTGGGCCAAGGTCTGGCTAACGCCGTTGGTTTTGCCCTCGCCGAAAAAGTGCTGGCCGAACAGTTCAACCGTCCGGGCCACGACATCGTTGATCACCACACCTACGTGTTCTTGGGTGATGGCTGCATGATGGAAGGTATTTCCCACGAAGTCAGCTCGTTGGCCGGTACCTTGGGCCTGGGCAAGCTGATCGCGTTCTACGATGACAACGGCATCTCGATTGATGGCGAAGTTGAAGGCTGGTTCACCGACGACACGCCAAAGCGTTTCGAAGCCTACAACTGGCAAGTGATCCGTAACGTCGACGGTCACGATGCTGATGAAATCAAGATCGCTATCGAAACCGCTCGTAAAAGCGCTCAGCCAACGCTGATCTGCTGCAAGACCACCATCGGTTTCGGTTCGCCAAACAAGCAAGGCAAGGAAGATTGCCACGGTGCTCCACTGGGTGCCGAAGAAATCGCCTTGACCCGCGCCGCGCTGAAATGGAACTACGGTCCTTTCGAAATTCCGGCTGAAATCTATGCCGAATGGAGCGCCAAGGAATCCGGCTTGGCGGTTGAAGCCGAGTGGGATCAGCGGTTCGCTGCCTATGCTGGCGCCTTCCCTGAATTGGCCAATGAACTGATTCGTCGCATGAGCGGTGAGTTGCCGGCTGATTTTGCCGAGAAGTCCGCTGCTTACATCGCTGAAGTCAACGCCAAGGGCGAGACCATCGCCAGCCGTAAAGCCAGCCAGAATGCATTGAACGCGCTGGGCCCGTTGCTGCCTGAGTTCCTCGGCGGTTCGGCTGACCTGGCCGGTTCCAACCTGACCATCTGGAAAGGCTGCAAGAGCATCACCGGCGAAGACGCCAACGGTAACTACCTGCATTACGGCGTACGCGAGTTCGGCATGGGCGCCATGATGAACGGCATCGCGCTGCACGGCGGTTTCGTTCCATACGGCGCTACCTTCCTGATCTTCATGGAATACGCCCGTAACGCGGTGCGTATGTCGTCGTTAATGAAGAAGCGAGTGATTTACGTGTTCACCCACGACTCTATCGGTCTGGGCGAAGACGGCCCGACGCACCAGCCAATCGAGCAATTGACCAGCCTGCGCACCACGCCAAACCTCGACACTTGGCGCCCAGCCGATGCCGTTGAAACGGCAGTGGCCTGGAAATACGCCATTGAGCGTAACGACGGGCCATCGGCAATGATCTTCTCCCGTCAGAACCTGACCCACCAATCCCGCGATGCAACCCAGCTGGCAGACATTGCCCGTGGCGGTTACGTGCTGCGCGATTGCGTTGGCGAGCCGGAATTGATCTTGATTGCTACCGGTTCTGAAGTGGGTCTGGCGGTGGAGGCTTACGATCAACTGTCTGCCCAAGGTCGCAACGTGCGCGTGGTTTCCATGCCGTGCACCAGCGTCTTCGAAGCTCAGGACGCCATGTACAAACAAGCCGTGCTGCCGCTGCAAGTCAGCGCGCGTATCGCCATCGAAGCGGCTCACGCGGACTACTGGTACAAATACGTGGGCTTGGAAGGCCGTGTCATCGGCATGACCACCTTCGGCGAGTCGGCGCCCGCGCCAGCCTTATTCGAGGAGTTCGGCTTCACCTTGGAAAACATCCTGGGCACGGCTGAAGAGCTGCTGGAAGACTAAACACGGTCTTACGGCATCGCCACACACCTGTGGGAGCAGGCTTGCCTGCGAATAGCTTGATGCGATACACCCAGATTTATCGCGTCGTCTAATTCGCAGGCAAGCCTGCTCCCACAGGTCCAATACCCGCCTGCGAGAATCCCCATGCCTCAGCCACAACCACGCCTCTACAAAGTTGCTCTCAACGGCTACGGTCGCATCGGTCGCTGTGTCTTGCGTGCGCTGTGTGAGCGAGGGGCGAAGGCTGGGTTTCAAGTGGTTGCCATCAACGACCTGGCCGACATGGCCAGTCTCGAATACCTCACGCGCTTCGATTCCACCCACGGCCGCTTTCCAGGCGAAGTGCGGGTCGAAGGCGATCGCCTGCACATCAACGATCACCGCATCAAAGTCCTGCGCAGCGCGATTCCGGAAGGCATCGACTGGGCCGGGCTGGGCGTTGATCTGGTGCTTGAATGCTCGGGCGCGTTTCACACGCGCGCCGATGGTCAGCGTTTTCTCGATGCCGGTGCGCCCCGCGTGCTGTTCTCACAGCCGATGGCCAGCGAAGCGGATGTCGACGCCACCATCGTCTACGGCATCAATCAGCAAAAACTGACCGGCAATGAATTGCTGGTGTCTGCGGCCTCCTGCACCACCAATTGCAGCGTGCCCTTGCTGCGCTTACTGGATCAGGCCCTCGGGCTGGAATACATCACGATCACCACGATTCATTCGGCGATGAATGACCAGCCAGTGATCGATGCCTATCACCACGAAGACCTGCGGCGCACGCGGTCGGCGTTTCAGTCGATTATCCCGGTGTCCACTGGTCTGGCGCGCGGCATCGAACGGCTGCTGCCGGAACTTGCCGGGCGAATTCAGGCCAAAGCTGTGCGTGTGCCGACCGTTAACGTCTCGTGCCTCGATATAACGATGCAAGTCGCGCGTGATACCGATGCCACCGAGATCAACCGGATCCTGCGCGAGGCCGCTACCAGCGGCCCGCTTAAAGGGCTGGTGGCGTACACCGAACTGCCGCATGCCAGTTGTGATTTTAACCATGACCCCCATTCGGCCATTGTCGATGCCAGCCAGACCCGCGTTTCCGGCCCCCGGCTGGTGAATTTGCTGGCTTGGTTCGATAACGAATGGGGTTTTGCCAATCGAATGCTCGACGTTGCGGATCACTATCTGAGCGCTGTGCATCACCCACAATAAAACAGGGATTGCCTCATGACCGTGTTGAAAATGACCGACCTCGACCTGCAAGGTAAGCGTGTACTGATCCGCGAAGACCTCAATGTCCCGGTGAAAGACGGCGCGGTAACCAGTGACGCGCGAATCGTGGCTTCTCTGCCGACCATCAAGTTGGCGCTGGAGAAGGGCGCCGCCGTCATGGTCTGCTCGCACCTGGGTCGTCCAACCGAAGGCGAATTTTCGGCTGAAAACAGTCTTAAGCCTGTCGCTGATTACCTGAGCAAAGCCTTGGGCCGTGAAGTACCGTTGGTGGCTGACTATCTGGACGGTTTCGAGATCAAGGCCGGCGACATCGTGCTGTTCGAAAACGTGCGCTTTAACAAGGGCGAGAAGAAAAACACCGACGAGCTGGCGCGCAAATACGCGGCCTTGTGCGATGTGTTCGTGATGGACGCTTTTGGCACCGCGCACCGCGCCGAAGGTTCGACCCACGGCGTCGCGAAGTTTGCCAAAGTGGCAGCGGCCGGTCCGTTGTTGGCCGCCGAGCTGGATGCCTTGGGCAAAGCCCTGAGCGCCCCGGCCCAACCAATGGCGGCCATTGTTGCCGGCTCCAAAGTCTCCACCAAGCTTGATGTGCTCAACAGCCTCAGCGCGATCTGCAATCAGCTGATCGTCGGTGGCGGGATTGCTAACACCTTCCTTGCGGCTGCCGGTTACAACGTGGGCAAATCGCTGTACGAGCCCGACTTGTTGGACACTGCGCGTGCCATTGCTGCCAAGGTCAGCGTGCCGCTGCCCACCGATGTAGTGGTCGCCAAGCAGTTCGCAGAAAGCGCAGTGGCAACGGTGAAACCGGTGGGTGAGGTCGCCGATGACGACATGATTCTCGACATTGGGCCGCAAACTGCCGCGCACTTTGCCGAGCTGTTGAAGACATCCAAGACTATTCTGTGGAACGGCCCAGTGGGCGTGTTCGAGTTCGATCAGTTCGGTGAAGGCACCAAAACCCTGGCCAAGGCCATTGCTGAAAGTTCGGCATTCTCCATCGCTGGCGGCGGTGACACGTTGGCGGCCATCGATAAATACGGCATAGCAGATCAAATCTCCTACATTTCTACCGGTGGTGGCGCGTTCCTTGAGTTTGTAGAAGGTAAAGTGCTGCCCGCCGTTGAAATGTTGGAGCAACGTGCCAAGGGCTGAAAAAATCAGCGTTGGTAGAGGGGAGCAACATGGTCAGGGGTTTACCGCTGTTTATCATCACCGGCCTAATGGTCGGCTGTGCCAGCGCACCGGAGGCCGATGAGGTTCCTGTTGCGCCTAAAGTGTTGCACATGAGTTGTTACCAGGCTGGCTGGCAAGCGGAAACGGTGCCGATCATTTACACCCGTGGCGGTCAGGAAGCGCTGGACAAATACGACGCTGCGCCTAGAGGAACGGAGACAGGATGTCGTTAAACGCCCGTTTTTACGGGTTTGACGGCGGGGTTAGCAACGTTGGTGATTGGCGGTGGTCTTTGTAGGAGTGATTGCTTTTTAGAAGAAGGAGTTTCGCCATGAAAGTTGCTGTCATCACGCTGTTCGGTTGTATGGTATTGGCCGGTTGTAGCGGTTCGGGCTCGCACTCACGGGCCTGCGAGGTCTTAGTGCCCGCGCAGGTTACCGTCCCAACGACCCAAAATGATCAGCGGGTCGAGGAGCAAGCCACGGGTGAGCCGACCGATGATCGCAATCAAGAACAGAATTGCCCCTGATCGACCGAAGTGACTGGCATTTGTCAGGCTTCATGGGGCGACCAGGAGATGGAATGAAAGGCCTTATCGCCCTCGCGACACTTGCAGCACTTGGCGGTTGCGCCAGCATGAACCCGAAAGCGCCTGAATCGGACACCTGGACCAATTGGGTGTGTGACAGCAAGGCTGCGTTGCTCTGGCATTATGCCGACAGTGCAAAAAGTGAGATTGATCTTCGCCTGCTGGGCAGTGACAAGGTCTATCGTTTAAAGCCTGAGCCGGGCTCTTCAGGTGAGCTATACAGCGATGGAGTGCTGGCGTTTCACATTAAGGGTGATGAAGGCCTGGTTTACTGGGTTGCCACCAATGATTTGATCGGTCGCGGTTGCAAGGCGCTTTAAAGCGCGCCAGTTGCTTGAGGACCGAGTAAGTGCGCTTACGTGTAACATGCGCAAAAAATTGAACCGCAGCCGCCGATCAGGCAGGCCCGCACGAATTAACGACCCTACCGGGAGAGAGACCTAAAATGGCACTTATCAGCATGCGCCAGATGTTGGACCACGCGGCCGAATTCGGCTACGGCGTCCCCGCCTTCAACGTCAACAACCTGGAACAGATGCGCGCCATTATGGAAGCGGCTGACAAGACCAATTCCCCGGTGATCGTTCAGGCTTCGGCCGGCGCGCGTAAATACGCAGGCGCTCCGTTCCTGCGTCATTTGATCCTCGCGGCAATCGAAGAATTCCCGCACATCCCGGTGGTCATGCACCAGGACCACGGCACCAGCCCTGACATCTGCCAACGCTCCATCCAACTGGGCTTCAGCTCGGTAATGATGGACGGCTCACTGGCCGAAGACGGCAAGACCCCGACGGACTATGAGTACAACGTGCGCGTGACTCAGCAAACCGTGGCCATGGCTCACGCCTGTGGTGTTTCGGTTGAAGGCGAGTTGGGTTGCCTGGGTTCTCTGGAAACCGGCATGGCGGGCGAAGAAGACGGCGTTGGCGCAGAAGGCGTGCTTGATCACAGCCAACTGCTGACCGACCCGGAAGAAGCGGCTGACTTCGTGAAGAAGACCCAGGTCGATGCCCTGGCCATCGCCATCGGTACCAGCCACGGCGCATACAAGTTCACCAAACCGCCTACCGGCGACACCTTGGCGATTGATCGGATCAAGGCGATTCACGCGCGTATTCCGAACACTCACCTGGTCATGCACGGTTCGTCTTCAGTGCCGCAAGAGTGGCTGAAAATCATCAACGAATACGGCGGCGACATCAAAGAGACCTACGGCGTACCGGTTGAAGAAATCGTCGAAGGCATCAAATACGGCGTGCGCAAGGTCAACATCGACACCGACCTGCGTTTGGCCTCCACCGGCGCGATCCGTCGTTTGATGGCCACCAACCCGAGCGAATTTGACCCGCGTAAATTCTTCGGCGCGACCATCATTGCCATGCGCGACATCTGCATCGCCCGTTACGAAGCGTTCGGCACCGCTGGCAACGCCTCGAAAATCAAGCCCATCTCTCTGGAAAAGATGTACCAGCGTTACGCGGCTGGTGAGTTGAAGGCCAAGGTCAACTGAGTTCTGGTTGATTGAAAAAAAACCCGCAGCGATGCGGGTTTTTTTATGGCTCTTACAGGGCAATTAAGCGGGAAGGGCGATGACCCGGCCGATCCAGATCGGCGTTGGCAAGTCCTTCTGTTCTTCGGCCATGGCGTGCAGGGTCTTGAGCGCTGATTCGCTGAAAGGCGCCGAACGTGGCCCCGCCAATTCCACGTGCAATAGCATTTGTTCGTTGGCGGCCAACGCATCGTCACTGCCGGGTTTGTGCAGGCTGTGATAAAGGTGCACGCGCTTACGGTCGTGACCGACGATTTGCGTGCGGACTTCGACCTCTTCCCCGAGCTTTACCTCGTGCAGATAATTCAGATGGCACTCAAGCGTGAATAACGAGTGGCCGCTGTTTGCTCGGTTATCGCTGTCCAGACCCAAATGATCCATGAAGGCATCGGTGGCGTAGCTGAAGATCAACAGATAAAACGCATCACGCAGATGCCCGTTGTAATCGACCCAATCGGCGAGGATCGGGGTTTTGTAGGTGGTGAGTGTCGGCATGGTTCAAATCCCATCAGTCTGGAACAGAACACAAAACCTGTGGGAGCAGGCTTGCCAGCGATGGCTGACTCGATGGAGCCTGATCCACCGCCTTCGTCGGCAAGCCGACTCCCACAGGGTTAGTGCAATGTCGGATGATTTATCCCGGTCTGCATTAGTCGCTGAACGCCATCCCGTGCTTGGCTTTGGTGACTTTCACCGCTTCTAGCACCGCCATTAGGCAATCATCGCGGTAGCGTTCAAGGGCTGCGATGCTGTGGTCGCCGAGCTGTTCGCTGGTGCCGTCGACCACATGGTCGATCAGCTTGTCGGTCAGTTCCGGTGCGGGCAAATAGGTCCATGGCAGTTTCAACGCCGGACCGAATTGAGCCATGAAGTGCCGCATCCCTGCATCGCCGCCTGCGAGCGTGTAGGTCAGGAACGTACCCATGAACGACCAGCGCAGACCGGCTCCAAACCGGATTGCATCATCGATCTCGCCAGTGGTGGCGACGCCATCGTTAACCAGGTGCAAGGCTTCACGCCACAGCGCTTCCAATAAACGGTCGGCAATGAAGCCCGGCACTTCTTTGCGCACGTGCAGCGGGCGCATGCCCAAGGATTTATAAACCGTGATGGCAGCTTGCACTGCTTCAGGCGACGTATGTTTGCCGCCGACTACTTCAACCAACGGTAGCAGGTAAACCGGGTTGAACGGATGACCGACGACGCAGCGCTCGGGGTGAGTAGCGCCTTCGTAGAAATCGCTCGGCAGCAGGCCGGAGGTACTAGAGCCGATCAAGGCGTTGGGTTTGGCTGCGGCACTGATTTTGGCGTGCAGCTCAAGTTTCAGGTCCAGACGTTCAGGCGCGCTTTCTTGAATGAAGTCGGCATCACGAACGCACGCTTCGATGGTCGCGACAAAGCGCAGACGGTCTTGCGAAGCGCCTTGTGCCAAGCCATTTTTCTCCAACGCGGGCCAGGCATTGGCCACGCGCTTACGCAATGCGGCTTCTGCGCCCGGCGCCGGGTCCCAAGCCACAACGTCCAAGCCGTGGGCCAATGCCCGGGAAACCCAGCCGCTGCCGATAACGCCACTGCCAAGGGCGGCAAAGGTTTTGATGTCGGTGATAAAAGTCATCGTCATGTTCCTGAAAGAATTCTGTATTCGAATGGTGAACATCCTGTGGGACCGAATTCATTCGGGAATCGGTTTTGCGGCACTGAAGATGCTGAATGTGCCGACCTATTCGCGAATGAATTCGCTCCCGCAGTGGGTCTGGGTCGTTATCGAAATAATCAGCCGCGCTTGGTCAGGCCCATTTTGACGCGGCCTTGCGCCGGGGTCATGACCCGGGCGCCCAGGCGGCTGAGGATTTCGGATGCGCGCTCAACCAATGCGCCGTTGCTGGCCAGTACGCCGCGATCCAACCAGATATTGTCTTCCAGGCCGACCCGTACGTTGCCGCCGAGCAACACCGCTTGGGCCGCCATCGGCATTTGCATGCGGCCAATCCCAAAGCCTGCCCACACGGCGTTTTCCGGCAAGTTATCGACCATGGCTTTCATGGTGGTGGTGTCGGCCGGTGCGCCCCATGGGATGCCTAGGCACAGCTGGAACAGCGGGTTATCCAGCAGACCTTCCTTGATCATCTGCTTGGCGAACCACAGGTGACCGGTGTCGAAAATTTCCAGCTCGGCTTTCACGCCCAGCTCTTGAATGCGTTTGGCGCCAGCGCGTAATTGGGCTGGGGTGGAGACGTAAATCGTGTCGCCATCGCCGAAGTTAAGGGTGCCGCAATCGAGGGTGCAAATTTCCGGTAGCAGCGCTTCAACGTGCGCCAGACGGGCTAGGGGACCAATCAAATCGGTGTTCGGGCCAAACTCCATCGGGTTTTCGCCAGCGCCGATTTCCAGGTCGCCGCCCATGCCCGCCGTGAGGTTGACGATGATGTCGATGTCGGCTTCGCGAATGCGCTCCATCACTTCGCGGTACAGCGCTACGTCGCGGCTGAACTTGCCGGTTTCCGGGTCGCGCACATGGCAATGAACCACGGTTGCACCGGCTTTGGCGGCTTCAACTGCAGCGGCAGCGATTTGTTTCGGGGTGATCGGGACAAGGTGGCTTCTCCCGGTCGTGTCGCCAGCACCGGTGAGTGCGCAGGTGATGATGACGTCATGGTTCATTTGAGAGTTCCTTACAGGCGGTTTTAAAAGTTTGAGGATGTTATTGCCCGATCCGCAGCCACCAAGGCGGCTGCGGTTCGGTAAAACAGGATCAGATCAAGGGTTGCTGGTCAGTTGCACATTGGCGGCAGCGTCTTTGCCGTCAAAAGTGGTCACCCCGGCGAGCCAGCGTTGCAGGTCTTGTGGGTGATCTTTGAGCCACTGTTTGGCCGACGCTGTGGCGTCTTTGTGGTCGAGTAGCGGTTGCATCATCCGGCTCTCGTCTTCGGCGGTGAACGTCAGATTAGTCAGCAGTTTGTTGACGTTCGGGCAGCGTTGGGCGTAGTCCGGCGCGGTCACGGTCCAGACCTTGGCTTCGCCTTCGTTCGGGCCTAATGCGTTTTCGCTACCGGTCAGGTAGGTCATCTTCTGGTTAACGTTCATTGGGTGCGGCGCCCAGCCGAAGAAGACAATAGCTTCGTTGCGGTTCACCGCGCGGGTGACCGCTGACAGCATTCCCGCTTCGCCTGATTCAACCAGCTGGAAGTCACCAAGCCCGAATTGGTTCTTGGCGATCATTTCCTTGATCTGGGTGTTGGCGCCTGAACCGGGCTCAATCCCGTAGATTTTTCCGCCCAGCTCTTTCTTGAATTTAGCGATGTCGGCGAAGGTTTTCAGGCCCTTGTCGGCCAAATAAGTCGGCACCGCCAATGTAGCGCGGGCGTCTTTAAGGCTCGGTGAAGGCAGTACGCGGATTTGATTAGCTTTCACAAACGGGCTAATGGTCTGGTTCATTATCGGGTCCCAGTAGCCCAGGAACATGTCCAGACGCTGGTCGCGGATACCGGCAAAAATGATTTGTTGTGAGGCGCTGGTCTGCTTGGTCTTGTAGCCCAGGCCGTCGAGCAACACTTGGGTCATGTTGCTGGTGGCCATGACGTCGGTCCAGTTAACCACCCCAAGACGTACGTTTTGGCATTCGGGCGCATCTGCTGCAAGGGCACTGCCGGCGATGAAGGTGCTGCTAGTGAGCGCCAGCAAACAGGTGCTGATCAGTCGTTTCATTGTGGTTTTCCTCGGCAGATTGTTGTTATAGGGATGGCCCGGCGTCTTTGCGCGCAGTGAGGCCACGTTACGCAGCCATGGCCCCGCAAAAACGCACAGCAGCGACTCACTCTTGCACAGCAGCGACCTGTCCTCTTGCTGTCCTGAGCCAACGGGCGTATGTGGTATTTACGCTGCCCCGATGAGTGCGCCCGATGTCACAGGATTACTACTTTTTGCTCATGCCCGGATTCTCGATCATGGGCTTTGTTTCGGCCGTTGAACCGCTGCGGGTGGCCAATCGTTTTGGTGGCGAGTTGTACCGCTGGCATGTGCTGAGCATCGATGGCGGAGCGGTGATCGCAAGCAACGGCATGTCGGTCAACGCCGACGCTGCGCTTGAACCGCTGAAAAAGGGCGCAACGCTCTGGGTGGTCGCAGGGTTCGAACCGCTGCAGTGTTGTACGCCCGCGTTGGAACACTGGCTGCGCCGACTCGATCACGACGGCGTGAGTTTGGGCGCCATCGACACCGGCAGTTTTGTCCTGGCCCAAGCGGGGCTGCTTGACGGCCATCGCCTGACCCTGCATTGGGAGGCGTTGGACGCGTTCAAAGAATCGTATCCACAGCTGGTGGTGACTCAGGAATTGTTCGAAATCGACCGGCGCCGCATTACTTCGGCGGGCGGCACAGCGTCCATCGACATGATGCTCGACCTCATTGGCCAAGCCCACGGGCCGGAGCTGGCGATCAAAGTGTCAGAACAATTCGTGCTCGGCCGCATTCGCCCGCGCAAAGACCACCAACGCATGCAGATCGCGACGCGCTTCGGCGTCAATAACAAGAAGCTGGTGCAGGTCATCGGTGAAATGGAAACTCACACTGAACCGCCGCTCAGCACCTTGCAGTTGGCCGAAGGGATTCAAGTCACCCGTCGGCAGTTGGAGCGGTTGTTCCGGCTGCATTTGAACGACACGCCAAGCAACTTCTACCTCGGCCTGCGCCTGGAAAAAGCCCGCCAACTGCTACGCCAAACCAACATGAGCGTGCTAGAAATCAGCATCGCCTGCGGCTTCGAATCGCCGTCTTATTTTACCCGCAGCTATAAAGGGCGGTTTGTAAGGTGTCCGCGAGAGGATCGGCAGCGTTTGAAGGCTTAGCGAAAAATTAGAAGCGGTTGGACAGCGATTTATAATCAATCACAGGTTTAACTATAAATTACAGTCGTAAGATAATCGGATTTAGGCAGTGAACCCATCCATCGGCTTCAGGTTTCGTCGCCTCGCCTTATTTGCCTTATTTGCCTTAGCGTTGGCCCGCTAAGCACTCCAGCATCGCGCCGTGCCAATCGGGCATCGATACCTGCCATTCACGCTGTAAAAGGCTGCAATCGAGGCGAGAGTTTTGGGGGCGCTGGGCGGGGGTTGGATACGCGCTAGTGGGAATCGGTTCCAGCGTTGCGCACGGTTTGCCTTGCGCGATTAACTGCTCGCCAATCGCTTGGGCAAACCCGAACCAAGACGTTTCGCCAGCCGCTGTCAGGTGATAGGTGCCCCAAGCGCCGGCGTTTCCATCACGCCAACGATCAATCAACAACCGTGTGCTGTGGGCGATGGTGCCCGCCCAAGTCGGTGCCCCGATCTGATCGGCCACAACGCGCAGCTCCGCACGCTCTTGCATCAGGCGTTGCATGGTCAGCAGGAAGTTACGTCCGTGCAGCGAATACACCCAGCTGGTGCGCAGGATCAGATGCTCACCACCGACGGCTGCGATGGCGTGCTCACCGACCAGCTTGCTTTTGCCGTAAACGCCCAGCGGATCGGGCACATCCTGTTCGGTATAGGGCGAGGCTTTTTTGCCGTCGAACACGTAGTCAGTGGAGTAGTGAATCAGCGGTATGCCGAGCTTTTTCGCTTCTTCAGCGAAAACGCCGGGGGCGGTGCCGTTGATGGCGAATGCCAGCTCCGGCTCGCTTTCAGCCTGATCGACCGCCGTATGGGCGGCGGCGTTAATGATCAGGTCTGGACGCCAAGCGTTTACCTGCGCGCGGATGGTTTCGGGATGGCCCAAGTCCAACTGATCGCGACCCAAGATCCGCAATTCGCCAAGACCGACGAGGCTTTTTTGCAATTCACTTGAGACTTGGCCGTGCTGACCACTGATTAGAATTCTTAACGGTTCTAACGAAGACGTATTCATGGGAATACGTCCGCGTCTTTCAGGCTCTTGCCCAATTGATCCTTGGCCGACAAGGTTGGGGCGCTGGAGAGCTTCCAATCAATCCCTAAGTCAGGATCATCCCAACGGATACACCGCTCGCTGCTCGGTTGGTAATAATCAGTGGTTTTGTAAAGGAACTCGGCGTGATCACTTAGCACCACAAACCCATGGGCAAAGCCTTCGGGAATCCAGAGCTGGCGGTTGTTCTCTGCTGAAAGCAGAACCGTCGCCCAGCGTCCGAAGTTAGGCGAGCTGCGGCGTATGTCCACTGCAACGTCGAGCACTTCCCCAGCAGTTACTCGCACCAGTTTTCCTTGGGTGTGCTCTAACTGATAGTGCAGCCCTCGCAGCACGCCTTTTTGCGAGCGTGAATGATTGTCCTGAACGAACTCGGCTTTTACACCCGTGTCTTCTTCGAACGCTCGTGCGTTGAAGCTTTCATAGAAAAAACCGCGCTCGTCACCAAATACCTTGGGTTCAAGAATCAGGACGCCGGGTAACTCAGTGGCGACTACATTCATTGCGGTTCCTCAGCAAGCTTGAACAAGTACTGGCCGTAGCCGGTTTTGCCAAAAGCGTCGGCACGTTCAAGCAAATGTTCGCGGTCTATCCAGCCGTTCTGGTAAGCAATTTCTTCCAGGCAGGCAACCTTAAGACCTTGGCGGTGCTCAATGGTTTGAACATATTGCGAGGCTTCCAGCAGGCTGTCATGGGTGCCGGTATCCAGCCACGCAAAGCCCCGACCGAAACGCTTGACGCGCAAGTCGCCACGTTCGAGGTAAGCGTTGTTGATGTCGGTGATTTCCAGCTCGCCGCGTGGCGACGGTTTTACCGCTTTGGCAATCTTGATGACGCTGTTGTCATAAAAATACAGACCCGTGACCGCGTAGGCGGATTTAGGGTGTTTCGGTTTCTCTTCGATGGACAGCGCGCGGCCCTGTTCATCGAAATTGACCACACCGAAACGCTCGGGATCTTTGACCCAATAACCGAAGACTGTCGCGCCTTCAGGGTGCTCGGCGGCGCTCTGCAATTGCTCGCTGAAATGCGCGCCGTGGAAGATATTGTCGCCCAGGATCAGGCAAACCGGATCTGTGCCAATGAATTCTTCGCCGATCAAGAAGGCTTGGGCCAAGCCCTCAGGCTTAGGCTGTTCAGCGTAGTGAAAATGCACGCCAAACTGGCTGCCATCACCCAGCAAGTTGCGATACTGCGGTAAGTCCGCCGGGGTAGAAATGACCAGAATTTCGCGGATGCCAGCCAGCATCAGCACCGAAATCGGATAATAGATCATGGGTTTGTCATAAACCGGCAACAGCTGTTTGGATACGCCGAGGGTGATGGGGTGCAGGCGCGTGCCTGAACCTCCTGCCAGTACGATGCCCTTCATCATGCGATTAGATCCTTGAGGTCAGTGAAGCCCAGTCGTTCACCTTGATAGCTGCCGTCTTGAACTCTGCGGCACCATTCTAGGTTATCCAAATACCATTGCACGGTTTTACGCAGACCTGATTCGAAGCTTTCTTCCGGGGTCCAGCCTAGCTCGCGCTCAATCTTTCCGGCGTCGATGGCGTAGCGCATGTCGTGGCCCGGCCGGTCGGTCACGTACGTGATCAAGTCAGCGAAATGGGCCACGCCAGCAGGGCGCTCCGGCGCGAGCTCTTCCAGCAGCGCGCAGATGCCACGCACCACATCGATATTTTTCTGCTCATTGTGACCACCAATGTTGTAGGTCTCGCCAACCGCACCTTCGGTCACCACTTTGAACAGTGCACGGGCGTGGTCTTCAACGAACAACCAGTCACGCACTTGCAGGCCATTGCCGTACACCGGCAGCGGTTTTCCGGCCAAGGCGTTGAGGATGACCAGTGGAATCAGCTTTTCTGGAAAATGGAACGGGCCATAGTTGTTGGAGCAGTTGGTAATTACCACTGGCAAGCCATAGGTGCGGTGCCAGGCTCGAACCAAGTGGTCGGACGCCGCTTTACTGGCCGAATAGGGCGAGCTGGGTGCGTAGGGCGTGGTTTCGGTGAACAGATCGTCGACACCGTGCAGGTCGCCGTACACTTCATCGGTGGAAATATGATGGAAGCGAAACGCTGCACGTTCGGCTTCAGACAGCTTGCTCCAGTAAGACCGAGTGGCCTCAAGCAGGCTGTAGGTGCCGACGATGTTGGTCTGAATGAACTCCGACGGACCATCAATAGAACGGTCGACGTGGGATTCAGCCGCCAAATGCATGATTGCATCCGGTTTAAAGCGATTCAGTACAGACAGCACTTTGACTTGGTCAATGATGTCGGCCTGAACGAATTCGTAGCGGGTGTTGGTCACGATGCTTTGCAGCGATTCAAGATTGCCCGCGTAGGTCAGTTTGTCAAAATTGAGCACGTCATGATCAGTGTTCTCGATGAGGTGTCGGATGAGGGCGGAGCCGATGAAGCCAGCGCCTCCGGTAACAAGTATCTTCATGGAATTGCCTTCTTCCTTGGGTAGACGTTAAGCGGATGAAACACAGCTTGTAGACAGCGGGCGGCGTGTGCAAGTGCGATTGATCGAGAAACGCGGGGAAAGTGATGAATATAAATGATGAGGGTGGGCAAATGCGTCATAAAACCGCCGCGTTACGGGCTGTTATTCCTAACATTCTGATTTATCTGGTATGAATTTTATATTCTTCTATCGTGCGCATCGCCCAAGCATTAGGTCAAAAACCTCCCTCTTGCGCATTACCGCTTCAGCAGGCGATATAAGCAGCAAACAAAGCCCATGGATATTTCTGTATGCCGCTCGCCGCGCTTATTCGCCGATCCACTCTGCCGTGCCCCGAGGTCAGTGCCGAACAGGCGGGACACTTGCTTGCTCAGCACTACGGATTGAGCGGAACCCTCAAAGAGCTGGGCAGCCAGCAAGACCGTAACTACCTACTCGACTGCGATACGGGGCGTTATGTCCTGAAAATTTGCCACGGTGACTATTTGCCGTTGGAGCTTCAGGCGCAGCATGCGGCGCTGGCCCATTTGGCTGCGGCGTCCGGGATTCGAGTGCCCCACGTGATCCCTGCGCGTGACGGCAACGAGTTGTTGTCGGTTGAGGTCGCGGGCCAAGCGGTACATGTCCGCGTGCTTGAATTCATCGACGGCCAGTCCTTGGGGCACGTCTCACACTTGAGCAGCGATGTGGTGGTGGGTCTCGGTGAGCTGTGCGCCCGCGTCGATCGGGCGCTGGCAAACTTTCAGCATCCGGGGCTGGAGCGCACGCTGCAGTGGGACCCGCGACATGCCCAGGCCCTGATCAAGCATCTATTGCCGGTGATTAAAAACCCCGAAGAGCGGGATTTAATCGATCAGGTAACGAGGCAGGCACAGCGACGATTGCGACCGTTGTTGGTGAAGCTGCCGGTGCAGGCGGTTCATCTCGATATCACTGAATACAACGTGGTCTGGAAACGCGATGGGCAGCGTCAGTGGCAGCTAAAGGGGCTGATCGATTTTGGCGATGTGGTCACGACGTGGCGAGTGGCGGATTTGTCGGTGACCTGTGCGGCACTGTTGCAGCATGCCGACGGTGATCCGCTGTATATCCTCCCTGCGATTGAGGCTTATCAGGCAGTCAATCCGCTGCAATCAGAAGAGTTGCAGGCGCTGTGGCCATTGATCGTTTGCCGTGCTGCGATTCTGGTGTTGAGCAGTGAACAGCAAGCCAGCGTTGAACCGGGCAATAGCTATATACAGGCCAATCTCCACAGTGAGTGGGCCATTTTCGATCTGGCGACCTCGGTACCGCTTGAGTTGATGGAAGCGGCCATTTTGGAGGCTGTCGGCGTTGAGTTGCTTAACGCCGATATGCCGACGTTCCAGCCATTGCTGCCGAGTTTGAACGGGCGCGAATTCGCGAGAATCGATTTGGGCGTGCTCAGTCCGCATTTCGACGCCGGTAACTGGGAGCAGAGCGGCATTGATGAACGACTGCTGACAGACTTAGGGATTAAGACCGGTTTGGCGGCCACTCGCTACGGCGAGTACCGGCTATCACGTACCAAGATTAATGCCTCCAAAGCTCCCGACACCTTCGCTTTGCATGTCCAATTGCACTTACCGGTGGGGACTTCGGTGCATGCGCCGTTCGCCGGAACCGTGCGCTTGGCCGCCGACGCCGGTTTTTGGCTAGTAAACGACGAGATGACGGTGCGGCTGTGGGGGTTGGCCTCATCGATGGTTTCAGGCGCGACCGTGTGTGCAGGTCAGGCATTGGGCGAGGGCGGCGGTTCGTTGATGGTCCAACTGTGCCGTAGTGCCGAACTTAGCCCGCCGCTGTTTTGCGCTCCTGCCTGGGTTCCGGCATGGCGAGCGATGTGCCCTTCGCCCGCAGCACTGCTGGGTTTTGAGTGCGATGCGCCGCCGATTCCAGACGCCAGGGGACTGTTGGCGCGACGTGACGCCAGTTTCGCGCGCTCACAAAAGCACTATTACCAAGCGCCGCCACAGATCGAACGCGGCTGGCGCAATCACCTGATCGACATGCAGGGTCGGTCTTATCTGGACATGCTTAATAACGTTGCGGTGCTGGGCCACGGTCATCCGCGCATGGCTGCCGAGGCCGCTAAACAATGGTCATTACTGAACACTAATTCGCGTTTTCATTATGCCGCCATCGCTGAGTTTTCCGAGCGCTTGCTTGAGCTGGCGCCGGACGCCATGGACCGGGTATTTCTGGTTAACAGCGGCACTGAAGCGAATGATTTGGCGATTCGTCTGGCCTGGGCCTACAGCGGCGGACGCGACATGCTCAGCGTATTGGAGGCGTATCACGGTTGGTCGGTGGCGACGGATGCAATTTCCACCTCGATTGCCGACAACCCGCAAGCGCTGAGCACGCGGCCTGATTGGGTGCATCCGGTCACGGCGCCAAATACCTATCGGGGTGAGTTTCGAGGTGACGACAGCGCGTCGGACTACGTGCGCAGCGTTGAACTCACCCTGGCCAAACTCGCCGAGCAAACACGTCAGGTCGCGGGCTTCATCTGCGAACCGGTGTACGGCAATGCGGGCGCAATCTCGCTGCCTCCGGGTTACTTGCAGCAGGTCTACGCCAAGGTTCGCGCGCAAGGCGGCGTGTGCATCGCTGACGAGGTACAGGTTGGGTACGGCCGTTTGGGTGATTTTTTTTGGGGTTTTGAAGAGCAGGGCGTGATCCCGGACATCATTACCATGGCCAAAGGCATGGGCAACGGTCATCCGTTAGGCGCGGTGATTACGCGCCGAGAGATCGCTGAAGCGCTGGAGGCTGAGGGTTATTTCTTTTCCTCTTCGGGCGGTAGCCCGGTCAGCTGTCGTATCGGGTTGGCTGTTCTCGACGTGATGGACAAGGAACAGCTGTGGGAGAACGCCAAGGTCGTCGGCGATCATTTTAAAAGCCGCCTCACAGCATTGATCGATAAACATCCATTGGTGGGGGCGGTGCACGGATCGGGGTTTTATTTGGGGGTAGAGTTGGTCCGCAATCGTGACACCCTCGAACCTGCCACCGAAGAAACGACTTACCTGTGTGAGCGGCTGCGTGAATTGGGGATATTCATGCAGCCTACGGGGGATTATTTGAACATCCTCAAGATCAAGCCGCCGATGTGTACCACTCGGGACAGCGTGGAATTCTTTGTTGAGACCGTGTCCAAGGTGTTGGATGAGCTGGGCTGACGCACTATCTGTAGGGGCCAGCAAGTTGGCTCCTACAGATGACAGATTTTTATCTGTTAAAAATGTGTTTTATTGTCGATTCACGATATTTATGACTTTATATGCCGATTTTTATCGGCTATAAAGTCTTCCATATTGTCACGGGCTGTTTGCTAAGGTGATGATCCCGTCATATTTTGCCCAGGAGGAATGTTCCATGAGCCGTATCGTTACCGTCGCCGCCACCCAGATGGCTTGTTCCTGGGACCTGGAAGCCAACATCGAGACCGCCGAAAAACTGGTACGCGACGCTGCGGCCAAGGGCGCGCAGATCATCCTGATTCAGGAGCTGTTCGAAGCCCCGTATTTTTGTCAGAAGCCGAACCCGGACTACTTGCAGCTGGCGACGCCGATGGAAGACAACGTCGCGATCAAGCACTTCCAGAAAATCGCCAAAGAATTGCAGGTCGTTTTGCCGATCAGCTTCTTTGAACTGGCTGGCCGCGCACGTTTTAACAGCGTCGTAATTCTCGACGCCGACGGCACCAACCTCGGGATTTACCGCAAAAGCCATATCCCGGACGGTCCTGGCTATCACGAAAAGTATTACTTCAATCCGGGCGACACTGGCTTCAAGGTCTGGCAGACCCGCTACGCGAAAATTGGCGTCGGTATTTGCTGGGATCAGTGGTTCCCGGAAACCGCCCGGTGCATGGCATTGCTTGGCGCCGACATTCTGTTTTACCCCACGGCCATCGGCAGCGAACCCCACGACAAAACCATCACGTCCCGGGATCACTGGCAGCGTGTGCAGCAGGGCCATGCCGGCGCGAACTTGATGCCGCTGGTCGCCAGCAACCGTATCGGCAATGAAGAGCAAGACGGCTACGACATCACCTTTTATGGCTCGTCGTTTATTGCCAACCAGTTCGGTGAGAAAGTCGCGGAACTCAATGAAACCGAAGAAGGGGTGATTGTTCACAGCTTCGATCTAGACGAGCTTGAACACATCCGCAGCGCATGGGGCACGTTCCGTGATCGTCGTCCTAACCTGTACGGCGCGATAAAAACCCTCGACGGTTCTTTGGAGTCCTGATCGCCATGACGACGCTGAAAAGTACCCCGCGCGCTGATGGCTTCTATATGCCCGCCGAATGGGCGCAGCAAACCCAGACCTGGATGATCTGGCCTGAGCGGCCGGACAACTGGCGTTTGGGCGGCAAGCCTGTCCAGCACGCGCACGTGGCCGTGGCCAAAGCCATCGCTCGTTTCGAGCCGGTGACCGTGGGCGTTTCAGCGGCGCAATACGACAACGCTCGTGCGCACCTCGATATGCCGAACATCCGCGTGGTGGAAATCAGCAACAACGATGCCTGGGTGCGCGACACCGGCCCCACCTTCGTCATCAACAACAAAGGTGAAGTGCGCGGCGTTGATTGGGATTTCAATGCTTGGGGCGGTTTTGATGGTGGGTTGTATGCGCCGTGGAACCTTGATGAGCAAGTCGCCACCAAGATTCTGGAAATCGAACGGTGTCCGCGTTACGAAACAGAGGGTTTCGTGCTTGAGGGTGGCTCGATCCATGTGGATGGAGAAGGCACGCTGATCACCACTGAGGAGTGCCTGCTCAACCGCAACCGTAATCCACACCTGTCTCGCGAACAGATCGAGAGCGTGCTGCAGGATCAGCTGTCGGTTGAGAAAATCATCTGGCTGCCAGAAGGTTTATACAACGACGAAACCGACGGTCATGTGGATAACTTCTGTTGCTTCGTGCAGCCTGGCGAAGTGTTACTTGCTTGGACGGATGACCCGAAAGATCCCAACTTCCTACGTTGCCAAGCGGCCATGGGCGTCCTGGAAAACAGCCGTGATGCGAAAGGCCGACCGTTGATCGTGCACAAAATGCCGATTCCCGGTCCGCTGTTTGCAACCGAGGAAGAATGCGCGGGTGTCGATCAGGTGCACGGTAGTCAGGAGCGCAACCCTTTGGTGCGTCTGGCCGGTTCATACGTCAACTTTCTAATCGTCAATGGCGGCCTGATTGCGCCACGGTTCGACGACCCGCTCGATGAAGTCGCGCGTGAAATCCTTCAGCAGTTGTTCCCCGAACATGAGGTGGTCATGGTGCCAGGCCGCGAACTGTTACTGGGCGGTGGCAATATCCACTGCTTGACCCAGCAGCAACCGGCGCCGCACAAAGTTTGAGTTGGTCTTGTTCTTGCTATCTAAAGCTCATCCGATGGTGGGCTTTTTTATTGGCGCCATTTTGATGGCTTGTATGGCCTTTAGCAGGGCTGTCACAAAGCACGGGTAAATTAGCTGCTCAAGGCTCAAGAGGTTGTCCAACATGAACGCAGGTATCGGGCAGCAGTCAGCTCGCAGTGTGTCTGCAAGTAGCGAATCGCCCCAGATGATGGCGGACTGGTTAAGGACAACCCAATCACCGCTGGTTCCAAAAATCGACTCTCGACAACTGCTCATGGCGCGCTATCCCATCGGGCTGATCAGCGACGCAGAGCTTGAGGCATTGATCCGGATTCTGGATCGCTAAAGGCTGCAAAAATTGACACCCTGGGCGACCCACCGCTAGGATTCGTCCCCCGCCTGTGGCCAGCCGCCATGTACGTAGCATCAGTAGTCCACTGCGATGATTTCGTGCGGGCCTTCCGAGTCTGTCTTTTTTGACTCGATGTAAAGGCCGCAAACTCCTGTTTGGCCTTGGCCACAGCGCGTGATCAACTCGTAATAAGGAAAACAAGATGTTGAAGCTACGTATTGGCATGGTCGCGTTTAGCGTCATGTGCGCCACTCAGGCAATGGCCAGTGGGCAAGATGACTCCAAGGGCTTTGTCGACGACAGCAGCCTGAACCTGGCGTTGCGCAACGCCTATATCAACCGTGATTACAAAGACGGCCAGCAAGACAAATCCGAGTGGGGCCAAGCGGCAACCGCTAACTTCGCGTCGGGTTTCACTCAAGGCACCATCGGCTTTGGTGTCGATGCTTTCGCTGAGTACGCCTTACGCCTTGACGGCGGAAAAGGCAGCAGCGGCGCGGGCGGTATCGACTTCTTCAAGAAAGACAGCAACGGCAATGCCGCTGACGATTTGTCTAAAGCTGGCGGCGCAATCAAGGCCCGCTTCTCCAACACCGTGATCAAGTACGGCGACCAGATGCCGGAACTGCCGGTGCTGAGTTACGACAACTCGCGCCTGCTCTCCGAGAGCTACACCGGCACGTTCATCACCTCCAAAGAAATCAACGGACTTGAGTTGAACGCGGGTCACTTCACGGCTGAGTCGCGTAAAAGCGCCGAAGGTCGTGACAGCGGTGACCTGAAGTCGATCAATGTCTATGGCGGTAGTTATAAGTTCACTGACGCGTTCAGCGCTGCGTTTTACGGCTCGAACGACGAAGACGTGTTGAAGAAGCAGTACATCAACCTGAACTACGTGTTTGCCATTGAGAAAGACCAGTCGCTGACGTTCGATTTCAACGGCTACAAAACCAAGCTGGACAAAGATTTCGCCGTCGATGACGCACGCGACAACAAAATCTGGAGCTTGGCCGCGACTTACGCTCGGGGCATCCACTCGTTCACCATCGCCCATCAGCGCAGCACGGGCGATACCGGTTACACGTACGGCGGCTATCGCAACGCGGGCGGCACGGGTGACGGTGGCAACTCCATCTACCTCGCTAACTCGTACTGGTCCGACTTCAACGGCAAAGACGAGCGCTCTTGGCAGTTGGGCTACGGCATCGACCTCGGTGGCCTTTTGCTGCCCGGCCTGACGTACCACACGGCCTATGTTCGCGGCACCAACATCGACGACGGCACCGGCCGAGGCAACGGCGAAGAGCGCGAAATCTACAGCCAATTGAAATACGTCGTGCAAAGCGGCCCGGCGAAAAACCTGTCAGTACGTTTGCGGAACTCGTTCTTGCGCGTCTCTGACAACGCCAGTGCCTACAACAGCGAAGGTAACGAAACCCGTGTCTTCGTGGACTATCCGATCAGCATTTTTTGATGTGTGAGTGAGTTAAACCAATCCCTGTAGTAGCCAACTTGTTGGCGAGGCAATGTCAGTCTCGCCAACAAGTTGGCTACTACAGTTGTTTGGCGTACGCCCCGCATTGGCTTCTCTGCCTGCCATCGCTACCATGCGCTGACCTCTCATTCGCCAGTCACCGCAATGGCCCTTGCTACGCCCCCTGATCTCAGTGACATCGCCGTGCCGGTGCAGCCGTTGGCGCGGACGTATCCGCGTGGTCTTTACATCGAGCCGCATGAGCATGTTTGGGGACAGGTGTTGTACGCGATGTCCGGGGTGATGTGGGTCGAAACACCCAACGAAGCCTTGGTGGTGCCGCCGCAGCGCGCGGTCTGGTTGCCGCCGGGGGTGGTGCATGGAATTCGTGTGGTGTCGGACCTTGAGATGCGCAACATCTACCTGCGTCCAGCGATTGCCGCGACGCTGGAGAATACCGTGCAGGTCATCGAAGTCGGACGGCTGTTGCGTGAGCTGATCCTCAACTTGGTGGAGCAAGGCCCTGACCAACAAGGCCTTGATTACTACGAAGCCGTGGTTGGCCTTGCGCTGCTGGAGTTGCAGCGCGCCAAGCGGACGTTGCTGAAAATCCCCCTGCCGGACAGCTCTGATCGGCGCTTGATCAACCTGTGCCAGGCGGTCATGAGTTCACCATCGCTGGACGTCCCTTTCGAGCAACATGCTGAAAATGCTGGCGCCAGCGTGCGCACATTGGCTCGGTTGTTTCAGAGCGCGCTAGGCATGGGTTTCGCTGAATGGCGGCGACAGGTGCAACTGGCAACTGCGGTGGCCGAGCTGATTCAAGGCGTGCCGATTAGCGTGATTGCGCGTCAGCTAGGGTATTCGCCCAGTAGCTTTAGCGACATGTTTCGACGTGAACTCGGGGTCAGCCCATCTCAGTACCCAATCGGCGAGCGCATGGCATAGCGCCGGGCCGGCGCCTTTTTGGCAGAGATTCGAAAGCACTTGGCCGACAGGCTTTTAAGGCCATACCTACACTCTGGGATCCTCACCACAGTGGCGTCCTTTACGGGCGCTTGGCCCCCGGAGTCATCATGAAAGCCCTGCAATTTGCCAAGACCGGCGACCTTTCCGCCTTGCAGTACATAGATGTTCCCCAGCCCGTGCCTGCTGAAAACGAAGTGTTGGTCCAGGTAAAGGCTGCCGGGCTCAATCCCAGTGATGTGAAAAACGTTCTCGGGCGCTTTCCCTACACCACGATGCCGCGCATTCCCGGCCGTGACTTTGCGGGCGTCGTTATCGAAGGCCCGCAGGAAATGCTCGGCCAGGAAGTTTGGGGCACCGGCAAAGAACCGGGCCTCTTTCGCGACGGCTCCCACGCTGAATACCTGACCCTACCGGCCAAAGGCGTTGCGCCAAAACCTAAAGCCCTGAGTTTCGTTCAGGCCGCCAGCCTCGGCGTGCCATTGACCACTGCGTGGAACGCCCTGGAGCGCAGCCTCGTCGAGACTGGTACTCGGCTGTTAGTGATTGGTGCCAACGGCGCAGTTGGCAGCGCCGCCCTGGCGTTGGGTAAAGTTCTCGGCGCTCAGGTACTCGGTGCGGTGCGTCGACCTGAGCAGATCTGCGTACTGAAAGCCGACGGTTTCGACGCCATCCTCTTGGACAAACCTGAAGACCTCGGCGCCCAAGTCAACGCGGTCTTCCCCGGCGGTGCCGACGTCATCTTCGACACCACGGGTTTTTGGCTTCCTGCTGCCGTTGCTGCCTTGGCCACTTTCGGCCGTATAGCCATCATCGCGGCCCCGGTGGACGGTCAGGTGCAGATGCCGACCCTGGCGCTGTATCGCAAAGGTGGTTCGGTAGTGGGGATCAACACGCTGCTCTACGGAACTGAAGCCTGCGCCGGGATGCTCAATCAGTTCGGGCGGTTCTTTGATGAGGGCTTAATGCCGTTGCCTACCGGGATTTTTGAGTCGTCGTTGAGCGAAGGATTGGCACGGTATGAGGAAGTGAATAAGGGCGGTGCGGATAAGGTGGTGTTTGTGTTTCGAAGTAACTGAGCCAGAAACAAGGCCCAGCAGTTGGTGGGCCTTGTTCAGGTGTTTCGGGCTAAAGGTCAGGCAACCATCTTGCGACCTGGACCGAATCGATTGTTTTCCGGGTGTCCCGCCAACGCCAGGAAGACGATATTGACGAAAGGCAGAAGAATCCACCAGCCGCTTCGATCCGTGTCGTGAAGTCGGCGGACGGCAATTGCCAAGCCGGGAATAAACAAGGCGAGGTCATAGAGGGTCGCCAATAACGGGGCATGTAAAAAACGTGCGACGACCATTACTGCGATGCTGATGATGATGTTCACCAAAATGAACATCCAATACTCTTGGCGAGTTGCTCGGCCGCTGAATACTGCGTATTGCTTTAGGCAGTCCAGATACCAATCAAAGAAGCCGCGTTTTCTGTCTACAGCATTTATTTCAAGATTGGCTGTGCCAATGCTGTACGGATTCGCCTGCTGGGCGCCACAGTTTGGGCAGGCCAGTGCCGACGTGTGAATTTCCTTATTGCAGCCATGACAGCGCACCATGCTCATATACAACTCCTTTGTGTTGTTGACTGGCTAAAACAGGCCGCCACGATAGTGGCATATCAGCACATTCGCAATCGCGTGTTGCTCAATTCGATAATTTTCCTGATAACTGAGATGCCTACTATTTACCGAACCCCGCCCAACACATGTCCACGTCCGACAACCCTAATCTCAACCGTGCTCCCCACCATAGGCGCATGAACGCTCAAGCTGCGAACTAACAATTCACGGGCTGGCGATGCCGTCTTCAGCCGGACCGTCAGCAAGCACGCATTGCCGCCAAAATCACTCTCGGTAACAACACCCAAACACCCTTCGCCTGATTCATGTGACGCCGACAGTTCAATCTGTTCCGGGCGCAGCATGATGCGCCCGGCACCTCGAAACGCGCTGTTCGCCACTGAAACCTGACCCAGTTCACACGTCGCCCATCCCCCTTCAACCGTGGCGGGCAATACCACCGCGTCGCCGAGAAAATGCGCGGTTTCTTCGTCGCGAGGGCGCAGGTAAAGGTCCATGGGTGCGCCGACCTGGATCAGCTTGCCTTGGCGCATGACCGCCAACTGGTTGGCGAAAGAGAGGGCTTCGGCCTGGTCGTGGGTCACGAGGATGGTGGTCACGCCCGCGTCCGACAGCAGCTTGGCCACGGCCTTGCGCATGGAGGCGCGCAGGCCGGTGTCGAGGGCGGAAAATGGTTCGTCCAGCAGCATCAATTTTGGTCGTTGGGCCAAGGCGCGAGCGAGGGCGACGCGTTGCTGTTGACCGCCGGATAATTCGTGGGGCCAGCGCGGCAGCATGCGGGTGTCGAGGGCAACCATGTGCATCAACTCGTGAATGCGCTGCTGTTTCGACGCGGCGTTACCGGGCAATCCGAAGCCGATGTTGGCGGCGACCGTCATGTGCGGAAACAGCGCGCCGTCCTGTGGGACGTAGCCGATCAAACGCTGATGAGCCGGCACTTCAATCGGGCCGTCCACCAGCGGAGTGCCGTTCAGCGTGATGCTGCCAGAGTCGGGAAACTCAAAGCCTGCAATCATCCTGAGCAGCGTGGTTTTACCGGAGCCGGAAGGGCCGACAATGGCGGTGCGGCTGCCTTCGGGCACCGACAAGCTGACGTTATCCACAGCCGGCAGCGAGCCAAAGGATTTGCTGACAGCGTTTAATTCAAGAGAGCTCATCGGCCTGCCGTGCGTTTGGATTGATAGTAAAGAAGCGCCGTCAACGGAAGCGACAGCAGGACCATGATCAGTGCGTACGGCGCCGCCGCCGCGTAGTCGATTTCGCTGGTCATGGCCCAAAAACCGGTCGCCAGTGTGCGCGTGCCGTTTGGTGCGAGCAGCAGGGTGGCGGTCAGTTCATTGGTGATGGCGAGAAACACCAGCGCGACGCCGGCGGCGGCACCGGGTGAGGCAAGGCGCAGGGTAATCACCCACAGCGCTTGAAGCGGTGAGCGGCCAAGACTGCGGGCCATGTTTTCCAACTCCACCGGTGCTTGCGCGATACCCGCGCGCAGGTTGACCAACGCCCTTGGCAAGAACATCAGCACGTAGGCCAGCAGAACGGTGATTGCCGTTTGATAAATCGGTCGGGCGAACTTGATGGTAACGGTCACCAACGCCAAGGCGACGACAATGCCGGGCAACGAACTGGTGATGTAATTGCAGCTTTCCAGCAGACGATGCAAGCGTCCCGGAGAGCGAACCGACAGCCATGCAATGGGGATTGCCGCGCAGGTGGTAAGGATCGCGCCGGTACTGGCCAGCACCAACGTTTGCTCCAGCGCCGGAAGAAGAGTGTCCATCCGCCATACGCCAGCGCCGCCAGCGATCAGCCATTTACCCAGCGTAATCAGTGGCACGCCCAGCGCTAGCGCAGTCGCCGCAATCGGCAACAGCAGCGCCAAGGCAGTGGTTTTGCGGTTCAGGGTGCAGATCCGTTGCGGACGCGCGCTGCCCGAGCCGACCCGCGCATAACGGGCCTTGCCACGGGTTGCCGATTCAAAAGTCAGCATCGCGAGGCAACACAGCGCTAACACGCCGGCCAGCATGTTTGCGGCAGGGCCGTTAAAGGATGACTGGAACTGATCGAAAATCGCCGTGGTGAAGGTGTCAAAACGCACCATGGCGTACAGACCGTATTCGGCCAGCAAGTGCAGCCCGACCAGTAATGACCCGCCCCAAATCGCCAGGCGTAGTTGCGGCAGTACGACGCGCAAGAACACCGCCCAGGGTTTTAAGCCCAGCGATTGCGCAACGTCCTCGATACCTGGATCCAGGCGTCGTAACGCCGCAGCAGCTGGCAGGTAAAGGAAAGGAAAATAGGCGATGACCGAAACCAATACCCCGGCAAACAGCCCGTGAATCGATGGCACGAGACTGACCCATGCGTAACTGTGTACAAACGCTGGCACGGCGAGGGGGGCGACCGCGAGTAAAGACCATGCGCGTCGAAAAGGCAGGTCGCTGCGCTCGGTCAACCACGCCAGCGCCACACCGAGCGCAACGCATAACGGCACCGTGAGCACGACCAGCAACACGGTATTAACCAGCAATTCACCGACTTTGGGTCGAAAGACCAGCTCCACGACAGTGGCCCAGCCGGTCTGGAAGGAAATGCCAACAACGAATCCGAGAGGCAACAAGGCCAACAATGAAACCAGAACAGACGCCACAACAATCCATGTAGCAGGACGGCCGACGGGTGAGCGGGGCCGTCCTTTATGGGCGCAGGCCGGAATGACGTTGAGAGTCACTCCGGCAACTTCCGACGCCTCGACTGCGACACTTGAAATGTGCTCCGCCATAACGTTACAGCAGCCCGGCTTTAGTCATCAGTTCAACCACTTTTTTGCTGTCGAGTTTGGACGCGTCAATGACGGGTGCATCCAGTTCGGCGAGCGGGGTCAGTTTGGCATTGGATTCTGCGCCTTTGCCCACGGCGTATTCAAACGACTTACCGTTTTTCAAAATGGCCTGACCGTCTTTGCCGGTGACCCACTTCAAGAAAGCCTGGGCTTCTTCTTTGTGTTTACTGGACGCCAGAACACCGCCGCCCGAGATGCTGACGAACGCGCCTGGGTCTTTGTGTTTGAAGTAGTACAGGCCGACTTTATTGCTGTTCTCACCGGTTTTCGATTGGTCCACCAGTGGGTAGTAGTGATAGATCAAGCCGCTGTCGACTTGACCGGCGTTCACTGCTTTCAGCACCGAGCCATTTCCACGGTACGCGGTGAAGTTGGTTTTCATCGCTTTCAACCAATCCAGCGTCGCTGCTTCGCCTTTCTGCTCAAGCAGGGCGCTGACGATGGCTTGGAAGTCTGCACCAGAAGGCGATGCCGCCCAACGGCCCTTCCAGCTTGGGTTTGCCAAATCAAGCAGCGACTTAGGCATGTCAGCTGCGGTCATTTTGTCTTTGTTGTACACGAAAACAGTCGAGCGAGCGGCGATGCCAATCCACTTGCCATGAGCTGGGCGGTAGGCCGAGTCCACTTGAGACAACGTGGTCGGCGCGATCGGCGCGAATAAGCCGGCGTTATCAACCATCACAATGGCCGGTGAGTTTTCGGTCAAGAACACATCAGCCGGGGAGACCGCACCTTCTTGAATAATCTGGTTGCCCAATTCACTGTCGTCGCCGTTGCGCACGGTCACTTTGATGCCGGTGTCGTGGGTGAAACCGTCAACCCACGCTTGGGTCAGGCTTTCGTGCTGGGCGTTGTAAACCGTGATGCCGTCAGCGCTTGGCGCGGCAAACACACTGCCGGCGGCCATTAAGGACGTCACCAGCAAGGCCAATTTGGCAAAAGAAGGGGTACGGGAAGTCATCGTGAGGCAGCTCCGCAAAATTAGAAAAGCGCCTGTAGGGAGTTCCCTATTTTCAGGCATGCCGATCATACAGCAATAAGAATTGCTTGCATTAACATCAGCGCTTGCATCTGAACACAGGTTTAGTGAAATTCGTGTTGGCCGGAACGCCATTGCGCCCTTGGCAATGTCCATTCAATTCTCGAGAGAACTTCTGCGGCCTGCATGTACAGACCATTCACGACGCCGGTCGCAACGGCGCAGATACCCCGGTAGAGGGCGGCTGGACTCAGGTTTGAGTCGTGTCTGCTTCCACGTCATACAGAGGTGACGAAAGTCAGATGAGCAAAACTCTGATAATGGGTGCGACTTGCCTGCTGGTTGAAGATCATGCCGACCTTATTGCAGCCCTAGGCAGCTCCTGCACAATGAGCATCCCAGGCCGGACATCTACCCCCGCGCAACCACCAGCGAAAACTCCCGCCCATCCACACATCGCACGTTCTTCCCTTCGATAAACGCCAGATCGCGACCATCGTGATCAACCAAGCGCCGGGGCAAGCACAGCACTAAAATTCCGATATCACCGCTCCAGTCACGCCGCGGATCATGCTCAAGGTACGCATAAACCTTTCGATCCTGAATGCGCCATATCGGATGCGCGTCGTCAGGGTTTTTAACGTCATAAACGGCATTCGGGTCGAACACAAAAGCGGCAGTCATAAAAAGCTCCATTCACAGTAATCAGCCTACTGCCGGAAGAAGCTGCCAACTGAAGTTTTCAATATGGAAATTCATTTAAAACGATCCGTACACAGGTTCAAATTAGTACAAAACCGTTCACTCATACTGCCGTTCGTCCTAACCCGTTACACATCTGTGCGCCGCTGAAACGGTTAGTCACGACCGTCGGTTTATCCGGGTTACAGTTCGTCCATCATCCGTTGACCATGACGAAAATCGGGCGCCAATATTTAGCTTAAAAATTCTCTGTCTGACTGCAGGAGAGATATAAATATGGCCAAGATCAAAGTTCTGGCAGGCGACTTCCTCCAAGGTGAGGGCGAGTACCAAGCCGGCGTCATCACCGTCGAAACCTCCCTCCATCCCTGGCCCGGAATCACGATTCCGATTTCATCCGTAAAATCCCTGGAAATCGCCACCACCGGATCAAACAAAAAGATAGAAGACGCCATTAGCCTCGGGCTGGCTGGCGCATTAGTGCTAGGCCCTTTCGGCGCAGCGGCGGGGGTAATTCTGGCAGGTAAGGAGACCGAGATTACGTTTTGGGTAACATTGAAGGATGGCAGAAAGTTGCTGGGGGCTACGGATGACAAGACTTATAGAGTGATTTCGCAGACGGCGAAGCGGCCCGATTATTTTGTCGGGGCGGAGTGACGGGGAGCAACCGGTCGGCGATGCCGTCTGAGGTTCACGTTGACAATGATGGGCAAAAGGGCGAGGTTATCCCGCGCCATCTGCCCTGTACGCATCTAGGGTATTCAGCAAAAAGCCCGGCCACTGAGTCGGGTTTTTTATTGTCGGAGTCATCCGTACGGGCGATGGCCAAATCTTAAGGTGGTGCTAAAACGCCTTCATCTGCGAGAGGGTAGCAAATGAGAGTGATATTCCTGTTGGCAGCCTTGTCGATTTCATTCGCCGTGCACGCAAGCGAAGTCAAAAACACTGATCCATGCAGCAGAAACAACAAGCTTATGACTGGCTTCATGAGGGCTAGGCAAGCCGGAATGCCCAAAGCCCGCGTTTACCAAGTCGTGGACAGTCAAGCGCAGGATCAGAAACTGAGACTTGAAACAAAAAAGATCGTCGACCTTGCTTACCGGCATCCGATTTATCCGACTCGCGAAGAGAAGCAAAATGCTCTTCGGGACGCTGTTGGACCCGTTATTTGCAGCGAACGCCTGCGTAATGACCGTCTACTTAAGTTGATTTTGTAACCTTCATAGATTGGCAATAACGTTCACCAATTGCGTCGGCATAAGCATATTAGGGAAATAGATCCCCAGGGTATCCCTCCATCCAAGAGCCTCGCCAAGTCGCGAGTCGCGGGTCGGGTTTTTGGTATCTGCCAAGTGCCGCCATTAAGATTGAAGGCTCTCCAGCGGGCGAAGCGCGGTTCGCTGGGGCGCGCGAATACATGCAGGGAAAAGCGATGCACACAAAAAAGGCCCACCTTGCGGTGAGCCATTCTAGTTACTGCGTATGATGCGGTACCAGACGAACGGTAGCTTGCGGCGAGGCTAGGTTTTCTGCGGATCTGGAATTCGCTGGAAAATTCGGCGTACCCCAACTAGTAACTATAAATAAATCAGCTAGTTATGGCTTTCAGTGGAATCGAATCGGGGACTGGTAAGCTGTGAGCATGTGCTGTGCTCGGTACGTAGAGCTGCGAGCGACACACGTAACCCTGTGAGTTGTGTAAAAACCAACCGTTTGTAGGCTTGCCCAAATGAGGTTTTTACCTCACTGTAAAGACTAATGTCATTACAGTGAGGGCCATCCCATGGCGTCCATCAATGTCCGTATCGACGACGACCTCAAAGCGCGTGCTTACCACGAGCTGGAAAAACTCGGCGTCACCCCTT
The DNA here is from genome assembly GCF_034353045.1 of Pseudomonas sp. MH10. Lineage (NCBI taxonomy): Bacteria > Pseudomonadati > Pseudomonadota > Gammaproteobacteria > Pseudomonadales > Pseudomonadaceae > Pseudomonas > Pseudomonas sp. MH10. Next base: position 4,143,116 of record NZ_CP133783.1, read on the forward strand.
CTGAGCTGATGCGCCAAGCCTTGCAGTACGTAGCAGAGCGCGGTCAGCTACCGTTCAAGCCCATCCTGATGACCGAGGACGATGAAGCCTTGATCGCAACGGTTCGCGAGCGGCTGGCTAATCCCCAGCGGGTTAAGGTTTCACTAGATGACCTATAGCCTCGAATTCGATGCGCGGGCGTTAAAGGAGTGGCACAAATTGGGGGATACCGTTCGCCAGCAACTCAAGAAGAAGCTGGCCACGATTCTGGTCAATCCGCGCATTGAATCCAACTGTCTACATGCCTTGCCTGACTGCTACAAGATCAAGCTGCGCAGCAGCGGCTATCGGCTGGTTTATCAAGTAATCGACCAAGAGGTCATGGTGTTCGTGGTGGCCGTCGATAAGCGCGAGCGTGAGCAGGTTTATCGCAAAGCGGCTGAGCGGTTAAGTTAGCGAGTACGCAACGTATAAGTGAAAAGCCCGCCGAGTCAGGCTGTGTGAAAATGCGAGCATGATTACGGGAGTGGGGCTCCGTAGCATTCAGTGGAACGCGATGGCGGCACCAGACGAACGGTAATTAGGTGCGGGGCTAGGTTTTCCGCGGGACTGGAATTCAATGGAAAATTTGGCGTACCCCAATCCGTAACCATAAATAAATCAGCTAGTTATGGACTTAAACGGATTCAAACTCGGGAGTTCCTTCCTGTGATGTGGATCCACTTTTCGACTACTGGTGAGCTAATCAGTAGGCGGTGCTTTGTGGTTGGAGCCGAAAAAGGTCCAGCTCATCTAATAAAAATTTCAGCTTACTGGCCAGTAATATTGTTCGCATGTCGGAGTCATCAAAAGATATGTAACTGGCCGATGGAATGCGCTAGCCAAACTTGAGAAAGATATTTCAGCTGAGAAGGGACTCGTAGATACTTCATGAAAAGTACTGAAGATTTTTACTCAACAAAGCCTCGCGAACAAGTTGGTAGAGATACCTTCTTAAGATATAGGGCTCAGATACGAGCTGCCGCGCTCGCCGCCTTAGAGATTTTGGAGGGCGGTGAGGTTGATAGAATTTTTTGCGATTACCATGACGATTTCGTGATTGGAAAGAAGGTCTCTGGTAAGTCTAGGGTACCCAAGTAAGTTTCGAGATGACATACTCGAGAACTGTCTGTGTGCAGAGTTAGAATTTGAAATCAATAATTTTAACTATGTTGTGCGTCGTAATTTTAAACCGGGACTAGATGTTGTTTTAACCGATTTGCAGGAGTTAAGCACGAATTTTCAAATGAGCTTGACTACTCTAAATATCTTTTTGAGTTGTTAGGGTTCGATATACCTACATTCGTCTCTAGTGATGAAAAAAAAGCAGCACAGCCGTACTTCTCCGCTTTGCTCCCTATCTATTATTTATCAGGAGGAGGGATATCGTAAGTATTATAGCCCTAGTGCTTCCTTTATAAAGGATCAGCTTTCCGAGTCTATTCGAATTATTTTGGGCGTGGCGCCGAAGAACGCATTTGATGCGAAGAAGAAACTGATTGACGCCAAGCGTGAACTCGAACAGCGCGATAAGCAAGTATATGCACTAAAAAAAGAATATGAGTCAGCAAAAGATGTCTACGGATCTATGGATCCGTTAGGAATAGATGTGGAACTCAAGTCTTTGTACCAAAGGCTTGAAGAGCTAAAAAGCGGTACTGCAGATAAAACTGCCTCCACAGACGCTATTGATGAACTGATTGGGTCGAATAACGAAACCATCCGGTCTCTAGATCGGGAGCTAGATATCTCAAAGCGTGACCGCAGCTTTCAAAGAATTCATGCAGAGATTCAAACCGAAATCAATACATTGAGCCTGAATGAAGAAGCGAAAAGAGTATTTTCTTCTTTTGAGGAGATCTGCAACTCTCCTGGCTGTCAATTGTTTTCATCCAGCTCTGACTCTTACGGGAAAAATTTACTTTATTTAAAGGATCAGTTAAAAGATCTGGAGCGCAATGTTGACATCGGGCGTGGGAGGAGTGAGCAATTAAATCTGCGCCGGGGTGAGTTAGTAGCTCAGACTCAAAGCCTTACTGAACGACGAAATTCTTTGGTTAATACTTCAGATATAAAAGCGCTGGTTGAGGCTATTACCCAAATTACGTCGAGGATATTTGGTCTGGAGCAGGATAAAAAATCTTTAGAGTCGATCGAAGATATTTCAAATCGTTATGTTAGAGCTTTATCAGCTCAAGATGAAGCTATTAACCGAAGGGAAGAGCTCGAAAAAACTGGGCAAGGTAGTCCTCTCATCATCAGGTTTAGAAGTGTGCTGAGAGAGAATATGCTTAAGTGGATGGATATCCTAGATACAAATAATGTTTCTAGCGATATAAAATTTGAGGGGGATTTCGTACCAATTTTAGGCAACGAGAGATTAGCTCAGTTAGGTGGGAGTACTCGGCTCCGTGTGATTCTTGCGTATCATGCGGCGCTTCTGGAGTGTTTTGAGCTTTCTAAAAGAAGGAAAGTATCGTTCATCATCTTCGATACTCCAAAGCAACATGAAATGCATGGGGTTGATCTAGGACGCTATATTGATGCGCTTAAAGTGTTTTCACGTGCAACAGGTGTTCAGATTATAATATCCGGGACGGAATATCACTATGTTGGAGATGCTAGAGATAAAGATTGGGAACCTAAATTTCCTGGTTCTAAGCAGAAGATGTTCTTGACGACAGGGAGGGTGTGATACTTACAGGTGTTCGTGAATTTAAGAGTCTCGAAGTATTTATTGGATCTTAATATTGATGTATGGAGTGGATGTATTGGTATGCTGTATCTAATAGTATTTATGCTTGCCAGTTCATCCATACTTTTTCAACCATTCCTTCAGTTGTATGAAGTCTACCAAGCCTAGTTGGTGTTGAAATATTTTTGAAAATTTGATGGCGTCAGGAGAGAAATAGGATGATGTGATCATTATTCCAGCCGTGGCTCTATCGGCAGACATGGCGCCAACTAGTTCGCGTACAAGATTTACACCAACTGGATTGGTCGGTGCATATTTTTTGCACTCAACATAGTACATCAAATTTCTACGTCCATGTGGTTGGCAATAATTAGATCTTTTCCCCCATCTCTTGTTTTTTTTGTCAGCTTAACCTCGAAGCCTCGTTTGATCATTAGTTCGGCAACCATTTCTTCGAATTCTCGAGAGGTGAGTTTGTACATACCCTCCGGATTTTGCCTAACTCTCTCAAGTATCGTTTTGTTTACAAGCCGGATATCAGTAGACAGCTGAATGAGTTTTTCTGAATTGGTAGGAACTGCTAATTCAGAATCACTAAATCCACTCTTGTAGCTTATTCCTTGGTTTATAACTTCTGAGATCTCGCTCGAGTTATAGGCGTTGCTGTTTAAATATTGAGCGACTAATCTAAGTAGAAAGAGGTTTCCTTGAGTGAAAGCTGTGATTTTCGTTAATTCATTTTTTGGCATTCTCTCTGATAGGAACTCCAAGATAAACAAAATAGATTCGTTGGCGTGCAAAGATTCTAAATGTATATGCTCTCTCGGGGAGAAGCTCTCCAAAAAATCTTTGTATGCACCTACTGGTAAAAATTGCTTTTGGGGGTATTTTTGTATGAGCTGATTTATTTTTTCTTTTGAGCTTATAGTGTGGTCTAGACTAAGATCCTCAAGGATTACTAATGTGACGTTATTTTCTATGTCGGGAAATTTTTCATGGTGCAGAACAGTATAAATTATTTTAGTGTTTTTTATTATGTTTTCGTCAAGCCTTAGTAGCATAGCTTTCCACAGACTAGTTTTGCCGATGGAGTTGTTTCCTGAAAGGTGGTACCAGCGATTGCCGGAACAGGCTAATGCACCAAATGTTTCTTCTTATCGGTCTTGGCGAGCGTGGTGGTTCTGGGGTTCCAAAAATCTACAGCGGGTGGCGCAGCCAGCATTGGCGACCGCCAGCCCTTTATGAAAAGCCCGAGCCCGAGCAAACCCTTCTTGAGCTTCGCATGTTGGACTTGCTTCCTGAACGGGTGGTGGAGCAGTTACGAGAGCGATTTGGGGTTCGTTTCGAGAGCTTGGAACATACTGCCAGGTTGATTTTGGCCACGGCCGCGATTGAGCGGGTGGTCAGCCATAATCGTCTCCTTGAGATTTGTGATACTCATGCTCATGACTTGAGCCAACTGCTTACGCGGTTGGTACGCGAGGGATTCCTTGTGCCCGACGGGCGCTCACGGGGCATGATTTATCACCTGCCAGGTGAGCAACTGCCTACGCCGGAGCAAGTGTTCGCAGGTCCGCTACAGAGCTCCGAACATTACGCCGGCAGCTCCGAACATAACAGGGCTAGCTCCGAACATAACGCAGGTAGCTCCGAACATAAGGTCGAGCTGGATATGCAGCGAAACGATGATGGCTGCTTGTTGAGCGATCATATTGACGCGCCGCTGATCGATGCTTTGGACAGGCTTGATGCAGGGTTTCGAGAAAAGCTCGAAATACTGGCTGAGGAGCCGCGCAATCGAGAGCGCATGCAAAAGGATCGTATGCAACAGGTGATTATCACCCTATGCAAGGAGCACTATCTGACGTTCAACGTGTTGGCTAATTTGGTAAAGCGCAGTCCAGATGCCCTCCGTCAGCAGTACCTGAATGGAATGGTGAAAAGTAGGCAGATTCAGTTGGCATTTCCGTCCAAGCCGACTCATGAAAGGCAGGCGTACAAAGCGTACGTTGGTGGGCAGGACGAGGAGTAGGCTAACGGCCTACTCCCTCAAGCGGCTTTTCGCCTTGAGCCGCGTGACGTTCGTCCCGGTCTGGTTTGCAAACTCGTGTGGAGTGACATGCTCCTGCCGGTTGGCCTCCAGATACCGGCTCCACCAGTTCATGATCAGCCTGCGCTCCTCGATGAACTCAGCCTTGTGAATGTAGGCGGCGCGGACGTTGTTGCGTTCCTTGTGACTCATCTGCCGTTCGATAGCTGTCTCGGACCACAGTCCTGATTCAATCAGCGCACTGCAGGCCATCGAATGAAACCCATGCCCGCAGATTTCGGTTTTGGTGTCATAGCCCATTTTTCTGAGTGCGCTGTTCACCGGGTTTTCAGGCATGGGCTTCCAGGGCTTGGCATCGCCTGCAAACACCAGGTCGAATTTACCGGTGAGGACGTGGATCTGTTCAAGCAGGGCCACGGCTTTGAGTCCCGGTAGCGCTGCACATAGTCCCGGTATTTGGGCAGCAGCTCGTCCCGTTTCAGTCGCTGACGCGCCTCCATGGAGTTCAGGCCCGACAGGCGAGCGCAGTCCTCGGCGAGTGCCGAGATCATCAACGCCAAGTGTTTTTGTGCGTTAGCGGGACCAGACAGCGCGGTGTCAGGGGTGGCACACGTGTTGCGACATACCTTCGCAAGCCATTACCTGATGAATGGCGGAGACATCTTGACCCTACAGCGCGTCCTGGGGCACGCATCGTTGACCATGACGATGAAGTACGCACATTTCAGCCCTGGGCATTTGGCGGATGTTGTTTTGCTGAATCCACTCGCGATATCTAAAACTTCGCAGAAAGAATAATGGCGGATGGTCGGAATCGGACACAGGTCTGAAAGAGGTTATGGGGATCGGCCAGGCATTGATCAACCGACGCCTCTAATCTGGGGCGTCTACCAAGTGTGGACACTTTGTGGACGGTTAAGCGGAAACAAGCGTGGGTTTCTTAAACCCCAGAAACCAAAAAGCCCCGCGTAGCGGGGCTTTGAGATATGGTGCCGGCACCAAGAGTCGAACTCGGGACCTACTGATTACAAGTCAGTTGCTCTACCAACTGAGCTATACCGGCGTGATGGGCGCAGAGTATATCCAGTTTTTTAGGGTTGTAAACCCCTAGCTGACTGATTCGCATAGAAAAATACAGGATCGGCATTTTGCGTTTGGTTTTCACCCTGGATGTCCTGCGCGACGCCCATTCTTAAGCCCGTGGGGACCGAAATGGCTAGCGGCGAAGCGTCCGCTTTGTTCAAGCACGTCAGCACGAGGGCGCTATTCGGTTTAGCTCCAATCTTTATGCACAAGCGAAGTAAGAATTGACGCCAAAAACGGGTTATTTCCCCAGCCGGATTGGAACAGCCGCAACCTGCTGTTTTTGCGCGAATTTATTCGGCGGTCAAAATGTGGGCAGCAAAAAAATTAGCGAGCTAGCTATGTTTTTTTTCCAAAGGTCAAATTTTCATCAACAGAGTTATCCACAGGATGATGTGTTTAATTTCACCCTAGTGGCGTTCGGCGAGAAGCATCAGGTTGCGGGGGGTGATGCGGGTCTCGCAGAAAGTCCCAAGCTGCACAGCGTAGTCGCGATCTTGCAAATAGCCAGCGCGGTCGAGCACTAACCACAACTCCAGCGGTCGGCGAAACAATCCGCGAACCAGTTCAAGGTTGCGCACGTTGGCCAAGCGTTGCCATCCAGCCGCTTCCAACGCTGCCCAATCGTGCTGACCCACTGCCGGTAAATGCCTCAGTGCAGCCAGCTCGCGGCAGTAGTCGGAGAACGGCTTATCCAGCCACGCGACCGGCAGTGATGGCGTCGACAGGTAAGCATCGATGCCGCGCAGCTTTCGTTGAAGCAGGTCAAAGGCTAGGCGGCGGGCCATTGATGTGTCGCGCTGTCGGCGTACGCGCGCACCGGCGGTGACAGTTTCGCTGAGCGGAAGGCTCAGGTCCGCAAGGGAAAGACGCAACGCCGACGCCTTGCCCTGGGCTGACAGCGCTTGATATTCGGGGGTGCTGATGCGGTTGTAACAGCACGGCGCAATGGCGAGTTGCCCGCAACCGGCGTCGGCGGCGAGGCGCATCAGTTGCACGTGCAGGTCGCCACACGCGTGCAGGGCCACGGGCGTATGCCGACGGTGAACATGATCAGCGGCATCGGCGGCCAGGACGTTTTGTTGCCGATGCTCGGCATCGATCCCCAGCCGCTGGCTGAGTTGATGGCCAGCGTCCACCAGCAGCGGATCGTGTTCCAGGCAGGTCAACGCTTGGCCGCGATGTGCCAGGTGCCGTCCGAGATGGCCTTTGCCCGCGCACCAGTCGAGCCAATGCTCCGGGGCGTTTCGAAAACTCAGGGCGTCGGCGAACGCCTGGATCTGCTGCCACTTACGCCCCGGCACGTCGGCGCCGCTATGTGCTGGAACCGGAACCAGCGCGGTGGTCGGCAATTCGCCAATGTCACCCAGCGCAATGGATTGAGCTGCCAATTGTGCGAACGGGGCCGGGGCGAGGAGACGTTGTGGATGGTTGTGAGCGGCTTCGGCGTCTTCCAGTGAGCGCGAACGCAGCCATGCCGCCAACTCGGCGTGCTCAGACTCCCACGGCAGCTCGCGGTGAGTAAACGGTCGTGGCCGCCAGAGGGTTTGATGGGCCACCAGAAAATCGTCAAGTTCGCGAAACCGCTTACGAATCTGGTCGCCCTGAAGTACGCCGATCAAAGAATGCTAAAGGGGAAATAGCGGTCGTTGATTTTCTTGTAGGTGCCGTCGTTGATGATGTCTTTCAGCGCGGCGTTCAATTGTTCGCGTAGCGGGTCGCCTTTGCGCACGGCAATGCCAATCTTGTCGTTATCGACGACGGGCGCGCCTTTGAACTCATAGGATGCCCCCGCTTCGCTTTTGAGCCATTCATAGCTGACGAATTTGTCCGCAAGCACGGCATCCAGGTTGCCGGCACTCAGGTCGGCGTAGGCGTCTGCCTGGGTGTCATACAACGTGATGGTGGCACCAACGCCGAGGTTGTCGTTTAGCCAGGCCGCCGCCACCGTACCGCGTGCGGCGCCGATGGTTTTGCCGTTCAGGGTGTCGTTGAGGGTGGTTTTTTCGATGTTCAATTCAGCGGCCTTGGGGCCAATGAATTGCAGCTTGTTGGAGTAATACGGGTCGGTGAAATCGACGAGTTGCTTGCGCTCCTCGGTGATCGACATCGACGACACCAGGAAATTGAACTGATCAGCGTTCAGAGCCGGAATGATGGCGTCCCAATCGGAAGTCACTACGTCGCACTCGACTTTCATTTTTGCGCACAGGGCATTGCCGATATCGACGTCAAAGCCCACGACCTGGCCGCTGGCGTCTTTGCTGTTGAAGGGTGGGTAGGCGGCCTGTACGCCCATTTTCATTTTGTCCGCAGCAACCGCACCGGTCGCGAACGCCAGCGTGGCGATGGCGGCCAGGAGGAACTTTTTGCAGGTCTTCATTCGGTTGCTCCGTGAGCGGTGGCCGGCGTTGGAATAGGCGCAACATTATCGTAAATGCGGGTTAGAGCGGCGTTATTGTTGATGGAAACCCCGTGTAAAAGTTGCACAGGCGGGGGGTGCCTGCAAAACAATCGTTGGTATGGAAATACTTGCCCACAATCTCTGTTGGCGCTTCTGTGGATAACATGTTCACGGTCCTCTCTAGGCCACGTCCCATGTGGCTTAGCGTCGCATGATCAAAAAATGATCAATAGTGTTCCCTAAGTGTACTTTTGGATAAGTCACGGTTTTTCTTGGGTTTTTCCACAGGCAAAATCCTACTTGCCCACAATTGCTGTGGGTGGGTCTGTGGATAAGTTGTTGGCTAAAGGCTGCGGAGGGCGGCGGGGTTGGTGTTGGCGGGTAGTGGTTGATCTTTGATCAATACGGGACTCTGTAGAAGCCAACCTGTTGGCGAAGTCTCAAAGCTGACTCGCCGCGAAAAATTTTTCGCCAACACGTTGGCTCCTACAGAGTTTGGTGGACTTACTCGTGATTAACCGCAACACCTTTCAAATACGGTGCGGGTGCTGCGCCGAGGTTCTCGAGCATCCGGGCGCTGTACCAGTCGATAAAGTTGATCACACCAAACTCATACGTTTTCGAGTACGGGCCTGGTTGGTAAGCGGTGGAGTTAATGCCGCGTTGGTTTTCTTCGGCCAGACGACGGTCCTGGTCATTGGTGGCGTCCCAGACTTCGCGCATGCGTGCGACGTCGTAATCCACGCCTTCTACTGCGTCTTTGTGGACCAGCCACTTGGTGGTGACCATGGTTTCCTGCGCGCCCAGTGGCCATACGGTAAAGACGATGATGTGATCGCCCATGCAGTGGTTCCAAGAGTGCGGCAGGTGCAAGATGCGCATCGAGCCCAAGTCAGGATTCTGGATCCGGCCCATTAGCTTTTTGCTGCCCTGTTTGCCGTCCAAGGTCATCGACACCGTGCCTTTGAGCAATGGCATGCGCACGATGCGGTTACGCAGGCCGAAGCTGGCGTGGGCGAAAGGAATCTTCTCGGCTTCCCACGCGGCGGCAGACGTAGCAACGTGATCCTTAAACGCCTGGTTGGCGCGCGGGTCGGTGACGTCGTCCCACTCCAGCAGGGTTTTCAGCAGCTCTGGGTGCGCCGCGTTGCAGTGGTAGCACTCGCGGTTGTTTTCCAGCACCAGTTTCCAGTTGGCCTTCTCCATCAAGGTGGTTTGCACCGCCACCTTGGTGTTCTCCATGTCATACGGTTCCATGTAATGAGTCAGCGTCTGCAGGAAGTCGTCGATGGCTGATGGCTTTTCAGCCAGGCTGATGAAGATATAACCGCCCGCTGTTTTCACGTGCACTGGCTTGAGGCCGTACTGCTTCATGTCGAAGTCGTCGCCCATTTCGGAGCCGGCGAACAACAGGCGCCCATCAAGCTCGTACGTCCACTGGTGGTATTGGCATACCAACTTGGCAACCTTGCCTTTTTCTGCGGTACACAAACGCGAGCCGCGGTGACGGCAGACGTTGTGAAACGCGTAGACCTGCCCCTCAGCGCCACGAATCACGATGATCGGGTTCTTGCCGATCTGCAAAGTCAGGTAATTACCCTTGGTCGGGATCTCGCAGGTCATGCCCGCGATCAACCACTCTTTTTGAAAGATTTCCTGCATGTCGATTTCATAAAGCCGTTCATCGCTGTAGAAAGGCTGCGGTAGCGAAAACGTGCGTTCGCGGTTCTGCAGCATTTCGGCGGTGGCCTTACGTGCGGGTTCCAGCGGATCGCCCAAGCTCAAGGTTGCGGTGACGTCCATCTTTCAAGTCCTCATGACCGTTTTCGAGCGGTCGGCGAATAGGGCTAATACGGTTGTTTGTAGCAGTAGCACGCAGGGTGTCGGTACGATTACCGCCCATGCTTTATGAATGGCGTTCTTACAGGTTTCTTATAAAAAAACTCACAAATTCTTAACGCCGAGTGTGCAGTCGGTCGCTGACTGATCCTTATCCATGGGCGACATGGCCGAATCCGTTTCCGACGCGCTAACCCCAGTCGTTGGGGGCTGGTTGCGATAAGTACGTCGATGTCGCAGATAGGTAAGTGGCCACACGGCGCCTTACGCAGAATCCGCACCATAAGGTCGACATTCGACCGTGGAGATAAGCATGTCCAACACTTTCCTTAATCCGGTAAATACCCAGACATGGGCTAATGGCCGCCACCCTGTGCGCGTCGTCAAGGTGATCCAGGAAACCTGGGACGTGCGAACCTTCTGCTTTATGGCTGATCAGCCGATCATGTTCTTTTTCAAGCCCGGTCAGTTCGTGACATTGGAGTTGGAGATAGACGGTGTGCCGGTGATGCGTTCCTACACCATTTCCAGCTCACCGTCGGTGCCCTACAGCTTCTCGATCACCATCAAACGCGTGCCCGGCGGCAAGGTCTCCAATTACCTGCACGACACGCTGCACGAAGGTCAGGAGTTGGCAGTACACGGTCCGGTGGGGCTGTTCAATGCCATGGACTTCCCGAACCCGAAAATTCTTTACCTCAGCGGCGGGGTCGGTATTACCCCGGTGATGTCCATGGCCCGCTGGTTCTACGACACCAACGCCAATGTCGACATGGTCTTCGTCCACAGCGCCCGCACGCCGAAAGACATCATCTACCACCGTGAACTGGAACACATGGCGTCGCGGATCGACAACTTCAGCCTGCACCTGATTTGTGAAAAGCACGGTCTGGGCGAGCCGTGGGCCGGTTATCGCGGTTATTTGAACCAGAAGATGCTGGAATTGATGGTTCCTGACTTTCTGGATCGTGAAGTGTTCTGTTGCGGGCCTACGCCCTACATGACCGCCGTCAAGCGCCTGCTGGAAGCCAACGGCTTCAACATGGCTCAGTATCACGAAGAGTCATTCGGTGCGACGCCACCGGAAGCCCGTGCCGATGCGGTTGAGCAAGCCGAAATTGCCGCCGATGCGCCGGAACTCGATGTGGCGGACCTGCATCAGGTGGAATTCCTTTCGTCCGGCAAAAGCATTCGTGTTGCGCCAGGCGAAACCGTCCACGCCGCGGCTGCCAAACTCGGCCTGCTGATCCCGAAAGCCTGTGGCATGGGCATCTGCGGGACGTGCAAGGTAATGAAACTTGGCGGAGAAGTGGAAATGGAACACAACGGCGGCATCACCGACGAAGACGTCGCCGAAGGCTACATCTTGTCGTGCTGTAGCGTGCCAAAGGGCGATGTGCGGATCGATTTCTGATCGGAAGCACACCTCTGTACGAGCTAACTTGTTGGCGAAGGCTTGATGCGGTTAAACATACTAAACCGCCTCGCCAACACGTTGGCCCCTACAGATTTTTACAGCCTGAAGCGCTGAACCATGCTGCTCAGGTCGATGGCCAGACGCGACAGCTCGCTGCTGGCGGAGCTGGTCTGGGTCGCACCGGTGGCCGATTGCACTGACAGGTCGCGGATGTTCACCAGATTACGGTCCACTTCGCGGGCGACTTGTGCCTGCTCTTCCGCCGCGCTGGCGATCACCAGGTTGCGCTCGTTAATCTGCACGATGGCGGCGTTGATGGTGTCCAGCGCCAGGCCTGCGCCTTTAGCGATGTTCAGCGTTGACTCGGCACGCTCGGTGCTGTTGCGCATGGAGTTCACCGCCTGCTCCGTACCGCCCTGAATGCTGCCGATCATCCGTTCGATTTCGCTGGTGGACTGCTGCGTGCGGTGCGCCAATGCGCGAACTTCGTCGGCTACTACCGCAAAACCACGACCGGCCTCACCGGCGCGTGCGGCTTCGATGGCGGCGTTGAGCGCCAGCAAATTGGTCTGGTCGGCCAAGCCGCGAATAACGTCCAGCACCTTGCCGATGTCACGGGATTCATTGGCCAGGTTGCCGATCAGTTCTGCGGTGCTTTGCACGTCGCCGCTCATGCGCTCGATAGCGCCCACGGTTTCCATGACCAATTCACGGCCATCGCTTGCCGACGTGGTGGCATCTTTCGAGGCGTCGGAGGTGCTGACGGCATTACGCGCGACTTCTTCCACGGCGGTGGTCATTTGGTTGACTGCCGTCGCCGCTTGTTCAATTTCTTTGTTTTGCTGTGCCAAACCCCGAGCGCTTTCATCGGTCACGGTGTTTAGCTCTTCTGCCGCCGACGCCAACTGGGTGGCGGAGCCTGAAATGTGGTTCAGCGTGTCCCGCAGTTTGGCCTGCATCTTTTGCATGGCTTTCAGCAGGCGACCGATTTCGTCACTGCCTTCAACCTTGATTTGACGCGTCAGATTACCTTCCGCGATGTCTTCGGCGACCAATAAAGCTTCCGAGACCGGGTGCGTAATGCTGTTGGTCAGCAGCCAGGCGAACAGTATCGTCAGGACAGTCGCGATGATGAGCAGCCCGACCACCATATTGAACGCCAGCGAATATTGATCGGCCCCTTCCTGATTGGCGGTGGCCATTTGCTGGGTATTGATATCAACCAGTTTCGTCAGCACGACGTTCATCTGGTCCGAGTTGTTTTGAAGGTCAACACTGAGCAGAACATTCAGTTCTTCGAGCTTGTCGGCCCGGCTCAGGGCTCGCATGCGGTCTTCAAGCTGGCGGTACTGAGAGACCAACTGCAGAAACTGGTTATAGATGCCTTGCTCTTCAGCGCCGTTGATCAGTTTTTCATAACTGGCTTGGGCTTCGGTGACCATCTGATCGCGTTTGGTCATCGAGTCTAAGATTTTATCTTGGGTGGCAGGATCGCGGTTTTGCGCCAGGCGATAAGACAGCACGCGCAAACGGACGCTGTGCTCAATCAGCTTGTCCAGGTTTCTGATACTGGGCAGGGTGTTGTGGGTGACGACCTCGCCCGCCACGCGGATTCTGCTCATTTGCGTCAGGGCGAAAACACCCAGGATCAGCATCAGTGCGCCGATCAAGGAAAACCCGAGAAATGCGCGCGGTGCGATATTGATATTTCGAAGGGACATAGGATTTCCAGGAGGCGCGCATTCCGCGCAGCGAGAGCAAATAGAGAGCAGCCTGTATCACCTATCGGACACAAGACTAAAGTCTTGAGGGTATTAACCGAGTATTTGTTGTCTTTCGAATAGGTCCGGCGATTCGCAGGAACCAGACCGCAAAAATGCAGTCAGTAACACTCGTTATGCGTATACGGTGGGGTAAGTTTTCTTTATCGTGTGCGCCCCTTGAAATTTGCTCGAGAAATCAAAATGTTGGAAGCATCCCTGAGTCAATTGGAACAACTGGTCGGTGACCTGGTGCAGCAGAATCAGGCACTACAAACTGCTAATTCGCAATTAAATGCAGCGCTGGCGCAAGTGAAGGATGAGAACGACAGTCTTCAATTGAATATGCTGGAGCAAGAAGAAAAACAGGGCGCAACTGCCGCCCGGATTCAGGCACTGGTTGACCGTGCCACCCGCGTTACCGCTGTCAGCGCATGAGTACCGACAGGGACGGGATCAAAGTCGTCTCGATTCTGGGCAACGATTATTCGATCAAAGCACCCATTGGAGAAGAGCAGACCCTGCTGGAAGCCGCCGTTATGCTCAAGCAAGCGCTGGCAGACACCAAGCGCAAATACCCGAGCTTGATCGGTGACAAGCTGCTGGTGCTGGCCGCGTTGAACCTGTGTTCGCAGCAAGTCGAACTCAAGCAGCGGCACAAAAAGGAACTCAACCGTTATCAAGAGCAAGTCAGCGCCACGGTTGAAGTGATTTCCAAGACCATTGCCCAAGGCTGAATCGAGCCGGTAATGCGGTGCAACTCTGTGGGACCGAATTCATTCGGGAAGGAAACAACGCGGTGTTACCGACAGTCCGCGCCGCCCAATTCCCGAATAAATTCGGTCCCACAGAAAAGCCACCAATCTGCATTTATCCCGCCTGCATCACTAACCGAATGTCCGCCGCCAATTCACGTACGCGGTCTTCTTCGGTGTCCCACGAACACATGAACCTTGCGCCGCCGTCGCCTATAAACGTGTAGAAGCGCCAGCCCTTGTTGGTCAACGCCTTGATCGTCGGCTCTGACATCTGCAAGAACACGCCATTGGCCTGCACCGGGAACATCAATTCCACGCCGGGAATGTCTTTCACCAACTCCGCGAGCAGTTGCGCGCACTGGTTGGCATGACGCGCGTGTTTGAGCCATGCGTCGTTTTCCAGCAGGCCGACCCACGGAGCTGAAAGGAAGCGCATCTTCGACGCTAGCTGCCCGGCTTGTTTACAACGGTAGTCAAAGTCTTCAGCCAGCGTGTGGTTAAAAAACAGAATGGCTTCGCCCACCGCCATACCGTTTTTAGTCCCGCCAAAACACAGCACATCAATCCCGGCTTTCCACGTCAGCTCGGCAGGCGTGCAGTTAAGGAAGGCGCAGGCATTGGAAAACCGCGCGCCGTCCATGTGCAGGTGCAGACCGAGTTCTTTGCAGGTGGCGCTGATGGCCTTGAGTTCTTCGATTTGATAAACGCTGCCGACTTCAGTCGCTTGGGTCAATGTCACGACGCGGGGCTTGGGGTAGTGAATGTCCTGACGCTTGAGTGCGACTTCGCGAATCGATTCCGGGGTCAGCTTGCCGTTCTCGCTGCGGGCAGTCAGCAGCTTGGAACCGTTAGAGAAGAACTCCGGCGCGCCGCATTCGTCGGTTTCGACGTGGGCGGTTTCCGAGCAGATGACGCTGTGGTAACTCTGGCACAACGACGACAACGCCAGGGAGTTAGCGGCGGTGCCGTTAAAGGCGAAAAACACTTCGCAGTCGGTTTCGAACAATTGGCGGAAATGATCCGACGCGCGAGCGGTCCACTCATCATCGCCGTACGCTCGTTGATGGCCGTGGTTGGCCTGTTCCATGGCAGCCCAGGCCTCGGGGCAAATCCCTGAGTAGTTGTCGCTGGCAAACTGCTGGCTTTTATCTGTCATGGCCGATTCCCTGTGATCGAAGATGGTGCGCACTTTAACGAAGATTGCGGGCTCAGGTCATGGGTTGTTCTGTTTAGCTGGCCCTAGGAGTGTTATGAAGCTGTCGAAAATGGAGCCAAGAGACGCTGCGCTGGACCTTTTGAAGTGGCTGGCGATGCTGAGCATGGTGCTCGATCATCTGCGCTACTTGGGCTGGTCGCTGAACGTTCTGTATGTGCCCGGACGGATGGCCTTTGCGTGGTTTTGCCTGGCGATTGCCGTCAATCTTGCGCGTAAAGGTCCGGGGCAGGGCATGCAGTGGCGTTATTTGGGATGGATGGTGGTGTTTGCCTGTGTGGCGGAACTGCCCTATCGCCTGTACATGTCGGCTGATGCAACGACGTTGAGCGTGATGCCGACGTTGGCCGTAGGGCTGCTGGTGGCGCGGGGCTGGATTGATCGCACGGTTTCGGCGTCGGTGCTGGCAGGCTTGGCATTGCTGCTGGGGTGGGTTTTTCGCGAGCAGTTGATGTTCGGCTTTTATGGTGCACTGTTGCCGTTGTCGGTTTTATGGGTCCTGCACCGGCCTTGGTACGCCGCGCTGTTGCCGGGGGCAGTATGTCTGGCGAGCAATGCCTGGCCGGAAATGTTTGCCGGCGCCAGTTGGGGTGACCCGATATCGATTGGCGGGATTATCGCGTGCTTATTTGCACCGCTGATGGGGCTGGCGATCTTGCGTTCCCACCCACCTATCGCGATTTGGCCCATGCGCCGCTGGGCATATGCGATCTATCCTGTGCATTTTTTAGTGTTATTGGCCGTGCGGCGACTAGCAGAGCTGTAGGTGGGGCCGCCGTACATTCTGTGGGAGCAGGCTTGCCTGCGAACAGACCCATCATCACGCCGTCGATTTCAGCCGGAAAACCTGGGTCGCGCGCAATGACGCTTTCGTTGGCAAGCCAACTCCCACGGGGTGATTTGGGTCCGCACGAGCTCAGCGATGGCCGAATGTGTGGGAGCAGGCTTGCCTGCGAAGAGGCCCATCATCACGCCGTCGATTTCAGCCGGAAAACCTGGGTCGCGCGCAATGACGCTTTCGTTGGCAAGCCAATTCCCACAGGGTGATTTGGGTCCGCACGAACTCAGCGATGGCCGAATGTGTGGGAGCAGGCTTGCCTGCGAACAGGCCCATCATCACGCCGCCGATTTCAGCCGAAAAACCTGGGTCGCGCGCAATGACGCTTTCGTTGGCAAGCCAACTCCCACGGGGGGCTTCGGCGGATCTGGAAGAGTAGGCACCTGATATTCATCGCAGTCTTCGGCAGTTCCTGCAGATTGGGACGTAGGAGCGAAAGTGTTCGCGATCGGCTGCGAAGCGGTCGTAAACCTTGAATTCAGCATTTGGGACCGCTTAGCGATCCAACGGGGGCAGGTGCCCCTACATCTTTAGTTGCCAATTATCTCTGCGCGCCAACTCATGTCGTAAACGCACCTTTGCGTGGCGTCCATAGGCATTTGGCCTGTCTGCGTCGGACCTACCATCGCATCCAAAGGGCGCTCTACAAGCCCTATCGATAAGCCAGGCGCAGCGCCGCCGCTGGGAGAACCGCGATGTTCAGCAAGCTAGACCAAATCCAAGGTTATGACGATGCACTGTTGGCAGCGATGAATGCCGAGGAGCAGCGCCAGGAAGACCATATTGAGCTGATCGCTTCGGAAAACTACACCAGCAAGCGTGTGATGGAAGCCCAAGGCAGCGGCCTGACCAACAAATACGCAGAAGGCTACCCCGGCAAGCGTTACTACGGCGGCTGTGAACACGTCGACAAAGTTGAGCTGCTGGCCATCGAACGCGCCAAGCAATTGTTCGGCGCCGATTACGCCAACGTTCAGCCGCACTCCGGCAGCCAGGCCAACGCCGCTGTTTATCTGGCCCTGTTGAATGCAGGCGATACCGTGCTGGGCATGAGCCTGGCCCACGGCGGTCACTTGACCCACGGCGCCAAAGTCAGCTTCTCCGGCAAACTGTATAACGCTGTGCAATACGGCATCGATACCACGACCGGCTTGATCGACTACGACGAAGTAGAACGCATCGCCATCGAATGTAAGCCGAAAATGATCATCGCCGGTTTCTCGGCTTACTCGAAGACTCTGGATTTCCCACGTTTTCGCGCCATCGCCGACAAAGTGGGCGCTTACCTGTTCGTTGACATGGCCCACGTGGCCGGTCTGGTGGCTGCGGGTCTGTACCCGAACCCGCTGCCGTACGCTGACGTCGTGACCACCACCACGCACAAAACCCTGCGCGGTCCACGTGGCGGTTTGATCCTGGCTAAAGCCAATGAAGAACTTGAGAAAAAATTCAACTCGGCGGTATTCCCAGGTGGCCAAGGCGGCCCGCTGATGCACGTGATCGCGGCCAAGGCCGTGTGTTTCAAAGAAGCCATGGAGCCTAGCTTCAAGGTCTATCAGCAACAAGTGATCGACAACGCCCAGGCCATGGCGCAAGTGTTCATGGACCGTGGCTACGATGTTGTTTCCGACGGCACCGACAACCACCTGTTTTTGGTCAGCCTGATTCGTCAGGGCCTCACCGGTAAAGAAGCCGACGCAGCCTTGGGCCGCGCGCACATTACCGTGAACAAAAACTCGGTACCGAATGATCCACAATCGCCGTTCGTCACCTCTGGTCTTCGTATTGGCACCCCGGCAGTGACCACGCGCGGTTTCAAAGTGACCCAATGCGTTGAATTGGCCGGCTGGATTTGTGACATTCTCGACAACCTCGGCGATGCCGATGTCGAGGCCAATGTTGCCAGTCAAGTTGCAGCGCTGTGCACCGATTTCCCGGTTTATCGCTGAGTCAGGAGTAGATCCATGCAGCATTACTCAGGCTTCGGCCTCTTCAAGCACTCCCTCAGCCATCATGAAAACTGGCAGAAAATGTGGCGCACGCCGACCCCGAAAAAAGTCTACGACGTGGTTATCGTCGGCGGCGGCGGGCACGGTCTGGCCACGGCTTACTACCTGGCCAAAGAGCACGGCATTACTAACGTGGCTGTGGTCGAAAAAGGTTGGTTGGGTGGCGGCAACACCGCGCGCAACACCACCATCGTTCGCTCCAATTACTTGTGGGACGAATCGGCGCATTTGTACGAACACGCCATGAAGTTGTGGGAAGGTCTGTCGCAGGACATCAACTACAACGTGATGTTCTCCCAGCGCGGCGTCTACAACCTGTGCCACACCTTGCAAGACATGCGCGACTCGGAACGCCGAGTCAGCGCCAACCGTCTGAACGGCGTGGACGGCGAGTTGCTGAACCAGAAACAAGTTGCGGAAGAAATCCCGTACCTGGATTGCTCGAAAAACACCCGTTACCCGATCATCGGCGCCACCGTTCAGCGCCGTGGCGGCGTTGCCCGTCACGACGCCGTAGCCTGGGGTTTTGCCCGTGCCGCTGACGCTTTGGGTGTCGACCTGATTCAACAAACCGAAGTCATCGGTTTCCGTAAGGAAAACGGCGTGTGCATCGGCGTAGAAACCAACAAAGGCTTCATCGGCGCCAAGCGCGTCGGTGTGGTGACCGCCGGTAACTCCGGACACATGGCCAAACTTGCGGGCTTCCGCCTGCCAATCGAATCTCACCCGCTGCAAGCGTTGGTGTCTGAGCCGATCAAACCGATTATCGACAGCGTGATCATGTCCAACGCGGTTCACGGCTACATCAGCCAGTCCGACAAGGGCGACTTGGTGATCGGTGCCGGTATCGACGGTTGGGTTGGCTATGGTCAACGCGGTTCATACCCGGTGATCGAACACACGATTCAGGCCATCGTCGAGATGTTCCCGGTGTTGTCCCGTGTGCGCATGAACCGTCAGTGGGGCGGCATCGTCGATACCACGCCGGACGCTTGCCCGATCATTTCGAAAACCCCGGTGGGCAACATGTTTTTCAACTGCGGTTGGGGCACTGGTGGTTTCAAAGCCACGCCAGGTTCAGGCAACGTGTTCGCTGCCAGCCTCGCGAAAGGCGAAATGCACCCATTGGCAAAACCATTTTCCATCGACCGTTTCCATAACGGTGCGCTGATCGACGAACACGGCGCCGCGGCAGTCGCCCACTAACAGGAGAAATACCTATGTTGCACATCTTCTGTCCTCACTGTGGCGAACTGCGCTCTGAAGAGGAATTCCACGCCTCGGGCCAGGCTCATATCCCGCGTCCGTTGGACCCAAACACCTACACCGATGCTGAGTGGGGCGATTACATGTTTTTCCGCGATAACCCACGCGGCTTACACCACGAGCTGTGGGATCACGTTGCCGGTTGCCGTCAGTACTTCAATGCGACCCGTGACACCGTGACCTACGAAATTCTCGAGACTTACCTGATCGGCGAGAAACCGCAGTTCACCGCTAAAGCGGCTACTCCGGTATTGGGAGACAAGGCATGAGCCAGAACAATCGCCTGCCTAACGGTGGCCGTATCGACCGTAGCAAGGTGCTGAACTTCACCTTCAACGGTCAGAGTTATCAGGGTTTCGAAGGCGACACACTGGCCGCAGCATTGCTGGCAAATGGCGTCGACATCGTTGGCCGTAGCTTCAAATATTCGCGTCCTCGCGGGATTTTCGCCGCCGGCTCCGAAGAGCCGAACGCGGTGTTGCAGATCGGTTCGACCGAAGCCACGCAAATCCCCAACGTGCGCGCCACACAACAAGCGCTGTACCAGGGTTTGGTCGCCACCAGCACCAACGGCTGGCCAAGCGTAAACACCGACGTGATGGGGATTCTCGGTAAAGTCGGCGGCAAGCTGATGCCGCCGGGCTTCTACTACAAAACCTTCATGTACCCGCAATCGTTCTGGATGACCTACGAGAAGTACATTCGTAAGGCCGCAGGTCTTGGCCGTTCGCCGACCGAAAACGACCCGGACACCTACGATGCGATGAACCATCATTGCGACGTGCTGATTGTGGGCGCGGGACCTGCCGGTCTGGCTGCTGCGTTGGCTGCCGGTCGCAGCGGCGCTCGGGTCATCCTCGCTGATGAACAGGAAGAATTCGGTGGCAGTCTGCTCGACAGCCGTGAAAGCCTGGATGGCAAACCCGCAGCCGAATGGGTCGCCACCGTAATGGCTGAGCTGAAAAGCCTGCCGGACGTGATCCTGTTGCCACGCGCCACCGTCAACGGCTACCACGACCATAATTTCCTGACCATTCACGAACGCTTGGCCGATCACCTCGGTGACCGAGCGCCCATCGGCCAAGTACGTCAGCGTATGCACCGGGTTCGCGCCAAACGCGTTGTGTTGGCGACCGGTACTCACGAGCGTCCACTTGTTTACGGCAACAACGACGTGCCGGGCAACATGCTGGCTGGCGCTGTTTCCACCTACGTGCGTCGTTACGGCGTGGCACCGGGCAAAAAACTGGTGCTGTCGACCAACAACGATTACGCCTACCGCGTTGCATTGGATTGGCTCGACGCCAGCCTGCAAGTGGTGGCCATCGCTGACGCCCGGAGCAATCCACGTGGCGCGTTGGTTGAAGAAGCACGGGCCAAAGGCATTCGGATTCTGACCTCCAGCGCCGTGATTGAAGTGCGTGGTACTAAGCGGGTGACTGCAGCGCGGATTGCCGCCATCGACGTCAAAGGCCATCGCGTGGCCAGCCCTGGCGAGTGGCTTGATTGCGACTTGGTCGGCAGCTCAGGTGGCTACAGCCCCATCGTGCACTTGGCCTCCCATTTGGGCGGCAAGCCGATCTGGCGTGAAGACATCCTCGGTTTCGTACCGGGCGAAGCACCACAAAAACGCGTGTGCGTTGGCGGCATCAACGGCGTGTTCGGCTTGGCTGATGCCTTGGCCGATGGCTTTGAAGGCGGCGCTCGCGCAGCCAATGAAGCGGGCTTCAAGATCGTTGAAGGCACACTGCCCAAAGCGCTGACCCGTTTGGAAGAGCCGACACTGGCGCTGTTCCAGGTCCCGCATGAAAAAGCCACTGCACGGGCGCCGAAGCAATTCGTCGACCTGCAAAACGACGTCACCGCCGCCGCCATTGAACTGGCGACCCGCGAAGGCTTCGAGTCGGTTGAACACGTCAAACGCTACACCGCACTGGGTTTCGGTACCGACCAAGGCAAGCTCGGCAACGTAAACGGCCTGGCCATTGCGGCCCGCTCGTTGAACATGTCGATCACCGAAATGGGCACCACGATGTTCCGCCCGAACTACACCCCGGTGACCTTCGGCGCCATCGCCGGCCGTCACGCCGGCCACATCTTCGAGCCTGTGCGCTTCACCGCGCTGCACGCCTGGCACATTAAAAATGGCGCCGAATTCGAAGACGTCGGTCAATGGAAGCGTCCGTGGTATTTCCCGAAAAACGGTGAAGACCTGCACGCAGCGGTTAGCCGTGAATGCAAGGCCGTGCGCGCCAGCGTTGGCCTGCTGGATGCGTCTACTCTGGGCAAAATCGACATTCAAGGACCGGATGCTCGTGAGTTTCTCAATCGCATCTACACCAACGCTTGGACCAAGCTCGACGTGGGCAAGGCGCGTTATGGACTGATGTGTAAAGAAGACGGCATGGTCTTCGACGACGGCGTTACCGCTTGCCTCGCCGATAACCACTTCCTGATGACCACCACCACCGGCGGCGCTGCACGCGTACTGCAATGGCTGGAAATCTATCAGCAGACCGAATGGCCAGACCTGAAGGTGTACTTCACGTCCGTAACTGACCATTGGGCAACCCTGACCTTGTCTGGCCCGAACAGCCGCAAGCTGCTCAGCGAAGTCACCGAAATCGATCTGGAGAAGGACGCTTTCCCGTTCATGACCTGGAAAGAAGGCTTGGTCGGTGGCGTACCGGCTCGGGTGTTCCGTATCTCGTTCACCGGTGAGCTGTCTTACGAAGTAAACATCCAGGCCGACTACGCCATGGGCGTTCTGGAAAAAATCATCGAAGCGGGCAAGCAGTACAACCTGACCCCGTATGGCACCGAAACCATGCACGTGCTGCGGGCCGAGAAGGGTTTCATCATCGTCGGCCAAGACACCGACGGCTCGATGACCCCGGACGACTTGAACATGGGCTGGTGTGTGGGTCGGACCAAACCGTTCTCGTGGCTGGGCTGGCGTGGCATGAACCGCGAAGATTGCGTGCGTGATCAACGTAAGCAGTTGGTGGGGCTCAAGCCGATCGATCCGACCAAATGGCTGCCAGAAGGTGCGCAGTTGGTGTTCGACACTAAACAGTCGATCCCGATGACCATGGTTGGGCACGTGACCTCGAGTTACACCAATGGCACGCTGGGTTATTCGTTTGCACTGGGTGTTGTGACCGGCGGCCTCAAGCGCATGGGTGAAAGGGTGTTCGCACCGTTGGCCGATGGCAGCGTGATTGAAGCCGAAATTTGCTCCTCGGTGTTCTTCGATCCCAAAGGCGAACAGCAGAACGTTTGACGATTTCGGTGGGGCGGCTTGTCTGGGACACCTCGTGTCTGATTCGCAGGCAAGCCTGCTCCCACAGGATCGCAGGCATTCACACATGTTATGTCTGACACCACCTCTGTGGGAGCAGGCTTGCCTGCGAAGGGGCATTAGCCACAACACAGACGTCGTGTTCAACAGCGGAAAGTATTGAAAAGGTGCTCTATGACCACAGCCAACGTTTACCAACAACGGCCAACGACCGGTGAAAAAGCCGAGTCACCGTTGTTTCATGCCGACCTCGGCAGCCTGGTCGGCAAGGGTCGTAATAACCCTGGGGTGACCCTGCGCGAGAAAAAATTGCTGGGTCACCTGACCCTCCGTGGCGATGGCCACGACGCAGCGTTCGCCGCAGGCGTACACCAAGCCTTGGGTATGGAATTGCCGGGTCCGCTAAAAGTCGTTA
Organism: Pseudomonas sp. MH10; assembly: GCF_034353045.1. Taxonomy (NCBI): domain Bacteria; kingdom Pseudomonadati; phylum Pseudomonadota; class Gammaproteobacteria; order Pseudomonadales; family Pseudomonadaceae; genus Pseudomonas; species Pseudomonas sp. MH10. The sequence goes on from NZ_CP133783.1 coordinate 4,166,182, forward strand.
TCAGCGGCGAAAGCTCGCTGCAATGGCTGGGTCCAGATGAATGGCTGCTGATTGTTCCCAGCGGCGAAGAACTGGGCGCTGAGCAGCGTCTGCGCGAAGCATTGGTCGGGCATCACATCGCCGTGATCAACGTGAGCGGTGGGCAAAGCTTGCTGGAACTCACTGGGCCGAAAGTTCGCGAACTGCTGATGAAATCCACCAGCTACGACGTGCACCCGAATAACTTCCCGGTGGGTAAAGCTGTAGGCACCGTGTTCGCCAAGTCGCAGTTGGTGATTCGTCATACCGGCGAAGACACCTGGGAATTGGTCATCCGCCGCTCGTTCTCCGATTACTGGTGGATGTGGCTGCAAGATGCCAGCGCTGAGTATGGGTTGAGTATTCAAGGCTAATCACTGTAGGACCGAATTCATTCGGGAAGCGGGCAACTGGTTTGACTGATGCACCGCGGCGCTCCACTCCCGAATGAATTCGGTCCCACGGGTCAATTTGCAAACAAGGAACAGACAATGAGCCGCGCCCCCGACACATGGATTCTGACTGCCGACTGCCCGAGCGTTTTAGGCACGGTGGACGCGGTGACCCGCTATCTGTACGAGCAGAATTGCTACGTCACCGAGCACCACTCCTTCGATGACCGGCTGTCGAGCCGGTTCTTCATCCGCGTTGAGTTTCGCCAGCCGGACGGCTTCGATGAGGAAGCATTCCGCGCAGGGTTGGCCGCGCGGGGTGAGGCTTTCGGGATGGCGTTCGAGCTGACGGCGCCGAACTATCGGCCCAAAGTGGTGATCATGGTTTCCAAGGCGGATCACTGCCTGAACGACCTGCTTTACCGTCAACGCATCGGGCAATTGTCAATGGACGTCGTTGCCGTAGTGTCCAACCATCCTGACCTGGAACCCTTGGCCCGCTGGCACGATGTGCCTTATCACCACTTCGCCCTCGATCCCCATGACAAGGCCGCGCAAGAGCGTCAGGTGTGGCGGGTGATTCAGGAAACAGGCGCCGAATTGGTGGTGCTCGCGCGTTACATGCAGGTGCTATCGCCTGAGCTGTGCCGTCGTCTCGACGGCTGGGCGATCAATATTCACCACTCGTTACTGCCCGGTTTCAAAGGCGCAAAACCGTACCATCAGGCTTACAACAAGGGCGTGAAACTGGTCGGTGCAACCGCGCATTACATCAACAACGACCTCGACGAAGGCCCGATCATTGCCCAGGGCGTCGAAGCGGTCGATCACAGCCACTATCCCGAAGACCTCATCGCCAAAGGCCGAGACGTCGAGGCCCAGACATTGGCCAAGGCAGTGGGTTATCACATCGAACGAAGGGTGTTTTTGAACGCCAATAGGACAGTGGTTTTGTAACACCGAGGTGGGGCCTTCGCGGGCAAACCTGCTCCTGTGGGAGCAGGCTTGCCTGCGAAGGCCGCGCCGCCTAAGTGTCATGAATGCGCTGTCAGGATTGGCAACGTATTTACACCGCTACATAACAACAATAGCGAGGTGAAAGCATGTCTGGTAATCGTGGTGTGGTGTATCTCGGCGGCGGCAAAGTCGAAGTACAAACAATCCCTTTCCCGAAAATGGAAAACCCGCAAGGCAAACGTATCGACCATGGTGTGATTCTGCGTGTGGTATCGACCAACATTTGCGGCTCAGACCAACACATGGTTCGCGGCCGGACCACGGCGCAGACTGGTCTGGTGCTGGGTCATGAAATCACTGGCGAAGTGATCGAAGCCGGTCGCGACGTTGAAAACCTCAAAGTCGGCGATTTGGTGTCGGTTCCGTTCAACGTGGCGTGTGGCCGTTGCCGCAGCTGTAAAGAACAGAACACTGGCGTGTGCCTGACCGTTAACCCGGCGCGTCCGGGCGGTGCTTACGGTTACGTCGACATGGGTGATTGGGTCGGAGGCCAAGCTGAGTTCGTGCTGGTGCCGTACGCCGATTTCAATCTGCTGAAACTGCCAGATCGCGACGCTGCGATGGAAAAAATCCGCGACCTGACGTGCTTGTCCGACATTCTGCCGACCGGTTATCACGGCGCAGTCACTGCCGGCGTTGGTCCGGGCAGCACGGTGTATGTCGCCGGTGCCGGTCCTGTCGGTCTGGCGGCTGCTGCCTCGGCGCGGTTGCTGGGTGCTGCGGTGGTAATCATCGGCGACGTGAACCCTATTCGCCTTATTCACGCCAAGGCTCAGGGCTTTGAAATCGCTGACCTGTCGTTGGACACTCCGCTGCACGAACAAATTGCCGCCCTGCTGGGCGAGCCTGAAGTGGATTGCGCCGTTGACGCCGTGGGCTTTGAAGCGCGGGGTCACGGTCATGCCGGTGCCAAACACGAAGCGCCAGCAACCGTACTGAACTCATTGATGGGCGTGGTTCGCGTTGCCGGCAAAATCGGTATTCCGGGCCTGTACGTGACGGAAGATCCAGGCGCTGTGGATGCCGCTGCAAAAATGGGCAGCCTGAGCATTCGTCTGGGCTTGGGTTGGGCTAAGTCTCACAGCTTCCACACTGGCCAAACTCCGGTCATGAAGTACAACCGCCAACTGATGCAAGCCATCATGTGGGACCGCATCAAAATCGCTGACATCGTGGGTGTTGAAGTCATCAGCCTCGACGAAGCCCCACGCGGTTACGGCGAGTTCGATGCAGGTGTACCGAAGAAATTCGTGATCGATCCGCACAAGCTGTTCAGCGCGGCGTAAGGTTTGACCGGTAACAAAAAGGGCGCCTGATGGTGCCCTTTTTTGTGCCCGCAGATCTCGCTTCCTTGACCTCACGGCTATCAAAGCCCCGCCAATGCCCCTTTATACAAGACCGGTCCGGTCGGTTGCCCGGTCGGCGAACCTCCGGTGGGTTCAAGACTGACCGCCAACGTGACTGGCTTACTCAGCAGTTGCTGTTGGCTTTCGCTCAAGTTAAGCCGACCTTTGACGTTAGCGGGCAAGACACCGAGGGAAACCGGTTTGCCGTCTGCCGGGATGGCCCATAGCTCAAGGCTGCGGCCCGGTTCAACGGAGGCCAACGCCAACGGCTCGATTTCCAGGTGTCGGTTGTAAGCATGAACACTGATCGCTGGTTGTTGGTTGGCGGCCGTCAAGGTGGCGTTGTACGTGAGGGTGTCGCGGTTGTAGAGCACACCGACAATGATCGCGACCATCAACGAACAGGCGATGGCCGCGATACGCAGCCAACTCCAGAACGGGCGCTTCTCCGGCACGTGCAGCGTTTGCGGGTCGATTCGCGCCACGATGGCCTGCCAGACGTGTGCGGGCGCGGGCTGCTCGGGCAACGGATCAGTAAGGCTGGCAAGAGTGGTCTGCCAATTCCCCAATTCCGCACGTAACGCCGGATCCTCCAGCAGCAACTTTTCGAAACGAAGGCGCGCGGCGGTGGACATCAAACCGATGGCGTAGTCCGCAGCGAGGGCGCGGCGCAGTGCGGGTTGTTGATAATTCATGATTCAAGGCACCTGCGCAGGCGCTCCATGCCTCGGCGAATCCACGACTTAACCGAGCCAAGGGGCGCAGCTAATTGCGAGGCGAGATCAGCGTGGGACACTCCATGGAAATACGCCGTAATGATCGATTTGCGCTGCATCCCATCAAGGGTGTCCAGGCAGCGCTGCAACGCATTGGCATCGCGCTGGCTGTCGAGCTGTTCGTGAGCCGTCGGGCCTTCGTCTATCAGCGCGGCGGCCTGATCATCGGTCAACGGTACTTCCCGGTGTTTGCGCAACTGGTCGATCGCCATATTGCGGGTGATATTGACCATCCACGTCATCGGCGCCGACACATTAGAGTCGTAACGTGAGGCGTTATGCCAAATACGGACGAAGGCTTCTTGCAGGACCTCTTCAGCCAGGTCGTTGCGGTTCATGCAACGCAAGGCGACAGCGAATAAACGCCCGGAAGAACGGCGGTACAGGTTCTCAAAGGATCGGCGACTGCCCAGCGAGCATTCGGCCAATAGGTGCCTGAGTTCATCGGCATCGACAGAAGAAATAGTGGATCTCCAGACAAGATAAAGGTGCTGACCATGCTCTTTGGCAACTCCATGGCAGGGTAGTTCAGGCTTTTTCGCTGTTCCATTCACCTTAATGCTCACTTCATAGGAGAGTTTGCGCTGTGGTTTAGCATCCATGATCTGGGGAACGGGCCGCCACGTCTGCGACGCTGCACATCTAACAACAACTGTGGGAGCGCGCTTGCCCGCGATCGGCTGCGAAGCAGTCGTAAAACCAACGACTCAGTTCTTTCAGTTAAAACCGAGTGAATCCATTGGGACCGCTTCGCGATCCATCGCGGGCAAGCGCGCTCCTACAGAGTGGCGGCATCAGTTCTTCGGCATCAGCACTTTGTCGATGACGTGAATCACGCCATTGGACTGCATAACGTCGTAGGTGCTGATGTCGGCAACACCGCCTTTTTCATCCTTGATGATGATGTTGTGCGGGCCGTTCATCATCAGCCACAGCTTGCCGCCGCTGACGGTGGTCAATTCAGTTTTACCGCCACCGGCCTGGATACGCTTGCTCAGTTCATCCATGTCCAGGTTACCGGCAACTACGTGGTAAGTCAGGATGTGGGCCAGCATGGCCTTGTTTTCAGGCTTGAGCAGGGTGTCTACCGTACCGGCGGGCAGCGCGGCAAACGCCGAGTTGACCGGGGCGAACACGGTGAACGGGCCTTTGCTTTTCAACGTATCCACAAGGCCTGCGGCTTTCACGGCAGCGACCAAGGTGGTGTGGTCTGCAGAGTTAACGGCGTTGTCGACAATAGTTTTGCTGGGTGACATCCCCATACCGCCGACCATTACCATGTGCGACATATCAGCTGCTTGCACGGTTGAAAACATAAAACCGGTGGACAACGCCAGCGTCAGGAGGCTGGCAATCATTGGCGCCTTAATCGAAGTGCGTGTCATTGGGGTGTTCCTTATTGGTTAGAAAAAGTCGGCCAGAGCATCTGTCCGTGCTTGATATACGCAGCACCTGCCGTTGTGGATGCACGCCCATGAACTATATTTTTTTATGTTCCCAAGGAATGGAGCGTCGCTAACGCCCTGGGGAACAATTTTGGGACTGCTGCGGTCAAAACGGCAGTTTTCTACCGGCGATGACCGGGCATGAATCAAGGAGTTACATCGATGCAAATCAAACGCGCTGTTGCACTCGCTACCCTTATGACCGTGGTCGCGGCCCCGGTATTCGCCTTCAGCCTCAGTGACGTGGCTGGCGCTGTTTCCGGCTCCTCTGGGGTTAATCAGAGCGCGGCCTCCACGCCTCAAGCGTCTGGTTTGCTCAGTACATTGGGCAGTCAATTGAACGTAACTCCGACGCAAGCGGTCGGCGGTACGGGCGCTTTGATGGGGTTAGCCAAAAACAAGTTGAGCGGCGGTGACTATTCATCGCTGACCAAGTCTGTTCCGGGCCTTGATCAACTTTCCGGTGCTGGCGCACTCAGCAGTCTGATGGGCAATGCGGGCGGTTCATCTGCTGCAGGCGCGTTGGGCAACGTCCAGAGCATGACCGACGTGAACTCGGCGTTCAGCAAGTTGGGCATCAGCGGCGATACCGCGAGCCAGTTTGCGCCCCTGATCCTGAAGTACCTGGGCGACCAAGGCACCAGCGGCACCGTGCTGAAGAGCCTGAGCAGTATCTGGGGTGTCGGAAGCTAGGGGGCAGCCAGTCGCTCTGTTTAACGCATCGCCGTGCACCGCGGCGATGCGGTCATTTACGAATGTTTCACGCAAAAATGTTTATGCTGGCGTCCATTAGCACTGGCGGCTTGCAGGCTTCATCCATTCTGAGGAACCCCCTACGTGAAATCGATCCTGGCCTTGTTGACTGTGCTCGCGCTGCCTGTGATGGCTTCAGAGCCAACGTTGTATGGTCGTTATGAGTACATCGGTGTGCCGGAAATCGGCGAAGTCTTCAAGGCCAAAATGGACACCGGTGCGCTGACGGCTTCGCTGTCGGCCAAAGATATCGAGCTGTTCAAGCGTGACGGCGAAGACTGGGTGCGTTTTCGCTTGGCCACTAAAGATGCCAGCGACAAGGTTTACGAACATAAAGTCTCGCGAATCAGCCGAATCAAAGGCCGCCTTGATGGTGACGATGAAGACGAGTTGGTCGATCCGGCCAAGCGCCCGGTTGTGGACCTTGAGCTGTGCCTGGGCAATTCCAAACGGACAGTAGAGGTCAATCTTGTAGACCGCAGCCACTTCAACTACCCACTGCTGATCGGCGCCAAAGCCCTGCGCGAGTTCGGCGCGGCGGTGAACCCGGCTCGGCGTTACACAGCGGATAAGCCTGATTGTTGAGGTGTAACGACACGCTCCGCAGTCTTTAGGAGCCAACTTGTTGGCGAAGGTCCTTCAGCAGCTCATACAACTGTGTGCGTTGCCCGAGAAACGGTGGGACCGAATTTATTCGGAAGGCTGCAGTCCTGACACGCTGCAACCTCAAGCCAAACGAAGTGCACCCCCAATTTGCTGCGCGGCAGTGCGGTCTAGCAGGTTGAGATTTTATGCAGGCGGTTGTGTGCTCAACATCGACGGCCGCGTGCTCACGTCGGCATACCAATTGGCCAAACGCGGGTAACTGCTGCGCCAGTTCAAATCAGGCTGACGGAAATCCAGATAACCCAACGCCGCTGCCACGCTGATGCTGGCGATATCGAACTGCGCGTTGAGTTCGGCAACCGCATCCTGCTCAAAATAGGCGAGGGTCCGCTGGATCTTTTCTGCCTGATTATCCAGCCACAAATCCCAGTGCTTTTCCGGGGGGCGCAAGAATGTTTCATAGCGAATCAACAGCGCTGCATCCAGCACTGCATCCGCCAGCGACGCCAAGGTCAAACGTCTCCAGCGCGCAGAGCCTTCACGGGGAATCAACGGGTTGCCAGTATGTTGATAATCGAAGTAATCAAGAATCACCCGACTGTCATCAATCACATTGCCGTCCGCCAAGCGCAACGCCGGCAGCTTGCCCGCCGGGTTTTCATCACAGAGGGCTGCATCCGGGCTTACTGGAGTGGGAAGGGTCTGCTGCAACGTCACCCGATCAAATTGCCCGGTCTCATGCAAAAAGATCAAAACCTTGCGGGCGAAGGGCGATGCCATGTTGTAGAACAGCGTGCAGCTGGGAGCGGGCATGGAAAATCCTCGGAAGAATCAGGTGAGTAGACTAGTCGGCGCTTTGCTGGGTGGCAATCTGGGCGAGTGGTCTGCCCGTAATTAATCTGCATACTCCACATACCGCGCCATCAAGTTCGGGCGCTGGAAGGTGTCGATTTGATCGATCTTGCCGCGCATGTCGTAGAGTTCTTGCTCGAAGGTAGCATCGTCCATATCGATCCAGAACCTTGGATTGCGGCGGGTTTTGCGGTCGTATTCAGCCGTTGCTGGGTCGAGATGTCGGTATTGTTCGTAGCGCGGCAGGTCTGGCAGCGGGCGGCTGGTGTCCATGTAGTTTTGTAAAAAGTCCCATAACGCGCAGCACAACTGACCTTCACCGGGAGCGAATAAGGGCCGGAAGTTGATGACGATATCGCGGTAGCGGTGGGCGATATACAGCACGTTCGTCACTAAACCCTGACGATCCGGGATGGTAGCGATGTAGGCGTCGAACTCATAAAACGGCGCGGTGAGTTCACCGATGGTGCCGTTCTTTTTGTACTCGCCGTTGTTGTCGTAATCGAAGAGAGTGACGAGACCGGTGCGGCGGTTTATTTCCCAGATGGGGCCTCGGGAGGGTTTGACCCAGAGTTGGGGGAGGAAGCGAATGACTAGGGCGGCGATTGCCCAGCAGAAAAGTTGCGGCAGTAGAAGTACATGCGCTGATGCTTCGAATAACGAAACTAATGCGTCTAGATAGGGGTGTCTAGATTTAGTGGCACCAGCGAAGATAGTCATTAAATACACGGGAAGTATGATAATGAATCCCCACTTTCCGAATAGGTTTAGATAGATCCAAAACTGAGATCTTTTTGACCACAACGAAAACCTGAAGCGCTCATGATCATGCCGGTCATGGAAGTCCACGTGTTCGTATGGCGCTGGTACATAAGTACCTAAAGCCACCTTTTCCTTTTTTTCCTGCAAGCCTTTTTCTACCCGTCGGAGATCCTCAGGTGACGCCTCTGTCAAAAAATCATCGGGTGCAACTTGTTGAGTTAGTCCCCACGGCAAACGCACCTTGGAAAAGCGCCATATCCATGAACGCTCAGCAGATGGTTTTTGCTTGGGAATCCGATCTGAGCGATAAGCCGTGTCGGCGTAGTAAGTCGTTTCCAAAACGTCAGTCTTCAATCCACATACTCCACATACCGCGCCATCAAGTTCGGGCGCTGGAAGGTGTCGATTTGATCGATCTTGCCGCGCATGTCTTAGAGTTCTTGCTCGAAGGTAGCATCGTCCATATCGATCCAGAACCTTGGATTGCGGCGGGTTTTGCGGTCGTATTCAGCCGTTGTTGGGTCGAGATGTCGGTATTGTTCGTAGCGCGGCAAGTCCGGTAGCGGGCGGCTGGTGTCCATGTAGTTTTGTAAAAAGTCCCATAACGCGCAGCACAACTGACCTTCGCCGGGAGCGAATAAGGGCCGGAAGTTGATGACGATGTCGCGGTAGCGGTGGGCGATGTACAGCACATTCATCGACAAACCTTGGCGGTCAGGGATGGTCGCGATGTAAGCGTCGAACTCGTAAAACGGCGCGGTGAGTTCACCGATGGTGCCGCTCTTTTTGTATTCGCCGTTGTTGTCGTAATCGAAGAGTGTGACGAGACCGGTACGGCGGTTGATTTCCCAGATGGGGCCTCGGGAGGGTTTGACCCAGAGTTTAGGGAAATAGCGCATGACTATTGAAGCGAGTGCCCAGCACAGAAGAGGAATACCTAACAGCCAAGAATAAAATCCCAGAATTAGATCTTTTGCTAGGTAGCTCCAGGACTCGTTAATAGATAGTCCAACAGCGATGAATGCAAATACGCTCAGCGGAAGTAAAAAAAGAAAAAAACCTTTCCCAAATATGAATAGGTATGCCCAAAATTGTGATCGTTTTGACCATAACGAAAACCTGAAATTTTCATGATCGTGCCGATCATGAAAGTCTACATGCTCATATGGAGCTGGAATGTAAGTACCTAATGCTAATTCTTCTTTCTTTACTTGCTCGGCTTTTTCCACTCGACGTAATTTTTCCGGCGCGGCTTCGCTCAAGAAGTCGTCCAGCGCAACCTCTTGGGTTAGCCCCCAGGGGAGGCGAAATTTAGCAAAGCGCCGTATCCACGAGCGTTCTGCTGAAGGTGGTTGTTTGGGCATCCGGTCAGAGCGGTATGCGGTGGCGGCGTAATAGGACGAATTTATTGCAGTCATTGGTCGTCCTGCGCTTTATGGGTGGTTTCATCTGCCCAGAACGGTTGTTCGATTTCTTTGAAGTTGGGTGCGGCGTGGGCCGCGCCGAAAGGGGTTGGGTCTTTGGGCTTTGGTGCGGGAAATACCCAGGATGAACTGCCATCGCTTAGTGTCAGTTGGGCACGGACTTGCCATTGTGTGTGAACCGACACGGTGTCGTTTGAGCGTGAAACTTCAACCAGCGTTTCCCAAGGTGTTTGCAAGAATATTTCCATTCCATCGGGCTTCGGCCGGTACGCCTTAGGCTTGGCCTCGGGAAATAGGTGGGTTTCTTCGCGAGGCGGCCCATCTAAGCGAACGCGGGATCGGCGAACTTTAAGCAGCGCACACGAGGCTTTGGTGCTGAGGTCGCCCAGTCCGGTCAATAGGCCGGGCAGGTTGCTCTCGATTCGGATGCGCGTATCGGATGCGCGTATATCCATGGGCACCGGATTAAAGCTCTCGATGCAGGCCGGGAGGCTGTATTCCGGGTTGGCTTCAACAGTGATGCGAATGTTGGCAAACAGGCTGGCCAAGTAGTAGAACGCATTTTCCGGGGCTTGCAGATGGGGCGCTTGATCACTGTTAGGGCCGAAGGGCCCCGCACTAAGCCAAGCACTAATCCACATGGCATTCGAGGGACTCAATCCACATACTCCACATACCGCGCCATCAGGTTCGGGCGCTGGAAGGTGTCGATCTGATCGATCTTGCCGCGCATGTCGTAGAGTTCTTGGTCGAAGGTAGCATCGTCCATATCGATCCAGAACCTAGGATTGCGGCGGGTTTTGCGGTCGTATTCAGCCGTTGTTGGATCGAGGTGTCGGTATTGTTCGTATCGCGGTAAGTCTGGCAGCGGGCGGCTGGTGTCCATGTAGTTCTGCAGAAAATCCCACAGGGCACAGCACAGCTGGCCTTCACCGGGAGCGAATAAGGGCCGGAAGTTGATCACGATATCGCGGTAGCGGTGGGCGATGTACAGCACGTTCGTCACTAAACCCTGACGATCCGGGATGGTCGCGATGTAGGCATCGAACTCATAAAACGGCGCAGTGAGTTCACCGATGGTGCCGTTCTTTTTGTATTCGCCGTTGTTGTCGTAATCGAAAAGGGTGACAAGGCCGGTGCGGCGGTTGATTTCCCAGATCGGGCCTCGGGAGGGTTTGACCCAGAGGTGGGGGAGGTAGCTGATCACAAACGCCCCAACACCCCAGCATACGAGCTGCGGCAAAAGAAATACGTAATAGGTCTCCAGTACTACGCTGACCAATTCCTCTAAGTAAGGCTTGTATGGTGTTGAAACTACTACTAATACGGCAAATACATATATGGGGGCCAGTAAAATAAATCCCCATTTTCCGAAGATTAATAGATAGATCCAAAACTGTGATTGTTTTGACCATAATGAGAATCTGAAACTTTCATGATCGTGTCGATCGTGAAAGTCGACATGCTCATATGGAGCGGGAATGTAAGTGCCCAACTTTTGCTTTTCTTCGCGCTCTTTGTTCATTTCCTCCTGAAATCGCAGGCTGCTGGGTTTGCGCCGAATTAAAAAGTCATCGGGCGCGACTTCTTGCGCTGACCCCCACGGCAAACGCATTTTTGCAAAGCGTCGAATCCACGAGCGCTCTGCCGAAGGTGGTTGCTTAGGAATACGGTCTGATCGGTATGCAGTAGCCGCGTAATAAGGCGTTATCAAATCTGGGGTATTCAATCCACATACTCCACATACCGCGCCATCAGGTTCGGGCGCTGGAAGGTGTCGATCTGATCGATCTTGCCACGCATGTCATAGAGTTCTTGCTTGAACGTGGCATCGTCCATATCGATCCAAAACCTTGAATTGCGACCTACTCTATGGTCGTATTCAGCCGTTGTTGGGTCGAGATGACGGTATTGCTCATAGCGCGGCAAGTCCGGTAGCGGGCGGCTGGTGTCCATGTAGTTTTGTAAAAAGTCCCATAACGCGCAGCAGAACTGACCTTCGCCGGGTGCCAGCAAAGGGCGAAAGTTAATCACGATATCGCGGTAGCGGTGGGCGATGTACAGCACGTTCGTCACTAAACCCTGACGATCCGGGATGGTAGCGATGTAAGCATCGAACTCGTAAAACGGGGCGGTGAGTTCACCGATGGTGCCGTTCTTTTTGTATTCGCCGTTGTTGTCGTAATCGAAAAGGGTGACAAGGCCGGTGCGACGGTTGATTTCCCAGATGGGGCCTCGGGAGGGTTTGACCCAGAGGTGGGGGAGGAAGCGAATGACTAATGAGCCGAGAACCCAGCAAAGAAGAGGAGCGCCTACCCATATAGAAAATATTTGAAGGCTATCTTTTGTTATTTGCTGCCATGTATCACTGCTTGCATATAGCGCCATGAAATAAGTCATAACAGATACTACTAATGCTAGATAAAATAGCGCCCGACCTCCTCCGGTTAAATATATCCAAAAATGTGATCGTTTAGACCATAACGAAAGCCTGAAGCGTTCTTGGTCGTGCCTATCATGGAAGTCCACGTGCTCGTATGGCGCTGGTACATAAGTACCTAAAGCCAACTTCTCCTTTCTTTCCTGCAGGCATTTTTCTACCCTTCGAAGCTCTTCAGGTGACGCTTCTATCAAAAAGTCATCCAGAGCAACTTCCTGGGTAAATCCCCACGGCAAACGCACCTTGGAAAAGCGCCGTATCCATGAGCGCTCAACTGATGGTTGTTGCTTGGGGATGCAATCTACTCGATACGCTGTCGCTGCGTAGTAAGGCGAGTTGAGCGACTTCATTTGTCGCCCCTTGCCTTATGGGTGGTTTCATCTGCCCAGTAGAGTTGTCCAACTTCCTTGAAGTTAGGTGCTGCGTGGGTGGAATTGAACGGCGTCGGGTCTTTAGGCTTTGGCGCCGGGAATACCCACGACGAATCGCCATCGCTTAATGTCAATTGTGCACGGACTTGCCATTCGATATGCGCCGACACTGCATCGTTAGAGCGAGCTGTTTCGGCGTACCTCTCCCACGGTGTCACGATGAATATTTCTAAGCCGTTAATTGTCCGCCGATACGTAATCGGTTTGGTCTCGGGATATAGCTGGGTTTCTACGCGAGGGGAGCCATCAAAGCGAGTCTGGAATCGACGGACCATCATCAGCGCACACGATGCTTTGGTGCTGAGGTCGCCAGGTCCCGTCAGGAGGCCGGGCAAGTTACTTTCTATTCGAATGCGCGTGTCTGCTTCACGCACATACTTGGGTACCGGATTGTAGTGTTCGCTGTAGGCGGGGACGGTGTATTCCGGGTTGCGTTCAACGGTGATACGAATGTCGGCGATTAGGCTGACCAAGTAGTAGAAGGCCGGTTCCGGCGATTGGAGATGGGGTGCGCGATCAGCGTTTGGACCGAAGGGGCCTGCGCTTAACCAGTCTTCGATGGGGGTCGAACCCAGCCAGTACACCAAGCTGAGACCGATGCTGACAAATATCAGGGTAATCCAGCCCAAAGGGCCTAATCCAAGGAGCGTGGCCCCACCGACGGTCATCGTACTTGCGATACCGGTTAGTCCACCGGCGGCCATCAGCAGGTGGCCCCACTTGGCATCATCTCCCCATTGATGGGCATACCACGCGTCATACAGGTTGAGGCCGACGAAGATTGATCCGGCTGTAATTTTAGCGAGCAGACTGGCGGTTATTTTGTTGACTAAACGCTGGGCGAACTTTGCACCCAGCACTTGCGTGCTAAATGCTTTGGGAATGACGAAAAGGGTTTTATTGGCCGCTGCGAGAATTGATTGGCTCCCAGCTAGTTTTACGGTCAACGCTTCCATTGCGATCAATAAATCAACCGCAGCTCCTCCTGCTCCTCCAAATGTCCTAAGTTTCCCTTTTTCTCGCGTTGTGTTGTCCCACGCCTCCAGCTCATTCCTCAAATTCCAAACCTCCAACATCCCCACCATCGCGGCAAACGGTGTGGAGTTCAGCGCCTTGTACATCCACTCGCTCTTCAATGCCTGTTGGTGTTTAACCGCCTGCTGAATCGCATTGCCCCTGACCTTTTCTTGTTCGGCCATATTCTCCTGCCACGCCGCATTTACTCGTTGGTTCACGCTACTAACTAGCTGGGCAACCCGATGCTCGCGGGGCATGGCAATGACGATCGTGTTGGGGTGTAGGTCGCCGCCGTTGCGATAGTGCTGAGGTTCAACCATCGATATGTCGGACGCGGATCGATAGTCAAGGCTCGGCCTGCGCAGGCGCTCCGGGATTTTCGGCAGGTCGGTCAAGCCAAAGATGTACAGATTCTTGTTTCTGGCCTCTTGATGGGTGAGGAAGTGCAGGGCACCGAAACCACCCGGCAGCATGCTGCGCAGTTGCGCCACGGCTCGCTTTTGCTGCGTCAGGTTTACTACTGGGGCTGGGGATGTGGTCGATATTGGAATATTTCGTGCTGCCTGCACCGCGCGCTCTGCGGTATCCACCGAGCCTTGCAGGTTTTCAAAAAGATTTCCCAGCGCGGCGGCCGCTGCTTTTAGGGTGCCGGTGAGGGTGTTGTTGAGGCTGCCGCTTTCCACCAAACCGGCCAGTAAATAAGCGTCGAGCGTATTGAGTTGCTTCGGGTCAATGACCTCACAACTGACAGCGGCCAGCAGTGCATTGGGCCGAAACAGCCCATCGCCACTGTTGATGTCTGGGACGGCGGATTGAACATAGGGTGCGTTCGTATCCTGGGACTCAAGCGCTGGCCATAACATCCGATGCAGCGGATGGGTTTCATCGTTGGCAATGTGTTGGATTAGCCGTTGTCCGTCGCTGGGGTCTGAGCCGCTTTTGCTCAGACCCGTCACGGCGTCGCCGACCTCACCATTGACTGCCAGGGGGTCGGTCTGAGAGGGCCGGGTCGCCAAGCTGGCAAACAGTTGACTGACAAAATGCAGCGCGGCGACATAATCGAAGCCTTCCAAGCTCAGGTGATCGGCAAGGGTCTGTTGGGTTCGTCGGGTTGTCAGGCATTCGCTCAGCAGTGCCTGGCTCATCTCCAGCGACCGCCAGAGCTGCTGGCGTTCACCGCTGGCGGTGAACCGATTGACGTCGATCCGACCTTGAAGCTTCAGTGCATTGAGCTGTTTATGCAGCGGATTGATACCGCCGCCCAGGGTGCTTGGTACGACCAGTTGTTGCACCAGCAAGGCACTGGCGTGATGCGCGTGGCGGCTGGCGCGGGCGGCGCAAAGTTGCAGCAGGTTCTGTTGATCATTGACCCGGGTGTGCAGGTGGCGCAGCCGATAATGTGGGTCTTGCAGCATAACGCCGTACAGATTGCGTTGGCGTGCGCGGTGCAGCACGTCCGGGACTTCTGGCTGTTCGTGCCAGAGCTCGTCGCCAAGCTGCGGCGTACACAGTTCTCCTATCCAATGCGCCCACGCGCCGGTTTCGAGGGACGTCGCTTGGTAGGCCGTCTCGCCGCGCTCAGAGCGGGTGACGTGGGCATGCGCTTCGCTCAGCGCCCGAACCGGAAACTGTCCACTCAAGTCACACAGATAACGGGCCGGTTGGTCCAGCAGCCACTCATAACCTGGCTGGCGTGCTCGTTGTGGCGCGACCCTGCTGACTGGAAATGCGTGAGTGTCGTAATTTAGCCAACTGACGTGAGCATCGGCGGCGGCTTGAGGGCGCACTTTATCGTGAGCGTTAAGTGCACCAAATGCCTCAAGCATTGCAGTGCCATCAGGTTTGTTGTGAAAAAGCCGCTCGAACGTGGCAAGAGAACTTCTCAGGTTCGGGCTTTGGCAGCGTTGTCTGCGCAGCGCCGAGTCGTTCTCCAGACAGCGCAATCGCGGACCGGACAATTGGATTTCGCTGAAGCACAGTTGGGGCGCTACCGGCAGGTTATTCCAGCTAGACGGCAGCCAGATATCTTCCAGTGCTTGCCCAGTCGCGAGCCGTGAACGGGGTTCGATTTCGTCCCCCATGCGGTATTCATTGAAATCGACGTCGTGGTAGGTGGTCCGTTCATCGTCGACCCGCACTTCCAGCTCGCGCCACACTCGACCGTTGAGGAACACGTAGATGAAACCAGCGCGGCACAACACCGGGGTGCCGTTATCGTGGGTGCTGTTGACACCGGGCAGCGCGACGAAGGGCACGACCGGGATGATCTGATTCCATTGACCGTCGAACTGACGTGGGGTGATCGAGACTTCAGGGAGCGGCACCCGAATCGGTGCGCCGTCGACGCTGGCGATCTCTAACCACAAGCGGTGTTTGAAGGTGTTGGACCAGGCCCAGACATGCAAGGCGCTGTTCAGTAAGTACTCGCCGGTTAAGGTTTCAGGGCGGTCCGAATCAGTCAGGGCATCCAGTCGTTTCAAACTGTCGTGCTCATAAAACGCCAACCGCTGGGTATCTGGATGACCGTTGCCGGTGACCTGCACGATCAGCTTGTTGACTTCGCAGCAAGGGCCGCTGCTCAGTGTGCTCTGCGTCATGTCAGGACTCCTGTCCGTTGGAAATCGTTGATTGAAGTGGCTGGTTGAGTGATCGGCTTTGCTCGACGCTGATCGATAACAAAGAGGGGGTGCCGGTCGGGAGCCATGAAGCTGCATGGGGGGTGTTGCGGGTTTGCCATTCAGTCGCGTCGGCCGAGTACCAATGCACGCGGTCAATCGGGCCAAGCCAGCTGGCAATATTTTCCTCGGTACAGGCTGAAAAGAGCCGTTCTGCAACAGCGGGATTCCAGTAGCGCAGCATCCCGGTGCGGGTCTGATCAAAGCGGACGATGAGGATGTGTCGCAAGTGTGCAAGCAACGCTTCGCAAGAATGCTCGCTTTCGATAATCAGCCCCGGCCAGTCACCAGGCGCCAGTCGTACTGAGCGCGAGAGCGCCTGTCTACTCTCGTCCGCGACTAACAACGGACTAAATTCCACGTATGCAGCCATCTCTGTCGATGCAAATAGCGGCGTAAATTCCGGATGGTCGACGTGCTGAAAAAGCTCGGCCAGCAGCGATTTTCTAGGTTCCAGCAGCATCCAGATGCTCATGCGTGCGCCCCTTTGCTCATGGCCTCTCGGCAAGGACAATCTGAAAGCGGGCAGTCCATAGGCGTGCCGTTTTTAGGCTTTTGGCACAATTCGATAATCGTGTCGTTGCCAGAAAGCTTCTGCTGAACAGCCGGATCGGTCTGAACGACTGGGGCGAGCATTTCAGCCTCCAGCCCATCAACACCGGCCGGTGCCAGCGGCATCGCGGGCATACCCGGCAGCGGCGCACCTCCCAGCAAGATCGGTACGCTGGAAAATATCCCCGCAGGCGTAATAACCAGATGTTGCCCACCCGCCGCCAAGGTCAGGGTGACGCCAGCGTTGACGATGAAGTTCGCGCTGGATTTGTAGTGCACGTCTTGCCCAGCGTCGATCACCAAGGCGCCGGTCACGCGGGTATGACTGGACCCCGCCACCTGCAAATGACTCCCCGCTGATAACTGCACCTTGCGGTCGCCCGTGATGGCTTGATGGTGCTCAGCTTCTAGCACTGAAACGCTGTTGCCCTTGACCGTTTCCAGCCGCTGACCGCGTACTTCAAGACGGCTGTCGTTCTGGATCAGTTGCTCCATGTCACGTTGGGCGCGCAGGTAAACCAACTCAGCGCCGTTACGGTCTTCGAAGGCGACTTCGTTGAAGCCCTGGCTTGCCTTGGAGCTGCGGCTGCGGAACACGCTTTTGGTCTTGTTCGCCGGCAGCTCATACGGCACCGGATTCAGACTGTTCGGCAAACAGCCCATGATAATCGGCCGGTCCGCGTCGCCTTCCAAATAAGAAATCAACACTTCCATGCCGACCCGGGGCAAGGTCACGGCACCATGACTGTTGCCCGCCCAACTCGACGCCACCCGCACCCAGCAACTGGTGGTTTCGTCATTCAGCTCGCGGCGGTCCCAGTGAAACTTGACCTTTACCCGGCCGAATTTATCGCAGTGGATTTCTTCGCCTTCCGGGCCAGTGACCTTAGCGGTTTGGGTGCTGTGAATCAGCGGTTTGGGGTGGCGCAAGGCGGGGCGAAACTGGATGGTTTCCGGGATGGCGGTGAAGGAATTCCGATAACCCTGAGCGATTTTCCCGGCGGCGACCGGGGCGTCGGCGCCCAATTCTTCCAACACCTGCGGCTGGCGGCCTTCGTGCTTGATCGAAATCAGCACCCACGGGTTATTCCATTTCAGCTGCGGATGGTCTTCCAGCTGGATCACCGTCCCGCTGCGCAACACCGGGTGATCGCTGCCGCCGTCGGCCAGTTGGAAATCCGTGCGGTGCCGTTCCAGGTCACGGTTGGATAATCGTCTGCCGTGATCGTCCTCCAGAAAGCGGCCGGGATAGACGTAATGCTCAAGCTTGGGATCGACATGCAGGGCCTCACCCCTTTGGACTTGGGCTGGGGTCGCCTGCGGACTTCTAGCGCTTTCCAATAAATAACCGGCTTTCTGGAAATCGTAATCGCGATGCACCACGTGGCTGGTACGCGCGGCCAAGCGCACGCCGAAGGTATTTATCGAATACTCGTCGGGCACCATGCCGTTCAGCGGCCTGAACGGCAGCGTCCGCCGCGCCGCATGGGGAAACATCACTTCGTCATCGGCGAAAATCAGCCGATGGCCGTCAGCCGAATGCTCAAAACGGTAAAACCAGCCGTCTTCTTCGCACAGCCGATTGACGAAGTGCAGGTCGCTTTCGTCGTACTGAACGCAATAGTCACGGACCGGAGCGCGGGTCACGCCACTGTCGAATTGCACGTCCAGGCCGTCAAACAGGCCGTGTTCTTTGAGCACTTCAAGAATAATTGCGGGCACGCTCATCTGCTGGAACGAGCGGCGGTGGCTGCTGTGTTCCAAGTACGCGAGAGAGGGTTTGAGCACCGCGACGTAGTGGGTCAGCCGGGCGTTGGAATCGCTTTTGTGGATGGAGTGAATATGCCCGTGAATGCCTTCGCCGTCCGGGCCAAAACCAAGGAAAGCCGCCTTGTGCAGCAGGTCCGACAGCTCAATACCAGACGACCGACTGACCAGTTCGACGGTGATGGCGTAAGGCGTGCTGACGGCTTCCGCGCCATCAAACGCGAGCACTTGCAAAGAAGGATTTTCAAGACCTTTCACACTCAGCGTGAAGGTTGGGACGGCGGCCTGAGGCATTGGCAGATTCTCCGCATCAAAAGATGCGGCAACTCTGCGAGGCGATGTCGGCGATGTATATCGGGCGCATCCCACAGTTGGTGTAGGACGCCTCCGGCCATCTTGTAGGTGGTTGCCCACGCTTAACGTTCGGGGGCTAAGACAACCCTATTAAGCCGAAACCCAAGTACTGGATTTCTAGCGCGAGCGAACCTTCCCATACCGGGAAAACAACCCTCGTACACTCAACACCGCCGGAATCCCCATCCCGACCCACGACAACATGTCCCACGCCCCGTTGCCGAGCAACGCAGCAAAAAGCCCCGCCGCCATCAGTAAGCCCATCCAGATCGGGTGCGCAAACACGCTCCAGTTGCTCGTATGTTTAGCCTTCATCGGGCAGTCTGCGCCTGAGACGTGTCGACACGAACCAAGGTCGTAGCCCGGCGTCGAACCCACCACAGGTACACGCCGCTGCCGAGGACGATGATGGTCAGCACATCCAGCACGGCCCACAACACTTTCATCGGCATGCCGCCGTAGTCGCCGAAGTGCAGCGGTTGGGACATGAGGAGGGCGTCCATGTACCACGGGCGGTCGACGATGGCGGTGACGTGCAAGTCGCTGGCGTCGATCAGCACCGGGGTCAACAGGTGCGATGTCAGGTGGCTGGCGCCTTTCATGAACACGGCGTAGTGGTGTTCGCTGGAAAAACGAGTGCCGGGGAACGCAATGAAATCTGCTTCCATGCCGGGAACAGCCGCTTCGGCGATGTCCAGCAAGCGGGTGGCGGGCGCGCGACTCAGCAAGGGCGGGGCGTCGCGGTAGGGCGCGATCATGGCGGCCAGGCTGTCGTTGCGCCATGCGGTGATCACCAGGTCGGCACAGGCGTTGAACACGCCCGTCACCCCGACCACCAATGCCCAGGTCAGGGTGACGACGCCAATCAGGTTATGCAGGTCGAGCCAGCGCACGCGGCTGGATTTGGTCTGGCGCACGCTGGCAAATTTCAAGCGGCGCATGAACGGCGCATACAGCACCACGCCCGAGACAATGGCGGCGACGAACAACAACCCCATCGCGCCGAGAAACAGCATGCCCCACGGGCCTGCGTACATGTCGGTGTGCAGGCGCAGCATGATCATCATGAAGCCGCCGTTGGCCGAGGCTTTTTCTAAGGCTTCGCCGGTGCGGGCATCGAGCACAAAGGTGTGGGACGCGTTCGGTTCAGTCTCGGCGGTGGTGGCCATGATCGCGGTCACGGCGTTAGGGGTGTCATCGTCCCAGCCAAAATATTGCATGACTTCGCCCGGGCGATGCGCCTCGGCGGCGAGGACCAGCTGTTGCAGACTCAGCGACGGCGTATTGGCCGGCATCTGTTTGAATTCGGGGGTGTTGCCTAATAAATGATCAATTTTATGGTGAAAAATCAGTGGCAACCCGGTGACTGCCAGCATCAGCAGAAACACGGTGCAGATCAGGCTGGTCCAGGTGTGGACGGTAGACCAGCGGCGGATGGTTTGGCTTTTCATGTTTTTTCCAAAAGCGAAGGGCCACTGCCTTAAGTGGCCCTGTTTTACGCGCTCGGTTTAAAGCCCGAGGATCGTTACCACTTGTAGTTGAGGCTGGCCAGCACGTTGCGTTGGTCGCCGTAGTAACACCACGTGCCATCGCAGGTCGACAGGTAATCTTTGTTAAACACAGTGTTTGCGTTGACTGCCACCGAGACGCCTTTGAGGCTGTTGTTCAAACGGCCGAGGTCGTAATGCACCGCAGCGTCGTAGAGGGTGTGCGAGCTGACGTGGGCGTCGGAGGTATTGGCAGCGTTGCCGTAGGTGTCGCCGACATAACGCACGCCAGCGCCCATGCCGAAGCCATCGAAATTTGGCTTAAATCTTCGGCGCGATGGGGGCAGGCGATGTTGTGCTTCAGCCAAGACAGCAGCCAGCTTCGATGATCGCGATACAGCGTGCTGACACGCTCGGTATGACGGCTTTGGACTGACGACACGTACGGCCCCGGATGATAACCCTGATACTAACGAGAATATTTCGCGATTGTGTCAGAGCGCGGTGTGGGAAGCAATTAGCGCTCATCGGAGGGTCTTGCAGGGGGTTAAGTATTACAAAATGTTTGCAAGAGATAATGATAGAACTTATCATTCTCATTACTGTCCCGCTCAGGCTGCTCAGGCTGCTCAGTCATTCTCACTGCTTGTCGTCCTCTTCCCTAAATGCTCAACGGCCCCTCCCTCAGGATCGACCATGCTCACTCCCGCTCAACCAGGCTTTCCCTTGCGCCCGACCTTACTTGCCTTGCTCTGCTCGCTAACGATCAGTGCTCAAGGTGCGACTACCGACAAGACGCAGGATGCGGGCACTACTCAAGGGAGCGGCGCAGTTGTGTTGGGAGACGTAAACATTGATGCGCAGGCCACTGCGCCGACAACCGACCTCCCTGCGGTGTATGCAGGCGGGCAAGTCGCCCGTGGCGCGCAATTGGGTGTTTTGGGTAACCAGGACATCATGGACGTCCCGTTCAGCACGACGTCCTACACCGAAAAACTGATCCGCGACCAGCAAGCCGAAACAGTGGGCGACGTTCTATTGAACGACTCATCGGTTCGTCAGGCCAGCGGCTATGCCAACCAGGCGCAGGTGTTCGTGATTCGTGGTTTACCGCTGAACTCCGACGACATCTCTTACAACGGTTTGTATGGCGTGCTGCCGCGTCAGATCATCTCCACCGATGCGCTAGAGCGCGTAGAAGTGTTCAAAGGCCCCAACGCGTTTATCAATGGCGTAACCCCGACCGGCTCCGGTATCGGCGGCGGTGTGAACTTGCAACCTAAACGCGCGGACGATGTTCCGCTGCGCCGCCTGAGCACGGACATCAGCTCTGACGGTCGGATTGGCGAACACTTGGATTTGGGTCAGCGCTTTGGTGAGGGCAATCAATTTGGCGCACGGGTGAATTTGGCGCAGCGCGAAGGCGACACCGCCATCGACGACGAAAGCAATCGCGCCAAACTGTTCTCCATTGGCCTGGATTATCGCGGCGACGCACTGCGTGTCTCCGGCGACTTCGCCTACCAGAGCGAGCGCGTCAACGGAGGCCGAAACACAGTGTTTCTGGGCACTGCGACCCATATACCTGACGCCCCTTCGTCCACCACCAATTACAACCCTAAATGGGGTTACACCGAGATCCAAGACACCTTCGGCATGATGCGCGCCGAATACGACTTGAACGATAACTGGACGGCGTACGCCGCAGCCGGCCAGAAACATACCCGTGAAACGGGTGACTACTCTTCGGTCACCTTGATTGGCAACAACGGCAATGCCAAGGTCACCGGGTCGTTCATCCCGCACATCGAAGACAACACCAGTGCCATGGCTGGCTTGAACGGTGCGTTTCAGACCGGTTCTGTTAGCCACAAGCTCAACTTCGGCCTGGCAGGCATCTGGACTTCACAGCGCAGCGCCTACAATTTTGACCTGACGGCACACGCCACCAATATCTATGACCCGGTTAATCCACCTGAGCCAGTGGGCAACTTCGCTGGAGGCGATCTGGGCGATCCAAATGTTGTTGGCAAAACCATCGTTCGCAGTGGTGCGGTGTCCGACACGCTGGGCTTTATCGATGATCGGGTACTGCTGACGCTGGGCGTGCGCCGCCAAGAGCTGATCGTAGAAGGTTATAGCTACGGCGACAGCAGTCGCACAGCGTTCTACGATGAATCGATTACCACGCCGGTTTACGGGATTGTGATCAAGCCGTGGGAGCATGTGTTTCTCTATGCCAACCATATCGAAGGGTTGGCGCAAGGGCCTACTGCGCCGACATCGGCAGGTGGGGCGAAGGTTATCAATGGCACCCAAGTATTCGCCCCGGCACGTTCGAAACAGACGGAAGCGGGCGTAAAACTGGACATGGGCACCTATGGGGCAAGCCTGGGTGTTTACCGAATCTCCCAGCCGAGCGCCGGTTATTCTCAACTGGTTAACCCCACTACCGCTGTCTATGTTCATGACGGTGAGCAGATCAACAAAGGGGTTGAGCTGAATGTGTTCGGCGAGCCGATTGAAGGGCTGCGTTTGCTCACCGGTTTGACGCGCATGGAAACCGAGTTGCAGGACACTCAGGGCGGGACCAACGACGGCCATCGCGCCATCGGTGTTCCAACCTTCCAGTTCAACGCCTCAGTTGATTGGGACGTGCCTGGTTTGCAGGGTGTTTCCCTGAACGGGCTGATGCTGCGCACTGGCGGTCAATACGCCGATGCGGCCAACAACCTCAGCCTACCGACATGGAACCGCTTCGATGTTGGTGCTCGTTACAACTTCAAAGTCGATCAGCGTGATGTCACCGTACGTGCCACTGTCGAGAACGTTGCGAACAAGGATTACTGGGCTTCAGCACTGGGTGGCTACCTGACCCAAGGCGACCCGCGTCTGGTGAAGTTGTCGGGCTCAATCGATTTCTGATAACGCGACATCGCAGCTCAGAACTCTGTAGGGGCCAACAATTTGGCTCCTGCAGGAGTTGTCGAAGGCTGCGATAAGACTTTCCGTGCCTACCCTTTCCTGTCTGCCGAAGTCTCCTCCGTGGGAGTTGGATTGCCAACGAAAGCGTTATTGCAGGCGACCCAAATTTCAGGTCGACCTCAGCGGCTCAACGGCGCGATGACGGGCCTCTTCGCAGGCAAGCCTGCTCCCACAGAATCTACGGCTGCTTGCTCGCAACGGGTATCAGTAAAATCCAAGCGCCGTACCGGCTTCGCAGCCGTCGGCAGCTCCTACAAAATGTGTGCATTGCTCGAAAAACTGTGGGGCCGAATTCATTCGGGAAGGCTTCATTCCTGACACGCTGCAGCCTCAAGCCAAACAAAGTGCCACCCAGTTTGTATGGATTGCCCAGAGACAAATTTGAAAGCGGCGGGAAGGTCAGAACGAATGTGACTGCTGGCGACGGCGCCAGTGGCAGAGGCTTTGTTCCAGGCGCGCTGAACTGTCTATTTGCTGCTTGCGGGCATGGCTGAACAGGATCAGTGCCAATTCGGCAGTGACCAAGGCGTCGGCGCTGGCATGGTGGCGCTCGTCCGCGTGCAAGCCAAAAAACGCGGTCCAGTCATCAAGGCCGGCGTGTCGAATATTTGCGTTAGGAAACAGCATCGGTGCCATCTGCGCCACGTCGAAAAAGCGGTGCTGTAAGCGATACCCAAGGCTGTCTTTCAACGCACGACTCAGCATGTGTTGGTCGAACGAAGCGTGAAAAGCCATCAGCGGACTGTTGCCGACAAATTCCATCAGGTCCAACAAGGCATCCACCGGTTCGCTGCCAGCGGCAATGGCGCTGGGGCCCAAGCCATGCAACAACACGCTGGGGCTGAGTTTGTGATCCGGGCGCAGCAGCGTGCGTTCGAATTGTTGGCCAAAGTCGATGCCACCGTCCTCGATCACCACCGCGCCGATGGATAACACCACGTCACGGTTAAGGTTCAGGCCACTGGTTTCCAGGTCAAGCACCACCCATCGCTGTTGACGCAAGGGGTCGTCATTGACGGACGCACAGGTCGCCAGATTGTCCAGACGCTGCTGTTGGCGGGCGTCGAGGGTGGGTCTAGCACTGCGTAACCAGGCGAATAAATTCATAACTGATAGCGCAATGTCAGGCTGCTTTGCAGGCGTTGAGCCTGACGCAGTGACTCGCGCAAAATACGCCGATCCAAGTGGTTGAGAATGTCCGGGTCGACGCGATTTGAATAGGGCAGGTTTTGTCGACTTTGCAATTGGTGTTGCTGCATCCGGGTTTGCTGAATGAAATGGTACGCCTCTTCATAAGCGGCGCCGTCCAGCGGCTCGATAACTTCTTTGTCGACCAACTGGCGCAAGCGTTCAAGGGTGTTGTTGGCTTCAACGCCATTGGCCAGGGCGAGCAGGCGTGCGCCATCAACAAACGGCGTCAGGCCCTGGACTTTCAAGTCCAACGTGGCTTTTTCGCCGCCTTTGCGAGCGAGTACAAAATCTCGAAAGCGCCCGACTGGCGGCCGCTGACGAAGCGCGTTATCGGCCATCATGCGTTGAAACAATCGGTTGTCAGCCACTTGGTCGAGAATCCCGCGCCGCAGTTGATCAACGCTGCGCTCATCGCCCCACACCACCCGCAAATCAAAGTAGATGCTGGAAGCCAGAAGATTTTCCGGCGTGGCTTCTCGAATGAAGGCAGCAAAACGTCGCGACCATTCCAAGCGCGACAGGCACAAGTCGGGGTTGCCGGCCATGATGTTGCCTTTGCACAGGGTAAATCCGCACTGCGCCAAACTTTGATTGATCTGTTGCGCCAAGGGCAGCAACTTCGCCCGGATGGCCGCGGCTTCGGCTGCGTCATTGGCCTCAAACAAGATGCCGTTGTCCTGATCGGTATACAGCGTTTGCTCGCGGCGACCTTCGCTGCCAAAACACAGCCAGCTGAATGGAATACCGGGGTCGCCTTTTTCCAACACCGTCAGTTCGATGACCCGGCACACCGTATGGTCGTTGAGCAGGGTGATGATCTGGGTAATCTGCGTCGACGAAGCACCGTGGGCCAGCATCCGATCGACCAGTTGCACAATTTCGCCGCGCAGGTTGGCCAGGCTTTCAATTTTCGTCGCGCTGCGAATGGTCCGCGCCAAATGAACCAGGTCCACGCGCTGCAAAGAAAACAAATCGCGTTCGGACACCACGCCACACAGACGCTGGTCTTTCACCAGACAGACATGAGCGATATGCCGTTCGGTCATCGCGATAGCGGCATCAAATGCGCTGGCATCGGGGCTGAGAAAAAATGGTTTCTGAATCATGTTTTTTTCGATGGGCAAACCGAAGTCGCCCGTGCCATCGGCCACGACCTGGCGCAGGTCGCGCAGGGTGAAAATGCCCAGCGGCGCCTTGCGCTCATCGACAATCACAATGCTGCCGACCTGTTGCTCATGCATCAGCTTGACCGCTTCGCGCAACGGAGTGTCCGGGCTGCAGGTCACGGGGTGACGCATCGCCAGTTCGCCGAGGCGAGTATTCAACGAATACTGAGTGCCGAGTGCTTCTGCGGCGCGTTGCTGGACTTGTTGGTTGACCTGCTCCAGCAGGCTGCTGACACCCCGTAAGGCGAAGTCACGAAACTCGCTGGAGAGCGCGAACAGTTTGATGAACGCTAATTTGTTCAACTGCAGGCAGAAGGTGTCTTCGGCCGCGAGATGTTCGGTGCGCGTGGCGCGTTCGCCCAGCAGCGCAGCCAGCGGAAAACACTCTCCGGTGGAAATTTCGAACGTGGTCTCGGTTTCGCTTTTCGCAGGGTGCGTACGTTCGCCCACGACTCGGCCGGTTTTGACGATGTAAAAATGTTCTACCGGGCCGTCGGTGGGTTTGATGATGCATTCGTCGGCCGCGTAAAAACGCAGTTGGCACTGTTCGACCAGATACGCGAGGTGCGCGTTTTCCATCTGGTTGAAAGGTGGGAACTTTTGCAGGAATTGAATAGTGCCGTGTATGTTTTGCAGCACCGCTGTCTTGCCTGCCTGATTGAAAGCATCTGCCTTACGCATGACCATGACCGCTTATGTAGAACAATTTTTAGAGTCGGTTTTCGAGAGTCATGGTCGGCCGCTAACGAGAAAGTGCCCATTGGACGTAAGTCTAGGATCGCGTTAATGAACTAGAGTGAAAATACCCGACTCAAGTGCTCGGATTTTCGCGTGAGTTTTGCGCGAGGATCAGGTACAAAGCCGACGAAGCGTACAGCGCATGATGTTTGATTCGCTGTCCTACCAGTGTGGGGAATCAATGAGACCTGTATGACTGAGCTTGACCTGTTAAGTGATGAAGAGCGCGAAGCGATCAACGACGCGATGCAAACGTCCGATCCGCTTGAGCAACAACGAGTACTTATCGTCGATGACAATAAAGACGCACGAGAGCTGTTGGCCGAATTTCTCAGTTCGAATGGCGTCAGTTGCATCACGGCTTCAGATTGCGTTTCGGCAATGAGTTTGCTTGAGCACCGCAGGTCCATCGGGCTATTGATCACTGACTTGCGCATGGCACCGTGCAACGGTTTGGATCTGATTCGTCAAGTGCGGGAATCGCCGATGGCAGCCTTGCCCATCATCATCGTATCGGGCGATGCCGAGGTTGAAGACGCTATTGAGGCGATGCATTTGAGCGTGGTGGATTTTTTGCTAAAGCCGATTGATACCCAGCGGGTGCTGGAACTGGTCCGGCGGGAGTTGAGGATCAGTTGAAAGGTTTCGCGAATGAATTCGCCCCCACAGAAATCTCAGTGGGGGCGAATTCATTCGCGAATGCAGCACCTCGGGATCACGATAGACCGCGAGGGTCGTTTACCTACAGCCCGTTTTTTGCCTTGAACTCACGACGTCGACGGTGCAGCACGGGTTCGGTGTAGCCGTTGGGTTGTTTAGTCCCCTCGATCACCAATTCAAGCGCCGCCTGGAACGCAATGTTGCTGTCGAAATCCGGCGCCAGCGGGCGGTACAGCGGGTCGTTGGCATTCTGCCGGTCGACTACCGGTGCCATGCGCTTGAGGCTTTCGACCACTTGGGTTTCGTTGACCACACCATGGCGCAACCAGTTGGCGATGTGTTGGCTGGAAATCCGTAGCGTTGCGCGGTCTTCCATCAGGCCAATGTCGTTGATGTCCGGCACCTTCGAGCAACCAACGCCCTGATCGATCCAGCGCACCACGTAACCCAAGATGCCCTGAGCGTTGTTGTCCAGTTCGTTCTGGATCTCTTCGGGCGTCCAGTCAGTGTTCGGCGCCAACGGAATGGTCAGGATGTCGTCGACCGAAGCGGGAACGCGTTTGGCTAATTCGGCCTGGCGGGCGAACACATCGACTTTGTGATAGTGCAACGCGTGCAGCGCAGCAGCCGTTGGCGAAGGCACCCACGCCGTGTTTGCACCCGCCAGTGGGTGAGCAATTTTCTGCTCAAGCATCGCGGCCATCAGATCAGGCATGGCCCACATGCCCTTACCGATTTGCGCACGGCCTTGCAGGCCGCAGCTCAAGCCGATATCGACATTTGAGTTTTCGTAGGCGCTGATCCACTTCTCGGCTTTCATCTGTGCTTTGCGCACAACCGGGCCTGCTTCCATGGACGTATGAATTTCATCGCCCGTGCGATCAAGGAAACCGGTATTGATGAACACCACGCGCTCAGTCGCAGCCTTGATACAGGCCTTAAGGTTGACCGTGGTGCGGCGCTCTTCGTCCATGATCCCGACTTTGAGCGTGTTGCGCGGCAGGTTCAGCACGTCTTCAACGCGACCAAACAGCTCGTTAGTGAACGCTGCTTCTTGCGGGCCGTGCATTTTCGGTTTAACGATATAGACAGAGCCCGTGCGGCTGTTGGTGCGCTGGCTTTTGCCGTTGAGGCTGTGGATAGCGGCCAGGCTGGTAAGCAAGCCGTCGAGAATCCCTTCTGGGACTTCGTTGCCGTCCTTGTCGAGAATCGCGTCGATGGTCATCAGGTGACCGACGTTGCGGATGAACAACAATGAACGGCCATGCAGGCTGACCTCGCCACCGTTGGGTGTGGTGTAGGTTCGGTCGGCGTTCATGGTGCGGGTGAAAGTTTCGCCGCCTTTTGATACTTGCTCGGCCAAGTCGCCTTTCATCAGGCCCAGCCAGTTGCGGTACACCACGACTTTGTCGTCAGCATCGACAGCGGCAATAGAATCTTCGCAGTCCATGATGGTGGTCAGCGCGGCTTCCATCAGCACGTCTTTGACGCCCGCCGCATCGGTCTTGCCGACGGGGCTGTCGGCGTCGATCTGGATCTCGAAATGCAGGCCGTTGTGTTTAAGCAGGAGGGCGGTGGGCGCCGACGCTTCGCCATGAAAGCCGATCAATTGCGCGTCGTCAGCCAGGCCAGTATTGCTCCCGCCCTTAAGGGCGACGACCAGCTTGCCGTCAATCACCTTATAGCCGGTTGAGTCGACGTGAGAGCCCGCAGCCAATGGCGCGGCTTCGTTGAGGAAGGCGCGGGCGAATGCGATGACCTTGTCGCCGCGAACTTTGTTGTAGCCCTTGGTTTTTTCCGCGCCATCGGCTTCGCTGATAGCGTCGGTGCCGTACAAAGCGTCGTACAACGAACCCCAACGTGCGTTGGAGGCGTTGAGTGCGAAGCGCGCGTTCATGACCGGGACCACTAACTGTGGACCCGCCATGCGGGCAACTTCATCGTCGACGTTTTGCGTGGTGATCTGGAAATCCGCTGCTTCTGGCAACAGGTAACCTATTTCTTGCAGGAAGGCTTTATAAGCCGCTGCGTTGTGGGCAGCGCCTGCTTGGGATTGGTGCCAGGCATCGATCTGCGCCTGGAAATCGTCACGTTTGGCGAGTAGGGCTTTGTTCTTCGGCGCAAGCTCGTTGATGAGCTTTTCGGTGCCGGTCCAGAACGTGGCGGCATCAAGGCCGGTTCCTGGGATGGCTTCGTTATTGACGAAGTCCAACAGGACTTTGGCGACCTGAAGGCCACCGACTTGAAAGTGTTCAGTCATTGCTTGCCTCACTCTGCTCAGCGGTTAGCTTTTCATCGATCAAACGTTATGTAGTGCGCGCTGCGGCATACTACATGAAGCATTGGGTTGTGAAAATCTGGCTAATAACGTCATTGGGCGACCCACAATTAAGTGCCGGTCACTAGGGGAACAAGATGTTCTCAAAAATAACGAGGATTGTTCCAGATAATTCTTAAAACGGTACACGATTAGTTTCACCCTGCTGGGTATGCCACGTGCCTATACTGATCCGACCCCCCCAGCGGTTTGCATCTATCACCGTGTGGGCGCCTTCAGAATAAGAGGATTGACCGTGGATCATCTCGTCATCACCGTATTTGCCCCGGATCAGCCGGGCCAGGTTGAACGCATCGCCGAGTGCATCGCTGGGCATGGTGGTAATTGGCTGGAAAGCCGGATGTCACGTTTAGCTGGGCAATTTGCCGGGGTAGTCAGAGTCGGCGTGCCTGCCGAATCCCACGATGCAATGCTGGACGCCTTACAAGCCTTGTCCGCTCACGGCATTCGGGTGCTGGTCGCTCAAAGTGAAATCGAGCAGTCCTGCGTCTGGAAACCTATTGCGATGGAGTTGGTGGGTAATGACCGCCCCGGCATCGTCCGTGACATTACTCGGGTGTTGGCAGAGCAAGGCGTCAACCTTGAGCGATTGGTCACCAGCGTGAGCCCGGCACCCATGAGCAGCGAGTTGCTGTTCCATGCCGAAGCGATTCTAGGTGTGCCGCTGACGTTGTCGCTGGAAGTGCTGCAAAAGCGCTTGGAAACCTTGGCAGACGATCTGATGGTAGAGCTGGTGCTGAAAACCGAAGAATAAAGACGCGGCCTTTTAGGCACATCGATATTTGACCTGTGGGAGCGCGCTTGCCCGCGATGGAGCGCGAAGCGTTCCCAATTGCCGAGGCTATTTCAGCTGAAGAACTGAGCTGTTCGATTGACGACTGCTATGCAGCCGATCGCGGACAAGCGCGCTCAAGCAGAAAAGGTTATCCACGTTATACCTGCACCTGCCTGTGGATAACCTGGGGAGACAGTGCTGCGGGCCATGTGGGTAAAGGCTCGCCGGCAAACGATCAAAAAACCAACAGTTTCAATAGGTTGTGCACAAATAGGTTGAACGAGGCTGTGGATAACCTCTGGAGAGATTGCTATAAGCCACGGGCGACGTGGCTTACAGCAAGTTGTGCGTTTTTTGATCAGTTATTCTGTAGCGCGCTTCGTCGAGACCTCAGCCAGATATCGACGCTGTAGACCGCCAATCCCGCCCAAATAAACGCAAACGCGAGCAACGTGGTGCTCGAAAGTTGTTCACCGTAAACCATCACGGCTAACGCCAATACCAACGTGGGGGCTACGTATTGCAGGAAGCCCAGTGTGGTGTAAGGCAAATGCCGCGCGGCAGCGTTGAAGCAAATCAGCGGCATGACCGTTATCGGCCCGGCAGCGGCCAACCACCAGGCTTCGGAGGTGGTCCAAAAGCTGGCTTGCGCGCTGGCGGCCGCCGGGTTGAACAACATCCAGCCCATGGCCAGTGGCACCAACAACCAGGTTTCCACCACCAACCCCGGCAATGCGGCGACCGGCGCCTGTTTACGGATCAGCCCGTAGAAGGCAAAACTCAACGCCAGCACCAGCGAAACCCACGGCAGACTACCGACTTGCCACACTTGCTGGGCAACGCCCACCGCCGCCAGACCTACTGCCATCCACTGCAAGGGACGCAAGCGTTCGCGCAACAGCAGCATGCCCAGCAACACATTGACCAGCGGGTTGATGTAGTAGCCGAGACTGGCCTCAAGCATCCGCCCGTTATTCACCGCCCACACGTAGGTCAGCCAGTTGATTGCGATCAGGCTTCCGCTCAACGTGAGGATGGCCAAACGACCTGGGTTGTCGCGCAGCTCACGCCACCAACCGGGATGTTTCCACACCATCAGCAGCAACGAGCCGCACAACGCTGACCACAGCACCCGATGGACAATAATCTCCACTGACGGGACGGCGGCGATGGCTTTGAAATAGAGCGGGAACAAGCCCCAAGTGATGTAGGCGGTGAGGCCAAGAATGTACCCGCGACGCGGGTTAACGGCGTGCATGCATGTTCCTTACGCAGCGAATGATCAGGCGAAGTTTCTTTAAGCGAGCGCCGTTGCTCAGAGGCTGCGGCGCTTGGGTCGAGGGCTAAAACAGCTTTAGTGGTTCTTCGTTGAGTGCCGACAATTGTTCGCGCAATGCCAGCACTTGATCGCCCCAGTAACGCTCGGTACCGAACCACGGAAAGCTGTGCGGGAAGGCCGGGTCGTCCCAGCGCCGGGCGAGCCATGCGCTGTAGTGCATCAGGCGTAGGGCGCGCAGCGGTTCGATCAACGCCAGTTCGCGGGGATTGAAGTCGTGGAATTCGCTGTAGCCGTCCATCAACTCGGACAACTGGCTCAAGCATTCCTGACGATCACCGGCGAGCATCATCCAAATGTCTTGGGCCGCAGGACCCATGCGGCAGTCATCAAGGTCGACGATGTGGAACATTTCATCCCGGGCCATCATGTTGCCGGGGTGGCAGTCGCCGTGCATGCGGATATTTTTATGCGGCGTGGCGGCGTAAACGTCTTCGACGCGCTTGAGCAAGTCGCGGGCGACTGACTCATACGCCGGCAACAAACTGCGCGGAATACAGTTGTTTTCCAGCAGAAAGGCCAATGAGTCGTGGCCGAAATTTTTAACACCAAGCACTTGGCGGTGCTCAAACGGCTTGGTGGCGCCTACCGCATGCAGGCGACCGAGCAGTTGCCCGAGGCGATACAGTTGATCCAGATTACCCGGCTCTGGCGCCCGACCGCCACGGCGTGGGAACAAGGTGAAACGAAAGCCGGCATGTTCGTGCAGGGTTTCGCCGTTGTGTACGAGGGGGGCAACCACTGGCACATCAACTTCAGCCAGCTCAAAGGTGAAGCTGTGTTCTTCGAGAATGGCTTCATTGGTCCAGCGTTGCGGCCGGTAGAACTTGGCGATCAGCGGCTCGCCGTCTTCGATGCCGACTTGATACACACGGTTTTCGTAACTGTTGAGCGCAAGGATGCGGGCGTCGCTGAGAAAGCCAATGCTTTCGACAGCATCGAGCACCAAGTCAGGCGTGAGTGTTGCAAACGGGTGGGCCATGCTTACTCCTGCGCGCAGCAGGCTGCCGCGTCGGGCCCGATATGTTAGCGCAATGAGGCTGCGCCTGACACATTCGCTGATTTGCCCGAGGCTGCAGGAGCCAACGTGTTGGCGAAGAAGTCAGCCCCGCAAACAGGTTGGGACTTGGCCATGCATCAGTCCTGAGGCTTTGGCGTTCGCGCGAGGCAATAAATATCCACCCGCCTTGCTCCCCCGTCCATGAGCAAGCGCGACAGGGTGTTCACCGTTGCGCCGGTGGTTAACACATCGTCCACCACCGCAAAATGTTTGCCCTTTATCTGTGCTCCGGGACTGATGGCAAACGCTTTGCGCAAATTGCTTTGACGGGCTTTGGCGTCCAATCCTTGCTGCGCTGGGGTTTCCAGTACCCGAAGCAACAAACGCTCGTCGGATGCCAAGTCCAGTTGCGTGCCTAGCCAGCGGGTCAGCATCTCGGCTTGGTTATAACCTCGCTGCCGTAGTCGTTTACTCGCAAGCGGCACCGGCAGCAGACAATCCGGGCGCGCAAGGCCCTCAGCAAAGCGGTGTTGCAGAGCTTGCCCGAGCAACTGCGCAAGCAGCCGACCCATGGGCCATTTGGCTTGATGTTTAAAGCGTGTGACCAGGCTGTCGATGGGGAAGTCGTAACCCCACGGCACCACGACTTCGCTGAACGCAGGCGGCTGTCGTTGGCATTGACCGCACGTCAGGCCTGCCATTGGCATAGGCAGCGCACAACGTTCACAGCTGTCTCCAAGCCAAGGCAGGTCAGTTTCACAGCCGGTACAGATAGGAAATAACGCGTCTGTGGTCTCGTCGCACAATAAACATGTTTGTTTGTTTTTTAACCAGATGTAAACCTGATGAGTGCTCTGTGGTTGACAGCGCATGGCTCTTCCTTAAATATGCCGAACATCCGTGTAGTCCGAATGACCGTGTGTTTTATCCGCGCTCAGTCGCTCAAGCCAAGAACAAACAAGGAGCCGCCCAATGAGCGCCAGCATCACCGCCACCCTGCGTCACGACTGGACTTTAGCCGAGGTCAGAGCGCTGTTTGTGCAGCCATTCAATGACCTGTTGTTTCAGGCGCAGACCGTGCACCGCGCTCATTTCGACGCCAACCGGGTTCAGGTGTCGACGCTGCTCTCGATCAAAACCGGGGCCTGCCCGGAAGATTGCAAATACTGCCCGCAGTCCGGCCACTACAACACCGGGCTGGAGAAAGAGAAGCTACTGGAAGTGCAGAAAGTCCTGGAAGAGGCCGCACGCGCTAAATCCATCGGCTCCACGCGTTTCTGCATGGGCGCGGCCTGGAAGCATCCGTCTGCCAAAGACATGCCGTATGTGCTGGAAATGGTGAAAGGCGTTAAAGCCATGGGCCTTGAAACCTGCATGACCTTGGGGCGTCTCGATCAGGATCAAACCGCCGCACTGGCCACCGCAGGGTTGGATTACTACAACCACAACCTCGACACCTCGCCAGAGTTCTACGGCAGCATCATTACCACCCGCACCTATAGCGAGCGTCTGCAGACCTTGGCCTATGTGCGTGAGTCGGGGATGAAGATCTGTTCCGGCGGGATTCTGGGCATGGGTGAAAGCCTTGATGACCGTGCCGGGCTGCTGATGCAACTGGCGAACCTGGCGGAGCATCCTGAATCGGTGCCGATCAACATGTTGGTCAAGGTGGCCGGTACGCCGCTTGAAAACGCCGAAGACATCGACCCGTTCGACTTCATTCGGATGCTGGCGGTGGCGCGCATCATGATGCCGCAGTCCCACGTGCGCCTGTCCGCTGGCCGCGAAGCGATGAATGAACAGATGCAAGCGCTGGCGTTCTTCGCCGGTGCCAATTCAATTTTCTATGGCGACAAGTTGCTGACCACTGCCAACCCACAAGCCGACAAGGACATGCAGCTGTTCTCGCGTCTGGGCATCCTTCCGGAAGCCGGGGTGGAACATTCAGACGAAGTGCATCAGGCCGCTATCGAGCAGGCGTTGATCGAGCAAAAGAGCAGCGAAATGTTTTACGACGCTACTGCGGTCTGATTTTGCCTTTACCTCTGTAGGAGCCAACGTTGGCGAGGCGGCGTGTCTGATACGCCGCGCAAGGCCTTCGCCAACACGTTGGCTCCTACAGGAACGCTACCCAAACACCCATGAGGCCTGCATGTCTTTCGATCTCCGCACGCGTCTGGCTGTTCGTCGCGCTGAACAGCTTTACCGTCATCGTCCATTGCTGCAAAGCCCCCAAGGCCCTGAAGTGGTGGTCGATGGTCAGCCGCTGTTGGCGTTCTGTAACAACGACTACCTCGGCTTGGCCAATCACCCTGAAGTCATTGCCGCGTGGCAAGCCGGCGCGGATCGCTGGGGTGTGGGCGGCGGCGCTTCGCACTTGGTGATCGGCCACAGCAGCCCGCACCACGAACTTGAAGAGGCCTTGGCCGACTTGACCGGTCGTCCTCGTGCGTTGCTGTTTTCCAACGGCTACATGGCCAACCTTGGTGCGGTCACGGCGCTGGTCGGGAAGGGTGATTCGGTCATCGAAGACCGACTAAATCATGCTTCTTTACTGGACGCTGGTTTGCTCAGCGGCGCACGGTTTTCTCGCTATCTGCACAACGACGCCAACAGCCTCGACTCACGTTTAGAGAAGGCCAGCGGCAATACGTTGGTGGTCACCGATGGCGTGTTTAGCATGGACGGCGATTTGGCTAACCTGCCAGCGCTGGCCCAGGCGGCAAAAGCTAAAGGCGCCTGGCTGATGGTGGATGACGCCCACGGATTTGGCCCGCTGGGCGCCAACGGCGCCGGGGCTGTCGAGCATTTTGGCTTGAGCATAGAAGACGTACCGGTATTGGTCGGCACGCTGGGTAAAGCCTTTGGCACGGCGGGCGCTTTCGTCGCGGGCAGCGAAGAGCTGATCGAAACCCTGATCCAGTTCGCCCGGCCCTACATTTACACTACTAGCCAACCGCCTGCGCTGGCCTGCGCCACGCTAAAAAGCCTTGAAATTCTGCGCAGCGAACATTGGCGTCGCGAGCACCTGCAACGTCTGATTCAGCAGTTCCGCCAAGGAGCCCAACAGATCGGTCTGCAACTGGTGGACAGCTTCACGCCGATTCAGCCAATCCTTATCGGTGACAGTGGACGCGCTTTACGCCTGTCGCAGATGTTGCGTGATCGTGGCCTGCTGGTGACCGCTATTCGCCCGCCAACCGTCCCTGCCGGCGGTGCGCGTTTACGTGTCACCTTGTCCGCCGCCCACAGCGAAGCGCAAGTGCAGCTATTGTTGAATGCATTGGCGCAGTGTTATCCGCTGCTCGGTGAACACGAATTGGTGGAAGCGGACCATGCGTGATCGTCTGATTTTGCTACCAGGCTGGGGTTTAGGGATCTCACCGTTAGAGCCGTTGGCCGCTGCGTTGCGCGGTCTCGACGAGCATTTGCGGGTAGAAATCGAACCGTTGCCCGATGTCCAATTGTCGGCTTTCGGCGACATCGAGCTGAGCGAAGTGCTTGATGAACTCGATGCCACATTGCCCGACAATGCTTGGCTCGGGGGCTGGTCTTTAGGTGGGATGTTGGCGACGGAACTGGCCGCGCGTCGTGCCGATCGTTGCTGTGGTCTGCTGACGTTCGCCAGTAACAGCTCCTTCGTTTCTCGTAGCGACTGGCCCCATGCGATGTCGCCCGAGGCATTCGATGCGTTTCTCGCCGGGTGCTCGGTTGATCCGCAGGGCACACTAAAACGTTTCAGCCTGCTGTGCGTTCAAGGCGCCGAAGACCCTCGTGGTTTGGCCCGGTTGTTAAACGCTGCCGCACCGCACACTTCGCCCGACGCGCTGCTGCATGGCTTGAAATTGTTGGCACAACTCGATACCCGTAAAGCGCTGCAAGCCTATCGCGGGCCCCAACTGCATCTGTTTGCGGGGCTTGATGCGCTGGTGCCGGCCGAGGCTGCAAGCGATCTACTGAGTGTGCTGCCCGATGTGGAAATCGGCTTGATCGAACAGGCCAGCCACGCGTTCATTCTGGAAAACCCACACGGTGTTGCTGCGGCAATCCAGGCGTTTTTACACGAGTCCGGTGATGACTGATTTGTCCTTCTTCAAAAAAACCAGCGTCGAGACCGGCGCGTTGCCCGACAAGCGTCAGGTAGCGGCGTCTTTTTCCCGCGCCGCCGCCAGTTACGACAGCGTGGCCGAGTTACAACGCGCGGTCGGAAGCGAACTGCTGGCACGTTTGCCCGCTGAATTGAAACCGTCGCGCTGGTTAGACCTTGGCAGCGGCACGGGTTATTTCAGCCGCATTCTGGCGCAAACGTTCGACGGGAGCGTAGGCGTTGCCCTGGATATCGCCGAAGGCATGCTGCGCCATGCGCGTCCTTTGGGTGGTGCCCAGCATTTTGTAACGGGCGATGCCGAGCAAATACCGCTGGCAGACCACTCTTGCGGAGTGATTTTTTCCAGCTTGGCGGTCCAGTGGTGTGAAAATTTCGGCGCGGTGCTCAGCGAAGCGCGGCGTGTATTGGAACCGGGCGGCGTGATGGTGTTTGCCAGTTTATGCGTCGGTACGTTGTATGAATTGCGCGAGAGTTGGCAGGCGGTAGACGGAATGGTCCACGTCAATCGCTTCCGTCAATTCGACGATTACCGCCAGCTTTGTGCCGCCAGTGGGTTGCGGGTTCGCAGTCTCGACGTGCAGCCCCATGTGCTGCATTACCCGGATGTCCGCAGCCTGACCCATGAATTAAAAGCCTTGGGCGCACACAACCTAAATCCTGGCCGGCCCGGCGGTTTGACCGGTCGTGCGCGCATAATGGGGCTGATCGACGCTTACGAACGGTTTCGCCATAGCGAAGGGCTGCCGGCCACTTACCAAGTGGTCTACGCGGTGTTGGAAAAACCATGAAGGGCAGGCACTGAGATGAGCAGTTCTTACTTCATCACGGGCACCGATACGGACGTCGGCAAGACCACAATTGCAGTCGGGCTGCTGCATGCGGCCCGACAGGCCGGCTTAAGCACGGCGGCGGGTAAACCAGTCGCTTCCGACTGCGTTGCCGGACCGGATGGCTTGCGCAACAGCGACGCGTTGGCGCTGATGGCGGAGTGTTCGGTGAAGCTGACGTACAACGAAGTCAATCCAATAGCGTTTGAACCCGCCATTGCCCCGCACCTTGCTGCGCGAGAAGCGGGTGTCGCGCTGACCGTTCAATCGCTACTTGAACCCATGCGCAACGTGCTGAATAAAAGCGCGGACTTCACCCTGATCGAAGGTGCTGGAGGCTGGCGAGTACCGCTGGCTGACCAGGCCAACCTGTCCGACCTTGCGGTGGCGTTGCAACTGCCGGTGATTCTGGTGGTTGGTGTCCGTTTGGGCTGCATCAACCATGCGCTGCTGACCGCCGAAGCCATCGCCCGGGACGGTTTGCAGTTGGCGGGGTGGGTGGCCAACATCATTGACGGCAAGACGTCGCGTCTGGAAGAGAATCTTGCCACCTTGGCCGAACGCCTGCCCGCGCCCTGTTTGGGCCGGGTGCCACGATTGAAGAAACCGACGGCGGAAGCAGTGGCGGAGTTTCTGCATTTGGAGTTGTTGGATTAGTAAGCGTTGTCGTGGCACGACTCTGTAGGAGGGTCCGCCACGTCTTCGACAGCCGCGCTGTCGCGCAGCAAACTGGTTGGCACTTTGTGTGGTTTGAGGTTGCAGCGTGTCAGGACTGAAGCCTTCCCGAATAAATTCGGTCCCACGGTTTTTCGCGCAATGCACACATTTGTAGACGCTGCCGAAGGCTGCGACAAGGGCCGAAGGACCTTCGCCAACAAGTGGTTATCTACAGATGGCCGCCTCCCTGTAGATCGCCAGTGAATTGAATAACGAATTGCGGAAAGAGGCCCCGTGAAACCATGCGGCCGAACGCAGGTGTTGCGCAGGGGGTAACGAGGCAAGGATGCCGAGTAAGCCGTGCGCGGCCAGGGACGGCCGCTCACGGCGACCCCCGGAGCGACGCCGGAGTGAGGGAAGACCGAGCCTAAGCGAGGGCCCGCATGGTGGGGCGAGCGTTTTGGGTTACCTTTTTGCGGTTCGGCGCTCCGACGTTTGAAAAAGGTGACTCGCTGTAAAAGCGAAACCATAAGCTCAGCAACCACAAAGGCCGGATATATACGCCAACCCCAGCGCCAACCCATTGTTTTAAAAAGACTAAAAACTAGTTTGATAAGAGAGCCAACTTGTTGGCGAAAGTCCTTCGGACCTATCGCAGCCTTCGGCAGCTCTTACAGAAACGTGTGCATTGTTCAAGAATCTGTGGGAGTGAATTCATTCGCGAATGGGTTGACTCGGTGTGTCAGGTCTACCGCTTCCCGAATAAATTCGGTCCCACACAGTGAACTGCACAGTCATCCAGCCTCTCGCCAACACGCGGGCTCTAAGGTGGCTGTCTGTTCTAACTATCACCCGGCCAATTGCCATTAGTCTTTTTGTCGGGTCTTTTGCGGCTTGGTCTGCTTCAATGACTCGTGTTCGTTATATGAACTGAGGTTCATGCCATGCAAATTTCCAGCAACAGTGCTTTTGTGTCCGGGGTTACCCTGATTCAGGCCGGGCTCGCGCGCCTTGACCACGCGGCTACACAGATTGCCGACGCCAGTGTCTCCAGCGACTCATCCAGCAGCGTATCCACCAGTACCGGTGATTCTTCCGCAAAGAGTCAATCGTCGAACCAGCAAGTCGAGCGCCTGCATTCGGTTGATCGCAGTCAGCAAACTGACTTGGCGGGCAGCGCGGTGGAGCTTTCTCTGGCTAAAATCCAGTCCGAGCTGGGTGTAAAAGTGGCTAAAGCTTCTGACGAAGTGCTCGGCACCTTGATCGACACCCACGCCTGATTTCTGCCTGATCGGTGTGCAACGTCGCACCTTGATTCCCTTTCAATCCCCGCCTCTGCCTAGCGCTCAACTAAACTTCATCTGCTAAAAAGCGTGCTCTGTGCCATGGCTGCGGTGTTCGCGTGGGCGTTGTAGAGTGCTTGACGATGAACGGCGCGTGCGCTGCGCTTGACAAGGTTTAGGCGTAAACGTATGTTTCAAACAACTGTTTGATCGACCGATCATTCGCTCCAGGATTCTCAGCAGAGGTTATCGCTATGCCTGACTACAAGGCCCCCTTGCGTGATATTCGCTTCGTTCGTGACGAGTTGCTCGGCTACGAAGCGCATTATCAAAGCCTGCCGGCTTGCCAGGACGCTACTCCAGACATGGTTGACGCCATTCTTGAAGAAGGCGCCAAGTTTTGTGAGCAGGTGTTGGCACCGTTGAACCGTGTCGGCGACTCTGAAGGCTGCACCTGGAGCGAGTCCGGCGTGAAAACCCCGACGGGCTTCAAGCAGGCTTACCAGCAATTCGTGGAAGGCGGCTGGCCTAGCTTGGCGCACGACGTGGCCCATGGCGGTCAAGGCCTGCCAGAGTCACTCGGCCTGGCTGTCAGTGAAATGGTCGGCGAAGCCAACTGGTCGTGGGGCATGTACCCCGGCCTGTCGCACGGCGCGATGAACACCATTTCCGAGCACGGTACTGAAGAACAGCAACAGGCTTACCTGACCAAGCTGGTTTCGGGCGAATGGACCGGCACCATGTGCTTGACCGAATCGCACTGCGGTACCGACTTGGGCATGCTGCGCACCAAGGCCGAACCGCAAGCTGACGGCTCCTACAAAGTGACCGGCACCAAGATCTTCATTTCTGCTGGCGAACACGACATGGCCGACAACATCGTCCATATCGTGCTGGCCCGCCTGCCGGATGCACCGGCGGGCACTAAAGGTATTTCGCTGTTCATCGTGCCGAAGTTCATGCCAAACGCTGACGGTAGCGTTGGCGCTCGCAATGCGGTCAGCTGCGGTTCCCTGGAACACAAAATGGGTATCCACGGTAACGCAACGTGCGTGATGAACTTCGATGCAGCCACGGGCTTCTTGATCGGCGCGCCGAACAAAGGCCTGAACTGCATGTTCACTTTCATGAACACCGCGCGTTTGGGAACTGCACTTCAGGGCCTTGCCCACGCCGAGATCGGCTTTCAGGGTGGCTTGAAATATGCCCGTGATCGCTTGCAGATGCGTTCG
The DNA here is from genome assembly GCF_034353045.1 of Pseudomonas sp. MH10. Taxonomy (NCBI): domain Bacteria; kingdom Pseudomonadati; phylum Pseudomonadota; class Gammaproteobacteria; order Pseudomonadales; family Pseudomonadaceae; genus Pseudomonas; species Pseudomonas sp. MH10. The sequence continues at coordinate 4,206,592 of NZ_CP133783.1, forward strand.
CTGACTGGCCCGAAAGCGCCAGAGAAAGCGGCAGACCCGATCATTGTTCACCCTGATGTACGCCGCATGCTGTTGACCATGAAAGCTTTCGCCGAAGGCAACCGTGCAATGGTTTACTTCACTGCCAAGCTGGTCGACATCGTTAAATACGGTCAAGACGCTGAGCAGAAGAAGCAAGCTGACGGCCTGCTGGCGTTCATGACGCCGATCGCCAAAGCTTTCATGACTGAAGTGGGCTTCGAAGCGGCTAACCATGGCGTGCAAATCTACGGCGGCCACGGGTTTATTGCTGAGTGGGGCATGGAGCAGAACGTCCGCGACAGCCGTATTTCGATGCTGTACGAGGGCACCACCGGTATCCAGGCGCTGGACCTGTTGGGCCGCAAAGTGTTGATGACTCAAGGCGAAGCGCTGAAAGGCTTCACCAAGATCGTCCACAAGTTCTGCCAGACCAACGAAGGCAATGAAGCGGTTAAAGAGTTCGTCGAGCCCTTGGCTGCGCTGAATAAAGAATGGGGCGAGTTGACCATGAAGGTCGGTATGGCCGCTATGAAAGACCGTGAAGAAGTCGGTGCCGCTTCGGTGGATTACCTGATGTACTCCGGTTATGCCTGCCTGGCTTATTTCTGGGCTGACATGGCGCGACTGGCTGCTGAAAAACTGGCTGCCGGTACCACCGAAGAAGCGTTCTACACGGCCAAGCTGCAAACAGCGCGCTTCTACTTCCAGCGCATCTTGCCGCGCACTCGCACTCACGTGGTGACCATGTTGTCGGGCGCGAATAACTTGATGGACATGAAAGAAGAGAACTTCGCGCTGGGTTACTAAAACCCGCGCGTCACTTCTAAAAAGCCGCTTCCCATGTTGGGACGCGGCTTTTTTGTGCCTGACGGTTAAGCGTCTGGGCGGGCCCTCCCATCAACTTCTTGGGTTTGCGGCCGTTAAAGAGGATTAGTCACGTATTTGAGCCATTTGAGTGCTTAACTGAAACGGCACAGGCACAATGCCATGTATCGTTTCATGTCGGGCAGGAGCCATCCCCTTTTGCAGCTTCTTTCGGGCGCACGTTTCAGTCATTTTCTTCCCTCGCTGCTGTTGCTGTTGGCGGGGCTCGCGGCCGCGTATGTAAAAGACCTGAATGTCTTCTTCACCTCGCTATTCAATGTCCTGCCGACATTGGTGCTGCTGTTGGGCGGAGCGTATTGCGCGGTTTATCGTCGCCAGCGCGAGCTGTTTTTGATGATCACCGTGTACACCGCCTACTTTCTGCTCGATACCCAAACCGACTATTACCGCGATTACGGCAAAGTGCGTGAAGACGCCGCTGTGGTTTTCCATCTCTGCTGCCTGTTGCTTCCATTGCTCTATGGCTTGTTCGCAGGATGGGAGGAACGCACGCATTTGTTCCGTGACATGATTGCCCGGTTTGCCGTGTTACTTGCCTTCGGCAGTGTCGCACTGGCGCTGGAACAAAGCTTCCCCAAGGCGCTACTGAATTGGCTGGCAGAGATCCGCTGGCCAGCCTTGCACGGCAATTGGATGAGCTTGATTCAGCTGGCTTATCCGGTTTTCTTTCTCAGCTTCCTATTGTTGATCGTGCAGTACGTACGCAAACCTCGGCCGTTGCACGCGGCGCAAATCGTCGGTTTGATTGGCCTGTTTTGGGCATTGCCGAAAACCTTCATCTTGCCGTTCACCCTGAACATCATGTGCAGTCAGGTGATGCTGATGATTGCGGCCGCAGTTGCTCATGAAGCGTATCAAATGGCGTTCCGCGATGAGTTGACCGGGCTGCCGGGACGCCGCGCACTTAATGAGCGTCTGCAACGGTTGGGGCGCAATTACGTGCTGGCCATGGGCGACGTTGACCACTTCAAAAAATTCAACGACACCCACGGGCACGATGTTGGCGATCAAGTGCTGCGACTGGTGGCGAGCAAGCTGTCGAAAGTGACCGGCGGCGGTCGAGCTTACCGGTATGGCGGCGAAGAATTCGCGCTGGTATTTGCCGGGCAGACGCTGGAGGAGTGTATGCCGCATCTGGAAATGGTCCGCGAGTCCATCGCCATCTACAGCATTCAACTGCGCAATCAGGATCGCCCGAATGACGACCAGCAAGGGCGCCAGCGCAGAAGCGGCGCACGGGCCTCAAGTGTGTCGGTCACCATCAGCATCGGCGTCGCCGAGCGGCAGATGGAGCAACGTACGCCCGAGGAAGTGCTCAAGTCAGCCGACGAAGCGCTCTACAGTGCCAAGGGCGCAGGGCGAAATTGCGTGGTCGCCCATGGTAAGAATCGTCGCGGTGCAGTGCGCATGGCCGGCGCTGCCAGTTAAGTTATGAGCCTGTATTCAGCGTCTGGACTGTGATTGTTCGGGCCGTCTTCGCGCAGTAGGTTGGGTCATCTGCTGCCGGAGAAACGACCATGCCTGAGTACAAAGCCCCCCTGCGCGACATGCGCTTCTTGATCGACAACGTTTTCGACTTTCCTGCCCATTACCAAGCGCTCGGTGCCCATGACGCCAGTCCAGACATGGTCAGTGCGATCTTGGAAGAAGGCGCCAAATTCTGCGAGCAAGTGCTGTCGCCACTGAACCGTTCCGGTGATGAGGAAGGCTGCCATTTCGACAATGGCGTCGTCACCACGCCCAAGGGTTTCAAAGCAGCGTTTGCGCAATACGTCGAAGGCGGCTGGCACGGCCTCGCGGCGGACCCGGCCTATGGCGGACAAGGTTTGCCGCTGTCGTTGGGGCTGGTCATCAGCGAAATGATCGCCTCCAGCAACACCTCGTGGGGCATGTACCCAGGGCTGACCCACGGCGCGATGTCGGCCATTCATACCCACGGCACCGAAGACCAGAAGCAGACGTACCTGACCAAACTCACCGAAGGCGAATGGACCGGCACCATGTGCCTGACCGAAGCCCATTGCGGTACCGACTTGGGCATCATCAAAACCCGCGCAGTGCCGCAAGCCGATGGCAGCTACGGTATTTCGGGCAGCAAGATTTTCATCTCGGCTGGCGAGCACGACATGAGCCAGAACATCGTCCATTTGGTCTTGGCCAAACTGCCGGATGCGCCGGCTGGAACCCGAGGCATCTCGCTGTTTATCGTGCCCAAGTTTCTACCTGATGCGGCGGGCAATGCCGGCCAGCGCAACGGTGTGTCGTGTGGCTCCATCGAACACAAGATGGGCATCAAGGCTTCAGCGACCTGCGTGATCAACTTCGATAACGCCACCGGTTACCTGATTGGCGAGGCCAACAAGGGCCTCAATTGCATGTTCACCATGATGAATCACGCACGCCTGGGCACTGGCATGCAGGGTTTGTGTCTGGGCGAAGCCAGTTTTCAGGGCGCAATCAAATACGCTAATGAGCGCCTGCAAATGCGTTCACTGACGGGTCCCAAGGCGCCGGACAAGGTGGCTGACCCGATCATCGTTCACCCCGATGTTCGTCGCATGTTGCTGACCATGAAAGCCTTCAACGAAGGCAATCGCGCATTGACCTACGTCACCGCGCAGATGCTCGACACCGCTCACATGAGCAGTGACGCGGGTCAGCGCGAAGAGGCGGAAAACCTCTTGGCGTTCCTCACGCCGATCTGCAAGGCATTCATGACCGAAACGGGTCTGGAGGTGACCAACCTCGGGATGCAGGTTTTTGGCGGGCACGGTTTTATTCGTGAGTGGGGTATGGAGCAATTAGTGCGTGACTGCCGTATCGCGCCGATTTATGAAGGCACCAACGGCATCCAGGCGCTGGATTTACTTGGCCGCAAAGTACTGGGTAGCCAAGGTAAGTTGCTGCGAGGCTTTACCAAAATCGTGCATAAGTTTTGTGAAGCCAATGCCCAGCATCCGCAGCTCAAGGGGTTCGTCAGTCAGCTTGATGCCTTGAATAAACAATGGGGTGAACTGACTACCAAGATCGGCATGGCCGCGATGAAAAACTCTGACGAAGTGGGCGCGGCGGCGTTGGATTACCTGATGTACAGCGGCTACATCATTCTCGGGTACCTGTGGTTGCGCATGGCGTTGGTCGCTCAAGCCCAATTGGAGGATGGCAGCGGCGATTCGGCGTATTGCCAAGGCAAACTGGCCACGTGTGAGTTCTATTTCAAGCGCCTGCTGCCGCGCACCACCGCGCATCAGGCAGCCATTGAGGCGGGCAGTGATTGCCTGATGCAGTTGCCCGCAGAGATGTTTGCGCTGTAGCGAATTTCTGAATCTTATCGTGACTATAAATATGTTTATAGTCACGTACTGACCCTATGTGTCGCAAATGATGTTCGGGTACACTCGGAATCTTCGTTCTACGACTCAATTTCCGAGGTTTGCCATGGCTGACTATAAAGCGCCCCTGCGCGATATGCGTTTCGTCCTCAATGAGGTTTTTGAGGTGGCCAAACTCTGGGCTCAACTGCCGGCACTGGCCGAAACAGTCGATGCCCAGACCGTAGAGGCAATCCTCGAAGAGGCGGGCAAAGTCACCAGTAAGAGTATCGCCCCGCTCAGCCGTAGCGCCGATGAAGAAGGGTGCCATTGGAGCGATGGCGTCGTCACCACACCGGCAGGTTTCCCACAGGCTTACCAGACCTATGCCGACGGCGGTTGGGTTGGCGTGGGCGGCGATCCCGAGTTTGGCGGGATGGGCATGCCCAAGGCTGTTTCGGCTCAAGTCGAGGAAATGATCAACTCCTCCAGCCTGGCATTTGGCTTGTACCCCATGCTGACCTCCGGCGCCTGTGTGTCGATCAACACCCACGCCAGCGAAGCGTTGAAGGCAACCTATTTGCCCAACATGTACTCTGGCCTTTGGGCGGGCTCCATGTGCTTGACTGAATCCCACGCCGGCACCGACCTGGGGATTATTCGCACCAGGGCCGAACCGCAAACCGATGGTTCTTACAAAGTCAGCGGCACCAAGATTTTTATCACCGGTGGCGAGCACGACCTGACCGAAAACATTATTCACCTGGTACTGGCGAAACTCCCGGATGCGCCTGCGGGACCGAAGGGTATTTCGCTGTTCCTGGTGCCCAAGTTTATGGTCAATGCCGATGGCAGTCTGGGCGCGCGCAACCCGGTCACCTGTGGGTCCATCGAACACAAAATGGGCATCCAGGCATCGGCCACCTGCGTCATGAACTTCGACGAGGCGGTAGGTTATCTGGTTGGCGAACCCAACCGTGGCTTGGCGGCGATGTTCACCATGATGAACTACGAGCGTCTGGGGGTGGGCATCCAGGGTCTGGCGTCTGGCGAGCGCTCGTATCAGAACGCTATCGAATACGCGCGGGATCGTTTGCAAAGCCGTTCGCCGACCGGGCCGCAGGCCAAGGACAAAGTGGCCGATCCGATCATCGTTCACCCAGACGTGCGTCGCATGCTGTTGACCATGAAAGCGTCCAACGAAGGCGGTCGCGCGTTTTCCACCTACGTGGCGATGCAACTGGACACTGCGAAATTCAGTGAAGACCCGATCGCGCGTAAACGTGCCGACGATCTAGTCGCGCTGCTGACGCCTGTCGCCAAAGCGTTTCTCACCGATCTTGGACTGGAAACCACGGTGCATGGTCAGCAGATATTCGGCGGCCACGGGTACATTCGGGAGTGGGGTCAGGAGCAACTGGTCCGCGACGTGCGGATCACTCAGATCTACGAAGGCACCAACGGCATTCAAGCGCTGGATTTGGTTGGGCGCAAAATCGTCGGGAATGGCGGTGCGTACTACGCGTTGTTCGCCGATGAGATTCGCCAATTCACGGCCACGGCTGGCAAGGAGATGGCTGAGTTCACTGGGCCGTTAAACGCAGCGCTCGACAATCTTGACGAACTGACGGCGTGGGTATTGGATCGATCCAGGACCGACGCCAATGAAATCGGCGCTGCCTCCGTTGAGTACTTGCATGCGTTTGGCTACACCGCTTATGCCTACATGTGGGCGCTCATGGCCCGGGCGGCACTGGGTAAGGAATCCCAGGAAGACTTTTACGCCAGCAAGCTGGGCACCGCACGCTTCTACTTCGCACGGCTACTGCCGCGCATCCACTCGTTGAGTGCATCGGTCAAAGCGGGTAGCGAGTCGTTGTTCTTGCTGGATGCTTCTCAGTTCTAAAGGGTGTGGGACCGGTCCGACGTCATGTAAGCATATGCTTACATGACGTGCTGCCGTTTGACCCTATCGCTTGGCTGGATCCATGGTTAATCTACTTAACAGGGACGTAGCGCAGGAAGCGCAAAAAACACAACATGGACACGTAGGGATGCCTGCCAGGATGGTGGGGCGAAAAGGATGTCAGGGAAACAGTCTGCAAAACCCCGCTTCGGCGGGGTTTTCTTTTTGTGCGCGATTTAACTTGGCGTGCGTCAAATGATAACGTCCAGCGCTCCCGGCACACCCGGACGACCCGCGCTTTTGTCCTCTAAAAGCGTCCGTAACAGTTCCAGCGCCGGTTGATGCCGTTGCGCATCGCGATACACCAGCCCGACCTTGAGCGGCACGCGCGGCTCGGTCAGCGGTTTCCACAATAACCAACTGCTCCCCTGAACCCGCTGCACCCGCCCTGGCAATACCGTTGCTAGCGACGTATTGAGCAAACTGTCGAGTATGCCTGCCATACTGTTGAGTTCCGCTTGCACGTGGGGGCGACGCCCGAGGTTGGCCAACTGCGTCTGCCAGATCTGCCGCACCTGATACTCTTCTCCCAATAACAGCATCGGTAGCTCCGCTGCCTGACTGACCGACACCTTCTTAAATTCGCGCAGTGGATGATCGACCGGAACCACCAGTTGCAGTTCGTCTTCGTACAGCACCAAGCTGTGCAGGCCGGGTTGATGGGCGGGCAAAAAGCTGATGCCGATATCCAGCGCGCCATTGAGCAAACGCCGTTCAATCTCTAGCCCGGACAATTCGTAGATGTGCACCACCAGATGCGGCTGCGCCTTGCGCAGTTGCTCCAGTAACTGCGGCACCAGATACAGCACGGTCTGCAGTACGCCAATCGCCAGCGTTCGGACCGACTGTCCGCGGAAATTACGCAGCGCATCGCGAGCCTGTTGCATGCCGTCGAGCAGTGGCAGGGCGTGGTTGTACAGCGTATGAGCGGCCAAAGTCGGCAACAGACGTTTGCTCGTACGTTCAAACAGGCTGACATCCAGGCTGTGTTCGAGCTGACGAATCTGCTGCGAAAGCGCAGGTTGCGACAGCGATAGGCGCTCTGCGGCGCGTCCAACGTGGCCTTCTTCATACACCGCGACAAAATAACGCAGCTGTCGAAAATCCATAAGTAAATCTTATCGAAAGTGTTACTAAAACGAAATGGCCTCGGGCCATGGTGAGGGCTTAGTCTAGCCTTATTCCTCAAGGCTTACAGGCCCAGAAATAGTAATGAACAGCATATGTGTCGACGGTGTTTACATAGGGAAAGCGAAAAACCTCGACCACGGATTGGTAACTGACATCGATAAGCAGCGACTGGAACGTCGCACCTGGCTCTGGCCGCAAGGCTTGGGCAGCGACGAACACGGTGATCCGCGCTTTCACACCGGTCCAGAACGCGCTCTGCACCATTACCCTGCTGAACATTACGCTTACTGGCGCAAGCTTTACCCGAACATCGATTGGAGTGCGCCAGCGTTCGGCGAAAACCTTTCGACCCACGGCATCACCGAAGAGCACGCCTGTTTGGGTGACATCTTTCGTTGGGGCGGCGCGTTGGTACAGATCAGTCAGCCACGCTCTCCCTGCTATCGCCTGACCCATCGCTGGGGCCTGGAAAATATGCCACAAGAGGCTCAAGACACTGGCCGTTGCGGCTGGTTTTACCGCGTACTCAAACCCGGTTTCGTCAGCGACAGTGATCCCTTCGAGCTGGTACAGCGGAGCTATCCCGGCTTGACCGTGGCGTGGGCCTTGCGCACTTTTTACACTGAGCCGCTGGAGCATGCCGGGTTGAAGAAGCTGGTGGATTGCCCAGCGCTGTCGTCGCGCTGGCGTGACATAGCGATCAAGCGTTTGCGCACCGGTCGGGTTGAAGACTGGTCAGAGCGCTTGCTTGGTCTGCCGCTGGAAGGGCTGCGCGCATGAGCCTGTTCCAATTGCTGTTCAATCGCCGCGGGGTGGCCGCGCCGACCCCGTCTGCCGGCTCGGAGCGGGATATTAGCGACGATGACGCAGGCCCAAGCCTCACTGAGCTGCTACGCCGGAGTACGAGCAACGATCAGGTTCACCTCGTCGATACGGGTGCCCAGGCCAGAGAAGTGGCCATCGGCTTGACCCGGAAATGGGGTCAGCAACATCGGCACGGTGCGGTGGGTATCGTCTCTACGTGCGACGACTCTATGAGTGCTTCGCTCAATGATCTGGCGGCGTTGCATGCCGCAGTGGATTCCCGGACGGTCGCCATCGTCCTTGAGCCCCGCCTTAGCCGCGATGCTGACATGGCGGCGACCTTCACGTATTTCCAAGGTGTGGCGCAGCTGTGCCGCGAGTTGAAAATCCTGCTGATCCTCGACGAAACCCGTACCGGTCTAGGTCGTTACGAGACGTTGCTGTGTGAGGACCGTTACGCCATTCGGGCCGATATTGTGGTGCTGAGCAGTGTTTCAGAAGGTGGTAGGAAAGGCGCGGCGGTTTTGTCACGTGGTACTCGTGTGGCTGACAAGCATTCTCCAGTATCCGTACCGCAACATTGGGGCGCTGTTGCGGCTTGAAGACGACTGCGTTGAACCCTGTGACTGGCCACAGGTCGATTAGCTGAGTGGCTGACCAAGCCAACCTAATCGGGAGTCGTGTTTATGGATATCATCCGCATCATCATCGCCATCTTGCTGCCACCGCTGGGCGTGTTCCTACAAGTCGGCTTCGCCGGTGCCTTTTGGTTGAATATCCTGCTTACACTGCTGGGCTACTTCCCCGGCGTCATCCACGCGGTGTACATCATCGCCAAGCGCGATTGATGGTGTGGATTTACCGACCTGGTCAAATAAAACTGTGCTCTTTGCTGTCTATCAACCGCCGATAGAAATTGCATTCTTGTTCCATCGCATGGGCTTGATTATTGGCTTTGCGAAAGCCGTGGCGTTCATCCGGGTAGAAGTGGCCCTCAGCGGCAATGCCGTTGTCGAGCAGTGCTTTGAGCATGTCACGGGTTTGCGTCGGCACGACCACCGCGTCCAGTTCACCTTGGAAGAAGATAACCGGCACTGTGATTTGGTTGGCATGCAGTAGCGGTGTGCGGGCCTTATAACGCTCGGCGTCTTTATCGGGATCGCCGATCAGCCAGTCCAGGTAATCACCTTCGAATTTATGCGTGGCCCGCGCCAACGCGATGGGGTCGCTGACGCCATACAAACTGGCGCCGCCGCGAAATACCTGGTGGTAGGCCAGCGCGCACAAGGCGGTATAGCCGCCCGCGCTGCCTCCGCGAATGAAGGCTTGATCCGGGTTTATCAACTTACGCTCGGCCAAGTAAGCCACCACCGAGCAGGCGTCCTCTACGTCGACATCGCCCCAGTTCAGATGCAAGGCTTGGCGATAAGCGCGGCCATATCCGGTGCTGCCCCGGTAGTTGAGATCGGCAACGGCGAATCCGCGCTGGCTCCAATACTGAATGCGTGGGTCCAGCACCGGATAACACGCCGAGGTTGGGCCTCCGTGGATAAACACCACCAAAGGCGGCACCTCCACTCCATTCATCGCGGGATAAAAGAAACCGTGTGCTTCGCCGCTTCCGCTGGGATAACGCAGGGCCTGTGGGCGGGTGATGCGTTCCGCTGGGAGCGGCGCAATGCCACCGGCCAGTAGTTGAACCTGATGATTCTGCCGATCAATAACGAGGATGGCTGACGGACTGACCGCCGAGGCCGCGACGCAATAGATGAACTGATCGTCCACTGCCAAGCTACGAAAGCGGCTGTAGTCTGCGGTGAAATCCTCTGTCGAGCCGTCGGCAGCGCGAAGAGCAAGTTGCCCAAAGCCTTCTTCGGACCAAGTTGCCAAATAACTGTGCTCTGCAAGCGGTAACCACGTGCTGCCGCCCAATTGCCACGGCGCAGGTGAATGATCCGCCACAGCAGCGGGAAGCGCAGTCAGGCCATTGGGTGTTTCGACCCAGGGTTGCCAAAATCCGCCGCGATCCGTCAGGCAAAACAGCTGTCCTTTTGCGTCAAAGCACGGTTGCTGCACTGACTCTTCGGCGCCCATTCCGGCGACACATCGCGCTTTAGCCCACTGTCCATCAGCTTGACGTTCAGCGCACATCAATTGGGTTGAGGTCCACGGCTGATGCGGGCGCTGCCACTCGATCCAGGCCAAGCGCTGACCATCTGGACTGAGCGTGGGTGCGGCGTAAAAATCGGCGCCTTCAACCAGCAATTGGCGTTGACCGTTCAGTGCATCGAACGCCACCAAGCGGTGAACGTCGCCCTCTTCTTCGACGGCATATACCCAGCCGTGGGCGAACCGCAGGTCACCGTAGTGTCGGTTGCCGTGGCTAAGCAGTTTAGGTGTCGGGGCATCGAATTCTTGGCGATACAGCTGTTGATCTGCTTCGTTGACGAACAAAACGGCATCGTCGCTCAAACAAAACGAACCTCCGCCGTACTCATAAACCCGGCTGCGCACGCTGAAACCCTCGGGCGTCAGACATTGCGCACGGCCTAGATGCCAGCGCCAGACTCTTGAGGCTGCGTCTTCGGGGCGGTATTCGTTCCAGAACAAGCCCGCCGCATTGACGGCCAATTCTGCGAAATCGACGCCCGCAGCAACGGCCTGGGCGGCGCTAAAGGGTTCAGGATTTGATGATAAGCCGGGAGTTGCGTTCATTACGGAAGGCCAACTGCTCAATGGTTTGGGTAGCATACTCGGCTTCTTCGCGGGCCTGAGTAATGATCCCGTGATGGGGAGACTTCCCACAAACCGGATCGGCATTGCTCGCATCGCCGGTCAACATAAACGCCTGACAGCGGCAGCCACCGAAGTCTTTTTCCTTCTCGTCGCAGGAGCGGCAGGGTTCGGGCATCCAGGCATAACCGCGAAAACGATTGAAGCCGAACGAGTCGTACCAGATGTACTGCATGCTGTGCTCGCGCACATTGGGAAACTGAATCGGTAACTGTCGCGCGCCATGGCAGGGCAGGGCGGTACCGTCTGGGGTCACGGTCAAAAACACACTGCCCCAGCCGTTCATGCAGCCTTTCGGGCGTTCTTCGTAATAATCCGGGGTGACGAAAATCAGTTTGCATGGATGGTCTTCGGCGGCGAGCTTCGCCCGGTATTCATTGGTGACACGTTCGGCGCGCACCAGTTGGTCGCGGGTCGGCAGCAGGCCCTCGCGATTGAGTTTCGCCCAGCCGTAGAACTGACAGGTGGCCAGCTCAACGAAGTCCGCTTCCAGTGCGATGCACAGCTCGATGATGCGGTCGATTTTGTCGATGTTGTGCCGATGGGTGACGAAGTTCAGCACCATCGGGTAACCATGGGCTTTCACTGCCCGGGCCATTTCCAGCTTTTGCGCGAAGGCCTTTTTCGACCCCGCGAGCATGTTGTTCACTTGCTCGTCACTGGCTTGGAAACTGATCTGGATATGGTCCAGCCCGGCTTTTTTGAAATCGATGATTTTCTGTTCGGTGAGGCCGATACCCGATGTGATCAGGTTGGTGTAGAAGCCGAGTCGCCGCGCTTGGGCAATCAGCTCGGCCAAGTCTTGGCGCACCAAGGGCTCGCCGCCGGAAAAACCGATTTGCGCCGCGCCCATTTCCCGGGCTTCACGCATTACCTTGAACCACTGTTCAGTGGTTAGCTCCTGACCTTGCGCCGCGAAATCCAGCGGGTTAGAGCAGTACGGGCATTGCAGCGGACAACGGTAAGTCAGCTCGGCCAGCAGCCATAACGGCAAGCCGGTTTCGGGTGTCGGCGCAATCCGCACAGAGGTGTCAGGCAAGTTCGATCCAGCGTTCAGCACGGGCGACCTCCATAAACTGCTCGACGTCGGCACCGAGCTCTGGAAAGCCAGGAAACAATTGATCCAGCGCGCCGATGATCGCCTCGACATTTCGCTCGCCATCGATCAGGCCACCAATGGCGCTGGCACTCTCGTTGAGCTTGATCATGCCTTCCGGGTACAGCAACACGTGGCCGTTTTGCGCCGGTTCAAACTGGTAGCGATAACCCTGGCGCCAGCGCGGAATCAGATGTCGATTAAAGCTCACAGGGCGATCCCCTTATGCCAGACGCGTTGATCGGTAACGCTATGGTACGGCGGACGGTTCAGTTCGTAGGCCATGCTCATGGCATCGAGCATGCTCCACAGAATGTCCAATTTGAACTGAAGAATTTCCAGCATTCGCTGCTGGCCTTCGTAGGTGGTGTAGTGCTGCAAGGTGATGGTCAGACCATGCTCGACATCACGTCGCGCCTGACTCAGACGAGTACGGAAATACTCGTAGCCAGTGGGGTCGATCCACGGATAGTGCTGCGGCCAACTGTCCAGGCGCGATTGGTGAATCTGCGGCGCGAACAATTCGGTCAATGAGCTGCTCGCGGCTTCCTGCCAATTAGCGCGGCGGGCGAAGTTGACGTAAGCATCGACGGCAAATCGCACACCGGGCAGCACCAATTCCTGCGAGCGCAATTGGTCTGGGTCCAGCCCCACCGCTTGCCCCAAACGTAGCCACGCTTCGATGCCGCCGTCTTCACCGGGGGCGCCATCGTGGTCGAGCAGACGTTGAATCCACTCCCGGCGAATTTCACGGTCCGGGCAGTTGGCCAAAATCGCGGCGTCTTTTAACGGGATATTGACCTGGTAATAGAAGCGGTTGGCGACCCAGCCCTGAATCTGTTCACGGGTTGCACGGCCTTCGTACATCGCCACATGAAACGGGTGATGAATGTGGTAGTAGGCACCCTTGGCGCGCAGGGCGGCCTCGAACTCAGCGGGTGACAATGCAGTGGCGTCGCTCATGCAGGCTCCTAAAGCTCGATACTCATGCCGTCGTAGGCAACTTCAACGTTACGGCGGACCAACTCAGCGCGCTCCGGGGAGTCTTCATCCAGGATCGGGTTGGTGTTGTTGATGTGAATAAGCACTTTGCGTTGGTCGGGCAATTGCTCCAACACCTCAAGCATCCCGCCGGGACCGCTTTGCGCCATATGGCCCATCTCACGCCCGGTGCGGGTGCCGACGCCGCGACGTTGCATTTCATCGTCGTTCCACATCGTGCCGTCCACCAACAGACAGTCGGCAGCGGCCATTTGCTGCATCAGGGCTCCATCGACTTTACCCAACCCCGGCGCATAGAACAGCGTGCCGCCGGTTTTCAGGTCTTCGACGATCAAGCCAATGTTGTCGCCGGGGTGCGGATCGAAACGGTGCGGCGAATACGGCGGCGCTGCGCTGCTTAGAGGGAATGGCGTAAAGCGCAGGTTTGGGCAGGCCGGGATGACAAAGCTGCCTTCCAGTGCGATGCGGTTCCAACTTAGGCCGCCGTTCCAGTGGGTCAGCATCGGAAATAACGGAAAACCGCTGCTCAGGTCTTCGTGAACCATGTCGGTACACCACACTTGATGCGGGCAGCCTTCGCGCAAGCTGAGCAGGCCAGTGGTGTGGTCGATCTGGCTGTCCATCAAAATGATCGCGCTGATGCCTGTGTCCCGCAGGGCCCGGCCCGGTTGCATCGGCTTAAAGTCCTGCAATTGTGCGCGGATATCGGGGGAGGCGTTGCACAACACCCAATGCACGCCGTCATCGGACAGGGCAATGGACGATTGGGTGCGCGCTTGAGCCCGCAGACTACCGTCGCGAAAGCCCGCGCAGTTAGCGCAGTTGCAGTTCCACTGAGGGAAACCGCCGCCAGCCGCAGAACCTAGAATCTGTATGAACATTTACGCTCCATGAATAAAAACGCCCCGGCGAACCGAGGCGTTGCACCGCGTCAGAATCAACGGCTTGCGAAGTACATGGTGACTTCGAAACCGATACGCAGATCAGTGTAAGCAGGTTTAGTCCACGACATAGGAGACTCCTTCCAGGCATATACAGCGGTTGATGACCCACATTAGTCACTCGCCAAGCGAAGACGTTCAGATGGTTAGGCAGCTATCTTAATAAAAGCGTGTTTAATCTGCGCCGTCATCCTCGATAAACGCCGTTGCGAGATCGGTAATTATAGGTCCGCCTGGCACTCTCGGCTTTCGCCATAACCCCGATTCGGCGGATGTCTCCTAGAGGAAGGGTGTTTGCAGCGCGATTTGGCGATTGCTTAGGTATAGCCAGCCGTCGGCGGCCCCTACTAACCGACAAATGGCGGTGAGCAGTTCGTGCTTTTCAAGGCGAAGAAGCGCGGTTTGCAGCTGTTCTGGGTAACGGGCGCCATGCCCGGCCATGTGCGCTTGCCAGAGCCATTCGCTGGCTTGAAGGGGGTCCATGGTGGCGATGTCGAACTGGGCGGCCAACGCTTGGCGCTGGGACGTCAAATCCGCGGCTTGGATTAATGCGGGTAGGCGCCTGATGAATGCTTGTAGATGACCCACGATTTCTTCCGTAGACGCACTGGGCGACTGCACCCCAAACAACCAACCTGCTTGGCCAGCGATTTGTCGCAGGCCGCTGAATACCGCATAGCCCAATTGTAATTCCACTCGCAGCCGTTGATAGAAGGGCGCTTGCCCGAGGTGCGCCAACAGCCGCCACGCCGCTTCATCCTCCACGCGCTGACTAGGCGCTGGGCAGAATAAAAGCACAGCAGTTTCGCAAGCGTCAGATACACCGTTCACTCGGTGCATACCGTGGGTAACGTTAGCGGCCTTAAGGAGTTGATCAACGGCTCCACCCGGCATCCTTCGCAGTTCAACGTTCAGTGCGACTTTGGTTTCTTCGGATAAGCCGACGGAAAACGTCGTCCATCGCGCGCCAGCCAAAATCGTCGACACGTCGTTGTTATCGTTGTCGACCCAATCTACCGCGCTCAAACAGGCCTCCGGCAGCCGCTTGAGCAACTGGCGGATTGGAATCAACGCAGGCTCAGGACGAAGTTGCCCCAAGCGCGCCAAGGTTTCAGGCTTGGGCACGGTCAGCACATCCAGGGCGTGCCGGATGACAAGAGGCATGGGTGCCGAAGTGCCGCTTAGCTTGAGTTGCCAAAAGCGGCCGTATTGGCTGAAGGCGAGATCGACGCCCGCCTGTTGTGCCGCTGTGATGACTGAGCGCAGGTTGTCGTTGAGCATCTGCCACAGCCTAGAATGCGCCGAGGTCAATCGCCAACGCAGGAAAACCG
This sequence comes from Pseudomonas sp. MH10, assembly GCF_034353045.1. NCBI lineage: Bacteria > Pseudomonadati > Pseudomonadota > Gammaproteobacteria > Pseudomonadales > Pseudomonadaceae > Pseudomonas > Pseudomonas sp. MH10. The sequence continues at coordinate 4,221,873 of NZ_CP133783.1, forward strand.
CACCCTGCGCGCCATCGCCAATGTCGGCGCGCAAAAAAGGATTGGGCGCAGGCAGGCGCCAAGCGATGTGCTGAGTGCTCAAGTTATCCACAGCCAGGGGATGAAGCAGGTTCGCGGGCTGTAATTGGGCGAGCAGTGATTTCAATGTGTCTGGCGAGGGATTTGAGCGGTTGTTGAAGCACTGCGCCATCGCCAGCGCACCACCGGCCGCCCGTCGTCGATCTTGCAGCAGCGCGTATTGCTCATACAGTTTCGGATCGCCACTGTTGGATTCGAAAAACCCCAGCCAGTCAAAAAACAATTCAGCGACAACGCCGCGTTGGTGAACGCCGTTTTCGGTTAGCGTGAACTCGATACCCAGCAGCAGCTGATCTTCAAAACTGTACAGCGATTCGACCTTGAGCGAGTCGATCACGTCGCGTTCGCGCAGCTCGAAAAGCAATCCGCCGGGTTGTGGGTCGGTCAGCCATGTCTGGAAATATCTCATCGCTTCGAGACCCGACTCAGGCAGGTTTTCACACGCAAAAATCAAGTTCAGCCGGCGCGGGTCGGTAATGGGCTGCGCAGTGGGTGCTGTTTCCAGCAAGGGCGGCGGGGGCGTTTGAGCAGACCTTTCTCCGCTGACAAAGAGGCTGCCATAGCCAGTTGCCAACGCCCTCAGGTCATCCAATGATTGCGGACCCGCAAGGCTCAAGATCATTTGTCCGGAGTGATAAAAGTGCCGATAAAAGTCCTGCAACGCCTGCTGAAAAGCCTGGCGCGGCACGGGAAGGCTGTAGCGATTTCCTGCATGAAATGCCCGCAACGGATGACGCGCTGACAGCGGTTGCAGCAATGTCGTTTGATATCGGGCTTCGGTGTCCTGCGACCAGGCGATGAACTCTGCATGCAGCACTTCGCGTTCCCGTCGTTGATCGGCTAACGCAAGGCGCGGGTGGCTGAGCATCTCGCACAGGCGCTCCACGCCTTGGGCGAACACCGACTGTGGCAGCTCGAAAAAAAAGTCTGTGGTACGTTCCCGGGTGCTGGCGTTCACCAGCCCACCATGACGCTGAACGAAGGCCATCAAACTGTCGTCGGCGGTAAAACGCTCTGTGCCCAGGAAAAACAAATGCTCGAGAAAGTGCGCCAGACCCGGCCATTGCGTCGGTACATCATGACTGCCCGCCGCTACCCGCAACGCCGCCGCACAGCGTTTTAATCGTGGCGCATGGCGAAGCACCACGTGTAACCCGTTGGGCAACGTCAGGTGTTCGACATTGGGAGTTGTGAGCGCAGGCATTCAGGCTTCCGGCGTTTTAGCGAGGCAAGCCAACATGCTAGCGGAAATGTTTCGGCTTAGGACAATCAGCCGCGACTCAACACGGTGTACAACCCTGGACGTCGATCACTGAAGTAGGTGTTGATGGCTCGGGAATCGTTCAACAACTGGCGGTCCAGCACGCCGATGATCAACGCTTCATCTTCTGCGGCCTGAGCAATTCGACAGCCATCCGGGGCCGCAATGCTGCTCAGACCGCAGTAATGAATAGCGCCCTCACTGCCGCAATAATTGGCGTATGCGACGTAGCATTGGTTTTCAAACGCACGAGCGCGCACCGTGACTTCAGCTACAAAGTCGTACGGTTTCATGTTGGCGGTCGGCACCACGATCAAATCAGCACCGGCCAAGGCCAGGCGTCGAGTGTTTTCCGGGAATTCCAGGTCATAGCAGATCAACAACCCGAGACGCCAGCCGTTCAATTCGACCACCGGAAACTCATCACCGCCCACGGCAAACATCGACTTATCGAGGTCTCCGTACAGATGGGTCTTACGGTAATGACAGAGGCTTCGCCCTTGCGCGTCGATCAACTGCACCGCGTTGTAAATCTGCCCATGGCTAGATCGCTCAGGGTAGCCGTACACAATCGCGATGCCAGTTTCTTGTGCAATCGCCATGATCTGCTGCGCCGACTCGCCGTCACGGGCTTGGGCCAAGGAAAATGCCGCTTGGGCGCCGATGTTGTACCCGGTCAGAAACATCTCTGGCAATACAAGCAAATCTGCGCCTTGGGCCGCTGCTTGCGACGCTTTCAGTTCCAGGCGTGCAAGGTTGCCGCTGACATCCAGCGGCAGCGGCGGGCATTGGTACAAGGCAATGTGCATGAAGGTGTTCCTCAGTCTGCCAACGCGATAGGACCAATGTCGTTGAACACATCGCCAGGCCCTGGGTTCTCGGGATGAGTGCTGCCACCGAAGTGCTTCATGATGCCCCACACTGCATTCAGCGACGTCTGTACCGCGCCTTCGACCCACGCGGGGGTCCATGAGACGTCATCGCCGGCGATGAAAATCCCGCGCTGTTCGTCGGGCATGTCCTGCTGCATAAAGTGCGCAAACATCCGTTGGTTATAGCGGTAGTGGCCGGGCAGGGCGCCTTTGAAGGCCCCCAGGAAATGCGGATCAGCTTCCCACGACACGGTGATCGGTTCGCCGATGATCCGCGAAGCGATATCCACCTTCGGATAGATTTTCTTCAGGGCATCAAGGGCCAGCTTCACGCGTTTCTCTACCGGGTGCGGCAGCATCTTCAACGCGTCGCTCATCCACGAGTAGGACAGGCAAATAACGCCCGGCTGGTCGTCGCCGTTATCAAACAGATAGGTGCCACGGGTCAGGCGGTCAGTGAGGGTCATGCTCATCAGGTCGCGGCCAGTTTCCGGGTCTTTGTCTTTCCAGAATGGCCGGTCGACCATGACGAAAGTCTTCGACGATTGCATGTAACGCGTGCGGTCCAGTGCCATCCACATTTTCTGTGAAAACAGCGATTCTTCGCATTCAATCTGGGTGGTCAAAAGCCAGCTTTGGCAGGTGGTCAGCACGGCGGCGTAATGCAGGGTGTGGCCCCACGTGTCGGTGACTTCGAAACGGCCATCGTCAGCACGCGCAATGCGTTTCACCCCGGAACGCGGCGCGCCACGGTGCAGCGACGCCAGGCTGGTGCCTTCCGGCCAATGGACGCAACGCTCCGGCACATGACGCCAGATGCCCAGTGGCACTTGCTCCACGCCGCCAACGATCAGGTGCTGATGATCATCGCAGTTGGTCATGACCACGCGGAAGATTTCCAGCATCGAGTTAGGGAAGTCCGAGTCCCAGCCGCCGGTACCGAAGCCTACCTGGCCGAACACTTCACGGTGGGTGAAGGACAGTTTGGCGAAGGCTTTGGAGGTGGCGACGAAATCGTAAAACGTCCGGTCGTCCCACAGTGGAACCAGCGTATTCCACAGGCTTTTAAGGCGTGGGACGTCACGGTCACGGATGGCTTGCTGGATCTCGGCGAATTGCGAGCCGGCTTCCAGCGCATCGGCCCACGCGTCAGCGACTTCTTGGAACAGTGCAGGAAGATCCGACAGTTTTTGTGCGTAGTAGGTGGTGCCTTCCAGGTCGATCACCGTGCTGCCGGACGCGGGAGTCAGCGGGTTCGGGAAGGGTTTTGATTCCAGACCGAGTTTGTCGACGTAGTGATAGAACGCGGTAGAGGACACTGGAAAACGCATGCCGCCCAGCTCGGCGACAATGCCGTTGGTGCCAGCAAAGGCCTGCGAGCGCAGCCGCCCGCCCATTTTCGACGCTTCGTAAATAACCGGTTTGAAGCCCAGCTTCATTAGCTCGTAGGCTGCAACCAACCCCGCGATGCCCGCGCCAACCACCGCCACTTCCGCGCCATGATGCTCTGCCGGAATACTGCCCAGCCCAGCCGGGTGCTCGATCCAGTCGTCAAACGCGAAAGGAAAGTCCGGACCGAACATGGTGATGGGTTTTTTACCGTCTGCAGGATGGCGATTATTGTTCATGACTGACCTTGCTCGGCGGGAACACAAAAAAGGACAGTTTAGATAAGAGTGAACGCGTTAATAAGACGCAAAGTGTTGTCGTTTTAGATGGATATGCTGCGTTATGACGAACAGGGTGGTCATATTGCAATCCTGTAGAAGCCAACGTGTTGGCGAGGTGGCCTGGCGGGGGTGTGCAGTCTTGATGCCTCGCCAACACGCTGGCTTCTACTGTGATTTGGCATCACAGGGTCAAACTGGCTGGCCGCGATCAATCTTGCTGCTGAGAATGATCGAGGTCGTGGTTTTTTCCACGCCATCGACGCTGCCGATCAAATCCAGTAGTTGATCCAGTTGTTCAGGTGAGTCGGTGCGTAGCCACGCCACATAATCGAACTCGCCGCTCACCGCGCACAGTTGCTGAACCTGAGCGATGGCGCTTAACCGACGCAGCACCTCTTTGCCCGAACGCGGTTGCACCGTAATACCGACGTAGGCCTGCAACCCGCCATCGATCACACGCTGACTCAAACGCACCCCGTAACCGGTGATGACTTTGGATTTTTCCAGGCGCGCCAGGCGCGAGGTCACGGTGGTTCGCGCTATACCCAACTGCCGGGCAAGCATCGCGACACTTTCGCGGGCATTGATCTGGAGTGCCGCGATCAATTGGCGGTCGATTTCGTCAAGAGCGAGTGGGCGGCTATCGGGCAAGGTCATCTCCATCGGTACGGCGGGGCGAGCATGTTACCTGCAACGTTCAATTCTTATAATCAGGTGCGATCCGGTCCACCAGTCTCAGCAGCGCGGCCCAGGCCAGTCGATTGGCGTCCGGGTCGCTTAGCTCACCTTCGGCAACGTCTTTGCCCGGCGCGTTGAACTGTTGCTCTGTGCGGCGGCAAACGTCATGCGACGGAATGCTCAATGCGCCACCGGCCTGGGCTGCGATCTGAATGTCGCAGGCTTTTTCCAGGTAATACATGCGCAGAAAGGCCTGCGAAACGCTCTCGCCAACCGTCAGCAAACCGTGATTACGCAGGATCATAACGGCGTTATCGCCCAGATCGGTCACCAGCCGTTGCTGTTCGCTGAGGTTTAGCGCTATGCCTTCGTACTCGTGATAGGCGACGCGACCATAAAACTCCAAGGAGATTTGATTCACAGGCAACAAACCGCACTCCTGCGCGGCCACCGCACAACCGGCTTTGGTATGCGTGTGCAGCACACAGTGAGCGTCTTCACGAGCGCAGTGAATGGCGCTGTGAATCACGAAACCGGCCGGATTCACCGGAAACGGTGAGTCTTCGACTTTAGCGCCCTGCAAATCAATTTTTACTAGGTTCGAGGCAGTGATTTCCTCGAAGAACAGGCCGTAGGGATTAATCAGAAAATGATGCTCCGGCCCTGGAATACGGACGGAAATATGCGTCGAAATCAGGTCGCTCATTCGGTAATGGGCGATCAAGCGGTAACAGGCGGCCAGTTCTTGCCTGAGTCGCCATTCTTCTTCGCGGTAAACGTTTGCCATGATGCCTCCGAAGCGGTGTTTTCGTGCGCCAGCTTGTATCAATGTGATCGGGCTTGTACACCGCTGGGCTGTCACGGAGCAAACACCGGACTTGTAGGCGCTGCCCAAGGCTGCGATATGTGCATACCATTTTGTATCTGCCGAAGACTCTGTGAGAGTTGGCTTGCCAACGAAAGCGTCAATGCAGGCGACCCAGGTTTCAGGTCGACATCAGCGGCGTGATTACGGGCCTCTTCGCAGGCAAGCCTACTCCCACAGTATCTGCGGCTGCTTGCTATCACCGTGTCAATGAAATCGCAGAGCCCTACGGGCTTCGCAGCCTTCGGCAGCGCCAACAAAATTATCGTTTATTCAGGCACTCAAACTCCGGCGAACAGACACCGTTGCGTACCAGGTCCGCAACGCTGGTAGGTCCTCTGGCAGGTCCAATTCAAGGGCCTCCACGGCGAAGTCAATGGCGACCACCGCTGTGATATCTGCTACCGAAAACTGATCCCCCGCCAAGTACGCTACCGTCTCCAGCCGTTTATTCAAATCCCGATAAAAATGGCCGAGCCGCGCCTCGTTGCGCTTAACCAGCGCTGGTATCTGCTCATACGCATGGGGACCTGCCAGCGCTCTCCCGGCCAGACCTGGCGCCCAATTGCGCACGGCCTCCATGACCGTCGCAAAACCTTCGCGCTCGGCCCATCGTTCCCACATGGCGACTAACGCCTTGTCTTTTGGGTCAACGCCCAGCAGCGGTTTATCGGGATAAACCTCTTCGAGATAGCGCCAGATCGCGGGTACTTCGCCTACGCTGGTGCCGTCTTCCAGCATCAGCGTAGGGACGACGTTGAGTGGATTGATGGTGGTGTACTCAGGCGAAAATTGAGCTTTGGCGGCAATGTCCACCGGGATCAATTCGATATCGATGGCTTTTTCGGCAAGGAATATCCGCACACGACGGGAGTTGGGAGAGCTTTGGGATTCATAGAGTTTCAGAAGCGGGTGGGGCATTTTGATTCCTTGGTAACTGCGGTGCGTGTTTGTCGACTACAGACCCGTTCGAGTGAGCTGGCTGAAGGTTTCCAGTTCGCCTTTGTCCAAATCAGACACGATGATGAAGCGCATATGATTCTGCCGCCAGGACACAATGTTATAGCCGCGTCTGGTTTGCGTATGCGGCGGCCTATCAGCTTCCGCCGTTGGCACCACGAAGGTGTTGATGATGTGCTTGTCATGCCGGTAAGTAAGCGCAGCGGCGGTTTGATGCTGGAGGTAATCCAGCCGACCGCCCAGCAGTGGAAAACCTTGGGCTGAGAAGTCGTAAACCGGTGGAGAAAAGTCGAGCTTGCCCGTGAACCACGGCTTCACCGTGTGCTTGTCGGAGGACGCGACGTCCATCAAATGTTCGCCCATCAACGAACGGACATGGCTGGACACGGCTTCATCGGTCCAGCTGTCGTCAATCGACGGCGTTGTGACATAGAGGAACAACGCTGCAGCAAAGAAAGCAGCTGACAACGCCGGAGCGATCCAGAGTCGTAGCCTGTGCCAAAAGTCATCCTGGATCATCGCCGTGGTCTCAAGACGGGACCGCAGGCTATGAGTCAGAGAAGTGGGGGCGGTGAAATAAGGAAGGTGAGTTTTCACCGCAGCGCTCAGGAGGCTCAGCGCTTCGAGACGCTGCTTGCAGTCGGCGCAGTGTGTCAGGTGCTCGGTAAAGCACTTGCGTGTGGACGGGTCCAGTTCATTGTCCAGATAGCCGGTCATCCATTGGCGGCAGACGTCGCAGTTCATTTCACTCATGGCAGCATAACTTCATGTATTGAGTTTTGAGCATCGCCCGCGCCCTTGCCAGCCTCGACATCACCGTGCCGATCGGTACATCTGTGACGTTGGCGATGTCTTTGTAGGGCATGTCTTCAAGCTCCTTCAAAATAATCACCTCCCGAAACACCGGTGACAGCGCTTCGAGTGCCCGCTGAAGAAGGGCGACATCTTGAGTGTGGATGGCGCTGAGTTCCGGGGTATCAGAGTGGGCAAGGGCGCTGTCGTCTTCCGGGATATCGTCGCCGATGGCGATCCAGCGATGACCTGCCGAGGCTTTAAGCCAGTTAAAGCTCTCGTTGCGGACAATCGTCAGCAGCCATGCCTTGGCGTTTCCATCTTCAAAGCGATGAAGAAATTTAAAGGCTTTCAAGGCGCTTTCCTGCACGACATCGCGGGCGGCGCTTTCATTGCCGGTGAGCCACCGCGCAAGGTTATAGGCCGCATCCATATGCGGCGCTAATAACTCATCAAACCGCGTCATGTCGACTTTTTGACCCCGACTCATCTCTCTTTAAACTCCGATTCGACTCGGTTTATTCCCGCTCAGAGAAATATATTTGATCGTGGAATAAAGAGGCTCCCGCGCCCGTTATAGACCTGACAGCTTCGTCAAGCTAAGCACATCTACGGAGTCTTTATGAAAACTGGTCCGAACGTTCAGGGTCACGACGAGCGCAACACACTGGGGCGAAGAGAGCTCTTGAAATGTTCGGCGTGGGCGGGTGCGGGGGTGCTCTGGGTCATGAGCGGCGGCATCCCCCGTGCCTTTGCGCTGGATGACGCGAGCACCCAACTTAGCGGAACGTCATTGGCCAACGACTTCCATTTCGTGCAAATAAGCGACTCGCATATCGGCTTCAACAAAGAAGCCAATCCGGCGCCCCTCGACACATTGCAGCAGGCCATCGATAAGGTGATCGCGCTGCCGAAAAAACCAGCGCTTATTTTGCACACCGGTGACATCACGCACCTCTCCAAGCCCGTCGAATTCGACACCGCTGACCAAGTGTTAAAAGGCTTGCCGTCCCCGGTGCATTACGTGCCCGGCGAGCACGACACCCTCGACGAAGGTGGAGGGAAAGCCTATCTGGAGCGTTACGGTAAAGGCACTAAAGGCAACGGTTGGTATAGCTTTGATGACCATGGGGTGCACTTCATCGCGCTGATCAATGTGTTCAACTTCCAAGCGGGTCATGAAGCGACGCTCGGTGCCGACCAATTGAAATGGCTGGCTGATGACCTCAACGCAGTGTCAGTCAGTACGCCTATCGTCGTGTTCACCCACATCCCGCTCTGGACGATTTATAAGCCATGGGGTTGGGGCACCGAAGACGGCGATCAGGCCATCGCGATGCTGCGAAAATATGGCTCGGTGACGGTACTCAACGGGCATATCCATCAAGTCATCCAGAAAGTCGAAGGCAATATCACTTTTCATACTGCCCGCTCGACTGCTTACCCTCAACCGGCTCCCGGTAGCGCGCCAGCCCCAGGTCCAATGACCGTCGCTGCTGACCAACTGCGCAACTACTTGGGCGTCACCGAGGTGTCGGCCACACAAGGCGAGCATCCCTTGGCGCTCATCAACTCAACCCTAATCTAACGGTCTGCCCATGAACCGCTACGCACCTATTCTCGCTTTAACCTGCGTGCTGACGTCAATCCCGACGTCGGCGCAGGACGTACAGATCGATATCAAAACGTTCCTGTACTCACCCAAAGACCTGACCGTGCCAGCCGGCACGACAGTCACCTGGATCAACGACGACCAGGTGCCGCACACCATTGTGGGTGTGGACAAAGCGTTTCATTCGGCGGCATTGGATACGGGGGACCAGTACTCGTACACGTTCAAGGTAAGGGGAGTGTTTGAGTACTTCTGCACGCTGCATCCGCAGATGATTGGGAGGGTTGTGGTCGATTGATACGTGATGCAGCCGTTAGGCTTCATAAAGATCGGCTGTTAAAGAAGGCGCGACCCACTGCTCAAACCACTTCAATATTTGATCTTCTGGCATAGGGCGAGCGATGAGATAACCTTGGGCGCTGTCGCAACCCAGCCTTTCAAGTAATCGGTATTGATCCTCTGTCTCTACGCCCTCTGCCACTACTTTCATGCCTAAGCTATGAGCCAGGACAATCGCCGCAGAAACAATTTTTCGCAGGCCAGAGTCGTGATTAATGTCCTGAATGAAGGAGCGGTCAATCTTGATTTGGGTGGCGGGCAATTTGTGTAGATAGGCGAGCGAGGAATACCCAGTGCCGAAGTCGTCAATGGAAATGCTGATGGGCATACCGCTCAATTCCTTGAGCACCTCAATGGCTTTCTCAGGATTTCTCATTATTTCCGACTCGGTAATCTCAAACTCCAGGTAACAGCTGTCTACGTTGTATTTATCAAGCAGATGAATAACCTGCTTAGGAAATTCGTCATTGATCAGATTATGGCTCGACAAATTGACGGCGACGACCGTCAGCACCCCCTGTTTTTTAAAACTGTTGAATTTGATCAACGCTGTTTCTATTGCCCAAAGGCTAAACGCATGGATCAATGCTGTTCGTTCGATTAACGGAATAAAACGATCAGGGGGGACGTTACCCAACGTTGGATGTTGCCAGCGTGACAAGGCTTCAAACCCAACCAATTGGCCGGTTTTCAAATTTATTTTTGGTTGGAAGTGCAGCGTTAACTCCGCAGAGTGCAGCGCGTCCAACAGGCCGCCCATAAGAATCAAATTTTGACGCTTGTCCAGCGCCATGGCCGACGTATAGAGCGCTGACCTCATGCCCATTTCTCGGGCATATTCGCTGGCTGACTCTGCTCGATTGACGACCTCGCGTCGGTCATCGCCCGAGAGCCGGGCATAGCCTATATGTGCATCAAAATGGATGGGCAAGCCTTCATATATGATGGATCGCTCAAAGATACATTCCACGGTTCGCGTTTGTTTTGTCAGGTTTTCATCCGAACTAAAAAACAGTACAGCAAGGCAGTCCCGGTTATAGTGGTAGACGGTTGCGTGGGATTCAAACGCGTCAATAAGTTGCTCCCATAACGCCGCAATTAGTGTGTCGGCAGCCTCATAACCGAACGTGCGGCTTATATCATGTATGTTATTAATTGAGATGACCGCCAAGCCATTCTTAGTCTTTAGTTGAAGCGGGCTCTTAAAGACCTGATCAAGTGTTTCAAACAGTGCGCGACGCCCCGGTAATCCGGTGCCTGGGTCATGCCTCATTACGTAGTTTAACTTTCTGCTGTAGAACGCATAGATATGTATAGGGATGGCAACCATCATGCCAATTAGAACGTACAGCAGCGATCTAAAGGGCAGCTCGGTTACCCAAGCTGCACCGTCGCTAAATTGCGAGCCAAGGGCGGTTATTAGCAATGCCGCCGGTAGAGCGCTTGGCAAGACGCCCGGCACGCCAAATAACAAGCTGGCGAGTAGCACCGGAACCATCATGAGCGACGGATAACCTAAACGGACTCCGCCTGCTAGGTAGAGATGGGTGGAGGCAGCTAGGTAGGAAAGCAAAATCACTGCCAACCCTAGGCGCCTGATGCGAGGGGATATATCGGGTATCCAGTGATTGAAAATGCTAGGCAGGCCGTATGACCCTCCCAGCGTCCTTTTCTTGATATAACCCATGTCGATAAGCTCCGGAGAGAACTGCTGCTATCGTGTGGCGTTTAAGTCAAAATATTTCAGAGGCGCTGACGATGTTATGTAATTTGTAGCGTACTGCATATGTTGTAACGGCCCCTCCGATCCACTCCTTAGATTTTTTGCTTATCAGGTGATGTTAGTTATTGGTTTTGCACTGCTTAGAAAAAATGTTTCGAACGAAATAACGTTTAGAGATCCAGCGAATTAGTTAATTCGCCATTGATAGCATAATGCCTTAAAAATACGATTGCAGGTCGAAGTAAAAAGAAAGCTCGATGTTTTTTTCATATTTCACGTTGTCTATTCAGTCGAATAGCGTGCTATCGGTTTTTTTGTAATAGGATATCGCGCGCTAATAATGACGGCTCCGGTTAGCGGTTTGGACAGTCCTAGTAACGGTTATTCAACATCGCTGCAGGACTCAGCAGTGATGCCTGTAAATACTCCTGGGTGACTGAGGGGTGTGTTGCGAGGCGGGCACAGAGCTTGGCGGCACCGGTTGATGGGGAGACAGACCCTCACGAACGAGTGGATCGCTTCTTCGCTTCGCCTTTGCGCAGATTTGGGTGCTAAACGAAGTGCATGGGTATGTACGCTTGGCACTGGTTTTTAGCCGTGCCTGGTCTAGAGGTCATTCAGGTAATATCACTGCGACTCGTTCTCTGAATCACTGACGAGGAACTCGTAGTCGATCCAGCCAGAGGTGTGACACACGGGATAAAATTGGTCTTTAGCGCTTTGTCGGCGAACAGGTGAATATTGCCCAGTTCAAAACCTTGGTCGCCGAACCCGGCGACCGGAGTGTTGGTCAGCCCTGACTCGCGGTCTTTATGAGATGAGTTGTTGTTGCGTGAAAAACCAGCATCCAGCAGGCCGGATATCTTGATGCCGTAGTCGCGTTCCAAAGAGTCGCCGAACAGGCTGCGAAACAAGGTACCTTCTCCGAGCTCCACGGGCTCGCTCGCCAGGCAATGACCCGTTGCAAAGACGAACAGAACGGTGCCAAACGATCTGACCACGATGTTCTTCATGCGTTTTCTTTTGTTTTTATTGGCGCGGCGATCCGCTGGCCACTGCTTGGAGCTTTAGTTGGGCATGGGTAAAGCCGTTGTTCGATTCAGGCGCCAGAAGCCGATAATGCCGATGGCTGCGATGCTGGCGGGAATGGCTGCAGCCACCAACAGTTCACTCGTCGACCATTGCAGATGCAGCAGCGTGGCACCTACGAAAGGACCGCAAATGCCCCCTAGGCGACCGAGTCCCAGCGTCCAACCCGTGCCGGTTGCGCGCAGTGCAGTCGGATAAAAGGTGGAAGTCATGGCATTCAGTGCCGCCTGGCCGCCGAGGATGCCGAAGCCGGCAACGGCTATGGTCAGGTAAGCGAGGTTGATTGAGTTGTAGTGGTGGCTGAACAGCACAATGGCCACGGCAGAGACAATAAAGGTCGGAACCAGTACGGCGCCGAAACCGTGTCGGTCGACAAACCAACCCAGTAGCCAACCGCCTGCCAAGCCACCCAGCCACATGGAGGTTCCCGCCAACACAGCTTGCGAGGGTGTATGGCCTGCGCCGCTCATCAACACGGGTGTCCATGAGGCGAGAAAGTAAATGCAAAGCATGTTCATGAAGTTGATCAGCCACAGCAACAGCGTGCCCGGCAGCCTGCCATCCGCAAACAAGTGAGCAAGCGACAGGCCTTTTCTGCGCGGTTCGGCGATTAGTAATCTCGTTTGCTCATTGATTCGCAGGCCGGGCTCGATCCGTGTGAGGATGGCCCTGACACGGTCAAGTTGGCGTTCGCGCAACACGCACCACTGCAGCGATTCTGGAAGTGCGAAGAGCATTATTACGCCCACACACAAAGGAGCAAAGGCGCCCAAATAGAACACCACTTGCCAGCCATATTGCGGAATCAGTGCAGCAGCGAGCGCGCCACCGACGAGACCACCCACGACCAGTCCAGAAGACACCAGTGTCAACAGCATCACGCGGTTGTGCCCAGGGGCATACTCCGTCACCAGAGTGGCGGCGTTAGGCACGATTGCCCCCATGGCGATACCGGTAAAAAAGCGCAGTGCGAGGAGTCCGTCCACCGTCGTGGTTTGAGCGGTCAAGTACATCAGAACCGCCATCGTCAGCGAGGCGCTAACCAGTACTGGCCGTCGACCGACGCGATCGGCGATCGCACCCAGAGCGAGTGAGCCGATCAACATGCCTAACATGCTAATGCTGAACACCGGTCCCAAGTTAGCTATAGGGATACCCCATTGAGCGATGAGGCTTGGTGCCGCGTAGGCCATGGCTTGAATGTCGAACCCATCAACGGCCATGCACAAGAAGCATTGACCAAGCACAAGCATCTGAAAGGCGCTCAAGCGGCTCCTTTCGAAGATCGCGCAGATGTCGAGTTGATTGTTCAAGAGCGAATACCTCTGTTGTAATTATTTTTGGTAGTGGAGCTGTTCGGGACGCAAGGTCGATGTGGCGGTCGGTGCGGAAAAATCTCAGTTGTAATGTCGGTGACAGTGGCTTATCAGTCAGCGAGCCACGCGCTGGCCTCGGCTCGCATGGTCAGTTCCAGATCGCTGCCGCGCGTGGCGAATACCCGATTGGGCGCAAAGCCGCTTTTTTCCAGAAGGTAGGCAAGCGGCGCATATTCACGCGGGTAGCGCGCCACGGTTTCATGGTCAATCTCGACTAAGCCTTGAGGGAAGGTGAAGCTCGCCATGTCATAGATGCTTTGACGCTTGACCAGCTTCCACAAGCCTTGGCGCTTCTCGACCAGGTCATAGAAACGGTTGTGTGCACTGCAACCTAGGTTCAGCCGGGTGTTATCGGCAACGATCACCGCGTTGGTTTCGACAATGGCCTTGTCGCCATTGAGGCTCACCACTGGCGTGCCAATCAGATGCTTGGTACGCAAGTCTGACTTGCCCATGCGCTTTGACCCTTCGACGAACTCGGCAAACGGGCCTTCAAACCAAGTGATTTCGATGGTTCCGTCAGGATGGGCCAAGTTCGCCAGTTGGTCCCATTGGCCCAAATCGCGATGTATCCAGCCAGTAATCAGGTCGGTAATTTGAAGGCGGTCTTCTAGGTAAGTCTGCATGCGGTGACCTTGGCAGGTGGTGAATGTGAGCGTCAGCTTCTTCTTCTGGACAGATAACTTCAAATAGATTGATATGAACGATTGATCACTATTTCTGATGGATAAGGAGACCTATGGACTTGCGTCATTTGCGTTATTTTCTCGCCGTCGCCGAGGAGGGGCATTTCGGTCGGGCTGCTCAACGTCTGCATATTGTTCAGTCAGCCCTGAGCATGCAGATACGTGGCCTGGAAGAGGAACTTGGGGGGGCTTTATTCTTGCGCACGAGCCGTCGCGTGGAACTCACAGAAGCCGGAGTACTATTGCGTGCCCAAGCACAGCGCACTCTTGATCAGGCAGCGCATGCGCAACGGGTGGTGCAGCGCTCGCTACGTGGAGAGATAGGTAGTGTGCGAATCGGTTTTGCCGGCAACGCCGTGTTCAGCGGTCGGTTGATGGCCGACGTTCGCGCCTTTAGCAAAGCTTATCCGGATGCTGAGATTATCTTGCGCGAGCTGGCGCCTCAGCAGCAGGTCGAGGCGATACAAAACGGGCAGCTGGATCTGGGATATGCGCCAAGTCATGGCGGTCAGGCCCTAAATAACGCTTTGTTGTTTGAGCGCATTGGGACTTGGCCGCTGGTGGTTGCATTGCCTGAAGACCATCCATTGGCGAACCAGCCAACATTGCGCGTGCCGATGTTGAGGGCGGAGTCGTTGATAATCTATGCCGATCACGGAGCAGATGAATACATGCTGGCCGGTCTGCGTAACGCATTGGGGCGGGAGCCGAAGGTTCAGCGCACTACCAGCACCTTGAGCGTGCTCGCGTTAGTTGCCGCCGGCATGGGGGTAGCAATGGTCCCCGCGCCCTTGATGCAGGTAAACATTCCCGGGCTGGTCTACCGGACATTCGAAGACATAGAACCCCACACCGACTTGTTGCTCATTAGCCGCGTCAACGAAATTGGTGGTGCCGTGCGTGCGTTCCTGAAGGTTGCACATCAAGGTGGAAAGTTGACAGCAACCCAATAGCGCTCATCTCGCGAAGAGCGGATTTTTACGCACGATCTATTCCTTCGACGGGAGGCTCGGCCACTTTGGCCGGTGCGGTTTCCCGTAAACATGTTGCGACTAGCAATCCAACCAGCACTGCACCGAGTGCCAGGTACATTGTGTTTTCGATCCCGTGGTGCTGAGCGATATATCCCGCAATAGCAGGAGCGACCCCGCCGCCAAAAATCTCACCAATTCCCACTACTAATCCTGTAGCGGTCGACGTCAGCGCGGCCGGAACGGACTCGCTGGTGAGTGGCCCGACCGTCATGCAGATCATGCTGAAGTTGAAGAAAATCGTCAGAAACAGTAGCGCGAACAACTTTACCGGTTCGGCGCCTGTACCCATCAGCCACCAGAGAAACACACCGGTGGCGATGAATGATACGAGAACCACTGGTTTACTACCGATGCGGTCCGACACGGCAGGCATGATCAATTGCCCGAGAAAACCACCCAAACCGATGGCCGACATGACGAAGCCCATTTGCTGCACTGGGAGGTGTAAAAAGTCCATCAGGTAGTTAGGCATCATCACGCTAATCACAAACAGGCAGGTCAGCATGCAAAACATGCCGACAATGTTCAGCAATACGTTGCGATAGCGCAGCGCATCCAGCCAGCTCGGGTGCTTGACTGCAGAACTGATTCCAGATTTCTTGGGCGTGATCGCTCGGGTTTCCCGCAAGTAAAAGTACATAGCCAATGCTAATAGGAAACCTGGCAGTGAAACTATCATGAACACCCAGCGCCAGGACGGTACTATCGTTAGCAATTGGGTGGCGAGAATTGGCGCAAGGCCAAGACCCAGGATTGGAAAGAACGCCTGTTGAATGCCAATGTTCATCCCCCGACGTCGCGGATGGGACGACTCCGCCGTAGCCGCTAACGCAGTTGGAGTAAAGGCGCCTTCGGAGATGCCCATAATCGCCCGTATCAGCAATAACCCGCCCATACCGGTCGCCAGGCCCGAGAGGCCCGCAAGAAGTGAAAATACCAGTACTGCTGGAATCAGCACGTTGCGCCGACCGATACGATCAGATAGCCGCCCCATGAAAATCGAAGAAATGCCCCAGGCCAAACCGAGTATTGCGGTCACGTTCCCCAGGTCCTGATAGTTCAAGCCCAAGTCTTTCATCATCACCGGGAATAGCGGCAGGATGATGAATCGGTCTAGCCCCACAAGACCGAAGCCTAAGGCCAAGAGGGCGACCGCTGTAAACTCGTACCGCACATCCCACGCATGCTTATTGTTATTCATGGTTGCTACTCAGATGTAATTGAGATTAACGGCCTTAGGTAATTTGGCCGCCAAGGGTTTAGAAATAAAACAGCGCTTCAACAAGACCCGTCAGCTGCGTACTGTTGCGACCTGCGCCAAAAGGGTGATCGTTTGTATTGCCATCAAATACGTCGTAACGCACTTCCGGGCGCAACGAGACGTACTTGTTCAGGTCATAGCGCAAGCCCGTGGTGAGGGAGTTGAAATTGCCGCGAGCAGTGGATACCGGCAGCAGGATGAACCCATCAGGATCGGCAAAATGCTCGGCTCGTACCGAGTAGGAGAGATCCGTGCGTTGCTGATAGGTGAGTACCGCGTTGGCTCCCCACCAATGGGCGCCATCAAAACCAGGGCCGTTAATGATGTCGATGGTTGTTGCCTTGCCGTCACCCTCCTGATGGCCATAAACGACCTCGGCGCCCATCGACCAGTTTGAGTCGAAGCGGTGCCAGCCGTTGAGCGAGTGTTGTTGTTTGAACTGACCTTCTGGCGATATCAGGCGCGACGTTGGAGCCTGTACGTCGTTGGACGTGTCATTCTGTTCATCGCCGAGGATGAACTCATAGTCGACCCAGGTTTGCATGTCTGATGTGCGCCAACGCAAGGCCCCCATCACCGACTTCTGTTTGTTGTTATCGCTCAGGTTGTTCCACCCTTGGACTACCCCTAGTTCGGCGCCGAGAATTGATGATTTGCCGTTGTACAAGCGAGTGCCAAGGAGTACGCCACTGACAGTTCCCGGCTCGCTAACGAAGGCATAGGTCTTGCTCGCAAACGGATTACGAGCAGCGCGAATGTTGGGCGGGATTTCATAGCCCATGGCCGGTCCGAATATCCCAGCCATGGCCGTGATACCAGGACCATAAGGCAGATAGGCGGTGGCAGCGATGTTGGGAATCGCGAGGAATTTTTGTTTGTCTCGCTGGGCCTTGGCAAGGTTGGTATCACCAGGCGAGTTGACATCCCAGTGCATGTCCCAGCCTGTAGTGCGAGCGAATTGGGCATTACGCCCGTAGTTCAATTCGAATGTAAATCCGAAAGATGCTTCGCTCGGCGATGGCCCTGGCAACGGTGTGATACGTGGCACCATGTTGCCCTTCAGTGGCTTGTCGATGAATAGATGCAAGCTCCCCCATTCCAGGCCCTCGTCCGCGAAACCAACGACAGGAAGATTGCTTAAGCCTTGCTGACGCTCAGCATGGGTCGAGCGATTGTTACGAGAGTAAGCAACGTCAAACAGGCCAGAAACCTCAACCCCATAATCCTTTTCCAAGGTGTCACCAAAAAGGCTTCGAAATACCGTGCCTTCACCTGTCTCAGGGATCTGGGCGGCGTGAGCGTTAAGCGTTGCAAAGGCGGCCAGAACCGCACCAAGCGTTTTCACCTTGATGTTGATCATTATCTGTCTCTTATTTTTGTTGTCAGAGTTTGGGAGGTCGGGGCATCCATGCCCCCGGAAAACAGGTGTCAGGCGTGACAGGTCTTTGTGTCGTTGTTGGTACGGGTTTGCTGGCCGCTGCTTTGTAGCTGATCGCGCAGGGTGTCGATTAATTGTGGCAGCGCCGACAACGCTGCCACGCCGCCATAGCAGTAGTAGTCAGGTCGCACGATGAGGGCTTCGAGTCCGGCCTCTGCCATGAATCGCAGGTATTTTCCAGAGACGTCTCGATAGATGCCTTGGCTACTGTCCGCCGTTTGTGCAAGTCGAACGATCTTCAGATCGTAGTCGCTAATAAATCTCGACTGTTCCGAACTGAGCAGCACCAAAGGGTCAAGCTCGCCACTCACCAGCAAGTGAAAACCGCGTCCGATGACGTCGTCATAGCGGCTGACCTTCCCGCCGATCTCGATTGATCCATGCACTCCAAGCGTGCCGCGCAATGGGCCAGCCGTTGGCAGTAGTCCATCGGTCAAACCCGGGAACGGCGGCAGCGGCGCAACATTACCGCTCAGGT
The DNA here is from genome assembly GCF_034353045.1 of Pseudomonas sp. MH10. Classification (NCBI taxonomy): domain Bacteria; kingdom Pseudomonadati; phylum Pseudomonadota; class Gammaproteobacteria; order Pseudomonadales; family Pseudomonadaceae; genus Pseudomonas; species Pseudomonas sp. MH10. Next base: position 4,240,085 of record NZ_CP133783.1, read on the forward strand.
AGGCCGCGTCGCGCTCGGCCGCCTCGACCGGGTCTGATACGCAGACAACTTTTCCCATCGCCATGGACGCTTCTATAACGGCGCGGATCTGCGGTTTGCGCTCAAGTGTATAGCCGTCCAACAGCGTTTCATCGGCCAAGCCGCGCATCAGCAAATCGAGCCGCCAGGATAGGTTCCATGCGTCGCGGATTCCCGAGCACATACCTTGGCCCATGAACGGCGGCATCACGTGGGCCGCATCGCCAGCCAACATCACCCGACCGCTGTGCCAATTGGAGGCAATTCGCGAACGAAACTGGTAGACCGCGTGGCGCACCAAGGTTGCAGTGTCCGGCGTGACCCAGCGCGACAGCAACGACCAGACCTTGTCGGTATCTTGAAGGTCTTCAATGGCTTCGTGGGGCAGACGCATAAACTCCCAACGCCGATAACCAGGTCCGCCGGGAACCATTGTGGTGGGGCGTTCGGGGTTGCACCACTGGCCGATATCCGGAACATCCAGTGGCACACCGGGCTTGGGTTGCAGATCGACCACCAGCCAGTCTTCCTGAAAGCCCAGATCCTGCCATTCAATGCCTAGCGACTGGCGCACGAAGCTGTTGGCGCCGTCGGCGCCGATCACATAGCGCGCCCGAACACTTTGCTGTTCTTCACCGAGTAAAAACTTACCGTCTTGGCGAATAACCCGATTAAGAACCATGTCGCAGCCGTGGTTATCTTGTTTCAGCGCTGTCGCTTCCCAACCATGATGGACTTGCACATTGCCGATGCTTTTGGCTTTGCGGTCCAGGGCAGCTTCCAACAATGGTTGATTGAACAAGTAACCGAACGGCCCGTCACTGATCGATTCGGCGGACCAATCTATCTCTACCAAGACCTTCCAATCAGCGTTGAACCACTGATAGCGTGCTGAAGGTTGAGAGATTTTTGCCAGTTCCTCGCCAAGTCCCATAGAGAGGAAGATTCGCCGAATTTCATGATCGTAAAATACTGCACGCGGGAGCGGATATAGCGCGGGCCAGCGTTCGAATACGGCGACCGTGTAGCCCATTTGGCCTAACAGGATGGCCAGCGTCTGGCCAACTGGGCCGTATCCGGCAATGGCAATATCGACTGTAGTTTGCTGATTCATGATCTGTGCCTCGTGTACTTCGCAATGATTTCCGGGCAGGGCCGGACCCGTCGCGCGAGCGGGGAGGCTAGCGCAATGCAGGAGTGTCAATTTTTTAATAAGAGCCGAGCGACTCAGGCAGGTGCCGGGGTATCCGCTTCAGTATTGAAAATGAAGTTGTCCGGCACGTCTGGCCCCCAGAGGTACAGCGAGTTTTCCGGCGGATAGTCGCCGGCAGGCCATTCAACGCCTTCGCTAATGTAATCCATGTCTGCCGAATACTCGCAGAACGAGCCCCACGGATCCTGCACGTAGTGAAAGTAGTTCGAGCCCAAGCAATGACGACCTGTGCCCCAGCCCTTGGTGTGCCCCGCCTTCGCCATTTGCGACGCGCCTGCGCCGACTTCGTCGATGCTGTCCACTTCCCATGCCGCGTGGTGCCAGCCCTTGGCACTACTCTTGGCGAACGCCACCAGATGGTGGTCACAACCGTGGGGTGCGTGACTGAAGGCGATGATGTCCATCGACTTGTCTGAGAGCTTCAAGCCCAGGGCCTGCTCGTAAAAATGCAGCGCGCCAAGCACATTGGGAGTGAACAACAGAACATGGGACAAGCGGCGAGGCCGGATTTGTACCATGGCGTCGCGGGTCGTTGCGCCGCGGCGGTTGGGCGGGGTGATAGTGTTTTGGTGATCGGACTTTTGATTTGGCATGGTTTTTTCGCCGACCTTGACCTGCAACAGGTTACCGTCAGGGTCATGGAACCAAATTCCTGGTTCGGGACGGTCTGCAAAACGTCCACCAGCGGTTTCGATCTGCTGACGTATGGCGCTGAAATCCTGCTCGTAGCAGTTGAAACTCAGATACGCGAGCGACTTGGACGCGGCGGGGAATATTTTTGCCGAGACATGGCCGTCAATTGCTTTCAATAGGAGTTGATTGGGTTCACGTTGAACATCGAGGCCGAAGCTTTTGAAGAATTGGTAGGCTTCGGCCAGTGACGGAACGTTCAACGCGTAATGATCGATTGAATGCACACCATGGGACACGCTCATGATTGCCTCCATTAAATTTTTCTTATTGTGGGGCGCAGGGCAATATCAGCCCTGAGCTGAGTTCAAATCAGTGTTAGGTATCAGACTTCATCAATGACTGGATTAACTAGTTTGCCGATGCCTTCGATCGATACCTCGACCACATCACCCGCTTTCAGGTAGACCTTCGGATTCATACCAAAACCGACCCCGGCGGGGGTGCCGCTGACAATCACGTCGCCAGCTTCGAGCGTTACTGCTTCGCTCAGCGTCGAGATGATTGTGGCGACGTCGAACAGCATGTCCGTGGTATTGGCCGACTGTACAACCTTGCCGTTGACGCGCGTTTCGAGCAACAAGCCTTTGCCCCCGGCAGGTAGCTCGTCGGCCGTTACTAGTATCGGTCCGAATGCGCCCGTGTTATCGAAATTCTTGCCAACAGTCCACTGGGGCGAAATGAATTGATAATCACGTACCGAGCCTTCGTTGAAAAGCGCATAACCGGCGACGTGATCGAGTGCGTCTTCCTTGCAGATATGACGCCCACCGCTTTTAAGCACCACAGCCATTTCACCTTCGTAGTCGAGGGTGTCGGAGATTCGCGGACGAATCAGCGGCTTGTTGTGGGCCGTAAGGCTGGAATTCCAACGAGGGAATAATGTCGGGTAGGTCGGTTGTGCGTAAGGGGACTCTTTCGTGTGGTCGGCGTAGTTCAGGCCCACGCAAACAATTTTGGTCGGACGCTGCATCAATGGCAGATACGCATCTTCAGCAATGTTGACCAATTCACCGCTGGCGTCGGCACCGTAGGTGCTCAGATCGACGCCGCGCGCTAACAACGATTCTAGAGATTCGGTTCCCAGTACGCGTACGCCGCTTGCAGTGACGACACCTAGGACAGGTTGACCTTGATTGAGGAAGCTAACGTAACGCATGAAAGATTTCTCTTATTGGTTTTAGTAAGCGTCGGTCATGAAGGGCAGCACCGACTATGTGGTTACAAAGCTAGAGCCAAAAAAATATATCGTCAACAATAAAATATATATTTTATGGAATTTGATAAATTAACAGCCCTGTGTATTATCCGCACAGACATGTGAAGACGGAGTCGACCGTGAATTCCCCTCTAATTACCTGGCAATCGGCTGATCCCCCTGAAAAGCGCACCATGGCTTCGCAGTTGGAAGCCCGGATTCGTCAGGACATCATCAACGGCCAGTTAGCGCCAGGCAGTCGCCTGCGCCTCAAGGAGTTGGCAGAATCTTATGAGGGTGGGGTCATCCCGTTGCGTGAAGCGCTGTCGCGCCTTGCGAGCAGCGGCTTCGTCTCGGCGGCCGATCAAAAAGGTTTCAGTGTCGGCCGTATATCTGCGGCAGAAATTGCCGACATCACCGCCGCTCGACTGCACATTGAGTGCAAGACGCTGGCCGATTCGATTCGTCAGGGCGATGTGGAGTGGGAGAGCCGCGTTCTTGCGGCCCACCATCGACTGGATCGTCTGACGATGGTTGAAGGCCCGGAGCGACTGCTCAAGCCCGAATGGGAAAACGCTCACGAAGTTTTTCATCAGGCGCTGATCTCCAGTTGCAACTCGCCCACGCTGCTGCGCCTGTGCTCGTCCTTGAGAGATCAGACGGCCCGCTATCGTTTTTTGTCGATGCACTACGCCGACAGCAGCGCACGCGATGTGCCCAACGAACACCGTCAGTTGATGGACGCAGTGCTGGCCAAAGACATCGACAAGGCCTGTGAGCTGCTGTCCAGTCACTATCAGACCACAACGGATTCAGTGCTCAAGCATGCGTTACTGGGGTAGCACTGACATCTTCTCGACGCTTGCTGGATTGATGGGAGAAACGAATAAAAAATGGCTTACGTTAATTAGGCGTAAGCCATTTTTTGCGCAGCCATTGCCGTAGCAGACTCTGCATGCGCCCAGGTGCGCCATGGACTGGTGCACTACACCAAAATGAAGTCGAGTAAGAACCGGTCGGTACCGATTGCTAAAGTTCTTGAGGATTTATTGAAGGCAGCTTTGCCTTTTACATGGGGGGTGAAAAAGAAGAACCGAAAAGTGGTGAGCGCCTCGAAAATTTGGAAGTTTTTTCCGCGTGAGAATTTTCAAGTGTGGACGTTTTGTGGACGTTTTGCGTTCTTTACGGTTTTTCCGCTCAGATTCAGCGAACGCCAGAAACGACGAAGGCCACGTAAGACGTGGCCTTGAAGATGGTGGGCCCAGTAGGACTCGAACCTACGACCAAGGGATTATGAGTCCCCTGCTCTAACCAACTGAGCTATAGGCCCTCAGTAGGTCGCGGATTATAGCGATGGTTTCTCGGCTGTGCTATCCGAAAAGTCCGAAACGTTCATAAGAAGAAACCTCGCGCAGAATTCTTCGGCGCGGAGGGGCTGGCTGACGATGAAGCCTTGGATCTGCTCACATCCCTCAAGGGTCAGGAATTGTTGCTGCTCAATCGTTTCAACACCCTCAGCAATCACGGTCAGTTGCATGCTGCGGCCCAGGGCGATGATTGCGCGCACGATGGCAGCGTCGTGGGGGTCGTCGGGTAGGCCTCGGACAAATGACTGGTCGATTTTGAGGATATCCAGCGGCAGGCGTTTGAGGTAGCTGAGCGATGAATAGCCGGTGCCGAAGTCGTCGATGGCAAGTTGCACGCCGATTTTCTTTAGTTTGTGCAGCACGGCCAGGGCTTCTTCGGCTTGGCTCATGATGAAGTTTTCGGTGATTTCCAGCTGCAGGCAGCCGGGGCGTAGGTCGCATTCTTTAAGCAGCTGTTCGATGCGACGCAGGAGATTGGGTTGGCGCAATTGCGCGCCCGCCAGGTTCACCGAGAGAGGGCCAAACGGTTGGTAGGTTTTGTTCCACTCGCACAGCTGGCGGCAGGCTTGTTCAAGTACCCAGTCGCCGATTTGCATGATCGTGCCGTTTTCTTCGGCCAGCGGGATGAAGTGTTCGGGTGGGACGTCGCCGAACGTGGGGTGACGCCAGCGGATGAGCGCTTCGGCGCCGACCAAGCGTTGTGATATCAGGCTGAGTTTCGGCTGGTAGTAAAGGCTCAGTTGGTTGCGCTCAATGGCGCGTCTGAGTTCATGTTCCAGTGCAATCCGCTCGCTGGCCTGAGAGGTCAGATCACGGGTATAGCGTTCTACCCGGTTGCGGCCCTTGGCTTTGGAGCGGTACATGGCGGCGTCGGCATTTTTGATCAGCGTCGCAACGTCGGAGCCGTCCGCAGGGAACAGGCACGTGCCGATGCTTGCGCTGATGAAAAACTCATGTTCGCCCGCTTGAAACGGTGCGTTGAAGCCAGCCAAAAGCTTGTTCGCGACGGTTTCTGCGTCATTGGCATGCAGCAGGCCGGGCAACAGAATGATGAACTCATCGCCACCCAGCCGTGAGACGGTATCAACGTCGCGTAGTTGCTCTTTGAGGCGTAGGGCAATGCCTTTGAGCAACAGATCGCCCACCGGATGACCCAGGCTGTCATTGATGTGTTTGAAGCGGTCCAGATCAAGAAATAGAACGGCGCCTTGGCCAATGGCATCGTGGCTGTGGCCGAGCGCGGTTTGCAAGCGGCTTTCGAACAGGGTGCGATTGGGGAGGCCGGTGAGTGGGTCGTGATGCGCCTGATAGTCGAGGCTCGCTTGGGCGTGTTTAAGGCTGGAGATGTCCGCGAACACGGCGACGAAGTGCGTAATAACCTGCTCCGGGTTACGCACTGCGCTGATGGTCAACCAACTGGGGTAAAGCTCGCCGTCCTTACGACGATTACTGATTTCTCCCTGCCAATGCCCTTCGGCGTTGAGCTGGTACCACATGGCGGCATAAAACGCGCTGTCATGCTGGCCTGAGGCAAGCAGTCGCGGCGTCTGGCCGAGAGCTTCTTGTTCGCTGTAGCCGGTGATTTCCGAAAAGGCGCGATTGACCGCGTTGATGCGTTGCTGGGTGTCGGTGATCAATACCCCTTCAGCGGTGCTTTCAAATACGGTGGCTGCCAGTTGCAGCTTCTCCTGCATTTGCTGGCGCTCGGTGATGTCCCGAGCAATGGTCAGCATGCATTCTTCACCGCCAATCGGTAATGGTCTGGCGGAAACTTCGCACAACCTGATCTGACCATCCCTGCGACGGATATGGCTGATGAAGTCGCGCACGAAGCCGTCGCGCTTGAGCAGTTTGATCATCTGATCACGCTCTTTCAAATCCACCCAGATGCCAAGGTCGATGGTCGAGTTGTCGAGGGACATCGCGCTGATATAACCGGTAAGTCGAGTAAAACCGTCGTTGACCTCAATTAATAGGCCGTCGCTCTGACGGGTGATGAGCATTCCGTCCGGGGACGAGTGAAAGGCTTTGGCGAATTTTTCCTCTGAAATTTGCAGCTGTTGCTGGGCTTCTTTAAGCGGACTGATATCGCGCACCACCACCACCAGTGCCGGCGTCGAGTCCAGATCAAAGGTTTCGGCTGAAATCAGGCCGGTGAACATACGGCCATCGACCCGCCGAAAAGGCATTTCCAGGTTGCGAATGCTGCCGCTTTGCAAGCGCGTGAGCAGGCTCGGACCAATACCGGGTATTCCCCAAATGTTCAGGTCGGTAGCGGCTCGACCAATGATCTGGTCTGCATTAAGCCCAATCTGCTCTTCAAATGCCTTGTTCGCTTCGAGCACGCAGCCGTCGGACAGCCGAGCGATTAGCAGAATGTCAGGGCATTGCGTGAATACCGAGGCGAATTTTCCTTCGGACAGGCGAAGGGCATCTTCGGTTTGCTTGGTTTCACTAATGTCGATCATCAAACCGCGCTTTACCATGGTTTGGTCGTGGTGGATCAAACTGACGATATCGCGGACCCAGATGACTTTACCGTCGGCGCGAAACACCCGGTAGTCGAGGCTATGGCCACGGCCGAGGCGGGTTTGCTGGTCGCAGAATCGCTCCGCTTGGAGTATGTCGACGGGGTGAACAATGCTTCGCCAAAAGCCGGGGTTCAGCCATTGAGCCAGTGGGTAGCCAAGCAAGGCTACCGCGTGAGGCGAAACGTAGCTGTACGTGTAATCACTGACATTGGCTTCCCACGCGATGGCTGAAAGACTCTCAATGAGGCCTCGATAATGGTATTCGCTGGTTCGCAGGTCTTGTTCAAGCGTGACCCGCCGGTCGATCTCTGTGCTCAATCGGCGATTGATGCGAATGACCACTGCCAGTACGGTAGAGAGTAACAACAGGCCGGGAAGGCCATAGAACAGAAAATCCTGCCAAAACTGGGGGTGATCAAATGAACTTCCGACCCAGCGCTCTTGGATGGCATCAACTTCCGAAGGGCTTAGCTCAGCGAACACCTTGTTCAAAATGCCGACCAATATTTGCTGGCTTTGCGGAACGGCCATAGCCAGTTGATAACGATAGGGCGTCTCGCCGCTGACATAAATGCCGTCCAGTTTGAGCTGGCGCAGGCTCCAGACGCTGGACGCCAGATCACCCACTATCGCGTCAACCTCGTCTGTGGCCAAGGCCTGCAGGGCAGAGCTGACGTTGGGGAAGGGAATCAGATTAAGTTCGGGGTGTTGTGTGCGAAGCAGTTCATGGGGAGCACCGTTTTTAACGACGGCAATCTTCAGGTCGTGTAACTCTTTTACGTTGTGCGGGTGCATCCGGTGTTCGTGAGCGAGGATAACAATCGGGAAATCGAGGTAGGGAAGGGTAAATGACAAGTATCGCTGCCGCTCTGGCGTTGACATAACACCGGGCAATAGATCGATGTCGCCCGCTTTGGCTCTATTGAGTACCTGACTCCAATTCTCTGACGTAACGGGCTTAAACGTTATGGAAAGGCGTTTTTCAATGAGCGCTACATATTCCGACGCGAGCCCTCTGTGGTCACCTTGTGCGTCGAGAAACTCGAATGGCGGCCATGTACCGTTGACGCCCAGACGAAGTTCCTTGTGTGAGCCAAGCCAGTTTCGCTCCTCATCTGAAAGCGTCAGCGCGTTAGCCGTTACCGTCGTGCCAATCATGTAGAGAAAAATAACGGCCGACAGTCGTGACATGGCGTTCTCAATCCAGGCAGTCAGGAGTGAGACGAGTGTAGTCGGGCCCAAGCCGGTAAGAAGGCGCACGAAAAGTTAATTCTGCATAACGCAAAACCCCCGGCAAGCCGGGGGTTTGGTGTTGCCTGTCTACTTACTCGTCGAGGAACGAGCGCAGGTGCTCGCTTCGCGTCGGGTGCCGCAGCTTGCGCAGTGCCTTGGCTTCGATTTGACGGATTCGCTCACGCGTTACGTCAAACTGTTTACCAACCTCTTCCAGCGTGTGGTCAGTATTCATGTCGATGCCGAAGCGCATACGCAGTACTTTGGCTTCGCGAGCGGTAAGGCCCGAGAGCACTTCGCGCGTCGCTTCTTTGAGGCTTTCGACCGTGGCAACATCGATTGGCGACTGCATAGTCGAGTCTTCGATGAAGTCACCCAAGTGCGAATCTTCGTCATCACCAATTGGCGTTTCCATGGAGATCGGCTCTTTAGCGATCTTCAATACCTTGCGGATTTTATCCTCAGGCATTTCCATGCGTTCGCCCAGCTCTTCCGGGGTCGGTTCGCGACCCATTTCCTGCAACATCTGCCGGGAAATACGGTTGAGCTTGTTGATCGTCTCGATCATGTGCACCGGAATACGGATGGTGCGGGCCTGGTCGGCGATCGAGCGAGTGATCGCCTGACGGATCCACCAGGTGGCATAAGTCGAGAACTTGTAACCACGACGGTATTCGAACTTGTCCACCGCTTTCATCAAACCGATATTGCCTTCCTGGATCAGATCGAGGAATTGCAGGCCACGGTTTGTGTACTTCTTGGCGATTGAGATCACCAGACGCAAGTTCGCTTCAACCATCTCTTTCTTCGCGCGGCGGGCCTTGGCCTCACCGATCGACATGCGACGGTTGATGTCCTTGATCTCGGAAATCTTCAAACCTGTTTCGGTTTCGAGTGCGGTCAGCTTCTGCTGGCAGCGCTGGATATCGACTTGCAGACGGCCAATGGCTTCAGCATATTTGCTTTTGCCTTTAGCCAGTGCGTCGGTCCAGCTCTCGTCGACTTCGTTGCCCGGGAACATGCGAAGGAAATCGGCGCGAGGCATACGTGCATCACGTACGCACAGCTGCATGATCGCTCGCTCTTGAGCACGCAAGCGCTCTAGTGCACTGCGAACACGCTCGACCAAACCTTCAAACTGTTTAGGAACCAGTTTGATCGGCATGAACAGGATGGCCAACTCGATGAGTTCGGCAGTAGCCTGCTTGCTGCCACGACCATGCTTTTTCAGCGCTTTACGGGCGATTTCCATTTGATCGGAAACCGCACCGAAGCGCGCTGCTGCGATGATCGGGTCAGGGCCGCTTTCGACTTCTTCCTCTTCCTCGGTTGCTCCCTCTTCCTTTTCTTCCTCTTCGTCGTCGCCTTCTGGCTTCGCCGCTTTGGGATCTACAGGAGGTGGGACCTCGGCGGGAGCCGCGATGCCGTCGTCCGGGTCGATATAACCGCTCAGAACGTCAGAAAGGCGTCCACCTTCGGTCGTGACACGTGTGTACTCGGAAAGAATATGGTCAACCGTGCCAGGGAAGTGCGCAATTGCGCCCATCACTTCGCGGATGCCTTCTTCAATACGCTTGGCGATTTCAATTTCGCCTTCACGGGTCAGAAGCTCGACCGTACCCATTTCACGCATATACATGCGCACGGGGTCGGTGGTGCGACCAATGTCGGTCTCAACTGCCGCCAATGCTGCGGCCGCTTCTTCTGCGGCCGCCTCATCGGTGTCAGCTTGAGCCAACAGGAGTGCATCCGCATCCGGGGCACTCTCGAATACGTTGATCCCCATGTCGTTAATCATGCGGATGATGTCTTCCACTTGCTCCGGATCTGAAATATCTTCGGGCAGGTGGTCGTTGACCTCCGCGTAAGTCAGGTAACCCTGCTCACGACCTCGGGTAATCAACTCTTTGAGGCGAGACTGCTGTTGCGCTTTTCCGGACATAACACCCTATCCACTGAAGGTCTTGGCGGGCAAAAAACAAGCCGAGGATTATACCCGAGCTATGACCTCACGCGCCAGTTGAGGTCGGGTTTTGTGCAGGAACATTACGAATTAATAGATCACGTAGCTGAACTTTCTCTTCTGCGCTCAGTTCGGATTGCCGTGCTTTCCTGATCAGATGTTCCAGGCTGCGCTCGCGTTGGCGGGCGGATAAGCTAGTTATAGTGTCGAAAAACTGTTGTTCAAGGTTATCGGCCTCAATCAGCCATTCTTTCTCTGCTAATGCGCGTAACAGTCGGCCTTGTTCTGTGCCATGCCAACGCGCAATCAATTGAAGTGAACGCAGCTTCGGATTTTTCTGCAGTGCTTCCAGCAGAGCGACCAGTAATTGCGCGTAAATATGATCTTCTGCAGCAAAGTGGCTGGCATCTTCGACTTTCTCGGCCAGTTGCGGATGATGCAGAAGTGTTCTCAATGCGGTGAGTGTCGGCGGTTCTACCGTCGCTGGCGTACGAGGGCCTCGGGGTTCGAAGTCGGGTCGTTTACCCTTCTTGTCCCAAGGTTTCTTTTCCCACTTTTTCTGACCGCCGGCTTTCTTGGTCCAGTCAGGTTGAGCGTCATAAGTGCTGGCTGGCTGAAAGTCAGCGTAATCCGGTATAGCGTCGTAATCGATGTTCGGGTCATAACTGGGAGGTGCTTCTTGCGGCGCGCTCTGTACCAGTTGATGCATGGCCTCAGTGTTGAGCCCGGTAATTTCAGTCAGGCGCTGACGCATGAGCGTTTTTAAGTTTGCGCCCGGTACCTTGTCGATCAGCGGCGCGGCCAGGGTTGCCATGTGGGCTTTCCCCTCCAGCGAGCGCGGATCGGCCTCTTTGGTCAGCTGCTCGAAAAAATAGTCAGCCAGCGGTTGTGCATGCTGATTGATTCGCGCCTTGAACGCGTCTGTCCCTTCGGAGCGGACCAGCGTGTCTGGATCTTCACCTTCGGGCAGAAATAAAAAACGCGCCCGGCGTCCATCCTGCAAGCTGGGCAGTGCTGCCTCTAGCGCTCGCCAAGCGGCATTACGGCCTGCCTGGTCGCCATCAAAACAAAACAGTACGTTAGGCACGACCCGGAAAAGCTTTTTCAAGTGGTCTTCGCTGGTCGCGGTGCCAAGCGTAGCAACGGCATTGCGCAAGCCTTGTTGGGCGAGGGCGATGACGTCCATGTAGCCCTCGACGACGATTATTTCATCAAGGTTACGACTGTACTTCCGTGCTTCATAAAGGCCGTACAGCTCCTGTCCTTTATGAAATACAGGTGTTTCCGGTGAGTTCAAGTACTTGGGCTTGTCATCGCCCAATACCCGGCCGCCAAAAGCGATGACGCGTCCGCGACTGTCGCGGATGGGAAACATCACGCGGTCACGAAAGCGGTCGTAGCGTTTGCCGGTCTCGGCATTTTCGATCAGCAGGCCCGCATCGATCATGGTCTTCTGCTGAAGCGTGTCACTGCTCAAGTGTTTGTGCAGGTTGTCCCAGCCGGGTGGAGCAAAGCCAAGGCCGAAATCGCGAGCGATTTCACCGGACAGGCCGCGACCTTTCAAATAATCCACGGCGGCTTTGCGCGTCGGATGGCTTTTCAAGGCCTGACGATAAAATTCGGCGGCCGCCGTTAGCAGAGGGTAAAGCGGTGAGTCGGTCGGCTGACGAGGCTTTTGCCCTTTGACGCTCTGTTCGCGCGGCACTTCCATGCCGGCGGCTTTAGCAAGTTCTTCGACGGCCTGAGGAAAATCCAGGTTGTCGTGGTCCATCATGAAGCCCAATGCATTGCCGCCTGCGCCACAGCCAAAGCAGTAATAAAACTGTTTGTCGGGGCTGACACTGAACGATGGGGTTTTTTCTTTGTGGAACGGGCAGCAGGCGCTGTAGTTCTTCCCGGCTTTCTTCAATTGTAGACGTGAGCTGACAACATCGACAATGTCGGTGCGGTTCAGAAGGTCGTCAATGAAGCTTTGGGGAATTAGCCCTGCCATGGCGTTCTCATCATCAGACTGCCCGCCAGAAAAATCGTGGCGAAACTAAAACGTAACAACAGCGGCCATTGCGGGCCAGTGTGTTCACTAAGCTGACATTGGGAGACGCTGCCTGATTGAACTCCTTACGAAGATCAATTAGGCGTGCTCGTCATGTGCATTGGTCGTCGTCAGTGTAGACGTGATCAATACAACCTGAATCCTTGTCGGAAATCAGAGCTGACGTGTCTTGACGGGATTTGTCTGAGTCGCAGTTGGCATGCACCTGCGGCTTAGACAGCCTCTGTCAGTGAAGCATGAGGCTTGTTATGCAACTGCCGGCAGCCCGGCTTTGAAGGCCGGGCGTGGCAGAAGCTTGCGACGGTTGTCTGTAAATTAATACAGACGAACGGCGCGGCGCTGTTCGCGCTGTACTTTCTTGGCGTGACGCTTAACAGCGGCTGCTGCTTTACGCTTACGCTCAGAAGTCGGCTTCTCGTAAAATTCGCGGCTACGAACTTCAGCCAGAACACCGGCTTTTTCGCAGGAGCGCTTGAAACGACGCAGAGCTACGTCGAAGGGTTCGTTCTCTTTAACTTTGACGGCTGGCATCCAGAGCTACCTTCTTTCATTACCGGGGTCAACGTCTGGTGCAAAACTGCACTTAAGTACGTCGGTTTTTAAGGGTTGCGGATGTTAACCCCTCATTGAGAGGAATGCAAAGCCTCTGATCGAAAAGCGCTGGTCGGCGCTTGGAGCGACGCTTATTATGCGCCCCTTCAATTCAGCCTCTACAAGGCGCAAACCCATGCTAGTACTGGGATTAGAGACATCGTGCGATGAAACGGGTGTCGCACTTTACCACAGTGAAAAAGGTCTGCTGGCTGACGCATTATTTAGCCAGATTGATTTGCATCGCGCCTACGGTGGCGTTGTGCCCGAGCTGGCGTCGAGGGATCACGTCAAGCGAATGCTGCCATTAATCCGTCAGGTATTGGCTGACGCCGACTGTGTGGCGACCGATATCGATGCCATTGCCTATACGGCAGGTCCGGGTCTGGTGGGCGCTCTTTTGGTGGGCGCTTCTTGCGCTCAGGCGCTGGCGTTTGCCTGGGACATTCCCGCCTTGGGCGTGCACCACATGGAAGGACACCTGCTGGCACCCATGCTGGAAGAGCGACCGCCGGAATTTCCGTTCGTCGCGTTGTTGGTGTCGGGCGGTCATACCCAGTTGGTTCGGGTGGACGGCATTGGCCTGTACGAGCTGATGGGCGAGACGCTGGACGATGCTGCGGGTGAGGCGTTCGACAAGACCGCGAAGATGATGGGTCTGCATTACCCAGGCGGTCCGGAAATCGCGCGGCTGGCCAGTCAGGGTGTGCCGGGGCGGTTTGTATTTCCGCGGCCCATGACCGATCGGCCGGGGCTGGATTTCAGTTTCAGTGGTTTGAAAACCTCCGCCCTGAACACTTGGCAGCAACGCCAAAGCGCTGGGGACGACGGTGAGCAAACCCGTTGCGACATCTCCCTGGCCTTCCAGCATGCGGTGGTAGAGACTTTGACCATCAAGTGCAAACGAGCCCTCAAGCAGGCGGGTCTAAAGCGGCTGGTCATCGCTGGCGGCGTGAGTGCCAACAAGGCATTGCGCGTGTCGCTGGAGAAAATGCTGGGCGAGCTTCATGGCGAGGTGTTCTATGCGCGGCCTGAGTTCTGCACCGATAACGGCGCGATGATTGCGTTCGCCGGGTGCCAGCGTTTACAGGCTGGGCAAAAAGAGGATTTGAGCATCAGCGTGCAGGCGCGGTGGCCAATGGAGCAGTTGACGGGTTTGTGAGGGGGTTGGCATGAGCCCGGTTCATCCGACACATTCAGAAATGCCGTTCGCGCCCTGCAAGCAGGTCGCGTAAATTACCGCGATGGCGCCATACGATGAGCACGGTCAGGAAGCTCATTGGGAGCAGCGCTTGCGGCTCCTGCCATGCCAGTACCGGCAAGGTCAGTGGGAGCGCGATCAGCGCGGCGAGTGAGCTGGTACGGGTCAGGAACACTACCAGCAGCCAGGCGCATATCGCGAGGGCTGCGGCGGGTGGATAGAGTCCCAGCAACATGCCGACAGCTGTAGCAACGCCCTTTCCGCCGCGAAAGCGGAAGTACACCGGAAAAAGATGACCGAGTACCGCACACAGTCCTATCCATGCTTGTTCTTGCAGGTCGAGCCCTAGCAGTTTGGCAGCGAGAACCGCCAGCAAGCCTTTGCACAGGTCGCCGATGAGAGTTAAAACCGCAAGTTTTTTCCCCGCCAGGCGCAACATGTTGGTCGCGCCGGCGTTACCCGAACCACTGGCGCGGGGGTCTGGGCTGCCGGTGAGTTGGCTGAGCCAGATGGCGAAGGACAGTGAGCCAAGCAGGTAGGCGAGAATCGCCAGTAACCAAAACATGCAAACCACTCCGGGCGAGTTTGCCCTGATTCTAACGGCGCATCGCGCCCTTGTCGTGCAGCGGAGAACAGTGCTTGGACAGAGTTTTTATCGAGGGTCTGGAAGTCGATACGGTCATCGGCGCCTACGACTGGGAGCGTGGCATTCGCCAATGCCTGCGTCTCGACCTGAGCTTCGCCTGGGACAATCGGCCTGCTGCGGCAGGTGATGACCTCAGCAAGGCGCTCGACTACGCCAGCGTTTCAGCGCGAATACAGGCCTTCGCCGAGCAGGCACAATTTCAGTTGGTGGAGACGTTCGCCGAGCGTCTTACTGAGGTGCTGATGAGTGAGTTTCAAATCCCTTGGATGCACCTCAAATTGACCAAGCCCGGCGCCGTTTCGGCAGCGTCTGGTGTGGGCGTGGAGATCGAGCGCGGATGCCGCTAACTCAGATATTCCTTGGCCTCGGTAGCAATATCGAGCGTGAAAAAAACCTGCACGCAGGGCTTGAGGCACTCGACAGTTTTTTGCAGGGCATGACCTGTTCCCCGGTGTTTGAAAGCCAGCCTGTGGGGATCAAAAGCGGTCCATTTTTCAATCTGGTGGTTACGGCGTATACCGATCTGCCGCTGATGGAATTGGACCGTCGTTTGAAATTCATCGAGGCGGACAATGGCCGTTATGCCCCTGAGCGCAAGGGCTTGCCACTGGACATCGACGTGCTGCTTTTTGGTGAGCTGGTCGGCAATTTCGATGGTTTGATTCTGCCTCGTGCGGAAATCCTCAAAAATGCATTTGTGCTATGGCCACTGTCGTTGATAGCGCCGGAGCGTGTGCACCCGGGTGTCAACAAGACGCTAGAGGCGTTGTGGCGAGAGGCGAATATCGACCAGGCATTAGCGCCTGTTTCGTTTGAGTGGCGCGGGCAGCAATTGACCCCCTGATTCGTCTGACAACACCCTGTAGGAACCAACTTGTTGGCGAATAGGCGGCGTTTTGTTTCAAATAAACCGTCTCGCCAAAACGTGGGCTTCTACAGATTTTGAGAGCTTTTGTAGGCTTTGACTGCGTTCAGGCGTTCACGCTTTAGTGCTTCACCCAGCTGCGGCCCTTCAAAACCCTGATCACGCAACGGCTGCGCAGTCACCCTTCGCGCTGCGTCAGCGGCACCGCGCAGATAGTCCGCCTGCGGATAGTCGCGCTGCTCGAACCCCAGGCGACCTCGCGCATCCATCTCGCAGGCGGCAATAAACTCCTCAAAGCGCTGTGGCCGACGGTAGATATCGAAGCTTTGCAGCAGCTCAAGCAAGGTTGAAGCCTTTAGCTCAAGGGCTCGGTGACCATGGGTGTGGTACTGACCGACCAGCAGCGCCAGCTCCTGGCAATCGCGCGGCACTTTGAAGCGGGTGTTCACGGCTTTTATCAGGCGCAGCCCGGTGTGTTCGTGCGCAATATGCCGTGGCCATTCGCTCTCGGGTGTCAGCCCTTTGCCCACGTCATGCAGGAGACAAGCCCAGCGCACGCTCAACGGCTGTTGGTGAGCAGCCGACTGTTCAAGGACGCTAAGAATATGCTCGCCGGTATCGATTTCGGGGTGATGAGCGGCTGGCTGCGGTACGCCGAATAGCGCATCTACCTCAGGAAATAGCACCTCCAGTGCGCCGCATTCGCGCAATACCCGAATGAACACCTGTGGCTGATTTTCCATCAGCGCGCGGGAGATTTCTTTCCAGCTACGCTCCGCCGTCAATGCCTGCAATTCGCCCGACTCACTGAGCTGTCGCATCAGTAACAAGGTGTCGGGCGCTATGGTGAAACCGTCTGGGGCGTAACGTGCTGCGAAGCGAGCGACACGCAGTACCCGCAATGGATCTTCGGCGAATGCCGGAGAAACGTGGCGTAAAATACGGGCTTTTAGGTCTTCTTGGCCGTGGTAAGGGTCAGTTAAATTCCCTTCGCCATCTTCGGCAATCGCGTTAATGGTCAAGTCGCGACGGACTAAGTCTTCTTCAAGTGTGACCTCGGGGCTCGCATGAAAGGTGAAGCCGCCGTAGCCAACGCCGCTTTTGCGTTCAGTGCGGGCGAGGGCGTATTCCTCCCCGGTCTTGGGATGCAAGAACACTGGAAAGTCCGAGCCAACCGGGCGATACCCGCCAGCAAGCATTTCATCGGCAGTGGCCCCGATGACGACCCAGTCAATGTCGGCGACCGCTTTACCGAGAAGGCGATCCCGCACCGCGCCCCCTACTTTATAAATCTGCATAAAAAACCTCCGTAAGCGCGACAGGATAAACCTTTGAGTCGTTACTTACGGAGGCAAAAGTGAAAAGAGCGAGCTACACGCTTGAGGCTTGGCGCCTGAAGCTCGCAACTCAAGTCTTATAGGTGAACGACCGCCAAATCGAGCCGGGGATATTCACTATCGGCGTGTTCGCCTCTCGGTGGGACGTGATGGGTTTTCATGATCTGATCGCCTTGTAACGTCTCCAGGTGAATATCAAAGCCCCATAAGCGGTGCAGGTGTTTGAGCACCTCGTCAGTGGAGTCGCCCAGCGGTTTACGGTCGTGCTGCTGATGACGTAGCGTCAGCGAGCGGTCACCGCGCCGATCAATGCTGTAAATCTGTATGTTAGGTTCGCGATTTCCCAAGTTGTATTGAGCTGCCAAGGTTTCACGAATCGTCTTGTAGCCGGGTTCGTTATGAATGGCCGGAACCAGCAGGTCATCCTTCTGATCGTCGTCCATGATGCTGAACAGCTTGAGGTCGCGAATCACCTTGGGCGACAGGTACTGCAGGATAAAACTCTCGTCCTTGAAGCTGCTCATGGCGAATTTGATCGTGGCCAGCCAATCGCTGCCAGCGATGTCCGGAAACCAGTGCCGGTCTTCATCTGTGGGATGCTCGCAAATGCGTCGAATATCCCGGTACATTGCGAACCCTAGGGTGTAAGGATTGATACCGCTGTAGTAGGGGCTATCGAAGCCGGGCTGATAAACAACGCTGGTGTGCGACGTCAGGAACTCCATCATGAAACCATCGGTGACGAGGCCTTCATCGTAGAGATCATTCATTAGCGTGTAGTGCCAGAAGGTTGCCCAGCCCTCGTTCATGACCTGAGTCTGACGCTGTGGGTAAAAATACTGCGCAATTTTGCGAACGATCCGCACCACTTCACGCTGCCACGGTTCAAGCAGTGGCGCGTGTTTTTCGATGAAATAGAGGATGTTTTCCTGAGGTTCGACGGGGAAGCGAGCATTATCCTTGTCGCTATTTTTATCTGCGCTTTTCGGAATGGTGCGCCACAGATCGTTGATCTGCTTCTGCAAATGTTCCTCACGGTCTTTCTGCCGACGGCGTTCTTCCTCGGCAGAAATCGGATAGGGACGTTTGTATCGGTCAACTCCGTAGTTCATCAGTGCGTGGCAGGAATCCAGTAAATCTTCCACTGCATCAATGCCATGGCGTTCCTCGCACTGCATGATGTACTGCTTGGCGAACACCAGATAATCAATAATCGAACTGGCGTCCGTCCAGGTGCGGAACAGGTAATTGCCCTTGAAGAAGCTGTTATGCCCGTAACAGGCGTGTGCCACCACCAATGCCTGCATGCAGATGGTGTTCTCTTCCATCAAGTAAGCGATGCAGGGATCGGAGTTGATCACGATCTCGTACGCCAGGCCCATTTGGCCTCGGCTGTAGGACTTCTCGGTACTGAGGAAGTGTTTGCCGTAGGACCAATGGTGATAGCCCAGCGGCATGCCGACAGACGCATAAGCGTCCATCATCTGCTCGGCAGTGATCACCTCGATCTGGTTGGGGTAAGTGTCCAGCGCATAACGTTCGGCAATGCGGCTGATTTCCCGGTCGTAGGCCTGGATCAGCTCGAACGTCCATTCTGAACCCGTGGACAGCGGTTGACGCTTCTGCTCTCTAGCGGTCATGTCACTAACCTGCGCTGGAAGAGTTCTCGGAATACCGGATAGATATCACCGGCAGATACCAGCTGTTGCTGGGCAAACGTGTCGGGGAATTCGTCGCTGATACGTTCATATTCGAACCACAGCGCCTGATGTTCGCGTGGGGTAATTTCCACGTAAGTGTAGTACTGCACGAAGGGCATGATCTGCTTGACCAAGATGTCGCGACAGATCGGTGAGTCGTCGTTCCAGTTATCGCCGTCGGAAGCCTGGGCCGCGTAAATGTTCCATTCGTTGGTGGGGTAGCGCTCGGCCATGATTTCCTGCATCAGTTTCAGTGCGCTGGAAACAATGGTGCCGCCGGTTTCTCGTGAGTAAAAAAACTCCTCTTCATCCACTTCGCGGGCGCTGGTGTGGTGGCGAATGAACACGACTTCGATTTTGTCGTAGTTACGCTTGAGGAATAGATACAACAGAATGAAAAAACGTTTAGCGATGTCCTTGGTCGCTTGAGTCATGGAGCCGGAAACATCCATTAGGCAAAACATGACGGCTTTGGAGCTGGGGCTCGGCTGTTTGACCAGCAGGTTGTATTTGAGATCGAAAGTGTCCAGATAAGGGACCCGGTGGATACGGGTTTTCAACCGTTCTATTTCAGCTTCCAAGTCGCGAATATCGCCGAAATTGTCCGGCTCTTCACGCTTCATGCGTTCCAGCTCGGTGATTGATTCACGCAATTTAGCACGGCTGCTGCCAGAGAGTGCGATGCGCCGTGCATGGGCAGACCGCAGGGTGCGGATGATGTTGATGCGCGACGGGTTACCTTCGTTGCTGATGCCCGCCCGCACGGTTTTAAACGTGTCGGTACCGGTTAGGTTGCGCTTTACCAGGTTGGGAAGCTCAAGGTCTTCGAACATGAACTCGAGAAATTCTTCCTGGCTGATCTGGAACACGAACTCATCGGAGCCTTCGCCGGAATTGCTCGCCTTGCCAGGCCCTTTCCCGCCACCGCCACCTTGAGGCCTGGCAATGTGCTCGCCGGTGGTAAATTCTTTATTGCCGGGGTGGACAACGGTTTGTTTGCCGCCGCGACCATGATGCAGAACCGGTTCATCGATATCCCGACCGGGGATGCTGATTTGTTCGCCGTGTTCCATGTCGGTGATGGAACGGCGGCTGACGGCTTCTTCGACTGCTTTTTTAATGTGATCACGGTAACGCCGCAGGAAGCGCTGGCGGTTCACCGTGCTTTTATTCTTGCCATTGAGACGTCGGTCGATCACATAACTCATACGTGGCCCTCCGGGCAGCATTAAGTTACAAGCTTCAAGCTGCGAGCTGGAAGCTTAAAGACAAGCGGTCAACCGCAATGACCGCAAGCACGCCCGCATGCGCGTGCCTGTGGCTTGCAAGGTGTCGCTTGCCGCTGCCTTACTGCGATTTCCTGACCCGCAAATACCACTCAGACAACAGCCGTACCTGTTTGTCGGTGTAGCCACGCTCGACCATCCGAGTAACGAAATCGTTGTGCTTTTGCTGATCCTCTTTGCTGGCCTTGGCGTTGAAGCTGATGACCGGCAGCAGATCCTCCGTGTTCGAGAACATTTTCTTCTCGATGACGACCCGCAATTTTTCGTAGCTGAGCCAGGTAGGATTTTTGCCGTTGTTATTGGCGCGGGCACGCAGCACGAAGTTAACGATCTCGTTGCGGAAATCCTTCGGATTACTAATGCCAGCCGGTTTCTCGATTTTTTCCAGCTCCTCGTTCAGCGCAACTCGGTTAAGAATTTCACCGGTTTCAGGATCACGATATTCCTGATCCTGAATCCAGAAGTCTGCATAAAGCACGTAGCGGTCAAAAATGTTTTGTCCGTATTCGCTGTAGGACTCCAGGTATGCGGTCTGGATTTCCTTGCCGATGAACTCGATGTACCGCGGCGCCAAATACTCTTTGATAAAGCGCAGGTACCGCTCACGGGTCTCGGCCTGGAACTGTTCCTGCTCAATTTGTTGTTCCAGTACGTACAGCAGATGCACGGGGTTGGCCGCGATTTCGTGCGGATCGAAGTTAAAGACTTTCGACAAAATCTTGAACGCGAAGCGCGTTGACAGGCCATTCATGCCTTCATCCACGCCTGCGTTGTCGCGGTACTCCTGAATCGATTTGGCCTTCGGATCAGTGTCTTTCAGGTTTTCGCCATCGTAAACGCGCATCTTCGAATAGATGTTCGAGTTCTCAGGCTCCTTGAGACGTGACAGCGTGGTGAATTGCGCGAGCATCTTCAGGGTGTCGGGCGCGCAGTGGGCTTTGGCCAGGGAGCTGTTGAAGAGCAGCTTGTCATAAATTTTAATTTCATCACTGACCCGTACGCAGTACGGCACTTTGACGATGTAAATCCGGTCAATGAAGGCTTCGTTGTTCTTGTTATTGCGGAAACTGTGCCATTCCGATTCGTTGGAGTGGGCCAACAGGATGCCGGTGAACGGGATCGACCCGAGCCCTTCGGTGCTGTTGTAGTTACCTTCTTGGGTGGCGGTAAGCAGAGGGTGCAAGACCTTAATCGGCGCCTTGAACATTTCGACGAATTCCATCAGGCCTTGGTTAGCCCGGCAGAGTGCGCCCGAGTAGCTGTAAGCGTCGGCGTCGTTTTGTGGGAATTCTTCCAATTTGCGAATATCGACCTTACCGACCAACGCAGAAATATCCTGGTTGTTTTCATCGCCGGGTTCGGTTTTCGCTACGGCAATTTGATTCAAAATCGATGGGTACAGTTTGACCACTTTGAATTGGCTGATGTCGCCCCCGAACTCAGCCAGACGTTTGGTCGCCCACGGCGACATGATCGTACTGAGGTAGCGTCGGGGAATACCGAAATCCTCTTCGAGGATCTCGCCATCTTCGGTGGCATTGAACAAGCCCAACGGAGATTCAAATACCGGAGAACCCTTGATGGCGTAGAACGGTACTTTTTCGATCAGCTGTTTGAGTTTTTCTGCCAGCGAGGACTTACCGCCGCCCACCGGGCCGAGCAGATAGAGGATTTGTTTCTTCTCCTCCAGGCCCTGAGCAGCGTGGCGGAAGTAAGAGACGATCTGGTCAATGCACTCTTCCATGCCATGGAAGTCTTCGAACGCTGGGTAGCGACGAATCACTTTATTGGAAAAGATGCGCGACAGCCGAGAGTTGGCCGACGTATCGAGCAACTCGGGTTCACCAATGGCCAGCAGAAGACGTTCTGCCGCAGAGGCGTAGGCACTACGATCACTTTTGCAAAGCTCAAGATACTCCTGCAGCGAGAGCTCTTCTTGACGTGTTGATTCGAAGCGTTGTTGGAAGTGGCTAAAAATACTCATGACGTCACCTCGCTCGATACGTTGAGCCGGCGGCGGATCGTCAGTCGATGCTGGCATGCAGCTGAAAACTCCAGCTGCCATTTACCCCCCAGAACACCATAAAGTTACCACCGATGACCCGCGCGCCGGTGTACCGGCTCTCCCCTGATTCGGATGGCCTAGGCTAAGGATAGTTCGGAATCACAGACATCCACGAGTATTGATTGATTAGTCGGGCTAACCGTTCGTCCGTTTGCTCGCGAGCCCGCTCAGGGCGCGGGATCGGCGGGGATAAAAAAATTATTCCAACGTGCCCTGAGCGGTTTCGTCCGGGTAGGTGTTTCGCCACAATTCAAAACCGCCATCCATGCTGTAAACGTCAGAGAAACCTTGACCGACTAGGTAGGCGGCGGCGCTTTGACTAGAGTTGCCGTGATAGCAGACCACAACCAGCGGTTTATCCAGATCTGCCTTGGCGATGAAGTCGGCGATGGAATGGTTGTCCAGATGCTGCGCGCCAGGAATGTGATTGGCCGCGAAGGTTTGTTGATCGCGGACGTCGACCAGCACTGCGCCGTCTTCAAGCAGCGAGTGGGCTTGTGCAGGGGGGATACGTTTGAATTCGGTCATGGCCGGGGCTCCTGAGGACTGCGCAAGAAGTGGATTCTAACCCTTGCTAATAATGTGTAGACCAACACGCTTTGATGACACGGGATTGGCATCGGCCAGCCCTTTCGCGTCGCACTCGCAGCTATGGCGCTCTAGCGTGTCGACGTTAAGCAGCGTCATTGCGCCGCCCCAGACACACCCGGTGTCGAGGGCAAATAGACCGGGCTCGGTGCATTTACCTTCAAGTGCTGCCCAATGGCCAAAAATTATTTTCTGGCCGCGGGTCTTGCGTTCTTGGTGGCTGAACCAAGGGGCATAACCTGGAAGAGCGGTACCGACACCTTCCTTGGTTTTAAGGTCGAGGGTGCCGTCGCTGGTGCAAAAGCGCATGCGGGTGAAATAGTTGGTGATGACCCGTAGGCGAGTTATGCCTTGTAAGCTGGGCTGCCATTTAGCGGGTTCATTGCCGTACATACCATCGAGAAACGGCTCGTACAGGTTGTCATCGCGCAGAGCGGTTTCAACTTCTTGGGCATACGAGAGGGCTTTGCTCAGCGTCCATTGCGGCGCAATACCCGCGTGAACCATCGCAATTTTACGGACCGGGTCGTAATGCATCAGTTTCTGTTGGCGCAGCCATTCAAGTAACGGAGTGCGGTCCGGCGCTTCGAGCACTTCGCGCAACGTGTCATTCTTTTTTAGCCGCTCGATGTTGTGAGCGGCAGCCAGCAAATGCAGATCGTGGTTACCCAAAACGCATACCAGCGAATCGCGCATGCCGTAGAGGAAACGCAAGGTCTCCAGCGACGCCGGGCCACGGTTGACCAAATCCCCTACCAGCCAGAGGCGATCCTTGCTCGGATCAAAGGCAACGTGTTCAAGCAAACACTGCAGCGGTTCCAGACAACCTTGTAGGTCGCCGACGGCATACACCGCCATCAGTGCAGGGCGCCGGGCATGGCGAGGCGGAAGGGTGCAATTACGGCGTCGAAGCGCTTGCCGTCTTCGGCCAGCATTTGATAACTGCCCTGCATATTGCCGACTTTGGTCATCATGACGGTGCCGCTGCTGTAGGTATGGCTGTGCCCGGATTTGATCAGGGGTTGCTGACCGACTACGCCATCGCCACGAACCTCCTCGACATGACCGTCACCGTCGGTGATTACCCAATGCCGTGAAAGCAACTTGGCCGGTAACTCTCCGCTGTTGTGCACGGTGACTGTGTACGCGAACGCGAAACGATTTTGCTCGGGTTGCGACTGCTCTACGAGAAAGCGCGTAATGACGCTGACGTCGACTTGATAGCGAGGATCGGACATGCAATGGGCCCTAAAAGCAAAAGCGGAAAAAGCCGGACAATACCGGAGAAATTCAGTTTAGGGCATTCTCGGCATAAATAGCCGAGATAAAAAACCATCCTTACTAGCAATGTGCCTGTGAATGGTCTCCAAGACGCCTTGGACTCTACTCTGCGATAGGTTGATCGCTCAGTTTGTCCGCCAGGCGGACGAACGCTGCAAGGTCCAGTTGTTCAGGCCGCAGGCTGCCGTCGACGCCGGCAGCAATGATCTCGTCATTGGTAAGCAGCGCTTTGAGGGTGTTGCGCAGGGTTTTGCGGCGCTGATTGAAGGCTTCGCGGACAACGCGTTCAAGGGCACGGTGATCCTTTGCCGGGTGCGGCAAGACTTCATGAGGCACTAGGCGAACAATGGCCGAGTCGACTTTCGGCGGCGGATTGAATGCGCCGGGCCCGACGTTGAACAGGTGTTCAACTCGGCAATGGTACTGAACCATGATCGACAAGCGGCCGTAATCACCACCGCCAGGACCCGCGGCCATGCGCTGGACCACTTCCTTTTGCAACATGAAATGCATGTCGCGGATCAAACCTGCGTTTTGCAGCAGTAGAAAGATGAGAGGTGTCGAGATGTTGTACGGGAGGTTACCCACCACGCGCAGGCTACTGGGTGCTGCATTCAGGCTGGTAAAGTCGAACTTCAACGCATCGCCCTGATGCAAATGAAAGTTGGGCTTGCTGCCGAATTGATGAATCAGGATCGGGATTAAGTCCTTGTCCAGCTCAACCACGTCCAGTTGCGCCCCGCTGCTCAGCAGGCCTTCGGTCAGAGCGCCTTGGCCCGGACCAATCTCCAGTAAACGGTCTTCCGGTTTAGCACGAATGGCTCGCAGGATTTTGTCGATCACGCCAGCGTCATGCAGGAAGTTTTGTCCAAAACGCTTGCGCGCCTTGTGTTGAAATAACTCGGTCATTAATGAGTCTCGGCCATCTGATAGGCGGTTTCCAGGGCGACTTTCAGGCTGCCGGTATCGATCTTGCCACTGCCAGCCAGATCCAATGCGGTGCCATGATCCACCGACGTGCGGATGATCGGCAGGCCGAGGGTCACGTTGACGGCGGCGCCAAAACCTTTGTACTTCAGTACAGGCAAACCTTGGTCGTGGTACATCGCCAGCACTGCATCGCAGTGCTCCAGATATTTGGGGGTAAACAGAGTGTCGGCAGGTAATGGACCCCGTAAATTCAGGCCCTCGCCGCGCAGGCGCTCCAAGGTAGGTTCGATAATGTCGATTTCTTCACGGCCCAGGTGACCGCCTTCCCCTGCATGGGGGTTAAGACCGCAGACCAGAATACGCGGTTGGGCGATGCCGAACTTATTGACCAGATCGGCATGCAGGATTCGTGTGACCCGCTCGAGGCGCTCGGAGGTGATTGCGTCGGCGACATCGCGCAACGGCAGGTGGGTCGTCACCAACGCAACGCGCAAGTCACCGGTGGCGAGCATCATCACGACCTGTTCGGTGTGAGTCAGCTCGGCCAGGAACTCGGTATGGCCTGAAAAAGCGATCCCGGATTCGTTGATCACACCCTTGTGTACCGGAGCAGTAATCATCCCGGCAAAGTCGCCATTGATGCAGCCTTGTCCGGCGCGGGTCAAGGTTTGCAGCACGAACGCTGCGTTGGCCTTGTTCAGCTCTCCGGTGACAACGGTTGCATTCAGCGGGGTGTCCCATACATACAGGCTGCCAGCCGGGGCGGGCAGGTCAGGCCAGGCATCAGGCGTTACCCGCAATAAATTGACAGCCACACCCAGTTGCACGGCCCGCTCGATGAGTAGGTCGTGGCTGGTAATGGCAATCAGGGGGTGCGGCTGAGGTTGCGAGGCGAGCAACAGGCACAGGTCTGGACCTATGCCGGCCGGCTCGCCGGGTGTCAGAGCGAAGCGCTTTGCTTTCACTTTGTGACCTGGTCAGCCTGGTCGGGCTGATCAGCAGCAGGAAGCTTGATTTCAACGTAGGCTTCGTCACGAATCTGACGCAGCCAGGTTTGCAGCTCTTCATCATATTTACGGTTGCGCAGCGCTGTCTTCGCTTGCTCTTCACGCGCTTCTGTACTGCTGTCGGTAGCGCGACGGCCAAGGACTTCCAGGATGTGCCAGCCGTAAGCAGACTTGAACGGTTTGGACAACACGCCTACCGGGCTGTCGGCCATGACGGCGCGGAATTCCGGTACCAATTGGTTCGGGTCGACCCAGTTCAGGTCACCACCGTTGAGTGCCGAGCCCGGATCTTCAGAGAAGCTTTTGGCCAGCTCACCAAAGTCTTCGCCATTTTTGATGCGCTCATACAGACGCTCGGCGAGGCGATGGGTCTCGTCTTCGCTACGAATTTCGCTCGGCTTGATCAGGATGTGGCGAACATGAACTTCGTCTTTCATCTGTGCTTGACCCTGGCCACCGCGTTTTTCCATCAGTTTCAAAATAATAAAACCGCCGGGAGTGCGCGTGGGCTGAGTGATATCGCCAATCGCCATGTTGCTGAGCATGGTGTCGAAGGGTGGTGGCAGTTGAGCGCCTTTGCGCCAGCCCATATCACCGCCGTCCAAGGCGTTATCGCTTTTGGATTTGGCGATGGCCAGTTGGCTGAAGTCAGCGCCTTGTTTGAGCTGCTGGTAAATATCCTGAGCTTGACGGGCCGCAGCCTGGATGGCGTCCGAAGAGGCACTGTCCGGGGTGGCGACCAAGATGTTGGCGAGGTGATATTCCTCGGACATTTGCATCTTGCCCATGTCGGAAGCGAGGAAGTTTTTCACTTCTTGCTCTGACACTTGGATACGTTCAGCCACACGACGTTGACGTACGCGGCTAATGATCATTTCCCTACGAATCTGGTCACGAGCGTTGTTATAAGACAAGCCGTCGTGGGTCAGGGCTGCGCGGAATTGATCCACCGACATGTTGTTACGCTGGGCGATAGTGCCTACTGCCTGATTCAACTCTTCGTCGGTGATCCGAATACCGGAGCGATCGCCGATTTGCAGCTGCAGGTTCTCAACGATCAGGCGTTCCAACACTTGCGAATCCAGCACGTTCGCTGGAGGCACACCGCCGCCACGTTTGGCGATGGTTTGCTGTACTTCCTTGACACGTTCGTCCAGTTGGCTCTGCATGATCACGTCGTTATCGACGATGGCCACGACCTTGTCGAGGGACCGCACCTCGGCGTGCGCCGAGGTGCCCAGGAGTAACGCGCCCAACATCAGTGGGCGCAGACAGTTAGAAAGCTTGGTCTTCACGTTCACGATAACCTTGGATGCCTTTGTCGAGGAAGCTTTCAACTTTTTGGCCAACAACACCGCCAAGTCCTTTCAGCACGACTTGTAAGAAGATGCCGTGGTCGCCTTTTTCGTTCTGAGTGATGTCCTGGCTGAATTCGTTGTAGTCAACCCAGTAGCGGTCGATCAAACGCAGTTTCCAGCAGCAGTTGTCATATTCAAAACCACCAAAGGCTTCAAGCGTACGGCTGCGGTTGTAGTCGAACTGCCAGCGGCTGATTACGTTCCACTGCGGAGCAACCGGCCAGATGACCGAGAAGTCATGCTGCTGAATCTTGTAGTAATCCTTGATGTAACCCGGTTGCCCTGGTGTGCCGAGATCCCCACCGCCCACTTTCCACGTACCGGTGTTCTGGTCGTAGCGAATCTGGTCGTTGCGATAGCGATAGCCGATGTTAACAACCTTGTTTGGGTTGTCTTCAGGTTGGTAGTGCATCATCGCACTGCCAGAACGGGTTTTTTTGCTGTCCGGATCCCAGTTGAAATCGGATGTTGCACGCCAGTCGTGGTTGAAGCGGTAAGCGTACTCAAGGGCGTAAGGTGAACGGCCGGCTGTAGAGTCCGCGCGAGTGGCGTAATCGATGCCCGGCAATTGTACCTTGCGATCCTTGAAGTACACCGCTTCACCGATACTGAAGGTCTGGCGTTCAAAGCCGTTGTCTTCAATCCATCGGTTAGTGATACCCAGGGACAGTTTGTTCTCGTCGCCGATGCGGTCGGTACCCACGAAACGGTTGTCGCGGAACAGTGATCCGTAGTTGAACGTCGTTTCACCCGAGTCGAAAATCGGGATGTCACTCTGATCTTTGTACGGCACGTTCAGGTAGAACAGGCGAGGTTCCAGGGTCTGGCGATAGTTTTTACCAAACCATTGGGTATTTCTGTCGAAGTACAGACCACTGTCAACGCTGAAGACCGGAATGCTACGGTCAATAGAGCTATTGAACTGGCCACTCAAGTACTTAGTGTTCGCTGCTGCAGCGGCCGTTTGGCCATCGATAATCTGTTGCTGGCCTAGACCGCTTAAATTCAGATCATATTTGGTATACACGTACTTGAGCTTCGGCGTGATAAAGCCGTAAGTCCAGCTCATCGGCAGGCTCATGGACGGCGCAAGGTTCAGACGGTCGCCTTCTGCTCGAGCGAGGCCAAAAACGTTGTTATCTAGTCGAGATGTGCCGAAACCATCTTTGTCGAAATAGTCACCGTTTTGCAGGTTTCGTTCAAACCGCACGGCTTCTGTTTCATACGCAAAATCCAATCCGCTTGGGTGATAAGGCAGCGCACCATTAAAGGTAATCTGCGGCAGACGGTTATACGGCGTGATGTCGGAAACACTGGCCAGCTTGTAACCCTGCAGGTTCAAGCGAGCGGTGTAGTTATCACCACGCCAGTTCACTGCACCTTGCTGGTTGATGTAGTCGCGCTTCTCGACACCAATGACATCGCTTTGCAGATCCTGGAAGTAGTACGGATCGCTGATGTCGGTGTAATCGACGTCAGTAGTCAAGCGAGAGTTAAGACCGCTTTTCTCCTGAACATGGACCATCCAACGCGTGTCTTTGGCGTCAGTCTGCAGCTTACGATCATTGTCCTGGTCGTTGAGGAACGCGCCCCCAATCGTGCCTTCGCTCGACTTGGTGAGGTAGCGGAACTCGCCTTCGAGCATTGTGCCGCGCTTGGTCATGAAGCGCGGATACAACGTGGCATCGTAATTCGGCGCCAGGTTGAAGTAGTACGGCGTGACCAACATTGCGCCTGAATTACCACCACTTGAAACGGACGGTGGCAGGAAACCTGACTGGCGACGGCTATCGATCGGGAAGTAGATATACGGGGTGTAGAACACCGGTACGTCGTGGACCCGCAGTGTGGCGTTGGTCGCTGTACCGAAGCCGGTGGCCGGGTTCAGCGTGATGTTATTGCCCTTGATTTCCCAAGCGTTGCTGTTGGGTTCGCAGGTGGTGTAAGTACCGTCCTTGAGGCGGATGATCGCGTTCTCGGCACGCTTGGCGTACAGAGCGCTACCGCGCACGTTGGACTTGTGCATCACGTATTCGGCGTTGTCGATTTGGGCTTCACCCGTATCGAGCTGAATCTGAGCGTGGTCGCCGACTATCAAGGCACCGTTTTGACGCAAACGGACATCGCCGTTCAGTTCGCCACGGTTTTCTGCTTGATACAGGCTGGCTTCTTGGGACTGGACCTGCATGCTGCCCTGACGCAATACAACGTCACCGGCCAGCGTCGCGACCTGAGCTTCCTGCTCATAACGAGAGGCTTTGGCACCGACAAACATCGGCGCGTCGCTCATTTTCGTCTTGTCGTTCATGCCAGGACGGATCGGCTCGACGTACGCACCCGAGCAATAAGGGCCGGTTTCAGCCAATTGCGCAGGGGTCAGTTTTTCTCGAGGAACCCAATCGAGGTGGCTGTAGTCAGCACTGCGCGACTTCAAACCATAGCCTTTGGCTTCGGTAACAAGCGTGATGGGGGCTTTTTCGCCACCCGTTGAGCCGCCGTCCGGAGGGCTTTGGCCGTTCGTACTGATACCGTCCACGCTATGCACGGGGCGCGGTGGCAGCTGAACAGCGTTCACTTTCGGCGCGCAATCCCAGGTGCCCGAAGCAGAGACTGAGCAGTCATACTGTTCCGCGGCAACCACGAATTGGGTGGCTAAAGGTTGCATCGCCAGCAAACTGCCGGTTATGAGCAACGGAAATTTTTTACGAAACGCGTGGGATTTCAATGCCATCTTATTAATCCGGGCTTCCTGCGCGCCATCGGCCTCGCGGGGGGGCCGCACGCCTCTCGATGGGCTGAAAAAGATGTCGGATAATAAAGCATGACCCGCTTGACGGCTAGCGCCGTCGGAGACCCTTGTAATGCCAGATCAAGATGTACGCCTGCAACACCTGAAAGTTTGGCTCGATGAGCAGTTGCCAGCGCTGTTTACAGCTCAAGGTTGGGGCGCCGTACCCCCGGCCACGTTGACTGCGGCCAGTAGTGACGCCAGTTTTCGACGGTATTTCCGTTGGGAGGGTGCCGGACGAACTTTTATTGTCATGGATGCTCCTCCTCCCCAGGAAAACTGCAAACCGTTCGTGGATATCGCCGATTTATTAAGTAAATCAGGAATTAATGTTCCGAAAATTTATGCCGAAGACCTTAGGCGCGGCTTTCTTTTGCTCAACGACCTGGGTCGCAAGACCTATCTCGATGTGATCAATGCGCAAAATGCAGACGAATTGTTCGCCGATGCATTCGACACGTTGTTGGCCTATCAGCAGTTGCCCATGGACGCGCCGCTGCCCAGTTATGACGTTGCATTGCTGCGTCGCGAGCTTGAGTTGTTTCCTCAATGGTACGTAAAGCGTCATCTGGGAATCGAAATGGACGTGGCGCAGTTGGCGTTGTGGCAACGAGCCAGCGACTGCTTGATCGACAGTGCATTAGCGCAGCCCAAGGTATTGGTGCACCGCGACTACATGCCACGCAATTTGATGTTGAGTGAACCTAATCCCGGCGTGCTGGATTTTCAGGACGCGGTCTATGGGCCGGTCACTTACGATGTGACGTGTCTGTTCAAGGATGCATTTCTGAGTTGGCCCGAGGAGCGGGTGCAGGGGTGGCTGCTGAAGTATTGGCAGGACGCGTCGAAGGTGGGTATTCCGGTGCAAGAAACGTTTGAGGAATTTCTGCGGGCCAGCGATTTGATGGGCGTGCAGCGGCATTTGAAGGTGATCGGTATTTTTGCGCGTATTTGCCACCGTGACGGCAAACCCCGCTACCTGGCCGATGTGCCCCGTTTCTTTGCTTATATAGAAGCGGTCCTGGCACGACGACCGGAGTTGGCTGAGCTGGGAGCGCTGTTGGCAAGCCTGCGTCAACCCGTTGGAGCTGTTGTATGAAGATGAAGGTATTGAACGCATGAAGGCGATGATTCTCGCCGCGGGCAAGGGCGAACGCCTACGCCCGCTGACCCTGCATACGCCCAAGCCGTTGGTGCGTGCCGGGGATGTGCCATTGATTGAATACCACCTGCGGGCCTTGCACGCGGCGGGTTTTACCGAGGTTGTGATAAACCATGCCTGGCTCGGCCAGCAGATCGAGGACTGCCTCGGCGACGGGGAGCGGTTCGGACTGAGCATTAGCTATTCGCCAGAAGGCGAGCCGTTGGAAACCGGAGGCGGGATTTTTCGCGCCTTGCCCTTGCTCGGCGACAAGCCGTTTTTGGTCGTCAACGGCGACATCTGGACCGATTACGACTTTGTGAAGTTGCATCGTCCCATTGCCGGATTGGCGCACTTGGTGCTCGTGGACAATCCCGCACATCACTTGTCCGGGGATTTTGCGCTGGTGGAAGGCCGAGTTGAGCCCAGTCAGACCGCTCCGAGGTTAACCTACAGTGGCATGGCCATTCTGCATCCGCAGCTCTTCGATGGTTGCGAGGCGGGGGCTTTCAAGTTGGCGCCTTTGTTGCGATCGGCCATGGCCCATGACTTGGTCTCGGGTGAGCATTTCCTCGGCCGCTGGGTTGATGTCGGAACCCATGAACGCCTTGCCGAAGTTGAGCGATTGCTTGCGGTGAGTCGCTAGATGCTGTGGCCAAGTACCGTGATCGGTGCGGGTGCCGGGTTTGCCATTGCCAGTATTCCGGGAGCGCTGCTCGGTGCGCTGCTCGGTCAGGCGTTGGACCGACGTTTGGCGCTGCACAGTTGGGCCCATTTGCGTCAGCGCCTAGGGGGCCGCGCTGTACCCCGTGATGACGAGCTGCTGTTCATTCTGCTCGGTCGTTTGGCGAAGAACGATGGTCGGGTTGTCGATGGTCACATCCAGCAGGCGCGCGAAGAAATGCGTCGAATGGACTTGAGTGAACCGGCTCAGCAGCGTGCAATTCTAGCGTTCAATCGCGGCAAAAAAGGACGTGACCGGCTACGCAGCTATTTGCGCCGACTGAAAACCCAGCCGCATGCGGCCGAAGGATTATTGCGTGCGTGCTGGCGCATGGCCTGGGCCGACGGCAAGGTTTCGCGGGAGGAGCGCGAGTTGATTGTGCTGTGGGGCAAGTGGCTAGGCTGGACGGCAATAAAAGTTCAAGCACTGGCCAGCGAATACGACCCGCTGAAAAAGCCGCTCGCCGTCAGCGTTGACGTTTATCAAGAAGCGTTGCGTTTGCTGGGCGTGGAGGCGGATGCGGAGCCTGCTCAGATCAAGCATGCTTACAGACGCCTACTCAGTCGCCATCATCCCGACAAAGCTGCAGGCAATGGTGCCGATGTTGTGCAGGTAAGAGAGGCGACCGACAGAACTCAAGAGTTGCACCAGGCCTATACCTTGATTCGTGAGCGGCGGGACTTTCGGTAGGGAACACAAGCCATCGTAGATACTGTGGGAGCAGGCTTGCCTGCGAAGAGGCCGGTAATCGCGCCGCTGATGTCGACCTGAAACCTGGGTCGCCCGCATTGACGCTTTCGTTGGCAAGCCTACTTGTATGTTTAGACTTGAAGGGGTGGGTGGGACACAAGGCCAAACATCCGTTCGCAGCCTTCGGCAGCTCCTAAAAAAATCCGTGCAGCGTCAAAACGGCGGGACCGAATTTATCGGGAAGGCTTCAGTTCTGACACGGGGCAAACAGTGCGGCGTCGAATGCGTGACCCAGGGAACTGGGTGCCCAGTTATTTAGGCTCCAACCATCCCCGAACGCGGCGGAACAGTTGTTCCTGTTGTGCTGCGTTATCTCCCGGCAGTGTGGTCAGGGCTACTTGGGTATAGTTGATGTTTTTCGAGCGTTTGCTCGCCTGTAGGCGTTGCTGCGCGGCATCAAGGTTTTGCGCGAAATCCTTGTAGACGAAATCAGCGGTTTTGACTTTGAGCGTGGTCGCCAACTCGCTCAAAGATGGCTTGGCGTTCAGAGGCTCTTGCGCTGAGACCAATATCAGTTTTTGTATCAGCGGCGAAGGCCGTTCACCCAAGAAACGGGCAGCCCAATAAGCCCCGCTGCCATGCCCGAGCAACACAATGCTGCGCGCTTTTTGCTGTTGTGCGTACGCGACGCCACTTTCGATGCGGGCGAAAATCCGCTCTGCTTCGGCCTTGGCCTGCTCATCCGCCGCCGCCGCACGGGCCACGCTCGCAGCCGCATCGGCTTCGGCAGTGTTCTCGGGTTCCGCACTTTTTGGCGCTGCGACCACTTTGGCGTCTTTAGCCGGTGCCGTAGCTACGGTCTCCTCAACCCGCGGCAAACTGCCGCTGTTTGGCGCATCTGGCAGTGTGAGGCTTAAGCTACCCCAGCCTTCATCAGGAAATCTGCGTCGCAATGGGCCGACTACTTGGGGCCAATCGGCTGACTCGTCTGCACCGGGGATGATAATCACCGCGCCCTTGGGCTGATCGATGTTGGCCGGTTTCCACAAGGCTAGAAAAGTCTCGTCACCCGCTTGTAATTGCTGCACCTCTGCTGGCGGAAGTTGCCGTTGCAGGGCTGCCGCGTCCTCCTGGCTGCGCTCAAGCAGCAGTTGACGTTCCGGCGGCGGCGCGGTTTTAGTGGCCGAATCTTTGTCGGGTGCTGGACTAGCCGCCATCACGGGCAGAGCGCACGGTAGAATCAGCGCCAAGCACAATGTAGGAAGCGATGCGCGAAAGGTGTAGGACATCGGATATTCCAGGCCAGAAACGTGCTGGCAGCCTAATGGGTTGATCAGCGTTTGTCAGGCGTTTGGGCGGTACCGCAGCAAGGCAGTAATTCATGGAGCAATGGAATGACACGTTTATGATTCGATTGATGCGCGCTTGGTGGGTGGGCCGACGCTTTTTTTACGTTATGAGTCTACTCATGACGGGCCTGCCGTTTCTGGTTCATGCCGCGCCCCCGCCGGTTGCGGCCGCTGCGGTATTGAGCCCGGAGCAACGTGCCTGGCTCGATCAGCGAGGTCAGTTGCGCATTGGGCTGGTGTTGCAAGCGCCCTATGCCCAGGTGGATAAACGACTGCAGTTATTGTCCGGTGCCAACGTCGACCTGATGAAGGCGCTGGAAAAAACCTTGCAGGTAGAATTGCTGTGGCGCAATTACCCCGATCAAGCGGCGCTGGATGCTGCGCTCGAACAAGGTGCTGTCGATCTGGCGCCCGGTTTGACTCAAACGCCTGCTGGTTTGCGGTTGTGGCTGTTTTCCGACCCTTACATGCGCGTGCCGAATCTGATCGTGGGTGAGCGCAGCGGCGGGGGCGGGGTCGATCTGGAAAAACTCGACAACCGTGATCGGGTGGCAGTACGAATGCCCAGCCTGGTAGCCGACTATCTGCGCAGCACCTACACCCATCTCAACCTGCAGGGTGTTCCGCAGGAGCGTCAAGCGTTGCAGTTGCTGCTGAGCCAACAGGCCAAATACGCCGTAGTCGACGAGGCGCAGCTAAGCCGGCTGTCAGTCGAACCGGATTTTATCGGGCTCGCGGTGGTGGGTGACATTGGCTTGCCCCAGTTGTTGCGCGTCGCGTCGCGTAAAGACTGGCCAGAGTTGGCGGGCATTGTTACGGCCGCCCTGCATGCGATCCCAGCCCGTGACCTTGAACAACTTCACTCGCGCTGGATGCAGCCTAAATACCCACGGTTGAGCGAGTCTCCCGGCTTTTGGCAAAACCTGACGTTGCTGGTAACCGTCCTGTTCCTCGCCTGCTTTGCGATTGTCATCTGGCAGCGTCGTCAGCAACACGCATTGGAGCACAGCCTTGGCGCCGCCCGTGAAGACATCGCACGGCGTCAAGCCAGCGAAAAAGCCCTTCGCTTGACGCAGTTTTCCATCGACCAAAGCACCGTTGGCATTCTTTGGGTCAATTGGGACAGCCATGTGCGCTACGCCAATCATGCCGCCGAGGCGATGCTGGGGTATGCCGTGGGCGGAGTTGTTGATCGGCCGCTGATCGATTTCGAACCCGGTCTACACATGGACCGTTGGCTGAACCTGTGGAAGCGCGCTCGCTCCACCGAAGAAAGCCCGCAGAGCTTTGAAACCAACTGCATCTGCGCCGACGGCAGCTTTTTGCCGGTTGATGTCTCTCTCAGCTTTATGCGCTTCAGGGACGCCGAATATTTGGTCGTATTCCTCACCGATGTCACCGATCGACGACGTGCCGTGGCGGCGCTGCAGGAAAGCGAAGCTCGGTTGCAGGGCATCGCGGCTAACGTGCCGGGGCTGGTATTTCGCCTGGAGCGCGCTCAAGTCGGCGGCGAACCGGAATTCGCCTACATTAGCGAGGGCAGTGAAACCCTAGTGGGTTATGCACCCGCTGCATTGCGTGACCCAAGCATGGGATTGCGCAGTTTGGTGCACCCCGATGACCGGGTCGGTTACCACGTGGTGCAAGATCAATCCTTGGACAGCGACAGCGATTGGTCCTGGCAGGGGCGGATTCTGACCCGGGAGGGTGACGAGCGTTGGGCGGAAATCAAGGCCATCGCTCGCCGCCTGGACGATGACCGGATGGTGTGGGATGGCATTGTTTGGGACATTACCGACAGCAAGCTTATCGAGTTGCAGTTGGCCAGCTCCCGCGAGCAGTTGCGCGAGTTGTCGGCGCACTTGGAAAGTGTGCGCGAAGAAGAGAAGGCGAGGATTGCCCGTGAAGTGCATGACGAGCTCGGGCAGATGCTGACCGTGCTCAAGCTGGAAACCTCCATGTGCGAATTGGCCTACGCTGACCTTGATCCTGGCCTGCATGACCGACTGAACAGCATGAAGCGGCTGATATCCCAGCTGTTCCAGTTGGTGCGCGACGTGGCCACCGCATTGCGTCCGCCGATTCTCGACGCAGGCATCGCGTCAGCCATTGAGTGGCAAGCGCGACGGTTCGAAGCCCGAACCCAGATTCCCTGCCTGGTAGAGGTCCCGGACAACCTGCCGGCGCTGAGCGATGCCAAGGCCATCGGCTTGTTTCGTATTCTTCAGGAAGCGCTGACGAACGTGATGCGACATGCCGAGGCACACA
Source organism: Pseudomonas sp. MH10 (assembly GCF_034353045.1). Taxonomy (NCBI): domain Bacteria; kingdom Pseudomonadati; phylum Pseudomonadota; class Gammaproteobacteria; order Pseudomonadales; family Pseudomonadaceae; genus Pseudomonas; species Pseudomonas sp. MH10. Next base: position 4,276,166 of record NZ_CP133783.1, read on the forward strand.
CGGTTGAGCTGAGCCTGACGCTGGAAGATGGCGTGTTGTGCATGACCGTCGCCGACGATGGGCGCGGTTTTGTACCTGAGCAGGGTAGGCCGACCTCGTTTGGCGTGGTGGGTATGCGAGAGCGGGTGCTGATGCTGGGCGGCACATTGCAGCTAGAGAGCGAGTCGGGTGAGGGCACAACCTTGCGCGCCTATATTCCGCTGGCCGTTGAATTATCTAAAACCGTTGGGCAGGAGCGAGAACAGTGATCCGTGTATTAGTAGCCGAAGACCATGCCATCGTCCGCGAAGGGCTCAAACAGCTGATCGGGTTGGCGAAGGACTTGGTGGTCGTGGGCGAGGCCAGCAACGGCGAACAGTTGTTGGAAGCTTTGCGCCATGTGGAATGCGAAGTGGTGCTGCTGGATATTTCAATGCCCGGCGTCAACGGCCTCGAAGCCATCCCACGGATCCGTGCGCTCAACAATCCGCCGGCGATTTTGGTGCTGTCGATGCACGATGAAGCACAGATGGCGGCGCGAGCACTGAAAGTTGGTGCTGCCGGTTATGCCACCAAAGACAGCGACCCCGCGTTGCTGCTGACGGCCATTCGCCGGGTCGCTGCCGGTGGGCGATACATCGATCCAGACCTTGCGGACCGCATGGTCTTCGAAGTCGGCCTGACCGATAACCGACCGTTGCACTCGTTATTGTCGGAGCGCGAGTTCTCAGTGTTCGAACGTTTAGCCCAAGGCGCCAACGTCAATGACATCGCCCAGCAACTGGCCCTGAGCAGCAAAACCATCAGCACCCACAAAGCGCGGTTGATGCAGAAGCTGCACATCACGTCGTTGGCTGATTTGGTGAAATATGCGCTGGAGCATAAGTTGTTGTAACTGGGGGGCATGTCTAAAAACGACCCTTAAAGGTGCTAGCGCTTTTCTGCAGGAGTTAACTTGTTTGCGAGAGGACCTGCCTGAGACAAGGCTAAACACTCGCCAACAAGTTGGCTCCTACAGGTGCCCGCGAGTAGACATGCTTATTTGCGCCATCACTGTAGGGCAATCCCTACAGCAATCTCTCTTGCTCGCCGATTTGCCGGAACTACAGCCTGATCTAGTCTTGACCCACGGCAGACAAAACAAAGGTGTGGGTAATGAGCGACGTCGATTCAAGCGCTGGGTTGAGTGATGTTCTGGTCAGCTTCCGTGGAGTACAGAAAAGCTACGACGGCGAAAACCTGATCGTCAAAGACCTCAATCTGGAAATTCGTAAAGGCGAGTTCCTCACGCTGCTCGGGCCTTCCGGGTCCGGCAAAACCACCAGCCTGATGATGTTGGCTGGTTTTGAAACGCCCACTGCGGGCGAAATCAAACTGGCGGGGCGTGCGATCAACAACGTTCCGCCACACAAACGCGACATCGGCATGGTGTTCCAGAACTACGCGCTGTTTCCACACATGACGGTTTCGGAGAACCTCGCGTTCCCGTTGTCGGTGCGTGGATTTAACAAGTCTGATCTGAGTGATCGGGTCAAGCGCGCCTTGAGCATGGTCCAACTCGACGCCTTCGCCCATCGTTACCCGGCGCAGCTTTCCGGTGGTCAACAACAGCGTGTCGCGTTGGCCCGTGCGTTGGTGTTTGAACCGCAGTTGGTGCTGATGGATGAGCCGTTGGGTGCCTTGGATAAGCAACTGCGTGAACACATGCAGATGGAAATCAAGCACCTTCACCAGCGTCTCGGCGTCACCGTGGTTTACGTGACCCACGACCAAGGCGAAGCGCTGACCATGTCGGACCGGGTGGCGGTATTCCATCAGGGTGAAATCCAGCAAATCGCACCGCCCCGCACGCTCTATGAAGAGCCGAAAAACACTTTTGTTGCTAACTTCATTGGCGAAAACAATCGGCTCAACGGCCACTTGGTCAGCCGTTCCGGTGATCGCTGCGTCGTGACCCTGGCCCGTGGCGAGAAGGTCGAAGCGTTGGCGGTCAATGTCGGCGAAATCGGTGATCCGGTGACCTTGTCGGTGCGCCCTGAGCGTGTCCGCGTGAACGGCCACAGTGAAAACTGCGTAAACCGATTCTCTGGCCGCGTCGCGGAATTCATTTATCTGGGCGACCACGTTCGTGTGCGTTTGGAAGTTGCAGGAAAAACAGACTTCTTCGTTAAGCAGCCAGTCGCGGAACTCGATCCGGGGCTGACTGTGGGCGATGTTGTGCCAATTGGATGGCAGATCGAGCACGTTCGCGCACTCGATCCTTTGCTGGAAGCGCTTTAACTGTCAGAGGCGAATGAATCGCCCCAGGTATAACCAACACTGCACACTGTGGAGAGAACAATAAATGCTTAAATCTTTGAAGTTCACCGCTATTACGCTAGGCATGATGTGCGCGGCCAATGCCATGGCGGCAGGACCGGATCTGACCGTTATTTCCTTTGGTGGTGCCAACAAGGACGCCCAGGTAAAAGCCTTCTACGCTCCGTGGGAAAAGGCCGGTAACGGCAAGATCATTGCGGGTGAATACAACGGCGAGCAGGCCAAGATCAAAACCATGGTCGACACCAAAAGTGTGTCCTGGGACTTGGTAGAAGTCGAATCGCCTGAGCTGTCGCTTGGTTGTGACGAAGGCTTGTACGAAGATATCGATCCGGCCAGCCTTCCAGGCAAGAAATCAGACTACGTGCCAGGCGCTATTCAGACCTGCGGCGTAGGCTTCTTCGTATGGTCTACCGTGTTGGCTTACAACGCTGACAAACTGACCACCGCGCCAACCAGCTGGGCCGATTTCTGGGACACCAAGAAATTCCCAGGCAAGCGTGGCCTGCGTAAGGGCGCCAAGTACACCCTTGAATTCGCTCTGATGGCAGACGGTGTTGCACCGAAAGACGTCTACAAAGTGCTGGCTGGTAAAGACGGTCAGGACCGCGCGTTCAAAAAGCTCGACGAACTCAAGCCTTCCATCCAATGGTGGGAAGCCGGCGCTCAACCGCCACAGTTCCTCAAGTCGGGTGACGTGGTCATGAGCTCGGCCTACAACGGCCGTATCGCTGCAGTGCAAAAAGAAAGCAACCTGAAAGTGGTGTGGAACGGCGGCGTCTACGATTTCGATTCATGGGCGATTCCAAAAGGCCTGGAGAAATCCCGTGCCGATGCGGCAAGAAAGTTCCTCGCTTACTCGCTTAGCCCGGAACAGCAGAAGACCTTTTCCGAAAACATTGCCTACGGCCCGGCCAACACCACCGCCGTACCGCTGTTGGACAAAGGCATTCTGAAAGATATGCCGACCACCCCGGAAAACATCAAGGACCAAGTGCAAATCAACGTCGCCTTCTGGGCTGACAACGGTGAGCAACTGGAGCAGCGTTTCACTGCGTGGGCTGCCAAGTAAGCAGTTTGCGTTGAGTTAGATCCAGGTGCGGTCCCTCCCTCGCAAGGTGGAGGGCCGCATCCATTGTTCAAAGATTTTCGGAGTTCGTTATGGCCATCGCAGTGCCCCTCACCGAAGGCGCCAGCCCCACCCTGAAACAGCGTCTGGCTCGTGCAGAACGGGTTAATCGCTGGAAGGCTCAGGCATTGATCGCGCCATTGGTGCTGTTTCTGTTGCTGGTGTTTCTGGTGCCGATTGTTGCGCTGCTGTACAAGAGCGTCGGTAACCCTGAAGTCGTCAACGCCATGCCGCACACCGTTGCCGCCGTTGCGCAATGGGACGGCAAAAGCCTGCCCTCGGAACCGGTATATAAAGCACTGAGCATCGACCTGGCGGATGCCCGCAAGAATCAAACCCTGGGCGATCTGTCCAAGCGGCTGAACATGGAACTAGCCGGCTATCGCAGCTTGCTGACCAAAACGTCCCGCGCCTTGCCGTTCGCCACCGAACCGGCTTCTTATAAAGACGCGATGGAAGCGATCGATGAGCGTTGGGGTGACCCCGCGTATTGGCAAGCGATCCGTCGTAACACCAGTAGTGTTACCCCCTTTTACTTGTTGGCCGCCGTTGACCATCGCATCGATGACCTCGGTGAAGTGGCGCCCGCGACCCCTGATCAAGCGATTTACCTCGACATTTTCGCCCGCACTTTCTGGATGGGTCTGGTGATCACCATTGTCTGCCTGTTGTTGGCCTATCCCCTGGCCTACCTGCTGGCGAACATGCCATCAAGACAAAGCAACCTGCTGATGATCATGGTGCTGTTACCGTTTTGGACGTCAATTCTGGTCCGAGTCGCGGCCTGGATCGTGTTGTTGCAATCAAGCGGATTGATCAACAGCGCGTTGATGTCTATGGGCATTATCGATAAACCGCTGGAGTTGGTGTTCAACCGACTTGGGGTATACATCTCGATGGTGCACATCATGCTGCCGTTCATGATCTTGCCGATTTACAGCGTGATGAAGGGTATTTCACCCACCTACATGCGCGCCGCAATCTCCCTGGGTTGCCACCCAATGATCAGTTTCTGGCGGGTGTATTTCCCGCAGACCTACGCTGGTGTTGGCGCGGGTTGTCTGCTGGTGTTCATTTTGTCGATTGGTTACTACATCACCCCGGCACTGCTCGGTAGCCCCAACGATCAAATGGTCAGCTACTTCGTCGCCTTCTACACCAACACCAGCATTAACTGGGGCATGGCCACGGCGCTGGGCGGTTTGCTGCTAATGGCGACCGTCGTGCTTTATCTGATTTATAGCTGGCTTGTCGGCGCCAGCCGTATGCGCTTGAGCTGAGGAGAGTCAACATGCTGAGCCCTTACACGTCGCCCATCGAGCGGATCTGGTTTTACGTTCTGCGCATTCTTTGCGGGCTGGTGCTGCTGTTTCTGGTGTTGCCGGTGCTGGTGATCATTCCGCTGTCGTTCAACTCTGGAAGTTTTCTGGTCTATCCACTGCAAGGCTTTTCCATGCACTGGTATCAGGATTTCTTTACCTCGGCAGAATGGATGCGTTCGCTGAGGAATAGCATGATCGTCGCCCCGGCTGCCACGGTTCTGGCCATGGGCTTCGGCACCTTGGCCGCCATCGGTTTAACCCGTGGCAACTTCCCCGGCAAAGCGTTGGTCATGGCCCTGGTGATTTCGCCGATGGTCGTGCCGGTGGTGATTGTCGGCGTTGCTAGCTATCTGTTCTTTGCGCCGCTGGGCTTAGGCAACAGCTACATCTCGTTGATCTTGGTCCACGCCGTATTGGGTGTCCCGTTCGTGATCATTACGGTGTCGGCGACCTTGCAGGGGTTTAACCATAATCTGGTACGAGCCGCCGCGAGTCTGGGCGCCTCACCGTTGACGGCGTTCCGTCGCGTGACCTTGCCATTGATCGCGCCGGGGGTGATTTCCGGGGCATTGTTTGCGTTCGCGACCTCGTTCGATGAAGTGGTGGTCACGCTATTTCTCGCCGGTCCCGAACAAGCCACCTTGCCTCGGCAAATGTTCAGCGGCATCCGCGAAAACCTCAGCCCGACGATTGCCGCTGCTGCTACGCTGCTGATTGCGTTCTCGGTGGTGCTGTTGCTGGTGCTGGAATGGCTGCGTGGTCGCAGTGAGAAAATGAGGACGCAGGAGGTTTGAGTCGTCGTTGTATAAACGCTTCGCCTCTGTAGAAGCCAAGTTGTTGGCGAAAGGTTGAGGTAACATCCTCACCTTTCCGTCCGCGCCATGGAGCCTCAGGTGAACGTCAACGACGCCAGTTTCGAAGAGCTGCTCAATGCGTTGCACGATGGTGTCTACATCACGGACGGCGACGGCAAGACGCTGAAGGTCAATAAGGCCTACGAGCGTTTGACAGGTCTCAACAGCGCGGACTTGATTGGTCGACCGATGCAGGAGCTGGTCAAGGAAGGGGTGATTTCCCAGTCGGCGTCACTGCGCGTGTTGCAGGAAGGCAAGCCGATGTCGGTGATGCAAAGCCTGCATCAGGGCAAGAAATTGCTTGTAAGCGCCACGCCGATTCTCGCCGCAGACCAAAGCATTCGCTATGTCGTCAGTACGGTGCGGGACATGACCGAATTGCTGCGTATGAAGCACGAGCGCGAGGAGCTGCAACAGCTCAAGCAACTACGTAACAGCACCGCCAAACTTCACGCCGGTCAGCGCGATAACCTGCTGCACTCGCCGCTGATGGCCGATCAAGAAGTGTCCGGCAGAGTTTTCGCCTTGGCCCGGCAAGTCGCCAACAGTTCGGTAAAGGTGTTGCTTCAAGGCGAAACCGGCGTTGGTAAAACCTTGGTCGCACACTTTATCCACAACGCCAGCGACCGCGCCAAAGAGCCGTTCTTGGCGCTGAACTGTGGTGCGTTGCCGGAAAACCTGATCGAAGCCGAACTGTTCGGTTACGCCCCCGGTGCGTTCACCGGCGCTGGTCCCAAGGGCAAGCGCGGTTTGCTGGAATTAGCCCACCACGGCACCTTGTTTCTCGATGAGATTGGCGATTTACCGCTCGCGGTGCAGGTCAAACTGCTCAAGGTGATCGAAGAGAATCGCTTTATCCCGGTGGGCGGTCTGGAGCTCAAGGAAGTGGACGTTCGCATCATCAGCGCCACCCATCACGACCTCAAACAACTGGTAGCAGAAGGGCGCTTCCGGGCCGATTTGTATTACCGGCTCAACGTAGTGCCCATTGTGATTCCGGCGTTGCGCGAGCGCAGTGAAGAAGTTGCACCGCTGTTGCATTACTACCTGGACAGTTTTAACGCCCGTTATCAGCGGCAGGTGCAATTGAGCCTCGAAGCCTTCGATGTGCTATGCGATTACGCATGGCCGGGAAATATTCGGGAGCTGATCAATATCGTCGAACGCCTGGTGGTTACCAGTCATGCCGATATCATCGAAGCACTGGACTTGCCCGAAGAAATCCTCAACCTCAATCCCCTGCACACCGATGACAGCCGCCTTCCACTGCGAAAGGTGCTGGAAAATGCCGAGCGCGCCGCCATTCGTACCGCGCTGCAAGTACACAAGACCACGCGGCAAGCCGCTAAAGCACTGGGCGTCAGCCAGGCAACCGTGGTGCAGAAGATGAAGCGTTGGGAACGTTCTGATTAGAATTCCAATCAACGGCCCTTTTAGCGATTAGAAAGCTAATCGCTGTCGTCCTTTCTGGTGGTCTGTTATTTGCGCGAACCCTTGTCCTGCGGGGTTCTGCGGGTTTTGGCACAGCTTTCGCAATTCATCCGGCACGCCCTCGCGCAAAACAACTAATAAAGGACGAGCCGATGAGTATCTCTGCGTTCAAAATCGCCAACAAACTGATCACCGGTCCCGCTGCTATTGAGCAACTGGCCGCTGAGCTGACCCGCTTGAATATCAACAACCCGCTGATCGTTACCGATGCCATCTTGGTTAAATCGGGTACTGTCGATTTGGCTCTCGCCCACCTTGGCGACCGCCGCTACGGCATTTTCGATCAGGTCAAACCCGAGCCGGAAATCTCCATCGTTGAAGACTGCACTCGCGCTTACCGCGAAGGCGGCCATGACGGCTTGATCGGCATCGGCGGCGGCAGCGCCATTGATATCGCCAAGGGCGTCGCAGCCTTTGCCAACCACGATGGACCGTTGACCGAGCTGTTCGGCGTCGATCAAGTCAAGCGCAAAGGCCCGCCGCTGATTGCGATTCCGACCACGGCCGGCACCGGTTCTGAAGTGACCAACGTGGCGATCTTCTCGGACAAACAAGCGCAGTTGAAAAAAGGCATCGTCAGCGATTACTTGCTGCCGGACGTCGCGTTGGTCAGCCCGATCATGACCCTGAGCTGCCCTCGTAGCGTGACGGCGGCCAGCGGTGTTGATGCGTTGGTCCACGCTATCGAATCGTATTTATCGGTCAACAGCTCGGCGATTACTGACGCGCTGGCCATTGGTGCGATCAAGCTGATCGCCAAGGCGCTGCCCAAGGCTTACGCCAACCCGACCAACCTGGCCGCCCGCGAAGACATGGCCACCGCCAGCCTGATGGCCGGCATGGCATTTGGTAATGCCGGTGTCGGCGCGGTGCATGCGCTGGCGTATCCGTTGGGCGGGCGTTTCAACATTGCCCACGGCGTCAGCAATGCCTTGTTGCTGCCGTACGTCATGGCTTGGAACAAGATGGCCTGCGTCGAACGCTTCCGCGATATCGCCGAAGCCATGGGCGTGCGGACGGCGCACCTCAGCGACAAAGACGCCGCCGATCAAGCTGTTCAGGCCATGACCGATTTGTGCATCGCCGTGGACATTCCATCTGGGATGCGCGCCTTCAATGTGCCAGAAGACGCCATTCCAGCCATGGCTGAAGAAGCCAGCAAAATCGACCGGTTGATGCGCAATAACCCTCGCAAACTCACCGCCGCCGACATCGAAAAAATCTACCGCGCCGCTTACTGAGTGATCGCCCGAATGACGCCCGAGCCCTTGGCTTCGGGCGTCTGCCGTACACCGCAACTAAAACCAATAAGACAGGTGCCGTTCATGTCCAACCTTTCCGAACCGGGTCTCGAAAGCCCGTACATCCCGCTGGGTCCGTTCAAAGTGCGTTTGCCGTTCATTCACTACAACTTCGAGATGCCGGACTACCTCCAAGGCTTGTTGATGTGCGCGGTGGACTTGGCAGCCATCCCGCTGATGACCGAACTGCTGGGCATGCCTTTTGAAGTGGCGTTGGCGGTGGTCATGCTCAATGGGCTGCTGTACCTCACTCACCATCTATTGGGTGACCCGACCGTGCCCGGCTGGATCACGCCAGCGGTGCCGTTGTTGATGGCTTATTGCGCGCATTTCCCGATGGGGCCCGAGCGTGTGCACGCATTGATTGCGTTTCAGATGATGCTCGGGGTGTTTTCCATCGCCCTAGGGGCAACAGGGATGGCGAAGAAGGTGGTGGCTTACGTGCCCTCGGCGATCAAATCCGGGATCATCATGGGCGCCGGTTTGAGCGCGGTCAGCGCGGTGTTTCAGGTCGGCGGCAAGTTCGACGTACTGCCGTGGACTATCTCGATCACCATCGGTATCGCGTTCTACCTGATCTTCTCCCAGCACTTCCAAGCGCTGAAACTGCGCAACAAACTCTGGTGGAATTTCGCCAAGCTCGGCATTTTGCCGATCATCTTGCTGGCGGTGGTCATCGCGCCGCTGTTCCATGAAGCGCCATGGCCGACCATTCAGTGGGGCTTCAGCAAACCTGACTTCATGGGGCTGTGGAATAACTACACGATCTTTGGCTTGGGTATGCCGCCGCTGTCGATGTTCATTACCGCGTTCCCGACCATGTTGGCGGTGTACATCATCGTTTTCGGCGACGTGCTCAGCGCCAAGGTGCTGCTCGACGAAGCGCAGCAGATTCGAACCGATGAAAACGTGGACTACAACCCCGACCGTGCGCACCTGATATTCGGAGCGCGTAACGCGTTGATGAGCGTATTCGGTCCAGACGTGGCCATGTGCGGGCCGAAATGGGCGGCCATGTTGGTGGTGGTGATCGAGCGTTTCAAAGGTGGGCCGAAGGCGATGAAGTCGATTTACGGCGGCGTCGGCTCCTTTCGCTGGGGGACCAATACTGGTCTGTTGTTGCTGCCGGTGGTGACACTGGTGCAACCCATTTTGGGCGTGGCGCTGGCGCTGACCTTGTTGATTCAAGGTTATGTCAGCGTGCGTCTGGGCATCCTCGAAGCCCGCAGCCAGCGTGACCTCGGGATAGCCGGGGTAATCGGCGCGGTGTTGGCAGTCAAAGGCGCCAGTTGGGCCTTCGCCATCGGCGTGGTGCTGTGCCTGCTGATTTACGGTAAAAACTTCTTCAAGGGCGAGAACGACAAGACCTTTACCAAGGATGTCGGCGCGGTTGATGCCAAGCCGGTGGTGGTGAAGCCGGTTGTGCGTGCGGTGCCTGAGACAGTGGGTGATTGAACTGACCCTTCGCCACGTTGGCTCCTACAGATAAGCACGATCCCCTGTAGGAGCCAACGTGTTGGGGGTGCGTCCGTATAACCGGTTAACAAGGTCGGTGATAGACGCTACGGCAGCATGGGAGAAATTGCATTCAAGTAATATCGTCGCTCGTCACTCATTCTTGAGGTGCAGTTGTATGCCTAGCTATCTGTCTCTATCTCAACCCCCCCAAGCGCACAATTTTGTCTTTTAGAGGTATCCATGCCAGTTGAGATTTTTTATCATTGATAAATAATCTTGATTTCGGATGATTTTTATATTGTGATTTAACTCTGACTGTAAGCTCCTGATAGCTTTCTTTGAGCCTGCTATTGGCCTCGTCTTTTTCGCCACTGCGCAGGTCAAAACTGCCAACTATTGATTACATTCTTGCAGGCCTCGCTTTCAAAGTCTGAACCGAAAGCGGGATACGCCACTGCAAAAAAAAGCGCCATCGATCAAATATAATTTGATACGCATTATAAGTTGGCTCCTCGATTTTTCCGAAGGTAATTAGCCCGTTGTCGCCCGGGCTTATATTGCTTTAGTGTAGGGGTGTTTTCGATATAAGTTATCAAATCTTCGATACTATTGTGAAACCTTGGTACACGAAGTCGACTAAGATATCTTTGATGGTAGGCAGGAGCTTATCCCATTCAGAGCGTGCCTCCTCGCCAGCTGTCCATCTGTTGTAATTGTTGATAGCGCGATTACGTAATCTGGACATGTAATATCAAATAAATGTTGCTGTTGGGCGTGGGTAGTCTCCGATCCACCTGCTCGATGGTTACCATTCGGCGATTTAGCCTTCGGTAGCAGGGTTAGTTGTTGCAGCCTAGAGCATCGTCTTCATCGCACTTCAATCTCGAAAGATTTCGCAATTTATTTGCATATATTTTACTGCATAAAATTTGAACCTCAGACGAATGCTTTTGATCGTCAAACACTTCGATTCCGGAACTATTGCCCGGAGGTTGATTCTGGTCCGAATTGCTAAAAATACTATATTTGACTGATCCATTGCGGAAGCTAACCTTTAAGTATTCAACTCCAGATCTAAAATAATAATTAAATTTGAAATCTCCTGTCGTAACCTTTCCAACAGGATAAATCAACTCCACATCATTCGCTTTACCAAATACATATTGAAGACCTTGAAGCCCAGCTAATTGATCGTAGACACCACACAACGCTAAATTCTTTCCATTGCTGATCTCACACTGGAATATAGAAACACTTTGCCCGGTGCATATCTTTTGTTCCAATCCGTTTGTGCCTGAGCAGAATATTAGCCCCGCAGTCAAAATGCTCAAATGATATTTACTTTGCATTTTTAATTAACTCATAGTTTTCCGATATCCTGCCATCATAACCGACCTGATTGGCGCCATTATATTTTCTAGCAAACTTCAACCAGTCCTTTTCAATAATGGCAGCCGAAAGTACAGGGTCAGATAAGATAAAGTTAACAAAAGCTTCCAAGTGCTTCCTCTCGGACAATCCCATATCATTTACGAATGCCTCGACGGTACAGTATCCGGCGCGCAAATGGTTATCTCCCATAATCTGAAACCTCCCCCAAGATGCCGATTTAAGGGCAGCGTTCGGATCCAAGGAGTAAGCGCTTAGCAACTTTTCGTATTGAGCGGAAAAACGGCCGTATCCTCCCCCTGTTTTTTGGGAGATTTCAGGATGCGTCTCACCAAATCGGCCTCCGGTGAGCCTATGGAAATAGTGTCTTTCGAACAGTATTGTTGGAACTTTATCGTCACGCCCATTAATAAAATAGCTACCTGAGCTGCCTGTTTCTGTAATGGCTACAGCTTTTATTGCTTCAACTTCACAGCGAAGTCTTGTTGCAGCATTAATATAATCTTCCTCATCTATTACTGAGTTGTCATAAAAATCAAGAAACGAAATTTCTATATTTCGATTATTTATTGAAATTACCGGATGCAATTTTCTATTTTGCAGGCACCCAACAAACTCCACCGGATGAAAATAAGAAACCCGCCCATCCTCCGGCAGCCCAACCTTCTCCGCCACTTCATCCCAAAACACCAAATTATTAATCCGCTCACTCTCATGCCTTAGCCACTCAGGGTCGTGACTCAGACGGTCCCGAAACGCTTGCCAGTTGGCAGCGTCGGCGGTGGTTTGCCATTCGGTGTGGTGGTGGGTGATGAGTTTTGACCAGCGATTTCTGAACGCGGGGTTTCTCAGTGTCAGCCGCAGTTCTTCAGCGCTGACGTTTCCGTCGTGATTGACGTCGGCCAAAGCGTGCAGGTGTTTATAGAAATTACACACCTTCCCCGAAATCAAAGGGCTGCAGCTATTGGCACCTTGCTCAACGATCTTGAAGCCAAGCGCCTTGAAGTCGTGTTGACTGACGATCTGGGCCTTGGTTGTGCCGTCCTGTACTCCTTGTTTACTGATCAATGCTTCAAAATTACGGATCGGCGCTTTGGGGGTAGGGACCTTTTCCTGGACGTTAATCTTGTAGGCCAGGGCGCCGTCTTTGTCTTTTACGACCGGCAACTTGTTCAGGTCAAACACATGGTCTTGAAACAGAAATCTCCGGAGCTCGCTTTCGGTGTCTTGGGCCACGATGTCCGGTTGCAGTTTGGGTACGTGGAGGTATTGCTTGCCGTGTTTGAGACCGGCTTCGTTGCTGAGAAAAGCGTCGAGGTTCGGGTCGCAGGTGAAGACTTCCAAATGCACTTGGTGTTTGGATGTCTTGCCGGTTTCGGCGGGTGTTTCGTACAACCCAAGGTAGCCCACCGGGGCGCCAGCTTTGATCGGGATCGGTTTTTCGGGAACGATAACGCTGTCCAGACCGACCGGCTCAGTGCGCGGAAACTCCAGCTCAATCTCATCCACGTAGGCCCAAAACGCTTGAATGAGAGGCTCGCCTCTGATGGTGGTCGGGGCAATGGTGCAGCGCGCCATGGGCCGTCGGGTGCCATCCGGTGCGTTGACCAACACGGTGTGTGCGTTATCAAAACGAAAGGTATAGCCCGAGGGTAACTGTTCCCGCACGCCGTAGCTGGCGCCCGGTTCGTTATTCTCAGGCGCGCGATGCATGTCCAACCCGTGGAACTGCCGCACGCGGGCTTCAACCATGCCTTGCCAATACACAGGTCGGGCTCGCGCAGGTGGCAGCACCTTGGCCAACAGCAACCGACAGTTATCTGGGGTGATGGGTTGCCCGTGTTGGTGGCTGGCGAACCAGAGTTCTGCACCGGGTTTGAATGGACCGTCGGGTGGTGCCCAGACAAGGCGGCCTTTGGCAAAGCGATAGCCTTCGGCGCCTTCTCGCTCTTCAAGAATGTCGAACACGCTGCCAGCGAGGATCACCCCGATCTTTTTACTGCCGGGTTCACCCAAGGGCACATTGCGGGCTGCGCGGTCGCCGAAACCGACTTGCACGCGGTTGGCGTAGGTCGGGTCATCATTCGGATAGCGCTCAAAGGGCAGCAGGTGCATGTACAGGCTGTAAAAGGTCAGGCTGTTTTGCTTGCCGTGGTCGGGCCCTTCTTCGGGATTGGGCGGTGACTGATAAGTGTGGCGGACCAAGCAAAACGAGGTGGAGTATTTCAGTTGCAGGCAACTTGCGTCCTGTTCGAACTGGGAATCGAGGTAGTCGGCATTCAAGCGGTAAGCGACCACTTCACCGTCGGCGATGCAGCGCACCGGTTCGTTGTGGACGCAGTGCGGGGCGCTTTCATTGCTGATATGAATACCGCCGTGCCAGAAGCCGCTTTTGCTCAATAAGTAGAACCCCGACGTTTCTTTCTCCAACAGTTGATGCAGTTGCTCGGCGTCAGCAAAGGGTTTGCCATCCGCCTTGCGGATCGGGAATTGGAAGAGTTCACTGACGCTGGTTTTTGGAATATTGGACATGGGCCGGTCTTCATGGGGGAGAGGCCCGACGAGTGTCCAGTAGCAAAAAATAGATATATATAGTCCGCAACCGACCAGTCGCGTAGGGCAATTCCCGCTTACCCGTGGGTAATTGCTTAAAGGATACGGCTACAGCGAAAAGGCCAAGAAAGCGGTTTCTATCCTCCGTACCATTCGCTTGCTCCTGTGGAGCGACTCCCAACAGATAAGCGCGTGTCGATAGTGCATTCATCGGCTCTTGCACTGCTTCAGGTGCCGGCGATCACTCATGAGGTACAATGCGCGCCACCGTGATTATGCTCAAAAGGTGCGTCATGCAGCCCTTCGTTATTGCTCCTTCGATTCTCTCCGCCGACTTCGCCCGCCTGGGCCAGGAAGTGGACGCTGTTTTAGCCGCTGGCGCCGACACCGTGCACTTTGATGTGATGGACAATCACTACGTGCCGAACCTGACCATCGGGCCAATGGTGTGTACCGCGCTGCGCAAGTACGGCATCACTGCGCCGATTGATGTGCATTTGATGGTCAGCCCGGTCGATCGCATCATTGGCGACTTCATTGAAGCCGGCGCCACGTACATTACCTTTCACCCAGAAGCCACGCTGCACATAGACCGCTCATTGCAGTTGATTCGTGAAGGTGGCTGCAAGGCGGGGCTGGTGTTCAATCCGGCCACGCCGCTTAACCTGCTTGAGTACGTGATGGACAAGGTCGACATGATCTTGCTCATGAGCGTCAACCCAGGTTTTGGCGGGCAGAAGTTCATTCCCGGCACCCTAAACAAACTCCGTGAAGCGCGGGCGTTGATTGAGGCGTCGGGGTATGACATTCGCCTGGAAATCGATGGTGGTGTGAACGTGAATAACATTCGGGAAATCGCCGTTGCCGGTGCTGACACTTTCGTAGCCGGTTCAGCGATTTTCAATGCTCCGGATTACAAGGAAGTCATTCAGAAAATGCGTGCAGAATTGGCGTTGGCTCGTCCATGAGTGGCTTCGAGCAGCTGTTTCCCGGCCGTTTGCCCAAGTTGGTAATGTTCGACCTGGATGGAACGTTGGTCGATTCAGTGCCCGACTTGGCCGCCGCCGTCGATAGCATGCTGCTCACGTTGGGACGTTCCCCGGTCGGTATCGAATCGGTGCGAGTCTGGATCGGTAACGGCGCGCGGGTATTGGTACGCCGGGCGCTGGCCAATGATTTTGACCATTCGGCCGTCAGTGAAGCCGACACCGAGGCTGCGTTGGCGATTTTCATGGAGGTCTATGCCGGCAGTCATGCGCTGACAAGGGTTTACCCCGGCGTACGCGAGACCTTGAAGTGGATGCAGAAGCAGGGTGTTGAGATGGCCCTGATCACCAATAAGCCGGAGCGCTTCGTCGCGCCCCTGTTGGACGAGCTGAAATTGGGGCGTTTTTTCCGCTGGATCATTGGCGGTGACACCATGCCACAACAGAAGCCTGATCCGGCGGCCTTGTTTTTCGTGATGAAGATGGCCGGTGTTCCGGCTTCCCAATCGCTGTTTGTCGGCGACTCGCGCAACGATGTGCTGGCGGCGAAAGCGGCTGGCGTTGCGTGTGTAGCACTAAGTTATGGCTACAACCACGGCCGGCCTATTGAAGAAGAATTGCCGGCGTTGGTCATCGACGACCTGCGCAAGCTGCTCCCCGGTTGCTTAGATCCGGCGGCTGAGCTAACGTTGGCCGACCTCAATTGCCCCCCTAAAAGAGATTCCATCGTGGTGGTTACCTGCAAACTCTGGATGAAAGTCATCAAGGCTCTGGCCCGTTGGCGTTGGCGCGTCTGACTTGATTCTGGCCGGCTCCCCGGCGCGTTTGCACACCTGACCGTTTACCTCAAGCCACGAGGCTGATCATGATCCGCGAAGAATTCCTGCGTTTGGCTGCTGCCGGTTACAACCGTATCCCGCTTGCCTACGAAACCCTTGCCGACTTCGACACCCCGCTGTCGATCTACCTGAAACTGGCCGACCAGCCAAACTCCTACTTACTGGAGTCCGTACAAGGCGGCGAGAAGTGGGGGCGCTATTCCATCATCGGCTTGCCATGCCGTACGGTGATGCGTGTTCACGAAGAACAGATCAGCGTGACCCTGGACGGTGTTGAAATCGAACACTTGGAAAGCGAAGACCCGCTGGCCTTTGTCGAAGAGTTCAAGGCGCGCTACAACGTACCAACTATCCCCGGACTGCCGCGTTTCAACGGCGGGTTAGTGGGATATTTCGGCTACGACTGCGTGCGCTATGTCGAGAAACGCCTGGGCAAATGCCCGAACCCGGACCCATTGGGGGTACCGGATATCTTGCTGATGGTGTCCGACGCCGTGGTGGTGTTCGACAACCTGGCGGGCAAGATGCACGCGATTGTGTTGGTCGATCCGGCTGAGGCCAACGCTTACGAAAACGGTCAGGCGCGCCTTGAAGAGCTGATGGAAAAACTTCGTCAGCCGATCACGCCCCGTCGCGGGCTGGACCTGACCCGCCCGCAAGCGCCAGACCCGATCTTCCGCTCCAGTTTTACCCAAGCGGATTACGAGCGGGCAGTGGATACCATCAAGGAATACATCCTTGCCGGTGACGTGATGCAAGTGGTTCCGTCACAGCGCATGTCGATTGATTTCAAAGCGGCGCCGATTGATTTGTATCGTGCGTTACGCTGCTTCAACCCAACGCCGTACATGTACTTCTTCAACTTCGGTGACTTCCACGTGGTGGGCAGTTCGCCGGAAGTGCTGGTGCGGGTCGAAGATAATCTGATCACCGTTCGCCCGATTGCTGGCACGCGCCCGCGCGGCGCCAACGAAGAAGAAGATCTGGCGCTGGAGCTGGACCTGCTGTCTGACCACAAGGAGATCGCCGAGCATCTGATGCTGATCGACTTGGGGCGCAACGATACCGGTCGGGTGTCGGAAATCGGCTCGGTCAAGCTGACCGAAAAGATGGTCATCGAGCGTTATTCCAACGTTATGCACATCGTCTCCAACGTGACCGGGCAGCTGAAAAGTGGTCTGACGGCAATGGACGCTCTGCGCGCGATTCTGCCTGCGGGAACTTTGTCCGGTGCGTCGAAAATCCGTGCCATGGAGATCATCGACGAACTTGAGCCGGTAAAACGTGGAGTGTACGGCGGCGCCGTAGGTTATCTCGCGTGGAACGGCAATATGGACACCGCCATTGCGATCCGCACGGCAGTGATCAAAAACGGCGAACTGCACGTTCAGGCTGGGGGCGGTATCGTTGCCGACTCAGTGCCAAGGCTTGAATGGGAAGAAACCCTCAACAAACGCCGGGCGATGTTCCGCGCCGTAGCGTTGGCTGAGCAGGAGCCTTAATACCCCAATTCCCTGTGGAACCGAATTCATTCGGGAAAGCAACAACGCGGCGGGTCACACGGACCACGCCGCCTGTTTCCCGAATAAATTCGGTCCCAAAGGCTGAAATCCTCTCTGTTAAAAGTCCACACTCACCGCCAAACCAACCCCTTGCTGGGTCACGTCGTCGGCCTTGCGCCAGTTGTAATTCGCCCTCAATGACACCTCCTGAGTCAGCTTCTGGCTAATGCCAAGACTGGCGCGGTTGATGCTGCTTTCTGGTTTGTAACCGTTCAGCGTGAAGTCGATGTTTGGCAGGCTGTTGAGCGCGATGGTCACGTCCTGCTGATTATTGGCGAACTCGTGTTCATGGGCTGCTTCAGCAAACAGTTGTGTCGACGACGTTACCTGAACCTTGCCTTGAAGCCCTGCACCGAGACGCCGGGAATTGCGTCGCTGATCATCGAAGGTCAGCGCTGTAGAGCGGTCGCTGTCTTCCGAATAGCCATTCACTACGACATGGGCATAGTCGGCGCTGATGAACGGCGACAAGTGCCAAGCGCTACTGACGTGGGCGAGGTCGAAACCCAAGCGAGCACTGAACGCCCACAACTTGCCATCGGTATCGCCTTTCTCTTCGCCTTCGGCTACGCCCAGTGCGAACTTACGGTTGGCGTCCTGATAGTCGAGTTTGCCGCCGGTCAGCGCTGCGTCTGCCCACAGGTGGGTGGCGTGGTATTGCAGGAACGCAGTGGCTAAATAGCTGTTGAGTGAATAGTCGGAATCTCGGGGGCCTGCTTCCAGCCGTTGCCGGTAGAAGCCTGCCGCAACCCCCGCACGCCAATCGTCGGCAAATCGATAGCTGCCACCGACGGTCAAGTTGTAACCATGACCGTTTGCACTGGCGGCGCTGTTCTGGTCGTCGAAGTTCATGCGCTCACCGCCAGCGGCAACGATGGCGCGCCATTGCCCAACGGTTTGCCAGTTACCCTCGTCGGCCAACCACTGGCTGCGCAGTTCATCTTGATGGGCATTCAACGTTCCGAGGGCCATCTCCGGCAGCAGGCTTATTTCCCACGGCGCAGACAGTAACGAATAGGCGTAATCGGCGATCAACTGCTGCCCGGCAATCGTCGGGTGCACGCTGTCGTTGAACAACAGCTTGGTGGGATCAGGTGTTGCGCTGTCTAGGCCGTGGGCCAAGTTCTCCGTACAACCATCACCGTTGAAGCAGGTGCCAACCAGGTTCTGGCTGGCATCTAGGCCGAACCGTGCAGGGTTGGCCAAGGTTTCCTGAATCAGCAGCGGAATGTTCAGCGGGATTATTTCGGCGTTGATCTGGGACAGGCGATTAACCAGTTCGGAGTTGAACGCGGCACTCAACTGAGAGCTGGGCGTTTGCGCTGGCGTGCCAAACGACGCGGGTGTCAAGCCAAGGTCAGGTAACAGCCAGACCATGATGTAACGCGCGCCCGCTTGCTGCAGGGCCTGGGCACTGTTCGCCAGTTGGTCTGCCGAAACGCCTGCGGAGGTGGCATCGACGACCAGTCCTTGAAAAAAGTCGTTGCCGCCACCGGACAGGAAATACAGCGCGTTGGGGTCGGCGCGGAAGTTGTTCGCCACCAAGTAACCGTCCTTGCTGCGCAATACCGTGCCGCCGCCGGGCTGGTCATCAGGAATCGCCACTTCAGAGGTGTAAGTGATCGAGTCATAAATCTGGTCCGTTCGATAACCCCCGACGGCATAGTTATTACCGTCCTTTAAACCGAGGAGGGCGTTGACCGGTGAGGTGGATGGCAAGAGGTCGCGGGGCGCGATACCGAGCTTCACACCGAGCAACGTGGTCGAAACCGGTCCATAGGCCTCGCCACTGCCGTCTTGAAACGTTGGGCCGGTGCGGTTGGTGAAACGCAAACCTGAGAGATTTGGGCCGGTAAGGTCAGGGTATTGCCCTGAATCGCTCAGGCTATCGCCAAATACCAACATGGTGGAGTAGGGAGAAGGGGCTGCCAAAGCGTGAGAGCAAGCCAGGGAAAGAATACATGCGGCGAACGGCAGGGACAGCGCCTGTTTATTCATTGTTATGATCCCCTTTTGTCGTTGTTTTAGTTATACCTCTACGAAAGTAGCAAAGCTTTGGCCGCCTTGCGCCTCACGTCGTTGCTAAATGCTCAATGGCCCGTCACTACGGCGATATTGCACCCGGTGCTTGGGTAAGCTAATGTGCCCGGACGTATGAAAATGAGACCTCCTCCATTGTTAATCGTCAGTAAATTCTTGATGCGCGTTATCAAGGCTCACGCCCGTTGGCGTTGGCGCGCCTGACTGTGTCCTCCCGGCCACGCCGGACTTGTACCTACAGCCCTTCGATTGACTTGCCAAAGCACCTGCGCTGGATGGATTTCAGTGACCAGCGTGCATGCGCCGAGCCAGCGGATAACGTCCAGGGGTTGCTTTAAAAGTCAGTACTTCAAGAGGTTAATCACATGCTGCTGATGATCGATAACTACGATTCGTTTACCTATAACGTCGTGCAATACCTGGGTGAGTTGGGTGCAGAGGTCAAAGTGATCCGCAACGACGAGCTGACTATTGCCGAAATTGAAGCCTTGAACCCCGAACGCATCGTGGTTTCCCCTGGCCCCTGTACCCCAACTGAAGCGGGCGTTTCGCTGGAAGTGATCAAACACTTCGCCGGCAAGTTGCCATTGCTCGGTGTTTGTCTCGGGCATCAGGCCATTGGTCAGGCGTTTGGCGGTGACGTGGTGCGTGCTCGGCAGGTGATGCATGGCAAGACCAGTCCGGTGATCCATGAAGACCTTGGTGTGTTCGAAGGCTTGAATCATCCGTTGACGGTCACCCGTTACCACTCGCTGGTGGTCAAACGCGAGACATTGCCCGCGTGCCTTGAGTTGACGGCATGGACCGAACTCCAAGACGGCTCGGTTGATGAAATCATGGGCTTGCGCCACAAGACGCTGAATGTCGAAGGGGTGCAATTCCACCCCGAATCGATTCTGACCGAGCAGGGCCATGAGCTGTTCGCCAACTTCCTCAAACAAACCGGCGGCACTCGCCAGGTTTAAGAGGCTTCAAGGTTATGAGTAAGGTTATGGCTATGGATATCAAAGGCGCGCTGGGTCGTATCGTTAACCAGCTGGATTTGAGCACGGAAGAAATGCGCGACGTCATGCGTGAAATCATGACCGGCCAATGCACTGAGGCGCAGATCGGCGCATTCATGATGGCCATGCGCATGAAGAGCGAAAGCATCGACGAGATCGTCGGCGCGGTCACCGTTATGCGTGAGTTGGCCGACAAGGTTGAACTCAAGACTCTCGACGGTGTGGTCGATGTGGTCGGCACCGGCGGCGATGGCGCCAATATTTTTAACGTCTCCACCGCCTCGGCGTTTGTGGTTGCGGCAGCGGGTTGTACGGTGGCCAAACACGGTAACCGCGCAGTATCCGGCAAAAGCGGCAGCGCTGATTTGCTCGAAGCGGCTGGCATTTATCTGAACTTGACCCCGGTGCAAGTCGCTCGCTGCATTGATAGCGTTGGCATTGGTTTCATGTTCGCTCAGTCCCACCACCGCGCGATGAAGTTCGCTGCTGGCCCACGACGCGACCTCGGTCTGCGCACCCTGTTTAATATGCTCGGCCCGCTTACGAATCCGGCTGGTGTCCGCCATCAGGTGGTTGGGGTGTTCAGCCAAGCGTTATGCCGGCCGTTGGCCGAAGTGTTGTCGCGCATGGGCAGCAAGCATGTCTTGGTCGTGCACTCTCAAGACGGTCTGGATGAATTCAGTTTGGCAGCACCGACTTTTGTCGCCGAGCTGAAGAATGGCGAGATCACCGAATATTGGGTGCAGCCGGAAGACCTGGGCATTAAAAGCCAAAGTCTGTTTGGCCTGACCGTGGAAAGCCCGGCTGCTTCGCTGGAGTTGATTCGCGATGCATTGGGTCGGCGCAAGACTGAAAACGGTCAGAAAGCCGCCGAAATGATCGTCCTCAATGCCGGCGCCGCGCTCTATGCGGCGGATCATGCCTACACGCTGAAACAAGGCGTAGAGCTGGCCCACGATGCGCTGCACACCGGGCTGGCCCGGGAAAAACTGGAA
Source organism: Pseudomonas sp. MH10 (assembly GCF_034353045.1). Taxonomy (NCBI): domain Bacteria; kingdom Pseudomonadati; phylum Pseudomonadota; class Gammaproteobacteria; order Pseudomonadales; family Pseudomonadaceae; genus Pseudomonas; species Pseudomonas sp. MH10. Next base: position 4,297,387 of record NZ_CP133783.1, read on the forward strand.
GAGTTGGGTGCCTTTACTGCGGTATTCAGACAGGAGAACGAAGGATGAGTGTGCCGACGGTTCTGGAAAAGATTCTCGCCCGAAAGGTCGAAGAAATCGCCGCGCGCAGCGCTTTGGTCAGTCTCGCTGAGCTAGAGCGCCAAGCGGCGTTGGCCGATGCGCCACGGGGTTTCGCCAATGCGCTGATCAAGCAGGCGAAGAAGAAACAACCTGCGGTCATTGCCGAAATAAAGAAAGCGTCGCCGAGCAAAGGCGTGATCCGCGAAAAGTTCTTTCCAGCGGAAATCGCCAAGAGCTATCAGGCCGGTGGCGCTACGTGCCTGTCGGTGCTGACCGACGTCGATTTCTTTCAGGGCGCCGACGTGTATTTGCAACAAGCCCGCGCGGCGTGCTCCCTGCCGGTGATTCGCAAAGACTTCATGATCGATCCGTACCAGATCATCGAAGCCCGTGCCCTGGGTGCTGACTGCGTATTGCTGATCGTTGCTGCGCTGGAAGACGCGAAGATGGCCGAACTGGCCGCCGTCGCTAAAAGCGTGGGTCTGGACGTTTTGGTCGAAGTGCATGACCTCGACGAGCTGGAGCGGGCGCTCAAGACCTTGGACACGCCGCTGGTGGGCGTTAACAACCGAAATCTGCACACGTTTGAAGTGAGCCTGGAAAATACGCTGGACCTGCTGCCGCGTATTCCTCGTGATCGTTTGGTTATCACCGAGAGCGGTATCCTCAACCGTGCGGACGTCGAGCTCATGGAAATCAGCGAGGTGTATTCGTTCCTGGTGGGAGAAACGTTCATGCGTGCAGAACATCCGGGGGCTGAATTGCAGCGACTGTTTTTTCCTGAGCGTGGGCCGTTGATTAGTAATTAATTCAGAGACTGCGTGATGCCATTCGCGAATGAATTCGCTCCCACGGAAAACAGGTATCTCTGTGTGCGAGTTACTCGCGAAGACGATGTGACAAGCACTAGGAAATTCGCATGAACAACCCCGTCATTCCAACCACCGTTGCCGAAGGCCTTAAAGCCGAACAAGACTTGCTCGCCTCGGTGTGTGCGGGCGAAGCCGAATTCGGTTTGCTGTTCTGGCGACCGACTGATCGCGCCTTGGTGATGCCGCGTCGAATGAGCCGCCTCGTGGGTTTCGATGCGGCTACCGAAGCCTTGGCAGACCTCGGCTGGCCGATTCTGCTGCGTGAAAGCGGTGGCGAGCCTGTCCCGCAATCCCACGCTACGGTGAACATCGCATTGGTGTACGCCCAGCCGCGCAGCGACAACGATCGAGACCGAATCGAAAACGCCTATGTGCGTTTGTGTCAGCCGATCTGCGACGAGTTGATCGCACTGGGTGGCGCGGCGTCAGTTGGGGAAGTGGAGGGCGCTTTTTGTGATGGGCGTTTTAACGTCAACCTCGACGGCCGCAAAATGGTGGGTACGGCCCAGCGTTGGCGGCAAAGCCAGGGTGGTCAACGTCCTGTAGTGCTGGTGCATGGTGCATTGCTGCTGGATAACGAACGTGAAGACATGGTCGCTGCGGTGAATGTGTTCAACCAGATTTGCGAGCAACCACAGCGCGTAAGGGCTGAAAGTCATATCGCCTTGCATGAAGCTTTCCCGGCAGCCGACGTACTGGAACAACTGGCCGGGCGCTATCAACGAATGCTCGACGAGTTTTAACGTCGATCAGGACGTTCAGCGTGTGCCAAACACCACCATGGTTTTACCTTTGACGTTTACCAGGTTCTGCTCTTGCAGCGCCTTGAGTACGCGGCCAACCATCTCCCTTGAACAGCCCACAATGCGCCCGATTTCCTGACGGGTAATCTTGATCTGCATGCCGTCGGGGTGGGTCATGGCATCTGGCTGCTTGCACAAGTCCAGCAGGCTACGAGCGACACGGCCGGTCACGTCGAGAAATGCCAGATCGCCGACTTTCCGTGTGGTGTTGCGCAGCCGCTCGGCCATTTGGCCGCCGATGGCGTACAGGATGTCGGGATCTTGCTGAGTGACTTCACGGAACTTGCTGTAACTGATTTCCGCCACTTCGCACTCGGTCTTGGTGCGCACGCCCGCACTGCGCTCAATCGCATGTCCGACCTGATCAAACAAGCCAAGCTCGCCCAGGAAGTCTCCCGCGTTGAGATAAGCCACGATCATCTCCCGGCCTTCATCATCTTCGATCATGATCATTACTGAACCCTTGATGATGAAGAACAGCGAGTCAGACCGATCACCCGCGCAGATGATGTTGCTTTTGGCGGCGTACCGACGGCGCTGACAATGGGCAAGGAGCTTGTCGAGATTCTTGATCTTGGGTGTAAGGCTTAAAGCGACCATGCATGTATCCCGAAAAAGTACTGCGCCACGAGTCATCCTTTTGGGTATCGGCCGCGCCAGTGATTTGCCGCAGCTTATCAGGACAGATCGCCGAGAATTAGGAAATTTCCTACGTCGTTATTCGGATTTGGCATTTAGCGCTAGATCCAGCGAAAGGGTGGCCCTGTGCTAAGCTGGCGACCCTTTTTTAACAGTGGAGTCTTGGTGATGAAGGCACGCATCCAATGGGCTGGCGAAGCCATGTTCCTCGGTGAATCCGGCAGCGGTCATGTGGTGGTGATGGACGGCGCGCCTGAGAGCGGCGGTCGTAACCTAGGCGCTCGGCCCATGGAAATGGTGCTGATCGGCCTGGGTGGCTGCAGCAATTTTGACGTGGTCAGCATCCTGAAGAAGTCGCGTCAGGCGATCGAAAGCTGCGAAGCTTTTCTTGAAGCCGAGCGCGCCAGCGAAGACCCAAAGGTGTTTACCAAGATTCATCTGCATTTCGTGGTCAAGGGCCGCGGTTTGAAAGAAGCCCAAGTTAAGCGGGCCATCGAGTTGTCGGCTGAGAAATATTGCTCGGCGTCGATCATGCTTGGTAACGCTGGCGTCGAGATTACTCACGACTACGAAATCATCGAACTGGGCTAAACGGACACCCAAATTTCATAAAATCGGCGCAGACTCTGGCAGACGGCTTGTTACGTCTGCATAATGCGCCCCTTTTTCAGGGTAAGGCCCGTTCCATCAGGGCTGTAGATGCGCCCGAACAGACAACCAAAATCGCCACCGCGAAGAGGTGTTAACCGTCCTACGCAGATGAGACGTTCTTATCTGACGGGCATGCTTGATTACGCGGCTCGACCGCACAAATAAAGAGAGTTTTATCGGTGAAAAGCAAACTCAAGCTCCACGGGTTCAATAACCTGACCAAGACCTTGAGCTTCAACATCTATGACATCTGCTATGCGGAAACCCCGCAGGACCAGCAGGCATACGTCGAGTACATCAATCGTGAGTACGACGCCGAACGCCTGACGCAGATTCTGACTGATGTGGTCGATATCATTGGCGCCAACATCCTCAATATCGCTCGCCAGGATTACGATCCACAAGGCGCTAGCGTGACCATTTTGATCTCCGAGCAGCCGGTGACACCTACCGACAGCCAGATCGAAGAGTCGCCGGGACCGCTGCCAAAAGAAACGATTTTGGCTCACCTCGACAAGAGCCACATCACGGTGCACACCTACCCGGAAATTCACCCGGTTGACGGCATCGCGACGTTCCGTGTCGATATCGACGTGTCGACTTGCGGGGTAATTTCACCGCTCAAAGCGCTGAACTATCTGATTCATCAATTCGACTCAGACATCGTCACCGTTGATTATCGTGTTCGCGGTTTCACCCGAGACATTGAAGGTAAGAAGCACTTCATCGATCACGAGATCAACTCGATTCAGAACTATCTTTCTGACGATACGCGTTCGGCTTATCAGCTGACGGACGTGAACGTGTACCAGGAAAATATGTTCCACACCAAGATGCTGCTCAAGAACTTCGAACTGGATAACTACTTGTTTGGGGATGCGACCAGCAACCTGTCGACTGAGCAGCGTGATCAGGTCACCGAACGGGTGAAACACGAAATGCTGGAAATTTTCTACGCTCGGAACATGCAGCCTTAAGGGCAGTCCTTCGCAGTAGATGTAAAAAGGCGCCTGTTGAGGCGCCTTTTTTATGCAGACAAAACGGTTAGACCCGATAAGTGGTTTTGGTCATGACTTTGGCAAGCACACTCATGCCGAACTTGATCGGTCGTGGGAAGCGGAATCCACCGGCCTCCAGCGCGCTTTGGGCGTGATGTTCTTCATCGTTGCGCATTTGCTCAAGAATGGCTCGGGATTTTTCGTCCTCGGCAGGCAATTGCGTCAAATGGTCATTCAGATGCTTACAGACTTGATCTTCGGTGGCGGCTACAAACCCGAGGCTGACTTTGTCACTGATCAGACCGGCCAATGCACCGATGCCAAACGACAGCCCGTAAAACACCGGGTTGAGAATGCTGGTGTGGCTGCCCAACTGGTGAATGCGTTGTTCGCACCACACCAAGTGGTCAATTTCTTCTTCTGCGGCGTGCTCCATGGCCGCACGCACTTTCGGCAACTTGGCGGTGAGCGCCTGGCCTTGGTACAGCGCCTGCGCACAGACTTCGCCGGTGTGGTTAATGCGCATCAGGCCCGCGACGTGCCGGGTGTCGGTGTCGTTCATCTTCACATCAGGCTGAACGATGGCGGGAGAAGGACGATACGGTTGAGCGCTGAAAGGCAGCAACGTACGCATTGCGGCATCGGCTTGTAACAGAAGACGGTCAACAGGCGAGTAGTGACGTTCGGTAGCCATGGGCACCTCCGGGTAAATCCACGGCAGCCAGTCTACCCGAATCGATCAGGCGCGGCTTGAGCTGGATCAGGCCGCCAGGGTCTGGGATTGTGACGCCGGCGAGCCTAAGTCATTGAAAAGCTGAATTAGCCCGGTGGCCAGTGCATCTGGCGCTGACCCAGTACGTGCATGTGAATGTGATAAACGGTCTGTCCGCCCAGCTCATTGCAATTCATCGTCACCCGGAAGCCGTCTTCGCAACCCAGCTCTTTAGCCAAGCGTTGAGCGGTGAACAAGATATGGCCTAGCAGACCTTTATCTTCTTCGGTCACGTCGTTCAGCGTACGAATCACTTTTTTCGGAATCACCAGAAAGTGAACCGGTGCTTGTGGGGCAATATCATGAAAGGCCAGCACTTGGTCATCTTCGTAGATGATCTTCGCCGGTATCTCTCTGTTGATGATTTTGGTGAACAGAGTCTCCACAGCTATTTCTCCGTTTGAATAAGTGAGCGAGTGTAATGACGCCGACGGATCACGCACAGTGCTATTAGCGAGGGCAGTGAGCCTTGTTGAACGCGCCGGCTATTTTTCTCGTCAGCCAGCGTGGCGTCAGGCGTGGGGTAAAGGCCAGCAGCTTATTGCGCAAACCTGGAATAATCACTGCGCGATTTTTCGCCAGTGCGCGGACGGCATACAGCGCGACCTCTTCAGGGCTCATCATCCGACTTCCATCGAAAAGCTTGCCCACCTCCATTTGTGCGGTTTGAAAAAACGCCGTACGTGTCGGACCAGGGCAGAGCACTGATATTTTTACCCCGGTGTTCTTCAGCTCCTCACGCAGTCCTTCGGAAAAACTCAGCACGTAGGCTTTGCTCGCATGGTAACTGGTCATCCATGGACCGGGGCGAAAGGCTGCTACCGAGGCGACGTTCAGTATTTGCCCGCCGCCCTGCACGGCCATGGCGTTACCGACGCAATGGCACAGCCGGGTGAGGGCCAGAATGTTTACGTCGATCAAGTCCTGATCAACACCCCATTCTTGAGCGAGAAACGGGCCGCAGGTGCCTATCCCGGCGCAATTAACCAGCAAGTCTATCTGTCGCTCGCCGTCTTCCAGCTCCAAAAGAAACCCAGAGAGCCGCAGCGGCTCGCCGAGATCGCACGCGCGAAACAGCACTTCCACCCCGAAGCGTTGTGTCAGTTCGAGGGCGATGGTTTCCAGCTCTTCACGTCGGCGGGCGACCAAAATCAGGCTGCGACCCCGACGTGCCAGGGCTTCGGCCAGCGCCAGGCCGATACCACTGGAGGCGCCAGTAATCAGAGCGTAACGGGTCATGCAGATTCTCCAGGCAGCGCGCTCGATCCAGGCCGGTGACAGTCTTGGGCGAGTCAGCGCGTTATTTGTCTTTGTAGTCTACAGAGGGCGGTGTGCTGTCGGCGGGTTGCGCGGCATCGTTGTCGTTGTCGTCGTCATAGGGCAGCGTGTTTTCGTATTCGTTGGCGGTGGTCTGCACTTCATTCTCGAACAGGCCAAGGCCACCAACAAAAAAGCCGGCTGTGCCCAGTGCGAGAATCAGCAACCAGATGCAGGCAAGAATCTTCACTGTCTTGCTGTTCGGCGGTTGTGGTGCACCGTACTCATTCGCTCCAGCGTTACCGGGGACGACCATCATCAGGATTGGAAACAGCGTACCCACGAACGGCACGATGTTGAGTAGCAATAGCCAGGCAGACCAGCCCGCGTCGTGAAGCCGCTGCGCGCCGATTTGCACACTGATGATAATAAACGCCACCACCGCGATGGTGGTTAGCAGCCCGCCGGCGATCAGCGAGCTTGTCATCAGCGCTGCGCATATCGCCGCTGCAACGCCAATCGAGACCATCAGCACAAGGGACCAGGCCAAGTAACGCAATCGGCCGATCCGCCCTTGAACGCTGAAAACTTTCAGTTCGGAAAATCCCTCCAGGGTCGAAACAACCGGCGCCTGAGGTGAGGCATAAGGTGATGGCTCTATTTGGGGTCGGTACGATGGTGATTGATGAGTATCGTCCGACGTTGCGCTGACGGGGGATTCAACTTCGATGTGCGCTTCCACGCCCGCCTCATGCAGCGCCTCCAAGTAGCGCAGGGCCTGTTCATGGGACAGGCCGTGTTTGAGCGTGGCCGCTCGACCGCTGAATAGCTTTTCCACAATCGACGCATCACTTTTGAACAGCTCCGTCAGGTTTAACGAGGCGGTCTCTCTTTCGACACCGTTGCGTAATTGCCCGTTGAAGATGATCTTGAAGTGCGGGTCGGCCATGCTTGGCTTCCTTGTCTGGTAGTGCGCCAGGTCCTTACGGTGGACGGATGGCTATTGATGGGGCAAGTGGCTAGCGCGGCCAATGCTTTGCCAGTTCGATCGACCGAGTTTGTGCGGTGCGATATTCGGCATCCAGGCGCGCAATCAGTTCATTGACGTCGGGCAGGTCGTTGATTTCACCGACCCCTTGACCCGCAGACCATACGGTTTTCCAAGCCTTCGCTTCGTCGGTTAGGGGCTTGAGTTTAGCGCCTGCACCGGTCTCGACGTTCTCTTTTAGGGCGGCAAGGTCGAAGCCGGCTCTTTCCAGGCTCTGCCGCATGAAGCTGGCAGGTACCCCGGAGACTGCGGCGGTGTGCACAATATCGGCGGCTTTTGAGGCCATCAACATTTCTTTGTAGGCATCAGGCGCATGGCTTTCGCGGGTGGCGATAAAGCGTGTGCCGAAGTAGGCAAGGTCGGCGCCGAGTAATTGGGCGGCGAGTATCTCGTGGCCGTGATTAAGGCAGCCCGCCAGCAGTACTGTTCTATCGAAGAATTGGCGAATTTCAGCGATCAATGAAAATGGGCTCCAGGTGCCCGCATGCCCGCCAGCGCCTGCCGCGACGGCGATCAAACCATCAACACCAGCGTCGGCGGCTTTTTCTGCGTGACGCCGCGTTGTTACGTCGTGAAACACCAGTCCACCGTAGCCGTGCACCGCATCGACCAACTCCTTAACGGCGCCAAGACTGGTAATGATGACGGGTACTTTGTGCTCAACGCAAATGTCCAGGTCGGCCTGCAGCCGTGGATTACTGTTGTGCACGATTAGGTTGACGGCGTAGGGCGCGGCGTTATCAAGCCCTGCCAGCCCTGCATCAATTTCCTCCAGCCACGCCTTGAAGCCGCTGCTTTCTCGTTGGTTCAGCGCAGGAAAACTTCCCACGACACCATTGCGGCAGCACGCCAAGACCAGTTGCGGATTGGAAATCAGAAACATCGGTGCGACCACGACGGGTAGGCGCAAACGATGTTCAAGCAGCGTTGGCAGTGACATAAGCAGTACCCCTTATCCAGCTGTTGATTAGAAAGGCCTGACCACCACGAGTATGACGATAGCGAGCAATATCAGGACCGGGATTTCATTGAACCAGCGGTAATACACATGGCTGCGGCCATTCTCGCCCCGGGCGAAACGTTTTACTTGGGCGCCGCACACGTGGTGATAGCCGATCAACAGCACGACCAATGTGAGCTTGGCATGCATCCAGCCTTGGCTGAAGTAACCGCTTGGGTTGAGGCTGATCAACCAGATTCCGAACACCAAGGTTGCAATCATCGCTGGCCCCATGATGCCCCGGTACAGCTTGCGCTCCATGATGCAGAAGCGCTCACGGCTGACAGCGTCTTCGCTCAAGGAGTGGTAGACGAACAATCGTGGCAGGTAAAACAGCCCTGCAAACCAGCAAACGATTGAGACGATGTGGAACGCTTTAAGCCATAGATAGAGCATATTGGGTTTTTTCCAGGATTCACGGTGGCCAAATAGTAGTGGCATGAGCGGCCTTACGTCACCTTCGCGGTTGTCGCACGCGCTCAACGCCCATATCATCGACGGCTTTCCAGTAGGTTCGTTGAAGGGGCAGATTTATGGTCAAGGTCGGAATCGTCGGCGGCACGGGTTACACCGGGGTCGAGCTGCTGCGTCTGTTGGCACAGCATCCACAAGCCGAGGTGGTGGTTATCACTTCTCGCTCTGAGGCGGGGTTGCCTGTAGCCGACCTGTACCCGAACCTGCGAGGCCATTATGACGGTTTGACCTTCAGTGTTCCGGATGTTGAAACGTTGGGCGCCTGCGATGTTGTATTTTTCTCGACACCGCACGGCGTGGCTCATGCACTGGCAGGCGAACTGCTGAAGGCCGGCACTAAGGTCATCGACCTTTCGGCGGATTTCCGTTTGCAGGATGCTGACGAATGGGCCAAGTGGTACGGGCAACCTCACGGCGCTCCTCAATTGCTTGAAGAAGCGGTATATGGGCTCCCAGAGGTCAATCGCGAGCGGATCAAAACCGCGCGTTTGATCGCAGTGCCCGGCTGCTATCCAACGGCGACCCAGTTGGGTTTCTTGCCGCTGCTTGAAGCGGGCCTGGCAGACAATTCCCGGTTGATCGCCGACTGTAAGTCTGGCGTGAGCGGTGCGGGTCGTGGTCTGAGCGTTGGGTCTCTGTACGCTGAGGCCAGTGAAAGCTTCAAGGCCTATGCGGTTAAGGGGCATCGTCATTTGCCAGAAATCACCCAAGGTCTGCGCAGGGCGGCTGGCGGTGATGTCGGTTTGACCTTCGTGCCGCACTTGACGCCAATGATTCGCGGCATTCACTCGACGCTTTATGCGACTGTGGTCGATAAGTCAGTTGATTTGCAGGCGCTGTTCGAAAAACGTTATGCCAACGAACCCTTTGTTGACGTGATGCCTGCGGGTAGCCATCCCGAAACCCGTAGCGTAAGAGGTGCCAATGTCTGCCGCATCGCCGTGCATCGTCCGCAGGGCGGCGACATCGTCGTGGTGTTATCGGTAATCGACAATCTCGTGAAGGGCGCTTCGGGCCAGGCTGTGCAAAACATGAACATCATGTTCGGGCTCGACGAGCGCCTCGGCCTGTCCCATGCGGGGATGTTGCCCTAAGGGCAGCTTCAAGCTTCAAGCTTCAAGCTTCAAGTGAGCATGAAACCTCTTGCAGCTTGAGGCTTACAGTTCGCCGCTGCCCTCTTACAATAGTTGACCGATTTACTAGGGTAAGAGGATAATGCGCGTCATTACGCATTATTGCGGCATAGCGCCGGGAGATAATTAGCATGAGCGTCGAAACCTTCACGCCAACGGCATTAGAGTTCACACCCGGTGCAGCGCACAAGGTGAAGACTTTGGTCGATGAAGAGGGCAATGATCGCCTTAAACTGCGCGTATTCGTAACCGGTGGTGGCTGCTCAGGTTTCCAGTATGGCTTCACGTTCGATGAAGACATTGCTGATGACGACACTATTGTTGAGCGTGACGGCGTGAGCCTGGTTGTTGATCCTATGAGCTTCCAATATTTGGCAGGCGCAGAAGTGGACTATCAGGAAGGCTTGGAAGGATCCCGCTTTGTGATTAAAAACCCGAATGCTTCCACCACTTGCGGTTGCGGCTCGTCATTTTCGGTCTGATTTATCGATGGGTAGCAGGGTTTGTAATTGAAGATGCGCCGCACTGACGTGCGGCGTTTTGCTGTGTGCGTCAGGCTGGGTAAATGGCGCCGAGTACGCGCAAGCCCCGGGCACCCGTCACTGTCGGACGGTTGGCGGGTACGCCTTCTAGGCAGCAATGCGCCAGCCAGGCAAACGCCATGGCCTCGACCCAATCTGGATCCACGCCATACAGCGCGGTGCTGCTGACTTTGGTATTGGGCAACAATGCAGCAAGTCTCGCCATCAGGGTGGCGTTATGCGCGCCACCCCCGCAAATCAACAACTCGTCAGTAACGGCTTGAGCGATCTGTAGCGATTGAGTAATCGTTAATGCGGTCAGTTCGGTCAACGTTGCTTGAATGTTTTCTGGCGGGAAGCTTGGCAGTTGAAACAAGTGGTGTTGCAACCAGCTGAGGTTGAAAACCTCGCGGCCCGTACTTTTTGGACCTTGGGTTAAAAAGAAAGGGTCGCTGAGCAGCGATTGCAGCAATGCAGGTTCAACCTGTCCGCTCGCGGCCCATGCACCGTCCTGATCGTAATTCAGGCCGCGCTGCGTCTGTATCCACGCATCGATCAAGACGTTACCCGGACCACAATCGAAGCCAGCAACTGGTCTGTCAGGTTCGATCAGACTCAGGTTACTAAAGCCGCCGATGTTGAGTACGGCTCTATGGTCTTGCGGCGTGCCGAGGGGTTTATCGAACAGCGCTTCGTGAAACGCAGGGACCAGCGGTGCCCCCTGTCCGCCGGCGGCGACATCCCGGCGACGAAAGTCACTGACCACAGTGATTTCAGTCAGTTCGGCGAGCAGTGCAGGGTTACCAATCTGAATAGTGAAGCCGCGAGCGGGCTCATGTCGGATGGTCTGGCCATGACTTCCAATAGCGCGAATCTCTCCAGGAGAACGCTGCTCTTGTTCGAGTAGGGTCAGAACACCTTGGGCGGCCAAGCGTACCCATTTTTGCTCGGCGATCGCTGCGCGGGCGAGTTCGTCTGTGCTACTGGCGCACAAACTTAGAAGCTCAGCGCGCAGGTCTTCCGGCATGGGGATGTAGTGAGTTGCCAATAACGTTGGGCGGTCACCTTGCTCAATAAGAGCGATATCCAACCCATCGAGGCTGGTTCCAGACATCACACCTATATATAGCGCCATTTTTTATCTCTTGCTGGAGGCCAGCATGGTGGCCTTTTCCTGGTCCATACGCGCCATCAATGGCTGACTTTGCTGCAGGAAACGTTGTTTTTCAGCTTTAGCAATCGGATCGGCCATCGGCAGTTTCTGACCTAGCGGGTCGACGTGAACCCCGTTGACCTGAAACTCGTAATGCAAGTGTGGTCCAGTCGATAAGCCGGTGGTACCAATATAGCCAATTATCTGACCTTGCTTGACGTTAGCACCGGCCTGTATGCCTTTGGCAAATCCCTGCATATGACCGTAAAGCGTTCGGTAAGTCTCGCCATGTTGAAGGATTACCGTATTACCGTAACCGCCCTTTCGTCCGGCCAGCAAAACTTTTCCATCACCGGTCGCCTTGATTGGCGTACCACGGGGAGCGGCGTAGTCGACGCCTTGGTGCGCGCGAATCTTGTTCAAAATAGGGTGCTTGCGACCCATGGAGAACAACGAACTAATCCGTGCGAAATCCACCGGAGTGCGGATAAATGCTTTCCGCATGCTGTTGCCTTCAGCCGTGTAGTAATTGGTGTTGCCTTGTTTATTGGTGTACCGGATCGCGGTGTAGCTTTTTCCACGGTTGGTGAATCGTGCGGAAACGATATTGCCGTTACCGACGGTCTTGCCATTTACAACTTTCTGTTCATAGATCACATCAAACTCATCACCTTGGCGAATATCTTGCGCGAAGTCGATGTCGTAGCCAAAAACGCTGGCCATGTCCATGGTCATGCTATGGGATAAGCCGGCGCGTTGAGCGGAAAGGGACAGAGAGCTGTTGATGACGCCGTGCGCATAGGCTGTGCGTATAGTGGGTTTGGTAATTTCGCGACTGAATGAATAGCCTTTATCGGTCTTGGCCAGGCTGATGCTTTCTAGGTCACTGACCTTGCTGTGCAGTTGTTCGAGCTGGCCGTCCGGGCTCAATTCAAATTGCAATATTTGGCCGCGCTTCAGTTGGCTGAATTGCTTGGCTTGTTTGTCGCTGGCCAGTACTTCATGCACCGCGCCAGCAGGGAGCCCGACCCTTTCGAAAAGCGTCGATAGGGTGTCGCCCTTGGAGACGATAACTTCTTTGTGACCTGGATTCTTGGCGACGGAGAGGCGAGTGGTTTGCGCCGCTTCAGCATTTTCTTGAGGTTCGTTGGCGCTGTTTTCTATCTGGGCGAATGGTGACGCGCTAGGTTCAGGTGTGGCTTGGAGCGGATCTTGAGCGTCTTGTTGTTCTGTCAGTTGATCTGCAGACGTTTCGAGGTCGTGGTTTCGTGTGGTTTTTTTGGCTTCAACGTCGCTTGACGGGAAGACCAGAAGCGCCAAGCTAAGCAGTGCGGCGATACCGCTGGCAGCAAGCAGGTGGCTCTTCGGATAAAGCGGGGGCGCTTTAGGCGTTGTATTAATCATAGGTAATTTTGACTTTGAAAAGATGAATTGGAAAAGATGAATGACATGATGAAGATGAAATAACTGTATAAAATATAACCAAATCGTATCCGAAGCAACCCTGCGAATGGATCAATGCCCTATTCGTCAACCTTCGCTGGGCAAAACTTGTAATTGAACACTGATCTTGTATGGTTGGTGCCCATTTGAAATGAGCCATAACGGGGCTGTCATGAAATCGGTTGAAGAGCAGCTAGCGCTGATCAAGCGCGGTGCAGATGAACTCCTGGTCGAGTCAGAACTGGTCGAAAAGCTTAAGCGTGGTCAGCCACTGCGAATCAAGGCAGGGTTCGATCCTACGGCACCTGATCTGCACTTGGGTCATACCGTGCTTATTAATAAGCTGCGCCAGTTTCAGGAGTTGGGTCATCAGGTTATTTTCCTGATTGGTGACTTCACCGGGATGATTGGCGATCCGAGCGGCAAAAGCGCAACGCGGCCTCCGCTGACGCGGGAGCAAGTGTTGTCCAACGCTGAGACCTATAAAACCCAAGTCTTCAAAATTCTTGATCCGGCAAAGACCGAGGTGGCATTCAACTCCACCTGGATGGATCAAATGAGTTCTGCCGATTTCATCCGCCTATCTTCCCAGTACACCGTGGCGCGGATGCTTGAGCGGGATGACTTCCATAAGCGTTATTCGACTAATCAGCCCATTGCTATCCATGAGTTCATGTATCCGCTGGTGCAGGGGTATGACTCCGTAGCGTTGCGTGCCGATGTCGAGCTGGGCGGTACCGATCAGAAATTCAATCTGCTGATGGGGCGCGAGCTGCAGCGCGCCTACGGCCAAGAAGCGCAATGCATTCTGACCATGCCTTTATTGGAAGGACTGGACGGCGTGAAGAAGATGTCCAAGTCCCTGGGTAACTATGTTGGGATCCAAGAAGCGCCGGGCATCATGTATAGCAAGCTGGTCTCCATTCCTGATGCGCTGATGTGGCGCTACTTTGAATTGTTGAGCTTCCTTTCTATGGAAGAGATCAATGGCTTTAAGGCGGACGTTGAAGCAGGCTCCAATCCTCGCGACATTAAAATCAAGCTGGCCGAAGAGATCGTTGCGCGTTTCCATGGAGGTGAGGCGGCCGCCTCTGCTCATCGCTCCGCGGGTAACCGCATGAAGGACGGAGAGCTTCCTGATGACTTGCCCGAGATCGGCATCGCCGGTTCGGAAGACATGCCCATTGCTGCTGTTCTTAATAAGGCAGGGTTAGTCAAGAACTCGGCAGTCGCACGGGATCTTCTGGCTTCTGGCGGGGTGCGTATAGATGGTGAGGTTGTGGATCGCGGGTTCGTCTTCAAACTCGGTGCGACCCACGTTTGTCAGGCAGGGAAGAAGTCTTTCGGGCGAATTACGCTTAATTTGGAATAAGCTGCGATTAAGTCTTGACGTAACTTTTCCTGGGCCTATAATTCGCACCTCTTCCGGAGCAGATGAAACGGAAACTCCTTGTTAATCAATGAGTTAGCCAGATTTGTCAGCGAGGAAGAGGCTTCGATCGCGGTGATCGGAAGCGGTGAAAAAAGGCAGTTGACAGCGAGTTGAAACGCTGTAGAATTCGCCTCCCGCTGACGAGAGACGCGAAGTTGATCGAAGCGCAAGTGGTTGAAGTTGCAAAGGAAACTTTGAAACGTGTTTGAAATAACCGCTTGACAGTAACAGGCGCTGCTGTAGAATGCGCGCCTCGGTTGAGACGAAAGAATCAACCCACCGCTCTTTAACAATTGAATCAAGCAATTCGTGTGGGTGCTTGTGCCGTAAGACTGAAGTCAACTGATTATCAGCAGTCACCAGTTACTCCGCGAGAAATCAAAGAATAACCAACGATTGCTGAGCTAAATTTAGGGTTTTTTAAAAACCCAAAGATGTTTGAACTGAAGAGTTTGATCATGGCTCAGATTGAACGCTGGCGGCAGGCCTAACACATGCAAGTCGAGCGGCAGCACGGGTACTTGTACCTGGTGGCGAGCGGCGGACGGGTGAGTAATACCTAGGAATCTGCCTGGTAGTGGGGGATAACGTTCGGAAACGGACGCTAATACCGCATACGTCCTACGGGAGAAAGCAGGGGACCTTCGGGCCTTGCGCTATCAGATGAGCCTAGGTCGGATTAGCTAGTTGGTGAGGTAATGGCTCACCAAGGCGACGATCCGTAACTGGTCTGAGAGGATGATCAGTCACACTGGAACTGAGACACGGTCCAGACTCCTACGGGAGGCAGCAGTGGGGAATATTGGACAATGGGCGAAAGCCTGATCCAGCCATGCCGCGTGTGTGAAGAAGGTCTTC
>NZ_CP133783.1:4315000-5575862 GCF_034353045.1 Pseudomonas sp. MH10
GCCTCATGTATCACTGTAGGGGGTAGAGCACTGTTTCGGCTAGGGGATCATCCCGATTTACCAACCCGATGCAAACTCCGAATACCTACAAGTGCCGAGCATGGGAGACACACGGCGGGTGCTAACGTCCGTCGTGAAAAGGGAAACAACCCAGACCGTCAGCTAAGGTCCCAAAGTCATGGTTAAGTGGGAAACGATGTGGGAAGGCTTAGACAGCTAGGAGGTTGGCTTAGAAGCAGCCACCCTTTAAAGAAAGCGTAATAGCTCACTAGTCGAGTCGGCCTGCGCGGAAGATGTAACGGGGCTCAAACCATGCACCGAAGCTACGGGTATCACTTAGGTGATGCGGTAGAGGAGCGTTCTGTAAGCCTGTGAAGGTGAGTTGAGAAGCTTGCTGGAGGTATCAGAAGTGCGAATGCTGACATGAGTAACGATAATGGGTGTGAAAAACACCCACGCCGAAAGACCAAGGTTTCCTGCGCAACGTTAATCGACGCAGGGTTAGTCGGTCCCTAAGGCGAGGCTGAAAAGCGTAGTCGATGGAAAACAGGTTAATATTCCTGTACTTCTGGTTATTGCGATGGAGGGACGGAGAAGGCTAGGCCAGCTTGGCGTTGGTAGTCCAAGTTTAAGGTGGTAGGCTGGAATCTTAGGTAAATCCGGGATTCTAAGGCCGAGAGCTGATGACGAGTGTGCTTCGGCACATGAAGTGGTTGATGCCATGCTTCCAAGAAAAGCTTCTAAGCTTCAGGTAACCAGGAACCGTACCCCAAACCGACACAGGTGGTTGGGTAGAGAATACCAAGGCGCTTGAGAGAACTCGGGTGAAGGAACTAGGCAAAATGGCACCGTAACTTCGGGAGAAGGTGCGCCGGTGAGGGTGAAGCATTTACTGCGTAAGCCCACGCCGGTCGAAGATACCAGGCCGCTGCGACTGTTTATTAAAAACACAGCACTCTGCAAACACGAAAGTGGACGTATAGGGTGTGACGCCTGCCCGGTGCCGGAAGGTTAATTGATGGGGTTAGCTAACGCGAAGCTCTTGATCGAAGCCCCGGTAAACGGCGGCCGTAACTATAACGGTCCTAAGGTAGCGAAATTCCTTGTCGGGTAAGTTCCGACCTGCACGAATGGCGTAACGATGGCGGCGCTGTCTCCACCCGAGACTCAGTGAAATTGAAATCGCTGTGAAGATGCAGTGTATCCGCGGCTAGACGGAAAGACCCCGTGAACCTTTACTATAGCTTTGCACTGGACTTTGAATTTGCTTGTGTAGGATAGGTGGGAGGCTTTGAAGCGTGGACGCCAGTCTGCGTGGAGCCAACCTTGAAATACCACCCTGGCAACTTTGAGGTTCTAACTCAGGTCCGTTATCCGGATCGAGGACAGTGTATGGTGGGTAGTTTGACTGGGGCGGTCTCCTCCTAAAGAGTAACGGAGGAGTACGAAGGTGCGCTCAGACCGGTCGGAAATCGGTCGTAGAGTATAAAGGCAAAAGCGCGCTTGACTGCGAGACAGACACGTCGAGCAGGTACGAAAGTAGGTCTTAGTGATCCGGTGGTTCTGTATGGAAGGGCCATCGCTCAACGGATAAAAGGTACTCCGGGGATAACAGGCTGATACCGCCCAAGAGTTCATATCGACGGCGGTGTTTGGCACCTCGATGTCGGCTCATCACATCCTGGGGCTGAAGCCGGTCCCAAGGGTATGGCTGTTCGCCATTTAAAGTGGTACGCGAGCTGGGTTTAGAACGTCGTGAGACAGTTCGGTCCCTATCTGCCGTGGACGTTTGAGATTTGAGAGGGGCTGCTCCTAGTACGAGAGGACCGGAGTGGACGAACCTCTGGTGTTCCGGTTGTCACGCCAGTGGCATTGCCGGGTAGCTATGTTCGGAATAGATAACCGCTGAAAGCATCTAAGCGGGAAACTAGCCTCAAGATGAGATCTCACTGGGACCTTGAGTCCCCTGAAGGGCCGTCGAAGACTACGACGTTGATAGGTGGGGTGTGTAAGTGCTGTGAGGCATTGAGCTAACCCATACTAATTGCCCGTGAGGCTTGACCATATAACACCCAAGCAATTTGCGATGAAGCAAATTGAGGTGTGTGAAGACGACACAACCGAAAATTCGAAACCCACAGATCTATCACATCCCCATTCGCTGGCACGTGAACTCGCAGGAGGGCACGCACTGGCTACTGAATTTCTTGACGACCATAGAGCATTGGAACCACCTGATCCCATCCCGAACTCAGCAGTGAAACGATGCATCGCCGATGGTAGTGTGGGGTTTCCCCATGTGAGAGTAGGTCATCGTCAAGATTAAATTCCAGAACCCCTGATCGCTTACGCGTTCAGGGGTTTTGTTTATGCGCGAATTAAAGGCATCTTGGTTTCTATGCATTAGCTGTGTGCATAGCTATTATGCGTGCCTCAATTGTTAGGCGTTATTGGCATGCTGACGTTGTTAAAACTTCTCAAGGACGGCACCTTTCATTCGGGACAGGCCTTAGGGCTCGCGTTAGGAATTAGCCGTAGCGCCGTTTGGAAACAACTCCAGCAGCTAGAGGCTGAGCTCGGTATTGAGATTCATAAGGTGCGGGGTCGAGGGTATCGTCTTGCGACTCCAATATCACTATTGAGCCAGGATGAAATTCTAAGCTCGGGTTCTTCTCCTGGGTGGCCTGTGTACGTTTTTGACTCCATTGATTCAACCAACGCCGAGGCGATGCGTTTAATTGGTCGGGGCCAAGAGATGCCCGCTTTGGTGCTTGCCGAGCGACAAACTGCCGGCAGAGGTCGCCGTGGACGAAAATGGATAAGCCCTTTTGCTGAGAATATTTACTACAGTCTCGCTTTGAGGGTTGAGGGTGGCATGCGCCAGCTTGAAGGCTTGAGCCTGGTAGTGGGCCTGGCGGTCTTGCATGTTTTGGGTGAGATTGGAGTAAAGGATGCAGGTCTGAAATGGCCGAACGACATCCTTGTAGGCCAGCGAAAGCTGGCGGGTGTGCTATTGGAGCTAGTGGGAGACCCTGCCGATATTTGCCACGTTGTGGTTGGTGTGGGTATCAATGTAAATATGAAGGCGGCTCCTGAAGTTGACCAACTATGGACTTCCATACGTCTTGAGACCGGCGTGCTAACTGATCGAAATGAGTTAGTGGCGCACCTTAATGCCTCGCTTATGCATTATTTCAATATTCATTTGAAAGGAGGTTTCACGGCGTTGCGGGCCGAATGGGAGCAAAACCATCTTTGGCAGGGCCGTTCGGTGACGCTGTTGGCAGGCACCAACAAAATTGACGGAATAGTTTTAGGTGTTGATGCGCGCGGGGCCTTGCGGCTTCAGGTTGCGGGAGAGGAAGAGGTTTTTAGTGGTGGCGAGCTCAGTCTGAGGCTGCGGGATGATACTTGAACTCGATTGTGGAAACAGCTTCATCAAATGGCGGGTAGTTCTGCTGGATGGTGCTGGAGTAGTTGCTGGCGGGGTAGTCGATTCCGATGCTGCATTGCTGCAAGCTATTCAGGCGGTCAAAGGTTTGAGTCTGTTAGGTTGCCGGCTTGTGAGTGTTCGTACCGATGAAGAAACCGAGTATCTGATTGCGGCTTTGTCTTCCGCTTTTTCGGTAACGATCATCAGCGCCGTTCCGACTATGCGCATGGCGGGTGTGACCAATGGCTATGAAGAATACGAGCGGTTGGGTTTAGATCGATGGCTTGCCCTGGTGGGTGCCTTTCATCTCGCGGCAGGTGCTTGTCTGGTCGTGGATTTGGGTACGGCGATAACGTCGGACTTCGTTTCACCTGATGGTCAGCACCTCGGCGGGTTTATTTGTCCCGGAGTGCCCCTAATGCGGAGTCAGCTCACAACCCATACGCGCCGCATTCGATACAGCGACGATATAGCGCATGCTGCGCTTGCGAGCTTCACCCCTGGTCGTTCAACAGCAGAGGCAGTGGAACGCGGGTGTTCGCTGATGTTGCAGGGCTTTGTGCTTACGCAATTAGATATGGCCAAAAAATATTGGGGAGAAAGGTTCTCCGTGTTTGTGACCGGTGGCGATGCGATTTTGGTTAAAGATATATTGCCCTTTGCGCGAGTAATGCCTGATTTGGTTTTCGTTGGACTGGCATTGGCTTGCCCCCTGAATTGAGGTGTCTATGCGCTGGTTATTTCTTTTATTGCTGGTGCTAAATATATTTTATTACCTCTGGCATCAGCAAGAAGCGCCTTTGCATGCCAAGGAGATAATCCCGTTTTCGCTATACAAAAGTTCTCAGCAAGACATTAAGCTTTTGAGCGAATCGGACTCTCCTGGTAAGGCAGATGAGAAATGTCTCTATCTGGGAGGCTTCACCCGTCAAGAAGATGCACGCTCAGTTGAGCAGCGTTTAACAAGTCTTGATATACAGTCGCAGCCTGTCTCTCTCGATGAGAGCTCAAGCGCCACTTATTGGCTGAAAATCTTGCCTGGCAGTCGACGTTTAATTGACGACGGTCTAATGAGCGGACTGATTCTGGATTTTAGCCAGCTAAAACAGAAAATAATGTCCTGTGAAGGCATTGCAACCGCCGGCTAGTTTGCATATGATGGCGCCCGCTCCGCAGTGTGGCATTGGTTGCGAAAGCGGTGCAGTAGAGGTCAACGGTTGTAACCTCAGGTTTTTAATGAGAAAAAGGTTGACAGAAGGGTAGCATGAGTTGAAAATGCTGCCTCGTTCAGGAGGGGTTCCCGAGCGGCCAAAGGGATCAGACTGTAAATCTGACGTCTACGACTTCGAAGGTTCGAATCCTTCCCCCTCCACCAAATTTGAGCGTAAGCAATAAGCTCTGCGGGTATAGTTTAGTGGTAGAACCTCAGCCTTCCAAGCTGATGATGCGGGTTCGATTCCCGCTACCCGCTCCAAGTTTTTTGTTTGTGCAAGTGTTTGCTCTTGTAGCTCAGTTGGTAGAGCACACCCTTGGTAAGGGTGAGGTCAGCAGTTCGAATCTGCTCAAGAGCTCCATTACTAAGGCAGATATGAAAATATCTGCCTTTGTTTTGAGCGTGATACGTTCTCTCGCTTTAATTTTTGGTTTTTGCGTTGGTGGCACGGATCTGCTGGTATAGCGTTTTTCCATGCGCGTCGAAGTGCAACCTAAAGATTTCAGAGAGTGGGGCGGTTTTTACGCCGACTCGGCCGGTTACGATAGATTGCAATTTTTGTTCGAGGGTTTGTGGCGGCGGTAATTAGTCGGCGCAAGCGCTAAGCCGGAAATTGTCGAGTAAGTGGTTGAAAAACTCTCGTTGGGTCGGCATAATGGTCGGCCTAATTTTGCTTTTAGGTCAGTAGCTCAATTGGCAGAGCGACGGTCTCCAAAACCGTAGGTTGGGGGTTCGATTCCCTCCTGACCTGCCAGATTCACTCGGTGTAATCTGGCTTTCTTTTCACAGGATCCCCGTAGATGACTCCCAAGGCTGAAGCCCAAGACTCTCGCTTTGATCTGCCTAAGTGGCTGCTTGTTGTCGCGTTGGTGGTGGTTGGCGTTGTCGGCAATCAGTACTACTCAGCGGAACCGATCCTGTACCGCGTGCTCGTATTGCTTGCTATTGCTGCTGCTGCTGCGTTTGTTGGTTTGCAGACAGCCAAAGGTAAAGCTTTCTTCGTGTTGGCAAAGGAAGCTCGTACCGAGATTCGTAAAGTCGTTTGGCCTACTCGCCAAGAAACTACGCAGACCACATTGATTGTTGTGGCTGTTGTGTTGGTTATGGCGCTGCTGTTGTGGGGTTTAGATTCCCTGCTCGGTTGGCTTGTTTCCTTGATCGTCGGCTAAGGGTGTCCCGTGGCTAAGCGTTGGTACGTAGTGCATGCTTACTCGGGTTATGAGAAGCATGTCATGCGCTCTTTGTTAGAGCGTGTGAAACTGGCTGGCATGGAAGAAGGCTTCGGCGAAATTCTGGTTCCCACTGAAGAAGTGGTTGAAATGCGTAACGGCCAGAAACGCAAAAGCGAACGCAAATTCTTTCCAGGTTATGTGCTGGTTCAAATGGACATGAATGAAGGGACTTGGCACTTAGTCAAGGACACTCCTCGTGTTATGGGCTTTATCGGCGGTACTGCTGATAAGCCGGCACCGATTACAGATAAAGAAGCAGAAGCAATTCTGCGTCGTGTCGCTGATGGTAGCGACAAGCCGAAGCCTAAAACGCTGTTCGAGCCAGGTGAAGTCGTTCGAGTCACCGATGGTCCGTTCGCCGATTTTAACGGCACGGTAGAAGAAGTTAACTACGAAAAGAGCCGGATTCAAGTGGCAGTGCTCATTTTCGGTCGCTCTACCCCGGTAGAGCTTGAGTTCAGTCAGGTCGAAAAGGCATAGCTGAACGAAAATCCCATACCCCGCAGCCCTAGGCTGTGGGGTTTTGTCGTCACTGGGATAAACGCGCAAGTAACCGGGGAGCCTTTTTAGGCGTCTGAACCCGTAATTGGAGTGCCTCATGGCCAAGAAAATCACCGCTTACATCAAGCTGCAAGTGAAAGCCGCTCAGGCTAACCCTAGCCCGCCTGTTGGTCCTGCATTGGGTCAGCACGGCGTGAACATCATGGAATTCTGCAAAGCGTTCAACGCCCGTACTCAGGGTATTGAGCCAGGCTTGCCGACTCCCGTGATCATCACTGTTTACAGTGATCGTAGCTTTACTTTCGAAACGAAAAGCACCCCGGCTTCGGTTCTGCTGAAGAAGGCTGCAGGTTTGACTAGCGGTTCCGCTCGTCCAAACACCGTTAAGGTTGGCACTGTTACTCGTGCGCAGCTGGAAGATATCGCAAAAGCAAAAAATGCGGATCTGACTGCAGCTGATATGGATGCAGCCGTGCGTACCATCGCCGGCTCTGCTCGTAGCATGGGCCTCAACGTGGAGGGTGTGTAATGGCTAAGCTAACTAAGCGCCAAAAGGCTATCGCCGGCAAAATCGAAGCGGGCAAAGCCTATAACTTCGTAGATGCTGCTGCGTTGCTGACCGAGCTGTCGACCGTCAAATTCAGCGAATCTGTAGATATCGCTGTGAACCTTGGCGTTGATCCGCGTAAATCTGATCAGGTTGTTCGTAGCGCTACTGTGCTGCCACACGGCACTGGCAAGACCGTTCGCGTTGCAGTGTTCACCCAAGGCCCAGCTGCTGAAGCCGCTTTGGCTGCCGGCGCTGATCGCGTTGGTATGGACGACCTGGCTGCTGAAATGAAAGCAGGCAACCTGAACTTCGACGTTGTTATTGCCTCCCCGGACGCGATGCGTGTTGTTGGTCAGTTGGGTCAGATCCTCGGCCCACGCGGCCTGATGCCTAACCCTAAAGTTGGTACCGTAACCCCCGACGTAGCTACTGCCGTTAAAAACGCAAAAGCTGGTCAGGTTCGTTATCGCACCGACAAAAACGGCATCATCCACACCTCAGTTGGTAAAGTCGGTTTCGACGCTACCAAGCTGAAGGAAAACGTAGAAGCGCTGATCGCTGATTTGAAGCGTATCAAGCCAGCTTCTTCGAAAGGTATTTACGTCAAGCGCGTTACCCTGAGCACCACTATGGGCCCAGGTTTGATCATCGACCAAGGGTCGTTGGACGCGTAAGACAAAATGGATGTGTTCCACTGCATCCATGAAAATTGGGGTCCCTGCCTGGCGGGGGCTATCCAAGACCGTAGGCGGCGCAAGCCTTAAACCTCAAGCCTACGCAGATGGTGCTCCCGGTTCCTTACCGAATCAGACACCAAAACGACATCCGGCTTCGGCTGGATGAAACGGTAACAAGCAGGAGTTAAACCCGTGGCAATTAAACTTGAAGACAAGAAGGCCATCGTCGCTGAAGTCAACAAGGCTGCCAAAGCTGCTCTGTCTGCTGTCGTGGCTGATGCCCGTGGTGTGACAGTTAGCGCTATGACCGGACTCCGTAAAGAGGCTCGTGAAGCAGGCGTTTACGTACGAGTAGTACGTAACACTTTGCTCAAGCGCGCAGTTGCTGACACTGAATACAGTGTTCTCAACGACGTGTTCACCGGCCCGACCTTGATCGCCTTTTCCAATGAACATCCTGGTGCTGCTGCCCGTTTGTTCAAAGAATTCGCGAAAGGTCAGGATAAGTTCGAGATCAAGGCAGCTGCGTTTGAGGGCAAGTACCTCGCGGCTAACCAGATCGACGTACTGGCAACTCTGCCGACCCGTAACGAAGCAATTTCTCAGCTGATGAGCGTGATTCAAGGCGCTACCAGCAAATTGGCTCGTACTCTGGCGGCTATTCGCGAGCAAAAAGAAGCTGCCGCAGCTTAAGGCTGAGCACTTCCTCTCGCGCTTTTTTGTTTATTTTGATGGCCGTGTAGGCCGTCCCCCAATTAGGAATTAGAGTCATGTCTATCTCTCAAGACGATATCCTCAACGCCGTAGCTGAAATGTCTGTTCTGCAGGTTGTTGAGCTGATCAAAGCTTTCGAAGAAAAATTCGGCGTTACTGCTGCTGCCGGTTCTTCTGGTCCAGCTGCTGTTGCTGCTGTTGCTGAAGAGCAAACCGAATTCAACGTGATCCTGACTGAAACTGGCGACAAAAAAGTCAACGTGATCAAGGCTGTACGTGAGTTGACCGGTCTGGGCCTGAAAGAAGCCAAAGCAGTAGTTGACGCTGGTGCTGGTTCGTTGGTTCTGGAAGCAGTATCGAAAGACGCTGCTGACAAAGCCAAAGCTGCACTGGAAGAAGCAGGCGCTAAAGTCGAGCTGAAGTAAGTATCGACTTGTGTCTCCAGCCCAAGCGTAAAGCAAAAGGCTGATGGCTGGTGGCTCTTGCCACCGGCCTTTTTCCGTTATAGATCGCTGACCTAGTTGGCCTCTATAGCGCGCAAGACCCACCCGATGCGGTGGCGCAAACCAAGGGGTTTGCACGATTTTCTGGTTGCTCCCGTCGGGAGGAGCCAAACAAGCAGGTGACCAAGCTGGGGAACGCTGATGGCTTACTCATATACTGAGAAAAAACGTATCCGCAAGGACTTTAGCAAGTTGCCGGACGTAATGGATGTGCCGTATCTATTGGCCATCCAGCTGGATTCGTATCGCGAATTCTTGCAAGCGGGAGCGACCAAAGATCAGTTCCGCGACGTCGGTCTGCATGCAGCCTTCAAATCCGTTTTCCCGATCATCAGCTACTCCGGCAATGCTGCGCTGGAGTATGTGGGTTATCGCTTGGGCGAACCGGCATTTGATGTCAAAGAGTGCGTGCTGCGCGGTGTGACTTACGCTGTGCCTTTGCGGGTCAAGGTTCGTTTGATCATTTTCGACAAAGAATCGTCGAACAAAGCGATCAAGGACATCAAAGAGCAAGAAGTCTACATGGGTGAAATCCCACTGATGACTGAAAACGGTACCTTCGTAATCAACGGTACCGAGCGCGTAATCGTTTCCCAGTTGCACCGTTCCCCGGGCGTGTTCTTCGATCACGACCGCGGCAAAACGCACAGCTCCGGTAAACTGCTCTATTCCGCGCGTATTATTCCATACCGTGGTTCGTGGTTGGACTTCGAGTTCGATCCGAAAGACTGCGTGTTTGTTCGTATCGACCGTCGTCGTAAGCTGCCTGCGTCCGTATTGTTGCGCGCACTCGGCTACACGACTGAGCAAGTGCTCGATGCGTTCTACACCACCAACATCTTCCACGTGCAGGGTGAAAACCTGAATCTGGAGCTGATTCCTCAGCGCCTTCGTGGTGAAATTGCGGTATTGGATATTCTGGATGACAAAGGCAAGGTCATTGTCGAGCAAGGCCGACGGATTACCGCTCGCCATGTTAACCAGATGGAAAAAGCCGGGATCAAAGAGCTGGAAGTGCCTCTGGACTATGTCCTGGGTCGTACTACCGCCAAGGTCATCGTGCACCCTGCGACTGGCGAAATCATCGCTGAATGCAACACTGAACTGAACACTGAGATTATTGCAAAAATCGCCAAATCTCAGGTTGTCCGTATCGAAACGTTGTACACCAACGATATCGACTGCGGACCGTTCGTCTCGGATACGCTGAAAATAGACTCCACTAGCAACCAATTGGAAGCGCTGGTCGAAATCTATCGGATGATGCGTCCTGGCGAGCCACCAACAAAAGATGCAGCCGAAACGCTATTCAACAACCTGTTCTTCAGCCCTGAGCGTTACGACCTGTCTGCGGTCGGCCGGATGAAGTTCAACCGTCGTATCGGTCGTACCGAGATCGAAGGTTCGGGCGTGTTGTGCAAAGAAGATATCGTCGCCGTCCTCAAGACTCTGGTTGATATCCGTAACGGCAAAGGTATTGTCGACGACATCGACCACTTGGGTAACCGTCGTGTTCGTTGCGTTGGCGAAATGGCTGAAAACCAGTTCCGTGTAGGTCTGGTGCGTGTAGAGCGTGCAGTTAAAGAGCGCTTGTCGATGGCGGAAAGCGAAGGCTTGATGCCGCAGGACCTGATCAACGCCAAGCCGGTTGCGGCAGCGGTGAAGGAGTTCTTCGGTTCCAGCCAGCTTTCGCAGTTCATGGACCAGAACAACCCGCTGTCAGAGATCACCCACAAGCGTCGTGTTTCAGCGCTCGGCCCCGGCGGTTTGACTCGTGAGCGTGCTGGTTTTGAAGTTCGTGACGTACACCCTACTCACTACGGTCGTGTATGCCCGATTGAAACGCCAGAAGGTCCGAACATCGGCCTGATCAACTCATTGGCGGCCTATGCGCGTACCAACAAGTATGGCTTCCTCGAAAGCCCATACCGTGTTGTTAAAGACGCGCTGGTAACTGACGAGATCGTTTTCCTGTCGGCAATTGAAGAAGCGGATCACGTTATCGCTCAAGCTTCGGCGACAATGAACGAAACCGGTCATCTGGTTGATGAATTGGTTGCGGTACGTCACCTCAACGAATTCACCGTCAAGGCGCCGGAAGACGTCACGTTGATGGACGTTTCGCCGAAGCAGGTAGTTTCGGTTGCAGCCTCGTTGATCCCGTTCCTTGAACACGATGACGCCAACCGTGCGTTGATGGGTTCGAACATGCAGCGCCAAGCAGTACCGACCCTGCGTTCCGATAAGCCGTTGGTCGGCACCGGGATGGAGCGTAACGTTGCTCGTGACTCAGGCGTTTGTGTTGTTGCTCGTCGCGGCGGCGTGATCGATTCGGTAGATGCTAGCCGTATTGTGGTTCGTGTTGCTGATGATGAAGTTGAAACCGGTGAAGCCGGCGTAGACATCTATAACCTGACCAAATACACCCGCTCCAACCAGAACACCTGCATCAACCAGCGCCCGCTGGTGAGCAAGGGTGATCGAGTTGAGCGCAGCGACATCATGGCTGACGGTCCATCCACCGATATGGGTGAGCTGGCACTTGGTCAGAACATGCGCATCGCGTTCATGGCATGGAACGGTTACAACTTCGAAGACTCCATCCTCCTTTCGGAGCGTGTAGTCCAAGAAGACCGTTTCACCACGATCCACATTCAGGAACTGACCTGTGTGGCCCGTGACACCAAGCTTGGGCCTGAGGAAATCACTGCAGACATCCCTAACGTGGGTGAAGCTGCACTGAACAAGCTTGATGAAGCCGGTATTGTCTATGTAGGTGCTGAAGTAGGCGCAGGCGACATCCTGGTTGGTAAAGTCACTCCGAAAGGCGAGACTCAGCTGACCCCGGAAGAGAAACTGTTGCGTGCAATCTTCGGCGAGAAAGCGAGCGACGTTAAGGACACTTCCCTGCGCGTACCTACCGGTACCAAGGGTACTGTTATCGACGTTCAAGTGTTTACTCGTGATGGTGTTGAGCGTGATGCTCGTGCCCTGTCGATCGAGAAGACCCAACTCGATGAAATTCGCAAAGACTTGAACGAAGAGTTCCGCATCGTTGAAGGCGCAACTTTTGAACGTCTGCGTTCCGCTTTGGTTGGCCGTAAGGCTGAAGGCGGCGCAGGTCTGAAGAAAGGTCAGGACATCACCGACGAAACACTCGACGGTCTTGAGCATGGTCAGTGGTTCAAACTGCGCATGGTTGAGGATGCTCTGAACGATCAACTCGAAAAAGCCCAAGCTTATATCGTTGATCGTCGCCGCCTTCTGGACGACAAGTTCGAAGACAAGAAGCGCAAGCTGCAGCAAGGCGATGACCTGGCACCTGGCGTTCTGAAAATCGTTAAGGTTTACTTGGCAATCCGTCGCCGCATCCAGCCGGGCGACAAGATGGCCGGTCGCCACGGTAACAAAGGTGTGGTTTCCGTAATCATGCCAGTTGAAGACATGCCGCACGATGCCAATGGCACCCCGGTAGATATCGTCCTCAACCCGCTGGGCGTACCTTCGCGTATGAACGTCGGTCAGATCCTTGAGACTCACCTTGGCCTTGCAGCTAAAGGTTTGGGCGAGAAGATCAACCGCATGCTGGAAGAGCAGCGTAAAGTTGTAGACCTGCGTAAGTTCTTGAACGAGATCTACAACGAAATCGGCGGTCGCCAAGAAAGTCTGGAAGATCTGTCCGATAAAGAAATTCTGGATCTCGCGAAGAACCTTCGTGGCGGCGTTCCAATGGCTACGCCGGTCTTCGACGGTGCCAAGGAAAGCGAAATCAAGGCCATGCTGAAACTGGCAGATATGCCAGAAAGCGGCCAGATGCAGCTGTTCGACGGTCGTACCGGTAACAAGTTTGAGCGTCCGGTCACTGTTGGCTACATGTACATGCTGAAGCTGAACCACTTGGTGGACGACAAGATGCACGCGCGTTCCACTGGTTCTTACAGCCTGGTCACCCAGCAGCCGCTGGGTGGTAAGGCTCAGTTCGGTGGTCAGCGTTTCGGGGAGATGGAAGTGTGGGCGCTGGAAGCATACGGCGCGGCTTACACTCTGCAAGAAATGCTCACAGTGAAGTCGGACGATGTGAACGGTCGGACCAAGATGTACAAAAACATCGTGGACGGCGATCACCGTATGGAGCCGGGCATGCCCGAGTCTTTCAACGTACTGATCAAAGAAATTCGTTCGCTCGGTATCGATATCGATCTGGAAACCGAATAACACGTGACGCGAATTGGGGGCAGGGCGGTATTGCCTGCTCCCTGCTCCGCCAGGAGGAAAGGCCTTGAAAGACCTATTGAATTTGCTGAAAAACCAGGGTCAAGTCGAAGAGTTCGACGCCATCCGTATCGGATTGGCATCGCCTGAGATGATCCGTTCGTGGTCGTTCGGTGAAGTTAAAAAGCCGGAAACCATCAACTACCGTACGTTCAAGCCTGAGCGTGACGGCCTGTTCTGCGCCAAGATCTTTGGCCCGGTCAAGGATTACGAGTGCTTGTGCGGTAAGTACAAGCGCTTGAAGCACCGCGGTGTAATCTGCGAGAAGTGCGGCGTTGAAGTCGCACTGGCAAAAGTTCGTCGCGAGCGTATGGCTCACATCGAACTGGCCTCGCCAGTTGCACACATCTGGTTCTTGAAATCGCTGCCGTCCCGTATCGGCTTGCTGATGGACATGACCCTGCGTGATATCGAACGCGTTCTCTATTTCGAGAGCTATGTCGTTATCGATCCAGGCATGACCACCCTTGAAAAAGGGCAGTTGCTCAACGACGAGCAGTATTTTGAAGCGCTCGAAGAGTTCGGCGATGACTTCGATGCCCGTATGGGTGCTGAAGCTGTCCGCGAACTGCTGCACGCTATCGATCTGGAGCACGAGATTGGCCGTCTGCGCGAAGAAATTCCGCAAACCAACTCCGAGACCAAAATCAAAAAGCTGTCCAAGCGCCTGAAGTTGATGGAAGCCTTCCAAGGTTCCGGCAACCTTCCTGAGTGGATGGTTCTGACCGTTCTGCCGGTTCTGCCGCCAGATCTGCGTCCTTTGGTTCCGCTTGATGGCGGTCGTTTCGCTACATCTGACCTTAACGATCTGTATCGTCGAGTAATCAACCGTAACAACCGCTTGAAGCGTCTGCTTGATCTGTCCGCTCCGGACATCATCGTGCGCAACGAAAAGCGTATGTTGCAGGAAGCGGTCGATGCACTGCTCGACAACGGTCGTCGCGGTCGCGCGATTACCGGTTCCAACAAGCGTCCTCTGAAATCCTTGGCTGACATGATCAAGGGTAAGCAGGGTCGTTTCCGTCAGAACTTGCTCGGCAAGCGTGTTGACTACTCGGGTCGTTCGGTAATTACCGTAGGCCCGACCCTGCGTCTGCACCAGTGCGGTCTGCCTAAGAAAATGGCTCTCGAGCTGTTTAAACCGTTCATTTTTGGCAAGTTGGAAATGCGTGGTCTCGCTACCACCATTAAAGCCGCCAAGAAAATGGTTGAGCGTGAATTGCCAGAAGTTTGGGACGTTCTCGCTGAAGTCATCCGCGAACACCCAGTGTTGCTCAACCGTGCACCAACTCTTCACCGTCTGGGTATCCAAGCGTTTGAACCGGTTCTGATCGAGGGTAAAGCTATCCAGCTTCACCCGTTGGTCTGCGCTGCGTACAACGCCGACTTCGACGGCGACCAGATGGCCGTCCACGTACCGTTGACGCTGGAAGCTCAGCTCGAAGCGCGTGCGCTGATGATGTCGACCAACAACATTCTGTCGCCAGCCAACGGTGAGCCAATCATCGTCCCGTCGCAGGACGTTGTATTGGGTCTGTACTACATGACTCGTGAAGCGATCAACGCCAAGGGCGAGGGTCGAGTGTTCGCGGATCTGCAGGAAGTTGACCGTGTATTCCGCGCCGGCGAAGCCGCGCTGCATGCCAAAGTCAAAGTCCGCATCCACGAAACGGTTAACGATCGTGACGGCGGAAGCGTCAAGAACACCCGTATCGTCGACACCACTGTCGGCCGCGCGCTGTTGTTCCAAGTGGTCCCGGCCGGCCTGTCGTATGACGTGGTCAACCAGCCGATGAAGAAAAAAGCGATCTCTAAACTGATCAACCAGTGCTATCGCGTGGTTGGTTTGAAAGAAACCGTAATTTTCGCTGACCAATTGATGTACACCGGTTTTGCTTATTCGACCATTTCGGGTGTCTCCATCGGCGTTAACGACTTCGTTATCCCTGATGAAAAAGCTCGCATCATCGAAGCTGCTACCGACGAAGTTAAAGAAATCGAAGCCCAGTACGCATCAGGCCTGGTAACCCAGGGCGAGAAGTACAACAAGGTAATCGACCTTTGGTCCAAAGCTAACGACGAAGTGTCGAAGGCGATGATGTCGAACCTCTCGAAAGAGCGCGTTATCGACCGTCACGGCGTCGAGGTCGACCAAGAGTCGTTCAACTCGATGTACATGATGGCTGACTCCGGCGCCCGGGGTTCGGCTGCACAGATTCGTCAGCTTGCAGGTATGCGTGGTTTGATGGCCAAGCCAGACGGCTCGATCATTGAAACGCCGATCACCGCGAACTTCCGTGAAGGTTTGAGCGTACTTCAGTACTTCATCTCCACTCACGGTGCTCGTAAGGGTTTGGCGGATACCGCGTTGAAAACCGCGAACTCCGGTTATCTGACTCGTCGTTTGGTAGACGTCGCGCAGGATCTGGTCGTTACCGAGGTTGATTGCGGTACCGAGCATGGCCTGCTGATGACGCCTCACATTGAAGGCGGTGACGTTGTTGAGCCATTGGGCGAACGCGTATTGGGTCGAGTAATCGCCCGCGACGTATTCAAGCCGGGTACCGATGACATCATCGTTCCTGCTGGCACCTTGGTTGACGAGAAATGGGTTGAGTTCATCGAGCTGAATAGCATCGATGAAGTGATCGTGCGTTCGCCGATCAGCTGCGAAACCCGTTTCGGTATCTGCGCCAAATGCTACGGCCGTGATTTGGCTCGCGGACACCAGGTCAACATTGGTGAAGCAGTCGGCGTTATTGCCGCTCAGTCCATCGGTGAGCCAGGTACGCAGCTGACCATGCGTACGTTCCACATCGGTGGTGCGGCAAGCCGGACCTCCGCTGCTGACAGCGTTCAGGTTAAGAATGGCGGTACTGTCCGTCTGCATAACCTGAAGCACGTTGAGCGGGTAGATGGTTGCCTGGTTGCGGTATCTCGTTCGGGTGAGCTTGCGATTGCTGATGACTACGGTCGTGAGCGCGAGCGTTACAAGCTGCCTTACGGTGCCGTGATATCGGTTAAAGAGGGTGATAAGGTCGACGCTGGCGCCATCGTGGCCAAGTGGGATCCGCACACTCACCCAATTGTCACCGAGATGAAAGGTACCGTGACCTACGTGGGCATGGAAGAAGGCATCACGATCAAGCGTCAGACCGACGAATTGACCGGTATGACCAACATCGAAGTTCTCGACGCCAAAGACCGTCCTGCAGCCGGTAAAGATATCCGTCCTGCCGTTAAGATGGTGGGTGTGGATGGCAAGGACCTGCTGCTACCTGGTACAGACGTACCGGCTCAGTACTTCCTGCCAGCCAACGCCTTGGTCGGTGTGGCGGATGGTGTGCAGGTTGCGATCGGTGATGTTATCGCTCGTATACCGCAAGAAACGTCGAAAACTCGCGACATTACGGGTGGTCTGCCACGCGTAGCTGACTTGTTCGAAGCGCGTCGCCCGAAAGAAGCCTCGATCTTGGCAGAAGTCAGCGGCACCATTGCATTCGGTAAGGAAACTAAAGGCAAGCGCCGTTTGGTTATTACCCCGAATGACGGTAGCGATCCGTACGAAGAGCTGATTCCTAAGTGGCGTCACCTGAACGTCTTCGAAGGCGAGCAAGTGAACCGCGGTGAAGTTATCTCCGATGGTCCAAGCGACCCGCACGATATCCTGCGGTTGTTGGGTGTGAGTGCGCTGGCCAAGTACATCGTTAACGAGATCCAGGACGTATATCGTCTGCAAGGCGTGAAAATCAACGATAAGCACATCGAGACGATTCTTCGTCAGATGTTGCGTAAAGTTGAGATCGCTGAGTCTGGCGATTCCACGTTCATCAAAGGTGATCAGATGGAGTTGACGCACGTTCTGGTAGAGAATGAGCGTCTGAGCGCGGACGAGAAATTCGTTTCCAAGTTCACCCGTGTATTGCTGGGTATTACTAAGGCATCGCTGTCCACCGAGTCGTTCATCTCTGCGGCCTCCTTCCAGGAGACAACCCGCGTGTTGACCGAAGCGGCCGTGACTGGCAAGCGCGATTACTTGCGCGGCCTGAAAGAGAACGTGGTCGTGGGTCGTTTGATTCCGGCCGGTACTGGTCTGGCTTACCACAGCGAGCGTAAGCGTCGTCGTGAAGCAGACAAGCCGACGCGTGTTAGCGCGAGTGAAGTGGAAGCAGCACTGACCGAAGCGTTGAACTCCAGCGGTAATTGAGAGTAGAGCCCTGGCATTTTCGGCCTGAAGCGGTAGAGATAATTCTGCTGTCTTTATGGTCGGAGATGTTGGGGCTTTGCCTTGACTGGGGACAGGATCCTCTTTAGACTCTTGTACCCCTAAATTTGGCGGGACTGATGTCCTGCCATCTTGCTTTTTCGTAAAGCAATAGCGTCGAAAGACAACAGTGGAGCTTAAGATGGCAACGATCAACCAGCTGGTACGTCAGCCGCGTAAGCGTATCGTCGAGAAATCCGACGTACCTGCGCTGCAGAACTGCCCGCAACGTCGTGGTGTATGCACTCGCGTGTATACCACTACGCCGAAAAAACCTAACTCGGCATTGCGTAAAGTATGTCGTGTGCGCCTGACCAACGGTTTCGAGGTTTCCTCGTACATCGGTGGCGAAGGTCACAACCTGCAAGAGCACAGTGTTGTATTGATCCGTGGCGGTCGCGTAAAAGACTTGCCAGGTGTTCGTTACCACACCGTTCGTGGCTCCCTGGATACTTCCGGTGTTAAAGGTCGTAACCAAGGTCGCTCGAAATACGGTACCAAGCGTCCGAAGAAGTAATTTGACGCTTCGTAGTAAATTGCAGATTTCTATTTTTCTGAGTCGATAAGAGTAAGGTCGGGCGCGCCTCGCAAGAGTGCAGTGGTCCCGAGCTAACCTGAAGACCGTTTGAGGGCTTATCCATGCCAAGAAGACGCGTAGCAGCCAAGCGCGATGTGCTTGACGATCCAAAATACGGCAGCCAGATTTTGGCTAAGTTCATGAACCACGTTATGGAAAGCGGCAAGAAAGCCGTTGCCGAGCGTATCGTTTATGGCGCGCTGGAAAAAGTTAAAGAGCGCAAGAACAGCGATCCCCTGGAAATCTTCGAGAAAGCTCTCGACGCCATCGCTCCGCTGGTCGAAGTGAAGTCGCGCCGTGTAGGCGGTGCTACTTACCAGGTTCCTGTTGAAGTTCGCCCGTCCCGTCGTAATGCTCTGGCAATGCGCTGGCTTGTAGACTTCGCGCGTAAGCGTGGCGAAAAGTCTATGGCTCTGCGTTTGGCTGGTGAATTGATGGACGCTGCTGAAGGTAAAGGTGCTGCAGTTAAGAAGCGTGAAGACGTGCACCGTATGGCTGAAGCCAACAAGGCTTTCTCGCACTACCGCTTCTAATTTTAGCGTCACTAATTTTGCGAGGGCTTTATGGCTCGTACTACTCCGATTAACCGCTACCGTAACATTGGTATCGTTGCTCACGTGGATGCTGGTAAAACCACCACCACTGAGCGCGTCCTTTTTTACACCGGCGTAAACCATAAAATGGGCGAGGTGCATGACGGCGCCGCGACCATGGACTGGATGGTGCAGGAGCAGGAGCGTGGTATTACTATCACCTCCGCTGCGACCACGGCCTTCTGGGCCGGCTCTGCCAAGCAGTTCGACAAGTATCGTTTTAACATCATCGATACCCCGGGCCACGTTGACTTCACAATTGAAGTTGAGCGTTCGCTTCGCGTACTCGATGGCGCGGTAGTTGTGTTCTGTGGCACCTCAGGTGTTGAGCCTCAGTCGGAAACCGTATGGCGTCAAGCCAACAAGTACGGCGTTCCACGTCTTGTTTATGTAAACAAGATGGACCGTGCTGGTGCGAACTTCCTGCGTGTGGTTGAGCAGATCAAAAAGCGTCTGGGTCACACTCCGGTGCCGATCCAGTTGGCTATCGGTGCAGAAGACAACTTCCAGGGTCAGGTTGATCTGATCAACATGGAAGCGGTTTACTGGGATGATGCTGACAAAGGTGCCGCTCCTCGTCGCGAAGCAATTCCTGCGGACATGCTTGAGCTCGCTGCTGAATGGCGCGACAACATGGTCCAGGCTGCTGCCGAAGCTTCTGAAGAGCTGATGGACAAGTACCTCAATGAGGAACAGCTGACCATCGACGAAATCAAGGCTGCTCTGCGTCAGCGTACTATCGCTGGTGAGATCGTCCTTGCTGTCTGTGGCTCTTCTTTCAAGAACAAAGGTGTTCCTTTGGTTCTTGATGCTGTCATCGACTTCCTGCCGGCTCCAGCCGACATTCCAGCCATCAAGGGTTCCGATCCTGATGATGAAGAAGTCGCGATGGAGCGTCATGCAGACGATGCCGAACCGTTCTCGGCTCTGGCTTTCAAAATTGCTACTGACCCATTCGTGGGTACTCTGACTTTCGTGCGCGTTTACTCGGGCGTGTTGAGCTCCGGCGACGGCGTGATCAACTCGGTCAAGGGCAAGAAAGAGCGTGTTGGTCGTATGGTGCAAATGCATGCGAACACCCGTGAAGAAATCAAGGAAGTGCGCGCTGGTGACATCGCGGCCTTGATTGGTATGAAGGACGTCACCACGGGTGACACCCTTTGTTCGGCTGACAAGCCGATCATTCTTGTTCGTATGGACTTCCCGGAGCCGGTTATTTCGGTCGCCGTTGAGCCGAAGACCAAGGATGACCAGGAAAAAATGGGTATCGCTCTGGGCAAGCTTGCTCAGGAAGATCCATCTTTCCGCGTCAAAACTGATGAAGAGACTGGTCAAACGATCATCTCTGGCATGGGCGAGTTGCACCTGGACATCCTGGTAGACCGGATGCGCCGTGAGTTCAACGTCGAAGCCAACATTGGTAAGCCTCAGGTTTCCTATCGTGAGAAAATCACGAAGGCCTGTGAGATCGAAGGCAAGTTCGTGCGCCAGTCTGGCGGTCGTGGTCAGTTCGGCCACTGCTGGATCCGTTTTGCACCGGCTGACGAAGGTCAGGAAGGTCTGCAATTTGTGAACGAAGTAGTAGGTGGTGTGGTTCCTAAGGAATTCATCCCGGCTATCCAGAAGGGTATCGAAGAGCAGATGAAGAACGGCGTTGTTGCCGGCTATCCGCTCATCGGCCTGAAGGCTACTGTGTTCGATGGTTCTTACCATGACGTCGACTCAAATGAGATGGCGTTCAGGGTGGCTGCTTCCATGGCGACCAAGCAATTGGCTTCCAAGGGCGGTGGCGTTCTGCTTGAGCCAGTGATGGCAGTAGAAGTTGTGACGCCTGAAGACTATATGGGTGACGTGATGGGCGACCTGAATCGTCGTCGCGGCATGATCTTGGGTATGGAAGATACGGTTTCCGGCAAAGTGATTCGCGCCGAGGTTCCGTTGGGTGAGATGTTCGGTTATGCGACCGACGTTCGCTCCATGTCTCAGGGTCGCGCAAGCTACTCTATGGAATTCAAAAAATACGATGTAGCTCCGTCGCATATCGTCGAAGCTGTCACTAAAAAACAAGGCTGATTCAGCCCCTTTAGGCTAGGAGTTAATTGTCGTGGCTAAAGAAAAATTTGTACGTGATTTACCGCACGTAAACGTTGGCACCATCGGTCACGTTGACCATGGCAAAACCACGTTGACTGCTGCTCTGACCCGTGTTTGCTCCGAGATCTTCGGTAGCGCCGTTGTTGCTTTCGATAAAATCGACAGCGCTCCGGAAGAAAAAGCTCGTGGTATCACCATCAACACCGCACACGTTGAGTACAACTCAAAGATCCGTCACTACGCTCACGTTGACTGCCCAGGTCACGCTGACTATGTGAAGAACATGATCACTGGTGCTGCGCAGATGGATGGCGCGATTCTGGTTTGTTCAGCTGCTGATGGTCCGATGCCGCAAACTCGTGAGCACATCCTGCTGTCCCGTCAGGTTGGCGTTCCGTACATCGTTGTCTTCCTGAACAAGGCTGACATGGTTGACGACGCTGAGCTGTTGGAGCTGGTTGAGATGGAAGTGCGCGATCTGCTGAGCACTTACGACTTCCCAGGTGACGACACTCCAATCATCATCGGCTCCGCGCTGATGGCATTGAATGGTCAAGATGACAACGAGATGGGCACCACTGCCGTTCGTAAACTGGTTGAGACTCTGGATACTTACATCCCAGATCCAATCCGTGTTATCGACAAGCCGTTCCTGATGCCGATCGAAGACGTATTCTCGATCTCTGGTCGCGGTACTGTTGTGACTGGTCGTATCGAGCGCGGTATCGTTAAGATTCAAGATTCGCTGGAAATTGTTGGTCTGCGTGACACTGTTGTCACCACCTGCACTGGCGTTGAAATGTTCCGTAAGCTGCTCGACGAAGGCCGTGCAGGCGAAAACTGCGGCGTTCTGTTGCGCGGTACCAAGCGTGACGACGTGGAGCGTGGCCAGGTTCTGGTTAAGCCGGGTTCGGTTAAGCCGCACACTACGTTCGAAGCTGAAGTTTACATTCTGAGCAAAGAAGAAGGCGGTCGTCATACTCCTTTCTTCAAAGGCTACCGTCCGCAGTTCTACTTCCGTACAACTGACGTGACTGGTAACTGCGAATTGCCAGAAGGCGTTGAAATGGTTATGCCT
The DNA here is from genome assembly GCF_034353045.1 of Pseudomonas sp. MH10. Lineage (NCBI taxonomy): Bacteria > Pseudomonadati > Pseudomonadota > Gammaproteobacteria > Pseudomonadales > Pseudomonadaceae > Pseudomonas > Pseudomonas sp. MH10. The sequence continues at coordinate 4,336,702 of NZ_CP133783.1, forward strand.
GGCGACAACATCAAAATGGTTGTTACGCTGATCAAGACCATTGCGATGGAAGATGGCCTGCGTTTCGCTATCCGTGAAGGCGGTCGTACCGTCGGCGCTGGCGTCGTAGCCAAGATCATCGCGTAATCGATGATCTGTCGAAAAAGCCCCCGCTTGCGGGGGCTTTTTTATTGGGTTGACACTTTGTGGGAGCGTCTATAGAATTGCGCCTCCTTTTAACGGGCGTATTGCGCTCGGTGGGAACAGCAGCTGGGAGTCTGAAATCCAATGCAAAATCAGCAAATCCGTATCAGGTTGAAGGCTTTTGACCATCGTCTGATCGACCAATCTACCCAGGAAATCGTGGAAACCGCGAAACGTACTGGTGCACAAGTGCGTGGTCCGATTCCACTCCCTACCCGTAAAGAGCGGTTCACTGTTCTGGTTTCTCCGCACGTCAACAAAGACGCGCGCGACCAGTATGAGATCCGTACTCACAAGCGCGTTCTGGACATCGTCCAGCCAACGGATAAAACCGTTGATGCACTTATGAAGCTTGATCTTGCGGCCGGTGTGGAAGTACAGATCAGCCTCGGCTAAGACTCGGTCTTAGTCGTGTAACGCTCTGAAATGGGCGGCCATAGCGGGTGAAAGCCCCGTACACTCATGAGGTTTACAACATGACTATTGGTGTAGTCGGTCGTAAATGCGGTATGACCCGTATTTTCACCGAAGAAGGTGTCTCCATTCCGGTTACGGTCATTGAGATCGAGCCGAATCGCGTCACCCAGTTTAAAACCGAAGAAACCGATGGCTATCGTGCAGTGCAAGTCACTGTCGGTGTGCGTCGTGCTTCGCGCGTGACTGCTGCTCAAGCAGGTCACTTCGCTAAAGCGAACGTTGCTGCTGGTCGCGGTGTTTGGGAGTTCCGTCTTGAAGAAGGCGACTACCAAGCTGGCGACGTAATCAATGCAGAAATCTTCGCCGCTGGGCAGATGGTCGATGTGACCGGTCAGTCCAAGGGTAAAGGTTTCCAGGGTACGATCAAACGCCACAATTTCCGTGGCCAAGATAATACTCACGGCAACTCCGTATCCCACCGCGTCCCAGGCTCTATCGGCCAGTGCCAGACTCCTGGTCGTGTATTCAAGGGCAAAAAGATGTCCGGTCATATGGGCGCTGAGCGCGTGACCGTGCAGTCCTTGGAAGTGGTGCGCGTGGACGCTGAACGCAATCTGTTGTTGGTCAAGGGTGCTGTTCCTGGCGCTACTGGCGGCAACCTGGTTGTACGTCCGGCAGCCAAGGCTCGCGGTTAAGGGGAAGCTGACATGCAATTAAATGTAAATGACGCTCAAGCGATCGAAGTTTCCGAACTGACATTTGGCGGCGAGTTCAACGAAACATTGGTACACCAAGCAGTCGTGGCCTACATGGCCGGCGGCCGTCAGGGTAGCAAGGCACAGAAGACCCGTTCCGACGTTTCTGGTGGCGGTAAGCGCCCTTGGCGTCAGAAAGGTACTGGCCGTGCTCGTGCCGGTACTATCCGTAGCCCAATCTGGCGTGGCGGTGGTACTACTTTCGCAGCTCGTCCACAAGACCACTCTCAGAAGCTTAACAAGAAGATGTATCGCGCAGCATTGCGCTCCATCCTTGCTGAGCTGGTTCGTACTGACCGTCTGGTCGTGGTTCAGGACTTCGTTGTTGAAGCACCGAAAACCAAGGATCTGCTGAACAAGCTGAATGGCATGGGTCTGACTGATGTTCTGATCGTGTCCGATGCTGTCGACCAGAATCTGTACCTGGCTGCTCGCAACCTGCCGCACGTAGATGTACGTGACGTTCAAGGTTCCGACCCAGTTAGTCTGATCGCATACGACAAAGTGTTGATCACTGTGTCGGCCGTGAAGAAATTCGAGGAGCTGCTGGGATGAACCAGGAACGCGTATTTAAAGTTCTACTTGGCCCGCACGTTTCCGAGAAGGCCACGGTTCTGGCTGACAAGAAAGGCCAGTTTGTTTTCAAGGTTGCAACTGACGCAACCAAGCTGGAAATCAAGAAGGCCGTCGAAAGCCTGTTCAGCGTGAAAGTAGAGCGTGTTACTACCCTGAATGTTCTGGGTAAGAGCAAGCGCACTGCTCGCGGTCTGGGCAAGCGTAATGACTGGAAGAAGGCAGTTATCTCCCTTCAACCGGGCCAAGATCTCGATTTCAGCAGCAGTGCTGAGTAAGGAAGGGGTGCATCATGGCAATCGTTAAATGCAAACCGACTTCCCCTGGCCGCCGTTTCGTGGTCAAGGTGGTCAATCAGGAGCTGCATAAAGGCGCTCCTCACGCACCGCTGCTCGAGAAGAAATCGAAGACTGGTGGTCGTAACAACAATGGCCGTATTACCACGCGTCACATCGGTGGTGGTCATAAGCAGCATTATCGTCTGGTCGATTTCCGTCGCAACGACAAAGATGGCATCAGTGCCACCGTTGAGCGAATTGAATACGATCCAAACCGTACTGCTCACATCGCACTGCTGTTGTACGCAGATGGCGAGCGCCGCTACATCATCGCCCCTAAAGGCGTTAGTGCTGGCGACCAGCTGATCGCAGGTGCTTTGGCACCGATCAAGCCGGGCAACGCTCTTCAACTGCGCAACATTCCAGTTGGTAGCACCGTACACGGCATCGAGTTGAAGCCGGGTAAAGGCGCGCAAATCGCACGTTCCGCTGGTGCTTCGGCTCAGTTGGTAGCGCGTGATGGTGTCTACGTGACCCTGCGTCTGCGCTCTGGTGAAATGCGTAAAGTATTGGCTGAATGCCGTGCAACGCTTGGCGAAGTCTCGAACTCCGAGCACAGCCTGCGTTCACTGGGTAAAGCTGGTGCCAAACGCTGGCGTGGCGTTCGCCCAACCGTTCGTGGTGTTGCCATGAACCCGGTTGACCACCCACATGGTGGTGGTGAAGGTCGTACCTCTGGTGGTCGTCATCCGGTATCGCCGTGGGGCTTCCCGACTAAGGGCGCGAAGACTCGTGGTAATAAGCGTACCGACAAAATGATCGTCCGTCGTCGCAAGTAAATAGAGGGATACGACAGTGCCACGTTCTCTGAAAAAAGGTCCTTTTATTGATCTTCACCTACTGAAGAAGATCGAAGTGGCGGCGGAAAAGAACGATCGCAAACCAGTTAAGACCTGGTCGCGCCGTTCTATGATCCTGCCACAAATGGTCGGTTTGACCATTGCTGTGCATAACGGTCGTCAACATGTCCCAGTTCTCGTGAACGAAGACATGGTCGGCCATAAACTAGGCGAGTTTGCCGGTACCCGCACATATCGTGGGCACGTGGCAGACAAGAAAGCCAAGCGTTAAGGGGTAAGGAACGATGGAAGTAGCCGCTAAGTTGTCGGGCGCTCGAATCTCCGCCCAGAAAGCCCGCTTGGTCGCCGACCAGATCCGCGGGAAGAAGGTGGGCGAAGCGCTCAACCTGTTGGCTTTCAGCAGTAAGAAAGCCGCCGAGATCCTGAAGAAAGTGCTGGAGTCGGCTGTAGCCAACGCCGAGCATAACGAAGGCGCAGACGTTGATGACCTTAAGGTCTCCACCGTTTTCGTCAACGAAGGGCGTTCGCTGAAGCGCATCATGCCGCGTGCCAAAGGCCGCGCTGATCGCATCGTCAAGCGGTCTTGCCATATCACTGTCAAGGTTGCTGACAAGTAACGGAGTCGAAGAGATGGGTCAGAAAGTACATCCCATTGGCATTCGCCTGGGAATCGTCAAGGAGCACACCTCCGTCTGGTACGCAGACGGTCGGACTTATGCGGACTATTTGTTCGCTGATCTGAAGGTGCGCGAGTATCTCCAAGACAAATTAAAAAGCGCGTCCGTAAGCCGTATCGATATCCATCGTCCGGCTCAGACAGCACGTATCACCATCCACACCGCTCGTCCTGGCATTGTGATCGGGAAGAAAGGTGAAGATGTTGAGAAACTGCGTCAGGACCTGACCAAGCAAATGGGTGTGCCTGTGCACATCAATATCGAAGAGATCCGCAAGCCGGAACTGGACGGTATGTTGGTTGCGCAGAGCGTAGCTCAGCAGCTGGAGCGCCGTGTAATGTTCCGTCGCGCTATGAAGCGCGCTGTTCAGAACGCCATGCGCATTGGTGCCAAAGGCATCAAAATCCAAGTGAGCGGTCGTCTCGGCGGTGCTGAAATCGCACGTACTGAATGGTATCGCGAGGGTCGTGTTCCATTGCACACCCTGCGTGCCGACATCGACTATGCCAACTACGAAGCTCACACCACTTATGGTGTGATCGGTGTAAAGGTTTGGATCTTTAAAGGCGAAGTAATTGGTGGTCGCCAAGAAGAGCTGAAACCACAAGCACCAGCGCCTCGTAAAAAAGCTGCTAAGTAAGGGGTACGCCAAATGTTGCAACCAAAGCGTACGAAGTTCCGCAAGCAGATGACAGGCCACAACCGTGGCTTGGCACAGCGCGGTAGCAAAGTCAGCTTCGGCGAATATGCGCTGAAGTCTGTTGCTCGTGGTCGTCTTACCGCCCGTCAGATTGAGTCAGCGCGTCGTGCACTGACCCGTCACGTTAAACGTGGCGGCAAAATCTGGATCCGTGTATTCCCGGACAAGCCCGTCACCAAAAAGCCACTCGAAGTTCGAATGGGTAAAGGTAAGGGCAACGTAGAGTACTGGGTTGCCCAGATTCAGCCAGGCAAAGTCCTGTATGAAATCGAGGGTGTTTCTGAAGAGCTGGCGCGTGAGGCTTTCGCCCTGGCTGCTGCAAAGCTGCCACTCGCCACCTCCTTTGTTAAACGGACGGTGATGTGATGAAAGCGAATGAACTTCGTGAAAAATCAGCACAGCAGCTGAACGAGCAACTGCTCGGCCTGCTGCGTGACCAGTTCAATCTGCGTATGCAGAAGGCAACTGGCCAGTTGGGGCAGTCTCATCTGCTCTCGCGAGTTAAGCGTGACATTGCTCGCGTGAAGACTGTGCTTAACCAGCAGGCAGGTAAGTGATCATGGCTGAAGCCGAAAAAACCGTCCGTACGCTGACTGGCCGTGTTGTCAGCGACAAAATGGACAAGACAATCACCGTTCTGATCGAGCGTCGCGTAAAGCACCCGATCTACGGTAAATACGTTAAGCGTTCGACGAAGCTGCACGCGCATGACGAAACTAATCAGAGCCACATCGGTGACAAAGTCACTATTCGTGAAACTCGTCCAGTTGCCAAGACTAAGTCTTGGGCGCTGGTTGAGATTCTCGAACGCGCTGTGGAAGTCTAAGGACTAGGGGTCGGAGAAATTATATGATTCAGACTCAATCCATGCTCGATGTAGCTGATAACAGCGGCGCACGCCGTGTTATGTGCATCAAGGTTCTGGGTGGCTCCCATCGTCGTTATGCTGGCATCGGTGACATCATCAAAGTAACCGTTAAGGAAGCAATTCCTCGCGGTAAAGTGAAAAAAGGCCAAGTGATGACTGCTGTTGTAGTCCGCACTCGCCATGGTGTTCGTCGCGCAGACGGCTCCATTATCCGCTTTGATGGCAACGCTGCTGTTCTGTTGAACAACAAGCAAGAGCCGATCGGCACCCGTATCTTTGGGCCAGTGACGCGCGAACTTCGGACTGAAAAGTTCATGAAGATCGTCTCTCTCGCCCCAGAAGTGCTGTAAGGAGATCCGACATGCAAAAGATTCGTCGTGACGACGAGATCATCGTGATCGCCGGCAAAGACAAAGGTAAGCGCGGTAAGGTGCTCAAGGTTCTCGTTGACGACCGTTTGGTCGTTGGTGGGATCAACCTGGTAAAGCGCCATACCAAGCCAAACCCTGCGTCGGGCGTACAAGGCGGTATCGTCGAAAAAGAAGCGCCATTGCACGCTTCTAACGTCGCCATTTTCAACGGCGCAACCAACAAGGCAGATCGCGTTGGTTTCAAAGTTGAAGAAGGCAAGAAAATTCGTGTCTTCAAGTCGACCCAAAAAGCGGTTGATGCTTGAACACTGCTAGGTAGAAGACCATGGCACGACTAAAAGAGATTTACCGGAAGGAAATCGCTCCGAAGCTCAAGGAAGAACTTGAGCTTTCGAACGTGATGGAAGTTCCGCGCGTTACAAAGATCACCTTGAACATGGGTCTGGGCGAAGCGGTCGGTGACAAAAAAGTCATCGAGCACGCTGTTGCAGACCTGGAAAAGATCACTGGTCAAAAATGCGTTGTTACTTACGCTCGGAAATCCATCGCGGGCTTTAAAGTTCGTGAAGGCTGGCCGATCGGCGTTAAAGTCACTCTGCGTCGCGATCGTATGTACGAATTCCTGGATCGTCTGCTGTCGATCTCCCTGCCTCGGGTTCGCGACTTTCGCGGCCTGAATGCCAAGTCCTTCGATGGTCGTGGTAACTACAGCATGGGCGTAAAAGAGCAGATCATTTTCCCGGAAATCGATTACGACAAGATCGATGCTCTTCGCGGTCTGGACATTACCCTGACCACCACTGCTCGGACGGATGATGAGGGTCGCGCATTGCTGCGTGCTTTCAAGTTCCCGTTCCGCAACTGATTGGAGTAGGACAATGGCCAAGATGAGCATGAAAAACCGCGAGCTGAAACGTCAGCTCACGGTTGCCAAGTACGCCAAGGCGCGTGCAGCGTTGAAAGTTATCATCGTGGATCTGAACGCAAGTCCAGAAGCACGTTGGGAAGCTCAAGTAGCTCTGCAGAAGCAGCCACGTGACGCAAGCGCTTCGCGCATGCGTAACCGCTGCCGCATCACCGGCCGTCCACACGGTGTCTATCGCAAGTTCGGCCTCGGCCGTAACAAGCTGCGTGAAGCAGCTATGCGTGGTGACGTTCCGGGTCTGGTTAAAGCCAGCTGGTAAAGCGTTAATCTCGTTTTGCGTCGGTCGATCTTGCATAAGATCGACCCGCGTGAAGCAAGAATTTGAATCAGGCCCCTTTTGGGGCTTGATTCATTTCCGGGGTGTGTCTAGAATGATCGGCTCGCCTGAGCCCGTGTGTTCATTTGCCCGGAGTTTCTCGGCGACAAGCTATAGCCGCAAGGCTTATTTTTATGTATTAGGAGCGTCTAGCCCATGAGTATGCAGGACCCGTTAGCGGACATGCTAACTCGTATCCGTAATGCCCAGATGGCTGAAAAGCCCGTCGTAAGCATGCCATCTTCCACGTTGAAGGTTGCTGTTGCCAAAGTCCTGAAGGACGAAGGTTACATTGCGGGTTATCAGATCAGCAGCGAAATCAAACCGTTGCTATCCATCGAGCTGAAGTACTTCGAAGGCCGTCCAGTCATCGAAGAAGTGAAGCGCGTTAGCCGTCCAGGCCTGCGTCAGTACAAGTCCGTCGATGATCTGCCTAAAGTTCGTGGCGGTCTCGGTGTGTCTATCGTCTCCACCAATAAAGGTGTGATGACGGATCGTGCTGCGCGCGCTGCCGGTGTCGGCGGCGAAGTTCTTTGCACAGTGTTCTAAGGGGGGATAAGCATGTCACGCGTAGCTAAGAACCCCGTAAAGTTGCCAGCAGGCGTCGAAGTTAAACTCGTCGGCCAGCAGCTTTCGGTGAAGGGTGCCAAGGGCACTCTAGATCTGAACATCCATTCGTCCGTTGAGATTGTTGAAGAAGCTGGTGAGCTGCGTTTCGCTGCTCGCAATGGCGATCAACAAACTCGCGCAATGGCCGGCACCACTCGTGCACTGGTTAACAACATGGTCCAGGGCGTAAGCCAAGGCTTCGAGCGTAAGCTCCAGCTGGTCGGTGTTGGTTATAAAGCGCAAGCAAAAGACAAAGTGCTGTCTCTGGCACTTGGCTTTTCGCACCCGGTGGAATACGACCTGCCGAACGGCATCACCGCTGAGACTCCCAACCAGACCGATATCTTCATCCGAGGTATCGACAAGCAGTTGGTTGGTCAAGTGGCCGCTGAGATCCGCGACTTCCGCCGTCCTGAGCCATACAAAGGCAAAGGTGTGCGTTACGCGGACGAAGTCGTCCGCCGTAAAGAAGCCAAGAAGAAGTAGGGCATAGCAAATGACCGTCAAAAAAGTTACCCGACTGCGTCGCGCTCGCAAAGCACGCTTGAAAATGCACGAATTAGAAGTCGTGCGTCTCTGCGTGTACCGCTCTTCGCAGCACATTTATGCCCAGGTCATTTCGGCCGACGGCAGCAAAGTCTTGGCGAGCGCCTCGACTTTGGACAAAGACCTGCGTGATGGAGCCACTGGCAACATCGACGCGGCCACTAAGGTTGGCCAGCTGGTCGCTGAGCGTGCGAAAGCCGTCGGCGTTTCACAAGTGGCTTTCGACCGTTCTGGCTTCAAGTACCACGGCCGCGTGAAAGCGCTGGCTGATGCTGCTCGTGAAGGCGGACTGGAGTTCTAAGTTATGTCAAATAACGACCAAAAGCGCGACGAAGGCTACATTGAGAAGCTGGTTCAAGTGAACCGCGTTGCTAAAACCGTAAAAGGCGGCCGTATCTTCACCTTCACCGCGTTGACCGTGGTTGGTGATGGTAAAGGGCGTGTTGGTTTCGGTCGCGGCAAGTCACGTGAAGTGCCTGCTGCGATTCAGAAAGCAATGGAAGCTGCTCGCCGTAACATGATCCAAGTAGACCTGAACGGCACTACTCTGCAGTACGCAATGAAGTCTGCCCATGGCGCTTCGAAGGTGTACATGCAGCCTGCTTCTGAAGGTACCGGCATCATCGCTGGCGGCGCTATGCGCGCAGTGTTGGAAGTTGCTGGTGTTCAGAACGTGCTCGCCAAGTGCTATGGCTCGACTAACCCGGTAAACGTGGTTCACGCTACGTTCAAAGGTTTGAAAGCTATGCAATCTCCTGAATCTATTGCTGCCAAGCGCGGCAAAAGTGTCAAGGAGATCTTCTGATCATGGCTACCGTTAAAGTAACGCTGATCAAAAGCATGACCGGACGCATCCCTAACCACAAATTGTGCATTAAGGGTTTGGGTCTGCGTCGCATCGGTCACACTGTAGAAGTGCTGGATACTCCTGAGAATCGCGGGATGATCAACAAGGCTTACTACATGCTGCGAGTCGAGGGTTAATCGATGAAACTCAATGATCTGAGTCCAGCGCCGGGTTCCCGTCGCGAAAAGCATCGTCCGGGCCGTGGTATCGGTAGTGGTTTGGGTAAGACAGGTGGCCGCGGCCACAAAGGTCAATCCTCCCGCTCCGGTGGCACTATTGCTCCGGGCTTTGAAGGCGGCCAACAGCCGTTGCATCGTCGTCTGCCGAAGTTCGGTTTCGTTTCCCTGAAGGCTATGGATCGCGCAGAAGTGCGTTTGTCCGAATTGTCTAAAGTGGAAGGCGACATCGTCACCGTGCAGTCCCTGAAGGATGCCAACGTGATTAACCAAAACGTTCAACGTGTGAAAATCATGTTGTCCGGCGAAGTTACTCGCGCTGTCACCATCAAAGGTATCGCAGCCACCAAAGGTGCGCGTGCGGCTATCGAAGCAGCTGGCGGCAAGTTCGAGGAATAAATGGCTAAGCAAGGTGCTCTCTCAGCGCTCAGCAAAGGCGGGTTATCCGAGCTCTGGGCTCGACTGCGTTTTCTTCTGTTGGCGATTATCGTCTATCGGATAGGCGCACACATCCCAGTTCCTGGTATCAATCCGGACCGGCTGGCGGACCTGTTTCGACAGAATGAGGGGACCATTCTTAGCTTGTTCAACATGTTTTCCGGCGGCGCGCTGGAGCGGATGAGTATCTTCGCGCTGGGGATCATGCCGTACATTTCGGCATCGATCATCATGCAGTTGATGACCGCCGTCAGCCCGCAGTTGGAACAGTTGAAGAAGGAAGGTGAGGCTGGTCGTCGTAAGATCAGTCAATACACCCGCTATGGCACCGTTGTCCTCGCTCTCGTGCAAGCTATCGGCATGTCCGTTGGTTTGGCGGGGCAGGGTATAGCGTTCACTGGTGGCCTCGGCTTCTATTTCGTTGCGGTGTCCACTTTTGTGGCTGGCGCAATGTTTATGATGTGGCTGGGTGAGCAGATTACTGAGCGTGGTGTTGGTAACGGTATCTCGATGTTGATTTTTTCGGGTATCGTCGCCGGTCTTCCGAGAGCGATAGGGCAGTCTTTCGAGTCTGCGCGTCAGGGTGATATCAATATTTTCGCCTTGGTTGCCATCGGTTTGCTGGCAGTAGCGATCATCGGTTTCGTGGTGTTCATTGAGCGTGGCCAGCGTCGTATTGCTGTTCACTACGCCAAGCGTCAGCAGGGTCGTAAGGTTTTTGCTGCGCAGACAAGCCACTTGCCGTTGAAAGTGAACATGGCCGGTGTAATACCGGCTATTTTCGCGAGCAGCATTTTGCTGTTCCCGGCTTCGTTGGGTGCCTGGTTTGGTCAGTCTGAAGGTATGGGCTGGCTGCAGGACATCTCGCAGTCGATCGCTCCTGGTCAGCCGTTGAATATTCTGCTGTTTAGTGCAGGGATTATTTTCTTCTGCTTCTTCTATACGGCGTTGATGTTCAATCCGAAAGACGTAGCGGAAAACCTGAAGAAGTCCGGTGCCTTTATTCCGGGTATTCGTCCAGGTGAGCAGTCGGCGCGCTACATTGATGGCGTTTTGACTCGCTTGACCATGTTCGGTGCTCTTTATATGACGGCCGTGTGTCTGCTTCCCCAGTTTCTGGTGGTGGCAGCAAACGTACCGTTCTACCTTGGCGGGACTTCGTTGCTGATCGTCGTAGTGGTTGTGATGGACTTCATGTCCCAAGTACAATCGCACCTCGTTTCGCACCAGTACGAATCCCTGATGAAGAAAGCCAACCTGAAGGGCTACGGTAGCGGCATGCTGCGCTGAAGCACCCATAAGGTTTAGGAGTTGGTCATGAAAGTTCGTGCATCGGTTAAAAAGCTGTGCCGTAACTGCAAGATTATTCGCCGCGAAGGTGTGGTTCGAGTAATTTGCAGCGCGGAACCACGTCATAAGCAGCGCCAAGGCTGAGTGTGATTTGTGCTAAAAGCCCAGCAGCTAGTGCGCTGCTGGGTTGATTATTTGTTATTACAGCGATATTATCTCGCGCCCTATTTCTTGGCTTCCGGGGCGTAGGTAGCTGTCAATTGGAGTCCCACTGAATGGCCCGTATTGCAGGCGTTAACATTCCAGATAACAAGCATACTGTTATCTCGTTGACCTACATCTATGGTGTTGGTCGCACCACTGCACAGAAGATTTGTGCAACCACTGGGGTTAACCCAGCGGTGAAGATCAAAGATCTGAGCGACGAGCAGATTGAACAGCTGCGTGGCGAAGTGGCGAAGTTCACCACTGAAGGTGACCTGCGTCGCGAAATCAACATGAAAATCAAGCGCTTGATGGATTTGGGCTGCTATCGCGGTCTGCGCCATCGTCGTGGTCTTCCAGTGCGCGGTCAGCGTACCAAGACCAACGCGCGTACTCGCAAAGGTCCGCGTAAGCCGATCCGCAAGTAATCGCACCAGCGAATCGACAGGAAACTAGTCATGGCAAAACCTGCTGCTCGTCCTCGTAAAAAAGTTAAAAAGACAGTGGTTGATGGCATCGCCCACATCCACGCGTCGTTTAACAACACAATCGTCACCATCACCGACCGTCAAGGTAATGCGCTTTCTTGGGCTACCTCCGGTGGCTCGGGTTTCCGCGGTTCACGCAAGTCCACTCCGTTCGCTGCTCAAGTAGCCGCTGAACGTGCTGGTCAAGCTGCGCTGGAATACGGCTTGAAGAACCTCGACGTTAACGTCAAGGGTCCAGGTCCAGGTCGTGAGTCTGCTGTCCGTGCTTTGAACGGCTGTGGCTATAAGATCGCCAGCATCACCGACGTGACGCCAATCCCGCACAACGGGTGCCGTCCGCCGAAGAAGCGCCGCGTGTAATCCAGGAGACTGTAAGAAATGGCTCGTTACATTGGTCCAAAATGCAAGCTTGCACGTCGTGAAGGCACCGATCTCTTCTTGAAGAGCGGCGTCCGCGCTATCGAATCCAAGTGCAACATCGAAGCAGCCCCTGGTATCCACGGCCAACGCCGCGGTCGCCAGTCCGATTACGGCACCCAACTGCGTGAAAAGCAGAAGGTCCGTCGTATTTACGGCGTTCTCGAACGTCAATTCAGTGGTTATTACAAAGAAGCAGCCGGCAAGAAAGGCGCTACTGGTGAGAACCTGCTGCAATTGCTCGAATGCCGTTTGGACAACGTTGTATACCGTATGGGCTTTGGTTCGACTCGCGCCGAATCTCGTCAGTTGGTATCGCACAAGTCGGTCAGCATTAACGGCAAAACCGTTAACGTTCCGTCGTATCAGGTTCGTCCTGGTGACGTGGTCGCTATCCGCGAGAAGGCTAAGAACCAACTGCGCATTGTCCAAGCTCTCGATCTGTGTGCCCAACGTGGCCGCGTAGAATGGGTAGAAGTAGACACTGAGAAAAAATCTGGCGTCTTCAAAAACGTTCCAGCTCGCAGTGATCTTTCCGCCGACATCAACGAAAGCCTGATTGTCGAGCTCTACTCCAAGTAAGGGCTAGAAAATAGGTGCATCCATGCAGATTTCGGTAAATGAGTTCCTGACACCCCGTCACATTGACGTGCAGGTTGTCAGTCCAACCCGCGCTAAAATCACACTCGAGCCTCTCGAGCGTGGTTTCGGCCACACCCTGGGCAATGCGCTGCGTCGCATCTTGTTGTCCTCAATGCCCGGCTGTGCAGTAGTCGAGGCCGAGATTGACGGTGTACTCCATGAGTACAGCGCCATCGAAGGTGTACAGGAAGATGTCATTGAAATCCTGTTGAACCTTAAAGGTCTCGCTATCAAGCTGCACGGTCGTGACGAAGTTACGCTGACCTTGTCGAAGAAGGGTTCGGGGGTGGTTACCGCTGCCGATATTCAGCTGGATCATGATGTCGAGATCGTTAATCCCGATCACGTAATCGCTAACCTGGCGTCTAACGGCGCCTTGAACATGAAGCTCACCGTAGCTCGTGGTCGTGGTTATGAGCCGGCCGATTCGCGTCAGAGCGATGAAGACGAAAGCCGCAGCATTGGTCGCTTGCAGGTTGACTCTTCGTTTAGCCCGGTTCGCCGTATCGCATACGTGGTGGAAAACGCCCGTGTCGAACAGCGTACTAACCTGGACAAGCTGGTTATTGATCTGGAAACCAACGGCACGTTGGATCCTGAAGAGGCTATTCGCCGCGCTGCAACCATTCTGCAACAGCAGTTGGCTGCGTTCGTCGATCTCAAAGGTGATAGCGAGCCAGTGGTTATCGAACAGGAAGACGAGATCGATCCGATCCTGCTCCGTCCGGTTGACGATCTGGAACTGACTGTACGTTCGGCCAACTGCCTTAAGGCGGAGAACATTTACTACATCGGTGACCTGATTCAGCGCACCGAAGTAGAACTGTTGAAGACTCCGAACCTGGGCAAGAAATCCTTGACCGAAATCAAGGACGTTCTGGCCTCCCGTGGTCTGTCCCTCGGCATGCGCCTCGACAACTGGCCGCCTGCAAGTCTTAAGAAGGACGACAAGGCGACTGCCTGATCGTCGTAACCACCGAACGTTGTGTTTGGTAAGGAATGAACCATGCGTCATCGTAAAAGTGGACGTCATCTGAGCCGTACTAGCTCTCACCGTAAGGCCATGTTTCAAAACATGGCGGTGTCGCTGTTCGAGCACGAGCTGATCAAAACTACACTGCCGAAAGCCAAGGAACTGCGTCGCGTTGCTGAGCCGCTGATCACCCTGGCTAAGATCGACAGTCTGGCTAACCGCCGCCTGGCATTCGACCGTACTCGTTCGAAAGCCATCGTTGGTAAGCTGTTCAACGATCTGGGCAAGCGTTATGCAACCCGTGAGGGTGGCTACTTGCGCATCCTCAAGTGCGGTTTCCGCACTGGCGACAATGCGCCTATGGCGTACGTCGAACTGGTTGATCGTCCTATCGGTGGTGTTGTAGAAGCCGCTGAATAAGACGTCAGTCTGATCAAAGAACCGGGCCTAGTGCCCGGTTTTTTGTTATCTGTGAATTATAAAATTCTATCGATCTTCACAATTTAATGAATTTGCTGGTGTAACGTTTTTGACGAATACTCCGTTTCATGCCGATTAGCCGGCAAGATATGTTCGCCAGAGGAAGACTTTGCATGAGCCAGAATAAAACGCTTACAACCGCCAGCGGCGCCCCTGTCGCCGACAACCAGAATTCTCGTTCCGCCGGCCCCCGAGGCCCGTTATTGCTTGATGACTTCCACCTGATCGAAAAGCTCGCGCACTTCAACCGTGAAAACGTCCCTGAACGCCGCGTCCATGCGAAAGGGTCAGGTGCCCACGGTACGTTTACGGTAAACCGCGACATCACTCAGTACACCAGCGCAAAACTGTTCGACACCGTTGGTAAGCAGACCCCGATTTTCATGCGCTTTTCCACAGTCGGTGGCGAACGCGGTTCAGCTGACACTGAGCGCGACCCACGTGGCTTCTCCGTAAAGTTTTATACCGAAGAGGGCAACTGGGACATTGTTGGCAACAACACGCCCGTGTTCTTCATCCGTGACCCGCTTAAATTCCCGGATTTCATCCACACCCAAAAGCGTCAGCCACAAACCAACTTGAAAAGCGGGCAAATGGTGTGGGACTTCTGGTCGCACTCACCAGAAGCGCTGCACCAAGTCACGATCCTGTTCTCGGATCGCGGCATTCCAGACGGCTATCGCTTCATGCACGGCTTCGGCAGCCACACTTACAGCCTGATCAGCGCCAACGGCGAGCGTCACTGGGTCAAATGGCACTACAAGACCAAGCAGGGCATCAAAAACCTTGCCGCGGCAGACGCTGCGCGCTTGGCAGGTACTGACCCGGATTATTCGCAGCGCGACCTGTTTTCTGCGATTGAACGAGGCGACTTCCCGAAATGGCAAGTCTGCATCCAGATCATGACCGAAACCCAGGCGGGCGCTCATCACGAAAATCCGTTTGACGTCACCAAAACCTGGTCGCAGAAAGAATATCCGCTGATTGAAGTGGGCGAGCTTGAGCTGAACCGTAACCCGGCGAACTACTTCGCTGAAGTTGAACAAGTGGCATTCGGTCCAAGCAACATGGTGCCTGGCGTTGGCTTGTCACCAGACCGCATGCTGCAAGGTCGGGTCTTTGCCTACGCCGACGCGCATCGCTATCGCATTGGTACAAACCACCAGCAGTTGCCGATCAACGCACCGAAAAGCCCGGTTCACAGCTACCAGCGTGATGGGTCAATGCGTTTTGGTGACAATGGGGGCGGTACGCCTAACTACGAGCCGAACAGCTACGCCGACGCGCCGAAACAAGCCCCGGCCTACGCTGAGCCCGCGTTGGCATTGAGCGGCGTGGCAACCCGTTACGATCATCGGGAAGACACCGATTACTTCAGCCATGCAGGCGCGCTCTTCAACTTAATGAGTGCCGAACAGAAGGCTCTGCTGATCAACAACATTGCTGGCTCTATGTCCGGCGTCACCAGCGATGTCGTTCAACGTCAGCTGCAGTATTTCTACAAAGCTGATCCAGCTTACGGCGAAGGTGTTGCCAAAGCCTTGGGTGTTCAACTCGGCTGACTCTAAGTGATAAACAGAACCGCCCTCATTTGGGCGGTTTTTCCCATCCAGTTGTCCGACTTTCGCAGAATTTTAACGTTTTAATGCGTTTTCTGAAGTGACCTTCTCCTCGGCTTGGTCCAGACTAGGGCCTTTCAAGTAGGGAGATTTAGGGCGATGCAAGGTCACCCAGTAGTAATCGATTACCTCAAGACGTTGCTGACAGGCGAACTGGCAGCGCGTGATCAATATTTTATCCATTCTCGGATGTACGAAGATTGGGGCTTCAGTAAGCTCTACGAACGTATGAGCCATGAGATGCAGGAAGAGACGGAGCACGCCGACGCGTTGATGCGCCGGATTCTGATGCTCGAAGGCACTCCGCGTATGCGTGCTGATGATGTAGACGTCGGTACCACGGTCCCTGAGATGCTCGCCAGCGATTTGCGCCTGGAATACAAGGTCCGTGCCGCGCTTTGCCAGGGCATCGCCCTGTGTGAGCTGCACAAGGACTACGTTTCCCGCGACATTCTTCGTGTTCAGTTGGCCGATACCGAAGAAGATCACACCTATTGGCTAGAGCAGCAATTGGGTCTGATCAAATCGATTGGCTTGGAAAATTACCTGCAATCGCAGTTCTGATTCCAGCACCGCAATAAAAAGCCCCTGCCGCAGCGATGCGACAGGGGCTTTTTAATGCGCTATCAAGCTAGACCGCAGTGGCTTTATCCCGAATCAGCAACGGCTTGAGGTAGTGACCGGTGTAGGACTGCTCCATCTCGGCGACTTCCTCTGGCGTGCCACAGGCGATGATTTGACCACCTTTGGAGCCGCCTTCTGGCCCAAGGTCGACAAGCCAGTCGGCCGTCTTGATCACGTCCAGGTTGTGCTCGATCACCACCACGGTGTTGCCGTGATCGCGCAAGCGGTGCAGCACATCGAGCAACTGCTGAATATCCGCGAAGTGCAGGCCGGTAGTCGGCTCATCAAGGATATACAGGGTCTTGCCGGTATCGCGCTTGGACAGCTCGCGAGACAGCTTGACCCGCTGCGCTTCACCACCGGACAGCGTGGTCGCGGATTGTCCTAGCTTGATGTAGGACAAACCCACGTCCATCAGCGTCTGAAGCTTGCGAGCCAGCGCTGGCACTGCATCGAAGAATACCCGCGCTTCCTCGATGGTCATTTCCAAGACCTCGTGGATGCTTTTGCTCTTGTATTTGATCTCCAGCGTTTCGCGGTTATAACGCTTGCTCTTGCACACGTCGCACGGCACATAGATGTCCGGCAGAAAGTGCATTTCGACCTTGATCAAGCCATCGCCCTGACACGCTTCACAGCGCCCACCCTTCACGTTGAACGAGAAGCGCCCAGGGCCATAACCCCGTGATCGCGACTCCGGCACCCCGGAAAACAATTCGCGGATAGGCGTGAACAACCCGGTGTACGTCGCCGGGTTGGAGCGCGGCGTCCGCCCGATAGGGCTCTGGTCGATGTCGACCACTTTGTCCAAATGCTGCAGACCGTCGATGCTGTCATGCACCGCCGCTTCAAGCGTGGTGGCACCGTTGAGGGCCGTGGCGCTCAAAGGAAACAGCGTGTTGTTGATCAGCGTCGACTTGCCCGAGCCGGAAACACCCGTCACGCAGGTCAGCAAGCCAATCGGGATTTCCAGATCGACATTGCGCAAGTTATTGCCGCGAGCGCCTTTGAGCGTCAGCGACAGCTTCTTGTTACGCGGCGTGCGCTTGGCCGGCACTTCTATCTTCACGCGTCCCGACAGGTATTTGCCGGTCAGCGAATCCGGGTGTGCCATAACTTCAGCGGGCGTGCCCTCGGCGACAACGTGGCCGCCGTGAATGCCGGCGCCCGGGCCGATGTCCACCACGTAGTCCGCCAGACGAATCGCGTCTTCGTCGTGCTCAACCACAATCACCGTATTACCGATATCGCGCAGGTGTTTCAGCGTGCCCAACAGGCGGTCGTTATCCCGTTGGTGCAGGCCAATGGACGGCTCATCGAGAATGTACAACACCCCCACAAGACCCGCGCCGATCTGGCTCGCTAGACGGATACGCTGCGCCTCGCCACCAGACAAGGTGTCGGCGCTACGGTCCAGAGACAAGTAGTCAAGTCCGACGTTGACCAAAAATTGCAAGCGCTCGCGAATTTCCTTGAGAATCTTGTCGGCAATTTCACCGCGTCGGCCCGTCAGTTTCAGCGTGGCGAAATATTCAGTCGCATCGCCAATTGGCAGGCTGGTCACCGCAGGCAAGGTTTTCTCGCCGACCCACACGTGACGCGCTTCGCGACGCAAACGCGTGCCACGGCAGTCAGGGCACGGCTGAGTGCTGAGAAACTTGGCCAGTTCCTCACGAACCGTTGCCGATTCAGTCTCGCGGTAACGCCGCTCAAGGTTTGGCACGATGCCCTCGAAAGGGTGCGCACGCTTAACGATGTCGCCGCGATCATTGAGATACCGGAAGTCGACGTTTTGCGTACCGCTGCCATTCAGCAAAATCTTCTGCTGGTCAGCCGGTAACTCGTTGAACGGCACTTCCAGGCTGAAGCCGTAGTGACTCGCCAGCGAACCGAGCATCTGGAAGTAATACACGTTGCGCCGGTCCCAGCCGCGAATCGCGCCCTCGGCCAGCGTCAGTTCACCGTTGACCAACCGCTTGATGTCGAAAAACTGCTTCACGCCCAAACCGTCGCAAGTCGGGCACGCGCCGGCCGGGTTGTTGAAGGAGAACAGCTTAGGTTCCAGCTCGCTGATTGCATGCCCACAAATCGGACAGGCAAAGCGCGCCGAGAAAATCATTTCTTCGCCGGGCTCGTCGTCCATCGGCGCCACCCAGGCGATACCGTCAGCCAACTTCAGCGCGGTTTCAAACGATTCGGCAAGCCGCTGCTGCATGTCCTCGCGCACCTTGAAGCGGTCAACCACCACATCAATAGAGTGCTTCTTCTGCTTGTCGAGCTTGGGCAACTCATCTAGCTCGCACAGCCGGCCATTGACTCGGGCGCGGACGAAGCCTTGAGCGCGCAACTCTTCGAAGATCGCCAAGTGCTCGCCCTTGCGTTCACGGATTACGGGCGCGAGCAGCATCAGCTTGCTGCCTTCCGGTTGCGCCAGCACCAAGTCGACCATTTGGCTGACCGTCTGCGCTTCCAGCGCAATATCGTGATCCGGGCAGCGCGGCTGACCGACCCGTGCATAAAGCAGGCGCAGGTAATCGTAAATTTCAGTAATCGTACCCACGGTCGAGCGTGGGTTGTGCGACGTGGACTTCTGTTCGATAGAAATCGCCGGCGATAGCCCTTCAATCGTATCGACGTCCGGTTTTTCCATCATCGACAGAAATTGCCGCGCGTACGCAGAAAGCGATTCGACATAGCGCCGCTGCCCTTCGGCGTACAGCGTGTCAAAGGCCAGCGACGACTTGCCAGAGCCGGAAAGCCCGGTAATAACGATCAATTTGTCGCGTGGCAGGGTTAGGTCAATGTTCTTCAAGTTGTGGGTTCGGGCCCCACGTATCACGATCTTGTCCACTGCGGCCTCGCTTGGCGGGCATAAACACGGGAGTATACGGCTCCATGCCAGTACGCGGCAAAGCGTCGCGTATGTGCTGCTAACCGATGGGACTGGTAGAATCATTGCCGGTTCACATGAGGTTTCTCCATGCACGATCCCCTTAGCGAACGCATGAGTGGCAGCGAGACCCGCGCAGCAAGCGGCCTGGCGCTGGTGTTCGCCTTCCGAATGCTTGGCATGTTTATGGTTTTACCGGTCCTCGCCACCTACGGCATGGACCTCGCGGGCGCTTCTCCAGCGCTCATCGGTTTGGCAATCGGCGCGTATGGCCTGACCCAAGCAGTGCTGCAGATACCGTTCGGGATGATTTCTGACCGAATCGGTCGGCGGCCAGTTATTTATTTAGGCTTGATTATCTTTGCCCTTGGCAGTTTGTTGGCGGCCAACGCGGACTCAATCTGGGGCGTGATCGCCGGGCGGATCCTACAAGGTGCGGGCGCGATATCGGCGGCTGTCATGGCGTTGTTATCGGACCTTACCCGTGAGCAGCATCGCACCAAGGCCATGGCCATGATCGGTATGACCATTGGCCTGTCGTTCGCGGTGGCCATGGTTGTCGGGCCGTTGTTGACGAGGGCGTTCGGCTTGTCCGGGTTATTTCTGGCCACGGGCGGCATGGCATTGTTGGGAATTCTCGTCGTCGCCTTCATGGTGCCGCATTCAACCGGACCGCTGACCCATCGGGAATCGGGCGTTGCACGAGCAGCGTTGGGCGCGACACTGCGTCATCCCGACCTGCTGCGACTGGATTTAGGTATCTTCGTGTTGCACGCGATGCTCATGTCCAGCTTCGTCGCGCTGCCCTTGGCCCTGGTCGAAAAAGCCGGTTTGCCCAAAGAACAGCACTGGTGGGTCTACCTGACCGCTTTGCTGATTTCGTTCTTCGCGATGATTCCGTTCATCATCTACGGTGAGAAAAAACGCCAGATGAAGCGCGTCCTGCTCGGCGCCGTCTGCGTGCTGTTGCTGACTGAGCTATTCTTCTGGGCGTTCGGCGATACGTTGCGGGCGTTGGTGATTGGAACGGTGGTGTTTTTCACCGCATTCAATCTGCTGGAAGCTTCGCTGCCATCGCTGATCAGTAAAGTGTCACCGGCGGGCGCCAAAGGCACGGCCATGGGGATTTATTCCACCAGCCAGTTCCTCGGTTCAGCCGCAGGAGGCATTCTTGGAGGCTGGCTTTTTCAGCACGGAGGACTCAGTATTGTGTTCCTCGGCGGTGCCGCTCTATGCGCCATCTGGCTAGCCTTTGCTGTAACTATGCGCGAACCACCGTACGTGACGAGCCTACGCGTGCCGTTGACGCCTGAAGCACAACGCGAAGGCGGCCTGATCGCGCGTTTGATGGCCGTCCCGGGGGTAACAGATGCGGTAGTCGTCAGTGACGAAGCTGCCATCTATATCAAATTGGATACCGAATTATTGGATCGCAACTCCCTTGAGCGCTTGGTCAACGACCCGGAGCCAGCGGAATGCGAAGCCTAGGAGAACGTTATGGCCCGTGGGGTTAACAAAGTCATATTGGTCGGTACATGCGGCCAGGATCCCGAAGTTCGCTACTTGCCTAACGGTAACGCCGTGACCAACCTGAGTCTGGCGACCAGCGAACAATGGACCGACAAACAAACCGGTCAGAAAGTCGAAAAGACTGAATGGCACCGTGTTTCGATGTTCGGCAAAGTCGCTGAAATCGCTGGCGAATACCTGCGCAAAGGTTCGCAGGTCTACATCGAGGGCAAGCTGCAAACCCGCGAGTGGGAAAAAGACGGCATCAAGCGCTACACCACTGAAATCGTCGTCGACATGCAAGGCACTATGCAACTGCTGGGCGGTCGCCCACAAGGCGACGGTGCTCCACAGGGTCAAGGCGGCAACAGCAACTCTGCGCCACGCCCTCAACAGCAGCGTCCGCAGCAGTCATCGCAGCCGCAGCAATCCCAGCCACAACGCGAATCGCGTCCTGCTCCCCAGCAGCAAGCGCCGCAACCGGCTCCGGATTTTGATAGTTTTGATGACGATATTCCATTCTAGAGTACCGCTCCTAAAGAACTAAGCAGAGGCTCCCAGCTCAAACAGCCGGGGGCCTTTTTTGTTAGCCCCATCTAACCCTCGATAACACCTCCATCCTGCGCATCACCCCTCAAACGCATCTAACTCTAAATAACTCCCCCGACAAACGGTCCCACCCAACGCCACCAACCCCAAAACCTCACCCCAACTTCGCAACCCCCCATCCCGCTCCCCACCCACACCAAGCGTTCAACCTCCGTACAGCTTTCCTCTGACAGACTCATTTTTGCCGAGCCCCAGCGCCTAAAGGGATAGCCTGCCGCCGCCCCCCAATACTTCCAAAAACAATAATCCGAAGGCCTCCCCCATGAATACTTCGACTTTGCTGGAGCCTGATCAGAGCGTCTGTTTATCAGACGTGCTGTATGGCGCGATTCGCCCTGAGTTTTTGCGTGAGGAGGTGCTTGCCGATTTGCTCGAAGCCAGCGCGCTGCGCAGTCCGGGGCAGATTGCTTTGATTTTTGGGGATCGGCAGCTCAGCTACCGCGAGTTGGATCGGCAGGCGGATCAGGTGGCGTCGGGTTTGATCAATGCGGGCGTGTTGCCGGGGCAGATTGTCGGGTTGTGGCTGCCACGCGGTATCGAATTGTTAGTGATGCAAGCGGGTATCGCTAAGGCGGGAGCGGCGTGGTTGCCGCTGGATCAGGACACGCCGGTTGACCGCTTGCACATCTGCATGGACGACGCGGGGGCGGTGGGCGTTGTGTGTTGTGAGGCGTTGGCGTCGAGCTTGTCCGGCATTGGTCTGCCGCTGTGGACTGCCGAGGCGTTGTTGAGCCCAGGGGAGGGTGCGTTGTTGCGTCGGCACGGCGCGTTGCCGGAGCATCCTGCTTATGTGATCTACACCTCGGGTTCTACCGGGAAGCCCAAAGGCATCGTGATTTCCCAGCGCAGCATTTGCCACTTTTTGCGCAGTGAAAACGCGGTGCTTGGCATCCGCGCGGCGGACCGGGTGTATCAAGGTTTCTCTGTAGCGTTTGACATGTCGTTCGAAGAAATCTGGATCGCCTATCTGGTGGGCGCGACGCTGTGGATCGGCCCCAAAGAAACCAGCGGCGACCCGGAAACCTTGCCACGCATGCTGACCGAGCAGCGCATCAGCGTGTTGCACGCCGTCCCGACTTTGCTGGCGTTGTTCAGCGAAGACGTGCCGAGCCTGCGCCTGATCAACCTCGGCGGCGAGATGTGCCCCGAGTCGTTGGTAGAGCGCTGGAGCCGGGCCGGTCGGCAGATGTTCAACACCTATGGACCCACCGAAGCGACAGTCTCGGCCAGCCTTGCGCGGCTGTCGCCTGGGCAGCCGGTCACCATCGGAACGCCATTGCCCAATTATGGTTTGTTGGTGATTGCCCCCGATGTGGTGGCCGGCCTCCCGTTAATCCTGTTGCCTCGTGGTCAGACCGGCGAGCTGTGCATCATCGGCCCCGGCTTGGCCGACGGTTACCTCGGGCGGCCGGACCTGACCGTGGAAAAATTCCTGCCCAATCCATGGGCCACGGGTTACCACGATGAGTGCCTTTACCGCACCGGTGACTTGGCGCGAATAGACGTCGACGGCCAGGTGCAGTGCCTGGGTCGGGCCGATGATCAAGTAAAAATTCGCGGTTTCCGGGTTGAGCTGGGTGAAATCGAATCCCTGCTGGCGCAGCAGCCCGGCGTCGGCACGGTGGCGGTTTTGCTGCGCAACGAAGACGGTATCGACCAACTGATTGCCTATCTGGTCGCGGACACTGTATTGCCGCCCCAAACCTTGGCCGCTCAGTTGCGTAAAACCCTGCAAGCGTCTTTACCGGCCTACATGGTACCGGGGCGGTTCGAGCTGCTGGACAGCATGCCGCGCCTGACCTCTGGGAAGATTGACCGTAAAACGCTCAAGTCCCGACCAATCAGCATTGATACCAGCAGCGCCAGTCTTGAGTCCGACGTGGCTGAGAGCGCGGCCGAGCAGTTTCTGTTTGCAGCTTTGGGAGCACTCTTCCCCAGC
Organism: Pseudomonas sp. MH10; assembly: GCF_034353045.1. Lineage (NCBI taxonomy): Bacteria > Pseudomonadati > Pseudomonadota > Gammaproteobacteria > Pseudomonadales > Pseudomonadaceae > Pseudomonas > Pseudomonas sp. MH10. The sequence continues at coordinate 4,359,925 of NZ_CP133783.1, forward strand.
CAGCCAATCCGCCGCGATGCTGACTTTTTCACAGATCTGGGCGGCCACTCGTTCTTCGCCGCCCGGCTGGCCTCAGCCTTGCGCGCCGATGCACGGTTTGCCCACATCACCGTGCGCGACATTTATCATCAGCGTCGCGTCGGTGCCATCGCCGCCGTATTGGAGCAAACCCCTGAGCAAGGCCCGGCCCACGTGACGTGGACGCCGCCTTCAGCTTTTCGTCGTTGGCGCTGTGGCGCGGCTCAGGCACTGGCATTACCGGCGCTGGTCTGCCTACGAATGATCCAATGGCTGGCGCCGTTTTTTGCGTACGACTTTCTTACCAGCAATTCGGGCGACTCCGCAGCTTTCGCCACCGTCGCCTCGGTGGCGGTATTCCTAGCGGCTACCGTGTTGCAATTCGGCGTCGCGATCATTGGTAAATGGCTGCTTGCGGGCCGGCTGAAACCGGGCAGTTACCCGTTGTGGGGCGTGATTTATTACCGCTGGTGGGCCGCCGATCGTCTGGTCGAGTCGGCGCCGGTGTACCTGTTGAGTGGCTCATCGCTTTACCCCCTCTGGTTGCGTGCGCTCGGTGCCAAAATCGGCAGCGAGGTCATCATTGGTTCGATGAACGTGCGGGCTCCAGAGCTGTTGGTCATCGGTAACGAGGTTAGCGTCGGCAACGGGGTCAGCTTCGAAAACGCCCGTGTTGAACGCGGAGAGTTGCACTTGGGCGCCATCACCGTGGGCGACAACGCCTGCGTCAGTTCTTATGTGGTGATGGAAGGCGGCACTGCCGTCGGCGAACTCGGCCATTTAGAGGCTCAATCAGCCCTGGCTCAGGGTTGCAAGGTACCGGCTGGCCGGGTCTGGAAAGGTTCGCCAGCACGGGATGTCGGCGCGTTCGATGCTCGATCCCAGCGACCAAGGCCTGACGTCACGCAGCAACGTCGTCTCGGGGAGACGCTGTTTTTCGTGTTTGGCATCCTCCTTGTCGCCCTGCTGTTTTTCATCCCGGTGTTTCCGACCTTTGTGCTGATCGACTGGCTTGACGTGCAGAGCGTTATGCCTTGGCTGCAAGGTGACTCCGTTGTCGTGCAACTGGCGCGCTATTTCGTCTTGGCGTTCCCGGCCAGTGCCGTACTGATTGTGCTGACTGCATTGTTATCGGCGGCCCTGCGCTGGATCGCGCTGCCGCGCCTGAAACCTGGCAGCTACCCGGTTCACAGCACGACCTACTGTGCCAAATGGTTGGTCAGTCATATTCAAGAATCGAGCTTGAACGTGTTGTCCGGCATTTACGCCACGGTTTATGCGCCGTTCTGGTTTCGTCTGCTAGGCGCCAAGGTCGGCCGCGACGCCGAGATTTCCACCGCCCAAGGGGTTATCCCGGACATGCTGACGCTGGGCGATGAAACCTTCATTGCCGACGCCGTTATGCTCGGCGACGAGCAGATCGACGGTGGCTGGATGACCATGCGCCCAACGGTGATCTCCCACCGTAGCTTCGTCGGCAATGGCAGCTACATTCCAGACGGCACCGTGTTGCCGGAGAACGTCTTGATCGGCGTTCATTCCCACGCGCCACTCAACTCACAACTGTCGGACGGCGACACGTGGCTCGGTTCGCCGCCAATCAATCTGCCGGCGCGGGAAAAGGTCATCGGCAGCTACCCCGAGTCCCTGACCTTTCGCCCATCGCCCCTGCGGCGGTTAGCACGGGGATCGATTGAAGCGGTGCGCATCGTTGTACCTCACGCGTTGGTGGTCGCGGTCGGTTACACCGTGATGCTCGATTTGATGCCGCTGGCCAAAGACGGTCGCTGGGCGGCAGTGATCGGCTACCTCGCCCTTATTGGACTGGCGTATGGCGTCGGCAATTACCTGTTTGTCGTGGCATTGAAATGGCTGCTGATGGGCCGTTATCGCAAGCGCGCCGAACCAATGTGGACCCCGTTTGTGTGGGTGTCCGAAAGCATCACCAGTGTCTACGAAAGCATGGCGGCGCCGAACTTCATGCGTTACCTGAGGGGCACGCCGTGGTTGCCTTTGGCGTTCAATCTGCTGGGCTGCAAGATTGGCCCAGGGGTGTACATGGACACTACAGACATCACCGAATTCGATTGCGTCTCCATTGGCGATGACAGCGAGTTGAACGCAGGTGTGTGCCCCCAAACCCACCTGTTCGAAGACCGAATAATGAAAATCGATCACGTGGTTATCGGCAAGCGAGTCTACATGGGGCCACGCAGCGCCGTGCTGTACAGCGCGCAAGTGGGTGACGACGCACGCCTTGGTCCGCTGACGTTGGTAATGAAAGGCGAACACATTCCGGCCACCAGCAGTTGGACCGGTTGTCCGGCGGCACCGGCCCGAGCATGATCCCTAACGCGCTCGACGCCTTAACCGTATTTCCATGGCCTGGTCCGCCGTCGCACATACGGACCGGCGTGCTATTGCTGCGCACCGCAACCCCGGTCGGCGCCAGTCGAGTCTACGCCAGGGATCACATTCGGCAGGCGTTAACCGAAACCCTCGCACTGACCCTGAATGTGCCGCAGTCGGCTATCGTGGTTATGTCGACGCCAGGACAACGGCCGCACATTGTCATTTCGGGTATCGGTGAAGTGGGTTTGTCGATCAGCCACGAAAGCACCCTGTCGCTGGCGGCGGTGAATTTACACGGCCAAGTCGGCGTAGACGTGATGTAGGTGCAGCAAACGCCAGATTGGCACGCGGTGGCGCTTGATTATCTCGGTCCGGTCGTCGCGGCGCAGTTAATGGACATTGAACCTGCGCAGCGTGAGAAGGCGTTCGCCCAAGCCTGGTGTGCCCATGAAGCGCGTCTGAAATGCCGAGGTTGGGCGTTGGATGAGTGGTCCCAAGAGAAACAACTCTCGTGCCGTACTTCAGAACTGGCGTTGCCCGAGGGTTTCGTTGGCGCATTGGCCCTGTGTTCCACAAAGGCCCCCCTCGCTAAACAACGCTCCGGTTTTTCTGCCGGAGCCATCACCTCATCTATCGCCCGTTTGTCTAGCTCCAGCGCGCCTTCCACTGCGCCCGTTGCTGATTTGCCTGATCTCAACCCATCGAAATCGCCGTTTCCAGATATCTGCTCATGGCTTCGACCCGACTGCGAGTCTTGTCGGCTGTAGGCGGGGTGGTTCATATAAGCCGCGTCGCTGCGTCGCCGCCTCGCCAACAAGTTGGCTCTCAGATCCTGTGGGAGCAGGCTTGCCTGCGAAGAGGCCCATCAGCCCCCTGCTGATTTCGAGCGGAAAACCTGGGTCGCCGACATTGATGCAGCAAACGCAATCTGTAGGGGCCAACGTGTTGGCGATAGGCTGAATGCGGTTTATCAGGCACACCGCTTCGCGAACACGTTCACTCCTATAGCCGATTGACTCGGCTCTCCAGACCTACCGCTCGATGGTCTTGCTCCAGCGCGCATTCCACTCTGGCCGTTGTTGATTCACCTGATCCCAATCTTCGATTTCACGCCAGTCATCGGTTGCGTGCTTTTGCCACCCTGGACGGCTCAAGGCCCAACACGTAACGCCGGGTTGGTGGACGCTCAGTTGCTTCCAGCTCAGCACCCATACGTCACCGTTTTTAACTCGAAAACCGCCGCATTCCCGCAGGCGGTTTTTTTAGAGCTGACGTTTGGGAAATATCCTAGAACTGTCGCGGACGGATGCTACATACGGCGCGGGTCGACCTGCGCAAGCATGTGCGCCAAAGAATTTTGGCCTTACAAAAAGAGGATCGTACATGCCGATCTTAAACATTCAGAACGCATTCAAGGTGCGTGGGGTCATCGGCGTCCGCGTTCTACCCTGCGACCAAGTCACCGTTTCGGCAGTGGCGGCAACGCCCGGTCAAGTCGGTTACCCGTTCTACTACCCATCCAAAATGGAAGTCCCTTCTGTATGTCCAGCACCTTGAATCTAGGTTCGCTTCGCCGCGTGCCGGTGCTTTTGGCTGCGGGCGTGCTCGCCTGCCTGGCCCTGCAAGCGTGCAACCAACCAATACCCGACCGTCTCGGCGCGCCCATCGAGGGCTACAGCCACACCTCGGCGGCGATCAATTACTTCACCGTCAACGGCAATGGCGGGCCGAACATCGGGCCGTTTGGTGGTGGCGGTAGCCAGACCTGCTGCGTAGGCATGCCGCGCAAATGGCACCCCGGCCTGACCGTGGTGGTGGAGTGGGAGAAAGATCCTAATACCGGTGATTCGGTTAATTGGCCAAAACCCCGCTACTCAGACGCATGGAGTGAAACAGCAAAAGTGCATCAGTCCAAATACACCCGCCATCGCGCCGTCGTTGAGGTGGCGCCCTATGAACAGCTCGGGCTGGTCAACGTTCATTTTCTTCCTTGCGATCAAGTCAAGGTCGCAGCCAGCCCGAGCTACCTCGGGCGCCCTAATCACCCCTACAACTATCCCATCAAAATGGAAGTCCCTTCTGTATGTCCAGCACCTTGAATTCAGGTTGGCCTCGCCGTGCGCCGGTGCTTTTGGCTGCGGGCGTGTTCGCCTGCCTGGCCCTACAAGCGTGCAACCAATCAATACCCGACCGCCTCGGCGCGCCCATCGAGGGCTACAGCCACACCTCGGCGGCCATCAATTACTTCATGGTCAACGGCAATGGCGGTCCGAACATCGGGCCGTTTGGTGGTGGCGGTAGCCAGACCTGCTGCGTGATCCTGCCGCGCAAATGGCACCCCGGCCTGACCGTGGTGGTGGAGTGGGAGAAAGATCCGATGCCACACGCTTACGGTGATTGGCCCGAGCGCAGATTTTCTGATGCTTGGAGCAAGCGGATGGACGAACACGAAACCAAATACACCCGCCATCGCGCCGTCGTGGAGGTGGCGCCGTATGAAGAGCTGGGCGTCATCGACGTCCACTTTCTACCTTGCGACCAAGTCGCCGTTTCGGCAGTGGCGGCAACGCCCGGTCAAGTCGGTTACCCGTTCAACTACCCATCCAAAATGGAAGTCCCTTCTGTATGTCCAGCACCTTGAATTCAGCTTCAAAACGTCCCGCTCCAGCGCCTTTGACTCCGACGCCACCTTTCAAAAAAGAAGGCTTGTTACCACGCAACCATGAGGGTGTCGGGCTCAATTACCGTACGCAATTTAGGCCCAAACTGCTTGCGGGTTATGCGGCCCAAAAAGCGGCTATCGCAGCCGGCAAGGTGTACCTCGGCGCGCCGTGCATCAACGTACTGAACATTACGCTCTGCTTCGACGGCACCAACAACCATGAACCGTCTGACAAACTCGGGAAGCCGCCCTCAACTACCAATGTGGCAAGACTATTTCACGCCAGCGTCGGCGACAGTACGAGCGGCGCTCAGAGCCGGGCGAACAAACAAGGCTTTTATCGGTACTACATGCAAGGTGTCGGCACCGAGTTTAAAGAAATCGGAGAGCTCGAACCGCAAATAGTCGGGCTAGTGAGCGCCTTGGGTGGCGAGAATCGAATCAACTGGGGGTTGACCCGTTTGCTGGATGCGTTGGGCCGGGCTTGCGGAGAACCACGATTAAAACCTGTAGATGCTTACGCACTGGTGCAGAAAATGGGCACCTCTTTAACCGAAGATATGTTGGGCGCTACGCTGCTGGCCAGTGGCGATTACCGCCGCCGGCAAGCCCTGCAAGCGCCGTTAGTGGCGCTACAGAAAAAGGTCGACTACGTGCATGCGCGCAAGACCGTCCCGCGCATCATCGGCATGCGCCTGTGGATCTACGGTTTCTCTCGAGGGGCTGCCGAGGCTCGGGCGTTTGCCAACTGGCTGGAAGCGCTGACCAAAATCGAGGTGGACGGTGAGACCTGTTATTTGTTTGCCGGAATCCCCATCAGCATTGCCTTCATGGGGCTGTTCGACACCGTGGCCTCATCCGGTATCGCCTATGCCGCGCCGTTCGCCGACGGCCACATGGGGTGGGCGGATGACACCATGCGGCTGCCAGAATCGGAAAAATTTCTTGAGCGTTGCGTGCACTTGGTGGCGGCTCACGAACAACGCAACTGCTTCCCGGTGGACTCGATTCGGCGCAAAACCAACCCTGACGATCCGAACTGCCCCTCGACTTACCGCGCCGGAACCTTTGAATACCTCTACCCCGGCATGCACTCTGACGTTGGCGGGGGGTATCCGCCAGGTGAGCAGGGCAAGTCGCTGGAGGGTGGCAACCATGTGCTATCGCAAATCCCGCTGAATCACATGTATGCCGAGGCCTATGCTCTGGGTGCTCCCTTGCAGGCACCAACTAACGCGTTAAATGACACACAAAAAGAAGACTGGCCATGGTTGGTAATGGACACCAAAGCTTTTAGGGCTTTTGAGGTCTCCGACACCCTAACCCACCGCTTCAACACCTGGCTCGACGCCCACCAAACTGGCCCGCTGGAAGATGCCATGGAGCATCAAGCCGCCCTGATCACTGCCTGGCGAATCAATCGGTACGCGTCCTTCCGCCTGCGGGAGACGTCGGTTTATCAGCACCTTCAGGGCAAGGACATGACGGACGAAGAGAAAAACGCCTTCGAAGCGCTGTACGCCCGGCAGTCCGAAGAGAACCTGGCGCAGCACAACGGAACAGAGCCATCGGCGCTGTCAGACCAAAAACAGGCAGAACGCGACAGCCATCTGGCGATCAAGCAGGCCTACGAACAGCGTACCGGGGCCTCACAGCCCATGACCTTCAACACGCACAAGTCCTTTGAACCCATCCTCGACCAGAATCAGCTGGAAATGGCGATGAGCGAGTTTCGCCGTGACTATACGGGGAAGTGGGCGTTCGCCGATTCCAACGAGGCGACGTCGGGTGGCACGGTGATCAACACGCTGTTCGGTGGGTTGGTGTACCTGGTCAATGATCAGGACGAAGCCGAGGAATACGTCAAAATGCGCAGAACGGCCAATATAGCCTTCAACAAGCTCTACGCCCCCGGCAGTTTTGAACCCCTCAGTGATAAAGCGCAGACCCTTACCGATTTTTTTGACGAGCAAGTCCACGATTCACGCGCCTGGTTCATGAACGCGATGCTCAATGAGCGTGAAGTGTTCGGCGATTATTTCCGTTTTCGCGCGGTGTTCTTCGATGATCAATCCAACAAGTCGTTATCGCTGATCGCCAGGTCCGGGCAGGTGATCGGGGTCGGCATCGCCTTGGCCAGCGTTGGCCTGAGCATCAAGCGCAACGACCCGCGTTACCTGATTGGGCTGATTATTCCGTCGCTGGGGATTCCGGCGTTTCGCGGCAAGCTCAACGCGCTGGCCACGCCGGAAGTGCGCGCCTTTGACCCGGTTACGAACATCGACCTGCCGATGCAAGACGTCGGCGCCCTCAGGACCTTTACCAAAAACACGGGCGACGTGCTGAAACTGGCCAAGGCCTTGCCGTTGCCTGAAGCCCTCAGCGACGAAACCGCCACCACGCCTAAGCTTAAAGCCCTGCTCAAAGCCCAAAAAACGGCGAAGGTCGCAGAAATGGCCAAAGACCTGTTCGACAGCCTGCCCGCCGAAGAGAAAAGCAGTTGGCTGGACCAAATCAAAGGCGCCGTGGGCGGATAACCCTACCCCTCTGGAGCCAACGTGTTGGCGGTAGGCTGAATGCGGTTTATCAGGCACACCGCTTCGCGAACACGTTCACTCCTACAGCCAATTGACTCGGCTCCCCAGACCTACCGCTCGATGGTCTTGCTCCAGCGCGCATTCCACTCTGGCCGTTGTTGATTCACCTGATCCCAATCGATCGAAATCGCTGTTTCCAGGTATTTGTTCATGGCTTCGACTCGAGCGCGGGTTTTGTCGGTGGTTGGGGTTTTTGGGTTGGAAGGGATTTGATCGCCTTCTTCCAGTGCCGGGCCTTGGGCTTCTGGGCTCAGCAGAAACGCCGCCAGTTTTTGCGCCAGTTCCGGTTGGTCGTTGTGGGCGATGGCGCATTCGGCGACGTTAAGCACCACGGCGCCTTCTTTCGGTTGCGCGTATTCCACCGGCACGCCCAGCAGTTGCAGGGTGCTGACGCCGGTCGGGGTCAGCGGAAAGATGGCCGCTTCATTGGTCTGGACCATTTCCGAGATCTTCGCCGAGCTGGCGATGTATTCCAAAACGTTAGGGCCGACGGTTTTCGGCCACGCTTTGAAGCCCGGTTCAACGTTGGCTTCGCTGCCGCCCTGAATACGGTTGAACATCAAGAAACCGTGCAGGCCGAACGTCGATGACGCCAAGGACTGGAACACCACCTTGTCCTTGAACTGCGGGTTGGCCAAGTCCATCCACGAAGTCGGCGCGCTCCAGCCTTTTTCTTTAAACATTCGCGTGTTGTAGGCGAGGCCGGTTACGCCGAGGGTCACGGCCACGGCCTGATCCTTGATCTTCGCTTTGGCCGGAATATCCGCCAGCACCGGGCTGTCCTGAAGCTTGTCGCACAAGCCCATGGAAATGGCGCGGTACATGATGCCGTCGTCGAGGAATATGACGTGCATCTGTGGGTTGTCTTTGCTCGCTTGAACCTTGGCCAAAATGTCCGACGAGGTACCAGGCACGATCACGACTTTAACGTGGTTGGCCTTCTCGAATGCGGGCAACACCTTGTCGGCGTAAACCCGTTCCATGGTGCCGCCGTTCATGCCCAAGTACAGCGTCGGATCGGCGTGGGCCGTGCCCGTCATTAGCAAGCTGGCCAAGGGTAGACAAGACAGGGCGATACGATTGATGTTCTTCATTAACGCGATCTTCCTCTAGGCAATTGAACGACGGTCCCCGCTTGCGCGGTTTGAGTGGTTTGAAAACGAGCGATTGAAAACGCTTCAATCGGCTGTGTAGCGGAACCTGAACACACCAGTTCGGCGAGGGCTTCACCCACCGCCGGGGCGATCTGGAAACCGGACCCGGCGAAACCGAAACCGTGCAGCAAACCCGCTTGGGTGGTGCTGACGCCAATCACGGGTTCGCGATCTGGCAGATAACCTTCGGTGCCGCTCCAGGTCCGAATCGCTTGGGCGTGCGCAAGAAACGGATACAGCTCGGCGGCGTTGCGCAGGATCTCAAGCACGGCGGCTTGGCCTGGACGTGCCTGCTCCGGGGTCATTGCAAACCCTTGGCCGCCGCCCAACACGCAATTGCCCCGCGCCACTTGGCGCGCATAAATCCCACCGCCTTCTACCCCGGTGCTGACGTCCATCACCATGGGCAACGGTTCGGTGACCAGCATCGCCGGGTGCCCGGTGCGCATCGGCACCGACTCGCCAAATTGGGCGGCGACGTTCCCGGCCCAGGCGCCAGCGCAATTGAGCAGCCACGGCGCGCGAACCTTGATCCCGTTGGCGCAGTGGACGTTGAATGCTTGCCCGTCATGTTCGATGTCGATGACGTTGGCCTGCTCGAACACCCGGGCGCCAGCACGTTGCGCGGCACGGGCAAAAGCGGGCGAAATCAAACGCGGGTTGGCGTGGCCATCGTCCGGGCACAACGACGCTCCTTGCGCCACGTCCCCCACCCACGGATAACGCTCGCGAAGTTCGGCGCGATCAAGCAACTGCAAGCCCAAGCCAAAACCGCGTGTGGAGTCGGCATACGATTGAAGGGCGGCCATGTCCTCGTGACTGCGGGCCAGTTTCAAATGCCCTGATTTCACGTATTCGCCGTCGGTGCCGATCAGTTCGAGCAGGTTGTCCCACATCGCGTGGGCGCGCTGGGACAAGGGCAACTGACTCAGTGGCCGACCTTGCCGGCGAACACCTCCATAGTTAACCCCGCTGGAATGCGAGCCACAAAAATCACGCTCCAGCAGCACCACCCGTTTGCCTTTGCGCGCGAGCATCAAGGCCGCCGAAGCCCCGACGATGCCGCCGCCGAGCACCACGACATCGGTTTCGATCAGCGTGCTCATGACTCAATCTCCACGCCAAACGGCAAGGGTTTGATCGGCGCCTGACCGCGCAACCGACCGATGCTGTTCAGCGCTCGGCCGCTGCGTTGGGCGACAATCTCTGCCGCCGCCGATCCGCACATCCGGCCCTGACAGCGGCCCATGCCCACCCGGCAATGGGCTTTGACCCGATTAAGTTCCCAGTGGCCGTCATCCACCACCGCACGGACTTCACCGGCTGAAACTTCTTCACAGCGGCAAACGATCAATTCGTCTGGCGCATTGGTCGCCCAGTCGGTCGGGAACGGGAACGCCGTTTCCAGCCCATGCCGGAAGTGCTCGATGGCCGCGAGTTTGTGTTCCAAAAACCGGCTGCGAGCGCTGTCGATGGCGCGTCCATTGTCTTCAAGTACGGCCAGTGCGGCCCGCTCACCGGTCATTTCCGCTCCATCGGCGCCCATGATCCCGGCGCCATCGCCGGCCAAGTACACGCCCTCAACCGAACTGCGACCTGCGCTGTCGCGGGACGGCAACCAGGCGCGGTTCAACTCACTCCAGTAGAAGTCGCAGCTCAACAAGTCGGCCAATTGGGTTTCGCTGCGCAGGGCGTGGGCGAATGCCACCGCGTCACATTCCAGCCGTTGCTGGTGTTTACCTTGGCGCCAAGTGATGGCGCCAACCCGTTGCTCGCCGTCGATACGTTCCAGGGTTGCGCCCTGATGCACCGCAATGCCGTGGGCGGTTAGCCAACTGCGGTAATACAAACCTTTGGCCAAAAGGGCGGGTTGGCAAAGCAATGCCGGTAGCGCCCGGCATTGCGCACTGAGTGGGGCGCTGTCGAGTACCGCGACCACCGTGGCCCCGGCTTTGGCGTACTGATAAGCGACCAGATACAGCAGCGGCCCGCTGCCACAAAACGCCACGCGCTCACCGATGGCGCAGCCCTGATACTTCAACGCAATCTGCGCCGCGCCCAAGCTGTAGACCCCGGGCAGCGTCCAGCCCGGCACCGGCAAAATGCGGTCGGTGGCGCCGGTGGCGACGATAATCTGCGAATAATTGACTGCGCGAGCATGACCATCGCTCAAGGTGTCCAGGCGCCCGTCTTCGGCATTCCACACCAGCGTCTCGGGACGGTAGTCGATTTGGGTCGACAGATCGTCGATGGCGCGATGCACCGATTCGGCCTTCGACGCCTCAAAGCCATAAATCTGTTTAGCCGTGCGCCGAAAGTTGGCCGGTTGGCGGCGATAGACCTGACCGCCGCCGCGTGGCGATTCGTCAAGCAAACAGGCTTTAACGCCGTGGGCCAACAAAGTGTGTGCCGCCCGAATTCCGGCCGGACCCGCGCCAACAATCACCACGTTCATAGGCGGCGCCCCGGTTCACGGCTGATGATCTGTCCGGCTTCCAGCAACGTCGAGCAGGCCCGCACGCGGCGTCCATCATCCAAGCGCACCCAGCAATCCTGGCAGGCGCCCATCATGCAAAAGCCCGCGCGCGGTTCGGCGCTGAAATCACTGCCGCGCACGAACTCGCCGCAGGTCAACACGGCCGTCAGCAGGGTGTCGCCTTGCAAACCGGTGGCCGGTTGACCGTCGAGGGTGAACGCCAGCGTCGGTCGATCTTTCTCGACCAATCGTTTAAACAACGCCATGTCAGTGCATCCCTCTCAATGTTTACCGACCAAAACTCGGTCTAGGCCATAGACCCGGTCGAGCACGATCATGGCCGCTGCGGTTAACGCGATGACCAATGCCGACACTGCTGCCATCATCGGGTCAATGGATTCGGTGGCGTACACGTACATGCGCACCGGCAGGGTCTGGGTCGATGGCGAACTGACGAAAATCGACAGCGTGACCTCGTCGAAACTGTTGATGAACGCCAGCAGCCAACCCCCGGCGACACCCGGCAAAATCATCGGTAAGGTGATTTGGCGAAACAGGGTAAAGCGGCTGGCGCCCAATGATTCAGCGGCTTGTTCAGCGCTGCGGTCGATGCCGATGGCGGCGGCGATCACCAACCGCAATACGTACGGCGTGATGATCACCACGTGGGCAAGCATCAGCCAGGCGAAACTGCCGTTGACCCCCATCAGCGCGAACAGCCGCAGCATGGCCACGCCCAAGACCAAGTGCGGCATGATGATCGGCGACAGAAACAGGCTGTTCAGGAAGTCGCGGCCAGGGAATGTATAGCGGGTGATCGCTAGTGCGGCGGGCACGGCAATCAGGGTCGCCAGCGAGGCGGCCACGAACGCCAGAATCAGACTGTTGTAGAACGCATGAATGAAATCGGCGCGTTCAAACACTGCTTTGAACCAGCGCAGGGAAAACCCCGAAGTGGGCAAGCTCAGGGTGTTTTCCGGAGTGAACGCCACCAGGCACACCACCACCAGCGGCGCCATCATGAACACCACCACCAAGGCATGAAAACTTAACGACAAAGGACCGTTTTTGGACATGTCTTATTCCCCCAAGGTCTTTTTATAGCGGCGTTCGACAAACCGGTTCCACGTCAGCATCACCAGCAAATTGATCACCAGCAGCACCACCGCGATGGCCGCGCCCATGGGCCAGTTCAGTTCCGACAGGTATTGGTCGTAGACCACGGTGGCGACCATTTTCAAACGTCGTCCACCTAACAGGCCGGGAATGGCGAAGGAACTGGCAGACAACCCGAAGACGATCAGCGTCCCCGACAGCACACCGGGCATGACTTGCGGCAGCACCACCAAGCGCATGACCTTGGCCTGACTGGCGCCGAGGGACAGCGCGGCTTGTTCAGCCGAGGGGTCGAGCTTTTGCAGCGAGGTCCAGACCGGAATGATCATGAACGGCAGCATCACGTGGACCAGCGCGATGATTATCGCGAACGAGGTATAGAGCAGCTTCACCGGATGTCCGCCAAACGCCTGAATCGCCTGGTTGACCAAGCCATCGGAGCCGAGCAGCAAGCTCCAGCCAAATGCCCGCACCACCACGGAAATCAGCAGCGGGGTCAAAATCAAAATCAGGAAAATTGAGCGCCACGGTGTGCCCATGCGGCTGAGGATGTACGCCTCGGGGACGCCGATCACCACGCACAACAGCGTGACCACGGCGCTGATCCACAGCGTGCGAAAGAAGATTTCGTAATAGTACGAATCACTGAACAGGTCGATGTAATGGGCGAAGGTGAACTCGCCGTTTTTGACCCCAAGCTGGTAGTCGAACACGTTGAACGACAACACCAGCGTCAGCACCAGCGGCAGTATCAACAGGCAACTGAACAGAATAATGGCCGGCAGTGACAGCAGATAACCACGTCCGCCGTTGCGCAAAAAGGCGAGCGCATTCATGCATGCACCTCGTCGGCGGCCAGCACGCGCAATAAATCAGCTTGCCAGTCGAGTCCCACCGCCGTGCCTTCAGTCAGCGGCGCGCTGCCGTCGTTGCGGCGGACCACAGTTAGTTCGCCCAATGCAGTGTCGATGCGGTACAGCCATTGGCTGCCGAGGAAATAGCGGACTGAAATACGCCCCTGCAACCGACCGTTGCCGGCGTCGAGCAGGTCGATTTTTTCCGGGCGCAAACTGAGGGTTAGCGCGCCATGGCCAGGGGTGTGGCGTACCTGCGGGCAACCGGCGGCATCGAGGTCTCCGGCGAGCATGTTGGCTTTGCCGACGAAGCCGGAAATAAACGGCGTGCGCGGATGTTCGTAGAGTTTGTAGGGCTCGTCGATCTGGGTCACGCGGCCGGCCTGCATCACCACCACCCGGTCACTGATCGACAGCGCTTCCGCTTGATCGTGGGTCACCATCAAGGTCGTGATGCCGACTTCGCACTGGATGCGACGAATCTCAAACTGCATCTCTTCGCGCAAATTGGCGTCGAGGTTGGACAGCGGTTCGTCGAGCAACAGCACGGGCGGTTCAATCACCAATGCGCGGGCCAGGGCCACACGCTGGCGCTGGCCGCCGGACAATTCTCGCGGGTAACGCTCGGCATGCGCTGCCAATCGCACCAAGTCCAATACCGTGGTCACGCGCCGGGCCATATCGGCCGATGGCACCTTACGCATCCGCAAGCCAAAAGCGACGTTGTCGCGGACGGTCATGTGGGGAAACAGCGCGTAACTTTGAAACACAACGCCCAGCCCACGGCTGCTGGGTTTGGCGTGAGTAATGTCGCGGCCGTCCAGCACGATGCGCCCGGCCGTGGCGTCGACAAAGCCCGCGATCATTTGCAGGGTGGTGGTTTTGCCGCAGCCGGAGGGGCCGAGCAGAGAAACGAATTCGCCTTTTTCAACCGCCAGATCCGTGGCGACAACGGCGTCGATGGCGCCATAGCGTTTGCTGAGGCCTTCGAGTTGGAGAAATGCCATGTGCGCGTTCCACCTTGTTTATTGGGCGCGTCGAAACACGCTCTTTTGTAATGGGCAGATGCGAAGGGATACAGCGGGGTGCGTTGGCGCTCGTTCTAAGCCGGCTGCCAGTGTTGTTCGATTCGCCCCTGTGGACTCAGATTAGGACGAAGCCTAGGATGTGCGAAAGAGCAAATTTCACTGAAAGGATTACTTTTTTCACTTTTATTCGATGACCAAATTTATAAGAAGGAAATAAAGCCATGTCTTCCACTGAGCGGAATCATGAGCCGAAAGAAGTCGGCGTTGGCAGTGTCTCCCGGTTGTTTGCCGTATTGCGCACCCTTGGCACCGCCCCCGACGGCGGCGAGCGAGTCACCCAGTTGGCGCAGCAGGTCGGTTTGTCGCAACCGACCACCCACCGTTTGCTGCGCAACCTGATGGACGAAGGCATGGTCGAGCAGGACGAGCGCAGCAAGCGCTACCGGCTGAGCCTGGAGTTTTTCGCATTGGCGGCGCGGGCAGGCAACACCGGTAACCTTCGGGATCTGGTTCGGCCAAGCATGTTACGACTGAGTGCCTCGTTGGGGGATTCATTGTTTCTGTTGGCCCGCAGCGGCTTCGATGCCATTTGCCTGGACCGCAGCGAGGGGCCATACCCGATTCGGACCTTCACCGGCGACATCGGCGGGCGCGTGGCGTTGGGCGTGGGGCAGGGCAGCTTGGCGATTCTGGCGTTCTTGCCTGAAGAAGAGCGCGAGACCGTGATCTGCTACAACCTGCCACGGCTCAAGGACTTTCACCTGTATGACGAAGTGTTTCTGCGTTCGGAAGTGGAGAACGTTCGGCGCCTGGGGTATGCGGCGCGCAATACCGGCGCGCTGCCGGGAATGGCCGGCCTTGCCGTGCCCATTCTCAACCGCGACGGGCATGCCGTTGCGGCGCTCAGCGTTGCGACCATCACTGATCGCTTGGGGCCGGATCGACTGCCGACGGTAGTTGAGTTGCTCAAACGCGAAGCGGCGGCCATCGGCCCTAAGATCAACCCTTTCGACCCCACCCTGCGCCGGCCTTCGCAGATTTTTGGGGGAAGAAGTTAAATCGCAGGCTTCGCAATGTGCCTGAAACACCGGGTCGTTCCCTTCCCGAATAAATTCGGTCCCACCGATAAACCTGATCTCTGTAGGACCGAATTCATTCGGGAAGCTTTGCCTCTGAGTCCCCGCATTGATCGAAGTAGGCATGCACGAATTTCAGGAATAACCCCGCGATTTAATTTCGCTTGTGACCGGAGTGCATTCCTCGCTTATATAACCTCACGCATTTTTTTGACGAAGTCTTTTGTATGAGCAGCCAAGCATGAGCGAATCATCGATCAGCGGTTCGATTTCCAGGGTCCACCCCATTACCCTGGACCACGGCAAGAACGCCGAAGTCTGGGATGAAGACGGCAAACGCTACATCGACTTCGTCGGCGGGATCGGCGTTTTGAACCTTGGGCATTGCAACCCGCGTATCGTCGACGCCATTCGCGAACAAGCCACCAAACTGACCCATTACTGCTTCAACGCCGTGCCCCACAGCCCGTATAAACAATTCATGGCCCAGCTCGCAGCGTTCATTCCGGTGAGTTACCCGGTCAGCGGCATGCTTACCAACAGCGGGGCCGAGGCAGCGGAAAATGCGTTGAAAATCGTCCGTGGCTGCACCGGACGTACCGCAGTCATTGCTTTCGACGGCGCCTTTCACGGCCGAACCCTCGCCACCTTGAACCTCAATGGCAAAGTGACGCCGTACAAGCAAAAAGTCGGCGTACTGCCCGGTCCGGTCTTCCACTTGCCTTACCCGAGCAAGGATAACGGCGTCACCGTCGCCGAGGCCATGAAGGCCATGGACCGCTTGTTCAGCGTCGAAATCGACGTGGCCGACATCGCCTGCTTCATCCTCGAACCGATTCAAGGTGAAGCTGGGTTTCTCGCGATGGACATCGAGTTCGCGCAAAACCTGCGCGCGTTCTGCGATGAAAAAGGCATTTTGCCGATCATCGACGAAATCCAGTCCGGGTTCGGCCGCACCGGTGAACGCTTCGCCTTTTCGCGCTTGGGGATCGAACCGGACCTGCTTCTGCTGGGTAAAAGCATCGCGGGCGGCATGCCACTCGGCGCAGTCGTGGGCAAAAAAGCGCTCATGGATGTGCTGCCAAAAGGCGGACTGGGTGGCACCTATTCGGGTAACCCCATCGCCTGCGCCGCCGGCCTGGCCACGCTGGAACAACTGACCGACGCTAACCTGTCGGCATGGGGCGAGGCCCAGAGCCACGCCATCGCCACCCGTTACCAACACTGGATTGACAGCAAGCTCTCACCATTTCTCCGGCGATTGACCGGCGTGGGCGCAATGCGCGGAATCGAGCTGACAACCCCAGAGGGTAAACCCGCCACCGCCCAATTGGCCGCGTTACTTGAAGCCGCCCGGAACAAAGGCCTGCTACTGATGCCCAGTGGCAAAGCGCGACACATCATCCGCTTGCTGCCGCCGCTGACCACCGAACTGCATGTGCTCAACGAAGGGCTGGATATTCTTGAAGGGTGTTTGGCGCAGTTGCGTTGATCCTACAGATGCCCTGGATCTTAGGTTTTTAACAGGTCCGGGGTGTTGAAGTTGGTGAGCCTTGGATCATCGGGCGTGCATTCCATTGCCCTTAAATCCTGCCCCAACAACGCCCGTAACAGGCTGCGCTCGCCAGCCTCCCAGCGCTTGCGCAACACGGGCAACAACGCGGTCGGAATCAAGCTGAACATCGGTTGCCATTGCCCTGCCTGGCGCACCATGAGCGGTGACGCCGCAGAATCGGCGCCCGACAACAGTTGCTCAATCAATGCGCGGTCAATCCTCGGCGCATCACACGCCAGTACCAACATCCATGGGTGACGAGCAATCCCAAGCCCCGCTAAAACCCCCGCCAGCGGCCCCGGAAAATCCTGTTGTTCATCGCCCACTAGCTGGTCGGCAAACGCCGCATAACGCGCCTGATTCCGGTTGCAGGAAATAATCAGATTGGTTGTCAGCGGCCTGACAACCTCGTGCACATACGCAAGCAATGGCCGTTCATTCCACAGCATCAGCCCCTTGTCTTGACCGCCCATGCGCTGACCTCGCCCACCGGCCAGTAGCAAGATCGAACACGGGTTGTCACGTGGAGAAGTGGTCATGGTGGCGCCTGGCTGTGCAGCAAAAGCGGCTCAAGGCAGTGGCACTAGCCGCCTGTCATGTTCATGAACCGCACGACCTGCACATCATCGTTGATTTCGAAGTTGTGGCGGTAGGGCTTGAGGTGCATGGCGTCGATGATGGCATTTTCCAGCTTCTGCGGCTGACCGGGATGGCTGCGCAAAACGGCTTTCAGGTCCACCGAATGTTCGTTGCCCAGGCACAGCAGCAAGCGGCCTTCCACGGTCAGGCGCACCCGGTTGCAGGTCGCGCAGAAGTTGTGGCTGTGGGGCGAAATAAAGCCGACGCGTATATCCGGCGCCTCGGCCAAACGCCAGTAACGCGACGGGCCTTGGGTCGATTCTGCGGAGTCGATCAGGGTGTAGCGCTCGGCGATTAGCTCGCGTACTTGGGCGCTGGAGAAAAATGAATCGGCACGGCTGTGTTCACTGATGATGCCCAAGGGCATTTCTTCGATAAACGTGATGTCGAGTTTGCGGTCGATGGCGAAACTGACCAGATCAACGATTTCGTGCTCGTTGCGGCCCTTCATCACCACGCAGTTGAGTTTGGTATGGGTAAACCCGGCCGCGCTGGCGGCGTCGATCCCGGCAATCACCTTGCTCAGGTCGCCGGTGCGGGTCAGCTCACGAAAGCGCTCGGGGTTAAGGCTGTCGAGGCTGATGTTCAGGCGCTTGAGGCCCGCATCGAACAACGGGCCAGCCAACCGACTCAGTTGCGAACCATTAGTGGTCATGCACAGCTCACGCAATCCTGGCAGCGCGGCGATTTGCCGACACAGCTCGACCACGCCGGGACGCACCAGCGGTTCGCCCCCGGTCAGGCGAATCTTGCGGGTGCCGAGAGCGACGAAGCGTTCCGCCAACTGGAAAAGCTCTTCCAGGGTCAGGATGCGTTGGCGCGGCAAGAATTCCATGTCTTCGGCCATGCAATAGACACAGCGAAAATCGCAGCGATCAGTCACCGACATGCGCAGGTAATCGACCTTGCGCGAGTAGCTGTCCATCAGGATCCGATCTTGCAATGTCACCTCATTCGCTCTCATGGCTGGCGCGGGAACGTTATTGTGGATTTTGGCGGTTAGACAAGTTTGCCTCGCGAGCCTAAGCGGCTCACAACTATTTATCCAATCGCTATTGGTGAATGAATGATAGATACGATCTATCGGCAGCCTTCCATGCCGTCCCAACGTTGATGCATGCGTTACAGACCGAGGTCGCAAAGACCGGGGTGATCATCTGGACGGCGACCCAGCGGCCAGTGAAATTTGCGTTCGGACTCTTTAATCGGCACGTCGTTGATGCAGGCAAATCGATGGGCCATCAAACCGTTTTCAGCAAACTCCCAGTTTTCGTTGCCGTACGAGCGAAACCAATTGCCCGAGTCGTCATGCCATTCGTAGGCGTACCGCACAGCAATACGATTGTCGGTGAAGGCCCACAGTTCCTTGATCAAGCGGTAATCCAGCTCCTTGGCCCACTTGCGTGTCAGAAAGCCCTTGGCTTCCTCGCGGTTGCTGGCGAACTCCGCTCGATTGCGCCATTTAGTATCGAGGGTATACGCCAGTGAGACTTTTTCCGGGTCGCGGCCGTTCCAGCCATCTTCGGCCAAACGAACTTTCAACGTGGCGGATTCGCGGGTAAATGGAGGTAACGGTGGGCGAGTTTCGGCGTTAGGCATTAAGAAATCTCCTGTTAAATACGCATGACGGGAAAAGCGAGTTCATTCGCGAAGCGGCGTGCCTGAGACTGCGCAAGGTATTTTCGCCCACAAGACGTTCTCTACAGAGAAGCCCATCAGGCACCAACTGGCGAGCAATCAGCCTGCCATACACCGCTCTCACTTTCGATTCTATTCTTCTCGGCAGGCACACGCTGCGAAGGCTGCGAAAAACCGGCATACACAGAACAGTAGGTAATGAACATTCACTTATTGCAGCGCCTACAGAGCCTTACTGAATCTGGTCCTTATCCGGCACCGCACGTTCAAGGTCTTCAGCCCTCGGTTGGGTTTTGCGCAGAGTAATCGGAACTGATTTCGCAGCCGGCACTTTGCTGCGCTCGGCATGGTGCCAGAGCGGGACAAGTGGATTACATTCCGGGTAATAGCCCGCGCTGCAGCCTTCGGGAATGTCATAGGCGACGATCTGCATCGGACCGACTTCTCGAATCACTTCCAGCTCGACAGCGGTGGTGAGCATCACCCAATCCCCAGCGATGAACCCTAAACGCACGACGTCGTTGCGATTCATGAAGACCACATTGCGAGTGCCACTGATTCCACGGAAGCGGTCTTCGTAGCCATAAATCGTGGTGTTGAATTGATCATTGCTGCGCAGCGTCATCAGTTGCAGCACATCACGACGTTCAGGTCCGGGATTGACGTCAGTGTTTTCGTTCAGACTCTTAGGGACAATGAATTGGGCGCGCTCGCTGGGGGTTTTCCAATTCCGTTCGGCTGCCGGGAGCGGCCGGTGAAAACCGCCGGGTTCCCACATTCGGGTTTCCATGTCGTGAAATATTTCCGGGTAGACCTCACCGATGGCAGAGCGAATTTGCGCGTAGTTGCCGCGCCATGCTTCCCAATCAATACGTTCGATGCCAGACAACGTTGCCAGCGCCAACCCGGCGATGATTGCAGTTTCTGATCGAAGGTGTTCGCTGACAGGTTCGCTATTGCCCCACCAACCGTGAATACAGCCGGTGCTGTCTTCTGTGCTGTAGGCCTGAGCCTTACCGTTTTGCCGATCAATCTCGATTCGGCCCAAACACGGCAACAGCCAGTTCTGTTCGGCCGTCACCAAATGGGTGCGATTGAGCTTGGTCGCGATTTGCACATTCAACTGCAGGTTTTGCCAGGCCGGCTCCATGCGCGAGGTATCAGGAACGGCGCGTAAGAAATTACCGCCCAGCCCGATGAAGGCATGCACGCTACCGTCGAGAATGCCTTCGCAGGCATCCACTGTGCAGAGGCCTTTTTTCTCAGGTACATGGAAACCGAACAGCGCTTCGATTTTATCCACAGGGACTTTTTTCGGATCCTCGGTGATGCCCACTGTGCGCTGGCCCTGAACGTTGGAATGCCCGCGCACCGGACAAATACCAGCGCCGGGTTTGCCAATGTTGCCGCGTAGCAACAGTAAGTTGACCAGCATCTGCACGTTTTCCACGCCGTGGCGATGCTGAGTCAACCCCATTCCATAGACGAACATCGTGCGTTCGCTGCGGGCGTACACGGTGGCTGCCGCTTCCATCGCCGAGCGCGAAAGGCCGGCGCGTGCCTCCAGGACGTTCCATTCGCAGCTACGCGCGGCGGTGGCAAACTCGTTAAACCCTTCGGTGTGCTCGGCGATAAACCCTTGATCGATGACTGCCGGTTCGCCCCTGATCAGCGCTGCCTTGTCCATCTCGAACAGCGCTTTAGCGATGCCCATCACGGCGGCAGAGTCGCCACCAATTGCCACCTGATGGTATTGGGTGCTGATGACGGTGGATTCAGGCCCGAGCATTTCAGCCGGCGATTGTGGATTGACGAAACGCTCCAGTCCACGCTCGCGCAAGGGGTTGAAGGTAATAATCGGCACGTCGCGCTTACGCGCTTCCTGCAACGGGTGAAGCATGCGCGGACTGTTGCTGCCAACGTTTTGACCGAAGAAAAAGATGCAGTCGGTTAACTCGAAATCTGCCAGCGTCACCGTGCCGACCGGCACGCCAATACTTTCCTGCAAGCCCACCGAGGTGCTTTCGTGGCACATGTTCGAACTGTCGGGCAGGTTGTTATTGCCGTAAGCCCGGGCAAACAATTGGTACATGAACGACGTTTCCAGCGAAGCGCGGCCCGAGGCATAAAACACCACGCGTTCAGGTTCCATAGCCCGAAGTTGCGTACCGATGTCGCGATAGGCCTCTTCCCACGTGGTTTCCAGGTATTTATCGCTGGCGCGGTCATAACGCAGCGGATGGGTCAGACGTCCGTGCTGTTCGAGGTCATAATCGGGCCATTGCAGCAATTCACTGACCGTGTGTCGTTGAAAAAACGCCGGGCTGGTCTTGAGTGAGGTCAGTTCCCACGCGGTGGCTTTGGCGCCGTTCTCACAAAACTCAAGGTGATGCGGTTTGCCGGGTTTGGCCCACGCACAACTGACACAGGCAAATCCTCCGGGCTTGTTTTGTTTTAACAATGCTACGGGCGCTTTGATCAGGGCTTGCTCGCGCCAGAGAATTTCCATCACTGACTTCGCTGAGCCCCAGCCCCCGGACGATGATTCGTAGGGCTTATAGCGTGCTTTCGGATGAATGAGCATCGGATGTCACCTCTGGCAGACCGTAATGCTGTTACAACTTCAGCGTTATGAAGCTACGACGAGGCGGCGCGGCAAAAGGTTCGTTGCCGCTTACGGACGGCGATAACGCCTTTTTTTACGCGCACTTGCATGACCGTGCGCAAGGCTAAACGAACTTGCGCAGCTAATATCGATCAGTTCCAAGGTGCTTCATGTTTATGGGCGAATTAACGTTGGAGGGGCCAGAGTTTTGTTGAAGTTCAAGACCATTTCGCTGCTGTGCTTTCTATTCTGCGTGGGAAATTTCAACCTGCAAGCTGCTGAACTCCCCGGGTTTGTGCTTGATGCGGTGGGGATAGCAACGCCTGCCGCCGCCGCTGACCCGGCCGCCGCCAAGGCACCGGCAGCCCCAGCGACACCCGCGTCCGCCGCGACGACTGCACCTGCGGCGCCCGCGACTACGCCCGCGGCTCCGGCGCCAGCCACACCCGCCGCGCCGGCATCGCAACCTGCTAAACCGGAGATTCTGGTTCAAGGCGGTTTGCTGGGGGCTATCAGTTCCAGCATTGATAGCGTCCAAGATAATCTCGACATGAGCAACCATCTGGTTGACGCCTGGCGCTTGCGAGCAGATCGCGCCGCTGATGAAATGGATGTTCTGGTAAATCAGCGTACCTCACGCTCGAAGGTCAGCATCGCTGGCGATTTCCTGATGCTTTCTGCGGTGTGGATCGGCGCGTTCGCGACGCTTTTGCTGTTAGGTCGTTTTATCTCCAGGCGTCTCAGTCAGCATCGCTTCCTCGCCAGGCGTTACCGTCCGCAAGCGCTGCTTCACTACCTGTTGTCGTACACATTACCGGCGGTGGTCAGCTTGCCGTTGACCTTGTACGTCAGCCATTTCCTGCAGACATCCGTCGGGCGCGCGTTGGCGCTGTGTTTCGCTTACGCCACCAGCAGCGGTATTGTTTCGACGTCAGTGATCTTGTGCGTCATCGTGATGTTCAATGCCGGGCACAAGCGCGTTGCGGTGCGCATCATTCGCCAATACAGCCCACGGCCGCTGTTCGTGATTGGCTTTCTTGCGGCGTTGAGCGATGCGCTGACCAGCCCGCAAATCTCCCGTCAGTTGGGCAGCAACATCACCAGCAGCATCGCGGTGTTCACCGGACTGTTTGCATCGGTGGTGTTCTGCATTCTGGTGATCAAATTACGGCGCCCGGTTGCTCACCTGATTCGCGATCGGTCGTTAGCGGGCCGCTTGCGACAACCCGCGTTGCAAGAGTCACTGAATATATTTTCCAGCGTGTGGTACTTGCCGATTTTGTTGATGATTCTTGTCTCGGCGATCCACCTGGTCGGCGCCGGCCAAGACAGCCAAAAGGCCTTGCGCTGCGCGTTACTGACCACCGTGCTGTTGATCGCCACGGTATTTTTGAGCACGATTTTTCACCACCTGTTCAAGCCATCGGAGCCCGATGATCATAGCGGTCATGTGTATAAAACACGGCTGCTGAGCTTGCTGCATGCGGTGCTGCGAATCGTGTTGGCCGTGACGTTCATCGAAGTGCTGGCACGGATTTGGGGGTTTTCGCTGTTGGAGTTTGCCCAAGGTAATACCGTTGGCCGTGCAATCAGTGATTCGCTGAGCCGAATTGGTCTGATCTTTCTGGTCACGTGGTTGCTGTGGGTGATTTTGGATACGGCGATTCAGGAAGCCTTGAAGCCGCCGATGAACAAACGCTCATCGCATCAGCCCAGCACCCGGATAAAAACCATTCTGCCGCTGTTGCGCAACGCGATAAAAGTCATCCTGCTGGTGATTTGCGCAATCACCACCATGGCCAATCTCGGGATCAACGTCGCGCCGCTGCTGGCCGGTGCCGGTGTGGTCGGCCTGGCCATCGGTTTTGGTTCGCAGCAGCTGGTGCAAGACGTGATCACCGGGTTGTTCATCATCATCGAAGACACGATTTCCATCGGCGATTGGGTGGTGCTGGATTCCGGGCACTCCGGGACGGTTGAAAGCCTGACCATTCGCACCTTGCGGTTGCGCGACGGCAAAGGGTTTGTGCACTCGGTGCCGTTTGGTCAGATCAAAGCGGTGACCAACCAATCCCGGCAGTTTGCGTACGCGTTCTTTGCCGTTCAGTTTACTTATGACACTGACATTGATTCGGCCATGGCGTTGATTCGCGAGGCGGGCAGCTCCATCAGTGATGACCTGTTGCTCAGCAGCAATCTGCAAGGGCCGTTGGAAGTGTTTGGTTTGGACCGTATGGACCTGAACGGCATTGTGTTGACCGCGCAATTCCGCACCGTTTCGGGCGGGCAATATGGCGTGAGCCGTGCGTTCAACGAGCGGTTGAAAAAGCTTGTGGATAAAACCCCGAATGTGCATTTTGCCCAAACTTATCCACAGATGGTCATGAGCCCCCAACGTGAGCCTGGCGTTGAAGAACAACCGGCGCTCGCCAAACCTACGGTGACCAATGGCGACGGATCGGAGAGCCCGGCGCCGACCGTATAAACCGCCTTCGCAAGAGTCTGTAGGGAAAAGTGGCTGCACCACGGTTTGGTGGGAGCGAATTCATTCGCGAAGGGCGCGGTGCGGCTTCAATGCAGCAACCGATCCCTAAGCAGCGCCGCAGCTTGTCGTTCCAGCTCCAGCCAATACTGCGGTTTCCCGGCGATGATCGCGGCTGCCGGAATACCATCGCGGTACACCAGCCGGTTACCTACCAACGCCGGGACTTTTTGGCCGGGGAGCAGGGTGCCGACCAGATTCAGCGGGTCAGCGCCGCAGAGGCGGATCAAGCTGCCATCCAGCGGGCGCCGCCGAATCTCTCGCAGCAGCGGGATGGCTTCTGGCAACGCAAACTGCTCGCCCGCCAACCCGCTGATAAACCGACCGCCACGAATCTCGCCTCGCGCCTCCAGCCGGTGGAAGGTACGCAGTAATTCACGCCAGCTCGGCAACCAATCTGCCTCTCGCTCCAACACTCGCCAGAACACCACGCCGTAACGTCGCAGCAGGGTCATGGCAACATGCTCCAGGGTCTCGGTCTTTGGGGTTTTACTGGCCTTCGAAACCGATGCTCGGCGCAGCAACGCCCAGCGCCCGGCATCGTCCATGCCGCCGATAAACGCGCCACGGTTGCGTCGGCTGGTGTGCGCCGAGCGCTTACTCGCCGGTGTGATCAGCGCCCGCAGCCCGGCGAAACTGTCGGCGTTTACCAGCCCGGCACCGACCAATTCCTGCAGTGCGTTTTCTAATTCGCTGCGCAGTAAATGGGCCTCGTGAACCAGTTCATCGAAAAACAGTGCGCCATGGCTGACCAACGCCGCGTGGACTTTTTGCGCGCGCAATGACAACTCCGAAGGCGATGGCTGTTCAGTCAGCTCGCTCCACAGATTCACCTGGCGCCGGGGCAGCAACACAATGGGCGTACTGCGCAACGCCGCCGCGACGGTCTTGTTGCGCGGGGCCAAACGTGTCCAGACTGTTTTGCCCGACCGACACAGCTCATCGAGCCATATCAGTGAATAGTCCTTGAGCCGCGCCGGGAGAATATCGCTGTCCCAGGCACCGGCCGCCGCCGAATACCCTTCGAGCTGTTCCACCACCTCTGGCAGCGCGGCTTTGCCCTGACTGCGGGTGGCTGTGGACAAATGCTGCCAATCGAACAGAAACCGCATGTAATCCTGCAACGAGACCGGCTCGATTTCCCGCCGCAGACGTTTCACCGTGTAGCGATGGATGCGCGCCAACAGATGCCGCTCGCACCATTGATCATCCGCCGCTCCTGGGCTGAAGCGACCGCGCAGCACGTAGCCTTCGCTTTCCAGTCGGGCCAGTGCCGGATTCACTCGAGCGGTGGGCAATGCCAGTGGTTCGGCAATCGCTGCCAACGACAGCGGACCAAAACCGGCGAGGCGTGCGCGGAGGATTTCCACGGTGGCCTCGTCGGGGTCCCACGGATCATCAAAACCTGGCCACGGCTGTAACGGCGGGTGCATTTGCGCCTGTGGATAAACGGCGCGCAAACACGTCAGGCGTTCGAGCGCCAACCACAGCGCGTTATCCGGACTGACTTGCAAGCGGGTAGCGCGTCCGCTGTTGGCCAGGGCTTCGAGCCACGCCAACCACTGCGGATACTCGCGAACTTCAGCGCCGCTGATGCAACACAGGGTCATCAATGCTTCGTGCATTTCATCCAAGGTGTGCGGCTGCGGCCAGGCTTCTGCGCCAACGGCGGTAATCGCGTCAGCGTCTAGTGCGCCGAGATCGTCGGTGGAGGTCGGATCAGTCCAGCGCCGATTGAGCACTGCTTGGGTGCGGCGTTCTTCTAGCGGTGCATCGTCAAGAAACGCAAACGGGCGCGCATTAAGGATTTCTGCTGCCAAGGGTGAGGGCGTGGGCAAGTCCTTACTGATCAAGCGCACATCGCCGTTTTCCATCCGCCGCAGCAGCGTCAGCCAGCCTTCGCAATCCATAGCCTCATGCAGGCAATCGTCGAGGGTTTGTTCAATCAGCGGATGGTCGGGAATGTCACGCTCGCCGAC
This sequence comes from Pseudomonas sp. MH10, assembly GCF_034353045.1. Classification (NCBI taxonomy): domain Bacteria; kingdom Pseudomonadati; phylum Pseudomonadota; class Gammaproteobacteria; order Pseudomonadales; family Pseudomonadaceae; genus Pseudomonas; species Pseudomonas sp. MH10. The sequence goes on from NZ_CP133783.1 coordinate 4,386,216, forward strand.
TACGTTTTCCAGGCAGGCGATCTGGTCGGGAAACACCGTGGCAATCAAGTCTTCGCTTTTCATGCGTTGCAGTTGCGGCGCCACTTTTCGCCCGCCGCTGTAACGCGGCAGGGCCAGCGCGGTACCGGCGTTCCAGCGCCAGCGCACACCGAACAGCGGTGCATCGAGCAGCGCTTGAACCAATAGGTGTTCGGCGCTGTTTGAGTTGATATAACGCCAAACGTCGTCCAGCTCGAAACTGTGGCTGGTGGACAACGACAGCACGATGGCGTCTTCACTGGCCGCCGCTTGCAGCTCGAAATTGAACGTGCGGCAAAAGCGTTTGCGCAACGCCAAGCCCCAGGCACGGTTGATCCGGCTGCCGAACGGGGTGTGGATGATCAGTTGCGTGCCGCCCGATTCATCGAAAAAGCGCTCCATTAGCAAGGTGTCTTGGGACGGCAGCGCCCCCAGTGCCAAACGCGTGCGCGCCAAGTAATCCACCAGTTGATCGGCGCTGGCGAGGTCCAGTCCCAGGGTGCTCATCAACCAATCGATGCACGGCTGCAGATCGCCGGGGCTGGCGCCGAGCAGTGCATCAATGTGGGCTTGCAGGCGCGCCACCGCCGAAGACAATTCTGCGCTGCGCCCCGGCGCCTCCCCGAGCCAGAAGGGGATGGTCGGCGACTGACCGTGGGCATCCTCGACCCGTACGCGTCCGGTTTCCACCCGCAAAATTCGGTAGGACGTGTTGCCCAATTGGAAGACGTCGCCGGCAATGCTTTCCACGGCGAAGTCTTCGTTCACGGTGCCAATGTTCAATGCCTGCGGTTCGAGGATCACGCTGTAATCGGCGTTGTCCGGGATCGTGCCGCCGCTGGTGACGGCCGTCAGTTTGCTGCTACGGCGCCCGCGCAAGGTTCGCGTCAGCGCGTCGCGATGAAGATACGCGCCGCGTACACCCTGGCGGCCGTTGTAGCCCTCGGCGAGCATTCGCAACAGCGCTTGAAAGTGCCCGTCATCCAGTTCGGCGTAGGGCGATGCCTGGCGAATCATGTCCAGCAATGCCTGTTCTTGCCATTCCTCGCAACTGACCTCAGCGATGATCTGTTGCGCCAACACGTCCAGCGGCGCTTTGGGGATCAGCAGCGTGTCCAATTCACCCCGGCGCACGCAATCGAGCAGCGCAGTGCATTCGATCAAGTCGTCCCGGGAAGTGGCGAACAACCTACCTTTTGGGGTGCCGCCGACCTGATGCCCGGAGCGCCCAACTCTCTGCACAAACGCAGCGATGGAGCGCGGCGAGGCGATTTGGCAGACCAGATCGACATCACCAATATCAATCCCCAGTTCCAGCGAGGCTGTGGCAATCAGCACCTGCAACTCGCCGCGTTTGAGCCGTTGTTCAGCGTCAAGTCGTTGCTCCTTCGCCAAGCTGCCGTGGTGCGCGGCGACCACTGTTTTGGTCAGTCGCTCGCTTAAATGCCGGGCCAAGCGCTCAGCCATGCGCCGGGTGTTGACGAAAATCAGCGTGGTTCGGTGTTCTCGGGCCAGTTGCGCGAGACGGTCGTACACCAGCTCCCAGACGTCGTTGGCCATCACCGCGCTCAATGGTACCGGCGGCACTTCAATCGCCAGATCCCGTGGCCGGGCGTGACCGATGTCGACGATGGCGCAGGGGCGCTTTATCGGATCGCTGCCGACGAGAAATCGCGACACCTGTTCGATGGGTTTTTGTGTGGCGGACAGGCCGATGCGCAGCAGTTGCTTGCCATTGAGTTGGTCGCTGCAAAGCGCCTGTAGACGCTCCAGGCTCAGCGCCAGGTGGCTGCCGCGTTTGCTCGAGGCGATGGCATGGATTTCATCGACAATCACCGTTCGGGTGCTGGACAGCATGCGTCGTCCCGAGTCAGAACTCAGCAACACGTAAAGCGATTCTGGGATGGTCACGAGAACATGCGGCGCAGTCTTGCGCATCGCGGTGCGTTCTTTTTGCGGGGTGTCGCCGGTGCGCACAGCGGTGGTGATGCGCAGCTCCGGCAAGCCCATCCGCGCCAGCTGTTCAGTGATCCCGGCTAGCGGATTTTGCAGGTTGATCTGAATGTCGTTGGACAGCGCTTTAAGCGGCGACACGTAGACCACAAACGTCTGCTCGGGCAGATGACCACCGTTCGCCAAACCTTCATGGACCAAATCGTCGATTACCGCGAGAAACGCGGTCAGGGTCTTGCCGGAGCCGGTGGGCGCCGCGATCAAGGTCGAGCGTCGCGCCTTGATCAGCGGCCACGCGTGGACCTGAGCGGGGGTGACCGTTGGGAAAGTATTGCAAAACCAAGTGCTGACCGCCGGGTGAAACTGGCTCAGAACCGGGTCGGGAAGGGTCAGAAGATTCATCAGTGTTTTATGCGGGCGACGCCATAAAGATGCAAGCGCCTCCCGTCAAACAGCCTTCACATACCTTTTCGTATGTGCCGAAGTCACCCTGTGCCAACGAAAGCGTCAATACAGGCGATCCAAGTTTCAGGTCGGCATCAGCGGCGTGATTATGGGGCTCTTCGCAGGCAAGCCTACTCCCACAGGATTTGCGGCTGCTTGCTATCAACCGTGTCAATGAAGTCCCAGAGCCGTGCCGGCTTCGCAGCCTTCGGCAGCTCCTACAGTTCCTGAGTTTGCTGCGCGACAACACGGTGTCGAAGACCTCACTCGAACAGGTGTTATGGCCACCAAAAAAACACGCAAACCCTTATAGACCGGGCGCCTCTTGGGAGAAAGGAGTCAACGTGTTATGTTTGCAGGCGTTTTTATTAATTTTTTTTGAATCGATTCTGATACCGAGCCTGCTGACTCTATGCGAATGCGCCTTATGCTGTTGGGCGGTGGGAATGCCCTTGGGCAGGCGCTGATTCGTCTTGGTGCTGAGGAAGATGTTGGTTTCCTCGCGCCGCGCCCACCGGAAGACGGTTGGGATGCCGCGAGTCTGACGCAACTGCTTGATGACACCCGACCTGATGCCTTGATCAATCTCGCTTATTACTTCGACTGGTTTCAGGCGGAGACGGTGAGCGAAGCCCGTTTGGCTAGCCAGGAACGCTCCGTCGAGCGTCTTGCCGAACTGTGCCAGCACCACAATATTACGTTGCTGCAGCCGTCCAGCTATCGGGTGTTCGATGGTTCGCGGGCAACGGCTTATAGCGAAAAAGACGAGCCAGTGCCGCTGGGCCTGCGAGGCCAGGCGCTGTGGCGTATCGAGCAAAGCGTGCGGGCGATCTGTCCGCAGCATGTGTTGTTACGCTTCGGCTGGCTGCTCGATGACAGCAGCGACGGTGTGCTGGGCCGCTTGCTCAAACGCGCCGAGCTACCCCAAGAGTTGTTGATGGCCGATGACCGTCGCGGCAATCCGACGCCGGTGGACGATGCGGCGCGGGTGATCATTTCTGTGCTTAAACAACTGGATTGTGCAGCGCCGTTGTGGGGTACTTATCACTACGCGGGGCATGAAGCGACTACGCCACTGGCGCTGGGTCAGGCGATCCTGACCGAAGCTCGCTTGTTGCATCCGCTGGCGGTCGAAGCACCTACCGCGCAAGCCCATGCCGCTCGGGCCGACGCCGCTGACGAACCGCAACACGGTGTGCTCGCCTGTAAAAAAATCCTCCATACCTTTGGTATCAAACCCCGCGCCTGGCGTGCGGGTTTGCCAAGCCTACTGGACCGTTATTATCGCCATGCTTGATGCACCTGTTTTAATCACCGGCGGCGCCGGCTTTATTGGTTCGCATTTGGTCGATGCATTGCTTGCCAATGGCTACGCCGTGCGGGTACTGGATGACCTGTCCACCGGCAAGCGCAGCAATCTACCGATGGACAATCCACGTCTGGAATTGATCGAGGGCGATGTCGCGGATGCGGCACTGGTTGCTCGCTCTGCGTTGGGTTGTCAGGCCGTCGCGCACCTTGCTGCGGTCGCTTCGGTTCAAGCGTCGGTGGACGACCCGGTGCGCACCCATCAAAGCAACTTCGTTGGCACCTTGAATGTGTGCGAAGCCATGCGCCAGGCCGGGATCAAGCGGGTGTTGTTCGCGTCGAGCGCGGCGGTGTATGGCAACAACGGCGAAGGCGAGTCCATCGACGAAGACACGCCGAAGTCGCCATTGACCCCATATGCGTCAGACAAGCTGTCGAGCGAGTATTACCTGGACTTCTACCGTCGCCAGCATGGGCTGGAGCCGGTGATGTTTCGCTTCTTCAATATCTTTGGTCCGCGCCAAGACCCGTCATCTCCTTATTCAGGGGTGATCAGCATTTTTTGCGAGCGTGCCGAAAAAAGCCTGCCGATCGCTATCTTTGGCGATGGCGAGCAAACCCGTGATTTCGTTTACGTGGGGGATCTGGCTGCTGTGTTGGTGCAGGCGCTGGAGTTGCCGGAAGTCGAAGCGGGCGCAATCAATGTCGGGCTCAATCAAGCCACCACGCTGAACCAGTTGCTGGAAGCGTTATCCCACGTCGTTGGGACATTGCCAGAGGTGACTTACCTGCCGGCGCGCTCGGGGGATATTCGCCACTCGCGAGCCAATAATCGTCGTTTGCTTGCGCGTTTCAAGTTTCCTGAACCGACACCGTTGAGTGTTGGTCTAGCGCGGTTGTTGGGACGCTAGACAGCACTTCGCGAATGAACTCACCTCTCATAAGATCAGAGGCGACTTCATTCGCGAGGTGTTAAAGCTGGAACGCTTAGTTAGAACTTGTAGCCCAAACCAACCATGTAGACCCAAGGATCGACGTCCAGGCTGACTTTAGTCTGGCCGATGCCCAGTGCGGAAGGACCATTCACGGTGGCTTTGGTACTCATATCGATGTACCAGACCGAGGCGTTAAGCATCACTCGGTCGGTCAACATGTAATCGGCACCCAGCTGACCGGCAATCCCTACCGAATCCTTGACCTTAAGGTTGCTAAAGCCTTCGTTCTTGCGTTCGCTGGTCAAGTCGCCGCCGAAGAACGCGGTGTAGTTCAAGCCAACACCCACGTAAGGTTGAAACTTCGATGCCATATCAAGCGGGTAGTACTGCAATGACAGGGTAGGTGGCAACTGTTTGATATTACCGAGCTTGCCATCCAGCGCCGGGCTGAGGCCCTTGACACCAACGTTGTGATTGAACGGCGTTGCCGCCAACAGCTCAATGCCAAAGTGATTGGTGAGCATGTATGCCACCGCTAGCCCGAGCTGTGTGTCGCTGTCCAGCGTCGCTTTGGTGCCGGAGGCTTTCACCCCGTCAAATTTCAGATTGCCGCTGTCTTCATTTGGGGCTACCACCGCCGCACCAGCACGAACGATGATGTCGCCAGCTTCGTGAGCTTGGGCAACGAGGGAGGCGCTGAGCGCCAGCGCAAAAAGAGACGCGCCGAGCAGTGACTTGTGCATGAAGGCTCCGTTAAACATTAATTGTGGCGATGTCTAATGGTAGGGCGCCAATGCAGTAACCCTTTTGACCCAGCTCAATGAAATTGATGACGAGGGGAACTAACTGGGTGACCTTGCCGTCTCGGTTCAAAATGACGCTGTAGGAGCGAGCTTGTTCGCGAAGCGGCGTGCTTGACTCACCGCGTTAACTATCGCCAACAAGCTCCTACAGAAAATATCGGGTGATGCCATCTGCGGCACAATCGCCTTGGATTCAAGAATCCGGCAGTTCATAGGCGTAGATTTTCTCGGCGGCCATTTTGTAGCCTGCGTCGGCCAGTTCGCTGGTGGACGATTCGACTTTCATCGAGCCTTCAATCCAGTACGGTTGATACAGCTCATCAAGTTTTACCCCGACTTTGCTGGTGACATAGACGATTTGATTCGACGGCGGTGGCGGCACGTGGATGCAGGCGCCGAAGTACGGCACCAGCAGAAACTCGGTCACGCGGCCTTCTTCGGTGACTTCCAGCGGCACGATATAACCCGGCAAACGGATGTGTTGACCGTCGAGGGACTTGACCACTGGAGCAGACGGCGATTGCTGTTTCGCGGCGGGAGCAGACTCGGCTGAAAGCGCATCGGACATGCCCGACAGGTTATGAATCGGTGCGGTTTGCGGCTTGAGCTTCGGCGCGTCGGGCGGGATCATTTGTTCCCAGGTCAAGTCGCGCGGCTGCGCATCGGCGGCCCACGCGGGTGTCGCGGCCAGTAAGGGCGCAATCAGCAGCAACAGCGCGAGCAGCGGGCGCGACATGGTGGGAGTCCTCATAAACGTATCGACAAGCCGTCAGCCAATGATTGGCGATAGGCGCGCCAAGCGGGCACGGTGCCAATCAACAGAGCCGCGGCCAGAATACCGCCGAGCAATGTCCATTCATAGGGGCTGGGCAGTGACAGTGGCAGGAACAAACCGTAATTGGATTGCACAAAGCCCTGCGCCGACGCGATACCGACGTACAGCAACACCACGCCGCTGACCACGCCCGCCAAGGCCAGCGCGAAGGCTTCGAGAATCAACAAACTGGCAATATGCCAAGGCCGGGCGCCCACTGAGCGGAGGATTGCCATCTCGCGACGGCGCTCGTTGAGACTGGTCAAAATCGCGGTGAGCATGCCGATCAACCCGGTTACGACCACGAACAACGAAATAATGAACAGCGCTTGTTCGGCGGTGCTCATCAGGCTCCAGAGTTCTTGCAGGGCGACGCCGGGCAGAATCGCCAGCATCGGCTCGCCCCGGAACTCATTGATGTCGCGCTGCACGGCGAAGGTCGCGATTTTGTTGTTCAGACCGAGCATGAAGGCCGTGATAGCGGTGGGCGTCAGGTCCATGTTGCGCGCTTGATCGGCACTGATTCGGCCGGCACCGTGGGCGGGAACGCCGTTATGCCAGTCGATATGAATCGCTTCCATGCCGCCGAGGCTGATGTGCAACGTGCGGTCTACGGGCGTGCCGGTACGTTTCAAAATCCCGACCACGGTGAACGGTTTGTCATCGTGTTTGACCAGGCTAACCACCGCCACGCCATGAGCCAATACCAGTTTGTCGCCCAGCTTATATTTCAGCGCATCGGCCACTTCCGCCCCCAACACCACTTCAAACGGGTCGGTGGCGAACGGTCGGCCGGTGGCCATTTCCAGGCTCTGTTGATGGCCGTACTGGTAGTGCTCGAAATAAGCTTCGTTGGTGCCCATGACCCGATAGCCACGGTGCGAATCGCCCAGGGAAATCGGGATGGCCCACTTCACATGAGGGTCGTTGGCGAAATGCTCAAAGCTGTCCCAGCGAATGTTGTTGGTAGCGTTGCCGATGCGAAACACCGAATACAACAGCAAGTTAATTGAACCGGAACGCGCCCCAACAATCAGGTCGGTGCCGCTGATGGTGCTGGCGAAACTGGCCCGTGCTTCGGTGCGTACGCGTTCGACGGCCAATAACAGGCAGACCGACAAGGCGATGGCAAACGCGGTCAAGAACGCGGTGAAACGGCGGTTAGCCAGACTGGCCATGGCTAGACGAAACAAATACATCTCAAACCTCTGCGGCGACGGCGGCGCGATTGAGTTCGGACAACGACAGATTGCGGTCGAACAGAGGCGCAAGGCTTTGGTCGTGGCTGACAAACAGCAGGCTGGCTCCGGCTTCCTGGCACTCCGCAAACAGCAGGCGAATAAACGCCTCTCGCGCATCGGCGTCCAGCGCGGAGGTCGGTTCGTCAGCAATCACCAGTTCCGGTTGACCGATCAGCGCCCGAGCGGCGGCGACCCGTTGTTGTTGGCCGATGGACAATGAATCCGCCCGCCGACTCAGCAACGCCGGGTCTTTCAGACCCAAATGCGCGAGCAGCGTCGCGGCGGCCTGATCGACACTGCCATGTCGCTGGGTCGCCCGGGCGGCGCGGAGTTTGGAGAAGTGACACGGCAACTCGACGTTTTCGCGCACCGAGAGAAACGGCAGCAGGTTGAACTGCTGAAATATATAACCGGTGTGGTCCACTCGAAAACGGTCTCGGGCACCGGCCGACAGCTGCGTCAGCTCTTGGCCCAGCAGGCGAATGCTGCCCCGATTGGGCTTTTGCACACCGCCCAACAACCCGAGCAGCGTGGTTTTGCCGCTGCCGCTGGGGCCTTTGAGAAACAGGGTTTCACCGGGCTCCAGGCGAAACGCCGGGATATCCAACAACGGCGCGTGGCCTGGCCAGCTAAAACCAAGGTCGGAGAGTTCGATCAGTGCTTGGGTCATGAGGGGCGCGTTCACAGGATTATCGGAACAGGGTTATCAGAACTTCAGGGTCGGGTTATCAGGCGTTGCTTCAGTGCCCGACTGGCCACTTGGGGAGATCATTTGTACTTGAATTTTATGGGTGCCGGGGAAGGTCTTGAAGATTTGCGACAGGTCAAAACGTTTCAGCGCGGAAGGGGAGTTGCATAAAAACACGTAATGCGCGTGAATTTCGCTGTGGTGATGCTCTTCTCCCACTTCACCCTTAGCGTGCGTGTCGTTATCGTCGTCATGATCATCGTCCGCGTCAGGCTTGTCGCCAAACAATGGGCTCTGGAGTTTCTGCGTGGTGACGGCGCATTGGGCGGCCAATGGCAGGTTGAACAGCGCCTGAGATTTCAACAACAGCTCGCGAGCGCTAGCAACGGTGGTTTTGTCGGCGTCAGTGCTGGCATCGTGTTCGAAGCCGACGATATTCATCGACGGGCTGTCCAGTTCGAACTCCAGCGACTTGCCGTCCAACGCAATGTCCAAGCGCGCAACACCATGCTCGTGAGCGCCGAGGCTCGCGTGCTCGACGTCAGCGGCGTGCACCATGGCCAGTGGAAGCAGAGCAAAAGGCAGGGCGAGCAGCAAACGACGCATGAGAAACTCCAGACACAGATGGTAATAATTCGTTATGTGATCTTATAACAATTAACGCGAGCCTGACACGCGGCAATTTGTTCGGGCACCCTACATTCCTGTAAGAGCCAACTTGTTGGCGAGGCGATTGATCAAGTACACCCGATAGGGCCTTTCGCTAACAAGTCGGCTTCTACAGGGGGGCATTAACATAAAGGAGACAGACATGTTGCGAATTCGCGGAACCATCGGTGATTGGCCGGTGGACCTGACGCTTGAATTGGATGACGGCGATTGGGCCCAGCTGGGTGCGCAGTTGCAGGCAACAAAGCCGGCAAACACCGCGCCCACGCAAACGCCGGTCAGTCAGGACGACGCCATTTGGCAGATTGCCAAAGACCTGTTGCGCAATGCGCAAGAAATGAGTGGGCCGGAGTTGCTCGGTCAGCTTGAAGCCCTGACCGGCAGCACCGCAGCGGGCAAACGCTTGCTGGTGCGTTTGCGCCACAGTGCCGACGTCAAGGTAGTGAACGGCGCCGATGCGCCACTGTATAGCTGGGTCAGTTAGTAGAGCGCAGCGAATAATTTGCGGCGATAGGTGGTGACCAACGGGTGGTCGTTGCCCAGCAGGTCAAACACTTGCAGCAAGGTTTTGTGCGCAAGACCTTCGGCATAGCTGCGATTGCGGATGAACAGCTTCAATAAGCCTTCCAGAGCGGCCTCATATTGTTGGCGGGACAGCTGCTGAATCGCCAATTGATGAGCGGCCTCATCGTCCTGCGGATTTTTCGCCAGACGGGTTTTCAGGTCGGCAACGTCCGGCAAGCTTGCGGCTTCGCCCAGGAACGTCAATTGCGCTTTGGCGCCGGCCAGCGCAGCTTTGTGTTGATCGTCCTTCACCGCGTCGAGCACGGTGCCGGCTTCGACCAGTTCACCGCGTTCGGCCAGGCAGCGCGCGTACAGAATCAGCGCAGCGGCGTTAGTGTTGTCTTCGCCAAGCAAATGCTTCAACACGGCTTCAGCGTCCGCGATGCTGCCTTCGGCAAACAGCAGTTGTGCTTGCTCCAAAGGATCGGCGGCGGCAGGCGGCGGTAATTGGACGTGGGGTTCGAGAATCGTCCGGATCGCCGACTCAGGTTGCGCGCCGGAGAACCCGTCCACCGGTTGACCGTCCTTAAACAGCACTACGGTCGGCAGGCTGCGAATACCAAAGCGCGCCACGATGTCTTGCTCGGCGTCGCAATCGACCTTCGCCAGCAGCAATTGGCCCTGGTACTCATCGGCGATTTTCTTCAGCAGCGGCATCAGCACTTTGCAGGGCGCACACCATTCAGCCCAGAAATCCACCAGCACAGGCTGATGGAACGAGTTCTCGATGACCAGTTGGTCAAAGGTCGCGGTGGTTGCGTCGAAGATATACGGGGTGTCCTGGCTCATTGCTAGTCTCGAAAAAGGCGTTCAATGGCGTGACTATATCACCGCGTTTGGCCTGATTCAGATCTGCGCGTACCGAGATTCTGTGGGAGCGAATTTATTCGCGAAACGGGCCGCGCGGTCTTCCTGTAGCACCGCGGTGTGGCCTTCGCGAATAAATTGGCTCCCACCGGGTTTTCGATTGATTCGCAGCGGTGTTTACGGCGCCACAAGCAGCTGCAACGCTCCCAGCGCCTGGGTATTACCTTGTTCGATACGCAGCGACGGCAGGTGCAGGATCAATTGACCGGACTGACTCGCCCGGCCGCGTAATTCCACGCGGGCGCCGACCGGGAAGGAGTCCGGGTTGAAACGCAGCTGAAACGGCAGGGGTTGATTGGTGCCCGTCAGCGTGATGTTGGCCAATAAACGCTGTGGACGGCCCCGGTCGTCGATGATCAGCAGCGCCAGTTCAACTTGCGAGCCGGGCGGTGCGCCGAGCAATTGGCCGCTCAATTCGCGCTGGTAGATGGGTAACGGCCCCAACCCCTCCTGAACTTTAACGGGGGCGGGCTGCTGGATTGCTGCTTTGGCCGCGACGGGCTTTTTGGGCACTTCGCTGCTGCAAGCAGCCAACAGGCCGACGAGGCAGAGCAAAGCAAGGGGTCGTAACGACATGAACCACTCCAACAAAACAAAATCCGGGGGAGGCGCGACAGGGTGACGCAGTATTGCCCAGTCGGATGAATTTCACACTGCCCGCGGCGCGTCTATATACCGCAAACCTCTGCTCTTGTCTTGCCAGCAACAGGCCCTAACGCATGCCTCTTATTTTCCACGCTGGAAATAAATGAAAACTCGCCCTACCATGAGCCTCCCTTTTTTTGTTGCCTGCCACCATGCACTGTCCTTTTTGCGGTGCCAATGACACCAAGGTCATTGATTCGCGCCTCGTCGCCGAAGGCGAGCAAGTCCGTCGCCGTCGCGAATGCTTGGCCTGTGGCGAGCGTTTCACGACGTTTGAAACCGCCGAACTGGTACTCCCGCGCCTGATCAAGCAAGACGGCAGCCGTCAACCCTTCGACGACGATAAGCTTCGCGCCGGTATGCAGCGCGCGTTGGAAAAACGCCCAGTCAGTGTTGAGCTTCTTGAGGCATCGCTGGCGCGTATCAAGTACAAGCTGCGGGCAACCGGCGAGCGCGAGGTTAAATCGCTGGTGGTGGGCGAACTGGTGATGGGCGAGCTGCAAAAGCTTGATGAAGTGGCCTACATCCGCTTCGCTTCAGTGTATCGACGTTTTCAGGACCTCAATGAATTCCGGGAAGAGATCGACCGTCTTGCCCGCGAACCGGTGAAAGAATGAACTCACTTTCGACTGAACAGGGCGCTCTAGACCGCCACTATATGGCCCGCGCGTTGGAACTCGCGCGCAAAGGCATTTATACCGCGCACCCAAACCCACGGGTCGGCTGCGTCATCGTCCGCGACGGGCAGGTGGTCGGCGAAGGCTGGCACATCCGCGCCGGTGAGCCGCACGCCGAGGTGTATGCGCTGCGTCAAGCGGGCGACAAGGCCAACGGCGCCACGGTTTACGTCACCCTTGAGCCGTGCAGTCACCATGGCCGTACACCGCCGTGTGCCGACGCCTTGGTCAATGCCGGTGTCGCGCGGGTTGTCGCGGCCATGCAAGACCCCAATCCGGACGTGGCCGGCAAAGGCTTGTTGCGCTTGATGACTGCGGGTATCGCCGTACAAAGCGGCGTGCTGGAAAGTGACGCGCGAGCACTGAACAAAGGCTTTTTGAAGCGCATGGAACACGGCCTGCCCTACGTGCGGGTTAAGTTGGCCATGAGCCTGGACGGTCGCACCGCCATGGCCAGCGGCGAAAGCAAATGGATAACCGGCCCCGCCGCGCGTTCTGCGGTGCAGCGCCTTCGTGCGCAATCGAGCGTGGTGTTGACCGGTGCCGACACTGTGCTGGCCGACGGCGCACGCCTGACGGTGCGTCCAGACGAATTGGGGCTTGATCCGGAACTGACCGCGTTGGCCCTCACCCGTCCGCCTTTGCGCGTTCTGGTGGATGGCCGACTGCGGGTGCCGCTCGATGCGCCTTTCTTTCAGGCAGGCAATACCTTGGTGGTGACCTGCGCCGCCGCGTCTGCGCGTGAGCGTTATCTTGCCGAAGGTCACGAACTGCTGGCCTTGGCCAACAGCGCCGGGCAAGTGGATTTGCACAAAATGATGGTCGAACTGGCGGCGCGTGGGGTTAATGACGTGCTGGTCGAAACTGGCCCAGGCTTGGCGGGTGCGTTTACCCGGCTCGGGCTGGTCGATGAGTTTCAGATTTTTGTCGCAGGTAAATTCCTGGGTTCCTCGGCGCGGCCGCTCCTCGATCTGCCGTTGGCGAAAATGAGCGAAGCGCTGGAACTCAAAATCATTGAAATGCGTGCTGTCGGTGATGATTGGCGAGTCATCGCCGTGCCCGCCTGACCGCCGCCTATTATTTTCGGCCACTGCGTCGCGCTGGCTTTGTTCTCCTGGAGGACCACATGTTTACCGGCATTATTGAATCGATTGGCAGTATCCGCGCGCTGACCCCAAAAGGCGGCGATGTCCGTGTTCATGTGGCCACCGGCAAACTCGACCTCAGCGACGTCAAACTCGGCGACAGCATTGCGGTAAATGGCGTCTGCCTGACTGCTGTTGAGTTACCGGGCGATGGTTTTTGGGCAGACGTGAGTCGCGAAACCCTCGATTGCACGGCCTTCGACGATCTGAAGACCGGCAGCCCGGTGAACCTGGAAAAAGCGTTGACCCCGACCACACGTCTCGGCGGTCATTTGGTCAGCGGACATGTCGACGGTGTAGGCGAAGTGCTGTCGCGGGAGGAGAATGCCCGCGCTATCCAGTTCCGCATCCGTGCACCCCGTGAGTTGGCCAAATACATCTCGCACAAAGGCTCGATCACCGTCGACGGCACCAGCCTGACTGTGAACGCTGTGAATGGCGCAGAATTCGATCTGACTATCGTCCCGCACACCCTGGCCGAAACCATCATGGCCGAGTACAAAACGGGGCGTCGGGTCAATCTGGAAGTGGACTTGCTGGCACGTTACCTGGAGCGTTTGTTGTTGGGCGATAAGGCCGCAGAGCCGAACGCTGCAACAGGCGGCATTACCGAAAGCTTTCTGGCCGCCAATGGCTACCTAAAATCCTGAACCGATAGGGGGTGCCGTGTGGCGCTCAACAGCATTGAAGAACTGGTTGAAGATATCCGCCTAGGCAAAATGGTCATCCTCATGGATGACGAAGACCGCGAGAACGAAGGCGACCTGATCATGGCCGCCGAGTGCGTCCAGGCTGAACACATCAACTTCATGGCCAAGCACGCCCGTGGGTTGATTTGCATGCCCATGAGCCGCGAGCGCTGCGAAACGCTCAAGCTGCCGTTGATGGCGCCGCGCAACGGCTCCGGTTTCGGTACTAAGTTCACGGTGTCGATCGAAGCGGCTGAAGGCGTCACCACCGGTATCTCTGCTGCCGACCGTGCGCGCACGGTTCAGGCCGCCGCGTCCAAGGACGCCAAGGCTGAAGACATCGTTAGCCCAGGTCATATCTTCCCGTTGATGGCCCAGGCCGGCGGCACCCTAGCACGCGCCGGTCACACCGAAGCCGCCTGCGACCTGGCCCGGATGGCCGGTTTCGAGCCCAGCGGTGTGATTTGCGAAGTGATGAACGACGACGGCACCATGTCTCGTCGTCCTGAACTGGAAACCTTTGCCGCCGAACATGGCATCAAGATCGGTACCATTGCCGACCTGATTCATTACCGGATGATCCACGAGCGTACCGTTCAGCGGATCGCCGAGCAGCCGATGGACAGCGAGTTGGGCCAGTTCAACCTGGTGACCTACCGCGATTCAGTCGAAGGTGATGTGCACCTGGCGCTGACCTTGGGCAAAATTTGCGCTGAAGAGCCGACGTTGGTTCGGGTGCACAACATGGACCCGCTACGTGACCTGTTGATGGTCAAGCAGCCCGGTCGCTGGAGCCTGCGAGCCGCGATGACTGCCGTGGCCGAGGCGGGCAGCGGCGTTGTGTTACTGCTGGGCCATCCTTTGGATGGCGACGTGTTGCTGGCGCATATCCGTGACACCGCAGCGAACACGGCGGTGAAGACACCGACCACTTACAGCATCGTCGGTGCGGGTTCGCAGATCTTGCGCGACTTGGGCGTACGTAAAATGCGCTTGATGAGTTCGCCAATGAAGTTCAATGCGATATCCGGTTTCGATCTGGAAGTTGTAGAATACGTGCCCTCCGAATAACGACCGGTTGGGCAGTGGCTGAAAATCGATGATTTTCACGCGTTCTGCCCGACAGTCTGCAGTTGGTGGCCTAAAATCCCTCAAAGCACGCCGATTGGGCGAGCTTGCTCTTTAAGATGAGACACACCCTAATGACCCTGAAGACCATCGAAGGTACCTTCATCACTCCCCAAGGCCGCTACGCCTTGGTGGTTGGCCGCTTCAACAGCTTTGTCGTCGAAAGCCTGGTGAGCGGCGCTGTTGATGCATTGGTTCGCCATGGTGTGAGCGAAAGCAACATCACCATCATCCGTGCGCCGGGTGCCTTCGAAATTCCACTGGTGGTGCAAAAAGTTGCTCAGCGCAGCGAGTACGCCGCCATCATCGCGTTGGGCGCTGTTATTCGTGGCGGTACTCCGCACTTCGAATATGTCGCTGGCGAATGCGTCAAAGGCCTGTCCCAAGTTTCCATGGAGTTCGGCGTGCCGGTTTCTTTCGGCGTGTTGACAGTCGATTCCATAGAGCAAGCCATCGAACGTTCCGGCACTAAAGCCGGCAATAAAGGCGCTGAAGCCGCCCTTTGCGCTATTGAAATGGTTAGCTTGCTGGCACAGTTGGAGGCCCAATGATTTCCGACGAAAGCGACCAGTTCAACCCACGTGATGCCAAAGACCCAGAAGTCGCAAAAGGCAAAAGCGCCAAGCGTCGTGAAGCGCGTCAGCTCGCGACTCAAGCGCTGTATCAGTGGCACATGGCAGGGCATTCGCTGAACGAAATCGAAGCGCAATTTCGCGTCGATAACGATTTCAGCAACGTCGACGCCACTTACTTCCAGGAATTGCTGCACGGCGTTCCGACCAACAAGACCGAGATCGATACTGCCCTCGTGCCTTGCCTGGACATCACCATTGAAGAACTCGACCCGGTTGAGCTGGCGATTCTGCGTCTGTCGACGTACGAACTGCTCAAGCGCATCGACGTGCCGTACCGCGTTGTGATCAACGAAGGCATCGAGCTGGCGAAAGTCTATGGCTCTACCGACGGCCACAAGTTCGTCAATGGCGTGCTGGATAAACTGGCTCCGCGCGTGCGTGAAGCCGAGGTAAAGGCTCACAAACGTTCTTGAACGCCTGATCCTCATGGACGAATTCGCCCTGATACGTAACTACTTCGCCGCTGCGCCCTGTGCGCAAGCGGGCGAGGGCGTTGCATTGGGGATCGGCGACGATTGCGCCCTGCTGACGGTGCCGCCCGGCGAACAGTTAGCAATTTCTACTGATACGTTGGTTTGCGGCGTGCATTTTCCCGAGCGCTGCGACCCGTTTCTGCTGGGCCAGCGTGCGCTTGCGGTGTCTGCCAGCGATTTGGCCGCCATGGGTGCAACCCCACTCGCCTTTACCCTTGCCCTGACCTTGCCCGACGTCGATGCCGACTGGCTGCAAGCGTTCGCCCGTGGTTTGAACCTGATGGCGCAGCAATGTTCGCTGCAACTGGTGGGGGGCGACACCACGCGCGGGCCGCTGAGTTTGACGATGACCGTGTTTGGCCGGGTGCCTACCGGTCTAGCCTTGACTCGCCGCGGCGCCCAAGTGGGTGATCTGTTGTGCGTCGGCGGTGCGTTAGGTGATGGCGCCGGTGCATTGCCGTTGGTGCTCAACCAGCGCACGGCCGAAACCTCTACCGCTGAAGCCTTGTTGGCGCGCTATTGGTCGCCACACCCGCAATTGATGTTAGGGCTGGCCCTGCGCGGCAACGCTACCGCCGCGTTGGATATCTCCGATGGGTTATTGGCTGATTGCGGGCACATTGCTGATGCGTCCGCTGTACGGCTGGTGATCGAGCGCGATGCGCTGCCGCTTTCGACGCCGCTAGTGGGGTTTCTTGGGTTGGAGGCGGCACGCGAAGTGGCGCTTAGTGGCGGCGACGATTATGTGTTGGCATTTACCCTGCCCGCGTCGAAGGTGGCCGGATTGCTTGCTGCGGGGTTGCCCGTGCATGTGATTGGCCGGGTCGAGGCAGGGCAGGGTGTTTGCCTGATCGACAGTGACGGAACAGATGTCACGCCATTGGCGCGGGGCTATCAACATTTTCAGGAGCACCCGTGACAAATCATTCTAAAAGAACACCAGGACAACGGGTGCCGCCGACGGTGTGGACCAACCCTTGGCATTTCCTGGCGTTCGGTTTCGGTTCCGGCACACTGCCCAAGGCGCCTGGCACCTGGGGTTCATTGGTCGCGTTACCGTTTATTCCGCTGTGGCAGCTGCTGCCCGATTGGGGCTATTGGTTGATGCTGGGCATCACCATGCTGTTCGGCGTGTGGCTGTGCGGCAAGGTCGCCGATGACCTTCGCGTGCATGACCATGAAGGCATTGTGTGGGACGAATTCGTCGGGATGTGGATTACCCTGTGGCTAGTGCCCGAAGGTTGGTACTGGTTGCTGGCGGGGTTTTTAATGTTCCGCTTCTTCGACATTCTTAAGCCGTGGCCGATTCGCTGGATCGATAAACACGTCCACGGCGGCGTCGGCATCATGCTCGATGACGTGCTGGCGGGGGTGTTTGCCTGGTTGGGAATGCATGCGCTGGTGTGGCTTGTTGCCTGGCTCTAACGAATGTTCTGCAACCTGGCTAACGGGGCGTTATCTATCATCTCGATATTTATAGTTGATAATTCAGCCTAAGCGCCCCTTGGAACCTGCTGTTACAATGCTGTCCTTGCGAAACTTCAGTCCCAATCATGATCAGGAGCACAAGGTGCCCGTCGTCTTCGTCGCTGCTTCCAAGCTGCCAACATCCTTTGCGCAATTCACCATGCACGGCTTTCTTGAGGAAGCCACCGGGCGCGAGCACATCGTTCTCAGTCTCGGTGACGTGGCTGATGGCGCGCCAGTACTGGGCCGTGTGCATTCCGAATGCCTGACTGGCGATGCGTTGTTCAGTCAGCGCTGCGACTGTGGCTCCCAACTCGAAGCGGCGTTGCGCGCCATCGCCTCCGAAGGCCGTGGCGTGTTGTTGTACCTGCGACAGGAAGGTCGGGGTATTGGTCTGCTGAACAAAATTCGCGCTTACGAGCTTCAAGATGGCGGTGCTGACACCGTTGAAGCGAACGAGCGCTTGGGTTTCGCCGCCGATCAGCGCGATTACGCCATCTGCTTGCCGATGCTTGAGCACATGGGTGTCAAATCCTTGCGCTTGATGACGAACAACCCACGTAAGGTCAAGGCACTGACCGACATGGGTATCACCATCGCCGAGCGCGTGCCGCTGCACACAGGGCATAACCCGCACAACAAACAGTACCTGGCGACCAAGGCTGGCAAGCTCGGTCACTTGATGGGCAACGAACATCTGACTGAGGCTGGCCGCGCGTGACTCGAAACAACGTCCGTCGTCGATTGGCCTTGGCATGGTGGTGGCAGCTGTTTTTGACCTTGGCGCCGCTGCTGGTGGTCAACGGGATTTTCGGCACCAGCGATGCGCTCGTGCCGATTCTGGCGATGCCGATGTTTGTCGCAGGGCTGGCGACAATGTTTGTCAGTTTGAAATACTTCGGCCCTTACAAGCATGCGTTGATCGCCACCGAAAAAGCCTTGGACACCCCTGAAGAACCCGCTGCCTGGATTGAATTGGCAGCACGTCGACGCATGGCTTTCTTGGCCGCGGGCCTGCCTGCGTGGATCGGCGCTCTGGCGGTATTTGTCGGGCTTGAGGCTGTGCCGTTATTTCTCTTGGCGTTCTCCAGCGTCGTGCTGTTGTACCTCTACCGCATCCCACGTCAGCTGGGTTAAAGCAGAAATCTCCGCCACTCTGTAGGAGCCAACAAGTTGGCTCTACAGAGTGCGGTTGAGCAGCGGTCCCACAGAAAACCTCAGCGCGCTATCAACTCCAAACGCTGCCTGATCGATGCTTCAATCCCGGCTTCGTCCAACCCGCATTCGGCCAGCATTTGCGCAGGCTTGCCGTGTTCGACGTAGCTGTCGGGCAAGCCCAGGTGCAGCACGGACTTGAGGATGTTTTCTCTAGCCAGGAACTCACTGAGGGCAGCACCGGCACCGCCCATGATGGCGTTCTCTTCCAGGGTCACCAACAGGTCGTGCTCAGCGGCCATTTTCCGAACCAGTGCTTCATCCAACGGCTTGACGAAGCGCATGTCGACCACGGTGGCGTCCAGGGTTTCAGCCACTTTCAGGGCTTCAGCCAATTGCACGCCAAAGACCAAGATGGCGACTTTCTGCCCGGTGCGACGAACCACGCCCTTGCCGATTTCCAATGGTTCAAGACCGCTGTCGATCAGCGCATTCGGCCCCGTGCCGCGTGGATAACGAACAGCCGCAGGACCCGCGTACAAATACCCGGTACTGAGCATTTTGCGTAATTCGTTTTCATCGCTGGGCGTCATCACCAGAATGCCGGGGATGCAGCGTAAGTAAGACAAATCGAAGCTGCCCGCATGGGTCGGGCCGTCTTCACCGACCAGACCGGCACGGTCGATCGCAAAAAGTACATCGAGATTCTGCACTGCGACGTCGTGGATCAGTTGATCGTAGCCGCGCTGCAAGAAAGTGGAATAGATCGCTACCACCGGCTTGGCGCCTTCGCATGCCATGCCCGCTGCCAGCGTCACTGCATGCTGTTCTGCGATGGCGACGTCGAAATAGCGTTCTGGATAAAGCTCGCTGAATTCAACCAGGTCCGAGCCTTCTTTCATCGCTGGTGTAATGCCGACCAGGCGCGGGTCAGCCTCAGCCATGTCGCAAATCCATTGGCCGAACACGCCGGAATACTTCGGCCCGCTAACTTTTTTCGGCGCGGCAGCGGGGGCGTCCAAGGGTTCGAGTTTGGTAATCGCGTGATAGCCAATCGGGTCTGCTTCCGCCGGGGCGAAACCTTTGCCTTTTTTGGTCACCACGTGCAAGAACTGCGGACCTTTGAGATCACGCATGTTGCGCAAGGTCGCGATCAAGGTTGGCAGGTCGTGGCCGTCGATCGGGCCAATGTAGTTCCAGCCCAGCTCTTCGAACAGCGTGCCTGGAACCAACATGCCCTTGGCGTACTCTTCGGTGCGTCGGGCAATTTCCCAAGCGCCAGGCAGGCGTGACAGCACTTTTTTGCTGCCCTCGCGCATGCTGGCGTAGGTGCGGCTGGAAAGAATCTTCGCCAGATAATTCGACAGCCCGCCAACGTTGCGCGAGATCGACATGTCGTTGTCGTTGAGGATAACCAGCATGTCAGCGTTAACCTCGGGCGCGTGGTTCAGCGCTTCGAAAGCCATGCCTGCGGTCAGTGCGCCGTCGCCGATCACGGCGATGGCCTTGCGGGAGCTGTTTTGTAGGCGCGCGCCTAGGGCCATGCCCAATGCGGCGCTGATCGAGGTGCTGGAGTGACCGACGCCAAAGGTGTCGTACTCACTCTCACTGCGACGCGGAAAGGCGGCAACACCGTCTTTCTGCCGCAGGCTGCCCATTTGTAGGCGGCGACCGGTGAGAATCTTGTGCGGGTAAGCCTGATGGCCCACGTCCCAGACCAGGCGGTCGTCCGGGGTATCGAAAACATAATGCAGGGCGATGGTCAGCTCGATGACGCCCAGGCCGGCACCAAAGTGCCCGCCCGTCTGGCCTACGGTATAGAGCAACTCCAGGCGCAGTTCGTCCGCCAGGGTTTCCAGCTCGGCCTCACCCAGCCGGCGCAAGCCGTCCGGCGTATTCGCGCGGTCGAGCAGGGGCGTCGTTGGGCGCTCGCGGGGGATCTCTTTGAACGTCGTGGGCATCAGGCGAATCGATATAAGTAAAAGAGGCGGCAGTTTACCTGATGCATCGCGAGCTGCCCACGAAGCAGGGCAGAGGATGATCAGACAATGGTGGTAGACACGTAGGTTCTAGACCTGACTGATGCCAGTCAGTTCGTCGAAAGGGGCATTTTTAGCTGCGGCGATCGACGATATAGCGTGCGAGTTCGCGCAACGGCTCGGCGGCCGCGTCGAAAGGTCGCAGGGCATGCAGCGCCTGATCACGCAACTCCAGCGCGTAGCTTTTGGCAGCGACCAGGCCCAGCAGCGCGGGGTAGGTGGGTTTGTCGCGAGCAATATCGGCACCTTGGCGCTTGCCGAGGGTGGCGGTATCGCTTTCGACGTCAAGAATGTCGTCCTGCACCTGAAACGCCAGACCGACGGCTCGTGCATAGGTCTGCAGGGCGTTGAGTTCGGAAGCTTCGGCGCGGCCACTGGCCAAAGCGCCAAGCGTAACGCTGGCTTCGATCAGTGCGCCGGTCTTGTGCCGGTGCATGAAAGCCAAGGCGGCCTGATCAAGCTTGAGGCCTACTGAACCCAGATCGATGGCTTGTCCGCCAACCATCCCAGCCGGCCCTGCGGCGTGTGCCAGAACCTGAACCATGTTAAGTCGAGTGTCGGCATCTTGCGGCGTGAGGGTTGAATCGAGCAACACGCTGAAGGCCAGGCTTTGCAGGCCATCTCCGGCAAGAATCGCGCAGGCTTCATCGAAGGCTTTGTGGGTGGTGGGCTGGCCGCGACGCAAATCGTCGTCGTCCATCGCCGGTAAATCGTCATGCACCAGCGAATACGCATGAATCAGCTCCACTGCGCACGCCGCACCATCGGCCAATGCTGAAGGCGAGCCCAGCGCTTCGCAGGCTGCATAGGCAAGCAGCGGGCGAACACGCTTGCCACCGTTCATTACGCTGTAGCGCATGGCTGCATACAGGCGGGTCAATTCTGGGCTAGGTGCCTGAAACAGGCCATCAAGGGCCGCGTTGACGCGGGCCTGAATACGGGCCTGATAGAGGGCAATCATTCCGGCAGGTCCGCATCGAACGGCTCTTCAGCCAGTTCGCCATCGCGTTCGAGCAAGACTTGCACCTTTTGCTCGGCTTGGGCCAATGCGCCTTGGCAGTCACGGGTCAAGCGAATACCTTGCTCGAAGGCCGTCAATGAGTCTTCCAACGACAGTTCGCCGTTTTCGAGACGTTCGACCAGCGTTTGCAGATCAGCGAGGGACTGTTCGAAATCCAGTGCAGCTTTTTTGCGGGCCATGGGTGGCGATCTCGAAGGACATTAAACCGGCGCGACACTAGCAGAGCGACGGCTTTGGGGCAAATGACAGGCGGCGAAAATCGATTCGCCCTGTAGGCGCCCACTGGTTGGCGAGCGGTTAATTGCTATCGGCCTGACAATACGCCTCGCCAACCAGTTGGCCCCTACAAGGGTCACGCCATCGGCGGCAGTCGTCTTTTTACCGGGGTTTTCTTGACGATGGCGGTGTTGGTCTCGGCATAGGCGTTGAGCCCGTCCAGCAGGGTGTCCAGTTGCTCCATCGAACGTACGTGCAGGCGGGCGATGAAGCAGTCGTCGCCAGTGACTTTATCGCATTCGGTAAATTCGGGGATCGCCTGGATCTGCCGTTCAACTTCCTGCAACTGTCCAGGGTGTGGGCGCACGCGGACGATGGCCTGCAATTGGTAGCCGAAGCATTTAGGGTCGATTTCAACGGTGTAGCCCTTGAGCACGCCGCGCTCTTCAAGCCTGCGCAGGCGTTCTGCAACGCTGGGGGAGGATAAGCCGCTGATCTGGGCCAGGGCTTTTAGCGAACGCCGGGAATCTTCCATCAGTGCGCTGATCAGCAACTGGTCAATGTCGTCAGTCATATTCGCCTCGATAGGTGATTCATTAAATTTGCCTTGATAAGAAAGGCATAAATCAACTCTAGCCTTTTATAGTCGCTGGAGCTTGCGGCCGTGGGTTGGTCATACTTTAGCCCTCTCAACGGAGCCGAACCATGAACACTTCACTACGTCGCGGGTCGCTGGAAATGATCGTCGCCATGCTGATCTCGGGGACCATTGGCTGGTTCGTGCTGGTCTGCGGGCAGCCGGTATTGGATGTGGTGTTCTGGCGCTGCGTGTTCGGTGCCATCACCCTGTTACTGATCTGCGGGGTGTTGGGCTTTTTGCGCCCCGGTTTTTTAACCCGCAGAATTTTTGCCTTGGCCGTGCTCAGTGGTGTCGCCATCGTTGGCAATTGGCTCCTGCTGTTTGCCTCCTATTCCCGTGCGTCGATTGCCATTGGTACGGCGGTCTACAACGTTCAGCCGTTTATGTTGGTGGGGTTGGCGGCGATATTTCTTGGCGAAAAAATCACCGAACAAAAACTGCTATGGCTCGGCGTAGCGTTTCTCGGGATGTTGGCGATTGTGAGCGCACACGGTGACCAGAACGAAGCCAGCGGCGAATACGTGCTGGGGATCGCTTTGGCATTGGGCGCGGCCCTGCTGTATGCCTTCGCTGCACTGATTATCAAACGGTTGACCGGCACGCCACCGCATTTGATCGCGTTGATACAGGTCAGCACCGGGGCGCTGTTGCTGGGGCCATGGGCACACTTCCACAGCGTGCCGCAGCAGTTCGCGGGTTGGTCCAGCTTGTTGACCCTTGGCGTGGTCCACACCGGTGTGATGTATGTGCTGTTGTACGGCGCGATTCAAAAATTGCCGACTGCTCTGACCGGTGCACTGTCGTTTATCTACCCGATAGCGGCGATTTTCGTCGACTGGTTTGCGTTCGGCCATCGCTTGAACGTTGTGCAGTGGCTGGGCGTTACTGCGATTTTGCTGGCCGCTGCAGGGATGCAGCAGGGTTGGGGTTTGCGCAAGGCTGTTCGGCACCCTCGGCCATCCTAGGCGTGCGCTCCCACGGGTGTCTGCTGCTAAACCGCCACTTCCACCCGATTACGCCCGTTGCGTTTCGCGTCGTAGAGCGCAGCGTCGGCGATGCCGTAAGCGGTGTCGAAGTCGGTGCCGCCGGGGCTGATGCTCACGCCAAAGCTGGCGGTGATAGGCCGATTAACCGGAGCCTCGAATACATGGCTGGCGACGGCATCACGCATGGCTTCGGCTAGCCTTACGCCTTCGTCGAGGTTTTGCGTAGAAAGCAGTACGGTAAATTCTTCACCACCGACGCGGCCGATAACCCCGCGGTCAGCCACGATACGTCGCAAGCAGGTGACGATGCCTTGAATCACCGCATCGCCTGTGGGGTGGCCGAAGTCGTCGTTGACGCGTTTGAAGTAGTCGATGTCCAAGACGATCATCACCACACTGCCGTCGCGCAGTGCTTGTCCCGCCAGTTCGATCACGGCGCCACGGTTCAGCACGCCCGTCAGCGCATCATGGGTCGCCCGGTGTTCGAGCTGCTGAGCCAACGTCTTCAGTTGCAGGTTGAGCGCATTCATCTCCCGCTCGGCGCGGTCGCTGCGCCCAATCAGGCGACGGGTCTCGCGCATCAAACGTTCGAAGTGGATGATCAACTCCCCTAACGATTGGCAATACACCTGGGCATGTGCGTCGGGCGCGGCGTAGGTTGCGCGGGCGTTGTCGAGGGCGGTGTTCTCGCTTTTGAACAAGTCCGGCAGGTCATCCATCGGCATGTCCTGGGAGGCAGCTAGAGCGGGCATGATGTCCTCACTGAGTTGAAACCGCATGATCGGTGAAGTCGATGGCCTTGAAGTCGGCTTGCAACTCCTCGCCGAATTCGAGAATCGTTTCGTCTTCTTCGTCGTGATACCAATTCATTTGCACGCGGTTACCCGACTGTGCGGAGCGATCCAGGGCATCAAAGATGCTAAAAAGCATTTTCGTGCTGGAGCTGTTGAAGTAGGCCAACGCCACGTTGGCGGTAATCACCACCCCATCGCAGGTCGCCAGGTAAGCGCGCAGTTGATGGATGATCGGGGCATAAAACGCCGCCGCGTTTTCCGGGTACGACTCGCCCTTGAGCGACAACAGGTGCTGATCGAAACGAAAATCGACTTCGGGTGAAGTAGCCGTTGCAGCGATATGCAGGTTATCCATGGCTCGTGTCGCTCTTGTTATTCAGATGATGGCTTTGAGGCAAAACAAGGTGGTGTCGGGATCGTCTTCACGCGGGTAAAAGTCGAATTCCAACGGCGCGCTGGCGTCCCGTGCCATGGTCAAAAACCCCAGCCCCGCGCCTTTGCTGTCCACCGGGGTCTCGGCGCGCAGTGTTGCCTTGTAGGCTAGCTTGATTTGCTCAAGCGTCATGTCACGCAAAGGTTCCAACTTCGCGCGCAAGGCAACGACGTCGGCTGTGGCGATGGGGTTGGCACACAGCATCAAGTGACCGCCGGTGTTCGCGGTAATGCACACCGCCCCTTGCCGCAGTGCACCGTTGTCTGGGCCAGGGGGCAGCGCATCTGACGAGTAGTGAATAATGTTTTGCGACAGCTCGACGAACGACGAAAACAGCTTGCGCCGTGTCGGACCGCTGACCCCCGACACTTCCAATTGCAGCTTCACCACCTCCGCCATGGCCGCAACGATGCTGTGGGAGAAATAGCCCATGTGATAAAAAATCACGTTGCGCTGCTGGGCGAGGTCGAAAAACGCGCAGTCCAGATCGGACGAAGACAAGTCACTCATAGGTTGTCCTGAATGCGGGCACAAAATAGGGTCAGGTCATCACGACGGCTTTGGGTTGCCTGCCAGGTTGCGAGGGTTTGGCGTAACTGTTCGCAGATCACGCTGGCCGGTTCGCTCCGGTGTGCGAGGATCACGTCGCAGGTCTGGCGCTTGCCGAAACCGATCTTGCGCGGCCCGCCGATCTGATCGGTCAGGCCGTCGGTGGCGATAAATAAAATGCTTGCGGGCGGTACGGCGACAGTGTTTTGGGTCCATTCGTAATTGGCGTGGCTGTCAACGTAACCAACGCCCATGCGCTGACCCGCCAGCGTGTCGAACTGGTCGGCGTCGGGCCTGAGGATGTGTAAGGCAATTCGTGCCCCGGCAAACGTCAGCTCTGAACGCTGGGTGTCAAACCAGAAGAACGCAGCATCCAGACCGTCATCGGATTCCGGGGTGTCGTCGATGCCATTGACCTGTCCCAACAGGCCTTTGACGGTGCGGTTCACCGACGCTAACAGCGCGGCGGGGTTGCGTGGGCCGAGGTGTTCGAGGGCTTTGGACAGCGACGATGAAGCGATCAAGGTCATGAACGCCCCCGGCACGCCGTGGCCAGTGCAATCGGCGACCGCGCCGAACCAGCCATCGTCGTGAGTGGCGAAATGATAGAAGTCGCCGCCGACCACGTCCCGAGGCTCCCAGACCAACGCCGCGTCGCGCAGGGTCAATGCCAGGGTTTCGCGAGACGCACGGAGCATGGCGCGCTGAATCACGCTGGCGTATTCGATGCTCTGCATGATCTGGCGGTTTTTTTCCGCCTGCATCGCGGCAACCACGCCCATCAGCTGCAACCCGCTGCCCAGGCCGAGAAAGCGACCTTCGCGGGTGATGATAAAACCATCGGCCAAGGTTTTTTCGCCGAACTCCACAGTCTTGAAGGTCAGCGCTTCAATGCTCATCGCGGCATCGACAATCAGCGGTTCTTTGTCCATGAACGCGATGCAGCTTTTTTTGTCATACAGCTCGCGATGAAACGGCTTACTCATCTGCGACAGAAAAATAGTGCGGTTGATCAATCCTATCGGTTTGTCATCCTCCAGCACCGCCAAACTGGTCAGGTCGCGGTGGGAAGAAAACATCTCCATCACTTGCGAGTTGGCACCGGCTACGTCGATGGTCGGCATGTTCTGACACAAATCGCCAGCGCACCGGTGATCCCCCGGCACTTCAGGACGACGGAACGGCGAAAAAGTAGTGTCCATACCCAACCATCACGCTGAATGAGAGCTGGATAGTGGCCTTATGATGTGTACGTCGTGTGACAGTCGGTGTATGCAGCTCGATTTAACCCGTAAAGTTAACGATATTTAAAACCGTAGGAGCGCGCATGCCCGCGATCGGCTGCGCAGCAGTCGTAAATCCGGCAACTGAGCTCTTCAGTTGGAACCGGTCGCCAATTAGGACCGCTTCGCGCTCCATCGCGGACAAGCGCGCTCCTACAGTTGCCCAGTGTTTGTTTTGCGACAGGTATTGCGCCGACAGTTTACAAACCAACGTCAAGCAGCACAGGACGGTTGGCCAGTGCTTTGCTCATCAGTTTTTCAACGAACTCACGGTCAACGTCCGGGAGCGGTAGGCGCGGCGGACGGGTGAGGGAGGTGCCACGGCCCGCCAGTTCTTCGCAGAGTTTGATGCATTGCACCAGGTCTGGACGTGCATCGAGGTGCAGCAGCGGCATAAACCACTCATAGAGTGGCATGGCCTCTTTGAAGCGACCGTCGCGAGCCAGGCGGAACAAGGTTTCGCCTTCTTTCGGAAAGGCGTTGGACATCCCCGACACCCAACCGACAGCGCCCACTGCGATGCTTTCCAGCACCACGTCATCGAGGCCGGCAAACAGCACGAAGCGGTCGCCGACTTCATTGCGTACATCGATGAAACGGCGCGTGTCGCCCGAGGAGTCTTTGAAGCAGACAATGTTCTCGCAGTCCGCCAAGGAAATTAAAATGTCCGGCGTGACGTCGTTTTTGTAGATCGGCGGATTGTTGTAGACCATCACCGGCAGGTCGATGCTGGTGGCAACGCTGCGGAAGTGGGCGGCAGCTTCGTGGGGTTTGGCTGAGTAAACCAGCGCGGGCATCAGCATGATGCCGTCGGCCCCGACCCGCTGAATTTCCTTGGCCAGTTTGGTGGCGTTGGCGCTGGTGAATTCCGCGATGCCAGACAGCACCGGAACGCGACCGGCAGAGGCATCTTTGGCCACTTCCACCAGTTGGATTTTTTCTTCACTGCTCAGCGAGGTGTTTTCACCCACGGTGCCGCAGATGATCAACCCGGAAACGCCGTCGCGCACCAGGTTTTGAATGACCGTATGGGTGGCTTCGAAATCGATGCTGAAGTCGCTGCGAAATTGAGTGGTGACGGCAGGGAAAACGCCGCTCCAGTTGACTGTTCTGCTCATGATGGCCTCCAATTGGCTTTATGTATTTCGTATACGTTTATGTAGGGGCAACGCTATAGGGCGTATTTCGGTGTTTCTAGGTTAGATATTCAAATGCACGGGCCAGGTGTCCGACAGTTGATAGCCGACGGGGTACGGATCGCTTGGGTCGAGCATGTGTTGATGAGTGCCGGTGATCCAGGCGCGGCCTGACAGGCAAGGGACGATGGCCGGTTTGTCGGCGACGTGAGTGACGGAGTCGATGCGGCAGTGAAATTCGGAGCCGATGATCGAGCGCCCGATAAAGCGCTCGCCCACGGCCAATTGAGCTTTGGCATGCAGCACCGCCATGCGCGCCGAGCAGCCGGTGCCGCAAGGGGAACGGTCGATCTTGCCGGGACGAATCACCACCGCGTTGGCGGCGCTGGCTACACCTTCGGAGCGGGTCACCGGTGCGGCGATTTGGCAAAACGAAATGTGGTTCCAGTCCGGGTTCAAGGGATGGGTGAAGCCCAATTGCTCATTCGCGGCTTGGGTGATTTTCAAACCCATGGCGACCAGATCGGCGGCTTCATCGGCGGTCAGGGAAAAGCCCAAGCGTGCGGAATCGACGATGACAAAACTGTCGCCGCCGTAAGCAGTATCGACCTGAATTGAACCGAGTCCGGGCACTTCAAGGGTGGCGTTCAATTTGTCGGCGAAAGAAGCAACATTGCGCACCTCCACACGCTCGGCTTTTCCGTTGCGGCATTGGGCGATGACTTCGATCAGGCCGCCGGGGGCTTCCAAAATCAGTCGGGTTTGCGGTTCGGTCATCGGCAAAATGCCGGCGTCTAACAGCACAGTGGCAACGCACATCGAATTGGAGCCGGACATCGGCGGTACGTCGGCGGGCTCCATGATGATGAAGCCCATTTGCGCCAACGGGTTTTTCGCCGGCACCAGCAAATTAACGTGACGGAACACCCCTCCACGGGGTTCGTTGAGCACGAAGTTGCGCAACACGGTGTCGTTGGCGACCCAGCGCGACTGTTCCCACAACGTATCGCCCGGCGGCGGGACCACGCCGCCGACAATCACATCGCCGACTTCGCCTTCAGCGTGGCAACTGATGACATGGATGACTTTTGATGACCGCACGTTCATGTCTCCTGAAAAATGTAGAAAATCCCCCTACAAAACCGCGTCGTCCGCTTCCCGAATAAATTCGGTCAAACAGAAGTCCCTGTGGGGCGAATTCATTCGCGAAGGCGTCGGGCGCTAATGCACCGACTTAAGAAACTCAATGGTTTCGGCCCGTTGTGGATTACCAATCACTTGTTCCGGCGTTCCAATCTCATGCACCAACCCGCTGCGCAGAAACGCCACGCGGTCTGATACGTCCCGGGCGAAGCGGATTTCGTGGGTCACTAAAACCATGGTCATCCCGTCTTCGGCGAGCATGCGCATGGTGTCCAACACTTCACCCACCAACTGCGGATCAAGCGCCGAGGTGGCTTCGTCGAATAGCATGTAGTTGGGCGACATCGCCAGTGCACGGGCGATGGCCATGCGTTGTTGCTGGCCGCCCGAGAGTTTGCCGGGGAACACGTTGAGCTTGTCGGCCAAGCCCACGTGAGTCAGTTGTTTCACGGCCAGCTCTTCGGCTTCGGCAGCGCTTTTGCCCAACACTTTGCGCGGCGCCAGCATCACGTTTTCCAATACCGTCAAGTGCGGGAACGCATTGAACTGCTGGAACACGATGCCGATTTTTTGCCGCAGTTTGTTGAGGTCGGTGCTCTTGTTATGCACCTCGGTGCCGTCAACCCGAATGCTGCCGCTCTTGATCGATTCCAAGCCGTTGATGCACATCAGCAAGGTCGATTTACCGGAGCCGGAGCCACCGATGATCGACACCACTTCGCCTTTGTTCACCGTCAGACTTACGCCTTTGATCACGTCGAGCTCGCCGAAGGATTTGTATACGTTGTCGATCTCAATCATTTTCCTGCCACCTCGTTTCCAGACGGGCACCCAAGCGGGCAACCACCAGGCTCATGACGTAGTAAATAAGCCCCGCGATGCTGAGCACCAGCAGCGGTTCATCGATGCGGGTCACAATGGTTTGCGAGGCGCGAAGCAGTTCGATGATGCCGATCCACATCACCAGCGCCGTGTCTTTCATCACCGACAGCGTCAGATTCAACCAGCCGGGGAAGGACACCCGCAGCGCAATCGGCAAGACGATAAAACGCAAATCCTGCAAGTAGCTCAGACCCAGCGAACGACTGGCGCGGCGCAAGGTAAACGGCACCGCCAGCACCCCGCCGCGAACGATTTCCGTGCAATAGGCCGTGGCATAAACCCCCAACACCACGCAGCCCACGGTAAACGCGCTCCAGTTCAGCCCGACGATGCTTTTCAGCGCATTGAACAGCACGAATTGGATCAACAACGGCACGCTGCGAAACACGTCCAGCAGCCAAGCCAGTGGCACGGTGGATCTCGGAAACAATGCCCGCAGCACGCCGCATAGCACACCGGCCAACGTCCCGATCAGCATCGCTGCCAGGGTCAATAGAATCGTGACCCAGGCGCCTTGCATCAGGTACATGAAGTCGCTTGTGGTGAAGCTCGTCGTGAACATGCTCATTCCTTAATACCTGAACAGTCGCCAGCTCAGCAGGCGGGCGACGCCGACGATCAGCTTGGCGATCAGGTAATAAATCACCGCCGCCAGCGCAAAGAACTCGAAGGTACGGAAGGTTTTCACGTTGTAATCCTGGGTCACGCCGGTGAGGTCGTTGTTCAACCCGACCACCACCCCCAGCGAGGTCATCAGTACCGCCCAGACCATTTGATTGGTCAGCGGGTAGAACACGATGCGCAGCAATTGCGGAACGATGACCAATCGATACGCTTGGGGCGCGCTCATGCCCAGTGAGCGGGCGGCGCGCATTTGCGTGTCGGGCACCGCCTTGAGGCCACCGCGAAAGTTCTCGGCCAGATAGCCCGCGTTGTTGAAAGTGATACCGGCCAGCAGCGCCAGCCAAGAACTGACGTGCAGGCCAAAAGAACCGAGGCCGAAATACAGCATGTAGATCTGAAATAACGAGGGCGTGTTACGGGCAATCGATACCCACAGGTCGCCCAAGCCCCGCAGCCAGCGATTGTCGCCCTGACGAATAAGCGTCAGCAGCAGGGCGATGATCACCCCGAAAATCATCGACAGTGCGGCGGTCTGGAACGTGACCACCGCGCCGTCGAGCATGTCCGGCAGCGCCTTGAACGCTGCCCGCCAATGGAAGGTGTAATCAAACATGGGCGGGCACCTCCACGGTGTCATCCAGCCAGCGCGGCAGGCGACCTTTGGTTTCTCCAGCGCAGGCGGCATCGACGCAGGCCGCGAGGCTGCCGAAATGCACTAAGCGCCCCACCAGCCCCGGTGCGTAATGGGCATATTTTCCTGAGTTGGTCATCAGCGTGCGGGCCTGCACCGGCACCACCGGTTCGCCGAGCATGCACCAGCAGGTGTCGGTGACGAACTGAGCGCCGAAGCTTTCCAGCGCCGCCACGTAACCGGCGTGGGTCGCCTGGGCATGAATCGCTCGGCCGCAGGTGATCACCATCGCCAGGTCCGGGTGCTTGGTTTGGCCGTGGCAGAGCGCGGCCAAGGTTGCGCATTCGCTCAAGGAAAAATGCGGGTTGCCCAGGGATACCAGATCAACCTTCGCCTCGTCGGCGCTGTTCAGTTCTTTCCAACTGCCGCGCAAGTCTTCGAGGGTAATTTGCAGAATGCGCGGCGCGGGTTGTTTGCCCAACGCGTGCTCGACGGTGGCCGCTTCCGGGGTGACGCCGACGATATGGAACATCGGCGCGCCGGAGGTGGTGGCGAACGCGGCGCCAAAAGCTTTCAGGTCATCCAGATTAGGCTGTCGTTTTTCCAAGCCGCAGATCACCGGAATTTCACTCCCGGCCAATAGCCCGATGTGGTAACCGAGCAGCGGATAAAACGCGTCATCCAGCTCCGCCAGCGGCGGCAGTTCAATGCGCAGCGTGGCGTGTCGTTGTTGGTCCACATGGCAGCCGGTCAACGGCGCACGACCAGTGAGCGCGATGCAGATGTCCAGGTAATCGGGGTATTTCAGGGTGCGTGCGCCGAGCACACTGTTGGCGTACACCACGGCGTTGGATTCGGCCCAGACGATTTGTTCGCCAGCCTTGGGCGCGCTGTCCAGCAAGTACGGCGCACAGGTGAAGCTGACCTTCGCGCCCATGGCCAAATACGCATCGCCCAACTGGCTGGCGGGAACACCCAGCGCCACGTCGATGCCCTGTTCACGCCAACGGCGCTTGTCTACGGAGATTGAATTGAGCGTCGTCGGCACGCTGACGTTGGCGCCCCAGGCCACCAGTTGCTGAGCAAAACGCAGGCTCGCCGGGCCGGTATAGATGCAGCCGTCGATGTGCGCCTGAGTGACGTCCAGCAGTTCGGTCGCGCCTTGCAGTTCGGCGATACGCAAGATGATGTGCATCGCCACTTGGGCCGCTTTGCCGTGGGCCCCCTCAAGCAATTCTCGGTCGCGGCAATTGAGCGTGATGGTTGATGGCAAAACCGGCGTATAGACAGCTGCCGCCGGCACCTCGGGCATCAATTGCGGCTGCGAAAATCCGCTTAAAAGGCCGGCCTCGATCTGCACATAACGTACGTCACGCAGCGCGGCAAAACCTTCACGGCCGACGCACATGACCGGGATCGACCGATGAAACATTTGCTCGGCGATTAAGACGCCCAGGGTCAGGATGTCGTCAACGTGCTCAAACACCAGCGCGGCGGGGGCGTGGCCGTTGAGGATCAATTCCAGCAACACGCTGCTGCCGGTACATGAGCCGCGCCCGCTGGGAATGGCCAGCACGCGATGGGCCAGAACTTCACCCCACAGGGGATGATGGCGGTCGATGATTTCACCGCTGAACGGATCGACGCCGCCCCAAAAACTCAGGCCGACATCGGAGTAGAGCAATTCGCCTTGCGCTGATCCCGCTACCAGACTGCGGCCGCTTAAGGAGATATCAGGCATCGTGGGGTTCCTACAGGGAAAAAAAGCCCGGCGCCAAAACGACGCGCGGGCACGGCCTCAATCAGCGATAGACACCTGGAACCGTCAGGTTTACCGGATCGCCACCCACCCATTTGGCGTACAGCTCTTTATAGCGA
The DNA here is from genome assembly GCF_034353045.1 of Pseudomonas sp. MH10. Taxonomy (NCBI): domain Bacteria; kingdom Pseudomonadati; phylum Pseudomonadota; class Gammaproteobacteria; order Pseudomonadales; family Pseudomonadaceae; genus Pseudomonas; species Pseudomonas sp. MH10. The sequence continues at coordinate 4,418,789 of NZ_CP133783.1, forward strand.
CCGTCACGCACTTGATGCTGGATGAACAGGTTGAGGTAGTTGATCAAGCCGTATTCGTCACGTTTTGCAGCCAGTGCAACATAATCGATGACATACGGCGCCGGGCCAACGATGTCCAAGTCCGGGAATTTGCCGGTTTTGATCACTGCCGCCGACACGGTGTTGGTGATTACCGTGGCATCGATGTGGCCTTGCTCAACTGCCTGGATCGTATCGTTCTGATTTTGGTACGCGCGGAAACTGCCTTTCGGGTCGTTCCAGGCCTTCACGTCTTTTTCCAGGGCAATGGCTTCGAACGTGCCGCTGGTGTTGCCGACCGGGCGGCCCTTGAGGTCCTCGTATTTGGCGATCCCTTTACCTTTGTGCGCCACCACCATCATTTGAAAGGCGAAATACGGAATCGTCATGCCAACGGTTTTCGCTCGTTCCAGGGTGTCTGACGTAGAACCGACAATCACGTCCGCACGGCCTGAAACCAAGGCCGGGATGCGGTCGGGAAACGGTGTATCAACAATCTCGGCTTTAACGCCCAAGGTCTTTGCCAGATCATTGCAATAATCGACGTCGAAACCGATGGGCGTGTTCGTCGCATCGCGAGAGCCCATTGGCGGGAAGTCCAGCGTAACCGCGCAACGTAAAGTGCCACTTTCAATGATGCTATCGAGCTTGTCGGCCTGGGCCGTGCCGATACAGCAGGCGCCAACTAGTGCAGTGAGGGCTACGGCGGTTACGTGCTTCTTCATGTGAGGGCCTCGTTATCGTGGTGTCAGTCAGATGAACTCGTTTGGTATTGAGGATTTCGTATACGTTATTTTATATGCAGAGGATGTGCCAGATTGGTGGTGACCTGAGTGCAGCGCGGGAGGGCGTGGTTCTGGGAGTTTAGCGGGGATTTAGCTGAGGGTTCGAAAGGCGGCGCGATGTTACATAACGGAGCAAAACCGGTAACGGGTGGGCTGTTTTGGGGAGAAATCGGTCAGTACTGAATCGCGTGGGTCTGAGATTCTGTGGGACCGAATTTAGTCGGGAAAGCGGTTGGTCTGGCACACCGCGTCAAACCATTCGCGAATGAATTCGCTCCCACAGAGTTATTGAATGCCACAGGATTCAAGTCTTCACCGGCCGATTCGGCAGGTGTTCATACAAAGTGCGGCAGACGCCGATGATGTGTTGCTCGATCAGCTCGGCGGCCTATTGACTATTGGTGGCGGTGCCCCGACGTGGCTGATGCACCGCATTAGAAATCTGTAGGGTTTGACTGCTAATTCTGACCGCAATGTAGGCATAAATACCTTCGCTTGTAGGCAATTTCCGAAAATCAAAAATAGCCTCAAGATGTCTACTTCGGCCAAGACTTTTTTGAATCTTCTTTTTATATTCCGTCGCCTGTCAACTCGCGAAGGAAAGCAAAAATGGCATTTGACGCATTTATCAAAATCGAAGGTATCCCTGGTGAATCGCTGGACGATAAACACAAAGACTGGATAGAAATTACCGACTACAACTTCGGTGTCCGTCAAAGCACCTCTGCCACTGCCAGCTCCTCAGGTGGCGCGTCGTCGGGGCGTGCCACATTGTCAGACTTCAGCTTTACCAAACTTCTCGATAAAGCCAGCAGCAAGCTGTTTGAAGCCAGTTGCGCGGGCAAACACATTTCCAAACTGACGTTGTCCCTCAATCGAGCAGGCGGCGACAAGCTCAAGTACTTTGAAATCGAACTTGAAGAAGTGATCATTTCAGACTTCGCACACGGCGGAGGCAGTGGTGAACCGGTGGAATACGTCCAAATTAATTACGGCCGGATAAAAACCACCTACACCGAACAAAAACGAGCAAGCGGCGGTGCCGGCGGCAACATCACCGGTGGCTGGGACCGTATTAGCAACAAGGTTCACGGCTGAGGAACGCCCATGTCAAAGCCTTACGCGTTCATCAACGAACAGATGCAGACCTACGCCACCCTCAAAGCCAAACTGGGGCTCAGCGGAAATGCCGGGGCAAAGTTCGACATGCTCAATGCCCACATCCGCAACGCGGTAGTGATGCCGGGGCACGTCATCATTGTTGGAGACGACTCAACCCAGTCTTGTACCGGGGAAGAGGCAGAAATGATGAAACTGGCGGTTCACGTGCGTCAGGGGCTGAGGAATAACGCAGCGGGTGGCGACGGCCATCTGATCAAGAATTATGATTTTCTGCAAAAGCTGCTGGGCTACACCTCCCTTGGAATCGGAGCGTCTACGGGCGCTTGGGGCAACCACCTGAAAGGGGTCGAAAACACCCTTGGCGAAATCGCAACGCTGCACAAACAACTCTTGGGCAGCAATAGTCAACGGGCCAAAAATGCCTTTATCACCCAGCGACGGGTTCTTTTCAGCAAACTTGAAACGCAACTGGAGGGTTTTGCGCGATACGGGACTGGTTTAAAGAACAAAGGCCCTATTAAGAAAATGCTGGGTATCTCCACCAAAAGTTATCTTCACACAGGGGAAATCAAGGGCTATGCGAAAACCTTGAGCGGGGTGGCCAAGGCATCGAAGTTGTTGAATGCCGGTACGCCAGTGGGCATAGCGCTTAATATTGGCTCCACGGCCTTAGAAATAATCGAGGCCTGTTCTGTGGGTCGAGAGGATGAGTGTACTGAGGCTAAGTATGTTGAGGGGGCGAAGTTGGTGGGAGGAGTCGCAACAGGTCTATTTGCAGGTTCGGTTGGAAGTGGTGTTGCCGTGCTTGCGTGCTCGGTGGTTTTTGGAATTCCAACCGGGGGGCTAGGTGCTATCGCCTGCGCCATCGTTGGTGGCGCGGTAGCCGGCTATTATGGCGGACTGGCGGGCGAAGAGCATTTTGCACCGGCGGGTAAGTTTCTATACGAGCATCGACCGTAATGAGTGATCTTTGGTCGGTATTGCCAAATATTATTGTAGTAGTGTGGTCGTTTTTAAATATTGTTTTTATGCTCTATTTAGATGTTAAAAAGCTGGATATTTTAGAAAAATATCTTGAAGGATCAAAATGGGTATTAGATGCGCAGACGGTGTTTGGTGGAGGCATCGTCGGCAGAAATCTTAGGCTGCATGTCGTATTTGGAATAATACTACTGCCTACTCCATGTTATTGGCGCGGTTTAGCGGATAGAGATGCCGGCAACAAAATACCCAAAGCATTAAGGGCAATCGTTCTTGTAGGCTATACATCGTTCCTCATGAATTTTTTGGCTGTTTTTATAGTGTAGGCGTCGGACATCTTATAGTGCTGTCTGGCAGTAAACACGGGACATGCAGGGGCCGACGGCTGCGAGCCGTACGGCTCTGGAGTTTTTGACGCAGTTGATAATAAGCAGCAGCCAATACTGTGGGAGCAGGCTTGCCTGCGAAGAGGCCCTCAATAGCGCCGCTGACGTCAATCCGAAATCTGGGTCGACTGCATCGATGCTTTCGTTGGCAAGCCACAGAGATTTCGGCAGCTCCTGCGAGTTGATAATAAGCAGCAGCCAATACTGTGGGAGCAGGCTTGCCTGCGAAGAGGCCCTCAATAGCGCCGCTGATGTCAATCCGAAATCTAGGTCGGCTGCATTGATGCTTTCGTTGGCAAGCCACAGAGATTTCGGCAGCTCCTGCGAGTTGATAATAAGCAGCAGCCAATACTGTGGGAGCAGGCTTGCCTGCGAAGAGGCCCTCAATAGCGCCGCTGACGTCAATCCGAAATCTGGGTCGGCTGCATTGATGCTTTCGTTGGCAAGCCACAGAGATTTCGGCAGCTCCTGCAGATGGGTGTTAACCGTGGGTTTTCAAGTCTTCACCGGCCGATTCGGCAGGTGTTCATACAAAGTGCGGCAGACGCCGATGATGTGTTGCTCGATCAGCTCGGCGGCCTTATTGGTGTCGCGGTCGCGGCAGGCTTGGATAATCTCGCGGTGTTCGACGTTCGCCCGTTCTTTGCTTTCGCCTAAGGTCATTTGCAAACGCAGGTAGCGTTCAACCTTGTCGTGGATCGAGCGGATCAAGTTAGTCAGAAAAGGCCGCTGCGCCGGTTCATACAAACACGCATGCAGCTCCCAGTTCAGCTCCGCCCAATGGCCGATGTCGTTGTTGTCGAGGAACTCGTCGCAAATCCGGTCGGCGTTGGCAAAGGTGGCTTCGGTCATGTTCGGCACGGCCAGACGGATCGCTTGAACCTCCAGCAGCACCCGAACCTCGAAAATCTGCGCCAATTCCGGTTCGGAGATCTTGGTGACCACCGCGCCTTTGTTGCGATGAAAAATCACCAGCCCTTCGGCCTCCAGACGCTTCAACGCCTCCCGCACCGGGATTTTGCTGACATTGAACAGCCCGGCGATTTCGTCCTGACGGATAGGTTCGCCCTCGGCAAAGTGCCCGACGATGATCGCGTCGCGCAGATGCTTGGCGATTATTTCCGACGCGGTAGGGGTGATCCCCAGATTGGGGGGATTGAAACGAGGCAAGGGCAAGGAAATCGACCACTGGTTTGAAAAGAAAATAGTGTATACGACGTCCGATATGACTTCACAACGGTTGTTCAGCGATCTGCTCATCGGCCATGCGCGCCAAGGTGCCGATTCGTGCGGGACTAAAGGGTGGCCGTGGGGCGGGCGGGGTCCAATCGAACAAATACTCAGCGGCGGCCCCGCACACCCGACCTTGGCAGGCGCCCATCCCACAGCGGCTGTGGAGCTTGGCGTCGGTCCAGTCGGAACTGGCGTGCAAGGTGGCGTAGGGCACGTCTTCGCAACGGCACACTAGGGTGTCCGGCGCCGACAAGGTTTTTAACTGCGGATTCAGCGCGAAGGTTCGGTTCAGCAGGTCAGCAAACGCCTGCCAGTGTTGACGTTGTGGCCACAACGCTTTGGCTTCTGCATGATCACCCACCGCCGCATGGCCGGCGATAGCGCCTTCGACCAAGGCTAACTCGCTGCCACCGAAACCGGTGCATTCACCCGCGGCGAAGTGGTCGGCGAGGCTGCTGGTTTGCCAAGCGTCTACGGAGATTGCCTGATCGACGATCAAGCAGCCCAGCGCCTGACCGAGTTGGATATTGGGAATCAAACCAAAACCACAGGCCAAACGCTCGCAGGCGATTTCCACGGTTTTGTTCCCTTGGTGCACGCGAACGGCCTGCAAGCGATCTTCGCCCAAGGCTTCCACCACATGACCGGAACAACGGTAACGCACATTGATCAGTTGCACGGCTTGCAGCAGTTTGCCTGGCCATTTCGGTAATTGCGCGGCGAAACCCATGACTGCGCTGAGCGGCGCTTGCTCGGCGATGTGCATCACCTTGGCCCCGGCTTTTTTTGCCGAAGCGGCACTGGCCAGCAGTAAAGGACCGCTGCCGGCGATGACCACCGACTGTCCTTGGACCGTCAAACCGCCCTTGATCAGCGCTTGCAAACCGCCCGCACCGGTCACGCCCGGTAGGGTCCAGCCGGGGAAGGGCAGCAGCAACTCTCGGGCGCCGGTGCACAGAATCAGCTTGTCGTACGCCAGTTGCCAGCCACGTTCGGCGTCTTCCAGTAACAGGCTTTTGGGGGCGACGCGGGCGACCACCCGGGTGCCGCTGTAAACCGTTATGTTCGGCGCGTTGCTCAAGGCTTCTCGGTAACGACGGGCAGTCAGCGGCAGGTGCGCGTGGGGGCCGTCGCGCCAAATTTGGCCGCCCGGCAACGGGTTGTCGTCCAGCACGATAATGCGTACGCCACTGGCCGCTGCCGCGAGGGCCGCTGCCATTCCCGCCGGCCCGGCGCCGATGATCAGCAGGTCAATGTGTTCAATCATGGGCGGGTCTCCACCGACATTCCGTTCAGGCACAGGGTTTGGCACGCCAGGCGCCGGCGTCCGTCGATGGTCACCCGGCATTCCTGGCAAATGCCCATCCCGCACAACGGCGCACGGGGTGTCCCGCTGACCGAAACGCGGCTGATGCCATCGGCGGCGATGTAGAGCGCAGCCGCCACTGTGGTGCCGTCCGGAACTCGTACGCTTAGGCGGTCGATGTGTAACTCGATCATGGCGTCGTCCTGACCAGCACCGCCGCAGGGCTGAAGCGCTCCAAGCGAAAAGGGCGCGGATCAAACGCGGGTTTTTCCTTGAACATCTGCGCTGCCAGCACATGAGCGCTGCCCGGCGCAGTGGTCACGCCCAGTCCTTCATGCCCGACCGCCAACCACAGGCCCGGTTGGCGCGGGTGCTGACCCAGTATTGGTAAACCGTCTGGCGTGGCGGCGCGAAAGCCGGTCCAGCTGCGAATAGCATTCAGGTCTTCCAAGCCCGGTAAATATTCCAGCGCGCGCTTGAGCATTCTTGCCAGTACCGGGCCTTCCACTTCGGGGTCCAGGGTGTCGAACTGCCGCGATGAACCGAGGAAAATCTGCCCGGTCGGCCGTGGCTGCGCATTAAACGCCACGGAGGTGCCGGTGTTGGCGTGGGCGCTGCTGATATAGCCCAGCTCAACCAGTTGATGATGAATCTGCACCGGGTAGCGATCGGTGATCAGCAGATGACCTTTCTTCGGCCGAATCGGCAATTCGGGACACAGTTCGGTGGCGTGAATGCCGTTGGCCAAGATCACCGCGTTGGCACTCAGCCAGCGGCGGTCGCTCAGGCGCACGCGATTGCCATCGACTTCGATGACGGTGGCGTCCAGGCGCGTGATCCGTGAGGCATGCCTATTCAGCAGCCAGCGGGCGGCATTGGGCGCGTAAATAATGCTGTCGCCAGTGACCTTGAGGGCACCGACCAAGCCTTTGCGTATCGCCGGTTCGGCGTCCTGCAAGGCGTCGGCACCTAGCAGTTTGCAATCAATGCCATGGGTTTGCAGCGTTGCCATTTTCTGCGCGGCGCCGTGCATTTCTTCCGCGTTCGCCGCCAACCATAAGGTGCCGCAGTTGCGGTACGCGCAGCCGTCATTGAGGTCTTTTGCCCATTCGCGCCATACGCCCACCGAATATTGGCTCAAGGCCAGTTCCGCTGGGTTGTCGTCCATTGTCACCAAATGGCCCATGCCCACCGCTGTTGCACCGCCACGCTGGCTGTCGATGACCAACACGTCCAACCCGCGCCGCGCCAGTTCATCGGCGCAGGCGCTGCCGACGATTCCGGCGCCAATCACAATGACGTCGGCGTTCACGGCCGAATGCCCCAAGCGAATGGATCGTCTTCTTCGAGGATCAGGGTGGCTTCTGCGCTGATGTAAGCCCGGCCACGAATCGTCGGAATAATCTGCGGTTCACCGGCTTTTTCCCACTCATAGCTGCCTTCAAACCGGCTGCCGATCACGCTGGCCTGATGCCAGACTTCCCCCGGTTGCAGCTTGCCGTCAGCGGCAAGGCAAGCCAATTTGGCGCTGGTGCCGGTGCCGCACGGGGAGCGGTCATAGGCCTTGCCAGGGCACAAAACAAAGCTGCGGCTGTCGGCGTGGAGGTCATCGGCGAACAGTTCGATGTGATCGATTACGCCTTCGTCATCGCCGCAAATGCCTTGGTCTTCCAGCGCCTGACGCACGGCCCAGGAATAGGCGGTCAACCCGTCTAAGTTGTCGCTGGCCACGCTTAAGCCGTGGTCAGCGATCAAAAAAAACCAATTGCCGCCCCAGGCAATATCGCCGGTAACCACGCCATGGCCGGGGACTTCAACGTTCACCGATTTGCGATAACGGTATGACGGCACGTTGCGCACGCTCACTGAGCGGTCCTCGTGCAGCGTGGCTTCAACCGTGCCGACTGGTGTTTCGATACGGTGCAGCCCTGATTCGATCCGACCCAAGTGCGCGAGGGAAATGATCAGGCCGATAGTGCCGTGGCCGCACATCCCGAGGTAGCCAGTGTTGTTGAAAAAGATGACGCCCGTGCAGGCCGCGGGATCGACTGGCGGACAGAGTAGGGCGCCCACCAGTACGTCATTGCCGCGCGGTTCGAGCATGGTGCTGGCGCGCCAGTCATCGAATTGCTCAGCCAGAATCGTCCGCCGCTGCGCCATGCTGCCCCGGCCCAACTCCGGGAAGCCATCAATGACCAAGCGGGTCGGCTCGCCGCCGGTGTGTGAGTCAATGACGCTGATGCGTTTCATGGATGCCTACGCCTGCACAGGAAATGTCGCTGCAAGAGTGGCGCGTTAGAGGCCTGACGGCTTGACGGATTTAGTGGGTCTGGATGACGAAATCAGCACAGTGTGTATTCACGTCCTTCGTTGTAAACGCGACCGTGTTCGCGATGGCGTCCGATCAGCCACCGGGTCGCCTGCTTCGCCAACACGTTGGCTCCTTAAAGAAGTCGGTATTGGCTGGGTGACAGGCCGGTGAGCGCTTTGAACTGACGGCTGAACGCGCTGTGATCGGTATAACCGCAGCGCAGGGCGATCTCGGTGATGGGTAAGTCGCCGGTCAATAACTGCGAAGCCGCGCCAAGCCGGGCCTTGTGAATCAACTGCCGTGGGGTCAGTTGGAACACTCGTTTGCATTGGCGTTCCAGTTGCGCCACCGACATCTGGGCAATGGTCGTCAGGTCGGCGAGGCTGATTGGGCGGTCGTAATGCCCGCGAATGTGCGCGTCCACGGCGGCGATTCTTTCATAGGCCGGATGGCTCGACTGTGCCACTTGCAGGTCATGGGAAATGCCCGCCATCCCGATGATTTCGCCGTGGGCGTCACGCAATGCCAATTTGTGAGTCAGGCACCAGCCCGGATGCCGTCCGGGGTAAAGGTGCAATTCCAACTGGTCGCCCAGCGCCACGCCATCACTCAACACTTGCACGTCTTGTTCGGTGTAGAGCGGTCCCAGATTGGCCGGAAAAACCTCTTCGGCGGTTCGCCCCAAAAGCTCGCTTTTTTCCTTCAGGCCGCAACGATGCACCAACGTTTGATTCGCCAGCACATAGCGCGCCTGCACGTCCTTGATGAAAAACACCACGCCGGGCATCGCATCAAGCAACGGCGCGATGTGTTGCAGGCTGCTAGTCAGGCTGGCGAGGTCAGGCAATGACGGCAATTGATCGAGGCGCATGAGCAGGCCCGCATCGGAGGGAGCAGGCAACTTATCGAGTTCGGCGCGTTGCTGTCCACTGGGATTGCAGCGCGGGCTGTGCTGAATTCTTCACGGTGGCTGTGCAAACCGCTCAAGCCAGTCTGAGCCAGAACCGCCAACCTGTTGGTTTTGTTAACCGAGGGGTGTGTGGTGATCTCACTGACGCTGGCTCAGGCGCGTGACCTGGCCGAAAACATTATGCGCACCCACGGTTTTAGCGAAGGCCACGTGCGCACCGTCGCCAACGCCGTCGTCACGGCCGAAGGCGATGCCTGCGCGTCCCACGGATTGTGGCGATTGTTGGGCTGCATCAGTTCGTTGAAAGCCGCAAAAGTGATCCCCGATGCGCTGCCTGAGGTAGCCGACTGGGCCGCCGCAGTGGTCAAGGTTGATGGTCGTGGCGGCTTTGCCGGGCTTGCGTTCGAAGCGGGCATGCCGTTGTTGGTGAACAAAGCGCGCAGCCAAGGCATCGCGATTCTGGCGATCAACCATTGCGTGCATTTTTCGGCGCTGTGGGCAGAAATTGAACCGCTCACGGCGCAAGGTTTGGTGGCGCTGGCTTTTACGCCGAGTCACGCGTGGGTTGCGCCAGCAGGCGGCAGCAAACCGTTGTTCGGCACCAACCCGATAGCCTTCGGCTGGCCAAGGGCGGGGCAACATCCGTTTGTCTTCGACTTCGCCACAAGCGCCGTTGCCCGAGGCGAAATCGAACTGCACCGCCGCGCCGGCAAAGAAATTCCATTGGGCTGGGGCCTCGACGCCCAAGGGCAACCCACCACCGACCCCGCTGCTGCACTCAGCGGCGCCATGCTGACCTTCGGCGGTCACAAAGGCTCAGCACTGGCGGCCATGGTCGAACTCCTCGCCGGCCCCTTGATTGGCGACATGACCAGCAAAGAATCCCAAGCCTTCGACGCCGGCAGTAAATCATCGCCCTACGGCGGCGAATTGGTGATCGCCATTGATCCGCAACGTTTATTGGGCGTTAGCGCTGAAGAGCATTTGTTACGAGCAGAAGCGTTGTTCGACGGTATTGTGGAGCAGGGCGCGAGACTGCCGTCGCAACGCAGGTTTGATGCACGGGCGTTGAGCCGCACGGATGGCGTGCAGATACCGGAGGCGTTGTATCAGGACTTGATGGCGTTGTTGTGAGCGGGGTCGTTTTTTGCAAGGCACCCGGTCTGTGGGAGCAGGCTTGCCTGGGAAGAAGCCCGTAATGGCGTTGCGGATGAGCCATTTTCAGAGGGTCACGCAGCGCCGTTTCCGACAGGACCATGATCGCTCCGGTCGATTGAATTAACTGCTGCATGCCGTACACCGAGCTGCATTCGATGATGTCTGCGGGCGTCGGTAGTCCACAGGGTTACAGCGCCTGATCCAGGCGGATGCGGGCCGGGCTGGTTTCCGGTTGCAGGATCCACCACCAGCAGCAACGGACACCGGTTATGGCAGTTACTACAACGCTGGCGGCAGTGACGCGAAGCATTGGGAGCGTGATGTCGATATGAAATACGTCGTGCAAGGCGCCACCGCCAAGAACCTAGGGGTTCGGCTACGCTGGGCCACCAACCGAGGTGGCGACGGCTACCAGACGGTGGATCACAATGCCGATGAATACCGGGTCATCGTCGGCTATCCCATCAACGTGTTTTCAGCGTGGGCGGACCCGGAGCCTTGGTCCGTTTTTATTTCTATCCCTCGTACACCGCTCGTCACTCGGTCCTTCTAGACCGGGCATATCGTGTTGTGACAACGTTTGCAGCCGCGTAGAATTCGCGGCATCTCGCAGCACCCCCTCATACTCATAATATTTTGCTCACTCTATGCACTGCCCCGGCAACCAGCCTCGGGCGGCATTTTTGTGCGCAAGACTTTTGAGCGTTGAAGGGCGGCCGCTTTAATCAATTTTCGACTTGAGGTTTGTACGGCATCCAATGAACAGCATCCTGGACGCTCGCACCGGCAGTTGGCTTAGCGTGATCGCGCTGGCTCTCGCAGCTTTTATTTTCAATACTACCGAGTTCGTTCCGGTCGGGCTGTTGAGCGCAATCGGCCACAGCTTCGACATGACCACGGCCCAGGTCGGCCTGATGTTGACGGTTTACGCGTGGGTGGTGTCCCTGACGTCACTGCCGATGATGCTGCTCACCCGCAACATCGAACGGCGCAAATTGCTGGTTTTTGTCTTCATGCTGTTTATCGCCAGCCACATCTTCTCCAGCATGGCGACCAGCTTCAGCATGCTGCTGATCAGCCGCATCGGAATCGCCTTCGCCCACGCGGTGTTCTGGTCGATCACCGCGTCCTTGGCCGTGCGCGTAGCCCCACCGGGCAAACACGTACAGGCCTTGGGTCTATTGGCAACCGGCACGTCGTTGGCCATGGTGCTCGGCATACCGCTGGGTCGCGTGCTGGGCGAAGCGTTGGGCTGGCGCACTACGTTTCTGGCGATTGCCGTCGCCGCCGGCGTGACCGTATTGTTCCTGATCAAATCGCTGCCGCTGCTGCCGAGCCAGAACTCCGGCTCGCTAAGAAGCCTGCCAATCCTGTTCAAACGCCCGGCGCTGGTATCGCTGTACGTCCTGACTGCGCTGGTGATCACCGCGCAATTCACCGCCTACAGCTACATCGAACCCTTCGCAGAAGTCGTCGCCCACATGAGCGGCGAGATGACCACCGTCCTGTTATTGCTGTTCGGCGGCGCCGGCATCCTCGGCTCAGTGGTCTTCAGCCGCTACAACAACCGCTTCCCGAAAGGCATGTTAATCACCGCCATCGGCGCCTTGGCCCTGTGCTTGATGCTGCTATTGCCTCTCTCCGGCAAAGCCTCGTGGCTCGCGACCATGAGCGTGGTCTGGGGCATGGCAATCATGTGCTTCGGCCTGGTCATGCAAGCCAAAGTATTGGCCATGGCGCCAGACGCCACTGACGTGGCTATGTCCCTGCACTCCGCCATCTACAACATCGGCATCGGCGGTGGTGCGCTGTTGGGCAGCATGGTGATTAGCCAATTGGGGATTGCGAATATTGGCCTGGTGGGCGGATTGATCGCGGTGAGCGGGTTGTTGGTGTGTTGCTTTGCGACGTATCGGTTTGGGGAGAAGGCGTTGCGGGCTTGAATGGGTAGCCTTCAGGCTACAAAAATTGATATTTTGGTTGTTTTTGATGCTCTAGGGCTACAGTTAAAAATTGCGTGCTTGTGCTCCGTGGGCTACATTAATTACCTAAAGGTAATATTTTGATGCCCAGAGGCTACCGATGAGTACGCTATTCGATGTCGCAGAAATGCTCAAAGAGGCCAGAAGCGAAGCCAAGCTAACCCAAGCGGTTTTAGCCACTCGTGCCGGCGTTGCTCGTTCAACCGTAGCGCGCATGGAGACGCTGGCGAAAGGAGACATGAGCGTCTCTGCACTGGTTCGTTTGCTTGAGGCCGCCGGGTATGACTTGAAAATGGTCAGGTCCGGTCATCAGCGCACGGTCGAAGATATCCTCGCTGAGCAACGCAGTGAGGGCTTTGGCCAATGATTCTAATGACAGCCCCCGCACTCGCTGTCGCAAAAACCAACAAAGCGACGAATTCAACTATTTCAGCCAGAAGCAGTCCATCTCTCGTAGAGGCCCAACGCCCCCCATTCACTGTGTAAACGCTCACAGCTTATGAGGCGTCTGAGCGACAGAGGACAAAGAGATGAACAAAACAATCAGCGCCGCTGACTTAGGCATCGACCTCAAAGAAGGCGGCGAGGGAGCGCTGTTCAAGTGGTTCATCGCCAGTTTTCTGATGGGTAAACGCATTCAGGCTGACATTGCCGCGCAAGCGTATCGAGTGATCATCGAGCAACATGATCGAGATACACCTCTTAAGCTGGGTCACTGTAGCCATCGAGAGCTGGTTGCGATGTTGGGCCAAGCGCATTACGTGCGTTATGACGAGACGACGGCGGACCGTCTAAGCGCGCTGTGCAAGAAACTCAATGATGAATATGCCGGCAAGATCGGGAATATCCAGGGTGCCAGCGACAACCGGATGGAGTTTGAAAAACGCATGGCGGAGTTCGAAGGCGTTGGCCCGAAGACCGTTGAGATTTTCATGCGCGATGCAGGCGAGGTGCTTTATTGAACCCTGCACCGCAGGTCTACATTGGCTGCGCGGGCTGGAGCCTGCCGCGTCAGTCTTGGCCGGCATTTTGTACGCAAGGCACACATTTACAGCGCTATGCCTCTCAACTGAATGCCGTCGAAATAAACAGTTCGTTTTATCGCCCACATGCTCCGAAAACCTATGCGCGCTGGGGACAATCCGTGGCGCCCGCCTTTCGATTCTCGGTCAAGCTGCCCAAACTGATCACCCATGAAAAACGCTTGCGAGAATGCGAGCGCTTGCTAGACGACTTTCTGGCGCAATGCACCGAGTTGGGCGGAACGCTGGGTTGCCTGCTGATTCAGTTACCGGCCTCATTCGTCTTTGATGAGGGCATCGCGCGGGTATTCTTTGGTGCGTTGCGTGAGCGATACACAGGATTCGCCGTACTGGAACCGCGCCACGAAAGTTGGCGAGAGGCCGAAGACGTGTTGGTTGGGTTTAAGATTGGTCGTGTTGCCGCTGATCCATCACCGATCGCTGGCGGCAATCTTCTAAGTGGCTGGACAGGCATTCGCTACTGGCGCATGCACGGGTCGCCGCGCATGTATTACAGCAACTACGACGACGATCGATTAAGCGCGTTGGCGCTGGAACTGCAGCATTCGGCACAAGACAGTGTGCCGAACTGGTGCATCTTCGATAACACCGCTCAAGGCGCTGCGATCGGCAATGCCCTCGCGTTAAAAGCGCTGATGCGATTGACCCTTGTCTCAACCGACAACCCTGATACTCAGCTGTAGCCCACTTGTTGGCGAGGCGGCATGACAGTCCGTCTCAAGCTCTCGCCAACCAGGCTCCTACAGTTCGTTTATAAAATCAGTAGCCGTGCCGGGGGTCGCTGATCCATTGCTGTAACTCCGCTTCGGCCTGTTCCAACGCGTTGCGATTAAGTAATTTCCGCAGCAGTGCGATGCTGACGGCGCGTGCTCTGAGGTTGAACGCATGATTACCCCAAGGGGTGTCAGTTGGCTGGTACACCCCGAGCTTTTCGTACAACTGCTGCAACCGGTTTTGCACGCTGCGCAACGAAAGGCTGCGGCGACTGGCAATCGCGCGGTCTGTCAGCCCCAGTGCGATGTCTTGCAGGACTTCATACTCAGTGTCGGATAAGCCTAATACCTGATCCTGGGATTTTTGCTGCACCCCGCGTATCTCGCGATCAATGACACATTGTTGTTCGATAAACAGACTGCGCAGCGCCAACCGTAGCCGCTCCTCAGAAGCGGTCTTGAGCACATAGCCATAGGCCGCGCCCTCTGGAACGATGCGTGAGATACCGCGCACATACGCTTCATCCGCGTAATTGGACCAGAACAGGATCGAGGTGTCGGGGCGATCTTTCCAGATCGTCTTGGCCGCCTCTACTCCGGTGCGTTTAGGCATCTGCAGATCCATCACCACTGCCGAGACGCCGTGCTCATGGGCCAGGCGCTCGCCTATTTGTCCGTCCTCGGCCTCCAGCAAACGCGTGCATTCAGGTAGCGCCTGTTCAATCACTTCCTTGAAGAACGCGCGGTGCACGGGGTCATCTTCTATCAACAAGACATCCATCAGGCGGCTTGCTCCGGGTCAATGAGTGGGTCAGACAGCGGCAGGCTGAGGCGAACGTGGGTTCCCTTGCCCTGCGGGCCGCTGTTGATCTGCAGCTGGGCGTCGAGCAGTTGGGCGCGTATCTGCATGTTCTTGATACCGCCGGTATCCAGCAGATTGTCGCGATCCAGCCCCAGGCCATCATCGACAATGGACAACTGCAGCCGGTTGTCCACAAGGCTGATGTCAATGTCGATGGAGTCCGGGTAAGCGTGTTTGATCGCGTTGTTAACGGCTTCCTGGACGATACGGAATAGCGCAATTTTCTGCGGTTCCGCCAGTTTGTTGGCCTGCCCGTCGGTGTTGTCGCGCAGGTGTGTGGCGATGCTCAAACCACTGTTGCGCACACTGCGTAACAACAGGTCCTCCAGTCCTTCCTCGAAGCCGAACAGCTGGAGCACTGTGGGCTTAACTGCGTCGATGATCATGCGCAGCTCCTGCATGCTCTCTTGCAAGGCTTCGCTGAGGGGCTGCAAGTCGCGCCCCGACAGCGTATCAACCAACGTCAGACGAGCGATGCGCCGATGCAGGCGTGTCATGTCGGCCAGTGTCTGATCGTGTAAATCCATGCCAATGCGCTGTCGTTCGTTCTCCAACTCCTCGGTCAAGCGCAGAGCGCCCACGCGAAGACCTTCTTCCCGGGCACGGATCTGGGTTTCGGCAATCGCCAGCTTTTTCGCCTGATCGGTCTGACGCAATGCATAGAGATAAGACGCCAGCAAGTCGGCCACATGCTGGGTATGGTGCACGTCGTCAAGGGTGTAGTAATCGGCTGTGTGTTTCGAGCAACTCAATGCGCCAATGATTTCGCCCCGCGCGCGCAACGGTACGTGG
Source organism: Pseudomonas sp. MH10 (assembly GCF_034353045.1). NCBI lineage: Bacteria > Pseudomonadati > Pseudomonadota > Gammaproteobacteria > Pseudomonadales > Pseudomonadaceae > Pseudomonas > Pseudomonas sp. MH10. The sequence goes on from NZ_CP133783.1 coordinate 4,434,391, forward strand.
AGTCTGCTGCGAAGCTGGGCGTCGAAAATAGGGGTGTTGTAGGCGTCGGCAAACTGAAAGCGTGGATCAGTCATCGCGTCCTTGCTGAGGATGAACGGTTCCTCCCCCAGCAACAGCGCGCGGATAGGGCTTTGCACGATCGGCAGCGGGTGATTGGCGAAATCGCTCCAGGCCGTGTGTAATCCGGTTTCATAAGCGTGCAGGTGATTTTCACCGTCGAGCAGCAGCAAGCTTACGTCCAGATGGTCATGGGGCAGGATGATGCGTATTTCCTCGGAAATCGCATCAATCATCGATTGAAAATCCAGTTGCCCGGCCAAGGCCCTGGAGATGCCGAGAAAGTGATGGAGGACATCCTCGGCCTGAATGTGTGGTCGTTGCACGGTCATGCACCTTTATTCTTGTTAGCCCCACCATACGCGCTATCGATGACGGCTGGCACGCCCTACGCTGTGGTCAGCAGTCTCTGGGTGAAGAGTTACAAGGTCTCGCACGGAAGTTGCGTGATCCCGCATATTAAGTGCGGTGTTTCGCGCCATGTCTGCAGTGATGGTCACAGACGCTGGTTGCAGGACGGTGCAGACTGGGCCCGAACGTGCAGTAAGCCGGTGAGCACCGACCAATCGGGGCCGCCTGAAACCCAAAAAATAATAACAAAGGTTAATCCATGAAAACCCACCCGCTGCGGTGCGTGCTTCTGTCGAGTGCGCTGTTACTGTTCCCCTTCATGCAGGCGCAGGCCGATACGGCCGATAAAACCATCGCCTTGTCCAATAACTACGCCGGTAACTCTTGGCGTCAGAACATGCTCAGCAGTTGGAAGCAGACCACCGACGCCGCCGTCAAAAAAGGCATTATTTCCTCGGCAGACTCCTTCACCACCGGTGAAAACCAGGCAACCGAGCAAGCGGCACAAATCCAGAATCTGATCCTGCAGGGCTACAACGCCATCGTCGTCGACGCGGCGTCGCCCACCGCCCTAAATGGCGCCATCAAACAGGCCTGCGACGCGGGCATCATCGTCGTTTCGTTCGACGGCGTGGTCACTGAACCCTGTGCCTATCGCATCTCCATGGACTTCAAGCAAAGCGGTGTCGACCAGATGGACTATCTGGCCAAGCGATTCCCTGGCGGCGCGAATGTGCTCGAGGTTCGTGGTCTGGCGGGCGTCTCCGTGGATGAACAGATTCATTCCGGGATTATCGCCGGTGCGCAAAAACACCCGAACTTGAAAATCGTGGGCTCGGTCAACGGCAACTGGTCACAGACTGCCGCGCAAAAAGCAGTGGCAAGCATCCTGCCAAGCCTGCCCAAGATCGATGCGCTGGTGACTCAAGGTGATGACGGTTATGGCGCGGCCCAAGCTTTCGCTGCGGCGGGAAGGCCGACGCCGACGATTGTCTTCGGCAATCGCGAAGAAGAGTTGTCGTGGTGGAAGAAGCAAAAAGACGCCAACGGCTATCAGTCTTTTTCGATTTCCAGCGCCCCGAGCATTTCCAGCCTTGCGTTCTGGGTTGCCCAGCAATTGCTCGATGGCAAAAAAATGCCCCATGACTTGTTGTCGCCAGCGGTCAGCGTGACTCAGGACACTCTGGAGGCTTCGCTCAAGGGCCTTGAGAAGGGCGGGATTCTCAGCCAGGCGTACAGCGTCGATGACGTCGCCACACTGAAAAGCCCATCCGCTCAATGACCAACGCATGCCGCGCCTAGGTGCGCGGCAATGCCGAGGAGAATGTCATGACTACCCTTAAACACGCGCTGGTGACCTTCAAGGGCGCCGGTAAATCCTTTGGCGCCGTGCGCGCCCTGTGTGACGTCGACCTGAGTGTTCAGCCCGGTGAATGCTTGGGATTGATCGGTCACAACGGCGCGGGTAAATCGACCTTGATGCAGGTCTTGGCCGGGACTCTTGAGGCGGACTGTGGGGCGTTGCTGGTCGGCGACGAGGACGTGCGCTCCAGCTATGGCGTACACGTGGCACGCAAGCACGGTATTCGCTGTGTGTTTCAGGAGCTGTCGCTGTGTCCGAACCTTAGCGTCGCTGAAAATACCCGACTGATGTCACCGGCCATTCGTGGATGGGGGTGGCGACGCAAGGCCAGGGCGCTGATTGAGGCCAGTCTTGATGAGATTTTTCCGGGCCATGATATTCAGGCCGACGACATCGTCGCTGAGTTGCCGATCGGCAAACGCCAGATGGTCGAAATCGCCCGGGCGTTCGTCCGGGTCGATGAGCGCCTTGACTTGGTGATCCTCGACGAGCCCACGTCGTCGCTGGACTCGCGCGTTGCCGAACAACTGCTGCAATTCGTCCGGCGCTTCGTCGGCGTTGGCGGCAGTATCGTCTTGATCAGCCACATTCTTGGAGAAATGCTCGACACCTGTGACCGCATCGCCGTCATGCGTGATGGCCGTGTCGTGGAGATTCGTGCAGCGAGCGATTTTACTCACTCCTCGCTTGTGGAATGCATGGGCAGCGCTGCAAAGGAGACTGCCGATCAGCAGGTGTTTATCTCGCGACGCCTCAACAGCACCCCGGTGGTCGCGCAGCGTCCAGCCCGTCAAGCCAACGCCCAGACCGTCGATGCACATCCGGGGGAAATCGTCGGCTTGGCCGGGCTTGCGGGGCACGGTCAAAGCCAACTGCTGATTCAGGTGCTGCGCCAACGTATTGCCAGCGGGCAAGGGGCCTCGTTAGTCGCGGGGGATCGACAAAGTGACGGCGTGTTTGCGATGTGGTCCATCGCCGAGAACATCACGATCAGCTCAATAGGCCATCTGAAACGCGGGGCCTTGATCGACCCGAATGCAGAGCAGGCCATGGCTGAAGAATGGCAAAAACGCATGGGTATTCGCACCCCCGATATTCGTAATCCGATCATGTCGTTGTCTGGGGGGAACCAGCAAAAAGCCCTGTTCGCCAGAGCACTGGCGTCCCACAGCGAGTTGATCCTGATGGACGATCCCATGCGTGGCGTCGACGTTGGCACCAAGCGCGAGGTGTATTCGATCATCGCCCAAGAGGCTGCTAAAGGCCGCACCTTCATTTGGTACACCACTGAGTTGGAAGAGCTTGATTATTGCGATCACATCTATGTTTTTCGTGATGGCCAGGCAGTGCTTGACCTGCCGCGCAGTCAGTTGAGCGAGGAGCGGATTCTTCGCTGCTCCTTCGAGGAGCAAACGGCATGAATGCATCCACCCCTCTTCCGCTGAAGGGCTCTGCCCTAAAAGCATCTGGATTCAACCGCGCACGCTTGCTGCGAGGCGCATTGCCGGGGGTGTCGCTGGCGGTGCTGCTGATCACCATTTTCATCATGCAGCCCAGGGCGATGAGCTACATGGGCATGAACCTGATGCTCAATCTGGCAGTGCCCATCGCCTTCGCCACCATCGCGCAGATGCTGATCATCACCGTCAACGACCTGGATCTGTCGCTGGGCAGCTTCATCAGTTTTGTGGCCTGCGTCGCAGCGACGTTGCTCAACCAGCACCCGGTGCTTGGCTGTCTGGCGTTGCTGGGGTGTATCGCGGTGTACGCGTTGTTGGGTGCGCTGATCCATGTGCGTAACTTGCCCTCCATCGTCGTGACATTGGGCATGTCTTTTATATGGATGGGTGGCGCCGTGTTGTTGTTGCCGGCGCCGGGCGGAACTGCGCCTCAATGGCTTCAAGGTTTAGTGCGCATCAAGACGCCGGTGCTGCCGTTCGCGATCTTCGTCTGTGTGGCGTTAGCGATTGGGGTGCATCTCTTTTTGATGCGCTCCACCTTGGGCGTCGTGTTGCGAGGTGCGGGCGGCAATCCGTTGGCAATTGCCAAAGCGGGTTGGTCCCTGCTACGGATCAAGCTGACGATGTATGCACTGGCCGGTACGTTTGGGGTGTTCTCCGGTCTTTTTCTGGTGGGCCTGACCACCTCGGCCGACGCCAGCATCGCGCTGCGTTACACCTTGTTGTCCATCGCCGGGGTCATCCTCGGTGGTGGTGAGTTTGTTGGCGGGAGGGTGTCGCCCACAGGCGCAGTGTTAGGCGCACTGACGCTGGTGTTGGCCGGCTCGTTGCTGTCCTTCATGCGCATTTCCCCGGACTGGCAGATCGGCGCCCAAGGCGCGATTTTGATTCTGGTTTTGGCCCTGCGCACGTCCGTCAACCGCCTTGAGGCTCGCCCACTATGAAGACTGCTCCCTTTCTGACTACGGTCATGAGCAAGCCCTGGTTATGGTCGTTTTTGGCGGCGCTGCTGATATGGATCGTCACCATTGCCTTCACCGGAGGCCAAGGCGCGGGTTCGCTGTTGTCGGGCGCACTGAGCTTCTCGGCGTTCTTCGTCATCGTCGGCATTGGTCAGATGTTTGTGATCACGACCGGCCCCGGCAACATTGATTTGTCGATCCCGGCCAACATTGCGCTCAGCGGAGCCATCGGGATGAAGTTGATGGACAGCCAGTCCGGTTTAATCTGGTTGGGTGTGCTGGGCGTCCTCGGGGCAGGGGTGTTGATTGGTTGCGCCAACTACACGCTGATTCGACTGCTGCGCATCCCACCGATCATTGCCACGTTGTCGGCCAGTTTCCTGTTGCAGTCCATGGCAATTGCCTATGGCCGCAGCGTGCGTATCCAGCCGCCGGACATTTTCTACCAGTTCTGCACCGGTCACATTTTGGGGGTGCCTTATTTGGCGATCAGTGTCGTGCTGCTTGCAGTGGTCATGGGGTACGTTCTGACGCGCAGCGTTTACGGTCGTTGGACCATCGCCATTGGTCAGAATCCCCGTGCTGCGGAACTCGCGGGAGGACGTGTCGACCGTATCCGTTTTGCGACCTACGTCCTCAGTGCGGTTTTCGCCAGCGTGTGTGGCCTGCTCTTGGCCGGCTTCTCCGGTGGGGCTTCGTTGAGCATGGGCGATGAGTATTTGCTGGCCTCGATTGCCGTAGTAGTCATCGGCGGGACATCAGTGGCGGGCGGTTTTTCCAACGTGCCGGGCATCTGGGGCGCAGCCCTGTTTCTCTATCTGCTGGTGAGCATGCTCAACACCTTCGGTGCCAGCGCCGGGGTGCGGCTGATACTCACCGGTCTGATCATCATTGCGGTCATCACCGCTGTCAGTGGCCGCAAATCGGCGCGCGCTGCGTGAATCAAGGTACTTTCATGTGTGAACCTAAGTATGAATTCATCGATGAGCGCTTCCGCGCATTAACGGTGCCTAACACTCAGCTTGAGCAGCTGTACAACCAATGCCGCTGGGCCGAGGGGCCGGTCTGGTTCAACGACGGTGGCTACCTGCTGTGGAGCGACATTCCCAACCAACGTATTTTGCGTTGGACCCCAGAGCAGGGCGTGTCGGTGTTTCGTCCAGACTCCAACTTTGCCAACGGCAATACTCGCGATCTTCAGGGAAGACTGGTCACCTGCGAACACGGTACTCGGCGCGTGACCCGGACTGAGCCGGATGGAACCATCAGCGTGATCGCGGACCGGTTCGAGGGTAAACGTCTGAACTCACCGAACGACGTGGTGGTTCACCGTGACGGCGCCATTTGGTTCACCGACCCGACTTACGGAATCATGAGCGATTACGAAGGCTACAAGGCCGAGCCGGAACAGGCGGGGCGCAACGTCTACCGTGTCGATCCGAATACGGGCGAAATTCACTGCGTGGCCGCTGATTTCGTTCAACCCAACGGGCTGGCGTTTTCGGCCGACGGCAACACCCTGTACGTGGCGGACTCGGCGCGCACCCACGACCCGGCCGCCCCGCATCACATCCGGGCACTGGATGTGCTGGACAATTGCCGGTTAGGACGCTCGCGGGTATTCGCCGAGATCGAACCAGGGATTCCCGACGGCTTGCGCGTCGATGTACAAGGCAACGTCTGGACCAGCGCGGGTGATGGTATTCAATGCTTTGCCGCCGATGGGACGTTGCTGGGCAAGATAGTGTTGCCGGAGAAAGTCGCCAACCTGACCTTCGGCGGCCCACGCCGCAACCGCTTGTTCATCACCGCCAATACCTCGCTGTACATGATTCATGTGGCGGTGGCAGGGGCGCAGATGCCGTAAACCGAATCGCTCCATTTCAATAATAAAAAACCGCCCGAAGGCGGTTTTTTATGGGCTGCGCTAGTTAATCTTAAAGCGCGCTGTCCGTGTGTTGGCCATCGACCAAACGCTGAATGCCCAGCGGATTGGCGTCTTGCAGGGCTTCGGGCAGGAGCGCATCCGGGTAGTTCTGGAAACACACCGGACGCAGGAAACGATCTATCGCCAAGGTTCCCACCGACGTGCCGCGCGAATCGGACGTTGCCGGGTAAGGACCACCATGCACCATGGTGTCGGTGACTTCGACACCGGTCGGATAGCCGTTCAACAGGATCCGGCCGACTTTCTCTTGCAGCAGCTCGGTCAACCAGCGGTATTCCAGCAATTCGTCGGCTTCGCCCAGTACGGTGGCGGTCAACTGGCCGCGCAGCCCGTTGAGCGCTGCGACCAGTTGTGCCTGATCGGCCACTTCAATGAGGATGGTGGTCGGTCCGAACACTTCTTCCTGGAGCAAAGCGTCGCCTTCCAGCAGCAAGCTGACATCGGCTTTGAACAGTTGCGGCTGCGCCTGTTTGCCTTGTTGCGGGCTGCCCGCCAGATGTTCCAGGCCTGGATGGCCATGCAGATGTTCCAAGCCTTTGCCATAGCTGCTCAGCGCCCCAACGTTGAGCATGGTCTGGGCAGGTTGATCGTTCATTTGAGCTGCGAAACGTTGCACAAACGCACTGAACTCAGGCGACCGAATTCCGATGACCAGCCCGGGATTGGTGCAGAACTGTCCGCAACCCAAGGTCACCGAGCCGGTCAGTTCGTTGGCGATGGTTTCGCCACGTACTTTGAGGGCCTGAGGAAGAATGATCACCGGATTGATGCTCGACATCTCAGCGAACACCGGAATGGGCTGAGGCCGCTCTGCAGCCATCTTGCACAGTGCGTTGCCACCTTTGAGCGAACCGGTGAACCCCACGGCCTGAATCGCCGGATGTTTGACCAGCCACTCACCAACGCCGGAGCCATAAATCATGTTGAACACGCCTGCTGGCATGTCGGTGCGTTCTGCTGCCCGCACAATGGCATCGGCGACCCATTCAGCGGTAGCCATGTGTCCGCTATGGGCCTTGAACACCACCGGGCAGCCGGCCGCAAGAGCAGAGGCGGTATCGCCACCGGCGGTGGAAAACGCCAACGGGAAATTGCTGGCGCCAAATACCGCGACCGGGCCTACGGCGATGCGGAATTGACGCAGGTCCGGGCGCGGCTGGGGTTTGCGATCCGGCAGGGCACGATCAATGCGTGCGCCGTAAAAGTCTCCACGGCGTAACACGTTGGCGAACAGGCGCATCTGGCCGCTGGTACGGCCACGTTCTCCCTGAATACGTCCGGCAGGCAAAGCAGTTTCACGGCATACGGTGCTGACGAAGTCGTCACCCAATGCATCCAGCTCGTCGGCGATGGCATCGAGAAATTCAGCGCGCCGGGCGGCCGGCAAATTGCGATAAATCGGGTAAGCGGCGCTGGCTGCTTTGGCTGCTGCGTCAACCTCGTCCTGAGTAGCCTGGATGAACACGCCTGACAGCGCTTCGCCTGTTGTCGCATCGAAACTTTGCAGCTTTACGGTGCCAGCGGCGACGCGCTGACCGCCGATATAGCTCTGACCGAGAATCTGAGTCATGACAGGGTTCCTGAGGAAGTGATGAATTAGTGAGACTCGACGCTGTTGAAATGAACGGCTCCGCATCGTACTGGACGAGGGAGCCGGGGCGCCGAAGTGGATGAAAAAGGTCTTAAGTGATCGCGCCGATCTGCCACGGCACGAACTCGTTCTGGCCGTAGCCATGTTGCTCGCTTTTGCTTTTATCGCCCGAGGCAATTCGCAGCATCATGCGAAAAATGTACTCACCGCGTTCCTCGATGGTCATGGTGCCATCGGCAATGCCACCGCAGTTTACGTCCATGTCCTCCTCTTGGGTTTCCCACAGGCGGTTATTGGTGGCAAGTTTGATGGACGGTGAGGGCGCGCACCCGTAAGCCGAGCCGCGACCCGTGGTGAACGCGATAAGGTTAGCCCCACCCGCCACCTGGCCGGTTGCAGAAATCGGGTCGTAGCCTGGAGTGTCCATGAACACCAGCCCGTGGGCCCTGACTGTTTCGGCATATTCGTAGACATCGACCAGATCGGTGGAGCCAGCTTTGGCCACCGCACCCAGTGATTTTTCAAGAATAGTGGTCAGTCCACCTGCCTTGTTACCCGCCGACGGATTGTTGTTCAGCTCCGCATCCATGCGCTTGCAATAGGCCTCCCACCAGTGAATACGCGCAATCAGCTTTTCACCGATGTGCTGACTGACGGCGCGACGGGTCAACAGGTGTTCGGCACCGTAGATTTCCGGCGTTTCAGACAGAATCGCGGTGCCACCGGCCGCGACCAGACGGTCTACCGCGTTGCCCAGCGCCGGATTGGCGGTGATGCCCGAGTAACCGTCCGAGCCGCCGCATTGCAGACCGATGATCAGGTGTTTGGCGCTGACCGGTTCACGTTTGACCGTGTTGGCTTGTGCCAGCAGTGACTTCACTTGAGCGATGCCACTGGCGATGGTTTTAGACGTGCCGCCCGTTCCCTGAATGGTGAATGCACGCAGTGAGTCGCTGCTTTTCAGGCCCTGAGCCGCCAGCAGGTCTGGAATCTGATTGGTCTCGCAACCCAATCCGATCAACAGGACAGAGGCGAAGTTGGGGTGAACCGCATAGCCGCCGAGCGTTCTGCGCAGCATGGCCAGCGCTTCGCCGTTAGGGTCGACCGCACAGCCGAAGCCATGGGTAAGTGCCACGACGCCGTCGACGTTGGGGTATTGGATCAACGCCTCAGGGTGAATGTCGCGGCGAAAGTAATCTGCAATGGCACGCGCCACGGTGGCCGAGCAATTGACCGAGGTCAGAATGCCGATGTAGTTGCGCGTGGCCACCCGGCCGTCGGCGCGCACGATGCCCATGAACGTTTCCGCTGTGGGCGTGGGGCTGCCTTTGGCATCGACGCCGAACGCGTAATCCCGCGCGAAATCGCCCATCGCCACGTTGTGTACATGCACATGTTGCCCTGCCTCAATCGGCTGACTGGCGAAACCGATGATCTGGCCGTAACGGCGTACCGGTTGGCCCACGTCAATATGACGCGCAGCGATCTTGTGGCCGGAGGGCACGGGCTCAAGCACCTGGATGCCTTCGGCGCTCAGCTCCAGGCCTTTGACGAGTGGTTGCCGGGCGATCAATACATCGTCTAGCGGGTTGAGTCTGATCACGGCATTGGCCGCTATTTCACTGCCGGTTGTCGCTATGAGTTGCATGACGGTTACCTCGGCTTGTCAGGTAGTGCAATGGAGTCGAGCGGTTTAAGCCAATCCACGTTCGCGATAATCAATCAGGCTGGAGAACAACATCAGTCCAAACGCCATGACGACGAAGAAAATCAGCGCCAGAAAATAGGAACCGGTGAACTGCACAATCAAGCCAATCAGGATCGGGACGATGACACCGACCATGTTGCCGCAGAAGTTCATGCTGCCGCCCAGTACACCGGCTTTCGATTGACCGCCCAAGATCGCCGGCAGGCACCAATACATGCCGCACCAACGGATGAAGAACAGAGCGACGCAGAGCAGCGCAATCACGCGCGCGGCATCAGGGGTGTAGGCCACCAGAAGGATGCATACCGCCGCGACAGCTGCCGAGCCGCCAAACATGGTGCGCATGACCTTGTTAGGTTCGCCGCCTGCTGCCTTCCACTTGTCGGCGAGCCAGCCACCGACCATTTCGCCAATGAACCCGCACATGAAGATCAAGAACGTGGCGCCGCCCATGGCCTTGATGTCGAGATTGTGCGCCTGATGCAGATAACTGGGCATCCAGGTCAGCAAGCCATAAAACACACTGTTGTAGCAGGCATACCCGGCAAACATGGCCAGCACGGAGCGGCTTCGAAGCAGTTCTTTCATGACCGCTTTGCCACTGCCGTTGGCCTTGGCCGCAGCATTATTGGCGTCGGTGATGTAGGCCAGCTCTGCGCTGTTGACCTTCGGATGTTCGGAGGGGTGGTTGCGGATGTACCACCAGGCCCACATGCCGACCAGCATGGTGCCCACGCCTGCAACGAAAAACGCGATGCGCCACGAGTCGAACCAGGTGATCAGGCCGGTGATGATAATGGCGCCAAATGCCGTGCCCAGTGGGGCACCGCCGTCTACCAGCGTTGCACCGCGACCCCGTTCGTTAGGTGTGAGCCAAGCGCCGTTGAGCTTGGCCCCGGCCGGCATGATCGGCGACTCTGCGACGCCCAGGCCGACGCGGGTCAGCAGCAGCATCATCCAGTTGTTAGCACCGCCAGCGATGGCCTGAAATGCGCCCCAGCCAATGGTGGCAACACCAATGATGTTGCGCACCTGAAAGCGGTCCAGCAGCATTCCGCTGGGGATCTGCATCAAGGCGTACGACCAGAAAAACGCACTGAGCATCAGGCCTTCAAGGGCCGGTGTCATCTTGAACTCGGTGGATATAAGTGGCAGCGCCACCGAAAGCGATGCGCGGTCAATGTAGTTGATGGCTGACAGCAGCAGCAGAATCAGGAAAATTTTCCAGCGTACGGTCGTCGGGCGTGACGCATCCGTCAGGGGTACGGAGGCAGCGGGTGCCCTCGCAACAGGGTTAGCTTTCATGCTCATCTCTCTTTTTATGTTTGTTATGAGGTGCAGATTAAACAGGCCTCCGGGAGACCTTTTGCGTCACAGTTCTTTTACGTCGCCAGCGCTGATGCCCGAGTGACTGACCTCAATACCATTGCGCAGGGGGGCGCCGAACTCCGACAAGCTGATTTCGAACACGTCGCCCGGCTGCGCTTTCACGTTGTCGGCGAACGACAGCGTGGCGGTGCCGAAAAAATGCACGTGCACATCACCCGGGCACAAAAACTGCTGATATTTGAAATGGTGATACTCAAGGTTTTCGATGGAGTGGCACATATTGTCTTCGCCACTCAAAAACTCTTTCTCCCACAGCACTTCGCCATTGCGATGGATGCGGCTGGTGCCCGCCAGATGGCGCGGCAGTGGACCCACGCGCAGTTCCGGGCCGTAGGAGCAATTGCGCAGTTTGGAGTGGGCCAGGTAGAGGTAATTACGGCGCTCCATCACGTGATCGGAAAACTCATTACCCAGGGCAAAGCCGATACGGTAGGGCTTGCCGTCGTCGCCGATGACATACAGGCCAGTCAGCTCAGGCTCTTCGCCGGTATCTTGCGCAAACGCAGGCGACTGAAAAGCTTGGCCCGGACGCACAACAATCGAGCCGTTGCCCTTGTAAAACCATTCAGGCTGAACGCCAGGGGTGCCGGGTTCAGGGCGCCCGCCTTCAATGCCCCACTGGAATATCTGTGCGGAATCGGTGATAGGGGTGACGGACTTTTCGTCATCTTGCTTCTGGTGCATCTTGTCGCGAGTGGAGGCGCTGCCCAAGTGCGTCAGACCGGTGCCGCTGACGAGGCAGTGAGCGGAATCTTCGTGATCGAGTGGCGGCAGAACCCGGCCCTGTTCCAGAGCGTCGGCATAACGTTGGTCGCTGGAGTGCGTGCCTCGGGCGAGCACTTCAGCGGCGATGCCGTGACCGGCACGGATGGCCGACAGGGCGAGTTCACGCATACTGACCACGCCGTTGACCACTTGGATTACGTCGCCTTCAACGACACCGACATGGCGAACTGACTGAGCGGATTCAAATTGGATTAGACGCACGGTCTCAACTCCTGATTATTTTTATAAGCGGTACCAGGCATTGCCATGCGCTTATGCGCGCCTGAGGAACCTGTTGCGGATTACTTTAAATTCCCAGGCCAATGCTGCCTAATGACAGCTGTTAACCAAGTGATAACTTTTGGTGATCCCCTATGTTGCCCTCACTGAACATCATCGCCTCGCGATTACGTCTGAAACAGCTGCGCTTGCTGATCAGCATTGATGAGCTGGGTTCAATTCACAGGGCGGCCGATGCCATGGCCATCACTCAGCCGGGGGCGACCAAGGCGCTTCAGGAGATCGAGTCGACATTCGGTACTTCATTATTCGAGCGCACCAGCAAAGGCCTTGATGCCAATGATCTGGGCCGGTGCGTAGTGCGTTATGCGCGATTGATCCACACGGACGTCGCGCACCTGCGCGAAGAAATGCTCGGCATCATGCAGGGTCACGGCGGGCGGCTGTCGGTAGGGGCGATCATGGGCGCGGTGCCGATGCTCGTTGATGGCTTGGCGCGTTTACGGATCAAGCAGCCTGAACTGTCAGTCTCCATTGTTGAAGACACCAGCGCCCGCTTGCTGAGCTTGCTCGATCAGGGCCGTCTTGATGTGGTCATTTGTCGAACCAGCGTAAGCCGCAGACCGTCGGCCTACGACACCCAATCCAAAGAACATGAAGCGCTGGTGCTGGTGGCCAATCCGGCCAATCCGTTTACCCGGCAAAAGCACCTCAAGCTGAGTGACATCGCCAGCTCACGTTGGGTCGTGTTCCCTGTAAACATGCCCATGCGCCTGACCCTCGAACGCGAGTTCAGAGAGGCCGGACTGAGTTTTCCGGTTTATCCGATCGAAACGTCTTCGACCTTCACCACCCTGTCCCTGCTCTTGAAGGACCAGGGACTGATAGCCGTCATGCCGGACGACGTTGCTCGCATGGCGTTGGAATACGGCATGCTGAGCCAACTGCCGCTGGCGTTGAAGTCGTACAGCGAGCCTTACGAGATCGTCACCCGCCAAGGCGTGCCAGTGAGTGTGCCAGGGCAGTTGTTGATAGATGAATTGGTACGATTGGCTACGTGAGGCCCGCCTCGGCGGTCTATGGAGCGGTTGCACTCATTCTGTAGGAACCACAATACCCAACAGGTCGAGGATGAATAGCCGCAACGTGTCCCACGTGCTTGACCACCAAGGCCCGGAGGCTTCGGATTGGAGGGCAATCAAGGGCCGAGTTGCTAGCTTTTGATCACCGTCAAAGAGCTCCACACTACCGACGACGGCGCCCATTTCGATTGGTGCTACGAGCCGTTTGTCGATGTGTATATGGGTTTCGATTTTTCGATCTCGGCTCTTCGGCAACGTCAGCGAAATATCGTCCAGTAGTCCCACCGGCAATGTGCGGTGTTCACCTTTCCAGACCAGGGGGCTTTCTAACACTTGAGCGGCCTTCGCGTACGTCTGGGTATCGAAAAATCGAAATCCATAGGTCAGCAGTTTTTCCGCGTCGTTGGCACGGTTGCGCATGGAGGTGGAGCCAAAAACGGCGGTGATCAAGCGGCGACCGTCTCGCACTGCGGAGGTGACCATGCAGTAACCAGCGGCATCGGTGTGGCCGGTCTTCAAGCCATCAACTGAGCTGTCGCGCCATAACAACAGATTTCGATTGGGTTGGCGGATGCCGTTCCAGGTGAAGTACTTGTTTTTGTACAGCGAGTAGTAGGCCGACTCATCGGTGATGATCGCCCGCGCGAGTTTCGCCATGTCTTGGGCTGACGAATAGTGATCTGGCACAGGAAGACCAGTAGGATTCATGAAGTGGGTATCTTCCAGCCCCAGTCGTTTGGCCGTGGCATTCATTAACCCGGCAAAGCTTTCTTCACTTCCAGCGATATGTTCCGACAGGGCAACGCTGGCGTCGTTGCCAGAATCAATCACAATGCCGCGCAGCAGATCATGTACCGGCACTTGGCTGCGCGGATCAAGGAACATGCGTGAGCCACCCGTGCGCCAGGCGTTCTCACTGATGGTCACCACATCATCGGCTTTCAGGCGGTTTGCCTGGATCTCGTTGGTGGCCACGTACACCGTCATCAGCTTGGTCAGGCTGGCAGGCGGCAGGCGCTCTTGCGGGTCGTGGCTGGTAATGATGTTACCGCTGGCGGCATCCATGAGCACCCAGGACTTGGCGTTCAACTGGGGCGGTGAAGGGGTCATTGGTCCTGAGGGAACAGGTGCGGCAAACGCCGGTATCCAATGAGCGCAAACAAGTGTCAGAACGAGCTGCAGTATCGGGCGTTTCACAAACATATAGCCTTGGGTCGACGGAAGGTCCGTCAACCTAGGCGAGCTGTCTAACCCGCTCAAATTAAGCAGGGTTAAGAATTGTTTAAGAACGCTCGTTTTGAGAGTCGCGTAGCGGGCAATCAAGGACAATCCGAGTGCCTCGACCCTGATTGCCTTCTTCGATGCTCAAGCCAAATCCATGCAGCCGCGCGATGGCGGCGACCAGCGACAGGCCAAGTCCGTTGCCCGGTTGCTGTCGCGTTGCGTCGCCCCGATAGAGGCGTCGCGTGACACTGTTGCGTTCGGCGGCCGGGATGCCAGGGCCGTTGTCCAGCACTTCGATGCTCAGGCTGTGCTCTCTTCGCTGACAGATCAGGTGTATTTCGCCTCCCGGCTGAGTGAACTTGATTGCGTTATCCATGAGGTTCACCAGCGCCTCGAACAGGAGCGACACATCACCTCGTAGCGTCGGATAGTGCCCGCTTATTTGCAGGATCAATTGCTGACCCTTTCCTTGAGCCAGTGGCTCATAGAACTCATGCGCTTGTTGCAGTAGCGCTTCGGGCTGAAACGAGCCGAAGGCCGAACGCCGTCGGGTGTCCTCCAGCTCCGAGATACGCAGCAGACCCTGAAACCGCAACATGATCGACTCGCTCTCTTCCAATGCCAGATTAAGCGTGTCGGCATGGGCCGGTTGCAATGGTAGTTTTTGCAGTTGGTAGAGTCGCGCGCGAAGGCGGGTCAGCGGGGTTCGCAGGTCATGAGCGATACCGTCGCACACGCTTTTGACCTCCAGCATCAGTTGCTCGATGTGCTCAAGCATGGTGTTCACGGCGTTCGCGAGCATGTCGAGTTCATCGCGGCGAGCAGACAGTGGCAGGCGCTCACGCAGGTTGCCCGAGACGATGCTTTCGGTGCTGCGCTGCAGCCGCTCCACGCGGCGAATGGGTCGCCTGCGCAACAGGCGCCAGCCTACCAAACCGGGGATAAGCGTCAGTGATAGCCCCCAGAACAAAGCTTGTCCGATGATGCCGCCCACCGCAGAAATCGAGCCCCCATCACGGGACAGAATCAGGATTCGGCCATCGGGCCGGTTTAATCTGAACGCATAACTGCTGCGGGTTTCCTCGCTGGGTAAAGCAATGCTTAAACCACGTTCCAGATAATGCACTTGGCCGTCGTCCGGGAGGTTCAAACGCAGCTTGAGCAAGTCCCCTGTGAGGTGTTTGCCATCGGCTTCGAATAGGCCGTAGGCGTCGATTCCGGGTATGGAATACACCTCGCTGCCTGCCAATTCAGTTACCAGCGTGGCGTCGTCCACCTTCTGATAGTAGTGCGCCCGTTGCATCAGGGTGCGCTCGGCCACCGTGCCCAAATAGCGGGAGATTTCCCAATACAGCACACCGGTAAATACCGCGCCCCACGCTACAAAAAACAGCGCATATAGGCCGATCAGACGGCTGTTGCTTGAACGCCAACGGTCAGCTTTTTTCGACCAGAACATAACCTGACCCACGTATCGTCTGAATGGCCGGTGCGGCTGCACCTTCTATTTTTTTGCGCAACCGACCGATGTGGACGTCGATGATGTTGGTGCCGGGATCGAAGTGGTAGCCCCAAACTTCCTGAAACAACATGGTACGAGTGACCAATTGCCCGGCGTTACGCATCAGGTATCTCAGAAGCTTGAACTCGGTGGGGAGGAGGGCGACTGCATCGCCGTTTAGCGTCGCCGTCTGTTCAATCAAATCGACGCGCAAGCAGCCGAAATTCAGACAGCGATCGGCATTGCCGGGGGTAGGATTACGCAACAGAACTTCAAGACGCGCGATCATTTCTACCATTGAAAACGGTTTGGTGAGGTAGTCATCGCCACCGGAGCGCAGACCGCGCACGCGTTCATCGACGTCCGATAAGGCGCTGATCATCAAGACGGGGGTTTGGATTGCCAACTGGCGCAGCGTACTGACGATGGTCAGACCATCGAAGTCGGGCAGCATGCGGTCCAGCGTGATGACTTCGTAGCCACCGGCAATAGCCATCGCAAGACCTTCGCGGCCGTTGTCGGCCCACTGTGTACTGAAACCGTGAGCCGCCAGCTCAGCAATAATGGCCTGTGCCGTGACTTCGTCATCCTCGATGACCAATGCACGATTCATTCGAATCTCCAGGCGAAAAGCGGTATTTATTCTAAGGCAGGAACACGTCTGGCGGGTAAGTCGACCCGGTAAACTAAATTTTTCTTAACGCGGGTTCACGCTGTGGGAGAAGAGTGCTGAGCTAGCGTGACGGCTTTTCCAACGAGGAAATACCTGCCGTGAGCCGTCTATTCAAACCCTTGTTACTGTCCTGTGCCCTGTTGATTCCTTGCGTGAGTCACGCCGCCGATGCACCAAAAACTGCCCCAGCGCCGCTGAAGCTGCTCAGCTCAAGTGGCTTCATGAATACAATGCACGCCATCGCCCCTGACTACGAAAAAAACAGAGGTGTGAAGTTGACGGTGCAGGGGCCGGTGAAAGGGCAGATGTCGCGGGTGATTCCTGTTGTGTCGGGTGCTAGGGGGCAGGGGGCTTAGTTGGCTTGATGCGGGTGGCTGCCCTCTGTCCCCGAGGCAGGATCGCATTGAAATGTGCGATCGCGATTCATCAGTCGAACTTGATCAAGTCTTTAAAGATCAGTTGACCCCAGCTATTTCCGCGCGCCTGCACAAGCAGTCCACCGTCCGAAAGCCCGCCAAGTTTGATCGGCGAGAAGCCGAGACTTTCCGCAAGCGCACTAATTTCCGCTGCGGCGCCGTCATCGTCGCTCGCCAGGAATACGACTCTCCTGCCGCCCTGTACGGCCGGGTCTTGGTCAAGGACGGAAGCGCCCAAATGGTTGAAGCCCTTAACCAGTCTTGCACCCGTAAAGGCCTGCGCGACGAACTTGGAAGAAGGTTGTCCTCCCAGTTCCTCAGGGGGCACGCCGTAGGCATTGGTTACATCGATGATGGTCTTGCCCTGCCAACTGGGCAGTACCTTCGCGACATCCGGGTGCGACTCAAAACGGACGGCCAAAAAGACGATGTCCGCCTTGACGGCTTCCGCCAGTGTTTTGGGAATGATCGTGGGTCCGATCGCGGCCGCGGCGGGTGCGAAGCTTTCCGGGTCGCGGGTGGTGGCAACGGATACTTCGATGCTGTTGCGGGCGAACGCTTTGGCCAGGGCTTGGCCTATACTGCCGAAGCCGATAATTGCGTAGCTCATATATTTTCCTTCAGTTTACCGAGCCCTACGGCGCTCCGAATAATCGAATGGAGCGCCGGAGGGCGTAGCGTCAGAGTTGGGCCAGGCCGCCGTCGACGGCGACTTCGCTGGCGGTCATGAAGCTGCTGTCATCCGACGCGAGAAAGGCAGCTGCCGCCCCGACTTCCGCCGGATCGCCCATGTGCTGGAGAGCAGTCATCGAGCCGTAGGCCTTCAGGCCCTCGTCGCCCAGCGCTGCCTTCGCAAGTTCGGTGGCCACCGCGCCAGGCGACAGCACGTTTACCCGGATGCCGGTGCCTTTAAGGTCCTCCGCCCAGCTCCGCGCGAGGTTACGCACGGCTGCCTTGCTCGCGCTGTAGGCGGTGAATGCCGGGGCGCCCGTGGTGCCGGCGCTTGATCCGGTCAGGATGATCGAACCGCCCCGGCCCATCAGCGGCAGCGCCTTCTGGACCGTGAAGATCGTACCCTTCACATTGGTATCGAAAGTTTCGTCAATGTGCTCGGCGGTGATTTTGCCTAGCGCAAGCTGGCTTCCCACCCCTGCATTGGCGAAAACGATGTCGAGGGTTCCGCGCTCGGCTTTCACCGCTGCGTAGAGTCGGTCGAGGTCGGCCTCATCCGAGACGGAGCCCTTCACTGCGCGGGCATTGGGCCCGAGGTCGGCGACAGCGGCATCGAGCGCTTCCTGCCGGCGGCCGAAGATGAAGACGAACGCTCCCTCCTCAATGAAACGCTTTGCTGCGGCGCGGCCGATGCCGGTAGCGCCACCGGTGATCACGGCGGTCTTTCCATTCAGTCTGGTCATGATGTGCATCCTTCCTAAGAGTTTTACGCAAGCAGAGAACTGATTGCTTGAGGCCAAGGATGCAATCCTGATAACTTAAGGACAAGTATGCAATCCTGATAACTTAAGGACAAGTATGCACTTTTAGGTAAGTACCAAAAAATGACGAAACTTTCTGAAATCTGCGACACCGGCTGCGGGCTGAACGCCACGCTGCGCATCATCTCGGGCAAGTGGAAACCGCTGGTCCTGTTTTTTCTGCGCGACGGCCCGAAACGCTACGGCGAGCTCAAACGCTTGGTCCAAGGCGTCAGCGACAAAGTGCTGATCCAGCAATTGAAGGATCTGGAGGCCGATCGCGTGCTAACACGGACCGACTACAAAGAGGTGCCGCCCCGGGTGGACTACGCGCTGACCCCGCTCGGTCGCAGCCTGGCCGACGCGATTGTCCCGCTGTGCAGTTGGGGAACCGAAAACGCGACGGAAATGGCAAGCATCTTCGCCAAGCGCGACGCGTTGCCCTAGGATGCTGAAGAACTGCTGAGTCGGATGATCCTGCGTATGCTGGGCGGTAGGTCGAACGCTTCCGATAAGACTGTCAGGATGGGTGATTTTGGCGCTTTGGTGCGGATTCCACGCCATTCGGCCACTCATTCCACTAGCATCCGGCCACCTGTTCCACGCTTATCCGGCCGGGCAGTCGGAGCGCAGCAACGCAGGTTTGCATTGTTAGTCTGAAGTACCCGCCGTCGTCAATTTCGTTGAGCGTCTGCGCATCGATTCGCCCTTCAGTTCAAGGTGATAAGCGTTGTGCACTAACCGGTCGAGGATCGCGTCGGCCAAGGTCGGATCGCCGATCAGTTCGTGCCATTTATCCACCGGCATTTGGCTGGTCACCAGCGTTGACCGATGACCGTAGCGGTCGTCCAGCAGTTCCAGCATGTCGCGTCGTTGCGCGGCGGTAAACGGAGCCAAGCCCCAGTCATCAAGGATCAGCAAATCTGTCTTGGCATAGCTGGCCATGAGTTTGGCCAAACGACCGTCGCCGTGAGCCATGCCCAGTTCTTCCATTAGCCGTGGCAAACGCAGGTACCGCACGCTGTAGCCGTCTCGGCAGGCCTTGTGGGCCAGCGCGCAAGCGAGCCAGGTTTTGCCCACGCCGGTCGGGCCGCCGATGATTAAATTCAGTCCGTCTCGTAGCCATTGGCCGCTGCCCAGTTGCAAAATCAGTGACTTGTCCAGGCCACGGGGGCTGCGGTAATCGATGTCTTCCAGACAAGCGTTATGGCGCAGTCGGGCCAGTTTCAGGCGGCTGCTCAGGCGCGTGTTTTCACGCTCGGTCAACTCGCGATCAACCATCAGGCCCAAGCGTTCATCGAAGCCGAGGTCATTGATGTCGGGCGTTGCGTGTTGTTCGCCTAGCGCCTTGATCATGCCGTGCAGTCGCAGGGTTTGCAGCTTGTCGAGGGTTGGATTGGGTAGCATTTTGGTGCTCCTTCAGGTCAGTGGTAGTAGCCGGGGCCGCGCAGGTTGATGTGGTCTTCGGGTAACAGCGGGAGGTTTTGTTGGACCAGTGGCAGCCTTTCAAGACCTTGGCGCAGGATCGATTCAAGGCTTTTGTAACTGCATGCGCCCAGCGCCAGAGCGCGCTGACATGCAGCTTCCAGACGGTCTTCGCCATGGTGTTTGCCCAAGCGCAGGATGCCCAGACAGGCACGAAATCCGTGTTGCGGATGGATTCTTCGTTCGAGGATGTAGGCGATAACTCCCGCGGTGTTTGGCCCGGTTTGCTCAGCCCAGCGGATCAACCGTTGCGGCGTCCATTCGGCATGCTCGCGGTGGCTCTTGGGCATGTGCTCGATGTGCGTGGTGTGGCGGCCCTTATGCAGCGAGCGTAGATGGCTGGCCACGCGCTGGTTGGCGTTGAAGCACTCCACCGTTTGCGCCGTCAGGCGCACTTCAAGCTGGTGCTTCACCAACTGATACGGCACCGAGTAGTAGTGGCCGTCGACTTCGACGTGGTAGTCGATGTGCACCCGTACCTTTTTCCATTCGGCATAGACGTAGGGATGTTCCGGCAGCGGTTGCAGCACCGGTTGGTCGATGGCCTCGAAGGTCGAGCGACGTGAGCCAGGTAGTTTCTTGAAGGGCTTCTGGTTGAGTCGATCCAGCAACAAACTGATGGCTGTGTTGAGTTCGCCCAGCGAGAAGAACTGGCGGTTGCGCAAGACCGCCAAAATCCAGCGCTCGACCACCTGCACGCCTACTTCAACCTTGGCTTTGTCCTTGGGTTTACGCGAGCGAGCGGGCAACACGGCGACCCCGTAATGCTCGGCCAGATCACGGTAGCTGGGGTTGATGTCCGGCTCATAGCGATGCGCCTTGCTGACGCCGCTGCGCAAATTGTCTGGCACCAGGATCTCGGATGTCCCGCCGAGAAAAGCGAAGCAGCGCACGTGCGAGCCCAGCCAGGCCGGCAATTTCTGCGACCAGGTGGCTTCTGCAAATGTATAGCTGGAGGCTCCCAATACGGCGACGAATATCTGCGTCTGGCGGATCTCGCCTGTGTGCCGGTCGATGACCGATACGGTTTGGCCTGCGTAGTCGACGAACAGTTTTTCGCCTGCACGGTGCTCCTGGAGCATCACCACGTCGATCTTGGCGGCCCACAACCGATAGTGCTCGCAGAACCAACTGTACTGAAAACCTTGGGGTTGGCTGAAGCGGTATTCCTGCCAGAGCAGAGCCAGAGTGACACCGGGACGGCGCAATTCGGCGTGAGTTTTTGCCCAGTCAGGCATGGGGCGCTGTTCGCTGGGCACAGCGGGTGGTGGCGGAAAAAGACTCCGTTGCAGCTCGGCATCGGTCAGGGCGCAGGGCCAAATCAGCCCGCTGACAGCAAAGCGATTGAGATAGTCACCGACGCTGGCTCGACTCACTTGCAAGCTGACAGCGATCTGGCGAGCAGACAGGCCGACGTGGAATTTGAGACGTAATACTTCTCGAATCTTACGCATGGATAACCTTTCCACGACGACCTCTTTGCTTCGATAAAAGAGGTCGATAGTAGTGAATTAATCCTGCGTCGCTGCCTGCCTTAGGGGTGGCCGGATGTGCGTGGAACGGGTGGCCGAATCACCGTGGAATCAGTGGCCGGATGCTCATGGAATGGGTGGCCGAATAGCCGTGGAATCCCCACATAATGCTCAGCAGCGCGCCGCACTGGCTGTGAATCGCGAGCTAGTGCTGCTCTACTGGCAAATTGGTCACGATATATTGATCCGGCAAACACAGCAGGGCTGGGGTGCAAAGGTCATCGACCGCTTGGCGCATGATTTGCGAGTAGCGTTTCCCGCTATGAAAGGGTTCTCGCCACGCAACCTCAAGTACATGCGCGCCTTTGCCGAGGCGTGGCCGGACACGGATTTTGTGCAACAGGCTGCTGCACAATTACCTTGGGGTCACAATCTGGTGCTACTTGATAAACTGCCAGGCCCCGAAACCCGTCGCTGGTATGCCGCTAAGGCAATCGAGCACAACTGGTCGCGCAACATTTTGGTGATGCAGATCGAGGCTCGTCTTCTGGAGCGCAGCGGTAAAGCTATCAGTAACTTCGACAGTCACCTGCCCAAACCGCAGTCCGACTTGGCCCGGGAGTCCCTGAAAGACCCTTATCGCTTCGACTTCCTTGGCCTGACCCTCGATGCGCAGGAGCGTGAAATCGAAAACGCTCTGGTCAAACATAATTGGTGGAGTTCCTTCCGGCAGAGCTGCAAACCAGCCTGCCCAGCATCGAGCAGATCGAGCGCGAGCTGGCAGGTGATGACGCATTCATGGATGACGACTCGCAATGATCCAAAGGGAGACCTATCGATTGCGGAACAGATAGTTGCAGGGTGGTCGCAATCTTGAGCAGCGACTCGATATATGTAATGTGTTTGCATCGTCGGCAAATGTAATGCCTAGGTTGCCGGAAATCAGGTTTGATCAAGTTGCTCGATGGGCGCCAGCCAAGTCACTGGTAAAGGGTTTGTCCTACGCCCATCCAGTTTCCAACAGACATTAAAAAGCCGGCTTGTAGTTAGCTTTTTATCGATATAAGTATTTGAAAATAAATAAATTATCGTTTTTGTAAAGCCTTCAGTTCCCCCATTTTTTGCGATTTTTACCTGATTTTTACCTGATTTTTTACCGGCAAAAGACCGGCTTTTTTAGCAGGGTTTGTTCCGTATTTTCTTTCCGTTTTGCATTGAACTGTCATCGGAAAAATATCGGGTACTTTGAGTTGTTCAGTGCCTATCCGTTTCTTAGAATCGTACGAATTTATGCTTGTAGGCTACAGCAGCTGAAACAAGACCCTTGTGCAGACTGTTTCCAGTCTGCACAAAAAGCTGACATCCCCTAGCAGGTAGCCATCTCAGGCCTGAAACTACTGGAGGTAAGGCGTTTCAGCGCAATATCAAGCGCCTGATCGTCAAACAGCTTGCTTTTGCGAGAGGCAGCAGCGGCTCCCCCATCCCAATGCCTCAACGCTTCGCGCACAGCCGGGACAGTCGGGGAAACCCCTCCCTGGCTCAGCAACCAATCAACCGTTGCCAATAACTCCATGCCAAAGGGCGACTCAAAGCCATCGATCAACTCGACGGTGCGCTCCAACGCTCGGGAATATTCCTTGGCTTCTGTTTTGAGATAGGTTTGCAGAAAGGATTTACGCTCTTCGTCAAACCAGATCACATCATTGATTCCTGCATCACTGATGCGTTTGTCGCAATGCAGATAGCTGCCATCAAGATTATTGAGCAGATGCTCCAATCGATTGGCATACGGACCGTATTTATGAGCTTTGAACTTAAGGTTCAAAGGGTTCTCGGTGTCCGGCAGCTTTTCTATGGCGCGCTCCAGGAACCAGGCCAGCTTCTGAATCTCAAGCAGGCTGCATTCCATACCTAAAACCCAATAGCGTCGAACCAATTCGGCAATGAGCGCGCGAGCAGGCGTGAGCTTTTCCACTCCGCTACGTTTGGCGACATTCAGATACTGGCTGGAAGGTTCGAACACTAAGACATCCAAATCCAAATCACTCAACACAGCAATAATCTGCTCGCGGACTTCAGGCCATTTCAAGCCACCGTTACCGGCGCCCAGCGGTGGGACGGCCACAGACTTGACCTGATTTTCAATCAAAAAACGGCGCAGATCATGCAAGCCTTCCGTCACCCAAGCCATCTGCGAAGGTGATCGCCAGTGACGTTTGGTAGGGAAGTTTACGATCCAGCGGGGGCCTTCCAGTTCGTTGACTGCAGTCACGTGAACTTTGCCTGTCTCCACTTCACCAGCCTTGCAGGCAGCTGAGTACAGACGGTAATTCTCCGCGAAGCGCTCTTTGAACATCAGCGCGATACCTTTACCCATCACGCCAACGGTATTCACTGTGTTGACGAGGGCTTCGGTCTTGGCTTCCAGAAGGTTACCTTGGGTAAATCTGATCATTGGAAATACCATCCCGGACGCGCATGAACAGACAACCTCAGACCTCTAGCGGCGACGTCCTGCTCTATGCGTTCTTTCATCGCATCGGTGTAGCACATGATGCCAAGGAGTCCTGTAATCGGTAGGTGATGGTGAATCAGCGCTTCGGCCTGATAACGCTCCATCTTTCGAGGGTCATCAGGATCACGTTTGAAGTCACGCCGCTGAAGGATCGGCCAATCGATCTCGCCAAGATTCGCCAGATCACTGTAATAGTTTGTCCAATCCGGGTAGGCATGTGCGTTTGTGAAGACGAACGGTAGGCCAAGCTGTTCGACGCGGTACAGGCTGGAGACCAGAATTACGATCTCGTCGTTGCTGCGCTGCTGAACACTCCACCCAGAATGAATGTTTTTCATCATCACAGAGAAGGGGGTGAAATAGAAGGGTACGTAGTCGGCCAGTACCCTCCCCGGTGCTATCGGGACGTGTCGGGATCGGCGCTTGTCTATCAAGTCAGTGTTGCCAATGTTCACGTACTGCGGTGCCTGCACGTCCGAATTTGCGCAGTGCAGACCGTTGTCCAGAATCCAAGGCAGGTTATCGCGATGGACGATACGCCAAATCAGAGCCTTCTCTGGATTCAGTCTGCTGTAGATCATTTACGAAACATCCCCGGATTCACGGTGAGACGTACCTTAACACCTGCCTCGCGCATTTTTTCCGTGCAGAGCCTCTCGACCTCAGAATTTGGGACAAAAAGCATAGAAAAGTCTTTCGGCGCGACGATACCAGGCGCGAGGCATTCTGCCATGCAGATGCTTTTGCAATCGAAGTCCTGATAGTCCCGAGTACTCATGACCTCCCATCTGATGGTTTCGAAGCCTTTGTCGTAGTCAAGTAGCTGAATTTCATCGTTTGCCAGTGGGTGGCGAGGAATGACCTTCCAACCGTTTTGTTTTGCAAATGATCGGTACACCGAGATCAGTACAAATTTTGATTTCGGTCTGTTGATCTGCACGCTTCCATCAAAAGGATTTGCAGCAAACCAATGAAAGGGCACATAGCGGTTAAGCTCGAGGGCTTGGCGCTTCTTCAGAATTTCACTGTCTGCTACGTCTGCGAAGACGGTGAGGTCGGCGCGAGGTTTCAAGCCTTCCTGAAAAATGCCATTGAGGTTTTCAACCGAGGTGAGGTGGTAGAGAAGCTTTTGTTCCTTGATGTTTCTGACGTCCGGCATGTTGGTCTCCTTGACCTATGCACCTATCTGAGCAGGCTTCAGCCCTACGTTTTTCCGAGTTAGCTAACGGCAACCTTCATTCAGTAGGGGTTGGTAAAACATTCCCTGTGACTGTATTGTGCCACTATTCGGATCCGCAAATGCGATGTGAGATTCGCCTGTTCGCCAGAAAATGCACGTTTCACTCTTCGTCAAAGTAATCACGATCCAGTGCAAGTAATCGCAACAATTGTGGTGTCGTGACCACCTCATGATTCGCCAGCGCTTGGACTGAACGTAGAACTTCCCAAGCCCCAGCTTGTCGATCGACATAATACCGTCGATACCGGCGTCACCAGGGTCGCCTTGACCAATCACCAAGGCAGCAATCACCATGTTTTCAATTTCGCCGATGAAAATTCCCAAGGACTCACAACTTGCCTATCAAAACGGACGTCTGGACCGTCGGCCTTGCACCGAACAAGCTGCGCCAAAGTCGATTGGCCAGCGAGCAGCTGCTGGAAGAGATGATCATCAGCTCCCCAAGCATTCTCTCGGATGAGTGGATGCTGATAGGCAGACAAGAAAACACAGGCATGGGCGGCCGCATCGATCTATTGGCGATTGCTCCTGACGGAAATTTGGTGCTGATTGAACTCAAGCGAGATCGCACTCCCCGTGAAGCGAACAACCTCAAAGGCTTCCACGAATTGCGGGCGGCCTATGCGTGCGAACGCTATGAGCAGATTACCCATCATCCCGCCCCCATTAACGGAGGCAAGTGATACCAGCTCGACCAACGCCTCGATCAAGAGGCTCGAGAACAAGTCAGCCACGAACTGGGGCACGGACGTATTGACGTGGTTTCGGCTTACATTGGTGGTCGAGCGTGAGCAAGCCATTCGGTATTGAACTGTTCCTGGTGAGCGGCCTGACCGGGTCGCAAACCACCCGTCAACGTCACCTCCGTCAGGCGAAGGCTATCCAAACAGCGATAGCTGAGCGCTGGCAACGTGACAATTCATGGACTTGGCAGCAAAAGCATCTCGCATGGTTTTTAAAGCACCACGTGAACCTGCACGCGGAATCTACGCGCTATTACGTTCTGCTGACCATCCAATTGCTCACTCTTCGTTTAGGGAAATCCTGGCAGTTCAACCGCTAAACTTGATCATTAGCGCGTCCCTGCGTCGTTCCGGATAATCTCACTATCGCTGCCACCTTTGGATGTAGCGTACTGAGCCCAAACCATCATCAGCTCTCGACGCTTTTGGAAGAAGTCAGATCGTGAGTAAGCGCTTTCGGTTTCACCTCGCTGATCATGAGCCAGTGACAGTTCACAAATCTCTCGAGGGAAACTGGTCTGCTCGCCCGCCCAGTCGCGGAACGTTGAGCGGAATCCGTGGCGAGTGATGCTTTCGTAACCGAGCCCGTGCAATAGGTTACGAATGCCGTTGGCATGCATGACGCCGCTACGACCACTCCCTGGAAATACATAAGGGCTTTCGCGGCCGATCTTGGGAAGATTCTTGAGTAGTGAGACGACCTCTGGCGCCAGAGGGATCGCGAAGCCTGGCGGGTCTTCATTCGTTCGTCGGGCAAAGACCAGCGACCGGACTCAAGGTCGAATTCATCCCAACGCGCGAATCGGACCATGTGTGAGCGAGCGCCAGTTAGGATCAGTAACTGAGCTGCAACAGAACGTGGCTGGTGTCCTTACGCAAGGCTTCCATGAGCTTCGACAGGTCATGCCAATTCAGCGCGGGATGATGCAGGCGTTTGCGTGTTTTCTTCTTCTCATGCCGGCTGAGCAGGTTTTCCAGGTGGCCGCGCCAGCGTGCCGGATTCTCTCCAGTCCTGAGACCTCGGGCTCTGGCGGCATCCAGGATTTGTTCGATTTGCCCACGTACTTCGTCAGCCGTCCGCGTTTTGGTTGCCCAAAGTGGTTGCAGGGCCTTGATCAGGTGTTTGCTCTCGACCTGGTCGGCTGACAACTTCCCTATCGTAGGGAAAGCATAGAGCTCGAGTTTCCTCAGCCAGCCCTTTCGCCATTTCTCCGACCAGCTCGAACCATGGGCATCTCGATAGTCGGTGGCCAGTCTCTCAAAGGTAATCAGCTGCGCCAGTTCTCGGCGTTCAGCTTCCCGTTGAGCGGCTTGTTCAGCCTGTCGTTTTGCTAGGGGATCTGTGCCGTTGAGGATCTGGACTTTATGTTCATACGCGGCTGCGCGGGCTTTTTTCAGGTCGAGTTGAGGATAGCCACCCAACCCCATCTCTCGCCGTTTGCCGTGTAGCTGGAAGCGCAGCACCCAAAATTTTCGACCTGAGTCCTTGATGACCATGCGTAATCCATCGCCGTCTTCATAGGTTCCTGGGTCGGTCAGATTTTCGACTTGTTTCGCGGTCAGCTTGCCCATTTTGCTACCCTCAGTTCCCCCACCGGTTCCCCCACTTTGCCGTGGAAGAGGGTGGTTCAAAACGGAAGTCACAGGAACGAAAATAGGCTGAAACCCTTGACCTAGCAAGTCTCTCGCGGTTTTCAGTAGATGAGAGTGGCTTTCAAAAAGACATTAAAAAGCCGGCTTGTGGCCGGCTTCTCGTGGACGGGTTTGGTTCATTTTTGGTAAACCGCAACCGCCTTCAAATGTGCGCTCCGCAGCGGGGGCGACTGAATAGGTGCGAGGCAAACAGGTCGTTCGCTTCGAGTAAAACGTGGCGCGCATGATACTGGGGATCAGGGTTGATGCCTAGCATTTATGTGCATCGGGTTGGCTGAATTGGCGTTTTCCTCTTTCAACGGGCATTCATCAGCTCCATTGCATAACGGCCTTTCGCCAACAAGTTGGCTCTTACAGAGCCATACAATTTGCGGTGAGTCTCGACTTCCGCACCCATCTTTCAACACACCGTTTAACATCTTCACCGAAACGATACCGGTCGTCGGCGAGTGTTTAATGTGGACCACCAAAAAACCCATCCCAGCACCCGAATATTCTGTTGCTGGATTTGTTCGGCTGCAAATACCTCGTCGGGGTACTCGCCGCTGTTGTGGCTGCGCAGTCTGAGGGACCCTCCAGCGAGTCGATAAAGGTATTTCACACGGAGCATGCCGTCGTGTTCGAGGGCGTACATTTCGCCGTCGATGATTTGGGTCAGGCCGCGGTCGATGCCGATGATGGAGCCGGCCTGGATTTTCTCGGCCATGCTGTTGCCGACCATCTGAGCGCAGGCGGCGTTGCCGGGTTCGATGCTCATGGTTTGCAGGGTGCGTAGTGGCAGGCGAATTTTCCGCCCTGGCGCTTCGGCAACGATGGTTTGGCCTAATCCTTGAGCCGCCTCTATTTCCTCAAGGAGCGGCAATTGCACGTCCTCGGCGTTGTGGTGGGCTTCGCCATCAGGGTTGGCGATGCTTGTCTCGTCGAAGGTGTCGCCGGGATGTTTGGGGCCTTCTCCCGAGCGCAGCCATCGCGGGTTGACGGTCAATAGTTCAGCCACTTCTCCCAGACGCGCCATGGGGATGCCGCGCTTGAACCAATTATTCACGTGCTGTGGCGTCACGTTGCGGTTGGCAGCGAAGTCTGTCGCAGAGAGATGGCACTCCCGAAGGAGGGCGCGTAAGCGGTCACCTGATGTATTCATAACGCAAGTTTACGGAGGTCGACAGGCTGTTTAAATAAACGAGGTGTTCAAATGAGAGGTGGATCAAACGAGGTTATGAGTGCTAGGACTACAGTTGCCGCACTGATATGTAAGGGGTTTCCCGGAGTGTTTCCTAATGAGTAAACAATTAAATCCCACGTGTAAAAAAGCCTCGGCTTCCAGGCAGGAGAACCGAGGCTTTTTTATGTCGTTGATCAGCCTTTAAACGCGGCGACCGACTTCATGATTTCAGTGCGGGCAGCTTCAGCATCGCCCCACCCTTCGATCTTCACCCATTTGCCTTTTTCGAGATCCTTGTAGTTCTCGAAGAAGTGCTTGATTTGCTCAAGCAGCAGAGGAGGCAGGTCGGTGTACTCTTTGACGTCAACGTAGAGTTGAGACAGTTTGTCGTGCGGGACTGCGATGACTTTGGCATCGCCGCCGCCGTCGTCGGTCATGTGCAGGATGCCGACCGGGCGGGCGCGGATGACCGAACCCGGGGTGACCGGATAAGGCGTCACGACCAGCACGTCAAGAGGGTCGCCGTCGTCAGCCAGGGTGTTCGGAATAAAACCGTAGTTGGCCGGGTAAAACATCGGGGTGGCCATGAAACGGTCAACGAACAGGCAATCGGTTTCTTTGTCGATTTCGTATTTGATCGGCGCGTGGTTGGCCGGAATTTCGATCGCGACGTAGATGTCGTTCGGCAGGTCTTTGCCAGCCGGAATTTTGCTGTAGCTCATTGGGCGTTGCCCCCGTAGTTAACCAGTCAGGCTTTGATCAGAAGATCAAAAAGTGGCCGCGATTATAGGCATATTCATCGGCCGTTGCCACGCATGGCAATGGGCCTCTGGACCCTAGACTTTAGTCGTGATTGTTGTACGCGTGATGATTGCGCCGAAGTTGGTGCAGGCGGCCAAGGGTGTCCTGACGGTAGAAGGCTTTTAGCTGTTCATAGACAGCCGGGAATGCTTTGAACAGCATATCCGGGCCGCTGAAAAAGTATTCACTGGTGACCGCAAAAAACTCAGCCGGGTTTTCCGCCGCATACGGATCAATCGCCGGTGGGCTGTGCGGATGATGGTCCAGTTGCTGATTGAGGTGGTCGTAGGCGCTTTGCATAGCGCTGGCCCAGTCGCTGTTGCGCATGTCGCTGTGCAGCGGTGGAAAACCGTCGGCCGATCCGTTGAGCATGTCGAGTTTGTGCGCCAGCTCGTGGATGACCAGGTTGGAGGCGTTCCAACCGCCGCTGGATAAAACGCCCGGCCAGGCCAGAATCACCGGGCCTTGAGACCAGGCTTCGCCGCTGTGCTTGCCATCCCACTCATGTTCAACGCCGCTGGCATCGCGATGGCGTTGCGGGCTAACGAAGTCGCCGGGGTACAGCACCAACTCATGAAAACCTCGGTACCAGTTCAGATCGCCAAGGTTAAGCAGCGGCAGTTGTGCCTGAGCGGCGAGAAACAGGCGCTGCTCTTGATTGAGTTCAACGCCGGGCAAAGCCGTCAGGTGTTTGTCTTGCAGGAACAACACGCTGCTTTCAAGCAGCTGCTGATGCTGTTCGTCGGTCAGCCCGTCGAGAATCGCCAGCCGCTGCAGCACGCGATTCCAGACCTCGGGATTGACCGGGTGCTGGTCGATGATCCGGCGTCGGTGCCACGCGCTGAGAGACCACATCGGGAATCAGCGCGCGTTGGCTGAGCGCGCGGCCAGACGGCCACGCACCACGCCAATGATCATGGGCAGCAGGGACACAAGGATGATTGCGACGACCAACAACGACAGGTTCTTTTTGATGAACGGCACGTTGCCGAAGAAGTAGCCCAGCGTCACCAGCCCGCCGACCCAAGCGACGGTGCCCAGTACGCTGAAGAAGAAAAACCGGGGGTAGGGCATTTTGCCGACACCCGCTACGAAAGGCGCGAAGGTGCGGATGATCGGCAGAAAGCGCGCCAGCGTGACGGTTTTGCCACCGTGGCGTTCGTAGAAATCGTGGGTTTGGTTCAGGTAATCGCGACGGAAGATTTTCGAATTCGGATTGCTGAATAACTTTTCGCCCACCGTTCGGCCGACGATGTAGTTGGTGCTGTCGCCAAGTATTGCCGCCAGCATCAATAAGCCCGCCAGCAGAACCGGGTCCATGCCGCCGCCCGCTGCCACTGCGCCGGCGATGAACAGCAACGAATCGCCAGGCAGAAAGGGCATGACCACCAGCCCGGTTTCGCAAAAAATCACCAAAAACAGGATCGCGTAGATCCAGGTGCCGTAGTTGGTCACGAGCATGTCGAGGTAGACATCGAGATGCAAAATAACGTCAATCGGGTTGAATTCCATGTGCGGCACCTGTGTACATGACCCGGTCGGGGTCGCGCGCTTAAAAGGGAAGAGACTGCAAGGGCTGCATTATAGGGGGCGAGCGGGGCTTTGCCGGAACAGTTTGTCGCCGAGCGTGTCGGGATGTTTCGCCCCGCACTTGTCTTTCTAGTAGTTAACGTGTTCGCGAAGCGCCGTAACCGAACCTCCGCATTAACCCCTTTGCTATTCCAGATCTGCCGAGGTCCCTGTGGGGGGTGGCTTGCCAACGAAAGCGTAATTGCAGGCGACCCAGGTTTCAGATCGACATCAGCGGTGCGGTGACGGGCCTCTTCGCAGGCAAGCCTGCTCCCACAGAATGAACTGCGCGTGAGTCTTTCGGCGTCGAAGACGTTGCCCTCCTACAAGGTTCAATCCTCGCTGATAGGCAACACGTAGTTAACAAACTGGGTGTCGACCTTGAACCCGATGGACTCATAGGTTTTCTGCGCCACTTCGTTGTTGCTGCTGGTGAGTACCCGCATGCGCACGGCCTGGGTGTCTTTGGCCATTTTCTTCGCGACTTTCAGCAGGTGATCGGCGACTAACTGACGGCGGGCGTCTTCGGCGACGTAGATGTCGTTGAGGATCCACACGCGCTTGAGCGACAGCGATGAAAAACTCGGATAAAGCTGGCAGAAGCCGAGCACCTTTTTATCGTCGTCATCGTGCAATGCCAGGTAAATCACCGACTCTTTGCGGCGCAGGCGTTTTTCCAAAAAAGCGCGGGACGAATCGGGGTAGGACAGTTCGCCGTAGAACTCACGGTATTTGACGAACAGCGGAGTCAACAGGTCCAGGTGCTCGAGGGTGGCTTGAATAATCCGCATATTGGGCCTCAACTTCACTGCAATGAGAGGGATGGCATGTCAACGGGCTGGGCCAGTCGGTTTCGATGCTGCCTAAAGCTTTTAGAAAGCGCAATCCAATGGTGTTCAGTCGTTAGGTTTCGCCAGCAGGAAGTTGCCTTTTGAGGGTGCCGAAGGGTCTGATTCCAACGTATGAAGCTGCGCCTCGTCCTTCAGGCTGACCCCGGACAGTTGCCGTCGACAGGCTTCACGCATCAAATAAAGCAAACGATGGGCTGCCAAGCCGTAACTCAACCCTTCCAGGCGCACGTTGGAAATGCAATTGCGGGCCGCGTCGGTCAGGCCGACTTTAGGGCCGTAGGTGAAATACAGGCCCAGGCTGTCGGGAGAGCTGAGGCCGGGGCGTTCACCAATCAGGATAACCACCATTTTTGCGCTGAGCAGTTCACCGATTTCATCGGCCACGGCCACTCGGCCTTGCTCCACCAATATCACCGGAGACAGCGACCAGCCTTCGGCGGCAGTTTGTTCTTCCATCCGCTGCAAAAACGGCAGCGTGTGTCGATGCACGGCCAAGGATGACAAACCATCGGCCACCACAATCGCCACATCGACCCCACCGCGATGAGCTGTCGCGTAATCGCGCAGTTGCTGGGCAGACGCATCGTCCAGGCGACGGCCCAAGTCCGGGCGCTGCAAATAACTATTCCGATCAGTCGCGGCGCTGTGCAGCAGCAGTGTTTCGCGGCCACGTTCGGCCAGTTGCGCACTAAGCCCTGACTGATCAAACGGCAAATGCACCGCGTCCCGGGCCTGGGCGTGGGCGTATTGGAAATCCAGCTGCGCGCTGGTGGGTATGCTGGTGCCGGTGCGGCCAAGGGCGATTCGGGCCGGGGTCAGGCGGCGCAACTCCAACCATGGATTCTGGCTGTCGTTGGGCAAAACAGGTTTCTCAGCCATGGGTCAGTTCACTCATCCAAGGTGCGCCAGCGCGTGGCGAAAGGCGGGCGGCAGGCTGTCACCGAAGCGCACGCGGCCATCGGCTTGGGTGAAGATGCCCATTTTCGCCAGCCAGGCCTCGTATTCCGGGGCGGGGCGCAGGCCGAGGGTCTGCCGCGCATACAACGCATCGTGAAACGAGGTGGTTTGGTAGTTGAGCATGATGTCGTCGGAGCCCGGGATGCCCATGATGAAGTTGATCCCGGCCACGCCCAGCAGTGTCAGCAACGTGTCCATGTCGTCTTGATCGGCTTCGGCATGGTTGGTGTAACAAATGTCGCAACCCATGGGCACGCCCAACAGCTTGCCGCAGAAGTGATCTTCCAGCCCCGCGCGGATGATCTGTTTGCCGTTGTACAAATATTCCGGGCCGATGAAGCCGACCACGGTGTTGACCAAAAACGGGTTGAAATGCCGGGCCACGGCGTAGGCGCGGGTTTCGCAGGTTTGCTGATCAACCCCGTGGTGGGCGTTGGCCGACAGCGCGCTGCCTTGGCCGGTCTCGAAATACATCAGGTTTTGCCCGAGGGTGCCGCGATTCAGGCTCAGCCCGGCTTCGTAGCCCTCTTGCAGGACATTCAGATTGATCCCGAAACTGGCGTTGGCCGCTTCGGTGCCGGTGATGGATTGAAACACCAGGTCCAGAGGGACGCCGCGATTGATCACTTCAATCGCGGTGGTGACGTGGGTTAACACGCAGGCTTGGGTCGGAATTTCATAGCGCTGGATGATCGCGTCGAGCATTTCCAGCAGCGCAATGATCGACGGCGTGCTGTCGGTGGCCGGGTTGATGCCGATCATGGCGTCGCCGTTGCCGTAGAGCAGACCATCAAGAATGCTGGCCGCGATTCCGGCAGGTTCGTCGGTGGGGTGATTGGGTTGCAGCCGGGTTGATAAGCGCCCGCGCAAGCCCATGGTGCCGCGAAAACGGGTGATTACTCGGATCTTCTGTGCCACCAGCACCAAGTCTTGCACGCGCATGATTTTCGACACGGCAGCGGCCATTTCCGGGGTCAGGCCAGGGGCGAGGGCGCGCAGGCTGTCTTCGTTGGCGTGATCGCTGAGCAACCAGTCGCGAAAGCCGCCGACGGTCAGGTGGCTAACGGTCGCAAATGCCAGTGTGTCGTTGGTGTCGATGATCAGTCGGGTGACTTCATCGTCTTCGTAAGGAATCAGCGCTTCTTCAAGAAAATGCTTGAGCGGGGTGTCGGCCAGCGCCATCTGCGCGGCCACTCGCTCGCCGTCGTTGAGCGCCGCGATGCCTGCCAGAAAATCCCCCGAACGTGCCGGGCTGGCCTTGGCCATCAGCTCTTTGAGATCTTCAAAACGGTAGGTTTGGGCGCCGACGGTATGGGCAAACGCAGCCATGGACGGAGTCCTCCTGTGGTTCTACCAGCGCGCGCCAGGCGGCGGGCCTGCACTTGAATGGGGCCTGTGCCGGGCGCGGGCCCGGCACAGGTGCAACTTAGACTCCTGTCAGCATAGCGTCCGCTGGCGCATCGGAGCGTTGTTTTGCCGTCAGTTGGAAGTAGATGAAGCCCACCACCATGAAGCCGAGGAAGATTAAACCGATCACGGCGTTAAACCACGCCATCGCCACCAGGCACACTAACGCCAGGAACAGCGCGATGCCAGGCACAATTGGGTAGCCCGGCGCCCGGAAGGTACGCTCTAGCAAGGGTTCGGTTTTGCGCAGTTTGAACAGGCTGAGCATGCTGATGATGTACATCACGATGGCGCCAAACACCGACATGGTGATCATCGCGGCTGTCAGGGTCATGCCTTGCAAATTAACCAGGCCGTCGCTGTAGATCGCGGCGATGCCGATCACGCCGCCCGCCAGAATGGCCCGGTGCGGCGTCTGGAACCGCGAAAGTTTAGCCAGGCCTTTTGGCAGGTAGCCGGCACGTGCCAAGGCGAAGAACTGCCGCGAGTAACCGAGGATGATCCCGTGGAAACTTGCCACCAAGCCGAACAGACCGATCCATACCAGCATGTGCATCCAGCTGGAGTTGGAGCCGACCACGGCTTTCATCGCCTGCGGCAACGGATCGTTGATGTTCGACAGCTGGCGCCAATCCCCCACACCGCCGGCCAAGACCATGACGCCAATTGCCAGGAACACCAAGGTCAAGATGCCGCTGACGTAAGCCTTGGGAATCGTGCGCTTGGGGTCTTTGGCTTCTTCGGCGGCCATGGCGGCGCCTTCGATGGCGAGGAAGAACCAGATGGCGAAGGGGATGGCAGCGAAGATGCCTGGCACTGACGCAATGCTGAAGGTGTCAGCGCCTGACCAACCGTTGAGGGCAAAGTTACTGAAGCTGAAACCGGGCATGACCACGCCCATGAACACCAGCAGTTCAAGAACGGCCAATACAGTTACCACCAATTCAAAGGTGGCAGCGATGCTGACGCCCAAGATATTGAGGCCCATGAAGATGATGTACGCGCCGACGGCCGCGTGTCTCGGGTCCAGTTCTGGAAACTGCACATTTAAGTAAGCACCAATGGCCATGGCGATGGCCGGAGGCGCAAAGACGAATTCAATCAAGGTAGCAATGCCGGCGATCAATCCGGCCTTTTCACCAAAGGCTCGACGGCTGTAAGCAAACGGGCCGCCAGCATGAGGAATCGCGGTGGTGAGTTCGGTAAAGCTAAAAATGAAACAGGTGTACATCGTCGCGACAATCAACGTGGTGATTAAAAAACCCAGCGTCCCTGCCGCACCCCAACCGTAACTCCAGCCGAAATACTCGCCGGAAATGACCAATCCTACTGCGATGCCCCATAAGTGCAGGGTACCCAGTGTTGGTTTGAGCGTTGTCGTAGTAGTCATAAGTCCTCGCGCGGGCATTGATGGTTTCGTGAACTTTCAATTACGAGTACTGCTGCTCGATGATTAAACGCATGCAACCCCCGCGCCAGTTGCGAACTAGCCGCAACTGACCGGGGGTTATGAGCAAGCGTTTAAAGTGCGGGCTTAGAAAAAGCCCAGCGGATTAGTGTCGTAGCTCACCAACAGGTTTTTAGTCTGTTGATAATGCTCAAGTGCAACTTTGTGGGTTTCCCGGCCTACACCAGACTTCTTGTAACCACCGAACGCAGCGTGTGCTGGGTAAAGGTGATAGCAGTTGGTCCACACACGACCGGCTTTCAGTGCCCGGCCAACGCGATAAGCGCGGTTGATGTCGCGGGTCCACAGGCCAGCGCCGAGGCCGAACTGGGTGTCGTTGGCGATGGCGATGGCTTCGGCTTCATCTTTGAATGTGGTGATGCTGACCACTGGCCCGAAGATCTCTTCCTGGAAGACCCGCATCTTGTTGTTGCCTTTAAGCAGCGTTGGCTGGATGTAGTAACCGCCGGCCATGTCGCCTTCGAGTTTTTCGACGCTGCCGCCGGTCAACAGCTCGGCGCCTTCGCCTTTGGCGATTTCCAGGTACGAGAGAATCTTGTCGAATTGCTGTTCTGAAGCCTGAGCGCCGACCATGCAGTCGGTGTCCAGCGGGTCGCCGCGTTTGATTTGCTCGACCTTTTTCAGTACGGCCTTGATGAACTCAGGGTAGATCGACTCTTGCACCAGCGCTCGCGATGGGCAGGTGCAGACTTCGCCTTGGTTGAAGAACGCCAGCACCATGCCTTCAGCGGCTTTGTCGATGAACTCCGGCTCGGCTTGCATGATGTCTTCGAAGAAGATGTTAGGCGATTTTCCGCCCAGCTCCACGGTGGACGGAATAATGTTTTCCGCTGCCAGTTTCATGATGTGCGAGCCCACCGGCGTCGAACCGGTGAAGGCGATTTTAGCGATGCGCTTGCTGCTTGCCAGTGCTTCGCCGGCTTCGCGGCCGTAACCCTGAACGATGTTCAGCACGCCCGGTGGCAGCAAGTCGCCGATCAACTCCATCAGTACGCTAATGCCCAGCGGAGTTTGCTCGGCCGGTTTCATCACGATGCAGTTACCGGCAGCCAAGGCCGGTGCGAGCTTCCATGCGGCCATCAACAATGGGAAGTTCCACGGAATGATTTGGCCAACCACGCCCAGGGGTTCATGGATGTGATAAGCCACGGTGTTGCCGTCGATTTCTGCGGCGCTGCCTTCTTGTGCGCGCAAGCAACCCGCGAAGTAGCGGAAGTGATCGACAGCCAGCGGGATGTCAGCGTTCAGAGTTTCACGAACCGCTTTGCCGTTGTCCCAGGTTTCGGTAACGGCCAGCAGTTCCAGATTTTGCTCGATACGGTCAGCGATTTTCAGCAGCACCAGCGAGCGAGCCTGGACCGAGGTTTTGCCCCATGCATCAGCAGCGGCATGCGCGGCGTCCAGTGCTTTGTCTACGTCTTCGGCAGTGGACCGTGGGAATTGGGCAATCAGTTTGCCGTTGACCGGCGAGATATTTTCGAAATATTGGCCTTTGACCGGCGGCACAAATTCGCCACCGATGAAGTTGCCGTAACGGCTTTTGAAGGAAACGATAGAACCTTCAGTTCCGGGATGGGCGTAACGCATGATGAATGTCTCCTGGCTTTTGTTTTTTAGGGAGGTTTGCACTATAGCCGCGCTTTGGCGCTTGGATAAAGCGTAGAGCAAAGGTCGGGCCAGCGCCTTGTAGCGCACGGTTTATAAGGGTTTTGCTCGTACAGCTCATGGTCAAATAGCTTTTTTGTTTCATCGGCGGCACGGACTGCGTGACATTTTGTACCGTTACCGGTACAGCTTTTCGGCGGATGGGCGGGCTACGTTGCAAAGCAGGTTGTCGAGGAGGATGCTGGCAGCAACTCCACTGGAGAATAATAAAAAGTGCAAA
This sequence comes from Pseudomonas sp. MH10, assembly GCF_034353045.1. Taxonomy (NCBI): domain Bacteria; kingdom Pseudomonadati; phylum Pseudomonadota; class Gammaproteobacteria; order Pseudomonadales; family Pseudomonadaceae; genus Pseudomonas; species Pseudomonas sp. MH10. Next base: position 4,471,801 of record NZ_CP133783.1, read on the forward strand.
GCGACCATTTGACACGCCATGCCCAACAAGTTCTCACGTTCGCCCAAGGCAAAACCCATCTGCGAGGACCCGGTAGCGATCCATCGATCGCCCGCTCCTGGCTGCGTTGCCTTGAGGAACACCATCTCGATCCCGCGCTGACCATCGCGCCGACGGTGCTTGAACATGGGCGACTGCTGGAGCGCCGCGAGCGGATGCAGCAGGTGCTGAGCCTGGCCGGTGGCGAAATGAACAGCCTGCACCAGCAGCTGTCGGGCGCCGGGCACGCGGTGCTGCTGACCGACTCCCGTGGGATCATCCTTAACTGCGTGACCGCGCCCACTGAGCACACTATTTTTGAACGCGCCGGGCTTTGGCTCGGAGCGGACTGGAGCGAAGAGTGCGAAGGCACTAATGGCATCGGCACCTGCCTGGTCGAGCGTCAGTCGTTAACTATTCATCAGGAAGAACATTTTCGTGGTCGTCATACCGGGCTGACCTGCTCGGCGAGCCCGGTGTTCGATCCGCATGGCGATTTGCTCGCGGTGCTAGATGTGTCGTCGGCGCGGCATGACGTGTCTCGGCAGAGCCAATTTCACACCATGGCGCTGGTGAATCTGTCAGCCAAGGTCATCGAGCGCAGCTTCTTCTTGCACCATTGTGATGATCAATGGCTGCTGCGCTTTCATCTTCAAGCAGAGTCGGTCGGTTTGTTTAGCGAAGGGCTAATGGCATTTGACGGCGAAGGCCGTGTCAGCGCGGTTAATCAGAGCGCCCTGAACCTGCTGGGCTATGGTCGCGGCAACTTGCTAGGCCAATCGGTTAACGCCTTGTTTGAGTGTTCGCTGGATGAATTGCTCGTCCGCGCCAGCACCCAGCCCACTGCCACCTGGCCGCTGCGCACACGCGACGGCCGGCGTTTGTTTGCCTTGTTGCGCGGGCAGCCACGCAGCGTGCCGCAAGCGCTACCGGCCCCAACGCCGGCTTCCCCTGCTCGCTTAAGCGGTATCTGCTTGGGTGATCCCGCCTTACAAAATGATTTTCGTCGGGCGTTGCGGGTCTTTGAGCGTGACGTGCCGTTGCTGGTCAATGGTGAAACCGGCTCGGGTAAAGAAGCCTTTGCCAAGGCCGTGCATCAAGCGAGCTTGCGCAGCGACAAACCGTTCGTGGCCCTCAACTGTGCCGCGATCCCTGAAAGCCTGATTGAAAGTGAACTGTTCGGCTACCGTGGCGGCAGTTTTACCGGTGCGCGCAAAGAAGGCATGCGCGGCAAGCTGCAACAGGCCGACGGCGGTACGTTGTTTCTCGACGAAATCGGCGACATGCCGTTGGCGCTGCAAACCCGTCTATTAAGGGTGCTGGAAGATCGTTTGGTCGTACCGCTCGGCGGCGAACCACATGCGGTGGATGTCAGGGTTATTAGCGCGACTCACCGTAATCTGCTGGAGCGGGTCGCCGACGGCAGTTTTCGCGAAGATTTGTATTACCGCCTGAATGGTTTGGAAGTCGCCTTGCCGCCGCTGCGTGAGCGAAGTGATAAATCGCAGTTGCTGGATTTTCTACTGGAAGAAGAGGCGGGCGGTCAGGAGGTTGTTCTCGACGAGTCGGCCCGTCGCGCGCTGCTAAATTACGCTTGGCCGGGGAATGTTCGGCAACTGCGCACAGTGCTGCGGACCGTGGTCGCGCTGTGCGATGAGCAACATATTGGCCTGGATGAGCTGCCCATCGCCATCCGACAACAGGTTGTGGCGCCAGCGCTGACATTGGTCAGCGAGCACCCGTTGGATGACGCTGAACGCATCGCATTGCTGGCCGTGCTGGAAGAGCAGCGCTGGCACATGACCCACAGCGCCGAACAATTAGGCGTCAGCCGCAATACCTTGTATCGCAAACTCCGTAAACACGGGATCGAGCGTTAGTCCAACGCGCTTACCACCCTCTACTCAGCGTCAGAGACGGTTTAGCCCCGAAAGTTGATGAGGGGCGTCGGTCACTGGACAGCTGTGTAGAAAACCAACGCGGCGATTCTTCGCCGAAGGCTTCCCGAATAAATTCGGTCCCACACATGTCGTTGTCACAACTGGTAGGAGCGCGCTTGCCCGCGATGGAGCGCGAAGCGCTCCCAGTTGGCGACTCAATTCCACTGAAAAATTTGAATTGCTGGTTTTACGACTGCTGCGCAGCCGATCGCGGGCAAGCGCGCTCCTACAGGGCTTGAAAGGCTGTGGGCGTCGGAGACGGGACGGCAGCCCTCGCCACACACCGCTCGCTACGCTAACCTGCGCCCATGTTTTACGAGGTTGATCATGCATATTCATATTCTTGGTATTTGCGGCACGTTCATGGGTTCGTTGGCGGTGCTGGCTAAAGAACAGGGCCATCGGGTTACCGGCTCGGACGCTAACGTCTACCCGCCCATGAGCACTCAGTTGCAGGCGCAAGGCATCGAACTGACTCAGGGCTACGACGCGGCGCAGTTGGACCCGGCGCCTGATGTGGTGGTGATTGGTAACGCGCTGTCCCGGGGTAATCCGGCGGTGGAGTACGTGCTCAATAAAGGCCTGCCGTATGTGTCGGGCCCGCAATGGCTGGCTGATCATGTGTTGCAAGGTCGTTGGGTGTTGGCCGTCGCCGGCACCCACGGTAAAACCACCACCAGCAGCATGCTCGCCTGGGTGCTGGAACACGCCGGCATGAGCCCCGGTTTTTTGATCGGTGGTGTGCCGCAGAACTTCGCAGTGTCGGCCCGTCTGGGCGATACACCGTTTTTCGTGGTTGAGGCCGACGAATACGACAGCGCGTTTTTCGATAAACGCTCCAAGTTTGTTCACTACCGCCCACGCACCGCGATCTTGAACAACCTTGAATTCGATCACGCCGACATCTTTCCCGATCTGCCGGCGATTGAACGGCAATTTCACCACTTGGTGCGGACCATCCCGAGTGAAGGGTTGGTGATTCATCCCACCACTGAACCCGCATTGTTGCGCGTCATTCAGATGGGTTGCTGGACACCCGTGCAAACCACCGGTGAAGGCGGCCAGTGGCAAGCGCGCCTGTTGAGCGAGGATGGGTCGCGGTTTGAAGTGATCCTTGAAGGCGTTGTGCAGGGTGTGGTCGAGTGGGACATGACCGGCCAACATAACGTGGCCAATGCGTTGGCAACGTTGGCGGCGGCGCGGCATGTGGGCGTCGTGCCGAAACAGGGCGTTGAAGCCCTGAGTGAATTCAAAAGCGTCAAGCGGCGCATGGAGAAGGTTGCCGAAGTCAACGGCGTCACTATTTATGACGACTTCGCCCACCACCCGACGGCCATTGCCACGACCCTTGATGGGATGCGCAAACACATCGGCGATGCGCACTTGATCGCAATCATCGAGCCGCGTTCGAACTCAATGAAGCTCGGTGCTCACCGCGACGGTTTGCCAGACAGCGTGCATCAGGCTGACCAAGTTATTTGGTACGCCCCTGCTAATCTTGGATGGGACCTTGCCGCTACGGCTGCGCTGTGTTCTGTGCCGTCGGTGGTGTGTGATTCCCTCGACGCTATCATTGCCAAGGTCAAAAGCCAGGCTCAGCCGGGCACCCAGGTGGTCATCATGAGCAACGGCGGTTTCGGCGGCTTGCATGGCAAATTGGCGGAGGCGCTGAAATGAGCGGTCCTGAACGTATAACCCTGGCGATGACGGGCGCGTCTGGCGCGCAATACGGTCTGCGCTTGCTTGACTGCCTGGTGCGGGAGGAGCGGGAAGTACACTTTCTGATTTCGAAGGCTGCGCAGTTGGTTCTAGCCACCGAAACCGACGTTTCGTTGCCGCCAAAACCGATGATGATGCAGGCCTTTTTGACCGAATACACCGGCGCCGCCGCCGGGCAAATTCGGGTGTACGGCAAGGAAGACTGGATGTCGTCGGTTGCCTCCGGTTCGGGTTCGCCGGCGGCGATGGTAGTGGTGCCCTGCTCAACGGGCACTTTGTCGGCGATTGCCACCGGCGCCTGTAACAACCTGATTGAACGCGCTGCGGACGTGACCTTGAAAGAAAGACGCCAGTTGATTCTGGTCCCGCGCGAGGCGCCATATTCCAGTATTCACTTGGAAAACATGCTCAAGCTGTCGAACATGGGGGCCGTGATATTGCCCGCGTCGCCGGGTTTTTATCACCAGCCACAGACCATCGATGACCTGATTGATTTCGTTGTCGCGCGTATTTTGAATCTGCTAAACATTCCCCAAGACATGCTCCCACGCTGGGGCGAACACCACTTGAGCGCCGATGAATAAGCCGCTGTTGCTGAGCCTGATGCTGTTAAACCTGACCGGCTGCGCAACGGCCCGAACCCTCGACGCCGCCCAACCGGGTGCGCCGGTGGTTTATTCAGGCATGCGACTGGATTTGTATGCGATAGACGGCGGCTGCTGCGCGAAAGATCGTTTCGGCGCCGAAGCCCCCGACTGGCCCCGCGTCGACCTGCCGGCCAGTGCTTTGCTCGATACCCTGCTTTTGCCGCTGTCGCTATTAAGCGTACTGGGTGTGGGGTATTCGGCGACGGGTGGGCTTTGAGGCGCTGCCCAGTGGCCATTCTGTAGGAGTCAACTTGTTGGCGAGGCGGTTTGCCTGATACACCGCGTCAAGCGTTCGCCAACAAGTTGGCTCTTACACGATTTACTTACCCAACTTGCTTAACTCTTCCGCCTCGACAATACGCACTCCGCTCTGCTCTTCCAGTGCCAGACGCCATAGCGCGCGGGCGACGGTGCATGCGTCGACGCCTCGGTATTTTCCGGGAATCAGTTTCGCGAACGGCGCTGCCAGTTGTTCGGCCAAGCGTTGTTCCGAGCGTTCGCCGATCAGCAGCGAAGGCCTGGCGATGGTCAGCTGTGGCCAAGCCTGAACGGTAAGCGCTTGTTCCATTTCACCTTTGATCTTGCTGTAGAAAATGCTGGACGCCGGATCGGCGTTCACTGCGCTCATGACCACCAGATGCCGCGCTCCCAACTCACGGGCGCGCTTGGCGAACGCCACCACCAGATCGAAGTCGATGGCGCGAAAGGCTTCTTTCGAGCCGGCCTGTTTGATCGTACTGCCTAAGCAACAAAAAGCGATGTCCACGGGGCCAGTCAATAGTGGCAATAAAACAGTCAGTTCCCCTACCGGGTTTTCCAGATGGGGATGATCGGCAAGCGGGCGACGGGTTGGCGCCAGCACGCGACTGACGGTGGGTTCGTTCAGCAGGCGATCAAGCAAGTGTTCGCCGGTCAAGCCAGTTGCACCGCTTAGAAGGATGTTTTGAGGCGTCAAATACATAGTGTTTCTCCCTCGATACACTGCAGTTTAGTGGCTGCCTATAATTTTTGTGGCCTTGCTAGCCAACGAGGCGGATAGCGCCCGCTGTGCCTGGTTTTTTCTCAACTGTTGCCAGTGTGCCAATACCCCTTTTGGCGCCCAGATCTGCGGTTCTGATGCTTCGAAGTTATCGCTGGCTTCCCGCGCCGCGACATACACCTTGGCTTGGTTGAACGCTTGCTGCAGGTCATCTGTTTCGACCAGCGCCTTGGCGAAGAGTGCTTCGCCAAAATAAGTAAAGTCAGACTCTTCCGAACAACCAAACGATACCCGGTCTGAGCGCGAGGCGGTGATGACAAGGGTTTTATCGTCTTTGATGGCAGGAATGAATCCACCGGAATAACACGCTGAGATCACCACGATCTTGTCGCGTCCTTTTAACGGCGCAAGCACGGCGGCCAGTTCGTCGGCGGGCAAATCAGTCAGCTCCAGACGGGGCTGATCGAGGACCAGTTCATGGTCATGTGTACCGTGACTGGTCAGGTAGATGAAAATCAGATCCTCGGGACCACTGCGCTGCGCCAGGGTTTGTACGGCGCGGCTAATGCTTTCGCGGGTCGCCAAAGGTCGATCGCCCATATGATCGCGATGGTTGACCAGGCTAATCTGCCCGTAGGCACCAAAGCGGGTCGCCAGCAAGTTGCTGACGTAATCCGCTTCACGCATGAACACGCTCTGCTTGCCATCGCCAGCCACTACCAAGCTGTAAAGCTCTACGGCAGGGGTTGATGCGGGCACCGCCGCCAGCGCTTTTTCCAGCAAAGCGCCTTGGGCGAGCAAGCCGATTTCCAGTGAGTCCGGCAGCAATTTACCTTGGGCGTCACGCACCCGCTGACCGTTACTCCAGAGCCCGCTTTGTAGGGCGCCGTCCGGGAGGCTCAATACGCCTCGTCCTTCATAGTTGTCGGCGAGGAACCCGCCCTGGTACACACTGCCATCGGCGAGGCGCAAACGGCCTTCCCCGGAAAAACGCCAGTTGGCGAATTGACCTTCAAAACGGCTGCCATCGGCGCCTATCAACTGGCCTTGACCGTTGAGTGCACCGTCCTTGAATTGCCCGATCCAGACGTCACCGTCGCTATTTTCATAGCGGCCTCTGCCCTGTAACTGGTTGTCATGGAACCCGCCGACGTACTGGTCGCCGTCGGCACTGTTAAAGCTGCCGTTGCCCTCCAGTTGGCCGTTGACGAATTTGCCGGCGAACTGATTGCCGCTGGCATCGCTGCGTTGCCCTTCGCCATTGGGTTTGCCATGGGCGAACAAGCCTTGATATTGGCTACCGTCATCCAGCTCCAGATGACCAAGCCCGTCGTATTGGTCAGCTTTGAATTCGCCACGGTAGGTCACGCCAGGCTCTTTTAGTGTGCCTTCGCCGTCACGTCGCCCGAGTTTGAAGCCACCCACGTAACTGCCGGTGCTGGTGGTCAATGTACCGAAGCCGTGAAACAGTCCGTTCTGAAACTGGCCGCGATAGACCTCGCCGTTGCTGGCGTGCCATTCGCCATCGCCGTGCCACTGCCCATTCTGAAACTGCCCCACGTACCAGCTGCCGTTGGGATAATCCACTCGGCCTTGGCCTTGTAGCAGGCCATTAACCACATCACCGCGATAGCGGCCACCGTCGGGCAGGCGTGCATCGGGAGGCGATAACGGTTCGCCGTCACCGCAAGCGGCGAGTAATAGAATGATTGCCAGTGGGGCAAGTGAAGCGAGCGCGCGCATGGTTGATCTCGAAATAGGATTCCAGGCGTGTGAATACGGTCTTCGAGCAGTCGCGCTCACACAGCCACGGGGAGTATGCCGCAGCTATGTGGTTGCTTATAGAGGCAAATACTTCGTCAGCGAGCCCTGTGTCAGGTTTTTAGCGACTCATACGAAGCACAGCGACAGCGGTTCGGCGACGTAGGCAGGTTTTTCCTGACCTTCGATTTCCAGAGTAGCAATCGCTTTAATCAGCCATTGGCCAGGCTTCTTCTCAGTCACCTCGGCGATGGAAACGTTCAGTCGAACCCGCGAATTAACTTTCACGGGTTGGATAAAGCGAACGCTGTCCAGGCCGTAGTTGACGACCATTTTCAGGCCTTCGGGTACCACGAACAAGTCTTCCATCAGTTTCGGGATCAGCGACAACGACAAAAAGCCATGGGCGATGGTGCTGCCAAACGGGGTTTGCGCCGCTTTTTCAGGGTCAACGTGGATGAATTGAAAATCCCCCGTCGCTTCAGCGAACAGGTTGATGCGTTCTTGATCAACGGTGAGCCATTCGGAACATCCCAGCGCCTTGCCTGCATACGTTTTGAGTTCTTCGACGGGTACAACTGGCATAGGTACTCTCCTTGTTTTTCTTATTTAAGTTGTTATTGCGGCCTGTTATTTGCTGCGTATTGAGAGCATCGGCGGTCTACGCGCCAAGGCCTAAGATCAGCACGGGTCAAGGGTATGGTCAAGGATGTATGCGGTTGGCGAATGCCGATTTATCAGCCATAACCACGGCATGCCTATAATGGCGCCGAACATTTGCTGGAGTTATTTATGTTGCTCAGAGGCCTGACATGGCTGGTGTTGTTTCAATTGGTGGGCACCGGGCTTAACCACCTGTTTCTGCCGATTCTGCCGGGGCCGATTATCGGGCTGGTGTTGCTGATGGTGTTTCTCATGGTGCAGGGTGAAGTTGATGAGTCAATCAGCCTTGCGGCCAGCAGTCTGTTGCGTTATTTGCCGCTGTTGCTCGTGCCGCCAGCAGTGGGGGTGATGGTCTACGCCGCCGATATCGCTGCAGATTTTTGGGCCATTGCCGGGTCGTTGGTAATTTCGTTGTTACTGTCACTGGCCTTTGCCGGTTGGCTGATGCAGGTATTGATTCAACGCCAGTCGCAACGTCGGGAGGCTTCATGACTATCGACTGGAGTGGTGCCCTGGGCTCGGTGATTCATCATCCGCTGTTCGGGATCGCTATCACCTTGGGCGCATACCAATTGATGCTGGCGGCTTATGAGAAAACTCGCTGGATATTTTTGCAGCCCGTGCTGATTTCAATGGTGCTCGTGATTGGCATATTGATCAGCTGTGGCCTGACGTACGTTGAATACCGCAAAAGTACCGAGATTCTCAGCATACTGTTAGGTCCCGCGACTGTGGCCTTGGCCGTGCCGCTTTATCTGAATTTACGACGGATCAAACAATTATTTTGGCCGACGTTTACTACGCTGATAATTGGCGGCGTATTGGCGACGTCCCTTGGGGTGACGCTGGGCTGGTTATTCGGTGCCGAGCACATGATCTTGATGACCATGGCGCCTAAGTCAGTGACCTCGCCCATCGCCATGCTGGTGGCCGAGCAGATTGGTGGTGTGGCCCCGCTGGCGGCGGTGTTTGTGTTGATCACTGGCGTTATCGGTGCAATTTTCGGCCCTGGTCTGCTGTCTGTTCTGGGTGTTAAGAATCATGCCGCGCGGGGCATGGCCCTTGGCTTGACCGCCCACGCAGTGGGTACGTCGGTGGCGTTGCAGGAAAGCGAGGAGTGCGGCGCATTTGCAGCGCTGGCAATGAGTTTGATGGGCGTTGCCACGGCGGTGTTTCTACCCTTGGCTGTGTCGTTATTCGTTTAAGGAAAATTATGATGTTGCCGTTATTTCCCCTCAACGCCGTGTTATTCCCCGGCTGCACACTGGACTTGCAGCTGTTCGAAGTGCGTTATCTGGACATGATTGGTCGCTGCATGAAAAAGGGCGAAGGCTTTGGTGTGGTGTGCATTCTCGACGGCGAAGAAGTCGCTCAAGCCCCCGATGGCTATGCGCTGGTAGGGTGCGAGGCGTTGGTGCGTGATTTTCAGCAGCAAGAAAATGGCTTGCTGGGGATTCGTGTTGAGGGCGGCCGACGCTTTCGGGTCGTCAGCACCGAGGTTCAACGCGATCAGTTGATTCTGGCGGAGGTTGAATGGCTCGATGAGCTGCAAGAGCAGCCGTTGCAGGATCAGGACGCGGACTTGATGGCGTTGCTGACTGCGTTGGCCGAGCATCCGATGGTCGCGGCGCTGAACATGGGCGTGACCGCCATCGGCCAACAGTCGCTGGCCAATCAGTTGGCGTATTTATTGCCGTTCACGGAAGAAGATAAGGTCGAGCTGCTGGAACTCAGCGACGCACAGCAGCGGCTGAATGCGATTCAAGACCTACTCGACGAAATGCAGGGCGACCTACAGGTGTAGGTCGCCGGGTCGAAGTCAGTACTGATACCGACTAATGGCGTTGGCCAAGGCGTGTAGCGCGAAGAAGCCATACACCGCGACCAACGACGGCAGAATGACCCACCAGACTTTTGTTGGCATCGCCTGTAACGGTTCTTTGCGCTGAACAAGCGTCAGGCTGGCTGCGCACATACAAAACGCCAGCATGGCACCGGCCAGGACGTCGGTCGGCCAATGCACGCCCAGATAGACCCTCGACATAGCAATCGATAGTGCCGGAATACTGCCCACCAACAGCCACGTCAGGCGAAAGCGCAGCGGTTGGCCGCGCCCGGCCAGCACCGCCAATGCCATAAATATCGCAAACGCGCCGGAGCTGTGACCGCTGGGCATGCTGTAGCTGGTAAGCGGGTCCAGTAGCACCTCGGGACGGGCCCTAGCGGCGGCCCATTTCACGAAGGTGTTGACCAATGCCGAGCCTAGAATCACTCCCAGGGCGAAGGTCGCTTGACGCCATTGTCGAAGAACCAGCAGCAGGCCAAGCAACAGGGCTGCGATCACCGCTTGGGTTCTGAAATCACCAAGCCGGGTAATCATCACCGCAAATGGATCGGCGGCGGCACTGCGGTGCTCCTGCACCAGCGTCATCAGGCCCTGATCAAAATGCGCGAGGTACGGCCAGCCGATGAACAAGCCGATCAGCATCACCAAGCTCAGCGCTGAGATCCACGTCGTGGCGTAGCGTTTGCCGCCGACGCTGGCGTGAATGCTAAAGCCCAACAGCACGGCGAGCCCGGCGCCTACAATTCCGGCCTGGGGCCAAAATCCTTCCGGCAGCGGTAAGCGGATAGCGGCGCCCGTCGCCCAGCCCGGCAACAAGTAAACGACGGACCAGCCGGCGGCCGCTATGAGGCTGACGGCTGCGAAGCGCAAAAAGGGCATGTCGAACATGCCGGCGACCATCGGCAGCATGGGGCGCAGCGGTCCGATGAAGCGCCCAACCAGCAAGCTAGCGATGCCGTAACGCTGAAAATACAGTTCGGCACGGCCGATCCATTCCGGGTGATGCCGCAACCCTGGCAATCGGCGAATATTCTGGTGAAAGCGTCTGCCGAGAAAGTACGACAGGATGTCGCCCGCCAATCCGCCGGCAAATCCTAATAACAGTGTTTCGCCCAGCGACAACGCGCCGCTGCCTGCCAATACCGCAACGGCGAACATGATCACGGTTCCCGGCACGATGAGGCCGGCAATCGCCAGGCATTCGAAACACGCTACAAGAAAAATCGCTACACCCAGCCACGAGGGATTAGCTGTTAGCCATCCGGTAATGCTGTCAAGCCATGGGCCCATGTTTTAGCTTCCTTGTTCCAGTAATAAATAGTCACGGCCTTCCAGCTGGCCACGTCGCAAAGGGTTACGGGTGCAGAACTTGGCATGGTTAGCGTCGACGAAACGGTACATCAAGTGCTCGTCTCGGCCTTTCGGGATACCCAAACGAGTGGTTTGAATAATCTGCCGGGGCGCTGGTCCGACATCGTCAACGAACAGTTGTTCGGAATCAAAGCGTTTGGCGTCCCACATCGGGACCTTTAAGCCCAGCGCTTTGCACAGCAGGGTTTGCCCCGCGCACAAACGTTCCGGCGTACGCAACGCGCCTTTGGCGTTTGGATTGTTAAGCAGCATGAGCGCAAGGCTGTTGCCATCGGAGAGGGCGTCGACCCACGGGTACGCCGATTTAATCAGCACCGCGTTGCCCGGACCGCCCGCACTGAAGTTCAGCGAGTCGCCACCGCGGGCGTAGTACATGTAGATGTGGCCGCCGTCGAGAAAAAGCGCTTTGCGCTTCTCGGTGTAGCCCAATGACGAGTGGCTGCCTTTTTCTGCGGCGTAGTACGCTTCTGTTTCGATAATCCTTGCCGACAACCACAAAAAATCAGGGGCGGTTCCAACGCGGTGGCGGATAACCTTGCCCAACAGATCACGGGCAAGCACTTGCGCATCACGGTTGAAAAATGAGTCAGGAAGCAGATTGGGCACGTAGTCGGGCATCGGCATTAACGCGAATGGTCGGCGGATTGGTTTGCGATGATAGCAATAAGTGTCTTAATCGACGCTGAACGGCAATTAACACTACCCCAAGCAAGGAGGCCTACGCCCGGTGGGACCGAATTTATTCGGGAATGGGTTTCACCTCTAACATCGCGCGCCTGGCATGACGCCTTCCCGAATAAATTCGGTCCCACAGAGGGCGGTGAGGCTCACCTGTACCTAAAATTGGGTTTTTCACCCTTATTCCACAGCTGTTATCGACCATCCGCCTGCCACTGCTGTCGTTACTCCTGCTCGACAGCTATAATCGGCCGCTTTCCTCTACGCCAAGACCTCTGAGACCATGACTGAGTCCGTTCTTGACTACATGACCCGCTTGGGTCGCGCTGCCCGTGAAGCTTCTCGCGTGATCGGCCGTGCCAGCACCGCGCAGAAAAATCGCGCCTTGCAAGCTACTGCTGCTGCGCTTGATGACGCCCGCGCCGAGCTTTCTGCCGCCAATGAACTGGACTTGGCTTCAGGCCGGGCCAACGGCTTGTCGGCAGCCATGCTCGAACGTCTGGCGCTGACCCCGGCGCGCATCGACAGCATGATCGTCGGTTTGCGTCAGGTGACCAATCTGCCAGACCCGATCGGCTCGATCCGCGACATGAGCTATCGGCCGTCCGGTATTCAAGTGGGCAAGATGCGCGTTCCACTGGGTGTGGTGGGGATTATTTACGAGTCGCGCCCCAACGTGACCATCGACGCAGCCAGCCTGTGCCTCAAGTCTGGCAATGCCACGATTTTGCGTGGCGGCTCCGAAGCCATTCACTCCAACCGTGCGATTGCTGCCTGCATCCAGCGCGGTTTGGCAGCGGCCGATCTGCCGGCTGCGGTGGTTCAGGTCGTCGAAGTCACCGACCGCGAAGCGGTTGCCGCGTTGATCACCATGCCGGAGTACGTTGACGTTATTGTTCCGCGCGGCGGCAAAGGCTTGATCGAGCGCGTCAGTCGGGACGCCCGGGTGCCGGTCATCAAGCACCTGGACGGCATTTGTCACGTCTACGTGAGTGCTTATGCGGACCTGACCAACGCCCAAAATATCTGCTTCAACGCCAAGACCTACCGTTATGGCATTTGTGGCGCGATGGAAACCTTGCTGGTCGATGCCGCTGTGGCGGCTGATTTTCTTCCGCCAATGGCCGCGCAACTGCGGGAAAAAGGCGTTGAATTGCGCGGTTGCGAGCGCACGCAAGCGTTGATCGACGCAATTCCAGCTACAGAAGAAGACTGGCACACCGAATACCTGGCGCCGATTTTATCGATTCGGGTCGTGGATGGCCTGGATCAAGCTATCGAACACGTCAATCACTATGGGTCGCACCATACTGACGCCATCGTCACCGAAAATCAGGCTCAAGCCCGACGTTTCCTGGCTGAAGTGGACTCCAGTTCAGTCATGGTCAACGCACCTACCAGCTTCGCCGATGGCTTTGAATACGGATTGGGTGCCGAGATTGGCATTTCTACTGATAAGCTGCACGCCCGTGGCCCGGTCGGCCTTGAAGGCCTGACCTGCGAAAAGTACATCGTGATCGGCGACGGTCACCAGTTACGTGGCCAAGGACCTGCCTGACTTGGCCGAGCCTGAAAAGCTTGCGGCGGCGAAACCACCCCCCCCTATGCCGCGACGCATCGGCGTGTTGGGTGGCACTTTCGATCCGGTGCACATTGGCCATTTGCGCGGTGCACTGGAAGTGGCCGAGCTGCTTGAACTCGATGAGTTACGCCTGACACCCAGTGCCAGGCCACCTCATCGCGATACCCCGAGCGTGAGCGCGCAGGACCGTCTGGCGATGGTTCAATGCGCGGTAGCCGGGGTGTCACCTTTGACGGTGGATGACCGTGAATTAAAGCGGGACAAACCGTCGTACACCATCGACACCCTGGAACTGATGCGGGCCGAGTTGGCCGCAGATGACCAGTTATTCCTATTATTGGGTTGGGATGCCTTTTGCGGGCTGCCGACCTGGCATCGTTGGGAAGAACTGCTGGAGCACTGCCATATCGTGGTGCTGCAACGTCCGGACGCTGACAGCGAGTCGCCTGACGCCATGCGAAATCTGCTGGCAGGGCGTGCAGTCAGTAATCCGAAGGCCCTTAAAGGGCCGGGTGGAAAGATTACATTCGTCTGGCAGACGCCGTTATCGGTGTCTGCCACCCAGATCCGCCACCTGCTGGCCAGCGGGAAGTCGGTACGTTTTCTGGTGCCAGACGCGGTACTGGCCTATATCGACGCGCACGGGCTGTACCATGCGCCGAACACTGAGGGGAGCCTCTGAAACTGCTGTGTTCAACACGCGTTTCGGCATCCCACACATACGAGCTGAATGAGTTTTATATGACAAAGCACACTATGACGAAACAGAAGCTGACTAGCGAAGAAGTCATCAAGCTGGCGACGGCTGCCCTTGAAGACGTCAAGGGTACGGACATCCTCGCCATTGACGTTCGCGACAAGACCAGCATCGCCGATTACATGCTGATTGCCACTGGTACCTCGAACCGTCAATTGAACGCCTTGGTCGACAGCGTTCGCGACAAGTGCAAGGCTGCCGGCGTCAAATCGTTGAGCGAAGAAGGCAAGGGCGACAGCGATTGGGTGCTGTTGGACCTTGGTGATGTGATCGTTCACGTCATGACCGCCGCCGCTCGTCAGTTCTATGATCTGGAGCGTCTGTGGCACGGTGCTGAGCAAAGCCGTGCGCTGCATTCCACCCATGAAGGCAATCCGTTCGACCCGACGACTTTCCTCGACAAAGAATAAGGGATCATCGTGCGTCTGCGTTTGATCGCTGTCGGTTCGCGCATGCCCAAGTGGGTGGAAGAAGGTTGGCAGGAATACGCCAAGCGGATGCCGTCCGAGCTTGCGCTTGAGCTGGTGGAAATTCCGCTCAACACCCGTGGCAAAAACGCTGACGTGGCGCGCTTTATTCGCCAGGAAGGCGAGGCCATGCTGGCGAAAGTCCAGCCGGGCGAGCGAATTGTCACGCTTGAGGTGCACGGAAAACCGTGGAGTACCGAACAGTTGGCGGTCGAACTCGATCGCTGGCGTCTCGACGCCCGCACGGTCAATCTGATGGTTGGCGGCCCTGAAGGGCTGGCGCCGGAAGTCTGTGCGCGTAGCGAGCAGCGCTGGTCGCTGTCGCCGTTAACCTTGCCACATCCTTTGGTGCGCATCCTTATCGGTGAGCAGATGTACCGCGCCTGGACAGTTCTGTCCGGGCATCCTTACCACAAATAGCCTGCGCGCCTAAATGTCCCAGCCGATCCGCCTCAAAGACCACGAGAAAGACGCACGCATGGTGCGCGGCCGGGTCGTGGTCGGGGCTGCGGTGGTGATGGTGGCTGTTTGTGTGCTGATAGCGCGGCTGTATTTCCTGCAGGTCATTCAATACGACTACCACTCCACGCTGTCGGAAAACAACCGGGTGCATGTTCAGCCCATTCCGCCGAACCGTGGACTGATCTTCGACCGCAACGGCGTCGTCGTAGCTGATAATCGGCCTAGCTTCAGCCTCAGCATGACGCGCGAACGTTCTGGCAATGCCGCGCAGGTGCTCGACGCTATCGTTGAAATCCTGGCGCTGACCGCCGACGACCGCGTGTTATTTGAGAAACGCATGAAGCAGGGGCGTCGACCGTTTGAGTCGGTGCCGATTCTCTTCGAGCTGAGCGAAGAGCAAATCGCCCTGATCGCGGTCAATCAATTCCGTTTGCCGGGAGTTGAGGTCGTTGCGCAGTTGGTTCGTCATTATCCCGAGGGCGAACACTTCGCCCATTCTGTGGGGTATGTGGGACGGATCAACGAGAAAGAGCTCAAAGCGCTCGATTCGGTCAACTACAGCGGGACTCACCACATCGGCAAAACCGGGGTTGAGCGTTTCTACGAGGCTGACTTGCACGGGCAGGTGGGCTACGAAGAAGTTGAAACCAACGCCCGCGGACGGGTTATGCGGGTGCTCAACCGGACCAATCCGATTCCCGGAAAAGACATTGTCTTGAGTCTCGACATCAAGCTTCAGCAAGCTGCGGAAGCGGCGCTGGGTGGCCGTCGTGGCGCGGTGGTGGCGCTGGACCCGGCAACCGGCGAAGTATTGGCGATGGTCAGTCAGCCGAGCTTCGATCCGAATCCGTTTGTCACCGGTATCAGCTTCAAAGACTACGCTGAGTTGCGAGATTCGATTGACCGTCCGCTGTTTAACCGCATTCTGCGCGGCCTGTACCCGCCCGGTTCGACGATCAAGCCTGCGGTTGCCATTGCCGGCTTGGACAGCGGCGTGGTGACCGCTTCGACGCGCGTGTTCGATCCGGGCTTCTATCAGTTGCCCAATTACGATCACAAGTACCGTAACTGGAACCGTACCGGTGATGGCTGGGTCGATCTGGACACGGCGATCATGCGGTCCAATGACACGTACTTCTACGACCTTGCGCACAAGATCGGAATTGATCGGCTTTCTGCTTATCTGAATAAATTCGGGATCGGAAAAAAAGTCTCGCTGGACATGTTCGAAGAGTCGCCGGGGCTGATGCCGTCACGCGACTGGAAGCGAGCAACGCGGCGCCAAGCGTGGTTTCCGGGTGAAACATTGATTCTCGGCATCGGTCAGGGCTACATGCAGGCCACTCCATTGCAACTGGCACAAGCCACTGCGTTGGTGGCTAACAAAGGCGTGTGGAATCGACCTCATCTGGCGAAAACCGTCGCGGGCGTGCCACCGACTGATGAAAACCCAATGCAGGATATCGTGCTGCGCGATGTGTCGGATTGGGCCAAGGTGAACCACGGTATGCAGCAAGTCATGCATGGCGCACGCGGTACCGCCCGCAAAGCGGCAATTGGTTCGCAATACCGGATTGCCGGTAAAAGCGGAACGGCCCAAGTGGTCGCGATCAAGCAAGGCGAGAAATATGACCGCACCAAGGTTCAGGAACGTCACCGCGATCACGCCTTGTTCGTGGGTTTTGCGCCCGCAGACAATCCAAAAATAGTGGTCGCGGTGATGGTGGAGAACGGCGAGTCCGGTTCTGGGATCGCGGCCCCGGTGGTTCGTCAGGTCATGGATTCGTGGTTGCTCGGTCCAGACGGTTTACTCAAGCCTGAGTACGCCAGCAGCTCAAACGCGGAGGCTGCGGCCAGTGAAGAGTAATTTTGATCGCATCCTCTCAAGTGATGATGTGATGCGCCGTCGCTCTACTTTCTTGCAGCGCATCCACCTCGATGGGCCGTTGCTGATTCTGTTGCTGACCATTGGCGCGGGTGGTTTGTTTGTGCTGTATTCGGCCAGCGGCAAGAATTGGGATCTGCTTATTAAGCAGGCGACGTCGTTTGGCATAGGCTTGGTCTCGATGGTGGCCATCGCTCAGCTCGAACCGCGTTTCATGGCGCGCTGGGTTCCCGTGCTCTATGTGTTGGGAATGCTGCTGTTGGTGGCCGTTGACGTCATGGGCCATAACGCCATGGGCGCGACCCGCTGGATCAACATTCCTGGGGTTATCCGGTTTCAGCCTTCGGAATTCATGAAGATTATTATGCCTGCGACCATTGCCTGGTATTTGGCGAAACGAACCCTGCCGCCACACTTGAAACATGTGGCCCTGAGCTTGGGACTGATTGGTCTTCCGTTCATTCTGATCGTGCGTCAGCCGGACCTCGGTACTTCGTTGCTGATTCTGGCGTCCGGTACGTTTGTATTGTTCATGGCCGGTCTGCGCTGGCGCTGGATCATTGGCGTGTTCGCTGCTGCCGTTCCAGTGGCCGTCGGCATGTGGTTCTTCTTCATGCACGACTATCAAAAGCAACGAATTCTGACCTTCCTCGATCCGGAAAGTGATCCGCTGGGTACCGGCTGGAACATCATTCAGTCCAAGGCCGCGATTGGCTCGGGTGGCGTCTTTGGTAAGGGCTGGTTACTGGGAACCCAGTCACACCTGGATTTTTTGCCGGAGAGCCATACCGATTTCATCATTGCCGTTTTGGGGGAAGAGTTCGGCCTGGTCGGCATTTGCGCCCTCTTGTTGATCTATTTGTTGCTGATCGGGAGAGGGCTGGTGATCACCGCTCAGGCGCAAACACTGTTCGGCAAGTTGTTGGCAGGCAGCCTGACGATGACATTTTTTGTTTACGTTTTCGTCAACATCGGTATGGTCAGTGGCCTGATGCCGGTTGTTGGGGTGCCACTGCCCTTTATTAGTTACGGCGGAACTTCGCTGGTGACGCTGCTGTCGGCGTTTGGGGTTTTGATGTCGATCCATACACATCGCAAGTGGATCGCACAGGTTTGATTAAGGTGAACAATTCAATGCAAGTAATGCGTAACTGGGCGGCTCGATATGCTCCGTTGGTCGGCCTGGTGGGCATCCTTGGCTCGGTATTGAAAGCACAAGCAGGCGATTACGAAGGCTCGCCCCAGGTCGCTGAATTTGTCGGTGAAATGACCCGCGATTATGGCTTTGCAGGCGAGCAACTGATGGCCGTGTTCCGTGAGGCTGAGCGTAAACAGGCCATCCTCGACGCGATTTCTCGCCCAGCCGAGCGGGTCAAACCGTGGAAAGAATACCGGCCAATGTTCATCACCGACGCGCGAATTGCACGCGGTGTGGATTTTTGGCGTCAGCATGAAGCGGCCTTGATGCGTGCCGAGCAAGACTACGGCGTACCGGCGCAAGTAATCGTCGCCATCATCGGTGTCGAAACTTTTTTCGGCCGCAACACCGGTAATTACCGCGTGATAGACGCCTTATCGACCTTGAGTTTCGATTACCCACCGCGTGCCGAATTCTTTCGCAAGGAGCTGCGTGAGTTCCTTTTGCTGGCGCGTGAGGAACAAGTTGATCCCCTGACACTCAAGGGTTCTTACGCTGGGGCAATGGGTTTGCCGCAGTTCATGCCGAGTAGTTTTCGCGCCTACGCCGTGGATTTCGACGGCGACGGGCACATCAATATCTGGACCGATCCCGATGACGCCATCGGCAGTGTCGCCAGTTATTTCAAACGCCACGGCTGGGTCGCAGGCGAGCCAGTTGTCAGCCTTTCTTCCGTGCGCGGTGATGCGGCTGACAGCGGTTTGAGCCCCGGCCTGGAACCGGTAAAAACCGTTGGGGAGTTGCGAGCCTTGGGGTGGTCGAGTCATGATGCGCTGCGCGATGATATGCCGGTGACCGCTTTTCGCCTGGAGGGTGCAGAGGGGCCGGAATATTGGATGGGTTTGAATAATTTTTACGCAATCACGCGCTACAACCGCAGTGTGATGTACGCAATGGCCGTGCATCAGCTGTCTGAACTGCTGGTCCAAGCACGGGGCGTCAAGTAATGCGGGCAATGCCGATTCGCAAACCACTGAAGTTCATGGCCTTCGCAGCCTTGGCCGTTCTGGTGGCCAGTTGTTCGACCAGTCGATCTCCGCAGAACAATAGTGCTGTGACCTCGGGGCCGGGTCTGGACATCAATCGTGCGCACAAAGACGGCGCGCCATGGTGGGACGTTGACGTTTCCCGCATCCCTGACGCCGTGCCGACCCTGCACAGCGGGCCTTACAAGGCCAACCCCTATACCGTGCTGGGCAAAACTTATTTCCCGTTGACCGACTCCAAGCGCTATGTCGCTACCGGGACGGCGTCCTGGTATGGCACCAAATTCCACGGTCAGAACACCGCCAATGGTGAAAAGTACGACCTGTACGGCATGAGTGCCGCACACAAGACCTTGCCGTTGCCCAGTTACGTTCGGGTGACCAACCTCGACAATAACCGCAGCGTGATCCTGCGGGTCAATGACCGTGGGCCGTTCTATTCCGACCGCATTATCGACCTGTCTTACGCCGCTGCGAAAAAGCTCGGTTACGCTGAAATCGGTACAGCCCGGGTCAAGGTCGAAGGCATCGATCCGCAAGAGTGGTGGGCACAGCGTGGACGTCCAGCGCCGTTGATGTTGGATGAGCCGCAAGTCGTGGCCCAGGCCGCAGCGCCGGCGTTCACCGCTTCAACCGGCACCATCGAGCAGTACACGCCGCCGCCTCAGCAACACGCCGCAGCAGTGTCGCCCGTTCAGATTGATGCAAAAAAAAACGCTTCCGGACCAGTGTCTGGGCTGTATCTCCAGGTGGGCGCCTTCGCCAACCCGGACGCTGCGGAACTCCTGAGGTCGAAACTGAGCGGGATAGTCCGGACGCCAGTCTTCGTCAGCTCGATAGTACGCAGTCAGCAAACGCTGTATCGGGTTCGGATGGGGCCGGTGAACACGCCGGTTGAAGCGCAGCAATTACAAGCCAATGTCAGGTCGGCCAATCTGGGTCAGCCGACGGTGGTCGCACTGGATCAATGATTTAGCCTTGGTTGTTCAAGGTAGCTGCACAGTTGCTTCTGCGACGGGGACTTGCCAATAGAGCAAGCGATACAAGCAACTCAGCCTGGGTATCAGGCCGTTTTGTCAGCCATGGATGAAACCTGGCTTCAAGGCCGGATGAACGCATCGTTCGTTATCCGGTCAGATCAGCTTTGCCCGCAAGGGCATGTTTGCCCATTAGCAATTTCGAGAGACGGATGAACATCACCACCTTTGCAAAACGCCTGTGCCTGCTTGTCCCCCTGATCATCACACCTGCCGCCTGGGCGTCAGAACAGATGACGCCCGCCGCGCCGCAGTTGGCCGCCAAGGCCTATGTGCTGATGGATGCCTCCAGCGGTAACATTTTGGTTGAAAACAATGGCGACCAGCGTTTGGCGCCGGCGAGCCTGACCAAATTGATGACGGCCTACATCGCGACCCTGGAAATTCGTCGTAACCAAATCGGTGAAAACGACCCGGTGACAGTCAGTGAAAACGCCTGGCGCACAGGTGGTTCGCGGATGTTCATCAAGGTGGGCAGCCAAGTCACCGTCAGTGATCTGCTGCACGGCATCATTATTCAGTCAGGCAACGACGCTAGCGTCGCGCTCTCAGAGCACATCGCCGGTAGCGAAGATGCGTTCGCCGACATGATGAACAAAACCGCTGGTGACTTGGGCATGGTCAACAGCCACTTCATGAACCCGACGGGTTTGCCGAACCCGGATCACTACTCGTCGGCCCACGATATGGCGCTGCTGGCACGGGCAATCATTACCGTTGACCCGGCGCACTATGCGATTTATTCGCAGAAAGAATTCTTCTGGAACGGCATCAAGCAGCCGAACCGCAACCTGCTGCTGTGGCGCGACAAGACCGTTGACGGTCTGAAAACCGGCCACACCGAGGAAGCTGGCTATTGCATGGTGTCTTCGGCAGTCCGTGACGGCATGCGTTTGATCGCCGTGGTGTTTGGCACCAGCAGCGAACAGGCACGAGCGGCAGAAACCCAGAAGTTGCTGACGTACGGTTTCCGCTTCTTCGAAACCCAAACCTTCTACCAGAAGGGCGTGGAATTGGCTCAGGCACCGGTCTGGAAAGGTTCGGAGCATCAGGTCAAAGCCGGCCTGGCTGATGACTTGACCATGACACTGCCTAAAGGCCAATTGAAAAAGCTGGCCGCAAGCATGACGATGAACCCACGTCTGGTCGCGCCAATCGCCAAGGGCGACGTAATCGGTAAAGTGGAAGTGAAGATGGACGACAAAGTGGTGCATACCGCTGACCTGATCGCTCTCGACGCCGTGGACCAAGGTGGAATTTTCCGCCGCGTGTGGGATAGCATCCGTTTGTTCTTCTACGGTTTGTTTAACTGATACTGCCGACCGTCGGGCCCTGGCTCTTTGCAGAGTGGGTGCCCGTCGCTCGTAACAGCTTACGAGGCCGTTACTGCCATGGCTGATACTGAAATTGACGTTAAGTCGCACCTGATTGTATTTCCCTGCGTTGACTACCCGATCAAGGTGATCGGTGACACCGGCGTGGGTTTCACGGCGTTGGTGATCGAGATTCTGGCGAAACACGCCACGCTCGACATGGATACGCTGGCCGAACGTCAAAGCAGCAACGGTAAATACACCACCGTTCAACTGCATATCGTCGCCACTGGCGAAGACCAACTGCGCGATATCAATAGTGCCTTGCGCGCGACCGGTCTCGTGCACATGGTGCTCTGATGCCTGGCAGCCTTGGCTTTCGTGAACTAGGGGAGGTTGCTTACGAACCTACCTGGCACGCCATGCAACGGTTTACCGAAGGCCGTGAGCGCGATGTAGCCGATGAAGTCTGGCTGGTGCAACATCCGCCCATCTTCACTCAAGGTCTGGCGGGCAAAGCCGAGCACCTATTGCTGCCGGGTAATATTCCGGTGGTTCAGGTCGATCGGGGTGGCCAAGTGACCTATCATGGCCCCGGTCAATTAGTGGTTTACCTGATGCTGGACGTGCGGCGCCTGGGTTTCGGCGTGCGCGAACTGGTTTCCCGGATTGAACGCAGTCTGATCGCCCTGCTGGCGAGTTACGACGTCACGGCAGTCGCGAAGAATGACGCGCCAGGGGTCTATGTCGATGGAGCGAAAATAGCCTCCTTGGGTTTACGTATTCGAAACGGTTTCTCATTCCACGGCCTGGCGCTAAATGTGGACATGGACCTTGAGCCGTTTCGACGCATTAATCCCTGTGGTTACGCGGGGCTGGCAATGACCCAGCTGCGCGATCATGCAGGCCCGATTGAATTTGCCGAGGTAAGTGCCCGGCTGCGCGCGCAGCTCGTCAAACACCTCGACTATGCTGAGCAGACGACCCTAGCGGGCGGAATCGATTGATATGACTACTGCGACAGAGACTGCGCAAAGCGCTGTGTTAGAACTGATCCCGACACTAAGCATTGGTGAGCGTACGGCCAAGCCTAAAGTGGAAGCCGGCGTAAAACTTCGTGGTGCGGACAAAGTTGCACGCATCCCGGTCAAAATCATTCCGACCGTCGACCTGCCGAAAAAGCCGGACTGGATTCGGGTCCGCATTGCCGTTTCCCCGGAAGTGGACCGCGTCAAACAACTGCTGCGTAAGCACAAACTTCACAGCGTCTGCGAAGAAGCGTCTTGCCCGAACCTTGGCGAGTGTTTCTCCGGGGGCACCGCAACGTTCATGATCATGGGTGACATCTGCACCCGCCGTTGCCCGTTCTGCGACGTGGGCCATGGCCGTCCGAAAGCGCTAGACGCTGACGAACCGAAAAACCTCGCCATTGCCATTGCTGACCTGGGTCTCAAGTACGTTGTGATTACCTCGGTAGACCGCGATGACCTGCGCGACGGCGGCGCCCAGCACTTTGCTGACTGCATCCGCGAAATTCGCCTGCTGTCGCCGAACGTGCAATTGGAAACCTTGGTCCCGGATTACCGGGGCCGCATGGACATCGCGTTGGAACTCACTGCTGCCGAGCCGCCAGACGTGTTCAACCACAACCTGGAAACCGTGCCGCGCTTGTACAAAGCGGCACGTCCGGGCTCGGATTTCCAGTGGTCGCTGACCCTGCTGCAGAAATTCAAGCAGTTGGTGCCTCATGTTCCGACCAAGTCCGGCTTAATGCTGGGGCTGGGTGAGACGGACGAAGAAGTCATTGAAGTCATGAAGCGCATGCGTGAGCACGATATTGACATGCTCACCCTGGGCCAGTACTTGCAGCCTTCACGCAGCCACTTGCCGGTGCAGCGTTTCGTGCACCCGGACGTGTTCGCCTGGTTTGCCGAAGAAGGCTACAAGATGGGCTTCAAGAATGTTGCTTCAGGTCCGCTGGTGCGGTCGTCGTACCATGCCGATAAGCAGGCGAAGACCGCTGTCGAAGCCATGAGCTAAGCGTTGCGAGTCAATAAAAAGGGCCGGATAGCGATATCCTGCCCTTTTTTTTGTTTTAGAAAGTCCCTTCGAATGAATTCGCTCCCGCCGGCGATATGTGGTTCCCCGTGGGAGCGAATTTATTCGCGAAGAGGCCGTTACGGCTTGCGCAAACTGTCTAACAACTGATGCGTCGGGTAGCCGTCGGCCGGCCAGCCGTACGACTGCTGCGCGCTGCGAATGGCTTTGCGTGTATTGGCCCCGATGATGCCGTCTGGAGCGCCAGCGTCGTATTGACGAGACGAGAGCAGGGTTTGCAGTTCAATGCGCTCAGAGCGGCTTAGAGGCTGATCTCCACGCGGCCAGCTGCCGAGGACGTAGCCCCCGCCGCTGAAACGTTGAGACAACAAGCCAATCGCCAGGGCATAGGACGACGAATTGTTGTACTTGAGCGTCGCACGGAAGTTATCCAGTACCAAAAACGCCGGACCTTTATAACCCGCAGGTAACAACAGCGCCGCCTGTTGCTGCGCCAAATTGGCCGGAAGTGCGCCGCCGTTTGGCAGTTTTAATCCCATGTGCTGCCACTCGGCAACGGTTTTACGGGTCGAAGCATCGGCCAGCGCGTAATCGAAGCCTTGAACCAACTGCACTTCGAAACCCCACGGCTGACCAAATTGCCAGCCTGAGCTTTGCAGGTAGCGCGCCGTCGACGCTAATGCATCGGCAGGGGTATTCCAAATGTCACGGCGGCCATCGCCATCGAAATCCACGGCATAGGCGTTATAGGTGGTGGGAATAAACTGCGTCTGACCCATTGCGCCACCCCAGGAACCCAGCATCTGGGTCGGTTGGATGTCGCCATGCTGAAGAATTTGCAGGGCCGCCAGCAATTGATCCTGCGCGAATGCACGGCGGCGACCTTCGTAGGCCAGCGTCGCCAAGGAGCGAATCACGTACTGCGAGCCTTGAAACTGGCCGAAGTTGCTTTCCATGCCCCAAATAGCTACCAGCGACTGGCGGTCGACACCGTAGCGTTGCTCAATGGCTTGCAGCACGTCGGCGTATTGCGCAAGCAAGGCCTGGCCTTTACGGGCGCGGGCTGCGGAGACCGCGCCATCGAGGTATTCCCACACCGGGCGGGTGAACTCGGGCTGGCTTCGATCGGCCTTGACCACGCTCATGTCCGGCAGCACACCCGCGAAGGCTTGATCGAAGAGGTCAGGCTTGATGCCGGCTTTTATTGCATCGACGCGAAACCCGGCTTCCCAGGCGCTGAAGCTGATAGTTGGCTGAAAATCGAAGTCTGTTGCGTCGGTCACGATACCCGGCGGGGTCGTGGGCAACGCAGCCGTAGGTGCGCTGGCAATTTGAAGAGGCCTGGCATCGGCAGCAGTAGGTTTTTCTGCGCAGGCAACTAACAGGATGAAGCTGGATACGGTCATCAGTTGGCGAAAATGCAACCGACGGGAAAAGCTAAAGGGCATGCTCAGGTCCAAGGTGTTTCAACAGACACAAACCTTATCACGCCTGCTCGAAAAAATGGGCTTGAAATACAACGATCGTACCAATGCATGTTTGTAAATATCGGGAAAGACAATTAGTAAAACTTACCGAGCAGAAGGCGTCCATAGAAAAAAATAGAAATCACTGTCATTTATGCCAGTAGACGTTCAGCCCTGCCGACGTGTAATGTAATTTAAGAAGTATATTTGTTAACTTGCACTTAGTAATGCGCGCTGATGCTTCATTACTTAGTGATGCTAGGTGCCATAGGGATCTCATGGCTGGAGCATATGGAAATGAAAATAATATTGGCTATTGTGTTGGGTTTAAGTATAGCGGCCTGCTCTATCGAAAAGCAGCGTCCTTACGGAGAGTCTGTTCCCGTAGTAGAGAGCCACGTCAAGGCGGCAGTTATGCCAATGGCCGCACCTTCGCAAGCAGGCGTTAGAAGTGGTGCAGCGGAAGCCGCGGAGTTGACTAGTCGATATCACGATACACGCGAGAATTGCGGTAAGGACTCAATGCCGGCTTTTCTATGTACGGGGATTGATTTACGAGGGACGCAAGCGTCGACACAATATGATTCCTGGAACCCTAGCCCAACCGCTGTAAAAGTGGGAGGTGTTTCATTTAGTTACTTAAGGTCGGACTATAAAATGATGAGGCTGGCGTATAACTACACTAATGGTTTTATTCTTTATCCTGTTTTAGGGAAGGTCTGAAATAAGACCTTCTTTTTCTGGCAAATCGGGCGTCAAGCGCTCCGAAAGAAAGTACTTCACTGAAATTTCGAAAATATCGGCTTTTATTGATGAATAAGCCGGTTTTAAGCACTTATTAACCCTTAATTTCCATACTGCGGACGCACCTGTCCTATAGGCTCCATCAAATGTCGGCGCGCCATCCACAGATTCGACAGTGCAAACAGTGTCACCAACTGCGCCGTGTTCTTTACCAACCCGCGAAACCGCACCTTGGTGTAACCAAACTGGCGCTTGATCACCCGAAACGGGTGCTCAACCTTGGCCCGAGTTTGCGATTTGGCGTATTCAATCTTGCGCAACGCACGGCCAATGACGCTTTTTTCTCCATGTTTGCGGCGGCTGCTGGGCCTGGCGGAGATCGACCAGATCATCTCGCGCCCCTCATGTTCAAGCCGCTTTTCTACGCCGGTGTAGCCCGCGTCGCCACAGAGATGGGTCTCTTCGCCGTGCAGCAACTGATCGACTTGAGTGACGTCCGCGACATTGGCTGCCGTGCCCACCACGCTGTGCGTCAGACCCGTATCAGCGTCTACTCCGATGTGCGCTTTCATCCCGAAAAAATATTGATTACCTTTCTTGGTCTGATGCATTTCGGGGTCGCGTTTACCCTCTTTATTCTTGGTCGACGTCGGCGCATGAATGATCGTGGCATCAACAATTGTGCCCTGACGAAGCATCAAACCTCGGTCTCCCAGGTAGCCATTAATGACCTCCAGGATTCCCCCGGCAAGATGGTTTTTCTCCAGCAGGCGACGGAAGTTGAGAATCGTGGTTTCGTCGGGAATGCGTTCCAGATTCAACCCCGCGAACTGGCGCAGAATCGTGGTCTCATAAAGAGACTCTTCCATTGCTGGATCGCTATAGCCGAACCAGTTCTGCATCAGGTGCACACGCAACATGGCCATCAAGGGATACGCCGGGCGGCCCCCTTCGCCTTTTGGATAATGCGGCTCGATCAAAGCGATCAACCCCTTCCAGGGGACGACCTTGTCCATCTCGCTCAGGAAAATCTCACGGCGGGTTCGCTTACGTTTACCGGCGTACTCGGCATCGGCGAAAGAAATTTGCTTCATGGGGGGGCAACCGCTCGGCTCATGTGATGGGGGACATTTCACCAGATTTGAAAACCTTTTTCAGAGTTTCCTTAGCTGCTCCAGCCGGAAAGATCACAATTCAAGTGCTTTGTTTTTTCCCCATAGATGGTTCATCTGACAATCGACCCGACAGAGGTTGTGGCTCCTTTCCAAACAAGCCGCACAGTCAAAGCTGCAATTTGCAGGGGGTTTATACCGGCGAGCAATGGGCCAGCCACTATAATCAATATGGCGAGCATGCTGCTGGTGGTATTGGGGGGTGCAGTTTTGACGTTCGGGATTCGTTGAATAGTGCAGCGGGTCCGAATTTTTATCAGGGCATGAGGGGTGGTCGATTGATTTCTCCGAAAGCGTTTGAAAAACCCAATGATCTGAAACATCAGGTCTGGGCTCAAAATATTCCCAGTACTTTGCCAATCGAAGCTTTTTTTTATGTCGTGCCTGCGGGTTTGGCGGGTGCTCAGTACGATCAGAAACGGTTTTATGATTTAACTCACATAGCGTTGCCAATAATCTCGATGAAGTTACCTCTAACCATTAATGATTCAGCGTCGTTTGTATTCAATCCTGGCGATCAAGTAGTGACGGGTTTATAACAGCTATGTCGCTTGGATTAATCGGCCGTATCAGGCCGCCAGAATGTAAGAAGCCTCCCAGTTTTTAGACTGGAAGGCTTCGCGGCGGTAGCTGCCTTTGCCCTTGCCAGCGGGTTCCTGGCGACTGCGGAATAATGGCTGGGCCACAATGGATTTGGCCTTGTTCGGCCGTTTTGGCTTGCTCATGGCGAGTGCTCTCTTCTGGGGGGATGTAACGATGTGAATCATCGGGCAGAGCGTGGGGTGTGTCTAATAGAAGTGTCCTATCGGATGTTTCGCGGTATTGCTGTAAGAGCCAACTTGTTGGCGAAGGTCCTTCGGACCTATCGCAGCCTTCGGCAGCTACTACAGAATGTGTGCATCGCCACATCTGTGGGACCGAATTTATTCGGGAAGGCTTCAGTCCTGACACCCTGCAACCTCAAACCATACAAAGTGCCACCCAGTTTGCTGCGCGAGACAGCGCGGAGTCGAAGACGTGGCGGACCCTCCTATAGAAATTGCAAACGAGATAATGTCTCTGGCTATTCTGCCGGCAAGCTCAACCGTTGTCCGGCCATCAACAGTGCCAGCCGAGTCAAGCTGCTCCAGGGCGAACCTGCTGCCTGGCCTTTGATCTGCGCGTCGATGCGCTGCGCATCCATCAGCAGTTGGCTCCAGCGTTGTGCGGAGTGCCGTTGCAATGCTTTGCTCATCAGCGGTTTGCGTTTGTCCCAGATGGGCGGTCGCGCTTGGCTGAACGCTTTGTCCAGTGGGATGCCCTGGCTGAACTGTAAGGCCAGATTAGCCAATACCCGAAGCTCACGAGCCAGCGCCCACAGAATCACAGGCGGCTCAATCCCTTCGCCACGCAGGCCTTCGAGCATGCGCACTGTGTGGGCCGCCTCGCCATTGAGCACCGCGTCGGTCAAACCGAAAACATCGAACCGTGCGCTGTCGGCGACGGCGCCCTGCACGGTTTCGACGGTGATCTGGCCACCCTCGGCCATCAGCTTGAGTTTTTCTATCTCCTGGGCTGCGGCGAGGAGATTGCCTTCGACCCTGGCGGCTATAAGTTCAACGGCGTCGTGGCTGGCAGACAGCCCGGCTTGTGACAAGCGCTGCCGAATCCATTGTGGAAATTGGCTCGTGTCCACGGGCCATATTTGCAGAAACTGAGTGTGTGGTCCTTCAATCAGCGCCTTACCCCATTTGGTTTTCTGCGCGCTGCCGTCGAGTTTCGGCAAGCTGATAAGCAGCAACGTGTCTTCGGGAGGGCGAGAGCAGTATTCGATGAACGCCGCAGCGCCCTTGTCGCCGGGTTTTCCCGAGGGCAATCGCAGCTCCAGCAGACGTTTTTCCGCAAACAGCGACATGCTGGCACCGGCCTGTAACAGCGTGCCCCAATCGAAATTGGCGTCCGCGCTGAAGACTTGGCGTTCGTCGAAACCTTGCTGGCGCGCGGTTGCACGGATAGCGTCCGCTGCTTCCTGGCACAGCAGCGGATCGTCGCCGCTGACAACGTACACGGGCGACAAGCTGCTCTGAAGGTGTTTAGCGAGTTGGGCGGGGATCAGTTTCATAGGTCAGGGAATGCAGGGGCCAGCGGGCTGGCCCCTGAGCACTTACTTGGTGGGTATTTCAATCGGTGACTGACGAGGCGTCTCGTTCTCGATCCGCTGTGCAGCTTCCAGAGCGTCTGCTTCGGCCTGGGCCTTGGCTTCTGCGGTCGATTGCAGTTTATCCAGTTGTGCCGGAGTCAGCAGTTGCAGACGCATGACCAGGTTCTGGACCAGTTGAGCACGCATTTCTTTACGAACTTGCGCAGCTTCCTGATCGGAACCCATCAAGTTGTTGCTGTCCTGAACGTAGATTTTCTGAACCTGTACCTTGTCTTCGAGCAACAGCAGACTGCGCGAACCGCGGATTTCGTAGTTGACGGTATCCGTCAGCTCATACTCGGCTGAACGCGACGAACCGTTGTAGCTGGCGGCGCGTGAAACTTCGCCTTCACTGACCAGAACCAGCTTGTACTCAGCGCCCTGATGCACATTGACCCCACTGTTTTTCAGCATTTGGGTCAACTGGACAACCGTTGGACCGTAGGCGTCACGGGCGCTGACATCAAGTTCCTTGATGGTCAGTTCAGTGGTGCCAGTACCACGCAGCTGGAAACCACAGGCGCTCAGCAATACGGCGAGACCCATCACCAGCAAATTGCGTTTGATCATATTGATGCTCCCCTTGAATCCGTTTGGGCCGACGTTGCGTCCCCTGGAAATGCTGTTCGACGCCCGGTCAATACCGGGCGCGTGACCCAATTAGCTTGCGACGATGTTAACCAGCTTGCCGGGGACCACGATCACTTTGCGGATCGTCAGGCCGTCGGTGAAGCGCAGCACGTTTTCATTGACTCTTGCCACGGCTTCAACCTCTTCACGGGTAGCGCTGGCGGGCATTTCAATCTGTCCGCGCAGTTTGCCGTTCACCTGAATCACCAGCACGAGGCTGTCTTGTACCAGCGCGGTCTTGTCCAGCACCGGCCAGCCGGCATCGATGATGGCATCGCTGTGACCCAACCGGCTCCACAGTTCATGGCTGATGTGCGGGGTGATGGGTGCCAGCAGCAGCGCGACAGTTTCCAGACCTTCCTGAAGCAGCGCACGGTCCTGCGGGGTTACCTGGGCAGCTTTTTCCAATACGTTCATCAGCGTCATGACTTGAGCGATGGCGGTGTTGAATTTATGGTGTTGACCGACGTCTTGGCTGGCGTTTTTGATCGCCAGGTGGATCGCACGGCGGACGGCTTTCTGTTCGTCATTCAAGCCCGCGACGTTGAGCTTGGGAGTCAGGCCCAAGGTGACGTGGGCATGGGACAGGCGCCAGACGCGACGCAGAAAGCGGTGTGAACCTTCGACGCCCGAGTCCGACCATTCCAGGCTCATGTCCGGCGGCGACGCAAACATCATGAACAGGCGGCAGGTATCAGCGCCGTATTGGTCGATCATCGATTGCGGGTCAACGCCGTTGTTCTTCGACTTGGCCATTTTCTCGATGCCGCCGATCTCGACCGGCAGACCGTCGCTGATCAATTTAGCGCCGATCACTTTGGCTTTACTGTCGCGTTCAAGCTCGACGTCGGCCGGGTTGTACCACGTCTTGCTGCCATTTGCTTCAAGGCGGTAATACGTGTCGGCGATGACCATGCCTTGAGTCAGAAGGTTCTTGAATGGCTCGTTGGAGGTGACCAGACCTTCGTCGCGCATCAGTTTGTGGAAGAAACGCGCGTAGAGCAGGTGCAGGATCGCGTGTTCGATGCCGCCGATGTATTGATCCACTGGCAGCCAGTGGTTCGCTGCTTTCGGGTCAACCATACCGCCTTCGTAGTGAGGCGAGGCGTAGCGTGCGAAGTACCACGAGGACTCGACGAAGGTGTCCATGGTGTCGGTTTCGCGCTTGGCCGGGGCGCCGCATGTAGGGCAACTGCACTCATAGAACGATGGCATGCGAGCCAGCGGTGAGCCGGCACCATCGGGAACGACGTCTTCGGGCAGCACAACCGGCAATTGGTCTTCCGGGACCGGCACGTCACCGCAGGTGTCGCAATGCACGATCGGGATCGGGCAGCCCCAATAACGCTGACGGCTGATGCCCCAATCGCGCAAGCGGAACTGCGTGCGTGACTGACCCAGTTGCTTTTTCAGCAAATCAGCTTCGATGGCATCGAACGCGGCTTGAAATTCCAGCCCGTCATAGATGCCGGAGTTGATCAGCGTGCCGTGTTCGCCATAAGCGGCCTGCCACTGCGAGAGCGTTTCGTCGCCAGCACTGGTGCGTACAACGGCCTTGATCGGAAGGTTGTACTGGGTAGCAAATTCGAAATCGCGCTCGTCGTGAGCGGGGACTGCCATCACGGCGCCGTCGCCATAATGCATCAACACGTAGTTGGCGACCCACACTGGCAACTTCTCGCCCGTCAATGGGTGCTCCACGAAAAGTGCGGTGGGCAGGCCTTTTTTCGCTTGGGTAGCGATGTCTGCTTCGGCGACGCTGCCGCTTTTGCATTCGTGAATAAAGGCTTGCAGTTCGGGGTTACCCTTTGCGGCCAGGGTCGCCAGCGGGTGTTCCGCTGCGACGGCCACGTAGGTCGCGCCCATCAAGGTGTCTGGACGGGTCGTAAATACTTTCAGCGCGCCCCCTTCACCAATGGAAGCCTGGTCGTACGGAAACTGCACTTCCATGCCACGGGATTTACCAATCCAGTTGCGTTGCATGGTTTTGACTTGCTCAGGCCAGCCTGGCAATTCATCGAGTCCCGATAACAGCTCATCTGCGTAGGCAGTGATCTTGAAGTAATACATCGGGATTTCGCGCTTTTCGATGATGGCGCCGGAACGCCAGCCGCGACCGTCGATGACTTGTTCGTTGGCCAATACGGTCTGATCAACCGGATCCCAGTTCACCGTACCGTTTTTGCGGTAGATCACGCCTTTTTGGAACAGGCGAGTGAACAGCCATTGTTCCCAGCGGTAGTAATCGGGTTTGCAGGTGGTGATTTCACGGGACCAGTCAACACCAAGACCCAAGCTGCGGAGCTGGGTTTTCATGTAGGCGATGTTTTCGTAGGTCCACTTGGCCGGAGCGACGTTGTTTTTCATCGCGGCGTTTTCTGCCGGCATCCCGAACGCATCCCAACCCATGGGTTGCAGGACGCTTTTGCCTTGCATGCGCTGATAGCGGGCGATTACGTCGCCGATGGTGTAGTTGCGCACATGGCCCATGTGCAGCTTGCCGCTGGGGTAAGGGAACATGGATAGGCAATAGAAAGTCTCTTTGCCTGGCTGTTCACTGACTTCAAAGGATT
This sequence comes from Pseudomonas sp. MH10, assembly GCF_034353045.1. Classification (NCBI taxonomy): domain Bacteria; kingdom Pseudomonadati; phylum Pseudomonadota; class Gammaproteobacteria; order Pseudomonadales; family Pseudomonadaceae; genus Pseudomonas; species Pseudomonas sp. MH10. The sequence continues at coordinate 4,503,932 of NZ_CP133783.1, forward strand.
TTTGCTCGTCCCAAAATGTTTGGGCGGCGGCTTCGATTTCGCGGGGCTGATAGAGTTCGTGCATGGCTACTTTTTACTAAAGAAGTGGTGACCTCATCCTCTTCATTGCACCGCTGAGTCAGATTGTGCTCAGTCGAGCGGGAAGTGGAATTTAAGGAAGCGCCGTAGCATACATGAGCGCTCACTATCGAGGGAAACCCTGATTGCTTGTTAAGCGTTGTTGCAGGCCGTTGGTCGCTGCATCCGGCTGATTTGGACAGCAACGCTAAGCTAATCGACAGGGGAGTATGTTTTAACTTCGATGAGGTGAACGGATGGCAGAGTCGCAGCGACCCGCTGTAAAACCTGAGCTTTACGAACGCTTGATCAATCGTATTGGGCTTGCCTTGGATGTGGCGAAAACGGCAGTTCGACTTCGCCATGAAACACCTACAGAACTGGAATTGCGAGGGTTGAGCCCTGCGGAATTTGAATTGATTGAGGCTTATCTGGACAAGGGCACTTTGGATTTAAAAACAGAAGTCTTTGGGTTTAAAACTGAGGGTATGACCAAGGACGCTTGCTTTGCGAAGGCGGTTGACGGACCTGCTTCGGCGCCGAGGCGTTCAGCCAAGGTCATATGGCTCGAAGATCATAAACGCAGCAAAGCGTCAATGCGGGGCAAGTCGTTATATTTCAGATGATGCAAGATGCAAAAAAATCGCTTCACGTTATCTAAGCAGGCTGCGGTCTGCGTCAAAATTATTGTTGCTTAACGTCAATCCTTCTAGGCTTCGGGCATCTTTGGAGATGCTCGATGCCTATCCGCTATTTGATCAAACAATTATTGCTGCCTCCTGGCATCCTTCTGCTGGTGCTTTTGCTTGCCTGGTGGTTACGCCGCTCACGGCCTCGGCTGGCTGGCGCATGCTTTTTCATTGGCTTCGTCGGGTTGTGGGTCATGAGTTTACCGATTGCGGTGGAGTGGGCTGCGCGGGGTATTGAACACGATCCGCCCCTGCAACAAAGCCAATGGTCGACACTTGCCCGGCAGGCTGATGCGATTGTGGTCTTGGGCTCCGGCCGCGAACGCAAAGATCCGACGTGGGGCACCGACATCCCCACTGGCGTTGCACTGGAGCGCATGCGCTTTGCGGCGCGGTTATCCAAAGATTCAGGTTTGCCGATTTTGACCACGGGCGGGCTGCATTATGGTCAGCCGCCGAGTGAGGCGGCGATCATGGCGGATTCGTTGCAAAGCGATTTTGGCGTGACGGTGCGTTGGCAAGAAGGGCTCAGCCGAACCACTTGGGAAAACGCCACGATGACCGCTGCGATATTGCAGCCCCAAGGCATCAAGCGGGTGGTGTTAGTGACTCAAGCCTGGCACATGCAACGCGCACGATGGAGCTTCGAGAAGGCAGGATTTACCGTGGTTGCAGCGCCTGTAGGGTTCCTGGGCGTCGACAACGCCCGGCCATTCAACGGCTGGTTGCCTGAGAGCAAAGCTGTATGGCAAAGCGGGCAGTTGCTCAATGAAGCGGTGGGGTTGTTGGCGTATCCGATGTTTTATCGGTCGCTGTAGGTAGCTGTGAATTTATGTGGGAGCTGCCGCCACATCTTCGACGCCAAAAGGCTCCTGCCGTAGTACATTCTGTGGGAGCAGGCTTGCCTGCGAAGAGGCCGTCATCGCGCAGATGATGTCGACTTGAAACCTGGGTCGCCTACAATGACGCTTTCGTTGGCAAGCCAACTCCCACAGAGTAACCTCGGCAGTCCTTGCTAATTTTCTCCTGAATTCAAAAGTTATGCGGTATTTTTTGAGAGCGAACTTGTTCGCTCCCACAGAACGCAGAACCCTTGGTTACCGTTTCATCCGTCGTGCCACCAGCGCCCAGCCCACCAGCACAATCGACAGAATCGTCAACGGCCATGAACGCCAGCGCAAGTAAGGGGTGAGGTCTTGCATCGGTACCACGTCGCCGTACAGCACGCCTTTCTGGAATTGAGGAATCGTCACGACCATCTTGCCAAACGGGTTGATCAGGCCACTCACTCCGTTGTTGGTGGCGCGGATCATCCAACGACCGGCTTCAAGTGCGCGCATTTTTGCCATTTGCAAATGCTGCAATGGGCCGATTGACGTGCCGAACCAAGTGTCGTTGCTCACCGTCAGCAGTAGTTCACTTCTCGCGGCGAGGCCGGCGGCAAACTCCGGGTAAACCACTTCGTAGCAGATGAACGGTGCGATTTGATAACCCTTGGCCTGCAGTAACGCTTGGTCGCTCGGTCCACGGGCAAAGTCCGACATGGGCAGGTTGAAGAAGCTGATCAGCCCACGCAGCAGGTCTTGCAGTGGAACGTACTCACCAAACGGCACCAGCTTCTGTTTCAAGTAAGTGCCATCGCCTTCACCGACCACGGTAATGCCGTTGTAGTAACGGTACTCGCCACGGCCGCCTTGTTGGCGAATCGGTACACCGGTAATCAGCGCCGAGTTGCGATCCGCCGCGAACTTGCCGAGCATCGTCAAATAGCCTTCCGCCGACTCTTTGAGGATCGGGATCGCGGTTTCTGGCCAGACGATCAAGTCAGCACGTTTACTGGTAAAGGTCATGTCCCGGTAAAGCGCCAATTGCGCGTTGAGCTGCGCCGGGTCCCATTTCATGCTTTGTTCAACGTTGCCCTGAATCGCGGCAACGCTAAGCGGTGGGCCTGCCGGAGACGTCCATTCGTAGGTTTTAAGCGACAGACTCAGCACCCAAGGTGCGACCAACAGCAAAACGCCAATACTCAGCGCGGACTTATTCGCTCGAAGCTGTGGCAGATTGCACAGCAAAGCGGCGGTCAGGGCCAGGGTAAAGGAGATCAGCCACATGCCACCGATGGGCGCGAGCCCCGACAAAGGGCCGTCGAGTTGGCTGTAGCCGGAGTAAAGCCAAGGGAAGCCGGTCAAAAACCAGCCGCGAAACGCTTCTTGCGCCAGCCACACGCCGGCAAACGCCAAAGCGTCGGTCAGCGGTGCGTTATTGCGTCGAATCCAGCGCGCCCAGATCCAGGTCGGCAGGGCGAAGAACCAGGCAATCGCGGCGATGAAGCCCAGCATTAAAAGGCCTGCGAGCAGCACCGAAGCGCCACCGTAGGTATGAATGCTGACGTAAATCCAACTGGTGCCCGCACCGAACAGACCGAAGCCATAGCACCAGCCACGGCCCAAGGCCTGGCGGGGGCTGAGTTCACGCAAACCCAGATAGAGAACGACCAACGACACAATCGCCAGTGGCCAGACATCAAATGGAGCCAGGGCCAGGGTGGTCAGCGCGCCAGCCACCATGGCCAGCAGGTTGCCGGGCCAGCCGGGTCGGGTGATCCAGTGCATGGTATTTCCTTAGGGGCTTAGGCCCGCGAGATCGGGCTCAGGCGCAGTAAGTGAATACGACGGCTGTCGGCATTGAGAATGCGGAAACGGTACGCGCCAATTTCAGTGGTTTCGTTGCGCTTGGGCAAGTGACCAAACGCACTCATCACCAAGCCACCAACGGTGTCGAACTCGTCGTCCGAAAACTCGCTGTCGAAGAACTCGTTGAAACTGTCGATCGGGGTCAGTGCCTTGACCAGGAAGTCGCCGCTGGGCAGCGGCTTGATGTAGCTGTCTTCCTCGACGTCATGCTCGTCTTCGATATCGCCAACGATCTGCTCCAGCACGTCTTCGATGGTCACCAAACCCGCTACGCCGCCGTATTCGTCGATGACGATGGCCATGTGGTTGTGGTTGGCGCGAAATTCGCGCAGCAGCACGTTCAGACGCTTGGATTCGGGCACGAAGGTGGCCGGGCGCAGCAGGTTCTTGATGCTGTCCTTGTCACCGTCTTCCTTGAGGATCAGCGGCAGCAAATCCTTGGCCAGCAGCACGCCGAGCACATCGTCGTGGCTCTCACCAATCACCGGGTAGCGCGAGTGCGCTGAGTCGATGACGGCGGGCAGGAATTCGCGAGGGGTTTGCGTGGCCCTGATGCTGATCATCTGCGAACGCGGGACCATAATGTCCCGTACTTGCAGGTCAGCCACCTGAATGGCGCCCTCGACGATGGCCAGCGCTTCGCTGTCCAGCAACTTGTTTTGATGGGCCTCGCGCAGCAGCTCAAGCAGCTCCTGGCGGTTTTTCGGCTCGTGGGCAAAGGCCTGGGTGAGTTTCCCCAGCCATGACTTTTGCCCGTTGCTCGATCGGTCTTCGCTCATAGCCCTTACTCGTGGTCCTTGCTGGTGGTCTCTGGAAAGTGATGGTCAGCGGTTTCGTCGTCAGCGTAAGGATCGGGATAGCCCAATTCTTCAAGCAACGTTCGTTCCAGTGCTTCCATTTCTTCGGCTTCTGCATCGTCGATATGGTCATAGCCGAGCAAATGCAGACAGCCGTGAATGACGAGGTGCGCCCAATGCGCATCCGGAATCTTGCCCTGTTCAGTCGCCTCGCGGGCCACAACGGCCACGCAAATCACCAGGTCGCCGAGCAGCGGAATATCGAGAAACTCATCGGGTACGTCGGCGGGGAAGGACAGTACGTTGGTTGCGTAGTCCTTGTGTCGCCAAGTGTTATTGAGTTCACGGGCTTCAGCATCGTCGACCAAGCGGATGGTCAGCTCTGAATCAGCAGTGCGTTGACGCAACGCAAGTTCACACCATTGGCGGAACTGGGCTTCGTTTGGGACTGTCGCTTCGGTCGCGAGTTGTAAGTCCAGCTCAACCATCGCGGCGGTTATCCCTGCTGGAAGAGGAACTTATGGTTTCGTCGTTAGCACGATTCTCGTAGCGCTCGTAAGCTTCGACAATGCGCTGTACCAGCGGGTGACGCACCACATCCTTGGGCTTGAAGTGCGTGAAGGTGATACCCGGTACGTCTTTCAAGACTTCCATCACATGGTTCAGGCCTGACTTTGTGCCTTTGGGCAGGTCGACCTGGGTGATGTCGCCCGTGATGACGGCCGTGGAGCCGAAACCGATGCGGGTCAGAAACATCTTCATTTGTTCGACGGTGGTGTTCTGGCTTTCGTCGAGAATGATGAAGCTGTTATTGAGGGTCCGGCCGCGCATGTACGCCAGCGGTGCAACCTCAATCACTTGACGCTCCATAAGCTTGGCGACGTATTCAAAGCCGAGCATTTCATACAGGGCGTCATACAGCGGGCGCAGGTACGGGTCGATCTTTTGTGCCAGGTCGCCGGGCAGGAAGCCGAGCTTTTCGCCCGCTTCGACCGCCGGACGCACCAGTAAGATATGGCGGATCTGTTCGCGCTCAAGCGCATCCACGGCACAGGCGACAGCAAGGTAGGTCTTGCCAGTACCCGCAGGGCCGATGCCGAAGTTGATGTCGTTGGCGAGAATTTCTTTGACGTAACGCTGCTGATTCAGGCCGCGCGGGCGAATCATGCCCTTTTTGGTGCGCAACGCTACGCCGACTTCGGCAGCAGGGTGGTTGTCCAGTTCTTCGACACCCGATTCCTGAAGGAACAGGTGAATCATGTCGGGTGACAGCTCGGTACCTTTGGTTTCCCGGTACAGGCGTCGCAGCAGGTTTTCAGCCGAAGTGGTGTGCTTGGGCTCGCCAATCAGTTCGAATTGATTGCCGCGGTTGCGGATTTCGATGTCCAGACGTTGCTCGATCAAGCGTAAATGCTCGTCGAGTTGCCCGCAAAGATTTGCGAATCGGTGGGCCTCAAAAGGCTCGAGGATAAAACGATGTGGTTCGATGGGAGCGTTCAAGGTCGTTTTTAGCCGCCCTACGGCAATGAAGATGGGTTGAAGGATAACCCCAGCGCTCGGTGGGCGAAAGCCTTCACTTACTAATGGTCTTGCTTTGAGCTGATATTAAATCTGTGGGAGCAGGCTTGCCTGCGAAGGGGCAATCACGGTTAGCATCTTCAGGGCCTGACTCGCTGCCTTCGTCGGCAAGCCGACTCCAACAGGTTTTGAACTGATCCAAAACCTGTGGGAACCAACCTTCTGCGGCGGTCTTTGCGGCGTTTATTGCAATAACGACCCGCGCAACGAATGCGGTTGCGCGTCGTCGATATGGACATCGGCGAACTGGCCAATCAGTTTCGGATTGTCACAGCGGAAGTTGACGATCCGGTTGTTCTCGGTACGTCCCTGCAATTCTCCAGGGTCTTTTTTCGAATAATCAGTGACCAGAATCCGCTGGGTGCTGCCGACCATTTGCCGACTGATCTCGTAACCCTGTTGATTCAGGCGGTGCTGCAAGGCGGCCAGGCGCTGTTTTTTCAGGGTTTCCGGTGTGTCGTCCTTAATGTCTGCCGCAGGCGTGCCGGGGCGCGGGCTGTAGACGAAGGAGAACGAGAAGTCGAAGCCCACGTCTTCGATCAATTTCATGGTCTGTTCGAAGTCTTTTTCGGTCTCGCCAGGGAAGCCGACGATGAAGTCCGAACTGATGCTGATACCCGGAACGGCAGCCCTCAGCTTGCGCAGTTTGGATTTGTATTCGAGCGCGGTGTGGTTGCGCTTCATGGCCGAAAGAATCCGATCGGAGCCCGACTGCACCGGTAAATGCAGATGTTTCACCAGTTGAGGCACTTCGGCATGGGCCAGGATCAGGCTGTCCGAAAACTCCAGTGGGTGCGACGTGGTGTAGCGAATGCGGTCGATGCCGTCGACGGCCGCCACGACGCGGATCAACTCGGCCAGATCTGCCAACCGTCCATCATGGGTCGTACCGCGATAGCCATTCACGTTCTGACCCAGCAGAGTGACTTCACGCACGCCGTTTTCGGCCAGGTGCATGACCTCGCTCACCACGTCATCGAACGGACGGCTGACTTCTTCGCCACGGGTGTAAGGCACGACGCAGAACGTGCAGTATTTGCTGCAACCTTCCATCACCGATACAAAAGCACTCGGGCCATCGACGCGAGGTTCGGGCAAATGGTCGAATTTTTCGATTTCCGGGAACGAAACATCAACCTGCGGCAGACCAGTGAGGCGCGCAGCGTTGATCATTTCCGGCAAGCGGTGCAGGGTTTGCGGGCCAAACACAACGTCCACGTAGGGTGCGCGATCACGAATCGCGGCACCTTCCTGGCTGGCCACACACCCGCCGACAGCGATCACCATCTCCGGATTGGCCAGTTTCAGCTCGCGCCAGCGACCCAGTTGGGAATACACCCGGTCTTGGGCGCGCTCGCGGATTGAACAGGTATTAAGCAGGATAACGTCGGCATCTTCTGCACGAGCAGTGACTTCCAGGGCTTGATGTTCGCCCAGCAGATCGACCATGCGCGAGCTGTCGTACTCGTTCATTTGGCAACCGTGGGTTTCGATATAAAGCTTCTTGGCCATGCGTGATCATCAGTTGATTCGAAGAACCGAGCATTATAGGGGTGCGGGTGTCTGGTTCCTAGCGCTGACTGTCTGACGGACGTGCTATAGTTCGCGCCCTCTTTAAGCCCCCGATTTTTAGCCGCCCGCCATGATCAAACGCGAAGCTCCAATTTATAAGGTGATTTTTCTCAACCAGGGCCAGGTGTTCGAAATGTACGCCAAGCAAATCTATCAGAGTGATCTGTGGGGTTTTCTGGAGGTGGAAGAATTCGTCTTCGGTGAGCGTACGACCGTGGTGGTAGACCCGAGCGAAGAGAAGCTCAAGGCTCAGTTCGAAGGCGTGGTACGCAGTTTTGTGCCGATGCATTCGATTGTACGCATCGATGAAGTCGAGCGTGTGGGAACGCCGAAGATCAGCGAGGCGCGGGGTACAAGCAACGTGATGCCTTTTCCGATGCCAATGCCGGACAAATAAGCAGTTCGATCAGCGGGTCATTGTGTCAAGGCAGGGGGGCGAATGGTGTGCGGCCTTCAGCCGTTTGCAGTTCCAGCAAATAATTACGGAAAATCTGGCCCAGCACCTGGGTAGCGACTTCCAGCTCATCGCGCTTCATCTTCGCCGACACTTCATCCGCGCTGTCCAGCGCATCTTCCGAGCCGTTGACGGCGGCCATCTTCAGCACGATATACGCCTGAATGTTATTGGCTTGCACGCCTTCGCCATGGAAAAACATTAAACCCAGTCGATATTGCGCCTGGGCATGGCCTTGCAGCGAAGCCTGCTCGAAATAGTTGAGTGCTTGAGTTAAATCACGAGGCGCATTTTTGCCGTCGTAGTAGAACTGTCCCAACTCGAATTGCGCCTGTGCATCCCCGGCTTGTGCTGCTTTTTGGCAAACCGCCAATGCTTCAGGCCGATTATCGGGCTGAGTATTGAGGGTGCAGCGACCCACCGCTGGGATTAACAACGAGTTGCCACCTGCATTTGCCAGCAGGGGATGAAGAAGCAACAGGCAGCCCAAAGCAAGGGTGCGGCCGGTGCGGTTCATGGGAGTCGACTTACCTCTAAAAGGTGCGGGCGTACCCGTCCAGCAGATCGCGCTGGCGGCACATTATGAAAGAAGCGGGGCCAACCTTACAAAGTCTTTACGGAATTTCTGCTGCACGGGCTTGATGTGCCTGATTTTGCGGGAGATTACCGTGTTTTTAATCTTCTGCAGGAGCCAACTTGTTGGCGAAGCGGCGCTACTGTCTCACCGCATCGAGCCTCTCGCCAACAAGTTAGCGCCTATGAAGGCTTATTTCAGCGCAGCAAATGCTTTCTCGGCGGCATCAAGGGTCAGTTGCAGTTCAGCGTCGCCGTGGACGATTGAGGTGAAGCCCGCTTCGAACGCGCTCGGTGCCAAGTACACGCCGCCATCGAGCATCGCGTGGAAGAAGCGCTTGAAGCGGTCCGCGTCGCTGGTCATGACGTCGTTGAAAGTGACGATTTCCGGGAGGTCACTGAAATACAGACCAAACATGCCGCCGGCCTGGGTAGTCACGAACGCAATACCCGCTGCATCGGCGCGTTGTTTGAGGCCCGCGAGCAGGCGGGTGGTGAATGCGCTGAGTTCGTCATGGAAGCCGGGGCGGCTGATCAGGCGCAATGTTGCCAGGCCCGCCGCCATGGCCAGTGGGTTGCCGGACAACGTACCGGCTTGGTAAACCGGGCCCAAGGGTGCGATGTGGGACATGATTTCGCGTTTGCCGCCGAAGCAGCCAACCGGCATACCGCCACCGATGATTTTGCCAAAGGTGCTCAAGTCCGGCGTGACGCCGTAGTGCGCCTGAGCGCCGCCCAATGCGACACGGAAACCGGTCATCACTTCGTCGAAAATCAACACCACGCCGTGTTTATCACACAGCGTGCGCAAGCCTTCGAGAAAGCCGGGTGCAGGCGGGACGCAATTCATGTTGCCGGCCACCGGCTCAACGATGATGCACGCCACTTCCTTGCCCACTTCATCGAGCATTTTTGCGACGGCATCAATGTCGTTGAACGCGGTGGTCAGGGTGTGTTTGGCGAACGCGGCAGGGACGCCCGCAGAACTGGGTACCCCTTGAGTCAACGCGCCGGAGCCGGCTTTTACCAATAGGCTGTCTGAGTGGCCGTGGTAGCAGCCTTCGAATTTGATAATGCTGTCGCGGCCGGTGAAACCACGGGCCAAGCGAATTGCACTCATGGTCGCTTCGGTGCCGGAGCTGACCATCCGCACCATCTCCATCGAAGGCACGAGGGCGCACACCAGATCGGCCATTTCGGTTTCCAGCGCTGTCGGCGCGCCGTACGACAAACCGTGTTCCAACTGCTTACGCACGGCGTCTAGAACTTGCGGATGGCTGTGGCCGAGAATCATCGGCCCCCATGAACCGACGTAATCCACGTAACGCTTGTCGTCTTCATCGGTGACGTAAGCACCTGCCGCATGCTTGAAAAACAGCGGCGTGCCACCCACGCTTTTGAACGCGCGAACGGGCGAATTGACGCCGCCAGGGATGTGTTTTTGGGCGTTGGCAAACAGGATTTCAGAACGGGACATGATGGGGTCTCAGCTGTTGAACCAAAAATGTGTCCTGCGCGGATCACAGCGGCGACGCGTGCTGGTCGGCGTAGGCGGTTGTCCAGAATGTGCAGGAGACGGATTATACCTACGTCCGGCAGGGCTATACATGTCCGAATTTGGCCAGACTTTTCCAAACGTCTCTATTACAGTCCTGCTCATGAACACTCTCGATCCGCTGGTTTGCTACGCCGCCTTCGTCGCCCGAGACCGCCGCTTTGATGGTTGGTTTTTCATGGGGGTGTCGTCGACGGGTATCTATTGCCGTCCGATATGCCCGGCGCGGGCGCCCCAGGCCAAGAATTGCAGCTTCTATTCCAGCGCGGCGGCGGCAGAGCATGCGGGCTTTCGGCCTTGCTTACGTTGCCGCCCGGAACTGGCGCCCGGTCATGGGGTGCTCGATCTTTCCAGTGGGCTGGCGCAAGCCGCTGCGCGATTGATTGAAGACGGTTTTCTGAACGGTAAAAACCTGTCAGCGCTGGCCGACCGCGTGGGTATCACGACACGACACCTGAGGCGGATTTTCGAAGCGGAGTTTGGTGTGTCGATGACGGCGCACACGCAAACCCAGCGCCTGTTAATCGCCAAGCGGCTGCTGACGGACACTCAACTGCCGGTTACTGAAGTGGCGCTGGCAGCTGGGTTTGGTAGCGTCAGGCGTTTCAATGACGTGTTTCAGTCGAAGTACGGGTTAAATCCCCTACGGCTGAGAAAGACGAGCCGTACGCCGGATTCAGACGTGATGAAATTTGAGCTGTCTTATCGGCCGCCGTTTGCATGGCGCGGCGTGCTCGATTTTCTTGCCCATCGTCAGGTCCGTGGTGTCGAGCATGTGGGTGACGACCGTTACGCGCGGATCATCGCGTTTGAGCACGCGGGGCGTCCATTGCTCGGCTGGATCAGTGTCGAACACGCACCGTTGCGACATACGTTGGTGGTGACTGTTTCGGCGTCGTTGCACTATGGGATTGCGCCGCTTCTGGGGCGTGTGCGCCGAATTTTCGACACGGACTGTCGGCCAGATCTTGTTGATGCGCACCTTGGCGCGCTGGCAGCGGATTTGCCGGGCATGCGCGTGCCGGGTGCTGTCGACGGATTTGAAATTGCGGTTCGCGCGATTGTCGGGCAGCAAATCTCGGTGGCGAACGCCCGAATAGTATTGGGTCGAATCGCCGAACGGTTCGGCACAAAAGTGCCGGATGCGCCCTTTGATTTGCTCAGTGCGTTCCCGACGGCGGGCGACATTGCTCAACTGTCGGCCGAGGAGTTGATCGGCACTGGCCTGATTCGCATCCGCGCCGAGGCCATTATTGCTATCGCGCAAGCAGTAGCCTCCGGTCGAATAACCCTCGAACCGCTGGTCCCGCTGGAAGATACGTTGGCGGCACTGCGCGCTATTCGCGGGGTAGGCGAGTGGACTGTGCAATACATCGCCATGCGCGCGCTCGGTTGGCCCAACGCCTTCCCGGAAGGGGATGCGGTACTGAAAAAATACTTGGGCTATTCAGCGGTGGCGCTCTTGAATGAGCACGCCAGTCAGTGGGCACCGTGGCGCGCTTATGCCACCGTGCATCTGTGGCGACAACACGAGGCAACGAAATCATGAACCAGGGCTATCTAGCAGCGAGTCCGCTCGGCGACATTGCCCTGCGGGTGGAGGACGACGCATTGACCGGGGTATTTTTCGTCGGTCAAAAATACTACCCCGACCTGATGTTCCTGCCTGACGAGCCTTCAGTCCCCAGGGTCGTCATCCTGGCGCGCGAGCAACTGGCTGAGTTTTTCAGCGGCGAACGACGGGTGTTCACGCTGCCATTGTTGATGCGTGGCACGCCGTTCCAGCGCTTGGTCTGGCAACAGCTGTCGTTAATTCCGTATGGAGAGATTGTGTCCTACGGCACCTTGGCGAAAAACATGGGGTTGGGCAGCGGACATTCGCGAGCGGTGGGCACCGCCAATGGCAGAAACCCTATATCGATTATTGTTCCCTGCCACCGGGTTATCGGCGGCAGTGGTGGCTTGACGGGCTACGCGGGCGGGGTCGATCGCAAACAGGCGCTGCTGTCACTGGAAAATATGAGCGGCAGGCCTGTCGGATCGGAGTTTGAACTGATCAGTTCAAACGGGTAGTGGCAATCAGCTGGGTTTGAACAGTGCGTTAAACGCCTTGGCGCGGCGCGTTACTTCTTGAGCGCTGTCAGCACCGAACAAACCGTGAACCACGGCCAACAAATCGGCGCCATGCTCCACCAGCGGCGCGGCATTTTCCAGCGTGATACCGCCAATCACGGCAATCGGCAAGTGAATGCGGGCACGAGCCCGATCCAGCAAATCGAGGGTTGCGACCGGCGCACCCGGTTTGGTATTTGAGTTAAAAAAGCGTCCAAACGCGACATAACTCGCCCCATCGGCTTTGGCTTGATCGGCCAGTTCCAGTTGTCCGTGGCAGGTCGCGCCAATGATTGCTTTGTGCCGCAACAGCGCGCGGGCCGTGGATAGCGAGCCATCGGTCTGTCCCAGGTGTACGCCAACGCCGAGACGTGCCGCCAGTTCAGCGTCGTCGTTAATAATCAATTGAGTCTTATAGCGTTCGCACAGCCGCAGAAGGGTGTCCGCTTCGCGCAGGCGGCGAGCTTCATCACTGCTTTTGTCGCGGTACTGCAGCAGGGTCACGCCGCCCTCAAGGGCAGCTTCGACATAAGACAAAAACTTACCAGCCAACAGTTGGCTGTCAGTAACGGCATACAGGCCACGTAATTTCATTGTTGTAGCTTCATCAGTCTGGCCCCAAAGCGTCGCGTTACGAGCAAAAATCCAGTGGCAAGCGGCGCGGAACAAATTGCCCTTTGCCCAACTGTTCAGCGTCGCGCAGCGTACGCCAAGTGTAGTTGAGCGCCGATTGGACAGCGCTGATCAGATTCTCGCCAAGTGCCAAGCGTCCAGCCAAGGCGCTGGCCAGCGTACAGCCAGAACCGTGATAACTGCCGGGCAAACGTTGGCAGGTAAACGTGCGCGTTTCACCGCCACGGATGTATAGGCGGTTATGGATAAGCTCTTCGTCACCGTGGCCGCCGGTGATCAGCAGGTGCTTGCAGAACGGCAGCAGTTTCTCGGCGCATTCGTCTGCCGTGCCTTCAGGCAATTCGGCGAGGATCCGTGCTTCAGGCAGGTTCGGGGTTGCGATGGTTGCCAATGGCAGCAGCCGCTCGCGCATGGCGTAACCGACCTCATCCTTGCCCAGGCGACCACCGCCACCTGCACGCAGGACCGGGTCGCACACCAGCGGCAGATGCGGGTGTGCTTCCAGCAATCCGACGACGGTGTCGACCATTTCCAGGGAACCAAGCATCCCCAACTTGATCGCCGCCACGGTGGAATCATTAAGCACTGCATTGGCCTGCGCCAATACCCACTCACGGTCCAACACCCGGAAATCGGTGACGTTAACGGTGTCTTGTACGGTCAGGGCGGTGATTGCCGGTGCAGCGTGGCAGCCTTGAGCGAGAAGGGCTTCAATATCGGCCTGCATGCCGGCGCCACCACTAGGGTCGTGGCCGGAGAGACAGAGGACAACGGGGCGGGAGCTATAGGTATTCATGGTGCGCGAGCTTACCACCAAACATTTTCCGGGGCCGCTGGCGGGTGCAGGATTTTTTTTTCGTTTGCGCAAACGGCATTACCGGGGCTATCAGCTTGGCTACGTCATGTAACAAACAAAAAACCCTTGTAATGCCCGGCCTAGAGCCTTTCGTCCAATTTAAAAAGAGTAGTGTCTGGGCATCATTCGCCGTTATGCTCACAACTTCTGACGAACGGTCTACGCTGAGCCCAGCTTGATGTGCAGGGCATGCGGGTACGTTGATGAAATATACGGACACATTATAAGATCGGTCTCACACCGTGCTGACTGTTTTCCATCAATAACAGGATCTTCCGGCTGACGTCGTCTCTAGGGAAAGGAGGCTTTGCGACCAGTCGGACGGGGCCACGCTGGGACTGTATGCGCTATTTGCTGATTATGCTGGTCGCTTGGCTACCGTTGTTGGCCGGCGCCGTCGAATTCGACGAAACCACCCGGACTTTGCCTTTGGGGCGAGCTGTTCAAGTGTTTGAAGACGTCACGGGGGACGCGACGATTGAAGAGGTGAGCGACCCGACACTGCAAGGCCGGTTTCGCGATCTAAACGCCGAGGCACTCAACGCGGGTTACTCACGCTCCGCGTATTGGTTGAAAGTTGACCTGCAATTTCGCCCGGAACATTTGGACGCGCGGCCGGACTGGCTATTGGAAATGGCCTATCCGCCGATGGATCACGTCGATCTATACACCGCCGATGCCTCAGGGCGCTTTCGGCTGGCATGGCAGACCGGAGACATGTTGCCGTTCTCCAGCCGGCAGATTAAGCAGAATAACTTTTTATTCGACCTGAACCTGCCGCCCGATGAGGTCAAGACACTGTACGTGCGTGTTGCCGGGCATGGTTCCATCCAGGCGCCCCTTGCACTTTGGTCCAGTCACGCCTACATCGAAGCGCAGCCTGCACGCATCTATGTGCTTGGGCTGATCTACGGCATGTTGGTGGGAATGCTGATCTACAACTTGTTCATTTACATCGGCGTGCGTGACACCAGTTACCTGTATTACATCCTCTATATCGCGTCATTTGGCCTGTATCAAATTTCGGTAAACGGAGCGGGGATCGAATTTTTCTGGCCGAACAACCCGTGGTGGGCCAATGCTTCGACGCCATTTTTGGTGGGTTCAGCCGTGTTTTTTGCCAGTCAGTTTTCTCGGCATTTCCTTCAAACGCCCTCACTGAACCGCTGGCTTGATCGGTCGCTGAAGTTGCTCATGGCCTTTGCCGCAGTGGTCATGGTGCTTTCGGTAACCATGGACTATGGTGTGGCGCTGCGCTTGGCAACCGGTTTGGTCTTGTTGTTCACGCTTGTGATCGTCGCCACCGGGATTACCGCCAAGGTTCGTGGACTGCGCGTGGCACGGTATTACATCGTGGCTTGGTCGGTATTCCTCTCGGGTGGACTGATCAATGCGTTCATGCTGATGGGTTATCTACCTAATAACTTTCTGACCATGTATTCCAGCCAGATCGGATCGGTATTGGAAGTGGCGCTGCTGTCGCTGGCGCTGGCCGACCGCATCAACATGATGCGCGAGCAGCAGGCGCAGATTCTGTTTGAGGCCGGTCAGAAGCTGGAGCGCTTGAACCAGAAACTGGAGACCAGTAACCGATTGAAGGATGAGTTCCTCGCCACCTTGACCCATGAATTGCGCACGCCCATGAACGGTGTGATCGGTTCACTGGAGTTGATGCAGATGATGCCAATGGACAGCGAATTCCAGCTCTACCAACAAACCGCCGCCAACTCCGCCCAAGACATGATGGGCATGGTCAATGGTATTTTGACCCTTACCGAATTGCAGGCGGGCAAGTTGTATGCGGTCAACGAGCCGTTCAGTCTGCGTTGGCTGGTTGCGGAGCTGCGCAGGCAATACGTCAGCGAGGCTCAGGCCAAGCATTTGAGTTTCTTCATCGAACTGGATGAAGCGCTTCCGGACAGCTTGCTGGGCGATGTCAGCAAGCTGCAACAATGCATCGGTTGCTTGTTGGATAACGCGATCAAATTCACCAAGACCGGCAGCGTCAGCGTCAGAATCACCGGCAAGTCCGACTACCTGCAAACACACACAGTACTGATTGAAGTCATCGACAGCGGTATCGGCTTTGGTCGGTTGGACGAGGCGGCGTTGTATCAGACATTTTTCCAAGTGGACGGCTCAATGACGCGGGAATATGGCGGGTTGGGCATTGGTCTCGCGATTTGTCGACAATTGATCGGGCTCATGGGCGGAACGTTGAGCCATCAGTCCGAGCCTGGTAGAGGCAGTTGCTTCACGTTGCGCGTTGAACTGGGCCATTCCGATGTTGAGCCGCAGCGTTGGTCGTCGGCGACTCACACGCTTTAACCGGCTGTGCATGCCGAAGTCTCTGTGTGGCGTGCCAACGAAGGCATTAATGCAGGCGAACCAGGTTTCAGGTCGACCTCAGCGGCGCGATTATGGACCTTTTCGCAGGCAAGCCTGCTCCCACAGCATCTAGGGCGATAGCACGGTGTCGAGGACGCTGGGGCGTCTTCCACCGAGATGGGGTATTTCATAGGGTTTTGAGGTGAAACTGCCGGTATTTAAGTCCGATATGGCGCTTTGTAAAGCCTCGTCGCGCGTGATTCACTGCATTTCATGGGCGTGTCCTTTGGCGCGTCCGAGCCCAGAGGAGCGCCCTCATGAACCTGCACCAGTTCGCCGAAACCCATGAAGTGACCAATCAGCCCCCGTCGTTGGACGGCGTCAATCTGTACCGTATTGATCTGCCATTGCAGGAATGGTCGCTGCGTTATGGGGCGGGTTGGGCGCAGTCGCGAATTGACACCTACGGCGCGCTGGCTGGTGGGCCGCTGATGACGGCGGGTTTTCTGGCCAATGAAAACAAACCGGTGTTCGTCAGCCATGACCGCTATGGGCATCGGATTGACCTGGTTGAATTCCACCCTGCTTACCACGAACTGATGCGCACCGCCGTCGAGCATGGGTTGCCGTCCTTGCCCTGGACTGACCCACAACCCGGCGCCCATGTTGCCCGTGCGGCCATGAGCTATTTACACAGCCAGGCCGAAGCGGGCAGCGGTTGTCCGTTGACCATGACTTTTGCCAGTGTGCCAGCGATGAGAATCCAGCCTGACCTGGCCGACATTTGGCTGCCGAAAATTCTCGCGACTGAATATGACCCGCGCAACGTAGGCATTGGCCATAAAGCGGGTGCGACCATTGGCATGGCAATGACCGAAAAACAAGGCGGCACCGACGTGCGTGCCAACACCACCAAGGCTTATCCGGTGGGCGCTACGGGGTCGGGTCAAGCGTACGAGCTGGTCGGGCATAAATGGTTTTGCTCCGCGCCGATGTGTGATGCGTTCCTGACATTGGCGCAAACCGAGAAAGGCCTGACCTGTTTTCTTTTGCCGCGTCATCGGCCAGACGACAGCCGCAATGAGTTCTACATCCAGCGCCTGAAAAACAAGCTCGGTAATTGCTCGAATGCCTCCAGTGAGGTTGAGTTTCGCGGCGCGCTGGCCTGGATGATTGGCGAAGAAGGCCGTGGTGTACCGACGATTATCGAGATGGTCGCCATGACCCGTTTTGATTGCATGGTCGGTTCCAGCGCCCTAATGCGCCAAGCCCTCACCCAAGCCGCGCATCATTGCGCGCACCGCAGCGTCGGTGGCCGGGTGCTCAGCGAGCAACCGCTGATGCAAAACGTATTGGCCGATCTGGCGCTGGAAAGCGAAGCAGCATTGGCGCTGACGATGCGCATGGGCCGAGCGCTGGATCATCTGGAAGACTCCCAGGAAGGCCGCTTCGCCCGACTGGTCACGGCGGTGGGCAAGTATTGGATTTGCAAGCGTGCCCCTGCGATGATCAACGAAGCGGCTGAATGCATGGGCGGTGCCGGTTATGTCGAGGACAGTATTTTGCCGCGTCTGTACCGTGAGGCGCCGGTGAACTCGACGTGGGAGGGTTCCGGCAACGTGCAATGCCTCGACGTGTTGCGCGCGCTGTCGAAAGAGCCGGGCGTACTGGATGCGTTGTTCGACGAATTGGGCGACGGCCATGGCGACCGACGATTGGCTGGCCACATCGATCAGCTGAAAAGCGCGTTCAAGGACACCACTGACATTCAATACCGCGCGCGGCAGCTGACCGAAGACATCGCCATTGGCCTGCAAGCAAAGCTGCTGCTCGAAGCGGGGAATGCCAGTGTCAGCGATGGCTTCATCAGCAGCCGACTGGGCTCGGCAGGCCGGGTCTATGGCGCGCTTCCAAGGGGCGTCGATGTGGCTGCGCTGGTGGCGCGCTCGTCGCCACAGGTCGGTTGAAATTGACACCCTCTGTGGGATTCAGCGTGTTGGCGAAGCTCTCAACGCAATGTCCGAGACAACCCGCACAGTTTGCAAAATCGCCAACAAGTTGGCTCCTACAGGAAGATGCAGGCAAGATACAAGCCTGCAAGATCAGACAGGATATGTAACGTGACCGAAGCTTTTATTGTCGTTGAAACGGCCGAGCAAGCTGTAGACCGCCTTGCCGTGTTGCATGAGCGGGCCACCAGTGCGTTGAGCCAAGCGCTCAAGCGATACCTCAAAGACCGCGTCGAACCGACGGCGGCAGAGCGTGAACTGTTCCGCTACCCCGAATTGCGTCTGGTTTATCTCTGCCAGGGTGAAGTGCCGCTGACGACTCGCGCCTATGCCAAAGTCCAGCTGCCCGGCACTTACAGCGTCACCGTCACCCACCCGTCATCGTTTCGCGCCTACTTGCTTGAGCAACTGGTGCCCTTGATGAATGACTTTACCGTCACGGTAACCGTGGGCGTCAGCGAGCAAAACATTCCTTACCCGTACGTGGTTGAGCAAGGCGATGAGTTGGCCGGTTCCGGCGTTACCGCCGCTGCGCTGGCCCGGGTCTTCCCGAGCACCGACCTGTCGGCGGCCACTGATGGCATCGCTGATGGCTTGTATGACTGGGCCAACACCGATCCATTGCCATTGGCGCTGTTTGATGCCGCGCGGGTGGATTTCTCCCTGCGCCGTCTGGTGCATTACACCGGCAGCGACTGGCGCCATGTGCAGCCGTGGATTTTGCTGACCAACTATCACCGTTATGTTGACCAATTCATTGCCCATGGCCTGGATCAATTGCGCAACGACCCGCGTTTCCTGCGCATGGTCTTGCCGGGCAACGTGGTGGTAGACAAGAGCATGAGCCATGACGAAGCGCAGACAGTGGTTGCCGGCGTGGTATGGCATCGCTATCAGATGCCGGCGTATCACTTGATCGCCTCCGACGGCCACGGCGTAACGTTGGTGAACATCGGCGTTGGCCCATCCAACGCGAAAAACATCACCGATCACTTGGCGGTATTGCGTCCGCATTGCTGGCTGATGATCGGCCACTGCGGTGGCCTGCGCCAATCCCAGACCATCGGCGACTACGTGTTGGCTCACGCCTACATGCGCCGCGATGGCATTCTCGACCGGGTGGTGCCGCCGAACATTCCGATTCCAGCGTTGGCCGAAGTTCAACTCGCCTTGCAGGAAGCGGCTGCGCAAGTCACCGGCGAGCGCGGCGACGACCTCAAAAAGCGTCTGCGCACCGGCACCGTCTTGACCTACGACGACCGAAACTGGGAATTGCGTTGGGCACAGGAACGTCCGCTGATCAACCTGTCCCGCGCAGTCGCGGTGGACATGGAAAGCGGGACCATCGCCGCCCAGGGTTATCGCTTGCGGGTGCCTTACGGCACGCTGCTTTGTGTGTCGGATAAACCGCTGCACAGCGAAATCAAGTTGCCTGGCTCGGCCAACGCGTTTTACGAGCGTGCGGTCAGTCAGCATTTGAAAATCGGTATCGCGGCGGTTGACCTGTTGCGCACGCAGCTTAACTCGCTGCACTCACGCAAACTGCGCAGCTTCGATGAGCCGCCGTTCCGTTAATTGAGCGGTTCGGTTAGGTATTTACAGAAAGGGCCACTAAAGTGGCCCTTTCTGTTTTCGAATTCTGAACTGTCATGCCCCGCATCCAACGTCCCGCGTCCCGCCATTCCACTCGCCCGCCGAGCACTGCGCGGCGCGTCGCTAAAGCTCCGCCTGCTGAGCCCACGTTGATTTTGTTCAACAAACCGTACGATGTGTTGACGCAATTCAGCGACGCAGAAGGGCGGCCAACGCTGAAGAATTTCATCGATATCCCCGGCATCTACCCGGCAGGGCGTCTGGACCGAGACAGCGAAGGCTTATTGTTGCTGACCAATGACGGTCAGTTGCAGGCGCGAATTGCCGATCCCAAGCACAAATTGGCCAAAACCTACTGGGTGCAGGTTGACGGCGAGCCGACAGAGGAGCAGTTGCAGCGTCTGCGCGATGGCGTGGAGCTCAACGATGGCCCGACATTGCCAGCACAGGTGCGGCAGTTGCCAGAACCGGAACTCTGGCCGCGCACACCGCCGGTACGGTTTCGCCAACACCTGCCGACGAGCTGGTTGGAGCTGATTATCAAAGAAGGCCGCAATCGCCAAGTTCGACGCATGACAGCAGCGGTAGGGCTGCCAACCTTGCGACTGGTGCGGGTTCGGATTGGTGACTGGACGATCGAAGGTCTGGATCAGGGGCAGTGGCGGGAAGTGCCGGCTAAGCTTTAAGACAGGCTTCTATTTGGGATTCAAATTTAACTGAGGGACCGAATTGATTCGGGAATGCTGAGCATCAGACGCTCACGATGTTGAATGTGATGACACTTTCGCGAATAAATTCGCTCCCACAGGGATAGGAAATCCTTCAGCGTCTTTTACACAGTCAGGCCTCAATAAACGCAATCACGACGCTTTTGATCACGAACGCGAGAATGCCCAATCCCAGTACGAAGAACAGGATAATGGTGCCAAATTTGCCGGCTTTGGATTTCTTCGCCAAGTCCCAGACGATAAAGCCCATGAATGCGACAAGGATGGTGACCAGAATCGTCATCATCCACTGTTCAAATACTGCGGGGTCCACGTTCATCAACTTCTCCAGCCGGTCGGCGATGCGCAACGATTATACGCAACGTCCTAGGTGCCGCGCATTGCCCTTAAGGTCGCAGGTGCGTCAACGGTAATTCGGTGCTAGCCAGCACCTGATTCAGTACAAAACTTGAACGGACACTGGTGACGCCTTCAATGCGGGTCAAATGGCCCAGCAGCAGCTTCTGATAATGGTCCATGTCCGGCACCACGACCTTCAACTGATAGTCGGCATCCATCCCCGTGACCAAACTGCATTCCAGCACCTGCGGCAGGTTACGAATCTGCTGTTCAAAGTGCTCGAAGCGCTCGGGCGTGTGGCGGTCCATACCGATCAGCACGTAGGCGGTCAGGCTCAGGCCCAGTTTTTTACGGTCCAACAAGGCAACTAGGCGCGAGATATAGCCATCATCCTCCAGCTGTTTGACCCGCCGTGAGCAGGGGGAGGGTGACAGGCCTATGCGCTCGGCCAACTCTTGATTGGAGATTCGCGCGTCACGTTGCAGCTCCGCCAAAATGCTCAGGTCATATCTGTCGAGTTTGCTCACTGTTTGCACCTTTACAAGATCTATTGCGCAGGATTATGGATATGAAGTTAAAAATTGCGCAAGTGATGTTTCTGTAAGCAATATTCGCAATCGGCTGCTGGGGATTCAGGCCTATTCTTATTAACAGAATCACTGCCCGGACATAGCGTCCAGCGCGGCTCTCCGAATCAGGTTAGCTGCGGCCGCCAACCCCACAAGGTTGTCAGGCCACCGGGCTACACACTGTCCAGAAGACGGCGTGACGTGAGCCAACGTCAAAAGCGTTGAGCAGGGACGAATTCCTAGAGGGAGCCATTAGGCTCCCTTTTTTATTGTGCGTGTATTGCTACTAAAAGCCTCCGCACGCTGTCGAATGGACTGTTAGAGTGCTGCCCCATGAGGCATCCACTAGGCAGTCTTATTAACGGGCATTTGCACCACAGTGAGGGAAGCATGAAATCGTGCATCTGGCGTATCGCAGGTGTTGGTTTGCTGTGTTTGGGTGCCAGCGTTCAGGTGCTGGCAGAGAACCCGAATGATGGGCAAGGTGATAATCACGAGCACCCAGGTGGCCATCCTCAGGGTGGTCAACAGCAGCAGCAACATCAGCAGCAAGAGCAAAAACAACACCAGCAGCAAGAGCAACAACAACATCAGCAGCAGCAGCAGGTGCAACAACAGCAGCACCAGCAACAAGAGCAGCAGCAACGCCAGCAGCAAGATCAACAGCGTCAGCAGCAGGTGCAGCAGCAACAGCGCCAGCAGCAGTTGCAGCAGCAACAGCATCAGCAGCAGGATCAACAACGCCAGCAGCAGGTGCAGCAGCAACAGCATCAGCAGCAGGATCAACAACGCACGCAGCAGGTGCAGCAGCAACAGCATCAGCAGCAGGACCAACAACGCCAGCAGCAGGTGCAGCAACAACAGCATCAGCAAGAGCAGCAGCGCCAAGTACAACAGCAGCAACAACGCCAGCCTGAACCCGCGCGTCTGCCAATCCAGGGTCGTCCCGAAGAAACACGCCAATCCCAAGCGCCTCGCCCCGGTAATTTTCAGGACAATCGTCAGAGCAACGCGAACCAACATTGGCAGGGCGGCGGAACGCCTCCTCGGCTCGGTGGCGGTGACGGTCGTCCCGGCAATGACCATTGGCACGGTCGGCCGGACGGTCATGGCACTGGTTGGGGTCCAGGCCCGCAATTCCGCCCAGGTTATGTGATCAACAGCATGCCCGGGGGCCACTCACGGATTGGCTGGCACGGTCAGGACTACTTCTATTCCGGCGGCTACTGGTATCGCCCGCAAGGCCCACGCTATGTGATCGTTGAGCCACCACGGGGCATTCGCGTTCACGAGTTGCCCTCGTATTCGCAGGAAGTCTGGCTGGGCAGTACGTTGTTCTTCGTTGCGGCAGGTACTTACTACCTGTACCAACCGGACACTCAAGACTACGTAGTTTCCGAGCCGCCACAAGGTGCTGAACCGGTCTACACCCCGGACGCTCAACCGCCACAACAGGCGTCGAGTTACAGCTATGACCCGGTGGCGTACCCTGCCAATGGCCAGAGCCAAGAGCAGCAACAGCAGGATATGTATGATTGCCACATGTATGGCGTCAACCAGAGCGGCTTTGATCCACAAGCCGCGACATACGCGCCATCCCCGCAGGTCATCGATGTCTACCGGCGGGCAATGGGCGGGTGTTTGGCTGGACGTGGTTACGCCGTCAACTAGCTAAGACGGAACAACCTAGCCGTTAAATGACGGCTGGGTTCAGTAGCACTTCCCGAGGGTCGGCGTGCACCAGCACTTCGGCTTTCGGGTACTCATCTTCTATAGCGTCGGCCACGTGATCACATATAGCGTGAGCAACAGACAACGTCAGATGCCCCGGCAACTCCAAATGCAACTGAACGAACCAATGGTTGCCGGATATCCGTGTGCGCAAATCATGCGCACCGAGTACGCCGTGCACACCGCGCGCCAGGTCCACCATGTGCAGACTGATCTCTGGCGGCAATTCTTCATCCATCAGCACCGACACGGTTTCCCGGGCGATCTGGACCGAACTCCAGAGTATGTACACCGCAATCGCCAAACCGAAATACGCATCCAGTTGCTGGAAGCCGAGCACCGCGAGGATCAGCGCAACTAAAATACTGGCGTTGAGCAACAGATCGGATCGGTAATGCAGCGAGTCCGCGCGAATAGCGGTTGAGCCGGTTTCGCGGATGACTTTGTGTTGCAGCATCAATAACGCCACGGTAAGCGCAATCGACAACACCATCACCGCAATGCCCAGTCCCGGCGCACCCAGCGGACTCGGATGCAAAATGCGCTCAACTGCCTGATACGCAATCAACATCGCACTCACGCCGATAAACAGCGACTGAGCGATGCCCGACAATGCCTCAGCCTTGCCATGCCCATAACGGTGATCGTCATCGGCCGGACGCAGCGCGTAATGCACCGCTAACAAATTAAGGAACGAGGCGACGCCGTCCAGCGCTGAATCGGTCAAGCCTGCGAGCAGGCTGACCGAACCGCTAAACCACCAGGCAACGCCTTTGGCGACGATCAAAATGGCCGCGACTGCCAGCGACGCGCGTGTTGCCAGACGCAGGAGGCGTTCGTGTTCGGAACTGACGATCATGACGGTTTCCTTGGGTCAGGCAGACGGTTTCAAGCCGAGCATCGCCAATTGTTGCGCATTGCCTCGGTGCTGAATCAGACGGGGATCATCAAGCGGCAAACTGCGGCCCAGTTCGGTTTGGAGAATCGCCTGCAACTTGCTGTTATCGACGGTACCGTCAGCCTTGATCGCCGGGCGCAGTTTTTCCGGATTGATCTGAGCAGTCTTGCCAGCAGGCAGGTAAATCGCGCCCGTGGTGAAGTCCACCGCGAACGCGATTATCCCAGGAATGATGTAGAACAACAGGCCGATGGCGTCGAGACCGATGATCAAGGGATCGACCTTGCCATCAATCTGACCGCGGCGGTCAGGGTAAAAAATACTGCCGCAAGCGGTCATTTGAGTCAGCAGTGCGGCGACCAAAACGCCGCCGATGAAACGGGAGGGTATGCGCATAAGGATCTCCTGAAAGAAAGGCGCAACTATACAAGGCAAATGCGTCGTAGATCAGACTATTGGTGCGGTGCTTCGTGCGATTGGGTGATGGGGGTGTGGCTGTATCAGCGGCAGTCATCGGCCGTCAGAGCAACGATGGCGACGTAGTGTGCCAACTGCTTTCTTTGCCTATTAGATCATTCGACAGGCTACGTGGGCTCGGGTACTGCTTTCCATTTCCCCCAGTCGGACAGCGTGTCAGGCACTCTGTCGTGACTCTTGAGCCAGGCATGCAGGGATGGATCAATCCATTTGATGACTTCCAAGATGTCTCGATGCAGCTCAAAAAGTGGCTGCCACAAAAGAGGTTCGTGATGGAAGCAGCGGTTGCGCAAATCTCGCCCTCTATTCAAGCGAGTTCGAATGGTGTCAGGCTGACGCATGCTCTTGGGGCAAGAATAGAACACCCTCATCAGTGGCTTTGACGGGCCTATAACGTTCACCGCTATACTCCCCGGCCTGCCCCGGAGCCGCCATGATTTCCCTGCCCATTGATGCTGTCCTCCCCGCCCTGCGCGAAGCTTTGTCTATACGCCATGAAGCGGTACTCGAAGCGCCGCCGGGTGCCGGTAAAACCACTCGTGTGCCGTTGGCGCTGCTGGACGAGCCGTGGCTTGCCGGACAAACCATTTTGATGCTCGAACCGCGTCGGCTTGCGGCGCGGGCGGCGGCTGAGCGGTTGGCGAGCGAGTTGGGCGAGAAGGTCGGGGAAACCGTCGGTTATCGCATCCGCTTGGAAAGCCGGGTCGGGCCGACTACTCGGATTGAAGTGGTCACCGAAGGCATTCTCACCCGTCGCTTGCAGGACGACCCGGCGCTGGAAGGCGTCGGTCTGTTGATCTTCGACGAGTTCCACGAGCGCAGTCTCGATGCCGACTTGGCCTTGGCACTGAGCCTCAACGGCCGTGGGCTTTTTCGAGACGAGCAACCGCTGAAAATCTTGCTGATGTCAGCCACGTTGGAAGGCGAACGTTTATCCAGCTTGCTCGACGACGCGCCGGTGATACGCAGTGACGGGCGTATGTTTGCGGTGGCGATGAGCTGGGGGCGAGCGTTTCAGCCCGGTGAATACATTGAGCCACGAGTGGTGCAGGCCGTGTTGGATGCCCTCGGCAATGAGTCCGGCAGCGTCTTGGTGTTTCTGCCGGGGCAAGCCGAGATACGTCGAGTTAACCAACAGTTGGCCGAAGCGCTGGGTGAGCGTCACGACATCATGCTCTGCCCCCTGCACGGCGAGTTGGACCTGAATGCCCAGCGTGCGGCCATCGAGCCCGCGCCGAAGGGTGTGCGCAAAGTGGTGCTGGCGACCAATATCGCCGAGACCAGTTTGACCATCGATGGCGTGCGCGTGGTGATCGATGCCGGGTTGGCGCGAGTGCCGCGCTTTGATCCCGGCAGCGGCATGACCCGCCTCGATACTCAACGCATCTCCCGCGCCAGCGCTACGCAGCGTGCCGGGCGGGCCGGGCGTTTGGAGCCGGGCGTGTGTTATCGGCTGTGGTCCGAGGCTCAGCACGATCAATTGGCAGCCTATGGCACGGCGGAAATTCTGCAGGCGGATTTGGCCGGACTCGCGCTGCAACTGTCGCGCTGGGGTGTGACCCCGGCTCAATTGGTGTGGCTTGATCTGCCGCCTGCCGCCGCGTATTCCCAAGCCCAGGATTTGCTCGGTCGGTTAGGTGGTCTGAGTCAGAAACCGGGCGAAGACTGGAAGCTCACAAACCACGGCCAAGCCATGGCCGAACTTCCGGCGCACCCCCGCATTGCGCACTTGTTGTTGCGCGGGCAAGCGCTGGGCCTCGGGGAGCTGGCGTGTGACGTGGCGGCGTTGTTGGGCGAACGCGATATTTTGCGTGGTGCGGGCGCCGATTTGCACAGCCGTTTGACGTTATTAGCAGGTACTGAGCGCGCAGCCCGAGGCGCGCAAGGCGGCGTGCAGCGAGCGAAACAACTGTCGCGGCAATACCGAGGACTCCTACAGAAGCAACGTGACGTGACCAATACCTGGGTCAGCGATCCGGATCACCCGCGTTGGCCCGGCGCGCTATTGGCGTTTGCTTATCCTGATCGCGTTGCGCAACAGCGGCGGGCCGGGGGTGCTGAATACCGATTGGCCAATGGCCGCGCGGCGTTGTTTTCTGAGGCCGACGCCTTAATGAAGCAACCGTGGCTGGTGGTCGCTGATTTGGGCAGTCGCCAAGGGCAGCGCGAAGAACGCATCTACATGGCGGCCGAGTTTGACTCGGCGCTGTTTGATTCGGTATTGGCCGAGCAAGTCACAGCGGTCGATCACCTTGAATGGGACGAGCGTGAAGGCGTGTTTCGTGCTGAGCGTCAACGCAAGGTTGGCGAGTTGATACTCAGTCGTGAACCGCTTACAGGTCTGGATGAGTCTGCACGCAGCCAAGCGTTGTTGGCCTTGGTCCGGCGCAAAGGTTTGGAGCTGTTACCGTGGACGCCCGAGCTGCGCCAGTGGCAGGCGCGGGTCGCGTTGTTGCGTCAGCTTGATTTGGAGAAACAGTCCGACAGCGAATGGCCTGACGTGCGCGATGCGGCATTGCTGGCGAGTCTGGACACCTGGCTGATGCCGTATTTAGGCAAAGTGTCGCGGCTTGCTCATTTTGGCAATCTGGACCTGTCGTCGATTCTGCATAACGTCTTGCCGTGGCCATTGCCGCAGCGTCTGGACGAACTGGCTCCCCACCATTTGAGCGTGCCGTCAGGGTCGTCAGTACGATTGGACTATAGCGAGCATCCACCGATTCTGGCGGTGCGTTTGCAAGAGTTGTTTGGCCTAGCCGACACCCCGCGCATTGCCGGTGGCCGGCAGATAATCAAACTTCACCTGTTGTCACCGGCCCGCCGCCCGGTGCAAGTGACGCAAGACTTAGCCAACTTCTGGCGCAGCACTTATGCCGAGGTTAAGAAGGATTTGAAAGGCCGGTATCCGAAACTATTCCATAAGTTAGACCCCTGGGTAGAATCCCTTAACAAAAATAAGATTGACAAGTAGTGATTGCAAACAGACGCATAACATTTAGGATTGACTGATTCATCAACGGGGTGAGTCTAATGGCCTACGCCAATCCGCGTCACGAAGGTCGTTTGGTTCTCATCCATAATTTGCGGGATGCCTTCGCCATCCTGCACGTCAGTGAAGCGCCTCGCGGCTCGATTGAGTCGGCGCTTGAAGGGGCTGAATCCAACCTACTTTATAGGGTCGATGAAATCGGTTCAGGGAATGACCGTGATCTGTTCAACCTCCCGTTTTTGTTTCGTGTCAATGGCGACCCTTGGCACGAAGCGAACGATTACCTGCTGAGCCTCATGCGTGATAGGGCTCCGGAAAGTCGGCGCACTGATGACGTTCGGCGCCATGCCAGCAAATTGCTGGATTACCTCCTGTTCTGTGAGGATAGCAATCTGGATTGGCTCGACTTCTCCGGTGCTCGACCTCCGCTTCGTCCGACCTACAAATACTTCTATCACCTGATAAACGAAGGCAGTCGCAGTAATCAGGTCATCAATCAATATACCGCTGCTGTCTATCATTTTTATAAGTACGTTTCCGAGCATTGGCATGACCTTGATATGAAGCGTGTCGATACGATCAAGCAAGTGCGGTTCATTGTGCAGAGCCTAAAAGGTGCGAAAGTCATAAATGCGGAAAAGCGCAGCCAAACACGGCGCACGCCGCCTAGTAGTTCAGTGCCGTTGGGATTTGTGCGTGAAGATGGCGAGGATCTTCGACCGCTTTCCAATCTTGAGTTAGGCGTACTTCTGGATACTATTAGCAACGAAAAAAAATGGTCAACGATTGAGCGGCTGGTTCTTCTCACTTCGCTGATGACTGGCGCGCGTAAGCAAAGCGTCTTGACCATCCGTTTGAAGCACTTGAAAGGGTTTGCAGAGGACAAGCTAACGCCAGAAGGCGCCTATAAGTTGCATGCCGGCCCGCGTACAGGCATTGATACGAAATTTGACAAGGCGCAAGTTTTGTACTTGCCGAAACAGCTTGCCGAAGAACTGGTCACGCTTGCCCGCAGCCCGATGATGAAAAATCGGCGGGAAAAGTTTCGTGCTCAGTTAGAGCTCAATCATCCTGGTTTGTCGGTGGAGGAGGGTGATATGTATTTATTTCTCTCCGATCAAGGCGACTGTTATTACATGGCCGCAAGCGACCCGCGCTACGCGATTGTGAAGTCGCCACAGACCGGTCAGGTAACGGAAACAATAAAACGAAAATTGCAAAATATGGCCTCTAGCCTATTCCCCAAGAATTTTTCATATCACTGGCTGCGAGCGACCTTCGCCTTTCAACTCTACCAACGCTTGCAGCCATTGGTTCAAGAAGGGGGTTTGAAACAGGGGGAAGATATCGACTTTATTCAAAAGCGCATGCACCATGAGTCTAGGACAACGACTGAGAACTACCTGAAGTTATTCAAGATGACCCACGAAAAGGTCATCGCCCAAGAAGTATGGGAGGAAAAGTTGTTTAACGGTAGCTACAAAGTGCTAAAGGTAACAGCGCAAGATGAATAGTCGGCAGCTAGAGCATCGTCCAAATACGCGAATTATCACGCTGGGCGAGTTAGCGCAGGAGTTTCCCGAGCCTGAGCTTTTGCGCCTGCAACTGTCCTGTAAAGTGATGAAGAAATCGCTGGACATAGGCAGTCTTGCATATTGCATTCGAGGCAAAAATGAACGTGCCAGTGATAATCGAGGCACGCCTGTCCTGACTTCATCGCTTATTGAAAGCCGCCGCGAGATGGTTGTGAGCCTGTTGCAGTCTTGGGTTGGTATGCGTGATCATTCAGTCCTGAATTATTTTGTTCGTGCCGAATACCTAGTAAACTGGCTCAATGAAAATGGCTACAGAGAAGTTTTTTCCAGCGAAGTGCACGCCCAGCAGATATATCGGGATTTCACTATATATTTGAATCATTGCATACATATGCAGCAGGTGAAACCTATCACTGCATATAACTATCAGAGTGTCGTCATTGCGATAATTGAAGGGCTCTATCCTGAAAGCAGCCACCGCATCCTCTCGGGCGCTATTAGAATAACCCCCGGAAAAGGCTCGCCAGCTCCAAGCGCTGATCATGTTGAGTTGTATAAGGATGTTTGTTTGGGGATTGCTCGGCAATGCAGCGAATTTGTCCTAAATAATAATCCTTATCCATGTGTGGTTGGCATTAGGGATTATGAAGTTGTTATTTTCCCATCAACCTGCGGTGCAGTTGGCCCGTTTAAGGAAGGCCCGCCTGTTTACAAAGTGGCGGAACGAAGGATCTCAACTGTCGAGGAATACATGAGTGCTGCCGTCAGGCTCGGTCGCCATGGCGTAATGAAAAAAGATGCACATAAAACTCTCGCAAAGGCAACAGCGAATCTCGTTACTGCAAACGAAGATGCACGTAATTGGCACCGATTTGATTTGGCTAGTCTTGCCGCGAAAGCCTATGCCGGGCTTTTCTTGCTGATTACAGGTGCGTCGCCAACCGAATTTGCGCAGTTTGATTATGAGGACGCGCTTGAGGTCATAAAATCTCCGCTTAAAAAAGAGCTTTCTGCTGTAAAGTTTCGCGCAGGTGGGAGATCGACTTTTTATAATATTGGGCGGGGTAATGGTCTTCCGCTGCTTAAGGAGTACCTCAAGCTCCGTGAGTGGATTTTGAATGGCGAGCGACATGATCGACTGTTTTTTTCATTGCCCAAACGTAGAAGTAGGAAAGATGCAACAGACTTTGGCGAGCTTCCGGTATCGGACGCCGTGGGGAAATTCTATAAGTCTATCCGTGGGGTCTTTGTTGATCCAAATTTGCCGAGTCTTTCTCCGCGCAAAATGCGCAAGCACAAAAGCGTCGGATTGCACTCGGCCCGCATGTCGCCGTCCACTGTAGCGGCATCCTTAAATCACAGCGAAGCGGTTAATTTTTCGACCTATGCAGAGGCGACTCCTGAGCAGCAGCAAGTCGAGTTCGGCCAGTTCTGGCAGTCCATGCGGCATGCCGCCCATGTCCTACGTGAGCGCAGTCAGCGGGTCGCAGAAGGCATGATCGCAACAGCGGCAGGCCACTGCGACGATTTCAACCAGCCGACGCCGGTAGCTGGTGCAGGAGCCCTTGTGAAACCGAACTGCCGCACGCAATACGGGTGCTTGTATTGTGAGCACTATGTCTGTCACAGCGACGAAGAAGACCTGCACAAACTCCTGAGCTTGCAGTACGTGGTTAATGCCGTGCGCGCAGCGGCTCCCGATATGGCGCACGCTGAAACGCTATACAAAGAATTGTCTATCCGAATCGAGTTCATCATCGACGCCCTTAGTGAACGCTCTGATTCGGTGAAACAGACGGTCGAAAAGGTTAAAGCCAGGGTGTTTGTGTACGGCGAGCTAACTGCGTTTTGGGAAACCCGCTTGAGCCGTTATGAAAAAATGGGGGTGGTATTTTGAACGCTGTTGTTCAGTCGATAGGCAGTCTTTTTTCCAGCGGTCAGTTTCCGGCTACCAGTGAGCCAGATAATGCGGCGCAACTGTTTGAGAAACCTGCACCGGATTTTGTTCTTTGCCGCGATGAACACGGCAGTGCAACGGCGGTATACGGTGAATCTGTATGGGACTTTAACCCGTACAGGCTGAGTGCCAAGAAAATACGTAGACTGCGTTTTGATACTATTTTCGACGATAATGGCCAGGAGCAACAGGCGCTGATCGAGGAAGTAAAGTATTTGTTGTATTGCCTGATTTATTTTGGTAGTGGTGGGCGACTCGGTATGCTCAGTGCGTCCACGCTTTCAAATTATTTTGGCGTGTTGCGCATTGCAATGCACTTCTGTTTCGCGCTGAGAAAAAAGCCAATGGTTGGTGTATTGTCTTTGCAGCAGCTATTTACCGTTCCTGTATATCTGGCGGCATTCATTCGTGAGCGAAATGTTACTGGCAGTTTATGCGGGATTTTGAACCAGTTGGTTCATGTTGGACAAGAGCGCCTCGGGTATGTTGTGCTCAATCCGAACAGTTTCGACTTAAAAAGACCAAAATCCAACCAGCACCCCATAATTCCGACTCGAATCTACTTAAATCTAATCAGCGTTGTTGGTGATCTGCTCGATCAACTTTATCAGGGCGTTGGGGCTTTCGAGTCATTTATTGCGTGCTTTGCTGATGAACATTACGGGGTCAATCTTAATACTCAGAGGTCTCGCGGATTAGGCGGAAGAGCGAGCTATCGTTCCGACATGCCTCAAGCACTCAGAGATCACGGTCTGGCTGGCGTTTTTGCCAATGAATTCGTCTGCCCCCATAGGGCTAACCTGCAACGTGTTCTGCTACAAATGCAGTATGTGGCGAAAACAGTCATCCATATTTATACCGGCATGCGTGATCAGGAAATTCTGCGCATGGCGTATAACTGTTTGAGTGAGGAAGTCGTCAGAGCGCAAGTCATTGATGATCATGATTTTGTGCGCGATCAACCGCAAGCAGTATGCGTGCTCTCGACTACAACGAAGTTCACAGGCTACAAGAAGCATGAAGCATGGTTCGCCCCAAGTGAAGTCGTCAAGGCAGTTGAAATTGCCCAGGCTGTTTGTCGTGGTCTCGCCAAGCTCTATAAGATCGACCCGGGTGACCGTTGTCCGCTGTTTCTCAATCCATCTATCGTGAAGTATAAAAAAGCCAATGGAATTACCGTTTCCGACTTTTATTCGTCGAGAAGAGAGCAGCTGAGCGCCTTCCAAGCTTTGAAAATTCAAGCAGAGGATTTGCAAGAGTTGGCTCAGAGCGACCCTTCTCGTGATTTTTACAATAAGCCAGAGTTTGCAAACGGCCAGCCCTGGCCGCTGACCAGTCATCAGTTCCGGCGCTCTTTGGCCTTTTATGGAAGCAGTAGCGGTTTTCTCTCGTTGCCGACGCTGCGGGCGCAGTTCAAGCACATGACAATCCAGATGGCGCGTTATTACGCCAATGGCTTCGATAATTTGCGCACCATTTTTGGCTACTACGACGAGAAGAAAAAAGACTTCGTGCTGCCGAGCAACCATTTTGCTTTCGAGTTTCAAATGGCCATGCCGATGTCGGTGGCCAATCAGTTGATTGCCGATCTGCTGTTCAAAGAAGATCCGTTGTTTGGCGGCACCGGTTCGTACATGGAGAAGCAGAAAGAACGTGTCAAGGCTGGTGAGATACAGATTGAAGACGTTCGCGCCGACACAGAACAGCGGGTGAAAAACGGCGCAATTAGCTATCGGCCTACGCTGCTCGGCGGTTGTACCAAGGTGGGTCGCTGCGACTCCTTCCTGCTCGGTGACTACACAGAATGTTTGTCTTGCGAGGGCGCGATCATCAAATCTGCAAAGCTAAATACAGCTATAGAGGACGCGACAAGCGAGTTGTCAAATTACGTAGAGGGCTCAGGCGAATATCAAATTGTTAAGGGTGATATTGAACGCTTAATGGCCTTTAAGGCTCGCCTAATCAATACGTTGGGGCGTTAACTATGAAGTCTGGCGTAGGAATAAGTAAGGGGCTGGGCGCTTGCGAGGAGGCCTTGCAGCGCCTTCTGGATGGGAAGCCTTTTGTGCCCGAACATCTGGGGTTAGATTTATCCAAACTCACCGCGAGCATTGTCAGTCTGGAAGCTGGATTTGACCGTGGTTACCTGAAGAAGTCTCGCAAAGCGCATTTGCCTATACTCGCAATGATCGAGGCTTGTCGCGCTGATGCTAACAACAGTTCCGGCTCGTCAAATGGTAAAAACATTAAACGCGTAGAAGATAAGCTTGTGCATTTAGAAAAAGAGCTCGCATTGGTCAGTTCGCAGCGAGACCGAGTACTCACTCAGAATCTCCAGCTTTGGGACCGCGTGAGGGAGCTGGAGCTAGCGGCACGCCAGAGTAAGTCTCTCAAGGTTCGGCTGCATCATTGATGAATGTTCGCCTTGCCGACCGCCTCAGCAACGTTAGTCAAAGGCCTCATGAATTCGGGCTGAATCGCCCCTGATCCAATAGAATGGGTAATTGCACAGACTTGCCCACCCATTTGCATTCGACCTGACAAATCATTTGCATCGGATTTGACCAGCACGCTGCGTGGCCATGACCGGCAGAGAGCGACCCATAGCTGCCGGTAGTAACCGACAGAGATCGGCCACAATCAGACCTTGCCCCCGGTGCTTGGTCATCCCCTATACAAATCCCCCATGTCATTGACCTGAGCGCCCCAGGCGTGATTCGAACCCACGACCCGCGCAGCGCCCAGTTTCTGAGGCTATAAAGCTAGATGTTAGCGGCAGTGTCACACTTTGGTGGGGCTACGTTTCACCGCAACTTTACATGTTTGTTGATTGAATTTTAGTCTGCAACCTCCCTCTCCGTATTACCGCGAGCCTGTCGAAGCGCGTTCGTTTTCTTCACTGTTAATGTCGGAAACCACTGTCTCTGTCTCATAGTCGACGTTAACCTTGGGGTAACCATAGACCTCCCGGCGGCCAACGTGGATGCTTTTAGCGACCCCTCCACAACTAGCAGGCACAATCCCCATGCCAGCTAAGGTGTCAAGTAGATCAAGCAGAACCTCTTCCTTACGCAGAGTGTAGGCCGAAGCGAAGCAGCGCCAGAAGCGCCAGCCTGCTCGCTCTAGGATGCGCTGACGCCGCATGTCGGCATCCCATACATCAGGGCCATGGTAGCGATCACCATCGCACTCAATGGCCAAGCGACTATCGTTGTCGCCTTCAACTACCATATCAAGCCGGAAGGCACCCACTGGCACCTGAGGGATGACCCGGTATCCTCGATTGGTTAGGTCGTCATATACATCGCGCTCGAAGCCTGACTCACAGAGCTCTCGGAGATCGGAGACTTCCACTGGGTCCACCGCAAACGGCGACTCAAAATGCTGAAATAGACCTCGACGAAGCTCATCGGCATGACTAAGTTCGGAAAGATCCAAGCTTCGCACAAGATACATACGATCACGCGCACGAGACGCTGCTACGTTGAATCGCTGCTTCATTGAGTCACGCGTTTGGGCATGAGCATCGCCAGCTGAGACCACCATGGAAAGAAACATGATGTCCCGCTCTTTACCTTGGAAAGTCCGGGCATCCCCACAGTTGATATGGTATTTCGCGATTATCTCTTCCCCTAGCTCCTTGGTGAGCATTTGCATAATTTTCTGCGCTTGCTCCGCGCCCAGCAGCGAAACGACACCGATAGACCTACCGTTCAGTGCTGGTGTATTCACTATCTGGCGAATTTCCTCAACAATTACATTTGCTTCAGAAAGATTTATCTTGCCCTTTTTTACACCATCCATGACTTTCAGATCTATCAGGGGCGGGTCCAGTCGCTCTGTCATCAACGGCAAACGTAGGGGCTTGAGTTCATCGCGATAGAACTCACGCTTGGAGTATTCGATGATAGGCGCAACACACCGGAAGTGCTCACGCAGCATGGTGGTGCTCTTGGCGAAAACAACCCGAAACAAATCGTAAAGAGAGCGCTCCGGCGACATCAAAGGTCGGTACAACTCCACTTGGTTGCCGAGGAAACGGTTCATCATCCCCTGCAACCGATCTTCCTCCATACCGATCCCTTCCGGCGATACCTGCTTGTCATCACCGACAATCAATACTTTTTTCGCGCGCAGAAGCGCCGGTAACGCACTTAGGTCGGATTGAGAGGCCTCGTCGATGATCACTAAGTCGAAAGCGCCAAATGTGGCAGGAAGGCTTTCACAAATACGGTAATGAGGCATGATCCAGCACGGGATAGCAGAGTTCGCCGTTTCCGCCGCAACCCTTGCATCCTTCCGATAGCGGCTAGCTCTGACTCCTGTTCCCTTTCCAATCTTGCGGATGGCTGACCGATACAGCTCCAAGGCAGCTCGCACTCCATGAGTTGCGTTTTCCGATAGGCGCAGCCAAGTTCGTTTCACCACGGCGTCCTGGTACAACTTTGCCAAGTCGCGCTCCAGCTCTCTACGCTGTTTGAATAGGCGCTTTAACTCTTTGCGTCCATCGATCTTTTCGAGGTGACAGGCTAGCCGTCGCAGGCGCCATATATCGAGGCAGTTTCCCGGCAGAATCAAATCCACTGGCCCCTCACTGACTTCACTCCGGAGCTGGCTAGCCCAGAGCGCAGCACCAGAAGCCTCAATGGTATCTGTGATCTCAGATATTGTACGTAGCGCTGTTCCCTGCTCTAGCACTCGCCGCAACTCCTCCATGAGCTCCGACCAATGGGCTTGAACAGTCGTCGTTTGTACCTCAAGACTGCCGAGGGTATCGCTCAAGAAGTTATAAAAGCGAGCTGTAATGTCGCCCTCACAACCAGCTAACGCTTTCTGGAACGATTCTTTGATGGCCCATGCTTCAGCCAACCGATTTCTAGTCAGGTGATGGGCGAGAAAGTTTTCAGCCTCGACCAATACGCTTTTTTCGGCGCGTAATTGCGCAGAGCGTGACCAGTCGGGAATCAGCTTAGCCAGACCTAGCTCAATTTCATTGGTCGCGGCATCTGACTGACAAATGAGGTCGAAGAGCTCCAGCGCCTTAGTGGCTGACAGAAGTTCATCTGCGCCCGTCTCGAATCTCGGCAGGGGCAACTCAGCAGCGAGAGCATTCCAGCGCATGAGCAGGGCACGGGAGCGTTGCTGGTAGCGGATGAAGCGGTAGATGTGGCCCCAGTCCTCGACAGTTTCCGCCTTGGAACCAAGTATTTGTATGTTATCGAGTTGTTGCTTTTGCGCAGACTTGCCCAGCAGCCCGGTGAGGCCAAACGGCCGCCGTCCTGATGAGAGGTTTTCAACGGCTTTCACCATTTCATCGTTGTTTTCTGGCTCGAATGTCAGTTGCACAGGTCGTGCAATGAAGTTCTTTCGCTCGGTGATCGCGTCTTCGATTTCTTCTTTAAGTGCGAGAAAAAAATTGAAAATATCTTCATGGCCGGCGCTTTGCAGATGGGCTTCCATCTCTGCTAGCCATGGTTGTTCCATAGCGTCCAGTCGGGTACGAGTTTTTAGCTGTGCGGTGACACTGTCGTATAACGCAGAGGCCTCTTCGATAATATCGATACTCTGGTCTCGCAGGCGCGGGACGTCGCCTCTGCTTTCTTTCTTCTGCAGTTCCAACTCATGCGCCAGGTCCAGATGTACTTGAATCAGCTTCTTGGCATCTGGAAAGTTGTTCAGTTGAGGGACTTTTTTGCCAAGGTAAACCAGCAAGTCTCTAACTTGCATACGAGCTTCACGCAAGGCGATGATGTCTTGAGTATCGAACTGCGGCCGATGGCAGCTATCTGCGCTGAGTTCGTCGGGGAACCAAGCGATTTCTTCCTGTTTGGCGGAAACGATCGTTGCAGCAGCAGTCGGGCTGATGGACTCATCGTCGATACTGATGTTCGATAGATTGCGATCCGCCCACGCGTTGACCTCGCGATCTAATGACGAAATCTGAGCATGGAGCGTGTCAATTTCCCCATCAATTTGCTCAATCTCCCGCTTGTAGGCCGCCCGGTCAATTCGTTGAACTTCTGCAGCAATTTTTTCGATGGAAAACTCAAACTGTTTCATTCCGTCGGCTTCGCTGCTCAGCAAGCTGATGGCCAGCGGGCGGATATCCTCGGGCAGCTTTTCTCGCAAGACTGCGAGGGCAGGATCCTTCATTGATGTGACCAAAACCCGCTTCCCATTGGCGAGGTAATGGCTAATCACGTTGGCAATGGTATGAGTCTTTCCTGTACCAGGCGGCCCTTGCACAACCACTCCGTCACTTACTTCAAGCAGCTGGATGATTTGCACCTGCTCATCGTTATACGGTTTTGGAAAGTAGAGTTCCTTTTGAGTTGCCGGATTCGCCTCTGAGCCATGAGACCCAAGTACATAGGAAAGCCCGCGAAAAGGTGGCAGAACTAAATCTTCGACTGTATTAGACGGGGCTGTGAAGATGGCCTGAAGCGCTGGTGGGAGTACAGCATTGGCTTCGATGATTTCTTCGAAGCGTTCTAGGTCTTGCAAAAATAGATTTGTGTCACGCGGTCGAGCAAACAGGACCCAGGTGTCAGTCAGTGCGAGATGTTTGCCCGGCTTTGGAACTGAGCGATCATCAATGGAAGCGATCGCCGGTACATACTGGCCTTGCATGTCCAGCAGCGACGAAGCCATGCGAATGACTGGATCAAACGTTGAAGGCATGAAAGGGTTAAGGCTTACGTCGCTTTTCTTGAAAAAATCCTTGGTTTGCGTCGTTAGTGGGCCAACTCCTGCGATCTCGGCAGCCACATAGGCGTCTACTTCTAAGCGCGGGTCGGTTTGGCGGGGCCGGACCTCGATGGCCATCGTCTTTTCGTTGATTTCGATCTCAACCAGCTGGGTGAGTAGCGGATACTCGATCTTGCCCACGCTTGGATGGTCCCAGGTAGCGACGCCTATCCCCCATACAACCTCCAATTGAGCATCACCGAGATTGCCCTGCATCTGCTGAATCAGCAGGAAAAAATCGGAGTACTGCGCAATGCTTTTACGACGTTTTTTTTCTTCTGCTGCCCAAGGGGACCAGGTACCCAAGAGGTACGCTATGAGGTGCGCCCTCAGCTCGACGGCATCAGGATAATGCTCTAGCGCAATTGACCCCGAAACGTCCTCACCTTGAGAAATCGCCCACATCTGAGTCTCCCCTTCAGGGGGAAGGGCATTAATTTTCGCCAACTCATCCATGGAAATACTTGGCTTCAAGGCCGGTTCGATGTCTGGTGTCCCCTTCAAATCGATCCAGACGCCAAGTAGCTCATTCTCCGGTAGGGGCGGCGCTGTCTCATGCAGTCGGTCGAGCCGTAACCAAATATGGTCCTCATCCTGCGACTCCACATTGAGGTGCACGCCTGGCAGAGCTAAGAGCTTGGCTTCCGATACGCTGAAGTTGTTGTGCTGGTTCACCGCTATAGCAGGCTTTTTCTGCATAAGGGTGGTCTGTTTCGCAAACTCAATGAGACTGGCAAGCCGTTCGTGTTCGATGTCCATTCGTTGATAACCGATATGCAGGAATGAGGATTAGCGTGAGCCGGATTGAGCCGGATTATGATGGCATTCTAGCTGGAGAGTGGGGGAATCGTGGTTCCCGACCAGCAGCCTAGGCTCTCAGCAGGGGTAATTGCATCGACTTGACCAGCCGTTTGCATTGCCACTTACCAGCCGACTCCCGGTAAATATCTTCAGCGAGCTCAGTTCTAGGGTCCACGGCTCCTAAAACTGAAGGACTACAATCGACCCAGAGTGTGTAAAAACGTTTTTCAGCGATTTGGCGCCCCAAATTATGGCTGAAAATCACGCTTCTACGAAAAATCTAGGTCTGCCAACCAGCCGATAAACTTCAGATTTCACATAGAAACGCAGACTTCAATTTTGACTAAGCGTTTTTACACACTCTGGACCCATAGCGGTCACCCCCGGCAGCCATAAAATAGCGTTTGAATCCTACCAACCAGCCAAAGGGATATTCATAGAGAACCGCGACCTCCGAGATTGTAGGGGGTGGGGGCAGAGCGCTACGCTGACGCCCCCCAACGCGCCCCAAATCAGGATCACAATGGACCGAACTAAGCTGCTCGCTTGCGCTGAAATGAACTGCATAAGCTTTGTGAATAACTTGGCACTGTCTGGCGCTACGCGGGAACAGCTCGGCCGAGGCAGGGTTCTTAGTAATTTTTGGAGCCAAATCTCCCGTAATGCGCTGGACCTAGCAGTTTTGGACTGGTGCCACGCTTTCGGCCAGCAAAATGATGCCTTGCATTGGAAGAAGGTGTTTCCGGATGACGAAGATACATTTAGAGAGAACATGCTCACCTCGATGGAAGTTTCCTTCGATGAGTTCAAGCAATTCCGAGAGCAGATGAAGGTTTGCCGCGACAAGGACCTCGCGCACTTGGAGCTTCGCAACATTTCAATGATTCCCGCCATGAACAAAGCTATCCATTCCATGGTGTTCTACTACCATCAGATCCAGTGTGCGAAACGGGAATTAGGCATGCATTGCCGCGATCAAACTCTGTATGAATGGTTCGACAGCGCCAGCGCTAGGTTTGATCGTGATGCTGAACTGGCCTTCGGCGCTACGGGAACACCGCGTGGTCCGAACATTCCGAAGCGTCGCCAGCGTTGCGCGGGCCCACGTACTGATGAATCACTAGCGTCCGCTGATCTCACAACCTCGGAAGATCCGTCGTGCTGATACCAGTTGCACTACGGTAATCGAATGTCTGCTTCTGGCCGATTCTGTTGAAAAAGTAGCTCTCCTGTTTGGCCTGCGGCAAAATCACTCCATCGGCCGGCGGGAGAGCACGCAGCATGATGGGACAGTTATCGAGTGGGTAGGAGCGGCTGTTTTACTCGTTCAACCTTGAAGACCACATCCCAACAAATCATCTGCTGCGCAGCATTGATCGATGTCTCGATCTGAGTGACCTGCGCCACTACCTCGCCGATTTCTATAGCCCGATCGGGCGTCCTTCGATTGATCCTGAACTGATGATCCGCATGCTGGTCGTGGGCTATTGCTATGGCATTCGTTCCGAGCGGCGGTTGTGCGAAGAGGCCCATTTAAACCTGGCGTATCGCAGGTTCTGCCGATTGAGCCTTGAGGATGAAGTCCCCAACCACTCGACGTTTTCCAAGAATCGACACGGCCGTTTCCGGGACAGCGATCTGTTTCGCTGGCTGTTTAATGAAGTGCTGCGTCGCTGCATGGACGCGGGTCTGGTCAAGGGCGAAGGCTTTGCCGTGGACGCCAGCATCATCAAGGCAGATGCGAGTCGGCAGCGCGGCGTACCTGGTGAGGAGGAGGTCAACTGGAGCGATCCATCGCTCAGTACGCGTGCCGTACGTGAGTACCTCGAAGCACTCGATGAAGAGGCGCTGGCTGAAGCACTTCCCAAGCGCTTATCGCTGACTGATCCTCTAGCCCGCTGGACGGCCGCGCCGGGCGGTCCCGCCTTTTTTGCTTATTCCACAAACTACCTGATCGACACTGAGCACGGCGTGATCATGGACGTGGAATCCACACCTGCCCATCGAACAGCCGAAGTCGAAAGCACCAAGACGATGATCGATCGGGTCGAGTCGCAGTTCGAGATCAAACCTGATCGCCTCATCGGTGATACCGCTTACGGTACAGCACCAATGCTGGCCTGGATGGTAGAGGAAAAGGATATCGAGCCGCATGTGCCGGTGTGGGACAAAACCGAGCGCAAGAATGACAGTTTCTCCAGCAGCGATTTTCAATGGAATGAAGAGGCGGAGGAATATCTTTGCCCGGCCGGCAACGTATTGCGCAGCGAATGGCGAGCCTTCAAGAACGAGCGTTCGCACGTCACCAAAGCCAACACCATTATCTTTCGATCCAGACAATCCGACTGCGCGGCGTGTCCGATGAAAGCCAAGTGCTGCCCGAGCACTTCGTTTCGTAAGATCGTCCGCAGCGTTCATGAAGCCGCTCGTGATGTGGCGCGTCGAATCGCGGCGACGCCGGAATATGTGCGCTCTCGTCACGAACGCAAGAAGGTCGAAATGTTGTTCGCCCACCTCAAACGCATCCTGAAACTGGATCGCTTGAGACTACGTGGCATGAGTGGGGCAACTGATGAATTCACGCTGGCGGCAGCGGTGCAGAACCTGCGTCGACTGGCCAAACTTACATCTCAAGGGCCGCCCGCCACGGGATAGGTGCGCCTGCTTCAAGCAAAAAACCTCAAATTAACCCACTGACAAAGCTGCAACGGTCAACGCAGAACCGAAAAGCCACCCAATGTGGTGAATAGGTACTGAAGTGACGGCCAACCTCGATGTCTTCCAGTCTGAAATTTCGACTTTTTCAACAGAATCGGCCGTTCTCTGCCGATCATGGTTACAACGCGTGCTGGTCAACTCCGATGCAATCGGTGGTCAGAACGAATGAAAATGACTGGTCAGGTCGAATGCAAAACGGGTGGTCAAGTGGAGCGCAATTTCGCATAGACACTGCGACCGGCCGATTTCGGCCGAGGTTGTGTAAAAACGCGGGCACCCCGCCCTGAAGCCTGCGTTGCTACGTAAAATCTGTCGGCGACTGGTTGGGCAAAGATGCAACAATTTGCGTAGAAACGCTATTTTTGTCCCGATCCTGACAGTCAAACCTGCTCTAAAACGTTTTTACACAGCTTCGACCCAAACCGGTCATTCGTGACAGGCAGAAGGCGGCCAGAACCAATGCGCGTGCAGCCCGAGTGGCAGTTGGTCTAGGCTTACTAGCGGTCGTTGGTTGAGTTGTGTAAAAATCATACTCATCGATGGCGTTATGCCGCCATGCTCCCGATCATGGGGCAATTTATGCATGTACGATA
Source organism: Pseudomonas sp. MH10 (assembly GCF_034353045.1). Lineage (NCBI taxonomy): Bacteria > Pseudomonadati > Pseudomonadota > Gammaproteobacteria > Pseudomonadales > Pseudomonadaceae > Pseudomonas > Pseudomonas sp. MH10. The sequence continues at coordinate 4,545,513 of NZ_CP133783.1, forward strand.
AGGACGTCCAAGTGAGCAGTGACACTGGTTTTTTTGCCTATGCATCTTCCCCCGCTGATATTGGGCAAGTGATTGAGAGCGCAATGGAAAGCGTTGGAAAGTACAATAAAGCCATTTCAGTAAACACCTGGAAAGCACTCGACATTGCCGGGCATTTCATTTCCGGGGAAGTACTAAGCGGCATTGATAGCGCAGATTTTTTTTTGGCCGATATCTCTGTACTAAATTTCAACGTAACATATGAAATTGGATATGCGATTGGCAAGTCAAAAAGAGTGCTGCTGGTTAAAAACAAAAGCTTAGCGCCCCAAGGTGCAAAGATTTCCGATGTTGGGATATTTGATACTTTAGGATATCGTGAATATCAAAATTCCGCCGAGTTAATTAGTTTTGTAAATAATGCGAATCTTACAAAACCTATTGAGATTTCCAGCATCCTCAATATCAAAGCGCCAATCTACTTGCTAGACACTCCATTCAAGACAGATTGGTCGACTAGGATAATTTCAAGAATCAAAAAAGCAGGTTATACATTCCGAAATTTTGATCCGAATGAGATGCCACGGCTTTCCGCCTATGATGCAATAGCTCAAGTTTCACAATCACACGGAATAGTTGTCCCCCTACTATCTGTAAATTCTGCGGGCTTTCAAATTCACAATCTTCGAGCAGCATTCATTGCGGGTTTAGCTGACGGAATGGAAAAGGCGCTCTGCATCCTGCAATCCGGTGATGATCCGGTTCCGTTAGACTACAGAGATTTTGTGCATGTCACCTACCACCCGGACGATGTTAATCAAGCAATTGAACTGTTCGCTAGCAAGGTAACCCAGGCCTTTCAAAGACTTGAGCCGAGCGGTTCAAAGCAGGAACGATCATTTTTAAAAAAATTAAATCTGGGCGCTACATCAGCAGAAAATGAGATGCGTGACCTCGAAAAATACTATTTAGAAACGGATCAGTTCTTGAAATCTTTAAGAGGCGAGGCGCATCTCGTAGTCGGAAGAAAAGGTTCCGGGAAGTCTGCAATTTTTTTACAAATCAGAGACAGTGAACGAGAGAAAAACAGGAACAAAAACATTGTTCTAGATCTGAAGCCTGACGGTTACAAGCTAATTAAGTTTAAAGAAAGGATACTGAATTTTCTTGAGGAGGGCACATATCAGCACACCGTTACGGCATTTTGGGAATACGTGCTTTTACTCGAAATCTGCTACAAGATCCTTGAAAAGGATAAAACTCGACACATCCATGATCATCGTCTTTACGCTGGCTACCGTGAGTTGTCGGAGCTATTCCATGCAGAAGGGTACGACTATCAAGGCGACTTTTCAGAACGCATGTCTGTATTAATGGAACGAATATACTCAGAGTATCAATCCAAATTCGGGGACGAAAGCAAGGTAAGTTTAACATCGTCCCAAGTTACAGAGCTGATATATAAGCATGATGTAAGGCAGTTAAAAAATAAGCTTGGGAGCTATTTGGAGAACAAAGAGCTTTTATGGTTGCTTTTTGATAATCTCGATAATGGATGGCCTACGTCTGGCCTTCAGCATGAGGACCTTCTGATAATCAGGGCTTTGATTGAAGCAACGAGAAAAATAGAAAGACAGTTTAGCCGGTCCCATTTTAGTGTGAAGACAGTAGTTTTCTTAAGGAACGATGTTTACGAGTTACTCGTAAAAGAAACTTCGGATCGTGGAAAGGAAGCTAGTGTAGTGCTTGATTGGACTGATGCTGATTTGCTTCGTGAACTAGTACGCTTGCGAATTATTTCAAATGGGCTCGATGACGAGTTAGACTTTAAAAATGCTTGGCTAAAAGTATTTACTAGTCATTTCAAAGGCGAAGAGACGTCGCAGTACCTGATAGATCGATCGCTGATGCGTCCGCGCTTTTTACTGAATTTGATTAACCACTGTAAAAGCTTTGCGATAAATTTGAATCATGAGTTGGTAGAAAGTGCAGATATCGAAAAAGGAGTTGCTGCTTACTCCTCTGACTTGCTTCGGGATATCGGATACGAATTGAGAGATATTTCGCAAGAGACAGAAAGCGTACTTTACGCTTTTATTGCTTCTCCGTCAGATCTTAATGAAGTCGAAGTACTGGACACTCTCATAGAGTCTGGGCTTGATCAACAGCAAGCTGCTAATGTTATGGATCTTTTGTTATGGTACGGTTTTTTGGGCATCAGAATTAACTCGGACGAGCCGAAATTTATTTATGACTTCAACTATAACAAAGCCCTAATGGATGGGGTAAAGCGCAAATCCACTCAAACAGTCACCATGGTGATTAATCAAGCGTTCTGGCCAGCGTTGATGATCGAATAAAGCTCGCATCGACTGCCTGGATATTGCTTTATCTGGTGTTTGATTCGATCTGATGGAATTTCGGCACGCGTCAAGCTAGAACGAGGTTCCACGGGTCTAGTTATTTCCGGATTCCGGCCTGATCCTACGCTACTGACCACTACTGCTTTGGTATGAGTATCCACTGTTTCCGCCAGGAGAGCCCGGCTTAGTGTACTGGCGTTCAATCGCAAAGAGTGGAGACCTGACATCGCTGCGTCGCTTGCTCGAAAGCGAATCATTCGTAGAGCAGGTTAGAGCCTTCGTACGAGCGCGAGACGACGAGCAATTGAGAACTGATTTGCTGCGTAGGATTCACTGGAACTGCGGTCAAGCCGATCTTGCAGCACTGCGCAGAGAGTTCAGCCAACGTCTTGTGGTAGTGGCAAGAGAGCGGTTCCAACTGCCGGCCTCAGAAAGTGAAAGTATTGCATAATCTAGCAACAGCAGTTTTCTGTTACGCATTGCTAGCTTGGGATGTAGCTTTCGACTTATTCGGATGCAGCAGGCCTTCTCTCATCTCAAGATAGGTGTAACACGAAAGTAATGTGTCAATCCACCGAGCTGGCTGGCGCGTTGGCCGAAATTAATGTGTCAATCCAGCCTTCAGGACGACGCGTATTTTGTCAATCACGCGCTCAACCTTGACAGTCAACCGACGATGAGCATTTTCAGTGCCCACCCAGGAAATTTGGCCACTTCGAAGGTGTCAATCCTCTCGGGGCTACATGATGTCGCTGATTACTGGCCGGACGATCCCTTGGTGGCGGAACCGACCGCGCGGATCAAGCCGCGCAAGTAAACACAATGACACTTATCTGTAGGAGATGGCGCCTTGTCTTCGATGCCGCGAATGGGGCCTTAGATACTGTGGGAGCAGGCTTGCCTGCGAAGGGGCCCGTAATCGCGCCGCTGATGTCGACCTGAAACCTGGGTTGCCTGCAATGACGCTTTCGTTGGCAAGCAACCCCCCAAAGGGACTTCGGCATACACGAAATTGTAGGAACGGAAAATCTTATCGCGTCCGGCAGCAGAGGGATTACGGCAACACCGGCAGCAAGAACCGGGCGATCACGGGCAAATGATTCGAAATCAGCAACGTGTCTTCTTTCCTCACTTGCGCCTCGATTCGTTTGATTCGCGGGCTGTGGAAGAAGTAATCCACAGTCCGGTCCGGTCCATCAATCCGTGGGTCGTTGGGGAAATGGGTTAACCATTGCCGACGATCAACTCCGCCAGATTCCGCATTGGTCGGGATCATCGGGTATTTGTCCCACAGCTCATGCAGCTCGCTGTCTTGCGAATATTCGCCGCGCGTTGCCGGTGCCAACCGTTGGTACTGGCCCAGCGGCAGTAGATTGAAATCGCCGCCGATCAACCACGGCGTGCCGCGACTCTCAAGGGTGTCCAGCCACTTACTGACGGCCTGCACTTGGCGCTCCAGGGTGTCGTCGTTTGCTCGAGGCGCATCAAGGTGCGTATTGATCACCGCGATTTGCCCGCCATCACGTAACGGCAAATAACTCACCAGCAAGGCGCGTTTTGCCTGGAACTGGCGATGAATGAAGTTGCCCGCAGCTCGCGGCAATTGAATGCGTTCAGCGTGTTCGATTTCATAGCGGGACAACGTCGCCAGTTTCATCCCGACGCTGCCGAAAATATGCCGGTCTGGAACGAAGTCGGCCTTCCAGTCAAACGCTTCGGAGCTGCACGGGTATAAATCAGCCACGCGCTCTTGAAGCAACGCCAGTTGGTTGTCGTAGTCAGTGTTCTTGGCGCCGTCGTTCACTTCTTGCAGCAAAACGATGTCCGGCTGTTCATCCCGGACCACCCTCGCAACTTCATCAAGGTTGTAGGCAATGTCTTCCGGCGTTGGTCGCTCATCCGTGCCGCTGCCGTCGGCCATGTCGTACCAAAACACATAGCGTTTCCCCGCCAGGTATTGGATGTTCCAGGTCATGACTTTTAGCGCTTGGCCGGGCGCTAACACCGGGACGTTACCTTTGCAGACAGGCGTCACGGTCTCCTTGGCGGACGGATGCCAAGTCAAGCTATAGACCAGCAAGCACAACAGGCCAATCGGTATCAGGCCAATCAAGGTGTAGCGCAATAATCGGGTCATCGGCTCGACTTAGAACGCAGAGCGTTCAATGACTGAATCGTTGCAAGATGAGCCCGAGCATAACCGCTCGGCTGCCAAAGGGGCAGGGCGCTAAAGGATCAGGCTTTTTTCTGGTGGCTCGTTGATCAGCATGAACAGGCGAAAAATTACAACGCTGGTAAATAGCTGCAAGAAACTACTGATGCTGTCGATCAGCAACGACACCGGTGCGCTCAGCGGCTCAGGCAGTATGAACAAGCTGACCCCTTCAAGCGCTGACAGTGGAATGTAAACGCACAACACGCAAGCCAGAATCCGCAGAAAGTGTCCTTGAGTCATCTTGATGCTCTCACGCATGGCCGCCAGCGGCGTCATGCCTCGCAGCACTAGCAGGTATTCGGAAAACGCCAGTTTGACCATGACCCAAATGCCGGGTACGACAAACATCGATAACCCGAACATGATCAGCAACGTGCTCAGCGCCGACATCACCGCGAAGGTAGGCCACAGGCGCAGGGCCATCGCCATCAAGTCGCGTTTGCGCGGTTGCTCGCTGCGGCTGCGGGCGTCGAGAAACAGGATCAGCGCGCCGGTGTACAGCGGGTAAAAAAGCAGCCCGATCAACAACTCGTAAACCTGCGAAGCGTTGGACGCCAGCGCATTACTCAAGGCCTGTTTGCTCAGTGCTTCAAGCACCACCAAAGGCAGACACAGCATGAGGATGCTGGTCAGGTTGCGCCGGAAAAAATACAACGAGTCTTGTAGAACAGTCAGCGGATTCATCAATCAGATCGCATGGCAAAAGCAGTGCGACACTTTAGCGTATGGCCACTGAGCGGCCAACAGCCTACGTTCAGCGTGGCGGCGGTAACATTTTGAACGAACTATTGAAACGGCACGGTTCAACCCCATAACCTTGGATACGCCTGTCCCATTTTGGCCAGACGATGTTTTTTTAACGGCAATCTAACGAGGTCGCCATGAACAGCGAAGAGCAAACCCTGATCGATGGTCTTTTCTCGAAATTGAGACAAGCCGAAGCGGACTCAGCCCCCCGTGACACCCAGGCTGAAGCACGGATCAAGGAGCATCTGACTCAGCAGCCGGCTCTGCCGTACTACATGACGCAGACCATTTTGGTGCAAGAAGCCGCGATCAAGCAGCTCGATGCACAAAATAAACAGCTCGCCGAGCAAGTGAGTCAACTGCAAAACCAGCTGCAGCAGACCCAAGCTCAGCTGCAACAAGCTCAATCTGCGCCAGCGCCGAGCAGCGGTGGTTTCCTGTCGAGCATTTTCGGCAGCTCCCGTGATCCTGCACCTCAAGCCCAACAACCGTCGTTCTCGCAACCACGGCCGGCATCACCTCAACAGTCGCCGGGTGGATGGCGTGAATCCGGGCCTTCTCAAAGCCCGCCGCCATATAACAATGCCCCGCAAGGCAACTACAACGGTCCGCCTCAGGGCCAGTACCAGCCACAAGCAGCAGCTGCCGCGCCGATTGGCAGCGGGTTTCTTGGCGGCGCGTTGAAAACCGCCGCCGGTGTAGCGGGCGGTGTGATGCTGGCAGAAGGCATCAGCAGCATGTTCCATCACAACCAGCAGCCGCAGGAAATTGTTGAAGTCATTCAGGAGCCAAACCGCGGCAATGACAACAACTCCAACGGTGGCGACAACGGTTGGGGTAACGATAACCAGCGCGTGAGCGATAACAACTCGTTCGGCAATAACGACCCAAGTGGTGGTTTTGCCGATAACGACTTCGGCGACGACAGCGGTGGTTTTTCGGATGACGACGATTCCTACGTCTGATCCGGCTGCCTGATCCCTATTGATCGGCTGCCCTGACCAAGGCAGTCGATCAGATATTGCCCGCCCCAAGCGCTTAAAACCGTCCTCAAACTGGCATACTGAGCGCCGACTCAATTTCTGAATCGTTGCTGCCAGCTCGCGCGCTTGCGCCATGGAGGGATATCCGGTGAAAAAAATCGCTGTGTTCGCCGATGTACAGAACCTCTACTACACCGTACGTCAGGCCCATGGTTGCCATTTCAACTACGCCGCCCTCTGGGCCGATATCAGCCAGCGCGGGCAGATCGTCGAAGCCTATGCGTACGCCATCGACCGTGGTGACAGCAAGCAGCAACAATTCCAGCAGATTTTGCGCAACCTCGGCTTCACGGTAAAACTCAAACCGTACATTCAGCGCAGCGATGGCTCGGCCAAGGGCGATTGGGATGTAGGCATTACCATCGACATCATGGACGTCGCGCCCCATGTCGATGAAGTGGTACTGGCTTCCGGTGATGGCGACTTTGATTTGCTGCTCGAGCGGATCATCAGCAAGCACGGGGTGGAGGCGATCGCCTACGGCGTGCCGGGTTTGACCGCCAACTCGCTGATCCGCGCTGCCAGTCGTTATGTGCCGATTGAAGGCGCGTTTCTTTTAAGAAGCTAAGCGTCTGAAAGCCGTTTTTTTGTTATTGGATTTCTGAAGGGTTGGGCCAGGTTTGGAACGTATTGCCGTCATCGACTTTGAAACCACCGGTATTTCCCCTAGCCACAGCTGCCGGGCGACTGAAATTGCCGTGGTCATCATGGAGCAGGGACGTATCGTCGAGCGTTACCAAAGCTTGATGAATGCGGGCGTGCGCATCCCGGCCTTTATCGAAGCGCTGACCGGCATCAGCAACAGCATGCTGCGCACCGCACCCCCGGCGACTGAGGTCATGCAGGAAGTGGCGGAGTTCGTCGGCAGCACGCCGTTGGTGGCACACAACGCTTCTTTCGACCAGAAATTCTGGGACTACGAGCTGTCGCGGATTCAGCGTAATCGCGAGCAAAGTTTTGCCTGCTCCATGCTGCTGGCGCGGCGCTTAATGCCAGGCGCGCCGAATCACAAGCTCGGCACCCTGACGACTTGGGCCAAGCTGCCTCACACCGGCAAGGCTCACCGGGCCATGGCCGATGCGGAAATGGCCGCCAACCTGACGGTGCACCTGGCCAACGAATTGCGTCAGACCCACGGTATTTCTGGGGTGTCCCATCAGTTTCTGTGCACGCTGCAAAAAGTGCCGGCAGCAAAAATCAGCGAAGCCCTCAAACGCCAACGCGGTTTTTAAGTGCGGGCTTCTCGCTTTTAGTATTTACCTCTAGCAAAACCTGATCATTCGATCTCGTGTCCTGGCGCACCTATCTGCTTCTCTTCAGCGCGCACGATTAATAAACCATGTTTTGAAAACTGTATGGCTGAGATAAACAGGTTTTGTTCCTTATCTTTGACGTGTTGCTTTCATAAGATAAGTCACCCTAAAAAGGACTTATGAGCACGCCATGCCGACTTCTCGACGTTTTCCCTTGATCTTGATCGGAGCCTTCTTTGCCCTGTACGTGATTTGGGGCTCGACCTATTTGGTGATTCGCATCGGTGTCGCGTCGTGGCCGCCGCTGATGTTGGCCGGTATTCGGTTCACGATTGCGGGCAGCTTGTTATATGCCTTCTTGCGCTTTCGCGGCGCCCCGGCACCAACTTGGAAGCAATGGCGGGCGGCCGGAATGATCGGTTTTCTGCTGCTGGCCTGCGGCAACGGCGGTATTACATTGGCTGAGCACGCGGGCGTGGCCTCTGGGGTTGCGGCGCTGTCGGTGGCGGTGGTGCCGTTGTTCACGCTGTTGTTTGGCTTGCTGTGGGGCCATCGCAACACACGGCTTGAATGGGCTGGGATCTTTCTAGGCTTGATCGGCATCATCATGCTCAACATGGGCTCTAACCTGCAATCCAGCCCCTATGGCGCCGCGTTGGTGATCTTCGCGGCGGCGTCGTGGGCGTTTGGTTCGGTATGGAGCAAAAGCCTTCCTTTGCCACCGGGTCCCATGGCCAGCGCGGCGGAAATGATCGTGGCCGGAGGCGCGCTGTTGCTGGGCAGTGCGGTGCGCGGCGAGCGCCTGGAGCAGATGCCACCCGCTGCGGGCTGGGGCGCTTTGGCGTATCTGGTGGTGTTCGGCTCCATCGTCGCGTTCAGCGCCTATATGTACCTGCTGAAAAACGTGCGCCCGGCGGCCGCGACCAGCTATTGCTACGTCAATCCTGCGGTGGCGGTGTTGTTGGGCATTCTGTTTGCCGGTGAACATATCGGCTTTGAAGAGTGCGTGGCCATGGCGGTGATCATCAGCGCCGTGGTGTTGATTGGTCTTCCGCAATGGCGCAAGCGACCGCAGCCAAGGCTCGCACCGCTGGAAAAGGAACACGAGCAGGCTGGATCTGTGCGGACAGGGTAAACTGCGCGCCTTGCGCTGAATTTTCCCTACGGTATCCCCATGACATTCGCCACTCTCGGCCTGATCGAACCCTTGTTGCGTGCCGTTACGGCCCTCGGCTACCAGACTCCGACGCCTGTTCAGGCTGAGGCGATTCCTCCGGTGCTGGCCGGCCGCGACTTGATGGCGGCCGCTCAAACCGGCACCGGCAAGACCGCCGGTTTCGCCTTGCCGTTGCTGCAGCGCTTGACCATGGAGGGCCCGAAAGTGGCGGCCAACTCGGTGCGGGCCCTGGTGTTGGTGCCAACTCGCGAACTGGCCGAGCAGGTTCACGCAAACATTGAGCAGTACAACGAAAACCTGCCGCTGAAAACCTACGCGGTGTATGGCGGCGTCAGCATCAACCCGCAAATGATGAAGCTGCGCAGCGGTGTCGATGTTCTGGTGGCTACCCCCGGTCGTTTGCTCGATCTTTATCGGCAGAAAGCGCTCAAGTTCAACCAACTGCAAATTCTGGTCCTTGACGAAGCCGACCGCATGCTCGACCTCGGTTTCTCCGAAGAACTGCGCGACATCTATGCGGCCTTGCCTAAGCGCCGTCAGACGCTGCTGTTTTCGGCGACCTTCTCCGACGCGATTCGTCAGTTGGCCGGGCAAATGCTCGACGACCCACTGACCATCGAAGTCAGTCCGCGTAACGTCGCCGCCAGCTCAGTCAAGCAATGGGTGGTGCCGGTCGACAAGAAGCGCAAGACTGAACTGTTTATTCATCTGCTGAAAAAGCAGCATTGGGGCCAGGTATTGGTGTTCGCCAAGACTCGTATTGGCGTTGATCAACTGGTCGAGCGCTTGCAAGGTCTTGGTATCAACGCCGACGGTATTCACGGCGACAAACCTCAAGCCACCCGCCAGCGCGCGCTGGATCGTTTCAAGACCAGCGAAGTCAAGATTTTGGTGGCCACCGATGTCGCCGCTCGCGGTCTGGACATCGATGACCTGCCAACCGTGGTTAACTTCGATCTGCCTATCGTGGCCGAGGACTACATCCACCGCATCGGCCGTACCGGTCGGGCGGGGCTGACCGGCGAAGCGATTTCGTTTGTTTGTGCAGATGAAGTCGAATTGCTGTCCGCCATTGAAACCCTGACTCGCCAGACACTGGATCGCCAGGAAGAGCAGGACTTTGAACCGGAACACCGGGTGCCCGCCACCGACGCCAGCGGCCAGATCCTGAAAAAACCGAAGAAGCCGAAAAAACCAAAAGTACCGGGCGGCGCCAAACGCAACCTGGGCAAATGGGTAGACAGCAACGAAAAAGCCGCCGACATCCCCGCAGTCAAAGCCGTGCGCAAAGTGCCCGTGTTCAACACCGGCCCACGTAAGAAAAAGCCTTAATTATTGCAGGGGTCGGTATTTTCTTTAGGAGACAACTTTTTGGCGAGAAGCCTTGATGTGGTGTGTCATGTAGATGGCCTCGCCAACACGTCGGCCCCTACAGGTGCTTCAGCCAGCTGACCATTCCCAGCCCAGCCGCCCGGCCGCTGGAGAAGCACGCGGTCAGCAAGTAGCCGCCAGTGGGTGCTTCCCAATCGAGCATCTCGCCCGCGCAGAACACGCCCGGCAGGTGTTTTAGCATCAACTCCGCCGTCAGCGCTTCAAACGGAACACCGCCTGCGGTGCTGATGGCTTCGTCGATGGGGCGCGGTTTAATCAACGTCAGCGGCAAGGCTTTCAGTGACTTGCTCAGCAGCAGCGGATCCGCAAACACCTCAGTGGGCGCCAGTTCGCGGAGTAAAGCGGCCTTCACCCCGTCGATCCCCAACTGACTGTGCAAATGTTTGGACATCGAGCGCGAGCCGCGCGGTTTCGCCAGCGCGGACTGGATGTTGCCAATGTTTTTACCTGGCAGCAGATCAATCTCCACGGTGGAAAATCCCTGCTGATTGATTTGCTCCCGAATCTTCGCCGACAGCGCGTAAATCAAGCTGCCCTCGACCCCCGTTTCGGTCACAACGCATTCGCCCATGCGCGGTGTCTGGCTCTGTAATCCGACAGCAATGTTCTTTAACGGGGCGCCAGCGAATTTACTGCGCAGTAACTCGCTCCATCCCGTCACTTCAAACCCGCAGTTACTCGGTTGCAAGGCGGTGATGGTGATGCCTTGTTCTTCCAGCAACGGCAACCACGCACCATCGGAACCCAACCGCGCCCAACTGGCACCGCCTAAGGCCAGCAACACCGCGTCTGGTTTGAGGGTCTGTTCGCCCTCGGCGTTAGCCATACGCAAAGTGCCGTCAGCATTCCAGCCCAGCCAGCGGTGACGAGTGTGGATAACCACGCCCGCGTCGCGTAGGCGCTTGAGCCAAGCGCGCAGTAAGGGGGCGGCCTTCATGTCGGTGGGAAATACCCGACCGGAACTGCCGGCAAATGTCTCGATGCCTAACTGTTGAATCCAGTCGCGCAAGGTGTCTGGGCCAAAACTTCGGAGCAGTGGCGCAATAAAAGGCGCCCGCTCAGCGTACCGAGAGAGAAAGGCCGGATAAGGCTCGGAATGGGTGATGTTCATGCCGCCGACGCCCGCCAGCAGGAATTTTCTGCCCACCGATGGCATCGCGTCGTACAAATCGACGTTGATTCCCGCTTGGCTCAAAACCTCGGCCGCCATCAAACCCGCAGGACCACCGCCTACAATTGCGACTGAAGGGGGCGTTGCTGAGTGGGGAGAGGTCATGGCGCACTGTGGATCAGCGAAGTAGCCGGGCATTCTACCCGAGGACGTCCACGCTTTTAAGCACCTTGCATGGAGCGGACCTGTGAATAACTATTGGTTAAAAATTAGCCAAGTGCTGCTAGCCCTATTGTCATAAGGCTCTGCGAGGCTTTCGCTCAGGTTATCCACAGGCAGTTCCACAGCCATTGTGGATAAATTATTGAGCGTATGGGTTATTCCGGCACGGTGGATGAATGGCATGGACATTTTTCAGTTCATAAGAGGTCGAAGACTGATCTTGCCTGTATTGCCGTTGGTGAATGACGGTTGGCCGAGAGAACAATACGGCAGATGTTATGGGGTGGGCCAGGGGAGTAAGCCGATGGAGCCGATTTTCGAACTCAACAGCCCACGATTGTTAATGCGGCGCTGGCGCGATGATGATTTACCCGAGTTCGCAGCGATGTGCGCCGACCCGCAGGTGATGCGCTATTTCCCGGAGCCCATGAGCCGCCTGGAAAGCGCGGCGTTGATCGGGCGAGTGCGCGGGCATTTCGCTGAATTGGGGTTCGGCCTGTGGGCGTTGGAACGCAAGGATACCGGAGCCTTCATCGGCTTTACCGGGTTGTGCGTTGTGGGCATCGAAGCGCATTTCACGCCAGCGGTGGAAATCGGCTGGCGTCTAGCGCGTGAACATTGGGGTCTCGGCTACGCCAGCGAAGCGGCCTGGACTGCTCTAGGCTGTGGTTTTGACCGCCTGGGGTTGGATGAGATCGTGTCGTTTACCGCCGAACTCAATCTGCCGTCACAGAAAGTCATGCAAGCCATTGGCATGCAGCGAGATCCGGTCGATGACTTCGATCATCCGGCCCTGGCCAATAAAGATCCGTTGAAACCTCACGTGCTCTACCGGATTACCCGCCAACAGTGGCTGAAAACGTTGCAAGGATGAATACGGCTCACACTGACAATTTCTGTATCATTTACGGCTTGACCGCGCAGTTTGGGATGAACGCCGAGTTCACTGCCCGTTGCCGCTGATTGAACCGTTCGCCGCCGCCCTGGAGGCGCAGCATTGTTTTGTGTGAGGAATTTCTAAATGAGCCAAGTGTTAGATGATTTGGTTGAGCTACTGACCCTGGAACCGATTGAAGAAAACCTCTTTCGCGGGCGCAGCCAAGACCTTGGTTTTCGTCAGCTGTTCGGCGGCCAAGTCCTGGGGCAATCGTTGTCGGCGGCCAGTCAGACGGTGGAAGACGAACGCCATGTGCATTCCCTGCACGGTTATTTCTTGCGCCCCGGCGATGTGGCGTTGCCGGTGGTGTATCAAGTGGATCGAGTGCGTGATGGTGGCAGTTTCAGTACCCGTCGCGTCACGGCCATTCAGAAGGGCCAACCCATCTTCACCTGCAGCGCCTCGTTCCAGTACGACGAAAAGGGCTTCGAGCATCAAACCCAGATGCCGGACGTCGTCGGGCCTGAAAACTTGCCTTCTGAACTGGAGTTGACCCAGCAGCGGGCGAAACTGATTCCCGAAAAATTGCGCGAAAAGCTGCTGTGCCCCAAACCCATCGAATTTCGACCGGTGACTGACATTGACCCCTACAACCCGGCCCCGTCCGAAGCCGTAAAGTATGTCTGGTTCCGCGCAGATGGCAGCTTGCCCGACGTCGCTGCGCTGCATAAATACCTGATGGCGTATGCCTCGGACTTCAATCTTCTCACCACGGCCCTGCAACCCCACGGCAAGTCTGTGTTCCAGAAGGACATGCAGATCGCCAGCCTTGATCATTCGCTGTGGTTCCACGCTGACCTGCGTGCCGATGACTGGCTGCTGTACGCGATGGACAGTCCTTGGGCGGGCAATTCTCGAGGTTTCAGTCGCGGCAGCGTGTACAACCGCGCCGGGCAGTTGGTGGCATCGGTCTGCCAGGAAGGATTGATTCGCCACCGCAAGGATTGGGCATGAGTCTTCAACAAGTTCGGCATTGGGTCTTCGACATGGACGGCACCCTGACCCTTGCTGTGCATGATTTTCCGGCGATCAAGCGTGCGCTGGATATCCCGCTTCAGGACGACATCCTTAGTCACCTCGCGGCGCTGCCGGCTGATGTGTCTGCGGCCAAGCATGCGTGGCTGTTGGAGCATGAGCGTGAGTTGGCTTTGGCCTCGCAGCCCGCACCCGGCGCAGTGGCACTGGTGCGTGAGTTAGCGGCGCGCGGCTACCGTCTTGGCATCCTCACCCGCAATGCCCGTGAACTGGCCCACGTTACGCTTGAGGCGATTGGCTTGGCCGATTGTTTCGCCGTCGACGACGTGCTTGGGCGCGATGAAGCACCGCCGAAACCCGATCCCGGTGGACTGCTGAAATTGGCACACGGCTGGAATGTCGAACCGTCGCAGATGGTCATGGTCGGCGATTACCGCTTCGACCTCGACTGCGGCCGCGCGGCGGGCGCACAGACCGTATTGGTCAATCTGCCGGAAAACCCGTGGCCAGAATTGACCGATTGGTACGCCGTTGATTGCATCGCATTGCGTGGGATGTTGGCGGTTTAGGCTGAAAACTGTGGTGCGCCTTTCGCGAATGAATTCGCTCCCACAGAGATTGCATAACCCTGTGGGAGCGAATTCATTCGCGAAGGCGGCGCCTTGTGTTCAGAGCTTTCTGAACAACGCAGCCTGACCTTCGGGCGAGGTGAACATCAGGTCGCCGTCGTGGCCTACGCCTGGGACTTCAATCATTTGCTGCTTCAGTCCTTCGGGATGGCGCTTTTGCAGGTAGCTGAAGAAGTTGTGTCCGCGAATCAGGCGGTACGCGCCCTGAGCTTCGCCCGCGCAGGTTTTATCCAGTGCCGGGTGGTTAACGTCGGTGTCCAGCTGGCCCAATAGGTAGGTGACATCACGGCTGACGTAGGTGGCTTCGAGCTGCTCGGCGGTTTGTTTGCCGGCATACGGCGGGAGCTTGTTCATGCCGTATTTCCAGGTGTCGAACCCAGGGCATGTCGCGGCGCTGACCGCTTCAGGCCGGTCCGGGCTGAAATAGGCGTAGGACGATGGGTTGGCAATGACGTAGCGCAGGTTGATTCCGACCTTTTCCAAGTCCGCGCCGCCTTTACCGACCATGACGTAACGCTGCACCACTTGGGCGCCGCCGGAGTGCCCGGCGATGACAACTTCTTGCAGGTTCGGGAACAGTTTTCTGTCACTGAGTTTGGTCAGAATTTCATCGATAACCGTAAACGAACTCACTGGCGAAGGATTGATAGCGGCGCTGCCGTCCATCCAGTCATCTTTGTGCCAGCGCAGAATGTTTTCCGGCAGATGGTGACTGACGATGTCTTTGTGGTCCAGGAACTGCGGGGCGATCAGCAGCGTCGAGCTGCGCAGCCCGGAGCGGTAGGAGGCTTTCTCGGCGCTGCGCAAGTAGGTTTGAGCATTGCGCAAACGACCATGAATGATGATCACCGCCCGCCGCGTGCCGGGCTGCGGTTGCTTCCATTGTTTGCTCAGCCCGATGGTCGCCAAACTGCCATTGATGGCCAGTCTTTCGGGGCTTAAGGCTTTCACCGCCTGATCCGCTGCATTCGCCGTAAGGCTCAGAAGGGTGCTCAACAACAGGACCAATAACGGTTTTATCATGTGATTAGAGGCTCTTTGCGGAGAAGGTGTCGCACTGATTGAGTTGGCCCTGGGCAAAACCGGTCTTGAACCAGCGCACGCGCTGTGCCGAGGTGCCGTGAGTGAATGAGTCCGGTACGACACGGCCCTGACTCTGTTGCTGCAATCGGTCATCGCCAATGGCGTTAGCGGCATTCAGGGCTTCTTCAATATCACCCGGCTCCAACCAATTCAAACGCTTTTGTGCGTTATAGGCCCAGACACCTGCAAAGCAGTCTGCTTGCAGTTCCTGGCGCACCGATAACCCATTGCTGCCCTCCATGCGTTCACCACGTTGGCGGGCGGTTTGAATCTTCGCTGAAATACCGAGCAATGTCTGCACATGATGTCCAACTTCGTGCGCAATGACGTACGCCTGGGCGAAATCGCCCGCCGCTTTGAAGCGTTGGGACATTTCGCGGAAGAAATCCAGGTCCAGGTAGACTTTTTGGTCTTCGGGGCAATAAAACGGGCCGCTGGCAGACGACGCCAAGCCACAGGCTGAGCTTACTCGGCTGCGGAACAGGACCAGCGTCGGGTCTTTGTATTGGCGGCCTGCCTGTTGAAAAATCATCTGCCAAGTGTCTTCCGTGTCGCCCAGAATAGCTCGAACAAAATCTACCTGCGGGTCGTTGGCAGAGGGTGCCTGGCGCTGCTGCGGTGCGACGGCCGTGGATTGCTGTCCCATCTGACTGGTTAACTGACCGAGAATCTGCATCGGGTCTTGCCCTGTCAGCAGCCCAAATGCGACGACAACAACGATGCCTAACAGCCCAAGGCCCTTGCCGCCGCCAAAGCGCATTCCACCGCCCCCGCTGCCCCCACCGTCGTCGGGCGCTTCCTCGACGTTATCGCTGCGTCTGCCTTTCTTCCATGCATGGGGAGATCCTCTGTGTGCCCTATTAAGGAGTGTCGTTGCTGCTCGATCACCTCGCCAGACCGGTCGTCTGGCGAGGAAGGGCAGGACAGCAACTCGGTGCTGCGAATAGGTAGAGGGAGGGAAGGCGATTAAGTTCTGCGGACCAACAACACGCCCGATTCCATGTGCGGCGTGTACGGGAACTGATCGAACAGCGCGCAGCGTTCGATGCGGTGGGTGTCGTGCAACTGAGTGATGTTGGCAGCGAGGGTTTCCGGGTTGCAGGAGATGTACAAAATGCGTTCGAAACGGCGTGCCAGTTCGCAGGTATCGGTGTCCATACCGGCGCGAGGCGGGTCGACAAAAATACTGCCGAACGCGTAGCTTTTCAGGTCGATGCCGGCCAAGCGACGGAAAGGACGCACGTCGTTCAAGGCTTGCGTCAGCTCTTCAGCGGACAAACGCACCAACTTGACGTTAGTCACGCCGTTGTCGTCGAGGTTGTTCAATGCGGCAGCAACGGAGGTTTTACTGATCTCGGTCGCCAATACATTACGAACCCGAGTTGCCAGCGGCAGGGTGAAGTTGCCATTGCCGCAATACAGCTCCAGCAAGTCGTCATCGCGCTGCCCAAGGGACTCGTACGCCCAGTTGAGCATTTTCTGGTTAACCGCGCCGTTGGGCTGGGTGAAGGAGCCTTCCGGTTGCTGATAGGTGAAGCTGCGACCGGCCACTTCCAAGGTCTCGATCGCATAATCGCGCCCGATCACAATGCGCTTGCCTTTCGAGCGGCCAATCACGCTGACGTTGAGGTCAGCGGCGAGTTTTTCTGCTGCCACCTGCCAGACATCGTCCAGCGGGCGGTGGTAACACAGCGTAATGATCGCGTCCCCGGCCAGAGTCGTCAGAAAATCCACCTGGAACAGCTTGAAGTTCAGCGTTGCGCTGGCCTCCCAGCGTTCGCGCAGCAAGGGCATCAATTCATTGATGCGCTGGCTGGCGATGGGGAAGTCGTCGATCAGGATCGGCGTGTGGTTGTTTCCCGGCGCGAACATCGCATAAAAGCGCTGCTGGTTTTCGCGCCACAAGCGGAACTCCGCACGCAGCCGATAGTGCTGCTGCGCTGACTCGAACAATTGGGGCTCTGGCGCGTCGAACGGCGCCAGTAGTTCACGCAAGCGCGTGGCTTTATCTGCGAGCTGACTGCTATAGCTCGCGGGGTCGAAGGGAACACTCATGCGCTAAACCAGCCCAACTTGATCACGAACAAAATTGAAAGAATCACCAACGCTGAGTTCAGCTCGCGGCCGCGCCCAGACATTAATTTGATCGCAGTCCAGGAGATAAACCCCAGGGCGATGCCGTTGGCGATGGAGAAGGTGAACGGCATGGCCAGTGCGGTGATCGCTACCGGAGCCGCAATGGTGATGTCGTCCCACTCGACTTCAGCCAGGCCGGACATCATCAACACGCCAACGAACATCAGCGCCGGGGCGGTGGCGTAGGCCGGAACGCTGCCAGCCAACGGGGCGAAGAACAGCGCCAGCAGAAACAGAATCGCCACGACAATGGCAGTCAGACCGGTACGGCCACCGGCACTGACGCCCGCTGCGGATTCGATGTAGCTGGTGGTGGTCGAAGTGCCCAGCAGCGAACCGACCATGGCGGCGGTACTGTCAGCCACCAACGCGCGGCCCATTTTCGGCATGTAGCCGTCCTTGCCCATCAACCCGGCGCGTTTGGCGACGCCGATCAAGGTGCCGGAGTTGTCGAACAAATCGACGAACAAGAACGAGAAAATCACGCTGAACAAGCCGATGTCCAACGCGCCCCTGATGTCCAGTTGCAAGAAGGTCGGGGCCAGGGACGGCGGCATCGACATCACGCCACCAAACGGCGAGAAGTGGAAGATGATGGACACAATCGTTACCGCCAGAATCCCGATCAACACCGCGCCTTTCACCCGCAGGGCTTCCAGCGCCACAATCAGGAAAAAGCCGAGGGTGGCGAGAATCGGTCCCGGTTTGGCCAAGTCGCCCAAGCCGACGAAGGTGGCTTGATCCGCCACCACGACGCCGGCGTTTTTCAGGGCGATCAGCGCCAGGAACAAGCCAATGCCTGCCGCAATGGCCGAGCGTAGCGGCAGCGGGATGCTGTTGATGATCCATTCGCGAATCTTGAAAATCGACAGGATGAAAAACATCACCGCCGAGATAAACACCGCGCCCAGCGCTACTTGCCAGGTGTGGCCCATGTGCAGAACCACGGTGTAGGTAAAGAAGGCGTTAAGGCCCATGCCCGGTGCGAGGGCGATCGGGTAGTTGGCGATGAAGCCCATGATGGCCGAGCCGATGGCAGCGGCAAGGCAGGTCGCGACGAAGACCGCGCCTTTGTCCATGCCGGTGTCGCCGAGGATGCTCGGGTTGACGAACAGGATGTAGGCCATGGCCAGGAACGTGGTGACGCCCGCGAGGATTTCGGTACGCACATTCGTATTGTGTGCGTTGAGTTGGAACAGCCTTTCCAGCATGTCTAGCTCCCCATGACGCATCCCGCGCCGTAAATGAATCGACTAAAACAGCAAAGCACAGGCTGTCGAATGCGCCCGTACATTTTCTGCATGTCGGAAAAAGCCGCGCATCATACCAGCCGCCCGAGTGGATGGCTGCTGGCAGATGTTCAATGGAAAACATGCAGGAAATCGGCCATGCCGTTTATCGGCACCTAATAGCGACCGGATCATAAAAGCTGACTACGCTCACAGGATTACTGCAAAGGAATTTTAGATGACTCAACGAGCCCTGATCGTCGTCGCGGACGGCATTGATGACCTGCAAAGCGTGACGCTGATTGATGTACTGCGCCGTGCCGAAGTTGAGGTGGTTGTCGCCAGCATTGAGTCACGGCGGATGCTAACGGCGGCACGCGGAACCCGTATGACTGCCGATGCCATGTTGGTCGATGTCTTAGCGCAACCCTTTGACGTGATCGTCCTGCCCGGTGGAATGCCAGGCGTTGAACATTTGGCTGCGCATCAGCCACTGGCTCAACGGCTGGTCGAACAGATGAAAGCCGGGTTTTTTTTTGCAGCCATCGGCGAGGCGCCTGCCGTTGCGTTGCAAGCCTACGGAGTGCTCAAACAAAGACGCATGACCTGCCATCCCGACGTGAGCAGTCGGTTGTCGGGTTGCGTGTTTGTTGATCAACCGGTGGTGGTGGATGGCAATTGCATTACCGCCCAAGGTTCTACGGCGGCACTGGAGTTTGTATTGGTGCTGGTTGAGACCTTGTGCGGAAAGGGCAAGCGGGCGACGGTTTTGAAACTGTTGGGTTAATGCCCCGCTTCGGTCCCACAGGTTTCTCTGGCGATGCACAGATCTGTAAGAGCCAACAAGTTGGCGCTTACAGAATGGTCGAGCAACCACATAGGGCCGGATATTCGCGCAAAGCCTGCGACAACACGTTGGCTCAAAGACGCCCATCGCGATGCCTGAACGTTTGCCCACCTCACGAAGTCGTAGAACCAAGACGCAGACAAACTGCGCTGCAGCTACCTACCGTGAGGTTTCCATGAGCGTGACACCCCAAACGGATTTCGCTGGCCACGCGATCCGCCTGACTCTCAATGGCCAAATCCAACAGCTCGATGTGCAGCCGTGGACAACGCTGCTTGACCTGTTGCGCGACCAATTGGACCTGATCGGCACCAAAAAGGGTTGCGATCATGGCCAATGTGGCGCGTGTACTGTGCTGCGCGACGGCAAGCGCATCAATGCATGCCTGACGCTGGCAATCATGTGCGATGGCGCGGAGCTGACCACCATTGAGGGTCTGGCCCAAGGCGATACGTTGCACCCGTTGCAACAGGCCTTCATCAAACATGATGCGTTTCAGTGCGGATATTGCACCCCAGGCCAAATCTGCTCTGCGGTGGGGCTGGCGAACGAAGGCCGCGCTCACAGCTCGGCCGAGATTCAGGAAATGATGAGCGGCAATCTGTGCCGCTGTGGTGCGTACAGCAACATTCTTGCAGCTGTCGAAGAGACCTTGCCGCAATTGCGTGGGCAGCAGCCCGTCGTTCAACACGGAGGGGCTGACGAATGAATCCGTTTAACTACAGCAAACCGCTCGACGTGGCTCAGGCAATCAACTTGTCAGGCCCGGCCACGCGCTTTATTGCGGGCGGCACCAACCTGCTGGATTTGATGAAAGAAAACATCGCACGGCCGGAGCATTTGATCGATATCACCGGGCTGCCCCTGGGTGACGTTCATGACATGCCCAGCGGAGGCCTGTTGATTGGCGCACTGGTAAGCAATGCTGATCTGGCGTGGCACCCGCAAATCGAACTGCGCTATCCCTTGCTTTCCCAGGCGCTGCTCGCTGGGGCATCGCCGCAGTTACGCAACATGGCCACTACTGGCGGCAATCTGTTGCAACGCACCCGTTGTTACTACTTTTATGACGCCACTGTGCCTTGCAACAAGCGCGAACCAGGCAGCGGTTGCCCCGCGCGGGAAGGCTTAAATCGGATTCATGCGATCCTCGGCGCCAGCGACGAGTGCGTCGCCACCCACCCGTCCGACATGTGCGTAGCCTTGTCGGCGCTGGAGGCGGTGGTGCATGTACAGGGCCGTGATGGCGAGCGCACCCTGGCGTTTGCCGACTTCCACCGATTGCCAGGCGATGCCCCCGAGTGCGACAACCAGTTGGCCGACCATGAATTGATCACCGCTGTGGAGCTTCCCGCTGAAAGCTTTGCTGCCCACAGTAGTTATTTGAAAATCCGAGACCGAGCCTCCTATGCCTTTGCGCTGGTGTCTGTCGCCGCCGCGCTGGAAATGGACGGCGACGTCATTCTCGACGCACGGGTGGCGTTAGGTGGCGTGGCGCACAAACCTTGGCGCGATCAAGAGGCAGAAGCGTTGTTGATTGGCGAAGCCGCGACGGTCGAGCATTTCGCTGCATTCGCCGACGCAGTGCTTAAGCACGCACAGCCGCTGGAACACAATGGATTCAAAATTGAACTGGCACGCCGCGCAATCATTCGCGCCCTAGGCGATGCCGCTGCGGGAGGGCACGCCTGATGAACATTACTTCTTCCCCCATGGGTCAGTCGCTGGACCGCGTTGACGGTGTATTAAAGGTTACGGGTCAGGCGCGGTACGCCGGTGAGTTTCCAGAAGCCGGCCTGCTGCACGGTAGCGTGGTGTCCAGCACCATCGCTAAAGGTCGGGTAGTGAGCATTGACGCCTCAGCAGCACTGAAGGTGCCAGGTGTGGCGAGGGTTCTCGACCATCGCAATCGACCTATGCTCGCCAGTTACGACAAGGATTACGACGACGCTGACGCCGCCGAGGGCTCGCCGTTTCGCCCGCTGTATAACGACCGTGTCCTTTACAGTGGCCAGCCATTGGCCTTGGTGATCGCCGATACCCTTGAGCTGGCGCGCTATGCCGGTTCGTTGATCCGCATCGAATACGCCTACGAACCGCACGAAACCGATCTGCTGGCCGAGCAAGACGAGGCGCATACCGCGCCCGCCGAAACGCCCAAGCCACGCGGCAATTTCAAGGCAGAGCTGGCCGGTGCAGCACTGAGCATCGATGTTCACTACAGCACGCCGAACGAGTACCACAACCCAATGGAGCCCCACGCCTCGACGGTGCTTTACCGAGCTGATGGCAGCTTGCAGATTCACGACAAAACCCAAGGCCTGCAAAACTGCCAGAGCTACGTGCAAAAAGTCTTTGGGCTGGAAAAGGACCAGGTACGGATCCTGGCGGCGTTTGTCGGGGGCGCTTTTGGCTCTGGTTTGCGCCCGCAATATCAGCTGCCGTTGGCGGTGATGGCGGCGTTGGAGCTCAAGCGTTCCGTGCGCGTGACCCTGACTCGCCAGCAGATGTTTACCTTTGGTTATCGTCCGCGCACGTTGCAGCGCTTACGGTTGGGCGCTGCAGCCAATGGCCGGTTGGTAGCGGTGGGACACGATGCAATCGGCCAGACCTCGCGGTTCGAGGATTTCACCGAGCATGTGGTGGAATGGAGCGGCATGCTCTACGCCTGCGACAACGTTGAGTTGACCTACAAGCTGGCGCCGCTGGACGTCTATACCCCGCTGGATATGCGCGCCCCCGGTGCTGCGTTAGGCGTCAACGGTCTTGAATGCGCCATGGACGAGCTGGCATGTGCGCTGGCCATCGACCCGGTACAGCTGCGCTTGGTCAACTTTGCTGAGCGCAATGGTAACGAAGACAAACCCTATTCCAGTAAAGAGCTGCGAGCGTGTTATGCCCAGGGCGCGGAGCGCTTCGGTTGGGATCAGCGTAATCCCGAACCCCGCAGCATGCGCAACGGTCGGCAACTGATCGGTTGGGGAATGGCGGGCGGTGTCTGGGAGTCAATGCAAATGAAGGCCAGTGCCAAGGCGCAGATTGACGCTGACGGCAGATTGACCGTTAGCAGCGCAACCACTGACATTGGCACTGGCACCTACACCGTCATGACTCAAATCGCGGCGGCCAGCGCCGGGGTGGCGCTGGAAAACGTTACGTTTGTATTGGGTGATTCATCGCTGCCCACGGCGCCTCTGCAAGGTGGCTCATTCACCGTCTCATCAGTAGGCACGGCGGTGCAGCAAGCGTGTGAGGCACTTCGAGAAAAGCTGTTGGAAGCGGCTCGCGGTGTCAATCCGGCGTTGGCGTTGATAGCGGCAGACCAAGTGACGACCGCTGAGGGTTATTTGCACTGGGGTGAGCAGCGGCTTTCACTGGCGGAGGTCGTGCGCAGCCTCCCCGGACAACAGGTGGAGGTTCTGGTCGACGCCAAACCTGACGAAAAAAAGCGTAAGCCTTATGCCACGGCGACGCATTCGGCGGTGTTCGTCGAGGTCCAGGTGGATGAAGACTTGGGTACCGTGAATGTCAGTCGAGTGGTCAGTGCCATTGCGGCCGGGCAAGTGATCAACCTGAAGCTGGCGCGCAGCCAGATTCTCGGAGGCGTGGTCTGGGGCATCGGCATGGCGTTGCATGAAGAGGCGCAGACCGACCACACCCTGGGGCGCACCATGAACCACAGCCTGGCCGAATACCACATCCCGGTGAACGCGGATATCGGTCATATAGAGGTGATATTCGTTGAAGAAAATGACGACATCGTCAATGCGCTGGGTTCCAAAGGAGTCGGTGAAATCGGGATCTGTGGTGTCGCCGCCGCCGTGGCGAACGCCATCTACCACGCCACCGGCAAGCGGATTCGCGACTTCCCGATCACCTTGGATAAGTTGATTTAAAGGATGCCCCACACGCGTTATGCCTTTCGCCAACAAGTTGTTTCATGTCGCTAGGGTGCAAGCGCAGGTCGCATAGAGGCGTTTTGTTTGCGGGGCTGCTGGTTAATTTGGTACGACACGGCAACATTCGATTGCCGCGCTGCACATAAAAAATCAGTCAACCCGAGGGAGCACGCATGAAGAGATTTATCCGTCATATCGGTTGTGGTGTGTTGATGCTGAGCAGTACCGCGTTGATGGCGGCTGAGCCCGCCGCTTGCCAGAATGTGCGCATGGGCGTGGTCAACTGGACGGATGTAATTGCCACGAGTGCTGTGGCTGAAGTGCTGCTCCAGAACATGGGTTATCAGGTCAAACAAACCAGCGCGGCGCAACAAATCGTATTTGGTGGTATGCGGGACGGGCGGCTGGATGTGTTCCTTGGCTACTGGAAACCGGCCATGGATAAAAATATCGCACCGTTTATCGCGGCTAATCAGGTGAAGGTGCTCGAAAAACCGAGCATGAATGATGCTCAGGCGACTCTCGCGGTGCCCGATTATGTGGCTGCGGGTGGTCTCAAAACCTTCGCCGATATCGCCAAGTTCAAAGACAAACTCGGTGGCAAAATTTACGGCATCGAGCCTGGCACCGGTGCCAACTCCACCATCAAAGCCATGATCGACAGCAACCAGTTCGGCCTCGGTGGTTTTCAGCTGGTCGAATCGGGTGAAGCCGGCATGCTGGCGGCCGTGTCGCGGGCGATCAAGCGCAATGAGTGGGTGGTGTTCGTCGGCTGGACGCCGCATCCCATGAACATCAACATGAAAATCGCTTACTTAACGGGCAGTGAAGACGTGTTCGGCCCAAATGAAGGCGCCGCTACCGTGTCGGTCGTCACGGCACCGGATTACGCCCAGCGTTGCCCTAACGTCAGCCGCCTGCTGAGCAATCTGACGTTCAACGCCGCGCAGGAAAGCCAGTTGATGGTGCCGATAATGGACCGCAAAGCGCCAAACGACGTGGCCAAGCAGTGGCT
Organism: Pseudomonas sp. MH10; assembly: GCF_034353045.1. Classification (NCBI taxonomy): domain Bacteria; kingdom Pseudomonadati; phylum Pseudomonadota; class Gammaproteobacteria; order Pseudomonadales; family Pseudomonadaceae; genus Pseudomonas; species Pseudomonas sp. MH10. The sequence continues at coordinate 4,569,765 of NZ_CP133783.1, forward strand.
GCGTGATCACCCTGAAGACGTGCAACGCTGGTTGGCCGGTGTCACCACGTTCGACGGTAAAGACGCGGCCAAAAACCTGCAACTTAGCCTCAGCCAATAACGCCAACGCCCTCGCAGTTGCCCGGCCCCGCCGTGTTGTTGGGCGGGGCTGGAGCTTGCATGATTTCACGCTATATTTTGTCTCCCGCGATGGCCGATTTTATCGCGCAGACCCTCAGTTTTACCGCCACAACCCCTGACATCAACGGCATGCGTGAAGCCTATTCGCGCATGTGCCGCGCCTTTACGCCTGAGCGACCAGCGGGTTTGGACGTTACTGACCTTCCCCTCGCCGAAGTGCCCGTGCGCTGTTACCGGCCTTTGGGTACAGCGCCCGCAAATGGCTGGCCGTGCGTGGTGTATTTGCACGGGGGTGGCTGGGTGGTGGGCGATCTGGAGTCTCACGATTTTTTGACCAGCGCGTTAGCGTCAGATTTGGGCGCAGTAGTTATCGCGGTGGATTACCGTTTGGCTCCGGAGTTTCCATTCCCTGCGGCGTTCGATGATTGTTTGGCAGTCTGGCGAGGCATTCAGCAACAGGCCAGCAGCTTGGGCGTAGACGTTCAAAGGCTGGCGATTGCCGGGGACAGCGCAGGCGGTAACCTGGCAGCGGCGCTCTGTTTAACGTTGCGTGATAGCGGTGAACCTCAGCCCAAAGGACAAGCATTGCTGTATCCGGGGTTGGGCGGGGCATCGGACCTACCGTCACGCACCGAGTGTGCAGACGCGCCGTTGTTGAGCAGTAACGATGTGGAATGTTACCGGGCGCTGTATTTGCGTCATCGCGACCCAGAAAAACTGCCCTACGCGATGCCGTTGATGGCCAGCGATTTCAGCGGATTGGCCCCGGCATTCATAGCTTCGGCTCAATACGATCCGTTGCGGGACGATGGCGTTTGCTATCACCAAGCACTCAAGGATGCGCAGGTGTCGAGTGAGTTTTATCTGGGCACAGGCTTGGTCCACGGCTGCTTACGCGCCAAAGGCAAAGCTGCAGAGGTAGACACGTTATATGAAGAGCTTTTGGTCGCCCTAAGAAAGTTTTTGGCCTAAGACATTCCCAAAAGCACTCCCCGAAACTCAAAAAAACCTAAACCGCCTGCTTTTCCTGCTCCACAACGATGTCGCGCATCTGGTCGCGGTTGGCTAATGTCGGGAACAATCTGCTGCGTGGGAAAAGGTGAATAAAGAGCTTATTTGTGCACGTCATCGAGCGGCAAGCATCTTCGTAAAAAAACGGCGCCAGATATAGTGCGGTCTAGTGAAAAGTTATTTTATTGGGGTGTTTATAAACTCCTTTGCATGGCCAAGTAAATGCTATGTATTAGTGGAAATATTCGGCAAGCCTGAGTGTGACAGTTTGTTACGGGGCTTTCTTGTCAGAAAACTCCTACAAAAAAGCATGCTGGTCAGGTCTTATGCTTTAGATGTTTAAAAAATGTATATATATTTAAATTATTCTTTTGAGAATACTGGGCCTCAACCGGTCGTTGCGTCTCTGTAGTGTAGTTGTTGCGACCGTTTCCAATGGATGATAGGGGGCTGAAACGCCCATTCGCAGGGAAGTATTATATGTATTATTTAAATGAGGAAACTCTCCAGAAGCGCTACCTAAAATTTACCGAAGCTGTTGTCAGCGATAGGCAGGATGTAAAAATTTTAACGTTGCGCACGCCACTTATAAAACTACCGTGGTTGAGTAACTCGAAGCGGACCGTGTGGGCGAAACTGGAGTGTAACCAACTGACTAACTCCTTTAAAGTAAGGGGGGGCTTATAACGCGATTAGAAAGATTGCTCCCGATGTTCCTATTTTTACGGCATCTGCGGGTAATCATGGTCTGGCAGTGTCATATGTTGCCCAAGAAATGAAAAGAAAGTGTACCGTTTACGTTCCAGTCAATGCCTCGGAGTTAAAGCTCAGACGATTAATCAATGGCAACGCCTGTGTCGAAGCTGCTGGTAAAGATTTGTATGAATCGTCAGAAATTGCAAAACGACAAGCTCGTAAAGTTGGTGGGATATTTATTTCCCCTTTTTCTCACCCTGACGTCATAAAGGGACAGGGTACTTTGGGGATGGAAATGCTGGAAGAGGCTGCCGTTGCGTTCGAGAATCTAATCATTCCGTTCGGCGGAGGTGGGTTGTTGGCCGGTGTTGGTGCGGTATTTAGAACCCATAGCCCAGATACCAAAATTATTGCGGTGCACCCTGAAGCGTTCAATCGCAACTTCAAGGACGGACTGTCAGCCGCGCTGCGTAAAGGAGTTTACCCAACTGTCGCGGACGGTCTAGCCGTACAGCACGGTGTCGAAGATGCTGAGCTGCTGCAGTTTGTATCACCTCTCATCGACTCCGATAGAGCTGTAAGTGAAAAAGAAATTGAGTGCGCCATTGTTGCGCTTCTGCATAACGAGGGAATTCTGGCCGAAGGAGCTGGTGCGATATCTCTCGCTCCACTGATTTCTGATCTGGGTGGAAGCGATATCCAGGGAAATACACTGGTGATTATAAGTGGCGGTAATATTTCGACATCCTCCGTAATGAAATGTCTTGCCACTCATGAGTGTAATTCGAACTCCGCAAAGCTTCTTGGTCACCAGTCGGTGAAACGAGTTGCCGAAATGGAGCGGGAATATATTGTTTCGGAAGGATCTCTCGTTGTTGCGAGTGACAGAGAAGCTGAATGTGTTGAGGTCAGTATCTGGTTCGGACTATCGAGAAAACTAGTTGCTAGGCTCGACGCGTTATTGCGTGATATTAAGCGGCATAAGGAGTATGCGATAGGAGAAGGGCTCGACGTAGATCTCGAGACTGTCGACTATGTTTTTCGTCGGACGAGTGAAGTCATCACAGAGTTAAACAAGGTGGATAGTACCACTCATGATCTAGACAGAATGAGAAGTGTTTACAGATTGAAACTTCAGGAGTTTGGGTTTCTGAGAAATAGTTTGGCTTGGTGCAGCGCAAGTAACGATCAGAGTGGCCGTGTTATGTTTTTTGACCCTCAGGAAAATAATGAGGGCAGCCTTAACTATGACCGATACGGATCTATGCTTTTACGAGAAGTTGAGATTGATTTGTTGTTGAGCCTAGGCTTCGATACTGGTAGTCAGGATCTTTTGCTTGTATCTTCAGGCCAGGCCGCTTATACCGTTATCGAAAGTTTTCTTTTGGGGAATGTCTTAGTCCCTGGAGCAAGTATAGTAACATCTCCTTATATATATTTTGAAGCGTTGGAGCAGTTAGAGCGGTTAAAGCATATTGAGTTGACCCGATCCAAGACTTGGGATCTTGACTCGTTAATAGACTTAGTGAATGCCAAAGACGCTACCGTTATTTTTCTCGATGCGCTGGCAAATTTAGGTGAAATGAATGTCCTTGATCTAAGTGGTTTGGCACGGAAGTTGGAGGCGCAGTCGTGGGGGGATAAATGGCTGGTTATAGACGGGACAATGGTGTCCGGTGGCGTTGACGTCTTTGCTCTTTTTTGTGCGGAAAACCATCCAACAGTTCTTTATTACGAGAGTGGAAGTAAATACTTGCAATTTGGGATGGATCTTCAAATGGCTGGTGTCGTTGTTGCTCCAAAAAGCCACATAGCAAAACTGGCTGTAAGCAGGAGAAATACAGGCAGTGTAATGTACCAATCCGCAGTAACTAAGCTACCTGATTATGATCGAAAAATATTTTTGATTAGAATGAAGTTGCTTAGCAAAAATGCGGCTTTTTTTGTTGAAGCTATTTCAAATGAACAGAATTTGATCGCTCGGCTTGATATAGCCTATCCCTCAGATTGGTATGCGCTAGGTTGGCAGCATGGAGGAGGCGTTGTAGCAATTTCCATGAAGGACGGAGGATTCAACAATCGTGCATGTCTTGAAGGGTTTATAGGGCTTCTTCTGCAGCGCTGTCGCGAACGAAAAGTCGAAATTACGAAGGGGGTGAGCTTTGGCTTTTCGACCATTCGCGTTTCGGCAGCAGCTGCGATGGCAGACAATATGCCGCCTTTTCTGCGTTTTTCGATGGGCGAGGAAAACTCAGTTCAGATGCTAGCTATTACGCAAGTCACCATAGAAGTGTTGCATGAGTTCTTTGATAAATTTGACCGTTGTGAAAAATAGGGAAGGAATATGTCAACTTTTGAGTCTGTGGAATTGAATGGCGTAAAAGAAAATTATGCGCGATTTGAATATAAGAATAAATTTGTATCCAGTATTCAGGCTAAAATTGAATCGGGAAGTCTAGCCTTTCTCGAAACTGAAGACGGAGAGTTGTTGGGGCTTCTTGCCGTCGAGCTCACTCAAGCTTTTAAGTATGGTAATGATGAGAGTCTTACGGCATTGCACTTTGTAGCGAATGAATTATTGAACCGTCGCTACCTCCTTGTCGGTGACGCAGTCGAATTATCACCTTTGATGTTCAAGGTTCAACAACTAATAATGGGTGCGCAGATAGACAGTGATTTGGCGCAGGTGAGTGAAGAGAATTTACCGGTTACAGCCGAACAATTCAGAAAGTGGTTTTCTGCAAGAAGCACTAAATATGAGGTATCTACACATCCTTTGTTTGATTATATTAGAGATCATGCGACGATGGATCAGTTTCATTACTTTATTGAAACTGAGGCAGGTGTGCATGCTTCATTTGATGATGTAATAGCGCTCAATCAAGTGGGAGTAAGGGGCGCCGCAAAACTGGAATTTTTCGAAAATTTCAAAGACGAGTTAGGGGGCAGCGATCCAGATAGATTTCATCTTGCTATGTTTGGTCGGCTGATTTCAGAGCTTGAGATCGGAACGGTCAAGAAAAGTAGTCTTGCGTGGCAAGCTATGGCGTGCGGAAACTATATGCTCTATTTAGCTCATTTTCGAAGCCTTTACCACTATTGCGCTGGTTACTTGTGTTTTTTGGAAGCGTTGACCCCCAATCGTTTTGCAAGTATTGCAATGGGCAGAAAACGCTTAGGGTTGTCTGGAGACGGGCTTGCTTATCATTACGAACACTCCGAGCTAGATGCAAAACATGCTGATGGGTGGCTGGAAAATATTATCTTATCCGAGATAAACCAGAAGGGCGCTGGAGTGGCAAAGCTATTTGCGAAAGGCGTTCTTTTGAGAGAGTTTGCTTCTACACGCTATTGGGACTCTGTTCTTTTAAAGTTTAGGCCTAATCATTAATTCCGAGGAATTTTTTTTGGATACTATCATATTCGTTGAGGCAAGTCAGACTGGTGCAGGAGAAGTAGCATGCCGCTATGCCCGTCAATGTGGTTATAGTGTCGTTCTGTTAACCACAGACCCCGGTCGTTATCCGCAGGCTATCGTCCAATATTGTAATCATGTGGTTAGCGTGGATACGATGGATGTGTATGAAATGGTAGAGGCTTTAGCAATGCTAATGTCAGTGGAAGATATAAAGGCTATTACTACAACTAGCGATTTTTCTGTTGTTGAGGCGGCACAGCTCGCACAGTATTATTTGCTGCCTACTAATACACCAGATGCAGTCAGGCTGTTCAAAAATAAGTATGCTGTACGTCAAGCAATTGATCTCGTTGATTCGTCGCTTAATCCTAAGTATTGCTTGATTGAGAGTCTGGCAGATGCTGACGAATTTATCGAGAGTACGGGTTTCCCATTTATCGCCAAACCTGTGAACGGTAATGATAGTTTGTATGTGAAGAAGGTTCGCAACATCGAAGAGCTTGAGGAGTATCTCGTCATCCGTGACCGTTGGGGGGTAGATGCTTCCGGTCGAGATTTTGCTATTGGCGTTTTATTAGAGGAAATTATTGGAGGGGAGGAGTTTTGTGTTGATTTTCTAAAACCAGTTAATGGTGATTTAATACTGGTCGGTGCTTTTAGAAAGATAATATCTAATGGCCTTGGTACTGATTATATTAAAATTGGTGCTAGTTTCCCTGCTCCTCGTGGAGAGACTAAGTTGCTATTCGATAAAATTTCCCCCGTTTTGAATCAGTTAAACTTCGAAGTGGGTGCTGTAAATATTGATTGTAAAATTGTAGGTGCAGATGTAAAGATCTTAGAGATTAATCCTCGTCTAGTCGGGGATCAGATGGGAAGTCATATGGTTGAGATAGCAACTGGAAAAAATCCGGCTCACGCGGTTGTTGATCTTGCGATGGGTAAAAACCTTGAATGGCAACCGACTATTTCGAGAGGAGTAGCGATACACAGGTTGACGATGCCGATAGCCGGATATTTTTTAGGTTTAAATAATAAAGAGGAGATGATTGCCCTTGCCGGTGTTGAGAGTATCAAAGTGCTAGGTATATTAAATAATTGGTACGAGCCGGCTGAATCTAATCAAGGTGTTATAGGTTCGGTAATTGTCTCCCATAACTCTGCATCTGAAGCTATGGATCTTGCTACCTCTATCGCAAAATCTATAAAGATAAATATTAAAAAAACATTGCATTGAGTGGGTTGGGCTATTTGCTTTGATTGTTCGGTGATAACATGCTAGCTAAGCTTCCAGTAATTATAAAACTTCAGCTTTTGGCAGCAGCCTGCAATAGCGCTGGCGGCATCCTAAAACTGTTTCTGCCGCTGTTTTTTTACGAAATTTATCATTTTGATTTCACAATTATCGCGTGGCTGATGGGGGCTTATGGCGCCGGATGCATTGTTGGCGCTTACTTCAGTGGGGTGCTGTCCGAGTATTTAAATGCTCAGTGGATCGCTGGGAGCTCATTGTTGTGCAGCGGTGTGGTCTCCGCTGCATTTTCGCTGGTTCCACCATTGACGGTTTTATTCCTTATTGTTCCGTTGGTTGGAATTTTCGATGGAGCCTTTCGCCCGGTCAATTTGCGGCTAATTACCGATGCCAGTCCCCGGGAACTTAAGCTCCCTGTTCAGGGGCTGCATCGGGTTGTGTTTAATCTTGGTATTGCCGCTGCTGGCCTTATTGTTGGCACCTTGGTGAGTTTCGGATACGAGTATGTATTTCTGTTCCAAGGAGTGCTCAATGTATTTGGTAGTCTTTTTTTGCTGAGCTACGCATACAAATACGCTGGAGCACTGTGGGGTTATACAAAAAGTGCCACAACAGAATCTCCGCAAGAAATGTCAGCAACAGCATGCTCCCCATGGAGAGACACGTTATTTCTACTCTTCATCTTTGGGCAGCTTCTTGCCCTGGGCATTTTCGATCAAATGTACGGTACGTTCGGGGTGTTTTTACGCGAGCATTCCAACGCTGGACCGGAATGGATTGCTTATCTGTTCTCAATGAATGCGGTGTTGGTAGTGATATTGCAGATGCCCGTAACTCGGCTAATCGACCGCCACGGGATGGTTGCCGCTGCCCGGATAGGGATTGTTTTTCTGAGTTGTGCGTTCTTGTTGCTAAACGCGGGCGATCACATTGGGTGGGCGGTTTTGACAATGCTGGTCATTACGGCAGCCGAGTTGTTGTTGATTCCCGTCTGGACGCTGGTTGTCCTGGCACGTGCTGAATCTCGTCAAAAGGGCAAGTACCTGGGCATATTCACGGCGGCATGGTTGGGGCACTCACTCTACGGCCCTAGCCTAGGCATGTGGATATACGGTGCATACGGCGGTTCTATGCTTTGGTGGATTTGTGCGTGTGTAGGGGCGGTAGTATTCGTTCTGCATTATTCGACAGTCGTGCGGCTGGAGCGCGGATAATTAGTTTGAAAGCTCGCGAACTTCCCCAGGTGTGGTCGGCTGCAAATTCTATGGGAGCAAGCATGCTTGCGAAGGCCGCGACGCGGTCTGTCAGGTACGCCGCGCTGCCCGATTCCCGACGAATTTGGTCAAATGACTAAACCGCCTGCTTTTCCTGCTCCACAACGATGTCCCGCATCCGGTCACGATTAGCCAATGTAGGGAACAGTTTGACCCAGGTTCCAGTCACCACCAGCGTACCGATACCGCCCAGTACCACAGCGGGCACGGTGCCGAACCAGTGGGCGGTCAGGCCCGATTCGAATTCGCCGAGCTGGTTGGACGCGCCAATGAACAAGCCATTCACCGCGCTGACCCGGCCGCGCATTTCGTCGGGGGTTTCGAGCTGAACGAACGAGGCGCGAATGACCATGCTGATCATGTCTGCCGCGCCGAGCACTGCCAGCACTGCCAGCGAAAACCAGAACGACGTCGACAGGCCAAAGGCGATGGTTGCCACGCCGAACACGCCCACTGAGGTGAACATCACACGACCGACATTACGGTCCACTGAGAATCGTGCCAGCCAGAACGACATCAGCAGCGCGCCCACTGCTGGAGCCGAACGCAGCAGGCCAAGGCCCCACGGCCCGGTGAGCAAAATATCTTTGGCGAACACCGGCAGTAGCGCCGTGGCCCCGCCCAGCAGTACTGCGAACAAATCCAGTGAAATCGCGCCGAGAATGTCCGGACGGCTGCGGATAAAGCGAATGCCTGCCAGCAATGAATTTAGGGTTGCTTTACCTGTGTTCAACGGTGTTTGACGCGCAGGCAGGTTAAACATCAGTACGCAGGCAATGATGTACAGCGCCACGGTCGGTCCGTAGACCCAAGAGCTGCCGAAGGCGTACAAAAAGCCGCCGAGAGCGGGCGCAACAATGGTCGCCGATTGCTGAGCCGACTGTGCAGCGGCCACCGCTCGCGGGAACAGCGTATTGGGCACGATGGAAGGCAGCAGCGCCTGAGTCGTTGGCATTTCGAACGAACGGGCCGCGCCGAGTAAAAACGACAGGATGAAGATTATTTCTGGGGTAATGGTGCGGGTGCTGCTGCTGATGAACAGCGCCAGTGCGATCAACGCTTGAGCCGCCTGACAAATCGATGCGACCTTGCGCCGGTCATAACGGTCTGCCACGTGCCCGGTGTGCAGCATGAAAATGACCCGTGGAATGAACTGAACCAGGCCCACAAGCCCCAGGTCCAGTACGTTGCCGGTCAATTGGTAAATGTTCCAGCCGATGGCGACGCTGAGCATCTGAAAGCCGCTGGCGGTGAAAATTCGTGCAAACCAAAACGCCAAAAACGGACGATGGTGACGCAATAGCGTAGCTTCTTGGTTCGGCATTTCGGGTGCGGCCTCGACGGTGACGGGCGAGGTTACCATGTGCTTTGTAACATTTGTTTGCGTCAGTGATAGTTGTCGTACCTCTTGTCACGAAGTGAGACAACTCGCCACGCGACAATCAACCGCACAGTTCAAGCCCCGAAATAGGTCTACTCTTTGATCCATGGTTGATCTGGATCAAGGTGTCGCACGGCGCTTTATTCCAGGTCTTCTGCAATCCTGCGTCGCGAAATTATTACAGAAAAATTCCAACACCCAGCACTCATATCTGTGGGGGCAGTTGGTGCTGACCTTGGTCAGTCGCCACAATCACCTGATTAGAGGAAGACCTATGTTCGGTTTGGAGGCAATTGATCTCGCCCGAATTCAGTTCGCATTCACCATTTCGTTTCACATCCTGTTCCCTGCCATCACCATTGGTTTGGCAAGTTACCTGGCGGTACTCGAAGGGTTGTGGCTGAAGACCAAGAACGATGTATACCGAGATCTGTACCACTTCTGGTCGAAGGTTTTTGCGGTTAACTTCGGCATGGGCGTGGTCTCTGGGCTGGTGATGGCCTATCAGTTCGGTACCAACTGGAGCCGGTTCTCTGACTTCGCCGGTTCCGTCACTGGTCCGCTGCTGACCTATGAGGTGTTGACTGCGTTCTTCCTGGAAGCTGGTTTCCTTGGGGTCATGCTCTTCGGCTGGAACAAGGTCGGGCGTAATTTACACTTCTTCTCCACCGTCATGGTCGCTATCGGCACCCTGATTTCGACATTCTGGATTTTGGCGTCCAACAGTTGGATGCAAACGCCCCAGGGTTTTGAAATAGTCGACGGCCGAGTGATCCCGGTGGATTGGCTGGCGGTGATTTTCAACCCGTCGTTCCCGTACCGCTTGGCGCACATGGCCACTGCGGCGTTTGTCGCCACCGCCTTCTTTGTCGGATCCTCTGCTGCTTGGCACCTGTTGCGTGGTCGCGATACCCCGCAAATCCGCACGATGTTGTCCATGGCAATGTGGATGGCGCTGGTGGTCGCGCCAATACAAGCGGTGATCGGCGATTTCCACGGCCTTAATACGTTGAAGTATCAACCGGCTAAAATCGCCGCGATTGAAGGCCACTGGGAAAACGATGGCGACAAGCCTACCCCGTTGATCCTGTTCGGTCTGCCGGACATGAAAGCCGAGAAAACCAAATACGCTGTAGAAATCCCCTACTTGGGCAGCTTGATCCTGACGCACACCTTGACCGAGCAAGTGCCAGCGCTCAAGAGCTTCAAGCCTGAAGATCGGCCTAATTCGACCATTGTGTTCTGGTCGTTCAGGGTCATGGTTGGCTTGGGCTTCCTGATGATTTTCACCGGGTTGTGGAGCCTCTGGCTGCGGATGCGCGGCAAGCTCTATCAATCCCGAGCGTTCTTGTACATGGCGTTGTGGATGGGGCCATCGGGGTTGATCGCAATGTTGGCCGGTTGGTTCACCACTGAAATCGGGCGCCAGCCATGGGTGGTTTACGGCCTGCTACGCACCGCAGATGCGTCTTCCGGGCATAGCTTCGGGCAGATGAGCCTGACGCTGGGCTTGTTTGTGGTGGTCTACTTCACGCTGTTCGGTGTGGGTCTGGGTTACATGATGCGTTTGGTGCGCAAAGGTCCGATCAACAACGAAGGCAAGGAACAGAAGCACGGCGGTCCTGGCCAGAAACGTACGCCTGCTCGTCCACTCTCCGCTGCCGTTGAAGGCTCCGAAGACGGCGACCCACACGACAGCCTGAGCAAGGGGAACTGAGTCATGGGTATTGATCTTCCGCTGATTTGGGCCGTAATCATCATCTTCGGCATCATGATGTACGTGGTTATGGATGGCTTCGACTTGGGCATCGGGATTCTTTTCCCGTTCATCAAGGACGATTCTGAGCGTGACGTGATGATGAACACGGTCGCGCCGGTGTGGGACGGTAATGAAACCTGGCTGGTATTGGGCGGCGCGGCGCTGTTTGGCGCGTTCCCGCTGGCCTATGCGGTCGTATTGTCGGCGCTGTACTTGCCGCTGATTCTGATGCTGATTGGTTTGATCTTTCGCGGCGTGGCCTTCGAGTTTCGCTTCAAGGCCAAGGCTGAGAAACGTCATTTGTGGGACATGGCGTTTATCGGTGGCTCGCTGACGGCTACGTTCTTTCAGGGCGTCGCGCTGGGGGCCTTTATTGACGGTATTCCGGTGGTCAATCGACAGTTTTCCGGTGGCTCATTGGATTGGCTGACGCCGTTTACGCTGTTTTGCGGGGTGGCGCTGATCGTTGCGTATGCGCTGCTGGGCTGCACGTGGTTGATCATGAAGACTGAAGGCAAGCTGCAAAAGCAGATGCATGATTTGGCGCGACCGTTGGCGTTGGTGGTGTTGGCCGTGACGGGCGTTGTCAGTATCTGGACACCTCTGGCCCATGCCGAAATCGCCCACCGTTGGTTCAGCCTGCCGAACCTGTTCTGGTTCTTGCCAGTGCCAGTGTTGGTGCTGGTCACGATGTACGGTTTGTTTAAAGCGGTGGCTCGGAACGCTCACTACACGCCTTTTCTGTTGACGCTGGTGTTGATCTTTCTCGGCTATAGCGGTTTGGGGATTAGCCTGTGGCCGCATATCGTGCCGCCGTCGATCACCATTTGGGACGCCGCCGCGCCGCCGCAAAGCCAAGGCTTTATGTTGGTGGGCACGCTGTTCATCATCCCGTTCATTCTGGGTTACACGTTCTGGAGCTACTACGTGTTCCGCGGCAAGGTGACTCACGAAGACGGTTATCACTAGGGGGGATGCGCTGATGGCTAGCAAAGGGTCTGTTCACGAACCAGACCCGGCCCTGAAAAAGCCGATGTGGCAGCGGGTCGGGTGGTTGATTGTGATTTACGTCGGCAGCGTAACAGCGCTGGGCATTGTCGCCTACGGCATGCGCTTGTTCATGAACGCAGCGGGGTTGACCAGTCATTAGGTGGTAACCCCACGACCCTGTAGATACCGTCTTGTTGGCGAAGCGCTCGATGCTGCGGTGTGGCAGAAAAGCTTCCCGAATTAATGCGGTCCCACAGGGTTTTACGATTGTCTGTGAGGCCGAATTCGTTCGGAAGGGCGCAGCAGTGCTTCACACAAACCGCGCGATTCACTTCCGCGCTTTAAGCACCATGAACTTTGGCGTAATCGCAATTTGCTCCACACCGCGAAATAATTTCGCCAGTTTGCTGTGATAGCCCAGATGCCGATTGCCGACGATGTACAGCGCGCCGCCAACCACCAGCGCGTCACGGGCCTGCTGGAACATGCGCCATGCCAAGAAGTCGCCAACAACTTGTTGTTGGTGGAACGGTGGGTTGCACAGCACCACGTCCAATGAGTCAGTCTCTTGGCCCGCCAGTCCATCCGCCGCTCGCACGATGACCTCCCGCTCCCCCAATACGGCCTGCCAATTTTCTTGCGCAGACTGCACCGCCATGAACGATTCATCCACCAATGTGTAATGCGCCTGCGGATTGCTCAGTGCGCTGGCAATCGCCAACACCCCATTGCCGCAGCCTACATCCGCGACACGTGCGCAGCCGAGGTCGGTCGGCAGATAAGGCAGAAATGCCCGTGTGCCAATGTCCAGCCCTTCGCGGCAAAACACGTTGGCGTGGTTGAGCAATTCGATGGCAGGCTCATCGAGGGTGTAGCGGGTAGGGTAGGGCGACGGCTGCACGCTCTTGAGTGCGGGCGTGGCAAATAATAAGCGCGCTTTTTTCACTGCCAGTGAGGCACTTACCGTCCCGACGTATTCCTCCAGCAACTCACCCGCAGCACGGGGTAAATGCTTCACCATGGCGGCGGCCACCACTTGGGCACCTGGCGCCAAGTGGCCTTGCAAGCGAATCAGCTGTTCTTCGAGCAAGGCCAGCGTTTTCGGTACGCGGATCAGCACCCAGTCAAACGACCCGGTAAATGACTCGTTTGCCGGAATCATGGGCACGGCGTTGAAGGGCTGGCCATTGCGTACCAGATTTTTTTCCAAACCTTGCAGCGCTAAAAATGAATCGCTGCTGCTGACCACCGCTGCATGGGTGGCCAAACTGGCGGCCAACGCGCCAAAACTGTCGTTGAGCACCAACACTCGGCTGCCCAATGTCAGCCCTTGTTCCGCAACATAACTGAGCAGGTATTCATCCGCAGCATCGAACGCCTGCAAAGGCTCATTCGGCTGGTCAGGCTGGCGGATGAGGTCGAGCTGAGCAAAGCGGCTGTTAAGCAGGGGCATGGGAAAAAAAACTCTGGTTCGGCGTTATTGCACGAACGCCACTGTTTATGGCGCTCGCAGAAGTTGCCGATTTTACGTGTTTTTCGCTCAATGGCCTCTGGTTTTACTCCTCGCTCTAAAACGCTTAAAGAACGCCGCACATGAACGCTTGCGCCACGGCGCCGGTTTTGTTGGCTGCGCCCAGCTTTTTAATCGCATTGCTGATATGAAAACGCACGGTGCGTTCTTTCAAATTGAGAATCGCGCTGATTTCGACTGCAGTCTTGCCGGCAGCGGACCATCTGAGGACGTCCGTTTCCCTGAGCGACAGCGACAGGTGATTGAGGTCCGTGGTCTGGGGTACATATCGTTTGTGCGTGATGGTGTGGAGCAAGTCGCTCAGCCACACGATCTGCTCGGCCTTGTCGACCTGTTTCGCCGAGGACGTAACGTCGTGGGTGCGGGCTTGAACCAGCATTCGTTCAATACCGTTAAGCGCCTGAATAGACTGTGTCCAGCCTTCGGGTTGTATGTAGGAAGGGGCATATTCACGGACTGTTTCATCAACAGCGGAGATCAAACCCTGTACCTCTTCTGCATTCCAGGTTTGCATTTTGAATGTCCGTACTCGTTGTAGGCATTTCAAGTGTAGAAAAAACCTGTCGGGAAAAGAGGGGATAGTTAGATGATTTACCTATGGCGTCTGAACGCTTTTGATTTAAAAGCCACTACAAACCGACGGTGTTTATCGACCGGACTTTGCGGGACACTGATGCACAACGTCCCGCCACAGGAGCCAGAAGCGCACATGACTGCCAGCGCAGAAAAATTTACCCGTCAGACGCTGCTCAACGTCACGCCATTGACGCCTAGCCTGTTCACATTGCGCACTACGCGCGATCCCGGCTTTCGATTCAGTGCGGGCCAATTCGCCCGCCTGGGGGTCGCCAAAGCCGACGGCAGCGTTGTGTGGCGGGCGTATTCGATGGTGTCGTCGCCCCACGATGAGTTCCTGGAGTTCTTTTCTATCGTCGTACCGGACGGGGAGTTCACCAGCGAGCTCAGCCGGTTGCGCGAAGGCGACACGCTGCTGATTGACCGCCAGGCGTTTGGGTACCTGACCCTTGACCGGTTCGCCGATGGACGGGATCTGTGGCTGTTATCCACCGGCACCGGGGTCGCGCCATTCCTTTCGATTCTTCAAGATTTTGAGGTGTGGGAGAAATTCGAGCGCATCATTCTGGTGTACAGCGTGCGCGAAAGTGGTGAATTGGCTTACCAGTCCTTGATCGCCGGGCTGAATGAGCGGGACTATTTGGCCGACTATGCAGGGAAATTGCTGTTTCTGCCGACGGTGACCCGTGAGCAGCATCCCGGGGCACTAAATGGGCGTATCACGCAATTGATCGAAAACGGTGAGCTGGAGAAAGCCGCTGGCATAGCGCTGACCCCGGAGCACTCGCGCGTCATGTTGTGCGGTAACCCGCAGATGATCGAAGACACCCGAACCCTGCTTAAGCAGCGGGATATGCAACTCAGCCTGAGCCGCCGACCGGGGCAAGTGGCGGTCGAGACCTACTGGTAAATCCGGTGCATCACGGTAGCGCCCGTTCGAGCGCGGTAACCGTGAGGTATCTATCAACCCAGGCGGGTCGGATCGGCAAGGATGCTTTCCAGTGGCCGCTCATTCTGCACTTTCAACAAATCACGAATTTCACCCAGTAGCACTTCTTCCGACGTGGGCGCCGGTGGCAGCGTAGGTGCGACCGCCTCTTGGCGCTTGAGGCGGTTGATGGCCTTGACGCCCATAAAAATTGCAAACGCCACGATCAAGAAGTCGATGATCGACTGGATGAACTTACCGTACGAAAGCATCACGGCGGGCAGCGCACCCTCGGCAGGGCGCAGGGTCACGGCCAAATCGCTGAAGTCCACCCCGCCAATCAACAGCCCAAGGGGCGGCATGACCACATCGCCGACGAACGACGAAACGATTTTGCCAAAGGCTGCGCCAATAATGATCCCGACAGCCATGTCGACCACATTGCCTTTGACGGCGAAGGCCTTGAACTCGCTAAGGACGCTCATGAGTTTGTTCCTTTTACAGATGAGTGATTCGAAAGTGTAAGACAGGTCTGCGTATCGTGCTTTTGCGACCTAGCAGTCGACAGGGTTTTCGCCGGTAAGTTTTATCCGAGCGGTATCGCTGCGCCGGCTGGTCGGCGATCCGCAGCGGTACAAACCTGCGTTATGATTGTTCCCTTTTTACGACTGGGGTGGTTATGGCCAAGGCTAAGCGCATGTATGGCTGCACGGAGTGCGGGGCGACTTTTCCGAAATGGGCTGGCCAGTGCGGCGAATGCGGCGCCTGGAACACCTTGGTCGAAACGATGCTTGAAAATGGTGCCGCCACGCCACCCAGCGGACGTACCGGCTGGACCGGGCAAAAAGCACAGATCAGAACCTTGGCCGAAGTCAGCGTCGAGGAGATGCCGCGATTTACCACTAACTCCACCGAACTCGACCGGGTACTCGGCGGCGGTTTGGTGGACGGCTCGGTGGTGCTGATCGGCGGCGATCCGGGCATCGGTAAATCCACCATTCTGTTGCAAACCCTTTGCGCGCTGGCTGAGCAAATGCCCGCGCTGTACGTCACCGGCGAAGAATCGCAGCAGCAAGTTGCCATGCGCGCTCGTCGTTTGGGGCTGGCGCAAGACAAACTTCGGGTCATGACCGAAACCTGTATCGAAACCATTATTGCCACGGCGCGCATCGAACAGCCCAAGGTCATGGTCATCGACTCGATCCAGACCATTTACACCGAACAATTGCAGTCCGCGCCGGGCGGCGTGTCACAAGTGCGTGAAAGCGCGGCGTTGCTGGTGCGCTACGCCAAACAAAGCGGTACCGCGATTTTCCTCGTGGGTCACGTCACCAAAGAAGGCGCACTGGCCGGGCCGCGTGTTCTGGAACACATGGTCGACACCGTGTTGTATTTCGAAGGCGAGTCAGACGGTCGTCTGCGCCTGCTGCGCGCGGTAAAGAATCGGTTTGGTGCGGTCAATGAGTTGGGCGTGTTTGGCATGACCGACAAAGGCTTGAAAGAAGTCTCTAACCCCTCGGCAATTTTCCTGACGCGTGCCGAAGAAGAAGTGCCCGGCAGCGTGGTGATGGCGACGTGGGAAGGCACTCGGCCGATGCTGGTGGAGGTTCAGGCGTTGGTGGATGACAGCCATTTGGCCAATCCACGTCGGGTCACTCTCGGCCTGGACCAGAATCGTCTGGCCATGTTGCTCGCAGTCTTGCATCGCCACGGCGGTATTCCTACCCATGATCAGGATGTGTTTCTGAACGTGGTCGGCGGCGTGAAAGTATTGGAGACAGCTTCAGATCTGGCGCTGATGGCGGCCGTTATCTCCAGCCTGCGTAACCGGCCGCTGCCCCACGACCTGCTGGTGTTCGGAGAAATCGGCTTGTCAGGCGAAGTCCGCCCGGTGCCGAGCGGTCAAGAGCGTTTGAAAGAAGCGGCCAAGCATGGCTTCAAGCGGGCTATCGTGCCCAAAGGCAATGCACCCAAAGAAGCGCCGCCAGGGCTGCAAGTGATAGCAGTCACCCGACTTGAGCAGGCGTTGGACGCCTTGTTCGAGTGATTGAAAAACGTTGGCTCACGTCTGTTCGTAAATCAGGTGTGCGCTGCGAATCTTATTCGCCGAAATACGGGGCCGATTGAGGGGCCAGGATAGAGTGATGCCGTACATCACTCTTCCACTAACGCTCGCATTTCGCGCTCCAACTCTGCCATGTCGCCCAGATTCAACTCGATCAGCCGGCGCAAATGGCTGATCGAATCCAGACCGATGTGCAGACAGACAAACCCCAGCTGTTTGTTCGCTTCATGGCTTAACTCAACATCCATGTGGACATCGACGTCTTCGCTCAAGTGAATCGTGACGCCGAAGGGCCGCTCCGGGTCGCCGAGCCAAGGCGTCGGACGCTGGATCAGTAAGCCTTTGAGGGACAGGTCGGTGAGCTGCACAAGCCAGCGATTCTGGCCTTGACTGAGTTCGGTTTTTGCATCGAAAGCGAAGCGTTTGAAGCGTCGGCGGTCCGCGTGGGAGTCGGTCATGATGTTGTCCTCTGATGCGCTGACTATAGCTTCATACGCTGCGCAGTACGTGTGAACATTTTCTCCCGGCGACTCGTTGAGGCGTTTAGTTCGCGTTTCGTCGGCGATATACCGCTCAAGACGATTGTGGGGGATGGCCTTTCGCGCTGGTGGGGCTAAACTCCGCGGGCTGTTCTTCTAGTCCACTCAGCTGGAAAATAAAAAAAATGAAAAACAATAATAGCCTGCTGCGTCATGTGCCCTGGCTAATCCTCTCGGTCATCGGTGCTTGTGCTCTGGGAGTCGTGGCCTTACGCCGTGGCGAGCCCATCAGTGCGTTGTGGATTGTAGTCGCGTCTATCGCGATTTATCTGGTCGCTTATCGTTATTACAGCCTGTTCATCGCCACTAAAGTGATGCAGCTGGATTCCAATCGCGCCACCCCCGCCGTACTCAATAACGATGGTCTGGACTACGTGCCGACCAACAAACACATCCTCTTTGGTCACCACTTTGCCGCCATCGCTGGCGCCGGCCCACTGGTCGGCCCGGTGCTCGCTGCGCAAATGGGTTACTTGCCCGGTACGCTGTGGCTGATTGCCGGCGTGGTCTTGGCCGGTGCGGTGCAGGATTTCATGATCCTGTTCCTGTCCACACGCCGTAACGGTCGCTCCTTGGGCGAGATGGTGCGCGAAGAAATGGGCGCCATCCCTGGCTCCATCGCGCTGTTCGGTTGCTTCCTGATCATGATCATCATCCTTGCGGTGCTGGCGTTGATCGTCGTCAAAGCATTGGCGGGCAGTCCGTGGGGCATGTTCACGGTACTCGCGACGATCCCGATTGCGATGTTCATGGGCATTTACATGCGCTACATCCGACCGGGCCGAATCGGTGAGATCTCATTGGTTGGCGTGATCTTGCTGTTGGCTTCCATCTGGATGGGCGGGCAAGTCGCTGCTGATCCGATTTGGGCCAAAGCATTTAGCTTCACTGGGGTTCAGATCACCTGGATGTTGGTCGGCTACGGCTTCGTTGCAGCGGTATTGCCGGTTTGGCTGCTGCTGGCACCGCGGGATTACCTGTCTACGTTCTTGAAAATCGGCACCATTCTCGCGTTGGCGATTGGCATTCTGATCATTTCGCCCGAGCTGAAAATGCCGGCGTTGACTCAGTTTACCGACGGCACCGGTCCGGTGTGGAAGGGTGGCTTGTTCCCATTTCTGTTTATCACCATCGCTTGTGGCGCCGTGTCCGGTTTCCACGCGTTGATTTCTTCGGGCACCACGCCCAAGCTGCTGGACAGCGAAGCCAACTCCCGTTACATCGGCTACGGCGCCATGCTCATGGAATCGTTCGTGGCCATCATGGCCATGGTTGCAGCTTCAGTGATTGATCCGGGCGTGTACTTCGCCATGAACAGCCCGGCAGCGATTGTCGGCGGTGACGTGGTAACCGTGGCACAAACCGTCAGCAGTTGGGGTTTTGCGATTACCCCGGACGCGTTGATGGCTGTGGCGAAAGACATCGGTGAAACCACGGTGCTGGCCCGAGCGGGTGGCGCACCCACGTTAGCCGTTGGCATTGCGCAAATTCTGCATAAGGCATTGCCCGGCAAAGACACCATGGCGTTCTGGTATCACTTCGCGATCCTGTTCGAAGCGTTGTTCATTTTGACGGCGGTCGATGCCGGCACCCGTGCCGGTCGCTTTATGCTCCAGGATTTACTCGGCACCATGGTGCCGTCGCTCAAGCGCACTGACTCTTGGCCCGCCAACCTGATCGCCACCGCCGGTTGTGTCGCGATGTGGGGTTATTTGCTGTACCAGGGCGTGATCGATCCATTGGGTGGGATCAACACCTTGTGGCCGTTGTTCGGCATCTCGAACCAGATGCTCGCCGGCATCGCGCTGATGCTCGCCACCGTGGTCCTGATCAAAATGAAGCGTCAGCGCTACATTTGGGTGCCCTTGTTACCAGCGGTTTGGTTGCTGATTTGCACCACCACAGCCGGCTACATCAAGCTGTTCGATCCAAGCCCGGCACTGGGTTTCCTCGCCTTGGCGAGCAAATACAAAACGGCGCTGGACGCGGGTCAGGTACTGGCCCCGGCCACTAGCGTCGATCAGATGCAGCACGTGATTTTCAACGCCTACACCAACGCCACGTTGACAGCGCTGTTCCTGTTCGTGGTATTCGCCATCCTGTTCTACGCGATCAAGGTCGGTGTAGCGGCATGGGGCAGCAAAGAGCGCACCGATAAGGAAGCGCCTTTCCAGGCCATGCCATTGAACACTGGCAAAGCGGGATTCATAGGAGGTGCAACCCATGTTTAATGACTTGAGTCGACTGGGGAAATACCTCGGTCAAGCCGCACGCTTGATGGTAGGCATGCCCGACTACGATAACTACGTCGCGCACATGCAACTGACGCACCCCGACAAACCGATGATGTCCTACGAGGCGTTCTTTCGGGAGCGTCAGGAAGCGCGTTATGGCGGAAAGGGCGGACCCAAGTGCTGTTGAGGCCTTGATTCGCTGCAGGGTTTGATCCAACGCGCCACGCCAGTCGTGGCGCGTTTTTATGTGTAGGAGTACCGATGACCGTTACCACCCCTATTCCGGTTACCGTTCTGAGTGGTTTTCTCGGAGCGGGCAAGACGACATTACTGCGTCATCTGCTCAAGGCTGAACACGGCCTGAAAATCGCAGTTATCGAAAATGAATTCAGCGATGCAGGGATCGACACCCAATTGCTCGGTACCGAGCCCGTGCAAGTCATGACCCTGTCCAACGGCTGCGTGTGCTGCACCATCCACACGGACCTGACCAAAGCGTTGTTCCTGCTGCTTGAACGTCTCGACAGCGGTGAAATTGCCTTCGATCGCTTGGTCATCGAATGCACCGGGCTCGCCGATCCGGCGCCTGTGGCGCAAACCTTCTTCATCGACGAAGAGCTGCGCGAGCGTTACATCCTTGACGGCATCATCACCTTGGTGGACGCCGCCCACGCCGAGCAGCACTTGACCCAAACTATCGCCCAGGCACAGATCGGTTTTGCGGATCGGTTGTTGGTGAGCAAGCGAGATCTGGTGGACGATGCGGCGTTCGAAGCGTTGAGTCTGCGCCTGACGCGAATCAACCGCCGCGCGCCGATTCGTATCGTCGAGCACGGCAACATTGATCTGGCCGAGTTGCTGGACGTGCGCGGCTTCAACCTCAACGCCGACCTTGGCGGCGGCATGAACCTGCGCCCGGTGATGCCAGCGGGCAACTCAATAGATCGCATCACCAGCCTGGTCTTGCGCAGCGATGTCCCATTGGATATCGAAAAACTCAGCGAATTCATGAACGAATTGCTGGAAGAACACGGCAACCAACTGTTGCGCTACAAGGGCGTACTCAGCATCGCCAACGAACCCCGTCGCATGGTGTTCCAAGGCGTGCTGAAGTTGTACGGCTTTGATTGGGACACTGAATGGGCGCAAGACGAAAAGCGCGAAAGCGTCATCGTGTTTATTGCTGATGACTTGCCGGAAGCGAAGATACGGGAAGGGTTTGAGCGGGTGATCGCAGGTTAATTGTAATTGGATGGACTCGCCCAAGCCGAGGCGTCAATGCGCCACGGTGGCAGTCTAAGAAGCCAACGACAGCGAGGGCGAGTCCATGAAAAAGAATACGACGATTAATCAGTCTTTGTCTTCTGCCGCTCTATCGGCCTGCACGACAGTGGCGGTCGATCTTGCCAAGCGGGTATTCCAGGTCGCCGGGGAAGATGCCCTGGGCCATGTACTTTACGAAGAGCGGATCAAGTCGCGCGAAGCGTTTTTTACATTTCTGCGTCACCTGCCGCCAGAGGTCATAGTGCTGGTGGAAACTGGCCCAGGCGCTCAGTCGTGGGCGCGGCAGCTCCAGGATCAGGGCAATCTGGCGCGGATTCTTCCAGCGGGGTTGGTGGCTAATCATCGCAGCGGTGCCAAGAACGATCGCAACGATGCGCTGGCGATATTGCGTGCCGGCCGCGATAGCCGCATTGCGGCTGTGCCCATCAAAAGCACCGCAGCGCTGGCCATGCAGGCCTTGCATCGGGCTCGTCAGGGTTATGTACGCCGCCGTACAACGATCAGTAATCAGATGCGAGGCTTACTGTTAGAGCACGGCGTTGCGCTGGCGCAGGGCGATGTTGCTATCAGCCAAACCATACCCCGAGTGCTGGAAGACGCTACTCAGCCGTTGCCCGATATGTTGCGCGAACTGATAGACGAATTACTGGGTGAATGGCACCACACGGGCGAGCGAATCAACATCTTGACTGGCCGTCTGGAGACTGCTGCGAACGATGACAAAACCGCCAAACGGCTAATGACCGTGCGTGGTATCGGTCCGATTATCGCCACGGCACTGCTGGCCAAGCAGACTGAACCTGAACGCTTCTCCAATGCGCGCATGTTTGCCGCCTACTTCGGCATGGTGCCTGAGCAGCACAGCAGCGGGGAGCAGGTGCGCCTGGGCAAAATGAGCAAGCGAGGCGATGGCTACATACGCAGCTTGATGGTTCAGGGTGCCCATTCGGTGTTGAGGCAACTGCGGCCTGATTCACAGCAGCCCGACGATCTGCGGCTGCTGCGCTGGTTAGGGCGCCTGGGTCGAAAAGAGGCGGCGGTCCGGTTAGCGAACCGTAACCTGCGCATCGTCTGGGCGCTGCTACAGAATGAACAGACTTATCGCCGCCAACCGGCCAATGGCCAAGCTGCGATGGGCCACTGATCCACAGAGTTCTGCCACCGTGGCGCGAAAGCGCTTCAACCCTTGCTAGAAAACATTGACCCCAGGTCAGACCGTCGCGGATTGATGCCTTGGCTCCTACTGGCCCTTGAGGCCTGAATGTAATTGGCATACCGCGAGCTGAACCAATGTTGGCCAGAAGCCGAAGACGGCTTCCTCGAATAGGCCTTATACATAGATGCAACCGGGTAGCGGTGTTTAAAAGCGGGTTGACAGTGGAGGCGAGTCCATACATAGGAGCCAACGTGTTGGCGAAGGGTTTCGCTGCGGTGTATCAGGCACGACGCCTCGCCAGCACGTTGACCCACAGGTTAGGTATCACCCAGACATAAAAAAGCCCGGCATAAGAGCCGGGCTTTTTTATGCAGCCAGTAACGGGTGTGTTAAGCGCCGTAGACCGGTAGCTTCGCACAGATGGCTTTTACTTTTTCACGTACGGCGTCGATCACGGCTTCATTATTCAGGTCTGCCAGGATGTCGCAGATCCAGCCAGCCAGTTCGATGCACTCTGCTTGCTTGAAGCCACGAGTGGTCACCGCTGGCGTGCCGAAGCGCAGGCCGGAGGTGACGAACGGGGAGCGTGGGTCGTTCGGCACCGAGTTCTTGTTAACGGTAATGAATGCGCGACCCAGTGCAGCGTCGGCGTCTTTGCCGGAGATGTCTTGCTTGATCAGCGACAGCAAGAACAAGTGGTTTTCAGTACCACCGGACACTACGTCGAAGCCGCGTTCAATGAATACGCCGGCCATGGCCTTGGCGTTCTTCACCACTTGTTCCTGGTAGGTCTTGAACTCAGGCTGCAGCGCTTCTTTGAAGCAGACTGCTTTGGCCGCGATCACGTGTTCCAGTGGGCCGCCTTGGGCGCCTGGGAAAACGGCCGAGTTCAACTTCTTCTCGATGTCGGCGTTGGCTTTGGCCAGAATCAGGCCGCCACGTGGACCGCGCAGGGTCTTGTGGGTAGTGGTGGTCACTACGTCAGCGTAAGGAACCGGGTTCGGATAAACGCCCGCTGCCACCAGACCGGCTACGTGAGCCATGTCGACGAACAGGTACGCGCCTACTTTGTCGGCGATTTCGCGGAAGCGTGGGAAATCCAGAATCTGCGAGTAAGCAGAGAAGCCCGCTACGATCATTTTTGGCTGGTGTTCAACGGCCAGGCGCTCGACTTCGTCGTAATCAATCAGGCCATTGCCGTCGATGCCGTACTGCACGGCGTTGTACAGCTTGCCCGACGAACTGACGCTAGCGCCGTGGGTCAAGTGACCGCCGTGGGCCAGGCTCATGCCCAGAATGGTGTCGCCGGCTTGCAGCAATGCCAGGTAAACCGCGCTGTTTGCCTGCGAACCGGCGTGGGGTTGAACGTTGGCGTAATCGGCGCCGAACAGCTCTTTGGCGCGGTCGATAGCCAGTTGCTCAACCACATCGACGAACTCACAGCCGCCATAGTAGCGCTTGCCTGGATAGCCTTCGGCGTACTTGTTGGTCAGTACCGAGCCTTGGGCTTCCATCACCGCAGGGCTGGTGTAGTTTTCCGAGGCGATCAGCTCGATGTGCTCTTCTTGGCGCTGAGCTTCTTGCTCCATTGCGGCGAAGAGATCGGAGTCGTACTTGGCGAGAGTCAAATCACGGCTGAACATGGCGGTCCTCATGGATCGGGGCAGTAGAAAAGAGGCCGCATTCTAACCCATAGGGTTTTATCTGGCATATGAAAGGGAATCATGTGCAGGACAAGCGGCGTTCACGCAGGACAAGACCTAACTCTCTGGAGCCAACTTGTTGGCGAAGCGACCTCGCTCACACACTGCGCCAGGCATCTCGCCACTACAAGTTGGCTCTACAGGGCTGCCTTCAATCCAGCATAAACAACGCGTCGTTGCTGAATTGCGCTTCAAAGCGGGCGGGGGGCATTGGGCGGCCGAACAGGTAACCCTGAACTTCGTCACAGCCGTGCTCGCGCAAGAACTCAAGTTGCTCATGAGTTTCCACACCCTCGGCAATGACCGCCAGGTTCAGGCTGTGGGCCATGGCGATGATCGCTCGGGCGATTTGCGCGTCCTGTTCGCCCGACGGCAAACCGTCAACGAAGGAACGGTCGATTTTCAGCACGTCGATGGGGAACTGCTTAAGGTAGTTCAGCGATGAATAACCAGTGCCGAAGTCATCAATCGCGATGCTCAGGCCCAGTTGTTTCAGGCCATCAAGAATAAGCATGGCCTCGTTGACTTCACGCATCAGAATGCTTTCCGTCAGCTCCAGTTCCAGGCAAGCAGGTGGCAGGCCGCTTTCGCTGAGGATGGCGGCGATGCGGGTGCCTAACTGGCCGTCGCCGAATTGCCGGGCTGAAATGTTGACCGATACCTTGGGTACGCGAACGTTAGCTTGATGCCATTCCTTGAGCTGACGGCAGGCTTCGGTCAGCACCCAATCGCCGACCTCGACCACCAGCCCCAGCTCTTCAAGCACCGGTATGAACTCAACGGGCGGCACCAGGCCGCGACGCGGATGACGCCAGCGCAGCAGGGCTTCAGCCCCGGTCAGACGCTTACCGTCGCCACTGAACTGCGGCTGGTAATAAAGCGTGAATTCTTGCTGTTCGAGGGCATGCCGCAGGTCGCTTTCCAGTTCCAAACGCTCAAGGGCGCTGGCGTTCATGTCCGCCTGATAGAACTGGAAGTTGTTCTTGCCGCGTTCTTTGGCGTGGTACATGGCGGTGTCAGCGTTTTTCATCAACTGACTCAGCTCATTGCCGTCCTGCGGGCTAAGAGCAATGCCGATACTGGCAGTGACGAAAAATTCGCGGCCTTCTAGCACAAAGGGCCTGACCAAGCTGCCGAGAATCTGTTCCGCGACATGGATCGCGCGATTCAGCGCGATCTGCCGAGTAGCGCCCGGTTGCAACAGCAACGTGAACTCATCACCGCCCATGCGCGCCACGGTGTCGTCGTCCGCGACGCAACCCAGCAGGCGTGTCGCCATCTCTTTGAGCATGCGATCGCCGGCCGCATGACCCAATGAGTCGTTTATCGGTTTGAAACGGTCAAGGTCGAGGAACATCAATACAACCCACGCTTGCTGGCGCTCGGCCTGTTGCAGGGCGGTGTGCAGACGGTCCTGAAATAGCGTGCGGTTGGGCAAATGAGTCAGGGCGTCGTAATACGCCAGACGATGGATGCGTTGTTCACTGGCCTTGCGCTCACTGATGTCACTGAAGAAGCACACGTAGCTGGCAAGATCGCCTTCGTCGTCGAACACGGCGGTGATGCCGACCCACGCCGGGTAATGCTCGCCACTGCGGCGCTTGAGCCAGACTTCGCCTTCCCAACTGCCGCGTTGATGCAGTTGTTTGAGAATGTAGCGCAGGTGCGCTTCTTGCTGATCATCGACGGTCAGCATGGTGGGCAGTTGATCGAGCACCTGCGCTACGGCATAACCGCTGACCCGACTGAAAGCGTCGTTGGCCTGAACGATATAACCGGCGGGGTCGGTGATCAGGATGGCCGATGTAGAGTGTTCGAACACCGTGGCGGCCATGCGCAGGTCTTTTTCCGCGCGGCGTTGCTGGCTGATATCCCGGCCTACACCGAGAATGCCTTCGAACAGGCCGTGCTCATCCCACACCAAGATCAAGCGCAGCTCAATCGGCACCTTGCGTCCATCGCCGCGCAAGCAATCAAACAGGAACAGCTGTGTTGGCAGCTCCGCGCGCAGGACCGCGAGTTCATCGAGTTTGCCAAGGGATTTGGCCAGCCGGTCGAGCAGCGTGTACATACCGACCAGTTGTTGGGGGTTGGCAATGATCGACTGCCAGCCGTTATCGAGAATCCATTCGGCGCTGTAGCCCAAGACCGTCTGCACCGATGGACTGACGTAGTTGGGTTTCAAGTTGCTATCGGTGGAGAAAATCACGTCACTGATGCTTTCGGCGAGCATCCGGTAGCGCTGCTCACTGTCGCGCAAGGATTCACTGGCTTCGAGCTGCTCGGTGATGTCCTTGGCCAGGCCAATGATCCGCGTAACGTTATTGTCCTTGTCCCACGCGAGCGCTTGTTCACGTACGTCGAAGCGGCGCCATTGGTTGGTGGTGTCGCGAAAGCGCAGTTGGCAATGCAACAGCTCGACGTTGCCGTTTTGCCGCTGCTGAGTGCGCATGTTGTGGTAATACGCGGCATCGTCCGGGTGCAACAGGATTTCCCAGAAATACTCGCCCATCTGCTGCAGCTCGGTTTTGCTGTACCCCAGCGTCTTTCCGAGATGATGGTTGCTGTAGATCATCCGTTGACTGGGCCGGTCCTGCACGTACAAGTGATCCGGAACCGTGTGCACGACGTCGGACCAAAACCGTTCGCGTTCGATCAACGACAACTCGACGCGTTTGCGGCTGGTGATATCGCTGATGCTAAGGATCACCGACAGGTAGTCTGCCGGTTCCGCTGGTAGGCGCATGGTCAGCCACAGGTGTTGATCGTCGCCTTGGGGGTTGGCAACGCGGATCTCCAATTCCAGCCGGCTCTGTTTGCTCAGCACTGCGCGAATCAGTTGCAGGCCAATTCCCGGCAGGCTGTCGGTTTCATCTTTGAACAGTTGGACCCATGCCTGTGAGCTGGACTCGACATGCAGCAGGTCCAAAGCCACTTCGTTGACTTCAGTGATCCGCAGTTGCTGCAGCAGCTCATGGCAGCTCTGGGGATCGGTGGTCAACAAAAGGTCCAGATCGGCAGCGCTTTTCAATTGCAACTGTTCAATCTGGAGCGAAAGGCCTGACAAATTCAGCACGCAAAGCGCGACGTCGGTGCCGTCGAATATGTCGTGATAACGGCGCTGACTTTCGTAAAGCTGGCGTTGCCGGCGACGCAAGCTGGTCAGTGCCAATAACGGTATCAGCGAGCACAATAATCCGATCAGGCATTTGATCAGTAAGGGGGGAATCAAGGCTTGGCGTACGCTACTGGCATCGAATAGACCACGTAATGCCCAATCACCGTTGGTCAGCGGCGACAGCAAAACGGTCTGAATGTCGCTTTGGCTGGTGGCGTCAGGGCTGGCGCTGGCCGCCGCGGCCGCACTGGCTTCGTCACGGTAGATAACGTGCCGGGTAGACGCCGTTTCCAATTGCCACTTGGGCTGAAAGTCTTGGGCGGCTTGCTGGGTCAACGTGGCTAAAATATCCGGCGACAGGCGCAACGCCCAATAGCCTTTTGTCACGTCGCCCGGCTGACGGACCAGGAGATAAATCTGAGCGCCATCGGTGGCGTTCGAAAAATAATAAGGTCGGTCTTTAATACGCTGGGTCAGTTGTGCAAGCAATGCAGCGTCATCTGATGGCGCAATGCCCCGGCTGTCCTTCAGTACTTCCCCGGTGGCGTTCAACCACGCTGCGCTACGCAAAGAAGGTAAGGTCGAGCGCAGGTTGTCCAGCAATTGCGCCTGTTGTTTGGCTGACGGAGCTTGTTGTTTCTGGTCGTCCAGAAGGTTCAGCATGACCTGCGCGGTGAGCGCCATGTTCAGGCTCAAACGATCGGCCAGCAACGTGCTGTAGTCGAGGCTACGCTGTCGCTGTCGGTCTTGGGTTTGCTGGAATTGATCAAGCAGTTGCCATAAAAGCAACATGAGCATCAACAGCACCAACGCTGCCAGCGCACCTTTCAATGAGCCACGCAAAGCTGCCGTGGGCTCGCCGAGAGGAGGGCGTATCGAAGAAGTAGTTATTGGTGTGGACAAACGTTAATCCTGACGACTGGACTGAAGCAGCGAATGCGAAATGCACTATAAGCTGGACGCCCAAAGGGCGCATAGCATGCTCTGAAGTGTGGCTAAGTGCCAGTCTCATTAGGCTCAGTGGTTTGCCCTGTCGTACGCATTCGCGTAACTTTGCCTGACGTGTGTCTAGCCCAATTCCCACAATAGCGATTCCACTGCAAGCAAATATTGATCCAGATCCAGTAGTAATCAGGTCGGCAATCGGCCGCTTGGGGGGATACTGTTTTGTTTAGGGCTGCATTGTGTCTGGCGGCAACCGCCGTAGATAAATAAACTTCAATCGCTTTTGTCGAGGCTCGCGCTAAGCTCGCACTCTATTCATCGTCACACATCGGGTTTTCTTTCCATGGCTCAATACGTCTTTACCATGCATCGGCTGAGCAAAGTTGTGCCGCCGAAGCGGGAAATTCTAAAAAACATCTCCCTGTCATTTTTCCCAGGCGCCAAAATCGGCGTGCTGGGCCTAAACGGTTCGGGTAAGTCCACACTGTTGAAAATCATGGCCGGCGTCGACACCGAGTTCGACGGTGAAGCGCGTCCGATGCCAGAGCTCAACATTGGTTATCTGCCTCAAGAACCTCAGCTGGACCCCACCAAAACAGTGCGTGAAGTGGTGGAAGAGGCTGTTAGCGTGATCAAAAACGCGCAGGCACGTCTGGATGAGGTCTACGCCGAATACGCCGACCCTGATGCCGACTTCGATAAATTGGCGGCAGAACAGGCCAAGCTCGAAGCTATTTTGCAGGCCAGCGATGGGCACAACCTTGAGCGCCAGCTGGAGGTCGCCGGCGATGCACTGCGTCTACCGGCTTGGGACGCGAAAATCGAGTTTCTGTCCGGCGGTGAGAAACGCCGTGTCGCGCTGTGCCGTTTGCTGCTGTCGGCGCCCGACATGTTACTGCTCGACGAACCGACCAACCACTTGGACGCCGACTCCGTGGCGTGGTTGGAGCATTTTCTGCACGACTTCCCGGGCACTGTGGTTGCGATCACGCACGACCGGTACTTCCTCGACAACGTGGCCGGCTGGATTCTAGAACTCGACCGCGGTGCAGGTATTCCTTACGAGGGTAACTATTCGGGTTGGCTTGAAGCTAAGTCGGACCGTTTGGCCCAGGAATCCAAGCAGCAGTCGGCCCATGAAAAGGCCATGAAAGACGAGCTGGAATGGGTCCGTAAAGGCGCCAAGGCGCGTCAGTCGAAATCCAAGGCTCGTCTGCAGCGCTTCGAAGAAATGCAATCGCAGGAATTCCAGAAGCGCAGCGAGACCAACGAAATCTATATCCCTGCCGGCCCCCGTCTGGGCGACAAGGTCATCGAATTCAAAAACGTCAGCAAAGGCTATGGCGATCGCGTGTTGATCGACAACTTGTCGTTTGCCATGCCCAAAGGCGCCATCGTTGGCGTAATCGGCGGCAATGGCGCGGGTAAATCAACGCTGTTCCGGATGTTGATGGGCAAGGAAACGCCAGACTCGGGCACCATCGAAGTCGGCGATACCGTGCAATTGGCATGCGTCGATCAGAGTCGAGATGATCTGGACGGCAAGAAAACCGTGTGGGAAATGGTCTCCGACGGTTCCGATCAGATCCGCATCGGCAACTATGAAATTCCGTCACGTACCTACGTGGGCCGTTTCAACTTCAAGGGCGGCGATCAGCAGAAGTTCGTTAAAGACTTGTCCGGTGGTGAGCGCGGTCGTCTGCACTTGGCGTTGACCCTTAAAGAGGGCGCCAATGTCTTGCTGCTCGACGAACCGTCCAACGACCTTGACGTGGAAACCTTGCGTTCGCTTGAAGAAGCACTGCTCGATTTCCCAGGCGCTGCCATTGTGATCTCTCACGATCGGTGGTTCCTGGACCGCGTTGCGACTCATATCCTCGCCTACGAAGATGACTCGCAAGCGATCTTCTTTGAAGGTAACTACACCGAGTACGAAGCCGACCGCAAAAAGCGCCTCGGCGATTCAGCTTCCCAGCCGCACCGGGTGCGTCACAAGAAGTTGGCGTGATTTAGGCCATTTCACCAACCGCTGGCTCCTATGTATGGACTCGCCTCCACTGTCAACCCGCTTTTAAACACCGCTACCCGGTTGCATCTATGTATAAGGCCTATTCGAGGAAGCCGTCTTCGGCTTCTGGCCAACATTGGTTCAGCTCGCGGTATGCCAATTACATTCAGGCCTCAAGGGCCAGTAGGAGCCAAGGCATCAATCCGCGACGGTCTGACCTGGGGTCAATGTTTTCTAGCAAGGGTTGAAGCGCTTTCGCGCCACGGTGGCAGAACTCTGTGGATCAGTGGCCCATCGCAGCTTGGCCATTGGCCGGTTGGCGGCGATAAGTCTGTTCATTCTGTAGCAGCGCCCAGACGATGCGCAGGTTACGGTTCGCTAACCGGACCGCCGCCTCTTTTCGACCCAGGCGCCCTAACCAGCGCAGCAGCCGCAGATCGTCGGGCTGCTGTGAATCAGGCCGCAGTTGCCTCAACACCGAATGGGCACCCTGAACCATCAAGCTGCGTATGTAGCCATCGCCTCGCTTGCTCATTTTGCCCAGGCGCACCTGCTCCCCGCTGCTGTGCTGCTCAGGCACCATGCCGAAGTAGGCGGCAAACATGCGCGCATTGGAGAAGCGTTCAGGTTCAGTCTGCTTGGCCAGCAGTGCCGTGGCGATAATCGGACCGATACCACGCACGGTCATTAGCCGTTTGGCGGTTTTGTCATCGTTCGCAGCAGTCTCCAGACGGCCAGTCAAGATGTTGATTCGCTCGCCCGTGTGGTGCCATTCACCCAGTAATTCGTCTATCAGTTCGCGCAACATATCGGGCAACGGCTGAGTAGCGTCTTCCAGCACTCGGGGTATGGTTTGGCTGATAGCAACATCGCCCTGCGCCAGCGCAACGCCGTGCTCTAACAGTAAGCCTCGCATCTGATTACTGATCGTTGTACGGCGGCGTACATAACCCTGACGAGCCCGATGCAAGGCCTGCATGGCCAGCGCTGCGGTGCTTTTGATGGGCACAGCCGCAATGCGGCTATCGCGGCCGGCACGCAATATCGCCAGCGCATCGTTGCGATCGTTCTTGGCACCGCTGCGATGATTAGCCACCAACCCCGCTGGAAGAATCCGCGCCAGATTGCCCTGATCCTGGAGCTGCCGCGCCCACGACTGAGCGCCTGGGCCAGTTTCCACCAGCACTATGACCTCTGGCGGCAGGTGACGCAGAAATGTAAAAAACGCTTCGCGCGACTTGATCCGCTCTTCGTAAAGTACATGGCCCAGGGCATCTTCCCCGGCGACCTGGAATACCCGCTTGGCAAGATCGACCGCCACTGTCGTGCAGGCCGATAGAGCGGCAGAAGACAAAGACTGATTAATCGTCGTATTCTTTTTCATGGACTCGCCCTCGCTGTCGTTGGCTTCTTAGACTGCCACCGTGGCGCATTGACGCCTCGGCTTGGGCGAGTCCATCCAATTACAGGGATCGCACACGCTGTAGGAGCCAACGGTTGGTGAGCTTTTGGCCTTCAAGCATCCTTCTCAATCCGCAAAACCTCAATCAATTGATCCCCCGCCGGGCGCTTCCACAGCACCTCGTCGCCTACCGCTGCGCCGACTAATGCGCGGCCCAATGGCGAATCCCAATTGATCAACCCACTGCCTGCTTGCGCTTGGTCTTCGCCGACCAGTTGCACGCGCTGTTCGGTGTTGTCTTCATCCGCGAACGTTACCCAACTGCCGATTTGCACCTTGTCAGTCGAGTTCGCCGCAGCGACGACCTGAGCGCTTTGCAGGCGTTGATTGAAGTAACGCAGGTCACGTTCGATATCGGCCTGGCGTTGTTTGTCAGCCTGATCTCCCCGGGAGGATTGCTCAGTGTATTGCGCCTGCAATTGCGCAACTCGCGCGTGTAGTTGCTCAAGGCCGGCAGCGGTCACGTAGTTGGGTTGTTCACTGACTCGCCGCTCCACCGGCTGGTCGGCTTGGGCGGCAGCGTTATCTTCATTGACGAAAGCGCGGCTCATGGCGATTTCTCCCGTGTACTTGAACTGTTAGAGCTAACTTGTTGGCGAGGCGGCTGGGTGTGGTAAATCAGATAAGCCGCCTCGCGAACAAGTTCACTCTTATAAAACTACTTTTAGGCTCGGTCTTCCCTCACTCCGGCGTCGCTCCGGGCGTCGCCGTGAGCGGCCATCCCTGGCCGCGCACGGCTGCGTTCGGCTGCATGGTTTCACGGGGCCTCTTTGCGTAATTTGATATTCAATTCACCGGCGATCTATAGGCGGGCGACTATCTGTAAGAGCCAACGTGTTGGCGAAGGTCCTTCGGACCTATCGCAGCCTTCGGCAGCTACAGAATCTGTGCATCGCCAACATCTGTGGGACCGAATTTATTCGGGAAGGCTTCAGTCCTGACACCCTGCAACCTCAAACCACACAAAGTGCCACACAGTTTGCTGCGCGACAGCGCGGCGTCGAAGACGTGGCAGACTCTCCTACAGACTTTCGGCTCCGCGTGCGATGCATTCAGCTCAAGCACCGCTCAATAGTGATACCACTTCACTTCCAACATCACTTCGTTTACCGGTGACGTCAATTGGCTGAATTCCCGTTGAGCGGTCAGGCGTAGGCCGAGGTTGCGTGACAGCTCCCATTGCTGATTCAGGCTCAGGTTGCGGCGCACTTCGCCATTGGTGAAGTAATCACTTTTGGCTTCAAGGCTCAGGTTACCCAGCGGATTGCGCCAGAGCAGGCCGCTGTCAAAGCCGGCTGCCGGGGACACGAGGGCTGAAAAGTCAGTGTTGTGTTCAACCCTTACCGTCCCCAGCGCAAAACCGAGCAGCTCGTCGCCTAATTGCCAGGTGCCGCCCGCGCCGCCATTGACATGGCTAACCAGTCTTTCTGAATCATGCTTGCCCAGTACCCGTTCGAGACCGCCCGTGACTTGCCAGGACCAAGGCTTGAGCAGTTCGGTGCGCGGCGTCAGGGAGCGGATGGTGGCGACGTCGAGCTGTTGCACTTGCCAATGGTTACCTTCGTACTGGCGCAGCTTGAGTTGCAGAATCTCGATCTGTGCCCCCAGTGGAAAACCATACGCGTTGTCGTTGAGGTCGTGATACGCCATGCGCAGGCCATATTCGGCGTAGGCTTTGTCGCCACGGCTCCCCGCTACCAGTTGCCAGGTGCGGGATTCATGGCCGTCTTCTGGCAGTCCTGGGCGGGCAATGTCCAGCGGTGGTGGTGGGTTCTGGCTGATTGCACGCAGCAGGTCGAAACTGCGTTGCGAGCGCTCGGTGTCGCGTTCCTGTCCATTGGCGCGGTAACGTTCGAGGCGGTAGGCGGCGTCCTGAATCAACGCCCGGCGCTCTTTCGGTAGAAGCCGATAATCGCGGTTCTGTAGCTGTTTCTGGTCGGCGCTGACGTTCAGCACCCATTGCTGCTCCTCGTCATTTAACGGTGCTGCCCGGTTGAGCAACTCACGCTCACGGGATGGGCGGTAGTCGATCTTCTCGACCAGTGCGGCCTGTTTCACCGCGCGCACGGTGTCAGTGGGGATCGCCGTCAGCGGGAACAGTTTGGTCAGCTCAAGGCCCGGACGTGCGACCTGGAGCAATTCCAGCAAACGGTAGGAACAGTTTTCGTCGAAGAAAAAATAACCGAAGCGAATCTGCTTGAGTTCCCAAACGTGCTCCACCATTCGCCCGGTTTCTTCAGGCGTCAGGTTGAGCCGGTACTCCCATAAATCACGGTTTTCCAGACTGCGGTATTCAGAGAGCTTTTCCTGATACGGCACCAGCGCGAACAGGCCGGGATAGCCGCCCATCAAGCCTTTCCAAGCGTAAAGAATGCTGTTGTCCATCCCTTCGATGTAGGCGCCGAAGTTGATGGCGTAACTCAGCAGGGCCGTGTGGTCTTTCTGTACATCGGCCTGATCGATTCGCAGCAGGGTATGGCCGAACATCGACGAGGGACTGTTCAAATACGCCGCCGGGAAAATCAACACGGTGCTGTCCGGGGCTACGCTGCTGTACCACTGTTTGAAATCCGTGCAGTCCACGGCAGGCAAGTCGGTCAGGTGTAATTGATCACGAAGAAAGTGCGTGCGTGCCGGGTAAACGCATTGCGCATGGGCGTTTTGTCTCGCTGGGTCATTGCTCGCGGGCTTGTAGATCGCATTGAGGGTCGCGCGCAATTCCGCCGCAGGGTCATGGGCACCATTGGCCGCAAGAAAGAACGTGGGATCGTCAACGTAGCTGCGCCACCCGCCCAGTTTTGCAGTGACGTAATGACCCAGGGAAATCCAAAGGGGTGTGTTTGCTAGTTGCTGCAAGCGATCATTGTCGATAGGGGGCGCGGCATACAGCGGGGCGCAGACAAAGAGCGCCACAAAAACAATGCGTTTGGGCATAGACGGCAACTAGTCAGGATTAAGGATCACGGGTGTTGCGTTGTATCGAAGGCCTGCCCCTTTAACCGAGGGGCAGGTGAACGAACCTTAAGCCTGAGTCGCATATTTGGCCAGAACAGGATCGTTTTTCAACACTGCCAAGGTGTTGGTGTGAACATCATCGGCGGTGGTGTCAGCCTTGCTGAAAATCTGCTGGAAGTGCTCATGGGTGACTGCGGCGAAATGCGCACGGTCTTGCGGTGCAACGCCCAGCACCACCGCGTAGGTGGTCAATGCCTCGCCCTGGCCGACGGCCATGTCTTTAGAGAGTTCGTCCATCATGCCATTCATGGCAATCCAGGACTTGCCGCCGTAAGTCAGGGCGGCGTTAGTTGCGCACCCGTTAGTGCCAGAGGTCATGCCGAAAGTGGCATTACCCGACGTCCCGTTAGTGGTCGACGCAAGGAAGTGCGCCGGCGTACCGCGCTGGCCCTCAAACAGCATGTTGCCCCAGCCACAGTCCGGGCCACCGGGTGCCTGGGCCATTGCGTTGAGAGATACCACGGTGAAAAGAGTACCGAGAAGAATCCGTTTCATAGCTTTATTCTCTTTTATGTTCATACCAAGGGTCGGGTTCCTGGCATATAAGGGCACCAGGGCTAGCCAGTTTTATTATTACCAGCTGCGCAATTTGGAGTTTAGGCACGATCCAAGGGTTCCGTGATTTATTGCAAATTGTTATCTGAAAAGTAGCTTTTGTCTCACGCGGACGGGGTCGCGACCCGGCGAAAAATATTCAGTTTCGGCGCGCCTTGCCAGCCGGGTGCGGCGAGCGCCAGAATGCCCCCATCTGCCCCGCCTGATGTAAGGATGACCGATGCCCGATACTGTTGCTGCTAGCCTGCGTCTTGCGCCCGAAGCGCTGACACGTCCTTTTTCCGCCGAACAGTTCAGCTTCACGACGACCAATGATCTGGAACCCTTTCGCGGTGTGCTCGGCCAGGAGCGAGCAGTCGAAGCCCTGCAGTTTGGCGTGGCCATGCCGCGCCCTGGTTACAACGTATTTGTCATGGGCGAACCCGGCACCGGTCGGTTCTCGTTTGTTAAGCGCTACCTCAAGGCTGAGGGCAAGCGCATGCAAACCCCTCCGGATTGGGTGTACGTCAATAACTTCGACGAGCCCCGCGAGCCGCGTGCGCTGGAATTGCCGTCTGGCAGCGCCGGGGCCTTTATCGCTGACATCAATGGCTTGATTGATAACCTGCTGGCAACCTTTCCGGCAGTGTTCGAACACCCTTCGTATCAGCAGAAAAAAAGCGCCATCGACCGAGCGTTCAACCAGCGTTACGACAAAGCGCTGGACGTAATCGAGCGTTTGGCGCTGGAAAAGGACATTGCCCTTTACCGTGACAGCACCAACATCGCTTTCACGCCGATGAGCGATGGCAAGGCGTTGGACGAGGCAGAATTTTCACAGCTACCGGAAGTTGACCGCGACCGCTTTCACGATGATATTTCCAGCCTCGAAGAGCGTCTCAACGAAGAGTTGGCCAGCTTGCCGCAATGGAAGCGTGAATCCAGCAACCTGATGCGCCACCTGAACGAAGAAACCATCACCTTGGCCTTACAGCCATTGTTGGCGCCGTTGTCGCAGAAATACGCCGAAAATGCCGGGGTCTGCGCGTACTTGCAGGCCGTGCAGGTGTACCTGTTGAGGACAGTGGTCGAGCAATTGGTCGACGACAGCAAAACCGACGCCGAGGCGCGTAAATTGCTCGAAGAGCAATACTGCCCGAGCCTGGTGGTGGGTCATCCGACCAACGCCGGCGCGCCAATTGTCTTTGAGCCACACCCGACGTACGACAACTTGTTTGGCCGCATCGAATACAGCACCGATCAAGGCGCGCTCTACACCACCTACCGTCAACTGCGTCCCGGCGCCTTGCACCGAGCCAACGGCGGTTTTCTGGTGCTTGAAGCGGAAAAAATGCTCAGTGAACCGTTTGTGTGGGACGCCCTGAAACGCGCCCTGCAATCACGCAAGCTGAAAATGGAATCGCCGCTGGGTGAGCTGGGTCGTCTGGCGACCGTGACATTGACTCCGCAGGTTATCCCGCTGCAGGTCAAGGTCATTATCATCGGTGCGCGTTCGCTGTATTACACGCTGCAGGACCTGGATCCAGACTTCCAGGAAATGTTCCGGGTACTGGTGGATTTCGATGAAGACATCCCGATGGTCGACGAAAGCCTGGAGCAGTTCGCCCAGTTGCTGAAAACCCGAACCTCGGAAGAAGGCATGGCGCCGTTGACCGCTGATGCGGTCGCGCGTTTGGCGACTTACAGTGCACGACTGGCCGAGCACCAAGGGCGCTTGTCGGCGCGTATCGGTGACTTGTTCCAGTTGGTCAGTGAAGCGGATTTCATTCGCCAACTGGCCAATGATGACAAAACCGACGCTGGGCATATCGAGCGGGCGCTCAAGGCCAAAGCGACCCGCACCGGTCGGGTGTCGGCGCGGATTCTCGACGACATGCTTGCCGGGATCATCCTCATTGATACCGATGGTGCTGCCGTGGGCAAGTGCAATGGGTTAACCGTGTTGGAAGTTGGCGACTCGGCCTTTGGCGTACCCGCGCGGATTTCAGCCACGGTCTATCCCGGTGGCAGTGGCATTGTCGACATTGAGCGCGAGGTGAATCTTGGTCAGCCGATTCACTCCAAGGGCGTGATGATCCTCACCGGTTACCTGGGCAGCCGTTACGCGCAAGAATTCCCGCTGGCGATCTCCGCGAGCATCGCGCTGGAACAGTCCTACGGGTATGTGGACGGGGACAGCGCGTCGCTCGGCGAAGCGTGCACCTTGATCTCCGCGTTGTCGAAAACGCCGCTCAAGCAGTGTTTCGCGATCACTGGCTCAATCAATCAATTCGGCGAAGTGCAGGCCGTGGGTGGGGTCAACGAGAAAATCGAGGGGTTCTTCCGGCTCTGCGAAGCCAGGGGCCTGACAGGCGACCACGGCGCCATCATTCCTCAAGCCAACGTCACCACCCTGATGCTTGATGAGCGGGTGCTTCAGGCTGTGCGGGACGGACAATTCCACATTTACGCCGTGCGCCAAGCTGACGAAGCATTGAGCTTGTTGGTAGGCGAACCCGCCGGAGCACCGAACGAAAAAGGCCAGTTTCCTGAAGGCAGCGTCAATGCTCGAGTGGTCGAGCGCTTGCGCGACATCGCCGAAATGCTCAGTGATGAAGACTTCAAGGAAGAGTTGGAAAAAGAACCGGCGCAGTTGCAGCCAGAGCTGAAAGCCTTGGCCAAGAAGAAGAAATAAACGGCGGGGCGCCGATGGGCAGAAATGACCATTCGGCGCCCCGTTGTTTTCCACGCTTTTAGAATTCGACTTTTCTTCTATTCTGGAAAGACACACAGTTGTCAAAAGGATTGACGCGCGCCTCCCTGGTTTTGAGGCGTGAATACTGTAGCCAACAAGGAGCTCGCCATGTCGCGCAGCCTCTGCCTGACCCGCCAATGCCTGGGCTTAACGACCCGTATCGAATGTGTGATTCGCCCGCTCTCCGGGGATAACGGCATGTGGACCTTGCTGTTCGCCGCTGGTATGTCTGGCGAACAACCCTCCGCACTCAAAGCCCAAGGTCCGTTTCATGGCCCGCTGGCCGCCGAATCCGTATTGATGGCCATCGCTGAAAGCCTTGCCTTGCATGGCTATCAAGTGGCTGAAGACGTGCCCATTTGGCAATTGCACCTGCAAGGCGAGCTGCGCCGTATTAATGGCGACAGCTCGCGTTGTCAGCGCTCATCACCGTTTTGAGTCGTAACGGCGTCGAGGTCTACTCGTCGTCGTCATCAGGTGTGGCCGGGGTATTCTGATTCAGCTGTTCAAGGCTGGCAGCATTCGGCTTGTCCAATTTTACCTGGAAGTTGTAATCGACACGCTTAAGGTCCGTGCGCTGGTAGGCTTCCAGGCTGGTCGGCTGACCGTAGAAGTAATGCACGTCGAACACATTTTCGCTGTACTGCGACGCTTGATGACTCACCGCGAGGATTTCCTTGAGGTACTTTCCGGCGTTGTCTTTTGCATAAAAACGCCATGTGTCAGTCGGAAATGCCGCCTGATCGATCACCAGTGCATTGCCTTTCAACGACAAACCTTTGGGCAACTCGGCGACGTCCATGAAGCTTTTTTCGATGTTTGCCAAGAACAGCGGCATCATGCCTTTTGCATAAGCTGGCAGTTGTGGGAATTGGGTCAAGTCGTAGCTGATATCGCCCTGTGCCACGTCGAGCTCGTAGGAGTCGAGCGGTAAGTCGATCTTGCTTCCCGGCTTATCATCGGCGCCTTGTGCGTAGAACGCGATCGGGCTGTCGTCGATGCTCAACGAGGATCCTACTAACTCTTCATTGAAGGTCTGCGGATGGCTGAACTCGATTTTCGCATCTTCCAGGTTTTCTACGTCCTGATGGATGACGATCGACTTCTTGAGTTGCTCCTCATTCATGTCGTAGGTTTTGAGGAAATCCGCCGCCTGATTGTCGTGCACCACGACCGGTAACAGCAGCGGCTGAACCTCTAGGCCAAAGGTGTGCTCATCGAATTGGCGTATCGGAACGCTCAGCTCGGTCTTGCTGATCTTGGTTTGCGAGTAATCCAGTACGCTGACATCGACCTTGTCCACCATCCCGTTGAAATACACCTTGGCGTAGTGGGTTTTTTGCTGGCGGTGGAAGGTGTGCATTTCTGCGTTGAGCTGAGCTTGAAACTCAGGGGTCAGTTGTTTCTGTTCCATCAACGTGTCGAGCTTCTTCTCGTAGAACGTAACTTGGCTGGGGTTCTGCGTGATTCCGCCCGCACGGGTGAGGAACTGCCCGGTTTTGTCTTGGGCCTGGACGACCAACGGGTTGAGTTCCTCGTCGACCAGTTCGTCGGGTAGGTCGGCGCTGTTTTCTATTTCAACTTCTGCGAAATTCTTGTCCAGGCTCAGCAACGTGACCGTGATGTTGTCGTCAGCCCGTTTGGCGCCGACATCTTTTTTTGTCAGCTCAAAGCTGCTGACTTTGCGCGGCGTCACGACCTGCAGTTCGCCGATCAACGTCACTGGGTTTGGCTTGTTTTTCTGGATGGGTGGCAGCGCGTCATCTTTGTACGGGTAGATCAATTCCAGGTCATTGGTCGCGGTTTCGCTATCGGTCGCCGGTACCAACTGGAGTTCGGTAGCTTCTTCTTCACGGTCTTTGGAGAAAGGAACAACCTTTTGGTTGTCCAGCGTGACCGACTTCCAGTCCACATTGTGTGGGAACGGAAACTCATCAGGTGAGCGGAACGAGAACGGGAATATCGGTTCCAGTGTGGTTAAAAAGTCAGAATCGGAGGTTCTGCGTTGTATGAACAGGCCGTTTATATAGGTATCGGTTACCGCTTGGCTGTCAGGATAATCCTTGAGCAGCGCCATAACGTCCTCGCCGTATTCCGTTTCTACCGGTTTCGTCTGCATTTCGAGCGCGATCCGCTGAATCATCAGCAGCGAAGCGCCTAGCGTGGTGACGGCTTCCTTCAGCTGCGGGTCTTGAATGGCCTCGACCTTCTTCTCGAGCTGATCAGCTTTCACCTTAAGCGCGGTGAGCTGTTGTTCCTCGGTTTTGTCGAAGCAGCCGCTCAATAGCAAAGAAAACGCCAGCGCGAGGCCGGTAAGCGGGAATCTGGATGCCATTCACGGTGTTCCTGTCAGGTGGTCGCAGCTCAGAAGTGTAAGGCACGGCGCAGAAGTACGAGGCGATATTTTCACTTCGCAGACCGATCAAAGTCTTGCGCACGTAGGCTTGTAACAATCGGCCCTGTTGCGATTGCACCCATTGATATCTCACTCAATAGACCGACGGGCCCACCTCAGGGTTGTGATTTCGCTGTGCTGTACGAAACTTACCTCTCGGAACCTGCACCGCGGCGAAAGGATTACCTTATGAATCTTCAAGAACTGACCGCTTACGCACACGCTGGACATGTTGATGAATTGAATCTGATCTCGATGGAGGGTGGGATCTATCTGCTGCAAGCCCGTATGCAAGGGATGGCGCACCCTCTCAACGACATGAGTGGCAAAACGATGCACCTGCGCTCGGTGGAGCATGCGCGAGACGTGCTGCATACGATGCCGGCCGTGCCGTTCAATCTGGTGCATTCAGTGGTTCACGATGAAATGTGTGGCTTGCGCAATGTCGACGAGCAAACCCTGCGCGTCCCGATTTCCTTCCGCTCTGCGTGGTAGTACCTGTGGATGGGGGGTGCTGCCCAATTGTGCTAGGCTGCTCGGCCTTTTAGTTCGGGGCGTCTTTATGGCGCTCCTCAGCGGAGCAGCGTTATGTCCGAAGTTAATCTGTCCACCGACGAAACCCGCGTCAGCTACGGTATCGGCCGTCAGTTGGGCGACCAACTGCGTGATAATCCGCCACCGGGCATCGACCTGGACGCGATCCTGGCTGGCCTGAATGACGCGTTTCATGGCAAAGAAAGCCGTGTTGACCAAGCGCAAATGGCTGCGAGCTTCAAAGTTATTCGCGAAATCATGCAAGCTGAAGCGGCGACCAAGGCTGAACAAGCCGCCGGCGCTGGCCTGGCTTATCTTGCTGAGAACAGCAAACGCGAAGGCGTGACCACTCTGCCTTCCGGCCTGCAATTCGAAGTGCTGACCGCGGGCGAGGGCGCTTCGCCGTCCATTGACGACCAGGTTCGTACTCACTACCACGGCACGCTGATCGACGGCACCGTCTTCGACAGCTCTTATGATCGTGGCGAGCCTGCTGAATTTCCGGTCAGCGGCGTCATTGCCGGCTGGACTGAAGCGCTGCAACTGATGAAAGCCGGTAGCAAGTGGCGTTTGCACGTTCCGAGTGAACTGGCTTACGGCGCTCAGGGCGCTGGCAGCATTGCACCACACACTGTTTTGGTATTTGACGTCGAGTTGCTGGACGTACTGTAAGTAGCCCTTCCACGCTGATGATTGCTGAGCGGATCGACCAGATTCGTTCAGCAATCGTGGTTGGAGAGGCCGTTGCCAAACCCCATGTTCAGTGCAGCTCACCGGCAGGTCGTAATGCCCGGGCGTAGCAAAACAGAAACAAATTACGCACCGTTTCCTTCAGTACGCCGGGTTCATTCGAACTTAGGTCCGTGACATCCAGATCGCCCTGATCACGTAATTCACCCAGCGCCTCCTCCCCCAGCACTGCACAGACTTCTCCCGTTTCCCGGTGAAGAATTCGCAGGTACGGATGTGGGCGGTCCAGCCATGCATCGATCAAATAAGTCATGTCTCATCTCCTCTGAGTTTTAATGAGAATAATTCTTATTTCGATAATAGCAAGGGACTATTGGATATTTTGTGGGAAAGACAGCTAGCGGCAGAGCAGCGGAATT
This sequence comes from Pseudomonas sp. MH10, assembly GCF_034353045.1. Taxonomy (NCBI): domain Bacteria; kingdom Pseudomonadati; phylum Pseudomonadota; class Gammaproteobacteria; order Pseudomonadales; family Pseudomonadaceae; genus Pseudomonas; species Pseudomonas sp. MH10. The sequence continues at coordinate 4,611,557 of NZ_CP133783.1, forward strand.
TTTCTGTAGCCAACTTGCTGGCGAGGGGCAAATCTCTGTGGGAGCGAATTCATTCGCGAAAGCCGCGACGCGGTGTTCCAGACAAACCGCGTCGTCCGATTCCCGAATAAATTCGGTCCTACAGGAAATCACACGTACCGGTGGGATTAGTGCGTACGCGCTACCGCGAATTCACTCAGTTCTATCAATGCGTCGCGGTATTCGCTAGCAGGCAGTACGTCGAGACAGGCAATGGCGCGGGCTACGTAGTCACGCGCCAACTGCGCGGTGTAATCCAGGGCGCCCGCATTTTCGACGGCTTCTCGGATGCTTTCGAGGTCTTCAAGGCCTCCTTTCTGGATAGCCTGGCGTACCAGGGCGGCCTGTTCCGGGGTGCCTTCGCGCATGGTGTAGATAAGCGGCAAGGTAGGTTTACCTTCGGCCAAGTCATCACCGACGTTTTTACCCAGGGTTTCAGCGTCGCCGCGATAATCCAGTAGGTCATCGACCAACTGAAACGCTACACCCAGATGGTCGCCAAAGGTGCGCAGGGCTTCGCTTTGCTCAAGTGAGGCTTCGCACAGGGCCGCAGCGCTGTGGGTCGAGGCTTCGAACAGCATGGCTGTCTTGCCGCGAATCACTTCCATGTAGGTTTCTTCGGTGGTGCTGGCGTCACGAATCTTCGACAGCTGCAACACTTCGCCTTCGGCAATCACGCGGGTGGCTTTGGACAGGATTTTCATCACTGGCATCGAGCCTAATTCGACCATCATCTCGAAGGAGCGCGAATACAGGAAGTCACCGACCAAAACGCTGGGAGCGTTGCCCCACAAGGCATTGGCGGTGGAACGGCCACGGCGCATGCCGGACATGTCAACGACGTCGTCGTGCAGCAAGGTCGCGGTGTGCAGGAACTCGATGGTCGCCGCCAGCAGGCGCAGATCGTCACCTTCGCGACCCAGCGCCTTGCCACACAGCAAGACCAATAAAGGACGCAGACGCTTACCGCCAGCCGAGGTAATGTAGTCGCCGATTTTGGACACCAGCGGCACACGCGAAGCCAGCTGCTTCTTGATGATGACGTCAACGGCACTAAAGTCGTCCGCCACCGCGCGGTAGAAAGCTTGGGGTTGCATCAGCGACAGGTGCTCCAGAAGGGTTGCGCGGCATGCTAGGTGCAGGGCCGGAACCTGTCAAGGCATGACGTTTAGGCACTTGCATCGCGTTTGCGCCTTGCGTACAATCGCGCACCCTAACTTTCCTGGGCAGCACCTGCCTTACGCAATTGCAACGGGCCCTCCAGCCCAACGCAGCCATGCCAGCCGATACTCTACTTATAAAGAGCTGGGTGAGCAGGATTAACGGAGAAATACCATGTACGCAGTAATTGTTACCGGTGGCAAGCAGTACAAAGTCGCCCCGGGCGAATACCTGAAGATCGAAAAGCTCGAAATCGCTACCGGCGAATCCGTGACTTTTGATCGTGTTTTGTTGATCGGCGACGGCGAAGAAGTCAACATCGGCGCTCCTGTCGTTGTAGGCGCAACCGTTGTTGCTGAGGTGATCTCCCAAGGTCGCCACGATAAAATCCGCATCATCAAGTTCCGTCGTCGTAAGCACCACATGAAGCGTATGGGCCACCGCCAGTGGTACACCGAGATCAAAATCACCGGTATTCAGGCTTAATTCAGCCTAATCCTCTATTTGGAGTATTGAACTCATGGCACACAAAAAAGCTGGTGGTAGTACCCGTAACGGTCGTGACTCAGAGGCCAAACGCCTTGGCGTCAAGATGTATGGCGGCCAGGCAATCATTCCGGGCAACATCATCGTGCGTCAGCGCGGCACCCAATTCCACGCTGGCTACGGCGTTGGCATGGGTAAAGATCACACCCTGTTCGCGAAAGTGGAAGGCGTGATCAAGTTCCAGGTTAAAGGCGCCTTCGGTCGTCGTTACGTAAGCATCGTTCCGAAGACTGCAGCTGCAGTAGTCGTCGCTGCATAATTACGTAGTTGCTGGAAAAGCCCTGTCTCGCGACGGGGCTTTTTTGTTTGTAGGCGTAGGTGAGTCTCTTGCAAAACTGTTTGTGCGGGCTGTTGTGATGTGGACCTCTGAGGTCGCTGGTTTCTGATCGGTATCGCAACGCTCATTTTTGGCAAGAGTCTTATATTTTTGTACTATTCAGCTCGTCCCTGTGGCGAGAGGCGTGCTTTCAAAATGAAGTTTGTTGATGAAGTTTCGATTCGAGTAAAAGCAGGCGATGGTGGCAACGGTTGCATGAGCTTCCGTCGCGAAAAATTTATTGAAAACGGCGGCCCTAACGGCGGTGATGGCGGTGATGGCGGCTCGATCTACATGATCGCCGACGAAAACCTCAACACCCTGGTCGACTACCGTTACACCCGTCACTTTGACGCTGAGCGCGGTTCCAACGGTGGCAGCGCAGACTGCACCGGGAAGAAAGGCGAAGAGATGGTGCTGCGCGTACCGGTAGGCACCACAGTGATCGATGCGGCGACCCAGGAAATCATCGGCGACTTGACCAAGGCGGGCCAGCGTCTGCTGGTAGCGAGCGGCGGCTGGCACGGTCTGGGCAACACCCGTTTCAAATCCAGTACTAACCGAGCGCCACGTCAGACCTCGCCAGGCAAATTCGGCGATCAGCGTGACCTTAAGCTGGAATTGAAAGTGCTGGCGGACGTTGGGTTGTTGGGCTTGCCGAACGCGGGTAAAAGCACGTTTATTCGCTCCGTTTCAGCGGCCAAGCCGAAAGTGGCGGACTATCCGTTCACTACCTTGATCCCGAACCTGGGCGTCGTCAGTGTTGACCGCTGGAAAAGCTTCGTGGTCGCTGACATCCCTGGCTTGATCGAAGGCGCTTCCGACGGCGCAGGCCTGGGCATCCGTTTCCTCAAGCACTTGGCGCGTACGCGTTTGCTGCTGCACCTCGTCGACATGGCGCCGCTGGATGAAACCAGCGCACCTGACGCAGCCGAGGTTATCGTTAACGAGTTGGTCAAGTTCAGCCCGTCACTGGCTGATCGTGATCGCTGGCTGGTGCTGAACAAGTGCGATCAGATCCTCGAAGAAGAGCATGAAGAGCGGGTCAAGGAAATCGTTGACCGTTTGGAGTGGACGGGCCCGGTCTATGTGATCTCGGCTATCTCCAAGCAGGGCACCGAGCAGCTTAGCCGCGACATCATGCGTTACCTCGAAGAGCGTAACCTGCGTATCGTTGAAGACCCTGTCTTCGCCCGTGAATTGGCCGAACTGGATCAGAACATCGAAGACGAAGCGCGCGCTCAGTTGCAAGCGCTGGATGATGCGCGCACCTTGCGCCGCACGGGTGTGAAGAGCGTGCACGACGCCGAAGAAGATGTGTGGGGCGATGACGATGAGGACGATGAAGACGGTCCGGAAATCATTTACGTCCGTGACTGATCGGGTGCAGTAAACTGAACGCCGCTATTATTAGCGGCGTTTTTGTATCTCGAATTAATCAAAATTCTCTGGCTAAGGTTGGAAGATGATGCGCAGCAAAGTGACAGGTGCCCAGCGCTGGGTCGTGAAAATCGGCAGCGCGCTGCTGACGGCTGACGGCAAAGGGCTGGATCGGACGGCAATGGCGGTCTGGGTCAAACAGATGGTGGCGCTGCAAGAAGCGGGCGTCGAACTGATTCTGGTGTCTTCCGGTGCTGTCGCCGCTGGCATGAGTCGTTTGGGTTGGACCGTTCGGCCCAGCGCCATGCACGAGCTGCAGGCTGCGGCCGCCATTGGCCAGATGGGGCTAGTACAGGCGTGGGAATCCAGCTTTGCTGAGCACGGCCGCCATACTGCGCAGATTTTGCTGACTCACGACGACCTGTCCGACCGCAAGCGCTACCTGAACGCTCGTAGCACTTTGCGCACGCTGGTCGACCTGGGCGTAGTCCCGGTGATCAACGAAAACGACACCGTGGTCACCGACGAGATTCGTTTCGGCGACAACGACACGCTGGCGGCGCTGGTGGCCAATTTAGTCGAAGCTGATTTGTTGGTAATCCTCACGGACCGCGACGGTATGTTCGATGCGGACCCTCGCAATAACCCCAATGCCAAGCTGATTCACGAGGCGCGTGCCGACGATCCGGCGCTGGACGCTGTCGCTGGCGGCACTGGCGGCGCACTGGGTCGTGGCGGCATGCAGACTAAGTTGCGTGCCGCGCGGCTGGCTGCACGTTCGGGCGCGTATACCGTGATTGTCGGCGGGTTGATTGATCGTGTCTTGGCGCGTCTTAAAGAGGGCGAGCAACTGGGCACATTGCTGTCTCCCGAGCGCGAAATGCTCGCGGCACGCAAGCAATGGCTTGCCGGGCATTTGCAAACCCGTGGCACCCTGGTGCTCGACGCGGGCGCGGTTGTGGCGCTGGCGGAGGGTCATCGAAGCTTGTTGCCAGTGGGTGTAAAGCTGGTCCAAGGCAGCTTTCGACGGGGCGAAATGGTGGTGTGTGTCGCTCCGGACGGTCGTGAAGTAGCTCGGGGCTTGAGTAACTACAGTGCGCTGGAAGCACAAAAAATAATTGGCCAGTCTTCTGATGCCATCGTTCGCGTGTTGGGCTACATGGCCGAGCCGGAGCTGGTGCATCGCGACAATTTGATTCTGGTCTGAGTGGCGACGCTTCATTAAGGAAGATGCTATGCGAATCGTATGTGGGTTGTTGGGTGTTTTGTTGGCTGTTCCGTTGCTGGCTTCGGCGGAAGAGATCGGTTCGGTGTCGACGGTGTTCAAGTTTGTCGGCCCGAACGACCGGATTGTGATCGAGGCGTTTGATGATCCCAAGGTCGAAGGCGTGACCTGTTACCTGTCCCGAGCGAAAACGGGCGGAGTGAAAGGTGGTTTGGGTCTTGCTGAAGACCGTGCCGAGGCATCCCTTGCGTGTCGTCAGGTGGGGCCGATCAAGTTTACGGAGCCGTTGAAGGACGGCGACGAGGTGTTTAAGGAGCGCACGTCGCTGGTGTTCAAAACCATGCAAGTGGTTCGTTTCCTCGACAAAAAGCGCAACACCTTGGTGTACCTGGTCTATAGCGACCGAATCATCGAAGGCAGCCCGCAAAACGCCGTGACCGCGATTCCGATCCTGCCATGGGTGTCTGCTCCGCCAGCGCAATAATCCCCTCAAGACGGTATCTACAGGTTTCTTCTGGGCAATAAAAAACCGACCCTAGGGTCGGTTTTTTAAAAGCTTATCGCTTAAGCAGCAACAGCAAGGTTCAGAGCCTTGACGTGACCGTTCAGGCGGCTCTTATGGCGAGCAGCTTTGTTCTTGTGGATGATGCCTTTATCGGCCATACGGTCGATGATTGGCACAGCCAGAACATAAGCAGCTTGCGCTTTTTCAGCGTCTTTTGCGTCAATGGCCTTAATTACATTCTTGATGTAAGTACGAACCATGGAACGCAGGCTGGCGTTGTGGCTGCGACGCTTCTCAGCCTGTTTTGCACGTTTTTTGGCGGAAGGTGTGTTGGCCACCGTCGAGCTCCTCGAAAGACTTGGGAATTAGCAAACAAAATAGGCCGCGAATCATGCCGACGAGTTGATGTCTTGTCAAGGGCAGATGATGCGTTCCGCTGAGTGGTGCTAATGCAACGCCGGGTTATTTATTTCCAGCGTGCGACCTGTAAACTCGCGGGCTTTGGCTCTGTGCTGCTGCGGCGCGGAGTATCGCATAAATGGACAGCCCAATGGCGGGTCCTTTAGCCAAGGCGCAAAACTCTTTCAATGAACCTACTCAGATCACTAGCTGCCGTCAGCTCTATTACGATGGTTTCCCGCGTTTTGGGCTTCGTGAGGGACACCATCATTGCGCGCACTTTTGGCGCAGGGATGGCGACGGATGCGTTTTTTATTGCGTTTAAACTGCCCAATCTGCTGCGTCGAATATTTGCCGAGGGCGCGTTCTCCCAGGCGTTCGTGCCGATTCTGGCTGAATATAAAAATCAAAAGGGCGAGGAGGCTGCGCGCACGCTGATCGCTTATGTCAGTGGTTTGCTGACGCTGGTATTGGCGGTTGTGACGTTAGTGGGGATCATCGCGGCACCCTGGGTGATTTGGATAACGGCCCCCGGTTTCGCCGATACGCCGGAAAAATTTGCCCTGACCACTGATCTGCTCCGGGTGACCTTTCCTTATATATTGCTCATTTCCTTGTCTTCGCTGGCCGGAGCGATCCTCAATACCTGGAATCGCTTCTCGGTGCCGGCGTTCGTGCCGACCCTGCTTAACCTCAGCATGATTGTGTTTGCGGTGTTCCTGACGCCGTATTTTCATCCGCCGGTCATGGTCCTCGGCTGGTCTGTATTGGTGGGGGGGTTGTTGCAGTTGCTGTATCAACTGCCGCACCTGAAGAAAATAGGCATGCTGGTCTTGCCGCGCCTGAATTTGCGGGACAGCGGCGTCTGGCGTGTCATGAAACAGATGCTACCGGCGATTCTCGGGGTCTCTGTCAGTCAGATTTCCTTGATCATCAACACCATCTTCGCTTCCTTCCTCGCAGCGGGTTCGGTCTCGTGGATGTATTACGCCGACCGCTTGATGGAGCTGCCTTCCGGGGTTCTCGGGGTAGCGCTGGGTACGATTCTGTTGCCGGTGCTGTCGAAAACCTATGCCAGCAAAGACCGCCATGAATATTCGCGGATTCTCGATTGGGGGCTGCGGCTGTGCTTCGTGTTGGTGTTGCCGTGCACCTTGGCGCTTGGCTTGCTGGCTGAGCCGCTGACAGTTTCGTTGTTTCAATACGGTAAGTTTGATGCATTCGACGCGTCAATGACTCAGCGCGCATTGGTCGCGTATTCGGTGGGATTACTGGGAATCATCGTTATCAAGGTGTTGGCGCCAGGGTTTTATGCGCAACAAAATATCCGTACCCCGGTGAAAATCGCTGTCTTCACCCTCATTGTTACTCAACTGCTCAACCTGGCCTTCATTGGCCCGCTGCACCATGCCGGTCTGGCGTTGGCGATCAGCGTCGGGGCGTGCATCAACGCCGGTCTGCTTTTTTACCAACTGCGTAAGCAGGATTTATTTCAGCCACAGCCCGGTTGGACGGCTTTTTTATCCAAGTTGATCGTCGCGGTGTTGGTCATGTCTGGTGTGTTGCTGGGGCTGATGCACTTGATGCCGGCGTGGGACCAAGGCGGCATGCTGGAGCGACTGCTTCGCTTGGGCGCACTGGTGGCGGCGGGTGTGGTGACGTATTTCGGTGTGCTGCTGCTGTTGGGCTTTCGTTTGAAGGACTTTGCTCGCAAGGCGATTATGTAAGCAAGATTCGTCGATTTTTCGCGTCCCAAGGCCATTGCATATGTTTTGCCTGGGACTGTTGCCTGTCGTACCGGGCCTGGTGTGGTTATAATCGGCCACTTTATGAGCAAGAAGCGCGTTATGCAGCTGGTTCGAGGCCTCCAAAATCTGCACCCCCAGCATAGGGGCTGTGTCGCCACTATTGGCAACTTTGACGGTGTTCACCGTGGTCACCAGGCTATCCTGGCGCGACTGCGTGAACGCGCCGTCGAGTTGGGCCTGCCCAGCTGTGTAGTGATTTTTGAACCGCAGCCGCGCGAGTTCTTCGCCCCCGAAACGGCGCCGGCACGCTTGACTCGCCTGCGTGACAAACTCGAATTGTTGGCGAAGGAGGGCGTTGATCTGGTGCTGTGCCTGGCCTTTAATCAACGCTTGAGAAAACTCAGTGCTGCCGAGTTTGTTAACACCATTCTGGTTGACGGCCTTGGCGTGAAGCATCTGGAAGTGGGTGACGATTTCCGTTTCGGCTGCGACCGGCTGGGTGATTTCGACTTTCTACAACAAGCAGGCGCGACCCAGGGTTTCACTGTGGAAGCGGCGCAGACGGTAGAAATTGATGGCGTTCGGGTCAGCAGCACGAAAGTTCGAGACGCCCTGGCCGCTGCAGATTTTGCATGGGCCGAGCGCTTGTTAGGCCGGCCGTTCCGAATTACCGGGCGCGTCTTGCATGGTCAGAAACTGGCCCGGCAGTTGGGAGCGCCCACCGCCAACGTACAACTCAAGCGTCGTCGCGTGCCGTTTACCGGGGTGTACCTAGTGAGCACGGAGATTGACGGCAAGACCTGGCCGGGGGTCGCCAATATTGGCGTGCGTCCAACCGTTGCCGGTGACGGCAATGCCCACTTGGAAATACATATTCTGGACTTTACCGGCGATCTCTATGACCGGCGTTTGACGGTGGCTTTCCACCAAAAGCTGCGTGATGAGCAGCGATTTGCCTCTCTGGAGGCGCTGAAGACGGCGATCAATGCGGATGTCGCCACCGCACGTGCCCATTGGCGCAAGTAACATCTGTAGCGCTAATCGCTAATTAAGAGCCTTAAATGACCGACTATAAAGCCACGCTAAACCTTCCGGACACCGCCTTCCCAATGAAGGCCGGCCTGCCACAGCGCGAGCCGCAAATTCTGCAGCGCTGGGACAGCATTGGCCTGTACCAGAAGCTGCGTGAGATTGGCAAAGATCGTCCAAAGTTCTTGCTGCACGACGGTCCTCCGTATGCCAACGGCAATATTCACATCGGTCACGCCGTTAACAAGATTCTCAAGGACATGATCATCCGTTCGAAAACCCTTTCGGGTTTCGACGCACCTTATGTTCCTGGCTGGGACTGCCACGGTCTGCCGATCGAACACAAAATCGAAGTCACCCATGGCAAGAACCTGCCTGCGGACAAGACTCGTGAACTCAGCCGTGCCTACGCTGCCGAGCAGATTGAAGGCCAGAAAGCGGAATTCATCCGTTTGGGTGTCTTGGGCGACTGGAACAACCCTTATCGCACCATGGACTTCGCCAATGAAGCCGGAGAAATCCGCGCCTTGGCTGAAATGGTCAAGGGCGGTTTCGTGTTCAAGGGCCTTAAGCCTGTGAACTGGTGCTTCGACTGCGGTTCGGCCCTGGCTGAAGCGGAAGTTGAATATCAGGACAAAAAGTCTTCCACTATCGACGTCGCGTTCCCCATCGCTGATGAAGCCAAGCTTGCCGCTGCGTTCGGTCTGCCAACGCTGGCCAAGCCGACCTCCATCGTGATCTGGACCACCACCCCGTGGACCATTCCGGCTAACCAGGCGCTGAACGTCCATCCAGAGTTCACCTACGCGTTGGTTGATGTGGGTGACAAATACCTGGTGCTGGCTGAAGAGCTGGTCGAGGCCTGCCTTGCCCGTTACAACCTGCAAGGTTCGGTGGTCGCTACCACCACCGGCGCACAGCTGGAACTGATTAATTTCCGCCATCCGTTCTATGACCGCCTGTCGCCGGTGTACCTGGCTGACTACGTCGAATTGAGCGCTGGTACCGGTGTGGTTCACTGCTCGCCGGCGTATGGTGTCGACGACTTTGTAATCAGCAAAAGTTACGGGCTGACCAACGACGACATCCTCAGCCCAGTGCAAAGCAACGGGGTGTATGTCGATTCGCTGGAGTTCTTCGGTGGCCAGTTCATCTTCAAGGCCAACCAGAACATCATCGACAAGTTGGCTGAAGTCGGCGCCCTGTTGGACACCGCAGTCATCACCCACAGCTACATGCACTGCTGGCGCCACAAAACCCCGCTGATCTACCGCGCCACAGCGCAGTGGTTTGTGGGTATGGACAAACAGCCGACCACGGGCGACACCTTGCGCAAACGCGCAATCAAAGCCATCGAAGACACCGCCTTCGTTCCGGCCTGGGGTCAGGCGCGTTTGCACTCGATGATCGTCAACCGTCCAGACTGGTGCATTTCCCGTCAGCGCAACTGGGGCGTGCCGATCCCGTTCTTCCTGCACAAGGAAAGCGGCGAGCTGCACCCACGCACGGTCGAGCTGATGGAAGAAGTCGCGCTGCGTGTTGAGAAAGAAGGCATCGAAGCCTGGTTCAAGATGGACGCGTCCGAGTTGCTGGGCGATGAAGCGCCGAAATACGACAAGATTTCCGACACGCTGGACGTTTGGTTCGACTCAGGTACCACGCACTGGCATGTTCTGCGTGGTTCCCATCCGATGGGCCACGAAAGCGGCCCTCGGGCTGACCTGTACCTGGAAGGCTCGGACCAACACCGGGGCTGGTTCCACTCCTCGTTGCTGACCGGTTGCATGCTCGACAACCACGCGCCGTACCGCGAACTGCTGACCCACGGGTTCGTGGTCGACGAGAACGGTCGTAAGATGTCGAAATCGCTCAACAACGTCGTCGCGCCGCAAAAGGTCAACGACTCTTTGGGCGCCGACATCATGCGTCTTTGGGTTTCGGCCACCGATTACTCGGGCGAAATGGCGGTTTCTGACCAGATTCTGCAGCGTAGCGCGGACGCCTACCGGCGGATTCGCAACACTGCACGCTTCCTGCTTTCGAACCTGACCGGTTTCAACCCGGCCACCGACATCTTGCCTGCCGAAGAAATGTTGGCGCTGGACCGTTGGGCGGTGGATCGCGCCTTGCTGCTGCAACGTGAGCTGCAAGAGCACTACGGCGAATACCGCTTTTGGAACGTGTATTCCAAGGTGCACAATTTCTGCGTGCAGGAGTTGGGCGGTTTTTACCTTGATATCATCAAGGACCGTCAGTACACCACGGCCGCCGACAGCACCGCGCGTCGCTCATGCCAGACGGCGCTGTTCCACATTTCCGAAGCGCTGGTGCGTTGGATAGCTCCGATCCTTGCCTTCACCGCTGACGAGCTGTGGCAGTACCTGCCAGGCGAACGCAACGAATCGGTGATGCTCAATACCTGGTACGAAGGTCTCAGCGAATTGCCAGAAGGCTTTGAGCTTGATCGCGCCTACTGGGAGCGGATCATGGCGGTGAAAGTTGCGGTCAACAAAGAGATGGAAAACCTGCGTGCAGCCAAAGCCATCGGCGGCAACCTGCAAGCAGAAGTAACCTTGTACGCTGAAGATTCGCTGGTCGCTGACCTGTCGAAGCTGAGCAACGAATTGCGTTTCGTGCTGATCACCTCCACCACTACCGTTGCGCCATTCATCGATGCGCCAGCCGACGCGGTTGTTACCGAAGTCGCTGGGCTGAAACTGAAAGTGGTCAAGTCGGGTCATCCGAAGTGCGCCCGTTGCTGGCACCACCGTGAAGACGTCGGGGTTGATCCTGAGCACCCGGAAATCTGTGGTCGTTGTGTCGATAACATCAGTGGCAAAGGCGAGGTGCGTCACTATGCCTAACGCAGGCCGCTTGAGCTGGCTCTGGTTGAGCGTGCTGGTGTTGGTCATTGACCAGATCAGCAAGTTCTACTTTGAGCACGGGCTGACGCTTTATCAGCAAATCATCGTCATTCCGAACTATTTCAGTTGGACCCTGGCCTATAACACCGGGGCGGCATTCAGCTTCCTCGCCGACAGCTCCGGCTGGCAGCGTTGGTTGTTCGCCTTGATCGCGGTAGTGGTCAGCGCGGTGCTGGTGGTGTGGTTGAAACGTCTTGGCCGGGGTGAAACCTGGCTGGCCGTTGCATTGGCGCTGGTTTTGGGGGGCGCCTTGGGCAACCTTTATGACCGTATCGTGCTGGGTCATGTTATCGACTTTATTCTGGTGCACTGGCAGAACCGCTGGTATTTCCCAGCGTTCAACTTTGCCGATAGCGCGATTACGGTAGGCGCAATTATGTTGGCGCTGGACATGTTCAAAAGTAAAAAATCTGGAGAACCCGTTCATGACTGAACAGTCGTTGGCCCAAGGCTCGTCGAACGAGCAACGCATCGGCCAGAACACGGAAGTCACCTTGCATTTCGCTTTGCGCCTGGAAAATGGCGACACCGTCGACAGCACGTTTGAAAAAGCGCCGGCCACCTTCAAGGTCGGCGACGGCAGCCTGTTGCCAGGTTTCGAACTGGCGATATTCGGCTTCAAAGCGGGTGACAAGCGCACTGTTGAAGTGTTGCCGGAAAACGCGTTCGGTCAGCCGAACCCGCAAAACGTCCAGGTCATTGCGCGCTCGCAGTTTGAGGGCATGGATTTGTCTGACGGCTTGTTGGTTATCTTCAACGACGCCGCCAACACTGAACTGCCGGGCATCGTCAAAGCGTTTGATGATGCTCAAGTGACCATCGACTTCAATCACCCGCTGGCCGGCAAGACACTAAGCTTCGAAGTGGAAATCTTCGAGGTCAAGGCGCTCTGAGTGTTCCGGGCCCTAATGATTGGCCTGGCCCTGTTTAACCAGGTTCAGGCCGAGCATGATGTCCTGTCACCCCAGCGTGTAGATAACGAGGCGCCCCATGCAAATCAAACTCGCTAACCCCCGTGGTTTCTGTGCTGGAGTGGACCGGGCGATCGAGATCGTCAATCGTGCCCTGGAAGTCTTTGGCCCGCCGATCTACGTGCGCCATGAAGTGGTACACAACAAATTTGTCGTCGAAGACCTCCGTGCCCGTGGCGCGATCTTCGTCGAAGAGCTGGATCAGGTACCTGACGACGTCATCGTAATTTTCAGCGCCCATGGCGTGTCTCAGGCGGTGCGCACTGAAGCCACCGGCCGTGGCCTGAAAGTGTTCGACGCCACTTGTCCGTTGGTGACCAAGGTTCACATCGAAGTCGCACGCTATAGCCGTGACGGCCGTGAGTGCGTTCTTATTGGCCATGAAGGCCATCCAGAAGTCGAAGGCACCATGGGCCAGTACGATGGCAGCAATGGCGGCGCGATTTATCTGGTGGAAGACGAAGAAGATGTCGCCAATCTTCAAGTGAACAACCCTGAAAGCCTGGCGTTTGTTACCCAGACTACGTTGTCCATGGATGACACGGGTCGGGTGATCGACGCCCTGCGCAAGCGCTTCCCGAGCATCGGCGGCCCGCGTAAAGACGACATCTGTTACGCCACGCAAAACCGCCAGGATGCGGTCAAGCAATTGGCCAGCGAGTGTGATGTGGTGTTGGTCGTTGGTAGTCCGAACAGCTCAAACTCTAACCGTTTGCGCGAATTGGCAGAGCGCTTGTCGACACCAGCCTACTTGATCGACGGCGCCGAAGACCTGCAGCGCAGCTGGTTTGACGGGGTGGAGCGGATCGGTATCACCGCAGGCGCCTCGGCCCCCGAAGTACTGGTGCGCGGCGTGATTCAGCAACTGCAAGCCTGGGGCGCGACCGGCGCTGATGAGTTGGCAGGGCGTGCAGAACACATCACCTTTTCGATGCCCAAAGAGTTACGGGTCAAATCGTTGTTGTGAGATCGATTAGCGGCATGGTCGCGGATGGGCTTGGTCGCTCTCCAATCGAACCCTGCCGCTGGCCGCAACCACGATCTGATAATGACTGATGGGCTTCTGTGTGTCGCAGACCAGCAATGTCCCGTTGCTGGTCAGGGCAGAACCTAAGCCATTGAACCGCACATAGGGTTTTCCTCGGAAATTACCGGTAATCGGTACTTTTCCGCCGCTGGCGTGCTCGCGCAATACTTCGCTGTACTCCCCACCCGCAGCTTTGTGCTCGAGCATAATCCGCCAGCCAACGCTCCAGTTGTCATCTATCGCATGAACCAAAACCGGTGTGTTGCGCAGGATCGCCTCGGTGCGCGCAGATCGAAGCGCACTGGTTAGTTGGTTAGCGACCTCCGTGCGCCGCTGAGACTCAACCAATTGCCCAAACCCCGGAACCGCCAGTTGCGCGGCGACGGCGATCAATGCCAAACCGGCCATCAATTGAATAAGACCCACACCTGTTTGCTTCATGCTCGGCGTCCTTGCGTGTCCATCAGGTTCGCTAGAAAACACCTGATTCGCTCTGGTTCCTAGCCCTTGGCTCGCTTGAATTGTCAGCCACTGTGTCGACGGAACGAACAGCTAAAGAGTTACAAATCAGGCCACACATCCGCACCCCGATTGCCGTTTTATCGACTTCACTGGTCGGACGAATTGGTTTTGGAGGGAGCCTACTGATGCGTGAGGGAAACGACTATGTTCAAACCGGAATGACGCTGATCGAGGTGCTGATTGCTCTGCTGATTCTCGCCATCGGTTTGCTGGGCGCGGCGGCGTTACAGCTCAATGCGTTGAAGTACACCGACAGCGCGATGCTCCACAGCCACGCCAGCTTCGTCGCCCACGACATGATGGAACGCATCCGCGCCAACCCGGATGTGGATTACACCCTGGCTTCGCTAGCGTCTGCGCCCCCAGTAGGCAATCTCGCGATGCCGCGCGACCAGGACCTGTTTGACTTCGCCACCAGCATCAATGCTTTCGCTGGCAACGATGCCGATGCCAGCATCGCGGTGATCGGGCGGGCCGTGGAAATCACGATCACCTGGAACGACTCCAGAGCCGCCAATGTACTCAACGAGCTGCAGACATTCAGGCTGAGCAGCCGCGTCGCGGTTGATGTAGGGGCGCGTCCATGAAGCAGGCGTCCGAGGGCTTCGGCCTGATCGAAATTATGCTGGCGATGACCCTAGGACTGGTTATTACCCTTGGCCTGACTCAGTTGTTCATCGGCGCCAAAAATACCTACATCAGCCAAAACGCCTCGGCATTCATGCAAGAAGATGCGCGATTTCTACTGAGCAAAATGCTTCAGGAAATTCGCATGGTGGGCATGTTTGGTTGCCTGCAGACGATAGAGGATTCCGGCAGAGGCTTTTCTGCAGCACGGCAAACGCCGATCCGCTGGAACAACGCCAAACACACCTTGACCTTGGTGACCGCTGATGTCGGCACCACCGGCGGTAAAGCCGACTGGGTCGTATTATCCGACTGTGAGTCCTCCGCCACCGCTTATGCCGGAGACCGTGAGCCAGGCCCCGGCCAATTGAAATTCCCGATCCGCCAAATCACCTACGCCTACGACCGTCGCGGCGGTGAAATCAGCGGACTGATCAAAAACGTCAGCGCGTTCTCGGTGTTGTTTGGCGTGGCCAATACGGTTGAAGACACACCGGTTTCACGCTACGCCGCCAACCCTGCCGATCCCAGACTAATTAGAAGCGTTCGTCTGAGTCTTACCCTGAGCGATCCAGCCAAGCGGGTTGAAGACCAGACGTTCACAGTCGTCGCCGCACTGCGAAACAGGCTCGGATAGGTGAGAAGCAACAACACAATCCCTGTAGTAGCCAACATGTGCCGTTGAAATACTCGTATTTATTAATGAGTGAAGTCTTCATGAATATCCACAGCCAACACGGCATGGTGTTGTTAATCAGCTTGGTTTTTCTGCTGTTGATTAGCCTGATCGGCGTTTCATCCCTGCAAAACGCCGCCCTTCAGGAAAAAATGGCCGGGAGCGTAAAGCTACGTGATCAGTCATTTCAAGCAGCAGAAGCGGCGTTGCGAATCGGCGAATCGGCGGTGCAACAACCGGGTTACTCGCTGGCGCGCTGCATAGTCGTCACCACCTGCGCGCCTCCGCCTGAGGCGTTCGACATTACTGCACCCGGATCGAACCCGACTTCCGGCGTGACTTGGAGAGCTGTAAATGGAGGGTTCTACGCCGTGCAAAACTTCGCCGAAACAACTGAACCGGTAAACGTACCACTGCCAGCAGAAGGGAAGGAGCCGAAAGTATGGACCTTGTATCGAATAACCGGCGTGGGCATCCAAGGCAACTCCAGAACAGTGTTGGAAAGCGTCTACGTGTTCGGGCGCCGCATTATGTGGCGGCAAATACAGTGAGTCGCCAATGCGGCTTAACCCTGATCGAAATGATGATTGTCATCGCAATAGTCGGCATCCTCGCCGCCGTCGCTTATCCCAGCTACACCGAGTACCTGAAACGGGCTCACCGCTCGGAGATCGCTGGGTTGCTGACCGACACGGCGCAACAGCTGGAACGGTTTTATTCACGCAATGGGCAGTATTCGGATGTTACGGGGCCGCCTGCTGTGGGGTTGGAGATTACGCAGGGAAATCGGGTGTATACCGTGGCGGCGGAGCGGGGGATTCAGTCATTTACGCTGACTGCGATGCCTATTGCGACGGGGGTGATGAGTGGGGATAAGTGTGGGGGGTTTTTGATGGATAACGTGGGTAAACGCGACAACTTAAACTTGGCCGGTGGAGCTACGTCCACACAGTGCTGGGGCCATTAACCCGTTCAAAAGCCCAGCGGAAGGCTGGGCTTTTGAACTGGAAAATCTATTGCCAGCAGCTCGCGGTAACCGGTGATTTGACACCCGTTTGATCAGTGCTCAATGTCCCGCAGCTATCACTTGACTGCGCACCTTGTGGAACGACCTGAAGAGAATAGGTCGTGGCGCCTGGGATGCCGTTAAAGCTGATGATATATTTTCCGCTTGGGGAGGTGGCATTGGTAATGCCTATGGCGGCCAAATTAGACGCCGAATAATTGCTGTTTTGAGCATAGTAGCGCTCCATCCGAGCGACCCCGTCAGCCAGCTGTGCAATCCCTTCCGAGCGATAACCATGCAGTGCATGCGCGGTATAGCTCGGGTAGGCAATCGCAGCAAGGATGCCAATGATTGCCACGGTGATCATCAATTCTATCAGCGTAAAACCGTGCTGGCCTTTCGTGTCATTGCGCATGCTTAGTTCCTAAGGCGAGGGGATAACGCGCCAAGTTTGGCGGCCATTATAAAATGTTCCGCCGTTATAGTTAGTGCCAATGCCACCGCCACTATTAAAAAGTGTCCCGGTGAGCGATCCATTGTTTGCGCCAGAAGTCACGGTAAAACCACCTGCGCCAGTACTGAAAGCACTGACAACGGTTGAATTGTATTTGTCGGTGCTGGTAATGGTTCCATTTTGGGAAAGGTTGAATACCGTAAAGTTGGTTCGGCCGCCGGTCGTTGGATCCAGGCCATAGGTCCATCCGATTAGACCCGGTGAACAAATATCAGTGCTGGGTGTACGTGTAGAGGCAAGCAGTACACTGCCAGAAATGATCAGCGGATCAACTATCCGCTCGCCCAGTAAGGAGCTGCTGGCGGTCAGATCCAGATACCAGCCAAATTTTGTCGTCCAATCCACGGTGTTATTACTGATAATCCGAATAGCCGTTGTGATGCCGTTAAATGTAGCACTGTTATCCTGCGTCGTAATCGTTTGGGCTTGTAGGCTGGCCCGCGCAAGGTTAGGGGTGCTCGCGGTACTCGGTTGTTTATCCCAAATGCCATATAACGTCTGGAGATCTGTATTGGCCTTGTCTGCGGTCGTGAAATAGCGGCCGGTCCCGAAGATCACCAGAGTGCCCACTCCGCTTGGGTGAGCCACGACCACGGGGGGGGCTGTAATGGATTGAACTGCTGAACCCGCTGTGTCGCTCACCGTCGCCTTATAAAGGGGGGTGGTGCCACCAAAGGAAATGGCGAAGCTACTAGAGCTGCTGCCAAGAAAGTCGAATCGCCATAGATTACCGAGCAGATCGCCGGCGTATACATAGTCAGCGATGCCGTCGGAGTTCGAGTCCAATATCACCGGTGACGACAGGCCATTGTTACCGCCGATGGGTGTCTTTATTTCGGTCACGAGGCCGGTGCCAACGTCGATAACGAATAGCGCTGCCACGCCATTGTTGCCGCTGTAACCATTGCCTACGACGACGCCCCAGTTTCCTGAATTCAGCCTGGCAATGACCGGCGTAGAGAAGCTGTAGCCCAAATCGGAATTCGCTTGGGAGGTGAACTCCCAAAGCAGGGTGATGTTGTCCGGATCGGTGACGTCCAAGGCGAATATCTCACGCCCGCCGCCGCCCAGCGTACCGATCAAAACGGTGTGCCACGCTCCGCTGAAGTAGACGTCTGAAGTAACCGGTGTGCCGTTAACAAAATATCGATGCAGCGAGGGGTCTGAATTATAGGTGCTGGCACTTAACTTGCTGAGGTTGGGGATCACGGCGGTTGGGATGAAGGCAAACTTTTCGACACCGGTAGTGGTGTCGAATGCGTGCAACATACCGTCGTTGGCGCCCACATATACTTGACCGCGGCGGGTGGTTTGGGTGGTTTTGAACGTCGAGTAGGCACCCACTGGCCCACTCAAGGTTTCTGCAACCGAGGGAACGAAGTTGGCGGTGCTGACGATCACAGGTGCAGAGTCTACGATGTCGCCTATCAATGAGGCTCGTTTGCGATAGGTCGATATCTCATTGCTGGTGTCGCCACGAATGAAGTCGACTTGTGCTGAGGTCAACGTGCCCATCGGGAGATTAGCAAAGGAGAAGCTCTGCAGGGCTGTACCGGTCGAGTTAGCCATTTTGATCTGTCTCGAGCCCCACGGCGGCACTTGTTGGCTGGCCACCCAGTTGATCGCCGAACTCGTCGTAATACTTGTTCCCACCGTCGTGGTCGTAAAGGTTGTTTTGGTCAGGTCTCCACTCCAGTAGGCGACGTTCATGCTGTTCACGTAAGTGGAATTAGAGCTGCTGGTGCCTAGTGTCTGCAATACTGCCGGTGCGCTGACTGAACTATTTGTTTGCAAAATTTGATTAAAGGCTTTGGACAGTTGAGCTTTTAACGTAGAGGCGTTGGTGACCAAAAAGTAGTTGTTAGGTGTCTTAGCCGTGTTCGAGTCCCACTGTCCAGAGACTGGCAAGCTGCTGGACGTATTGGTCGAGTTACCGAATCCGCCCCACTTGGCGGCGTACCAGAGTGGATTTTGCAGGTTGGTGACAGCGCTCGTCGATGACGCGGAGAAGTTGCGTGTATGGCTAGTGCTCGCGATACCGTTGATTGTTACGGGGACGCTGTTAGTCAGCATACCGGGTAATTGGCTGGTTGTACCCGTGCACGGGCATTGGCCGGGTAAATTCGTTCCAGGCGTGTCCAGCGCGTAGTTGTTTGTAGTGGTTGAGCCCCCTCCACCCCTTACTTCCATGTAGATGCCATCATGCGTAGTACCAGAGATGGTATAACCCATGTGCGATTCGTAGCCCGCAGCCGAGTAAGTTGTCTGCAGCGTAACATCCAGCGTCCCGAGTGCATTGACCGCTACCGTATAAAGCACGATGGCGTCCATATCAAAGTCGCAACCTTGGGTGCAATCGTCGTACACAACCCGGAAAACAGCTTGTGCCCGGCCTCCGTTCACGGTTGTGTCGAAGGGTTGGCCAGGCATGTTATAGAGCGAATCTATGTAGAAACCACTGAAGCGTTCAGTCGCGAAGTTGGGGGCGGTGCTGACAACTTTACCAAAAGGTACTAGCGTAATGATGCCGCTGCCGAGGGGTATTTGAATCCGCGGTAACGTCGAGGAGAGGGCAATAGAAAACGTTTGAACTTTTTGATTGCCAATCGATGTGATGGGATTGGTGTTAGCATAATAAGCAACTGCTGCTGCATCATAAGTCCCCTGTCTCGTAGGTTCATCCGGAAGCCCACGTATGCTACCGAAGCTTGATGCGGTCTTGGCGGTAGGCGCGGAATCGTTAAGAGTCGGCACTTCACCGATATTGATACTTGCGCTACCCCCTATCTCGTTGTTCCATATGGTGCTGCCCAAGGTTGAAACGTTCAGCGACGTTAAGGCAGTGGTCGCCGTCGGAAGACCGGTGGTAGCAAAGCTACTACCAGGGAGGTCCGAGTCATAACTTGGGTTTACGTCGCTGAATAAGGTCTCAAACGGTTTGGAACAGCTAGGGTAAGTAGGGGGGGTAGCATTCGCGTCCGGTGTACTAGAGTAAGGGTTTGTCCAACTGCTCAACCCGCTAAGACCGAGTGCCGTATCAGCTGCACCGGAAAGATAGCCATTGGTGGGAGTTACAGTGCCACTAAAGTAGCGCATTGTTTCATACATCATTTCTGCCAGTGGATTTCCCGCGTTTGGGCAGGTTGAGTTTAGCGGGATGGTGATAGAGGGGCACGTGAGAGGGCTTAATATTAAGCCGTCGAGTGTCCCGATGATGGCACCTTTAGTATAGGTTGAGCCCGTTTGGGTCCCGAAAATACCAGTGGAGGAATCAATTTCGCTGGCAAAGCTGCCCATAGCTTTGCGCAGGGCTCCGCCTTGTAGATTGTTCGTGTAAGTGCCGGTCATCAGACCAAAGTACATCTGATTGCCCTCACCGTAATCATGAAGGATGCCAGTGGGCTTGTATTGGCCATTCGGATACAGCTTGCAATTTGTTTCCAAAAAGCCGGTTTTACAGGCCTCTACCCTGACGGCAAAGTCAACGGGGGCGACAGTAATATCGACGAGGCTTGTGTTGGTGGCGGTGGTTCCGCCCTCAACAACTTCCCGGGAAACCCAGCCAAATATACGGACGTTGGCAATATTGGGAAGCACCCTTAGCAGTGGAGGGTACTGGGCTTCAACGGTGCCTTGGCTGTTGTTTGCAAAAAGTGTGTAGTTGCCGGAAGAGGGGTTCGAATAAGGTGTGTAGTCGGAGAGATTGTAGCCATCTACTGTCAGGCTATTATATTCCTTGCCCCAGGTTTGGGCGTTCGTGGATATATAGGCCCTGGACAGGATGGTTTGTGTTGCGGTGTCGACATAGCGATAGCCGCCATACAGTACTTTTCGTAACGCGTCGGCCCTGGAAGTGGTCAGGTAATTGAGGTAGTCGCCGCTCCAGTTACCACTGCATTTTTTAGTGACGGTAATCGATGTTGGAGAAAAATAACTACCCCCGTAGGTGTAGCATTTTCCCGAATCGAAATAACCCAAGTAGGTGATTGACGGTTTGTAGCGGATGTCGATAGACCCATCACCGTCCAGATCGGAGGCATCGTTATAGGCCGGAAAAAAAAGCTTGTTGTCGCGTTCTACCAGCAGCATGTTTAACGGCGGAACGGCGGCGTTCACGAAGTTTGGCAACTGCGCGGGGACTTGGCTGATGGTGGCCGCTTCTGTCGTTGAGCCGTTAAAAATAAGCAAACCGGTCAGTGCGATGAAAATACTGTGAATTTTTTTTAAGCAAGTCATGGGTTATCCAGTATTGGCATCTACTTAGGGGTAATAACGGGCGATCACTGTACGCAAGATGACGCGTTGAGTCGTGGTATCACTGGTGCACAATACGGTAGACGCGCATGCATTGACTTCGTAGTACCAAGCGCCACACCCTTTGATTGCACAGCTATTCTGGCTTTTGCCGTCCAACATTCCAAGTTGTACGACGTACCATTGAATTTTCGTATTGTATGCCGTCGCGGCGGTGGCCATGTTTGTAGCGTTAGCCGCTACGAATTGGCTAGGTGTATCGACGCTGGAAGTTGCCGTAAGCTCAGACTGCACCCACGGTAGGCAGGTTGTTGTCGTGCAGGTTTTAACCGATGTGGGGGCTACGGTCGTGCCGATACTTAGCTCTCCCATGCGTAGACCCGCTTCCGCTGCGCTCCTCAGGGTCTTTTGCTGTTTTAGATTGGCCGTGATGCGAGACTCAAGCGATACTCCGCGCATGCTGGAAATGGCCAAAACAGTAATGATCAGCAGAAATATAATGGCAACTACCAACGTTATACCCGCCTGTTGGCGCGCCATGGGGAAATGGGTCGAGCGCAAGGACACGTTCATTGCATCTGATTCCTGATCATGATGGTGTCCTGCACGATCTGGTAAATCTTGGTGTTATCGGCAATGGTCCCGCTAAAACGAGTATTCCAGTCTGACAGGGCTTTGGGTACATCAGTGGTGTCCCGAATGCTTGATGAGCCGCTCTGCATAAGGGCGGCATAGCGGACCGCACCTATCGTCTGAGCGTTACTGGGGCTGGGGCCAAAGACGGTCACTGTCTTAGAGCTGTCCTTGCCAATGCCATTGCTGGAACCGTAATCGAAGCGGAGATCGGCCACCCCCGTCACCATTTGTTGAGTGATGCCCCCTGTCGTGCACGTTATCGAGTTTGTTGTGGTATCCAGCGCGATTTGCTCAACAATCACAGGATTGGCTTGCATGTAGGGTGTCACGATGGCGCCTAGGTTTGTGCTCGACAGCGGCGTACCTTGACAGGTCACGTCGGCTTTATTGCTGGCCTCATACTGAATACACAGCGCTGTGGCTGAAATGGCGACCACGGAGACGCCCGCAGGGAAATTGCAGCCTGAAACCGAGGTGTTAGTGATTTGCGCGGTCGGCAGACTTCGATAGCCCGCTTTCGACAGTTCCTGTCCCAGCACAGCAAGTGCGAAGCGACCATTTTCCCCATTGCCAAGCTGGCTCTGCTGAAACAGATAACTTTTCTGATTGGTGATAAAAATTTGGGTAATACCCAGGATTAAGAAACAGCCAATGGTCATGGCAACCATCAGCTCAATCAACGAAACGCCCCGCTGATAAGGGTAAATATTATTTTTTTTAGGATTTAAATTCATCACCGCCGCGTCCTGATTTTGTATGTACAGGTCGTACTGCTGTTTGAGGGGTCCATACAATCACCCGCCGTTTTGACGGTCCATGAGAGTTGTATCTCTATTTCGCTCCCCGTACCGCAACTTGACGCGGTTACATCGCCTGGCGTTGCACTGTTACAGACGTAAAAACCAGTTTTCAATAGCGCGCTAGCGCCCGGTAGGGCATTGCCCGCTTGAACTGCCCAGCAGCCGACTTGATCATTAAAACTGATGGGCGTAGGGATACAGGCAGAGGGGACGGTTGGAAACGAAGCACCTGGTAACTTCTGACAACTACCGATGGTGCCGCAATTCGGGTTGCTCCTGATCAGCTCCAGCAAATCATCTGCGAGCATGATGGCAGTATTTCGCTGCGCGGAATCCTGAGTGTAAGGAATCGCTTTGCTTTGCAGGCCTACCATGCCTAATACACCCACAACGATGACGAGCAGGCTGACCAGCACCTCAATCATGCTGAACCCTGAGGATTTAGTGGGAATGCCTGTTATCAATTGCACTCTCCCGTTGCTGGCAGTGTTGTAGACGGAACACTGATACGGCCGCTCCCGAGCACGCCAACATACTGGGTTTTAATCGACGTGTCCCCGGTATAAGTGAAGGTGAAGCAAGTAGCCGGCGAGGCGCTGCCGGTGGGCGAGAAGACGATACTGCCTATCGGAGTAGTGATTGCCACCCCTGTTTGAAGGCCGCCCGTGCCAATCTCTCTGAGTACAGTGCCCTGATTGGTAAGGATCACTTTGATGTCGCCATTCCAAGCGGAGTTACTAGAGCCCGCCGCCAACATCGTGATCCCCGTACCGCGTGTCGCTGCTTCTGCGCGCGAATACTGCAGCAGGTCGTAAAACTCATTGGCTGTGGTGGTCACGTTGTTTTTGTGGATCAGGCTGCTGAAGCTGGGGATTGCGAGCGCCGCAAATATTCCGACGATGACCACGACAATCACTAACTCAATCAAGGTGAACCCACAGCTACCCTGGTGTAAACATGGACTATGAAGGCCACGATGCGCCTTTGACTGCCTGACGCGAGAGCCGAAATCCATTACGAAAATTCCATTTTTGCCGTTGGAAATATCGTGATACTACTCAACTTTAAAGTCGTTATCTAATAGATGTCCGGGCTTTTCGGCAGACCAGTGGCACTTTGATGCTTTTCGCTGAGTAACGTTGTCGCACCCTACTACGACAGGGTCGAAAAAACCGCCACAGTCTGCGACGATAACTGACTGTGTAAATGACGATCCCGGCGTTTTTAACACCCAGTACTGACGCCGTTTCTCTTTCCTTTTTGCGTTGAGTCCATGATGTCCAAGCAACAGGTAGTCATTGTCGGCGGTGGTGTGATCGGTCTGTTGACCGCATTCAATCTGGCCGCAGAGGTAGAAAGCGTGGTCCTGCTGGACCGTTCCGATGTCGGGCAGGAATCGTCTTGGGCGGGGGGCGGAATTGTTTCGCCGCTTTATCCGTGGCGCTACAGTTCGGCGGTGACAGCGCTGGCGCATTGGTCGCAGGATTTTTACCCGCAGTTGGCGGCGCACTTGTTTGAGACCACGGGCGTTGACCCCGAGGTTCACACCACCGGTCTGTACTGGCTCGATCTGGACGACGAAAAAGAAGCGTTGGAATGGGCTGCGAGTGCAAATCGGCCGTTGAGTGCGGTAGATATTTCTACGGTGTATGAAGCGGTTCCGGTCATGGGTCGCGGGTATTCCAGTGCGATTTACATGGCTGACGTTGCCAATGTGCGCAACCCACGCTTGGTGAAATCGCTACGGGCGGCTCTGTTAGCGTTGCCCAATGTCACCCTTCATGAGCACTGTGAAGTCAGCGGTTTTATCCGTGATGGCGACACCGTTCTTGGCGTCAGCACCGCCTCTGGCGACATACTCGGTGACCGAGTGGTGTTGGCGGCCGGCGCGTGGAGCGGAGAATTGTTGAAAACGCTAGGCCTTGCGCTGCCTGTCGAGCCGGTCAAGGGCCAAATGATTTTGTACAAATGCGCGGCGGACTTCCTCCCGAGGATGATTCTCGCCAAAGGCCGCTACGCGATTCCGCGCCGCGATGGCCACATCCTGGTCGGCAGCACCCTGGAGCATGAAGGCTTCGACAAGACTCCAACCAGCACCGCACTTGAAAGCCTCAAAGCGTCCGCCGAGGAACTGATCCCGGCGCTGGCCGGTGCCGAAGTGGTTGGGCATTGGGCAGGGCTGCGGCCGGCGTCGCCCGAAGGCATTCCGTTTATTGGCCCGGTGCCGGGATTTGCTGGCTTGTGGTTGAACTGCGGGCACTACCGAAATGGCTTGGTGCTGGCGCCGGCTTCTTGCCGCTTGTTAACTGATTTGCTGGCGGGCAGGGCACCGATTATTGATGCGGCGCCGTATGCACCGCAGGGTCGGCTTTTGGGGTGACTGAGTGCCCTCTTCGATTTGTCGCGAGCACCGGTTTTATTGCGAGGTTTTAAGCTGTGGGTCTAGCTGGCTTGACTCACAGCGTGGTCCACCCGCTCCAATAAAGCGTCAGTTGCCCTAAGCAATTCTGCGAGCAAAGGTTCATCAACTGCCATGTACCCTTCGTATTCGGCTAAGTTTCGCCGATCATGGCACAGGGCAAAAAGTCGGGTCTGACCTTTGTCCAGTTCTAACGTGTGCACAAGGCATTGAAAAACCAGATAGCGGCGATCTGATCTGTAACCGCAAAGTCGAAGGGCTGTTAGGGCCAACGCGTGCGCTGCGTTGTAGGCAAGATCAAAGCGACTCGCGAACGACAGCGTAGAATTATGCGCATCTTTCAATCGGTCTGCGGCGGAGCTGAGCAGCCCCCGCGCATTCTCTTTGGTCCTTCGGTTCTGCTTTTAAGCCGCCGCTACGAACCAAATTTCCCAAACTGTCTTCATTACCCATCCTTAGGCTCCTTTGGATTGCTTCCTATGATATTTATTTTTTCTTGTTGCTCAACGCGCAAAACGAAGCTGTTGGAGGATTCAAGCTTGGTTTGCCAATCAGCAAGGGTGTAAAGCGTGGGGTTGATGGTCCTTCCGGTTTGTTCTTCCAGTGGTATCAACAGCTCCATGACATCGCCGTATTGCAATGATTCGCCAATCAGCATTAGGTCTATGTCACTCGTGGATCTTTCATTGCCTTTCGCGATAGATCCGTAAATGAATGCCCATCTCAGTTGGTCCGCAATGGGTGATAAGGCCAAGCGTATCAATCCAGCAATCCCGAACGTTTTACGAACGATACCCATTAGCTCTGAATAGATCGGGCAATCCGGGTTGGCTTGATAGTGGACCTGATTTCCCTGCCTGCGAATGGAAAGAATTCCCGCGCCGTGCAAGCGAGACAGTTCGCGAACCAAGCTACCCTTGCCAACGCTCGCCCAACGAACAATTTCATTAGTGAAGAAACTTTCGTCAGGCTTGCCATATAGCAACCCCAGCACTTTTTGCTGTGTTGTCGTGAACAGCGCATCACCCAATGAAGTAGAAATAATGAAGGCCTCTTCAGTCCCTAAATAGGGACGATAGGTCCCTTTTAGGGACTTATCAATAGGTGATGTTTAATTTCCATAATTTAAGACAGAGATCTGTGATCAGCTGCGGCCTATGGCGAGACTGGGCCTAATCATCCAACCCCAACTTCTTCAACCGATACCTTAACGAGCGAAACGTAAGGTTCAGGCGTTGCGCGGCGGCAGTGCGGTTCCAGCGGGTTTCTTCCAAGGCTTGCAGGATCAGCGTGCGTTCGATGCTTTCCAGATAGTCTTCCAGGTCGTTGATGTCGGCCAAGTGGTGTTCGCCGGGACCGCTGATGCTGGGGGTGTCTATGAGGCGCAAGTCGCTGGCTTCGATCCGGTCGTTATCGCACAGGGTGTAGGCACGCTCTAGCATGTTCTCAAGTTCGCGCACGTTGCCCGGAAAGCGATAGCTTTTCAGGGTTTCCAGCGCTTGGGCGTTGAGCGTGGCAGCAGGCTGGCCCGACCCTTCAGCCAATCGCCGGAGAATGCTGTCAGTCAGTTGCACGATGTCTTCCCGGCGTTCGCGTAACGAAGGCACGCGCAATTCTATGACGTTCAGCCGGTAGTACAAATCCTGACGGAAACGGCCGGCTGCAACTTCGGCATTCAGGTCTTTATGGGTAGCGCATAGGATGCGCACATCGACGACCAGTTCTTGCTGGCCGCCCACGCTGCGCACGGCTTTTTCCTGGATCACCCGCAGCAGTTTGACTTGCATTGCCAAAGGTAAATCCGCCACTTCATCAAGGAACAGCGTCCCGCCGTTGGCCGCTTGGAAGAGCCCTGGTTTGTCTTCAGTCGCGCCGGTAAAGCTGCCTTTACGATGGCCGAAAAACTCGCTTTCCATCAGCTCAGATGGAATTGCCCCGCAGTTGACCGGCACAAATGGATGGTCGATCCTCGGGCCTTGTTCGTGAATCAGGCGCGCCACCAGTTCTTTGCCGCTGCCCGATTCGCCACTGATATAAATGGGCGCCTGACTGCGGGCCAATTTACTGACCTGTTTGCGTAGCGCCCGCATCGGCGGCGAATCGCCCAGCAGGCGGCTGTCGAACGTGTTCTCGGTCCCGCTGGGGGTGTGCATGCGCAACGCGCTAGCCACTAACTCGCGAAGGCGAGTGAGGTCCACCGGTTTGGTCAGGAAGTCGAAGGCCCCGGCTTTCAGCGCATTGATCGCTGTATCAAGGCTGCCGTAGGCGGTGATCATGGCCACTGGCACTTGCGGATAACGCTGCTGGATGTGCTGCACCAGTTCCAGGCCATTGCCATCGAGCAGTCGCATATCGGTCAGGCATAAATCAAAAGGTTCGCGCTGCAACCAGTCCCGGGCTTCTCTAACGTTGCGCGCGCTGCGGGTGTCGAGCTTCATCCGTCCGAGGGTGATTTCCAACAGTTCACGGATGTCCGGTTCATCGTCGACGATCAGGATTTTTTGCTGTGGGCTCATGGTCAGCTCAACTTCAGCGGATGGGCAAAGGTTATGCGAAAACAGCTGCCGCCGCCTTCCCGAGGTCTGTAATCCAGATGCGCCTGATTGCTTTCGCACAACTCACGGGAAATATAAAGGCCCAGGCCGGTGCCTTTGGTTTCCGTGGTGAAGAACGGTTCGAAAATCTTCGGTAATTGCTCGTCGGCCACGCCAGGGCCGTTATCGAGTATTTCAAGCACCGGTAAGTCGCTGAGCGGATCGTGAAACAAATGAAGCCAGACCTGCGCCAGATCGTGGTTCTGAGCACTGTAGCGCAAGCCGTTCTGCAGCAGATTGACCAACACTTGGGTCAATTGTTCGGGGTCCATCCGTGTGCTCAGCGTGCCGGTTCCGATGTCGACGTGCAGCAGTTGATTGGCAAGCGCTGAGGCGCGGACCTCGTCGACAAAGTCTTCCAGCCAGCTCTTGAGATCAAGCAGCTGAGGGTCGGCTTGACGTCGACGAGACAGCTGCAGGACGTTTTCGATGACTTGATCCATGCGCCGCGTTTGGTCATGGATGATCTGGCTCAGTCGACGGTCTGGCGTAGTCAATTCCTCTGATTCTTTTAGCAACTGGGCCGCGTGACTAATTGCGCCCAGCGGGTTACGAATTTCGTGGGCAATACCGGCCGTCAGGCGCCCCAGTGCGGCCAGTTTAAGTTGTTGGGCCTGTTGGGAGATCAACGATAAGTCTTCTAGGAACACCAATGTTTGCCGGTGCTCGCCATGGTTTAAGGCGATAAAACTCGGTTGCAGCAGCGGGCCCGCAACGGACGTCTCGACGCTGTGCGGACGTAACATGGGGTTGATCAACCATTGCCGTAAACGATCCACCAATTGGGGCGAGTAAGCGTCAATGGTTTTGCCGATCAACTGCTCATTACCCATCAGCGTCAATGCCCCTTGGTTGGCCAGGAGCACTAGGCGCCGGGCGTCGAGCACCAGAATGCCGGTACGCATACGTTGCAAGATCAGCGCATTGAGCTCTTCCAGGTTGTCGACATCCGCTGCACGCGCGTTGGCCAAGGTTTCGCTTAGGTCCAGACGTCGAGTAAGCATTTGCACCAATAACGCTGCCGCAAAACTCAACGCACCGAGCATGCTTGCCTGAAAGTAGTGATTGAAGGCTGAAGGTCGGTTGAAGCTGAGGTAGAAGGTCAGGTAGATAATGCCGATGGCGGCAGCGGCGGCAATCAGCAAGCCTATGCGCCCGCGCAACAGCACGTTGCTGATGGCCACCGAGGCGATCAGCAAGTTGCCCATCCCGCTGGGAGCACCGCCGCCGGCATAGAACAGCGCGGACAGCATCACGATATCGGCCATCGCCAGGGCAAAAATCTGTGCTGCGTGTTCCGGCCTGTTCAGGAAGACGCCGGCCAAAATGTTGACGATCAGGTAAACCCAGCAACCCGATCTGAAGAGGTCTACGTTGACCAACTCCAGCAGGTCGTTGTCGAGGTTGCTGGAGATCAACAGGATTAACGTGATGCCGATGGCCAGGCGATAAAGATGATAAAGCCTTAGGATGCGCTGGCCTTGGGTGCCGTTTAGTGGAAGTACTTCAGCGGGCACGGGAACCTGGGCCCTGTTCGAGATGGGCCTGGCTGCAATACCAATGGTCTTGCTGGTTAAGCGCCCGGTCACGTGGCAAATGAACGCCGCAGTGATCGCATTTAACCATGGGCGCCGCGACGCCCTCGGGTGGAGGGGCGCTTTTGCGTGGCGCCGAGCGTTTGCCCAGGCGTTTGAAATAGTAAACCGCCACCGCGATTAAAATGACCCACAACAGTAAGCGAACCATGACTACCAGCTTTCTGAATAAAGATTCGCAGTGTAGCCAAGGAGATGACGGGCGCACAGCACAGAAATCGCGAATAAAAAAAGAGGCCCGCGGGCCTCTTTTTCACTGCGACGGAATCAGTCGAATACGCCGAAGGTCATGTAGCTGAACCACGAGCGGTCGCTGTTGTTGCCTTGCGCTTGATGCTGTTCTTCTTCTACCTGATCCTGATTGTCTGGGAGCAGGTCTTTGGGAATTGCATCTTTAGCATCTTGGTATTGCTTGATCACGTCTTGGTTGGCGCGAGTTTCACCCGGCGGCAGCGGCGCACTGTTTTCGATCAAGCCCAAAGTCGCCTTGGACAGCCACGAGCGGTTGTCCGCGTCGGAGACTTGCGGCACGAACTGGCCGTCAACCAGACTGGGATGGTTGGGGTAATTCAGCTTGAGGACCTCCAGGCTGGTAGCTGCCAGTTCGTCCAGGTGCATGCGCTGATAAGACTCGACCATCACTGCCAGGCCATCGCCAACAGCCGGCGTCTCCTGGAAGTTTTCCACCACGTAGCGCCCACGGTTGGCAGCTGCGACGTAGGCCTGACGGGTCAGGTAGTAATCGGCAACGTGAATTTCGTAAGCCGCCAGCAGGTTGCGCAAATAAATCATGCGCTGCTTGGCGTCAGGCGAATAACGGCTGTTGGGGTAGCGAGCGGTCAACTGCGCGAACTCGTTATAAGAGTCGCGAGCAGCGCCAGGGTCACGTTTGGTCATGTCCAACGGCAGGAACCGAGCCAGCAGGCCGACGTCCTGGTCGAATGAAGTCAGACCTTTGAGGTAATAGGCGTAGTCGACGTTGGGGTGTTGCGGGTGCAAACGGATAAAGCGCTCAGCCGCAGACTTCGCAGCCTCGGGCTCACCGTTTTTATAGTTGGCGTAAATCAACTCGAGCTGTGCCTGGTCGGCATAGCGTCCGAACGGATACCGCGACTCCAACGCTTTTAGCTTGTTGGTTGCGCTTGAGTAACTACTGTTGTCCAGGTCGGCCTGCGCCAGCTGGTACAGCTCGACTTCGCTCAGGTTTTCGTCGATGACTTCTTTCGACGAACAGGCGGCGGTGAGTGCGAGGATGGCGATCAGCAGCAGGTGTTTCACTTGCATGGCGGCTAGCGTCCCTATGACGGCCCGCTGTCTTGGGCGTGGCCGTCCTGTTATGATTGGCGCCCCGCGGAAACCCCCGGGGCAAAAGACGCCGTATTTAACCACAAGCGCGCAGCCGAAACCAAAGGCTACGCCGCCTCCTAGTCTGGCCATGTCCGAGAATATAGAACTTAGCGCAGAGGTACCGTCCGAAATGGGTGGTCAACGCCTCGATCAAGTCGCCGCACAATTATTCGCTGAGCACTCGCGCTCGCGCCTTTCCGCCTGGATAAAAGACGGCCGCCTGACTGTGGACGGGGCCGTTATACGTCCGCGTGACATCGTGCATGGCGGTGCTGTTCTGCATCTGACCGCAGAGCAGGAAGCCCAAGGTGAATGGGTGGCGCAGGATATTGAGCTCGATATCGTCTACGAGGACGATCAAATCATGGTGATCAACAAACCTTCAGGTTTGGTGGTTCACCCGGCGGCCGGTCATGCCGATGGCACGCTGCTTAATGCTCTACTGCACCACTTTCCAGACATCGTCAACGTGCCGCGCGCCGGTATCGTGCACCGTCTGGACAAAGACACCACCGGTTTGATGGTGGTTGCCAAGACTATTCAGGCGCAGACCCAGCTTGTCACGCAGCTGCAAAGCCGCGCGGTCAGCCGGATTTACGAATGCATCGTCATCGGTGTCGTTACCGCCGGCGGCAAGATCGACGCGCCGATTGGTCGTCACGGTCAGCAGCGTCAACGCATGGCGGTCATGGAAGGTGGCAAGCAGGCGGTAAGTCACTACCGTGTACTTGAGCGTTTCCGCTCTCACACCCATGTGCGGGTCAAGCTGGAAACCGGCCGTACTCACCAGATTCGCGTTCATATGGCACACGTGAACTTCCCGTTGGTCGGAGATCCGGCCTACGGTGGTCGCTTCCGTATTCCACCTGCGGCCAGCGTGACCATGGTCGAATCGTTGAAACATTTTCCGCGTCAGGCGCTTCACGCGCGTTTCCTGGAGCTAGATCATCCGACCACCGGTAAGCGCATGAAGTGGGAATCGCCACTTCCAGACGATTTTGTCTGGCTACTGACGTTGTTGAAGCAGGATCGTGAGGCCTTCATCGGGTGAAAGAGTTCGTGACGGAGTGGTTGATACCTGACTGGCCTGCGCCAGCGAATATCAAATCCTGCGTCACAACCCGTGCGGGCGGTGTCAGTCTGGCGCCGTTCGACAGCTTCAACCTTGGTGATCATGTTGACGACGATCCTGACGCGGTGGCTGCCAATCGTTTTCGTCTGACGTCTCACTTGGGTATTCAGCCGGCCTGGCTGAGCCAAGTCCACGGTGTCGAGGTCGTTCATGCGGACCCGCGCCGGGTGATCGCCGCTGACGCCAGTTGGACCGACACCCCTCATGTTGCCTGCACCATCATGACGGCCGACTGTTTGCCGGTGCTGTTTTGCGACCGTTCCGGAACCCGTGTGGCTGCTGCGCATGGCGGATGGCGGGGTTTGGCGGCGGGCATTTTGGAAGCGACGGTTGTCCAGATGGCGGTACCTGCCAGCGAAATCATCGTATGGTTGGGCCCGGCAATTGGCCCCCAGGCTTTTGAAGTCGGGCCGGAAGTGCGGGAGGCGTTCATTAGTACGCACCCTGAAACCCTCGACGCTTTTTTACCCAGCGTGAACGACGGCCGCTTCATGGCCGATATTTACGGCTTGGCGCGCCTGCGTTTGGCCGCGTGCGGAGTGATAGCGGTTTACGGCGGTGGTTTCTGTACGGTCAACGACCCACGCTTCTATTCTTTCCGCCGCAGCGCTCGAACCGGTCGGTTTGCCTCATTGGTGTGGATTGATCTGTAATTGTCGGCACCACCTTCTTTAGGGGCCAACTTGTTGGCGAGGCGCCTGAGCGGAAACAAGCAATAAGACTTTTCGCCAACACGTTGGCTCCTACAGATTAGTAACGCCTGAGCGGCTACGCTCACTTCACTTAATAGCTGACCTGCATCAATCAAACTGCGCTTGAATACTGCAAAATCGACCACATCTTATGGGCTATCTGGCAGGTTTTCTTTATAGGTGTGTCCATCGCTCCGGCCTGCTCAAAGGAAGGTGACTAATGCGTATAGACCGATTAACCAGCAAATTGCAGTTGGCGTTATCTGATTCCCAATCGTTGGCGGTGGGCCTGGACCATCCAGCCATCGAGCCCGCACATTTAATGCAAGCGCTGCTTGAACAGCAAGGCGGCACCCTCAAGCCGCTGCTGATGCAAGTTGGCTTCGACGTTAATAGTTTCCGTAAAGAGTTGAGCAAAGAGCTCGACCATCTGCCAAAAATCCAAAACCCAACGGGCGACGTCAATATGTCGCAGGATTTGGCGCGCCTGTTCAACCAGGCTGATCGGTTGGCTCAGCAGAAGGGCGATCAGTTCATTTCCAGTGAGCTGGTGTTGCTGGCAGCGATGGAAGACAACAGCAAGCTCGGCAAACTGTTGCTTGGCCAGGGCGTCAGCAAAAAGGCGCTTGAGAACGCTATCAGCAACCTGCGTGGCGGCGAGGCAGTGAATGACTCCAATGTTGAGGAGTCGCGTCAGGCGTTAGACAAATACACGGTTGACCTGACCAAGCGTGCTGAAGAAGGCAAGCTTGACCCGGTGATCGGACGTGACGACGAGATTCGTCGGACCATTCAGGTGCTGCAACGTCGTACCAAGAACAACCCGGTGCTGATTGGTGAGCCAGGGGTGGGTAAGACCGCCATTGTCGAAGGACTGGCTCAGCGCATCATTAACGGCGAAGTGCCGGACGGCCTCAAGGGCAAGCGTGTGTTGTCGTTAGACATGGGCGCGCTGATCGCCGGTGCCAAGTTCCGTGGCGAGTTCGAAGAGCGTTTAAAGGCATTGCTTAACGAGCTGTCGAAACAGGAAGGTCAAATCATCCTGTTCATTGATGAGCTGCACACCATGGTCGGTGCCGGTAAAGGCGAAGGCGCGATGGATGCGGGCAACATGCTCAAGCCTGCCTTGGCGCGCGGTGAGCTGCACTGTGTCGGCGCGACCACGCTCAATGAGTACCGCCAATATATAGAGAAGGATGCAGCCCTCGAACGGCGCTTCCAGAAAGTCCTGGTAGAAGAGCCGAGCGAAGAAGACACCATCGCCATTCTGCGTGGCTTGAAAGAACGTTACGAGGTCCACCATAAAGTTGCGATTACCGACGGCGCGATCATTGCGGCGGCCAAACTGAGCCATCGCTATATCACTGACCGGCAGTTGCCGGATAAAGCCATTGACCTCATCGACGAAGCCGCCAGCCGTATTCGCATGGAAATCGATTCCAAGCCGGAAGTGCTCGATCGTCTGGAGCGGCGTCTGATTCAACTGAAGGTTGAATCCCAGGCGCTACGAAAAGAAGACGATGAGGCGGCGATCAAGCGTCTTGAAAAGCTTCAGGAAGAAATCAATCGGCTTGAGCGTGAGTACGCTGATCTAGAAGAAATCTGGACCGCTGAAAAAGCTGAGGTCCAAGGTTCTGCGCAGATCCAGCAGAAAATCGAACAGTCGCGTCAGGAGTTGGAAGCCGCGCGTCGTCGAGGTGATTTAAATCGCATGGCTGAATTGCAGTACGGGATCATCCCGGACCTGGAGCGCAGCCTGCAAATGGTCGATCAGCACGGCAAAAGCGAAAACCAATTGCTGCGCAGTAAGGTTACCGAAGAAGAGATTGCCGAGGTCGTGTCCAAATGGACCGGTATTCCGGTGTCGAAAATGCTCGAAGGCGAGCGCGACAAGTTGTTGAAGATGGAAAGCTTGCTGCACCAGCGCGTTATCGGTCAGGACGAAGCGGTGATCGCGGTCTCCAACGCGGTGCGTCGATCCCGTGCCGGACTTTCCGACCCGGATCGCCCGAGCGGCTCGTTCATGTTCCTCGGCCCAACGGGTGTAGGTAAGACAGAGCTGTGTAAAGCGCTGGCAGAATTCTTGTTCGACACCGAAGAGGCCATGGTGCGCATCGACATGTCCGAGTTTATGGAGAAACACTCCGTTGCTCGACTGATCGGCGCACCTCCAGGGTATGTGGGTTATGAAGAGGGCGGCTACCTGACCGAAGCCGTTCGCCGTAAGCCGTATTCAGTGATCCTGCTGGATGAAGTCGAGAAGGCCCACCCTGATGTGTTCAACGTGTTGCTGCAGGTGCTTGAAGACGGTCGCTTGACTGACAGCCATGGTAGGACTGTGGATTTCCGCAACACCGTGATCGTGATGACCTCGAACTTGGGCTCGGCACAGATCCAAGACTTGGTAGGTGACCGCGAGGCGCAACATGCCGCCGTGATGGATGCCGTCAGTTCGCACTTCCGCCCGGAGTTTGTGAACCGTATCGATGAAGTCGTGGTGTTCGAGCCGTTGGCGCGTGATCAGATTGCCGGAATTGCCAATATTCAGTTGGGTCGCCTGCGTGGGCGCCTGGCTGAGCGCGAACTGAAGCTGGAGTTGAGCGACGAAGCGTTAGATAAGTTGATCGCGGTGGGCTACGACCCGGTGTATGGCGCACGGCCTCTTAAACGTGCGATACAGCGCTGGATCGAGAACCCGTTGGCGCAGCTGATTCTGTCCGGTCGCTTCCTGCCTGGCGCTAGCGTGACCGGCACAGTGGTCAACGACGAGATTGTTTTCGGCTGATCGGATCACGGTTCAGCTCTCTATAAGCTAAGGCCCTCTCGATGAGGGCCTTTTTTCTACGTAAAGCTTTTTAGGGTAAGAAACCGCGATTTTGAGCGATCTCACCGTTGAGTGGAAAAAAACGCAAATCATTGTCTTAAATGCAGTTTTAAGGGTTGACAGTCTTTTTTAAAATTGTAGAATAGCGCGCCTCAGAGATGCTAACGCAGCGATGCGAAAGGGTCGAAAAGGCTGAAATTAGTAGTTAATTCAGCGATGTAGTTGTAAAGTTGCGTCTGAAATCGATAGTTCCGCGATAGCTCAGTTGGTAGAGCAAATGACTGTTAATCATTGGGTCCCTGGTTCGAGTCCAGGTCGTGGAGCCACTTAATTCTAGATGTAGCCATATCGGGGTATAGCGCAGTCCGGTAGCGCGCCTGCTTTGGGAGCAGGATGTCAGGAGTTCGAATCCCCTTACCCCGACCATTTTTGGGTCGTTAGCTCAGTTGGTAGAGCAGTTGGCTTTTAACCAATTGGTCGTAGGTTCGAATCCCACACGACCCACCATTTTCTGCCGGGTTGTACCGGGCTGAATCTTAGGGAGTGATGCCAAAAGCATCACCCAATTAAAAGGCGCCTTTTTACGGGGTGCCTTTTTGTATCACCGGGGTATAGCGCAGTCCGGTAGCGCGCCTGCTTTGGGAGCAGGATGTCAGGAGTTCGAATCCCCTTACCCCGACCATTTTCTACTCATGTTGTTATGGGTTTGAAGATACAGGCCAGATGCTCCGCGCATCGAAGCCAAATGAAAAAAGCGTCCTTCGGGACGCTTTTTTTATGCCTGAAATAAACGAATCCGTGGGATCAAACGTGTTCGCGAAGCGGCATGCCTGAGACACCGCTTTGTTTTTTTCCCGAATGAATTCGGTCCCACTGATAACCGCGCTCACAAATCCGTGGGACCGAATTTATTCGGGAAGCTTTGCATCTGTTTCATCACATTGACCGCCTCGCCAACACGTTGGCTCTACAACGGCTCGTGCAAGCCTTCAGAGCGCCATGTAACTCAACAAGCGGCTCAGCAGGCC
This sequence comes from Pseudomonas sp. MH10, assembly GCF_034353045.1. Lineage (NCBI taxonomy): Bacteria > Pseudomonadati > Pseudomonadota > Gammaproteobacteria > Pseudomonadales > Pseudomonadaceae > Pseudomonas > Pseudomonas sp. MH10. The sequence goes on from NZ_CP133783.1 coordinate 4,647,472, forward strand.
CAAACCAACCGTGACCGCCACTACCACGATAAGAAGCAGCCACGGCCGGAAAGGCTTGCGCTCGACTCGGTGTTGGGGCGTTTGCAGGTATTCTTCGACACGTTGTTGGTCATCAGGGTTTAGGCGGCTGGTCATGTGAGCCTCATTGGATAATGAAACGCGCGGGTAAAGTCAGGTGTGGATGAATTCCAGTGGTTCAACGCTGAGTGTATCGTCCAGGCGGATGATTCCGCTTTGTAGCACCCGCGCCGTAATTCCGCCATGGCCGCGTACAGCTTGAAAGGTGCCGTGGCCAAGTCGATGCTCAAGCCGAGCGCAAGGTTGGCACCATCCCGTGGTTTCCAGAATCGCCTGGCCGACCTTGAAGCGTCGGCCCTTGAGACTGAACAGGTTGATGCCACTGATCACCAAGTTGCGCCGCAGGTCTTGCGGCACGATGGGATTGTCGTCGGCGCGGCTCAGCAACGAACTGACCACGGCCAGATGCTCCCATTGAATTAACGTCACTTGCCGCGCGTTACGCGGGCCAGGCCGTGAGTGATCACCGGTCAGCCCAGCTTCGCGGCGCGCCTCCACGGCGTCCAGCACGGTCATATCGAGGCGCGACTCAGGTCGCACGCCAATCCAGCGCACACGGCCCTGTTGAGGCACGTCGGCAAGCAGTTCCTGCAAGGGACTCATAGGCTGATGCCCACATCAAAGACCACGCTGCGACCGAGGTTAGTTCGCAAGAAATCCGGTGCGTCGGGATGCGCAAACAACACGCGAGCGAACGTCGGCCCGACCAATGACAACGAGCGCCAGCCTTGGCGCAGGTATTCAGTCGGGGGTGGGAAGTGGCTGTTCAAGTCCAGCACTTCACGCTTGAGGCTGGCAAACGCAATGATGTCCAACTCCCCGAGGTCTAGCCCGCGTTCGCGGTAGTTGTGGGCTTTTTTGCGTAACGTCGGCGCCAGACGCTGCAGTAATTCTGGCGCGGAGATGCGTTTAGGTTTCGCTTCACGGCGCACCAGTTGGCTCAACGAAAAGGCGCTGCGCCGCCGTTGTAACTCTTCACGCCATTCATCGTTCAAGCGTCGACCTTCATCAAGCACAAAAAACACCTCAAAACTGGCATCGCGAAACAACACGTCGGGTGGCTCTTGCCCTGCCGGGGTGAAGTCTTCGTTGCGGTGCGCAATGTTCAGGCCTTGCAACAACCGCTGACAAACCCAGCGCTCACGCTCCCACTTGCGCGCATTGGAAAGAAATGCGTTGGCTTGTTCGGCCTGAATCGTGAGCAGGCGTAAGTAGTCTGAGTCATCCATAGGCCAAGCTTAGCGTTCAAAGTGTGATGACTGGAAGGAAGAATGAGGAGGTGTAGACTTTGGAGCATGATTTAGCGCCGACCGGCTAAGTGCGATCTTGGCGCGCGGCGTGGTAACGAATTTCTCCTCGATACAACGAAACTGAAAACATGGAGATCTAAGTGAACATTGACATCGTTTTCCTGCCCGGTATCGCACCATGATCAGTGCTCAAGTGCTCTCCCCAGAAACCATGACCGTTGGTTGGTTGCTCTATGTGCCGGTGGTGCTGTGGGCAATATGGCGCACGCCTTGGGTCGAGTTGTTCACCGATAACCGCCGGCAACATTTGTTTTACGGCACGGTGTTCGCGCTGTTTTTGCTATGGCTAGTGCGTCGGGATTTCGACACCGGCGTGTCGTATCACTTTATCGGCATGACCGCCGTCACCCTGCTGCTGGATTGGCCGCTGGCGGTTGTCGGTGGGCTGCTGGCGCAATTGGGGCTGTTGCTGCTCGGGCGGCAGGACCTTGGCGCATTGGGCGTGAATGGTCTGTTGCTGATCGTCCTGCCGGTGTTAGTGACCGAAGCGTGCGCCCTGCTGGTAGAGCGCGCACGGCCAAAAAATCCCTTCGTGTACATCTACTGCTCAGGTTTTTTAGCCGCAGCGATATCTGCTTTGCTGTGCCTGCTGCTGGTGTTGGTCGTGCTGTGGTTCGACGGGTTGTTTGCGATGCCGTTTTGGCTAGAGGACTTTGTCGGGTACTTGTGGCTGATCATTTTCCCCGAGGCCTTCATCAACGGTATGGTGGTCAGCGCGTTGGTGGTGTTTTGCCCTGAATGGCTTGAGACATTCAACCGTACCCGGTACTTGTCTGCGCCGTGGAACGAGGAGGGGCCGTCCAAGGGCGACCGCTGATCGTTGCAAACCAGCGGTCGTGCCCCATCAATGTTCGCGGGACGGGAAGTCGCCGGAGAACGATTCGTCTTCTGCGTCCGGGCTCACTGGAATCGCGTGTTCTTCTGAGGCCCATGCGCCTAAATCAATCAACTTGCAGCGATCAGAGCAAAACGGCCGGAAGGTGCTAGTAGCGCCCCATTCCACAGGGGCGCCACAGGTAGGGCATTCGACGGTCAAGGGCTGGCTCATGGTTGGCCTCCATGTAAAGTTAAATAGAAATGATGCAGGCGCCCGACTTCGCTTTTCAACCACGCGGGATCGCGGTCGTTGACCAGCACATCATCAGCGTGACTCAGGCGTAGTTCGCGGTTGGCCTGAACGTTGAGAATGGCTTTGACCTGCTCCTCGCTGGTGCTGTCGCGAAGCATGGTGCGCTGAATTTGCAACCGCTCTGGAGCATCGATCACTAACACGCGCTGGGTCAGCTTGTATTGACCTGATTCCACCAGCAGCGGCGAAACCAGAATCGCATACGGCGATTCTGCCCGAGCCAAGTAGCTCATGATCTCTTGGCCGATCAGCGGATGCAGCAAGGTCTCAAGCCAGCGACGCTGTTCGGGATTTTGAAAGATCAGGCCGCGCAACGCCGTGCGGTCCAGCTGGCCATCGGGCTGCAGCACACCAGCGCCGAAGTGCTCGGCAATCTGCGCCAGTGCGGGACGGCCAGGTTCAACGACCCAGCGTGCGGCGTGGTCAGCGTCGACCAAGTGCACGCCTAGGTCAATAAAGTGCTGCGCCGCTGCACTTTTACCGCTGCCGATGCCGCCAGTGAGGCCGAGAATCCAGGGTTTGAAAGGGTTTTTGGTCATCTGAAACCGGCAAACTGCATGTAAGAGGCGGTTATTTGACCACCCCAGAGCAGCGCGATCCAGCCTGCAATTGCCAAATAAGGACCGAAGGGGATCGGCGTGCTGGTGCTCGCGTTGCGCAACCGCAACATAATCAGGCCCAACACCGCACCCACCAGTGACGCCAGCAAAATCGTCAGCGGAAGTATCTGCCAGCCACCCCACGCACCGAGCATCGCCAGCAACTTAAAGTCGCCATAGCCCATGCCTTCCTTGCCGGTCACCAACTTAAACGTCCAAAACACCAACCACAGGCTCATGTAACCGGCCACCGCGCCCCACAAGGCATCGTGCAAGTTAGTGAACAGCCCAAAGGTGTTAACGATCAAACCCAGCCATAACAGTGGCAGCACCAACGCGTCGGGCAACAGTTGATGGTCCGCATCAATCAAACTCATCGCCAGCAGGCCCCACGCCAGCACTAACATCGCCGCCGCCTGCCAGCCGAACCCGAAATGCCAGGCAATAAACGCCGAGAGCAGCCCGCAGGCGAGTTCGATGATAGGGTAACGCTTACTGATAGGCGCTTTACAGCCGGAGCACTTGCCGCCGAGGAACAGATAACTGATCACCGGCAAGTTCTCCCATGCTCGGATCTTGTGCGCACAGCGCGGGCAGCGGGAGTGGGGGAGCATCAGGTTAAAGGTGTCAGGTTCCGGCTCAGCCGGGAGCGAAAGCATTTCGCGGGATTGAGACTTCCAATCGCGGTCGAGCATGATGGGCAGGCGGTAGATGACGACGTTTAGAAAGCTGCCGACCAGCAGGCCCAATACCAGAGTGCAGATGACACAGGCCAGGGGAGAGCTGGCCAGCAAATTAATGAGCGGCATGTTAAACGACGTTTCCGAGCTGGAAGATGGGGAGGTACATCGCGATGACGAGGCCACCGACTACTACGCCGAGGACTGCCATGATGAAGGGCTCCATCAGCGCGGTCATGTTATCGACCATGCCGTCAACTTCGTCTTCGTAAAAGGTTGCGACTTTATCGAGCATCGAATCCAAGGCGCCTGACTCTTCACCAATGGCTGTCATTTGAATCGCTAATGTGGGAAACACTCCGGTGGTGCGCATTGAAAAGTTCAGTTGCATGCCGGTAGATACGTCGAGTTTTATGCGGTTCACTGCGTTTCTGAACACCACATTCCCCGTGGCGCTGGCGACAGATTCCAGTGCTTCGACCAGCGGTACGCCAGCCGCGAACGTGGTCGACAAAGTACGGGCGTAGCGGGCGACGGATGATTTGTAGATCAATGGGCCGACAATGGGGACTTTGAGTAAGCCTCGGTCTATCGCGTCCCGGAATTTTTGAGAAGTTTTATAGGCTCGTTTAAAGCAAAAGATTGAAAGAACAACTCCCGCTAAAACGATATACCACCAATTCTGTAACAGGTCTGAAAGGCCAATGACCATCAACGTAAAGGCGGGTAGCTTTGCGCCAAAGCTTGAAAAAACGGTCTGGAATTGAGGAACAACTTTCATTAGTAGAATTGACGACACAATCAAGGCTACGATAACTACCGCGATTGGGTAGGTCATGGCCTTCTTTATTTTTGCCTTGAGCATTTCTGTCTTTTCTTTATAGGTCGCTACCCTTTCCAGCAAGGCTTCCAATGCACCCGCTTGCTCGCCTGCGTCTACCAAACTGCAATAAAGATCATCGAAGTATTCTGGCTTTTTCCGTAACGACGACGCGAAGCTGTTACCTGCCGCCACTTCTTGTTTGATTTCGTTGACTAAGGTTCTCATTCGCGGGTTATCAGAGCTTTCGCCGATGATGTCGAAAGATTGCAATAGCGGAACCCCTGCTTTCATCATGGTCGCCATCTGCCGTGTGAAAAACGCAATATCAATGGGCTTTATCTTTTTGCCTTCACCAAAAAATGAGGCGGTTTTTTTACGCACCTTGATCGGTGTGATGCCCTGCTTGCGCAACAGTGCTTTGACCAGGGCTGGATTGTGCCCGTTTAGTTCTCCGGTCAGTTTTGCACCCTTTTTGTCCTTGCCTTCCCAAGCGTAAACACTCACTTTGACTGCCTTGGTCGCCATGCTTAATCCTTGGTCACACGGTTGATTTCTTCGAGGCTGGTGACACCTTGCATCGCCTTCATCAATCCCGACGTACGCAGGTCGTTAAAGCCGTCCTTACGCATTTGAACAGCGATATCCATCGAGTTACCTTCCTCCATGATGAGCCGTTGCAGCTCGGGGGTGCTTTTCACCACCTCATAAATCCCGACCCGGCCTTTATAGCCATTGTTGCAATGGTCACAGCCAACCGGAGAGTAAATCTTAAACGTGCCAATTTTTTCTTCGGGAAACCCTTCCCTGATCAGCGTTTCACGGGGTATATCTGCTTCCTTCTTGCACAAGGGACACAATTTTCGTGCCAAACGTTGAGCGATGATCAGGTTAATAGCGGTAGCAATATTGAATGCAGCCACGCCCATGTGCTGAAGGCGAGTCAGGGTTTCAGCTGCGCTGTTGGTGTGTAACGTAGACAACACCATGTGGCCTGTTTGCGAGGCCTTGATGGCAATTTCCGCCGTTTCCAAGTCGCGAATTTCCCCGACCATGATTACATCCGGGTCTTGACGCAAGAAGGCGCGCAATGCCTGTGAAAAGTCCATGCCTTGGCGTGGGTTGACGTTAACCTGATTGATACCTTCCAGGTTGATCTCCACCGGGTCTTCTGCAGTGGAAATGTTGATGTCAACGGTGTTGAGAATATTCAGGCCGGTGTAAAGCGAAACGGTTTTTCCTGAACCGGTAGGTCCGGTAACTAATATCATGCCCTGGGGCTGTTTAAGCGCCGCCAGATACAGCTCTTTTTGATCGGGCTCATAGCCGAGTGCATCAATTCCCATCTGTGCGGTGGACGGATCAAGAATCCGCATCACGATCTTTTCGCCCCACAAGGTGGGCAAGGTATTGACTCGAAAGTCGATCGCCTTGGTTTTTGAAATCCGCAATTTGATCCGGCCGTCTTGTGGGCGGCGGCGTTCTGAGATATCCAGGCTAGCCATGACCTTTAAGCGCGCAGCGATCCTGCTGGCCAACTGAACGGGCGGCTTTGCTACCTCGTGAAGAATGCCGTCGGTGCGTAGACGCACCCGGTAAGTCTTTTCATATGGTTCAAAGTGCAGGTCCGATGAGCCCAGCTTAATGGCGTCCAAAAGCATTTTATTAACGAAACGAACTACGGGTGCATCGTCGGCATCTTGCCCGGCGATGGTGTCTTGTTTCTTGTCATCCGAAGTGTCTATGTCGAGACTATCAAGGTCGACATCCGCCATTTCGCCTAAACCGGCGTTGGCACCCTCGAAAAATTTTTCTATAGCGTCAGTTAATTTGTCATCCTCTACCAAGATAGCTTCAGTGTTGAGGCCGGTGCTGAACTGAACATCGGTGACAGCTTGGTGGTTGGTAGGGTCTGAAATTCCTACAAATAATTTATTGCCCCGTCGCCATAACGGCAAGACATGGTGTTGGCGAATCAATTTTTCGCTTACTAACCCCTTGGGCTGTCCCTCTTTATCAAGCGTGCTTAAATCTAGAAAGGGCACACCAAATTGCTCTGAAGCAATCTCAGCCAAAACGATGCTTTTAAGCAGTTTATTCTGCACCAGGTAGCTAACCAGCGATATTTTGCTGCGCTGAGCTTTCTGATAAGCGTCTTGAGCGACCTTTTCATTTAGCAGCCCCGCTACCGCCAGTTGCTTGGCCAAACCTGTTAAAGCGACATCAGTCATAAGACCACCGGACACAGACAATGCGACGGTTATAGCGCAGTCGGGCTGTGCTGCCAAACCCTCGAAGACAAACTGACCAAATTTGTCAGTTTGTGCGGTTATAGGCGAGGTTTTTCCTGCGCACGTGTGCGGTTTGCCTTTAAAGGGAAGCGTTGAACGGCTTGGCACGGGCCGTGCTTTGATTGTTTCAGATGGTACCTATTGGCGTACGGAGAAATATCATGAAATTGCAAAAAGGCTTCACACTTATCGAACTGATGATCGTGGTTGCGATTGTCGGGATTCTAGCGGCCGTGGCCCTTCCTGCGTACCAGAACTACATCAAGAAAGCGGCCTATGCAGAAATTACGTCGGCTATGGACCCAATTAAGGCGGCCATCAGTATTTGTGCTCAGCAGCAAGTTCAAGGCGGTGCGAACTACCTTGGCTGCGATACCCCTGCGCTTATAGGTATAACCATGCCAGGTGCCGGGCCCGCTTTGGCCAGTATTGCAATCACTGCTTCGACAGCTGTGATTACAGCTACACCAAACGCATATAAAGGGATTTTGGTTGGAGAAACTTGCACACTTACGCCTTCTGCACCAGTCGCTAACACCGCTATAACTTGGACGTGGGGCGGTTCCTGCGTAACGGCTGGCTACATCAGAAACTAAGCCTTAGTGGATGATGTTTGAATCGGAGTTTAGTCAGTCACTGGTTTCGGTTATCGATGCGTCAATGCCACGGATTGCTGGGCCATTGTCAAGTTGTGAGAGGTTTGGCTCAGTGCTAGCCTCACTCAATCGCCGAAATAGCTCAGTCCGGTAGAGCAGCGCACTCGTAACGCGAAGGTCGTAGGTTCGATTCCTATTTTCGGCACCAAAAAAAGCCCCGATTCTCACGATTCGGGGCTTTTTCACATCTGGCAAACCTAACCCCTCACAAACTCAACCGCATCGACAAATCCACCGCCTTTATATCTTTCGTCAGTGCACCAATCGAAATGTAATCCACCCCGGTCTCAGCAATCGGCACCAGCGTGGTGTCGTTAATCCCGCCACTGGCTTCCAGTTTCGCTCGTCCGGCGGTAATGCGTACGGCTTCGCGCATGTCGTCCAGGCTCAGTTCGTCGAGCATGATGATGTCGGCACCCGCCAGCAGCGCTTGATTCAGTTCATCAAGGCTTTCAACTTCGATTTCTACCGGTTTGCCGGGGGCGATTTTGCGGGCGGTGGCGATTGCCTGGGCGATGCCGCCGCAGGCAGCGATGTGGTTTTCTTTGATCAGGAACGCGTCGAACAGGCCGATGCGGTGGTTATGGCAACCGCCGCAGGTGACGGCGTATTTCTGCGCCAGGCGCAGACCGGGCAGGGTTTTGCGGGTGTCGAGAATTTTGACGTGGGTGTTGGCCACTTTGTCGGCGTAGTACTGCGCGCGAGTGGCTACGCCGGAGAGCATTTGCAGAAAGTTTAACGCGCTGCGTTCGCCTGTCAGCAATGAGCGTGCGGGCCCTTCGAGGTGGAACAGTGGTTGATTGGGTTTGACCCGCTCACCATCGGCGACTTGCCAATGCACCGCGACACGGGGGTCCAGTTGCCGAAAAACCGTGTCCACCCAGGCTGTGCCGCTGATTACGGCAGCATCACGGGTAATGATCGTGGCCTTGGCCAGGCGTTCTGCCGGAATCAGCTGGGCGGTAATGTCGCCACTGCCTACATCCTCTAGCAGCGCGCGGCGCACGTTGGCTTCAATTTCAGCCGTCAGGGGGGCGAGGCGTAGGTTTGGCATTGCGAACTCCACTTCTAGGTGGGCCGAGTATAAGGCACCCCATCGCAGCAACCCACCCCGCGAAGCGCCGCAGGCATGAGCCTGCGCCTGCAGTTCGTCGGTTTTGCCGTGGTCTACGCGATGGAAGTTGAGACCTGCGGTCTATTCAGCGCTAACGGACGTAAATAGCTGTAATCACCACTGGCTTAACTGACATCTTTTGCAAGATACTGTGTCGGTCAATTGACGTCATGACTTTGGCGCAAACTTTTTCGTAGAAACTGACTTTACAGATCGACCTATTGCGTCTTGTCTGTAGTGGGGTCGCGGATGTTCTCATTGGAGACGTTGATGCAAAACGACGGGAAAGTGGTTCCGCTGAACAAGGGTGCCCCAGAGCAAGTGCCGGCCTCGTCGCTGGTTCGGATTCCCGTTGTATTGCTGCAAGTTCGCGACAAAGCCGCACAGCAGGTGAAGGACGCGTTGCAGACGCTGTTCGACAACGCTGATGACACGCTGTTTGAAATGGCCGATCGTGCCCACAACAATGCTGAGCAAAACAGTTTTTTTGAGGCGATGCGCGATCTTCGCCTCAAACGTAAAAGCATAGAGCGGGGTTTCATCGATAAGTTTTATGAAGCCTTTTTGCGTCTGGGTCAGTACGAGGTCAGCGAGCCTGAAGTCGACTCGCCGATGACGTTCGATAAACTGGCGCTGGTACACAACGACGATCTGGAGAAAATCGTTGCTGTCGACGCGATGGTGTCCAAGGTCCTGAGCCGCGACGGGTTTGCTCTCTCTCAGTTGACCACCCGCTTGAATACCCTGATTCCCCAACACCTGACCGACCTGTCCAACCCAATGGGGCCGACGGCGCTGTGCGATTTCTTTTTGCAGTCTTGTCGCACTTTGGGCGTTGAAATAAAGGTCAGATTGATCATTTTCAAATTGTTTGAAAAATATGTGCTGACCGATGCCGACCAACTCTACGACGAAGCCAACCAGTTATTGATTACCAGCGGCGTTCTCCCGGACCTCAAGGGCGCGCCTGCCCGGCGGGTTTCTGATCGAGCAAAGGCCAGTTCGCGAGCTTCGCAAGGGGCCGATGCGGTCGATGCAGCCGCCGCAGCCATCGCCAGTCGGCAACTCGACCAAGATGTCCACGAAGTGTTTGCTGCGCTTCAAGAGTTGCTTTTATACGTGCGCAGTGTCGCGCCATTGCCTGACCCCACCACTGAAGCCAAACCGATTTCCAGCCAGGACCTGCTACGCCTTCTGTCGCACCTGCAGCAGTACGTGCCGGCGCCCGAGGCGCACGACGAATTCAATCTGCGCAACCAGCTCGAAGAGTTGCTGGCCCGCGTCAGCATGAAAAGTGGCAAGTATCGTGTGGTGGGTGTCGTTGACGAAGATGTCATCAACCTGATCGCCATGCTGTTTGAGTTCATCCTCGACGACCGCAATTTGCCGGACTCGCTCAAAGCGTTGATTGGGCGTCTGCAAATTCCGATGTTGAAAGTCGCGGTGATCGACAAAAGTTTTTTCAGTCGTGGCAGCCATCCCGCGCGACGTCTGCTCAATGAAATCGCCTACGCTGCATTGGGCTGGGGCGGTCGCGACGACTATCAACGCGACACGCTCTATGTGCGAATCGAACAGATTGTGCAGCGGTTACTTAATGATTTCGTCGACGACCCGGCGATCTTTTCCGAATTGTTGGTGGATTTCCTCGCGTTTACGGGCGACGAGCGTCGTCGCAGTGAGCTACTTGAGCAACGCACCCGCGATGCGGAAGAAGGCCGTGCCCGGGCTGAGTTGGCACGGGAGCTGGTACAGCATGAGTTGAATCATCGCCTGCTGGGCAAAACCTTGCCTGAAGTGGTGGTGCGTCTCCTTCAGGAAGCTTGGAGCAAGGTGCTGCTGCTGACCTGCTTGAAACACGGGGATCAGTCGGCAGAATGGCGTGCGGGTTTGGGCGCCATGGACGATTTGATCTGGAGCGTCGAGCCCCATGAAGAGCCCGAAGCTCGGCAGCGATTGCTGGATCTGGTGCCCGGCTTGCTCAAATCCTTGCGCGATGGCCTGACCAGCGCGGCGTTTGATCCATTCGCCACTGGCGACTTTTTTAATCAGCTGGAAAGCCTGCATGTCCAGGCGTTCCAATACTTGGCCCCTCAACAGGATGATCTTGGCGAGAACCCAATCAAATCGGCGTCAATTGCGGAAATGATCGCGGTTGTCGAGGAGATTGTGCTGATCGCGCCGGGTGAACAACCGCACAGCGATCAAAGCGTGCGCCTGGAAGACGATGACGATGCGGTCCTTGAAGTCCACAAACTGCGCATCGGCAGCTGGGTCGAAATACAGGAAGACGAGGAGCACAAACTGCGCTGTAAGCTGGCAGCCATCATTGAGCCGGCCGGTCGTTACGTGTTTGTTAACCGCACGGGCATGAAGGTGCTGGAAAAAACCCGCATGGGCCTGGCGGTGGAGTTTCGTCGAGGCGCTGTTCGCCTGCTCGACGACGCCCTGCTATTCGACCGCGCACTGGAGGCCGTGATCGGCAACCTGCGCAGGCTTAAGGGCGGGGCTTGATTGCCGCGCTCGGCCAAGCACTCATCCCGACAAAACGCCCTGTTTTGTCGGCAACACAAAATATTGCTGCCCCGTGATTCCCCGTCGCGGGCATACTTGCGTTATTGATCCGCCGTTCAAGGAACCCTTCATGCAGCTGGACCCCGTCAGCGGTTGGTGCCATGGCGCGCACCACTGTCCGTCGCCCAACTTCAATGAGCGGCCCGAGGCCGAGATTTCGCTGTTGGTGATCCATAACATCAGTTTGCCCCCCGCTCAGTTCAAGACCGGCTACGTGCAAGCGTTCTTTCAGAACCAGCTGGATGTCACACAACACCCTTATTTTGAAAGCATCGTTGATGTGCGGGTATCGGCGCATTTTTTGATCGAGCGCGACGGCGTGCTGACGCAGTTTGTGTCCTGCCTGGACCGCGCTTGGCACGCGGGAATCTCCCGTTTTGAAGGGCGTGAAACCTGTAACGACTACTCCATTGGAATCGAGCTGGAAGGCACCGATGAATTGCCTTTCACCGACGCTCAATACGACGCCCTGATTGAATTGACTCGCCAGTTGCAGTCGACATTTTCAGCCATTACCACGCAGCGAATTTGCGGCCACAGCGATATTGCTCCGGGACGCAAGACAGACCCGGGCCCATGTTTTGAGTGGGCGCGTTTTCGAGCGGCATTGCAGGATTGAAGTGAGGGACAAGGAATGAGTTTTTTGGTATTGCTGTTCGCCGTCTGGATAGAGAAGTTCTCCGCCTTGCGCCAACGCGTACAGCGTGATGGCCCATGGTTGCGGGAGCTGGCAAAGCTTGAAAACACCCCGCGCCTGAGCACCCGGCCGTGGTTGATTTTGGCATTGCTGATTCTGCTGCCGGTGGTGCTATTGGCCTTGCTACTGGTGGTGGTGCAGTCGGTGGCGTATGGCTGGCTGGGTTTGCCGGTGCACTTGGTGGTATTGATCTACAGTTTGGGTCGCGGCGACCTGTTGGCCACGTTGGGGCCTTTTCGCGATGCCTGGCGCAGAGGCGACGCGCAAGCTGCCAGTCTCGTTGCTGAGCGTGATATGGGCGTCATCGCCGAAGATGGCGAACAACTGCTCGAAGGCGTTCAGCGCTACTTGTTGTGGCAAGCCTATCAGAGCTTTTTTGCGGTAATTTTTTGGTACTTCTTGTTGGGACCGGTGGCGGCCTTGGGTTATCGACTGCTGGCGCTGGCCGTTACCCATGGCAAAAATCCTGCACTGGTCGAGCGCGCAGCTCAGTTGCATCACGCGTTTGATTGGGTGCCGGTGCGGCTGCTCGCCGCCAGTTTTGCCCTGGTCGGAAATTTCGTCGCGGTCAGCCGGTTGATGCTGCATGAGTTGCTGAACTGGAACATCAGCGCGGCGCAGTTAGTGACAAAAACTGGCCAAGTGGCCAGCGAAATCCCGACCCCTGTGGTTGGCGCAGACGGCGTTGCCAACTTGGATGCGCTGTGGGAACTGTTGCTGCGCTCAGCGGTGGTTTGGTACGCCGGGTTTGCGTTGTGGACGTTGCTGGTTTAAGCGGTCCTTTGGCCCGACCGCGTTAGTCCATTCGCGAATGAATTCGCTCCTACAGAAATCTGTGGGACCGAATTCATTCGGGAAGCGTTTTACCTGATGCACGCGTCGTACCTCTCGCCTCTGGTAGCGAACGTGTTCGCGAGGCGGTGTATCAGGCATACCGCTTAAAGGCCTTCGCCAACAAGTTGGCTCTACAGAGGGGGGCGCGTCGGCCGGTTTAGCGCCTTCGTTTACCTTTACTTACAAAACGTCCGGTGGATATCAGGTATACAGACCTAGTCGCGAATGGTGGCTTTGCGCTATTTCGACGAATCGCTGCACCCCTAAAAATAAGAAAAAGGGAGCGTTCTTGTGAAGAGCCTTTTGTATCCAGCCATCGCGCTGATGAACCGGCTGAGCTTCGCGATGAAGTTCACCCTCATTAGTATTCTGTTTTTCCTGCCCATGTTGGTGACCAACTTTTATTTGGTCAGGGATTCCTATCGCGAGTTTGTCGGTACCCGAACCGAGCTGCAAAGCCTCGAACTGGTAGGCGCCAGTCTAAACCTGCGGCGAGATTTGGAGACCCTAGACGGGCTGGTGGGCATGAACGTCGTGCTTGGCCAGGCCAGTCAATTCGAAGCCCTGAGTTCGCGAATTTCCGCTCTGGAAACCACCGTGTTAAGCACCTTGCAGAACCTGAACGCGCCGGCGGAAGATCCAAGCCAGGTTGCTGCCTTCAACGCCAAGCGTGACGAACTTATTTCCGCTTTCAAGGCGCAGCAGGCCGAGTCGTCGCTGCAAAGCAAAAGCGGGATGATGTCGCGATTGTTAAGCAAGGCGCAGACCTTCAGCAAAGTCGTCGTCAGCCAAGCGGGTCTTAGCCAGGACCGCAGCAGCGATGTGCGGCAACTTATCGATTTGATTACCAGCGTCACCCCGTTGATCACCCAGGCCATCGGCGACGGTCGGACCATGGGTTCGTATTCGTTGGGGCAGGGCATGATCAACTCATCGGCCAGCACCCGTTTTGATGAGCTGTTGCAACAACTTGAACGCATCCAGGGTGATTACGCCTTGAAGCTGCAGGACGCCTTCGGTAACAGCGCTGCTGCGCGCAACGCATTACAAGGTCCGGCGCAGGCCAGCCTGGCGACACTCAAACAAAGCAGTGAGATATTCGAGCAGCAGGTGGTGTCGGCCGACAGCTTGAATGCGCCGTGGGAGGCGTTCTATCAACAGGTCACTGGGCTGATCGCCAAGACTTATCAACTGGACGACGCGACCGTGGCCTTCCTTAATCAGGACCTGCAAGGTCGGCTGGTGCAAAACCGTCAGCACACGATTCTATTGGTGGTTGCGCTGGCCGGGGCCTTCTTGCTGATCGTTTATCTCTACAGCGGTTTCTACGCTTCGACGCGCACCACGTTGAGGCGGTTGGGTGACGTCATGGACAAGGTGGCTGCGGGTGACATGACCGCCAGTTTTACCGCTCACAGCCGTGATGAGTTGGGCGAACTCGGCCGGGTGTTCAACGGCACGGTGAAGAAAATTCATGACCTGATCGAATTGGTGGGCAAGACCGTCAGTGAGGTCGAGCGGCAAGCCGGACAGGTTGAATCGGTGTCGGCGGTGAGCAATCAGGCGGTGGCGGGGCAGCGCAACCAAATCGAATTGGTGGCCACAGCGATGAACCAAATGTCGGCCACGGCGCAGGAGGTAGCGCGCAGTGCGGCTGCGGCAGTTAGCAGCGCGCACAGCGTCAACCAAGAAACAGTCAGTGGTCGTGGGCTGGTCGAATCCCAGCAGATCAGCATCTCTCGGCTCGCCAGCGAGATCGATCAATCGGTGTTGGTGATCAATCAATTGGCAACCGACAGCTCGTCCATCAGCCGTGTTTTGGATGTCATCAAAAGTATCGCCGAGCAAACCAATTTACTGGCGCTCAACGCTGCTATCGAAGCGGCGCGGGCCGGGGAGCAGGGCCGGGGCTTTGCGGTAGTGGCAGATGAAGTGCGTACCCTGGCCAAGCGCACTCAGCAATCCACTGAGGAAATCGAACAGATGATCGCCAAGTTACAAGGCGGTGTCGGGGCGGCGGTCAAGGCGATGGGCGTCAGCCATGAAATGGCCAATGGCACCGTGGGGCAGTCAGAAAAGGTCCAGCAAGCGCTGGAAAATATCCTTGGCGCCGTCAGCATGATCGTCGATCAGAATCAGCAGATCGCGGCCGCCGTGGAGCAGCAAACGGCGGTGGCCCATGACATCGATCGAAACATTGTCGAAATCAACCGTGCGGGTGAGCGCACGGCAGAAGGTGCGAATCAAACGGAACACGCCAGCCGTCAATTATCGGCGCAGGTCGTGGAGTTGAAGCAGCTGATTAGCGCGTTTCGCGTATAGCGCTGCTTATTTCCAGTTGAACAGCTCGTAGGCGTTGCGGGTGCTGGCGTTGGCCAACTCCTCAGCTGGCACGCCCATTAACTGGGCCAGGGCCAAGCAGATGTCAGGCAAATGCTCGGGGCTGTTGCGCTGGTTAGGGTACATGGCGGGCGCCATGTCCGGGGCGTCGGTCTCCAGCACGACGCTGTCCAGCGGCAGTTTAGCGATGACCCGGTGCATGCGCAGCGCTTGGGGCCAGGTCGCTGCGCCACCCAGGCCGAGCTTGAACCCCAGCTTGATGTATTCGCTAGCTTCTTCGCGGCTTCCGGCAAAGGCATGGATGATCCCACCGCGCTTGAGGTTGTAGTCTTTGAGTGTGGCGATCACGTTGGCGTGGCTGCGTCTGACATGCAAAAGGGCCGGCAAATTGAAGTCGTCGGCCAGTTGCAGTTGCGCCTCGAACATCCCTTGTTGACGGTCTCGGTCCAGGGTCTCAACAAAGTAATCCAGCCCGAATTCACCCACCGCGCACAGCTGTGGATGCCCCTTGAGGCGTGTCAGCCAGTCGCCCAATTCCTCCACGTGGTCAAGCAGATGCTCATCGAGATACAGTGGGTGCAGGCCGAATGCCGCGAACAGGCTGGCGTCGCTTTGCACCAAATCCCACACCCGCTGCCAGTTGCGCTGATGCACACCTAGCACCACCGCCCGTTCGACGCCCACCGCTCGGCAGTTTGCCATCAGCGTCTGGCGGTCAGCGTCGAAGTCTGGAAAATCCAAATGAGTATGGGTGTCGATCAACGTCATATTCAGACCTCGTGAATACGTTGTTTGAACGTCCGTGCAATGGCATGCACGCCCGGCTGGTAATCGTCTTTTTCCACCGCCGCTAACGCCAGCGCCAGTGCTTGATCTGCGATCAGTTGGTGCTGTTGCGCCATGGCATTGACCGGCAGCGGCAGGAAGTCTAGCAATTGAGTGTCACCAAAGGTGCCTAAATGCAGTTGCGCCGGATTCAGCGCCTGACTGTGCAGCAGGTCAAAAACACCCTGCAACAACACGTAGGACGTGGTGATCAGTGCGTCGGGCAACTGGCCCAAACGTTCAAGCAGTTCGCTGGCCAGTCGCTTGCCACACTCACGGCTAAAGGCTTCGCCCTGTTGAACGATGACCTCGCCGCTGAAGCGTGTGAGCGCTTGCTCGAAACCGGCGGTGCGGATCTGGCTGACGATCAGTTCTGGGTGCGCGCTGATCAGCGCGATGTGCCGGGGCATCGGCTTCAACAAGCTGTGGGTCAGTTGCAGGCTGGCTTGATGGTCATCGCTGACCACTGAGCAGAAATGCGCAGGGTCCATCTGGCGGTCTATCGCGATAATCGGCATGCCGACCTTTTGCAGTTCGCGGTAGCTGTCGTCATCGTATGGCAGGCAGCTGGCGACAAACAGCGCATCACAACGCCGGGCGCGAAACAGCTGCAGCAGTTGCAGCTCGCTGGCAGGGGAGTCGTCGGAGCTGGCAATCAGCAGTTGATAGCCGTGGGCGCGGGCGCGTTGTTCCAGCAGTTTGGCGATGCGTGCGTAGCTGGGGTTTTCCAGGTCTGGGAGGATGAATCCCAGGGTTCGCGTATGACGGCTGCGCAAACCGGCGGCTTGTGGGTTGGGGCGGAAGCCATGTTGATCAACCACCTTGCGCACACGCTCGACGGTCGCGCTGCTGATGCGTTGCTGTTCGGCTTTGCCGTTGATGACGTAGCTGGCGGTGGTCACTGAAACACCGGCCAGACGAGCAATATCAGTGAGTTTCAACCCAAATATCCTTTTTGTTGTTGGATTGCGGTGTGTCTGAAATACCGCTACAGCGGGTAACCTCCCGCTGACTTCTAATCTCAGGCGCTTATTCTCAGGAGACCTTCGCACAACTTGAAGCTCTCAGTTATTTCGCGCAATTTTTTGAAAAACCGTCCAAGTCATATGACGCTTGGGCTTCAACGGCAGCAGATTATCGAGTAACGTGCCGCACTTGATAGATTAATCGATTCAGCTTGAAAAATAATCCAGTCGCACTGCCCGCCTCATGGGTGTCAGAGGGTTATCGCCACACTCGCCTAAGCTGGTTCAATCGGTAATTGTGTGGATGCAGTCCCTAAAACAAAAAGGAGAAAGGCATGCTCGAACTCACCGTAGGGCAGATATCCATGGGCCAAACGGCCGTGGACAAATCTGCTGCATTGGAATTACTGGCCAGTAAACTGGTCGCCGATGGTTTGGTGGCTGAGGGTTATCTTCAGGGGCTGCAAGGCCGAGAGGCCCAGGGTTCGACCTTCCTGGGCCAAGGCATCGCCATTCCTCACGGCACTCCAGAAACCCGCGACCTGGTGTTCGCCACCGGCGTGCGCCTGTTGCAGTTCCCTAACGGCGTGGATTGGGGTGACGGGCAGATTGTGTACTTGGCCATTGGTATAGCGGCTAAAAGCGACGAACACTTACGTTTACTGCAACTGCTCACCCGTGCGCTGGGCGAAGCTGATCTAGGTGAGGCGTTGCGCCAGGCAACGACCCCTGACGCGTTAATTGGATTGTTGCAAGGTGCTCCGCAAGCCTTGGCCCTGGATGCGCAATTGATCAGCCTCGGTGTATCGGCCGATGATTTCGAAGAATTGGTGTGGCGCGGTGCGCGCCTGCTGCGCAAGGCTGATTGCGTGAGCAACGGCTTCGCTGCGGTACTGCAACAGGTTGAAGCGCTGCCGTTGGGCGATGGCCTTTGGTGGCTGCACAGTGAGCAAACCGTCAAGCGTCCCGGCCTGGCGTTTGTCACGCCAGACAAACCAATTCGTTTTCTAGGCAAACCGCTCACCGGGTTATTTTGCCTTGCCAGCATGGGTGAAGCCCATCAGGTACTGCTTGAGCGCTTGTGTGCGGTGTTGATCGAAGGCCGAGGCCACGAGTTGGGTCTCGCCACCAGCAGTCGCGCGGTATTGGCGGTACTGGGCGGCGAATTGCCGGAAGATTGGCCGAGCCAGCGGGTGACGCTGAGCAACGCCCATGGACTTCATGCCCGGCCGGCGAAGACCCTAGCGCAACTGGCTAAAACCTTCGAAGGCGAGATTCGCGTACGCGTTGTGGAAAGTGGCGAAAGTGCGGTGTCGGTCAAAAGCCTGACCAAGCTGCTGAGCCTGGGCGCGCGTCATGGTCAAACCCTGGAGTTCACCGTTGATCCCTCCGTCGCCATCAATGCGTTGCCCGCGCTGATTGCAGCGGTTCTCGAGGGGCTGGGTGAGGAAGTTGACGTGCTGTCCCGCCCATCCTCAGCGGCACCGGTGGTCGCCGCCGTATCGCCAGTGACGACGGCAATGAATACGGGCACCCAGAGCGTGATGGGGCCCGCCGATGGCGTTGTGATCCAAGCCATTGCTGCTGCCCCCGGTATTGCGGTGGGGCCGGCGCACATTCAGGTGCCGCAGCGGTTCGACTTTCCTTCACAGGGTGAATCAAGCGCGGCCGAGCACCAGCGCCTGCAATTGGCATTGTTTGCGGTGCGTCAGGACCTTGAAAGACTGATCCAGCGCGCCGAGGCCAAGGCGATTCGGGAGATTTTCGTTACTCACCAGGAAATGCTCGACGACCCCGGCTTGACTGACGAAGTCGCCGCCCGCCTGGAGCAAGGCGAAAGTGCGCCGGCTGCCTGGATCGGCGTCATCGAAGCCGCCGCCTTGCAGCAGGAGCAATTGCACGACGCACTGCTGGCCGAGCGCGCCGCAGACCTGCGAGACATCGGGCGCCGGGTGCTGGCGCAGTTATGCGGTGTGGAAACGGTCGCCGAGCCCGAGCAACCGTACATTCTGGTCATGGCAGAAGTCGGCCCGTCCGATGTCGCACGCCTCAATCCCGCACGGGTCGCCGGCATACTGACAGCCCGTGGTGGCGCGACTGCACACAGCGCCATTGTCGCCCGCGCCTTGGGCATTCCGGCGGTGGTGGGGGCGGGCGACGCGGTGTTGCTGATCAAACCCGGTACGCCGTTGCTGCTCGATGGCCTGCGCGGACGACTCAGCGTCGCGCCAGATACTGCCACCTTGCTGCGCGCCATCCATGATCGCGACATCCGCACAGAGCGCTTGAATGCGGCTGCCGCATTACGCCTGGAACCCGCGCTGACCCGTTGCGGGCACGCCGTCGAGGTGTTCGCCAATATCGGTGACAGCGCGAGCACAGCGCTGGCAGTGGAACTCGGAGCGGAGGGCGTTGGCCTGCTGCGCACTGAGCTGATTTTCATGGCCCATGCCCAGGCCCCAGACGAAGCCACCCAAGAAGTTGAATATCGACGCGTGCTGGATGCCCTCCAGGGACGACCGCTGGTGGTGCGAACGCTGGACGTTGGCGGCGACAAGCCGTTGCCGTATTGGCCAATGGGCAAGGAAGAAAATCCGTTCTTGGGCGTACGAGGCATTCGTCTGACTTTGCAACGACCGGACATCATGGAAAGCCAACTGCGTGCTCTATTGCGCGCTGCCGACAATCGCCCGTTGCGGATCATGTTTCCTATGGTCGGCACCGTTGAAGAGTGGCGTCAGGCGCGGGACATGACCTTGCGCCTGCGTGAAGAAATTCCCGTGGCGGACCTGCAACTGGGGATCATGATCGAAGTGCCATCGGCGGCATTATTGGCGCCTGTGTTAGCGCGGGAAGTGGATTTCTTCAGCGTGGGCACCAACGATCTGACGCAGTACACCTTGGCCATCGATCGCGGTCATCCGACATTATCGGGTCAGGCAGACGGCCTACACCCCGCCGTATTGCAACTGATCGACATCACCGTGCGCGCTGCCCATGCCCACGGTAAGTGGGTCGGCATCTGCGGTGAGTTAGCGGCTGATCCAGTGGCGGTGGCGCTGTTGGTGGGGCTGGGCGTCGATGAGTTGAGTGTCGCGGCGCGAAGCATCGGCGAAGTCAAAGCCTGCGTCCGTGAGTTGAACTTGGGCGACGTGCAACACCTGGCGCAGCGTGCGTTAACGCTTGGGACAGCCACCGAAGTGCGTGCGCTTGTTGAAACCTTGGCAATGGATGCCCGGCTTTTGGAGGCTTTGTAATGGCGAAAATTCTAACCTTGACCCTAAACCCGGCACTGGACCTGACCGTACAGATGGGCCCGTTGCAGGTGGGACAGGTCAATCGCAGCCACGCCATGTTCACTCATGCCGCTGGCAAAGGCCTGAATGTCGCGCAGGTGTTGGCCGACTTGGGGCACGAATTGACGGTGGGTGGATTTCTCGGCATCGACAATCAGCAGCCGTTCGAGACGCTGTTTGCCCATCGGCGGTTCGTCGACGAGTTCGTCCGGGTGCCCGGTGAAACCCGCAGCAACATCAAGTTGGCCGAGAGCAGCGGGCGCATTACCGACCTGAACGGCCCAGGGCCGCAGGTCGGTGAAGATCTGCAACATGAGTTGATGACCCGTGTGGAACAAATCGCCGGGGGGTTCGACGCCGTAGTAGTGGCCGGCAGCTTGCCGCGCGGCGTCAGCCCTCAATGGCTGCAAGCGCTATTGCTGCGTCTCAACGCCATGGGCCTGAAAGTCGCCCTCGACACCAGTGGGATGGCGTTACGCGCCGCGCTGTCGGCGAGCCCATGGTTGATAAAACCCAACACCGAAGAGTTGGCCGAGGCGTTGGATGCACCGATTATTTCCATTGAGGCCCAGGCCGAGGTGGCCGCTCGTTTGCGTGGGCAAGGCATCGAGCACGTGGTGATTTCCCAAGGGTCGCAAGGGGTGCACTGGTTTAGTTCTGTCGTGGCGTTGCAAGCGTTGCCACCCCAGGTGACGGTCGCCAGCACGGTCGGTGCCGGGGATTCATTGCTGGCGGGAATGGTTCACGGCCTGATCAGCGGGCATTCGCCACAACAGACCCTGCGCACCGCCACCGCGATCGCGGCGATGGCAGTGACCCAAATCGGTTTCGGCATCAGTGATTTGGCGCAACTGAAATTGCTTGAAAAGGGCGTCAACGTGCGCGCCCTGACAGAACAATAAGAAGGATTGTCACCCATGAAGTTAGTCATCATTACCGCCTGCCCCAATGGAAAAATCAGCAGCTTTCTCAGTGCCCGTTTGCTGGAAGCCGCCGCGCAACGACAGGGTTGGCACACCAGTGTTGAGGTTCATGACCCTCGTCAGCCGGATAATCAACTGTCGCCGGAAGTGATTGTCGCCGCTGATTGGGTGTTGGTGGTCAACACCGGCGAGTTGGATTTGAGCCGCTTTGTGGGCAAGCCTGTGTTTCAGACCACACCCGCTCACGCGTTGGAGGATATTGCAGGTTTTTTGCGCAGCGCTGCTGAGCAAGCCGTCGTGCTGGCCGCAGCACCCGTTAAAACGTCGCCATCAACCACCGCAAACGCCAGATCCCCACGCTTGGTCGCGGTCACAGCCTGCCCGACCGGGGTCGCCCACACGTTCATGGCAGCGGAAGCTATTCAGCAATCGGCCAAGCGCTTGGGTTATGAGCTGCATGTGGAGACCCAAGGCTCGGTGGGTGCGCGCAACCCATTGGACGCCCAGGCCATCGCTGAGGCGGACGTGGTGTTGCTGGCGGCAGACATCGAGGTCAATACCGAGCGGTTTGCCGGGAAACGAATTTATCGCTGCGGCACCGGCGTTGCGCTTAAACACCCGGACGCTACCTTGAAAACAGCCTTGGCCGAAGGCACGGTGGAGTCGGCGGTGGGCGTGAACGTAGCACCGCGCAAAAAAGAGCGAACTGGCGTCTACAAGCACCTGTTGACCGGTGTGTCGTTCATGTTGCCGATGGTGGTGGCGGGGGGGCTGTTGATCGCGTTGTCGTTTGTTTTCGGGATCCACGCCTATGAAGAACCAGGCACGTTGGCCGCTGCATTGATGAAAATCGGTGGCGACACCGCGTTCAAATTGATGGTGCCATTGCTGGCCGGTTACATCGCTTATTCGATTGCCGACCGTCCGGGCCTCGCGCCGGGAATGATTGGTGGTTTGCTCGCGAGTACCTTGGGTGCGGGGTTTATCGGCGGGATCATTGCTGGTTTTCTGGCGGGTTACAGCGCATGGGCGATCAACCGTTACGCGCGGCTGCCGGCAAGTCTGGAGGCGCTTAAGCCGATTCTGATCATTCCACTGTTGGCGAGTTTGTTCACCGGGCTGGTGATGATCTACGTGATAGGCACTCCCGTGGCAGCGATGCTGCTGGGGTTGACGCATTTTCTCGACAGCATGGGCACGACCAATGCGGTGCTGTTGGGCGTGTTGCTTGGTGCCATGATGTGCGTCGACTTGGGTGGGCCGATCAACAAAGCGTCTTATGCGTTTTCGGTGGGGCTGCTGGCATCCCAGAGTTATGCGCCCATGGCCGCCGCGATGGCCGCCGGTATGGTGCCGCCCATTGGCATGGCCATCGCCAGCGTCATCGCGCGGCACAAGTTCGCGCAAAGCGAGCGCGAGGCGGGCAAGGCGGCGTTGGTGTTGGGCCTGTGTTTTATTTCTGAGGGCGCGATTCCATTCGCCGCGAAAGACCCGTTGCGCGTGATCCCGGCCAGCGTCGCCGGCGGCGCGCTGACTGGGGCATTGTCGATGTTCTTTGGCTGCAAACTCATGGCGCCCCACGGCGGCTTGTTCGTAATGTTGATCCCGAACGCGATCAACCACGCGTTGTTGTACCTGCTCGCCATCGTCGCCGGCAGCCTGCTGACCGGTGTGTCGTATGCGCTGCTGAAGCGACCGGAAGTGGTGGAACTGGAAGGCGTGCCGGTGGTGTAACACATTGGCCCCGCCCCCCGTATGCCCGAATAAATTCGGTCTCACACCGCCTGCACAGTGAATCTGGACGCCCGCTGACATATCATTTGCCACCTAACGACAGGTCAGGGTTTTGAACGCATGCTGGGTATACTTTTAGAAACCCTGAATATCACCGCGCCGGTTTTTGCCATGCTCTTTCTCGGCGTGGCGCTCAAGCGGGTGGGCTGGATCAATGACAGCTTCATCCATACCGCTTCGGCCTTGGTATTCAACGTCACCATGCCTGCGTTGCTGTTCCTCGGCATCATTCATGCGGACCTGAGTGCGGCGCTAAAGCCGGCGCTGCTGGGGTATTTCTTCGTCGCAACGCTGGTCAGCTTTGCCTTCGCCTGGGGCTGGGCGATTTGGCGCTGTCCTTACGAAGACCGAGGAATTTTCACCCAAGGCGCGTTTCGTGGGAACAACGGCGTCATTGGCCTCGCGCTGGCGGGTAGTCTGTATGGCGACTATGGGATTTCCTTGGGTGCGATTCTCGCGGCGCTGGTGATTCTGTTCTACAACACGTTGTCGACCATTGTGCTCGCGGTCTACAGCCCGGTGATCAAGTCCGATCCGTGGAGCGTGTTCAAAAGCATCCTGTGCAATCCCCTGATTATCAGCGTGCTGGCGGCGGCGCCGTTTGCGTACTTCAAAATCGGCCTGCCGGGCTGGCTGCAAACGTCGGGTGAATACCTGGCGCAGATGACGCTGCCGCTGGCGTTGATTTGTATTGGCGGCACCTTGTCGCTGGCGGCGTTGCGCAAAAGTGGCGACATAGCGATCAGCGCCAGCATGGTGAAAATGATCTGGCTGCCGGTGCTCAGCACCTTGGGCGCATGGTTGTGTGGTTTTCGCGGGGCAGAGTTGGGGATTTTGTTTCTGTACTTCGGCAGCCCAACCGCGTCTGTCAGCTTTGTGATGGCGCGGGCGGCCAATGGCAATCATGAATTGGCGGCGGCAATTATCGTGATCACCACCCTGGCCGCGGCGGTAACCACCAATATCGGTATTTTCATCTTGCAGTGGGGCGGTTGGATTTAGTCCGCCGTCTTAGTGCTGACGCCGCCACGCTCTCACCGTGGTAAATAAGATGAGCGCCGCCAGCAGCGGCAGGACCCCGTAGCTCATCAGTTTTTCCAAGGTGTTGGCCAGTGGCATTCCGGTGGTGAACGAGACGATGTGCAGTCCATAAGCCAAGTACAGCGACAACAACAGTAAACCCTCGGTGCGCGTGACCCGATAGCCGGAATAGAACACCGGCAAACACACCGCAGAAACCGCCAGCATCACCGGCAAATCGAAATTCAGCGCGTTCGGCGATATGGACAACGGGCTCGGTGCGACCATCGCCGTCAGTCCCAATACGCCGAGGAGGTTGAACAGATTGCTGCCAATCACGTTCCCGACTGCAATATCCCGTTCGCCGCGCATGGCGGCGATCAACGACGTGGTCAGCGCAGGTAACGAGGTGCTGCCCGCGATCACAGTCAAGCCGATCACCCGTTCCGATAGACCGAGATCCTGAGCGATGACTGCGGCGGCCTGTACCAGCAAGCCTGCACCCATCACCAGCAGCGCCAGACCGAAAACCATGGTCATGAGGCTGATGAATTGCTGTGCGCGGGACGCGTGGGGTTGTCCCGGTGGGTTTTTCGGCACCTGCCCCTGCGAGCGTCGCGCCAGCACCAGTAAATAGGCCAGCAATGCAAACAGAAGGATGGCGCCATCAATAGCGCTGAGTTCGCCGTTATACGCCAAGGCGAAGACCAGCGCGCTGGCGCCGATCATTAACGGGATGTCGACGCGTACCAGTTGGCGGGCAACTCGCAGTGGGATGATTAGCGCGCAAAGACCGAGGGTGACCAGCACGTTGAAAATGTTGCTGCCCACCACACTGCCCACTGAGATGTCGGGACTGGATGAAAAAGCCGCTTGCAAGCTAACCGCCATTTGCGGAGCGCTGCTGCTCATGGCAACCACCGTCAACCCAATGATCAATGGGCGGACTTTTAGGCTGGCGGCCAGGCGCACAGCGGCACGGACTGATAACTCAGCGCCAATCACCAATAAAAATAAGCCGCCGAACAGTTGAAGCAGATTCGGCAGCGCAAGCGTGGATAGCTCGAGAATTCAATTCACCCGTCAGTTGCCTAAGGTCTGTACGCGTACCTGCGCCACACCAGCGCCCAGCATACCGAGTTGTTCTGCCGCTTTGCGTGACAAATCGATCAGACGCCCGCGGGTGTGAGGGCCGCGATCATTGACCCGAACTTCGACGGTTTTATTGTTATCCAGATTAGTCACCAACAGCCGCGTGCCGAAGGGTAAGTCTCGGTGTGCGGCGGTCAGTGAGTTTTGGTCGAAACGCTCACCGCTGGCAGTGCGTTTACCTTGATGCTTGGCACCGTAAAACGAAGCGCTACCGGTTTCGTTGTAACCACGGGGATTGATGTCATGGCTGGCACAACCGGCCAGCACACTCAGTAATGCGCACGCGCTGAAGAGCCGCCACATGGTTTGGTCCTTCAATGTTTGTCGGCTTGGATTAACCCAACACTTCTGTGGGACCGAGTTCATTCGGGAAGCGGACAACGCGGTGTATTTGAGTGACCGCGGTGCTGCATTCGCGAATGAATTCGGTCCCACACCTGCATAGGATGAGACCCCGAATCCGGGGTTACCCCTCCAGTTTGTTTTTCAGCAGTTCATTCACCTGTTGCGGGTTGGCTTTGCCTTTGGACGCTTTCATGGCCTGGCCGACGAAGAAGCCGAACATCTTGCCGCGTTTGGCTTCGTCTGCTGCACGGTAATCCAGGACTTGTTGGGCGTTGGCCGCCAGCATTTCGTCGAGCATGGACTCGATGGCGCCGCTGTCGGTGACTTGTTTCAGGCCGCGTTGCTCAATGACTTCATCAGCGCTGCCTTCGCCATTGGCCATGCCTTCAAACACCATCTTCGCGATCTTGCCGGAGATGGTGTTGTCGGTAATGCGCAGCAGCATGCCGCCCAATTGCTCGGCGCTGACCGGTGATTGGTCAATTTCCACGGCCAGTTTGTTCAGCAAGCTGCCCAGTTCGACCATGACCCAGTTGGCGGCCAGTTTGGCGTCGCCACTGATGCTCACGACTTTTTCGAAGTAATCGGCTTGCTCACGGCTCGAAGCCAACACGCTGGCGTCGTAAGCCGATAAGCCAAACTGCGCCTGGAAGCGTTCGCGTTTTTGCGGCGGCAATTCAGGCAGGGTGGCGCGAACTTCATCGAGGAACGAATTCTCGATCACCACCGGCAGCAGGTCTGGGTCCGGGAAGTAACGGTAGTCGTTGGCTTCCTCTTTGCTACGCATGGCGCGGGTTTCGTCTTTGCTTGGGTCGTACAGACGGGTTTGCTGGATGACGCGCCCACCGTCTTCGATCAGCTCGATCTGGCGCCGAACTTCGGTGTTGATGGCTTTCTCGATGAAGCGGAACGAGTTGACGTTCTTGATCTCGCAGCGGGTGCCAAACTCGACTTGCCCAAACGGACGGATCGACACGTTACAGTCGCAACGCAGAGAGCCTTCAGCCATGTTGCCGTCGCAAATGTCCAGGTAACGAACCAGTGCGTGCATGGCTTTGACGTAAGCCACGGCTTCTTTGGCGGAACGCATGTCGGGTTCGGAAACGATTTCCAGCAGCGGCGTGCCCGCGCGGTTCAGGTCAATCCCGGTCATGCCGTTGAAATCTTCATGCAGGCTTTTGCCGGCATCTTCTTCCAAGTGCGCGCGGGTGACGCCGATACGTTTGACCGTGCCGTCTTCCAAGGTGATGTCCAGATGGCCCTTGCCAACAATTGGCAACTCCATTTGGCTGATCTGATAACCCTTTGGCAGATCCGGGTAGAAATAGTTTTTGCGCGCGAACACGTTGTGTTGGCCAATCTCGGCGTCAATCGCCAAGCCCAGCTTGACCGCCATCCGCACCGCTTCCTGGTTGAGCACCGGCAACACGCCAGGCATGCCGAGGTCGACAAGGCTGGCTTGGGTGTTCGGCTCAGAGCCAAACGTGGTGCTGCTGCCGGAGAAAATCTTCGATTGGGTCGAGAGCTGAGTATGAATCTCCAGCCCGATCACAACTTCCCATTGCATGTGTTTTCTCCTTAGAAGCCTGATGGCGTGCGCGTGTGCCAATCGGTCACTTGTTGATACTGGTGAGCGACGTTTAGCAAGCGGCCTTCCTGGAAATACGGGGCCAGCAATTGCACCCCAACGGGCAAGCCTTCAACGAAACCAGCTGGCATGGACAAGCCTGGCAAGCCCGCGAGGTTGGCGGTGATGGTGTAGAAGTCTTCCAGATAGGCAGAAATCGGATCATCGTTCTTGGCGCCGATTTTCCAGGCCGGGTTCGGCGTGGTTGGACCCAGAATCACGTCAACTTCAGCGAA
Organism: Pseudomonas sp. MH10; assembly: GCF_034353045.1. NCBI lineage: Bacteria > Pseudomonadati > Pseudomonadota > Gammaproteobacteria > Pseudomonadales > Pseudomonadaceae > Pseudomonas > Pseudomonas sp. MH10. The sequence goes on from NZ_CP133783.1 coordinate 4,674,777, forward strand.
CGCGTTCATGAAGTCGTTCTTGATAAGGCGACGAATTTTCTGCGCTTGCAGGTAGTACGCGTCGTAATAACCGGCGGACAGCGCATAGGCGCCGACCAAAATTCGCCGCTGCACTTCTGGGCCGAAGCCTTCTGCCCGAGAACGCTTGTACAGGTCTTCAAGGTTTTTCGGGTCTTCACAACGATGGCCAAAACGCACGCCATCGAAACGTGACAGGTTCGACGAGGCCTCAGCGGGCGCGATCACGTAGTAAGCCGGGATGGCGTGTTGCAGGTTTGGCAGGCTGACTTCCTTGACGACGGCGCCGAGTTTTTCCAGCTCCTTGACGCTTTCAAGCACCAATTCAGCGATGCGTGGGTCAAGACCTGCACCGAAGTATTCTTTTGGAATGCCGATACGCAGCCCTTGTAGCGAGCCGTTGAGGCTGGCGGCGTAATCCGGCACGGGCTCGTCGATGCTGGTGGAGTCCTGCGGATCGAAGCCGGCCATGCCTTGCAGCAGCAGGGCGCAGTCTTCAGCGGTGCGCGCCAATGGACCGGCCTGATCGAGGCTGGAGGCGTACGCGATCATTCCCCAGCGCGACACACGACCGTATGTCGGTTTCAGGCCGGTGAGGTTGGTCAATGCCGCCGGCTGACGAATGGAACCGCCGGTGTCAGTGCCCGTAGCGGCAGGTAGCAGACGAGCGGCTACGGCGGCTGCCGAACCGCCCGACGAGCCGCCGGGAACATGTTCGAGGTTCCACGGGTTTTTAACAGGGCCGTAGTAGCTCGACTCGTTGGCAGAACCCATGGCGAACTCGTCCATGTTGGTCTTGCCCAGCGTCACTGTGCCCGCCGCCGCCAGCTTGGCAACAATGGTTGCGTCGTAGGGTGCTTTGAAGTTGTCAAGCATCTTCGAGCCGCAACTGGTGCGTACGCCCTGTGTGCAGAACAAATCTTTGTGGGCCAATGGGACACCCAGCAGGGCGCCACTCTCGCCAGCAGCGCGCCGGGCGTCAGCCGCGCGCGCCTGGACAGTTGCCAGGTCTTCGGTGAGCGTGATGAAGCTATTGATCTTGGGGTCAAGTTGGGCGATACGCGCCAGCAAAACCTGAGTCAATTCTTCGGAAGAAAACTTTTTTTCGGCGAGTCCGCGGGCGATCTCGGCCAGAGTCAAATGGTGCATTGCAGGCTCTTTCCCTTACTCGATGACTTTCGGAACCAGATAAAGGCCGTTTTCGACCGCTGGTGCGATGGCTTGGTAAGCGTCGCGCTGATTTCGCTCGGTCACGACGTCCGCACGAAGGCGTTGAGAGGCTTCGAGCGGGTGCGCCAGTGGCTCGATACCGCGGGTATCGACGGCTTGCATCTGATCTACCAGCCCGAGAATATTATTAAGTGCATCGGTAGTACGCGGAATATCAGCTTCATTCAGGCCTAATCGAGCCAAATGAGCGATTTTTTCCACGTCGGAGCGATCAAGCGCCATGGGAATCTCCAGTGGAAAGCAGACGGATGGGATCCGTGTGTTAGATTGTGCGAACACTACCGCATTTCTGCGGTTGTATGGCCGCGAACGTCTTAGGTCGTGCTTGGAAAAACAGCCAATTTAACATATTGGCTCCTTGCCCAAAATCCCTGTCGTTGTTAGAGTTTGCCGCACTTTTTTACTCACGCGTTGCCTAGGGTCCTTTTCCCATGTTCAAGAAACTGCGTGGCATGTTCTCAAGCGATCTCTCGATCGACCTGGGCACTGCCAACACCCTTATTTACGTGCGTGAGCGCGGTATCGTACTGAATGAACCGTCGGTTGTGGCTATCCGCACCCACGGGAATCAGAAAAGCGTCGTTGCGGTCGGGATGGAAGCCAAGCGTATGCTCGGCCGGACTCCAGGCAATATCGCGGCCATTCGTCCGATGAAAGACGGCGTTATTGCCGACTTCAGCGTGTGCGAAAAAATGCTGCAGTACTTTATCAACAAGGTTCATGAAAACAGCTTTCTGCAGCCAAGCCCTCGGGTGCTGATCTGCGTACCGTGCAAATCCACCCAGGTGGAGCGTCGGGCCATCCGTGAATCGGCCCTTGGTGCCGGTGCTCGTGAAGTGTTCCTGATCGAGGAGCCAATGGCTGCCGCGATCGGTGCTGGCTTGCCAGTGGAAGAAGCGCGCGGCTCGATGGTTGTCGATATTGGTGGTGGTACCACTGAAATCGCACTGATCTCACTCAACGGTGTGGTGTATGCCGAGTCCGTGCGAGTGGGCGGCGACCGTTTCGACGAAGCGATCATCACTTACGTGCGTCGCAACTACGGCAGCCTGATTGGTGAATCCACAGCCGAGCGCATCAAGCAGGAAATCGGCACCGCTTACCCAGGCGGAGAAGTGCGGGAAGTTGACGTACGTGGCCGTAACCTGGCTGAAGGCGTTCCACGTGCCTTTACGCTGAACTCCAACGAAGTGCTTGAAGCGCTGCAGGAATCCTTGGCGACCATCGTTCAGGCGGTTAAAAGCGCGCTGGAGCAATCGCCGCCGGAATTGGCTTCGGACATCGCCGAGCGCGGTCTGGTACTGACCGGTGGTGGCGCCTTGTTGCGTGACCTCGACAAGTTGCTGGCCCAGGAAACAGGTTTGCCGGTGATCGTTGCCGAAGACCCGCTGACCTGCGTTGCTCGCGGCGGCGGTCGTGCGCTGGAAATGATGGACAAACACACCATGGATCTGCTCTCTACCGAGTGAGTTCGCTGAGCGCAAAGCCCAGCAGCCGTGGTCTACAGGTAGCAGCAATGCTGCCTGTATTCGTTAGGCTGGCGCCAAATAGGGCGTTATTTTCTGTCCATTGTTGTTAGGCCGGTTGCATGCCGTATGAAGAATAAGTACAACCAGTTGATGCTCAATCCATCGAACGCATGCCCGCGAGGAGCGGCCTATTAAACCGCTTTTCGCAAAAGGCCCCTCACTGGGTGTGCGCCTGTTGGTACTGGTCGTCTTATCCGTTGCGCTGATGGTGGTGGATGCCCGTTTCACGGTTTTGAAGCCCGTCCGCAGCCAGATGTCGCTGGTATTGATGCAGTCCTACTGGATCGCCGATCTACCTCAACGCCTTTATCAAGGTGTCGCCAGCCAATTTGGCAGCCGCACCGAGCTTGTCGCCGAGAACGAAAAACTCAAGACTGAAGCCTTGCTGCTGCAAGGGCGCCTGCAAAAGCTGGCGGCCTTGACTGAGCAGAATGTGCGTCTGCGCGAATTGCTCAACTCTTCCGCGCTGGTCAACGAAAAGGTCGAAGTGGCCGAGTTGATCGGCATGGACCCGAATCCGTTTACACAACGCATCATCATCAACAAGGGTGAGCGCGACGGCGTGGTGCTGGGTCAGCCCGTCCTTGATGCGCGGGGCCTGATGGGCCAGGTGGTCGAGCTGATGCCCTATACCTCCCGAGTCCTGCTGCTGACCGATACCACCCACAGCATCCCGGTTCAGGTCAATCGCAACGGCTTGCGTGCCATTGCCAGCGGCACCGGCAATCCGGAACGCCTGGAACTGCGGCATGTGGCCGACACGGCCGACATCAAGGAAGGCGACCTATTGGTCAGTTCTGGCCTCGGCCAGCGCTTCCCGGCGGGTTACCCGGTGGCGACGGTCAAGGAAGTGATTCACGACCCTGGCCAACCTTTCGCCATTGTGCGAGCCGTTCCCACTGCCGCATTGAATCGCAGCCGTTACCTGTTGTTGGTGTTCAGTGATGGCCGGTCACCCGAGCAACGGGCGGCGGACGCCGCGCAAGCTCAGGAGGCGATTGATCATCCTGGCGCAGAGGCCGCGACGCCTGCCAATCCTTCGGTGCCCGGCGGTGTGATACCTGCGGAGACGCACGCTATATCTACTGTCCGTGCGGTGCATGCCCCACCGACCCCTGCTGCGGCGCACGCTGTTGTGGCACCTGCAACGCCAGCTGCTTCGCATGCCCCGACGTCGCCAGCCTCAACCCATGGCTCGACAGCGCCGGCGCATTCGACGGCTCCGGCGCCAGCGGTCCCCGCACCTCATGCGCCGGCGATCCCGGCTGCGAAGCCGCCGGTCAAGTCCGCGGTGCCCAAGCCACCGGTTACCGCACCCGCAGCACCTAAGGCAAGGGAAGAATAATGGTCCGTCTGGCGCCCGCAAAAAATGGTTGGGTAGTGTGGTTCAGTTTTGCTATCGGCCTGCTGCTGAGTGTCTCGCCACTGCCGCAGTTCATGGAAATATTTCGCCCGCTCTGGCTAGCGCTGCTGTTGGCGTTCTGGGCGTTGGCACTGCCGCATAAAATCGGCATGACCACTGCGTGGATGCTCGGGCTGGCCGAAGACGTGCTTTATGGCACATTGCTCGGACAGAACGCGATGATTCTGACCCTGATCACGTTTTTAGTGATGTCCCTGCAGCAGCGTATGCGCACCTTCCCGATGTGGCAGCAGTGCATGGTCATTCTGGTGATTTTCGGCTTGGCGCAGTTGGCGCAACTTTGGTTGAGTGCCTTGACCGGTAATCGCCAGCCCACGCTGGCGTTGGTATTGCCAGCGCTGGTCAGTGCGCTACTGTGGCCATGGGTCAGTTATGGCTTGAGAGGCTTGAGCAAGCGCTTGGCTATTTATTGAGCTGTTTAACCGGTCATGTACTTGGCTGACGTTTTCCACGGTGGCATTTTTCGCAGAGTCACGAACACAGTGGCGATGCCCTGATCACCGACAAGGAGATGTCCTTATGCCCTTGCTTTATCTGGCTTCTGGTTCACCGCGTCGCCGTGAGTTATTGACGCAGATAGGCGTGCCCTTTACCACGCTCAGCGCTGACATCGACGAAACCCCTTTTCCTGAAGAGTCTCCGGTGGCCTACGTGGAGCGGCTGGCGAGCGCAAAGGCCGAGGCGGGTCTGGCGTTGCTTGCAATCAACGCAACGGGCCCAACAGCGTGCGTCTTGGGCGCCGATACCGCCGTTGTTCTCGACGGTCGAATCCTGGGCAAGCCGGTTGATCAAGCCGATGCACTGGCCATGCTGAGTGCATTGTCCGGCCGGGAGCATGAAGTGCTGACCTCCGTTGCGCTCGTCGACCATCAAAGATCTGAAGTTCGCACCGTCCATAGCCTTGTTCGGTTTCGTTCGATCCAGAGCGCGGAGGCTCAGGCCTATTGGGACAGCGGCGAACCACAAGACAAGGCCGGTGGTTATGCAATTCAAGGACTGGCGGCGATTTTCGTCGATAGCCTGCAAGGCAGTTATTCAGCCGTCGTCGGTTTGCCATTGTGCGAAACCGCAGAAATGCTTGGCCGTTTCGGCATACCCTGTTGGCAACGCCTGGAAGGTAAGAAGCCATGAGTGAAGAGATACTGATCAACATCACGCCGATGGAGTCGCGCGTGGCCGTGGTTGAGAACGGTGTGCTGCAGGAAGTCCACGTTGAGCGGACCCAGCGGCGCGGTATCGTTGGCAACATTTACAAAGGCAAAGTCGTGCGGGTCTTACCCGGCATGCAAGCGGCGTTTATCGACATTGGTTTGGACCGCGCCGCGTTTATTCACGCCTCGGAAATCTCCATGCGCGAAGGCCCGTCGGTTGAAAGTATCAGCTCGCTGGTTCACGAAGGTCAGGGCCTGGTGGTGCAAGTCACCAAAGACCCGATTGGCAGCAAAGGTGCCCGCCTGACCACTCAATTGTCGATCCCGTCGCGCTACCTGGTGTACATGCCCCGGACCGCTCACGTTGGGATTTCGCTGAGAATCGAAGACGAGGCTGAGCGTGAGCGACTCAAAAAAGTAGTTACCGACTGCGTCGCGCAAGAAGGCATCAAGGAAGCCGGCGGTTTTATTCTGCGAACGGCAGCCGAAGGTGCCGGCGCCGATGAGATCCTAATGGACATCCGCTACCTGCGCCGTCTGTGGGATCAAATTGGCGTGCAAATCCAGACCGTCAGCGCCCCCAGCGTGATTTACGAAGACCTCGGCCTGGCCTTGCGCACGTTGCGTGATCTGGTCAGCCCCCGGATCGAAAAAATTCGTATTGATTCACGGGAAACCTTTCAGAGAACCACTCAATTCGTCTCCGAGCTAATGCCGGAAATTGCCGATCGTCTGGAACATTACCCTGGCGAGCGGCCTATTTTCGACCTGTATGGCGTCGAAGACGAAATCCAGAAAGCCCTCGAACGTAAGGTGCCGCTCAAGTCGGGCGGCTACCTGGTGATCGACCCGGCCGAAGCGATGAGCACCATCGACGTCAATACCGGTGCGTTTGTTGGTCATCGCAACCTGGAAGAAACTATCTTCAAGACCAATCTCGAAGCCGCCACCGCCATTGCACGCCAACTACGCCTGCGCAATCTGGGCGGGATCATCATCATCGACTTCATTGACATGGAGGATGGTGAACACCAGCGTCAGGTTCTGCGAACGCTGGAAAAACAACTGGAGCGCGACCACGCCAAGACCAACATCATCGGCATTACCGAGTTGGGCCTGGTGCAGATGACCCGCAAGCGCAGCCGCGAAAGTCTTGAGCAAGTGCTGTGCGAGCCCTGCAGCAGTTGTCAGGGCCGCGGCAAGTTAAAGACCCCCGAAACAGTTTGCTACGAAATTTTTCGCGAAATCCTCCGTGAAGCCCGCGCGTATCAAGCTGAAGGCTATCGTGTGTTGGCGAATCAGAAAGTCGTGGACCGCCTGCTTGACGAAGAGTCAGGTAATGTCGCTGAGTTGGAAGGTTTTATCGGCCGCACTATTCGTTTTCAGGTCGAGACCATGTACTCCCAGGAACAATATGACGTCGTGTTGCTCTGATCAGCGACCCGTCAGCTTCAGAATAATGGCAGGACGCCTTCTAATGAGAATTATGCGTGGCGAATGAGCAATCCCCGATCCTCCCGATGACTGCGCGGCTGTGCCGTTGGCATGTTCAGACTTTAACTTGGACGGTCCGCTGATATGGGGCGGCTGACACGGGTTCTTGGCGTCTTGATTCGTTTGGGCTTGGGCTCGTGCGCGTTGTTTTTGGTGCTGACGGCGCTCTACGTCAGTGTGGGCAGGCAGCTGGTCCCGCTGGTCGCCGAGTATCGTTCCGAGATTGAGACCAAAGCCCGCGCCGCATTGGATATGCCTCTGAGCATCGGCAGTCTTGAAGGTCGTTGGAGTGGGTTTGCCCCCGTGTTGTTGGCCCATGATGTGATCGTAGGCGATGGCGCCAACGCGTTGCGCCTGGATCATGTCAGGGCAGTGCCGGATCTTTGGGCCAGCCTGGTGGCCCACGAAGTGCGCATCGCTCATCTTGAACTCGATGGCTTGCAACTGAGCCTCAAAGAAGACAATGAGGGGCATTGGGCACTTCAGGGACTGCCGGTTAAAGACGATAAACCGCTCGATCCAGAACAGATGTTGACCCAGATAAAAGCGGTGGCACGCCTGTCATTGCTCGACAGCCAGGTCACATTGCAGCCCTATGGGCAGCCACCGCTAACGTTCACCTATCTCAGTTTTACCCTCGAAACTGCGGGCGATAACCAGCGGCTTGACGCGCGTTTGACCTTGCCGGATGGCCAGCCGATGGCGCTCAACCTGCGTTCACGGGTGCAGCCGCAAAATTGGCGCGATGGCGAAGCCCAGGCGTACATGAGCCTGCCGCAAAGTGATTGGGCGCATTGGCTGCCAGCCAGCCTCACCCAGCAGTGGAAGTTGTCTTCGCTTAAGGCGGGCGGTGAGCTATGGCTGACGTGGGGCAAAGGCATGCTGCAAAGTGCGGTGGCCCGGGTGAATGCGCCGCAGTTCATCGGTGCCTACGCTGACCGCAAGCCGGCCAAGATCAGCAATCTGGCAGTCAATGCCTGGTTCCGGCGTGAAGAGACGGGTTTTACCCTGTCCCTCGAATCACTGGCGATGAACATTGGCGACAAACGCTGGGAAAGCCGAATTCAGCTCAAGCAGCAAGCTGCCACTGCCGACAACGACGAACGCTGGCACGTGCAGGCCGACCGTCTGGATCTGACGCCTATTACGCCGATTCTTGACTCGCTGGCGCCGCTGCCCGATCAACTCATGGTGGTGCTGGATAACCTGAAAGTGACCGGCGGTGTGCGCAACGTCCTGCTTGATTACCGACCTCAGGCAACTGACGACACACGGTTCAGTTTTGCCGCCAATCTCGACAAAGTAGGTTTCAACGCCTACCACGGCGCCCCGGCGGCCGGAAATGTCAGTGGCAGCATCAGTGGCGATTTAGGCCAGGGTGAGCTGCGCCTCGATACCGACGACTTCATGCTGTACCTGTATCCGATCTTTGCTAAACCGTGGCAATACCAGAAAGCCAACGCCCGATTGACCTGGAAGCTGGACAAGCAAGGTTTTACCTTGATTGCGCCGTATATCAAGGTGCTCGGCGACGAGGGGAAAATCGCCAGCGATTTTCTGATTAGGCTGCACTTCGATTCTCCGCTGGAAGACTACATGGACCTGCGTGTCGGTCTGGTTGATGGAGATGGTCGTTACACCGGCAAGTATTTACCGGCAGTGCTTAGCCCGGCGCTGGATGAGTGGTTACGCACTTCGATTCTGGGAGGAGTCGTGGATCAGGGTTACTTCCAGTATCAAGGCTCGCTGCAGCACGATGCAGTGGATGCGGCGCGTAACATCAGTCTGTTTTTCAAAGTTCACGACGCTTCGTTGGCGTTTCAACCGGGTTGGCCGCAACTGAGCGGCGTAGACGGCAAAGTATTTGTTGATGGGGCCGGCGTCAGAATCAAGGCCAGCAAGGGCACTCTGCTGAACACCCAAGTCAGCAATGTCCTGGTTAATATTCCCCATGCCGCTGCCGGGAAAAATAGCCATTTATTGGTCGACAGTGACTTCGCGGGGGATTTGGCCGACGGCGTGAAAATCCTCCAGGAAGCGCCCATAGGGACCGCGGATACGTTCGCTGGTTGGCAGGGTGATGGCCCCTTGCAGGGCAAACTCAAACTGGACATACCCTTGGGAAAAGGCGAAGAACCTAAAGTTTTGGTGGATTTCGACACCGACGGTTCGCGTCTGAGGTTGGCGAACCCTTCACTGGACTTGACCCAACTCAAAGGCTCGTTTCGCTTCGACAACACCAAGGGCCTGAGCGGCAACAACATTCGCGCTCAAGCGTTTGAACACTCCGTCACCGCGCAAATTTTTGCCGAAGGCAAACCCGGGGCGATCACTACCCGGATCGCCGCCAGCGGCCAAGTGGGACAGAAACGCCTCGCCGAATGGTTGGGGGATTCCCAGCCGATGCCGGTTTCCGGCGATATGCCGTTCCAATTGCAAGTGACCCTGGGCGGTGCCAACAGCCAGCTTCAGATTGATTCCAACCTTAAAGGACTCGCTGTCGACTTGCCGGCACCGTTCGGCAAGGGCGCTGATGAGTCCCGTGACAGCCAGTTTCGAATGAATTTGCAAGGCCCGGAGCGGCGTTTCTGGGTCACCTACGGCGACCTTGCCAACCTCGCTTTCGCTTCACCCGCTGGAAAGATGGCGCAAGGGCGGGGTGAGCTATTTCTCGGTAAGGGCGGCGCGGTTGTTCCAGACGCCAAAGGCCTGAGAGTGCGCGGTGAATTGTCCGAGTTGGACGTTGCACCCTGGAAAAGCGTAGTCGACCGCTATGCGGGTAACGATCCCGGCGGCAGCGCCAAGCAGCTGTTGAGCAACGCAGACCTGCAAATCGGCAAGCTGAGCGCTTTGGGTTCGACTCTCGAAAATGTCAGCGTGCAGCTTGATCGCAAAGACGCTGCATGGGCCGTGGCGGTGGACAGTTCATTGCTCAAAGGTAGCGCCAGTTTGCCCGACGCGAAAACGGCGCCGATCGCTATCGACCTGCTGTACGTGAAGTTGCCAGCCGCCGACCCCAATGCCGCCGTGGTAGAGAATGCACCGGACCCGCTGGCGGATGTTGATCCCCGCTCGATTCCGGCCATGGACATCAAGATCACCCAGCTGTTTCAGGGCGATCAATTGATTGGCGGCTGGTCGCTTAAGGCGCGACCGACCCCGAACGGAACACGACTGTCGGATTTGAGCCTGGGTCTCAAAGGCATGTTGCTGCAGGGTGAAGGGGGGTGGGAAGGGGCGCCCGGATCGACCAGCAGTTGGTACAAGGGTCAAATCGACGGTAAGAACTTGGCGGATGTGTTGAAAGCCTGGGGCTTTGCGCCCTCAGTTACCAGTGAGTCCTTCGAGCTTAACGCCGATGGCCGCTGGCCCGGCTCACCCGCCTGGGTTGCGCTCAAGCGTTACTCGGGCAGCCTCGATGCGACATTGCGCCGAGGCCAGTTCGTTGAAGTCGAAGGCACTGCTCAGGCGCTCAGGGTGTTTGGCCTGCTGAACTTCAACTCCATTGGCCGCCGATTACGCCTGGATTTCTCGGACTTGCTCGGTAAAGGCCTGAGCTACGATCAAGTCAAAGGCCTGCTGGTTGCCAGCGATGGCGTCTATGTAACGCGCAACCCGATCACGTTGACCGGTCCATCGAGCAACCTTGAGCTTGATGGCACGTTGGACATGGTCAAGGACCGAGTCGACGCGAAACTACTCGTGACGCTGCCGGTGACCAATAACCTGCCCATTGCTGCGCTGATCATAGGTGCACCTGCAATTGGCGGTGCCTTGTTCCTGGTCGATAAGCTATTGGGCGATAAGGTCGCCCGGTTTGCCAGCGTGCAATACAGCGTCCAAGGACCTGTCAAAGACCCGAAAATCACGTTCTACAAACCTTTTGAAAAACCTCAATAGCGCGGGTTGGAGTACAGTGGCCGCATGTCTTGTCCGGAGCGCGCCATGTCTTTTGCCGTGATTCAAATGGTCAGCAACAGCGATGTGCTGGCCAATCTTGCTCAGGCCCGTCGCCTTCTGGAGCAGGCGGCAGCGGCTGGCGCACGCCTCGCCGTACTGCCGGAAAACTTCGCTGCAATGGGTCGTCGAGACGTCGCGGAAATCGGTCGTGCCGAAGCGTTAGGCGAAGGTCCAATCCTGCCATGGTTGAAACTGGTCGCCCGCGACCTCAAGTTATGGATAGTTGCCGGCACATTACCGCTGCCACCGAGTGACCGACCGCACGGCAAAGTGACCGCGTGTTCGTTGTTGATCGATGAACACGGCGAGCCAGTAGCGCGTTACGACAAGTTGCACCTGTTTGATGTGGACGTTGCCGATAGCCGTGGCCGATACCGTGAGTCCGATGACTACGCTCACGGAAACAACGTGGTAGTAGCGGACACTCCCGTAGGACGCTTGGGGTTGAGCGTGTGTTACGACCTGCGCTTCCCCGAGTTGTACAGCGCGCTACGTGAGGCGGGGGCGCAGCTAATTACCGCGCCGTCGGCATTCACTGCGGTGACCGGTGCTGCACATTGGGACATCCTGATTCGGGCACGTGCGATAGAAACCCAGTGTTACCTGCTGGCAGCGGCGCAAGGCGGAATTCACCCTGGCCCCCGGGAAACTTACGGGCACGCGGCGATTATCGACCCTTGGGGGCGGGTTTTGGCCGAACAGGCCCAGGGAGAGGCTGTGCTGCTAGCCGAGCGCAACAGTGATGAACAGGCGTCCATACGGGCGCGGATGCCGGTGTCTAATCACCGGCGATTTTTTTCGCAGGACGCCGTGCGGCCTGTGCACACCTCGGAGTCAATATGAGCGATTTGTCCTCTGTCAGCGAACACCTTTTAGCGCCTGGCGGCCTGAGCCTCGACAGCTTGCAGTCGGTTCTTGGCGAGCTGGCCGGACCAGGGATCGATGCGGCTGACCTGTATTTCCAGGGACAGATTTCCGAATCCTGGGCATTGGAAGACGGCATCGTCAAGGAAGGCAGTTTCAACCTCGATCAAGGCGTCGGCGTGCGGGCGCAGTCGGGTGAGAAAACCGGCTTTGCCTACAGCAACACTATTACCCACGAAGCGTTGAGCTTGGCAGCACGTGCCGCGCGTTCGATTTCCCGGGCAGGGCAACAAGGCACGGTTCAGGCGTTTACGACGCAAGACGTGGCGCAGCTGTACGCGCCGGATAACCCGCTTGAAGTCATGAGCCGGGCGGAGAAGGTCGAGTTGCTCAAGCGTATCGATGTCGCCACCCGCGCATTGGATTCACGTATTCAGCAAGTCACCGTCAGCATGGCCGGTGTCTGGGAACGCATTCTGGTAGCGTCTACCGATGGTAGCTTGGCCGCAGATGTGCGTCCGCTGGTGCGATTTAACGTCAGCGTCATTGTCGAGCAAAACGGCCGACGTGAACGCGGCGGTCACGGCGGTGGTGGGCGAACCGATTACCGTTATTTCTTGAGCGATGACCGCGCCATGGGCTACGCCCGTGAAGCGCTGCGTCAGGCACTGGTCAATCTCGAAGCGATTCCGGCACCTGCGGGCACCTTGCCTGTGGTTCTGGGGCCGGGATGGTCGGGTGTGCTGTTGCATGAAGCGGTTGGTCATGGTCTGGAAGGCGATTTCAACCGCAAAGGCAGCTCCGCGTACAGCGGGCGCATGGGTGAAATGGTTGCGTCCAAGCTGTGCACCATCGTCGACGACGGTACGTTGGCCGGTCGCCGGGGTTCGTTGTCTGTGGACGATGAAGGCACGCCGACCCAATGCACCACGCTGATTGAAAACGGCGTGCTCAAGGGCTACATGCAAGACAAGCTCAATGCGCGGTTGATGGGCGTGGCCCGGACCGGCAATGGTCGCCGTGAATCCTATGCGCACCTGCCGATGCCGCGCATGACCAATACCTACATGCTGGCTGGACAGAGTGATCCTGCGGAAATCATTGCTTCGGTGAAGCGCGGTATTTACTGCGCGAACCTTGGCGGCGGACAAGTGGACATCACCAGCGGCAAGTTCGTGTTCTCGACCAGCGAAGCGTATTTGATTGAAGACGGAAAGATCACTGCGCCGGTCAAAGGCGCGACCTTGATTGGCAACGGGCCAGAAGCCATGAGTCGAGTGTCGATGGTCGGCACCGACCTGTCGCTGGACAGCGGCGTAGGCACTTGCGGTAAAGACGGTCAGTCATTACCCGTGGGTGTGGGTCAGCCGACCTTGAAGATCGATGCCATCACGGTAGGTGGTACAGGCGGTTGAACGTGAGCCGGGGTTGGGTGATAAAAACCACCTACCCCGGAGCGAAGGCTAGCGCAGACCGCGATGGGTCTCGTCGAGCTCACGGATGTACTTGAACAGTTTGCGGCTGGCGGCCGGTGGCTTGTTTTGCGCCAGCTCATGTTGAGCCTGACGAATGAACGAGCGCAGTTGCTGACGGTCCGCTTCCGGGTAATCACCGACAAACTTTTCAATCACGTCGTCGGTGCCGACAAGCAAGCGATCACGCCAGCGTTCGAGGCCGTGAAAGCGTTCGTTGTATTGGCGAGTGGAGGCATCCAGTTGATCGAGCAATACCAGAATGGCGTCAAGGTCTTGATCGCGCATCAATTTGCCGATGAACAGGATATGCCGCTTACGCGCAATGTTTGCCGTGTGCTTAGGCGCTTCAGCCAAGGCCCGGCGCAGGGCGTCGGTCAGGGGCAGCTTCGCCAGCAGGTCAGGCTTGAGTGTGGTCAGGCGCTCGCCCATGTCAACCAGAGCATGTAGCTCGCGTTTGACCTGAGTTTTGCTTTTACCCTCGTCGAGGGAGTCGTCGTAAGAATCAACCATGGGGGCAGTCCGCTAATAATCGCCGCCATGATAACCAGTCGGGGGCCGCTTGTCCGGCCCGGTCGGTATTCGGCCTATGCCGAAAGCAGAATTTGATGGAGAAAGTCATGAGTGAATCTCAAAGCGTCGGCCCACAAGCGTTGCCGGCACTGCAAGATCAGGTAGAGCAGATTCTCGCTGAAGCCAAGCGCCAGGGCGCTAGCGCCTGTGAAGTCGCGGTATCGCTGGAACAGGGTTTGTCGACATCGGTTCGGCAACGCGAAGTGGAAACCGTCGAATTTAATCGCGACCAAGGGTTCGGTATTACCCTGTATGTCGGCCAGCGCAAAGGCTCTGCCAGTACGTCGGCCAGCGGCGCTGACGCCATTCGTGAAACAGTGGCTGCGGCGCTAGCCATCGCCAAGCATACGTCCGAAGACGAAAGCTCGGGCCTTGCCGACGCCGCGTTGATGGCTAAAGAGTTGCAGGATTTCGACCTGTTTCACGCGTGGGACATAACGCCGGAACAAGCCATTGAGCGCGCTTTGATCTGTGAAGCGGCGGCGTTTGACGCCGACAGCCGGATCAAGAATGCCGACGGCACTACGCTTAATACCCATCAAGGCTGCCGTGTTTATGGCAACAGCCACGGCTTCATCGGTAGCTCTGCTTCGACCCGTCACAGCCTGAGCTGCGTGATGATTGCCGAAGGCGACGGCCAGATGCAGCGCGACTACTGGTATGACGTCAGCCGTCAAGGGGAGCTGTTGGCTGACGCCCAGAGTATCGGTCGACGTGCCGCGCAACGTGCCGCTAGCCGTTTGGGCGCACGGCCGGTCCCGACGTGCGAAGTCCCGGTATTGTTTTCTGCGGAACTGGCGGGCGGCTTGTTCGGACATTTCTTGTCGGCCATCTCCGGGGGCAATCTTTACCGTAAGTCGTCATTTCTCGAAGGCGCTATGGGCCAACGTTTGTTCCCTGAATGGCTAACCCTCGACGAACGTCCTCACCTGATGCGCGCCATGGGCAGCTCTGCGTTCGACGGCGACGGGCTGGCGACCTACGCCAAACCATTTGTGGAGAATGGTGATCTGGTGTCTTACGTGTTGGGCACCTATTCCGGGCGCAAGCTGGGCTTGCCGAGTACCGCAAACTCAGGCGGCGTGCATAACCTGTTCGTCACCCATGGCGTTGAAGATCAGGCGGCCTTATTGCGTCGCATGGGACGCGGCCTGTTGGTTACCGAGTTGATGGGCAGCGGTTTGAACATGGTCACGGGTGATTACTCCCGTGGCGCAGCGGGTTTTTGGGTTGAAAACGGCGAGATTCAATTCCCGGTTCAGGAGGTCACCATCGCTGGCAACCTGCGGGACATGTTCAAACAAATCGTCGCCATCGGCAGCGATCTTGAACTGCGCAGTAACATTCGCACGGGTTCGGTGTTGATCGAGCGGATGACGGTGGCAGGGAGCTAAATGGCCCCCTATCTGTAGGAGCAACTTGTTGGCGAGGGGCCTGATGCGTGTAAATCAGGTTGACCGCTTCGCCAACAGGTTGGCTCCTACAGAACGATGTGAATCATCTGGGGGACCAAATTCAACTGACTGAATTACAAATATTGGAATTGTAGGGGCTGGCGAAGGCTGCGATGGAATGTTTAGCGCCTACTATTCAGGGTCTGCCGGAATCGCTGTTAGAGCAGATCACTCGCCCTCATCAAACCGGTTGTTAATCAACGCAATCAACCCATCCAGTGCCGCTTGTTCTTCATCGCCTTCGGTGTGCAGGTGAATATCAGTGCCTTTGCCGGCGGCCAACATCATAACGGCCATGATGCTCTTGCCGTCGACCATACTTTCAGCGTCGCGACCGACTCGAATCTTGCACGGAAACCTGCCAGCGACGCCGACGAATTTTGCTGCGGCACGCGCATGCAGTCCGAGCTTATTGATAATGGTAATTTGATGAACGGGCATCGCGATGTAAGTCCTATCAGTTGAGGTCGCGGTGGCGAACCTGAACGTTCTTGAGGGATTGCTGCAACACCTGACCCAAACGCTCGGTCAGGTAGACGGAACGGTGATGCCCGCCGGTGCAGCCAATGGCAATAGTGACGTAAGCACGGTTGCTGGCGGCAAAGCGCGGCAACCATTTGTTCAAATAGGTGTAGATATCCTGGAACATCTCTTCAACGTCAGGCTGAGCGGCCAAGTACTCGATAACGGGTTGGTCGAGACCTGATTGTTCACGCAGCTCTGGCTTCCAGTATGGGTTCGGCAGACAGCGCACGTCGAATACCAGATCTGCGTCCGCCGGCATGCCGCGCTTGAAGCCAAACGACTCCACCAAAAATGCGGTTCCTGGCTCCGGCTTGTTCAACAAGCGCAGCTTGATCATGTCGCGCAGCTGATAGAGATTGAGGAGCGTGGTATTGATCTTCAGGTCAGCCAGGTCAATGATCGGGCCGAGCAGGGAGCTTTCGTCTCGTATCGCTTCAGCCAGCGAGCGATTGGCGCTGCTTAGTGGGTGGCGGCGACGGGTTTCCGAGAAGCGTTTGAGCAGCGTCTCTTCGTCTGCGTCCAGGTACAGCACATCGCATTGAATGTGCCGACTGCGGAGTTCTTCGAGCAGCTGTGGAAAGCGGAATAAATGGCTCGGCAGGTTCCGCGCGTCAATTGAGACGGCGACCAGCGGTTCCGCCAATTCGGTATGAACAAGGGCGCGGTCAGCCAGTTCGGGAAGCAGGCCGGCGGGCAAATTATCGATGCAATAAAAGCCGTTATCTTCCAGCACATTGAGCGCGGTGCTTTTGCCGGAGCCAGATCGGCCACTGACGATGATCATTCGCATGATTAATGTCCGTTCTGCACGTCCAGAACCACCTGGTAGAGAGCCTCGCTACTTTTTGCGCCGCGCAGCCGGTCACGCACATCTTTGCGGTCGAGCATGCTGGCGATTTGTCGCAGCAACTCAAGGTGAGCGTCTGTGGCGGCTTCGGGTACAAGCAGAACGAATAACAGATCAACTGGAGCGCCATCAATGGCGTCGTAGTCAATCGGGGCATCCAGATGAATTAAGGCACTGATAGGGTCGCTGCAACCATTCAGGCGGCAGTGTGGGATGGCGATGCCGTTGCCAAAACCGGTCGAACCGAGTTTTTCGCGAGCGGTCAGCTTCTCGAAGATATCGTGCGAATCCAGACCTGGCAGTTCATGGCCGATCAGATTGGCAACTTGCCTGAGTGCTTTTTCTTTGCTGCCGCCCGGCACATTCACGATGGAACGGCCGGGGGTCAGGATATTTTCAAGTCGGATCATGAGTTGGGAGTGTTTAGCGAGCTGTCGCACCTTTAAGGATGTTCTGCTGCTTTTCCTTATGCTTGAGCAATTGTCTGTCGAGCTTGTCAGTAAGTAGATCGATGGCCGCATACATGTCGTCATGTTCTGCGTTAGCGACTACCTCCCCACCGTGGATGTGCAGCGTGGCTTCGATCTTCTGTTTCAGTTTCTCGACCGCCATCGTTACCTGCACATTTGTAATCTTGTCAAAGTGCCCTTCTAGCTTTTTGAGTTTGAGCTCAATGTACTCACGCAGGGGCTTTGTCACTTCTAGCTGGTGTCCACTGATGTTGACTTGCATACAGCGTCTCCTTCGTTGCCAGTGCATAAAGAGGCAGGCTAAATACCTGCCACTGGAACGCTACAGCTTCAAGTCCTCGTCACATCAATCGCTTGCGCTCGCTCGAAGGCGCGATGCCTAGTGATTCGCGGTATTTGGCGACCGTGCGACGGGCTACCTGAATGCCTTGTGCCTCCAGTAAACCAGCGATCTTGCTGTCACTCAACGGCTTTTTCTGATTTTCCGCTGCAACCAGTTTTTTGATGATCGCGCGGATGGCTGTGGACGAACACTCACCGCCCTCTGAGGTGCTTACGTGGCTTGAAAAGAAATATTTCAGTTCGTAAATGCCACGGGGGGTGTGCATGAATTTCTGAGTGGTCACCCGGGAAATTGTCGACTCGTGCATGCCGACCGCTTCTGCGATGTCATGCAAGACCAACGGCTTCATCGCTTCGTCACCGTACTCAAGAAAGCCGCGCTGATGCTCGACAATCTGCGTCGCCACCTTCATTAAGGTTTCATTGCGGCTTTGCAGGCTCTTGATGAACCAGCGGGCTTCTTGCAGTTGATTGCGCATGAACGTGTTGTCGGCGCTGGTATCGGCCCGGCGAACGAAGCCTGCGTACTGAGGGTTGACCCGGAGGCGTGGCACCGACTCTTGATTAAGTTCCACCAACCAGCGTTCGTTGTCTTTGCGCACGATCACGTCGGGCACGACGTATTCGGCTTCAGCGGATTCAATTTGCGAACCTGGACGCGGGTTGAGGCTCTGTACCAGTTCGATCACTTGGCGTAGCTCATCTTCCTTGAGCTTCATGCGTCGCATCAACTGACTGTAATCGCGGCTGCCGAGCAGGTCGATGTAATCGCCTACCAGGCGCTGTGCTTCTGCCAGCCAGCGGGTTTTTGCCGGTAACTGGCGCAATTGCAGTGACAGGCATTCGCTCAGGTTACGAGCGCCGATACCCGCAGGTTCGAATTGCTGGATACGGTGCAGCACCGCTTCTATTTCATCCAGTTCAACGTCCATCTCCGGATCGAAAGCATCGAGAATCTCCTCAAGCGATTCGTCGAGGTAACCCTGATTGTTAATGCAGTCGATCAACGTCACGGCGATCAGGCGATCGGTATCGGACATTGGTGCCAGGTTCAGCTGCCACAGCAGATGGCTCTGCAGGCTTTCGCCAACGGATGTGCGGGTGGTGAAATCCCACTCGTCATCATCGTTGCTCGGCAGACTGCTGGTGCTGGTCTGGTAAACGTCGTCCCAAGCCGTATCAACAGGCAACTCGTTGGGTGTGCGCTCACTCCAGTCGCCGTCTTCCAGGTTGTCTACCGTGGGGGCAGCTTCCTGATAGGTCGGTTCCTGAACGTCAGGATTAGGTTTCTCTACGCTGTCGGCAACCGGATCGGCGTTGTCGAAGTCGTCGCCTTCTTCCTGGCGCTCCAGCATAGGATTGGACTCCAACGCTTCCTGGATCTCTTGTTGAAGGTCCAGGGTCGACAGTTGGAGGAGGCGGATGGCCTGTTGCAGCTGAGGTGTCATCGTCAGCTGCTGGCCCATTCTCAGGACTAGCGATGGTTTCATGGCTGGGGCTTAACACCTTATTCGCCGGCGCTCATGCGCCATCTACTACAGGGCGCCGAAGCGCCAACTTAAGCAAATTATATGCCTGAAACCTAAGTGTTTGCCTAGAGTGCGCTGACAATTAAAATGCTTGCCAACGCGAGATTCTAGCGTCCGTCGCCTGTGAAGAGCGAAATACCGCAGACCTTACAGGCGGAATTCATGGCCGAGGTAAACCTCTTTAACCAATTGGTTGGCCAGAATGGTTTCTGAATTACCTTCGGCGATCAGTTGACCATCGTTGACGATGTAGGCCGTTTCACAAATATCCAGCGTATCGCGAACGTTGTGATCGGTAATCAAAACGCCAATCCCCTTGGCTTTCAAGTGGTAGATGATCTGCTTGATATCGCCCACTGAAATCGGGTCGACACCTGCAAACGGCTCATCCAGCAAAATGAACTTGGGTGAAGTTGCCAAGGCGCGTGCGATTTCTACGCGACGGCGTTCGCCGCCGGAAAGGCTCATGCCCAGGTTGTCGCGAATGTGACTGATGTGGAATTCCTGCAGCAGGCTTTCCAGTTCTTTGCGACGGGCCGCGCGATCGAGTTCCTTGCGGGTTTCAAGTATCGCCATGATGTTATCGGCAACCGACAGCTTGCGAAAAATAGACGCTTCCTGCGGCAGGTAACCGATCCCGGCCCGCGCACGACCGTGCATTGGCTGGTGGCTGACGTCTAGGTCGTCAATCAATACACGGCCCTGATCGGCTTGTGCCAGGCCTACTATCATGTAGAAACAGGTTGTTTTACCTGCGCCGTTAGGGCCAAGCAGTCCGACGATCTGACCGCTGTCGATAGACAAGCTGACATCGCGTACGACCTGCCGACCCTTGTAGGCTTTAGCCAAGTGCTGGGCTTTCAGCGTCGCCATTAAGGGGCCTTCTGCGCGTCGGGTTTGTTTTTTGGCTGAATGACCATGTCGATCCGGGGTCGCGGCGCGGTCAATTTGGTGCCGTTTGCGCGACCGGCGTTAACGATCTGCTTCACCGTGTCGTAGATGATTTTTTCACCTTCGGAGGTGTTGCCGTCGTTGATCACCTTGGCCTTATCGATCAGGACGATTTTGTTATCAAGGGCGAAATACTGAATAGTCACGCCGTAGGCCTGAACAATAGGCTTGTTCAGTTCGGGGGTCTGTTCGTAGTAAGCAAGATTGCCCACCGAAGTAAAGACGTTGACTTCGCCGGTAGATGTTCGGGTGATGGTCACCGTGTTGCCGGTGATCTTCATGGTGCCCTGGGTGATGATGACGTTGCCTTTATAGGTGGCAATGCCTTGCTTGTCATCGAGTTGCGCATCGTCAGACTGGATATGAATAGGCTGATCGCGGTCCGTCGGGAGAGCCCAAGCGCTCACGCTTCCCAGTACTGTGCCCAGTCCGAGCAAAAAAGGGAGGGTTTTAACGAGCCTCATACTGTCCTCTTACGTGGGAGAGCAGGTTCATCCTGCCGTCGTTCAAATACGCTTTCATACCCGTTCCGGTGGTAACACCGCCGAAGCCGTCGATTCTAACGGCTTGCTCGGTCTGCGCATATTGCTTCTGTGGGAATACCGTCATTCGACTACTGGTAATAATGGTTGTCCGGTTCTTTTCGTCTGTTCGAGCGACACGTACCGAGTCAATCAGCTCGACTTGAGTGCCGCCAGGCGAGACTTCGCCCTTCAAACTTTGTACGTGCCAAGGATACAGGGCGCCGCGAAACAGTTGCAGGTCGGGGTTGGTCAGAAGCGTGATGTCCGAGGCCTTAAGATGCTCGACCTTGTCGGATGTCATGTCGTACTGAAGTTTGCCGTCAGGCAAGAACTGCAGGCTGTGCGTCTTGGTGGCGTAGAAGTCGATAGCGCCCGGATCGACAACTGCCGCTTTCTGCTCCAGAAAACTTTCCGGGCTGATGTTCCAGTAGCCTGCCGCTGCGACCAGCAGTGCAAGCACACCCAGAATCAAGAACCTGCGAATTTTTTTGCTCAGCATAAATAACTTCTATAAGTAGGCGGCGTGGGCCGCTTCAAGGCTGCCTTGGGCGTTCAGGATCAGTTCGCAAAATTCGCGAGCTGCGCCTTCACCGCCGCGAGCCAGGGTAATGCCATGAGCATGTTGCCGGACAAAACTGGCCGCATTCGCAACCGCCATGCCCAGGCCGACGCGTCGAATGACCGGCAAGTCTGGCAGATCATCACCCAGATAGGCGACTTGTTCGTAACTCAGGTTGAGTTGGGCCAGTAATTCGTCGAGTACGACCAGCTTATCTTCACGGCCCTGATACAGATGCTGAATGCCCAGATTCTTTGCTCGGCGTTCGACCACCGGGGTCTTGCGTCCGCTGATAATAGCGGTGATTACGCCGGACGCGATCAGCATCTTGATGCCTTGCCCGTCCAGAGTATTGAATGTCTTGAATTCGCTGCCGTCTTCGAGAAAATACAGGCGGCCATCAGTCAGTACGCCATCAACGTCGAAAATCGCCAACTTGATGTTCTTGCCGCGTTGCAGCAAATCGTTCGTTTTTGCGTCGCTCACTACATCACTCCCGCACGTAGAAGATCTTGCAGGTTAAAAGCGCCGATAGGGTGATCGTTTTCGTCAACCACGATCAGTGCGCCAATTTTGTGATCTTCCATGATCTTCAGTGCTTGGGCCGCGAGCATCTCTGGGCGGGCGGTTTTGCCGTGGACCGTCATGACGTCGTCGATCATTGCCTTGCGAATGTCGATATCGCGATCAAGCGTGCGGCGTAAATCGCCGTCGGTGAATATCCCGGCCAAACGACCATCCGCCTCCAGCACTGCGGTCATGCCGAGGCCCTTACGGGTCATTTCCATCAGCGAATCGCGCAACGGCGTACCGCGTTGGACCTTGGGCAAGTCGTCCCCAATGTGCATGACGTGCTCTACTTTGAGCAGTAACCGTCGACCCAGGGCGCCCCCAGGATGAGAAAAAGCAAAATCTTCGGCGGTGAAATCCCGTGCTTCCAGCAGCGCAACGGCCAGCGCATCACCCATAACCAATGCCGCAGTGGTGGAGGAGGTGGGGGCCAGGTTCAGCGTGCAAGCCTCATGTTCGACGTGAACATTCAGATTGACTTCCGCCGCCTTGGCCAGCGTCGAGTCCGGATTGCCGGTCAGGCTGATCATCTGGATGCCCAAGCGTTTTATCAGGGGCAAAAGTGTAACGATTTCGGTCGTTGTACCCGAGTTTGAAATGGCCAAGATGATGTCGTCACGGGTGATCATGCCCATATCGCCATGGCTGGCTTCGGCCGGGTGAACAAAAAATGCCGTGGTGCCAGTGCTTGCCAGGGTGGCGGCGATCTTTTTGCCAATATGCCCCGACTTGCCCATGCCGACCACGACTACGCGGCCCTTGCCGGCCAGAATCATTTCGCAAGCGCGTACGAAATCAGCGTCGATATGCACCAGTAAACCTTCTACGGCTTCTATTTCGAGGCGGATGGTGCGTTGTGCTGTTTGAATCAGGTCGCTGGATTGGCTCATGTCGGAAACGGTTAGCCTGATGAAAAGGCGGCGATTATAGCGGTAATGGCCGATTCCCTCACCCTTGATCTTATGTCTGAGTGAGGTTCGCGCATTGCGGCTGTCCTAACTTCTTGGAGAGTGGTTCGCAATTGTTCGAATTATCTGTCATGCCCCTGAGCGAAAGAGGCTTCTTCCGTGGGACAGGCGCGCGCGCAGTGGTATAGTTCGCGGCCAGTTCGGCCCACCCAGTCGGTGCATGCACAGCGCCAAGGATTTTATTTTCTGAGAGTGAGGCCGCCTCGTGAGGAGTTTAGATGAGCGTCGATAACGCCTACGCGGTCGAGCTGAAGGGAGTGTCCTTCAAGCGCGGCGCGCGCAGCATCTTCAATAATATTGATATACGTGTTCCGCGGGGCAAGGTCACCGGAATCATGGGGCCTTCGGGCAGCGGCAAGACCACGCTACTACGATTGATGGGTGCTCAATTGCGTCCCAGCAGCGGAGAAGTCTGGGTCAATGGCCAGAATTTGCCCGAATTGTCGCGCAGCGATTTGTTTGATGCTCGCAAGCACATGGGTGTTCTGTTTCAAAGCGGGGCCTTGTTCACCGACCTCGACGTGTTCGAAAACGTGGCGTTTCCGCTCCGTATTCACACCCAATTGCCAGAAGACATGATTCGCGACATTGTCCTGCTTAAATTGCAGGCAGTCGGTCTGCGCGGTGCGGTCGACTTGATGCCTGACGAGTTGTCTGGCGGTATGAAACGTCGTGTAGCGTTGGCCAGGGCTATCGCCCTCGATCCGCAAATTCTGATGTATGACGAACCCTTTGTTGGTCAAGACCCGATTGCCATGGGTGTATTGGTCCGGCTGATTCGTCTGCTGAATGATGCGTTGGGGATCACCAGTATTGTGGTTTCTCACGATCTCGCAGAAACCGCGAGCATTGCCGACTATCTATATTTCGTCGGCGATGGTCAGGTGCTGGGTCAGGGAACTCCGGAAGAGTTGCTGGGCTCGGATAATCCGCGCATTCATCAATTTATGACCGGCGAACCGGATGGCCCTGTTCCATTCCACTATCCGGCACCGGATTATCGCGAAGATCTTTTGGGGAAGCGCTGATGCGCAAACAGTCATTAATGGGCCGAATTAATCTGTTCGGCCAATCTGCAATCGACATGGTGACCGTGCTGGGCCGCTCCGGGCTGTTTCTGGTCCATGCATTGTTTGGCCGTGGCGGTATTGGCGGCAGCTTTCAGTTGCTGGTGAGGCAGTTGCATTCAGTGGGTGTGATGTCCCTGCTGATTATCGTCGTGTCGGGCGGTTTCATCGGGATGGTGCTCGCGCTTCAAGGTTTCAGCATTCTGGAAAAATACGGGTCCGAGCAAGCGGTCGGGCAAATGGTCGCGTTGACCTTGCTGCGTGAGCTGGGGCCAGTGGTTGCCGGTCTTCTGTTCGCGGGGCGTGCAGGTTCGGCATTGACCGCCGAAATCGGCAACATGAAGTCCACTGAGCAGCTGTCCAGCCTGGAAATGATTGGTGTTGATCCACTCAAATACATCATTGCGCCACGCTTGTGGGCCGGGTTTATTTCGCTGCCATTGTTGGCGATGATTTTCAGCGTGGTCGGCATCTGGTGCGGCTCTTGGGTCGCTATTGATTGGCTCGGCGTTTACCAGGGCTCTTTCTGGGCGAACATGCAAAACAGCGTGAACTTCCAAAGCGACGTGCTGAACGGTGTAATCAAAAGCATCATCTTTGCTTTTGTAGTGACCTGGATTGCCGTGTTCCAGGGTTATGACTGTGAGCCCACGTCCGAAGGGATCAGCCGTGCTACCACTAAAACCGTGGTGTATGCCTCACTGGCCATATTAGGCCTCGACTTTATTTTGACCGCCTTGATGTTTGGAGATTTCTGATGCAAAACCGCACCCTGGAAACCGGCGTTGGCCTTTTCCTGCTGGCCGGGATCCTGGCTTTGATCTTGTTGGCCTTGCGTGTCAGTGGTCTGAGCGCAAGCGCGAACCACGACAGCTATAAACTTTATGCAAACTTCGACAATATTGCCGGTTTGACTGTCAGAGCCAAGGTGACCATGGCCGGTGTGACCATCGGCAAGGTCACGGCTATCGATCTGGACCACGACACCTTTACGGGGCGCGTGACCATGGAAGTCCAAAAGCAGGTGAATAATCTTCCTTTGGACTCTACGGCTTCGATCCTTACCGCAGGTTTGCTCGGCGAGAAATACGTCGGCATCAGCGTAGGGGGCGATCAAGCGCTGCTTAAAGACGGCGGTGTTATCCATGACACCCAGTCGGCCCTGGTGCTCGAGGACCTGATCGGCAAATTCATGCTCAACACTGTGAGTAAAGACGCCAAATGAGGAATTTCTCCATGTTCTCAACCTTGCGCCGTAGCCTGTTGATTCTGCTGACGGCTCTTCCGTTGTTCGCGAATGCGGCTCCGAGCCAGTCAGCGCATGACCTGGTGGACGGTACGACCAAAGCGTTGCTGGCCGATTTGGCTGCCCACAAAGATCAGTACAAAACCAATCCAAGCGCGTTTTACGATGCGCTGAACCGGATTGTGGGTCCGGTAGTGGATGCCGAGGGCATTTCAAAAAGCGTCATGACCGTGAAGTACTCCGGGAAAGCCACCCCTGAGCAGATGCAGCGGTTCCAGGAAAACTTCAAGCGCAGTCTGTTTCAGTTCTATGGCAACGCACTGCTTGAATACAACAACCAGGGCATTACCGTTTCCCCTGCCAAGGACGAAAGTGGCGACCGTACCAGCGTCGACATGTCCGTCAAAGGCAACGGCGGGGCGGTTTACCCTGTGAGCTACACGCTTGAGAAGGTCAATGGCGAGTGGAAAGTGCGCAACGTCATTGTCAACGGCATCAACATTGGCAAGCTGTTCCGTGATCAGTTCTCTGATGCCATGCGGCAGAACGGCAACAACCTCGACACCACGATCAACGGCTGGGCAGGCGAAGTTGCCAAGGCCAAAACCACCGTTGATGCTGCCGCCGAGAAGCCAGCACAATGAGTGAGCCAGCTGTTCGTCTGGGCGCAGGTGAGTTGCACCTGAGTGGCGTGCTCGACTATCGCAGCGGCCCGGCCTTGCGTAAGCAGGGCCAAGCGCTGATTAAGGCCAGCAACGCGCCGGCCTTGATTCTGGATTGTTCCGAAGTGGAGAAATCCAGCAGCGTCGGCCTGTCTTTGCTGCTTGCATTCATGCGCGACGCCAAAGCAGCTGGCAAGGTTGTCAGTGTTCGGTCGCTGCCGGAAGACATGCGCGACATTGCGCAGGTTTCCGGTTTGACCGAGTTGTTTGATCAACACCAATAGCCATCAGCGGGTCAAACAAAGCGCTTTTCGGTGACCCGCCAAAGCGCTTTCCGTCCGAGTCTTTTAATCCGGGGTTCGCAGCGGGCAGGCTTTTTTGTATGATGGCCGACCCGCGCGCGTAGGGCGCCGATTGAGGTTAAGCATGCAGGCCGTAGAAGTTAAGAGCTTCCTTGAAGGAAAGCTGCCAGAAACCCAGGTAGAAGTTGAAGGCGAAGGCTGCAATTTTCAGCTGAACATGATCAGTGACGAGCTGGCTAGCCTCAGCCCAGTCAAGCGTCAGCAGCAGGTCTATGCCCATTTAAACCCCTGGATCGCCGATGGCAGCATCCATGCGGTCACCATGAAATTTTTCAGCCGCGCTGCTTGGTCCGAGCGCACCTGAGCCAATTGGCGTCGAGACTCTAATGGATAAATTGATTATTACTGGCGGCTTTCGTCTTGATGGCGAGATTCGTATTTCAGGTGCCAAGAACTCCGCCCTGCCGATTCTTGCTGCAACCTTGCTGGCCGATGGGCCGGTGACGGTGTGCAATCTGCCGCATTTGCATGACATCACTACCATGATCGAGCTGTTCGGCCGCATGGGCATTGAGCCTGTGATCGACGAGAAGCTCAGCGTTGAAATCGACGCCCGCACCATCAAGACCTTGATCGCCCCGTACGAACTGGTGAAAACCATGCGTGCCTCGATTTTGGTGTTGGGTCCGATGGTTGCTCGTTTCGGTTACGCCGAAGTCGCGTTGCCGGGTGGTTGCGCCATTGGTTCGCGTCCTGTTGACTTGCACATCCGTGGTCTCGAAGCCATGGGCGCAACCATTGACGTTGACGGTGGTTACATCAAGGCCAAGGCGCCAGAAGGCGGCTTGCGTGGTGCGAACTTCTTCTTTGACACCGTCAGCGTAACCGGTACTGAGAACATCATGATGGCCGCTAGCCTGGCTAACGGGCGCAGCGTTTTACAAAACGCCGCTCGCGAACCGGAAGTGGTCGATCTGGCTAACTGCCTGATCGCCATGGGCGCGAACATCACCGGTGCGGGCACCGACACCATCACCATCGAAGGTGTGAAGCGCCTCCACAGCGCCACCTATAAAGTGATGCCGGACCGTATCGAGACTGGCACCTATTTGGTGGCTGCTGCGGCCACGGGTGGTCGTGTCAAGCTCAAGGACACCGATCCAACCATTCTCGAAGCAGTATTGCTCAAGCTTCAAGAAGCTGGCGCTGAAATCACCACCGGCAAGGATTGGATCGAGCTGAACATGCACGGCAAGCGGCCAAAAGCCGTCAACGTGCGTACCGCTCCGTACCCAGCGTTCCCCACCGACATGCAAGCGCAGTTCATCTCGCTCAATGCCATCGCTGAAGGCACCGGTGCTGTTATCGAAACCATCTTCGAAAACCGCTTCATGCACGTGTATGAAATGCACCGCATGGGCGCGCAGATCCTGGTTGAAGGTAATACCGCTGTCGTTACCGGTGTTGAGAAGCTCAAAGGCGCGCCAGTGATGGCAACTGACCTGCGTGCCTCGGCCAGCCTGGTCATTTCGGCGTTGGTTGCTCAGGGCGACACCTTGATCGACCGCATTTACCACATCGACCGTGGTTATGAATGCATCGAAGAAAAACTGCAGATGCTCGGCGCCAAGATCCGTCGCGTTCCGGGCTAGGTTTTGATCGTTCAGCACAAGGTCCTGACTCATTGATTCAGGACTCGTGGGGCGCATGGATGCGCCCGATTGCCAAGGACTTACGTTTCCCATGCTAACCATCGCACTGTCCAAGGGCCGCATCCTTGACGACACCCTGCCGCTTCTCGCTGAAGCAGGCATCGTGCCGACCGAGGATCCGGACAAAAGTCGCAAGCTGATCATTACCACGACCCAAGCCGATGTGCGCTTGCTGATCGTGCGCGCTACCGACGTTCCGACTTACGTTGAACACGGTGCCGCCGATTTGGGCGTGGCCGGGAAAGATGTGTTGATGGAATACGGTGGCCAAGGCCTTTATGAGCCGTTGGACCTGCAAATTGCCCAATGCCGTTTGATGACCGCCGGTGCCATTGGTGCGATCGAGCCAAAGGGCCGTCTGCGTGTCGCGACCAAGTTCGTCAACGTAGCCAAACGTTACTACGCCGAACAAGGTCGTCAGGTCGACATCATCAAGCTGTATGGCTCGATGGAACTGGCACCCCTGATTGGTCTGGCGGATAAAATCATCGACGTTGTCGACACCGGCAACACGCTGCGTGCCAACGGTCTCGAGCCCCAGGAGCTGATTGCAACTATCAGTTCGCGTCTGGTGGTGAACAAGGCGTCAATGAAGATGCAGCACGCGCGCATTCAGGCGCTGATCGATACGCTGCGCAAAGCAGTCGAGTCGCGACACCGCGGCTGACTCACCTGCGCGACCTTGAGTCGCGCCCATCTATCCGTGTCATAGCCAAATTTCTCAGGTGCCCACGCGGATGGCTTGGTAGTCTACCGGCGCCTGAGCATCCGCCAATTATTGAGGCCTCCGCTATGACAACGACCACTGCAATTCGCCGACTCAACGCCGCTGACCCAGATTTTGCACGCCATCTGGACCATCTGCTGAGCTGGGAAAGTGTGTCCGATGACTCAGTCAATGAGCGCGTGCTTGAGATCATCAAGGCTGTTCGTGAGCGTGGCGACGCAGCCTTGGTGGAATTCACTCGACGTTTCGATGGGCTTGAAGTGGCGTCCATGGCGGAGCTGATCTTGCCTCGCGAGCGGCTAGAACTGGCGTTGACACGTATCACACCTGAACAGCGTACCGCGCTGGAAAAAGCCGCCGACCGCGTGCGTATTTATCACGAAAAGCAGAAACAGGATTCCTGGACCTACACCGAGGCCGATGGCACGGTGTTGGGCCAGAAGGTCACGCCGTTGGACCGCGCCGGGCTCTATGTGCCGGGCGGCAAAGCATCGTATCCGTCGTCAGTATTGATGAACGCGATTCCAGCAAAAGTCGCTGGCGTGACCGAAGTGGTCATGGTTGTTCCGACCCCGCGTGGCGAAATCAACGAGCTGGTGCTCGCTGCGGCCTGCATCGCCGGTGTTGATCGCGTATTCACCATTGGTGGCGCGCAAGCCGTTGCAGCCTTGGCGTACGGCACTGAAAGCGTGCCTAAAGTCGATAAGGTCGTTGGCCCCGGTAACATTTATGTCGCCACTGCCAAGCGCCACGTGTTTGGCCAGGTGGGGATCGACATGATCGCCGGTCCGTCCGAGATTCTGGTGGTATGCGACGGTTTGACCGACCCGGACTGGATAGCCATGGACTTGTTCTCCCAGGCTGAGCACGACGAAGACGCCCAAGCGATTTTGATCAGCCCGGACGCCGAGTTTCTCGACAAAGTGGCCGCAAGCATCGCCAAGCTGATGCCGACCATGGAGCGTGCGGAGATCATTCGCAGCTCGATCAACGGCCGTGGCGCACTGATTAAAGTGGCTGATATGCAGCAAGCGATTGATGTCGCCAATCGAATCGCGCCAGAGCACCTTGAGCTTTCAGTAGCCGACCCGCAAGCCTGGCTGCCGCAGATTCGCCACGCAGGCGCAATCTTCATGGGCCGTCACACATCCGAAGCTTTGGGCGATTACTGTGCCGGGCCAAATCACGTGTTGCCAACATCGGGTACTGCGCGGTTCTCGTCGCCATTGGGCGTGTACGATTTTCAAAAGCGTTCGTCGATCATTTATTGCTCCGAGCAAGGCGCCTCGGAATTGGGCAAAACGGCATCGGTATTGGCGCGAGGCGAGTCGTTGACCGCCCACGCCCGCAGCGCTGAGTTCCGAATTGTCGACAGCACCGAACAAGGAACAAAAGCATGAGCAAGTTCTGGAGTCCGTTTGTCAGCACCTTGGTGCCTTATGTGCCGGGTGAGCAACCGAAGCTGACCAAGCTGATTAAACTCAATACCAATGAAAACCCTTATGGCCCGTCGCCGAAAGCCCTGGCCGCCATGCGCGCCGGGCTGACCGACGATTTGCGTCTGTACCCGGACCCGAACAGCGATCTGCTCAAGCAAGCGGTTGCCACCTATTACGGCGTGCAACCCAATCAAGTGTTCTTGGGTAATGGTTCGGATGAAGTGCTGGCACACGTGTTCAATGCACTGTTGCGCCATGACAAACCCTTGTTGTTCCCAGACATCAGTTACAGCTTTTATCCGGTGTATTGCGGTTTGTACGGCATCGAGTTTGACGCGATAGCACTGGATGAACAGTTCCAGATTTGCGTCGAAGACTATGCCCGGCCCAACGGCGGGATCATCTTTCCCAACCCTAACGCGCCCACCGGCTGCCTCTTGGCACTGGACGCGGTGGAGCAGATGGTCACGGCCAACCCTGACTCGGTGGTGGTGGTCGACGAGGCTTACATCGACTTCGGTGGCGAAACCGCCATCAGTCTGGTGGACCGTTTTCCGAACCTGCTAGTTACCCAAACAGTGTCCAAGTCGCGTTCGTTGGCAGGATTGCGAGTGGGTCTGGCTGTAGGACATCCAGACCTGATCGAGGCGCTGGAGCGGGTCAAAAACAGCTTTAATTCATACCCGCTGGATCGCTTGGCAATCCTCGGCGCGACCGCTGCGTTCGAAGACCGTCAGTATTTTGAACGCACCTGTAAGGCAGTGATCGATAGCCGTGAGGTCTTGATCAAGCAACTGGAGGCTAAGGGGTTTGAGGTATTGCCGTCTGCGGCCAACTTCATCTTCGCCCGCCATCCGCAGCACGACGCCGCAGGTCTGGCAGCCAGATTGCGCGAGCAGGGCGTTATCGTTCGCCACTTCAAGCAAGAGCGCATCGCGCAATTCCTGCGAATCAGCATCGGTACGCCTGAGCATAACCAGGCGCTGGTTGATGGTTTGGGCGATTTGTAAAGTACCCAGTGGTCCCACAGTGGCTCCTACAGCGGTCGATTTATTCCTCTTCCGCCACCGGTGTTGGTGCAGGCGGTGGGCGCAATCCGACCTCGGCGTTTAGCGTCAGTTCTTTGCCATTGCGCATGACCTGGATCGCGATTTTGTCGCTTGGTTTGGTGCGCGCTACCTGGTTCATTGAGCGGCGGCCGTCACCGGCGGGCTCACCGTTGATGCTCAAAATCACATCACCCAGCAGCAAACCGGCTTTCTGCGCAGGCCCATCGCGGAATACGCCAGCGACGACAATGCCTGGGCGATCCTTCAACCCGAATGACTCAGCCAGCTCCTGGGTCAGCGGCTGCACTTCAATACCCAGCCAGCCGCGAATCACTTGGCCGTGTTCGATGATCGACTTCATCACCTCCATTGCCAGCTTCACAGGGATCGCGAAACCGATGCCTTGCGAACCGCCGGACTTCGAGAAAATCGCCGTGTTAATGCCTGTCAGATTGCCGCTGGCGTCCACCAGTGCGCCGCCGGAATTGCCGGGGTTGATCGCAGCGTCGGTCTGAATGAAGTCTTCGTAGGTGTTGAGGCCCAACTGATTACGCCCGGTGGCACTGATGATGCCCATGGTCACTGTTTGACCAACGCCAAACGGGTTGCCGATGGCCAGCGCGACGTCACCGATGCGGATGTTGTCGGAGCGGCCAATGGTAATGGATGGCAGGTTTTTCAGATCGATTTTCAATACTGCCAAGTCGGTCTCGGGATCGCTGCCGATGACCCTCGCGGTTGTTTCACGACCGTCTTTCAACGCCACAACGATTTGATCGGCACCACTGGTGACGTGGTTATTGGTCAGCAAGTAGCCTTCGGGGCTCATGATCACTGCTGAGCCGAGGCTTGATTCCATGCGCCGCTGTTTAGGCAAGTTATCGCCGAAAAACCGGCGGAATTGTGGGTCTTCGAATAATGGATGGGTCGTTTTGTTGACGACTTTGGTGGTGTACAGATTGGCAACGGCGGGGGCGGCAATTGTCACCGCGTCAGCATACGACACCGGGCCTTGTTGTACCGTTGACGACTGCGGCGCTTGTTGAAGATTAACGTCCTGACTGGGTAAGCCAACCCATTGCGGGTAACGCTGGATAATCAGCATGGCGATTAGCACACCTGCCAGCAGGGGCCAAGCAAAGAAGCGCAGTGCCTTGAACATTGAAAAGGTCCTGAGAAATGCCAAGCGCAGCAGCTTTTTGCCGGGGTTGCGCCATAATGGCGGGCATTATACGAGTACCTAGCAGCGCTGAACTGCCTATTTAGGAGTCTTTTATGGCTGTTGCCCTGAGCACCCTGGTCGAGGAAGCGGACCGTTACCTTAACTGCGCGCGGATCCAGGATTACTGCCCCAACGGTTTGCAGGTCGAAGGCCGTCCGCAAGTGATGCGCATCGTCAGTGGCGTCACTGCCAGTCAGGCGTTGCTGGATGCAGCAGTCGAAGCCCAAGCGGATTTGATCCTGGTTCATCACGGGTATTTTTGGAAAGGCGAGGACCCCTGCGTTGTCGGAATGAAACAGCGTCGCCTAAAGACGTTGCTCAAACATGACATCAGCTTGCTCGCCTACCATCTGCCGCTGGATCTGCACCCCGACGTGGGCAATAACGTGCAACTGGCACGGGAGCTGGACATCACGGTAGAAGGACCGCTGGACCCGGAAAACCCGCGCATCGTCGGGCTGGTGGGCTCATTGGCAGAGCCGATGACACCGCGCGATTTTGCTCGGCGGGTGCAGGATGTTCTCGGTCGTGAGCCGCTGCTGATCGAAGGCAGCGAGATGATTCGGCGCGTGGGGTGGTGCACGGGCGGCGGTCAGGGCTATATCGATCAGGCGGTCTTGGCAGGGGTCGATCTTTATCTAAGCGGCGAAGCGTCGGAACAGACGTTCCATAGCGCGCGGGAAAACAACATCAGCTTCATCGCCGCCGGGCACCACGCCACCGAGCGTTACGGAGTCAAGGCGCTGGGCGATTATCTGGCAAAGCGCTTTGCGCTTGAGCATCTGTTTATCGATTGCCCGAACCCGATCTGAGCCCGAACGAAGCGGTCTATGGGTAGATCGTTTCGATCTAACCAGGCCACTAATATAAGCAGACGCTGTGATAAAGTGTGCGGCTCGAACACGGCCCGCTGGCCGTTCATCTGTACGTTTCCGTGAGTAGCCATGGTCGACAAACTGACGCATCTGAAACAGCTGGAGGCGGAAAGCATCCATATCATCCGCGAGGTTGCCGCCGAGTTTGATAACCCGGTGATGCTCTACTCCGTCGGCAAAGACTCAGCCGTAATGCTGCACCTGGCGCGTAAAGCGTTCTTTCCTGGAAAACTGCCTTTTCCGGTAATGCACGTCGACACCCGGTGGAAGTTCAAGGAAATGTACGCCTTTCGCGACCGGCTGGTTGAAGAGCTGGGCCTTGACTTGATCGTGCACGTCAACCCCGATGGTGTTGCGCAGGATATCAATCCGCTGACCCACGGCAGCGCCAAGCACACCGACATCATGAAGACCGAGGGCCTTAAGCAGGCACTGGACAAACATGGTTTCGATGCGGCGTTCGGCGGCGCACGTCGTGATGAAGAGAAGTCTCGTGCCAAAGAGCGCGTCTACTCGTTTCGCGATAACAAACACCGTTGGGACCCGAAAAACCAACGTCCCGAGCTGTGGAATGTCTATAACGGCAAGGTCAACAAGGGCGAATCGATCCGCGTATTCCCGTTGTCGAACTGGACTGAGCTCGATATCTGGCAGTACATCTACCTCGAAGGCATCCCGATCGTACCGCTGTATTTCGCGGCCGAACGTGAAGTCATCGAGATGAATGGCACCTGGATCATGATCGACGACGATCGCCTGCGTAATCACCTCAGCGAAGAAGACCGCGCACGCATCGTCAAAAAGAAAGTCCGCTTCCGCACACTGGGCGACTACCCGTTAACGGGCGCGGTCGAGTCCGAGGCGACCAGCCTCACCGACATCATTCAGGAAATGCTCCTGACGCGAACTTCCGAGCGCCAAGGCCGAGTCATCGATCACGATGGCGCAGGGTCGATGGAAGAAAAGAAACGTCAGGGCTATTTCTAAACAGGGTGTCTCACAATGTCGCATCAATCTGAATTGATCAGCGAGGACATCCTCGCCTATCTGGGCCAGCACGAACGCAAGGAACTGCTGCGCTTTCTCACCTGCGGTAACGTCGACGACGGCAAAAGCACGCTGATCGGCCGCTTGCTGCATGACTCCAAAATGATCTACGAAGATCACTTGGAAGCGATTACTCGCGATTCGAAGAAAGTCGGCACCACCGGCGATGACATCGATCTGGCATTGCTGGTCGACGGCCTTCAGGCCGAGCGCGAGCAGGGCATCACCATCGATGTTGCTTACCGCTATTTCTCCACCGCGAAACGCAAATTCATCATCGCCGACACACCTGGCCATGAGCAGTACACCCGCAACATGGCCACAGGCGCCTCGACCTGTGACTTAGCGATCATTCTGGTGGATGCTCGCTACGGCGTGCAGACCCAGACCCGTCGTCACAGCTTCATCGCGTCGTTGCTGGGTATCAAGCACATCGTGGTGGCCATCAACAAGATGGACCTAAAAGGCTTCGATGAAGGCGTGTTCGAGTCGATCAAAGCCGATTACAAAAGCTTTGCCGATGGCATCGCGCTCAAGCCGACCACCATGCATTTCGTTCCGATGTCGGCCCTAAAAGGCGACAACGTGGTGAACCACAGCGAGCGTTCGCCGTGGTACACCGGCCAAACGCTGATGGAAATCCTTGAAACGGTTGAAGTGGCGGCTGATCGCAACCTCACCGACCTGCGATTCCCGGTGCAGTACGTCAACCGTCCCAACCTGAATTTCCGTGGTTTCGCCGGCACATTGGCCAGCGGCGTCGTACACAAGGGCGACGAAATCGTCGTACTGCCGTCAGGGAAAACCAGCCGAGTCAAATCCATCGTCACCTTCGATGGTGAGTTGGAACAGGCGGGCCCCGGCCAGGCCGTGACCTTGACCATGGAAGACGAGATCGACATCTCCCGTGGCGACTTGCTGGTACACGCTGACAGCATTCCGCAAATCTCCGACACCTTCGACGCCATGCTGGTGTGGATGGCAGAAGAACCGATGCTGCCGGGCAAGAAATACGACATCAAACGCGCCACCAGCTACATACCGGGCTCGATTGCCAGCATCAGCTACAAAGTCGACGTCAACACCTTGGCTGAAGGCCCTGCCAGCGAGTTGAAGCTGAACGAAATCGGTCGCGTCAAAGTCAGCCTCGACACCGCGATTGCGTTGGACGGTTACGACAGCAACCGCACCACCGGTTCGTTCATCATCATTGATCGGTTGACCAACGGCACGGTCGCCGCGGGCATGATCATCGCCCGGCCAATCGTCGCCGGTGCCAGCCACCACGACCATAAAGCCCACGTAGCCACTGAAGAGCGTGCTCGTCGCTTTGGTCAGCAGCCAGCAACGGTGTTGTTCAGCGGCTTGTCGGGCGCGGGCAAAAGCACCTTGGCTTACGCGCTGGAGCGCAAGCTGTTCGACATGGGCCGAGCGGTGTTCGTCCTTGATGGCCAAAACCTGCGTCACGACCTGAATAAAGGCCTGCCGCAAACCCGTGCCGGTCGTACTGAAAACTGGCGGCGTGCGGCGCACGTTGCGCGTCAGTTCAACGAAGCGGGCTTGCTAACACTGGCGGCATTCGTTGCGCCGGACGCCGAAGGCCGGGAGCAAGCCAAAACGCTGCTGGGTGCTGATCGTCTGATAACGGTCTACGTCCAGGCATCGCCTACCGTTTGCCGCGAGCGAGACCCACAAGGCCTGTATGCCGCCGATGGCGACAACATCCCAGGTGAATCCTTCCCGTACGACGTGCCATTGAATGCGGATCTGGTGATCGACACGCAATCGCTATCCATTGAAGACAGCGTCAAGCAAGTGCTGGAACTGCTACGGAGCCGCGGCGCGATCTGATCGCAACGCGTCCATAAAAACCCCGCGAAGGAGAGATTCTTCGCGGGGTTTTTTATGGGCCATGCTTGGTTCGCGGGGCGACGCTCGCCACAATTTGGCGCTTATCAAACTACTGTTTCTAAAGACGAACGGCCATCTGTAGGGGCCAACTTGTTGGCGAAGGTCCTTCAGAGATTAGCAATCATGCTTTACGATCCATTGACGCAGACGACCGCAAGCAGCTGCAAATCCCGTGGGAGCAGGCTTGCTTGCGAAGAGGCCATCATCACGCCGCCGAAAAACCTGGTTCGCCTGCAATGACGCTTTCGTTGGCAAGCCAACTCCCACAGAGATTCGGGTCTGGTCAGGAACAGCGCGTCGCGGCCTTCGCGAATGAATTCGCTCCCACAGAGATTGCAATCAATCTCTACGATTCATTGACGCAGACGACCGCAAGCAGCCGCAAATCCCGTGGGAGCAGGCTTGCCTGCGAAGAGGCCCATCATCACGCCGCCGATTTCAGCCGAAAAACCTGGTTCGCCTGCAATGACGCTTTCGTTGGCAAGCCACACAGAGATTCGGGTCTGGTCAGGAACAGCGCGTCGCGGCCTTCGCGAATGAATTCGCTCCTTCAGAGATTTGCAATCAAGCCCTACGATTCATTGACGCAGACGACCGCAAGCAGCCGCAAATCCCGTGGGAGCAGGCTTGCCTGCGAAGAGGCCCATCATCACGCCGCCGATTTCAGCTGAAAAACCTGGTTCGCCTGCAATGACGCTTTCGTTGGCAAGCTGAACTCCCACAGAGATTCGGGTCTGGTCAGGAACAGCGCGTCGCGGCCTTCGCGAATGAATTCGCTCCTTCAGAGATTTGCAATCAAGCCCTACGATTCATTGACGCAGACGACCGCAAGCAGCCGCAAATCCCGTGGGAGCAGGCTTGCCTGCGAAGAGGCCATCATCACGCCGCCGATTTCAGCCGAAAAACCTGGTTCGCCTGCAATGACGCTTTCGTTGGCAAGAATCTCCCACAGCGCCCATACAAAAAAGCCCGCCATTCATTCCGAACGGCGGGCTTTTTGTTGATGCGTGCCGCTCACATCACTTTTTCAAACCGTAATGCTCGTCCAGCATGCCGGGTGCATTTGGGGTCTTGGGCGCGTAGTCCTTTGGCGCTTCAGAGTTGCGCGGTGGGGTCAGGCGGTCCCGAGGTGCTTGCGTGGTGTCAGCGTGCAAGCTGACCGAATAACCTATTTTTTATCGTACGTCATAATTGGGCTCTTCGGACTTGGGTCGAATAATAAGAGCGATAATACATCCGCTATGTAAGATTTTTTACCGTTCTATGTCAGGGGCGTCTGATGACGCTTCCGAAACTTATGATAGAGATTACCAATACTTGAAACTCGCTACTATCTGTAGGAAATATCCCACTCAGATAACGGAAATTGGAGTTTTTTAAATGGCATAATTCCGCTTGTTAAATAAACTTAATCGTCGTATTTTTCCGCAACCAAATTATTAGTACATATGTATCTATACACTGACTGCCTGAACTTCAGTATTGGGGCGGTTGCACCTATAGCAGCCTCATTTGTCTTAAGTGCGCCATTTTGAGCAACAAGTGCGCAAATAGTTGCGCAGTCTAAAACGGCTAGTGTTTGAACAGTTATTCAGGAGTACCGCTTGTGGAAAAACACGACCCCAATTCCTGCCGGGTATGTTTGGCGAACCGGCCTAAAGAAATGACCCCTCAGCAACTCGCCGCCCGCGAAGAAATGCAAAAGCCCTTCCTGGCGGCAATTGCCCAAGGAGAGGCACACCGGCAAGAGGTCTATCGCAGGGTGGAGGAACAGAAAAAACGCGAGCGCGCAAGCAAGGTGCCGGTCTTCTTGACCATTGGTGTGTTCTTCGATGGCACCTGCAATAACGCCAGCAACACCGCGCAAGGCATTATGTGTGGCGCGCATCACCCGATTCAGCCGCAAGACCTCGACGCCAGTTGCAAGCCGTACATGGCGGATCCAGACAGCAGTTATGGGAATGATTTAAGCAATGTAGCGAAGTTATATCGCCTTTATCACGCACCCAAAAGGTTCGAGGAAGCGGAGGTAGGGGAACAAAGTTCGTTCGCCTACCGAAAAATCTACGTCGACGGTATAGGGACTGTGGCGGGAGAAGAAGACAGCAAGCTCGGGTCAAGCCTCGGGCGTGGCGAGACTGGCGTGGCCGAACGTGTGCAGTCGGTGTTCGTTGCGATAGGTCGACATATCCGGGATATACATAAGCAAGATCCGAATAATGAAATCACCCATATCATCTTTGACGTCTTCGGTTTCAGTCGAGGCGCCGCGGCGGCCAGGCACTTTGCCACAGAAGTCGCCAAAGTTAGGAACGGTCCCTTAGGCGTTGTGCTCAATAGCCAAAAGATTGCATTCAGCCCCAAATTCATGGGCCAATACAAAAAACACATCCGCATTGGATTTATTGGCCTGTTCGATACCGTGGCGGCTACAGGTGGGTTGAGTAACTTGCTGAATGTCAGCAGTTCAATTACCCCTGGGTTAAACATCGCGTTGCCACCGTCAGACTTCAGACACGTGGTGCAATTAGTGGCCCGCGACGAGTGTCGAGACAATTTCGCCCTTAATAAAGTAGGCCCCGATCATCCTGAAATTATCGTGCCCGGAGTCCACTCGGACGTTGGAGGCGGCTATCGCGCCGAGGCGGACGAATGCGTGCTGATCACCCCCATGCAGGCGCTGACGGTCGCGGAAAACTGTGACGTAAAAACCACATCCATTTACTACGACGCGCTGCAGGCCAAAATGCACATGATCGCTAAAGGCTGGCCCGCTGAGATGCTGGAGATTATAACCCCGCCCTCTACGGAGTTAGCGATCGACCCGCAGGATCGACAGGCTCCCCGACAAAAAAGAGTGTTTGCTGGTTTACAACTCAAGCGAACAGTTCGAGGAGAGTTATCGCGAGTTTATTTGCGGGTGATGTACACGCTGGCGAAACAAAAGAAGGTACGGTTTATCGATATCGAGGAGCAGCGTGCTGACTACAAGCTCCCTAAAGAACTCCAATCGCTGTGTGATCAATTTGTCGCAGGTGAGTACAGCACCACTGCGGCTGAAGAGGCGCTTTTAAAACTGCGCTATATCCATACCTCTGCCCATTGGAACAACCCCGTGACTAAGCGAGATGGGACAGGCCTAAAGCTTTTTTACTTTAATGCACCGACTGCAAATGGCATACGCGTCCAACACCCACACGCAATCAAAGGTGAACGATGAAGATCAAGAAGTTGTGGGCACTATTGGGGCTAGTTCTGATCGCTGGATGCCAAGCCGCCGACCCATTGTCTGGCGTAAATGACCCCCATCACCCATGGTGGGATTTACGGTTTTCTGCACCAAGGTATATGACGGGTTGGGTCGAGATGAGCGCGGTGGTGGATATCAATAACCGATTCTTTCCACGCAGAGGCGGCGGCGCTATCGGCACCGGAGCTTTTCGGAACGACGGCATCGAATATGCCCATGGATGGGCGGATACCGGCGGAAACGGAAGTTTTGTCACCGGCGCCGATCTCCCGAAGCGGGTCTTCGTGCGCTGGCAGTCCTCGGTTGAGCCCCAAACCTACCAAGGCTGGATTGAAATCCCGGAAGAAGCCCGACAACTGATGCGCCACTCCATCGCTCGACGGTGCGCCGAGGACCCGGAGGACCCCGCTTCTTGGCACCCGAGCATGACCTTGGGACTTGCCCCCGGCGGTATTGTTCAAGTGTGGGTGTGGGATGAGTGTTTACGCCGAGTCGCCTTTAACCGCGCTCAAGTTGGGATAGAACCTTTAGGTCCGGACCTTGGCAAATCAAACGGGCACTACTTCCAACAAACCAAAGATTCGAAGCAATACGTCGAACGCTTCGGCATTCCTTATGGCAGTTGGTGATCCCGGATGATTATCAGAAAACTCGCTGCATTATTGGGTCTAGCTCTGATCGCAGGATGCCAAGCCGCCGACCCATTGTCTGGCGTAAATGACCCCCATCACCCATGGTGGGATTTACGGTTTTCTGCACCGTACTATATGACGGGTTGGGTCGAAATGGGCGCGGTGGTGGATATCAATAACCGATTCTTCCCACACCTAGGTGCCGGTGGAATTGGCATTGAAGTTTTCCAGAACGACGATATCGAAGATGCTAGAGGATGGTCGGATACCGGCGGAAACGGGAGTTTTGTCACCGGCGCCGATCTCCCGAAACGGGTCTTCGTACGCTGGCAGTCCTCGGTCGAGCCTCAAACCTACCAAGGCTGGATAGAGATCCCGGAAGAAGCCCGACAATTGATGCGCCACTCCATCGCTCGACGGTGCGCCGAGGACCCGGAGGAACCCGCTTCTTGGCACCCCAGCATGACCTTGGGACTTGCCCCCGGCGGTATTGTTCAAGTGTGGGTGTGGGATGAGTGTTTACGCCGAGTCGCCTTCAACCGTGCTCAAGTTGGGATAGAACCTTTAGGTCCGGACCTTGGCAAATCAAACGGGCACTACTTCCAACAAACCAAAGATTCGAAGCAATACGTCGAACGTTTCGGCATTCCTTATGGCAGTTGGTGATCCCGGATGATTATCAGAAAACTCGTCGCATTACTGGGTCTAGCTCTGATCGCAGGATGCCAAGCCGCCGACCCATTGTCTGGCGTAAATGACCCCCATCACCCATGGTGGGATTTACGGTTTTCTGCACCGTACTATATGACGGGTTGGGTCGAAATGGGCGCGGTGGTGGATATCAATAACCGATTCTTCCCACACCTAGGTGCCGGTGGAATTGGCATTGAAGTTTTCCAGAACGACGATATCGAAGATGCTAGAGGATGGTCGGATACCGGTGGAAATGGAAGTTTTGTCACCGGCGCCGATCTCCCGAAACGGGTCTTCGTGCGTTGGCAATCCTCGGTTGAGCCCCAAACCTACCAAGGCTGGATAGAAATCCCGGAAGAAGCCCGACAACTGATGCGCCACTCCATCGCTCGACGCTGCGCCAAATACCCTGATCGCCCCGCTTCCTGGCACCCCAGCATGACCTTGGGACTTGCCCCCGGCGGTATTGTTCAAGTGTGGGTGTGGGATGAGTGTTTACGCCGAGTCGCCTTCAACCGCGCTCAAGTCGAAGTCGAGCCTTTAGGCCCGTATCTGGGTAAATCAAACGGGCATTACTTTCAACAAACCGAAGATTCGAAGCAATACGTCGAACGTTTCGGCATTCCTTATGGCAGTTGGTAAGCCCCCGTCATCACCCTCAACCCTCAGCATTTACAATCATGGAGAAACAAATGAAAGGAATCGTCCTACTCGTTTCAGCCCTATTCCTAGCCGCCTGCTCCCATGATGATAGCGCGCCATCCAACGATTTAATTGGCAACTATTATTTACAAGGGGTCATGGAAATGGCCTCGCAGCTGTCGCTTCAAGGGGGCAGTAACTTTGAAGCCGTCGTTGAATATGGCTCCGCTGACGGTTATGCAAAGGGTAAATGGTCACAAGACGGACAACGGCTAACGTTGCGCCGGAATTACGAGGGATTGAACGGCGAAAATGACATCAGCCAGTTCTTCGACGAGATGGTTTTAGTTATCGGCGACGATTGCCTGACTATCGAAGAATCGCGTGGCTGTTACGTCAAATTGCCAAAACGCCACGCCTCGGAATAGGGTTGGCCCGTGTGGACTGCGAGAGTACGACCCGACCGCATGTGACTAAAAAAGCCCGCCATTCATTCCGAACGGCGGGCTTTTTGTTGATGCGTGCCGCTCACATCACTTTTTCAAACCGTAATGCTCGTCCAGCATGCCGGGTGCATTTGGGGTCTTGGGCGCGTAGTCCTTTGGCGCTTCAGAGTTGCGCGGTGGGGTCAGGCGGTCCCGAGGTGCTTGCGTGGTGTCAGCGTGCAAGCTGGCGAGTAAACGCTGACGCGTTTGCTCATCCAAGGCCAGGCGGTTGGCACCATCGGCAAGGTGTTCCTGTACTTCCTGATAGCTCTGCGAAAGCTTGTTCACCAGATTCGCCGTGCTGTTGAAGTGGGTGACTACCTCGTTCTGATAACTATTGAAGCGCTCCTGAACATCATCCAGCTGACGCTGAGTGCTGCTCGGGGCAGCGTTGGGCAGCAGACGTGCGACCAGGAAACCAATGACCACACCTGCGACCAGGGCGATAGTCGGCAACAACCAAACTAAGAGCGAGTGTTCCACGAGTCCTTCCTCTATAAACGGCTTTGCTTTACGTTAACGGCTCGAACCTGCGCTGTATACCGCGACACGCTCACGGATATGCCAGACACAGACAATCAGCTAGACGAGTCGACCCAATTCGAGGTCACGGAGTTCATTTTTGCTCATGCGCGAAACCCCTGTATTGATTGATGGCCCAGTCGGCCAAATCGAAGCCCTTTACCTCGATACCGAGGGCGCCCGCGGTGTGGCGCTGATCTGCCATCCTAACCCGGTGCAGGGCGGGACTATGCTAAATAAGGTCGTATCGACATTGCAGCGAACCGCACGCGACGCGGGTTTGATCACCTTGCGCTTCAACTATCGCGGAACCGGCGCCAGCGCTGGCACCCATGACATGGCGTCCGGCGAAGTCGATGATGCCCAAGCGGCGGCGCAGTGGTTGCGCAATAAACACCCCGATTTGCCGATGACGCTGCTGGGCTTCTCGTTTGGCGGCTTTGTCGCAGCCAGCCTCGGTGGGCGTCTGGAAGCCAAGGGTGAAAAATTGGCGCATTTGTTCATGGTGGCCGCTGCGGTCACGCGCCTGAGCGCCGATCACTCGTTGCCGCAAAACTGTCCGCTCACCTTGATCCAGCCAGAAACCGACGAGGTGATCGATCCGCAGGCCGTCTATGACTGGTCTGATGCCCTCAAGCGCCCCCATGAGCTGCTGAAAGTGGCAGAATGCGGACACTTTTTTCACGGCAAGCTGACTGACCTCAAAGAGTTGGTCCTGCCACGCCTTTCGAATTGATTGCAGCCAGAAGCGCCTGACCCTGTGGGCGCCTAACCTGCCTTACTCTAATAAGCAGCCACTAGCCATGACCACTCGTATCCTGACCGGTATTACCACTTCCGGTACGCCGCACCTCGGCAACTATGCCGGTGCCATTCGCCCGGCGATCATCGCCAGCCGCCAGAGCGATGCGGATTCGTTCTACTTCCTGGCTGATTATCACGCCCTGATCAAATGCGACGACCCGCTGCGCATTCAGCGTTCGCGTCTGGAAATCGCTGCGACTTGGCTGGCTGCCGGCCTTGATGTTGATCGAGTCACGTTTTATCGCCAGTCCGACATCCCGGAAATCCCTGAGCTGACTTGGCTGTTGACCTGTGTAGCGGCCAAGGGCTTGCTCAACCGCGCGCACGCTTATAAAGCCTCGGTGGACAAAAACGTTGAAGCCGGTGAAGACCCGGACGCCGGTATCACCATGGGTTTGTACAGCTACCCGGTGCTGATGGCGGCTGACATCCTGATGTTCAACGCGCACAAAGTGCCGGTCGGCCGTGATCAGATCCAGCACGTGGAAATGGCCCGCGACATTGGTCAGCGTTTCAACCACCTGTTCGGCCAAGGCAAAGAATTTTTTGTCATGCCCGAAGCGTTGATTGAAGAAAGCGTCGCCACGCTGCCGGGCCTGGATGGTCGCAAAATGTCGAAAAGCTACGACAACACCATTCCGTTGTTCAGCAATGCCAAAGAGATGAAAGCCGCGATTTCGCAGATCGTCACCGACTCGCGCGCGCCGGGCGAAGCCAAAGATCCAGACAACTCGCACCTGTTTACCCTCTATCAAGCCTTCGCCACCCCGGAGCAAGGCGCTGAGTTCCGTTCTGAGCTATTACAGGGCTTGGGTTGGGGCGAGGCCAAGCAACGTTTGTTCGCGTTGCTTGACGCTGAGCTGGGGGAGGCCCGCGAGAGTTATCACGGTTTCATGGCGCGTCCCGCCGACCTGGAAGATATTCTGCTCGCCGGTGCGGTAAAAGCCCGCGCCGTCGCGACGCCGTTCCTCGGCCAATTGCGTGAAGCGGTGGGCCTGCGGTCGTTCCGCAGCGTTGTGCAAAACGCCGACAGTGGGAAGAAAAAAGCCGCCAAAGGCGTGCGGTTTGTCAGCTTCCGTGAAGACGACGGCAGCTTCCGTTTTCGCCTGCTCGCCGCCGACGGTGAGCAATTGTTACTGTCGCGCACGTTCGCTGATGGCAAAACGGCGGGTGCGGTCAGCAAGCAATTGCAGCTGGGTGGCGAGCTGGACCTGCGCAGCGAGGATGATCGCTTCACGGTATGGCTCGACGATGCATGCGTGGCGGACAGCCCTGAGTTTGCCGACAGTGTCGCGCGGGATGCAGCCATCGAAAACCTCAAGCGCGCGTTAGCCCCGCAATAGGTCTGATTGCCATTTCCAAGGGCCGTCGCTACAGTGGCGGCCCGTTTTTGTCGCCTTGTTAACGAATATGACTCCCCTAGAACGATATCAAGCTGATCTGAAGCGCCCCGACTTCTTCCATGATGCCGCGCAGGAAACTGCTGTGCGCCATCTGCAACGCCTGTACGACGACCTGGTCGCTGCGCAGCACAGCAAGCCGGGTCTGCTCGGCAAGCTGTTCGGCAAGAAGCCCCAGGCGCCCGTCAAAGGTTTGTATTTTTGGGGTGGCGTTGGCCGTGGCAAGACGTACCTGGTCGACACCTTCTTCGAAGCCTTGCCGTTCAAAGAAAAAGTCCGAACTCACTTCCACCGCTTTATGAAGCGTGTGCACGAAGAAATGAGGACGCTCAATGGCGAGAAAAACCCGCTGATCATTATCGCCAAGCGCTTTTCCGATGAGGCGCGGGTGATTTGTTTCGATGAGTTTTTCGTTTCGGACATCACCGACGCCATGATCCTTGGCACCCTGATGGAAGAATTGTTCAAAAACGGCGTGACCCTGGTCGCGACGTCGAACATTGTCCCGGACGGTTTGTATAAAGATGGTCTGCAGCGTGCGCGTTTTCTGCCGGCCATTGCGTTGATCAAAGTCAACACCGACATCGTCAACGTCGACAGTGGCGTGGACTATCGCTTGCGTCACCTTGAGCAGGCTGAGCTGTTTCACTTCCCGCTGAACGACGCCGCCGAAGAAAGTCTGCGCAAAAGCTTCAAGGCCCTGACCCCAGAGTGCACTCAGGCGACTAAAAACGATGTGCTGATGATCGAGAACCGCGAAATCCGGGCGATGCTTACTTGTGATGACGTGGCCTGGTTTGATTTTCGTGAATTGTGCGACGGCCCGCGCAGCCAGAA
Organism: Pseudomonas sp. MH10; assembly: GCF_034353045.1. Classification (NCBI taxonomy): domain Bacteria; kingdom Pseudomonadati; phylum Pseudomonadota; class Gammaproteobacteria; order Pseudomonadales; family Pseudomonadaceae; genus Pseudomonas; species Pseudomonas sp. MH10. The sequence continues at coordinate 4,719,754 of NZ_CP133783.1, forward strand.
CGACTACATCGAACTCGGCAAGATCTTCCACGCGGTGTTGATCAGCGGTGTTGAGCAGATGAGCGTCAAAACCGACGACATCGCCCGACGCTTCATTAATATGGTCGACGAATTCTACGATCGCAACGTCAAGCTGATCATCTCGGCTGAAGTTGAGCTCAAGGATTTGTACACCGGCGGTCGTCTGAACTTTGAGTTCCAGCGCACGTTGAGCCGACTGCTGGAAATGCAATCCCACGAATTCCTGTCGCGGCCACATAAGCCCTAGGGGCAGTTGCGAGCTGCAAGCTTCAAGCTGCAAGAAGGGTGAAACTGATTCGCTTGTAGCTTGTAGCTCGCAACGTGCAGATGCTCTCAGGCTTCCTGCTGAAACTGCTGGCGGTACTGGTTGGGTGACAATTCCGTGTGTTGGCGAAACAGGCGCGCGAAGAAGCTGGCGTCGTCGTATCCGACCTCATAGCTTATCGTCTTGATGCTTTTGCGCGTTCCGGACAGCAAGCCTTTGGCCGTTTCGATGCGCATTCTTTGCAAATAATGCAGCGGCTTGTCGCCGGTGGCCGTCTGGAAGCGGCGCATGAAGTTACGGATGCTCATGCTGTGCTCGCGCGCTACGTCTTCGAAACGAAACTTGTCGGCAAAATGCTCTTCGAGCCATTGCTGAATTTGCAGGATACTCACGTCTTGGTGCAGTTTCTGCCCACCAAATCCCATTCGCCCCGGCACGTAGCTGCGCTGTACTTCGTAAAGAATGTCACGCGCCACGGCTTGGGCAACGTTGGCCCCGCAGAAACGTTCGATCAGGTAAATGTAGAGATCGCAGGCTGAGGTCGTGCCGCCAGCGCAATACAGGTTGTCGGCGTCGGTCAGGTGTTTTTCTGGATTAAGCAGCACCTTTGGAAAACGCTGCGCAAACTCGGTAAAAGCGCGCCAATAGGTGGTCGCCTCCTTGCCGTCCAGCAAGCCAGCTTGTGCCAGCCAGAACACCCCGCTGGCCTCGCCACACAGCACGGCGCCCTTGGCGTGTTGTTCGCGTAGCCATGGCAAAACCTGGGGGTATCGCTGGCACAGCGCATCGAAATCATCCCAAAACGCCGGCAGGATAATCACATCGCTCTGTTCCAGGCCGCCCTCTACGGGCAGCATGACTTCGCTGAAGCTGCGTACCGAAAGTCCGTCAGGGCTAACGATTCGAGTCTCGAAAGTGGTCTTCAGGCCTTGGCCGAGCTGTTTTCCATAGCGCAGGCTGGCCAGGTGGAAGAAGTCTTTGGCTTGCATCAGGGTCGAGGCGAATACCCCATCAATGGCCAGGATGCTGACGCGCCGCAATGGCGCGGAGTGCTGGGTAGACATAATTCTTTTTCTTATATGGGAAAGTGGTCAAGCGACGGCTGGATCGTCTTATTTTTTGTCGTATGTGTCCAGTGTCCTCGCGCGGGTCATCGGCTTAGGCTCTTAAGACAACCCAGCCCTTCACCCTCTTGCAGGTGCAGCATGATCCCTAGAACCCTGTTCAGCTCCGAACACGAACTCTTTCGCAGCAGCGTGCGTAAATTTCTTGAGCAGGAGGCGCAGCCGTTTCATGCGCAGTGGGAAAAACAGGGTTATATCGATCGCGCCTTATGGAACAAGGCGGGAGAGCAGGGGATGTTGTGTTCGCATTTGCCCGAAGAATACGGCGGCATGGCGGCAGACTTTCTCTATAGCACCGTGGTGATCGAAGAAATCGGTCGGCTGGGCCTGACGGGGATCGGTTTTTCTTTGCATTCAGATATCGTCGCGCCGTACATCCTGCATTACGGCAGCGAAGCCCTGAAGCTCAAGTACCTGCCGAAATTGGTTTCGGGAGAAATGGTGACCGCCATTGCGATGACCGAGCCAGGTGCGGGTTCCGATCTGCAAGGCGTGAAAACCACGGCTGTGTTAGACGGCGATGAGTACGTGATCAACGGCTCCAAGACGTTTATTACCAACGGCTTTCTGGCTGATTTGGTCATCGTCGTTGCCAAGACGGACCCTAAGGCCGGGGCCAAAGGCACCAGTTTGTTTCTAGTAGAGGCCAGCTCGCAGGGGTTTGCCAAAGGTAAGCGCCTGGAAAAGGTCGGGATGAAAGCCCAGGACACCTCCGAGCTGTTCTTTCAGGACGTGCGTGTGCCCAAGGACAATCTGTTGGGTCAGGCCGGCATGGGTTTCGCCTATCTGATGCAGGAGCTGCCTCAAGAGCGATTGACGGTTGCAGTCGGGGCGTTGGCGTCTGCCGAAGCAGCCTTGCAATGGACGCTGGACTACACCCGCGAACGCAAAGCGTTCGGAAAGGCTATCGCGGAATTCCAAAACACTCGGTTCAAGCTCGCTGAAATCGCGACTGAAGTGCAGATTGGTCGGGTATTTGTTGATCGCTGTCTTGAGCTGCACCTGGAGGGCAAGCTGGACGTGCCCACCGCGGCGATGGCGAAATACTGGTGCACAGACCTGCAATGCAAAGTGCTCGACGAGTGTGTGCAGTTGCATGGCGGCTACGGTTTTATGTGGGAATACCCCATCGCCCGGGCTTGGGCGGATGCACGGGTGCAGAGGATTTATGCGGGAACCAATGAAATCATGAAGGAAATTATTGCCCGGACCTTGTGAGTGAGCTTAAGCAGGCAGAGAAGGCAAAACGGGATGAGCCTGAAATCGTCGGGTTTTGGCGACGAAAGCTGCATGTCATCCCTTTCTGCCCCTGAATTCAGGGTGAATTGCAAAAGCTGCTTGAGATTTTTTTCGAAATCTGCATAATTCCGCAGCTCTTTGCAGTGGAAGTGATGCGCCGTCTGCCGAAGAATCTTGCCGTATAACGGACGCGCCGACCCGAGCCCCCGACAGCGTCTGTTCCCGGCTGCCTTTGACCTTGTCAAAGTACGCACTATTCAGTAAGATCCGCCGTCTAATTTATCAGGGCGGCCCCTGAGGCTATTAAAGAATGAAAACTTTTACTGCTAAACCGGAAACAGTTACGCGCGACTGGTTCGTCGTCGACGCTGCTGGTCAGACACTGGGTCGTCTGGCGACCGAGATCGCGAGCCGTCTTCGTGGCAAGCACAAACCGGAATACACTCCGCACGTCGATACAGGCGATTACATCGTCGTTATCAACGCTGAGCAAATCCGCGTTACCGGTGCTAAAACCACCGACAAGATCTACTACTCTCACTCTGGTTTTCCGGGCGGGATCAAGTCGATCAACTTTGAAAAGCTGATCGCTAAAGCCCCAGAGCGCGTGATCGAGACCGCGGTTAAAGGCATGCTGCCTAAGAACCCGCTGGGTCGCGACATGTATCGTAAGCTGAAAGTCTATGCGGGCGCTGTACACCCTCATACTGCTCAGCAGCCCCAAGAACTGAAGTTTTAACGGAATAGTTCATTATGTCGGCGACTCAAAATTACGGCACTGGCCGTCGCAAGACCGCAACTGCACGCGTTTTCCTGCGTCCAGGTACCGGCAACATCTCTATCAACAACCGTACTCTTGACGGTTTCTTCGGTCGCGAAACTGCCCGCATGGTAGTTCGTCAGCCGCTGGAATTGACTCAGACTACCGAGAAATTCGACATCTACGTCACTGTTATCGGTGGCGGCACAAGTGGTCAAGCTGGCGCAATCCGCCACGGTATCACTCGCGCTCTGATGCAGTATGACGAAACCCTGCGTGGCGCTCTGCGCAAAGCTGGCTTCGTTACTCGCGATGCTCGTGAAGTAGAGCGTAAGAAAGTCGGTCTGCGTAAAGCGCGTAAGCGTCCGCAGTACTCGAAGCGTTAATTCGCTGCTACTTTCTAAGCGCCCAGTTCCTTTTAGGAGCTGGGCGTTTTTTTATGGGCGAAGGATTTTGGTGTGACAACGTGCCACATGCCTGGGCGCCGCGTGTTATAAGGCTTGAGACCATTGGGCTATGGTAATTACCTTGTCAATTGAGGGGCTTTTCTTTACCATCCGGCAGGATTTTTACACCGTTCCAGATATTTATTAAGTAGACGCCTGATCAAACAGGCCATAGAGCTGATGGGAGAGGACGGAATGAGCAATGACGGCGTGAATGCAGGCCGGCGTCGCTTCCTCGTAGCAGCCACATCCGTGGTTGGTGCTGCAGGAGCGGTGGGGGCGGCGGTCCCGTTCGTGGGGTCATGGTTTCCCAGTGCCAAGGCGAAAGCCGCAGGTGCACCGGTAAAGGTGAATATCAGCAAGGTCGAACCAGGACAGCAAATGATTGCCGAGTGGCGTGGTCAGCCGGTATTCATCGTCCGTCGTACCGCAGAGATTTTAGGGAACCTGAAAAAGATCGAGGGGCAACTTTCCGATCCGACTTCAAAGAACTCCTCGCAACCGACATACGTCGACCCGGAACTACGTTCGATCAAACCAGAGATTCTGCTGCTGGTCGGTATCTGTACGCATTTGGGATGTTCGCCGACGTTCCGTCCCGAAGTAGCCCCCGCAGATCTCGGCAAAGACTGGGTAGGTGGTTATTTCTGCCCTTGCCACGGTTCGCACTACGATCTGGCCGGGCGTGTTTACAAGTCTCAACCGGCACCCTTGAATCTACCTGTGCCGCCGCATTCCTATGAGTCGGACAGCATCATCGTCATCGGCGTCGATCAGGAGAAAGCGTCATGAGTAAGTTCATGGACTGGGTGGATGCGCGCTTCCCTGCCACAAAAATGTGGGAAGACCATCTCAGCAAGTATTACGCACCAAAAAACTTCAACTTCTTCTACTTCTTCGGCTCGCTGGCATTGCTGGTGCTGGTCAATCAGATCGTTACTGGTGTCTGGCTGACCATGAGCTACACGCCGTCGGCTGAAGAAGCGTTTGCTTCCGTCGAATACATCATGCGTGACGTGGAATATGGCTCGATCCTGCGCCTGCTTCACTCAACGGGCGCCTCTGCGTTCTTCATTGTGGTTTATCTGCACATGTTCCGTGGGCTGCTATACGGTTCGTATCAGAAGCCGCGTGAGCTGGTCTGGCTGTTCGGGATGCTGATCTACCTGGCGCTGATGGCTGAAGCATTCATGGGGTATCTGCTGCCTTGGGGCCAGATGTCCTATTGGGGGGCCCAGGTGATCATCTCGCTGTTCGGTGCGATTCCTGTCATCGGTGGCGACCTGACTCAATGGATCCGTGGTGACTACCTGATTTCAGGTATTACCCTGAACCGCTTCTTTGCATTGCACGTCGTGGCGTTGCCGATCGTTATCCTGGGTCTGGTGGTGTTGCACGTTCTGGCGCTGCACGAAGTGGGCTCCAACAACCCCGACGGCGTTGACATCAAGAAACACAAAGACGAAAACGGCATACCGCTGGACGGCATCCCCTTCCATCCGTATTACACCGTGAAAGACATCGTCGGCGTTGTGGTGTTCCTGTTCGTCTTTTGCTCGATCGTATTTTTCTTCCCAGAAATGGGCGGTTATTTCCTCGAGAAGCCTAACTTCGAAGTAGCGAACGCGTTCAAGACCCCTGAGCACATTGCTCCGGTTTGGTACTTCACGCCGTTCTACGCGATCCTGCGTGCGATCCCGGACAAGCTCATGGGTGTTATTGCCATGGGTGCTGCGATTGCCGTCCTGTTCGTGTTGCCGTGGCTTGATCGTAGTCCGGTCAAATCCATGCGTTATAAGGGTTGGCTGAGCAAGATCTGGTTGGTGGTGTTCTGCGTGGCGTTCGTGATTCTGGGTGTGCTGGGCGTTTTGCCGCCAACCCCTGAGCGCACGATTCTGTCGCAGGTCTGTACGTTTCTGTACTTTGCCTACTTCATTCTGATGCCGTTCTATACCCGGCTCGAGAAGACCAAACCGGTTCCAGAAAGGGTGACTGGCTGATGAAAAAGCTATTTGCTGTACTGATTTTTGCTCTCCTGCCCGTTTTGTCTTATGCGGCAGAGCACGGCCCTGAGTTGGAACATGTTGATATCGACGTGTCTGATAAGGCGGCCATGCAAGACGGTGCTCGTACGTTTGCGAACTACTGCATGGGTTGCCATAGCGCCAAGTTTCAACGCTATGAGCGTGTGGCTGACGATCTGGGTATCCCCCACGATCTGATGCTGGACAAGCTGATTTTCACGGGCGCCAAGATTGGCGACCATATGACTATCGGCATGCAGCCTGCTGACGCTAAAGCCTGGTTCGGGGCGGCTCCGCCCGATCTGACCCTGGTAGCTCGTGTTCGCGGTACTGACTGGCTCTACGGTTATCTGCGCTCGTTCTATGAAGATCCTGCACGTCCATGGGGCGTGAACAACAAGGTTTTCCCGAACGTTGGTATGCCTAACGTACTGGCGGGCCTTCAAGGTCGTCAGGTCATTGGCTGCAAGCAGATCCAAATGGTTGAAGATGGCAAGAAGCAATTTGACCCCCTGACCGGCTCTCCATTGACCCACGAAGCATGCGATCAATTGACCGTATTGCCGAAAACCGGGTCGCTAAATGAAGAACAGTTCGATGAGAAGGTCAAAAATCTTGTAACCTTCCTCGCTTACTCGGCGAATCCGGTGAAGCTGCAACATCAGCGCATCGGGACCTATGTATTGCTTTACCTGGCCTTCTTCTTCGTCTTCGCGTATTTACTCAAACGCGAATATTGGAAAGACGTCCACTGATATCATGCTGTAACCCCTGCTGTTAACGAGCCGCGCCCTAGGGTGCCTCTCTAAAAAACGAGCGTGGGGCAGGTGCCGCTTCGGTGGTGCCTGCCCTGCGTAGTCGTTTTCGGAGGCGCCCTCTGGGCGCGCTCGTTTTTCTGCTTTTGAAAACTTTTACAAGCGAGGAGGACCGCCATGGGCGTGACCAACCGGTTGGCCTGTTACTCCGACCCCGCCGACCACTATTCCCACCGCGTGCGCATTGTGCTCGCTGAGAAAGGTGTCAGCGCTGAGATCATTGATGTTGTGGCGGGTCGTCATCCGCCAAGATTGATTGAGGTGAATCCGTACGGCAGCGTACCAACCCTGGTCGATCGCGACCTTGCGTTGTACGAGTCGACGGTGGTGATGGAATACCTGGATGAACGTTATCCGCACCCACCTTTGTTACCGGTTTATCCGGTGGCCCGTGCCAACAGCCGTCTGCTGATTCACCGTATTCAGCGCGATTGGTGTGGCCTGGTGGATTTGATTCTGGATTCACGTAGTAAAGAGCCCGCTCGCGTTCAAGCGCGTAAAGAGCTGCGTGAAAGCTTGACCGGCGTTTCTCCACTGTTCGCCGACAAGCCTTTTTTCCTCAGTGAAGATCAAAGTCTGGTCGATTGCTGTCTGTTGCCGATACTCTGGCGTCTCCCGGTCCTGGGTATAGAATTGCCGCGGCAAGCGAAACCGCTGCTTGATTATATGGAGCGCCAATTTGCACGTGAAGCTTTCCAGACAAGCCTGTCTGGTGCCGAACGTGATATGCGCTAAGGCTTAAGGAGCCGTTGATGAACTCCAGTCGCCCTTATCTGATCCGTGCTCTCTATGAGTGGATCGTAGATAACGATTGCACCCCGCATATGCTGGTCAATGCGGAATACCCGTCGGTGCAGGTCCCTCAGGGCTTTGCTAACGATGGTCAGATCGTTTTGAATGTGTCGCCCAGTGCTGTGCGTCATCTGCATATGGATAACGATGCTGTCAGTTTCGAAGGTCGTTTCGGCGGTGTTCCGCACTCGTTGTACGTTCCTATCTCCGCGATCCTGGGTATTTATGCTCGGGAAAACGGTCAGGGTATGGTTTTCGACTTAGAGCCTGCCCTTGATGACGACGATGAAATCGATCCTGATGACGAAGGACCGCCACCGGAAAGCGAACCACCGCGACCGACCGGTAGGCCAAGTCTGAAAGTGGTCAAGTAATCGGATTCGTGTAGGTTGAAACAAAAAAAACGCCGACAGCAATGTCGGCGTTTTTTTTGTATTTCTGTAGGACCGAATTCAGGTGGCGCACACATTCTGACCTGCTGAACACCGTGATCAGATTTTCAGTGCCGACTATTCCGTGTCTGCCAAAAATCTTTGTGGGAGTTGGCTTGCCAACGAAAGCGTCAATGCGGGCGACCCAGGTTTCAGGTCGACATCACGGCGCGATTACGGGCGTCTTCGCAGGCAAGCCCACAGTATCTGCGGCTTCTGCAGTTCCTACAGGCCGTTTGTTACCGCGACGACGCGTTGACGGGCCACCTCAGGGAATGAATGAATTCGGTCCCAGATCAGGGCGTGGTTAATCGATGTACTCAAACAATTTCACAATCTTCTGCACGCCAGATACGCCTTGGACCAAGTTGGTAGCGCGGGTGGCTTCTTGCTGAGTCACCAGGCCTAACAGGTAGACGATGCCGTTCTCGGTCACGACTTTGATGCGTGAGCCCGGAATGGTGTCATCCGTGAGCATTTGCGTTTTGATCTTGGTGGTCAGCCAGGCGTCGTTGTTGCGCGCCAGGATCGAAGACGGGGCCATGACCTGAAGTTCGTTGTTGACCTTTTTAACCCGCTGCACGGAGCCAGCGGCTTGTTCGGCAAGGGTTTTCAAGTCTTGGCGTGGCGTTTGCCCTGCGAGCAGGACGATGCCGTTAAAGCTGGTGACAATGATGTGCGAGCCTTCGTCCAGGTCAGGATTGGCCTTGGCGACGTTGACCGCAACTTTGGTTTCGATCAGTGAATCATCGATTTTGCTGCCGAACGTGCGGGTGCCGCGGTCATCCTGGATCGGCGTGTCACGGGTCGCAGTCAGGACCGAGCTGCATCCGCTGAGACCGAGGCAAAGTGTCAAAGCCAGTAGGCTTAGGCGATTAGGGGTCATTCTTCACTCCCGAACAGTTGGCTGTCGATCAGATCACAGAGGCAATGGATCGCCAGCAGGTGGACTTCTTGAATACGTGCGGTGACTTTGGACGGAACGCGGATCTCCACATCCTCGGGCAATAGCAGCGACGCCATGTCGCCACCGTCGCGACCGGTCAAGGCTACGACAACCATTTCCCGATCATGTGCGGCCTGGATGGCTTGAATAATGTTCGCCGAGTTGCCACTGGTGGAAATGGCCAGCAGTACATCGCCCGGCTGACCCAGCGCGCGGATCTGTTTGGAAAAGATCTCGTTGTAGCTGTAGTCGTTGGCAATCGAGGTGATCGTCGAAGTGTCAGTGGTCAGTGCAATCGCTGGCAGGCTCGGGCGTTCGCGTTCAAAGCGGTTTAGCAATTCCGAGGAGAAGTGCTGGGCGTCACCCGCAGAGCCGCCGTTGCCGCAAGAAAGCATTTTGCCTTCGTTGAGCAGGGCATTGACCATCACTTGGCTGGCTTGCTCGATGTAGGGCGCAAGAACTTCCATCGCCTGCTGCTTGGTGTCGATGCTGGCCTGGAAAAGCTGGCGAATTCGGGATTGCATGTCCATCTATGTGACCTTAAGTAGGGCAACTGCTCCAGGCACAAACAATGTGCAGCCTGCAAAGCAAAATCGGTATAGGTATGTCGTTCAAAAAATCAGGCATTCAGATTCGACAAGTCCTGCCGCCTGATTTAGCTGTCAAATGCATTTTGGAGCCAGTTAAACGAGGGTTCCTTGCCAGGGTTGCCGTTGATGCCAATCACATCGAAACGGCAGGGGGAATCAGCCCAGCGTGACGCGTGTTGCAGAAAATATTGTGCGGCGACGACAAGCTTTTCGCGCTTGCGAATATCGACGCTTTCAAGCGCTCCACCCCAGCCCGCATGGCGGCGATAGCGCACTTCGACGAATACTACTGTATCGCCATCAAGCATGACCAGATCGAGTTCACCACGTTTGCATATCCAATTCTGTGCGATGAGGCTCAAGCCCTGTTGCTGGAGATAATTCAGGGCGAAGGCTTCCGCCTCACGCCCTGCTTGCAGATGCGGTGCGCCTGCGATCAATGTGCGGTGTCCGGCAGGCGTTGAACCTGGCCGCCGACAAATTGAGCCCATGGCAGTTGCCGCTCAATACGTTGCCCTTCACCCAGGCTCAAATTGCCGGACTCGCCGTCGAGACGGGTGTCAGGCAAGGCTTTGAGTTGTGACAGACGCGGTGCCAAGCGATAAGCATCGATCCCCATGGCGTACAACCGACCCAAGCTTCCGGCGGCTTGCGGCCATTGCGCGGTCACTTGCTTGTGCAGCGGGTCGCTGGTGTTCAGTAGCCATGGCGTGTCGCAGAATTGAATGCCTTCCAAGTCCTTGTATTGCGCTTGATCGCCACTGTTGGTGAACAGTTGCGAGGTCGCGTACACAGGTACGTCACCGGCATATTGGAACACCAACGTTGGTTTGATCTGCTGGGCTAGCTGGGGTGTTGCGGCCAGGAATATAAAATCGATGTCCTGACGACGTGTTGGCTGAGGTGCTTGAGCGCCTGCGGTGTTCTGCAAGCTTTTGGCGCGGGCATCGACATTACGCAGTTGGAACATGTCGGCAATTTGCTGGGCGAGGGCGACCGGCTGGTCGACATGCTCAGCGACGATGAACGTACCGCCCAATGCTTGCCAGCTTTGACGGAAAGCATCTAGAACACGGTCACCCCACTCACCTTTGGGCACCATGGCGGCAGCGCTGCGCTTGCCATCGGCCCAAGCGCGACGCGCGACTTCTCGGGCTTCGTCTTCAGCGGCCAGTCCAAACTGGAACAACTCTGGTGGACCCGCTTGACGTGAATCGCTGTAGTTAAGAGCCAGCGTTGTGATCGGCAAATGCGGATGGCTGCTCAGTTGTTTGACCAGTGGCTTTTCCAGCGGGCCGATGACCAATTGCACTCCGGACGCCTTGGCCTGACGGTAAAATTCGTCAAGCGAAGTCAACCGCGAGCTGTCGAACACCTGGATCACAGGTGGTTTTTGTCCGGCTTGCTGAGCTTGATAGTGCGCAGCCATGAAGCCTTCACGCAGTGCTCGGGCTACCGAAACCAGCGGGCCATCTTGTGGCAGCAACAACGCGATTTTAGTCAGCGGCTCACTGGCCAGTGCCTTGAGCGCCACCAGCGGCAGTGGCAATTGCTGGGCCGCCGGATGCTGCGGGTTTTGCGCTTTCCACGTATCAATCGCAGCTTGCTGTTGTTCAAGCGTGCCAGCGGTTTTCACCACCAGGGCCAAACTCAACCAGCCTGCCAGGTCTCCGTTGCCAGTGCCTTGCAGTTGCTCGGGAGGTAATTGGGAAACCAGCGACCAGATCGCTTCGTGGTTAGCCGTGGCATCGCCGTTCTTAAGCAGCGGCGCTATAAATACCCGTTGGCTGGCGGCCGCCAGGATTTGGCCGTCGGCTTCTAGTGCGCGCGCTTGAACGAGGCCCGTGCGCACTTGCTGATCGATAGGCAGTTCACCCAAACGTTGCAGGCTTGGATGGCTTAACGCTGCCAGCGCGACCTTGGGTTGGTTGCGACCCAGTGCCAGTTCAGCAGCAAGAGTGCTGGCGTAGACCTGTTGTGCGGGTTTGAGCTGATCAAGAGGCACTTGCTCTAGAATTTTTGCAGCTCGGCCCACGTTGCCTTGTCGATTGGCTTGGTCGGCCGCGCTCAGTCTGAGCGTCGCAGCTTGATCGGGGGTTTTGGCGGCAGCGGCTTGTTCGAGCAATTGCTCGATGCTGGCGTCAGGTGTGCGAGGCAGCTCGCCAAGGGTTGACGACGGCGAGCTGGCACACGCGGCCAACAGGGCAGCGAGACAAAGGGCGGTGAACAGGCGCAGGCAAGCGATCATGTATGTGATCCTGATACTCGAGCAAATAGGCGGGAATTGTACCCAAGCACCGGCCGGGGCGCGATGTTGGTGGCGTTAAAGCGGTGATATTGGTCCCGGCGCAGGAAAATAAGGGGTGGTCCGGCGTTTTTTTTGCTTATTCACGTCGTGCGGTAACGAAAACAAACGTTTTTTTAAGACTGTTTCAGTGTTCACCGGTGGCAGCTATCCGTTCGCTCAGGCCTTAATCTGTACAATGCGTTTTTTGTTTCACACAAGAGGTGTGCGCTTTGACTGCTCCAGGTGCTTTGAATTCCGCTCCAGGCTCGCTTTATGTTGTGGCCACGCCTATCGGTAACCTGGATGACATGAGCGTGCGTGCGCTGAAGGTGTTGCGCGACGTGGCGTTAATTGCCGCCGAAGATACGCGCCACTCGTTACGGTTGATGCAGCACTTTGGTATCCCAACGCCGCTGGCGGCGTGTCACGAACATAACGAGCGGGAAGAGGGCAGTCGTTTTCTGACGCGTTTGTTGGCCGGAGATGATGTTGCACTCATTTCCGACGCGGGTACGCCACTGATCTCGGACCCCGGTTATCACTTGGTGCGTCAAGCGCGTGCTGCGGGTATTCGGGTGGTGCCCGTGCCGGGGGCGTGCGCGTTGATCGCCGCGTTGTCGGCTGCGGGTTTACCTTCCGATCGATTTATCTTCGAAGGCTTTTTACCCGCTAAAGCAGTTGGCCGCAGGGCTCGGCTTGAGTTGCTGAAGGATGAGCCTCGCACGCTGATCTTCTATGAGGCGCCGCACCGCATTCTTGAGTGCTTGCAGGACCTTGAGTCGGTATTCGGTCCAGAGCGCCCGGCGTTGTTGGCGCGAGAGCTGACCAAAACATTTGAAACCCTCAAAGGACTGCCGTTGTCGGAGTTACGTGCTTTTGTCGAAGGTGACAGCAATCAGCAGCGTGGCGAGTGCGTGGTGTTGGTTGCAGGTTGGACGGCGTCGGAAGATGAAGACGTTATTGGTACCGAGGCGCGGCGCATTCTGGATCTCTTGCTGGAAGAAATGCCGCTCAAACGGGCTGCCGCGCTGGCTGCCGAAATCACCGGCGTGCGCAAAAACTTGCTTTATCAGGTAGCGTTGGACAAGCAGAAAGGCGCATAAACAACGGCACTGCTGCCAACTGCCAAAGGACCCAAAGCGTATTAAAGCTTGTTCTTGACGGTTTGTGCCGCTAACCTTGGCGGCGGAGAGTCGATTGGACAGTCGCTGCCTTCTATTGTTCCGCAATAGAGGGGGGAGGAAAGTCCGGGCTCCATAGGGCAGAGTGCCAGGTAATGCCTGGGAGGCGCGAGCCTACGGAAAGTGCCACAGAAAATAACCGCCTAAGCACTTCGGTGCCGGTAAGGGTGAAAAGGTGCGGTAAGAGCGCACCGCACGTCTGGCAACAGGTCGTGGTCAAGGTAAACCCCACTCGGAGCAAGACCAAATAGGGTTCCAAGGCGTGGCCCGCGCTGGAACCGGGTAGGTTGCTAAAGACGTCCAGTGATGGCCGTCGTAGACGAATGACTGTTCACGACAGAACCCGGCTTATAGATCGACTCTCCACCTTTTTCTTTCCCCCGCTTTTCGTAGCATCAGCCCTTCGTAATATCAAAAAAATCTTACTCTTGATAAATCACATTAACTTCGGGACTCAGACCTCTGAGCCCGTTGGGGTTTATCTGTCCAAGTAATTGAAAAATTGCACCAAAGTCTGATTTTCCTCTCCTAAATCTCCGTTCTGTAAGGGAATTCCTTAGGGCCGCGCCTTGACGGTGTGGTGGGCGCATTCATATAGTGTGCGCAAGTGGCGGAAAGTGGCACGAAGTGGGTTTTTTCAGCGTAAAAAGTTAATATTCGGAGATCGCGCCTGTGTTTCGTGGTGCAAACGCAATCAATCTTGACGCAAAGGGCCGCCTCGCTATGCCGAGTCGGTACCGCGACGAGTTGGATTCGCGTAGTGCCGGGCAGTTGATTGTCACGATTGACGCTGTAGACCCCTGCTTATGCCTGTATCCGTTATCCGAATGGGAACTGATCGAAGCCAAGTTGCGTGACTTGGCAACTTTCCGAGAAGAAAACCGTCGTCTGCAGCGGCTGTTGATCGGGAATGCGGTCGATCTGGAACTTGATGGCAGCGGCCGTTTTCTGGTGCCACCGCGGCTGCGAGACTACGCGAAGTTGGATAAGCGCGTGATGTTAGTTGGCCAGCTAAATAAGTTTCAACTGTGGGACGAGGACGCCTGGAACGCTCTTGCTGAGGCGGATCTGGCGGCCATTCAACAACCGGGCGCTATGCCTGATGAATTGCGTGATTTGATCTTGTGACTATGACTAGCGGCTTTACCCACATCACCGTACTGCTCGAAGAAGCCGTAGAGGCTCTCGCGGTGCGTACCGATGGCTGCTATTTGGATGGCACATTCGGACGCGGCGGCCACAGCCGATTGATCTTGCAGCATCTGGGGCCCGACGGGCGTTTGCTGGGATTCGACAAAGATCCTCAAGCAATTGCCACCGGGCAAGCGCTAGCGGCCGAAGACGGCCGCTTTGTCGTTGTGCAACGTAGCTTTGCTGAGCTGGGCGCCGAAGTTGAAAGTCGCGGCTTGGCTGGCAAGGTCAACGGCATTCTTCTCGACCTCGGTGTCTCATCACCGCAGTTGGACGACCCGGAGCGTGGCTTCAGCTTCATGAACGACGGCCCTCTGGACATGCGTATGGACCCGAGTCGAGGCGTCAGCGCCGCCGAGTTCATTGCTACGGCATCCGCCGAAGAAATTGCTCGCGTGTTCAAGGAATACGGCGAAGAACGTTTTTCCAAGCGCATGGCAAACGCCGTCGTTCAACGGCGTGAGACTCAGCGCTTTGAGCGTACCGGTGACCTTGCAGAAGTGCTGAAGGTCGCGAACCCTGCATGGGAAAAAGGCAAGAACCCAGCGACCCGTGCCTTTCAGGGCTTACGCATTCACGTCAATAACGAGCTGGGCGACCTCGAGGCCGGGCTTGAAGCGGCGCTTGAAACCCTCGAAATTGGCGGGCGGTTGGTGGTCATCAGCTTTCACTCGCTAGAAGACCGCATCGTCAAATTGTTCATGCGCAAACTGGCTAAAGGCGAAACCGACACCATGCCTCGGGATCTGCCGATCCGTTTTCAGGCATTCGACCCAAAAATCAAAATTCTCGGCAAGGCGCAATTCGCCTCCGAAGCTGAAACCAAAGCTAACCCACGTTCGCGCAGCGCTGTCATGCGTGTTGCGGAGAAGCTTAAGTGAGCCAGCTTGTCCTTAAGCCTTTGCCCGGCGGCAGTTTCTTCATGCTGCTGCTGTTCATCGCTGTATTGGTTTCGGCAATTGGCGTGGCGTATAGCGCGCATTGGAACCGGCAGTTACTGAACTCGCTGTATAGCGAGCTGAGCGTGCGCGACAAAGCGCAGGCGGAATGGGGCCGTTTGATTCTTGAGCAAAGCACTTGGACCGCGCACAGTCGTATCGAATCGCTGGCCACCGAACAACTGCATATGCGCATTCCAAGCGCCGCTGAAGTTCGAATGGTGGCCCCATGATGAACCTCGAAGGCGCCTTGTATCCGTGGCGTTTTCGCGTGGTGGTGGGGCTGCTTGCGATCATGGTGGGCGCGATTTGTTGGCGGATTATCGACCTGCAAGTGGTCGACCATAAGTTCCTCAAGGAACAAGGCGATGCCCGTAGCGTTCGTCACATCCCAATTCCCGCTCACCGTGGCTTGATCACCGACCGTAACGGCGAGCCGTTGGCCGTCAGTACGCCGGTGACGACGCTGTGGGCCAACCCCAAAGAGATGCAGGGCGCCAAGGATAAATGGCCTGCATTGGCCGCGGCCCTGGGACAAGACGCCAAGTTGCTGAGTGACCGCCTGGAAGCGCAGGCCGATAAAGAATTTATCTATCTGGTCCGCGGCCTTACGCCAGAGCAGGGTCAGGCTGTGCTTGATCTGAAAGTACCGGGCGTTTACGGCATCGAAGAGTTCCGGCGTTTTTATCCAGCGGGAGATGTCACTGCGCACATGGTCGGGTTTACCGACCTCGATGACCACGGTCGCGAAGGCGTCGAGCTGGCTTACGACGACTGGCTGGCGGGAGTTCCTGGTAAGCGACAAGTGATCAAGGACCGACGCGGTCGACTGATCAAAGACGTTCAGGTGACTAAAAATGCCAAGGCCGGGAAGACCTTGGCATTGTCTATTGACCTGCGCCTGCAATACCTGGCGACCCGCGAACTGCGCAACGCCATTCAGGAAAACGACGCCAAGGCTGGCAGTCTGGTGATCATGGACGTGAAAACCGGCGAAGTGCTGGCCATGGTCAACTCGCCAACCTACAACCCCAACAACCGCCGCACCATGATCCCGGCCGCCATGCGCAATCGCGCAATCACCGACGTGTTCGAGCCTGGTTCGACCATGAAGCCAATCTCGATGACGGCTGCGCTGGACAGCGGTCGTTGGAAGCCTAGTGACAAAGTCGAGGTCTACCCCGGCACACTACAGATCGGTAAATACACGATTCGCGATGTGACCAAGACCGAAGGCCCGATCCTTGATTTGACCGGTATTTTGATCAACTCCAGTAACGTCGGCATGAGCAAAGTGGCCTTCGACATTGGGGGTGAAGCAATCTTCCACGCCATGCAGCGCGTTGGCTTGGGGCAATACACTGGCCTTGGTTTTCCCGGCGAGCGTGTGGGTAATCTTCCGAACTACCGCGAATGGCGCAAAGCCGAAACCGCGACCCTGTCGTACGGCTACGGCTTGTCGATTACGGCGCTGCAGTTGGTGCATGCTTATTCAGCCATCGCTAACAACGGCCGCATCGTGCCGTTGACCATCCTCAAAGCTGACTCGCCACCGGTCTCGGTTCAGGCGATCCCAGAAGCGACCGCAAAAACCGTGCAGGGCATGATGCAGCAAGTGATCGAGGACCCGCGTGGTGTTTACCGTGCTCGGGTGCCGTCGTATCACGTGGCAGGCAAGAGCGGTACCGCACGAAAAACAGTCTCGGGCACCAAGGGCTATGAAGAGAACGCCTACCGCTCGCTGTTCGCCGGCTTTGGTCCGATGAGCAATCCGCGTTACGCCATCGTGGTGGTAATTGATGAACCGGGCAAGGCGGGCTACTACGGTGGTCTGGTATCGGCACCGGTGTTCAGCAAGGTGATGTCGGGCACGCTGCGGCTGATGAATATCACCCCGGACAATTTGGCGGCGACGCCAACGCAGGAGCAAGTCAATGCTGTGCCCGCTGTTAAGGGAGGGCGTGGTTAATGTCTTCTAGCCTGAACAAGATTTTCGCCCATGCCGACCGCGATCTATTGATTCGCGAGTTGACCCTCGACAGCCGTAACGTGCGCCCTGGCGATCTGTTTCTGGCAATTCCGGGTGCCAAAATCGACGGTCGGGCGCACATCGCTGACGCCCTTAAACGTGGCGCGGCGGCGGTGGCCTATGAAGTGGACGGCGCAACCGTACTGCCAATTACCGATGTTCCGTTGATCCCGGTTAAAGGTCTGGCTGCGCAATTGTCGGACATCGCCGGGCGTTTTTACGGTGACCCGAGCCGCAACCTGAATTTGATCGGTGTCACCGGCACCAACGGCAAAACCAGTGTCACCCAACTGATCGCGCAAGCGCTGGATCAATTGGGTCAGCACTGCGGGATAGTCGGCACACTGGGAACCGGTTTCCACGGTGCGCTGCAAAGCGGCCGCTTGACCACGCCTGACCCGATCACCGTGCAGGCGACCATCGCTGATTTGAGAAAGGCTGGTGCCCGCGCCGTTGCGATGGAAGTGTCCTCTCATGGCCTTGATCAAGGCCGGGCGAGCGCGTTGGCGTTCGACGTTGCGGTGCTGACGAACCTG
This sequence comes from Pseudomonas sp. MH10, assembly GCF_034353045.1. Classification (NCBI taxonomy): domain Bacteria; kingdom Pseudomonadati; phylum Pseudomonadota; class Gammaproteobacteria; order Pseudomonadales; family Pseudomonadaceae; genus Pseudomonas; species Pseudomonas sp. MH10. The sequence continues at coordinate 4,737,369 of NZ_CP133783.1, forward strand.
TCTCGCGACCATCTGGATTATCACGGCACGATGCAAGCCTACGCAGCCGCCAAGGCCAAGTTGTTTGCCTGGTCCAACCTGCGTTGCCGAGTAATCAATCTGGATGACGATTTTGGTCGCCAGTTGGCTGCCAACAAACACGAATCGCGTTTGATTACCTACAGCGTCAAAGACGCCAGCGCTTCGCTGTATTGCCGCGATGCGCATTTCGATGACGATGGCGTGCGCGCCATCTTGGTCACGGCTCAAGGCGAACATCATTTGCGCAGCAGCTTGCTGGGTCGTTTCAACCTGAGCAACGTGCTGGCAGCTATCGGCGCATTGATGGGGCTGGATTATCCGCTGGACGAAATCATGAACGTGCTGCCGACGCTGGAAGGTCCGGTTGGCCGCATGCAACGATTGGGTGGCGGCAATCAGCCACTGGTGGTGGTTGATTACGCACACACCCCTGACGCGCTGGAAAAGGTGCTCGAAGCGCTGCGTCCGCACGCGAAAGGCCGCTTGATGTGCCTGTTCGGTTGCGGCGGAGACCGTGATCGCGGCAAGCGCCCGTTAATGGCTGAAGTGGTCGAGCGGCTGGCGGATACGGTGTTGGTCACAGATGACAACCCACGCACCGAAGCACCGGCACAGATTTTCGATGACATCCGTAAAGGCTTCGTTGCCGCCGACACCGTGACCTTCGTCGCCGGACGCGGCCAGGCAGTGGCGCAATTGATTGCCAGTGCGTCAGCTGCGGACGTCATCGTGTTAGCGGGCAAGGGCCACGAGGACTATCAGGAAATCAACGGTCAGCGTCAGCCATTTTCTGATCTCGAAGAAGCCAGCAAAGCCTTGGCTGCATGGGAGGTGGCGCATGCTTAAGCCTCTGGCCTTCAGTGAACTGGTTGCGCCACTGAGTGGCCGTTTGGTCGGCGCTGATTGCACCTTTACCGGGGTGAGCATTGATAGTCGACACATTGTGCCGGGTCAGCTGTTTATCGCACTTGCCGGTCCCAATTTTGATGGTCACGACTACCTGAATGACGTCGCAAGTAAAGGCGCGGTCGGCGCGCTGGTCGAGCGTGAAATCCCGGGTTCGGTGTTGCCGCAATTGGTCGTCACCGACACTCGTCAGGCGTTGGCGCAACTCGGTGCGTTGAATCGCAGCCGGTTTGACAAGCCGGTAGCGGCGATCACTGGTTCCAGCGGCAAAACCACCACCAAGGAAATGCTCGCCAGCATCCTGCGTACCCGTGGATCGGTCCTGGCCACCCGTGGCAATTTAAACAACGAGTTGGGGGTTCCACTGACCCTGCTTGAACTGGCGCCGGAGCATTCAGCAGCCGTCATCGAATTGGGTGCGTCCCGCCTCGGTGAAATCAGTTACACCGTCGATTTGGCAAAACCTCAGGTTGCCGTCATCACCAACGCAGGGACCGCCCATGTGGGTGAGTTCGGCGGGCCGGAGAAGATCGTCCAGGCCAAGGGTGAAATCCTTGAGGGTTTGGGCGCCAACGGTACGGCCGTCCTCAATCGAGACGATATCGCCTTTGCTACCTGGCGCGCCCGCGCCAAGGGTCGCCCGGTGCTGAGTTTCGCCTTGAGTGATGACGCAGCAGATTTTTACGCCAGGGACCTGACCCGCGATGCACGCGGCTGCCCTAGCTTCACGCTGCATGGTCCGTCCGGTTCGGCATCGATTCAGCTCAACTTACTGGGCGCCTATAACATTGCCAACGCGTTGGCGGCTGCGGCCGCGGCGCATGCCCTGGGCGTATCGCTGGACGGTATCGTCGCGGGTTTGGCTGCGGTGCAACCGGTCAAGGGCCGTGCGGTGGCGCAGTTAGCCACTAACGGCATTCGTCTGATTGATGACACGTATAACGCTAACCCCACCGCCATGTGCGCAGCCGTTGATATACTCGCCGGCTTTTCTGGGCGCACCGTCTTGGTGCTCGGAGACATTGGCGAGCTAGGCGAGTGGGCCGAGCAGGGTCACCGCGATGTAGGTGCGTATGCCGCTGGTAAGGTCTCGGCGTTGTACGCGGTTGGGCCATTAATGGCTTACGCAGTAAAAGCGTTCGGCGAGCACGGCCGTCACTTCGCAAATCAGCAAGACCTGATCGCAGCGCTTGGCGCCGAGCAGGACACTAACACCACCATTTTGATTAAAGGTTCGCGCAGCGCAGCGATGGAAAACATCGTCGCCGCTTTGTGTGGTTCTAGCCAGGAGAAACATTAATGCTGCTGTTGTTGGCGGAGTATTTACAACAATTCTACAAAGGCTTCGCGGTCTTCCAATACCTGACCCTGCGCGGGATTCTCGGCGTGCTTACCGCATTGACGCTCGCGTTGTGCCTGGGCCCATGGATGATCCGGACTTTGCAGAATCGCCAGATCGGACAGTCAGTCCGCAATGACGGTCCGCAGTCGCACTTGGCCAAATCGGGCACGCCGACCATGGGTGGCGCGCTGATTCTGTCCGCCATCACTGTCAGCACTTTGTTATGGGCTGATTTGAGCAACCGCTACGTGTGGGTGGTGATGATCGTCACCCTGCTGTTTGGTGGCATTGGCTGGGTCGATGATTACCGCAAAGTCATTGAGAAAAATTCAAAAGGTTTGCCGAGCCGCTGGAAGTACTTCTGGCAATCGGTGTTCGGTCTTGGCGCGGCGATCTTCCTGTATTCCACCGCGCCCTCCGCTGTGGAAACCACGCTGATCGTGCCGATGCTCAAGGATGTCGGTATCCCGCTTGGCGTCGGCTTCATAGTGCTGACCTACTTCGTGATCGTCGGCTCAAGCAACGCGGTCAACCTGACCGACGGCCTCGACGGTCTGGCAATTTTGCCAACGGTTATGGTAGGCGGCGCGCTGGGCATCTTCTGCTACCTGTCGGGTAACGTGAAGTTTGCTGAGTACCTGCTGATTCCTTATGTCCCCGGCGCAGGTGAGCTGATCGTGTTCTGCGGCGCATTGATTGGCGCGGGACTGGGCTTTCTTTGGTTCAACACCTACCCGGCACAGGTCTTCATGGGTGACGTCGGTGCGCTGGCCCTCGGCGCAGCGCTGGGCACCATCGCCGTCATCGTTCGTCAGGAAATCGTCTTATTCATCATGGGCGGCGTGTTCGTGGCAGAAACCCTGTCCGTCGTCATCCAGGTAGCGTCATTCAAGTTGACCGGTCGCCGCGTGTTTCGCATGGCACCGATTCACCACCACTTTGAACTCAAAGGCTGGCCCGAGCCGCGTGTGATTGTCCGTTTCTGGATCATTACCGTGATTTTGGTGCTGATTGGCCTTGCCACCCTGAAGCTGAGGTAGAACGAGTGTCTTTGATCGCTTCTGACCACTTCCGCATCGTTGTCGGCCTCGGCAAGAGCGGCATGTCGCTGGTTCGCTTCCTGGCGAGCCGGGGCGTGTCGTTTGCTGTGGCAGACACGCGGGAAAATCCACCTGAACTGGCGACATTGCGCGAGCAATACCCGCAGGTGGAAGTGCGTTGTGGCGAACTGGACGTGGAGTTTCTGTGCCGCGCCGATGAGTTGTACGTGAGCCCAGGTCTGGCACTGGCCACCCCGGCGCTGCAACAAGCGGCGGCCCGTGGCGTGAAGTTGTCGGGTGACATCGAGTTGTTCGCACGTAATGCGAAGGCGCCCATCGTTGCTATTAGCGGTTCGAACGCGAAAAGCACCGTGACCACCATGGTGGGTGACATGGCCTTGGCCGCAGGCAAGCGTGTCGCGGTCGGCGGCAACCTGGGCACTCCAGCGCTGGACCTGTTGGACGATTCTGTCGAGTTGTACGTGCTTGAACTCTCCAGCTTCCAGCTTGAAACCACCGATCAACTCGGCGCTGAAGTGGCGACGGTGCTTAACGTCAGCGAAGACCATATGGACCGCTACAGCGGTTTGCCGGCCTATCACTTGGCCAAACACCGAATTTTCCGGGGCGCGCGGCAAGTGGTGGTCAACAGGCAGGACGCGCTGTCGCGGCCGCTGATCGGCGAGGGTCTGCCGTGCTGGACCTTCGGCTTGAACACTCCTGATTTCCACGGCTTCGGTCTGCGCGAAGAGAGTGGCGAAAAATACCTCGCCTTCCAATTCGACACCCTGATGCCGGTTCGCGAGCTGAAGGTTCGCGGTGCCCACAACCAGTCTAATGCGCTGGCAGCGTTGGCGCTGGGTCACGCGGTCGGTTTGCCATTCGACGCCATGTTGGACAGTCTGCGCGCTTTCACTGGCCTGACGCACCGCTGCCAATGGCTGCGCGAGCGCGACGGTGTCAGCTATTACGATGACTCCAAAGCCACCAACGTCGGTGCTGCGCTGGCGGCTATCGAAGGCTTGGGCGCCGACATCAGCGGCAAGTTGGTGTTGATCGCTGGTGGCGACGGTAAAGGCGCTGACTTCTCAGCCCTGCGCGCGCCGGTCGCCGCTCATTGCCGCGCGGTGGTGTTGCTGGGCCGCGATGCAGAACTCGTCGCGCAAGCGCTGGGCGAAGCGGTTCCATTAATACGCGTCAAAACACTGGAAGAAGCCGTGCTGCGAGCTGCTGAAATCGCTCAGGACGGGGACGCCGTGTTGTTGTCGCCCGCCTGTGCAAGCCTGGATATGTTCAAGAATTACGAAGAACGTGGCCGCCTGTTCGCTCGCTCAGTGGAGGCCTTGTCATGATCCTTGGCATCATTCGGCCTTATCCATCCCCGCTGATCAGCGGCCGTGGCATCGATGTCGACTTTCCGATGCTCGCGGGTTGCCTGGCGCTGTTGGGCTTGGGGTTGGTCATGATCACCTCTGCTTCATCTGAAGTGGCCGCAGTGCAGTCCGGCAACCCGCTTTACATGATGATTCGACACTTGATTTATCTGGTCATCGGCCTGGGTGCCTGCGCCGCGACCATGATGATTCCGGTATCAACCTGGCAACGGCTGGGCTGGCTGATGCTGATCGGCGCGTTCGGTTTGTTGGTGATTGTGTTGGTGCCGGGGTTGGGCCGCGAGGTCAACGGTTCAATGCGTTGGATCGGTTTTGGCATGTTCAACGTTCAACCTTCCGAGATCGCCAAAGTCTTTGTCGTGATCTTCCTTGGCGGGTATCTGGTTCGCCAGCAGCAAGAAGTTCGCGAAAGCTGGATGGGCTTCTTTAAGCCGTTCATTGTTTTGCTGCCCATGGCCGGCCTGCTGCTGATGGAACCGGACTTCGGCGCCACCGTCGTTATGATGGGCGCTGCGGCGGCCATGCTGTTTTTGGGCGGCGTTGGTTTGTTCCGATTCTCCTTGATGGTGGTCTTGGCGGTAGGCGCGGTGTTCGTGCTGGTTCAAGCACAGCCATATCGTATGGCGCGTTTGATTACCTTCACCGACCCCTGGTCCGATCAGTTTGGTTCTGGCTATCAATTGACCCAGGCCCTGATTGCCTTTGGCCGTGGCGAATGGTTTGGCGTCGGTCTGGGCAACAGCGTCCAGAAGCAGTTCTACTTGCCTGAAGCGCACACTGACTTTGTGTTCGCCGTGCTCGCTGAAGAGCTGGGCGTGGTGGGTTCGCTGCTCACCGTGGCGCTGTTCGTCTTCGTCAGCATCCGGGCGATGTACATCGGCTTGTGGGCAGAAAGGGCCAAGCAATATTTTGGCGCGTATGTCGCCTATGGTTTGGCCTTCCTCTGGATTGGCCAGTTCTTGATCAATATCGGGGTTAACGTCGGGCTGCTGCCCACCAAAGGCCTGACATTGCCATTCCTGAGTTACGGCGGCAGTTCGTTGGTGATTTGTTGCGCAAGCCTTGGCTTATTGCTGCGTATCGAGTGGGAATCGCGGACCAATACCGGCAGTGAAGAAACGGAATTCAATGAAAGCGACTTCGCAGAGGAGTCCAATGATGGGCGCTAACGTGCTGATCATGGCGGGCGGTACCGGCGGGCATGTGTTCCCGGCGTTGGCCTGCGCGCAAGAATTCAAAGCCCGCGGTTACAGTGTTCACTGGTTGGGCACGCCACGCGGTATCGAGAATGAGCTGGTGCCACAGGCCGGCTTGCCATTGCACCTGATCAACATGACCGGCTTGCGCGGCAAGGGCGTTCTTGCTCTGTTGAAAGCGCCGTTTGTGTTGTTCAAAGCGTTGATGCAAGCGCGGAAAATTGTTCGTCAGTTGCAGCCAGTTTGCGTGCTGGGACTGGGCGGCTATGTCACCGGCCCCGGTGGACTGGCGGCAAAACTGGCCGGCATTCCATTGATTATCCATGAGCAAAACGCGATTGCAGGTACCGCTAACCGGACTCTGGTGCCGTTTGCCAGCCGCGTGTGCGAAGCCTTCCCGGATACTTTTTCCAAGTCGGCCAAACGCCGCACCACCGGCAACCCAGTGCGCAGCGAGTTGTTTCTCGAAACTCCGCGTCAGGTATTGGCAGGGCGTAAAGCGCGCTTGCTGATTCTGGGTGGCAGCCTCGGCGCCGAACCGCTGAACAAATTGCTGCCTGAAGCGTTGGCGTTGTTACCGGTTGAAGTGCGTCCTGAAGTGTTTCATCAGGCGGGCAAGAATCACGACCAAATTACCGCAGAGCGCTATCGGACTGCCGGTGTCGAGGCGCAGGTGGCGCCGTTCATCAAAGACATGGCCCAAGCCTATGGCTGGGCCGACCTAGTGGTCTGTCGCGCAGGCGCGCTGACCGTCAGTGAACTGGCGGCAGCCGGTCTGCCGTCACTGTTGGTGCCATTGCCTCACGCAATCGACGATCACCAGTCCCGTAACGCTGATTATTTGGCCCGCGAAGGCGCTGCCTTCGTCATGCCTCAAGCGACAACTGGCGTAGCCGAAATGGCCGCACGCCTGAAAGAGGTTTTGATGCAACCCGAACAACTGAACAACATGGCCCGCACCGCACGCTGCCTAGCCAAACCTGACGCAACCCGCACCGTGGTCGACGTGTGCCTGGAGGTGGCCCATGGTTGAAAGTAAACGCGCGATGCCGCAACCGGAAATGCGCCGCATCCGGCGTATCCACTTCGTCGGTATTGGCGGTGTGGGCATGTGCGGGATTGCCGAAGTGTTGCTCAACCTCGGTTATGAAGTCTCGGGCTCTGACCTGAAAGCTTCCCCGGTGACTGAGCGTCTCGAATCGTTCGGGGCGCATATCTTTATCGGCCATCGCGCCGAGAACACCGCGAACGCAGATGTGTTGGTGGTTTCCAGTGCAGTGAACACCTCCAATCCGGAAGTCGCCAGCGCCGTCGAGCGTCGTATTCCAGTGGTGCCGCGTGCGGAAATGCTCGCCGAATTGATGCGTTACCGTCACGGCATTGCAGTGGCCGGCACCCACGGCAAAACCACCACCACCAGCTTGATCGCTTCAGTGTTTGCGGCTGGTGGCCTGGACCCGACGTTCGTGATCGGCGGCCGGTTGAATGCTGCGGGCACTAACGCGCAACTGGGTACCAGCCGTTATCTGATTGCCGAAGCCGATGAAAGCGATGCCAGCTTCTTGCACTTGCAGCCGTTGGTGGCTGTGGTCACCAACATCGACGCTGACCACATGGAAACCTATGAAGGCGACTTCAATAAACTGAAGAAAACCTTCGTTGAGTTTCTGCATAACCTGCCGTTTTACGGCTTGGCCGTGGTCTGCATCGATGACCCTGTGGTGCGTGAAATTCTACCGCTGATCAAGCGCCCGACCATGACCTATGGCTTCAGCGAAGAAGCCGACGTGCGTGCAATCAACGTGCGTCAAGACGGCATGCAAACCTTCTTCACCGTGCTGCGCCGCGACCGTGAACCGCTGGATGTTTCAGTGAATATGCCGGGCAATCACAACGTTCTTAATTCCCTGGCGACCATCGCGATTTCTACCGATGAAGGCGTTTCTGACGAAGCCATCGTGCAGGGGTTGTCCGGCTTCCAGGGCGTCGGTCGACGCTTCCAGATTTACGGTGAACTGCCGGTAGAAGGCGGCAACGTGATGCTGGTCGATGACTATGGTCACCACCCGCGTGAAGTTGCGGCGGTGATCAATGCTGTACGGGGTGGTTGGCCGGATCGTCGGTTGGTGATGGTTTACCAGCCCCACCGGTTCAGTCGCACCCGTGATCTTTACGATGACTTCGTGCAGGTACTGACCGAGGCCAACGTGCTGTTGTTGATGGAAGTCTACCCCGCTGGAGAAGAGCCTATTCCCGGCGCAGACAGTCGCCACTTGGCACACAGCATTCGTCAGCGCGGCTTGTTGGACCCAATCTACATTGAGCGCGGCGTTGAGCTGGCCCCGTTGGTCAAACCACTGCTGCGTGCTGGTGACATCCTGCTGTGCCAAGGCGCCGGTGACATTGGCGGTCTCGCGCCGCAACTGCTGAAAAGCCCGTTGTTCGCCGGCGCAATCGTCGCCCCGACCGAGGGGAAATTGAAATGACGACACTGACCATGAACACCTCGCTGATGTCCACCGTAGATCCGACCGTGTTCGGCCGCGTCGCGGTGCTGTTTGGCGGTAAAAGCGCTGAGCGGGCAGTGTCGCTGAAATCCGGTCAAGCGGTGCTTGAAGCCTTGCAAGCGGGCGGTGTCGACGCGTTCGGCATCGACGTCGGCGACGATTTCTTGCAGCATTTGGTCAACGAAAAAATCGACCGTGCGTTCATCGTTCTGCACGGACGAGGCGGCGAAGACGGCAGCATGCAAGGCCTGCTTGAGTGCCTGGAAATTCCTTACACCGGCAGCGGCGTATTGGCTTCGGCACTGGCCATGGACAAGCTGCGGACTAAACAAGTGTGGCAAAGCCTGGGCTTGCCGACCCCTCGTCATGCGGTGCTGAGTTCTGAGGCTGATTGTATTTCTGCAGCCGGGGAACTGGGCTTCCCTTTGATCGTCAAACCGGCCCATGAAGGTTCCAGTATCGGTATGGCGAAGGTGACCAGCGTCGACGAATTAATCGCCGCATGGAAAGCCGCCAGTACCTACGATTCGCAAGTGTTGGTTGAACAATGGATTCAAGGTCCAGAGTTCACCATCGCCACGCTGCGTGACCAGATATTACCGCCCATCGGTCTCGGCACTCCTCACACGTTCTACGACTACGACGCCAAGTACCTGGCTTCCGATACCCAGTATCGGATTCCTTGCGGGCTTGATGACGCTAAAGAACAAGAGCTTAAAGATCTCACTGCGCGTGCATGCGAGGCCGTTGGCATCGTGGGTTGGGCGCGGGCGGATGTGATGCAAGACGCCGACGGCAAGTTTTGGCTGTTGGAAGTGAACACGGTGCCAGGCATGACCGATCACAGCCTGGTCCCAATGGCCGCGCGTGCTGCTGGCCTGGATTTTAAACAGTTGGTATTGGCGATTCTGGCCGACAGTCTCGAGGCGCGAGGTTAATCCCATGCAAGGCGCGATGCTACGTCATCAGCAACCCGTTCCCGGCCGCAAGCCGGTGCCGCGTGGTGCCAGTCGAATGGTGGCTAAAGAGCCGCTGTCGTCGCGCCTGCCAAAAGCCAATTTCGGATTCATCAAACACCTGTTCTGGCCTGTGATGTTGGTCGTTCTCGGTTTCGGCACGTATGAAGCGGCCACGCGGCTGCTGCCGTACGCCGACCGCCCGATCACTAAGATCAACGTGCAGGGCGACTTGAGCTACATCAGCCAACAAGCTGTGCAGCAGCGTATCGCGCCGTTCGTGGCCGCGAGTTTTTTCACCATCGACTTGGCGGGGATGCGTACCGAGCTGGAGCAAATGCCGTGGATTGCTCACGCCGAAGTTCGGCGCGTCTGGCCGGACCAAGTGGTGATTCGTCTAGAAGAGCAGCTGCCCGTGGCACGCTGGGGTGATGAGGCTCTGCTGAACAACCAAGGCCAGGCATTTGCCCCGCGCGAGCTGGCCAATTATGAGCATTTACCGCAGTTGTTTGGTCCGCAGCGTGCCCAGCAACAGGTCATGCAGCAGTACCAGGTGCTGAGTCAGATGTTGCGGCCTTTGGGCTTCTCCATCGTGCGCCTGGAGTTACGCGAACGCGGCAGCTGGTTTTTGACCACCGGAGCGGGCAGTTCAGGTCCAGGTATCGAGTTGTTGTTGGGCCGCGATCATTTGGTGGAAAAAATGCGCCGCTTCATCGCGATTTACGAAAAAACGCTCAAAGAACAGATCACGAATATCGCGCGCATCGACCTGCGTTATTCCAACGGCCTGGCCGTTGGATGGCGTGAGCAGGCAGCGCCTTCGACGGACAAACCCGCCGTCGCGAAGAATTGATAAGAGGCAGGACAATGGCAAACGTGCAAAGCGGGAAAATGATCGTCGGTTTGGATATCGGCACCTCCAAGGTTGTAGCACTGGTGGGCGAAGTCGGGGCCGATGGGACCCTGGAAATCGTCGGCATCGGCACGCATCCTTCCCGCGGCCTGAAGAAGGGCGTGGTGGTGAATATCGAGTCCACCGTGCAGTCGATCCAGCGCGCGATTGAGGAAGCTCAGTTGATGGCGGGCTGCCGTATCCACTCGGCTTTCGTCGGCGTGGCGGGCAACCATATCCGCAGCCTGAACTCCCACGGCATCGTTGCGATTCGTGATCGCGAAGTCAGCATGGCCGACCTTGAGCGCGTGCTCGATGCCGCGCAGGCCGTTGCTATTCCGGCGGATCAGCGAGTGCTTCACACGTTGCCGCAGGACTACGTCATCGACAATCAGGAAGGCGTGCGTGAGCCTTTGGGTATGTCGGGCGTGCGTCTGGAAGCCAAGGTTCACGTGGTGACCTGCGCTGTCAACGCTGCGCAAAACATTGAAAAGTGTGTGCGCCGTTGTGGTCTGGAAATCGACGACATCATTCTTGAACAGCTGGCATCTGCGTATTCAGTTCTGACCGATGACGAGAAAGAGCTGGGTGTTTGCCTGGTCGATATCGGCGGTGGCACCACTGACATCGCGATCTTCACTGAGGGTGCGATTCGCCACACCGCGGTGATCCCGATAGCGGGCGACCAAGTCACCAACGACATCGCCATGGCGTTGCGTACTCCGACTCAATACGCCGAAGAAATCAAGATTCGCTACGCCTGCGCCTTGGCCAAACTGGCCGGTGCCGGTGAAACCATTAAAGTCCCGAGCGTGGGCGATCGTCCACCGCGCGAGCTGTCGCGTCAGGCGTTGGCCGAAGTGGTCGAGCCACGTTACGACGAACTGTTCACCCTGATTCAGGCAGAGTTGCGCCGCAGCGGTTACGAAGATTTGATCCCGGCCGGCATCGTCCTGACCGGTGGTACCTCGAAGATGGAAGGCGCCATTGAATTGGCCGAAGAAATCTTCCACATGCCGGTGCGCCTCGGCGTGCCGCACAGCGTCAAAGGGCTCGCCGATGTCGTGCGTAACCCGATTTATTCCACAGGTGTGGGGCTATTGCTGTACGGGCTGCAAAAGCAATCCGACGGCATCTCCTTGTCCGGCATCAGTAGCAGTAACAGTGGCTATAACAGCGATGAACCTAAAGCTCCTGTGCTTGAGCGCCTAAAGCGTTGGGTGCAGGGCAATTTCTAAGATTCAAAGCGGTAGTGGTAGGCGTGTAGGCAAAAAACTAGAGAAAATGAAAGGAGAGGGAAAATGTTCGAACTCGTAGACAATGTCCCGCAAAGCCCGGTAATCAAAGTTATCGGTGTTGGTGGTGGTGGTGGTAATGCGGTTAACCATATGGTTAAGAGCAACATCGAAGGCGTGGAATTCATCTGCGCCAACACTGACGCGCAAGCGCTGAAAAGCATCGGCGCACGTACCATCCTGCAATTGGGCACTGGTGTGACCAAAGGCTTGGGTGCGGGTGCCAATCCTGAAGTAGGTCGTCAGGCTGCACTTGAAGACCGTGAGCGTATTGCTGAAGTGCTGCAAGGCACGAACATGGTGTTCATCACCACCGGCATGGGTGGCGGTACCGGTACCGGTGCGGCACCAATCATCGCCGAAGTGGCCAAGGAAATGGGCATTCTGACCGTTGCTGTTGTAACGCGTCCGTTCCCGTTCGAAGGCCGCAAGCGTATGCAGATCGCCGATGAAGGCATTCGTCTGCTCTCGGAAAGCGTCGACTCGTTGATCACCATTCCTAACGAGAAGCTGCTGACCATCCTCGGTAAAGACGCCAGCTTGCTGTCCGCCTTCGCCAAGGCAGACGATGTACTGGCCGGTGCGGTTCGCGGTATCTCCGACATCATCAAGCGTCCGGGCATGATCAACGTCGACTTTGCCGACGTGCGCACCGTGATGAGCGAAATGGGTATGGCGATGATGGGCACTGGCTGCGCCAGCGGTCCTAACCGTGCACGTGAAGCGACTGAAGCAGCTATCCGTAACCCGCTGCTTGAAGACGTCAACCTGCAAGGCGCTCGCGGTATTCTGGTGAACATCACTGCCGGTCCTGACCTGTCTCTGGGTGAGTATTCGGACGTGGGTAGCATCATCGAAGCGTTCGCTTCCGAGCACGCCATGGTCAAGGTCGGTACGGTTATCGATCCGGACATGCGTGACGAGTTGCACGTGACGGTGGTGGCTACAGGTCTGGGTGCAAAAATCGAGAAGCCTGTGAAGGTCATCGACAACACCCTTCAGCCTTCGCAGCACGCTTCGGCACACCCTTCTGCTCGTCAGGAAATGCCGTCCGTGAACTACCGCGATCTGGACCGCCCGACCGTGATGCGCAATCAGGCACATGCCGGTGCCCAAGCGTCCGCCAAGACGAACTCTCACGATGATTTGGATTACCTGGACATCCCGGCTTTCCTGCGTCGTCAGGCTGATTAATGAAATGTATCAGGGGTATTAGGGTGATTGGTGTTCAGCAAAGGTCTGGTCTGCTATTATCGCCAGCCTTTGTTGATACCAGTTCGCAACTTGCGCTGAAGCGGCCAATGCCATGATTAAACAACGCACCCTGAAAAATATTATCCGTGCCACAGGTGTAGGGCTGCACTCCGGGGAGAAGGTTTACCTGACCCTCAAGCCCGCACCCGTGAATACCGGCATCGTGTTCTGCCGTGCCGACCTCACCCCTATGGTGCAGATTGCTGCCCGTGCGGAAAACGTCGGTGACACCACCCTGTCGACCACATTGGTCAGCGGGGACACCAAGGTGGACACAGTAGAGCACTTGCTTTCGGCCATGGCTGGCCTGGGCATCGATAACGCCTACGTTGAACTCTCCGCCTCCGAAGTTCCGATCATGGACGGTAGCGCAGGACCCTTCGTATTCCTGATTCAATCTGCCGGCCTGGAAGAACAGGACGCAGCCAAGAAATTCATCCGAATCCTCAAAGAAGTGACAGTGGAGGAGGGCGGTAAGCGCGCTACTTTCCTGCCTTTCGAAGGCTTTAAGGTGAGTTTCGAGATCGATTTCGATCACCCGGTTTTCCGCAACCGTACTCAAAGTGCAACCGTGGATTTTTCCAGCACTTCTTTCGTCAAAGAAGTCAGTCGCGCACGTACCTTTGGGTTCATGAGTGACATCGAGTACCTGCGCAAGCACAACCTCGCACTCGGCGGTAGCGTTGAAAATGCCATCGTGGTCGATAAGGACGGCGTGCTGAACGAAGATGGCCTGCGGTATGAGGACGAATTCGTCAAACACAAAATTCTGGATGCAATCGGCGATCTTTACCTGCTGGGTAATAGTCTGATAGGCGAGTTCCGAGGCTTCAAGTCCGGGCACGCACTGAACAACGTCCTGCTCCGCGCCTTAATCGCGCAGACAGACGCCTGGGAAGTGGTGACCTTCGATGATGCCAGCGCCGCACCGATCTCTTACATGCGTCCTGTTGCGGCCGTGTAATTTAGTACTCTCTTTTCTAGTTTTAGGGCTGCCTTCGGGTGGCCTTTTTTATGCTTGTGAATTGGCGGACTCAATCCTTTGTAGGCGATAACTTGTTGGCGAGAGGCTTGCCCCGGTCTGCCTGACACGCCGTCTCGCTAACAAGTTAGCTCATACAGCGCTTCAGGTTTACTCGATCTTCGGCTTCCCATGACTCGCCAACCGCTCCAGTGCGGCCCGTAACTTCGGATCGCTTATCCCCTCCGCAGTCGCTTGAATACTTTCAGCGGCTACAACCGACAGACTCATCGTATGACCAACTGCCCCCTGTTGCACGGTAGGCGGCTGTACTTTGAATAAAATACGCGTGAGATTGGCGAACTCTTCAAAAGCGACCAGTTGTCGTTGCAGGCGTTTTTGTTGGTAGCGCAAGCGCGTCGCCCAGTGCCCGTCGGTCACGATCAACAGCAGGCTGCCTTCACGCCAAGACGCCACGTGGCAATGTTCGCGTGCGGCGGGTTGCAACTGACTTTCGAGCAGGCGTTGCAGATGACCCAAGCGCTGAGCGTGGTGGAATATGGCTTTGAGCGGTTTTGCTTCGCGGAGCAAGACAGCGGGTGCCCGGGCTGTAAGGGGGCGAAATGCCATGGTAGACACCTTGAGTTACACAGCCGCCATATTAGCAGAAAGTGCCTCTACGGCTCAGCGAGATAGGATTTTGCTCGGGCTCCGGTGACGGTTTAATAGCGAGCTTCAACTGCCGTTGGGTTGAAGTTTGATAAAACGACCCTATTGTAAAAACAGCCCCGTTACAGCGCTGTGCCAGCATCGTGGAATAACGCCACTTTCCTCACCACCGTTTCCGGGTAGAATACTCGTTCGCATGCGGCCATGAGGGCTGCACGGGCGACTCACGGGGCCGCCCTCCATCCCTATGTGTGGAAGATCCTGTCGATATGTTTGCGCCTTTGTTAAAGAAACTTTTTGGAAGCAAGAACGAGCGCGAAGTTAAACGCATGCTCAAGACGGTTCAGTTCGTCAATGCCTTCGAAGAGCAAATGGTGGCCCTTTCGGACGAGCAACTGCGAGCCAAGACCGAAGAGTTCAAGGCCCGCTTAGCCAAAGGTGAGACCCTCGACACCCTGCTGCCTGAAGCTTTTGCGGTTGCTCGCGAAGCCGGCAAGCGCGTCATGGGTATGCGTCACTTTGATGTTCAGTTGATTGGCGGCATTACCCTGCATGACGGCATGATCGCCGAAATGCGCACGGGTGAAGGTAAGACTTTAGTCGCGACCTTGGCGGTTTACCTCAACGCGCTGTCCGGCAAAGGTGTGCACGTCGTTACCGTGAACGACTATTTGGCTCGTCGAGATGCCAACTGGATGCGTCCGCTGTACGAGTTTCTCGGTTTGACCGTGGGCGTCGTTACGCCTTTCCAGCCGCCAGAAGAAAAACGCGCAGCCTATGCGTCGGACATCACCTACGGCACGAACAACGAATTCGGTTTCGATTACCTGCGCGACAATATGGCGTTCAGCATGGAAGACAAGTTCCAGCGCGAGCTTAACTTCTCCGTGATCGACGAAGTCGACTCGATCCTGATCGACGAAGCGCGTACGCCGCTGATCATTTCCGGTCAGGCCGAGGACAGCTCCAAGCTGTACACCGAAATCAACAAGCTGATCCCGAGACTGGAACAGCACATCGAAGAAGTGGAAGGCGTCGTCACCAAGGCCGGGCACTTCACCGTTGACGAGAAAACCCGTCAGGTCGAGTTGAACGAAGCCGGTCACCAGTTCATCGAAGAAATGTTGACTGAAGTGGGTCTGCTGGCGGTTGGCGAAAGTCTCTACTCTGCACACAACCTGGGCCTGTTGACCCACGTGTATGCCGGTCTGCGGGCGCACAAGCTGTTCCATCGCAACGTCGAGTACATCGTTCAGGACGGCCAGATCTTGCTGGTCGATGAACACACTGGTCGTACCATGCCGGGTCGTCGTTTGTCCGAAGGCCTGCACCAGGCCATCGAAGCGAAGGAAGTGCTGAACATTCAGGCCGAAAGTCAGACCCTGGCGTCGACCACGTTCCAGAACTATTTCCGCCTGTATAACAAGCTGTCCGGCATGACGGGTACGGCCGACACCGAGGCGTTTGAGTTCCATCAGATCTACGGTTTGTCCGTAACGGTTATTCCGCCGAACAAGCCTTTGGCGCGTAAAGACTTCAACGATCTCGTCTACCTGACGGCCGATGAAAAGTACGCCGCTATTGTGACTGACATCAAAGAAAGCATGACCCAAGGCCGTCCTGTCCTCGTGGGCACGGCGACCATCGAAACTTCCGAGCACATGTCCAATCTGCTCATCAAGGAAGGCATCGAACACAAGGTGCTGAACGCCAAGTACCACGAAAAAGAAGCCGAAATTATTGCCCAGGCCGGTCGTCCCGGTGCCCTTACCATCGCCACCAACATGGCAGGTCGTGGTACTGACATCCTGCTGGGCGGCAACTGGGAAGTGGAAGTTGCTGCTCTGGAAGAGCCTACCCCTGAGCAAATCGCGCAGATCAAAGCGGACTGGCAGAAACGCCATCAGCAAGTGATCGAAGCGGGCGGCTTGCACGTTATTGCGTCCGAGCGTCACGAATCACGCCGTATCGATAACCAACTGCGTGGTCGTGCCGGCCGTCAGGGCGATACCGGTTCCAGTCGTTTCTACCTGTCGCTGGAAGATAGCCTGATGCGCATCTTTGCCTCTGATCGGGTAAAGAACTTCATGAAAGCGCTGGGTATGCAATCTGGCGAAGCGATCGAACACCGCATGGTGACTAATGCGATCGAGAAGGCACAGCGCAAGGTTGAAGGCCGTAACTTCGATATTCGCAAGCAACTGCTCGAGTTCGATGACGTCTCCAACGAACAACGTAAAGTGATCTACCACATGCGTAACAGCCTGCTGGCTGCGACCAACATTGGTGACACCATTGCCGACTTCCGTCTGGACGTGCTTAACAGCCTGGTTAGCCAGCACATTCCGCCGCAATCGCTGCCAGAGCAGTGGGACGTAGCGGGCCTGGAAGCTGCGCTGAATACCGATTTTGGTGTGCAGTTGCCGATCCAGCAGTGGCTTGACGAAGACGACCACCTGTACGAAGAAACCCTGCGCGAGAAGCTGCTGCAAGAGCTGCTGGCGGCGTACAACGAAAAAGAAGAGCAAGCCAGCGCCGACGCGCTGCGTACGTTCGAGAAGCAGATTCTGCTGCGTGTCCTCGACGACCTGTGGAAAGACCACCTGTCGACCATGGACCACCTGCGTCACGGTATCCACTTGCGCGGCTATGCGCAGAAGAACCCGAAGCAGGAATACAAGCGCGAATCCTTCACCCTGTTCCAGGAACTGCTCGACTCGATCAAGCGCGACACCATTCGTGTGCTGTCACACGTCCAGGTTCGCCGCGAAGACCCGGTGGAAGAAGAAGCCCGTTTGCGTCAGGACGCCGAGGAGCAGGCTCAGCGCATGCAGTTCGAACATGCTGACGCCCCGGGCCTTGACGCACCACAGGTACTGATGGAAGAAGGCGAAGATGTTGCCGTCGCCGCAGTGCCGGTTCGCAATGATCAGCCGGTTCGCAATGATCAAAAACAGGGCCGCAACGAGCTGTGTTTCTGTGGTTCAGGCAAGAAGTTCAAACACTGCCACGGCAAGATCGACTAAGTTCAGCCCGGCGCTAGTTATGTGAAACATTCGCGCCGCGACCGGCTTAGCCGTCGCGGCGTTTTTCAATCGATTGAGCCGTACCGATGTGGGCGGCGCAGATACTTTCAAAAGGAGCACTTAATGGCTGTTGGTCTTGGTCCTTTGCCGACATTGCACCCGGTTGCTGGTTTTGAGCTGGGTATCGCTTCTGCGGGTATCAAACGCCCCGGACGCAAAGACGTCGTGGTCATGCGTTGCGCTGAGGGCTCCCGTGTCGCTGGCGTGTTCACCCTGAACGCGTTCTGTGCCGCGCCAGTGATCCTGGCCAAACAGCGCTTTGAAGGCCCCGTGCGTTATTTGCTGACCAACACCGGCAACGCCAATGCGGGCACTGGTGAGCCTGGCTATTTGGCGGCGGTGCGGACCTGCGCCAAGTTGGCTGAGCTGGCCGGCGTTGATGCCGACGCTGTGCTGCCTTACTCCACCGGTGTTATTGGAGAGCCGTTGCCGGTAGAGAAAATAGAGAGTGCGCTACAAGCCGCCCTTGATGACCTGTCTGTGGATAACTGGGCGGCTGCCGCCACCGGGATCATGACCACTGACACTCTGCCCAAAGGCGCCAGCCGCCAATTCGAACACGATGGTGTGACCATAACGGTCACCGGCATCAGCAAAGGTGCAGGCATGATTCGTCCGAACATGGCGACCATGCTGGGCTACATCGCCACTGACGCCAACGTTGCACAGAGCGTATTGCAGGACTTGCTGCGTGACGGTGCCAACAAGTCGTTCAACCGCATCACCATTGATGGCGATACGTCAACCAACGACTGCTGCATGCTGATCGCCACGGGTAAAGCTGCGCTGCCGCAAATCACTGAGGCCAAAGGCCCATTGTTCGCCACGCTCAAGCAGGCCGTGTTCGAGGTGTGCATGGAAGTGGCTCAAGCCATCGTGCGCGACGGCGAGGGCGCAACCAAGTTCGTGACGGTCGAAGTCAACGGCGGTGGTAATCATCAAGAATGTCTGGATGTTGGTTACGCCGTGGCCCATTCGCCGCTGATCAAAACGGCGCTGTTCGCTTCCGATCCTAACTGGGGTCGCATTTTGGCTGCTGTCGGCCGCGCCGGCGTACCGGACCTGGACGTCAGCAAAATCGACGTATTTCTCGGTACGGTCTGCATTGCCAGCAAAGGCTGCCGCGCAACGACGTACACTGAAGAGCAAGGTTCGGCGGTTATGGCTGAAGCTGAAATTACTATCCGCATCGAGCTGGGCCGTGGTGATTGCCAGGAAACCATCTGGACCACCGATTTATCCCATGAGTACGTGAAAATCAACGCGGAGTACCGTACATGAGCCTGCACCTGATTATTGGCGATAAACGCTTTTCCTCCTGGTCTTTGCGTCCTTGGTTGGCGCTGGACATGGCGGGGGCTGTGTTCACTGAACAAATGGTGTTGCTGAATCAGCCCGACACGCTGCAAAAGTGCCTGGCGCACGGGCCAACGGGCAAAGTCCCACTGCTGAAGACCGAGCACGGCACCATCTCCGATTCCCTGGCTATCGTTGAGTACCTGGCTGAGCGTTTTCCCGAGGCCCATCTTTGGCCGCAGGAAATTGCGCCACGCGCACAAGCGCGTTCGGCTTGTGCGCAGATGCACAGCGGTTTCACCCACTTGCGTTCGCACATGGGGTTCGACTTGCGTCGCGATCAAGCCCTGGAAGTTACTCCGGCTGAAGTGCAGGCGGACATCGACCGTGTTGTTGCGTTGTGGGCTGAATGCCATGCGGCAGCCGCTGAAAGCGGGCCGTATCTGTTTGGCCGAGTCAGTTTGGCTGATGCATTTTTCGCCCCAGTGGCGGTGCGCTTGCGGACCAACCGTGTGCCCCTGCCTGCCAAGGCTGAGGCGTACGTGGAAACGATTTATCAGTGGCCCGCTTTTCAGCGCTGGCAGAAAGCAGGTTTAGAGGAAGTGGTTCGGTGAAACGAATTCATGTAGCGGCTGCGGTCATCCGTGGTAACGACGGCAAGATCCTGATCGCACGACGTGCCGGTACTCAGCACCAAGGCGGTTTATGGGAGTTTCCGGGCGGTAAAGTTGAAGCCGATGAAACGGTGGAAGCGGCGTTGTCTCGTGAGCTTCAGGAAGAATTGGGCATCGTCGTTGTTGCCGCTCGCCCGTTGATCAAAATCCAGCACGATTACCCGGACAAACAGGTGTTGCTGGACGTTTGGGAAGTGTCCGCATTCAGCGGGGAGCCTCATGGCGTGGAAGGCCAGCCGTTGGCGTGGGTGTCTGCGCGAGAATTGGCTGACTATGATTTTCCCGCCGCCAATCAACCCATCGTCGCCGCCGCGCGTCTACCGGATCGCTACTTGATCACCCCGGAGGGGTTGGACACGCCTGAATTGCTGCGCGGCTTGCAGAAGGCGATCGCCGGGGGCATCAAGCTAGTGCAACTGCGTGCGCCCAATGGCTATAACCCGCAATACCGTGATTTGGCGGTGGATGCCGTGGGTTTGTGTGCGGGTAAGGCGCAATTGATGCTCAAGGGCCCGTTGGAGTGGCTGGGTGACTTTCCAGCAGCCGGCTGGCACCTGACGGCGGCGCAACTGCGAAAGCTGGCAGTTAATGGCCGTCCTTTCCCGAAAGAGCGCTGGTTGGCCGCCTCTTGCCACAACGCTGAGGAGTTGGCACTGGCTGAACAGACGGGTGTGGATTTTGTCACGTTGTCGCCGGTGGAACCGACTCAGACGCATCCAGACGCTTTGCCATTAGGTTGGGAGCCGGCGACGCAGTTGATCGCGGGTTTCAGTAAACCGGTGTTCTTGCTTGGCGGTGTGGGTGGTGATGACCGTCAACGTGCGTGGGAAAGTGGCGCACAAGGCGTAGCCGGGATTCGGGCGTTTTGGCCTGAGTTTTAATCGGTAGGAGCCAACGTGTTGGCGAGGCTATTACGTCTCGCCAACACGTTGGCTCCTACAGATATTGGGCATCAAGGCTTCGGCGCCGCCTGCCACAATATCTCGGCAATCCCCTGACGCTTAGCAATCAACCGCGCCGCGACAAACAACAAGTCCGACAACCGATTGATGTAAGCCAAACCAACGCCAGTGAGCGGTTCAATGGCATTCAGGTGTTGGCAGCGGCGCTCCGCACTGCGCGCGATGCTTCGGCAGACGTGGGCTTGGGCAATCAGTGCCGAACCGCCCGGCAAGATAAAATTCTCCAGCGGGCCCAACTCCTCATTCCACAGATCGATAGTCGTTTCCAACCGCGCTATCTCAGCGTTATTCAGCGCCTGATAAACCGGCATCGCCAGCTCACCACCCAAGTCGAACAGGCGGTGCTGACACGGCGTTAATACCTCAATTACTTCGGCCAAACCGGGGCAGCTCGCCACGGCGTCGGCCAGTCCGGCGAGTAACACGCCCACCTGGCTGTTCAGCGTATCCACTTCACCAATGGCTTCGATTCGCGGGTGGTCTTTGGGCACACGACGTCCGTCACCCAAGCCGGTCTCGCCTGTGTCGCCAGTGCGTGTGTAGATTTTTGAAAGGCGAAAGCCCATGCTTATAACTCCGAAAGGTTCTGTTCCAAGGCGTTGACTGTGCTGCCCGCCAATGGCAGGCGCAGCGTGAAGCAGGTGCCTTGGCCGGGGGTTGAATGCACTTCCATCTGGCCTTTGTGGTTGCTGGTAATAATGAAGTACGACACCGACAACCCGAGCCCCGTGCCTTGGCCGATTTCCTTGGTGGTGAAAAACGGCTCGAAGGTCCGTTTGCGCACGTTTTCCGGCATACCGATGCCGTTGTCTTCGACCTGGATTTCCGCCCACGGCGGGTTGAGCCGAGTGCGCAGAACAATGCGCCCCGGCTCACTGTCGTCTACCCGCTGATGGATCGCCTGAGCCGCGTTTTTCAGCAAATTCAGGAGCACCTGTTCCAGCTCGTTTGCCGTGCCTGGCACAGGACCTAGATTCGGATCGAACTGACGGGTAATGGCCTGGCCCTTGAAATCAAAACCGATGGTCAGATCAAAGTCGTTGCTGGCAATTTCCACGGCCTGATCAATCAGAGCCGGCAAGTCGCAGGGCGCCATTTTCCGATTACTGAGCCGACTGAAGTTAAGCATATGGCTGACGATTTTCGCCGCGCGGGCGCCGGCCTGTTGAATGCCGTCGAGCAACTGCGGCACTTCACGGCTGAGCAGGTAGTGATTGACGGATTCCAGTTTGATTCCGGCCTGCTCTGCTTGTTCGACGTTTTTCGGCAAATCTGGCGACAGGCGCCGGCGAATGTTCTGCACGTTATGCAGGATCGCGCCCAAAGGGTTATTGATCTCATGGGCCATGCCGGCCGCCAATCCGCCGACAGAGAGCATTTTTTCCGACTGCACCATCATGTCTTCGAGTGACAAACGTTGAGTGATGTCGTCTATACGGATCACCACGCCTCGGCCGGCGCCCCCGGTCAAGGGGTAGAAGGTCAATGCGTAATGGTGCGCAACATCGTCTTTGACCCAGGTGACGCGCTCGATCTTGGTGACGATGTGCCGTTCGACCGTGTGCTTGATCTTCGGCAAAAACGCTTTCATGGGGGGAAACGCAAGAAAGATCGGTTGATTCAGCGCTTCGTCCAGCGGCGTGCCGGAGAGCGCGCTGGCCTCTTGGTTCCATTGGGTGACATACAGCTGCTCATCCAGCGCAATCAACGCGGACGGCATGGAATCGATGATGCTGTTCAGGTAGTTCTGAAAACCGGTGAGTTTTTTCTCGATCTTGCTGCGCACCTGAACTTCGAGTTCAAGTTTGCGATTCGAATGCCGGGTTTCTTCCGCCAGTCCTTGGGCTTGGGCATAGGCATCCTGTGAGTCATCGCGTGCCCGTTTAAGCTGCTGTTCTCGGGCTTCGATGCGCGAGAGCATGGTGTTGAACGCTTCCGCCAGGCTACCAATCTCGTCGTTGTTACCTGGCTGGGCCCTTAGCGCGTAGTCCTCTTCACGGGTGACCTGCCGAGACAGTTCTTCAAGTTGATAAATTGGCTCGGTGATCAGCCGCCGAATCTGCCGTGCAATCACCAGCCAGAGCAATACGCTGAACACCAGAATGCCGGCGCTGGCGGTAAAGGTGCCGGTGTAAAACGCAGTGGGTAATTCGCTGCTGGCCACCAGCAACAAATGCCCGGGTTCTTGGCCGGGTTTGGGAATCGAGATGAGCTGCGTATTGCGAAACTCGGTGAGACGCCAGGCTTCCACGCCTTTGAAGCGCTCGGGCAATTTGAGTTTGTCGCCCTGTTGCAACTGAGCCAGTCGGTCGCCATTGCCGTCGTACAGCGCCGCCGCCCGCAGAGGGCTGTAGTTTTTTAGCTCTTTGAGTAGCGCCAAGCCATTATCGGCCGAGCTTAAGGCTTGGGCGGCGAGGTTGGGGTTATTGATCAGTCGACCGATGGTCTGCAAAGCTTGGGGCGCCATGCTTTCCTGCGAAATGTAATAGGCGGCGCTGATGAAGGTCAGGTTGGCGACCAACAACACGGTCGTCAGCAAGACCAACAGCGCTGCCAGAAGCTTTTGGCCGACTGGTAGATTTTCTAGGCGTTGGCGCAATGGCATCGGGCGAAATCACACGCGATTGAAAGAACCTGCAGGGTAACGCGCAGATCGCTCGCCGGGCAATCTGATCACGCAGACGGCCAGATCCGCGCCCACTGGAGCCAACTTGTTGGCGAAAGGTACACACGGTCTGTCAGGCCGCCCTCGCCAACAAGTTGGCTACAAAATAGGCAAGCCTCGGGATTGCAAAAAGTTGATCAGGCGCGCCTGCAATTGGTTCATGTGCGGCATCGGGCAGTGGTGACGTGCCGCCACAGCACAGGCGTGCCCCAGCAAATAGCTGATTTCCGTGCGCCGACCGTGGGCGACGTCCTGGTACATCGATGAATAGTTGGCGGCCGTCGCCTGGATCACCCGTTCCACTTCACTGTGCAGGTCGATCGCAGCGGCGGGTTGGCCGCAGCAGTGCAGCAAGTCGGTCAGTTCAGCGCACAAGGTCGCCACTTCGCAGGTGTGCGCCTGTAAGCCGCCGTTCTGGCAGTCGTGAAGAACCGTTAGCGGGTTGATCGCGCAGTTCAACGCCAACTTGCGCCAGAGGCGCGTAAGAATGTCGGGGGTCCACTGATGAGGGATACCGCTGGCCTGTAGTTCATCCAGCCAACGAGGGGGTGTCGGGTCGCTGACATCGCCCAGCCAGGTGTAACCGTGACCCGCGAATACCACGCGCCAATCGCCGTCGCGGAATGCGCCTTCGGTGCTCGACGCAGAGATGCAGCGCGCTCGGGGCACCTTCAAGGCCACGTCATCCTGACTGCCAAGACCGTTCTGCAACAGGATCAACTCGGCATTCGCAGTCAGTCGTGGTGCCAGACGCGCAACCGCAGCTTCAGCGTCGTACGCTTTGCACGCCACCAATAGACGCTCAATCGGTTCTGTTGCCTCAACGGTTTGCGCCGGGATCGCGAAAAACTGGCTATGGCCTTGCTCCACCAGCGTCAAACCGCCTGCAGTCTGATAGTCAGCCAACCGCGCTGGGTCGCGCAGGATAAGCCGAACCGGCAATCCCGCGCGCGCCAAACGGGTGGCCCACAGGCTGCCAAGACTGCCAGCGCCCAGAACATGCCATTGGCTGGCCATTAGCTGTTTACTGAACATGGCATGAGAGCCGGTGACGCGACAGAATCGAAATTCGACATGGCAGGCTCGCAGCGTGATGAGGAAAAGTCTCGTTATAATGACCGCGCATTCATACCGTCAAGTCAGGCGTGCTCGTTCCACATCCCGAGCCGCGCCATTTATCTGGAGAGATTACATGCCCTCGTTCGACGTAGTGTCCGAACTCGACAAACACGAAGTCACTAATGCCGTCGATAATGCCATTAAAGAGCTGGATCGTCGGTACGATCTCAAAGGCAAAGGTACGTTCGAATTCAAGGAGTTAACGGTCAATCTGACCGCTGAAGCGGACTTTCAGCTAGAAGCGATGATCGAAATTCTCAAGCTGTGCCTGCTCAAACGCAAGATCGATGCGAAGTGCCTTGAGGTGAAGGACGCTTTCGCTTCAGGCAAATTAATGAAGCAAGAAGCAGTGCTCAAAGAAGGCATTGATAAAGAACTCGCGAAAAAAATCGTCGCGCACATCAAAGAGGCAAAATTAAAAGTCCAGGCTGCAATCCAAGGTGAGCAAGTGCGTGTCACGGGCAAGAAACGTGATGACTTGCAAGAAGCCATGGCGGTGCTGCGCGGTCAGGATTTCGGCATGCCCCTGCAATTCAATAATTTCCGCGACTGAGGAGAAATAAATGGATTTGGATAATCAGGTCAGTCATCTGGTTAAGGTGTCCGAGGCTTCGCTGCCAATGCTCTTACAGTATGGCAGTCGCTTTTTGTTGGCGCTGGTGACACTGGGTATCGGCTGGTGGCTGATTAACATGGTGACCCGCAAAGTGGGGAGCCTGCTGGCATTACGTAAAGCTGACCTGGCGTTGCAGGGTTTTATCAGCAGCCTGGCGAATATCATCCTGAAGATTTTACTGATCGTCAGCGTTGCGTCGATGATCGGTATCGAAACCACGTCCTTCGTTGCGGTGATCGGTGCCGCCGGTCTGGCCATTGGTTTGGCATTGCAGGGCAGTCTGGCGAATTTCGCCGGCGGGGTTCTGATCCTGCTGTTCCGTCCGTTCCGCATTGGCGACTGGATCGAAGCCCAAAACATCAGCGGTACGGTCGATAACATTCAAATCTTCCACACGGTATTGCGCACCGGCGACAACAAAACGGTCATCGTGCCCAACGGCATTTTGTCGAACGGGATCATCACCAACACCAATCGTCAGCCTACTCGCAAGGTCGTATTCGAGATTGGCGTGGAGCACGATGCTGACCTCAAGCACGCGCTGCAAGTGCTGTTGGACATGGCGCAAGACCCCCGTGTTCTGCTCGACCCTGCGCCAGAAGCGGTGGTCTCTGCGCTGGGTGAGAACGCGATCACCTTGTCGTTACGGGCGTGGACTAAGACCGGGGATTATGGCGGTGTCGTTTCGTATTTCAACATCGAAGCGCGGGACCTTCTGAAAGCAGCGGATATCTCTATCCCAGCGCCGCAACGTATGGTGCGTGTGATGCAGGAAGTGGCCGCGAAATAACCTGAGCCTGATTCTGGACTAGTCGCTGGCTGGCGTGTCGGTAGCGGGCGTTGCTTGAGCGGCTTTGGTCGCCTCGGCTACGCGGGTGCGGCGCGCTTCCTGGGACCAGTGGATAGCGATCATGATCAGCGTAGGAATGCCCATCAGAGCGGTGATCATGAAGAAGTTGTGATAGCCGAACTTTTCTACCATCACCCCTGAATAGCCACCGATCAAGCGCGGCAGCAAGAGCATGATCGAGCTGAGCAGCGCGTACTGCGTCGCCGAGAATTTGAGGTTGGTCAGGCTCGACAGGTAGGCTACAAAAGCAGACGTCGCGAGCCCTGCGCTGAAGTTGTCCAAGGAAATTGTCACGATCAACATCTGCAGGTTCGCGCCCATGTCGGCGAGCATCAGGAACAGCAGGTTAGTGGCCGCAGAAGCAAAACCGCCAACAAACAGTATCGGCAAGATACCGAAGCGCACGATCAACAGCCCGCCGAAGCCAGCGCCAAGCAGGGTCATGACTAAGCCGAAAAGCTTGCTGACACTGGCGATCTGGTCCTTGGTGAACCCCTGATCGATATAAAACACATTGGCCATCACGCCCATTACCGTGTCCGACATTCGGTAGGTTGCGATTAACCCCAGTAGCAGAAAGGCTTGCCAGCGATAGCGACGAATGAAGTCGTTAACCGGGGTCAGCACCGGCGCAAGCCCACGTCGGCCCGCCGATGACAGGCACAGTGTAGTGAGTACCACATAGAGGATTGCGCGCAGAAAGGCGCGGTCTTCCATGAGCAGGTCGGTCCAGCTTTCGCCGTTAAACAGCACACTGGCGAAGTCGGTGTAGTAGAGCTGAGTAAACATCGCTGGCACAGAGACCAGCAAAATAATCAGGACGAAAACCGACGCCAGTTGGTGGTTGAAACCGTATCGAGCAGCGGATAACTGAGTGCGCAACGGTACCGGGGATTCACGCATGATCAGCGTCGTGACCAGCGCTGGCAGCATTAGCAGGCCGAACAGAATATAGGTGCCGGCCCACGCCGAGTGTCTATAGCTGAAGCCGGTCGAGCCAAAGCCTTCGGCGATATACAGCGCGCCGGCAGTGGCCAGTAGCGCCGCGATGCGGTAGCCCGACATGTAGCTAGCGGCGAGGGCGGCCTGGCTGCTTTCTTCTGCAATTTCCAAGCGGTAGGCATCGATGGCTATATCTTGGGTCGCCGACGCAAAAGCCACCAGCACGGCGATGGCAATCAACCAAGAAAGGTGTTTTTGCGGGTCGCAAAAGCCCATCCCGATCAAGCCAATCACCACAAGCGACTGCGAAAGTACCAGCCATGAGCGTCGCCGACCGAGACGGCCCAGAAATGGCAGGCGCCATTGATCCAAAAGCGGTGACCAGACCCACTTAAATGCATACGCCAAGCCAATCAGGCTGGCATAACCGATGGTTTCTCGAGCAACACCGGCTTCTCGGAGCCAAACCGACAACGTTGAAAACACCAGCATGTAAGGCAAGCCTGCGGCGAATCCTAGCAATAACATCACAAACGCTGAGGGTGTGGCATAAGCGGCGAGCGCTGCGCGCCAGGTTTTACGGGGCATGAGCTGAAGTCTGGCCTCAGGTTACGAAAACAAAGGGCGCACTCTAACCGCTGTGCTCTATCGGACGCCAGCCATGGCGCTGCATATCTATCCGATTATTCGAGACAGTGACGCCTTCCGCCCGCAAACGGGCACGCTGTTCGTCGCCCGAAACCGTGCCTGCGGGTAAACGGATTATCCCGCCAGCGGCCACCACTCGGTGCCAAGGCAGGGTGGTGCCGTCGGGTAATTGGCTTAACGTGCGCCCGACCCAGCGCGCAGCTCGTCCCAGTCCAGCCATCGCCGCCAGTTGTCCGTAGCTCACCACCTTGCCTTCCGGAACCTGATGCAAGGTCAAATAAAGCGCGGTACGCCGAATCTCGGCGGGCGTCGGGTGTGGAGTGCCTTGCGATGCGATTGGGTCAATCACGCGTTCGTCCTGTTACATAACGTTGGTCGGATCATGAGGAACTCCGGCGGATGTTCCGGGTCATTGAACACAGATTGTCGTCCTTGGGGGATGATGCCCGATTTATGCAAGAACTCGAGCCTTGCCGACGCTTATGTTGTCTAGAACCCTGTTGTGCCTCTGTATTACCAGTGTTTCCATGCCGCTTCTCGCCGACACCGTCTGGATGAAGAACGGCGATAAGCTGACCGGCAAGATCTCTGTTTTCGACGGCGGCAAGCTGTTGCTGCAGACCGACTACGGCGGCGCGATTCCGCTGGATTGGAAGCAGGTCAAAACCCTGCAAAGCGATCAGAAGTTGCTGGTTAAACAGGACCAGTACACGGGCGAGATTGCCAAGTCGTTACAACCTGCCGAAGAGGGTAAGGTGATCTTGGCTAACGGCGAAGCACCCAAGACGGTAGAACTTTCCAGCATCCAACAAATCATGAAACCCAAACCAGTGATCACGGACCTGGTCTGGAAGGGCAACATTGACGCCGCGTTGGATTTTCAACGAGCGGAAAACGATACCGACGATTACAACATCGCTTTCAAAACGTCTGCGCGTCATGGCTTCTGGCGGCATAACGCCAAGGGCGAATACAACCGCGAAACCCAAGATAATTTGGTGAGCACCAACAACTGGAGTGCCGAGTATTCCATCGACCGCTTCCTGACCGATAAATGGTTCTGGGAAGGTCGCTTGACGTACAAACGCGACTTCGTTGAAGACCTCGCTCGTCAGCGTGTGGTGGGTACGGGCCCAGGCTATCAATTCTGGGACGATGAGTTGGGCGCGTTCTCGCTCGGATCATTGATTAACCGGACTGACTATGAATACGCCAGCGGCCAAAAAGACAACTTTTATTCGGCCGCAATCAAGTGGGATTACAACCGTTTCCTGATTGGCAAGAAGGTCGAATTCTTCACCAACGGTGAGCTGGGTAAACCACTAAGTGGTGTGGCGGACTACAGCTTGGATTCCGAGGTGGGCTTGCGCTACAAAGTAACCGAGTGGGCTTCGCTTAATCTGAAAGCAGAGAAAAACGTGATCAGTGGCGCATCAGAGGGCGACCTGAACAAAACCCGTTACACCGCAGGGTTTGGCGTGACTTGGTAACGGGCCCAGTCT
This sequence comes from Pseudomonas sp. MH10, assembly GCF_034353045.1. NCBI lineage: Bacteria > Pseudomonadati > Pseudomonadota > Gammaproteobacteria > Pseudomonadales > Pseudomonadaceae > Pseudomonas > Pseudomonas sp. MH10. The sequence continues at coordinate 4,766,162 of NZ_CP133783.1, forward strand.
TTAAGAAGTTGGCGTCTCTTTTTCGCGAATGAACTCGCTCCCACAGGGGTTACAGCGTCTGTAGGAGCGAATTTAGTCGAGAAGGGGCTGGGTCAGTTAGCCAATAGTCGCGGTGTTAAACCCGTAACCCGCCATCCAATTCCAGAATCCGGCCGCTGAAGTAGTCGTTCTCCAAGATATAAGCCGCCGAGTGAGCGATTTCTTCTGGTTTGCCCATGCGCTTGAGCGGAATGCCCGAGGTCATTTTTTCCAGCGCTTCTGGTTTCATGCCGAGGGTCATTTCGGTTTCGATGAAGCCCGGTGCAATAGCCGCTACACGAATACCATAGCGCGCCAGCTCTTTGGCCCACGTCACAGTTGCTGCTGCAACGCCGGCCTTGGCCGCCGAGTAGTTGGTTTGCCCGACATTGCCTGCGCGGGAAATTGAAGAAATGTTGATGATCGCGCCGGAGTTTTTCAGCTCGATCATTTTCGCCGCCACTTCGCGGGTACACAGGAAGACGCCGGTCAGGTTGACGTCAATCACCGCTTGCCATTGGGCTAGCGACATTTTGGTCATTTCGCCATCCTTGACCTTGATCAACAGCCCATCACGTAGAATCCCGGCATTATTGATAAGGCCGTGGATTGCACCAAAGTCATTAGCGACCTGAGCGACCATGTGGGTCACTTGTTCTTCGTTGGCGACGTTACACAGATAAGACCGTGCTTCTACGCCCAAGGTTTTGCACGCAGCAACCGCTTGTTCGAGCTTTTCCTGGTTCAGGTCGACCAAGGCGAGTTTCATGCCTTTGCCCGCCAGATATTCGGCCATCGAGCGACCCAAGCCCTGGCAACCGCCAGTGATAATTATTATCTTGTCTTTCAATTGCATGTGCGTGGCCCAATAAACAATCGGTGGTGCTGCGAAAAATTCTGAGTGGCCGTCAGTGTTCGACGGACTCTTCATTAGGAGACAAATATGAGCGCGAAAGCCGGTAAGCATGCCCGAGAACTGTTACTCAAGGAATACCGCGGCGCGCTGTCCACGCATTCCAAGTCGATGCCTGGCTTTCCGTTTGGCTCCGTCGTGCCATATTGCATGGACGATCAGGGTCGGCCGTTGATTCTGATCAGCCGTATTGCTCAACACACGCATAACCTGCAGCAAGACCCCAAATGTTCGCTGCTGGTAGGTGAGCGCGGCGCAGAAGATGTGCAGTCAGTGGGGCGGGTGACGGTAATGGCCGAAGCCGAGAAGATAAAGGACGCTGTAGCTATTGAAGCGGCGGCCCGGCGTTATTATCGTTTCTTCCCGGAAGCGCAGAGCTACCATAGCGCCCATGATTTCGATTTTTGGGTATTGGTGCCGGTGCGGTATCGTTTCATTGGCGGTTTCGGCGCAATCCATTGGCTCGACGACGTGGCATTGGCGAACCCCTTTGCGGATGCGGCCGAGACCAGCATGGTCGAGCACATGAATGAAGACCACGCCAAAGCCATCGCCCACTATGTGGACCTGGCCGGTCTGCCGCAGACGCCACCCGCTGTAATGGTGGGCGTTGATAGCGAAGGCATGCACCTGCTTATAGGACAGGGCATTCACTGGCTGCCGTTTGCACAGCCCTGTAATACGCCGACACAAGTGCGCGAAGCCTTGGTTCAACTGGCTCATGCCGAAAAATGGCCGGTCGACGAAGAGCTGGAAGCTTGAATTAACGGTTTTGCGACGTCACATAGGTTTTATTGGAAGTCATCTTCCGTTGAGGAACTCATTTGATGCGTGTTTTTCTGTTGTTGTTTGTGCTGTTTCCGATGTTGGAACTGTTCGTTCTGATCAAAGTCGGCATGGCCATAGGGTTTTTGCCTACCATTTTGCTGGTGGTTGCCAGTTCGATGCTGGGCGTGTTCTTGATTCGCGTGGCGGGTTTCGCGACGGCTCTGCGCGCCCGTGAAAGCCTTTCGCGAGGCGAACTGCCGGCTCAGGAAATGCTTGAAGGGTTGATGATTGCCGTCGGCGGTGGCTTGTTGTTGCTGCCGGGCTTTATCAGCGACGTATTAGGCGTCATATGCCTGTTGCCGATCACGCGTCGGCTGCTGGTCAATAAGCTGCGCACCCGTGCAGAGGCTCAGGCTACGCGCCAACGTGCGTTCGCCGATGACCCCTATGCTGGCGATGGCTCAGGCCGTCCAGGCATGACTCCGCCGGGCAATCGCCAGCCGAACGTCATCGAAGGTGAGTTCGAGCATCGCGACAAGTAATAGGCGTAACGGCTCAAGCGGCGGCTTTTAAGGCTGTCAGGGCCGTTGTGTTCGTTATAATCGTTCTGACGAATCGCAAAAAAATGTCGTCTCAAGCCTTGTAATCACCTTGCTCGCCCTTATGTATGGGTCACCGCAAGGTTTCTGGTGGATTTGCCAGACCGTATTCTGCGTTTCGCTTGTCGAACCGCAACCGGCCACGCCGGATGTTCTAACTCACCGGTGTTTTCACCGGGACGTTCAAAACCATAATTAGGAGAGATCGACAATGAAGCTTCGTCCTCTGCATGACCGCGTCGTAATCCGTCGCAGCGAAGAAGAATCGAAAACCGCTGGCGGTATTGTTTTGCCAGGTTCGGCTGCTGAAAAGCCTAACCGTGGCGAAATCCTTGCTGTAGGTACCGGCCGCGTGCTGGACAACGGCGAAGTACGTGCGCTGGCTGTGAAAGTGGGTGACAAAGTGGTGTTCGGCCCGTATTCCGGCAGCAACACTGTGAAAATAGACGGCGAAGACCTGCTGGTGATGAGCGAGAACGAAATTCTCGCAGTCGTCGAAGCCTGAGTATTTCCCGCGAATTTCCCATTACTACAAAGTATTTAAGGAATCACGATCATGGCTGCAAAAGAAGTTAAGTTCGGCGACTCAGCTCGTAAAAAAATGCTCACCGGTGTAAACGTCCTGGCTGACGCAGTTAAAGCGACCCTCGGGCCTAAAGGCCGTAACGTCATCATCGAAAAAAGCTTTGGCGCTCCACTGATCACCAAAGACGGTGTGTCGGTTGCTAAAGAGATCGAACTGAAAGACCGTTTCGAAAACATGGGCGCGCAGCTGGTCAAAGACGTTGCTTCCCGTGCAAACGATGACGCAGGCGACGGCACCACTACTGCTACCGTTCTGGCTCAGTCGATTGTTAACGAAGGCCTGAAAGCTGTAGCTGCCGGCATGAACCCAATGGACCTCAAGCGCGGCATCGACAAGGCGACCATCGCCATCGTTGCTGAGTTGCGCAAGCTGTCCAAGCCGTGCACCGACACCAAGGCAATCGCTCAGGTGGGTACCATCTCCGCTAACTCCGATAGCTCCATCGGCGACATCATTGCCGAAGCTATGGAAAAAGTGACTAAAGACGGCGTTATCACCGTTGAAGAAGGCACTGGCCTGGAAAACGAATTGTCTGTTGTTGAAGGCATGCAGTTCGACCGTGGTTACCTGTCCCCGTACTTCATCAACAAACCAGACACCATGGTTGCCGAGTTGGACAGCCCGCTGATTCTGCTGGTCGACAAAAAAATCTCGAACATCCGCGAAATGCTGCCAGTTCTGGAAGCAGTGGCCAAAGCTGGCCGTCCGCTGTTGATCGTTGCTGAAGACGTTGAAGGCGAAGCCTTGGCGACTCTGGTTGTGAACAACATGCGCGGTATCGTGAAAGTTGCAGCTGTTAAGGCTCCAGGTTTCGGCGACCGTCGCAAAGCCATGCTGCAGGACATCGCTGTTCTGACTGGCGGCACTGTTATCTCCGAAGAAATCGGCCTGAGCCTGGAAACCGCTACCCTGGAACACCTGGGTAATGCCAAGCGCGTTGTGCTGAACAAAGAAAACACCACCATCATCGACGGTGCTGGCGTTCGTTCCGACATCGACTCGCGTATCGCTCAGATCCGCACGCAAGTAGCAGACACCACGTCTGACTACGACAAAGAAAAACTGCAAGAACGTCTGGCCAAGTTGTCTGGCGGCGTTGCAGTCATCAAAGTCGGCGCCGGTTCCGAAGTCGAAATGAAAGAGAAAAAAGCACGCGTTGAAGACGCCCTGCACGCTACTCGTGCAGCCGTTGAAGAAGGCGTTGTACCTGGCGGCGGCGTAGCACTGGTTCGCTCCCTGCAAGCCATTGCTGACTTGAAAGGCGACAACGCTGATCAAGACGTCGGTATCGCTCTGCTGCGTCGCGCTGTAGAAGCTCCACTGCGCCAGATCGTTGCCAACTCCGGTGACGAGCCAAGCGTTGTTGTCGACAAGGTCAAGCAGGGTTCGGGTAACTTCGGTTACAACGCTGCTACTGGCGAATACGGCGACATGATTGAAATGGGCATCCTTGACCCGGCTAAAGTGACTCGCTCTGCGCTGCAAGCGGCGTCGTCGATTGCCAGCTTGATGATCACTACCGAAGCGATGATCGCTGAAGTGGTTGATGACAAGTCATCTGGCGGCGGTATGCCAGACATGGGCGGCATGGGTGGTATGGGCGGCATGATGTAAGCCAGCTTTACCCCTTCGCTTTACCCCAAGAAAACCTCGCCTCGTGCGGGGTTTTTTTATGTTTGGGGCGGGCCCTGGCCCCACTCGACCGTTAAGACTGGTCGAACGCCTCACGACGCCTTAAGCTGCGCCAGCTTCAAAGGCCATAACTGCATACGGAGACCCTCATGCGAATCCTGCTGGTTGAAGACAATCGCGACATCCTGGCAAACCTGGCTGACTATTTGGGTTTGAAGGGATACACCGTCGATTGCGCGCAAGATGGTCTTTCCGGTCTGCATTTGGCAGCCACCGAACATTACGACCTGATCGTGCTCGACATCATGCTGCCTGGCATCGATGGCTACACCCTGTGCAAGCGCCTGCGCGAAGATGCACGCCGCGACACGCCAGTGATCATGCTGACGGCCCGCGACCAATTGGATGATCGGCTGCAGGGCTTCCGCTCTGGCGCCGACGATTACCTGCTTAAACCCTTCGCCTTATCTGAGCTGGCCGCACGCATCGAAGCGGTATTGCGTCGCGCCCAAGGCGGCGGCCGGCGTACGTTAACGGTGGCTGATCTTGTGTATGACCTCGATACCCTGGAAGTCAGCCGCGATGGGCGTCTGCTCAAACTCAACCCGGTGGGCCTCAAACTGCTGGCGGTGTTGATGCAGAAAAGCCCACATGTGTTGCGTCGAGAAATTCTCGAAGAGGCCTTGTGGGGTGATGATTGCCCGGACAGCGACAGCCTCCGTAGCCACGTGCACCAGTTGCGTCAGGTGATCGACAAGCCTTTCGCCAAACCCTTGCTGCAAACGGTACACGGCGTGGGTTACCGCTTGGCCGAGGGTCGTGATGGAGTTTAAGCAAAGCCTTGCCCAGCGGATCATCATCGCCTTTGCGTTGATGAGCGCATTGGTGGCGGGGTCCTTCGCACTGGGCATCGTTGCAACAGTTCACCTGGTCGAAGAGAAATTGATTTCCTCGGGTCTGGGTGGGGATCTCAACCGCTTGCTGCTGATGGACAGCGTCGGTGACTGGAGCCATCGCCCCGAACCGGATCAATTGTTTTACTACAGCAATGGCCGCGGTGACTTCGCGCTGCCCAGGGATTTGCGGCATCTGGGTCCGGGCTTCCACGAGGTCTTCCGTGAAGACCTGTCTTATCACGCCATGGTCGAAATCGTCGACGGTCGGCGTTATGTGCTGTTGCAGGATCAAAGCGATTTTGAAGAGCGTGAACGGGTGTTGTTCGCTGTGGTGCTGGTCGGGTTCGTCCTTGCCTTGGCCTTGGCGGTGTTCCTCGGCTGGGTATTGGCCCGTCGGGTGATGGCGCCGGTCGTACGCTTGGCCCGGCAAGTGCGTCACCGCGATCAATTGCTGGGGTTGGCGCCACCGTTGGCGCCGGACTACGCCGCCGATGAAGTGGGTGAGCTGGCAACCGCCTTCGATGCCACGCTGGGGCGCCTGCGTCAGGCGTTGACCCGCGAGCGGCTGTTCACCAGCGACGTCAGTCATGAGCTGCGTACACCGCTGATGGTGCTCGCCAGTTCCTGTGAGTTGCTGTTAGAGAACCCTGAGCTTGATCACCGCGCCCGCACTCAGGTTCAGCGCATTGCACGTGCCTGTGAAGAAATGCGCGATTTGGTGCAAACCTTCCTCATGCTGGCGCGCACGCAACGCGACGAAGCGGGGGCATCTAAAATCTCCCTGAACGCGGTGGCTGAACAGTTGATTGCACTGTGGCGGGAGCCTATCGAACGTAAAGGCCTGATCTTGGAGTTCCATCCGGGGAATCCATCACCCGCCACCTACAACACGACCTTTTTATTGGCTGTGATGGGTAACTTGCTACGCAACGCACTGCATTACACCGACCAAGGCTTTATTCGTCTGACCCTTGAAGCCAATGGCTTTGTGGTCGAAGACAGCGGCGTCGGTATTCCTGAAGAGAAACGCGAGGCGATGTTTCAGCCGTTCGTGCGCGGTAATGAGCAGCGAGGCGAAGGGCTGGGTCTTGGGCTGTCACTGGTTCAGCGGATCTGCGAGAACGAAGGCTGGAGTGTCAGTCTCAGCACCATGGATCCCAATGGCTGCCGTTTTCACGTGGATTTGACGAACATCCTGCTAACAAAAAGGCCCATCAGCGCCTTGTCGCTGTTCGGATAAGTTTCCACGTCTTCCAATGCCCATCTGGCTTGGTTCGAACCTTTTGCTCTCGGCGTTGTCAGATAATCGCAATGAGCGGATCTCACTTTGGTCACCGCCGGTTGCGTGCGTTGCGTTACGGCCCTTGCAGAGATCCACAAGTACCCTAGATTTCCCGGATGTCCCTAAACCAGCGGGCGGGTTATTTATTACGCGTGAGGTAAAGGGATGGCTGTTGATGTTGTAGCTACACCGAATGTTGCACCTCCAGAACGTTTCGCTTACTTCTGGAACCAGCCAGGCGAATGGGTTGAAGAACCCAATCATCGTCGTGGCGGAGAAAGTGGCGTACAGCGGGTGATGTCGGCCAGTGGTCGCTTGCTTTACGTCAAACGCCAAACAGGTCACACCTACAGCTCGTGGCTGCATCCGTTTGGCAGGCCAACGGTGCTGCGCGAGCGCGATGCGTTGGAAAGCTTGCGGCAACTCGGCGTCAATGTGCCCAAGTTGGTGTTCTGCGGTGCAGAACACGATGCGGGCAAGCAATGGCGAGCGCTGCTGGTCACGGCAGCCCTGGACGGTTTTGATGAGCTGGACAACTGGTATGCCGCAGGTGGCCGCGAGCGCTATGGCGAAGCGCTGCATGATCGTGTGCTTGAGGCCTTAGCCGTCACTCTGTCACGCATGCATTTGGGGCGATGGCAGCACAGTTGTTTGTATATGAAACATGTTTTCGTACGGGTCACCGGCGAGGGAAATGATGCCGAGGTGGAGATCGCACTGCTCGATCTTGAGAAATGCCGACGCCGCTGGACGGGTCGCAGTGCAGCCCAGCATGACCTACAGCAGTTGCGCCGCCATTCGTCGTTCAACGACACAGATTGGCTGAAATTGGTCTATTTTTACGAGAATGCGTTTGGCAGCGCTATCAAAGGCTTAAGGTAATGAAACTCGAAATCACCCGAGGTTTGTTCTTGGTTGGCGCACTGGGGATTACGTCCCTTGCCCTGACAGTGTGGGAGCAGCCTGGTCCGAGAATATTGACCGTCCAGGCTGGCATGGGACATTGCCCGGTACCGCATGTGGCCAAGGTCGAACAGTTAACCAAACCGAACCATGATCTGTTGCTGTTCATGTATGGCATGACTCAGTAAGGCGCAGGTGATCTCCACCCCGTCGCGTTGCAAACACAACTGTAGGAGCCAACGTGTTGGCGAGGGTCGTTCGCTTATCGCAGCCTGCGGCAGCTCCTACAGACTGTCTACATCACACCACCTGCACATGGTTATCCCAAAGCCCTGCTGGCAGTTCGAGCGGTGTCGTTAAAATGGGTGTCTGGCGGCAGTCGTAAAACCGGCAACGTCCTTGCCCTGATGTAACCACAAAACCATCCGCTACCGCCCCGACGCCAGCACAATCAGCCAAGGGCGCGTCGAGACGTATTTCACTGCTGTCCAAATCCCAGATAAAAAATCGATTACCGCGTGGTGCGCTGAGAGCAACCAAACGCAGTTCGCTGTGAATGGCAACGCTGGCGGTGTAGTGATTCATTGCCCGGCGCTGGTGATCGGCGACCGGGAATGCGACGAAGGGATTGCCGGGGCGTTTGATGGCCAGCAGCGCAGCACAATCCTGTGCGTCGCCCATGAACTGTTGACCAGAGACCACCGTGCCGTCGCTGGCGATGGCCAAATGTCGGATGCTGTTCATCGGTTGGCGCAGCGTCTCTTTGCTCAACAGCGCGCCGTCTCGCTGCATGAGCACCAGGCTGGGTTGCATGGCATTCAGGTTCATCTCGACCCGGCTTTCTGCCTCAGTTCGAATCCCGCCATTGGCAACGACCAAGGTTTCACCGTTTGGCATCCACGACACTTGGTGCGGGCCAATCCCGTGGGTCGACAGCTCACCGCTGTGTACAAGTCGCTCATTGACGAAACGGTAGACGCCCAGCACGCCGCGTCCCGGATCGGTGGTGTCATTTTCCGTGGCGTAGAGCCAGTCGCCGTCTTTATGAATCGCGGCGTGGCCGTAAAAGTGCCGGTTCGGCAATGAGTTAATCGTTTGCAGCAGGCGCCCGTCACGCACGTCCAGGAGGTAGCTTTCCGTACCGGGCCTGCGCGCGACAAATAGCGCCAGCGGCAAATGGGGATGCTGGATGATGTCGTGACACCGTTGGCCAACCTGGGTGGCAAATACCTGTGTGCCGTTCAGGTGAAAACCCACGGCAAAGTGCTGGCCGTTGCTGTTGTCTCTTGCCGATAGCAGCAGTGGGGCGGACGCTTTATTCCGAAAGACGCTCCAGCCGCCGAGCGTGCAAACGCCCAGCAGCAAACTGCCCATGGCCAATGCCTGACGCCTCAACATGTCAGTCACCGTCGTTGGCGTTGAAGCCAAGTTGAATGCCCAGCGCTTTGGCCAGGTCACCTTCATGCAGGCGATGCAGTGTATTCAAGCTGTCGTAAAACGCATTGAGTTGCTGACGCCCGGCGTCAGTGGCGAGCAACGCTGTCAGCGGTGGTTGCAAGGCGGAAAGCTGCTTGCGGCTGATGGCATACGCGACGTCTATCCGATCTACGATGGGTTTTTGTCCAGCGGACAGCAAGCCACGCAAACCGTGATTATCCACGCCCGTCCAAACCGATTCAGCGCTAAGCAGACTGACTTCCAGGCTTTTCAAAGAGGACTGGCTGCGCCAAGAGTCGGCTTGGAACGGCTGAGGTATGCCTTTGCTCTGGCGACCCAACGGCGTGCCGAGTTTCTTCTTCAAACTGTCCAGTGCCGTGACCTGCACGCTGAGCAACTCGGCAATGGCTTCGTGAGCGTCGGCGTAGCGTTGATTGGGAAACGTGCTCAGCTGCGCGAGCATGCCGTCTGCGCTGTTCCAACGACTGAGGATGTCTTCGGCGAGGGTTTTTTGTCGCTCTCCGATGGCGATCAGTAACGGGCAATACCGAGCTTTTTGTTCGGCATGGGTCATGTCGACCGTGGCGTCATAGAGAATGTATTCGTAGGCAGAGAGGCCTTGCACCACAACGCTGGCATTCTCTAGTGCCGCGGCGTTGATCTGCGGTTGGGCGGTCAATAACTGTTCAACCTGACGTCCGACCAAATTTTTCTTGTCCGGCCAGAACTGCACTTGCCAAGCCCGGTTGCCTTCAGCCAACGGTCCAATCAACAAGGGTTGTAATTCAGCCCAGGCATTTTGAGCCTGGAGGAAGTCGGCACGCGCAGTCTCAAGTTCAGCGTTGCCCTGGCAGAATGCCAAGGCGCTGATTGCTAACTGTCGGTCGGCGTCGACCCAGCGGCTGTAGGTTGGGAGGATCACGTGTTTAGCGATAGCGGCGGAGGTCACCGCCTGCGGATTTTGCGGCGAGCAACCCGCTGACGTGAACGCCGTGAGGGTGGCAAGGGCGGTGAGCAACAATGTGGGGCGGAACATGTCCGTCTCCTATTAAAAAAATTTATGGCTGTGGGAGCGGCCGCCACGTCTTCGATACCGGGCCCATCGCGAGCAAGCCCGCTCAGACGACCTCGTTCAACGCATCAAAGTGAGTTCAAAAAGGCCAACAACGCATCGCGCTGCGTGCTGTCAAACCCGAGTACATGCTGTTGTGCGGTCTGTGCTTCGCCGCCATGCCAGAGCACCGCTTCAAGCAAGTTGCGAGCGCGGCCGTCGTGTAGAAACTGGGTATGGCCGCTGACGGTTTGGGTCAGGCCGATACCCCATAGCGGCGGCGTACGCCAATCTCGTCCCGAGGCCCGAAATTCACTGCGGTGATCCGCCAACCCTTCGCCCATGTCATGCAGCAGTAAATCGCTGTAGGGGCGAATCACTTGGTTGGCCAACTCCGGTTCCGCAGCGTCGGCACGGGTGGTGAATTGAGGTGAATGGCACTGCTGACAGCCGGCCTGATAGAACAGGTTTTTCCCGGCCAGTACCGATGGGTTATCCACGTCTCTTCGCGCGGGAACCCCGAGGTTGCGGCTGTAAAACAACACCAGGCGCTGGATGTTGTCGCTGACCTCGGGTTCGCCGCCATGGGCTGCGTTGCGGCAGTCGGTTTGCGTGACGGTGCAGTCGTCGGCGGCTTTAAGCCCGGTGGTCAGGCCCATGTCGCCAGAGAAGGCATGGGCGTTTTGCTGATCAAGGTTGGGTTGCCCGGCTTTCCAGCCGAAACGTCCGAGGACAAGGTTTTGTTGCGCGTCGTCCCACACCCAATTGGCACGTCCCGCGATGCCGTTTCCGGCAGTGTCATGGGGATCGGCCTGGGCCAAAATCGCTTCCTCGGGAATGGCTTCCAGCAGACCCAGCCCAATCATTGGCGGCGCAATGCGTGCGGAAAATTGTGTCTGCGGGTGCATCGGCCTGTAGCCAAGGTCAGTGATGTGTAGCGTCGGCTTGCGCAACTTGACCTGTGTTCCGTCGGTGAACATGACGGGCAACTCTTCGTAAGTAACCCGAACCTTGCCTTCAGGTATGACGCCGGGGATGGCCATGTCTTGCAGTTGTCCACCGTACACCGGTTCGGGCAGCACGCCGGTTCGTTCGATGGCACTCGCAAACGCGGGGTCATGAGGGATCGATAAACGCACCAGCATCGACACGGCATTGACCGCACCCGGCGCGGGCGGGTGGCCGCGACCGTCTTTAATGTGGCAATTCTGACAGGCGTTGGTATTGAACAGCGGGCCTAGGCCATCACGCGCCGAAGTGGTCGACGGTGCAATCACCCAAGGACTACGAAAGAAGCTGTTGCCGACACTGAAGTCCAGGCGCCGTAGCGGAGACAGATTGGCGGACGGCATGGAGAAGGCATTTCGGTCGGTTTTTTTTACCGTAGCGCTTCCGCCCGACAACGCTTCGCCCGGTTCCGCGTGGGTGAAACGCGGAGCGTCGTCGCAGGCACTCAACAGAATGGCGAGAGTGGAGGGCACAAGGGGGCGTAACGAAAACATACATGTCCTGTGAGAGGTAGGGTGCTTATAAGCACCGCATAGCCCTTTGAATTATTGGTCTTTAAATTGTTGGAGCGCGCTTGCCCGCGATGGATCGCGAAGCGGTCCCAAAAGACTGACTCGGTTCTAGCTCAAAGAATCGAGTCGCTGGTTTTACGACTGCTTGGCAGCCGATCGCGGGCAAGCGCGCTCCCACAGATCTATTAAAACGAATGCTCAGCGTTATCCGGGTTCAGGTCAGTGATGCCCAAGCGGCTAGCCACGTGTTCAATCGCGCCGGTCTGGGTGACCAGCGAAGCAATAGCGTCGCGCACCACCTGATTGCCTTCTGTGTTGCCCGGCGCGATCAGTTGGTCGAAGTGCTCGCCGCGATTGGCCCGATCAACGATCACTTGCAGCTTCGCCTGGGTGCCATTCAGGTCAGACTTGAGCTTTGCGTCAGTGGCGACGTCGATCTTGGCGACCAATGACGACAAGCTTGGCCCGCTGATTTTTTGGCCGTCCACCCGGGTGTACTCACCCAAGTAGACGTTACGAATGCCCAAACCGTTGTAGTAGTGGGAGTGATGAGTGTTGTCACTAAAACAGTCGTGCTCGTCTTCGCTTGAGTGGGCTTCCAGTGCAACTTTCATCCGTTCACCGGCCAGTTCCCCAAGGGACAGGCTGCCCATGCCGAACAGCATTTTGCGCAGGCCGTTTTCGCCCGGTTCAGCTTCCAGCTTGGCACGGTAGTTATCGGCGACGCCGGGCTTCCAGTTGTGGACCATGTCCTCCAGGTCGGTAACCAGCAGATCAGTCACCGCTTTGAGGTATTCACGGCGACGGTCGTTATTGCCTCCGGTAGCGCCAGGACCCTCGATGTAATCGGTAGGCGGGCGTTCGCCAGCGCCGGCGTCGGTGCCGTGCAGGTCTTGGCCCCAGAGCAGGAACTCGATAGCGTGATAACCCGTGGCAACGTTGGCCTCCGAGCCGCCTAGCTCATTCAGGCTGGCGAGTGTTTGAGGGCTTATTTCTTTGACGTCGATGGTGTCTTCGCCGAGCTGAATCTGTGGGTTGGCGATGATGTTGGCGGTCGCGCCCGGATTGCCCAAAGCTGATTGGTAATCGCTGGCCACGTAATCAATCAGCCCTTCATCCAGCGGCCAGGCATTAACTTGGCCTTCCCAGTCGTCGATGACGGTATTGCCAAAGCGAAATACCTCAGTCTGCATATAGGGCACGCGGGCTGCGACCCATGCATCCCGGGCAGCTTTGAGGGTTTTGTCGTTGGGCTTGGCCAGGAAGTGATCGACTGAAGTACGCAGGGTTTTGGCGGTGGATTCGGCATCGCTAAATACCGCAAAGATCATGTTCGTGTAGTTAGCGACTACCGCCTTGGCAGCCGCGTTGTCGAGTGGGCCCGCAGCGGCTGAGCCTGCAGGGGCGTTAACCGGAGAGGGTGCTTTTGCAGAAGCAACCTTGCCTTCGCCACAGCCAGCGAGAGAGACAGCGATGGCCAGCAGACTAGCTGTTGCCAGGGGCATACGAATCATGACGAAATCCTGCGTCGGAAGAGAATAGAACGCGTTAGCACTTATAAAAGCTGCGTCATGATGCGAAAGATATGCAGTTAGCGTAAGGGGAAGAGGGGCAAAAATTGGTTACATGTCATTTCACGATGTAACCGCCAGCTGGGATCGCTGGCGGTTAGCGGGGGCGTTTTGCGTTATATCAATGCTTCGTGAATGCGTTGCGCTTGCTTGAGATACGCCAGTAATTCCCGGGCGGGCAGCGGTTTGCTGTAGAGATAGCCCTGACCTTCGTGGCAGCCCTCGGAAATGATGTAAGCCTCTTGTTCTGGGGTCTCTACACCTTCAGCGATCACCTGCATGCCGAGGCTTTTGCCCAGTTGAATGATGGCCCGAACGATGGTCGCATCGTCGTCATCATCGATCAGGTCTTGCACGAAGCTCTTGTCGATCTTGATCTTGTCCAGCGGCAAGCTCTTGAGGTAACTCAGGGAGGAATAACCGGTACCAAAGTCATCGATGGCGATCAGTGCACCGGAGCGACGCAAGCTCAGCAGGTGTTGAGCGGCGGTGCTGATGTCTTCCATCAGGCCGGTCTCGGTGACTTCCAATTCCAGGCTGCGTGGCGGCAAGCGGTAGATTTGCAGCAGGTTATTGACCACCCGTGGCAGCTCGGCGTGGTGCAATTGCACGGTGGACAGGTTGACGGCCATGCGCAGGTCGCTGAAACCTTGGTCATGCCATTCACGCAATTGCCGGCAAGCTTGATCAAGTACCCATTCACCAATCGCGATAATCGTACCGTTTTGCTCAGCCAGCGGGATGAACAGGTCCGGCGGCACCAGACCGTGTTCCGGGTGTTGCCAGCGCAACAGCGCTTCAACGCCCACCACGCGGTTGTCGCGATAACTGATCTGCGGTTGATACACCAAGTACAACTGGTCGCGTGACAAGGCATCGCGCAGGTCTTTTTCTAGTTCACGGCGGCGACGCATTTCGCTGTCGACGCTGGCGATGTAGAACTGATAGCGGTTGCGCGAACGAGACTTGGCCAACGTCATGGTCTGCTCGGCTTTCTGCAAGAGCTTCTCGGTGCTGTCGCCGTCCTCCGGGAACAGTGTGATGCCGATCGTGGCACGCAGGCGAATTTCCTGCAGGTCCAGGGCAAAGGGTGCTTCGAGGTCGTCGAGAATGTTCTGCGCCAACTCAGCCGCCTCATAGGGCTGCTCAATATCGGCCTGCACCAGCGCGAACTGGTCGCCGCCGAGACGCGCCAAGGCACCCAGGCGTCCGCTATGGCCGCGTAAACGGTCGGCCAGGGCCAGCAATAATTGGTCACCGGTCTGGTAGCTGAATTGTTCGTTGATGCCTTTGAAGTCGTCCAGGCCGACACACAATACGGCGACGCGTCGTTGCAAGCGGCCGGCATCAATAAGAATCTTGTCCAGTTGTTGTTGGAATTGCTGGCGGTTGGGCAGTCCAGTAAGGAAGTCGTACTGCGCCATACGCAACAGGCTGTTTTCAGCCTCGTGACGTAGATGGGTGTTGCGCTCAATGGATGCCAACAGCTGGTTCGCAGTATTGACCCAAACGCCCAGTTCGTTTTTTTCATGGCCTTTGAGCAGCGGCAATTGGTGCTCGCTGGGTCGATCTGGATTGATGTTAGTCAGGTGTTCGATGATTTTCGACAGCGGTTTGGTGAGCAGCCAGTGATAGACCAAGTACAGCACTAAGCCCATGGCCAGGGCGCGCAATACGCCGGAAATAAAGATGATCACCGAGCTGACAATAAAGCTCTCGCCATAGGTCGCGGTGTCGAGGGTGATACGTAGGTCGCCGTAATACTCGCTGTAGGGACCGTGACCCACCAACTGGGTGGTGAAGCTGCGCTCTTGGCCGAGAATTGGATCGGTGAGCCAACGGGTCGGGGTTTTGCGCAAATCTCTGGATTTTTCCGCGAGCATGGTTTCGTTGGGATGGCCGATGGACGCCATGCGCACGGCATTGTCCTGAAACAGGCCTTCGATGACCTGCATGCCCATCTCGCGGTCCAGGCTATAGACCGCCTGGGTCGAGGGGTCGCGGAACATATCGAGAATACGCTCAGCATCGTGAGCGACGGCTTGCCGTGTCTTATAGGCGTCGAAGACGATTTGCGCACAGCTCAATACCACCCCTACGATCAGCGCCGAAAGCAGTACCACCCGAAGCAATTTCACCGACAGGCTGTTTTTAAGTTCCAGCTTCAAATGGTTATTCCTTAATCCGTGCTGGGAGCGCGACCGTCTAGGCGTTGGCAAACAGGACCTGCTCGTCAAAGCGGGCTTCGCAGCCAAATGGCTCAGTAGGCGAATGCCGCTATGACGCCGTTCAGAAAACCGGGATCAGGCTGTATCTACTATGTCGGTCAGGTGCCTAGGGAACTTTAGAGCGGTTGCACGAAATCGTTCAAACTTTGGTATTAGTGCGCTTTTGCAGCCAGACAATAAAGGAAAGAGATAAGTTCAGGCGAAAAAAAACCCGGGGTTAGCCGGGTTTCTTAATGGACGCGTAGCTTAAGCAGTGAAGGCGTGACCTTCGAACTGCTCAGAAACGAACTTCCAGTTGACCAGATTCCAGAACGCTTCCACGTATTTCGGGCGCACGTTGCGGTAGTCGATATAGTAAGCGTGTTCCCAAACGTCGCAGGTCAGTAGCGGGGTGTCGCCACTGGTCAGCGGGTTGCCGGCGCCGATGGTGCTGGCCAGGGCCAGGGAGCCGTCAGCTTTTTTCACCAGCCAGCCCCAGCCGGAACCGAAGGTGCCGATGGAGGTTTTGCTGAACTCTTCTTTGAACTTGTCAAAGGAACCGAACTTAGCGGTGATGGCGTCCGCCAAAGCACCGGTAGGTTCGCCGCCAGCGTTTGGCGCCAGGCAGTTCCAGTAGAAGGTATGGTTCCAGACCTGTGCGGCGTTGTTGAAAATGCCACCCGAAGAACTCTTGACGATTTCTTCCAGGGTTTTGCCTTCGAACTCGGTGCCTGGCACCAGGTTGTTCAGGTTCACGACATAGGTGTTGTGGTGCTTGTCGTGGTGGAATTCCAGGGTTTCACGCGAAATGTGCGGCTGCAGAGCATCGTGTGCGTAGGGCAGCGCTGGCAATTCAAAAGCCATGGTTAATCTCCTAATCAGGTCAGTTGCGGTGAGCGCAAGGCCGATCACGGGCGGCCAGACAAAAACATACGCCGGGGAGTTTGTACTCTTTGCGACGCAAGGCTGGATGATAGCACCGGGGTTGAGCCATAACCACGCAACAACTGTGTGGGATATAGGTTCCAGAGCCTCATTGGGGAATTGATGAGAAATATTGATCAGGGGCACGCGGTCGATAACGGCTTTCTTTTGGAGCGTTCATTCGATGAATGTTTTGTTGCCTGTGGAAGATGCCGCCGTTTTCGGCGCCGCGCTGGCGCGCAGCAAACTGGGTGGCCCCTTATGGGGTTTGAGGTTGCAGCGTGTCAGGACTGAAGCCTTCCCGAATAAATTCGGTCCCACGGATTCTGGAGGTGCGCACGTTTTGTAGGAACTGCCGATGGCTGCGATAGGCCCGAAGGGCCTTCGCCAACAAGCTGGCTCAAATAGTCGCCCGCCTATAGATCGCAAGTGTTGATGAGGGTGCTTTGCGACGATAAAGACACCTCTTCACTGCGCCACGACCAATTGCACCGCGACGCTGAACATCATCACTGTCACCAGTAGATCCAGCAGTCGCCAGGTCGCGGGTCTTGCCAACCATGGCGCTAGCCACGCTGCGCCGACGGCCAACAGGCTGAACCACAACAATGAAGCACTGGCGGCACCGACGACATACGCGCCGGGCACGGTCTGTTGTGCGCCTAGGGATCCGATCAGCAGTACGGTGTCCAAATACACGTGCGGGTTAAGCAGCGTTACCGCCAACGCACTAAGCAGCACCGCACGCCGTGAACGCAGACCAGTTCCTTCGTTCTGTTGCAGGCTTTGCGAAGAACAGGCGCGACGCAACGCTTGGCTGCCGTACCACAGCAAAAAGCCAGCTCCACCCCAGCGGGCAACGGCCAACAGTGTCGGGTTTTGCGCTAATAGATTCGCCAGTCCGAACACTCCAGCAGCAACCAACAATGCATCGCACACAACGCACAACGCCGCCACTGGCAGGTGATGTTCACGGCGTAGGCTTTGCGCCAGAACAAAGGCGTTCTGGGTACCGATGGCCATGATTAATCCGCCCGCGACCAACAGACCATTGAGGTAGCTTTGCCACATGTAATTTGCTCCTGCTCTTGCGGGTTTAGGCATCTGCCGCCAGTTGGCGCAGCACCGACAGGGCCTTTTGCGCATCGTCGATACCGACGAACAGATGGTCGTGGTAGTAACCGGCGATCACGTTGCAACTGATGCCGGCTTGTCCCAGTGCGCTGGCAAAGGCGGCGGTCAGGCCGACGGCTTGCAGCGCCGAATGCACCGTAAGCGTGATCCAGGCCGCGACATATTCGAACTCAAGCCCCAGCGCTTGGGCTTGTTGACGCTCGACGATCACCGTTAACCCTTCTCGCTCGCGGAAGCTGCCGAGGGCTTCAACACCCCTCAATAGGCTCGCGTCGGTGAGCGTGCAGAACACGTACTCGCCGGGATTCAGTTCGGGGCTCATGCTTCTTAACAGCGTGTTGAGCGACGTTTCGCCAGTCATTTGCGGCTCCTTCTCAGCGGGCTATAGCGGTTTATGTGGCAAGTGTGGAGTGCTAGCCTGTATAAGAAAAACCAATATTACTGATCGCTCATTAGAGAAACTGATGTTCGACTACAAATTGCTCTCAGCATTGGCAGCGGTGATTGAACAGGCGGGGTTTGAGCGGGCGGCGCAAGTCCTCGGTCTGTCGCAATCGGCCGTGTCGCAGCGGATCAAGTTGCTTGAAGCGCGGGTCGGGCAGCCTGTGCTGATTCGCGCCACGCCGCCGACCCCGACAGAAATTGGCCGACGGCTGTTGAACCATGTGCAACAGGTCCGGCTCCTCGAGCGCGATCTGCAAAGCCAAGTTCCGGCGTTGGACGATGAAGGCATGCCCGAGCGTCTGCGGATTGCGCTTAATGCCGACAGCCTCGCGACTTGGTGGGCGGCGGTCGTGGGGGACTTTTGCGCTGAGCAGCACCTATTGCTGGACTTGGTGGTCGAAGACCAGGATGTCGGGCTCAAACGCATGCGTGCCGGGGAAGTTGCGGCGTGTTTGTGTGGCAGTGAACGGCCGGTCGCGGGTGCTCGCAGCGTATTGCTCGGCGCCATGCGCTATCGTGCGCTGGCCAGTCCCGCTTTCATCACCCGGCACTTTCCCCACGGTGTGACGGCTGAACGCCTGGCACGCTCGCCAGCATTGGTGTTCGGTCCTGACGATTTCCTGCAGCACCGATACTTAGCGTCACTGGGCGTTGAAGGAGGCTTCGAGCATCATTTGTGCCCATCTTCCGAGGGCTTCTTGCGCATGATTGAGGCCGGGCTCGGTTGGGGGTTGGTGCCTGAAGTGCAAGTGCGCGATCAGACGCAACGCGGTGTGCTGGTCGAGTTACTGCCGGGTCAGCCGATTGATGTGCCGCTGTACTGGCATCACTGGCGCAACGGTGGTCAGTTACTCACGCAGTTGACCGAGCTTCTCACACGACGGGCTGGCGAATGGCTGGTGCCGCTCGCCCCGTCATGAGCGTCATTTGTTTGTAACCAGCAACACCTGTCACACACACAGTTAATGGAGCGGTAAATGAAGATTCTGGTCACCGGCGCAAGCGGCTTTATTGGCGGACGCTTTGCGCGTTTCGCGTTAGAGCAGGGTTTGAGTGTGCGGGTCAACGGCCGTCGCGCCGAGGGCGTTGAGCATCTGGTGCGTCGGGGCGCGGAATTCATACAGGGTGATTTGTCCGATCCCGAATTGGTACAGCGGTTGTGCCATGACGTCGAGGCGGTGGTGCATTGTGCGGGAGCAGTCGGGGTGTGGGGCCGGCGTCAGGTCTTTCAGCAGGGCAACGTTGAGGTGACGGAAAACGTGGTCGAAGGCTGCCTGAAACAGCAGGTCCGACGCTTGGTGCATATTTCCTCGCCATCGATTTATTTCGATGGCCGCTCACACCTGGACATCAAAGAAGAGCAGGTGCCTAAGCACTTCAATAATCACTATGCCGCCACCAAGTACTTGGCTGAACAGAAGGTGTTTGGCGCTGAAGAGTTTGGTCTTGAAGTCATCGCGTTGCGTCCGCGATTCGTGACGGGGGCGGGTGATAACAGCATCTTCCCGAGACTGCTGAATATGCAGCGCAAAAATCGTTTGTCGATCATTGGCAACGGCTTGAACAAGGTCGATTTCACCAGCATCCAGAACCTTAATGAGGTCATCCTGAGCAGCTTATTGGCGGCGGGTTCGGCGCTGGGCAAGGCCTACAACATCAGTAATGGTGCGCCGGTACCTGTGTGGGATGCGGTGAATTACGTGATGCGCCAAATGGACATGCCGCAAGTTACGCGTTATCGCTCTTATGGCCTGGCTTACAGCGCCGCCGCCATGAACGAGGGTGCCTGCCTGCTGTGGCCGGGACGGCCCGAACCGACATTATCGCGTTTGGGCATGCAAGTGATGAGCAAAGATTTCACCTTGGACATCAGCCGCGCCAGGCATTATCTCGACTATGAACCACGTGTCAGCCTATGGGCGGCTCTCGACGAATTTTGTGGCTGGTGGAAAGCGCAACAATCGAATTGACCCCGGTCCGCTTAGTGAGCGGTTCGCGTGGTTATACTGCAGGCCATTTTTGACTCCGCGTCCCATGAAGGTTTAACCATGCGTAACGATCCTCACGACGACTTCGATGATGTGCCGCACCTCAGTGCCAAAGACGACGATGATGATGAATTTGTACCCACCACTACTGGCGGAGCCCGGGACAGTAATACCTTGCACGCGCGCAACGCAGCAACGGTGAAAGTAAAACGCGCCAATACCGGTCCCATCTGGGCCTTGGTCGGTGCGTTGTTCATTGCCTTTATTGGGCTCGCTTGGTGGAGCTTTCAACAGATTTCGTTGATGGAGCAGCAACTGGTGGCGACCCAGGAAAGCTTCGCGCGGATCAGTGAAGACGCCGCTGGGCGCTTGCAAGACATCTCCGGCAAAGTGGTCGCGACTGAATCAGTTGCCTCCAATGGCAGCGAGGCGATGAAGCTGCAATTGCAGAGACTGGAAAGCAAACTGAACGATCAAGGCAAGCAGCAGGAAGGTGTCGCGGGCCAACAAAGCGGCCTCGATAAGCGCCTGCAGCAGATGTCGGCGCAAACCACACAGTTACAGACGCTCAATGCTCAATTGCAGGATCAGGTGAAGAGTCTGACGGGTGAATTGAACACGTTGAAGGGGTCGCAACCTGATTCAAAAGCCATTCAATCGGCTCAGGGTCAACTGGATGCGCAGTTGAAAAACTTGAATGCCGATGTCGCCGCGCTGAAAAAACAGAGCAACCCTAGCGCCGCCATCGACCGTCTAGAGCAAGAGTTACTGGTGCTGAAAAGCGAGCAGGACAACCGCCCGACGGCCCAGGCTCAAGGTGGCGCAAGCACTGCTGAGTTTGATGCGTTTCGGGGGCAGGTGACACGCAACATCAACACTCTGCAAAGCCAGATTCAGAATTTGCAGCAGCAGATCAATACCAGGCAGTAACCACAGACAGAAAAGCCCCGACTCTCGCGAGCCGGGGCTTTTTTATTTCAGCGAGAATGTGTCACAGGCGTGGGTAGTCGATGTAGCCGACTGGGCCTTTTGCGTAGAAGGTGGCTGGAACCGGCGCGTTCAGTGGTGCGTCTTGTTGCAGGCGCTCGAACAGGTCCGGGTTGGCGATGTACGGCACGCCGAAAGCAACGGCATCAGCCTTGCCGCTGGACAGCCAAGCGTTGGCGCTGTCTTTGGTGAAGCTTTCGTTGGCGATGTAGTTGCCGCCGAAGGCTTTTTTCAGTTGTGGGCCGAGGCTGTCGCCGGCTTCTTTTTCTCGGGAGCAGATAAATGCGATACCGCGTTTACCCAGCTCGTGGGCCACGTAGGTGAAGGTCTCGGACAGGTTTTCATCGCCCATGTCATGGATGTCAGCCCGTGGTGACAAGTGCATGCCCACACGACCTGCGCCCCAGACTTCAACCACCGCATCGGTCACTTCCAGCATCAGACGCGCGCGGTTTTCCAGGGTGCCGCCGTATTCATCAGTGCGCTGATTGGTGCCGGTTTGCAGGAACTGGTCAAGCAGGTAGCCATTGGCGCCATGAATTTCAACGCCATCGAAGCCAGCAGCCTTGGCGTTTTCTGCGCCTTGACGGTAAGCATCGACCACATCGGCGATCTCAGCCGATTCCAATGCACGAGGCATAGGGTAATCAGCCAACGGACGAACCAGGCTGACGTGACCTACTGCAGCGATGGCGCTAGGCGCAACGGGTGCTTCGCCATTGAGATACGAAGTGTGGGAAATACGGCCCACATGCCACAGTTGCAGCACGATACGGCCGCCTGCCGCGTGAACGGCTTTGGTGATGTTGCTCCAGCCGCGAACCTGAGCGTCAGACCAAATGCCTGGGGTGTCCGGGTAACCGACGCCCATTGGCGTGACCGAGGTCGCTTCGCTGATGATCAGGCCAGCCGAAGCGCGCTGAACGTAGTATTCAGCCATCAACGCGTTAGGAACACGGCCTTCGTCGGCGCGGCAGCGGGTCAGCGGCGCCATGATGATACGGTTTGGCAGTTGCAGATCACCCAAAGTGATCGGGTCAAAAATGGTCGTCATGATGAATCCTCAGTGATCAGTTGGTAGCAGTTGCCACGTCGGGGTTAACCGGTTGGCGGAAAGTGATTAAGGTCAGTAACAGTGCGATCACGGCCAGCGCTGCGGCGGCCAGCGGTACGCTGTTCAAGCCGAAACCGTGGGCAATCACGCTGCCGCCGATCCAGGCGCCCAGTGCGTTGCCGACGTTGAAGGCGCCGATATTCAAGGTCGAAATCAAGTTGGGTGCGGCTGCGCCGAAGGTCATCACGTTGATTTGCAACGCAGGGACGGCGGCGAAACCGGCGGTAGCCCAGATGAACAGGGTGATTTCAGTCGGGATCAGCGAGGCGCTGGTCCAGGTCAAAATGGTGGAAACTACCGCCATGGTGATGAACACGCCGATCAGCGTCCGTGACATGTTTCGGTCAGCCAGCTTGCCGCCAATGATGTTGCCGAGGGTCAAGCCCAGACCGATCAGCAGCAGGGTCCAAGTCACGCCGCGCGGTGTGACGCCGGTGACTTCGCCCAACAGCGGCGCCATGTAAGTGAACAGTGCAAATACCGACGCGGAAAACATCACCGTCATGCTCAACGATAACCACACGCCAGCACCGTTTAGGGCGGCCAGCTCGGCACGCATGTCGAGTTTTTCTTCATCGTGCTTGGCCGGCAGAAACCGGATCAGGCCGATCAGCGAAATCACGCCGATCACGGTCACCGCGAAGAAGGTCGAGCGCCAGCCAGCGTACTGACCCAGCGCAGTACCCAGCGGCACGCCCAGCACGTTGGCCAGGGTCAGGCCGGTGAACATCATCGCCACGGCCGAAGCCCGACGATTGGGCGCTACCAAGTTGGCAGCCACCACCGAACCAATACCGAAGAACGCACCGTGGCACAGGGCTGTGACGATTCGGGCGAACATCAGCACGTTGTAGTCACTGGCCAGCGCGCAGAGCAAGTTGCCGATGATGAAGATCACCATCAGCGCAACCAGTGCGGCTTTGCGTGGAAGTTTTGCGGTCACCATGGCCATGAACGGTGCGCCGATGGCGACGCCCAGCGCGTACCCGGTGACCAGCCAGCCAGCGCCGGGAATGGAAACACCCAAATCTGTCGCGACCTCGGGCAACAGCCCCATGATCACAAATTCAGTGGTGCCGATGGCGAAGGCGCTCAGGGCCAGCATAAGTAGTGAAAGAGGCACGGAGCATCTCCTTGGAGAAGTTAGAAAATCAGAGCTGTTTACTTATTTCTTTCAGGAACGCCTGGATGGTTTCGTCGTTGCGTCTGAAAAAATGCCACTGGCCCACCTTCTTGGTGGTAATCAGGCCGGCCCGTTGCAACGTCGCCAAGTGCGCAGAAATCGTGGACTGGGAAAGCCCCGCGCGCTGGTCGATTTGCCCGGCACACACACCGTTTTCCAGGGAATGTCCCTGCTCAGGAAAGTAGTGCGCCGAGTCTTTGAGCCACACGAGAATTTCGCGCCGCACAGGGTGGGCCAGGGCTTTTATTATTTCGTCGAGGTCGATAGGCATGTCGTTCTCAAATCGTGGAATAACGCTATATCGCGATGCAGCGAACTTTATATTGGTATTTCGCGATATACAAATACACAGATCGACTAAGCTGCTGCTAAAAAGCTATATCGGGTTATATCGATATAGACCCCACGCTGATTAGGCGTAAGCTCCTGCCATGAATTACCTTGCACACCTCCATTTGGGCGGCGACCGCCCTGAGCAATTGCTCGGCAGTCTGTATGGCGATTTCGTCAAAGGACCGCTGCCGGGGCGCTTCACTCCCGAAATGGAAGCTGCCATCCAGTTACACCGCAGCATTGATACTTTCACCGATGCCCACCCTTTGGTGAAAGAGGCGATAGCGCGCTTCCCGGCCGCACGACGACGCTACGCGGGCATCGTGCTCGATGTATTTTTCGATCATTGTCTGGCGCGGGACTGGGCGCTGTACGCAGCGCAACCGCTGGACACCTTCACCGCGCAGGTTTACCGGGTGCTGGCGGCAGAGCCCGCGCTACCGGAGCGTTTGGCACAGATTGCGCCGCATATGGCGGCGCAGGATTGGCTGGGGTCTTATCGGGAATTCGAGGTGCTGGGGCCGGTGCTGAATGGTATTTCCCGGCGCCTGTCGCGACCTGAAGGGCTGGCTGGCGCCCTGCAAGAGTTGCAAGCGCTGTACCGGCCCTTGAGCACAGATTTCGCTGAGTTTTATCCCTTGCTACAGGATTTTGCTCAGGCAGCCTTGGCCGAGCGCGCTTCCTTCACCTGACCTGGCCCGGCAATTTCGCCGAACAGTGCTCGTTGCACGGCTTGTTGCGCCTGGAACGCCAAGGCGGCGCGTTCTTGCTGCTGGCTGGCGATTGGGGTCAACAATTGGATATGGACCTCGCCCTGCTCGTTGGCGAATAAGCGGCGCAAGTGCGAGAGCAAATCGTCATCGCCAATAAACGGCGCAATGGGGCAGGGCTTTCCATCACGCAGGTAACGAATCGCCACCGGCTGTAAAGGCACGCCCGCGTCAATGGCGCTGGCGAGCATGCGTCCATGGAACGTGCGCAGGCTGCGACCGTCGGTGGTTGTGCCCTCAGGAAAGATCATCAGCGCATCGTTGCCTTGCAAATGTTCGGTCATCTTTCCCAGAACCAAACGGCTATCACCTGATCCGCGACGAATAAACAGCGTGCCGGCTTTTAGCGCCAGCCAACCGGCGACGGGCCAATTGCGGACTTCGGCCTTGGACAGAAACGACAGGGGCGCGAGCATGCCCAGTAGCGGAATATCGGTCCACGACACATGGTTGCTGACCCACAGCATCGGCTCTTTTGGCAACTCGCCGCTGACGGTCACGCGAAACGGCAACGCTGCGCTCAAGCGTGCCATGAACCAGCGTGACCAGCGCTGTCGCCGCGCCATGGAGTCGCCAATAGCCAAGCGTTCGAGAACCCCGAAAGTGCCCGCAATCGTTAGGCCAACCGCGAGCACCCACAACACTCGAATCACGCGGGCGTAACCGCGTACCCGGCTCATCAAACGGCTGCCTTGAAGTGGCGGGCGTAACGCGGACACAGGTCGGCGCGTTTGAGCAGGATGAACACATCGGCGACTTGGAAATCCTCGTCCCAGCACGGTTCGCCGCAAATTTTTGCTCCCAAGCGCATGTAGGCCTTGAGCAGCGGCGGCATTTCGCAGATGACATTCGTAGGCAGGTCCAACGTTGGCAGTGGCTTCTTGGGCTCGGCGCGTAAGTGCTCGTTGCACAGGTAGCGTTCGCGTAGGCGCTGCATGATCGCGTGCGCTTGGATGCCGCCGTCTTGCATCGGAATACTGGCGCAGCCCATCAGGTAGCTATAACCGCCTTCGTTGAGAATCTCCGCCAGCTCGCTCCATAACACCGCAATAGTGCCGCCGTTGCGATACGCCGGATCAACGCAGGTGCGGCCCAGCTCTAGAATGGGTCCTTGCAACCGACCCAGTCCGTGCAGGCTGAACTCTTCTTCGCTGTAGTAATTGCCCAATGAGGTGGCGGCGGTGTGATCAAGTAAACGGGTAGTCGCCACCAAATGCCCAGTGGACAGATCACGAACGCCCACGTGCGAGCAATGCTCGTCGTAATCGTCGATATCCAGACCCTGTTCGGCGCCTTTGAGCTTGGCGTTGAACTCCCCACTGAACACGCGATAGCGCAAAGCCTGGGCTTCACGCAGCGCCTGTGCGCCAATCAAACGTTCAGCCTGAAGGCAGCGATCGACGCTGGTGTCATGAGTACGAGAAATCTGATTCATGCGGCGTCTCCGTAAGCCAGCCAGGAATGCGGCCGGTGGTGTTCTAGCGCATTGGGGTACAGGTGAAGGCTAGGGAGGCGCGATGTCATCACCATTAAGCTTTGGTGATGCTTGTATGACAGCGGCTCAAGCCGAAGACGGTAGGAGCGAATTCATTCGCGAAAGGGGCTGCACGGTCATCTGAATAACCGCACGTTTGCCGGAAACAATTTGCTGCTACGGTCATGGGGCCACCAGCCAGAGGTCTTCCGATGAAATCACCGTGCATACTGACCCTCACGTTGTGGCTGTTTACTGCCCAGGCATTCGCGCAAAACTGGCCGGATGAGCACTGGTCAACCGCGCCTGTTGCGCCAAGCCCGGCGTTGCAAGCACTCGAGGATTACGCTTTTCCACCCCGTGATGACGTCACCCGCAAAGGCATCCGCACCGATGCCTTGTTGGTGATCCGCGACGGACAACTGGTCTACGAGCGTTATGCCGGCGTCACCAACGCCGACACGCCGCACCTGACGTGGTCGGTCAGTAAAAGTGTGATGGCCTGTGTGCTGGGCGTGGCGTTTGCTGAGGGGCGTTTTCAATGGACAGACTCGGTGGCGAAATTCTATCCACCGTTCAACGCTCATCCCGACATCCGCCTTGAAGATTTGCTGCACTGGGCATCAGGACTGGATTGGCAGGAAGACTACGAATACGCGCCCCTTAACTCATCCGTGGTCGCCATGCTCTACACCCACGGGCGCGCGGATGCGGCGGCGTTCACTGCGGCACATGGCGTGGCCAGCAAGCCGGGAACGGCTTACCGCTATTCCAGCGGTGATAGCAACATATTGTCCGCAGCGTTGAGAACCATGGTCGGTGAACAAGCCTATCCAGACTACCCCTGGACCGCGTTGTTTGAGCCGTTGGGCATTCGCAGCGCAGTGTGGGAATCCGACCGCAGCGGCACGTTCATTGGTTCGTCCTACGCCTACATGACCGCACGGGATTTGGCGCGCATTGGTTTGCTGATGCAGCGCGGCGGTCGTTGGGGCGATAAACAGTTACTGCCCAAGGCGTGGGTCGAATTCAACCTGACCCCCTTTGCTCACGTGCAAAATGACGCCGTGAATGAAGTGCCTGGTGGCCAATGGTGGTTGAATCGTTTGCCTCCCAGGGAGTCTGATCTCGCCACTCGGCCTTGGCCTGACGCGCCGCAGGATACGTTTGCCGCGCTTGGTCATTGGGGTCAGGCGATGTATGTCGTACCCAGTACCAATCTGGTCATCGTGCGATACGCCGATGATCGCGACAGCAGCTACCGTCATGATCAGTTACTCAAACGAGTGTTGGCGGCCTTTGCGGGGGAGGGTGCCCAATGAACGGTCGTCAGGCGTTAATTCGGCGTCGGCCATTGGCCAGTGTTCTGTTGTTGATGGCGTTGGTAATGGTCGTTTTTGCGTGGCAAAACCGGGTGGCGTTACAGGCATTCCCGACCATCATCAGCGCCTACACGGCTAAGGAATACTGTTCGTGTCGCTATGTAGTGGGCAACCCAGCTGATTTCTGTGCAGGCTACGTGAAGCAATGGTTGCCCAGCACCCTGATCGATGACCCGGCTCAAAAGCGTGTGACTTCCACCGGTTTGGGTCGTAGCAGCAGTGCCGTTTGGAAAGGCTTGCATCAGGGTTGTCAGTTATTGCCGTAGAAATTTGCAACCTCCTATTACCGCCGGTTAAGGTTGGCGCCAACCGCGCTTAGGGAGCCTGCATGCTCAATACAATCTGCTTGTTGCTGACGCCGCTCTGCGTGCTTGCATGAGGGGTGCGATTTTTGCGTGGCGCGCGGATAACCACTTCAATCTGCTGATCGACGGTCCTGCTTTTTTTCCGCGCATGATCGCCGCCATTGAGCAGGCGCAGCAGCAGGTCGAGCTGGAGTTGTATTTGGTAGAAGCCGGAAGCTGCGCCGATGCGGTAGTTCAGGCATTGGTGCTGGCTTCGCAACGCGGCGTGATTGTGCGGTGTCTTTTCGATAGCTTTGGCGCGCAGGCCTTTACCTTAAGCTTGCGCAAACGACTCACCGATGCGGGCGTGATTCTGCGGTTTTATAACCGCATGCATTGGCGCCGGGGCCTGCGCAATCTTTACCGCGACCATCGAAAACTGCTGCTGGTGGATAGACAGTTGGCAGTGGTTGGCGGCACCGGCGTTACCAATGAGTTTTGGCACCCGGAGCGCGATACCAGCGACTGGCATGAGGTCATGGTCGAAATCACCGGGCCGATGGTGGTCGATTGGCAGGCGCTGTTCGACCGGCAATTTCATGCCAATGAGCGCCCCACCGCATGGCGCCCCGCACATATTTTTGGTTTGCCGCGACTGCCTCGGGTGCCCGTAAAAGGTGTGGGTATGGGGCGTGTGGCCTATGCCGATGCCCACCAGCACCGCGACATCCTGCAATCGTTGGTCCGGGCATTGAGCAGCGGCAAACGACGCATCTGGTTGGCGACCCCGTATTTTTTGCCCACCTGGAAAGTGCGTCGTGCGCTACGCAGAGCCGCTGCGCGCGGTGTCGACGTGCGCCTGTTGCTGACTGGGCCGCGCACCGATCATCCGTCTGTGCGTTACGCCGGCCATCGCTATTACCCGCGCCTGCTCAAGTCGGGCGTAAAAATCTTCGAATATCAGCCGTGTTTTCTGCACCTGAAAATGGTGTTGATCGATGATTGGGTCAGCATTGGCTCATGCAACTTCGATCACTGGAACTTGCGCTTCAACCTCGAAGCCAATCTTGAAGCCCTCGACCCCGCGCTCACCTTGGCAGTGGCCTCCAGCTTTCAGAAAGATTTTGCCCTGAGCACTGAGGTCAGCCTCGAAGATTGGAAATCCCGGCCGTTGCTGCGGCGAGTGCAACAGCGGATTTGGGGCTGGATTGACCGCTTGGTGGTCAACGTTTTGGACCGAAGAAACTGATCCGTTAATTCCTGCCCGTAGTAGTTGCCTATTACCTGCGTTGTGCTGATCGGCCTTAGTTTGACTATTCTTGTTTACCCACGCCTTCATCTGAGGAGACAGTCATGGCAGCAAAAAAAATTCTCATGCTGGTCGGCGATTACGTCGAAGACTACGAAGTAATGGTGCCGTTTCAGGCACTGCAAATGGTCGGGCACATTGTCCACGCCGTTTGCCCTGACAAAATCGCCGGTCAATCGGTGCGCACCGCCATTCACGATTTTGAAGGCGATCAGACGTACAGTGAAAAGCCGGGCCACAACTTTGCGCTTAACTTTGACTTTGCCAAGGTCAGGGTCCAAGACTATGACGCGCTGGTCATCCCGGGTGGTCGCGCGCCGGAATACCTGCGCTTGAACGACACCATTCTTGGTTGGGTTCGCGCATTCGACAAAGCCGATAAGCCCATCGCATCGGTCTGCCACGGCGCGCAATTGTTGGCGGCGGCTGGCGTGCTGGAAGGCCGCGAATGCAGCGCCTATCCTGCGTGCGCACCAGACGTACGTTTGGCCGGCGGAACCTTTATCGACATCGCGGTGACTGAAGCGCATACCCACCGCAATCTTGTTACCGCACCCGCCTGGCCTGCGCATTCGGCGTGGCTGAACGGTTTTCTAAAATTGCTTGGAACCCAAATCACCCTGTGAGGAACACTTATGTGCGAGCTCTATGTAAAAGCTGACCCGATTCTGTATGAATCGCGCTCACGCTCATTGCGCATCTGTGGCGTCGTGACGACGCTGCGCCTGGAGAACCAGTTCTGGGACATCCTCGCCGAAATCGCCCGCAACGACGGCATGACCACTAACCAGCTCATCACAAAACTGTATGAGGAAGTCATGGGCTTCAACGGTGAAGTGGTCAATTTTGCTTCGTTCCTGCGGGTCAGCTGCACGCGCTATTTGAGTCAGCGTAGAGCGGCGGCGCCGGAGTTGAGTGTGGTGCGTTCGGCTGCGAAGTGATCGACAGATGATTATCAAGGCATAAAAAAACCCGATCACTTCAAGATCGGGTTTTTTGTGTGTCGCGTGGTATTAAATCTCCACCGCCAAGCTCTCACTGATCTTCTTCTGCCAAATCGCAGGACCGGTGTTGTGAACGGACTCGCCTTTGGTGTCCACCGCAACGGTGGCTGGCATGTCTGTCACGTCGAACTCGTAGATCGCTTCCATGCCCATCTCAGGGAAAGCCAGTACGCGAGACTTTTTGATCGCCTGAGCGACCAGGTACGCCGCGCCGCCGACAACCATCAAGTACACCGCTTTGTGGTCTTTGATCGCTTCGATAGCGGCTGGACCGCGTTCGGATTTGCCGATCATGCCCAGCAGGCCAGTCTCTTCGAGGATTTGCCGGGTGAACTTGTCCATCCGCGTGGCAGTGGTTGGACCGGCGGGTCCTACGACTTCATCGCGCACCGGATCAACCGGGCCGACGTAGTAGATGAAGCGACCCTTGAGGTCCACTGGCAGGGGTTCACCACGGTCAAGCATTTCCACCATGCGTTTGTGTGCCGCATCGCGCCCGGTGAGCATCTTGCCGTTAAGCAGCAAGGTTTCGCCCGGCTTCCAGCTTTGTACGTCTTGCGGCGTCAGGGTGTCGAGGTTGACCCGGCGAGCCGAAGGACCAGCTTCCCAGACGATATCCGGGTACGCGCTCAGCGGTGGCGCTTCTTGCGAGGCGGGGCCACTGCCGTCAAGCACGAAGTGGGTGTGCCGAGTTGCAGCACAGTTCGGGATCATGCACACCGGCAACGAAGCGGCGTGGGTTGGGTAGTCCATGATCTTCACGTCGAGTACGGTGGTCAGGCCGCCAAGGCCCTGAGCGCCGATGCCGAGTTGGTTGACCTTTTCGAACAGCTCCAGTCGCAGCTCTTCGATGCGGCTCGATGGGCCGCGCTGTTTCAGCTCGTGGATGTCGATAGAGTCCATCAGCACTTGCTTGGCCATAACCGCCGCTTTTTCCGCGGTGCCGCCAATGCCGATGCCGAGCATGCCCGGTGGACACCAACCAGCGCCCATGGTCGGAACGGTCTTGAGTACCCAGTCGACAATCGAGTCGGACGGATTGAGCATCGCCATCTTCGATTTATTTTCCGAACCGCCACCTTTGGCTGCCACGTCCACTTCCACGGTGTTGCCGGGAACGATGGAGTAGTGGATCACCGCCGGGGTGTTGTCCTTGGTGTTTTTTCGAGCGCCAGCCGGGTCGGCCAGGATCGACGCACGCAGGACGTTTTCCGGAAGATTGTAAGCCTGACGCACGCCTTCGTTGATCATGTCGTCCAAGCCCATGGTGGCGCCGGTCCATTGCACGTCCATGCCCACGCGAACAAAGACGGTGACGATCCCTGTGTCCTGGCAGATTGGACGATGACCTGTCGCGCACATGCGCGAGTTGATCAAAATCTGAGCCATGGCATCGCGCGCGGCAGGTGACTCCTCGCGCAGCCATGCTTCATGCATGGCCTGAATGAAATCTACCGGATGGTAGTAGGAAATGAACTGTAGGGCATCGGCGACGCTCTGAATCAGATCGTCTTGCTTGATCACGGTCATGTGGCACGCTCCTCTGATAGGACGGGAACATTAATAAGCTGCGTTCAACAGTACTGCGGGGGGCTGCTGAAAACATCTTTTAATAAGCGCGCCGGCCCACAACGCCGACGCAAAAAAGGCGCGGCAGTATAACGCGGCTCAGCTCTGCACACATCCGATTGGACACAAACCAAAGTCTGCCCCGGTACCGGCACCCTTTTTGCGTGGAACGAGAAGTTTTGAGTTTTCCAAGTAGAGAATTGAATAGTCATTTATGGGTGGGAATATTAGAGTGGCAAGTGGCCGCCAAGCTGGCTGGTCACTTGTCGAAGCCCAGCCCCCGTACGCTGCAAGGAATCGCAACCCAGCAATGACCCACAAAACGCGCAGTCTTCGAGTGTCATCGCAATGGGCGGCAAGCGGCTTGCGGAAATAGCCACCTAGGCGGTTTATGCCGGAACGGAAAGGAATTCCTTTGAGCACGGTGAGTCAACGAGTGACCGAAAAAGCCACACAGAATTTGTTAATCAAGCGATTTGCCTTGGCGGCTGGCACGTATGTGCTGGTGCTGATACTCGTTTGGGCCGCTATTCTTAGCAATTATTACCAAGCGCCACCGCACGAAGCCTCAGTGAGCACGGGTCTGGTGATTCTCAGCCAAGCGGTGTTGTGGTTGGTGTTCCTGCGCGGTTACAACTTGCGTTTTCGCGACCCCGGCCTGACCGAACTGCAAGTCATGATGGCGTTGGGCTGGCAAACCTTTTTACTGGCCCACTTGCACAGCGCGCGAGGAACCTTCCTTGTCATGTACCTGCTAATCATGCTGTTTGGCTTGTTTCATCTACAGCCAAGGGCATTTCTGCGTTGCGTGGCGTTCGTGTTTTTGAGCTTTGCCGGGCTCAACCTATGGGAAGCGTTCCACCAGCAATTGCCCGATCCCGGACTGGCAGAATTACAGACACTGACGCTGTTTGTTGTGCTGTTTTGGCTATGCTTGTATGCCCGTTACGTTCAAAGCTCCCAGCAGCGCTTGCGGCAGCGTCGTTTCGCACTCCAAGCGCATCAAGACACGCTGCGTGGAATGATGCGCCAGCTTGAAGACTTGGTTGCGACGGATGAATTGACTGGCTTGTTCAATCGTCGTCACTTTTTGCGCATGGCCTCGCGTGAACTCGACTCCATGAACTCGTCATATTCCCATGGCCTGGCGTTGATCGATCTGGATCACTTCAAGCGTATTAACGACGCCCACGGACATGCCGCCGGCGATCAGGTGTTGCAGGCATTCGCCGCTGTCGCCACCGCGTGTCTGCGTGAGGGCGATGTACTGGCTCGCTATGGCGGAGAGGAGTTCGTGCTGTTGATCCCGCAATGCACCTCTGAACATCTGACCCATTGTTGCGAACGGCTACGTGAAGCGTTCTCTCGCGTTGAGTTGGTCGGGATGGTGATCCCGGGTTTGAGCCTTTCGGTGGGTATGACGTTACTGGACATGGGCGATCATCTCGACGAAGCCTTACAGCGTGCCGATCAGGCGTTGTACCGCGCAAAACGCAGTGGACGTAATCGCTGTGCCGCTGCCTGGGAAAATCAGGATGCCTGAATTGAGTGTTGGCGACCGGACATGGTCGGTCGCGTCCGCCAGTAACCTGCTGGATGCACTGAACAGCTCGGGTATCACTGTCCCCTACAGTTGCCGCGCGGGCAGTTGCCACGCGTGTTTGGTGCGATGTCTAAGCGGTGAGCCGGCTGACGCGATGCCTGAAGCACTTGAAGCGGGTAAAAGGCAGCAGGGTTGGCGGTTGGCGTGCCAGTGCTCGGTCGTCGAAAATCTGACCGTGGAAGTCTTTGACCCATTGCGCGATGGTCTTCCTGCCAAGGTCGACCAATGTGAATGGCTTAGCCCGACGGTTTTGCGTTTACGTTTGATTCCCGAGCGTCCCTTGCGTTATCGCGCCGGACAGCACTTGGTGTTGTGGGCCACCAATGGCGTAGCTCGTCCTTATTCGTTGGCGAGCCTCCCGGAAGAAGACCGATTTCTGGAGTTTCACCTCGACTGCCGTCAACCGGGGGCGTTTAGTGACGCTGCGCGTCAGTTGCAAGCCGGCGATTCGATGCGCTTGGGTGAGCTGCGCGGTGGGGCTCTGCAATATGATCCTGATTGGCAGCCTCGTCCGTTATGGTTGCTGGCGGCAGGCACCGGACTGGGGCCGCTGTGGGGCGTGCTGCGCGAGGCGCTGCGTCAGGAGCATCAAGGTGCCATTCGCGTTATGCATGTTGCTCACGACGCCAGCGAGCATTATATGGCCGGTCCGTTAGCGGAACTGGCGGCGGTACATTCACAGGTGCAGGTCGAGTTAATCACCGCCGCTGAGTTCCCCGCTGCACTGGCCGCGTTGCGAGTCGTGTCGCGCCAGACCATGGCATTGTTGTGTGGCGGGCCTGCCGGCGTCGAACAATTTGCCAAACGTCTCTACATGGCCGGGTTGCCACGCAATCAGCTATTGGCTGATGTGTTTCTCAGTCGTGCTTGAGGCGTTCCCCTCAAACACCATGTAACGTGTTGAATTTGAGACCGTTGCCCGGTGTTTGCTGCGCGCAAGTGTGGCGCGCCGCCCTAATGAAAAAGCCCCGACTCTTTCGAGCCGGGGCTTTTGATACTGCCGGGGCGGTCTTAGACCATTGGATCGCCGACGTGCAGGATTTTCATGCCGTTGGTACCGCCGATGGTGTGATAGCTGTCACCTTTGGTCAGGATGACCCAGTCGCCTTTTTGCACCAGGCCGCGTTTAAGCAACTCGTCCACTGCCGATTGGCTGACTTTGCCGGGTTCCAGCGCTGCTGGGTCAAACGGTACGGTATAGACGCCACGGAACATGGCGGCCCGCGCCTGGGTTTCACGGTGCGGGGAGAATGCGTAGATCGGCACCGAAGAGCGGATCCGAGACATGATCAACGGTGTGTAACCGCTTTCGGTGAGGGCGATGATCGCTTTCACGCCGGGAAAGTGGTTCGCCGTGTACATGGCGGCCAGTGCAATGCTCTCGTCGCAACGCGTAAAGGTTGTGCCAATGCGGTGGCTGGAGGACTTCCCGGTCGGGTGCTTTTCAGCGCCGACACAAATCCGCGCCATGGCCTGGACCGCTTCGATCGGGTATGAGCCCGCCGCACTTTCTGCCGACAGCATGACTGCATCGGTGTAATCCAATACGGCGTTTGCCACGTCGGACACTTCGGCACGAGTCGGCATCGGGTTATTGATCATCGACTCCATCATCTGGGTTGCGACGATCACCGCTTTGTTGTGGCGGCGTGCGTGCAAGATGATGCGTTTCTGAACGCCTACCAGCTCGGCATCGCCGATTTCAACACCCAAGTCACCACGGGCAACCATCACCGCGTCACTGGCTTTAATGAGCGCGTCGAGGGTCTCGTCGTTCGCCACGGCTTCGGCTCGTTCAATCTTCGCGACCAGCCAGGCAGTGCCCCCTGATTCGTCACGCAGTTTGCGTGCGTATTCCATGTCGGCGGCATCGCGTGGGAATGAAACGGCCAGATAGTCCAGTTCCATTTCCGCTGCGAGCTTGATGTCGACCTTGTCTTTTTCAGTCAAGGCTGGCGCGGTAAGACCGCCGCCGCGACGGTTGATGCCTTTATGGTCGGACAGTGGGCCGCCGATCAGCACGGTGCAGTGCAAGGCGTCGACGGTGGCGCTGTCGACACGCATGACCACACGGCCATCGTCGAGCAGCAGCTCATCGCCCACGCCACAGTCTTTGACCAGATCTGGGTAGTCGATACCGACGATGTCTTGGGTGCCTTCATTCAGAGGATGCGTGGTGGAGAAGGTGAACAAGTCACCGACTTTCAGCTCGATCTTCTTGTTGGCGAATTTGGCGATCCGTATTTTAGGACCTTGCAAGTCGCCCAGCAGTGCGACAAAGCGCCCGTGCTTGGCGGCAATCGACCGAACCAGAAGGGCGCGAGCTTTGTGCTCTTCCGGCGTGCCGTGGGAGAAGTTCAGGCGGGCAACGTCCAGGCCTGACAGGATCAATTGTTCGAGGACTTCCGGCGAGTTACTGGCCGGGCCAAGGGTGGCGACGATTTTGGTGCGACGAACGGTCATGCACAGTCTCCTTAGTTGAAGCGCAGCGTGAGGCTACTACTGTCTTGAGCTGTAGTCATTGTTCCTTTGCACTACCTGATAGCCCGTGCGCAGGGCAAAAAACAACCTGAAGAAAATCCGTACGGGGTCGATACACTGCAGAGCACAGGAGAGCCCCATGCGAATTTTGATCGTTTTTGCCCTGATGGCGAGTGTCGTCGGCTGTACCCGTTGGTCCATGGACGAGCACCTCAATAGCGCTTACCGCTCGTATGCTAGCGGGAATTGCGATAGCGTGATGATCGAGTTGTCTCAGGTTGAGCGCGAAAGCCGCGCGCGTCGTTACATTCAGCCTGAAGTTTCGATGTTACGCGGCCAATGCTTGGAGCGTCAGAAGCTGTACGTCGATGCTGCGCAGACTTACCAGTTCATCATTACCGAATACCCGAGCAGTGAGTATGCATTCCGGGCGCGAGCGCGACTGGACACTCTGCAGCAGCTTGGGCATTTCCATCCTGGCGAATCTGCTCAAACGACCCCGTCCCCGCTTTAATTGCATTCAATTGGATCGACGGTCACTCTTTTGAATAGCTGAGTGCCAGCCTTGAGCTACTATTGTGTTCATGGAGTGGAGGCACTGACGTAAAGCGCACAGTTGGCCATGGACCGGCATATTCCCACGCGAACGAGCATTCCAATACGAATTCCGCACACATAACGGCATTGGGGAGTTAGAGGGCGCGCGGGAATAAAAAGGGAGATTTGGCCTGGGTGGCGGCAACGCTACGAGCCCGGCGCGAAATCACATAGCACTAGCGCGACCATGCTTAATGGTTATTCATGGCGACCGTCAGACATGTTAATCGAACGACGAATCGAGCGTCACCAGTTGCCGTGCTATTTGCAGATATTCAATCGGTATACGGATAAACCGATGGGTTATTTAGGCAACGTTTCCGAACACGGCTTGATGTTGATCAGCAATCTGCCAATTCTGGTGGGCGCTGATTTCGAATTGCAATTGAAAATTCCCGGCAGCGCAGGCGTGCCACGGCATATTGATCTCAATGCAGGCTGTCTCTGGTGCCAAGAAGACGAAACCCCCGGTAACTACGATTCGGGGTTTGCGTTGCGGACCATGCCCATCGACTACATGCACCTGGTGCTGGCATTGCAGCAGTATTTTAGCTTCCATTCTGAAAGCGCTTCCGCCTGACAGTGCAATGGGATCGAACGCTGGCACCGACTTAAAGCGTGCCAGCCTTTTTCCAGCTCAGGTATCGGCTTACCAATTGTGTCCCCAGTTCCAAAGGGCGCGCATCCACTACTGGCACGCCATGAGCGATCAACCGTTCGTGCAGATCTGTGCGAGCGTTGAGGACTTCAACGGTGCCGCAATAAGCCAGCGCATCTTGCCACGTTTGGACAGGGGTCTGGCGCACGCTGTCGAGTAATCCTTCGCGCAGGCTGGCGACCAATACCCGGTGATGCTGACCGAGCTGCTTGACCGCGCCAATCAATTGCTCATCGTCTTCGTCACGCAGATTGGTCACAAGAATCACCAGTGCGCGGCGTTTTTGCCGAACGAGCAGTTGGCGCACGGCGACACTGTAGTCGGCTGCCCGCTGAGTGCTTTTCAAGTCGTAGACGCTGTTGAGCAATCGGTTCAATTGGCTGGTGCCTTTGACCGGGGCCAGATAGCGCTGCTGCTCGCCGGCAAAGGTTAATAG
Source organism: Pseudomonas sp. MH10 (assembly GCF_034353045.1). Taxonomy (NCBI): domain Bacteria; kingdom Pseudomonadati; phylum Pseudomonadota; class Gammaproteobacteria; order Pseudomonadales; family Pseudomonadaceae; genus Pseudomonas; species Pseudomonas sp. MH10. Next base: position 4,803,219 of record NZ_CP133783.1, read on the forward strand.
GCCTACTGCGTCGCCCTGGCGCAGCGCGATGTAGCTGAGCAGCAGGCAAGCATTCAGCGCATGGTCGAAATGGGCTAGATCACCGTCCTGGCTGCGCATGCGTCGGCCGCAGTCGAGCATGAAAATAATCTGCTGATCGCGGTCGTCCTGATATTCGCGAGCAATGGGTGTGCGTTGGCGCGCCGTAGCTTTCCAGTCGATCTGGCGCAAGCTGTCGCCTTCGCGAAACTCTCGCAGTTGATGGAACTCCAGTCCCAAGCCGCGACGCTGACGCTGGCGAACTCCCAGTTGGCTCAGCCAGTTGTCCACCGCCAGCAACTGGCCGCCGTATAGGCGCGCAAAATCGGGGTATACGCGGCTTGCCCCGGTGAGCGGCACATAGCGGCGGGTGGTCCATAAACGCAGCGCACTGGGCAGGTTTATTTCGCAACGTCCAAAGTCGAAATGCCCACGACTCACGGGGCGCAGTCGATAACTCAACTCGCCGAATTCTCCGGGGCGCAGCGTGATGGACTGAGGCAGGTTTTCGAAGGTCAGCCCTGCGGGCACATGGTCAAATATACCCAGTGTCATCGGGTGCGAGTAGTCGTGTTCGATGCTGATCCTCACATCGCTCCAGCGTCCCAAAGCCAGGCTGCCCGGCAACCGACGTTGCAGGCGTGGCGACGGCACCCGCAAAAGCTTCAAGGCATCAATCAGGCTGAGGATCATCATCGCCAGAAGCAATCCCCAGCAGACTGCCGAAACGCTGCTCGGAAGATTCACGCCCAGCGCCGTCAAGGTGCCGACGATCACCGCCACGCCGGTCAGCCCGCCGAGCCATATAAGCTGCAGGCGAGATGGCTTGAGGATCTGTTTCACAGACGCGGTGCCGGAACCTGATCAAGCAACTGCTTGAGTACCTGATCCACGGACAGCCCTTCTATATCCAGCTCCGGCGAGAGCCGGACCCGATGACGCAACACCGCCAATGCGCAGCTTTTGATGTCGTCCGGGATGACGAATTCGCCGCCACGCAACATTGCTCGGGCGCGGCCGCCACGAACCAGTGCGATGGACGCACGCGGCCCAGCGCCGAGGGTCAGGCCCGGCCAGCTGCGGGTGGTGCGAGCCAGGCGTACGGCATAATCCAGCACCTGTTCGTCCAGGGGTAACTCACTGGCAATGCGTTGGAGGATCAAAACATCCTTGGCCTGCAAAAGGGTACGCGGTGGCTGCACGTCAAGCATGTCGGCTTTGGTCGAGCGGGTGACTTGTCGGACCATGCTCAGTTCTTCGGCTGCTTCGGGGTAGTCCATGCGCAGCTTAAGCATGAAACGGTCGAGTTCCGCCTCGGGCAGAGGGTAGGTGCCTTCTTGTTCGATGGGGTTTTGTGTGGCCAGCACCATGAACGGCTGAGCAATCGGCAGGGCGCGACCTTCGAGTGTGACTTGACGTTCTTGCATGGCTTCGAGCAACGCCGCCTGGGTTTTTGCAGGCGCGCGGTTGATCTCGTCGGCCAACAGCAAGTTGGTAAATAGGGGCCCTTTGCGCAGTTTGAACTGTTCTGTTTGGATGTCGTATACGGCGTGGCCGGTCACGTCACTGGGCATTAGATCGGGGGTGAACTGGATACGCGCGAAGTCGCCGCCGAAGCAGCGGGCGAGGGCGCGGACCAGCAAAGTTTTGCCCAGGCCCGGAACGCCTTCGATCAACACATGACCGCCTGCGATCAATGCCGTTAACACGTCGTCGATCACCGCAACCTGGCCAATGACGACCTGCTGTAATTCATGGCGAAGCGCCTGAGCCAAGTGGGTGGCACGTTGGCGTTGTTGAGCCTGATTGCTCGCGGCAGGCGGGGTCTCGGCGCTGCTTTGCGGGTCCGTCGAGTGTTCGCTCATAGGGCATTCCTGAGTGTTTGCAGGTGGGCAACCTGGCGGGTGAATTCGGTGGCGGACAGCTTTTTATTGGGCGGTGGGCGCAAGGCTTGACCGATAGCACTGGTCGGTTGTTGCGTCAGGCGTGCAAGCACCTGCCATTGATCGGCGACACCCAGGCGTTCGAACCCGGGATGGCGTAGCCGGGCGCGGCGCAAGATGTCTTGTTGCAGCCCACGCAGCAGAGCGGATTGACCGCTGCGCCGGAGTATAAAGTCGGCGCTGGCGCGCAGGTGTTCGATCAACTGTCGACGCGCCCTTGACGCCGTTGCCTGCAGCGGGCCTTGGCGTACTCCGGTATGCCACAGCAGCAACCCGATCAGCAACGCCAAGGCTGCCAGCGCTTGCGGGAACTTACGCAGCAGGAGACTGAATAAATCGCCGTGTTCGGTCTGCAGGAGCATCGTGACAGTGCTGTCCTGCGTCAGGTACCAAAGCAGCCACGCGTTGTCGTCGTGTTCGATGGCGTTATTTTTCCAGAGATCGCTGTCGGTCAATACCGTGATCAATCCGTCGCCATATACCAGTTGCATCATGTGCGTCGACCCTTCGCTGTTGGCCCAGGTCTGCGCGTGATCCTTCGGGTCTTCCAGATGAAAGCGAGTGTCAAAACTGAAATACGCCGGATCCCTCTCGTTCTCCAAATAGAGCTTGGTCAACTGAGGTGATTCAGCGGGCGGGAGCAAGGCAAGCAATAAGTCGCTGGAGGGTTTCAGGGGTGTGCTGTTCGTGCGCTCTGGCGGTTGAAGACTGGCACTGAGGACTTGATGAATTTGCACGCGGTCCAGCAGCAAATCGCCGCTGCGACCTTTCTGCTCGTCCCACAATTGTTCGGCGACGAATAACAGATGCCCGCCAGATTTGGTCCAGTTCAATAACCGGTCAACTTGCCGAGGCGTCATGTTTTCGCGGTCGGCGAGTAACAGCAGCGTGCGCGTGTCAAGGCGGGCGTCAGGCAAATCCGAAAGGACATGGGTCACGTCGACGGGCACCGAGCGCTGCCGCAAAAACTGTTCAGCTGCCAGGTAAGGGTTGGTGCGTGCTATCCGCGATGGGCCGTGATCAATGACCTCGCTGTAGCGCTCAAGGTGCGTATAAAAATAGCGTCCGGCCAGCGCCAGTAAACCAAGCACCAGCAGTCCGATAACCCATGCGTTGCGCTTGCTCATGGGCGCTTTGCGTTGTCGGATGGGCGACCGAACAATTGACGCCAGCCTTCGCATAACTCGCGTTGTAAATGCACATCAGGCAACTGGTGCCCGTAGGCAAGATTCTGCCAATGGGCAGTCAGGGTCAGGCTGAACTCGTTGAGTCGGTTGAGCTTGAGATGCGCGACCTGCCGTAACACCTCGCCTTCGGTGTCGGCATTTTTCAGCGGGAGGTGATAGTCAATCAACAGCCGATTGAGCAGCGCCCGATACAGCAGCCCCAGTGCTTCGCGAGGCTGGTTTGGCCACAAACGTTCGGCGGCTGTGGCCACGTCGTCGGGCAGGCTTTGTGCACTAACGTGCAAGCCAAAAAGCTGTTGCGCACTGTCGCGCTCAATCGGTCGAGTGGTTTGCCGGCTGACAAAGGTGCGTAACCAAGCCCGATAGCGCCAAAGTAATACGCTCATTAAGACCACGGCCGCAGTCCAGAGCAGCACTTCAACGACACGGGCAAATAGTTTAGCGGCATGCTCCGCCCAGTTGATCAGGTCCAATAACCACTGGCCGGGCAGCGCAGGGTGCTCGGCAGATGACGGATTTTTGATCGCACGCCAACCGTTGATGGTTTCAGGGTTCTTGAATGGCGGTTGCGCCACCAGCGTCTTGATGCTCTCGCGAGCGGCGCTGCTGGTCAGCTTTTGGTGAGTTAATCGCGGGCTATCGGGTCCGGCATCGGCTCGGTTCGCTGCCGTGGCGTCTGACGGTGGCAACGGGCAGCTGTAGATTTGTTCGTCCGCCCAGGCAGAAGGCGTAGCCGCCGAGAAGACTAACCCGACGCCGATCAACATGACGTAGGCGCTGCCGATCAGGCGTTGGCGTAAACGTCGCAGGACCAATTCAATGTCCCAGGCTTCCAGCTCGGTCCGGCGGTTCAGGTACAGCGTGAAACCACACGCCACGTAGATGGGCTCCCAAAAAACCAGTACCAGTGCATAAAACGAATTGCTCAGGTGCTCAAGCCACGTCCAGTTTTCTTGAAGGTCGAGCACACTGTTCCAGCTCCAATCCAGGCGAATCTGTTGCGGAATCAGAAAATAAAAGACCGCCATCAAGCCCAGCCACAATGTCGACTCCAGGCTGCTTCCGATGGACGTCAACCAGCGGGCGGCGCGAAGACTTCCATGGCTCAGAACCCTGATGCGCTGTTGGCGTGCTGGGCCGGATAAGCCCTCAAGTTGCTGCACGGGCATTTTGAAGCTGCGGCTCATGCTCAGCCGTCGCCACGTCAAACTGGCGAACCACTGCGGTTTTATCAGGCGCAGCCATCCTTTCAATGCCTGCTGAAGACTGGGCGTCGAGCCAAATAGCGCTTGAGACAGGATGAGTAACGGCAAGCGCTCGAAGATCGGTTTTAGCCACCAGAACGACAAGATCGCCAGTGCTGGATAATCCCAAAACACCAAACTGAACAGGGCAAATATAGGCAGCGTAACGATGGCCCAACTGCTCATTAGCAACGCACGATGTTCGCGCGCTAACAGCACGCCCAGATCGATGGCTTCCCAGGGATTGCGCGGACGAATCGTAACGCTGGCGTCAGTCAGGCGCATGGCGACTCCGGCCGGCGAAGATCAGGTAGGTCGCGACCAGCGTCCACAGCGCGGCGCCGACCAGGTATTTAGTCAGGGGCTGAAAGCTGTTCAACGATGACCAGTAGGCTTCGATAAAGGCGGCGATCAGTAAAAACAGCATGACCCCGTACATCAGCCGTACACTGATTTTTGCCGCCAGCCGCAACGCTTCGCTGCGGGTTAAGGCGCCCGGTGCCAACAGCGCCCAGCCCAGTTTCATTCCCGCAGCCCCGGCCAAGGCGATGGCGCTTAACTCGAACGCACCATGGCCGATGGCAAACGACCAAAATGTTTGCCCAAAACCGATGCTGCTGAGATGCCCGGCCACGGCGCCGATCATCAGCCCGTTGAATAGCAAAAAAAACACGCTGCCCAGGCCGAACAGCACACCGGTGGCAAATGTCTGAAACGCGATGCCGATGTTGTTCATGATGTAGTAAGCGAACATCATCCAGTCTTCACTTGAGCCGCGTATGGCTGCTTCGCCAAGGCGGCGGGCGGCGGGGTCGTACATGCTTTCCATTTCCGTCAGTTGTTCGGGGCTGACGACGCAGTACACCAGGTCTGGGAAAAAATAGACCAACAGGCCCATGCCGATCAGGCTGCCAAAAAACAACACGCTCGCGGCTAGCACGAAGCGCCATTGCTCTCGTACCAGTCGAGGGAAGCCTGCGAGGATAAAACTCAGCATCTGTGGGCCCAGCTGGCTGCGATGCCGATAAAACTGTTGATGGCCGCGCGTCGCCAAGTGTTGCAAGGAATCGATCAGGTAGCTGCTGTAACCGCGCTCATGGGCCAGGGCCAATTGTTGGCAGATGCGTCGATAGTCGCCAGCGAATCCGGCACAGGCGGTGCTGTCGGGTTTGCCACGTTCAAGTGTTTCCAACAGATTGGCAAAGCGCTGCCAGTCGGGTTGGTGGCGAGTTTCGAATTGATTCTGCTTCATGGCGACCCCAGCAAACCGCGAGCGATTCCGTTAAGCCGGGCAACCGCTTGATCAGCAGGAATCTGCAAGGGCAACGCCACAATTTCAGCCAGTTCCTGGGTGCGCTCGGGAGACAGACGGATTTGGCGCTCGGCGAACTCCAGCACGGCTCGCTGTTCATCCAGCGTCAGAACCAAAGGCGCCGCCTGCGATACCGCTTCCGGTAAGACGGGGTACGCGGTGAGCGCGTCCCGATAGATCACCAATGAACCGGCAGCCAGATCACCCAAGCGTTTGAACTCGGGATGTTGCAGGCAGCAGACGGCACCAAGGCCGTAGCCGAACGGCAACATGTCGACAAAACGCAGCAGATTGCGCGTCAATGACGCCGCCCAACCAATGGGGGTGCCGTCGTCATGAACAACGCGTAGGCCCATCAGCTGCTTTCCGGGGGTTCGTCCTTGATTCAGGACCTCGAACAGCACCGGGTACCACCAGTTTCCGACAAACAGTACGAGCAAGCCCAAGCCGTTGCCGAACGTACTGAATACACTGAAAAACAGGAACAGCCCACCGATCACCAACACGCGAATCAGCAGGTCAATGCTGAACGCCAGCGAACGTGGCACCAGCCCCGCAGGGCGCAATATCAAGTCGAATCCTTCCGGGGTTTCAATTCGCGCACGGGTGTCCAGCGGCTCTGTCGACGCTGCAATCCTTGGCGAAGCGGGCGGGGAGGGCATTTTCGGAACGTGCTTGTCTGATAACAAAGTCCGATGCTAGCCAGCGCGGGCCAGTGAAGCAACCAGACTCTTGAATCCGTTACAAACAGTCTATGAATAAGGCAATTTTTCGGCCCTGAGTTGTGTGTTTGAATTTGACGATTAACCCTTTACGCGTTGCACGCCCTACAATTCGCCAGTCTTTTGCTCAGGAATAGCCCGTGACCTCCAGCATCTTCTGGTACGACTATGAAACCACCGGTATCAACCCGCGTAATGATCGCGCGCTACAGGTTGCCGGTATCCGCACCGACGCTGAGCTCAATGAGATTGCGGCGCCGATCAACCTGTATTGCCAGCCCAGCGAGGACATCCTGCCGCATCCTGCTGCCTGCGTGATTACCGGCATCACCCCGGATCGGCTGGCGGAACAGGGGCTGACCGAGGCCGACTTCATGACCCGGGTCCATGCTCAGTTGTCTGCTCCAGGTACGTGCGGTGCCGGTTACAACACGTTGCGCTTCGACGATGAAGTCACCCGCTACAGCCTGTACCGAAACTTCTTCGATCCGTACGCCCGCGAATGGCAGGGCGGCAATAGCCGCTGGGATTTGATCGATGTGGTGCGAACCGCCTATGCGTTGCGCCCTGACGGAATCGTTTGGCCCGAAGAAGAGGGGCGCGTCACGCTGAAGTTGGAGCGACTGACCGCAGCCAATGGAATCGACCATGGCCAGGCGCATGATGCGCTGTCCGATGTGCGCGCTACCATCGCGCTGGCGCGCTTGGTTCGCGATAAGCAGCCCAAATTGTATGACTACCTGTTTCAGTTGCGCAGCAAGCAACAGGTACAGGATCAAATCCGGCTGATGCAGCCTTTGGTGCACATCTCGGGGCGCTTTTCCGCTGCCCGGCATTATTTGGGCGTGGTGCTGCCATTGGCATGGCACCCGCAAAATCGCAACGCGCTGATTGTTTGCGATTTGCATTTGGACCCTGCACCACTGCTAGAGCATGACGCCGATACATTGCGCGAGCGCTTATATACCCGCCGTGATGATCTGCCAGAAGGAGAGTTGCCGGTACCGCTTAAAGTGCTCCATATAAATCGCTGTCCGGTGATCGCGCCGCTCAGCGTGCTACGCGCTGAAGATCAACAACGCTTGCAACTGGACATGACGAACTATCGCCAGCGTGTGCAGCGCCTAATCGATGGTCGGGAACTTTGGCAGGATAAACTGAAGGCGGTGTATGGCCGAGACGACTTTACGCCAAGTGAGGATCCAGAACAGCAGTTATATGATGGGTTTCTGGGCGATCGTGATCGTCGGCTTTGTGATCAAGTGCGCATCGCGGAACCCGAACATCTTGCCCGTGATGAATGGCCTTTCGATGATGAGCGTCTTCCTGAATTGTTATTCAGGTACCGAGCAAGAAACTTTGCGAACACCCTGACTGTTGAGGAGCAACATCGCTGGCACGCCTTTTGTCGGCAACGGTTGTCAAACCCAAGCAGCGGTGCGCCAAATACTTTACAAAGTTTTACTGAGGCGTTGATCACAGCATCCCTTAGTGCGTCGGCTGAGCAGCTTAAAATCTTGGGTAAATGGCAACACTATGCAGAGCAACTTAAGGTTCGGTTCTGCCTCTGACCGCCTACGGGTGAGCTTCCGAGGTACTTTGTTACAAATTAAGGCAAATTAAAGCTATAAAAAAACGCCAGAGAGCTGGCGTTTTTTTTAGTCGTCATTGCTGACGACGTTGTTGCTTAGCCCAGCAGAGTTGCCCAGCCTTCAACGACGTCGCCGCCCCACTTAGCTTTCCACTCTTTCAGAGTCTTGTGGTTGCCGCCTTTTGTTTCAATGACTTCGCCGTTATGCGGGTTTTTGTACTGCTTGACCTTACGGGCGCGCTTAGTGCCGGTAGGCTTAACAGCGCCGCCACGTGGAAGCTTGCCGCTTTTTGCTTCTGGATCCAGCAGTGCAATTATGTCACGCAGCGATTTTTGATATTCGCCCATCAAGGTACGCAGTTTGCCTTCAAATTCCAGTTCAGTTTGGAGTTTGTCGTCTTGGGACAGATTCTTCAAACGGGCTTGCAGTTCTTTGATGGCTTCTTCTGTGGCGCGGTATTCGTTGATCAAGGACATGAGAGTTACCTAATGTTGTGGCGTGACAGGGAGACAGTGACGCAATAATAGTCAGACACTTTGATCAAGTAAACATTAAAGAAAAGTTTTAGCGCATTTATTTAAAAATCAGGCTTATGCAATTGGTGGGTTAACACTAGATAATTCCCTGCAGACCCTAAAGAGCAGGCGTTTATTGCCATTTTCTATCGAGTCGTTTTGCTATCGCTATCGAGGTGACCGATCGGGAGGTGTCAGCAGTCTGTACCCGGCGAACGGATAATTGTGGGGTGGCGGCAAACAAGCCAAGAGGATTACTGCAGTTTTGCCGCGTAATCGCTAGAATGGCGGCCTTTGCGAAGTTCTGGAGTTCCCCCCACATGCGCACTTTTCGCCTGGTGATTGCTTGCCCGGACCGTGTCGGCATCGTTGCTAAAGTCAGTAACTTTCTGGCGTCCTATAACGGCTGGATAACCGAAGCGAGCCATCACTCGGACAATCTCAGTGGCTGGTTCTTTATGCGTCACGAGATTCGCGCCGATACATTGCCCCTTGAACTTGAGGCCTTTCGTGACGCCTTTGCGCCGATTGCCCAAGAGTTCTCCATGAACTGGCGCATCACCGATTCCGCTCAGAAGAAGCGTGTGGTGTTGATGGCCAGCCGTGAATCCCATTGCCTGGCAGATCTTTTACATCGTTGGCACACGGACGAACTGGACTGTGAGATCGCCTGCGTGATTTCTAACCATGAAGACCTGCGCAGCATGGTCGAGTGGCACAAGATTCCTTATTACCATGTGCCAGTGAACGCTGCCGACAAGGAACCGGCATTCGCCGAGGTCTCGCGTCTGGTCACGCATCATCAAGCTGACGTGGTGGTGCTGGCGCGGTACATGCAAATTTTACCGCCGCAGCTGTGCCGAGACTTCGCGCATAAAGTGATCAATATTCACCACAGCTTCCTGCCCTCGTTCGTGGGCGCCAAGCCGTATCACCAGGCGTCATTGCGTGGGGTAAAGCTGATAGGCGCAACCTGCCATTACGTCACCGAAGAGCTGGATGCCGGCCCAATCATCGAGCAGGACGTGGTGCGCGTGAGCCACCGCGACAGCATCGAAAATATGGTCCGCTTCGGTCGAGACGTTGAAAAGATGGTCCTTGCCCGTGGCCTTCGCTCGCATTTGGAAGACCGCGTGCTGGTGCACGACAACAAGACCGTGGTGTTTGATTAAGGAAGCCGCAGACGCACATGACCGACCCACTCGATAAAGCCACGTCCAATGCACCGCCTACGTTAGGTGAGGGCTGTTTGAGCCGTTACGACCCCCAAGCATTGGGGCCGGACGATGGCACTGAGTTTGAGGGCGCGGCGCACCTGTGGCAGCAATTACAGGACGCGCCTTCTCCCGAGAAACCTGAAAATAAATAACCGTCAGGCTTCTCTAAAGCGCATGAGCTTATTAAGCAGCGGTCGGCTGATGAGCAGCAAAAACACCGGGCCGCCGACGACCAAGTAAAAGTAATAGGTCACGGCACGCCAGATCACGATGGCCGCAGCGGCAGTGGAATTTCCGACCATCGGGGCCAAAAGCGCGGCGGAGGTCAACTCTGCCGCGCCCGCACCTCCCGGTAGCAAGCTCAATTGGCCGGCACTCAGTGAAAGCATCTGGATCAGAAAGCTCCATGCCCACTGAACATCCGTCCCTAGCCCACGCAACGCCAGGTACAGCACGCTGTAGCGCAATCCCCAATGCAGGCAGGTCAGTAGAAACACCAACGTCAATCTTGTTCGAGGCATTTTCAGGGTGTCGGCCAACGCATTACGGAAATGCAGCAGCTTTCGCGCCCAGCGTCTTCGCGTGACGGCGTTGGTGTTCAGGCGTTTGAGCAACTGGCCGTTGAGCGTGATGATCTGCCGATGGTACCTGGCCAAACAGAGGCACAGACAAAGCCCGACCAGCATCAGGGTGGCGCTGAGACCCAGCATCCATTCCAGTTTCTGACTCAGGCTGTGAAACAAGGCATAAAACAGGATGCCCAGCAGTGCGCATAAGAAAAACAGCAGATCACTCAGTTGGTCGGTAGCGAACACTGCACTGCTTTTCGCCGGCCTTACGCCGTTACGCGACAGCAGTGCCATTAAGGTCAGCGGCGCACCGCTGCCTCCTGGCGTAGCGCAGTACGCAAATTCCGTGGCCATAACCACGCCGAGGCTTTTCAGTGGACTCATTTCGCGGACATTGTCGCCCAGCAAAAGACGCAATCGCAGCGCGTTTAACCCCCAGCACAGCAAGATCATGCCGAACATGGCGAGTAACAGCCCCAGCGGAAAATCCCTTAGCCGCCGCAAGGTTTCGCTCCCTCCCGCTAGCAGCGGTATCAAGACCGCCGCCAACAATGTGGCGAGTAGTAAGGCCAGGCGTTTCACGCGGCAGACCTCAGAACGGGGCGCTGCGTGGCCAGCCAACTGGCTTTGGTCATTGGCGTGCGACCACTGTCCATTAGCCGTTGCAGCAGTTGCAGCCAATAGTTCCGAGAGAATGTGTGGCGCATGTCAACCGGGTGCAAACCCAGCCGAATCGTTTGCGCCGTTTGGAATTTGAATTCAAGCCGGTCGCTGACCAGTTTTGACACGCCTCTGCGCCAGGCGCTGCCGGCACTCCAGACGATTCCTGGTGCTTCGATTTTAGAAAAGTCCGGCAGTTGAAACAGATGTTGTGAATCGCTGGTGTAGGAAAAAGGCAGGGCACGCAGCGCTTCCCGCGTCCCGAGACTCATCAGCCAGGCCGGTGCTACAAATCCGTGAAGCGGCCAGTCAAGACGCTCAAAAAGCTCAACGCCGGCCTGTAATCGGGCGAGGGCGTGATCGTAATCGAGGGCATAAAACTCGCCTTCCCACGTAAAAATACGACGCATGAAATACTCACGCGGGGTTTTCGGAGGAGGGCCGTCGTCACTGTGGTGGTAACCGTGCAGCGCGAGTTCATCGCCACGGGCCAAGCGATGTTCCAAGACGCGCTGGAAACGAATGTCAGTAGCCAAAGGGTTGCGTTTGTGGAAATCAGGAACCACCAGCCACGTCATCGGAATGTCGCCCAGAGCGTCGACGGCCTCCACGAATGGCTGATAGTCGGCCCAGGTTTCAGGCGCGACATCGTGCAGCACCAATAGCACTGCGGGATTGGTTTCAGACATGAACGAGTACCGGCGACCGGGTGCCGAGTACGGCTTGATAGTGCTGAAGTAGGCCCGCTACCACCGTGTCCCAGGCAAAGTACTGTTCAACAAATTTGCGCGCTTGAATGCCTATGAGTGTGCTGTCGCGGTTGAACAGCTCCTGCACAGCGCTGGCCATGGCCGCTCCGTTATTAGGTTGGCAAAGCACTCCGCAGGTTTCTGGGACGATTTCTGTGAAAGCACCGGCCGCCACGGCAACCACCGGAATCCCACTGGCCATGGCTTCAAGGATCACCAAGCCAAAGGTTTCTTGATCCCCCGCATGTAATAGTGCGTCTGAGCTGGCCAACAGACGGGCGACTTCGCTGGCTGGGCAAAAATGATCGATCACCGATACGTTCTCCGGGACCACCGCTGGCATATGAGAGCCGACCAGTAGCAAATGGTACTCCGGCCCGAGGCGTTTCATGCAGTCCAACAACACAGGCACATTCTTCTCCCGTGAGCCTCGGCCAGCAAAGATCAAAAGACGCGAGTCTTCGGCGAGTCCCAATTGGGCTTTAACACTGGGGTCGCGCAACGTCGGAGTAAAGGTCGCCAGGTCCACACCCAGTTGTTGAACATGGACATTTTGTACACCCAACCCGATAAGTTTGTTGGCCATGGCACTGCTGGGCGCCAATACCCGATCAAAGTTGCTGTACAGCTTACTGACGTAAGCTTCGACATTGGTTCCAATCCAACTTCCGATGCGGTTACTGACCAGCAGCGGCAAATCAGAATGATAGAAGCCAATGACGGGTACATCCAGTTGACGGCGTGCATCAAGTGCCGCCCATGCCGTTAGATAGGGGTCTCCGACTTCAATCAGATCAGGCTGTAAATCGTGCAGGACGTTTCGCCATGGCGCTAGGCGAAGGGGGAACCGGTAACCGTTCCCGAACGGCACCGCCGGGGCGGGTACCTTAAAAATACCGTCCTTATGACTCAGGCTGGCTCCCGGGATCAACAGGCTATGACGAACTCCCGGATAACGTCCCAAGCGACGGTGTTTGGCATCTAGATACGTGCGCACGCCACCGCTGGCAGGGGCGTAGAACATGGTCATGTCAGCGATATGCACGGTGATTATCCCTCCGTTTTGTCGTCGTCCATTAGGTTGACCACTGTCAGGAATAGATGTTCGGTCCATAAAGACAAGATGCTAACGCCCGGTTTTGAGGGCTTTTTGAGCTGTCGTACAGATCTGCGATAGGTGCTGACGGAGAGGGGGGCGTGCGGAGTTTTCTATGCGTGAGGGATGAAACGAAGTCGAGAGGGCGATGCTGTGTGGGCCGTCTGTCCCCGCCAACACGGGGACAGACTTTATTCGGCAGCAGTGAGTTAGGCCAGCACTCTGGACGCGAGCCAGAACAATCCTGCAGAAAGGAGGACCGTTGCAGGGAGTGTCAGGACCCATGCCAACAGAATGTTGCGCACAGTGCCGCTTTGCAGGCCGCTTTTGTTAGCGACCATGGTTCCCGCGACGCCCGACGACAAAATGTGAGTCGTCGAAACCGGGAGCGCCCAGACGTTTGCCAATCCGATGGCCAAGGTCGTGGTGATTTGCGCGGACATGCCTTGAGCATAGGTCATGCCCTGTTTACCGATTTTTTCGCCGATGGTTAGCACCACTCGTTTCCAGCCGATCATCGTGCCCAGGCCCAGCGCCATAGCGACCGCCAAAATCACCCAGAACGGTGCGTACTCAGTCGTAACGGTCAGGTCTTTGCGAAGCTTTTCCAGGTCCGACTTTTCACGCGCTGCCAGTTCCGGCATTTTTCCGACTTTTCTTGCCGTGTCGTCCATGCAAAGCAAGTAGCGACGTACTTCGATGCGGTTTTCAGCCGACAGGGCATGGTAGTCAGTGACACCTTTAAGGGTGTTGAGCAGCGCGTTGATTGTCGGCTCGCTTTGCTCTGGTTTGCAGCTTGAACGCTCCGGCAGGTCGCCTTCCTTTGATTTGCCCAGCGCCAAAAACTCACCCAGCGTTGCGCTGTTGCGCTGATAAAACTGGCTCAGGTGCAAGGTGGCATCGCGGGTTCGTTCGATCTGGTAGGTAGTGCTGCTCAGATCGAGTACAAATTGAGCCGGTACGATGCCGATTAGTACGAGCATGATCAGGCCAATACCTTTCTGCCCATCGTTGGAGCCGTGCACGAAACTGACGGTCATGGCGGAAACGACCAATACCAGGCGATTCCAGAATGGAGGATGCTTTTTGTCGTCGAGTTTACGACGTTGGTCGGGCGTTTTGTGCATCTTCGACAGCGGACGCCACCACTTCAAGCCGAGCAGCAATAAGGCTGAAACGACAAAGCCAGCCACTGGCGAGAAGACCAGTGACGAACCGATATCGATCACTTTCTGCCAGTTGATGCCATCGGCTAACGGAATGTGGTTGATCGCCGCATTGGCCAGCCCCACGCCCAGAATCGAACCGATCAGGGTGTGCGAGCTGGAGGCCGGAATCCCGAAATACCAGGTTCCAAGATTCCAGGTAATGGCCGCTGCCAGCAGTGAGAACACCATTGCCAGGCCATGTCCGGTATTTACGTTGATCAATAACTCGACCGGAAGCAAGTGGACGATGGCATACGCCACGCCGACCCCGCCAAGCAGTACGCCGAGAAAGTTGAACGCGCCGGACAGGAATACCGCGAGGTGCGGCGCCATGGCTTTGGTATAGATGACTGTCGCGACTGCGTTAGCAGTGTCATGAAAGCCGTTGATGAACTCGAAGGTGAGGACGAAGGCCAAGGCAAGCAGCAAGCTCACAACTACCCAAGCATCCAGTCCGCTGAAAAAATCGATCATGAAGGTTTTATGACCACGCCGTGAGGGGGCGCGATTATGCCAGAAAACCCTACAAATCGATGCATCTGCAGCGCATCGGTTACATTCTTAAATAAAACCGATAAGTGCAGCTACCGCCAGACAGGCTGTCGGGGAGATAGCTGAGCGCTTGGTATATGCCTGAACCCATTACACAGGGCGCTACGCCCACAACAGGGGAGCGGCGTAACAAACTGCCGAGACTGACTTCAGTCTGGGTGGTTAGGGTTCTTCCTTGAGGTCTTTTTCCATTTTGTGCAGTTCTTGCTGGAAAGCCTGATCGAGAAGGCTGGCTTTTTTGCGCCAAGGCTTACGTTCCGGCTCGGGTTGTGCGGCGTAGGTGGTGACTGCCCCGCCGTATACATCCTTGTAACGTTGTTCCTGGCGCTCAAGTTCCGCGCGCAGTTCATCTTTCGTCACAGTTTTACCTAATAAGTAGAAATTTATTCTGGTGAAGACGCAGAGCCTGGAAAGTCTGTGTACAGGTTATATCCGGTCCACAAGGCTGTTAAACAGCTGATCCTTGCCCGGTAAACGTGTAAGCACTTTCTTTCGCTGCACGCGGCTACGGTCACCAGAAAGAACAGCTGTCGTAGCAACAGTTACGAGTTGCAAGCGCGGAGGCTAACAAAAGTTCGACATCTCATCCGCTTGCTAACTGGGCCTTGCGCTGACATTGGGCAAGGTTCAGGTGATTGGATCCACGCTTAGCGCGGGGAAGCTCAATCACTGCGGGGCATTATAACCAGTCGAATGACGAACACTATCTCCAAGATGTCGGGCGACGTCAACTTTATGTGCGGGTTTGTTACGAGAAGTCTTCTATCTGTGCGGTGTTTCGTTGTATTGGAGTTCCGAGGCTTATGTTTGCAGTACCAATGGAACTTTTATAACTGATCGTCGTATTGTTTTCAGCGCACGGTCGCCTGTTGCTAAGGCGGGCTGATCTAGTAACTCAGCCAGCCTCCGTGGTGCCACTAGAAGCAGCCAACCGTATGGGTTGCGCTTGGAAATCGCAGAAATAAAAACGGCCTTGCTTCGTGGGCAAGGCCGTGCCGAGGGACTTCCCGTGGTACCTGACCAGTATTTCCAGGAAGCCACCTTGATGGCCCGTGAAAGGTATAAGGATCTGGAGGGTGGGTCAATTGCGATTATCGGCCATTGGTTCGATAATCGCCCAGATGCACAATCGGATGCGCCATAAATACGCTTCAAGGCAATCAATCCCGCCTGAAAGCCATGACAAGCGGTGTTTAGGATGAACGACCAACTACGAAAATCTTTTGCTTCGCTGGCCCCGCCCATCATTGCATCACCGGCCAAACGCATTCAGGCCCTCACGGGTGATCCGGATTTCATGACATCGCTAGCCCGTGGGTTGGCAGTGATCCATGCTTTTCAAGAACGTAAGCGACAACTGACCATTGCCCAAATCAGCCACCGCACGGAAATTCCCCGCGCCGCTGTGCGCCGTTGCCTGCTGACATTGATCAAACTCGGCTATGCGACATGCGATGGTCGTGCCTATTCGTTATTGCCTAAAGTGCTGACGCTGGGGCATGCCTATTTGTCGTCCACGCCGTTGGCTATTTCGGCGCAACCGTACCTGGACCAGATGAGTGACCAGCTCCACGAAGCCTGCAACATGGCTACCCTCGAAGGCGACGACATTCTGTATATCGCGCGCTCCGCGACCACCCAGCGTTTGATCTCCGTGGATTTGTCAGTAGGCGGGCGCTTGCCGGCCTATTGCACCTCAATGGGCCGTATTTTGCTGGCCGCGTTAGACGACGTCTCATTGCATGAATACCTTGATCACGTCGATCTGCAGCCGAAAACCAGCCGCACGCTGTCTACCCCGCAGGCTTTATTGGAGTGCTTGCAACAGGTTCGCCAACAGGGTTGGTGCATTGTTGATCAAGAGCTGGAACAAGGGCTGCGTTCGATTGCGGTACCCGTGTACGACGCTTCTGGCCAGGTATTGGCCGCGCTTAATGTCAGTACCAGCGCTGGTCGGGTGACACGCAACGATCTGGAGCAACGTTTTTTGCCGATTATGCTCGATGCCAGCCGTGACTTGAGCACGCAGCTGTTTGCCTGACTCCTTTCCTGACCGCTAATCGCTCGTAACAAGTTGGGCGATCAGCGAACACTTAGTCGATTATCGGATTGTTTGACCCACCGCGCCGGCATAACCTGATTCGCAATCCAGCGCCGTTCGTTTGCGCTATTTAATCGATTGTGATGTTGAGTTAGGGAGCACCCCATGGCTGAAATTCTTTCTTTGCACGATGCCGTGAAGCAATTCGTCAACGATGGCGACACTGTTGCGCTGGAAGGCTTTACCCATCTTATTCCCAGCGCGGCAGGTCATGAAATTATTCGTCAGGGCAAAAAAGACCTGACACTGGTTCGCATGACCCCCGACTTGATTTACGACCAATTGATCGGTGCAGGTTGTGCGAAAAAACTGATCTTCTCGTGGGGTGGCAATCCCGGCGTCGGTTCACTGCACCGGTTGCGCGATGCGGTCGAGAAGCAATGGCCGCAGGCGATGGAGATTGAAGAGCATAGCCACGCCGACTTGGCTAATGCCTATGTTGCAGGTGCCTCCGGGCTGCCGTTTGCGGTCCTGCGCGCTTACGCCGGGTCAGATTTGCCAAAAGTAAATCCCTATATCAAAACAGTGACCTGTCCCTTTACCGGTGAAGTATTGGCGGCGGTTCCAGCCGTGCGTCCTGACGTCACGGTAATTCATGCGCAGAAGGCTGATCGCAAAGGCAACGTACTGCTGTGGGGCATTCTAGGCGTGCAGAAAGAAGCGGCGTTGGCTGCCAAGCGCTGCATCGTCACCGTCGAGGAAGTCGTCGACAGCTTGAATGCGCCGATGAATGCCTGCGTCTTGCCTACTTGGGCCTTGAGCGCCGTGTGTCTGGTACCCGGCGGCGCGCATCCGTCCTACGCGCATGGTTATTACGAGCGCGATAATCAGTTCTATCAGGCGTGGGACGCTATCGCCCGCGACCGTGAACGCTTTACCGCGTGGATCGCTGAATACATTCATGGCACCGCTGATTTCGACGAATTTAAAGCCCGGTTGGCCAATGTATCGGAGGCTAAGTAATGACCTACACGACCAATGAAATGATGACTGTCGCTGCGGCCCGTCGCTTGAAAAACGGCTCGGTATGTTTCGTCGGCATCGGCCTACCGTCCAAGGCGGCAAACCTGGCTCGTCTGACCTCTTCGCCTGACGTCGTGTTGATTTACGAGTCCGGCCCGATTGGTGCCAAACCCAGTGTTCTGCCGTTGTCGATTGGTGACGGTGAGTTGGCGGAAACCGCGGATACCGTCGTTTCCACCAGCGAGATATTTCGCTATTGGCTGCAAGGCGGCCGAGTCGACGTCGGTTTTCTCGGTGCCGCTCAGGTCGACCGCTTCGGCAATATCAACACCACAGTGGTCGGCGACTATCACCACCCGAAAGTACGATTGCCAGGTGCGGGTGGGGCCCCGGAGATTGCCGGCTCGGCCAAATCGGTATTGATCATTCTCAAACAGTCGGCACGGGCGTTCGTTAACAC
Source organism: Pseudomonas sp. MH10 (assembly GCF_034353045.1). NCBI lineage: Bacteria > Pseudomonadati > Pseudomonadota > Gammaproteobacteria > Pseudomonadales > Pseudomonadaceae > Pseudomonas > Pseudomonas sp. MH10. The sequence goes on from NZ_CP133783.1 coordinate 4,821,327, forward strand.
GCTCGACTTCATTACCTCGGTCGGTCACGGCGAAGGCGGTGATTCACGTAAGAAGTTGGGCCTTCCGGGTGCTGGCCCCGTCGGGATTATTACCGATCTGTGCATCATGGAACCCGAAGCCGTCACCCATGAGTTTGTGGTCACCACCCTGCACCCTGGGGTAACTCGGGAGCAGGTCATTGCAGCCACGGGCTGGGAAGTACGTTTTGCCGACAACGTCGTCTGTTCGGACGTTCCCTCTGAACTCGAATTGACCGCACTGCGTGATCTGGAAGCGCGAACCGCTGCCGCTCACGGTCAGGCACCGGGAGAAGCATGATGCGTGACGTTTATATTTGCGATGCGATTCGTACACCCATCGGCCGATTCGGCGGCGGCCTGTCAACAGTACGTGCGGACGACTTGGCAGCCGTACCGATCAAAGCGCTGATGGAACGCAACCCGTCAGTGGACTGGGCGCAAGTTGACGAAGTGTTTTTCGGCTGTGCTAACCAGGCCGGTGAAGACAACCGCAATGTGGCGCGAATGGCTGCGTTGCTGGCAGGACTGCCGGAAAGTGTTCCGGGCGTCACGCTTAACCGCCTTTGCGCGTCCGGCATGGACGCTGTCGGCAGTGCGTTTCGGGCGATCGCCAGCGGTGAGATGGAGCTGGCGATTGCCGGCGGCGTCGAGTCCATGTCCCGAGCGCCTTTCGTCATGGGCAAAGCGGACGCAGCCTTTTCTCGCGGCATGAAGTTGGAAGACACCACGATTGGTTGGCGCTTTATTAATCCGTTGATGAAGACTCGGTTCGGCGTCGATTCAATGCCACAGACCGGCGATAACGTGGCCGAAGATTTCAATATCTCCCGCGCGGATCAAGACGCCTTCGCTTTGCGCAGTCAGCAAAAGGCCGCTGTCGCGCAGGCGGCGGGGTTTTTCAATGAAGAAATTGTGCCGGTGCGCATCGCCCAAAAAAAAGGCGAGACGATTGTTTCGCAGGACGAGCATCCCCGTGCCGACACCAGCCTTGAAACGCTGAGCAAGCTCAACCCCGTCAACGGCCCAGACAAAACCGTTACGGCGGGCAATGCCTCCGGGGTTAATGACGGCGCGGCAGCGATGATTCTCGCCTCTGCTGACGCGGTAAAAAAACATGGTTTGACCGCTCGCGCCCTTGTCTTGGGTATGGCCAGTGCGGCAGTCGCCCCGCGAATTATGGGCATCGGCCCGGTGCCAGCGGTTCGCAAATTGGTCGAGCGTCTGGGCTTGGCAGTGACCGACTTCGACGTCATAGAACTTAACGAAGCCTTCGCCAGCCAAGGGTTGGCGGTGTTGCGTGAGTTGGGTATCGCCGACGATGCACCGCAGGTCAATCCAAACGGCGGGGCGATTGCGCTGGGTCATCCCTTGGGAATGAGCGGCGCGCGCCTGGTGCTGACAGCGCTGCATCAGCTGGAAAAAATCGGCGGCCATAAAGCCCTTGCAACCATGTGTGTAGGGGTCGGCCAAGGACTGGCGTTAGCAATTGAGCGTGTCTGACCACGGCCTCGGCAAACATCCATAACTGCCTTGCTTCAACTAAGGAGCAACGTGTTCTGCATGATTGCGTTTTGGTGCGTGGATCGGTAACGGAATATGTCTAGAATGGGGCAGTGACCCCTCAGAGTGAGCTACTAATGACAATAACAACTACAGCCATACCCGAGCCTGCGCATTACACCCCGCAAGAACGCAAAAAGCGGATCTTCGCCATCGTCGGTGCCTCATCGGGCAACTTGGTTGAGTGGTTCGACTTCTACGTGTATGCCTTTTGCGCGATCTATTTTGCGCCAGCGTTCTTCCCTTCTGACGATCCGACGGTTCAGTTGCTCAACACGGCGGGTGTGTTCGCAGCCGGCTTCTTGATGCGTCCGATTGGTGGCTGGTTGTTTGGCCGAGTGGCCGACAAACATGGCCGCAAAAACTCGATGATGATTTCAGTGCTGATGATGTGCGCCGGTTCGCTGGTCATTGCCTGCTTGCCGACCTACGCCTCGATTGGCGCTTGGGCCCCTGCGTTGTTGTTGGTGGCGCGTCTGTTTCAAGGCTTGTCGGTCGGCGGTGAATACGGCACAACCGCGACCTACATGAGCGAAATTGCCCTCAGAGGACAACGTGGATTTTTCGGTTCGTTCCAGTACGTCACCCTGATCGGTGGTCAATTGTTAGCCGTGCTGACGGTAGTGATCCTGCAGCAGTTCCTCGACTCTAATGAGTTGAAGGCTTACGGCTGGCGGATTCCGTTCGTGATTGGCGCTATTGCGGCGTTGATTTCGCTGTTCCTGCGCCGCACGCTCAAAGAAACCAGCAGTGCAGAAATGCGTAACGATAAAGATGCTGGCAGTATCTCGGCCTTGTTTCGCGATCATAAAGCGGCGTTCATCACCGTACTGGGCTACACCGCCGGTGGCTCGCTGATTTTCTACACGTTTACTACGTACATGCAGAAATACTTGGTGAACACCGGTGGAATGACCCCGAAAACCGCCAGCTACATCATGACCTGCGTGTTGTTCCTCTACATGTGCATGCAGCCGCTGTTCGGCATGTTGGCGGACAAAATCGGGCGTCGTAATTCGATGCTGTGGTTCGGCGCGCTGGGCACGCTTTGCACTGTGCCAATCCTGATGACGCTGAAAACCACCACCAACCCGTTTATAGCGTTCTTGCTGATCACCTTTGCGCTGGCAATTGTCAGCTTCTACACCTCGATCAGCGGACTGGTGAAAGCTGAGATGTTTCCGCCAAAAGTTCGGGCGTTGGGTGTGGGTCTTGCTTACGCGGTGGCCAATGCCATCTTCGGCGGCTCGGCGGAATTCGTTGCGCTGTCGCTTAAAAATCAAGGCATGGAAAGCAACTTTTACTGGTACGTGACGGTCATGATGGCAATCGCGTTTCTGTTCAGCTTGCGCCTGCCGAAACAGCCGGCGTACCTGCATCACGACCATTGATCCATTTGCGCGCGCTCGTCCGAGCGCGCGCCATGCAGACACTGCGCTCCAGTGAAGTGTCTGAAGGAGGCAGCCATGGGATTTTTACAACTCGCCGACGGTGATTTGCATTACCAACTCGACGGTCCGAAGGATGCGCCGGTGTTGGTGTTGTCCAACTCCCTGGGCACTAGCCTGGAGATGTGGGACACCCAGATGCCGACCTTCATAAAGTACTTTCGCGTGCTGCGTTACGATACCCGAGGACAGGGTCTCTCGCTGGTGACGCCTGGCCCTTACAACATCCGGCAAATGGGCCTGGACGTGTTGACGTTGCTCGACGGGCTGGCGATTGCGCAAGCGCACTTCTGCGGCTTGTCCATGGGCGGATTGATCGGCCAGTGGCTGGGGATTTATGCCAACGACCGCTTGCATAAGTTGGTGCTGTGCAACACCGCCGCTAAAATCGGCGGCCCGGATATGTGGGAACCGCGCATTGCAGCGGTGCAGCGTGATGGAGTGGCGGCCATGGTCGACTTGCGCGATGCATCGGTTGCACGCTGGTTCACCCCTGGCTTTGCGGACGCTAACCCGGAAAAGGTCAAACGCATCACTGACATGCTCGCGGCCTCGTCACCGGAAGGTTATGCCGCCTGCTGCGCTGCCGTGCGTGACGCTGATTTCAGTGATCAGTTGGGTTCGATCAGCGCGCCGACACTGCTGATCTCAGGGATCTTGGACCCAGTAACGCCACCTGCCGGCGGGCGGTATCTCAACGAGCAGATTGCGTATTCATTGATCGAAGAAGTCCACGCGGCGCATCTCTCCAATGTCGAAGCGGGGGATGTATTCACCAGTCATGTGCGGGAGTTTTTGTTGAGTTGAGTCTGTGTAACGCCAAAACCCTGTGGGATCGAATTCGCGTTTTTGCGCTAATAGCCTCGCTCACACTGGTTGAAGAACCGGCTTAATCCAGAGCCGTATAAAAAAACCCACCAATCGGTGGGTTTTTTTATGCGGCGTTGAAACTAGAAAAGTCTGGTTTCAGGCACGTCGCCGGTCGTGGGTTTGTTTGAGTCGGCGGTTTGTTCGTACCAACCGCCGCCCAAGGCTTTGTACAGATTAACTTCACTGGTCAGTTGCGAGAGACGGTCACTGATCAACGATTGCTGCGCGGCGAACAACTGGCGCTGGGCATCAAGGAAGGTCAGGTTGCTGTCGATACCGATGCGATAACGACGTTCAGCCAGGCGGTAGTAGTCCTGGTTGGCGGTAACGAAATCACGTTGCGCCTGAAGTTGTTCGTTGTAGGTTTGGCGTGAAGCCAAGCCGTCAGAAACTTCCTGGAACGCGGTCTGGATCGTTTTCTCGTAGTTTGCAACGCCAATGTCTTTCTGGATTTTCGAGTAATCCAGGCTTGCGCGCAGGCTGCCAGCGTTAAAGATGGGCAGGCTGATGTGCGGCTCGAACAACCACGTACCCGACCCACCCTTGAACAGACCCGACAAGTCCGCACTGCCGGTCCCGGCGCTGGCCGTCAGGCTGATGCTTGGGAAGAACGCAGCGCGCGCCGCGCCGATATTAGCGTTGGCCGCCTTGAGCTGATGTTCTGCTTCAAGGATGTCAGGGCGACGATGCAACAAGTCCGACGGCAATCCCGCTGGCATGTCCGCAAGAATGTCGGTAGCGAGCGGTTGGCTCGCTGGCAGATTGGCCGGTAAACCAGTACCCAATAGCAGCGTCAGGCTGTTCACATCTTGAGCGACCAGGCGTTGATATTGCGCAAGCTTGACCCGGGCACTTTCCACCGAGGTGCGCGACTGCGCCAGGTCGAGAGCGGACGACACACCGACTTCGCTGGTGCGCAAGGTGAGCTTGTAGCTCTCCTCGAACGCCTTGAGTGTGTCTTGAGTCAGCTTGAGTTGCTCTTGGTCAGCGACCCAAGTCAGGTAAGCGTTGGCCACGTTGGCCACCAAACTGATCTGCGTGCTACGGCGAGCTTCCTCACTGGAGAAATACGTCTCCAGCGCTTGCTGGCTAAGGCTGCGTATGCGTCCAAACAGATCCAGCTCATAGGCGCTCAGGCCCAATGTTGCTGAGTACTGGCCGCCGACTGTCGCTTTCCCGCTCTGTGACAAATCGGCAGGGGTCCGTCCACGAGAGCCGCTGCCGTCAGCGGAAATCGCCGGGTACAGGTCGGCACGCTGGATGCGGTATTGCGCACGGTAGGCGTCGATGTTCAGCGCCGCAACACGCAGGTCACGGTTGTTGACCAGCGAGGTCTGGATCAGTTGTTGCAACGCCTGATCTTTAAAGAACCGACGCCAGCCTTGTTCAGCCGCAGCAACATTGGCCGATTCGGTCGGCGAATAGGCAGGACCTTGCGGATACTGCGCCGCAACCGGCGCGGCAGGCTGCATGTACTCAGGGATCAACGAGCAGCCGCTAAGAATGAACGCGGTGACTGCCAGAGAGATCAGGGACTTGCTCATTGGCCAGCCTCATCGTGTGGAATTTTTTTCGGTTTGGTCTTGAACAACGCGGACACCGAAACGAAGAACAGGGGCACCCAGAAGATCGCCAGCACAGTTGCGGTGATCATACCGCCGATCACCCCGGTACCGATCGAGTGTTGACTGCCGGAGCCTGCGCCTGTGGAGATCGCCAGCGGGACCACGCCGAGGATGAACGCTGCAGAGGTCATCACAATCGGTCGTAGACGCATTCGGCAGGCTTCGATCGCGGCCTCGGTATAGCCCTTACCTTGTTCGTGCAATTCCTTCGCGAACTCGACGATCAAAATGGCGTTTTTCGCCGATAGACCGACCGTTACCAACAAGCCCACCTGGAAGAATACGTCGTTGGACAACCCTCGCAAGCTGGTGGCCATTAACGCACCGATGACCCCCAATGGCACCACGAGCATGACCGCGATCGGAATCGACCAGCTTTCATACAGCGCCGCTAGACAGAGGAACACGATCAGCAAAGAAAGGGCGTACAGCGCTGGGGCTTGAGATCCAGACAGGCGTTCTTCATACGACAGACCGGTCCAGGAATAGCCGATACCTGCCGGAAGTTGCTTGGCCAGACGTTCAACCTCATCCATGGCTTGGCCGGTGCTGTAACCCGGTGCTGGAGTACCGAGTATCTCTTCAGCCGTTACGCCGTTATAACGCGACAGTTTTGGAGAGCCGTAAACCCAAGTGCCAGAGGCAAAAGAGGCGAAGGGAACCATCGTGCCGGTCGCGCTACGTACATACCACTTCTTCAGGTCTTCAGGCGTCATCCGCGCGCTGGCTTCGCCCATAATGAACACTTTCTTGACGCGACCGCGGTCGATGAAGTCGTTGATGTAACTGCCGCCAAGCGCAACCGACAGCGTGGTGTTGATGTTCGTCATCGTCACGCCCAAGGCGTTAGCGCGTTCGTCATCAATCACCAATTGATACTGCGGTTCATCGTTCAAGCCGTTAGGTCGGACACCGGCCAGAATTTTGCTTTTAGCCGCCAGACCGAGGAACTGTCCGCGTGCTTCCATCAACTTCTCGTGACCGACGCCGCCCTGATCCTGCAAGTAGAAGTCAAAGCCGGTGGCGTTACCCAGTTCGAGAACCGATGGAGGAACGACGGCGAAGGTCAACGAATCACGGAAGCCGAAGAAGTGCGCCTGAGCACGCTTGGCCAATTCGAAGACACTGTTTGACGAACCTGGACGTTCATCCCACGGTTTCAACAATATAAACGCCAAGCCGGAGCTTTGGCCGCGACCGGCAAAGTTGAAGCCGTTGACGGTGAACACCGATTGCACCGATGACGATTCGGAGTCGAGCAAGTAGGAGCGCATTTTGTCGAGAACGACCTGAGTACGTTCTGCCGTTGAGCCTGCCGGGGTTTGGACTTGGGCGAAAATAACCCCTTGGTCTTCTTCCGGAAGGAACGCACTCGGGATGCGGGTGAACATCCAGATCATGCCAGCGAAAATCAGCGCATACACCAGAAACGCTGGGATCTTGTGCTTGATCATGTTGCCGACGCCGCGCTCGTAATTGAGCACGCCACGGTCGAAGGTGCGGTTGAACCAACCGAAGAAGCCGCGTTTAGGCTTACCGTGTTTCTCTGGGTCGATCGGCTTAAGCATGGTTGCGCACAGCGCCGGGGTGAAGATCAGTGCGACCATTACCGAGAGCGCCATGGCGGACACAATGGTGATCGAGAACTGCCGATAGATCACACCGGTAGAGCCGCCAAAGAATGCCATCGGCAGCAGAACCGCCGACAACACCATCGCGATACCCACCAATGCACCCTGGATTTGGCCCATGGATTTTACGGTGGCGTCTCTGGGCGAGAGATGCTCCTCGGCCATGACCCGCTCGACGTTCTCGACCACCACAATCGCATCGTCCACCAGCAAGCCGATGGCCAACACCACGCCGAACATCGTCAGGGTGTTGATGGTGAAACCGGCGGCCGCAAGGATACCGAATGTACCCAGCAATACGACCGGGATGGTCATGGTAGTGATCAGCGTGGCGCGCAAGTTCTGCAGGAACAGGAACATCACCAGGAACACCAGGACGATCGCCTCGATCAACGTATGAACCACCCCGGTAATCGATTCGGTGATCACTGGGGTGGTGTCATACGGATATACCGCGCGCATGCCTGGCGGGAAGAACGGTTCGAGCTGAGCAACCGTTGCCCGGATCGCTTTAGAAGTATCCAGTGCGTTGGCGCCCGTTGCCAGTTTGATGGCCAGACCAGAAGCAGGTTTGCCGTTGAATTGCGCGCTGACGCTGTAGTTTTCGCCGCCTAGAGCGACATCGGCAACATCGCCTAGCCGAACTTGCGAGCCATCCAGGTTGACTTTGAGCAGGATGTTCTTGAACTGCTCAGCGGTTTGCAGACGGGTTTTGCCGATGATCGTAGCGTTTAGTTGCTGACCGGGGAGTGCTGGAAGGCCGCCTATTTGACCCGACGAAATCTGCACGTTCTGCGCCGCAACGGCCGCTGACACGTCTACCGGCGTTAGCTGAAAGTTATTCAGTTTGGCGGGGTCAAGCCAGATACGCATGGCGTACTGGGCACCGAACACCTGAAAGTCACCTACCCCGGAAGTCCGCGAAATAGGGTCTTGCATGTTGGAAACAATGTAGTTGGCCAGGTCGTCCTTGGTCATGCTGCCGTCATCAGAGACCAAACCGATGACCAACAGGAAGTTTTTTACCGCCTTAGTTACGCGAATACCCTGTTGCTGTACTTCTTGTGGAAGCAGCGGTGTCGCCAGGTTCAGTTTGTTTTGCACCTGAACTTGAGCGATATCCGGGTTGGTGCCCTGGTTGAACGTCGCGGTGATGGTCATGCTGCCGTCAGAGTTACTTTCCGAGCCGACGTAGCGCAGGTTATCAATACCGTTGAGTTGCTGTTCGATAACCTGGACCACGGTATCCTGCACGGTTTGTGCAGATGCACCTGGGTAGGTTACCGAAATCGCGATCGCCGGTGGTGCAATGGCTGGGTATTGGTTGATCGGCAGTTTGGCAATCGCCAATGCCCCGATCAACATGATCATCAGGGCAATTACCCATGCGAAAATTGGTCGGTCGATAAAAAATTTCGACATGAATTACTCCCCTTTACTGCTCGCGGCTTTATCAGTGACCGGTGCAGGTGCCGGGTTAACTGGGTCGACGTTAGTCGCCTCGGTTGCTTTCACTTCCACGCCAGGCTTGACGTACTGCAGCCCTTCCGTAATTACCCGATCGCCTGCTTTGAGGCCGCTGTCGACCAACCATTGGCTGCCCGCAGTCTTAGAGGCGGCGAGCTGACGCAGTTCAACTTTGTTATCCGCGTTCACGACCAGCGCTGTTGGAGAACCTTTTAGATCGCGGGTTATACCTTGTTGTGGCACCAGAATGGCTGCCGAGTTTACGCCCGCCTGCAGTTGTGCATGGACGAACATCCCCGGTAGCAACGTGTGATTGGGGTTAGGGAATTTAGCGCGCAGAGTCACGGAGCCTGTGGTCTGGTCGACCGATACTTCTGAGAACTCCAATTTACCTTCAAGCGGGTAAACGCTGCTGTCTTCCAGGGTCAGTTTGACCTTGGCAGCGTTGTCGCCGGCTTTTTGCAGATTGCCGCTTTCTAGCTGATGACGCAGGGCCAAAAGGTCTGCCGACGATTGGGTGACGTCGACATAGATCGGATCAAGTTGCTGGATCACGGCCATGGCATCGGTTTGTGCATTATTGACCAATGCACCTTCGGTCACAGCAGAGCGACCAATACGACCCGAAATCGGCGCAAGCACTTTGGTGTAGCGCAGGTTGATTTCAGCGGTCTGCAGGGCTGCCTGGGCTTCGAGGCTGGTGGCCTGCGCCGTATCGAATTCCTGACGGCTTACGGCTTGCTCGTTGACCAACTGCTTGTAGCGATCAGACAACGACTTGGCCGACTGCAAGGTCGCCTTCGCACTATTGGCGGTCGCTTCATAGATCGCTGGATCGATTTGATAAAGCTGATCGCCCGCCTTGACGTCGCCGCCTTCGGTGAACAATCGCTTGAGAATAATGCCGTTGACCTGAGGACGAACTTCAGCAATGCGGAACGCGGTGGTGCGTCCGGGCAATTCAGTTACCTGGGTATAGGCCTGGGTTTTCACGGTCACTACGCCGACCTGAGGAGGGGGTGGTGCAGGCGCCGCCTCTTGCTTTTGATTACATCCGCTCAGCAGTGATGCCAAGGCGACGGCAGTAACCAGAACGGAAACAGCTGGCTTGAAATGCATGAAGATCCTCGGGTCAGGAGCGTGAGTTGCTCGAGAAAGTGAAAGTGAAAGTGAAAAAAGGTTTCGGCTAGATAAATAGGATGCTAATGAATATACTTACATTCACGGTTGTTTGTAAATACCCTACCTGCGATGCTCCAGCATCGCGAGGTAAGGAGTGTAGGCCCGGGACAAGGCAATACAAAGGCTGCCCGGCACTGTCTCTGGCTTAGCGCTTTCGGCCAAAGATATTTTGATTGAGGTTTACTGCCATGGTCCGTCGCACTAAAGAAGAAGCTCAGGAAACACGACGCCATATTCTTGAAGCAGCCGAGAAAGCGTTCTATGAACGTGGCGTCGCTCGCACCACCCTGGCTGACGTCGCGACCCTTGCTGGCGTGACTCGCGGCGCAATCTACTGGCATTTCAGCAATAAGGCGGACCTGGTTCAGGCCATGCTCGACAGCCTGCATGAGCCACTGGAAGACATGGCCAGAGCGAGCGAAAGCGAGGACGAAATCGATCCGCTGGGGTGCATGCGAACGCTGCTGATAAAATTGTTTCGCCAAGTTGCATTGGATCCGAAGACCCGTCGCATCAATGAAATTCTGTTTCATAAGTGCGAATTCACCGATGAAATGTGTGATTTACGACGCCAGCGGCAAATCGCCGCACTTGACTGTAATGATCGTATTGGCCTTGCTCTGGCCAACGCCGTGCGTAAAGGCCAAATGCCGGCTACCTTGAACACGGTTCGCGCATCGATCTGTTTGCACGCTTATATCGATGGCATTCTTGGCCAGTGGTTACTGATTCCGGACAGCTACTGCCTGGGTAACGATGCCGAGCTGTTGGTTGATACCGGACTGGACATGCTGCGCCTGAGTCCTGCCCTGCGTGGCTGAGCATAAGGATCAGGCAATCCAAATGAATATAATCGGATGGCGCTTCGCATGCACTTATATCTTTGTACAACTAGGTTGAATAGTCAGTTTACTAAGTATTTACCTTCCTTTTTGCGTGTAGGCCCCGTTGCGTTGCCGCCTCCCACCGCAAGGTTGCCGGGGCCCAAGTCAGCGAATTCGAAAAAATTACGAGTAGTTTTGTACTTCGCAAGTAGGACTCTTCTTTCTCGATGTAGCTGATTTCCCAAATTAATTTCGGTGTATTGCCCCCTTCTGAAAGACCGTTCAGTCTCCGCAGTCAGAAAATTGCGGATTGAGGGGACAGGGGATGTCGGAAAAGACCTTGGCTGACGTGAACCATTTGAATAGGCTTACGGATCAGGCCGAAAATTTGGTATTAAACTCGATTCAAGGTGAGCCCATCATTCGCCTTGGGTTGATCGCCACGCTGTACTTTAAACACGGCGACACTGCGGAGATAAAGTCGCGTGTGGCGGATTGTTTTAGTAAGTTTCGAAAGGAGTTCAGCCCACACTTGAATTGGCAGTTTTACAAAACGCTACGCAAGATGAGCGGCAGTGGCTTTTCGAGTTGCCGCCGAAAAATTCTGGAAAGCTCCCCTGATCAACAGTTTATGTGGTCAATCAGCAGTGCTAGGTTGCAGCAGGTTGCCCAATATCGACTGTTTGTGATGAACATTCCCCGCAGTCAGTCCACAACGGATCGCTCCTGCCTGAAGATGGTACTGCCTTGGTCGATCCTGCTTGAGCCCGGCGGTCCTCAACGTTACGAGGCATGGCTTAACTACTTGTGCAATCAAGTGCACGCAGAGCATGGATACGGTGGCTTGTCTTGTACGCTGCCCTATGACGGTCAGCGCTATTTCCCGCAGGAATACCTACTGGCAAAACAGTACATCGGCTTAATAGTTGATCCCTTGCCCCATGTAGAAAGCTTGAGACTGCTTGATCACATAAAAGGCGTGAATTGGTTCACGGTACTGGGCCGCCGCTTTGTCAACAAACTGGGTGGGAATGACGCGCTACGCCGTCAACTCAGCAGGCGCAGCGACATCATTTTTCGCGCATACGATGACGGTCTGATTATTCGGGCGGGGGCGCTGCCCAGCCTGGGCGGACCGGGTGAAGAAGCGCCAGCGCCTTATATCGAAGTCAATAGAGCCATCAAACCCATTCGTGTTCGGGCTACCGGTTGTCTTCATGCTTATTCACTCTTGGGTGACACCTTCAGCGAAGCATCATCCGCCGCCTGGCACGCCCGCTTTGATGAGCAACCGCCAGCACCGTTGGACGCAGGCGAACGTTGTACACACACAGGCTACTGGTCTAGCAATGCCACTGTCCGTTCGCGGTGCTTATTTACAGAGGGCGATATCATGCCGACGTATCCACACCTGAAGGGGCGGACTCAGTGGTTTTGGCTGAGAGAGTCTGAATGAGCGTTCGTTCTGCAACGGGTGAGTTAGCGTTAGGCTTTTGGAAGTATTTGCTCATCCACGGGTCCCAGGTTGCTTCTTCGGTATTGGGATACCCATTGTCTTCTGCTTCTTTCAAGAACCTGAGTAACTGCTCTCTATCACCGTCGGGGTACATCGAGCGTTCAACGTCAGATTGCGCATCGCAGAAAGCGATGATCGCTTTATAAGGAATACCATCGCGGTTGCTGTTTCTGGTCATGTATTCGAAGTCTTTTCTCTGCTGCGTGCGTGACGCCAAGTAACGTTCGGCAGGGGTATGGTTGCCGGTCTCATCGTAGAGGATGTCGCATAATTCCTCTCTCGAAAGTGAGTCATAAGGGTTGCCGATTTCAGTACGGGTGGTATGTGAGATAAAAAGAAACGAAGCGACTTGCTCCGCTTGTGCCTGCCTCTCTGGGGAGGTGTCCAACGGTTTTTGCATCAGCAGCGGTGATGTTTGTCCTTGACTGTTTACTTGATTGATAAACCCGACTTTCCAGCTCGACGCTCCGTGGGTGCGATGCCAGATAGCTTGAAGTTCGGCCTTTGATCGCGGTGTCTTTACTGCTGATTGTTCTTGGCGGTACAACCCTTGGGCTTCAGGTGAAAGGGTTACTGACGCAGTGTCATCGCTGCTGGAGTTTTGCCCTGAGGGTATTTGCGTGACTGACTCGTAACTTGGCTGATCCCCCCGGGTAACGGTGGTTGGAATGATGAATGTTGGAATATTTGAACTAACTGGCATCGACATGAAAAAGCTCCCTGCTGGATAACGCTCGCCCGTGAATACGCTCAACTGCATTCATGCCGCAGCAGGGGCGGACTCAGTGGTTTTGGCTGGCAGGGGTTCAATGAGCGTGCACTGCGCAACGAGCGAGTTAGCATCAGACTTGCGGAAATATTTGCTCATCCACGGGTCCCAGGTTGCTTCTTCGGTATTGGGATACCCATTGTCTTCTGCTTCTTTCAAGAACCTGAGTAGCTGCTCCCTATGACCTTCGGGGTACATCGAGCGCTCGACGTCTGATTGCGCGTCGTAGAAAGCAATTATCGCTCGATGAGGAATACCGTCGCGGTTGGTGTTTCTGGTCATGTATTCGGAGTCTTTTAGCTGCTGGGTGCGTGACGCCAGATAACGTTCGGCAGGGGTATGGTTACCGGTCTCGTCATAAAGGATGTCGCATAATTCGTCTCTCGAAAGAGATTCGTACGGGTTGCCGGTTTCACTGCCGGTGGTATGTGAGAAAAGCATAAATGAGGCGGCTTGTTCCGCTTGAGCCAACCTGGCGGGGGATGTGTCCAACGGCTTTTGCATCATCAGCGGTGATGCTTTGCCTTGACTGTTTACTTGCTCCATAAAACCAATTTTCCAGCTCGAAGCTCCCTGAGTCCGGTGCCAGATAGCTTGAAGTTCGGCTTTTGACCGGGGCGTTGTTTTTACGGATTGTTCTTCTTGGTATAACCCCTGCGCTTCTTTGGAAATGGTTACTGACGACGTGGTTTTACTCTGGGCGGCATGCGCCAGTGCCGTTGATGTTTCTCGTGTATTTCCCGTTTGGTCAAAACGGACAAGAAACTGCGGAGGGTAAGACGTTGCGGCAGTCGCGTTGGCGGAAATCGTCATGAGATAGCTCCCTGCTTTTTAAGGCAGGGCACCTGCAGGCAAGTGCCCTGCAGGCGGGTTATTGAATGGTGAAATTCACGGTGTAGTTAAACGGAATGCCCAGTGTCGGAAGTGAGATCGAGGCAGTACACGTCGCGCGCGATGAGCCGATGGATTCGCCGGCTTTTTTCCAGGTCGGAATATGTCCGCGCATTGATGGCAGCGCCAAGTGGGACGCGGTGAACCGACATTTCTTAGTCCCGGCGGTGTAGGTGAAGCGTATGCCCGACGCCTGATAGCCGAAGCTGGTCAATGTAAAGCTTGTGCTAGTGTTTGCATCGATATATCCGAGAGCTGGACGTACACTTCCAGAGAAATTCCCAGCACCAAACGCTGCCTGTACAGACGTCCGATTGTTCACAACGATGATCGTTTCGGTATTAGCACTGGCAACCACACTGCTAACGCTCGCCACCAACCCCAAAAAACCAGCCAATACTGCTTTCTTCGCACACTTCATAACGGTCAAATCCCTATCTATCAAATTGATCCATAGCGACCACAATCGGTCGTTTCATCACTGTGTAAATCCTTACCCCTCATCAATCGGCAGCGACGAAAAACCCTTAATACGGACGTTTCCGCGTTAGGTGTAGGACGAATCTTTGTAGGGTTGATAGGCATAAGTACGGCTTACGACTAAGCTCTGACGACTTCAATAATAAGAGCGGGGATGCGGTATGAAGCGACTAAGGATGAGTGCGATGTTCGGTTGGTTGTTGTGTCTGTGCCTAAGCGGCCAGGCATTGGCAACTGAAGCAGCCGATGACGGGCAGGCAGCCAAGGATTTGTTGATCAAGGCGCTGGCCGAATACCAGAAGCAGGGTGACAACGCTTTCGCCGAGTTCAGTCGGCAGGGGGATTTTGTCAGCGGCGAGCTTTATGTGTTCGTGGTTGATATCAATGGCGTGATGTTGGCGAGCGGCGGACCTTCGGCGGTATTGATCGGGCGGGACGTGATGCCCACGCTGAGCCCGGATCTACAGAAAGCCTTCAAAGACATTCTCACTACGCAAGCCAACGGAATCCAGGAAGCCGAATACCGCTGGCAAAACCAGAACGACGGCAAGGTGGAACGCAAGCGCGTTTATTACAAGCGTGTAGGTGATCGGGTACTGGCGGTGGGTTATTACCTGCCACGGGCCTCGGCCGAACAAGCCAAAGCGCTATTGGAAAAAGCCTCTGCCGCGTTGGTCAAAGACGAAAACGGTACCATCAACAATATCAACAGCCTGAAAGGCGGCTTCCTCCAGGATGATCTGTACGTATTCGTCGTCGATTTGAATGACCACCGCTATGTCGCCCACGGCACTAACGTGCGGTTGGTTACAACTGACTTCAGCAAGGTCAAGGATCCGGAAGGCAAACCTGTCGGCGAGCCGATACTGGCGCTCATCAATAAGCAAAACGATGGCGAGTATGATTATCGCTGGCGTAACCCGGTGACCAGCAAAATCGAGAACAAGCACGCTTACGTGCGCAAGGTCGGCCACTTCCTGGTGGCGGTGGGTTATTACAGCCGCTGAATCTGACCTTAGAAAATCATCAGATCGCCCTCGCCAGGCGACCTGATGACTGGGTCTCACGCAGTGCTCTTGTCACCGTGGGCCCGACCACGCAGTAGTTTGTTCGGCATCGCGATAGCGGCGACCAAGCCCAGCAGTGAAATCCCTGCGCTGATCATCAACAGATGGCGAAACGTTAGCGATAGCTCCCCTCGTAAAATCTCCAAGGCCGGGCCACTGGCCGCATTCAAGCTGTCCATCAACAGATTGCCCGAACTGGCTGCTCCCACCGGTCCGGCATTGAGCTGACCAATCCCGGAACTCTGCAACATCGCCAATAACAATGCTGACATCAGCGCGATGCCCACCGCGCCGCCCAGTGAGCGGAACAGGTTGGTAGTACTGGTCGCAACCCCCATGTCGGTGGGATCAACTGAGTTTTGCGTGCCCACCAGTGACGTCGGGAATTGCAAGCCGCAGGCGAATCCGGTCAACACCATTAATACGCTGGTCATGAGGACCGACTGCGGAGGCGTGAACGCCATGCCCAGCACCACGAAGGGCATCATCAGTGCGCCAGCGAGAATCAACGGTTTATAGCGGCCCGTTAACGACGTTGTACGTCCGCCGAAAAAAGCACCCATCGGCATGCCAATCGCCAGCGGTAAAAGGTGCAACGCGGCTGCGTCTGCACCGCCACCGGTCACGGTCTGGAACCGCAACGGCATCAGTACGATTAATGAGATCGATTGAAAACTGGTGAAAAACATGGTGCACCAACACAGCACCGCCGTGCGGTTGGCAAACAGATGCATCGGTAACAAAGGCTCCCGTGCTCGGCGCTCGTACCAGACGAAGGTTGCCAGTGCGAGCAGCGCTACGCCGAGCAGCACCAATACTTCGGGGTCGTGCCAGCCATGACCTTGACCGATCTCGGTGACGCCCAGCAGCAGGGCGCTTAAACCAATGATCATCAAGACCGTGCCTAAGTAGTCGATGATTGGCGTGCGCTGCGGAACGGGCAAACCGATCAATGTCCGTCGGGCGATCCACCAGGCGCTCAGGCCCAGCGGTAAGTTGATCAAAAATACCCAGCGCCAAGACAAATATTGCGTCATCACGCCGCCCAGTACCGGACCGGCAACGCTGGCTACAGCGTACATACCGCTGAAATACCCTTGATAGCGCCCGCGCTCACGCGGCGGCACGATGTCGCCAATGATCGCCTGGCTGACCGAGACCATTCCTCCGGCGCCAATCCCTTGGATGATCCGTGCCAGCACCAATTGCTCCATGCTCTGAGCCATGCCACAGAACAGTGACGCCAAGGTAAATAGCCCGAGGCCAAACAGCATCAGGTTGCGTCGACCGTAAAGATCGCCGAGCTTGCCGTAAATGGGCACGGCAACGGTCATCGCCACCATGTAGGCGGAAATCACCCAGGCGAGGAGATCAAAATCGTGGAACTGGGCGGAGATCGCCGGCATCGAGACCGCGACAATGGTCTGATCGAGCGCGCTAAGAAAGACCGCCATCATGAGCGCGAATAGCACGCTGCGGATAGCAGGTTTGGGTTGGTTCAGACTGGTCAAGATAGAGCCCAACTAGCAGTGAAAACCTGCCACAAAGGCTGGCAGGAAGAAGCTGGTCAGTCTAATCCGATAGCTCGCTATTCGATAGGCTCGTATGCAATGAGGTAGAACGAGAAGGCGCCTATTTGAGGCTCAGTCCAGCAAAGGTCGCGTCTTGAGGCGCGCAGTGGCTGGCGGTGCAAATGGAGAAACGCGGCGCTTGCCGGGCTTCCTCGATTCTATAAGCACCCGCGGCGTAAATGGCCAAGACGACAGCGACTGAAAGTACGGCCATGGTTCTTCTTTTTGTAATTATCATGTTGCCCACCTCTATCCGACTTTAAAAACGTGTTTTAAAAGGACTAAGGGAATTGTAGGACAGTTCTGATCGGCATGTAGCCTACATTGTGCTATCACCAAATCGACAGGCGGCTGGCTGACCAGCGGTCATGCACGGGGCAGCGTATTTATCTGTCAGCTTCGCGGATTTCGTCATTTAGATGCTCGACGGAATCGAACAATCTGCGCACCCGCGTTTTACTGTCGGTTATGAATGCAGCCTCCTGAACAAACTTGTTGGCGAAGCGTAGGTGCTTGCTTATTCAGTCCGCTCAGCCGCCTGAGTCAGCAGCCAGTCGATCAGTTCGCGCAGCTGCGGCGACGGATCGGAGCGTTCCGGGTAGACCAAATAATACGCGGCGCCGGTTCGTACCTTGAGGTCGAAAGGCGTCACCAGCCGACCCGTGCTGAGGTCTTCACCGATCAATGCCCAGTCTCCGATGGCGACGCCGGTACCTTGGGACGCCACCGACATGGCCAGGTCCAGCGTGTCAAAGTGCTGGCCCTTGCCGATGTTATTCACGGTAGTGCCAGCGGCCTTGAGCCAGGCTTCCCAGTCGCGTTGGTCACGGGTCGGATGCAACAGCATGTGCTGTTCCAAATCGGCCAAGGTATTGAGCGGAACCGGTCCGCTCAATAATTGTTGCGAGCACACCGGCGTCAGTTGCTCGTCGAACAGATGGTGCGCTGCCACCGAATTGGCCGGTGGAGACCCGTACACTACAGCCGCATCGAATTCTTCCCGGCGAAAATCCACCGCGTGCTGGATGGTCGTCGTCAACTCCACCGGCACATCCGGGCGCTCTTTTTGCCACTGCAACAACCGTGGCAACAGCCAGCGCATCATGCAAGTTGGGGCCTTGAGTTTGAGGGTTTCGCGTTTCGCGCCGACCTCCTCGACGGCTTCGTCGATCAGCGAAAACACTTTCTGAATCCGTGGAAACAGCTCGCTTCCTTGAGTCGTCAGACTCAAACCTCGCGCCTGCCGTTGAAACAGCGCATAACCCAAATGACTTTCCAGCCCGGAAATCTGCCGACTCACCGCGCCTTGGGTGATGTGCAGCAGTTCGGCGGCCCGCGTGAAATTGCAGCACTGGGCCGTAATCAGGAAGGTATGCAGGGCAGGTAAGGGCGGAAGGCGTTTCATTGGCGCTCAGGCATGAAGTGAGGACATGCCTAGCATGACATTTTTTGCCTTGTCACAGATATGGCTGCACGGTCCAATTGCGGTTCATCTGTAGCCTGTCCCGCAGCCGTAGGCGCCGGGATGTTTTTGCAGTTTCAAACAGAAGGAAGGCGGACAAACATGGCAACGTGCGGCGAAGTATTGGTCAAATTGCTCGAAGGCTACGGCGTCGAGCAGGTCTTCGGCATCCCCGGGGTGCATACCGTCGAGCTGTACCGTGGGCTCGCGGGCTCATCGATCAACCATGTGACGCCGCGTCACGAGCAGGGTGCTGGCTTCATGGCCGACGGTTATGCCCGCACGAGCGGTAAGCCAGGCGTGTGTTTCATCATCACTGGGCCCGGCATGACCAACATCACCACGGCCATGGGCCAAGCCTATGCCGACTCGATTCCAATGCTGGTCATCTCCAGCGTGCAATCGCGCAATCAGCTGGGCGGAGGACGCGGAAAGCTCCATGAGCTGCCGTCTCAAAGCAACCTGGTCGCTGGCGTGGCCGCGTTTTCCCATACGTTAATGTCGGCGGCTGAATTGCCTGCGGTCTTGGCCCGAGCGTTTGCGCTGTTTCAGGCCGGGCGTCCACGGCCGGTGCATATCGAAATACCGCTGGATGTATTGGTGGAAAACGCCGACCACCTGCTTAATACCCCGCCCGTTAACATCAGTCGAGCCGGCGCCGCCCCGGCTGCCGTTGCGCAGATGGTCGACCTTTTAGCTGCCGCAAAACGGCCGCTGATTCTGGCAGGCGGAGGTGCTATCGATGCCGCGTCCGCGCTGACCGAACTTGCCGAGATGCTGGGTGCTCCAGTGGCGCTGACCATCAACGCCAAAGGCCTGTTGCCCTCACGTCATCCCCTGTTGATCGGCTCGACTCAATCATTGGTGGCTGCCCGAGCGCTGGTGGCCGAGGCCGACGTGGTATTGGCCATTGGCACTGAGCTGGCCGAAACCGACTACGACATCACCTTCGCTGGAGGTTTTGAAATTCCTGGTACGTTGTTGCGGATCGATATCGATCCCGACCAAACCGTGCGCAATTATCGGCCGCACGTTGCGCTGGTCTCTGACGCCGATACGGCTGCCCAGGCCTTGCTTAGCGGGTTGGCGGCCAAGGAATTGGCCCCGCGTCTTGCTGATTGGGGCCCGCAGCGCGCCGCTGTATTGCGCGAAACACTGGAACCAACGTGGGACGACGCCACCCGCGGGCAAACCGTTTTCCTGCAAGCGGTGCTCGAGGTGCTGCCGGATGCGGTGTTGGTAGGCGACTCGACTCAGCCGGTGTACACCGGCAACCTGACGCTCAATCTGGAAAAACCGCGACGCTGGTTCAACTCATCGACCGGGTACGGCACCCTCGGTTACGCCTTGCCCGCAGCCATTGGTGCGTGGCTGGGCCGAGTCCCTGACGCGAGCGGTCGTGGTGCGGTGGTGTGCCTGATCGGCGACGGCGGTTTGCAATTCACCCTCGCCGAGCTGGCCAGCGCCGTTGAAGCGCGCACGCCGATTATCGTGCTGCTGTGGAATAATCAGGGCTACGAAGAAATCAAAAAATACATGCTCAATCGTGGCATTGAGCCGGTGGGCGTCGACATCTATACCCCCGACTTTATTGCTGTCGCCAAAGCGTTGGGCTGTGCCGCCGAAGCGGCTTCTGACGTTGAACTACTGAAAGCGGCATTGCGCGCGGCGGGTGATCGTCAAGGTCCGACCCTGATCGAAATCGATCAAACGCTGTGGATGAACGGGTTGAAATCATGCTGAGCGCTCAGCACGGGTTGTACATAAACGGTGAATGGTTGTCTGGCAGTGAACGCCTTTCAGTGATCAACCCGGCCACGGAAGCGCCTTTGGCCATGGTGGCAGGCGGTGATGAGACGTCAGTTGATCTCGCCGTGCAGGCAGCGCAATGGGCATTTCCAGTCTGGTCGCAAACGTCCGGGGCCGCTCGTGGCGCAGTGTTGCGCAAGATTGTCAGCGGCGTGCAAGAACGCCGCGAGCGCCTGATCGAACTGCAATCGCGCAACAACGGCAAACCGGTGTTCGAGGCCGCCATCGATGTCGATGACGTGATCGCGACTTTCGAGTATTACGCCGGACTTGCCGAAGCGCTCGACGCCAATCAGGACAGTGCCGTGCCGTTGCCCAGCGATGTTTTTGCTGCGCGTTTGCGTCGTGAAGCGTGCGGTGTCGTCGGGTTGATCGTGCCGTGGAATTTCCCCATGGTTACCACCGCGTGGAAGCTCGCGCCCGCCTTGGCGGCCGGTTGTTGCGTGGTGTTGAAACCCTCGGAAGTCACGCCACTGCCGGAGTTGGAACTGGCCGATATCATCGCCCAATGCGGCTTGCCTGCGGGCGTATTTAACCTGGTCTGCGGTACCGGGCTTGGCGTCGGGGCACCCTTGGCGGCGCATCCGGGCATAGCGAAAATCTCCTTCACCGGCAGCAACGCCGTGGGCGTTCAGGTGATGCAACGCGCCGCCGAAACGGTCAAAGGTGTCACTCTGGAATTGGGCGGCAAATCCTCGCTGTTGGTGCTGGCCGATGCCGACGTCGACCTGGCTGTAGAACTTGCCAGTGGTGGCGGATTTTTCAACGCCGGGCAAATGTGTTCGGCCACCAGCCGGGTGTTGGTTGCCGAGGAATTGGCCGACGTATTCCTGGAAAAACTCAAGGCGCGTGCGGACGCTATTCGTGTCGGTGACCCCTTCGATCCCGACGTTGAAATGGGTGCGCTGGTCAATCAGGCGCAATACCAGCGGGTGCTTGGCCACATCGCGGCGGGCATCAGTGCCGGTGCGCAACGGGTGTGTGGCGGTGAACGCCCTGTCGATCTGCCGCGCGGATATTTTTTGCGGCCGACTGTGTTCACGGGCGTGCCCCTGGACAGTGCATTGTGGCGTGAAGAGATTTTTGGCCCGGTGCTGTGCGTGCGCAGTTTCAGCTCTGACGCCGAAGCCGTCGCGTTGGCCAACGACAGCGAATTCGGCTTAGTGGCCAGTGTCGTCAGTCGCTGTCCTGAGACCGCTGACCGGGTCGCAAACGCCCTCCAGGCGGGGCTGGTGTGGATAAACGCACCCCAGGTGATCTTCCCGCAAACGGCGTGGGGCGGTTACAAACACAGCAGCATCGGCCGCGAGTTAGGGCCGTGGGGGCTGCAGGCTTTTCAAGAACTAAAACACGTCATCCGTAGCGTCTAAAAGCCCAAGAAAAGTTCACGCATGCCTCGTTTCGAGGCATGCGTTTGACACATGGCTTCGATGACAAACTTTCGATTGTTGCCTCTTTCTCATCGCCTCAGGATGGCCCCCTCAACTCAGCTAAACCCTCGGTTTACGGGCGCTGTAGCTGAATGGGCGCGCGCACTCAGCCTGGGGCGAAGTCGCGATCACCTCACTTAAGAAAGCAACGGAGTCCGTCATGGGCGAGCATGATCTGAACAGAAGGCAATTCATCAAGACGGTGGGTGTTGCATCGGTTGCCGCCGCAGCGATGTCCATGCCGTTTATCCGGGCGAGCGCCAGTGAAAACCAGTTTCAGGGCAAAACCCTACGCTTGCTGACGTGGTCCGATGACACCGGATTGGCAGCGTTGCGCAACATCGCTGCGACCTTTGAAGCGAAAACCGGCGCCAAGGTCATCGCTGACCGCACCGGCAGTACCTCGGAGATGGTTGCCAAACTCAAGGCCGGTGGTGATCGTCCGCAATACGACATCATTACCTTGGCAGGCGTTGGCGCAGAAGGCTTGGCCGCTGCCGGTTTGCTGGAAAAGCCCGACCTTAACCGTATCCCCAACATCGTGGACGTCCCGGAGAAATACCGTACCGGTGCCAACGGTCATGGCGTCGGTTACCTGCTTTGGTGCAACAGCCTGATTTACAGCACCCGCACCGTCAAAGAAGCGCCCGACAGCTACGCTGCCCTATGGGACAAAGACCTGGCACCGAGCATTTTCCTGCCGCCGCCCAACTGGACCGAGGCCATGGACCTGATCATCATCGCCGCCAAATTGGCCGGTGGTGACGAGCACAACGTTGAGCCCGGTTTCAAAAAACTCGCAGAACTCAAAGACCGGGTTGTGACCCTTGGCGAGAACCCTAACCAGATCGCCGAGCTGTTCCGCACCGGCTCGCTGGATATGGGTGGCCTGTACGCCCCTGCGTTCTTTCCGAAACAGCTGCGTGATCCAGCCTACGGTTTGGGCGCCACGTTCGGTATGAAAGAAGGCTTCTACACCGACTTGATGCAGACCGTTATGCCGAAAAACCGCCCCGGCGATACAGATTTGGCCTACGCCTTCATCAACCACTCTCTGGACCCATTGGTGCAGGGCAAGATGGCTGAAGACATCTACAACGGCCCGGTTAACGCCAAAGCCATTATCTCGGCCGAAGCGCGCAAGAGCCCGTACATCCTGACGCCGGAGCAAATCGCCGACAAAGCGATCATGCACGACAACGTCTTTCTGGCGACAGTGCATGACCAGTGGATTCGTCGGTATACCGAGATTTTCTCTTCCTGATCGCGTGAACCGAAGGTCGTTGCGGCCTTATCGCAGCCTTCGGCAGCTCCCACAGGGCCGAAGGCGTGATCGGGCTTACGAACACCGGCCCTGCTGAAATCCATCTCACACGAGATCATTGCTTATGGAAAACCAACCTTTGATCCGCTCGGTCGCTGCGTCTTCGCAACGGCGTGCCCAGCCGATTTCTCCCACGGCACGCGCCTGGCTTTTCCTTGTGCCGTCTATGCTGTTTCTTGCCGTACTGATTGCGGCTAGTTTGTTGGTATTGCGCATGAGCGTCGGCACCAAGGGCGCTGAATGGACCGGCTTCAGCCTTGCCAGTTACGCGCAATTGGCCGAGCCCTATTACTTGAAATCACTGCTGCTGACCTTGCGACTGGCGTTGTTCAGTGCAGCCATCGCGGTGGTGCTGGCGATTCCGGTGGGCTACACCATGGCGCGCCTGCAATCGCCGTTCTTGCGCCGAGTATTTCTGGCGGCTGTCCTGCTGCCGTTACTGGTCAACCTACTGCTGCAAAGTTATGGCTGGTTGGTGATTCTCGGGCCGGGCGGAATGCTCAACAAAGCCTTGATCGGCCTCGGCGTCATTACCCGTCCGGTAATGCTGCTGTATAACCAGAACGGTGTGCTGATGGGCTTGGTGCAAACGGCTTTTCCACTCGCTGTACTGCCCATCGCCAGCGCCATGCGTGGTGTTTCTCGCAGCTATGAAGAGGCTGCCGCAACCTTGGGTGCCAGCCGCTTTCAGGTGTTTCGCCAAGTGGTATTGCCGATGAGTTTGCCGGGCATTATCACGGGTGCGACTTTGGTTTTTGCCTACAACGCCAGTAGCTTTGTTGTACCGTTGTTACTTGGCGGCAGGCGAGTACCGATGTTGGCGGTGATGGTCCACGACCAAATCGCACCGCTGATGAACTGGCCCGCCGCCTCGGCAGCCGGTGTGGTGTTGATCGTTACGACACTGGCGATCATGACCCTTTCCGAATATTTTGCGGGTCGCCGCCGTCGTCTGTTGGAGGCCTCGCAATGAGCCGTTCCTCGAAAGCTCGTTTTCGCTTCCAGCCGGTATTGCCAGGCGACACCGGGCGTTTTGCCGGCGTCCTCTCGGGCTTCATTTTATTGCTGGCAGTGCTGCCGATTCTGACCATGATCGTCATGTCGTTCAGCGGCGCGTCCAACCTGGATTTCCCGCCCAACAGCTACAGCCTGCAATGGTACAAAGCGGCGTGGCAGACCTTCGTTTCGCCCGACGCCAGCGATGTGTTAAGCCTCGGCAAAGCCATGGCCACCAGCTTGTGGGTCGCGTGCTTGACCATGATTCTGGCGACCGTCGTGGCGGTGCCGGCTTCCTACGCGCTGACCCGTTGTGAATTTCGTGGCAAGGGCGTGGCGCTGCAACTGATGTCGCTGCCACTGGTGTTCCCGATGGTGGTGCTGGGTCTGGCGCTGCTGCTGATTTTCGACAGCCTGCCATTCCAGATGAACACCTCGCGGCTGGTGATTGCTCACGTTATTTTGGCACTGCCGTTCGTGGTCAAAAACTGCACGGCGGCAATGATGTCGATTGGAAGCGAAGTCGAAGAGGCCGCGCAAATGCTCGGCGCTTCACCGCTGCGGGCTATTGTCGATGTGGTGGTGCCGTTGATGAAGTCCGGGATTCTCGCCGGAATGCTGTTGGCGTTTATTGTGTCGTTCAACGAATTTACCGTGACCTACTTCCTCTACACCATCGACGTCATGACCGTACCGATATGGATGTACAGCCGCACCGTGTCTTCGCTGGACCCCACCGTGTTCTCGTTTGCCGTGCTGATCGTGCTGATCGACTTCGTCCTGATCTGGGCGCTGGAGAAGCTGGTCGGTGAAGGTGGCGTTTCGTTCTAGTTTTTTTGAGGTTTACGTCAATGACCGGATTAATTCTGGAAAACGTCGAGAAATATTACGGCTCGGCCTGCGCGGTGACCGACGTCAATCTGCACCTGCCCGAAGGCAAGCTGGTTTGTTTTCTCGGCCCGTCAGGTTGCGGAAAAACCACGTTGCTGCGGATGATCGCTGGCCTGGAAACCCTGACCAGTGGCGAAATTCGTCTCGACGGCGAAGACGTCAGCCATACTCCGGCGCATCAGCGTAACTTTGGCATGGTCTTTCAATCTTTGGCGCTGTTTCCGCACATGACGGTCGGCGAAAACATCGCCTATCCGCTGAAATTGCGCGGTGTGAGCAAGGCGGACCAGCAGGCACGGGTCAAGGAGTTGCTGGAGCTGATTCAATTGCAGGCGATGATTGACCGCCCGGTGGCCAAGCTCTCCGGTGGTCAACGACAGCGCGTCGCCATTGCGCGGGCGATTGCGTCGCACCCAAAGCTGCTGTTGCTCGATGAGCCGCTGTCTGCCCTCGATGCCAAGCTGCGGGAGTCGATGCAGGTGGAAATTCGTCAACTGCAACAGCGGCTCAATATCACTACGATTCTGGTAACTCATGATCAGCGCGAAGCCATGACCATGGCCGATATCGTTGTCGTGTTGGGGCAAAACAAGGTGCAACAGATCGGCACGCCGATTGAAATCTACCGCAACCCGGCCAATGAATTTGTCGCCGACTTTATTGGCTCGGGGAATATATTCCCGGCCACCGCGTTGGGCGAAGGCCGGGTCGGATTGCCTGGTGGTGAAGCGTTGGACGTGCCAATCAGCAGCGGTATCGCCGTCGGTGCCCAGATCAAAATGTTGGTGCGCCCAGAAGATTTGCAACTGTCATCGCCGTTGCCAACGGCGGGGAACCGCTTGCTCGGCACAGTGACTTTTGTCCGCGACATCGGCGCCACTATCGAAACCACGGTTGAGTGCGCGGGTGTTTCGCTGACGGCTTTAAGCACCCCAAGCCAATGCTTTGGGCTGGCGATTGGTCACCCGGTTTCAGTCACTATTCCCGCTGAAGCCTGCCGAGTGCTGGCTGCCTGACGACGATTGCACTCAGACGCTTTGGCGCAGCCGAGCCAAGTCACGCGAGGGCGGTGCGCCGAATTGGCGACTGTATTCTCGACTGAATTGCGAAGGGCTTTCATAGCCGACGCGATACCCAGCCGCCGACGCGTCCAAACCGTCGGCGAGCATAAGTCGCCGAGCCTCTTGCAAGCGCAATTGCTTCTGGTATTGCAGCGGGCTCATCGCGGTCACCGATTTAAAACGATGGTGCAGCGTCGACACGCTCAGGTTCACCTCGCGTGCCAGGTCTTCGATGCGCATGGGCTGTATGTAGTGGCTGTTGAGCCATTTGATCGCTTGCGTCACGCGATGGGTCTGACTGTCGGCAATGGCGATTTCGTACAGCCGATGGCCCTGCTGACTGCGTAACAGGCGATAAATGATTTCACGCTGGATCAACGGTGCAAGCATCGCGATGTCTTTTGGCGTCGACAGCAAGCGCGTCAAGCGCAATACCGCGTCCAACAACTGCGCATCAATGCGCTCGATGTACAGGCCTCGGCCAGTAGGGCGGGTCGGCACGCTCATCGGACCGGCCTCGGCAATCAGCGCATTGATCTGTACCGGGTCGATGTCGATGCGCAACGCCAGGTTCGGGTTCTCCGGCGTAGCGTGTTGAATGCAGCCGCTGATCGGCATCGCGACTGAGATCACCAAATAGTTCAGCGGGTCATAGGTGTAATTTTCCTCACCCAGCCGCACGTCTTTGCTGCCTTGGGCCAGGATGCACAACGCGGGCTGCACCAGCGTCGGTATCGATTGAACCGGACGGTCGTGGCACACCATGTGCAACTGCGCGATGGTCGTCGGGAATATGCCGTCTTCGGGTGCAAAACGTCGAATGATCGTCACCAGCTCGGCGCGCTGCTTCTCCATATCGTCATCTATCTGAGCGTTAATGCTCTCACTGTGCGACATGCCTCGAATCCTCTGATGGTCTACCAATGAGACACAGCTTATTTTTGTGCAACTAAAAGCGGTATCTGAATCCTGCGCGATGCTTGCCTGATTCTGTCGGCGCCGATCAGAACCGCCTTTAAATACCCGTTTCAGCTGCTTGAGGTTGCTCGATACTATCGGGCAGTCATTCAGGCTCACGGTGCTCTGCGTTGAGAAGAGAAAACACCTTCGCGCAGTAATAGGCAATAAGCTGGCAGAAATCAGCTAACGGAAAAATGCATCAATCCCCTAATCTCTGGCCCTGTAGAACGCCGCTTCACATCCCGTACAAAAGCGTTCTCCCTCAGGAGTGCAGATCCATGCATAAGCCAAATCCCGTCAGCCATCTCGCCTATGCCCGCGCCAGTGCCGGTCGCAGTTCGCACCTGGGTGCGCGCTTAAGCAGCTTGATCGAACCCGCATTAAAGGCCCCGGGCTGCCTTCAGTTCTCTTTACAGCAATCAATGCACGACCTTGATATGTGGGTCGTGTCGGGTATGTGGTCAAGTGCAGAAACGATGGACGCCTGGTTTGCGACTCCAGCGCTGAACGTTTTTGCCGAAGTGGTTCAACAGTTAATTGTCAGCAGCTTGGACTTTCAGACCTTCAAGCACGTGTCCTCTGTCCAGGCAAAGGCTGACTGTCTGCCGCCCTTGCAGCAGTTAGCCAGTTGATCGGCGTTTCAATCATTGCCCGAAAAATTGTTTAGACTCGCCGCATTCGATCAATTACGCAGGGTGATTTGCATGGCACGTAAAGTATTTAACGACGTCGAGGCGGTGTCCGCCGTTATGCCGGGCGAAGGTGGTTACAGCGCAGCAATTGCGGTGAAAGCTCACCACGCCGGGGGCGCGCCACGTTTTCATCGTGTACTGGGTGATCAGAAATTCAAGACCGCGCATGATGCCGACCATGCCGCTGCTGAAGAGTTGGCGCGGCTGGTCGATGTCGATGCGGATGGCGAACTGGTGTTTTAAACCCAATCAGCTTTTAGGGCGGTACATCTTGAACAGCGATGCAGGGTCTATCTGGAAGTAATCCGCCGGGCCACCTCCGCGCAAAATATGTTCCGCAGACGCCGTGTCGTAGATGCCGTCTTTGAGCATCGACTTAGCGATGTGTACCGCAACCACTTCCCCAAGCACCAGCCACGTGGGTATCAGTTCCTTGTCGGCGCGTTGCAGTTGGATGATTTGCGTGACCTTGCACTCGAACGAAACCGGTGTCTCCAGCACACGCGGTGCTTTGACGATGCGCGATGCAACCGGGGTCAGGTTCGCCAACTTGAACTCATCGACCTCCGGCGGCACGGTGGCACAACTTTGGTTCATCGCTTCAGCCAACGACCGGGTGGCTAAATTCCAGACGAACTCACCGGTCTGCTCGATATTATTCAGGCTGTCTTTGCGCCCGACACTGCTGAATCCAATGATCGGCGGCGTGTAATTGAAGCCGTTAAAAAAACTGTATGGGGCGAGATTCAAGCGGCCTTGGTCATCCTGCGAAGAAATCCAACCGATGGGCCGTGGGCCAATGATCGCATTAAACGGGTCGTGGGGCAGGCCATGCCCTTTTGTAGGTTCATAGAAGTGAATATCATCTGACATAACGGGCTTCCTGATGACGACAGTTGCCAAAGATTAGGCGGCCATAGTGCAAGGCAATCGCCGCAGTTTCCAGACTTTCATACCGCCCAAAATTAAGCCCGGCAAACGCCGGGCTGGGAGGAGTCATTGAAGTGATCAGCTAGTGCGGTTTGCACCCACATGGTCTGCGCCGTCTTGAGCAACACGGTTTGCACCAACGTGGTCTGCGCCATCAGCGGCTACGCGGTTTGCGCCGACGTGATCAGCACCGTCTGCTGCTACTTGAACCGAGTGGGTCGCCGAGATGTTTTCTGCAACCGCTGGAAGAGCGAAGGCGCTACCGGCCAATACCGAAAATGCCACGCCGAAAATCAGTGATGAAGTTTTCATGTTAGTTGCTCCGCAAGTATTTTTAGTTGTTTAACTGGGTGTGGATTTGATTCTACGCCGTGACATTTTATTAAGAAGTCAATGCGGTTAGTAGTCATCATTGCTGAGATTGATAGTACGAATACTCCTGTGTTTCGTGTAGGAGCCAACGTGTTGGCGAAGCGTTAAATGCGGTGAGTCAGATGCACGGCTTCCCGAATAAATTCGGTCCTACAGGGTGATTTCGGTGCAATCTGTGGGACCGAATTCATTCGGGAAGAATGCAATGCAGGGTGGCAGGCACATCGCCGCGCCCGCATGATCGCAAACAAGTTCACTCCTACAGTTTTTTGGTCCGCCCGGTAAATGCCGGGCTGAGTAGATTGTCGAAGCAATCAGGTGAGCGGTATACGCTATCAGTTATTGGAGTGGTTCTCGCCAACATGATCAGCGCCGTCTGAAGCCAGGCTGTTTGCACCTACGTGGTCAGCACCATCCGAACTTACACGGTTTGCGCCAACGTGATCAGCACCATCGGTTGCTACTTGTGCTGGGTGCGTATCAGCCGAGCTATCCGCTGCGTACGCAGGAAGAATAAAACCGCTGCTGGCTAATACTGAAAAAGCCAAACCGAAGATTAATTTTGAACCGTTCATGTTATTGCTCCGCGAGTAATAGTTACCGTATAAATGGACCGCGAAATTGATTTTACGCCGAGTTGTTTTGTTTGAAAGTTATCGCTGCGGGTAGTTGCCATCGTCGGAAATGATAGTTACAAGACTTGTAAATTCATTTCCTGTATGAACGCAACCGCTCCGGTTAATCTCGATACGTTTCCTTCGCCCAAAATTAAGCCCGGCAAATGCCGGGCTGGGAGGAACAGTTGACGCGATTAGCTAGTGCGGTTTGCACCTACATGGTCTGCACCGTCTTGAGCAAGACGATTTGAGCCAACATGGTCAGCGCCGTCTGAAGCAAGGCGATTTGCACCTACATGGTCAGCACCGTCCGAACTTAGGCGGTTTGCGCCAACATGGTCTGCACCATCTGAAGCGAGGCGGCTTGCATTGACGTGGTCAGCGCCGTCAGAAGTAACGCGGGCTGCGCTTGCATTCGTGTGAGCTGAGCCGCCTTCTGCGAACGCTGGAAGAGCGAACGTAGTGCTGGCCAGTACCGAGAAAGCGATGCCGAAAATCAGTTTTGAAGTTTTCATTAGGGTTGCTCCGAATCAGTGAGTGGTTCTGCGTTGCGATGGAGTGAATGTTACGCCGCTGGGTTTTGTTAAGAAGTTAATAAGCATGCTATCGATTATCGTTAGAATTAATAGTAGATTATTTCTGATATTAATCAGATGGTTACGCTTATAGTTGGGCAAAAGAAGAATCGTTTCAGCTATCGTTCCGGATTTCCCGGTGAACTTTTACGGTAGGCAGAAATAAACCCAACTAAAGGCAAGGCTTCAGAGGGTGCGCGGGGGATAGGCGGAAGGTTCAGGGGTCAAGCGCAGGAGGGTGCTTCGGAGTGGGGGTCAGACACTAAGCCTTCAAGGCCCATGTAATTAGCGCCGTCAGTAGCAGCCCAGTCAACAGAAAGGTGGTCAGCACCATCAGCAGCAATGTGGTTTGCACCGATGTGATCAAAGCCATTATCAGCAACATGATATGCACCTATCGAATTGGACGTTCCGTGTTGTCGTGAGCGTGTGAGTGAGGATGAAGTGAATGCTACGCCGCTGATGATGTTTGAAAAACTCATTCACGTTGTTACCAACCATTGCCGAAATTGATAGTTATAAGGATTGCCGCCCACCGCCAGCTTTGAGCGTGTCGGTGTCGCAACGGAAAAGGGCGACCCCTAAACGGTGGTCGCCCTTTTTTCATGCTGGATACGGGTCAACCATCAGTCGCTTTCAATCCGCGAATGGGTGCGGGTGTCTTTCATGAAGACATACACCAGCAACGAAACGGCGATGCAGGCCGTGACGTACCAGTAGTAACCAGTCTCCATGCCGATGCTTTTAAACCACAGGGCGATGTATTCAGCGGTGCCGCCAAAGATCGAAACGGTCAATGCATACGGCAGGCCGACACCCAGCGCGCGGATTTCGGTCGGGAACAGCTCTGCTTTCACCACCGCGTTGATTGAGGTGTAGCCGCTGACGATGATCAATGCCGCCATGATCAGGAAGAACGCACCCCACCAGCTTTGCACCGTGTGCAGCGTGGTCAGGATCGGCACAGTGAACAGCGTCCCCAGCACCCCGAATGCAATCAGGATCGGACGTCGGCCGATTTTATCCGACAGTCCCCCTACCAACGGTTGCAAGCACATGAACAGAAAGAGCGTGGCGGCCGAAATAGTGGTGGAGTCGGTGATGCTCATGCCGACTGTGTTCACCAGGTACTTCTGCATATAGGTGGTATAGGTATAGAACGCCAGAGTCCCGCCCATGGTCAGGCCGACCACCGTCATCAACTCCTTCGGATGGCGCATTAACGTGCGCATTGCGCTTTCTTTTTGCACTTTCTTCTTGGTGAACGAGTCGGTTTCTTCCATCCCACGACGCAGGTACAACGCGACCACGGCACACAGTGCGCCGATGACGAACGGAATACGCCAGCCCCATGAATACAGCTGCTCAGTCGTTAGGGTTTGTTGCAATACGATCAATACGCCCAACGCGATGAGCTGGCCAGAAATCAAGGTGACGTACTGGAAGCTGGAGAAGAAGCCGCGACGTTCTTTGGTCGCCATCTCGCTCAGGTAAGTGGCGGAGGTGCCGTACTCGCCACCCACCGACAGACCTTGCAACAGGCGGGCGAACACCAGAAGCACTGGCGCGCCGACGCCGATAACGGCGTAGCTCGGGGTCAACGCGATAATCAGTGAACCGAAGCACATCAATAGCACCGAGGCCATCAGCGCCGCTTTGCGTCCCTTGCGGTCGGCGTACATACCCATCAACCAGCCGCCGATTGGGCGCATTAAAAAGCCCACGGCGAAAATCGCGGCGGTGTTGAGCAACTGCGCGGTGGTGTCGCCTTGCGGGAAGAATGATTTGGCGAAGTACAGCGAGAACGCAGCGTAAACGTACCAGTCGTACCACTCGACCATGTTGCCGACCGAGCCACTGAAAATGGATTTCAGGCGATTGCCGGTGGTTCTTTCTTTGACCGGCGCGGCTGCCGACCCTGGAGACAGAGTATTGGAGGTGTCCATCAACGATCCTTTAAGCCATTGTTTTTAGTGGGGCGCACGGGAGCGCAGCCTGACAGTTCTATAGCAGGAGCTATGCCAGGCCGCTGAGGGCCGATCTAGAAGGGTTTGCAGCAATTCATAGGCAAAAATCCGCTCACTGCGATGAAGTCAGTAAGCGGAAAGTTGCCGATCAGGTGGGCTATTCCACGCTCGGTAGGAACATGTCCCGTTGCAGGCCATGACGCTGCATCTTCTCGTTGAGGGTTCTGCGCGGCAACTGCAACTCGTTAAGCACAGCCTTGATGTCGCCTTTGTGCCGGATCAGGGCCGAGCGCAAGCAATGGGCTTCGAAGGCTTCTTGTTGCGCCGCCAGTGATTGCCTCGATTCGTTACCGATGGGTTGCGCCTGGCTCAACCCCAGCACCTGACGTTCCGCTGCGTTAGCCAGTTCGCGGACGTTGCCCGGCCAGTCGTGGCTCAGCAAGTGACTCAGCTCGGCGCTGCTTAACACCGGGGCCTTGCGTTGCAAGCGATTAGCAGCGGCCTGGGCAAAATGGCCGAACAGCAGCGGAATGTCTTCCCGGCGCTCACGCAGCGGCGGCAAACGCAGTTCGGCGACGTTCAGCCGGTACGCCAAATCTTCGCGAAAACGCCCGGCCCGCGCCTCTTCAAGCAAGTCCGGTTTGGTCGCGGCAATGATTCGAACATCAATGCTGATGCTGTGGTTCGAACCCAGTCGTTCGAGGCGCTGTTCTTGTAGGACGCGCAGCAGCTTGACCTGTTGCGCCAGCGGCATGCTTTCAATCTCATCGAGAAACAAGGTGCCGCCGTCGGCGTATTCCAGCTTGCCGATACGCTTGCCTTGGGCGCCGGTAAAGGCCCCGCTTTCGTGACCGAACAGCTCGGCTTCGAACAGATGTTCGGGGATCGCCGCACAGTTCAGGGCCACAAACGGCTTGCTGGCGCGGGGCCCGAAGTCATGCAGGCAACGCGCGACCAGCTCTTTGCCGCTGCCGGTTTCGCCGCGAATCACCACGTTCACCGGCAGTTGCGACAGCTCCAACACCTGACGGCGCAAGACCTGCAAGCTCGGCGTAACACCGAGCAGGGTTTCGTCGATTTTGGCCTTGGCGTCAGCCTGCTCGTGCAGTCGGCGGTTTTCTAACACCCACTGACGTTTATCCAACGCTCGGCGCAAGATCCTCAGCAGGACCTCCGGGCTGAACGGTTTTTCCAAAAAATCGTAGGCCCCGTCACGCATGGCATCCACCGCCATTGGCACGTCGCCGTGGCCGGTCAGCAAGATGACTGGCAAATCGGGATCAAGACACTGTAGCCGATCAAGAAACGCTAGACCGCCCATGCCTGGCATGCGCACGTCGCTGACGATCACCCCTGGAAAATGCTCCGGTAGCTCGGCGAGGCACTCTTCTGCACGGCTATACAACTGCACGCTAAAACCGCAAAGCGTCAGCCATTGTTGGATGGCCTCGCGGATGCTGGCCTCGTCGTCGACCACCATGACGGAATTCAACATAAAGGGTCAGGCCTCTGGTTCTGCGGGTAAAACAAGCGTGAAGCAAGCGCCGCTGCCGTGGTTTTCCGCTGTTAGCGTGCCGCCGGATTCATGAGCGATGGCGTAAGACACGGCCAGCCCCAACCCTAGGCCCTCGCCCACTGGCTTGGTAGTGAAAAACGGGTCGAAGATGTTTGCCAGATGCTCTTCTGAAATACCCCCGCCCGTATCGCCGACCGCCAAACGCCAGGGGAATGGCGAGTTAGGGTTGCGTTGAAGGCACACTTCAAGCTGCTTGAGCGGTTTGTCACGCATGGCGTCCAGCGCATTACGCAGCAGGTTGATCAGCACCTGTTCCAGGCGGATGGCATCGCCGCGCACGAAAGCCGGGCGGGTCAGGTGCAATGCGCAACTGACACCCTCGTCACGCAAGCGTGGATCGAGCAACAGCAGCGCTTGATCCACCACCGCAGCCAAATCAAGTCGCTCGCGCAAACCGCTGGGACTTTTACGGGCGAAGGTCTTCAGGTGCCCGGTCAGTGCGGCCATGCGTGTCAGTTGCTGATCCAGTGGCCCCAAGGCTTTATACGCATCGTCGATTTGGCCGTGATCCAGCAGCAGGCGCAAGCTGGCCAACTGCATGCGCTGGGTGGTCAACGGTTGATTGATTTCATGGGCCAGCGCCGCCGACATTTGCCCCAGCGCTGCCAATTTGGCCGATTGCACCAGCCCGTCTTGTGCGGTGCGCAGGTCGCGGGTGCGCTCTTCGACGAGTTGCTCGAGTTCTTCACGGCTACGTTGCCGCACCCGCGCCAAGCGCCAGCGCTGGTAAAGAAACAGCCCCAGGAAAACCAGCGTCAGCCAGGTGCCCGCAGCGGCCAAAGCGGCATTGCGTATGTCTTCGGCGAGGACTTGAGGTTTACGCAGCAAATGCAGGGTCCAACCTTCAGCGGCCAATGGCAGCGATTCCCACAGATAATCGGCTGCGCCCTCTGGGCCGTCGATGCGGGTCAGATGGCTGGTGCCGCTGAACTCGCGGATCACGTGACTCTTTAGCGGGGACAGCGGTTGCTTGTCATATTGCCGAGTGGCGATCAGCTCGGCGCGGTCACTGGCGGATATCGGCAACAACTCGCGGTATCGCCAGCCCGGTTGATTGGCAATGAAGACGATACCTTTGGCGTCGCTGAGCAGCAGCAAATCATCGCCTTGACCCCATTGGCGCTCCAGATCGGGAAACTCCAGCTTCACCACCATCGCGCCCAAAAAATCCCCGGCGTCGTTGGTCA
This sequence comes from Pseudomonas sp. MH10, assembly GCF_034353045.1. Taxonomy (NCBI): domain Bacteria; kingdom Pseudomonadati; phylum Pseudomonadota; class Gammaproteobacteria; order Pseudomonadales; family Pseudomonadaceae; genus Pseudomonas; species Pseudomonas sp. MH10. The sequence goes on from NZ_CP133783.1 coordinate 4,856,098, forward strand.
CCGCGTTGGACAGAAAGTATCCAGGAATGCCGCTGGTCACGCCTACTGCATAGAAACGTCCAACACCGTGAGCCTGGGTTTGTAGGAAATACGGTCGAAAGCCGTAGTTATGACCAACATAGCTGCTGGGCAGTCGCCAGTTGCTGGCGGCGACCGCCAAGCCATTGCGGTCCAATAATTCCAGGGTCGACGACTGCGCCGCGCTGTTGATTTTTTCCAGCTTCAGATTCAACGCGTCTTGGGTGTCTAGGCTGACAGGCCTAAGCAGCGCCGCGCGTAATTCGGGGTCCAACGCCAACACCGCAGGCAAGGCGCGATACCGTTCGATCAGCGTGTGCAGGGTGTTGCCATACAACATTAGTTGCCCACCCGCGCGGGCGGCGTCGTCGACCAATGCATGCCGCTCGGCCTGACGAATCGCTAACCCAGCCGCCAGCACTGCGCCCGCAAGAATCAGCAGCACATAAATGAATACGCGAATAAGGCGAGGGGAGGAGGGCATGGCAACAACAACAAGATGAACCGGCGCGCACCTTAGCATGCGGCGGCCGCAGCGCAGTTCCAGCGCGGAACTGCGCATTCAGCAGCAATTGTTACAGCAGATTAAAACTCTGCTGTTTCACGTCTGAGGAATCGAGACCGATCATCACGTCGAATGCGCCCGGTTCATCGGCGTATTTCAGCGCGGAGTTGTAGAACTTCAGGTCGTCTTCGCTAAGGGTAAAGCTGATGACTTTCTCTTCACCGGCTTTAAGCATGACTTTCTGGAAGTTCTTCAGCTCTTTGACCGGGCGGGCGATGGAGGCGGTGACGTCATGCAGGTATAGCTGCACCACGGTCGCCCCGTCGAGTTTTCCGGTGTTTTTCAGCGTGACGCTGGCGGTCAACGTGCCGCCGCGTTTCATATCCTTAGCAGACAGTGTCACGTCGGACAGGCTGAATTGGGTGTAGCTCAGGCCATAGCCAAACGGGAACAGAGGGCCGTTGATTTCTTCAAAGTATTGCGAAGTGTAGTTGCCTGGCTTACCAGTCTGATAAGGCCGGCCAGTGCCCAAGTGGGCGTAGTAGACCGGCAATTGACCGATGGAGCGTGGAAAGGACATTGCCAGCTTGCCGGACGGGTTGTAGTCGCCGAACAAGACGTCGGCCACGGCATTACCGCCTTCAGTGCCAGGGAACCAGGTTTCCAGCATCGCGTCAGCCTGTTGCTGTTCCTTGACCAATGTCAGCGGTCGGCCATTCATCAACACCAGCACCAAGGGTTTGCCAGTGGCTTTGAGGGCCGCGATCAGATCCCGCTGTCGGCCAGGGATGTTAAGGCTGGTACGGCTCGCCGACTCGTGGGACATGCCACGTGACTCGCCGACCACGGCAACGATGACGTCGGACTGCTCCGCGACCTTAACCGCTTCGGCAATCATTTCTTCGGCAGGGCGTGGATCAACTTCAACTTCGGTGACCATGAAGTTCAGGTATTTGATGATCGAGGGATCATCAGCAACGTTGGCGCCTCGGGCGTAGAGCAGCTTGGCTTTGTCGCCGACTGCGTTGGCCAAACCGTCAAAGACCGTCACTGACTGTTGCGGAACGCCCGCAGCGGACCAACTGCCCAGCATGTCGAGTTGGCTTTTGGCCAACGCGCCGATGACCGCGATGGTGCCTTCTTTCTTCAGCGGCAGGGTTTGGTGGTCGTTTTTCAGCAGTACCAGAGTTTTGCGTGCAACGTCACGGGCTTCGGTGCGGTGCAGGCGACTTTCAGCGTTGGTGTCGACCGGGTCGTGAGCGGCGTCGCCAATACGGCGATACGGGTCAGCAAACAGGCCCATGTCGTACTTGGCACCGAGGACTTCGCGAACGGCGCTGTCGATGTCTTTCTGGGAAATCTCGCCGTCCTTCAACAGGCCGGGTAACTGTTCGCCGTACACCGAGTCGTTCATGCTCATGTCGACACCGGCCTTGATCGCCAGTTTGGCGGCTTCACGGTCATCGCGTGCCACACCGTGGCGGATCAATTCCTTGATCGCGCCGTGGTCGCTGATGGTCACGCCTTTAAACCCCCACTGCTTGCGCAACAGGTCTTTGAGCAGCCAGGTGTTGGAGGTCGCTGGAATACCGTTGATCGAGTTGAGGGCGATCATGACGCCGCCGGCTCCCGCGTCGATAGCCGCGCGATAAGGCGGCAAGTAGTCTTGATACATGCGCGTCGGGCTCATGTCGACGGTATTGTAGTCCTTGCCCCCTTCGACAGCGCCATATAACGCGAAGTGTTTAACGCTGGCCATCAAGCTGTCAGCCCCACCCGGATGTTCGCCGCGGTAAGCGTTGACCATGACCTTGGCAATGCGCGACACCAGGTAAGTGTCTTCACCAAAACCTTCGGAGCTACGGCCCCAGCGCGGATCGCGGGAGATATCGACCATCGGTGCGAAGGTCATGTCCACGCCATCAGCCGACGCTTCGATGGCCGATACTCGACCGCTCAGGGCGATGGCGTCCATGTCCCAGCTCGCCGCTAGGGCGAGACTGATAGGAAACGCCGTACGATGACCGTGGACAACATCGTAAGCAAAAAACATCGGTATCTTCAGGCGGCTGTTGACCACGGCGGCCTGTTGCAACGGACGGTTTTCTGGACGAGTGATTGAGTTGAATGTGCCGCCGATTCTGCCGGCCGCAATTTCCTTTAGGATTTGTGGCTGAGGCATTTCAGGCCCAATGCTGATCAGTCGCAATTGCCCGATTTTTTCATCGAGGGTCATTTGCTTCATCAGATTGGAAATGAATGCATTTTTGTTAGCCAGCAGGGCGGTACTGGTCTCGGCCATCACCGAGTGACTGGCCAGACCGATAACGAGGCCCAGCAAACACAGCTTATTCATGAATATTTTCTCAAGGCGTTCTTCAGTAACTCACGTTAATTACTGGTCAGCCAAAAATTTGGGAATTGAGTCTATTGCGCATATTGTCGATCAGGGCGATGGGCCGCCGCTGAACTCTTTGTCGCGCAGAGCATCTTTAGCGCAGCGAGTTTTAGCGTATTGCGCGTCAGCAATCCAGTGTCGGTCGCGGATTATGCCGGGGATCGTTGGTTTTAGCTAAAGTCAGTCTGTAGGCTGCAATTAAAAAGTATTTCACCAGGGAGCAAAAAACATGCAAACGCCACGGGGCTACCGTTTCAGTTGGTCCATGACGCTGTTGATGCTGCTGAGCACAGTGCTCGCGGGCTGCGGCATCAACAACATCCCGACCTATGACGAGCAGGTAAAGGCCGCGTGGGCGCAGGTGCAGAACCAATATCAGCGGCGTGCTGACCTGATTCCTAATCTGGTGGAGACCGTGAAGGGCTATGCCAAACAGGAACAGACGACCTTGACCGCCGTTATTGAGGCACGGGCCAAGGCGACGTCCATTCAGGTAGACGCCAGCACGTTGAATGATCCGGAAAAGCTCAAGCAATTCCAGCAGGCCCAGGGTCAACTCACCGGCGCGCTGAGTCGTCTGATGGTGGTGTCCGAGCGTTATCCAGACCTCAAATCCAACCAGAACTTCCTGGCGTTGCAGTCGCAATTGGAAGGCACTGAAAACAGAATAAGCGTGGCCCGCAAAGACTTTATTGCCTCGGTCGAGCGCTACAACACGGAGATCCGCACCTTCCCTGGTCGTCTATGGCACAGCGTGATGTACAGCGATTTGCCGATCCGACCCAACTTTGACGCCACCACCGAAGGTGCTGACAAATCTCCGGAAGTGAAATTCTGATGCGCGCCGTGCGGCTTATGGCGCTGGGGCTGCTATTGGCATGCGCCACGGTTGCGTTCGCCGCACTGGTGTTCCCGCCGCTAACCGGACGAGTGGTCGACAGCGCGCAACTGATCGACGGCCAAACCAAAGCGCAACTGACGCAGATGCTTGAAGCCCATGAACAAACCACGGGCGAGCAAGTGGTAGTGGCCACGTTGCCCAATCTACAGGGCACTAGCATCGAGGATTACGGCTATCAATTGGGGCGAGCGTGGGGGGTGGGGCAAAAGGACAAGGACAACGGCGCGCTGCTGATTGTGGCTCGGGATGATCACAAGGTTCGGATCGAGGTCGGTTACGGGCTTGAGGACCGTCTGACCGATGCTCAGTGCTCGGTGATCATCAATCAGATCATCACTCCGGCGTTCAAAGCCGGTAATTTTTCTGGCGGGATCAGCCAGGGCACGCAGGCGATGATTCAGGTATTGGGTGGAAATCCGTTAGCGGAACCTGCTGTCGAACCGGAAGGTGAGGGCGACTCCAGCAATTTACCTCAGGACTTTTTGTATGTGGGGCTGTTTCTGGCCTTCATCTTCCTCAACATGCGGTGGGGGGGAGGGGTCGTTTTGGTGGCGGCGGTGGTTTTATCGGCGGCGCGGGCGGTTTCGGATCCGGAGGCTTCCGATCAGGAGGCGGTGGAGGGTTTGGTGGTGGCGGTGGCAGCTTTGGCGGCGGCGGGGCGTCTGGTAGTTGGTAGTCATAGTAGAAGGGCAATTCGTCATCCATGCATTAGCGAGTGATTCCCACCATGGCTTTACTGAGTAACGACGAACAACGGCAAGTGGCAGAAGCGGTCAGTCGGGTCGAACTGAAGACCGATGCTGAACTGGTTACGGTGCTGGCGGCGAGGTCGGACGATTATGCGTATGTGCCGTTGATCTGGGCAGGACTGGTGGCGTTGCTGGTGCCGGGGTTGTTCAGTTATGTCTCGGGTTGGCTCAGTGCGAATCAATTGCTACTGAGCCAATTCGCGACGTTCATCATTGCTGCGCTGGTCATGCGCTTGCCGCCGATTACCACTCAATTGATCCCTGAGTCAGTGCGTCATTGGCGCGCAAGCAACCTGGCCCGTCGTCAATTCCTTGAGCAAAACCTGCACCGCACAGTCGGCGGAACCGGGGTGTTGATTTTTGTTTCGGAGGCGGAACGCTATGTGGAGATCCTGGTGGACCGTGGCATCAGCAGCCGGCTTGACGATGACGTCTGGAAAGTGCTGATCGACGTGTTCACCCAGCAGGTAAAGGACGGCGAGACGTTAAAAGGTTTTCTGGGCTGCATTGAAGCGTGCGGTGAGTTATTGGCCACCCACGTGCCCGTGACCCAGACACGCAACGAATTACCGAATCGGTTGGTGGTGTTGTAAGCAATCCCAATATTTTTGATCTCTGTAGAAGCGAACGTGTTCGCGATCGGCGGCGAAGCAGTCGTAAACCCAACGACTCGATTCTTCCAGCTAAAACCGAATCAGCCCTTTGAGACCGCTTCGCGCTCCCACCGTTTAAATATCGATGAATCAACGAAGTTTCTGTGGGAGAAGTTGGCGTGCCAACGAACGCGTCACTCGGTCCCACAAATCTGTGGGACCGAATTTATTCGGGAAGGCTTCAGTCCTGACACCCTGCAACCTCAAACCACACAAAGTACCACCCAGTTTGCTGCGCGACAGCGCGGCGTCGAAGACGTGGCGGACCCTCCTACAGATCGAATTTCGGGAGGAGGCCCCGTGAAACCATGCGGCCGGGGGGCATCGATACACCGCCAATCGCCGCCGCTTAATTAAATCAACCCATCTTCCCCAACCCGCCTAAAATAGCCGCCTTGTTATTTTCAGCCCGCCCGAGGCGCTTTCCGATGTCAGTTACTGCAACCTCCACCCAGCCTGCGCCTGATCATCGTGCAGAGTTTTTGAGCCTGCTCGACACCAGTCTGTCGCAAAACTCGTTTATCAAGCTGGTGCTGGCCAAGTACGTCGGCGCTGAGGCGGAGTTGCAGCGGATTATCATCAAGCTGACGATGATCAGAGAGCTGCCGCATTTATCGTTCGTCTATCGCTACAAAACCCGCGACATCACCAAAAATTTCTTGCTCGCCGAAGGCGTTGACCTGATCGCCGGGTTGCTGCCCGACACGTTCAAAAACGCGCACTTATTATCGCTCACCGATGAAGTGCAGCTGGAATACAGCAAAAAAGGCAAAAGCACGCTGTTCAAAAGCAAGGCCCAGCAAGAGCGTGAAGCGCCGTCGGTTGAGCATGATCGGGAGAAGAAGCGCTACTTGGAATTAAGCCGGCCGTTTCTGACGGATCTGGGCGTGACCAATAAACAGCATGAGCTGATTCCGGCCATGTCGCGCAAATGGAAGCAGATCAACAAGTTCATCGAGGTGTTTTCCCACGCCTTGAGTTCATCGCCGCTGGCGCTTGATCAGCCAATCAAGGTCGCTGATTTCGGCTCGGGTAAAGGCTATTTGACCTTCGCCATCCACGATTATCTGCGCAATACCTTGCAGGCCGAAGGTCAGGTGACCGGCGTCGAGTTGCGCGAAGACATGGTGACGTTGTGCAACACCGCCGCCGAACGCCTGGAGCATCCGGGACTGGTGTTCCAGCATGGCGATGTACGCAGCGTGGCGCCCAGCGCGCTGGATGTAATGATCGCTTTGCACGCATGTGACACTGCCACCGATTATGCGATCCACATGGGCATTCGCTCCGGGGCGTCGATCATCATGTGTTCGCCGTGCTGCCATAAGCAGATTCGCTTGCAGATCCAGAGCCCGACGTTGCTGCGGCCAATGCTGCAATACGGTTTGCACATGGGGCAGCAGGCGGAAATGGTCACTGACAGCTTGCGCGCCTTGCTCCTTGAAGCCTGTGGCTACGAGACCAAAGTGTTCGAGTTCATTTCGCTGGAGCACACCAACAAGAACAAAATGATCCTCGCGGTCAAGCGCGCCGAGCCGCTAAAGCATCCCGAGTTGTTGGCGAAGATTCAGGAGCTGAAAACGTTCTACGGTATTCAGGAACACTGCCTGGAAACCTTGCTCCAGGCAGACGGCTACATCAGCTGATTCAGATGCGGATCGCTTTGGGCGCAATGACGGTGGTCTTGCGCCCGAGCATCACGGTGCCGATTACCCCGGCCGCGAACAGCCAGGTGATGGGCTCGATGTGTTCACCGAAGAACAGCGCCGAAAAGGCGATGGTGAAGAAGATCTGCAACAGTTGAACCTGACTCACCCGCGAAATACCGCCCTTGGCAAGGCCCGCGTACCACGCGAAAAAACCGATGAATTGCGAGAAGATCGTCACGTAACCGAACGCCCACCAGGTGCCGGTCGATATCGGCCCTTGATGCTGCAGCGCGAGATAAATCACCGGGCCTGCCAGCAGCGGCGCGGACAACACCAGCGCCCAACAAATGACCTGCCAGCCGCCCATGTCCTTGGCCAATCGGCCGCCTTCGGCATAACCCAGCCCGCCGACGGCAATCGCTGCCAACATCCATAGATCGCCTGCCTGGATGGATCCGGCGCCGCTGATCAACGCATAACTCAACACCAACGCACTGCCCAGTGCGGCACAGGCCCAAAAAGCTTTTGAAGGACGTTCATGGGACAACCACGCCGCGTAAATCGCCACGATTAGGGGTTGTAGGCCATTTACCAATGCGCCGTGGGAAGCCGGCAGCGTTTTCATGGCCCAAGCGGACAACACCGGGAAGCCAATGATGACCCCGAGGCTCACTAGGCACAGGCCTTTGACTTGCGCCCAGGTCGGCCAATGTTCGCGACGGATCAGCAATAGCAATGCCGCAGGAATCGCCGCCAGCAGCGCGCGGCCCAAACCGTTGAGAAGAGGATTAACTTCGTGGACCACGATGCGGGTCATGGGCAGTGTCAGGCTGAAAATAATCACCCCGACCAGGCCCAGGGCCATGCCGGTGTTTTCGCGTGAGGACATGATAAAACGCGCCTTGTTATTGGAGTTATAGACAGAGGCGACCATCTAGCCACAAACCCAAGGCGAACGCCCTCACAGCTATCGAGAGTTTTATCCGTACAGTTTGGCGCAGGGGCGAAACGAAAAATCAGTGCCGTGAAGCGCTGGGTTTCGGCGAGGGCAGGGGCGTGTTCAATCCATTGATCGACACAGATAACGCAGGATCGCCCAGCGGATGGGTCTTGGCGTCATAGAACTTCAGCGTCACGTCTGGCCCGGCAAACAGGCTGCTGTAGTGGCGCTTCTGTTGCTGAATAAAACCTTGGCTGCGTGGTGCGATGGAGAAGGCGATGGTCTTGGGGGCCGCCAGCTTGATCGCATGAACGATGTGCGCGTCTTGCTGGCCCAGCGCGTGGCCAAAAACGCACAGCGCTTCTTTAGGGGACGCCAGTTGCGCGTGGCAGAAACTCAGGTAATCAGTGTGCCGGATCATTTTCACTTTGTTCGCGCTGCTGTCTTCACTGATGAAAATCGGCACGTCGTCCAGCGCGTTGATGGCAAAACTGCCGAGCAGGGTGCTTTCCGATGACAGCAACTTGCGCACGCTGCCATCCAGGTTCTTCACTAAATGCAGCCCGCCGTGCAGGTAAAGCATGCGGGTGGTGTCCGAGATGGACTGCGTACGGTCGAAGGTCGCGTCATCGCCAAACAGGTCGTTGAATTTTTCGGGCGACTGCATCACCGCCCAAAAGCACAACAAATCGTAGTTGGTGGAAAACACATTCCGGTACTGGCTGAGTTCCTGATTGATTCGCAGCAGCGATTGTTCATTCACCAAACGCCATGGAATGTGGACTGAACGCACGGCGTGGATCAACGCTTCTTTGATGGCGAAGTAGCGGTTGCGCGGCGACGACGAACTGATGGTCAGCGCCGCGTTAACCCGCATGGCGCTTTTCAACGCGCTTAAGACCGGCTCGAAGTTACGAGTGTCTAGGGCGTTAAACACGGCGAGTTCGGTGTGGCTCAGGGGTTTGTTGCGGGTGGTCTGGGACTCTTCGAAGAGCGAGAAGTAAGAAAAATTCTTCCAGACCGCCACGCTCGCACCGTTGCCGACCAGCAGATCGGAAAACAGAGTAGTCGTTCGCAGCTCATTCCAGTCTGCAAGCTCAGCGTCAAAATCCGTGAATTCCATAGTCTCTGTTCGTCGCCATCTAGTCGGGAAAGTTCAGCGGCGCGACTTTATCACGCCAAGCACTCAAGACCGGACCGCTATTGCGCCAGATCAATATCGACGCCCGATAATCGGAAGATGCTGCAAGCATTCGCCCGGCCGGATGCACCGGCTGGGTTTCTGTGCAGAGGATTTTCCATGAGCAGTACGTTCTTCATCCCCGCCGTGAACATCATGGGTATTGGCTGTATGGCGGAAGCGATGACCGCCATCCACAATTTCGGTTTTCGCAAAGCATTGATCGTCACCGATGCGGGTCTCGCCAAGGCTGGCGTGGCAGATACCATCGTCGGGTTGTTGGCCGCGCAAGACATTGACGCCCTAGTGTTTGATGGCGCACAGCCCAATCCCACGGTCGGCAATGTCGAAACAGGCCTGGCGATGCTAAAAGGCAGCGGCTGCGATTTCGTGGTTTCCCTGGGCGGCGGCTCACCCCATGACTGCGCCAAAGGCATCGCCCTTTGCGCAACCAACGGCGGGCACATCAGTGATTACGAAGGCGTTGATCGGTCGACCAAGCCGCAAATGCCGGTGGTCGCTATCAATACCACGGCAGGTACGGCCAGTGAGATGACTCGGTTTTGCATCATCACCGACGAGAAGCGCCACATCAAAATGGCCATCGTCGACCGTAACGTCACGCCGGTGCTATCGGTTAACGACCCAGCGCTGATGGTGGCGATGCCCAAAGGCCTGACGGCGGCGACCGGTATGGACGCCCTGACCCACGCGATTGAAGCCTACGTTTCAACGGCCGCGACCCCGATTACCGACGCTTGTGCCTTGAAAGCCATTTCGCTGATCGCCAATAACCTGCGTAAGGCAGTGGCCGATGGCAGCGACATGAAAGCCCGGGAAAACATGGCCTACGCGCAGTTCCTTGCCGGTATGGCGTTCAACAATGCGTCCCTCGGTTATGTCCATGCCATGGCGCACCAGTTGGGCGGCTTTTACAACCTGCCGCATGGCGTGTGCAACGCGGTGCTGCTGCCCCACGTTGAGAGCTTCAATGCCAGCGTTTGCGCTGCTCGCTTGACCGAAATTGCCCACGTCATGGGTGCAGACACCCGCGGTTTGGCCCCGGAAGACGGCAGCCGTGCCGCCATTGCTGCGATTCGTAAACTGTCCACTGACGTTGATATTCCTGCGGGCCTCAAGGAGTTGGGGGTCAAGGAAAATGATATTCCGACCCTCGCGGCCAATGCCCTGAAAGACGCGTGCGGTTTTACCAACCCGCGTTCGGCGGACCAGTTGCAAATCGAAGCGATCTTTCGCAGCGCCCTTTAATTCTTTTTTCGGAGGCTAACCATGAGCATCACTTCCAGCACCATCTGCGACGCGGCGGACCTGCTTAAAGGCTTCGTTGGCTATCACCATAAGGCGAACCGCTACATCGTCCGTTTCAGTGAAGATTCGTTTGGCATGGACGTCGCTGATGACAGCATTACGCCCACCAACGAGTTCGTGTGGCGCAGCGGCGACGGACAATTGATGACCCTGAAACGTGAGTCGGTGCAGTTGCTGCTGGAGCAGAACATCGACGACCGATTGAACATCACGGAACCCTTGCGCATATACGTGCGGCGGGTAGACCTGCCGGAGATAACGGCTATGCGGCAACTAAAACGTACTGATTACGCCGCTTAAATGTTCTAGCAAGACGGGGCCGTTATCGCCGCTGCCCCCTCCGATTCGCAAAGCTTCTCAACGCCTTGATATACGAAGAAACCCTGAGTCTCGTTGGTGCGCCGCGCGCTGTTTTAACGCACTAGAAGGCGTGACGCGTTGAACCCCCAACTTCCTTAGAGTGGACTCTGCACTGATATTAGTGTCCGGGGTTTCTTTCGTTCTTGACCAAGTGGTTAAGTAATCTACGGGCTCCAGCGTCATCCAGCGCTTCTTTAGTCCGGCAATTCTTCTCGGATTTTTCATTTTGTGAACAGTCGCGCTCGGTATTGGCGCGGTTCCTGCTTTATTCGAAAAAGCTGACTATTTGGTCGGCTTTTTTCTGGGCATGGCGCCTCATTGGGAAGCAGTTAATGACACGTATTTTCTCTGGTTTATTGCTTGCCGGCGGGCTTATTGCTGGGGGCCAAGCCACTGCTGGCGATCTGCTTCAATGGCAGAACAACAGCCTGACCTATTTGTATGGCGGGAATTTCGCGGTTAATCCGGAGATTCAGCAAACGTTCACGTTCGAGCACGCGGACAGCTGGAAATACGGTGATAACTTCATCTTCGTCGACAAGATTTTCTACAACGGAAAAAAAGACAGCAACGTCGGGCACAGCACGTATTACGGTGAAATAACCCCGCGCTTGTCCTTCGGCAAAATCCTCGACAAAAAACTCGAGTTCGGTCCGATCAAGGACGTTCTGCTCGCCATGACCTACGAGTTCGGTGAAGGGGATGTCGACGCCTACTTGATCGGCCCAGGGTTTGACTTGGCGGTGCCTGGTTTCGATTACTTTCAACTGAACTTCTATCAGCGTCATACCGACGGCGGTCGTCCAGGCAACAACCTCTGGCAGGTCACGCCGGTGTGGGGCTACACCTTGCCGGTCGGTCGGTCGGATATCTTGTTCGATGGCTATATAGACTGGGTGGTCGACAACGCCAAAAACGACCGTGGTGAATACCACGCCAACCTGCACGTCAATCCGCAGATCAAATACGACTTGGGCAAAGCGCTGCACTGGGGTGAGAAACAACTCTACGTCGGTATCGAATACGACTACTGGAAAAACAAATACGGGATCGAAAACACCTCCAATTTTGATACCGACCAAAACACCGCAAGTCTGTTGGTCAAAGTGCATTTCTAATTCTAAAAACGAGTCACCTGAATCTAACTGACGGTGCTGAATGCGCCACGGGGAGCAACATGCTGGAAAGACTGTTCCAACTAAACATTCATAACACCACCGTGCGTACCGAAATCCTCGCGGGCGTCACCACGTTCCTGGCGATGGCCTACATCCTGTTCGTCAACCCGAGTATCCTCGGCGACACCGGCATGGACAAAGGCGCGGTCTTCGTCGCGACCTGCCTTGCCGCTGCCATCGGCTCAGCCATCATGGGCTTCATCGCCAACTACCCGATCGCCCTCGCACCGGGCATGGGCCTTAACGCCTTCTTTACCTACACCGTGGTTCTGCACATGGGCCACACCTGGCAAGTGGCGCTGGGCGCGGTATTCATTTCGGCGGTGATGTTTTTCATTCTGTCGATTTTCAAGATTCGCGAATGGATCATCAACAGCATCCCGCTGCCGCTACGCTCGGCCATTGCGGCGGGCATTGGCTTGTTCCTGGCGCTGATCGCCCTGAAAAACGCCGGCGTCGTGGTGGCGGATCAAGCCACCTTCGTCGGCTTGGGCGACTTGGCCAAACCGGGCCCGATTCTCGCCACCCTCGGCTTTTTCCTGATTGTGGCGCTGGAAGCCCTGCGGGTGAAAGGCGCGGTGTTGATCGGGATTCTGGCGGTAACGATTGTGTCCATCATCTTCCACTTCTCGCCGTTTGGTGGCGTGATGTCGATGCCGCCGTCCCTGGCCCCGACCTTCCTGCAACTGGACATCAGGGGCGCGTTGGACATCGGCTTGTTCAGCGTGATTTTCTCGTTCTTGTTCGTCGATTTGTTCGACAACTCCGGCACCTTGATCGGCGTCGCCAAACGCGCCGGGTTGATGGGCAAGGACGGCTACATGCCGAAAATGGGCCGCGCGTTGGTCGCTGACAGTACCGCCGCCATGGTCGGTTCGCTGCTGGGCACTTCGACCACCACCAGCTACATCGAATCCGCAGCGGGCGTCAGCGCCGGTGGCCGTACCGGTCTGACTGCCATTGTCGTGGCGATTCTGTTTCTGCTGGCGCTGTTCTTCGCCCCGTTGGCTGGCAGCGTTCCGGCCTACGCCACCGCCCCGGCGCTGATGTTCGTTGGCGTGCTGATGATGTCCGGCCTGGCTGAAGTCGAGTGGGACGACATCACCATTGCGGCTCCGGTAGCGATCACCGCACTGGCCATGCCGTTCACCTTCTCCATCGCCAACGGCATCGCCCTGGGGTTTATCTCTTGGACTGCGATTAAGTTGATGTCTGGAAAAGCGCGGGAATTGAATCCGGCGCTGGTGATCCTTTCAATATTGTTTGTGATCAAGTTGGGTTGGTTTAGCGCTTAATTACTAACCGAACAAGTCGGAGAACAAGAGTGGACCGCCAATGCGGTCCAGAATGTTCGGTGACGATGCATAGGCGGTGGGGTTACACAGCACTTATGCGTCATACTCCGAGTCTGATTACCCAGCCGCAGCTGACATGTCCACCTCGGGGCTTAAGGTTCCTAGCCAAGCCACGAGGGCTACAATGACTACCGCGATGGAGAACTCCAAGGTCATGCTGCGTCGCAACGCAGTGACGGCAATTGCGCAGTGTCCTTCCTTAATGGATCGCTCTAATAATGGACTCAAATGAAAACGATTAAGGGATGCCAATACAAGCATTCCTGCAAACAGTAGGGTCTTCAAACTTAGAAGTACGCCATAAGTGCTGAACATAACTTGGTCTAAGGTAGGCCCGACTATGAAAAGGTAGTTCACTGTTCCGGACAACCCTATGGTGATTACGATCAGCGCCCCAGCTGACTCGAACCCGGTCAGGGCTCTTGCCAGAATTCGTACCTCCTGTTCGCCTTTAAGCATCCTCGCTCGCAGCAGTAAAGCGAATCCAGCGAGAGCACCTAACCAGCCACCTGCTGCCCAAAGGTGAAAAATATCGCTGGTGAAATGCATATAACGACGACTGCCCTCATCCATAGCGCCGTGTCCAGTCCACGCAAGAGTAGCAAGGGCGACAGCGCTCAATATCGTCACCGACCATAAACTTGGCGTCGGAAAGCGTTTGTTCAGAGTGGCGGCTATGCACGCCAGTACAAGGGCTGTTATTCGGACCATCCACGTAAGCCCAACATCTGTCCCCATCAGTACCATTTGAAAAATGTGATGATGAAGTTCCATAAAATCTGAAACCCCACTCATCATCTTCGCAAGTAATAACATTGCGAAAAATGATAGGGCTAAGGCCGTCAATGCTGCACCAAACAGCAGCGACTCAAAATTAATAACAGCGCCGGACACCCTCTCTTTGCCCCTCAGGCTATACAGGCCAAAAGTTGCCAGGCCGAACAGCAGCATAAGGTCCATATAAAGAGCGAAGCGAAGGGCTATGTTGATTGAGTCGCTCATGGATCATTTCACTTTGAAAGAAAAATTGCCTGTCATGGGGTGAGTGTCTGAAGAGACCGCTCGCCACTCGACTTTATAAGACCCCGAGGAGAGTGGAGAGGCGGGCTTGATGACCATCGTTTTCGGATCATCGCTGCCTGATATAGTCGCCTTAATACCCATGGGTGAATTAGGCATGCCAGGCATGTCTGTCATTATCAGTTTCGCTCCCGAAAACTGAGTAGTGAGATTTTCCGAGAAATGCAGCTCGATCTTGGCAGGCGCCACGGAGTTCGAACCGTCCGCAGGATTTGAAGTGATTAACTTTGGATGCGCTTGGGTGGCAGCGCTCAAGAGTAATCCGGTAGTAAGTGCAGCCGCTAAAGTTGTAGTTTTAAACAATGACATGCAAGACTCCTCGCAGCATATGCTGTCGATTCGAAGTTTGGAGGGCGATCTAGATTTTAATTTATCGATTCAGGTTAAAAACGACATGCGGATAACAAGTGCCTGCTGCGTTATGTAAGTACTGACTCGGGCATAGATTAAATATTCTCGCGTGCTAGAGCTGGGACACGATGCCACATGACAGCAGGTCGGTCGATTACAATTCAGTAAGCTTTGTGCCTGTTCTTGTGTTCAGCTCTGAGGATGGTTTAAGTCATTTTCATTTCCACTTTCACCACCGCTTATCCGTTGGATCAGTGGGAGGTTCCCCGTGCAAATGCTACCTAACCAACAGTCAAGTCCCGTCGGTTCCTCAAATTAATGGGTGAGCGCGCTCACTTCCGACCCAAGCAATTTTTCAGGTTGTTCGAGTTGGCAGTGCATGCGCTTAGGGCTTTAGAGTCGGGCTTGATCAAACCACGTTGAGTTGCCCCATCATGCCCATCTCTTCGTGTTCGAGGATATGGCAGTGAAACATCCGCAGACCAGGCAATCGCTGTATGGTTTTAATGCGTACGATTTCACTTGAACGCAGGTTGACGGTGTCTTGCCATGCACGGAAAGATACCGGTGTGACTACGCCGTTAAACTCCCGCTCAACCACTTGGAACTGAGTGCCGTGCAGGTGGAAGGGATGATCCATGTCAGAGTGATTGACGATTTCCCAAAGCTCGACCTCGTTGATTCGGCTCACCAGATCGATACGTTGCATGTCGTATTCTTGATTGTTGACCAGAAACTGCACGCTATGGCGACCGTTGGCCATAGTCATTTTTTCGCTGAATACCACCTGTTTGCTTGCGGTGGCGGTACCAAGGTCCGGTACTGAGCCGAGCTTAAGCGGCAGGGCTGCCTGGTCAGTGGCTGTGACTGTCGTAAAATCAACTGTCAGCAGAGGCATGATGTGATCGGGCGCCACTTCGCCCATTTTGCCGCGCGCATAGATATTAGCGTTCAATTCCACACGGTCGCGACGGCTGCCCGCGTCGATTATCAGTTCGATCCGCTGACTTGGGGCCAGCAGATATTCGGTCAACCCCGACTGTGGCTTTTCGAGCAGACCACCGTCGGTACCGACCAACGTTAGTGTGCTGCCTGGCAGCGCAAGTTGCAGATAGCGAGCACTACAGGCGTTCAAGACGCGCCAGCGCTCACGACCTCCAGCGGCGAATGGTAAAACGGGTTGGTGCTGAGCATTGACCAAGGCGAACTGGCCTTCGCGACCATTCATCCAGTCGTGGGCTTCGTTGGGTGCGATGGTGGCGTAACGGTCGAGTTTGAGATCTGAAACCACCAACAACCTCTCTGGTAAATGGGCCAGAGGGTCATGGCGCGACCTTATCAACAGTGGACCTGCCAAGCCTCGGAACGCTTGTTTCGCCGTATTTTGGTGCGGATGCGGGTGATACCAATAAGTGCCTGCGCTGCCTTCGGGCAAATTGAAACTGTAAATACGGCGTCCGCCGGGTGGTACAGGATCATGCGGATTACCGTCCTGGTCCGACGGTACCTGCAAGCCGTGCCAGTGAATAGTGGATGGCTGTGTAAGATTGTTGACGAAGGTGATGACGACCTTGTCACCCTCAAACAGCTCGATCAGTGGGCCAGGTAGGCCCCCGTTGTAGGCCCAGAATTCGGTTGCGGTTTTTCCGGGAACAAAGGGAACCGAAACAGGTGCAGCGGTCAGAGTTGCCTCAAAGTAGCCGGGTACGCTGCTGGTGTTGGCTAATTTGGGGATTTCTCGCAGTGAGCTGCCAGTCGGTAGCAGCTCCGGTGCCAGCAACGGTAGTCCAAGAGGTGTTGATGATGAGGTCATGGTGTCTGCCGACCACGCCTGTAACCAGGGACCCGCCAGCCCGGTCAACGCTAACCCTCCGAGAAAGGTACGCCGTTGCATCAAGTAAGCCTTCATTTGGACATCTGCATGTTCATCATGCTGGACTGCTGGTCCATCATTTTCATCATCATGTCCATCATTCCTGTACTGCCATCTGCTGAGCCTGGCATGCCCATCTCATTACAACCTTTGCCTGCGTGCATAGTCCGCATCATGGCCATGGAGCTTTTCATGGTCTGCATGCTCTCCTGCATAGCGGCCCGGCGCTCGGTAGGCGTCTTGGCGGCGGAAACCTTGTCGCGGGCGGCTTGCATCTTTTGCATTTGCTGAGTCATGGCATGATCGGCATCAGGCTGGGCCTGAGTGCTTGTCTCGGTGGTGGGGAGCGCGGATTCAGCCGGAGGGTGAACTTCCGTGGCATTGGCGATTATAGCGATGGCCGCGATTAGAGCGGCTAAGACCAATTTCAGTGGTGCTTGCATGATAAATCTCCAGACGAAGGGGAAAGTTCGCACGGTTGGACCGTGCTGAATCAGTATGCAATCGAGCAGTATGCATAGAGGGTATGGCAACCAACTCTCGGATCAACCGCAACCGCGTTTGCACAGACGAGGTTGCTTCCCACTTAACATGCTTTGTTTCATTGACCACCCGTCCACATGTAAGCAGTAGCGCTCGTTGAATGGAGATTGTTGACATACGTCAAACATGACGGCGCTCCCGTTCCTACTACTGGTACTTCAGGAATCGGCTCTTGGGCTAGGCGTTGGCTCGATGAATCGTCATTCTTAGGCAGGTTTGATGCCGGCACTAAAGAGTTCAATATGAAAAACAGTTGTTCCATCGGATGAAGTGCACCAGATCTTGCCATCATGAGCTTCAATGATCGACCGAGTAATCGACAGGCCCAGTCCTGCGTTACTTGGGCTCCCTTGACGCCTCGCAGGATCTGCGCGGTAAAAACGATCAAAAAGTTTTTCGAGGTGTTCGGGCGCAATAGTCGTTCCAGGGTTTTGTACCGTCAGCACCGTCGACGTGTTTGTCTGGCAGATATCCATGCGGATGGTTTCTCCCTCTGGCGTGTACCGTAGCGCATTCGATAGTAGATTCGAGATAGCCCTGCGCAGCATCAATACGTCACCGCTAACACTTCCAGCACCGAAGACGCAAAGCTCAATGCCTCGCTCGTCTGCCAGCAGGCGGTAGTATTCGAGCAATGTTCCCACCACCTCGCGCAGCTCTATCAGGCTGTTTTCTGGCTTGATCAACTTATTGTCGGACTTGGCCAGAAAAAGCATGTCATCAATCATGCGAGACATGCGCTTCAAATCCTCGAGATTTGAAAATAGATTGTCTTCGTAGTCCTCAATGTTCCTTTTTCGTGAGAGCACAACTTCAGTGTGGGTCATCAAATTACTGACGGGCGTTCGCAGCTCGTGAGCAATGTCCGCGGAAAAATTTGAAAGCCGAACAAACGCATCGTCCAGACGAGACAACATGGCGTTAAAGGATGACACCATCTGCTGAAGTTCTTTTGGCACAGGCGCCAACGGTATGCGGTCTTTCAGCGAGCCAGCAGACATAGAGGCGGCGACCATCGTCACCTGCCGAATAGGTCGCATACCGCTGCGTGCAACCATCCATCCCAGTGCGGCACTGACCAGTGCGCTGATCACCAATCCTGTCCAAAACCATTGCTGAAGGGTTTCGAAGAAATACATATGCTGCGTCACATCAAAGATCAAGAACACGGTTAGCGGCTTTTTCTGTCCGGAAACCATTGCCGGGGCCGTGACGCCGCGGTAAGTCTGCTCATGGTCTTTCCATTCCCACATTGCATGACTATCGAGCTTGCGCAGTTGCTCTGGGACACTGACGGGCCTGGGGCTGGCGAAAAACAGCTTTCCTTCACTGTTCAGGATGATCGCCGTCAAATCGCGGTGTGCCCCCAGCAAAGCCTCAAGTTGTGGTTTTAAGTCACTGAATTGATCGATGTCGTGCAGCTCTCCCAAAATTCGTTGAGTTGAGCTGAGTTTTTCGTCCAAGGTTTGCTGATCCAGCATCTTGAAATGACGCTGACTAAGGTGATTAAAACTCATGCCGGCAACCGTCAGCACAACGGTTACCGAAAGCATGAACATCAAGCTCAGGCGTGTGGTGAGGGAAAGGCGGTTCATTTCTGATCCGGGTCCGGTGAGTCCAGCATGTAACCCATACCTCGGACGGTCTGGATCAGCTTAACGTCGAAGTCGTCATCAATTTTCGCCCTGAGCCTTCTGACGGCCACTTCAATCACGTTGGTATCGCTGTCGAAGTTCATGTCCCAGACCTGGGAGGCGATGAGTGATTTTGAGAGCACTTCGCCTCTACGGCGCAGCAGCAACTCTAGCAATGCAAACTCCTTAGCTGTCAGGTCTATGCGCGTTCCTCCCCGAATCGCCCTGCGTTTGAGAAGGTCGACCTCAAGGTCAGCCATTTTTATATGGGTTTGCGCAGGGGTGCTGTTACCGCGACGTAGCAAGGTTCTAACGCGAGCCAGCAATTCAGAAAAGGCGAATGGTTTGATCAGGTAATCGTCTGCCCCAAGCTCAAGTCCCTTGACCCTATCTTCAATGCTGTCTCGCGCCGTCAGAAATAGCACCGGCACTTCTTTTCCTGACCTACGGACCTTTTGAAGGAGTTCCCATCCATCCATTCCCGGCATCATCACATCCAGAATCAGCAAGTCATAGGCCTCGCTTAAGGCGTGTTGAAGGGCGTCAACGCCGTCGGTAAAACGATCAACCGTAAATCCGGCCTCAGTCAGGCCCTGCTGTAGATAAATGCCCAATGTCGGTTCATCTTCAGCGACTAGCAGTTTCATGAGGTGACTCGCAACGGGACCATTGCGATGAGTGTGCATCAAATAAGTCTCGCTGATTTGAAACTTACATAAATGTAATCTCTGCGACAGGTAAATGTTAACCCAGATGAACACTTATCGGTTTTTTACTCGATATGTTCATCATCGAACACACTGTTGAGCAGGCAACTGTTACAACAGAGTCGCGGCTTTCATAGGGCGGCCCTACCGAGCCCTTTGGACTTAATGGTTTAGCCTGTCCGTTAATGCATGTTTTCGGACACGGGCACGGGGGACACATGTCAACATGTGGATCTGGCAGAAACAAACAAAAGTGAGAAAGGAAAACAGATATGCCTAACGACACAAGCGACCATGGCCACACTCATGCTGCGAAGGCTGAGGATGAAGGTCTGCGCGATCCGGTGTGTGGCATGGCTGTTACCCCGCCGATCAGATTCAGCGAGGTTTATCAGGGACAGATCTATCAGTTTTGCAGCCTGAAGTGCCAAGAGAAGTTCAGAGCAGAACCGCCGCTCTACGCCAATGCACCACTGAATACCGATCACTCTGGCCACGCCGCTCCAGTAGCTGAAGTACAGGAAGGTACCGAGTTCACCTGCCCTATGCACCCGGAGATACGCCAGCCCGGGCCTGGCAATTGCCCTAAATGTGGCATGACACTAGAACCGGTCATGCCTGCGCTCGATGAAGATGAAAATCCCGAACTCCGGGATTTCACCCTCCGCTTTTGGTGGTCGCTACCATTAACCGTGACAGTGGCCGTGCTCGCCATGGCTGGACATTCGTTACAACTCTTCCATGGCTCGATCCAAAACTGGATCGAGTTCGCTCTTGCGACTCCGGTTACCTTATGGGCAGGTTGGCCCTTTTTTGTAAGGGGTTCAGCATCTGTTAGAAACCGCAGCCCAAACATGTGGACTTTGATTGGTTTGGGTACCGCCGCCGCCTATCTGTACAGCGTCGTGGCAACTCTATTTCCCCAAAGCTTTCCCACCACCTTCATGCAAGATGGGCGCATTGGCGTCTACTTCGAAGCCTCCGCGGTCATCATCTCGCTGACCTTGCTTGGGCAGATTCTTGAGCTTAAAGCCCGATCGCAGACCTCCGCCGCCATTAAGTCCCTTCTCGGTCTGTCTCCCAAGACCGCACGAAAAATCAACGCAGATGGTCAGGAGCAGGACATTCCCCTCACTCATGTTCACTTGGGAGACCATTTGCGGGTCAGACCTGGTGAAAAAGTGCCCGTTGATGGGGCTGTACTTGAGGGAGAAAGTGCGGTGGATGAATCCATGCTCACTGGCGAACCTGTGCCGGTAATGAAAAGAGCAGGGGATAGTTTGATCGGCGCCACGCTTAATACTCATGGGAGCTTGATAATGGAGGCGCAAAAGGTCGGCGCCGACACCATGTTGTCGCAAATCGTAAAGATGGTTGCGCTAGCCCAACGCTCCAAAGCGCCAATGCAACGAATGGCCGACTCGATTGCCGGTTACTTTGTGATGGGTGTTATCACGATTGCGGTGCTGACACTCGTAGGTTGGGGGCTCTTTGGCCCTGAACCCAGCTGGGTCTTTGGTCTGATCAACGCTGTCGCCGTGCTGATCATCGCTTGCCCCTGTGCCCTGGGTCTTGCGACGCCCATGTCGATCATGGTTTCGACGGGTAAAGCCGCCAGCATGGGTGTGCTGTTCAGGGATGCCAGTGCCATCGAAAACCTTTGCAAGATCGACACACTGATTGTCGATAAAACGGGGACTCTAACAGAGGGGCGACCGGTGTTTTACAGTGTGGAGGCCACACCAGATTTCAACCCCCACGATGTTCTTCAGCTGGCAGCTAGCCTTGACCAAGGCAGCGAACATCCTTTGGCTCGTGCCATCGTTGATCACGCCCGAACTGAAAACATTGAGCTCACCAAGCCCGAATCGTTTGAGTCCGGTTCAGGTATTGGAGTCAGTGGTCTCGTTGATCGCAAGAAAATACAGTTGGGCAACACTGCGTTGATGGAAGCTGCCGGCGTGAGTACGAAGGCCTTACAAGAGCGTGCAGAGTTGTTACGCCTTGAAGGCATCAGCATCATCTATCTCGCCGTTGATGGGGCCTTGGCAGGGTTGCTAGCGGTGTCAGATCCGATAAAACCGACCTCCAAAGAAGCAGTCGCCAAGCTCAAAGCTGATAACGTAAAAATTATCATGGCCACCGGTGATGGGCTCACCACCGCTAGGGCTGTCGCCAGGGAGATGGGGATTGAAGAGGTCCATGGTGAGGTGAAACCGCAGGATAAGGAACGCCTGGTTGCAGACCTCCAGCAGCACGGGCGGAAGGTTGCCATGGCTGGCGACGGGATCAACGACGCGCCGGCTCTGGCGCGAGCAGATGTCGGCATCGCAATGGGAACAGGGACTGACGTTGCAATGAATAGCGCGCAGCTTACACTGGTAAAAGGTGACCTCATGGGGATTGTACGAGCACGCGCCCTTTCGGTTGCAACAGTAAAAAACATGCGGCAAAACCTTGGCTTTGCCTTTCTTTACAACTCGATGGGTATTCCCCTCGCCGCCGGCCTTCTTTATCCACTGACGGGGCACCTTCTGTCGCCAATGATCGCTGCGCTAGCCATGAGCGTCAGTTCTGCGTCTGTAGTTTTCAATGCATTGCGATTGAGGCATACCCGAATAGTTTGAGTGTCACCGATGCTCGGGGCCAAAAATACATAACTCTTGACCTTGCCGTGGTGTCAACGTTGATGCTGCGGTTGCGGTGAAAAGAGACCGCTCCGTACAAGAGAAATAATTATGTTCGTCTTAAATGTATAAAAACTAAAGTACTGTGCATGAGTCGAAATTCGCATAGTTAACTGCCGTGCGAAAAGATTAAAACTTCAGCAATTTTTAAAGCGGCTAGAAGATTTTAACGTTAGGCGTCTTAAATTTAATAAATGCTGATATATATATGTATAGCAGTGAAGGATCAAAAAATTACAGATTAAATAGCGTATTCCTAACGTGAAATATCGCAAGCTGACACCGCTGTAATGTTTGCCTAAGCTAACTGACAGGTGATGAGTTTTATAGTCTTGGTGAACCTTTGGCTCATTCCTAAAATTCATCATGTAATTTGGGTTTCGGCTTACTAACACTGATCACAGGAATTCAAATGAACCCTATCAAAGCTTTGTTCGTCATTGCAGCATTGACCGTTTCTTCTTTTGCTATGGCTGAAGGCGGTGGTGACCGAGCATTCGCACGCTTGGAAGCGGCAAAGAATAAGACAATGGAATCATACGTGTTAGCTCAAAAGCAAAGCCCCCAGCGTCCCATTGCTGAAAGTACTGAAGCGATGGACCACAAGAATTGCTAATAGCCTGCCGCGCTCCCAAGCTGACAGAAATGTAATCACTGCCGTGGTTCAAATGTGGCAATTTCTGAGCTCGCAGTCATACGTGCTCGACTTTAGTGACGGCGGGCGAAACTCATCCGAGCTCATAACAGAGCTCTGAAAGAGTGCCTTTAACCTGCATGAGAAACTCATTGATGGTTTCGTGCAGCTTCCCTTTTGACTGATTGGACATAAACGGCATGCATTCCAAAACCTCTAGGCGGACGTTCGTTAAAGGTCTGACCGCGGGTGGCATTCTTGGCGGATTTGGCCTTTGGCGCACTCCCGTATGGGCAGTGACCAGTCCTGGTCTGCCGAGCGTTCTCACGGGTAACGAATTTGATCTGTTTATTGGTGAAACCCCTGTAAACCTATCCGGATCGCCACGCACAGCAATGACCATCAATGGATCATTGCCAGGACCTTTGCTGCGTTGGCGCGAAGGAGAGACGGTTACCCTGCGTGTAAAAAACCGCTTAGACCATGACACCTCAATCCATTGGCACGGGATCATCCTGCCGGCCAACATGGACGGCGTACCTGGCTTGAGCTTCCATGGCATCGCACCTGATGGAATGTACGAGTACACATTCAAGGTTCATCAAAACGGCACCTACTGGTACCACAGTCACTCTGGCTTTCAGGAGCAGTCCGGCGTTTACGGTCCAATCGTGATCGACTCAAAAGAGCCGGAGCCTTTTCAGTACAACCGCGATTACGTGGTGATGCTGACCGACTGGACCGATGAAGATCCTGCTCGCGTCATGGCCAAGCTGAAGAAACAATCGGATTATTACAACCACCACAAACGTACCGTTGGCGATTTCATCGACGATGTCAGCGAGAAAGGTTGGTCCGCGACAGTGGCGGATCGCAAGATGTGGGCCGAAATGAAAATGAACCCCACCGATCTCGCAGACGTCAGTGGCGATACTTATACCTATCTCATGAATGGCCAGGCGCCTAACAGTAACTGGACCGGCATTTTCAAACCGGGCGAGAAGCTGCGCCTGCGCTTTATCAACGGCTCGGCGATGAGCTATTTCGACGTTCGCATTCCTGGTTTGAAAATGACCGTGGTGGCAGCCGACGGCCAACATGTCAAACCTGTGAGTGTCGACGAATTTCGCATCGCCGTAGCTGAAACGTATGACGTGATCGTAGAGCCTGCCAGGGAAGAGGCATACACCATTTTCGCTCAGTCTATGGACAGAACCGGATATGCACGCGGAACCCTTGCAGTTCGCGAGGGTTTAAAGGCACAAGTGCCAGCGATCGACCCCCGGCCGCTTTTGTCAATGAATGACATGGGAATGGGCGGTATGGCTGGTATGGCTGGTATGGGCAGCGACGACATGTCCAACATGGCCGGGATGGACCACAGCAAGATGGCAGGGATGGGCAGCGGTGATATGTCAGGGATGGCTGGCATGAGCGAAATGGGTGGAGAAATGCAGACTCACCCAGCCTCCGAAACCAACAACCCCTTGGTTGACATGCAAGCCATGAATCCAACGCCAAAGCTAAACGATCCAGGCATAGGCTTGCGCAACAATGGTCGTCGAGTGCTCACTTACTCCGATTTGAAAAGCGCTTTCCAAGACCCTGACGGCCGCGAACCAAGTCGTACCATCGAGCTTCATTTGACCGGTCACATGGAGAAGTTTTCGTGGTCGTTCAACGGCATCAAGTTCTCTGACGCCGAGCCACTTCGTCTGAAGTATGGCGAGCGTCTGCGCATCACCTTAGTGAACGACACCATGATGGCCCATCCCATACACCTTCACGGCATGTGGAGTGATCTTGAGGATGAGAACGGCAAGTTCATGGTGCGCAAGCACACGATCGATATGCCGCCAGGTACCAAACGCAGCTATCGAGTCACTGCTGATGCCTTAGGACGTTGGGCTTATCACTGCCACCTGCTTTTCCATATGGAAATGGGCATGTTCCGCGAAGTACGGGTTGATGAGTAAAGGAGACAATCTATGAACACATACCTAAATCGTAATTCGCTGGTGGGTTGTCTCTTTACCGCTGGGCAAAAAGGCAGATTGAGATCATGACCCGTAAGTTTTTTCGCCCAACGCTGATGGCACTGGCAGTCTCGACCAGTCCTGCATTCTTTTTCATGGCTCAGGCCGCTGAAGGGATGGATCCGTCGATAGCGATGCCATCAAGTGCGGACTCAACGCCTTCGACTGCGCAAAAATCCAAGCCAGCCAAAGCGAAAGATGGCGCGATGGATCACACCAAGATGGACCACGGCTCAATGGGATCTATGGACCATAGCAAGATGGGGGCTATGGATCACAGCAAGATGAGCATGGACGACGGGCACATGGACGGTATGGACAGCATGGATGGAGGGGCGACCACGAGCCGAACCCCGATCCCCGTACTTACCGACGCTGACCGTGCAGCCGCCTTTCCAGATGTGGCTGGCCACGGTGTTCACGACAAAAAACTTAACTCCTTCATCCTTCTGGATAAGTTTGAGTATCAAGACGCTGACAACGGTAGTGCGCTGGCCTGGGATGCAAAAGGATGGATCGGCGGTGACGTTGATCGCCTGTGGCTGCGCTCGGAAGGTGAACGCACCAATGGCGTAACGCAAAACGCTGAACTCCAGGCGCTTTGGGGGCACGCCGTCGGTCCGTGGTGGGATGTCGTCACGGGCGTTCGGCAAGACTTCAAGCCTGGGTCGCCCCAAACATGGGGAGCGCTCGGCGTTCAGGGCATGGCCCTCTATAACTTTGAAGCTGAAGCGACCGCCTACATTGGTGAGAAGGGTCAAACCGCTGCTCGACTTGAAGGCGATTACGACATCCTGCTGACAAATCGCCTGATCTTGCAGCCGACCGCAGAAGTGAACCTGTACGGAAAAAATGATCCTCAGCGCGGCATAGGATCTGGATTGGCGAACACCGAAGTAGGTTTGCGGTTACGTTACGAGATTGTTCGTGAATTTGCCCCCTACGTCGGTGTTACCTGGAACCACTCCTACGGCAAGACGGCAGACCTGGCCAGCGATGGAGGAGAAAAGACCAACGATGCTCGATTCGTAGTGGGTATTCGGATGTGGTTCTGAGTCGATTTAGCGATGCCATCCAGCGGTTTGAATAACCGAGGAACCACCTCCCCGACGTATGGGTGAGATCATCAACCAAACCTAAACGCGGCGGCATTAAACGCTCCGGATGGCATTAGCGCTACTGGAGCATCCCACCGCAGACAAGGTAAAAGGAAAAATATTCATGATGGCTAGCTTCCGACTTTCTAGTCGATCTCTACGTCTCGCAACGTTTGCAGCGCTGTTCATCGGCTCAACCGCTCAAGCCGCTCAGGCCCTGACAATTGATGTTCATCGAGACGCAAACTGCGGATGCTGCAAGAAATGGATTCAGTATCTTGAAGCAAACGGCTTCACCGTCATTGATCATGTAGAAACCAACATGAGCGCTGTCAAACAAGATCTCGGCGTTGTTCCACGTCTCTCGTCCTGCCACACCGCGATGATCAAGGAAAAGTTTGTCGAGGGCCACGTGCCTGCTGAACAGATAATTGCAATGACTAAGCGTGACGACCTTGTCGGGATCGCTGCTCCTGGCATGCCGGCAGGCTCTCCAGGAATGGAGGTCGAAGGGAACCATGGTGCCTATCAGGTAATTGGCCTTACCAGCGCGGGCATAGATCAGGTTGTAGCGATATATCCTGAAAACTAGCCAGAAAACTCTCGGATGTATAACGAATCAAAGCCACGGGGACTCAAGCAGTCGGAGCTATTGCCGCTGCCGTCGTCTTTGAAAGATTCGGAGCGTCGGTGTTGATCAATCTGATAGGGAGCTTTCTGACGTTATGCTGTGTTGCGAGTGGCGATTGCCAGTCGTGAGTAGCGGTGATGTCTGAAGTTATTAAGGGGGGGGGCGACGCCCCGATAGATCAACCTAAAATGGCATAGGTGTACAGCCTAGTAGGAAACAACCTGAGGTCTGCGTTACAGCAGTAACAGGCGCCTACATTTCGCGGGGTAGGCCGAAAGCCTTGAAAGCATTGGAGCGGGTGAAGGGAATCGAACCTTTATTGGACGAAAGGGCGGGCGAAGTGTGTAAGTGTGTAAGTGTGTGAGGCCCCACACGAATTGCCCGGCAACCGTTTACGGGCATGGTGCATCCCATCGGTCTTTACTCACCTAGTGAGTTCTGGCGTCGACTCCCGATTCAAATCCCCCCCCAAAAAAGCTGTAGCATGGGCGCGGTTCAAACCAGACTGCCGTTCGATTCCGACTCATCAGGCTTTAACCGACTTCGATCTATCTCGAATGCTCATTCACTCCAAGACCGCGCAAAAGGCCCCTGCAAAGCTCGATCAGCTAGAGATTGCTAAAAAACAGGGCCTGACGGCTTTGGGCGCGAGCAGCTAGTTCGTTGCTCTAAACATTCCTCATCATTGCCGATGGAGTGGCGCGCCGCCCCCAGCCCGAGCGCCAACCAATCATCCTGCCTGGCTGTGTTGACGCGTCTCGATGTTCGGTGTAATTTCCGTTCGTTCTCAAATTTTTGAGTTCAAGGGTGAAGAAATCGCCATCCCAACAGACGCCAGTCGTCGACGAGGGCGGGTTGTTTTCTAATGCGGCACCCCGGCCTACGGCTAAAGGACTTTGTCTACCATCGATAGCACTTCGCTTCTGTTCAGGATGCGTCGTACATTATTGTGGAGATTAAAATGTCCTTTTCCCTTTCCTATGACGAGCTTCAATCCGTCAATCTTGCCTTTGATGCGTCTCAAATATTCCCGCCGGAAGTCTTAGAGACCCTTAAATTTCAGTTCCCTCGGCTGAACAGTTGGCAGCCCCTCAAACCTGCTGATTTTCTATCCTTAGCGTACTTTGGCGCAAATGTCGTACCAGGTAGTTATGGCGGCTTCAAAGGGATCGTGGAAAAAGCATATAAAGACGCGATAGCGCGGGGTGAACTCAAAAAACTACCTCGCAACGAAATCTATCGCTTGGCCGCTGAGGAATATGGGTTTAGTAGCCTCGAAGCTTTTCAGAATCTCTACCTGGGACTGGATAAGGTGGCGGCGGGCCTCAATGCTCCCTCCTATGCAAAAATTTGCGACACCGCTGCCTACATCGAATTGCAGTTGCGTAGCGAGCTTGGCAAGGTCAGTTTTCCGAAAGGCACTCGTCAGACATACGTTTCGACTTTCTCGCGTTATGCTCCCTACCTTTGGGATGTCTTCGTCGCAGCCAGGCAGGGACTTTTTCCTGCGATTTTGGTGGATCACTTCAAGGGTGAGGTGGTGTATCTGCGTAACACCCGTGAGTGCGTGGAAGCGTACATCATCGGCTGTCCTGGCTACGCTCGCGGGATGGAGCATGCCCTTGGGCTAAGGGTGGGTCTGTCTACGGCTGATGATTTGGACACGATTCGAGAAATATCTCGCAAGCGGTTTGGAGGCATCTCAGTGATTTTCAAGGACATGGTCATTATGGAGGCTTCGGTATGAGTCTTTTCCTCCTTATGACTGGTCGAGAAGGGATGGTTCCCTGCAGCATATGCCGTGGTGGCAGTGCCGAAATCATCTGTCCGGACTGTGATGGCCGGGGTTACGGCTTGGATGTTGAAGGAAACTACGAGGACTGCGACCGATGCTTTGGAGATGGCTATCTTCCACCCGATGAGTGCGAGAATTGCCTGGACGGCTTCGTCGAGGACGGCGATCAGTTAACGCCTCCGGATGACGAAGAAGGGCGATTTGAGCAGCACATGACTCGCGATCTGTAGGGCCGTAGTCGCGCTGTAGATGATACAAATGGATTTGAATCCCCAGCAGTTGGAGCACAGTCATGTTCACGATTGGCTATGCTTCAGCCTTCCCCGTTAAAGCGTGCGAGGTGAACCTTTGCGTTGTCGGGAGCAAATTTTGCTTCCCACTGCTTGAGCAGATCGAATAGCGATATTAGCATTCCGTGACAGGTTTGACAGAAAAGGGGCTTGGTAGTGGTAAGCCAAGCCTGAGCTTGGCATCAGGGCGGGACACTGACAACGAGGCTGCTTATTTCGGGCGCTGAACCTCGCCGGGATGCGAGCATTTCTGATTGGACTTCTTGGGACACCTTAGTCAATTACCCCGCGAAGATAGCTACATCAAGGTCAGTAGTAGGCGTCCCAAGCGTCGACTTGCAAATAGTGTATTCGCACATTTAGCATCCTGTCCGACCTGGAGCTTTGCTAATCAGGTAATCATTTAATTGGTTTTTTCAGGCGAGATAACCTAAAAAACAATCAAGCTAGGCGCGAGCACCACCAACGGGTCTAAAGCCTCCGGCGAGTTACGGAAGGAGTTTCTGACCTTTGAACCGGGAAACCTGGGCGCTAACCGGATTAGTTCCTTTGGCGAAACATTCCGGCGGTTCCGAGCAATCCGCCGGGTCGTGCAACCCATTTGCCCCTATAGAGAAACCGGTAGAGCGGAAAGCAGATCGCTAACCGCAAATCCATCGAATTTAAATATCAACAGCCGCGATTACCGGCGCGATCGACTTATCACCGAGGCGTATGAGCTTAAAGACGACATTGGCCGTTGCCTCTTTATATGTGGCTTCGTTGTCCTCAAATGACGCCGCTACGATGCTCTGAAGCCCCTCTTCCGACGACAGCAATTGAAACAGTGCTTGTTGGCTCTTGGTTGCCATGGAATGCTGTCCCGGCTCGTCTAGTAGCAACAGCCCTAGGTGGTTACCGTTGACGGTCGGATGTGATGACGTCTGATAGATCGACAGCAGATAGCTCCAGATCAGGCGAACGAAGTCACTTGCGCTGGATTCCCTGGCAATATTGCCCTTACCTTTAGGACTTTCATCACTTCTGGCGGTCACAGATGTGCTAACCGCGATAGCCGGCGTGGTTGAGGGGGCTGGAGACGCGATCGAACGGGCAGAGTCAGAGGCGGACACACTCCGCTCATTGATCTCCCGGAGCTCAATCTTGGCAAGATATGGCAAGAGATTGTCCCGATTAAATTCAATGTCCGCGATTGCTGCACTGTGGTAGTCAAATGCACTGATGTTTGCGCGGAACATTTTTTCGAACAGCGTGTACTTTGCGAGATCGGTAGGTGAGTAATGGATGCTCGGAATAAGAGTCCTGTTCCGCTGGTTCTTGGCTAAGCGTTTTGCCAATAGAGCGAGCGCGTCCAAAGTCTCATCCGAATAACCTTCGAATTTAGTTAGATCCTCCAGCTCCATCTCGATTTGCACTTGCACTCGGATGCCTGATTTGGAAACCGAGGAGTTGGAGTTTAGGTCGGATCGCAGCGCCCTCAGTGCAGACTTAGTGACGGCGATGCTTTTGGCGAGCTGATCCTTGAGCGCCTCGGCCTCCTGAATTGACTGGTCGATCCCGCCTCTCTCTCTTTCGAGCATCCGCAGCTGAGCCGTTAGGTAGGCAATGTTAGTGCCGATGTCCATGTGAGGTGTGCTCTCATGCAGATCAACGAGTGAATGTCCAATGGCTTGGTGGCAGGCCGGACATGAGTTACTTGCGGTCGACAATCTGAGTGATGCACCAAACTTTATTAGTTTCTGCGCAGCCTGGTTTTTAGTAAGCTCATCCTTGGCTTGCTGGGTATTAATTCGGTTGCTATTCAGATCGACCCTATATAACGCGAGATTCCCCAGGGATGTTTCATAAGCAACAGTAAAGCGTTCAAGCTCACTTGTATATTTTTCGATGGACTGCGTGATTTCTAACGTTGGAGTTTCACCCTGTTGGGCCAGTCTCAACCCGATCAGCACATGGTCGTTGATCTTGCGTTTCCTGTACTCTAGGATACTTTCCGTTACGCCTTCCGAGGTTCTATGGAAATCCACCAGCCCAGCGTTGAAATCAGATGCGGGAGTTTTCGAAATGTTAGAAAATTTGAATCCATGTTTAAGCACTTCGGTGACAAGTGTTCGATACAGAATTTGCCATTCATCGTATATGGACTTTGATTCTTGGTCTAGAGAGTCCCGCTTGGCATCTGTTTCAAAAACATCAGTGCCGACTAGAAAGTCGACTATTTTAATTCTCGCATCCCTCACGCCAAAGTATGGGAGGTTAGCAATATAGTCAGTCCATCCACGTTTCTGCTCGATTATCATCGCGGCAAATACGTATTGTAGGTAAAGTTTTACCGGCTTGCCATTCGTTCTTGGTACCAGTGGCAGCTGAAGTCCAAGGAACCTTTCAAAGTAGGTGAAAAAACCTTCATCGATCTGTGCACTCAATCCGTCATGCAAAAATTTATATAAGATAGGTGCCGTCTCAGCCTTGGTTAATGCCGAGCACTCTTGTATTTTTATCAGCTTCGTGCTGAGACCTTCCTCCTTGATACTTCGCGTGGCGGTAATAGTTTTGCCATTACTTTCAATTTCAATCGTGACCTTAGAGGTTAGGATGCGATACTTAAGCTCCTCATGCTCAAGGTAGTCTTTTAGAGCATATGTCAGAGCGTTCTCATTTTGAGCACCCAGCAACTCCTCCATGCCCATTGCATACATGATCGCATGAACTATCGTACTTTTGCCCGCTGAATTTCGACCTCGGATGATGTTCAGGTTACGACTGAATTCCGTTGAAAACCCAAACGGGCCATTATCCGTCTGAATGTCGATTTTTATTGCTTTAATATACATTGCTATTCCCATCCCTTGGACACGTAAGTAATCATCTCTTCTGTAATTTTCTTCCCGATTGACCTCAATGCTGATTTTTCTTCGCCGAGTACCGTATCATCAGCAAGTATCAAGCTTACATAGGACTTGCCGATGGAGGTGAGTTCGAAGCCTGTCGTAGTGGGGGCTATCAATGAATCTCTAAACGCGAGGTTCAGTGCTATTGCCATCGCCGGGTCAAATCCCCAGATCGGAAGATGCAATTGACCGTGTTCGCCTCCGATCGCTAGTGCCCGAATGCGCTCGGGTGTCTTGAGAGCCCAGTTCAAAAGATGGATCTTAGGAAGGCTGCATTTGGCACCACGTCCCGACAGATGAAGAATCAGCAACGCTTGGGATATCTTATACAGGGGGCGAAGTTCCGAAAGTACCGGGATTGGCCGTCTAGTGAATTTAAGCTGAGCCATAATTACTCGTTGAAGTCCAGTTCACATACTGCAAGCCATCGAGCAATGGTTCTGCGCACCACTTCACTTGCCGTCGACTTGTCTATGTTGAGGTTTCGGTCGGTGACCAAGTACTCCATCAGCGTGGTCTTCACCAGCTCTGTGAGATGTTCAGGCGTTGCATTAGACGTGAGACCCCACTCCATTACATCCTGCTCGAAGGCGTTCACAATGCGAGCAACGTTTACATAAGTTTGAGGTGAGCGGTCGTATAGAGACTGAAAATATGTATCATGATCCAGAAAGCTTTTGGTCGTCAGCAGCACTAAATCTTCTATTTTCTTAGCAGGCCTGCCAGGCATACGCAGTTGACATTTTCTAGCCAAGTTCTCGTCGTAAGGCTCAGAGAAGTTGTTTATCTTTGGCAATGATTCAGTCGGCGAACCCAGGCACGGAGGTAGGCCCGCTGATATTCGCAGTGTGTTGAACTCTTGCAAGTAGAATTCATGATCGTGCAGTAGGATCGTGAAATTTTGATCCAAATGTGGAAGTCCCCACGCTCTGACTTCTGTTTGTTTTGTCTGAGCGTATGAGAGAAGCTTGTTTTTGTTGATCTCGGGCGTAACGAAGCACCAAGTAGCGATTTTGGTACCGCCAAGAATCTTCTGCAGCTCAGTGGTGTTCTTCTTGAGCTTGACGAGATCTTTATTGATTTTGTCACGCTGATTTTCATATAGCTCGTCCTGATGATACTGCTTTTCGGGGCAGTAACATTGAAAAGCATAGCCGGTATGTTTGGTGAAACCCTCAATCCCATAGTCCCCCGGTGATGCTGGTACCTGTTGATAACCATCTGCACCGTATTTGAATTTGAATGCCAGCTGACATTCTGCCTCCCATGTAATCCCTGTGTACTTACCGATTGGTGTCGTAATCACTGCTTGCCTTCCTTGTTGGGACTTATCGGGAGGCGATGCTGATCGTCATCCCGCCGAATCCACTGATGCGGATGGAGCATCAATTGTAATTCTCAGCGATCCTGTACCTCCGGATCCTTGCTTAGAAACTATCAAATGGCTATCACTGGGTCTAGCAGCAACTGATCATGAGAATTCGTCAAGTTTAGATACTGTATTTTTATACAGTCTAATGGCTGTTGTGATGGGCGACAGGAAGCAAAGGCTTTATTACCGCTCCGTTCGACCCATGCCAGCATGTTCACGAGTTGCAGGTGACGCTGCATAAAAACAACTGAACGGCTTCCGGTCAATTCCTTCTGGTTGCAGACCAAGGAAAACGGCCAGTTCTTCGAGCCGCCGTAAGATGCCTGGTCATCATAGATCCAGAGCGACATCTTTTTGTACGTGGATAGCAGGGTAGCCAACATCCCGAAACCGTTCTTACTGATATTCGATTAGCGCGATGAGGTATTTAGGGCTGTCAGGGCGGGTCATGCATGTCCCGTGGTTTTACTTCGGTTTCGCTAGCCCTGCGCTGAGCCGCTTTCTTCGTCCGAAGTGGTGGAGTCTTGGGCTCAACCTTGCTTAACACGCTACGCGTGGCGTTTCGACTTAGCCACTTGGGGCCGGTGACGATCGGGCCAACATTCATGCCCCATCTTAACCATTCTCGTTGTTCGGTTGTTGGGCTGGTTCCGTACAGTTCAGCAGTGGCCTGATCAAGTATCTCTTCCGGTGGGCTCGTGTGGCCGCCGAGGGAATAAACGTGCTCCTGAGCCAAGCTTTCGACCTTCAAAATGATCTCACACTGGGCATCGCTGTATTTACTCATTCCACGTTTGTAGTCTGTGATCGAGTTTTTGTGCTCCTGAATCGCTGCAAGAAAGTCTTGGTTGCGAAAGAGTGACCAGAGATTGACCACGATCTCATCTTGTTTGGGTTGCCTCTCAAAGATAACTCCTTGCATGCCGTTGCCTTTGGCCGGAACACCCTTTTTAAAGTCCTTCGCTATCTTCAAATCAAATGTCCAGGATAAGATCTTCTCCGCAAGGGACTGCTCGCCCAACAGATTCCAAATGCTTCCTTTTTTGAGTGCGACCCGCCGAAAGCAAGCTGATGGGCGGTCTTAAATTCTATCGGCAGATTCGCGCATTCACGCTCAAGTGCCAGCGCCCGCAACCTGGAAACCTCTGGATTACCACCGATCTGCCAGTCGCTGATAACCTGGAGAAGCTGGAGCGAGAATAAATGGTTCATGCCGTAGTCACCTTGGCCCCATTGAGCAAAGCGTCCAACGAATGAGCGCAAGGAACGACACGCTCATCATGTGTTTTGGCACTTTTCATGGCTGCCGTCAGATGCGCAGCTTCTCGGGTACCATTCATGAGCCTGCTTCCAATATTTAATGAATCAGCTGTTTGCCACTGGCAGAGCGGGTTGCGCTGCGTCCCACCCCAATCAATCGTCACGCATGAATTTCTCATAAGAGTGAGCGTGATAGGAGCAAAGACCGTCGTTGTCCTGGTCTTCTTGGCGCAAGCCTTCATCACATATTTCGCATTCCGTGTATTCGAGCTCAGCAGCACACCACAGGCAAGACTGCTCATCGATTAGAAATGTATCCCGGCTGCATAAATTGCAGCTCTCAACACTAGGCTCTTCCCCATCGCGCGGATCGTAACTGTGGGCCCTTTCCAGCGCATCGATCATGAGAGGGGCTATCAAGGTAGTGTGTCCACAGGCCATGCAGGTAGCTTGAAAAATGTCATCGTTGGACTCAACGGTATCGGCCGCGTCTAAGTTTGCTTGCACAGGAGCTAATAGGGTGGACGAGCATTGAGGACACTTACATTCTTCCAGCCACGGCTCCATTCCTTGCGGTACGCAAGCATCACTCCAAGCTTCTGCACATTGTTCGGTGGTGTCTACGAAAAAGTTATGGTGCAGCAGCATGATCTGCCAGGCGTCACCCAGTATTGAAGCGGGTAGCTCTTCCAATTCGGTTTGAATAAAATCCCGGAGTACTGGAAAAAGCTCTGCCACGAAGTCAGCGACCTCACCTAACGTGTGAGCCGGGTGAAGGTGTTCTAAGTGGTTGCGGCAAGCCTGTAGCTTGTTTATCACAGCCCAATCGACTTCGATTCTAAAAGCTTCGAAGCGCTTTTGAATCGTAGCCACGTCGATGGTGGTTGGTCTGAACTTGCCCGCTGGCACCCATTCAATTCCTCCGTTGCCGTCTGAATGAGGCAGAACCTCCGGCGGGTTGAAGATCAGAGCCGCAGCATCCTCGGGGTTATCAACACACGTAGCGATTTTATATTTGAACAGGAGTAATACTCCTGCGAAAAGATTCCGAATAGCCGAGAGCGCCCTTGCTGGGTCGCCCCCTGCGTCACCGTTGAGCCTGCAGCGCTCAAAGTCCTCAACGCCTA
This sequence comes from Pseudomonas sp. MH10, assembly GCF_034353045.1. NCBI lineage: Bacteria > Pseudomonadati > Pseudomonadota > Gammaproteobacteria > Pseudomonadales > Pseudomonadaceae > Pseudomonas > Pseudomonas sp. MH10. Next base: position 4,891,321 of record NZ_CP133783.1, read on the forward strand.
ACCTAATGGATGTAAGCGCGTTTTGGCGAAGCTTGGCGGCATCAAGCCTCGGCATGGGACGTTGGGGAGCCATAGATAATTCTCCTTCCATACTTTAAATAGGTCGCCAGGTTTTTGATGAGAGGATCTGGTACTGCTGGTTCGCAATTGGTTGTCATGTGCCGATTTTCTGATCCGGAGCTTATGTGCAATCCAACTTTGTCCTCTAGAGCCATGCTTTGGCACGGCAAGATCTCGGTTACATCTGCCCACAAAGGCTCAAACAGTCGTTGCAGTGTGTTTTCGCTCATCTGGGGTGCATGCAGGTCAACCCCGGCTTCGATTTGTTTACACCCTCAAAGAACGGTTGGCGTGTAACCGAAATGTGTTCCTCAGCATCCAGTCTATTGATGGTCATCAGATTACTTTGCAGACCGATTCCAATGGCGTCCTACAGTTGACGTAGAGAGCCCTAGTCTCCTGGCCACCTCTGCTTGAATGTGGCCTTGTCTTTTTAGCTCCTGGACGGCGAAAGTTGTCTGGGCCCCCTTGGCGGTAAATGCGTGATTAACATGCTCTGGATCATGGGCAACTCTAACGTCGAGAAGGGCCAAACTTTTCAGCTCGTCGCTTACGCGCTGAAGCACCTCTCCCGGCGTTAGGTTCTGCTCTGCCGCATAGGCGAGTGACAGAAGCGAAAGCGGTTCAAGGTCGAGGCCCTGAGCGAGTTCGGCACTGGCCTCAACTGTGACCGAGCTCTGCGCAGCTTCGAGACGGCTAATGTAGGACGCGTCAAGTGAACCAGAGATTTGCAGTTGCGATAATCCGCGCATCCCGCGTGCGAACTTCAGAGCGTCTGCGAAGGCTTGGCGAAGCGACATATCAAGCGTCTCTGTAAAAACAGACGGTATGCCGTGATTGCCATATCCCGTACAAATGCATATAGTCATCTGTGCGGGATGGCTGATAAGGATCTGGTTCGCTCATGGTCTCGGTACGATTGATCAGGAGAGGTTCGCTCATCCCCCAAACGTTGGCCTGCGGGCGCTTCATCAATATATAGCTAAATCGTGCAGCCAGCAGCGCCTCAAGGTTTTCGGTCGAGAGGGCCTTCCAATTAACTACTTACTCGTATCAACCTAAGGCCATGAAAATTCAAATCTATTCTGACCTTCACCTCGAATTTTCCGACTTCGTGCCTCTGGCCGACGATGCAGATCTGGTGATCCTCGCGGGCGACATACACACGAAAGCCAAAGGGGTCGCTTGGGCAAACATAGCTTTTTCTTGCCCGGTAATTTACGTCTGTGGAAATCATGAATTCTACGGCGGCCACATCGACAAAACGCTCACAAAAATGAGAGACGCAGCCGCGCCTCATATCCACGTACTAGAAAACGAGGTTTTTGTTTGGCAGCAAATCCGTTTCCTCGGCGACACAGCTTGGACTGACTTTTCGAGCACCGGCGATGTCGTTGCAGCTACCGTTATGGCCAGGGAGTCGATGAACGATTTCCGAGTTATTCGAGCTGACGCAAGTTACCGGCGCCTGCGACCAGATGATGTCGCGAGCCGAAATCGCGTAGCTCGAAAATGGCTCACTCAGAAACTAGCAGAACCGTTCGCTGGGAAAACGGTTGTCATAACACACCACGCACCGACGCCCGTCGTGGTCGGCGATAAGACTGACGGCCACCTAAGCGCAGCGTATTCAAACCATTGGCCCGAGCTTATTGAACAAGTAGATTTGTGGGTGTTTGGGCATACACACCAGGCTATAGACACAGAACTCGTCGGGTGCAGCTTGATTTCAAACCCGCGAGGTTATCCGGGGGAGGCAACTGGCTTTAACGCCTGCCTAGAGGTTGATATCTGATGACGTTCTCTGCTGTTGATCCGCGTGCTCCGGGCTACGCTTTTTATTGGATCAAAACCTTCGGAGCGACCTTGGCAGACGTACAGTTTTCGCGTCTGCCCACGGTGATTTTGAAAGCCAAAAAATCAATATCAGACCACAACATAGTCGGGTTCCTAGCGTGCGCATTGGAACGCCCACCCCGGATGACTGGGCTGATGTTTTGTGACCATAGAAATCATTTTCCCGAAGGCCTTCCTGCGCATACACCACCCATCGAAGAGCGGTATTACCGTGATGGTTACCTGATAGTTCAAACCGAGGGAGGGGGGTTATATGTTGTGGCCCATTGGTGGTTTGAAAATGGCGCTCTTGGGCCGTTTCACTCAGTCCAATGACTATGAAAATAAGAAATCCGATTCTTGCCTCTCGCGTACTCACGTCAGCCAATACCTCCGCCATTCCTAGCGTCGTTGGAAAGGCCATGAAGGTCGAGTTCGAAAAACCTGTCACGGCATACCTCTGCTACGCACGGCTATACGGCTATTGCGCAGTAGGGCTTGTTTTTGGAGACCGGATTGGACGGTTTGCTGACGGCAACGCGATCCATACGTCAAATGTTATGAGCAGAATCTCGGTCAATGGCTATGTCGTCCTTGAAACGCTCAATAGCCGCTACGTGATTTGCACGTGGGCGACTGTGGAATTTGGCCCCCGTTTCCTCGGGACTACGCACTGACTTTCAAGTAACTCTTACCTAATAGTGGTGAGTTTACGATTCTGCAATGCAACGTCACAGAGCGATAAAAGCAGTCGATTTGAGAAAGTTTTGATAATTGTTTTATGAAGGATTTCATAATGAATGACCTGTTGAATGCCGTTGCTGAACTGCTTTATGGCAGCGGTGAATCCGCCTCAGGCTTCGATGGTAGTGATGCCCAAGCTCAAGCAGATGCGATAGCCAGCCTCTCGCGGCGCCAATACTGTCTTGTGCGAGAATGGATCATTGCCGAGGTAGAAGTTACTGATGATTACCGAGCATCGCTCGTAACGGACGGTCTGCTACCGTTCGTTCTCTACGCTTCCAACGTTGTATTCCACAGTACGGGCAAGCGGTGCGGCGGCGACTGGGTGCGTAGCACATTTCAGCGAGCTTCCAGCCAAGGGCACTTGTTTATGACAAGAAACACGACCTACATGCTACTTGGGCCAGGGCTTAGAAAAAAAGTCAGTCCCAAAACAATTCTAGCGATAACCGAATGAACCCAACCGCAAAAACCATAGAGCATTTTGAGGCAGTTGGGCAAATTACGGATGACGAATTACTCGGCGAACTTCTATTTGGGCCAGCGCTAATGCTACCGGGATCGGAGCTCAGTGATGAAGCACTCATCTCAGCTTCGTCAGAAACATTTCCGGGGCGATCGTTTTGCATTGTAAGAGTGTGGATGCTGTTCGACGTCGAACTCAGTTCACGTCATGTTCGCCTGCTTGTAAATGATGGTCTGAGCCCGACTGTTCTCTACGCGAATAAATTGATCTATGCGGTTGATCGGCAGAGTGATAAGCCGCATGGAGTGTTATCGGGTTTTCAGCGCAGGTATGAAGACTGTTTTTTTGAGACAGAAGACATGATCTATGTTTTAGCGGGTCGTGGGTCACGTAAGACGGCCAGCGTTCCTGCGGTATTTGCTCTTGCAGAGAAGTGCGGCGGTCAATTGTGGAGATGATATGACAGATGATCTTCTGCCCCGACTTCAGGCGCGATACCCGACCCTTTTAGGTGATGTCCTGCTACGCGAGATTGGTTGCTTTCCGGGTTGGTTTCAGCTTCTGGATGACCTATGCGCGGCGCTACAAAATCATCTTGATGCGCATCCCGAAGTTGTGACGATCACGGTTGTACGCATCAAAGAAAAATGGGGACAGCTGCGATTCAATTTTCGTGGGGGTGATGAGGTTTGCCGCGACCTCGTGGACGCAGCTGGTAGGGCCTCATCGACCGTATGCGAAGTTTGCGGTAGCAACGGCAAGCTGAGGCTAGTTAGTGAGCGCTGGTATGGCGTGCGCTGTCTCAGCCACATCTGTTGGTCACCTGTTCCAAAAAACGAACAGGAGCGTGAGGAGGATGATCGATGAGTCTCCGCACACTGAATTTGGGTTTGATGCACATATTAAGGTTGAAATTTGATGGAAAATTCAGCGCTCCCATGCACAGCAGCTAGCCGAGAAGACTCCGAGTGGATAGAGCAACCAGTACCTACGGAGGTCATTCTAGCTAGGAAAATATATTGGGGGGTCTTGATCGACGCGTACTTGTTCAATGCGGCGAGAGTAGGGAAGAGCTTCGCCGCCATGGTGTTCTATGACCACTCTGGCGTGATCTTGGATGGCACGACTGTCGCCACACCGCCTCTTGCTTTTTTGAGAGCTAACGGCCCTTTCAAACTGATGCGCAGTATAGGGAGCAATGATCATTACGTGATCGCGAGTGAGCATCAAACGAGTGTTTAGCGTAATGACGTCTAGGATCAATATTCGTCTGCCAAATCGCAACCAGGAAAGCACGGCTGTCGAGCAGTAATCGCTGGATTCCTGGCTGCAAATACGATTCAAGCTATGGAAAAGGAGCATCCATGCATAACCTTGAAATACAGCGAAGGATCGGCCTGAGCGCGGTCATGCGCGGGATCGAAATTGACGTACTGGAAGCGATTGGAATCACCAAGGAAAGGTATGCAGGTCGAAGTTTTTGCATCGTCTCAGAATGGGTGTGGGTTGATTTGGACGCCCCCGATCTTGTAAACGAGGGACTTGCAGCTCAGGGAAAAAAGCCAGTCATGCTGCTCGCGTTTAATGTCTTATTCGACAGTATGGGGACGTTCAAACCAGGCGAGTGGTTACGTACTACACCGATGGTTAAATTTGTTGATGGGATGTTTTTCCATACCCAGAACAAGATCTATGTATTGACGGGGCAAGGTCGGCAAAAGTCTATGTCCCTTTCGACCGTGGTGCGTACGTTTTAAAGGCAACAACTGGCACTTAGGCACGAAGTTCAGTGGGGAAGTCAGCATGGTGATCAGCGGCGTGGTATTCGACGCATTCGGAACTATTGTCAGGATTGGCGACCGATTAAACCCTTATCGCGAATTAATGCGGGAAGGTCGCCGGCAGGGCCGTACTCTTAGCCCAGAACACTTACATCTTGCAATGACGACAAATCTTTCGATCGAAGAGATAGCCTCTCACCTGGGATCTCACTTACGCCGGCGAAGCATGCTGAGTTGAATGATGCCTTGGAACGGGAAGTTTCATCAATTAAGCCTTATCCCGACGCTGTGGAGGCAATGGCGCAGCTGCGCGATGCGGGCGTAAAGATAGGTATCTGTTCGAATCTTGCGGCCCCTTATGGCTCTGTGGTCAGGGATATTTTCCCGAAAATGCACGGCTACGCTTTCAGTTACGAGTTGGGTGTCATGAAACCCGACCCACTCATATACCAAGCTGTTTGCGAGCAAATGGGCGTGATGCCAGGTCAATACTTCAGCGGCGCAATAGGTCGCGTCTTTATGATCGGCGATTCACGAAGATGCGACCGAGATGGCCCTCGCGCGGTTGGAGTATTCGGACTTCATCTGGATCGCACTGGACTTGGGCAAATCTGAGATCTTGTGCAATTCGCGCAAATGGTCATTGAGCGAAACAACTCCCCAGATGCTTGTCAGAGTTAGGGCGGCTAGTGGAAGGAGGATGCTAACAGCGGAATTTTATCGCCAAAAATGCAGCTTTTTATCGGGATAATCAGCGCTGCGTGTAAACCGCATTTTTGCACTGTAAACCTTCGCGCTTTACTGCTCTTAAAACTGGTTTACGCGCCATGGCATTTGATGTGAACGTACGGCGAGTTGTCATCCTTAATCGCCCAAAACCTGGTTGGCCTAACGGCAGAAGATCAAAGAGAGCTGACCAAAAAAGCAAACCATGGCTAATTACCCTTGCGATGACGTTTCAGGCGGGAATCCCGGCCTGTGTCGGACAAACTTATATCAATGCGACATTACACAACGAAATTGAATTTATTTCATACCCCACCCCCTTGAAAAGTTTAAAGCGAGACGGAGTTCTTATATTTGAGGGCAAAGAAAAAGCGAGAGGTCTTCCAGACTTCCAAATCTCACAGGTTCACACTGATTTTCTCGCTCTTCAGGCTTGTGTTTTTAGGCGGTGACGTTGATTTTGATGTTGGCAATTTAACCGTCTACCCGGTTGAGAAGACCTCCATGGGGCAGAGGAGGTCGGTCTTCGGCGGCTAGTCCGCCGCTTTCTCTTTGATCGCAAATACAAGTTCTACATTTCGAAAATTCATCTCCTGACGTAGTGAACAGTATTTATACGGATAACTACGTCTGACATTTGAGGAGATGGAAATGGATTATCGTTTGGAGTCGCAAATCTGGATGCAGGCACAGCAATCGATGCCTGCGCAGAATTTTGTCGAGATGATTGATGAAGCATTTCAAAGCTTCAAACGGTTCCCTGGATATGCAGGTATTGAACGAATGCATGCCTCCTTGATTGGCTCGGAAGGTGTTGCTGCTATCAGGGAAGCGCAGAATAAGGCAGGGTTTATGAAGCTAGGGAAGGTCTGAAATAAGACCTTCTTTTTCTGGCAAATCGGGCGTCAAGCACTCCGAAAGAAAGTACTTTGCAAGCGGTCAACCGGTGTCGATTGCGCGATGGCCAATTGCATCTTGCTCTCGCCACTGGTCGGCAAGTTGGTGCTCCGGACTCTCCCAGGCTCAAGGTGCGCTTCGCACCAGCGTGGATGTCGTTCCTCCCTGCAGTGTGGGGGGACTACTGGATTATTGATCTTGACGAACAATACTAATTGGTCGCCGTCAGCGAGCCGACTCGCAAATACTTGTGGATTTTGTCGCGAACAACTCGGGTCGAGCCGCAGGCTTACGCGGCACTACTGGAGCGGCTGAAAGACAAAGGCTTCATGGTGGAGAAGCTGCTTATGACACAGCAATAGAGTCGGATGCGGATTGCTGACCAAATGGCCGTGTGATCGAACGGTAAGTTTATCAAAGACAGTTTCGCGAGCTTTTTTCAGCAATGAATATGTTTGCGATGCTGCTGGCTATTCGGGATAAGTCTAAACATCACTAGAATGTAGTTTCCTGTCTACTTTCCTACACGTGAGTCAAGTGACTTAAGTCATAGCGAACAGATAGATCATTGGCGGACTCGGGCAATCGAGCACACCGCAATGCCATCGGCAACTCGGCCACTAAGAGGATCAGGGAAGGCCTTAGGCTGCGTCTGTCCGCCCCCAGCGTTGAATGATCTGCTCGGTCAGGTCTCCTAACTCAGCAGCGATTATGTCTGGCACTGGCACCTCGTCTATCAGTAGCGGTGCGTTGTACGGCCGGGTCAGCAGTGCGCCAAGGCACCCCGCAGCTTGCGCACCCGCCGTATCCCAAAGATGACAAGCGACCAGGAGCAAGTCCGCCATCTCGACATTCAGCTCCCTTGAAACCATCTGATAGGTTTCCGGGGCAGGCTTAAATTTTTCCACTTCCTCAACACTGAAACTGCGCTCAAAGAACTTCGCTAACCCGGCGCGCTCAAGGGCCGAAGGAGATGCACCGCTGGCCGAGTTACTCAGCGTCACCAACCGAAAGCCGGCATCACGCAAGCAGTTGAGTGCCGGCAGCACATCCGGGTGTGCTGGTATAGTACTCATCCGTGCCTGCAATTCATCAATATCACTAGCGTCGAGCGCGACTTGATGGATAGACGCGACCATGCGCAGCGTACCCACGGCCAATTTGCCAAATGGGCTGTAACGCCCACATAGGGTCATAGTTTGCGAGTAGAGGATCAGATTTGCGAACCACTCGCGCAAAATGGCTCGGTCACCGAAGACACGCTCAAACAGCGGCTCAAGGGTGGTGATATCGAGTAAGGTCTCGTTCACATCGAAAACGATGATCGGCGCTGATTTTTGCACTGCCATGAATATCCTCTACTAAGTAGTGCACGCTACTGTAAGCACGCTGTTTTCGCTTGAGGCCCCTGACATGCTAGATCGCGGATAAGGTTAGCGCGCTCGAACCTGCTGGGCTCACACTCATAAATCTATATCGTTCCCTGGAGGGGGGCGTGGCGGTATCGATGCTCGTTAGCGGGATGACTTCTTAGTCCAAGAGAACCGCTTAAAAGCTTCGTCGACAGGCGTCTGGGCAATGTGATTGGTGTAGTTGCTCATAATTTTTTGACTGAGGCCCAATATGATTTCCAAGACATTTTGTTGAGTATAGCCGGCTGCATAAAAGTCCTGCATTTGCGTGGACTCAAGCTCGCCACGCTGGCGCACCATCGCTAGAGTAAAGTCGCGCAACGCCTCAAGCTTTGAGGTAGGTAGCGGTGTCTCGTCACGCAACGCGTTACTCACCTCATCAGAAACCTTCATCGATTTGGCTATACCCGTGTGTGCTGGCACGCAGTAATGGCAGGCATGCTCAACATTAATTGTTTGCCACACCACGGTTTTTTCATCAGCGTTGAAGCTGCTGTCAAGAAATAGGCTGTGCAACACTTGATAACCCTTGAGCAGGCCAGGAGCTTCTGCCATTACCGCATGCAAGCCTGGGATCATACCGAAGGCTTTTTGGGACTTCTCCAGCAGGGGTTTGGAAGCTTCGGGTGCGCTGTTCTGGTCGTGCAGCGTATAAGTGCTCATAGAATTTTCCTTTTTTGAGTGATCGTTCAAATATGGGCTCGATCCTAATTGCAGCCTAAGGGTCAGTCAAGCTAATATTGAGCGATCACTCAAAATGAATCCTATCGGTTAAACCGATACATTTAATCCGAGAGGCAACGATGTCCCGCACTGCTCGCTTCGATCGCCAAGTCGCCCTAGAGAGAGCGATTGCATTGTTTTGGTCAAGAGGCTATTACGCTTCTTCACTCAAGCATATTGAGGCCGCTTTAGATATGCGTCCTGGCAGTCTCTATGCGACCTTCGGCAGTAAAAGTGGTCTTTTTACCGAGGCTCTTGAGGCTTACGCAGCCCGTACCAGTAATGATTTTCATCAGATAATCGAAGGTGCTCCTACCCCTATAGAAGGGTTAAAGCGATATTTGCGCTCATTCGTGAAGCCCTGTAGCGGCTACGCGCAGTTGCCTGCAAAGGCTTGTATGCTGATTAAGACTTTGCTTGAAATTAACTCCGAGGACGCCGCATTGCGAACTCAGGTCGAGGCAATGCTCTGCGCCATCGAACAGGCACTTTGTGAAGTTCTTGAACTGGCTAAGGCAATGAACGAATTACGTTCCAATGTAGATTGCCCAAGGCTTGCTCGCTTGATTCAAACGCAGATTATCGGTTTACGGGCGTTCGCTGAACGGAACGTACCCAGCGTTCAGATCGAAGCACTTGCCGACGATATGGCTAGCATGCTTGATGCCTACCGAGCTGGCTGAATTGGCTCTAGTGGGGAGGGCAGTGATTGTTCACTGCTATTAATTAATTCCAAATTGGCCAAGCGTGAATTTAAATTTTTACTGGTCTAATGAAATCTATGGTCACCCCCATTTTTGCAATGCTGATTAACGGGTGAAGTGGTCGGGTGCGACACGCAATGGGCAGCCCATCGGTGCTGTCACACTCAATCCGGAAAGGGACTTACCGACACTGAAAATAGCCGCATAAAAATACAGCTGACGCGACAACTACCTTGCAAAACGCCGAATCTAACCCACCGGGATCTTCGCCATTAGTAAGGACTCGAAAGCATCGCTGTCTAACGGTCGGCTCAAGAAATACCCTTGGCCCTCATCGCAACAGACTGCTTTGAGCAAATCAAGATGTTCGATGGTTTCAATACCTTCCGCAGTTACAGTCAAAGACAATGCGCGGCCCAGCCCTACAATGGCTTGAATGATCGATCTATCGTCCTCGCTTTCACCCAGTCGGCTGACGAAACTGCGGTCTATTTTGAGCCCATCAAACGGAAACGAACGTAGGTAGCTGAGTGATGAGTAGCCGGTTCCAAAGTCATCCATGGATATCCGCACGCCTAAACCTTTCAGAGCTCGCATCACTTCAAAAGCTCCAGAAGCGTCTTCAAGCATAACGCTTTCGGTTACCTCTAACTCCAAGCGCTTCGCTTCGAGTCCAGTGTCCTCGATTGTTTTACCGATTCGCTCCACCAGATTACCGCGTTGGAATTCTGTGGAAGATAAGTTAACGGACACAAAGAGGTTTTTTGGCCAGCGAGCTGCGTTTGCACAGGCAGTTGTTAGCACCCAGTTGCTAAGTGGAAGGATGAGTCCGGTTTCTTCGGCGATAGGTATAAATTCGTCCGGTGAGATCAGGCCTCGCTTGGGGTGCTGCCAGCGCACTAATGCTTCCGCTCCAACCATTTCTCCATTTTTAATGCGGAAACGGGGTTGGAATTGCAGGCGCAACTCGCCATGTTTTATCCCGTAACGAAGGTCGTTTTCGAGCTGGCGGCGTTCAATGATTTTTGTGTTCATGTCGCTGGCATAGAATCGCCACGTATTGCGCCCTCCGGCTTTGGCCTCATACAAGGCAATGTCGGCATACCGCAGCAGCTCCGCTGCCTGAATAGCGTCGTGGGGAGCCATGGCAATACCAACGCTAGCACTCACAAAAACCTCCTGATCCTCAATCGCTATTGGCTGCTCAATAGAATCGATCAAGCGCCGACACGCCGCCTCCACCTCGTCTGGGGAGCTGACATCATTAAGAATCAATACAAACTCATCACCACCAATTCTCGCAACCAGGTCACCGCTGCGGACGCAGTCGCCCAACCGACGAGAGACTTCGTTAAGAACTCGATCACCGGCGGCATGGCCGAGCAGATCATTTACAGGCTTAAAGCGGTCAAGGTCGAGACTGAGCATCACCAAAGGCTGTTCTTGGGAGGGCGCAGACTTAAGTTTCCCGTCGAGGAACTCTTGTAGCCTAGTCCTGTTTGGCAGTCCGGTCAGAGCGTCGTGTTGCGATAGGTATTCAATACGCCGACGCGCTTCAACTTCGTCGGTTACGTCCGTTGCGGTGCCTCGAAATCCCTCACGGATTAATCCCCGTGCCGATAGTCGAGTAATTCGGGCGTTGTCTCTGATGTCAACGTAGCTACATTGCACGCTGATGTTGTGTCGACGGTTTGGGATGCTTAGCCATTGAGATATCGCGCCGAGGTCGGTATGGAGCAGGTCATCAATGGTTGCACCGATCCAATCGTCTCTGCGCAGCCCTGTCACACTTTCAAACCGCTCGGAAAGGTAAGTAAAACGCCAGTCTCTGTCGATTTCCCATATCCAGTCCGAGCTAGCCTCAACGACATCGCGAAAACGTGCTTCGCTGGTTGCAAGCGCCGCCTGACTTTTCTTCAGAGACTCAAAGCTCAAGTCCAAGGCGAGGGCAGCAACAGTTGTTCGGCGAAGTATCGCCCATGTCATGAGCCAAGCGAGAAAGGCGGCAACGGCGACAAGCGGCAGCATGAAACTCAGCAGGTGGCGGCCAGGCTTCGCAGGGTTCCAGTGAAGTCGGCCAGCGGCCCCGTCCTTACCCAGAGGTAGCATAGACGCTCCCTCAATCTCATCGGATGTGGACAAGTGTAACTCTTCAACCCCGTACTCTTTGCCTATCGTCTCCAATCTACTGCTATCCAGCGTTTCAACGAAGAACAAAACCGAGGCTGGCCCATCATCCCTCTCAACAGTCGGATCAGCCCCTGGCGTTAAAGCGGCCGCCACAACCAAAGCAGGCACACCACCAACATCGACAAATGTTGCCACCGGGGTCTCACTTCTCGCGCCTGCCCTAGCCCGATCAAGAAGGGCTCCGACGGGCTGTCCAAGCCAATCGGCAGCCTTGGTCGCAACTAGCTTTCCTCTCACCACCGAATATACGGTGCGATCCAACGCGTTCACTACGAAAACGCCTTGAACGCCAAAGTCAGAGTAAAGTGTCGATCCAAGGTTTTGCCTTCGGAAGGCCCAGTCGATGTCGATGGCCGTATGCAAATGTTTGTAGGCATCCCCCCAAAAAGCATAATCCTTGACGGTTACTACCAAGTTTTTCTGGAGAGTTTGCACCGCTTTCTCAGCGTAGAACGCGCTTTCGAGTTCTTCAGTGCTGTCCAGATTGTGCGCTACATAGATGAGAAGACAGCTTGCAAGAATAAAAACAAAAGCCAACAGCCTCGCGAAATTGACCAAAGATCTTCTGACAAGCGCCACGCTTGAAAGCATCGGGTTCCTAGGGGATCTCTTGGGAAAGTTAGGCTGTGACATATCGTACCAAGCAATGCAGGGGGAGGCTTGCCTCTATCATCGATGTATCGGCAATAATTATAATTTTTTGAGCGACTGGTCAGAGGTTCTCTAGAGGCCAGCCGTGTGTTGGCTATCGGATGTTGTGGCTCAGTACGACGCTGGCAGTCGAAGTGCCGGGCTGGTCGTACTCCTGGGTGACCTGAATTTTGAAGGATTTGGAGTAAGGGCGACGTGGCGGTTGCACGAGAGAGTGTACACTCCATACGCTGACTTGCCATCGCTGATCGACAAGCACTATGCGATCTGCTGACCCAATGACAGCTGCCCTTAAGTCGTCGCACAGTGGACTTGAAGGGCAAGGTCAGGCATCTGCGCTATGTAGGGCCAGGAACACGAGATGTCTGGGGGCAGACCAGCTCCAGCGGCATCGATTGCAGCGCCCCAATCACTGGCCTGGCAAATAAATAACCCTGCATGAGTTCAATTCCCAACACCAGTAGGGCATCGCACTCCTCGCTTGTCTCAATTCCCTCAGCGACAACGGTGATGTTCAGCCGGTTTGAAAGCAAAGCGATACTTTCGACTATGGCGCGCCGCACTCGGTCTTTGTCGATTCCCCGCGTGAGCGCCATATCGATCTTTATGACTTGCGGCTGGAACATCGCCAGAAAGTTGAGGCCAGAATAGCCAGATCCGAAGTCGTCGATAGCCGTGGTGAAGCCTTGGCGCTCGTACTCTTGGAAAATGGATTTCAAATGATCCGGGTCATCCACGCGCTCGCCCTCTGTCACCTCGAACATAAGGCGCTCGACCGGAAAGTCGAACGCGCGAGCTGCTTCGAGGGTTGCGCGGATGCATGTCTCGGCCCGGTACACGGCATTGGGTAGAAAATTGATACTTAGCTTGCAGTCAGGGATGGCAGACAGGCCGAGGTGGGCGGCGAGTTCAATTGCCCTAACTCTGCAGGCCTGATCAAAACGATAGCGGTTAGTGTCGTTCACCAGCCCGAGAATGTGTGCCGCTGATTCACCATTGATGCCTCGTACTAATGCTTCGTAGGCGTAAGGTACCCCTGTCCGGACGTTAAAAATGGGTTGGAAAGCCATTGTGAATTCGAAGTCGAGACCTTCTAGGATTCGGCATTCCGCGCATCCGACAGATTGAAAGTTTACCAGAGGTATACGTTGGGTCATTGCTAGTCCCTTGATAATTCGACACTCGATGTAATCGTTCTCGAATGACTAGTATCACTATATCAGCAGCGGTTACAAAACTTGTTCTGTGGGTTCTACCGTTGGCCGCTTGCCTGATGGAATCTTTGACACCTTGGCCAACATCCGTACCGTTGAGCTTAGGTTTTCCCGAAGGAGCGCAGGAGCTGTCATTAATCAAAGAATACTGCCCTGGCCCGCTAGGCCTTGGGCATGCTGGTGAGCTCTTTGGATTGTCGTTAAGAGGGGCCAGACTGTCTGACCTGATAAATCTGGGCTTGCCTTTCGTAACCGTCCGCCCAACACACCTTCCCGATCCCAGCACTTAGGGCAATGATGCCAAATCAATCCAAAGTGGGCACCTGAAATGCCCATACCGGCACAGTCGCATTAGTTTTGGCTAAGGTCAGTTATCCCACCATGCGTCTCGAGGCATGGTTGCCTGCAATAAAAGGCGTGAATAGCCCACACCACCCCTACGAATAGCAACCCTGTCCCAAGCGCTTCCATAGGAGAGGGCCAGCGTTGGTTGATAAGCAGGCCCATCGTAGTTGCATAAATGGTTTCGCTGGCGATCAATTGCCCGCTTAGAGCCAGAGGTAGACGCCGAGTTGCGATTGACCATGCCCAGGCACCTGCAAGGGTGGCCCCTAACCCCTGAATTAACCCACAGACAATTAGTGCTTGAGTACCTGCTAACCCGCTCGGATGGCTGGCGAAGTGGGACAGTTTCAAGTACAGCCCTACTGGGATGAAGGCCAGCATTTCGACGCTGCACATGAAGATCAGCATGGCTGACCACAACATGGGGGACATGCTTGGGCGTTGAGCCAAAGCACTTTCATTTAATAGGCCAAAACCAGTCCAAAATCCAATTGCCATTAACGATGCGAGCAGCCCAAGCAGCAGCGAATCGGTCGGGAGCACCACCGTTGCGCTGCTAAAATCAAACACGCTCAGGTTGACCAAACTTATGCCCAATGCCGCCACCAACAGTGGCCCGGCGATGGCGCGCCAGGGCACGCTGGAGCTGCGCATGTTCCCGGCAATCGCGAGCACGATCGGTACTGACCCCATCATCACCGGAGGGATCACCGGCCCAGCTGCCAAGACCGCAGTGGTGATCAGGAAGAAGTAGCCGATGTATCCTAAGAAGCCCAGCAGTGCGGCACAGGCCCAGTCGCTCAGTCGCAATTGCCGCACTTCGCTACGGTAAACAAACAGCACGAGCAGGCTACCTAAACCGGCAAAGGCATAGCTCACCACAGCCAGATCAAAAAGGCTGTAATCGCCGACCAAACCCGGAAAGATATACAGCAGCGACCATGAAAAAGTGGCGGCAATGGCCTCTATCAAACCTAGGGTCATACGCTCTGCTCCTGCTGGCCCTGCTTGCGGATCCAGCAATGAGCTACGTGTCGGGCGGTGTCGAATACCCGCACATCCTGGCCTATGGCGCCGCTGACAAAACTGCCCTCCAGCAAGATAAACAGCCCCTCAGCAACGACGTCAGGGTCGCTTATACCGGCGCTCATGGCCAAGGCAGTAAGATTTTCGCGTATCCCTTGCTTGTGCCTGCTCACTGCCAAATGCACAGGGTGGCTAAACTGGGGAAATTCAGCCGCACTGTTGACGAACAGGCACCCGCGCTCGCTATCTTGCAAAAGAAAGCATTGATACAAATCGAAAAAAGCGAGCATGCCACTGACCGGGTCAGGATGCCCTGCCAAGGTGCGCGCTACCTCTTCACGCCAGCGTCGGTCACGCTCCTCAAGGCAAGCTACTATCAGCGCATCCTTGGAGGGGAAATGGCTGTAGAGCGTCATCTTGGTAACACCCGCCATAGCGGCGATGGCCATCACACCAGTAACGTATATACCTTGTGAAAGAAACAGCTTCAGCGCTGAGTCAATCAAGCGCTCACGGGTATTGTCCAATTTAAGGCACTCCGGCGTGGGGACGGAGATGACTATACTGACCGGTAAGACTGAGGCGCATCCAAATACGACCCGAATCATGGCCGTTACGACACAGACCGCAGCATGCCAGCGCAGCAATAAATCGTAGGATTTGGCCAATCAGGAAGTTCGCTACGCTAGCTAAGCGCCCCCTGCACCTGCGTGGTCAAACGGACGCCCACTGATGCGGCAATAGCTGTTCGATATCACTCGCCCGCTGCGTCGGCAGCCGCGTCAGCACATCTTTGAGATAGGCATACGGATCATGCCCATTCATCCGTGCAGACTGGATCAAACTCATGATCGCCGCCGCCCGCTTCCCACTGCGAAGCGATCCAGCAAACAACCAGGTCGAACGCCCAAGTGCCCACGGCCAGATCTGATTGTCGACCGGATTATTGTCGATTGGCACAGCTCCGTCATCAAGGTAGCGCGTCAGCGCTACCCAGCGTTTAAGGCTGTAATCCAAGGCTTTGGCCGTCGCTGATCCGTTGGGCACAAGATCGCGCTGGGTCAACATCCACTCGTGCAGTGCTTTCGCCAATGGTGCTGCTTTTTCTTGTCGTATTCGCCAGCGATCCTCGTCACTCATGTCTCGCGCTTGGCGTTCAATTTCGTACAAGCCGCCAATCGAGTGCAGCGCCTGTTCAGCCAGCTGGCTTTTATTTGCCACGTGCAGATCGAAAAACTTGCGACGGGCGTGAGCCATGCAGCCGATTTCGGTCATGCCTTTTTCGAAGCCAGCTTTGTAGCCAGCAAAGTCATCGCATACCAGCTTGCCGTTCCACGAGCCGAGGAAGTTACGCGCATGCTCACCGGCGCGGCTCGGACTGAAGTCATAGACCACAGCCTTGAGCGCCGAAAAACGGCGTGGTGCAGTAAGCCCAGACATAAGCGCGGTGCGTTTTCTTCTGTCCGGGCGCAAGCATCTGTACCGGCGTCTCATCGGCGTGGACAACTCGCTGCGCCAGTACGACCTCTCGCAAGGCATCAACCAGGGGCTGAAGCTGGACACCGGTCTGTCCGACCCATTGGGCCAGCGTTGAGCGAGGGATCGCTAAACCGGCGCGCCCGAAGATTTTCTCCTGCCGATACAGCGGCAAGTGGTCAACGAACGTCGCCACCATCACATGAGCCAGCAGACCTGCGGTCGGAATGCCCTTGTCGATCACTTGGGCCGGTACCGGCGCTTGGATAAGTGTTTCGCACTGAGGGCAGGCCCATTTTCCACGTACATGTTGCTCGACTGTGAACACGCCTGGCGTGTAATCCAGCTTCTCGCTGACGTCCTCGCCGATGCGCTGAAGCTGGCAACCGCAAGTGCACTGAGTGTTTTCCGGTTCGTGATGAATGACGTTGCGTGGAAACTGCGGCGGCAACGGTGCGCGCTTTGGTTTTTGGCGCACCTCTTCTGGAACCGGAGCCGGCTGGAGTGCCGTCAGCTCAGCGTCGATAGCCTCACAGATCGTCGAGCAAGCTGCCTTGCTCAGGGCTGATCTGCTCGCTGCGCTTGGCAAACCTGTGCCGCTTGAGGATCGCGATCTCGTGAGTCAGCTGTTCGATGATGGTTTGATCGCGATGGATCTTTCTGCCCATGGTGTCGACCTTCGACATCAACTGCGCAGCGAGGGCGCGCAGTTGGTCGTGGGTCATTTGGTCGAGGTTGGGCAAGGAAGTCATGCCATGGATTTTACCAAAGCAGACCGCCTACGGCAGCAGACTCAGACGTTAATTACAGCCTTTTTAAAGGATCGTGATTGCACCGCCAGCGCCAACGCGCTGCCACGGCAGGCCAAGTACCAAGGTCTGAAGTTGCTCGGTATCCAGTTCCAGCTCGCTACCTTGTCGAATGCCTGGCCAGTGAAATTTGCCTTGATTCAACCGCCGTGCCGCCAGCCAAACACCAATCCCATCGTGAACCAGCACTTTCATTCGGTTGGCCCGTCGATTGGCAAAGAGATGGGCGCAGTGCGGCTTCGCCGCACCAAATACCGTAACGACTCTGGCCAAAGCAGTCTCGGTGCCAGCCCGCATATCCATGGGTTCAGTGGCGAGCCAGATGGCGTTGATGCGGATCATTGAGCAAGCTCACGGATAAAACGGGCACACCCTACAGGGTCTGTAGATGGCCACCTCACAGTGAGGTTTTGCTGGCCGTAAGGAAACTCGATGTTGACGGATATTTGCTGATCGGGTCTTGGTGGGGATGGTAGTTTCATCGGAACGAAAGCGGGCAACGCTGGAGCTTGGCAATCACGATAAACAGGAATCCACTTTCGAACCAAGTTGGCGTTGATGCCGTGGCGCTGAGCTACGGTGGCTAGCGACACGCCAGGTTGCAGGCACTCCTGGACAATCTGGGCTTTAAAGGGTTGGGGATAAGAGGTTCTTTGGCGCATGGCAATCCTGATGATAAGGGCGATGGTGTGTAAGCGAACGGGCATTACAGGTTGCGCGACGGCAACCAGTTATGCGGCAACAACTTGGCGATCTCACTGGCGCGCTGCGTCGGCAGCCGCGTCAATACATCTTTGAGATAAGCATACGGATCATGCCCGTTAAGCTTGGCCGATTGGATCAAGCTCATCAGCGCAGCCGCGCGTTGTCCGCTGCGTAACGACCCTGCAAAGAGCCAGTTCTTGCGTCCGAGCGCCCATGGCCGGATTTGCTGCTCGATGTGGTTGTTATCAATAGGCACCGCGCCGTCATCCAGATAACGTGACAACGCCGTCCAGCGTTTCAGGCTGTAATCCAGAGCCTTGGCGATGGCCACGCCATCGTGCACCAGCTCGCGCTGGGCGATCATCCAGGTGTGCATCATGTTCATCACGGGGACGGCTTTTTCTTGTCGTATTCGTCGCCGTACGTCGGGCTCCAGGTCGCGGATTTCACTTTCGATTTCGTACAGCAACTGGATATAGCGCAGAGCTTGCTCGGCGAGCGTGCTTTTGTTCGTGGCGTGCAGATCGAAGAACTTGCGCCGCGCATGGGCCATGCAGCCGATTTCGGTGACACCGAGTGCAAAACTGGCCTTGTAACCACCAAAATCGTCGCACACCAGCTTGCCTTTCCAGTCTTGCAGGAAGTTGCGTGCATGCTCGCCCGAGCGGCTTGGGCTGAAGTCGTACACCACTGCGCGGATATCGGCAGACGCGGTGGTTGCATAGGCCCAGACGTAGGCCCGATGGGTTTTCTTCGAGCCAGGCATGAGCACCTGTACCGGCGTTTCATCGGCGTGCACCACGTTGTGTCCAAGCACCAATTCGCGCAGAGCATCAACCAGTGGTTGCAGTTGCACACCGCAAGTGCCGACCCACTGCGCCAAGGTCGAGCGCGGGATGGCGAGGCCGGCCCGGCCAAAGATCTTTTCCTGACGGTACAGTGGCAAATGATCACCGTATTTAGCGATCATCACTTGAGCCAGCAAACCTGCTGTGGGGATGCCTTTGTCGATGACCTGCGCAGGAACAGGTGCCTGGATCAGGGTCTCGCAGTCCTCACAGACCCACTTGCCACGGATGTGTTGTTCAACCGTGAACACGCCGGGCGTGTAGTCGAGTTTCTCGCTGACATCCTCGCCGATACGCTTGAGGGCGCAGCCGCATTGGCAGTGAGTGTTGTCCGGTTCGTGATGGATGGGCGTGCGTGGAAACTCGGGCGGCAAGGCGGTGCGTTTAGGTTTTTGCCGAGCTACGGTCGGGGATGGAACCGGTTGCAACGCCTCAAGCTCAGCTTCGATGGCCGCGATATCGGCATCGATCACGTCATCGAGCAGGCTGGTTTGATACGGGTTTAGTTGCTCGCTGCGCTTGGCAAACTTGAAACGCTTGAGCTGTGCGATCTCGTGGGTCAGCTTGTCGTTGACCGTTTTGTAGTGATGGATCTGCTTGTCCATGGACTCGACTTTTTGATCGAGAGTCTCGACACGCTGCATCAGCTGCGCGGCAATAGCGCGCAGTTGTTCAGGGTTTAATTGGTCGAAATCAGGAAGCAAAGTCATGCCGCCGATTTTGTCAGAACAGGCCAACACTGACGATAGGCTCATCGGACAATTGCGCGGCGACGCTGGCCATGGCAGTGATTACATCAGGGTGATCGCACTGTTTTGCCCAACGCGTTGCCAAGGTAAACCCAGCACCAGGGCATGCAGTTGTTCGGCACCCAACTCCACCTGTGAGCCGTGCCGAGATCCCGGCCAGAAAAACTTGCCTTGATGCAGTCGGCGCGCCGCCAGCCAGATACCCAACCCATCGTGCACCAGCACTTTCATGCGATTGGCGCGACGGTTGGCAAACAGATAAGCACAGTGCGGCTGCGCCGCACCGAACACGGCCACCACCCGCGCCAGCGCTGTGTCAGTGCCCGCGCGCATGTCCATGGGCTCGGTGGCGAGCCATATGGCGTCGATGCGGATCATCGCAACAGATCTCGAAGAAAGGTTGCACAGGCAGCAGCACTTTCAGTTGGCCAGTTCACTTTAACGGTGCCGCGCAGATGCTGGATCTCAACGCTGATAGTCGATGATGCCGCTTGCGACTCAGTGCTGGCGAGTGGCATGGGCAGTGAAACAAAAGCGGGATGCAGCGCCATGCTTTTCTGCGTTTGCAGCCGAATCCACTTGTGGACGAGGTTCGCGTTGAGGCTGTGGCTCAGCGCAACGTTGGCAATCGAGGCCCCAGGTTGGGCGCACTCTTGAATGACTTGGGCCTTGAACGACCTGGAATAGGAACGACGTTGTGGCTGCATGAAAGACCCTCTTAAAAGGCTAGAAGTGGTGTCCACTTAAATTGAGGTGGACACCATCGCCTTTGGCAGTGGGGTCAGGAAGGTGTGTTTGCTGGCCGGTTACCATCCAATTTTCACTTACGCACGTTTACTTCCCATTTTTATCAACAAGGGCGCGAGCCGTGCGACTAGAGCTCCGTGACCCTTGGCATCACTTTCCGTTCTCGGCCCCGAGGCTAATTGACGAAGTAAGATTGGACGTATAAACGCTTAATGTGTTCAACAAACCGTGACCCATGCACCTGGATAGTGACTGCTGGCTGCTGTCCCGTAGGGCGACATATCAGCCGACGTCAGCCGAATATAAATGCTTGTTGGCGCTCGGTGTCACGGCTAAACGAGTAGTACCACCTTGCCATGGACATGCTGGTTCGCTATGACGTCCAATGCCTTCGCCGCTTGGTCTAGATCGAATGTTTGTTCGATGAAGACCCGAACTTGGCCTGCTTCAAGTAAGCCGGCAATTTCGGCCAATTGAAGACCATCAGGACGAGCGGTAAAGCGACTTCCAGTTTTGCCCGCCGCTTCGGGATGACCTGCATCCGGCATTTCCAACGTGGAAACCAACCTTCCCCCTTCGCCTAGTACCCGCCAAGAACGGGCCTGAGTCTCTCCTCCGATTAAATCAATCACAAGATCGAAGTCCTTACAGATCTCCTCAAACTTCTCTTTCTTGTAATCGATGGCTCGGTCGACCCCAAGCTCTTGGAGGAACTTTAAGCTTTCGGTTGAAGCTGTTGCGTAAACTTCAGCCCCTTTCACCCGAGCGAACTGCACCGCGAAGTGCCCAACCCCTCCAGTTCCTCCATGGATCAGCACTTTCTGTCCTTGCTCCAGTTGGCCGTATTCCACTAGCGCCTGCCAAGCAGTGTGCGCAGCCAGAGGTACACCGGCCGCGTGCGTCCAGTCCATAAAAAAGGGAACGAGCGCTAAGTGCACCGTTGGTACACGTGAATATTCCGCATAACCCCCGTCAGCACCAATCATAGCGAAGACACGGTCGCCTTCTTTAAATCCTGTGACGTCTTTACCGATGGCCTCTATGACACCGGCGACTTCACGTCCCATCGTCAACGGCAATTTATCTTCCTTGACCTCCGGATATTGTCCTTCGCGAATTTTGAAGTCGACTGGGTTGACGCCCACCGCCATGTTCTTCACCAAAACTTCATCGTCTTTAGGTTCCGGTTTGCTGATGTCACTGACTTTCATCACCTCAGGCCCACCAAAGCGGTCGATTACGATGGCTTTCATCATTCACCCTCTCGATTTTTAACGGACAGTAATGTGTGGAGGAGTTTCGAGGGCGTTTGGTTTAGTCGGCTTGAGGCGCGTCGGATAAACGGCACACGACGTTGGGCAGCAGTTTGCCGACGCGGTTGAGGAGTTCAGCACCCAGTAGTGTCGCTTCGGCAGCTAGTTTTGGGCCGTTGACTCGGCTAAAGCGTCCCCGGACTATTTTGGTTAAGGCTAATGGTGCTCAGGTAAGCCTTGCAGCCAACTCCCCAGAGAAGGTTAGAACAGTGTGGAAGTGGCTATCGCCATGGGGGGGACGGATGAGGGGGCGCCGGGATTTTGTCCACAGTATTCAAACGATTACTTTGATGCTTATTGCCGAGACCCTGAAGGTAACAAACTGTGCTTTGTTCATGCGGCCGTGATGGAGTGAGGCCAATAAGTCGGCAGACCTCTTACATTCGTTAAACCTTCTGTTAAAGCGAAGTGTCCACTACTGGAGACCAAACACTTTGCTAGAAGGATGAAACGTAGTGATCGGTGTCATGATACCCGCCCATAACTAAGAAAAACACATCACCGACTGCCTATCATCTGTCCTGCTTGCCACTAGGCACCCAGGCCTTCGAGGTCAGATGGTCATGGTAGTTGTCATCCTGGACGATTGCTCGGACAACACTGCTCAATTGGTTTCGGCTCAAGGCGTAGCAAAACTCGACGTATCTTTTCAGAATGTGGGTAAGGCCAGAGCGACTGGCGCGGAGAAATTACTCAGCGCCGGAGCACAGTGGCTTGCATTCACAGATGCCGATACTGTGTTCCTCCCGATTGGCTTGTTCGCCAAGTCGATTTCGGGGTTGACGCGGTTTGTGGAACGGTCGAAGTGGATACCTGGAATGAACATGGTAAGTTGGTGCGCGCTAGGTATCTGGAGCTGTACCAGTTCATCGAGAACCATCGCCATATCCACGGCGCAAATCTTGGACTGAGTGCTGAAGCCTATCGAAACGTCGGCGGATTTCAGCATCTCGCCACAAATGAAGATGTTCACCTTGTAGCTGATCTTGAGAGGATCGGCGCTCGCATCGTATGGACGGCAACGAACCCGGTGATCACCAGCGCACGCAGGGATTACAAATGTCGTGGCGGGATTGGCGAATATTTGACCTCCCTCAGCACTTCACTTGGACTGCCCGCACTTAACCCGCAAGTGAGTGCTGGCCCTGCTCCTAGAATGCGTACTTCTGGGATGAACGCCCGAGGCTTCAAGAAGAATCTCAAGGGCTATCGAGCGTCGTGATGTCGCATTCCTATTTTCCTTCGAAGTTCTTTTTAAACCCACGTAGGTTCATGAGACAAAGGCAGATCTGCAAGACGATAAGGCCGTAGGCTTCGGCGTACGCGCCCCAAATCACCCACAAAACGTTGCTTAAGATGAAACAGATAAATCCCGTCATTCTCCTAGCGGGACGCTGAGACCCAATCAGCCAGGCGGCAAGCACCGTAACCAACATCGCAGGCCATTGAATCCAATCCAGATAGGCCAAGCTCTTCATCTCCTTCTAAGTCGCGCTCTTCAGGTAATGCCGGGGCATTGAAGCGTGCTTTCCCTGAACTATTTGAATCCGCACCTTTGCTACTTTCAGGTCATGCTGCATAGATCATTAATCTTCTGATGTGCGCTCGAAAAATAGACGCTCGCGTCGGCAAAAAATTCAGTATTTTCTACGCAAACTCTATCGATTAACCGCTCGTCACCCGTCGGTTTTAAATATTGAACATACGTTCCTTTCCCTATGACAGATAAGTCTGAGCAGGCGAAATTTTCCTTCGTTTTGCTAATAGGAGAACAATATGAAAGCAATCGTTTACAACGGCCCGCGTGACGTGAGCGTGCAAAATGTCCCGGATGCCAAAATTGAAAAATCCACAGATGTTCTAGTTCGAATCACCACGACCAACATCTGTGGTTCAGATCTGCACATGTACGAGGGTCGGACTTCGTTCGAGACTGGGCGCGTATTTGGACACGAGAATCTCGGTGAGGTGATTGAGGTCGGGGCCGGTGTTGATCGGGTAAAGGTCGGGGATCGCGTTTGTCTGCCGTTCAATATCGGCTGCGGGTTTTGCGAAAACTGCGAGAAAGGCCTGACGGGTTTTTGTCTGACCGCCAATCCCGGTAATGCGGGCGCTGCTTATGGATTCGCAGAAATGGGGCCATATCAAGGAGGGCAGGCTGAATTACTTCGCGTGCCCTACGCCGACTTCAACTGCCTGGTGCTGCCCGAAGACGCGCAAGAGCGTGAAGATGACTACGTGATGCTGTCTGATATCTTTCCCACCGGTTGGCATGCGACTGAACTAGCCGGTCTATTACCCGGTGAGAGCATCGCGATTTACGGTGCCGGCCCGGTCGGATTGATGGCTGCCCACTCCGCCATGATCAAAGGTGCCTCCCAAGTATTCGTGGTCGACAATCATCCAGATCGTCTGAAGCTGGCGGCTCAAATGGGTGCCACACCGATAAACTCCTTGGAGAAAGAAGCGGTGGATCAGATACTCAATCTGACTCATGGCAAAGGCACGGATCGTGGTTGCGAATGTGTGGGTTATCAATGCTGCGACCGCCATGGTCATGAAGCCAATCACCTGACGATGAACAACCTCGTTGCCTCGACAAAGGCTACCGGTGGAATAGGGGTCGTCGGCGTATTCATACCGAAAGATCCTGATGCAAAAAATGAACTCGCAAAGGAAGGCAAGATGGCCTTCGACTTCGGTGCATTCTGGTTCAAGGGGCAGCAAATTCGCACGGGCCAGGCCAACGTCAAAGTCTACAACCGGAGGTTGGCGGAACTCATTCACCACGGGCGAGCTAACCCCGCGCAGATCATTTCTCACCGCCTGAAGCTCGCTGATGGGCCCGACGCCTATAAGCACTTCGATGCGCGTGACAATGGCTGGACAAAGGTTGTGCTCAAACCGGCTGATTAAAAAGTGGATGAACCTGATGCCTTCGCTTGCGCCGAAAATACCGAGGAGGTCATAAACCGTGATAACTAAGCACCGAAAAGGCCCGCCCGTGGCGCAGCGCGCAATTAAGGCGGCCTGTCGGTGTGAGGAAAAAATAATGATTACAAAACATCGCAAACTGGCCATCGCACTTTCAGCAATCGGAGTCGTTACCTTCTTGAGCGGATGTGATCGAGACCCTGACAAACCTTCAGTGTCTCAGCTTGCTGTCAGCGGTACCAAAAGCATGCTGCGCACTGATTCGGACATGCAGAAAGTGCTGAATAAATTTGCCAGCTTAGACGGCAAAGCAGTTGAGAAGATCACACCAGCCGAAGCTCGCCAGCAACCGACCATGGCCGACGCCGTCAAAAGGGTACTGGCTGACCAGAAGCGCGACAGCACGCCCACAGTACTTGTGCCAGGCGTCACCACTCGCGAGATCCAAGTGCCGGGCGCTGCAGGCTCGATGCCCGCGACGGTATATACGCCAGAAGGCGCAGGGCCGTTTCCAGTGGTGTTGTATTTTCACGGAGGCGGGTGGGTTTTCGCCGACCGCAAAGTTTATGACGGCGGCGCACGAGGTCTAGCGAAGCAGGCCAACGCTGTTGTCGTTTCCGTGGACTATCGACTCGCCCCGGAGAGCAAATTCCCCGCCGCACATGAAGATGCCCTAGCTGCTTACCGTTGGCTGACAACCAAAGCGTCTTCGGTGAATGGTGATCCGAAGCGTCTTGCGCTTGCTGGCGAGAGCGCAGGTGGGAACCTTGCCGTCGCGACGGCGGTAGCAGCTCATAAAGCGGGGCTGACTGCTCCGAAGCATGTGCTGTCGGTTTATCCTGTAGCCCAGTCGAACATCGACACTGAGTCGTATTTGAAGTACGCCGATGCGATTCCCCTCAACCGTCCGATGATGCTGTGGTTCATTTCGCAAGCCACTTCCAGCCAAGCCGATACCAAAGATCCGCGCATCGACCTTGTGCACGCCAATCTTCAAGGTCTGCCTCCGGTCACATTGATCAACGCCGAGATTGACCCGTTACGTGACGACGGCGCTCAGCTGGAACAGGCGCTGCGAAGCGCAGGAGTGAGCGTCGAACGCAGGCTCTATCCAGGAGTAACCCACGAGTTCTTTGGTACCGCAGCTGTGGTGCAAAAAGCCCAGGAAGCTCAGGTCTATGCCGGCGAGCGTTTGAATGCTGACTTGGAGAAGTAGTGCGTTAAAACACTGAATTGATCGGCGCAAAGTCCACCTGACATAGGCAGCTTTGCGTTCGAGCAATTCAGATCGCATTGCCCAAAGCATGCACAGGAGAAGCACATGAGGTGTCCAAAAGACCCCAAAATTAGGTAGGAACATTGCCCAATCTCGCGTTGCTAGATAGGCAGATACCAACGCTCCCGATATCAGTGCTAATTTTACCAGTCGCCCGGACACTTCAGATTCCGAAAACTTCTTTCTCATTTGTTATCTGTCCTTGATGTCCTCGGCTCCATCTATGCCTCTAGTATCGCTCTAACGCGTACATACTTAAATGGCAGACCAGGGTCACAGCCACTAAAAGTACCAGACCAGACCAGAGAAGCGTTCTCCAGCCCGATCTACGTTGGCATTGCCAAAATACGGTAAGTGCGGAAGTATCCCGATTTGCGTAACTAAACCGGTTGCCATTTATGCGGCAGCAATTCGGAAATCTCTCTCGCCCGCTGCGTCGGCAGCGGCATCAGCACATCTTTGATAGGCATACGGATCATGCCCATTCATGCGCGCTTAGATATCCAGGCATATTTTGCCAAAATGCTGGTTGGTCTCCTGATACTTGAACGCTTCGACAATCTCGCTCAAAGGGAAATGACGATCAATAATCGGGCGCATACCATTAGCATTGATGGCTCGGATCATGGCTTGCTGCTGGCTGCGGCTGCCCACCAATACACCCTGCAGACGCACTTGCTTGATCAGTGCCGGTACAAAATTCATTGCACCGCTTACGCCACTCAATATCCCTATGACGGAGATGTGACCAGCAACCCGAATTGCAATCATCGATTGCTCAAGCGTTGCAGGGCCGCCGACTTCTATGATGTGATCAACGCCACGCCCACCCGTTAGAGCGCGTGCAGTTTCGCCCCAGTTAAGGTCTTTGCGGTAATTGATCACATGATCAGCGCCTAGGGCTTTCAGACGTTCAAGTTTTTCGTCGCTTGAAGAGGTAGCAATGACGGTAGCACCGGCCATTTTAGCGAACTGCAGGGCGAAAATTGAAACGCCACCAGTGCCTTGGACGAGCACGGTGTCGCCCGGCTTGAGTGAGTCATCGGCCATCAGGGCGCGCCATGCAGTAAGGCCGGCGGTGGTAAGCGTCGACGCTTCAGCATGGCTGTATCCAGTCGGCGCGAGGGTGAACGATGTGGCTTTGGCCGTCACTTGCTCACGAGCGTAGCCGTCGATGCCATCACCTGGCACGCTAACAAAGCCTTCAACCAGTGGCGCACCGCTGATCCACTCCGGGAAGAAGGTGCTGACGACTGAGTCACCCACCTTGAATTCAGTGACATCTGGGCCGACAGCAATGACTTCACCTGCACCATCGGCCATGGGAATGCGCTTTTCGCTAGGGCCCCACATACCACTGACCACCGCGAAGTCGTGGTAGTTCAGCGAGTTGGCGTGAAGGCGCACGGTGATTTCGCCACGCACTGCGGCTCGGACTTCGCTGCTGCCAACCACAACCTTTTCATAGCCACCACCGGGTTGGACAAAAATAGTTTTGCTGCTCATGAGAGTTTCCTTTTGTTTTCTAGTTTCGCGAAATAACGAAATGAGAGGTTAAAAATTACAATTCCATGGTCAACCTAGCCGCAAAGTCATCAATCGCCTCCTCGTTGCGCCGGTAGTAAGTCCATTTTCCGATGCGGGTAGTTAGCACGAAGCCTGCACGTTGCAAGATAGCTAAGTGTGCAGACGCGGTAGAAGGCGAAAGCCCTGCCTTGTGCTGCAAATGGGTTACGCACACCCCTATAGCAGGATCGCCATGATCTTGAGGTGGGAAATTACTGAGGGGGTCTTTGAGCCACTCCATCATTTGCATGCGAGTGTCATTGCCCAGGGCTTTGAGCTGTTCGAGTATCATGGTGGGCTATGTTACGGGTTTTTACAAAATGTTCAATAAGTAATCTATTACACTTCGCAGGGGTTTGAATCAAAAAAAGCGCATCCGGCTGAATCGACCCTACTTTTGTAAACGCATTGAATGACTGCTTGTACTGCCCCGCTCTGGCAGACATCCCCGGTCTATGCTTCATCGTCCGCTTCTGGCCGATAGCTGTCAGTAGGAGCCATGCGGGCGTAGCATAGAACCCCATCAATCCCGGGAGGGCCTTCCCTATGAGTGAATCCTTGCGGACAATCGTAAAATGCCAAGATCCTGGTGATGGCAGCGGAGATGTCATTATCGATCTCCCACAGGATCTCCTTGCAGAAATGAACGTCGGTTTGGGTGATTCCTTGAGCATCGAGTTGATCGGCGGATCGATAGTGCTAAAGCCAGTCCGCGACACTGACACGCAATCTTGAGGCCGCTAACGGCCGATTATGTTGAAAAAGCCGGCCTTAGTTTCCATGGAAAAAAAGTAAGCGCCTGAGATTGAAATCCAGAATTTTCGCAGAAGCATTCGGACTGAGATTTCACGTAGCAGCGTGCTAGAGGGAGCTTTTACCGATCAATTTTTCGGCAGTTTGAAAAAACCGACTTTTTTTCAACACAATCGGCCATAAGCAGTCATTCCACATCATGTTGGCGTTTTGCCGGCGCAAGATCAGTAACGTAACGGCCAAAAGCGAACGGTCCGTACCTCCACAAATCAAGGATGATTCGATTTGCCTGGTCGTGCTCTACTTTCCCCGCTGAATGAGCGTTGCGGTTCGCATTAACTATGATCAAGCCCCGGTATTACTGTCACCAGTGCCCGCTTGCCACTGAGCCCTGTCTAATCATAAAAGCGTTTATGACTCTACGAACGGCAGTGGTGCATCGGTATCACGGCGAACAGAGAAAACATTCAGGGTCATCGCGACAAGTGCGTAATATCCGAAGAGCCCTATCAACTCGACGACAGCGGGCTCTCCAAACGCTTGAATAGCTTCTGCATAAAGACCGTCGTCGATACGGTGAGTCTCGTACAGCGTCTTACCCACTCGATACACCAGCAGTTCATCTACTTGGGTGAATTGCGGGAATGCCTTCTGGCGCAGCGCCTCGATTATCTGGTCAGATAGACCCGCCGAGCGCGCGATCGGTTCATGAATCTGCCACTCGGCCTGGGACTGCCACCATGAAGCGGTAAACAGGATCGCCAGTTCGGTCAAACGCAGTTCCAGGCGAGTGCCATAACGACAGAACGCGCCAAGCCGCTGAGCATGGTTGGCCAGTTCCGGACTATGAATCCAGGCCAGGAACGGACCGTCCAGATTACCTCGCGGGCCGCTGAGGATATCCTTGAGAACTGCGCGCTGGGCTTCATCCATGTTCGCTTCGGTCAAGGAACTCAGTCGCGATTGAATAGCCATGATGATAATTCCTCAGAGACCTTTAAGCGTGATGTTCACAGCGTGAACGAGTTTTTCGGCGATCTCGTCCAGATGATGATCTTCGAGAATAAACGGTGGCGCCAGACAGGGATCACCATAGTGCCAAGGTGTAACCGAGGATTATTCGGTTCTCATCGACAGCGGTGGTCAAGCCATTGCCTGAGCGAAACGTCACGTTGCGCCAGCGTATGCTGACGTCCTTTATACCCCGCTCTGGATGACATACGCGATATCGGTGTCGCGTTCGCGCTCTGTGCCGTTATCGAGGCTGGCGGTCTTGGCGTGACGGCCGTCGGTGTAACGGGTCATAAAGGTCAGGCCGGGAATGCCCTGGGCGGCGAAGTTGCAGTTGCCAGGAGTCCTCGTCGGCGCGGGTGTAGGTGTTGTAGGTCACCAGGTTGACCACGTAGGGATCGCCACCGTTGAGAAACGGGAAGGCGCTGGCACCGGACAACTGCTGCCAGGTGGCGCTGACTTTGTGCGCGCCCTGGGCCAAGGTGAACATGCTGTTGAAGTTGCGGTTGTCAATGCGCCCGGCGCGTTCGGCGCCGTCGCCGCGGCTGTCGAAGTAGCGCAGGTCGCTGCGTAGGCTGAAGCCATTGCCCAACGGCTGGGTGTGTACCAGACCGACGAACTGCTGGCGATAGATCTGATCGAGCTTACCGTAGTAGTAGCTTAGGTTCAGTTGCGGGTTGAAGGCGTAGCTGCCACCGGCAAAATCGAAGCGGTCGCTGCTGGCGATGCCGTAACCGATGTCGTCATTGCTCGACGAGTCGCGCAGATTGGTTTTGGTCAGACGTCCGGTATTGACCGTCAGGCCGCTGATCTCCTGGCTGGTCAGCAAGCCGCCCTGGAAAGTGGAGGCCAGCATACGATTGTCATTATAGGTCGCCACTGGTAGCAGCGGTTGTAGGGTACCGATTTTCAGTACGCTTTTGGATACGCGCAATTTGCCGGTCAAGCCCAGCGTGCTGAACTCGTCGGCCGGTTCGCGGCTATCGGGGCCATATGGCAGTAGACCGGTTCCTCGCCGGTCAGGGCTGGAGTCGAGCTTGACCCCTAATTTCCCGAGGGCATCGAGGCCAAAGCCGAACGTGCCATCGGTGTAGCCAGACTCGATCCGCGCCGTGAAGCTCTGGGCCCATTCAGCGGCCATGGACTGCGGTGCATTGTCCTGACGGAAATCGCGGTTGAGGTAGAAGTTACGCATTTCAATTCGGGCCTTACTGTCATCGATAAAGTCGGCCGTAGCGGGGGGAGAGCGCGCTGGTGCGCCAATTATGATCATGACCAACATCAGTTTTTTACGGGCGTGAATGTATGCGGGATTCATTATTTTTATTCCCTTGAAGCAGGCGGCTTTTCATTCAGGAAGGTGGTGAGCGAGTTTCCGGTTCACCTCGATTCGTCGGAGCAAACCTACAATGGTCGCCCTCTTGGTATTAGTTTAAAAACGGCGCCACCTCTCTTCTCTAGTGCGCATTGGCAGTAGCCAAGCGAGCGGAGCTTTTCTTGCCAGGCAGGTGACTGCGTACTAGCAACAACGCGATGACGGCGGCGGCCATGCCGGCGCCGAGCATTACCAGGTAGCCGGAGAGGCCACCAAAAGTGATCACAGCCGCTCCAATGAAGGCACTCAAAATGCCCCCCATCCTGCCGAACGCCAGGGCTGTAGCCATGCCAGTTGCACGAACCTCTGTCGGATAGACATAGGCGCACAAGCCATAGAGCGAGGTCTGTACGGCATTAACAAAGAAACCGTGGATGCCAAAGCCGGCAATGACTAAACCAGCGTTATGACTGATATCGAGGCCCAACATCGCAAAAGCGCTCAGGGCGGCTAGGGACGCACAGATCAACAACGGAACGCGTGACCCAAATCTGGTGATGGCATAGGCGCAAAATAGCGAACCTAGCACCCCCCCCAGGTTATGGGCGGCCAGGGCCTGACTGGCCAACGCCATCGATAGGCCCTCGGCCGAGAGTACGGCCGGTAGCCAGTTGAAAGCGCTATACAGTGATAGCACGACGCTGAAAAATGCCAGACATATGGCAATAGTGTCCCGCGCGAAAGCCGCCTGAAACAGAGCTTTAAAGCCTAACTTCTTAGGTGATGCACGTTCTGCACTGTCGGCGAACTCAGAACTCTCTGAGATGGTGTGCCCCATGCGTTTTAGAATATGAATAAGTTCGGGCCAGCGTCGTTGGTGGCGCGCCAAATAGCGAGGGGACTCGGGCAGAAACACGAAGAGCAGCAAACTTAACAATACGGGCATTGAACCGCCAACCCAAAACAACCACTGCCAACCATGGCGAGATAGAACCCAAGCGGCAAAGAGGCCCGCGATCATCAGGCAATCACCAGTCCCAATGCCAGCGTCACCAACACGTTTAATGATCCCGAGGTGCTGATGTAGCGATAAGGCACTTCTGAAATGGCGGCGAACAACAGCATCAATGCAAGGTATCGACCGTCGCAGCCGTCAGCAATTCACCCTGTTTGGAGCGCGCCACGTTGGCTGCAATAGCGACACAGAACAACGGAAAGGAAAGTCTCCCCGGAATGAACAGATTGCTCAACTCCGGCCACACCAACCGCAAGTGATCGATAACCATGGTCAACATCGCTAGCCACTTGATCAGATCCAGGCTACTGCTTCGGCTCTTGAGTGGGGAAAGCGGGACAGTAGGCATCGTCATGCCCACCCCAGTGTGACGGCGGTCAGCACGAGATAACGCACGCCCTTGGCCAAGGTGACAATCAGCAGGAAACTCCAGAGTGGCTCGCGCATGACTCCAGCGACGACTGTCAGCGGGTCGCCAATGATGGGCACCCAGCTCAACAACAGTGACCAGCGCCCGTAGCGCAGATAGGAATGCTGAGCTTTTTCTAACTTGCTCTCGCTCAGGGGGAACCAGCGCTTGTGGCGAAATCGCTCAACGGAACGGCCCAGAAGCCAGTTCAGTGCGGAGCCAAGCACGTTGCCAAAAGTGGCGACTGCCAAGAGCGTAGAAACGACGTACCGGTCGGAGAGCAACATCCCGACCAGCGCGGCTTCAGACTGCATTGGCAATAACGTGGCGGCACCGAATGCCGCCACGAACAGACCAATGTAGCTCGTGAGTTCAAACACGAAAGACTTGCCTCACGCGTTCAGGCCGATCCAGCCATGGAAGCCCACGTACAGACCAACACCAATGATCAGCACGCTGGACAGGTACGGCGCTCGACGAGCCAAGGTGCCCAGCCAAGGCCAACGGTTGGAGGCCTGCTTAGCACCAATTGCCGCAGCAGCACCGACAGTGACTAAGGTGAGCGCCAATCCGATGCTGAAACACAGGACAAGCATGCCTCCCAGCGCGACTTCTTTAACCTGAAGACATAGCAACAGAACGGTAATGGCTGCCGGACAAGGAATCAGACCGCCAGTCAGGCCGAACATAACGATCTGGCCCGTGGTGACCTCGCGATTGGTGAAGCGCTTGCGGATATCGTTGGCATGAGCACGTTCATGCGCATCCTGATAGCCATCAATCGACAACTCTAAGCCTTCCAATTCGGAATGAGCATGCCCGTGATCGTGTTCCTGATACTGGAGATCGTAATCATGGGAGTGATCTGCATACCCAAGACTCAACCGAGCACTGAACTCATGTGGTTCCGGAATATCGACCGCCGACTCCAGGAAGCCGTCGCGCTCAACGAAAGAGAACGATTGGGTGCTACCGTCCGGACGAGTAGTCATCAGGCGAACATCTGAGGCTGCCCAGGCGTGCCCGGTCAGTGTCTTCAGGCGCCAGTGCGGTGGCATGCCTTCCTCGAAGATCGACAGTTCGATACGGCCATGGCCGGTATCGATTCGATGGGTCTCATCATGATGACCATGGTCGTGCTCGCCGTGGTGGTGATCATCACCTTGCTCAAACTTGAACATCTGCTCGCCGCGCCAGGTACGCCATAGCATCCACAGCGCAATCACGATGATCAGCGCAGATGAGGCAAGCTGGAAGTACGGCTCCGTGGTTTGCGCATCCAGGCCTTTGCCCAGGTACATGCCGCCGATAGCGACCAACCACACCACAGCAGTGTGCGACAGCGTCGCGGCCAAGCCCAACAATACGGCTTGTTTTACCGAGCCACGAATGGCCACGATGAAGGCTGCCATCATGGTTTTGGAATGGCCCGGTTCAAGCCCATGCAAGGCTCCGAGCAGAATCGCGCTCGGGAAATACAGCCAGGCGTGAGCCCCGCCTTGTTGCAGCAGTTCAGCGAAATTGGGCATATCCGACCTTAAAGGTACTTAGTGATTTGTTTAAACGCTTCCAGCGGCGCACGCTCGCCATTGCCCAACGCCGAAACGGTGTCCTCCAGGCAGTGGTCAATGTGATCCTGGATCAGCGTGCGCTTAGCTTGGCACACTGCTTTTTCAACAGCGTGCAGCTGCTGAGCAATGTCCACGCATTCACGACCCTCTTCGATCATGGTGATGATGCCGCGCAAATGACCGTCCGCCCGCTTTAGACGCTTGATGATCGCCTCGTGACTTTGGTGGGTATGGGGATGGCTGTGTTCGTGTTCGTGCTCACTCATGACTTGAGCCTCAGGCCTCAATGAATTACGCTGGCATCCTATCCCCCCTAGGGGGATGCGGTCAAACGCGTAAAAGCCCTATAAAACGAGTTGAATCCCTAACGCCATGTTCAGCAGAACACTGACAACGACGGTGGTAATCGCGCTTGCTCTCGCCATGTTTGTGGCCTGGGCCGGGCATACCTATACGTTGTCGGTGACATCTAAACAGCCAGTTTGGGAGATTGCGCAAGACGCCCATCATTCCCATGAGCAACAGGCAGACATGTCGAGTGCGAGCTACTCGGATCATTACCACTCGCCGTTGACCCCTGACCATCAGCACGAAACGCCACAGCTCACGTCCGCCTTGAGTTTGGCTGCACAGCCGAAGCTGTCCATACGAGTTGATGCACGGCAATATTCCGTTCCTCGTCCGCCGATTTTCTTGATCGAGCGTCCACCCCGTCCTTCGTTCGCATCCTGACCATCGCCGCACTGCGGCCTTTGATCCCTGCAACGTAGGATTGATCTATGCATTCGCACTCGATGAGCGGCGTTGTCGCATTCACTGCGCCATCGCACCGCCCGCTACTGCTGTTGTTTTTACTTGTCGCTGCACTTTTCCTCGGGATGCCCGAGGCGATGGCTCACGCCGTCGAGGAAGGTGACAAGGGCTTCATCCAGGAAAGTTCCGGCGTCATGTTGCTGCCCTTCATCTACCTGGGCGCAAAGCACATGATGACGGGCTACGACCACCTGCTGTTTCTGTTCGGGGTGATCTTCTTCCTCTACCGCCTGAAAGACGTAGGGCTCTACGTCACGCTGTTCGCTGTAGGCCACTCGGTCACGCTGCTGCTTGGCGTGCTGACCGAGGTCAGCATCAGCTCCTACATCATCGACGCCATTATCGGTTTTTCGGTGGTGTACAAGGCGCTCGATAACCTGGGTGCGTTCCAGCGCTGGTTCGGTTTCCAACCCAACACTAAGGTGGCCACGCTGATCTTCGGCCTGCTCCATGGATTCGGGCTGGCCACAAAGATCCAGGAGTACGAAATCTCGCCTGATGGCCTGATTCCGAACCTGATCGCGTTCAACGTCGGCGTCGAGATCGGCCAATTGCTGGCTCTCAGCGCAATTCTCATTCTGATGGGGTATTGGCGTCGCACGGGCAGTTTCTGGCGCCACGCCTATACCGCCAACGTCGCCATGATGAGTGCCGGTTTCCTCCTGATGGGTTACCAGATCACCGGCCTGTTTGTCTCCGCGTAAGGAATTCTGACCATGTTTAATACTCCGCTTCCAACCGTTAATGAATTGCCTAGCACTCGCAAACTGGTGCGTTCGACTGTCATTGCACTGCTGACTGCGGTCGGTCTGCTGGTGACCGTGGTCATGCCTTCGGAATATGCCGTCGATCCTACGGGTGTGGGACGCGCACTGGGCCTGACCCAAATGGGCGAATTGAAGATCATCCTTGCCCAAGAGGCATTGGCGGATGCAGCGCCGCCGCAAGCAGTAGCTCCAGCTCCACAGATTGCGCAAATCCAGCCTGCTGCGTTACCTGCAACCCAACCAGCGGCTACACCTGCCCCAGCTATGAAGTCGAATCAAATGACCGTCACACTCAAACCAGGTGAAGGGACAGAGATCAAACTTGAAGTGCTGAAGAACAAGACAGTCAGCTATGAATGGGCAGCGGCTGGCGGGCTTGTGAACTACGACACCCATGGCGAGCCCTACAACGGTGAAAAGGGTTACTTCCACAGCTACAACAAGGGCAAGCAGGTCAAAAGTGATAAAGGTGAGTTCACTGCCATTTTTGACGGTACTCACGGCTGGTTTTGGCGTAATCGCAGCAATAACGACGTGACTATTTCGTTGAAGACGAACGGTGACTACCTGAACGTCAAACAGTAATCCGAAACCAGCAACGGTTGTCCTTCTGCCAAAACGCGGGACTCAGCCTGATCACAGACCATTTTTTTCATCCATTTTTGTAGAGTCTTCCCATGAAAACCCCAACTTCTCTGATTCGTTCGATGCTTCTGATCTGCTTCCTAGGCCTGATGACGGCATGCGGCGGTGGCGAGAAAGGCGCAACCTCCGAGAGCGCCGAGCACGGACATTCGCACGAGTAACACCTGAAACAAACAAGGCCGCGATTGCGGCCTTGTTTGTTTCTATGTGACGACACCGTCCTCTGGGCCAGCGATTGAGTGACACAAAATGAATGTCGGCTCTGGGTCGTTCTCTGCCGGTCGTATCTACGGCGTGTGCTGGTCAAGTCGAATGCAAACGATTGGTCAGCACGGATGCAATTGACTGGTCATTAGCAATGCAAATGGGTGGTCAAGTCCATGCAATTACACAAGCGTCCCTGTATCACCTGAATGGGGTATGAGGAGAGAGCTTAAGAGCCGCAGTTATACAACCAGGTTGGATGAGCTTTGGACTGTTGGATCGGGCTCATCTTGGTCACGCTAGCTTTCATCGCCACAATTCGCGTATCTGCCGTGGACACCACGTGATCCATTTTTGTGAAAAATGCTTGTGGTCTATGGGCATCAGATACCTAATCTAAACCCTCACAAATATTCATTCAAACCGATGCCCATGGGTTGACATCTTTCCTTTAAATCGATGAAGCATTCGCCGATTTGACTGGCATTCCTGGCGATTTGACCGCGTTCGGCCGCACCATCCGTGCGGCTATCTATAAATGTACTGGCATTCCGGTGGGTGTCGGAATTGCGCGTACGAAAACGCTGGCAAAACTGGTAAACCATACGGCGAAGCGCCTGTTATCAAAGACTGGTGGAGTGGTGGATATCTGCGACCCGTTCAACCGCGACTGGACGCTTCGCAACACTGACGTCGGCGAAGTGTGGGGCGTTGGTAGAAAAATGAAGGCGCATCTTGAGGTTATGGGAATCAAGACGGCGATGGACTTGGCCAAAGCGGATCCGTGGACATTGCGGCGAAAATTCAGCGTGGTAATGGAGAAGACTGCACGCGAGCTTGCGGGTACACCTTGCCTTGAACTGGGAGAGGTAGGGCGCCCTAAACAGGAGATATGCTGCAGCCGGATGTTCGGCAATCGCCTGACTGACATCGAGCCAATCAAAGAGGCCGTGGCCACCTACACTCAGCGAGCTGCGGAGAAGCTGCGAGCGCAGAACTCACTCTGCAAAAAGATCAGAGTCAGCATCCGCACTGGGATGTTCAATCCCGAAGAAGCGAAGTATGCGAACGGCGCACTGGTCGAACTTCCCTATTCCACTAATGATGTGCGGCTGATGACCAAGGCAGCAACCGAGGCGGTGAACCGCTTGTTTCGACCGGGGTTTAAATACAGCAAAGCAGAAGTACTGCTTATGGATCTTCGACAGCCTGGTGAGTTTACTGATGACCTGTTCGCGCATTCGCAGCCGGTTGAGGCTGAAAAAGTGATGAGTGTTCTGGATGAAATCAATGGTCGATGGGGGCGGGGCACGCTTCGTGCGGCGAGTGTGCCAGTCGCGCCCGGATGGGCGATGCGGCGGGATTTCATGAGCAGCAGTTTTACCACCAAGCTTGAGCAGCTCTGGACGGTTAAAGCGAAGTAAATTCGAATTTATGGCAACGCAAGCACACGCTGTCCGAGACTTACAGGTGACGTCAGTTTGAAGAGGGTCTCGGGCCTCTGCTGCTGTAATCGTAATGGGGGTCGGGGGCCTAATGGGCAGGGGCATTTTTTTAATTAGACGCCTGGCGGGTTGATGATGGATGTGAGCCGCTGACATAAAAGAAAACGTTGACGGTAATTTTTCGCTACTTCAATTCGATCTATCAAAGCGTGCACACGCAGCTATGCTGAAAAACTCAACGGAGGAGTAATGTCATGGCCGACATGCAAGCACGGGAAGCACTCATCGCCATTTTGAGCACAGCTGCTGCTATGGGAGTGGATATCGATCTGCTCTGTCATCTATCCGTAGCGAAGCTCGACACCAACCATCTAACTTCAAGTCACAGGCCCTACGTTGCGGGGGCGATTTATCAGATCGGTGTCTGCATGAATTATGTTGTAGACGTTCCGCGTTGAGCGGTGCATACCCTGACCAAGCGACCAGTCTGAACGCTGGTAGGGTGACGTCTACAAACTATAACGCTGTGAGCGAATTCGAGAAGTGCTTCCAATCGGACGGTTTTTTTTGATTCCAAAATCGGCACGTTGTTCTTAAGCTTTTTTGGGTTGGGGCGTTGTTATCACTTTGGTATTTTGCTGTCCCACGCTTCTACCAGCTCATCGATTCGATCGGGAACCTTAGGTGTCTTGGAGAGAACCAAGCAACGTGTATTGCCAATGAATTCCTCAATGAGGAAAAGCTGATCACCTACGTCAACACCTAGTTCTTGAAGCGTCTCGTCAGGGATGCGGATCGCGCCATCACCATCCCAGTCCTCAATCGTGATTTTCATGGGTGCCCGATTTCCGTTATCTCGGTAAGTGGGATGTTGGAAAGCACAGACAGTTTTACCCGAGAAAAACGTAACCATCCGGGCAGTACCCGTTCCTGAAC
Source organism: Pseudomonas sp. MH10 (assembly GCF_034353045.1). Classification (NCBI taxonomy): domain Bacteria; kingdom Pseudomonadati; phylum Pseudomonadota; class Gammaproteobacteria; order Pseudomonadales; family Pseudomonadaceae; genus Pseudomonas; species Pseudomonas sp. MH10. Next base: position 4,929,403 of record NZ_CP133783.1, read on the forward strand.
CCTACGCTTAGGACGATGGAGGCCCCAAATTTATGATGCCACAAATCCGGTAGCATCGGAATTTTCAAATGAGCAGTCAAAGTAATTTGCAATCGAGCATCTTCACGTGGGTCGCCTGACTTGGGCTAAACGATTCAGTGTAGTAAAGAAGGGCCTCGGCATCGTTTCCGTTTCGGTTGCGGTTAAAGAAACAATTAAGCGAAATACCCGTGTTTGATACGCTCAAGCTCAACCCTGACCAGTAGGTATCCTTCAGCCTCGCGTGCGAGATCCAGTGGCGCACGGTCACCCAGAGTTTTTTTGGGCTGATTGAGCCAAGCGTCTGCCTTTTCTTTGTTGCCAAAAATCTGTTCGGCTTGGTGCTGGATCTGCTCTAGATAATTCATCCCTTGATCTCATGGAATGGGTGCTGAGGGTAGACCGGTCAACGATCGATGGGTACCTGTGCATTAGATGGCAGAAGCCGTAATGGACAAAGTGGATCACGTATTCCAACTTGTGTTCAAACCTAGCGGAGCACCGACGACGCATCCACTACCAATGGAACGCCCATACATTCATTTACAGAACCTGCGTATCGAAGTGCAATCATCGCTTCGGCGGGTCTGTCGGGGAGAGTGACCAGATATTTTCGACATTCTTGCCGCTGCTTGCCGTTAGTACATTAGATGAGCGTTTGATGACAAAGCAATAGAGGATTCGTTAGATCCGGTACTTTGGTCAGGGTTCAAATACAGCAAGGAGCGCATGCAATTTTTTGCACATTTCCTAAATCTCTAAAACCCTTACAGAGCGCAGCTTTTAGCTCACCATTAGTAAAATATTTGCAGTTAATTTTGCACATGTCTGGTAAGCGGAGCTCGCAAGCGCAGGATTGGGTTTACTGACGCAGGCTGACCTATCCAATCCTGCAAGCCATAACCGTCATGCAGACAACGGTCTGATTCAACGCAAGGCCCATCGCTACGAAAGTACAGCCGACGCCAAACGGTAGGGCAGTTGAAACTAGGGACTTTCGCCATTCCAGAATACGCCCTACCACAGCACCGGCCAGCGCACCGGGGAAGTTTAGAAGGTATCCCACCCACGCCATCGAGTCGGGGTGGCTAGCTGAGAAAACCCATGCCCCAAACAGGGCCAGATAGGTTGAGAGGGCAATAGCGGCCGCCGCGATCAATGGGTAAGACGCACGAAGCACACACAGTACAAGCAGCACGGCCACATGCGGCGCCCAGTAATATAAAAAATTGGGAGCGAACCACTTTAGGTCATGTGGGGCTAGCCCAGCGGCTACCAATGCACCAGAGAGCAGGGTAAAAATTTTTACCCATCTGGGCAATTTATGGAGCGAAAGCGATTGCATGGATTTCCTTATCATCGAGTGTGGATGGTAGCTAACCTGTTGGCCGGCTGAGCCTACCGGGTGACCACCGCCGTTAGAATGAGAATCCGTGCCTGATACGCTCAAGCTGATCCTTGACCAGTAGATATCCTTCCTCCTCTCGTGCGACCTCAAGTGGCGCTCGGTCACCCAAAGCTTTTTTGGGCTGATTGAGCCAAGCATCAGCTTTTTCTTTGTTGCCAAAACCTGCTCGGCTTGGTGCTGGATCTGCTCTATGTAGTTCATTTTTGGGGCTCTGGGATGCGCGGGTGTAGCTACGGGCGAGATCGGTGAACGATTAATTAGACCGACCTTCGGGAGCGGGCCCGGAAAACATTATGACAGTCTCGATGGCCCAAAGGGTCAAGGCACCTGCGAGAATCAACGGGCTTGCTTGATTCACGACAGCCGTCCACCGGAGGGGCCACGCAAACATTCAATAAATTAGCCTCACACAGCTTTTAACATGCGCTCAAGTGTTTGATGTTCTCACGTTGGTAGTAAAGCAATCGGGTCTGTGCCGAAGCGATTGCCAGCGTCGAAAGTCCATCGCCTGCAATCTGGGCACAGGCATTCCTCGCAGTAGTCCAGCTCATCGCAATCGGTGTAGATCGTAATACGCCATCCTTCGACATCAACAATGAATTGGCATGCATAAACCTCATCCTAAGTCTGCACACCTACCTTCTTCATTAAGCGGCGTTCGAAAATGACTTCTAGGCTCTATAGTTTAGTCGGCGCGGTGGCACTCTTTCCCCAGAGTCGTGCGACTACCTACTTTAGAATGAAGCATCTATTCGCCTAGGTGAAAGCGCTAAGTATTTGCTAGCTATAGCTATAAAGTGTTCGTAGTACGGCCGCCCTGAAGCTACCATAAGGTCATGATCAAGACTGCCGTCCTAAGGCAAACGGATAGGCCGTCGAGAGCTCATCGAGACGATTTTCACCTAGCGCCTAGGACGCTAACCACTAAAGGGGAAGTCAGAGTGACGTTCAAGGAAAGCCTGAATCAACACTTCAAAAAATTTGAGGCATCTCCGATGCTGTTTATCGGCTCAGGAATGTCACGCCGGTATCTTGGCGTGGAAAGCTGGGAACAGTTGCTCCAAAAATTCTGCTCCTTGATAGGCGAGAACTCCCTCCGGCTTAAGACCAATTCCAGCGGCGACTTACCAAAGTATGCTCAATTGCTCGCCGAAACTTACTGCAGTAAGTGGTGGGAGCTCCCCGGTTCGGAAGAGACGTCTCAAGAATATAAAGCAGATATGCTTAATGAGAGTTCTATTCTAAAAATTGAAATATCCAAATATTTAAAATCAGCCCACACAAATATCAGCGGAGAGTATCAGGCCGAGTTAGATCTACTGAGCAGAGCGAATATTGACGGTGTTATAACGACAAACTGGGATTGCCTTATTGAGCAGTTATTCCCAAAGTTTACCAATTTTATTGGCCAAGACGGCCTTATCGCAGGCAGGAGCCATGGAATTGCGGAGATTTACAAAATTCACGGATGTTCGAGCCAGCCAAACTCACTGGTGCTCACGTCAAATGATTACCAAGAATACCGCAGAAAAAACCCGTATCTCTCTTCTAAACTATTAACCATATTTATAGAGAGACCGGTAATCTTTCTAGGCTACTCGCTTACTGACCCCCACATCGCAGATATCTTGGAAGATATCATAAACTGCTTCCCTGAAAAAAGCCTGGACTTCCTTAGAGATAAGCTGATGTTCGTTGAGTGGAAGGATAAACTAGACGGCCCGACTATAACTGACTCGGTGATTCACAAACGAATCCCTGTAAAGTTGATAACAACAAGTAGTTTTATCGAACTATTCGAAGTTCTCGCCGAGACCAAGAAACGCATACCTGCACACATTTTCAGAACCATTAAAGATGAGCTTTATGAGTTGGTTATTACCGATGACCCTAAAGGCCAGCTTTATGTGCGCCAGGAGCAAGATTTAGGGAAGAGTGATTCTCTGACCGAATTCGTCGTCGGATATGGCGCTATCTCTACGGTAAAAAAGGGCGAAGCCATTGCTAAGCAGGGGCTAGTAGGCCTAGAGCGAAGCCACCTCCTTAGGGAGGTAATCTTCGAAACAGGAAGCTACGAAGCTATCGACGTGGTGACAAGCGTATTCCCTAAACTCGCTAAGGGCGCTCAGAGGCTCCCCGTATTCTATTATTTAAAAAAAGCAGGATACCTGACCGAGACGGGGGAGCTTACGGAAAAGTCCTCTGATTTATGTGAAGGAGCCCATATCCGGTATAAATTAACTATCGAAGATTATCGAAGCAAGGGATACGAACTCCGAAGATCGAAAACAATTCCACAGGTTAATAACAGTGTTAATGAACTATACCAGGCACTTGACTTCAACGTCTTCCTTCGCATGCTACCTTACATGGAGCCGGAACTAATAAAGCATGGGCAACAAGACCTGTTTGAAATCTTGAAAAAACATGCCGACACAACTCATGTCATTAGCGATTTTGCGAAAGCTGTGTGTCTGTACGATTTAATCAAGAACAGCGGTCGATATTAGCTAAGGGCCTTCCATGATAGCCAACCTGCCAGAGTTAAATTGTAGACCTCTATTCGCAGCGCCTTTTACTCGGTTACCTCGCCAGTGCTACCCAGCGGATTGCCAATCAAATGATATAATCTTGGAGCGAGTACCTTTGCCTCACTTAGCGTCTGAAGAATTCTTCCTGGATCATCGCTGGCTCCGGGAAAGAATGGTGCAGGTGAGCGCTCAATTATTCGCGAGCGTATCAAGCGCTGCGAGGAGGTTTGGCTAGCGGACGAGGATCTCTGAAAAGGCGGAGGTTCGATTGAACAACTGCTTTAAGCTCATGACCAACCTCAGCAATTGTTTCATACTGGGTGCCAGCCTTTAATGCCAGCCTTTAATGCCAGCATAGCGGTCGAATCTGCTTCATTTGAAATCGTGTTTGGGTGCACGTCCGACGCTTTGCTCTTGAGAATCGGAGCGCTTCGCTGACTCCGAAATATGCTCCTTCAGCGGACGCGCCCCAAGCCCAGATCCGCAGCGAAATGGGCGTTATGGAGAGTCGCCGTTAGAAAGCGTATCCGTGGGTGATTCGCTCAAGCTCATCCCTGGCCAATGAGGATCCTTCCTCATCGCGCAAGCTCCAGTGGCGCTCGGTCACCCAAAGCTTTTTTGGGCTGATTGAGCCAAGCATCTGCTTTCTCTTTGTTGCCAAAGATCTGTTCGGCTTGGTGCTGGATCTGGTGTAGGTAATTCATCTATGACATCTGTAAAGTGGGCGGGTACCCGAGTTGGTAGGCATGAATAATCAAGTCGAGGTTTGCATTGGCTTGACTATTCTCAAACCAATTTCAAAGGTGATTGGGGTGGCTTGAGTAAAAAGCGATTCTCGACCATCTCACGCGTAAGGCCACAAGCTTTGAGCGATTTTCTCCAGCTCGCGTGATCAAGCAAATCCATGGCGCGTTGCACCAAGCGAGGTGACTCCATCTCAATTTGATCATCAAGGTCTTCGCGGCGCGTGAAGCCTTTGCGATTCAGGTAAGTGAAGCCAGACTTGGCCTGTTCTTGGGTAATCAAATCCAAAGACTGAGCGCGGTATATCAACGCCTTGAAGCTCACCTTCCACCTTAGCTTGAGCTCGCCCAGCGCGTTCCAATTGAGATACTTACCTCGCATTGCGGGAAACTCCCCGGAGAAGCTGGCCCTTGGCATTAGCAGCGCACTTGCGAACTGGTTCGCCTGATCTTCCGTATGCCGGCAGCCAGTTTCTACCCCTTGATGCATGACCAGATGCCCGAGCTCGTGGGCAATGTCGAAGCGCTGCCTGCATGGATTTTGCTTTGCAGTGTTGCGAACGATCAGCGGACGCTTGTTGTGCAAGGAAAAAGCATCAATGCGGTCATCGGCGTCAGCGATATTGACCACCAGCACTCCGATCTTTTCAACCAGTCGGGTCACGTTGGAGAGCGGGCCAAGGCCAAGTGATTGCTCTCTGCGGAAACGCTCAGCGATCTGTTCAATACCATCAACGCTGGAAACCGGCTCATCATGAGTCCGAAAGTTGACTTCCGGAAACGCGACTTCCTTGTCCAGTTCATCAATCAGCAACTCGAACAGTTCGACTTGAGCGGCAATCGACTTCTTTATCGTCAACGTCGAAGCGCGCACGCTTCTGAAATGACACTGCTCAAGCTCCACGGAACTGCGCCTGGGCGCAAAGAAAAACTCCTGGGTAACGCCCAAAGCCGTGCTCAACATTTCCAGTTGAGCCGGCGAAGGAAGTCCGTTCACCTCCAGTTTGTGGGCGTACTGACGGGTTACCCCGAGCAGATCACCGATGTCTGCAAGCGACCAATTAGACGCGCAGCGCGCCAGGCGCAGCTTGTCCGGAGAGAATTCGTCGCCTAATGCAAGTTGCTGTGTTCTATCGTCCATCTACGCTGCCAGGTTCGTCGGGTTTTTTCTTGTCGGCGTCTTTGTTTCTGCGAACCATCAAAGGTTCCTCGATCTCGACTTGTGCAGGCAGATCGCTGGTTCTGACAGGAACAGTTGCTTTGTACTCGTGAGTCCATTGGCAGAGGGGGATTTTGTTGATATCAAACCCGACAATCGTTGCTTTGAACTCAGAAAATTCGAGGTCATTGTTTCCGTCGACAAACAGCCTCCAAGTGGACACATCTGGACTGGCCTCAAAGAGACTCAGTTGATGCAGCTCAACCAGGTTGGCCTTCAGCCGATGGGATTTCTTGGGAGCATCCGGATCGTCGGTGACGATCTGAAGCAGGACGCCGTTGATGCTAATTGTGAAGTCCATGGTGCCATTTCGCAGCTCAAGCCATGGCAAGGTCAGATCCGCACCCAGCGCTTTGCACAAACCCTGAAGGCGTCCGTAGAGCAGGGTTGCTCGCGTATACGCAGTGTCGTGTGGCGTCGATGCATCCGCCAGCGCCTGATACGCAACTGAAATCACCTCTTGGCAGACCAGATCCAGGTATTCGGGAAGCAATTCAGGTGCAAAATGGCTTGGGTGCTGGGTTTCGTGCATCGGTACGACCTCGAAATTTGTGCAAATCAGAGATACTGTCAACCATCATTTTTGTGCAAAACCATCGATTTGTCAACTCGGCTGCCAGGGGGTTAATTGGAGGAACCTGAGGGATGGGAATGCACTGTATGGACTCAGTATTCAACGGAGACACTGATAAAATGGGTGGGCACGAAGTCGTGAAAATCTATAAGGAGAATCGTAAGCGTCTGGGCAACACACCTTACTGATCCCAACGCTTAGGGCGATGGTGGACACCAATTTAAGTGGACACCATTTTTAGCCTACAAAGCGGATCGCCATGCACCCACGACGCTCTTACCCCAAGTCCTTCAAAGCCCAGGTTGTCCAGGAATGCTTGCAACCCGGTGCGTCTATCGCCAGCGTCGCGCTGGGCCATGGCATCAACGCCAATCTCGTGCGCAAATGGATACCGCTCTACCGCGACCTTGACGGTAAAAATCTGCCTGCTTTCGTACCTTTAAAACTAGAACAGAACATCCCAACGCGTACCGAACCCACGATCAAAATCGACGTGCAGTGCGGGCAAGGACAGCTCGTGGTGAACTGGCCCGCTAACGACCCTGAAGGTTGTGCCCGATTCGTCCGGGGACTAGCCCAGTGATTCGCATCGATTCTATCTGGCTTGCTACCGCGCCGATGGACATGCGTGCTGGCACTGAAACCGCACTCGCAAGGGTCGTGGCGGTGTTCGGTGCGGCGAAGCCGCACTGTGCTTATCTCTTCGCCAACCGCCGCGCCAATCGGATAAAAGTGTTGGTGCATGACGGAGTAGGCATCTGGCTCGCAGCTCGTCGACTGCATCAGGGTCGATTTCATTGGCCTGGTGTTCGCCACGGTTCAGAGCTTGAACTGGATGCTGAGCAACTTCAGGCGCTGATACTCGGACTACCGTGGCAAAGAGTGGGTGCCGGGGGTGTGATCACCTTGCTTTAGAGCCCAGCGATGGCAGACTTGCTGCATCATTTGTCCAAAATATCCATCGGCTCCAGCAAGCCACTTTGGCAAAATAACGGGCATGACTTCCCTCGCCAATCTTGACCAACTAAACCCTGAACAACTGCGCACGCTGGCGGCGCAGTTGATACAGCGCGTCGTGAGTCTTGATCAAAAAGTGGAGACGATGGACAAGCAGATCCATCATCACAAGGCGGTTAACGAGAAGCTGTCCCACGAAATCGCACTACTCAAACGCTTCAAGTTTGCCAAACGCAGTGAGCAACTAAGCCCGGATCAAGGCCGCTTGCTCGATGACCTGATCGATACCGATATCGCCGCCATCGAAGCCGAACTTGAAGCACTGCAACCGGCCCCGGCAGCATCCGCCGTACGCCAGCAACCCAAGCGCGCACCGTTGCCACCACAGTTCCCTCGCACGTTGATCCACCACGAACCGGACAACACCCACTGCCAATGTGGCTGCGCACTTAAACGCGTTGGCGAAGATGCCAGCGAAAAGCTCGATTACACGCCGGGCGTCTTTACGGTTGAGCGTCATATCCGTGGCAAATGGGCCTGTGAACAGTGCGAAACACTGATCCAGGCGCCGGTACCGGCGCATGTCATCGACAAAGGCATCCCAACGGCGGGCCTGCTGGCCCACGTCATGGTGGCCAGGTTTGCCGACCATCTGCCGCTGTACCGACAAGAGAAAATCTTTGGCCGTGTCGGCCTGCCAATCGCTCGTTCGACCCTGGCCCAATGGGTCGGCGCCTGCGGCGTACAGCTTCAACCACTGGTGGACGCTTTGCGCGAAGCGGTGCTTGAGCATGGCGTAATCCACGCGGACGAAACGCCCGTGCAGATGCTGATGCCGGGTGCCAAAAAGACCCATCGAGCTTATGTCTGGGCCTACGCCACTAGCCAGTTCGCAGACTTGGCAGCGGTGGTTTATGACTTCAGCCCAAGTAGAGCGGGCGAACATGCGAGAAACTTCCTGCACCGCTGGAGTGGCAAGCTGGTCTGCGACGACTTCTCGGGCTACAAAGCCAGCTTCGATCTGGGGATCACCGAAATCGGCTGCATGGCCCATGCGCGCCGCAAGTTTTTCGACCTGCACGCCACCAACAAGAGCCAGATCGCAGAAAAAGCGCTGCACTACATCGCCGCGCTGTACGAAGTCGAGCGTGAAGTAAAAGAGCTGGAACCAGACATTAGGCAACGAATACGGCAGGAAAAAGCGGCACCCATTATCGATGCGTTGCACACTTGGATGAGCGCCCAGCGACAGCTTGTGCCTGAAGGATCGGCCATCGCCAAAGCCTTGGATTACAGCCTCAGACGCTGGACGGCGCTGACTCGATATCTCGATGACGGCGCGGTACCCATAGACAATAACTGGTGTGAGAACCAGATCCGGCCGTGGGCTCTGGGGCGCTCTAATTGGCTGTTTGCAGGCTCGCTACGCAGTGGCAAACGTGCGGCGGCGATCATGAGTTTGATCCAGTCGGCTCGGCTCAACGGCCATGATCCATATGCCTATCTGAAGGATGTTCTCACTCGCCTGCCGACGCAGCGGGCAAGTGAGATTACCGACTTGCTCCCGCATAAGTGGATGCCTGCTTAACCGCAAGGTGTGTTGGGCAGACGCTTACGGAGAATCTCAGTGAATGATTAGCTGAGTGAAGAAGAAATGCATCAGGCGCTTTTCTGCAGTGCCGGAACGGTCGCGGCCAAGATGCCCGAGGAGCAGCCGGTTTCGCCGGCAGTACCCAAACCTGCGAGCACGCGAACTCGTCCTGCTGCACGGTCAATGCCATCAACGCTAACCACCCGGTGCGCTACCCACGAGGCTCGTCACGTTTTTGAGGGTGACTGCGTTAACACCGGGCCAAAACCAATCCCATGAGTGCTAGCGCGTGGCCGAAGAAATGATCACTATCCAAGACCCGATAGAATGGCTGCTGGGGCAGAATGAGTTCCATCATTCTCTCTACGCCGCAGCGCTCCGAAACTTGGAAGACGTTGACAATAAGCTCCGCTTCAACAACTTCGCTTACGCGTTGCGGGAACTGACCAGCTCTATTTTGACTCAGCGGGCCCCCAAGGCAGAAGTTCTGCAGTGCTCATGGTACAAGAACGAGATTCTACGCCCTGACGTTAAGTATGGAGTCACGAAGATCCAGCACGCTCGGTATGTGGTTCAGGGAGGACTGTCAGACGAATATGTAGCGAACGAGCTAAAGCTTGATCTGTCGCCAGAACGTAAGGCGATCCGAGACTCGCTGACCGAACTTAGCAAGTACACGCACGTAGGAGAGACAACCTTCAACCTTCCTAATCATGAGGTTGAAGTGCTTGTCGAAAAGTCACTTGATGCCCTAAGAAGTTTGGGTCTGGCGATGGTCAATTGCCACAGCCTGATAGCTCACAGCCTTTTTGAAGCGATCGAAGACCAGGCCATCCACGAGGTCGTTTCTGACTCTCTCGAAGCGTTAGATAGCGTAGCTCATCACTATTCACTAGAACACGTCAGTGTCAATTTCAGCCGGGTTGAGCGGATTACCCATGACACTGTTCATTTGGTTGCGGCTGGGTTTATAGATGTCCAACTACAGTGGGGGTCTAACTCAGACGTTCGGCGCGGTGATGGCCACTTGCAGGATGATTCGTTTGAGTTTCGGTGCAAACTCAGTTGCTCTGTCGAGAACCCTACCGCTCAATCGTTAGTAATGGAAGAAGACTCGATTAGCGTGGATACGAAGGCTTGGGGGTTGAGGGAAGAAGAGTGGGGCTTCGTGGGTACGGTTGACTCCGACCCTTCGGCCTAGACCAGTTGGCCCAATTCGCACCGTTGCTCCAGATCCTGGCCTTGGGGTGAAGCTCATTCTCATGCCGTGCGCTGAATAAAACTGCCACGACGACGCCGTATCAAAGCCCCGTAAGGGGCTTGATTATTACTCAGCGGCTTCAAACATCAGAGGAAACCTCAGCCGCAGCGTCCCTTGCCTTACTCAGAAGCTTCTCATGCCTCTTGTTCCTTGCCTCAAGGTTCTTAAACGATTCGAAATCTGACTGAATCAACTCATAGCATTTATGTGTCGAATATACTTCATCCAGCACGCGACTCTGAATCTCAGCATGGCTCTTTGCTTCATAGAGCTGCCAAACGCTTTTGCCCGGCTCGAATTTCGTCCCGTGCATGTATTTATTCAGAATGTGATTTTTGGATTTTGGGTATAAAAGGTTGCCAGGATTATTGAACGTTCCGATAACGAGCTGCGAAAGGTCTACGACCCGAAAGCTGTTTTGGAAAGCGAAGGCTTCTTGATTCGAAAGAATGTGAAAGCGCTTAAACAGCTCGAACAGAATCGGAACGTCAGAAGAGGTAATTCCGATCCCGCACAAAATTGCGGACACTGCGCCATCGTGGGCGTTTTTTACCTGGTCACATGCAGCTTTGAGTAAGGCATAGATCTTCTCAATCATCTCTTTCTCTGTCGCATGCTCCCATAGCCAAAACGATTTGGTCTTCTTAAGGACTTCAGATTTTGCGATGTTGAAGTCCCGCTCGGGGTTAGCAACCAGAAATGAGCCACCGATGAACCTACAATCCTTGTCCCAAGGGTTGTAGCAGAAACCTGACTCCGTGCGCTTCTTGTCAGGAACGTAAAATTCCAAATCGAAGAACACCACTCTGCATTTTCCTGGCCTGATTCGACCTTTTTGAATCGCCATCCTTGCTTGCCACCTTCCACGTTGCGCCAGTCACAAAGGGGCGCATCATCGCAATGAACGGGAGTAGCGGCAAGCTCATAGGAGGACTTTAACTGAGGGAGCAAGTTTGGCAATGATCAGTGTCCAATCAGCTGAACTCACCCTATGGCCTATTGCTTGACCAGCGTGGAAAAAAAACTACGACCTTAGCAGGGCCAACTACGCTTTATAGCTATATTGATATCGCAAGACAGGGATTGTCATCACGTGAAGCGACTAGTTCTTTTAAGTGGCCCAATGGCCAGTGGCAAGACGTCAGTTTCTGCCGCCCTCCAAGAATTCCATGGGTTTGTTCCGATCAGCAGTGGCTCCTTTCTGCGGGCGCAGCTGGCTGCCCGGAATGAGCCACTTGATCGTCATAACCTCCAGGAACTCGGTGACTCTCTCGACAGAGAAACTGACTTCTCTTGGCTCATCGAGTCTGTTGCGATCCCGACCCTTGAAGCTCGGCCAGGTGTTAATAACTGGCTATTAGACGCAGTCCGCAAACCCAGACAGGTGGAGCTGTTCAGGCTCCGCTTCGCAAGTGCGGTGAGGCATGTGCACATCGTTGCGCCAGAGTCTGTTCTGGAGCAGCGGTACGCTGCCCGTGGCTTAGACCATCTCGAAAAGTACCGGGCAAGCATACTGCACCTGAACGAGCAGAGTGCCCGTTCGCTTGCAGGCTTTGCGGACAAAGTTCTGGACACCGAACGTTACACCCCGTTGGAAGTTGCAGATCAGATCATGAGTATCTGGGAGAAGTAGCACATGGAAACTCGGCAGATCGTTGTGATCAGCGGTAAGACTTGTAGTGGCAAGAGTGGATTGGCCAGTTTGCTGGAAAAGGAATTTGGCTTCGCCGTGGTTAGCGATCGTCGATTCATTGACGATCCGCAGTGGCGCCTTCGCATGGAGCAGCCCGCCATTCTTGATCGGCGACGCGAACTGGATGATGTCGACTTTGACCAATGGATGCTTCTGAAAACCCAGGCAATGTGCGAGAAGGAGAAACATCGCCAACCGTTAGTTGTTGATCACCTGAATACGCTCGCGCAGGTACTACAGTTTCGACGAGCCTTCGGAGCAGACCTCGTGCACGTTCACCTTTACGCGAGTGACCCCACGCTTTTGCAGCGTTATGCAACGCGGGTAGAAGGCGAGGCAAATCCTCAGCCTTATGGTGATGTCAATCAACTCAGGGATCAGGAGGAGATCCAAGCGCTCAAGGATGATGCTGATGTCCGTATCTACACTGAGCGCTCGGACTCCAATGACACACTTGTTCGCGTCGCCGCCCGTTTGCATTTGTACACGCCGCCTGAAATCAGATGCGTGGATGTGCTCATTGGCGGGCAATACGGAAGTGAGGGAAAGGGCAACATCGTTGCGTATCTCGCCCGTGAGTACGATGTGATGGTGCGTGTCGGTGGCCCCAACGCTGGGCATACCGTCGCCAGTTCTGCCGGCCCTTACACTTACCATCATCTGCCTTCAGGGTCGCGTGATGTGACTGCCCGGCTGCTTCTCGGCCCAGGAATGACCATTCATTTGCCTGGGCTTTTGAGGGAGATCGAGGAGTGTGGTATCAGCGAAGATCGGCTGTTCATCGACCCCCAAGCCACCATCATTGAAGATGAGGACATAGGGACGGAGAAGGAGGGACATCTGGTCTCAACCATCGCATCGACTGGAAGCGGGAGTGGGGTAGCGGCTGCGCGACGTATTCTGAGCAGAGGTAAGGACATCAGGCTTGCGCGAGATGTGGATGAGCTCCGCCCTTATGTCGGAACTCCTGGGAATTATCGTGGCTGCACCTCAGATCGTTTGGAGGAGGCATACCGCAGTGGTCACTCCATTCTGTTGGAGGGCACGCAAGGAAGTGGGCTGAGTATTTTCCACGGCGACTATCCGCATGTGACCTCCCGCGATACGAACGTTGCCGGGTGTCTCGCTGAAGCTGGAATATCACCCAGCCGGATCCGTAAAATACTCATGGTCGTTCGTCCAATGCCTATCCGCGTTGGAAATCCTGATGGGAGCAGCGGCCATACATCTGGGCCTCTCAAGCATGCGACGACCTTTGATGCAATTGCGGAGGATGCAGGGCTGGAAGCCCAAGCGTTGAACTCCGCGGAGAAGACGTCCACAACTCGGCGTAACCGGCGAGTCGGCTGGTTCGAGTGGGATCAATTCCGCAAAGCATGCGCGCTCAACGCTCCCACCGACATAGTTCTGACCTTTGCAGACTATCTGAAGTCCACCAACAGCAAAGCCCGCAGATTCGAGCAGCTTCATCCGGAGACGATCAAGTTCGTGGAGGAGTTGGAGCGTGTTTCCCAAGCCCCTGTCTCGCTGATAAATACTAGATTTCCGCGAGACCCACACACCAGCGATTTACGATCGCTTATCGATCGACGCAACTGGACTGCACGTTCTGACAGGAGATAACAGATGGATCTGGACAAGTTGATCGAGCTTTACCCTCGGGTTTACCACATGGCCGAATGCGGAGCTTGGGACAGCATTCGCACGCGCGGATTGATGAGTGCCACAGCAGTCCTGGATCACCTCGCAGTTGGAGATAGCGACCGCGCAAGATACGAGAGTGAACATCGTGGGCAGAAGCTGGATGTGAGGGCCGGCGACCCCTCCAACATTGTGCTTCGTGATCAGAAACCGATGCCTGAGGGCCGTTTGATCAGGGCCCTCACGGATGGGACAACACCACGCGAGTGGTATGAGTTGATCAACAGCAAAGTCTTTTTTTGGGCCGAGGAGAAGCGCCTTCATGGTCTGCTTGGCGCCCGTGATTATCGTAGTCTCGAACACGATGTCCTGACGCTCGACTCTTCGACCTTCATTCCGGTTTATGCCCAAGCTATCTGGCTGTGCCACATGAACTCGGGCAATACTTGGCCCATTCCACATCGTCGCGGCACCGAGATCTTCCGTAGAATTCCAGATTATCCTGTTAAGCGTTCAGGCACGCCGGAAAAAACCGTGGTCGAGCTGGTTGTCGATTACGCAGTCCCCGACATCGCGAGCTTTGTCGTGGAGGTTCGACGGATGAGGGGCAGTGAGGTCTTGGGCGTGATTGCTTAGCGCTCATCTGTGGAGGAGTTATGCCGCGACGCCGTTTAGCCTCACGCATCCTGTTGATTAGTCCGATTGATCGACTGATGCTGTTCAAGATCGAGTACAAAACCGGCGCCTTGGCAGGGATGAGCTACTGGGCCACACCCGGTGGGCAGCTCAGGAGGGATGAGTCATTCGAAGCGGCTGCGGCGCGCGAGCTTAAGGAAGAGACCGGGGTAGAGGTTCAGTCCGTTGGCCCATGCATCGCGCACAGGGAATTCCCTTGGCAAATGCCTAACGGTGAAGATGTTCTTGCGATCGAACACTACTACGTGGTGCGTGCAGATACCGAGCAGTGCTCTTCTGCCGCATGGAGTGGCCAGGAGCGCGGCGCTATAGCCGAAGTGAGGTGGTGGTCTGAGGCCGAGCTGGCGGAGTGTGACCAAGAAGTGTACCCGCCGGGTCTGATGAGCCTGTTCGTCGAAGCCTTGGTCATGGGTGTCTAAAAAGCTTGTGAGTCAGCATCAGTGGCTTCGCGCAGGTCAGCATCATCCACGCGAACCAGAGCAATCAACTGATGGTTTGGCCCAGTCTCTTGGTCAGCAGGGCGTAGAACTTCACGCGTGTACGAGGATTCGCCAGCTCTTCACAGCTTTGCGAAAGCGCGTCGATTGCCGCTTGCTTGGTGATCCTCCCAGCATTTACCAGAGGCAGCAATTTCTTGTCGTAGATGTACTGCAGCTCGTTGTAGTCATCGCACTGGGCGCACGAAACCAGCGCGGCATCGCGCTTGCCGCCTGGGTTTTCGTCGGTGTACGAGTATTTGGCGTTAATTTCACTGATCGTGGTTGGCTTTGCCATGTTCATTGCTTCCTTAGTCCGGGCAATCCTGGATGAATTCCTTATCGCCACCGGCAATCCTCATGTGATGTCGTTCTGCTTCCATTTCAAGAGCGATGTCGAGATATTGCACCATCATTTTCTCACAGGTGAAGTGCAGGGCAGCGCATCCGATGGTTCTAGTGCGAAGCTTTGCGCGATTCATCTTCGTAGTGGCACCGTGCTTTGGGGATGGTAGGTTGCTCGGCCTAATCCCGGCTCGCCTCACCCCGGAGATTGTTAAGCGATTTCGTGACGACGTCCTCGTCAGCTTGGTGTGGGCTATCCCCCTCAGTAGTCGACAGGCCCTAGCCAAACCGTCGACGCACACCGGTTTAAGCCTGCTCAACCCTTTCACTTTCTTCTTTCTCCAGTCTCATCCGCTCTTCCACCAGAGGAGGACGACTCAGACCTTTTGCCACGAATTCGACCTTGTCCTGGAAGAACGAGGCGATTTTCCGCACAGCGTTTTTCAAGTACTTGTCAGGAGTCGCGTAGTCGCGGCTGTACCGACCTGACGAGTAGTTGACATGCCAGAAGGCCTTCCCATCTTCTTCAGTCCACCAGATTTCGCCCGCGATCCGAGCTGCTTGCAGGCCAGTCATGCTGGGATGGCCCTGCTTCGGTTCGGAGATATCCACTGCAAGGAACAGGCTGCCATCGCGACCAATAGCCCAGATCAGGTTCTGCATAACTGGATCTGAAACAATTTGAGGGAAGACGTCCTGCAGTGTCGTCTCCTGAGGGTCGAAATAATGTTC
Organism: Pseudomonas sp. MH10; assembly: GCF_034353045.1. Classification (NCBI taxonomy): domain Bacteria; kingdom Pseudomonadati; phylum Pseudomonadota; class Gammaproteobacteria; order Pseudomonadales; family Pseudomonadaceae; genus Pseudomonas; species Pseudomonas sp. MH10. The sequence continues at coordinate 4,945,288 of NZ_CP133783.1, forward strand.
CAGGGTAGGGTTCAAACCCTTGCCCGAATCACCCACCTCGCTGGGTTCAAGCTTCAGTGGCGCCCGTAGTGCGCCGTACGCTTGGTTGAGGTGGTCGATGTAGTCGAGTTCGCGCAACTCAAGCGCCTTGCGAAACGATCCATAAAAATGGGTTGTATCAGTCTCCGCGCCGCTGGGCTCCGCTTCGCGGAACAAACCGAAGAACAACTCGGAATACAGCGGGTCGCTTGCATAAACTCCAGACACCGCATTGCCCAAGGGAATGTCTGTCGCGTCCAGCAGCACCTTGAAAATTTCTTTGTTGCCCCAGAAGAAGTCCATTTCCCACTGCAGCCTGGCCATAGGGCTGGTCAGAATGCGGATGCGATCCTCCTTCCACCTTTCCAGCTCTGTTGCGGTGAAGGAAACCACTTCATCGACTTCGACTTGCAGCGTTTCACCACCCGAGTATTCCAGCTTGTGGTTACGCACGTGCTCTCTGACCTCGGCAATTGAGGACAGCTTGATGTTGTATCTCACAGGGCCTGGCTCAAGCCGACTTTCTTCAGAGGCCAGTAGCGGCTCCGTCCAAAGACCGATCTGTTCCGCGATCGCTTCAGCTGTGCCGTGCGCATATTGAAAGGGTAGACGAGCCTTCTTCTCTGCGGGCACGATGCAAGCGTCTGGGATTAGAATTTCGTGGGCATCCAGCCATGTCCTGCCTAGGTCAGGAGTGCGGCGGAATGCCAACGCCCAACCTGTCCGACGCGCAGGGAGTTCCCCAGACGTTTCGTAGTCGTTCAGTTCTATCAGGTCTACTCTGGCATAAGGCCCCAAGCGATCGTCGTGAATGTAGAGAAGGTTCGAGCCAACTCTGAAATCGTACCCGAGCACAGTCACCGCGTGACCGCCCACTCTCTTAAGAGTGAGCACCGCTTCGTCAGCCTGTTCCTGCGCCTGGGTCTCAGTCTGTTCCCCAGTCTGAGCTTCAGCCTGTTCCGGCGCTTGAGCCTCAACCTGCTCTGCTGCCTGGGCCTCAGTCGGGGCTGGCGGCATGACCGAAAACACTTCACCCACCAGCACCAAAGGTAAATCACTGTCGATATACGAGGTCACACAGGCCTGGAACCATGTTAGGTTTTGCTCCAGAAGAAGGGTCGAGTGGTAACGAAGACCTTCAACGTCCAAGGAGCGCTGAATCTGCTTGTTCGTGAGTTCTTTATTGGGGAATCCGTTGTTCGAGCCCTCAACGAAATTCAGCGCATTGATGGTGATTTCGCTGCAGGAGGGAACGTGTTTAACGTCTCGCCAAGGGAGCGCATGAAGTGCCGTCCAAATGGCGGTGGTCGCACATGCGGCCACGACCTTGTCCTGTTCCTGGAAAGCGATCGAGTCGACATGCAGCTTTATGCCGAAAAGGTTCACCTCGTATCGCTTTGCGATTTTCTTCTTGGTGCCGTCCCCAGCACCCTTGTCGCCGGTGAGCTGCAGGCACGTTTTGCCTACAAAGGTTCGGCTTAAGGGTTTGACAACCATGAAGCCCAGGTAGTGTTCCTGAAGCTTCTCTGGGGTAAGTCCATCCTCGGGCTCCCCTTGGAGCAGCAGATCCAAGTGCTTATGGTCAATCTCATGGCTGAAGAAGTGGATGCGACCGCATTCATAGCTGTCGTTACCGAAACGCTTTACGTAGTAACGGGAATAGTCTTCCAGAAACTCGCGATCAATGTACTCCGGCTCCAGCAGCATGGAGACACAGTGCCGCTCCTGGAGGTAATTGAACAGGTACGTGACCTGCTCTTTCATGAAGATGTCAGCGAAGTCGTAGCCGAAGCACTCGCGAATCAAGGCGCTGAGCGTGGCCTTCTGAAAACTGGAAACGAGGTATGGAGTCATTTTGATCGCGCAAAAAAAAAGCAGCCGTTGAGGCTGCTTTTTATGAAACAGGAAAAATCAGAGGCTACAGGCTTTTGCCAGCACTTCTGGAGTCATGGCTTGAGAGGCGAGCTGACGTTCCAGCTTCTGATTGAGCGCGCTCATGCGTGCGCGGGCCGCAGCCTCACGCTGCTCTGGGGTCTCACCAACTCGATTGCGAATCTTGTCAAACAAACGATCAGTCGTCATCGCATTCAACTCCTTTTCCTATCTCTGCGTTTGTAGCCCATTGACGCGTCTTGTCTGTGCGTGATTCGGGCCTGCTACGGGTGTTTTCAGGGAAATATCCTGAAAAAAGCTACCGGATTATAGAGATCCGATCCAGTGAGTCAACCATCTTCTTTCACCTTTGTCCACATCGCTATGACTTCGACGGATGTCGGTTGTTCAACGCATTTTGGATCTGTCCCGCGCGGGGACGGTGAGGGTGTGACCGAACTTTGGTCTGCAAACTCGCTCAATTCGGGGCCCATAGAGGTCATCACCGTGGTCAGGCGACTACTCCTTGTTTATGGCATAACGATAGCACTTCGACGCAACATCTTTCTGACTTCCCGCCCATTGCCATGGGCAGTTTGAATCTCAAGCCGACTGGCCCTCAGTTCAGCGAGCTGTGGCTCAAGGACGCGAACATGTTCGACGACTTCAAAGAGTGATCGGGCATCATCTGATGCGCTACCTGTCTTTTCCGTGATCTCTAGTCCATTCAAGACGCCTGACTGCTTCAGCTCCTGCACCTCAGCGGTGAGCCGAAGCCGTTCGCAAGGATGACTTTCAGCTCGATCGCGCGTTCAGCTGTAATCTATAGAGTCCAAGCGGCGCCGACCTCGGTGCAAGTGCTTTCGATTCAATCATCGCAATCGATGCGACGTAGTCTATCGCGGCTGTATCGATCACCCCTGTCTCATCAAACCTTGCTGACCTGAGTTTTCAGAACGAGTGTCAGAGTCAGCCGACGCGTGGTGAAAGTCTTATAACGTCCTCCATGCGTGGCAGGCGAAGGGGCTTTGATGTTCGACCGCCACATCCCGAGAACGAGAATCTCGTCATCCTTCTCGATACCCTTGAACCAGGACGCATCGCTTGCCCAGATGCTTACCTCCAGGCCAATGCCATTGGCAGGATCTTCCGGATCGGGACGGAATCTGTTCATGAGAAGATTGATGACGTTTTTGGATTCAACGCCATGGATTGCGTACTTCACTTCCTTGGCCCGTCCCTGAATCGCAATCGGATGCTGAACAGTGTTTTGCGAGACTGCATGGAAGGCTTCCATGTGGCGTTCAGCTTCGAAATAGAACTGGCTCCAGGCGACGTTCACGTTGCCTTCGAATACCAACTCCAAATGCACCTGCAGCTCCTGATCGTCAGTACACGCTGCACGCAGCTTCAGAGCTCTCTTGGCGGAATTGATATAAGCCGGCAGCCGACCAGGGTTTGATGGGTAGGTTTTTCCAGTACCTGCGCGGTTCTCGCTGCCGCCATTGTTTCTGGAAGTCGAGGCTTGTTCCAAGGCCTCTTTGATCATAACCAGGCGCATCCGGTAGCGATTGTTGCGCAGGCTCTCGATGAGTCCGTCAGACGTTTTGGCGATCTCGACGACTTCATTGTCGATCCCGAAACGGCAGCCAGCAGCGTGAGGGCGCTTGGGGTAAAGCCGAAAATACCCGCTGACCAAAACGGGTTTGTCGTAAATTTCTTTGGGATAAGGAGGGTTGTGGGTGACGTTGACACCACAGTGCTCGCATTTGAGCGGCTCAGCGCCTTGACCCTTTTGGTAAGTCTGCGCGTCCCATTTAGCCCCGTTCTGATCAAGGGCATAACCCATTTTGATGCCCATATGAATTCCTTGTTCGTCGCTGCCTGAGCGGAATTTTGATTTCAAAAATTCGGCAGGCTGTCTTTAGATTTGTACCTGCCGGTGAGCCACCACGGGATGTGTGGGAAGGGGCTAGTGTACAGAGGGGAGGCTCTAGGGCAAGGCTCTCAGGTGAGGCATTTGGAGTGACAGGGCTTGTGAAAGGGGCGGTCGGGGGAGGCCGAACGATCCATGTTCGACCTTGCTGCAAAGCAGCTTTGAGCCTGCCTGCGAGTTTGTCCTGGCCTATCCACGTCATGTCAGCCCAGAACAGTCAGCAATGCGCTTATTGACCGTTCCACCATTGTTTAAACATGGTGAACAGTGGAAAAGCCGCCAGGGCAAGCACGTGTTCCTTGTACTCGCCGATCTGCTGCCAGCTGAGGCCTTTTGACAGCAACCCCGATACGATCACGATGACCACCAGCATTGGCCAGGCGCTCATCACGAGGCGCACGCGATAACGCCCGGTGAAAGCCTTGGCGATCTGCGGGTATTGCCGACGGTAATCTCGACCAATGAAAAGGATATGGGCCAGGCAGGCGAGACCCACGGCCACTGCCACCAATGGTGTGACTTTCACGGTCGCGAATGCCCACAGAAGCCCGAGAATCTTGCCCCCGAGTGTGCCCAGTCGATTGATGTAGCTATATGCAGTCTGCATTTCAGGTGTGGTGATGCGAGGGTCTATACCCTTTACCGGGGTCATACGTCTTTGCTCCGTTGTCCGAGGTTGATCCGGGCGTAGGATGCCCGGTCTCACTAACGTAATTGGGCTCCCTGCTTCGGTGCCACCCAACTTGAATGCTTTAGTGGTCACCCCGCACGTTGAAGGCATACCTAGGGAAGGTCTGAAATAAGACCTTCTTTTTCTGGCAAATCGGGCGTCAAGCGCTCCGAAAGAAAGTACTTCACTGAAATTTCGAAAATATCGGCTTTTATTGATGAATAAGCCGGTTTTAAGCACTTATTAACCCTTAATTTCCATACTGCGGACGCACCTGTCCTATAGGCTCCATCAAATGTCGGCGCGCCATCCACAGATTCGACAGTGCAAACAGTGTCACCAACTGCGCCGTGTTCTTTACCAACCCGCGAAACCGCACCTTGGTGTAACCAAACTGGCGCTTGATCACCCGAAACGGGTGCTCAACCTTGGCCCGAGTTTGCGATTTGGCGTATTCAATCTTGCGCAACGCACGGCCAATGACGCTTTTTTCTCCATGTTTGCGGCGGCTGCTGGGCCTGGCGGAGATCGACCAGATCATCTCGCGCCCCTCATGTTCAAGCCGCTTTTCTACGCCGGTGTAGCCCGCGTCGCCACAGAGATGGGTCTCTTCGCCGTGCAGCAACTGATCGACTTGAGTGACGTCCGCGACATTGGCTGCCGTGCCCACCACGCTGTGCGTCAGACCCGTATCAGCGTCTACTCCGATGTGCGCTTTCATCCCGAAAAAATATTGATTACCTTTCTTGGTCTGATGCATTTCGGGGTCGCGTTTACCCTCTTTATTCTTGGTCGACGTCGGCGCATGAATGATCGTGGCATCAACAATTGTGCCCTGACGAAGCATCAAACCTCGGTCTCCCAGGTAGCCATTAATGACCTCCAGGATTCCCCCGGCAAGATGGTTTTTCTCCAGCAGGCGACGGAAGTTGAGAATCGTGGTTTCGTCGGGAATGCGTTCCAGATTCAACCCCGCGAACTGGCGCAGAATCGTGGTCTCATAAAGAGACTCTTCCATTGCTGGATCGCTATAGCCGAACCAGTTCTGCATCAGGTGCACACGCAACATGGCCATCAAGGGATACGCCGGGCGGCCCCCTTCGCCTTTTGGATAATGCGGCTCGATCAAAGCGATCAACCCCTTCCAGGGGACGACCTTGTCCATCTCGCTCAGGAAAATCTCACGGCGGGTTCGCTTACGTTTACCGGCGTACTCGGCATCGGCGAAAGAAATTTGCTTCATGGGGGGGCAACCGCTCGGCTCATGTGATGGGGGACATTTCACCAGATTTGAAAACCTTTTTCAGAGTTTCCCTAGCGCTATCGGAGGTTCGGTTGTCCGGCTTATTGATCGCTCCAAGGTTGAGCCGGGGTTGTGAATGCCCGCTGGCATCAGGCATCACCCGATTGTGACGGCCAGCCAAGAGGATCAGGCGTCGAGATTCAGCGCAATCTGCTTGACCATTTCGAGTGGCTGCTTGCTGTCGATGACTAGGTAGATGAGGTCGCGATGGCTGCGAGGCAGCTGTTTGACCACGTTCTTCGCTGCGGCCCTGACGCCTGCATATGTGCCATGAATTTTTGCGGCCAAAAGTAAGACCAGCAAGGCCTGGGTGAGAATGATTGCTGGCTCGTGAGAACTGCCCTAGGGCACGCTTTAGTATTGCCCCTCAACGAGCGGGGTGATGCGCTGACCTGAAGGGGTTTTGGCGTTACTGGATGGGGCAGGCAGAGCATAATGCCGCACTATCTCTGTGCCAGTTTCGCGCAAATACTCCGCTACGCCATGGTGGTGGCTTGTGAGAAGAACGCCGCGATTTATACCGACTCGTGCGGCATCAAAGACGTCGATTGCGTACGCCTTTGATGTATGACAGACACTGACAAACTCTTTCGTCAGTTGCCTGACATTTCCAGCAACGTTGACCATTAAGCCTCTGTCTGACGTAGAGATAATTATACCAATGAAAGAGTCAAAACTCCGAGCGCCTCTAGGCTGGAACAGCACTGGTTGATGCTTTGAGTAGTCGCCATCGGGAGTGACCAATTTCAGTGGGCCAGCAAATTTTCGACGTGAGTTAATCTGTTCAACAACTTCGATATCATCCGAGATGATCGTATACCCATGGCCAATCGCTTCATCGATTTGAGCATCACCTGCTGCCGGAGGAACCTCAGGTAATCCCGGGCTTCGGTCGAGAGTTACGGTGTGGAAATATTGTCGGAGCTGCTCCAAGTGGAATCTACGGCTTAGGGCACAAGGTTCTGCCGCATGGTGGCAGATGAGAATCAGTTGATCTTCTTTTCCGACCTGTTCGAGCAGGACGACTAGATCGCTGAGTGTGAACTGGTCAAAGTCGATTACGATTCGGCTTTGTCCCGTGTGGCCTCGGTGGTGGGGTACGGTCTGGTAGAAAGGGGCTATCTCCTCATACGGTAGCCATTTGGCTAGTGCGCAAGCCCTCTGCTCTGAATAGGCCGCAATCTGCGGGGGATTCCAGTGAACGGTCTGAACTAAAGCTGAATATTGTTCGATGAGCTCTGCAAGCTCGGCCATTGAGCTATAGCTCACCATCACGATTCGTTGATTCACCAACTGGGGGAGCAGGGAGTAAAAATCCATTGTTCCCCATCCTGAAAGCCCTGCGAGCCGTGAATACGCAAACTCTATCTCTAGATCGCTGTAGGTCGGAAAGAAATTGGCAGTTAGGCTTTCAAGCTTTTCCCTGAGCCGTGACTGCAGCATGGCGTGCGAGGTCAACTGAACGTTCTTTTCATCGGCCCTCACCCATTGGTTCTCTATGCAAATGTTCAACGCATCGCGTAGCCTTGGCGGGATTTCAATACGATCACACAAAGTGAGCCCCCGATCCCCTTGGTCTTGTAGCCAAAGCAAAAGCTCAAGCGGGCTGGTGGTTCTTTCAGCAAATTCGCTCGCCTGAAGCCTCAACACCGTTGCTTGATCCTTTACGAATGGCAATGCGGTCTGGGGCAGGGCTGCCAAACGCGAGGAAGCGTCTACGCCATAGCACTGCAGATACAGTTCAGCTTGCTGCTGATTCAAGCCATTTCTAATCAGCTCTGTCAGGATTTTCTGGTTTTGCCGTCTGCTGGAAACTTCAAGCCATAGCAGCGATGCGTAAGGCTCGTTGATCGGAGCATGGTGATGGGTGGCATCTGGGAGATTGAGCCAATCTGATACGACATTGGCTCTCTGACGGATCAGCTTTTTGATCGCTCTCGGTAGATGGTGCTTTGCTCCAATAAAGCCCCTATCAACTGCCATACGAATGCTATCGGGAGTATGGCTTACAGGTCGCGAATAGACGAGCTGCGGACGCCCGGTGCGATAGCTGAGCTTAACTTCGTAGACGAGGCCAGGCAGGACAGGGGAGGCGATCTCATCTGTGTCGATCATGATCCGTTCCAGTCGATTCCGGCTAACATCCCTCATAGAGAAAACTGTACGTCGATCCAGCCGATGGAGCACATTTAACGCTAGGTACTGTTTCATCAATATACCAAGGGCTTACCAGAGTGAGTCAGGTCATGCATGAGTTTCAGCCGGTTCACCTCTGCTTTGAGTTCGCGTGACTTCTGGTGCTGGGCCGCCAAGGCCACCCGAAGCGCGGAAACATCGTTATCGGATTTCCGAGTGGGGCCAATAGAAGAAGATGAGCCAGACTTCGCATATTCCGACAGCGCCGCTATAAGCTCTTGAAGGTCTTTTGGGCCGCGCCCAACGTAAAACTTCTGGCGATCAATGCCGCTTTCGCTCGCAACCCAAGACAACTGCAAGTTGCCGGCTCGCATTACCAAGGTATTACCTGTAGAAAGAAACTGGATTGCCCACTTTTTTAGCTTCATGGCGTCGTCACTCCGCGTTGTCAGCGCTGAGAAGCTTGCGAGCAAGGTTTCCCTTTCCTGACTGCCAGTCGAGGAAGGGCTTGCAGGACTGTGCTTGGCTGATGAGGACGATGTCACCAACGATAGGTGCTGCGTCATAAAGTTCTCCTTCAATGATCTCTAGGCCTGTGTTGGGGTGCTGTAAGATTTTCTGGAGCACTAGACAAGTTTGCTCAAACTCATAAAAGAAACTGGCTTGAGGGCCGTTTGAGCTGGTTTCGGATTGACCTATGCTCGTTCTCCTGAGACCGGCTTTGTAAGCATCTTCAATCATGGAAAGTTGACGTTGATTCTCCTTGAGCTGCCTTTCCAAGACTTCATAAGTGACTTTGGGCATGCCGGGAATTAATTGCCCAGCATACTTGTTGATTAGCAGACGATGCTTTCCATGGTTCAATGGTTTTTTAGGGTGGGGTTTGGCCAGAAAAAGAGACCTGTCGTAACCCAGGGTGTCGGCGAGGACTGTGGCCAACTTCGAAACAGAACTGAAAGTTCTCTTGATTGAAACCCACTCAGAAAGAGTTTCGTCCATGCGCTTGAGAGTGGCGCCGAGCTGGCTGGCCTGAGACTTTTCAAGATTGGCGTTAGCTTTAATCATGCTTCGAGACCAATACTGATAAATCCTGGCTCTTGCATGCGCTGAGCAAGTTCAGGAATTGTGATACCCGTGTTGTCGAGCATAAAAATGATTTGATTTGCAATTATTTCCTTTTTTTCAGGACTTGATAGGGCAATGGACAGCAGGTGTGGTTGTGAGGCAATCTTTTTTAGGCGGATCAGATAGTTTTTAGCTGCAAAAGCTGGAAATTCTCGACCGTCGATAATATTCGCAAGAAACCGCTGCACGGGATCTTGATCATCAAATTCTAAACTATGGTTAATAAAACCTCCGTGACGAGAGATGTATTTGATTCGGTAATTTTCACTTTCCATGTGTTTATTCAGGATCTGACGAACTTGCTCAAATCCTGCTAGTTCAAGCTTAGATACAGTCAATAGGTGGTGAAGGTCTTGTGTGGTTTGCGAAGCCGGTTGAGCCGCTGAAATTGCAGAAACCTGCTCCTGCAGCGCTTCACACTCATCGATGAGCGCGCGCATCTTCGCGTTAATGGCAGGCAAATGACTTACGCCAAATACCGCATGAGGGCACATTCCACAAGTTTTGGCACAGGTGGTAAATTTCAACAATTCCTTCGGGCACTTACCATTGACCATACACGCGCAGATTGGATACCAACCGATATCTGTTACATCTTTTATTTTTAATAAGCTCAGTCCTGTCTGCTGCGTTTCTATTACGGGGGAACTTAGACTCACAAGTCCATAGGCTTTTGCGGCTTCGGAAGCGTCGGCCTGCCAGGACGCCATCAAACCGTTTTGCGCTGTTGGTGAAAGTTGTACACTCCAGAGAGAATCGTAACTTGCTTGCTGTGCCTTGGCCTCTGCTGCGCGAACATGCTCCTCTATCTGTTGAAGAGTGGGTGCCGTATAATAGACACTAGTTTTTGGATTGGCATGTGCCACTTGGTGCCCCAATATCGCATGCGGAAGATGCCCGTAAATGCTCATGTAAGTGATCCAGGTGGCGCGCAGGGAATGGGGCGTATGGACTGCTATTGATGCTCCTTTAGCGTTAACTGTTGTAAAACTGTGTCTCCTTTCGTCAGGCACAATCGAGTTGTACACAGACTCAATACCATTTAGGACTTTAACCCACATAGAGGCATAAGCATTGTCCGAGAATGGTAAGCCGTTCTTGCTAAATGGACTTCTGAATAGCGGGTAAATGGCCCCATATTTATCATCGTCAGGATTGTTTTCATAATGAACTGGGCCCACTGGGCGTCGAGTCCAGGAATGTTGGAATTTGCGCTCATCCAGTAAACAATCAAACACCTCTGTCGGCAACGAGATTGGTCTGCTATCACCATTTTTGTCTGTATTTACGTATAACGTTGTATACCCTAGCACGGTTTTTCCAGGGTGATAAAACCGGTCGAATGTTCTTATGTCAAGCCACTGGCAGTTTTGCAAGCGCAGTCCGCCGTACATAGCGATAGTGAGCATTCTGGTCGCAGATAGCCATGGCACCCAAGATAAGCCGCTGCTGTAACGGCTATGATGCCAATGGTAAACGTTTGCAATTTTTTGGAGGGGTATCTCGTGGACGATTGCTCGCGTGCTCGGATTAATTAACTTGATAGAATAAGCTACACCTACCTCTTTCAGATCAATCCAATCATCTAACCTGATTTTATTTTGAAGGTCAGCGGATATTTCTCCGTCCAATATTTTTGTTCGTATCATTGTCCCGATGTTGTCGATTGCGAGCATGTACTCTTTCGCAACTGGAACAGACGCCAGAGGAAGAACAACTTTGTCAGTTTTCGTCCGTCCGCCGCTGCCAGGTGAGTCGAGTCTGGGAAATATAGGATTGACAAGTGTTCCATCGTTAAGCGCTTCGTCACCGATGTAAATATCTGTGCCTTGTGCGGCCGATAATTCAAATAGTAGATGTATGGTTGAGACAAATGATGCTGCTGTCTTTCGGCTGAAACATAGTAAATAGAATTTGATCGCTGTTAGCGGCAGATTTTTATTTTTGAGTGTGTGCAGATTATCTTCGCTTAAGGTGTCTTTTTCGTCATAAGCGTAAATATCTTCGTCATTTACGTAGTCATCGTTCCAGAATATTGTTCGATAGAAGTCCGTGAGTAGACGAGGTATCTCAATGAGGCTCTTTTTGTTTTGTTGCTTCCAAATAGGTAGGTAGCAAAAAATGTAGTCCATAAGCAGGGCCACTTCGCTGTAGTACGTATTTCTGGTTCGGCCAAATATTTTCTTTTTGTCCAGATGTTTGCTCAGAAGCTCAATGGCTGCTTTCCAGTGGGTGGAAAGATAATCTAAATTGACATTCTCTAGTCCAGGATATGCACCATTAACTAACCATGTAAACCCTTTTGCTTTGCGGATAACAGACTTTCTTATAATGGTTGCTAGTTCTTCGGGAGTGGAATTTTGTTGTGCATCGGCAATGAAGGCTTTCCGTGCCTCGGCGTCTGCTTGTTGCTTTGCCAATTGATAGGATACATGTAGGTGATGGGTTCTCTTTTCGTAGCGGAGGTGCTCACGTTCCTTGGGAGTCATGTTTTCCCATGACTCAGAATTCACGCCCCACATCTCCCTGAAGGCCTCATAGCTTTGTTGGTTTTCAAGAGCGGTTGACACCCTTGGTTTCTGTTGAAGGTACTGGTGGTATTTTTCCAGGTGGAAGTACTGGTCTGGAGACACAGTGTCAGGATATACGACTGAAACTACATTTATAAAAGCAAGGTAGGAGAAATCTAGGCTTTTTATGGTGCCGGAATCTCTCAATTCTTTTTGAATATCTATTACCTTAGGCGCCGCTTTCCATAGGTCAGAAAATGAAATATCTGCTACCGTATGCCAAGTGGTTCGATACTGAAAAGCGCGGGCGGATTTGAATAGCGATGGAGAGTTTGCCGTCAGGGAATGAATGAAGCCTTGACTAGTTTCTTTTAGCTCTGGAAATTTCTGCCATGCGCCGTCTAAGCTGAAGGTATGGGGTAGGGTCAGGGCACCCTCCGACCACAGAATGGCAAACATTGCTCGAAGTGGGGATCGAAGTCCTTCAACATCTTCCAAATAAGCAGGAGGGGCGCCAGTCACTTTTTCGTAGAGCTGCTTCAGGTATTGTGTGTCTGTTTTTGAGGTTGTAGTGATAGTATACAGAGTGTCAAAAGTCGCCTTAATGAATTGCTCTACGTTCGTTTTTTGCATCAAGATGCACAGTGATATTCGTGAACGTAATTGGCGACTCGTAACTTCGTCTACAGCTTTACCACTGTATTTTGCATTTATTGCACTGGTGCGTTCGAGATCTTTTAGGATTTCGATTGCTCGATGGGTAGTCCCCTTATCTGTCCAGGCGATTAGACCTGATGTGTTTATCATCAGGCAGCCCTCGCTAATAGCTCATCTGCAAGCCGTGCGTAGGTTTGCGCTCTTACTAGGTCGGCGCTGTAAGATGAACTCCAGCCATGAACCAATTGATTGGCAGCGGCTATTTCAACTGCGACATTTACTTCGTCCAACTGAGCATAGCGTTCAGTTGATTTAATGTCCTTGTGACCCATTAAGAGTTGAATCTCTGAAAGTTCAAGCCCGATACGATTGCGTCCGGGAATGTGGACGCAGTTTCTTGCCCAGTTGCCGTAAAAATGGCGAAGGCTGTGAGAGGTGAAAACCTTTTGGCATGTATTGACTAGGCCCGCTGCCTTTTGAGCGGTCTTAAGCTCTGCGTTATAGGTTTTGGTTATCGTGTTAAAAAGTCCTGATTGAACAATCGCTTCGCCGTACGACTCTCGTTTCTCCGATACAAACAGATAATCGCTAGATGAACTAGGGCGTTCTGTTTCGTACTGTTCGAGTGCTTCAAAAAATATGCTTTTATAGGGCTCAAACATAATGATTGAAGCAGTTTGGCGCCCTTTATAGGCGATCCTGGAACCGTCATTTTTCTTTGAGGGGTCGCGGCGGTTATTCGGATCTTCGATGCGAATAGTCTTGTTTGTGGTGTGAATATTGTTCCTCTGGATCAGAAAAGCCTCGGAAATCCTAAGTCCTCCTCCAGCCTGTAGTGCCCACAGGCAGCGATAAAATGACGAGGGTGCGTTGCGTAGTAAGCTCAGGATATGGCAGGTCGGAAAGTCCCGCTTTGCGTTGATACGTTTTACCTTTGGGCCAGGGATCCCACCTCTGGCGAAAGCGAAGTCCGTTCTGGGAGCGCCATATTGAAGCGTCTGTTCAAAAATCCTGCTTCTTTCCGCTCGGCCCCTTAGCTTGGGTGTGATAACTGATGGCGTCAAGATCGGAAGAGGTCGCTCTCCAGCGAGGATGCTCCGGTGTGATGTAGTGTCCTGAGACACTCTTGTGCCGTTATGCAGAAAGTGGTTAACGGCTGCCACCTTGCGGGCTCCGAAGGCAGCACTCACCGCGCGGTGATTCAGAGCAATGGCTGCTCTTCTGATTACGAAGTTTTTGCTCTGCGTACCCTCAGTCAGATAGTTATGGTATTGGCGCATCGTCGCATCTGCTGCCTCAGGGCTTAGGCAATTGGCACCTAAAATCCCGGTTTCGTACCCGTAGTCAAAGAACTCAGCAACATCGGGACAGTAGATCCTGGGAGTGCTTGCGCCGTTTGAGTGGTACAGATCGTTGAACAGCAGATCCGAATAAGCGTTGAATGCCTCTATGGGTCTACCTGTATCGGCCTCGTAAAGGCGTGGAATCCCCCGGTTGATCAGGCGTACGTTCTTCATCACTTGACCCCACCAATGTCTGCGTCTATGAATTTCCTTTTTGGAGTCGATAGTGTCTCTGTCTCCAGATGGGTGATTACTGAAGGCTTCCGAACGTTGGCAGGTGCAGCGGTGGGTTTCTCAGGCCAAAGAAGGGGGCGGCTGTTTGCGGGGTTTGGGAGGAGCGGAGCGCTTAGGAAGCGAAAAGCCTGGGCGGCTGCGAAATTCTTTTGGAAAAACGATTTAGGCATATATTGACAGTCGATTCGTAATGATATATAAATTCGTGCCGGATTCTACATTACTTTTTTGCAATCGCAAAACGTCGTTCTGTGCCCGCTCGAAATGCTTGGGAACTATGCCTTGCCTGAACGCTTGTTTTCGGCGCCAAGGCCAGCTCCCATAGGCTGGAGCACGGCTTCTGCTTGGTTCGCTGGAATCTAACGCACTCCGCCATGCTCAAGCATGGCGGGGTGCGCCGCGCGGCTGGTTACTCGTTGTTGTCTATCTCGTAATCACGGGCCTCACGTTTCGCGTCTTCCAGTTCATCTTCGGTATAAAGATCGAAGAACTCGGCGGCGGAGTAAGTTGAGGTCTCAGTAAAGACATTTCCGAGGCCGCAGGCAGAGAGCTTTGAATAACCAGAGATTTTCAGGAGGCACGCGACACATTCGAATGATGAGGGAAGTATTCCTTGGCGTTGCGTTACCTCGTCATCCCCAATCGTTGTTGCAACTGTTCCTATGGGCGTGCCCTGTAGCAGCGCCGTTGACTTGCAAGCAGGGCACTGAGAGCGGTGCCCGGACTGCCTTGTGGCCCAAGCGTCGGCTTGAGATATTGAAACCTGTCTCTCGTGATCAGTCTTGTTGCTCCAAACTTTCGCATGGGCTTTGATGTCCTGATCCACGGCTTTGGCGGACGCGTCTTCCAACGACTCGATCATCTCCTCCGCTTTCTTGGCTTCAGGTATGAGGCTACTTAACGGCCTGCCCATTGACGCCAGTAGGACTGCACAGGCTCGATAGTAGCGAGGAAGCCATTCAGACGTTGAAGCATTAAGAAATACTGCCTCGCCCGTGTGTAGTTCGATATTTCTTCGTTCAACATGCTTGGCGCAGAATCCACCAATTTCGGCAGTGAAAGATGGGAGGAGCTCTGTCAGTCTCCCAAGTACCTCTTTCGTGCCGATCGAAACGGCGGAAAACTGTTTGCTTGTTGCCCCCTTGCCCAATGCGAACATTACATTGCGCCAATTTTGCTGATCGGCGAGCAGGACGGGCGAGATATTCGACAAGGCTGCGCGGGCGAGAAACTCCAAGCCCAGCGAAGAGAAGAGCCCAAATTGCCAATCGTCAGGCGAAAAGCGATTCATCTCGTCTGCATAGAGCTGGCTTTTGCTTAGTAGAGCATCCTTGGCCCAAGGCGAACTCTCCACGGATGTGTTCATAATCGCCCCCATATTTCAGAAATGTAAACGCGCTCCAGTTCCCGATGAGTCGCGCTTGTTGGAACCGCAGACCTTCCATGCAGCATTTTCCAGTTGTCGATAATCAGAGTGTCTCCTGGATTACTCAGGCAAATTTTCTTACTTAGATTCGTTTGAGCCAACTTAATGCTCTCTCCAACGTTGATTGCAGCTTGGTTTAGCGGTTTGAGAAACAAGAAGTCCCAGCGAAAGCCACTTTTTTTATTTTTTTGAAAGCAGATCGGCATGGGACATATTAATTGATCAAGATGTGTTTTTCGTGGAACCACTATAGCTCTCTCTGCACAGCCATCCAGACGGTCAAGGATGTCTGGGACTGAGAGAAGATAGGTGCTTACTAGTGGATTGCCTTTCAAACAGCGGAGCATTAGAAAGCGGGGTGGTGATTCCCAGTGGGCATAGTCAGTGTGGAGAGGAAAATCGTTCAAGCCAAACACTCCACTGTAGGTATGGAGGTCGAGGTCGCTGGCTGTTCGGGGCTTTAGCTTCTGTACAGTGGAAATTCCGTGGTCTGGTGCTGCATTCTTTGGGTCTACAACGGTGCCGATATGGCTTGCGATCTCGTGGGTTGATAATTTGGGGTGCCATTCTTTGGCAAAGGCGTACCCATCCACGAGCAACGAGCTTACTAGTTGCTCGAAGCACTTCTCGTCCGTTTGATGGGGTATGGGCGGCCTGAGCAATGATGCGAGATGGTTATCCATGAATTCCCTCTAACCTCCCTGTGATGTGTGTGCCTTCAAGTCTTGGAATGGCCCGCGTGGGGCTTGGTGGATCTGTAGATCACAATCGTCCAGACGTCCTTCAAAGCAAACTGGTTTCGGGTCGGCAAGATGGCTGCTGCTTACCTATCTGAAAAAGAAACCCTTTAATGAATGGGTTAGAAATTAAATGATGGCGGGGGTAGGTGCCATCATTGCACCGGTTCAATATGTGGGTAAACAGCGAAGGGTCGGTTATGGTTTTCTATAGGATTTTTCGGGAAGGGGGAGCGCATGGCATTACGCTGGTGGAGGCTTGACTTCGGTCTGGTGTTCTCGCTCCTTTACTCACCATAGTGGTCAGTGGTCGCAGATGAATCTGCGAGTCGAAATAGTTCACCGGGGCGTCGGAATCCAAGGCGAAGACGAATGTAATTTCTGTAGTTCGAGCAGCTTTGGAAGGCGGGTAATACGGGGCTTTGAGGCGGGAGGGGGTGGAGCGGGTAGAGGGAATCGAACCCTCAACTAAAGCTTGGGAAGCTTTCGTTTTGCCACTAAACTATACCCGCATTACCAAACGTCTTTACTCACCAAAGCGGGCTGTCCAATAAGAACCCTCGTTATCAGCTTGGGAAGCTGGAGTAATGCCATTATACGACACCCGCTTTTCGCGGCTGACTTTGTACCAGATGTCGCCTGTGAACAGAAGCGCTAATTTCTTGAATGGTGCATTTCAAGCAAATCCACATCGTCTGACTTGCACCAGTTCCCGCCCATCCGGCTTCTGGCAAAAACATTCCCTGCAGAAATTACCTGCAAACTAGATCAGGCAATTCCCGCAGGGAATGACGCTTTCGTTTCACAGTGCAAACGCATATTGGTTCTGTACGTGGTGGTACCGCGACCGCTTGGGAGCGGCTTCTGGTTTCAGGAAACTCAACAGGGCCTTTTGCGAATCGCTGCAGGCGGTTTTGTGTTCCATGTCGAGGAAGTGCCCGGTGCTTTGCAGGGTGGTGAACTGGCAATTGGCGACGTGCTCGCCGAAGAGCCTGGAGTCTTCTGCCGCAGTGTATTCGTCCCACTCGCCATTAAGGAATAGCACCGGTACGTCGATGTTTTGTGCTGCGTTGAGGTAGCACAGTTGATCAATGCTCAGCACTTCGCTGATGTGAAAATGCATCTGCACGTACTCATGGATATCAAGCGAGCTGACGTGCCGGTAGTTGAAACGTTTGAACAATGACGGCAGGTGCTTGCCGATGGTGTTGTTCACCAAGTGGCCGACTTCGTGCCGATCAAACGCGCCTAGGTGCATGACGCAGCGTTCGAGATAGTCGCGCATGTGGTCGTTGACCACGGGGGAGAACGAACTGATGACAGCTTTCTCGATCCGCCGTGGCCGATGGGAGAGGGCGACCAAGGTGGCTGCACCGCCCCACGAGAACGACAGCACGTGCTCTGCGGCAAAGTGGTCGATCAGTTCAAGCAAGATCTGACCTTCCAGCTCTTTAGTCAGCGGTTTGCGATGCAGGTTGTGGGCTTTGGATTTGCCCGCGTAGGGTTGGTCGTACAGCACCACGTTGAATTGCGGGTAAAGGTTACGGGCGGTTTGGGCAAAAGACGCAGTGGTGGCCATCGAGCCGTTGACCAGAATAATGGTCTTTTCTGCGGCGTCTGCGCGGTAAAACTCCGTGTAGACCCGGAACTGACCTTGTAGATCAAGCACAGCGATTTCTGGGCTCATGACGACTTACTCCTGGCGTAGAACAGGTATGCGCGCAAACGAGATTGCACGAGCTTCGTGACAGGTAGGCATACGCCTGGAAAATGGGGGCCCATGTCGATCCGACAGGATCTGGTCGACAGGTATTGTTATTGGCGGGCTGTCTGTCGGGGCGGAACCAGAGGTTCTCATCTCGGCAAAAGTTTCTTAGAAGTTGTTTGTGACTGATCAGTCACATGCGGACTGACGGTTGGATTCAAGCAGGCTCAACGGCACCTCGCAAGTGCCGTTGGTACATTGTTCGACAACTTCTGCTGAACGGTAGGCTGAGTTCAAATCGCCAGAATTTCCGCGTCAAAAAGGGGGCGGTACTCACCGGGTGCCAACTCGGGGTCGAGGTGCAGTGGACCCATGGACTCGCGATGCAGGCGCAGCACTTTGTTATCGAAGTGGCCAAACATGCGTTTGACCTGGTGATAGCGGCCTTCGACGATGCTCAAGCGTGCGCTGTGCGGGGTTAGTAGCGTCAATTCTGCGGGCTGAGTGGTGAGGTTTTCGAAGGCGAAATAAAAGCCTTCAGCGAACTTTTTCACGTAGTGCGCAGTGATCTCGTGTTCGGTTTCGACGTAGTAGATTTTTGCGATTCTGGTGTGCGGTTGGGTGAGGCGTCGGGACCACACGCCATCATTGGTGATCAGCATCAGGCCGGTGGTGTTGAAGTCCAACCGTCCGGCAATGTGCAGCTCGTGTTTGTCGGGCTCATCAAGCAGGTCAAGCACGGTGCGATGCTGTGGATCGATCGTGGCGCTGACACACCCCGGTGGTTTGTGCAGCATGAAGTATCGGGCGGGCGTACCGGCTTGTAGCACCTCGTCATCGCACTCCACACGGCTGAATTCGCGCACCTCGTGAAGAGGATCGCTGACGATTTGCCCGTCGACTTTGATCCGCTTGCCAACCAGTGCAAAGCGCACGTCTTTGCGACTGAAGCGCGGCAGGTTACTGAGGAATCGATCCAGACGCATGGTGACTCAGTGGTCAGATTTCGACGTGACGTCGATTTCGGCGCGTGCGCAGCGGGGGCATAAGCAGGCTTGGTTACGTGTATTAAGCGGCAGTGCTTCGAATAACGCCGGGTCAATGTCCACTGAAAAACACCAGCACGGCTGCGCGGCCGTGCGCGGGTCGGCCAGGGTGCAACTGTTGCTAAGGCCGCAGACCGGGCAGGTCGAGCTGTCGATTGGGTCGGGTTCATTCAGCATTTGGGAGCGCCGTTTCTATGCATACCTGATTTCGCCCGGCTTGCTTGGCGCGATACAGCGCGCGGTCGGCCCGAGCGATCAGGCTGTGCAGGGTGTCGTTGGATTGCCATTGGGTCAGGCCGAGGCTGACGGTGACTCGCAACGGCGTCCCGAAAAAGGTGTAGCGATGCTGCTCGGCCAGTGTGCGGATCTTTTCCGCGACTGACTGTGCGTGGTCGCTGTCGGTTTCTTTGAGCAGGATGATGAACTCTTCGCCGCCCCAGCGACAAATGATATCGGAACGACGCAGGCAGCTTCTCAAGTCACTCGCGAAGCCGACAAGCACATCATCACCGGCCAAATGTCCGTGGTTGTCATTGAGGCTTTTGAAGTGATCGAGGTCCAGCAGCAAGGCCGCCAGTGGTTTGGTTTCCCGTTGTGCTTCTTGCATTGCCTTGAGCGCCAACAGGTCGAAACCGCGCCGGTTGGGCAGTCCGGTGAGGCTATCGAGGGTGGCTTGAACTTCGATTTTGTGCTGAAAACGCCGGATCACCCGGCGCAGGAGCAGCATCACCACCGCCGTGACCATCAGGCAAATAAACAGGTTCAGGTACAGCGATTGGCGAATATCGCTCATCGCGCCGTCTTCCTGTTTGTCGACGTACAGGTACCAGTTCAGCTCAGGGATGAAACGTACATTGAGAAAGTGGTCTTGGCCCTGAGCCTCGTACTCATAACTGCCGCTTTGTGGTTTTGGCAGTTTGCCCTTCAGGTCACTCAAGCCCGGCAAGTTGCTGAGCAGCTGACCGATAGTCGCGCCCTGTGGGCCACCGTCCGCGCCGGTGAGGACGATCCTGCCGAACGTGTCGACGAAGTACACGCTGCGCTGGTATCGCTGCTGATAGCGGTCAATCAGCTTGGTAACGGCGTCGACGGTCAGGCCAACCCCGGTCGCACCAATAAAGTTGTCGTTGTAGTCGAACACTTTGTAATTGATGAAAAACGTCAGGTTGTCCTTATTGGCCATGTCCGGATCAACGTTGATTTCATAGGGCGCGACCATATCGCGCACTCGGTAATACCAGACGTCACGCGGCTCTTTGGCATCGATTTGTTTGAGTACGCCTTTGGCCTGGTAATACTTGAGGCTGGAGTTGGAAATGAAAAAAGCGGTGTAAGCGCCGTAGTGGTCCATGACTTCTTTGAGGTAGCGGGTCATTTGCCCAGGGTCGTGTTCGCCCGCCACCACCCAATCGCGCATAAACGTGTCGCGCGCCATCATCGAGGAAATCAGGACCGGTCTTACCAAGTCTTTCTGGATTTCCGAATACACCGTGTCGGAGGTCAGGGGCAACTCGGTATTGACGATGCCGTCGCGAATCGTCGCCCGCGACGCGTAGTAACTCAGCAACGATGTGGCAAGAAAACCGCCCCCCAATAGGATTACCAACGTCAGAACCAATGAGCGTTGTGAATTGAATGCGCAGTAAAGAGACATGACAAATCCGTTGGTGAGCAAAATCCACTAGGGGACCGCATGCTAGCGTGTCGCCACCCTATGGCGCTACCGGGTTTCACGGGCCAGGACTGGGCGGGGCGCTGTTCATGGGAGCGGTATAAACCGGTGACTGGCGCATCGCCGCGCTGATGGCGGAGCAACGACAGTGCAGCAGCAAAATCCGGTCGTAATGAATGCCGTGCTCCGACAGGTTATTGAACAAGTCCTGCAATGCCGGTGGAGTCATGCCCAAGCGATTTCTAACCGTCAGCACATCCATCGGCACCGCAGGCAAATGCCCGCCACGCCAAGCGGACTGATTGGAATTGCGCACCACATGGCTGATGTCCTGATAACTCTCGCCGTCGCTGCCCTGAAATTTCGCCAGGCTGTAATTCTTGATTCTGCCGGGCAATGAAGTCCCCGCCAGAAGAGTATCGGTGACGGAAAAAGGCGGCATCGCGTCCGACGCGAGGCGGTTGCCCGCTGCATCCAGCACTGAAAAAGGTCTGACCTGTTGTCCTACCACGCGATGAAGTGTCGGATCGACAAGCACTGCACCGTGGGGTGCGTAGGTTCTGAGTTCGGTGCCATTGGGGATCAGCGTGGTCTTCGTCCAGGGTAAGTAGTAGCCGTGGGTGCTGACGACCAAGGTTCTGGCTTGCGCTTGGTCTGAGGTCCACAGCAAAAACTTGCGATCAAGTTTCCACACTTGAACCGCCGAGGTACCAAAGACGTTGCTTCCTGGGACGGTCCAGGTTTTCATCAGGCGGGTCGTATTGAAAAATGCCTGGAGCGTGGTTTTTCGCGGATTGATGCAGCCCCTGAGCAATGAACTAAAACCTGGTAAAGACGATGACGTGGGGGCGGCTCCGGCTCTGAGGGACTTTCCCGGCCGCAAGAGCGCGCTCAAGGATCGGAGCAACCCAGGGGCAAACGGCGCCAATTGAAACAGCCCGAGCGACAGCGCGTTCAGCACCGCCTGGCGTTTTTCGGCGTCCCGATGTCCGGGTAAATGGGCTGTCTTGATGTTCAGATAAACCGTGCCGGTATGCGCCAATACCGAAGCCACCCTCGCCGGCACTACCAGTAATGAAAGGGGGGCCAGCAGCAGCTGCAAATGGTTGAGTTGTTGCGTCCAGTAACGAAGCGTGACTTCCTTCGACGTCACGATCCGGTCGTTTGCATCCGCCTGATGATTACGCGCGAGGGTTTCCCGCATAAAAACGAACGGCGACGACGTTAACGTCTGCTCACAAAAGGCTTTGGATTTCGCTTTATGCAGATGGTTGGTGTAGACCACATCGGTCCATGGACGAAGCAAAAAGCCGGGTGATTCAGCGCGTTGTTGGCCAGCCCAGACATCAAGGACACGAATGAGCTTTTGGTGTTGGTTCACTGGGACGTAATTCAATAATGTGCTTCGCCACTGTTCATCCCTGGCTGCCTTTTCGATGTGTTGATCGAGTTCCTGACGGCTGTTGAACTCGACGAATGCTTGAGTCTGACCCGCTTGATACAGCACCCTCAGCGGCCGCTCGGATCTGGAGAACAGCAGCAAACCAGCGCACTGCGGGCAATACTCGCCCTCTGTCAGTGCCGGTTGTAGGTAAAAGCCCAAGGCTGTGCAGTTGATGCCTGAAAAGGCGGCACGGGGTGACGGGTATTCTTGCGCCTCCACGAGCAGGTCAAACCCGGCACGGGATACATGGCCCATCTTCAAGCCGAGTACCGCTTGCGCGATAAAGGTCGCGGTGAGTGAGCGTTCAATAGCAGCCGCCTGTTTGTCCCAAAAGCTTATGAAGCGTTTCGACATTGAAGGCAGAAAATCAATGCCTTTTATAAGGCGTTCGATCGCATCCGGTGAGAGTGCCATTTCAGTATTTTCAGCTTGAATACCTTTCCCGGTTGGGTCCGAATAGACCACGCTGCGCCCACCGTTATCGAGATAACCCACGGGTCGGTCGACTCGATAGTTGCAGAGCAGCGCTGTGGTCAGGCTCATTGGGGTTTCGTTAGGCACATGAACAAAATTCACCGGTGCATGGGCGCTGCCTAACGGCGTGGTTGAGGTGCCACGGACGTAGCGAACGAACACGGTGTCGGGGGAGAGGTCTAGCTGATGACCTTTGAAAAGGGCGTTGCGCACCAGACGCTGGGCAACTTTTTTCGGGCGAGGTATTCGCTTTGACACATCAGGTTGTTGCCACAGATCGATAGCGCTGACTAGCGCCAGGCCGCGCTCGATGGGTTTGAAAAGCGCTACATCGTCCCTGCCGTCTAACCCCAAATACGCTTCCAGGCGTTGAGCAGTAAGGTCCTCCAGCAAGAAGGTTTTTTGGGCTGCCGTGAGTGCTGTAAACACATCGCCGTTCACAAGGTTTGTGCTGAGATGAGTGTCGTCCTGTAGCTGTACGCCATCAAGAAGGGGCGCTAGCCAGGCGCAGGCGTTTAAGGTTTCGAGCTGCTTTGAGCTGCCGAGGTTCTGACCGTCGTCGATGTATTCAACGGTCGTGGGCGTGTCGCCCAAGGTGTGAATAAAACAGTGTGACGTGACCTTAGACTTCAGCTGAAAAACCCCCGGGACGATTTGCCCATTTAGTGAAAGCAGGCTGATCGCTGCGCGCTCGCCGCTAATAGGGCGCTCAAGGAGTTCCAGTGTGGTGGGGAACCGGTCCAGACCCAAAGCATCGAGCGCCAAGGTGTAGCCCTCCAGCGTGATTTTCTTTTTGATGTACTGCCGGGACAGGCCATCGACAAACGAGAGCCTGGCGAGGATGCAATACGTCGCTTCATGGTGGGCCCAGAAGCGTTCAACCAGGACGTGGTAATCATGCTCCCACAGTGCTGAACGAATGAGTTTGATCAGAAAGCCAATGGTGAGTGATCCGAAGAGTGGACGATCAGGTTCGGCACATTTGATCAGCGCAAGAAAACGGGCGGGATCGAACGATGCGATAGCCACCTCAGTCAACGAAAGCGTTAGCGCGTACTGCTCGTCGCCATCGACGTGGACGTCAGGAGCAGTTTCAGTGGAAAAGTGGATGTACAACTCATCGGGTGAGGGCGGCTGTTCGATACCGTCGACGGCACCATTAGCCGTTAAAAACCGGACCAGTTGTTGCCTGATGTAAGCCAGAGGCGATGGAGGTGCGTCCAGGTCCATTTTCCAGGTTTTCAAGCTGAGCACCGAACCCACCAGCAGTTTGGCGGCGGGAGTTTTTCTCAGCATGGCGAGTCGTTGGTTGTTCAGGGCTTTAGCAGGGTCGGCATCAGGTGCCTGTTCCGAGGGTTGTTTATGAGCGCTGGCGGTATAAACCGGGTCATAAAACGGCGATACCGAAAAAGCACTGGATGATGGGAGAGTGTCTGCGCGCTCATGAAGACGGTCCGCAAGTGCAACGGTTGGGTTCCAAGGTTCATTCATGGTGGGTGTTGATCAGGACGGAAGGAGCCTCACTGTGCCGCGAGAATTTCGTCCTGATCGGTATCTATGTAACGAGCGGCAAAGGAATCACTCCGTCGCCCATCACTTCTGATTAAGCGCCTGCCTTAGCGAGCAGGTAAGCCCTCCACCCGCCTAAAGGGCTGATGTCCGTAGCGCCTTCCAGGCCATAGGGTTCGCAGATGAATCCAGTCTCCCAGCGCCCATCCTCCAACTGCACTTTCCCTATCCCCAACGGCGCCGTAATGCCGGTAAGGAACGAGCCCAATTCGTTGCTCGGCAATTCCCAGACTTCCACCGCGATGGCCACGCCGCCTTGCTCGACACGGAGCATTCCTGGCCGAAACGGAGGGCCACCCGCCAATGCATACAGTTTATAGTCAGTTGAACTGTGGGTGACTTCAAGTAAGCGGCCTCCCCGCTGCTTAAGCTGCCCATTCAGCGCCAAGCCGTCTAGGTGCGCGCCGCAAACCACCAGCCGTACCTTGTCGTTTCGTGCGGTTGTCCCAGGCTCGGCAAGGTTTAGCGGGTTATCGCCAATCACGTGCACACCGGTCTGCCGTTGCAACGCGTCGGCGAGGCTCAACAAGTATTGATCGGTGAAGACTCGGCCAAACAACGTCACGCCCCACGGCAGGCCATTGCTCATGAAGCCGCTGGGCACGGCGACAGCGGCGTAGTCCAGCAGGTTTACGAAGTGGGTGTAGTAGCCCAACTCCGAGTTGCGCAGCACCGGTTCGGCGGCCAATTCGGCGCGGGTGACCGGGCGAGGAATAGAGGGGGTCAGTACGCAGTCGAGTGCTTCAAGGGCTTTGTCGCACAGTGCTTTGAGTGCTTGCAGTCGGTACTGCGCGCGGAATGTTTGGACGCCATCGACGGCCGGCGCCTTGGCCAATACCGCACGGATGACCGGCAATACGGCTTCGGGATTGTTTTCCATCAGTTCCCCCGCGACGCTGTAGCGCTCGGCCACCCAAGGGCCGTCGTAGAGCAAATTGGCGGCTTCGAGGAACGGAGACAGATCAAGGGTCACGGCTTCGCCGCCCAGCGCGATCAGATGGTTGATGGCGTCATGGAACAGCTGCGGACTTTCTGCGCAGCCAAAAAACTCCAGATCCTGCTGACGCGGTACGCCGAACTTGAACGATCTTGGGGCGCCAAACGCTGAGGCATCGTTCCACGCCGGGTTGCTGCGGCTGTAGGCGTCGCGTGGATCAAGGCGTGCAATCAGGCCGAGTAATTGACTGGCTTCACGGGCGGTGGCCGTGAACGTGCTCACGCAATCCAGTGTGCGGCAGGCCGGAACGACACCGGCTGTTGAGATCAAACCTTTGCTGGCTTTCAGGCCCAGCAAGTTGTTCAGCGCAGCGGGCACCCGGCCCGAGCCAGCGGTGTCAGTGCCCAGGGCAAAGCTGGCGATGCCCAATGCCACCGCCAGCGATGACCCCGCGCTAGAACCGCCTGACGGGTAATCCATCAGCACGCTGTTCGGACAGGCGCCATAAGGGGAACGGCTGCCGTTCAATCCGGTGGCGAATTGGTCGAGGTTGGTCTTGCCCAAGGGGATCGCGCCGAGGGCAAGCAACTGCTCGACGATGGTCGCCGAAGTTTGGGGCGTGTAGGCAAATGCCGGGCACGCCGCAGTGGTGGGGATACCGGCCAAATCGATATTGTCTTTGATCGCGAACGGCACCCCGTACAGCGGCAGGTCCTTGAGATCGCGACCTTCCAACGCTGTCAGGTAGGGTTCCAGTTCTGCGATGCTCAGCAGGTGGATAAACAGGTGATAAGTCGGGTTCAGCGCTGCCGCTTTTTCCCGTAGGGCGAGGACCAGTTGCCGAGGTGTCAGGGTTGCGGTTTGATACGCCGCGCGGACGTTATCTAGGCGTAAGTCAGTCAATTGCACTGGGTTAGTCATGGCGGCATTCCGTCTAAAAATTTATGAAATTCAATCAGCTTTCAAAACCACGACCCGTTGCCCGGCACGCACAGCCGATCCAGGTTGCACGCGCACTTCGCTGACGGTACCTGCCACGTTGGCCAGCAGCGGGATTTCCATCTTCATCGATTCCAGAATCACCAGTACATCGCCGGCCTCGACCCGCTGGCCGACTTCGACCGGTACTTGCCAGAGGTTGCCCGCGATATGGCTATCGATGCTGTGTTGGCCTGCTTCTAGGGCCGCGTCTTCGGTGGCGGGCGCAGCGGCTTCATCGCTCTCGAAATTCGCCTGGCCATTGGCGACCCAGCGTTCGCGTTCGGCGTTGAAGGCGCCTTGTTGTTGCGCACGAAACGCCGCGATGCCGTCTGCTTCGCGGGTAAGAAATGCCTGGTAGTCCGCTAGATTCAAGGTGCTGTGTTCGAGGGTTAACGGGTAACGCCCAAGGGGGAAATCCCGGCGAATGCGCAGTAGCTCATCAGCGCTTACCGGGTAAAAGCGGATCTGGTCAAAGAAGCGCAACAGCCACGGTTTGCCATCGAATGCGGACACTTCCCGATAGCGGTTCCACATCTGCAAGGTGCGTCCGACGAATTGATAGCCGCCGGGGCCTTCCATGCCGTAGACGCACATATATGCGCCGCCGATGCCTACCGAGTTTTCGGCGGTCCAGGTGCGTGCCGGGTTGTATTTGGTGGTCACTAGCCGATGGCGCGGATCGAGTGGCGTCGCAACGGGGGCGCCGAGGTACACATCGCCCAGGCCCATGACCAGGTAGCTGGCGTCGAACACGGTGCGTTGCACTTCGTCGAGATTGGGCAGGTCGTTGATGCGGCGGATGAACTCCAGGTTGCTCGGGCACCACGGCGCGTCCTTGCGCACAGTGGTCATGTATTTTTCGATGGCGAGCTGGCACGCCGGGTCATCCCAGGACAGCGGCAAATGAACGATGCGCGAGGGCACTTGCAGGTCTTTACTGGCGCAGACGGTTTTCCATTGGTCGGCGACGATGTTCAGCAAATCAGCCAGTGGCAGTTGCTCGGGGTGATAGTGAACTTGCAGCGAGCGAATCCCTGGGGTCAGGTCGATGACACCATGCAGTGCTTTGGCTTCCAGCGCCTGCATCAATGCGTGGCCGCGAAAACGCAACACCAGATCCAGCTCCGGTGCGCCGATCTCGAGTAGCAGATGGGTATCGCCGCAAAGGCTCGCTACTAAACGCGTGTCGCCCTCACCGATGTCCAACACAATGGGTGAAGTCAACATCACCGGTAGCGGCGCGCTTGCTCGCGATGGCGTCAGATCAGGCACCGTATCGCCTGCTTCGCCAACGAGTGGGCACCTACTGAGATCGGTGCAAGCCAGGGAGCGGGCGGTCCGTAGGTTGACCGGATGAAACTGCACTTTATCCCCGGCCTTGAGCTGCCCCAACTGCCAGAGGTCGGCTTCGATAATGGTCACTGGGCAAACGAATCCACCCAAACTTGGGCCGTCCGGGCCGAGGATGACGGGCATGTCGCCGGTGAAATCCACGGCACCGATGGCGTACGGATTGTCATGGATATTCGACGGGTGCAGCCCGGCTTCTCCACCATCGGCCCGAACCCATTCCGGCTTCGGCCCGATCAAGCGCACGCCGGTTCGGCTGGAGTTGAAATGCACTTCCCAATGAGTCGAAAAAAACGTCTGCATGTAACGCTCGGTGAAATACTCCGGCGCCGCATGCGGGCCATAAATCACCCGAATCAGCCGCACATCAAGTAACGCCTGAAGCTGTTCAGTCGGCACACACATACCGACATGACGATCACCCAACGGCGCAACGTGCAGCACATCACCCGTGCGTAACGCTCGCCCGCCATGACCGCCAAATTGACCGAGGGTGAAGGTGCTTTTGCTCCCCAGGTAATCCGGCAGTTGCAAGCCTCCGCGCACACAGAGGTAACTGCGTGCCCCGGCACCGGTAATCGTCCCTAGCGCCAAGGTTGAACCCGCCTTCACCAAGATCGCGGTGTTGAACGCTTGAGGCTGCCCGTCGAGTGTCACCGGAATTTGCGCACCAGTAATGGCCACCACCGCATCGGTATTGAAACGCAACAGCGGACCGCTCATGGTGATTTCCAATGCGGCAGTACCTTCGTCGTTGCCCAACAAACGGTTACCCACACGCAAGGCTCGACTGTCCATCGGCCCGGACGGTGGCACACCCACCGCCCAATACCCCAGACGTCCCGGATAATCCTGGACGCTGGTTTGAGTACCGCCGCTCAGCACTTCAAAGGTGTTGGCGTGGTACATCAATCCTTCCAGGCAGCGGGTCCAGGGCTGGCCGCTGGCGAAAGGCGCGTCCACTAAAATCTGCCGCAGGTAATCGCGGTTGGTTTCCACCCCATACAAATGGCTGTCGCTCAGAGCCTGCGACAGTCCCGCGCTCGCCTGTTCACGGGTCGGCGCCCAGCTAATTAGCTTGGCAATCATTGGGTCGAAATACGGCGGAATCTCACAGCCAGCTTCGACCCAGGTATCAATGCGCAAGGTCTTGCCGTCAGTCGCCGGGAAGTCCACGGCGGTCAGCAAACCAGAACAAGGTTGAAAGTCCCGGCCTGGGTCTTCGGCGTACAACCGCGCTTGAATCGCGTGGCCGTTAGCCTGCAACCCCGCGCTTAATTCAAGCAGCGGTGGTAAGTCTCCAGCGGCCAGTTGCACCATCCAACTGACCAGATCGACCCCCCATACCTGCTCAGTAACGCCATGCTCAACCTGCAGCCGCGTGTTCACTTCAAGGAAATAAAAACGTTGATCTTCGCTGTCGAAGACGAATTCAACCGTCCCGGCGCTGCGGTAGTTGACCGCTTTTGCCAGCTTGATCGCCGCCGCGCACAGCTCATCGGCCATGCCCAAGGGCAGGTTCGGCGCAGGGGTTTCTTCGAGGACTTTCTGGTTGCGGCGCTGCACCGAACAATCGCGGACCCCGAGGGCGATGACTTCACCCTGGCCGTCGCCAAATACTTGCACTTCCAGATGCCGGGCGCGCTGGATGTATTTTTCGATGAACACCCCAGCGTCGCTGAAATTGTTTTGCCCCAAGCACTTCACCGCTTCAAACGACTCACTCAATTCGGCAGCGCTGCGGCACACACGCATGCCGATCCCGCCACCGCCTGCGGTGCTTTTGAGCATCACCGGATAGCCGATGGGTTCGGCGGCGCTGAGGGCGTGTTCCAGGTTGTCGAGCAGTTCCGTGCCTTCGAGCATCGGTACGCCGTGTTGCTTGGCCAGCGCCCGGGCGGTGTGCTTAAGCCCGAACACGCGCAACTGTTCCGGCGTGGGGCCGACGAAGGCGATGCCGTGGTCTTCACAGGCTTGCGCGAAAGCGGCATTTTCGGACAGAAAACCGTAACCGGGATGGATCGCTTTGGCGCCGCTGGCTGTGGCAATCGCGAGGATTTTATCCACCGCCAGGTAGGTCTCGGCCGCGCCGCCTTCGCCGAGGCTATGGGCTTCGTCGGCGTGAAGAATATGCAGACTGGCGGCGTCGGCTTCGCAATAGACCGCCACGCCCTTGACCTTCAGCTCACGCAGGGTGCGCAGGATGCGGCAGGCAATTGCGCCACGGTTGGCAATCAGCAGTGTGTCGAACATGGCATAAACCCCGGAAACCGATGGCAGTCGGTTTCGTAATGGGAAGCGGGCCGTCCCGCTATTGAACGGTGTGCCTCGGAGTCGTCCCCGATGGCAAAAACATTAGCTGTCTGTAAGAGCCAACGTGTTGGCGAGGGTCCTTGCGATACACCGCTTCGCCAACAAGTGGGCTCACAGGGGTTTATTTGATTTCACGCATTGCCCCGAACGGCTTTGGCACAGGTTGAATAACCAGCGGCGAAACGATGAATATTTCAGTTCCATATCAGCACCTGCGCCGGCGTCGGGTTGTAGGCGTTGCACGGGTTGTTCAGTTGCGGGCAGTTGGAAATCAGCACGATCACGTCCATTTCTGCGCGCAGCTCAACGTATTTACCGGGTGCCGAGATGCCGTCTTCAAAGGTCAATCCGCCATCAGCCGTTACAGGCACGTTCATGAAGAAATTGATATTGGGCCCGATGTCGCGTTTGCTCAGGCGGCCGTCGTGGGCGCAGGCGCGCAGGTAGTTATCACGGCAACTGTGCATGTGGCGTTTTTCCAAGGCGTAGCGCACGGTGTTGCTCTCTTGGGCACAGGCACCGCCGAGGGTGTCGTGACGGCCGCAGGTGTCTTCGACGATGGTCAACATCGGCTTGCCAAGATTGGAATACAGGACGCTGCCGATGCCCAGGTACACATTGTTTTGACGGCGCAATGTGCGCTGCACATCGTAACGTTCACGCGGGTTGGCCACGCTGTAAAACAGCGTATCCACTGCTTGATTACCTTCCAGATCGAGGATGCGCACGGTTTGCCCGGCTTTAACTTCTGTCAGCCACGGCTCGCCCGCGGGAATGGTCGCGGCGTAGATCGCTGTTTCGGCATGTTTGGAAGGGGTCATGGTGGCGCTCCTCAAGCGAACAAACGATCAGTATTGTTAAAACCACGCTCGTTTTCCGGGCGCGAGATGCGGCAGTGCTCGGCGACACGGGCGTCGGCCTTCATCCAGCTCAGCTTGATTGGTTTGGGTGCGTACTGCGGGTTGGGGTCCATGGGGTGTTGCAGGGCGGTCAGCACCACCAAGGTGTCCATCGGCGCATACAGCTCAATGGTGTCACCGGCTTTGGAATTGTCGGCGACGAAATGCAGAGCGCCGCTGTCGTCGACGTTCACCCGGCTAAACAGGTTCAGGGTCATCAGCAGGTCAGGCAGACCCAAACCCCATTTGCCCAGTTCGACCAAGAGGTTGTCGGTACCGTTACGAAAGAAGCCGTTGCGCAGTTCCTGATAGCGGCCCTGGCCGTATTTCTCCGCGACTTCTTCGGCGCATAAAATCCCGCCGATGCTGTCACTCCAGCCGCAGCTGTCAGCGGTAATCGCCGCCAACACCCGGCCCATGTCCGAGTACAAACAATGGCCGTTGGTGAGCTTGGCTGTGTGTTGGCATTTCAGGCTGTCGGGCAGGTTCAGGCGCTCGGTTTTTTCGTTGGCGTTGAGCAGCGTCAGGCTGACGTTGGCGCCGCCGCGAACGTCAGTCAGACGCAGCAATTGGCCGCGATTGAGTACGAACGAACGGTGGCCGCCGCCGGGGATCAGCTCTTCAGCGAACACCGGGAGCAGCGTGGTGGAGTTAGGCATATGAAAAGTCCTCTAAGCCGTTTGCAGCGAATCAATCGCGGCGCGTGCAGCGCGGCGGTCGCTGTTCAAGGGGATGTCATAGGTGATGCGGGCCCCATAAGCACTGGGTGCCTGAGGGTCGTGGCGAACCTTGTCGAAGACCAGCAGCCGCGTGCCGAGGTTGAAGCCTTCGGACAAATCGTGGGTGACCATGAACACCGTCAATTGGGTTTCCCGCCACAGATCCAGCAGCAAGCTGTGCATGTCTTTGCGAATGCCCGGATCGAGGGCGCCGAATGGCTCGTCCAGCAGCAACACCCGAGGTTGCATGATCAGCGCTTGGGCGATGGCCAGCCGTTGTTGCATGCCGCCCGACAGTTGCGTCGGGTATTTGTCCAGCGAATGGCCGAGGCCAACTTTGTGCAGCAACACAGCGGCCTGTTCTCTGGCCTCGTGCTTGGCCTTGCCGAACAGCCGACCCAGCAGCGCCGAGCGGGGCAGTTCAAGGCCCAGCGCGACGTTGTTTAGCACCGACAGGTGCGGGAAGACTGAGTAGCGTTGGAACACCACGCCCCGGCTGGCATTGGGTTCGCCGATCAAAGGTTTGCCGTCCAGATAAATCTGCCCGCGACTTGGTACTTCCTGGCCCAGCAGCAGGCGCAAAAAAGTCGATTTACCGCAGCCCGACGCGCCGACCAATGTGCAAAATTCACCTTCATCGACGCTTAGGTTCAGGCCTTCCAGTACCGGTTGCTTGTCGTATTCCTGCCAGACGTTTTTCACCGAAATGAAGCTCATGCGCGGGCTCCCTCGTACCAAGGGAACGCCCGACGGGTCAGGGCCTTGAGGCCCCAATCCATGAGCCAGGCCAGCAGGGTTATCCAGACCACGTACGGCAGAATCACGTCCATGGCCAAGTAACGTCGCACCAGGAAAATCCGATAACCCAGGCCGTCGGTGGAGGCAATGGCCTCGGCCGCGATCAGGAACAACCACGCCGAGCCTAAAACCAGTCGTAGGGAGATCAGCAAGCGCGGCAGCAGTTGCGGCAGGATCACCCGCAAAATCAAGGTCCAGGTCGAGGCGCCGAGGGTCTGCGCCTTGATCAGCAATTCCACCGGAATCTCCTGCGCGCGTTGCTCCAGATCACGCGCCAGAATCGGCGTGATGCCAATCACGATCAGCATGACTTTCGACAACTCGCCCAAGCCGAACACGATGAACAGGATCGGCAGAATTGCCAGCGGGGGCACCATGGACAACACGGTGAGTACGGGTGATAACGACGCGCCGAACAGTGGCACGATGCCCGACGCGATCCCAAGGCACAGCCCGAGCAACGCACTGATACCCAAGCCGATGGCCAACCGTTGCAGGCTCGAACCCGTGTCCTGCCACAGCAAATAACCGCCGGTACGCGGGTCTGCTACCAAGGCCATGCGCTTGACCGATTCGGTCATTTGCACTGCACTGGGCAGCAGTTTGTCGTTGGGGTTTTCCGTCAGCCGCGTCGCCGAACCCATGAAGTAGGCGATCAGCAACAAGGCGAACGGCAGGATCACCAAAATCAGGCGACTGGCACGATCCGGGCGGCGGTTTATCAAACGCATGGGCAATGACCTTTGGGCGGGGGCGCGGTTACAGCTTGCCGTCTGCAGCCATCTGCACGTAGCTCGGATCAAAGTGCAGCTTGAGGTTAGTTTTGTCGCCGCTGGTCACGCCGTTGGCAAACGACATGCCCACCGCACCGGTGTCTTTGGCGCCTTGGCCGAGTAGCCCGTGCTGAAAGGAGAACTCCGCCACTTTGCGCATGGTCATCGGCAACTGAGCGCTGTTGGCGAACTCAAGGGCTTCCTTGGGCGTTGCGAATAATTTGGTGGTGTCCAGTTGCGACTGGAAGCCGGCCAAGTCAGTCCCCGATGCTTTGGCCATGTGTTCCAGCGCGGCGGTGCTGGCGGCAGATTTAGCGTTCATCAACGCCACCACTTCAAACCAGGCGCCGGTCAGGGCCTTGCCCAGTGCCGGGTTGTCTTTGAGGGTCTGCGAGTTGACGACCATCATGTCCATGATCTCCCCCGGAATCTTGCTGGAGTCGAACACTTCGGTCACCCCGGGCTTGGCTTTGATGTCCGCCAGCATTGGGTTCCAAGTGGTCACGGCTTTCACGTCATCGGTGTTAAACGCTGCAGAAATGTCGGCGTCAGAGGTGTTGACCACGGTCAGGTCTTTTTCGGACAGGTCAGCCGTGTCCAGCGCTCGAGCCAGCAGGTAGTGCGAGACGGACAGTTCCACCAGGTTGACTTTCATGCCCTTGAGATCGGCGACTTTCTTGCCGTCGCCCTTGATCACAATGCCGTCGTTACCGTTGGAGAAATCGCTGACGATCAGCGCGGTACTGTCGACGCCGCCCGCCGCTGGAATGGTCAGGGCGTCCATGTTGGTCATGGTGCAACCATCGAACTGGCCGGCGGTGTATTGATTAATCGATTCGACGTAATCGTTGATCTGGGTGACATCGATTTTGATGCCGTACTTCTTCGCCCACTTATCGACGATGCCTTGAGCGCCGGCGTATTCCCATGGCATCCAACCGGCATAAATCGTCCAGCAGACATTGAAGTGTTGTTTCGGGGCGGCCTGGACCGAAAGACTCAATGCCGCGACGAGGCCAGCGGCGAGCAAAGAAAACAGACGGGGCTTGCGGGTGGTGAGCTGCATGGTAGAAATCTCCAGTAGGAAAAAGGGCGAGCAGGAGTCACGTGACACCACTGGTGTCCCTGTCTCCCGGGCTTTTATCCCGCCGTGTAACCTCTACTGGAGGTCGCCAACTCTCGGACCAGCCACTCGCCAGAAGCGAGCCGGAACCCTAGTCAGCTATTGCAAATTGTGGTGCCGCGAACCTTGTTTTGACTCCTGCACACAAAGTGTTAAGCGAGAGCCGTGCCAAGTTACTTCGAAGCCTGTGGCTGGCGGGCTCGAGCAGTAATGATGGCGGGGTGTGCATCTAATTCGCTTTAGGATGGTGCGGGTCTGCACCGGGTGAGTGCGCATCTTGTTACATATATAGTTGCCGGGCGTGGCACTGAAATACCTTTTTACAGTCTTACTTTATGTCCGTCAGAAGTTGACTGACGCCGACCCGCGTCGCTGGTCGAGCTCTATAGCGGTCCGGGAGGCCGCCATGTATCGACAAACTTTGCTCATTGCTTTGCTGGGTTTGACGCTAGCAGGTTGTTACGCGGGACCAGGTTATTACGAATCAGATGTGTATACGGCGCCCGTTTACGGAGGATATTACTACGACGGCGGCGGCTACTATGATCACTACTACCGGCCCGGTTATCCCGGTTACGTGATCGGCCAATCGCACTATTACGGCGTTCGTCCAGGTGGTTACTACCCACACGGCCCAGGTTCTGGTCGACCCGGCTACGGGCCCGGCCCATACCCCGGCCACGGTTATATGCCAAGAGGTGATCACGGCGCAGGCGGCTATCACCCAGGACCTCGACCAGGTTCACCCGGAGGAGGCCAGCACGGTGGTCGATCCGGCGGCGGCAGTAGGGGCGGTGGCCAAGGTGGTCATGGCGGCGGTCGATAACTGATCAGGACCAACGGCGCTTGCGAAGGCGCCGTTTCTACGTTTTGGATTAACCGGTTTTTGGCTAAAGGTCTGTGCGTCGGCCTGACACTGGCTGACCTTTCTGGACTTTTCGGGAGGCTACAGTGTGCCGACATGTATTGATGTTGTTTTCGCTTGGGGCCGCGCTCATCAGCGGCGTGGCAGATGCAGAAGGCTATGGCGCTGAGCACAACTACGGCCAACCCGGCTCTGTGACGACGCCCATTTATGCCGCGCCACGGCCCAGTTATGAAACCGCCCCGCCACGTATGGAATCGTCGCCCCCCCGCGTTGATTCACACCCTGCGGGTCAGGCCTGGGATCCTCGCTACCACGGCAACCCCGGCCACCAACCTGGCCCGCCGCAGCACTATGAACGTCAGTACGACGGTCATAGTGGCGCGGGAGGCGGGCAAAATCCGTAGTCTGTAGATGGGGGTAAGGGATTTGTATTCGGGCTTAATACTCCGACAAATCCGCCAACGGATGTCGGCCCTCCCAAGCCTTGGCAAAGTGCGCATCGATCACTGCGTCTGGAATGTTTGCCACGTCCTGCCAATGCCAATGGGGCTTTTGGTCCTTATCGATCAAGCGCGCACGGACGCCCTCGCTGAATTCCGGATGACGGCAGCAGTTGAGACTCAGGCTGTATTCCATCTGAAAGACTTCAGCCAGCGACATGTTCCGGGCGCGTTTGATTTGCTCCCATACCAGGTGCGCAGTCAGCGGGCAGCCTTCGCTCAGGGTTTTTGCTGCGCGGTCTAACCGGGCGTCGTCATGGGACTGAAGTTGGGTCACGGCGCGCCAGGCGGACGGCAGGTCACCGACGTCCAACAGTCCGTCGATCTGCTGTCGACGCGGCAACCACTGGGCCTCGGGCATTTCGTCCATGGCTTCCTGTTGCAAAGCTTTAAGTAGGCTATTGAGTTGTACCGACGTTTGCTCCTGCCAGTTCAGTTGCAACAAGCCTTCGACTAACTCTTCCTGCTGTTCATCCAACAAAAACCGGTCAGCTAAATCCAGGTCCAGCGCATCACGCGCATTGATGTGCGATCCCGTCAGCCCGAGGAACAGGCCCAATTTGCCGGGCAGTCGGGACAAGAACCAACTGGCGCCGACGTCGGGAAACAGGCCGATGCTGATTTCCGGCATGGCCAAGCGGCTGCTAGGGGTCACGATGCGAATAGACGCGCCTTGCAACAGGCCCATGCCGCCGCCCAGGACATAGCCGTGACCCCAGCAGATTAGCGGTTTGGGATAGGTGTGCAGTTGATAGTCGAGACGGTATTCCGCCGCGAAAAACTGCGCCGCCAAGGGTGGGACTTCGCCCGGATGGGTTCGGCACGCTTCCACCAGACTGCGTACGTCACCCCCGGCACAAAAGGCTTTGCCGCCGTTGCCGCGTAACAATACACAGACGATTTGCGGGTCATTGGCCCACGCATCTAGTCGTTCAGTCAGGGCTCTGATCATCGGTAGAGACAAGGCGTTCAGGGATTTTTCCGCGTCCAGGCTGGCAATACCAATGCGTACGCCGTCTTGGGCGGGGAGTTCTTCAAATTGCAGATTCATCGTGACCTCTCGGGGGCGGGGCAACTTTCCATTGAGTCTGTGATACCCCCGCGCGACGCGAGTTGCAAACGACGATTTGAAAAGAAGTGTAGGAATTGAGGCTTTTCTGCTCAGCGGAATTGACATCAGAGGCCAGCTTTCCTAGTGTCCGCGCATCGTTTTCTGCAGGTGTGCTATGACAAGCGACGACCGAATAAAGCTTGAGCCCGGCTGGAAGCACGCGTTGCGTGATGAGTTCGAGCAGCCGTACATGAATGAACTGCGCGAGTTTTTGCGCCAGGAGCACGCGGCCGGCAAGGAAATCTATCCTCCGGGTCCGATGATTTTCAACGCGCTGAATTCCACGCCGCTGGATAAGGTCAAGGTGGTGATCCTTGGTCAGGACCCGTATCACGGTCCCGGTCAGGCCCATGGTTTGTGCTTTTCCGTGCAGCCCGGCGTGCCCACGCCGCCGTCGCTGGTGAATATCTATAAAGAGCTAAAGCGCGATCTGAACATCGACATCGCCAACCACGGATACCTGCAATCCTGGGCCGACCAAGGCGTGTTGTTGCTCAACACCACCCTAACCGTCGAACGCGCCAACGCCGCTTCGCACGCGAAAAAGGGCTGGCAGCACTTTACCGATAAGGTCATCGAAACCGTCAGCGCGCACCAACCGCATCTGGTGTTTCTGTTGTGGGGCGCCCATGCGCAAAGCAAACAGAAACTGATCGACGCGACTAAACACCTGGTATTGACCTCGGTTCACCCATCGCCGTTGTCGGCCTATAAAGGCTTCTTGGGCAACGGCCATTTCGGCCGGACCAATAAGTATCTACAACAAAGCGGCTTGACCCCAATTGACTGGAAGTTGCCGATATAGATCATCTGTAGGAGCAACTTGTTGGCGAGAGGCCTTAAAGCGATGCCCTAGGTAGGACGCTTCGCCAGTTCAAGTTGGCTCTACAGAGGGCGTCGAATGTGGAGATCAAGCAGTCAGTCCGGTCATTTTCCCGGATCACTGATCAGGCCAAATTCCTTGGCCAAGACTTTGTAGCCCACCACTTGCTTCTTAACGTACACCTCCAACGCGTCACCGGTCATGGCGAAGGGGAAGAGTTCGCTTCGATCACGCAAGGTGGCGAAATCGTCCGACGCCAGCAGTGTGTCGAATGCCGTTTTCCACCAGGCGTAGTCTTCGTCGCTTACTTTTGGCCCTAGGTAGAAACCGCGAACCACCGGCCAAACAATGTCATAACCCTGCTCCTTGGCGGTTGGGATGTCCTTCATTTCCGGTTCGTTGAGACGCTTTTCGGAGAACACCGCGAGCAGGCGCATTTCGCCGTTGAGAATGTGTGGCATGGAGTCGGAAATGTCGGTGCTGCCCACCTGAATGTGGCCGCCGAGTAACGCCGTCGCAATTTCGCCGCCGCCTTCGAGCGCGACATAGCGCAGGTCGCGCGGGTTAATGCCGGCGGCCCTGGCAACCAATGCCGTTTGCATCCAGTCCTGGCCGCCGATGGTTCCACTCGAGCCAATCGCGATTTTGCTCGGGTCTTTTTTCAGCGCTTTAACCAGATCCTCGAGATTTTTGTAGGGCGAATCGCTTCTCACCGCAATGGCGCCATAGGTAATGCCAATCGCCGCTAGCCAGCGTACGGCACTCTCATCGAAGCGGCCGAATTTACCTTGCGCCAGATTCAACAGTGAGCCGCTGGACCAAGTCACCAAGGTGCCCCCATCGGCTGGGTGCTGAGCAACCACTGCGTTATAGGCCACCGCACCGACACCCCCTGGCATGTAGGTGACGCGCATGGGGGCGCTCAGTAATTTCTCACTCATCAGCGCGCTTTGCGCCAGCTTGCAGGTCAGGTCAAAAGCACCGCCAGCAGAGGCCGGGGCAATGCATTCCGGGCGCTTGGGTTCGGCGGCGAGCAACTGGATGGCCACCAGCATGCAGCCTGCGGCCAAGGCGAAGCGACGCAAAAATAACGTCATGAAGGACTCCATTTTCTTATTTTTATTAGAAAACGCGTCAGGGCGTTGTCTGTTTTGCTTCAGGTGTGACCGAGTGTACCGGGATCCTAGACGGTTAACCTTTCACTAACCTTTCACTGGCTCACCAGCAACGCCGGATTTGTTTTTCGTGCTTCACAGCCGTCGACACGGCTGTAAACTTCACGGCTTATAACGCTAAGAAACCGGAGCAGTCGATGCGCGTTCTTCTCGTTGAAGATCATTTGCAACTGGCCGAGAGTGTGGCGCTGGCCCTGAAAAGCCAAGGCCTGACGGTCGATGTTCTGCACGATGGCGTGGCTGCTGATTTGGCCCTGAGCACTGAGCAATATGCCGTTGTGATTCTGGATGTGGGGTTGCCGCGAATGGACGGCTTTGAGGTGCTGGCTCGTTTGCGAGCCCGGGGCAAGAACCTCCCGGTGCTGATGTTGACTGCCCGCAGCGAGGTCAAAGACCGGGTGCATGGCCTCAACCTCGGCGCCGACGATTACTTGGCAAAACCTTTCGAACTCTCCGAGCTGGAGGCGCGGGTCAAAGCGTTGCTGCGGCGTAGCGTATTAGGCGGCGAACGTCAGCAGCGTTGCGGTGCGTTGGTCTATGACCTCGACACACGACGGTTCGCGTTGGGTGATGAGTTACTGAACTTGACCTCTCGCGAGCAGGCGGTGCTTGAAGCACTGATTGCGCGACCTGGGCGCGTGATGAGCAAGGAACAATTGGCCGCGCAAGTGTTTGGCCTCGAGGAAGAGGCCAGCCCTGATGCCATCGAAATCTACGTCCACCGCTTGCGCAAAAAAATCGATGGGCATCCGATCGCCATCGTCACCTTTCGCGGTCTCGGTTATTTACTGGAAAGCCGCGATGCATGAGGTGGCTGGCGTGGCGCCAAGCAGCTTGCGCTGGCGGCTGCTATGGAACCTTGGGTTGCTGCTTACCGTGCTGATGCTCGCCAGCGGTTTGAGTGCTTACTGGAACGGTCGTGAAGCTGCCGACACGGCGTATGACCGCACCTTACTGGCTTCCGCACGGACCATCGCTGCCGGGGTTTCTCAACGCGATGGTAGCCTGAGCGCCGACGTGCCTTACGTGGCCTTGGACACGTTCGCCTACGACAGCGAGGGGCGCATTTATTACCAGGTTAATGACATCAACAAGCAGCTGATTTCGGGTTACGAAAATCTGCCTGCGCCGCCGCCGGGAACGTTGCGCACTGACGACTATCCTGCGTTGGCGAGCTTTTACAATGGCCGTTATCAAGGTCAGAACGTGCGTGTCGTTAGCTTGCTCAAACCCGTCAGCGATCCGAACATGAACGGCATGGCGGAAATTCGGGTGGCCGAAACCGAAGAGGCTCGGGTGCGCATGGCGCGCAGTTTGATGGCTGACACATTGGTGCGCTTAGGCTTGTTGGGCGCGGGTGCGCTGGTGTTGGTGTGGTTCACCGTCAGCGCGGCGCTGCGTCCGCTGGAGCGCTTGCGCACAGCAGTGGAAGCGCGTCAGCCAGATGATTTGCGCGCACTGCCGCCGGTGGATGTTCAGCGCGAACTTCAACCGTTGGTGGGCGCCTTCAATCATTTCACTGAACGCTTGCGGGTGCAGTTCGAACGTCACGCGCAGTTCATTGCTGACGCTGCGCATGAGTTGCGCACGCCCTTGGCCGCACTCAAGGCTCGGGTCGAACTGGGATTGCGCGACACCACTCCGGCGAATTGGCGCATCACCCTGGAAGCTGCGGCGCAGGGAACTGATCGGCTGACTCATCTGGCCAATCAGTTGCTGTCGCTGGCACGAATTGAAAACGGTGCAAGGGCAATTTCCGAAGGCGGCGCGCAACGACTCGACCTGAGTCAATTGACGCGGGAGCTGGGCATGGCCATGGCGCCCTTGGCCCATGCTCAAGGCGTCGCCTTGGCGTTGGAAGCGGATGAATCGGTGTGGTTGCGTGGCGAACCTATTTTGCTCAATGAACTGTTGAGTAATTTGGTCGACAATGCGTTGGCGCACACCCCGCCGGGCGGCAATGTGATTTTGCGGGTTAGCGCGCCGGGCGTGCTTGAGATCGAAGACGACGGCCCCGGTATTCCCGAGGCGGAACGTGAGCGCGTGTTTGAACGCTTTTATCGGCGTGATCAGCACGGTTCAGGGTCGGGGCTGGGCCTGGCGATTGTCGGCGAAATCTGCCGCGCGCACTTGGCCCAGATCAGCCTTCATGATGGGGCAGAGCGGGGCTTGAAGGTGCGCGTGAGTTTTGTGCCGGCTTGATAGGGTGCAATGGACCGATGTAATCACAGGTTTCGGCAATTCGCGAATGGCAACAAGATCACGCTAAACCAGCATGTTCATCGACTCATTCATTTCAGCGACGAGGGCGCCATTTTCAAGGTCTAGACCGAGGCGGATAAAGGCAGGTAGGTTGCCTAACTCCAAAGCAGCGAAGGGATGGTGCGTGCCGTGGTAACTGTGCACCGTCGCGACTTGCACCAGATCGACATAATCCGCTTGGTCCACTTGGCGCTCAAAGTCCAGAAACTCCCCCGGTACCTTGGCCAGCATCTCTGGGAACTCCCAGGCAGTGAGCAGCTTTTGACCAATGAACGGATGAATCTGCTCGATCACGTGGTTAAGACTGACGGCATCTGAAAGCAGTTCGAAATGGTCCTCGGCGTACGTCAGGATCGGCAATACGCCAATCAGGTGCATCATCCCGGCTAACGTGGCTTTATCGGGTTTGAGCTTGGAATGATTGCGGCACAACGTGTAGCTGATCCCTGCTACCTGCAGGCTTTTTACCCAGATGTCGTGCATTTTTCGCGCAACGACATCCGACTTGGCCTGGAACATTTGCTCCACTACCAGTCCGATTGCCAGGTTGCAGCTGTAGTTGATACCCAAGCGGGTAATCGCCGTGTGCAGGTCGCTCACTTCGATAGTGCCGCGCATCAGCGGGCTGTTTACTACTTTGATCATTCGTGCAGAAAGTGCAGTGTCGCCGGCGATGACTTTGCTCAGTTCACTGACGCTGATGTCTTGGTTTTCGGCGGCCGTGCGAATTTTCAGGGCCACTTCCGGCAGCGTAGGTAGAAATAACGCGTCGCTGTTGATCGCCCGAATCAAATCCCTTTGCACTGTGTCAGCCATCGTGTTCATGTCACATCTCTTAGGCGTGGCGTGGTTACTGCTTCCGAGCACTCGACGAGCGCCCGGGTTTAGCCGTGTTGGACCCGGAAAACGAGAGAAAGTGCGTATTGGTTAGCGCTGAGTTTCCAGTTTGGAGTCCAGCGTATACGGAAGGTGTGTCAATTGAAGTGTCAAACCGTCCGCAGCGCCAACATGAATGTGGCCATCCTCGGCAGCATCCGCCTGCAACACCGCCAGTAGCTCAATGCCATCCTCGGCCTGCGCAGCCATCACCACTTCACCCACTGCACTGGCATGAACCGGTGAAAACAGGGCAGTGCCTGGTTCGGGAAGGTCGATGCCCGCAAGGGTCAGGCGATAGAGTCGGCGCTTGAGCTTGCCCAAGTACTGCATGCGGGCGACGATTTCCTGTCCGGTGTAGCAGCCTTTTTTGAAACTTACGCCGCCGACTGCCTGCAAGTTCAGCATCTGCGGGATAAATGTTTCGCGGGTATTGCCCATTACTTGGCCGATGCCCGCACGGATCTGCCCCAGCAACCAATCGTTCAATGAGCCTTGAGCCAGATGTGCAGCAAGGCGAGCTTGCACGTCGTCGGCCTGGTCGGCGGCTGCCCAAAGCTCGGCGCGAGCGGGCGACACCCGGATAGCGATCAGGCCATTGGCACGCACCACTGAATCCGACGCCTGTGGCAAGTCCAGCCCCAGCGAGACCAGTGCGCCGTCGCCGTCATGAAGGCCGAAACGCACCCAGCCAGCGCTTTCGTCCGTCAGCTTGGATTTGGAAAACACGGCGTATTTTTTTAGGTCGGCCAATTGCGGCTCGATCAATTCTGACGCCATCGCCAGTAGGCAGCCATCACCTTCAAGCAAAATCCGAAAGCTCGACTGCATGCGACCTTTT
This sequence comes from Pseudomonas sp. MH10, assembly GCF_034353045.1. NCBI lineage: Bacteria > Pseudomonadati > Pseudomonadota > Gammaproteobacteria > Pseudomonadales > Pseudomonadaceae > Pseudomonas > Pseudomonas sp. MH10. The sequence goes on from NZ_CP133783.1 coordinate 4,987,514, forward strand.
TGCGTGCAGCGTGCGCCGAGGGTGGCTGCGGTGTCGTTTAGATAGTTGAGATTGCAGGTCAGCTGGCCCTGAAGAAACTTGCTGGCGTCAGGGCCGCGGACGGCGAGTATGCCCTCGTGGGACAGCGTGCAGAAAAAAGCGGAGTCGGCCATGGGTCATCGCAGGGTAAAAAGTCTGGACACCATAATAGTGCTGACTTCGCAGAATAGGTACAGGCTTGATCACTCATCCATTGAAAACCCCTGCGACCAAAGCGCAGTGCGTCACGCTGAGCTGCGCCTGTATACTTGCCGCCTAATTTGAGGAGCGCTCCATGGTCGATGACGTTGAACTCAACCGGCTCTACTGGCACAGCCGCCGTGGCATGCTTGAGCTGGATGTACTGCTGGTACCGTTTGTAAAAGAGGTATACGCCACCCTGAACGCCGAAGATCGCGATCTTTATCGTCGATTGCTGACCTCTGAAGATCAGGACATGTTCGGTTGGTTCATGCAGCGCGAAGAGTCGCCAGACCCGGAGCTGCAACGCATGGTCAGAATGATTCTGGATCGTGTCCAGCCGAAGTGATCGCTTCGAATGCCGTTGGCAGGCCTCGCGGCTGTTGCTGACGGCGTATTTGATAGCGCAGGCGCTGGCGCTGATTTCGTTATTTTCTCTAGATGTGTTTTGGTGGGCCCGTGCGTTGGGCGCTTTGGCGTGCCTGGTTCATGGGTGTTGGGCGTTGCCGCGGTTTGTTTTGCTGAGCAGCCCGGCCGCGTTCACCGGTTTGCGCCGCGACGCCGACGGCTGGCAGCTTTGGAGCGATGGCAACGGCTGGCAAGCGGTGCAATTGCGCCGCGACAGCCTGGCGCTGCCTGTGTTGGTGGTGCTGCGGTTTCGCGTCGTCAATGGGCCGCGATTGATCGATCGGCGGCTGCGCGGTCTGTGTATTCCCCGCGATGCGCTGACGCCGGAGGTACACCGGCGTTTGCGCGTGCGCTTGAAGTTCAGCCGACGTAGATGGGCGGCACCAGAATAGTGTCGAGTGCCACGGGCAGCATGTCCGGGTAATCCAGCGTGTAGTGCAGCCCCCGAGATTCCTTGCGTTCCATGGCAGACCTGATCATCAGTTCGGCAACTTGAGCCAGGTTCCTCAGTTCAATAAGGTCTCTGCTGACTTTATAGTTGCTGTAGAACTCGTCAATTTCGTCCAGCAGCAGACGTACCCGATGCTGTGCGCGTTGCAAGCGTTTGTTGGTGCGTACAATCCCTACATAGTCCCACATGAATCGACGTAACTCGTCCCAGTTGTGGGCGATGATCACGTCTTCGTCGGAATCGGTCACCTGGCTGGCATCCCAGGTCGGCAGTTCCTCGGGCAGAGGGATTTTCGGCAACTGCTCGAGAATGTCGGCAGCGGCAGATCGGGCGTAAACGAAGCACTCCAGCAGCGAGTTGCTCGCCATCCGGTTGGCGCCATGCAACCCGGTAAAACTGGTTTCGCCAATCGCATATAGGCCCGGAACGTCGGTGCGACCTTGCTCGTTGACCATCACGCCACCGCAGGTGTAATGCGCTGCGGGGACCACCGGTATCGGTTGTTTAGTGATGTCGATGGAAAATTCGAGGCAGCGTTCATACACCGTAGGGAAGTGGGTTTTGATGAACGCTTCAGGCTTGTGGCTGATGTCCAGATAAACGCAGTCGATGCCCAAGCGCTTCATTTCATGGTCGATGGCCCGGGCAACGATATCCCGAGGCGCCAGTTCGGCCCGAGGATCGAAGCGCTGCATGAAGCGTTCGCCGTTGGGCAGTTTGAGAAACGCGCCTTCGCCCCGCAGGGCTTCGGTGACCAGAAAGCTTTTAGCTTGCGGGTGATACAGGCAGGTAGGGTGGAACTGGTTGAACTCTAGATTCGCCACCCGGCAACCCGAACGCCATGCCATGGCTATCCCGTCACCGCACGCGCCATCGGGGTTACTGGTGTACAGGTAAACTTTTGCTGCGCCGCCCGATGCCAGAATCGTGAAGCGAGCGCCATAGGTATCGACTTCGCCGCTGGCGCGATTGAGCACGTAGGCGCCAAGGCAGCGTTGACCCTCCAGACCCATACGACGTTCGGTGATCAAATCCACCGCCACCCGTTGTTCCAGAAGTTCGATGTTAGGCCGAAGCCTGGCTTGAGACAGCAACGTCTTGAAGATCGCGGCGCCAGTAGCATCGGCGGCGTGGATGATGCGGCGATGGCTGTGGCCACCTTCACGCGTCAAATGGAATTCAAATCCGCCATCTTCCGTGGCAGATTGATCGTCACGGGTGAAGGGCACACCTTGGTCAATGAGCCACTGAATGGCTTCTCGGCTGTGCTCGACGGTGAATCGCACCGCGTCTTCATGGCAGAGCCCGCCACCGGCGTTGAGCGTGTCTTCGACATGGGATTGCACGGTATCCGTGTTATCTAGAACCGCAGCGACGCCACCCTGAGCCCAGAATGTCGAGCCATTGGCCAGGTCGCCTTTACTTAGAACGGCAATGCGTAAATGGCTGGGTAGGGTCAGCGCAAGGCTCAGGCCTGCGGCACCGCTTCCAATGACCAAGACGTCGTGTTGAAAATGTTGGCTCATGTCGTAACTCCGCGCGCAGCGGCCACTAGTATATAGAGGGGTGGATCGGCACAATAGCCGAGCTTTTATGGCATTGTGAAACCACAGCGCGGCAGGAGTGTGCCCCAGTCTGATCAGATCTGCATACCGTTTTCCCGATAGGTGGGCGCAGGCGTGACTGTTTCAGGGTTGAAGCATATTCCTCGTCCTAAATGTGGCGATGTCTTACACCTGATAGCGAAATGCCGGGAACTTTCATGCACCCCGGAAGCTCAATAGCAGGTTGCCTATAAAGGGACGCGTCGTTTGTGTGCGGATTTATGTGACTGCGCCGCACACTGATCGGCGACAAGATTATTTACGCAGCCGGCCATGTCCGCGCTGCGTTTTTCGTGCGGCTAATGACTGTCCGTAGGAAACTTGCTTGGAGGGGAGAACTTTTGCGAAAAGCCCGAGTCTATGTTTGCAAGCCTGTTCAACGGCTGATGCAACACTCCTTCAGGTCCACCGAGGAGTGTTCATGCTAACCCAGGAAGAGGATCAGCAGCTGGTCGAGCGTGTACAGCGCGGCGACAAGCGAGCCTTTGATCTGCTCGTGCTGAAATACCAGCACAAAATTCTCGGGTTGATCGTGCGATTCGTGCACGACACCCATGAAGCCCAGGACGTTGCGCAAGAAGCGTTTATTAAAGCCTATCGCGCACTTGGTAATTTTCGCGGCGACAGCGCCTTTTATACTTGGCTGTACCGCATCGCCATTAATACGGCGAAAAACTATTTGGTGTCGAGAGGTCGGCGACCACCAGATAGCGATGTAAGGTCTGAAGACGCGGAGTTCTATGACGGCGATCATGGCCTCAAGGATATCGAGTCGCCAGAGCGTGCATTGTTGAGGGATGAGATCGAGGGCACTGTCCATCGAACTATCCAGTTACTTCCGGAAGATTTACGTACGGCTCTAACTTTACGCGAATTCGACGGTCTGAGTTACGAGGACATTGCCAGTGTCATGCAGTGTCCGGTGGGTACCGTGCGATCTCGGATTTTCCGCGCTCGGGAAGCCATCGATAAAGCCCTGCAGCCGTTGTTGCAGGAGTCCTGAGACAGCGGCGATAGCCAAGAGAGGAACCGCCATGAGTCGTGAAGCCCTGCAGGAATCGCTGTCCGCAGTGATGGACAACGAAGCGGATGAGCTGGAAATACGTCGGGTGCTGAATGCCTTTGACGATGCTGAGACACGTGCTACCTGGTCGCGTTACCAAGTTGCTCGCGCAGCGATGCACAAAGATTTGCTATTGCCTCATCTGGACATTTCGGCTGCTGTTTCTGCCGCGATTGCAGATGAAGTGAGCCCGCTTAAAGCGCCGCGCAGCCCTTGGCGTAGCTTGGGTCGTTTGGCAGTAGCTGCTTCGGTAACTGTGGCTGTATTGGCTGGTGTACGTTTGTACAATCAGGACGATATCGCCGGCGCAGAGCTTGCGCAGCAGGCGCCTCAGCCAGCAAATCTGTCCGTACCGCTAGTAAAAGGCCCGGCAGTTCTGGCCGGTTACAACGAAAGCGCCGAACAAGCTCCGGGTCCTATGGCCAGTGGCGTGATGCAAGGTCAAGCCGGTTGGCATGATCAGCGTCTGCCTGGTTATCTGCGTCAGCATGCTCAGCAAGCTGCGTTGAAAGGCACTGAAAGCGCGCTTCCTTATGCTCGTGCTGCCAGCTTGGAAAACCGCTAAGGAGGATCATGCGCGCCATCCCTCTATTGCCGCTTCTGCTCAGTGGATGGCTGGTTCTTCCAGCGCACGCCGACGATGCGCAAGACCTCCTCAAACGTCTTGCGCAGGCTGAGCAACAGCAAAGCTTTCAAGGCACTTTTGTTTACGAGCGTAACGGTAGTTTTTCTACCCATCGAATCTGGCATCGAGTCGTCGATGGCAAAGTTCGCGAGCATATGCTCCAGTTAGATGGTTCTGCGCAAGAAGTGCTACGCGTCGACGGGCTTACTCAGTGCGTGAGCGGCCTACTTGTATCAGGCATAACCAATCAACCGGATTCTCCTGCACGAGCGTTTGATCCAAAGAAGTTGTCTGCTTTCTATGAAATTAACATAGTTGGGAAATCCCGTGTGGCGGGTCGTAATGCAATTATCGTTGCACTAACGCCGCGCGACCAACATCGCTATGGCATTGAACTGCATGTTGATAGTGAAACTGCATTGCCGTTGAAGTCGTTGTTACTCAATGACAAGGGGCAATTACTTGAGCGATTCCAGTTCACCGAACTGGATACACGCGATATCCCAACAGACCAGATGTTGGAAGCAACCGCCGATTGCAAGCCCGTGCAAACCGCCAGTGCCAAAGAAGACTCATCCAGCGTCCCGGCGACTTGGCGGTCAGACTGGGTGCCTGATGGTTTTCAGTTGAGCCGCAGTTCAGCGCGGCAAGATCCAACGTCCAAAGTGACGCTCACCAGCCTGATGTATGACGATGGCTTGGCGCGATTCTCGGTATTCATCGAGCCGGTAAACGCGACGGACACCGCTGATATTCGTACTCAGTTAGGTCCTACCGTTGCGGTTTCGCGTCGGGTTGCCACTGCTTCAGGCGACGCCATGGTAACGGTTGTGGGAGAAATTCCGATTGGCACCGCTGAGCGTATTGCGCTCTCAATGCGCAATGCTGATTCGCAATCAAAGCAGGTTGCCAAATAAATCGCCCCGGTATCAACGGTGTACGCGCAAGCCGTGAACAAGATTTTCTCATTCGCCGCGATATGATCTGCAAAACGAGCTTTAGCGTGTTTCGCAGAGAGATGCTGAAATGTTTTGTGAAGGTTCAGGTTTGCAAAAAAAATCGATTGTTTCTATAGGTCATAGCCCCCCAGCTCTGGCCTTTGTCGTTTCTGGGTCAAGAAAATTGGCTGACAGAATCCGGTCGCAGTCGCTAGTGATGTGCATCCGCTTTTTCGGACCGGTCGGTCCGACAGCTCAACCATGCTCGTTGTGTACGGGAGACGTATGTTGATACCAAGCTTGAAGTCCTATTTGTCACTCGTTGCCGCTGTATTGATGCTCAGTCAAGTGGCCGTTGTTCAGGCAGAGTCTTTGCCTGACTTTACCGGTTTGGTCGAGCAAGCTTCGCCCGCTGTCGTAAACATCAGTACGCGACAAAAAATGCCGGAACGGTCCGTGGCAAGTGGTCAAATGCCCGACCTGGATGGCCTCCCGCCACAGCTTCGAGAGTTTTTCGAACACAGCATGCCCAAGGGGCAACGCACTCCCAAGGGTGATCGTCAGCGTGAAGCTCAGTCCCTGGGCTCTGGCTTCATCATTTCACCCGACGGGTACGTGCTGACCAATAACCACGTGATCGAAGGAGCGGACGAAATTATCGTGCGTCTGTCCGATCGCAGTGAATTGAAAGCCAAGTTGGTCGGAACCGACCCGCGCACTGACGTTGCCGTGCTGAAAATTGACGGCAAGGACCTGCCCACCGTCAAGATCGGTGATTCCGACAAGCTGAAAGTGGGTGAGTGGGTATTGGCCATCGGCTCGCCGTTCGGCTTCGATCACTCAGTGACCAAAGGCATTGTCAGTGCCAAAGGTCGCAGCCTGCCGAATGACACCTATGTGCCGTTCATCCAGACCGACGTGGCGATCAATCCGGGTAACTCCGGTGGCCCGCTGTTCAACATGGCCGGCGAAGTGGTCGGGATCAACTCGCAGATATTCACCCGCTCTGGTGGTTTCATGGGTCTGTCTTTCGCGATCCCCATTGACGTCGCCATGGACGTAGCCAATCAGTTGAAATCGGGTGGCAAGGTCAATCGCGGCTGGTTGGGCGTGGTGATTCAGGAGGTCAACAAAGACTTGGCTGAGTCCTTCGGTCTCGACAAGCCAGCCGGTGCGCTGGTGGCTCAGGTACTGGATAACGGTCCTGCGGCAAAAGGCGGCATTCAAGTGGGTGACGTGATTCTCAGTGCCAATGGTCAGCCCATTGTCATGTCCGCCGACCTGCCACATATAGTCGGCAATATGAAGGACGGCAGTAAAGCTGACCTGCAAGTGATTCGAGACGGCAAACGCCAAACCGTGAGCGTTACCATTGGTGCGCTGCCGGACGAAGGCCAGGAGATGGGTATTCCTGGAGAGGGCGCTGAGCACAGCAGCAATCGTCTCGGTGTCTCGGTGGTCGAATTGACTGACGAGCAGAAAAAGAACTTCGACCTCAAAGGCGGTGTAGTGATCAAGGAAGTGCAGGAAGGTCCTGCGTCTTTGATCGGTCTGCAGCCGGGCGATGTGATTACCCACCTGAACAATCAGGCGATCACGTCCGCGAAGAACTTCACTGAGGTTGCCAAAGACCTGCCGAAGAACCGGTCAGTCTCCATGCGCGTCTTGCGCCAGGGCCGTGCAAGCTTTATTACGTTCAAACTGGCTGAGTAACCGGGCGGCTTAATAAAAAGGGCGGTGATTACCGCCCTTTTTTGTGTCCGTAGTTCAGGTAATGCGGTTACATAACCGTAACTGATCGTTGCCTGGCTTACGAACGTGACGCCCCAGCCTTCGATCAGGTACAATTCCCGGCTATTTTTCGGCGGGCAGTCTGCCTGCAACCTTTTTGAGTGTTGATCCGTGAGTGATTTGAGTCATATCCGCAATTTCTCCATCATCGCCCACATTGACCATGGCAAGTCGACGCTGGCCGACCGCTTCATTCAGATGTGTGGCGGCTTGTCCGAGCGCGAGATGGAAGCTCAAGTCCTCGATTCCATGGACTTGGAGCGCGAACGCGGCATCACCATCAAGGCTCACAGCGTTACCCTGTATTACAAGGCGCTGGACGGTAAAACCTATCAACTGAACTTCATCGACACCCCAGGCCACGTTGACTTCACCTATGAAGTCAGCCGGTCGCTGGCTGCCTGTGAAGGCGCGCTGCTGGTTGTTGACGCAGGGCAAGGGGTTGAAGCCCAGTCCGTCGCCAACTGTTACACCGCTATCGAGCAAGGCCTTGAGGTCATGCCGGTGCTGAACAAGATCGATTTGCCGCAGGCAGACCCTGATCGCGTCAAAGAAGAAATCGAAAAGATCATCGGCATTGACGCTACTGACGCAGTTGCCTGCTCGGCCAAAACCGGCCTCGGCGTTGATGAGGTGCTGGAGCGTCTGGTTCACACCATCCCTGCTCCGACCGGTGATATCGACGCGCCGCTGCAAGCGTTGATCATCGATTCCTGGTTCGACAACTACCTTGGCGTTGTGTCGCTGGTGCGCGTGCGCAACGGCCGCGTACGCAAGGGCGACAAGATTCTGGTCAAATCCACCGGCAAAATGCATTTGGTGGACAGCGTAGGTGTGTTTTCGCCCAAGCACACACAGACCGTTGATCTGAAAGCTGGCGAAGTGGGATTCATCATTGCCGGTATCAAAGACATCCACGGCGCCCCCGTTGGCGATACTTTGACCCTGAGCACCACGCCTGATGTAGCCGTGTTGCCCGGCTTCAAACGTGTTCAGCCGCAGGTGTATGCCGGGCTGTTTCCGGTCAGCTCGGACGATTTCGAAGACTTCCGCGAAGCGCTGCAAAAGCTGACGCTGAATGACTCGTCCTTGCAATACGCGCCGGAAGCCTCCGACGCGCTTGGTTTTGGCTTCCGCTGCGGCTTCCTCGGCATGCTCCACATGGAGATTATCCAGGAACGTCTAGAGCGCGAGTACGATCTGGACCTGATCACCACGGCGCCGACGGTAATTTTTGAATTACTGTTGAAAACCGGTGAAACGATTTTGGTCGATAACCCGTCAAAGCTTCCTGATCAGTCTACGATCGAAGACATGCGTGAGCCGATCGTACGCGCCAATATTCTTGTGCCTCAAGAACACTTGGGTAACGTCATTACGCTGTGCATCGAAAAACGTGGCGTGCAACACGACATGTTGTTCCTGGGCACTCAGGTACAAGTGACCTACGACCTGCCGATGAACGAAGTGGTCTTGGACTTCTTCGACCGTCTCAAGTCGGTGAGCCGTGGTTATGCGTCTCTGGACTACCATTTCAACCGTTACCAATCTGCAAACCTGGTCAAGCTTGATGTGTTGATCAACGGTGAGAAAGTCGACGCGTTGGCGTTGATCGTGCACCGCGACAACGCGAACTTCAAAGGTCGCGCGTTGACCGAAAAGATGAAAGAACTGATCCCGCGGCAGATGTTCGACGTGGCAATCCAGGCCGCCATTGGCGGGCAGGTTGTGGCACGGACAACCGTCAAGGCGCTCAGAAAGAACGTACTGGCCAAATGTTACGGTGGTGACGTTAGCCGTAAGCGTAAACTGCTCGAGAAGCAGAAGGCCGGTAAAAAACGCATGAAGCAAGTCGGTAACGTGGAGATTCCACAGGAAGCCTTCCTTGCAGTGCTCAGGTTGGATAGTTAGGTCCTATGTCACTAAATTTCCCGCTGTTGTTGGTCATCGCCGTTTTCGTATGCGGTTTGCTTGCATTGCTCGACTTGGCCATTTTGGCGCCACGTCGGCGTACCGCGATATCGACTTATCAGGGCAGCGTCAGCCAGCCGGATGTCGCCATCGTAGAGCGACTGAACAAAGAACCTTTGCTGGTTGAATACGGCAAATCGTTCTTTCCAGTGCTGTTCATCGTGCTGATTTTGCGCTCGTTTCTGGTAGAGCCGTTTCAGATTCCGTCGGGGTCGATGAAGCCAACACTGGACGTGGGTGATTTCATCCTGGTAAACAAATTCTCCTACGGCATTCGGTTGCCCGTACTGGATCAGAAAGTGATCCAGATCGGCGATCCGCAGCGCGGTGACGTCATGGTGTTTCGCTACCCAAGCGACCCAAGCGTCAACTACATCAAGCGTGTAGTAGGTTTGCCCGGTGATCAGATTCGCTATACCAGTGACAAGCGTCTGTTCATCAATGGTGAATTGGTCGCCAAGCAGTTGATCGGTTCTGAACCAGGCACTCTAGGCAGCGCAGAGCTTTATCAAGAGAAACTGGGCGAAGTTGAGCATCAGATTCGTCAGGAAATGAGTCGCTACCGCGCGCCACCTGATCATGAATGGACCGTGCCAGCGGCGCACTATTTCATGATGGGTGACAACCGTGACAACTCTAACGACAGCCGTTTTTGGGACGATCCCAATATTCCCAAGGATGAACTGGGCATGGTCCCCGACAAGAATATTGTCGGTAAAGCCTTCGCTGTCTGGATGAGCTGGCCTGAGCCGAAACTGAGCCACTTCCCGAATATTTCCAGGGTTGGCCTGATCAAGTAGCCAAATACGGCGCTGTTTCGCAACAGCGCCGTATGTCATTTGGGCTGGCTTGAAACGCTGGCAACGGCACAAAAACCTTGCTGGCAAATAGAGCAGCTACGCTTGAGGTCGAACATGACATCCGCCGCGTCGCAAAAAGGTTTGTCCTTATTTGGGTGGTTGCTCACATTGGCGCTGGTCGCTTTTGTGGCGAGCACGGCGTTTAAAATGATTCCGCATTACCTCGACTACATGTCGTTGAAGAAAATTATTAGCTCGGTCGATACCGACAAAGCGCTGGAAATTACAACGGTCAGCGATTTTTACAGCCATGTCAGCAAGGGCATGGAGGTCAACAGCATTCGGGATTTGGATTTGAACAAGGCGTTAAGTGTGACGGTGGAGAACAACCAGTTCCTCGCCCATTTGAAATATGAGAATCGCGAACCACTGATCGAGAATATCGATTTAGTGATGAAATTCGACCACGAATTCAGTGTGGCTAAACCGTGAGCGTTTCCTTAAGTCGCCTGGAGCGTCAGCTCGGCTACACCTTCAAGGATCAGGACCTGATGATCCTGGCCCTGACTCACCGAAGTTTTGCCGGACGCAACAACGAACGTCTGGAGTTCCTCGGTGATGCCATTTTGAACTTCGTCGCTGGAGAGGCTTTGTTCGACCGCTTCCCTCTTGCGCGAGAAGGCCAGTTGTCTCGGCTTCGTGCGCGCTTGGTGAAAGGTGAAACCCTGGCGTTGCTGGCCCGTGGTTTCGACTTGGGCGAGTACCTGCGCCTGGGTTCCGGCGAATTGAAAAGCGGTGGGTTCCGTCGCGAATCGATTTTGGCCGATGCCCTTGAAGCATTGATCGGTGCAATCTATCTGGACGCTGGCATGGACATGGCGCGAGAGTGCGTGTTGGCCTGGCTAACCACCGAGTTCGATAGCCTGACGCTGGTCGATACCAACAAAGATCCGAAAACCCGTCTGCAAGAGTTTCTGCAGTCGCGCGCCTGTGACTTGCCACGTTATGAAGTGGTGGATATCCAGGGCGAACCGCACTGCCGACTATTCTTCGTCGAGTGTGAGATCACCTTATTGAACGAAAAAAGCCGGGGTCAGGGTGTCAGTCGTCGCATTGCCGAACAGGTAGCAGCGGCCGCAGCACTCATTGCCCTTGGCGTGGAGAACGGCCATGACTGATTCAACCGCAACACGCTGTGGCTATGTTGCCATTGTTGGCCGGCCCAACGTGGGCAAGTCCACGCTGCTGAACCACATTCTCGGCCAAAAGCTGGCGATTACTTCGCGCAAGCCACAGACCACCCGTCACAACATGCTCGGCATCAAAACTGAGGGCCCGATTCAAGCGGTCTATGTCGATACCCCTGGCATGCACAAAAACGGTGAGAAAGCGCTCAACCGCTACATGAACAAAACCGCGTCGGCTGCCTTGAAAGATGTAGACGTGGTGATTTTCGTCGTCGACCGCACACGTTGGACCGACGAAGATCAGATGGTCCTTGAGCGCATTCAGTACGTGCAAGGTCCGGTGATTCTGGCGATCAACAAAACTGACCGTCTCGAAGACAAAGCGGCATTGATGCCGCATCTGGAGTGGCTGCAAGGGCAATTGCCCAACGCCCAGATCGTGCCGATTTCCGCGCAACAGGGTCATAACCTTGAAGCACTGGAAGGGCTGATTGCCTCCCACCTGCCGGAAAACGATCACTTCTTTCCGGAAGATCAGATTACCGACCGCAGCAGCCGTTTCCTCGCCGCTGAGCTGGTTCGCGAAAAGATCATGCGTCAGCTGGGTGCTGAGCTGCCGTATCAAATTACCGTGGAAATCGAACAATTCAAGCAACAAGGCAAAACCCTGCACATTCACGCACTGATTCTGGTGGAGCGTGACGGGCAGAAGAAAATCATCATTGGTGACAAGGGCGAGCGGATCAAGCGTATCGGCACCGACGCGCGCCGGGACATGGAGCTGTTGTTTGACTCCAAAGTCATGCTCAACCTGTGGGTCAAGGTCAAAGGTGGCTGGTCCGATGACGAACGCGCCCTGCGTTCGCTGGGTTACGCCGACCTGTAAGCCAAACAGCCGGTGTCGGGTCGCCTTGTCGGCCCGGCACCGCGCAGATTCATATCGTTATCCGCTACGCTTCCCATTGCTGCGATCTGCGAGCCTGCCTGAACGATGAGCACGCCAACCGGCCAACTTGCTTATGTGCTGCACAGCCGGGCGTACCGCGAAAGCAGCGCATTGGTTGACTTCCTCACGCCTCAAGGTTTGTTACGTGCGGTGTTACGCAGCGCGCGCGGTAAGGCCGGCACCCTGGCCCGTCCTTTCGTTCCGCTGGAAGTCGAATTTCGAGGTCGTGGCGAGCTAAAGAACGTCGGGCGCATGGAAAGTGCTGGCCTGTCGACATGGCTCATTGGCGAAGCGCTGTTCAGCGGTCTTTACCTGAACGAACTGCTGATTCGGTTATTGCCCCCTGAAGTCCCCCATCCGGCTGTTTTCGACCACTATGCCGCCACCTTGTTGGCCTTGGCCGAAGGTCGTGCGCTGGAACCGTTGTTACGCTCCTTCGAATGGCGCCTGCTCGACGAGCTGGGTTACGGCTTCGACCTGCACGCTGATATCGACGGTGAGCCGGTGGCGTCAGATGGCATGTACCGTTTGCGGGTGGATGCCGGGCTAGAGCGCGTTTGGTTGTTACAGCCTGGCGTGTTTCAGGGCGTAGAGTTGTTGGCCATGGCAGAGGCGGACTGGAACGCACCAGGCGCGCTGGCTGCAGCCAAACGCTTGATGCGTCAGGCGCTTGCCGTGCACCTGGGCGGGCGGCCGCTGGTTAGTCGTGAATTGTTTCGTAAGCCGTGAGCACACTTTATGCTGCCCAGGTTTGTTGTGATCAAATTGACAGGAGACATCTGTGACTCAAAGCACTCGCATTCTTCTTGGCGTGAACATCGACCACGTGGCCACTTTGCGACAGGCCCGTGGCACTCGTTACCCCGATCCGGTGAAAGCTGCGCTGGATGCCGAAGAGGCAGGGGCTGATGGAATAACCGTACATTTGCGCGAAGACCGCCGTCACATTCAGGAGCGTGACGTGCTGCTGCTCAAGGATGTATTGCAAACACGCATGAACTTCGAGATGGGTGTGACCGAAGAGATGCTCACGTTTGCCGAGCGTCTTCGTCCGGCCAATATCTGTTTGGTTCCGGAAACCCGCCAAGAGCTGACCACCGAAGGCGGTCTGGACGTCGCGGGACAAGAAGCGCGGATCAAGGCCGCGGTGGATCGACTGACGAAGGTCGGTTGCGAAGTGTCGTTATTCATCGACCCTGATGAGCGGCAGATCGCGGCGTCCAAACGTATCGGAGCACCTGCTATCGAATTGCACACCGGCCGTTACGCCGATGCACAGACCCCTAGCGACGTTGCAGAAGAATTGCAGCGAATTGCTGATGGCGTCGCGTTTGGCTTGGCCCAAGGCCTGATCGTCAATGCCGGTCACGGTCTGCATTACCACAACGTCGAAGCGGTCGCGGCGATCAAGGGCATCAACGAATTGAATATTGGCCATGCGTTGGTGGCCCATGCACTGTTCGTGGGTTTCAAATCGGCCGTTGCCGAAATGAAAGCGCTGATAGTGGCGGCGGCAGCCAAGGGTTGATCAAGTAGACCGCGTCAAGTTGCTCGCCAACAAGAGGGTATCTACAGAGTCCTGTTCAATCCCCTGTAGAGCCAACGTGTTGGCGAGCCTTTATGGCTTACGCGCCACAATCACAGCCCGCATCGGCGCTGGCAAGCCTTCCACCGTGCGGCTGTGGTCCGCTGGATCCAGGTAGTCGCTCAACGACTGAAAACGCATCCACTCTGTACCGCGCTGTTCTTCGACAGTGGTCGTGCTGACGTCGACACAGCGCACGTCAACAAATCCGGCACGGCGCAGCCACAATTCAAGCGCGGGCACCGAGGGCAGGAACCAGACGTTGCGCATCTGAGCGTATCGGTCTTCCGGCACCAGCACTTGCTGCACATCGCCCTCCACCACCAAAGTCTCCAGCACCAACTCGCCGCCTTTTACCAAGCAGTCTTTCAGTGCCAGCAAGTGGTCTATCGGTGAGCGCCGGTGATAAAGCACACCCATGGAAAATACGGTATCGAAGCCTTCGAGGCTGGCGGGCAGGTCTTCCAGGGTAAACGGCAGGTGCCAGGCGGGAAGGTCAGGCAAAAAGCGCTGCATCGCCTGGAATTGGCAGAAAAACAGCCAGTTTGGATCAACCCCAATCACGCTGTCGGCCCCGGCGCCCAGCATGCGCCATTGGTAATAGCCGTTGCCGCAACCGACATCCAGCACCCGTTTGCCTTTCAAATCCAGGTGCGGCGACACCCGCGACCATTTCCAATCGGAGCGCCATTCGGTGTCGATGTGTACGCCAAAGACATCGAACGGCCCTTTGCGCCACGGGGACAAACCCATTAGCGCAGTGCGTAATTGCGCACGGGTTTCAACATCACAGTCGCAGTCGAGCGTGAAGCTTTCAGCCAAGTCAATGCGCGTGGGCTTGAGCGGTGGCAAGGCGTCCAGTGCGCCTTGCCAGCGCTCAAGGTCGCCATGGCTTTTAGTCATCTTGGTATCAAGCTGTGCTTGCAGGCCGTTAGCCCACTCAGCCAAGGGCGTGCCCGCCAAACGGCGGACCAGTGGAGCGAGATCAATCATGGCAGGGCAATCAACGAGGCAAAGTTAAGGCATTGGAACCACGGCACTACTTTGGAAAACCCGGCCGCCAGCAGGCGATCCCGATGTTCTTCAAGGCTGTCGGGCTTCATGACGTTTTCGATGGCGCTGCGCTTCTGGGCAATTTCCAGCTCGCTGTAGCCATTGGCGCGTTTGAACGCGATGTGTAAATCGGTGAGCAGGGCGTGTTCTTGATCATCGGTAAACCGCAGTTTTTCCGAGAGGATCAGTGCGCCACCGGGCACCAACGCCTGACGCACCTGGCTGAGTAAATCCAGACGTTGCTCGGGGGCGATGAACTGCAGCGTGAAATTCAACGCCACCACCGAAGCCGGCTGGAATTGCAGCGCGAGAATGTCGCCTTCGATAACCTCGACCGGCAACAACTCTTGAAACATCGAGTCCTGTGCTTTGAGGTATTCACGGCAGCGTTCCACCATCGCCGAAGAGTTATCCACAGCGATCACGCGGCAACCTTCGCTGCGTACGTGCCGGCGCAACGACTGGGTGACTGCGCCTAGAGAGCTACCCAAGTCATACAACACGCTATTGGGCTGAGCGAACTGCGCCGCGAGCACGCCTAGATTCTCGACAATCGTGGGATAGCCCGGCACTGAACGCTTGATCATGTCCGGAAAAACGCGCACCACGTCTTCGTTAAAGGCGAAGTCCGGCACTTGGGCCAACGGCTGGGCGAAAATACGGTCGGGTTCTTTGCTCACAGCGATTCCAGCATGGAGGGCGAAAAGGCCGGCATTTTAGCGAAGTTAGCCCCAGGAAGCGACGTCGCCCTACTATTACCTGTAGAGCCAACTTGTTGGCGAGGCTACGTCAGTCTCGCCAACAAGTTGGTTCCTACAGAAGATTAGTGGGTTTCTGAGATTAATTAACCGTAATAGCGCAATCAAACGTCTTCACCGGCGCCACTTCCGGCGCCCACGGCTGTTGATAGGTCATCATCAAGCGTCCGGTCCCGGCGTTAGCCGCTTGATAACGCCACGCCGACTGCCCAGCAGTACCGACCAGCCCGGCATTTTCCGGGTTGCTGTAAACCTCAGGGCCCAAGCTGCGCAAAACACCGGGTGCGGGGTTTTGCACTGCCCAGCGATAGCCGGTCTCAGGAGTACTGGGTAGGGTCAGGAGTAGGGTTTGCCCGGACTTCAGTTTAAGCGGGCAATCACTTTGCTTATCAAGGCTAACGATTTGCCGGGGTTGTTGCGCGCAAGCAGCAAGCAGGGCGAGGCTCAGCGGGACGAGCAGGCGGGTGGCAGTCATGGAGGCTCCAGTCGTATGCAACGAACCCAGAGCATAGCCTTTCTCGCCAACACGTTGGACTGCACCTGCAGGAGCCAACGTGTTGGCGAAACAATTAACCCTTAAAACAATATCTTCGCTACGTCAGCAAAGCGCTTGGCAAAGTGGACGGTTATCCCTTCCTTGAGGTACTCCGGCAGCTCTTCAAAGTTGCCTCGGTTGGGCTCTGGCAGGATCAGCTCATGAATTTTCTGTCGCCGCGCCGCGATGACTTTTTCACGAACCCCTCCAATCGGCAGTACATGCCCGGTCAGCGTCAGCTCGCCGGTCATGGCCACACCCTTTTTCGGTGCCTGGTTGCGCGCCAACGACAACAGAGCGCTGGCCATGGTCACCCCAGCACTCGGGCCGTCTTTCGGGGTTGCGCCTTCGGGCACGTGCAAGTGGACAAATGCTTCGTCGAAGAACCTTGGGTCCCCACCGAATTGCGCAAGATTGGCACTGACATAGCTGTAGGCGATTTCCGCAGATTCCTTCATAACATCACCCAACTGCCCGGTGAGTTTGAAGCCGCGATTAAGCGTGTGAATCCGGGTTGCTTCAATCGGCAGTGTCGCGCCGCCCATGCTGGTCCAGGCCAAGCCGGTAATGACACCGGTACCAGACAGAACCTGCTCGTTACGGAATACCACTGTTCCCAGCGACGCTTCGAGGTCTTTGGGCCCGAGCTTGATCACCAGGTCTGGGCTGTCGATCAACTTGACCACCGCTTTACGCACCAGTTTGCCCAGCTGTTTTTCCAGTTGCCGAACCCCGGCTTCCCGAGCGTAACCGTCGATGACCTGACGCAACGCGCTGTCGCTGATAGTCAGATTGGTTTTCGACACGCCAGCCTTTTTCAGCTGTTTTGGCCACAAGTGGCGCTTGGCAATGGCGAGCTTTTCTTCAGTGATGTAGCCCGACAGGCGAATCACTTCCATCCGGTCCAACAGCGGGCCGGGAATCGAATCCAGGGTGTTGGCGGTGCAGACGAACAGCACTTTCGACAGGTCCAGACGCAAATCCAGGTAGTGATCGAGGAATTCCACGTTCTGTTCCGGGTCAAGGGTTTCCAGCAGCGCCGAGGCAGGGTCGCCCTGGTAGCTTTGGCCCATTTTGTCGATCTCGTCGAGCATGATCACCGGGTTCATCACTTCCATGTCTTTGAGCGCTTGGACCAGTTTGCCCGGCTGCGCGCCGATGTAGGTCCGACGGTGACCTTTGATCTCCGCTTCGTCGCGCATGCCGCCGACGCTGAAGCGGTAGAAAGGTCGCCCCAGGGATTCGGCAATCGAACGGCCAACGCTGGTTTTGCCCACGCCCGGCGGACCGACCAACAACACAATGGAGCCGCTGATCTCGCCTTTGTAAGCACCCACCGCGAGAAATTCGAGGATGCGGCTCTTGATGTCGTCGAGCCCGGCATGGTGTTGATCGAGCACCTTGCGCGCATGCTTGAGGTCGAGTTTATCTTTGCCGTAGACGCCCCACGGCACCGAGCTGGCCCAGTCGAGGTAGTTGCGGGTGACAGCGTATTCCGGCGAGCCCGTTTCAAGGATCGACAGTTTGCTCATCTCCTCATCGATGCGCTTGCGGGCCTGCGGCGGTAAGGTCTTGCCTTCCAGCCGCTGCTCAAACTGTTCGATGTCGGCGCTGCGGTCGTCCTTGCTCAAGCCAAGCTCTTGCTGGATGACCTTAAGTTGTTCCTTAAGGAAGAACTCGCGCTGATGTTCGCCGATCTTGCGATTCACCTCGGCGGAAATTTCTTTCTGCAGCCGCGCCACTTCAACTTCCTTGCGCAGCATCGGCAAGACCTTCTCCATGCGTTTGAGCATGGGCACGCAATCGAGTACCTGCTGCAATTCAGCCCCGGTGGCCGAGGTCAGCGCGGCGGCGAAATCGGTCAGCGGCGATGGATCGTTGGGGCTGAAGCGGTTCAAGTAGTTTTTCAGTTCTTCGCTGTACAACGGGTTCAGCGGCAGCAGTTCCTTGATCGCGTTGATCAGGGCCATGCCGTATGCCTTGACCTCATCAGTCGCTTCGACGGGTGTCTGCGGGTATTCAACCTCTACCAGATACGGTGGGCGATGGTGTTTGAGCCACGTGCGAATGCGCACACGGCTCAGGCCCTGAGCGACGAATTGCAATTTGCCGTTTTCGCGGCTGGCGTGATGTACCTTCACCAGCGTGCCGTATTCAGGCAAAGCGTGGGTGTCGAAATGGCGGGTGTCGTCGGGCGGCGCGTCCATGAAAAACAGCGCCAGGGAGTGGTGGTCCGACTTGCTGACCAGCTCCAGGGTCTCGGCCCAAGGCGCTTCGTTAACGATCACCGGCAGCACTTGGGCCGGGAAGAACGGGCGGTTGTGGATCGGAATGATATACACCTTGTCCGGAAGGTTCTGTCCCGGCAGGGCCAAGCTGGTACTGGTGGAATGTTCGGGTACATCGTGTTCGGCATTGATGTCTTCTGACACAGTCGCTGAGTCGGTGTGCTGGTCGCTCATGGGGCACCTGCATAATTGAATATGCTGTTTAGATGGGGCGCGGCGGAGCGGGTTTCAATGGCCTTGCCAAATTGATTCAGCCAGACTTAGGTTGCTGCTTGAAATGCTGATACGGTTAAAGAGGTATTCGACGAGTAGTGGCTAGATGCCTTTTTAAAAGCGTGACCTTCTCAATGCGTACCACTAATCTGCCTAGCTGATTTTTCATTGCCAAGGCAGGCGTACTGTTTATTGGCGTTGTTGTTACGGAACGGAAACAGCTATGCGCAGCGTATTTTCTTCAGTTGTTTTGGTGATGTTTTCAGTCATTTTCAGTGTGAGTGTATCGGCGGCGAACTTCGAGGCCGATATCGTGGATCAACAGGGCAAGCCTCTGAAATTTGCCGTGCTCACTCTGCAAGGACCGCCAGGCAACGTAGCCATAGCCCTCAAAGCCGATATGGACCAGCGCGATCAGCAATTTGCACCGCACGTGCTGGCTGTCCATTCGGGTACGCAAATCGCCTTTCCCAACAGCGATAACGTCCGCCATCAGGTGTATTCGTTTTCTCCGGCCAAGCGTTTTGAACTACGGTTGTACGAAGGAACGCCGTCATTACCGGTGCTGTTCGACAAGCCCGGGGTAGTCGTATTGGGCTGCAATATTCATGACTCTATGCTGGGTTATGTGTATGTCACCGATGATCCCTGGTTTGCAGTCAGCGGGGGTGATGGTGCGATTAAATTCGATCAACTGGCTGCCGGGCATTACAAGGTAACGCTCTGGCATCCTGATTCGGCTGACATGCAGCCAGTATCGGGCGGCGAGATCGACGTCCCGGTCAACGGGTTGCGCCAGCGATTCACGCTGCCAGTGCAACCCAAAGACACGGATATGGACATGACCCCGGCGCCGAGTGCTTTTGGCGACGCCTTCAAGAAGGCCGCGCATGAATGAACCTTCGCAGTAGTTTCCAGGCGCGCATCGCTGGCGTATTGATCTTGTTAATGCTGGTTGTCATTGGCGCTGTGTACTTTGCGGTCAAGGCGGCCACGGATAACGCGGTGCGGATTCAAGCCGAAGAACAGTTAGAAGTCGGTACCCGCGTATTCCAGAATTTGCTGGATATTCGCGGTCGACAACTGCGTGATGGCGTCCAGTTGGTGGCTGCGGATTTCGGTTTTCGTGACGCAGTGGCCAGCCGCGACTCAGCAACCATTCGCTCGGTCTTGCGCAATCATGGCGCGCGGATCAACGCCAGTGACATGTTCCTGCTGAGCATGGAGGGCAAAGTGTTGGCCAGCACCGTAGAGCAGATACCGGAAGGCAGCCAATTTCGTTTCGACAAGGCTTTGCGCACGGCCCGCCGCACCAACTCCTCGGTGCTGATCGTGCCGCTCGATGGCAAGCCGCATCTCTTGGTGGAAAGTACCGTCTTGGCGCCCCTGCCCATTGGGCGGGTAGTGATGGGCTTTGCGATCGACAGCGATTTTGCCCAAGAACTGCGCTCTCTCAGTGGTCTGGAAGTCTCGTTTCTTGCTGTTGATAATCAACAATCCGGGCAAATGGTCAGTACTCAGCCCGATTCGCTTTATAGCAGCCTCAATAAGGTGATGCTCGACACCTCTCAAGGTCGGCAAATGCACCTGACCGAGCACATGAATCAACGCTTCCTCAGTCAGTCGCTGACCCTGGTCAATTCCGGTAATCCTGAAGACGGTCAGGTCATTGCCTTGCTACAAAGTCCTGTGGATCGAGCGATGCAAGCGTTCGCTTTGCTGGATGAAAAAATCATCTGGATCGCCCTTGGGGCCTTGTTGGCCTCGTTGGTGGGTGCTCTGTTGTTGGCGCGCAATGTGTCACTGCCGGTGCGTGCGCTGGCGAAAGCGGCAGAACGCATCGGTGATGGGGATTACCAAACGCCGCTGGTCCTCAAGCGTAGTGATGAATTGGGTCGGCTGGCCAGCGCCTTTAATTCGATGCAAAGCGGCATTGCTGAGCGCGAGCAACAACTGGCGCACAACGCCCTGCACGATACCCTCACTGGTTTGCCTAACCGGGCGTTGGCGATGGAGCGCCTGAGCAGTGCGATTGCTGCTGAGCGCCCAGTTGCGTTGCTGTACCTGGACATTGTTAACTTCCGGGCTATCAATGAAAGCATCGGCGCCGAAGGTGTCGATCACATGCTGCAAGGAGTAGGTGCCCGGGTGCAGGCGGCGCTTCGGCCTGGCGATACCGTTGCGAGACTTACCGCCAACGAGTTTTTGCTGCTGCTGGAGAATACAAGCAGTGACGGTGCCGTCGCCATGGCCGACAAACTGCAGCAACTTTTACTCATGCCCCAGCGGATCGGCAGTCATGACCTGTCGCTCGATTGCTGCGTGGGCATTGCGGCTTACCCGGCCGACGGTGCGGCGCCCCAGGAGTTGCTCAGCCGAGCGGCCATTGCCCGTCAAGATGCCGCGCACCTTCCGGGTCGTTTGCAAATCTATCAGGAGGGTCGCGACCTGGCCCACCAACGCCAGATCAGCCTGATCCGCGATTTGCGTCATGCCGCGGCGAATAACGAATTGGTGCTGCATTACCAACCCAAACTGGACATCCGCCAAGGCGTGGTGCGCCAGGCCGAAGCGTTATTGCGCTGGCAACATCCGCACTTCGGGTTGGTGTCACCATTGGAGTTCATCGTCCTGGCCGAGCGCACTGGCAGCATCCAGCTGTTGACCCACTGGGTGATCGAAGACGTCATGCGCCAGTGGGCTCAGTGGAACAGTCGCGGCTTGCGGGTGCAGGTTTCGTTGAATATTTCGGCTGACGACTTGCTCGGTGATGAGCTGGTCGGGCGGGTGTCGACCTTGCTCGAGAAATACCAGGTTCCGCCGGATCAACTGATCTTTGAAATCACTGAAAGCGCCGTCATGCGTGAGCCTGAGCATGCGCTGGAAGTGCTGCACCGTTTGCGTGAGTGCGGCATCAGCCTGTCGGTGGATGACTTCGGCACCGGCTATTCATCGCTGGCGCACCTCAAGCGGTTGCCGGTGCAGGAACTCAAAATTGATCAGTCGTTTGTCCGTGACCTAGACGAGACCAGTGAAGACGCGGTTATTGTTCGTTCGACCATTGAGATGAGCCACAACCTGGGCCTCAAGGTGGTGGCCGAAGGGGTTGAGTACGAACGCAGCCTGCGCCTCCTTGAACGTTGGCACTGTGATACTGCTCAGGGTTACTTGATCAGTCGTCCATTGACTGCCGCCGTGTTTGAAGCCTGGATGGCCAAGCCATTGGGTTTACCCAGCCTGATGGTTCACTGATTTATGCGCGCTCGTCTGTGTCTTTGGTTGGGTTGCGTATCGGCATTGCTCAGCGTGTGCGCGCAAGCCGATCAAGGTCGGTTGATTGCCACCGCAGGCGCCAGCAGCATCGAAGGCGCAGCGGGTGGAGGAATCACGCCGTGGGCGGTCTTAGCCGGTTACGGCGAGGCGGGCGAGTGGGGCAGCACGGTGTTCGCGACCCATATCGATTTGCCGGACTACGCCCTGGATGTAAAGGGCTTGGCCGTTGCCTTCGATAACCGGGTCGAGATGTCCTATGCGCGCCAGCGCTTGGACATAGGATCGCTGGCGAGCAAGTTGCACCTTCCCCAAGACAGTTTGAATCAGGACATTTTTGGACTGAAAGTGCGGTTGTTTGGCGACGTTATTTACGACGAGCTGCCCCAGGTTTCGCTGGGCCTGGAATACAAGCATCAGGACGATTTTCTGGTCCCGACGCTTGCTGGCGCCAAACGCGCTTCAGACGTCGAGGGTTACCTGACGGCCAGCCGTTTGTTCATGGGCGCGGCGTTTGGCTACAACCTGCTGATCAATGGTGGCGTACGTTACAGCCGCGCCAACGAACTGGGATTGCTGGGCTTTGGCGGTGATCGCAATGACACCCGCAGCGTGCTCAAGGAGGGTTCCGTCGCCGTGTTATTTAACCCGCGCTGGGCGCTGGGCATGGAATACCGCGAGAAGCCGCACAACCTGTCGTTCTCCAATGAAAGCGACTGGAAAGACCTATTCGTGGGTTACTTTCCCAATAAGCACCTGTCGTTCGTGTTGGCCTATGCGCGGCTGGGTGAGATCGCCACCCTAAGCAATCAGAACGGCACGTATTTGTCCGTGCAGGGAAGTTTTTAACATGCGCCTGTTGCCGTGGATGCTCATTGCCGTGCTGGCTGGCTGCGCGCAAACGCCGGCCCACGATGACAGTCTTTACCTCGCCTTGGGCCAGCGCGCCGGGCTGCAACGCATCGTAGAGGGCATGCTGCTGAACATTGCCAAAGACCCGCGCATCGTCGAGCACTTCAAACGCGTCGACATCGTTCGTCTGCGCGATAAGTTGGTGGAGAAATTCTGCGTCGAAACCGGCGGCCCTTGCCGCTACAGTGGTGACAGCATGGCCGAAGTGCATAAAGGTCAGCACTTGACCCGCAGCGACTTCAACGCCCTGGTGGAAGACCTGATCGACGCCATGGATAGTCAGCACATCCCGGTGCCAACGCAAAATGGCTTGATCGCCAAGCTGGCGCCGTTGCGTGGCGAAGTTATCGAGAAATGAGCCGCCGCCGATTACCGTGGGAGTAGGCTTGCCTGCGAAGAGGCCCGCCATCGCGCCGCTGATGTCGACCTCAAACATAGAATCTCCCACAGAGTGCACGCTAGAAACCGTGGGAACGAATTCCTTCCTATCGGGAAGCTGTGTTTCAGGCGCACCGAATCCTGCTCTATCGCCAATACGTTCGTACAGACGGGTTTCATGAAATCAAAAAAAGGCGGCCACCTCTCGGTAACCGCCTTTTCATTGACCGTCTGAGGGATTAATTTGGCAGTTTGAACGCCAAAATGTAATCGCCTTGTTTAGTCCCCAATGAGCCATGACCACCAGCCATGACCAGCACGTATTGCTTGCCGTCCTTGCCGGTGTAGGTCATCGGTGTGGTCTGACCGCCGGCTGGTAGGCGACCTTCCCACAGTTGCTTGCCGTTACGAACGTCGTAGGCACGCAGGTACTGGTCGAGGGTTGCGCTGAGGAAGGCTACGCCACCTTTGGTGATGAAGGTCCCGCCCAAGCTTGGTACGCCCATGGTCAGTGGAATCGGAATCGGCGAGCTATCACGCACGGTACCGTTCTTGTGTTTCCAGATCGTGGTGTGGTCGGTCAAGTCCACCGCAGCCACATAACCCCATGCCGGCGCTTGGCACGGCAAGCCCAAGGGTGACAGCATCGCTTCGAGGATTACGCCATACGGCGCGCCTTTGTTCGGCTGCACACCTTCGGTTTCACTTTTTCGGCCAGGGCCGCCAGCGATGTCGGCTGCCGGTACCAATCGTGATTTGAAGGCCATGTAGTCCGGGTTAACAAACGCGATCTGACGCACCGGATCGACTGAAATACCGCCCCAGTCGAATACGCCAAAGTTACCCGGATACACAATCGAACCTTGCAGCGATGGCGGGGTGAACGGGCCGTCATAGCGCATCGACTTAAAGTCGATCCGGCACAGCATTTGGTCAAACGGTGTCACGCCCCACATGTCGCGTTCTTTCAGCGGCGGTGGCATGAAGTTCAGGTCCGACTTGGGTTGAGTAGGGGACGTATGATCGCCAGCCACTGCGCCTTGTGGAACCGGAATTTCATTGATAGGCACGACCGGCTGACCGTTTGTCCGGTCCAACACATAGATGCTGCCCTGCTTAGTTGAAGCGAGTACCGCTTGCTTCATACCCCCTGCGGTTTTGATGTCCATCAGCGTTGGCTGGCCGCCAACGTCCATGTCCCACAGGTCGTGGTGGGTGAACTGGAACGTCCAACGCACGTGGCCGGTGTTGATGTCCAAAGCGGTCAAGCCCGCGCTGAATTTCTCCGACTCAGGGGTTCGATTGCCGCCCCATTGGTCAGGCATCTGGTTGCCCATCGGCAGGTACAGCATGCCGAGCTTCTCATCCACCGCGAACATCGACCACATGTTGGGCGAGTTGCGGGTGTAGGTTTTGCCCGGCGCAATAGGCGTGGTGTCGTTCGGGTTGCCGCTGTCCCAGTTCCAGACCAGGCGACCGGTGTGAATGTCAAACGCACGAATGACGCCGGAAGGCTCGTCGGTGGAAACGTTGTCCGTTACGTGGCCGCCAATCACCACCAGGTTCTGCGTCACAGCCGGTGGCGACGTGGAGTAGTAACCGCCTGGGGCGAAGGTGCCAATGTTGGCGCCCAAGTCGATGGAGCCTTTGTCACCGAAGTCTTCGCACAGTTTGCCGGTGTCGGCGTTCAATGCGATCAGACGGGTGTCAGCAGTCGGCAGAAACAGACGGCGCGGGCACGCGTTGGCGGTTGCGGTGGCAACCGCCGGTGCTGCCGGACTTTGCCCCGGAACTGCGGCAACAGCAGGGGTCGGAGCGGCCGCGTAAGCAGCGTCATCGTGGTACGCAACACCACGGCATGTCATGTGCGCCCAACCTTTGAAATTGGCCGCTTTTTGCGTGCTGATTTTCGGATCGAAACGCCACAATTCCTTGCCGGTATCCGGGTCGAGCGCGATCACCATGCTGTGCGGCGTGCAGACGTACAGCATGCCGTTGACCTTGAGCGGGGTGTTCTCGGCGGTGGTCTCACCTGGGTCATTCGGCCCAGGAATATCCCCGGTCCGATACGTCCAGGCCGGAACCAGCTTGCCAGCGTTTTCGGGGGTGATTTGTGCCAGCGGTGAATAACGGTCACCGAACGGTGTGCGACCGTAGGACTGCCAGTCACCGTCGGGCATGGCCGGCGCGGCGCTGGTAGTGCCTGCGGTTTCACGGTCCAGCTGACCTTTGATTTCGCCCGGGTTAGTGAATTGGCTGGCCAGCGCGGCCAAGCCAGCGAGGATCACCGCCAGGCTCAGGGCCCGAGTGCCTGTCGCGGTCGGTGGACCGCTCGCCATTAGCGGACGGCGGAACCATGGCAACAACAGCACAATCCCCATGGCGAACCACAGTGCTAGGCGTGGAACCAATTGCCACCAATCCAGGCCCACTTCCCACAATGACCACAATGTACTGGCGAACAGTACCAGTGCGTACAAGCCCAATGCAGCGCGACGCCCCATCATCAACAGCACGCCGGTAATGGCAATGCCGATACCTGCTATCAGGTAATACAGAGAACCGCCCAACTGGGTCAGTTTTATCCCGCCAGCCAACATGGCTAAGCCCATTAGCAGAAACACCAGCCCGAGCAATGTCGGTAACCAGCGGGTTCTGCTTAAAGCACCGTCAGTGCTCATAGTGTGTTTCTCCATGACAATTAAGGATCGCCGCTGCATTCGTTATGCTTGCTTATGAACCTGGTTCAATCAGATTCGCGCTGATAAAAACCATCGGATTGAATCGCTGGGGAGCACGTCACAGTGATCAGGATCCACCGGGGTTTGTTCATAGGCATCGCGGGGTGCGCAGAGTTCAGGACTGTCGTGCATAAAGGCCAGTATTTGAACCGGATTAATCGATTCAGCAGCGATCGGTGAGGGTAGGGAATTGAGTCTGCGAAAAAAAGCCAGAAATGTGACAGGGTCCATTGCCAGTTCAGTAACAGTTCGAATCGGTCCCTGGCACATTTGGTCCTTTCCGTGGACTAAGGCCTCAGCTAAGGTGCGCACCCCGAGGGATGCTTCTCTCCCCTGTTTCAAGGAAAGGTCGGAGGTTCAGCATGACGACATCCAACAACAATCCCCTGCATGGCGTAACGCTGGAGCAGGTTCTAACTGCGCTGGTGGCCCACTACGAATGGTCAGGGTTGGCTGAGAAAATCGATATTCGTTGCTTTAAAAGCGACCCCAGCATTAAGTCGAGCCTGACGTTTCTGCGCAAAACCCCATGGGCGCGTGAACGGGTTGAAGGTTTGTACCTGAAATTGCAACGCAGCAAGGGCTAAGCGCTTGCGCTTGGTGTCACTCGAAATCAAGGACAACCATGACACTCAGTCAACACCCCCAGTTGGCGCGAGGGGCCCATCGATTTGCCCTCATCGCCGCCATTCTGGGCTGGTCCGCATTGGCCATTCAGCTCTACTTGATCTTATTTGCCCGCTGGGTTGACCAAGCCAGCCTGTTAGCCGGAGTAGTGCGGTTCTTCAGTTTTTTTACCGTCACGACCAACACCCTGGTGGCAACTGGATTGACTTGCGCGATCGCCGCCAAGGACTCATGCCCCCATCGATTTTTCCGCACGCCGTGGGTGAGCAGCGGCATCGCCGCGAACATCGTGCTGGTGAGCATCGCGTATAACGTGCTGCTGCGCCCGTTGTGGCAACCCCATGGTGTGCAGCGGGTTGCAGATGAGTTACTGCATGACATCTTGCCGGTTCTGTTTCTGTTGTATTGGTGGCTGTACGTTCCAAAAGGAACCCTGCGCATCAAGCATGTGCTGCTTTGGGTCATCTATCCGCTGGCGTATTTTGCCTATGCCTTGCTTCGTGGCTATTTGATCAGCGACTACATGTACCCGTTTATTGATGTCAGCAGCTTGGGTTATCCACAGACGTTCGTTAATGCGCTGGGGGTGTTGGTGGGATTTCTGCTGATTTCGGCTGCGTTGGTGGTGGTTGATCGACTGAAAGGCCGGACACAAACTCACCTGTAGAGCCAACGTGTTGGCTCCTACAGACATGCGTACGAATGATGGGGGTCACTCTGCCTCACCCTCCACCCGCCAGTAGCCCGACGTTTTCACCAGCGCTTCACTGAGACCAAACTCGTTCAGCAACACCCGCCGGATTTTGCGGGACAAGGCCGCTTCGGTGGCGACCCAGGCGTATAACTCGCCCTCCGGCATTTCCAGCTTGCGAACGACGTCGACCAGGTTTTGCTCGCTGCGAACCACCCAAATCACGTCGACCTGCGCAGCGCTGTTGAAGGTCTGCTGTTCAGCCGAGTCTTCGATTTCCATGACGACCAACGCTGCACGGTTAGCCGGCAGGCTTTCTACGCGACGGGCAATGGCCGGCATTGCGGTTTCATCACCGATCAACAAGTAGCTGTCGAAGATATCCGGCACGATCATCGAGCCGCGTGGGCCGGCAACGTGTAGAAATTGTCCCGGTGTCGCCTGAGCTGCCCATGTGGCGGCAGGGCCTTCACCGTGAAGCACGAAATCAATCTCCAATTCGCCAGCCTTCGGGTCGTAACGCCGAGGCGTGTAATCACGCATCGCCGGGCGCGGGCCGTCATCGGGCGCACCGGGAACAAAGGTGTCCAGCACGGCCTGCTCTTCCGGGGTTTGGGCGAAGATTAATTTCACATGATCATCAGTGCCCAGGCTGATGAAGCCTTCGAGTTGCGGACCGCTAAAGGTCACGCGGCGCATGCGGGGCGTCAGGTCCACGACCCGGATGACCTCCAATGTGCGGCGTTTGATTTCATGGCTGACACGGTGAATGCCTTGCGGCTGAGCGCCTTGTTGAGTGAGCGATGGCTGTGAATTCATCAAGACTTCTCCGGGATGTCTAGCGGACCATCGACGATGGCTTTGGCGGTGTTGTTCAACAGGTCGCGCACCCGCAGGATTTCTTCTTCGTTCCAGCGCCCATGGTGCAGTTGCAGCGCATGCCGCAGGTTATGCACCGCCTCGTGTATTTCCGGTGGCCGATCATGGCCGCGTAGCGAGCGTTTGCTGACGTCGATGCGCATCCGTACGCCGTCCAGCGCAATGGCCTGATCAGCCAGTGATTGGCGACCGGCGTCGGTCACGGTGTAGTGTTTTTTGCCACCGATTGCATCGCCGAGGATCAATTCGCTTTCCTCAAGAAACGTGAGCGTCGGATAAATCACACCGGGGCTGGGGCTGTAGGCACCGTCGAACATGCCTTCAATCTGACGGATCAGGTCGTAGCCATGGCAGGGCTGTTCCGCGATCAATGCCAGCAATAATAATTTGAGGTCTCCGGGGGCGAAGACGCGTGGGCCACGGCCGCCGCGTTCGCGACCTGGACGTTTTTCGAAACCATCTCGGCCGTCACCGTGCTCGCGGTGCTGGGAATGGTGGCGGGGGTGATCACCTGTCTCTCTCATTTTTCTTTGTCCCTTGCATAAGTTAGATATACCTTAAGATATATCTTAACTGCTGTGCAAGCTCCAAAGACGAGCGGTTCTTATTGAGTGCTGGCTTGCAACGGTGGGGCTGGCACCTGGCATTCGGTGCGGGTGCCCGGTGTGAGGTAGGGATTAAGAATTGGCGCCATGCCCTTAAGCACCTGTACCGGCAGCGCTGAAGTGAATTTGAACGCTTCGGCTGCTCGTCCTGGGACGAACGCAGTCAAGGTGCCGAAATGGTTGTCGCCGATGTAAAACACGAAGGTTGCGGTGCGGTTGATGGACTTGGAACCCAAGATCCTGCCGCCTGCGCCGATGCTTTCTAACCGGTTATCACCGGTGCCGGTTTTGCCGCCCATGGCCAGGGTGCTGCCGTCGGCGAGTTTGAAACTCCCTTGCACACGCTTCGCGGTACCGGCGTCCACCACCTGCGACAGCGCTTCACGCATGGCCGTCGCCACTTCCGATGGGAGCACGCGTTTGCCCAGATCGGGATTGCTGATCAGCTGAGTTTCGTAAGGCGTTCCGGCTGCGAAGTGCAGGCTGTCGATGCGTAATACCGGCAGGCGAATGCCGTCGTTTTGAATGATCCCGATCAGCTCGGCCAACGCGGCCGGGCGGTCGCCAGAGCTGCCAATGGCCGTCGCCAACGAGGGCACCAGGTGGTCGAACGGGTAACCCACACGCTGCCAGCGTTTGTGAATATCAGTGAACGCTTCGATCTCCAGCATGGTCCGAATCCGCGTATCCCGAGCACTCTTGTGACGGCTCTTAAACAGCCAGCTATAGACTTCCTGGCGCTCCATTTCGCTGGCGGCTACCACCTCCTTGAACTGCGCATCCGGGTGCTTTAATAAGTAACCCACCAACCATAGGTCCAGTGGGTGGACCTTGGCGATAAAACCCTGGTCCGGCAGGTTATAAGCGCCCGGTCCGTAGTTTTTATACAGTGCGTCGAGGCGCGTGTCGGTCAACGTGTCGGTGGACACTTTGCCCACGGCCAAATGCGCGCGAACGAAGGCGTTGAAGGTGTCCTGATTGGCTTCAGGTAACAGGTAACGATGGACAGCGGCCATCCGAATCGCTGTGGGATGGATGCTGTCGAGGAACGTCGCCAAGCGCTCTTGGGTGGACTTGCCCTTGTAGCGTTTCCAGAAGCGCAACAGGTACACCGTACCTTCGCGGTCTGCGAATTGACTGAGGTATTCCTGGCGATGAGGATCGTCATCGTCTTTAAGTAATTGGGCGCTGCTGCTGGGCGATTGATAGATGCTGTAGCGCACCAGATCACGCATCAGCCGAATGAACGGCAAGTTGATCGACTCGCGTAACGCGTCGCGCAAACTCGGGCTGCGGCCGTTGTCTTCGTTACGGAAGTTATGAAAGTGATGCATGCCGCCGCCGGTAAAAAAGCCTTCGTCGGGATTGGCGGAATATTGCCGATCCAGCGCTGCCGCGAGCATGGTCGACAGGTTCTGGTCCTTGTTCTGGATCAGGTAGTCAATGGACCAGCGGGTCAGTCGATCAGAGTCGTCAACCGGGACTTTTTTCAGCGCCGAAAGACTTTGCCCCGCGTAGCGCTGGTGCAGCTCGGAGATGATTTCCAGGTACGTGGTGAGCACGCGCATTTTAGCGGTGGAACCCAGTTCCAGCTTGCTGCCCTCGTTGATGTCGAACGGCTGGTCAGTGCTGTCGGTCTGCACCCGAACCCGTGAGCCGTCAGGATCGCGCTCGAACAAGGTGAAGCTGTAACGGACCTGCGCGGTGTTGGTCGGGGTTAACAAGTGATCGCCGATCAAACCAAGCTTTCCGGCGAAAGCGGGGTCCGCCAGATTTTGAAGGTATTGGCTGACGCTGGTTTGCAGGCTGTTTTGCAAGGTGCTGGTGGCTGCGAGGTCGAGTCGGTCGAGGTCATACAGCGGCCGATCGAGCAGCGCCGATAACCGGGTGCGGGCGACGCTGATGCCTTTGTCGGTCTCGATGAGCTGGATCGTCGGTTGCTGCGCCCAATCGCGGTACGTCACTGCACTTGCCAGCGCCGCCCCGGCGAGCGCTTGATCAATCACACCATTGTGCGCCAGCAGACGAATATGGCTGTCGGTCAACTGCGCTAATTCCTCGCGGCCTCGGGTCAGATAGTGGGAAGGCCGGCGTTGGGCGATCACCAGCGACAGCACCTCACGCAGCGCGAGACCGCGCTCGGCCAAGCTTTTTCGATCCCCGGTGCTAGCGCGTAGTTGCTGATTGATCACGTCGAAATCAGCCCCGTACCACACCCGCAAACCTTCAGCCAAACCATGCACCTCGCCATGCCCGGGCACCGCAGACAGCGGCACACTGTTGAGGTAGTCCCGGACCACACGTTGCCGGGCGTCCATGGTTTGCGGGCCGGTTTGATAGGCGCGGACACTGGCGGAAATCATCTGCCGCAGTTTCTCGGCTCCCGACTGGGTCAGACCATCAGGGGAATGACGGTATTTTTCGAGCTGCGTGGCCAAGGTACTGCCGCCTGCGGATTGGCCGCCCAAGGCGAACAGCTTGGCCACTTGCGAGATGGCTGCTTTGGCAAATCTTGGCCAATCGACAGCAGGGTTGGCCCGCGGTTGTTTTGGATCAAGCAGGTCCCGGTTCTCGATAAACAGCAGGCTGTTCACCACCAGCGGCGGGATGCTCGTGAAATCTGGGTACAGCTGCTGGGGGTAAACAAATTGGTAGAGTAAAGACCCTCGGCAGTCGGTAATCGACAAGCCCGCCTGAATTTTCTCCTGATACGGCACGAAAAATCCGCGTTGGCTATAACCGAGAAGGTCGGGTGAGAAGCGTACTTGCTGAGTGATCAGGTAGTCGCGCTTGAGCAGGCGAGGCAAAAACTCTCCAAGCGCGGAATACCCCAAGCGTTTGTCGAAAGGGCCGTCTCCGGGATAGGCGATTGCGTTACTCGGCCCTTTTTGCATCGAGTAGCCGAGTTCGTTGCTGAAACGGCTGAACTCCCGTGCTTGTAGCATGGAGCTGTGGATCTCCGAAGAGACAGCGAAACCCAACGCAACCAAGCCAATGAACAGCAACAGCCAGAGCAGACGCCAGCCGTATCGTTTACGACGTGGACGTTTTGGCAATGAAGCGTCATCAAGACTATCAGCAGCGACTGGAGTCTTCTTCGAATCGGAGTGCCATAAAACGCCCATATCGATTGGCCCGGTTAATCGTGTTAATCGCACCTGTTACAAGCGTAGACGCTGGCCGCCGCCGCTGAAATATTTGTGGCGTGGAGCGTGTACGACTTTTGGATAAAACATCTTCAATATCAAAGCGCTATCAGTGTTTTACGTTAGGCTAATGTCCGAAATAGGAGGAATAAAGCGTCCAAAACCATTGCTTTGATATATCCGCCTGCCAAACCAGCCTATGTCATGACTTATCGCTGAATAGAAATGTTTATACAGTTAAAACAACTGGCTTCAGATTTTTATACTGCGCGCCCAATGCCGCGAGTGTTAACCACACCTGAATCGGCGTTGTTGTTGGTCGAGGCGTTCAGATGCGGTGCAGGGGGGTGCCCCGCCGGGTTTGAACCGTTGACTGACTACATCCAATAACAATACGAGGTTGTAAATTTATGCCAGTCGGCAAGCAGGCTTTGCAGGCAGAGACCGTCCAGGGCGGTCCTCTGAAACGAGAATTGGGCGAGCGGCACATCCGCCTAATGGCTTTAGGCGCTTGTATTGGCGTCGGGCTTTTTCTGGGGTCGGCCAAGGCGATTCAGATGGCAGGACCGGCGATCATGCTGTCCTACATCATCGGTGGCCTAGCCATTTTGGTGATAATGCGCGCCTTGGGTGAAATGGCCGTGCACAACCCAGTTGCTGGTTCGTTCAGCCGTTACGCGCAAGATTACCTGGGTCCGCTGGTGGGTTTTCTCACTGGCTGGAACTACTGGTTCCTGTGGCTGGTGACCTGCATCGCGGAAATCACCGCCGTCGCGGTATACATGGGCGTCTGGTTCCCCGACACCCCCCGCTGGATCTGGGCGCTGGCCGCCTTGGTAAGCATGGGCACCGTCAACCTGATCGCCGTCAAAGCCTTCGGCGAGTTCGAATTCTGGTTTGCCCTGATCAAGATCGTCACCATCATCGCCATGGTCGTCGGCGGCATTGGCGTGATCGCATTTGGCTTCGGCAATAATGGCGTCGCGCTGGGCATCTCTAACCTGTGGAGCCACGGTGGCTTCATGCCCCACGGCGTGCAGGGCATTTTCATGTCATTGCAAATGGTCATGTTCGCCTACCTCGGCGTCGAAATGATCGGCCTGACCGCTGGCGAAGCAAAGAACCCACAGAAAACCATCCCCAGCGCTATCGGTTCGGTGTTCTGGCGAATTCTGCTGTTCTACGTCGGCGCACTGTTCGTGATCTTGTCGATCTATCCCTGGAGTGACATCGGCACCCAAGGCAGCCCGTTCGTGATGACCTTCGAGCGTTTAGGCATCAAGACTGCGGCAGGTATCATCAACTTCGTGGTAGTGACCGCTGCGTTGTCTTCCTGCAACGGCGGGATTTTCAGCACCGGTCGCATGCTCTACAGTCTTGCGCAAAACGGCCAGGCCCCCCGGGGTTTTGCGCAAACCGCTGCCAATGGCGTACCTCGGCGCGCACTGCTGCTGTCGATCTTCGCCTTGCTGATTGGCGTGCTGCTCAACTACCTGGCGCCGGAAAAAGTCTTCGTCTGGGTCACTGCTATCGCCACCTTCGGCGCTATCTGGACCTGGGCCATGATCCTGCTGGCGCAAATTAAATTCCGCCGCAGCCTGAGCAAAACCGAAGTCAGACAACTCAAATTCCGCATGTGGCTATGGCCGTTCAGCTCCTATCTGGCGCTGGCCTTCCTGGCATTCGTCGTCGGCCTGATGGCGTACTTCGAAGAAACCCGCATCGCGCTCTACTTCGGCCCCGCGTTCCTCATCGTGCTGACGGTGTTGTACTACGTGTTCAACCTGGCACCAAAAGATCGAGTGGTGGGTGCGGCAAGGACTGCGGTCTAGGGTTTGGTTGAACTAGGAGGCGACGCGGTACTTCAGAAAAACTGCGTCGCCTCCGAATTTCTGTAGGAGATCCGGCCCGTCCCCGCCGTACCCACCTGCATCGGTCATACATCTCCAGCCAGTGCATTAGCGATATCAGCCAGCGGTGCCAACAAAACGCCCAGGCAGAAAACCTCCAGCGATTAGCACCCCATGCGCGATGTTTGTTGGGCGGGCCAGTTGTTAAGCCATGTCGCGCCGATGGGCAGCAGTTTCGCGGTGCAGTAAGCCAAGGCCCGCGAGTGCAGCAGCCGAACAGGGGAGAGGTCGGTTTTGCTAATTCGGTAAAGCGCGTCAGCAATGGTCACGCTGGTGAACTCTTGAGCGTTTTTCAATAAGAATAGGCGCGCGACCAGAGAGGTTCCGGGCCGCGCATCGGCGGCGCGCAGAATGTCTCAAAAGCTGTTGGTCGGAAGAGTGGGAACCTCGACTACAATTTCGATACTACTGTTCAGTCGGTCTAACTATTTTGCGTTAGCGAGAAACCGAAGTAGACAGGGTGTGCAAGCTGGCCGCGTTGGAGCAGGTCCCTTGGGCCTGTACTGGGGGTCGAACATGAAATTACAAGATAAACAGTTCGCCAGTTACGTAGTGATAGGACTGATCAACACGCTGATTCATGGCGTAGTGTTTTTGACATTTCACATTGGCATGGGTATCAACCAGGCATACAGCAACCTGTGCGGCTTTAGTGTGGCCGTATCCTTTTCTTTTTATGCCAACGCCCACTACACCTTCAACGCCAAAAAGACGTGGTCGCGCTATGTGCGGTTTGTTTGCTTCATGGGCCTGTTGAGTTTTGGTGTCGGTTATGCCGGAGACGTTTATCTGCTTCCCCCCTTGATCACCTGGACAGTGTTTTCAGCGATTAGCCTGGTATGCGGTTTTCTATATTCTAAACGCGTGATCTTTCGGGAGAGCAGTCCTTGAAGATTTCATTGATCGTCCCCGTGTTCAATGAAGAACAGGCCATTGCGCTGTTCTATCAAACGGTCCGACAGGAACCCTTATTAGTGGGCTATACCGTCGAGATTGTCTTTGTTAATGACGGGAGTTCAGACCTGACGGGAGAGTTTGCCCACGCGCTGGCGATGGCTGACGACAACGTTCTGTTAGTGGACTTTTCCCGTAATTTTGGCAAAGAAGCTGCACTGTTTGCCGGCCTTGAATACGCCACCGGGGCGGCGGTGATTCCCATGGACGTTGATCTTCAGGATCCGGTCAACGTGCTGCCGGTACTGATTAGAGAATGGGAAAACGGCGCCGATGTGGTCTTGGCCAAACGACACGATCGTTCTTCGGACAGCTACCTTAAACGCCACGCGGCTGCGATGTTTTATCAAGTGCTTAACGTCATCGCCAGCACCAAAATTGAAGAGAACGTCGGTGACTTTCGCCTCATGGATCGCAAGGTGGTTGATGTGGTTAGAACGCTACCTGAGCAACAGCTGTTTATGAAAGGTGTGCTGTCCTGGGCCGGATTCAAGACCGTTATTATTGAATACGACCGCGCCGCGCGAGCGGCAGGCAGCACTAAGTTTAACGGCTGGAAATTATGGAACCTGGCGCTGGATGGCATCACCTCGTTCAGCACCGTGCCTTTGAGAGTCTGGACCTATGTCGGCGGCGCCGTGTCGTTATTCTCGCTGTTGTACGCGGCCTACCGAGTGGTGGACAAGATCTTCTTCGGCAACGACGTTCCGGGCTACACCTCGTTGATGACCGCGATTCTGTTGTTGGGCGGCGTACAACTGATCGGTATCGGCATTTTGGGTGAGTACATCGGCCGGATTTATATGGAAGCCAAACACCGGCCACGGTACGTGGTGAAGAATGTCGTGCGCCATCACGAAGACCTGCATTAGTCGCTCGATAGGCGAGCGCCGGAGGGCGTGATGGAGCTACTTTTTCCACAAAAAAAATTCGGCGCCCGACGCATCATGGTGTTCGTTCGGGAGCATTGGCTGCTGCCCCTATTGACGCTTGCCTTGCTGGCACGTTTCTACAATGTCACCCAGCCGACCGTGTGGTACGACGAAGCATTTAGTGCATTAGTCAGCACTTATTCTCCGGCGCTTATTTGGTATTACAGCGGGCAAGATGTTCATCCGCCCCTGTACTACCTGCTGTTGCACGGTTGGACTGTAGTCTTTGGCAATGGCGTATTTGCCATTCGAGCGATGAGTGTTGTGGCGGGTGTAATGTCGGTTGCGCTAGGGCAATGGCTGGTCAGTTTGATTGCCACCCGACGCGCCACGATATGGGCGTGTTTGCTATTGGCATTACTGCCGATTGCGGTGCGTTACAGTCAAGAAGTGCGGATGTATGCGCTGATGGGTGTTTGGCTGATGGGCGCAACTATTACTCTGGTTTACTGGGTTCAGGACCCATCGCGGCAGCGGTACCCAGTGAGCTACGTCGTACTGATGACGGCGGCGTTTTACACGCATTATTTCGCAGCGCTGTGCGTGTTCTCCCACTGGTTGTATGTGTCTCTACCGTCAAAGCACGGCCGCTTTCTTCTGCGTCCGGCCTGGTGGTTGGCGAATATCGCCATTGTGGTGTGCTACTTGCCGTGGATTCCGCACCTGATGGGCCAGCTCTCGCACACGGGAGCTGTTGATTGGATACCGCCGCCTTCCTTCGATACGTTGCCATCGGTGATCTGGCAGTTTTTGACGTTGGATGATGGCCGAACATTACCGTGGCCCTTGTTCCTGGGGTTACCGCTAATGGTAGCGCTGGCGACATTAGCGGTTATCACAAGGGATAATGGTCCGCACAAGTTCCATACGCTGATTGCACTCTATACCGCCGCACCGTTGTGTACGGTGTTTTTGATTTCGTTCAAGTTGCCGCTGTTTACGACCCGCTATTTCGTGTTTGCGGCGCTGGGCTTGCCGATCATTTTGGCGATTGCGCTGGACCATTTGGCTCTACATCACCGTCGGCTTGCGGTGGGGTGTTTGATTGCGCTGGTCGCGCTGGAAGTGGCCGGGCTTTATAACGACTATACCCAGAACAACAAACTGAATAATTCCACCAGTGTGCTGAATAACCGCGTCGCGACGATGGTCGATGATCTCAATCAGCATTTTATACCCGGTGATCAAGTCGTCGTGTATGACCTGTACTGGTACCTAAGCGTGCTCTATTACAACAAAACCCATACTCAGCCTTTGCTCTATACGCCGCCATCCTCGGGGGGCCTCGCTGCACGCCCTGGGATTAACGGGGCTGGCACGTTGTTTTATCAACATCCAAACACCTATTACCTGGACAGGCTTTCGGATTTAGATACCAAGGCCAGGCGAGTCTGGCTTTTGTATGGCAGCGAGGTGAAAGACTATGTACCGGTCCCGCCTAGTTGGCATGCCGTCAGCGTATCCACTTTGGGCAATACACAGCTGCGGCTTTATGCCGTTGAGCGAGACAAAATGATGTGACAGAGAAAAAGCTGACGGAGGAGTAATGGACTTGAAAACCCATCCACTAGAAAGCCGAGAGAAATCCTTATCCGTTGGTAGACTGGGGGCTTGTCTGGTTTTGGTGTTGGCTACCTATACCCGCTTTTACGGGTTGACGACCCCCTACCTCTGGTACGACGAAGCGTTCAGCGTGATCCTGAGTGCGTACCCTCCCGAATTCATTTGGTCTATCACCGGCCGGGACATCCACCCACCGCTGTATTACTTATTGTTGCATGGCTGGATGGAGATGGTCGGCCAAAGCGTGTTTGCCGTTCGTGCATTCAGTGCGGTGGCGGGCATCGCCACGGTGGCGCTGGGTATGTGGCTGATGCGATTGATCGCGTCACCCAAGGCCGCGCTGTTGGCTGGGTTGTTTCTGGCCTTCTTTCCGGTGGCCGTCCGTTTCAGCCAGGAAGCGCGGATGTATGCAGTGCTGGCGGTTTTTTTATTTGGCGCAACTGTCGCCCTGGTGTATTGGGTAAAAGAACCGACACGCTATCGTTATTTAGCGTCGTATGCCGTGTTGATGACGGCCAGTCTGTACACCCATTATTATTCGGTGCTTTGTGTTTTGCCTCATTGGTTATACCTGCTGTTGCTGCGCGTTTATCGTCCCGATGAGGAACGTTACATTGCTCGCCCGGCATGGTGGATCGCGAACCTTTCAATGGCGGTGCTTTATATTCCTTGGTTGTTTAGCCTGCTGGACGTCATTACTCATTTTAAAAACATTCAGGCAGCCGGCAGTATTTCGTGGTTACTGGCGACCACGCCTTATACATTCCCGTCTTCGATATGGGCATTTTTGACATTGAAAAAAGCCCATGCGGTGTTCTGGCCGATCTACTGGGGATTGCCGCTGGTCATTGTGATCGTTGCGGGATGGGTAACGCTGTTTGATCGCAGTCGCTACAAGTTTTATCTGCTGCTCGGGCTTTATACCTTCGTTCCGATCGTCACGTTGCTGTTGATATCGCTTGTGGTGCCTACTTTCATGGAGCGTTATGTGGTGTTTGCGGCGCTTGGGTTACCGATGATTCTGGCGTTGGCGGTGATCAGAGTGGAGTCATTCAGTCCGGCACTGGCGGTGATAGCGGTTATCGCGGTCTTGGCCCTAGAAACACTTGGCCTGAAATACAACTACAGCCAACAGGAGGATTTGAATTACCCCCGAAACGCGGCCATAGAACCGTTTGAAGCAATGGGTAATTACATCAACCAACGTGCCCAACCGGGCGATCAAATCATTACCGACGGCAAACTGTTGTATTTCAGCGCGGCGTACTACAACGCCACTGGCATCGTCCCTATGTTGTACGACCGTGCCCTGAGTAACAGCTCAAGTTTCGGCGCGAACGCCTACGGTCCGTTGACCTTGCTGCATGAGCATTGGGACACCATCTACCTCAGTGACCTCGCGCATTTACCGGCGGGAATCAAACGGGTCTGGTGGCTGGCCGAACCCTCATTGGTCGGCAAGCCTGGACCCTTCCCCTACGACTGGCGGCCAGACACCGAATTCAAAGCGGGTCTGTTGGAGCTGCGGCTGTTTACCCTGGCTCCAACCGTACTCGCTCGCCTGCAGCGTTAGATTTCGTTCGGTTCGAAGCTGTCGGCCCGTGCCATCTGCCACATGTTCGAATAGAAGCTCCCGTCCACTTCGCCGGTGATCAGTTGGCCGGGTTTGAGGAAAACATGGGACTGGGAGAACAGCTTGATTTCGGTGGCGGACATGCGCCGTACCAAGTGTTTGGCTTCCAACTGGGAAGGGTGATCAAGACCGGCCGCCGCGAGCATTTCGGCCAGCGCGTGCAGGGTGCTGCGGTGGAAGTTATAGACGCGTTGCGCCTTGTCTGGAACCACCAGCGCCCGTTGACGCAGCGGGTCTTGGGTCGCGACGCCGGTAGGGCACCGGTTGGTGTGGCAGCTTTGTGACTGGATGCAACCAATGGCGAACATGAAGCCCCGCGCAGAGTTAGCCCAGTCGGCGCCGATGGCCAAAATGCTGGCGATGTCGAAGGCACTGACGATCTTGCCGCTGGCGCCCAACTTGATTTTGTCCCGCAGGCCGAGGCCGACTAGCGTGTTGTGCACGAACAACAGGCCTTCGCGCAAGGGCACGCCAATGTGGTCGGTGAACTCCACCGGCGCTGCGCCCGTGCCGCCTTCAGTGCCATCGATGACGATGAAGTCCGGGTAAATACCGGTTTCCAACATGGCTTTGGCGATGCCCATGAATTCCCA
Source organism: Pseudomonas sp. MH10 (assembly GCF_034353045.1). Classification (NCBI taxonomy): domain Bacteria; kingdom Pseudomonadati; phylum Pseudomonadota; class Gammaproteobacteria; order Pseudomonadales; family Pseudomonadaceae; genus Pseudomonas; species Pseudomonas sp. MH10. Next base: position 5,026,783 of record NZ_CP133783.1, read on the forward strand.
AGGGTGACCGAGGCAGAACTTGAAGCCCACTGGTTTGCCACCGGACAATTCACGCAGTTGCGCGACAAATTGCATCAATTCAATCGGGGTCGAAAACGCGCTGTGGCGCGACGGCGAGATGCAGTCTTCGCCCATCATGATGCCCCGGGTTTCAGCAATTTCCTGGGTGACTTTGCCTTTGGGCAGAATCCCGCCGTGGCCCGGCTTGGCGCCTTGGCTCAACTTGATTTCGATCATCCGCACTTGCGGGTCCAGCGCCTGCACTTTGAACCGCCGGGGATCGAAACGACCGTCCGAGGTGCGGCAGCCGAAATAACCGCTGCCCAACTCCCACGTCAGGTCGCCGCCATTCTCACGGTGATACGGGCTGATGCTGCCTTCACCGGTGTCATGGGAAAAGTTGCCGAGCTTGGCGCCTTGGTTCAACGCACGAATCGCGTTGGCACTCAACGAGCCGAAGCTCATGGCCGAAATGTTAAACACCGACGCTGAATACGGCTGGCTGCATTGCGGGCCGCCGATAATCACGCGGAACGCCGTAGGGTCGCTCAACGGCGCCGGGCGCATGGAGTGGCTGATGAACTCAAAACCGGTCTGATAGACATCAATCAGGGTACCGAACGGCTTTTCCGCCGACTCGTTCTTGGCTCGGGAATAGACCAACGAACGCTGGGAGCGGGAAAAGGGCAGGGCGTCGCTGTCGGACTCCAGCAGGTATTGGCGAATCTCTGGGCGAATACGCTCAACCAGGTAGCGAATGTTGCCCAGCACCGGATAGTTGCGGCGCACCGCGTGAGGGGTCTGAAGCAGGTCAATGATGCCAATCAAACTGAGCACACCGGCGATCACGGTGAAAGGCCACAGCCATTCATGTTGCAAGAAAGGGAGGCTGATGACGGTGAACAACACGCAAAGTACGAAGAACGCGTAACGGCTGAGTAGGGACAAGCTCATACGGAATCCTGGGGGCTTAATGACGGTTAATGAGGCGAACACTGGCGCTGTTTCGCGCCTATTAATCGGTGGTCGCATGCCCGTGTCGGTAGGCCGCAACCGTCCCTCGGTTCAGGCACTTTGCGCCTGAAGAAAAATCGAAAACAGCTCGGACTGGGACTTGATGCCCAGCTTGCTGTACATGTGTTTCTTGTGCACTCGCACGGTCTCGACGGAGATTTCCAGCTTGCGGGCGATTTCCTTGCCGGAGCAGCCGCTGAGCATCAGTCGACCGACATCCAATTCTCGTGCGGTCAGCTGAGCACCTCGGCTCTGCTGCACCGAGGCTTCAAGTTGACTGCGCCAATCATCGTTTATCGGCGAAGGTGGGGCTTGCACCTCAACCAGCGGTTCTGGCAATTCGAACGGCATGCGCTGGCGAAGTAGCGCCACCACCCACGGTTGAATCAGCGACAACAACGCAATCTGTTCGGCGCTGAACCGTTGAGTCGACCCCAACGACAGGCACACGGTGTGGTCAGCACCCAGTTGGCAGTTGAACTGAATTTCATCCGCCACGACGTTCAGGCGAAAGTAGCGCTGATAATACTCGGTTAGCTCAAAGTGTTCCGGCGCGACCTCCGCCAAGCGGAACAGGCCGGTCTGAGACTGTTCGCGACTGGCGATGTAAAACGGGTCAAGCAGGTAGAGGCCTTTGAGGTAATCCTGAAACAGCTGATCGGGCGTGCCGTCTTCGGCGGGAGACTCGGCGAACACCAACGGCCGCTGCCGAGAACTGAATTGCAGCGCGACCCAGCTATCGAAACTCACATACTGATTCAGCAGGCGCACCAATTGTGCCCAGAAATTTGGCTTGTCCAACGCTTCGATTAACTGCGCAACCGAGCGATGCCACGCGATGTCTTGCAGTGCGATTGTCATACTCCTACCCCTATTGGGTTACCACAGCTGCGTAATTCCCCGCACTCGTTGCAGATGCGCATACTGCCCGCACAGCCGACGACCATCCAGCATTTATTGTGCCGGGTCGCCCTCGACATCGAACAAGGAGAACCCATGAAGGTCGAACTTGCCCAACTGGCAGGCCAGGATAACGGCACCGCGTACAACCTGCAGCGTGCCTTGGCCGCCATTGCCGCGTGCGCCAGCGACACCCAGTTGATTGTCTTTCCAGAGACCCACTTGATGGGCTTTCCGAGCGCTGAAACAGTGGCCGATGTGGCCGAACCGCTGGACGGCCCAACCGTGCAAGCGGTGCAGCGCGCGGCTAAAGCGCGTGATATCGCCGTCGTCATCGGCGTCGCCGAGAATGACAACGGCCAGTACTACAACACGACGTTGTTGATCACCCCGAACGGCATCGCCCTGCGTTATCGCAAAACTCACCTGTGGGCCTCGGACCGTGGCGTGTTCAACCCCGGCGACCGCTTTGCTACCTGTGTGTGGAACGGCCTACGCGTCGGACTGTTGATTTGCTACGACATCGAATTCCCGGAAACCGCCCGAGCCATAGCCCAGTTGGGCGCGGACCTGATCATCGTCACCAACGGCAATATGGACCCTTATGGGCCGACGCATCGCACCGCGATCATGGCCCGCGCTCAAGAAAACCAGGCGTTTGCGCTGATGGTTAATCGAGTGGGCGAGGGCGATGGCGGCCTGCGATTTGCGGGTGGCAGCGCCTTGGTCGATCCGTTTGGTACGTTGCTGCACGAAGCAGGGCGCGAAGAGTGCCAGTTCGGCGTCGAACTGGATCTGGCCCAACTGGTCGCGGCCCGCAGTGATTATCGCTATCTGAATGACCTACGCCTGCGTTTGCCAGGCGAAGTGATTGAACACGCTGATGGCCTGCGTGAGCTGTTGATTTTCTGACGGGCACCTAAAACGGCGAGGTTTTCTGAGCGCCGGTTACATCGATTTCTATAAGAAAAACGATTGTGTTTCTTCCGAACTTTTCTCCTGCCATAAAACCAATAATCCCGGAGTAGTCGCTCATGGCTCGTTTGCAACGCACCCTTTCACTAGGGTCGGTGGTGCTGTTTGGCATCGCTTATATGACACCGATTATCGTGCTCGGCACGTTTGGCATTCTCGCCCAGTCCACCAACGGCATGGTGCCGGCGGCCTACTTGGCAGCACTGATTGCGATGTTCTTCACCGCATTGAGTTACGGACGCATGGCCGCCGCTTTTCCGGTGGCGGGCTCGGCTTATAGCTATGTGCGCAAGGCCATCAGCCCAAAACTCGGCTTCATCGCCGGTTGGGCAGTGCTGCTTGATTACCTGTTCTTGCCCATGGCCATTTGGCTGATCGGCGCCGCCTACTTAGGCTCGGCTTTCCCTTCCATCCCGCAACCGGTGTGGGTATTGGCGTTCATCGTAATCACCACACTGATCAATATCGTCGGCCTGAAACTGGCCAATACCATCAACGCCGCGTTGATGCTGGTGCAGTTTCTGGTGTTGATCGCCTTCGTTGCGCTAAGCATTCACTACGTCGGTGGCGATGCAAGCAAGCCGTTGTGGACCCTCTCGCCGTTCTTTAGTGGTGATATGCAGATACCGTTGATCATGAGCGGCGCGGCAATTGCCTGTTATTCGTTCCTCGGCTTCGATGCAGTCAGCACCTTGACCGAAGAAACCAAGGACCCGGTACGTACCATCCCACGGGCAATCATGTTGATTACGCTGATTGGCGGTGTGATCTTCGTCGGTGTGTCGTACTTCGTGCAGTTGGCGCATCCGTCGTTCGTGTTTGATAACGCCGATTCGGCCGCGTATGAAATTGCCAAAAACATTGGTGGCGACCTGTTTGTCTCAATCTTCTTGATTGGTTTGATCGTGGGCCAGTTCGCCTCGGGTCTGGCGGCACAGGCCAGCGGTTCACGTCTGCTTTACGCCATGGGCCGTGACGGGGTGTTGTCGAACTCGATCTTCGGCCGTTTGAGTGAACGCTTCGGCACACCGGTTAACAGCATTCTGCTCTGCGGCGTCGTAGCGCTGTTGGCATTGAAACTGGACGTCACCACGTCCACCTCGTTCATCAACTTCGGCGCGTTTCTGGCGTTCAGTCTGGTGAACTTGTCGGTAATCTTTCATTACTGGATCGGCGGCAAACAACGCGGGTTACGTGAGCTGGTGCTGTTCTTGGTGTTTCCGTTGATTGGTCTGGTTGCGGACCTGTGGTTGATGATCAGCCTCGACAAGCTGGCGATTATCCTTGGCGTGAGCTGGTTGGCAGTAGGCTTGGTTTACCTGGCATGGCTGACCGGCGGCTTCCGTCGCCAACCGCCTGAGATGGACTTTCAGGAAAGCTGATCGAACTGTAGGTGCCAAGGTGTTAGCGAGGCGTCGTGTTGGGTTGACCGATTAATGCCTGTCGCCAACACGTTGGCTCCTACAGAATTTAGATCTCGGTATCGCGAAGCGCTGTAGACCGTTCGCGAATGTCGCAATCAATTGCAGGTTCTACAGAGCGTCTGCCTTCTACCTAACCGCACTTACCCCATTCAATGTCGAAAACGACGTGTCCTTCGCCGTAAGCAGAAAATCCCGCATGTAGGGCGCGTCGAGCATGTCGGCGCGGATGCCGGCGTACAGCGTTGCAAACAAACCCTTCTCCCCCAATCGCTTGGCCTTCACGTAGCCGCGCGAGCTGTATTCATGCAAGGCCCAATGGGGCATGCCGCACACGCCGCGTCCGCTGGCGACCAGTTGCATCATCATCACGGTCAGTTCCGACGTACGCACGTGCGCCGGCTCAACGTCGGCGGGCTCCAGAAAGCGGGTGAAGATGTCCAGCCGATCGCGTTCCACTGGGTAGGTGATCAAGGTTTCCTTGAGCAAGTCCTCCGGGACCACGTAAGGCTTGTGAGCCAACGGGTGTTGGTTAGCGACGGCGAGCATGGCTTCGTAGGTGAACAGCGGCACGTAAGTGATGCCCACCAACTCCAGCGGGTCTGAGGTCACCACCAAATCCAGATCGCCGCGGGCCAGGGCCGGGAGCGGGGCGAAGGCAAAGCCTGACGCCAGGTCCAGCTCGACCTCTGGCCAGGCATCGCGAAACTGGTCGATGGTCGGCATCAGCCACTGAAAGCAGCTGTGGCATTCGATGGCCATGTGCAGGCGCCCCGCTGTGCCGCCTGCCAATCGCGCAATATCGCGCTCGGCACTGCGCAATTGCGGCAGCATCGAATCCGCCAACTGCAGCAGACGCAGCCCCGCGCTGGTAAAGCGCACCGGCTTGGTCTTGCGCGCAAACAACGACAAGCCGACACGCTCTTCCAGTTCCTTGAACTGATGGGACAGGGCCGACTGTGTCAGGTGCAAGCGTTCGGCGGCTTCTACCAAACTGTCGGCCTCGCGCAGGGCCTGAAGGGTTTTCAGGTGTCGAATTTCCAGCACGGGATGCTCCATGAAATAATTTTGTGATCAACGCGAATGCAATGAGTTTGTCTCATGTTGGTCTGGCTGTCGACAATAGCGCCATCTTTTCTGGAGGACGTTGTCATGGCCTTGGCCCACACCCTTGGATTTCCGCGCATTGGCGCAGACCGTGAACTAAAAAAAGCCCTAGAGGCTTACTGGAAGGGCGACCTCGATGCTGAGGGTTTACGCTCCACCGGCCGCACGTTGCGCGCTGCTCACTGGCAGGTGCAGAAAGACGCCGGCATCGATCTGCTGCCGGTAGGAGATTTTGCTTGGTACGACCACGTGCTGACTCACTCGCTAATGTTGGGTGTTGTTGCGCAGCGCTTTAGCGCCACCACCAACGACCAGGGCTTGCCGACCCTCGACACCCTGTTCGCCATGGCTCGAGGCGCTTACGACAGTTGTTGCGGCAGCCACACCCACGGCCAAGCGCAATACGCGCAAGAGCTGACCAAGTGGTTCGATACCAACTACCACTATCTGGTGCCGGAGTTTACCGCCGATCAGTGTTTCCAGTTGAGCTGGGAACAGCTGTTCGAAGAAGTCGAGGAGGCCAAAACCCTCGGTCATGACGTCAAACCAGTGTTGATTGGCCCATTGACCTACCTGTGGCTCGGCAAAGCCAAAGGCAACAGCTTCGACAAGCTGGATCTGCTCGAACGCTTGCTGCCGGTGTATGGCGAAATCCTCGGTCGTCTGGCGGCACAAGGCGTGGAATGGGTACAGATTGATGAACCTATTCTGACCCTAGATCTGCCCCAGGAATGGAAAAACGCTTTTGAGCGCGCTTATCACATCCTGCAGTTTTCGCCGTTGAAAAAGCTGGTGGCGACTTACTTTGGCGGCCTGGAAGACAACCTTGGACTGGCCGCGTCGCTGCCGGTTGATGGCCTGCACGTTGATCTGGTTCGCGCGCCGGAACAGCTTTCCAATGTGCTCAGTCGTGTGCCGCCTTACAAAGTCCTGTCGCTGGGCGTGGTCAATGGGCGCAACGTCTGGCGCTGTGATCTGGACAAGGCATTGGAACAACTTCAAGAAGCGCAACTACGATTTGGCGACAACCTGTGGGTCGCCAGTTCGTGCTCGTTGCTGCACAGCCCGGTAAATCTTCAGCGCGAAGACCAGTTGGATGCCGAATTGAAAAGTTGGTTGGCGTTTGCGGTACAAAAATGCGAAGAAATCGCCGTGCTCAGCGTCGCGTTAAATCATCCAGACAAGCCCGCCATGCAGGATGTTTTGACTGAAAGTCGCGCCGTTCAGCTCAGGCGTCAGCAGTCACCGCGCATCCATAAGCCCGAGGTCCAAGCCCGATTGGCGGCGATTACCGAAGCTGACAGCCAACGCCAGTCGCCGTTCGTTGAACGCATCGAACGGCAGCGGGCGCGGTTGAATCTGCCGGCATTTGCGACGACCACTATTGGCTCATTCCCGCAAACCGCGTCGATCCGTTTGGCTCGGCAATCGTTCAAGCGCGGGTCGTTGTCGATCAGCGACTATACCGATGCCATGCACAGCGAAATTCGCCATGCGGTGCAGGTCCAAGAGCGTCTGGGGTTGGACGTGCTGGTCCACGGCGAGGCCGAGCGCAACGATATGGTCGAGTACTTCGCCGAGCAATTGGACGGGTACGCGTTCAGCGAGTTTGGCTGGGTACAAAGCTACGGTTCACGGTGTGTGAAACCAGCGGTGATTTTCGGTGACGTGAGCCGCCCACAGCCAATGACCGTTGAATGGACTCGCTACGCGCAAAGCCTGACCAACAAGGTCATGAAGGGCATGCTGACCGGCCCGGTGACCATGCTGATGTGGTCGTTCCCGCGTGAGGATGTGTCACGCAAAGTTCAGGCGCAACAGTTGGCGTTAGCGATTCGCGACGAAGTGGCAGACCTCGAAAGAGCCGGGATCAAGATTGTGCAAATCGACGAAGCTGCTTTTCGTGAAGGTCTGCCTCTGCGTCGAGCACAGTGGCAGGAATATCTGGACTGGGCCGTAGAAGCTTTCCGCTTGTGCGCCTGCGGTGTGCGCGACGACACCCAGATCCACACCCACATGTGCTACAGCGAATTCAACGACGTGATCGAGGCCATTGCTGCCATGGACGCTGACGTGATTACCATCGAAACCTCGCGTTCGGACATGGAGCTGCTTCAGGCGTTTGAAGCGTTCGACTACCCGAATGATATTGGTCCTGGCGTCTACGACATCCATTCGCCCCAGGTACCGGACACGGCGCAGATGGTTAACCTGATGAGAAAAGCGGTGAAGCATATTCCCGCCGAGCGGCTGTGGGTAAACCCGGATTGCGGCTTGAAAACCCGTGCATGGCCGGAAACCGAAGCGGCGTTAATCAATATGGTCGCAGCGGCGCGGCAATTAAGGCGGGAATTGGCATGATCTAAAACCCTACGGAGGATTGATTTTTGCTATCAAGCTACCGCTCAGCCCCCTTCATCAAATTGTCACGTAACTGTGGCAGCGCGGGTTTGAAAACATCAGCACACTGCGCGGCTATTGGGGATGGCTGGCTTGGTGTTTTTCATGCGGGTGTTTATTTTTTGGGTCGCGCTGCTGTGCGGCCTGCCGACTTTTGCGGCGTCTCGGTGTGACGTAAACGTCCCCACTCAAATGGCTGACCTTAAAGAGGTTCACGTGGCTTACCAAAGCATCGGGCGCGATTCCGATCCGGCGTTGGTATTGGTCATGGGCCTGGGTGGACAACTGATTCACTGGCCTGACGAAGTCGTGGTCGCGCTCTGCCAGCAAGGTTTTCGGGTGATTCGCTACGATAACCGTGATGCCGGTTTGTCAACGTGGGTGCAGGCGCCTGCCAGCCCCAACCTGACCTTTGAAGTGCTGCGCTACAAACTCGGGCTGACGGTTTCTGCGCCGTATTCATTGACGGATATGGCCAACGACACCTTGGGGTTGATGGACGCGCTGCATGTTCGCCAATTCCATGTGCTGGGCGCGAGTATGGGCGGCATGATTGCTCAACACTTGGCCGATATGGCGCCTGATCGGGTCGAAAGCCTGACCCTGATCATGACCAGTTCCGGCGCGCCGGGCCTGCCCATGCCGACCCCGGCGTTGCTGCAATTACTGAGCCGTCGCAGTGCGCCCAACCGCGAAGTGGCCGTCGAACAGCAGGCTGATTTGCTGGCTGCGTTGGGCAGCCCGCAGGTGGTGGATGACCGCAAACTGCTGGTGCAACAGGCAGCAGCGTCCTACGACCGAGCGTTTAATCCGGACGGCGTGAAGCGGCAAATTCTGGCGATTCTGGCCGAGCCGAGCCGGGTTGCGTTGCTGGACCGTCTGCGAGTACCAACGCTGGTGGTGCATGGTACCGCCGATCCTTTACTGCCGGTGATGCATGGCATCCATGTCGCCGCGCATATCCAGGGCAGCCAGTTGCGCTTGATTCCCGGCTTGGCCCATCGTTTTCAAGAGGCGTTCAAGGCCCCGCTGCTAGGGGCAGTTTTGCCGTATTTGAGAGCGCATCGGCAGGACGGCAGCCATATTGCGCAGTTGTAGTTCTGATGAAGGGCTAGGTATGAGGGTGTAAAGTGCAGACTTTCCCACTGCTAAAACGTGAGCGAGGGTCCCATGAGTACTGCCCTGAAAATCGATTTCGTCTCCGATGTTTCCTGCCCGTGGTGTGTGGTCGGCCTGCGGGCCCTGAACCAGGCGCTGGCGCAATTGGGTGATGAGGTCAAGGCTGAGATCCATTTCCAGCCGTTCGAACTTAATCCGAAGATGCCAGCCGAAGGCCAAGACCTCAACGAGCACATCTTCGAGAAATACGGCTCGACCCCTGAGCAATCAAAACAGAACCGCGAAATGATTCGTCAGCGAGGCGCCGAGCTAGGCTTCACGTTCTCCCAGGGCGACCGGCGCATCTACAACACCTTCGATGCGCACCGTCTGTTGCATTGGGCTGAGCTGGAAGGCAAGCAGCAGGCACTGAAAGAAGCGTTGTTCAGTGCGTACTTCACCGACCACGCCGATCCTTCAAATCACACTGTATTGGCAAATGTGGCTGAGCAGGTCGGGTTGGATCGTCAGCGGGCAGAGTCGATTTTGACCACCGGCGAATACAGCGCTCAAGTGCGTGAGCTGGAAAAGTTGTGGGTTGCCCGCGGTATCAGCTCGGTGCCAACCATTGTCTTCAACGATCGATATGCGGTGTCGGGAGGGCAGCCGGTGGAAGCTTTTTCCAGCGCTATTCGGCAGATCATCAGCGAGTCAGTAGCGGTCGAATAAACCTGCGCGGATAACGTTGTAGGAGCGCGCTGGCCCGCGATGGATCGCGAAGCGGTCCCAATGGGCTAACTCGTTGCAGCTGAAAAAATTGAGTCGCTGCTTTTACGGCGGCTTCGCAGCCGGTCGTGGGACCAGCGCGCTTCTCCAATGCTCAGCTCAACGAACAATCTTGTCCACATGGATCTCAAGCTTTTTCAGCCGATACCAAAAGCTGCGTTCCGAGATGCCGATCAACTGCGCGGCAGCGGCTTGGACGCCGTTGGTTTCTTGCAATGCGGCAAGGATGTAGGCTTTTTCTACGTCGGCCAGCGCCGCTTCCAGGTTCTCGGGAACGGCTACACCCTCTGCGAGCAGCCGACCGCCGCCGCTGACGATAGGCCGCGAGCCGAACAGGTAGGCGGGCAGGTCGTTCTCTTCGATGGTGTTACTCGACGCGACGATGGTGGCGCGTTCCACGCAATTCTGTAGCTCGCGAATATTGCCTGGCCACGGATAGTTGGCCATGGCCTGCAGCGCATCTGCGCTGAAACCGGTAATGCGTTTACCTGCCGTGGCGCCCAGCACATGGGCGAAATGCCGCGCCAGCGGGGCGATGTCTTCAGGCCGTTCGCGCAAAGCGGGCAACGGAATCGGAAAAACATTCAGGCGGTAATAAAGGTCTTCGCGAAATTCTTTGTTCGCCACTGCTTCCAACAGATTCTTGTTGGTCGCGGCAATTACCCGAACATCAACTTTGCGCTCACGGGAGTCGCCCACCGGCTCGATCACCCGTTCTTGCAGGGCGCGCAAAATCTTTGCTTGCAGCGCTAAGGGCATGTCGCCGACTTCATCCAAAAACAACGTGCCTTTGTCAGCCTGCATAAAGCGCCCGACCCTATCCGCCACTGCGCCGGTAAAAGCCCCTTTGCGATGACCGAACATTTCGCTTTCGAGCAAACCTTCCGGGATCGCTGCGCAGTTGACTGCGATGAAGGGTTTGCCGGCACGGTTGCCGTGCTTGTGAATCGCACGAGCAACCATCTCTTTGCCAGTGCCGCTTTCGCCGGTCAGCAGAATCGTCGCGTTGCTGTCACGCACGGAGTCCACCGCTTGCAGTACGAGACGAAAGGCCGGGCTTTCACCTACCAGACTGTCGATTTGCTGGTGTTGATCGAGTTCGGCACGCAGGCGTGTGTTGTCACGCAGGATGTCGCGAAACTGCAGCGCTTTGTTGACGGTGATGTCCAGTTCGTCGATGTCGAACGGTTTGCTGATGTAATCAAAAGCGCCATTGCGCATTGATTGCACGGCGTTTTTTACCGTGCTGTAGGCGGTCATGACGATGACTGGCAAGTCTGGGTAGCGAACTTTTATTTCCGCCAACAACTGCGGTCCGTCCATCCCAGGCATACGCCAATCGCTGATCACCAGATCAATTTCTTCGCGTTCGAGTACGGCCAGGGCATGCAGGCCATTGCCGGCGGTAAACACTTGAATCTCGCCTTGGCTCAGCGCCGACGCCAACAAATCACAGAGTTTGGGTTCATCGTCGACCACCAGTACGTTATGACTCATGCCAGGCCTCCGTCATGGGCGGGCAGGTAAAGATTGAATGTTGCTCCGGCCCCCACTTGACTGACGCACTCTACCCGGCCGTCATGGTTGTCCATAATCGAGTAAACCTTCGCCAAGCCCAATCCAGTACCGGAGGCCTTGGTGGTGACGAAAGGATTGAAAATACGCTCGATCATGTCGGATTCAACACCTTGGCCGCTGTCGGCAATGCTGATGATTGTAGTTTCCTGATCAGAGGAGAGGTCAATCGTCAGTGTCCCGCCGCCAGGCATGGCATCAATCGCATTAAGGACCAGGTTCAGACAGGCTTGAGTCAATTGTCGGGAGTCCGCATAAATCGTGGAGTTGGGGTCGTGTTCGATGATCTCTGCGTCGATATTATGGGTCGACAACTCCGGTGCGCAGAACCCCAGCAGGTCCTCCAGCAGTGGCTTGGCCAATTGTGTCGAGCGCATCGGCGGACTGGGTTTGGCGAAATCCAGAAACTCGGTAATTAGGTCGTTGATCCGAGTGACTTCGGAAATAACGTATTCCAGATGGCGCATGTCGGTTTCGGGCAGCGATGCGCGACGGTGCAGCAACTGGGTGGCCGTTTTGATGATGCCCAGTGGATTTCGGATTTCGTGCGCCAGGCCCATGGCCACTTCGCCCAGTGCATGCAGACGGTCGCGGCGGCGTAGCTGAGCTTCCAGATGCTGAAGCTCTTTCAGGCGTTCGGTCATGTGGTTGAAGGTCGCGCTCAGCTCAGCGATCGCATCGCTGCCAACCACTTCAACCCGCTGCCGATAGTCACCGGCCGTCACTGCTCGCACGCCTTCGGAGAGTTTGCGCAAAGGCCCGGTCAGGCGTCGGGAAATCAACCAGCCGACACTCAATGACAACACCGAGCCCAGCAACAGAATAGCCAGGAACAAGTTGGTCTGGTTGACCAGCCCGACCAGCGTCGTGTGGCGCAACAGGCCACTGAAAATGATGCCTTGTAGCTCGCCGTTGTCATTGAAAATAGGCGTATACAGGCCGGAGTAGGCGCTTGTGGATTGTTCGCTGGGCTCTTTGGTGTCACGTAGGATCTGTTCGATTCGGCGTGGGACGATAGCTGGGTGATTCATGAAGCGCTGGGTCGAGAAAATCTCGCTGAAACCTCCAGCGTCGTTCATGTACAGACGCAGGTCGAGGGAGTGCACGTCGGCCACGCTGGTGAGAAAACTGCTGTCCAGGTAGGTCCCGATCAGCAATTCATAATCGACGCCATCCTGAGTGGACTGATACGTCGAGACCACGACACCGGCGAATACGCTGCCGTTATGGATGGTTTGCAGCACCGCGTTAGGGGCGAGGCTGATCTGATCGATGATATTGTCGGAAACCGTGGAAAACACCACTTTGTGGTCTTTGCTGCGAATCAAGGCGACCACGTCGATGCCCATGGCATTGGCGAGATCGGAGGTTAATTTGTTGTGTCGAGGTGACGAGGGCGCGGAGGGGCGGGTGTTTTGCAGGAACAGTTGCGAAACCCTGGAGTTGTCGCGCTGGATTTCGCTGATTTCGTCCTGGACGATCCGGGTTGATTCTTGCAGCCAGATCCGAACGTTACTTTCAAAAATCTGCGACAGCGTGGTCGCTGCGAGTTCGGCAGCGATCATCGTCGGAATTACGCTGACCAGCCAAAACGCTAGTACCAGTTTGCGCTGCAAGGTCCAGCGCGATAGCGAAAAAGGTTGCTGGGAGGAACGGAATTCTTCGGTCATCGGTTATCGATCATCAACGTTCGCTTATCGGAGCAGCCATGCCAGGTTGTAATCGTTCCGAAGAACGGCGAGCGTTGCCAGCCTCGCCCCACTCATTCAGCGCCCCGTACAAGCAGCCATGGTAATGACTGCTGGGAAAACTGAAAGAAACATGGGCGATGAGCATGGTGGTATCAGGCTATTTGTCGCTGATCGTTTAAAGGGACCGTTGCAGTAGGCAATTGTTCTATCACGTGGTCAATGAAGTCCGCGCTCAATGTAATCACTTTTCGATATTGCAGGTCCACGGTGATCATGTGATAGCAGTTATCCAGCATCACTTTTGTGACAGGACCACCTAAATGTTTCTCGCAATAATCTGCGTTCCAGCGACTGGTGATGTCGTCTTCGATGGAATGCAAGATCAGTGCAGGCGCTTTGACTGAACGCATGCCTTTCTTGACCACAGCTACCAGACGATGCAGTTCGCGCACGTTAATGCCCGACATCGTCAACAACCCGGCATTGCTGCTTTCACCGGCTTTCATCTGACGTTCAACAATGGCGCGCAAGCGAGCGTCTTTGATGCCGTACGGCGAGGTTTCGTTAAAGCGGCACAAGTGCACGCCAAACGGAATGGCCATCAGCAACGGTGTTAATACCGCAGCTTTAGGCATGTTCCAGCCGTCATAGCGCAACGTGGTCGAGTACAGCATCAAACCGGCCACTTGCCCCGGATGTTCGGCCGCCATGTGCATGGACAGTACAGCGCCCATGGACAACCCGCCGACAAACACCTGTTCGTGTCGTTGGCGAATGCCGACAAACGTTTTACGCGCGCTTTCGTACCAGTCTTTCCAGCCGGTGGCTTGCAGATCGGCGTTGTCGCCGCAATGCCCGGCAAGCGTGGGCACGTAAACCGTGTACCCCCGCTTGGCCAGGCCTTGGGCCACCCGACGGAGTTCCGTCGGGGTGCCGGTCAGGCCGTGGATCAACAACACCGCGACCGGGCCACTGCCGAGAACGAAACTGGCGTTACCTTCGCCCATATCGATCTCTGGCAGGTTCACCGCTTCATTGCCCGATGCAGCAGCCGGTCGAGGAGGGCGATGCCCAAGTCGATTTCTGCGTAGCTGATTTCCAGCGACGGAGCCAGGGTGATAACGTTTTTGTAGTAGCCGCCCACGTCGAGAATCAGGCCAAGTTTCTTGCCGTCGATTTCGATGTCGCCCTTCATGCCTTCATCAACCATGAAGTCGAGGGTGGCTTTGTCTGGCGTGAAGCCGTCTGGACCACAGATTTCTGCACGCAGTGCCAAGCCCAGGCCATCGACGTCGCCGATGATCGGGTAGCGCTTTTGCAGGTCTTGCAGGCCAGCCAGGAAGTACTTGCCCTTTTCCATGACCATCGCGCCGTAATCGACTTCGGAGGTCATTTTGAACATTTCCAGACCTACCGCCGTACCCAGTGGGTTGGAGGCGAAGGTGGAGTGGGTCGATCCAGGTGGGAAGATCGTTGGGTTGATCAACTCTTCACGTGCCCAAATGCCGCCCAGTGGGTTGAGGCCGTTGGTCAATGCTTTACCGAAGACGATAACGTCTGGTTTGACGTCGAAGTGCTCGATGGACCACAGCTTGCCGGTGCGGTAGAAACCCATCTGGATTTCGTCGACAACCATCAAGATGCCGTGCTGATCCAGCACTTGTTTGAGTTCTTTGTAGAAGTTCATTGGCGGAATAACGTAACCGCCGGTGCCTTGAATGGGCTCGACGTAGAACGCTGCGTATTCGCACTGGTTGGTTTTAGGATCCCAGACGCCGTTGTACTCAGTTTCGAACAGGCGGGCGAACTGCTGAACGCAGTAGCTGCCATATTCTTCTTTGGTCATGCCTTTCGGGCCACGGAAGTGGTACGGGAAAGGAACGAACTGAGCGCGCTCGCCGAAATGGCCGTAGCGGCGACGGTAGCGATAGCTCGAGGTGATCGAGGATGCGCCCAGCGTACGGCCGTGGTAGCCGCCTTCGAAAGCAAACATCAGGCTTTTGCCGTTGCTCGCGTTACGCACTACTTTCAAGGAGTCTTCGATGGACTGCGAACCGCCGACGTTGAAGTGAACGCGACCGTCCATGCCGAATTTCTTCTTGGCATCGACCGCGATCATTTCCGACAGCTCGATTTTGCCGCGGTGCAGGTATTGGCTGGCAATCTGCGGCATCGAATCGATCTGTGCCTTGAGGGCATTGTTCAAGCGTGGGTTGGCGTAACCGAAGTTAACGGCCGAGTACCACATTTGTAGATCGAGGTAAGCCTGGTCGCTAGTGTCGTAAACGTACGAACCTTCACAGCGGTTGAAGATCCGTGGTGGATCGATGTAGTGAACGGTGTCGCCGAAAGAGCAATATTTCGCTTCCTTTTCCAGAAGAATCTGGTCTTCGGGGGTAGCGATACGGATATCAGACATGGTGGAAGAGTTCCTGCTGTTCAAGAGGGAGGCTGTGTGCGCGGGCCGGTTCGCTGTGAGGCAAGCGGGCGAGCAGGGCCGGTAAATCGGCGAACGTATCGAAGCGGGCATATGGGATGCCATTGCGTTCGCAATGTTCAGCCAAGCGATCCTTGGCAAATACGAAGTCAGCGGTCCCGGCGACGCACATATCGGATTGACCGTCGCCGATCACCAATATGCGTTTGCCAGAAGGCGCGGATTTGCATTTGCAGTTGCCGGATGCAGCACGGCAGGCGTCGCTGGAATATGGAAATTCTATGCGCCAGCTATCAGGACCGACCTGACGCAAGCGGTTGGCAATGATCGGCAGCAGCGGCGCATTGTTACGCGACAAAATGCGAGCGATGCCCTGTTCAATGCCGTCACTCACGATGTCCAGCGTGGCGCCGAGGCCCGTCACCAGTTCAACGAAATCGGGAAACGCCGGGTCAATGCCGACGGTGTCGAAATAACCCAGAAGCTCGTTCGGCGTGGCTTTAACCATTGCCAATTGACGGCTCAGACATTCTCGCGAACCGATCTTGCCGGACAGCCATTCGTCTTCGATGGCTTCCCAGCTTCGATCAGCGAAACGTTCCAGGATGTTATCTATCGCGTCAGTCTGGGTGACGGTCCCATCGAAATCACACACGATATGCCAATGCATCATCTGCAGGTGCCTACTTAAAAGTGAGAGCGCTCTTTGCGCTTGCACTGAGGTAGAGCATAGACTGTGCCAATACGAATAATAGTCGCCCAAGGCCCAATGTTGAGAGGGGCAGCGACAGAGAGGGTAAATGCATCGGGTGGGCAAGCTACAATTTTTGTAGCTTGCTACAAACAACATAAGTGCTTGCGTGTCAGATCCGTGCAGGGATTGACTCACGTAGGCTCAATTAGTTCGAGAAAGTTCATGCCCTTAGTTCCCTTCAATCGCCGCGTTCGCTCGGTCCTTACCGGCTTTGCAGTGTTCGCCTGCGCTATCAGCTTCAGTGCGCAGGGCTATGCCCAAGCCATTACTGGCGATCTAGGCGCGGGGATCGGCTATAAGCCCAGTGATCCAACTGGCGTCCGTTATGACGTCGATTTTTTTCCTTACATGGATCTGGATTGGGGCGACGTGGGGTTGAGTTCCGATGACGGCCTGAACTGGAAGGCCTTCAAATACGAGGGCTGGAGCGTTGGCCCGTTCGCCAATTACGTACCCGGTCGTACCTCTGAGGGTTCGTTGCGCGGTTTGCGTGATGTATCCGGTATGGGTGAGTTCGGTGGCTTTGTGCAGTACAGCCCTGCTGATTTCTGGCGGGTGTTCGCGCAAATGGGTCGCGCGGTTGGCGGCAGCGATGGCCAGGGTGGCGTGCTCGGTCGGGTCGGTGGCGAGCTAGGTTATCCGTTGGGTCTGGGGGTCATTGGCGACACCGAAGTGGTAGCCCATTACGCAGACGGTCGCCAAGCACAGACATTTTTCGGCGTAAGTGCTCAAGAAGCCCAGGCTTCAGGTATTCAGGCCTACAACGCCAGCGGCGGTCTGCAGAAAGTTGCGCTAACTCAAAGTCTGCAAATTCCGCTGGCTGACGGCTGGTCGTTATTGACCAGCGCTACATGGACTCACTTGACCAACTCAGCGGCCGACAGCTCTATCGTCAGAGAGAAGGGCGATGACAACCAAAGTGAGGTTAATGTCGCCGTGGCTTATCACTTTAAAGGGCTTTAGATCCGCGACTACTGAAGGAGCCAACACGTTGGCTCCCTGGATCTAGCGATCACGCCTCTTGCTTTCCGTCCGCCAGCAACACGATGCCGCCGATGATCACGCACACGCCTAGCCAATGCAGAGCGCTGATGCTTTCGCCCAGGCCCAGCCAAGAACCCAGCAGCACCACCACAAACACCAGCGAGCTCAGCGGAAAGGCCAGCGACAGCTTGCTGCTGCGCAAAATCAGCATCCAGGTCAGAAAAGAGCCGATGTAGCAGAAAATCGCCACCATCACCGCGACGCTGGTCACGGCTGCCAGCAACCAGTTCACGCCAAATGGGATGGAGGCGAGGCCGTCGCCACCCACTTTCAACGACAGCTGTGCGCCGCTTTCGAACGCGATCAGCAGTACCCAAAGCATCACGCTGGCCCCGCGGCCTTCAATCCAATTGTTTGTCATAACGACCTCATGCTCCCGTGCCGCAAACCAGCATGACGCCGGCAGTGATGACCAGTGTGCCCAACCAGCGCCGACGGCTGACGGTCTCACCCAGCACCAGCCGACCGCCGAGTACCACGCCGCAGTAACTCAGGCTGATGGCTGGAAATACCAAGCTGAGCGGCGCCAGTGACAGCACTTCCAACCAGGCAACGAACAGCACCGCATAGCAACTAACACCGCACCACAAGAGCGGGGCCCCGGCGATCTGTCGCCAGAAAGTACTCAGCCGAAAGCCACCGACGTGTTCCGGTAAACGATCGAGGCCGAGCTTGAAAGCAATTTGGCCAATGACATCGAGAGCGATGCACAGCGCGATTAGCAGCATCACGGAAGGGGTCAAGGGTGCGACTCCAAGAAGTTGGCCCGAGGTAATGCAAGGGGTGGGCCACAGTTGAATTGCAAAACTGGCTGCGCAGCAGTCGTAAAATCAGCAACTCGATTCTTTCAGTTGAAACCGAAGGCAGCCAATTGCGACCGCCACGTCTTCGACACTGCGCCGTAGCGCAGCAAACTGGGTAGCACTTTGTGTGGTTCGAGGTTGCAGGGTGTCAAGAAGGAAGCCTTCCCGAATAAATTCGGTCCCACAGTTTTTGGCGCTGCACAGTCTTTGTAGGAGCTGCCGAAGGCTGCGATTAGTCCGAAGGACTTTCGCCAACAAGAGTATCTACAGAACGCAAGAACGACCAAAAAGTTGGCTGCTATAGATAGTCGCCCCCCCGCAGCAACTTCAGCACCCACAAATACAGTTTAACTACTTAAATTCAATGAGATATGCGGTGTTTGATAACGGCTGGGCAATCAACCCAGCCCGTATTTTTTCACTTTATCGAACAGGGTGGTCTTGGCCATGCCCAGTTCTTGGCTGGCCTGGCTAAGGTTGCCACCGCTGCGTTGCAAGGCGTCGGTCAACAGGTTTTTTTCGAAGGTTTCGACCGCTTCAGCGAAGTCCAGGCTGCTGCTGGCAGTGTTGGTGCCCGACTTTTTGAACGCCGGTAGACCCAGCGCGTAACGCTCGGCGACGTTGCGCAGCTCCCTGACGTTGCCCGGCCATTCATGGGTCATAAGGGTCGACAGCGTCTGGCGGTCCAATTCCGGTGTTTCGCGATCGAAGCGTAACGACGATACCTGCAAGAAGTGCTCGAACAATTGCAGGATGTCTTCTCGTCGCTCACGTAAGGGCGGGAGTTCCAGTGTCACCACATTTAGCCGGTAGTATAGGTCGCTGCGAAACTGACTGGCTTTGCTTAATTCATCCAGGTCGGATTTGGTCGCGGCGATGACCCGGCAATCCACCGCCAGGCTTTGATTCGAGCCCAGCCGCTCCAGAGTTCGTTCCTGCAATACCCGCAGCAGTTTGATTTGCAGGTTCAGCGGCATGCTTTCCACTTCATCGAGAAACAACGTGCCGTTGTGCGCGTGCTCGATCTTGCCGATCCGTCGTTTGCCGGCGCCAGTAAACGCGTTGGCCTCGTGGCCAAAAATTTCGCTTTCGAACAGGCTCTCTGGCAGACCGCCGCAATTGAGTGCGACGAACTGCTGGGTATGGCGACGACTGAAATCATGCAGGCAGCGGGCAACCAATTCCTTACCGGTGCCGGTTTCACCTTCGATCAGCACGTTGGCCGAGGTGTCGGCGACATTGGCGATCAATGCCCGCAAATTCTGCATGGCGGGGGAGCGTCCGATGATCCGCCCCTCCAACAAGCTGCGTCCGGCCAGTTGTCGGCGCAGCGACCACACTTCACGCGCCAGACCACGCTGCTCCAACGCACGTCGCGCCACTTCAACCAAGCGTTCAGGGGAAAAGGGTTTTTCCATGAAATCGTAAGCGCCATCGCGCATCGCATTGACGGCCATTGAAATGTCGCCGTGCCCGGTGATGAGCACCACCGGCAGGCTGGGGTCCCGGGCCTTGAGCCGGGTCAATAACTCCAAGCCGTCGATGCCGGGCAAGCGAATATCGCTAATGACGATACCGGCAAAATTGTCGCCGATTCGGGCCAGCGCTTCCTCGGCACTGCCGACACCTTCGCTGCGGATGTCTTCCAGCGCCAACGCTTGCTGGCAACCCAGCAGCACGTGCGGGTCATCTTCGACAATCAGAACGGTCAGCTCGCTGTTCATGCTTCCAGGCTCATTCATATCAATTGGGCTCCACGAGGCTTGGGAACAGTAAGCAGCGGCAGGCTGAGGACAAAGGTCGTGCCGCCGCTGAGTGGATGCTCCGCGCTGAGAGTGCCACCTGCCGCAGCGGCAAGACTGGCGGAAAGGGTCAATCCAAGCCCTAGACCGTGATCGCCCGGCTTGGTGGTAAAGAACGGTTCGAACAAATGCTTGCGTGCTTCGGAGTCGATGCCGTGGCCGTTGTCCCGCACGAACAGGCGGTAACGGCCGTCGGCCATTTCGCCTTCCAGCCACAACTCAGGCTGCGGTTTGCCGTGCATGGCGTCCAACGCGTTACCCATCAGGTTGACCAGGATTTGTTCTAGACGCGTCTGATCGATCTTCAGCGCCACGTTGTCGTAATGCTCATGCAGCTGCAGATGGAAATTTTCCAACCGGCCACCGAGTATTTGCAGTGCGGCGGCGACTGCCAAGCCCAAAGAGGCTTGGCCCTGATCATCACCGCGTCGAGCGAAGGCGCGCAGGCTGGCGGTTATTCGGCCCATGCGATCTACCAGATCGTTGATGGTCCGCAAATTAGTGCTGGCCGTGTCCAGAGCCCCGCGCTCAATGAACCGAACAGTGTTGCCGGACAAGGTGCGCAGGGCGGCCAACGGTTGGTTGAGTTCATGGGCGATGCTGGTGGACATCTGGCCGATGGCCGCCAGTTTGCCGGCCTGGACCAGTTCATCCTGAGCCCGGCGCAAGGTGTCTTCCGCTTGGCGTCGCTCCCGAATCTGACTTTTCAGACGTTCGTTACTGGCGCGCAAATCCGCCGTGCGTTCGGCGATCTTGCGTTCAAGTTCGTCATTGGCGGCTTGCAGCGCTTCGCGGGCAGCAAGCCGGGTGGCGATGACTTTGCGCCGCTCGTTCCATGCAATCAGCAAAAACGCCACCAGCGCACAGGCCACCGCCACCAACATCCCTTGGCGTGCGGCTTCGCTTTGCAACTCTTCCAGCGGCGTCAGCAAGGTCAAGTGCCAAGGCGTGTCGGCCAGTTGAGTAGTCTGTGCCAGGTAACTGACCTGGGTGTGCTCGTGATCGACGCTGCTGTTGGCAGGGAAGGTCAGTTTCTCCGTCCCTTCGGTCAGCGGCTCCCGGGCCAATGGCACCAGTTCGTTGAGCGGCCACCAGTAATATTGCAGGCTGCGGGCAAGGCGCTCTTTGATTTCAGGCGTCAGCGGGCGAACCGACTTGAGCCTGCGCGCCGGATCGCTCGACAGGATAATGATGCCGTTCTCGTCGGTGACATAGGCCTCCAGGCGCGCGCGCTGCCAGCGTTCTTCCAGTGCTTCGAGGCGAACCTTGATCACTGCCACTCCGATGATTTTGCCTTGCTCTTCCAACCCGTGGGCCAGGTAATAACCTGGCTCGCCAGTGGTAGTGCCGATTCCGTAAAAACGCCCCGGCAGACCGCGCACGGCATCCTGAAAATAAGCACGGAACGACAGGTCTTCCCCCAGATAGCTGTCGGCGTCGCGCCAGTTGCTGGTGGCGAGTACTCGGCCGGTGGTGTCGAGCACGTAAATCGCCCGACTGCGGCTGCGGCGATTTAGCCCTTCGAGGTAGTCATTGACGTTCTGGCGGAGTTCCGGCGTCGGGTCATTGAGCAGGCGTGAAACGCTGGACTCGAGTTCGAGCACGCTCGGCAAGTAGGTGTAGCGGTTGATTTCGCTTTCGACCGTGCGGGCGTGAAGCTCCAGCTGACGCTGGCCATTTTCACTCAGGGCTTTTACGCCATTGCGCTCACTGACCAGATAGCTGACGTAGCCCAGCGCGACCATCAGCAGCATGATCAGCGGGGGAATGAACAGATGGCGTATCAGGCGGGGTTTCACGGCAAGTGATGGCGGGGGCGCGCGATAGGATTCGGGGTCGCATTTCATCACAGTCGTCCGGGACCGACCAGCGTCCGTGCCGCAATCAGTGCGGGCACGGACAGCCGGGATTGCTTAGTGCTGCAGAATCTTGGCGAGGAATTGCTGGGCACGCTCGGAGCGAGCGGTCACATCCCCAAAGAATTCTTCTTTTTCACAATCTTCGACAATTGACCCTTGGTCCATGAAGATTACTCGGTTAGCCACTTTACGGGCGAAGCCCATTTCGTGGGTTACGCACATCATGGTCATCCCTTCTTGGGCCAATTGCACCATGACGTCGAGCACTTCGTTGACCATTTCCGGGTCAAGCGCCGAGGTGGGTTCGTCGAACAGCATTACTACCGGATCCATGGCCAACGCACGGGCAATCGCCACGCGCTGTTGTTGGCCGCCAGACAGTTGTCCCGGATGCTTATTGGCGTGGGCCGACAGACCGACCCGTTCCAACAGTTTCAGGCCTTTATCGGTGGCTTCTTCTTTGCTGCGGCCGAGGACTTTAATCTGGGCGATGGTCAGGTTTTCAACGATGGACAGGTGCGGGAACAGCTCGAAATGCTGGAACACCATGCCGACCCGAGAACGCAGTTTTGGCAGGTTGGTCTTTGGGTCGGCGATGGAGGTGCCGTCGACAATCACGTCACCTTTCTGGAACGGTTCCAGCGCGTTCACGCACTTGATCAGCGTCGATTTGCCAGAGCCCGAAGGACCGCAAACCACCACTACTTCACCTTTTTTGACTTCGGTGCTGCAATTGGTGAGCACCTGAAAGTCGCCATACCACTTGTTGATATTTTTGATGGAAATCATACGGCGAACCTTTTTTGCAGACGCTTCACCAGCTGCGAGGCGGCAAAGCTGATCACGAAATACACCAGACCGGCGAAGATCAGGAACTCATTGGAGCGGCCAATGATGTCGCCACTGGAGCGTGAGGCGTTCAGGAAATCGACCAAGCCAACGGTGTAAACCAGCGAGGTGTCCTGAAACAAGATGATGCTCTGCTGCAACAGCAGCGGGGTCATCTTGCGAAACGCCTGAGGCAGGATTATCAAACGCATCATTTGCCCGTAGTTCATGCCTAGCGCCTGGGCTGCACCCATTTGTCCCTTGGGAATGGCTTGAACCCCGGCCCGAACGATTTCGCAGAAGTACGCGGCCTCGAACATCATGAAAGCGATTAAGCATGAGGTGAACGCGCCGATGGGGGTGTCTTGGCCGGTGATCCAGCGCAGCACGAACGGCACGGCCAGATAAAACCAAGTGATCACCAACAGCAGCGGGATCGAGCGAAAGTAGTTCACGTAAGCGCCGGCGAATCGCGCCGCCAGTTTGCTTGACGATAACCGCATCAGCGCCAGAATCGTGCCCAGCGCAACACCACCAATAACCCCCAGCACCATCAGCTGCAGGGTCATGATCATGCCGTTCCACATGCCAGGCAGCGCGGGAATAATTCCACTGAAATCCATTATTTACCCCCCAAAGAGATCAGTCCGGGCACCGCGACTTTCTTCTCGATCAGGCGCATCAGCAGCATCAGGCTCATGTTCAGGGTGAAGTAGATCAAGGTTGCCAAGGTGAACGCTTCGAACAAGTTGGCCGAGAACTCGGCGGTCTGCTTGGTCTGCGCGAGCAGCTCCATCAGGCCGATCAACGAAGCCACAGACGAGTTTTTGAACACGTTCAGGAATTCAGAGGTCAGCGGCGGAATGATGATGCGGTAAGCCTGGGGCAGCAGCACATTCCAGTAGATCTGTGGCAGCTTGAAACCCATGGCCCTGGCAGCGGACTCCTGGCCACGGGGCAACGCTTGAATGCCGGTGCGCACTTGTTCGCAAACCCGTGCAGCAGTGAACAGACCCAAACACACCACGACGCTCAGAAAAGCCGAGGTCGTTGGGTTCAAGTCCTGCTTGTACCATTCCTGCAGATTGGCAGGCAGCAGATCCGGCACCAGGAAGTACCAGATAAACAGCTGCACCAGCAGCGGAACGTTGCGGAAAATTTCCACGTAAACCGTGGCAATGCCCGATACCCAACGGTTCGGCACAGTTCGCATGACGCCGAGCACAGAGCCCAGCAACAGCGCGATTATCCAGGCGACGACGGCAATTGCGATGGTCCAACCCAGGCCGGTCAGGTACCAGTCCAGGTAGATCTCGTTGCCGATGCCGGTGGACTTGAGGAATACGCCCCAGTCCCAGTTGTAATTCATTCAGGTTTCCCCTCCTTTCGAACGATTCAAAACCCGAGCGCGCGTTGGCGCCCTCGGGTATTGGATGAGCCGGTGCTTAGATTTTTACGTCTGGAGCTGGCTTGTCGGTAGGGGTGGCGATCAGCGCTTTGAGTTGGTCGCTCATCGGGAACATCAGGTTCAAGCCCTTAGGCGGGATCGGCTGAGTGAACCACTTGTTGTAAATGGTGTTGATTTCGCCAGAAGCGAAGGTGGCCTTAATGGCGTCATCCACGGCTTTCTTGAACGGGGCGTCTTCTTTGCGGACCATGCAGCCGTAGATTTCGTATGATTGCGGCACACCGGTCACCGCCCAATCAGCGGGCGTCCGGGCTTTGGCCATTTCACCGGCGAGCAGGGCGTCATCCATCATGAACGCGACAGCACGACCGGATTCCAGCATCTGGAACGATTCGCCGTGGTCTTTAGCGGAGATCACATTCATGCCCATCTGCTTGTCAGCGTTCATTGCTTTGAGGATGCGCTCGGACGTGGTGCCCGCAGTGGTCACGACGTTCTTGCCTTTAAGGTCAGCGAAGTCCTTATAGACGGAGTCTTTTTTCGACAACAGGCGCGTGCCGATTTCGAAAATCCCGACCGAGAAGTCGACCTGTTGCCCGCGTTCAGCGTTGTTGGTAGTGGAACCACATTCAACGTCCACCGTGCCGTTCTGCACCAGCGGGATACGGGTTTGCGACGTGACCAGGTTGTACTTGACCTTCAGGTCCGGCATGTCCAGGTCTTTCTTGATGGCTTCAACGATTTTCAGTTGGATATCGTGGGAGTAGCCAACCGGAACGCCGGAAGCATCCGCCAAATATGAAAAAGGAATCGAGCTATCACGGTGTCCGAGGGTGATGGTGCCGGACTCTTTGATTTTCTTCAGTGTGCCTGTGAGTTCGGCAGCGAAAACTGGAGTGCTAATCAGAGCGGCAGCGATTGCTGCGCCCAAAAGATGGGGAACGATGCGCATCAGTGAATCCTCGACTTTGTTTTTTTTGTGGGACCGACAGGGGCGGTCCGCTTACAGAGCGAATGCTCTAACGGCGGCCCAATCAGGGGCGCGCTGCGATCAATGCATTCAACGAAAGGTGTAGAGCATGACTCGTGCCACATGTAGGTCGTGGGTTATCTATATGATTTATAAGGGTATATTTTGTTTTTGTGCGCGAGAGGGTTGAGCTGGTGTCCGGTAAACCGAACCAACGGTTGTTGGGTGTTCGGAAAACCGAATGGTTTGAGGAGGGGTTAGCCCAGCCTCCCCGTTGCGGGAAGGCTGTCAGGTATATTTACGCCGCTTCAATACTGGTTTTATGGCGCGCGACGGTATTGAGATAGGTTTGCACGCGCTGCTGTTCTTCTGGCGTAGTGAACAGGCCCAACTTGCTGCGGCGCCAAAGGATGTCTTGCGCGCTCAAGGCCCACTCCTCGCTGCATAGGTAGTCAACCTCGCGGGTATACAGCCCACCTCCGAGGTGTTCGCCCATGTTGGCAAGCGTTTGCAC
This sequence comes from Pseudomonas sp. MH10, assembly GCF_034353045.1. Classification (NCBI taxonomy): domain Bacteria; kingdom Pseudomonadati; phylum Pseudomonadota; class Gammaproteobacteria; order Pseudomonadales; family Pseudomonadaceae; genus Pseudomonas; species Pseudomonas sp. MH10. The sequence goes on from NZ_CP133783.1 coordinate 5,052,169, forward strand.
ACCTTCGACCAAGCGCCAGCTGCGGGTGCCGTAGGTGCGAGCCCAGCGACGGGCGACTTCGGTGGGCAGCCAGTCAAAGCGCGTTCTTAATTCGTTAGTCAGCGCTTGGAGTGAACCCATGTCTTCACCCCCTGGCAGGCTGGCAGTGGCCGTCCATTTGGGTTTCATCTGCGGGAAGAACGGTGCAAGTTCCGCCAGGGCCGACTCGGCCAGCTTGCGGTAGGTGGTCAACTTGCCGCCAAACACCGAGAGAATCGGTGCCTCTTCCTTACTGCCCGACAGCGACAGGGTGTAGTCACGTGTGATCGCTGACGGGTTGTCAGACTCGTCGTTACACAGCGGACGAACACCGGAGTAGGTGCGCAGGATATCGCTGCGGCTCAGCTGCTTTTTGAAGTGCTCATTGACCACATTAAGCAGGTAATCGATCTCCCCCTCGGTGATGGACACCGCGCTTGGATCGCCTTGGTATTCGCGGTCAGTGGTGCCAATGATCGTAAAGCGTTCCAAGTACGGAATCGCGAAAACGATACGCTGATCTTCGTTTTGCAGGATGAACGCGTTTTCGCCGTCGTACAGGCGGGGCACGATCAAATGGCTGCCCTGAATCAGGCGAATGCCGTACGGCGACGTAAGTTTCAAGTCGTCGCGAATGAACTTGGCAACCCAGGGCCCTGCCGCGTTAACCAGCGCTTTGGCTTGAATTGAAAACAGACTGCCATCGGCCCGCTGCATATTCAGGAGCCACAGACCTTTGCTGCGACGGGCATTGATACAACGGGTTTGCGTATGAACATGCGCGCCGTTTTCCCGGGCGGCCATGGCGTTGAGCACCACAAGCCGCGCGTCATCGACCCAGCAGTCAGAGTATTCAAAGCCCCGGGTGATGCTGGCGTTGAGCGGACTGTCGGCGCCAAAACGCAGGCTGCGCGAGGCTGGCAGCTTTTCCCGCTTACCCAAGTGATCATACAGAAACAGCCCGGCACGGATCATCCACGCCGGGCGCAAGTGCGGACGATGTGGCAGCACGAAGCGCATCGGCTTGACGATGTGCGGGGCTTTAGCCAACAACACTTCACGCTCGGCGAGGGATTCGCGCACCAGGCGGAATTCGTAATGCTCAAGGTAGCGCAGGCCCCCGTGGATCAGCTTGCTGCTGGCCGAGGAGGTATGGCTGGCCAAGTCATCTTTTTCGCAAAGGAACACTGACAAACCGCGACCGGCTGCGTCTGCCGCAATCCCGACACCATTGATCCCACCACCAATCACGGCGATGTCGTAAGCCTCGGAAGGCGGTAGCACGGGCAAGGAAGAGTTGGGCATCTGGCGGCCTCTTTGTTCTAGAGTTTAAAACGTGGCTGAACGGCGAATCCGAACACTTATGTTCAATTTCGAAAATCATAGCGCAATAAACACTGGACGGCCAGTCGACATCTATTGAAAATATCGATCAAGGAGTGGGGTAAAGGAACAAAATCGAACATTTTGGAAGCGAGGATATTGCGTGCCGCTACTCCTCTGGAGGCGCTAACTTGTTAGCGAAGGGCGTTGTGCGCAGTGTCAGGCACACTGCATCAAGCTTTCTCGCCAACAAGTTGGTATCTACAAACGGTCAAACCACCTCAAGTCGGATCTTGTACTGGGTCAACAACTGCATCAGGGCGGGCACCGGCGCGTGGTCGGTCACCAAGCAATCGATCAGGCTGATCGGACCCAGGCGGACCATGGCGTTTCGTCCGAATTTGCTGGAGTCAGCGGCCAATATCACCTGCCGGGCGTTGGCAATGATCGCTTGGGAAACCCGCACTTCCTGGTAATCGAAGTCCAGCAGGCTGCCGTCTTCATCGATGCCGCTGATGCCGACCAAGGCGAAGTCGACTTTGAACTGGTTGATGAAGTCGACACTGGCCTGGCCGACCACGCCGCCGTCGCGACGTACGTTGCCGCCTGCCAACAGGACTTCGAAGTCGTCCTTGGCGCTGAGGATTGAAGCAACGTGCAAGTTATTGGTGATGATCTTCAGGTTGTTGTGACTCAACAACGCTCGAGCGATGGATTCGGTGGTGGTGCCGATATTGATGAACAGCGAGGCGTGATCCGGTATCTGCGCAGCGATCGCCTCGGCAATGCGCTGTTTCTCGTCGCGCATCTGGTCCGCGCGCATGGCGTAAGCCGTGTTCTCGATGCTTGAGTCATAGGCCGCGCCGCCGTGGTAGCGGCGCAACAGATTCATTTCCGCCAGTTGATTGATATCTCGGCGAATGGTTTGCGGGGTTACGACAAACAGCTGAGCCATTTCTTCGATACTGACGTAGCCGCGATCCCGAACCAATTCGAGAATTTGCTGCTGACGGGGAGGCAGATTCATTGTTTTGATTTTCCTGTCTGGCTGCCATTCAAATGGCGTCCATGATGCCGCAGGCAACTAGTGCCTGTCAGCCGGAAACTCAACCTGCTCCCCGTACGGGCCTTGATCAGTCGGTGTTTTCTTCGTGGGGTTCCCAGTCACGGGTACGGCTTACTGCTTTCTGCCAGCCCGCATACAGTTTCTCTTTATCGGCATCCTCGAGTTGAGGTTCGAATTCGCGCTCAATTACAGCTTTGCTGCGCAGCTCATCCAGGCTGCCCCAAAAACCGATGGCCAGGCCCGCAAGGTACGCGGCACCCAGTGCGGTGGTTTCGCGCATTTGTGGGCGTTCGACCATGGTGCCCAGGATGTCTGCCTGAAACTGCATGAGAAAGTTGTTGGCAACCGCGCCGCCGTCCACGCGCAGCGACTTCAGGCGTTCGCCGGAATCCTGTTGCATGGCGTCCAGTACGTCACGTGTCTGATAGGCAATGGATTCCAATGCCGCGCGAATGATGTGATCGACTTTGACACCACGGGTCAGGCCAAACAGTGCGCCTCGGGCATACGGGTCCCAGTACGGCGCGCCCAGTCCGGTAAAGGCGGGGACGAGATAAACACCATGGCTGTCTTTGACCTTGCCGGCGAAATACTCGGTGTCCAGCGCGTCATTGATCAGTTTCAGTTCGTCACGTAGCCACTGAATGGTCGACCCGCCGTTGAATACAGCGCCTTCCAGCGCGTAGGCAACTTCGCCGCGAGGACCGCACGCGATGGTGGTGAGCATGCCGTGGGCAGACTGCACGGCTTTTTTGCCGGTGTTCATCAGCAAGAAGCAGCCAGTGCCGTAAGTGTTTTTGGCCTGGCCCGGCTCAACACACATTTGCCCGAACAACGCGGCCTGCTGATCACCGGCGATACCGGCGATAGGAATGCCGCTTTTGCTGTGACCATAGACTTCCGAGGACGAGCGAACTTCAGGCAACATCTCGCGGGGGATATCCAGCACCTGCAACATCTTTTCATCCCATTCCAGGGTATGGATGTTGAACAGCATGGTGCGCGAGGCATTGGTGTAATCGGTGACATGCACCTTGCCGCCGGTGAATTTCCAGATCAGCCAGCTATCAATGGTGCCGAACAACAGCTCGCCTTTGCGGGCGCGTTCGCGGCTGCCTTCAACGTTGTCGAGAATCCACTTCAGCTTGGTGCCGGAGAAGTACGGGTCGGTGACCAAGCCCGTGGTCGCACGAATGTAGTCTTCGTGCCCATCGCGCTTGAGCTGCTGGCAAATCTCGGTGCTGCGACGGCATTGCCAGACAATGGCGTTGTACACAGGGCGCCCGGTATTGCGCTCCCAAACCACAGTGGTTTCACGTTGGTTGGTGATGCCGATGGCGGCGATCTGGTCATGGTGCAGATCCGCTTGGGCCAGCGCCTTGGTCATGCACGCGGTCTGAGTGGCGAAAATTTCCATGGGGTCATGTTCAACCCAGCCCGGTTGCGGGTAATGCTGGGTGAACTCGCTTTGCGCTGTACTGACCACGTTGGCGTCGCGGTCGAAAATCATCGCCCGTGAGCTAGTCGTGCCTTGATCAAGAGCAATGATGTAGTTCTTATTCTTTGAGTCAGTCATGTCGATTGCCTTGCACTAATGAATGGGTTTTTCAAAAACTGGCTGGAGCGTTATCCACAACTGCCTTGGGTGCTCGCGGTTTCTCAGCGACAGGTGCGCTAGGAAGGTAACGAGCAATCAGGCCGCGATAACCCGCAGCGCCTAGGCAGGCTCCCAGGATTGGCGCCGCGATTGGAATCAGAAAGTACGGAATCTCTCGGTCGCCGGTGAAGGCCATCTCGCCCCAGCCAGCGAAGAATGTCATCAGCTTAGGCCCGAAATCCCGCGCAGGGTTCATCGCGAACCCTGTGAGTGGCCCCATCGAACTGCCGATTACTGCAATCAGTAGCCCAATCAATAGGGGCGCCATTGGGCCTCTTGGCAAGCCGTTGTTGTCGTCGGTCAAGGACATGATTACGCACATCAGGATCGCGGTAATAACGAGTTCGACCAGAAACGCCTGTCCGGTGGAGATGGCAGGGTTAGGGTACGTCGAGAAAATCGAGGCTAATTCGAGGCTGGCTTGACTGCCGCGAATCATGTGATGAGTGTGTTCGAAATCGAAAAACAAGCTGATGTACAGTCCGTAGACAAGCGCCGCGCCGCAGAAGGCCCCTGCCACTTGCGCAATGATGTAAAACGGTAATTTTCTCTTTTCGAAATTACCGAAGATACACAGTGCGATGCTGACAGCAGGATTGAGGTGGGCTCCGGAAACGCCGGCGGTCATGTAGATCGCCAAGCTGACGCCTACTCCCCAGATGATGCTGATTTCCCACAGGCCAAAGCTGGCACCAGCGACCTTGAGCGCTGCAACACAACCTGTTCCGAAAAAGATCAACAGCGCGGTGCCCATAAACTCTGCGATGCATTGCCCCGTTAGCGTAGGTGCCTGAGGCAGTGGCTGATTAGCCGTGGTCATGAAAATCCCCTTATTTTTGTTTTTCTCGAACGTTGTCAGATGATCAGCAACATTCACTTTTTGTCTTGGGAGGAGAAACCCCATCTCCTCACAGGTTACGAACTTGGACCAGATTAATTCCGATTTATTCGTTAACGAAAAAATATAGACAATAAAGAACGCTGTCAAAGGTCGAAAGTGAACCATCAACCGCTTTATGACTGGCTGTCATGAAGACGTTGCTGGTTAATGCGTAAGAAAGATCTTTTTGTCTGTGTCAGCCCCTTCAAAGCATTTGAGTGTGAATGCTGACATAGGCTGAAATTCGCCGTTGATGCAGTCTTTTAGCGGCAGATGTCTTAAAGTGTGCGCAACAACTTCACGTCCAACCACCCTATGGAGAGCTGCATGACACCCGCGTTGGATTTATTAAAAAAAGTTCGGGCTGAGCACCATATTCACAGTTACGAGCACGACCCCAAGGCGGCGTCTTATGGGTTGGAGGCGGCGCAAGAGCTTGGATTGGAACCGGCTCGGGTGTTCAAGACCCTCTTGGCAGCCACTGAAAAGGGCGAACTGTTGGTTGCCGTGGTTCCGGTGTCGGGTACGTTGGACCTCAAGGCGCTGGCCCACGCTGCTGGTGCCAAAAAAACCGAAATGGCTGATCCGGCCGCCGCTCAGCGTGCGACGGGCTACTTGTTAGGCGGCATTAGCCCACTGGGGCAGAAAAAGCGTTTGCGTACGTTTATTGATCAATCGGCGCAGCCTTTTGCCACGGTATTTGTCAGCGCCGGTCGTCGCGGTCTTGAGGTAGAGCTTTCGGCTGCAGTGTTGGCCGAACATACCCACGGTGTTTTTGCCGAGATTGGTCGTCCGTAACGCGCTGTATGGTCGATGACCACAGATTCTGTGGCTGGCGGCACACTCAGTTGAAGTGCATGCTTGGTGTCAAATAACGATTCGAATACATCAGGGAAGTGATGGTATGCAGCTTGAATTTCATCAGGTCGACGCGTTTAGCGAGCACCCGTTCAGTGGCAACCCGGCGATGGTTTACCGGCTCGACAGCTGGCTGTCAGATGAGCTGATGCAAAACATTGCTGCCGAACACAATTTGGCAGAAACCGCGTTTTTGGTTCGCGAAGGCCTGGGTTGGCACATCCGCTGGTTCACACCCTCCACCGAGGTTCCGCTGTGCGGCCATGCCACATTGGCCGCCGCCCACGTGCTGTTCGAGGTTTATAGTGATTCAGCGGAGCGCATCGATTTTATCGGCAAGGCCGGGGCGCTGAGCGTTACGCGGGAAGGTGATCGACTTGTATTGGATTTTCCGGCCATGGTTCCGACCAGTGCAGCGGTGACCATTGAGCTTGAGCGGGCGCTGGGGGTGGACATTGTCGATGTCTATGGCTCAGTGGAGTTGATGGTTGTGCTGGAGTCCGAACAGGCGGTTCGAGATTGCGAGCCAGACATGGCTGCACTGATCCGTCTGCCTTGGCCGGGGGTGATTGTGACCGCAAGGGGCGAAACTCATGACTTCGTTTCTCGCTACTTCGCGCCGGCCATTGGTGTTCCTGAAGATCCTGTGACGGGCTCGACGCACTGTTCACTGATTCCGTATTGGTCGAGCCGGCTGGGCAAACTCAGCCTGAGCGCTTACCAATGCTCGACCCGTGGCGGCGAACTGTTTTGCCGTCTGGAAGGCGACCGCGTAAAGATTGGCGGTCATGCGAGATTGGTCGCAAGTGGGAAATTGTTGTTGGGGTGAGGTTTTCAGTCACGAAGGATGTGTGAAGACTCGCGTCACCGTGGGAGCGAATTCATTCGCGAATGGCTTGGCGCGGTGTGTCAGATTTACCGCTTCCCGAATGAATTCGGTCCCACATATTCCCGGCATGACTTGATGGACTTCACCAGTTGGCTCCTACAGGGCGCGGTGTTTATGCCTGAAACACTACTAGCGTCTGTTCCTTCACTCGAATCCCCACTGCTTCACCCGGACGATAATCGCAGCGGCTTGGTAATAGCGCTTCAAGCGGCGCGCCGGATGGCAAGCGCAGTCGGTAAAGCGCCGACGCGCCCTGAAAGGTCTTGCTAACGACCACGGCCTTTATCGGGCTGTCCGGCGCATCTACGATATCGTCCGGGCGCAGCAGTATGTCGACGGCAGTGCCAATAGCGAAAGTGCCCTGACACTGCAACACACCCAGTTCCGATTGCACCCATCCTGTATCGATAACCTGACCGCGAACAAAATAGCCCTGCCCAATGAAGCTGGCGACAAAGGGCGTTAGCGGGGCGTTATACAGGGTGTACGGTGTAGCCCACTGCTCTAGGCGACCTTCGTTGAAGACTCCTACTTGATCGCTGACAGCAAACGCTTCTTCTTGGTCGTGGGTCACCAGAACAGCACTGGTGCCCCGAGCTTTGAGGATGTCGCGGACTTCGTGGCTGAGTCGGCGACGCAATTCACCGTCCAGGTTGGAGAAGGGTTCATCGAGTAGCAACAGTTGCGGTTCGGGTGCTAGGGCCCGGGCCAAGGCAACCCGCTGTTGTTGACCGCCTGACAGCTCATGGGCAAAGCGTTTACCCAACGAGCCAAGGTTGACCAGCTCGAGTAATTCATCGGTGACAGCGTTAATTCGCGGGTGGTTGCGAATGCCGAATCCAACGTTGGCCGCGACGCTCAAATGGGGGAACAGTGCGTAATCTTGAAAAACCATGCCGATCCGACGTTTCTCCGGCGCCAGGGTAAAACCGGCTCGGGAAATCACTTCACCATTTAGGGTGATGTCGCCCTCAAGCAGCGGTTCAAAACCGGCAATGGCGCGCAGCGTTGTTGTCTTGCCGCAACCGGAAGAGCCCAGCAAACATCCGATATCACCCGCATTGAGGTGCAGACTGAGCGCCTGCACCACGGGTTGACCCTGATAGCCACAGGCCAGGTTTCGCACGCTCAACAGTGCCGGCTGACTCATTCGCTGCGGTAGGCTGGCTTGACCAGAAACTCAAGCAGCGCTTTTTGCGCGTGCAGGCGGTTTTCAGCTTGGTCCCACGGGACGGCGCGGGGGTCATCAAGTAGGTCAAGGCTGATCTCCTCACCACGATGTGCCGGTAAACAATGCATGAACAGCACGTCTTTAGCGGCTAGATCCAGTAGTTCACGGGTGACTTGATACGGTGCGAACAAGGCCAGGCGATTGGCGGTCTCTTCTTCTTGGCCCATGGAGGTCCAAACGTCGGTGCTGACCAGGTGCGCGCGGGCAACGGCTTGCCGAGGGTCACGCACAACGCTGACCCGATCACCGGCCAGTGCCAGAAAAGCTGGGCTAGGTTCGTAGCCTTCAGGGCAGGCAACGCGCAACTGGAAGTCGAATTTGATCGCCGCTTCTATATAGCTGTTGCACATGTTGTTGCCGTCGCCGATCCAGGCCACGGTCTTGCCTTGAATCGAGCCTCGATGCTCCAGGAAGGTTTGCATGTCCGCCAGCAATTGGCAGGGGTGCAGGTCGTCGGACAGACCATTGATGACCGGAACGCTGGAGTGGGCGGCGAATTCGATCAGGTTGCTGTGGGCAAAAGTACGAATCATGACCGCATCGACCATACGCGACATGACCCGAGCGCCATCGCCGATAGGCTCGCCGCGACCCAGTTGGGTGTCTCTTGGGGACAAAAAGATCGCCTGTCCGCCGAGTTGGATCATGCCCGCTTCAAAAGAAACACGCGTCCGAGTCGAAGATTTCTCGAAGATCATTCCGAGAACCCGGTTTTTTAGCGGCTCGAAAAGTACGCCGCGATTTCGCAGGTCCTTCAGCTCTACGCCGCGACGAATCACACTGGCCAGCTCTTGCGGCGTGTAATCCATCATGGAGAGAAAGTGCCTTGCGCTCATCATTAACTACCTTTTTGCAACAGACCGCAGATACTCTAAGCCGGGTTTTATCGGGAAAACGGGCGAGACCTGCGGCGAAAGCCGCACGGGGCGACGAATAGGGAAGGCGCGATGGTATAAGCAAATGTCGCGTATTGCCAATAGCGAGCTAACTTCAACATGTTGGGGGCATTTGTACACTGTGGCCCCGCGCTTTGGCAATTCGTGCAGATCTTGTAATAGTGACATTCCGTAACGTGGGTTATGTATCGAGGCTTTGTCCGGTGCGTACCATTTCCTAAACAGCCGCGCTGAGTTATAAAGGTTGCTTGCTCACAGAGGGGCTAGGGGAATGGAATCTAAAGAACAGCAACTAACGGAACTGCTCGGGCACACCGCCCGCACATTGACGCATCTCACAGCATCAATGACGTCGATGTCGTTTGAGTTGTTGCGCAGTAAGGATGAAGTGACCCGAATGGCGGGCAAGCACATGATTGATCGCATGGCGACTATCAGCGCCGGGCTTGATGATCATTGGCGTTTAATCGGCGAACTTACCGGTGTCCACATTGCTCAGGAACAGATCGAAACCGTGCATGAGCTGCAAAACACGCTCAAGGCGGTCGTGCTGCTGACTTAAGCACCAGTGGTGAGCATTGGTCCGCCTGATGCCGCCCGATTCACACGACAAACGTCTCTGGCGTAGTTGTGCTTCAAACGCCATAGTTTTGTTTCCGCGATCGTCTAGGTCGTTCATAACAAAATGAGACTGGCGATGACCAAGACTCTCCACCACCGTGCCTGCCATCTGTGTGAAGCTATCTGTGGCTTGACCATCGAGACCACCACGCAAGAAGGTGCCGACACCCGGATTACTTCCATCAAGGGTGACGCTCTGGACAGTTTCAGTCGCGGCCACATCTGCCCCAAGGCGGTGGCGCTGCAAGACATCCAAAACGACCCTGATCGCCTTCGGCAGCCCATGCTCCGTGTCGGCACGCAATGGCAGCCCATCGAGTGGCAAGCAGCATTCGAGCTGGTGGCTGAGCGTCTGTTTTCAATTCAGCAGCGCGATGGTCAAAACGCAGTGGCGGTTTATCAGGGCAACCCCAGCGTTCACAACTATGGGTTGATGACCCACAGCAATTATTTTCTTGGGTTGTTGAAAACCCGCAATCGGTTTTCTGCTACTTCTGTCGACCAACTGCCGCATCACCTGACCAGCTATTTGATGTATGGCCACGGCCTTTTGCTGCCGATTCCTGATATTGATCACACCGACTTCATGCTGATTCTGGGCGGCAATCCGCTGGCCTCGAACGGCAGCATCATGACCGTCCCGGACGTCGAGAAGCGACTGAAAGCTATTCAGGCGCGGGGTGGCAAGGTGGTGGTGGTCGACCCTCGTCGCAGCGAAACGGCAGCGATTGCCGATCAACACTTGTTCGTGCGCCCCGGCGGCGATGCAGCGTTGTTGTTTGGTTTGCTCAATACGTTATTTGAAGAAAACTTGACCCGCACCAGCCACGTGCCAGTGGATGGGTTGGACGTGGTGCGCCAGTCAATAAGCCATTTGAATGCTGAAGCCATGAGCTCACGCTGCGGTGTGCCCGCCGAGCAGATTCGCCAACTGGCGCGGGACTTCGCTGCGGCAGACAAAGCGGTGTGTTATGGCCGGATGGGTATTTCCACCCAGGCGTTTGGCACGCTGTGTCATTGGTTGGTACAACTGATCAACCTGGTGACGGGCAATCTCGACCGGGTGGGCGGCGCCCTGTGTACGGAACCGGCGGTGGACCTCGTTGCGTCCACATCAGGCGGTCATTTCAATCGCTGGCAAAGTCGCGTGTCGGGGTTGCCTGAGTACGCCGGTGAATTGCCGGTCTCCGCATTGGCGGAAGAAATGCTGAGCGAGGGGGAAGGGCAGGTCCGCGCGCTGATCACTGTGGCCGGCAATCCTGTGCTGTCGACGCCCAACGGTCGAAAGCTGGAACAGGCGTTGGACGGTTTGGAGTTCATGCTCAGCATTGACCTGTACATCAACGAAACCACGCGCTACGCCGACCTGATTCTGCCATCGACATCGGCATTGGAAAACGATCATTACGACACGACCTTTAATATGTTCGCCGTGCGCAATGTCACCCGGTTCAATCGCGCCATTCTGGAAAAGCCGGAAGGAGCGTTGCATGACTGGGAGATTTTTGTCGGTTTGGCCCAAGCGTTCGCCGCCAGAGCCGAGCGTGAGCTGAAACCTACGATACCGCCGTCACAAATGATCGACAGAGGGTTGCGTGCAGGGTTGTATGGCGACACCTCTGAACACAGGCTTTCCTTGGACGCGTTGCGTGATCACCCGCACGGTCTGGACTTGGGGCCACTCAAACCTAATTTGGCGTTGCGCTTGAAAACCGCCAACCAGCGCATTCAGGCAGCGCCGCAGGTCATACTTGCCGATCTGGCGAGATTCGCCGCGGTCGAGGCACCTCAGGCCGGGGAACTCCTGCTCATTGGTCGTCGCCATGTGCGCAGCAACAATTCCTGGATGCACAACTACCACCGGTTGGTGAAAGGTAAGCCACGGCATCAACTGCTTATGCACCCCGACGACTTGATCAGCCGGGGGTTGATCGATGGGCAGTGGGTCCGAGTCAGCTCGAGGGTCGGAGCGGTTGAGGTGCAGGTCCTCGGCAGTGCCGAGATGATGCCGGGCGTGGTCAGTCTGCCCCATGGTTGGGGGCACGCACGCCCAGGGGTGCAGATGGTGATTGCCGGTAATCAGCCAGGTGTGAGCGCCAATGACTTGACCGATGAGCGCCAATTGGACACGCTGTCCGGCAATGCCGCGCTGAATGGCGTACCGGTCCAGGTTGCCGCAGCGTGAGCTTCATCAGTCGATGGTCGACAGGGAGAGGCCGAGCGTAGCGCTCGGGTTTCCGCTACAATGCGCGACCGTGCCGACATCTGAGTCGGAAAGTTCAGCCGAGGTGTTCCATGGATATCATCGAAACGATCAAAGAGCAGATCAACGCCAACACCGTTCTGCTTTACATGAAAGGCTCTCCGAATGCGCCACAGTGTGGTTTTTCGGCAAAGGCTTCGCAGGCATTGATGGCGTGTGGCGAGAAGTTCGCTTACGTCGATATTCTGCAGAACCCGGAAATTCGCGCCAACCTGCCTAAATATGCTAACTGGCCAACCTTTCCACAGCTGTGGGTTGGTGGTGAATTGGTCGGCGGCAGCGACATCATCACCGAGCTGTTTGCCAGCGGTGATCTGCAAACCCAAATCAAGGATGCAACGGTCAAGGCAGCTGCTGAAAAAGCAGACGCTTGATAACCCGTTGTTGGTGGCCTGCCCCGTTTACGGGCAGGTTCGCTTGCCAGTGGCCTGAAACGGTGTAACCGATACGCCGAACTCAACCAGCAAGCATGAAAAAGCCCCGCTCTCGACTGTCGAGATGCGGGGCTTTTTTCGTTAAGCGAAGGTGTATCAGTCGCCCATTTGCGATTGCAGGTAGTTCTCGATGCCGACTTTATCGATCAGGCCCAGTTGGGTTTCCAGCCAGTCGATGTGTTCTTCCTCGGACTCGAGAATGTCTTCGAGCAAATCGCGGCTGCCAAAATCGCCGACGACTTCAAAGTGTGCGATGGCGGCTTTAAGGTCGATCAGCGCTTTCTGCTCGATCTTGAGATCGCACTCGATCATTTCTTTGGTGTGCTCACCGATCAGGATTTTGCCCAGCTCTTGCAAGTTAGGCAGGCCTTCAAGGAACAGAATGCGTTTGATCAATTTATCGGCGTGCTTCATCTCGTCGATAGATTCGTGATATTCGTGCTCGCCGAGCTTTTTCAGCCCCCAGTCTTGGTACATGCGGGCATGCAAGAAATACTGATTGATGGCGACCAGCTCGTTTCCGAGGATCTTATTGAGATGCTGGATGACTGTAATGTCGCCTTTCATATCGAATGCCTGCCGTTCTAAATCTGAATAAGATGCAAGTTTGGGCTGCACTGTAAATGCTGTCAAACCTAAGTTGTTGAATAATAAGTAGTTTAAATACAAATAAGAATGTTTGAGTTCCGCATCTTGATACTAAGCGATTGAAATGCAGGCATAAAAAAACCGGACACACGGTCCGGTTCTTCAAAACTATAGTGTCAAGCGGCTGAATATTCTGCCGGGTAAGCCATCCCGACTTGACTACTTTGCAACGCGGTCAGCGTGTCACGCACGACTTCTTTGGCGAATGAAGCGCATTTTCCACATTTGCTGGCAACGCCCAATGTTTGGCGGACGTCGCGGTAACTGCAGCAACCTTCCAGGATCGCATCCCGGATTTGCCCATCAGTAACACCTTGGCAGAGGCATACATACATAAAGTGAGAACCGTCGTTGGTGGTGACTCAATGCCGGGGATACTAATGTTAATGAGAATGCTTGTCAAAACAACTTTCATTGAGAAGCCGTGTAATTTCTTCCTGCCGACGAACGGACATGGTCGACAACCGCTACAAAAAACCGACCACTGGGGGCCGGTTGATTAACGTGCATGATCGGAATCAGTCGTTGAAGTCTTCCCAGCCACCCATCTGTTTCCAGCGGTTGACGATACCACAGAACAGATCAGCGGTTTTTTCGGTGTCGTAGCGGGCCGAGTGCGCTTCACGGCCGTCAAAGTCGATGTCAGCGGCCTGACAGGCTTTGGCCAATACGGTTTGACCGTACGCCAAACCTGCAAGGGTCGCGGTGTCGAAACTGGAGAACGGGTGAAACGGGTTGCGCTTCATGTCCATGCGGGTAACGGCCGCATTCAAGAAGCCCAGGTCAAAGCTTGCGTTGTGTCCGACCAGAATGGCGCGCTTGCAGCCATTCGCCTTTAGCGCTTTACGCACGCCACGGAAAATGTCGGTTAAGGCGACTTCTTCGCTGACGGCCATGCGCAACGGGTGATCCAGCTTGATGCCGGTGAACTCCAGTGCTGCGGCTTCGACGTTTGCGCCTTCGAACGGCTCCACCCGGAAGAAGTAAGTGTGTTCAGGGAACACAAAACCTTTTTCGTCCATGCCGATGGTGACAGCGGCAATTTCCAGTAGAGCGTCCGTCGCCGAGTTGAAACCACCCGTTTCTACATCGATAACGACCGGCAGGTAGCCGCGGAAGCGGGCCGCCATAGGGTGCCTGGAACCGCCCCCTCCGCCGCTATGACCTTCCTGTTCGTCGTCGAAATGATCTTCGCTCACGCGTTTTCCTCAAGCAGGCGCCAGCGCAGTTTTTCACCGGCGCGCAGCGGAATTACGGACAGCTCGCCAAATGGCAGGCTGGTGGGTGCGGTCCATTCGTCACGGACCAGCGTTATGGTGTCGCGGTTGCTTGCCAGGCCGTAAAACGCCGGGCCGTGAATGCTGGCGAAGCCTTCCAGCTTGTCCAGTGCGTTACGCAGTTCAAAGGCCTCGGCGTAAAGCTCGATGGCCGCGTAAGCGGTATAGCAACCGGCACAGCCACACGCCGCTTCTTTGGCGTGTTGGGCGTGCGGGGCAGAATCGGTGCCCAGGAAAAACTTCGTGCTGCCACTGGTGGCGGCGTCGAGCAATGCTTGCTGGTGAATATTGCGCTTGAGAACCGGCAGGCAGTAAAGGTGCGGGCGAATGCCACCGACTAGCATGTGATTGCGGTTGTAAAGCAGGTGATGCGCCGTAATCGTTGCACCCACATTGGCTGAGGCTTCGTGGACGAACTGTACGGCCTCGTGGGTTGTGATGTGCTCGAAGACTACTTTCAATGTGGGAAAGCGCTCCACAACGCGACCCAGATGTTCATCGATGAACATCTTTTCGCGGTCGAACACGTCGATTTCACCGCGCGTCACTTCGCCGTGGACCAGAAGTGGCAAGCCGACCTCCGCCATGGCTTCCAGCGCCGGAAAAATCTTGTCGATGCTGGTGACGCCTGAGTCGGAGTTGGTGGTCGCTCCGGCTGGATACAGTTTTGCAGCGTGAACGAAACCACTGGCCTTGGCCGCGTGGATATCCTGCGGCTGTGTCAGGTCGGTCAGATAAAGCACCATTAACGGCTCAAAACGACTGCCAGCCGGGCGCGCAGCGAGGATGCGCTGGCGATAGGCATCAGCTTCCTGAGCATTGCGAACCGGGGGTACCAGGTTGGGCATGATAATGGCGCGGCCAAAAGTGCGCGCTACGTCAGCAACGGTGTGAGGCAAAACAGCTCCATCGCGGAGATGAATGTGCCAGTCGTCGGGACGCAGAAGGGTCAGGCGATCGGACATTGGGGATTCCAGGCGGGTCAAACTCGCTGGGAATGCTACCGGAAAACACTCATACGAGCACTCGCTATCAAGTTTTCCGGGAACTAACCGATAGCCAGACGTATGCAGTTTTCTAGTGGAGCCTCCCGTGCGCCAACGATATTTAGCCTTGCTCAGTGTGTTTGCCAGTTTGCCGGCAGTGGCTATTACTTTCCAGACACGTCTGGAAAGTATCGAATGGAAAGTCGAAGGCGATAAGTTTGAGTGTCGCCTGACCCAACCCATCACCGATTTCGGTGCGGGCGAATTCGTCCGTCGTGCGGGAGAACAAGCCACATTCCGAATTAAGGCCAGCGGTGGAATGCTGGGTTCAGGTTCCGCCACACTGCTCGCTGCGGCCGCCCCTTGGCAGCCCGGTCGTGGTGACGTAAACCTTGGTGCTGTCAGGGTGAATAACAGCACAATTCCGTTCAATTCCTCCCAAGGGCAAGCAGGCGGGTTACTTGCAGGGCTGATGGAAGGCCGCAGCCCAGTGATCCGTCATCAGGGGCAGGGCGGCAGCGTGATGGAAATTCGCTTGTTACCCGTGCGGTTTGCCAAAGCGTTCAGCGATTACCAGGCATGTACCGCCAAGCTGCTGCCCAAGAACTACGAACAGGTCAAGCAAGCGCAGATAGGCTTTCCGGGTAAAGATGCCGATCTTGACGCTCACGCGCGGGCCCAGCTACAAGTTATTGCTGATTTCCTGAAGGCCGACCCTACGGTGAACCACATCGAACTCGACGGCCATTCCGACAACAGCGGGAATCGATTGACCAACCGGGACATGTCACGCCGCCGAGCGCTGGCGGTGATGGATTTCTTCACGGCCCAAGGCGTTCCAGAGAAGCAGATCACCATGCGGTTTCATGGCGAACGCTATCCTTTGGCACCTAACACCAACGCGGCCAATCGCTCGCGCAACCGACGAGTCACCGTTCAATTGGATCGGCTGCCACCGGCCGATAAAGCCCCGTCAGTGGTCGCAGCGGGATCGGCTGCCGCTACGTCGTAATCGGCTGCGATTGATGCCCCGCTCGACATTAACTGTCGCTTGGTCGTCACAAGCTGTCGCGCCTCTGTAAAGCCATCGGTTTGAGCGGTAGAATCCTTCGCTTTGCGTACAACCCGGTGGAGTGAAGGCATGGCGGACGTAAACAAGGTAGTTCTCGCGTATTCCGGTGGCTTGGATACTTCGGTAATCCTCAAGTGGCTGCAGGACACGTATAACTGCGAAGTAGTGACATTCACGGCTGACCTGGGTCAAGGCGAAGAAGTCGAGCCCGCACGCGCGAAGGCGCAGGCCATGGGCGTTAAAGAAATCTATATCGATGACCTGCGCGAGGAATTCGTGCGTGATTTCGTGTTCCCGATGTTCCGCGCAAACACCGTCTACGAAGGCGAGTACCTGCTGGGTACGTCTATTGCGCGTCCGCTGATTGCCAAGCGTCTGATCGAAATCGCCAACGAAACCGGCGCGGACGCCATTTCCCATGGTGCCACTGGCAAAGGCAACGACCAGGTTCGTTTCGAACTGGGTGCGTATGCGCTTAAGCCCGGCGTTAAAGTCATTGCCCCTTGGCGTGAATGGGACTTGCTGTCACGTGAAAAGCTCATGGATTACGCCGAGAAGCACAACATCCCGATTGAGCGTCACGGGAAGAAAAAGTCGCCGTACTCGATGGATGCGAACCTGCTGCACATCTCCTATGAAGGCGGCGTGCTGGAAGACACCTGGACCGAGCACGAAGACGACATGTGGCGTTGGACCAAGTCTCCCGAGGACGCGCCGAACGTCGCCACTTACCTTGAGCTGACCTATCGCAACGGCGACATCGTCGCGCTCGATGACGTGGAAATGTCACCTGCAACTGTTTTGGCGACCCTGAACCGTATCGGTGGCGAAAACGGTATCGGTCGGTTGGATATCGTCGAAAACCGTTATGTGGGCATGAAGTCCCGTGGTTGCTACGAGACGCCGGGCGGCACCATCATGCTGCGCGCTCACCGCGCCATCGAATCGATCACCTTGGACCGCGAAGTGGCTCACCTCAAGGATGAGCTGATGCCGAAGTACGCCAGCCTGATCTACACCGGCTACTGGTGGAGCCCTGAGCGCCTGATGCTGCAACAAATGATCGATGCGTCGCAGGCTCATGTTAACGGCGTGGTTCGTCTGAAGCTCTATAAAGGCAACGTCATCGTCACCGGCCGTAAGTCTGATGAGTCGCTGTTCGACGCTACCATTGCCACCTTTGAAGAAGATGGCGGTGCCTATAACCAGGCCGACGCAGCCGGCTTCATCAAGCTGAACGCTCTGCGCATGCGGATCGCGGCTAACAAAGGCCGCAAGCTGTTCTGACCCCCTGCGGCCCCCTCTTGCGCGCCGCTCAGGCGCGCAGGGGGGCGTTGTTTATATCAAATAAACAACACCTCACTTGTAGTGATCGATACAAGCGCGAAAGTATGAATGTGTTTGAGGGTCTTTGAAAATTCACTGACCCGTGCGACCAATTCTCCATCGTTGACAACATCACTTCGGCAGCTCAGTAATACAATCAATTGTGTTGATCGAACGTCATTGCGCCGACGCTCGTTGTCAGTGTGCAACAGCGACATCAGGTGGATGACGTCCTCTTTGCACGAGAGGGGACCGCCATACGCTATTTCTATTTCGTCGGTGGGGTGCAGTAGCAGTTTGGAGTGAGACCGCAAGTGTCCCGCTCTTTGGGATGTTGGGCACGTTGATACAGAGCGATGGAGTGGAGGCTTTATTGGTTGAACAGTCGACAGCTCGGATTTTTTGAATACCTTTAGAAAGTTCTTTTCATTGGAGAAGTCTGAAGGCCCGTACAGGACTTTATAGTTAAAATTCAATGTCAGAAAAAACAAAGAAGTTAACACTGACGGAAAGACAATCAGGAACCAAACGTAGATACGCTGATTGCTCTCATCCAAAAAAGGCAGCGCGGTGGCTGCCGATGCCTCGGACAGCGCCGCAAACAGTGCGATGACACTGACCGGGTTCATTCCGTTGACTGAAGCTTTGATCATGGTTATTACTCGATAACGCATAAGTGCAGGGCAATGACTCTTTAAACGTAAGCGGGAGAGGAATGCAATAAACAGTTCGTCATGTGGGTATGTTTATAGGCATCACTCACCCGGTAGTGCGTCGGGCGACGGTGTGTCTTTCATTTGCTTAAATTCGAAGCGATAGTCTCGACCGATCTCCCATACTTGGCGAACGCTCAAATTCAGTTTTTGTGCGATCTCAAGCGCGGTGTAACCTAGGCTGGAATAATGCATGGCGTGGCCGGCGACCCTGTCGTCAACCGCATCAGGGTCGCGCAGCCCTTCTGTTCTAGCGCCGCGAACGGGCCGGCTATAGGAGATTTTCAGTCCTTGTTCTCCTGCCATTCGCCGGACATCTTTTTTTGTCATTCGCAGCGAGTATTGCAAGGAGCTAACCCCAGCACCCTTGGCGACCAGGTTTTTTAAAAGTTCGATTTTTTTAAGGGCATCTTCCTCAGTCTCAATCGGCGGGTTTTTAGGGGGCAATGATTCGGCAGAGAATTCGGCTGTTTCTCCAAGGGGCACTACATTGATAACACCTCCTCGTTGAATGTACTGTTCCACCGCAGTATCAAGGTCGAGTTTAGGTTTAGACTTTGATGGCGACGAGGTGCGTGAGTCTTTGTTATTAGTCACGAGCATGTACCTGTTTAAAAGTGGAAATAAGCGAATTCGCTGGATGAAGCGCACAGCGTATCGACCCGCTGGAAGGCGGTAACAGTGAAGCTCTGGGCTGGCCAGATTAAATGGGCGAGCTCTATCGGCTCGGTTAAATCCAGGCAGAGGGCGATTTTTTGACAAAAAACGGCGGGTCAATAAATCCAGTATTAGGGGTTCTGATAAGCACTTGAATGAAAGTTATTGAAGTGGCTGTCGATAAAAAGTAACGAGTGGTAATAGGATTTGCAAGTAAAAACGGCAGATTAGATAAATTGTATTGTCGATGTCTTTGGCTTCTTACATGGAGGTGGCAAGTCTTCTCCATGTGTCGTAGTCCATTTCCTTTTTGTCTGGTTGAGGCTAGCTAGAATGTAGGGAATAGCATTAACTCATTGGCGGACGAGCCTTAGGTGCAGGTATTCGGTATTTTTTTCGCTGTGCTAACAACAAATTGACTCGACCTGGCTGGTCGCTATTTGAGTTTTTTCTTTTACGTGCTGGCTCTTATTTACTAAAATACGAGGCGGAATTTTCTGGGAATCTTGGCGGGATCGACAGCCGTTTGATTCGGATAATATGTCGAACTGTTCTCATGCTGATTCGTAGGAAAATTCGTATGGGAATGTAGTACATCTCTTGTAACCAAGCGTGGAATTAATAGGCCTTGTTTAAAGGTATAGTTTGCGTTCTGGATCTACAGATGCTCGGATGGAATTAGTAATAATTCTTTGAACGTTATCCTGTGGTATGTCAGACAATTCGACTTATTCTTCGTACAAGAGAGAGCGACGAAATCCTGAGGGTCCAGTCGTACCGATGTAGCGTCGGCCAGTTTTGGTTCGATAGAAGAAATCGAGACTGGAGCCCTTTCAAAAAAAACATCGGCCAGTGGCCATGCGCCTGCGCTTACCTATGTTCCCAATGGGAATTACGGCAAGCGCTGAACAGTCTAAAGGGAGTTGGGGATATGCTTGACGGAACGAAAAAAATTATATTGCTTGAATCAAACTGCATTGAAGCACCAAAAGGAGCTGCAACTATTTCTTACGGTCCTGTAGCAAGTCAGTCGTCAGTAAACCAGAAAAATATCATGCACCTGAGTGTTTTTGTAGGATATATCTGTCGTATTTGTAGGAAAGGTCTCTGTCTGTTAGTCCTCGGAGGGGTGCGCCATGCAAAGCACTAAACGACTAGGCTATTGTGCTGGCTCTGAAAAATCGAACAGCGAAAATTGGACTTGCTCATGAATAAAGTGCTGATCGTGGATGATCACCCCGTCATTAGACTTGCTGTACGCATGTTAATGGAGCGTCATGGCTATGAAGTCGTCGCGGAAACGGATAACGGCGTGGACGCCTTGCAACTTGCTCGCGAGCATTTACCCGATATCGTCATTCTTGACATCGGAATACCAAAATTGGACGGTCTGGAGGTAATCACTCGTCTGTCAGCGATGACGCTTCCTTTCAGAGTGTTAATACTGACGTCTCAAGCCCCAGGTCACTTTTCCATGCGATGCATGCAAGCGGGGGCAGCTGGATATGTGTGCAAGCAACAGGATTTGACCGAATTGCTGAGTGCAATAAAGGCTGTGCTATCGGGGTACAGCTATTTCCCTAACCAGGCATTACACACCGTTCGTTCGAGCCTGGGAAACGCCAGCGAGGCAGATATGGTTGATCGGCTTTCGGGCCGGGAGATGATGGTTCTTCAGCAGTTGGCGTGTGGGAAGACCAATAAGGAAATAGCCGACGGGATGTTTCTCAGTAACAAAACTGTCAGTACGTACAAGACCCGTCTGTTGTTAAAGCTCAACGCCCGCTCGTTGGTGGACTTGATTGAGCTCGCTCAGCGAAACGGATTGGTTTGAGAGGATTTGGAGGGGAACACAAGATGGATGCCAAATCCTGTTCCCCATTACGGTAAAGCCCCTCGAAGACGAGAGGCTTTACCTCGCGTTCGTCAGGTCGCGGCCAATGGGTAAACCATAGGCTTACAGGTCGAAATCGTAATCGGCCAATCGCCGCTGCAAGCGTCGTTCTTCCAACATATTGTCGATGGTGCGACGTTTGCTCAAATTGGTTTTCGCGGTTTCCACGGGTGGCTGTGTGTCATCGTCCGCGTCAACTGCAACGAAATCGTCGTCCTCGTCCAGCTGCTCTTTGCCAGTGCTCATAAAGTGACTCCAGGCTTAGGCTGTCGTTGGCGGACCTTATAGCGGCAATTGTTGGCTGGGTAAAAAAGATTTTTTCAATCGATTACCTCAAAACAAGACTATTACTCAATCGTCAGACGTTTTTGCCTTGAATTCGCACAGATCTTCGATCCTGCAACTGCCACAGCGGGGCTTGCGGGCCTGGCAGACATAGCGTCCGTGAAGGATCAGCCAATGATGGGCGTCGAGCAGGAAATCTTTAGGCACAAATTTCATTAGCTGCCTCTCTACTTCAACGACATTTTTGCCCGGCGCTATGCCGGTGCGATTGCTCACCCGGAAAATATGCGTGTCCACGGCCATGGTCAATTGGCGAAAGGCAGTATTGAGCACTACGTTTGCCGTTTTACGACCTACGCCCGGCAGCGCTTCAAGTTCTTCCCGAGTCTGAGGTACTTGGCTGTGGTGTCGTTCCACCAGAAGGCGGCAGGTCTCGATGACGTTTTTAGCTTTGGCGTTGTAAAGACCAATGGTTTTTATGTAATCGCAAAGCCCGGCAACCCCTAGGTCGTAAATAGCTTGTGGGGTGTTTGCCACCGGGTAAAGACGTGCAGTGGCCTTGTTGACGCTGACATCAGTCGCTTGGGCCGAGAGAATCACGGAAATCAATAATTCAAAAGACGAGCTATAAGCCAGCTCTGTTTTAGGTTCCGGGGTGTCTTCCCGCAGGCGACGGAAAATTTCCAGGCGTTTTGCGGCGTTCATGGGTGCAGCGTTTCCTTGGCGGTGGAGGATTGATTGGTGTTCTCGGCACCGGCCGGTCGGATTTTAATCCGCCTATCAGCCCGGTAATTGTTCGCGGCAAGAAGCAATCCCAAGAGGATTAACCCGCCAGGGGTCAGCAGCGCCAAGTGGGCGCCCTCCGGCAGCATCTGTATCTCCCAGTGCGTTGCGCGAGCACCGAATAGCCACTGAGCGTGGCTGAACAGTGTGCCGTTGCCCAAGAACTCACGGAACAGGGCGAGTACCACCATCAAGGCACTGAATCGAGCGATCAGAGGGCGACCGCGGCGCAGCACGTCCACGGCAGTGCGTGAGTCGTTGCTCAGCACGCAATAAATGCCTAACAAAGGAAGGTAAATCCCCAACCCTTGATAAAGGGCCAATGCATACGCTTGTAGTACCAGCTCAGAACAGCTGACAAGCGAAGCAGCTAGCAACGCGCTGGCGAGGAGTTCGGCGCTGGGCGTCAATAGTTGGCGTATCCGTGCAATCAGCACGGCGTGCACGCCAACAACGACCCACAGCACCATCAGCAACCCCAGTGCCCGGGCAAAAGAGTCGGTAACGCCCAGAAGGGGCGTCAAGCTCAGGGGGCCGAGCAGGGCATGAATACAAGGTCGATTAACCTGTTGCACGGGATGAGTCATGGGGGCGTACCCGACGGGAGCGCCATGAGTAGTGCCCGATAAGCGTCGAAGAAACGCAATGTGCTACGAATGGCGCCGACGGTTGCCCGAGAGGTGATGGTCGCGCCAGCGATTTGGTCGAAGTCGCCGTGATCTTTCGTTAATGCCCATTCTGACTCGGGAGGATCAGTGAGAGAGCGGCCGATAAAACGCTTGAGCCAGGCCGGTTCAGTCACGAGGCGGGCGCCAATGCCGGGGGTCTCGTTGTGCTTGAGGACTTTGACGCCGAGCAACTGGCCGTCTATCGACACGGCGATCAGTAACTCGATGGGGGCAGAATAACCTTGAGCCTGGCTATGAAACAGAACCGCACTGGGCTTGCCCCCTTTCGTCGCAAGATAACCGGCGATCACTGCATGGGTGTCGGCGGTGCGCTCAGGCAGCGACAGCGGGTGTTGTAACGGTTGATTATCGTAACTGTCAGGAGGCATAACCGATAAAAAGGCTTGAGCTTGAGCCGCCTCCTGCGCCGCACTGATTTGCAGTGCTGCCGCTTGCTGCAGCGCGATCGTCAGCCCAATGCCCAAACCCGCAAGCAAGACGATAACTAACGCGCTTAACCATCTCGCCTGCTTGGTCATGGCGTGGCTCCCGTTTTTTTTGTCTCGCTGTCGGGCTTCGAGCGTTCCAGGCGCTCCAAAGTGGGGACGGCCAGATTCATGAGCAGTACTGCAAACGCGACGCCGTCGGGGTAGCTGCCCCATGTGCGAATCAGGTAAGTGATTACCCCCACCCCAATCCCGAACAGCAACCGCGCACGCGGACTTTTGGGGCCGGACACGGGTTCGGTCACGATAAAAAATGCGCCGAGCATGCTCGCACCGGTCAGCAGATGGAACAGCGGCGACCCGTGAGAGTCAGAGCCTGAACCGTTCCAGCACAGCAGGCTGATAATAAACAGGCTGCCCAACATTCCCACGGGTGCGTGCCACGTAAACACGCGTTGCCGAAGCAGGAAGGCGCCGCCGGCTAAGAACCCCAGATTGAGCCACTCGGCACCCCGGCCCCCGAATCGGCCAAACGATGGATTACTGGCAAACAACTCCTCAACAGTGAGGCTTTTATTGATCCGCAATGCATCCAGTGCTGTGGCTTGGGCCCACGCATCGGGCGGTGCTGCCAAACCAAGGTTCACACCGAAGATCTGTTGCAGGCCGCCCAATAGATTCAGGCCGTGTGGGGCTGGCCAGTGGCTCATGTGCTGGGGAAAAGACACCAGCGCCATCGCGTAGCCGAGCATGGCCGGATTAAACGGATTTTTACCGATTCCGCCGAACAGATGCTTGCCGAACAGTAGGGCAAAACCGGTCGCCACCAGCGTCAACCACCACGGTGAATACGGCGGGAGAGCAAGCGCCAGGAGGGTGGCGCTGACCAGCGCACTGCCGTCGCTTAAGCTCGGCTTGAGCGGCAGCTGGCGCAATGTAAGCACCGCGGCTTCCACGGCCAGCGCCATGCTCGCGGCCAGGAGCCAGCTGATCACGATTCCCCAACCGTAAAACCATAGCAACGTCAGCGCCCCGGGTAACGTCGCGAGTAATACCAGCGTCATGGTTTTCTGCAGGCCGTCGCTGACCTTCTCGACGGTGTCGGGCAAGGCTTCAGGCGTTGGCATGCGCGCTGACCTGGGTGTGTGCCTGGGCCGCAGATTCAAGAAAAATCAGGGTTTGCTCGGCGGCTTCGAACTCGCGCTGCAACACCACCAGTTGTTCTTGTTGTTCCCGGGTAGGTGGGTGACCAAAGGCTTTTAACGATTTATTTAATTGTGCGCGGCTCATCGCCAGGGCGATCTTGGCTTTTTTCAGCGCCTGATCAGTGGCCGCTGCTTTTTGCGCACGTATTCGTTCAATGGCGGACTGCACCGGGCTCGGTACTGTTTCCTGGGCTGCACTCACCTGAGCCGTGCGCTGCACACGCGCCAGACGTTCGGCTTGGCGCTGCTCTTCTTCGCGGCGCAATCGATCATTTCGCACTTCGAAGCGGCGGCGGGCGTGGTCGCGTTTTATGCGCCGAGCCTGTTGCTGTTTATCGCTAACGGCCAAGCCGCCCACAACAGGCACTACCCCGGAAAGCGGCAGTGGGTGCATTTCGATGCAGTCCACCGGACACGGAGCTACGCACAAATCGCAACCGGTGCATTCATTAATGATTACGGTGTGCATCAGCTTCGCCGCGCCGAGGATAGCGTCCACCGGACAAGCCTGAATGCATTTGGTACAGCCAATGCATTCCGCTTCCCGGATAAACGCAATCTGCGCTGGTGCCGGGCCGCGCTCAAGGTCCAATTGCACCACTGGAACGTTCAGCAGCCGAGCAAGCGAGGCAATGGTTTCGTCGCCACCGGGTGGACATTTGTTGATGGCTTCACCGCTGGCGATGCCTTCGGCGTAGGGCTTGCAACCGGGATGGCCGCACTTGCCGCATTGCGTTTGTGGCAGCAGCACATCAATAGTTTGGATCAGGTTCATGGCTTGATCAGCCCGCTGAAACCAAGAAAAGCCAGGCCCATCAAGCCCGCGCTGATTAACTGGATCGGTAAGGCACGAAAAGGCAACGGGACGTCCTGGGTTTGAATCCGTTGTTGAAGATCATGAAACAGGCTCAAAACCAGCCAAAATCCCAACCCCGAGCCGATGCTCAGCGCCAGCGCGTAGAGCATGCCCTTGTCGGGCTGAGTGCTTAACAACGCAAGCCCGAGGATACCGGCGTTGCTCACTAGCAGCAGTTGAAATCCGTCGAACGACAACCGGGGGAGCAGTCGCGATAGCACTGACACGCAGGGCTTTATCGCCATTACGCTGACTGGCAGGAATACGAACAACCTTAGATACCCCAGTTCCAACGGCACCAGTACCGAGTGGTACAGCAGGTAGTTGAGCAGCGTGCTGCAAAACATCACCCAGACGGTCGCCATCCCCAGCGCATGAAGTTGCACCCGAGTAATACAGGGTTCGCGGCTGGTATTGATTACGGGATCGACGCCCAACGGCCACTGCAATACAACGTTATTGATCAGGGCAGCGCTGATGAGCGTGAGAATGAAATCGGTCATGGGTGTGCCGGGTGAGCGAACAGGCAGAGGGTCCCTAAAGAAGATAGTAGCCAGCAAAAAACACGGCTACTTCTTGCGCGAAAAAGCCCACGAACGGCGATGTTCGTGGGCTTTGCGTCAAGCTTACTTGATTCGTTGACCCGGCTTGGCGCCGCTGTCCGGGCTGAGCAGGTAGATTTCTTCGCCGCCAGGCCCAGCGGCCATCACCATGCCTTCAGAAATGCCGAAGCGCATTTTGCGTGGCTTGAGGTTGGCAATCATCATCGTCAGGCGCCCTTCCAGTTCAGTCGGATTCGGGTAGGCGCTCTTGATGCCGGAGAAGACATTGCGTTGTTCGTCGCCAATGTCCAAGGTCAAACGCAGCAGTTTGTCAGCGCCTTCAACGTGTTCAGCCTTGAGAATCAGGGCCACACGAAGGTCCACAGCGGCGAACGCATCAAAGTCGATTTCGGCGGCCAGCGGCTCTTTGACCAACTCACCGTTGCCTTGCGGCGCAACCGAGGTATCGCTGGCAGTCAGGTCTTCTTTCGAGGCGTCGCTCATGGCTTGTACTTTTACCGGATCGATTCGGGTCATCAGCGGCAGGAACGGGTTGAGCTGATGATTACTCAGCAGCGTCAGGTGATCGTCCCAGGTCAGCGGCGCGACGTTGAGGAATTTCTCAGCATCGGCAGCCAACAGCGGTAGTACCGGCTTGAGGAAAATCACCAGTTGGCGGAACAGATTGATGCCCAAGGCGCAAACGGCCTGGACTTCATCTTGTTTGCCTTCTTGCTTGGCCAGTGACCACGGCGCTTTGTCGGCGATATAGGCGTTGGCGCGATCGGCAAGGCCCATGATTTCGCGCATGGCCCTGGCAAAGTCCCGCGCTTCATACGCTTCAGCAATGCCGGGCGCGGCTGCGAGAAACGCTTCGGTCAGTTCCGGCGCGGCGTTGCCTGCAACCAGCACGCCTGCGTTGCCCTTATGAATGAAACCGGCGCAGCGGCTGGCAATGTTGACCACTTTGCCGATCAGGTCCGAGTTGACCTTCTGTACGAAGTCTTCAAGGTTCAGGTCCAGGTCATCGACGCCACGGCTGAGCTTGGCCGCGTAGTAATAGCGCAGGTATTCCGGCGGCAAGTTGTCCAGATAGGTGCGTGCCTTGATGAACGTCCCGCGGGATTTCGACATTTTCTGGCCGTTAACGGTCAGGTAGCCGTGAACGTTGATCCCGGTAGGCTTGCGGAAGCCCGCGCCTTCGAGCATGGCCGGCCAGAACAACGCGTGGAAGTTGACGATGTCCTTGCCGATGAAATGGTACAGCTCGGTGGTGGAATCCTTAGCCCAATAGGCATCGAAGTCCAGATCAGGGCGGCGTGCGCAGAGATTCTTGAAGCTGGCCATGTAGCCAATCGGCGCGTCCAGCCACACGTAGAAGTACTTGCCCGGTTCACCTGGAATCTCGAAACCGAAATACGGTGCATCGCGGGAGATGTCCCACTGTTGCAGGCCCGCATCCAGCCACTCGGAAATTTTATTCGCAACGGCTTCTTGTAGGGTGCCGCTGCGGGTCCAGCTTTTCAGCATGGCGTCGAAGTCAGGCAGCTTGAAGAAAAAATGCTGTGACTCTTTCAGAACCGGCGTGGCCCCGGAAATGGCCGATTTCGGATTTTTCAGGTCAGTTGGCGCGTAGGTCGCACCGCATTTTTCGCAGTTGTCGCCGTATTGATCTTCAGTGCCGCACTTCGGGCAGGTGCCCTTGATGAAGCGGTCGGCCAGGAACATCAGCTTTTCAGGGTCGAAATACTGGGTGATCGAGCGCGTGGCGATGTGCCCGGCATCACGCAGTCGGGTGTAGATCATGCTCGACAGTTCGCGGTTTTCGTCCGAATGCGTCGAGTGGAAATTATCGAAGTCCACCAGGAAGTCGGCAAAGTCGGCGCTGTGTTCAGCCTTAACGTTGGCGATCAGTTGTTCCGGGGTGATCCCTTCTTTTTCAGCACGCAGCATGATTGCCGAGCCGTGAGCGTCGTCCGCGCAGACATAGATGCACTGATTGCCGCGATGCTTTTGGAAGCGCACCCACATATCGGTCTGGATGTACTCAAGCATATGGCCAAGGTGAATTGAACCATTGGCATAGGGCAGGGCGCTGGTGACGAGAATCTTGCGTGGCTCGGACATGGGGCTCGGCTATTTGAAGTGGAACGGAGATCGGCCACTATAAAGGTCCGGGCGATATTTTTCACCCCGCGGACACATATTGCTGGTCTTAACTGAGTCGTTCCTCACGCGGTGAAAGCATGCCGAGACGCTGCATAAGGCGTAGGATAGCCGCCTGTTTTACTCAGTCATTATTATCGGGAGTAGCCATGAGCGCCGTTAATCGCGCAGCGGTGGAAGCCGTTCTTCGCCAATATACCGACCCTTATTTGAATCAGGATCCTGTCAGCGCTGGTTGTGTCAGGGGCATCGACATCCAGGGTGATCGCGTCAGCGTGCAGTTGGAACTGGGTTATGCCGCCGGCCTGTTTAAAAATGGCTGGGCGCAAATGCTGCAAATCGCTCTTGAAGGACTCGACGGTGTGTCGTCGGCCAAGGTCGAGGTCCGCTGTGTGATTTCTGCGCACAAGGCCCAGGAACAAATACCAGGCTTGGCCAATGTGAAAAACATTGTCGCCGTGGCGTCGGGTAAAGGCGGGGTGGGCAAGTCCACGACGGCGGCGAACCTGGCCCTGGCGTTGTCTCGGGAAGGCGCACGCGTGGGCATGCTTGACGCGGACATCTACGGCCCGAGCCAAGGTGTGATGTTCGGCATTGCCGAGGGCACACGGCCGAAGATTAAGGATCAAAAGTGGTTCGTGCCCATCGAATCCCACGGCATCCAAGTGATGTCCATGGCGTTTCTGACGGACGACAACACGCCGATGGTCTGGCGCGGGCCGATGGTATCCGGTGCCTTGTTGCAGTTGATTACGCAAACGGCCTGGGATGACCTGGATTATTTGGTCATCGATATGCCGCCAGGCACCGGTGATATTCAACTGACGCTGGCGCAGAAAGTCCCGGTGGCCGGCGCTGTGATTGTCACCACGCCGCAGGATCTGGCTTTGCTGGACGCGAAGAAGGGCGTGGAGATGTTCCGTAAGGTCAACATTCCGGTGTTGGGCGTGGTGGAAAACATGGCCGTTCACATCTGCTCCAACTGCGGCCACGCAGAGCACCTCTTCGGTGAGGGTGGCGGCGAGAAGCTGGCGGCGCAATACGATGTGGAGCTGTTGGCGTCGTTGCCACTGTCTATGCTGATTCGCGAGCAGGCGGACGGCGGCAAGCCAACGGTCATCGCTGAGCCTGAAAGTCAGATCGCGATGGTGTATCAAGAGCTGGCGCGGCACGTAGGCGCGCGGATCGTCTTGCAAGAAGCTCAGTCACAAGCCATGCCGAGCATCACCGTTAGCGACGATTGAGTTTCTACACAAAGCTTCGCGAATGAATTCGCTCCCACAGAGTTATGCGATCCCTGCGGGACTGAATTCATTCGGGAAGGATTGATGCGCTATGTCCGGCGCGGCGCGCCTATCTACATAAACGACAGGCGTAAAAAAACCTCGCTTTTAAGGGCGAGGTTCTTTTTAAGCGAATAAGGACAAGTTAGATAACTTGAACTTCTTCAGCTTGCATGCCTTTCTGGCCGCGGGTAGCGACGAAAGAGACCTGTTGGCCTTCTTTCAGGCTTTTGAAGCCGTCAGATTGGATTGCTTTGAAGTGAACGAACAGGTCGTCACCCGATTGTGGAGTGATGAAGCCGAAGCCTTTTTCATCGTTGAACCACTTAACGGTACCAGTTTGGCGATTAGACATGGTGTATCTCCTTGGACAAAGTTAACTGCGACTCAGGAAAAGCCCTGGCCGAGACTGAGTGCAAAGAGCAGGAAAAATTCTTGGAGATGGTTGGATCGAAATTCAACATCGTGTAGAGATTCTCAGTGACACAAGCAACACAGTGGCGCCACCTTAACGCGTTTTTCGGAACGTGCCAATGGTCTGTTCACGATTATTTACTTTCGTGACTAACGGGCTATAGCAGACAGGCGGTTTGGGCCACCAGAGTCTTTGAACCCAAGGGCCTGGCCCGGTAAGATGCCGGACAGATTTTTCTAGCTCGCTATTCAGGACACCGCCATGAGTATCAAATCGGACAAGTGGATTCGCCGCATGGCGCAAGAACACGCAATGATCGAGCCGTTCGTAGAGCGTCAGGTACGGGGCGAAGGCGCTAACCGATTGATTTCCTACGGTGTATCCAGCTATGGCTACGACGTGCGTTGTGCCGCTGAATTCAAGGTGTTTACCAACATCAATTCGGCGACCGTCGACCCAAAAAACTTCGATGAAAAAAGCTTTGTTGATGTGACCAGCGACGTCTGCATCATCCCGCCGAACTCGTTTGCACTGGCCCGCACCGTCGAATATTTCCGTATTCCGCGCAATGTGCTGACCATCTGTCTGGGAAAAAGCACTTACGCTCGCTGCGGAATCATCGTCAACGTGACCCCACTTGAGCCTGAATGGGAAGGTCACGTCACTCTGGAATTCTCGAATACCACGACCTTGCCGGCGAAAATCTACGCGAACGAAGGAGTGGCACAGATGCTTTTCCTGGAATCCGACGAAGAGTGCGAAATCTCCTACAAAGACCGTGGCGGCAAGTATCAAGGTCAGCGTGGCGTGACCCTTCCACGTACCTGATAACCATTGATCAGGCAGCGAGGGAATTAGTCTTCTAATCGGCACTCTATTGACTGAACTGTTCGGGCTCGCCCCCATTGAGTCAGACTATTTTCAGGAGTGCCTATGAAGACGTATACGAAGCCCATCGTTCCTCCGGCGGACTTACACAACAATCATGTGGGGCTGCTGGCGTGGTCGCTGCTCGCGCCGCCACAGATCAATATGGTAGGCGGAATCCCTGGTCAGCCTGGGCCTGATACCCCGATGCAACCTACAGAGCCCGGCGAGCCAACGCTACCGGATCAGCCTCCACCTGCGCCGGTTGCTTGATTGGCAGGCCGTTCATAGCGCCCGCCACACGGCCCCGTCACCGACGATAAAAATCCGGCTGCCGACGTCGGGTTTTATCTCCATGCCTCCGGTAAACGCTCCGAAGGCCGGCAGCACGGCGATTCGCTCTTTTATGTAAAAACACGCCAGTCGCAGGCTTTGTCGACCGTTTCCCTGGAGCCGATAAACCGGATGGACGTGACCCGCCAGTACCGTGTGCGTTGGATGTGCATCCGGTCCGTGCTGTAGCGCGAACGGCCCGAGCAACAAGGGCTCTGACACAACCTCAAAACCCCAATTGACGGGCGGGTCACCGGCGCGCAGATCGTGATTGCCGCGAATCAACACAATGCGCAACGCTTCGTGGCGCAATCTCCACTCGTTCAACGCCCCCAATGTCGCCGCCGCTCGCGAGCCTGGCGCATGAAAAAAATCGCCTAAGAAAATCAGGCGCTCACACGGGTAACGTTCAAGCAGCGCGTCTATTCGTTGCAAGTTGCTGTGGGTGGTCCCTCGGGGCACCGGTTGCCCGAGTTTTCGGTAGGCGGCAGCTTTGCCGAAATGCGCATCGGCAATCATCAACACGCGCAAGGCCGGGTAGTAGATCGCCTTGTCTGCCAGCAGCCACAATTGCGCCCCTGCCAGTTCTATTGGGTAATGGGGCGTCATGAGTTGAGCTCAGACCCGGCGGCTTTCTCCAGATCACGGACCATTCGGGCGATGCGGTCAGCGAGTTTTTCCGACGTCAGACTCTCACGAAAACGCTCCACCAGCAGCGGAAAGGCCAGCGGTGTTGGTCGTTTGATCCTGTGTACATCGAGCGTGCGCTGATTAATCCGCTCCAATGAGCGTTCGAGTCGATCGACGTCCAGTTCCTGGCGCAAGACTTCTTCCTGGGCTTGGGTCAGCAATAGATTGCCCGCGTCGTACTGCTTGAAAACCTCAAAAAACAAACCGCTGGACGCCTGCAACTGCCGCGCGCTTTTGGGTGCGCCGGGGTAGCCGGAAAATACCAAGCCGGCGATTCGGGCGATCTCCCGAAAGCGTCGAAGGGCCAACTCACCCGCATTCAGACTGGCGAGAATATCCGTCAGCAAATGCTCTCGATTGAACACGTCGGCGCCCAGTTCTTCAACCCAATCCACTTCCGTTGCGCTAAGCAGCTCGAACCCATAATCGTTAACGGCGATGGAAAACGTCAGCGGTCGATGGCGGCTCAAGCGCCAGGCCAGAAGGCTCGCCAGTCCCAGATGCACATGGCGTCCGGCGAACGGGTACAGAAAAAGATGCCAGCCCTCTCGGGACTTAAGCACCTCAGCCAATAACGTGTGCTGTCGGGGCAATCCGGACCACTTTTGCTGCACCTCCAACAGTGGGCGTACGGCGTGCATTTCCGGGCTGCCGAACTCGCCCCGAGCCGCCTCGTCAAATTGGTTGACCACGGCATCCGCCAGCTCGCTGGACAACGGCATTCGTCCGCCATTCCAGCGCGGGACGGCGGCTTTTTTGCCGGTGGCACGCCGCACATAAGCGGTCATATTCTCCACGCGCACCAGCTCCAGCAGGCGGCCGCCAAACAGAAAACCGTCCCCGGGTTTCAAACGCGCTATGAAACCTTCCTCAACCGTGCCCAAGGCGCGACCACCGCCGCCCTTGCTCCAATACTTCACGTTGATGCTGGCATCGCTGACGATGGTGCCGATGCTCATGCGATGGCGCCGGGCAAGACGTGCGTCAGGAACGCGCCAGACGCCGTGTTCGTCCGGTTCCGCTCGGCGGTAATCAGGGTAAGCGGTGAGGGAGTGCCCGCCATGCCGAACAAAGGCCAGCGCCCATTGCCATTCTTCCTCCGTCAGGTCGCGGTAGGCCCAAGCGCTGCGGACCTCCGTCAGCAAATCATCAGGCCGAAAACCGCCACCGAGGGCCATGCTCACCAAGTGTTGGACCAATACGTCCAGTGGCTTGTGCGGCGAGTCCCGAGGTTCGATTCGCCTCGCGGCCACGGCGTTGCGAGCGGCTGCGGCCTCCACCAACTCCAAACTGTGGGTCGGCACTAAAGTCACTCGCGACGGGCGACCGGGCGCATGCCCTGAACGACCGGCACGCTGCATCAAGCGCGCAACACCTTTAGCCGAGCCAATTTGCAGGACGCGCTCCACCGGCAGAAAATCCACGCCCAGATCAAGACTGGACGTACACACCACCGCTTTCAGATGGCCCTCCTTGAGGCTCATCTCAACCCAATCGCGCACTTCTCGGGCCAGTGAGCCGTGATGCAAAGCGATCAGTCCGGCCCAATCAGGGCGCGCGTCGAGCAACGCGTGATACCAGATCTCTGACTGTGCGCGGGTATTTGTGAACAGCAGGCAACTGGCGCTGCTGTCTACTTCAGCAACCACCTGCGCCAGCATGCTCAATCCCATGTGCCCGGCCCATGGGAAACGTTCGATGGAAGGGGGCAGCAGCGTGTCGACGATCAAGTCTTTGCTAACGTTGCCCTGGACGTTGACCCCCGCGTCGCCGAGCAGAACCTGTTGAGCATAAGCTTGATTGCCCAATGTCGCGGAAACACCCCACACGATCAGTGGTGGATTCCAGCGCCGGAGCCTTGCCAGCGCCAGTTGCAATTGCACGCCGCGCTTGTTGCCAATCAGCTCGTGCCATTCGTCAACCACCACCATGCGCACGGTGGACAGCGTTGCGTGGGCGTCTTCGCGGGTCAGTAGCAGGGTTAGGCTTTCTGGGGTGGTGATCAGCACACTGGGCAGTCGTCGACTTTGCTTGGCGCGTTCGCTGCTGCTGGTGTCTCCGGTGCGCAGGCCGACACTCCAGGGAATGTTCAAATCCAGCAGCGGCGCTTGCAGGGCGCGGGCAGTGTCGGCCGCTAGGGCGCGCATCGGTGTGATCCACAGCACACTTAACGGCGCTGGAGGTGGCTTACGTTTACTCGATTTGTCGGCGGCGAGAGGCAAGGTGGCGTGGGCGAATCTATTCAGTGCCGCGAACCACACCGCGTAGGTTTTACCCGCGCCGGTACTGGCATGCAACAAACCCGATTCGCCGCGTTTAACCGCTGCCCAGACTTCTTTTTGAAACGCAAAAGGTGTCCAGCCGCGAGCAGAGAACCATCGTCGAGCGAAATCGCTAGGAGTTGTGCTCATGCCGCGCTGGATGCTCTGAGTGGCTTAATTCAGAGACAGCGAGGATTGGGGATTAGTTTTGTGCCTGGACGGCCGATAAACCGCTTCCCGAATGAATTCCGTCTCACAGGGGGGCCGAGATTTGCCTGTGGGACCGAATTCATTCGGGAATGTCGCGACGCGGTATCAGCTGCTGTTACTTCAAATTTCCACTCAAAAACTGCCGCAGTCGATCACTTTGCGGGTTGCCCAAGACTTCGTCCGGGTGTCCTTGTTCTTCCACCAAGCCCTGGTGCAGGAACATCACCTGATTGGATACTTTGCGCGCGAAGCTCATTTCGTGGGTCACCATGATCATGGTGCGGCCTTCTTCAGCCAGGCCCTGAATCACTTTCAGCACTTCACCTACCAGCTCCGGGTCAAGGGCCGAAGTGGGTTCGTCAAACAGCATCACCTCGGGTTCCATCGCCAATGCCCGTGCAATCGCCACGCGCTGTTGTTGGCCGCCAGAAAGGAAAGCGGGGTATTGCTCGGCGACGCGAGCCGGCAGCCCCACTTTGTCGAGGTACTTGCGCGCACGTTCTTCAGCTTCGCGTTTGCTGACGCCAAGTACACGACGCGGGGCCATGGCGACGTTTTCCAGTACGGTCATGTGGCTCCACAAATTAAAATGCTGAAACACCATCGCCAGCCGGGTGCGGATGCGCTGCAATTCAGCCGGGTCGGCGACGCGCATGCCATGCCGGTCGGAGACCATGCGAATTTGTTGGCCGTCCAGGCTCATGGCGCCATCGTTCGGCGTTTCGAGAAAGTTGATGCAGCGCAAGAACGTGCTTTTACCCGAACCGCTGGCGCCGATAAGGCTGATCACATCGCCCGTATTGGCCTTGAGCGACACGCCTTTGAGCACTTCGTTGTCGCCGTAGCTTTTGTGCAGGCTATCAATGGTCAGTTTGTACATGCCGTGCAGTCCTTAAGGAGAGAGCAGGTAACCGCTACGGTAGGCTTCGGTGCCTGCAACGTGAGCGATGACCATGCCGGCGGTTGCCATGCGTCGCACGGAGCGCGCGTACAACAAACCGGGATTAAGAGTGTGGATCGGCGTTACCAGATCGGTGATCGGATCGATGATTTCAGCAATCAGCTGTCCGGCTTCCAGGTATTCGCCAGGCAAGGCACAAAACACCAGCAAACCACCCACGGGTGTTTCTACCGGCTCAACGGCTGCCAGTGGCGTTGCCGGGTATAGCAGCTCCGGCAGCAGCGTTGGTTCCCCGGCAATAACGCCGAAGTGCATGAGGTAGTTGATGAGTGCCTGACAGTCGCGACTGGCCAACGCGTGGCTAACATCGCACTGGCCGCGAAGCTCAAGGGTCACCGAAAAACTGCCCATTGGAATCTCGAAGCGCCCATCAAAGCGTTGCTGTAACTGCCACCAGAGCAGCGTGAAACATTCATCGAACGACTGCCCGCCAGAATCGGTGGCCAACAGGCTGGCCTGAGCGCCCAGGTAGCGCGACAGCGGTTCGACCAATGACCAGGCTTCTGGAGTGGTGTAAATATGTTCCACGGCTTCGAAGTCACAATGCAGGTCCAGCACCATGTCAGCGTCACACGCAAGCGTTTGCAGGGTGAGGCGCTGGGACTGCAGTTGAGTGCTGGCGACCTGCGCTTTCAACGCCGAGCGTAAACTGCTGCGGATCAATTCGAGATTGCGTTGTGGATCGTCGCCGAGCTGGGCTTCGACGTCATCCCCGACCTGTTGGCTGAGGTCTAGGAATCGGCGGTTGAAATTGTGCCCACTCTCCAGTTCATAGCGGCCCAGCGGGATGTCCATCAGCACTTGTTCGAGGCCGATGGGATTGGCCACCGGGACCACGACGATTTCGCCCAGCAGTCGCCCGGCGTTTTCCAGTTCAGCCAGCCGTTGTTTGACGTACCAGGCCACCAACATGCCGGGCAATTCGTCCGCATGCAGCGACGCCTGAATATAGACCTTGCGACCCGCATGCTCGGGGCCGTAATGAAAGCTGTGGATCTGCCGCGCGGTTCCCGGCAAGGGGGCGAGCATCTCGTGGGTTTGGTGGCGCATAAAGTGTCCTAGTGAGCCGGGCCGAGAAAGGCCAGCCAGCGGCGCTCGGCCAACCGGAACAGGCCAACCAAGGCAAAAGTGACAGTCAAGTATATGAGTGCGGCTATACCGAAAGACTGAAACGTCAAGAATGTCGCTGAGTTGGCATCCCTTGCGACCTTGAGAATGTCCGGCACGGTAGCTGTGAACGCCACGGTGGTCGAATGCAGCATCAAGATGACTTCGTTGCTGTAGAACGGCAGCGAGCGGCGCAGGGCTGACGGCATGATCACGTAGGCATAAAGTTTCCAGCCGGTGAGGCCGAAGGCTTTGGCCGCTTCGACTTCACCGTGAGCCATGCTGCGGATCGACCCGGCAAAAATCTCGGTGGTGTAAGCGCAGGTGTTCAACGCGAACGCGAGAATGGTGCAGTTCATGGCGTCGCGGAAAAACACATCGAGCAACGGCTGTGCACGAATCGCCGCGAGGCTGTAAATGCCGGTGTAGCAAATCAGCAGTTGGATATACAGCGGTGTTCCACGAAACAGGTAGGTGTAGAACTGCACCGGCAAGCGGATCCAGAACTTGGGTGAAACCCTGGCGATCGACAGCGGAATCGACACCACAAAACCAATGGCGATAGAGGCGCTCAGCAGCCACATGGTCATTGCCAGACCGGTGATGTGTTGGCCGTCGCTATAGAGGAAGGGCCGCCAATACTCTTGAAGAAGTTCGATCATCGTTGTGCCTCCCGGCTACCAGCGGCATAACGTCGTTCAGCCCAGCGCAGGACAATGTTCGAAGCGCTGGTGATCAGTAGGTAAATCAGCGCAGCCACGACTAGAAAGTAGAACAGCTCGTAGGTGCTTTTGCCCGCGTCTTGAGAGGCCTTGACCAGATCGGCGAGGCCAATGATCGAGACCAGTGCAGTGGCTTTGAGGATCACCATCCAGTTATTACCGATACCTGGCAGTGCGAAACGCATCATTTGCGGGAATACCACCACGCGAAACCGTTGGCTGCGGGTCAAGCCATAAGCGGTGGCGGCTTCAACTTGGCCGCGAGGCACGGAAAGAATGGCGCCCCGGAAGGTTTCGGTGAAATAGGCGCCGTAGATAAACCCCAGGGTGATCACCCCGGCGGCGAACGGGTCGATTTCGATGTAATCCCAGTCCATCATTTCAGTGAAACTGGTAAGCCAGGTTTGCAGGCTGTAGAAAATCAACAGCATCAGCACCAAGTCGGGCACGCCGCGGATCAAGGTGGTGTAGACCTGCGCGGGTATACGCAGCGCACGCAGACTGGACAATTTGCAGCTGGCGCCGATCAAGCCGAGGATCACGGAGACCAGCAGCGACAGAATTCCTAATTGGATGGTCATCCAGGTCCCTTGGAGCAGCAGGGGGCCAAAGCCTCTCAAGCTGAGGGCAGATAAACCAAGGTATTGCAGCCATTCGTCGAGCATGGATCAAGCCTTTTGCGGTCAAAAAAACGCCCATCGAAACGGGTGACGGATTCTCACCTGAAATCGATGGGCGTTGGGATGTTATTTACCGCTATACAGGTTCAGATCACCAAAGTGTTTTTTCTGGATTTCTTCGTATTTACCGTCAGCGTGTAACGCTTTGATACCTTTATCCAACAGTGCTTTGAGGTCTTTGTTACCTTTCGAGATACCAACGGCCGTTTTTGCAGGCAGCAGTGGATCAGTGATTGGCTTGGAAACTTCAAAACCAGCGCCTGCTGGTGACTTCAAAAAGCCCAGTTGGGCTTGCAGCATGTCTTGTACGGAAGCATCAAGACGACCGGAAGTCAGGTCCGCGTATACCTGATCCTGGTTGGCGTAGGCCTTGGTGGTCACACCAGCTTTGTCCAGAACGGCTTTGGCATAGGCTTCTTGAATCGTGCCTTGCTCATAGCCCACGGTCTTGCCTTTCAGGGTTGCCGGGTCGGAAGTGACGCCAGAACCTTTCTTGAAGACCAACGACGTTGGACCGGAAAACAGTTCGCTTGAGAAGTCGATAACCTTCTCACGGGCCTCTGTAACGGTCATCGACGAGATAACACCGTCGAATTTGTTGGCTTTCAAGCCTGGGATCATGCCGTCGAAATCGCTTTCAACCCATTTGCATTTCACTTTCAGCTCGGCGCAAATCGCATTGCCCAGATCGATATCGAAGCCTACCAGGCTGCCATCGGCTGCTTTTGATTCGAAAGGTGCATAAGAAGGATCGACGCCGAAGCGTAATTCCTTGTATTCCTTGGCCATTGCACTACCAGCGGCCAGACAAATAGCCAATGCGGAAAGGGTCAGCCATGCTTTTTTCATTGATCAGTCCTTAAAACCAAAATGAGCGTTGGGAACACGCGGATCTCTTGCTACCGGCAAGCGCCAGACGGTAAGAAGATAGCAATATTTGAACCAAAGAGACGAACGTGCGTTTTAAATGTACAGAGTTGTCGCAATCATGACTTTAGTGCTGAAACGCCCTGCTGGGGCGGGGAAACCTCGAACGCCAAGCATGAAACGATACGGTAGGAGCAGCGGGTTGGCGAGGCGACCCATCAGGCAAGCTGCGTTCGCCCATTCGCCGACAAGTCAGCTCCTACAGAAATGCGCTCATGCACAGAAATGGCGCGCTCAAAAATAAGCGCACTAAAATAGCGCATCACGCTTGGCTGAGCAAATCTTGTAGCGTCGATAAGCTGTCAGCCTCAGCCACTGATTTATCGTGGCGCCAGCGCAGCATCCTCGGGAAACGCACCGCAATCCCGCTTTTGTGCCGTTTCGACAAGGCGATCCCTTCAAAACCCAGTTCAAACACCAGGCTTGGGGTCACGCTGCGCACCGGGCCAAATTTTTCCACTGTGGTTTTACGGACAATCGCATCGACCTTGCGCATCTCTTCATCGGTCAGCCCGGAATAGGCTTTGGCGAACGGAACCAACATTCGTTCGCTGGCGTCGGGCGGCCCGTCCCAGACAGCGAAGGTGTAATCGCTGTACAGACTGGCGCGTCGACCGTGGCCGCGCTGGGCGTAGATCAACACGGCGTCGACGCTGAATGGATCGACTTTCCATTTCCACCAAACGCCCATGTCTTTGGTGCGACCCACGCCATATAACGCATCGCGCGCCTTGAGCATCATGCCCTCGACGCCGAGGCTGCGGGACGCTTCGCGTTGCCGGCCGAGGTCCATCCAGTCGCAACCCACCAGCACCGGCGACTGCAGCAAGACCGGGCTCTGGCATTCATGGAGCAATGCTTCGAGCTGGGTACGCCGTTCGTGTTGAGGACGGCTGCGCCAATCATGGCCTTGCCACTCCAGCAGGTCGTAGGCGAGAACCACTACCGGCACGTCCTGCAAAATCTTCTTACCTAATGTCTTGCGGCCGATCCGCTGCTGCAGCAAAGCGAAAGGTTGCACGGAGGGCTGAGCGCCGGCCCCGGTTTCTGGTGGTCCCAAGGCAAACGCCTCATCACCTTTTAGTTTTAGTTCGACTGCAGGCGCTTTCCAGACGACGATTTCGCCGTCGATCACTGTGCCGTCCGGCAAGCGCTGGCTGAGGCTGTGCAGTTCCGGGAAGCGATCGGTCACCAGTTCTTCGCCACGGGACCAGATCCATAAACGACCCTCGCGCTTGACCAATTGCGCGCGGATTCCGTCCCACTTCCATTCCACTTGCCAGTCTTCACACGGACCGAGCAGCGTTTCGAATTGATCCACCGGTTGCTGCAGGGGGTGAGCGAGGAAGAATGGATAGGGCTGGCCACCGCGCTGGGCGTGTTCATCGTCGGACTCAGCGGCAATCAACTTGAGGTAACCCTCGGCGCTGGGCCTGTGGGAAAGGTCGGTGTAACCCACCAGACGTTGGGCCACGCGCTTGCTGTCGATGTTAGCCAATGAAGCAAGCGCGCGGGTTATCAGCAGTTTAGAAACGCCCACTCTGAAACTGCCCGTAATCAATTTGATGCAGACCATCAGGCTAACGCGGTCGAGCTGCGCCCAATACCCTTCAAGCCGCAGCGCCAGTTCTTCAGGTGGCAGGCCGCGTAACGGTAACAAATAGTCTTCCATCCACGTCGCCAGGCCCGCATCAGAGCTGTGCCGAACCTCGGGAAGAATCAATGAAAGCGTCTCAGCCAAGTCGCCCACGGCTTGATAACTTTCCTCAAACAACCACTCAGGCAAGCCGGAAAGGGCCATCGCCTGTTCGCGCAGCAACCGAGTCGGCACCAATTGCCGAGGTCGGCCGCCGGACAGAAAGTACACAGCCCACGCGGCATCTTCAGGTGTGGCGGCAAGAAAGTAATCGCATAATGCGGCCAGCTTGGCGTTGCTCGACGTGGTGGCATCCAGGCGAGAATACAGGGCAGCGAAGGCTTTCATGCCGGGACCTCATGGGATTCGGGGGGGCCGAGTGCGAGGTCTTCGTCGTCGCCGTATTCAGTGCTGAACCCCTGAGCATCCAAGCCTTTTTCGCGCAGATAGCGTACCAATACGTTGACCGAACCATGGGTCACCATCACCCGCTCGGCGCCAGTTTGTTCAATAGCCCACAGCAACCCTGGCCAGTCGGCATGGTCCGAGAGCACAAAGCCCCGATCCACGCCACGCCGACGTCGAGTGCCGCGCAACATCATCCAGCCACTGGCAAATGCATCGCTGAGATCACCAAAACGCCGCATCCAGGTGCTGCCGCCGGCAGAGGGCGGAGCGAGAATCAATGCTTGGCGCAATAACGGGTCGGTCTTTTTAAAGTCGCCTGCGTAATGGGTTTCGGGAATACGAACACCGGCTTCGCGGTAGACCCGGTTCAGCGGTTCAATGGCGCCGTGGACCAGAATCGGACCGATGTCGGGATCAATGCCGTGCAGAATTCGCTGGGCTTTGCCGAAGGAATAACAGAACAACACACTGGCTTTGCCTAGCTCGATATTGCCGCGCCACCATTGGTTGACGTCAGCAAAGATCTCGGCCTGAGGCTGCCAGCGATAGATCGGCAGGCCGAAGGTGGATTCGGTGATGAAGGTGTGACAACGCACCGGTTCGAATGGCGCGCACGTGCCATCGGGCTCGACTTTGTAATCCCCCGAAGCGACCCATGTTTCGCCCTGATACTCGAGCCGAACCTGCGCCGAGCCGAGCACGTGCCCGGCCGGATGCAGGCTCAGTGTCACGCCGTGGTGGATGATTTTTTCGCCGTAATTCAGGGTTTGCAGGTTGATGTCCTGCCCCAGTCGCGCCCGTAAAATGCCTTCGCCGGGCGCCGCCGCCAGGTAATGATGGTTGCCGGTACGCGCGTGATCGCCATGACCATGGGTGATGACAGCACGCTGTACCGGGCGCCAAGGGTCGATATAAAAATCTCCCGGCGGGCAATACAAACCTTCGGGGCGCGCGATAACAAGGTCCATGGGATGACCAGAGCAATGGGCTTGTTAGTTATGAGGCGGCCGGTGGGAGGAAGTTCGCAACGTTGATATATCGCGTTCGTCGCACGCCATTGTAGGAGATAACTTGTTGGTGAGGCGATTTCACCTGACACACCGTATCAAGCCTCTCGCCAACAAGTTGGGTCATACAGGGGTCTCAAAAAGCTAAAAGGTGCCTTACTTCCCTGGCGTTAGCGTTAACCGTGCCTTGCCGTAGGCCCGTTCCAGGTTCTGCGGTTGCATCGGTATCGTCGTGTATTGCCCTTTGAGCCAGGGATCGATGCCGTCAGCGTAATGCGGGCTGGCCGGGTTGCCGGATTGGCCTGCGCTGTTTTGACTCATCATCGGCTCGGGTTGACCGAAGTCGATGATGATCCGCATGGCCGGTGTCAGCACGGTGTCGAAGTTTTGACCCCACGCATAGGCTGCCGAATTGATCGTGCTGTGATCACCTCCCGCTGGAATCGGACTGCGATTGGCCATTTGGGCGTTTTTCGCGGACCAGGTGTAGCGGTGCAGTTTGCCCCACTGCCAAGCCTTGTGATCAGCACCCAACTGGCTGTCGCCTGCGGTTATTGCGGCGGCCAGGCTGCGGGCGAGGATGGTTGGCTTGTCTTCTTTTTGCGGGGTTTTGATGTCATCCCAATACGGGCTGTCTTCGCGGCCCAGCAGGTGGTCTGCTTGCGCGGAGTAGGTGAAGCGGGCGTTTTCAACCAGCGCTTTCCAGGCCGGGCTGGTTTCCGGGCCCAGTTCGTCAAGGAAGATCTGCTTGGCGCTTTCTTGCAGGAACAGCTCGTACATCGCGGCGTCGGAAGAGGTTCTCGATAACTTGCCGTCGAAGGCGATCAAGCGGGCCAAGGCTTCTTGAGCCTTGCCGCGATCAGCCGCAGGCAGCGCATCGATGGCCTGTTTCAGCGGCTGGGCCATGCCAGGTGCCTGGAACATCTTCTTCAGCTTGGCGGCAAACGTCGTGGATTGGTCGTATTGCATGGCAATCATACTGCGGCTGTCTTGTTTGTCGGCGTTCAACAAATCAGCAACGCGTTCGGCGCGCTCCGGGTAGTTCCAGGAGTTGGACAGCTGCATGCCGTAGCCTTTCTGCATGGTGCGTTGGTTGGCGGTGCCAATCCAGCCTTGCCGTGGGTCCTGATCGTACGGATGCAGCATCGAGTCGGCGTAACCGTCCCAATCATAATGGC
This sequence comes from Pseudomonas sp. MH10, assembly GCF_034353045.1. Lineage (NCBI taxonomy): Bacteria > Pseudomonadati > Pseudomonadota > Gammaproteobacteria > Pseudomonadales > Pseudomonadaceae > Pseudomonas > Pseudomonas sp. MH10. The sequence goes on from NZ_CP133783.1 coordinate 5,094,514, forward strand.
TGTCCCAGCCCGGCGATGGCAGCAAGCCTAAACCTTCGCGGCGGTTCGGGAAGCGTCCGGTGACTTGCCAGCCGACATGTTGGGCATCGGCGAACACAATGTTCAGGGCCATGGCACGAATTTCACGGATGGCGTCCGAGGCTTTGTCGACGTTTTGTGCGCGGGACAGGTTAAAGAACGCGTCCATGCTCTTGTCGTCTTTGAAGTCGGGTGTTTGCAGCGCCAGACCCAACCCGTTGCTCAATTGAACCGGTTGCTCTGGGCTGCTGCGCTCGCCCAGCGCGCTGTTGAGCAGTGGGCCGTGGCGGGTTTCGTAAATGGTTTCGCGAACCGCCCGCTCGCCTTTGATGAAGAACGTTTCGTTGCGCACCGAGGCCGGTTGCCACTTGCCGTCTACCAGATAGAGCAGCGTGTTGTTTTCGCGTTTGAGTTTCTCCAGAAATACGTCTTGGTTATCACCCATCGCTGTGGTCAAGCCCCAAGCCAGCTTGCCGTTGAAGCCAGACAGGATCAGCGGTAGGCCCGCGATGGACATCCCGGCCGCTTCAAATTTGGGGGCGCGGATCTGCACAAAACTCCACGCCGACGGTAAGGCGGCGGGCAGGTGCATATCGTTAGCCAGCAAACTTTTTCCGCTGCGGCTGCGCTGGGGAGCGACCACCCAGTTGTTCGAGGCCGCAACGCCGAGCATGTTCAGGTCGGACAGCTGCAGGGCGACCTTATTCAAATCACCCAGACCGGGGATTTGGCTCAGGTTCAGGCCTTTGAGTTTGTCGGTTTCGGCGACCGGCAGTTCTTCGTCAGGGTAGGTCGGGATCAGCCAGGCGAGTTTCTCCGCGCCGACCTTTTGCGCCAACACCAGCGACGAGAGCTCCTGTTGCAGGTTTACCGACATGCCGAAGTTCAGCAGGCTGAAAATCAGCGCCGAATCCTCAGGCTTCCAATATTCGGGGCGGTAACCGGCTGCCGTCAAATCGGCGGGCAGCTTGTCGCGATAACGAAACAGGTAGGCGTTGACGCCGCGTGCATAGACTTCGAAGAACCGTTTGAGGCGTGGCGATGAGCTGTTGTAAAGCTCACTGGCACTTTTCTTCAAGTTGACCGAACGCATGAAACGGTCAATTTCTAAGGCGCTGGGGCCTTCCAGTTCGGCCAATCGGCCTTGGGCGAGCAGGCGCATGCTGACCATTTGGCTGATGCGGTCGCTGGCGTGCACATAACCCAGGGTGAACAGCGCGTCATGAAAAGTATTGCTCTCGATCAGCGGCATACCGAGGTTGTTGCGGCGCACTGAGACGTTCTGCGCCAACCCTTTGATCGGAAACACACCACTGGACGGTGGCAGTGTATCGCTGCTGCCGCCGCCGAGCTGGCAACCACTCAAACTCAGGACACTGACCACTGCTGCGGCAACGCCGAACCGGGGAATAAAATTAAAAAGGGCTGGCGAGGCCATGGCAAAGCTCCTGCGAGGGCTGACGTTTTTTGATGGCGCTACGTTAGTGAGCGGGCACGCCACACGCAAGCAGCAATACCTCTGCAGGAGCCAACGTGTTGGCGAGGCGTTTGACGCGGTCCGCGTGAAACAATGCGGCGCGGCTTACATCGCGAACACGTTGGCTTCTACAGGCATTTAGTTGATCAAGCGCCGTGGCACTTTTTGAATTTTTTCTCGCTGCCGCAGGGGCAAGGATCATTGCGGCCGACGTCTTTCAGGGTGTTGCGCACGGGCTCTTGTGGTGCGTGGCCGCAATCTGGGCCGTGGACGTGAGCGTGTTGGTGGTCGTGGTGCTGATGATCGTGGTCGTGGGCGCAGTCAGGGCCGTGAACGTGGGTTTCCTGGTTCATCAAGGTCTCTCCGGAATAATTGGCGCGAATTATCTCGCCAATACGTGTCCGGTGCACGCATTCAAACCAGAATTATCGGCCATACTTGCACCTTGTGCCGTTGGAGCCTGTCCGATGAACCTCTATGAAATCGTCTTTAGTGGTCAGATTGTGCCCGGTGCGCTACGAGAGCGGGTCGAGGCAAACCTGATCACGTTGTTCCACGCCGATGAGCAGCGTATCGCGTTGTTGTTCTCAGGGCGGCGTCTGGTGCTCAAAAACAACCTCGATCAGGCCGCCGCGTTTAAGTACCGCTCGACCCTTGAGCGCGCCGGGGCGATTGTCGAGATAGTCGACATGCACCTCGACATGGAAGAAGTGGAACTGGCGCCACCGCCGGATGCTCCAGGTTTCTTCCGTCCTGCGCAGGTTAACCGTCGACTGCAGGTCGCACCGCGCGACGCCTATATGGCTGCATTTGTGGACGTGGATGCGCCCAATTATTCAGTCGCTGAAGTAGGGAGCGCGCTGCAAGAGCCAAAAGCCCCTGCGCCCGCACCCCGTCTTGACCTTTCGCAAATGAGTCTGGCTCCGGTGGGAAGTGACCTGCATGAGATCAAAAAACCACCCGCCGGCCCGGCGCCCGACACCTCACATCTAAAACTCTGCTGAGTCCATCGGTCGGGCTACGCGAGATAACCCGCACAGCATTTTTTGAATTTTTGCTCACTGCCGCAGGGGCACGCATCGTTGCGTCCTGCCTTGAGCGGCGCCGTGGGATCGATGAAATACCAGCGGCCTTGATTTTGGACGAATGCCGAGCGCTCACGATGGCTGTGTTCCCCTGCACCGTCGTGCCAGCGCGCGACGAAGGTCACGAAGGCATGCTCGGGTTTGCCGCCAAATACCTCGACGTGCTCCACGCCCAACCCTAGCCACGTGCTTCGCGCGCTCCAATCGCTGATGGACTGGCGGTCCAGGCTGGCTTGCTGCGCAGGCAGCGTCGTGCTCACCAAATAATCGATCAGCCCCAGCACGTAAGCGCTGTAACGCGAGCGCATCAACGCTTCTGCGCAGGGGGCGGGCAACCCGCCGTGATAATGCCCACAGCAGGCGTCCAGCAAATTTCCGCTGCCGCAGGGGCAGATCGCATTCGTCATGGCTACCACCAATACTTGCCAAAATTCTCCGGATTGGCCCAAAACTTCGCGTTCAGCCAATCGGGGACTTGTTTATAGTCACGCAGGTCGTAGGTGTACAGCGTCAGGACCTGCTCGTCTCGGGCAAAGCGTTCGCTGGCTTGCAATGCCAAGGAATAGAAGTCGGTATCTTGCCAGCCACACGCGTGCAGATCGGCTAATACGGCGATACGACTTGCGTTCAAATTACGGATCCCGCCCAGCAACTCTAACCCGGTGCGTTTGGGCAGGTGCTCCAGGCAATCCAGCGCCAGCGCCAGGTCAAAGCGTTGTGCGGCTAGCGCTGGCGGCAATGGGCCGGGCGTGGCGTGGGCTAATTCGGTAGCTGGATGAGCCGCTAAAAATGCTTCAAGCGCAGGGAAACTGCCGGCGCCGATCAACAAGAGGCGTTTAGGGGCGTATCGATCCAGCAATGCGGCCAGCGCTTGCTGCGGCGTGCGCGTAGAAAAGCCATCAGTCATCGAAATTCCTCAATTGAGCTGCAAGACTAGCGTGCCGTGACGTATTGGCCTAGCCCTGACGGCGCTGCTTCATCCGCAGCTTTTATGATGGCTAATTGGCGGACTGTGGAACTGACGTCTTTACTCCCACTGCATCGGTTTGGACCGATCCCATAGGAGATGAAGTCAATGAGTATGATTCGGGTGGCGTTACCTTTGATCCTGGTGACCAGTCTGTTGACTGGATGCGCGGGTTTGCAAAAGACCGATTGGCCTAAATGTGCCGCAGTCGGCGGGGTGGCTGGTGCCGGACTGGGGGCAATTCAGAATGCAACCTATGCCGGTTGGGGTGTGTTAATCGGCGGCGGTGTGGCAGCGGCGTATTGCTGGGTACATGGCGATGGCGACGAAGATGGCGACGGCGTGCCGGACAGCCGCGACAAGTGCCCAGGTACGCCTAAAGGTGTCAGTGTCGACGCCAATGGTTGCCCACCTGTTGTAGCACCAGCAGCGACCGAACCTACAGTGGTTGAAGAAGTCGTTGTGGTCAAAGAAGAGACGATCGTGATCAATGACGTCTACTTCAAGTTCGATTCGGCGCAATTAACGGCGGCAGACAAACAGAAACTTGATCTGATCAGTACCCGTCTGAAACGCGAAGCACCGAGCGCCCAGTTGCGCGTCAGTGGTCATACCGACAGCGTTGGCAGCGACAAGTACAACAAAACCCTCTCGCAAAAACGCGCGAAGTCGGTGACCGACTATCTGGTCAGCACTGGCATCGCGCGCAGCAGTTTTGTGGCAGTTGTCGGTGAAGGCGAAAGCCGACCTGTGGCCGATAACAAAACAGCCGAAGGGCGAGCACTGAATCGTCGCGTAGAGATCAAAATCAACCGATAAACGCCCGTATTCCGTGGCTTGTGTACTTAACGTTGTGCGTCTTTACTCCTGAGTGCCGGCATGGGCCGGTAACTCAGGAGCATTGACTTATGAGCGTATGCGCAAGAGCGGTACTTCCTTTCATTTTGGTCAGCGGTGTCCTTTCTGGTTGTGCGACCCACAGCGATGGTACGGCGCCGCTCAATCAACAAAATTGGCCCATTTGTAGTGTGATTGGTGGCTTGGTCGGAGGAGGGCTGGGTGCCATAGAAAGTGGTGCTTGGGCAGGTGGCGGCGCGGCACTGGGCGTGCTGGCCGGTGGCCTTATCTGTTTCGCCCAGGACGGTGACGAGGACGGGGATGGGGTGTTCGATCGTCGCGATACCTGTCCTCACACGCCTCCAAATACCCCCGTTGATAACAATGGCTGCCCACTCCCGCAATACCCTGCGACTGTCAAACCCCCAGAACCTGCACCGCCGGAGGTCATTACCCTCAGCGATGAGGGGGCCGTGCTGTTTGCGTTCGACAAGTACGAGCTGACGGCCTCAGCACGTGATCAATTAATCGCGATCATGGACACTCTGAAAAGCGCCGATGTAGTGAGCATCAAGGTGGTTGGTCATACCGACAGCAAGGGTTCTGTTGCCTACAACCAGAAGCTCTCCGAGCGTCGGGCCGCTGCCGTGGCAACGTTTTTGATCAGCCAGGGACTGCCGTCGGGGGAAATATCCACCCTAGGCATGGGTAAAACTCAACCGGTGGCGGACAACGCGACTGACGAGGGCCGAGCAAAAAACCGCCGCGTGGAGATACGCCTCAACCATTGAAGTTGATACTGCGTTACCTATACCGGGTCATGGTTGAACGCCGGCCCGGTTTTTTTGTGTCGCGGGTAGCGCCTCTAATCGGCGCACCTGAACATTTTTCAATGGTCGCTGGCAAAATTCGCGCGGTTGCCGTTACTGTGCGCAAAAGAATAACCGCCAGGGGCATGTATGAAGTTGTTTTGGGGTTTAGGGAAGATGTTGACGCTGGGTTTCTGGCTGGTAGTGCTGATTAATACGGTCATTGCATTGCCAAATCCGTTTGATTTATTGATCAACATGGCGGGCAGCTTGCTGCTGCTGACCCATTTGCTGGAGTTGATTTTGTTCAACGGCAGCCTGCGCGGACGGGCGCGGCCCTGGTTGGATCGTGGGCAGATTCTGCTGTTTGGCATTTTTCACATGCAGACCTTTTCCCGAGCGCCGGCGGAGGTTGCTCATGCGTAAACTTCGCTTGCTGGCGGTTGCATGCAGCGCCGCGATATTCACCCCGGTGGTCATGGCAGAGGCGGTGGTAGTTGAAGCGCATTCTCTGTTGCGTCTGCCCGTTAAAACCAGCGTCTTGCAACTCGACCGCCTTGAAGTCTCTGATTATGGGACTTTGCTGATCCCTGCAGGTGTCGACGAAGTCAGAGTCGGTGAATTGGTGTTGGGCCATGAAGCGCGCATCGCAATTATCCCCAGTGGACAAGGGTTCAACATGGTCGTCGGCCGTGGCGAACTGGCGTCTGGCAGCCAAATCACGGCTCGCGGTGCGCCCGGTACCTTTCTCAAACCCGCGTTGCCGGGTCGTAATTTGACCCTGCGCCTGGAAAACCTGAACGCTGATGAATTGTCGATCGATGCCCGTGGCGGTTCAGGCGCCCCTGGGTATTTCGGTCTGGATGGCGCCAACGGCGAAGACCCTGGTTGTTTATGGGGTGAAGCCAGTCGTGGTTTCAACGGCGACAACGGCAGCAACGGTCACGATGGCGCGCCGGGTGCACTGGTACGTCTTGAATTGCCCGCCGCATTTCCCGCCGAACACATCAAAGTGCTCGTCAACGGTGGAGTGGGAGGGCTAGCCGGTGCTGCGGGGTTGGCAGGCAAGGGTGGGGCCTCAAAGGGTTGCCTGGTTTATCGCGCAGATGGCGGCAAATCTGGCAGGCCAGGCCAACCGGGTCAGCCCGGTGCGCCGGGTCGCGATGGTTCGTTAACGGTACAGCGGTTGTAAGTCATAGACCTGTAGGAGCCAACAACGTGTTGGCGAAGGATCTTTGGCGAGGATGTGTCAGGTTGACCGCCTCGCCAACAAGCTGGCTCCTACGGGAATGTTTCAATGCTTGCCTGACGCCATCAAAACCCTGGCCGGCTCGCTGCTACGCCCACCAGCACCAACCCGACAATCAAATTAATCCCCACCAACCGGCGTATGCGCCCCAGCACTGCGGCGCCTTCTTGCCATTGTTCAGCCTCCACCGCACGGCGCAGTTCGGGTAGTTGCAGCGAGTAGATACGGATGAACAACGCCACCATCACCACATACAAACCCATCATGATTTGCACGTAACGCGGCGCGGTCTCAAAGCCTGAAAAGCGCTGGTTGATCATGCCAACCCCAGTGATCGGCAGCACCAATACCGCCACCCAAACCCAGAAAAAGAACCGAGGAAACACCTGGACCCACAATTTAAGCCGATTGGGACCCTCCAATGCCGCACCCACCGCCGGGCGCAGGACCATCCAAGCGAAAAACATGCCGCCGACCCAGACCAGGGCCGCCAGCACATGCAGCGTGTAAACAAGGGCAAAAGCTGTCATTCGGTACTCCGATCTGCGCGGGATGATTTAGCGCGGTATGATAGCCGTCTCTTAGAAACACTGAAAATTTATCCAGCACTTTTAACCCGATTCGTAGCGCCCCGAAGCCCATGATCAGTAACGAACTCAAATCCCAGATTCAGGGCGCTTATTCGCGTTTCCTCGAAGCCAAGAGCCTGAAGCCGCGTTATGGCCAGCGTTTGATGATCGCCGAGATCGCCAAAGTGCTCGGCGATATCGACACCGATGAAGAAGGTCGACGCTCGGGCGATCCGGCTGTGGTCGCGGTCGAAGCGGGCACTGGTACCGGTAAAACGGTTGCCTACGCCATCGCCGCGATCCCCACGGCGAAGGCGGCCGGCAAACGTTTGGTAATTGCCACAGCGACCGTCGCGCTGCAAGAGCAGATCGTCTACAAGGATCTGCCGGACCTGATGCGCAACAGCGGGCTTAACTTCACGTTTGCCTTGGCCAAAGGGCGCGGCCGTTACATGTGCCTGTCCAAACTCGACATGCTGTTGCAAGAAGGCAACGCGCAAACCGCCACTGCCCAGCTGTTTGAAGAGGAAGGCTTCAAGATCGAAGTCGACGAGGCCAGTCAGAAGCTGTTCACCAGCATGATCGAAAAGCTTGCTGGCAATAAGTGGGACGGCGACCGCGACAGCTGGCCGCAAGCCCTGGAAGATCAAGACTGGGCGCGGGTCACCACTGACCACAGTCAATGCACCAACCGCCATTGCCCAAACTTTCAGCAGTGCGCCTTTTACAAGGCCCGCGAGGGGATGGGCAAGGTCGATGTCATCGTCACCAACCACGACATGGTCCTTGCTGATCTGGCACTGGGAGGCGGGGCGGTATTGCCTGATCCGCGTGAAACGCTTTACGTGTTCGACGAAGGGCATCACCTGCCTGACAAGGCCATCGGCCATTTCGCTCACTACACCCGCCTGCGCTCTACCTCGGATTGGCTGGAACAAACCGCGAAAAACCTGACCAAACTGTTGGCCCAACACCCGTTGCCGGGCGATCTGGGCAAATTGATCGAACAGGTTCCGGAGCTGGCGCGGGAGATCAAAACCCAGCAGCAATTCATGTTCGCCGCTTGCGAACAACTGGCCGACTTCAAACCCGGTGAAGACATGCAGGGCCGTGAGCGGCCGCGTCATCGCTTTATCGGAGGGTTGGTGCCTGAGCACATGCGTGAGATGGGCGCAGAGCTGAAAAAAGGCTTCGCCCGACTCGATGATCTGTTCACCCGCCTGACCGAATTGCTCAAGACCGGCATGGACGGCGAGGTGAACATCGGCATCGCCAGTCACCAGGCTGAGGAATGGTATCCGTTGTTCGGCAGCTTGTTGGCCCGGGCTCACGGTAACTGGGAACTGTGGACGGCGTTCACGGTTGAAGACCCCGAAGACAGTCCGCCCATGGCGCGCTGGCTGACCTTGGCCGACAGCGGCTCGTTGTTCGACATCGAGGTCAACGCCAGCCCGATTCTGGCGGCGGAAATGCTTCGCCGTAACCTTTGGAACGTCGCCTATGGCGCCTTGGTCACCTCGGCGACCTTGACCGCGTTGGGCAAGTTCGACCGCTACCGCATGCGCGCCGGGTTACCCAAAGGCGCCGTCACGGCGGTTGTCCCAAGCCCGTTTCACCATGCCGACGCCGGCGTGTTGCGGGTGCCGGACCTCAAGGCCGACCCTCGCGACGCGGTAGCGCATACCGCCGCGATCATTCGTGAGCTGCCGAGGTTGGTCGAGGGTTCACGAGGTACGCTGGTCTTGTTTTCCTCGCGCAAACAGATGCAAGACGTCTTCGACGGCCTTGAGCGCGACTGGCGTAAACAAGTGTTCATTCAGGGCAATCTGTCCAAGCAGGAAACCCTGAACAAGCACAAGGCCCGGGTCGACAGCGGTGAGTCCAGCGTACTGTTCGGACTGGCCAGTTTCGCCGAAGGGGTCGATTTACCCGGTGCTTATTGCGAACACGTGGTAATTGCAAAAATCCCGTTCGCTGTCCCGGATGATCCTGTTGAGGCGGCGTTGGCGGAGTGGATCGAAGCCCGTGGAGGCAATCCGTTCATGGAAATCGCTGTGCCGGATGCTTCATTGCGTTTGGTCCAAGCGTGCGGCCGGTTGCTGCGCACAGAAGAAGATCGCGGCACCATCACGCTGCTCGACCGGCGGGTAGTCACTCAGCGTTACGGCAAGGCAATCCTTAACGCGCTACCGCCGTTCCGTCGCGAAATTTCCTGAGTCACCGTGGGCCTCATTCGCACCGGACCGGGTCTTACCTCGGTCCGGCGTGTGACCGTTCTTATAACGGGTCGTTAAAGGAACCAAACACATGATTCGCCGTTCGCTGTCCTCGGTATTAGCGCTTGTTTTTTCCGGTCCGCTGTTGGCTGCGACCGAAGGGCAGCAGACGTTGTTCAACTTCGTTCGCCCTGCCGATGTGGTTCAAATCACCACACAAGACGCCAGCCTGCCGCAATCCAACGCTGAGCAAACCGCCGAGGGCGAAGTGTTGCGCCGCGTCACCTTCAATCCTGTGGCACGTCCGAGCTTGCGCTTGGCGCCTGAATCCGGTTCGTGGAATTGGTCTGACGACAGCAGCATGACGTTGCGCGTTCAAAGCGCCATGGACTGGGCCCTGACCCTTGATGTTCAGATCCAGAGCGCTGACGGCAGCGTGATCAACAGTCGGGTCGATTTGCCCGCTGGACCTGCCCAAACGGTGTACATCCCATTGCAAGCCAGTTCGCCGCTAAGTCAGGGCATGTTCGCTGGACCGCCGATGCCTTGGACCTACGACGGTCAGCGTGTATTACTGGCCGATGCCCAGGGCAAACTGGACCGCAGCAAGGTGGTTTCGGTGACCTTATCGATGAACCAGCCGGACGTAGCCCAGAGCATCCTGCTGGAGCGTTTCGGCGTGCAGGAAGGTGACGTCATTCAGAACGCCGCTTACGCCAATATCGTCGATGGTTATGGCCAGTTCACGCGCAGCAAGTGGCCTGAGAAAGTCGTCAGCGATGAACAGCTCAAAGCGGCGTCGGTCAAGGAGCACCAGCAGCTTAAAACTTGGCTCGCCGATCGGCCTAAGCAAGACAAATACGGCGGCTGGCTCGGCGGTCCAAGTTTCGAAGCCAGGGGTTTTTTCCGTACTGAAAAACTCAATGGACGCTGGTACCTGATCACCCCCGAAGGCCATCCGTTTTATTCGTTGGGTGTGAACGCGGTCACCGCAGCCGACAGTCGTACTTATGTCGAAGGCCGAGAATCGATGTTTTCGGCATTACCCACCGACGTTGATCCGTTGGCCATCTTTTACGGCAAGGATGACAACCGCCGCAACGCTGGGGCCAACGGTGCGCGTGCTTTTGCTCATGGTAAATGGTTCGATTTTTATGGCGCAAACCTGCAGCGCACCAACGGCCAGGAAAAGTGCGTCAGCGCCGTTGCGGCTGATCAAACGGTAGCCGCCAAGGTCAGCGCTCAGTGTGCGTCACCGGCATTCGACGCCAAACGTTGGACCGCTCACACCCTTGATCGCTTGCAGGCCTGGGGCTTCAACACCATTGGCAATTGGAGTGACCCAGAGTTGGGGGGCAATGAGCGCGTGCCGTATACCTTGCCGCTGTCTATCGTCGGCGACTACAACAGCATCAGCACCGGGGTCGACCGTTGGGGTGGCATGCCCGACCCATTCGACCCGCGCTTCGCCATGGCCACCGAGCGCGCGGTCGCCATTGCTGCCCGAGATCATCGTGATGACCCATGGCTGGTGGGTTATTTCGCGGACAACGAACTGGCGTGGGCCGGTGATGGTAATGACCCCAAATCCCGCTATGCGCTGGCGTACGGCACGCTGAAAATGAGCACGGATGCGCCGGCCAAACGTGCGTTCCTCAAACAGCTGCGTGACAAGTATCGCAATCGGCAGGGGTTGTCGAAAGCCTGGGGTATCGACTTGCCCGCGTGGGAATTGCTGGAGGACCCAGGCTTCCAGCCGCCATTGCCAAGCGCCGATCACCCGGAGATCGAAGCTGATTTCAAAAACTTCCAAAAGGCGTTCGCCGACACCTACTTCAAAACCATCTCCGACTCCTTGAAGTGGCACGCGCCCAATCATCTGTTATTGGGAGGCCGCTTCTCGGTCAGTACCCCCGAGGCCGTGGCGTCGTGCGCCCAATATTGCGATGTGCTGAGCTTCAATTTTTATACGCTCAAACCTCAAGACGGTTACGACTTCGCTAAGCTGCGTGAGTTGGACAAGCCGGTGCTGATCGGCGAATTCCACTTCGGTTCACGCGATCGCGGCCCATTTTGGGCTGGCGCGATAGAAGTGCCCAGGGAAGAAGACCGTGGCCCGGCTTACGCCAACTTCCTGAAACAGGCGCTGGCTGAGCCTTCAATTGTGGGTGTGCATTGGTTCGAGTACGTCGATCAGCCGGTCACGGGTCGTTTGCTCGACGGAGAAAATGGTCACGTGGGCCTCGTTGGCATCACCGACGTACCGTTTCAGGGCTTCGTTGAAGCCGTGCGCAAAGCCAATGTTCAAGTTCCCGTCACGCTAAACAAAGAAACGCGAGCGAACGGCGCGGATAAAACCCAGGCGCATACAACCCCCTTAGAACCGGAAATCGGGGCCGAAGATGATGCCGATGGCACACGTTAATCGTCGCCATCACGCTTGAGTCTGTTCCCAAAGCGCTCAATCGCTGGAACAATGCGCGTCAACAGTTGAAACAGTCATTTCGGGGGAGCGGGCGCGTGCAGATTCAGGGTCATTTCGAGCTTAAATTTGAAGCGGTGCGGGAAGCTTTCGCCGCTCTCTTCGATGACCCTCAAGAGCGCGGTGGCGCGTTGTGTATTCAGATTGGCGGCGAAACCGTTGTCGATCTCTGGGCCGGCACGGCGGACAAGGACGGTGCTGAGGCTTGGCACAGCGACACCATTGCCAATGTCTTTTCCTGCACCAAACCCTTTACCGCTGTTACCGCGCTGCAATTGGTGGGTGAAGGCAAGTTGCACTTGGACGACCCGGTCGCCCACCTTTGGCCTGAGTTCGCAGCTGCCGGTAAAGATAAAATTACGCTGCGTCAGTTGCTTTGCCATCAGGCGGGTTTACCAGCGTTGCGTGAAATGTTGCCTGCCGAAGCGCTTTATGACTGGCACACCATGACCCACGCGCTGGCCGCTGAAGAACCGTGGTGGACGCCGGGTCATGGCCACGGTTATGCCGCCATGACCTATGGCTGGTTGGTCGGCGAGATGCTGCGCCGTGCCGACGGGCGAGGGCCTGGAGAGTCCATCGCGGCCCGTATCGCCGAACCCTTGGGGCTCGATTTTCATGTCGGGCTGGCGGATGAAGAGTTTTACCGTGTTGCGCACATTGCGCGTGGCAAGGGTAATCCGGGGGACGCTGCCGCGCAGCGTCTGTTGCAAACCACTATGCGCGAACCCTCTTCCATGACCGCGCGGGCGTTTACCAACCCGCCGTCGATCATGACCAGCACCAACAAACCGGAGTGGCGGCGCATGCAACAACCTGCGGCCAATGGTCACGGCAATGCTCGCAGTCTTGCAGGCTTTTACACCGGATTGCTTGACGGTCGGTTACTCGAAGCCGAGTTGCTAGGCGAGCTGACTCGCGAACACAGTGCGGGCCTGGATAAAACCCTGCTGACGCCCACCCGCTTTGGCCTTGGCTGCATGCTCGACCAACCGCAGGTGCCAAATGCGACCTACGGTCTTGGGCCTAAAGCCTTCGGTCATCCCGGCGCTGGCGGGTCGATAGGATTTGCGGACCCTGAGCGCGAGGTGGCGTTTGGTTTTGTCACCAACACGCTTGGGCCTTACGTATTGATGGACCCGCGCGCACAATCGCTGGCGCGCGTATTGGCGAGCTGTTTTTAGCCGATGGTCAGTTAACTTGGCGTTCAAGGAACTGGGTGGAGTATTTTGTTTTCAAATTGTCTGTTTATACGAGCTTATTCAAAGCTTTATTTCTGCTTTTTCACGGTATGGATTAACAATGTCCTCTAACAAAACTATCGCGTTTGCCTTATGTCTGGCTGTCACGGGTTGTGCTCAAACGCCTCAGAATGGCTCCGCCGATGGTGGTATTAACTGGTGGCCTTTTGGTGCTCATCAGTCTGCGGATAAGGCGCCGGATCAAGCAACGGCGGGCAAGCCTGATGCGAAGGTCGCTGCTGTTGCTCCAGCTGCGCCTGTCGCGGTGAAAACAGAGGTCGCCGCCGCTAAAGTCGACGTCAAGGCTGCTCCTGCTCCTGCCGCCGCGCCGGTGGTTGCCGCGGCCGCGCCTTCTACCGAGACTCATTGGTGGTGGCCGTTCGAAACCAAACAACAAAAGGACGCGGCTAAGCCGCTCCTCGCGCTACGCGCTCAACCGGTGCCAATGCCTGATCCAAAAGTCACCCAAGCTTGGCTTGATAATTACGAGCCACGTTTGCGTGTAGCGATCAAAGACAGCCCGTTTGAGCTGGAGCGCCGCGAGAACATATTGGTCATCACCGCCCCAGCGGACAGCTCGTTCAACCATGATCGTCCAACCATGTTGCTGCCGGTTACACTTGGCCCGATTACCCGCCTGGCAAAAATTGTTGAAGCCGACCCGACAACCGCTGTGCTCGTTCTTGGCCATGCCGACACCACTGGCTTGAGCGCTGACAATCAAAAACTGACTCAAGACCGAGCGTCTTCGGTTGCTGCCATTTTCCGCCTGAGTGGTCTGGAACGTAACCGCTTGGGCATGCGTGGGATGGGTTCGATCATGCCGCGTGCAGCCAACGACAGTGTCGAAGGTCGCAAGCTGAACCGTCGGATCGAGATCGTGATGACGCCGCAAGTCACCATGGTGGCCCTGCTGAGCAAATACAACATGCCAGCGCCAGGCCCGACTCTGGCCGCCGCTCAGACAACACCGCCCGTAGCCGCTACCCCCGCACCAGGGGCTAAAACCGTAGCCAGCACTAAAAAGGCACCGGTGAAAAAAGCCGCCGCCAAAAAGCCCGTTGTCAAAAAAGCTTCGTCAGTGAAAAAGACGACGCCCGCTGTGCCCGCCAAAACTGACGCGCCAGCGAAGAAAGACATACCGGACGATCAGGCGAAAGCCAACTAAGCCTGACCGTAGCCAAGGACCTTTTCCCAGGAATTGCAGCGAAGGAAGCACGTGATGACCCAAGTTTTGGCCGATATGCGTCGTGATTACGCCCGAGATGGTTTGAACGAAGCTCAGGCACCGGACGAACCTTTCTCCTTGTTCCATCAGTGGTTCGCCCAGGCGGTGAAAACCGAGCAAGCACCGGTCGAGGCCAATGCCATGACCGTGGCGACCGTCGATGAACAGGGCCGTCCTCATTGTCGGATTTTGCTGCTCAAAGGACTCGACGACCAAGGCTTCACGTTTTTCACCAACTACGAAAGTGATAAAGGTCAGCAACTGGCGTCGCGTCCTTTTGCGGCCATGACCTTCTTCTGGCCTTCGCTGGAGCGTCAGGTGCGGATTGAAGGGCGCGTGGTTAAGGTGAGCCCGGAAGAGTCGGACGCTTACTTTCAGGTTCGGCCTCTGGGCAGCCGTCTCGGGGCATGGGCTTCACCGCAAAGTCGGGTGATCGCTGATCGTACCGAACTTGAAGCGCTGCTCAAGGACACCGAGCAGCGGTTCAGCGACAGCCAACCGCACTGCCCGGAGCACTGGGGCGGGTATCGCTTGTTGCCAGAAAGGATCGAGTTTTGGCAAGGCCGTCCGAGCCGGTTGCATGATCGTTTGAACTATCGTCTGCAAAACGAGGCATGGATTCGGGAGCGGCTCGCGCCCTGATGTATCGCCATTCTCTGCACTAGAAATCCTTTGAATCTTTTTCACGCCCGAACGTCTATGACGTGAGGGTAAAGCGGCACAGTATGTCCGCTGAATGGAAACAAGTTTTTCGGTGCAGAACCGTGACAGGTTTCTTGTCACGGAGTTTAATGGCTGCTTGTTCTTTTTGGAGATGATCTTATGCGTAAGTCTGTTCTGCTGGTTGCTTCGTTCACTGCTATGGCATTGACACTGGGCGGCTGTACCTCAAGTCTGACCGGGGACTCATATTCCCGCGATGAGGCTCGGACAGTACAGACCGTACGCATGGGCACCATCGACTCGTTGCGCCCCGTTAAAATCGAAGGCACCAAGACTCCAATCGGCGCTGGCGCTGGTGCGGTAGTGGGTGGTGTGGCCGGTAGCGCTATTGGTGGCGGTCGCGGCAGCATCATCACTGCGGTGATCGGTGCGGTAGCGGGTGGTCTGCTGGGTTCGGCCACGGAAGAAGGTTTGACCCGTGCGCAGGGCGTAGAAATTACCGTGCGTGAAGACGACGGCACGATGCGCGCCTATGTTCAGGAAGTGCAGGAAAATGAAATTTTCCGCGTCGGCGAACGCGTGCGCATCATGACGGTGAATGGTACAAGTCGAGTTGCTCACTAAGTTTTACGTCGTTATTGAGTGACACTTGAGTAACTGCAACAAGTTGTAATAAAAAAGCCCGGGCCAAAAGTCCGGGCTTTTTATTGGCACCAATGCTTAAGACGATTGGCTTCTTGATGGGGGCGATTTGAGCGGTGGAACGATTCCTAAATTTGAATGAGAAGTCATGATGAGCGATAGCAGACCATGGGCCCGTGAAGCGATCCGAATCATCGAAGCGGACTTTCAGCGCAGCGCCGACACCCATTTGATCCCCTTGGAATTACCGGGACTGCCAGGCATCGAGTTGTACTTCAAAGATGAGTCCAGCCACCCGACGGGCAGCCTTAAACATCGTTTGGCGCGGTCGTTGTTTCTCTATGCGTTGTGCAATGGCTGGCTCAAGCCCGGCGCTCCAGTGATCGAAGCCTCCAGTGGCTCGACAGCGATTTCCGAAGCGTACTTCGCCCGTTTGTTGGGTTTGCAGTTTGTTGCGGTGATGCCTGCCACCACCTCTCAGGAAAAGATCGCACAAATCGCGTTCTATGGCGGCAAGAGCCATCTGGTTCAGGACCCGACTCAGATTTACGCTGAGTCCGAACGCCTCGCCCAAGAAAGCGGTGGTCATTTCATGGACCAATTCACCTACGCCGAGCGTGCCACCGATTGGCGAGCCAATAACAACATCGCCGAGTCGATCTTCCAACAGCTGCGCTTTGAGCGTTATCCGGAACCTAGCTGGTTGATTTCAAGCCCCGGCACGGGCGGCACCACCGCAACGCTGGGTCGCTACGTGCGTTATCGCCAGCACAGCACGCGGGTGTTATGCGCTGATGCCGAGCGTTCGGTGTTTTTTGACTATTACCAAACCGGCGATGCGAGCTTGCGTCTGGACTGCGGTTCACGCATCGAGGGTATCGGACGGCCTCGGGTCGAGGCCTCGTTTTTGCCAAGAGTGATTGACGCTATGGTCAAAGTGCCCGATGCACTGTCCCTGGCCGCCATGCATTACTTGGCACAGCGCTTGGGCCGGCGTGTAGGGGGGTCCAGCGGAACCAACCTCATCGGCGCGCTTTTGGCTGCCAAGGGAATGGTTGCTGCTGGTGAGTCAGGCTCCATCGTGGCGATTTTGTGCGACGGCGGCGAGCGTTATGCGACTACCTATTACGATCAGGCGTGGTTAACAGCACAAGGGTATGAACTAACCGGGTTGATCGACAGCATCGCGGCCTGTGCCGAACGGGGTGAAGCCCTGCCCGAAGGCGTGTTGCGCGCCGGGATTTAAGACAGTGAAAACCCTGTAGGAGACAACTTGTTGGCGAAGGTCCTTCGGCCCTTGTCGCAGCCTTCGGCACTCCTACAGAAATCTGTGCAACGCCAGAAATCTGTGGGACCGAATTCATTCGGGAAGGCTTCAGTCCTGCCACTGCGCGACAATACGGTGTCGAAGACGTGGCGGACCCTCCTACAGATCATCCTCGGATCAACCCTCAATCCCCAACATATCCCGAGCCAGCGCCTCGGCGACTCGAATACCGTCGACCCCAGCGGACAAAATACCGCCCGCATACCCAGCACCTTCACCGGCCGGAAACAGGCCTTTGACGTTCAAGCTTTGCAGGGTGTCATCGCGGGTGATGCGCAGCGGTGACGAGGTGCGGGTTTCAATACCGGTCAGAATCGCGTCGTGCTGGGCGAAACCTTTGATCTGTTTATCGAACGCCGGCAACGCTTCACGAATCGCCTCAATCGCATACCCGGGCAGGGCGTCTGCCAAGTCCACCAGTTTCACCCCAGGCTTGTAAGACGGCTCTACGCTGCCCAAGACGCTCGACGCCTTTCCAGCAATGAAGTCACCCACCAACTGCGCGGGCGCCTCGTAGTTGCTGCCGCCCAACACGTAGGCCAGCGATTCCAGCCGCTCTTGCAACTCGATACCGGCCAACGGGCCGCCTGGATAATCCTCGGGCGTGATGCCGACCACGATGCCCGAGTTGGCATTGCGCTCGTTGCGCGAGTATTGGCTCATGCCGTTGGTGACCACCCGGTGCAGCTCGGAGGTCGCGGCCACCACCGTGCCGCCAGGGCACATACAAAAGCTGTACACAGAACGACCGTTTTTCGCGTGGTGCACCAGTTTGTAATCCGCCGCACCCAATTTCGGGTGGCCGGCGTATTTGCCCAAGCGTGCGCGGTCGATCAGCGATTGCGGGTGTTCGATACGGAAGCCCACGGAAAACGGCTTGGCTTCCATGTACACGCCACGTCCATGGAGCATGCGAAAGGTGTCGCGGGCGCTGTGGCCCAACGCAAGGATCACGTGCTTGGATTCGATCTGTTCGCCGCTGTTCAAAACCACGCCCTGCAACTGGCCGTTGTCGATCAGCACGTCAGTAACGCGCTGTTGAAAGCGGACTTCGCCACCCAGCGCCTCGATCTGATGACGCATGTTTTCCACCACACCGGTCAGTCGAAACGTACCGATGTGCGGCTTGCTGACATACAGGATTTCTTGCGGCGCACCCGCTTTGACGAACTCATGCAGTACTTTACGGCCGTGGAATTTCGGGTCTTTGATCTGGCTGTACAGTTTGCCGTCGGAGAAGGTCCCGGCGCCGCCTTCGCCAAACTGCACGTTGGACTCCGGGTTGAGCACGTTCTTGCGCCACAACGCGAAGGTGTCCTTGGTGCGCTGACGCACCTCAGTACCGCGTTCGAGGATGATCGGTTTGAAGCCCATTTGCGCTAAAAGCAAACCGGCGAAAATCCCGCAGGGGCCGAAGCCGACGACAATCGGACGCTCGCTCAAACCTTCGGGGGCATGCCCGATAACGTGGTAACTGATGTCGGGTGCCACGCCGAGATGGCGGTCATCGGCAAACGTGCGCAACAGCGCCGCTTCATCGCGCACTTCGAAATCGATGGTGTAGATGAAACACAGTTCCGACGATTTTTTCCGCGCATCGTAGCTGCGTTTGAACAGTGTGAAGTTGAGCAGCTCATCGCTGTCGATCCCCAGGCGCCGCAGCAGGGCAGGGCGCAGGTCTTCTTCCGGGTGATCGATTGGCAGCTTGAGTTCGGTGATTCGTAACATGACAGGGTCCAGTATCCGGGCCAGCTTTACGCGAACCGGCAATTATAGGCCCCTTCGGTCCCATGCGCTGCAGGCATTTGAAATCCATTAGCCGTAACCAGGCTCCGGGTGAACTCAGTCGTTGCGTGCGCCGCCGTAATAGCCACAGCCACGCTGGACCTGATCGTTAACGCGCAATTCAGCGGTCAAGTGCAGTACGGAACCGCTAACCGGATCGACGCAGCGTTGCGGTGCGACCCACAACTCGATGCGCTGACCATTGGCTTCGGTGCTCAGGTTGAGACGACCATCAGGCAGTTCTTCTTCAACATACGGCAGGGCGACGGGGTCTTTGCCCTCACGGTTGAGGATCAAGCCTTTGCCGTTGACGTTGATGTCCCAGGCCGGGCTGTTGCCGCTGGCGTGCACGATCAACTGCTTGAAGTTGGTGTCCTTGCAGGCGGTGGCGGAACGTTCAACCCGGTAGAGTTGCTGCAGGTTGACCACCCCATCGGTGCCCGAGGTTTTGCTGGCGTTGAAGCTGCCGCGTAAATCGGCGAACAGCGTGCCTTTTTTGGCCGCGAGCGCCGTAGCCTCTTGCAGCACGCTGGTGTTGCCGCTGTCCTGGATCAAAAACCGGCGTTGTTCGTTGCAAGGCTGAAACCACAGCTGACCACCTTCACCGGTGAGGTCGCCTTGCATGCGAGTCAAGCCCTGCGTGGACGACGCAGGTTTGGCGCTGAACATCTGACAGCCGGCAAACACGGGCAGCAGGGCAATCATCAACAGGGTACGGGCAGCGAACATGGTGGGTCGGTCTCCAAACAAGTGGCGCCACGTTACTCAGGCTGCTGCCCGATCACAAGGGCTCAGCCGACGTGATAAGTCTGACCGGTCTGCAAACCTTCGACGCTTTTCGCGTAAGCCAGTGCAGCATCCGCCGCCAGCAAGGGCTTGAAGCCCCGGAAATAGGACGCGTAGGCGCCCATTGACTCCACTAAAACATTTGGGCTCACCGAATTTACGCGCAAGCCGCGAGGCAATTCGATGGCAGCCGCCCGAACAAAACCGTCGATAGCGGCATTGACTAGGCTGGCGGAGGTCCCAGTGCGGATCGGGTCATGGCTGGTGACGCCGGTGGTGAAGGTGAACGAAGCGCCATCGTTGGCGAATTCGCGTCCGATCAACAGCAAATTGACCTGGCCCATGAGTTTGTCCTGAAGGCCCAGCGCAAAGTCCTGTTCAGTCATGTCGGCCAAGGGCAAAAAATTCACGTTCCCGGCTGCACACACCAACGCGTCGAATCTACCTACCCGTTCGAACAGTTTTCTGATGGACGCGCTGTCACTAATATCCACCTGGAAATCACCGCTCGTGCGGCCAATGCTGACGATCTCGTGGCGCGGGGCCAATTCCTTCGCAATGGCCGAGCCTAAGGTTCCCGTGGCGCCAATCAGAAGAATTTTCATCGCGTTTCCTTGAAATGGTTTAACAAGGACTCAGTGTAGAGTGCGAGATTGCGGTCGATAAACATGCTAATTGGCAACTTCACGTTTTCAGCAGGAAACAATCGAAATGAGCGAGATGGATGACTTGGTTGCCTTTGCGATCCTGGTCGAAGCCGGGAGCTTTACGTTGGCCTCCCAGCGGCTGGGGTGCAGCAAGGGCCAATTGTCCAAGCGCATCAAGTTTCTGGAAACCCGTTATTCCGTGACGCTACTGCATCGTACGACTCGTCGCTTAAGCCTGACGGCCGCGGGTGCAGCCGTATTGCCTCAAGCGAGGGCGCTAATTAATCAAACCGTGCGCGCCCAGCAAGCGTTAGCCCGGTTACACGATGAGGTCGCCGGCTCGGTGCGGATCACCGTACCGGTGTCCATGGGCGAAACATTCTTCGACGGTTTGCTGATGGAGTTTTCGAAAGAATATCCATTGGTTCAGATAGAGCTGGACCTGAACAATGGGTTTCGGGACCTGTACCGGGACGGATATGATCTGGCGATCCGCACTCACGTTGACAGCGATGAACGATTGGTCTCCAAACCATTGCTCGACATGCAAGAACTCACCTGCGCGAGCCCGGCCTACCTCGAACGCCACGGCGAGCCCACGCGCCCGGTGTCGTTGAGCGAGCATTTTTGCTTGCTTAACAGCCACTACAGCGGCCGTGACGAATGGCTTTACCACCAGAATCACCAACTGACACGGGTACGCGTTGCGGGTCCATTCGCGAGCAACCATTACAGCCTGTTGAAAAAAGCCGCGCTGGTCGGTGCCGGCATCGCCCGACTACCGTCCTACATGGTCCACGCCGAAATCACCGACGGACGTCTGCGCTGGCTGCTGCGCGATTATCAAACCCCCAGCTTGCCGCTGTTCCTGGTCCACCCCTACGAAGCCGGCTTGCCGCGTCGTACCCAGGTCATGGCTGATTACTTGTTGAGTTGGTTTGCTCGCAGTAGTAGCGCGTTTGATAGGCTTAACAGAACACACCGGCGATAGAGAGAATTGCAGACGAGCCTCGGCTCCAGAACAACATCAATGCCGGACTGGATTCCCGCCCTCAAACAACGCATAACTTATTGATTTCAGATATCGAATTGTAGGAGCGCGCCCGCGATGGATCGCGAAGCGGTCCCAAAAAGCCTATACGGTCCCAACTGAAAAAGTGGAGTCGATGGTTTTACGACTGCTGCGCAGCCGATCGCGGGCAAGCGCTCCTACAGGTCCTGTTTTTACTGCGCGAGGGGGACGGAGTCGCCTGCAGAAATGGGCGCGGCGAAGGTTCAACCGAACAAAATCAACTTTGTGGGTGTTGGCTTGCCAACGAAAGCGCCAAAGCAGCCAACACAAACTCTGCGGCTGAAACGGACGATCAATCGACATACTCCACATGCCGCGCCATCAGGTTCGGGCGTTGGAGGGTGTCGATCTGATCGATCTTGCCGCGCATGTCGTAGAGTTCTTGGTCGAAGGTAGCATCGTCCATATCGATCCAGAACCTTGGATTGCGGCGGGTTTTGCGGTCGTATTCAGCCGTTGTTGGGTCGAGATGTCG
This sequence comes from Pseudomonas sp. MH10, assembly GCF_034353045.1. Lineage (NCBI taxonomy): Bacteria > Pseudomonadati > Pseudomonadota > Gammaproteobacteria > Pseudomonadales > Pseudomonadaceae > Pseudomonas > Pseudomonas sp. MH10. The sequence goes on from NZ_CP133783.1 coordinate 5,116,089, forward strand.
GTATTGTTCGTAGCGCGGCAAGTCCGGCAGCGGGCGGCTGGTGTCCATGTAGTTCTGCAGACAATCCCACAACGCGCAGCACAGCTGGCCTTCACCGGGAGCGAATAAGGGCCGGAAGTTGATGACGATATCGCGGTAGCGGTGGGCGATATACAGCACGTTCGTCACTAAACCCTGACGATCCGGGATGGTGGCGATGTAGGCGTCGAACTCATAAAACGGCGCGGTGAGTTCACCGATGGTGCCGTTCTTTTTGTATTCGCCGTTGTTGTCGTAATCGAAGAGAGTGACCAGGCCGGTGCGGCGGTTGATTTCCCAGATGGGGCCTCGGGAGGGTTTGACCCAGAGGTGGGGGAAGTAGCGGATGACTAGGGCGGCGATTGCCCAGCAGAAAATGGGGATCCCTGAGAACCAAATGAAGAAGCTATAAAAACTATCTATAGCTATTTCTATCCATGTTCCTTTGAGCTTTTTGATAGCCACCAAAAGAGTGAATAAGCCTGGAATCAGACCGATAAGGAAAAGCCACTTTCCAAATGAGTGTAAGTAGATCCAAAACTGTGACCGCGCAGACCACAAAGAGAACCTAAAGCGCTCCTGATCGTGACGGTCATGAAAGTCGACATCCTCATATAGAGCAGGTACATAAGTACCTAAAACCAACTTTTCTTTTTTCTCCTGCAAACCTTTTTCTACCCGTCGGAGATCCTCAGGTGACGCCTCTGTCAAAAAATCATCGGGTGCGACTTGTTGAGTTAGTCCCCACGGCAAACGCACCTTGGAAAAGCGCCGTATCCATGAGCGCTCTGCCGAAGGTGGTTGGTTGGGAATCCGATTAGAGCGATAAGCGGTGGCGGCGTAGTAAGTCGTTTCCAAAGCGTCGGATTTCAATCGACATACTCCACATACCGCGCCATCAAGTTCGGGCGCTGGAAGGTGTCGATTTGATCGATCTTGCCGCGCATGTCGTAGAGTTCTTGCTCGAAGGTAGCATCGTCCATATCGATCCAGAACCTTGGATTGCGGCGGGTTTTGCGGTCGTATTCAGCCGTTGTTGGGTCGAGATGTCGGTATTGTTCGTAGCGCGGCAAGTCTGGCAGCGGGCGGCTGGTGTCCATGTAGTTTTGTAAAAAGTCCCATAACGCGCAGCACAACTGACCTTCGCCGGGAGCGAATAAGGGCCGGAAGTTGATGACGATATCGCGGTAGCGGTGGGCGATGTACAGCACATTCATCGACAAACCTTGGCGGTCAGGGATGGTCGCGATGTAAGCGTCGAACTCGTAAAACGGCGCGGTGAGTTCACCGATGGTGCCGTTCTTTTTGTATTCGCCGTTGTTGTCGTAATCGAAAAGGGTGACAAGGCCGGTGCGACGGTTGATTTCCCAGATGGGGCCTCGAGAGGGTTTCACCCAGAGTTTAGGGAAATAGCGCATGATTAGGGAGGCGGTTGCCCAAGAAAATAATGGTATTCCTAAAAACCATGAGTAAACGCCAATAAATCCGTCTATTGCCAAGTCGCCCCAAGACATGTCTAAGACCAACCCTAGAACAACGTATGAAAGTACGCTTATCGGCAGAAGAAACAAAAAACCTCCTTTTCCAAATACTAGGAGGTAAGCCCAGAACTGCGACCGCTTAGACCATAATGAAAACCTGAAACGCTCATGGTCATGCCGATCGTGAAAGTCCACATGTTCATATGGAGCCGGAATGTAGGTGCCCAATTTTTGGTGTTCTTCACGCTCTTTGTTCATTTCCTCCTGAAATCGCAAGCTGCTGGGTTTGCGCCGAATTAAAAAGTCATCGGGCGCGACTTGTTGAGTTAACCCCCACGGCAAACGCACCTTGGAAAAGCGCCGTATCCATGAACGCTCAGCAGATGGTTTTTGCTTGGGAATCCGATCTGAGCGATAAGCCGTGTCGGCGTAGTAAGTCGTTTCCAAAACGTCGGTTTTCAATCGACATACTCCACATGCCGCGCCATCAGGTTCGGGCGCTGGAAGGTGTCGATTTGATCGATCTTGCCGCGCATGGCGTAGAGTTCTTGCTCGAAGGTAGCGTCGTTCATATCGATCCAGAACCTTGGATTGCGGCGGGTTTTGCGGTCGTATTCAGCTGTTGTTGGGTCGAGATGTCGGTATTGTTCGTAGCGCGGCAGGTCTGGCAGCGGACGGCTGGTGTCCATGTAGTTCTGCAGAAAATCCCACAGGGCACAGCACAGCTGGCCTTCACCGGGAGCGAATAAGGGCCGGAAGTTGATGACGATATCGCGGTAGCGGTGGGCGATGTACAGCACGTTCGTCACTAAACCCTGACGATCCGGGATGGTCGCGATGTAGGCGTCGAATTCGTAAAACGGCGCGGTGAGTTCACCGATGGTGCCGTTCTTTTTGTATTCGCCGTTGTTGTCGTAATCGAAGAGTGTGACCAGGCCGGTGCGGCGGTTGATTTCCCAGATGGGGCCTCGGGAGGGTTTGACCCAGAGGTGGGGGAGGTAGCGGATGACTAAAGCACCTAATGCCCAGCAAAAGAGAGGCAAAAATATCCATGTGGCGAGTATAGGGAGTAACTCAACTGTTGTAGTTAGCCACGGATCATCTAATGCAAAGAGCATAAGAAAGTACGTCATCATTGACACTACAAACGCTATATAGAATAGCCCCCGTCCTCCTCCCGTCAGATAGATCCAAAAGTGTGAACGTTTGGACCATAAGGAGAATCTGAAACTTTCATGATCATGTCGGTCATGGAAGTTAACGTGTTCATATGGAGCCGGAATGTAAGTGCCCAGCTTTTGCTTTTCTTCGCGCTCTTTGTTCATTTCCTCCTGAAATCGCAAGCTGCTGGGTTTGCGCCGAATTAGAAAGTCATCCAGCGCGACTTCTTGGGTTAGCCCCCAGGGGAGGCGAAATTTAGCAAAGCGCCGTATCCACGAGCGTTCTGCGGAAGGTGGTTGGTTGGGCATCCGGTCAGAGCGGTATGCGGTGGCGGCGTAATAGGACGAATTTATTGCAGTCATTGGTCGTCCTGCGCTTTATGGGTGGTTTCATCTGCCCAGAACGGTTGTTCGATTTCTTTGAAGTTGGGTGCGGCGTGGGCCGCGCCGAAAGGGGTTGGGTCTTTGGGCTTTGGTGCGGGAAATACCCAGGATGAACTGCCATCGCTTAGTGTCAGTTGGGCACGGACTTGCCATTGTGTGTGAACCGACACGGTGTCGTTTGAGCGTGAAACTTCAACCAGCGTTTCCCAAGGTGTTTGCAAGAATATTTCCATTCCATCGGGCTTCGGCCGGTACGCCTTAGGCTTGGCCTCGGGAAATAGGTGGGTTTCTTCGCGAGGCGGCCCATCAAAGCGAACGCGGGATCGGCGAACTTTCAGCAGCGCACACGAGGCTTTGGTGCTGAGGTCGCCCAGTCCGGTCAATAGGCCGGGCAGGTTGCTCTCGATTCGGATGCGCGTATCGGATGCGCGTATATCCATGGGCACCGGATTAAAGCTCTCGATGCAGGCCGGGAGGCTGTATTCCGGGTTGGCTTCAACAGTGATTCGGATGTTGGCAAACAGGCTGACCAAGTAGTAGAACGCATTTTCCGGGGCTTGCAGATGGGGCGCTTGGTCACTGTTAGGGCCGAAGGGCCCTGCGCTAAGCCAGTCTTCAATGGGTGTAGAACTGAGCCAGTAAACGACGCCCAAACCGATACTGATTAAAATCAGGCTGATCCAGCCCAGAGGACCCAAGCCCAGAAGAGTGGATCCTCCGACCAACAGCGTGCCTGCTATACCGGTTAGGCCGCCGGCGGCCATCAGCAGATGGCCCCACAAGGCATCGTCTCCCCATTGATAGGCATGCCAGGCGTCGTATAGGTTGAGGCCGACAAAGATTGATCCGGCCACCGCCTGAGCTATTAATCGGCTAGAGAACTCTTTCATTAAGAACTCGCTTAATGAACCTAACATACGCTTTGCGCTGGCATCGGAGACGGTAAAAAGTGTTTTACGGGCGCCAGCCAAAATTGACTGACTTCCAGCCAGTTTTACGGTCAGAGCTTCCATGGCAATAAGTAGGTCAATGGCTGCGCCTCCAACACCGAAAACGGCTCTGAATTTCCCTTTCTCTATCTGAGCCTGCTTAACGGCCTCCAACTCACTCCTCAAATTCCACAACTCCAACATCCCCACCGCCGCCGCAAACGGTGTCGAGTTCAGCGCTTTGTACATCCACTGGCTCTGCAACGCCGTCCGATTCTTCACTGCATCTTGTATCGCGTTGCCTCTTACCTTTTCCTGCTCGGCCGTGTGTGCTTGCCATGCGGTATTGACCTGTTGGTTCACGCGGCTGATCAGCTGTGCAGTGCGATGGTCGCGGGGCATGGCGATGACGATGGTGTTCGCGTGAGGTTCGCCGCCGTTGCGATAGTGCTGACGGTCAACCATCGATCTGTCGGACGTGGATCGATAATCAAGGGCAGGCCTGCGCAGGCGCGCCGGAATGTCCGGCAGGTCGCTCAAACCAAATATGTAGAGATTCTTGCTCCGGGCCTCTGCATAGGTAATGAATTGCATGGCACCAAGGCCGCCCGGCAGCATGCTACGCAGTTGCGCCACGGCGCGTCGTTGTTGGCCCATATTCAGCGCTGGGGCCGGGGAGGTGGCTCCCGGTCTCGGCGTGTTTTTCGCCGCCTGCACCGCTTTCTCGGCCACATCAACCGCGCCCTGCAGGTTTTCGTGAAGGCTCATCAGCGTTGCCGCCACCGCCTTCAGAGTCCCAGTGAAGGTGTTGTTGAGGCTGCCGCTTTCCACCAGACCGGCCAGTAAATAAGCGTCGAGCGTATTGAGTTGCTTCGGGTCAATGACCTCACAACTGACAGCGGCCAGCAGTGCATTGGGCCGAAACAGCCCATCGCCACTGTTGATGTCTGGGACGGCGGATTGAACATAGGGTGCGTTCGTATCCTGGGACTCAAGCGCTGGCCATAACATCCGATGCAGCGGATGGGTTTCATCGTTGGCAATGTGTTGAATTAGCCGTTGTCCGTCGCTGGGGTCTGAGCCGCTTTTGCTCAGACCCGTCACGGCGTCGCCGACCTCACCATTGACTGCCAGGGGGTCGGTCTGAGAGGGCCGGGTCGCCAAGCTGGCAAACAGTTGACTGACAAAATGCAGCGCGGCGACATAATCGAAGCCTTCCAAGCTCAGGTGATCAGCAAGGGTCTGTTGGGTTCGCCGGGTTGTCAGGCATTCGCTCAGCAGTGCCTGGCTCATCTCCAGCGACCGCCAGAGCTGCTGGCGTTCACCGCTGGCGGTGAACCGATTGACGTCGATCCGACCTTGAAGCTTCAGTGCATTGAGCTGTTTATGCAGCGGATTGATACCGCCGCCCAAGGTGCTTGGTACGACCAGTTGTTGCACCAGCAAGGCACTGGCGTGATGCGCGTGGCGGCTGGCGCGGGCGGCGCAGAGTTGCAGCAGGTTCTGTTGATCATTGACCCGGGTGTGCAGGTGGCGCAGCCGATAATGTGGGTCTTGCAGCATAACGCCGTACAGATTGCGTTGGCGTGCGCGGTGCAGCACGTCCGGGACTTCTGGCTGTTCGTGCCAGAGCTCGTCGCCAAGCTGCGGCGTACACAGTTCTCCTATCCAATGCGCCCACGCGCCGGTTTCGAGGGGCGTCGCTTGGTAGGCCGTCTCGCCGCGCTCAGAGCGGGTGACGTGGGCATGCGCTTCGCTCAGCGCCCGAACCGGAAACTGTCCACTCAAGTCGCACAAATAACGGGCCGGTTGGTCCAGCAGCCACTCATAACCTGGCTGGCGTGCTCGTTGGGGTGCGACCCTCCTGACCGGAAATGCGTGAGTGTCGTAATTTAGCCAACTGACGTGAGCATCGGCGGCGGCTTGAGGGCGCACTTTATCGTGAGCGTCAAGTGCACCAAATGCCTCAAGCATTGCAGTGCCATCAGGTTTGTTGTGAAAAAGCCGCTCGAACGTGGCAAGAGAACTTCGCAGGTTCGGGCTTTGGCAGCGTTGTCTGCGCAGCGCCGAGTCGTTCTCCAGACAGCGCAATCGCGGACCGGACAATTGGATTTCGCTGAAGCACAGTTGAGGCGCTACCGGCAGGTTATTCCAGCTAGACGGCAGCCAGATATCTTCCAGTGCTTGCCCAGTCGCGAGCCGTGAACGGGGTTCGATTTCGTCTCCCATGCGGTATTCATTGAAATCGACGTCGTGGTAGGTGGTCCGTTCATCGTCGACCCGCACTTCCAGCTCGCGCCACACTCGACCGTTGAGGAACACATAGATGAAACCAGCGCGGCACAACACCGGGGTGCCGTTATCGTGGGTGCTGTTGACACCGGGCAGCGCGACGAAGGGCACGACCGGGACGATCTGATTCCATTGACCGTCGAACTGACGTGGGGTGATCGAGACTTCAGGGAGCGGCACCCGAATCGGTGCGCCGTCGACGCTGGCGATCTCTAACCACAAGCGGTGTTTGAAGGTGTTGGACCAGGCCCAGACATGCAAGGCGCTGTTCAGTAAGTACTCGCCGGTTAAGGTTTCAGGGCGGTCCGAATCAGTCAGGGCATCCAGTCGTTTCAAACTGTCGTGCTCATAAAACGCCAACCGCTGGGTATCTGGATGACCGTTGCCGGTGACCTGCACGATCAGCTTGTTGACTTCGCAGCAAGGGCCGCTGCTCAGTGTGCTCTGCGTCATGTCAGGACTCCTGTCCGTTGGAAATCGTTGATTGAAGTGGCTGGTTGAGTGATCGGCTTTGCTCAAAGCGGACGATGAAGATGTGTCGCAAGTGTGCAAGCAACGCTTCGCAGGAATGTTCGCTTTCGATAATCAGCCCGGGCCAGTCACCAGGCGCCGGTCGTACTGAGCGCGAGAGCGCCTGTCTACTCTCGTCCGCGACTAACAACGGACTAAATTCCACGTATCCAGCCATCTCCGTCGAAGTAAATAGCGGCGTAAATGCCGGATGGTCGACGTGCTGAAAAAGCTCGGCCAGCAGCGATTTTCTAGGTTCCAACAGCATCCAGATATTCATGCACGGTCCCGGCTGCGGAACACGCTTTTGGTTTTGTTCGCCGGTAACTCGTAAGGAACCGGGTTCAGGCTGTTGGGCAAACAGCCCATGACAATCGGCCGATCCGCGTCACCTTCCAAATAAGAAATCAACACTTCCATGCCGACCCGAGGCAAGGTCACCGCGCCATGACTGTTTCCCTCCCAACTGGACGCCACCCGCACCCAGCAACTGGTGGTGTCGTCATTGAGTTCGCGGCGGTCCCAGTGAAACTTGACCTTCACCCGGCCGAATTTATCGCAGTGGATTTCTTCGTCTTCCGGGCCGGTGACTTTGGCGGTTTGGGTGCTGTGGATCAGCGGTTTGGGATGGCGCAAGACGGGGCGAAACGGGATGGTTTCCGGGGCGCGGGTCACGTCACCGTTGAACTGCACATCCAGGCCGTCAAACAGGCCGTGTGCTTCGAGCACTTCAAGAATGATCGCCAGCACGCTCATCTGCTGGAACGAGCGGCGGTGGCTGCTGTGTTCCAGGTACGCGAGAGAGGGTTTGAGCACCGCGATGTAGTGCGTCAGCCGGGCGTTGGAATCGCTTTTGTGGATGGAGTGAATCTGCCCATGAATACCTTCGCCGTTCGGGCCAAAACCGAGAAAAGCCGCCTTGTGCAGCAGATCCGAAAGCTCAATACCAGACGACCGACTCACCAGTTCGACGGTGATGGCGTAAGGCGTGCTGACGGCTTCGGTGCCATTAAATGCGAATACTTGAAAATGGCGGGGTTCAACACCTTTCACATTCAGCGTGAAGGTTGGGACGGCGGCGTGTGGCATGCGCATTTCTTCGTGTCGAAAAGATGCGGCAACTTTGCGAGGTGATCTCGGCGATGTATATCGGGCGGGTTAGACAGGTTATGTAGGATTTTTCTCGTAGCTCTAAGGAGGCTTCCTACGGATTTTCCCTTTGATTAAAAAAGCCACAAAAAAACGGCCCTCAGGCCGTTTTTTTAACACCCCACCGATTCAACCACCCAAGTACGCATCCCGCACTTTCGGGTCGTGCAGCAACTCTTCTCCGGTTCCCTGCATCACCACCCGGCCGTTTTCCAGCACGTAGGCACGGTCAGCAATTTTCAGGGCTTGGTTGGCGTTTTGCTCCACCAAGAACACGGTTACACCGTCACGGCGCAGTTGTTCGACGATCTCGAAAATCTGCTGAATGATGATGGGTGCCAAGCCCAGCGACGGCTCATCGAGCAGCAGCAGCTTGGGTTTGCTCATCAATGCGCGGCCGATGGCGAGCATCTGCTGTTCTCCGCCCGACATAGTGCCGCCACGTTGATGGAAGCGCTCCTTGAGACGCGGGAACAGGTGCAAGACCTTGTCCATTTGCTCGTGGTATTCGTGCTTTTCAGTAAAAAAGCCACCCATGGCCAGGTTCTCTTCCACGGTCAGGCGAGCAAACACGCGACGGCCTTCGGGCACCACCGCGATGCTTTTGCGCATGATCTGTGCCGACTCCAGTCCGACCAACTCTTCGCCCATGTAGCGAATGCTGCCGGCATGGGCGCGGGGTGAACCGCACAGGGTCATCAGCAGGGTAGATTTCCCCGCACCGTTGGCGCCGATCAGGGTGACGATTTCGCCCTGGCGGATGTCGACGTTGACCGAGTGCAGCGCCTGGATCTTGCCGTAGAAGGTGGAAACGTTTTCGAATTGCAGCATTTACGCTTCCCCCAGGTAGGCTTTGATCACTTCAGGATTGTCGCGAATTTGCGCAGGCGTACCATCGGCCAGCGGTGTGCCTTGGTTGATCACGACGATGTGGTCGGAAATGCTCATGACCAGTTTCATGTCGTGTTCGATCAGCAGCACTGTGGCGTTGTGTTCGTTGCGCAAAACGCCGATCAACGCTTTGAGGTCTTCGGTTTCACGTGGGTTCAGACCGGCTGCCGGTTCGTCGAGCATCAGGATGCGCGGGCGCGTCATCATGCAACGAGCAATTTCCAGGCGGCGTTGCTGACCGTAGGCCAGAGTCCCAGCCGGACGGTTGGCGAACTCTTTAAGATTGACCTGTTCCAGCCAATGCTCGGCATATTCCATCGCCTCGCGCTCGCTCTTGCGAAACGACGGTGTCTTGAACAGGCCGGCCAGAAAGTTGGTGTTGAGGTGACGATGCTGGGCAACCAACAGGTTCTCCACCGCCGTCATGTCCTTGAACAGCCGTACGTTCTGAAAGGTGCGCACCACGCCTTTGCGGGCAATTTGGTGGCCGGCGAGGCCTTGAATGGGTTCGCCGTCCAGCAAAATGGTGCCTGCGGTCGGCTTGTAGAAACCGGTCAGGCAGTTGAAGACGGTGGTTTTACCCGCACCGTTGGGGCCGATCATCGACACCACTTGTTTTTCGTTAACGGTCAGGCCTACGCCATTGACCGCCAACAAGCCGCCAAAGCGCATGCTCAGGCCGCTGACTTGCAGAAGCGGACGGCTCATGAATGCGGCTCCGCTTTCAGTTTCATTTCGGGACGTTGCATTGGCAGCAAACCTTGTGGTCGCCAGATCATCATCAGCACCATCAAGGCGCCGAACATCAACATGCGGTACTCGCTGAATTCACGCATCAGTTCAGGCATCAGAATCAGCACCACCGCAGCGAGGATGACCCCCAGTTGCGAGCCCATGCCACCCAACACAACGATGGCCAAGATGATGGCCGACTCGATGAACGTGAACGACTCCGGCGTCACCAATCCTTGGCGGGCGGCGAAGAAGCTGCCAGCGAAGCCGGCGAACGCAGCCCCCAAAGTGAATGCCGAAAGCTTGATGATGGTCGGGTTCAGCCCTAGTGCGCGGCAGGCAATTTCGTCTTCACGCAACGCTTCCCACGCCCGCCCGATGGGCATGCGCAGTAAACGGTTGATGACGAACAGGGCCAACAGCGCCAACAGCAACGCAATCAGGTACAGGAAGATGACCTTGTTCACCGAGTTGTAGGCAATGCCGAAATACTCGTGAAACGTCTGTGACCCTTCAGCCGCCACACGTTCGAACGACAGGCCGAACAGGGTCGGTTTCGGGATGTTGCTGATGCCGTTCGGGCCGCCCGTGAGGTCGGTCATGTTGCGCAGCAGCAAGCGGATGATTTCACCGAATCCCAAGGTCACGATTGCGAGGTAATCACCGCGCAAACGCAACACCGGGAAGCCGAGCAGGAAGCCGAACAGCGCCGACATCAAGCCCGCGATCGGCAGACAGATCCAGAAACCCAATCCGTAGTAATGCGACAACAGCGCGTAGCTGTAAGCACCGACGGCGTAGAACCCGACATAGCCCAGGTCGAGCAACCCGGCCAGGCCAACCACGATGTTCAGCCCCAGACCGAGCATGATGTAGATCAGGATCAGCGTGGCGATGTCCACTGCGCCGCGTGAGCCGAAGAACGGCCACACCAGCGCCACTAGCACCAGGCCGAGCACGATCCAGCGTTGCGTGGAGGGCAGAGTCAGAAAACGGGTGGTCTTGGCGGGAACCCTTGGAAAGTCCGGGGTGGCTCGCCATGCAGTGTTTATGTGGTCCTGAAACAGCACCCGAAAAAACATCGCGATGGAACAACCAAAGATCGCCGCCAACATCGCATGGCTTGCACCAATGACGGTCAGGTTGACACCGACAATTTCCAGCTTCAGGCCGAGGATCGGGTAGGCAACGGCCAATACCAGCAAGGCGCTGAACAGTGCTGATTTGAGATTCTTGCTCATACTTTTTCAACCTCCGGACGGCCAAGCAGGCCGGTCGGCCGGAACAGCAACACGAGAACCAACAGCGCGAATGACACCACGTCTTTGTATTGATCGCCGAACACGTCGGCACCAAAGGCTTCGGCCACACCTAACACCAACCCGCCCAGCATGGCGCCGGGAATACTGCCGATGCCGCCGAGTACCGCCGCGGTGAACGCCTTGATGCCCACGAGGAAGCCGGCGTTGGGGTTGATCACGCCGTATTGCATGCTCAGCAACACCGCAGCGACCGCAGCCAATGCGGCGCCGATCACAAAGGTCAGGGCGATGATGTTGTTGGTGTTGATGCCGAGCAGGTTGGCCATCTTGATGTCTTCAGCGCAGGCGCGGCAGGCGCGGCCCAGGCGAGAGCGGGAGATGAACCAGGTCAGCGCGAGCATGGCAACCAGGGTGACGAGGAAAATCAGAATCTGCATGTACGAAATCACCACCTCATGACTGCTGGAGGTGCCGAACACGAAGTTTCCTGGAATCAGGTTGGGGATCGATTTGTCTTTTGAATCCTGGGCGAGCAACACCGTGTTCTGTAGAAAGATCGACATACCAATGGCCGAGATCAACGGAATCAGCCGGTTGCTGCCGCGCAAAGGGCGGTAAGCAACGCGCTCAATGGCGTAACCATAGGCGCTGGTGACAACGATGCTGGCGACGAAAGCGGCAGTAATAAGCAGCGGCAAGCTGTCCAGGCCCATGGCGCTCAAACCGGCCAGGGCAATGAACGCGACATACGAACCGATCATGTACACCTCGCCGTGGGCGAAGTTGATCATGCCGATGATGCCGTAAACCATGGTGTAGCCAATGGCAATCAAGGCGTACGTGCTGCCAACGGTCAGACCGTTAATCAGCTGTTGAAAAAAGTGATAGAAATCTATCTCAGGCATTACAACGCTCCTAAAAACCTACGAGTGTCCACTGGTGAAGTCGTTTGCCGCTCGCGCGTCATGGTATTCGTCCACGTTTGACGTGAGCTCAGTGGGGCACTGGTGACGGTTTCAAGATTTTCAGAGGGGACGAGTTGCTGTAGCGCAGGTCTCGACCCGTTTACCTCGTAAAACAAAGCCCACTGTGGATGCAGTGGGCTTTGGGTGAGTCACAAACTCGAAGCTTATTTCATTGGAGCTTCGGTTTTGGTGCCGTCTTTGTGCCAGGTGTAGACCACAAATTTAAAGTCTTTCAGGTCGCCTTTGGCGTCGTAGCTCAGGTCGCCAGTCGGGGTCTTGAACGTGCCCGCGTGGATAGCGGCGGCTACTTTCAAAGGGTCTTCGCTTTTAGCGGCAGTGATGGCATCAGCGATCACTTCAACTGCAGCGTAAGCCGGGAACACGAACGGGCCACTTGGGTCTTCTTTCTTCGCTGCAAACGCGGCGACCAGAGCCTTGTTCGAAGGATCCTGGTCGAACGATTTCGGCAGTGTTACCAGCAGACCTTCGGAAGCATCTTGAGCGATCTGCGAGATCGACGCGTTGCCCACGCCTTCTGGACCCATGAAACCAGCGATCAGGCCTTTCTCTTTAGCCTGACGCAGGATCAGACCCAGTTCCGGGTGGTAGCCGCCGTAGTAAACGAAGTCGACGTTGGCTTGTTTCAGTTTCGCGATCAGCGAAGAGAAGTCTTTGTCGCCAGCGTTGATGCCTTCGAACACGGCAACTTTCACGCCTTTGCCTTCGAGGGTTTTCTTCACTGCGGTAGCGATGCCTTCACCGTACTGCTGCTTGTCATGGATGACAGCAACCACTTTCGGTTTAACCACGTCAGCGATGTAGTTGGCAGCGGTTGGACCTTGAGCGCTGTCCAGACCGATGGTGCGGAAAATCATTTTGTAACCGCGAGCGGTGATCTCAGGGCTGGTGGCCGCTGGAGTGACCATCACGATGCCTTCGTCTTCGTAGATATCAGACGCCGGTTGAGTCGAGCTGGAGCACAGGTGACCGACCACGAACTTCACGCCGTCGTTGACGACTTTGTTAGCGACCGCTACGGCTTGTTTTGGATCGCAGGCATCGTCGTACTCAACGGCTTCGAGTTTCTTGCCGTCTACGCCGCCTTTGGCATTGATTTGCTCAATGGCCATTTTTGCGCCGCTGAACTGCATGTCGCCGTATTGAGCGACTGCGCCAGTTTTAGGACCGGCAATACCGATTTTGATGGTGTCAGCTGCGAACGAATGGCTGGCTACCCCGGCCAAAACCAGTGCGGCAAACAGCTTGGAAACCTGCTTAATACCCTTAGTCATGATGCTCCACTCTTCTGTTTTAATTTTTATAATCCTGGCGGCCAAGGCTGCAGGACCAGATAAAAAACGCCCGGTCATCCCCCCGGCAACTGTACCGGTACAGTGTAGAGCGCCGGTTTGTCGCTTGAAAAGCGGGCTACTGGGGGCAAAACCGGGTGATGTCGCTTAATCGACAGAAAGATACAGAATCGCACCAACTTCTTGCGCTCAGCGTTCGCACAATTGAGTTCGCACCCCCGCAATTCTGAACTTCCCATGCAATCAATCACTTAAATCTGGGTTTGTCCGAAGAAACAGCGGCGCTATGATTGCGCCAATTTTCTCTTTGGTGAAACCCATGACGAAAGAACCTAGCACCCTCTATGCCAAACTGCTCGTCGAGACGGCTTCTATTACGTGGAATGAATTGCAACCATTCTTTGCCAGGGGTGCCCTGTTGTGGGTCGAGGCGCCTCTGGATTTGATCGAGGTCGCAGAAGCCGTGGCTGTTAACCAAGCAGACAAAGTCGCCGCGTGGCTTTTAACGGGACAGGTCAGCAAGGTAGACGAATCAAGGGCGTTGGATCTTTTGGAGCGCGATCCGCCGCTTTGGACGGTGGTGGTGGCACCTTGGGTGTTGATTCAGGACAGGGCGCACGTCTGAATTATCGCCCTGAAAAAGTGCGGCGAGCCGGGCGGGTGGGTAGCCCGGTAACCGCCATCACGACGATGGCGAAGTGCAGTAGCGAAAAAACCCACCTGTTTCAAACCGTTCCTGCGCCTCAGTATGCGGTTTTCCCGGTGTGCTGATTGAGCGAGATGACTTTGGTCTTACCAATCCGGTGACGGTAAATTTCTCTCAGGTATTTGACCGCCTTTTTCACGCTGTCGCGGGGAATCAACGTCCAACGCAATGTTCGAGCCGCAGCGACCCAAACCTATCAGGCACAGCGATGGAAACTGTTGGTCGCGACGTAGTTCTTCTGGGTCTTCGACATGAGCCGAAAGCGGAACACGATGTCACGCAGGCCGTCGAGATTGTCGAGGATGCGATCGGTGTCGGTCTCGGTAAAGTACAGATCCTGGTGCGCGGGCATCGGCTGGGGGCTGTAAGCGCTGCGGATGGCCGGAGCGCTAGGAGCGGTTAACAGTAACCCTGAGGCCGCGCTGGCCATATCGTTTTTATGAGTCATCGTTAGCCATATGCTGGAGTGGATGGGCGCACGACTGAGGTTGCCGCGCCATCGCGGAGTAAGAAATGACGACTTTTACAGCGCGTCACGAGCTTGCGGACACAGCCCATGTAACCAACGTCGATCACCTGTTATCAGCGTAACGAATGTTTAAAGACAGATTTCCTGGCGAGTTCTAGATTGAGCATCCAGGCTCGACGAAATCCGGCGTTTGCGCGAGGGTTCTCATTCGAGTGCACAGGACATCGAATAACAATAAAAGAGACGGACCCCATGCAGAACTCGACCCAAGCGAAGAATGCCTGGCGCATTCTGTTCCTGCTGTTCCTGGCAAATTTGTTCAACTTCTACGACCGTGCGATCCCCGCCATTATCATCGAGCCGATTCGGTTGGAATGGAGCCTCAGCGACTTTCAGATCGGAATCATTGGCACTGCGTTCACCATCGTTTATGCCATTGCCGGACTGCCACTAGGTCGCATGGCCGATACCGGCTCGCGTCGTAAATTGATGGGCTGGGGCCTGGCGGTTTGGAGTGGTCTGACGGCGGCCAATGGCTTGGTCGGCAGCTTTTGGGGGTTCCTGGCGGTGCGCATGGGGATCGGCATCGGCGAAGCCAGTTATGCGCCGGCGGCTAACTCACTGATCGGCGATTTATTCCCGGCCCATCGCCGTGCTCGGGCCATGGGGATTTTCATGCTCGGCCTGCCGTTGGGGTTGTTGTTGGCGTTTTTTACCACGGGGGCGATGGTCAAGGCGTTCGACTCGTGGCGCGCGCCGTTCTTCATTGCGGCAGTACCGGGTTTGCTGCTGGCAATTTTCATGTTTTTTATCCGAGAACCTCAGCGTGGCGCCGCCGAAAGCGTGCGCATGTCTCAGGAAAAAATCGACAAGCCGATCCGTCGGGTGTTGGCGATTCCAACCTTTGGTTGGCTGGTCTTGGCGGGGCTTAGCTTCAACTTCGCCACCTACGCCTGCAATTCGTTCATGGTGCCGATGCTGCAACGCTACTTTTTGTTGCCGTTGCAGCAAGCGGCTGTGGCGACGGGATTGATTGTCGGTGTGACCGGCTTGATAGGCCTGACCCTCGGCGGCTGGATCGCGGACAAGGTTCACCAGCGTTATGCCAGTGGGCGTTTGATATTCGCGGCGCTCAGTTTGATTGTGTCGACGGCAACCACCGGTTACGCATTGCATGCCGGGCGAATTGAAATCGGCCTGTTCATCGGCGTCTTCAGTGTGGGCTGGCTGTTTTCCTACAACTTTTATACCTGCGTCTATACCGCGATCCAGGATGTGGTGGAGCCGCGTTTGCGCGCGACCGCCATGGCGGTATTCTTCGCTGGGCTGTATCTACTGGGCGGGGGGCTGGGGCCGGTGGTCGTCGGGTTGTTGTCCGACTACTTCTCCCATGCAGCGATGGCCGCAGCGGGTGTTGGGCAAATGACCGAAGTGTTCAAGGCCGACGGCCTGCACGACGCAATGCTGCTGATTCCGGTGGCGTTGTTCCTGACCCTGTTGTTCTTGCTTCAAGCGTCCCGCAGCTTCGCCAAGGATGCCGAGCGGATGAAGGCGGGAATGGCTGCGAATGAGCCGCTGATGCCTGCGGTGACGGCCTGATCCACCGCGTCAGGCCATTCGCGAATGAATTCGCTCCCACAGAATTTCAGCATGACGCTGAATTCCCTGTGGGACCGAATTCATTCGGGAAAGCGGTGTGTCGGGCACACCGCTTCGTCCATTACCCCGCGACCAACACCCGAATCGCTTCCAGTCGCAGAGCGGCTTTGTCGAGCATCGCCAAGCCTTGTTCGCGCTGTTTACGCAGGGCGATCAACTCGCTGTCGCGCACGGTCGGGTTGACCGCTTGCAATGCGGTTAAGCGCGCCAGCTCTTCGTCGGTATCTGCCGCCAGACGACGTTGCGCTTCGGCTACGCGTTCAGCGTGTTTCGGCGCGATTCTGGCTTCGCCGGCGTTGATCTGTGGATTAAGCACATCCCGTTGCGACTGGATGAACTTGTTGGCGCTGGCACGGGGCACGCTTTCCAGTTGTTCGTTCAGGGTCACGAACGAGACGCGGCCCGACAGGTCGTTGCCGTTTGCGTCCAACAGGCAGCGCAGCGCTGCCGGCGGAAGATAACGACCCAACTGCAACGAACGCGGCGCGACCACTTCACTGACGTACAACAGCTCAAGTAACACGGTGCCGGGTTTCAGCGCTTTGTTCTTGATCAAGGCCACGGCGGTGTTGCCCATGGAGCCGGACAGCACCAGGTCCATGCCACCCTGAACCATTGGGTGTTCCCACGTGATGAACTGCATGTCTTCACGGGCGAGCGCTTGGTTGCGGTCGTAGGTGATGGTCACGCCTTCGTCGTCGCCCAACGGGAAGCTGGCATCGAGCATCTTTTCGCTAGGGCGCAGGATCAGTGCGTTTTCCGAATGGTCTTCGCTGTCGATGCCGAACGCATCGAACAGGGTTTCCATGTAGATCGGCAACGCGAATTGGTCGTCTTGCTCAAGAATGTCTTCGACCAGCGCTTCGCCTTCGCCCGCACCGCCGGAGTTCAACTCCAGCAAGCGGTCGCGACCGCTGTGCAGTTCGCTTTCAAGACGAACACGTTCTTCCCGGGCTTCGTCGACCAGTGCTTGCCACTCAGTGTCGTCGCCACTTTCCAGCAGCGGCAGCAGACGCGGACCGAAGCGGTGTTGCAGGGCGTTGCCGGTGGGACAGGTATTAAGGAACGCGTTAAGCGCCTCGTGATACCACTGGAACAGGCGCTGTTGTGGACTGGTTTCCAGATAAGGAACGTGCAGCTCGATGATATGTTTCTGGCCGATTCGGTCCAGACGCCCAATGCGTTGTTCCAGCAAATCCGGGTGTGCCGGCAGATCGAACAGTACCAAGTGGTGAGCGAACTGGAAGTTGCGGCCTTCACTGCCGATTTCTGAGCAGATCAGCACTTGCGCGCCGAACTCTTCATCCGCGAAATAGGCGGCGGCGCGGTCACGCTCCAGAATGTTCATGCCTTCGTGGAACACGGTCGCCGGGATGCCTGAGCGCACGCGCAAGGCGTCTTCCAGGTCCATCGCGGTTTCGGCGTGGGCACAGATCACCAGCACTTTGACGCGCTTGAGCATCTTCAACGTGTCAATCAGCCAATCAACACGGGGGTCGAAGCGCCACCAGCGTTGTTCTTCGGCGAGGTCGGGCTGCGATTGGAAGCTGACTTCCGGGTACAGGTCGGGATGTTCGCCAACCGGCAACTCCAGGTATTCAACCGGGCAGGGCAGGGCATACGGGTGCAGTTTGCGCTCGGGGAAACCTTGTACTGCGGCACGCGTATTACGGAACAACACGCGGCCTGTGCCGTGACGGTCGAGCAGTTCGCGAATCAGTCGTGCGCTGGCATCGGTGTCGCCATCGTTGACGGCAGCCAACAACGCTTCGCCGGCATCACCAAGGAAACCGTGAATGGTCTTGTGCGCTTGGGGTGAAAGGCGGCCCTTATCCAGCAACTCCTGAACAGCTTCAGCCACCGGGCGATAGTTTTCGCTCTCGGCACGGAACGCGTGCAAGTCATGGAAACGGTTTGGGTCCAGCAGGCGCAGACGGGCGAAGTGGCTGTCTTGACCGAGTTGTTCCGGGGTCGCGGTCAACAGCAACACGCCCGGAATGACTTCAGCAAGCTGTTCGACCAACGAGTATTCCGGGCTGGCTTGTTCTTCGTGCCACACCAAATGATGCGCTTCGTCGACCACGAGCAAATCCCAGCCCGCCGCAAACAGCGCGTCCTGGGCTTTTTCGTCTTCGACCAGCCATTCCAGTGCAACCAGCGCCAGCTGGGTGTCTTCAAACGGGTTGCTGGCATCGCTTTCGATAAAACGCTCGGCGTCGAACAGCGCCACTTGCAGGTTGAAACGGCGGCGCATCTCCACCAGCCATTGGTGCTGGAGGTTTTCCGGCACCAGAATCAATACCCGATTGGCCCGGCCCGACAGCAACTGACGGTGGATCACCAAGCCGGCTTCGATGGTTTTACCCAAGCCTACTTCGTCGGCCAGCAGTACCCGAGGGGCGATGCGGTCAGCGACTTCGCGGGCGATGTGCAGTTGGTGCGCGATGGGTTGCGCACGAACGCCGCCCAAGCCCCACAGTGACGACTGTAATTGACGGCTGGTGTGTTCCAGCGTGTGGTAACGCAGGGAGAACCACGGCAGCGGATCGATTTGCCCGGCAAACAGGCGATCAGTGGCCAGGCGGAACTGAATGAAGTTCGACAGCTGGGTTTCCGGCAGCGTAACGGCTTCGTTCTGGGCGTTGAGACCGTGATAGACCAGCAGGCCATCGACATCGTCGACTTCGCGTACGGTCATTTTCCAGTTTTCGAAGTGGGTGATCGTATCGCCTGGCGAAAAGCGTACGCGAGTGAGCGGTGCGTTACGCAGCGCGTACTGGCGAGTATCGCCAGTGGCCGGATAGAGCACGGTTAACAAGCGGCCGTCCTGCGCCAGAACGGTGCCTAAACCCAGCTCAGCTTCGCTGTCACTAATCCAGCGTTGCCCCGGTTGATACTGCTGCGCCATGCTGCCTGACTCCCGCCGTGAAAAAGCCGACTATATTAACGGATCATGCCACTCAAACCAAAGGGCACTGTCAAAACGGCTGTATTCATTGGCTAAGTGCCGTTGAGCAGGCGGTGCCGGGCACTTGCTGGCAAGACCATAGTCGAAACTTTCGTGCCCGGTGGCTCAAGTCGACGAACCGGCAGCCGACAGCCTGCCACAGGAGATCAAATTCATGCTGCCACCCATGCTTCCGCTGAGCGTCGTCCCCGTGACCTCGCAGCTCGACCCGGTCAAGCAACGGCCTGATATTCCGCCTGTGGTGCCGGTGCAGCCGCCCTCCAACGAAAGTACCATTGATCTACGCAATCGCGACCCCGAACAAAGCGCGATGATGCTGCGAGAAGAGCAGCGGCGTCGTCAGGAAAAACGCCGCCACGGCGAGCCTGATGATCCAGAAGACCATTTCGCAGAACCCGGCAATTTGTTGAATGCTGACAACACCGTGCCGGTCGTGCCGTTGATTGATGATGAGCCGAGGCAGGGGTTGTGGGTGGACGTGGAGGTCTGATCCATTCAGCAAAATGGCGCTGTCCAGCCGCCCTCAACATTTTGTCTCGCAACAACGCTGTTCATTGCTAGTCACAGCCGCCGTCTGCACGCATTATTGTCAGCACTCCCGTGTTCACGACGTATAGGCCATGAGCGAAGACGATAAATTGATCGACCTGGGCGCCGAGCGCGCCAAGCGTACCCACGACCTGAACGACAAACGTTTAAATGAAGTCCGTCAGGCTTTCGAACAAGCGTTGCCGATGGGCAAAGGCAAGAAAAAGCCCAAAGGCAAACCAAAAAAGCCTTGATTGCTCCTGTCCCCACCCCCCGTTTTTTGATGCAGATCAGTTATTCGCTGGGCGCCTTAGCCTGTCGTGGTCGCCATTGATCTGCGTCAACTTCACCCCCAGACACCTTGGTTAACCTAGCTCTATCGAACAGAGTTCATCAGGGAGGGCGGTTATGTTTCTCGATAATGTGGTTGTAGCGGGGGTGTGTACCGTCAGCCTGATGGTGCTGTTCTTCGTAGGGTTTGGACTATTTATCTGGAATGATTCAAAAAAGCGTAAATAACGCTGGGGTCGGTCTGGTACACGAGCACGCAAGGCACTTTGGGCGACTTCGGTCGCCTTTTTTTCGTTTGCTGAAAAGTGAAAGTGTTTTGTGGGAGCGAATTCATTCGCAAACGCCGTGACGCTGTTGGCCTGACAAACCGCGTCGTATGCTTCCCGAATAAATTCGGTCCCACGCAGGCTGCACAGCCTGCACAGGTGTCAGTACATAGCGCTAATCAACCAATGGTAATGGCTGGCAGCGTCGGCAATGTGACCGTCTGCTGTTTGCGGGGCGCGAGGATCTCGGCTTCGCCGTCTACCACCAACTCATCACGTTGGTTGAACACGCGAGTCGCAATGCGTACGCGAAATTTTGGCAGTTTTTCCAGGATTTCAAGGCGCACCGTCAGTGTGTCGCCAATCTTCACCGGCTTTTGAAAACTCATTTGCTGGCCAATATAAATAGTGCCGGGGCCAGGCAGTTCGCAAGCTACAGCGGCACTGATCAATGCGCCACTGAACATCCCGTGGGCGATACGCTCTTTGAACATGGTTTGCGCGGCAAACTCAGGGTCGAGGTGCACCGGGTTGTGATCGCCTGACATAGCAGCAAACAGTTGGATGTCGCGCTCCTCGACGGTTTTGCTGTAGCTGGCGGTCTGGCCGACCTCAAGCGCTTCGTACGGGGTGTTGGTAACTTGAGTCATAAACTGATCCTGTGGCGTGTTAGTGGTGATCAACGTATCAACAGCATGGGGCTCGATTTACTCAACGTGCGGTGGTCGAGGGCTGGCCAAAGCTTCATTGAGCCACGCGAGTAGATCACGAGTGACTTCGTCTCGGTTGGTTTCATTGAGCAGTTCGTGGCGCGCCTGAGGGTAAACCTTCAGCTGCAACCCTTGATTGCCCGATTGCCTCATAGCATTGGCAAGGTCTTTGAGACGCTTACCCTCGCTCACCGGATCACATTCGCCGCCGATTATTAGCAACGGCAGGTTCGGGTCGATTTGCGCGAGGTTCGCCGGCTTGCTGATTTGTTGCAGGCCCGCCAGCATGTCGATCCAGAGCTGGTTGGTGCATCGAAAGCCACACAACGGATCGTTCATGTAGAGATCAACTTCAACCGGGTCGCGGCTCAACCAATCAAAGGCCGTGCGCGTGGGCTTGAAATGCTTGTTGAACGCGCCAAACGACAACCATTCAATCAGGGCACTGCGCCCGGTGCCGCCCTGTCGCCAGCGCTCCATTCGAGCAATCAGGCTGGCGCTGCGATAGAGCGCAACCGGCTGAAAATTCGATCCACTGAGAATCGCGCCCTGCAGGCTGGCGCTATGGTGCAGCATATAGGCCTGGACAATGTAACTGCCCATGCTGTGGCCCATCAGGAAGATCGGCACCGACGGGTGTTTTTGCCGAATGTATTGGCTCAGGCTAGCCAAATCGCCGACCACTTTGCTCCAGCCTTGGTCATCGGCGTAGTGCCCAATCGTGCCGTGGGCCGCTGTTTCACCGTGGCCGCGCTGATCCGGCGCGTAGAGCGCGAATCCCTCGGCGCTTAATGCCTCACCGAAACGCGCGTAACGGCCGCTGTGCTCAGCCATGCCGTGGGACAGCATCACCACCGCCTTGGGGGTGATCGTCGGTTGCCAGTGATTGATATAGAGTCGGCTGTGGTCACTGGCGTCAAGCCAGAAAGCAGTGCGGTTCATGGCGATTCCTTGTGCCCCGAGTGACAGGTGTTGATCAGTGTAGGCTTATGGACAAATCGCAGTCCGATCACCTGCAAGATTCACGCGGTTGATGACGCGCCGCCTACTATTTGCCTTGTTGGCTTTAGCTGCTAACGTCCGGCAAGCCCCGCGCTTGAATACGGCGGGCCAGACATACTCAGGTAAGAGGACATAAAAACAATGCATCCTGATTTCTGGAACGATAAACGCCCCGCCGGCGTGCTGCCTGAGATAGACCTCAACGCCTACAGATCGGTCGTCGAGGTTTTCGAGCGGTGCTGCAAAAAGTTTGCAGACCGGCCGGCCTTCAGCAATATGGGGGTCACTCTGACGTACGCCGAGTTGGAGCGCCACTCGGCCGCCTTCACCGCTTACCTGCAACAGCAGACTGATTTGCAGCCTGGGGATCGCATCGCCGTGCAAATGCCCAACCTGCTGCAATACCCCATCGCCGTATTCGGGGCGCTGCGTGCTGGGCTGATTGTGGTTAACACCAATCCGCTCTATACCGCCCGTGAAATGCGCCTTCAGTTCAAAGACTCGGGCGCCCGGGCGCTGGTTTACCTGAATATCTTTGGCAAGTTGGTGCAGGAAGTGCTGCCCGATACCGACATTCAGTACCTGATCGAAGTGAAGATGGGCGATATGCAATCGGCGGCTAAAGGCTGGTTGGTCAATACCGTCGTCGATAAGGTCAAGAAGATGGTCCCGGCGTTTGATCTGCCCCAGGCTATCCCCTTCAAAAGTGTATTGAAGCTAGGGCGTGGTCACCCGTTGCAAGGGGTCAAACTCAGCCTCGACGACATCGCTGTGTTGCAGTACACCGGCGGCACTACCGGTCTGCCAAAAGGCGCAATGCTCAGCCACGGCAATTTGGTCGCCAACATGCAGCAGGTGCATGCCTGCTTCTTGCAGCACGGGCCAGACGGCGCACCGATGTTCAAGGAAGGTCAAGAGGTGATGATTGCGCCGCTGCCGCTTTATCACATCTATGCCTTCACCGCGAACTGCATGTGCATGATGGTCACCGGCAATCACAACGTGCTGATCACCAATCCGCGAGACATCGGCGGTTTTATCAAAGAGCTGAAGAAGTGGCGTTTCTCGGCATTGATCGGGCTCAATACGCTGTTCGTGGCGTTGATGGATCACCCAGACTTCAAAAGCCTGGACTTCTCCAGCCTGAAGCTGACCAACTCTGGGGGAACGGCGCTGGTCAAGGCCACCGCCGAACGCTGGCAGCAATTGACCGGGTGCGGGATCGTCGAAGGTTACGGTCTGACCGAAACCTCCCCGGTTGCTTCCACCAACCCCTATGGTGACCA
This sequence comes from Pseudomonas sp. MH10, assembly GCF_034353045.1. Taxonomy (NCBI): domain Bacteria; kingdom Pseudomonadati; phylum Pseudomonadota; class Gammaproteobacteria; order Pseudomonadales; family Pseudomonadaceae; genus Pseudomonas; species Pseudomonas sp. MH10. The sequence continues at coordinate 5,139,057 of NZ_CP133783.1, forward strand.
AGCGCGGTTGGGAACGGTCGGGATTCCCGTACCTGGCACTGCGTTTAAAGTTATCGATGACATCGGTAATGAATTGGACTTGGGCGAGCGCGGCGAACTGTGCATCAAAGGCCCGCAGGTGATGATGGGCTATTGGCACCGTGCCGACGCCACCGCCGAAGTGCTGGACGCCCAAGGTTGGTTAAAAACCGGTGACATCGCCGTCATCGACCCGGACGGGTTTGTGCGCATCGTTGATCGCAAAAAAGACATGATCATTGTTTCGGGCTTCAACGTTTACCCTAACGAAATCGAAGACGTGGTGATGGCCCACCCGAAAGTGGCGAGCTGCGCAGTCATCGGTGTCCCGGATGACCGCACGGGCGAAGCGGTGAAGTTGTTCGTGGTGGCGCGGGAGATGGGCGTCAGTCTTGAAGAGCTAAAAGCCTACTGCAAAGAAAATTTCACCGGTTATAAAGTACCGAAGCAAATAGTGCTGCGTGAATCATTGCCGATGACGCCAGTAGGAAAGATCCTGCGCCGCGAACTGCGGGACATCGCCTGATTCAACCGTCCGCGCCAAAGCATTCGCTTGCGCGCCTGCTGCTGCCACAGGATGAGGATGTTCTTGGGAGCAGCGTGTTGCACGATGATCTATTTTTAAGCTCTGCAATCCTTTGTCTTACCATGGTGTATGGTTGCTCTAAAAATGACCGAACTAACTTATTCGGTCATTTTTATGACCGTGCGGGCCTCTTTTGGCTCTAGGCGGCCTCTGGCAAAGCTGGTACTCTCGGCCCGCTTTTTGACCAATCGGTAAGCGAAAAAAGCCTGTAAACCAAACAAAAAATCACCGCATTAAAGCGGTGTGTAGAATTCGCTCGCTGAGGAGTCGGCTTCCATGATCGAAAATTTTTGGAAGGATAAATACCCGTCTGGCATTGCTGCCGAGATCAATCCTGATGAGTACCCAAATATCCAGGCGGTGTTGAAACAGTCCTGCCAGCGTTTCGCCAACAAACCCGCTTTCAGCAATTTGGGCAAGACGATCACGTACGGTGAGCTGTACGAATTGTCCGGTGCGTTTGCCGCTTATTTGCAGCGGCACACCACGCTACAGCCCGGTGATCGTATCGCGTTGCAACTGCCCAATTTGTTGCAATACCCGATCGCTGTGTTCGGAGCCATCCGCGCCGGCTTGATCGTGGTTAACACCAACCCGCTTTACACCGCGCGGGAGATGGAGCACCAGTTCAACGACTCTGGCGCCAAGGCTTTGGTGTGTCTGGCGAACATGGCTCATTTGGCCGAGACCGTACTGCCCAAGACCAAAATCGAACACGTCATCATCACCGAAGTGGCCGACCTGTTGCCGCCACTCAAACGTCTGCTGATCAATTGCGTGATCAAGTACGTCAAGAAAATGGTCCCGGCGTACCACTTGCCCAAGGCGATCAAGTTCAACGATGTGCTGAGCAAAGGTCGTGGCCTGCCGGTTAAAGACGCCTCACCTTCCAGTAACGATGTTGCGGTGCTGCAATACACCGGCGGCACTACTGGTGTGGCCAAGGGCGCGATGCTGACGCACCGCAACCTTATTGCGAACATGCTGCAATGCAAGGCACTGATGGGCTCGAACCTCAACGAAGGTTGCGAGATTCTGATCACGCCACTTCCGCTGTATCACATCTATGCGTTCACCTTCCATTGCATGGCGATGATGCTGATTGGCAATCACAACATCCTGATCAGCAACCCGCGGGATCTGTCGGCGATGGTCAAGGAGCTGTCGAAGTGGAAGTTCAGCGGCTTTGTCGGCCTGAACACCCTGTTCGTGGCCCTGTGTCAGAACGAAGAGTTTCGCAAACTGGATTTCTCCGCGTTGAAAGTCACGTTGTCCGGGGGCATGGCCCTGCAATCCGCGGCGGCTGAACGTTGGAAGGAAGTGACCGGTTGCGAGATTTGCGAAGGTTACGGCATGACTGAAACCAGCCCGGTGGCGACGGTCAATCCGATTCAAAAAATTCAGATCGGCACCATTGGCATCCCTGTGCCATCGACCCTGTGTAAGGTGATCGACGACGCTGGTAACGAGCTGGCACTGGGCGCCACCGGTGAGCTTTGCGTTAAAGGCCCGCAAGTGATGAAGGGCTACTGGCAGCGCAAAGAAGCCACGGAAGAAATGCTCGACGCTGACGGCTGGTTGAAAACCGGCGACATCGCGATCATCCAACCGGATGGCTACCTACGCATTGTCGATCGCAAAAAAGACATGATTCTGATCTCCGGTTTCAACGTCTACCCCAACGAATTGGAAGACGTACTGGCGGTACTGCCCGGCGTCCTGCAGTGCGCCGCCATCGGTATCCCTGACGAAAAATCGGGTGAGGCGATCAAGATTTTCATTGTCGTCAAACCGGGCATGAACCTGACCAAAGAACAGGTCACGGAGCATATGCGCGCCAACGTCACGGCTTACAAAGTGCCGAGAATGCTGGAGTTTCGTGATGCGTTACCGACCACCAACGTCGGCAAGATCCTGCGACGCGAGTTGCGTGCTGAAGAACTGAAAAAGTTGGGTCTGGCCAAGTAAAATCTAAACGCTATACAACCAAGCCCCGCCAATGCGGGGCTTGGTTGTTTTAGAACGGGCGACGCCACGAATCTGTAGGAGCGAACTTGTTCGCGATGGAGCGCAAAGCGGTCCCAATGGGCTGTGTCGGTTTCGCCTGAAAGAACCCATTCGCTGATTTTACGACTGCTGCGCAGCCGATCGCGGGCAAGCGCGCTCCTGCAAGTAGTCCGGTGTTTGCTGCGCGACAGCGCGGCAACACGGCGGCGTGCTGCATTGCCCCCCTCAAATCTGCGACAATCCCCGCCTTTGCACCCTCAAAAGACTTTGCGTACCCGATGACCGACGAATCGCCCTCCATCGACCAACTGTATAAAAACCTCGACCACGCGATGATTTCTGATCGTCATCGCTTGCGCCGGCAGTTGCACGACCTGCGTAAAAAGCCCGACGAGGCCAAGTTGGCGCAATGGGCGGGGCGTGCGCAAGCGTCTATCGCCCAGGTCACGGCGCGGCGTGAAAGCCTTCCGGTGATTCGGTATGACGACAGCCTACCGATTGCCGCCAAGCGCGATGAAATCAAGGCGGCGCTGCTCAAGCATCAGGTGTTGATCATTGCTGGCGAAACCGGTTCGGGTAAGACCACCCAGTTGCCGAAGATTTGCCTGGAAATCGGTCGCGGCCAGCATGGCTTGATTGGGCATACACAGCCGCGTCGGATTGCCGCCCGCAGCGTCGCCAGCCGGGTGGCCGAAGAACTCGGTACGCCCTTGGGCGCGTTGGTGGGTTATCAGGTCCGTTTCGAAGACCAAAGCGACAGCAACACCCTGATCAAGTTGATGACCGACGGCATCCTGCTGGCCGAAACCCAGCACGATCGCTACTTGGAACGTTACGACACGATCATCGTCGACGAAGCCCACGAACGTAGCCTGAACATCGATTTTTTGCTGGGCTACTTGAAAACCCTATTGCCGCGCCGCCCGGACCTGAAGCTGATCATTACCTCGGCGACCATCGACTTGCAGCGCTTCTCCGAGCATTTCGACAATGCACCGATTGTCGAAGTCTCTGGCCGTACGTTCCCAGTGGACACCTGGTATCGCCCCCTGACCTCGCAACAGGATGAGGAGGGCAACGCGATTGAAGACGACTTGACTGTCGATCAGGCGATTCTGGCGACTCTGGAGGAGCTGGCAGACTTCGAACGCAGCGAGCGCAAAAGTCCCGGCGACGTACTGGTATTTTTGCCCGGAGAGCGAGAAATCCGCGACGCGGCAGAAATGCTGCGCAAGGCGCAACTGCGCCACACCGAGATTTTGCCGTTGTACGCGCGCCTGTCGCCGGCCGAGCAACAGCGGATATTTCAGTCCCATCCGGGGCGTCGTGTGGTGTTGGCGACCAACGTGGCCGAAACTTCGCTGACCGTGCCAGGCATTCGTTACGTGATTGACAGCGGTACAGCGCGGATCAGTCGCTACAGCTATCGCTCCAAAGTTCAGCGCTTGCCGATCGAGGCCGTTTCCCAGGCCAGCGCCAACCAGCGCAAAGGCCGTTGCGGCCGGGTCGAGCCGGGTTTGTGCGTACGCTTGTACAGCGAAGAAGATTTCAACGGTCGGCCGCAATTCACCGATCCGGAAATCTTGCGGACCAACCTCGCCGCCGTGATCCTGCAAATGCTGCATTTGCGTCTGGGTGAGATCACCGACTTCCCGTTTATCGAGCCCCCTGACGGCAAAGCCATTACCGATGGCTTTAACCTGTTGCAAGAGCTGTCGGCGGTCAACCGGGATAACCAGCTGACGCCGCTGGGTCGCCAATTGGCGCGGCTGCCGGTTGACCCGCGCATGGGCCGCATGTTGCTCGAAGCCGCTCACCAAGGCAGCTTGCAAGAGATATTGATCGTCGCCAGCGCCATGTCCGTGCAGGACGTCCGCGAGCGTCCGCCCGAGCGGCAACAAGCTGCCGATCAGGCCCATGCGCAATGGAAGGACATCGATTCCGACTTTGCCGGGCTGGTCAACTTATGGCGTGGTTTTGAAGAACAACGTCTGGCCTTGACCGCCAGCCCGCTGCGCAACTGGTGTCGGAAAAATTTCCTGAACTACCTGCGCTTGCGCGAGTGGCGCGATTCCCATCGGCAACTGAGCCTGATCTGCCGGGACTTGCAGCTCACCATCAACAAAGAACCCGCCGATTACGCCAAGCTGCACAAGGCCGTGCTCTCAGGGTTGCTCAGCCAGATCGGGCAGAAAGCCGAAGAGGGTGATTACCTCGGCGCCCGTCAGCGGCGTTTTTGGATTCACCCGTCGTCCGGGTTGGGCAAGAAACGTCCGCAATGGCTGATGGCTGCCGAGCTGGTGGAAACCACCAAGCTGTACGCGCGCATGGTGGCCAAGATCGACGCCGACTGGATCGAGCCGTTGGCCGGGCATTTGATCAAGAAAAACCACTTCGAACCGCATTGGGAAAAGAAGCGCGGGCAGGTGGTCGCGTTCGAGCAAATCACTTTGTTCGGACTGATCGTGGTCGCTCGGCGGCCGGTGCATTACGGCCCTATCGACCCGGCGGTTTCACGGGAATTGTTTATTCGCGAAGGCCTGGTACGGGGTGAGATTCTGTCCCGCGCCAAGTGCCTGACCGCCAATACCAAACTGTTGGAAACCCTCGACGAGCTGGAAGCCAAGGCCCGTCGCCGTGACATTCTGGCCGACGAAGACACGCTGTTTAGCTTCTATGAAGCGCGAGTTCCGGCAGAGATTCATCAAACCGCGACCTTCGACAGTTGGTACAAGGTCGAAAGCCAGAAAAACCCGCAGCTGTTGATCATGCGCGAGGAAGATGTGCTGGCCCGCGAAGCCAGCGAAATCACCGCTGCGTATTACCCGGACACGCTGAGTTTGGGTGAATTGACTCTGGCGTTGAGTTACCACTTCGAGCCCAACCATCCCCGAGACGGCGTAACGTTGCGCGTGCCTGCACCATTACTGCCAATGCTGCCCGCCGAGCGACTGGCGTGGTTGGTGCCGGGGCTGCTGGAAACCAAGTGCATTGCCCTGGTGCGTAACCTGCCCAAAGCCACCCGCAAAAACTTCGTGCCGGTGCCGGACTTTATCAAGGCTGCGCTGGAGCGCATTACCTTCGGCGAAGGTTCGCTGCCTCAGGCGCTAGGTCGCGAATTGCTGCGCATGACCGGCGCACGGGTGGCGGACGAAGCGTGGGTCGAAGCGGCTCAGCAGCTCGAAAATCATTTGAAAATGAATTTGGAAATCCTTGACGGCAACGGTAAATTCCTCGGTGAAGGGCGTGAGCTAGATGCCCTGACGGCACGCTTCGCCGAGGCCAGCCAAGCGGCGTTGGCGGTGCCGCAAACCGCAAAAAGCCAGTTGCCGGTGGAAGCCAAAGTCTTCGCCCCAGTGGCGCAAAAAACTCAACAGAGCATCGCCGGGCTGTCGATGACGGTCTATCCGGCGTTGGTGGAGGAATCGGGCACGGTCAAAGAAGGCCGGTTTTCAACCCCCGCCGAAGCCGAATTCCAACACCGACGCGCCCTGCAGCGCTTGTTGCTACAACAGCTCGCCGAGCCCGCCAAGTTCTTGCGCGGCAAGTTGCCGGGGCAAACCGAGTTGGCGTTGCTGCATCGCGAGCTGGGCCGGGTCGATGGCTTGATCGAAGACATCCTGCTCGCCAGCCTCGACAACTGCATTCTCGACGGCGAAGCCAGCCTGCCGCGCGATGGCGCCGGGCTGGCGGGCTTGGCTGAGCGTAAGCGTGGCGGCTGGACTGAGCACGCCGAGCGTTTGGCGAAGCTGACGCTGGAAATTCTGACGCTGTGGCACGGTTTGCAGAAGCGCTTCAAGGGCAAGATTGACCTGGCCCAAGCCGTGGCGCTGAACGACATCAAATCCCAACTGAGTCATCTGGTGTACCCGGGCTTCGTCCGCGAAACCCCGATGCCATGGCTCAAGGAATTGCCGCGTTATTTGAAATCCGTCGAACTGCGTCTGGAAAAACTCTCGGCTCAAGCGCAGAAAGACCGCGTCTGGAGTGGCGAGCTCGCAGGGCTGTGGGATCAGTATCAAACCCGCGCCAAGAAACATGCGCAGGAAGGTAAACGCGACGATGAACTGGTGATCTATCGCTGGTGGATGGAGGAATATCGGGTGTCACTGTTTGCGCAGCAGTTGGGTACCAAAGTGCCGATTTCCGATAAGCGACTGAGCAAACAGTGGGGTCAGGTCGACGGTTGATGGGGGCTGACGGCTTTAGGCCATTAACGCGCCGTAATAGCGCCAAAAGCGGCCCGTTATGGCACACTTCGCGCCTAATTTTATGCATTGGTACGTTGGTACCAATGCTCATGCCCCGCAGGTCGTTGTTCGCGACGATCAAATAAGAGAGGAACGACCGTGTATAACGTCGTCATCAGTGGCACTGGCCTGTTTACCCCAGCCAACAGCATTTCCAACGATGAGCTGGTGCAGTCCTTTAATGCCTATGTCGCACTGTTTAATGCCGAGAACGCGGCCGCCATCGAAAGCGGCGACGTGCAGGCCCTGACTGAATCCAATGCGGCGTTCATTGAAAAAGCGTCCGGCATCAAAAGCCGTTTCGTCATGGACAAAGAAGGCATCCTTGATCCGCACCGCATGGCGCCGCGATTGCCAGAGCGCTCCAATGATGAGTGGTCGATCCTCTGTCAGATGGGCGTCGCCGCCGCCGAGCAAGCGTTGCTTCGCGCCGGCAAGACCGCAGCTGATATCGACGGCGTGATCGTTGCCTGCTCTAACCTGCAACGTGCTTACCCGGCGATCTCCATCGAAATCCAGGAAGCGCTGGGCGTCCAGGGTTTTGGTTTTGACATGAACGTGGCCTGCTCGTCCGCCACGTTTGGTATCCAGCAAGCCTGCAACACCGTGCAATTGGGCCAGGCCCGCGCGGTATTGGTCATCAGCCCGGAAATCTGCACGGGTCATTTGAATTTTCGCGACCGTGACAGCCACTTCATTTTTGGCGATGGCGCGACGGCCGTGGTGGTTGAACGAGCCGATTTGGCGACATCGGGCCATCAGTTCGATATTGTCAGCACCAAACTGCTGACCAAGTTTTCCAACACCATCCGTAATAACTTTGGCTTCCTCAACCGCGCAGCGGAAGAGGGCATCGGTGCTCCAGACAAACTGTTCGTCCAGGAAGGCCGCAAGGTATTCCGCGACGTGTGCCCCATGGTCGCCGAGCTGATCGCCACCCACCTTCAGGAAAACAACCTCAACATCGCTGATATCAAGCGGTTTTGGCTGCACCAGGCCAACCTCAGCATGAATCACCTGATCGTGAAGAGGCTGCTGGGCCGCGAAGCCACGGTGGAAGAAGCGCCGGTGATTCTCGACACCTACGCCAACACCAGTTCGGCGGGTTCGGTCATCGCGTTTCACACGTACCAAGACGATTTGCCGACGGGCGCACTGGCGGTACTCAGTTCTTTCGGCGCCGGGTACTCCATAGGCAGTGTGATTCTGCGTAAACGCTGATCAACGTTTGCTGACTGGCATCCGGGCATAAAAGTCCGGGTGCTATTTTTTTATGTCTGAGTCGCCGGTTCGAAAACATAGCCTGAACAACTTTCCGAGTTGTAATAAGGCCTTTTCGATGACCGACCAATCAAGCAGTTCTTCAGCGTCCCCCTCAACGTCCCCTGACGATGATGTTTTTACAGTGTGGAAGGACGATCAAGCCAACCATGCATTCATAAAGAGTCATCTGCCAGTCTGGTACAGCGCTGCGTCCAAGGAACTTAGGGCGGCGCTGCGCAAAAGTCAGTTGTTTAGTCTGTTTTCTCGACGCGAACTTAAACCGCTGCATCGAAAGTTAATGTCTGTAACCGCGTTTGCCGAGCCTTTGCTGGAAAAGGCGTTGATTAAAACCTTCGATCTTCGTCTCGACCTGCACAAAAACGATTTGGTGACCGTACACAGTCAAACGTTCTTGGGCATGGACCAACGTCGCCCGTTCAGGCAAAGCCTGCTTCATGCCGCCCTGCAAAACTTTGAAGCGTTCGAAGCGCAAGAGGGCGGATTTGAACGCGGCGCTGCGTTATTACCGGATGACGGCCTGCAACTGCAACTGGTCGCCGGAACAGGCGTCAATGGCCGCTATCCGCGGTTTCGTTATCGCTATTCCGGGATTATCGGTATCAAGCCTGCGCAATTCGCCGCGATGTGCCGCAGTCTTGATTTAGGCGCCCTTTATCAAAACCATCTAAACAGCATTTTCAAGCCGACCGCTTTGCCAGGTCAGTCAGCTGAGGAATTGGCGTCTGAGGTTGCAGGTAAGTTTCAGCGCGGCGAGCAAGACAGCGTGCAAGTGCTGGCTCACATCGCACTCATGAAAAACCAAATTTCCCAGTCTGCCTACGAAATGTTGCTGGCGTTAACCTCGCCGGGAAGCACCCCCTTGTGGGGCGCTGAAGCAGTTCGCCATTGTTGGTTGCGACTACTGGACTCGGTCGGCGAGCACGGGGACATGTTATTTGGCGCGATGTTGATCGAGCCTGACAGAGAGGACGATGGCGCCTTGCCGTGCGTGGTGTACATGCCGGGGGAGCCTGAGCACCCGCTCAAAGAATATGAATCGTTCAAGGCCTTTGCCGACACGCTACGCCGCAAGCTCTCGGTCCAGGCCTACCAACAGTATTTTCGGCGCTTTATTGGTTTGCGCGAACATCAGCGGTTTTTTGAAAGGCTTAACGAGCGGCTTACCCCATTGCGTGCGTTGGACGGCAATCCCCTCAGTCGCGGCCTGCACGGGCGGGTATTGGATCCGCAGGCTGAGCTTTCGCTGGAGAAGTTTGCGTACACCCCGGCGCCGTTCCAGATGTTGTATGAGCACCTGTTGCTTAAAACCTATGGCGACTCACAGGTGCTGGCGGTTTCCACGGATGAGGAGGATCAAAAAAGCCGTATGCGACGGCTGCACGCCTATGAATCGTCTGGTCTGGATTTGCTCAATATCGCGTCGTTTTTTATTCCGGTCTTGGGCGCCGCGATGGCCGTGGTGGCGGTAGAACAGGTGTTGTCCGATATTTTCGTTGGGGTTATCGAGTGGCGAGACGGCGAAATCGACGAAGCCCTGACGCATCTATTCGAGGCCGCTGAAAATATTGCGCTAGCAGGTGCGATGGGGGTTGCTGCGGCGAGCGCTTCCTCCGTTGCCAGCGGCTCTTCTGCGTTTATCGAAAACCTGGTGTCAATCAAGCTGAAAAACGGCCAGAGCCGACTCTGGAAGCCGGACCTGGCCCCGTTCCAGCAAAACCTGGCGTTACCTAACTGGGTCATGGCGAGTGCCGAGGGACGGGTTGAGGTCGATGGCAAAACCTATTTGCCGATAGCGGGCAAGCTTTACCAAGTCAATTTCGATAGCGCTTTAAAAAAATGGCGCCTGCTTCACCCTGCCGATGCCGGCGCCTATTCGCCCATCCTTAGTCATAACGATGCTGGAGCGTGGCGCCATGAGGGCGAGAACCCCATGGCCTGGGATCTGCACACGTTATTCAAGCGTTTGCATCCGGGGTTTGATGCCATCCCCGAACGAACCATCGACCGCATCATCGCCGTCACCCGCGCAGACGAAACACTGCTGCGCCGGGTCCATGTGGAAAACGTCAAACCGCCGGCCTTGTTGATTGACTCGATTCTCAGGTTTCAGATTGAGGATGGACTTGAGCAGTTTATGACCGCGATGCACAGCGGTAACCTGCAGGACATCAGGAGGCCGCACATTGACCTGTATCTTGAACTGCTGACGGTTTTGCCCGGTTGGCCGCAACGCCGACTGGTACGTTTGCTCGATGCGAAGGGCACTGTGTTCAAGGTATTTGGCAAGGCTGAGGCGACGTTGCCTGCAGTCGATCTGAAGTATTTGCCAGGGCAAATGGATGATGTCATCACGTCAGTTCTGGACGCACTCACGCCAGCTGAAAAAGACACCTTGTTGGGCGACTACAACCCCAGGCGGCAAAGCCAGAGCGATCGTCTGGCTTGGCAGATAGCCGAGGTCGCAAGCGAGCGAAGAGGCTTTTTGCGTGCATTGATTAATCCGGTCGATACCGTGTCGGATGGCGCTCCAGTCACACTCATCAAGCGCTATTTTCCGGCAATTCCCACCGTAGTGGCTCGAGAGATCGTCGAGTCAGCCAGCGTCCAAGAAGTCACGCAGATGAGCGTCTCGTCGCGTTTGCCGCTGCGCATTGCCGAACAGGCGCGGGAGCATCAGCAGCAATTGCGCTTGAATCGTGTCAATGAGGGCTTCTTCTTCAAGGGTTCCGATCACCCGGACATCGCCACCGCCGGTTTTCGATTACTCCCACGCTTGCCCGGTTGGCCTGAGCACCTGGCGCTTGATATTCGCGAGGGTAATTTTTCCGGCGAGCTGCTCGACAGCGTGGGGAATCGCCAGACCGCGACCTTACGGTGGGTGCTAGTGAAATCCGGCGAGCGTTACCAAGCGTTCGACAGCATGGGCAACATGATCGATGCTGGCAATCATTCGTTCTTCGAGGCGTTGTTGCAGGCCTTGCCGGCCGATACGCGCGTGGCAATAGGCTTGTCGCGCAAGGCGTCTGAGCAAGAGCTGCGTGAGGCGCTGGGCGCTATCGCAGTCGTCCAGCGTGATGAGGTCGCGACGGCGCTCGGCATGCAAGCGATCAAGCCCGGATTCAAAGCACCGCAACGCCTGGCAGACGGCCGTATCGGCTATCCCCTGAGCGGAAGGATTAGGCGGTTATTTGCCAGATTCGGACTCGGCGCCAGTAGTCACTCTGCTGAGTTGGCGGTGAAAACCCTGTTTCCTGGAATGGATGAGGCTGAAGTCAGGACGTTCATTGACGATTTACGCGCAGAGTTCACGGGACGCTCCAGCGAAGTGAGGGTCTACGTTCGGGGGCGGATCCGTGCGCTTGAACTCGAATGTCAACAGTTGGAATCAACCCTTGAACGATGGCTCGAGATGCGCAGCGAGGCTCGAATCAGGGGTGACGTTATTCAATTTGTGATGGCTGAGGATAAGCGTGCAGCTGCAGCTCGCATTAGAAATTGCTGGCGAAGACTGACCGATATGCATTATTCCGAGCATGGGCGATTTCTCGGTTACACGTTGGATCTAAGTCATCTGACGGTGGGTGAACTCCCTGCGTTGACGGCTCGCTTTGACCATGTAACTTCACTGTTGCTTAATGACATTGGCCTCACTACCGAAGAGGTTAATAGCTTCCTCGGTCAATTCAGTAACCTGCGTGAGGTATACCTGAAGGGCAATGAACTCACCTCGGTTCCAGAGGCGCTAACGGCACATCTCGAACTTGCACAATTGTCATTGCGCGGTAACCCGTTGTATCTGGATCAAGCATCAGTCGTTCGTTTACAACGTTTTTCGCACTTAAGAGCGCTCAACTTAAATTACTGCCCGATTGGGCCACGCTTGGACCTTAGCGGCATGCGCCGGTTGGTCAGGCTTAATATCCGGGCGACCGGCATCGTGGCGTTGCCTGCTGGTCTCGTCGATTGCGTCCACTTGGTCAGTCTGGATGCGCGTAACAACCAGATTGTCGATATTCCTGAGGCCACATTTATTGACGCGCGAGCGATCTTCAGGCGCATTCAATTGCATGACAATCCGCTCAGCGAACAGACCCGCCAAAGGGCTCAGCGGATATTCAGCGATGAAGCGAGACAGACAATGGGACTTACCCATTATCGAGCCCATGGGCAGGTGTCGCTGTCGCCGTTCTCGTCTTGGTTGCCAGGTTTACCGGCTGAGAACCGAAGCGCTAGATTTGCGGTTTGGAACGATCTTTTGGCGGAGCAGGGAAGCGCTGATTTTTTTCGCGTATTAGGTGACCTGACAACGTCCGCCGATTACCGCGATAGCCCGCAGGGGCTCGCTCAACGTGTCTGGACCGTAATAGACGCTGCCACCGCTCATAGCGCCTTGCGCGATGAGTTATTCATCTTGGCGGCCCATCCGCAGACGTGCAGCGATGGGGTCATGCTGGTGTTCAATAACGTGGAAGTTCGCGTGCTGGTGTTTAAGGCCACGGCGTTGGCCCGTGTGGGGGCACAAGAAAACGAGCTGTTTGAGCTGGCCCGAGGGCTGGAGCGGCTTGATGAGATCGAAAAAATTGCCCGCGACGATATCGCTTTCAGGTCCATAGGCGACCCGTTGCTTGACCATGCCGAGATTCGGTTGGCTTATCGCATTGGGCTCGCGCAACGGCTGAAACTGCCGCTACAACCTTCCGGCATGTTATTCAGCCGTTTAGCGGGAGTGACCGAAGAGGCGATCAATACCGCTGAGCAACACGTCTTGCACCGGGAAAAGACACCAGCCTTCTTTGAAGCGATGATCGCCCGAGATTTTTGGATGGAATATCTAGAGAAGCACTACGCAACGCGCTTTGAACCGGTTCAGGCACCGTTCCACGAACGCTTGAATGACCTTGATGACCGCGCCTATGCGACCTTGCGCACGGATGAGTACATGGCGCAGATAGAGCTGATTCAAAAGGAGCGAGCCGACGCGACTAACCAACTGGGTTTGCAATTGACCCGCCAGATTGCGTCGAGTATTGCGGTTGGAAAGGTCTCATCCGTGCGCAGATAACCCACCACGCGGCAGTCCCGAACAGCGGCTGCACCGGGTTTTTATTTCGGCTTATTCAGCGAATGCGCGATACTCGCCAGGCGTACAGGCAATAACGATTGGGGGAATGCTGATGCCGCTACAACGTTTGGACAGTCTATCGGCGCTGGCTCCGCAGTTATGGGATGCCTTGGTGCCCAACGCCCAGCCGTTTGTGCGGCACGCGTTTCTCAGCGCGCTGGAAGACAGCGGCAGCCTTGGGCCACGTTCCGGTTGGAGTGCGGAGCACTTGCTGCATTACGAAGACGGGCAGTTGATTGCGGCATTACCCGGCTATCGAAAGAGGCATTCGTACGGTGAGTACGTGTTCGATCACGCTTGGGCTCAGGCCTGTGAGCGTGCGGGCATCGCGTATTACCCCAAGTTGTTGGTGGCGGTGCCGTTCAGTCCGGTGAGCGGGCCGCGTTTATTGTCCGCTACGCCCGAAGCGGCGATAGACCTGCTGCAGAGCCTGCCCGGCTACATCGACATCGAAGAACTTTCTAGCGTTCACATCAACTTCACCGATCCGGCCGCCGATGCGTTGTTGGCTCAGGAGCCAGGTTGGTTGCAGCGTTTGGGTTGCCAGTTTCATTGGCAGAACCGTGGGTATCGTGACTTTCAGGATTTTCTCGATGCCTTGAGTTCGCGCAAGCGCAAGCAAATGCGCAAAGAGCGCGAACAGGTGGCGGGGCAGGGGATTGAGTTTGAATGGCTCGAAGGCCATCAACTAAGCGAGGTGCAGTGGGATTTTGTCTACGCCTGCTATGCCAATACCTATGCGGTTCGTCGGCAGACACCGTACCTGACCCGAGCATTTTTCAGCCTCTTGGCGCAACGTATGCCTGAGGCGATTCGAGTCGTGCTTGCCAAACAAGGTACACGCCCAGTGGCAATGGCCTTCAGCCTGGTGGGCGGTGACAGCTTTTATGGTCGCTATTGGGGCTGCTTGGCGGAGTTCGACCGGCTGCATTTCGAGACCTGTTTCTACCAGGGCATGGAGTACGCCATCGACAAGGGCTTTCAACGCTTTGACGCCGGAGCGCAGGGTGAGCACAAGCTGATTCGCGGGTTTGAACCGGTTATTACTCACTCCTGGCATTACTTGGCGCACCCGGGATTAAAGGCGGCAGTCAGCGACTTCTTGAAGCAAGAAAGAGTGGGGATTTTGGCCTACGCAGAAGAAGCCCGGGCTGCATTGCCGTATCGCCAGGTTTGATGGGAACAGCGGCTGAAGAATGCGCAGCTCAACCCTCTGTAGCCAACTTGTTGGCGAAGGTCCTTCGGGCTGCGAAGCCGGCACGGCTCTGGGGTTTCATTGGCACGGTTGATAGCAAGCAGCCACAAATCCTGTGGGAGTAGGCTTGCCTGCGAAGAGGCCCATACTCACGCCGCTAATGTCGACCTGAAACCTGGGTCGCCTGCATTGACGCTTTCGTTGGCAAGCCAACTCTCCCACAGAGTTTTTTGGCACACATGGAAGAGTAGGCACTGGAAATCTTATCGCAGCTTTCGGCAGCATCCTTCAGATGCCGGTCTTCCGCGATCAATCAATCCCGACAAACCCGCCCGTCTGGTGCTGCCATAGCCTTGCGTACAGGCCACCGTGGGCGAGTAGTTCAGCGTGGGTGCCACTTTCGGCAATTTGTCCCATCTCCAACACCACCAGGCGGTCCATTCGGGCAATGGTCGACAGGCGGTGGGCAATGGCGATGACGGTCTTGCCTTGCATCAAGGTTTCCAGGCTCTCCTGAATCGCCGCTTCGACTTCCGAATCCAGCGCGGAGGTTGCTTCGTCCATGATCAGAATCGGCGCGTCTTTGAGTAGCACGCGGGCGATGGCGATGCGTTGACGTTGTCCGCCCGAAAGCTTCACCCCGCGTTCACCCACATGGGCGTCGAAACCGGTGCGGCCCTCAGCGTCGGACAACAACGGAATAAATTCATCAGCCCGGGCTTTGCGCGCGGCTTCCCACAGTTCGGCGTCGGTGGCATCCGGCTTGCCGTACAGCAAGTTGTCGCGAATTGATCGGTGCAGCAACGAAGTGTCTTGAGTAATCATCCCGACCCGTTCACGCAGGCTTTCTTGCGCGACGTGCGAGATATCCTGCCCATCAATCAGGATCCGCCCACCTTGCAAGTCATACAGACGCAACAGCAGGTTGACCAGTGTCGATTTCCCCGCTCCAGAGGGACCAATCAGACCGATTTTTTCTCCCGGTTTGATGTCCAGGTTCAAGCCGCCAATGATTCCGCTGCTTTTACCGTAGTGGAAATCGACGTTTTCAAACTTCACGCCACCCCGGTCTACTTTCAGTTTTGGCGCTCGATCGCGGTCGGTGACGCTGACGGGTTGAGCGATGGTTTGCAGACCGTCTTGCACCATGCCGATGTTTTCGAATATGCCGTTGACCACCCACATGATCCAGCCCGACATGTTAACGATGCGGATCGCCAAGCCTGTAGCCAACGCGATGGCGCCCACGGTGATCGAGGATTGCGTCCACAGCCATAACGCCAAGCCGGTGGTGCTGACGATCAAAATGCCGTTCAGGCTGGTGATCACAGTGTCCATTTCGGTGACCACACGGCCAGCGAGTTGGGTTTTCTCAGTCTGTTCGCTGATGGCTTCGCGGGCGTACTGCTGCTCGAAATTAGTGTGCGCAAACAGCTTGAGGGTCGCGATGTTGGTGTAGCCGTCGACAATCCGCCCCATCAGTTTGGAGCGCGCTTCTGAAGAAACTACCGAGCGTTCTTTGACCCGAGGCACGAAATACCACAGCGCCAAAATGTACAAAAAGATCCACGTCAGCAGCGGAATCATCAGCCGCCAATCGGCTTCAGCGAAGAGCACCAGCGAGCCGATGGCGTAGATCAACACATGCCACAACGCATCCACGGCTTGCACCGCCGAATCGCGCAGTGAATTGCCGGTCTGCATGATCCGCTGGGCAATGCGCCCGGCAAAATCGTTCTGGAAAAAGTTAATGCTCTGCTTGAGCACGTAACTGTGATTTTGCCAGCGAATCATGCTGGTCATGCCGGGGCTGATGGTTTGATGGACCAGCAGGTCGTGCAAGCCGACAAAAATCGGGCGCAACAACAGCGTCACGACCACCATCCAGATCAGTTCGTTGCGGTGCACGCTGAAGAAATTCGGGTCGGGCACGCCTTGAGCCAGGTCGATAATGCGGCTCAAGTAACTGAACAACGCGACTTCGATGAGCGCACCAATGAGGCCGACGATCAGCAACGCAGCAAAGCTGGGCCAGACCTGACGCAGGTAGTAAACGTAAAACGAGAGGACTTTACTCGGAGGAGCTTCCGTAGGGGCATCACGGAAGATATCGATCAGTTGCTCGAAACGACGATAAAACATTAGCGCTGACGCCCACCGCAGCGGGCTCTCCTTGCAGGTGAAAAACGTCCCTCATCCGACTGCATGAACCCGCGTTAGCCACGCGGATCACACAGTCGATGTGGATTGACTCAGTCGATACGTTTTGCTGACTTGATCAGAATCGGCACGCCGGGCACGTTCTGCATGCCTTGTTTGGTGGTCGTTGGGGTCTGCGCGATCATGTCGACCACGTCCATACCTTTGACCACCTTGCCGAACACGGCGTAACCAACATGGCCTGGCGTGCTGTCCAGCGATTCGTTGTCGCGGTGGTTAATGAAGAACTGGCTGGTGGCCGAATTCACATCCGAGGTGCGTGCCATGGCAATCGTGCCGCGAACGTTATGCAGGCCGTTGCTCGCTTCGTTCTGGATCGGGTCCTTGGTCGGCTTCTGCATCATTGACGAAGTGAAGCCGCCGCCCTGAATCATAAACCCAGGGATGACCCGGTGAAAAATGGTGTTGCTGTAGAAACCGCTGTCGACGTAGCCGAGGAAATTTTGAGTGCTGATCGGTGCTTTGGTGTCTTCAAGCTCAATCTCGATCTGCCCCATGTCGGTGGTCAGCAGCACATGAGTAGGTTTGCCGGCCGGTTGTGCCGCCATCAGGTTGGCGGCAAACAGCAGAGAGCAGGCGGCAAAGGCGATTTTCTTCAACATGAGTCAGTAATCCCGTGGAGTGGTTTCGACTGCGCAACAGCGATGCGCAGGGGCGTAATCAGGCGCACAAGGTAAGCACGTTTGGGTTTTTTTGGACAGTGCCGGGCGGCTAGTCCTTGCGCATAGGCTCATGACGATCATTATCCAGAGCATGATTATTGTGGTGACGAAGCTTCCGTCGCGTCGAGAAATTCGAGGACCGTCCGATTAAACACCTCGGGTTGATCGAGCGGTGTCGCATGACGTGAATCGTCGATCACAACCAACCGCGCCCCCCGAATTAAACGAACGTAGAGTTTTTTTATAGCGACCGGCGTGTAGTCGTGATCGGCACTGATGATCAACGTCGGGCAGGTAATGCGCGATAACTTGCCCATGACCCCCCAGCCGACGATCGCGTCAAAACTCGCCAGATACGCGCGTTTGTCATTGCGTCCCCAGCGCTCGGCGATTTTGCGGCGCAGGTCGGCTTGTTCGGGTTTGGGAAACAGGTTACGACCCAAACCAATGCCGATGGCGCGCATGCTCAGCAAGCGGCCCAAGCCCCAGCGCTTGGCCCATTGCACTACGTCTGAAACGTATTTGATTTTGACTTGCGGCCCGCTGTTGACGATGCACAGGCTCTTGAGCATTTGCGGCTGATCGACGGCCAGTTGAAAACCGATCATCCCACCCATGGACAGCCCGACCAGGTGCACCGGTCCCAACTGTAAGTGCTCAATCAATGCTTCTAGGTCAGCGGTGAAACCGGGGATGCTGTAGCGCTCGTTGGGCTTGTCCGAGCGTCCGTGGCCGCGTACGTCCATAACAATGACCCGGTAATGCGCCGACAGCGCCGGGATCTGGTATTCCCAGTCCTGGCAGCTGGAACCCAGCCCATGCACTAACAGCAGCGGCGAGCCCTGGCCATATTCTTCGTAGTGCAGCGAACAGCCGTCATGCTCAAAAAAGGCCATGGTTGATCTCCGTGTCAGCCCAGTTGCGGTGCGGCGAATATCGCTGTCAGCGGCGCCGTGTCGAAGCTGCGAATCAGGTCGATGAGTATCTGCGTCGCTGGCCCCAAGGGTTTGTCCTTGTTGGCGTAAAGATAGAACAGGGGGTGGCGGCTGCCACCTTGGTCGAGTGGCAGGGCTTTGAGCAAACCCTCTTTAAGCTCGCGTTCGATCAGGTGGCGTGGCAACCAGGCAAACCCCAAGCCGCTGCTGACGAAGGTAGCTGCGGTGGCCAGGCTGCCGACGGTCCAGCGTTGTTCAGCCCCGAGCCAGCCCACATCCCGGGGTTGAGAGCGGCCGGAGTCGCGAATCACCACTTGCAGTTGGCTTTCCAGGTCCTGAAAGGTCAGTTCGCGTTGCATTTGGTGCAACGGATGTTCCGGGTGAGCCACTGCGACAAATTCGACGGCGCTCAATTCGCTGCCCAGATTGCCGGGGATACTGAAGCCGCTGATGGCCAGGTCGGCAACACCTTCGAGCAGCACTTCTTCCACGCCAGACAGCACTTCCTCGCGTAAACGCACGCGGCAGCCTCGGCTTTGAGGCATGAACGCCGTCAGCGCTCGCACCAGACGGGCGTTAGGGTAAGCGGCGTCGACCACCAGTCGCACCTCGGCTTCCCAGCCTTGTTCCATATGATGGGCCAGGTCTTCCAACTGACTGGCCTGTTTCACCAGTTGTCGCGAGCGGCGAAGTAACACCCCGCCAGCGTCCGTCAGCACCGCTTTACGCCCGTCGATGCGCAGCAATGGCACGCCCAGTTGATCCTGCATGCGCGCTACGGTGTAGCTCACCGACGACTGCGAACGGTGCAACGCCTCGGCGGCTTGCGCGAAGCCGCCATGGTCGACCACGGCTTGCAAGGTGCGCCATTGATCAAGGGTCACGCGGGGCGCTTTCATGATTCGATCCTCTTGCCCTAAAGTGGCACCTCAAAAATGGAGATTGCCCGTATGAAGAAGTTCTGTTGTGTGGTGTTGGCAATGTTGCCGGTCACTGCTTTCGCGTACCCGATTGACGTCGAGAAGCACCTCACCGGCGTCAGCATCGATTACACCAGCTACGATACGGATTACGACTTGGGCTCCATTAAGCTGAATAACTACGGCGACAACGCCGCCGAGTGCACCGTGGTGTTCATCAACGGCCCGGAATCGCCGCGCACCCGCCGCGTGCAAATCCCCGCAAAAGCCAGCGTAGACGCCTCGGCGAAGTTCACCCGGAACATTATTAAGCTCCGTATCACTCTGACGTGCGTGGCTAAATAACCGCAATTGGGGTCTGCTTTCTCGTCAACGAGAGTAGTGCCCCCTTTTTGATAAAACAATTTATTAGATGGTTTTAAGCGAATATTTATGCTTTTCAATCGATATCGTTCTGTTTGATCTCGCCTTCATCGACTTCTCACGAGCCCATGCGGGCGGCTGGATGAAGCCTTCGGAACAGTGCCCGGCCATCGCGTTGATGAGTCGGGTTTTTTATTTCCGACAACGATCAACTAGAGTCATTCGTAGGACTGCGTAATGTCTGTCGTTCCCCAAGGACGGGATTATGAAAATCATTTACGTACTCGCTTTGCTCATCAGCCTGCAGATGTCGTCTGTGGGCGCCGAAACGCTGCCCGCCAATCAACCTGACAAAGAAATGTTCATCGCTCATTTATTGGGGGAAATGACGCTGGAAGAAAAAGTCGGGCAGCTCACAATGAGTTACGACACTGAGCACGCAAAGAAGCCTGAGTTGTTTCGCCTCATCAGCGCCGGGCAGACCGGTGCAATCATTGGCACACTGTCGCGTGCCGCGGGCCGCGAACTGCAAGACGTCGCCGTCCAGCACACTCGATTAAAAATCCCACTGTTCTTTGGTTTTGATGTAATTCATGGCTATCGAACGATTTTTCCCATCGACCTTGGCTTGGCTGCCAGCTGGGACGTGGATGCAATTGCCACCAGCGCCCGCATTGCGGCACAGGAAGCCAGCGCCGATGGGGTCGACATGACCTTTGCGCCCATGGTCGATATCAGCCGTGATCCCCGGTGGGGACGGGTGGCGGAAAGTTTCGGCGAAGACACCTATCTGGTTTCACGCATCGCCGAAGTAGTGGTGAGCGCTTTTCAGGGGCCGTTGCCGATTGCCTCGGACAGAATCATGGCCTGTGTGAAACATTTCGCACTGTACGGCGCGGTTGAGGGCGGACGGGATTACAACAGCGTGGACATGAGTCCGGTGCAGATGTATCAAAATTACCTTCCACCGTTTCAAGCCGCGTTTGGCGCTGGGGCCGATTCGGTAATGATTGCGTTGAACTCGATCAATGGCGTGCCCGCGACGTCGAATGTCTGGCTGCTACAAGAGGTTCTCCGTCGGGAGTGGCGATTCAATGGGATGACGCTGGGTGATTTCGGAGGAATAAGCCAGCTCGTCGATCATGGCGTCGCGGCCAATCGGCGCGAGGCGTCCGGTGAGGCCATCAGAGCGGGCCTCGACATGAGCTTGGGGGATCCGTTTTACGGCGTAGAACTGGAAGGGTTAGTCAAGTCTGGAGAAACCTCACAAACGCAAATCGATAACGCGGTACGCAATGTATTAGCGACTAAATACGACATGGGTCTGTTCGACGACCCTTACCGGCGCTTAGGCCGCGCCAGCGAAGATCCATCGGAGATCGACGCAGAAAGCCGCCTGCACCGCTCACAAGCCCGCGACGTGGCTCGGAAAACCTTGGTGCTGCTGAAAAATAAAGACAAACTCTTGCCGTTGAAAAAACACGGAACCATCGCTCTGATAGGTCCATTGGCAAAAAATCCAGTGGACATGCTGGGTTCCTGGTCCGCCCGTGGCGTGGCCTCACAGGTGGTCACCGTTTATGACGGCTTGGCAACCGCGTTAGGGAACCAAGGCTCGCTGCTCTACGCCCAAGGCGCGAACGTGACCGACAGCACAGAAGTTATCGATTATCTGGGCGACGCGCTGGTCATTGATCCTCGTCCTGAAACCGCAATGATCGACGAGGCCGTGAAAGCGGCGGCACAGGCCGATGTGGTAGTCGCCGTACTGGGGGAATCCAAGGGCATGTCCGGCGAGGCGGCCAGTCGGACCAGCCTTGATCTTCCGGGCCGACAAAGCCAATTGCTGACGGCGTTGAAGGCCACCGGGAAACCGCTGGTACTGGTGCTCATGAATGGTCGCCCGTTGTCGGTGGGCGCCGAGCAGGACCAAGCCGATGCCGTGCTGGAAACCTGGTTCAGCGGCACAGAAGGCGGCAACGCCATTGCCGACGTGCTGTTCGGTGATTACAACCCTTCGGGCAAATTACCGATTACGTTCCCGCGTTCAGTGGGGCAGATTCCTAGCTACTACAATCATCTGAACACCGGTCGCCCATTTGTCCCCGGTCATTCGCGAACCTTCTCCTCGCTGTACTACGACCAGCTCGACGGTCCGCTCTATCCCTTTGGCTACGGCCTCAGCTACACCGATTTCAGCCTGTCTGACGTGACTCTTTCAACGACCGCCTTGAGCCGCGACGGCGCGCTCGATGCCAGTGTCCGGGTGAAAAACACCGGCCAACGGGACGGCGCAACGGTGGTGCAGTTGTATATCCAGCAAGTGTTGGGCTCTATCAGTCGCCCCGTTAAAGAGCTCAAGGGCTTTCAAAAAATCAGGCTTAAGGCGGGGGAGGAGAAGACCGTCCATTTTACGGTGGATGAAGACAGCCTCAAGTTCTATAACGCCGAGTTGAAATACGTCGCGGAGCCGGGGGCCTTTAACCTGCAAATTGGCCTTGACTCCCAATACGTGAAACAGCGAAGTTTTCAGCTGTTATGACCTGATCTTTGCGGCCGGAACGGTTCACTGCGCAACAAAGAAGCGTTCTTTCAGTAAAGAAACTCGGCCTCGGCGCTCGAAACCGTTAATCTATGCGACTGTTTTTTTGTTTTTCGTCGAGGTAACACCCGTGTTTTCCCAATTCGCCCTGCACGAACGCCTGCTTAAAGCCGTGGCCGAGCTTAATTTTGTCGAGCCCACGCCTGTGCAAGCAGCGGCCATTCCGCTGGCACTGGAAGGGCGTGACCTGCGGGTGACTGCGCAAACCGGCAGCGGCAAAACCGCGGCTTTCGTATTGCCAATGCTTAACCGCCTGATGGGCCCGGCCAAGGTTCGCGTCGATATCCGCGCTGTGATCCTGTTGCCAACCCGCGAGCTGGCGCAGCAAACCCTCAAGGAAGTTGAGCGTTTCTCTCAGTTCACCTTCATCAAGTCCGGTCTGATCACCGGTGGCGAAGACTTTAAAGTCCAGGCCGCCATGCTGCGCAAAGTACCGGACATTTTGATTGGTACCCCGGGTCGTCTGTTGGAGCAACTCAATGCCGGCAACCTGGACCTGTCACAGGTCGAACTGCTGATCCTCGACGAAGCTGACCGCATGCTGGACATGGGTTTTGCCGAAGACGTCGAACGTCTGGCGGGCGAATGCAAAAACCGTCAGCAAACCCTGTTGTTCTCGGCGACCACCGGTGGCGCCGGTCTGCGTGAAATGATCGGCAAGGTGCTGACAGATCCGCAGCATTTGCAGGTCAACAGCATCAGTGAATTGGCCCCAGGCACTCGTCAGCAAATCATCACCGCTGACCACAACAGCCATAAAGAAAAAATCGTCCACTGGCTGCTGGCCAATGAGAAGTACCAGAAAGCGATTATTTTCACCAACACCCGTGCCATGGCTGATCGCCTGTATGGTCGTCTGGTGGCGCTGGAATATAAAGCGTTCGTGCTGCACGGCGACAAGGACCAGAAAGACCGCAAGCTGGCCATTGACCGTTTGAAGCAAGGCGGCGTGAAGATCCTCGTTGCAACTGACGTTGCAGCCCGTGGTTTGGACGTTGAAGGACTGGACATGGTCATCAACTTCGACATGCCTCGCAGCGGCGACGACTACGTACACCGTATCGGTCGTACCGGTCGTGCCGGTGGCGAAGGCCTGGCGATTTCCCTGATCTGCCATGGCGACTGGAACTTGATGTCCAGCGTTGAGCGTTACTTGAAGCAGAGCTTCGAGCGTCGCACGATCAAGGAAGTCAAAGGCACCTACGGCGGACCGAAGAAGGTCAAAGCATCGGGCAAGGCTGTTGGCGTGAAGAAGAAAGTGAAGGCTGGCGACAAGAAGGCTGATAAAAAAGGCAGCGCCAAGGCGCCGACTAAACGCAAGATTACTAACCGGCCAAAGACCGATGCGTTGTCGTTGGTCAGTGCAGACGGCAAAGCGCCGTTGAAGAAACGCAAGCCAGAAGCGCCGGTTGCTGAATAAGTACAACCCGCGATAAAAAAACCGGCGCATTGAATGCGCCGGTTTTTTTATGGCTGAACGATAGGTCAGCCGTCGATTTTCTTCGCTGCGGTGTCCAGGTCTTTGAGCCGCTGATCGATCAATTGGCATTTGTCTGGCAGGTCTTTGCTGGCGGTGTCCAGATTCATGTCCTGCAGCTGTTGATTCATTTCCTTGGCCTTCTCGGGACTTTGCTCCGTCAGCTTATGAATCTCTTGCGCCAGTTGCGCACGCTTGGCTGTGGCCTCTTCAGGCGTGCATGCCCAAGCCGGAATCGCCGAGAGCAGTGCAAGGGCTGTGGTGATGCTCAGCAGTGTCTTCATGGTCTGCCTCTTTTCTGTGGATGCTTATCAGATGGAGGGTTTTGATTCGGCAAAAGTTCAGCGCAGGGCGTACGTCGTCGCTGCTGAACGGCTGCGGTGGGAAGAGGTCCAGCCCTAAGTACCCAACCCGATGGCGAAGGTCACGGGTCATTACCCATTTTGGCTGGAGGTAGAGAATCATGACGGACTATAACTGGGACCTAATCGAACGCCTGCTTCACGAAGTACAAAACTGCTCGGGCAAAAGTTTTGCCCCTCGTGCTTATGCGGAGCAACACGCCGCCGCGTTGGACGCTGAAGGGTCGTCGATTGGCAATCTGGATGAACTCAAGGCGTTGGCGGCTGATTATGAAGCGCTGTTATTCAAGCGCGGCTTTATCGAAACCCGGCCAGAAGAGGAGGGTGGCAACGGTGAGAATTTCATCCTGACCCCGCGTGGCGCCAGTCTGTTGGCCCTGCTGGACAGCAGCATCCCTGGCAACGACCACCCGCGCCAGGTTCTGGACCAACAGGCCGACGCGCTGGATCCGGACACCTTCGATACCGTGGCGTCTAAGGCGCAGATCGCCTGAAACGGTAGGCGCCAATGTGTTGGCGAGGTACACCTATTAAATTGTAGGAGCGCGGTGTTTGCTGCGGGCCTGTCCAACGGGTCGGTTAACCCTGTGGTGTTGCCTTGAGACAGCTCAAGTTGGCAAAGTCTTCCCGCACGTCGGCGATTTTTTCAATGAGGCGCTGGCGTTGATCGGGGGTGCTTTGGGCCATTAGGTCGACTAACAGACGGATCGCTGCTTGCTCAGTTTGCTCATACGCTTGGCGATATTGCGGTGTCCAGAAGCTCTCTCGAGCCTGCAGCAAGGGCGTGATTCGCTGTGAGAAAGCGGGTGATTTGCGTTGCTGAACGGCGGCGATGAACAGCCCCTGCCAATGCGTGCGGTTATCGACCCACAGTTGATTCTGCTCGCCAAGCGCCACGGACCAATCGGTGACGCGTTGATGCTGGGCGGCGGTCAATGTACCGATCCAAGGGCTGAGGCGTTTTTCCATGCGCTTCGTCCGATCGCTTATCTGCGTGTCCAGCGGTGGGTCCACAAACTCCTCTTTGTGCTCACGCAGGTCCTTGGCAAACGCCTCTTGCAAGGTCTGCACCTGTTTATCGTCTAGCTGACTCAACAGTTCAACCGCCGATGGCGTGACTTGTCTGGAGATCTGCTCTATCGCCAAGCGGCCTTCCGCCTCGCGCGCTTTAAGTTCAGGCTCGGTCACCTGGTTGGTTTCGACCATGTGTTGCAAACGGTCCAGCCAAGTAAGGTAGCCGGGCACTTGCGTGGTGCAATGCCAGCTCAGGTGCTCTTTGAGGCGATCATCCAACCAGCGTTTCTGAGTGGAATTCATCCCCAGATAATCGTTGACCGACCACGGAATAATGATGTCCAGGTGACGATAGGCCAACCCGACACGGGTACATCCAGACACCATCAGGAAACCCGTTATCAAGAGCGTAACGACGACATGGAGTGGCGTGCGCATGGGTAGAGCTTCCTCAGTGCCAGACTTCCTCGCAGGACGCATCTGGCGTTTTACGGTTGGGGCCTCTTACGGTGCAGGCTTCGCGGTCGCCGCGATCAAGCCGTCGGCGACGTACTGGGCTTGCTCAAACGACGGATAACCGCTGGTGGCAACATCCAGTTCGGCATATTGCGCACGGTATCGTTCCGCTTGCTTTGGATCGGAGATGATCAGCCGTTGTGAGAGCAACGCAATCGCCAAAGGGTGTTTGCGCTTGGCGGCGTGCTCTAGCAAGTCGCTGGACTCGGAAGGATTACCTTCTGCGCGAATCAACAAGACGGCCTGATAGAACTCCGCTTCGCCGCTTTGATCCTGGCGGGCGGCGCGTTGCAGCAATGCCTTGGCCAGCTCGGTATTTTCATCTCCCCTCGCGCCAACCAGCAATTTTGCCTGGATCATGTCGTTCTGATACAGCAAGTATTGAGCCCGGCACGGACTGCCGCTTAAGGACTTTTCGCTGTTTGAATTGAAATTGTCGGAGTTACCGCAGTGTGCACAACCACCCAGGAAAAGCAGCGCGCAGAACATCATCCATTTATTCATTTTGGATTCCACTGAGGGGCAACATTCAAGGGCGGGGCGGGTGAAGACGGATCGATAGCCCTAGCGCCTTGAAATCAAAGCGCATAGAGATCGACAGCTGAAGCGGGGAAAGATTACTTTTTGCCGAGGGTGATTTGCTTGGACGGGCCGAAGGTTTGGCCGCTGACGCCTTTGGCAATCTGCTGAATTTCACCACCGGTTTTCAAGAAAGCTGCAATTTGTGCGTTGATCGACTCGCTGGTCTCAACGGCTGGAGCTGCCTTTGGTTTTGAATTGGATGCTTTTACGCGCATGGCTGCCAGGGACCTATATAAATTTAATACGGCCAGCAATTGTATATGAATTGCTTGACAATTGCTTGGGAAATATAGCCCTAAAAAAGTGTCGACTCTGCCGTCTATTCTTAAACCGTTCAGGATGGGGTTTGACCGCTAACCCTCTGTTTTAACTGTGAAGTTATTAGGTCTGCCGGGTCTTCGTGGTCGTCCAGACTGCTGGAACAGGCTCCGTTCACCTGACGAGCGGAATACTATTTCCAATATTCATTTGCCGCTGGCGCCGTTGTTAAACCTTGATTTTCCTGGCGCCCCCAACACTGCCAGCAAAGTCGGGTAGAATGCCGCCCACGTAATGAGGGTATTTGGAAATGGCTTTAGTCGGGCGCTACAACACTCTGCAAGTGGTAAAACACACTAATTTCGGCCTTTATCTGGACGGCGCTCAGGACGGCGAAATTCTGCTGCCCAACCGCTATATCCCTAAAGATATCCCCAGCGAAGATGAAGACTGGCTCAATGTTTTCGTTTATCTGGACAGTGACGACAAGCTGATTGCCACCACTGAAAAACCGAAAGTTCAGGTCGGTGAGTTTGCCAGCTTGAAAGTGCTCGAAGTGAACAGCATCGGTATCTTCCTCGATTGGGGCCTGTCGAAGGATCTGCTGCTGCCGTATTCCGAAGAAAAACGCACGATGCAGGCGGGCGAGTATTGCGTGGTCCACGTCTATCTGGACAAACACACTCGCCGCATCACTGCAACCGCTCGGCTAGACCGTTACCTGGACAAGACGCCGGGTGATTACAAGGTCGGTCAGGAAGTTAATTTGCTGGTGGCTGAAGCGACTGATATGGGCTTCAAGGCCATTATCAATAACAAGCACTGGGGCCTGATCCACAAAAACGAAGTGTTCAAGTTTTTGCGTCCCGGCAAAGAAGAAAAAGGCTTCATCAAAGAAATTCGCGCCGATGGCAACATCAGCCTGAGCCTGCAACCGGTCGGTGAAGAGGCGGCCGGTAGCTTGAATTCGAAGATCCTGTCCAAGTTGCGCGACAACAATGGCGTGTTGCCCGTCAGCGATAAAAGCGATCCGCAGGTCATCAGCGGTTTGTTCGGCGTGAGCAAAGGCAACTTCAAGAAAGCGATTGGCGCGCTGTACAAACAGGGCCTTATCGTTATTCACGCGGACCGTATCGAACTGATTTAAGGCGGTTATAAAACGGGTGTCGATTACGCGCAAAGCCGATCGATTTCCCGTTTGAACGGACCAATGCCCATAGTCCCATTCATTACCGTGGCCTCGCTTAAGGGCTGATCCGCCCGGCGAATCAAAAAGGCCGGCACCGCGCGTAACCCCAATTCATCGGCGAGTCCTTCGTCAGCGACTATCTGGTCGGTGTAATGATGATTGGATAAAGCGCTGTTTAACGCTTGTCGGTCCAGCCCCGCGCGGCTGCCCACCTCCAGCAACACCAGAATGTCGCCGATGTCGCGGCCAAACTCAAAGAACGCACGAAACGCTTCTTTGTGGAACGCCTCAAACTTGCCGTGGACTTTGGCGAAAGCGGCCGCTTCCAAAACGTTGCGGCTGCGCGGTTGGACAGGCGGTAACTTCATCAGGACTTTGCGTTTTTGAGCCATCGGGTAGACCGCTTGTCGCCAGGTCGCGCGGAGGTAGTCGGCGCTTGGGTCTAAGGTTGCGAGCGGTTCTGGTCGCAGCTCAAATGCATGCCATTGCACGGTAATGCGTGACCCATATTCCTGTTGAAGTTGGTCAATTATCGCCAATTGCAGATAACAGAACGGACAAACGTAGTCGCTCCAGATGTCGACTTTCAATGGGCCGTCGCTGTTCATATCCAATTCTCCATGCCTGCTACCTAACATTGACTCCGGCAATGGCGTAAAAGTCCTCCCATTGAGGATCAATCGAAGACAGAACAGGTCTACTTACTTCTGCCGGCATAATCCCCGCGCTCAATTGCTCCAAACGCCCAGGTGCCCCCATGAAAAAATACCTCACCGCCTACGTCAGCACGTTATTGGTGTTTCTTGTGTGCGATGGCATCTGGCTTGGCTTGCTGATGGGGCCTAAATACCGAGCCTGGCTAGGACCTTTGATGCTGGACACCCCGGTTGTTGGACCTGCGCTGGCGTTTTATCTGCTATACGCAGCGGGCATCGTGGTATTTGGCGTCATCCCAGCGTTGCAACGCGAACGCGCAGGCCGGGCTGCAGCCGGCAGTGCATTTCTTGGGCTGATGGCGTACGCAACTTACGACCTGACCAATTGGGCGACGCTGCAAGGCTGGCCCGCACCATTGGCAGTGGTTGATCTGGCGTGGGGCGTGGTTGCATCGGGGCTGGCGGGGACGGGCGGCTACCTGATAACCCGCAACTTGCAAACGCGCGGGTTTATCTGAGCCGTGGGGCGCGGATACAAGGATGGGAGTTCCCCGCGCCGCGCCTGACGAATAAGCTGATTACCTTTGAACGAAGGACGCGAACTGCACATTGGCACCGTCTGGACGCACGTCTTTCAAAAACGAGTCCTTGTCGGCGCTGAGTTCCAGGCTGACGGTGCAGTTGCGCTTGTCCTTGTTGCGAATCACCAGACCTTCCATATGGTCGCGCAAAAACGCTGTTGGCACTTTCAAGTGCAACAGCTGATCGGTACTCGGTGTGTGCAACAACAAATGCACCCACTCGTACTGACCGATTTGCAGACGGCTCATCCGCAGGTCGAACCACCAGATGTTCTTGTTGGCATTAAGCGCGGTGAAATGACTGTTGTTAGTACCGAGCACGGCACCGCCGAGCTCCTGGTTTCTGCGGGCGATGGCCAGCTTTTTATCGAGTTTCATAACGTTCCTGTGGATCTGTGTGTTCAGCGCAATGGCCTTTGCGACCACAGCCTGACTGCGTTGCGCATTCTCAGGGGTTGTCGCGAAAACTTAAAGTTAAACCTTCAGTTGGAGCGGAAAAGAGGCTGTTTTTACCGGTTTAATTCGGCGACGAACGGAACGTCCAGCGGAGAATTTTTTTGAAACTCTGTCAGAAGGAGGGCGTCAATCGTTATGTCGAGCGTACGACACCTACTTTTCGATTCAGGAGAATTACCATGAGCAGCACGGGCGATAAAGTCAAAGGTATGGCCAATGAAGCAGTTGGTAACGTCAAGCAAGGCGTAGGCAAAGCCACTGACAATTCGAAACTCAAAGCTGAAGGGAAAGCCCAGGAAATCAAGGGTGATACCCAACAAGCCGTGGGCAAAGCTAAAGATGCCGTGAAGAAAGGTGTCGATAAGGCGTGAGCCAATCACATTGGCTTAATGTCTTACTGTTAAGCGCGACGGCCATCTTGTATGGCCGTTGTTTTATGTGCTTGATATGCCCGTCAGTTGTCCTCAAGGGAATTCTGACAAATATTGATACGTCTTTACGGTCGCCAATCAGGCTACGTTAAAGTAGAACGCCAGCCCTCGAACGCGGGCTTGAAGTTGAAGCGCTTGCCCACTAATAGCGAAGTCAGCTTGATTTGAGTCGTAAGGAGACACCATGATTTTTCCGAAGCTAGGCGACCTTTCCATGAAGAAGGTGTTAATGCGGACCGTCAATGAGTTCATGGATGACGAAATGTCGACGTATGCGTCGGCATTGGCTTATCAGATGCTGTTCTCGCTGTTCCCTTTTTTGCTGTTTTTGATTGCCCTGATCGGCTTCTTGCACTTGCCGGATTTCTTCTCCTGGCTGCGGCTGCAATCAGAATTGGTCTTGCCACCGCAAGCCCTCGATCAGGTCAACCCGGTGATCGATCAGCTTCAGCAATCCAAGGGCGGGCTGTTGTCGATTGGTATCGTGATCGCGTTATGGACCGCGTCGGCGGGCGTGCGCTTAATGATGAGCGCCATGAACGCGGCCTACGACGTAGCCGAAGGGCGCCCAATCTGGAAACGTTTTCCGCTGTCGATTCTGTACACCATCGGTATTGCCGGGATGTTGCTTGCCGCTGCCGGGCTCATGGTCACCGGGCCGCAAGTCATGAGTTGGCTGGCCGGACAAATCGGCATGCAAGACTTCATTGTTACCCTGTGGACCCTCCTTCGCTGGCCGGTAATCATCGTGTTGCTGATGGTGGCGGTGGCTCTGATGTATTTCGTCATGCCAGACGTTAAGCAAGAGTTTCGCTTCATTACTGCCGGTTCGGTATTGGCGGTGGTGGTCTGGATTGTGGCGTCGTTGGGCTTCGGCTATTACGTCAAAACCTTTTCCGATTACAACGCCATGTACGGCAGCATCGGCGCGATCATCGTGTTGTTGTTGTATTTTTACATTTCGGCAGCGGTGCTGTTATTGGGCGCGGAGATGAACGCGGTCATTGAACATATGCACGCGGAAGGCAAAAACCCAGGCGAGAAAGAAGCCGGCGCTGGTGTGGCACGTGAACCGATGACCAAACACATCTCGGGCCTCGGGCGTCATAATTCGGTCCCAGCGGGTGCGAAGACTGACGAATCGTCGGCCTGATGTGGCACGATCACGTCCTTGGCCGAGAGATAAGGTTTTTTATGATTCATGAGATTCTGAAAATGGGCGACGAGCGCTTGTTGCGTATCGCCCCGCTGGTGCCTGAGTCAATGTTCGGCACCCCCGAACTTCACGCACTGATCGCCGACATGTTCGAGACTATGGACAGCGTCGGCGGCGTTGGTTTGGCAGCGCCGCAGATCGGCATTGATTTGCAGTTGGTGATCTTTGGTTTTGAACACAGCGAACGCTATCCAGAAGCTGATGCCGTCCCCCAGACGGTGTTGCTCAATCCGCTGATCACCCCCCTCCACCCAGCGGTAGAGGAGGGTTGGGAAGGGTGCCTGTCGGTGCCTGGGTTGCGCGGTATGGTGGATCGTTACGAGTATATTCGTTACGAGGGCGTTGACCCGGATGGTCGGCCCATCCAGCGCACCGCCCACGGTTTTCACGCGCGCGTGGTGCAGCATGAGTGCGATCACCTGATTGGCCGTCTGTATCCGTCCCGGATCACCGACTTCAGCAAATTCGGCTATCTGGAGGTGCTATTCCCCGACATGGACCCCAACGCTGACGAATGACTACGGCTTGGTCTTGCTTATTTGTGTGCTCCGGTGAGCGGGCTTTATGAAACGCAGGGTCAGCCGGTCGGATTCGCCAATGGCTAAATATTTGTCCCGGTCCTGATTACCCATGGTCAGCGTCGGCGGCAAGGTCCAGACACCCTGCGGATAGTCCTTGGTGTCCTTGGGGTTGGCGTTGATTTCGCTGCTGCCCGCCAATACGAACCCCGCATCGGTGGCCAGTTTCACGACGTACGCCGTAGGCAGGTAACCACTGTCCTTCATCGACTCCTCCGAGGCACCGACTTTGGCCCGGTGGTCGACCACGCCTAAGGTGCCGCCCGGTTTCAACACGTTATAAAACCCTTTGAACATCGCTGGCGCATCGTCCGCCATGACCCAGTTGTGCACGTTACGGAACGTCAGCAGGGTATCGACCGAGGCCGACTTGCCGAACACCGGGGCCTGCGGATCGAACTCGACGATCTGCGCTTTGCTGTAGTGGGTGGGGTCGGCGGCGAATTTCTGTTTCAGGCGGTCGGCGGCCTTACGCGCATTGTCGCCGGTGGCCGTTGACTGCACCGCCGCGATGTAGCGACCTTTGTTCTTGAGCAGCGGCGCCAGCAGCTCGCTGTACCAGCCGTTGCCTGGGGTGATTTCAATCAGCGTCTGGTTGGCGCGCAGGCCGAAAAACTGCAAGGTTTGCTGGGGGTGTCGGTACTGATCCCGTGCGCTGTTTTCCGGCGCGCGCCAAGGGCCCGAGAGCACTTTAGCGAACTGCGCGGCGCTGACCGTGGAGGCCGGGGCATGAGCGTCGGCGGCCTGAGCCTGAACCTGGGTAAGCCCAAGACCAAGCAGGGCGGCGACGGAGCAAGCGATAAGAGGAAGTTTCATACCAATCCTTGTCGTTGGCCCGATTCAGGCCCAGTGGCCGAAAGGCTACCACGCAGGTTTAGCCACGCGACCACACTTTTTTATCAGCGAACATACCCTTGGTTCTATAGCGGGCCGCTGGGCTTGCTCATGGCGATCAGTGATTTGGTTCTGCTGTAGCGTTGGAAGCGGTCGGCCAAAGCCTCGGGCAGTGTGGACACGACGTGAAATCCGCCACGCTGATAGAAACTGAGCAGGTCAGGATGACAAAACAACCAGACCGGTCCCACGGCTTGCGCCACCGCTTCTTGAATCAAGTCACTGGCAATGTTCTGCCCGCGCAGCAGCGGCGCGACGAACAGTCCGGTTAGCCAATGCCCGTTAGCGACGGCGGTCAGGCACAGCGCACCGACGATCTCGGACTGTTTCGCCACCCACAGCTGTGCGTCGCTGGTCGGGCGCATCGGTGATTTATGTTCCCGATAGAATTTGCTCAGCAAGGGTCTGGACGGTTCGGGTAGCACGCAGAAGTGGGTGACAGGCATAAGACTCAATAGCGCGACGGCGGCAAATTGAAAGAAAGCGCAGCCGCAATGGCCGCTTGGCGTGCGCTGCATCATAACGCGCGGTATTGGGTGTCGGTGCGCTGTGCGATTAGGTGTATAACTGAGCGCAGATCCCCCAACATCGGAGTAAACATCATGGCCAAAGGTATGGATTCAAAGAAAGCCGACAAGAAAAAACCGGCGAAAACCCTCGTAGAAAAGCGCGCTGACAAGAAGGCCAAGAAAGACAGCTGACATCAATGTTCAGCCATTGATTTAGCAGTGCGGAGCCTCTCAGGCTCCGCTTCTGTTTGTGCCGTCCTAAGTTCATAACCCATCGGTCTACATGATTTCGTTGCGCCATTGCACAACAGGATTGAAGTCAGCCCTTTGACTGATCCGGCCATGACGCAGGAAGCACTTAATGCCCCACTTGGTTATTGCCAGTGGGGACCGGCGTTGGCTGGATAAAAACCTGCCCGGACGCTTACTGCTGGGCGCGCCGCTGGCCTTGATCGCGCTCGACCGTGTAGCGTTTCAGACTTGCGTCGGGGCGATGCTCAAGCATGACGGATGTGGCTGACCCATCCCCAGGCCTGACATTCCTTCATACGGACCTGAGCATGACCCACGGCTTTGCAGCGTTATTGATGTACACCGCGCCGGACCGACTGCGCGAGGCCAACGAAGCCTGGCTGACGCGCACCTTGCAACGGCTCGGCATCACTCGGGACGAGGCTGACCATCCGACGTTGATGCCGTTGTGGTTGTCGTCAAACTTGTTGTTGACCCAGACCTGCGGCTACCCGCTGATGACCTCGTTGCGCGGCAAAGTGCGATTGATTGGGCGCCCGGATTACCGGCTTGCGCACAGTGCGAATGGCGGTCATTGCAGCCTGTTGCTAGTCAGTGACGACGACTCGCGTACCGAACTAGAACAGTTTCGCGGCAGTCATGGGTTGATCAATAACGAGGATTCCAATTCAGGCATGAACCTGCTGCGCCATCGCCTGGCGCCGCTCCAACGTGATGGACGTTTCTTTTCGGCAGTTTCGCTGACCGGCGGCCACCGGGAAAGCCTGCGCTGGCTGCGTGAAAAGCGCGGAGACTTGGCGGCCATCGACAGCGTGACGTATGACTACTTGGCCCGGGATGCCAGTGCCGAACTGAACGGCCTGCGGATTCTTGCCCGCAGCGCAATCAGCCCGACGTTGCCTTACATCGGTGCCGTTTCGCTGAGTGCGGCCGACGCCGAACGGATTCGTGATGCAATGAACCTTGCCCTGCAAGACCTGCCTGAGGTTGCCGCAACATTGGCAATTCACTCAGTGTTGCCCACCACCGAAGAGGATTATCAGCTGCTGCTTGGGTACCAGCGTGAAGCGCAAGTGTTGGGGTTTGCGGTGTTGAACTGACTATGCTTCGCCAACACGCTGGCTCCTTCAGAGGATGCGCATTCTGTAGAAGCCAGCGATACCAACTTTGGCGATGGCGGGACCTGGAACGCGATTATTTCAATGCATTACCGGACCTTGAACCTCACAGTCATTCCCCTGAAAATCGCGCGCAAACGATTGAAGCCCTGCAAGCCGTCGACGTCGTGCTCTACCGTCTACCAAGCAAGGTCAAAGCGACTTTTCTGTTGTCACAGATCAATGGCCTGACCTACCCGCAGATCGCTGTTGAATTAGGCATTTGCCAACGTTCTGTCAGCGACCATATGAGCAAAGCGCTTACCCGCTGCCTTCCAATGACCAAGAGACGACCATGACTTCGATAAAGCACCTACTGGGCAGCACGGTATTGGCGTTGGGAATCCTTTCGCAACCAGTGCTCGCCGCTGAAAAAACCGCCCCTATTCACTTCGGTGACATCACCTGGGAAAGCGGCAGCCTGATCACTGAAATTCTGCGCACCATCGTCGAGACGGGTTACGGCTATCCCACCGACACCTTGCCGGGCAGCACGGTTAGCCTTGAAGCGGCGTTGGCCAAGGATGACGTTCAGGTCATCGGGGAAGAATGGGCCGGGCGCAGTCCGGCGTGGATCAAGGCGCAATCCGAAGGGAAGGTCTTTGGCCTCGGCGATACCGTCAAAGGCGCAACGGAAGGCTGGTGGGTGCCGGAGTACGTGATCAAGGGCGACCCTGAACGCGGGATCAAAGCGGTCGCGCCAGACCTGAAATCCGTGGCCGACCTGCCGAAGTACAAGGACGTCTTCCGCGACCCGGAATCACCCAAGCAAGGCCGTTTTCTCAACAGCCCCACCGGCTGGACCTCGGAGATCGTCAATACCCAGAAGCTGAAGGCCTATGGGCTGACTGACAGCTACGTTAACTTCCGTACCGGCTCTGGCGCGGCGTTGGACGCCGAAGTCAGCTCGTCGATCCGTCGTGGCAAACCGGTGCTGTTCTACTACTGGTCGCCGACGCCACTGCTCGGTCGTTTCAAACTGGTAAAACTCGAAGAGCCGCCGTTTGATGCTGAGGCCTGGAAAACCCTGTCCGATGCCAATAACCCCAATCCCAAAGGCTCACGCTCCCTGGACGCGCATTTGGCCATCGGCGTTTCTGCACCGTTCCACGCCAAGTACCCAGACCTCGTCGCGTTCTTTGAAAAAGTCGATCTGCCGATCGATCTGCTCAACAAAACCCTGGGCCAGATGAGCGAAAAACGCTTGGAACCGCATGCCGTTGCACAGTCATTCCTGCGCGACCACCCGGAAGTCTGGACCGCATGGGTCCCGGCTGACGTTGCGACGAAGGTGAAAAGCAGTTTGTAAAACCGAAAAACTACTTTTCTATGGGCGACCAATCCTCCGTAGGAGCCAACTTGTTGGCGAAGGTCCTTCGAACTGATCGCAGCCTTCAGCAGTTTCTACAGAAACCTGTGGGACCGAATTCATTCATGCCCTGAGGTGGTCCGTCAACGCGGCTGTCGGAGCCGCAGATACTGTGGGAGTAGGCTTGCCTGCGAAGAGGCCCGCCATCGCGCCGCTGATGTGGACCTGAACCTGGGTCGCTTGCAATGACGCTTTCGTTGCAAGCCAGCTCCCACAGAGACTTTTGGCAGACACTGAATAGTAGGCACTGAACATCTGATCGCAGCCTTCGGCAGCTCCTACAGCATTTGTGCACCACCTGAATCTGTGGGACCGAATTCATTCGGAAGGCTCCAGTTCTAACACTCCGCCGCGTTTAGCCATCGAAGCTCGCATGTGTCCAGCTGTTATGCGTAAATCCCCCCATGCTTGTGGAGCGAGGCGCAGATGGGCAGGACAGGGTTTCAACTACACACCGAGAGACTGCTAATCCGCGAATTGAAAATCGAGGACGTGCCGGCGCTTGCGGCGATTTTGGGTGATGCGCAGGTCATGCGGCATTCAGTCGGTGGTGTGATGACCGAAAAGGAAACCCGGGAATTCGTCGCCGGTTGCGTGTTTTCCTACCAAGCCAATGACTTCGGGCCATGGGCCGTTATCGATAAAGCGACCACGACCTTTATCGGATTTTGCGGACTGAACGCCGAGCCAGTAGAGGGCGCCGAAGAAGTGGAAATAGGTTATCGCCTGAGCCGCGAATTTTGGGGCAAAGGTTTGGCCACCGAGGCCGCAATGGCCACCCGAGATTATGCCTTCGCAACCTTGGGCATCGATTCGTTGATCGCCATTGTCGAACCTGAAAATATCGCTTCGGTGAATGTCATCGAGAAGCTAGGCTTTAACACGTTCATCCACAGCCAATACCATCGACGCGGCGTGAAGATCTACCGCATGACCCAGCACCGCTGGGCTGAACGAGTTGCCAAGGTCGGGGAGTCAAAATGACAGGGGCGCGTAAAGTCGCGATAGTGGGCGTCTTTAATCTGATGCTCATGCTGTTGGCGGTGTTGCTGCTGGACATGCCGCGTAGCGCGCTGGCTGCTGAAAGCAATGACAACGCCCTGGCGTTCGTTCAGCAGCGTCATTTGGGTGACAGCCTAGCCTGGCTAGGTTTTCAAGTTGCTTCACGCACGAACACCTTCGCCGATATTGTGCAGAAAGTAGGCAAGGTCCGAGGGCAAAGCCTGATTCAAAGCGAGCTGCAACGTTTGCAGCCCACCTACCAAGAGCAATGGAACCGTAACTTGGCAGCGGCCTATGCCGAATCGTTTAGCGCCAGTGAGATGCGTACCTTGAACGAGGGCGACGTGCCTAAAGAATTGGCGACCAAGTTTCAGGCGAAACAGAAAGATGTCGGGATGAGCATGAAAGCAAAATCGGCAGAGTTGCTCAAAACCTTCGTCGCCCAAGTACTGCTAAACGCACAGACCCAACTGACCCAATAACCCCTTCATCTTCCAGCGTCAGGAGATTTCTATGGACCCATTCATGCAGGCGGCCCTCGAGGAGGCTCAATTAGGGCTGGCCGAAGGCGGTATTCCCATTGGTTCGGTCATTGTGCACAACGGCCAGATTATTGGCCGGGGGCATAACCGGCGGGTGCAAGAGGGCAGCGCGATCAAACACGGCGAAATGGATGCGTTGGAAAACGCGGGTCGTCAGTCGGCGCAAACCTACAAAGAGTCGGTGCTGTACACCACGCTGTCGCCTTGTGCGATGTGCAGCGGTGCCATCCTTCTGTACGGGATTCCGAAGATCGTGGTGGGTGAAAATCAAACGTTCATGGGCGAAGAGGAACTGCTGCGCTCAAGGGGGGTGCACGTCGACGTGGTGCAGAATCACACCTGCGTCGAGCTGATGCGCGAGTTTATCGCCAACAAACCGCAGCTATGGAACGAAGATATCGGCGAATAGGCACTGTCTTCTTGTTCGTCAGTTTAGCTGCAAGGTTGAGTTGAACTGGCTGATGGCGTCCACGACGTGGCGCGAGCCTTGTTGAATCTCCAGAATCACCTGGCCAGCCTCGTTGGCCAGCCCAACGCCTACCTCGGTTCTGCTCAGGCTGGATTGCATGCTGGCTACAGCGCTGCGGGCCAGCTCATTGTTCTGTCGCACGACGTCGACAATCTCCAGTGTGGCCTTACTGGTCCGTGCGGCGAGGCTGCGAACTTCGTCGGCCACCACGGCGAAGCCTCGGCCATGTTCCCCGGCGCGGGCCGCCTCGATGGCCGCATTCAGCGCCAGCAAGTTGGTCTGATCGGCGATTCCACGAATGGTTTGCACGATGCTGCCGATGATCTCGGATTGCTTGTTCACCGCGTCCAGGCTGCGCGCGGCTTCATTAAGATCGTTTGATATTTCCTCAATGACCTGCACCGTCTGCTGCACCACTGCCGAGCCTTTCTGTGCGCTGGCATCAGTTCGCACCGAGGTGTCGTGAGCAGTTTTTGCGGCAGATTGTTGCACGGTGACTTGGTGGGTAATATCACTGGCAAACTTGATGACTTTGTATAGCCGACCCTTGGCACCGAACAACGGGTTATATGAAGCTTCCAGAAATAACCTCCGGCGCAGGTGGATCACATCACAGACAAACAAAACCCGGATGCAAGGGCTTGCATGACCACTCGTACGAATAGTTAAAAGCAATCTAAGATGTCATTTGAATGCTGTCGGCCAAAGGCTGTAAAACGTCTGTTGCGCGGCCGCAACAGCATCACTTTTCGGTGCTTCGGACCAATCGCGCGCTTCTATAAAATCGTCATTCATGTCCGCCATCGCCGGGCTCATTCTGTTGGTTTGGTGCAGCGTTGGATTGCACGATCAAAGGCGCTTATCACCCGCCAAAGGGCCCAAAAACAATGCTAACCTCGCTCGCTAAATGGCACTTCCCCAGTACAGAGGAGTCAAGTGCAGGACGATTTTTTGGAGGCGAGCATGTCCGTACTGCAACGCAATAATGTGCAGGTCATCGGGGAAGGCTCTATTACCCTGGTTTTTGCCCATGGTTTTGGCTGTGACCAGCATATGTGGCGTTTTATGGCACCGATTTTTGCGGCCCGGTTCAAGGTCGTGCTGTTCGATCTGGTGGGCAGCGGCTCGTCAGAGATAGCGGCGTATTCCCACGACAAATACAACTCGTTGGAGGGTTACGCGAGTGACCTGCTGGAAATCATTGATGAAGTGAGCGTCGGCCCGGTTATTTATGTCGGGCATTCGGTCAGCGCGATGATTGGCGTTTTGGCCGACCTGCGGTCGCCGGGACGCTTCATCGGACACGTGATGATCGGCCCGTCGCCGTGCTACATCAATGATGGCGATTACAACGGCGGTTTTACTCGCGCTGACATCGACTCCTTGCTCGACACTCTGGAAAGCAATTACCTCGGCTGGTCCAGCACCATGGCCCCGGCCATCATGGGCGCGCCCGAGCAACCTGAACTGGGTGTGGAACTGGCTAACAGCTTTTGCCGCACCGACCCGGACATCGCCAAACAATTCGCCCGCGTCACCTTCACCACCGACAACCGTAAAGAGGTTGCTCAATTGACCACCTCAACGCTGATTCTTCAGTGCAGCGATGATTTTATTGCGCCGCTACTGGTCGGTGAGTACCTGCAACACACTCTGCCCAATAGCACGTTGCGACTGATTGAGAACGTCGGCCATTGCCCGCATTTGAGTGCGCCCAGCGCGTGCATTGATGCGATGAACGAATTCCTGTTGCCTTTCGAAGCTCGTGGCCATGTCTGACAAGTTCGGGCCGCTGCCTGACAGCGATTCGTTGTGGGATACAGCGGCCTGCGGGTTGCTGCTGACGACGACGGCGGGTTCGATCGTCCGAGTGAATACGACGTTTTGCGGCTGGGTAGGTTTTAGCCAGGACGAATTGCTCGGGCGACGGTTTCAAGAGCTGTTGAGCATGGGCGGGCGGATTTTTCACCAAACCCATTGGGCGCCGCTGTTGCAAATGCAGGGCTCGGTGGCCGAGGTCAAACTGGACCTGGTTCATAAAAGCGGCCACTCGATTCCCATGATGCTCAATGCGCTGCGCCGGCAACATCTCGAAGGGATCTTTCACGAGCTGGCGATATTTGTGGCAGAAGACCGCAACCGGTACGAGCGCGAATTGCTCGCTGCGCGCAAGCTGGCCGAAGAGCGCTTGCTGCAACAGCTTGAGGCGCAGCAGGCGCTTTCGGTGGCGCAAAATCGCCTGCGGCTGGCGCATGCCGACGCGGAGATTCGCGCGACCTTTGCCGAGCAGATGGTGGGGATTGTCAGTCACGACCTGCGCAATCCGCTGACCGCGATAAAAATGGCCGCCGGCTTACTGGAGTGCAATGAAGGCGACGAAAAACGCATACGCCTTCTCGGCCATATCAACCAATCTGCCGACCGTGCACAACGCTTGATTGCTGACCTGTTGGACTTCACCCAAGCACGGGTTGGGCGCGGGATTGTGGTCAAACCGCAGGTCATCGACCTGCACGCCGTGGTTGCCAGTTGCGTAGAGGAACTAGCGATCGCCTTTCCTCAGCGCGTGTTGAGCCATCAGCACGACGGCCAAGGGCCCTGTGTCGCTGACGGTGATCGCTTGTATCAAGCCATTGGCAATCTGGTGGCCAATGCCATGACCTATGGCGACACTGATGGGATTGTTGCGATTACCTCTACCGTAGAAACCGATCGATTGCTTATTACCGTGCATAACCGGGGGGCGCCGATCCCGCCGCGCCTGCTCGGCAATTTGTTTGAACCGATGATTCGCGGCACTAATGGCGGCGACGACGTGCGCAGCGTGGGTCTCGGATTGTTCATCGTTCGTGAGATTGCCCGTGCCCACCAGGGCGATGTCCGCGTGGTCTCAACCCTGGAAGCGGGCACGACCTTTACGATCAACCTCCCGCAAGCGCCCGCTTGAGTGGGTGTTACAGACCCTGAATACGCTGGACTGTTCTGGGTGGATGGCCGAATGCACGAATGAAGGCCCGGCGCATGCGTTCCGGGTCGCCGAATCCGCTGTCTTGAGCGACCACATCAATGGCATGCCGACCGCCTTCGATCATCAGTCGCGCCGACTCAACCCGCAGGCGCTCAATGGCCTTGGCCGGCGATTGCCCAGTCTCGGCTAGAAACACCCGGCTGAAATGCCGCGGACTCAGGTGCGCGGCGCCGGCCAATTCCTCCACCGATAATTCTGATTTCAAGTTCTGCTTGGCATAAACCAATGCCGTCTGAATGCGATCGGACTTGGGTTCCAGATCGAGCATGACCGAGAACTTTGATTGCCCGCCCGCCCGGCGATGGTAAACCACCAGGTTTCTCGCGATGGCGCGGGCCGTCTGGGCACCCAAATCGCTCTCCACCATGGCCAAGGCCAGATCAACCCCGGCGCTCGCGCCCGCCGAGGTCCAGATCGGACCGTCAACGATGAAAATACGGTCCTCTTCCATTTTTACGTTCGGGTAGGCCTGTTGCAGCGCCCGCGCATGAAACCAATGCCTGGTGGCGCGGCGTCCGTCGAGCAAACCGGCTTCGGCTAAAACGAATGCCCCGGTACACACCGCGCTCATGCGGCGGGTGTGCGGGCCCGCCTCGCGCAGGTAGTCGATCACCCGTGCTGAACCGGTGCCGCAACGTTGTCGCCCAGTACGATCAGCGTGTCGAAGCGCTTTTCGTCCAAGAACAGTGAGGCTGTTCAACTGATTCCGGCCCTTCACACCCACAGCGTCAACCAGGTCGAGGCAAGCAACAGCAGGGCCATGGCCTGGTTGAAACGCTGCATGCTGCGGGCGGATGTGCAGAGTTTCGCGGCGCTGGCGCCTAGATAGGCCCACGCGCTCATGCAGGGCATGGAAATCAGGAAAAACGCCAGCGACAGGTCGATCACTCGTGTCGTTCGATCCGCGTCGGTGCCGGCGAATACGCTGACCACCGCCAGCGCCATCATCCAGGTTTTGGGGTTGATCAACTGTAAGCTGGCGCCGCCGAACATGCCCAAGCTCGGGCCTTTTGGCTGGCTGGAGTGGGCCGCGCCTTGAGATTCAACGGCGGCTGCCGGGCTGCTGAAAATCTGCCATGCCAGGTACGTCAACCACCCGATACCTGTCCAGGACAGAGCGGTTTGCACGCCATGATAGCGTCCCAACACGTCACCCAGTCCCATGCCCACGAGCAGCACGATCATGGCCGCGCCGGCGCA
The DNA here is from genome assembly GCF_034353045.1 of Pseudomonas sp. MH10. NCBI lineage: Bacteria > Pseudomonadati > Pseudomonadota > Gammaproteobacteria > Pseudomonadales > Pseudomonadaceae > Pseudomonas > Pseudomonas sp. MH10. The sequence goes on from NZ_CP133783.1 coordinate 5,180,959, forward strand.
AGCGCCAAACACAATGGGCAAAACGGCGAGCATGCCGTATCGCGAGCTGGTGGTCAGTACCAGAATGTTGGTAGGGCCGGGGGTGATGGACGCGACGAAGGCAAACAGCATAAAAGGCAAAAAGGGGTTCATGGGGCGCTCGGTAATGATTGATCGTGGTGCGATCATTACCGTCCTTGACGCCTCAGTCTGGAAGATTTGAGCAGCGTTTTCGGTAGTCGGCCGGGGTCATGCGGTAGGCCCGCTGAAACCAGCGGCCAAGGTGGCTTTGATCCGCAAACCCGAGGGCGGCGGCGACCTCCACCGGTGATTGACCGGCTGCCAGCAACCGCCGAGCCTTGGCTAGACGTAGCTGGATCAGGTACGCGTGAGGCGCCAATCCGAACGCCGCTTTAAACGCTCGGGTCAGGCGAAAGCGGTCTACGCCGGACACCCGAGCCAAGTCGTCCAGACCGATGTCTTGATCCATGTGGCTGTGGAGGTATTCCCGCGTTTTGTGGGCGACCAGCGGCATACGCGGGTCGGGGGACAGTTGCGAGCGCCAGCGCAAATGGCTGGTCAGGCTGGCGATCAAGGTATCGAGTGCGGTCTGGCGCACGATGCGCATTTCATGGCTGTGCAGGCTTTGGAACGCATTGGCGGTGGCGATGGCCAGGCGCGGATCGTCCGCCAACGTGGCGGCAAAGCTCACTTGGCTGTGTTCAGGCGTGTCTTCGAACAGCGAGCGCAACTCGCGGTCCAGCCATTGTGGGTCCAGGTACAAGGTTCGGTAGGTGAAACCTTCCGGTGCGGGGGCATCGCCGTCGTGTACTTCCCCAGGCTCCAGCAAAAACACCCGGCCCGGCGTACTCAAATGCCGCTGCCGTCGGCAGTTGAATTGCTGAACGCCTTGTTCTGTGACGCCTACCAGATAACTGTCATGCCAATGAGGATCGTAGGCATGCCCCTCAAAATGAGCGCGAATAGTCTCGATCCCTGACTCTGCGTCCTGCTTCAAATCGATCCAGTTACGCGGCGTCATGGCGCTAACTCCTTCTTCGAAATGCCCCGTTCTTGTAGGAGCCAACGGTCTACTCGTTTGGGGGTGCCTGCACCACCGTAGCGCGTAGCCGGATAGCGTGTCTGGAACATTTGTGCACTTACCGACAAAGAGTGCCTCAACAACGACGCAGGTGTTTCAAATAAATAAAAGTCGCGGCTAGAATTCATCACGGGTGGCGCACCACTTGAGCAGGGGGCGCGCCGCATTGAAAATCTCTTTCAGCGCCGGCGCTGCCTGCTCGGTTTGATCACTCATGGAATCGGTCATTCTCGACGTTGATGGTGTGGGTGCCGCAACTTCGCGCGGCAATTGTTATCAAACCCCTGTCGTTACCCTTTCGAACAGCAGGTAGGTGATGAAGATTAAGCGATGTACCGCAACGTTGATGCTGAGCGCGGTATTAGGAATCGGCATGGTGGGTTTGGCTCATGCCGGTGCCAATGCCCCGACCGTCACGGACAACCGCAACAACAATCCGTATAACAGCCCGATTCGCCGCGCCAACCCTAATAGCCGACAGGGCACCGAGTCGAGTATTCCGTCGAGCCGTGTCAGTCCGCAGACCAATCCTCGACCGCCGACCCTTGAAAATGGAGGCATCGGCAACGGCGCTCAACCGCGTCAGCCACCTTCCGAGGCGCCTTCGAGCCCCCCAAGCAGAGCCCTGAATAGATAGACGGCTCCGAAGCCGGGACAGCTCTGGGGTTTCATTAACACGGTTGATAGCCAGCAGCCGCAGACACTGTGGGAGTAGGCTTGCCTGCGAAGACGCCCATGATCGCGCCGCTGATGTCGACCTGAAACCTGGGGGTCGCTTGCAATAACGCGTTCGTTGGCAAGCCTCCCACGGAGACTTTTGGCAGACACAGAATAGTAGGCACTGAAATCTGATCGTAGCTTTCGGCAGCGCCAAAATCCGTGGGACCGAATTCATTCGGGAAGGCTTCGGTCCTGACACGCTGCAATCTCAAAATCTCTTATCGAGAAAACCATAACCCATTGAAATATAGATATTTAAACGGTAGGAGCGCGCTTGCCCGCGATGGATCGCGAAGCGGTCCCGGAGTCGCTGATTTACGACTGCTGCGCAGCCGATCGCGAGCCCGCTCCTACAGTTTTTTCAGTAAACCGGGCACTGAATGCACCAGCGCGTTAATCGCGAAGCCGATGAACATTATCCCGCAGACACGAGTAATGGCTACTTCATGACGTACGTACACCGCTCGCACATGCCGGGCACCGACGATGGCGACGACGATGGCGTACGCTGCAATGCCGCCGATGAAACTGAGCAGAATCATCGCCGGCAGCATTGACCAATTCAGCAGCTCGGCGCGGCTGGAAATCAACGCGGTAAAAGTTGCCACTGCAACTGGATAGGCCTTTGGGTTGGTTAGGCCAAATGTCACGCCATGCCAAAAGGGCTGACGCGCAACGCTCTGGGGTTGATCGTTATGACTGCGTTTGGCACTCAAGGCGCGCAGGCCTAGCCAGAACAGGTAAAGTCCACTGAGCACCCCAAGTACATCGAACGCGGTACTGCCGATGACCCTGGCACCGACAATTGCGACCAGAGCGGTGCTGCACCAGACCACGTCGCCCAGCAAGTGCCCGCTAAGAAAGGCCGCCCCGGCGCGTCGTCCTTGCGCGGCGCCAATACCGAACACCGCTAATACGCCGGGACCTGGGGTGATGCCATAAATAAAGCCGGAGGCCAGTACCGCTAACAGCAGGGAAGGGGTCATGCCGATATTCCTTGAAAGGTCGCCGGGGAGTCTAATCCACACGGCACGGTCATACCCCTGTAGTCGCGGATTAATCGCGATTTACCGGATGCAGTGGATACACCCTTCTAGAACCATCATTTTTTCAACCGGAGAGCAGACGCATGAAAATCGGATTTGTCGGACTCGGCAACATGGGCCAGGCCATGGCCAGCAACCTGTTGAAAGGCGGTCACGAATTGTGGGTGTGGAACCGTTCGCCCGCACCGGTACAAAAGCTGGTTGAACTAGGCGCCCATGCGGCAGCCGACGCGCAACAAGCGTTTGAGGCGGACATCGTGTTCAGCATGCTCGCAGACGACCAAGCCTTGCGCGCGGTGCTGCTGGATTCAGGCCTGCTGAAAAGCCTCAAGGCGCCGTTGATTCACGTCAACATGGCCACCATCGCCGTGGCGTTTGCCGAAGAGCTGGCCACTTTGCACCAGGCCCAAGGCGTGGCCTACATCGCCGCGCCGGTGATGGGTCGTCCCGATGTGGCCGCCAGCGCCAACCTGAATATTTTGGCGGCGGGTCCCGCGTCGGCCATCGAGCAGGTCCAACCGCTGTTCGATCTTATCGGGCGCAAAACCTGGCCCCTCGGTGAAAAAGCCGCCAGCGCGAATGTGATGAAACTCGCGGTCAATTTCATGCTGGCCTCGGCCATCGAGTCCATGGGGGAAGCGGCGGTGTTGGTGGGGGCGTACGGCATCGAGTCGGCAAAAATGATCGAGCTGATCTCCAGCAGCATTTTTCCCGGCCCGGTCTATCAGGGCTACGGCGCATTGATCGCTGAACGTCGTTACGAACCTGCTGCGTTCAAAGCGTCGTTGGGCCTTAAAGATGTCGGTCTGGCGTTGGCGGCGGCAGAGCGGGTTTCGGTTGCACTGCCCATGGCCGAGTTGGTCCACGAAAGCCTGCTGGATGCCCAGGCGCACGACGAAGGCCACATGGACCTTGCCGTGTTGGGGCAGGTTGCCGAGCGTCGTGCTAAACGCAATTGATCAGGTGTCCAAAGGCGCGCCGGCTTTTAGGCGCGCCTTGCAAACCACTAACTATTAACCACGAACTACAACGAGGCCGCAGACTTTCCTCGGCCATTGCTGACCTCGAACTGTCCCACCAGTTTTTGCAGTTTGTTTGCGTTGAGGCGCACGATTTCCGCGCTGTTCTGTAGTACCACGACGGTTTCGCGCATTTCCCCCGAGGCCAAGTCGACCCGTTTTATCGTCTTGCCATAATCCAGGCTGCGGTCGCTGAGCTGCTGGATGATGTTAATCATGCTCTCTACTTCTTGATGCAATTGAGCATCTTGCGAAGAGGCTTCCTGGGTGGCGCGTAAGTGGTTGTCGACGTCCTGTACGCCGCTTTCCATAAACGCTACCGCTTGCTGGGTTTCGCTTTGCAGGCCCTCGACCATGTGTTTGATGTCGTCGGCAGCGCTGGCGGTACGGATTGCCAAGCTGCGCACTTCGTCGGCCACCACCGCAAAACCACGGCCATGCTCACCGGCCCGTGCGGCTTCGATGGCGGCGTTGAGCGCCAGCAAGTTGGTTTGATTGGTGATGTTGGTGATCAACCCGATGATGTTGCCGATTTGCGCCATCCGATTGTCAAGCGACTGCACGCTGGACGCTGAACGCTCCACCACGTCGCGGATCGATTGGGTGCCGACACGGACTGCCTCGAACTGCTCGCGGGCGTGTCGAACAACCTCGTCCATGGCCCTTTTCATTTGCTCGGCGGTCAACGACGCTTGGTTGATTTCGCCCAGCTGACCCTCAACGATCAGCATCATGCGGTTCACTGCATCGGCCACTTCGCTGGAGGTGAAACCGGCCTCCTGGCTGCTGCCGAGCATCAGTTCGTTGGTTTTACCCATGCTCTGAGAGGCGTGGATCACTTGGCCCACTACCGCGTCCAGGTGATCAATAAAACTGTTGATCCAACGGCCCATGTCACCGGTTTCGTCATTGGCCATTTTGCCCGTATCCAACCGCTGGCGCAGGTTGCCTTCGCCTTCGGCAATGGTCCGAATCACGTCGGTCATTTCGCTCAACCGGACCGCCAGGCGTTTAGGCCCAAGCGATGAGAACAGCAGGGCCGTCAGCGCCATGCTCAGGACTTGAATAATATCGATCGGTAATTGGTTCAGGCCGCTGTAATGCTGGACCAGGTAATTACAGGCGAACAAACCGCCCATGGTTGCCAGATAAGGCTTCATCAAGCCGTAGCTCAATGACCGGCGCCGGTAGACTTCCTCCAGGTCGGCCTCACACATCATGCCCCACTGGTCCAGTGAGCCGGGCATCTGAAAGGTCACGCCTTTGCCAATCACTGGAATGTGCCGGTAATCGGCATATCCGGGATAGGTGACAAACAGGTTGGAACCGGCGCGAATCGTCTCACGCACCCCAGGGTGCAGTTGTTGAGTTGCCGGATCGATGAAACGCAGTTCAAGTTCAGTATGACGCTGGATCTTCACCGACCCCCAGGCGGTGTTCACGCCGGACTTGAGGTTTTCGCCGTGGGTGAAGGCGTTGTCCTCGAAGCGCGAGCGGGACAGCGCGATACCCGGTTGCACACTGCGATCAAAGGTGGCTTTGACCATAAACAGGTAATTGTCGCCTGACTCCGGGTAAATATGCCCTGCTTCGCGCTGGATCAAATCCCCCAATACATCGTTCGGCACGCGTGCGCACAAACAGCCTACGGCCTTGCCGTTGAGCAGCAGCGGTTGATAGAACATCAAGGTGACTTCGTCATGGAACCGCGACGACGAGGCACCGATTTTCAACGTCAGCGGATCGATGTAGGGGCCATGCAGGAACGGTTTTTTTAGCCCTTCAGCCAATGCGAGTCCGTTTAAATCTTTGCTTTTGCAGTGCGCCGGGTACGTCGAGGCAATGACTTCGCCATGGATATCGACGACGAACAGCTCGGACAAGTCAGACGCCTGATTAAGCTTCTCCTTGAGCATCGCGCTGTCTATTCGGCTCAGATCACCCCCAATGTTGTTGCTCAACTCACCCAGGTGGTCCCAGTACTCCTGCGCCCAGTGCTGGAGCAATTTCATCCGGGTTTGAGCAATGGACTCGAACGTGCTTTCTATCACCGGATAGAGCGCTCTGTTCAAGCGGCACGAACGAAGCATGGCCAGTTTTCCGGTGTTACCAAACCAGGGTAACCATCGCTTTTCGGTGGAAGAAAGCTGCATAGATTCACTGCGTAATGTCATGCCGTACTCCTTAAAACAGCGGCATTGGGGATTCCCCACCTACGCAAGAAATGCGCCAGATTGTGGCATTCATACTCAGAAGGCTTCTGCGATATGGCTTACAAGTGATAAATCTGTCGCATATGAGGAAATAGATGTCGCCATTGATGCCCCGTAAACGCGCGCTTCCTGATATCCGCGTACCTGATATCGGGCGCTGTGGATTATTTAGGGAGTTCCTGACCCAATGCATGGGTGGTGTTTTCCTGCGCCACTTTTCGCAATGCCACGCTTTCCCACGTCGCCACGATGAGCAAAATACCGGTGGTCAGCGAGCCCAGTGCCAGCGCTGATAACCACTGGGCGAATGCAAACGGCGCAAGGACTACCAGCAGCAATAAGCCGATCAAATGCGACAGCGGAAGGATGATTCGCGAGGCGGTGACCATCTTGAACAGCGCCGTACCCAGCAGGTAAAGCGCCGGCCCGGCAAGGATGGCGCTGATGCCGGGGCCGGTGGCGTGGTCGGTGTGCATCAGCACCAATTCATCGGCCACCGCGCTGGCGATGATTCCGGCAATGATTAACGCGTGCAGGTAGGTGTACGCCACACGCGCTTCGCGGCCGGGGTCCTCGGAGTTAGCGATGCGATGGAGGGCGCGCTCAGCGCCGCTGTCGAAATACACCCACCACATGGCGACACTGCCGAGCACCGCGACCAGAAACGCGATCACCGTACTCAGTGTCAGCTCCAGTTGACCAAAGGTAGCACCCGTGACCAGCAGCGACTCACCCAACGCAATGATCACGAACAATGCGCAGCGTTCGGCCATGTGATTGCCTTCGATGTTCCAGTCATCCAGGCTCGAACGCCCCAGCCCAGGCACCCAGAAATAGACCGAGGGTGAAATCAGCTCGATCACCAACGCCACCCCCCAGAGTCCGATGCGCAGGCCATCGTCGAGCAGGCCTCCGCCAATCCAGAACACCCCGGCGCACAGCAGCCACACCAATATCCGTTGAAAATTGCGGGTCATGTTCAGCGGTTCATGACGCACTGCCCAGATCGCGAAGGAGGTTCGCCCCACCTGCATAGCGACGTAGGCGAAGGCAAACATCGGTCCGCGATCAGTAAATGCATTGGGTATCGACACCGACAACAGCAACCCGGCCAACATCAAGGCGAACAGCGCCAGGCGCACGGGGATGCGTTCCGGGTCGAGCCAGTTGGTGATCCACGAGGTAAAAATCCACACCCACCACACCGCCAGAAGCAGCATCGTCACCTGCAGCGCGCCTTGCACTGTGAGGTTGGCGAGCAGCGAGTGGGACAGTTGGGTGACGGCAAAAACAAATACCAGATCGAAAAACAATTCAATCATGCCGACCTTGCCACTGTCGTGACTGCCACGGCTACGCAGTAGAGATGAAGGACTCATGTAGGGCGGCTCGGAGGTCGGTGGGCTGATGTGCAACTTCAAGCAGTCAGCTTAGGGTGTAACCAGCAGACTCGCCTGCGCAGCTGTTGGTTCAGCCGTTGCTTGCTCGGCGCCGGGTGCGCTTTGCTATGCTTGGCGTCTGCGTCCGGGCGATCACTGCCCCGTGACAGGTTCAAGCACCTCGTTTCGGATTTTTCATGACTGCCATTCAGCAACCTCGCACCCAGTCGCTGTCCAGGGCTGACTACAAAACCCTGGGCCTGGCGGCGCTGGGCGGCGCGTTGGAAATCTATGACTTCATCATTTTTGTGTTCTTCGCACTCACCCTGAGCCAGCTGTTTTTTCCCCCAGAAATGCCACAGTGGCTGCGCCTGCTGCAAAGTTTCGGAATCTTCGTCACCGGTTATCTGGCGCGACCATTGGGCGGCATCCTGATGGCGCACTTCGCTGATCGGTTGGGCCGTAAGCGGGTATTCAGCTTGAGCATTCTGTTGATGGCGTTGCCATGCCTGCTGATTGGGCTCATGCCGACCTACGCCCAAATCGGCTACTGGGCGCCGCTGATTTTGCTGGCGTTTCGCATCCTGCAAGGGGCTGCAGTGGGTGGCGAAGTGCCGAGCGCCTGGGTATTCGTGGCTGAACACGCACCGGCCGGCCATCGCGGGTATGCGCTGGGGGTGCTGCAAGCGGGCTTGACCTTCGGGTACCTATTGGGCGCGTTGGTGGCGACCTGGCTGGCGCGGGTTTACAGCCCGGCGGACATCCTCGATTTTGCGTGGCGGATTCCGTTCTTGTTGGGCGGCGTATTTGGGGTGGTTGGCGTCTGGTTGCGCCGTTGGTTGAGCGAGACCCCGGTGTTCATGGCGTTGCAGGCCCAGCGTGAAGCGTTGGGAGAATTCCCCTTGCGCGCGGTGCTGCGCGACCACCGACAAGCGCTGTTGCCGGCGGTTTTGCTGACCTGCGTGCTCACCTCGGCGGTGGTGGTGTTGGTGGTAATTACTCCCACTGTGATGCAACAACGTTTTGGCATGACGGCCAGCCACACCTTTGCGTTAAGTGCCGTGGGCATCGTGTTCCTCAACATCGGTTGTGTGCTGGCCGGTTGGGTGGTGGACCGGCTGGGCGCCTGGCGCGGCGTTATCGTCTACAGCCTGTTGCTGCCGTTGGGCGTTGGCGTGTTGTATGCCAGCCTGATAGGTGACTGGCTTTCCCCAGGCCTGGCCTATGCCATCGCGGGTTTGGCTTGCGGCATCGTCGGCGTAGTGCCCTCCGTGATGGTCGGGCTGTTCCCGGCGCAAATCCGGGTCTCGGGTATTTCATTCACTTACAACATCGCCTATGCGTTGTGGGCCAGCACCACACCGTTGATGTTGATTGCACTGATGCCGTGGAGCCCTTGGGTGTGTGTCGGCTACTGCGCGGTCATGGGCGCTGTCGGTTTAGCCACCGCTGCTTTTTTTGGCCTGCGTCGCGCCATGGAGGTTGATGGCGTGGTCGCCCGGTCGGCTCGCTAAACGAAGGGCTGGGTTACGGCGCTATGCTTGTTGCTCGAACAAGGTACGAGGTGACGGCATGAGTAATAAAAACGGCCTGTCAGTTCATCATGAAGTCGAAACGATTTATCGGCTGGAATCACGCCGGGTATTCGCTACGCTGATCCGCTTGTTGGGCGATTTCGAACTGGCCGAAGAGGCGTTGCAGGACGCGTTTATTGCCGCCGTCGAAAAATGGCCGCAGGCCGGAATACCTGAACGCCCTCGGGCCTGGTTGATTTCAGTCGGGCGCTTCAAAGCCATCGACAGCCTGCGACGTCGAGCGCGCTTCAATGCCTCGCTGACAGAATTGGCCATTCTGCTGGAGGACCGGATGCAGAACGATCTGGCTGATCAGGAGAGTATCAGCGACGACCGGCTGCGTTTGATCTTCATCTGTTGTCACCCGGCGTTGACCGCCGATGCCCAAGTGGCCTTGACCTTGCGCGAGGTCTGCGGCCTCTCCACGGAAGACATTGCCCGGGCGTTTTTGATCACGCCGTCCACCGTGGCGCAGCGCATCGTGCGCGCCAAGGGCAAGATTCGCGACGCCCATATTCCCTACGAAGTGCCGTCTCTCGCCCAATTGCCTGAGCGCCTGGATACGGTCTTGCGCGTGGTGTATCTGGTGTTCAACGAAGGCTATTTCGCAACCGCCGGAGAGGCATTAACGCGCAGTGACTTGTCCAGCGAAGCCCTGCGTCTGGGGCGTTTATTGGCCGATTTGCTACCCGAAGCCGAAGTCGTGGGGTTATTGGCGTTAATGTTGTTGATCGAGTCGCGGCGCCCGGCACGTTTATCCAGCAGCGGTGAACCGGTGTTGCTCGATCAACAGGATCGCAGCCTGTGGGACCGTCAGATGATCAGCGAAGGCGAAGCGTTGGTCGAACATGCGCTGCGCTCGGGCCGCTTTGGCGCCTACAGCGTGCAAGCCGCCATTGCCGCCGTCCATGCCCAAGCGGTTAGCGCCGCCGAGACGGATTGGCTACAAATTGTCGGCCTTTATGACGTGCTGGCTCGTCTGGCAGGCTCTCCCGTGGTGGCGCTTAATCGAGCGGTAGCAATGGCGATGCTTCACGGGCCGGGTGTCGGGTTGAAACTGGTCGAAGAGCTGTTAGGCGCCGCAGATCTGCAGAATTACCCCTTGGCGTGGTCGGCGAAGGCGGATTTATGTCGACGCCTGGGCCGCGTCCAAGAAGCCCGTGCGGCCTACCTCCAAGCCCTCGAACTGTCGCAACAGCGCGTGGACCGGCAATTCCTCGAACGCTGCCTGCGTGAATTGGATGCTGAGTAAGGCAGACGACATCCAAAAGCCGATCAAAACCTCTGTAAGAGCGCGCTTGCCCGCGATGCTCTTACACGCTCACCACCGGTCAGAATCTTAAATACCGCCTCAAGTGCAGTCGATTTCTGGCAGTTTGAAACGACTATTCCCGTAGGCAAAACATTGAACACCTTCGATGGAGGTCGTCATGAAGTACCTGTGCTTGATCTACGGCACCGAACACACCCTGCACGCCCATCCGGACAGTCCTCGGGACGACGAGTGCTTGGCGTATGCGCAGTCAGTGGAAAAAAGCGGGCGGATGTTGGCCGCTGAACCTTTGGAGTCGGTGGAAACCGCTACCACGGTGCGGATGCGCAACGGCAAGGTGTCAATCACCGACGGCCCGTTCGCAGAGACCAAAGAGCAACTGGCGGGTTTCTACCTGGTTGAGGCCCGTGATTTGAACGATGCCTTGCAGATCGCGGCGAATATCCCGGCTGCAAGGGTCGGCAGCGTTGAAATCAGGCCTGTGCGCACGCTGAACCTGCAACAACAGGCGGGCTAGCACGGCGAGGCGTTCAGCGGGTCGCCCGTCATTAGCGTCACACAAGGAGAATACTTATGAGCGTCAAGGCAATACCGGAGGGTTTTCATAGCCTGACCGTGTACATGGGCGTCAAAGACGCTGCCAAGGCCATCGAGTTCTACAAAAAAGCGTTTGGCGCCGTCGAGAATTTTCGTCTCAGCGGCCCGGACGGCAGGGTGGGCCACGCCGAACTACAGATTGGCGACTCCAGACTCATGCTCTGCGATCCCTGCGACCAAGGCGGGTTCAGCAGCGCCGACCCGAACGGTGTCACTTCGTTTGGCATGCACTTATATGTAACGGACGTGGATGCGCAATTCAAACGGGCCATCGACGCGGGGGCAAAGGTGTCGAGGGAAGTTCAGGACCAATTCTACGGTGACCGCTCCGGCACTCTGAGAGATCCGTTCGGTCATTTGTGGTTCATCGCGACCCACAAGGAAGATCTAACGCCCGAAGAAATAGGCAAGCGCGCTGAAGTCGCCTTCAAGCAAGCGCAGCCCTGACACACCCCAAAGCAGTTCGCAGGTTTGTTGACCCAATAGTCTCGACAGCCTGCGGGTCTGCTCCTGACGCTATACGTGTTTTTTATTGTCGTATTATTTGTAACGGATGATTGTAATTCTCATTCGCCAAAGTTATTGTGCCGCCTGTCTATACAACTAGTGGTGAAAGGCCGTTTCCCTGTGCTGTGCAATAGGTTGTCCATAAAAGACGGGGTAGGGTGGGTTGTTCCGTGGGCTTCTTCGCGAATGCCTACAAAGTTAAGCTGTTTTCATTGTAGGAAGTTTCTTTAGCGAAAGGCGTGTTCGTCTGACATAAATCTCCTGTCGCAGCGGTGTGCGCTCACGTATTCAACCGCGTTGACGACCCATGAATATTTTCTTAATAAATTCGCCTAAATAAAATGAGGTGGTTGCCGACTTACTGTTTGAGCGCTGAATAGACAGCATGTAAGAAAATTCCTACACGGAAGTAGGCCGTCGATAATAATAAGGTTAAATCTATGCGGGTAACACGGAGAGAACGCGATGTTCTGGCACTTTTGTTGTGCGGAAAAACAAACAAGCAGATCGCTGAAGCCCTCAGTATCAGCGACTATACGGCCCGCGACCATGTGTCGTCGCTGCTAAAGAAGAATGGCGTTAAAACCCGCGCCGCACTCATGGCGCAACACATGCTCAAAAAGAAATCGCGTTGAGGTTAATACCCCCTACATCTGTAGGATTGTGCCAGAAGTCGCGTTGGTCATATTATCGATATGTCATGTTATTCAGTGCCATGAAAGGCTCGGTTTTGATGGGCGTTCCTCGATTGTAAGTTCAATTGTTTATCGTTAACTTTTAGCAAGCGGGCAGGCGTGTGTTGATGAGTTCGCAGAGTGCGGCAATGCAGAATTTCGCTCGAAAAGAGGCACCTGAGTTACTGTCGCTACTTGGCGTAAGTCACTGTTATCGGCGGGGGAAGAACGTTATTCCTATATTAATTGACGTGAATCTTGTTATAAGGCGCGGGCACACGTGTGCCCTTGTGGGTGCGTCTGGATCCGGTAAAAGTACACTGCTTAATATGCTGGGACTGCTCGAAAAACCCACGGGCGGCGCGTTGACCTTCAAAGGGCACAGCGTCCAGAACGCCGATGCCGATCAATTGGCCCATCTGCGAAATCGCGAGATCGGCTTTGTGTTCCAGTCTTTCAATTTGCTGCCCCGGCTCAGCGTCGTCGATAACGTCGCGTTGCCGTTGAGCTATCGCGGTGTGTCACGTCGTCAAGCCCGACGATTGGCGCTGGAGCAATTGGCCTTGGTCGGTCTTGCTGATCGAGCGCACTGCAAACCCGCAGACCTGTCGGGGGGGCAGCGTCAGCGAGTTGCAATTGCCCGCGCGTTGGTGGGGCGTCCAGCATTGGTGCTGGCCGATGAGCCCACTGGCAATCTGGACAGCCAAACCGCGAAAGACATCATGGCCTTGCTGCTGGGGCTCAATCGCGAGCACGGGGTGACGCTGGTGATGGTGACCCACGATGTCGAGCTGGCCAAACAGTTCGACCGAAGGATTCAAGTGATCGACGGCGAGCTGCACGAGGAGGGTGCCCATGGTCAACCTTGAAGCGCGGCCCTCGGCCTGCCGGTTACAGGCATTCGCCGAGTCGATCGACAGTTTGCGCGCCCTCGGGCGTCGGTCGTTGTTAGCTTTGCTGGGGATTGTTGTGGGCAGCGCTTCGGTTATCGCGTTGCTTAACATCGGCCGCAATGCCGCCGAAGACGCCCTGCGCACCTTCAAGGACATGGGCACCGACACGCTGGTCGTCAGCTTCCCTTTCTCTGCGCAAAAGAAGCCCCCACTGCCGCTGACCCTCGATACCCAGCGGATTCGTCGAGAGCTGGCCGGCATTTCCCAAGTAGCACCGATCACCCAGTACTCGGTGAGCATCAAGCGCGACGGGGCGCATTCCGATGCGAGCCTGGTCGGGACCAGCGCTGGGTTGGCTGAAATTCTGGGGTTGGAGTTGCAGGTTGGGCGTTTCATTTCAGCCTTCGATCAACGCGGCACGTTTGTCGTGGTGGGGGCTCGGATTGCCGAAGATTTGCGTGTCCATGGCAAACCCTTACAGCTCGGAGACGCGCTGCAAATTGATCATTACCTGTATCAAGTCATCGGCATTGCGCGCAGCCAAACCGCCAATCCACTGATGCCCGTCATGCCCGACGAATCGATTTTCATCCCCATCGAAGGCATGCCGCGCATCAGGCCCTCTGCCGAGATAGGTAACGTCGCGGCCAAGATCAAGCCGGACATCGATTTAGACACAACGGCCCAGTCGCTAAAAATCCTGTTGAGCGCGCAGCTCGATGGCCGTGAGGTGGACGTGCAGGTTGCGCAACAACTGTTGGAAGGGCTTCGGCGCCAGGCCGACACTTTCGCCTGGTTGCTGGCGGGGCTGGGGAGTATCTCGTTGTTGGTGGGCGGGGTCGGGGTCATGAATGTGATGCTGATGAACGTTACCGAGCGGCGGCGCGAGATCGGCGTGCGCATGGCGTTGGGGGCCCGACCACGGGATATCCGCACGCTGTTCCTGCTTGAAGCAACCACGCTTTCAGTTGTCGGTGCAGTGCTCGGTGCTGTGCTGGGCGTGATGGCGGCCTACGTTTTTACCCTGTTTTCAGGCTGGCAATTCAGCCTTTCGCTGTTGTCGTTGCCACTTGGCATCGGCAGCTCTCTTTGTACTGGTTTGTTTTTTGGTCTGTACCCGGCGATTTCAGCGTCCCGGTTGTCGCCGGTCGTAGCGCTGCGGGATGAATAATCGAAACACAAGACCAGGACGTCTTTGTTAATAAAAAGTGGAGTAAATCACGTGACTGTTTCCATGTTCGCTACCGATGCATCCGTTGCCGCTCACCCGCAGGCTAATCCCTGCACTACCGAAGTAGGCGAGGCGCTGAGCTATTCGCAATTGGCCGCAGAGCAAGCACTGCTGTCAAAAAAAGAACGGCTCAAATTGAACACTTATCTGGTCGGCCCTGCTGGGTTGTTTGCAGCGTTCTCGACCCAAGTGGCCGAGCAAGGACGGCAAGCCCCCTATCTTCAGGGTCTGCCCGAAACGGACCCCGCAACGCCCCGGACGCAGACCGAACAAGCGGTTGAGTTTGCGCTGGCCCGACATCACCGTCGGGCGTTCGCTGAGAACCCTTTCGTGGGCTTGTCGAGGCAGGCGTTGTGCTGCGTGGTCTATGACGACTCCGGTCGCTCCAACCTGGCAGAACGTTACGCGGCCAATGAAGCGCTTCGGTCGCTGGACAGTCTGTATTTCATCAAGCTGATTGCCACCACCTACCACACAGTTGAAAGACGGTTGGTGTTTCGAGGCCTGCTCGAACACTTCGACGCGTTGATGCCCATAGAACAGAGCATTTATCAGGACGGTTACCGCGATGTTCAACAGGGCTATCTGGACCGAGAGGAAAAGCTCTACGGTCCGTTGAAACTGAGCAAGCCGCTGAGTGTGATCTTTACCGAGCAAACGCCGGAAAGCCTGTTGGCGAGCCTCGGAACGCGTGGATGAAAATCTGCAAATGACTGGCGTAACGTTCCATGGGGCTGCGCTGCGAGAGCGGTTCAAGGCCTGCGTCGTTACACGGCGCAAACGCCAGTGGATTCCCGCTGCGTTAGCGCATGCTGTACCGCTGGCGGCGTTGCTGGGCGTCGACAGCGTGGGCGGGTCGACGCAGGCGCGACCTGCCCAGCCGAGCATAGCGTTCGTGAGCGCGGCATCCGTATCGGCATCGACGGTGGAGCTGACGCTGGCGGATGCGGTTTATCTGGGCTTGCGCGATAACCGCAGCATCCGCAGTGCTTACTTGCAGCGCATTGTTCAAAAATTCGAGCTGCGGGTGGCGCAAGACGTTTTTTCGCCAAAGGTGATCATCACCAGCAAGCACCAAGGCAATCGTGGCCATGCTGATCGCCAGCGTGATCACAGCCTGAAACCCGAGGCGACCCTGCTCAATGAGTGGGGAACGCGGTTCACTCTGTCGTGGGTTCAGCAGCTTAACCAGGCCGATCAAGGCGGCCGCAAACGCAATAACGGCCTGGACTTTGAAGTGGTTCAACCGCTGCTAAAAGGCGCGGGCCGCGAGATAGTCAACGCCCCTACGCGCTTGGCGAGCTTGAGCGAGCGGCAGAATCAACTAGCGCTTAGGTCGACGGTATCGAAAACCGTCACCGAGATCGTCTCGGCTTATCGTGAATTGCTCAAGGCGCAGGAACAGCAGCGAATTGCCC
Source organism: Pseudomonas sp. MH10 (assembly GCF_034353045.1). Taxonomy (NCBI): domain Bacteria; kingdom Pseudomonadati; phylum Pseudomonadota; class Gammaproteobacteria; order Pseudomonadales; family Pseudomonadaceae; genus Pseudomonas; species Pseudomonas sp. MH10. Next base: position 5,196,584 of record NZ_CP133783.1, read on the forward strand.
AAACCGCCTTGGCCCGTTCTCGACAATTACTCGACATGAACATGGCGCTGATTGCGGCCGGGCAAATGGCCGAATTTGAAAGCGTGCAAACCGAGGCGGACGTGGCCAGCCAAGAGTTGAGTGTCGAAGAAACCGCGAATCAACTGGATCAGAGCCGGGTGGCCTTATTGCACTTATTGGCACTGGACCCGGGCACTCGGCTCAACGCCAGTGAAGTGCTCAAGGTCGAGGCTGTGGAGATAGACCGACAGCAGGCGCTGCGTGTGGCACTGGCCCAACAACCGGCGTATTTGCAGCTGCTGATTGCGGGGGAGAAAGCCGAGATCCACTTGCGTGTCGCCCAGAACGCCCGGCTCTGGGACGTTTCGCTGGTCGCTGGCGCGAGCCAGTCGCACAGTCGCCCGGGTGCTGAGCAACACCACGCGGGCCGGGCGTGGGACAGCTACGCCGGGATTCAATTGAGCGTGCCAATCGGAGACATGAGTGCCCGAAAAAACGCGCTCAGTGCGCAAGTCGCGGCCCAGGTTCACGTTATCCAACAGACCGAGGCGCGGCTGTCGCTGGAGCAGAACGTCAGCAATCGGTTACGCGACATGAGCACCCGCTGGCGGCAATACGAAATTGCCCAGCGGGTTCGAGACCTCTCGCAACGCAAGCTGGACATCGAGCGCGACAAACTGAAAATCGGCCGCTCCAGCAACTTTCAAGTCCTCAGTTTCGAGCAGGATTTGCGCCACGCCGAGAACGCCACCCTTAACGCGCAAATTGCTTACCTCAACGCCCAAACCCAGCTCGACGAGAGTATGGGCATGACGTTGCACAGCTGGGAGATAGCCCTCAATGATTGATCGACCCCTTAACCGCTATCGGTCGCTGAAAATCGCAGGGCTGGTCGGCAGTGTGCTCATCAGTGCCGTCGGCCTGTTTGTGTACATCAGTGCGCAACCCGCGACGGCTAACACCGGGCAGTGGCTGCCCGTTGCAAACGCGCCCTTGGTGCACAGAATTGGCGTGGTCGGGCGCATAGAACCCGGATCGCTGGTGACACTCACCGCCCCGTTCGACGGCACCGTGGCAGAGAAAAATGTCGTCGAGGGGCAGCGTGTCGAGCGGGGTCAGGTGCTGCTGCGCCTCGACACCACGCTGTTGCAAATCCAATTGCGAGACGCACTGTCAGAGCAGCTCAAAGCCCGGCGAGCCGTACAGGATTTGCAGGAGTGGACTCACGGTCAAGACATGGCCCGAGCCCGACGGGCGGTGAGTACCAGTCAACTGAGCCTGAATGACACCGAACGCAAACTCAAAGAAACCCACGTGTTGCTGGATCGCGGAATAGTGCCGCGCATGGAAGTCGACGCCCTGGACCAGCAAGCGCAGACGCAACGCCTGGACTTGCAAGCCGCACAGGGTGAACTCAAGGGCGTCAGCGCAAAAGCACTGGGTGAGAATCGACAGATCGCCGACATGCAACTGGCCAATGCAACGGCCAAATACCAGGCATTGCTGGCGATGGAAGCCCTGCGGGATGTCAGCGCCCCGTTTGCCGGGATCATCGTCCGCTTACCCGGCAACGACGCTGAAACCAACGCGCGCCCCGTGCAACAAGGCGCCCGCGTGAGTCCAGGCCAGCCGCTGTTCGCACTGGCCAACCTGGAACAGTTGAACGTGGTGGCCAAGGTCGATGAGGGCGACATCAATCAACTGCGCAAGGGCCTGCCAGTGGACATCGTTGGAGACGGTTTTGGTGGCATCCTGCTCAACGGCACGATTACGTCGCTCGGGTCACAAGTGTTGCAGTCCGAGATGCAAGGCAGCGGCGCCTCCTACGAGCTCGCCGTCGCCTTGCCCACCCTGACCGCACCCCAGCAACAGCGTATCCGCTTGGGCATGAGTGCCCGGCTGTCGATCATCACCTACCAAAACCCCGCCGCCATCGTGGTCCCCCCAGACGCCCTCGGCGAAGACAACGGCCAACACTTCGTCAACTACCGACGCACCCCCGACAAACAAGCCCGGCGGGTTGATGTGTCTATTGGAAAGGCAACTTCAGACGGTGTGGAAGTCTTCGGATTATTCCCCGGTTTTATCCGAACGGATAGTCACTATTGAGTTTATTAAAGTGAGGACGATATAGTGGGAATGAACGATAACAACAGCGGTTGTGTATAGCAACATAGAATATTGAATCTAAAAATAATTTCAAAAGTGAGTATTCGCTATGAGGAAACTATTGCCTGCAGTTTTGTTGTTTGTGTCGGTGGCGGGGGTGGCTGCTGAGTTCTCAGTGACCAAATCAATGGCGCCTGCCCGGATACTTCGGGATGGACATGTGGGAACTTCTGCTCACTCGTTTATTGGTATCTCGTATCCGAGGGGAGCGCTGATGAGCGCTGCGCTTACAAATGTTGATTGGAACACCACGTGGTATCCGAACAGTACGGGTGAATCGGTGGAGATTTGCCTGCGGAGTCCTGGGTATCCAGAAAATTGCAAGCCGGCTGCTCCAAACTCAAATGGTACGGCTAGTTTCAGCATTCCATTTCGGTTTGCTTCAGTGGTGGTCATAAAACACAGAACTACGGGTGGTGCCCGCTTTAGCGTGCCTGCGGGTCAAAATACCGTTAGGTTTAACTTAACGTATTAATAGATGAGGCTCCCGGGTGACTTAAGTCATTCGGGGGTTAACCTTGGGAGGAAAAATCATGAGAGTTACGGAAGCCAATGTATCCCCTTTAACTTACGCATCCTATGGCCGTGTCAAAACTTCAGATCTAAAGCACGATCCGGATTCAATTCCAAACATCTTTCAGAAATCTACCGTCACAATTAGTGGCGAAGCTCACATGAGACAGCGATTATTTCACAGTGACAATCCGAGTTACCGGCTTCCTTCAAAAATTCTACACCCGAGTGCGCTCCAATCAAGCTCGGAGCCTGCCGTTAATTTTCTAACACAAGGAGATAGAGTTGTTCTAAGTAAGATTTATAAGTTTGCTGAAGAACAAGGCGCCGATTTAGCTTATGTCGATGTATTAGGTTATGGGCTGGCGAACTACCGGGCAAGTGCTAGGTTTTTAAGTCCACTTAATAACGGTCAAGACCTCGATAGCAAAGGCCACATGTTGTCCTACAGGTTTACCGACAAAGACACGGCGACGATCAAGCGCGTGTTAGCCAGTGACGCTATAAAAACGACGGAGTTGGATCAAGGATTTATAAAGTTCGCGATGAATAAAGATTACAGCGTGATGAATCACCACGATTTTGAGTTTATGGAAAAAGTCATCAACAAGTTTTCAGCCAAGGGCGATGAGTCGCCTTTGGGTGCTAGATTTGCGACGCATACTTATGTGGATAAAAACTATAGTGTGCACGCTTCCAAGGAAACGTATAAATTCAAGAACGGTAAGGCTCAGGTCGTAGACGCGCTTTTAGATCTAGGCAGAAAAGCTAAAGGCAAAACGGGCGCCTCCAAACAGTCGGCTTCGGCTCCCCCTGAAACCCTAAAAGACATCCTTCGCCGAATTATCTTCAAAGCCATGGGCTCGAACTTTCGAAACGGCCTTCCCAGCTTGGCCGATTTCTTGATGAGGGGGCGGCATTAACCTATTTCAGCGCCAAGGGTGCAAGCAAACACTGTCGATTCAACCGGCGCAGAGTTGATCTTGTTACGCCCTGTGCTTTTCGCGGCGTACAGGGCTTTATCGGCTTCGTTAAGCCACATGCCGGCGCCGTTGAAATGGGGTTTGTAAGCGGCGATTCCGATACTCAGGCTCATGGTCAGGCTGGGTATCGCGGGGTCGCGCTGGTGGTTGACGGTCTGGCGCAAGCGTTCGAGGATTTCTGCGGCTTGGCTAAGGGACGTGTTGGGCAGAATGACGCAGAACTCGTCGCCGCCATAACGCCCGGCAAGGTCAGTGTCGCGCAGGTTTTTAATCAGTTCGCTACCCAGCTGTTTCAGCACGTTGTCGCCAACGATATGGCCGTGGGTGTCATTGATGGCTTTGAAGTGATCGATATCTATCAGCGCGATGGTGGTCGAACGGTTTAACGCTTGGCAGGTGCCGTACTCGATCTGCAACAGGTCTTTCCAGGCGCCATGATTGAACAGCCCGGTCAGGCTGTCGGTGCGGCTGAGTATTCCAAGCCGGTTTTTATGCTCGGATAACTTAACCGCTAATTCATAACACGCCAGTCCAACGGACAGGGGGTAGATCAGCAGCAGCGGCAGTGAGGCATAGAGTTGCAGCGGGGTACTGGTCGTGACGAGCGTGGGCGAAAAGATAGCCACCGCAATCAAAACACCGACCAACTGTGCAAGGCATCCGCGCCAGAAAAACCTTGGACCGCCTGACGAGATATTATTCATGGACATCATGCCGAGTACGGCGAAAGCGGGTAGCGGATTGAGACCGACAGCACCCGCCCAGAAGCCGCCCATGATCGAATCGAACATGAGGTTGCGGCGTTCGGCCCAGTAGGGGTATGACGACAAGCGTGCCAGCTGAAACTGCACGTGCGCGCCGCCGAAGGCATGAAACAGCAACAGCGCCCACACCCACGTTGCAGGCTGCAAGGGATCCAGCGCAGCGGCCACACTCAAAAAGCCCAGACCCAGCCCTAAGCCGCGCGGCAAGTACATGCGCTTAACGAAGGAAAGTCCTTTTCCTGTTTGTTTTTTCATCGCTCTCTTTCACCGAGTTTTCTGCCCTTGCGGTCTGAAAGCCTCGGCCTCCCCTCAGAACACCGCCAAGTGTGGCCTGCCCGTCACTGGGTGGGAAGAGCCATTTGCCATTATTGAAAAAAATACGTGCGTCGTAGATCGCTGGGCAATCGTCGCGGATTAACGGCTAGTGGACTTACTCAGCCGCGACGTGACCAAAACCATAACAAGTGCCAGCACAGCAACGACCGTTGCCACATAACCGATGGTCCCCAGCCCCCACTGCTCGATGGTGAACCCGCCGATGATCGAACCAAGGCCGATACCCGCGTTGGCGGCTGAAACGTTCAGTGTGCCCGCCAATGCCTGGGCCTGCGGCGCCGCTTTCATCACCCGAATCTGACAAATGGGAAACAGCGCCGTATGGGCAATGCCCCACACCAGCAACACCACGCCGAGCAAGGGTAGAGAGCCCGCCGCCGGAACGGTTGCGCTCATGCCCAAGCCCAACAACAGCGCAAACACCAAGGTCGAACCCAGTGGGCTGCGATCAACGAAACGCCCACCCAGCCAATTGCCAATCAATCCCACCGCGCCGAAACCCATCAGCCACCAGCCGACCTGCGCCGACGCGACGCCAGCAACGCGTTCCAAGGTGTCGGCCAAGTACGTGTAGGCGGTGAACATCGAGGTAAACAACAGGATCGACAGCAGCAGATGGGCGATGAAGGTCGGGTCGGCCAGAATCTTGGCCTGTTCCGCAAGCCGAACTTTTTGCGTCGGTGCCGTTTTCGGCATGTACGCCCACAACAACACCGCCATCACCAGTGAAAGCACGGCCAGGCCCCAGAACGCCCCCCGCCAGCCGACCGCTTCGGAAAACAGCGTGCCCAGTGGAATGCCGAATAACATTGCGGCGGAAATACCCAAGTAGATGCGTGATACCGCGCGCCCGGCGTGCTCTGGGCCCGCCATCATGCTAGCGGTTTCACTGGCCGTACCCCAAAACACCGGAAGCGCCAAGGCCGGGATAAACCGCGCCAAGGCCAGTACCCAAATGTTGCTGGAAAGCGCAGCCAATGCACTGGAAGCGGCGAATATGAGCAGAATCGCCACAAACATGCGCTTGCGGTCCAAGTGCGACAGCATGGCCGTCAGGGGTGGTCCGCAGAGCATCACGGTGAATGCGAACAGCGTCACTAGCAACCCCGCATTGGAAATTGAAATGTGCAGGTCGCGGGCCAGTGCCGGCAGCAAACCGATAATCAAAAATTCGGTGGTTACAATGACGAACCCGGCCAGCGCCAGGATGAGAATTGCCAAACCACTGCCTGTGCGCGTGGTGTCCAAGGCGGTGGGAGATACGGTCGAATCCAAGGAAGACATGCCACACACTCAGCTTATTAAGAGCTGACAGCCTATTGAAGAATAAAATTCTTATCGCTGGTCATTTTTCCGTACACTGTGGAATCTATTTCACTAATGATTCCCGACCGTTATGTCCACAACTGAACGCCTAAAAGGCATTGCCATGTTCGTCGGGGTCGCCAACGCGGGCAGTTTTACTGCCGCCGCCGAACGTCTGAACCTCAGTAACTCCGCCGTCAGCAAAGGCATAGCCCGCTTAGAGGGGCGGCTTGGCACGCGATTGTTTGAGCGCACCACGCGCCGTTTGGCGCTGACGGAGGCCGGAGCAAGTTACTACAGCGTGTGCACCCGGGTTCTTGCCGATCTGGAAGAGGCCGAAACGGAATTGGATGCCCAGCGTGCGGAGCCTTCCGGCAACTTAAGAATTGACCTGCCCACTTCTTACGGACGGCTGCACGTGATGCCGCTGATATTGGCATTCGTCGAGGGCTACCCAAACTTGCGAGCGCATCTCTCGTTTACAGACCGCTTTGTCGATTTGCTCGAGGAGCGTATTGATCTCTCGGTACGCATCGGGGGGGCCGACGCTTGGCCCGCAGCGCTGAATCATTGTTGCTTGGGGACCGAGCGGGTCACCCGTTGCGCCTCACCGGCCTACCTCGAGAAACGAGGTCGGCCTCAGACTATTGAGGATTTGGCCGAGCACGCGTGCGTTCTGTACGGCAAAGCGGACGGCAGCAGCAGCCCCTGGTTTTTTGCCGACGGTGCCGGAAAAACCCAATCCCGGCCTATCCCCGGCCGTATTGTCGTGGGGAATGCGGAAGCATTGGTCTCGGCGGTGATGGCAGGCAGCGGCATCGCGCAATTCGCGACCTGGCTGGTAAAAGAACAATTGCGTAACGGCGAGTTGGTTGAAGTGCTTCCCGATTTGGCCACCGATGGATTGCCGCTGTATCTGGCGTGGCCGCGCAGCCGCGAGACCTTACCCAAAGTCCACAGGCTGATCGAGCGGCTTTCGGCGGCGTTAACCATCGACTAGCCACTCGGCCTCCGAATCCGGGACGCGCACATCTGTAGCCAACTTGTTGGCGGAGCGGTGTACCGGGTAGACCGCATCAAGCCTGCTCGCCAACAAGTTGGCTAAGAGTGGGTGTTTAGGCCCGATTAATCGTTCTTTATATGATGACGTATTGACTTATCTGTCGGGTCTTTTATGATTGAGCCGTTGTTCATTTCCCACCTATTACCCTACTTATTAGAACCGCATTGAGCGTTGTCGCGTTTATTACAACGCGGGGACAATTCATCATTTAAAACACTATCTCCTGACTGAGGCGAATCCCCTCGTGGCGCTTAATCTACGCAGTAAAGTCATTCTTCTTGCGATCATCCCGAGCCTGCTGCTGGCGGCGGTGATCAGCTGTATCACATACGTGGTGCTGCAAAAGCTGGCGTCCGAGGAGGTTGAGCAGACGCGCTCGCTGCTGATCGAGGAGCGAAAGGTTTCACTCAGGCACTACTTGGAAATCGCCATGGCGGCGATTCAACCGATCTATGACGCGTCGAACCCTGGCGACCTAGAAGCCCGTGATAAAGCGGTAAAAGTTCTTCGAACATTGATATATGACAAGCAGAGTTACTTCTATGGTTATAACTCGGCAAGTGTTCGAGTGTTTTGGGCCGATAAAGACCTCGATATAGGCAAAAGCTTTGTCGACAGTCAGGACGCCAATGGCGTTTATGTTATCCGTGGGTTAGTTGAGGCAGGCAAGTCCGGCACCCATTACTTTCGGTATGACTGGCAGACGCCGGGCAGCGACAAGCCGGTGCCCAAGCTGGGCTACACCGTATACCTGGACAAATGGGACCTGGTGTTTGGTACGCAAGTGAACCTCGATGACATTGCCGTTCAGGTGCAAACGATCGCCAGCGACCGCCATGGTCGGATCGGTTCATACACCGCATTTATTCTGGCCATTGCCGCAGGCTTGTTGCTGCTGGTTGCCGTCATCGGTGTGTGGATAGGCAACGGCATCGTCAAACCGGTCCTTGCGATCAAGAAGAACCTTGATGACATCGCTGCAGGTGATGGTGACCTGACGCGTCGGCTGCCGGTCACTGGCAGCGATGAACTGGGCGCCTTGGCGAACTCGTTCAATATGTTTGTTGAAAAGGTTCATGGCCTCGTCCGCCAGATCGCCGAAATGACCGGACAATTGATGTCGCTGGTGGGCGATATGTCCGCCCAATCGCAGCGATCAGAGAAGGCCATGGACCAACAGCGTCAGGAAACTGATCAGGTTGCCACGGCGATTCATGAAATGTCGGCGGCCGCACAACAGGTCGCCGTCAGCGCACAGGGCGCTTCGCAGGCCGCCAGAAAAACCAGCGATGTGGGCGCCGAAGCGAAAGACGTCGTGAGCAAAAGCATCGATAGCATTCACTCGTTGATCAGCGACATCGGGCAAAGCAGCTCCTCGCTGGATAACCTGCGCAACGACGTGCAGTCGATTGCCAGCGTGGTGGACGTGATTCGATCCATTGCCGAACAGACCAACTTGCTGGCGCTGAACGCGGCCATCGAAGCCGCCCGCGCTGGCGACGCCGGTCGCGGGTTCGCTGTCGTCGCCGACGAAGTTCGCGCGCTGGCCAGCCGTACGCAAAAAAGCACTCAAGAAATTAACGAGATGATCGGCCTGTTGCAAAAAGGCACGCTGGACGCTGTGGTTGCCATGGGCCGCTCCAGTGAAACCGGCAAAACCACCGGCGAGCTGGCAAACCAGGCCGGAGTGTCTCTGGACGCCATCGGCACATTGATCGAGACGATCAACGACATGAACGCGCAGATCGCCAGCGCGTCGGAAGAACAGACCGCCGTGGCCGAAGAAGTCAGTCGCAGCATGACCCACATTGCCCAAGCAGCGGACGTTGTGGCAGGCGATGCGCAAAGTGGCGCTCAGACCTCAAGAAGCCTGACCGAACTGGGTAATCGCCTCGGCGGGTTGGTTCGTCAATTCAGGATTTGAGGTTGCGGGGGAGGGGGCGTCGGTAGCAACATCGGTCTACTTTCCCTCTCATCTCCAAAGGCCCGCCTCATGCGCGAAGGATCGTTTCGCTTAGCCAGTCCAACTCTGACCCGAGCCGTATTCGTCCTTTGCAGTCTCTTACCTTTTGCTGGTCATGCTGGCGAACCGCTGCATCTCTATACCGGCGCAGTGGGCGACATGCCTATTGTGTTAGAGCTGGACCTTAGCGATCCGGCGGAAATCAGCGGTCGGTATTTCTACGAGAAATACCACGCAGACCTGGCCCTCAGCGGCGTACAGGAAGGTAAAGAGCTGACACTCGCCGAGGGCATGGACGACGACAGCGGAAAAATTCTGCCCGAAATAGACCTGCATCAAACTGCTCAAGACGGTTGGCAAGGCCAGTGGACTGTTCCCGGCACTGAGGGCAAAACCCTTAAGGTCGTCCTGACAGAGAAACAGTTTGCGCCGCCGCCGGCCGATGCCGAACCCGGGTGGCAGGCTATTTTTAAAAAGTCGCCCTACGATTATTTGCGTTTGCGGGACATGTCTCTTCAACCGGGCAAGGTGCAGACGTTCATGGGTTATACCCTGCAGTGGTGGACAGAGCCTGAGTCCAAGGTCTCGATGTTCGAGGTCACCTCAGGCTATCCGCCGCAACAGGGCAAGCTCATTAACCAACAACTGCGCGCTCGCCTGTGGGACGAGGTGGTCAGCTATCATGCCTGTCTGCTTCAGGGCAGCCGGTTTGGCGCCGATTTCCAACAGACCGTTACCCCGGAATTACTCTCGCCTGCCATCGTCAGCGTCAGTGTTTTCACCCGCTACGACTGCGGCGGCGCCCACCCAGACTTTGGCGACACCCCCCTCAACCTTGACGCCACCACCGGTAAGCCGCTGTCATTGGAAGATGTGCTCTGGGTGGGCGATGGCAACCCCTTCCACTACGAAGACCATCAAAGCAGCAACGAGCAAGACGCGTCGTCCGTCAGCTTCGATACCTTTGCCGAGTATCGCAGCAAACAGTTTGCCCCTTGGCTGGTCGGCCAACTGCAAGCCGCCGCACCCGTCGGCATGAAAACGCCCAACGCCGAATACGAAGATAACTGCGACTTCAATGACCCGGATATTTGGGATTTCCCCGCCTGGTACTTTAAACCCAAAGGGCTCTACTTCGGCCCCTCGTTCGCCCGCGTGATGCGCGCGTGCGAAGGCCCGGATTGGTCAGTGCTGCCCTACAGCGCAGTGGCGCCGCATCCAGGCTCGGTGGCGCTGGAATTGCCGAAATAAATGACGTGAGGGCGTTACAAGTTTCTCTGCAGCCAACGTGAACTGGCGAAGGTCCTTCGGACGTACAGAAATCTGTGCAACGCCAAAATCTGTGGGACCGAATTCATTCGGGAAGGCTTCAGTCCTGACACGCTGCAATCTCAAACAAATACAAAATGCCACTCAGTTCGCTACACGACAGCGCGGCGTCGAAGACGTGGCGGCCTCTCCTACAGGTCGAGATCTGGCATCACAACACCTTAAATATCGTCCGAATACCCCGGCACTTTGGATAAGCGGAACACCCCCAGAAATCGCCCCCGGCATTGGCCCCGCTTCGGGCAACCCGGATTACCATCTGTTTTTTGCAGTGAGGGCACGCGGGCGCCGCCGGTTTAATCAACTCTTCGACCACCGCAACAGCGGTTGCCACTGCTGGCGCCTCAACCGCTGGCTCCTTGCGCGTCTCAACCACTTCCGACGTTGGTTTCGGTCCAGCTCGTTTGCTCGCCGCGATCCATTTATTGAGCAGTTCCCCGTCCACCAGCCGCAGGTTCCGTCCCGAGGCGAATTGCTTGGCAGGTCCGGTAAATCGACCGCTGGTGATCACCATTCCGCCGGTCGCACCTTCGGCCGCCATTGCCCCGTATAGCTCCCGCACCACCGGGATGCCGACCTGCAATGAACGCCACTGTTTGCATTGCACCAGGTACGTTTCGCCGTCCTTACGCGCAATCAAATCAACACCCCCATCCGGCCCGTTCCCGCCGGTTTCCAGCACGCTAAATCCTTGATGCCGCAACGCCTCACCCACTAACAGTTCGAACTGCTGCCAACTGATAGTGGCCGCAGTCTCACCTCCTGCCATGGTCATCGCCGCGAGCAGATTACGTCGTTTACGGCGGCCCAGAACCGAGGCTGCGGCGCCGCTGAGGAAAACCAGCGGCAGCAAATATTGGCCGAACGTAGCAACGGGTTTCAACAGCGTGCTGAAAACCACCGATTGCAAATGGTTTAAATCTGAATAAATCGGAATGGGTGCTAAAGAAAGCGAGTGGAGGTACCCATAGGCGCCCACCCCAATAGCCACGCTGAGCCACCACGGAAGCTTGGTCGCGATAAAAAGTAGATCGTCGAGGAACGAGGATTTTCTGGACATAGTGCTCTGATATAGAAAGGCCGTCGCGACAATACGGGTGCGGGGAAAAGGTGTCCATGACCCGCATCATCTACACCTCGAATACCCCCTTCTAAGACTGCCCACAGCGGTCGATCCTTTTGCCTACATAAGTAGCGGACCGATCTTACAGCCGAAAGGGTGCTTGTCCGGCATCGCTATTCCTCGTTCGCTGAGAGAGTTGCTTCCTTGATTTTCGGAGCAGATTTTCCTGTCTGAAAAGCATAAATAGTTGAGCAGTTGCTAATCGGATGCCCGGAGCCTGCCAACGATTCTCATGGGCAGTGATCACAACAAGGAACGTCGCATGGCAATTACGTTGACCAAGAACCAAACCATCTCTCTTGAGAAAACCGCAGGCAGCGGCCTTAAGCAGGTCACCCTCGGACTCGGTTGGGATCCGGTGAAGCCAACCGGCTTCTTTTCAAAATTGTTAGGTGCAGGCAGCCAGGAAATCGACTTGGACGCGTCCTGCATCGTGCTCGACGGAGACAAGAAACCCATCGATCTGGTGTGGTTTCGCGCGCTTCAATCCAACGACGGCTCCATCAAACACTCAGGCGACAATCGCACCGGCGAAGGTGATGGCGATGATGAATCCATCGCTGTGGACCTGGAGAAGTTGCCAGCCACTGTGAAGTACCTGGTGTTCACCGTGAATTCATTCACCGGCCAGAATTTTGAACGCATCGAAAACGCCACCTGCCGGATTGTGAACGCCGACAACGGCAATGAGCTGGCTCGCTTCAATCTTTCTGACAAGGGTCAGCACACCGGTGTCGTGATGGCCTGTCTGACCCGATCCGCTTCCGGTTGGGACTTCACCACCATCGGTGAAGCCACCAACGGCCGTACCGCCGATGACTTGGTGGGACTGGCTGCCCGAGCGCTGCGCGCCTGACTTCACCTACTGGGAGTTCAACATGCTTGATTGGCTAAAAACAAATGCAACGGCGGCTCGGGAAAAATTGGCATCCGAAGTGAGCCAGTTCAAAAACCGGGAGTTCATGGACGCCGTCGTCGCGGGTTGTGCCTTGGTTGCGGCGGCGGATGGCGATATTAGTGGCGCCGAAAAACTGAAGATGACCAGCTTTATTCAGAACTCTCGGGAGCTTAAGGCTTTTGATCTGAAAGTTGTGATCAACGCCTTTCAAGACACCTGCGCCAAGTTTGAATTCGATTTCCAGATCGGCCGGGCGGAGGCGCTGAAAACAGTGGCCAAGATCAAGAAAAAAGAAGACGCCGCACGCCTGCTAATTCGCGTCTGCTGCGCGATTGGTGGAGCGGATGGGCACTTCGATGAAGCCGAGCGCGCCATGTGCCGGACCCTTTGCAACGAGCTTGGTTTGAACCCGGCCGATTTCGATCTGTAGATAGTGAATTAAGGGATTTCATTCAATGGAAAGCGTGTCACTTGGATTTCCACCTCTTACGACAGCTGTTTTTGTGGGTTTGGCGGTCGGGGCAATGCTCATCGATATGCTCTCCCACCGAGGCAACAAACCGGTTTCGCTTACCCAGGCTGCAGTTTGGTCGGTGTTTTGGGTCGTCATTTCGCTTGGGTTCGCCGGTTTTCTGTATGTCGAACACGGTCCAACCATTGCCAGCCTATTCGTCACCGGTTATGCCTTGGAAAAAGTGCTGAGCGTCGACAATCTGTTCGTGTTCATGGCGATTTTTGCGTGGTTCAAAGTACCTGACGGCCTGCGTCACCGGGTGCTCTATTGGGGCATTATCGGTGCGATTCTGTTCCGCCTGGTCTTCGTTGCCATCGGCACCGGACTCCTCGCCTTTGGCCCTTGGGTCGAAGTTGCCTTCGCCGTCATCGTCGGTTGGACAGCGGTCATGATGCTCAGAAGTGGTGGCGATGACGAGGAAGAGCCGGACTATTCGGAACACATGGCTTACCGATTTGCGAAAAAACTGTTCCCGGTATGGCCCAAGCTTCACGGCAACAACTTCTTCGTTCGCCGCCATGAGCTCGAACGTGAATTAGAAAAGCCAGAAAACAAAGGCATGACGCTGGCAGCGAAGGGCACCTTGTTCGCTACGCCGTTATTCCTCTGCCTGGTAGTCGCTGAAATTTCAGACGTCTTGTTTGCTTTCGACTCAGTACCGGCGGTGATCGCAGTCAGTCGCGAACCGCTGATTGTGTATTCCGCAATGCTGTTCGCCATCCTCGGTTTGCGCACCTTGTACTTCGTGCTCGAAGCACTGAAACGGTACTTGGTTCATCTAGAAAAAGCGGTCATCGCCCTGCTGTTTTTCATTGCAGCCAAGCTCGCCCTGAACGCAACCAATCACCTGTTCGACCACGGCTATAACATCGGTGCAAACACTAGTTTGCTGATTGTGATGGTGGTATTGGCCATCGGGATTCTCGCCAGTGTGCTGTTTCCCGGGAAGGTCGAGCAGGTTGAAAAAGCCTAAACATCAAACAAAGGAGTAAATGGAAATGGCTCTGACTCTTCAGAAAGGCGGCAACCTTTCATTATCGAAAACTGACCCGACGCTGACTAAAATTCTGGTCGGTCTGGGTTGGGACCCCCGGGCTACCAACGGTCAAGAGTTTGACCTGGACGCCAGCGCTTTACTGGTGGGCGCTAACGGCAAAGTCCGTGGCGAGAAAGACTTCATTTTTTACAACCAACTGAAAAGTGTCGACGGTTCGGTCGAACACACCGGTGATAACCGCACAGGTGAAGGCGCCGGCGACGACGAGTCTCTAACAGTCGATCTCAGTCGCCTTTCAGTGGATATCGACAAGGTGGTGTTCATTGTCACGATCCACGACGCTGAAGGCCGCAAGCAAAACTTTGGACAAGTAAGCGGCTCGTTTATCCGCGTAGTCAATGACCTTTCCAGCACCGAGATCGTTCGTTATGACCTGGCTGAAGATGCCTCGGTCGAGACGGCCATGGTCTTCGCCGAGCTTTATCGTAACGGCTCGGAATGGAAGTTTCGTGCGGTCGGCCAAGGATTCGCCGGAGGCCTTAAAGCCTTGGCAAATTCTTACGGTATGAATTTCTAACCTTCACATTTCAATCAGCGAAAAAGGATTTAGCGATGGCTGTAAGTCTGAACAAAGGCGGTAACGTTTCCTTGTCCAAAGAAGCCCCAGGGCTTGCCGAGGTTATCGTAGGTTTGGGCTGGGATCCGCGGGTTACCGACGGCGCCGAGTTCGACCTGGACGCGTCTGTCTTCATCGTCGGTGAAAGTGGAAAAGTACTCGACGACGCCAGCTTCATTTTCTACAACAACAAAAAAAGCACAGACGGTTCCGTCGAACACATGGGCGACAACCGCTCTGGAGCGGGGGAAGGCGATGACGAGCAAGTCACCGTCAAACTCAATGGCCTGGCCGCTTCGGTGAAAAAACTGGTGTTCGCTGTCACCATCCACTCGGCGGATGAACGCAAACAAAACTTCGGTCAAGTCGCTAACGCGTTCATCCGTGTGGTGAACAAAGCCGACGGCAAAGAACTCGCTCGCTACGACCTGTCAGAAGACGCCTCCACCGAAACGGCCATGATCTTTGGCGAGCTGTACCGCTCTGGCGACGAGTTCAAATTCAAAGCCATTGGACAGGGTTTTGCTGGCGGCTTGAAACCGTTGGCAGAGGCGCATGGGGTGGCTATCGGTTAAGTTCAAAGGGGTCAACATGTTGGCGATGGTGTCACGCACACCGCCTTAACCCCCGCTAGAACGGCCGAAGGCTGCGATAGATATCAAATCGCAGCCTTCGGCAAACACCCAAACCCGTATGAGCGCGCTTGCCCGCGATCAGTTGCGAAGCAGTCGTAACCCCGCAAATTCGAAAAGTCGTTTAACAGCACCGAACGAATGTTCAGTCCACCACGAGGTCGAGGCATTCTTCTTTGAGGCGCTTGACCCGCACATAGAGCGACTCGGTAAAGGCCTTTTTATCCGCTGCCAAATGACAGCGACGATGACAATTCGGGCAAAGCGCCGCTACGTTCTCGATTCTGTCGCTACCCGCCATCGCGAGCGGAAGAACATGATGTACTTCCAGAAATGGCCTCCCGTCCACACCTAAAAACGGCCCAACTTTTCCGCAACCTTCGCACGTACCATTCGCGTGCATAAGCACCCATTCTCTAACCTTGTCGTCACGAAAAAATGTGATGACTGTCGAGTTAGAGTGCTTTGGATGTTTGATACCCAGTGGGGGGGCTAGGTTGTCGGCTGTGGACGCTTCGAGTTCTCGGCCAATGGACGTATTACTAGCAGTCGCACCCTCGCCAGGTACTTTAAAAATATCTTTATCGTTAAGCATTTCCTGAATCTTCTTGCTGACGTTCGCGCCCACGTTCTTCGCAGGCACGTAACCTTTTATGCGATTCTGCCCCAGCTCCACCAGCACACTGGAAATATTCTGCATCCGCAGCTCGATGGCTGATTTGCTACGAGCGGACAAAGCGCCTTCTCGCAACTTTAGGCCCATTTCAGTCTTTTTGAATGGGCGGCCGTCGTTCTCCATTTCACGCATGCTGAGATAGGCGTCGACAGCCGCCTCAAGCTCTACGTCAGTCCATAGGGCAGAAATCTTCTTCGTCATAACGCCGCCAATATCGAATGCAGGCGTGACGATACGTGTAGGAATATTCGGTGTCTACTGGAGGTCGTGGCCTACATAATAATGTGACTTTGAACAGTGGCCTTGAGGCATCATGGTAGAGGATTTTAATGTTTCTTCCGTGAACGCTAAGGAAAGGCCGTGAGAAAAGTAGGGGTAGGTTTCATAACAATGCTGGCGCTGCTTTGCGCTTTCTCTGCGTCAGGCAAAGAGGCAAGACTGACTGATTCAGCCATCGTCCAAATTCTCATTAATGGCTCTATCGCGTCATACCCCAGCAATTGCCCATGCCCTTACAATGCGGCGAAAAATGGTAGCCGTTGCGGTAAGCGAAGCGCTTACAACCGACCGGGTGGGTACGCCCCGCTTTGCTTCAAAGGGGATATTTCGAAGGAGATGATTGAGGGGTATCGGGGGAGGGTAGTTCAATAAACTTGTCTGTTAACGAGGCCCGGGGTGAAGTGCGTCGGAGAGCTAAATAAAATAGTTGAAGTGCCCTTAAGACTGCTGCCGTTTAGGTTTCAATTGCTGCCTTATTGGCAGCAGTTTGGGAGCTACCCCATAACAAAGCCACCTGATCAGCTAACCCAAACAAAACAGCCAGGAAGCATCACTGCCCCTGGCTTTTCAATGTCCAACATCCGCTAAGCAATCAGCCGAGACTCAATCCCAGCTCAATACCCCACCCGTCTGATACTCAATAACCCTAGTCTCAAAGAAATTCTTCTCTTTCTTCAAGTCCATAATCTCGCTCATCCAAGGGAACGGGTTAGTCGTCCCTGGATACTCTTCCTTCAACCCAATCTGGCTCAAACGACGGTTAGCGATGAACTTGAGGTAGTCCTCCATCATTGCCGCGTTCATACCCGATACCCCACGTGGCATGGTGTCCCGTGCGTATTCGATTTCTAGCTGAGTACCCTACAAGATCATCTACGAGGCCTCTTCCTTCATCTCAGCGTCCCACAAATGTGGGTTTTCGATTTTGATCTGGTTGATCACGTCGATGCCGAAGTTCAGGTGCATGGATTCGTCGCGCAGGAAACCCCAGGCTGACTTTTTGGCGACCGATGGAATCTCGTGGTACATGTTGAAGATCTCGCCTTCGTCCATGCCCAGTGATTCGACGCAATACTGGTGAGCGCGGGTGTGGATCCCTTCTCGAACGCTTGGCGCAGAAGGGTAGTTCAAAAAAAGGCTAATAACGAGTCGGGGTGTGACGTGCGTCGAAAAGCGAGCTAAATATTTGAGGTGCTTGAATACTGCTGCCTTTTAGGCTTCAATTGCTGCCTTATCGGCAGCAGTTTGGGAGCTACTCCATGACGTTGGCCACATTCCTATTTTCAGACTACCGCAGAAAAGTTTTGGCGTTGTTGCTGTTGCATCCCGTTGAGCGCTATCACCAAAGAGAGATCGCCCGCCTTACTGAGACGATATCCGGCACGCTGAGCCGCGAATTAGCCAAGATGGTGGACGCAGGTTTACTGCTGAAAATGCCTGTTGGTAATCAAATGCAATACACGGCCAATGTGGAATGCCCGATTTTCGAGGAGCTTGCCAGTATCCTTCGTAAAACGGATGGATGGCTGGAAGCATTAGAAAAGGCTTTGAACCCGGTGTCGGAATCTATCGAGTTCGCGTTTGTTTTTGGCTCAATGGCCAGAGGGAATGCGACGTCAAGCAGCGATATCGATCTGATGATTGTCGGTGACGCAAGCTTCAGTGACGCAATCACCCTCCTTCACCCGCTTCAGCAATCATTAGGTAGAGAAATAAATCCGAAACACTACTCCGCTAGCGAGTGGCGGCGGTTGGTGAAGGAGCAAGGTGGGTTCGTTCGGGATGTTCTTAGCAAACCAATGTTGTTCGTTATAGGCAACAAAATAGATCTGCTGAAAGATGAGGAATAGGGAAGATGACTCTGGCAAATTTGTTGGGACTGTTATTGGAAAGAGTCGAGCCAGATGCCGCTAATATCGGACGCCTGATGGGTGCCGCAGGGCGAAGCCTGGCAGACGCGAGACTGGAAAAGATGAGTAATGAAGGTCGTTTTGACATGGCTTACAAAGCCATCATGCAAGCAGCAAATGCAGTCTTGCAAGCCAATGGATACCGCACGTTGACGAGTAAGCCGGGTCATCATCAGACAATGATTCAAAGCCTGCCCATGACGATAGGTTTAGACGCAAAAACTATGATTGTTCTGGACGGCCTTCGTAAGCAGCGAAATGTCAGCGATTACTCTGGAGACCCTGTTAGCGAAAGCATGGCGTTGGAAGCAATTGATCATGCCCACTCTTGTTGGTTTTGGCTGACCAATGGTTGAATAATAACAAAGCCACCTGATCAGCTAACCCCAAACAAAAAAGCCAGGAAGCATCACTGCCCCTGGCTTTTCAATGTCAAACATCCGCTAAGCAATCAGCCGAGAATCAATCCCAGCTCAACGCCCCACCCGTCTGATACTCAATAACCCTAGTCTCAAAGAAATTCTTCTCTTTCTTCAAGTCCATAATCTCGCTCATCCAAGGGAACGGGTTAGTCGTCCCTGGATACTCTTCCTTCAACCCAATCTGGCTCAAACGACGGTTAGCAATGAACTTGAGGTAGTCCTCCATCATTGCCGCGTTCATACCCAATACCCCACGTGGCATGGTGTCCCGTGCGTATTCGATTTCTAGCTGAGTACCCTGCAGAATCATCTGCGAGGCCTCTTCCTTCATCTCAGCGTCCCACAAATGTGGGTTTTCGATTTTGATCTGGTTGATCACGTCGATGCCGAAGTTCAGGTGCATGGATTCGTCGCGCAGGATGTATTGAAACTGCTCGGCAACGCCGGTCATTTTGTTGCGGCGGCCCATGGAGAGGATTTGGGTGAAGCCGCAGTAGAAGAAGATGCCTTCCAGTACGCAGTAGTAGGCGATCAGGTTGCGCAGCAGTTCTTTGTCGGTGTCGACGGTGCCGGTTTCGAACTTCGGATCGGAGATCGAGCGGGTGTACTTGAGGCCCCAGGCTGCCTTTTTGGCGACCGATGGAATCTCGTGGTACATGTTGAAGATCTCGCCTTCGTCCATGCCCAGTGATTCGATGCAGTACTGGTAAGCGTGGGTGTGGATCGCTTCTTCGAAGGCTTGGCGCAGGATGTACTGGCGGCATTCCGGGTTGGTGATCAGGCGATAAACTGCCAGTACCAAGTTGTTGGCAACCAGGGAGTCGGCGGTAGAGAAGAAGCCGAGGTTGCGCATGACGATGCGGCGTTCGTCGTCGGTCAGGCCTTCCGGATCGCGCCATACGGCGATGTCGGCGGTCATGTTGACCTCTTGCGGCATCCAGTGGTTAGCGCAGCCGTCGAGGTACTTCTGCCAGGCCCAGTCGTACTTGAACGGCACGAGTTGGTTCAGGTCGGCGCGGCAGTTGATCATCATTTTTTCGTCAACGGCAACGCGGGCGCTGGTGCCTTCGAGTTCAGCCAGACCTTCGGCGACGTCGAGGCTGTCTAGAGCGGCCTTGGCGCGAATGATCGCGGCCGAGTCGTTGGAAGTGACGGCACGGGCTTCGAGTGCGGCGGCGCCACCGGCGCTGTCGAGGCGGTCCATGTTGGCTTCGTTGGCGTGACCGGCGTTGGTCGCGCGTGCGGCGGTTTCGCCGTCTTCTTTATGGAATTCATCCCAGTTCAGCATGGTATGCGTCTCCTTTTCGAGGGTCGTCGCGGCGACCGGTTGGATTTTTAAGTATGGAGCGCCAGCGTCGCGGAAATGACGTTGGCAGCGGAATGTGTCGAGACCTACTTGAATGTCGCTGCATTACCGATTTATGGAGCTGTCGGTCGCGTAGTGGAAGTGCTGCCGAGGCTATGTCTCAAAGGCGAGCAAATCAGGTATTTAGGGTTGCTTTCAGGTAAGACAGCTTTGCCGTTGCAAATGGTCATTTGAGTACCCTAGAGCGAGCGCGGAATTATACAGATTTTGCCCGGCGCTTGTTCATCCGTGAATGAATTTGACGTGTGATTTTCACTTTTTATTTCGCATTCCAAGCGTTCATTCTCGGTGTGCAAAAAAAGACCTTTGATCGAAGTGAAATCCCTTATCTAGTGTTTTTTACATTTAGAAACGCAGCATATAGTGCCTTCGGCTTTCCGGCAACGGGTCTGTTCACCGGATTTTGGTCAACGATCAAGGGCTTGATGAGGGTCAATTTCCCCGGTCCCACAGACAGTGGGCGTTGTAGCCGGCTATGGTTTTTGAAGCGACCGTTCAATGAATTTATTCGCGGTCAAAATAGACGAACGGTTGTGTTTTCAGTGGCCAAATAAAGGTAAATCTAGCCGCTGATAGGCTGCCCGATACATCGTTCAAATACGCTTGTCAGTGCAGCGTAATCGCAGACCACTGCATCAATATTCGCCTGAATCCATTCTCGTGCATCCACGGCCCACCAACTGATCTCGTAACCCGCATTTACGACGATGTGTTCGAATGTGTGCGATCCAGGTCTTGAAACCAATCAACGTTGGTCAAGGAGTTGAACAGCTTATTAGCTTCGGGTTCGATGCGGCTGGTCATGCAGAAATGGGTTTCGTCTTTCGAGATGTCTACCGTACGAAGTTTTTCTGCCCAATCGTAGAGGTCTGAAAACAGCCGTTGATGGATGCTCTTCAGGTAGGAGAGATCGTAGGGCGGCGGGGCGAACTCGATAGATTCAGCTGCCACTTCAGAAAGGGCGCGCTCTGCTTCGGTTAAAATTCCATAGTCGGTTATGCCCAGGTGATTGCGTAAAACCGCAGTACCGGGATAGCAGTACGGGTCTTGTCCGACGCCGTATTTATCGAGCATCAGGCTTGTTTGTTTCGATAGGTTTTCAATAGCTCTTCACGGGATGGAAGAGGGCGTTCAGCGTCCAATGGGCTGCTGTTGAAACCTTCCAGGCGCAAGCTGGCTGCGTAATTGGATCTTCGCGTTTTGGCGCAATAGGCTTTTTTTGCGTCGAGGGAATGGGTGGGCATTGAGACGACCTCCGAGTACAAAGGCATTAGTGTAGCTGAAAGAGCCAACCGCATTGAGCTTCAGCGCGGTCTATCGCAGCCTTCGGCAGCTCCTACGGATATCAATGAGGCACAGAAAATGTGAGTCGGGCGCCCTTGGTGGGCGCCCTGTCACTTACTGGCAAGCCTCGCAATCCGGCTCATCAATCGAGCAGGCTTTAGGCACTGGCGCTGGGCCGGCGGAGGTGAATTCCGATGGCTTTGGTGCCGCCAGAATCGAGTCGTCGCCGTGGTTGCCACTCGACACTGCGTTGAGCTTGCTGGTGCTGATGGTCGACTTCTCGGTGCTGGTCGCGGCCAGGGCACGGAGGTAGTAGGTGGTTTTCAGGCCACGGTACCAAGCCATGCGGTAGGTCACGTCGAGTTTCTTACCCGATGCGCCAGCGATGTACAGGTTCAGTGATTGAGCCTGGTCGATCCACTTTTGACGGCGGCTGGCCGCGTCGACGATCCACTTGGTTTCAACTTCGAACGCAGTGGCGTACAGCTCTTTAAGCTCCTGCGGGATGCGCTCGATTTGCTGTACGGAACCGTCGTAGTACTTCAGGTCGTTGATCATGACCGAGTCCCACAAGTTGCGAGCTTTGAGGTCGCGAACCAGGTACGGGTTGATCACGGTGAACTCGCCAGAAAGGTTCGATTTCACGTACAGGTTTTGATAGGTCGGTTCGATGGACTGCGATACGCCAGTGATGTTGGCGATGGTCGCGGTCGGTGCGATGGCCATGATGTTGGAGTTACGAATACCTTTCTGGACGCGGGCACGTACTGGCGCCCAATCCAGGGTTTCGTTCAGGTCAACGTCGATGTACTTCTGGCCACGCTGTTCGATCAGTATCTGTTGCGAATCCAGCGGCAGAATACCTTTGGACCACAACGAGCCTGGGAACGTCTCGTAAGCGCCGCGCTCATCGGCCAAGTCGCAAGAAGCCTGGATCGCGTAGTAGCTGACAGCTTCCATCGAACGGTCGGCAAACTCGACGGCAGCGTCGGAACCGTACGGCAGGTGTTGCAGGTACAGCGCGTCCTGGAAGCCCATGATGCCCAAGCCAACTGGACGGTGTTTGAGGTTCGAGTTACGGGCTTGCGGCACCGAGTAGTAGTTGATGTCGATCACGTTATCGAGCATTCGAACGGCGGTGTCGATGGTGCGCTTGAGCTTGGTGGTGTCCAGCTTGCCGTCCACGATGTGGTTCGGCAGGTTGATCGAGCCCAGGTTGCAAACGGCGATTTCGTCCTTGTTGGTGTTCAAGGTGATTTCAGTGCACAGGTTCGAGCTGTGAACCACGCCGACGTGTTGCTGCGGGCTGCGCAGGTTGCACGGGTCTTTGAAGGTCAACCAAGGGTGGCCGGTTTCGAACAGCATCGAGAGCATCTTGCGCCACAGGTCTTTGGCCTGGATGGTCTTGAACAGCTTGATGTTGTTGCCGTACTGGGTCAGCGCTTCGTAGTACTCGTAACGTTCCTGGAAGGCTTTACCGGTCAGGTCGTGCAAATCCGGCACTTCGGAAGGCGAGAACAGGGTCCACGGGCCGTCATCGAAGACGCGCTTCATGAACAGGTCAGGGATCCAGTTGGCAGTGTTCATGTCGTGGGTACGACGACGATCATCACCGGTATTCTTGCGCAGTTCGATGAACTCTTCGATGTCCATGTGCCAGGTTTCCAGGTAGGCACAGACCGCGCCTTTGCGTTTGCCGCCCTGGTTAACTGCAACAGCGGTGTCGTTCACGACTTTGAGGAACGGCACAACGCCTTGGGATTTGCCGTTGGTGCCCTTGATGTAAGAGCCCAGCGCGCGAACCGGCGTCCAGTCGTTACCCAGACCGCCCGCGAATTTGGAGAGCATGGCGTTGTCGTGGATGGCGTGGTAAATGCCCGACAGGTCATCTGGAACGGTGGTCAGGTAGCAGCTGGAAAGCTGTGGACGCTGAGTGCCGGCGTTGAACAAGGTTGGGGTCGACGACATGTAGTCGAACGACGACAACAAGTTGTAGAACTCGATGGCACGGTCTTCTTTGTTCTTTTCTTCAATTGCCAGGCCCATGGCCACGCGCATGAAGAAAATCTGCGGCAATTCGAAACGCACGCCATCCTTGTGGATGAAGTAACGGTCATACAGGGTTTGCAGGCCCAGGTAGGTGAACTGCTGATCGCGCTCGTGGTTGATCGCCTTGCCCAGTTTTTCCAGGTCGAAGGTCGCCAGGATCGGGTTCAGCAAATCGAACTGAATGCCTTTCGCGATGTAGGACGGCAGGGCTTTGGCGTACAGGTCGACCATTTCGTGGTGAGTGGCGCTGTCGGCTACTTCCAGGAAGCTCAAGCCTTCGGCACGCAAGGTGTCCATCAGCAGGCGAGCGGTCACGAACGAGTAGTTGGGCTCACGTTCTACCAAGGTCCGCGCGGTCATCACCAAGGCGGTGTTGACGTCTTTCAGTGCGACGCCGTCGTACAGGTTTTTCAGGGTTTCGCTTTGAATCAGGTTCGCGTCCACTTCCGCCAGACCTTCGCAGGCCTCGGTGACGATCGTGTTCAAGCGGCCCATGTCCAGCGGAGCAAGGCTGCCGTCGGCGCGGGTGATGCGAATCGAAGGGTGCGCCTGTACTGACTCATCCGTGGAGCGAACGGCACGTTCTTTGGCGCGGGAATCACGGTAGATCACGTAGTCACGGGCGACTTTCTGTTCGCCGGCGCGCATCAGGGCCAATTCAACCTGGTCCTGAATTTCTTCGATGTGGATAGTGCCGCCCGAAGGCATACGGCGTTTGAACGTGGTGCTGACCTGTTCAGTCAGGCGTGCAACGGTGTCATGTATACGCGACGAGGCAGCAGCGGTGCCGCCTTCAACTGCGAGGAACGCTTTGGTGATGGCGACGGTGATTTTGTCATCGGTATAAGGAACGACAGTGCCGTTGCGCTTGATCACGCGCAGCTGACCCGGGGCCGTGGCGGACAAATCCTGATGGGACTGGTCGGCATGCGGCGCATTGGTCGGCGAATTCTCGCGAGTTGTGTCTGTTTGCATGGGTGTCTCCACGTTCTCTATGTTTGTTTGGGCACTGAATACGTGCCCACCGTTCCGTGTTGAGGCAGTCAACCGACAAGCGTCGGCTGGAAAGACTTCAAAACGGATAAGGAAGGCTTTTGCCGCCATTCCCTGGCTTTGAAGTCGTAGGTTTCGGGTCAATGCCCGCTACCAGAAATCGAATGTAGGATGCTCGTCATTTGTTGCAACACGTGTGCCGAATTGCCCCGAGTGTTGAGGTAGAGCGGCTGCCATTCACTTGAGTGGTTTGGCGTACTGGAAAATGATGAATCTCAACCAAACCAACACAAGAAAACAGCTTGAAATTCTCGATTGAGTTGTGTCTGGTTTTAGGCGGTAAACGCTACATGTAGGGTTTTTTTCGCGCCGAGCTACAAGATAAAGCGTTTTGGGGCTCAATTGCAACGAGCCCCTGTGGATAAATCTGTGGGTAAATCATGTATGAAATCGGGAAAACCCGTGTAGGCCGCGAAACTGCTGGACTCAACCGTCTGTCACTGTTTTTTACGTCCTGAACAGCTTTTTGCGGGCGCGAACTCGATCACGAAAAACACCGATTTTGAGTGCAAATTGGCATGTCGTGTGCTTAGTGCGAGCTGTTGCTAAACTCGCCGTCGATCACCGGCGCTCTGACGCCCGATTCGCACGCTGTCTCTATTAATAAGAACAATGGCACAAGAGGTTACCCGTGGAACAAGAAGCCTGGCAGGTGCTGATTGTCGAGGACGATCAACGTCTGGCTGAACTGACCCGTGATTACCTGCAGGGCAATGGCCTGCGGGTTACGATTGAAGGTGATGGCGCCTTGGCGGTGGCGCGAATTATCGCCGAGCAGCCGGACCTGGTCATTCTCGACCTGATGTTGCCTGGGGAAGACGGCCTGAGCATTTGCCGTCGGGTCCGCCATCAATACGACGGGCCGATCCTGATGCTCACCGCGCGCACCGATGACACCGATCAAATCCAGGGCCTGGACATGGGCGCCGACGATTTCGTCTGCAAACCGGTGCACCCGCGTGTGCTGTTGGCGCGGATTCATGCGTTGTTGCGGCGCAGCGAAGCGGTTGAGCCAGAGTCCCTCCTCAAACCCGAAGAAAAACCACGGCGCCTGGTGTTTGGGCCTTTGGTCGTTGATAACGCCTTACGCGAAGCCTGGCTGGGCGACAGCAGCATCGAATTGACCAGCGCCGAGTTCGATTTGCTCTGGCTGCTGGTGGCCAACGCCGGGCGCATTTTGTCCCGGGAAGAAATTTTTACCGCACTGCGCGGGATCGGCTACGACGGCCAAGATCGGTCTATCGATGTACGTATTTCGCGGATTCGCCCGAAGATCGGCGACGACCCGATTCATCCACGCCTGATCAAGACTATCCGCAGCAAAGGCTATCTGTTTGTCCCAGAAGCCGCGCAAGACCCGACGTGCTACGTGATGAACCTCTGACGCCATGAACTCCATTTTCCTGCGTATTTATGGCGGCATGCTGGGCGTGTTGGTGCTGGTGGCCTTGCTGGGTGTCCTGACCCTGCATTTGGTCAACCAGGTGCGCGGCTCACAATACCGTGAGCAACTTGCCCACGGCACGTTCACGTTGATGGCCGATAACTTGAAGCCGATGATCGCCATTGATCGCCAGCGGGCATTGATTGCGTGGGAGCGGTTGATGGGGATTCCGTTAGAGCTGCGAGCCGTTAATGACACCCCCCTAGACAGCGGCGACCGAAGCCGCCTGTTGCGCGGCCAAGTGGTGGTCGAGCAGACCGGACCCCACGCGGCCAAGGTGTATAGCTTGGTCGGCAGCGATACCGAGCCGCTGGTGTTAAGCGGCGAAGTGCAGCAAATCAGCGAGCAGTTAGCTCGAGCAACGATTTACCTGTTGATCGACGAATTAGTGCGGGTTCCCGTTGAAGAGCAACCGCGACGTTTGGATGCCCTGAAGCTGGAAAAAGGTTTCGGCTTTGACCTGCGTTTGATCCGTCTCGATAAGGCCGATGTCGACGACGATCAGCGTCGACGGGTCAACGAAGGCGACACGGTGATGGCGCTGGGCAAGGGCGGCGATTCTATTCGTGTATTCGCCGGCATGGTCAACACGCCGTGGGTGCTGGAAATCGGCCCGCTGTACCAGATGAATCCTTATCCCCCTGAGTTGTTGGTGTTGATCGGCTTTCTGGGCCTGTGTTTGATCGGTCTGGTGGTGTACTTGCTGGTGCGTCGCCTCGAACGGCGTTTACTTGGATTGGAAGCCGCCGTCACGCGTATTGCCAAAGGCAGCCTGGAAACCCGTGTGCCGCCGTCGGGTGCGGATTCAGTCGGGCGATTGGCATCGGCGTTCAATGGCATGGCTGAGCATTTACAGCGGTCATTGACCATGCAGCGAGAGTTGGTGCGCGCGGTCTCCCACGAGTTGCGTACGCCAGTGGCCCGCTTGCGCTTTGGTTTGGAGATGATCGGCGAAGCCACCACCGATGAGGCCCGGGATAAGTACCGGGTCGGCATGGACAGCGATATTCAGGACCTCGACAAGCTGGTGGACGAGATGCTGACCTATGCGCGGTTAGAGCAGGGTTCGCCGACCTTGAACTTTCAGCGCATCGATCTGGACGCGTTGGTCGATCAGGTGATCGCCGAACTGGCGCCCTTGCGCGCCAACGTCACCGTCAGTCGCGGCCAATGCCTCACGTCGGCCGATAACGACGGCGCCTGGGTCGAGGCCGAGCCGCGTTATCTGCACCGTGCCCTACAAAATCTGGTGAGCAACGCCATGCGCCACGCGGAAACTCAGGTCAGTGTCAGTTACCACGTGGGGCCGGTGCGCTGCCGCATCGATATTGAGGACGACGGTCCCGGGGTCCCGGAGAGCGCTTGGGAACGAATTTTCACCCCGTTCATGCGGTTGGATGACAGTCGTACCCGAGCCTCAGGTGGCCATGGGCTTGGGTTGTCGATTGTGCGGCGGATTATCCACTGGCACGGCGGCCGGGCGCTGATTGGTAACAGCGCGAACCTGGGCGGCGCCTGTTTCAGTCTCGCGTGGCCACGTCAGCAGGGCAAAACTTGATTCAACTCGCTGCGATGCTGACCAGGCTCAGCAGTTGGCCGTCCTGAAGGCTGAATTGGGCGTCCAGTTCGCAGCCGCTGCGCCATTGGCTGGACAAATCCACCAGCAAACGCAGGCGAGCGCTGCCGTCGGTTGACCACTCCAGCAATTGAGCGTCTTCGAAGTAAAAGCGTTTTTGCACCAGAGGGTAGAGCGCTTTGAACAGGCTTTCTTTCACCGAAAACGTCAGGGTCACCAGCAAGGCAATCTGCTCGGCTGGGCCCGCAGCCATGCGCTGCAATTCTTCGGCGGTAAGGATCTCCCCGGCCAGACGCTGGGCGCGTTCGCGGTCGAGAAGATTTTCCATGTCCATGCCAAGACCACGCCACTGTGCTCGCTGCCCGACGATGGCCGCTGCCCAGCCATGGCTGTGGGTGATCGAACCACAGATATCCACAGGCCAGACGGGGGCGCGGTCTTCGCCAATGCTCGGCACATAATAACGGCCATCCAGCCGCCGCAACGCTTCCCGGGCGCAGAGCCGGCCGGCGAGAAACTCGGCCTGACGCTTAGCAACGGAGCGCTGGATGCTGGCGGGGGAATCAATAGTGCAGCGCTGGAAGTCGCCCTCCAACAGGCGCTGCGGATCAAACCCGCCACTGACCATCACCACGCCGGGCACGGCACGAGGCAATAGCCAATGGGCGTTTAATACGGGGCAACAGGCGGGGAGGGTCGTTGGCTGGTTCATGCCCGGCATTTTGCCTCAGATAAGTAGAGACACCCAACCTCTGTAGGAGCCAACGTGTTGGCGAGGCGGTGTGTCAGACAGACCGCGCCAAGCTTCTCGCCAACACGTTGTCTCCTACAGAATTAACCAAACACCTTTTTCAAGAACGCCTGCATATCTGCCCAAGAACTCTGATCGGCGGCTTTGTCGTAGGCGATGTTCGGGGCGTCTTTGCCCTTGCCCAGCCGGTCCGCATCGGGGTTGCTGAAGCCATGTTTGGCGCCATCGATACCGACAAACTTATAATCGACCCCGGCGTTGTCCATTTCCGACTTGAAGGCCACGACGCTGTCCGGTGTCACCATGGTGTCGTCGTTGCCATGCTCAACCAGAATCTTGGTTTTGATGCTGCCCGGTGTGGCCGGTATCTTGGTGGCCAGCATGCCGTGGAAACTCACCACGCCCACCAACGGTTCGCCACGACGGGCCGCATCCAGCACTACGCCACCGCCGAAGCAGTAACCGATCGCGGCAATTTTTGCCGGGTCGGTTTGGGGTTGCTTTTTCAACTGCGCAAGCCCCGCGTCAAAACGCTGGGCGGCGGCGGTGCTATTTTTCATCGCGGCCATCATGAACGTCATGGCGTCTTTAGGGTGCTCGGTGTTCTTGCCCTTGCCGTACATATCGACGGCCATGGCGCTGTAACCCAAGGCGGCAAGCGCGCGAGCGCGGCCCTTGGCGTAATCGTTCAAGCCCCACCACTCATGCAGCACCAGCACGCCAGGGCGCTGACCCTTGATCGCATCGTCGTAAGCGTAATAACCAACGAGCTGGGTGCCGTCGCCGCTTTGATAGTTGATGGTTTGGGTTTTTACTTCGGCCTGGGCCACGCTGGCAAGGCCCATCATTGCTAATGCTGTCCATAAACGCATGGTTCATACCCCTGTGATTTTTATAAAAGGCGTGTAAGACGTCGCTCCGTCAAACAGCCTAGACGATTGTGCTGCACTGTCTTGGGCTGAATCCGTTCAGGATAAGTTCAGGGCACGTTCAGGGTGGGTTCAGGGCGCAGTGATTAGTCTGACCGCGTACCCAAATGCGCCCGGCGCGAGAGGACCTACTGATGCTCACCTTAAACAAACTGTTTTTCGCATTAGCTTTTCTCGGCGGCAGCGCTGCTGTGCAAGCTGAAAACCTTCCCGGTGCGCTGGTGCGCGCCAACGCTGGTGAGCGAATCAACAAAGCCAACGCGGGTTTGCAAACCGCTGAATATCACTATTACTCAGCCACTCGGAACATTTCTGGCACTCACAACGGTATTAAGGTGAGCCCGTCCGCGTTGCTTGGCAGCTTCGATCCGAAGCATCGCCCGACGTATATCTTTTAACTGTTAACAGACTGCCGCTGGACATTTTTTGCCCAGACCGCACACTTAGCGCTCCGGGCGCAGTGCAATGGGTCTGTTGAATTAGCCTTAGCCTTGAGAGGAATGATTTTGCCTGGGAGAGCCGCATGAAACTGCTGGTGGTAGAAGATGAAGCGTTACTACGCCATCACCTGCAGACACGCCTGACCGAAAGTGGTCACGTGGTCGAAGCCGTGGCCAATGCCGAAGAGGCGTTGTACCAGGCAGAGCAGTTCAACCATGACTTGGCGGTAATCGACCTGGGTTTACCCGGTATGGGTGGACTGGACCTGATTCGTCAGTTCCGTGCCCAGGGTAAGGCGTTTCCTATTTTGATTCTGACGGCCCGTGGCAACTGGCAAGACAAAGTGGAAGGATTGGCGGCCGGTGCAGATGATTACGTGGTCAAGCCGTTCCAGTTTGAAGAGTTGGAGGCGCGCCTCAATGCATTGTTGCGCCGCTCCAGTGGCTTCACGCAATCGACTATTATTGCTGGGCCTTTGCTGCTGGATTTGAATCGCAAGCAAGCGTCCCTTGATGAGCAGCCTTTGGCGCTGACGGCTTACGAATACCGGATTCTCGAATACCTGATGCGCCACCATCAGCAGGTGGTGGCCAAGGAGCGGTTGATGGAGCAACTCTATCCTGACGACGACGAGCGCGATCCGAACGTGATCGAAGTGCTGGTCGGCCGTTTGCGCCGCAAGCTGGAGGGTGAGTCAGGCTTCAAACCCATCGATACCGTGCGTGGCTTGGGTTACTTGTTCACTGAGCGCTGTAAATGATTCGATCGCTACGAGTGCGATTGATGCTGGCGGCAGCGATGCTGGCAGTGATCTTCATGCTCGCGACGTTACCGGCGCTGCAAGGCGCCTACAGCCTCGCGCTGGAAGACGCCATCGAGCAGCGCTTGGCGTCTGATGTCACCACCTTGATCTCCGCCGCCAGGGTCGAAGACGGTCACTTGATGATGCCGTTGATGTTGCCGGGCGAGCAGTTCAACCTGCCGGACAGCCGCCTGCTG
This sequence comes from Pseudomonas sp. MH10, assembly GCF_034353045.1. Lineage (NCBI taxonomy): Bacteria > Pseudomonadati > Pseudomonadota > Gammaproteobacteria > Pseudomonadales > Pseudomonadaceae > Pseudomonas > Pseudomonas sp. MH10. Next base: position 5,226,968 of record NZ_CP133783.1, read on the forward strand.
GGCTACATCTACGACCGCAATGGTCAGTTGGTCTGGCGTTCTCGGGCCACCGAAGACGAAAACATCAACTACCACCCTCGGTATGACGGCACGGGTAATGAGTTCGCCAAGATCAAAGAACCCAATGGCGAAGAGTTTTTCGTCTACGACGTTGAAATCAAACTGTTGGGCGGGCGCAATGCAGCGTTCAGCATCGTCGCACTACAACCGGTGCGCGAATACCAAGTGATCATTGCCGGGCTGCGGGAGAAGCTTTACCTGGGCTTCGGCGCGGCGTTGCTGGTTTTGCTGATCCTGCTCTGGGCCGGGTTGACCTGGGGCTTGCGTGCCTTGAAGGGTTTGAGTCAAGAGTTGGACCAAGTGGAGGCCGGCTCTCGCGAAAGCCTGAGCGAGGAGCACCCCCGTGAACTGCTGCGTCTGACCGGCTCACTGAACCGATTGCTGCTCAGCGAACGCGAGCAACGCATCCGTTATCGCGACTCATTGGGTGATTTGGCCCACAGCCTGAAGACCCCGTTGGCGGTACTCCAAGGCGTCAGCGAAACCATCGCCAAACGCCCGGAAGACCTGGAGCAGGCGCGTATTCTGCAATCGCAGATCGAGCGCATGAGCCAGCAGATCGACTATCAATTGCAACGGGCCAGTTTGCGTAAAAGTGGTCTGGTCCGGCACCACGTTAGCTTAAGACCGGTGGTGGAGAGCCTGTGTAACACCTTGGATAAGGTCTATCGCGACAAGCAGGTGAACGTCATTGTCGATCTACCAGATGATTATCTGGTGCCGATGGAGCAGGGCGCTTTGCTGGAAATGCTCGGTAATCTGCTGGAAAACGCTTATCGGCTGTGCCTCAGCCGGGTGCGCATCAGCCTGCGTCCGTCGATGAGTGGCGATGAACTGTGCATCGAGGACGACGGCCCCGGTGTTCCCGAAAGCCAGCGGGCGCGCATTCTGCAACGCGGTGAACGCCTGGATCGGCAGAACCCAGGCCAAGGCATCGGTCTGGCCGTGGTCAAAGACATCATCGAGAGCTACAACGCACGCTTGACCCTCAGCGACTCATCTCTGGGCGGCGCGGCCTTTTATATTCACTTTCTTGCCAAGTGAATCTTGTAGGCGATCAGTGCGCAGCACCCACAAGTGAACTGCGCCCCAAAAGTTCGACAGTGACTGACTAAGCTACGCCTCCTGCGTGCGGTATGCGCCTGGGGTCAGGCCGGTCCACTTTTTGAATGCGCGGTGAAAGGCGGAGGGCTCGGAAAAGCCAAGCTGTTCGGCGATCTGTTGCAACGAAAGCTCGGCGCGGCTCAGGTGATAAATCGCCATGTCGCGGCGCAGTTGGTCTTTCAAACCCTGAAAACTGGTGCCTTCTTCCCGCAAGTGCCGACGCAAGGTCTGTGGGCTGATGTGCAGGTGTTCAGCGACGTTCTCCAGGTCCGGCCAGCGGCTGCAATCACGGCTGAGCAGGTGCCGCAATTGGTTGCTCAAACTATCGCCATCATCCGGGCGGGCCAGCAGGTCGGCGGGAGAGCGTTCGAGGAAGCGCTTAAGGGTGCGTTCGTCTTGCAGCAGCGGCAGGCTCAAGTACCTTGCATGAAACAGCAGGCTGGTGCTTTGGGCATCAAACACAATCGGGCAGGGAAACAACAGGTCGTATTCGCTGGCATGCTGCGGTTTCCCGTAGCGGAATGTCGCCTGTTCCAGACGAATCCGCTGGCCGATCAGCCAACTGCCAAGTCGATGCCAGATCACCAGCAGACACTCGCTCAAAAAGTGCTCCGGGTCCCGGAGGGTTGAGTCATCCAGACTCAATCGTGCCCAGTCGCCCTCCCGGCGCAAACTCAAACGCGGGGCGTGCGGGAATAAGCTATAAAACAATAAGCCGCGTTCGAGGGATTTTTCCAGGCTGCGGCAGTGGATCAAGGCATGGCACATCATGGCGAACGTCCCACGTTTGCTCGGAGCCTGACCGAATCCCATGTACTCATCATCCATCGCCTGCCAAAGCAGCTGAATCAGGCGAGCGAACTGTTCGGGCGCGATGCGGGCACGGGGCTCGCCTAACCATTCAGGTTGGATACCCGATTGCAGCAGCAGCTGCGAACATTCCATACCTTGGCGTTGCGCGCCACCGAGGGCCGCGCGGGCGAAATGACTGGCAATAGTGCGTTGGCGCATAGGTGGCTCATCCGTGGACTGGCCAGATAGTAGTCATCGTTCTGACAGTGAACAAGGCGGATATCCGCCAATGCGAGTGCTATATTTGCTTCGTTCGGCGGAAAACCGCCACGTTTTCAGTTGATAACAGCGGCCAATGGCTAGGTTTTCCCCGAATTCATTGGCGTGTAGGGCAGTTTCAAAAGATGGCATACGCTTTGCGATAGGCCGGAGAGGTTTGCGAACGGTCTGCCCCCGCAACTCGACAAAACAAATCCCTCCAGTGCAGGAGGGTTAAGCGGTTTAAGTGTCGCGCGCATCAGATGGATGATGCCCAGCGGTGCTCTTGAGGAACTTCGCAATGACGACTCGTCAGCCCTTGTATAAATCCCTGTATTTTCAGGTGATCGTAGCCATTGTTATCGGTGTGCTGATCGGTCACTTCTACCCTCAAACCGGCGTTGCGCTCAAGCCGCTGGGTGACGGGTTCATCAAACTGATCAAAATGATCATCGCCCCAATCATCTTCTGTACGGTCGTCAGCGGTATTGCCGGCATGCAGACCATGAAGTCGGTGGGCAAAACCGGCGGTTATGCGCTGCTGTACTTCGAAGTTGTCTCCACCATCGCCCTGCTAGTGGGCCTGGTAGTGGTCAACGTCGTGCAGCCGGGTGCTGGCATGCACATCGACCCTTCCAAGCTGGATGCTTCCAAAGTTGCGGCTTATGTCGCGGCCGGTGCGGATCAAAGCGTTATCAGCTTCATCCTGAACATCATTCCAAACACCATCTTCAGTGCGTTCGCCACCGGCGACATTCTGCAGGTCCTGATGTTCTCGGTTATCTTCGGCTTCGCCCTTCACCGCTTGGGTGCCTACGGCAAACCGCTGCTGGACTTCATTGATCGCTTCGCCCACGTGATGTTCAACATCATCAACATGATCATGAAGCTCGCGCCACTGGGTGCCTTTGGTGCCATGGCCTTCACCATCGGTGCCTACGGTGTCGGTTCGTTGGTGCAGCTCGGTCAGTTGATGCTGTGCTTCTACATCACCTGCGTTCTGTTCGTACTGGTCGTGCTGGGCGCCATCGCTCGCGCACACGGCTTCAGCGTCATCAAAGTCATCCGTTACATCCGTGAAGAACTGCTGATCGTACTTGGCACCTCTTCGTCGGAATCTGCTTTGCCACGCATGCTGGTGAAGATGGAGCGTTTGGGCGCCAAGAAGTCGGTCGTGGGTCTGGTCATTCCGACCGGTTACTCGTTCAACCTCGACGGCACCGCGATCTACCTGACCATGGCGGCCGTGTTCATCGCTCAGGCGACTGACACCCACATGGACATCACCCACCAGATCACCTTGCTGGTGGTGTTGTTGCTGTCCTCCAAAGGCGCCGCCGGTGTAACCGGTAGTGGCTTCATCGTGTTGGCCGCAACGCTGTCCGCAGTGGGCACCTTGCCAGTTGCCGGTCTGGCGCTGATTCTCGGCATCGACCGTTTCATGTCGGAAGCCCGCGCGTTGACCAACTTGGTCGGTAACGCCGTAGCGACACTGGTCGTGGCCAAGTGGGTCGGTGAACTGGACGAAACTCAGATGCACACTGAGCTGGCTTCCGGTGGTCGTCCGATCACCAATACCGGGCCAGAAGACGATCTGGGTGTGACCGAAGGTAAGATCCCAACGCCTGCTGCATCGCGTGAAACTGTCTAACACTCAGTAGCAACGCAATAAAAACCCATCTTCGGATGGGTTTTTTTATGGGTAGAAATTAGATAAGGCTTTACTCAACGCGCATCTCGCCACTGAACACCAGCGTCTCTCGACAGCGCCGACACAAATACCGCCGGCCTTGCCGAACCAGCGAATGACGTTGCGCGGAAAACGCAAAGTCGCTGTTGATGCACGGACAACGGTAAATGTAGCGCGTTACGCTGCGCCGCTTGATGGCGTAGGTGTGGCAGCGGTTAGGCGGCAACTCATACACGCCTCGCATAATCAGTTGCCACTCTTCGCCATGGGGCTGGATACGCTCGCCGAACAACTGATGGGCGATCAAGTGCGCCACTTCGTGGGCAACCGTTTGCTTGAGAAAATCGTCGCGGTTTTCTCGGTAAAGCTGGGGGTTAAAGCGCAGCAAATTCTCATGCAGATGGGCCACGCCGGCTTTTTGACCGCGCAGTTTGAGGCTGACCACTGGGCGTTTGAAGGTGCGCTTGAAAAAAGTTTCGGCTTGCTGATAACAGACTTCAACGCGGGATGTAATGTGCTCGGGCATTCTTAAGGGCTCTCCAGAGGTGGCAAGTATGCCGCAAAGCCCCGGCTGGCCGAAAACTGAAGCCGCCCAATGGTCATCAAAAACAACTGAGCCGCCAAAAGGGCGGCTCATCATCTCGTGTTGTGCAGGCTTGCAATGTCATCAGTTGGTGTATTCGGGCCCTACCCCGATACCCCACAACACGACGGTGAACGCCATGATCGCGACCAGTACCACTAAACCAACAGCCAGTACCGAGGTGGAGAACATAAAACCTTCATCCGAGTGGATGTTCATGAATGTCGGCAAACCGACGTACAGCAGATAGACCGTGTAGCAGATCGCCGCTACACCGATGACCATTCCCAGCCACATGTGCGGATAAATTGCCGCTAATCCGCCGATAAACAGTGGTGACGCGGTGTACGTCGCAAAGGCGACGCAGCGCGCGGGGCTCGGGTTGGCGTCATAGGTACGTGCCATCCAGTGTATGAAGCCACCCATCACCGCCACGCCCAAGAGCATGGCGACGTAGGACATTACCGTCATCCACAGTGCACTTTCATGGGTCAGCATCACCGGCGCTCGACTGCCAATGACCCAACCTACCTGGGTAGTGCCTATATAAGCGGCTACAGCGGGAATCGCCGCAAGTATTAAAGTGTGAGTCAGGTACATGTGGCTGATGGTTTCTTCCTTATCGCCACGTATGTGTTGCCACTCGCGATCGGGATGGGTAAACAATCCCAAAACGTGATTTATCATGCCGTCACTCCTTTTATTATTGACCGTCGCCCCCCAGCGGAGCGCCTGTCGGGCCAAGCGCTCGGCAGGTGTAAGGCCACAGCCTTGATGCAGCAACGGATGCGACCTTATGTCGCAGTATAGGAACGCTAGTTACACTGCTTTAGAGCAATTCGCGCTCTAAGCAGTGCTGTTAATCGCGACGCGCTATTAAGTTTGTGCGCCACATTAGATGCGGTGCTAACGATGTTGCGCGACGGTACGGGTGGAAGCGAAGTGTCGGATAAAACAAATCCGGCATGCATCCGCTTGGGGTGTCGCGTAAAATGCCGGCCTTTTCCGAGTAACCAGTAGCGGATATCAGCATCATGGGCATCCTTTCAGTTCACCAGAATAAAGTGCAGAAGCGCCTGCGCCGCCTCGCTGGCGAAGCCGTGGCTGATTTCAAGATGATTGAACCGGGCGACAAGGTGATGGTGTGCCTGTCGGGCGGTAAAGACAGCTACACCTTGCTCGACGTGCTGATGCATTTTCAAAAAGTCGCTCCGGTGCGCTTCGATATCGTCGCGGTGAACATGGATCAAAAGCAGCCGGGCTTCCCCGAGCACGTGCTGCCTGCTTATTTTGAGGCCTTGGGCGTTGAGTACCACATCATCGAGAAAGACACCTATTCGGTGGTCAAGGAACTGATCCCGGAAGGTAAGACCACGTGTTCGCTGTGCTCACGCTTGCGCCGTGGGACGCTGTACACCTATGCCGATGAAATCGGCGCGACCAAGATGGCGCTGGGGCATCATCGCGATGACATCATTGAAACGTTCTTCCTGAACCTGTTCTTCAACGGTACGCTCAAGGCCATGCCGCCCAAGCTGCGGGCCGATGACGGGCGTAACGTGGTGATTCGGCCGTTGGCGTACTGCGCTGAAAAAGATATTCAGGCATTTGCCGACTTCAAGGGTTTCCCGATCATCCCCTGTAACTTGTGTGGCTCCCAGGAGAACCTTCAGCGCCAAGTGGTCAAGGACATGCTGGCGGACTGGGAAAGCAAAACCCCGGGCCGTACTGAAAGTATCTTTAGTGCGCTACAAAACGTCCAGCCGTCGCAATTGGCGGACCGTAACCTGTTCGACTTCACCCAACTGCGTATCGATGAAACCGCAGCTTCGCGCTTCGTCAACGTTACGAACCTTTAGGAACGGCATGCGCGACTACAAATGGCTTCTCGAATATAACCTGAACCGCTTTGGCTCGACCGCCGCCCTCGAAGCCCATTTACCCGACCCAAGATCCGCCGCGCAATTGCGCAAAATCGGCAACGACCGTTACCTGTCGGCGTTGGCACAGAGGGTGTTCCGTGCAGGGCTCAAGCACAGCCTGGTCGATGCCAAATGGCCGACGTTCGAGGAGGTATTTTTTCGTTTTGATCCGGAAAAAGTAGTGTTGATGGGCGCTGAGCACCTTGAGCGATTAATGCAAGACGCGCGGATCATTCGGCACCTGGGCAAATTGAAGAGCGTGCCGCGTAATGCTCAGATGATTCTGGACATCAGCAAAGAACATGGCAGCTTCGGTAATTTCATCGCCGATTGGCCGGTGACCGATATCGTGGGCTTGTGGAAGTACCTGTCCAAACACGGTTACCAACTGGGCGGCATGTCGGCGCCGAGTTTCTTGCGGATGGTGGGCAAAGACACCTTCATCCCGACCTACGACATGGTGGCGGGACTCAACGCTCAGGGCATCATCGACCGCGTGCCCACCAGTCTCAAAGACTTGGCTGCGGTGCAGGGCGCCTTTAACCAGTGGCACGCCGAGAGCGGGCGGCCGATGTGTCAGCTGTCGATGATGCTGGCGTATACGGTGAATCATTGATTGGCTGAGGATTGAAGATGTTTTGATTTCTGTGGGAGCGAATTCATTCGCGAAAGCGTCGGTACATTCGGCACCGTCTTCGCGAATGAATTCGCCTCAGCAGAGATAGAGATTGCCAGCTGCCTTCAAACCGCTCCTTCACCCGCCAACTTGCGGTTGTACTGAAAGCGCCACCTGACGTACAGCAACGCGCTGGTGAACACTGCCACGCTAACGAGCATTTCCAGGGCGCCAAATACGCTGCGGTGTGGGTCAAAGACCGCCAATACGCCTTTGATGAAGTACAGATTCACCACAAAGCACGTCCACGAATGGCCACGTGCACTGCCCGTGAGCATGCCCGGTAACAGCAGAAGCAACGGCACCAGCTCAATGATCAGGATCACCCACGGGCGGGCGCCATGCCGGTCGGCAAAGATCAGGTAATACCCGGCCAGCAGCAGCATCAGAGCAAAAAAGCAGATCAGGCTGACAACCCGTGTCAGCCGAACCCGCGGCTCCAGCCATTCCAGCGCGGGTAAGACTTTAGGTGCTTTAGCCACGAGGCGTCTCCAGCAGTACGGCGGTTTTAGCCAAGCGTTGGCCCAAGGCCCTACACAAGGTGATTTCGTGCGGGTCCAGTGCGCGTTTGCCGTCGGCACCGGCATGGTGGCTTGCGCCATACGGCGTTCCGCCGCCGCTGGTTTCCAGTAAGGCGGCTTCGCTGTAAGGCAAGCCGGTCACGAGCATGCCGTGGTGCAGCAGCGGTAGCAGCATCGACATCAACGTGGTTTCCTGGCCGCCGTGCAGGCTGGCGGTGGAGGTGAACACGCTGGCAGGCTTACCGACCAACGCGCCGGTCAGCCACAAGGTGCTGGTGCCGTCGAGAAAGTATTTAAGCGGCGCGGCCATATTGCCGAAGCGTGTCGGGCTGCCTAACGCCAAGCCGGAGCAGTTTTTCAGGTCGTCGAGGCTGGCATACAACGCGCCGGTCTCTGGGATGCTCGGTGCGACGGCTTCTATCTCCGAAGAAATCGCCGGCACGGTGCGCAGCCGCGCTTCCATGCCGCCCACCTCGATTCCGCGGCCGATTTGCCGAGCCATCTCGCTGGTCGAGCCATTGCGGCTGTAATACAGAACCAAAATGTAGGGTGCGCTCACGAGAGAATCTCCAGCACGTTTTCTGGCGGCCGGCCAATGACGGCTTTTTCACCGACCACCAGAATCGGCCGTTCTATCAATTTGGGATGGGCCGCCATGGCCGCGATCAACTGCTCGTCTGTCAGGCTGGAATCGGCCAGGTTGAAGGTTTTATAGTCGTCTTCGCCGGTACGCAGTAACGCCCGGGCGCTGATGCCCAGCTTGCGCAGCAGATCGCGCAGTTGCGCGGCGTCCGGCGGCGTTTCCAGGTAACGGATGATGGTCGGTGTAAGGCCGCGCGCTTCGAGCAGTTCCAGCGCCCCGCGGGATTTCGAACAGCGCGGGTTGTGATAAAGCGTCATGTCGGTCATTTGCGGGTCGCATCTTGCGTAAGGTGGCGGCTATTCTACATCCGTGACGACCGCTGCTGAACCTTGAGGTGACCGGGGCGGTTATTTGTCGCAGTTAACCTGAATATTTTGGTGAAGGAGGGTCACATGGTAAGGCGATGGGTAGCAGCAGTGACGCTTCTCGGCAGTGTGTTGCTCAGCGGTTGTGGCGTGGACCTGGGGCCTGATCAGAACGGGCACAAGGTCGCCAGCGAGCAGGTCGACAAGCATTGGCTGGTTATCAACTATTGGGCGGAGTGGTGCGGTCCGTGTCGCACCGAGATCCCCGAGCTGAATGCATTGGCGAAACAGCTTAAAGACCAAAAAGTGAGCGTCTTCGGGGTTAATTTTGACGGCTTGCAAGGCGATGACTTGAAGTCAGCCAGCGCCGCGCTGGGCATTGGCTTTACCGTATTGGCCCAAGATCCGGCCGATCATTACGACTTGCCCCACAGCGAAGCGTTGCCGGTGACTTACATCATCGACGACAAGGGCAAAGTGCGCGAAACGTTACTGGGTGAGCAGACGGCAGCGGGTGTCAGCCAGCGGTTGGCGGCGTTGCGCGGAGAGGGGTGAGTGTTTGGCAGGTAAACCGCAAGATGGCCTTCGCGAACAAGTTCGCTCCCACAGAAGTATCGACATTCAGTGAGAGCCTATTTCCTGTCAGCAATTTCAGGCTGGTGGGAGCGAACGTGTTCGCGAAGGCGACAGGTCAAACGCCACTGAATCAGCTGTCTTCTAACCAAAACCGCAGCGGTTTGCCTTCTTCTGGCCATAGGCGCAGTTGTTCGATGGGGGAGATATCCCAGCGTTGGACTTTGGTCAGGGCGTCGAGGAAGCGTTGTTCCTGTTCCATCAATGCCGGCGAGCAAACCCGGCGGGTGCTGCCGACCATGCCAAAGTGAAATCTCTCGCCGTCTTGCGCATACGGCGCAAACCAATGGTTGCAGCCGGCGTTGCCATAGGCGCGGCCGTCTTTGCCTAAGGTCATGGTCAGGTGGCTACGGTCTACCAGGGGGCGTTCGCCAATCCATTCCAGCAAATAGCTGTGATCGTGCTGCACGCCCGGTGGCTCGGCGGCGCAGCCTAACAGGGTGCTGCCCAGCAGACCCAGCAGGACAGCACGCCTCATGTTGCTTGCTCTTGGCATTTGCGGCAAAAGTGCCTGTCGCCCTCAGTTTGCCACCCCAACTCGGCAACGCGAGCGGCGGCTGCCGGCTTTTGCGCCTTGGTACCGAGCTTGGCGTCGACGGCAAATTCGAACTTCAACTCGACCTGGCATCCGTTGCAGTTGATCTGCCACTGGTGAATCGCCAGTTCTGCGAATGCCGGGCCTTGGGCCACCGCGACCCATTGGCCACGAGGGTTGATCAAGTGACGAACCTTTTCGACGGTCAGGCGCATGGACAAGTCCTTGCTGCCTTTGAGTGTGACCAAAAGCACATCATCGGCGTGAATCGAGCCGCCGTTGCCGGTGACTTGATAGCGTCCAGGCGCCAGGGCGCGGACTTCGGTCAAGGTGTGTTGTGGGTTAAGCAGGCTGTAGCGGAAATCGTGTTCGACCATGGGTCCTCCAAATCTGCGCGCATCCTACCAGTTTTTAGCCCTCTACCAGATTCTGTGGTGACCCCTGCGCCCAGCGGGCAATGTTGTCCAGGGTTGTCTGGGCAATAGCGCCCAGTGCCTCCCGGGTCAAGAACGCCTGATGTGCAGTGATGATCACATTCGGGAACGTCAACAGCCGCGCCAACACGTCATCTTGCAACGGCTGGTCAGAGCGGTCTTCGAAGAACAGTTTTGCCTCTTCTTCATAGACATCTAGCCCGAGGTAACCAAGTTGCCCGCTTTTCAGCGCTTCAATCAAGGCCGGCGTATCAACCAGCGCCCCGCGTCCGGTGTTGATCAACATTGCGCCAGGCTGCATCTGCGCCAACGTCGCACTGTTAATAAGGTGCTTGCTTTGAGTGGTCAGCGGACAGTGCAGGCTGATGATCTGTGACTGCGCCAACAACTCTGGCAGGCTCAGATAACGTGCGCCGAGCGCTTCGACAACCGGATTTGGATAAGGGTCGTAGGCGAGCAGGCTGCAGCCAAACCCGGCCATGATTCGGGCGAAGGTCGCGCCAATCTGGCCGGTGCCGACGATGCCGACGGTCTTACCCACCAAGTCGAAACCGGTCAGTCCATGCAAGCTGAAGTCGCCATCGCGGGTGCGGTTATACGCGCGGTGCAAGTGCCGGTTCAACGCCAGAATCAAGGCCACGGCGTGTTCGGCCACGGCATGGGGAGAGTAGGCGGGGACTCGCACCACGCTGAGCCCGAGCGTGTGCGCAGCCAGCAAATCGACGTGGTTGTAACCCGCCGAGCGCAGGGCGATCAAGCGTGTACCGCCCGCCGCCAGATGCTCCAACACCGGCGCACTGAGGTCGTCATTGATAAAGGCGCACACCACCGGATGGCGGTCGGCCAGCGCAACAGTGTCGAGGTTCAGGCGTGCAGGTTGAAAGTGCAGGTCCACGCCGTTGGGCAAGGTGGCGGCGAGAAAGCTTTCGCGGTCGTAGTTCTGGCTGCTGAAGACGAGGGTACGCATAACAAAACCTCATTGGCGGTGATGTTTAATGAGGTGTGCCTGAAAAACCGCCTTCGTCGGCAAGCCTACTCCCACAAGTATTCGTTCGACACAAGATATAACCGATTCATTTGAAGCAGTTATTGCTTTGGATCAAGCACTCACGCGGGCTTCCATGGCCAGCCGATTGATGGCCATGGCCAGTTCGTCTAGGGCTGCGTCGGCTTCCGGTGCGTCTTTCTTGAGCAAGGTTTCGCTGCGTTGGCAGGCCGCGCGTAATTGCGGGACGCCGCAATAGCGGGTCGCGCCGTGTAAGCGATGCACGCGTTCGATCAGTGCCGACGTGTCCCCGGCTTCCCGGGCGTTGCGGATGGCTTCGCGGTCGGTGTCCAGCGATGCAAGGAGCATGGCCAGCATGTCCGCCGCTAAATCCGCTTTGCCCGCCGCCAGACGCAAACCTTCCTCATGGTCAAGCACGTGCAGGTCGACGCTGTTTCGCGCCTGTTCGTTCTGCCGCTCGGGGGCTTGGTTGCGCAGTGCGAGGCCGGTCCACTTAAGCACCACCTGGGCCAATTGCCGCTCGCTAATCGGCTTGGTGAGGTAATCGTCCATGCCGCTTTGCAGCAGTGCGCGTTTTTCATTGGCCATGGCGTGGGCGGTGAGGGCGACGATCGGCAGCGAAGTGCTTTGGCGCTCGACTTCCCAGGCGCGAATCGCTTCAGTGGCCTGGCGCCCGTCCATGCCCGGCATCTGCACGTCCATCAGCACCAAGTCGAAGGCTTCCTTCTGCACCGCATTCACCGCGGCGTAACCGCTGTCGACTGCCACGACGTCAGCGCCCATGTCTTCGAGTAGTGTTTGCACGAGCAACAGGTTGGCGGGGTTGTCGTCGACACACAGCAGGCGCGGCGCCCGGCTCGATAACGGTTCGGCGGTATCGCTGCGTTGCTGTCTGGGCTGGATCAGTTCCGACAAGGCGCGACGTAATTTACGCGTACACGCGGGCTTGGCCTGCAACTGGCTCTGGGCGTTGGGCACGGCCAGCTGGAATTGCGCCTGTTCGGTGGTTGGGCAGAGCACCAACACCTTACAACCGAGGTTCTCCAAGTCCCAAATATGCTGACGCAAACGTTCAGGCGGCAATTCATGGGCGGTGATGCCCAGCACGGCCAAGTCGATCGCTTGCGGCGTTTCGTGGGCGGCGGTGACGCCGTTGATCAGGCTTTCGAGGTTGTTGAACGTAACGGCTTCAAGGCCACAATCTTCCAATTGATGCTGCAGGGCCTGGCGCGCCAATTCGTGATTTTCCAGCACCGCGACCCGCCGGCCGAGCAGCGGCGCAGACGGTAAGTCCTCCAGGTCGCCTCGAGTTTTTGGCAGGTTCAAGCTGATCCAGAATTCCGAGCCTTCGCCCGGCGTACTGTCGACGCCGATTTCGCCGCCCATCTGTTCGATCAAGCGCTTGGAGATCACCAGCCCCAGCCCGGTGCCGCCCGGTTGCCGGGACAGCGAGTTATCCGCCTGACTGAACGCTTGAAACAGCGCGCGGACGTCTTGGCTGGAGAGACCGATGCCGGTGTCCTGCACACTGATTCGCAGTTGCACGCTGTCTTCTTGCTCATCTTCGAGCATGGCGCGGGCGACGATGGTCCCTTCGCGGGTGAACTTGATCGCGTTGCTTACCAGGTTGGTGAGAATTTGCTTGAGCCGCAGCGGATCACCCAGCAACGCCAAGGGCGTGTCGCGGTACACCAGACTCACCAGTTCCAGCTGTTTGGCGTGGGCGGCCGGGGCGAGAATGGTCAGCGTGTCTTGGAGCAGATCCCGCAGATTGAAAGGGATGCTGTCGAGGACCAACTTGCCGGCTTCGATTTTCGAGAAGTCGAGAATCTCGTTGATGATACTCAACAGGCTGTCGGCGGACTTTTCGATGGTGCCCAGATAATCCAACTGACGCGGAGTCATTTCACTTTTTTGGAGTAAATGGGTGAACCCGAGAATTCCGTTAAGCGGCGTTCGAATCTCATGACTCATGTTGGCGAGGAATTCAGATTTGATGCGGCTGGCTTCCAACGCTTCTTTGCGCGCAAGGTCCAGTTCGATGTTCTGGATTTCGATGGTTTCCAGATTTTGCCGAACGTCTTCCGTGGCTTGATCAATGCTGTGTTGCAGTTCTTCCTGGGCATTTTGCAGGGTGGCCGCCATACGATTGATGCCCGAGGCCAGCTCGTCCAGCTCCAGGCTGCCCAAGGGTGGCAGTCGAACTTCCAGATTGCCGTCTTTCAATTGCGCCACGGCGACTTTGATGCGGCTGATGGGCACGCTGATGGTGCGGCTCATGCGTAACGCCACAATCGCCGTCAGAATCAGCCCGGTGGCGATCAGCAACAAGCTGGCGAACAGGCTGCGATAGCCACGTAGCAGCGTGCCGGTGTGGGACAGTTCAATTTCGACCCAACCCAACAGGCGGTCGGCTTCCTCGGGAATCATCTCGCCGGTCAGGTGGCGTTGACGACCAAATACCGGCAATAAAAAGCGCGTGGCGTCGTTGCCCGAGCGTTGCAGCAGGTGCGTACTGTTTCCGACAGGCTGTTGGTTGATCATGCTGGGTCCGGCATGGGACAGCATGGTGCGGTCCGCGTCCAGAAACGAGACGGATCGCACGTCACCGAACTCCAATGCTTGCCCGGCAATACGCTCGAGCAACGCATGGTCATTGCGGCCCATTGCGGGGGCCGCCAGCGGTGCCAGCTCTTCGGCGATCATTTCGCCGCGCTGTAGCAACTGAGCTTGCAGGTCTGACAGTTGCATCCACGTAAAATAGCCGCCAAGAACTCCGGCCATCAGCAACGCTGGAACCAGGGTCAACAGCAATACACGGCCTTTAATACCCAGCTTGTTCAGCACGCTATCTCTCCAGCATCCAAGCCAACATGTTCAAGACACGCAGTGTAGCGAGTTGCTTACGCGCGATCACCCTCCCTGTAGGAGTCGGCGTTTAAGTCCCGATATAGCCTTCAGTTATAGCCCGCGCATTTTGCGTGATATGGGGTTTTGACGTTTGCCGTTATGATAGGCGCCCCCGCAGTCTGGATTGCGAAAACGCCATGACCTTGCAGTATCAAACCATCGCCGATTGCGTCGGCAACACCCCGCTGGTGCGTTTACAACGCCTGGCCGGTAACACCACCAATACCCTGCTGTTGAAGCTTGAGGGCAACAACCCGGCTGGCTCGGTGAAAGACCGCCCGGCGCTGTCGATGATTACCCGCGCCGAGTTGCGTGGGCAAATCCATCAGGGCGACACCTTGATCGAAGCGACCTCTGGCAACACCGGCATTGCACTGGCCATGGCCGCTGCGATCAAAGGCTACCGGATGATTTTGATCATGCCGGACAACTCCAGCGCCGAGCGCAAGGCGGCGATGACTGCCTATGGCGCCGAGCTGATTCTGGTCAGCAAGGAGCAGGGCATGGAAGGCGCCCGCGACCTTGCCCAGAGGATGCAGACCGAAGGCCGCGGCAAGGTACTCGATCAATTCGCCAACGGTGATAACCCCCAAGCGCATTACACCAGCACCGGCCCGGAAATCTGGCGGCAGACCGGTGGCACCATCACGCACTTCATCAGCTCTATGGGCACCACCGGCACCATCATGGGTGTCTCGCGGTACCTCAAGGAGCAGAATTGCGCCGTACAGATCATCGGCTTGCAGCCCATGGACGGTGCGTCTATTCCGGGTATCCGGCGCTGGCCGCAAGAGTACCTGCCGAAAATCTACCAAGCAGACCGCGTGGACCGAATCGTCGACATGGCCCAAGCCGAAGCCGAAGACGTCATGCGCCGGCTGGCTCGCGAAGAAGGCATCTTCTGTGGCGTGTCTTCAGGCGGTGCGGTGGCCGGTATGTTGCGCTTATCCCAAGAAGTCGAGAACGCGGTCATGGTCGCTATCATCTGTGACCGAGGCGACCGTTACCTGTCGACCGGCGTTTACGACGAACCTAACTGATGGCCAAGCAAGAGCGTGGCCTGCGATTTCAGCCCACCGGCGGCACCAAAGCGCCGCAAGTGCCCACCGGTAAAAAACAACGTCTGACCATTGAGCGACTAGCCAATGACGGCCGGGGCATCGCCTTTGTTGAAGGCCGTACCTGGTTTGTCGCCGGCAGCCTGGCCGGTGAAGAGGTGGAAGCCCGCGTGCTGAACGCCCACGGTAAAGTCGTCGAAGCACGCACTGAACGGATATTTCAAGCCAGCGCCATGCGTCGACCGGCACCCTGTGTGCATTTCGGGCGATGCGGTGGTTGCAGCGTTCAGCATATTTCCCATGACGATCAGCTTGCCCTGAAACAGCGCATGCTCGCCGAGCAATTGACGCGTGTCGCAGGGGTCGAGCCCGATGAGTGGGCGCCGCCGTTGACCGGCCCTGAATTTGCCTACCGTCGCCGGGCGCGGGTCGCTGTACGTTGGGACGCCAAAGCCAAACGTCTGGACGTAGGGTTCCGTGCCGCGTCGAGTCAAGACATCGTGGGCGTCGATGAATGCCCGGTGCTGGTACAGGCTTTGCAGCCAATCATGGCGCAATTGCCAGCCATGTTGCGGCAGTTCAGCAAACCGCAGGTGTTGGGCCACGTTGAACTGTTTAGTGGTTCATCGACCGCCGTATTGTTACGTCATACCGCGCCGTTGACCGAGGCCGATCTGGCGTTGCTGCAAGGGTTTTGCGCTGCGCACCACGCGCAGCTGTGGCTGCACGGTGAGGGTGAACCGCAACCGGTGGACCCGACGCAGGCCTTGGGTTAT
Source organism: Pseudomonas sp. MH10 (assembly GCF_034353045.1). Taxonomy (NCBI): domain Bacteria; kingdom Pseudomonadati; phylum Pseudomonadota; class Gammaproteobacteria; order Pseudomonadales; family Pseudomonadaceae; genus Pseudomonas; species Pseudomonas sp. MH10. The sequence continues at coordinate 5,242,874 of NZ_CP133783.1, forward strand.
CGACTTGAGCAGTGGAACTTGCAGTTGGCGTACCGACCTGGCGATTTCATACAGGTCAACGCCGCCGTCAACGCGGCGATGATTGGCCAGGCAATGGAATGGCTGGCGCCGCAGGCCGATGAGCGTATTCTCGATCTGTTCTGCGGGCTCGGTAATTTTGCGTTGCCGCTGGCCAAGCAGGCCCGCGAAGTGGTGGCGGTGGAGGGTGTTGCGACCATGGTCGAACGTGCCTCGGCCAATGCAATGAGTAATGATCTGCATAATGTGAAGTTCGTTCAGGCGGATTTGTCACAGCCCTTGGCAGACGTGGGCTGGGCCGCAGAGCGTTTTTCTGCGGTGCTCTTGGACCCGCCACGCGACGGTGCTATGGAGGTTGTACGCAAGGTTTCTGCGTTAGGTGCCGAACGGTTGCTGTATGTGTCATGCAACCCGGCAACTTTAGCGCGCGACACTGTCGAATTGATCAAACAGGGCTACCGATTAAAACGTGCCGGTATCCTCGATATGTTTCCGCAGACGGCGCATGTCGAGGCTATGGCGTTATTTGAGGCGAGTAAGTAAGCAGTACGGCTCAAGAAATGAGCCGGCCGTTTACAGGGAATCTCGTTTAATCCGACTGGCCCGCGAACGCACAGCCCTTGCCTGCCCAGCAAGAGGCGTTTGCTCAAGAAGGCCAGCGACTGAAGGCGCTTTTTATCGCGCCGTAGGGAAGGTAAGCAACATGGTACAGGTGAGAGCGCACCAGCCGATCAACACCGATGGCAGTATCAATCTCGATGCATGGCTCGATCATGTCGTCAGTGTCGACCTCGTATTAGACCGACAAGCATTGAAAGAAGCGTGCGAATTTGCCCGCCACGCCGAGCAACAAGACAACGCCTCAAAGAATTTATGGGCAGAAGGGACCTCAAGTTTCCAGGCTGGCCTGGAAATCGCCGAGATCCTTGCTGACCTCAAGCTCGATCAAGACTCCTTGGTGGCGGCGGTTATTTACCGGGGTGTACGCGAAGGCAAGATTCAGCTTCCAGAGGTCACCCAACGCTTCGGCCCGACGGTCTCCAAACTGATCGACGGCGTGCTGCGTATGGCCGCGATCAGCGCCAGTCTCAGCCCGCGCCAGTCGTTGGTGCTGGGCAGCCAGGCGCAGGTGGAAAACCTGCGCAAGATGCTCGTGGCCATGGTCGATGACGTACGCGTCGCCCTGATCAAACTGGCGGAACGCACCTGCGCGATCCGTGCGGTGAAGAACGTCGCAGAGGAAAAGCGCAACCGGGTCGCCCGGGAAGTGTTCGACATCTACGCGCCACTGGCTCATCGCCTAGGTATTGGTCATATCAAATGGGAATTGGAGGACCTGTCCTTCCGCTACCTAGAGCCCGATCAGTACAAGCAAATCGCCAAATTGCTCCATGAACGTCGCCTCGACCGAGAGCGGTTTATCAGCGATGTCATGGGGCAGTTGGAGCACGAACTGCTGGCCACCGGTGTGAAATCCAACATCAGCGGCCGCGCCAAACACATCTATTCGATCTGGCGCAAAATGCAGCGCAAAGGTCTGGAATTCAGCCAGATCTATGACGTGCGTGCGTTGCGCGTGCTGGTTCCCGAAGTCCGCGACTGCTACACCGCGCTGGGTATCGTGCATACCTTATGGCGGCACATTCCCAAGGAATTCGACGACTACATCGCTAACCCCAAGGAAAACGGCTACCGCTCGCTGCACACGGCGGTCATCGGTCCCGAAGGCAAAGTGCTGGAAGTGCAGATCCGTACCCACGCCATGCACGAAGAGGCGGAGCTGGGGGTGTGCGCGCACTGGCGCTATAAAGGCACTGACGTCAAATCTGGCTCGAATCACTACGAAGAGAAAATCTCTTGGCTGCGTCAGGTGCTCGAGTGGCATGAAGAGCTGGGCGACATCGGTGGGCTGGCGGATCAGTTGCGGGTCGATATCGAGCCGGATCGGGTTTACGTGTTCACCCCGGATGGTCACGCCATTGACTTGCCCAGAGGCTCGACGCCGCTGGATTTCGCCTATCGCGTGCACACCGAGATTGGCCACAACTGCCGTGGGGCGAAGATCAACGGGCGCATCGTGCCGCTCAACTACAGCCTGCAGACCGGTGAACAGGTCGAGATCATCACCAGCAAGCACGGCACGCCAAGCCGCGACTGGCTGAACTCGAACCTGGGTTACATCACCACGTCACGGGCGCGGGCGAAGATCGTCCATTGGTTCAAATTGCAGGCCCGCGATCAAAACGTCGCCGCCGGTAAAACCTTGCTGGAACGTGAACTCGCACGGTTGGCACTGCCGCAGGTGGACTTCGATAAGTTGGCGGAAAAAGCCAACCTCAAAATTGCCGATGACATGTTTGCCGCTCTTGGCGCTGGCGACCTGCGTTTGGCGCAACTGGTGAACCTGGCGCAGCAACTGGTCGAGCCGGAGCGTGGTAACGAACAACTGGAACTGATCCCGCGCAAAGCCACGGGGTACAAGCCGGGCAAGCGCGGCGATATTCAGATTCAGGGCGTCGGCAACCTGATGACGCAAATGGCTGGCTGTTGCCAACCGCTGCCGGGCGACGCGATTGTCGGCTACATCACCCAGGGCCGAGGCGTCAGTATCCACCGTCAGGATTGCGCGTCAGTGCTGCAGTTGGGTGGTCGCGAACCAGAGCGAATCATTCAGGTCAGTTGGGGGCCGGTGCCGGTGCTCACTTACCCGGTGGACATCGTGATCCGAGCCTACGACCGCTCCGGCTTGTTGCGTGACGTTTCCCAGGTCCTGCTCAACGAGCGGATCAACGTACTGGCGGTCAACACCCGCTCGAACAAAGAAGACAACACCGCGCTCATGTCGCTGACCATCGAGATTCCGGGGCTGGATGCATTGGGGCGTTTGTTGGGACGAATTTCCCAGCTGCCGAACATCATCGAAACCCGGCGTAATAGAACGCCTTGAGTACCTGTAGGAGCCAACGTGTTGGCGAAGGCTGGAAGCGGTGTCATTTTTACAACCGCTTCGCTAACACGTTGGCTCCTACAAAGTAATGTTTAACGAGACTTCCCATGCATACTCTCCAAGACCTACTGCACCTCATGGCCCGGCTGCGCGATCCGCAGTTCGGCTGCCCGTGGGATATCAAACAGACCTACGCCAGCATCGTTCCGCATACCCTGGAAGAAGCGTATGAAGTCGCCGATGCCATTGAGCGCGGTGACTTTGATCATCTACAGGGCGAATTGGGTGATTTGCTGTTTCAAGTGGTGTATTACAGCCAACTGGCCCGTGAAGAAGGCCGCTTCGAATTCGACGGTGTGGTCGACAGCATCACTCGCAAACTGATACGTCGTCACCCGCATGTGTTTCCGACGGGCGATTTATACGCGCCGTTGGAAACCCCGCGTTTGGACGAGGCCCAGGTCAAGCAGCGCTGGGAAGAAATCAAGGCTGAAGAACGCGCGGAAAAGGCCGAGGCGCCGGAGCAGTTGTCGCTGCTCGATGACGTGCCAAACGCCTTGCCGGCCTTGTCTCGGTCGGTAAAACTGCAAAAGCGTGCGGCGCAGGTCGGATTCGATTGGCCCGATGCCCTTCCGGTGCTCGACAAGGTTCGCGAAGAACTCGACGAAGTGCTGGAGTCCATGGCCGATGACGATGCTGAGGCGGTTGCCGAAGAGATCGGCGACTTGCTGTTCTCGGTGGTCAATCTGGCCCGCCACCTTAAAGTTGATCCAGAAACGGCTTTGCGCGCCGCCAATGCTAAATTCGAAAGACGCTTTCGATTCATCGAACAGGTATTGCGCGAAACCCACCGTCCCATAGAAAATTGCACCCTCGAAGAATTGGACGCTCTGTGGGGCGAAGCCAAACGTCAGGAAAAGAACGCGCCATGAGTATTTCCCTCCGCGACCAGTTGCTCAAAGCAGGCTTGGTCAATCAAAAGCAGGCCAAGCAGGTCGGCAAAGACAAGCAGAAAGAACAGCGTCTGGTGCACAAGGGCCAGATAGAAGCTGATGATTCCCAGAAGCGCGCTGCCCAAGAGGTCATGGCCGAGAAGGCTAAGCGTGATCAGGAGCTCAATCGTCAGCAGCAGGAGAAGGTCGAGCAGAAAGCCCGCGCCGCGCAGGTCAAGCAATTGATCGAAGTGTCGCGCTTGCCCAAGCTGACGACCGAGGATTACTACAATTTCGTCGACGACAAGAAGGTCAAGCGTATCTCGGTCAACGCGTTGATGCGTAACAAGCTCAGCGCCGGGTCGTTAGCCATTGTTAACCACGCGGGCGGCTACGAGATCATTCCCCGTGAAGCAGCACTGAAGATCCAGGAGCGCGACCCGCGCCGGATCGTGTTGCTTAACGTGCCAACTGAAGCGCCGGATGCTGATGACCCGTACGCGGCGTATCAGGTGCCTGATGACCTGATGTGGTAAACCTCTGCGCCAGATAAACAAAACCCGCCGAGGCGGGTTTTGTTTTTACTGCGATTCCGAAATGACGTCTTACGAGGTGCGCTGGCTTTCCAGGTCTTCAAGCTCAGCTTTGTATTGGTGAGCTTCCGTCTCGTTATGGAACATCCCGACCAACAAGTCCTGTTGATGTACATCCCAAACTTGCTGACCAGAAGCCTGGCTTTCATGGGAGAGGTGGGAAAAGTCGCGTTCAGTAACTTTTACGGTCATCTAGAAGACTCCTGACACTGGTGTCTGCGACAACGCGTCGCAGGCGTCTTTTATAATTTTGTTAGCAGACTAAGTAAATAGCTTTTATTTGCAATTCACCTTTACTAGAACCGAAAAAATGGCTCTGGGTCACGGGTTGTAAGGGCGCGAGCCAGAACGGATCAATATGAAGAATAATTTACCCAGACAGCTCGCGTTCAGCTTGCCTTGTAGGAGGGTCCGCCACGTCATCGATGCCGCGCTGTCGCGCAGCACATTCTGTGGGAGCAGGCTTGCCTGCGAAGAGGCCCGTACTCGCGCAGCTGATGTCGACTTGAAACCTGGGTCGCCTACGATGACGCTTTCGTTGGCAAGCCAATCTCCCACAAGGACTTCGGCAGATTTGGAATAGTAAGCACCAATATTCTTCGCGGCCTTCGGCAGTCCTTAAAATTATCTTCTGAATTCAAAAAGGTTATCCGGTGTTTGATAAGAGCCAACGTATTGGCGAAGCGCTGTGTCAGTGATGCCGTCTCGCCAATAGCTTGGCTCCTAGGAGAGTTACGGGCGTAAAAAAGCCCCGCTAAAAAGCGGGGCCTTGGGGTTTCGCGTCATCAGGCCAATCAGCTTCCTTTCACGGTCCGGCCGTTGACGGTGCCGTCTTGCAGCATGATGTTGTATTCCTTGCCGTCGTTCTCAACCTGTTGCAGGCGAACCAGCAGGTAGTCCCAATCTTTGGCGAACCACATCACGGTGATGCGTTTGCTTTGGGTTGGATCACGGACGCGTTCAACTTTGATGGCTTCGACTTGGCCCGCTTTAGTGGAAACCTTTTCCAGGCCCAGAACGCGGAAGTCATAAGTGTCGACCTCATCGCCATCGACAACTTGGTAGCTCATGCTTTTTTTGCCAGCGGCAACGTCGTTCTGCAATGCCAGCTGATACGTCGATTTGTCGAGGATGCCGCGATTCAGTGGCACGGTGAACGCGGTGCCGCGGTCAGAACCATTGATGATTTTGGCTGCCCAGTCGAAGGTCATGTCGACTTTCTTGGATTTACCCAAACCACCACGTTCGAAGTTGTAGGTCTGTGGCAGCAGGGCGTCTTTGTCGACTTTCAGCGTACTGACTTCGGTCAGGCTGGCGATCATCATGGAAGCCTTGAAACTCAGGGTCCAGGTGTCGTTGGCATCTTTTACGAGGCTGCGTTGAGCTGTGCCGCCGCTGATGGGCAGTTGCTTCCAGTCAGCGGTATATGAAGCAGAATAGGGTTGCAGGTCAGCGGCCTGAACAGCAGGCAGTGCGAGCAAAGCGAAAGCGAACAGCAAAGCGCGACGCATAGTATCTCCTAGGTTCGAATCAAGTGGCCACGGGCCCCAAGTAACTGGCCGTCCAGCGAAGCGCCGTGTTCGTCAAGGCTCAATCGTCCTTCGGCAAACCAGCGAATCGCCAGCGGATAAATCTGGTGTTCCTGAGCATGAACGCGTTGCGCCAGGCTGCTTGGCGAATCATCTGACTCAACCGAAACGACTGCCTGTACGACCAGAGGACCTCCATCGAGTTCCTCGGTCACGAAATGCACGCTGCAACCATGCTCACTGTCACCAGCTTCCAGTACCCGTTGGTGAGTGTGCAAGCCTTTATATCGCGGCAGCAGGGAAGGGTGGATGTTGATCAAGCGTCCCTGATAATGCCGAACGAACGCCGCACTCAAGATTCGCATGAATCCGGCGAGCACCACCAGCCTGGGTTTGAACGTATCGATCAGCTCGATCAGCGCAGCATCGAAGGCCTCGCGGCCTTCAAACGCGGTATGGTCCAACACCCGGGTTTCGATGCCGGCAGCCTTGGCCCGCTGGAGGCCGAAAGCATCGGCGCGGTTGGAAATTACCGCGCAGATCCGGGCCGGTTGATCGACGCCGTGGAGGCGCTCGATCATGGCTTGCAAATTACTACCGGTACCGGACAGCAGCACCACTACATCACACGCTGACATCAGTGTGCCTTGAGGTTTTTCAGCTCGACCTGCGCATCGCCTTCAACGGCTTTCGCGATCCGACCAATAACCCACGGCTGCTCGCCGGCTTCACGCAGCACGTTCAGCGCGATGTCGACGTGTTCCTGAGCAACGCAAATAACCATGCCGACGCCGCAGTTGAGGACACGGTGCATTTCTGTTTCGGCAACGTTGCCTTGCTGCTGTAACCAATCGAACACTGCCGGGCGCTGCCAACTGGCGACGTCGACCACGGCTTGAGTGCCTGCGGGCAGTACGCGCGGAATGTTGTCCACCAGGCCGCCGCCGGTGATGTGCGCCATGGCCTTGACCGCGCCGGTGTCCTTGATCAGCTTGAGCACCTGCTTGACGTAGATACGGGTCGGTGCCATCAGCAGGTCGGTCAACGGCTTGCCGTCGAGCTGGATGGTTTCGATATCGGCGCCAGCGACTTCGATGATTTTGCGGATCAGCGAGTAACCGTTTGAGTGCGGGCCAGAAGACGGCAGGGCTAGCAGTGCGTCACCGACCGCGACTTTCGAGCCGTCGATGATGTCGGCTTTTTCCACAACGCCGACGCAGAAGCCCGCCAGGTCGTAGTCTTCGCCTTCGTACATGCCCGGCATTTCAGCTGTTTCGCCGCCTACCAGCGAGCACCCTGCCAGTTCACAGCCTGCGCCAATGCCGGTCACGACCTGGGTCGCGGTTTCGACGTTGAGCTTGCCGGTGGCGTAGTAGTCGAGAAAGAACAGCGGCTCTGCACCACACACGATCAGGTCGTTGACGCACATGGCCACCAAATCGATGCCGATGGTGTCGTGCTTGTTCAGGTTCAGCGCCAGACGCAGCTTGGTGCCCACGCCGTCGGTGCCGGAAACCAGCACGGGTTGCTTGTAGCCAGCCGGGATTTCGCAAAGGGCGCCGAAGCCACCCAGGCCGCCCATGACTTCCGGACGCTTGGTGCGCTTGGCAACGCTTTTAATGCGTTCAACCAATGCTTCACCGGCGTCGATGTCTACACCGGCGTCTTTGTAGCTCAGGGAGGGTTGCTTGCTCATAATCCAGGCCTTTAGGGGGGATTCGGGGGATCGACTGCTAAAGCAGGGCCGTTCAAAAAACATCGCGAGGGTAATAACGCGTCGTTTCAGGGGCCGCTGCCATCGTCAGTCTGTGAAGGCGCGCGATTTTATCAGGCTTACAGGGCAGCGGCCATCCTTAGGCCGACCGGTAGGCTGTTGAGGAGAAAATAATTCACCAGTGTGCTCGCGCTGGCTCGTTCGTCGGCGCCTGTATAAGGTGTAGCTCTGATTATTTGTGAATGATTCGACCCGATGTGTGGTCTCAACCGCATCAGTTGTGTCATGCGTTCTTTTTTTTGTGTCATTTTTGGCCTTCGGGAATCCTTAATGCGTCTTTCTACCCAGCGTTTTTCTAAATTATTATTCGTGGGCTGCCTCTCACTTGTCAGCTTGCCCAGCTTCGCGGAAACCGTCAGCAACCTGTACCAAGTGCGTGAGCCCGTTACTGGGCAATCGCCTGACGAGCGTACGCAGGCGACCCAGCGCGCCCTCGAAACCTTGGTCCTGCGTCTGACCGGTGATCCAAAGGCTATGCAAAGCGCGGGCTTGTCTGAGGTGCGCAAAGACCCGCAGCAGATCATCAGTAAATATGGCTACGAGGCTGGTCCGCCGGAAACCTTGCTGGTGGATTTCGACCCGGTCAGCGCCGACAACTCGTTGCGAAAGGCCGGCCTGCCGTTGTGGGGCACCAATCGCCCGGCCATTTTGGGCTGGTGGTTGAACGATGCTACTGACGGTTCAAATCTGGTGGGCGACGGTCAGGCGCTGGCCGAACCGTTGCGCCGCGCGGCTCAGCACCGTGGCTTGCCGTTACGGTTGCCGCTGGCGGACTTAAGTGAGCAAATCGTCGCCACCGCGAAGAATCTAGAAGGCTCGGACCCTGCGCCCTTAAAAGAGGCCTCTGATCGATATGGCGCCGATGCTTTGCTGGCCGTGCATGCCCATCAAGACGGCGGACAATGGCAAGCCACGTGGCGTTTATGGCTCGGTGCTCAGCGTGAGCAGGGCACCGCCACTGGCACGGATACTGCGGCATTGGCTGATGCGGTGATGTTGGCAGTCAGCGAGCGCCTGGCGCCGCATTTCGTGGTCAGGCCCGGCGCGTCCACCGGTCTGGTATTGCACGTGCAAGGCATGACCTTGGAGCGCTACGCGCAGTTGGGTCGTTTGCTTGATCCGTTTGGCGCAAAATTGAAAAGCGTGGAAGGGGATTCCATCACTTATGACCTCAGTGGCAGCGCTGACCAATTGCGGTCGCAGTTGTCCCTGGCCAAGTTGCAGGAAGTTCCGGTCAGCGAGGTAGCGCCTGAGGCGCCGACCCAGCCAGCCGCCGTTGGCGGGGTGGCGCCTGTTGCGCCAGCACGGCAAACGCCTTCGTCGCCGCAGTTGAATTTCCGCTGGTAGACATGGAATGCTTGTATACGGTTTTTAATTTTCGGGTGTTAAAGGGGCAGTAATGGCTGGTTCACGTCGTTTGTTCTGGATTGGCGGGGTTGCCCTGCTGTGCGTGTTCGTGTTTTTGCTGCACCCGATCCTGACACCGTTTTTGATTGCATTGCTGTTGGCGTACATGGCCGACCCGTTGGTTGACCGGCTGGAGGCCGTCGGGTTATCGCGCACGCTGGGCGTGGTTGTGGTGTTCGGTATGTTCACACTGGTATTCATGACTTTGTTATTGGTGTTGGTGCCGATGCTCGCCAAGCAATTGTTCCGCTTGTATGAGCTTGCACCGCAAATACTCGATTGGTTGCAACACACGGCATTGCCGTGGACCCAGGCAAAGCTGGGCCTGGCAGAAGGTTTCTGGAAGTTTGACAAGGTCAAGGCCGCTATTTCTGAGCACATGGGCCAGACCAGCGACATCGTTGGCATCGTATTGGCCCAGGCCACGGCCTCAAGCCTGGCGCTGATTGGTTTGCTGACCAATCTGATATTGATCCCGGTGGTGTGCTTCTACCTGCTGCGTGACTGGGACGTGATGATGGCGAAGGTGCGTAACCTCTTGCCGCGCCATCGCGAAGGACAAATCGTCAAGTTGGCTGGCGAATGCCACGAAGTGTTAGGCGCATTTATTCGCGGGCAGTTGTTGGTCATGGTCGCCCTGGGGTTCATCTACGCGGCGGGCCTGATGTTGGTGGGTCTGGAGCTGGGCCTGTTGATCGGAGTAATTGCCGGTCTCGCCGCCATCGTTCCGTACATGGGGTTTGTGATAGGCATTGGCGCGGCGATTATTGCCGGCCTGTTTCAGTTTGGTGGTGATCTGTACCCGATGATGGGCATTGTCGCGGTGTTCATGATTGGTCAGGCGCTGGAAGGCATGGTGCTGACGCCATTGCTGGTGGGCGACCGAATCGGCTTGCACCCGGTGGCAGTGATTTTTGCAATTCTGGCCGGGGGTGAGCTCTTTGGCTTCACCGGCGTGTTGTTGGCGCTCCCGGTAGCAGCCGTGATCATGGTGGTCCTGCGCCATGCCCATGACGTCTATAAAGAGTCAGATATCTATGGCGGAACGGAAGATCCTGATTTGTAGCTTCTACAGGCCGTCTCAAACCTTTGATTTTGCTACCGCATTGTGTGCCCAGCGCCACCGGTATAAACTTTGCACACTTTACACAGAGGCCCCTAGCGGTTCGCCTGAACCGCTCAGCCAGCATGAAACCGATTCAGCTGCCCTTGGGTGTGCGTCTGCGCGATGACGCCACTTTCATCAATTACTATCCCGGCGCTAATGCTGCAGCACTCGGCTATGTCGAGCGGCTGTGTGAGGCCGATGCTGGCTGGACCGAAAGCCTGATTTATCTCTGGGGCAAGGACGGCGTCGGTCGCACTCATCTGTTGCAAGCTGCTTGCTTGCGCTTGGAGCAAATGGGTGAGCCTGCGGTATACCTGCCGCTGGCCGATCTCTTAAGTGAAGGGGTCAAACTCCTCGACAATCTTGAGCGGTACGAACTGGTGTGCCTGGACGACCTGCAAGCGGTGGTCGGTAAGCCGGAGTGGGAAGAAGCCTTATTTCATCTATTCAATCGCCTGCGCGACAGCGGTCGCCGTTTATTGATTGCGGCGTCGCAATCGCCCCGGGAGTTGCCGGTCAAGCTGCTCGATCTTAAATCGCGCCTGACCATGGCCTTGGTGTTCCAGATGCGCGGGCTGTCTGACGAAGACAAGCTGCGCGCCCTCCAACTTCGGGCTTCACGCCGTGGCTTGCACCTGACCGATGAAGTCGGCCATTTTATTCTGACCCGTGGCACCCGCAGCATGAGCGCATTGTTCGAGCTGTTGGAGCGCCTCGACCAAGCGTCGTTGCAGGCACAACGCAAGCTGACCATTCCGTTTTTGAAAGAGACGCTGGGTTGGTAATTCCGTCGTGATAGCCCCGGATCTGCTGATGCAAACGGCGGCGGCGCTACGCCACGCTCAGCGCATTTTAGTGATTACCGGTGCTGGCCTGTCGGCCGATTCAGGTTTGCCCACCTATCGCGGGGTCGGCGGTCTCTATAACGGCACAACGGTGGACGGTCTGCCCATCGAAATGGCGTTGTCAGGGCCGATGCTGCGCCGCGATCCCGCACTGTGCTGGAAATACATCGCCGAGTTGGGAAAAGCGTGTCTGGGGGCGCAACCGAATGCAGCGCATTACGCCATCGCTCAATTGCAGCGAATCAAGCCTGACTGTTGGGTGTTGACGCAGAACGTCGATGGCTATCACCGAGCAGCGGGCAGTCCACCTGAGCGCTTGATCGAAATTCACGGGCAGCTGTCACCTTTGTTCTGTCAGTCCTGCGGCGCGGTTGATCCGCAGTTGAGCGAGCATCTGCAGCGGCCATTACCGCCACTGTGCAAAACATGCCAGGGGATATTGCGCCCGCCGGTGGTGTTGTTTCAGGAAATGCTGCCCGAGCGGGCGATGGAGACGCTGCACGAGGAGATGGCCAAGGGTTTTGATGCCGTATTGACGATCGGCACCACGGCCAGTTTTCCGTACATTCATGAGCCCGTGCTGCGTGCGCGTGTGGCTGGGGGCTTTACCGCAGAGATAAATCCGCAGCGCACCGATCATAGCGCGGCGATGGATGTGTTTCTGGGCTGTAGAGCCTTAGAGGTTATGGAGTTGCTGATAAGTCACATCTAGATCGATTGAATTTGCAAATGAGGATGATAGAGGGCATAGTCTCGACTTCTTTACATATCAGCCACGGTCGTGCACATGTTCACTCGGTTCGCACCCCTCGTGCCTCTCGCACTGGTTACATTCCTTTTTGGTTGCGCGGCACAGATGCCCGTCGCGCAACAACAGCAACACTCTCCGGTTTTTCAGAACTCCATGACGGCGCAATCTGCGCGTATCTCGCAGATAACCGATGGGTCTGATGATGCTGACGCTCTGTTCTCGGATGAGCTGATCACCGAGAAAGAGTTGGCCGATTTTGGAAGCAGCAAGCCGTATCGCATGCCCGTTCTCGCAGACAGCATCCTTGAGCGCGGCATGTCCTTGATCGGTACCCGGTACCGTGCAGGCGGCACCTCCGAATCTGGTTTCGATTGCAGCGGTTTCATCGGCTACCTGTTCCGCGAGCAAGCGGGCATGACTCTGCCGCGTTCCACGCGTGAAATGATCAACGTAGACGCACCCCTGGTGGCGCGTAACGACCTCAAGCCCGGTGATCTTTTGTTCTTCAGCACCAAGGGCCGTGGTCGTGTGAGCCATGCGGGTATCTATCTGGGCGATGATCAATTCATCCACTCCAGCAGTACGCGCAGCGGCGGTGTTCGGGTTGATAGCCTGGACGACAGCTACTGGAAAAAGACCTTTATCGAAGCCAAACGTGCATTAGCGATGGCTCCGACTACAATTCAGACTCAACACCAGTAAATAGCCGGGGCGTGTAAGCCGTCATCGGCTTATACGTGCTTGCGGCTCTCGGCACAGTAAGCCGCATCCAGATCAGGTTGTTGTGTTTATGTCGATTACGTTACGTCTTGGCTCAATAGGCATGCTGGTCGCGTTGCTCAGTGCATGCGCCGGCCATACTCCCTCGCCTCAAAGCTCTCGGGTTATTCAACCCGTGGTTTATGCTCCCTCCGATTATTCCTCACCGGCTGCCGAAGATGTGCTTATTCGTGCGCTGGGATTGGTCGGCACGCCCTATCATTGGGGCGGCAACACGCCGGACTCCGGGTTTGATTGCAGTGGTCTGATTGGCTACGTTTACCGAAACTCGGCCGGCATCGCGCTGCCGCGTTCGACCCACGACATGCTGAGCATGCGTGCGCCCAATGTGGATCGCGACGCGTTGCAGTCGGGAGATTTGCTGTTTTTCGCTACTGGTGGTGGTTCAACCGTGAGCCACGCCGGCATCTACGTCGGAGAAGGGCGCTTCGTTCACGCCCCCGCCACAGGCGGCACCGTGCGGCTGGACAGTCTATCCAAACCGTATTGGCAAAAGGCCTACCTCAACGCCAAGCGCGTTATTCAACCAGAGCACTTGGCGCGCAATCCGTAGCAGTATTACCGACGGATTCTGTAGGAGCGGGCCCATCAAGGCGCCGCTGTCACCCGCCAGATTTTGTTACCCACATCGTCAGCCACCAATAACCCGCCGTGTTGATCATTGATCACGCCGACCGGGCGGCCTTGGGCATTGTCGTCAGCATTCAAAAAGCCGCTCAAAAGGTCTATTGGCGTCCCGGTCGGTACGCCGTTGGCGAACGGCACGAACAGCACTTTATAACCGCTGTGCGGATTGCGATTCCATGAGCCATGTTGGCCAATGAACATCCCTTGGTTGAAAGGTGCCGGCAAGGATTTTCCATCGGCGAAGGTCATGCCCAGCGACGCGGTGTGTGGACCCACTGCATAATCCGGGGGAATGGCCTCGGCCACCCGTTGCGGGTTCTGTGGTTTAACCCGCACGTCCACATGCTGGCCGTAGTAGCTGAACGGCCAGCCATAGAAGGCGCCATCTTTGACTGAGGTCACGTAGTCGGGCACCAAGTCGCTGCCAATCTCATCGCGCTCATTGACGGCGGTCCATAGCTTCCCGGTTTGTGGCTCCCAATCCATGCCGTTGGGGTTGCGCAGGCCGGAGGCAAAGATTCGATGCGCACCGGTGGCGGCATCAACCTCCCAGATCGACGCCCGACCTTGCTCTTTGTCGAGACCGTTTTCCCCAACGTTACTGTTGGACCCCACCGTGACGTAAAGCTTCTTGCCGTCTTTGCTGGCAATGACGTTTTTGGTCCAGTGGTGATTGATCGTGCCCGCTGGCAAATCGGTCACGGTGGTCGGTTCACCGCTGATAGAAGTCTGTCCGTTTTCATAGTGAAAACGCAGTAACTTATCGGTGTCGGCGACATAAAAATCGTTGCCGACCAGCGCCATGCCAAACGGTGAATTGAGGTTTTTCAGAAAGACTGTGCGAGTTTCAGCAATGCCATCGTGATTGCTGTCTCGCAGTAGGGTAATCCGGTTGGCGCTGGGTACACCCGCCCCCGCTCGGCCCATGACTTTTCTCATGATCCAGCCGCGGATGCCTGGAGAATCATCGGGCTTGGCGGGTGAGTTGGTTTCGGCGACCAATACGTCGCCGTTGGGCAGCACGTACAACCAGCGCGGATGGTCCAGGTCTTCGGCAAACGCTGACACTTGAGTGCCCGGCGCGGCAATCGGTTTCGCGCCCTGAGGCCAGCCTACGGCCGGGGCAATATTGACCGTCGGAATCAGCGTTTTATTGGGCTCCGGCAGCATCGGCGTTGGCCCCATGCCATCTGCCACTCTCAGCCTGGACGTTTCGCCGCAGGCAGCCAGGCCGACGGCCAATACCAAAAGGACAGCCATCTGGGGTTTGAAAGTGGGCATGCTGATCTCCATGAAAACAAAGGGGCGAGTAAGGAGATAGAGGCAGCTACACGGTCGAGGTTCAACATTTATTGCTGCGTCGGCTGAAATGAGAAGCGGGTCAAGGTGTACGCCACGGATCGGAGCGTTCCGATCCGTTCGCGCATTACGCGGGGAAGGTGCTAATCAGGCTGTTCTCAGTAACAGTGCGAGACCGGGGAAATACTGGCCGTCTTCGTTGTGTAGCTTGCGATAACCATAAGGGAAGTACCAGGCGATGGCACAGGCGTTTTGTTTTTGCAAATCGTCGACGAAATCTTCCAGCTCTTCGTGCGTGGCGCTTTGCAGGGTTTTGCGCGGCGTGACAAACAGGCAGCCCAACTTAAGATGGTTGGCGTAGCTGGTTTTTTTGGCATCACCAACGATGTCCAGCAGCGCCGGGGTCAAGTTGATTTCGCCGAAAGTTGGCCAGCGTTGCGTGGCCTGAATATAAGCGTTGTCTTCCGAAGTGGCGATGAACAGGCCGGTGCGGGCGCTTCGATCGCCATCATCCTGCTGTTTTTTACTGGGCGCATGTTCCAGCGTCACCATGTCCGCCATCCACGCGGCGTTGGAAAGCACGCCGAGGTTGGTACGTTCGTCGAACCAATGCGTGCATTCACCTTCTCCCATGACCTGACTGTAACGGTCGATGCAATCGAACCAGCGTTCTAACGCTGGACGAAGGAATTCCACTCTTGGGTTGCTGATGATCAAGCCGCGCATGGCGTCTCTCCGTTGTTATTTTATTGGCGTCACGATTATGGCCTTTTGATATCAAATTAAACAATAGCTGCGTTTTACGTGGTTTTGACCTCCTGGAAGACAAACCACAGGGCGCTTTGATTGACGCTCTACCCCCAACCCTCTACCCTTCGCGACGTGTTTCAGGTGCTTCGCAATCCACGATTGGCGGAGTGAAACAGGGAAGCCGGTGAGGGCGCGTCAAGCGGTCGATCCCGGCGCTGCCCCCGCAACGGTAAATGAGTCGACGCTGTGCACTCTGCCACTGTGTCCAAATGGACATGGGAAGGCGCATGGCAGGGAAATCCCACTCATGAGCCCGGAGACCGGCCTGATCCATCCAACAGCATCACGGCGGGCGATGCTCTGCGCACGGCTTTTTTTTGGCCGTGCTGGCAGTCAATTTCTGTGCCTTCCGTTTGCTATCGCGTGACCTGCTCAAGCGGAGAGCTGACATGAACGAATCCCCCGAACGCGATGAACGCCATCTGGCGCGCATGCAGCGCAAAAAAGCCGTGATCGACGAACGCATCGCCAGCTCGCCGGATGAGTGCGGACTGTTGCTGGTGCTCACCGGTAATGGCAAAGGCAAAAGCAGTTCTGCGTTCGGCATGCTCGCCCGGGCCATGGGCCATGGCATGCAATGCGGTGTTGTACAGTTCATCAAAGGCCGCAACAGCACGGGCGAAGAGTTGTTTTTTCGGCGCTTCCCCGAGCAAGTGCGGTACCACGTGATGGGGGAAGGTTTCACTTGGGAAACCCAGGATCGTCAGCGTGACATCGCCGCCGCGCAAGCCGCTTGGGCCGTGTCCCAAGACATGCTCCGCGACCCGAGTATTGGTCTGATCGTGCTCGATGAACTGAACATTGCCCTCAAACACGGTTACCTGGACCTGGAAAAAGTACTCAGCGATCTGCAAGCCCGTCCGCCCATGCAGCACGTGCTGGTGACCGGCCGCGGTGCCAAACCCGAAATGATTGACCTGGCCGATACCGTTTCCGACATTACCGTGGTCAAGCATGCTTTTCAGGCCGGGATTCGTGCGCAGAAAGGCATTGAGTTATGAGTAACCGTTCATGAGCGCACCGCGTCATTGCCCGGCTGTATTAATCGCGGCCCCAGCCTCCGGTCAGGGTAAAACCACCGTCACGGCTGCGTTGGCGCGTCTGCACCGCAACCAAGGGCGGACCGTGCGCGTGTTCAAATGCGGCCCGGACTTTCTCGAC
The DNA here is from genome assembly GCF_034353045.1 of Pseudomonas sp. MH10. Taxonomy (NCBI): domain Bacteria; kingdom Pseudomonadati; phylum Pseudomonadota; class Gammaproteobacteria; order Pseudomonadales; family Pseudomonadaceae; genus Pseudomonas; species Pseudomonas sp. MH10. The sequence goes on from NZ_CP133783.1 coordinate 5,259,455, forward strand.
CCGATGATTCTTGAACGGGCCAGTGGCGCACCGGTTTATCAGCTGGATTTATGGATGGTCGGTGCCGATGAAAGTCGTCGTCTGTTGTGGGAAGCCGCCGGCGAAGCTGACTTGATTCTGATTGAAGGCGTCATGGGACTGTTCGACGGCACACCCTCAAGTGCCGACCTGGCCCGTCATTTCGGGGTGCCGGTATTAGCGGTGATTGATGGCACGGCCATGGCGCAGACATTTGGCGCATTGGCGTTGGGTTTGGCGCGTTATCAACCGGACCTGCCGTTTGCCGGGGTGTTGGCCAATCGCGTCGGCACCGTGCGCCATGCGCAATTGCTGGAAGGCAGCCTCACCGAAGGATTGCGTTGGTACGGCGCGTTGTCGCGGGAAACCGGGATCGAACTGCCGAGCCGTCATTTGGGCTTGGTCCAGGCCAGCGAACTGAATGATCTGGATGCCCGCCTTGATGCAGCCGCTGCTGCACTGGCCAGCACCTGCGAAGTGGCCTTGCCGCCGCCGGTCGAATTCGCGGCCCCCGATCTGGTCGTGATTGAGTCTTCGTTGGCGGGCGTCAGGATTGCCGTCGCCCATGACGAGGCGTTTGCCTTCCTCTATGGTGCCAACCTTGATCTACTGCGAGCCATGGGCGCCGAGTTGTCGTTTTTCTCGCCCATCCACGACACGCAGATTCCGCCTGCCGACAGCCTGTACTTACCCGGCGGCTACCCTGAATTGCACCACGTGACGCTGGGACAAAACCGGCCCATGCTGGCGGCCATTCGTGCGCACCACGTCGCGGGCAAACCCATGCTGGCGGAATGTGGCGGTATGCTTTACCTGCTCGACGCCTTGACCGATGTCGACGGCCAGCGTGCCGAGTTGGTCGGTTTGCTGAGTGGCGAAGCGGTGATGCAGAAACGTTTGGCAGCCTTGGCCTTACAAACCGTCGAATTGCCCGAAGGTGTTCTGCGCGGCCACACGTATCACCATTCGCTGACCAGCACCGAGTTGCAACCCATCGCCCGTGGTGTGAGCCCTAACGGTGGGCGCGGTGCCGAGGCGGTTTATCGTGACGGTCGGATGACTGCGTCTTACGTGCACTTCTATTTCCCTTCCAACCCCCACGCGGTTGCGGCGCTTTTCAAACCATGAATGATCTGGCTTTCAGCCCTGACGAACGTGCAGCGGTGTACCGCGCAATTGCCGAACGCCGAGACATGCGGCACTTCATCGGCGGCGAAGTGGCCCCGCAATTGTTGGCGCGTCTGTTGGAGGCGGCCCATCAGGCGCCCAGCGTTGGCTTGATGCAGCCGTGGCGTTTCATTCGAATCAGCGACCCGCAGTTGCGCACGCGTATTCAGGCGCAAGTCGAGGAAGAACGAATTCGTACCGCTCAAGCCCTGGGCGAGCGCTCGGACGACTTCATGAAGCTCAAAGTCGAAGGCATCAATGAATGCGCGGAAGTCTTGGTCGCCGCGTTGATGGACGACCGCGAACGGCATATTTTTGGTCGACGTACCTTGCCGGAAATGGACATGGCGTCTTTGTCCTGCGCGATTCAAAACCTTTGGCTGGCTTCTCGCGCTGAAGGGTTGGGCATGGGCTGGGTGTCACTGTTCGAGCCACAGGCGTTGGCTGACTTGCTGGGCATGCCGGCCGGGGCCAAGCCGCTGGCGGTTCTGTGCCTGGGGCCGGTGGCCGAATTCTACCCGGCGCCGATGCTGGTCTTGGAAGGCTGGGCGCAGGTACGGCCATTAAGCGAGTTGCTGTATGAAAATCAGTGGGGCGTGACCCGATGAGTGTTGCGTTATTGAGCCTCGCCGGCGTCGCATTGGATGCGCTGCTGGGTGAGCCGAAACGAGCACATCCGTTGGTAGCCTTCGGGCGCTTTGCCGATCGGATTGAGCAACGCTTCAATTCGGCTGGACGTGGCTGGCGCAGCCATGGCGTCACCGCCTGGTTTATCGCGGTGGTTCCACTGACCCTGCTGGCGACAGCGTTAAGTTGGCTGCCCTACGTCGGCTGGCTGGTAAACATTGCAGCGTTGTATTGCGCGCTGGGTTTGCGCAGCCTCGGTGAACATGTCGAGCCGGTGGCCCAGGCCTTGCGCGGCGCCGATCTGGATGAAGCGCGGCATCGGGTTTCGTATTTGGTCAGTCGTCAGACGGCCGAGCTGGATTCAACCGAGGTCGCACGTGCGGCCACTGAGTCGGTATTGGAAAATGGCAGCGATGCGGTCTTCGCCGCCTTGTTCTGGTTTTTGATCGCGGGTGTGCCGGGCGTGGTGCTGTACCGCTTGAGCAATACCCTGGACGCCATGTGGGGGTACCGCAATGAACGCTTTGAGCGTTTCGGTTGGGCGGCGGCGAAAATCGATGACCTTTTAAATTACGTTCCAGCACGCTTGGTGGCGTTAACCTACGCCATATTGGGCAACACCCCACTGGCGTTGCGGTGTTGGCGCGAGCAAGCGCCACACTGGGATAGCCCTAACGCTGGTCCGGTAATGGCCGCTGGCGCCGGAGCGTTAGGCGTAGAGTTAGGCGGGCCAGCGATTTATCACGGTGAGTTACACACGCGTCCACAGCTGGGCAAGGGTGCTCCCGCCGACGCCCAATCAATTGACCGTGGCTGGCAGCTGGTCCAGCGCGGGGTCTGGTTATGGTTGTTGATCGTGTGTGTAGGGGCTCAATTGTATGCTTGAACACGGTGGCCGCTTGAAGCAAGCGGCCGTGCGTTATGGCATCGCCGAAGACAACTGGCTGGACTTGTCCAGTGGCATTGCGCCTTGGCCATGGCCCGTTCCACAAATTCCGACGCGTGCCTGGGCGCGCTTGCCAGAAATCAACGACGGTCTGGAAGCGGCCGCCTGCGCCTATTACGGCGCAGAACAGGTGTTGCCGGTGCCGGGGTCGCAAGCCGCGATTCAGGCGCTGCCGCGTCTGCGTCGTGCGGGCAAAGTCGGCGTGTTGTCACCGTGTTACGCCGAACATGCCGAAGCCTGGCGCAGCAGCGGTTTCTTAGTCCGCGAAATGCTCGAAGACGAGGTGGACTACTTTCTCGACAGTCTTCACGTGCTGGTGGTCGTCAATCCCAATAACCCCACGGGCTTGACCATTGCCCCTGAGCGCTTGTTGGATTGGCATGCACGGCTGGCTCAGCGAGGAGGCTGGCTAGTGGTTGATGAAGCTTTTATGGACAACACGCCGGAGTTGAGTTTGAGCGCCGAGACTTGGCGTGTCGGGCTGATTGTATTGCGTTCGTTTGGGAAGTTTTTCGGTTTGGCAGGGGCGCGTCTCGGGTTTGTGATTGCCGAACCGCAACTGCTGAAATTGCTTGAGCGCCACATCGGCCCCTGGGCCATCAACGGACCGACCCGGGTGCTTGGACAGGCGTGTCTCAACGATGTCGAGGGACACCGTCAGCAACGGTTGCGCACCCAGCAGGCCAGTGAACGGCTGGCCGCGCTGATGACGCAACACGGCCTAGAACCACAAGGCGGTTGTGCGTTGTTTCAGTGGCTCGTGACTCCGCTGGCGGTTTCGGTGCATGAATTCTGCGCAAGCCACGGTGTGCTGTTGCGATTGTTTTTGAACAGTCAAACCCCGCAACACAGCAGCTTACGATTCGGGCTGCCTGCAGACGAAGCGCAATGGCAGCGGCTTGAGCAAGTGTTGAGTGACTACAACAAGGATGGGCAATGACTACGCTGATGGTCCAAGGCACAACGTCTGATGCCGGCAAAAGCACGCTAGTAACGGCGTTGTGCCGCTGGCTGACCCGCCAGGGTGTCAGGGTGGTGCCGTTCAAGCCGCAGAACATGGCGCTCAACAGCGCAGTGACCGCCGACGGCGGCGAGATTGGCCGCGCCCAAGCGGTGCAGGCGCAAGCGGCAGGCCTTGAGCCGCACACCGACATGAATCCGGTGCTGCTCAAACCTAACAGCGACACCGGCGCACAGGTAATCATTCACGGGCGAGTGGTCACCACCATGAACGCGGTGGCGTACCACGGCTATAAAGAGATTGCGATGCAAGCGGTGTTGGCCTCGCATCAACGGTTGAGCGCGGCGTACCCGGTGGTGATGGTCGAAGGCGCGGGGTCGCCGGCTGAGATCAATTTGCGTGCCGGTGACATCGCCAACATGGGCTTTGCCGAAGCGGTGGATTGCCCGGTGTTGTTGATCGCTGACATCAATCGCGGCGGAGTGTTTGCCCATTTGGTGGGCACCCTGGAGCTGCTGTCTCCCAGCGAACAAGCACGGGTCAAAGGTTTCATCATCAACCGCTTTCGCGGCGACATTGCGTTACTGCAACCGGGTCTTGACTGGCTCCAAGCCCGTACCGGAAAACCGGTAGTGGGGGTTTTGCCGTACATCATGGACCTGCATCTGGAGGCCGAAGACGGCCTCGATCAGCGCCAGACCGAGAAAGCCGAGCAGGTGCTCAATGTGGTGGTGCCGGTGTTACCGCGCATTAGTAACCACACTGATTTCGATCCGTTGCGCCTGCACCCACAGGTCAATTTGCAATTTATCGGTCCCGGCCAAGCCATCCCCCCTGCGGATTTGATCATCCTGCCGGGCTCAAAAAGTGTGCGCAGCGATCTGGCTTATCTGCGCAGCCAGGGTTGGGACACCGCCATCGCTCGTCATTTGCGTTACGGCGGCAAAGTGATGGGTATTTGCGGCGGGCTGCAAATGCTGGGTCAGGACATACAGGATCCGCTGGGTCTGGAAGGTGCGGCAGGGACCAGCGCCGGTTTTGCCCTGCTGGACATCAGCACGGTATTAGAAGAAGAGAAACAACTGCGAAACGTGCAGGGTCGGCTTGTGTTGGAAGACGCGCCGGTCAGCGGTTACGAGATTCATGCCGGGGTGACCCGTGGCACTGCGTTGGAGAATGCGGCGGTGCATCTGGATGACGGCCGTCCCGATGGCGCACAGAGCGCAGACGGGCAAATTCTAGGCACATACTTGCACGGCCTGTTCGAATCGCCGGCCGCGTGCAGCGCGTTGTTGCGCTGGGCCGGTTTGCAGAATGTGCAGCAGGTAGATTACCACGCCTTGCGCGAGCGCGATATCGAGCGCTTGGCGGATCTGGTGGAAAACCACCTGGATGGCACGCTGTTACGCCAGTTGTGTGGTCTGACCCATTCTGTTGAGGAGGTCAGCTGACATGCTGCAATTGATACTCGGTGGCGCACGTTCCGGCAAAAGTCGTTTGGCGGAAGGGTTAGCGGCTGACAGCGGCCTGGAAGTTACGTACATCGCCACCAGCCAACCGCTGGACGGCGAGATGAATCAGCGCATCGCCCTTCATCGTCAGCGCCGCCCCGAACAATGGCTGTTGATAGAAGAGCCTGTCGAGCTGGCTCGGGTGTTGCGAAATAACGCCAGTACCGACCGGGTGTTGTTAGTCGATTGTCTGACCCTGTGGTTGACCAACCTGTTGATGCTCGAAGATTACGAACGTCTGGCCGTTGAGCGTGAGGCGCTGTTGAGCTGCCTCGCCGAACTGCCAGGCGACATCATTTTTGTCAGTAACGAAACCGGGCTCGGCGTTGTGCCCCTCGGTGAACTGACCCGGCGTTATGTCGACGAAGCCGGCTGGCTGCATCAAGCCTTGGCCCAGCGTTGTCAACGCGTGGTGTTGACCGTTGCTGGCTTGCCCCTGACGTTGAAAGGATCCGCATTATGACTATCTCCTGGTGGCTCAAGCCGGCACAGGCAATCAATGTTCAGGCGCGCGAACACGCCCTGGCACGTCAACAGCAACTGACCAAGCCGGCCGGTTCTCTCGGTCAACTGGAGCGTGTCGCGGTGCAACTGGCCGGTCTGCAAGGGCGAGCCAAGCCTGCCGTCGATAATCTGTGGATCGCCATTTTTGCTGGCGATCATGGCGTCGTGGCTGAAGGCGTGTCTGCGTTCCCCCAGGAAGTCACTGGGCAGATGCTGCACAACTTTGTCACCGGCGGCGCGGCAATCAGCGTGCTGGCGAAACAGTTGTCAGCGCAGCTGGAAGTCGTGGATTTGGGTACGGTTGCTCCGATGAACCTGCCCGGTGTTCGCCACCTGAACCTGGGTGCGGGCACCGCAAACTTTGTTGAAGGTCCTGCCATGACTGAGGCCCAAGGCCTGCTGGCATTGGAGGCCGGACGCGACAGCGTGCGCCGAGCCGTGGCGTCCGGCGCTGAGCTGTTTATTGGCGGCGAGATGGGCATCGGCAACACCACGGCGGCCAGTGCGTTGGCGTGCCTGTTGTTAGAAAGCCCGGCCAGTCTGTTGGTCGGCCCCGGTACCGGTTTAAACGCGGCGGGCGTCACCCATAAATCATTGGTGATTGAGCGTGCGCTGGCCTTGCATGCCGAGCACGCCAGTGACCCGCTGTACGGTCTGTTTTGTGTGGGCGGTTTTGAAATTGCTGCGTTGGTCGGCGCGTATCTGGCGAGTGCCCAAGAGGGTGTTGCGGTATTAGTGGACGGCTTTATTTGCAGCGTCGCGGCGCTGGTCGCCGTGCGTTTGAATCCGTCGTGCCGCGATTGGTTGTTTTTTGCTCACCGCGGCGCCGAGCCCGGCCACCGCCATGTGTTGGAAGTGTTACAGGCCGAACCGATGCTTGACCTCGGCTTGCGCTTGGGCGAAGGCAGCGGTGCAGCGGTGGCGGTGCCGTTGCTGCGTTTGGCCTGTGCACTGCACAACGGCATGGCGACTTTCGCCGAAGCGGCAGTGGCGGACCGCCCGGCATGACACTGCGCCTGGATGTGCTGCGACATGGTGAAACCGAGTTGGGCGGCGGCCTGCGCGGCAGTCTGGATGACGCCCTGACCGACACTGGTTGGGCGCAGATGCGCTCGGCGGTAATCGCAGGTGGGCCTTGGGATCGGGTGGTGAGTTCGCCCTTGCAACGCTGCGCACGCTTTGCCGAAGAGCTGGTTGAAACCTTGTGCGTGCCACTTCAACTGGAAGCCGATCTGCAAGAGCTGCATTTTGGCGAGTGGGAAGGGCGCAGCGCAGCGCAGTTGATGGAAACCGACCCAGAAGGGTTGGGATTGTTTTGGGCCGATCCCTACGCCTTCACGCCGCCGAGCGGTGAACCTTTGCTGGCGTTCTCTGCGCGGGTGCTCGGGGCTGTAAGCCGTTTGCATCAAGCTTACGCCGGCGAGCGTGTATTGCTGATCAGTCACGGCGGCGTCATGCGCCTGTTATTGGCCCAAGCGCGGGGGCTACCGCGCGAGCAGTTGCTGCAAGTCGAGGTCGGTCACGGTGCGCTACTGACGATTCAAGTACATGCTCAAGGCGTGCTGAGCGAATGAATTTGTTGCCGCTGTGGATCGCCCTACAATTTCTTAGCAGCCTGCCAATTAGCTTGCCCGGCATGCCGAAACCTGAGGAATTAGGCCGTTCATTGTTGTTCTATCCGCTGGTGGGTGTCCTGTTCGGTCTGTTGCTGATGGCCCTAAACAGTCTCTTGGCCGGTACGCCGCTGATGTTGCACGCCGCACTGCTACTGACCGTTTGGGTCCTGCTCAGCGGCGGCTTGCACCTCGACGGCCTAGCTGACAGCGCGGACGCCTGGCTAGGCGGTTTCGGTGACCGTGAACGCACCTTGAGCATCATGAAGGACCCTCGCAGCGGACCGATTGCCGTGATTACGCTGGTGCTGGTGCTGCTGCTGAAATTCTGCGCACTGTTGGCGTTGATCGAAAACCATCACAGCGCGGGCCTGTTGCTGGCTCCGGTTATCGGCCGCAGCGCCATGCTCGGTCTATTCCTCGGCACGCCGTATGTGCGGGCGGGCGGGCTAGGGCAAGCATTGGCCGATCACCTTCCCCGCACGCTGGGCAGACAGGTGCTGTTGATCACGGCGGTGGGCTGCGTATTGGTGGCGGGGATGAGTGGCGCTATTGCACTGCTGACGGCGGGCGTCTGCTTCTTCTGGCTGCGGCACCTGATGCTGCGTCGGCTCGGTGGCAGCACGGGCGACACCGCCGGCGCGCTGTTGGAATTGCTGGAAATGGCGGTTCTGGTGGCGCTGGCGTTGGTTTGACATCCTTGCCTCGTTACCCCCTGCGCAACGCCTGCGTTAGGCCGCCTGGTTTCACGGGGCCTCTTTGCGCAATTTGATATTCGATTCACTGGCGGTCTATAAGCGGACGACTATCTGAACCAACTTGTTGGGGGCAGTTCAAAACCGTGGGACCGAATTTATTCGGGAAGGGTTCAATCCTGACACCTTGCAACCTCAAACCACACAAAGTGCCACCCAGTTTGCTGCGCGAGACAGCGCGGCGTCGAAGACGTGGCGGAGCCTCCTACAGGAGTTATTGACACCCCCCTACAACCACCGGTAATTTCTCGCGCTTGCCTTGCGGGCATATGAGCCTAGTTAGTTGCGGAGAATAAAAATGACATCGGTCTGGCGTAACAGTGGGTGGATTTTGCTCGGGAGCGCGCTGATTCTTGCGTTGTCCTTGGGCGTGCGGCACGGTTTTGGTTTGTTTCTGGCACCAATGAGTGCGCAGTTCGGCTGGGGTCGCGAGGTTTTTGCGTTCGCCATCGCGTTTCAAAACTTGATATGGGGCTTGGCCCAGCCCTTTGCCGGTGCGCTTGCCGACCGTTTTGGCGCGTCGAAAGTGGTATTTATCGGGGGCGTGCTCTACGCGTTGGGATTGGCTTGCATGGGTATGGCCGATTCGCCACTGTCGTTATCGTTGAGCGCAGGTTTACTGATCGGTATCGGTTTGTCCGGCACCTCGTTCTCGGTGATCCTCGGGGTGGTTGGTCGAGCGCTACCCGCCGAAAAACGCAGCATGGGCATGGGCCTCGCCAGCGCGGCAGGTTCGTTTGGTCAATTCGCCATGCTCCCTGGAACCCTTGGCCTGATTGGTTGGCTCGGGTGGTCCACGGCGCTGTTGGCGCTGGGCCTGCTGGTGGCCTTGATCCTGCCGTTGGTGACCATGCTCAAGGATGTCCCATTGCCCAAGACCGGTGGCGAGCAGACCCTGCGCGAAGCGTTGCACGAAGCCTGCACCCATTCAGGCTTTTGGCTCTTGGCCCTGGGATTTTTCGTCTGCGGCTTCCAAGTGGTATTTATCGGCGTGCATTTGCCGTCTTACCTGGTTGACCAACACTTGCCCGCCAAAGTTGGCACCACGGTGCTGGCGCTGATTGGCTTGTTCAATGTGTTCGGCACCTACCTTGCCGGTTGGCTCGGGGGCCGCCTATCCAAGCCGCGATTGCTGACGGCTCTTTACCTGCTCCGGGCCGTGGTGATCACGGCGTTTGTGTCGGTGCCGGTGACCGAAACCACTGCGTACTTGTTCGGTGTCGCCATGGGGCTTCTTTGGTTGTCCACGGTGCCGCTGACGAACGGTACCGTTGCGACCTTGTTCGGCGTGCGTAATTTGTCGATGCTCGGCGGTATCGTCTTCTTATTCCACCAACTGGGTGCCTTCCTTGGCGGCTGGTTGGGTGGCGTCGTGTATGACCGCACCGGGAGCTACGATTTGATTTGGCAAGTCTCGATTCTGCTTAGTGTGTTGGCCGCTGCCTTGAACTGGCCGGTGCGCGAGCGCCCCGTGGCGCGGTTGCAAGCAATGGGCACTGCGGCGTGAACAGCGTCTGGCCGTGGATCGGTGGCATGACCCTTGGGGTTTTGCTGCTGGCGTTAGTGTGGTGGGGTTGGCAGCGTGTAGGCTTGGGCGCGCTGCAACTGGGGATGAGCCTGTGCTAGGCAGGTAGGGCGCCGAGGAGTATTTTGTTTTTCGAGCACATTGACCCTACGATGCACGGGATGCCGTCATGACAATTCGTTGGTTTTCAGTTCCTGTATTGCTGTTGGCCATTGCTGGAACAGCACTGGCTGCCGAATGCCCGCCGCTGTTGCAGGGTGAGTTACCGAAGCTGCGCGCTAAAGAAAATATCGACCTGTGCAAGCGTTTTGAGGGCAAGCCGCTGGTGGTGGTGAACACTGCAAGTTTTTGTGGTTTTGCGCCTCAGTTTAAAAGCCTTGAGGCGTTGAATCAGCGCTACAAATCCCAGGGTCTCGAAGTGATTGGCGTGCCATCAAACGACTTCAAGCAGGAGTCTAAGGACGGCGCCGAGACCGCCAAGGTTTGCTACGTGAATTACGGCGTGACCTTCACCATGACCGATCCGCAAACGGTCAAAGGGCCTGACGCAACGCACCTCTTCAAAGTGCTGGCTGAACAAAGCAGCGCGCCGCGTTGGAATTTTTATAAATACGTCATCGACCGTCAGGGCCGGGTGATCGCGAATTTTTCCAGCCTGACCAAGCCGGATGACCCCGCGATGATTACCGCCGTCGAGCAGGCCATCGCTTCCAAGCCGTGAGCCAAGCCAAATCGAAGCGATAAAAAAGCCCCACTGCCATCGCTGGCGGTAGGGCTTTTTCGTATTCGTCTGGCAGGCTTTTCAGCCTGCCGCGAACGGGCGCATCAGAAGCGGTAGGTTACAGACGAACCGAAGCCGTTGGCGCTGTTGTGGTACGTGGCGTTGTAGGGCGCGCCCTTACCGGTGTCGTTGACCGACACGCTTTCTTCTTTCAAGTAAGAATAAGCGACGTCGATAGTGATGTGATCGGTTGGGCTCCAGCCAGCGCCCAAGCTGAATATGCGGCGGTCACCCGTTGGAATCCGCACCGAACGATTAAGGTTGTTGGTAGGCGATTGGTCAACCGAGAAACCGGCACGCAGCACGATCTCTTTGTTCAACTGGTACGAAGCACCGATGGCGTGAGCCCAGGTGTTATGCCAGTTTTCTGGCTCGCTAATCGTTCCAAGAGGACCGCCGTTACCGCCCAGCTGTGCTGGAACACCTTCGTTATTGACGGTGATGTCTTTGAGGCGGCTCCAACGTGTCCAGGTGCTGCCCGCGTACACAGTCCAGTCTTGGTTAAGCTTCTGGGTGATCGAGAAGTCAACCGATTCTGGCGTGGTCAGATCCAGGCCGCCGTCGAACTTTAGGCCGTTAGGGCCGAAATTCGCGCCAGAGTACTTGGTGTTACCTTCCAGGCCGTAGCTAACCTTGGAGTGGTAGGTCAAGCCCAGGTTCGTGGTCGCAGTCGGCGTGACGAGGATACCGACGTTGTAACCCCAGGCGTTGTCGTCACCATTGATGCGCGCTTTGCCATCGTTGGTGCCGGCAGGATTCAGTTGTATGGCCGAGGTCAACTCACCTTTGATGTGGTTGAAGGTCGGACCTATACCGATCGACACGTAGTCGTTGAATGCATAGCTGACGGTAGGTTGAACCGTGATGACCGAGACCTTGCTCTTGTCACCGTAGTAGCGACCCTGGAAGCTTTTTTCGTAGTCGGTGACTAGGCCGAACGGTGCATAGATACCCAGACCAAAGGCCCAGTGCTCGTCGATGGGTTTGACGTAGTAGCCAAAAGGCACAACGGTGACTGGAACCATGTCACCATTGTTCGTGCTGCCAGGTTGGCCGCTGGTGTGTTTGAGGTCGGTGCTGGCATCGATAGCAGCCGCTCCCACGCTGATTTGTTCGCGCTTGATCTTCGACATACCGGCCGGGTTACCGACAACGGTGCTCGCATCCTCGGCGGAGGACGAGCGTCCAGCGAAGCCGGTTCCCATCCCGCTAACGCTTTGTTCGTTGAGTGCAAAGCCGCTTGCGAAGAGCTGGGTGGAGATAAGGCCTACAGCGAGGCTAAGTGTGGTCTTGAGCATTACTTTTTTCATTATTAGAACTCCGTGTTGATCACCGAGCGGAAATTACCAAGATTTTCGCCGCAGCGCCATAGCCTGAATTGCCCGAGATAGAGCCTTTTTGTAGGACAATTTGCCCAAACTGCATTGATCTGCAGTGAATCCGTGCAGTCGACTGAGATTTCAAGCAAGTTGCTGACGTCTAGTTACACAATTTTGCCAAGCCGCTGCAAAATCGCGCAAACGACCTTGGGGTTGGAAGGTTTGCCGCCAGATTCTGGCCATGCCCAATACATCGCTGGTGGCGGGCAGCGGCGACCCTTGGGCCTCGATGAGTAACCAAGCGATGGCGGTGGCATAACGCAGATTGACGGTGAGTTCGAGGTGGGGACCTTTGAGAAACGCGTGTTGGCTGGCAAGGCCGCGAACCAGGCTGGCGCGGTCCGGGTCTAGCGCCAAGTAATTGTCCCAAAGCTGTTGATGGCGTAACTCGGTGATGCGGTAGAGCCCGTGACCTCGACGGCTGTCCAGCGCGTCGCCCAGCGCGGATTGGCTGGCGGCGATTCCAAGTAGCAAGTATTCGGCAGTGGGGCTATGGCAACCGAGATAGATCAACGTCGGACGGATAACATGGCGGCTCAACTCACTGGCAGCGATTCCCATAAAGCCCTCTTGGCATCCCTGGAATACGTGATGACCGGCGCGGCTCAGGTGCTTGGCAGCGGTGAATCGGATAGAGCCCGCCGGAAGCAGCTAGGGGCCGCTTAGTTGAAGTGTAGTGTCATATTTCGCGTGTAACGGACTGTTTTTAAAATATTTGTTGCCACCAAAATCCCTTGATATATCCCTTGGGACTTAACCAGCACCGTTGAGCGCATAGAAACGCAAGGGCGGCAGTTGGAATTGCCCTGGAAGATCGCGGCCAATAAAAAGCCCCGCTTTGAGGGCGAGGCTTTGTAAATGAGCGCTTCAAACAGCGAAGGGCATCACTCCATCAGGCAACCAGTGCCTGACGAGTGCGGTCGATCACGGCTTGCAGCGGTTCGGCGCTGGAATACTGATCGGGGTACAGGCGTTCGCTGTGACGAGCGATACCGTGTTCGTTGACGATGGTGAAGCTGAAGCAGCCTTTGCGAGCGGCCATGATTAGGCAATTCATCGGAGCAAAAGCGTTAGTCAGGGTGCGGATGGCGTCCTGGGTCTGGGTATGAGTGGTCATGGTTGGGTGTTTCCTAACAAGCGACACAGCATAAAGCCGTGTAAAAATAAAACGTTCCAGTAAACGCGGGCCCGTGCTTCAAATGCAACGTGGCTGGGCGAGTAACCTGACTGGAACAACGCAGACAGTTGGAGCGCGCTCAATCGTATGGCGCTCGGGCTGACCGGTAGGTACTTAGGAGGGCAGGCGGCACAACAATGGCAAAGGTTCGACGCCAGAGGTGGAGATCCTGATCAATTTGCAGGCTGGTTCAATCAGTGCATGAGAGCTGCTAACACCCTTCCCGTTATTGAGGAAGGCAGTGTATCGAGTTCATGCCTGGAAACCATCGAGGTGGTCGATCCCTTTTTTTCGGCAATGTTTTTCGCATTCTAAACGCGTTTGCCGGGGGAATTGTTCGACCAGAATTGACTTTCAGCTTGGTACTAACGGCGGCAATGCTAACGGATTGAATCGTTAAAGGGAAGGGCAACCGTACAAATAATGCGAATGAGGTTTTCCGTGCCTTCCTGCGCTCAATAGAATCCGAGACGTCGCCAAGCAGGCAGAGGAACCTTCCTGGCTATAAAACTGCGTCTTTATAACTATCCGTAATTGACTTGTACACATGGCCGCCTCCCTCGGTCTGGTCTTCATGACGCGAAAGGGCCGACGTGTGATTTTTTCGCGTGAATAATTAAGTCAATGAAAAATATCGTTTTTTTTCACTGGTGAAAAAATCGTCAGTTTGAACGCAGGCCCCATTCCACTTGCGTTTGCGACAGTTCAAGGTGGGTTGTCCACTGAGTTATCCACAGCTTCTGTGGATTGTCCCAAGCGCTTGCTCTAGCTCGGGGGTGCGGCGATTATTTTTGGCAAAATGGCATTATTCGAATTGGGAAATTCTTTCTTACTCAAGAAATAGCTATAACTTTCCGCTATTAATCTGTTGGCATATTTACGTGCGCACGCCCTGTGCGGGCTGGTCGGGATGCGCGCTTCACTCCGTTGAAAAATAGGGTAGAGTCGCGCGCCTTTATTAGCGCCCGTTACGGGTATGGACCTGCCACTTCTGCGACCGACGGGTATCATTACCGGGTTTGTTCGATGATGGTGTTTGGGAGTTCTTATGGCATTGGACCTGACCAGCGTATTGCTTGGCCTGGGTGTGGCGGCGTTGCCGTTGTTGGCACTTGTGTGGCAACTGCAACGGCGGCTGGCGCAACAGCGTGCGCAGGCCGCCCTGCTCGACGAGCGCTTGAGCACTGCGCAAATGGCGCAGGATGGCCTCAATGCTCAGCTTGATGCTGCTCGTGACGAAATCAGCGATCTGAGCCACGCCAACGCCGCCAAGCAAGCGGACCTCGCCGCCACGCGTCGCGAAGTTGAGCTGTTGCAACAGGAGCGCCTCGCCGCCCACGATGCTGCCCAGCTCTGGAATCTGGAGCGGGCGAGTAAAGAGTCTGAACTGCGGCATCTCGATGCGCGGTGTGCATCGCTGGGTGCTGAGTTGCGAGAGCAGCAAGAAAGCCATCAACAGCGCCTGAGTGATCTTCAGGGGTCCAGGGATGAATTGCGTGCGCAATTTGCTGAACTGGCCAGCAAAATATTCGACGAACGGGAGCAGCGGTTCGCTGAAACCAGTCAGCAGCAGCTCGGACAACTCCTGAATCCGTTGAAAGAACGTATTCAATCGTTTGAAAAGCGCGTGGAGGAAAGTTATCAACAAGAAGCCCGGGAGCGGTTCTCGCTGGGTAAAGAGCTGGAGCGTCTGCAACAGTTGAACCAGCGTCTAAGCGACGAAGCCACTAATTTGACCCGTGCGCTCAAGGGGCAAAAGACCCAAGGTAACTGGGGTGAGCTGATCCTTGAGCGAGTGCTGGAGCACGCGGGCCTGGAAAAAGGCCGCGAATACCAGACTCAGGTCAGCTTGAAAGGGCCGGACGGTGAGCGCTTCCAGCCGGACGTGTTGATTATGTTGCCCGGCGATAAGCAAGTAGTGGTCGACGCCAAAGTCAGCCTGACTGCTTACCAGCAGTACGTGTCTGCCGACGATGAGCTAATTGGCCAAGTCGCGCTGAAACAACATGTGCTGTCGTTGCGCAATCACGTCAAAGGCTTGTCAGGCAAGGATTACAAGCGTCTTGAAGGGTTGCATAGCCTTGATTTTGTCCTGTTGTTTGTGCCCATCGAGGCGGCCTTTTCCGCCGCGCTGCAAGCGGAACCGAACCTGTTTCAAGAAGCATTCGACCGCAACATTGTTATCGTCAGCCCCACCACGTTGCTCGCGACATTGCGGGTGATCGACAGCCTGTGGAAGCAAGAGCGGCAAAGCCAGAACGCCAGGGAAATCGCCGAACGTGCGGGCTGGCTGTACGACAAGTTTGTACTGTTTATTCAGGACCTCGACGAGGTGGGCAATCGCTTGCAGCAACTTGATAAAGCCTACGGTGCAGCCCGCAACAAGCTGACTGAAGGCCGTGGCAATCTGGTCAGCCGCAGCGAGCAATTGAAGTTGCTGGGCGCCAGAGCGAGTAAAAACCTGCCAGCCGAGTTGCTCGAACGGGCCATGACCGATGAAGACGGTGTGCTGCAACTGCCAGAGTGAAATGAAAACCGTTACTCTTAGGTCCGTATTACTCGACGAGTGGTTTGTGTCTTGAGACTTAATGTCACAAATTCTTCCCGCGACATTCGGAAGCAGGCGTAAAGTACGACATCGCACTATGATCAGTAAGACGCGGCAAGGCGTATGTCAGTCGCGGAGTATTTCCCTGAAGGGGGGCGTTATGAACAGTAAATTGCAAGAATGGCTCCATGATTTCGGCGTTGCCCTTGGCCTGATCGAACGACCAAAGCTGCAACCTATTCCGGTTCGTACGGATGAAGAGCGTCGTCGCCCTCGTCGATAAGTGCTCGGTATTTAATCGTTTTCAGTCAGTACCAGAATCACATCCACTAGAATTTGCAGCGTCAGATGTTCGGGCGCTTTGTGGATCCGGTCTCTGATTCGGGTGGGGAAGACGATGCCAAATTCAAATTCCAGCTGATCGAGCAATCCCTCGATCTCTGGCGCCTCCAACGCCAAGTCCTTGAGCGTTGCGTCTTCGCGGATTTGTGCTTTATCAATCAGCATCACGCCAAGCGTATTGTGAAGCTGTTGCTGAATATCTAGCCGCTCCATGACAAACCTGCATCCGTCACTAACAGAAATGGGCCCTGTACTCTCGCAACCAAGGCCCTAGTCAATAAGGCTAGCTCACTCCGGTATTCCGCGCTGTCGCCCTCCTTAAACTGGCTGTGCGATTACTACCGGGCGCGGCGACAGCAGGCTGACTAACACGAAGCTGATCAAACCCACCGACAAGCTGTAATAAATCGGTGTGTTGGCATCGAAACCGTCCTTGAGCATAAAAGTGAGCGCGGTCAGGAATCCGAGCACCATGCTGGTGATCGCGCCTGCGGTGGTTGCGCGTTTCCAGTAGATCGCACCGATCAGTGGAACCAACATACCGCCAACCAACACGTTGTAAGCCAAGGTTAATGCGCTGATCACGTCATGTACCAGCAGCGCGATGGCGAGTACTACCAATCCGGTCAACGCGGTAAACAGACGATTGATGCCCAAGCTTGATTGCTTGCCGCCGCGCAGGCGTGGCAACAGGTCTTCGGTCAAGGTGGTCGAGGCCGCCAGCAGGCCGGCGCTGGCGGTGGACATCATGGCCGCCAAGGCAGCAGCGATCACCAGCCCACGCAATCCATCGGGCAGTGAGACTTTGACGATGGCCGCGAAGGCGTTGTTAACGTTGTCCAGATTCGGCAGCAGCACATGGGCGGTCATGCCGATGAGTGCGCAGGCCAAACCGTAGAAAATGCAATACACCCCGGCGACAGTTCCTGCGTACTTGGCAATTTTGTCCGTGCGAGCGGTGAATACGCGCTGCCAGATGTCTTGGCCAATCAAGATGCCGAAAAAGTAGATCAGGAAGTAGGTGATGATCGTGTCCCAGCCGATGGTCGTCCAACTGAAGCTCGACGCCGGAAGCTTGGCCACCAACTGGTCCCAGCCGCCGACGCGGTACAGGCAGATCGGCAGCAGGATAAACATCAGGCCCACGGTTTTGATCACGAACTGGACGATATCGGTCAGGGTCAATGACCACATCCCGCCAATCGCCGAGTACACCACCACCACGCCACCGCCGAGCAATACCGACACCCAGAATGGCAACCCGAATAGCACTTGCATCACGGTGCCGATGGCCAGAATCGAGGTCACGCCGATCATCAGTGCGTAGGCCAGCATAATCACCGCACTGGCTTGACGGGCCATCGGGTTGTAGCGCTTTTCCAGCACTTGGGTGACGGTAAAAATCCGCAACTTGAGCAGTGGTTTAGCCAGAAACAGGTTCAACGCGATAATGCCCAAGCCCAAGGCGGCGCACAGCCAAAAGCCGGAAATCCCGTGGACATAGCCCAACCGAACAGTGCCGACTGTGGAGGCGCCACCCAGTACCGTGGCGGCCATCGTGCCCATGTATAAAGTTGGGCCCAGGTTACGTCCGGCAACCAGGTAGTCTTCGTGGGTTTTTGCCTTGCGCATACCGTACCAGCCAAGCACTAGCATGCCGGCGGCATAAATGAGGACAACGAAAATATCTAAAGCCATGGCAGGGTGTCTCCAATCATTATTTTTATAGTGGTTCGTCGACTGTCGAGCGCAGTCGTTTATTCAGGCACACCCATCGGCCATTGCGTGCGTCCGGGTGAGCCAAATCGATCGCGTAGCGGGTTTGGGGTAGGCAGCAATGTTCAGCGGTGCGCTACGCCAGGCAAGACGCAAAGCATTTCATACAACAAGTTAGCGCCCAGTAATGAGGTATTGCCGGTGGTGTCGTACGGCGGCGAGACTTCTACCAGGTCGCAGCCGACCAGTTCAAGGCCTTGGCAGCCCCGGATGATTTCAATGGCCTGAATCGTGGTCAAACCGCCGATTTCAGGCGTGCCAGTACCCGGAGCCCACGCCGGATCGATTCCGTCGATATCAAAGCTAAGGTACACCGGGCCGCCGCCGACTTTTTCGCGGACTTCTTCCATCAGTTGGGAAAGGGATTTGTGCCAGCACTCTTCGGCCTGGACCACACGGAAACCTTGTTTACGGCTCCAGTTGAAGTCTTCGGCGGTATACCCCTGAGCGCGCAGGCCAATCTGAACCACGCGCTGGCAGTCGAGCAGGCCTTCTTCTACAGCGCGGCGAAAGGTGGTGCCGTGGGCGATCTTCTCGCCGAACATGTGGTCGTTGACGTCAGCGTGAGCATCGATATGCACCAGCCCGACTTTGCCATGTTTTTTATGAATCGCCCGCAGGATCGGCAGGGTAATGGTGTGATCGCCGCCCAGGGTCAGCGGAATGACGTCGTGTTCGAGGATCTGGTCATAGGACTCCTCAATAATGCGCACAGCGTCCAACAGATTGAAGGTGTTGATTGCTACGTCGCCAATATCGGCTACTGACAGCGAATCAAAAGGAGCAGCGCCGGTAGCCATGTTGTACGGGCGAATCATCACCGACTCCGCACGAATTTCACGTGGCCCGAAGCGGGTGCCAGGGCGCAGCGATGTGCCGATGTCCAGCGGGACGCCTACAAAGGCGGCATCTAGGCCAGCCGCTGATTGCAAGTGGGGCAAACGCATCATGGTAGCGATGCCGGCGAAACGCGGCATTTCATTGCCGCCCAGTGGTTGGTGAAAAATTTTTTCCACGGGATTGCCTCATCGTCGTTGTGGTGTGAGTGGATTCTGCAAAGCGCGGCCAGTGGAAAGAATCGCTGGGGCAAAATACTTAGTTCAGAGAAATCTGAACTAACGCTAGACTGAGCGTCTTTTGACCACCTGTAGGGTTGTTTATTTGTTATCTCTTCGGAACCCTTAATGGCCAGCACCTTACCCGACCTGAAACTCCTGCGAATCTTCGCCAGCGTGGTGCGCCATCAGGGTTTTGCCAGTGCTCAGCAAGAACTCAATCTCTCGACCTCGGCCATCAGTACCTACATGAGCCAGCTCGAAGCGGCCTTGGGTTTGGTGCTTTGCCATCGTGGGCGCGGCGGATTCAGTTTGACCAGCAAGGGCGAGCTGTTTCATCAGGAAACCCTGCGCCTACTGGGTGAGCTGGAAGGTTTCGAGCAGTACGCGGCGGCCCTTAAAGGCGAACTGCGCGGAACGCTTAACCTCGGTGTGATCGATTCTACGGTGAGTGACCGGGCGCTGCCGTTCGCCGAAGCCATTGGCGCCTACAGCCAAGAACACCCCGCCGTGCATCTGCACCTGTCGGTCATGAGTCCGTATGAACTGCAGCTCGGCGTGCAGGACAACCGACTCGATCTGGCGATTGGCGCGTTCTCGACGCGCATGAGCGGCTTGGTCTATCAGCCGCTGTATCGCGAGCAACATTGGCTGTATTGCAGCAACCGCCATCCCCTGTTTGACGAGCGCCGTATTCCCGAGCCGGTTATCGCGCAGCAGCGCATGGTCGGTCGGGGTTACTGGAGCCAGGCGGAATTGGCGCGCCATGGTTTCAAACACAGCGCGGCCACCGTGGAAAGCATGGAGGCGCAGCTGATCTTGGTGCTGTCAGGGGCGTACATCGGTTATTTGCCAGAGCACTACGCTCAGGCGTGGGCCGACTCCGGTCATCTGCGCGTGTTGCTGCCCGCGACCTTTGGCTATCAGGCACCGTTTTCGATGATCGTGCGCCGTGGTCGCAGCCGAGAACCGTTGATTCAGACCTTCCGTGACCTGCTGAAAACGCAGCTCAACCAACACCAGAGCTGAGAGCCGCCCATGTCCCGCGCCCAATGCGCCCGTTGCCTGCGTCCCGAGACTCATTGCCTGTGTGCCTTGATCCCGCAGCTCGATAGCCGCACTCGGGTATTGGTTATTCAGCATCCAAGCGAAGTCGGTCATGCCCTCAATACCGCCCGCTTGGCGGTGTTGGGGCTAACCAATGCCGAACTGGTGGTGGGCGAGGTATTCGACGAGTTACCAAGGTTGTTGAATCGCCCCGGTTACCGCGCCCGGCTGTTGTTCCCAGGGGAAGATGCACAGGCAGTGGTCGGCTATCAGAACGTCGTTACAGGGGAAGCCGATCAGCCGCTATTGCTGGTCGTGCCGGATGGTACCTGGCGTAAGGCGCGTAAGTTACTGCACCTGAACCCGGCGTTGGCCGCATTGCCGAGGGTCACACTCGGACAGACCACTACCTCGCGCTATCGGCTGCGCAAAGCGCCGGGTCCGGACGCGTTATCGACCATAGAAGCCATCGCGCAAGCCCTTGAAATACTGGAGGCGCCGATGACCTTCGAGTCGCTATTACGGCCGTTCGATGCGTTGATCGAAGGGCAAATCGCAGCGATGGGCGAAGACACGTATCAGCGCAACCACCAATAGCCTCAGCCGTTCAGCGATGATTGCTGTCTGGCCTTGGCCTGGATCATCCGGTTGATATACGCCTCAGTCTCGCGTACCGCGTCGGTGCGCGTGAAATAAGGCCCTTCCAAGGTGTTTTCCCGGGTGCTGAAAAAGTACTGCCCATTAACCAACGAAACGCGATCACTGCGGTAGTGAACGGTCGGGGCTGGATCTTGCGAGCGCTTTCCGAACATGGTCGTTTTCCTGAGTCTGGACCTGACGAGAAATACGGTGAGTGGGTAAAACTGTAGCGCGAAACTCCTCAGCGGTGGCGCAAAACATCAAAACACTGCTGGCTGTTGGGGGCGCGCACACAGTTTCCGGGAATCTGCCCCCTCAACTGTCACTGTGTCGCGCATTCATCCGCGCCTAGAATAGCGACCCTCGCTGCACCTTTTTTGTTTCTGCCTTTACAGAGAGCCCGTTCATGCATGTTTCATCTGGCCGCTGGTTATATGGCTTGTCCCTGGCGCTGGTAACGGCGGTGCTGTGGGGCATCTTGCCGGTCAAGCTCAAACAAGTGCTTCAAGTGATGGACCCTGTCACGGTGACGTGGTTCCGGCTATTGGTCTCAGGGTCGTTGCTGTTCATCTGGCTGGCGTCGGTGCGACGTTTGCCCAGTTTTAAAGTCTTGGGCCGCAAGGGCAAGATTTTAGTGGCATTGTCGGTATTTGGATTGGTCGGCAACTATGTGCTGTACCTGATCGGTCTAAGAATGCTCAGCCCCGGGACGACCCAGTTGGTTATCCAGGTCGGGCCGATATTGTTGTTGATCAGCAGCATTTTCCTGTTCAAGGAACGGTTCAGCATCGGCCAGGGGGTGGGGCTGCTTGTGTTGTTGATGGGCTTTGGTCTGTTCTTCAACCAACGCCTGGAGGAACTGCTGACCTCGCTGGGTGATTACACGGCGGGAATTCTCACGGTATTGCTGGCGTCTGCGGTCTGGACGTTTTATGGCCTGAGCCAGAAGCAGTTGCTTACCGTCTGGAACTCACTGCAGGTGATGATGGTGATTTACCTGTTTTGTGCGCTGTTGGTCACGCCATGGGCACACCCGTCCGAAGCTTTGCACCTCAGTCCGTTACAAGGTTGGTTATTGTTGGCGTGTTGCTTGAATACGCTGGTGGCGTATGGGGCATTTGCTGAAGCGCTGGCGCATTGGGAGGCTTCGCGAGTCAGCGCGACCCTGGCACTCACGCCGTTGGTAACCCTGGCGACAGTGGCGATTGCGGCGTGGTTATGGCCCGATTATGTGCAGGCCGAAGACCTCAACGGTTTGGGCTACAGCGGCGCCGTATTGGTGGTGCTTGGATCGGCCCTCACCGCCCTCGGCCCGTCGTTGATCGCGGGTTTACGCGCACGGCGGGCGAGGTTGGCTGCAGTCTGATTCAACTATCTGTAGGAGCCAACGTGTTGGCGAAGGTCCTTCGGCCCTTATCGCAGGCTTCGGCAGCTCCTACAAAATGTGTGCATTGCCCGTAAAACGGTGGGACCGAATTTATTCGGGAAGGCTTGCGTCCTGACACCCTCCTACAGAGAAAATCCCACAGAGCGTTAGCCGTTACCCGCTTCTAGCATCTTCTCGGGGCGGACCCAGGCGTCGAACTCTTCCTCCGTCAGATAACCCAACGCCAATGAGGCTTCGCGCAAGGTCAAACCTTCGCTGTAGGCTTTTTTGGCGATTTGCGCTGACTTGTCGTAACCGATGTGCGGGTTAAGCGCTGTCACCAGCATCAAACCTCGCTCCAGGTGTTCGGCCATCTTCGCTGCATCAGGCTCCATGCCCGCGACGCAGTGTTCCTGGAAGTTGCTGCAACCATCGGCCAATAAACGAATGGATTGCAGCAGGTTGTGGATAATCACCGGCTTGAACACGTTCAGCTGCAAATGGCCCTGACTGGCAGCGAAACCAATCGTGACGTCATTGCCCAGCACTTGGCAGGCCAGCATCGACAGGGCTTCACATTGGGTCGGGTTAACCTTGCCCGGCATGATCGAACTGCCCGGTTCGTTGGCCGGCAATTTAACTTCAGCCAGACCCGCACGTGGACCAGAACCCAGCAGGCGCAGGTCGTTGGCGATTTTCATCAGGGTCACGGCCAGGGTTTTCAGCGCGCCAGACAATGCGGTCAGGGGCTCATGGCCTGCCAGTGCGGCGAACTTGTTCGGTGCAGTGACGAACGGTAAGCCCGAGAGGGCTGCCAGTTCAGCGGCAACCGCCTCGGCGAAACCGTGCGGTGCGTTCAGGCCAGTGCCAACGGCGGTGCCGCCTTGCGCCAGCTCATAGACGGCGGGCAGCGTATGACGAATGGCTTTCGCCGAATAATCGAGCTGGGCGACATACGCCGAAAGCTCTTGGCCAAAGGTGATCGGCGTTGCGTCCATCATGTGCGTGCGGCCGGTCTTTACCAGCTTCATGTGCCGCGCTGACTGCTCGGCCAAGCCGTCGGACAATTGGGCAATTGCTGGCAGCAGATGCTGATTGACCGCTTGGGCGGCGGCAATGTGCATCGCCGTCGGGAAGCAATCGTTGGAGCTTTGCGAGCGGTTAACGTGATCGTTCGGGTGGACGGGCGATTTGCCGCCGCGGCCCTTGCCGGCCAGCTCGTTGGCGCGTCCGGCGATCACTTCGTTGACGTTCATATTGCTTTGAGTGCCGCTGCCGGTCTGCCAGACCACCAATGGAAACTGCTCATCCAGTTGGCCATCAAGCACTTCGTCGGCCGATTGCTCGATCAGGCGAGCGATGTCGGCGGGCAAGTCGCCGTTACGGTCATTGACCCGCGCGGCCGCTTTCTTGATCAGGGCCAATGCGTGCAACACCGCCAGCGGCATGCGCTGGTCGCCAATGGCAAAGTTGATCAACGAACGTTGAGTCTGAGCGCCCCAGTAAGCATCGTCGGGGACGTCGATCTGACCAATGCTGTCGGTTTCGATACGGCTCATCGGGTTTGCTCCTCTAGGCTGAATGCGCAGTTTAGGCTTAGTTAATCGCGATGGGTTCCCTGGCTGGCCTTTTTAACCCTTGAACCAACCGCTCGGGCAGTCAGGGGTTGAGCCGTAAGCGGACATGGGCGCAGAATGTCCGGCCATGGGGTTATGCCTCGCCTGCTAGATGATAAGGAAACTCGATGACCCGTCTTCGTGCCATCTGTACTGCGGTTGCTCTGGTATGCGCCAGCGGCCAGGTTTTTGCCGATACCGCTAGCCACAACGCCAGTGCCGAAACTTTCCTCAAGCTGGCTCATGCCGACAAGCTGGGCACCCCGGTGTACATGCAAGTTCAGCAGATGTTCCAACAGCGCTTCGACGAGTCCAAAGCTCCAGAGTCGAAAAAAGCCCTGCTTGAAACCTACCAGGCCAAAGCCAACGCAGCCCTGGATCAATCCATCGGCTGGGACAAGCTCAAGCCAGACATGGTCAAGCTCTACACCGCCAACTTTACCGAGCAAGAGTTGAAGGATCTGGTCGCGTTCTATCAGTCCCCATTGGGCAAGAAAGTGCTGGCCAAGATGCCTGAGCTGACTCAGCAATCGGCTCAGTTGACCCAAGGCAAACTGGAAGCTGCAGTGCCTGTCGTCAATAAGCTGCTGGCCGACATGACCAATCAACTGGACCCGAGCAAGAACGCTGTTGCGCCTCCTGCTCCGACCAAAAAGCCTTAAGCGAAGCCTGACCACATGACCATGCAACAGCGAATCGAAACAACGCTGGCCGCCTTACAGCCGCAGCACCTGCACGTGCTTGATGAAAGCCACATGCACAGCCGTGGCTTGCAGACTCACTTCAAAGCGGTGCTGGTCAGTGACCAGTTCGCCGGCTTGAGTGCGGTCAAACGTCACCAGAAGGTTTACGCCACGCTGGGTGATTTGATGGGCGAGTTCCACGCGTTGGCGCTGCACACCTACACGCCCGAAGAATGGGCGAAAACCGGTGCCGCGCCTGATTCACCCACCTGTGCCGGTGGTGGTCACTAGTCCAGCGCTGAGGGACCGAATTTACTCGGGAATGGGCCCAACATCCGGCATCGTCTGCGTATGACACGGCGCTTCCCGAATGAATTCGGTCCCACAGAAAATCCGGGATCCCGGAAGATTTTGTTACAATCAGCATCGCGCCGCTTAGTCGGCGTTTTTTTATGTCGGGTCGGCTCTTTGCGAGAGCCCCCACCTGGAGACGCAACATGACTCAAAAAATTGTCGTGGCGGCATTGTATAAATTCGTCACGCTCTGCGATTACGTTGCCCTGCGCGAGCCTTTGCAGCAGGCAATGGTCGACAACGGCATCAAAGGGACGCTGCTCATCGCCGAAGAAGGCATCAACGGCACCGTTTCCGGTAGCCGTGAAGGCGTCGACGGCTTGATGGCTTGGCTGAAAAACGATCCGCGCATGGACGATATCGATCACAAAGAATCCTACTGTGACGAGCAGCCGTTCTACCGGACCAAGGTCAAGCTCAAAAAAGAGATCGTCACCCTGGGTGTTGAGGGCGTCGACCCGAACAAACAGGTCGGTACCTACGTCGACCCCGAGAACTGGAATGCGCTGATCAGCGACCCTGAAGTCTTACTGATCGATACCCGCAACGACTACGAAGTGTCGATCGGCACGTTTGCGGGCGCCATCGATCCGAAGACCACCAGCTTTCGCGAATTCCCTGACTACATCAAAGCCCACTTCGACCCGGCCAAACACAAGAAAGTCGCGATGTTCTGCACCGGCGGCATCCGGTGTGAAAAAGCCTCTAGCTACATGCTTGGCCAGGGCTTCGATGAGGTTTACCACCTCAAGGGCGGCATCCTTAAATACCTGGAAAAAGTCCCACAGGAAGAAAGCCAGTGGCACGGTGATTGTTTTGTTTTCGACAACCGCGTCACCGTTCGCCATGACTTGACCGCTGGCGATTACGACCAGTGCCACGCGTGCCGGACGCCGATCAGCGTTGAAGAGCGCACCAGCGAACACTATTCGCCCGGTATCAGTTGCCCGCACTGTTGGGATACCTTGAGCGAGAAAACCCGGCGCAGCGCCATCGATCGCCAAAAGCAGATCGAATTGGCCAAAGCGCGTAATGAGCCCCACCCCATTGGTCGTAACTACCGTCTCCCTACCGAGGCTTGAGCCATGCAAGCGCGACTGCTCTATGTGATGGATCCGATGTGTTCCTGGTGCTGGGGCTTTGCGCCCGTGGCTGAAGCCTTGGTTCAGCAAGCACACGCGGCGGGTGTGGAGCTGCATCTAGTGGTGGGCGGTTTACGCACGGGAAGTGGCGCCGCCCTTGAGCCGACCACGCGACGCTACATCCTTGAGCATTGGCAATCGGTGGCAAACACCACCGGTCAGCCGTTCCGCTTTGAAGGCGCGTTGCCCGATGGATTTGTCTATGACACCGAACCGGCATGCCGTGCCGTGGTGGCCGCGCGAAGCCTCGATCCACACAGTGCCTGGACCTTGGTTAAGTTGATTCAGCAGGCCTTTTATATCGAAGGCCGCGACGTGACCCAGGCTTCGGTTCTGGTGGAGCTAGCTGAGCAGGCGGGTTTGCCGCGCATCGTGTTTGCCGAAGCGTTCGACAGCGTTGAGCAACTCACTGCTACCGCTGCGGATTTCACCTGGGTGCAAGATTTGGGCATCGCAGGGTTTCCGACCTTGTTGGCCGAACATAATGGCCAACTGGCGTTACTGACCAACGGCTATCAACCCATTGATGAATTGGCTCCGCTACTGGGTCGATGGTTGGAGCGTGCCGCCTGTGCCTGAACAACCTCTTAAGCCTGAATCGTCACCGCGTATCGATCGACTAAGCTGGGCCGAAATTCGCCGACTGGCATTGCACCACCGCAAAGCGTTGTGGGTTGCCAATGGCGTGGCCGTGCTGGCGACGTTATGCAGTGTACCGATTCCGTTGCTGTTGCCGTTGCTGGTCGATGAAGTGCTGCTCGGACACGGTGATTCAGCGCTCAAATTCATGAACCATGTGTTGCCGGTGGGGGTGCAAAAAGCGGCTGGTTACATCGGCTTGATGCTCTTGGTTACCTTCACGTTGCGTCTGGGCTCGCTGGTATTCAACGTCGTCCAGGCAAGGCTGTTTGCACGGCTCGCCAAAGATATCGTTTATCGGGTTCGTATCCGCTTGATCGAGCGCCTCAAGCGCATCTCCCTGAGTGAATACGAAAGCCTGGGCAGCGGCACTGTGACCACCCACCTGGTGACCGATCTCGACACCCTGGATAAGTTTGTTGGCGAAACCTTGAGCCGTTTTCTGGTGGCCATGCTGACTCTGGTCGGCACGGCGGGCATTCTGGTGTGGATGCATTGGGAGTTGGCCTTGCTGATTCTGCTGTTCAACCCGCTGGTGATCTACGCCACCGTGCAGCTAGGCAAACGGGTCAAACACCTTAAAAAGCAAGAAAACGACAGCACCTCACGCTTCACTCAGGCGTTGACTGAAACCCTGGATGCGATTCAAGAAATACGCGCCGGCAACCGCCAGGGGTTTTTCCTCGGCAGGCTGGGCGTGCGGGCTAAAGAGGTGCGCGATTACGCCGTCTCCTCTCAGTGGAAAAGCGACGCGTCCAATCGAGCCAGCGGGTTGTTGTTTCAATTTGGTATCGATATTTTCCGCGCAGCAGCCATGTTGACGGTGCTGTTCTCTGACCTTTCAATTGGGCAGATGCTCGCGGTGTTCAGTTACCTGTGGTTCATGATTGGACCGGTAGAGCAATTGCTCAATCTGCAATACGCCTATTACGCGGCAGGTGGCGCCCTGACCCGCATCAACGAACTGCTGGCGCGGGCTGATGAACCTCAGTATCCCGGCGGCAGTGACCCGTTTACCGGGCACGAAACGGTTGGCATCGACGTACGTAACTTGACCTTTGGTTACGGCGAAGAACCGGTGCTGGATCAACTGAACCTGTCCATTGCGCCGGGGGAAAAAGTCGCTATCGTCGGTGCGAGTGGTGGCGGCAAAAGCACCTTGGTGCAACTATTGCTGGGTCTGTATACCGCGCAATCAGGCAGTATCCGTTTCGGCGGTTTGACTCAGCAGGAAATCGGTCTGGAAACAGTGCGCGAGCATGTGGCTGTGGTCCTGCAGCATCCTGCGCTGTTCAACGACAGCGTGCGTGCCAACTTGACCATGGGCCGGGAGAGAACCGATGACGCCTGTTGGCGAGCACTGGAAATCGCTCAGCTCGATGTGACCATTCGCAGCCTGCCCTTGGGGTTGGACAGTATCGTTGGGCGTTCCGGCGTACGTTTATCCGGCGGTCAGCGGCAACGACTGGCCATCGCGCGAATGGTCTTGGCCGAACCTAAAGTGGTGATCCTTGATGAAGCCACCTCGGCCCTAGACGCCGCAACCGAATACAACCTGCATCAAGCCTTGTCGCGCTTTCTTAGCGGACGCACCACCTTGATCATTGCGCATCGCTTGTCAGCAGTGAAACAGGCTGACCGCGTATTGGTTTTTGATGGGGGGCGAATCGCAGAGGAGGGCGACCACCAACAGCTGATTGCTGACGGTGGGTTGTATGCAAAGCTTTACGGTCATCTGCAGCAAATATGATGCGGGATCATTGTTAATCCGACGTCGTTTTTATGAAAGCATTGATATTTCGAACTTATCCGCTTCACTCCTATTCTTATCGTCAGGCTAATCATTCACAAGTAGCGCGGCAGCGTGTTTCAAATTTGAGAAAAAAGCCCAACAGTGCAGTTTGTTTTTAGCCTAGGCTCACTAAGCGCCGTCAACGTGCTGCAGGGTGAATGGTCAGGAATGTGTATAAAAGGGAACCCATGACGCAAAAGCGGATTCTTGAGCCCCATTTGCTGGGCATTGTTTGGCCCTTCATTGCGGTCGTGCTTTTTCAGGCGCTTCTAGGGTGTGTGAGTTTGTACACATTATCGGCGGTGCGCGGGTACGTCGCCGGGGAAAGCCTGTGGTCCAAAGGGCAGAAGGACGCCATCTACTACTTGAATCTGTATGCCAACGGCGGGGACGAGCAGAGCTACCTCAAATACCAGGAGGCGATTGCTATTCCCCAAGGCGGTCACGACTTGCGGGTAGCACTTGAACTTCCGACGCCAGACCTGTCGGCTGCCCGTGCCGGGCTGTTGCAAGGGGGTAATCATCTTGATGATGCGCCGAGCATCATTTGGCTTTATTTGAACTTCCGCCATTTCCGTTACTTGGAAAAAGCCATCGACCTCTGGAAAGTTGGCGACGGCTATCTGGTGCAACTGGACACTGTTGCCCAGCAGATGCACCGCCGCATGGCGCAGGGTGTTGCCAGTGTGGGTGAGGTGTCTGGTTGGAAATCGCAAATCAACGCCATCAACGAAGGGGTAACGCCAGCGGCAAAGGCGTTCAGCGATGCGTTGGGGGAGGGTTCGCGGTTTATTCTACGGTTGTTGTTAATCACTAACATGGCCACCGCCGTGGTGTTGATTCTGTTGGCGCTGCTGCGCACCCACAAACTGTTGAAGCAACGACACGCGTTTGCCAGCGCCTTGCAGCAGGAAAAAGAACGCGCTCAAGTCACCCTGGAATCCATTGGCGACGGGGTAATCACCACGGATGTTGAAGGTTCGATCACCTACATGAACCCGGCTGCCGAGCAATTAACTCACTGGAAGAGTGAGCAGGCTCAAGGCTTGCCGTTGGCCGCACTGTTCAGCGTGCTGGACGAGAACGATCAGAAAGACAGCTTTACCCTCATCGAACATATCCTGAGTGGGACCTTGAGTGGCGGCAGCGAACATTCGCGACTGATCCAGCGACTGGACGGCAGCACGGTATCAGTGGCACTGGTCGGTTCGGCGATTCAAACAGGAGGCAAGACCAGCGGCACGGTGTTGGTACTGCACGACATGACCCAGGAACGGCAGTACATCGCAAACTTGTCTTGGCAAGCGACCCACGATGCATTGACCGGCTTAGTTAACCGACGTGAATTCGAGTTTCGGCTGGAGCAGGCGCTCAATAATCTTTCACGTCAGTCCGGTCGGCATACGCTCATGTTCCTCGACCTTGATCAATTCAAGTTGGTGAATGACACCAGTGGCCACGCGGCCGGGGACGAACTGCTGCGGCATATTTGCGCGCTGCTGCAACAAGGTTTGCGCGAAGGCGACACGTTGGCGCGCTTGGGTGGAGATGAATTCGGTATTTTGCTGAAGAATTGCCCGCCTGATGCTGCGCAGAAAGTTGCCGAATCCCTGCGCCAGACCGTGCAAAGTCTGCATTTCGTTTGGAAGGGCCGGCCGTTTGTGACCACGGTCAGTATCGGGTTGGTCAATATTTCCCAAAGTCCTGCCACGCTTGAAGGCTCATTACGCGCGGCCGATATGGCGTGTTATATGGCCAAGGAAAAAGGCCGCAACCGAGTCCAGGTGTATCACGCAGACGACTCGGAACTGTCCATTCGTGTTGGCGAGATGGCGTGGATCCAACGCTTACACATGGCGCTGGAAGAGAATCGGTTTTGCTTGTACTCACAGGAAATCGCCAGCTTGAAGGACGTCACCGAGCGCGGAGGTGGACACATCGAAATCCTCCTTCGGTTGCACGACGAAACCGGTCGGATGGTGTTGCCGGACAGCTTTATACCGGCGGCCGAACGGTATGGCCTGATGACGACTCTGGACCGTTGGGTGGTTCAGAACGTGTTCAAGATTATTTCCCAGTGCTTGCACGAGCATAAACACAGCGGCCCCATGGCGATGTGTGCAATCAACTTGTCAGGGACCAGCATTGGTGACGATGCGTTTCTTGCGTACCTGAAAGAGCAATTCAATACCTATCAAATACCCCCCGATCTGATTTGTTTTGAGATTACCGAAACCAGTGCGATCTCCAATTTAGGCAGTGCTATTCGGTTTATTAATGAATTAAAAGGCTTGGGCTGCCTGTTTTCTCTCGATGATTTCTGTGCCGGGATGTCATCGTTCGCGTACCTCAAGCATCTGCCTGTGGACTTTCTGAAGATAGACGGCAGCTTCGTCAAAGACATGCTCGATGACCCGATAAATCGGGCCATGGTTGAAGTGATCAACCATATTGGCCATGTCATGGGGAAAAGCACGATTGCCGAATTTGTTGAAACGCCGCAGATCGAGCAGGCACTGCTCGAAATTGGCGTCGATTTTGCGCAGGGTTACATCATTCAACGCCCGCAGTTGTTCACGTGTGAAAGTCTGCATTCTCGGCCCGTCAGGTCTGCGCCCCAGTTGTTTCGGGCGCCTGGGATTTTTCGCTGAACAGAGTGCTCATGGGCCACAACACATAAAAAAGGAGCCCTAACAGTGATCGATACTTTTATCCGAACCGGTCCGCTCATGGACGCAACTAGTTATCCGCGTTGGGCGCAGCAGTTGATTCAAGACTGCAGTGAAGCCAAGCGTCGGGTGGTCGAGCATGTGCTTTATCAACGGATGCGTGATGGCTGCCTGAGTTCCAAGACCATGCGCCAGTATTTGATTGGCGGCTGGCCAGTGGTCGAGCAGTTTGCCGTGTATATGGCGCAAAATCTGGCTAAAACCCGTTTCGCCCGTCACCCCGGTGAAGACATGGCGCGTCGCTGGTTGATGCGAAATATTCGGGTCGAACTCAATCATGCCGATTATTGGGTGAACTGGAGCCTCGCGCACGGCGTCAGCCTGGAGGATTTGCAGGCTCAGCACGTGCCACCGGAGTTACATGCATTAAGCCATTGGTGCTGGCACAGCAGCGCGTCGGATTCGCTGATCGTTGCGATTGCTGCGACCAACTACGCCATCGAAGGCGCCACCGGTGAATGGTCGGCGATAGTTTGTTCCAGTGACGTCTATGCGGCGGGCTTCCCGGACGATCAGCGCAAGCGGGCCATGAAGTGGCTGAAGATGCACGCCCAGTACGATGATGCGCACCCGTGGGAGGCGCTGGAAATTATCTGCACGCTGGCCGGAAACAACCCAAGCGTTCGACTGCAGACTGAGGTGCGTCAGGCGGTCACCAAGAGCTACGAGTACATGTTCCTGTTTCTGGAACGCTGCATGCTACAAGAAATGACACCCCAGTCCCGTGAACGCATGGCGTTGGTCGAAGTCGACTAGGCGTTTGCGTATCAGGATGAATACCAGGCGTGAAGCAGGTTAAGCGCATCGAGCTAATCGAGCTTAACCCGCCATCGTCAGACGATTACGGCCTTCACGTTTGGCCACATACAATGCACTGTCCGCCCTGAGCTGAAGGCTTGCGGCGGACTCGGCTGGCAGCAACGTGGCGCCACCGAGGCTGACCGTCAGCGTGATCGGATGATCAGGTGTCGCATACGTGAGTTGTTGCGCGGCCTGGCGTAAACGTTCGCCGACCATCACTGCAGCTTCGCGATCAGTGTTCGAGAGCACGACCAAAAACTCTTCCCCGCCGAACCTGAACACTCGGTCGACATTGCGCAGTTGATTCTTGATCGAGGCGGCTACGGCCTTAAGGACTTCATCGCCAACAGCGTGCCCGTGCATGTCGTTCACCCGCTTGAAGTGATCGATATCGAGCATCAGCACTGACAGCGGACTCTTTTGCCGGCGCGCCAGTTCGATCTCCCGGTTCAAGGTCTGATCCATGGCGACGCGATTACCGGTGTTGGTCAACGGGTCGCGCAGGGCGCTCTGTGTAGCTGCGCGATAAAGCAGGGCGTTTCGCAACGGGAACAGCAAGCAGGTCAGTAACGACTCCAGTTGCGTCAGTTCGAGTTCCGCGAAACGACGATTGCGTTGAAACACCAGCTCACCCAGGTGCTCACCTTCGCTGCTCAAGGTGTAGCTTGCAAAAACAGGGGTGCGCTCACCCAGTTTCAAATGCAGGTCCGAGGAGCTTTGGTCGTACGTCAAACCATCAAGGGGAATCAGGCGTTGAATGCCGCGGAAGAAAATCGTCAGGATTTTTTCGGCATCGAGGCTGGTTTGTAACTGCAGGCCCAGTTGCTGGCGCAGTTGTGTCAGGTCGGCGGGTAACTGCGCGACATTCTGTAACTGACGAAAACCCAGACGTTGCAATTTAGCGTTGTCGAAGTCGATTGCACGGGTCTGGGGGGCTGAACTCATCTTGACACTCCTAAAACAGATAAGGCCGT
Organism: Pseudomonas sp. MH10; assembly: GCF_034353045.1. Classification (NCBI taxonomy): domain Bacteria; kingdom Pseudomonadati; phylum Pseudomonadota; class Gammaproteobacteria; order Pseudomonadales; family Pseudomonadaceae; genus Pseudomonas; species Pseudomonas sp. MH10. Next base: position 5,291,922 of record NZ_CP133783.1, read on the forward strand.
ATAAATGCTTATCTAGACAGAGCGAAAGTCGTGCCAACCCGTTAAGTTAAATAAAGTGTTTATGAATCAGCGGCTTAAGGCGTTACACAAAAAGTAGGATGTTAAACGATGCCGTTTATTTGACTCGATACAGTGCTCATTTTTAGTACTGCCCCCCAAGAGACATAAAACCGTCGTTAGGTGGGCAGGGTAACGCGTTGTTTGATTTCACTATTATTGAGCGTCGAATGCCTGACCATTGATTCCGGTACTGTCTGGACCCATCAAATACAGGTACACCGGCATGATGGCTTCGGGAACAGGATTGGCATTGGGGTTTTCACCCGGATAAGCATGGGCCCGCATGCTGGTGCGTGTGGCGCCGGGGTTGATGCTGTTAGAACGAACCGGCGCGACGTTTTCCAACTCGTCGGCCAAGGTTTGCATCAGGCCTTCGGTGGCGAACTTGGATACGCCGTAGCCACCCCAGTACGCGCGTCCTTTGCGTCCGACGCTGCTTGAGGTAAAGATCACCGAACCATCAGCGGACAGCTTCAGCAGCGGCAGCAGGGTGGCGGTTAGCATAAACATCGCGTTGACGTTGACGTGCATCACGCGCATGAAGTTTTCGCCTGACAACTGCTCTATCGGGGTGCGTGGGCCGATGATCGACGCGTTATGCAGCAAACCGTCCAAGTGCCCAAACTCGGTTTCGATCATCGCCGCCAGCTCATCGTATTGATGCGGCAGCGCGGTTTCGAGATTGAACGGAATGACAGCCGGCTGAGGATGGCCTGCCGCTTCGATTTCGTCATAGACCTGGGTCAGGTTGGCTTCGGTCTTGCCGAGCAACAACACAGTGGCACCGTGCGCGGCGTAGGTTTTCGCCGCAGCGGCACCGATGCCACGACCGGCGCCGGTCACCAGAATAACCCGATCCTTGAGCAGTTCAGGGCGTGCAGAATAATCAAACATGAAAAACCTCAATGGAAAATGAACACAGCTCTGTCGGAGCCAACGTGTTGGCGAGTCGGCGTGTCAGGCAAACCGTGCCAAGCCCTTCGCCAACACGTTGGCTCCTACAGAGGGTCTTTTGATCGGGTTAAATCAGCAGCTACACAGCGCGTTATCCAGCACTTTGCGCAGATCCAGAGGGTGGTCGACGACGACGTCGGCGCCCCAATGATTTGGATTGTCGTGCGGGTGGATGTAGCCGTAGCGTACCGCCGCAGTTTTGGTCCCGGCGTCGCGGCCGGATTCGATGTCGCGCAGGTCATCGCCGACAAACAACACGCTTGCCGGGTCCAGCTCAAGCATCTGGCAGGCGAGAATCAGCGGCTCAGGGTGCGGCTTGCTGTGGGTCACGTGGTCCGGGCAAATCAGGATGGCTGAACGTTCAGCCAAGCCCAGTTGCTCCATGATCGGTAGGGCGAAACGCATGGGTTTATTGGTCACCACACCCCAGATCAGGTTAGCCTTTTCGATGTCGGCCAACAGCTCAGCCATGCCATCGAACAGCTTACTGTGGACGGCGCAGTCAACTTGGTAGCGTTCGAGAAACTCCAGACGCAACGCTTCGAACTCCGGGGCGGTTGGTGAGAGCGCAAAGGTTGCTGCGACCATCGCCTTGGCACCACCGGAAATTTCATCACGTATCAACTTGTCCGACACCGGTGCAAAACCTCGGTCGGCAAGCATGCTTTGGCAGATGGCGATGAAATCCGGCGCGGTATCGAGCAGCGTGCCGTCCATGTCGAATAAAACCGCTCTCAAACGCATAGATTTATGCCTCTCGAAGGGTCTGGATCATGTAGTTGACGTCGACGTCGGACGCCAGCTTGTAATGCTTGGTCAGGGGGTTGTAGGTCAGACCAATGATGTCCTTGACCTGCAAGCCCGCTTCGCGACTCCAGGCCCCCAGTTCCGACGGGCGGATAAACTTCTTGAAGTCGTGAGTGCCGCGCGGCAGCAAGCCCATGATGTATTCGGCGCCGACAATGGCGAACAGAAACGCCTTGGGGTTGCGGTTCAGGGTGGAAAAGAACACTTGGCCGCCCGGTTTGACCATACGGAAGCAGGCACGAATCACCGACGAAGGATCCGGTACGTGTTCGAGCATTTCCAGGCAGGTCACCACGTCAAACTGTTCAGGCATTTCGTCGGCGAGGTCTTCGGCAGTGATCTGGCGGTAATCTACCGTCACGCCGGATTCCAACTGATGCAAGCGCGCCACGGCCAGCGGCGCTTCACCCATGTCGATACCCATGACCGTGGCGCCGCGCTGGGCCATGGCTTCGCTGAGGATGCCACCACCGCAACCGACATCGAGCACGGTTTTGCCCGCCAGATTGACCCGTTCGTCGATCCAGTTAACCCGCAATGGATTGATGTCATGCAGCGGTTTGAACTCGCTATTGCGGTCCCACCAGCGATGGGCCAAGGCTTCGAATTTGGCGATTTCTGCGTGGTCGACGTTGCTCATGGGTGATCCTCAAAAACTCGATTCTTTCGTCTTGTCCGGGCATTTGGACCCGGACAGTCATCATTCGGTTTGGCTTGTAGTATGGCCCGATATTCGCTGGCCCCACGCTTTGGCGGTGTCACACAGCGCCTGTTCGTCCATGCGGGTCAGGCGTTTGTCGTCGAGCAATTGTTTGCCCGCTACCCAGACATGGGTCACGCAATCGCGGCCGGTGGCATAGATAAGCTGCGACACCGGATCATATACCGGTTGCTGGGCCAGCCCGGACAGGTCGAACGCGACGATATCAGCGGCTTTGCCAATTTCCAGTGAGCCGGTCTCGGCCTGAATGCCCATGGCTCGCGCGCCATTGAGCGTCGCCATGCGCAGGGCTCGGTGTGCGTCCAGCGCGGTGGCGGAGCCGGCGACTGCTTTGGCCAGCAAGGCCGCCGTGCGTGTTTCGCCCAGTACGTCCAAGTCGTTATTACTGGCGGCGCCGTCAGTACCGACCGCGACATTGACACCCGCCTGCCAGAGCCGTTCTACGGGGCAAAAACCGCTGGCCAGCTTCAGGTTTGATTCTGGGCAGTGAATCACGCTGGAGTTGCTTTCTACCAGTAAGGCCAGGTCTTCGTCGCTGACCTGTGTCATGTGCACCGCTTGAAAACGCGGTCCCAAGAGGCCAAGGCGGTTCAGGCGTGCCAGTGGCCGCTCATTGAGCTGTTCAACGGATTGTTCTACTTCGAAGGCGGTCTCATGCACGTGCATGTGAATCATTGCGTCGAGTTCGTCAGCAAGAACGCGGATTTTTTCCAGGTTCTCATCGCAAATGGTGTATGGCGCATGGGGGCCGAATGCAATTTTGATTCGCGGGTGGTGCTTGAGATCGTTGAACAGCTCGACGCCCTTATGCAACGCCTCGTCAGTGGTGCGTGCGCCAGGAATCGGGAAATCCAGTACCGGCACGGTGATTTGTGCGCGGATGCCACTGTTGTGCACGCGCTCGCTGGCAACTTGCGGGTAGAAGTACATGTCAGAAAAGCAGGTGATGCCGCCTTTAAGTTGCTCGGCGATGGCCAGGTCGGTGCCGTCACGGACAAAAGCTTCATCAACCCATTTGCCTTCGGCCGGCCAGATATGGTTTTCCAGCCACGTCATCAGCGGCAAATCGTCGGCCAAACCGCGAAACAGCGTCATGGCTGCGTGCCCATGGGCATTGATCAAGCCGGGGCTGAGCAACATGCCCGGCAGTTCGCGGACTTCCACTGCTTGCTGTTTCAGCGCTTCGGCCCTCGGGCCGATGTAGACGATAAGGCCATCGCGAACGCCCAGGCCATGCTCTTTAAGTACCACGCCAGCAGGTTCGACCGGCACTAGCCAAGTGGGCAAGAGCAACAGGTCGAGGGGGGCAGCAGCGTTGGGCATGGCGGGCATCCAGAGCTTGGCTTTCTTTATATATAAGGGGACAGAGACGGGAACGGCGAAGTATACCCGAGCGTCTTGATGGTCGGCTCGCTATAATCGGCGGCTTTTGGTTTCCAGCTTTTTTGTTTTTGGTTTTATTGAGTAATGGGGTGAGAGATGCGCGATCGACTATTGGCTGCAGAGAAAGTGATAGCCATCGATTGGCGGGACGATGCCCTGCATCTGCTTGATCAGCGCGTGTTGCCGTTTGAAGAGACCTGGCACACCTACACCACCGCGGCCGGTGTGGCTGAAGCGATTCGTTCAATGGTCGTGCGCGGCGCGCCGGCGATTGGCATCAGTGCTGCCTACGGTATTGTCTTGGCGGCGCGAGCGCGGTTCGCCGCAGGCGGCGACTGGGCCATGGCGCTGGTGGAAGACTTCGCATTGCTCGCTAGTTCGCGCCCGACGGCGGTCAACCTGTTCTGGGCGTTGAACCGGATGCGCGATCGCCTGGCGCGGCTCAAAGGCAACGAATCGCCGTTGGTTGCGTTGGAAGCAGAAGCGGTGGCCATTCACCTCAGCGACCGCGAAGCCAACCTGACCATGGCTCAACTCGGTGCCGACCTGATTCGCAAGCACCAGGGCAACCTGCAAACCGTGTTGACTCACTGCAATACCGGCGCGCTGGCCACGGGCGGTTTCGGCACGGCATTGGGCGTGATTCGAGCGGCGCACCTTGAGGGCATGATCGAGCGCGTCTATGCCGATGAAACCCGGCCTTGGCTGCAAGGTTCGCGTTTGACCGCGTGGGAATTGGCTAACGAAGGCATTCCGGTCACCGTCAATGCTGACTCGGCGGCGGCCCATTTGATGAAAACCAAAGGGATTACCTGGGTGATCGTCGGTGCCGACCGCATTACTGCCAATGGCGACGTGGCGAACAAAATCGGCACTTATCAACTGGCCGTCGCAGCCATGCACCACGGCGTGCGTTTCATGGTTGTCGCGCCGAGTTCAACCATCGACATGACACTAGACAGTGGCGATGACATTCCCATCGAAGAACGTGACGGTCGCGAGCTGCTGGAACTCGGGGGGCAGCGTGTAGGGGCTGATGTAGACGCGTTTAACCCGGTCTTCGACGTCACCCCGGCGGATTTGATTGACGCCATCGTCACCGAAAAAGGCATCGTCGAGCGCCCCGACACCGCAAAAATGACCCAGCTGATGTGCCGCAAGCGGTTGCATTGAGTGTGTCCTCTGTGAAAGCCAACGTGTTGGCGAGCTTTTGAGGTCTTGCGGCAGCAGGACGCTCGCCAGCACATTGGCTCCTGCAGCTTTCACCAATAGGCTCCAAGCCCCTCAGAGGCGCTATAAAGCGCGATCACTCATCGATTAGTGGTTTGGCAGGCTTTCAGGGGATAGGTCCCTGATCGCGATTGTGATAATATCCGGCGGTTTCCAAGGTACCGCGATGCGCCTGCCTTCACTGCGCAGATCCATGGCACAACTCGTTAATTTGCCGTAAGTCGCTGCATGGCAAACGCCTGCTGCGGCGAGCTTCGTTCTTCCCGCATGGACGACGAAGTTTCACCAGAAAAAGGAATCAGGCTTCTCATGGGCGAACTGGCCAAAGAAATCCTCCCGGTCAATATCGAAGACGAGCTGAAACAGTCCTACCTCGACTACGCGATGAGCGTCATCGTCGGTCGAGCATTGCCTGATGCGCGCGACGGCTTGAAGCCCGTGCATCGGCGTGTACTGTTCGCAATGAGCGAATTGGGCAACGACTGGAACAAGCCGTACAAGAAATCTGCCCGTGTGGTCGGCGACGTTATCGGTAAGTATCACCCGCATGGCGACACGGCCGTTTACGACACGATCGTACGGATGGCGCAGCCATTCTCCTTGCGCTACCTGCTGGTAGACGGTCAAGGCAACTTCGGCTCGGTTGACGGCGACAACGCTGCGGCCATGCGATACACCGAAGTGCGCATGACCAAGTTGGCCCATGAGCTGCTGGCCGACCTGCATAAAGAAACCGTGGATTGGGTGCCGAACTACGACGGCACCGAAATGATCCCTGCGGTCATGCCGACCCGCATTCCCAACTTGTTGGTCAACGGCTCCAGCGGTATCGCCGTGGGCATGGCGACCAACATTCCGCCGCACAACCTCGGTGAAGTCATTGATGGTTGCCTGGCGCTGATCGATAACGCTGACATCACCATTGATGAGCTGATGCAGTTCATCCCCGGTCCTGACTTCCCGACTGCTGCGATCATCAACGGTCGCGCCGGTATCGTCGAAGCCTATCGCACCGGTCGCGGGCGCATTTACATGCGTGCGCGCTCGATGATCGAAGACATCGACAAGGTCGGCGGTCGTCAGCAAATCGTTATCACTGAATTGCCTTACCAGCTCAACAAAGCACGTCTGATCGAGAAGATCGCCGAGCTGGTCAAAGAGAAGAAGCTCGAAGGTATTACCGAACTGCGCGACGAGTCTGACAAAGACGGTATGCGCGTCGTTATCGAGCTACGCCGTGGTGAAGTCCCTGAAGTTGTCCTGAACAACCTCTACGCCCAAACCCAGTTGCAAAGCGTTTTCGGTATCAACATCGTTGCGTTGATCGATGGCCGGCCACGGATCCTGAACCTCAAGGACCTGCTGGAAGCTTTCGTTCGTCACCGCCGTGAAGTGGTTACCCGCCGTACCGTTTTCGAGCTGCGTAAAGCCCGTGAACGGGGCCATTTGCTTGAAGGTCAAGCCGTTGCCTTGTCGAACATCGACCCGGTTATCGCGCTGATCAAGGCCTCGCCGACACCGGCTGAAGCCAAAGTGGCATTGATCGCGACGCCTTGGGAATCCAGCGCTGTTGTCGAAATGGTCGAACGTGCCGGCGCCGATTCTTGCCGCCCGGACAACCTTGACCCGCAATACGGTTTACGCGATGGCAAGTATTTCCTGTCGCCAGAACAGGCTCAGGCGATTCTTGAACTGCGCCTGCACCGTTTGACCGGTCTCGAACACGAAAAACTGCTGACCGAATATCAGGAAATCCTGACCCAGATCGGCGAGCTGCTGCGCATCCTCAACAGTGCCGAGCGTTTGATGGAAATCATCCGCGAAGAACTTGAGCTGATCCGCGCAGAATACGGCGATGTACGTCGCACCGAGATTCTCGATGCCCGTCTGGACCTGACCCTGGGCGACTTGATCACCGAAGAAGAGCGGGTTGTTACCATCTCTCACGGCGGCTATGCCAAGACCCAGCCATTGGCCGTCTACCAGGCTCAACGCCGGGGCGGTAAAGGTAAGTCGGCTACCGGCGTCAAGGATGAGGACTACATCGCGCACCTGCTGGTCGCCAACAGCCACACCACGTTGTTGATGTTCTCCAGCAAGGGCAAGGTTTACTGGCTCAAGACTTACGAAATTCCGGAAGCGTCCCGCGCTGCCCGTGGTCGTCCGTTGGTCAATCTGCTGCCGCTGAGTGAGGGTGAGTACATCACCACCATGCTGCCGGTAGACATGGAAGCCATGCGCAAGAAATCCGAAGAAGAAGGCGGTGACGATGTCATCACCGTGGAATCGGACGACACCGCGACTGACGAAACTGAAGAAGATCGCAAAGCACGTATCAAGGCCGAAGACCGGAAGAAGGCGCCGTTCATCTTCATGTCGACCGCCAACGGTACCGTGAAGAAAACCCCGCTGGTGCAATTCAGCCGTCAACGCAGTGTTGGCCTGATCGCACTGGAGCTGGACGAAGGTGACATTCTGATTTCTGCCGCTATCACCGATGGCGAGCGAGAAGTCATGTTGTTCTCCGACGGCGGCAAGGTCACGCGCTTTAAAGAGTCCGACGTTCGCGCTATGGGCCGTACCGCTCGCGGTGTGCGCGGCATGCGTCTGCCAGAAGGTCAGAAACTGATCTCGATGTTGATCCCGGAGGAAGGCAGTCAGATCCTGACGGCCTCCGAGCGTGGTTTCGGCAAGCGCACCGCGATTACCGAGTTCCCAGAGTACAAACGTGGCGGGCAGGGCGTTATCGCCATGGTTAGCAACGAGCGTAACGGCCGACTGGTCGGCGCGGTACAAGTGCTCGATGGCGAAGAAATCATGTTGATTTCCGACCAGGGCACCTTGGTTCGCACCCGTGTCGATGAAGTTTCAAGTCTGGGGCGTAACACCCAGGGCGTGACCCTGATCAAGTTGGCCAGCGACGAAAAACTGGTGGGCCTTGAGCGTGTTCAGGAACCTTCAGAAGTTGAAGGTGAAGAGCTCGAAGGTGAAGAGCTTGATGGCGAAGTGCTCGAAGCTGACGATGATTTGATCGTACCGGACGCTGATGAAGCGTCCGATACCTTGCAAGGCGATACCCCAGAAGAAGAGTAATGCGATACCTGTAGGCGCGGGCTTGCTCGCGATCAACCGCGGTGCGGTCTCAAATCGGGACCGCTTCGCGATCCATCGCAAGCAAGCCCGCTCCTACAATTGAACTGCGATCTCCTGTCCCACATGACCCTGTGGGAGCAGGCTTGCCTGCGAATGGTTTGATACAGACCCAAGCCTTTGACGAGAGTGGATATGAGCAAGCGAGCTTTTAACTTCTGCGCAGGTCCTGCCGCGCTCCCTGAAGCTGTTCTGCTGCGCGCCCAGGCGGAACTGTTGGACTGGCATGGCAAAGGCCTGTCTGTCATGGAAATGAGTCATCGCAGCGATGAATTCGTCTCCATTGCCAACAAAGCCGAGCAAGATCTGCGCGACCTTCTGAACGTTCCCTCGAACTATAAAGTGTTGTTCCTGCAAGGCGGCGCAAGCCAGCAATTTGCACAAATTCCGCTGAACCTGCTGCCTGAAGACGCCACCGCCGATTACATCGACACCGGTATCTGGTCGCAGAAAGCAATCGAAGAAGCTTCGCGCTTCGGCAACGTCAACGTCGCCGCCAGTGCCAAGCCTTACGACTATTTCGCTATTCCGGGTCAGAACGAGTGGAAGTTGTCCAAAGACGCTGCCTACGTTCACTACGCACCCAATGAAACCATCGGTGGTCTGGAGTTCGACTGGATTCCCGAGACTGGTGATGTTCCGCTGGTGGCGGACATGTCCTCGGACATCCTGTCGCGGCCGGTGGACGTCTCCAAGTTCGGCATGATCTACGCTGGCGCACAAAAGAACATCGGTCCTAGCGGTATCGTCGTCGTGATCATTCGCGAAGACCTGCTTGGGCGTGCCCGTTCGATCTGCCCGACGATGCTCAACTACAAAGTCGCCGCCGATAACGCGTCTATGTACAACACACCGCCCACCTTGTCCTGGTACCTGTCGGGTCTGGTATTCGAATGGCTCAAGGAGCAGGGCGGCGTCGAGGCCATGGGCAAACGCAATGACCTCAAGCAGCGCACGCTGTACGATTTCATCGACGCCAGTGGGCTGTACAGCAACCCGATCAACAAAACCGATCGCTCGTGGATGAACGTGCCGTTCCGCTTGGCCGATGACCGTCTGGACAAGCCATTCCTGATCGGCGCCGAGGCGCGCAGCCTGCTCAATCTCAAGGGCCATCGTTCGGTGGGCGGCATGCGTGCCTCCATCTATAACGCCGTTGATATCCACGGGGTCAATGCCTTGGTGGATTACATGGCAGAGTTCGAGAAGGAACACGGCTAATGTCTGAACAAGAACTCAAGGCGCTGCGGATACGCATCGACAGCCTGGACGAACAAGTCCTGGAGCTGATCAGTGAGCGTGCCCGCTGTGCGCAAGAAGTTGCACGGGTGAAAATGGCCTCGCTGGCGGAAGGCGAAGTGCCGGTTTTCTATCGTCCAGAACGCGAAGCGCAAGTGCTCAAACGCGTGATGGAACGCAACAAAGGGCCGCTGGGCAACGAGGAAATGGCGCGTTTGTTCCGCGAAATCATGTCCTCCTGCCTGGCGCTTGAGCAGCCGTTGAAAGTCTCTTACCTCGGTCCGGAAGGCACCTTCACCCAAGCCGCGGCGATGAAGCACTTTGGTCACGCAGTGATCAGCTTGCCGATGGCGGCTATCGATGAAGTGTTCCGCGAAGTCGCAGCCGGTGCGGTGAATTTTGGCGTGGTACCGGTGGAAAACTCCACCGAAGGCGCGGTCAATCACACCCTCGACAGCTTCCTCGAACACGACATGGTGATCTGTGGCGAAGTCGAGTTGCGTATCCACCATCATTTGTTGATCGGTGAAAACACCAAGACCGACAGCATCAGCCGCATCTATTCCCATGCTCAGTCCCTGGCCCAGTGCCGCAAGTGGCTGGACGCGCATTACCCGAACGTCGAGCGTATAGCGGTTGCCAGTAACGCCGAAGCCGCCAAACGGGTGAAGGGTGAGTGGAGTTCGGCCGCGATTGCCGGCGATATGGCCGCTGGACTGTATGGCCTGACGCGTATCGCCGAAAAAATCGAAGACCGTCCGGACAACGCCACGCGTTTCCTGATCATTGGCAGTCAAGAAGTGCCGCCTACGGGCGACGACAAGACCTCGATTATCGTTTCGATGAGCAACAAGCCTGGTGCGTTGCATGAGTTGTTGGTGCCATTCCATCAGAACGGCATTGACCTGACGCGCATCGAGACTCGACCTTCACGCAGCGGTAAATGGACCTACGTGTTCTTTATCGACTTCGTGGGTCATCACCGCGACCCACTGATCAAGGCCGTGCTGGAACAGATCAGTCAGGAAGCAGTGGCGCTCAAAGTGCTCGGCTCATACCCGAAAGCGGTTCTTTAAAGGGGTAGTGACATGAGCGGCGACTTCCTTGCCCTGGCACAGCCGGGCTTGCAAAAACTTTCACCCTACGTCCCGGGAAAGCCTGTAGACGAATTGGCGCGTGAGCTGAACATCGCCCCGGCCAGCATCATTAAGCTGGCCAGTAACGAAAACCCGCTGGGCGCGAGCCCAAAGGTGTTGGCGGCGATTCACCGCGAGTTAGCCGAGCTGACGCGCTACCCGGACGGCAACGGTTTCAACCTTAAAGCGCAACTGTCTGAGCGCTGTGGCGTGCAGGCCAATCAAGTGACGTTGGGCAATGGCTCCAACGACATCCTTGAGTTGGTCGCCCGTGCTTACTTGGCGCCGGGGTTAAACGCAGTGTTCAGTGAGCACGCGTTTGCGATTTATCCCATCGTCACCCAGGCGGTAGGTGCTGACGCTCACGTCGCGCCCGCCAAAGACTGGGGCCATGACCTGCCTGCCATGCTGGCTGCTATTGATAGCAACACCCGTGTCGTATTTATCGCTAACCCAAATAACCCCACCGGCACCTGGTTCGGTCCGAGCGCCTTGGCTGATTTCCTCGCCGACGTTCCGGCAAACGTGTTGGTTGTGCTGGATGAGGCCTACATCGAGTACGCCGCCGGCACAGATTTGCCAAACGGCCTGGATTATTTGGCGCAGTACCCCAATTTGCTGGTCTCGCGCACGTTTTCCAAAGCCTACGGCTTGGCATCGTTGCGCGTTGGATACGGGCTATCGTCGCCTGCGGTTGCGGACGTACTCAATCGCGTCCGCCAGCCGTTCAACGTGAACAGCCTTGCACTGGCTGCCGCGTGCGCCGCGTTGGACGATGTCGAGTACGTGGCCCAAAGCCGTCGCCTGAACGAAGTGGGCATGCACCTGTTGGAGCAAGGATTGCGCGAGCTGGGCTTGAGCTGGATTGCGTCAAAAGCCAACTTCCTCGCCGTCGACCTCGGTCGTGAAGGTGCCTCGGTGTATCAGGGGTTGCTCAATGAAGGCGTGATCGTGCGTCCGATCGGTGGTTATGGCATGCCTAACCACCTGCGGGTGAGCATTGGATTGCCAAGCGAAAACCTGCGTTTTCTCGACGCGCTGGCGAAGGTTCTGGCGCGTGGTTGATGTCATATCAGTGCAATCAGCCCGGCCTATGATCGGTCGCCTAGTGGTGATCGGCCTCGGTTTGATCGGCGGTTCGTTTGCCAAAGGGCTGCGGGAGAGCGGGCTGTGCGGCGAAGTCGTTGGCGTCGATCTGGATCCGCGCTCCCGCCTACTGGCGGTTGAGCTGGGTGTTGTAGATCGCTGCGAGGAGGACATTGCTGCCGCTTGTCGCGGCGCTGACGTGATCATGCTCGCTGTGCCTATTCTGGCGATGGAAAAACTGCTGACGTTGTTGGCTCGCTTCGAACTCGGTGATGCGGTGTTGACCGATGTCGGCAGCGCCAAAGGCAATGTGGTGCGTGCGGCGCGGCTGGCGTTTGGTGAATGTCCTGTGCGGTTCGTGCCGGGGCATCCGATTGCCGGGTCTGAGCAGAGCGGGGTGGAAGCTTCCAATGCCCAGTTGTTCCGTCGGCATAAAGTGATTTTGACGCCGTTGGCCGATACTGACCCGACGGCTTTGGCCCTGGTCGACCGACTGTGGTCGGAGCTGGGGGCAGACGTCGAGCACATGCAGGTTGAGCGCCACGACGAAGTGTTGGCCGCCACCAGTCATTTGCCGCATTTGCTGGCGTTTGGTTTGGTCGATTCGCTGGCCAAACGCAACGAGAACCTGGACATCTTTCGATACGCAGCGGGCGGTTTCCGCGATTTCACAAGGATCGCCGGGAGTGATCCGGTGATGTGGCACGACATCTTCCTCGCCAATCGCGAGGCGGTGTTACGCACATTAGATACATTTCGCAGCGACCTCGACGCCTTGCGCGACGCGGTCGATGCAGGGGATGGGCACCAATTGTTGGGCGTTTTCACCCGCGCCCGTGTTGCTCGCGAGCATTTCAGTAAAATCCTGGCCCGTCGGGCCTATGTGGACGCTATGAACTCCAACGACCTGATTTTCCTGGCTAACCCTGGTGGACGCGTTTCCGGACGTATCCGAGTGCCAGGCGACAAATCAATTTCTCACCGCTCGATCATGCTCGGCTCACTGGCTGAAGGCACGACCGAAGTCGAAGGCTTCCTCGAAGGAGAGGACGCGCTGGCAACCCTGCAAGCGTTCCGTGACATGGGCGTGGTCATCGAAGGCCCGAACCATGGTCGCGTGACCATTCACGGTGTTGGCCTACACGGGCTGAAAGCGGCTCCCGGCCCGATCTATCTGGGTAACTCCGGCACCTCGATGCGCCTATTGTCGGGTTTGCTTGCAGCACAGAGCTTCGACAGCACATTGACCGGCGACGCATCGCTGTCCAAGCGTCCGATGAACCGAGTGGCCAATCCTTTGCGGGAAATGGGCGCAGTAATCGAGACCGCTGCCGAAGGTCGTCCACCGATGACCATCCGTGGCGGCAAGCGTCTGACTGGCTTGACTTACACCATGCCAATGGCGAGTGCGCAGGTTAAATCCTGCTTGTTACTGGCAGGGCTGTACGCCGAAGGTCAGACCCGTGTAACTGAGCCTGCGCCGACCCGCGATCACACCGAACGCATGCTGCGTGGCTTTGGCTACCCCGTCAGCACCCAGGGCAGCACTGCGTCGGTTGAATCCGGCCATACGCTGACCGCTACCCACATCGAAGTGCCGGCGGATATTTCGTCGGCTGCGTTCTTTTTGGTCGCGGCGTCTATTGCCGAGGACTCGGACTTGTTGCTGGAGCACGTCGGCATCAACCCGACCCGTACCGGTGTCATCGACATTCTTCGTTTGATGGGGGCTGACATCACGCTTGAAAATCAGCGTGAAGTTGGCGGCGAGCCTGTAGCGGACTTGCGCGTACGCTCGGCGAAACTTAAAGGTATCGACATTCCTGAAGAGCTGGTGCCCTTGGCTATCGACGAATTCCCGGTGCTGTTCGTTGCGGCGGCCTGCGCCGACGGACGGACCGTTCTGCGTGGCGCGGAAGAATTGCGCGTCAAAGAGTCGGACCGCATTCAAGTGATGGCCGATGGTTTGCTCGCGTTGGGCGTTCAAGCCGAACCGACACCGGATGGCATTATCATTGATGGCGCCGGTTCCGGCGCCGTAGCGTTCAGCGGCGGTGAAGTCAACGGTCACGGCGACCACCGTATCGCCATGGCTTTCAGTGTTGCCTCTTTGCGCGCATCGGCACCGATCCGCATTCATGACTGCGCCAACGTCGCCACGTCTTTCCCCAACTTCCTTGCACTGTGTGCGCAAGTCGGCATGCGAGTAGCACAAGAGGCACAGTCGTGAAGGTTCAGCCTCCAGTTATAACAATCGACGGACCTAGCGGCTCTGGCAAAGGCACCGTGGCGGGCAAATTAGCCAAGCACCTGGGCTGGTGTCTGCTCGATTCCGGGGCGCTTTATCGCCTGTTGGCCTTTGCGGCGCGCAATCACGGCGTCGACCTGACCAACGAAGAAGCATTGAAGTTACTGGCCGCTCATCTGGACGTCCAGTTCAACGCAGGCAACGATGACCACGGGCAACGCATTACCCTTGAAGGCGAAGACGTTACCCACGCCATCCGCAATGAACAGATCGGCAACGGTGCCTCGCAAGTCGCGTCACTGCCGGCTGTGCGCGACGCATTGCTCCAGCGCCAGCGTGCTTTTCTGGAGGCTCCGGGCTTGGTCGCGGACGGCCGTGACATGGGCACCGTGGTATTTCCGGATGCTCCGCTGAAGATTTTTCTGACGGCCACACCCGAGGAGCGTGCACGTCGTCGTTACTTGCAGTTGAAGGCCAAGGGTGATGATGTTAGTCTGTCGAGTCTGCTAGATGAGATATGTGCACGCGATGAGCGTGACACCCAGCGTGCGGTAGCCCCGCTTAAACCGGCGCATGACGCCATACAGCTGGATTCCACCGAATTATCGATTGAGCAGGTGTTGGAACGCATCTTGAGTGAAGTCGCGATTCGCGATATCGCCGGATGACAAGAAGAAGCGTGTGGGAGACCAGTCATAGTCCCACAGGCTTCTTTTACTTGAACGAAACCCACGTTGTCTGGAATGTGGCAGATGGGCGTATTCTTCGCCCTTGATCAACAGGAATTAAAATGAGCGAAAGCTTTGCAGAACTTTTTGAAGAAAGCCTAAAGACCCTCAACCTTCAGGCCGGTTCGATCATCACCGCGATCATCGTTGATATCGATTACCAGGCTGGATGGGTGACGGTTCACGCCGGTCTCAAATCTGAAGGCCTCATCCCGCTAGAGCAGTTCCATAACGATGCTGGCGAGCTGACCATCAAGATCGGCGACGAAGTGCACGTTGCACTGGACGCGGTCGAAGATGGCTTTGGCGAAACCAAGTTGTCCCGCGAAAAAGCCAAGCGTGCTGAGTGCTGGATCGTTCTGGAAGCGGCTTTCGCAGCTGAAGAAGTGGTCAAGGGCGTTATCAACGGTAAGGTTAAAGGCGGCTTCACTGTCGACGTTAACGGCATCCGTGCGTTCCTGCCTGGTTCTCTGGTTGACGTACGCCCAGTGCGTGACACTACTCACCTGGAAGGCAAAGAACTCGAATTCAAGGTCATCAAACTCGACCAGAAACGCAACAACGTTGTCGTTTCTCGCCGTAGCGTCCTTGAAGCTGAGAACAGCGCTGAGCGTGAAGCTCTGCTGGAATCCTTGCAGGAAGGCCAACAAGTCAAAGGTATCGTCAAAAACCTCACCGATTACGGCGCATTCGTCGATCTGGGTGGCGTCGATGGCCTGCTGCACATTACCGACATGGCTTGGAAGCGTATCAAGCATCCATCGGAAATCGTCAATGTTGGCGATGAGATCGATGTAAAAGTCCTGAAGTACGATCGCGAACGCAATCGTGTTTCCTTGGGTCTGAAGCAGTTGGGCGAAGATCCATGGGTCGCTATCAAAGCTCGCTACCCAGAAGGCACTCGCGTTACCGCCCGTGTTACCAACCTGACCGACTACGGCTGCTTCGCTGAGCTGGAAGAAGGCGTTGAAGGCCTGGTACACGTTTCTGAAATGGACTGGACCAACAAAAACATCCACCCTTCAAAAGTCGTACAAGTTGGCGACGAAGTGGAAGTTATGGTTCTGGACATCGACGAAGAGCGTCGTCGTATCTCCCTCGGCATCAAACAGTGCAAATCTAACCCATGGGAAGATTTCTCTGGCCAGTTCAACAAGGGCGATAAAATCTCCGGCACCATCAAGTCGATCACCGATTTCGGTATCTTCATTGGTCTGGACGGCGGCATCGACGGCCTGGTTCACTTGTCCGACATCTCTTGGAACGAAGTGGGCGAAGAAGCCGTGCGTCGCTTCAAGAAGGGCGACGAGCTCGACACCGTCATCCTGTCTGTTGATCCAGAGCGCGAACGCATCTCGCTCGGTATCAAGCAGCTGGAAAGCGATCCGTTCTCTGAGTACGTGATGGTCAACGACAAAGGCGCTATCGTTCGCGGTATCGTTAAAGAAGTTGACGCCAAAGGCGCCATCATCACTCTGGCCGACGACATCGAAGCTACTCTGAAAGCCTCCGAAATCAGCCGTGACCGCGTTGAAGACGCGCGTAACGTTCTGAAAGAAGGCGAAGAAGTTGAAGCCAAGATCATCAGCGTTGATCGCAAGAGCCGCGTAATCCAATTGTCTATCAAGTCGAAAGACGTTGAAGACGAGAAGGAAGCAATCCAAAGCCTGCGCACTAAGCCAGAAGCTGCGGAAAGCACAGGTCCTACCACCATTGGTGACCTGCTTCGCGCACAAATGGAAAAACAGAACTAAGTTCTGATTAACCATAGAAAAAGGGCGACTTCGGTCGCCCTTTTTTGTGGGTGAGATTTCATCGACTTTTGTGCTGCCCAAGCCTTCAATAAAGGCCGTGCGGCCAAGCTACATCACGCAAACCTTGATCCTCTGGGAGCAGGCTTGCCTGCGAATGCTGCGACTCAGTGTCACCTGACACGCTGTGCTTGTCGGTAAGGTGTCTGTGAGTAAAGCCCTGCGGTCATGCAATATAAAATCAGATAAACCCTGTGGGGACCGCCCCGCCTTCGAGGTCGCGCTTGCCCGCGAATGCTACGCCTAGGTGTCACCTGACACACCTGCCTTCGTCGGCAAGCCGACTCCCGCAGGGGTTTGTGATGGCCAGACAAAAGATCCAGACCCGCAATTTCAGGCTTCGGCAGCCTTTCTGTCTAGGTTTTTGCAATCACCCAATTGCGAACCGACACCCGTTATTGCTTGAAAACAGCTGTAGGATAATTCGTGCCTCCCACGTCGTCTTTTCTTGTGCAGACAGCCAGACCTTTACCCGGCTAGACTCAGTGTGTCTCCGAGTCGTCGTTGGGCACGCGCCCGCATAAGGGAATACATGCGCCAAGTAATAATCTTACTGTTTTTGGTCACGCTAGCTGGTTGTTCCTCCGCTTACAAAACCAAAGCGGTACGAGGTCAAAGCGCCGTACGGATCGAGTGTTCAGGCATATTTTCTAACTGGGACCGGTGTTACACCCGTGCAGAGCACGTGTGCCGCCCAGAAACTTACAAGGTCATCGCAAAGTCCAGCGACGTCAAAGAAGATCCGGACGACTACGTGTTTGGCTGGAACCCTGCGGGTTATTTCAGCCGCCGTATGCTGATCGTTTGCCACTGATCAGTAATGTCCTTTGTATGGCCGAATTGCCATAAACAAGGTCTGCATTCGCCTGGCCAGTTTATCTATCCAGATAAGTCAATACTTAGACTGTTCAAATCCCCCAAGTCATGCTAAAACCTTTGAAGCGCTTTACCTAGCTGCTTGAAAAAGAAGGGAAAAATATGACGAAGTCGGAGTTGATCGAACGAATTGTCACCCATCAAGGGCTGCTCTCATCCAAGGATGTCGAGCTGGCCATCAAGACAATGCTTGAGCAAATGTCTCAATGCCTCGCCACTGGTGATCGCATCGAGATACGTGGCTTTGGCAGTTTCTCTCTCCATTACCGTGCCCCTCGCGTCGGCCGGAACCCGAAAACCGGCCAATCCGTTAGCCTGGATGGCAAATTCGTGCCTCATTTCAAACCAGGAAAAGAGCTGCGCGACCGGGTCAACGAAGACGAGGAAGAGGGCTACGAATACCCGTGATGGAGGAAAGTTAATGCGGAACTTTAAGCGAATCATATTTGTCATAGTTATTCTGCTGATTGCTTTGGCGACGGTAGTGTTCCTGTTAGAAAATCAACAGCCCACTGCATTGGTGTTTTTGGGTTGGACGGCTCCTCAAATGTCAGTCGCAGTGCCGATTATTTTGGCGTTGCTGGTTGGGATGGTGATCGGGCCGGTGCTGGGTTGGACATTGCGCCTCGGCAAGACCCGGAAAGCATCCCGATTAGCGTGAGAAGCGCACGGAACCGCGCTGATTGGGTTGACCTTGAAAAGGCCTTTCACGGTCAGGCGAGTTATTTTAAAATTGGGTCTATAAATCTGTGATCAGATTTAAATAATAACTCGCGGTCGTTCACGCTCTTCTGCCTCGATGGTCATAGGAGCAAAGAAATTAGATTATTTAGCATGCTGTTTGAATTCATGCTTCTACGCTGTTGGCCATTTCCCGCTGCCATCAGTGCATGGGAGGTCTTGAGCGCCCGAGAAAGCCTCCTCAGTCCAGAAAAACAGACCGAATAAATCGTGCTTCGGATATTTTCCTTCCAGCACCGGCATTTCAGTATTCAATTGATATTGAAGCGAAGGTCTAGAGGTAAGTTGTGAAACAAATGGCGAATACCAGTGCCAGGTATATCAGTAATAATTGACGAGGTATTAAATGATATGACGAGCTCCATGGACACGCCGCAGGATGCGGATGAAATTGATCTGTTTGAATTAATGTCATCATTGTGGAAGCAGAAAATAATAATAATTTTTTTCGTCGTCCTATCAGTATTAACTGCCACCGCTTATGCTTTTCTTAGTAAACCAATCTATGAGGCCCGGATATTTATACAACCTCCAACTCTTAATGGTATCGCCGATTTTAATTATGGCCGTACTCGCGATGCAGAGCTTACCCCGTTCGCAGTAAAGGACGTGTACGAGGTATTTGTGCATAACCTTCTAAGCGAATCGTTGCGACGGACGTTTTTCGTTGAGGTTTATCTGCCTTCCTTGCCAGAGTCGAAACGGGCCGGATCACGAGACGCATTGTACTCGGATTATCTAAGTGAATTGACCATCGGGCTCCCTGCCAAGGATCAGCCTGATCGTTATTTGGTCAGCGTGCAGAGTCGGGACCCCGCGCAGGCTACCGACTGGGTAAAAGCTTATGTCGCCAGGGCTGGCGAAGCTGCGGAAAGTGAGATGTTAAAAAACGTCGCACGTGAAGCTGAGGTTCGTGCCCGCAATTTGGCCCAGCAAATTTCGACCCTGCAGGAGACTGCAGACAAGGTTCGTGAAGATTCCGTCACGCAGTTGCGCGAGGCTCTGAAAGTGGCACAGGCAATTCATCTGACGGAGCCTCCTATTATTTCGGGCAACGTCTCAGCCGAAGTGTCGGCGACGATGAATGGTCAGCTGACCTACATGCGCGGTACCAAAGCCTTGGAAGCTGAGATAAAAAATCTTGAAGAGCGGAAATCAAATGACCCGTTTATTGATTCACTTCGAGCATTGCAGATTAAACAAAGTTTTTACAAAGATTTGCAGGTCAGTCCCGACCGCGTATCGGTCTATCTAATTGACGGCACCGTCGAACAACCAGATCGCCCGATAAAACCGAAGAAAGGTTTGATTATCGCTTTGGGAGTAATTTTTGGTGTCGGGTTAGGATTATTGGTTGCATTGATTCGGCATTTCGTTCTAATTAGAAAGACGACGGAGACATCTAATCAGCGATTCAAGTAGGTATGTTCGATGCGTCTTGTAGGATGATTCCTAAAGTTAGGAGCGATATTAAACGCTAGCGCATGCACGTTAACTGGAATTCGCTCACAGACAAGATTTGTAAAACGTTATTGGCTGAATTATTCAAAGACTCTGGCTATGCTAGGTCACTTATGTGGGCGGTTATTTCCGCTATGCAGCAAGATCGATAGGAACCAGCATGCAATACCCGGAAGTTATCCATCACGGCGCAATCGAGGGTGTCACCGGCTCATGCCACCAACTGCAGTTGAACGCAACGATCAGCGTACTGATCGACTGCGGTTCATTTCAGGGTGCGGAGGCGGACAGTCAGGGTGTTGATAAGTCTCTAGGCTTTCCGATTGATACGATTAAGGCGTTGGTTGTCACCCATGTACACGCCGACCATGTAGGCCGTATACCCAGCCTGCTTGCTGCCGGGTTCAAGGGGCCAATATTGTGTAGCGAGCCTTCTGCCAAACTTTTGCCTTTGGTATTAGAAGACGCCTTCAAATTTGAGTTTGGTCGAGACGAACAGCAGTTGTCGCAGTACCTTGACCTGGTTAATGCGCGGATCATCGCCTTACCATTTGATCATTGGTTCAACCTTGCGCAGACCCCCGAGTTGTACTGCAGAGTCCGACTGCAACGCGCTGGCCACATTCTCGGGTCTGCCTACGTTGAGTTCGATGTCGAATACCCTATCGAGCAACGTGCCAAGCGCATAGTGTTCTCAGGTGACTTGGGCTCCAGCCACATGCCTTTTCTACCCAGCCCGAAATCGCCTGAGCGAGCCGACCTCCTGGTGCTGGAAAGCACCTACGGCGACCGGTTGCATGAGGACCGCAGCACACGGATATCACGCTTGGAAGCGGTCATTGACAAAGCGCTCGCCGACCATGGCACCGTATTGATACCCGCATTCAGCATCGGTCGCACTCAAGAATTGCTGTATGAGATCGAAGATATTCTTCACCGTAAGTCGCTCAATACCACGATTCAAACCGCCAATGATGGTGATGGCTCCTTACCCATCCATTGGCCAGAGCTTCCTGTGATTCTGGATTCGCCGCTGGCCAGCCGTTTTACCAAGGTCTATCTGGAGCTTGATGACTTTTGGGAGGGAGAGGCCAAGCATCGTTCAGAAAATGGCCGCAAGCCGTTGCAGTTTAATCAAATGATCACGATCGATAGCCATGCCAAGCACTTGCAGACGGTTAATTACTTGGCCAGTACAGGTCGACCGGCAATCGTGATAGCCGGTCACGGGATGTGTTCCGGCGGGAGAATCGTCAACTACCTGAAAGCAATGCTGGGAGACGTCAGACATAATGTCCTCTTCGTCGGCTACCAAGTCAAAGGTACGCCAGGCGCTGCCATCCAAATGTATGGAGATAAGGGCGGTTACGTTGAGCTGGATCGTGAGCGCTACCCAATTCGGGCCGGTGTGACCACAATTGGTGGGTATTCTGCGCATGCAGACCAGCAAGGTTTGGTAGAGTTTGTCACCGGGATGGATAAATCTCCATCAGAAATCAGATTGGTACACGGTGAAGCGAACGCAAAGAAGGAGCTGAGCAAGGTTTTGCTCCGTAAGTACGAACTCAAACGCATGGCTTTGACAATAGATACCAAATAATCAAGTGGTTTGATCTGTTCAATCGTTTAGTCGGCGACGGACTAAAAAACCCGTCAGACGGCGCGCTAATAGCTATTAGCAAACAACGCACTGTCAAGATCATAAGATGATGGATATTTACATAGAATAACCCGAGGTCTCGCTCGCTGGGTAACCGAGTCTCTTTTCCCAGTAAACTCGGGTAATCAATTGTCTAGGGGTGCTGCTTGCGATTAGCGACGAATTAGTGATGCAACTTCAAATTCGTGCTGAAAATATCGTAGGATTTCGGATTACCTGTTAAGCGAATGGTGTACGATTCATCGATGAAATTTCGATGAGTTGGTACCACGATAATGGAAGCGGATGGAGCGAAAGGGTCATTTTTTTGATTAACTTTTAAATCGTTAGAACTTATAGATATGCCGATCTACACGATCCATAGCTTCAGATGAGTACTATCGATGAAGCTGCGTTCTCAGGAAACGAACGGTAAATTCTGGGGCGGTAGCGCTTCGGAATAATAGTATCGTCCCACCTTAGTGTTGCATGGGTTAACATGGATATGTCGATGACGAACGGCTTATTTTAAAAGGTCCGCGTATTGAATATGAGTCTCATTAAAAATAGCTCTTGGAATATCGCGGGTTTTGCAATCCCCGTTATTATCGCTGTCCCCGCCATTGGTTATCTTGCTCGGGTGTTGGGGGCTGAGAAGTTTGGTTTGTTCACGCTTGCGTATGCTGTTGTAGGCTATGCCAGCATTTTTGACGCAGGGCTTTCAAGAGCAGTAATCCGCGCAGTGGCAATGAACGGAGGGCAAGATGATAAGCTGGGGCGGATTTTGGGTACATCCACTGTTTTCGTTATAGCCCTAAGTCTTATTGCAGCTATATTGTTGTATCTGGGTGCTGAAAATATTACTCACTTTTTATCAGTCTCAGACGCGTTGCAAAGTGACGCTATAGATGGTTTTAGATTGTTGAGTTTTGCTGTTACCCCACTGTTGCTGAGCACAATCTGGTTTTCATGTCTTGAAGGTGAAAGCAAGTTTTTAAAATTAAACATCCTCAAAGTAGTTACGGGAACGGCCATAGCTGCATTTCCAGTATTAGTAGTAATGCTTACCAGCGTGAGCTTTGAATCTGCTGTGCTTGGACTCGTTTTAGGAAGAATATTTACGGCGTCAGTTGCTTATTGCTTTGGGTTAGGGCGCTTCAGAAAGAAAGTGATGAATTTTGACCGAAAAACATTGGGTGAGTTGCTTAGATTTGGTGGGTGGATAACCGTGAGCAACGTACTAAGTCCCGTAATGGTATATTTTGATAGATTCTTTATTTCAAACGTATTGGGCGCTCAATACGTAGCGTTCTATACAGCGCCAGCGGAAGCAGTCTCAAGGTTATTACTCGTTCCTATGGCCGTTTCTAAAGTTATATTTCCGATGCTCAGTGCCAAACATAAGCACGCCAATACCCATACCGCACTCGCCTATAAATTATTAATAGTTTTCAGTGTTTCCATAGCGATGGTTGTATTTCTGCTGGCGGACCACATATTGCTTTTGTGGTTGGGGCCGGCCTACCTTGGCGAATCGGTTATTGTTTTGAGAGTCTTGATCATAGGTTTTGTGTTCAATTCGATCGCTCAAATCCCTTTCGCAAAGGTCCAAGCAAGTGGCCACTCCAAAATCACTGCATTGATACATGTGGCGGAAATAATTCCCTACGTAATACTGATGATCATCTTCGTTAAACAATGGTCCTTGGTTGGTGCCGCTATCGCGTGGACATTAAGAGTAACGGCAGACTACGTGCTGTTAGAATTCGCATCAAGAAAAATTGACAGAATACGGCAGGCTAATTATGGATTGCGTTGATATTATAATGGCCACCTATAATGGAGAGCAATATCTACAGGAACAGATTGAGTCAATACGTGCCCAAGACCATTTGAATTGGAAACTGTATGTTAGTGATGACGGTTCTACGGACAGTACGCTATCGCTCATTCAAAAATATGCTGACTTAGATTCACGTGTGTGCGTTGTAAACACTCAGCGCCAAGGAGGAGTGGTTAATAATTTTAACAAAGCGTTGAACTTCTCTACTTCTGACTACGCAATGTTGTGCGATCAAGATGATATATGGCTAAGTAATAAAGTCTCCGTAATGCTTGCATCTATTAAAGAACAGATGTTAGTCGGATTACTTGAAAGCCCTATTCTTGTTTTTTCAGATCTACATTTGGTTGATGAAAAAAATAAAACCATTGAAAAAAGCTTTTATCGTAGTAATAATTTAAACCCTAAATACAATACGGACGCTAAATTTTTGTCGTGGCGGTCTAGCGTTTACGGATGTACTATTATAATGAACCGGGCTCTTTTAGTGAGGGCGCTGCCATTGCCTAAGGGCGTGCCTATGCATGACCAATGGTTATCTTTGATAGCAGCACACACGGGCATCGTTGCGTATGCTAATAATCAAACTATTCGTTATCGTCAGCATGAAGGCAATGTTGTTGGTGGCGCGGGTAGAGGTGCTTGGGGGAAAGTCAAAGCACTTAAAGGTCTTCTAAAGAATATTGATAAAGCCGTCGATGGCTGTATTCAACAAAATTCAGCGTTACTTCAGTACCTTTCAGCCGCTGAAGCTGTAGATCATATTGCCTTGGATTCGATCAGAGATAAGTTAAAATTTATAATTTCGAACGTATTGCCTTATTGGAGCGAAAGAAAAGGTTATTGTTTTTTCTTTGTAGTGAAACTTCTTTTTTGCCGACAAAATTTTGTGTCGAGCCAACAATTATAAAAAATTTATCTTGGCACCATTATTTTTATATCGGAGGTAAGTATGTTTTCAGACCGAAACGTCAGTCCACCAGGCGACGAGGTAAAGCCGAGGCAAAAAAAAGTAATATTAACGTTTGTGGGATTCTATCTGCCTGGCTATAAAAGTGGGGGGCCGCTACGAACAATCATGCATCTCGTAAATAATTTAAGTGACGAATTTCTATTTCTAATAGTTACTCGTGATCACGATCTGGGTGATAATGATACTTATTCTGATGTCACAGTAAATGAATGGCAGGATGTGGGTGCCGCAAAGGTACTTTATGTGTCAGAAGGGAACATGTCTAATAACTTTCTTCGTACATTGCTATCCAAGACGCCTCACGATATTTTATATTTGAATAGTTTTTTTGACATCGATTATTCGATCAAGCCTTTGTTTGCCAGATTGTGGTTGAGTAAACTCGACAGGCGTCCTGTTTTGCTGGCTCCAAGAGGTGAGTTCTCTCCAGGAGCGTTGAAACTTAAACACATAAAAAAACGTGTGTATTTATTGTTCGTTCGGCTGATTAGGCTTTACAGAAACGTTAATTTTCAAGCATCAAGCATACTTGAGTCGGAAAATATCCAGCGTGAGCTAGGCTACGTTGATCCAATTGTTAAAGTGGCTATCGATTTACCGGACAAAAAAGCGTCACCGACAGTGGGCTCGACAACAATCATCCTGAGCAGTGCACTGAAAATAATATTTCTCTCACGTATATCGCCCATGAAAAATCTAGATTTCGCGCTGAAGATACTCAGTCGATTGGAAAGTGATGTCGTGTTTGACATATATGGTCCTATAGAGGATCTTGAATATTGGGCGCTATGTCAGTCATTGATTGAAGTTTTGCCGAGCAATATAAAAGTTTTTTATAAAGGCGGTGTTGCGCCGGTTGAAGTCGGCCCTACCTTTGCGGGGTATGATCTGTTCCTTTTTCCTACTCGAGGGGAAAACTACGGTCATGTTATCGCAGAGTCGTTGTCTGCAGGGACGGTCGTTCTTGTAAGTGATCAGACTCCTTGGAAAAACTTAAAGGATGACGGGTTAGGCTGGGATATACCTCTTCAGTCACCTGATGAGATGGTTGAGGCAATAACTGAGTTTGCTTCAAGAGGGCGCGAAGCGTGGTCAGCACATAGGAGCATTGTTCAGTCCAATGTTGCATCCCGCCTCTATAATCCAGCAAATGTCCAAGCAAACCGGGATATGTTTAATAGTATTGCTTGAACTTACATTCAGACAGTATAGGAATAAAATGCGCATATTGGTTTTGTCTCAGTATTTCTGGCCGGAAAATTTCATTATAAATGACGTTGTTAGAGAGCTTGCGACTCAAGGGCATGATGTTACGGTCGCGACTGGGAAGCCAAATTACCCAGACGGGAACGTATACCCTGGATATCAGGTTTCGGGAGCAATGAAAGAGTCCTTCGGCGACAATATTCTAGTCGTAAGAATCCCGTTGTTACCGCGGGGTAAAGGCGGAGCTTTAAACTTGTTGAAAAATTATTTTTCTTTTGTATTTTACGGCCTTTGGTATTTTCCTAAATTGTTGAAGTATCAAAAATTTGATACGATTTTGGTATTCGCTCCGTCGCCCATTCTGCAAGTAATACCCGCTATTTTTATGAAAAAAATAAAGCATTCTCATTTGGCTGTTTGGGTGCAAGATCTTTGGCCGGAAAGTTTATCGGCCACAGGATTTGTAAAAAACAAAACAGTATTAAAATTAGTTGGGCTAGCTGTTAAAGCCATCTATGCTGGGTGCGATACGCTTTTGGTGCAATCCAGGGCATTTATAAATCCAGTGTCAAAATATGCTGCTCTCGATAAAATTGTTTACTATCCTAATTCACTACTTGAATTGTCGCCTGATCCTAAAAGCGAACCAATTCCTCTCGATATGGTGTCCCAGTTCGAATCGGGGTTTAACCTCATATTTGCGGGAAATATCGGCACTGCGCAAGCGGTTGAAACACTTGTTGATACCTGTCGGAAAATGCGTTCCGACAAGAATTTCAAATTATTCTTGATCGGAAGCGGCAGCCTGTTCGATTGGGTAAAAACGCAGAAAACTGCTGAGGGTCTCGACAACCTTATCCTGCCTGGTCGCTTCCCTTCCTCGATGATGCCGGCGATTTTCGCCAAAGCCTCAGCGCTGCTTGTGTCATTAAAGGATGAGGAGATATTTGCCTATACTGTTCCCAGTAAAATCCAGAGTTACCTTGCAGCAGGACGCCCGATTGTCGCCTCATTGCGAGGCGAGGGGGCTCAAGTCATCGCTGATGCCGGTGCTGGTCTGTCCTGTCCACCGGAAGACTCAGAAGCTTTGGCCACTTGCATTCGCAAAATGATGGCGCTCGACGATATTGAACACCGTGAAATGGGTCTTTCAGGGAGGAAATTTTTCGAGGAGAATTTTCAAATGCGCCAGCAGGTTGAGAGTTTGGTTGAGATCCTTCTGAAAAGATCTCAACAATCGAGAGAGAACGGACAATGAAAGTGCTACTACTGGGCGTTACAGGAATGTTGGGAAGTGTAGCGTACAAAGCTTTTTGTGACGACTCAAAGTATGAAGTATGGGGCACACTTCGCAATCCGTCGGGGCTGAAATACTTTGCAGAAGGTATAAGAAAAAACCTCCTAAGCGGAGTCGATGTTGCGGATTTCGATTCGATCGTGTCGGTCTTCAGTAAAATAAAACCTGATATTGTAATGAACTGTATCGGTTTAATAAAGCAGCTGGCGGACTCGAAAGATCCCTTGTCAGCATTACCCATAAACGCGATGCTTCCACACCGACTATCCAAATTGTGTCAGCTGGGTAACGCGCGGCTTATTCATATCAGCACTGATTGCGTCTTCTCTGGGCGTAAAGGAGGTTATGAAGAGAGCGACGTGTCTGATGCCGAAGATTTGTATGGGAAGTCCAAGTATATAGGCGAGTTACATAATGAAACCCACGCTATTACTTTACGCACATCTATCATTGGTCATGAACTTTCGAGTAGCTATTCGTTAGTCGATTGGTTTCTGTCCCAAGAAGGTGAGCTAAAAGGCTTTTCCAAAGCGATTTTTTCGGGTCTTCCGGTGGCCGAACTGGTTAATGTAATAAAAGACATTGTCATTCCAAACACATCGTTGCATGGCTTGTATCACGTTTCTGCGAAGCCTATTTCGAAATTTTGCTTGTTAAAACTCATTGCTGACGTATATGAGAAAAAAATATCTATTATTGAAGATAGCTCTCTCATCATTGATCGATCTTTGGTCAGTCAGCGTTTTACACTGGCAACCGGCTATTGCGCTCCAGAATGGCCACAACTTATACGGCTAATGCATCGATCTAAGTCACCAAATACCATGGATACCCATTATGTTTGATAATAAAGTATTAATGATTACTGGCGGCACAGGTTCGTTCGGGCATACTGTGCTGAAGCGATTTATCAATACGAATGTTAAAGAAATTCGTATATTTAGCCGTGATGAGAAAAAACAGGAAGACATGCGAATAGCGCTGTCCAATGATAAAGTTAAATTTTATATTGGCGACGTCAGAAACGTTGATAGCCTCCAACAAGCTATGGTAGGCGTTGATTATATTTTTCATGCTGCGGCTTTGAAGCAGGTGCCGTCGTGTGAATTTTATCCGATGGAAGCAGTGCGGACTAATATTTTGGGGACAGAAAACGTTCTCAATGCTGCAATTGCTTCTGACGTAAAAAGAGTTGTTGTTTTAAGCACCGATAAAGCTGTTTATCCAATCAACGCTATGGGCATTTCCAAAGCGATGGGTGAAAAGCTAGTCGTTGCAAAGTCAAGAATGATCCCTGAAGGCGGAACCGTTATATGCGCCACTCGTTACGGGAACGTAATGGCGTCTCGGGGTTCAGTCATTCCTTTGTTTGTAAATCAAATCCGTAATGGTGAAGACATGACGGTCACCGATCCGGAGATGACCCGTTTCTTAATGTCTTTAGAGGATTCAGTTGATCTGGTATTGCATGCGTTTGAGCATGGGCAGCAGGGTGATGTTTTTATTCAAAAATCTCCCGCCTCTACGGTGGGCGATCTCGCATTGGCGCTCAGAGAGTTGTTCGCTAAAACTAATTCATTGAAAGTAATTGGTACCCGTCACGGTGAGAAACTGTACGAATCTCTGGTCTCTCGTGAAGAGATGGCGAAAGCTGAGGACATGGGTCGTTATTATCGGGTTCCAGCCGATAACAGAGATTTAAATTACAATAAGTATTTTGTTGAAGGCGAGCAAAAAATCGCCGAATTCGACGATTACACTTCTCATAATACAGAACGCCTTGACATTGCTAGGATAAAAAAACTGTTATTGAAGCTCGATTATATAAAGGATGAGTTAAATGCTTAAGGTCATGACTTTAGTGGGTACGCGTCCGGAAATCATCAAAATGAGCCGCGTGATCGCTGAGTTGGATAAGCAAACTCATCACGTTTTGGTTCACTCAGGTCAAAATTATGACTATGAATTGAACCAGGTCTTTTTTGATGACCTTGAGATTCGTAAGCCTGATCACTTTTTAGGGGCTGCGGGCGATACGGCGGCAAAAACAATTTCGGAAGTTATTTCCAAGGCTGATGACATTTTTGAAATCGAAGCTCCTGACGCGTTGCTGCTGTATGGGGACACTAATAGTTGCTTGGCAATCATCGCTGCAAAGCGTAGGAAAATCCCTATATTTCATATGGAGGCGGGCAATCGCTGTTTTGATCAGCGTGTTCCAGAAGAGTTGAATCGTAAAGTACTTGATCATTTAAGTGATATTAATCTAGTGCTCACAGAGCACGCTCGTCGCTATTTACTGGATGAAGGTATTCGTCCCGAAACGATCATTAAGACCGGTTCGCATATGGAAGAGGTTCTTGATTATTATATGCCGCGCATATTGGAATCGGACGTCTTGATCCGTGAAGGGCTTGAGGAAGGGAAGTACTTTATTGTCAGTGCCCACCGGGAGGAGAATGTTGATACGCCTGACAATCTTCGCGATCTGCTTGAATCCCTTCGAGCGCTAGCAGATAAATATAGCTATCCCATTATTGTTTCCACTCATCCTCGCACCCGTAAGCGTTTAGAAGCACTTGGTGAAAACCTTGATCATCCTTTGCTTCGGTTTGTGAAACCATTTGGGTTGCTCGATTATATCAAGTTGCAGATAGGATCTTTTTGTATTCTCTCTGACAGCGGAACTATTATGGAAGAAGCGAGTTTATTAAATCTTCCCGCAGTAACCATCCGAAATACGCATGAGCGGCCAGAAGGTATGGATGCGGGCACACTCATCATGTGCGGTTTGAAGTCCAATCGTGTGCTTGACGCAGTGAGTGTTGTGACGAGTCAGCACGATCGTACACTTAGAGTTTTCAAATCCGTGGGTGACTATTTAGGCGGTTCTGTGTCTAAACAGATTGTGCGCATTGTTTATAGCTACACTGATTATATAAATCGCACTGTGTGGTCGAAGAATTAAGGGGTTAGGCATGCGCTTATTGGCTACTGGTGCTTGGGGCGTCGTAGGGCGGCGTCTGGTTAGCGTTCTCGCCAGTAAAACAGGTATGGATGTCGCTGCAGTCGCCAGGCGTGATAGTTCCGGCCGGCTAGAGTTTGTTGCCATTAATCCCATGAGTGAACTGTCATCATCTGTTGTCAGCGTGGACAATGCGCTTTAAAGCACTGCGTTACCTTTTCAAGGGCAGCAAAAATAATGACTCACTCGTGGCTTTTTCCAGCGGTTTTACTAACGGCTTTTTTATTAACTGCGGCTTTACGGCGGTACGCTCTGGCCCAAAGCATAATGGATATTCCGAACGCTCGTAGTTCCCACACTACCCCCACACCGCGGGGAGGTGGTGTGGCGATAGTTTTGGCATTTTGCCTGGCGTTACCCATCCTAGGTTGGATGGAGTTAGCGAACTGGAAGACAGTGTGTGCGCTTGGAGGATCCGGAATCCTTGTTGCTGTGCTGGGCTTCATGGATGATCACGGTCACATCGCTGCCAGATGGCGGCTGCTCGGGCATTTTGCAGGTGCGCTTTGGGCGTTGTTTTGGCTTGGAGGATTGCCGGCCATCGAGGTTCTCGGGACGGCTGTTAACCTCGGTTGGATTGGACATACTCTCGCAGTGCTCTACCTAGTATGGATGCTGAATTTATACAATTTTATGGATGGTATCGACGGTATCGCTAGCGTTGAAGCTGTCTGCGTTTGTCTGGGTGCCTGTATTTTATATTGGATGCTGGGCCGCGCAGATTTGGTGTGGCTCCCATTGATGCTTGCTGTGGCTGTGATCGGGTTTTTGTACTGGAATTTTCCTCCCGCACGCATATTCATGGGAGATGCAGGAAGCGGTTTCTTGGGCATAACAATTGGTGTTCTATCGCTGCAAGCCGCTTGGACCGAACCCTCGCTCCTATGGGGATGGTTGATTTTGTTAGGCGTGTTTATTGTGGATGCAACTTTTACCTTATTGCGACGTATCCTAAGGGGAGAGAAAGTCTATGAAGCGCATCGCAGCCATGCGTATCAGTACGCGTCACGGTTATACGGTAAGCACCTGCCTATCACACTGGTTGTAGGCGCACTCAATTTGTTTTGGTTATTGCCCATTGCCATTTGGGTGGTGAATTTTGGGTTGAATAGCATTATTGGCGTTTTAATTGCGTACGTGCCGTTGGGTTTGCTGGCCTTAAAGTATCGCGCAGGCGCGCTTGAAATATCCCCGATAAATGTGTGATTCATTTGACCCTGCGGGCGTTGGGAACTGGGCAGGGTCAATATGACTGCAATGCAGAAAAATTTAAGGAGTGTTGACCGGTGAGTGAAGGGATCATGGATAAAATGCGGGCAATGTTGCTTGGCCTACCGCGACGGCAAAAGCGATTAATTCAAGTGTTTGCCGACGTGATTTTGGTTTGGGCTGCACTGTGGCTGGCGTTTGTCGTGCGCCTCGGAATTGATGAATTAATCAATCCATTATTCAATCACAGATGGCTATTTATTAGCGCTCCGGCGGTGGCAATACCCCTTTTTATTCGATTCGGAATGTACCGAGCCGTCATGCGATACTTCGGTAATGATGCGTTGATAGCCATCGTCAAGGCAGTCAGCCTATCGGCGCTAGTACTTGGAATAATTGTCTATTGGTATAGTAATCATCAGAATGTAATTCCACGCTCAGTAGTATTTAATTACTGGTGGTTAAGCATGGTTCTGATTGGGGGGTTGCGCTTAGCAATGCGCGAATACTTCCTGGGAGATTGGTTCGCTGCAGCCCAGCACGTTCCCTTTACAAACCGAAATGACGGAATATCAAAGGTAGCTATTTATGGTGCGGGTGCTGCCGGCAACCAGTTGGTGGCTGCGTTGCGTATGGGCAGATTGATGCGGCCGGTGGCTTTTATAGATGACGACGAAAGTATCTCTAATCGAGTTATAGCAGGATTACCCGTCTATAAACCGCGACATATCCAGCGCATGATTGAAGTGACTGAAGTTCAAGAAATATTGTTGGCAGTCCCTTCTTGCACTCGCGGACGTCGTCGTGAAATTTTGGGTTATTTAGAAGGTTTTCCTCTTCATGTACGAAGCGTGCCGGGGTTCATGGACCTTGCAAATGGCCGAGTTAAAGTTGACGATATCCAAGAAGTGGATATAGGTGATTTGCTTGGCCGAGATACTGTTCCCGCTCAAGAGGACTTGCTAGAACTCTGTATCGCTGGGAAAACCGTTCTGGTAACGGGTGCCGGCGGATCAATTGGTTCGGAGCTATGTCGCCAAATTTTGGCTTTGGGACCAACCACTCTTCTTTTGTTCGAACACAGCGAATTTAATCTTTACACCATTCTCTCAGAGTTAGAGCAGCGCGTTAACAGGGAGTCGCTAACCGTCCAGATAATTCCAATCCTGGGTTCGGTAACTAATTCGAACAAAGTCTTGCATACGTTGAGGACTTGGCGGGTGGAAACGGTTTACCACGCTGCAGCCTACAAGCACGTACCTATGGTCGAGCATAATATAGCCGAGGGTGTGTTGAATAATGTCATGGGGACGCTCTATGCCGCTCAAGCTGCATTGCAGGCTGGTGTTGCTAACTTTGTGCTTATATCTACTGATAAAGCCGTGCGTCCAACTAATGTTATGGGCAGTACGAAACGTTTAGCTGAGCTTACCCTTCAAGCGCTTAGCCGCGAATTGGCTCCCATAATGTTTGGGGATAAGGCCAATATCTCCCAAGTAAACAAAACCCGATTTACGATGGTTCGCTTTGGTAATGTTTTGGGCTCTTCAGGGTCAGTAATTCCACTTTTTCATAAACAAATTAAATCAGGAGGTCCGTTGACGGTCACCCACCCCAACATCACCCGTTATTTCATGACTATTCCGGAAGCGGCGCAATTAGTAATTCAGGCGGGGTCAATGGGGATAGGGGGGGATGTATTTGTATTGGATATGGGTGAGCCGGTGAAGATTATAGAACTTGCCGAGAAAATGGTCCATCTGTCGGGGCTCAGTATCCGTTCAGAGAAAAATCCTCACGGTGATATCTCTATCGAGTTTAGCGGATTGCGTCCAGGTGAAAAACTTTATGAGGAACTGCTCATCGGTGACAATGTCGTGGCGACGCGCCATCCAATGATAATGAGTGCTAGCGAAGATTATATGACTTGGGAAATATTGAAAACCGAAGTAGCCGAACTTCTTTCTGCTATTGATGACCTTGATTACGTCCGGGTTCGTCAGTTATTACGAGATACGGTAAGTGGGTATAGCCCTGACGGAGAGATCGTTGATTGGTTTTTCTTGCAAAATCGACTTGAACCTTGAATTTTGCGAATGTGATAGTGATGTACATCATGAGTATATTTTTTCAAAGTTGCGTCCGTCGAGCTAACGCCTTAAGTGTATTAATCAGCGTTTTTATTAATTCAATGCGTATTCACCATTAAGCAATGGCTGCCCACTGTTAGAGTGGCGATTAAAGGAAAGAAATGAGGCGTATTACACTATTCCCACTTGGTATTATTGTCGCTTTCTTAATTAGTTTCTATATGGCAACATTTAGACTTTCTTTCTTTTATCAAGAAGTTGATCTATTGCCAGTTGTGGCTGTATTGGTGATAATTAGTTTTGTGTTCGCAGTGGCGTTACCGTTCAGCAGGCTTTATCATACGCCGGAAACTGTATCGAATGACTATTTGACGTTCTATGTGCAAGCGCTGGTAGTAGTGATATTTTTTCTTGTAGAGCTTGCGTATTTTGGTGTGCCTTTGTTTGGGTTAGATCGATCTGAGTTTGCCGGTTTTAAAAGTTTGCACGTTATATTTTATGCGTTTATTATTTATCTTAATATAAAGTCAGCAACGTTTGCTTCCATAAGGCCAGTATTGCTGATATTCGTTGTGTCCTGCTTGCTTGGCGCCCTCATGTTAACAAGGCAGTTATTAATGTATTCATTTCTTGTTTTTGTGATTTCTTTAGCGTCGCAGGGAAAAATAAAATTATGGCAAATATTAATAATGTGCGCTTTGGTTGTTGTCGCGTTTAGCACGCTTGGTAATATTAGGGAGTCAGGCGGCAGCGATCTTATATTTACAGTGGGCGGTGCAAATGAAGATGGCCGTAAACTGCCGGCTTCACTTTATTGGATGTGGTTGTATATTGTTTGCCCAATCTATAATTTATCTTATAATTTCCAGTCACATGATATTTTAGAGATTAGGGTTGACGATGTTAAGGCACTGCTCACAAATATTTTCGTTCCGGAGTTTTTTTATGCGAGATTTGAAATTATGCGTCCACAACCAGATTATATTATACCGTATTTGAATGTTGCGTCAGGGTTTGGTTTGACAGCAAAATTAGCCGGTATTGTTGGTGTTCTTATACACTCAATTTCGCTATTGATATTTTATTTTCTTGGCCTGATTTTTTTGAACGGGAAATACAAGACGGCTTTTATCGTTCATTTTTCAGCATGCGCTATATTATTTTTCTTTGATAACAAATTTATTCAGGCGGAATATTATTTAGCATTTGTATATTTATACCTGTTTTCTTTTACAGGTTGTCTCGTTAAATATTTTATGTTTTATAAAAGGGGGCAGCGTTCATTGGTTGTCGCGGACGATGATTAATACAGTTAAATTCTTAAATAACTTTCCACGTCTTGTCCGCACGATCCAACACGCTCAGCGGCGTTACACGAGGCTGTATTTCTCCAGCCAACCTTTTAGTTGCGCGAGCACCGGAAGGTTCATTTCCTGGCGGCCGATAAAGCGCTGCTCTTCGCTCACGTCTTCAAGGTCGCGCTCAATCCCGAACAGCTTATTAATCATCGCCGACGCAATATCGGCTCTCCCGGTCTTGCCCCTGGGCGGCACTTCTCGGGCTTCGACAAACTCCCGGAGCAACTAGACCTGTTCTTTTAAATCGACGAACTGACCTTTATCTACCTGACGCTCACCGAACATCTGTAAAAGCATTTGCTAAAGCAGAAGTGGGTCATCAGGTAGGTTATCGGGGCGTTAAATTTATGCCCGGATGGGTTTGTTGAGGCACACGAAGAGCACTGGGTCAAAGACCGCAACCTTGATATCCAGCTCGACCAGGACGGCGAGGCCGTCGATGGACTTTCGAAAGTCGACCGGCTTGGGGGTACCCACGTCTGCTCATCGGAGCGCATTGTGGCCCAATCTATATTTCGATTACACCAAGCAGTTCGGACATGCCTTCCATTCCATCCCTCCTCGGATGCAGCGTTCTAACGGTGGTAATTATGTATATCAGACAAAGTAGATGTTTGACGGCAAGTGCCGACTGGCGGCATGTCTTGGCTACTCGGTTCGCCCGGTTAGAGTCGCTTAAGTGGGTCGGTTTTTTCATCGGCTGGATGAAAGGTCATGGGGGCCACTCATGCGAGTACTCCGCCGCCCCTCATTCTCAGTAAATATTTTAGCCAACAGCCTCGCTAGCCCGCTAGCAAGTGGCTGATCTGGAGTGTTTTTTTGATTGGGAACAGCAATTCTGAATTAGCCCCCGCGTTGCCTGAATCTCAGCACCACCGAGTAGCTGCTTTCGTTTATCTGATATTCTCGCGTCCACTAAAATGCTGAGGTTGACCGGATCGTCACCTGAAACTGCATTCAGCATGAATTTACTCCGCCAAAATGTGGCTACTTAAGGGTTCTAGAAATGGATTTGATTCCGGTGATTTTGTCAGGAGGCGTAGGCAGCCGTTTGTGGCCCGTATCTCGCGAGGCCCATCCCAAGCCATTCATGACACTGCCTGACGGACAGAATTTGATTCAAAAGACGTTCATTCGCGCGGCCAAGCTTGAAGGTGTATCGGAGGTTTTGACCGTAACGAATCGTGAGTTACTGTTCAAAACTGAAGACGAATACCGTACGGTCAATTCATCGGCACATTCGCAAAGCTTCATTTTGGAACCGTTTGGCCGTAACACCGCAGCTGCGGTGGCAATGGCTGCATTGCATGTACAGCAGACCCACGGCGACGAGGCGAATCTGTTGGTACTTGCCGCCGATCACCTCATCCAGGACGAACCCGCATTTGCGGTTGCGGTGGCCAAAGCGGTTGCACTTTCGCAGCAAGGGTGGCTCGTGACTTTCGGTATTCAGCCGCAGTACCCGGAAACCGGCTTTGGCTACATCGAGGCGGGCGATTCGGTTGGCGAGGAGGGTGGACTGAGGGTTGCTCGGTTCGTTGAGAAACCCGACGTTGCTACTGCCGAGCGTTATGTGGCAGCGGGTAATTATTTCTGGAACTCAGGAATGTTCTGTTTCCAGGTTGGAACAGTCCTTGAAGAATTCCGCAAACATGCTCCGGATGTGCTGACAGCTGCCGCGGCATCCCTCGCTCATTCGCGTTTGACCACCAGTGTTGGCTACCGATGCCTGGCTATTGATCCGGATACTTTTGCCCAGGTCCCGGACATCTCCATCGACTATGCATTGATGGAGCGCTCTCAAAGGGTGGTCACCGTTCCGTGTGATATCGGCTGGAGTGATATCGGCTCGTGGAACGCGGTTAGCGACCTGACCAAAGCTGACGAAAACGGCAATCGCTTCGAGGGAGAAGTGCTTTCCCATGGCTCGCGCAACAACTATGTAAACAGTGAAGGGCGCCTCACGGCCTTGGTTGGTGTTGAAAACCTGCTGGTGATTGATACACCCGACGCCGTGATGATCGTTCATAAAGATCATGCCCAAGATGTAAAACATATTGTCGGTCAGCTTAAAAGCTCCGGTCATACGCTTCACCAGCTACATCGCACCGTGCATCGCCCCTGGGGCACTTACACGACCCTCGAAAACGGCGAGCGTTTCAAGATCAAGCGAATCGTAGTGAAGCCACAAGCTTCTCTTTCGCTGCAGATGCACCATCACCGTAGCGAGCATTGGATCGTCGTCAGTGGCATGGCCGTGATCGTGAATGATGACAAGGAATTGATGCTCAATACCAACGAGTCGACCTTCATTCGTGCCGGTCACAAGCATCGGTTGAGCAATCCTGGGGTTATTGACCTGGTATTGATTGAAGTTCAGAGCGGCGATTATTTGGGCGAAGACGATATCGTTCGTTTCGAAGACGTGTACGGTCGAGTCGACAGCTAGCCAATGCGCAATCTCGCCTGTGAGGTTATTGGCTCACGGGCCACAGGTATGCGTTCAAATCCGCCGTGTCCATTGTTATAACCGATGCCGCGGGCTTGGAACGAAGATCAATCTTGCCCTTTATATCGGTCGAGAAATAGTCGATCCGAGTCAGGTTGCGAGTCCTATTTATAAAACGTTTTTCATGTGTGGGGGCGTTAGGTCGGTGATACACTCCCGCGCCTTTCCAAATTCCCTCTTGGCAGTCCTGAGATTATGCGCAGTACACATGACAATAACCTCCAGGCTGCTTTGAAGGCTTGCAGGAGCAGTTTTGTATCGGTTGGCTTCTTTAGCCTATTCATCAACGCTCTGATGCTCGTACCGACCTTCTATATGTTGCAGGTTTACGGTCGCGTGGTCACCAGCGGCAGCATTTCAACGCTGGTGATGCTGACGATCATCATGGTCGTGCTGATGGTAACCATGGGTGCGCTGGAACTGGTTCGTTCGCGAATCATGGTTCGGGTCAGCACCAAGCTGGACATCCTGTTGAGTCGTGACCTGTACCGGGCCAGCTTCAAGCGTGCCTTGGTCAGTGGCGGTATGGATTCCTCAGCCCAAGCCCTGAACGACCTGACCGGCCTGCGTCAATTCATGACGGGCAACGGGTTGTTTGCGTTTTTTGATGCGCCTTGGCTGCCAATCTACATAGCAGTAATGTTCATGTTCCACCCGTGGTACGGCTGGATGGCAATCGTATGCTCGATCATTTTGGTGTGTTTCGCGATCCTCAACGAGAAAATGACCGGGGCCACCTTAGCCGTCGCCAACAAAGAAAATATCGCTGCCAGCCTCTACACCAACAAGAATCTGCGTAACGCCGAAGTCATCGAATCCATGGGCATGCTCAACACCCTGATCGGTCGCTGGGCGCATCGTCAAAAAAAGGTTTTGGTACTGCAGTCGATCGCCAGCGACAAGGGCGGTCTGATGACCAATATTTCCAAGACCTTTCGCATGCTGGTGCAGTCCCTGATTCTCGGTTTGGGCGCCTACCTGGCGGTCAATCATGAAATCAGCTCCGGCCTGGTCATCGCAGGTTCCGTGTTGCTGGGCCGTGCATTGGCGCCGTTGGATCTGATCATCGGCAGTTGGAAAGGCTTTATCAGCGCACGTTCGCAATATGATCGTCTGAATGACATTCTGGACACGCAAGAAAACGAACCTCAGCGCATGTCCCTGCCTGTACCCCAAGGCAACGTGTTGGTAGAAAACCTGATTGTCAGTGCCCCCGGTGGTAAGACCCCCATCATCAAGGGCATCAGTTTTGACGTCCCCGCTGGCCAAGTGGTCGGTATCATCGGCCCGAGTGCATCCGGTAAATCGACCCTGGCTCGCGCCTTGATGGGCATCTGGGTACCGCAACATGGCGTCGTGCGCCTGGACGGCGCCGATATCAGTAATTGGGATAAAAACGAACTGGGTCCATACGTGGGCTACCTGCCACAGGATATCGAGCTGTTCGAAGGCAGCATCAGTGAAAACATCGCCCGTTTCTCCGTGGTTGATTCTGCTCAAGTGATCATGGCTGCGCGCACTGCCGGTGTTCACGAGATGATCCTGTTATTGCCTGAAGGCTACGACACGGTGATTGGCAGCGAGGGCGTCAACCTGTCCGGCGGACAGCGTCAGCGTATCGGACTGGCCCGTGCCCTGTACCGCGCGCCGCGTCTGATCATCCTCGATGAACCCAACTCCAACCTCGATGATGCTGGTGAACAAGCGCTTGCCCAAGCCATCATGTTCATGAAAGCCAGCGGCTCAACAGTCTTCGTGATTACTCACCGCACGACCATCCTGTCGCACCTTGATCGCCTCATGGTCATGAGCGGCGGCAGCATCTCCATGTATGGTCCGCGCGAACAAGTCATGGCTGAACTCAACGCCCAACATCTCGCCGCTCAACAAAAAGCAGCTCAAATTGCCTCAGCCGCAGTGCCAGACAGCGTCTGATAGGAAGATTGTCGATGACTAGTAATACACTCACTACAACCGCCGATATCTTCAATGGCGTTCCAGTATCTGATACGAAGGCCCGGCGAGTCGGTTTCTGGATTGTCTTTGTGACCTTTGGTCTGTTTGGTTCTTGGGCAGCTTTTGCTCCGCTGGACAGCGCCGCTTATTCGCCCGGTGTGGTCACCGTTCAAAGCTATCGCAAGACCGTTCAGCACCTGGAAGGCGGCATCGTCAAAGAAGTGCTCGTCCACGACGGCGATATCGTCAAAAAAGGCGACCCGATCATTGTGCTTGACGACAGCCAGTTGAAGGCTGAATACGAAACCACCCGCAGCCAGTACATTGCCGCCAAAGCAATGGAAGCGCGTCTGCGCTCCGAGCGTGACGACAAAAGCACCATCGACTTCGATAAGATGCTCCCTGCCAATACGCCTCGTGGCGAAGAAGCACGCAACAGCGAAACTCAGGTGTTCAACGCTCGCCGTGGCTCGCGCCTGGGTGAAGTGTCGGTATTGCAAGAGCGTATCGGTCAGTTCAACCAGCAGATCAAGGGCACTGAAGCCATGATCGGCACCAAGATCAATCTGGAAAAATCCTACACCGGCGAAATCGGCGAGCTCAACGAGTTACTGGCCCAAGGATTCGTCGACAAACAAAGGATGCTGGAGCAGCAGCGTAAGCTGGACATGCTCAAGTCTGAAGTCGCTGAGCTTCAGTCATCGACTACCAAGACGCGCCTGCAGATCAACGAAACGCAGTTGCAAATCCTGCAGATCAACAAAGACTTCAACTCTGATGTAGTCAAGCAACTGGCTGACGTCCAGACCAAGACCTACGACCTGAAAGAGCGCACCGCAGCGCTTGAGGATCGCTTGTCTCGTGTGGTCATTCGGGCGCCGGATGACGGCATGGTCATCGGCATGACCGTACACACCATCGGCGGTGTTGTGCGTCCCGCGACCCCGTTGCTTGACATCGTGCCATCGGTTTCGGAGTTGGTAATCGAAGCGCATGTGCAGCCGGTAGACATTGATCGCATCGCGATAGGCAAGCTGGCCGACATCCGCTTCAGTGCGTTCAATAGCGCGACCACACCGCCGATCGAAGGCATCGTGACCCAAGTCTCTGCTGACCGCCTGACCGATGAACGAACAGGCCAACCTTACTACTTGGCGCGTATTGAAGTGACGGCGGCAGGGGAACATAAACTCGGTGATCGCAAACTGTTGCCGGGCATGCCCGCAGACGTTCTGATCAATACCGGCGCGCGAACCATGTTGCAATACATCATGCAGCCGGCGCGTAACGCTATCGCCCAATCTATGATCGAGGAATGATCGTGCGCTTGTTTCCATATGTGTTGTTGGGAATGTTGGCGCTGCAAGCCCATGCAGCCGAACCGAAAACCGCCGAGCCATCCAAGCCTAAACCCGCGTTGACCAGTGTCAGCGCCAAGGAGTACTCGGCTGACCTGATGCAGCTTTACCGCGAGGCTCGCCTTGAGGATCCAAGGGTCACCGCCGCCTACGCGCGAACCGAAGCAGGCAAAGACCATGAGCGTGAAGCCTTTGGCGCTCTTTTGCCGCAGATCAGTGCCAATGCCGGTGCAAACCGCATCAAGCAGACCAACGTGCTCATCAGCCAGATTTACAACAGCGAAAACTACAGCGTAGGTCTTAACCAGGTCATTTATAACAAAGCGACCTGGGAAAACTACAAGAAATACGAAAGTCTGGCCAAGCAGGCCATCTCCGAGTCTGATGAAGCCCAGGCCGAAGCGACTGTCGATCTGGCGCAGCGTTATTTCGCGGCATTGGCGGCTGATGATGAGCTTGAGTTAGTCCAGGCTGAGCGCCGCGCCACGCAAAAGAACCTTGACCGGGTCAATGCCCTGTACGAAAAAAAGTACGCCATGGTGACTGACGTACTGGACCTCAAGGCCCGTGTCGATACCTTGGTTGCTCAAGAAGTGGACGCGCGCAATCAGATCCGCCTGAGTCGCGCAGCGCTTTCCGAAATCGTCGGTCGTCCTGTCACGGAGAAGCTTAGCCGTGTACGCACCGACGTGGAGCTAAAGGTGTCGGAGGAATCCTTGGCAAGCTGGGTTGATCTTGCCCAAGCCGATAACCCGAGCATCAAGGCCAATCTGAGCGCCGTCGAGGCATCCGAAGCCGCGTTGCGTGGCGGCAAGGGCGGGCATTACCCTACGCTGGGATTGAACCTCAGCGCACAAAACACCAACGAAGGCTACAACAACGCCATTGCACCTAAAACCGACAGCTATGTGGCAGGGTTGCAATTGTCGATCCCGATTTACAGCGGTGGCTCGACTTCTGCACACGTCAGCGGTTTGTATCAGGACCAGATATCTGCCGAGATGCAGCTGGAAGCAACCCGCCGCCAGGTTGTCAAAGAAACCACCAATGCTTACTTGACCGCAGACTCAAGTGTCGAAAAAATCCGCGCTAACCGTAATGCCTTGTCGTCGGCCGAACAGTCCAGCATTGCCTCGCAAAAGGCTTTTGCCTACGGCGTGGTTAACGCCGTTGACGTCCTGACCAGCGTTCAGAACGAGTTCAAGGCTCGGCGTGATTTGCTCAAGACCCAGTACGACTTCATCACCAACCTGTTCATTCTCAATCGTTGGGCGGGCAAGTTGTCCGAAGCCAGTGTTGAAAGCGTCAATGTGTGGCTGAGCAACAACAGTAAAACGGACCTCGTACCCGACCGGACTTCCAAGCAATGAATGCATCCCGGAAATCAGTAGTTATCACGGGCATCACCGGGCAAGACGGTGCGTACCTTACCCAGTTGCTTTTGGAGAAAGGCTACAAGGTGTACGGCACCTATCGCCGTACCAGTTCGGTTAACTTCTGGCGTCTGGAAGAGTTGGGTGTTGCTACTCACGAAAACCTTGAACTGGTTGAGCATGACCTCACCGATTTAAGTGCCAGTATCCGTTTGCTGCAAAAGGCCGAGCCGTCAGAGGTTTACAACCTGGCGGCGCAGAGCTTTGTAGGCGTGTCTTTCGACCAGCCTATAACCACCGCTGAGATTACCGGAATCGGTGCAGTCAACCTGCTCGAAGCCATCCGCATCGTCAATCCGAAGATCCGCTTCTATCAAGCGTCTACGTCGGAAATGTTCGGCAAGGTTCAAGACGTTCCGCAGACCGAAGACACTTCGTTTTACCCGCGCAGCCCTTACGGCGTGGCCAAGCTCTACGCGCACTGGATGACCATCAATTACCGCGAATCCTACGGAATCTTCGGGGCCAGCGGCATTCTGTTCAATCACGAGTCGCCGCTACGTGGCAAAGAGTTCGTGACCCGCAAGATTACCGATGCGGCAGCGCGTATTTCACTGGGCATGCAGGACCGCCTGGAATTGGGGAATATGGATGCCAAGCGTGATTGGGGTTTTGCCAAGGAATACGTCGAAGGCATGTGGCGCATGCTGCAAGCTGATGAGCCGGACACCTTCGTGCTCGCCACCAACCGCACCGAGACCGTTCGCGATTTCGTATCGATGGCGTTCAAAGCCGTTGATATCAACGTGGAATGGAAGGGTACTGCTGACAACGAATATGGCGTTGACACCAAAAGCGGCAAAACCATCGTTCAGGTCAACCCAAAATTCTACCGTCCTGCCGAAGTCGAATTGCTCATTGGCGACCCTGAAAAAGCCCGCCGCGTACTGGGTTGGGAAGCCAAGACCCCGCTAGAACAACTTTGCCAGCTGATGGTCGATGCGGATGTGCGCCGCAACAAGAGCGGTACCTCGTTCTGAATGCCCATGTCGGCCCGAATGCGTCCGCGTTCGGGCAGCTTCGCTTTGCCAGTAAACCCCTCACCACAAGGCCCGATTGCGGCCTATGTTTCACTACTGTTAGCTACCCGTCCTCAACAGGAATGCCTTGATTTGAATACCACTCTGCGAGAACTCTGGCAGGCGCGCCACTTCATCAAAAATTCGATTCGCAACGAATTCGTCTCGAGGGTGGTTCGCAGTCGTTTGGGTTTGTTATGGATTGTCCTTTATCCGTTGGCCCAAGTGGTTATCTACGCCTTTGTGCTGTCGGTGATCATGGCAGCCAAATTGCCCGGGCTTAACAGCGCTTACGCGTACCCGATCTACCTCACAGCCGGTATTTTGGCCTGGACGTTATTCGCTGAAATCGTCAGCCGCTGCCTGAACGTGTTCATCGAAAACGGCAATTTGCTGAAAAAAATGGTATTTCCACGACTTGCCTTGCCCACCATCGTGTGTGGCAGTGCCTTGCTCAATAACGCGGTGCTGTTAGCCTCGGTATTGGCGATTTTTGCCTTGCTAGGCCACATCCCAAACCAGCAAATCCTCTGGTTGCCAGTGCTGACTCTTTTGTTGATGGGCCTGGCCTTGGGCTTGGGTCTGGCTTTGGGGCTGCTCAATGTATTTTTCCGCGACGTTGGGCAGGTCGTTA
This sequence comes from Pseudomonas sp. MH10, assembly GCF_034353045.1. NCBI lineage: Bacteria > Pseudomonadati > Pseudomonadota > Gammaproteobacteria > Pseudomonadales > Pseudomonadaceae > Pseudomonas > Pseudomonas sp. MH10. The sequence continues at coordinate 5,335,102 of NZ_CP133783.1, forward strand.
CCATCGTGCTGCAATTCAGCTTTTGGCTAACACCGGTGGTCTACAACATCGACATGCTCGGCGAGCAATACCGACGCTATTTGCACATCAATCCCATGACCGGAATCGTTCAGGCCTATCAGAGTGTGTTGGTCTACGGCCGGGCGCCGGATTTCTCTCAGTTGATTTACCCGGCGGTGTTCGCGGCGGTGACCCTGCTGATCGCGGCGGTGCTTTATCACCGCGCCATAGATGAAGTGGTGGACGTGTTATGACGGCTGCATTGAGTGTCGAAGGCATCGGTAAAGCCTTCAATAAATACCCACGGGAAAGTCTGCGTTTATTGTCCTGGTTAGGCTTCGCCACGCCATCGGTGGTTCGCAAGTGGGTGCTGCAAGACATCTCTTTTGCACTGCAACCGGGTGAGGCGGTGGGATTGATCGGCCTTAATGGCGCAGGCAAAAGCACGCTGCTCAAGATCATCACCGGTACTCTAAAACCCACCACAGGCACTGTACGGATCAACGGCCGCGTGGCTGCGATTCTCGAACTGGGCATGGGCTTTCATGCCGAACTGACCGGCCGGCAAAACGTGTATCACGTCGCCGGTCTCATGGGCTACACCCAGCAGCAGATCGACGGCTTCATTAATGACGTGCATGCCTTTTCCGAAATTGGCGATTACTTCGAGCTGCCGGTACGGGTTTACTCCAGTGGTATGCAGGCGCGTCTCGCGTTTGCCGTAGCCACCGCAGAGCGCCCGGAAATTCTGATCGTCGACGAAGCGCTGTCCGTGGGCGATGCCTACTTCCAGCACAAAAGTTTTGACCGTATTCGGCAATTCACCCGCCAAGGCACGACGCTGCTGTTGGTCAGCCACGATAAACAGGCTATTCAAAGCATCTGCAATCGCGCGATTTTGCTCAACGGTGGCACCGTCGCCATGGAAGGCGAGCCCGACGTGGTGATGGACTACTACAACGCGCTGCTCGCGGCCCATCAGGACCAGCAAATCATTGCCGATCCCAAAAGCCAGGGCGCGATACTGTCGGGCACTGGCGAGGCGGAATTCCTCAGCCAGCAGATCCGTGACGACGACGGCAACCCGTTGGAAATCGTCGATGTCGGCCAACGGGTGCATTTGCACATATCCGCCCGTGCCCACATGGCTATCCCCGATCTCGTGCTCGGGTTCCTGATCAAGGACCGCTATGGCCAAGACGTATTCGGCACCAATACCCGGCTGCTGGATAAAGTGTGTTACGGCATCAAGGCAGAAAGCGACTTGTCGTGGTCATTTGTTTTTCCCGCCAACATCGGGCCGGGGACTTACTCCATTACCCTGGCCTTACACAGCCACGCCGGGCATATCGAGCACAATTATGCCTGGCAGGAGCGCGCCTTGATGTTCGAGGTGGTCAACCGCAGTCAGCGCGAATTTGCCGGCGTTGCCTGGCTTGGCGTTCAACTGGAGAGCCTTCAACACCATGATTGATGATTTTTATCGTGCACTGGAAGAGCGTTTTCGCGCTTCCCGTGAGGACATTCGGGCGCGTCTTGAAGGTTATCGCCCGTTTCTATCCGCGTTGTGTCAAACCACCCCGCGACCCAAGGCATTCGATATCGGCTGTGGCCGCGGCGAATGGCTTGAGCTACTGACTGAAGTCGGCCTGGATGCGCGCGGTGTGGACCTGGACGATTCGATGCTTGCCGCGTGCCATGAGCGCGGGCTCCACGCGCAGAATCAGGATGCCCTTGAGGCACTGCAAGCCCTGCCTGACGCAAGCCTTGACCTGATTTCAGCGTTCCATGTGGTTGAGCACCTGACCTTCGACTACCTGCGAGCGTTGCTCAAAGAGGCTCAGCGAACCCTGAGCCCCCACGGGTTGCTCATCCTGGAAACGCCCAACGCCGAAAATCTGATTGTGGGCACCAACAATTTCTATCTGGACCCCACCCACCAGCGTCCGGTCCCGGCGATATTTCTCGATTTTCTGTGCCAGCATTCCGGTTTCGCACAGAGCAAGATCGTTCGTTTGCAAGAAGACCAGGCGTTGCACACGCCCGATGCCTATATCGGGCTGTGGCAAGTGCTCTATGGCGTCAGCCCGGATTACGCCATCGTGGCGCGTAAATCTGTCCCGGCAGAGCCTGCAAACGATGCGTTCGCCCAGCTCTTCAGTAAAGATTATGGTCTTGACCTACAGACTCTGGCGCAACGCCATGATCAATACGCGCTGCGTAACAACGACGCCCAGCATGCCGTCAATCGACGCCTTGAAAGCCTTGGAAACCAGCTCCATACCCAAGGCGAATACGCTGAACAACTCGCCCAGCTCTGCAAAGAAAGTGCAGAGCGCGCTCAGGCCGCTGAAGCCGAACTCCGGCTTATATACAGCAGCCGCTCGTGGCAGATAACCCGGCCCATGCGCGAGCTGTTCGATACCCTTAGGCACATGGACCGAGCGTCTCTGAAGAGAGGGCTGGCGCGGAGTGTCATCCGCCCAGTGTTCGGCACCTTGAATTATGTAAACAGCAAACCGCGTTTGGCTCAGGCGTTGCGCGCAGCAGTCAACCGCGTGCCTGGGCTGAAAGGGCAGATGCGCGGCCTGGCGTTCAGGTTAGGCCGATTAAGCCAGCCGGTTCTGTCTGACGTGTTGAGCAGTTATTCGCCGCGTGTCGTGCAACTGGGCCAGCACTTGCAACACCTGCTTGAACCGGAAGCCAAGGCGTCGGCTACGCCGCAGCCCAATGAGCGCCCGCGTCTGGCCTATGTTTCACCGATGCCGCCGGACCGTACCGGCATTGCCGATTACAGCGCCGAACTGCTGCCTGCCCTCGCTCAATACTACGAAATCGACGTCATCGTTGAGCAGGGCAGCGCAACCCCGAACGGGAGTGGCTACCAGCTGCGCGACCCGGACTGGCTGCGCCATAACGCTCACAGCTACAGCGCGGTGCTCTATCACTTCGGCAACTCGCCCTTTCATTGCTACATGGTTGAGTTGATCGAGCAGGTGCCGGGCATCGTTGTCCTGCACGATTTCTACCTCAGTGGCTTGATCTGGGCGATGGAAACCCGCCCGGCCTACAGCGGCATAAAAATGCGTGAGCTGTATTACAGCCACGGTTACAGCGCCCTGATCGAAGCCCGGCACGACGAGCGCAAAATCGCTGAGCGTTACTCTTTTAACCGCAGTGTGCTGCAACGTGCCCAGGGTGTGATTGTCCATTCGGCCGTGTCTTTGCGTCTGGCCGAACAGTCTTACGGCGCGCAAGCGTGTGCCGACTGGGTGCAGATTCCGCTGTTGCGTGAACTGGCCGATCAAAGTGATAAGGCACATTCCCGTGCCCATAGCCGCGAGGCTCTAAAAATCACCGAGGGTGCATTTATAGTCTGCAGCTTTGGATTATTGGGTGAGACCAAACTCAATGATCGACTGCTTGACGCTTGGCTCGCCTCTGACCTGGCCGACGACAGCGATTGCCATCTGGTATTCGTCGGCGATCTGGGCACCGACGATTACGCTCAAACATTGCGCAAGCGGCTGGCTGATGTGGGCGCACAGTCGCGTATAAGTATTACCGGTTGGGCGGACAGCGCGACCTTCGAGCATTACCTCGGTGCTGCCGACATTGCGGTGCAATTGCGCAGCCTGACACGGGGCGAAACCTCGGCCGCCGTGCTCGACTGCATGAACCACGGCGTGGCGACCATCGTCAACGCCAATGGCAGCATGGCCGACCTCCCGGAAACCGGCGTGTATCGCCTGCCCGATACCTTCAGCGATGCGCAATTAGCCGAAGCCCTACAATTGTTGCGCCACGACCCTCAAGCCCGCAATGGGCTGGGCCAGCGTGGGCGTGAGGTCATCGAACAGCACCACACGCCGCAGCATTGCGCCGGCCTGTATCACCTGGCGATTGAGCGCTTTTGCCAGCGCAACCTTCAGGTCGAGCAAGGGCTACGGCAGGTGTTGGCGCAGTTGCCGATTCCCGTTCGTGAAACCAATGAAGTGCTCGCACAGGCTGAACAGCTTCTGCAAGGGCGCCTCGACCCGCTGCGCCCTCGGCAATTGCTGTTAGACATTACCGGCACCTTTAACGTAGACCGGCACAGCGGTATAGAGCGCGTAGCCAAGGCATTGACAGTCGCTTTGCTCAACCAGCCACCCGCTGGAGTGCGTGTCGAGCCGGTCTACCTCTCCAACCTCGGCGGCCATTGGCATTACCGTTATGCCAACGCATTCACGGCCAAACTGCTGGGCTTGCCCTTTGCGCTGGTAGACCGAGGCATCGATTATGGTCCTGGCGACCAACTGATTGCTCTGGACCTTTCCGGCAACTCGTTGGTTCAAGCCAGTCTTTGCGGTCTGTATAAGCGTCTTCAGGCTGGGGGCGTCAACTGCCGGGTGCTGGTTCACGACCTGTTGCCGGTAACCTGCCCTGAATTGTTTCCGCCGCAAGCGGACCACCACTTCGCTGATTGGCTGAACCATGTCGCACGACTCGACGGCGCGGTATGCGTGACTAACACCGTGGCGGGCGAGTTGCGGCAGTGGATGCACAAAGCGTTGCCCGATCGAGTGGCTCATTTCACCTTCGATCACTCTCACCACGGTGCCGACCTGTCTAACTCGTCACCCAGCCAAGGCCTGCCCTCTGAAGCCAATGAGCTGATGGCGATGTTTGCCATGCGCCCCAGTGTATTAATGGTGGGCACCCTCGAACCGCGCAAAGGTTATCTGCAGGCTGTCGACGCATTCACCCAGCTGTGGGAGAGCGGGGTCGATGTCAATTTGGTGATCGTCGGGCGTGCCGGTTGGCAACAATTGCCGCTTGATCAGCAGCGCAGCATTCCACAACTGCTGGCGCGCCTGGCCAACCACCCAGAGAAAGGCCGGCGCCTGTTCTGGCTCGACGGTCCCAGCGATGAGTTTCTTGAACTCATTTACGCCAGCGCCAGTGGTTTGCTCGCGGCTTCCGAAGACGAAGGTTTCGGTTTGCCATTGATCGAAGCTGCCCAGAAGGGCCTGCCGATTTTGGCCCGTGATATTCCGGTCTTTAGAGAAGTCGCCACCCAGCACGCGTGTTACTTCACTGCCGATGATCCGCGGCAATTAGCCGCGGCAGTGAGCAGTTGGGTAGAAGCGGGGTTTCAACCCTCGTCCATCGACATGCCATGGCTGACCTGGCAGCAAAGTGCTGACAATCTTCAGCATTTATTGCTGGACTCACCGGCAACCGCCCTTTAAACATTCGCGCATCGGCGCGCCACGATTGCAACGTGCGCGCGCTCTGTCGCAAAGGGCGTCATTGCAGTGGACACAACGCATTTATATATGCCAATTTCCCGGCCATCGCTTAGTAGCTATCTATATAGATAGCTACTAGCGAACAACCTATCCATCGATCCAGGCCATTTGGATCATCAGAATCCGAAAAGAAACATTCCCCTTGCCTTGTTACGTGCTGAAAGGCGAATTAGGGTTGCGGCGATTTTTGCGAGAAAACCGATGAATTTGACACCGCTTCCCCCTGTTGCTCGCACACCCTACTTTCCTTACATCGACGGCATACGGGCCTTGGCCGTCCTCGCTGTGCTTATTTATCACCTGCACGGCCCGTGGTTGCCGGGTGGGTTTGTTGGGGTTGACGTATTTTTTGTCATCTCTGGCTTTGTCGTCAGTGCCTCGATCGTCAGTTTTCGTGGACGTGGTCTGCTGCAATTTTTCAGCTATTTCTATGCTCGGCGGATCAAGCGGATCTTCCCGGCGCTGATCGTCTGCTTAGTGGTGACCGCCTACGTCACTGCGTTGTTCGTACCGGTTTCGTGGCTCAGCGAGGTTAACCAGAAGACCGGGCTCTATGCGTTTTTCGGTTTGAGTAACTTCATCCTGGCCCGGACCGGTCGTGACTATTTTGCGCCCACCACCGACTTCAACCCCTACACCCACACCTGGTCGCTGGCGGTGGAGGAGCAGTTCTACCTGGTTTTTCCGCTGATGTTCCTCGCGTGGCTAAGTGGTCGTAAGGGCCGTGGGCTGTCCATTGGCCTGTTTGTCGTGGCCGGCGTGGCCTCGCTGATCTTCGCGGGGTGGCAGAGTGCCGTCAGCCCTACCGCAGCTTACTTCCTCAGCCCAAGCCGTTTTTGGGAACTGGCCGCCGGGGTGTTGCTGTTTCAATTAACCCAACAAAAACCGGTGGTCCAAACCCTGTCGTCCGGGCCAAGGAATGGATTCTTTGCCGCCCTGTCTTTGCTGCTGTTGTTGGGGGCGCTGGCGTTTACGTCATCGAGCTATTTTCCGTTTCCAGGTGCCTTGCCTGCTGTCGTGGGAACCGTGGGGATTATTTACTATCTGCACCATCACCCGCAGCTCAAGCGCCTGCATAAACTCTTGGGTAACGGCCCTCTGGTGTATATCGGCCGCATTTCCTATTCTCTTTACCTTTGGCATTGGCCAGTGTTTGTTTTATTTCGCTGGACAGTCGGAATTGACACGCCTTTGCTGCGCTTTTTGGCAACGGTTCTGGCGTTTGCCCTCGCCATTGCCTCGTACACATGGATTGAAAACACGATTCGCCATTCGCGCTCCCTTCTTCGGTTGTCACAGGCGGCGGTCATTACCCTTGGCCTGGCGTGCATCGGTGCTAGCTGGTGGGGCGCTGACACGATCGCCCTCTATGAACACCAGATTTCTCTCAGCACCGTGAGTAAAAACCAGGACGACTGGTACCCCCATGGTTCCTGGTTTAGCCCCGAAAACCCCGGTTGCCTCGCCGAACCGGAGTACAGCGATGTGGGTGGCGGCTTGATGATGATCTACAAGCCTTACCACTGTGTGACACCGCGCCCAATTAACGAACACAGTATTTATGTGATCGGCGACTCCCACGCATTGGCGTACGAAGGCCTGTTCAAGCAATACGCCATACGCAACAGCACCCAGGTGTTTATTTACAACAACGGCGGTTGCCCGTTCATTAGCCTGCAACCCTACAGAGAAAACGATAACGCTCAGTGTCAGCAGTACGCCAAAGCGTCGCTGGAAGACCTTCACACTCGGATCAAGCCTGGGGATGTGTTGTTTTTGCCGTCCCTGCGCTTGGCGCGGCTCTCGGATCAATGGATATCGTTTGGGGAACAAGACGCCGACGCCATAATGTTCGGGCCGGCCGCCGATGCCGGGCGCGAGCGGGTAATAAAAGACGCAGTGGCTATTTTGAAAGGGTTTTCTGACAAAGGCGTACAGATCGTTTTCGAGGGCCCAAAACCGATATTTCGTGCTCCGCCCTTTCGTTGCGCTGACTGGTTTAACCACAACAACCCGATTTGCGCACCCGGTTTCAGCGTGCCGAAAGCACTTATGGAAAGCTACCGCGCACCTGTTTTGCAGTCTTTCGCCGCGATCATCCAGCAGGTTCCGAATGTTTCTGTCTGGGACCCATTCCCAATTTTGTGCCCAGGTCAAGCATGCAATGCGTTCCGTGATGGCAAACCGCTCTTCCTTGATGGCGATCATTTGAGCGGCAACGGCAACGTTTTGCTTTTAAAAGATTTCACAGAATTTATGGCGAAACGCCTTCTGCCATTGGGGAAACCGGCCGCGAACATTTCTGGTGCCCCATCTAAAGACAGATCCCTGTAGGAATATTCTTGTTTGTACGTGGGAAAGCTGTGTAGGATGGCCGGGCTTAATAGCAAATAGTCCGAACGTTGGTATGGAATCGAAACGAAATGGACTAAGTGCGTTTGGCAGTAACACCATTTACAAAGGGGCTTGCCCCAATACGGGGCACTGCACCCAGGCTGGGGCCGACGGGCCCGCAACACCCAAGCCTGCCTGTCGATTCGACTAATAATTTTGGAGAAGTACCGAAATGGCAACTCAAGCACAAATCGCAGCAGTACAACAACTGTACGTAGGTTACATGGGCCGCGCAGCTGACTCCGCTGGTCTGGCGTTCTGGGCTAATGCTATCGCTACTGGCACCGCTACCATCCAGTCTGTTGCAACAGGCTTCACCCTGAGCGCCGAATACAAGGCTGCTTACACAGGCCTGGCTAACGACGCTCTGGTTGACAAGGTTTACAACAACGTTTTGGGCCGTGCTTCTGATGCAACCGGTAAAGCGTTCTGGGTTGCTGCTTTGGCCAGCGGTTCCGTGACTGCCGCTACACTGGTTGCCACCATCGTGAGCAACCTTGGCGCACAAGACCAAACTACTATCAACAACAAAGTATTTGTTGCTCAGACTTACACTGACGCTGTTGGTGCTAACTACAACACTACTGCTGGCACTTCGGTACTAGTTGGCGTGAACAGCACTCCTGCTTCGGTTAGCACTGCTGTTACTGCAATCTCGACTGGTACTTTGGCTGGTCTGGTTCCTGGTTTGGGTCTGATCAACGCGTCTGTTGCAGCTCAAAGCGCAGTCACTGCCTACGGTACTGCTACTGCTGGCACCAACGTTGCTTTGGACACTAACTCTGACGGCACCGTTACTTCTGCAGAAGCCAGCGCTGTTCTAGGTACCGATACTACCGCACGTACTACTGTGTCTGCTTCTAGCACAGCAACGTTGAATGCAAACGTATCCAACACCACAGCAGCTCTGGCTACAGAAAAAGCTCTAGTGTCAACCGCGACCGGTGGCGCAGCAGCTATCACTGCCTATGAAAACGCTTTTGCAGCTCAGAAAGTTGCCACTGTAGCAAACACTGCTATTGCTGCAGTGACAGCTGCTGGCGTAGCAGGCCTGGACGTTGCTGTTGTAGCAGCCGGCACTACTGTAACTCTGGCAACTTTGGGAACTGCGGCAAACAACGGTGCTGCGTTCGCTAACGCTGCAGCGGTTTTAGCCTTCTTGTCGGATACGACCAAGACAGCATCCGCACAAGCTAGCTTGGTTACAGAGCTGAACAAGGTTGCTATCTTCGGTGCTGAAGTTGTTGACGGCGGCGTTAAGGCTTTGGCTGTAGCTAACACCACTGCTACAGTGGGTACGACTACCACAACTCTGAATAACGTTGCTGGTACAGCTCCGGGTGGTGGTCCCCTTAACTCCTACATCGTCGACAAAGTTCTGGTGACTACTGCAACTAGTCTGGTTACTGCGGCCGTCGCTGCTGACGCCAAAGTTGCTGTCGATACGGTTGTCACCAGTCAGTACGCAGTTTTGAACAAAGCTGTCGTTGATGCTGGCACTGCAATTAGCACCTTTTCGGCTGCAAACGTTACCAAGCTGAGCGTCCAGGACATCAATGGTGGTGCTCCTCTGGCTGACGCTAACAAGGTTTTGTCTGACGTTTTCTACTTCAAAACGGCTGTTGCAGCCAATACCTCTGTATCCATCGCTAACTTCTCTGCTGGCGACAGCATCGTTCTAGGCGCTGGCTACACTTACAACAATGGCGCTCTGACTACCGGTAACGGTAATGCTTTGGAATTCTTCCTTCAGAAGACAGCCGCTGGCAACACTCAGATTGTTGTAGAAACCGCAAACTACGGCAGCGCTGATTCAACTGTTAACGCGACTACCGGTGTAGTTACACCTGGTCACGCAGAAGTTATCACCCTGACCGGCGTCACTGCTGATCACCTGTCGGTTGCAAACGGCATTGTCAGCTACGTCTGATAAGCGCTGATGTGAATCCAACACTGGGCCTTCGGGCCTTGTGAAGGGCTCTCGAAAGACCCACCCCGTCAAAAAGGTGGGTTTTTTAATGGGCGCGATTTGATGACTGCACATGATCTCAAGATCAATATCAGGCAGAAAACGTTTTCAATGAAAACCCGCTGTATATCCCAAGACGACACTTTGTCCGCATGCTGTGGGATGACTTGGCGGGCCGCTCTGAGAACATTTATAATGTGGTCGTGCAGCTAGCTCGACGGGGTGAAGGGGGTGGCAACATTAACCCCGCTGCACACTTCTTACTCCGTTACTTGCCTCATGTGTTCCTGAGCAGCTAGTCTTTGAAGTGCGATCACTTAGTTCATATCGATCATTTGCGCAGCTTCAACGCTTGAGTCTCAATGAAACCCATGAGCAAACAGGCCCAGATACTTGGCGCAAGTTATCTTTTCGCGATACCCAAAACTTGATGTGCACGCCTAAGCTGAGCTTGAGCTCTCCCAGTGCGGCACGCTGCTTGTCCACTGGCCCAGTGAGCAACGAGATTATCTTTCATGCGCCCTTTCCAGACGATCGCCTGTCGCGTAACAGCTATGCATTGCAGCACGGTTCTCGACCATAGCTTGCCTCATCATGGCCATGAACACTTGAAACAGCGGCCCACTCTTCCAATCTTCGGGATGCCTTCCCGATTGGCTACTGGCGCTTTCCTCAAGCCCTGAAGTAAACGCGACTGCTGATATCCCCGGCCGAAATCTCTGTGTATTTGTAGTTTGCGCTTGCTGTTGTTCAGCGGCGTAATTGAGCGCGCTCACCTTAGAATCGGGCGGCCCTCTGTGGGCGCCAACTTGTTGGCGAAGGTTTTTCGGACTGATCGCAGTCTCCGGCCCCTCTTATCAAACAAACATCACGCATTAAAATATCGACAGTTAAGACGCGAGCTTGTCCGAAGCGGTCTCAATGGGCTGACTCGATTTTAGCTGAAAGAATTGAGTTACTGATTTATGACTGCTGCGCAGCCGATCGCAGGCAAGCCTGCTCCCACAATTAATGGGTTATCTTTTGCTCTGAAGGCGGCGACAATATTTCAGTGTTTACTATTTCATGTCTGCCAAAGTCCCCGTGGGAGTTGGCTTGCCAACGAAAGCGTCAATACAGGCGACCCAAGTTTTAAGCCGATATCAGCAGCGCGACGACGAGCCTCTTCGCAGGCAAGCCTGCTCCCACTATTAATGGGTTCTCTTTTGCTGCTGAAGGCGGCGACAAGATTTCAATGTTTACTATTTCATGTCTGCCAAAGTCCCGTGGGAGTTGGCTTGCCAACGAAAGCCTCAATACAGGCGACCCAAGTTTTAAGCCGATATCAGCAGCGCGATGACGAGCCTCTTCGCAGGCAAGCCTGCTCCCACTATTAATGGGTTATCTTTTGCTACTGAGGCGGCGACAAGATTCAGTGTTTACTATTTCATGTCTGCCAAAGTCCCCGTGGGAGTTGGCTTGCCAACGAAAGCGTCAATACAGGCGACCCAAGTTTCAGGTCGAAATCAGCAGCGCGATGACGAGCCTCTTCGCAGGCAAACCTGCTCCCACTATTAATGGGTTCTCTTTTGCTGCTGAAGGCGGCGACAAGATTTCAGTGTTTACTATTTCATGTCTGCCAAAGTCCCGTGGGAGTTGGCTTGCCAACGAAAGCGTCAATACAGGCGACCCAAGTTTTAAGCCGATATCAGCAGCGCGATGACGAGCCTCTTCGCAGGCAAGCCTGCTCCCACTATTAATGGGTTATCTTTTGCTACTGAGGCGGCGACAAGATTCAGTGTTTACTATTTCATGTCTGCCAAAGTCCCCGTGGGAGTTGGCTTGCCAACGAAAGCGTCAATACAGGCGACCCAAGTTTTAAGCCGATATCAGCAGCGCGACGACGAGCCTCTTCGCAGGCAAGCCTGCTCCCACTATTAATGGGTTCTCTTTTGCTGCTGAAGGCGGCGACAAGATTTCAGTGTTTACTATTTCATGTCTGCCAAAGTCCCGTGGGAGTTGGCTTGCCAACGAAAGCGTCAATACAGGCGACCCAAGTTTTAAGCCGATATCAGCAGCGCGATGACGAGCCTCTTCGCAGGCAAGCCTGCTCCCACTATTAATGGGTTATCTTTTGCTACTGAGGCGGCAACAAGATTCAGTGTTTACTATTTCATGTCTGCCAAAGTCCCCGTGGGAGTTGGCTTGCCAACGAAAGCGTCAATGCAGGCGACCCAAGTTTTAAGCCGATATCAGCAGCGCGATGACGAGCCTCTTCGCAGGCAAGCCTGCTCCCACAGTCGTCAACTGTGTCATTGAAGTCCAAGAGCCGTACCGGCTTCGCAGCCTTGGGCAGCGTCAACAAAAATGTGTGTCTCCAAAATCCGTGGGACCGAATTTATTCGGGAAAGCTTCAGTCCTGGCACCCTGCAACCTAACCCACACAGTTCTACCGACATCGCCTGGCCATATCGTCGGCGTAATTGATTTGCTAAAGTCCGAGACCAAATTTACCCAAGGAAGGTCTTCTTGAAGCACATTCAGTATTTGATTCTGGTCTTATCCGTCACTGCATTGTTTGGCTGCGTGGTTCCGAGTTCATACAGCAAGACGGTTTCTGTAACCAAGGATGCAGATGGCCGGGTCATTCAGACGGTTGAAAGCGAAACGGTTGTGCAGGGCTCCAAGGGCTATCCGCTGCGCCTTGAGCACATCAAGGGTGTTCAAGCCGATTAAGGCTGACACGTTGGTGCCCACTACAAGTGCGGACAAGCCTTCGCCTCATCTTTGCTTAGTTGACACCTCATTCCCATAAGCCGAATGTCCCCTGCACGAACAGCGTAATAGCCGTTTAACCTAGCCCGCGACAGTTGTAAGCGATGACTGCGCCTGTACGAAAGTCCAGTAGCATCCAGTCGGTCGTGATAGTAGCTTGACCCTCATTAATAGACTTTCTATGGAAGCAGAATGAAGCACACGTATATTTTTATCCTTGGAGAGAACCATCAGGTCGCCAGCATTGAGTCCGACGGACCGTTGCCCCACTTGAAGATCGGCGTACACCTTGACCTTGATTCAGACGACTACCGAGGCACGCCGGGTATGCACCTTGAAATCGAAGATATCTCTGTTGTCCTGCACCAGATCGGCGGCAAAGTGGTGCGTAATGATGTATGCCTTCATTGCGCAGAGAGGCCTGGGCTCGCTCATTGAGCTGATAAACGTCGCATTCGGTCGGCTCGGTTGGCAAGCCCCGCGTGGGGCCTTTATAATGCCGGCGTGCAGCTAGCCCGACGGGGTGAAGAGGTTGGCAGAATTGACCCTGCTGTACTGTTGCTACTCGGTACTTGCTGAAACGCGCTTGTTACGGTCTTCGTAAATCGCGTAAGTAAGTTTGCGCGACCACCGAATGCCGTGTTGTTAGGCAATGTTGCATCCCAGGCACGCCTCTGGAACCTTCCTTGGGCGTTTTTTTTCGTCTGGAGAATACGGGCGACCCTACGCAAGCCTCGCACGGGGTACAAGATTGGCCAGTGCCGAGTGCCGGCAGCACGTAGAGGGCAAGGCCCACCCTTTTTGCAGCCAAGCAGCTGATGGAACCGGCGGGCGTTGAGGCCATTCGTAAAGTCGGGAAGTATTCGCGAAGTATTTGGACCCAATACCCGACGGTCTTGGTCGTATAAGCGTTGCTCAGCAGGTATGATTCTGCCCCTGTTCAAAAACCCCATAGAATCCGCTTTGAACATAGCAACAAAATCTGCATTTTGAGCAAGTTAGATGGAATTCGAAGGACTCCCATGAAAGCAATCGTTACCGGCATTACTGGGCAAGACGGCGCCTATCTCGCAGAATTGCTGCTAGGTAAGGGGTATACCGTATATGGCACCTACCGCCGTACCAGTTCTGTCAATTTTTGGCGCATTGATGAGTTGGGTGTTCGTCAGCACCCTAACCTGCATCTAGTCGAGTATGACCTGACGGATCTGTCTGCAAGCATCCGCCTGATGCAGACCACCGAAGCAACAGAGGTCTACAACCTTGCCGCTCAGAGTTTCGTGGGTGTTTCGTTCGATCAACCGTTGACCACGGCTGAGATTACTGGCCTTGGCGCGGTCAATTTGCTCGAAGCCATTCGTATTGTTAATCCCAAGATCCGTTTTTACCAGGCATCGACTTCGGAGATGTTCGGAAAGGTTCAGGCGATACCTCAGGTCGAAAGTACGCCGTTCTATCCGCGCAGCCCTTACGGTGTTGCCAAGCTCTATGCTCACTGGATGACGATCAATTACCGTGAGTCCTATGGCATTTTTGCCACCAGCGGAATCTTGTTCAACCACGAGTCCCCGTTGCGCGGTCGTGAATTTGTGACCCGTAAAATTACTGACTCCGTCGCGAAGATCAGTTTGGGCCTTCTGGACCGGATGGAACTGGGCAACATGGACGCAAAGCGCGATTGGGGCTTTGCCAAGGAGTACGTTGAAGGCATGTGGCGCATGCTTCAGGCGGATGAACCGGACACGTTCGTGCTTGCGACGAACCGTACCGAGACCGTTCGCGACTTTGTATCCATGGCGTTCAAGGCCGTTGATATCACCCTTTCATGGACAGGTGAGGCTGAAGCAGAGCAGGGCATCGATGCTGCCACCGGTAAAGTGTTAGTGACGATCAACCCAAAGTTCTATCGCCCAACCGAAGTCGAGTTGCTGATAGGTGATCCCGCAAAAGCGAAAAGAGTATTGGGCTGGGAACCAAAAACCTCCTTGGAGGAATTGTGCCGCATGATGGTTGAGGCGGACCTTCGCCGTAATCAACAAGGTGTTTCATTCTGATGACTATTGCTGGTAAACGTGCGCTGATTACAGGGATTCACGGCTTTACCGGTCGTTACATGGCCGATGAACTGCAAGCGAATGGTTATGAAGTGATCGGATTGGGCAGCCAACCTTCCGATGACGTGAATTATTACCAGATAGATCTTGCTGATGGACCTGGTCTTCGCACCTTGCTGGCGCAGATTCAGCCAGATGTGGTTGTTCACCTCGCAGCACTGGCTTTTGTCGGGCATGGTGCCGCCGAGGCATTTTACGAGGTCAACTTGATCGGTACGCATAATCTGCTGGTCGCATTGGCGGAGTGTGGGAAAAAGCTCGAGTGTGTATTGCTCGCAAGCAGTGCCAATGTGTATGGCAACGCTTCTGCGGGGTTGCTGAGTGAGTCGACCCCGCCATCGCCCGCTAACGACTATGCCGTGAGCAAGTTGGCCATGGAGCACATGGCTAACTTATGGCAGGGCCGTCTACCTCTGGTTATTACCCGTCCGTTTAATTACACCGGCGTCGGGCAGGCTGAAAACTTCCTCTTGCCCAAAATCGTGGCGCATTTTCGCCGCCGAGCCGCCAAAATTGAATTGGGCAATCTGGACGTGTGGCGGGACTTCAGCGATGTGCGCGCTCTGGTGCAGGCCTATCGAGGTCTTATTGAAGCAAAGCCCCTTGGCCAAACCGTGAATGTCAGTTCTGGGGTGACTCATTCGCTTCGTGAAGTGATTGATATGTGCAAGGCACTCACGGGGCACGACATTGAGGTTGAGGTGAATCCGGCTTTTGTTCGCGCCAATGAGGTTAAAACGTTGTGCGGGGATAACTCGCGGTTACGATCTTTAATCCCGGGTTGGCAAACTCCTGCATTGACTGAAACGTTGGGCTGGATGTTGACGACTGAATGAAGCTGATCCTCTCTGTTGAGCCGGTCCGATTTCCGCTGACTGGCATTGGGCGTTATACCTACGAGCTCGCTCTGCGACTGCAGAAAAATCCCGACATCACTGACCTGCAGTTTTTCGCCGGCCGGCGGTTTTTGGCAGACCTTCCGGTTGCAAACGACGAGTCGGGTAGCGGCTATGGCCTGAAGCGGGCGGTCCAGAAAAACTTTTTAGCGATTGAGGCCTACAGACTTCTGATGCCCCTGCTGCGAAAGCAGGCGTTGAAAGGGCATTCAGACTTTCTGTACCACAGCCCAAACTACTACTTGCCGCCATTTGCGGGGCCCAGTGTTGCAACGTTTCACGATCTTTCGCCCTTTACCTGGGAGCATTGCCACGCCCCTCAGCTCGCGCGTTATCTGCAGAAAGAACTGAAGACGACGTTGCTCAGGGCGGATGCTTTGATCACTGATTCCGACTATACCCGCCGTGAACTGGCCGCGTATTTTGGCTGGCCAATAGAACGTATTCACACGGTCCCCCTTGCCAGCTCTGCCGAGTTCCATCCGCGCAGTCCACTTGTGCTGCGCGAAGTGCTTGAGCGACATGGCCTTCAATTCGGTGGGTACAGTCTTTTCGTGGGCACGATAGAGCCGCGCAAAAACATTGAAACCCTGCTGGATAGTTATGCGCGGCTGCCCCTTGCGCTGCGCGTCCGTTGGCCGCTCATTTTGACGGGCTATCACGGGTGGCAGAACGACGCTATTCATCAACGTTTGGAATCGGCGAAGCGTGAAGGCTGGGCTCACTATCTGGGTTTTGTGCCGAGCGACGATTTACCGCTGTTGTTCGCTGGCGCACGCCTATTTGTGTTTCCCTCTTTATATGAAGGTTTTGGCTTGCCGGTACTTGAAGCAATGAGCTCCGGTATACCGGTAGTGTGCTCGAATAGTTCTTCTCTTCCTGAGGTGGCCGGAAAGGCTGCCTTGATGTGTGAGCCAACGGACGTCGAAGCGTTGACGGCACTGATACAAAGCGGGCTCGAGGACGAGTCCTGGCGCGCATCAGCGATGGAACAGGGATTATTGCACGCGGCTTCCTTCTCATGGGAGCGCTGCGCTATGGAAACGCTGCACGTTTATAAGACAGTGGTCAGTGGGTCATGATTAAAGTTCTGCATTTTTTCAAAACGTATTATCCAGACACTATGGGGGGTATCGAGCAGGTCATTTTTCAAATCGCCGAAGGCGGCACTCGCCATGGATTTGAATCGGAAGTTCTCTCTTTGAGTCACCAGGGTGCGGCGTCGGATGTGGCTGTTGGGCACCACTTAAGCCACCGCTCCAAACTCGATTTTCACTGCGCCTCTACCGGCTTTTCAGTTTCTGTATTTAAAGATTTTGCCGCGCTGGCGAAGAGCGCCGATGTAATCCATTACCATTTTCCATGGCCCTTTATGGACATGGTGCACTTCGCCAGCCGTATAAAAAAACCGACGGTTGTTAGTTATCACTCGGATATTATCAAGCAGAAGACCCTGCTTAAATTATATCAGCCACTGATGCAGCGCTTTTTATCCTGTGTGGATTGTATCGTCGCCTCATCACCCAATTATGCCCAAAGCAGTCCGGTGCTTCGGCAGTTCAGCGCTAAGGTGCGTGTCATTCCGTACGGCTTGGACCGGGATACTTACCCCACGTCCTCAGTCGAAAAACTCGACTATTGGCGTAAATTGGTTGGCAGTCGCTTTTTCTTATTTATCGGTGCGCTCAGATACTACAAGGGGCTCGACTATCTTTTGGATGCGGCTCAAACCACCCAGCTTCCCGTCGTTATCCTGGGGGGTGGGCATCTGGAAGGAGAGCTGAAGGCGAAAGCAGCGCGCCTAGGTTTGACGAACGTGCATTTCGTGGGTTTTTTACCCGACGTAGACAAGGCTGCGTTACTTGAGCTGTGTAGCGCATTTGTCTTTCCCTCGCACCTCAGATCTGAATCGTTTGGGATCTCATTGCTGGAGGGCGCCATGTACGGCAAGCCTATGATTTCTTGCGAAATCGGTACAGGGACTACATTTATCAATATTGCGGGTGAAACCGGTTTGGTAGTACCCCCGTGTGACTCCGCTGCGCTAGGGCAAGCGATGCTGACGCTTTGGCAGAATCCTGAGATGGCATCTACCATGGGGGAAAATGCGCTGCGACGTTATGAGGAATTATTTTCCGCTGACGTAATGGCTGAGTCCTATGCGCAAGTCTATAAAGCGCTGTTGCATCGATGAAAATGGAGCACTCCCGTAGTTATCATGGGTTGTTCTGCATCTTACCTTTTATCTACTTGAGTTATTGAAATGGCCGATCATTCAATTCTCGTCACCGGGGCGACCGGTTTTCTAGGTTCTTCACTGGTCAGGCACCTCGCTTCGTCTGACGCCTTTTTCGTTAAAGCCCCGGTCAGAAACCCGCGTGTCAATTTCCCCGTGGGTGTAGAGATTCTGCCAATTGAGGACCTTGATGCGTCCACCGATTGGTACGCCGCACTGCTGGGCGTCGAGTTCGTTGTTCATACGTCGGCGCGAGTACATGTGATGAGTGAGACCGTTAAAGATCCTTTGGCTGAGTTCAGAAAAGTAAACGTAGAGGGCACGCTCAACCTTGCTCGTCAGGCTGCCGCCGCCGGTGTCAAACGGTTCATATTTATCAGCTCAATCAAGGTGAATGGCGAGTCCACCTTGCCCGGAAAACCATTCTCTGCGCACGATGACCCGGCCCCCAAAGACGCTTACGGAGTATCCAAACTAGAGGCCGAGACAGGCTTGTATCGTTTAGCGGCCTCGACGGGCATGGAAGTTGTGATCATCCGTCCGGTGTTGGTATATGGTCCGAGCGTGAGGGCAAACTTCTTGACCATGATGCAGTGGCTGCTCAGGGGTGTTCCATTGCCATTGGGTGCTGTTCATAATCAGCGCAGTTTGGTGTCTTTGGAAAACTTGATCAGCCTTATCGTGGCGTGTATCAATCATCCGCGTGCAGCAAACCAAACTTTTTTGGTCAGCGATGGCCAAGATGTTTCTACGCAGCAATTGTTGAAAAAACTCGCCAGTGCGTTGGGCAAGCCCGCACGGCTTATGCCTGTGCCCGTTTGGTTAATGCACGGTGTGGCCACGTTGCTTGGAAGACGAGATTTATCTTCTCGGCTGTTCGGCTCCTTGCAAGTAGACATCAGCAAGAATCAAGAGCTATTGGGCTGGACGCCTCCGGTCAGCCTTGATCAAGGTTTGCGAATGACTGCACAACACTTTTTGGAATCACGTAACTCATGAGTTATTGGTGGCTCACTCCCGCAATTGCGTTTTTGTCGTTTTTCCTGACCTCTGTGCTTCGCCGATATGCGCTTGCGCGAAGTTTGCTGGACATCCCTAACGCTCGAAGTTCGCATTCTTTACCTACGCCCCGCGGCGGCGGAGTGGCCATTGTTATTGTCTTCTTGTGCGCGCTTTCGTATTTGTTGTGGTCCGGTGCTATTACATCCATTGTTTTTACTGGCATGGCCGGGGCAGGACTCATTGTCTCCGTGGTGGGGTTTATCGATGACCACCAGCATGTGGCTGCCCGCTGGCGGTTGCTGGGACATTTCTTCGCCGCCGGATGGGTATTGGTTTGGATCGGGAAATTTCCGACCCTGCACCTCTTCGGACTGTCAGTTGACTTTGGCTGGTCGGGATACGTTTTAGCTGCTCTTTATCTTGTATGGATGTTGAATCTTTACAACTTTATGGACGGAATCGACGGCATAGCCGGGGTTCAGGCAGTTTCAGTGTGTATTGGCGCCTGTTGGGTCTATTGGCTAAAGGGTGACACCGCTTTGATGGCCCCCCCGTTGTTACTGGCAGCTTGCGTACTGGGCTTTTTACTTTGGAATTTTCCCACTGCTAAGATCTTCATGGGCGACGTTGGAAGCTCGTTTCTTGGCATGGCCTTGGCGGCTTTATCGATTCAAAGCGCTTGGGTTAGATCAGAGTATTTTTGGGCCTGGATCATTTTGATGGGTGTGTTCATCGTGGACGCGACATTCACATTGGTTCGTCGACTCGCCCGGGGCGAGAAAGCCTATGAAGCTCATCGCAGTCATGCTTACCAGTTTGCCTCTCGGCATTACAGGCGACACCCGCCGGTTACAATCGCGGTCGGGCTGATTAATCTGTTTTGGCTGTTGCCTTTGGCGACAGCCGTTGCCTGTTTTGGGCTTGACGGAGCAATGGGTATTCTCCTTGCCTATACTCCGCTTGTAATACTGGCTTGGAAATTTCATGCCGGGGCGCGAGAAAATCAGCATGCCATTTAGGACAATCGGTTGTCCAACCTCACGCCCCCGGCCGCAAATGTACGTATAATTGGCGGGTCGAGTAATGAAGCTGGCCACGGACAACGACTAATGGATAAACTTCGCACATATCTGGTAGGGCTGCCTAAAAGGCAAAAAAGAATGTTGCAGGTGGTGACAGACATAGTGCTTGTCTGGATTGCCTTGTGGATGTCCTTCGTCGTTCGTCTTGGTATTGATAACTTGATCAACCCGCTTAACAAGCACACGTGGTTGTTTATCAGTGCGCCTATCGTGGCCATTCCTTTTTTTGTTCGATTTGGAATGTACCGGGCGGTGATGCGCTACTTTGGCAATGATGCACTCGTTGCCATTATTAAAGCGGTCAGTTTATCTTCTTTGGTGCTTGCGTTTGTTGTGTATTGCTACAGTAACCACGAAACGCTAGTGCCGCGTTCAATCATCTTTAATTATTGGTGGTTGAGCCTGGTTATCGTGGGCGGGTTGCGGCTTGTGATGCGTCAATACTTCATGGGTAATTGGTTTTCGGGTGCACATTACGTCCCTTTTTCTAAAAAGCATGAAGGCCTGACAAAGGTCGCAGTGTACGGGGCTGGCGTTGCTGGAAATCAGCTGGTCGCGGCGCTTCGCATGGGCCGGGCGATGCTTCCGGTAGCGCTCATAGACGACGATCCTGATATCTCCAATCGAATAATAGCCGGCCTGCAGGTTTACAAGCCTAAACACATACAAAATATGATTGACGTGACCGGGGCGACCGAGCTGCTGTTAGCGTTGCCTTCATCGTCCAGAACTCGCCGTCGAGAGATCTTAAAATCTCTAGAAGGTTTCCCGTTGCACATCCGCAGCGTGCCTAATTTTACTGATCTGGCCAGTGGGCGAGTCAAAGTCAGCGACATTCAAGAAGTGGACATCGCAGACTTATTGGGGCGCGATTCCGTACCGGCGCAAGAGGAATTATTGGAACGGGGCATCAAAGGCCAAGTGGTGCTGGTTACGGGTGCCGGCGGGTCTATCGGTTCAGAACTCTGTAGGCAGATCATCGGACTGGGACCTAAGAAGCTGTTGTTGTTCGATCATGCCGAATTCAATCTTTACAATATTTTGGGTGAGCTGGAACTGAGCAAAAAGCGCAAATCGTTGGACGTCGAGGTACTCCCGATATTGGGTTCTGTTCAACACAAAGCGAAAATTCTTGAAGTCATCAAGATGTGGAAGGTTGATACCGTTTACCACGCAGCTGCCTATAAGCACGTGCCGTTGGTCGAACATAATATCGCCGAAGGAATTCTGAATAATGTAATGGGCACTTTGTACACGGCCCAAGCGGCGCTGCAGTGCGGGGTCGCAAACTTTGTATTGATCTCGACGGACAAAGCGGTCCGTCCGACTAACGTCATGGGCAGCACAAAACGTCTTGCTGAGCTGACGTTGCAGGCGTTGAGTCAGGAAATTGCTCCTGTGCTGTTTGGCGACAGCACGAAAGTGTCTCGAGTGAATAAAACCCGATTCACAATGGTTCGCTTTGGTAACGTTCTGGGCTCTTCCGGGTCGGTCATACCGCTCTTCCACAAGCAAATAAAAAACGGCGGCCCACTCACCGTTACCCACCCAAAAATGACTCGCTATTTCATGACCATCCCCGAAGCTGCTCAGTTAGTTATTCAGGCTGGCTCCATGGGAATGGGGGGTGATGTGTTCGTTCTCGATATGGGCGAGCCGGTTAGAATTGTGGAACTGGCAGAACGAATGATCCATTTGTCTGGACTTAGTATACGGTCTGAGAAAAATCCCCAAGGGGACATAGAAGTCGAATTTACCGGGCTGCGTCCGGGCGAGAAGCTCTACGAGGAACTACTCATCGGCGACAATGTGGCACAAACGCAACACCCGATGATCATGCGTGCCAACGAGGATTATCTGACATGGGATCAGCTCCGACTAAGCTTGAGCGAGCTGATGCAGGCTGTTGAAGTAAATGACTACGAGCGGGTACGTCAATTACTTCGAGAGGTGGTGAAGGGTTACAGTCCTGGCGGCGAGATCGTTGATTGGGTGCACCAACAGCATCAAAAGAATCCATCCTAGTGTGATATTTGCGAAATAAATTCCCTGGGTTTTCGACTCCTGTTGTGCCGTTACCACGGTGGCGGCTCTCATATAAAGCGAGTCAGGTCGGTCGGCACATTCGCCTAAACGAACGGCGAGCCCAATTACTCCACCGATGTCTCGCGGGATTCACCTTTCTGGCTACAGTCTTGGGTTGCAACTTCTCGGCTATTACGCTTCCCACTGCGAATCAGGTTTAAAGCAATCAGCGTCCCTACAACCGAAATAACACCCCAGCACAGAAGAAAATTTACCATGGTGGCACCTGAAGCTCCCTACCGCTCTGATCGATTTCGCGCAATGCATCCCATTGCGCACGGTAATTCAAAAAACAAATTTACTCTTAGATCTCGACCCCTGCCTAATATTTCGTAACCCATCCACTTTTGACGTTCCGCTCCCCTCGACTACCTTTGAAAAGCAGCCTCGGAATGCTGCTTCTCACTTCAACTCTATGGAGCGTCACCTATGCGCAGTGCTGTCCTTTCGTCGGTCTTATTCGCACTCTTAACCACCGCTTCCGTTGCTGCCAGTGCTGCGCCCGCCGCGCAATCGGCGCCGATGCCGTCTATGTCAGTTAGCGCCGCTGCCACGCCAGCTGAAACCTCCACCAAAATTAATCTCAACACCGCAGATGCCGAGACCCTACAAAAGGAGCTCAGTGGAATCGGCAGTGCTAAGGCCAACGCCATTGTTGCGTATCGCGAAGCGAATGGTGAGTTCGCCACGGTCGATGAGCTGCTGGAAGTGAAAGGCATTGGCAAGGCGATTCTGGACAAAAACCGTGACAAGGTGGGCATCAACTAAACAGCAATGCTCACAAAATGGCCGGTCAATGCGACCGGCCATTTTTTTGCGTGGTCCAAAACAATCTCACCTTCGACCGGTCCTGCTGCTCAGACGGTCTATCCTTCCATTTCCATTTCCATTTCCATTTCCATTTCCATGTCCGCTCAGCTCGGGTTCCTTGACACCCAGCATGGCACCCATCATATTATCCGCGCTTGATTATAGTCGTAATATAAATACCACTTTCCCTCAGGAGTCGCTCACCATGACCACCTCCAACACCAAAGGCACCGCCCTCATTACTGGCGCGTCTTCCGGCATCGGCTTCACTTATGCTGATCGTTTGGCCAAGCGTGGTTTTGATTTGCTATTGGTCGCTCGCGATCAGGAGCGTCTCGAGACCATGGCCACGCGGCTGCGCGAGGAAACCGGCGTAAAGGTCGAAGTGCTTAAAGCCGACCTGATCGACCAAGCGGATCTGCAGAAGGTTGAACAGCGCCTGCGCACTGATGCGTCTATTTCGCTGCTGCTTAACAATGCGGGTGTGGCCTCTGTTGGCACGTTGGCAGAGTCGGATCTGGGCGGGTTGGATCGAATGATTCAGCTTAACGTCGTCGCGCTGACTCACTTGGCGTCAGCCGCAGCGGAGGGTTTTTCCAAGGCTGGGCGCGGGGCGATCATCAATATTGCGTCGGTTGTACCCTTGGCGCCGGAGATGTTCAACGCGACTTATACCGCGACCAAAGCCTACGTCTTGAGCCTCACGCAATCGCTGAATGCCGAACTCAAAGAGTCGGGCGTGCGGGTGCAGGCAGTCATGCCAGGCGCTACACGCACCGAGATTTTTGATCGCAGCGGTATGGACTTGAGCACGTTTCCAGCCGAGTGGGTAATGGACGTCGGTGAGATGGTTGACGCCGCATTGGCCGGTTTTGATCAGGGCGAGCTGGCCACCATCCCGTCGTTGCCGAACGCAGCCGATTGGGAGGCGTTCTTGACCGCCCGTGCGGCGTTGACCCCGAATATGTCCTTGAGCAGTGCCGCTGCTCGTTTTAAGGCTTGAGCTTCTTTTTAACGTGAGGGTTATTGCATGAGTGAACGCCGAGTCGTCGTCACAGGTATGGGCCTGGTTTCGCCCTTAGGCACTGGCGTGGAAGCCGTGTGGAAACGGTTGCTGGCTGGCCAGTCCGGATTGGTTCGGTTGCCCGAAGACGTCGTAAGCGATTTGCCGGGCAAGGTCGGTGGTGTTGTTCCGCTGTTGGCCGACGATGCCGAGGCCGGGTTCGATCCAGACATGGCGGCTGAGCCTAAAGAACAAAAGAAGATGGACCGCTTCATCATGTACGCGCTGGTGGCGGCCAAGGAAGCGGTGGCTCAAGCCGGTTGGGCCGCTGACACACCAGACGCTCAAGAGCGGACGGCGACCATCATCGGTTCGGGAATCGGTGGATTCGGCGCCATTGCCGATGCGGTTCGCACGACCGATGCACGCGGCCCGCGCCGTCTGTCGCCGTTCACGATCCCGTCGTTTTTAGTGAATCTGGCGGCCGGTCAAGTGTCGATTCAACATGGTTTCAAAGGACCGCTTGGCGCGCCAGTGACCGCTTGCGCTGCGGGCGTTCAAGCCATTGGTGATGCGGCGCGGCTTATTCGTTGCGGCGAAGCAGATATCGCTATCTGCGGCGGTGCCGAGGCGGCCATTGATAAAGTCAGCCTCGGTGGTTTCGCTGCGGCACGAGCGTTGTCCAGCGCGTTCAATGACACGCCGCAAAAGGCTTCGCGTCCGTTCGACCGTGATCGTGATGGATTTGTCATGGGTGAAGGGGCGGGCATTCTGGTGATTGAATCACTGGAGCACGCGCTGGCACGCGGGGCGAAACCGATTGTTGAATTGGTCGGTTATGGCACCAGCGCCGACGCCTATCACCTCACGGCGGGGCCGGAAGACGGCAGCGGCGCACGACGTTCGATGCAAGCAGCCCTTCGTCAGGCCGGCATTCAGCCGTCCGAGGTCCAGCACCTCAATGCCCACGCTACGTCAACGCCGGTGGGCGACAAAGGCGAGATGGCGGCGATCAAGTCATTGTTTGGTGATCAGGCATCGATCGCGGTGACCTCCACCAAATCCGCCACTGGGCACTTGCTCGGCGCGGCAGGCGGAATCGAGGCGATCTTTACGGTCTTGGCGATCCGCGATCAAATCGCGCCCGCCACCCTGAACTTTGAAAACCCCGATGACGCGGCGCAGGGGTTGGACATTGTTCACGGCGCAGCTCGGCCCATGGAGATCGAGTACGCCTTGTCCAACGGATTTGGCTTTGGTGGGGTCAATGCCAGCGTGTTGTTCAAGCGCTATCAGGAGTGATGGGTGGCAGATTATGATTTTCTGCAGGAGACCTGGCCCTAGCCCTTCGCCTGCTGCTTCAACCACTCACGCGTGTCGTCAAGAATCCGGTCGGACAATGTGGGGTCGAGTGCGCTGCGCGATAACACCAATGCACCGACCAACGCCGACAACATGACAGTGCTCAGTTCTGACGCATTCGTGCTAGCGGCAGGCAAACCATGCTCGATGGATGTCAACCGGTTGTTGATCACTTCATCGGTGATCATGCTGGCTTGACCGCGCTGACCCAGCTCCGCAGACATGGTCGGCAACGGGCAGCCTTCTGCCGGTGATTCACGGTGCGCCGCTGACAGGTAATGATCAATAAACGCCGCCAGCGGGTCGTCCACCTTTTTGAATAATTCGTTGCAGTGATTCGAGAGGCTGTCGGCCGCCTGACGCAACGACTTTTCTACCAGGTCGTCTTTGGATTTGAAGTGGGCATAAAAGCCACCATGGGTCAGTCCCAAGGACTTCATCAGCGGTTGCAGGCCTGTCGCGCCAATGCCATCGCGACGAAAACGTGCTGACGCCTCGTTGATGATTCGTTGGTGGGTTTGGGCTTTATGGTCTTCCGAGTAACGCATTGCCGGAACTCCCGAGCGTGGCTCTATAAAATGCTGACCATAATTTTGTCATGGATCCACAAACCCCGGCAGCACTCATTTGCGGTTCAACCCGCCGTCGGTCAGATCAAATGAGTGTTGCCTGTGGTCAGCGGAGCCTTGCGCGGTCAGAGCCAAACCGCGCCCCGTAATGGGTAATCGCCGATTCCTTCAACCAGATTCGCGTGAAGTGGATTAGCGGCGATATACCGAGCAAATTTCAGCAGATCTTCGTCGTACCGAACGGCAGCTTCGTGAACGCCTACTGGCCACAGCTGCCCGCTGGCCACTTGCTGCTTGTTTGTTGCGATGCCACTTCTGGATTTCACTTGCCGCATCAGGCCTTCGCAAGCAAGCTTGCTCCCACAGCGGAGTCACGCTTTCAGCCCCACCATACCCTGTGGGAGCCCGCTTGAACCCACAGTGGAGTCAATACCCTGTGGGAGCAGGCTTGCCTGCGAAGGGCGCGACGCGATCGACGCCGCCTCAGGCTCTGCTACCCGTCGCTGCAAACACCGCTGGCGTGCGCTGTTCGAGCAGGTAATAAAACGCGCCGCCGAGTATGCAACCGGTGAACCAGGCAAAGTTGGCGATCGGTTGGAACCACGGCACGAAGCTGAAGCACAGGCCAATGACGCCCGCTGCAACCAGCGCTTTGATGGCGGTCCAGTTGAAGCCGTTGGTGTACCAATAACGACCGGCTGGCGTGTCATCGAACAAGGCGTCGACATCGATCTGCTGACGTTTCACGAGGTAGTAATCCACCAGCAGAATGCCGAACAGCGGGCCGATGCAGGCGGCCAGTATGTCCAAGGTGTAGTGGATAACGGCCGGGTTATTGAACAGGTTCCAAGGCGTGATAAACACCGAGAGCACCGCCGCGATCATGCCGCCCATGCGCCAGCTGATTTTGCTCGGTGCTACGTTGGCGAAATCGAACGCCGGGGATACGAAGTTGGCGACGATGTTAATGCCGATGGTGGCGGTGACAAACGCGAATGCGCCTAGCAATACAGCGGTGGTGTTATCGATGCGGGCGACCGTGGCGATAGGGTCGTGGATCATTTCGCCGAAGATCGGCAAGGTCCCGGAAACAATCACCACGGTGACCAGCGAGAAGGCCAAAAAGTTAACCGGTAAGCCCCAAAAATTCCCGCGACGTACGTCTGCCATGCTTCGAGCGTATCGGCTGAAGTCACCGAAGTTCAGTGTTGGGCCGGAGAAGTACGAAACCACCAGCGCCGTCGCCATTATGGTTTGGCCGAACGCTTCCCAGCCAGACAGCTGTTTTTCAGCCAAGGTAAAACTGATGTTGCTCCAGCCTGCGCGCCAGACAATCCAGGCCGCCAGCACCATCATGACCGCGTACACCGCAGGACCGGCCCAGTCGATGAAACGACGGATCGAATCCATGCCGGTCCAAAACACCACGGCCTGCAAGACCCATAACGACAGAAAGCCGAACCAGCCCAGGTAGGACAGCCCGGCGAACGTCACCTGCTGATACGCCGCCAGCTCAGGGAAAAAACGCAGCACCACAATAATCAGGGCGCTGGACGCGAGGTAGGTCTGAACCCCATACCACGCCACAGCGATCAAGCCGCGAATCACCGCCGGGATATTTGCGCCAAACACCCCGAACGCCAATCGGCAAATCACCGGATACGGAACGGCTGCTTGTTGGCTGGGTTTAGCCACTAAATTGGCGATGACCTGAATGATGCAAATGCCGACCAGCAGCGCGATCAACACTTCCCAACTGGCCAGGCCGAGGGCAAACAAGCTGGAGGCAAACACATAGCCGCCGACGCTGTGCACGTCGCTCATCCAAAAAGCAAATATGTTGTACCAATTCCACGTTTGCGGCAGTGGGCCAAGATCTTTGTTGTAGAGACGTGGGCTGTAACCCGCCGGACGTTGCTCGCTCATGACACGTTTCTCCCTGTAGGCCTGGCAGCACTGACATCGCGTACGCGACCTGGCATTGTTGTATACGATTTCGTACGCACGATATGTGCCAAGCACAGCGTTACAACGCCCTAAACCCCATTGGGCCGGGTGTTTCAGGAGATTTAGAGCCGAGTGTTCTCACGCGGAACAATCCGGGATGCGAGCTGAATGCTCAATGGCGGTGCACCTGCGCCCATGCGGTGCAGCGGTTGCAGCCTTTACTGATAAGGGTAATTAGCGCTGGATTGCTCGCAAGTCGATGGCTTATAGTTGTATACAATTGTTGTAAATATTGCGCAAAAGGTGAGCGTTTCGATGCGTATTCAAGTGATCAATCCCAACACCAGCCAAGCGATGACCCATAAAATTGGCGTCGCCGCGCAGGCCGTGGCTCGCGCTGGGACAGAGATTTTTGCGTGTTGTCCCGAAGACGGCCCTGAATCAATCGAAGGGCATTTCGATGAGGCGATTGCTGCGGTGGGCATGCTCGAAGAAATCCAGAAGGGCGTGGCCCTCGGCTATGACGCTCACATCATCGCCTGCTTCGGCGACCCCGGCCTATTGGCGGCGCGGGAATTGGCTATTGGCCCAGTGATCGGTATTGCCGAGGCGGCATTTCATATCGCCAGTCTGGTTGCTACGCGCTTCGCGGTGATCACTACCTTGGGTCGCACCCGGATAATTGCCGAGCACCTGCTGCAACGGTATGGCATGCAGGACCTTTGCACGTCAGTCAGTTGCCTTGAAATTCCTGTACTAGCGCTGGAAAACTGCGACGAAGCCTTGATCGAACGCATCGCCGCTGAAGGGCGTCGACTGCGCGATGAAGAAGGTGCAGGTGCCATCGTCTTGGGGTGTGGTGGCATGGCGGACCTGCGCCAAGTGCTGAGCGAGGCCATGGGAATACCGGTCGTTGAGGGCGTCAGCGCTGCTGTAAAACTGGCGGAATCACTGGTCGAGCTAGGCTTGGGCACATCGAAACGTGGCGATTTGGCCTTCCCGCTGAGCAAGCGTTTCACCGGACGCTACGCCCACTTGAGCCGTTAGTGGTATCGGACAGAAACCGGTTCCATGAAGCTTTGCTATCGAACCGATAAGTTCTGAAAGCTGTTTCATCCATGAAACAGTGACCATCCTTTGAGCGCGTTTTCTGCCCATAGGAGTTCCTAATGTCCACCAAAACTATAATATTGCGCCTCACCGTCTTGGCCACCTTAGTCAGCGGTCAGGCATTTGCTGCCCAAACTGAGCAACTTACCCGTGATTCCGGTGCGCCCATCGGCGACAACGAGAATTCACAAACCGCAGGCCCTGCTGGTCCGGTATTACTTCAAGACGCTTCCCTGATCGAGAAGCTTCAGCGTTTCGACCGCGAACGTATCCCTGAGCGTGTGGTGCATGCTCGGGGTACCGGCGCATTTGGCGAGTTCGTGCCGTCTGCCGATATTCACGATCTGACCGTGGCCGACGTATTCAAGCCGGGCAGCAAGACGCCGGTTTTCGTGCGTTTCAGTACCGTCATGGGTTATCGCGGTTCGCCTGAGCAGGCCCGCGATCCTCGCGGATTCGCGGTCAAGTTCTATACCGATCAGGGTAACTGGGACATGGTCGGCATCAACTGGCCGATCTTCTTCATTCGTGATGCGATCAAGTTTCCCGACTTTGTCCATGCGAATAAACCAAGCGCTGTAACCGGCGTGCAAGACCCGGATCTGGCGTTCGACTTTTTCGCTCACACGCCAGAAGCGACCCACATGCTCACCCGTCTGTACACGGTAGAAGGCATGCCGGATTCCTACCGCCACATGAACGGCTCGGCGGTACATGCCTTCAAGTTCGTCAACGCCGAGGGCTTAGTGCATTACGTGAAGTTCGCCTGGAGAAGCCAGCAAGGCGTGCATGGTTTGAAGCCGGATGATATTGCCAAGTCCTTGGGCAATGACTGGAACATGATGTCCAACGACTTGTATGGCGCGATCAACAAGGGCGACTTTCCCAAGTGGGACCTCTACGTTCAAGTCCTGACGCCGGGCGAGTTGGGTAAATTCAACTATGACGCACTGGACGACACCAAGGTCTGGATCGGTGTACCCGAAAAGAAAGTCGGCACCATGACGCTTAACCGCATGCCCGATAACTATTTTGAATCCGTAGAAGAATCAGCGTTTGCCCCATCGCGTCTGGTCCCAGGCATCGAAGCGTCAGAAGATCGCATGCTGCAAGGCCGTTTGTTCGCGTATGCCGATACCCAAATGTATCGCTTGGGCGCCAACTATCAGCAACTGCCGATCAACCGTCCGCTGACACCGGTGGTCAACAACAGCCAAGACGGCGCGATGAACGCCAGCGGTCGCAAGGGCAACATCAACTTCGAGCCGTCAGGCGTGCATGAGCTTGCTCAAGACCCTAAATACAAGTATGCGGCTACGCCTGTCAGCGGCGTCACCCAACAATTGGCGATCCATAAGCCGAACAACTTTGCGCAGGCGGGTGAGTACTACCGTGGTCTTTCCGACGCGGACAAAGGTTATTTGGTCGAAGCCTTGGGCGGTGATTTGAGCAAGGTCACTAACGACAGCAACAAGTACGCGATGCTTTCGTACTTCTACAAAGCCGATACTGATTACGGTACGCGGTTGGCCAAAACCACCCACAGCGATGTCGGTCGGGTCAAAACCGCAGCCGCTTTGTTGCAGGATTGACCGTAGCAAATACCCCTGTAGGCGCTGCCGAAGGCTGCAATGAGTCGTGATGGATATCGCGGCCGTTGGCAGCGCCTACTGGGGATCTATCTAACGAGGATCCCTCCATGAATTCCAGGCTGCGCATCCGGCTTACGGTGGCAGGCGTCGTTTTATGTGTGCTGGCAATCGTCAGCTACCGCGTTGCCCATGTGATATTCCCCAATGCTTGGCTGCCAAAAACCGCCGATCATTTTCAGACAAAATCCGACATAAAACGCGTTGATCCACACACTTACGACACCGAATGGTTTGACGCTGCACGGGCAGGGCGCCAGGACATCACCCGTGCGTTATTGCAGGCTGGTTACCCGGTCAACCTGCAAGGCGACTCGGGGTATACCGCAGTGATTCTGGCGACTTACCATGGCCAGGCAGATGAAGTGTCGATGCTTCTTCAAGCAGGCGCCGATCCTTGTTTACCCGACCACAATGGCAATACCGCATTAATGGGCGCGCTGTTCAAAGGGGAGGAGGGGGTTGCGGCCCAGTTGCTGGGCCATTGTCCGGTCGATCAGGTGAACAACACAGGCCAAACGGCACTGTCATTTGCAGCGCTGTTCGGACGACTGGACATGATTGCCCGTTTAGTCGCCAACGGCGCCGATCCCCGTCACCTCGATGCCAAGGGCAACAGTGCGCTGACCATCGTCGAAAAACAGGGCAACCTGCAAGCTGCCGCCGCATTACGTGCCGTCGGTGCACAGGATTGACGCTCCTACAGATGTTGGCAGTGCCAAAGTCCTTACCCGCGATCGGCTGCGCAGCGGTCGTAAAATCAGTCACGCTGTGTCTTCAGTTGGAACCGGGTCAGCCATTTGGGGTTGCTGCGCGTTCCACTGCAAGCGCGCTCCTACAATTTAAATACCCGCAGGTTTCTTCACAAAATGCCCATGCATTTCCACGGTCAGGGTTTCGATCCGTTCGGTGAGGGCTTTTGTCATCTCGGTCAGGTGGGTGTTTTGTTCCAACAGGTCGAGCATCAGCGCCGAATTATGCGCCGCACTGGCCAGCCGTTGTTCGTTGGCCACCGCCAAGGCTTCTCGGTGCTGTGCGTCTGCATCCGCGTTGGCTTTGTCCCTCGCAGCTTGGCGGGTTTGCGCCAGCAGAATCAACGGCGCGGCGTAGGCTGCCTGCAAGCTGAACGCCAGGTTGAGCAAGATGAAGGGGTAGATATCGAAATGGGTCAGCCCCGCGACGTTAAGCCCGATCCACACCATCACAATCAGGCTTTGCGCGCCCAAAAAAGTGGGTGTGCCGAAGAACCGTGCAAATGCCTCCGCCTTGAGGGCAAAGGTGTCATTGCCAAACGTGGACATCAGGTGAGCGTGAGCGTTATGAAAACGCAAATGGTCCACCAGCGGTTTTTTCGGCGCAACGGGTTCGGCTGCAGTATTCTCGGGCTTAACGGGGGTCATGACGACATCCTGTGTTCAGTTCAAAGCAAGCGGGCCGTTCACGGCCCATGCGCCACTATAGGTGACCGCCAGCAGACTCGATATGCTTGGCAAGCGTTGTGCCTGAATACAGGCTGAACATCGCTTAATCTCCCCGCTCTAACGCCAATCTTTTTTCGAGCATTTGACATGACCCACCTTCGGCTGATTCTCGGCGACCAACTCAACCCGTGTCACAGTTGGTTTCAGGAAACGCAGGGGGACTTCATCTATCTGATGATGGAGATACGTCAAGAGACGGATTACGTCTTGCATCACGCGCAGAAGATTCTCGCGATCTTTGCGGGTATGCGCGACTTCGCGCGGGGGCTCAGAGAAGCGGGGCATAGGGTGCATTACCTGTGCATCGATGACCCTGAGAATCGTCAATCGTTGCCCGGTAATCTTGATCATCTGCTGGGCGCTCTTCAGGTTAACCGGTTCGAATACCAGGCCCCCGATGAGTGGCGGCTGGATGCACAATTGGCCGAGTACTGCGCGGGCCAATCGCGGCCTTGGTGCAAGGTCGACAGTGAACATTTCTACAGCGCCCGTGACGCCGCCGCGCAGCAGTTTGCCGGGCGTAAACAATGGCTAATGGAGCACTTCTACCGGCACATGCGCGTCACCCATCAGGTGTTGATGGACGCTAATAACCGGCCGTCCGGCGGGCAGTGGAATTACGACCATGACAACCGTAAACGCTGGCCGGGTACGCCGTTCGAACCTGAAGATATGCGCGTGCGCCATGATCATTCAGCGTTGTGGGCGAGTATCGTCGCCGCCGGAGTAGGCAGTTTTGGCCAGCCAAATGCCGAGCGGTTAGCCTGGCCGCTGAACCGCGCGGAAGCGCTGGTGCAACTGGACTACTTTATCGAAATGGCCTTGCCGCATTTTGGCGACTTTCAGGACGCCATGAGCAGCCATGCCTGGCGCTTGTTTCACTCACTGTTGTCGTTTGCGCTCAATACCAAAATGCTTAATCCGCGGGAAGTCGTGGGCAAAGCTGAAGCGGCTTACCGCGCGGGTTTGGCGCCGCTGGCAGCTACCGAAGGCTTTATTCGACAAATCCTCGGTTGGCGGGAATACGTCCGGGGCGTCTACTGGGCACAAATGCCCGGTTATGAATCACTTAATGCGTTGGGCCACAGCCAGCCGCTGCCGTCGTGGTTCTGGGACGGAAAAACCCGCATGCGTTGTTTGGCGCACGCCATTGGCAGCTCGCTGGAAAATGCCCACGCACACCATATTCAACGACTGATGGTGATCGGTAACTTCGCGCTGTTGGCCGGGCTCGATCCGCAGGAGGTGCATCGTTGGTACCTGGGCGTGTACATCGATGCGTTTGAATGGGTCGAGTTGCCCAACACATTAGGTATGAGCCAGTTTGCCGACGGCGGCTTGCTGGCGACTAAGCCCTACGTGTCGAGCGCTGCCTACATTGACCGTATGAGCGACTATTGCAAGGGCTGTCACTACGACAAAAAAGCCCGCCTCGGCGAGCGAGCGTGCCCGTATAACGCACTGTATTGGGATTTTTTTCAACGCAACAAGACTCAGCTCGAAGGCAACCCTCGGCTGAGTATGGTTTATCGGCAATTGAGCATTATGGACGGTGGTGCGGTGACTGCTCTGCAGGAACGAGCACTCACACTGCGAGCTTCACTGGATTCGCTTTAATCACGGTCATCTGTGCCCGATACGGCCTCAATCAGGATGCAACGGTTTGGACGCCTGCATGATGTGGGCGTATTCATAAATGTATTGCCGGCCCGCATGGCTGGTCACTCGAAGCGCCTCAATCAGCAGGCGCTCTTTGCTGCTCAGATATAACAACCCAGGATGATCATTGGACTTGAGGCGATCACGTTCATGGGCGTCTGGAAAACTAACGACGTTCGACATGAAAAATCTCCTTTTAATGAGTCCATGCACCTGGAGATATCAGTTGGAGATATCCGTCCAGGGACACTGATGGTGATGCTGCCGCCACCTTACCCAGAATAAGTTGAGCTGATCAACCCTCCAAATGGATAGTTTATTGAGCCTCAATCACTTCAAACGATTGCCGTGCGTGGTTGATAACTATTTCAACAGTATCGCCTCGCGCCTTGCCGACAAGGCTTTTTCCCAGCGGAGCGTGGGGTGTGATCACGGTGATTGATCTATCGCCTTGCTGGATTTTCAGACCAGCGGCATCAGGCCCGATAAAGAGTTGCTGCTGGCTGCCCGTGTCGGTTTCGAGGCTGACCAAATCCCCGATCTGAATGCCGCGCAGCGTATCGAAAGGCCGCAGGTGGAGGTTCTGGAACAGTAGCAGTGACTGACGGATTTCTTCAACGCGTCGGGCTTGGCCCGTAGCGAGGTACGACGCCTCTAAACCGAGGGTGTCGTATTTATTCTCGGCGATGTTTTCTTCATGGGTCGCCGTTTCGTAGGCGGTCTGCGCCGCCCGTTGCAATACATCCAAATCGATCTTGAGCTTGGCGATGATCAATTGAAGTACGGTGTTTTTATCGAGGGAGCAAGGCATCAGCGCTTAACCACAGAATAAATTGACGTTGGCGCGGGTTTTTTCGCTGGGAGCGGTCTGATCCTGTTGCAGCCAGAACTGGCATTTCGGCCCGCTGATGCGTTTTTCCCGAACCGCTTTGGCTTGATCATCGTCCTGCCGCGCCTGAGTGTCCTGCAGGTTCTGTTTGTACTTTTCGAACATCGAGTTATTCGACTCCAATTCTGGCGCCTGCTCTTGTTCTGGCGTCGATTCCGGCGCCGCTTGCCCCTTGTGCGGAATGTGGAACTTGATCTGGTTGATGGCCGCGCTCACCGCACTGACCTTGCTGGCGATCAATGAGTCATAAGCGAACACACCGGTCACCGCGACAGCCACACACCCGAGCCAAACGCCCAGCGCGATGCACAAAATCAGTTTCAACGGATGGGTGGGCATTGCGAGTTCCTGACGTGAACGGTGGATGCCAGCGATTGTCGCACGGGAGCCACCTGAAGCTGGAGCTTGCAGACCGTTATGACAGACAATCATCCGCTTCAGTGTTTAGAGAGCCGGGCATGAGAGCCTCCTGGGATATTTTTTGCAGCGTTGTGGATAACTACGGCGACATCGGCGTGACGTGGCGCCTGGCCCGGCAACTGGCTGCCGAGCACGGCTTCGCGGTTCGATTGTGGGTCGATGATCTGCAACCGTTTGCCCGTTTATGCCCTGGCGCCGATGTCACTGCGGCACAGCAATGGCAGGACGGCGTGAGCGTCTGTCACTGGAGCAAAGATTGGCAGCAGACCGAAGTAGCAGATGTAGTCATTGAAGCCTTTGCCTGTCGCCTACCGCCGGCTTACTTCGACGCGATGCCCCAGTGCTCGCGACCACCGCTGTGGCTGAATCTGGAATACCTGAGCGCGGAGGAATGGGTGTCCGGTTGCCATGCGCTGCCGTCGCCGCAACCCAATGGCCTGCGCAAGATTTTCTTCTTTCCCGGGTTTCGCCCAGACACGGGCGGCTTGCTGCGCGAAGCGGGCTTGCTGGACCAGCGTCATGCGTTCCAGCTCGATCCACTGGCGCGGCAGGCTTTCCTGCAAGGGCTGGGTGTCGAACCCGCGGACAACGCTCGGCTGATCTCGCTGTTTGCGTACGAGAACCCGGGACTAGCCAGTTGGTTGGACGTGTTGGCGGCAGACACTCGGCCGACTCACCTGCTGGTGCCAGAAGGACGAATTCTCGGCGATGTACAGCGTTGGCTCGACGTCGATGGTCTCTGCGCGGGCGCGCTGCAACGGCGCGGCGCAGTGACCGTGCAGATTTTACCCTTCGTTCGACAAGAGGATTACGACCGACTGCTGTGGAGCTGCGATTTCAACGCGGTGCGCGGCGAGGACTCATTCGTCCGTGCGCAATGGGCCGGTCGACCGCTGCTTTGGCATATCTATGAGCAAGACGACGATGCGCATTGGGTCAAGCTCGACGCGTTTCTTGAGCTTTACCTCAATGGCCTGTCGCCAGACGCTAGCCAAGCATTAAAGAGCGTGTGGCGGGCCTGGAACAGCGGTATTGAAATGGGGCCGCGCTGGTTTGAGCTGCAACTACACTGGCCTGAGGTCAATGAACACGCTGAGCGTTGGTGTCTGGAACAGGCGTTGCAGGCCGATCTTGCCGCGGCGCTAGTAAGGTTTTATGTAAATTGGCTATGATACGCGGCC
This sequence comes from Pseudomonas sp. MH10, assembly GCF_034353045.1. NCBI lineage: Bacteria > Pseudomonadati > Pseudomonadota > Gammaproteobacteria > Pseudomonadales > Pseudomonadaceae > Pseudomonas > Pseudomonas sp. MH10. The sequence continues at coordinate 5,371,008 of NZ_CP133783.1, forward strand.
TAGATTTTTGTAAATCCATCCAAATTCGGATATTCGTAATGAAAACTGGTAAAGAACTCAAGCCCGGCACAGTGATTAAGCTCGAAAATGACCCTTGGTTGGTTCAGAAAGCTGAATTCACCAAGTCTGGTCGTAACAGCGCAATCATGAAGACCAAGTTGAAGAACCTGTTGACCGGTTACAAGACCGAGATCGTATACAGCGCTGACGACAAACTGGAAGACGTGATCCTTGACCGTAAAGAAGCGTCGCTGTCTTTCATCAGCGGTGACACTTACACGTTCATGGACACCACTGACTACACCATGTACGAGCTGAACGCTGAAGACCTTGAAGCGGTTCTGCCGTTCATCGAAGAAGGCATGACTGACGTCTGCGAAGCCATCTTCTTTGAAGATCGTCTGGTATCGGTTGAATTGCCGACCACGATCGTCCGTGAAGTTGACTACACCGAAGGTTCCGCTCGTGGCGACACGTCGGGCAAAGTCATGAAGCCAGCCAAGCTGAAAAACGGCACTGAGCTGAGCGTTGCTGACTTCGTTAACATCGGTGACAAGATCGAAATCGACACCCGTGACGGCGGTTCGTACAAAGGTCGCGCTAAATAAGCGCAATCTTTTATCGCTGCAACGAAAAAACCCGACCATAGCGTCGGGTTTTTTTGTGCGTTCGTCATGCCATTCAGCATGAGAACCAAAGGGTCAAACGGTGACGTGCAGACGTACGTCAACGTTGCCACGCGTGGCATTGGAGTACGGGCAGACCACGTGCGCAGCATCGACCAGTGTTTGTGCCGCGGCCTGTTCAAGACCTGGCAGGCTGATGTGCAGGTCAATGTCCAAACCGAAACCGCCTGGGATCTGGCCGATGCCAACATGGGCAGTGATCGAAGCGTCTGCTGGGATCGAGGCTTTGGTTTGGCTGGCGACGAATTTCAGCGCGCCGATGAAGCAAGCCGAGTAGCCGGCAGCGAACAGCTGCTCAGGGTTGGTGGCTGCGCCGCCAGCACCGCCGAGTTCTTTCGGGGTCGCCAGTTTGACGTCGAGGATGTTGTCGCTGGAAACAGCACGGCCATCACGGCCACCGGTAGCGGTTGCAACTGCGGTGTAGAGAGTGTCCATGGTTAAAGCCTCGCGTCGATGTAGGGTTTGTCGCGCTAAATGTTTGCGCGCTAACTAGTGCGAGGTGAATGTATCGCGCAAGTATTTAGCGCGCAAGCTAAATTTTGCATAAGAGGCGTGCGGACAAATTTCAGCAGCGCTGAACGGGGTCTATAAGGTGTCGTGCAGGTTCCCGCGCACTGCGATGAGGTCGGCTTGCATCAGTTTCAACTTAGCGAGGGTCATCCCGGACGCGCCGAGGATGCAGGATGGAATCGTTTTGGCTTTTTCGCGCAGGTTTCGGCCTTGCTCGGTCAAGTGCAGCAGTACCACCCGTTCATCTTCCTTGCTCCGGGTCCGGCTCAGCAGCCCTTCCATTTCCAAACGTTTAAGCAGCGGCGTCAGTGAGCCAGGGTCGGTCAACAGCCGAGTACTGACGTGGCCTACCGTCAGGCCGTCGCGCTCCCACAGCACCATCATTGCCAAGTACTGCGGGTACGTAAGCCCAAGCGCCTGCAGCAGCGGCTTGTAAACCTTGGTCATCATCAAGGACGTCGAATACAGGGCGAAGCACAGCTGACTGTCGAGCAGCAGGTGATCGTACGTCCCCGCATCGTTGGTGGAGTGGTCGTCAGTGCTCATGGGAAATCCTCTGTATCAGGGGTGCATTAATTTAGTGCTGCAGTGTTTAATGCGCCAGATAAATTATCAGTACAGACACGGCTCCACAGACGTTCATGAACCGTGAAGCCTGCATTCAGTAAATGCTAAGTAATTAGCGCCAGCCTTGCGTTTCCTGCCTGGGCCGGACTGCGTAGCATGCGCGCATGAGTTGATTGGGGTGTGGGCGTGATCGAAATCGTGATGTTTGTAGGGTTCGGCGCTGCCATGGGGACGCTAGGTGGGTTGTTTGGCATCGGCGGCGGCTTGGTGGCCATTCCCGTGCTTGGGGTGTTGTTTGGCCTTGACCAGCAACTGGCGCAAGGCACTGCGTTACTCATGGTGTTGCCCAACGTACTGTTGGCCTTGTGGCGTTATAACCAGCGCAATCGCATTTCTCTTCGTAATGCGCTGATGCTGATTATTCCAAGCTTTTGCCTGGCCTGGATTACATCGTTGTGGGCGGTGCGGCTAGACCCGCACAGCATGCGGCTGGCGTTTGTGGGCTTTTTGATCGTATTGACCTTGTTCAACCTGATCCAGATGGTCTGGCGTAGTGGCGGCGCCAGCACTGAACTGCGTCACGCCAAATGGCTATGGGTGTTGGGTCTGGGTTCGGGTGTCACCGGCGGATTGTTTGGCGTCGGTGGAGGGGTTATTGCTACGCCGATCCTGACCGGCGTTTTTGGCGCGACCCAAGTCGTCGCTCAAGGGCTGGCGCTGGCCTTGGCGACCCCCAGCACCACGATCACCTTGGTCACCTACGCAGTGCATGGACACGTCAATTGGCACATGGGCATCCCCTTGGCCGTCGGCGGTCTGGCCAGCATCAGTTGGGGCGTAAGGCTTGCGCACTCACTGCCGGAAAGACTGCTGCGGACGCTGTTTTGCGGTTTTCTAGTGGTCTGCGCGGTGGTGCTTGGGTTTAAAGTCTAAAGCTTAAAGCTTTCGTAGCTACCAGGAGGCCTGAATGTCCGCAGAACTCTCGCTCAAACAAGCACGCCGTCTCGCGCTGGCCGCTCAAGGATTCACAGGGCGTCAGCCGCCTGCGTCGATCAAGGCCTCCCACGTCAATCAGTTGATCGAGCGCCTGGGGATCTTGCAGATTGATTCGGTTAACGCGTTAGTGCGCTCGCATTACTTGCCGTTGTTTTCTCGTTTGGGCAATTATGCCCAGCCATTGTTGGATCAAGCCGCGTGGAGCCAAGGCCGTCAGCGCAAGCTTTTCGAGTATTGGGGCCATGAGGCGTCGTTGCTGCCCTTGAGTCTTTATCCCCTGTTGCGATGGCGCATGCGTCAGGCGTCGCAAGGCGTGGGGATCTATCAGCAAATGGCCAAATTTGGTCGTGAGCAGCAAGCGACCATCGCCAAGGTGTTACAGACGGTTCGTGAGCAAGGTGCGTTGGGTGCGGGGAGTCTGAGCACTCGCCAAGAGCGTGCCGGACCTTGGTGGGATTGGAGCGCCGAGAAGCACGCGCTGGAATGGTTGTTCGCGGCGGGGGAGGTGACGGTCTCCGGACGTCGCGGATTCGAGCGTTTGTATGACGTCCCGGAACGGGTGCTGCCGGCAGCGACTCTTGATCATCCAGACATCAGCGAAGGTGAGGCGCAACGCGGGTTGTTGTTGCACGCGGCGACGGCGTTGGGCGTCGGCACCGATAAGGATTTGCGCGATTATTTTCGTCTGGCCCCGGCGCAGAGTCGTTCGGGATTGGCGCAACTGGTCGAGGCCGGGGCGTTGCAGATGGTTCAAGTGCAAGGCTGGCGCCAACCGGCGTATTGCCTGCCAGAGCAAAAACTGCCGCGCAAGGTGAGCGCCAGCGCCCTGCTGTCGCCGTTCGATTCGCTAATTTGGGAACGCAGTCGTACTGAGCGGTTGTTCGACTTTCGCTATCGTCTGGAAATCTACACCCCACAAGACAAACGTGTTTACGGCTACTACGTGCTGCCGTTTTTGCACAACGAACGAATCGCTGCTCGTGTGGACCTGCGTGCCGAACGTGTTCTCGGACGGTTGGCGGTGCATGCGGTGCATGAAGAAGAGAAGGGCCTGGACGAAGAGGGGATGTTGGCCTTGGCTAAAAACCTCCGGCAAATGGCCGACTGGCTCGGCTTGGCGCAGGTGCAGATCAACTGCCAGCGCGCCAGTGCGGCGCGCTTGCGGGTGGCGTTTTTGAGTTTACTGTAGGAGGGTCCGCCACGTCTTCGACGCCGCGCTGTCGCGCAGCAAACTGGGTGGCACTTTGTGTGGTTTGAGGTGCAGGGTGTCAGGACTGAAGCCTTCCCGAATAAATTCGGTCCCACGGTTTGGCGCTGCACAGATTTCTGTAGGAGCTGCCGAAGGCTGCGATAGGTCCGAAGCGCCTTCGCCAACACGTTGGCTCTTACAGCGTTAAGCGCGCGGTCTAACCTGCTTCAAGGTCTCTGCAATTAAAAACGCCAACTCAAGTGACTGGTCGGCGTTCATCCGTGGGTCGCAGTGGGTGTGATAGCGATCCGACAAGCCGTCTTCAGTGATCGGCCGTGCGCCACCGATGCACTCGGTGACGTTCTGCCCGGTCATCTCGATGTGAATACCACCGGCGTAAGTGCCTTCGGCCTGGTGCACCTGGAAGAACTCTTTAACCTCATTGAGAATCTGCGCGAAGTCTCGGGTTTTGTAGCCGCTGCTGGCCTTGATCGTATTGCCATGCATCGGGTCCGAACTCCAGAGCACTTTGCGACCTTCCCGTTCCACGGCGCGAATCAATTGCGGCAAGTGATCGCCAACCTTGTTCGCCCCCATGCGCGCAATGAGGTTCAGGCGGCCGGGGTCATTGCTCGGGTTGAGGATGTCGATCAGCCGGATCAGCGCTTGCGGGTCCATGGTCGGGCCGACTTTTACCCCGATCGGGTTGTTCACACCGCGCAGGAATTCGACGTGAGCCCCATCCAATTGCCGGGTGCGGTCGCCGATCCAGAGCATATGGGCCGAGCAGTCGTAATAATCGTTGGTCAAGCTGTCGCGACGGACGAAGGCTTGTTCGAAGTTCAGCAGCAACGCTTCGTGGGCGGTGAAAAAACTGGTCTCACGCAATTGCGGCGAAGTGTCCAGGCCGCAGGCGCGCATGAAGGCCAGGGTTTCGTCGATGCGCCCAGCCATTTGGCTGTACTTCTCTGCCAACGCCGAATTGGCGATGAAGTCCAGGTTCCACTGATGCACCTGATGCAAATCAGCAAAGCCGCCTTGAGCGAATGCACGGAGCAGGTTCAGCGTCGCGGTGGACTGGTGATAAGCCTGCAACAAACGATCAGGGTCTGGCACGCGGCTTTTTTCATCGAAACCAATGCCGTTGACGATATCGCCACGGTAGGCCGGAAGCGACACGCCGCCGATAGTCTCGTCGTTGGCCGAGCGCGGTTTGGCGAATTGACCCGCCATACGCCCGACCTTGACCACCGGACACCCCGCCGCGAACGTCATGACGATTGCCATTTGCAGCAACACTTTGAACGTGTCGCGAATCTTCGCCGCCGAGAACTCGACAAAGCTCTCCGCGCAATCGCCGCCTTGCAGCAAAAACGCCCGACCCTGGGTGACTTCGGAAAACTGGCGACGCAACTCCCGCGCTTCTCCGGCGAACACCAGCGGCGGATAACCTGCCAGCGTCTGTTCGACCCGCAACAAATGCGCGGCGTCCGGGTATTGAGGTTGCTGCTGAACAGGCAGTGCCCGCCAGCTGTCGGGGCTCCAGGGTTGGCTCATGTTGAAAATCCAGGTCAATGCAGTCGGACCGGCATGTTAACAGTCCCTGTGTGAGCAGGCTTGCTTGCCAGTGGCTGCACAGACGACAATCCGCGTTCCCCGCTTGCCGCAATGCCGTTAGGAGAAGCAATGACTGAGGAGCGCGTCGAGCGTTTACTGGCCGAAGTACACGATGCCTTCGGCATGATCCGTGTGCTGGAAGTGGACGAGTATCGATTCCTGGAGTTCGGCGATGCCATCGAGCAAAGCTGCACGTTCACGGCCGACCCTAGCTGGTTGGAGTACGACTATACCCGTGCAATGTTCATCGCTGCGTTGTGCCATGAAGCGCCGGAAAGTGCCCTGTTTCTGGGGCTCGGCGCCGGGACGCTGACTCAGGCTTGCCTCAAGTTCCTGCCTCTGGAAGACGTCGAAGCCATCGAGTTGCGCCCGGATGTCCCGCGTCTGGCTTTCGAGTTTCTTGGGCTGGAGGATGATCCCCGGCTGTACATTCGCATCGGTGATGCCCTGGAGTTGCTCGAAAGCGCCGAGTCCGCTGACCTGATCTTCGTCGACCTGTACACGGACGTGGGGCCGGGTGTCGGGCATCTGGCCTGGAAATTCCTGGAAAACTGTCAGAAACGTCTGAATCCGGGCGGCTGGCTGGTGATCAACCAATGGGCGGCCGATGACGGAAAACCGTTGGGCGCGGCGCTTTTGCGTGGGCTTTATCACCGGCATTATTGGGAGCTGCCGGTGAAGGAGGGCAATGTCATCCTGATTGTGCCGGCAGACCTCGAACAGGTTCTCGATCTGCAAGCCTTGACCGAGCGTGCAGAAGCCCTGGCTCCGCGCTTGGGTTATTCACTGCTGCCGTTAATCAAGGTCATTCGCCCGGCAACCTGACAACTGCGCGACTAGCGACCTTTGAAGGCGCCGGGTCTGCGTTCCAGCATGGCATTGAGTCCTTCCTGTGCGTCTTCGCTGGCCATCAGTTGTCGGGTCAGCGCTGGAAGGTTGTTTGCAGCGGCAGTTTCCCCTTCAAGCAATGCCTGACGCGCCGACGCGAGCGTGGTGTAGACCCCAAGCGGCGCCTGTTCAGCAATGCGCGTCGCCAATTGCACCGCGCGGGGCAGCAAGTCTTCGCTGGCCATCACTTCCTGGACCAACCCCATTCGATACGCCTCGTGAGCATCGAACTCATCGCCAGTAAGCAGCCAACGCATGGCGTTACCCCAGCCTGCCCGTTGCGGCAAGCGCAACGTGGCGCCGCCGAACGGGAAGATGCCGCGCTGCACCTCCATCTGTGCAAAGCGGGTATTGCTGGCGCAGAGATTGATGTCGCAAGCCAGCAACAGCTCGATTCCAATAGTGAAGCAATAACCTTGGGCGGCAACAATCACCGGCTTGGTGACCCTGGGTCCGGCGAACACCCCCCACGGGTCGTAACCGCCCTCAGGCAGCGTCCAGCCGTTGGCCAGTTCAGGACCGGCGCTGACCAGATCCAGCCCACCAGTGAAGTGCTCGCCATGGGCGTAGACCACCGCGACTCGCGCCGACGCGTTGCGCTCAAAGTCGCCGTAAGCGAGGCTCAATGCGTTAAGCAGATCGATATCAAACGCGTTGCGCTTGGCAACACGGTCCAATCCGATCAACACGACGTGGCCTCGCTGTTCGCGACTGACACGGCCGTTGTTAGAAGAGAGCATGGGCATTGATCCTTGCGCGCTGGGAGTGGGCGAAAGAGCGTCAATCGGTAGCAGATTAACCGTTTTAGCAGTCCAGCCTAACGATGCCGGGCCTTTGCAAAATAGACACAGACGCGGGTTTGCGCAAAGCGTGTGGCAAAGAGAGGCCCAGTCGTGGTTGTCTGAAAATAACCCTCACTTTTGTCAGTAATTCCGGTATAGTACGCGCCGGCCTTTAACCGGGCCCTCGTACAGGTATTGCAATTCCCCGAAGCCAGCTTCGGCTGCTTGTCCGCACTGCGGGCTATCCTTGACGATCCATTCATCCAAACGTTTTCGCAAATCCCCGCCGACAAAGCAGCCAGGGCGACTCTAGGGTCTTACACGGCACGCGCAGCTTTGGAGCATGGGTCTTTGCGGATGCACTAGAGGCAGACCCATGACCCAGGAATTCGGCGGCTTCGCCGCTTTTAATCTTCATCCAAATATTCTCGCAGCCGTTATCGCAACCGGCTACGAAGAGCCTTCGGCCATTCAGCAGCAATCGATCCCGATCATCATGGAAGGCCATGACATGATTGGTCAGGCGCAAACCGGTACGGGTAAAACCGCTGCGTTCGCACTGCCAATCCTGCATCGTATCGATCCAGCCAAACGCGAACCTCAAGCGCTGATCCTCGCGCCAACTCGCGAACTGGCCCTGCAAGTAGCCACCGCTTTTGAAACCTACGCCAAGCAAATGCCGGGCGTTACGGTTGTAGCGGTCTACGGCGGTGCGCCGATGGGCCCGCAATTGAAAGCAATCCGTAATGGCGCGCAGATCGTTGTCGCTACGCCGGGCCGTCTGTGCGATCACCTTCGCCGCGACGAAAAAGTCCTCGCTACCGTGAACCACCTGGTTCTCGACGAAGCAGACGAAATGTTGAAGCTGGGCTTCATGGACGACCTGGAAGTTATCTTCAAGGCGTTGCCAGCAACTCGTCAGACCGTTCTGTTCTCGGCGACCTTGCCTCAATCGATCCGTGCCATCGCTGAACGCCATCTGCGCGATCCGAAGCACGTGAAGATTCAGACCAAGACCCAAACCGTTACCGCGATCGAACAGGCTCACCTGTTGGTTCATGCTGACCAGAAAACCTCGGCTGTACTGAGCCTGCTGGAAGTTGAAGACTTCGACGCACTGATCATGTTCGTGCGCACCAAGCAAGCGACCCTGGATCTGGCCAGCGCGCTTGAAGCCAAAGGTTACAAGGCTGCAGCACTGAACGGCGACATCGCTCAAAACCAACGTGAACGCGTCATCGAGTCGCTCAAGGATGGCCGTCTGGACATCGTTGTAGCCACCGACGTTGCTGCACGTGGTCTCGACGTTCCGCGTATCACCCACGTGTTCAACGTGGACATGCCTTACGATCCAGAGTCCTACGTTCACCGTATCGGCCGTACTGGCCGTGCCGGTCGCGAAGGCCGTGCGTTGCTGCTGGTGACTCCACGTGAGCGCCGCATGCTGCAAGTGATCGAGCGTGTTACCGGTCAGAAAGTAGCTGAAGTTCGCCTTCCAGATGCTCAAGCCGTTCTCGATGCTCGCATCAAGAAACTGACTAACAGCCTGGCTCCACTGGTTGCTGACGCTGAATCGACTCACGGTGATCTGCTTGATCGCCTGACCGCCGATATCGGTTGCAGCCCGCGTGCCCTTGCTGCTGCGCTGTTGCGCAAAGCCACCAACGGTCAAGCATTGACCCTGGCCGCCATCGAACGTGATCGCCCACTGGTTCCAACCAGCGCGCCACGTGAGCGCAGCGATCGTTCGTCTTCGAGCGAGCGTCCTGAGCGCAGCGGTGCTGATCGTGAGCGTCGCGCTCCGGTTCCATTGGCTGAAGGCCGTGCTCGTTGCCGTACCGCGCTGGGTGCGCGTGATGGTATCGCTGCTAAAAACCTGTTGGGTGCAATCCTCAACGAAGGCGGCCTGGCCCGCGAAGCAATCGGCCGCATCCAGGTGCGCGACAGCTTCAGCCTGGTCGAGCTTCCGGAAGATGGCCTTGAGCGTCTGTTGACCAAACTCAAGGACACCCGCGTTGCAGGCAAGCAGTTGAAGCTGCGTCGCTATCGCGAAGACTGATCTGCTCTTGAGCTGATCGAGTCTGAATAAAAAATCCCCGACTGGTTCGGGGATTTTTTTGTTTTGTAAATACTGTGGGAGTTTGCTTGCCTGCGAATAGGCCCGTAATCACGCCGCTGACGCCTATCTGGCAAACGCTCATCCAAACCGATAGATGTCCATCCCCAGCGCGCCCATCGTAAATCCCTGATGCGCAATGCTGAATTCGCCGCCTGCGCCGCGTGCGAAATAAAGCGGCAGCAGATGTTCATTACTGGGATGGTTACGTACCGCATTCGGTGCCAAACGCCGGTAATCGTGCAACGCTGCTTCGTCATTGCTCGTCAGCTTGTCAACGATCCAGTCACGAAACGCCAGCGCCCATGGCTCAATGCTCTCGGGCCCGGCATGCCAATCCAGCTCCCTCAGGTTGTGGGTAATGCTGCCAGACCCCATCACCAGCACGCCTTGTTCACGCAGGCTCGCCAGCGCACGACCAACTCGGGTTTGCAGTGCTGGGCCGAGGCGGCTGGGCAACGAGACCTGCACCACGGGAATATCAGCCTGCGGGTACATCAACGACAGCGGCACCCAAACGCCGTGGTCAAACGGACGCTGGGAGTCGACACGGGCCGGCAGTCCATCGGCGCTGAGCAGTTCAACCACGTGCTTCGTCAGTTCGGGTAAGCCGGGCGCTGGGTATTGCACGGCGAACAGCTCCGGCGGGAAGCCACCGAAGTCGTGCCAGGTCTCCGGTTGCGGATTGCCATTGACTAACAGGTCTTGGCTTTCCCAGTGCGCTGAAACAATCACGATGGCCCTGGGCTTTGGCATCTCGGCAGCGATACGTGCCAACGCCGGGCCGCTCGCGCCGGGTTCCAGCGCGAGCATCGGCGAGCCATGGGAGATAAACAAGCTAGGGAACATAGTCGGAGTCCTGAGCGTTAAGATGGTGCCATCTTCAGGCAAAAGATTGATCTAAATCTAATATAAGTTTTAGCCTGATTTGATCGAATTATTGGGAGTCATTATGCAGCCAGAATTTTGGCAAAAACGTTGGGCGCTCAACCAGATCGGTTTTCACTTGCCGCAGGTTAATCCTTACCTGCAACGCTTCTGGCCTGGGCTTGAGCTTGCGCCGGGCGCTCAGGTGCTGGTGCCGTTGTGCGGTAAAAGCCTAGATCTGGCGTGGTTGGCAGGGCAAGGGTTCAAGGTTATGGGTATCGAGCTGACGGAAAAGGCCGTGGAAGATTTCTTTAGCGAGCAGCAACTGGCAGCGACCATCCGCCAGCGCGGCCCGTTCAAGGTGTATAGCGTTGAATCCATCGAGCTGTGGTGTGGCGATTTTTTTGCCCTGACGGCCGCTGACGTTGCAGAGTGTGCAGGCCTTTATGACCGCGCTGCACTGATCGCATTACCGCCCCAGATGCGCGAGTCCTATACACGACATCTGGCGCAGATACTTCCGCCAACCTGCCAAGGGCTATTAATTACCTTGGATTACGAGCAGTCACAAATAGAGGGCCCGCCGTTTGCAGTGCCCGATGCCGAGGTGCAGCAACGGTTGGCAGCCGATTGGCAGATTCAAGTCTTGGAAACCTGCGATGTGCTCAGCATGAGCACTAGATTTCTCAACGGGGGCGCCACACGGCTGGAAGAGCGCGCTTATCGTTTACGGCGTGGCGCTGTTTTGTAGGCGACGGACGAACGCATCGGAGCCGTCTATGGAGCGCTGCATGTCCTTGAGCAAGTCGTAGACACTGTTTTGCACGTGGCCGCTTTCGTCTTTGAGCGCCCCAATCGCTTGGGCGTTGAGGTTGTGTTTGAGAAACAGCACTTGATCGTGCAACACGCTGAGAACGGGCGGAATGCGGCTCTCAGCGGTTTTCATCGTGGCTAGCAGCGTGCGGTATTCAGCGTGGGTGCGATCCAATTCCTTCGCGCTGGCCGCACGCAAGTCTTGGCGGGTGTATTGACCAAGTTCGTCGTTCCATTCGTCAAACAATGCATCGGCGACGTTTTCAACGGAGGCGATTCGTTGATGAATGGCGTTGGCGCTTTTTACGCTGGCTTGATAATCATCATTCAGCGCGTCGTAGCGCTTCTCTAGATCGCCGCCGTCGAAGTGCACCACGCGCCGATAGTTTTCCAGTGCGCTGGATAAGTGTTTGCTGGTGTCCTTCTGTGCGTCACGTGCGTCTTCGATCCGTCCGGCGAGCATTTGGCGTTTCGATATGCCAGCTTCGTCCATAACAGCGAAATACGCACTTTGGCAGCCGCTCAAGGCGAAGAGGGCGAGGAACGCGAGGGCGAGGTGGCGCATGGGGTAATCCTTTATCCAGATAAAACAAAAGGGCGACTTGCGTCGCCCCTCCGTCACACTGAGTAAAGCTTATCAGGCGAGACGACGAAGCGCCTCGATGCGATCTTCCAGCGCCGGGTGGCTCATGAACAACCCCGCCAAGCCATGCTTGAGTCCGCCGTTGATGCCGAAGGCGGTCAGGCTGTCCGGCATTTGCACCGGCACGCCTTGTTCTGAACGCAGACGCTGCAGGGCACCAATCATCGCATTCTTGCCTGCCAGCCGTGCGCCAGCCTCATCAGCGCGGTATTCGCGTTTGCGCGAAAACCACATGACGATGGAACTGGCCAGGAACCCCAATACCAACTCGGCAAAAATAGTCGCGATGTAATAGGCCATGCCTTGGCCTTCTTCGTTCTTGAAAATCACCTTGTCGACAAAGTTACCAATGATCCGCGCGAAGAACATCACGAAGGTGTTCACCACGCCCTGGACCAAGGCCAGTGTCACCATGTCGCCATTGGCAACGTGGCCGATTTCGTGGGCCAACACTGCTTTCACTTCATCCGGTGAAAAACGCTCCAGCAAACCTTGGCTGACGGCGACCAGTGCATCGTTCTTGTTCCAGCCCGTGGCAAAGGCGTTGGCCTCGTACGCCGGGAAGATGCCGACTTCGGGCATTTTGATTCCGGCCTCGCGGGACAGTTGTTCAACCGTCTGCAGCAGCCACTGCTCGTGCCGAGTGCGCGGCTGAGTAATCACTTGGGTGCTGGTGCTCATCTTCGCCATCCACTTGGAGATGAACAGCGAAAACAGTGAACCGGCAAAGCCGAAAACAGCACAGAAAATCAGCAGCTGATTAAGGTTTAGATCAACCCGATTGGCCGCCATTATCCCGTTAAAGCCAAAAAGGCTCAGGGTAATGCTGGCTATGAGTACCACTGCCAGGTTCGTGGCCAAAAACAGCAAAATGCGCATCATGGTCGAAACGGTCTCCTCATGAAAATATGTAACGTGATGCGGGGTATATAAGGCGATGCACGCAGCTATTCAACAGAGGGACTATTTCAAACTGTGTCGTTTGCAGGCGAATCGGAGGCGAGAGGCAAGCGGTGCGGCCCGTTCAGGCCGCATCCGGTGCAGGTGCGGACGGGCTTATTGGCGATAAGTCTTTAGGAAATTTCCGATTCGACCGATTGCCATGTCCAGGTCATCGACGCGCGGCAGGGTTACCACGCGGAAGTGATCCGGCCACGGCCAGTTAAAGGCCGTACCCTGAACCACCAACAGTTTTTCCGACAAAAGCAGGTCCAGTACGAATTTTTCATCGTTATGGATCGGGCAAATTTTCGGGTCGATACGTGGGAATGCATACAGCGCGCCCATCGGTTTCACGCAGCTGACACCGGGGATGTCGTTGAGCAATTCCCACGTGCGATTGCGTTGTTCCAGCAAGCGGCCAGCCGGCAGCACCAAATCGTTGATGCTTTGATAGCCGCCCAATGCCGTCTGAATCGCGTGTTGGCTCGGCACATTGGCACACAGACGCATGTTAGCCAGTATGTCGATGCCCTCGATGTAGCTTTTGGCATTGTGTTTTGGCCCGGAAATAACCACCCAGCCGGACCGGAAACCTGCAACCCGGTACGATTTCGACAGGCCATTGAAGGTCAGGCAGAGCAGGTCTGGAGCCAATGACGCAGTGGCGATATGAACCGCGTCATCGTAGAGAATCTTGTCGTAGATTTCGTCGGAGAACACCACCAGATTGTGCTGGCGGGCCAATTCCAGCATGCCCAGCAGCACTTCCTTCGGATAGACCGCACCTGTCGGGTTGTTGGGGTTGATGATGACCATCGCCTTGGTGTTGGGCGTGATCTTGGCCTTGATATCCTGCAAGTCCGGCCACCAGTGCGCTTGTTCGTCGCACAGATAATGCACCGGATTGCCGCCTGCCAGACTCACCGCCGCAGTCCACAACGGGTAATCGGGGGCCGGGATCAGCACCTCGTCGCCGTTGTTGAGCAGGGCCTGCATCGACATCACGATCAGTTCGGAAACGCCGTTGCCCAAATAGATGTCTTCAATGCCGACGCCCTCTACCTGCTTCTGTTGGTAGTACTGCATCACGGCCTTGCGCGCGCTGAACAGGCCTTTCGAATCGCTGTAGCCCTGAGCCATCGGCAGATTGCGGATCACGTCCTGCAAGATTTCGTCCGGCGCCTCGAAACCAAACGGCGCCGGGTTGCCGATATTCAGCTTGAGGATGCGATGACCTTCCTCCTCCAGGCGTTTGGCGTGCTTGAGCACTGGCCCGCGTATGTCATAACAGACGTTGGCGAGCTTGTTCGATTTGCTGACCTGCATGTGATTGATCCCGAGAGTGGACGGCCCCGTGTATGAACACCACGTGGATCGCCGAGCAGAACGCCATGAAAAATGGGTTTGTATGCATGAAACGTGGGTGACAGACTGGCGTCTAACGAGGCGCAATCATACGTGCCGCCCGATCCTTGGAAAAGATACAGATCGGGCTTTTTCAGTTGTGGAGGTGTACCCGTGGAAAAGTTGGAAAAAACCCGCGAAGAATGGCAAGCGATGCTTGACCCGGAGCAGTACAACGTTTGTCGTCTCAAAGCGACCGAGCGCCCGTTTTCCGGCAAGTACAACGGCACCAAAACCGCAGGCGTCTATCACTGTGTGTGCTGCAACGAGCCGCTGTTCGACTCCGAAACGAAATTCGATTCCGGCTGCGGCTGGCCGAGTTTTTATGCACCGCTCGAAGGCAGTGCCGTGATTGAAATTCGTGATATGACACACGGCATGATTCGAACTGAAGTGGTGTGTGCAAAATGTGATGCTCACTTGGGTCACGTGTTTCCCGATGGCCCTGCGCCCACCGGTTTGCGTTATTGCATTAACTCGGTGTGCCTGGAGTTGGTCCCGCGCGAGTAACCGGGGGGTGGTCTGACCTCTTATGCCTTGATATCGATGGGATGAATTAAATTGTGCGCAAGTCAATTGCGCACTATGTTTCCTACACATTCCACTCTTTTTGTAGGTGTTGCCATGAGCGAAAATCTGCTGACCATCCCGTGCACCACTATCAAAGGTGAGCAGAAAACCTTAGCGGATTTCGCTGGCAAGGCGGTATTGGTGGTCAACACCGCGAGCAAGTGCGGCTTCACCCCACAGTACAAAGGCCTTGAGCAGTTGTGGCAGACCTACAAGGATCAAGGTCTGGTGGTGTTGGGTTTCCCGTGTAATCAGTTTGGCCATCAGGAACCGGGCAACGAAGGCACTATCTCTGAGTTTTGCGAGCTGAATTACGGGGTCAGTTTTCCGCTGTTCAAAAAGATTGACGTCAATGGCAGCGAGGCTCACCCGCTGTTCGTGCAGTTGAAAAAGCAGGCGCCGGGGGTTTTGGGCTCGGAGCGGATCAAGTGGAATTTCACCAAATTCCTGATTGGCAAAGACGGCAAACTGGTTAAACGTTTCGCCCCGCTGACCAAACCGCAAGACATGAGCGCAGAGATCGAAGCGTTATTGAGATAGCCATACCGCGCCATCCAAATCCTGTAGGAGGGTCCGCCACGTCTTCGACGCCGCGCTGTCGCACAGCAAACTGTGTGGCGCTTTTTGTGTGGTTTGAGGTTGCAGGGTGTCAGGACTGAAGCCTTCCCGAATAAATTCGGTCCCACAGATTCTGGCGCTGCGCAGATTTCTGTAGGAGCTGTCGAAGGCTGCGATAGGTCCGAAGGACCTTCGCCAACACGTTGGCTCCTACAGGTTGTTGACGCTCAGCGTGGCTTCAACCACTGATCCAACAAGCTGATCAGTTCTTCGCGACGAAAGGGTTTGGCCAAGTAGTCGCTCATCCCGGCAGCGCGGCAGCGTTCGCGTTCTTCGGGCATGGCGTTGGCGGTGAGGGCTATGATTGGTAATTGCGGCCAGCGTCCGCTTTGGCGAATCTGCCGGCTGGCTTCATAGCCATCCATCACCGGCATGTTGCAATCCATCAACACCAGGTCGAAGTCCTGTTCTTCCAGTCGCTCCAGCGCTTCGACCCCCTGCCCACTGACCACCACCTCGCAGCCCAGTTTACTCAGCATGCCTTTGGCCACGAGTTGATTCACCGGGTTGTCCTCCACCAGCAAAATTCGCGCGCGGTGAGTGGCTGCTCGATCTTGCAACAGCCGTTCTCGCGAGATGTACTCTTCAGGCAACAGCGTGCGGCGTAATGTTTGATACAACGCCGTTCGGGCCAGCGGTCGAGCTTGTTGCTGGAGGGGTGAAAGGGCGCTGACCTCTTCGCTGGGCATGAAATTGCCGTACGCCGTCACCAACAAGATAGGTGCGGTGATGGCCGGGCGCAGTCCAAACAAACATTCTGGACAATCGGTAATCAGCAGGTCTGGATCAAATCCAAACAAACTGTCACCGATGCTGCGGCGCTGATAATCAATCCCCCAGCCAGGTAGCAGGCCGGCTAACAGTTCGGCCAGACCACTGTCGGCCGAGGTTACAGCAACAACTCGGCCTTGGAGTTTTCCAGGCGCTGACGCGGGCGCATGGGTGGGCAGCGGCAACTCGACACTAAACCGGCTGCCGAAGCCAACCTTTGACTCCACGCTCAATCGGCCTTTCATAGCACCACACAAATTGTGCGTCACAGCCAGGCCGAGGCCGGTGCCGCCGTATTGACGAGTGATGCCGACCGCTGCTTGAGTGAACGGTTGAAAAATTTTCGCTTGGTCGTTGGCCGCAATGCCGATGCCGGTGTCGCTGACATCGATTTTAATACCACCATCGTGGGCGCTCAGGCGGACGTCGACGCGGCCAAAGCGCGTGAATTTCAACGCATTGGACAGCAGGTTACTGACGATCTGCCGGACACGGGTCGGATCACCCATGATCGAAGCCGGAAAAAGCGGGTCGATCAGGCACGCCAATTCGACACTGGGCGCCGCGTTTTGCGACAGCAGATTGGCCGTGTCTTCGACCAGCGCACCCAAGTCGAACGGAATATTTTCCAGTTCCAGTTGGCCGGCATCGAATTTTGACAGATCCAGAATATCGTTGAGTAGCTCCACCAGCACTTTGCCCGAGTCATGGGCAATGGACAGTTGTTGGCGCTGCTCGGCATTGAGCGGGCTGTCCAGTGACAGCGAGAGCATGCCCAGCAACCCATTGAGCGGCGTGCGTATCTCGTGGCTCATGTTTGCCAGAAAAGCCGCGCGTGCATGGGCCATGTCTATGGCCGTACTGCGTGCCACGAGCAGCTCATCGTTGGATTGGCTGAGGCGAGCGTTAATGGCTTTGAGTTCGGCAGTGCGCGCCGAGACAATGTTTTCCAATTCATTCAAATGGTCGTTGAGGTTGTTTTCAGCGATGCGCCGTTGCGCGAATTCGCTGGCAATGGTTTTGAACTGCTGATTGGCAACCTTCACCAGCACGCCGATTTCGTCCGTCTCATGACCGGGGGGGCAGGGCAATGGCGATTGCAGCCGTCGGCGCGGGTCAGTTCCACTGAGTGCGCTTATCACGCCCACCAGCGGTTTGGTCAGGGTGATGTAAAACAGCAGCAGCAGAATAATGCTTAATATCAGGCTGCGAACAAACCCATTGATTAGGGTGATTTCGGCGCGTTGCAGGAAATGACGGCCAAAGGCAAAAGTGTCCACCGTCAGGTGCAACGTCCCCATGGGTTCAGTGGGCATGTGATCCAATCGCAGAGGGTCATCGAATTCACGGCTTGCACCAAAAAGGAAGTCGCTGACGATCCGGTAACGGCTTTGGGCGCGTGGACGCTCGACACTGGCGAGGGTGGCGTTGCTGTTGTCGCTGAGCCGAACGCCAACCACCGCGGGGGAGTGCAACAACCCAAGGATTAATTCCTGCGCCAGTTCAGCATCGATGTTGTAGGCGATTCGCGACGCGGGGTTGTGACTGATTTCCAGCAAAGAATGAATTTCGCGATCGATCGATGCGTCTTCGCTGGCATAATCGAGAGCGATTTGAACCAAGCTAAGCAAGGTTCCTAAAATGAAGCCGACCAATACTGCCAGACGCGCTTGCTTGAACGACAGGCGGTGGGTGAACGATATATCCATGGGCAGAGCCATTCCTCGTTTGCCATCGCGAAGAAGCATAGCTGATCGGGCCAAGCGGTTAATCAGTTTAATTAAGGAGACATTGTGGACTCTCGGTTAATAACATTTCTTGAGCGGGCCGACGCCGTTTTGGCTCGATTGGAGCCACTGCTGCCGGCCTTGCGCAACCCCGTGGACTGGACTCACAGCCTCGCCGCGCGCTGGGTGCAGGAAGGTCGTTCGGGTTATTTGATGCCGCTGGAAGTCAGTCTGGACATGCGTCTTTCTGATTTGATTGGTGTCGATCGGCAGCGCGATCAACTGGCGCGTAATACTCGCCAGTTCATCGACGGCTTGCCCGCCAACCACGCATTACTGTGGGGGTCGCGGGGCACTGGTAAGTCGTCGCTGGTGCGGGCATTGCTGGCCGAGAACCACAAAGACGGCCTGCGCTTGATTGAGATCGAGCGCGATCATTTGGGTGATTTGCCGCGTGTCGTAGAGCAATTGCAAGGGTTGTCGGAGCGGTTCGTGCTGTTTTGCGATGACCTGTCGTTCGAAGCGGGGGAGAGTGATTACCGGGTACTTAAAAGTGTCTTGGACGGCTCGCTGGAGCAAGCGCCCGACAACGTATTGTTGTATGCCACGTCCAATCGTCGCCATTTGGTGCCCGAAAAATCCAGTGATAATGAAAACTGGAAACAGGTCGATGGCGAAATCCACCCAAGCGAAGGGGTAGAAGACAAAATTGCCCTGTCCGACCGGTTTGGCTTATGGCTGTCGTTCTATCCGTTTACCCAAGAGCACTTCCTCAGCGTGGTCGAGCACTGGATCGGTGAATTGGCCGCGAAATCCGGGCTGGCGTGGCAGCGTGATGAAGAGTTGGACCTCACGGCTGTGCGCTGGGCCACTGGCCGTGGCAATCGCAATGGCCGCTGCGCTTATCAGTTCGCGCGCTATTGGGTGGGTCTTAAATTGTTGGAGCAGCAAGCATGATTGATCTTCACAGTAGCGGCGCTGGCCTCAATGGCTATAGGTTGCTAACCGCACAGCTGGAATCTTTGTTGGCGCACGAGCGTGATTTTATTGCCAACGCTGCGCAGTTTTCGGCGTTCTTGTTCAGCCAGCTCGAGGACTTGAACTGGGCAGGTTTTTACTTGGCGCGGGGCGAGGAATTGGTGCTGGGGCCGTTTCAAGGCCAGATCGCCTGTGTGCGAATTCCGTTTGGTCGTGGGGTGTGCGGCACGGCGGCGGCCAGTCGGACGACTCAGCGGGTCAGGGACGTCCATGAGTTCGACGGGCATATTGCCTGCGACAGCGCCTCCGCCAGCGAGCTGGTGGTGCCACTGATCAAAGACGGAAAATTGATGGGCGTACTTGATCTGGACAGCCCAAGTGTCGGACGCTTCTGCGAAGATGATCAGGCCGGGGTTGAACAATTGGTGGCGATATTCCTAAGGCTCACGACCTGCGACTAAGCCCGGTGCAGGCAGACACGCCCAGTTGTGTCTGCCGCACGAATTGAAACATCAGTCGTAAGCGACCTTTTTCTTCCAATCTGCATCGTCAATCTTCAGTCCGTCGGTCAATACGTTTTCTTCGCCTTCGACCGCCGCTGTTTCTGCTAACACCATTGAATTACAACGTGCCAAGAGCTTTTCCAGGTAAGTGAGTTGCTCATGATAAACCGCCGGCTCCGGCTGTTTGCGCAAGTACTGCACCCCGCGCTCGAATGCCAAACGGGCTTGTCCTGGTTGCTCCAGAGCGAGGGCGTGTTGCCCAAGGTTATTAAAAAACTCGATGTGCAGTATCACCATAAGGTGGCGAATTTGTTTTACCCACTGCTTGGCTTCAGTCGTCGGTAAAAAGCCGTCATGGGCGGCGCGAGTGATTTGACCGTGTAACGCTTCCAATAAGAAACGCACGTCTTTGGCCTTGGCTTCGGTCTGAATCGGGCTGGGAGGGTTGTTGATCGGGATCTGATCGCCCAGGTCGATCAGCGCTGTCAGCTCGGCGATGCGCTCCCGAAACGCGCTGCCGCTTCTATTAAGTGCTTGCAGGCGCGCGTTGACGTTGAGCTCCAGACGCGTCAGCAGGAGCTTGAGGCTCGGTGTCATCAATTGGCCCGGAAACGTTTCAGTGATCTCACCGCAACGGCGCAAGCGGTCAGTCAGCTCAACCCTGAGGCGAGCGCGTTCCAGTTTCTTGTTTTCGGCTACATGATTGAGGAAACCAATGGCAATCAGGATAGCGATGCCGGCAATAACCAAGAGGGTGATTATGAGTGGTGTCACCGTTGAAACCTCATTTAGGTAATTGTGTGGCTGAGTGTAGTGTTTAACCTAGTGGGCCGATAGGTGCAACGGGTGTTCGTCAAACTAACGGCGCTGATATTCAGGCACCGGGTGACTGCTCAGCATGCGCAAAGCTCAGGGAAGTCATTGATTTAGATATATTTATAGATGGGGGTTGACGACATGCCCTTGCATCCATAGAATGCGCGCCACTTACAGCGTAAAGCACACAGCGAAGCGCAAATAAGTAGTGAATGTTGTACGCGTGTCCCCTTCGTCTAGTGGCCTAGGACACCGCCCTTTCACGGCGGTAACAGGGGTTCGAGTCCCCTAGGGGACGCCATTTGCGGGAATAGCTCAGTTGGTAGAGCACGACCTTGCCAAGGTCGGGGTCGCGAGTTCGAGTCTCGTTTCCCGCTCCATTTTTAAGCAGTCTTGTTTTAGGACAGGGCTGGTGAAACCAAGGCAGGGTCTTCGGATCATGTTTTGGACACTGGGACATACAGCGTATGTTCCGGGCAGCGTCCCCTTCGTCTAGTGGCCTAGGACACCGCCCTTTCACGGCGGTAACAGGGGTTCGAGTCCCCTAGGGGACGCCATTTGCGGGAATAGCTCAGTTGGTAGAGCACGACCTTGCCAAGGTCGGGGTCGCGAGTTCGAGTCTCGTTTCCCGCTCCATTTGTACAAAAACGCCGCTCAATGAGCGGCGTTTTTGCGTGTGCGTTTTTTGAGTTCTGGAAGCTTGGGTCGAGCGAAAAGCCTTCGAGTCGGAAAAAAGACTGGCGTCGTCGGCCTTGGCAGGTGCTTGATAGTCATCGCAATTCGAGCGCCCG
The DNA here is from genome assembly GCF_034353045.1 of Pseudomonas sp. MH10. NCBI lineage: Bacteria > Pseudomonadati > Pseudomonadota > Gammaproteobacteria > Pseudomonadales > Pseudomonadaceae > Pseudomonas > Pseudomonas sp. MH10. Next base: position 5,391,802 of record NZ_CP133783.1, read on the forward strand.
ACTCAGGGCACTTTTTTATAGTTGAGCCAGACGGAGTTATCGATGGAGTTTCGTTCACTGGGCAAGACCGACCTTAAGGTCAGCGCCATCGCGTTGGGCACCATGACCTGGGGCGAGCAAAACACCGCAGAAGAAGCCTTCGCACAGATTCGTCAGTCCAAGGATGCAGGGGTCAACTTTCTTGACACTGCGGAGATGTACCCGGTACCGCCGGGCGGCGAAACCTACGCCGAGACCGAGCGCATTATTGGCCAGTACTTCAAGAAGTACGGCGACCGTAATGACTGGATTCTGGCCAGTAAAGTCGCCGGACCAGGTCGCATGGACCACATTCGGGACGGCAACCCACGGCTTGATCGGGTCAACATCACTGCGGCGGTGGAGGCTAGCCTTGCGCGGTTGAACACTGATTATCTGGACCTGTACCAGTTGCATTGGCCGGACCGCAAAACCAATTTTTTTGGCGTGCTGGGCTACACCCATGATGCGCATGATCAGCCGGTTGAGATCGAAGAAACCTTGTCGGTATTGGACGATTTAGTGAGGGCGGGCAAGATTCGCCATTTTGGTTTGTCCAACGAAACGCCGTGGGGCACCCAGCGTTTCCTGCACGTGGCGCAAAGCCTTCACCTGCCACGGGCGGTATCGATCCAGAACCCTTACAACTTGCTTAACCGCACCTTTGAAATCGGCTTGGCGGAAATCGCGATTCGCGAGCAGATCGGTTTGTTGGCCTATTCGCCTTTGGCGTTTGGCGTGCTGGCAGGCAAGTACCTCAACGGCGCTCGCCCTGCGTCGGGTCGGCTGACGCTGTTTGAACGCTTCCAGCGCTACAACAATCCACAGGTTGAAATCGCCAGCGCAGCCTACGTGGCGTTGGCCCACGAACACGGCCTGGACCCGGCGCAAATGGCATTGGCCTACGTCACCAGCCGACCGTTCGTGACCAGTAACATCATTGGCGCCACCACGCTGGAGCAATTGACCAGCAACCTGGCCAGCGCCGACGTGAAACTGTCGCAGGACGTGCTGGCGGGTATCGAAGCCATCCACACCCGGCAACCCAACCCTGCGCCGTAATCAAGTGCAGCATGGCCTTTCGCGCTAGGAGCGCTTTTGACTGCGTAGCGCCTCGGACTCTTCTAGATCACGAAGAATCCGTGGGTGCCGTCGCAAGCAAGCTGACTGACCAGACCAAATTCCCAATCCAGATAGGCCTGCATGGCTTTACGTGGCGCGTCGGTGCCTTCGTAAGGTCGGCGATAGCGGTCAATGCGCGGCGAAGCCAACTGGCTTTCGCCTGTTTCCACGGCAAAGCCTGCGGCGAACCATGTGCTTGTCCCGCCCTTGAGCAGGAAAACTGGCTGGCCGGTTAACGCCTCGACCTCCGCCACGGCGAGCCGCGCCAGGCGACTGCTGCCGCAGGTCAGCACGTAGCGTTGCGCGACGGGAATATTCCCTAGCGCTTGTTTCAGTTGCGCACGCAATACCCACCACGCACCGGGTATGTGCTGTTTAACGTAGTTAGCGCTGGTGGTGAAATCCAGCACCGCAACATAACCTTGATCACGCCACTGGGCGAGGGTTTGGGCGCTGATCTCTTCGGCTTGGCGCGGTTCGGGAATGGGCGCGTCCCACTCGCCTTTTTCGCTGAAATCCTTAGGCTGCAAGTCGCCAACGACGAACACGTCCCAGCCCAGTTGTGCCAGCCAAGAGCCGGACATGTTGGCCCGCACGCCATCGTCGTCGATCAATACCAGTCGAGCGCCGCGCACGCTGGCGTAGTGATCGGTTTCCTGCACCAGTTGCCCGCCAGGTGTCGAGCGCGAACCGGGCAGATGGCCTTGGGCAAATTCTTCCGGGGTGCGCACGTCAAACAGGTAGGTGCTGCGGCCTGTCTCGGTTTGCCACTGATGTAAATCGGCGCGGGACCCACGCTTGACCCCGGCCTTGTGCGCGACCTTCAGCGCATCAGCGGTGGCCAGTTTACGGGTGTCTTCGCACACGGCGGCGAAGCGTCGAGCTTGCCCGTGTTCCAGTTTTTGGTCGGCCAGCAGCCAGCCAATGGTGCCATTGCGCAGCGCCGAGATTTGATTCGGCAGCCCCGCATTCACCAACGATTGAGTGCCGATGATGCTGCGCGTCCGACCGGCGCAATTGACGATGATCCGGGTGCTGGGGTCCGGCGCCAGTTCCCGGGCGCGCAGCACTAGTTCGGCGCCCGGCACGCTGATGCTGCCGGGAATGCTCATGGTCTGGTATTCGTCATAGCGACGGGCATCAAGCACCACCACATCAGCCTTGGCGTCGATCAGCGCGAGCACTTCTTCGGCCGCTAATGACGGCGTATGGCGCTGGCTTTCCACCAGTTCGCCGAAGGCTTTGCTCGGCACGTTGACGTCGATAAACAGTTCGCCGCCGGCCTCGCGCCAGCCTTGTAAACCGCCTTGCAGCAGTCGCACATCGCTGTAGCCGAGTTCACTCAATCGTTGCAACGCTATCGCCGCCAAGCCTTCGCCGTCGTCATACACCGTAATGGCGGTGTCGCGACGGGGGATGCGCGAGAACACTTCGAGTTCGAGTTTCGACAGCGGAATGTTGGCGGCGAACAACGGATGGGCCTCAGCGAAAGGCGCTTCTTCACGAACATCCACCAGCGCCAGTTCTTCATGGGCCAGCAGTGCGCGACGGATGTCGGCAAAGGATCGGGTGGCGAGGTTACTCATGGGTGTTGGCCTTCTTTAGACAGGTCCCAGATATTCGGGAGAAGCGTGTTGGAATAACCGGAGATGAACAGTTTTTCTGACCCGTCGGGCTGATACACCGCCCGCTTTACCGCGCCGATGTTGGCGCCGTACACGTGAATGCTGATCGACACTTGATCATTGAAGGCGTTGCTGACTTGGTGAATATCGTTACTGCGCGGTGACAAGGCTTCAACGTGACCGGGCTCAAGGCGAATGGCCGGGCCTTCTTGTTCCAGTCGGCCGCTTTCGGTGCGGGCATAACCTTGGGCAAACTCGGCGCCGCGCAACATGCCAATCAGCCCCCAGACACGGTGGTCATGAATCGGCGTGCGCTGGCCAGGGCCCCAGACGAAACTGACAACGCAGAAGCGCTGACGCGAATCGGCGTGCAGCAAGAATTGTTGATAGTGCTGTGGGTCAGGAGTGGCGTAGTCGTCCGGCAGCCAGTCGTCGACGCTGACCAGTTGCGACAGCAGTTCGCCGCCGCGATGCAGCAAATCGCCTTCGCTCGGGTTGCTGTCAATCAGCTCCGCCAGCGCGCCAATGAAAGCTCTGAGTCGTTCCGGGTGCCGAGTCTGCGTCATGTTGATTCCGAAGCCAGTGCTGATACGGCGGTGGTTGGAGAAATATAAACACAGTACTGAAAGTTAATATGCTGTTTTTTAATGATTTTTTTATAACTAAAGTGCATTTAATATCTTTTTGGCGCAGCGCAAACGCTCGACGTGCTTGGCGAAACAGCCTGATCCCAGAAATGCTTGGGGGTCCTGCGGGAAATGGACGCGCTTAGAGAGTTGGTTGCCAGCGATACACCGCCCAGCGGTCTGTTGCGTCTGGGGGTGCCGCAGACTATCGGTGATGGGGTGTTGATCGATGCGCTTAAGCATCTGCGGGCGCAATTTCCTGATTTGCGCGCCCAAGTCTTGATCGGTTGGGCGGCAACCTGATTGGCGGTCATGCCGCTCAAGGATTTCAAGTCGGTTATGGACGTGTGGCTGATCTATCCACGCTTTCTCGGTAACTTGCAGGGCGCGGTGGCTTCGTTCGGTACTCTGGTGGCGCAGTCGTTTAAGCAAACCCGTAACGCTGCGTGAATCGAACGTGTTTGCGCCGCTGCGTGCCTGGCACGGTCCGAGGGGATCCCAGCCAATAAATCAGTGCCTGCAGTGAGCGTTGATCAGTGCTTGCTGTCTTGAATCGACAGCGCAAGCAACGCTTTCTCCTGGTTCCAGTCGAAGGGTTCTTCGTTTTCTTCGGCTTCGTAGCGGCGTTCTTCCAGTGCCTGGTACAGCTCGATTTCGTCGTCAGGCATGAAGTGCAGGCAGTCGCCAGCGAAAAACCACAGCAGGTCACGCGGGACCAAATGAGCAATTTGCGGGTAGCGCTGGATCACTTGGCAGAGCATTTCCTGACCCAGGTATTGGCTCTCGACTGGGTCGCGGGGCAGCAGCTCAACCAGTTCGTCGAAGCGCTCCATAAACAACTCATGGCTTTCTTCGGGAACTTGCTCGGCCTCGCCAAGGGCGACCAGGATGCTGCGCAGGTGTGTCAGCAGGTTCAGTTGGTGGGCGAGCGTGGCGTCGGCCATGGTGAAGTCCTCAAAAGCAAAAACGGGCGCGAGAGTATAAACCCTGTGCGCCCGCCGTCTGTAAAAACAAACGGCTACTTCCAATCATCCGCCCAGCGTTAGCGCGTCTTGCCCTCGGCCAGCGTCAGCGCCTCTTTGTCAAAGTCATCGACGTCGATCACCTTGCGCCGTGCGGCTTCAGCGGCCCGCAGTGTTTCGGCTTCCACCGGTTGCAACACGCCGGCATGCAACGCTGCGTCGATCAGATGTTCACCGGCCATCGGTTTCACCTGACCGCTTTTCAGCGCGTGGTGGAGCTTTTGTTGCAGTGGATGGCTGGCGCTGAGCAGATCACACGCGTGCTGCAAAGCGCCGACCGGATCATCCGCCGATTGCGGACGGTAGCAGCCGGCGAGCATGGCCTCCAACGTCGGATCACCCTTGGCCCGGCCCATGACTTCAGCGACTTCAGCATCCAGCCGGTCCGACGGCCCGGTGTGACGACGACCAAACGGGAACACCAGCACGCGCAGTACACGGCCCAAAATCAGGCTCGGGAAATTGTTCAGCAGTTGATCCAATGCCTGCTCGGCTTTACCCAGGCTTTCTTCCATGGCCCAGCGAAACAGCGGGCTCAGGTACTCGGGTGAATCCAGGTCGTGATAGCGCTTGAGCGCAGCAGAAGCGAGGTACATATGGCTGAGGACGTCGCCGAGACGGGCGGACAGCCGCTCTTTACGTTTCAGTTCGCCACCGAGCAGCATCATGCTCAAGTCGGCGAGCATGGCAAAGGCGGCAGCCTGTCGGTTCAGCGCCCGGAAATAACCTTGGCTCAGGCTATTGCCCGGCGCGGTTTCGAGGTGACCGAAACCGAGGTTGAGCACCAAGGTGCTGGCGGCGTTGCTCACGGCGAAACCGATGTGTTTCAGCAACAGGCCGTCGAATTCCTCCAGCGCACGGTCTTGGTCTTCACGACCGGCCAAGGCCATTTCCTTGAGGACGAACGGGTGGCAGCGAATCGCGCCTTGACCGAAGATCATCAAATTGCGCGAGAGAATGTTCGCGCCTTCGACGGTGATAAAGATCGGCGCCCCTTGCCAGTTACGGCCCAAATAGTTGTTCGGGCCCATGATGATGCCCTTGCCGCCATGCACGTCCATGGCGTGGCTGATGCATTCGCGGCCGCGCTCGGTCAGGTGGTATTTCAAGATGGCCGACAAGACCGAGGGTTTTTCCCCCAGATCGACGGCATTGGCCGTCAGCATTCGCGCGCTGTCCATCAGCCAGGCATTGCCGCCGATCCGCGCCATGGCTTCTTGAATGCCTTCGAACGCGGACAACGGCACGTTGAATTGTTCACGAACCTGCGCGTATTGCCCGGTCACCAAGCTGGTGAACTTGGCCGCGCCGGTGCCCACCGCAGGCAACGAGATCGAACGCCCGACAGACAGGCAGTTCATCAACATCATCCAGCCTTTGCCAAGCATCTCTTGGCCGCCGATGAGAAACTCCAGCGGAATAAAAACGTCCTTGCCGGCGTTCGGGCCATTCATGAACGCCGCGCCCAGCGGCAGGTGACGGCGACCGATTTCAACGCCGGGGGTGTCGGTGGGGATTAGCGCCAGGCTGATGCCCAAGTCCTCTTCTTCACCCAGCAAGTGCTCCGGGTCGAACGCCTTGAATGCCAGTCCCAGCAGTGTCGCGACCGGGCCAAGGGTGATGTAGCGTTTTTCCCAATTCAGGCGCAGGCCGATGACCTCTTCACCCTTCCATTGGCCTTTGCAGATAATCCCGGTGTCCGGCATCGCGCCCGCATCGGAGCCAGCCAGCGGGCCGGTCAAGGCGAAACACGGGATATCATCGCCTCGGGCCAAGCGCGGCAGGTAGTGATTGCGCTGTTCGTCGGTGCCGTAATGCAGCAACAGTTCGGCGGGGCCCAGGGAGTTGGGCACCATGACCGTGGAGGCCAGGTCGCCGCTGCGGGTCGCCAGCTTCATCGCCACTTGGGAGTGCGCGTAGGCCGAGAAACCTTTGCCGCCGTATTCCTTGGGAATGATCAGGGCAAAAAAGCCGTGCTGTTTGATGTGTTCCCAGGCGTGGGGTGGCAGGTCCATCGCTTGGCCAATCTGCCAGTCGCTGACCATCGCGCACAGTTCTTCGGTGGGGCCATCAATGAAGGCCTGTTCCTCTTCGGTGAATTGCACCTTGGGGTAAGCCAGTAGCTTTTCCCAGTCAGGCCGGCCACTGAACAATTCGCCGTCCCACCAGACGGTCCCGGCATCGATGGCATCGCGCTCGGTTTTCGACATCGGTGGCAGGACTTTCTTGAACCAGGAAAACAACGGCGCGGTGAAGTATTTGCGGCGTAGATCCGGCAGCACCAGGGGCAGCAAGACCGCCAGCCACAGCACCCAAAGGATTGCCATGAGCCAACCATGGGCATGGCTTGAAATGCCCATGGCCAGCAAGTACAGCGCCACGATACCCAAGGCGGGCAGCGGCGCGATGCGTCGGTGAGCGAGGTAGGCGATGCCGACCACCAAAACCACAATCCACAGCAACAACATAAATAATTCTCCGTGATGACAACCAAGAGCTTAGACGGCCTCAGGTGAAGAGGGCGTCAAACAACGAGTGGATCGGTAGAGGGGAAGCGTCGGTCAATGGGTCGGGGATTTCAGCGTCAAATCCCGGGTATCGATAGTGACCGCTGGGCGCGTGTGGAGTTCGGCACGGTACTTTTTGTGGCTGGATTCAATAGCGGCTGAGGGTAGACTGGCGCGCGACGTATTCACCTCGTTTAATCCCGCGATCAACACAGGAAAAAGGCAATGCTGAAGATTTGGGGCCGAAAGAACTCTTCCAATGTCCGCAAGGCGCTGTGGTGTGCGCAGGAAGTGGCAGTGCCATATGAAGCCATTGATGCGGGCGGCGCCTTCGGTATCGTTGATGACCCTGAATACCGGGCGATGAACCCCAACGGGCGGATTCCACTGATTGAAGATGACGGCCTGTTGCTCTGGGAATCCAATGCCATCGTGCGTTACCTGGCAGCGCGTTATGCGCCCGGCACAGCGCTGTATCCAGAAAATCCGGCTGCGCGCGCCAGCGCTGACAAGTGGATGGATTGGACAACCTCTTCGGTGGCGGAACTGTTTAAACCGGTATTTTGGGGCGTGGTGCGAACCCCAGCCGAGCAACAGGATTGGACGAAAATCAACGCCGCCATCAAAGTGTGTGCCGAGGTGCTGGCGGTGGCCGATGAGGTATTGGCCGAACAACCCTACCTTTCGGGTGAAGCATTCGGCATGGGCGACATTCCTTTGGGCAGCTTTATATATGCCTGGTTCGAGATGCCGATTGAACGCCCACCGCTGCCGCATCTCCAAGCCTGGTACGAGCGCTTGAAACAACGTCCGGCGTACCGCAAGGCCGTCATGACCACGTTGAATTAATAGTCACTATCAACACGCGGCGCTGTACTTGCGTGGCGTTGCCAAGCAACATTGCCGGTACGTCACAGTTGTAAACAGTTGTGTTCGCCCTTATTTATTCCCTCTCCTTTCTTTTTCGGTGTGTATTCCAGTTATGAGTTCCGCTCTGTCCATACGGCAGCTAACCAAAACCTACGGCAACGGTTTCCAGGCCCTGAACGGTATCGAACTGGATGTCGCTGAAGGTGATTTTTATGCCTTGCTCGGCCCGAACGGCGCCGGCAAATCCACGACCATCGGTATCATTTCGACCTTGGTGAACAAGACCAGCGGAACCGTGAATATCTTCGGTCATGACCTCGATCGCGACCCCGCCGCGTTGAAACGCTGCATTGGCGTGGTGCCGCAAGAGTTCAACTTCAATCAGTTCGAGAAAACGTTCGACATCGTGGTGACCCAAGCCGGTTATTACGGGATCCCGCCGAAAATCGCCAAAGAACGCGCCGAGCAGTACCTGACTCAGTTGGGGCTGTGGGACAAACGCGATGTACCATCGCGTGCCTTGTCTGGCGGTATGAAGCGTCGGTTGATGATTGCTCGGGCGTTGATTCACGAGCCGCGTCTGTTAATTCTCGATGAACCGACAGCAGGTGTGGATATTGAGCTGCGGCGCTCGATGTGGACCTTCCTCACTGAGCTGAACGAGAAAGGCATCACCATCATCCTCACCACGCATTATCTGGAAGAGGCTGAGCACCTGTGCCGCAACATCGGCATCATTGATCACGGCACCATCGTTCAAAACATGGGCATGAAGCAGTTGCTGAACACGCTGCACGTCGAGACCTTTCTGCTGGATCTGAAGGACGCGTATCAGGTAGCGCCGCTGTTGATCGGTTACCCGGCGACGCTGGTCGACAGCCACACACTGGAAGTGCAGGTGGATAAAACCATCGGTATCACTGGGTTGTTTGGCCAACTGGCGCTGAAGAACATCGAAGTGGTGAGCTTGCGCAACAAGACCAATCGCCTTGAGGAGCTGTTCGTGTCCCTAGTAGAAAAAAATCTGGCGAAGGTGGCCGTATGAGTGCTGAGCCCCGTATTGAACGTGTCTCCGAGCTGCGGCCTAACCTGATCGCACTCAACACCATCGTGTACCGTGAAGTGCGCCGCTTCACCCGAATCTGGCCGCAGACCCTGCTCCCGCCAGCGATCACCATGGTGTTGTACTTCGTGATCTTCGGCAACCTGATCGGTAAGCAGATTGGCGGGATGGGTGGCTTTACCTACATGCAGTACATCGTGCCGGGGCTGATCATGATGTCGGTGATCACTAACTCCTACGGCAACGTGGTGTCGAGTTTCTTCGGCAGCAAGTTCCAGCGTTCTATTGAAGAATTGATGGTTTCGCCGGTTTCGCCCCACACCATCTTGATTGGTTTTACCTTGGGCGGCGTCTTGCGCGGTCTGATGGTGGGCGTCATCGTGACGATCTTGTCGATGTTCTTTACTGACCTGCAGGTCCATCACCTGGGCATTACGATCATTGTGGTAGTGCTGACGGCGACGATCTTCTCGCTGCTGGGCTTCATCAACGCGGTGTTCGCGCGCAACTTCGACGATATCTCGATTATCCCGACCTTCGTTCTGACGCCGTTGACGTATTTGGGCGGGGTGTTTTACTCGATCAACTTGCTGCCGCCGTTCTGGCAGACGGTATCACTGGCCAACCCTGTGCTGCACATGGTCAACGCCTTCCGCTACGGCATTCTCGGTGTGTCTGATATTCGCATCAGCGTGGCCATGAGCTTTATGGTCATCGCGACCATCGCACTGTACCTCGGCTGCGTGCGGTTGTTGGTCAGTGGGCGTGGGATGCGACAGTAGGTTTCAAAGCGCCTTCGCCAACCAGTTGGCTCCTACAGATGGCCGCCCGCCCTTAAAAGCATGCGGCCGAACCCAGCGTTGCATCTGTAACCAACTTGTTCGCGAAGCAGGCGACGCGGTCCCTCAGATTCACCCACGCTTTTCCCTCCTCAGTCTCCACCGCCTACTTACCGACCAGCGCCAGTAGAGCTGGATCAGTCCGAACCCCAGCGCGCCAAACACCAAGCCTGCCATCATCGAGCCCAGCAATAAAGGCTGCCACACGGTGGAGAGCTGTCCGCTGATCCAGTCCCAGGTCAGTTCGGACGGGAAATGGCGCGGGGGAAGTTGCAGCAACCATGAGCCGATTTTGTAGGTGCAATAAAACACCGGCGGCATGGTGATCGGGTTGGTCAGCCACACCAGGCTGATGCCAATCGGCAGGTTGCCGCGCAGTGCGATGGCCAAGGCCGCAGCCAATAGCATTTGAAACGGGATTGGCATCAGCGCGGCAAACAAACCCAGCGCCATGGCGCGGGAAACGGAGTGCCGATTGAGGTGCCACAGGTTTGGATCCTGCAGGAACCGCCCGAAATAGCGTAAGGATTTGTGTTCCCTGATGCTGGTCGGATCCGGCATGAAACGTTTGATCAGACGACGCGGCATACGGCTTTCCGTCTCAAAAGTGGCGGTCAGTATGCATAGATTCTGCGCACATCAAATTTAGACTTTGTGACAATTAATAAAGCGGTGGCTGGCTGAGTGGGCTAATCCAAAGGGCTGACTCTTAAAAGGTATGACTATGCGCACAGGGATGGTGGCGCTCGCGCTGGGGCTTTTAGCCGTTCGCTTTTTGCCCGTATTGCCGCCGACGTGGTTGGCGTGGTTGATGCCCATCATGGCGCTGATGCTGTTGCCGTTTCGCAGTTATCCACTGGCGTTTTTTCTGTTTGGTTTCAGTTGGGCGTGTCTCTCGGCCCAGTCTGCACTGAATGATCGCCTGCCAATTCGCCTCGACGGCCAGACGTTATGGCTAGAAGGCAAAGTGGTCGGGCTGCCGCAGTCGGCCGAGGGTGTGGTTCGGTTTCAATTGGACGGCGCACAATCCCGGCGCAGCGAGTTGCCGCAGCGCATGCGTCTGTCGTGGTACGGCGGACCACCGGTGCGCAGCGGTGAGCAGTGGCGCTTGGCGGTCAAACTCAAGCGTCCGACGGGGTTGGTCAACCCCGACTCGTTTGACTACGAGGCCTGGCTTCTCGCGCAGCGTATTGGCGCAACGGGCACGGTGGTTGACGGTCAGCGACGTGCGCCCGCTACTTCAGCGTGGCGCGATGCGCTGCGTCAGCACTTGTTGGCCGTTGATGCCCAAGGTCGAGAAGGGGGGCTGGCGGCCTTGGTGTTGGGCGATGACTCGGGGCTGAGCACCACCGATTGGCAGGTGTTGCAGGACACCGGCACCGTGCATTTATTGGTGATCTCGGGTCAGCACATCAGCTTGTTGGCCGGGTTGATTTACATGCTGGTCGCCGGGTTGGCCCGTTGGGGCTTGTGGCCGCGCCGTCTACCTTGGTTGCCCTGGGCCTGTGGTTTGGCATTTGCTGCGGCACTCGGTTATGGCTTGCTCGCGGGTTTCGAAGTCCCAGTGCGGCGTGCCTGCACCATGATCGGCATGGTCTTGCTTTGGCGGTTGCGTTTTCGGCATCTGGGCGTGGGGTGGCCGTTGCTGTTATCGCTGAACGCGGTGCTGGTGTTCGAACCGCTGGTCAGTTTGCAGCCAGGGTTTTGGCTGTCGTTCGCGGCAGTGGGCATCCTGATCCTGGTGTTCAGCGGTCGTTTGGGTAAATGGAGTTGGCTGCAGAGTTGGACTCGCGCCCAATGGTTGATCGCCATCGGATTGCTGCCGGTGTTACTGGCGCTGAACCTGCCGGTCAGCGTCAGCGGGCCATTGGCCAATTTATTCGCGGTGCCGTGGGTCAGCGTGGTGGTGTTGCCGCTGGCCTTGCTCGGCACGTTGCTGTTACCTGTGCCGGTGCTGGGCGAGGGGTTGTTATGGCTGGCAGGTGGGTTGTTGGAGTGGTTGTTTCAAGGCTTGGCCCTGATCGGCGCAATGATGCCGGCCTGGACAGGCAGCGCCGTACCTTGGTGGGCCTGGTGGCTGAGCCTGTTGGGCGGTGTCTTATTGTTACTGCCCAGTGGCGTGCCGTTGCGTCTGTTGGGATGGCCGTTGTTGCTGCTGTGCGTATTTCCACCGCTGAAAGCTGTTCCGCACGGTCAGGTCGAGGTGTTGCAGTTGGACGTGGGCCAAGGCTTGGCGGTGTTGCTGCGCACCCGCGGGCACACGTTGTTGTTCGATGCCGGTCCACGCTATGGGGATTTTGATATCGGCCAGCGGGTGGTGTTGCCCGCCATCCGCAAAACCGGGGTGCGCCGTCTCGACGTTATGTTGCTCAGCCATGCCCACGCCGATCACATTGGTGGCGCCATGGCGGTCTATGAGGGCTTGCCCGTTGCGCGCGTGCTCAGCGGCGAAGCGACCGAAGTGCCTGCAGCGTTGAATGCACAGTTCTGCAAAAGCGGCGAACGCTGGGAATGGGACGGCGTGCAGTTCACGACGTGGCGCTGGGAGGCGGCGACAGAGAGCAATCCGGCGTCCTGTGTGTTGATGGTCGACGCCAACGGTGAACGTTTGCTGCTGACCGGGGATATCGATGCCGCCGCCGAGCGCGTGGCGATCGACAGCGATTTCGATCTGCGCGCACGCTGGTTACAGGCCCCCCACCACGGCAGCCGAAGTTCTTCGTCGATGGTGTTTCTAAAGGCTGTCGAACCGGAGGGGGTGCTGATCTCCCGGGGTCGCAATAATGCCTTCGGACACCCCCATCCTCGTGTAATGGCGCGTTTTGCAGCGTTGTCGATACAGCCTTATGACAGCGCGGAGCTAGGCGCCATTCATCTGCAATTGGGGCGATACAATCAGCCGCAGGCGGAACGTGCTGGGCGGCGTTTCTGGCGCGATTGAATGGTGCAGTAACTCATCGCAGGGTTCGGTGTGCGGGCGCCCCTATGGTAGAGTGGCGCCACTTTTTTCGGGGGTCGTTACTGTGTGGGAACTGGTTAAATCAGGCGGTTGGATGATGCTGCCGATCATTCTGAGTTCCATCGTCGCTGTCGCGATCATTATCGAGCGACTCTGGACCTTGCGTGCCAGCCGTATAACCCCGCCGCACTTGCTCGGTCAGGTCTGGCGCTGGATCAAAGACAAGCAACTGAACAAGGAAAAACTCCGGGAACTGCGCGCTGACTCACCGCTGGGGGAAATCCTTGCGGCCGGTCTGGCCAACTCGCGGCACGGTCGCGAGATCATGAAAGAGTGCATCGAAGAGGCCGCAGCACGGGTCATTCATGAACTCGAACGCTATTTGAGCGCCTTGGGCACGATTGCGGCCATGGCGCCGTTGCTCGGTCTGCTCGGCACCGTGCTGGGGATGATCGACATCTTTGGTTCGTTCATGAACTCGGGCATGACCACCAACGCCGCGATTTTGGCTGGCGGTATCTCCAAAGCCTTGATCTGTACCGCTTCGGGCCTGATGGTCGGGATACCGGCGATCTTCTTTCATCGATTCCTGCAAAGCCGGGTCGACGAACTGGTCGTGGGCATGGAGCAGGAAGCGATCAAGTTGGTTGAAGTGGTGCAAGGCGACCGTGATGTCGACTTGGCCGAGGGCAAGAAAAAGTGAAATTTCGCCGCCGCAGGCCGCGGGAGAACATCGACATCAACCTCGTGTCATTGATCGACGTGGTGTTCATTCTGCTGTTGTTCTTTGTTGTGACGACGACCTTCACCCGGGAGACCCAGCTGCGTGTCGAATTGCCGCAAGCGGTGACCGGCACCCCGGAGGAGAACTCCGAGCTTAAGCACCTGGACATCGCGATCAGTGCCGACGGCATTTATTCGCTGAATAACCAATTGCTGCCAAAAAATGATTTGCCGTCCTTGATCCAAGCGCTGCAAAAGGAATCCTCAGGCGATACCACATTGCCGTTGTCGATCAGCGCGGATGGCAAAACCCCTCATCAAGCAGTGATCACCGCCATGGACGCGGCAGGCAAGCTGGGTTTCAGCCGCCTGCGCATGACCACGGTCGAGGCGCCAACGGTTAACTGATGGCCCTGACCGATCGTTTACTCACCGCCTGGTATCACGGCCATCCCGCGCTTGGTCTGTTGCGCCCGCTGGAATGGCTCTATCGCCGGGTAGTGAACGGCAAGCGTGCGCGTTTTCTGGCCGGTGAAGGTTCTATTTACCGGGCACCGGTGCCAGTGTTGGTGGTGGGCAATATCACCGTGGGCGGCACCGGCAAGACGCCGATGATTCTCTGGATGATCGAGCACTGCCGCCGTCGTGGTCTGCGCGTTGGGGTGGTCAGCCGTGGTTACGGGGCCAAACCGCCGAGTTTGCCGTGGCGCGTCAATGCCGATCAAAGCCCGCAAGAAGCCGGCGATGAACCGCTGCTGATCGCGCAACGCAGCGGCGCTCCAGTGATGATCGACCCTGATCGAAGCAATGCGGTGCGCGCCTTGCTTGCTGCCGAACCGCTGGACCTGATTTTATCCGATGACGGCTTGCAGCATTACCGCTTGGCCCGGGACCTGGAAGTGGTGCTAATCGATGCCGCGCGCGGTTTGGGTAATCGGCGCTGCCTGCCCGCAGGCCCTTTGCGCGAACCGGTGGAGCGCCTTGAGAGCGTCGATGCGCTGCTTTACAACGGCGCGGCCAACGATCGCGAAGACGGTTTTGGTTTTGTGCTCACGCCCACCACGCTGGTCAATCTGCGCAGTGGCGAGCGGCAACCGTTGTCCCATTTTCCCGCCGGGCAAGCGCTGCACGCAGTGGCTGGCATCGGTAACCCGCAACGTTTCTTCAATACCCTCAAAGGGCTACACTGGCGCCCGATACCTCACGCGTTTGCAGACCATGCTGCTTACAGTGTCGAGGCCTTGAGTTTCACCCCTGCATTGCCGCTGATCATGACCGAGAAGGATGCCGTGAAATGCCGGGCCTTTGCGGGCGATGACTGGTGGTGCCTAGCGGTGGATGCCGAGCCATCGGCCGCGTTCATCGTTTGGTTCGACGCACAATTGCAGCGCCTGTTGCCCCCTTTTCCATAACCGCACCTCAGGACTTCTTATGGACACCAAACTGCTCGACATCCTCGCTTGCCCCATCTGTAAAGGGCCGCTCAAGCTCAGCGCTGACAAAACCGAGCTGATCAGCAAAGGCGCGGGCCTGGCTTATCCGATTCGCGATGGCATTCCGGTGATGCTGGAAAGCGAAGCGCGGACCCTGACCACTGACGAGCGTCTGGATAAATGACCGTCGTGTTCACCGTCGTGATCCCGGCGCGTTATGGCTCGAGCCGTTTTCCCGGCAAGCCATTGAAGCTGATTGCTGGGAAACCGATGATTCAGCACGTCTGGGAACAGGCGCTAAAAAGCAGCGCGGATCGGGTCGTGATCGCGACTGACGATACCCGTATTGTCGACGCCTGCCGTGTGTTTGGTGCCGAAGTATTGCTGACCCGCGACGATCATAATTCCGGCACCGACCGGCTGGCAGAAGTCGCTACCCAGTTGGGTCTGGCAGCCGATGCCATTGTGGTCAATGTGCAGGGCGACGAACCGATGATCCCGCCTGCGGTGATCGATCAAGTGGCGGCCACCCTCGCGGGACACCCCGAGGCGCGGATGTCGACCTTGGCCGAGCCCATTGATGACGTGGCGGCCTTGTTCAACCCCAACGTGGTCAAAGTCGTTGCCGACATCAATGGGTTGGCGCTGACCTTTAGCCGCGCCCCTTTGCCGTGGGCGCGTGACGCCTTGGCCCAGGACTGCGATCAACTGGCTGCGGGCGTACCGTATCGCCGACACATCGGGATTTACGCCTATCGCGCGGGCTTCTTGCACGATTTCGTCAGTTGGGGTCCTTGTTGGTTGGAAGACACCGAGCACCTGGAGCAACTGCGTGCGTTGTGGCACGGCGTGCGGATTCACGTCGCCGACGCAATCGAAACACCGCCTCCCGGTGTCGACACCGCTGAAGACCTTGAGCGCGTGCGACGCTTGCTGGAGGTTTGATGACGTTGCAGGTGCGGGCCGGGGTTTCTCTCAAACCGTTCAATACGTTTGGCGTGGAGGTACAGGCCCAGGCTTTTGCCGAAGCGCATAACGATGAAGACGTCCGTGAGGCGCTGACGTTCTCGGTTGAGCACGCGCTGCCGCTGCTGGTGATCGGCGGTGGCAGTAATTTGCTGCTAACGGCGCACGTTCAGGCGCTGGTCTTGCGCATGGCCACTCGCGGCATCCGGATCCTTAGCGATGACGGTAAACAGGTCATTATCGAAGCCGAGGCCGGTGAGGGCTGGCACGGGTTCGTGCTCTGGACCCTTGAGCAAGGCTTGTCCGGTCTGGAAAACCTCAGCTTGATCCCCGGTACTGTCGGCGCCGCGCCGATGCAGAACATCGGCGCCTACGGGGTTGAGATCAAGAATATTTTCCACAGCCTGACCGCGCTAGACCGGCAGACCGGTGAGTTGCGTGATTTTACCCTCAGCGATTGCGCCTTCGCTTATCGCGACAGCGTGTTCAAGCACCACCCGGATCGTTGGCTGATTTTGCGAGTGCGCTTCGGACTTAGCCGTACCGCAAGGTTGCACCTTGAATACGGCCCGGTGCGTCAGCGTCTTGACGAACAAGGCATCAGCCAGCCGACGCCCAAGGATGTCAGCTTAGCGATCTGCGCGATTCGTCGTGAAAAGCTGCCTGACCCCGCCGTACTGGGGAATGCTGGCAGCTTCTTCAAAAATCCACTGGTGGCTGCTTCGTTGGCCGCCGACTTGAAGCGTGAACACCCAGGGCTGATAAGTTATCCACAGGCTGACGGTCAGGTAAAGCTGGCAGCAGGCTGGTTGATCGAGCAGGCGGGCTGGAAGGGTTTTCGCGACGGCGATGCGGGCGTGCATCGCTTGCAGTCGTTGGTGCTGGTCAACTACGGCAGTGCCACCGGTCTGCAATTGCTGGACCTCGCGCAACGGATTCAAACTGACATTGCCCAGCGCTATCAGGTAACACTCGACATGGAGCCAAACCTTTATTGAGGTTCGGCTGACTTTTTCGGTCTATTGTGCTGTCTCACGTGTTCGTATTCTTGCAATCAAAACAGGCGAACCTGTGATGGACAGTGTCGATTTGAATGTCTTGCGCAGTGTGCTTGATTGGCGCCGTGCCGGTCAGCGCGTGGTGTTGTACAGCGTGGTTCAAACCTGGGGCAGCGCCCCTCGGCCGCCTGGCGCGATGTTAGCGCTACGTGAGGACGGCATGGTGATTGGCTCGGTGTCTGGCGGTTGTATTGAAGACGACCTGATTTCGCGTTTGCAGGACGGTCGTCTACAGGTCCGCGATGAGGTCCAGTTAGTCACCTATGGCGTAACGCAGGAGGAAGCCGCCCGCTTCGGTTTGCCATGCGGTGGCACTTTGCGCCTGACGGAGGAGTGGGTCGGCGATGAACAGTGGGTCGCCGAGTTGCTGCAACGGTGCGAGGACCACCAACTGGTGGCTCGGGAGCTGGATTTAAAGTCCGGCGCGGTGAGCCTGCATCCCGCCAGTCGCGGCGATCAAGTCAGTTTCGATGGGCAAACTCTGCGTACGATCTATGGTCCGCGTTGGCGTTTGCTGCTGATCGGCGCCGGACAGTTGTCGCGTTATGTAGCTGAGATGGCTCATCTGCTGGATTTTGAAGTGCTGATTTGTGATCCGCGCAAGGAATTTGCCTACGGTTGGGAAGACCAAAAAACGCGCTTCGTGCCCGGAATGCCGGACGACGCGGTGCTTACTATCGAGACCGACGAGCGCACGGCCATCGTCGCGCTCACCCATGACCCCCGCCTGGACGACATGGCGTTACTGACGGCGCTGAGTTCTAAAGCGTTTTATATCGGTGCGCTGGGGTCGCGGGTCAACAGCCAGAAGCGTCGGGAAAACCTGGCGCAATTAGGCTTGAGCGCGGAGTCCATCGAGCGCTTGCATGGACCGATTGGTCTGCATATAGGCAGTCACACGCCCGCAGAAATCGCGCTGTCGTTGATGGCTGAAATCGTCACGATCAAAAACGGCATCGCGTTGAAGCAGAAGAAGCCGCTGACTGCCG
Organism: Pseudomonas sp. MH10; assembly: GCF_034353045.1. Taxonomy (NCBI): domain Bacteria; kingdom Pseudomonadati; phylum Pseudomonadota; class Gammaproteobacteria; order Pseudomonadales; family Pseudomonadaceae; genus Pseudomonas; species Pseudomonas sp. MH10. The sequence continues at coordinate 5,409,622 of NZ_CP133783.1, forward strand.
AGATTGAGCATTGAGCACGACAGTCTGTTCGGTGGTCCTTGCTGCGGGGCAGGGCAGCCGTTTTCGGGCGATTGCGGGTGCCGATCAGGACAAACTCTTAGCGCCTTGCCTCGGACTCGATGGGGTTATGCGGCCGGTGCTTGAACAGGTGCTGATTAATCTTCAGTCGGGTATGAACGCGGTGGACAAGAGGCTGTTGCTGACCCGACCTGATCGCCTTGAGGTGATTGAACTTGGGAGGCGCTACGGCTGCGAAATAGTGTTACTGGATTCGGCCGGAATGGGCGACAGCATTGCTGCAGCCATTTCGGCTCAGCCCGACCATCGCGGTTGGTTGGTGGTACTGGGTGACATGCCGTTTGTATTGCCTGAAACCCTGACGCGGCTGATTGACTCGTTAGAGGATGGAATGATCAGTGTGCCCGTCAACGGGGCAGAACTCGGCCATCCTGTGGCGTTCGGCCGACGGTTTTGCCTGGCATTGATGGCCTTATCTGGAGAGCGGGGCGCCAAGCGTTTGTTTCAGGCCGGGTCGCTGCGGGAAATCGCGGTTAATGACCCGGGAGTGCTATGGGACGTCGATACGCCAGCGGCATTGGTGTTCAATCCCTAAATTTCTGTAGGACCCACCAGCGCTGCGAAAACCCAACGTTATCATCGTCACCCTGGCGATTTAGCAAGCCGATTATATTTCTGAATCTTTGAAGGCTCAAAGGATCTGACCGTATAAGTGGAGGACGAGTTATCACATTTAATCGAAGTAGGCGTGAGGACTTCGTTACCGCGAGGGCTCAAAACTGGAGCCAGTTAGCAAGTAACCAAGGGCGTGCAGCCACCCGCTGTACGCCTCTCGAAACTAACGATCAAAGGTAAATTCTCGTGAAAAAATTATCTGCATTCGTATTGTCCATGTGCGTGGGGTTGGGTGCTGTTGGCAGCGCTTTCGCGGCGGAGACCACCAGCGGCAATCCCATGAGCACAAGCACCATGTCCAAGGATGTGATGAAAAAAAACAGCATCAGCCAAAACAGTGCGGCCCAAGACGATTTGAATAGTGATCCGGCGAAACAAGCCGCCCCGACTAAAGACGACATGAACATGTCCAAAAAGGGTGCCATGAAAAAAGGCAACATGAGCAAAGACAACATGAGCAAAGACAATATGTCTAAAGGCACCATGAAGAAAGGCACCATGAGCAAGGACCCAGCCAAGGCCCCTGTGTCGCAGTAACAGCTCACTGCATCCCTCAAACAAGTTGGCTCTTACAGCGTGCACACTCTCTGTAGGAGCCAACTGGATGGCGAAGGCCCTTGGGGCCCTACAAAAATCTGCGCATCTTCACAATCCGTGGGACCGAATTCATTCGGGAAGGCTTCAATCCTGACACTCTGCAATCTCAAACAACACACAGTGCTACTCAGTTTGCTACGCGACGGATCGGGATCTCCTACACAGTAGACATAAAAAAGCCCCCGTGTGCTTGCGCAAACGGGGGCTTTTCGTCAGCCAGGATTAAGCGAGCGGTTTAGGCTCTTTGCTTTCTTCCAGAGCTTCTGGGTGGTGCAGCACTACTTCTTCAGCCGAGCGCAGGTTTTCATCGATCACCGGTGCAGTGGGTTCAGTGGCAGTGTGTTCGGCGCTTGCAACGTGCTGGGTCGGTTCGACTTCAGCAACCGGAGCTGGCTCTACAGCGGCGACAACCTGGGGAGCGTTGGCGGCTGCTTCTTCAGCTTCTTTCTGCAGGCGCGCGGCTTCAAGCTTGCGACGACGCACTTCACGAGGATCGTTTGGTGCGCGGCCTGTGCTGCTGACAACAGCCGCCGGTTCAACGACCGCTTCAGGTACGTGTGGCGCTTCGATTTGCGCAGCAACCACTATCGGAGCAGGCGCTTCAACCGACGCTTGTGCGACCACTGGGGCGGCAGGGGCTTGGGTCGGCATTTCCGAGGATTCAGTCGCCTGAACCTCTTCGTGTACCGGAGCGCTGTTGAACGCAGCAACGTGCTCGCTAACAGGGGCGCTGAACAGCTCGGCTTGAGCGGCAACAGGTGCGTAGTGTGCAACAGCCGCTTCTTCACGAGGCGCGTGCTGGACTTCAACGTCCGGCGTCGCTTCGACGTGCGGTGCAACGTGAGCAACCGGCGTTTCAACGATAGGTGCTTCAACCACTGGCACCTCGACGACGGGTGCTTCTACAACCGGCGCTTCGTAAGCGTCGACCGCAGCAGTGGCACGTTCAGCCTGGCGATGTGCGTCGGCTTCGGCTGGCGCGCTGATCACGCTGCTGGCAACCGCGGCGGTTACAGCCAGACCGGCAGCCAAATCAGAGGTGCTTGGCTCGCTGTGAGCCGCTTCTTCGGATTCGGAACCCTCGGATTCAGAACCTTCCGAACCTTCGATCACATTGCCGTTGGCATCACGTTGACGCTCACGACGGTTGCTGCGACGACGTTGGCCACGCGAACGACGACGAGGGCGATCGCCTTCGGCGCCATCCTGGTTGTCATCCAGCAGTTCTTCGTTGGTCAGTGCATCGTCTTCTTCGTCTTCAGCGACCGCTACCGCTGCAGCTACCGCAGGCTGTTCGACCCGTGGTTGACGCTCTTCACGCGGGGCACGAGGCTCGCGCGGCTGGCGTTCTTCACGCGGTGCGCGCTCCGGACGTTCTTCGCTACGGGCTTCAGGCGCAGCAGCAGGCGCGTCCAATGCTTCACGCAATTCACGCACCGGGCGATCTTCGCGTGGTTTGCGATCTTCACGCGGAGCACGTGGGGCGCGTTCTTCACGAGGCGCGCGCGGTGCACGTTCTTCGCGAGGTGCGGCTACAACAGCGACGTCTTCACGGGTTTCGCGGGGAGCACGTTCCTCGCGCGGTGCCCGTTCTTCACGTGGAGCGCGTTCGGCACGTTCTTCCCGCGGTTTTTCATCGCGGCGGCCATTACGGCTGCGGCTCTGTTGACGACCGTTACGGCGCTCGTCGTTCCGTGCAGCAGGGCGTTCAGCGGCTGGCTTTTCAACCACGACCGGCGTTGGCTCTTCTTTAACGGCGAACAGGCTGACCAGGGATTTCACCAGGCCTTTGAACAGGCTTGGCTCAGGCAGGCTCACGGCCGTTGCAGCAGGGGCGGCAGCTTCAACCGGCATCGGCGCGTTGGCACGCGGCGGGGCGGTCTTGACGGCAGCTTCCTGGCGAACGAGGGTACGAGTCGCGGCAGCTGGTGGCGGAACTTCTTCCACTTCAGCGGCGGCGGCAGCGATTTCGTAGCTTGACTGATTGGTGTGAGCTTCCGGGCTGTCATCACGCAGGCGCTGCACTTCGAAGTGCGGCGTTTCGAGATGGTCGTTCGGCAGGATGACGATACGCGCACGGGTGCGCAGTTCGATCTTGGTGATCGAGTTACGCTTTTCGTTGAGCAGGAAAGCCGCAACCGGAATCGGCACTTGAGCGCGGACTTCGGCGGTGCGGTCTTTCAGGGCTTCTTCTTCAATCAGGCGCAGGATGGCCAGTGACAGCGATTCCACATCACGAATGATGCCGGTGCCGTTGCAGCGCGGGCAAACGATGCCGCTGCTTTCGCCCAGCGATGGACGCAGGCGTTGACGGGACATTTCCAGCAGGCCGAAACGCGAGATGCGACCGACCTGGACGCGGGCACGGTCTTGTTCCAGGCTTTCGCGTACTTTTTCTTCCACAGCGCGCTGATTTTTCGCTGGGGTCATGTCGATGAAGTCAATGACGATCAAGCCGCCGATATCGCGTAGACGCAGCTGGCGGGCGATTTCTTCAGCCGCTTCCAGGTTGGTTTGCAACGCGGTTTCTTCGATGTCGCTGCCTTTGGTAGCGCGCGCCGAGTTGATGTCGATGGACACCAGGGCCTCGGTCGGATCGATAACGATGGAGCCGCCGGAAGGCAGTTCGACAACACGCTGGAACGCGGTTTCGATCTGGCTTTCGATCTGGAAACGGTTGAACAGCGGAACGCTGTCTTCGTAGAGCTTGATCTTGCTGGCGTATTGCGGCATCACCTGACGGATAAACGTCAAGGCTTCTTCCTGGGCTTCAACGCTGTCGATCAGTACTTCGCCGATGTCCTGGCGCAGGTAATCGCGGATGGCGCGGATGATCACGTTGCTTTCCTGATAGATCAGGAATGGCGCGGAGCGATCAAGGGACGCTTCTTTAATAGCAGTCCAGAGTTGCAGCAGGTAGTCGAGGTCCCACTGCATTTCTTCGCTGCTGCGGCCAAGGCCGGCAGTGCGGACGATCAGGCCCATGTCAGCCGGGGCGATCAAGCCGTTCAGCGCTTCACGCAGTTCGTTGCGTTCTTCGCCTTCGATGCGACGGGAAATACCGCCTGCACGCGGGTTGTTCGGCATCAGCACCAGGTAACGACCGGCCAAGCTGATGAAAGTGGTCAGGGCTGCGCCCTTGTTGCCACGTTCTTCTTTCTCGACCTGAACGATGACTTCCTGACCTTCGGTCAAGACATCCTTGATGTTGACGCGGCCTTCAGGTGCTTTCTTGAAGTATTCGCGGGAGATTTCTTTGAGGGGCAGGAAGCCGTGGCGCTCGGAGCCGAAATCGACAAAGGCAGCCTCAAGGCTTGGTTCGATGCGAGTAATCCGGCCTTTATAAATGTTGGCCTTCTTCTGCTCGCGCGCGCCCGATTCGATGTCCAGGTCATAGAGGCGTTGGCCATCTACCAGTGCGACACGCAACTCTTCGGGTTGAGTTGCGTTAATTAGCATTCTTTTCATGTAGTACCGTCGGTTTCCGGGCTGCCGGAAACGGCGTTCGGCACACACGACTTCTCACGGTCGGTGTCAGGGCGCGTCAGGAGCGGTTGGCCACTCCAGTGTCTAGCGAGGTTTCAACCAGAGGGGTCGAAGTCGCGACGACGTATCCTGCTTGCTGTGGTGACAAAAGACACCCTGTCAGCAAAAGCTTTGTCAGGAGGAGGAATCAACCATTGGCAGTGGACGATATGAGCGTCTTGAATAAAGCCTAGTGCTACACAGTCCAATGGTTGTGCGTCTCCACCCCACACGTATCCCTGATAATTCGGGTGCTGCCGCGCGCAGAATCCGCAGCGGGTTGGCATTTACCGCAACCTTCGATAGGGAAGGTCACGCGTCATGGCTTAAGGCGTTATTTCCGAAACATTCGCTCGAATCGTCTGAAAGCGACTGCACTTTGTGAACTGGCCGTGGATATAGGCTCAGAAGGCGAGTGATAACCCTGCGATCTGGCTTGTTTCAGGCCTCATGTCACCTGCGCTTGTTACGTTTCCAGACCTTCGTTATCCAGCGAAAGCCCCGTCGGACGGCCTTGCGTCCTCTTGAATTGCGATGGTCAGGGCCGGTGGTTACACCGCTAGTCCGCTGTCCAGGCCGCTTTTGGCGGCGTTCGCGACTATAGCAGTAATCATTAAGTGCTTCAAATCCATAAAAAATTGTTATGATTTGCGGCATGACGAATATTGCCCCCCCAACCTCCGGCGTCCAGCTGGTTGAGGTTGCGCCGGAACTTGCCGGTCAACGCATCGATAACTTTCTCTTCACCTACCTCAAGGGCGTACCTAAGACCTTGATTTATCGCATTTTGCGTAAGGGTGAAGTGCGGGTGAACAAAGGTCGAATCAAGCCCGAGTACAAGCTCAAGGGCGGCGACATCATTCGCGTTCCGCCTCTGCGCCTACCAGAGCGAGATGAACCCGTTCCGCTGGCACAGGGCCTTTTACAGCGACTTGAGGCTGCCATCGTCTTTGAAGACAAAGCCTTGATCGTGCTGAACAAGCCCGCTGGCATCGCCGTACACGGCGGCAGCGGGTTGAATTACGGTGTGATCGAAGCCTTTCGTCAGATGCGTCCGGATGCCAAGGAGCTGGAGCTGGTTCACCGCTTGGATCGCGACACCTCGGGTCTGCTGATGATCGCCAAAAAACGCAGCATGTTGCGGCATTTGCACGAGCAGCTTCGCGGTGATGGCGTTGATAAGCGTTATATGGCGCTGGTTCGCGGTAACTGGCCCGCTGCGCAAAAGCGCGTCAATGCACCGTTGCTTAAAAGCAACCTGCGCTCAGGCGAGCGCATGGTTGAAGTCAACGAGGAAGGTAAAGAAGCGCTGACGATTTTCAAGGTGCTACGCCGCTTCGGTGACTTCGCCACCATGATCGAGGCCAAACCGGTCACCGGGCGGACCCACCAGATTCGCGTCCACGCCCTGCATGCCGGGCATTGCATCGCCGGTGATACCAAGTACGGGGATGAAGATTTCAGTCGGGAAATACGAGACCTCGGCGGTAAGCGCCTGTTCCTGCATGCCTATATGTTGACGGTGCCGTTGCCGGACGGTGGTGAATTGAAGCTTCAAGCGCCTGTTGATGAAATGTGGGCCAAGACCGTGGAGCGACTGAGTGCGCCGTGAGTATAAGCTGCTGATTTTTGACTGGGACGGCACGCTTGCCGATTCTATTGGTCGTATCGTTGAAGCCATGCAGGTCGCGGCCAGTCGCAGTGATGTGCCGGTGCGTGATGACTTCGCGATCAAGGGCATCATTGGGCTGGGCTTGCCTGAGGCTATTGGTACGTTGTATCCGGACATAAGCCCGGATCAGATGGTGGATTTCCGTAGGCATTATTCCGACAGTTATGTGGCGCTTGAGGCCGAGCCATCACCTTTGTTTGCTGACGTGGTGGATTCGCTGGCGGCCTTTCGGGCCGACGGCTATCAAATGGCCGTCGCCACCGGGAAATCACGCCGGGGTCTGGATCGGGTATTGAAAGCCCACGGGTGGCAGGATTATTTTGAGATAACGCGTGCCGCCGACGAGTCCGCAAGCAAGCCTGATCCGTTGATGTTGCGCGAGATTCTTGAACATTGTGGCGTGGCGCCCGAGCACGCGCTGATGGTGGGTGATTCATCGTTTGACTTGTTGATGGCGCATAACGCGGGTATGGATTCGGTGGCGGTCGGTTACGGGGCGCAATCGCTGGCTTCCCTGCTTGAATTCAAGCCGCGTCTGGCCATCGAGCGTTTTTCTGAGTTGCGTAGCTGGTTGAGTGCGCCAGGCATCGAGTCTCTTTAAGGTAATGAATACATGTCAGACGAATGGAAAGGCGACAGCGCTGAAGCCCAGGGCGTTAAAGGTGACGACAGAAGTTGGAAGCTGCTGGAAAAAACCTTGCTGGCAAGCGTGCAGGAACAGCGTCGTTCGCGGCGCTGGGGAATTTTCTTCAAGCTGCTGACGTTTGCTTACCTGATTGGCGCGTTGGTGGTGTTCACACCGCTGATGGACTTTGGCAAGGGCGGTGGATCCCGGAGCGATCCGCATACTGCATTGATCGAAGTGCAGGGCATGATTGCCGATAAAGAAGCTGCCAGCGCCGATAATATCGTCGGTGCGCTGCGTTCGGCGTTCGACGACGCGAAGACCAAGGGTGTGATCCTGCGCATCAATAGTCCCGGTGGCAGCCCGGTACAAGCCGGTTATATCTACGATGAGATTCGTCGCCTGCGTGCCGAAAAGCCTGACATTAAGGTCTACGCGGTCATCAGTGACCTCGGGGCCTCTGGCGCTTATTACATCGCCAGTGCCGCAGATCAGATCTATGCCGACAAGGCCAGTTTGGTCGGTTCGATCGGCGTAACGGCTGCCGGTTTCGGTTTTGTCGGGATCATGGACAAGCTGGGCGTGGATCGTCGGACTTACACCTCGGGTGAGCACAAGGCGTTTCTTGATCCGTTCCAGCCACCCAAGGCTGACGAGACATTGTTCTGGCAGGGCGTGCTGGATACAACGCACCGTCAGTTCATCGCCAGCGTGAAGCAAGGGCGCGGCGATCGTCTGAAAGATAAAGACCATCCTGAATTGTTCTCCGGGTTGGTCTGGACCGGCGAGCAAGCGCTGCCGTTGGGTCTGATTGATGGCCTGGGCAATGCCAGTTACGTCGCTCGTGAAGTGATCGGCGCCAAGGACATTGTCGACTACACCGTCGAAGATTCACCGTTTGATCGGTTCTCGAAGAAGCTAGGTGTCAGCATGGCCAATCAATTGGCGATGTGGATGGGCTTCCAGGGGCCGTCGCTGCGCTGATTGAAGCCCGACCTTATGGTCGGGTTTTCTACTTCTGTAGGAGACACTCCTACAGAATGCTTACCCCTTCAATCAGCAGCATGTCGACCAAGCGAATCAGTGGCAGGCCGATCAGGCTAGTGGCGTCGCTGCCTTCGGTGCTCTGAAACAAGCCTACCCCTAACCCCTCGGCTTTGAAGCTGCCTGCGCAGTCGTAGGGTTGTTCGGCGTACAGGTAGCGTTCGAGGCTGGGTTGATCCAGCGTGCGCATGTGGACGGTAAACGCCACGCAGTCGACCTGGCAGTGTCCGGTAAGGCTGTTCAGCAGCGCCAAGCCAGTCAGGAAGGTCACGCTGTTGCCGTTCGCCGCTGATAATTGCTCCAGCGCTCGCTCGAAGGTGTGGGGCTTTCCGAGGACGTTCCCATTGAGCACTGCCACTTGGTCCGAACCGATAATTAAATGATCGGGGTGGCTGCCCGCCAAGGCTTGAGCTTTCTCGCGGGCCAGGCGCTGGACCAGATCAATGGCGGGTTCGCCAGCGTGCCGGCTTTCGTCGATGTCTGGCGAGCTGCAGGTGAACGGAAGACGCAGGCGGGCGAGCAATTCGCGGCGATAGGGGGAGCTGGAGGCGAGCAGCAGGGGAGGCATGAAGTTCTCCGTGAGTGAAAGTTGATTGTAATCAGCGACTCCGGATACGCACAGCGTTGAATTTCCTTTGACAGAGGGGTACCTCATCCCTAGAATGCTGCGCCTATGTTGAATGACCCGATTCCACCTCACGTTGACCCGCGCAAATTAGCTGATCGTGGCACTACTCTTCAGGGAGAAGTACCGCTGGCTGATTTGGAGAGACTCTGCGACCCGCTTTCCGATACCCTCGGTACGGTGCAGGCGAGGTTTGTTTTTGAGCGCGACGAGCGCAGATCTGTGGTAATTCACAGTTCCATCGACGTCGAAGTCAAAATGGTTTGCCAGCGTTGTCTTGAGCTGGTCACCCTGCCGATCCACAGCGAATGCAGTTACGCTGTGGTGAAAGAGGGTGCGAATACCCAGTCGTTACCGAAAGGTTATGACGTGCTGGAACTGGGCGAAGATCCATTGGATCTGCTGGCATTGATCGAGGAAGAGCTTTTGCTCGCCTTGCCCATTGTGCCTGCTCATGATCCGCAAGAATGCCAGCAGCCGGCGGACAATCAAGTGTCCGAGTCGAGCGAGGACGAGGTAACGCGGTCCAACCCGTTCAGTGTATTGGCGCAGTTAAAGCGTGACCCAAACGTTTAGGAGTTAATTAATTATGGCTGTTCAGCAGAACAAAAAATCCCGCTCTGCCCGTGACATGCGTCGTTCGCACGACGCCCTTACGGCTAGCACTCTGTCTGTAGAAAAAACCACAGGTGAAATTCACCTGCGTCACCACGTATCGCCAGAAGGCGTATACCGTGGTCGCAAAGTGATCGATAAAGGCGCTGACGAGTAATTACTTGTCCGCTTCGATCATCGCGATTGACGCAATGGGCGGGGACTTCGGTCCCCGCAGCATTGTGCAGGCCAGCCTTGCTTGTTTGATCGCAACACCCTCGCTGCACCTGACCCTCGTTGGTCAAGCCCCCCTTATTGAAGAATTGATTGCTCGCCATTCCGGTGTGGATCGCTCACGTCTGCGTGTTGTAAACGCGACAGAGGTGATCTCCATGGATGAGCGTCCTTCCCAGGCATTGCGCGGAAAACCTGATTCATCGATGCGCGTTGCGCTTGGGTTGCTGGCCAGCGGTCAGGTCCAGGCGTGTGTCAGTGCAGGAAATACCGGGGCACTGATGGCGCTGTCGCGTTTCGTGCTCAAGACACTGCCGGGTATTGATCGGCCGGCCATGGTCGCGGCTATCCCAACTCAGCGGGGCTACTGCCAATTGCTGGATTTGGGGGCGAACGTTGATTGCAGTGCCGAGAATCTTCATCAGTTTGCGGTGATGGGCTCAGTTGCCGCCGAGGCATTGGGCGTGACACGGCCTAGGGTCGCGCTGCTCAATATCGGCACCGAGGACATCAAGGGTAATCAGCAGGTCAAGATGGCGGCCAGTCTTTTGCAGGCATCACCGGGGTTGAATTACGTCGGTTTCGTTGAAGGCGATGGTGTCTATCGGGGCGAGGCGGATGTGGTGGTGTGTGACGGTTTTGTCGGCAATATATTGCTCAAATCCAGCGAAGGCCTGGCGACGATGATCGGCGCGCGTATCGAAGCATTGTTCACGCAAAACGTTTTCACTAAGGTGGTGGGGGCTTTGGCGTTGCCGATGCTCAAGCGATTACGGGCTGATTTGGCCCCTGCCAGGCATAACGGGGCAAGTTTTCTAGGTCTGCAGGGCATTGTCGTTAAGAGTCACGGATCTGCGAGTGTGCAGGGCTTTCAAAGCGCCATTCAGCGGGCATTGATCGAAATCCAGGAAGACCTCCCGCAGCGGTTGAGTGGGCGTCTGGAAGAGTTGCTCTAGACGGGTAGCGGCGATGTGACGCCTGGGACCGTTTACTCATCCAATTGTCCATCAGCGTACCCAAGCGTTAGTGTGCCTGGCCTGTCAGGTGCGCCTTTTTTGACGACACATTATTAGGGGCTTGTTTAATGTCTGCATCCCTCGCGTTCGTTTTTCCGGGTCAAGGCTCGCAGTCCCTCGGCATGTTGGCCGAGCTGGGCGCGCAGTACCCACTGATTCTGGACACCTTTGCTGAAGCTTCCGCTGCGTTGGGCTACGACCTTTGGGCGTTGACTCAGCAAGGCCCGGAAGCGCACCTCAATCAAACCGATAAGACGCAGCCGGCGATCCTGACCGCCTCCGTGGCGCTGTGGCGCCTGTGGTTGGCTGAACACACTGCTCGCCCTGCGTTTGTCGCTGGGCACAGTCTCGGTGAATACAGTGCGTTGGTGGCGGCTGGTAGCCTGAGCCTGAGCGATGCGGTCAAGTTGGTGCAGCGCCGGGGCCAGTTGATGCAGGAAGCCGTGCCCGCAGGGCAAGGCGCAATGGCAGCGATTTTGGGTCTGGCGGATGCTGACGTATTGGCTGCGTGCGCCGAGTCGGCTCAAGGTGATGTGGTCAGCGCAGTGAATTTCAATTCGCCGGGCCAAGTGGTGATCGCAGGTTCCGCTGCCGCTGTCGAGCGGGCCATGGAGGCCTGCAAGGCCCGTGGTGCAAAGCGTGCGATGCCGTTGCCCGTCAGCGTGCCGTCGCACTGCGAATTGATGCGTCCGGCTGCAGAGCGCTTCGCTGAGTCCATCGAAGCGATTGCCTGGCAGACGCCACAGATCCAACTGGTGCAAAATGTCAGCGCATCAGCGGTGACTGATCTTGCTACCCTCAAACACGATTTGCTTGAGCAGTTGTACAAACCCGTGCGTTGGGTCGAGTCCATCCAATGTCTGGCCGCTAATGGCGCTACCCAGTTGGTCGAATGTGGTCCGGGTAAAGTGCTTGCGGGCTTGAACAAACGCTGCGCCGAAGGCGTGACGACTTACAACCTCAACACCCCAGATGCCTTCGCTGCCACTCGCGCGGCATTGGCCTGATTAGGAGAACTTGCATGAGCCTGCAAGGTAAAGTTGCACTGGTCACCGGTGCGAGCCGCGGTATTGGCCAAGCCATTGCCCTTGAATTGGGACGTAACGGAGCGACCGTGGTCGGAACCGCAACGTCTGAGTCCGGTGCTGAGCGTATCAGCGCGACCTTCAAGGAAAACGGCATCGAGGGCTTTGGCCTGATGCTGAATGTGTGTGATGCGCAATCCGTGAGCGCAACCTTGGCGTTGATTCAGGAGCGCGTTGGTGCACCGTTGATTCTCGTCAATAACGCCGGCATCACTCGTGACAACCTGATGATGCGGATGAAGGATGACGAGTGGCATGACGTTGTGGACACGAACCTGAACAGTCTGTTTCGGCTGTCCAAGGGTGTTCTGCGCGGCATGACCAAGGCCCGTTGGGGCCGAATCATCAGTATTGGTTCGGTTGTGGGTGCCATGGGCAACGCAGGCCAAGTAAACTACGCAGCTGCGAAAGCCGGTCTGGAAGGTTTCAGTCGGGCTCTGGCGCGTGAAGTCGGCTCCCGAGCGGTCACCGTGAACTCGGTAGCCCCCGGTTTCATCGACACTGATATGACCCGCGAGCTGCCAGAAGCGCAACGTGAATCACTGATAAGCCAAATCCCTTTGGGGCGTTTGGGGCAAGCTCAAGAGATCGCGCACGTGGTCGCTTTTCTTGCATCTGAAGGTGCAGGCTACGTGACTGGGGCTACAATCCCGGTAAACGGCGGCATGTACATGAGCTGAATGTGACGGATCGCTTCAAAAAAATGTCATACGAGCGGTCCAAAATCCGTTATAAAGCTGCAATCTATTAATGGCAGAAGGCGGGTGTGGTTCCAGAGGTTTGCGTATTGAGCTTGAAATGCGCAAAACCTCTTCTTACACTTACCCACCGGCCAGCTGCCTGAATTTGTCCACTAGGAGTTAAAACAAGGTATGAGCACCATCGAAGAACGCGTCAAGAAAATCGTTGTCGAGCAACTTGGCGTCAAAGAGGAAGAAGTGACCAACAAGGCTTCTTTCGTTGAAGACCTGGGCGCTGACTCCCTTGATACCGTGGAGCTGGTGATGGCTCTCGAAGAGGAATTCGAGACCGAAATCCCTGACGAAGAAGCTGAAAAAATCACCACCGTTCAAGCTGCTATCGATTACGTCACAGCACACGAAGTGAAATAAGTTTTAATCGTCGCTTGCTGACTCGGAAAAACCGCACTGCCTTTGCTGGCGTGCGGTTTTTTCTTTAAAAATGATCGAAAGTGTCGTCAATAAAGAGAAGGAGAGTGCTGTGTCGCGTAGACGCGTCGTAGTCACCGGTATGGGTATGCTGTCGCCATTGGGCACCGATGTGCCGAGCAGCTGGCAAGGCATTCTGGCGGGCCGCAGTGGCATTGGCCTGATAGAGCATACGGACCTTTCAGCCTTCACCACTCGTTTTGGCGGTTCGGTAAAGGATTTTAAGGTTGAGGAGTATCTGGCGGCCAAAGAAGCCCGACGTCTTGACCTGTTTATCCAATACGGACTGGCTGCCAGTTTTCAGGCTGTGCGTAATTCCGGCCTTGAAGTGACCGATGAAAACCGAGACCGAATTGGCGTTGCCATGGGTGCCGGCATCGGTGGTTTGACCAATATCCAGAACAATAGCCGTTCGTTGCTCGAGCAAGGGCCGGGGAAAATCTCTCCGTTTTTTGTGCCGGGCTCGATCATCAACATGATTTCTGGCTTCCTCTCGATTCACCTTGGTGCACAGGGGCCTAACTACGCCATCGCCACGGCATGCACCACCGGGACGCATAGCATCGGCATGGCCGCACGCAATATCGTCTACGGTGAAGCTGACGTGATGATTGCCGGTGGCGCCGAAATGGCCGCCTGTGGTTTGGGTATGGGTGGCTTCGGCGCGTCTCGAGCGTTGTCCACGCGCAATGACGACCCTGCTCGCGCCAGCCGTCCTTGGGACAAGGGCCGTGACGGTTTCGTCCTGTCTGATGGTGCCGGTGCGTTGGTACTCGAAGAGCTTGAGCACGCCAAAGCGCGCGGCGCGACGATTTATGCTGAGCTGATCGGCTTCGGCATGAGCGGTGATGCTTATCACATGACCTCGCCACCGGAAGATGGAGCGGGTGCTGCGCGGTGTATTACCAATGCGCTGCGTGACGCCAAACTCAATGTCGATGAAGTGCAGTACATCAACGCCCATGGCACATCGACCCTAGCGGGCGACCTGGCCGAAGCGACGGCAATCAAGACGGTGTTTGGTGACCATGCTTACAAGCTAGCGGTCAGTTCTACCAAATCGATGACCGGGCATTTGCTCGGTGCAGCAGGCGCCGTCGAGGCGATCTTCTGCATTCTGGCAATCAATGGTCAGGTCGCACCGCCGACCATCAACCTTGATGAGCCGGACGAAGGGTGTGACCTGGACTTCGTGCCCCACGAAGCGAAGCCGATGCCAATCGACGTTGCCGTGTCCAACTCCTTTGGTTTCGGCGGCACCAACGGCTCGCTGGTTTTCCGCCGGTTCGTTGATTGATGTTGAGCTGGATCGACGGTCGGCCGGCGGACACTCTATCCATTACGGATCGAGGTTTGGCTTACGGTGATGGGTTGTTTGAAACCATCGCCGTCAAGGCGGGACGACCGTTGCTGATGGAGCGTCATCTGGCGCGACTTGGGCTGGGTTGCAGCCGTCTGGCAATCGCCGCTGATCAAGGGTTGATTCGCAGTGAGTTACTGGCGTTTTCCGCGCAGTTGGGCGATGGCGTGATGAAGCTTATTGTCACCCGTGGCGACAGCTTGCGTGGTTATGCGCCGCCGCCCCAAGCGCTGGCACGACGAATTATTCAGGGCCATCCTCCTTCGCCTTATCCGGCGGTTCATGCCGATCAGGGGGTGTGCCTGTTTGCCTGCGTTACCCGTTTGTCCGAGCAGCCGCTGCTGGCGGGGCTCAAGCACCTCAATCGATTGGAACAAGTCCTCGCCCGCAGTGAATGGCAGGACAGCGCCTTTGCCGAAGGGCTCATGTGTGACGCGTCGGGACGTGTCATTGAGGGTGTCTACAGCAACCTGTTTTTGATTGCGGACAATGTGTTAATCACCGCCGATCTGGGCCGTTGCGGTGTAGCGGGAGTAATGCGCGCCGAGCTATTGGCGCAGGCACATACCTTGGGCATCGCCACCGAGGTTCGCGACATCGACATACACGATCTGGAACAAGCCGATGAGGTTTTTGTGTGCAACAGCGTCTACGGGGTGTGGCCCGTGCGAGGGGTTGCGCTGCTGAACTGGCCGGTTGGTCCACTCACCCGTAAACTGCAGGGCATCGCTCGCACGCTTCTGGATGTTTGATCAGTGATTCGTAAATTCTTGGTGATATTCGAAGGGTGTCTGGTTCTCGCGGGATTACTCCTGGGTTTTTCTGTCTGGGAGCAAAAGGTTGCGCTTATGCAGCCGCTGAACATCGCTCAAGAGCAATTACTGGACGTCACCGCAGGCTCTACGCCTACGGGTGTGCTCAACCGTCTGGAATCTGACGGTGTCATCAAAGATGCGTTTTGGTTGCGTCTTTATTGGCGTTTCAATCTCGTTGGCCAAACCTTTCATACCGGTGAATACCGCATGACACCCGCAATGGATGCCAAGGCGCTGTTGGAGCTGTGGCGGCGCGGTGAAGTGGTGCAATACAGTCTGACGTTGGTTGAAGGTTGGAATTTTCGTCAGGTCCGAGCCGCGTTGGCAAAACAGGTCAAGCTTGAACAGGCGTCGGCCGGGCTGAGTGACAGCGAGTTGATGAGCACGCTCGGACACCCCAACGTATTTCCAGAAGGTCGTTTCTTCCCAGACACCTATCGGTACGTGCGCGGGATGAGCGATATGGACATGCTCAAGCAGGCCTACAACCGTCTGGACGACGTGCTGGCCGACGAATGGGCCAAGCGTGCCGCGGACGTTCCCTACGCCGACCCTTATCAGGCGTTGATCATGGCGTCGCTGGTGGAGAAAGAAACCGGCGTGCCCCAAGAGCGTGGGCAAATCGCTGGCGTATTTGTCCGGCGTCTGCACATCGGCATGTTGCTTCAGACCGATCCCACGGTGATTTACGGCCTGGGGGAGCGCTACACCGGCAAGCTGACGCGCGCACACTTGAAAGAGCCGACCCCGTACAACACGTACGTTATTTCCGGACTGCCACCTACCCCGATTTCATTGGTGGGGCGCGAAGCTATTCATGCCGCGCTTCATCCCGTTTCCGGCAGTAGCCTCTATTTTGTGGCGCGAGGCGACGGCAGTCATGTGTTCTCGGACGACCTGGAATCGCATAACAACGCGGTTCGTGAGTTTCAGCTCAAAAGGCGAGCAGATTATCGTTCCAGCCCGGCACCCGTTGTAGCCCCGGCTATCACACCGACGATTGAGTCCAAGCTTGAGCCAGCACCTGAGCTAAAACCCGATTCAAAAGCTGTAACGGCTCCAGATGACAAATCGGAACCGGACGCCACGCCAAAAATTGAGCCCGCTCCCGAGCCAAAGCCCCAAGTGGACGCCAAGCCTGCAGCCAGCTCCGAGTCCAAGCCTCAACCCGATAACGCCGCCGCTCCGATTGCCGTACCGGTCGAAAAAGACGAGCAAAAGCCACAATGAACATGATGAAGGACTGCCTGTGACTGGCCTGTTTATTACCCTGGAAGGTCCCGAAGGCGCTGGCAAAAGCACCAACCGCGAATACCTTGCCGAGTGCCTGCGCGCCCAAGGTGTCGATGTCGTGCTGACTCGCGAACCGGGCGGCACGCCGTTGGCCGAGCGAATTCGCGAGCTGCTGCTGGCGCCCAGCGACGAGTCAATGAACGCGGATACGGAGTTGTTGCTGGTGTTCGCCGCGAGAGCCCAGCACTTGGCTGAGGTCATTCGTCCAGCACTGGCGCGCGGCGCCGTGGTGCTGTGTGATCGGTTTACCGATGCGACTTACGCGTATCAGGGCGGTGGTCGAGGTTTGTCCCATGACCGTATCGCCGCGTTGGAGGCGTTTGTCCAAGGCGATCTGCGCCCGGATATGACCTTGGTGTTCGACTTGCCAGTTGAAATCGGATTGGCCCGCGCGACAGCCCGTGGTCGCCTTGACCGTTTCGAGCAGGAAGGCCGGATGTTTTTTGATGCGGTGCGCAGTACGTATTTGAAGCGCGCAGCGGCTAATCCGGCGCGTTATCGATTGGTGAATGCGGCGCTGTCGTTGGCCGAAGTTCAGCAGTCACTTGATGACCTGTTGCCTGAAATGCTGGGGCTGCACCGTGGCTGAAGCCTACCCTTGGCAGGAAAGCCTCTGGCAGCAAATGGCCGGGCGTACCGAACATGCGCATGCCTATCTGCTTCACGGTCCGGTGGGCATTGGCAAGCGGGCATTGGCGCAACGGCTGATGGCGCGCTTGCTGTGCCAGCGGCCTGAAGGTTTGGATGCCTGTGGTCAGTGCAAGTCGTGCATGCTGCTGGCGGCGGGCACTCACCCCGACCACTACGTGCTTGAGCCCGAAGAGGCGGACAAGGCGATCAAAGTCGATCAGGTTCGCGATCTGGTGGGTTTCGTTGTGCAGACAGCGCAAATGGGGGGGCGCAAAGTGGTGTTGATTGAGCCCGCAGAGTCGATGAACGTCAACGCCGCCAACGCATTGCTGAAAAGTCTTGAGGAACCGTCTGGCAATACCGTCCTATTGCTGGTCAGTCATCAGTCGAGCCGATTGTTGCCTACCGTCAGAAGCCGTTGCGTGCAGCAGGCGTGCCCGCTGCCCAGTGAAGCGGTGAGCTTGCAATGGTTGGCGAAGGCGTTACCTGAGTGCTCCGAAGACGAGCGTTCAGAATTGCTGACGCTGGCCGCCGGATCGCCGCTGGCAGCGGTCAGCCTTAACACCCAAGGGGTTCGTGAGCAACGGGCGCTGGTGGTCGATGGTGTGAAAAAACTCCTCAAACAGCAGCAGTCGCCGACTCAATTGGCCGAAGGCTGGAAAGATATTCCGCTGTTGTTGCTGTTTGATTGGTTCACCGATTGGTCGCTATTAATCCTGCGTTATCAACTGACTCAAGATGAAGCAGGCCTCGGTTTGGGCGATATGCGCAAGGTGCTGCAATACCTGGCGCAAAAAGCCGGGCAAAGCAAAGTACTCGGTATTCAAGACTGGGTGCTTTCGCAGCGACAAAAAGTTATGTCCAAAGCGAACCTTAACCGCGTTTTATTGCTCGAAGCACTGCTGGTGCAGTGGGCAGGCCTGCCCGGACAGGGTTAGACTCCGGCATCAGGATCACTTCCCCCCAAAGGAGTTGCAATGAATTTGCCGCTGAGCCCCGGTCCACGTAATGGCATTCTGTCTCTGACCATCAAGGACAAGTCAGTCCTATACGCCGCTTACATGCCCTTTATCAAGAATGGTGGTTTGTTCATCCCAACCAGCAAAAGCTACAAGTTGGGTGATGAGGTGTTCATGCTGCTTAACTTGATGGACGAGCCGGAAAAAATTCCGGTGACGGGCAAAGTGACCTGGATTACACCTAAAGGCGCCCAAGGCAATCGGGCTGCTGGCGTTGGCGTTCAATTCAACGACGGTGACAACGCCGCCCGCAATAAAATCGAAACGTATCTGGCCGGTGCTCTCAAATCCGACCGTCCCACTCATACAATGTAGTTGTCGCCACCTTCATGCTTGTAGATTCCCATTGTCACCTCGACCGTCTCGATCTCGCTGAACACGCCGGTTCATTGGATGCTGCCCTAGACGCCGCTCGGGCGCGTGGCGTCGGGCATTTTCTGTGCATCGGGGTCAGTGCCGAGAACGCTGGCGCGGTCAAAGCCCTGGCTGAGCGCTACGACGATGTGGACTGCTCAGTGGGCATTCACCCGCTCGACCTGCAACCTGGCGCGGCCCCCGCGTTGGACTGGTTATTGGCCGAGCTGAATCATCCTCGGGTGGTCGCCATTGGCGAAACTGGGCTCGATTATCACTACGAGCCCGAAGCTGCGCAGCTTCAGCAAGCGTCTTTTCGCTTGCACCTTGAAGCCGCCAATCTTACCGGCAAGCCGGTGATCGTCCACACTCGGGGTGCTCGCGCCGACACCCTGGGTCTGTTGCGTGAAGCGGCTTTGCCACAGGGTGGGGTGTTGCACTGTTTTACTGAAGATTGGGCGATGGCCAAGGCGGCGCTGGACATGGGGTTCTATATCTCACTGTCCGGTATCGTCACCTTCCGCAACGCAGATGCCTTGCGTGACGTGGCGCGCCAAGTGCCCGTTGACCGATTGCTGGTGGAAACCGATTCGCCTTATCTGGCGCCTATCCCTTACCGAGGCAAGCCAAACCTGCCGCAATATGTGCGGGAAGTGGCCGAGTATCTGGCGATGTTGCGCGGCGAGTCCTATGAGCGCTTTGCCGAGCAGACCACTGAAAACTTCGCGCGACTGTTTCCACTGGCTCATCTGAAATCCTGAAAGCCCGGCTTGCTGTAGGAGCCAACTCGTTGGCGAAGCGGCTTGATGTGGTGTCTCTGGTAAACCGCCTCGCCAACAAGTTGGCTCCTACAGATCGGGGTTGTATCTCTGCTACGTGGAGAAAATCATATGCAAAAAAAACCCGGGTTCTGGGGGGTGAATCCGGGTTAAGACCATTAGGAGTAAACAAAGGTACGCGATCCATTGGTACCTTCATCGGCGCGCCACTTGGGGGAGATGCCGCGCCGACGAATTAAGTATTGGTCATGATTGCCGCGCGTCCAGCCCAATCGATGTAATTCTTTAAACGGATTTGGAATACCTGCGCTTCGATTGAGTTCTCACAAAACCGCCGATTCTCGCACTAGTGCCAAAGTTTCTTCGATTACCCGTGACTCGGTATAGAAATGGGGGGAAAAGCGAATGCCGGGTCCGCGCTGGACGCACACCACTTGCTGTTGCTTCAGCCGCTCAAACAGTACTGCGTTCTCCACGCCATCAAGGCTGAACGATAGAATACCCGCCCGCCGCTTAGGGTCTTTCGACGTGTGCAGGCGAGCGCCGGGGATGGAACTCAGTCCTTCTTCCAGCCATAGAACGCGCTCGGCGATGGCAGTGCCGACCTGTTCCATGCCCACTTCCTCAAGCAGCGAAAGACTGGCTTCCAACGCCATGCTGCCCAGGACGTTCGGGCTGCCGCATTCAAAACGACGCGCGGACAAGGCTGGCTCCCACGTAGTGCGGTTGTAATCACCCATGTGTTCCAACATATGCCAGCCGAACTCGTGCAGCTTTAACTGGGGTCGCAACGCGGCGCGGCAATAGAACACTCCCAGACCCTCAGGGCCCAGCAACCATTTGTGGCCGTCAGCCATGGCGAAGTCGCATTGACTGGCTTGAACATCGAAGGGCAGGGCCCCCAAGTGCTGAATGGCGTCGATGCAAAACAGTACGTTGCGTTGCTTGCAGCCTTGGCCAAGCACCTCAAGATCAAGACGCAGGCCTGTGGCGAATTGCACCGCGCTTATCGACAACAGTCGTGTGCGAGGACCGCACGCGGCAAGCAATGCTGCTTGCGGGTCATCACTCTTTAGGCTGACCTGAATGACCTCGACGCCTTGTGGCTTAAGTGACTCCCAGACGATTCGGTTTGAAGGGAATTCCTCGTCACTGATGACGATTTGATCGCCGCTCTTCCAGTCCAGTCCGAACGCAACGAATGACAGTGCCTCTGAGGTATTTTTGACCAGCGCAATGTCATCGGTCGACGGCGCATTCAGCAGCCGCATCAGGCGTTCACGAAGGCGCTGTTCTACTATCATCCAGTCGGGATAGTCACGTGCGCCCAGTAAAACGTTCTCCTGGGCAAAACGGGTGACCGCGGTTGCGGCACGTTTTGGCCATGGAGCGACCGCCGCGTGGTTCAAATATCGCAGCCCTGGAGCTTGTGTAAATTCATCAAGAAACGTAGACATGGTCGGATGATCCGTGCAATTTGGCGCAAGTTAGGCATAATACGCGGCTTCGATTTTGACCCCCAACAGACCTTCTCTTATGCAGAAAGAACCTCGTAAGGTCCGTGAGTTTCGTCGCCGCGAGCAAGAAATTCTCGATACCGCGCTAAAGCTGTTCCTCGATCAAGGTGAAGACAGTGTCACCGTCGAGATGATCGCGGATGCCGTGGGTATCGGCAAAGGCACCATCTATAAGCACTTCAAGTCAAAAGCGGAGATTTATCTGCGTTTGATGCTCGATTATGAGCGGGATTTGAATGAGTTGCTTCACTCTGCCGACGTCGACAAGGATAAGGAAGCTTTATCCCGTGCCTACTTCGAATTCCGAATGCGAGATCCGCAGCGCTACCGGTTGTTTGATCGCCTGGAAGAAAAGGTGGTCAAGGGTAATCAGGTGCCGGAGATGGTGGTTGAACTGCACAAGATTCGTGCCTCGAATTTTGAACGCCTGACGTTGTTGATTGAAGGCCGAATCAACGAAGGCAAGCTTGAAGACGTGCCGCCTTATTTCCACTTCTGCGCGTCCTGGGCGTTGGTACATGGCGCCGTAGCGCTGTATCACTCGCCGTTCTGGAGTAATGTGCTCGAAGATCAGGAAGGGTTCTTTCAATTCTTGATGGATATTGGCGTTCGCATGGGCAACAAGCGCAAACGTGATACCGATACCCCGCCCAGCAGCTAAGGCATTCGGCGGCCTTATGGTTGCAGGTAGGCAATGCGGCGGTGAGAGTCCGAGTAATATACTCAGGCATAGGTCTTGCTAAAACTTGATAGGTGAGTCAAGTTTTAACGGTCCATTTTCCCTGCCGGAGTCCATCATGATCGTTGACCGTCAAGGCAGGCGATTTCGCAATTTGCGGATCAGCCTGACGTCCGCCTGCAATTACGCCTGCACCTACTGCGTGCCCGACGGCAAGCGCCTGATTGCTGCGCAGGATGAGTTGTCGGCGGATGCTATGGCGCGTGGTGTGGCGTATCTGATCGAAGCCGCAGGTATTGAACGGCTACGCATCACCGGTGGCGAACCTCTGGTCAGTCCGAAACTGGAAGCCTTCATGGCGCAAATCGGGCAATTGGGCCTCGATGAAATTAGCCTGACAACCAACGGTCAACTGCTTGCTCGCAAGCTGCCGCTGCTGGTGGCTGCCAATATTCGTCGACTTAACGTATCGCTCGACACCCTCGACCCGCTGGCGTTTCGCACCATTGCTCGTGGCGGCGATCTGCTTACCGTGCTCGACGGAATGACCCAGGCCAGCGCGGCGGGGATCAAAATCAAAGTCAATATGGTGCCGCTGCGCGGGCAAAACCTCGATCAAGTATTACCCTTGCTTGATTACTGCCTTGAGCGTGGTTATGAGCTGCGCTTTATAGAGCTGATGCGCATGGGCCACTTGGCCAGTGATTCGAATGCGTTTTTGCAGCAATTCGTCAGCTTGCAGCAACTGCTGACACTCATTGGCGAGCACTACGAATACCTTCAAGCGGATGCGCCCGTGGATGCCACGGCAGTGCGCTATCAAATTCCCGGCAAAGGGTTTTTTGGGGTCATCGCCAACGAAAGCGTGCCGTTTTGCCGAACCTGCTCGCGCTTGCGCCTGTCTTCAACGGGATGGCTGCATGGCTGCCTGTCGTCCAGCAACCGTCATTATGTCGGCGACCTGCTGGACAAACCCCGCCACCAAGCTCTGCCAGCGTTGCAACGTTTGCTCGTCAAGGCGTTGAGCGATAAGCAGGAAGTGGCATTTTCCGGTGGCGCTACGGTGATGAAGATTATTGGGGGGTAGGGCCAATCCAGTGGGGCAGTAGACGATATGACGAAGCGGGAAATCCCTGTTGCAATCGTTTATAGATGAAATATCATCGTCTAAGTCAATTTAACGATGAAATATCATGCATAAGCATAGTGGATTCCTCTCGGATCGATCTCAGCAGTTGCTTAAAACCCTCGGCGAGAACATCGACCTTGCGCGCAAGCGCCGACGTTTACAGGTCGATACCATCTGTAAGCGGGCGGGTATCACTGGGCAAACATACCAACGTTTAAAGAAGGGAGAGAAGGGCGTTTCCATCGGTGTGCTGATGAACGTGCTCAGCGCGCTGGACATGGAAGAAATGATCAGCAGCGTGGCAGGTCCATCCCTCGACCATATCGGGTTGGCGCATGAGCGTTCGTTGCAACCTGTCCGCGTTCACGAAGGAGATGCCAATGGCAATCTGGACCCCGATTGGTAATGCGTTCGTCTTTTCGGGTCACGCAGAAGGCGCCCCGTTGCCAGTTGGTCAGATTGCCCTACAGGCCAAGGGGTTTGCTTTTAAGTACGCAAACAGTTGGCTGGCGCGTCCTGAATCTTTTTCGATCGATCCGCTTAACCTGCCGTTGACCGAACAACAATCAAGTTCGTCAAAACTCTGGGGCGCGTTTGAGGACTCGACCCCTGACAATTGGGGCAAGAAGGTCCTGCTCGCGACCCATAAGCAACACCCACAAAACGAAATCGAGTGGCTGCTGGCTTCGGGTGGGGCGGGCGTTGGCTGCCTGCTGTTCAGTGCATCCCGCCATCAGCTTCCCGCGCTTCATGAATCCCCTCCCTTTGAAAGTCTTGAGCGGCTTCTGCTGGCGGCGGACCACATTGATCAAGGCGACTATCAGCCCAGCGAAGAAATGGCCAAGTTGCTGGAGTTCGGCTCTTCCATGGGCGGTGCCCGACCTAAAGTGACCGTTCATTATCGCGAGGGAGAGTGGATCGCTAAGCTCGGTCGGCGAGACGATATTTTTGACCAGGCAAGGGCCGAGTTCGCCAGCCTGAACATGGCTGAAGCTGCGGGTATAAAGGTTCCAGAGCATGAGCTGATAGAAGTGGCCGGCCGTGCGGTGTTGCTGGTGAAGCGCTTTGATCGGCAGCAAGGGGGGCGAAGCCACTACCTCAGCGCGTATGCGTCAATCAATCCTCATCGAATGCGGGTTGGCGACAATGACGGTCCCATGAGTTACCTGCGCATCGCGGATGTACTCAAGAAAACAAGTGCTGACGCGTTTGCCGATCTTCTCGACCTATACACGCGTATGGCGTTCAACGTGCTCATCGGCAATACCGACGATCACCTGCGCAACCATGGGTGTCTGATGACGGGCGCGAACACCTATCGACTCTCGCCAGCGTTTGATGTGCTGCCTCATCCCACTGAGCAAGGCCTTCAGGCGTTGATCATAGGCGAGCAAGGCCGATTGTCTTCTCTCGATAATCTGCTCAGTGCCCCTGAACGTTTCGGTATCCAGCGGGACCAGGCTCGGCAAATAATTATCGATCTATGCCAGGTTACGGTCCACGCGGATCAGTATTTCAAGGACGCAGGCATGAGCGCGCAAGATACTTCGATTTTGTCGAAAGTGTGCCGGCGCTTTAACCCCGTCGTCGAAAGTTGGTAACACCTCAGCTCTTTTCCTCTGGGTGGCGCGGAAGCTGCATTAGTCGCGCATTCGCCGGTTTTCCGTCACCGGCACCTGGAGGGGATGATGCGTAGCCTGGTTTTGCTACTGACGCTGTTGTCGTTAAGTGGCTGCATGAGTATCAGTGACATGGGGCAGGGTGCTCATGATCAGTTGAGTGATGCGGGCTTGCTCGATCACAGCGATACCAATCGTGCGTACAACCGCCGCTTGCAGCCAGACTCGTTCATCTATATCGCCCAAGGCTCATTTGTGCCGCCAGGCAACGCTTATCCACGACCTAACGTTGTAGCCGAGGAAGCCTTTAACGGCTTTATCGAGTACTTCCCGATGGTTCGTCGGGCCAAGGCGCCAATGGGGTTGGACGAGGCAATGACCGAAGCGCGAGCCGCCGGTGCCAATTATTTGCTTTACACCCGTTTCGCCAAGGCTGACGACCGCATCGGCAACACCGACGAGTGGAGCGATCAGCAAGCCGTGGATAGACTGGGGGTCGACAGCGGGGTGATCCAGATCATGCTGATCGAAACCACCACTCGCTATCTGATCGACACCGCGCGTATTCATACCCGGGGCGGATTGCTGACGCTGCGCAATACCAAACCTGAAGATTTGCTAGGTCCGCCGTTGGAGGATTACGCTCGTAGCTTGATGGGTGTTAGTCGGTAGCATCTAAGGAGCAAGACAATGAGTGATCCGGGTAAGGCCAATGACCTGTTTGCACAGATTCCCAAGTCAAAAGGGTTGCCGCCCGTTCACCTGTGGAATCCCGATTTCTGTGGCGACATCGACATGCGTATCGCCCGGGACGGTACGTGGTATTACCTTGGCACACCGATTGGGCGTAAGCCCATGGTTCGGCTGTTTTCCACGATCATGCGCCGTGACGATGACGATTATTTCCTGATCACACCCGTGGAAAAGGTTCGGATCAAAGTTGACGACGCGCCATTTGTTGCCGTCAGCCTTGAAGTGGAGGGTGAAGGTGAGGGTCAAATCCTGCGCTTCACCACTAATGTCGATGATCAGGCCGAAGCGGGCCCCGAGCATCCTTTGCGCGTGGAAATAAACCCTGATACCCAAGAGCCAGCGCCCTATATTCATGTGCGGGTTAACTTGGAAGCGCTGATTCACCGCAATGTCTTCTATCAACTGGTGGACTTGGCCGAGACTCGGACGATCGACGGTCAACGTTGGTTGGGCGTATGGAGTCACGGGACTTTTTTTCCGATAGGCCTGGAACCGTGACGTGTCGTTAGTTGCAGTAATCCCCCCATTGCGCGTGGACAATTGCCTGTCACTAATTCGACGGTTAAAGTGCCGCTCCCCGTTTTGCCTGAGGCGTTTGCATGACCCAGTCCCTTGATATCGCCGTAGTCGGCGCCACCGGCACTGTCGGCGAAACCCTTGTCCAGATTCTTGAAGAGCGTGATTTTCCTGTTGCCAATCTGCACCTGTTGGCGAGCGTTGAATCGGCGGGTCATTCAGTGCCTTTCCGCGGCAAGAACGTGCGTGTGCGTGAAGTCGATGAGTTCGATTTCAGCAAAGTCCAATTGGTGTTCTTTGCCGCAGGTCCAGCAATCACGCGCAGCTATGCCACGCGTGCCACGGCAGCCGGTTGCACGGTGATCGATCTCTCTGGCGGATTGGCCGTTGAGCAGGCGCCCAACGTCGTCCCTGAAATCAACGTGGCGTTATTGGCTGGGTTGAAAAAGCCTTACCAGGTTTCCAGCCCCAGTCCTTGCGCGACCGCATTGGCAGTGGCCATGGCGCCATTGCGCGGGCTGCTCGATGTATTGCGTGTGAACGTAACGGCCTGCTTGGCCGTTTCCAGCCAAGGCCGTGAAGGTGTGGCGGAGCTGGCTCGGCAAACGGCCGAACTGCTCAATGTTCGACCGATGGAGCCGCGCTTTTTCGACCGGCAGATGGCCTTTAACGTACTGGCCCAAGTTGGCACGCCGGATGCGCAAGGGCATGTCCCTTTGGAAAAGCGTCTGGTCGCCGAGTTGCGAGAGGTGTTGGCGCTGCCGTTGTTGAAGATTTCCGTCAGTTGCATTCAAGTCCCGGTGTTTTTTGGTGATAGTTTTAGCGTTTCGTTGCAGGCTTCAGGGCCTATAGACCTGGCTGCTGTCAATGCCGCGCTGAATATGGCGCCGGGTATCGAGCTGGTCGAGGCTGGTGATTACCCTACCGCTGTTGGCGACGCAGTGGGCCAGGATGTGGTCTATATAGGTCGAGTCCGCTTAGGGGTTGACGACCCTGCTGAGCTCAACCTGTGGATTACATCCGATAATGTTCGCAAGGGTGCAGCGTTGAACGCTGTCCAAGTGGCTGAATTGTTGATAAAAGACCTTGTGTAAAAGATACTTGGCAACAATTCGGCGAATCACTTTGGCTTGACCGCTAATACAGGCTTTACCTTCTCGGTTGCCGAGGAATATTCAGACAAGGGATGGGCTATGGTTCAGGTTCGCAAACTGGTATTAGCAATCGCTGCAGCCTCGGCGCTGTCCTCCGGTATGGCGCACGCTTTGGCGCTCGGGGACTTGACCCTGAAGTCGACCCTGAACCAGCCTCTGGTTGCCGAAATCGAGCTGCTCGACGCGCATGATTTGAACGCCGGGCAGGTGGTGCCAAGCCTTGCGACCTCGGCTGATTTTGCGCAGGCGGGCGTTGACCGGCGCGGGGCTCTTGATGACCTGACGTTTACTCCGGTGATCAATGCCAACGGCAAAAGCGTACTGAAGATCACGTCGAGCAGGCCGATTCGCGATCCAAACATGAAATTCCTGGTGCAGGTGCTTTGGCCCAACGGCCGACTGCTGCGTCAATACAGCGTGCTGCTCGATCCACCGAAAGCCACGCCGCAACCCGCTGCTGCCCCAGCTCCAGCCCCGGTTGCACAACTTCCCCTGATCGCACCGGCTCCAACACCGGTACCGGTTGACGAAGTTACGCCAGCCCTAGCGCCGGCGAAATTGCCTGCGCCGACGCCTGCCGTTGAAGCCAAGCCCACGCTATACACCACGAGCAAACACGATAGGTTGTGGGACATCGCTGCCCGCGTGCGCAGCAGTGGGTCCGTTCAGCAAACCATGCTGGCCATTCAGGCGCTGAACCCTGGCGCCTTTATCAATGGCAACATCAACCGATTGAAAGTCGGTGAAGTGCTGCGTCTTCCTGATCAGCAACAGATCGCCGCGACCCCGCAACCGGAGGCTGTCGTTCAGGTGCGCAAACAAAATCTTGCGTGGCGTCAGCGACGCAGCCTGCCTTCCGCTACGCGCCAAGTGGACGCGACCCGGCACGCCAAGACTGAAGCTGCACCGGCTAAGATTGAGACGAAAGACAACCTGAGCTTGGTCTCTGGCACTTCAAAGTCCGATAAAAGAGGGGCGGCTGGCGACACCAAAGCCCTGACCAACCAACTGGCCGTGGCAAAGGAAAACCTGGATACGACGCGTCGTGACAATGCCGAGCTGAAAAGCCGCATGTCAGATTTGCAAAGTCAGTTGGATAAGTTGCAGCGATTGATCCAGTTGAAAAATGACCAATTGGCCAAAATGCAGGCCCAGGGTGGCATTGCACCGGGCGCCAAGGACGCCGCCACCGGCGCGCCTGCGTTGCCCGCTGCATTAGTCGCCGCAACCCCCGCGGCCAGTACCGTTGTGAAGCCCGCAGCCGAAATTGCACCGGAAGACGCATTGCCACCTGCTGCTGAGCCCACAGCGGTTCCGCAAGTTGCACCGATTGCGCCTGCGCCTGGCGGCCTCGTGGACAATGCCGATACCGACAGTGCGATCAGCAAGCTGCTTGCCAGCCCGATGCTGTTAGGTTTGGTGGGCGGTGGAGTTTTGCTGATTCTGCTCTTGCTGCTGCTGTTTTTGACGCGGCGCCGCAGGGCTCAGCAAGAGGCTGAAAAACACAAGCGTATGGCCCGGGCACTGGCGGAAGAGTCAGAGTTTGCCACCGACATGGATTTGCCAGAAAACAGTTTTGACGGCCTGGATGTTCCGCCCCCAAACGTAAAGCTGGCGCCGGTGCCGGCCTCTATTCCCGCACCGGTGATTTTAGAGCCGATCCGTGAGCGCTCGCTCGATGTGCTTGATCAGGTTGCAGTCCATGTTGCTAATGGCCGTTTTAACCAAGCTGCCGAGCTTCTGGAAGACGCTATCAAACAAGAGCCTCAGCGCAGTGATCTGCGCCTGAAGTTGATGGAAATCTATGCTGAGCAGGGCGACAGAAGCGGCTTTACTGCCCAAGAACGCAAGCTGGTGGCCACTGGTACGAATCAGGCTGAAGTCGAAGAGCTGAAAAATCGCTTTCCGATGATGATAGTTGCCGGCGCAGGATTGGGCGCCGCAGCTTTGGCAGCGGAGCTTGATGCGGATTACGTCAAGGACTTGCTGCTCGATACATCTGAGGCGCCAGCAGTTGCGCCCGTCCCAGCAAAAGCGCCCGTCCCGGCTCCCGTCGTCGAATCTGACGAGCTGGACCCGTTCGATCAGGATTTCGATTTAAGCCTTGATGAACTGGAGGATGCTTCTCCGGCAATTATCGAGGAACCCATCGCGCCGAAAGCTGAAAAGGCGCCACGCGTTGAACCTGGTCTCGGTGAGCCAATGGCCGCTGATACGCTGGCGGATGACGATCTGAGCTTTGAATCGGTATTGCACCAACAGAACGAAGCCAAGAAATTGTCTGTTGATGACTTGGCCGATTTCGACCTGGGCCTGGCAGAAGAGCCGCCCTCGTCCAGTGCTGAGGATGATTTCCTCCTAAGCCTCAAAGACGACTTGCGTGAATTGCCAGCGTTTGATGACTCGCCTTCGCTGGAGCCTCCTGCTGCTCAGAAGCCAGCGCTGCCTGATGACTTTGACCTGTCCTTGCCGGAAGAACTCGACGACGACGCGACACCCAATGCCTTCACCACAGAGCTTGATGACGTTAACGCGGAGCTGGATCGTTTGTCCCAAACCATGGACAAACCACCTGCCGCTAAACCGTTCGCCAAGCCGCCAACCTTTACTGCTGAAGACGCATTGGCAGAGGACGACGAGCCTGAGTTCAATTTCCTTGAGGGCACTGACGAAGCGGCGACCAAGCTTGATCTGGCACGTGCTTACATCGAAATGGGTGACAGTGAAGGCGCTCGGGATATTCTCGATGAAGTGGTCGGCGAGGGCGATGAAGCCCAGAAAACCGAAGCACGGGAAATGCTTGCCAGCCTGCACTGATCATTAGCTGAGGCTTGGCGTACGACGACCGCTTTGGCGGTCGTTTGCGTTTATGGCAAGTGAAGCTCTTATAATGGCGCCTTTGCGCAAACCAACAGGCTGCACGTCTTGGCTTCAACATATAGC
This sequence comes from Pseudomonas sp. MH10, assembly GCF_034353045.1. Lineage (NCBI taxonomy): Bacteria > Pseudomonadati > Pseudomonadota > Gammaproteobacteria > Pseudomonadales > Pseudomonadaceae > Pseudomonas > Pseudomonas sp. MH10. The sequence goes on from NZ_CP133783.1 coordinate 5,439,061, forward strand.
ACTGCAGAAAACGCGGCAGCCGAAATGGCTGCCGCTGGCTTTTCCAGAATCGCATTGGGCGTTGAGTACAAGGGGTCCCGTTATTGCGGTTGGCAGCGTCAGGCTTCCGGTGTATTGACGGTGCAGGAAACCCTTGAAAAGGCGTTGTCCAAAGTGGCTGACGCGCCCGTCTCGTTGTTGTGCGCGGGCCGTACGGATGCGGGTGTTCATGCCTGTGGGCAGGTGGTGCATTTCGATACTCAGGCTGAGCGTTCGCTGAAAGCGTGGGTGATGGGCGCCAATATCAATCTGCCCCACGACATCAGTGTCAGCTGGGCGAAAGTCATGCCGGCGCATTTTCATGCGCGGTTCAAGGCGATTGCTCGACGTTACCGCTATGTCATTTATAACGACCCGATCAGGCCGGCTCATTTGGGCGACCAAGTGACTTGGAATCACCGCCCGCTGGATGCCGAACGCATGGCGCAGGCGGCTCAACATTTGGTCGGCACCCATGATTTCAGCGCGTTTCGGGCAGGGCAGTGCCAAGCGAAGTCGCCCATCAAGCAGCTACACCATCTCCGGGTCACGCGGCATGGGCAGATGATCGTCATTGATGTCCGCGCCAATGCTTTTCTGCACCATATGGTGCGCAACGTTGCGGGTGTCTTGATGACGATTGGCACCGGCGAACGGCCGGTGGAGTGGGCCAAGGAAGTATTGGAAAGCCGGGTCCGGCGCACAGGCGGTGTCACGGCGCATCCTTACGGGCTTTACCTGGTGCAAGTGGAATACCACGATGAATTTGCGTTGCCGCAACGTTACATCGGGCCACACTTCCTGACAGGCTTCACTGAACTTGACGGCTGACGCCCGGAAAAGCATTTGTTAACATCCGTGACTTTCCGGAATAACGCCTGAGGTTTCACTGCATGTCAGCCGTTCGCAGCAAGATCTGCGGGATTACCCGCATAGAAGATGCGTTGGCCGCTGTTGATGCGGGTGCGGATGCTATCGGTTTTGTATTTTATGCCAAAAGTCCTCGGGCGGTTACGGCGATTCAGGCGCGAGAAATCATTGCTGCCCTGCCACCCTTCGTGACCACCGTCGGTTTGTTCGTCAATATCAGCCGTTGCGAGCTCACGGAAATACTGGGAGTCGTGCCCTTGGACCTGTTGCAGTTCCACGGCGATGAAACAGCCGAAGACTGCGACGGTTATCATCGGCCTTACATCAAGGCATTGCGCGTGCGGGCAGGTGACGACATTGCCGCCCTATGCCGCGCTTATCCGAAGGCCAGCGGCGTATTGCTCGATACCTACGTTGCCGGTGTACCCGGCGGTACGGGAGAAGCGTTCGACTGGTCGTTGATACCGCACGTTTTGAGCAAGCCCATTATTTTGGCGGGTGGATTGAGCCCGGCTAACGTTGCACAGGCCATTGCGCAGGTTCGACCCTACGCTGTGGATGTCAGCGGCGGTGTAGAGGCCAGCAAAGGAATCAAGGATCATGACAAGATCCGCGCATTCATGACTGCGGTGCAGGGTTCCAGGTAGGGCGCTGCCAGCAGGTTTTCAGGGTGATGTGACGGTTGGCGGATAGCCACCGTCCATAAACCTCCCGCGGCGAAAGCGCGGTGAGCACTCAATGAACGAGCGACGTAGCCGGCGCACGTCGTCACAATGGCGGTTGATGGGGTTAATTCAGGCGGGTCGGGCACTAAGCCGATCCCTGTGTTGCCCAATCATCGCTGTACATATGAATTTAGCTTAAGGGCATACGCGGGGCTTCGAATCGCCCGTGTTCGAGCCGTCGTACTGGAGAAAGAAAGCATGAGCAACTGGTTGGTAGACAAACTGATCCCTTCGATCATGCGTTCCGAGGTGAAAAAAAGCTCGGTACCAGAAGGGCTTTGGCATAAGTGCCCGTCCTGCGACGCGGTGCTTTATCGTCCTGAGTTGGAAAAGACCCTGGACGTCTGCCCCAAGTGCAATCACCACATGCGGATCGGCGCACGTGCGCGTCTGAATATCTTCCTTGACGCTGACGGCCGTGCCGAACTAGGTGCCGATCTGGAGCCGGTTGATCGCCTGAAGTTTCGCGACAGCAAAAAGTACAAGGATCGCCTGGTAGGTGCCCAAAAGCAGACCGGTGAAAAAGATGCCCTGATTTCAATGAGCGGGACCCTGTTGGGCATGCCTGTGGTGGCGTGCGCATTCGAGTTCTCGTTCATGGGCGGTTCGATGGGTGCCATCGTTGGTGAGCGTTTTGTTCGCGCCGCCAACTACGCGCTGGAAAATCGTTGCCCAATGATCTGTTTCGCCGCTTCCGGTGGCGCGCGGATGCAGGAAGCCCTGATTTCGCTGATGCAGATGGCCAAGACGTCCGCCGTGCTGGCGCGTCTTCGTGAAGAAGGCCTGCCCTTTATCTCGGTGCTGACTGACCCGGTATACGGCGGTGTGTCCGCGAGTCTCGCGATGTTGGGCGACGTGATTGTTGCCGAGCCTAAAGCGCTGATCGGCTTTGCTGGCCCGCGAGTAATCGAGCAGACCGTACGTGAAAAATTACCAGAAGGTTTCCAGCGCAGCGAGTTCCTGCTCGCGCATGGCGCCATCGACCTGATCGTTCATCGTCAGGAGTTGCGTCCGCGCCTGGGTAATTTGCTGGCTCAGTTCATGAACCTGCCGACGCCTAAGTTCGTCGCCGCGCCGATCGAGCCGATTGTTGTTCCACCGGTCCCGGCCACCGTATGACGGTGCGTACCCTGGGCGACTGGCTCGCCTACCTTGAACAATTGCACCCTACGGCCATCGATATGGGGCTGGAGCGTTCGCAACAGGTGTCGCAAGCGCTGGGGTTGACCCGGCCCGCGCCCCGCGTCATCACGGTAACGGGTACGAATGGTAAAGGTTCTACCTGCGCATTTATCGCTTCATTGATCCAGGCGCAGGGTCTCAAAGTCGGTGTTTACAGCTCGCCGCATTTGCTGCGTTACAACGAGCGGGTGCAGGTGCAAGGCGTTGAAGCCACCGACGACGAATTGTGCGAGGCGTTTGCGGCGGTGGAAGCCGCTCGTGGCGACGTTTCCCTGACGTACTTTGAAATGGGCACGCTCGCGGCGTTCTGGCTATTTGAGCGCGCGGCGTTGGACGCGGTGGTGCTTGAAATAGGTCTCGGCGGCCGGTTGGATACGGTCAATATCGTTGACGCCGATCTGGCGCTGGTCACCAGCATTGGTGTCGATCACGCCGATTGGCTGGGTGATACCCGTGAGTCGGTCGCGTTCGAAAAAGCCGGAATCTTCCGTGAGGGCCGTCCCGTACTGTGTGGAGATATCGACCCTCCGGCGCCATTGCTCAATCGTGCCAAGGAACTCAATTGCCCGTTTTTGTTGCGCGGCCGGGATTTCGATCTGGACGTCAGCGACAGCGTTTGGCAGTGGCGCGGGCATAACGCCCTCGGTCAATCCATCGAATTACATGATTTGCCGCTGCTTGATCTGCCCATGGAAAACGCGGCGTTGGCATTACAGGCCTATGCGCTGTTGGATCTGTCTTGGGACTTCGGGAAAATTCGCGCCGCCCTCAGCAGTACGCGAATGATCGGACGCCTTGATCGGCGCCAGATCAATTGGCACGGCAAGTCGTTGAAACTGATGCTGGATGTGGGTCATAACCCGCATGCGGCGCATTACCTGGCCCAGCGTCTGGCCGCACGCCCCGTTAGCGGCAAGCGTTTGGCGGTGTTCGGCTTGCTGTCGGACAAAGACCTGGCCGGTGTGCTGACCGAGCTGACCTCCAGTGTTCAGGCGTGGGCTGTCGCGCCGCTGCCAACGCCACGCAGTTATGCGGTAAGTGACGTGCAAGCGGCGTTACAGAACCTTGGCGCGAACGTAACGTCTTATTCAAGCATTGCGCTGGCCTTGGATGCGCAGTGTGCCAACGCGACGGCTGAAGATGAAATTCTGCTGTTCGGATCTTTTTATTCTGTTGCCGAGGGCCTGGAATGGCTGGCCCGGCACGCCAAGGAGGAAGTCGCAAATGGCTTTGCTGGATAACGTGTTCAAGCAGCGAATGGTGGGTGCACTGGTGCTGATCGCATTGGCGGTGATCTTCTTGCCCATGCTGTTTTCACGTCAGGACGAAACTCGTCGCGTACACGTCGATGTGCCGTCTACGCCACAAGCGCCGACGACGACCCAAATCAAGGTTGATCCGGTGTCGGTCCCAGAGCCGCAAGCTTTGCCACAAGAGCCTGTGCCTAGCGATGAAGAGCTGGCCCGCCCGCCGGCCCAAACCGCAGCGACGCCAGTGGTGCAACCCTCGCCGACGCCCGCCCCTGTTTCGAGGTCCCAGACGACTGTCGCCAAAGCTGCGCCTGCAACGCCTGCGGCCCCGGCCAAGCCTGCGGCGGCAGACACCAGCCACATCGATGTCAATGGCCTGTCGGTCAGTTGGTCGGTGCAGTTAGCCAGCTTGTCCAATCGTGACAGCGCCGATGCGATGCAGAAAACGCTGCGGGCTCAAGGTTACAACGCATATATTCGCTCTTCTGACGGCATGAATCGCGTATTTGTGGGGCCGTTGATTGAGCGCGCCGAAGCGGATCGATTGCGCGATCAGCTGGGAAAACAGCAGAAACTCAAAGGTTTTGTGGTGCGCTTCCAGCCTGAGCGTAACTAAGTAATGGGTCTAATCGCGTCCCGTCGGTAATCGCTGCTTACCGGCGGGCAAGCGCTCTGCTAAAATGCGCCGCCTTATCTGTCTGCAGGCTGCAACGTGCCATTTACTCCGGTTGATTGGGCGATCATCGCGATCATCGCCATCTCCGCTTTGATTAGTTTGAAGCGCGGCTTCGTCAAGGAAGCATTGTCGCTGCTCACCTGGATCATCGCCGGTGCCGTTGCCTGGATGTTCGGCGGGTCGCTTTCGCAGTACCTTGTGACGTATATCGAAACACCTTCAGCACGCGTAATCGCGGGCTGCACCATCCTTTTTGTCGCCACCTTACTGGTAGGCGCCATGGTCAATTTTCTTATCGGCGAACTGATTCGCGTCACCGGGCTTTCCGGGACCGATCGTTTTCTGGGCATGGTCTTCGGCGCTGCGCGCGGGGGCTTGCTGGTGGTTGTAGCGGCAGGGCTGTTGAGCCTGGGGCCGGTACAGCAAGATCAATGGTGGCAGCAGTCGAAACTGCTGCCACAATTTCTATTGGTCGCGGACTGGTCGAAAAACCTGATTCTGGGTTTCTCCAGTAAGTGGCTAGCCAGCGGTATCAGCCTGCCGGTTGATCTGCCGTTCAAGGATCACCTCTTACCGTCTGCAAAGCCGTAAGAAGTGCCCGGTATTTCCCGTTTCACTCAGTAGGGGTTGTGTCGCATGTGTGGCATCGTCGGTATCGTCGGCAAGTCGAACGTCAATCAGGCGCTGTATGACGCGCTAACCGTCCTCCAGCACCGCGGCCAGGACGCTGCCGGTATTGTAACCAGCCACGGCGGCCGGTTATTCCTGCGCAAGGACAATGGGCTGGTCCGTGATGTGTTCCACCAGCGCCATATGCAGCGCCTGGTCGGCCACATGGGCATCGGCCATGTGCGCTATCCCACGGCGGGCAGCTCGACGTCGGCCGAAGCTCAACCGTTTTATGTGAACTCTCCATACGGCATCACGTTGGCCCACAACGGCAACCTGACCAACGTCGAGCAGTTGGCCAAGGAGATTTACGAATCTGACCTGCGCCATGTCAACACCAACTCCGACTCGGAAGTGTTGCTCAACATTTTCGCCCACGAACTGGCCCAGCGCGGCAAGCTGCAACCGACTGAAGAAGACGTGTTTGCTGCCGTAAGCGACGTGCACCACCGTTGTCGTGGCGGTTACGCCGTGGTTGCGATGATCACCGGTTATGGCATCGTCGGCTTCCGTGACCCGGACGCCATCCGTCCGATCGTCTTCGGTCAGCGTCATACCGACGGCGGCGTCGAATACATGATCGCCTCGGAAAGCGTGGCGCTGGACGTCCTCGGCTTCACCCTGATCCGCGATCTGGCGCCGGGCGAAGCGGTTTACATCACTGAAGACGGCAAGCTGCACACCCGTCAGTGCGCCAAAAATCCGAAATACTCACCGTGCATTTTCGAACACGTGTACCTGGCGCGTCCGGATTCGATCATCGATGGTATTTCGGTTTATAAGGCGCGTCTGCGCATGGGCGAGCGATTGGCAGACAAAATCCTTCGTGAGCGTCCTCAACACGACATCGACGTTGTGATCCCGATTCCAGACACCAGCCGCACCGCTGCGCTGGAACTGGCGAATCACTTAGGCGTGAAATTCCGCGAAGGTTTCGTCAAAAACCGTTACATCGGTCGCACATTCATCATGCCGGGGCAGGCCGCACGGAAAAAATCCGTACGCCAGAAGCTCAACGCTATTGAGCTGGAATTTCGCGGTAAAAACGTGATGCTGGTGGATGACTCCATTGTGCGTGGTACTACGTGCAAGCAGATCATTCAGATGGCCCGGGAAGCGGGCGCCAAGAATGTCTATTTCTGCTCGGCGGCACCTGCTGTTCGCTACCCGAACGTTTATGGTATCGACATGCCGAGCGCTCACGAGTTGATTGCGCATAACCGCACCACCCAGGACGTGGCCGATCTGATCGGTGCTGACTGGTTGATCTATCAGGACTTAAGCGACCTGATCGAAGCGGTAGGCGGCGGCAAGGTTAAAATCGATAGTTTCGATTGCTCGGTGTTCAATGGCGAGTACGTCACGGGCGATATCGACGAGCTCTACCTGAATAAGATCGAGCAGGCGCGTAACGATGCGTCCAAGGTCAAGACCCAAGCGGTCAGCGCCATTATCGATCTGTACAACAACTAAAGGAGTAGGCGGCATGACTCACGAATGGGATGCCGGTCGGCTAGACAGTGATCTCGACGGCGTGGGTTTCGACACCCTCGCTGTGCGTGCGGGTCAGCATCGCACGCCGGAAGGTGAGCATGGGGACCCGATGTTTTTCACCTCCAGCTATGTGTTTCGCAGTGCCGCAGACGCAGCGGCACGGTTCTCGGGCGAAGTGCCGGGCAACGTCTACTCGCGCTACACCAATCCGACCGTGCGTTCCTTCGAAGAGCGCATCGCGGCCCTTGAGGGCGCTGAACAAGCAGTTGCGACAGCGACGGGTATGGCAGCCATTCTGGCCATCGTCATGAGCCTGTGCAGCGCTGGCGATCATGTGCTGGTGTCGCGCAGTGTCTTCGGTTCGACCATTAGCTTGTTCGAGAAGTACTTCAAGCGCTTTGGCATTGAAGTGGATTACGTCCCGCTGGCTGATGTGTCCGGCTGGAACGCAGCCATCAAGGCCAACACCAAATTGCTGTTCGTCGAATCACCGTCCAATCCGTTGGCCGAGTTGGTGGACATCGCCGCGTTGGCCGAAGTCGCCCACGCCAAAGGTACGATGTTGGTGGTCGATAACTGCTTCTGTACGCCGGCACTGCAACAGCCACTGCTGCTGGGTGCTGACATCGTGATGCACTCGGCCACCAAATTCATCGATGGCCAAGGCCGTTGCATGGGTGGGGTGGTTGCCGGTCGCACCGAGCAAATGAAGGAAGTGGTCGGTTTCCTGCGTACCGCTGGGCCGACGTTAAGCCCGTTCAATGCCTGGATTTTCCTCAAAGGGCTGGAGACTTTGAACCTGCGCATGCGGGCTCACTGCGCCAGCGCGCTGCTATTGGCCGAATGGCTTGAGCAACAAGACGGCATCGAAAAAGTCCACTACGCGGGCCTTCAAAGCCATCCGCAGCATGAGTTGGCCAAGCGTCAGCAAAAGGGCTTTGGTGCGGTGGTCAGCTTTGAAGTCAAAGGCGGCAAAGAGGGTGCCTGGCGCTTTATCGATGCTACGCGGCTGATTTCGATCACGGCCAACTTGGGCGACACTAAAACCACCATTACCCACCCAAGTACTACTTCCCACGGACGCTTGGCGCCACAAGAGCGTGCAGCGGCCGGTATTCTAGACAGCTTGATCAGGGTTGCGGTTGGCCTTGAAGACGTTGCCGATCTGCAGGCTGATCTGGCGCGTGGTCTGGCGGCGTTGTGAGTGATTGGGCCGTGCAAGCGACCAGTGCCAGTAATGGCAAGGTCGCTTTGGTCACGGGGGCGGCGCGGGGCATCGGTTTGGGCATCGCCGCGTGGCTGATTTCCGAAAACTGGCAGGTGGTCCTGACGGACCTTGACCGTGACCGCGGCGTGAAAGTGTCGCAGGTACTGGGCGAGAACGCTTGGTTCATCGCCATGGACGTCGCCAGTGAAGAGCAAGTCAAAGCCGGGATAGCCGAAGTGCTTGGGCAGTTCGGCCGGCTTGACGCGTTGGTCTGCAACGCTGCGGTGGCTGACCCGCACAATACCATTCTTGAAACGCTGACCCTGTCGTACTGGAACCGCGTATTAGCGGTCAACCTCAGTGGACCCATGTTATTGGCCAAACACTGCGCGCCCTACCTGCGTGCGCACGGTGGCGCCATCGTCAACTTGACCTCGACCCGAGCCGCGCAGTCTGAACCGGACACGGAAGCTTACGCCGCGAGCAAGGGCGGCCTGTTGGCCCTTACGCACGCGTTGGCCATCAGCCTGGGGCCAGAGATCCGAGTCAACGCGGTCAGCCCCGGCTGGATCGATGCCCGCGACCCGTCGGTGCGTCGCGCAGAGCCGCTGTCGGACGCCGACCATGCTCAGCACCCGGCGGGCAGGGTAGGAACCGTCGAGGACGTGGCGGCGATGGTGGCCTGGCTGCTGTCGAAAAACGCTGGCTTCGTCACGGGACAGGAATTTGTCGTCGACGGCGGGATGACGAAAAAGATGTCTTACATCAGCGATAAGCCTTAAGTGACAAGCTGCAAGCTTCACGCGGTAAGCAGCAAGCTAGAAGCAGAGTGCGTCCTGCTTTTAACTTGCCGCTTGAGGCTTGTCACTGGAAGCTGGTTTCAGGCTGATTTCAAAAAAAACTTCAACGGGGCTATTGACTTAGGTTCGATACCCACGTAAATTTCGCGGCCTCAACGAAGCAAAGGGTGATTAGCTCAGCTGGGAGAGCAGCTGCCTTACAAGCAGCGGGTCGGCGGTTCGATCCCGTCATCACCCACCACTTCTTGAGGCTTTCGCAAGAAAGCTGGATGAAAATCCAACAATGCGCAGCGGTAGTTCAGTCGGTTAGAATACCGGCCTGTCACGCCGGGGGTCGCGGGTTCGAGTCCCGTCCGCTGCGCCATATTTTTCAGATCGGCTTGTACGGTCTGAGACTGGAACGCTCACAGAGCGGTCCTTTTAGGGTTTCACTGAAGCAGGCACTCGAAGGCCTGTTTCGAAAAAGGGTACATCGGATGCAAGTCCGAGCAACACGCAGCGGTAGTTCAGTCGGTTAGAATACCGGCCTGTCACGCCGGGGGTCGCGGGTTCGAGTCCCGTCCGCTGCGCCATACATGTGTTGAGGGTTCATTCGTGAGCCATCGATGCGCTGAAAAGCCCGCCTAGTGCGGGTTTTTTAGTTTCCGGGATTTGTATTCCGACCGACACGGACATTGCTGTGTAGAATCCCAACCGTCAGCCCGCATCGACCGTGTTTCCGAACGGCGTTGATCACGCGCCAACCTTGATGCAGACTTACCCCCGCGTTTCAGATCTACAGTTTTTTCTCCCAGGATTTTGAATGTCTAAATTACCGCGCTTTCGTACCGCATGCTGGGCCACGGCCCTGCTGGCCGCCGCAGGCTGCTCATCGCCCAAACAGGCGGTGTATGAGCATGAAAATTTCGACGATTCGGGGACGTTTTCAAGAACTTACCCAGTCTCCGACGCTGCCTCCTGCGAGGCGGCGCGTCGAGCCTTGCTTAGCCAAGGCTACATCATCACCAGCAATGACCCGAAAGTGATCAGTGGGCACAAAAGCTTCCAGCAAACGGGCGAAACCCACATGGAGATCAGCTTTAGCGTGGTCTGCGCAGCGGATGGTACGGCCAAAGGCGCCACGATGTTCGCCAACGCCCTGCAGGATCGCTATGCGCTGAAGAAGGTCAATAACTCCGCGAGCCTCGGTGTAGGCGTGCTGGGTTCGGTGTCGATGCCTATCGGGTCGACCGACGATTCCATGGTCAAGGTGGCCAGCGAGACGGTGGCATCACCCAAGTTCTATGACCGGTTCTTCGGGTTGGTGGAAAACTTCTTGCCGCCTGACGTGAAAAAAGCGGCGAACATCCCTGAGAAACCGAAAGCTGATCTGGGCATGCCTGAGCCTGTGGCTCACGCTGCGACGCCGGCAGCCGCGTTGGCTGAAAGCAAACCCGCCGCCCCCGTGCCTACTGCAGTAAAAGAGCCGGCCCCTGAAGCGGCGCCTGCGGCTGAAACCAGCGAGCCAGTTGCAGCGCCGGCTGAGCCTGCTGCGATCAAGGCAGAAGTCGTTACGCCAGCGCCGGTTCCTGCTCCAGCAGCGGAACCTGCGGCGACACCGGCCCCGACACCGACACCGACTCCTGACGCAGCGCCAGCATCAGTACCAACACCCGCTGCGACGGAAAAAACGACTACACCGTAAACGCAATGAGGGAAAACAGCCGCTGAGACGTCATTGTCCAGCGGCTTTTTCATGGGTGCTATCCAAGAAACATCGTGTACGCCGGGTTCTCGCTTTCATCCCAATGCGGATAGCCGATTTCCGCCAACGCCGCCGGTATCAGGTGCCGTTCGTCTTCCGGCACCACCAAACCAGCGACAACACGACCGTCCGCCGCGCCGTGGTTACGGTAGTGGAACATCGAAATATTCCACTGCCCGCCGAGTTTGTTGAGGAAGTTGAACAGCGCGCCCGGACGCTCTGGGAATTCGAAGCGCAACACCACTTCATCACTGACCCGTGCCGCGTGGCCGCCGACCATGTGCCGAATGTGCAGTTTCGCCAGCTCGTTATCGGTCAAGTCCAACACCGGAAAACCCTGCTCGGTCAGGCTGGCCAGCAGCGCGGCACGAGGGTCGGTGTCCGGGTGGGTTTGCACGCCAACGAAGATGTGGGCTTCGCGGTCGGTGTGGTAGCGGTAGTTGAATTCGGTGATCTGGCGTTTGCCGATGGCTTCGCAGAACGCCTTGAAGCTGCCCGGCTTTTCGGGAATGGTCACGGCAATGATTGCTTCGCGGCCTTCGCCCAACTCGGCACGCTCGGCCACGTGGCGCAGACGGTCGAAGTTGACGTTGGCCCCCGAGTCGATGGCGACCAATGTTTGCCCGCTGACGCCGTACAGCTCGACGTATTTCTTGATCCCGGCCACGCCCAGCGCACCCGCAGGCTCGGTGATCGAGCGGGTATCGTCGTAGATGTCCTTGATCGCCGCACAGATTTCATCGGTGCTGACGGTGATCACTTCGTCGACATAATCTTTGCAGATATCAAAGGTGTGCTGGCCGATCTGCGCCACCGCCACGCCGTCGGCGAACAATCCGACCTGGCTCAGCACCACGCGCTCACCCGCAGCCATCGCCGCTTGCAGGCAATTGGAATCGTCCGGTTCAACACCGATGACCTTGATGTCCGGGCGCAGGTATTTGACGTAGGCCGCGATGCCCGCGATCAAACCGCCGCCGCCCACCGGTACGAAAATCGCGTCAAGACGGCCCGGCTGCTGACGCAGAATCTCCATCGCCACGGTGCCTTGTCCGGCGATGGTGTCGGGATCGTCGTACGGGTGAACGTAGACGTAGCCTTTTTCATCGACCAGTTTCAGCGAGAACGCCAGCGCTTCGGGGAACGAATCGCCGTGCAACACCACGATGCCGCCCCGGGAGCGCACGCCTTCGACCTTGATCTCGGGGGTGGTTTTGGGCATGACGATGGTGGCTTTGACGCCCAGCACCTTGGCCGCCAATGCCAAGCCTTGCGCGTGATTGCCCGCCGACGCCGTGACCACACCGCGCGCCCGTTCGGTGTCGCTAAGCAGGGTGAGCTTGTTGTAAGCGCCGCGAATCTTGAACGAGAACACCGGCTGCAAGTCTTCGCGCTTGAGCAGCACCGTGTTGCCGAGGCGCTCGGACAGCTGGCGGGCGGTCTGCAACGGAGTTTCTACGGCTACGTCGTAAACGCGCGAGGTGAGGATTTTTTTGACGTACTGCTTGAGCAGGTCGGGATCGCGGGGCGGTGACATGTCTGACTCCAAGTACGAGCTGTGTGGCCCAGGAGACAGAAGAAAAACCCGCCTCGTGTGCGGGTTGGGTGCAAACGTCAGCTAGCCCGCCAAGATAGGAATGGCGGTAATAATAATCTGGCCGACGAAGTGCTGAGTTGAATTCATGGCCCGAAGGTATTCCGGATACGGTGGGCGAGTCAAGCTGGGATCCGGTGTACCGATAGACCCTTTCGCGAAGATGTCAGATCAGGCGTATTCATTTTTTCGTCACGTGGGCACTTTAAGGTGGAGGCCGTGGTCAGTCATTCAACGGTTTAAATTCAATAAAAAGGTGAATGCAATGGATGAGTATCAAGAAGAACTGCTTGAGTACCGGGCTTCGGAGCTGGACCCAGTAGAACCCGCCGACGACGCTACTGAGCTGTAGGCGTCAACCGGCTTGACGTTGGCTGCGGCGGAACTCTCCTGGGGTTTGCTCGTTCCAGCGCTTGAACGCACGTTGAAACGCCTCAGCGGAGGCAAAGCCCAACAAGTAAGCTATTTCTCCGAAGGCCAGTTCAGTGTCGCGGATGTAGGTCATCGCCAAGTCTCGGCGCGTGTCATTCAAAATGGCTCGAAACTGGGTGCCTTCTTCGGCCAATTTGCGGCGTAAGGTCCAAGTCGGCAGCTTTAGCCGAGCGGCCACTTCCTCCAGATCGGGTTCCCGCCCTCCGCTCAACAGCGGCCCAAGTAACTGAATGATGCGTTCACGCAGGCTTCGGGTGCGAGTCAGTTGCTCCAATTCCTTTTCACACAGCAACAGCAGATGCCGCCACGTGCTGGGGCAATGGTCCGGGTTACGCAGCGCCAAGCTTGTTTGGCTCAAGCGCAACTGGTTCATTTCAGCGCCGAAGCTCACCGAGTTGTCGCTCAAGTAGCGGTAGGCCTCGACGTAGAGCGGCTCCGAAAACTCGATTTCAATTTTTTCAACCAGCAAAGGTTGGCCAGCTAGGTTCGACAGCTGCTGAATCCAGCTGGCCAGAATCGAGTCCACGACGAAGCGGTTGTAGGCGTTGTAGGGGCTGATGGAGTAGAAACGCAACCAAGCTCCACGGGCGTCCTCATGGAAACTGGAGTGCCCGCGATAGTTGGCGCCATACAACGCCTCAAAACGAATCAGACAGCGGGCCGCTTCACGCACCGTGGGCGCTTGGGCGGCGGTGACGCCAGCCAACCCGGCTTGGCTGATGCGGCTCAACTGACCCATGCGCAACCCTAACCCCGGCTCGCCAGTCAGTTGGATCGCCGCATGCCCCAGGCGCATGTAACGCGGGATCGACAGCCGAGCGCCGGGCTCCGCCAAGCGTGCGGGGTCCAAGCCGTACTGTTCGAGCAGGGGCTGCGGGTCTTGGTCATAACTGCGTACGGCGTCCGCCAAGTTGTGAACAAAGCCGACTGATAAGTCGCCTAAAGGCACCCGTGGTGGATTCATCGGCTTACAGCCACAGGTTGATCAGGCGAGCGATATGCCCCGGCTGATCGTCGCTGAATTGATCGGCACCGGTCAGGCTATGGCGACTGGCAAAACTGTGACCCGAGCTGCCTTGATCCCAGAACTGACCGCGCATGAACACACTGAGACCCGCACGCGCAGTACTGCTCGGCTCAACGCCCGTCAGGGTCAATTGGTGCCAAGCGTCGCCTTCGCTGGTCTCTCCGGGCTTGAGGCGTATTTCGGCAGGTGTCGATGCGCTGCGCAACCCCCGCCACGGTTTCGACCACAGACCGTTGCCCACCACAAAAGCCGGAACGGCGATCAATTCGGCGCCTTTAGCGTTCAACTGCGCGTAATTGCCTGGGTACCAGCTGTCGCTGCCGACCAATACCCCAAGCCGCCCGGCGGGTGTGTCGATGACCTTTAAATCGGCACTCGCTGCCGGTTTGATGTAGTTACGCTCGGTGAAGTTGGGGTACACCTGACGCTGCGGTTGGCCAATGGGCAAGCCGTCACTACCAAACACTACGCTGCTGTTGTACAGCGCGCCGGAGCCTACATGCAGTTGGCCGGCCTTGACGCTGGGGTCTGGCAGCACAATCGAGCCGGCCACCACGGTCACGCCAAAGGTTTTGGCCAAGCCACCAAACAGCGCTTGGTAATCCCTGGCCATAGACCGGGCGTTCATGCGCAAATAGGCATCGTCGAATCGGTTGCGGCCCTTGGCCTGAGACAGCGCGCGAAGGAATCGCAGCGGGTTACTCACCGACAGCCAATTCATGGCTTCCTGAAGCGTGGTCGCTTGATACAGCTGATCCTTTTCGCCGCTGACAAACAACCACGTGCCGACATGCTCAGGCAGGATCACGATGGTTTTGCGGTTGATCAAGCCGTGATCGCGAGCCTGCTGCAAATAGGCCGCAAGTTTTCGCTGCAGGTGTTCGGGACTTTGATAATCGCTGGGCGACAGGTCCGGCTGAATCCCCAGCAAATTGCCGTTATCACCTGGCTGACCTTCATTCACCGTCAGTTCAATGCGCAAATCGGAAAGATACAGGCTCACGGGGCGCTGCCCGGTCCAGACGGCATAGCTGATGATCATCGTAATCAGCAGCAGACCAACGATGAAATTGAAGGTTTTGCGTAAGGGGGACACAGAGAGCTGCCGTGTGCGAGGTTTGCTGACTAGGGTAGGGCGGTGAGCGGCACTTGCCAAGCGTCGCTGTACGATTGGATCAATAAGTTGTCACTTTCAGTCATTGAGTGTGGTCGGTTGGCTCTTTAATGTCGGGGTCATGGACAGGTGGGGCGAACGGGTGCAGCTTTCGCACGTTTCCCTAAGGCCTGAATAATTGACGGCGGTCCCATTGAGGGCCCCCGCATCCCGTGATCACGCTCGATGGAGTTTCTATGTCCGCCGCCCTTTACCCGCATTTGTTGGCCCCGCTGGACCTCGGCTTTACCACGTTGCGCAACCGCACTCTAATGGGTTCGATGCACACCGGTCTTGAAGAAAAACCAGGTGGTTTCGAACGCATGGCGGCTTATTTTGCCGAGCGTGCGCGCGGCGGTGTCGGTCTGATCGTCACCGGTGGTATCGGCCCCAACGACGAGGGTGGAGTGTATTCCGGGGCAGCCAAGCTGACCACGATGGAAGAGGCGGAAAAACACCGTATCGTCACCCAGGCAGTGCACGAAGCGGGCGGCAAGATCTGCATGCAGATCCTTCATGCTGGGCGTTATGCCTACAGCCCGAAACAAGTGGCACCGAGCGCGATTCAGGCGCCGATCAATCCGTTCAAGCCTAAAGAGCTGGACGAGGAAGGCATCGAGAAACAGATTCAGGATTTCGTCACCTGTTCGACCCTGGCGCAAATCGCCGAGTACGACGGTGTTGAAATCATGGGCTCGGAAGGTTATTTCATTAACCAGTTCCTGGCCGCCCATACCAACCACCGTACCGACCGTTGGGGTGGCAGTTATGAAAATCGCATGCGCCTGGCGGTGGAAATCGTCCGCCGTGTGCGTGAGGCCGTAGGCCCGAATTTCATCATCATTTTCCGCCTGTCGATGCTGGACCTGGTCGCCGGCGGTAGCGTCTGGGAAGAAGTCGTGCAGCTGGCGCAAGCCATTGAGCAGGCGGGCGCGACCCTCATCAATACCGGTATCGGCTGGCACGAGGCACGGATTCCGACCATCGCCACCAAAGTACCGCGCGCTGCCTTCAGCAAAGTCACGGCCAAATTGCGCGGCGCGGTGAAGATCCCACTGATCACCACCAACCGCATCAACACCCCGGAAGTCGCCGAGCAGGTCCTCAGCGAAGGCGACGCTGATATGGTTTCCATGGCGCGGCCGTTTCTGGCGGACGCAGACTTCGTCAACAAAGCCGCCGCCGGGCGCAGCGACGAAATCAACACCTGTATCGGCTGCAACCAAGCCTGCCTCGACCACACCTTCGGCGGCAAACTCACCAGTTGCCTGGTCAACCCAAGGGCGTGTCACGAAACTGAACTCAATTACGTGCCGACCAAGCAGATCAAAAAAATCGCCGTCATTGGTGCCGGCCCTGCGGGGTTGGCGGCTTCGACAGTGGCTGCAGAGCGTGGGCATCAGGTGACATTGTTTGATTCGGCCAGCGAAATCGGCGGGCAGTTCAACATCGCCAAACGTGTGCCGGGCAAAGAAGAGTTCTCTGAAACCCTGCGTTATTTTGCGCGCAAGCTGCAAACCACTGGGGTTGAGGTGTGCCTGAATACGCGGGTAGCGGTCAGCGATTTGGTCGGGGCGGGGTACGACGAGATTATTTTGGCCACGGGTATCGCGCCACGTACGCCGGCCATTCCCGGTGTTGAGCATGCCAAGGTGCTGAATTACCTCGACGTGATTCTGGAACGCAAACCCGTCGGCAAAAGCGTCGCGGTGATTGGTGCCGGGGGAATTGGCTTCGACGTCTGCGAATACCTGGTGCATCAAGGCGTCTCAACTAGCCTCGACCGCACGGCATTCTGGAAAGAGTGGGGCATCGACGTTGCTCTGGAAGCCCGAGGTGGCGTAGCCGGTATCAAAGCCGAACCGCATGCGCCTGCGCGTCAGGTGTTCCTGTTGCAGCGCAAGGCCTCCAAAGTCGGCGATGGCTTGGGTAAAACCACTGGCTGGATTCACCGCACCGGCTTGAAGAACAAGCACGTGCAAATGCTCAACGGCGTCGAATACCTGAACATCGACGACGCGGGCCTGCACATTCGTGTTGGCGAAGGCGAGCCGCAGATTTTGCCTGTGGATAACATCGTTATTTGCGCGGGCCAGGACCCGTTGCGTGAGCTGTATGACGGGTTGGTGGAGGCGGGCCAGAATGTCCACCTGATCGGCGGCGCAGACATTGCCGCTGAACTGGATGCCAAGCGGGCGATCAATCAGGGCTCGCGTTTGGCTGCGGAGCTGTAAGACTCCGCACCAAAATCTGTAGGAGCCAACGTGTTGGCGAGGCGCCGTGTCAGGTTGACCGCGTAAAACCTCTCGCCAACACGTTGGCGCCTACAGATGGCCGCTTTCTGTAAACTCCCACACCATGTTCCCACTCATTCCCAAACCGCCCAACGCACCCCTCGAACCCTTGCATCTGCCGTGGCTAAAGCGAGCCGGCATCGAGGTGGCGGTTTTGCGCCTGGACCTCATCGACCCGCTGATCTCCGGCAACAAATGGTTCAAGTTGACCCATCACCTGACCGCCGCTGCACAGGCCGGGGCCGAGGGCGTGATCAGTTTGGGCGGTGCGCATTCCAACCATTTGCACGCGTTGGCCGCTGCAGGCAAACGCTTCGGCTTTCCCACGGTGGGCCTGTTGCGCGGGCATGCGCTCGACACGCCGACGGTCAACGATTTGATGGCGTTCGGCATGCGCGTGCATTGGTTGGGTTACGCCGGTTATCGCGAACGCCACGCGCCGGGCTTTTGGTTGCCATGGCAAGAACGCTATCCGCAGTTGCATCCGATTCCAGAAGGCGGCGGTGGCCTGCCCGGTGCCTTGGGTTGTGCGTCATTACTGAATCAGGTACAGGAGCAGATCAGCCAATTAGGCTGGAGCGATTATCACGGTTGGTGGTTGGCGGCAGGCACTGGCACCACGCTTGCTGGATTGGTATTGGCCGAAAACGCCGCGCACCCGATCTACGGCGCGCTGGCCGTGCCGGATGATCACGGTGTGGCGCAAAACGTCGCCGCGATACTTGGACACGCCAGCATGGGTTACCACCTGCTTGACGCCAGTCGCGGCGGGTTCGCCAAAACCGATCCGCACTTGCTGGGCTTCATCGCCGCCAGCGAAGCCGAAAGCGGTTTGCCGTTAGAGCCGCTGTACACCGGCAAAGCGCTGTTGGCGCTGCATGATCGGGTCGCGGCGGGCATGTTTCCCACAGGCACGCGGCTGATCTTTGTGCATACCGGTGGTTTGCAGGGGCGAAGGGGGGATGGCGGTTTACGATTGAATGCAAGTTTCCTCGATCTGCACGTCAACAAAATGCTGAATCAATGAAACCTGCGGCTCTTCTGTGCGCAGCTCTTTGAGTTTTTTACTCATGCGCTGAAGTTTCTCGCTGGGCTTGGCCCATTCACTTTCCGGCAACGGCGCGGACCATGCTTGCATGGCCTCGGGTACGGCGGCGTGGCCTATGCTTTTGATCCGGCGGATTTCCCATTCAGTCAGGTGGTTGGGCAAAGTCCACAAGGTCATGACGTGATACAGGTACCACCAGAACGGATAACTCCAGCCGATTTCCCCAGCTTTACGCCGACGACGCATGCGTTCGCGGGCGTTGTAGAAGGTGTGCAAACCTTCATGGGGCGGGTCGTCCGGGCCTTGCAGGTCGAGTGGGTCCTGGATGTCCTTGAGGGTATGAACCTCGTATTCCATGTAAGCGCGGATGGCTTCCCAATTACAGACCGCCAGTTCAAAACCGCCGCACTGAAATTCCAGGGTGTATTGCTGATCGTCGGGCGGGTGGTAAAAGCCGATGCCCATGGCGTAGTGGAGCGTCGCGCCGTATTGGGTCACGGATTGGGATTGTATGACCCATGCGCAGAGGGATTCCCACGGGACGAAGATCGGTTCGGTTTGGCTGGCAGGGACGAAGCAGACTTCGCGGCGTTGGCGGTTGAAACGGGTGGGGACGAGGGTTTCGTATTTGGCTAGTTGGTTGAATACGATGACAAGTCCAACTAATAAGGCAAAACCACTGGCCCAAGCGCCAGTTTCGAGACCATAAGGTAACAAGCTGCGAAACACCCAGATTGCATCCGAAAGGCCATCGCCGAGTCCTAACTCCAAAATTCCAGCAATAAAAGGTAATAACACCGCGGAGAAAAAGAAAAAACTAAAGGGAAAGCCTACGGTGTACTGCCAGCCAAAAACACCCGGTGTACCCAGCCCAAAATCCATATACGTGTCATTTACCCCACCTACGGCGTTCCCATAATCCTGAGCGGGCATGTGTGTAGGCAATGGGATTGGAGCTAAGTAGGTAACTTGTCCGCTGGGAAAGGACTCGATCATCCCCGCGTAAGGTTTCGGGTTGATGAGCGCAGAGGCATCTTGGGCCGACTTAGCCATATCAGTCCTCCTTCTGCGGCATGTGAAGCGGATTAACCCTTAGATAACGACCATCTTCCCCGTTCATATCTGTTTTGCTTCTGCGACTTGCACGTCAACAAAATGCTGAATCAATGAAACCTGCGGCTCTTCTGTGCGCAGCTCTTTGAGTTTTTTACTCATGCGCTGAAGCTTATCGCTGGGCTTGGCCCATTCACTTTCCGGCAACGGCGCCGACCATGCTTGCATGGCCTCGGGTACGGCGGCGTGGCCTATGCTTTTGATCCGGCGGATTTCCCATTCAGTCAGGTGGTTGGGCAACGTCCACAAGGTCATGACGTGATACAGGTACCACCAGAACGGATAACTCCAGCCGACTTCCCCAGCTTTACGCCGACGACGCATGCGTTCGCGGGCGTTGTAGAAGGTGTGTAAACCTTCATGGGGCGGGTCGTCGGGGCCTTGTAGGTCGAGTGGGTCCTGGATGTCCTTGAGGGTATGAACCTCGTATTCCATGTAAGCGCGGATGGCTTCCCAATTACAGACCGCCAGTTCAAAGCCGCCGCATTGAAATTCCAGGGTGTATTGCTGATCGTCGGGCGGGTGGTAAAAGCCGATGCCCATGGCGTAGTGGAGCGTCGCGCCGTATTGGGTCACGGATTGGGATTGGATGACCCATGCGGACAGGGATTCCCACGGGACGAAGATCGGTTCGGTTTGGCCGGCTGGGACGAAGCAGACTTCGCGGCGTTGGCGGTTGAAACGGGTGGGGACGAGGGTTTCGTATTTGGCTAGTTGGTTGAATACGATGACAAGTCCAACTAATAAGGCAAAACCACTGGCCCAAGCGCCAGTTTCGATTCCGTGGGACATAAAAGTATGAAATGTCCAGATCGCATCAGAAAGGCCGTTCCCGAGTCCAAACGCAAAAATCCCAACAACAAAGGGCAATAACACCGCGGAGAAAAAGAAAAAACTAAAGGGAAAGCCTACGGTGTACTGCCAGCCAAAAACAGCCGGTGTACCCAGCCCAAAATCCATATACGTGTCATTTACCCCACCTACGGCGTTCCCATAATCCTGAGCGGGCATGTGTGTAGGCAATGGGATTGGAGCTAAGTAGGTAACTTGTCCGCTGGGAAAGGACTCGATCATCCCCGCGTAAGGTTTCGGGTTGATGAGCGCAGAGGCATCTTGAGCCGACTTAGCCATATCAGTCCTCCTTCTGCGGTAGTTGCAGCGGTTCAACGCGGAGGTAGTTGCATTCTTCTCCTTGGGGTTTTAGATGAATATCGGCGAGCGGTTCGCTGGCGTCATAAAGGGAGGCGCGCAGCTGATAAATATTCAGCTCGTAGTTTCCATCGTTTGGGCGCAGGTCGCCGAACATGGCCGTGATGACTACATCATCCTGTTCTGTAGCGGTAGGCCGACTCCAGTCAGACGGAACCTCAGACTCCAGAATCAGCGGGAAATCCTGAATGATCTGGATGTCCTCGAACAGCGAGTCAGTCACCACGGACCAGCGCTCAACGTTCGGGCCTTTCGTCGTATGGATTCGTACTTTATAAGCGCCAATCCTCAGATGGGTCTTGGCCGCGTTGTTGTTCAAGGGATTCATCAAGTCGTCGCTGGACGTGATGGGGAAGTGCAGACGCACACGTTTCGATTCAATGCCTTGATCGTTTTTCGGAACTAAGATTACTTGGATCTTGGGTGCCTTGACTTGGGTGTGAAGGTGTTTTTGGAACTCCTCGATGGGTTGTTGCAAGTGCTCGCCAGGGAACTGACTCCAAGGCGTCAATTTTAGCCAGCGGTCGTGGCGGCTTAAGTCGTTACGATTATGAAACCAGCTACCGGACAGTTCCAATGCCGTAGATAGAATACCGACCACGTTGACTCGGAAAAACACTGTTGAAAGTCGGACACCTGCTGCGGCCCAGGCGGCCAAACGCTTTTCAGGCTGTAATGCGACCGCCAGAACTTTTTGAGCAGCGACACCGGTTTCAAAGAGTCCGTAGGCATTGCTAAGCATGAAGCCGCTGTTGCCCATCATGCTAAGTGTGGCGCCTGCTTGGGCGGCGCTGTTGCCTTCTCGTGCTGCATTCAGCCATTTGCCGTGTGAGGAATTTAGGCTCATCGTTGCTGCGATCATTCCCGCAGCATATCCAAACGCTCCCAAGCCAATATGCAGCTTGCCCATCTGGACGTGTACGCCTTTCAGCTCGGCTGCTTTTAAGTTTTTCGCTAACTCAGTTGCTTGAGCATTGAGCGCTGTATCTGCTATTCCTTGCATCGCACCAAAGCCTGCTGCTGCCGTTGTCCAGGCGCTACTGAATAACGCTGTCCGTGTCCTGCTTTCTCCGAACTGTTCAAATGTCTCTCTCATAACCTGCACAAAGTTCACCAACTGCGCCACAAACACCAATAACCCGACCCCATCCCCAATCAACCCTGCTTTAGGCGCAACCTTCAGCCCTAGCCGGTAGTTGTCCAGCAACGAGCGCACGTGCATGTGTTGCTCGTCTGGAAGCACCAACGCCAATCCAGGCCTGACCGACGTCGCCGTTTGCACATGCACCGCCCCCTCTGGCAACGCTGAAATCGGGCTCATTATTCGAGCAAGCCGTTCTTCCAAAACGTTCAGGCGCTCTTGAGTTTGCGGCCGTTTGGCCTGCAAGTACTGAGCATTTGAGTGATGTTTCTCGGTTTTATAGCGGCGTATTTCATTATTCAAATAACGCAGATGTTTGCGTTCTTCCTGCACCTCTTTGACCGTCTCACTCAGCGCCCTCAAATCATCCGCGTCAGCCACTTGAAAACTGACCTTTTCCCTTCGCGCCGCATCGAGCAACGAAACGCCCAGGGTCTTGGGCATGTAACGAAACAGCGCTTCGGTGTCCGGCATCTGGCCTTTGTCCAAGGCCTGCATGAACGCGTGTAACGCGCTTTGCACGCCCCATTGCATGGCAGGGGCGAGGGTTCCCCAGGCGGCGGTGGCGTAGATTTGCGTGGTGTGGGGCAGGGTGTCCACGTCCGGAAGATGGCCGTCAAACAGGGTCTTAAGTTTCTCGGACCATTCCGGCGCGTTTTTGAGCAAGTTCCAGCCGGCGTTGGCAAACACCGCGAATTGGGTGCCCAGTTCGGTTTGAACGCTCAGTGGCAAGGTATAAAACAGCGGACGGCTCTGATGCGGAGCGTCGTCGAGCCATTCCAGGACTTTCTCCAAGGCGGTGTCACTGCGCCCGATGTCTTTGAGGCAGGCGTATTGGGCGATAAATGCCTGGTCGATCTGCTCCGGGTCGCGGGCATCGAAATACCAGGCCGCACGATGAAACCGGCCTTGAACCAGCATCTCCAGCCGGTCCTCGGTGATGCGCTCCAGCAGGGCATTCCAATGCGCCAGCTTGGGACGTTGCTCTTCGAGAAAAGCGTCCATGCGCGGGCGGTCAATCAGGTCGTTGATTCCGCGTCGACCGAAGCCTGCGCCGTACAGTAAGTCCCGCAGGCGCTTGTCCTGTTGCCGGTCTATTTGAAGAATGGCAAGGCCATGGCGGGCAATGAAATCGGGCCCCGCTATGGCCAGCTTTTGTTTTAGGAAATAGCGCTCAATCGTCTGCTCCAGCTTGGGTAACACGCTGTAAGCGTTGTTACGGTCGGCGGTGAGGCGGATTTTTTGCAATTGGGCTTCCAGGTCCGCCGGCAGGTTCTGATCGGAAACGCCGGGTAACGGATGGGCAACAGGGTCTTCAGTGAGAAAATCCACCAGCGCCTTTGCGGTTTGCCCGCGCTGAGGCTCGGGCAGTTTCTCCAGATCGTGCATCAACGCCTTAACCGCAGGATCAGGACTGTCCAACGCCATTGCAGTCAGATTCGCCACACTGATCTGACTCAGTGACTCGATATAGCAAGCCAGCAAATAATCGCGCTCGGTATTGCCGGCTTGCTCACCGCTGCTGGCCCAATCACCAATCCAGCCCACCACCTTGTCCTGATAGTTCGCCAAATCCCGCATGACGCCCAGATCATCGCGGACGGCGAGGAACAGGTAGTCCATCTTCTGTGCGTTGTTAACCTGACTGGTCAGCTCTTCAATAATTGTCTGGCGAAACAGTGGCGGGTGTTCCCACTGATAGGGGCGGTTTTCGTCAGGGGTTATTCCGTCCTGCGGCATCGGGTGATCGCGCACCACCTCCGCCAGCCATTTTTTTACGTGCCGCTGATGGATCAGGGGTGCGACGATGTTTTCGCTGTTGGCCTGGGTCAGGTCGACGCGCTGCATGAAGTGCTCGCGCTCACTGGCGTTGTCCAGCACTTGCCAGCATTTGGCGACCGCCCATTGTGTTTCCGCATAAGCCACATGCAGCACGCTGCGCCGGGAGAAAATCATTTCCGGTGGGTCACCCAGCGGCGTGCGATGCTCCTTGATGTCTTTACCGGTAAACAGCCAATACTCCAGCGAGCCGTCTTTGACGGTGTATTCGCTCAACAGGCCAGTGGCGCTGTCGATTACGTACAAAAAGCCATTGCGCAGCATCCGCAAACCCAAGGGTCGGCTTTGCAGCGTGTAGGGCATTGCCATATCAGCGCGGGGATCAAGGCCCGGTTCGACCAAGCCGTAACGCATCGGCAGCAGTTGGATAGTGGTTTTCGTCAGCGGGCACACGCCGATTTCGCCGAAAGGGGTAGCGCTTTTGGACAGGGCAACCAGATTGGCCATGTGACCGCGTGGGGTCATGAAGTCGGTCATGGTCGGCTCCATTTCTGAGCCAGGCGGGCAAGCCCTTCTGCACGCCATGTGTCGCCTGCATCGGATCTATGGGGTTGCAGATCCAGCGCAAATGCGTGGTCGCTTAGCCCTTGCTCGCCGACAAACCCGAGGGCATTGCAGTACAAATAAAGTTCTTTTTCGCTTTCGAAACCGTATTCGGCGGCACGGTGTACCAATGCCTGGAGGTGTTGATTGCGCTCATGATCTGTTACGTCAGCGTAGTAATCCGGGAAGTAGTGGGCCATGTGCTCGGACAATTCGGTCACGATTTTACGAGCGCTGGCGTTGTCCAGACTGAGCCATTGTTTTCGGTTAGACGATAGGGTGTATCCCGGTTGGGTTCATGGATCTCGCCCGGTCGGGTGTATTGACACCATCCGCCGTTTGTACGGTCGGCGGTGATGATGCGTTGGCAGGGTCCGAATAGCGCTGCGTCGGCTGATTCAAACAGCGCATCGGCCACGTCTGTAGAGGCAATCCGCAGCAGCATTTCCTGGCCAGAAGGATGTTCGATGCTGATTAGCCAGCGTAAATGTGCCACCAACTGTTCCCATGGCCCGTCGCTGATCAACAGATAACCCCATTGTTGGCCAAGGTTTTCCAGGAACTGCGCAAGAATTGAATCATCTTCCCGTTCAATCTGAACCAGGCACGGCGACACGTGCTTAAGAACAGCAAAGCGGGTCCCAAGGTAAAGTACGTTGACCGCCGGGGAGTCAGCCCACTGATAGAGTTGCTTCAATAGATTCTCGACCTGCACTGCACCGAGCAGCAAACCAACGCTTTGGTGCCAAGGGATATCGTTGGGCAAGGCAGTTCGTGAATGTGTAGCAGCGGCCGAGTTCATGCGCACAATCCTTCGCGTTTGACGAAAACGACGACTGTGGCTGGAATTCTGAAGTAACGATGTCGGCAGGGTGCGACGCGACTAGTAGGACTTTTCCGAACGCAAAAAAAGCCCCACCGATCAAGGCAGGGCTCTTACATGCAGGGAAACCGATTAGATGGTTTCAGCCCACAAGTCGTACTCGTCAGCTTCGGTCACCCGGCACATTACTTTATCGCCCGGCTTAAGGTCTTGGTCGCTGTCGATGTACACGGTGCCGTCGATTTCCGGGGCATCGAAGAAGCAGCGGCCCACAGCACCGCCGTTTTCGTCCACTTCATCCACCAGTACTTCGATTTCCCGGCCGACTTTCATCTGCAGGCGAGCGGCGCTGATTTCCTGCTGGTGCGCCATGAAGCGGTCCCAGCGGTCTTGTTTGATGTCGTCCGGAACGTGATCGCCCAAGGCGTTGGCAGAGGCGCCTTCTACCGGGGAATACTGGAAGCAGCCCACGCGGTCGAGTTGCGCGTCGGTCAGCCATTCAAGCAGGTACTGGAAGTCTTCTTCGGTTTCCCCGGGAAAGCCGACGATAAAGGTCGACCGGATGACCAAATCCGGACAGATTTCACGCCAGTTTTTGATCCGCGCCAGGGTTTTATCTTCGAAGGCTGGGCGTTTCATGGCCTTGAGGATACGCGGGCTGGCGTGCTGAAACGGAATGTCCAGGTACGGCAGGATTTTACCGGCCGCCATCAACGGAATCAGCTCGTCGACGTGGGGGTAAGGGTAAACGTAGTGCAGGCGCACCCAAACACCCAGCGAGCTGAGGGCTTCGCAGAGTTCCGTCATCCGTGTTTTCACGGGTTGGCCATTCCAGAAACCGGTGCGGTACTTGATGTCGACGCCATAAGCGCTGGTGTCTTGAGAAATGACCAACAGCTCTTTTACGCCGGACTTGACCAGGCGCTGAGCTTCGTCCAAGACATCGCCCACCGGGCGGCTGACCAGTTTGCCGCGCATGGACGGGATGATGCAGAAGCTGCAACTGTGGTTGCAGCCTTCGGAAATCTTCAAGTAGGCGTAGTGGCGCGGCGTCAGTTTGATGCCTTGCGGCGGCACCAGATCAATCAGCGGGTTGTGATTGAGGTTAGGCGGCGCGGCGTCGTGAACGGCCATGACCACTTGTTCGTATTGTTGCGGCCCGGTGACGGACAGCACGCTTGGGTGGACCAAACGAATCGCGCTTTCTTCGACGCCCATGCAGCCGGTGACAATCACCTTGCCGTTTTCAGCGAGGGCTTCGCCGATGACTTCCAGTGATTCAGCTTTGGCGGTGTCGATAAATCCGCAGGTGTTAACCACCACCACGTCGGCGTCTTGGTAGGTGGCGACGATTTCGTAGCCTTCCATGCGCAACTGGGTAAGGATGCGCTCGGAATCGACCAGGGCCTTTGGGCAACCCAGTGAAACGAAGCCAACCTTAGGGGCGGAAGGCGTGGTGACGGTGGACATGGCGAACCTCGGCATTGGGCTGACGCCGGGCAAATGGCCGGGGCGTCGACGGGCGCTTGGTGCGCCTCTGATCAAAAAGTGCGCAATTCTAGCGGTGGGACCGTAGATTGACCAGCTTTATGCAGAGAATTACGACGAGTGCTGCGCTATGCTTCGCGGCGTTGCGTCCAATCATGGCGATGGCGTTAATCAGTGTTTGTAAAAACGGAGCTTGCTCAAACACATCAATGTGTTTTTGAGGCCCAGGTCTTGGTGGTAGGAGTGGTTAATGGGTCAGGCAATTAGTCAGGTAGAGGCGGAGCATCATCCGGCAAAGCCGTTGAGTTTGTTGATTGCAGCCGTCGGGGTGGTCTACGGCGATATCGGCACCAGCCCGTTGTATACCCTTCAGCAGGTATTTACTGGGGGGTATGGGGTTCAAGTCGACCATGTGGGTGTGCTTGGTATTCTGGCGCTGATCTTCTGGTCGCTGATTTGGGTGGTTTCGCTTAAGTACGTGTTGTTCATTCTGCGTGCGGATAACCAGGGCGAAGGCGGAATTATGGCGCTGACCGCGCTGGCGCGTCGGGCGTCCATTTCGTATCCGAAATTGCGCAGTACGTTGGTGGTCTTCGGTTTGTTCGGTGCTGCGCTTTTCTATGGCGACAGCATGATTACCCCGGCCATTTCGGTATTGTCTGCGGTAGAGGGTCTGGAACTCGCGTTCAAAGGCGTCGAGCACTGGGTTGTGCCGCTGTCGCTGGTCGTACTGGTGGGATTATTTCTGATTCAGCGGCACGGTACGGCGCGGATCGGAATTTTGTTCGGTCCGGTGATGGTTATTTGGTTCCTGGTCCTGGCAGCGCTGGGTGTCTACGGAATCATGCAGAACCCCGAAGTGCTCAAAGCGCTTAACCCAATTTGGGCGGTGCGGTTCTTTGTGGCTCATCCGGGCATTGGCGTCACCATTCTGGGCGCAGTCGTTCTGTCACTGACGGGCGCTGAAGCACTGTATGCCGACATGGGGCACTTCGGTCGCAAGCCCATCGCTCGCGCTTGGTTCGCGCTGGTGTTGCCGGCGTTGGTGTTGAACTACTTCGGCCAAGGCGCACTGCTGCTCGACAATCCTGAAGCCGCACGTAACCCGTTTTATCTGTTGGCGCCGAGCTGGGCGCTGGTGCCACTGGTCTTTTTGTCGACCTTGGCCACCGTGATCGCTTCGCAAGCAGTCATATCGGGGGCGTTCTCCATGACGCTTCAGGCCATTCAACTGGGTTACATTCCCCGGATGCACGTTCAACACACCTCCAGTTCTTCACAGGGCCAGATTTACATTGGCGCGGTGAACTGGTCACTGATGATAGGTGTGATCTTGTTGGTGCTCGGTTTTGAATCCTCCACGGCGCTGGCCTCGGCCTACGGTGTTGCGGTCACAGGAACAATGCTGATCACGACGATTCTGGTGGCGGCGGTCGTTCTGTTGTTGTGGAAATGGCCACCGCTCTTGGCAGTACCGGTTCTGCTTTGTTTTCTGCTGGTCGACGGGCTGTTCTTCGCCGCTAACGTGCCGAAAATAGCTCAGGGCGGGGCGTTTCCTGTATTGGCGGGAATAGTGTTGTTCATTCTGATGACGACCTGGAAACGCGGTAAACAACTGTTGGTCGAGCGATTGGAGGAGGGTGGTCTGCCTCTCCCCATCTTCATCAGCAGCATTCGCGTACAGCCGCCTCATCGAGTGCAAGGCACAGCGGTGTTTCTGACTGCCCGTCCTGATGCGGTGCCGCATGCTTTATTGCATAACCTGTTGCACAACCAGGTGTTGCACGAGCAAGTAGTCCTGCTAACAGTGGTGTATGAAGATTCTCCCCGGGTGCCGGCGAGCCGACGGTTTGAAGTCGAAGCTTATGGCGAGGGCTTCTACCGTGTGGTGCTGCACTTTGGTTTCATCGATGAGCCAGACGTACCGGCTGCTCTGAAGCTGTGCCATCTGGCTGAACTGGACTTTGCCCCGATGCGCACCACCTACTTCCTCAGCCGCGAGACGATCATTGCCTCCAAGCTGGACGGTATGGCGCGTTGGCGTGAGGCGTTGTTCGCCTTCATGCTGAAGAACGCCAACGGTAACCTGCGGTTCTTCAACCTGCCGTTCAACAGGGTGATTGAGCTGGGTACCCAAGTAGAGATGTAAGGGAGGAGTGGCGGTAAGTTGTAAGCTACAAGCGGCAAGTTTCTATCCTTGCCGCTCTTTACTTGAGGCTTGCAGCTTGAAGTTTGCCGCTAAACTTCATGCCTTCGGCCCTGTCCCTCGCCGCTTATCAATAGCATCAGTCATGCGTTTGGCCAGTGCGGGGTAGTTCTCATCGAAGTGGTGGCCGCCGGGCAACATGAGCTTTTCGCCCACGGCGGTTGTTTCGGTGCAGCCACTTTCAGCTGTTTCTTCGGCGCCATACACGCACAGCACTTTTTCAGGGGGCAGCTTAGCCATCTCGGGACCGGTAGGTGCTTCTTTACCTGCTGTACCTAGCCAGCCTTCAACCTGAATTTCAAAGCTGCCAGTGCGCGCGAAAGCCAACAAGACGATGGAATCAACACGCTTTTGCTCATCCGGCGCCAAGCGGTTATAAATGGCGGGTAGTACATCGGCACCGAACGAATAACCCATCAGTACGAAACGTTTAGTACCCCATTTCTGGCGGTAGTGATCCATCAGTTCGGCTAAATCCAGAGCGGTTTGCTCGGGCGTTTTATGCTCCCAGTAGTAGCGCAGCGTATCGATACCAACCACCGGATAGCCCTTTTTGGCCATTTCCCCCGCCACGTCACGGTCAAGGTCACGCCAGCCGCCATCGCCTGACAGGAAAAGTGTCACGGTGTCGGTGGTTGTTCCAGCCGGAACTTCGACTACGGGGATTTTCAAACCGCCGCTCTGGTCATCCTGGACCAATTGTTGGCGCAGTTGGCTGTTGAATAGTTGCGGCAGGTGCACATCGTAGTCGCTGATGCTGTTTTCAGCGTTGGGCTGATCACGCACCAGGGTAGCGGCAGCGTCGTCTGGTCCATCGTTCCAAGCAACTAACCAGTGACCGTGCGCTGCGCTTTTTGGCACGTTGTCTACGCACGCAGGTGGGTCAAGGCTAAAACCTACCGATACCGCTTTTGCATTGTCATCGTTTTGCCCTGCCAGCCAGCGCCAAGCCAGGGTCGCGCCCGGTCCAACGCCGCCTACCAGCGTTGCTGGACCGTCTAATTTCGTCAGTGCGGCTGTTAGGGTTTTATCCTGCAGCGCGCAATCATCCTTGGGCAGCGTGACTTGAACGACTTCGGCGTTACCGTCTTGGCTCAGCGCCAGCAGCTGTTTGTCGGTTAACCCTTCATCGGCAAGCGCAGCAAGGCCAACCCGAGCTTTGGGCTGAGTACCGGGCGAAACATGGATCAGCGCCGTACCATCTTCCAAGGTCAGGTGTTCGAGAACCGGCTGAGGAGCTGGGCGGTTCCACAGCCAAAAGCCAAGTACCAGTGCGAGAACAATCAGGGCTGCGAGCAAAAAGCGCCAGTAGCGTTGAATCATTAGCGTTTCACCAATCCAGTCAGGCCGCCCGCAATCAGGGCGGCGGTGTCAGCCAGTGCCACGAGCGGATCAAGTCCGGCGGGTACGGCCATATAGCGGGGTTCCCAGTCGGGCTGGAATTTATCTTTGAAACGGCGCAGACCTTGGAAATTGTACAGCTGTTCGCCACGGCGAAAGACCATCGACCCAAGCCGTTGGGTCAGGGGGGCGCCGCGACGTGGTTGCAGGCCCGACAGCGGCACCATTCCCAGGCTGAAGCGCCCGTAGCCCTGTTCTTTGTAATGCAAAATCAGGCCAACCATCATGAACTCCATGGTCAGCTTCGGCGCATCCGGGTGGGCCCGCATCAGGTCCAGGCTGGCCAGTTCGTGCCTGGAGGTTTCCAGCAAGTTGGCGAATGCTACTGGCTTACCTTCGAAATGGATAATCGCGATGCGGAAATGTTTTAAATAAGCTGCGCTGAAGCGGCCAAGCGAGAAGCCCTTCTCACGGACGTTCTTGCCGGTAAGCCATGCGTCGGAGATTACCTTCAGTTCGTCCAGGGGGGCCTGACCGACTTCATAAATCTCCAGCGACAAGCCGTCTCGACCGCCCCGGTTCCAGGTGTAACGCAGGTCCTTCATCTCTTTGCCCTTCGACTCAATGTCGAAACGCTGCAAGTCGACCCGTGCCTCTTCACCCAGCTTGATCGCGGTCAAGCCGATGTCCATATAGAAGGGCAGATTCTCTGCGCGCACCTGGTAAAACACGGGTCGCGCATGGTGCAGATCGCACAGGTCGCGGAATTGCCAGATCAGCTCGGCGCGTTGCTGCGTAGGTCCGATAGGGTCGTACAGTGCCACCAGGCTTCGACCACGGCGGGCGTACATCATAAACGCCTTACCACTAGGGTGAAGGAGCAGCGCCTTGTCACCGGTCAATACAAGCCCTCCGTCCGGCTGGTCGGAAGCATTCACGATTTGTGCGGCCTTAGCCAGTTCCTCGACATTGGGCAGCGTAATCACCGGACGCGCGGTACGCAGCAGCCAAGTCAACGAGACGACCACTAACAATACCGCGCTGCCCAGCGCAGACCGCAAGGCGCGCGGTGCATCGGAGTTAAGCGTGAATTGCCACCAAAGCTCTTGGCTGTAAGGCACGTCTTGGTAGGCAAACAACAGCAACCAAATCGACGCGGCAAGCACGCACACACTGGCGACCAGGTACAGCGGTGAGAACGGAAGCTCAAGCAGCCGGCTTTGGCGATAGAACGAGCGACGGAAGATCGCCAGCAAGATGGCCGTAGAGACCAGTAGGGATGCCTCCTCCCAATCAAACCCTTTAAGCACCGACAGCAAGGCGCCGACCACTAACAGCACGGTAGTCAGCATCCAGGCGGCAGAAAGGCGGCGGCGTAAACCTTGAGCCAACAGCAAGCACAGGACGCCGATCAGGCTCGCGCCGAAGTGGGACGCGTCAATCAAGCGATGCGGGATTAAAAACCCGAGGTGCCGCAGGCGTGAGTCGATTTCTGGCGTGGCGCCGGAAAACAGCAGGACCACACCCGACAGAAAAACCAGCAGGGCCAAGATCGGTGCAGCCAGACCCGACGCCACGCGCATCGCTTGGCGGGTGGGCAGCAAGCGTTGTGCTTCGGTGAACAGCAATGCCAGACAGGCTAGCAGCAGAGGCAATACCACATAGATCAGGCGATAGAGCAACAAGGCCGCAGCCAGTGGTGCAGAACCTAATTGGTCGGCAAACGCGGCGAGCAGAATCGCCTCGAACACGCCGACGCCACCTGGCACATGACTCAGTACCCCTGCAGCTAATGCCAACAGATAAACCAGCACGAACGCGCCAAAGGGAGGCGCGTCGGGTAACAGCAAATAAAGCACTGTCGCGGCGGCGGCGACGTCCAATGCAGTAATGACCAACTGCATCAAGGTCAGGCGCAGGCCTGGCAGGCGGATAGTTCGGCGTCCGGCACGAACCAGCAGGTTGTGGGGGATTGGCTGCTCCGGCAGGCGCCGGCGATAAATGCCGACTGCCAATAAAGCGCTGAGTAACAGGATACTGATAGCGACTACGGCCAGGAGCGTGATGGACAGGTGCAAGGCGGCAGAGGCAGCAGGTAAATTACTCAGCGTGGCCAGCGCGGCCAGCGGGGGCAGGGCGCAACCCAATGAAAGACTGGCAAATAAAGTCATGCGTGCGACTTCTGCCGCACCTAACCCATGGCGTGCATACAGCCGATAACGAACAGAGCCTCCTGAAAGCAAAGACAGCCCGACAGCGTTGCCAATGGCGAACGCCGTAAATCCGCCAAGGATCAAGGTCTTCGTGGGCAGTGTAATGTTGGCGTATCGGCTTGCCGACCACTCATAACCGAGCAGCACGATAAAACCGACAACTGCTGCGGCAAACGCGCCGGCCAGTGCGGGCTTTGGAACGCTCAGCAATGAGTCGTGTAGCGCATAAAGATCGAGTTCGCTCAACAGATGGCGGCAGGCGATCAGTGCGATGGTGAATAGCAACAATGTCACTGCGAGCCCTAAAGGCTGGCGATATTTGCTCAGCAGCTCCAGCCACCGCAGGCGCGCGGGCGCGATCGGATGGGGAACCGTGACAGCTTCATTGGTTTCTTCGGACGAGGCGCGCATCAATCACTCCTTGGATCGTGCGCGACAGGATGGAGGTATACAGACAAGTTACCAATCCCTACGCAAAAAATATTTTCGAAATATTAGCGCGTCATAGTTTAACGAGCGAATGTAGCGGATTCGTTTCAGTCGATACTTTAACCGACGGTAGACACCTATCGACACCATCCTTGGGATCGACATTTCTGACAAGCTTTTTGGGCTACTGTTCCTGAGCCTTTCCGGCAAGCACAAAAAAGGCCACTCTTTCGAGCAGCCTTTTTCGATGTTTGGTTGCGGGAGCCGGATTTGAACCGACGACCTTCGGGTTATGAGCCCGACGAGCTACCAGACTGCTCCATCCCGCGTCTGTGTGGCGGCATTCTACAGCCGAATGGCTGAGTGTCAATCAATAAAGCTAAACAAATGATAAATAACTGAAAATGAGCTGACCGGACGGTTAGGTTATCGATGTTAGCGGGCTTGTTAGGCGCAATACGTTTCCTGGCAGGGTCGAATCGCAGCCTTCGGCAGCTCCTAATTTAAAACTCAATTAGTTATGCGTTGCCTGGTAGGAAGAGGGTGTCAAATTGCAGATACAAAAAAGGCCACTCTTTCGAGTAGCCTTTTTTGATGTTTGGTTGCGGGAGCCGGATTTGAACCGACGACCTTCGGGTTATGAGCCCGACGAGCTACCAGACTGCTCCATCCCGCGTCTGTGTGTCGGCATTCTACAGCGGAACCGCTGGCTGTCAATGGTTAATTCTAAAAAAATGCTTTTCCTTCAACTGCTTAGCTACGATGCAGCTGTCAATAAATGGGCATGGGCCTTGGCGTGCGGTCGTGTGAGCATATTTCCAGAGCTATTTCGGCGCTTTCGCACGTCCCGTGTAGCATCGTGGATGCCAGCGTCCCATCTCGGTGAGATACTGCTCGGCCCATAGCCTCCAAACCTACACCCCATGACGCAGCGCAAAATCATCCACGTCGACTGTGACTGCTTTTATGCCGCTATCGAAATGCGCGACGATCCCCGCTTAGCCGGCAAGCCGTTGGCGGTGGGTGGTTCGGCGGACCGCCGGGGGGTGATTGCGACCTGTAACTATGAGGCGCGGGCCTATGGAGTGCGCTCAGCGATGTCGTCTCGGCATGCGCTGAAGCTGTGCCCGGACCTGACCATAGTCAAGCCGCGGATGGAGGCTTATAAAGAAGCCTCTCGCGAGATCCAGACGATCTTTCGTGATTACACCGATCAGATCGAGCCTTTGTCGTTAGATGAAGCCTTTCTAGATGTTTCTGAAAGCGGCCTTTTTGGTGGGAGTGCTACTCGAATGGCTCAGGATATTCGCCGTCGAGTATCCAATCAATTGCATATCACGGTATCGGCTGGGGTAGCGCCCAATAAATTTCTGGCTAAAATCGCCAGTGACTGGAAAAAACCTAACGGTCTGTTTGTCATCACCCCGGACCAAGTGGAGGACTTTGTCGCGACCTTGCTGGTCACCAAGCTTCACGGAGTCGGCAAGGTGACTGCGGACAAGATGGGACGATTGGGCATTGTCAGTTGCACTGATCTGCGCGATTGGAACAAATTGGCCCTGATGCGCGAATTTGGCACATTCGGTGAACGGTTGTGGAATTTGGCACGAGGTATTGATGAGCGGCCGGTGCAAAACGACAGTCGCCGTCAGTCGGTTAGTGTCGAAAATACCTACGATGCAGATTTGCCTGATCTGACCAGTTGCCTGGCAAAACTCCCTGACCTGCTCGAAACCCTCGCAGGGCGAATGGCTCGAATCGGTGACGGTTACCGAGCTGGCAAGCCGTTCGTTAAAGTGAAGTTTCACGATTTTACTCAGACCACTCTTGAGCAGTCTGGGGCAGGGCGTGATCTTGAGAGTTTTGAGCAGTTGCTGACTCAGGCTTTTGCGCGCGGCGGCAAGCCGGTTCGTTTGCTGGGCATTGGTGTACGCTTGCTAGACCTGCGGGGTGCCCATGAGCAGTTGGAATTGTTCACGCTT
This sequence comes from Pseudomonas sp. MH10, assembly GCF_034353045.1. NCBI lineage: Bacteria > Pseudomonadati > Pseudomonadota > Gammaproteobacteria > Pseudomonadales > Pseudomonadaceae > Pseudomonas > Pseudomonas sp. MH10. The sequence goes on from NZ_CP133783.1 coordinate 5,473,571, forward strand.
TAGTCGTCTGCTTCAGGGTCGGCAACCAAGCGGCCTGCGTCTCGCGTCAACGATTTGAGGAGTTGCTTTTGAAGCTCTGGATCGTTGTGGGTCAGTTCAATCAGGTTTTGTTCCAGTTCGCTGGCCTCTTCCTCTAGACCCAATTGTGAAAGACGTTTGACTCGATAAACCCACTGGCTGACGCCATCCTCTTCAAGGTCGTCGTAAATCAACGCATGCGCTTGGAGCAGTTTGCCCCTCAACGAAGTGCTGATCGGTAAGGTGGCATCGGCTCGAACACTGTCCTGCTCATCCTCGACGTTGATCTGTAGGCGGGCGAGGTGAGTGAGGTCTTGCTCGGCAAACGGGGTGTCCAACAGGTTCAGGCGCAATACGCCGTTGTGATCAGTCGTCAACGTAAAGGTTTTGGCGCCTGCATTAACGTTGACCGGGCGTTCACTCCAGGGAAGGCTGGTGCGTTCGGTGCGCTTGTCGTGCTGAATTTCATCGATGCTGGCGAGGTTCTGTTGCGCTCGTCCATGGGACTGCACATTCATGAATGGATTGATTCCGGCGACGCCGTAGTCGATCCAGTCTTTGGTCACCGTGCCCGGCAAGTGGCCGAGCATGAACACATTGAGAATGTTGGCGCCGGTGCCGGCGACCAGGGCCACAGCGCCCAGCGGGACTTCATACAATTCGCGCCAAGGCTGATAAGGCGTGTAGCGATCATAGTTGCGGGTGACTTCGAATTCTGTGACTTCGAACGTCTTCTGTTCGTTGATTCGTACCCGGCGTTGCGGTAACTCCAGCAACGTGGGTTCGCCGATGTCGATTTGCAGTGTGTGCTCAAGCAATTTTCGCTCGACGCGTTCTTCATGTTCGCTACGTTGCGACAAATGATTGGCGCAACCACTCACGAATAAAGTGCCGCAAAGTGCAGCGCAGCGCAGGCTTAAGGAACTTCGCTTGAGCATGTGATCTCTTGATGAGGGGGCGTATCTTGCCTCGATATGCGCAGATAGCCGGGGCGCGCACGTTATGGCGTGCGCGCCTTCGGTTTTTATCGGCGGATACGGGCCTGAAGAAAGGACAGTGCATCGGCGACAGGCAGTGCTTGTGGCGCCGCTTCGGTACGGCCCTTGTATTCAAGATTGCCTTCGGCCAGACCACGATCACTGACGACGATGCGGTGCGGGATGCCGATCAGTTCCATGTCAGCGAACTTGTTGCCCGGACTGGTTTTTTTGTCGCGATCATCCAGCAGTACTTCAAAACCAGCTGCGGTCAATTCGGCATACAGCGTGTCGGTGGCTTCGCGAACCGCTTCGGTTTCATAGCGCAATGGCACAAGCGCGATCTGGAAGGGTGCCAACGCATCATTCCAGATGATCCCGTTTGCGTCGTTGTTCTGTTCGATGGCGGCAGCCACCACGCGAGAAACACCAATCCCGTAGCAGCCCATGGACAACGTTACGGGTTTGCCGTTTTCTCCGAGTACCTGACATTTCAGGGCTTCGCTGTATTTGGTTCCGAGCTGGAAGATGTGCCCGACTTCAATGCCGCGTTTGATTTCCAACGTACCGTTGCCATCCGGGCTTGGGTCGCCAGCCACAACGTTACGCAAGTCGGCTACCGCTGGAACAGGCAGGTCGCGCTCCCAGTTGACGCCGAAATAGTGCTTGTCATCGATGTTGGCACCAATGCCGAAGTCACTCATCAGTTCGACGGAGCGATCAATGACGCAGGGCAACGGCAGATTCAAAGGACCGAGGGAACCGGCGCCAGCGCCAATGGCGTCACGCAACTCGGATTCAGAGGCCATAACCAAAGGGCTGGCAACTTGGGGCAGGTTTGCCGCTTTAATTTCGTTGAGCTCGTGATCGCCACGAATGATCAGCGCAATCAGCTTGCCTTCTTCTGCCGCGTGCACCACCAGGGTCTTGATGGTTTTTTCGATGGGCAGATTGAAACCCTCAACCAACTGCGCAATGGTTTTTGCATGTGGTGTATCGACCAGGCGCATCGCTTGCGTGGGTGCCTGACGCGACTGTTCACGAGGAACGGCTTCGGCTTTCTCGATATTGGCGGCGTAATTGGAGCTGTCGCTGAACGCGATGTCGTCTTCGCCAGACTCGGCAAGTACGTGGAATTCGTGGGAGCCAGCGCCGCCAATCGAGCCGTTATCCGCTTCAACCGGGCGAAATTTCAGGCCCAAGCGTGTGAAAACATTGCAGTACGCCAGGTGCATGCGATCGTAGGTGGCTTGCAATGAAGCCTGATCAACATGGAATGAGTACGCATCTTTCATGATGAATTCGCGTCCGCGCATTACACCGAAGCGTGGACGAATTTCATCGCGGAATTTGGTTTGGATCTGATACATGTTGATCGGCAGCTGCTTGTAACTATTTAGCTCATTGCGCGCCAGATCGGTGATGACTTCTTCGTGGGTCGGACCCGCGCAGAACTCACGATCATGTCGGTCTTTCATGCGCAGCAATTCGGGGCCGTACTGCTCCCAGCGGCCGGACTCTTGCCACAATTCTGCGGGCTGGATGCCTGGCATCAACACTTCAAGCGCACCCGCGGCGTTCATTTCTTCGCGAACGACAGCTTCGACCTTGCGCAAAACGCGCAAACCCATGGGGAGCCAGGTATAGAGGCCCGAAGCGAGTTTACGAATCATGCCGGCACGCAGCATTAGCTGGTGGCTGACGACGACTGCGTCGGAAGGTGTTTCTTTCTGTGTGGCGAGCAAATATTGACTGGTGCGCATGGTAGGCCGTTGTCGGTTGCTGAGACTAGAAATGACCCGGCATTGTACGGTGGTGATCCGGTCGCGTACAGGGCAGGGCGAGGTAGCAAAGTCGGGATAATGGGATTTTTAACCCATAAAAAAACCCGGCATCAGCCGGGTTTTTTTTGAAACGAGTTAGCTGACTGCGATTACAAGATCGAGATCGGGTAGTCGACGATCAGGCGGAACTCTTTGGTGTCGCCGTCGATCTGGCCAGCATCGGCAGTGTGCCAAGCTTGACGGATACGGAACGAGAGGTTCTTCGCTGGACCTGTCTGGAGAACATACTTGGCTTCCAGGTTGGTCTCGTGGTGCGATACGTCGGTAGCAGTGGCGCTGTAGTAACCGCCGTAGCCGCCAGTTGGGTTAACTTTGCTGTAGTCGATATCCCAACCGTAAACGTAACGGGTCATGAAGCTCAGACCAGGAACGCCGTAGGACGCCATGTTGATGTCGTAACGGACCTGAGCCGATTTTTCACCCGGGCTGTTAAAGTCGGAGTACTGGATGGAGTTGGCGAGGAAGATTGAATCCGCACCACGGTCGTTGTCACCCACACCGACGTAGTCGAACGGCGTGTTACCGTTAACTTTCTGGAACGCCAGAGTTACGGTGTGCGCAGTCATGAACGAATAAGCGGCTTGCAACGAGTACGAGTTGTTGTCGATGTTGCCGAGTTTTGCGTCGCCGGTATCGCGAGTGAGGTAGTAGTTGAAGTCAAATGCCACTGACTGAGTGTCAGTGATTGGCAGTACGTAGTTCACGTTGGTGTAGTACTGGTTCCAGATGTCTTCCAGCTTGCCTGCGTACAGGGAGGCCGACAGGCTGTCACTGATTGCGTACTTGCCGCCGACGTAATTCATAGACTTGGCGTGTGCACCAGCAATGGTGCCGTACTCGGACCACAATTCACCGTTGCTGTTCATCTGGCTTTCGCTGGATGCCGAAGTGAAGTGACCTGCTTCTACGTCCAGGCCCTTGATCTCGCTGCTCATCAACGAGATACCAGTAGCGGTTTGCGGCAGAACGCGCGAGCCGCCTACAGCGAATACAGGTGAAGTAGTCGGTTGTTGCTGACCGATTTCCAACAGGGTTTTCGATACGCGGATTTTCAGTGCTGCGCCCGCTTTGCCCATGCTGTCCTGAGTCTTGCCATTAGCGCTCAAAGCAGTGTTGTTAGTGCCGGTAGTGCCGTCGCCGCCGTCCAGCTTAACGCTGAGGTAGCCGAATGCGTCAACGCCAAAACCTACAGTGCCCTGGGTGAAGCCAGAGCTCAAGTTGCCCCGGAAGCCTTGAGTCCAGTCAACGGAGTCATGAGCGCCGTTTTTGTTGTCACGGTTAAAGTAGTAGTTCCGCAGCAACACGTTCAGTGTTGTGTCTTCTACAAAACCCTTTGCGTCAGCTTGGTCAGTGACGAATGCTGCCGCCGATGCCAATTGAGTCATACCCGCAGTAACTGCTAAGGCGATTGCGCTCCACTTCATCACTTTCATCGTGACTTGCTCCTTTGGTTTTTAATAAGTTACCGCCATCCCACCTGTTTTTTTATCTGGGAGGCTCTTTCGTTTTTTGTGTCGGCGCAAACTTATATCACGCTGACCATGTTGGCGATAGTTGCAAACCTATCCTTTCGTTATCTTTACGGCCTTGTCGCAAATGTAGGTTGTCCATGTCGCAATCACGTAGCTTCCCGCTATCAAGCTCCGTAACTACAACAGTGCTTTTTGAAGGCTTGAGCATAGGTAGAAACAATCTATGAGCAGCCATTCAAAAACACTCCTTTGCATCCAACGCTTCCGTTTTTTTTCGTTTTCAAAGCTCCGCTTTTAACACCGGTGGCTCTTCAAACTCTTATGTGAGTCATAGCAACAACCGTGCACAAAGTTCCTAAGCATTTACTTTTTTTTCACATTTGGTCAATCCGCCAATGAATATATTTCTTAACTATTTGTTTTTTAACGATATTTTTTATTTTTTTTGCGACATGAAAATTTCACAAAAGGCCATTGGCCAGGAAGAATATCCCCAAAGCGTTACCTGAGTGACGTTAGAAATGGGTAAACGGCGGATGAGGTAGCACTGCTGTCGACGAGATGTGAGTCGTTTTGGTGCGTTGGGAGGTTGAGATGCTTGATGTTGGGCTTGGGTGATTGGTGATAAGGCGCTAGCCAGCGGGTGAACGGTGTTTTTTTATTCAAAACGACGGTTAGCCGCAAACGCGCCACTTGCACCCTGAGCCTGAGGATTGTTAAAGAGGTGTTGCTCAGTTTGCGCTCGGAGGGGAAATTGATCCATAGCGGTGCAAACCTGCTGATTGCGTGCTGTGCTGGTGCATGGAGGTGTTCATTAGGGGGTGTAGCGTGTCAGATTGTTGGACGTTATCTACTAGTCTATGACAACCGATTGCCCGTAATCGATAATCCATACCCGAGTATCCTGCTCGGCATTGCTCGGGGGTGTTTCTCGCCTCAAAAAAAAGCACAAAATCAACCGATTGATCAGGAGGTCTGCGGTGTTCGTTTTAGATCCGCGTCTTGCGCAAGATACAGTGGCTATCGGAGACTTTCCGTTGTGCCGTTTGTTGTTATCCAACGATTCGAATTACCCGTGGTTCATTCTTGTACCGCGTCGGCCGGGTATCAGTGAGTTGTTTCAGCTGGAAGCATCCGATCAATTGCAGCTTTGGCAAGAAGCCACTGTGCTAGCGCAGCTGCTCAACGAGTCCTTTAGTGCCGATAAGCTCAATGTGGCCGCGCTGGGTAATGTCGTCAGCCAACTCCATGTGCATGTTGTCGTCCGCTTCCGCAACGATGCCGCTTGGCCTGCGCCTGTTTGGGGTAAGCACCCTGCAAAACCTTACAGTCGTGAAGAACTCGCGGCCGTTCGTCACCGGTTGCGGGACGTGTTGATGACTGATTTTCGTTTTGAAGAGGAGCGGGCATGAGCCTTGAGCAACGTATTAACGAATTGGAAAGTCGGCAGGCTTTTCAGGATGACACGATCCAGTCGCTGAACGATGTGCTGGTCAGCCAGCAGCGTGTGGTTGAGCGCCTGCAGTTACAGATGGCCGCGCTGCTCAAGCGTCAGGAAGAAATGGGCAGTCAGTTCGATACATTCGAGGAAGACGCTCCGCCGCCGCATTATTGAGGCGCTTTTCACTATGCGACAAAAAACCCGCGCTCTCTTGAGAGACGCGGGTTTTGTCTTTCTGGTGACGCGTTGGGTGTTAGCGGCGCGGCAGGGCTGCGATTACATCTTCAGCCTGCAGACCTTTGTCGCGGTTCATTACAGAGAATTCCACGCGCTGACCTTCTACCAGAACGCGGTGGCCTTCGCCGCGAATGGCACGGAAGTGCACGAAAATATCGTCGCCGGAGTCTCGGGAGATAAACCCGAACCCTTTGGACGTGTTGAACCACTTGACGGTCCCGGTATCGCGGTTGGTCATATCGTGGCTAAGGGCGGAGGGTGAGGGTGACGATTGGTAGAAGCTGACGGCCAGATGCAGCACCACGGCGATGAAGACACTGAGCAAGCTGACGATGATCGCCGGTTGGCCAGCAATAGTTTGTAGCGGAACAAGCAGGGTCAACGTTTGGAGGATGACGGCGAGCACGAGCAACGCGCTGACCAGGTTTTGTAGCTGATGACGTGTGCCCCGGTTCCAGTAGGGAATTACTGGAGCAAGTACCAGGTTGAGTAAACCGAAAAGCGCCAGATAAAGAGCATCGGGTTGCAGAAGGTACGTAGACAGCGCTTCACTACGCAGGCTAGGGATGAAGGAAAGCAGCAGGGCTGCTGCTCCCGTTAGCAGGTGGACGATTTTTAACATTTTGATAACTCACATTGAGACGGATTACGAGGAAATAGCTGATTACGCTCGGTACGCTTCTAAATAAAAGGAGGCGTGCTGCACGGACGGTGGGTCAGCCTATGCACTACTTCAAAAACGGCAGGTCAGTAGCGACACGCGTGTATTTAACAGCAAAGCTGGGGGCTACTCAAATCAAGCGCTTGGCGCAACCTCGGTGGCGCTCGGCGGATCCGTTAAAGTAAGGCCGTATTACTCCGCCGATGCCCGATCTAGAGCGGCAAGGCTTAGCCTCTCTTAGGTGCTGTCTGGATCGTAAGCATCAGTTTCAAAAAATGACGAGAACGCTTGTCGTTCGGCCCGCGGCGCAGATGGTATGTGCTTCCCTGCGACCTTTTTGTCGCAGGCGATAGCCCAATCGATGGCTGCGTTGCTTCGGTTCTCTTGGTAGAGTGGTCCTGCACGTGTCACGTAACACCATCATATAAAGGGGAAAAGCATGGCAATCGATATCGGTATCAACGAAGAAGATCGCAAAGAAATTGTGGACGGTCTTTCTCGTCTATTGGCGGATACATATGTGCTTTATATGAAGACCCACAACTTTCACTGGAACGTCAGCGGTCCAATGTTCCGCACCCTGCATTTGATGTTCGAAGAGCAATATAACGAACTTGCACTGGCGGTAGATCTGGTCGCTGAGCGAATCCGTGCGTTGGGCTTTCCGGCTCCCGGCACTTACGCCGCTTACGCGCGTTTGACTTCTATTAAAGAAGAGGAAGGGGTACCAAGTGCTGAAGACATGATCAAGCAATTGGTCCAAGGGCAAGAAGCGATTTCACGTACCGCCCGCAGCATTTTTCCTCTGGTCGATAAAGTGAGTGATGAGCCAACTGCCGATCTGTTGACCCAACGTATGCAAGTTCATGAAAAGACTGCATGGATGCTTCGCTCGCTACTTGAAACAAAGTAATAAACGTTCGCGAGTGACACCTCAATGTCACTCGCATCGCCTAATGCCGTCGCATTGGGTTTGTTTCGCCCTCAGTCTCGCTTGGCCTCTGCCATCCGCGGCTGGCGCTCAGCCTGCTTGGTGCCTCGCCGCAGCCGTCGATGGTGCTCCCCGTGTCTTGGCAGTTAAAATATAACTATTGATGACACACGCCTGAATGATTTGAGTTAACGATTTTCGAGTTTCTACAATCCTCGTAGAAATGTCGCTGTGTCCTACAGGTTTGAAGTGCTTCTTCTACTGGCTAGAAACCGTTCATTGGCTTTACATGCAAGTGGATTTTGCATTTGTTTGTGCTCAAGGGAATTGTTAAATAATTCAGGGGAGAGTCGATAATGGTTCAGCGCAGTGGGTATCAAAATAAAGAGTTCAGTCGTTACGGGAAGATACAAGATGATCCTTTTGTAGAGGATTTTAATATGAATCTTGCGCGGCCTCATTCCAAGTCCGTTCGCTTGAATGGATTAGCCACCTGCTTGCGTCTGGAGGAGGTGTATTGGAATATTCTCGCCAATATTGCCCGCGCCAATAGTTGTTCAGTTAACGCGGTACTGTCGTACGTCGATCGTGAAGTGCATCTGCGCCATGGTGGCGTGAAAAATTTTAGTGGGCTGATCCGGGTGGTCTGTGTGGCTTACCTTTTAAAGGCCGAATCGATAGTCATGTCACCCGCGTAACGGTGGCGCTTGGGCCTGTCGGGGGCGTGGGTTCGGCAGGGGTTCGCCATGGGCAGTACACTTATGTCGTGGCGATCAGTTCGTGCGGCTGCACTGCGTCAATTTACCCTATATAATCCCCCGCCTTACTACGGGGCGCAGGCCGTCGGGTTGAACTGCACGCCAGGGTTCTTGAGCGAAAGCGAAGGGCAAGGGCTCCACCGAATTCCGAATTACGAGAAGTGAAAACACCATCATGATGCGCAGCCATTATTGCGGCCAACTGAACGAGAGCCTGGAAGGTCAGGAAATTACCCTTTGCGGATGGGTTCACCGCCGTCGCGACCACGGCGGGGTTATTTTCCTCGATATCCGTGATCGTGAAGGCTTGGCTCAGGTGGTGTTCGACCCTGATCGCGCTGACACCTTCGCCGCCGCCGACCGCGTGCGCAGCGAATACGTGGTCAAAGTCACCGGCAAGGTCCGTGCGCGTCCAGCAGGCGCAGTAAACGCGAACATGGCTTCTGGCGCTATTGAAGTGTTGGGCTATGAGCTTGAAGTGTTGAACGAATCGGAAACCCCGCCGTTCCCACTGAACGAATTCTCTGACGTGGGCGAAGAGACGCGTCTGCGCTATCGCTTCATTGATTTGCGCCGTCCAGAAATGGCTGAAAAGCTGCGTCTGCGTTCGCGTGTTACCACCAGCATCCGTCGCTACCTGGATGAGAACGGCTTCCTCGATGTCGAGACGCCGATTCTGACTCGCGCAACGCCGGAAGGCGCTCGCGACTATTTAGTGCCTAGCCGCACACACCCAGGCAGCTTTTTTGCTTTGCCGCAATCGCCGCAGCTGTTTAAGCAGCTGTTGATGGTTGCCGGCTTTGATCGTTATTACCAAATTGCCAAGTGCTTCCGCGACGAAGACCTGCGCGCTGACCGTCAGCCGGAATTCACTCAGATCGACATCGAGACCAGCTTCCTCAATGAGGCCGATATCATCGGCATCACTGAAAAGATGATCCGTCAGTTGTTCAAGGAAGTCCTGGACCTGGAGTTCGGTGAATTCCCGCACATGACCTTCGCCGAAGCCATGCGCCGTTATGGCTCCGACAAGCCGGACCTGCGTAATCCGCTGGAACTGGTAGACGTTGCCGACCAGTTGAGTGCCGTAGAATTCAAGGTGTTCAGTGGCCCGGCCAACGATCCGAAAGGCCGTGTTGCCGCGTTGCGAGTACCCGGCGCCGCCAGCATGCCGCGTAGCCAGATCGACGACTACACCAAGTTCGTCAGCATCTACGGCGCCAAGGGCTTGGCTTATATCAAGGTCAACGATCGCGCCAAAGGCGCCGAAGGCCTGCAGTCGCCAATCGTCAAGTTCATTCCTGAGGAAAACCTCAAGGTCATTCTCGACCGCGTTGGTGCTGTCGATGGCGACATCGTGTTTTTCGGTGCAGATAAATCCAAGATCGTTAGCGAAGCCTTGGGCGCGTTACGTATCCGCGTCGGTAACGACCTGAAACTGCACACGTGTGAATGGGCGCCAATGTGGGTCGTCGATTTCCCGATGTTCGAAGAGAACGACGACGGCAGCTTCACTGCGTTGCACCATCCGTTCACTGCACCCAAATGCAGCCCGGAAGAACTCGAAGCCAACCCGGCAACGGCGTTGTCGCGTGCCTACGACATGGTCCTTAACGGTACCGAGTTGGGCGGCGGTTCGATTCGTATTCACCGAAAGGAAATGCAACAAGCGGTGTTCCGTCTGTTGGGTATCAGTGAAGACGAGCAGCAAGAGAAATTCGGCTTCCTGCTTGATGCTCTGAAATACGGTGCGCCACCCCATGGCGGCCTGGCTTTCGGTCTTGACCGTCTGGTGATGCTGATGACCGGCGCCCAATCGATCCGTGAAGTGATCGCATTCCCGAAAACCCAGAGCGCGGCTGACGTCATGACCCAGGCACCGGGCGTGGTTGATGCCAAGCAACTGCGTGAGCTGCACATTCGTTTGCGCGAACAGCCAAAAGCTGAGTAATAGCCGAGCGGGGCGCATTGCCTGGGTGAAAGCCCGTGTTGCTGCGCCCCGATCCATCCGGCCACAGAATAGTTGAGCTTTTGCCCGCGTTTAGCCGGCAAAAAGTGTGAGCGTTTCAAAAGAATTCGGAGCGAGAGATGGCAGGTCATTCTAAGTGGGCGAACATAAAGCACCGCAAAGAGCGTCAGGATGCCAAGAAAGGCAAGATTTTCACCAAGTGGATCCGTGAACTGACCGTCGCGGCACGTCAGGGTGGTGGCGATCCAGGCACTAATCCACGCTTGCGGCTGGCGTTGGACAAAGCGTTGGGCGCCAACATGACCCGTGACACCATCGATCGTGCTGTCGCCCGTGGCGCCGGCGCTGCCGAAGGTGATGATGTCGAAGAGCTTGGCTACGAGGGCTACGGTCCAGGTGGTGTAGCGATTATGGTCGAAACCATGACCGACAGCCGTAACCGCACTGCCGCGGCCGTGCGTCATGCGTTCGTCAAATGCGGTGGTAATCTCGGGACCGACGGCTCGGTGGCTTATCTCTTCGACCGCAAGGGGCAAATCTCTTTTGCGGCAGGTGTTGATGAAGACGCCCTGATAGAGGCTGCGATGGAAGCGGACGCCGATGATGTGGTGAGCAACGACGATGGCTCGATTGACGTCTTCACCTCGTTCACCGGTTTCTATGCCGTGCGTAATGCGCTGGAGTCCGCAGGTTTTAAGGCCGCCGACGCAGAGATCGTCATGTTGCCCACCACGAGTGCCGTGCTTGATCTCGACACTGCAGAAAAAGTGCTCAAGTTGATCGAGATGCTTGAAGATCTGGACGACGTGCAAAGCGTCTACTCCAATGCGGAAATTCCAGACGACGTTCTGGAGCAGCTCGGCTGATCAATCGCTATCAGTGCGTTCTTGAAGCAGGAGGGGCGAAGCCGCGGTACTCACATCGCTATCGGCTTCCGGTTTCTGCCTTTATGCTGCGCTAATTGTGCGTCACTTCTTAAGCTGCAGGCGTTATGACTCTTATCCTTGGTATCGACCCCGGTTCGCGAATTACCGGCTATGGCGTAGTGCGGGACACCGGCCGCGGCTGCGTGTACGTGGCATCGGGTTGTATTCGGACCGGCAGTGGTCTGCTGCATGAACGGTTACAAATTGTCTATCGAGGCGTTCGGGAAGTCATTCAGACGTACGGTCCAGTGACCATGGGCATCGAAAAAGTATTTATGGCGCGTAACGCCGATTCGGCGCTCAAACTTGGGCAGGCGCGAGGCGCTGCGATTGTGGCGGGCGCCGAAGAAAGTCTGGAAATTGCTGAATACACGGCCACACAGGTCAAGCAGGCAGTGGCGGGAACAGGTGGGGCCAATAAAGAGCAGGTGATGATGATGGTCATGCATTTATTGAAGCTGACCCAAAAACCTCAGATTGATGCGTCAGACGCGCTGGCCATTGCGCTGTGTCATGCGCACACCCGTTCGAGCCTTATTCCTCATGGATTAAGTGCTGCCCGCAGTCGCAGCGGTCGTTTGCGTCTCTGATGCATCATTCGCTTAACTTTTTTCCCATGGTTGCGTCACTCCTGTAATGATGGCGACCATTATTTGTGTCAGCCTGATGGCTGCGGCTGACCATAAGAAAGGATCTGATACGTGATTGGACGGTTACGCGGTTTTCTGGTTGAAAAACAGCCGCCGCATCTGGTTCTGGATGTCAACGGCGTCGGCTATGAGTTGGAAGTGCCGATGAGTACGTTGTATCGCCTGCCTCATTTGGGCGAGCCTGTGACCTTGCACACCCATCTGGTGGTTCGTGAGGACGCCCATCTGCTGTACGGTTTTTTTGAAAAGCGTGAGCGTGAACTGTTTCGTGAGCTGATTCGTCTTAATGGCGTAGGTCCGAAACTGGCGTTGGCGCTGATGTCGGGGCTGGAAGTGGATGAGCTGGTTCGTTGCGTTCAGGCGCAGGATACTTCTGCCTTGACTCGAATCCCTGGGGTCGGCAAAAAAACTGCCGAACGCTTGTTGGTCGAACTCAAGGATCGATTCAAAGCGTGGGAATCGGTACCCGGTAGTTTCACCTTGGTCTCCAATGGTCCTACTGCAGCGCCACAGGTGGCCAGTGCTGAATCCGATGCCGTCAGCGCTTTGATTTCCCTGGGCTATAAGCCTCAGGAAGCCAGTAAGGCGGTTTCTGCGATCAAAGATAAAAACTTGAGCAGCGAAGACCTGATTCGACGTGCTTTGAAGGGAATGGCTTAAGTGATCGACGCTGACCGCTTGATAACCGCTACCGGCCGCGACCGGGATGAACAATTGGACCGTGCAATTCGTCCGCTGAGCTTGGCCGACTATATTGGTCAGCCGGTGGTGCGCGAGCAGATGGAGCTATTCATCCAAGCTGCGCGAGGCCGCAACGAAGCACTGGACCACACGTTGATTTTCGGACCGCCCGGTCTGGGCAAAACCACGTTGGCGCATATCATTGCCCAAGAAATGGGCGTCTCGATCAAGAGCACCTCCGGGCCGGTATTGGAACGCCCAGGTGATCTCGCAGCGATTCTGACCAATCTTGAACCCAACGACGTGCTGTTCATCGACGAGATTCATCGGCTTTCGCCTATCGTCGAGGAAGTGCTGTACCCGGCCATGGAAGATTTCCAGCTTGACATCATGATCGGCGAAGGTCCTGCCGCGCGCTCGATCAAGCTGGATTTGCCGCCGTTTACGCTGGTGGGGGCTACCACCCGTGCAGGCATGTTGACTAACCCGTTGCGTGACCGCTTCGGTATTGTCCAGCGTCTCGAGTTCTATAACACCGCAGACTTGGCCACGATTGTCACCCGCTCGGCCGGTATCCTGGGGTTGCCGATTGAAGCAGAGGGCGCTTTTGAAATTGCCCGTCGTGCCCGGGGCACGCCGCGAATCGCCAATCGACTGCTTCGTCGGGTGCGAGATTACGCAGAAGTTCGGGGCAACGGTCACATCTCAAAAGCAACTGCTGACCTGGCATTGAACCTGCTCGATGTCGATGAGCGTGGCTTCGATCACCAGGACAGACGTCTGCTGTTGACGATGATCGAGAAGTTTGACGGTGGTCCGGTGGGTGTCGACAGCTTAGCTGCCGCCATCAGCGAAGAGCGCCATACCATTGAAGATGTTCTTGAACCCTATTTGATCCAACAAGGCTATATCATGCGTACCCCGCGTGGTCGGGTCGTCACTCGACACGCGTACCTGCACTTTGGATTGAACATTCCATCGCGAATGGGCGACATGCCCGTCGCCAGTGATTTTGTTGATGACGCAGACGATTAAATAAAACGCACAAGGTGCTGATTTATTCGGGGTTTTGGTGGTCTGACAGGCAGATGCGCTGATCAGACCAACATTAAGCGGCAAAAAATGAAAAACAGTTGTCTGGCGGATTGGAATTCCGAGGAGTAAGCACTAGAGTATGCGCGCGCAAAACGGGGTTCAGTCATTCGTCCATCGCTGTCGCGTTTATTACGAGGACACCGATGCGGGCGGCATCGTTTATTACGTTAACTATTTGAAATTCATGGAGCGGGCTCGAACCGAGCAGCTACGAGCGTTGGGTTTTGCCCAGTCGCAGCTGGTAGGGGACGATCTGTTGTTTGTCGTTCATTCCTGCGAGGCGCGTTATCACAAGCCGGCGCGATTGGACGATGAGCTGTTGATAAGCGTTGAAGTCATTGAGTCGAACCGCGCCAGCCTGCGATTTCGTCAACAGGTCAGATTGGCTGCGGACGAAACGCTGCTTTGCGAAGGAAAGTTTTTGGTGGCGTGTGTGCGCGCCGACAGTTTGAAACCCCGGGCCATTCCCGAAGCTTTGCGTGCGGCCTTTGCCGACCAGGGCGGCGCGGGTACACATTTAGAGCAGGAGATAGCGCGTGGAAGCTAACGTAGTCGACCATTCCTCCATGTGGAGTATGGTCAGCAATGCCAGCATCGTTGTTCAGTTGGTCATGCTGATTTTGGTGGGTGCTTCAATCACCTCCTGGATCATGATCTTTCAGCGTAGCAGTATGATACGCGCGGCTCGTCGGGCACTGGAGAGCTTTGAAGAGCGCTTCTGGTCGGGTATCGATCTGTCCAAGCTCTACCGTCAGGCTGGCAGCAACCCGGACCCTGATTCGGGTGTTGAGCAAATCTTCCGTGCAGGCTTTAAAGAGTTCTCCCGTCTGCGTCAGCAGCCAGGCGTCGACCCTGATGCTGTGATGGAAGGTGTGGCTCGGGCCATGCGCGTCGCCATTTCTCGCGAAGAAGAAAAACTCGAACAGAGTTTGCCGTTTCTGGCGACGGTGGGTTCCACCAGTCCCTATATCGGCCTGTTCGGTACCGTATGGGGGATCATGAACTCCTTCCGTGGTCTGGCCACTGTGCAACAGGCCACTCTGGCGACGGTTGCGCCGGGTATCTCGGAAGCTCTGGTCGCTACCGCTATTGGTCTGTTCGCCGCTATCCCCGCAGTAATCGCCTACAACCGCTTCTCTGCTCGCAGCGAAACGTTGATCAATCGTTACTACACGTTCGCCGATGAATTTCAGGCGATCCTGCACCGTAAAGTGCACACCAGCGAAGAGTGAGCAGGTAATCCTTCATGGCTTTAATCGCTCGAGTTCGTCGCAAACGCCGCAAGCCGGTTGCCGAAATGAACGTAGTGCCTTACATCGACGTGATGTTGGTATTGCTGGTCATCTTCATGGTTACCGCTCCGATGCTCAACCAAGGTGTGAAAGTCGATCTGCCCAAAGTCTCCAGTGAGGCCTTGCCGCAGGACAACAACACCCAGGTTTTGACCATTTCGATCAAAGCTGACAAGACCTATTACTGGAACCTTGGCAGTGAAGTCGATACCGAAAAACAGCAGGACAAGGCCATGACCTTGCCGCAGATGACTGACGCGGTGACCAAAATCATCAAGGCCGGTCGTGAAGGCGGCAAGCAGACGCAGGTCTTTATCCGTGGCGACAAAACCGTTGATTACGGCTCTGTAATGGGCGCAATGGGTGGGCTGCAGAAAGCAGGGGTCGGTAATGTTGGCCTGATTACCGAGGCGCCCTGATGCACCAACAGCGAGAGCCGTCCGCCTCGGAGAGCTTCTTCTGGCCTAGCGTTTGGGCAGTGGCCCTGCATATCCTGATATTTGGGATGCTCTTCGTCAGCTTTGCCATGACCCCGGATTTGCCGGAATCCAAGCCTATTGTTCAAGCGACCCTGTATCAGCTGAAATCCAAAAGCCGTGCAACAGTCCAGACCAATCAGAAAATTGCTGGTGAAGCGCAAAAAACGGCCGCCCGACAGACTGAAACCGAACAGTTGGAAAAGAAAAAAATCGAGCAGCTAAAACAAGATGCTGTGAAAGCTGCGGAACAAACCGCAGAAGACGCGGCTCAAAAAGCCGAAGATCAAAAAGCTGAAGAGTCGAAAAAAGCCGACGCAGCCAAAGCTGAGGCGAAAAAGGCAGACGACGCCAAGAAAGCCGATGAAGCCAAAAAGGTAGCGGACGCTAAAAAAGTTGAAGAGAAGCAAGCGGCGGATATAGCCAAGAAAAAAGCCGAAGACGACGCCAAGAAAAAAGCTGAAGAAGACGCGAAAAAAGCCGCGGTTGACGACGCTAAAAAGCAGGCTGCAGACGACGCGAAGAAACAAGCAGTGGAAGACGCGAAGAAAAAAGCGGCTGACGATGCGAAGAAGAAAGCCATAGCGGACGCCAAGAAAAAGTCCACAGCCGATGCGGCCAAGAAACAGCAAGACGCTGCTCGTAAATCGAATGAAGATCAAAAAGCCGCAGCCTTGGCTGATTTGCTTTCCGATAAAACGGAACGGCAACAGGCGTTGGCAGATGAGCAGGGCGACGAGACGGCGGGCAATTTTGATGACCTGATACGTTCACGCGCTGCCGAAGGCTGGGCTCGACCGCCTTCAGCAAGAAAAGGCATGGTCGTTGTGTTGCACATTGGGATGTTGCCTGACGGAACAGTGACTTCGGTCAGTGTCCTTAAGTCCAGCGGAGACGCGCCGTTTGATAGCTCAGCGGTGGCGGCAGTTAAAAATATTGGTCGATTGACAGAAATGCAGGGTCTGAAACCGAGTGATTTCAACCCCTACCGTTCATTCAAGATGACATTCACACCTGAGGATCTAGCCTTGTGATTAACATTTTTCGAGGACTGCTTATTGTTCTTTGCTGTATGGCGGGAATGGCCGCAGCAGATGAAAAGAACATCATGGTCACCACCGGTAGTGACCGCGCTGCGCCGATAGCGGTTGTTCCGTTCGGGTTGCAAGGCGGTGCCGTCTTGCCCGAGGACATGGCCGACATCATCAGTAACGACCTGCGTAACTCAGGTTATTACTCGCCGTTGGCAAAGCAGAACATGATCAGCTTGCCGACCCAGGCCAGTGAAATCATTTATCGCGACTGGAAAGCGCTTGGCGCTCAATACGTGATGGTCGGCAGCATCGTTCCTTCGGGCGGTCGTCTGCAGATTCAGTACGCGTTGTTTAACGTTGCCACCGAGCAACAGGTGATGACGGGTAACGTTTCTGGCACCACCGACCAATTGCGTGACATGGCGCACTACATCGCTGATCAGGCATTCGAAAAACTAACAGGCATCAAAGGTGCGTTTTCAACGCGCCTCCTTTACGTAACCGCTGAACGTTTCTCTGTCGACAACACGCGGTTTACCTTGCAGCGTTCTGATTACGATGGCGCTCGTGCCGTGACCTTGTTGCAATCGCGCGAGCCGATTCTGTCGCCGCGATTCGCGCCGGATGGCAAACGTATTGCCTATGTGTCGTTCGAACAGAAGCGTCCGCGTATCTTCATCCAGCATATCGATACCGGTCGCCGCGAACAGGTGACTAACTTCGAAGGCATCAACGGCGCGCCTGCATGGTCCCCGGATGGCACCAAGTTGGCCTTCGTGCTTTCCAAAGACGGCAACCCGGAAATTTATGTCATGACGTTGGCCACTCGCCAAATCACCCGCGTGACCAATGATTCGGCCATTGATACCGAACCGTTTTTCGGAAAGGACGGCTCGACGCTGTACTTCACGTCAGACCGTGGTGGTAAGCCACAGATCTATAAAACCAGCATTAATGGTGGTGGTGCCGAGCGCGTAACGTTCATCGGTAACTACAACGCCAACCCGAAATTGTCAGCGGATGAAAAGACGCTGGTAATGATTCACCGTCAGGACGGCTTCACAAATTTCAAGGTAGCAGTGCAGGATTTGCAGCGCGGTACATTAAAAATCCTCACAGACAGCAACCTTGATGAGTCGCCTACTGTCGCGCCCAACGGCACCATGGTAATCTACGCCACCCGCCAGCAGGGCCGGGGAGTCTTGATGCTCGTGTCCATTAACGGACGCGTAAGGGTCCAGCTTCCTACCGCTCAAGGCGAAGTCAGAGAACCTTCCTGGTCCCCTTACCTGAACTGACGCGGCGCTACACGTTTTGCTTAACACACTTGGGGTTCATTAGGAGTTTTACGATGGAAATGCTGAAGATTGGTAAATTTGCTGCGCTGGCTCTGGCCATGGCTGTAGCTGTAGGTTGCTCGTCCAAAGGTGGCGATAACGCTGGCCAAGGCGCTGCTGTAGATCCAAACGCTGGTTACGGCGCTAACACTGGCGCTGTTGATGGCAGCCTGAGTGAAGAAGCTGCTCTGCGCGCTATCACCACTTTCTACTTCGAATACGACAGTTCGGACCTGAAACCAGAAGCTATGCGTTCCCTGGACGTTCACGCTAAAGACTTGAAAGCCAATGGCGCTAAAGTCGTTCTGGAAGGCAACACCGACGAACGTGGTACTCGTGAGTACAACATCGCACTGGGCGAGCGTCGCGCGAAAGCCGTTCAACGCTACCTGGTACTGCAAGGTGTTTCCCCAGCACAGCTGGAATTGGTTTCCTACGGTGAAGAGCGTCCAGTTGCTACCGGCAACGACGAAGCATCTTGGGCTCAAAACCGTCGCGTCGAACTGCGTAAGTAATTTGACATGCGAACGTGCCGTCGTGCTTTAACCGTTTTGACTCTCGCCCTTCCGCTTTTTGCTTGGGGCGCGGTTCCTGTGGTCGATAACAATTCTGGCTCTGGTAGCAGCAACAGTTATCCGCCAGCGGGTTATGGCACGTCCGGCGCCTATGCCGGGGGAGGGGTTGCGACCCCTGCCTCGGCACAGGGTCAGCTGTTCATGCAGCTGCAACAAATGCAGGACGAGATCGCGAAATTACGCGGTACGGTCGAGGTTCAACAGAACGATATCGACCGGATGAAGCAAGAAGCATTGGAGCGTTATCAAGAACTTGATCAACGGATCACTGCTGGAGCTGGAGCGGGCGGAACACCTGCCGCAGCAGCTACCGACAATTCTCAAGCCAACGGTGATGTAAATGCCGGTGGTGCGCCTACGGCACCTGCAGCGCAGGCTCCGGCGGCAAGCGCGGAACCGGGCGATCCGGCGAAGGAAAAGATCTATTACGATGCTGCCTTCGATCTGATCAAAGCCAAGGATTTCGACAAAGCCAGTCAGGCCTTCACGGCTTTTCTGCGCAAATACCCAAACAGCCAGTACGCGGGCAACGCTCAGTACTGGTTGGGTGAAGTGAACCTGGCCAAAGGTGACCTTCAAGGTGCCGGTCAGGCCTTCGCTAAAGTGAGTCAGTTGTATCCGAAGCACGCCAAAGTACCTGACTCTCTATACAAGCTTGCTGATGTCGAACGCCGTCTCGGTCATACCGATAAGGTCAAAGGTATCTTGCAACAAGTGGTTTCCCAGTACCCTGGCACCTCCGCTGCGCAGCTCGCGCAACGTGATTTGCAACGCATGTGATGCGCTGCTAACCAGGCTGGGCTGACCACCGATTAAAGAAAGCCGCGCTTGTCGCGGCTTTTTTCGTTAGAATCTCGCACCCGAAATTTCGGTAATACATACGCTTCTCTGGACCATGCGTTTGCAGGGTCGTTGAAGTGCCTAACGGAGGCGGATGGCCTGTTTAGCTATTACGCCCGTGGCTCATATGCAAGAAACGTTACGAATCACTGAAATATTTTATTCATTGCAGGGAGAAACGCGCACCGCGGGCTTGCCTACGGTATTCGTGCGGCTTACGGGCTGTCCTTTGCGATGCCAATACTGCGACAGCGCTTACGCCTTCAGCGGCGGGAGCATCCAGGCGCTTGATGCCATCGTCGAACAAGTGGCCAGTTATCGTCCTCGCTATGTCTGCGTGACAGGCGGAGAACCATTGGCACAGCCGAACGCGATCGCACTGCTCAAACGCCTATGCGACGCTGGCTATGAAGTCTCACTTGAGACCAGTGGTGCCCTTGATATCTCGGCGGTTGATCCCCGCGTCAGTCGTGTGGTCGATTTGAAAACCCCAGGCTCTAACGAGGTCGGGCGTAACCGCTACGAAAACATCGAGCTGTTGACGCCTAACGATCAGGTCAAATTTGTAATCTGCTCCCGCGAAGACTACGACTGGGCTGTGTCCAAGCTCATTCAATACGGCCTGGAGCGGCGCGCGGGCGAAGTATTGTTTTCCCCTAGTCATCATGATTTGAAAGCGCGGGATTTGGCCGACTGGATCGTGGCCGACAATCTGCCTGTACGCCTGCAAATGCAGTTGCACAAGATTCTCTGGGACGACGAGCCAGGACGCTGAGGTGAGTGAAATGACGAAGATTGAGAAAAGAGCGGTCATCCTGTTATCGGGTGGCCTTGATTCGGCCACCGTGTTGGCAATGGCGTTGGCTGACGGATACACCTGCTACACCATGAGTTTCGATTACGGTCAGCGGCACCGTGCCGAGTTGAATGCCGCCGTGCGTGTCGCTCGCGATTTAGGTGTGGCCGAGCACAAAGTCATTGGCCTTGATCTGAATGGCATAGGCGGTTCTGCGTTGACCGACAGTTCGATTGCGGTCCCAGAATCTCCGGGCGAAGGTATTCCGGTCACCTACGTGCCGGCACGCAATACGGTGTTTCTTTCGTTGGCGCTCGGTTGGGCTGAAGTATTGGGCGCCCGAGATATATTTATCGGTGTCAACGCGGTGGACTATTCGGGTTACCCGGATTGCCGCCCTGAATTTATCGAAGCATTCGAGCGTATGGCCAATCTGGCGACCAAGGCAGGCGTGGAAGGCAACGGTTTCAGAATCCAGGCCCCGCTGCAGATTCTGAGCAAAGCCGAAATCGTCTCAGTCGGCATGCGCCTTGGCGTCGATTATGGGCTGACCGTTTCCTGCTATCAGGCCGATGATCGAGGCCACGCATGCGGTAAATGTGACAGCTGTCGTTTGCGCGCAGAAGGCTTTGCCACGGCGGCTGTAGCCGACCCGACTCGCTATTTTTGAATTAATTTCAGTTAAGTGTTGAATTAATCATAGAAATCAGTAATATACGCGCCACGTCGGGTCGTTAGCTCAGTTGGTAGAGCAGTTGGCTTTTAACCAATTGGTCGTAGGTTCGAATCCCACACGACCCACCATTTTCAAGTTCGACGTTTTTGAAAAGCTGTAAGGCCCATGCAAATGAGGCTTTACGGCTTTTTTTTTGCGTCGACGTTTTTACTTCCAGCTGCTCGACGCGGGGCTATGGCGTTCAGTTAAGCTGGCCAGGTTCCAACTGAAGAGCAGAATCGCTGATTTTACGACTGCTGCGCAGCCGATCGCGGGCAAGCTGTTCGCGAAGCGGTGTGTCTGACACGCCGCGCGGGGATCTTCGCCAACAAGTTGGCTCCTACAAAGATACTGGGATCAGATCGGTAATCGAATCGGCCGCTTCCCGAATAAATTCGGTCCCACAGAGGTGCAGTTAATCCAAGCGAGGCCGTAACGCCCGTAGTGCAAATGACCTGTTACCGTCGTCGATACACGGTTCTAGACGAGCCAGGGTCGTAGGTCGATTGCCGCGCCCGCTAGAGTCTCTAAAGGGCCTGTCTCGGCATCGGGCGTTTCCACTGCTGTCATGAGCCAGTCCACCAAAGACGAAACCGCATCATCACTGCGCGGACCTCGACAGATATAAAACGATCGAGGACTCACCAGGCGCTTAACTAAAGGCGCCACCAACGCCCCTTCCTTCAGCAGATAGTCCACCAGCGGCGAACTGCCCAGTGCAATACCGTGCCCCATCGTCGCCGCGTGAATCATCTGGTCAAAATGGCTGAACCGGAGTCCGATATCGGCCAAAGGCCCGGGGGCTCCTGCTTCTTTTAGCCATTCAGACCACTGCAACCAAGGCCAGGCATTTTGAGTGTCGCTCAGGTGCAGCAAGGTGTGATGCCGAAGGTCTTCGATACGGTTAAATGTGCGTCCGCTTCGGCGCAACAAACTAGGGCTGCATACCGGAAAGATGTCTTCGGTCGACAGGCGAATATCGACGCCAGGGGTAATTTGATCGGCGGTGCAATAGCGAATCGCAAGATCTACTACGCCTTGCTTGAGGTCAACTATTCGGTTGTCGGCCTCGATGTAAATGGCAATGTCTGGATGCTGCTCTCGAAAGCGCGCCAAGCGCGGCACCAGCCACAATGAAGCAAACGAGGTGGTGGTGGAAATCTTGATGCTTCGGTTCGAAGGCTCATCGCGCAAGCTTTCCAGCGTTTCGGAAAGTCGCGCCAGCGTTTCGCTCGCGACCTTGAAGAGCAAGCGCCCCTTTTCTGTCAGTTCCAGTGAGCGGTGCCGACGCTCGAAAAGTGCGACGCCGACGAACTCCTCGAGCTTCTTGACCTGACGGCTGATGGCCGACTGAGTCACGAATACCTCATCGCCGGCCTTGGAAAAACTGAGCTGTCGCGCAGCGGCTTCAAAACCAATCAATAGATCCAGTGGTGGAAGCGACCTGGCCATTTCTCATCATCCCTTAATTATTCTAATTTCACGCGATGCATAAAAAGCACGGTATTTTCATATTCCCAAACGGCATGCGAAGCGTACCAAAAGAACGTTTGAGCGCCAAACATATAGCCAACATGATCGCCGCACTTGAAACGCTATAGTCACAGGAGTTAGGAAGTGAACTTCCAACCCAACGCCAAACTTCAAACGAACCAAGGTGAAGTTATTACATTTAATCGCGCTTTTGAATGCACTCTTAAAACCACGACCGAACATCTTAAAACGACTAACGCTCAAGTTTTGGCAGACGTTATATCGACCGTCGAGGGTAAGGCGTGAAGATCCCCAGTCACCTGAAAAGTCCCTCTGTCCAACTCGGCATGAGTATCGGTCTGCTCATGTACGGAAGTTACGGCGTGGCACATTCTGCGCTCGGTAATCCTGTACTGATAGCCCTCTGCGTTTTTGTCGGCTTATTCATTCCCTATTACTCGAAGCTCAGCAACAAGCTCGAGGAAATCATCAACCTGCGCACCACCGTTGTCAGCCTGGGCCGCGTGGGGCGGTTCATTCCGCAGTTTGTTTTTAACGTGGGGATCTTTCTGGTATTGACCGCCGGTGATGTCTTTCCGGCGCCCAATCTGGACACGCTAGGGGGGGTTGTAGGTATCGCGCTACTGACCACCTGTGCCTCACAAGGCATGCAATACATTGCCCTGGCGTTTGCCAACCGGGAAATAGGCGACAGAAACCGCAATGTACTGATTGCGCTCTCAACCAACATTGTCGTGACTTCTATTGCCACCCTCGGGCTGCCTTGGGCCAAAACTGCTTTTATGGGCTGCGGGCTGACCTTCGGCGCGTTTATGTTTGCTATTGGGCTGCTATCGGACTGGCGTGCGGTGTTCTTCAAGCGCGGCGGAGTCGGCGTGTTTTTTGGGACATTCAACCCCATCCACCGAACCCATCTATCGCTTATTCGTGACGCGATCAATTCCCGGGGTTTGGAAAAGGTCTACTTGCACAGCACGACGATTCCGAAGCTTCACGTCCTGGCTCTGGAGCGCGGCGAAATTCTCATCGCCCAATACGAACATGGCATGAGGGTGTACGAGAAAACCCGTCGTGCGGACGTACACCTCAACTACTTCCCTACGGGTTCGCGCTTTTACGAATATGAAACGCGGTTGGCGATGATGCGCGCGGCCATCGACGAAGCGGGTCTGAGCACGGTGGTCGAGGTGCTGTCCTTGCCAGACGCTTATGCCAGCGGCGGATTTTATTCGGTGCTCAAGCACGTCAAGACCCTGGCTCACGGTCGGCCAATCCATGGCATTCACGGCAGCGATTTGGGCGGGATGTGGGTCCGCGGTATTTACGATGAGTCGGGCTGGATCTACCCCTATCCCGTCGTCCGACGCGACAAGGTGTCCGCCACGGCTATTCGTAACGGCGCCACCGGCCTGACCACGACAACGGTGCAGATCATGATCGAAGCGCTTCGCGATACCCCGCCGTCCATCCCCTCCACTAACCAACGTCACTGAGACGCTCATCATGTCAGCATCGACCCCTCGCGCTTTTCCCGCGCCGACACCTGTCGCCCACGTGCCATTGATCATCAAGATTGTCGAAAGCGAGGAGGAGCGGCTCAAGGCGATGTTGGTAAGGGCCATCGTGTACATGCACGAGCAACAATGCCCCTTCAACGAAGAGTTCGACCTCAACGACCATACCGCCACTCAAGTGGTGGGACTGCTCGCCGGCGAACCGGTGCTGACCGCCAGAATTCGCTACTTCAACGGGTTTGCGAAAATCGAACGCCTGGCCATTCGTGCCGAATACCGACGACGCGGGCACGCCCATCAATTGCTCTCGTTCTTGTTGGATATCTGCCGTCAAAAGGGTTTCTCGCGCTTCTACCTGCACGCTCAGATCCACCTTGAATCGTTTTATGCGGGCTATGGATTCCGTTCCGCAGGCAGCCAGTTCTCGTTTTCAGAACATGGCTATGTGGAAATGGTCCTGGAAGAAGACGCTTCTTTCCCACAGCCTTCGAGGCACATCGGTTATCACCCCATGGCCCTTAATCGGCCGGAAAACAGCCTGCACACCGCAGGGCCGTTGGAGCAGCGAGCCAGCGCAACACTTCAACAATTAATCGCCCAAGGGGCGGTAGCGTGAAGCGTTGGTTCTGCGCATGGGCGTTGGTGCTAACCGCCCAAAGCGCCTATGCGCTCGACGAGATAGCGCCGGCTTATTTGCAATTGCTGCAAAAAATCGTCGATATCAACAGCGATTCCCACAACGTGGACGGCCTCGCCAACGTCGGAAATACACTCATCCCCTATTTCGAAGCGCTCGGCTTGCAGGTCACCCATCATCCCCTCGCTGATGGACGTGAAGTGCTGCGCTTCGAAACTGCCAATGCCAAGCCGACAGTTTTGCTCGTCGGGCACCTGGACACAGTGTTTTCGCCCAGCAGTCCCTTTCAGTCGATCCGCCGAGAAGGCGACCGCTTGATGGGGCCGGGGGTGATCGACATGAAAGGCGGGGTGGTCCTGATGCTTAATGCATTGGAGCACCTCAAGAGCGTCGGTCAGTTGGATAACATTCGCGTGGTGCTGAACGATGATGAAGAAATTGGTTCGAGCCAATCCAAATCGGTGCTGCAACAGCTCGCACAGGGCATTCCTTATGGGCTGGTGTTTGAACCTGGCCTTGAAGATGGTGCCGTCGTCAGCAGTCAATCGGGCGTTCGCTGGATCAAATTGACCACCTTCGGAAAAGCCGCGCATGCCGGACTTGAGCCCGAAAACGGTATTGATGCCTGCTTGGACCTGGCGACCAAGATCACCAAATTAGCGGCGCTGGCCGAGCCGGAGAAAGGCTTGCTCATCAATCCGGGCGTCATTGAAGGCGGCAGCAAGCCGAACGTTGTCTGCGAAAAAGCGAGTGTTACGGTGGATGTTCGCTTTCAGGATGTCTCCGATTGGGAGCGCGTGGCTGCCGCCATGGAAACCATTCGCGGCCACAGCGACGTCTACAACAAAAAACTGCAACAAGGCACTCGCACCGAGCTGGTTCAGCTTGCCGAAATGCCGCTACTGCCGGACAGCAATACCCACACCTTGGTCGTCCAGGCCCAGGAAGTCGCCCAATCGCTCGGACAATCGTTCAAAGCGCGCGGGGTCGGTTATGGCAGCGACGGCAACAACCTCGCCAGCCAGAACATATCGATACTGGTAGGCCTCGGCCCCTATGGCGGCGGCATGCATTCCGACAAGGAGTTCATGCAGCTGTCGTCCTACGGTGACCGTCTCGCCTTGGTGACGGCTCTGATTGAAAAATTAAACCCACCCGAAAGGAAGCTTCCATGAAAGCGCTTATCGTGATTGATATCCAACGCGAGTACATCTCTACAGGCCGCAGTTTTCATATTGGTTCAATCGGTCCATCCCTCCAGAATGCTTACCTGATGCTGCAACACGCGCGCAAAGAAGGCTGGCCGATTGTCCATGTCCAGCACCTGCAGGACGGTAATCTGTTCAATGCCGCGTCAGATACCTCGGACTTCATTGACGGTTTTGTTCCTGAAGGGGGTGAAACTCATGCGATCAAGGGTAACTACTCTTCGTTTTCCTCGCCCGACTTCGTGGATTTCGTTAAGCAGCATGCCGACCACGAGTTTGTGGTGATTGGCTATGGCACCACCATGTGCTGCCTGTCGACCATCGTTGAGGGTTATCACCGTGGTTATCGCTTTGCGCTGGTCGAAGACGCCTCGGCGGCACTGGCGGCGGAGGGAAAATCCGAGGCATCTATGCATCAACACGCAGCGGCAATACTCAAGCCATTCGCCCGCGTTACGAGCACAGAACGCGAAACGGGATGTTTTGCCGTCATGAGCTGATAGTGGTTTTGGCGGGAGAAATTGCTTAGATCCCTGGCAGTTCGGCGGCGCCACCGTCGCTGGACACTTCCCGCCCATACGCCCAAGCATCCGGTATAAGCGCAATAAGCATCATCGTTTTGATAGTTTTGAATTGGTAATTAAGGGATTCAGGACTCTGCGCCACAGGTGTAAACTTCGGCATCCGCGCACAAGCGCTTTTAGGTCCAGCGAACATGACGCAGATTTCCGAACGCCTTCTGGTCCAGGCCCATCTCGATGCCAAACAGCCCAAAACGCTGAGCGTCGAAGAGCAGGCTCACTACCGCGCGGCGATTGCTGCTGAGTTAAAAGCGCAAGACGCCGTTTTGGTTGCCCACTATTACTGCGATCCCGTTATCCAGGCCTTGGCCGAGGAAACCGGCGGTTGCGTGTCCGACTCCCTGGAAATGGCGCGCTTCGGTAATCAGCATTCGGCAAAAACCGTGCTGGTCGCAGGCGTACGTTTCATGGGCGAGACGGCGAAAATCCTCAACCCGGAAAAACGGATTCTGATGCCAACGCTGGAGGCGACCTGTTCGTTGGACTTGGGTTGCCCGGTTGATGAGTTCGCGGCCTTCTGCGATCAGCATCCAGAGCGCACGGTGGTGGTCTATGCCAATACATCCGCCGCGGTGAAGGCCCGCGCCGACTGGGTAGTGACGTCCAGTTGTGCGCTGGAAATCGTCGAAAGCCTGATGGATAACGGCGAAAAGATCATCTGGGCGCCGGACAAGCATTTGGGTCGTTATATTCAGCGCGAAACCGGTGCCGACATGTTGTTGTGGGACGGCGCATGTATCGTCCACGAGGAATTCAAGTCCAAGCAGCTTGAGGACATGAAAGCGCTTTATCCCGAGGCTGCGATTCTTGTGCATCCCGAGTCGCCCGAGTCAGTGATCGATCTGGCAGATGCTGTCGGATCGACCAGTCAACTGATCGCTGCTGCGCAATCGCTGCCTAATAAAATGTTTATAGTCGCGACTGATCGAGGCATTTTTTACAAGATGCAGCAGCTGTGCCCGGACAAAATCTTCATCGAAGCGCCAACCGCCGGTAACGGCGCCGCGTGCCGTAGTTGCGCACATTGTCCGTGGATGGCGATGAACACCCTTGAGCGCACCTTGCAGTGCCTGCGAGAGGGCAGTAACGAGATATTCGTCGACCCGGCATTGATCCCCCACGCGATTCGCCCATTGCAGCGCATGTTGGATTTCACCCGCGCCGCACGCCTGAAACTGGCGGGTAATGCCTGACGTCGGTGGAACAGATTGCCAATTATCACGGAGCCAACTTGTTGGCGAGGCTGCTTAGTTGGTGAACCCCATAAGCCGCTCGCCAACAAGTTGCTCCTACAGGTGTTGTGCATCGCTTGAAACACCGGAGGGACCGAATTTATTCGGGAAAGCGTCAATCCTGACACTCTGCAACCTCAAGCCACAAATCCCCCATCCAGTGTGGTACGTCGAGACGTGGCCCCTCCTACCGGGCACGGGTCAGTTCATCATTTCTTTCAGCAATCGCTCTTGCTCAGCAAACTCTTTCTGCCGTGCATCAATGCGCGAGGCCAGTTGAAAGTTGTTGTTAGCCCGCCGCTTGGCGATTTCGAGCTGCTGTTGAGCCTGACGATAGTCACCGGTCAAAGCGAAGTACTCGGCGCGCGCCTGGTTGGAGCCAATCATATTGCCTGCCAACCCGCGCACGTCTGCAACCTGACTCCAGATATCTGGATCGGATGGCCGACTTTTCAGCAGTTGGTCCAATCCTTTTTCCGCTTGCGCAGGCTTGTTCTGTTTGATCAATAAATCGACGCCGGCCTGGTTCAGCGGGTAGTTATCCGGAAATTGCACCTTCATCCGGTCCAGTCGCTGCTGGGCGTCGACCATCTTGCTGTTGGCGACATCAATTTCTACCTGCGCCAAGTTATACGTGATGTTGTTTGGATCTTTGACTAACAGCGGCTTGAGTGTCTCGCGTGCATCATTGATCTGCGAGCCCTTAATTTGAGCGATGGCAAGCCCGTAGCGTGCGTACTCAGATTTAGGGTTTTCATTCAATAACGCGCGGAAGCGTTTTGCAGCAAGGCCGGTGGATTCTTCGTAATACAGCGCAACACGTGCGCGCATCAGTTGGTACTGCAAGCTGTCTTCTTTGCCGCCGGGCTTTTCTTGCTCTGCGCGGTTACGGGTGTCAGCGATCCGAGACTCAGTGACCGGGTGATCCAACAAAAACTCGGGTGGCTTGGCGTCGAATCGGTATTGGCGCATCAGCCGTTCAAACATGTTGGGCATCGCTCGCGGGTCATAACCGGCTTTTTGCAGGTTGATGATACCGATGCGGTCTGCCTCCTGTTCGTTTGCCCGAGAGAAACGCGTTTGTTCCTGGATCGACGCTGCCTGGGTACTTGCAATCGTTGCGATGCCTGCGTCGCCAGCACCAGCCGCGGCCATGACGATACCTGCCAACATGGCTGCCAGGACCGGAATCTGCATGCGTTGCTGCGCCTCAATGCCCCGCGCGAAGTGGCGTTGCGACAAGTGAGCCAATTCGTGAGCGAGCACTGCCGCGTATTCGGCTTCATTTTGCGCGTTGAGAAAAAGTCCGCCGTTAACCCCGACAATCCCGCCAGGGGCGGCGAATGCGTTCAACTCGCGGCTGTCGATCAGAATGAATTCCAACCGGGGGTTTTGCACCTGACTGGTTTCTGCAAGGCGGTAAACCGTGGTCTCCACAAAGTCCTTGAGCTGCGGATCAGATAGTTGCGACACCTGACCGCGAAGCATGCCAAGCCAGGCGCGGCCCAGTTGATATTCCTGTTGTGGGGAGACGATGGCAGAGCTGGCATCGCCCAGTGATGGCAAGTCGTCAGCAAAACTCGGAGAGGCGAGCAGGCAAGCGAGCGTCAACAAGGTAGGGCGCAGAAATTTCATGCACAAGGCTCTAGGCGTTAAAGAGCCCTTACTGTAGCTGGCTCAATGGCTTGCTGACCAGAGTGAGGTATTCTTGTTGCCTGTTTGAGGCGTCCGCCACGCTAATTGGGTGGTTGCAACGCCATTCGATGTGCCTGCCTGGAGAGAAATGATGACTGACGCTGTAGAGCGCCCCGAGGCCTGTGACGCTGAAGTGGACGCCAGTGGCTTGAATTGTCCGCTGCCGTTGCTCAAAGCCAAGCTTGAGCTAAATCGCTTGACCAGTGGTTCAGTACTCAAAGTCATCTCAACGGATGCAGGCTCCCAGCGCGATTTCCGGACCTTTGCCAAGCTCGCCGGCCACACGTTATTGCACGAAGAGGTCCAGGCGGGCGTTTACCTTTATTGGTTACGCAAAGCCTGATGCCCTGTGATTTTATTTCCCCCTCTTAATGATCGTTGCTGACGATGACTGCCTGAAGGATTTTTGATGTTCAAGGTGCTACGCGACTGGATACAGCGGTACTTCTCCGACGAGGAAGCCGTGGTGCTCGCGGTATTGTTGGTCTTGGCGTTCACCATCGTATTGACGCTCGGTGGCATGCTTGCGCCGGTCTTGGCGGGGTTGGTGCTGGCGTTTCTGATGCAAGGCCAGGTCAGCCTTCTGGAGCGTCTGCGGATGCCGGAAGTGGTCGCGGTCTCGTTGGTTTTTGCGTTGTTCATGGGTGTGTTGCTGGTTTTTCTGTTGGTGCTTGTACCGCTGCTTTGGCATCAACTGATCACGTTATTTAACGAACTGCCAGGCATGCTCGCCAAATGGCAATCGCTGTTGCTGCTGTTGCCTGAGCGTTATCCGCACTTGATCTCTGACGAACAAGTGCTGCAAGCGATTGAGGTTGCTCGCGGAGAAACCGGCAAGTTCGGCCAATGGGCACTGACATTTTCGTTGTCCAGCCTGCCACTGCTGGTCAATGCCATGATCTATTTGGTACTGGTGCCGATTCTGGTGTTCTTCTTTCTCAAAGATCGAAAGTTGATCGGGCGTTGGGTCAGCGGTTATTTGCCGCGTGAGCGAACATTGATTACCCGCGTTGCGCAGGAAATGAATCGGCAAATAGCCAACTACATTCGCGGCAAAGCCATTGAGATTGTTCTCTGTGGTGGCGTCACCTACGTGGCATTCATGGCCTTGGGGCTGAACTACGCGGCATTGTTGGCTTTACTGGTCGGCTTGTCGGTGGTCGTACCCTATGTCGGCGCGGTAGTCGTGACGGTGCCGGTGACAATGATTGCGCTGTTCCAGTGGGGCTGGAGTGATCAATTCATTTACTTGATGGCGGTCTACGGCGTCATTCAAACGCTGGATGGCAACGTGTTGGTGCCGTTGTTATTTTCCGGTGCGGTCAACCTGCACCCGGTCGCGATTATCTGCGCAGTGCTGTTGTTTGGCGGGTTGTGGGGCTTTTGGGGTGTGTTCTTCGCGATTCCCCTGGCCACCCTGTTCAAAGCCGTGTTGGACGCCTGGCCCCGTAATGAGCCTACGGTGTCGCCGCTGCTTTAGGATTTTCTGGAAGAGGAGGGCAAGGCGCTTTCGCTGCAAGCTACTTCAATGTGTGCAGGCAGCGAATCCCTTCGACGACAGTTAACCGTTGTTCAATGCTTGCGCGCTTTCCAGTACAGCAGCCACATGGCCGGGTACTTTTACGCCGCGCCATTCCTGGCGTAATACGCCTTTTTTATCAATCAAGAACGTGCTGCGATCTATGCCCAGGTATTCCTTGCCATAGAGCTTTTTCAGTTTGATCACATCAAACAGCTGGCACAGCGCTTCGTCTTTGTCAGAAATCAGTTCGAACGAAAACGCCTGCTTGGTCTTAAAGTTTTCGTGGGACTTCAAGCTGTCGCGCGAAACACCGAACACCACGGTGTTGGCCGCCTCGAACGCAGCGTGTTGATCACGAAAGCCCTGACCCTGAGTCGTGCAACCCGGCGTGCTGTCTTTCGGGTAAAAATAAATCACCACCTGCTGGCCCTTAAGCCCGGCCAGACTAATCGTCTGCCCACTGGTGGCCTGCGCCTCAAAATCGGCAACAGGTTCATTCAACGCAACGGCCATTAATGTTTCCTTACATAGGAGCCTGTGGACGCCAAGGTTCGATCAACGCATCGAGGTTCAGCGCGTCGGCGAAGTCGAGGAACTGATCACGCAGCCAGCTGATCTGGATACCGGCAGGCAATGTGACGGTAAAGGTCGCATTGAGCATCGTGCCGCCTGTTTGAGGCGCCTGATACGTATCGCAAATGAGGTTTTCCAGCTCGACGTTATGATCGATGAAGAACTGACAAAGCTCATTGATGATGTCCGGACGGTAAGCCGAGCTGACGTAAGCCACATAAGGCAGAGCCTCAGGACGGCTTTCCAGGCTGGCGCTACGCACGACACTGACGGTGAAGGCGTGCTTTTTCGACAGGCTCGGTAAACCGGTTTCCAGACGGGCCAGAGCGTCCCAGCTGCCTGAAACCTGAAGAATCAGCGCACTGTATTCGCCATGACGAGTCAGACGTGAACTCACCACTGAACAGCGGTTTTCATGACTGGCGCGGCACAGCACGTTGGTCAGCTCCATTGGGTTGGCGCCAAGGGCACTGATTACAAGGAATTGTTCGCGAACTGTGGGGGTGGACGACATGCAGCATTCCTAGGCGATGAGCGGTGAGTACATACGTTGGGCTTGCACGGCTGATTCGACAACCAATTCTCGTCTACTGCAACCCAAACCCCGGTGCCGCTTGCCTTCATGGCCAGGCCATGGTGGGTCGCGACCTCGTTGGAACAAGGGTTTCGACGGAAAATTCGATCGATTGAACGCGCTGCGCAGATGACCCGTACTGACCAAAGAACAAAGGGTAGCGAAAAGCATCGCTTAGGGGAATGCTCGTAGCACGGTACTTCGCTTGTGCAAGCCTGATAGCGCCAGTACCATTACGGCTCTCTTTTTCCGGCAGGAGCGGTCGCATGATTGCGGGCAGCATGGTGGCACTGGTCACACCGATGGATGCAAATGGTCGTCTTGACTGGGACAGCCTGAGCAAACTGGTGGACTTCCATCTGCAAGAGGGCACCAACGCGATTGTTGCGGTCGGCACCACTGGTGAGTCGGCCACACTCGACGTCAGCGAGCACATAGAAGTGATTCGCCGCGTGGTAGCCCAAGTTGCAGGGCGTATCCCCGTCATCGCGGGAACAGGCGCGAACTCTACTCGCGAAGCGATCGAGCTGACGCGTAACGCGAAAACCGCAGGCGCTGATGCGTGCCTGCTGGTTACACCGTATTACAATAAACCGACGCAAGAAGGGCTGTATCAGCACTTCAAGCTCATCGCTGAATCAGTCGATATTCCGCAGATTCTGTATAACGTGCCAGGCCGAACGGCGTGCGACATGTTGGCAGACACGGTTGTGCGTCTGTCCACGGTGCCAAATATCATCGGCGTCAAGGAAGCCACTGGCGACCTGCAACGTGCCAAAGACATTCTGGCGCGGGTCAGCAGCGACTTTCTGGTGTATTCCGGTGATGATGCGACGGCTGTCGAGCTGATGTTGATGGGCGGCAAAGGTAATATTTCAGTAACGGCAAACGTGGCGCCACGTGCCATGTCCGATTTGTGCGCCGCCGCGATGCGTGGTGATGCTGCCACTGCTCGTGCGATTCACGAAAAACTGATGCCGCTTAATAAAACCCTGTTTATCGAATCCAACCCAATTCCCGTGAAATGGGCGCTGCATGAGATGGGCATGATGCCGGACGGCATCCGTCTGCCGCTCACCTGGCTCAGCGAGCCCTGTCACGAACCGCTGCGTCAGGCCCTGCGCCAGTCCGGTGTATTGCTTTAATGAGGAAGTATCACGCAATGAAGCGATTGGCCGGACTGTCCGCACTAGCCTTGATTATCTCCAGTACCAGCGGCTGTGGCTGGATTTGGGGCCCTGAGGGTTACTTCCGTGATCGCGGCAGTGATTATCTGGCGGCGCCTCAAGCGGCGCCTATGCAATTGCCACCCGACATCACCGGTGTGAAACGGCTTGATCCTTTGCTGCCGATCCCGCGTAACGTGGCTAACGAAACAACCAAGGGCGAGTTTGTCGTTCCACGTCCTCAGCAATTGCCAGTGACCGCAACTGCCAGCGATTTCAGCCTGCAGAAAACCGGTGAGTCGCGCTCGATCCTGGCTCAGCGTTCGCCTGCCGAAGTTTGGCCGATCGCGCATCAGTATTTTGAAGACAACGGTTTCCGCATTGGTGACGAACGTCCGCAGACCGGTGAATTCAACACCAGTTGGCAGCGTATCGATGGGCTTTCTTCCGCGATGGCCAAGCGCCTGACCGGCAGTGGCGCCAGCGCCGACACCGAAACTCGCGTGCGTGTTCGTATCGAACCGGGTGTGCAGCGCAACACCAGTGAAATCTACGTCGTCAGCGTTACGCGGCCAGTGGGCAGCACGGCGGACGTCGACTTCCCAGCGAACACCACCAACCTGGGCCTCGATTCCGCGCTGACCGACGATCTGCTGGCCAGCATGAGCCGCAGCGCTGAAAAAGGCGGTTCGGTTTCCCTGCTTGCTGCGCGTGACTTCGATACTCCGAAACGCGTTGCCTTGAGCGTCGATGGCAGTGGTAACCCGGTATTGAACGTCGCTGACGACCTGGACCGCGCATGGTCAAGCGTCGGCCGTGCCTTGGATCAAGGTGATTGGCGCGTAGAAGACATCAACCGCAGCCTGGGTCTTTACTACATCAACTTGGCCGAGAAGGCGAAGACGCCTGGTAACGAGCCTGGATTCTTTAGCCGTCTGTTCAGCAGCACGCCGGATAAAGAACAAATCGAAGCCCGTGCCGAACGTTATCAAGTTCGCTTGAGCAAGGTGGGTGACAGCGTGCAGGTGACGGTCGAGAAAAATATCAACACCGTAGCGCCTCCTGATGTAGCGCGCCGCGTGCTGGGTATCATTCAAGACAACCTCGGTTAAGTGCGTTTCGCTGTTTTAGGCAGTGGTAGCCGAGGGAACGGCACGCTGGTCGCCAGTAACGACACGTATGTGCTGGTGGATTGTGGTTTTTCACTGCGAGAAACCGAGCGACGTCTGGCGCGTTTAGGCGTTAGCCCGCATCAGTTGAGTGCCATTCTGGTGACCCACGAACATGCCGACCACGTGCATGGCGTGGCTTTGCTGTCACGGCGCTACAATCTACCGGTCTACCTCAGTAACGGCACCTTGCGCGGGATGCGCAAACCTGTAGAAGCCGCAGGGTTTCTGTCAGGCGGTCAACCATTGCAGGTGGGCGCACTGAGCATTGATGTGGTGTGCGTTGCCCACGATGCCCTTGAGCCGACGCAGTTTGTATTCAACGACGGCCAGCGCCGATTCGGCTTGCTGACTGACCTTGGTTCCTACGGCCCTGCGGTGTTAAAGAGTTATTACGGACTGGATGCGTTGATGATTGAAGCAAATCATTGCCGCGACATGCTGGCCAGAGGTCGCTACCCGTATTTCTTGAAAGAGCGGGTAGGTGGCGAACTGGGACATTTGAACAATCATCAGGCTGCCAACCTGGTGAGCGAGTTGGGATGGCAGTCGTTACAGCATTTAGTGCTGGGCCACCTCAGCAGCAAAAACAACCTGCCGCAGCTGGCCCGGCAATGTTTTGTCGACACCCTCGGGTGCGACCCGGACTGGCTGCAATTGGCCGATCAAGATTCAGGGCTCGACTGGCGACACATCGCCTAGCCCAACTACTTAGCAAGCGGAGCCCATCATGGAAAAACGTGAAGAACTCTACCGCGGCAAAGCCAAATCGGTTTACACCACCGATGACGCTGACCGCTTGATTTTGTTGTTTCGCGACGACACCTCGGCGTTCGACGGCAAGCGCATCGAACAGCTTGATCGCAAAGGCATGGTGAACAACAAGTTCAACGCCTTCATCATGCAAAAACTCGAAGAAGCCGGTATCCCGACCCAATTCGACGCGTTGCTGAGCGACACCGAATGTCTGGTCAAGAAACTTGAGATGATCCCGGTCGAGTGCGTCGTGCGTAACTACGCAGCGGGCAGCCTGGTGAAGCGCCTGGGCGTGGAGGAGGGCATCAAGCTCAACCCTTACACCTTCGAACTGTTCCTCAAAGACGACGCCAAAGGCGACCCGTTCATCAACGAATCCCACGTCGTGGCGTTCGGTTGGGGCACGGCAGAAAACCTGGTCCGGATGAAAGAGCTGTCGCTCAAGGTCAACGAAGTCCTGACCAAGCTGTTTGACGACGCTGGCCTGCTGCTGGTCGACTTCAAACTTGAATTCGGTACCTTCCACGGCGAAATCGTCCTCGGCGACGAATTCAGCCCAGACGGCTGCCGTCTGTGGGACAAAGAAACCCGCAAGAAAATGGACAAAGACCGCTTCCGCCAAGGCCTCGGTGGTGTCATCGAAGCCTACGAAGAAGTCGCCAAACGCCTCGGCGTCCCGCTTTAACGCAAAAATCTACGCAAGCGCCTGATAGCACGCGAAAATTTCCTCCGCAGGGGGGTTACGTTCGGCAGATGAACTGTTATCATGCGCGCCGTTGGAGAGATGCCAGAGTGGCCGAATGGGACGGATTCGAAATCCGTTGTACTGGCGACAGTACCTAGGGTTCGAATCCCTATCTCTCCGCCATATACAGAAAACCCTGTGAATTCAGTTACTTAGAGTTCACGGGGTTTTTCATTTGTACTACTCAATTGTACTACTCCAGACGGCCCTCCAGCGCCTTGTACCGGTCTTCATGGTTCCTTCTGATCCGTTCGCCCTGCCACCTTGCAAGCGCTCACAGGGCATATCAGGCTCTCCCTTCCTACGCAAGAGCCATCGCTCGCTGACGCCTCCCGGGGCAGTTTGAGGCTGTCCATAGCCTGACCGTGGCGGGTGGCGGAATAGTGGCAAGCGAAATGTGTGCATCATCCCAAGGTCGAGC
The DNA here is from genome assembly GCF_034353045.1 of Pseudomonas sp. MH10. Taxonomy (NCBI): domain Bacteria; kingdom Pseudomonadati; phylum Pseudomonadota; class Gammaproteobacteria; order Pseudomonadales; family Pseudomonadaceae; genus Pseudomonas; species Pseudomonas sp. MH10. The sequence goes on from NZ_CP133783.1 coordinate 5,509,583, forward strand.
TTGATTAGCTCAAGTGGTAAGGAGACGATGGAGGTTGGCACATCGCCATCACGGAAGATCTGACAAATGGCATATGTATACCAGATGGTTTGCTTGGCTAACTCCAAAAAGCCGGGAGGAAAATGTGTCGCTGGAAAAGTAACGCTTGGGCAATATCAAAATAATTGGATTCGCCCGGTCGCACCAAGGCAAAACCGAGCAATTACTTTGCAGGACCAGATTTATCTAAGTGGTCAGTATGCCGGTCTGCTCGATGTGATAAACATTTCGTATACAGGCCTTCAGCCGGGAACCTTCCAGCAGGAAAACCACATCATTGATACCAGCTTGCACTGGGGGCCAGCCGGTCGTTTCGACCGCTTAAATCTCCATACCCTAGTCGATGGGCCACCTAGGCTTTGGCCTGACTCAGTTGATGACAGTTACTCAGGTCTCAACGACCGGGTTCCGGGAGCTAGCTTGGTTGGGCCAATCAGCACCCTCTATCTCATTCAACCCGTAAATGTTTCCATAAAGGTGTCAGCCGAAGGGGCGCAATGGGGAGACCAACGGCTTAGAGTGCGAGCTTTCTTCACTTATAACCGCGTCAACTACGGTTTGATGGTCACTGACCCCACCTATGAAGCCACCTATGTTCAGGCTGGTGCAGGTCGGTATCAGCCAGATGACATCACATTTTTCACTGTGAGCCTTGGCGAAATTGATAGCCGTGGCTTTGCATATAAGCTTGTCGCCGCTGTGTTTTGAGGAAAGAAATGAAAATCTTTACGATAGGATTCACAGAGAAGAAAGCCGAACGGTTTTTCTCACTGATTAAATTGTCTGGCGCAAAGCGAGTGGTTGATGTTCGACTGAATAATTCCTCACAGCTTTCGGCTTTCGCTAAAAAAGATGATTTGAAATATTTTCTTAAAGAATTGTGTGGTGTTGATTATATTCATATGCCGGACCTTGCCCCAACGAAAGAAATTCTTTCGCCGTATCAAAAAAAAGAAATTACTTGGCAACAGTATGAAGACAAATTCTTAAATCTGATGTCCAAAAGAAGCGTTGAAAAGCACGTTAAACCTGAGATGATTGATGAGGGTTGTTTGCTGTGCAGCGAGCATTTACCCCACCAATGTCATAGGCGACTGGTGGTTGAATACTTGAAGTCTTCATGGAGTGAAACTGATGTGGTTGTCAAAGATTTAATATGAATAACGATGCAAAGGTGTTAATCGCATACCCTGGTGATTTTCTTTCTTATCCAAAATTTGAAAGGAAGGTGGCTAGAATTATAAGCTCACTTGAGAAGGTTGAGCTTATTTGTGTGTCTGATGAAAACCATTTTTGCAAAAGGTTGAGTGAAGAACATCAGTTGCATTTCACCATTTGTGCCAATGAGAAAGCAGCTCTCGATTTAGCTACTCATGCGATTCTGTTTCAAGATGGAGAAAGAAATTGTTTCTTTCTGCTTTACAATGAGTTGAGAGACAGAGATATTCCCATTAGAACTTTGAATTTGAAAATTACGAAGGTTTCAAACAAAGATTTGGGGCAGCGCTATGATGTTTACATTGGTCGTGGAACCCTGTGGGGTAACCCTTATCAAATAGGGGCTGAAGGCACTCGGGATGAAGTCATAGCGAAATATTCTTATGACTTTGAAAGAAGATTTGTAAAGCTTCCCGAGAAGTTCAATGAAAATATCGAAAAGCTCAGAGGCAAAACACTAGGGTGTCACTGCAAACCTGCTGCATGTCATGGTGATGTAATCGCTCACTATCTGAACTCGATAGACGATGGTGAGTGAATCTGCGAAACAAACGAAGCCTCTCGAGTAGGAGGTTTTTTGTGGCTTGATTTTACACTGGCATGGACGTCTACAGGTGTTGAACAATAGCTGTAAAGAAAGTTTCCTCAAAAAAATCCCTTCTAAACAAGCTATGGCTGGCTGTCTCTTCCTAGTCTTCTTGTTTGTTACCACCATAAAGCTTCTCAAATACTAAGTGTGACTTTTGTTTGATGCTGTCATCGCAACCATCAGGATGCGCCGTATATAGCGATACAGCCCTTAGCCGCACACACCCTACAGGGTTGCTAGGTGCGCGGCTCAAACGGGCTTATAGTCGCCCTTGATGCGAGGTTCAAAATTATGGTGCCTGTCGCACAATGTTTTGGTATGCACATCGCAATACCAACTTAAAATTATTTTTTCAAAGTGTTTAGAATGGGCTAGGCGCGGCTGTATAATGGGTCGTATACCACCCCCCAAAGAGCGTAATGTCTAGCTTCCGATTGTGGGGGGGAGGGGGGCACGCTCCCGGCAGATGATTGTATAAAATTCAAAAGCGCTATTTTTCGCGAATAGCCTTCGGCCTAAAAAAGCTTGACTTGCAAACACTAAAATACTCCCCAAGCCCATGTACTGTCGGGCATTCGCTGTATTCTGTGGGCGGGATCTTTAATTCTCTATTGTATTCTACTGTATCTATTGGGGTGTTAGGTCTGTGAAGGAAGGAGGTAGTGTAAGGGGTGTGGAGAATACAAGAAATACAAGAAATAAAAATCGTACGGATAATACTGGGTAATACAAGGCAGCTCAGCTTTCGTGTTACTAATAATTGAAGTGGTCTTTCACGCATCCAACCAGGATACAAATTTTAATAAAAATTATTATGTTAATTGATAAAGAATATTACTTCCACAATCGGTTCATGGAAGTTCCGGTCAAGTGTGATTCGTCATACCCATCGATCACCAAAATTTTAGAAGCACTGTATGTGATGATTTATGAGGGTACAAAAGCCCGCTCTAGGCCACGCGGCTATCATGTCAGACTCAGATTTACAAAAAAAATGACAAGTCAAACATTCAGTGCACGTCTTTCTACTTTTTACAAAAGAAAGTCTGGCTATACACCATTGCGATTAACGGTGGTGGAGTGCGATGAAGACGAAGAGGGCTTACATCATCACTTCGCTATAATATTGAACGACAGGCTAGATCGGAGATCAAGCTTACAACGTTTTATGGCACAGCTCTTGGCTGGTGGTTTTCTAGCGGACTACAAGGTTGTCTGCCCTGACACTGACGCTTTTGGACATCACCTCCGGACCCTTGAAGAAAAAGATAGCTACTTTGAATGGATGACCTATCTGGCGAAAGTCGCAACCAAAGCCGATACTGGCCAGGTTTGGAGTACGTGTCGAGTTGTCAGTCGTGCGTTGAAAGAATGGAAACTCGCTGGCAAGCCTGATTTACGAAAACAACTATTCGACCAACACCCGAAAGATAGCGTCGCGGTTGTTGATATTTTTGAAGACCTGCAATTGGTTATATACCGCACCATTGTTATGGTGCCGCGTACAGCCTCTACGGCGTCGCATAGGACGATCTAAGTGGCAGCCCTATGGGGGCACTGGTTTTTGCGTTATAGCCTCGTAGTGACGATTGTAGGCGTTTTGGGGGCTGAATTCACACGGCTCAGATGTGCTTGGATCATCTAACCCCCCACGCTCACCATTAGAAATCAATCATGTGCTGGAACTGCTTCTGTCAATCTCCGAACAGGGAATGTTGGGGAATAATAATCCACATAGTGATCTGATGCATTGGTCATTTTTAAAATCATCCGATCAAACATGATCCTTAGAAGTTTGCTGCCACGAATGACGTCAATATGTCCATCTTCTACCAATTCATTGCCGTGTGCCGCATTATTTCTTTGCTGCCATGCGGACAGTTCCAATGCCCCCAGAGGTATATCCAGACTATCCAAAAAGCGCTCCATCACTACTTTCTGAGGTGCCCGATTCAAATTATCAATTTGCTGGGATAAAAGCTTTGCTTCCGATTCGGAAAATCCACCAGAGTCAAGTAATAATATGATTTTTTTACGAAGCTCCCGCCAATCCTTCTTGAGTAAGATCGACCCAATTGAAAGCTTCCCGGAAACCTCAATATACCGCTTCTGCAATGACTCAATGGCAGCGCCATAATGAACTGCTGCAGCATGATAGGGTGCACAATGCGCATGCCAATATTGCCAAAATACATCTTCGAATCGATACTGATCGTAAGCATCAAACAATGAGTTTATGATCCGAGATGTCAACGCCGGATCTAGCTCCCCTTGATAAGTAAAGCCAAGTGGTGCCGCAGGTGATCGGTATATTTCAAAGACTCTATCGCCGATTGTGTACGCACTTATTGATTTAAAATAGCCAAGTCCACCATCTTTTGAGAACCCGGCCGTCCCCACATATACCAAATAAATTCCGAGTGCAAATGAAACGCAATCTTTGATCTTTCTGCGAACGTCATCGGGTGTTTCTTTTTTGTATAAAATGTACCCCCGCTTAGGCCCTTCGTTTAGTTCTGAGTGGCTACGACCTATAATTATGTCATTTCCAGCGACTGACAAAGCAAAACAGGAACTCCCTGATTTAACCATGTTATCGCTCGAATTTAAAATTAACTCATCATTGCCGCTAATCCACCGCACTGTACGAGTGCTCTCTTCTTCGACCCTTTTACTATGCGGCCATAGTAAGCTTCCATCATCCATATTAATAAACCAGTCGACTTGCATATCCACCGTCACATTTGGAAATGTAGCCTCAATATGACCGACGATTGATTCCTGCTTTGTTACCGAACCACCAGAAATATAATTATCCGTTTTGCGGTGATCAAATCCAATGACACCCACTGCCCGTGCTGTGCATCCGAGGTAATCTTCGAAATACACCACATCGGTATTAACTCGTAAAGTGCCTGGAGGCCATTCGACTTCGGATGTTTTAGCATTTCCGGCGGATATTGTAGAAAGGATGATTTGATGCTTCGAATTTCTTTTAATTGAAAAGCTTTTAACAGGTCCGTACAAAGGCCCAGAATCCGTCAGCCGATATCTGGAAGATAGAAGAATCTCTTCAAACTGTTCCCATTCGCAAACACTCATTACCACCTCTACCGCTGTTAATGAAGACCAATTATAAGGACGCCAAACGATCAACGCGACGTGTGCTAATCGTTGCACTGCGTCGACACATATCACAAAAATCAAACATTCAGGTAAATGCCCAAAAATGGCCGTCTCACCCCCCCCCACACACACCGCAAATTTTCCGATCAAAGGAGTCTACTTATCTGGTAGCCAGAAACTATTTGGCGCCAGCTATCAAATATCATTTAGTGATAGCTATATGATCTTGTTATCGTTTGTCTATCGAAATTGATGACTAAGGATAGCAGCGATGAGAGCACATTTGTACTTGAGAGCAAGCACGAAGGACCAAGACGCTTTGCGTGCCAAGGTAGCTCTGGAAGCGTTCGCTGCTGACAAGGGTTTATCCATAGTCGGCGTATACGCTGAGAACATTTCTGGCACCAAGTTGAATCGTCCTGAGCTAATGCGTCTGCTGGACGTCGCTGGGAAGGGGGACGCCTTTCTGTGTGAGTCCGTTGACCGGCTTAGTCGCCTTTCGCAAGAAGACTGGAGACGCTGAAAGGAACCATCAAGGCCAAGGGGCTGCGTCTGGTAATTGCCGACCTGCCCACCAGCCATATGATGGTCGAGGATAAGGGAATTACCGGCCAGATAATGGAAGTCATCAACAACATGCTGCTTGACCTCATGGCTACTATGGCTCGATTGGATCAAGAGAAGCGTGTCGAACGCATAAACCAAGGATTGGCGAATAAGCGCGCTGTAGAACCTGACTGGAAGCCAAGCGGTAAAGGTAGAAATGATGAGTTATGGACGATGGTAATGACTTCCATTGCCAAGCATCCAACCATGAACGCTGATGAGATTGCTAAGTTGGTAGTCTGTGGAATTGCAACGGTGTACAGGATAAAGCGTGAATTAAATTAGCGCGTAAGACAGTTTGATTCAGACCGTAAGATTAGTGGTAGATAGATATGCTGGCATAGAAACCGCCACAGAATGAATTTCCAGAGCTGAGATTGGGTGCCTAAGATTCCACGCATAGGACATGTTTGTGACATTAGACAGCGAGCCGCTGTTCGATTAAGGAGATACGGAGTGAGTATGCTAGAACTGATTTATCATTACACGACTGAGACGCATCACCTCCCGAAGATTCTTACACACGGGGCTTTGCTTCCAAGTAATGCAGGTGCCGCAAATGAACCTCCGTTACTGTGGTCCGCTTCCGTCTTTCAAGCGATGATCCACGCCTGATGAATTGGGTGGAGGCTTGCAAATATGCCGGTATGACCAGCACCACCCGCCGTAAGCTGGAGAAAGAAGGCAAGAAACGGGTGGTTCACACATCGATTGGTTTGCAATTTCAGGGAGTGTGCCGATTAGTGAGTTAAGTCTACAGCGGTACGATGGCTCCCAGTGGGTGAGCTACCCCACGTGTAAGATAGAACCAGTCGTTCCTATCTGATACTGGGCGGATCAACCGCATCTCCCATGCAAACGACTATCTTACAAATAGCACCAGCAGGCCATTCGCAGTTTGAGCTGTTCAACGTGAAGAACGATGGATGTATCTTCACTCTCCGCCAGATGTCAAACAACAGTGGATCGACGCAGCGGCTTAACACCACCCGACAGTGACAGCCCTCAAAAGAGTGTGTTTGTCGCTGTGGAATATTCGCTGCCTATAGCAGAACGTCAGGATGGATACCGCCAGAACTGAATCTCAAACGCCGAAATTGTCAGCAATGGCCTAATATGGCCCCACGATTGATAGAGGATGCTTCATGGTTTCTATTTCTGATTTGGGCAAGCCTGATACAGACAAAGACATACCGGACACGCCAGAGAATCGCGCGAAAGCTGTTGCTGATTTCATGGCTAGGCATGAGCACGACGAGCTCGGTCAGATTGCAGCGGCGATAGCGGTCCGAACTCCTACAATGTTGGGTAGCTATCAATTAGGCTTACAGTCAAGGCTCCCTATAATCGAAATCCCGCCCAACCCTGCTATAGCTCTGATGCGTGAGCAAGCTGCCCATGCACGCCGGGTTGAGAAGCTGGCTAATCGTCCTTGGTGGAAAGGCTCTGGGGCTTGGGCACTCGTTATCGCCATCTTGGCATTCGCACTGCCGCTCATAACTGAACATCCCGCTCAACTCGTGCCAGATACGTGGATAGCGCTCAAAGCTTTCGTCATGGGATATATTCATTAGGGTATACCTTAATGCATATAGCTAGCGACCAACGCACTGAGCCAAGACCAGAGGCTGGGCAGAATCTGAGCAGGGTGTTCGGTTATCAGAGGCAGGACTAAAGCCAAGATGGCGATAACCACCGCCCAAGCCCCAGAGCCTTTCCACCAAGGGCGGTTAGCTTGGTCCTTAACCCAGCGTGCATGGGCAGCTTGCTCACGAATCAGAGCTATAGCAGGGTTGGGCGGGATTTCGATTACAGGGAAGCTCGAATGTAAGCCTGAATGTAAGCTTGATTGATATCTACTCAGCTTTGTAGGAGCTTGTGCCGATAGCACGGCTGCGATCTGGCCGAGCCCGTCGTGCTCATGTCTAGCCATTAATTCAGCAACAGCTTTCGCCCGACTCTTTGGGGTGTCGGGTACGCCTTCGTTTGGATCAGGCTTGCCCAAATCAGAAATTGAAACCATGAGGCATCCTGTATCAACGGTGGGACCATATTAGGCTATCGGTGACAAATTCGGCATTTGAGATTCAATTCTGACATTCCAGTGTAAAAACCTATTTTCGAGACTGCTCACAAATAAACGTTTAGCTGGATGACCACTGATGCCCGTATTTACTGGGCTATAGGTGTACTACAGCCAGCGCGGCAGTGATGCATGAGAACAGATTCAATAGTTATTGATGGGGTTATGGGGGTTACTCGTGGCGTTCCGCCGTCCCGACTGAACGCGAAACTTTTGCACCAAGGCGTAAGCTTTAAGCGACTACCCACCAATGCCGGGCATGGAGCAATCATCTGTTTGGATGGATTATTTGTTTATATTTATTTACTGATAATTCAGCACGGATAACCCACTGCGAGCGCAGGCCGAGAGTTAGCTCAACACCAAGATTGCACCTCTCTGGCGAAGCCAACCAAGTTCACCTCAAGGAGAATCAGTCGATCACGGTCTGGCCAGTAGGGTTGCTCGCAGTGAAAACTCAGTACTGAGTCATACAGCACCCGCAAAATTTCAACCAATGATAACGATGGCCCTGCATGCCCCATGTCGGCACTGCTAAGTGTCTGCGCGATGAGTCAGCGCAAGTGAACGAACGTTCATCGAGCGGTATCATGACTCATCCGTTAACTGAATGAGTTCTGGAGAGGACGGAGGACCCAGGGTGAGGAGGCGCTCCAAATGCTCTCCCAGGCGAGGTGGCACGATGAATTGACGGGAACTGTTAATTTCTTCGAGCGTCCACCAGCGCATCTCTTTTACGACAGCTTTTTCTTCGTCGGTTTGATGCAGGGTTGTGAAGTCGACGCGGGTTACCCGGTAGAGCAAGAAAGACTCATCCAGAAGAGAAAGCGTGCCATGGCGCATTAATATATGTTGCCCCTTCCACACCAAGTGTCCCTGGGAAAGCTCTTCCGGGCGGTATCCAGCTTCCTCAAAAAGCTCACGTTGCGCAGCGTCTTCAAAGCTTTCGTTTGGGTTTATTCCTCCACCTAATGTGCACCAGAAGGTTCGGTCAGGCAGTGCAACCTTCATCAAAAGAATTTGATTGTGCGGATTAAGAAGAATGGTTCGAACATTCTTTCGGCAGGGCAGGTCACGATATTCCATGCATTTGCTCCTTTCTAATCAGGGCATCCAGTTCTTGGCATCCGGCGTCCAACATTGTCGGAAAAGTCGGAGCTCTCGTAGTTGGGCAGTACCATACATTCCCGAAAGAAGTCCGATGAAAGCCATCTGCAGCGCAATGCACTTTAGGGTAGGGGGAAAGGGCCCCTTTTTTATCCGAGCGATCTCAACGCTTTTTGAGTGAGCAAGCAGTTCAAGCAGTAAAGGCAGGTCCATTGACGTAGGAAGTAGCGCAAGTGGCCGCTGAGGATCAATATGGAAACTGAAGATGCAAAGGCTCACAGCCAGTCGAGCGAAATCCTGAATTGGGTTATCGTTCTTGGCGTCGTCAAAATCCAGCATCGCCGACACGGCACCGCTGCTACTGAATATTAAATTGTTCAGATGAAAATCACCGTGCACCGGCTGAATATCCTCGAAATAGCCTACTGATTCTGCCTGCACTTTATAGTGGTTGACCGTCCATGAAAAAGTTTTGATCAGCTCCAATACCTTGGTTTTGTGTCGCAGCCACTGGCAGTTCAGTTTGGGTTCCGGTTCGATTCGCCCTTGCACAAGCAGGTCATTTACACAATCGAAGACATTGTAGTGCGGCAGCTTGTTGTTGGGCATGGATAGCGCTGAGGTGTGCAATGAATACAAGGCATCCACCGCGCCCTTTACGATCATAGGAAGGGAAGGGAATTCGTATCCGTCGGCCAATCGTTGAAGCGTGAATATCCTTTCGCGGCCATCTTCCAGCAGCACAAAGTGAAATGTTGTGTTGTCGTCTGACAGAGAACGATATTCAGGAATTAATAACCCACTTCTGGCCAAGTGCTGCTGAAATTGTAGAGATGCTCGGCAAAAGGATAATGAGCTGGCGTAAGGCGGGGCTTCTTTCAGGACAAATCGTTCGAGGCCCTCGGTTTCCATGAAAAACTTGTTAGAAATACCCGAACTGAACGCCTGGTGTAGAGCTTTTCTACCTTGCCGGACCACGGCCAAGAGCCGAACGGGAGCGCTGATAAAAGCCCCCGCTACTTGCTGGATCTTGCCGTCATGATCGATTTTCCTGAGAAAATTAGGGCCGCTCACAGTGCCACCACGGCTAATAAATCTGACGTCTGGCTAGGGATAGCCACCAGCACCTGAAACGAATCCGACACAGCTGATACGCCATACATCGGAGAGCGATAGATGATTTTTTTAGAATGAAGTTCAAGCAAGTGCAGGCCCTTCATGGGCGCACACCGTGCTCGCCGGAACAGCAACCGTAGGGGCACTTGATGCACCTTTCAGTCAGATTGTTCAGGGAACAAACGAGGATTCGCTGACAAGTTTCGTTTCGTAGCGCAAATTTCGGCATTCCCGATCCCTTTCGACTGTTCCAAATGAACAGTGATCGTCCCTAATTCAGCAAGTGGCGGGAAGTTCATCTTCCTATTGCACCTACCGCGAGCTTGAGTCCATTGCGTTATTTTCTCGGAGACGAAAAAATCGCCTTTTTTTGTTTAGCAATGATGCATTCGGGTGTCAAGACACAAAGGCAATTGAAAACAACTTATTGTGCTCGAATACTCACTGAGAGGCTTGTATGACGCGGGTTGAAGGGGGGATTGTTTTTTTGTAACTAAAAGTTAGTATAAAATTCGAAGCATGGCCACTAAATAGATATCATTTGGAGCCGCATTGTCATTCATGGCCATCGTGGTCTGAATTTTGGTCGAGTTAACGCCCATAACCTAATGGTTGGTCCGGTAAAGTTAGGGGGAGTTATCCTTCAATGGGGAAAAATATTATTGAAAATACAAAAAAATGCTTGCGCTAATTGATTTTTTTAAACATTAAAAAGAGACAAGTGAGTTGGTTCTGAAATTAGAGGATTTCGGCCAGGCGTTCGCTGAGGAGCTCAACAGCCTTTCGGGCAGTTGCTCTAAGAGTTCAGGAAGATGTATCTCAAAAGGGAAGGGAGATGAAAAAACAACACCGAAGCAACTCGGTGATTTGATTCTAGGTGGCTCATCGCGGCGAACAGCTGATACGTATAGTTGTTGGCCAGTTGGTCGATGTTGCCAGCGCCGCCTGCACCGGTTTGCACGAAGACGGTATTGAGGAATACTTCCTCTTTTTGAAGCCTGAACTGCTGTCGATCCAACACGAAGGCCAGCTTCGGCACGCCCTGGAGATAGTCTTTTTGCCCCTTATGGAAATAGGCGAAGTTGACCAGGCTGTCCTGCTGGCGGCCTGATTCGGCAGAGGCTAGCGGTATGAGGGGCAGTATCGAATCTTGCGCTCGCTGGCCACCGAGCCCACCCCGTGGGCTGTCCAAGCCGCGTGTATGAAATACGACCCGCCCACACAGGTCTACACCGCATTCGAGGCGCTTGAGACGTTCTAGGAATACGACGCAGCCCGGCTGTCCGAGGATTGGGATAAGGGCGCAGGCATGAAGGTGGGCCCAGGCTTATACGCCTGTCGCTTGACCAAGGGCGCTCACACCTTCTCAGTGCTGAATGGCTTTTATCCGGCGCAGGAGTCTGGGCGCTGCCAATCCGGAGGCCGTTGCTGTGTTTTCGACTCAAAACGTCGCCGCCACTATCTCAAGTCCGTGAGGAAGTGATTGGAAGCGTCGCCCCTGAATTCGCCCGTCATGGCTCGATCCGGCACCAACTCTATATGGCTCGGGAACAACTGGGCTGCGAAACGACCGGCGCCATGGGTCATGCCCAGTACCTCCATTTGCCGTGGCAAACGCGAGTAACGCACGCTGTAGCCGTCTCTCCTCCACAAATTGATTCGGCTGTAATAACCCGTAACACCACCCCTGCCAGCGCCAGCTGATCTTTCAAGCATTGACGGAGGATAATCAATAACCTTCCGCATTTATTCCTTCGAGTATTCCCCTCAATGATCAAACGCTGCACTTTGTTCGACCATAACGGTTGGCTTCCCCTGCGTGTTGCCCTGTGGCCTGATTCCGGCCCGCACAACGACCATGAAAAACAGATTCTACTGAGCGCGCCAGAGCGCTATCTGGTGCTGATCTTCGTTAGTGAGAACGGCAATGCTCTAGGGTTTGCCGAGGCCTCGATCCGAGTGGATTACGTCAACGGTACCCGTTCCTCGCCTGTGGCTTTTCTCGAAGGTCTTTACGTCCGGCCCACCAGCCGGGGCCAAGGCATAGCGCGGCAACTCGTAGTGGGCGTCCAGCAATGGGGCGAAGAAATGGGCTGCACTGAACTGGCTTCGGACGCACTGCTAGATAACCAGGGAAGCCACGCTATGCATAAGGCATTGGGCTTCGCTGAGACCGAGCGGGTTGTTTATTTTTTGAAGCCTTTGGGTCTTCAAGCGACACTGTGAGAAATTCACTGATGATGTCTTTGTCAGTCCGATATTTTGAAGCCTCGAAAGGCTTGAGTTGGCTCATGTAGGCTTTCCTCAATCAAGCTAGTTCTCAAGCACTCGCCCCACCCGAATCAAGGCCCGCCAATGCTTACAAACTTTTCACGCATCACTCGGGCCTTCCCCAATATCGACCTCCGTCTGCTCAAACTGCAATTCAGTTTTTTGCTGATGGTTCTGGGCGGACGGTGCAATCAATTGGCGGTGGCGTGGTGGGCGTTGCAGGAAACGGGCTCTGCACATTACTTCGCGAACATGATTGCCTGTTCCATCACGGCGGAGGTGTTGGCCAAACCTCTACTGGGATGGCTAGGGGACAAGTACAACAAAATATTGATCATCAAGCTGGCCTCATGGATCAGTCTTTTGACGGCGCTGCTGATGGTGGTGCTGTCTGCCATGGGGTCGTTCAACCCTTGGGCGGTGGGTGCGCTGATGATGATCAGCAGTGCAATCGTCGGCGTGCGCGATCCTCTCCAAGCGTCGGTGATTCCGTTGTTTGCAGACGACGATAAAGTCTCCTTGGCCTTTCGCACAAAAAGCGTGATGTCGTCTTTTTCCATTCTGCTGGGGCCGGTACTGGCCAGCGTGTTGATTTACGCGGGCGGTATCACGTTCGCTTTTGCCGCCGATTTTGTTGCGGTTCTCATCGCCGGGGCTTTGATTGCGACTGTCCCGAGTCACATCGGCGCCACTGACGAAGGTGAGAAAGCCCCGGCCAGCGGCTTCAATATGATTTATTCCGGCTTCAAAGTGGTTTATGGCGTTAAGGCCGAGTTTTACTTGGCGATCATTGCGATGCTGATCAACTTTGCGCTGTTTCCGTTCTTCACGATACTGATCCCCTTGTACGTAAAGGACGTTATTCAGTACCCGGTCACTTACATCGGTCTGCTGGATTCGTGCTTCGGGCTGGGCATTCTGGCGGGCAGTTACAAAATCATCGGTTGGTTATCCGGGTGTGTACCTCGTGATTTGTGTGTGTCCGCAGGTTTTGCACTGCTGGGGTGTAACTTGGTGGTGGTTGGCACTGTGTCATCGTCGTTCATAGTGCCCGTCGCCTTTTTTTGTGGCGGCGTCGGCCTGATGCTGATCAACATCCCGACCTCCGCTGTAAGGTTGCTGGCAACGCCCAAGCGCCATCGCAATCGGATTTTTGCCACGGTTTCATTTTTGTCGGCGGCGGCCAGCCCGGTGGGCAGTTTCGCGATGGATACCTTGATTGCTTATCTGGGAATCACATTAACCATCACGTTACTGGGCGTCATGGTTTTGCTGTTGTCTGCGCTGGTGTTTTTGGTCCCCGATTTCAAAACGTTCATGCGCTCGCCGGATACGCAGCTCAATGATGCCTATCTGGCCAAATACCCCGAAGCGTTCGCGCACTGACGTGGCTCTCTGTAATTGGACCAATTGGTCGCAACCTTTTTCATTCTGATATAGCGCGTCGCCTGCTTCCCGAATAAATTCGGTCCCACTGTGATCTGGGTCTCCGACAGTGGCCGGTGTTAGCTCATTACTTGTCCTTGAAGTACGCATGGTCACTCGACACCAACGCTCTATGAATCTGCTCATTCCATTGCCCTGGACCCACATCAAACTCACCAAAGCTCCCCTCAAACGCCCAATACGCCCAAGCGAAATGGCGTTTCTCGGCGGCATTGACCACGCAAAGCGGTGTCACAGTCACCAGCGCGTCGCCTCGTTCGCAGGCAAGCCTGGCTCCCGCAGGGATGTGCCGTGTCTGATCCCCAGCGGCGTTCATCAAATATGCAAATACGCCAGCGTCCCCAACACCACGGCAATCCCCGCCGCGCCATACGCCACTTTTTTCAGCCACTCTTTACGCGTCAGTAACGTGATCGCCGCCAGCGAGATGGCGATCTGAATCGCAGTCATCGCCTGCGCCCAGCGGTGGTGCTGATGCAGCGCGACTTCTGATTTTTCATCCCACGCCGTCACTTCTTCTTCGAGCTGTTCAGCTTTCTTGCGGACCACTTCTTTTTCAGCTTTATAGCGTTCAGCTTCGGCCGTGTAGTGCGCCGCATCGACGCCGGGTATGTGGGTCGCCAGTTCCGACAGGTTTTGGCGGCTGGATTTGGCCTGGTAGTAATTCCACTGATTGGAGGCTTCGGTTTTCTTAATGGCGGCGTTGTTTTTGTCCATTGCCGCTTCGCTTTCCGTCGACCCGGCCTGATAGCTGAGCAGGGCGCCTATGGTCGCCATGATCGCTGTCATCACCGCGATTTTTCCGGCGAAATTATCCCCGCGCGCCTGAGCATGCTCGGTCGCGTGTTCCAAATGGTGCTCGTGCGGGCTCGGGACTTCGAAGTCTTCAGACATGGGGAGTGATCTATGGAGGGGTGGAGTTGCGGAGTGTAATCCAGTCTGTGTAAAACTATCGCAGCTGATCGCCTTTAGCCTTATTCGCACACTGTATGATGTGTGCACTTCAGCGCGAGTCGGGAGCATTGTCATGAATTTCGAAAGACTCGTCGCGCACTTGCAAGCGCACATTCCCGGATTATTGGCGGTTTACATTTTTGGCAGCCAAGTTACCGACCATGCCACTGCGCAGAGCGACTTGGATATGGCGGTGCTTTTGGCTGGCAAGCTCGACCCAATGCGGTTATGGGAAATGTCGGGAGAGCTGGCTGATATCGCCGGGATCCCGGTCGATTTGCTGGACATGCGAGCCGCGTCGACGATTATGCAATATCAAGTGATTACCACTGGGTTGCGGGTCTGGGGCGATGACGTGCAAGTGGGGCTTTTCGAATGCTTTGTATTGAGCGAAAAAACTGAATTGGATACCGCTCGGGCTGGATTGCTCGCGGATATTCAAAAGGGCGGAAGCATCTATGGCCGATAATGTGCTGATCAACAAGGCTGCAACGATTGAGCGCTGCGTCGCTCGAGCTCGGGAGGAGTACGACAAAGACCCCGCCAGCTTTGCGACCGACTTTACTCGACAGGACGCCGCGATCCTGAATATTCAACGCGCATGCGAAGCCGCGATGGACATGGGCCAGCATTTGGTGCGTCGCGAACGGCTGGGTATTCCGCAAAGTTCGCGCGATGTGTTTGAGTTGTTGTCTCGTAGCGGATGGGTGGACACGGTGTTGGTGTCTGGACTTAAAAATATAGTCGGCTTCCGAAATATCGCCGTGCACGAATACCAAACCCTTCAGTTGCCCATTACCGTCGCGATCATCACGAAGCACCTTGGCGACTTTTTGGCCTTCAGCGCCTACATTCTGCGCAAAGATGCGGATCCGGCAAAAAAGCCCGTCTAATCACTGATATGCCGCAACGCCCCCCAGCACGAGTAAGATAGCCCCCGCGGTATCGTCTTACGATCCTCGCTGAGTCGGGTTGAATAGAGAACTGTCTAGCTGTACCCCCAAGTTCCAGCTGCCCGCCTCGGTTTCACCAAGAAATTTCAGAGTAAACGAAAAAAGGCGAACACTGAAAATGACCAAATCCTCGCGTCCTTTATACATTTCCTATGCTGGCCCTTCGCTGCTGGAGATGCCCCTGCTGAACAAGGGCAGCGCCTTCACGCCGCAAGAGCGCGTCGAATTCAACCTCATCGGTCTGTTGCCACAAAACGTGGAAACCATCGAAGAGCAAGTCGAGCGGGTCTTTAGCCAATACAACCAATGCGCTAGCGACCTCGACAAACACATTTACCTGCGTTCGATTCAAGACAACAACGAAACGTTGTTCTTCCGCCTGCTCGACTCGCACCTCGATGAAATGCTGCCGATCATCTACACCCCGACGGTCGGCCAGGCGTGTCAGGAATTCTCGAAGATTTACCGCACCCACCGTGGGCTGTTTATCTCGTACCCGGAACGCGACCGCATCGACGACATCCTGCGCAGCGCGACCAAGGATCAGATCAAGATCATCGTGGTCACCGACAGTGAACGCATCCTCGGTCTGGGCGACCAAGGCATTGGCGGCATGGGTATTCCCATCGGCAAACTGTCGCTTTACACCGCGTGTGGCGGTATCAGCCCGGCTTATACCCTGCCGATCGTGCTGGACGTCGGCACCAATAACCAGGAATTGCTCGACGACCCGATGTACATGGGCTGGCGCCACAAGCGTGTAACGGGCCAGGAATACTACGATTTCGTGGCACTGTTCATCGACGCCGTACAGCGTCGCTGGCCGGAAGTGTTGTTGCAGTTCGAAGACTTCGCTCAGCCCAACGCCATGCCCTTGCTTGAGAAGTACCGCAACGAACTGTGCTGTTTCAACGACGACATTCAAGGCACTGCTTCGGTGGCCGTCGGCACGTTGCTCGCGGCCTGCAAAGCCAAGAGCGAAACGCTGGCTCAGCAAGTGGTGGTGTTCGTCGGCGCAGGTTCTGCCGGCTGTGGTATCGCCGAGCACATCATTGCGGCGATGACGATCGAAGGGCTGAGCGAGAGCGAAGCACGTAAGCGCATCTTCATGGTCGATCGCCACGGTTTACTGACCGACAAAATGGACGGTCTATTGGACTTCCAGTCACGTCTGGCACAGAAAACCGCAGATGTAACGAGCTGGGGCGCTGAAGGCTTCCCGACCTTGTTGGATGTTGTCAGTCACGCCAATGCCACCGTGATGATCGGTGTGTCAGGCCAACGCGGTCTGTTCACAGAACAAGTGGTTCGTGAAATGCACAAGCATTGCGCCAAGCCATTGATCATGCCGATGTCCAACCCGACATCGAAAGTCGAAGCCACGCCGGAAGAAATCCTGCGCTGGACCGACGGCAATGCATTGGTTGCTACCGGCAGCCCGTTCGCACCGGTGGAGTTCAACGGCCGCACGATTCACATCGCGCAGTGCAACAACTCCTACATCTTCCCTGGCATCGGTTTGGGCGTGATCGCCAGCAAGGCGTCGCGCATCACCGACAAAATGCTGATGGCCGCATCCAACGCTTTGGCAGAGTGCTCGCCGATGGTCACCGGTTCAGGTGACGCGGTATTGCCGCCATTGACCGACATTCAAGCCGTTAGCCGCAAGATCGCGTTGGCCGTCGCCAAAGAAGCTCAGGCTGAAGGCCTGGCGCTGGAAACCTCGGAAGAGATGTTGCTGGCAGCGATCGAGCGTAATTTCTGGATGCCGAACTACCGCACCTATCGTCGTCGCTCGGTCTGATCATCTGCTGATCTAACCTGCTTCGATTAAGAAGGCCGCCGCACGGCAACGTGCTGCGGCCTTTCTTTTTGCGCGAAAACCCCTTATAGCTTGGCCCCAGATAACAATAAAAACTTAGCGGGGGAATTCATGCAAGCGACGGCTGAGCTCTACGATTATGTGATTGTCGGCGCCGGGCCTGCCGGCTGTTTACTGGCCAATCGACTGTCACAAAACCCGGCGCACCGCGTGCTGTTGCTCGAAGCGGGCGGAAAAGACAACTACCACTGGATCCACATCCCGGTGGGGTATCTGTATTGCATCGGCAATCCACGGACTGACTGGTGCTTCAAAACCGAAGCCGAACCTGGCCTGAACGGGCGCTCGCTGAATTACCCGCGCGGCCGAGTGCTGGGCGGCTGTTCCTCGATCAACGGCATGATCTACATGCGCGGCCAAGCCCGTGATTACGATGAGTGGGCGGCCCAGGGCAATACCGGCTGGGGCTGGGACGCCGTTCTACCGCAGTTCAAACGCTCGGAAAATCACTACGCCGGCAATTCAGACATGCACAGCGCAGACGGCGAATGGCGGGTGGAGCAGCAGCGATTATCGTGGGGCATTCTCGATGCGTTTCGTGACGCCGCCGCCCAGACCGGCATTGCGTCCGTCGAGGATTTCAACGGTGGCGACAATGAAGGCTGTAGCTACTTTCAAGTCAACCAACGACGCGGTGTGCGTTGGAACGCGTCGAAAGCGTTTTTGCGTCCGATTGCCCAGCGTAAAAACCTGACGGTGCTGACCGGCGTCGAGGCGTCGCGTATCGAATTGGAAAACGGCCGCGCCAGTGCGGTGGTCGCGCGCGTTGAGCAACGAGAAGAACAGTTTCGCGCGCGCCGGGAAATCATCCTGTGCTGTGGCGCAATTGGCTCGCCGGCGCTGTTGCAGCGTTCGGGCATTGGGCCACGGCCGTTGCTGGAAAAACTCGGTATCAGCGTGCGTCACGAATTATCCGGCGTGGGCAGTAATCTGCAGGATCACTTGCAACTGCGTTTGATCTACAAAATCAGCAACGGCAAGACGCTCAACCAAATGGTCGGCAGCCTCTGGGGCAAGATGAACATGGGCCTGCGCTACGCGATCAATCGCAGCGGTCCGCTGGCCATGGCGCCGAGCCAATTGGGCGCTTTTGCGCGCTCCGGGCCAGAACAGCCATCGGCCAATCTTGAATACCACGTGCAGCCCTTATCCCTGGAACGCTTCGGTGAACCGCTGCATACCTTCGCAGCGTTTACTGCCTCCGTATGCAACCTTCGTCCCCAGAGTCGCGGCACGGTAGAAATTCGCTCGGCACGGATGGAGGATGCGCCATCGATTCGACCCAATTACCTCAGCCATGACGAGGACCTGAGGGTCGCTGCCGACGCCATCCGCCTGACCCGACGCATCGCGGCGGCCCCGGCGTTGGCCCGCTTTCAACCGGTGGAGTATTTGCCGGGTGTGAGCCTGCAAAGCGAGGACGAGTTACGACAGGCTGCACGCAGTATCGGCACAACGATTTTCCACCCGGTCGGCACCTGCAAAATGGGGCAGGGCAGTGATGCGGTGGTGGATGAGCGTCTGCGGGTGCGAGGCATTCCAGGTTTGCGGGTCGTGGACGCGTCGATCATGCCGAACATCGTCTCGGGTAATACCTGCTCGCCGACCCTGATGATTGCCGAAAAGGCGGCTGAGATGATCATCGCTGACGCGAGCCTGTAGGAGCCAACGTATTGGCGATAGGCTTTTGTGGCGTGCATCCTTAGCTCAGCCCATTTTCCTTTACCCGGCAAGCTGGTGTGCGGCCAATGCCAGCCGTGTCGAGGCGGAAGTGGATCATGCTCTGGCGCATTTTCCGGGGGCCGCTACGATGCGTGCGCGTATCGCAGCCTTGCGACGATTCAACGTGACGCGACGGCTGTCCGAATCAGTGCGCCGACATTAATCTCGGTCGCCAAAGACGATGTGCTAGTTCCTTGGACTTGCTCGCAAAAGCTCTCTGAGCACTTGGCTAACACGGTCTGGCACTGCGTTGCACACGGCGCCCATGCGCATAACATCACTGCGGCGGACGAATTCAATTCGGCTTTACTGTCATTTCTTGAAAGCCTTCCGAAGGCCCCTACAAAGTGTGCGCTTGATGATTAACAAATCCATCCACCACGGTCTGTCCGAGAATATCCATCGCGCGTTTTAGATTACCCAGCTGATAGGGATGCACTAGCCAAATGTCGAGGCTCAGGGAGAAGCTCTTGACCTCAACCACCGTCAATTCGTCGACCGCTCGGCTGTGGCGCAATACATCGCGGGGGATCAACCCCAAGCCCAATCCGGCGGCGACCATCCTCAGTTGCATCTCGGTGCCGTGGGTATCAACGCTTAAGCGAATGGTTTTTCCGGTGTCAGCGATGGCCCGTTCCAGTGCGGCCCGATAACCGCAGCCGTCAGGGTTCAAGATCCACGGCTGGCTGGCGAGGGCTTGCATATCAGAACGGCTATCGACCAACGGCGCGCGTTTACTTTGCACCACCAGCACTTCAAGGGTGGTGATGAATTGCCCGGTCACGCCTTCAGGCAGACGGCTGGGTGAAGTCAGCATCAATGTCGCGGCATCCAGGCTACCGGCGTGAATTTGCTGCTGAAGTTCGGAACTCCAATGGGTGTGCAACTGCACCTCCAGCTCCGGAAATTCTGCTTTCATCTTCATCACCACGTCGAACACCACCACGTCCGCCACCACTTGGGTAAACCCCAAACGAAACGGCCCACTGGGGGCCGCGCCTTCCCGTGGCACCTCCAGCAAATGCTCGGCATCGCGCAGCAGAATAACCGCGTGTTGATAAATGCGGTGGGCCAGCGCCGTGGCTTTGGGGGGACGGCTGGTGCGATCAAACAGATTGGCGTCGAGGGACTCTTCCAAATGTTGAATGCGGCGCGACACCGCCGATTGCGTCAGGCATAACGCTTGGGCGGCGCGGGTCAGTGAGTGGTGGTCAATCACTGCGACGAACGCCTTCAAATCTTCGAATAGCATGCGTAATCCTCATCATTAGCGAAATAATTATGCGCTTGTGGAAGGCCGTCGGCGACGCTAAATTTGCTGCCTGAACGAAGTCTTTCTTCTCTGCCACGATCCGAAGGTCCCACCATGCCACTAGCCAGAATTGATTTAGCCGCAGACACCTCGCCTGAAATCGTCAAAGCCATTGGTGACGTGGTGTACGACGCCATGATCCAAACCGCCAACGTCCCAGAGCACGACAAATTTCAGATCGTGAACCGCCACGCCGGGGATGAACTGGTGTATCCGGCCGCCGGTTACTTGGGCGTCACCTACACCTCGAAAATCGTATTTATCCAGATCACGTGGAGTACCGGACGCAGCGTCGAGGTCAAGAAGGCGTTCTATAAAGCCATTGCCGAGGGGATTCATGAGAAGACCGGGATTCGCAAAGAAGACGTTTGGATCAGCCTCGTCGAAAGTAACCGCGAAGACTGGTCGTTCGGCGGCGGCGAAATGCAGTACGCGGCTAAATAGAAGAGGGCTTATCAAATAAACCCACACACTGTGGAATAACACAATTGTGGGAGCGAGCTTGCTCACGATGGACCGCGAAGCGGTCCCAATCGATTCCAACTGCAACAACCGAGCTGCTTGGTTTTACGTCAGTTGCGCAGCCGATCGCGAGCAAGCCCGCTCTTACACAAAAAACGTATCACGCGTTCCAATCCGCATTCTTTTCACAAAAAATTGATGCACGGCTGATTAAAATTTATAGGTGAAGACGTTTTTAACTTGGTCGCTCTGGCGAATTCTTACTTATTAAGCGGTTACCTTATAAGCAGAGTGTTCATGCTGAATGTTAAAGCGTTACGCTCTGAATCTGATGGCGGCAAGCCTGTCCAGCCACAAGGCTTTTCCGGGCGCCTGGCGCAATGGCGTGACGAGCAGTTGGCGCGGCGAGCGCTAAAAATCGCGGGCGAACCTGGGTTGGTGCTCGATTTACCCAGTGGTGCGGGTCGCTTTTGGGCGGTGTTAACCGAACACAGCAACCGGGTTGTGCTGGCGGCCGACCATTCGCCGGAAGTGCTGGCTTTAGGTGAGGCTGGTTTTTCCGCTGAAAAGCTTAAACGCATTAAAACCTTCCAGACTTCACCGCTTTCCATCGAGTTGTCGGCAAACGCGGTGGATTGCATCTTTTGCATGCGTTTATTCCACCACATCCCTGATCGGGATCATCGTGCAGCCATCTTGCGAGAATTCCATCGGGTGACACGCGACACGGTAATCATTGCGCTGTGGGTCGATGGCAACATCAAATCATGGCGACGCAAGCGCTTGGAGCGGGTTCGAGCACGTGTTGAACCTGAGGTGTTGCGGATGAATCGTTTCGTGGTGAATCGCACGGAAATAGAAACTGAGTTCGCGACCGCCGGATTTCAAATCCTTGGCCATCACGATGTTTTGCCCGGTTACGCCATGTGGCGGGTTTACGTGTTGCAAAAGGCCTAACGCTCAATCCGATGACCGGTCTGTTATTCCCCGGCGCATGGCAGGAAGTTGCTCAAGACTTGAAGTGTGAACGCCCGGTTATCGGTGATGCGATATATACTGCGCGCCATTCTTCAAGGGAGAGCCGTGTGGCCATTGATATTCACTGGATTCGTGACGACGCCAGCCTCGCCCAACATTGCGTCGAATGGCAAACCTTGCCTTTTGTCGCCCTCGACACCGAATTCATGCGGGTCGACACTTTTTATCCCATCGCCGCGTTGCTGCAGATTGGAGACGGCGCTCGCGCCTTTCTGATTGACCCGCTGCTGATCAATGATTGGGCGCCGCTGTCGGCACTGCTGGAGAATCCCGATGTCATCAAAGTTGTCCATGCCTGCAGTGAAGACCTCGAAGTCCTGCTGCGTTTAACGGGCAGCCTGCCAGCGCCGCTGTTTGATACACAACTGGCCGCCGCGTACCTGAACCTCGGTTTTTCCATGGGCTACTCGCGTCTGGTCCAGGAAGTGCTGGGGATCGACCTGCCCAAGGGGGAGACCCGCTCCGATTGGTTACAGCGTCCGCTGTCTGAAACCCAAATCAGCTACGCCGCTGAGGATGCCGTACACCTGGCCGAGGTTTACAGCATCCTCCAGCCGAAACTGTCCACAGACAAACACGCTTGGCTGCTCGACGATGGCGCTGAATTGGTGGCGAACCTTCGGCGTGAAATCGACCCGTACGATCTGTACCGTGATGCCAAGCTGGCGTGGAAGTTATCCCGCGCCCAGTTGGCGGTGCTGCGTGAGTTGTGCGCCTGGCGCGAGCGCGAGGCGCGGTCGCGTAACCTGCCGCGTAATCGCGTGGTCCGTGAGCACTCACTCTGGCCATTGGCCAAAACCCAGCCGGACAACCTCACCGCGTTGGCGAAAATCGAAGACATTCACCCTAAAACCGTGCGCCAGGACGGAGAGTTTTTGATCGAGCTGATCAAGACCTCTGCCTGCCTGCCGCCAGAACAGTGGCCAGCCGCGTTGCCCGAGCCGCTGCCGATCGAAGCATCCGTTGTCTTGAAGACATTGCGTGTGATTGGTCAGCAGTACGCCGAGCAGTTGAACATGGCCCCTGAACTTATGCTGCGTAAAAAGACCCTCGAAGCCCTGCTGAAAAGCGGCTACCCCCACGGTCCCTATCAATTGCCAGAGTCGCTGCGTGGCTGGCGCCGCGAGCTGATGGGCCAGGCGCTCCTCGACAGCCTGGCCACTGTTGGAGAACAGTCTTGAAACGTATTTGCTCTATTTATAAAAGCCCGCGTAAAAACGAGATGTACCTGTACGTCCTCAAAAGCGATGCACTCAAGAAAGTGCCAGCAGATCTGCTGATCGCTTTCGGCCCGCCAAAGCATACGTTCGACCTGGTACTCAGCCCTGAGCGCAAGCTGTCCCGCGAGGACATCGATCAAGTGCTCAAGAACCTCGATACCCAGGGCTATCACCTGCAAATGCCCCCGGCAGAAGATGAGTACATCGAACACCTGCCAGAAGAGCTGCTGCGCCGTAACGATCCACTGTAAGCGGCGCTGGGCCAGAGCGCCGGAACATCGTGCGCGTCTGAAGTTTTTTTGAGTGCGCCCGTCAACGGGGTTAACCCTGTTGACGGTGCATGTTTAGTTTTTATAGGTTTTAAGTCATGCGCGTTCTGATTGCTGAACACGATTACCCGGTCTACACCCAACTGCTGGGTCAATGGGCACCTGATATTGAAGTGATGAGCACCGGCGATGGTGCCCAGCTGTCACGAATGGCCGAACAATGCGCGGTGTGGCTAGGTGCGCCAGACCTGTTGGCCACCTTGCTGCGGCAGGGGCACACCCCGCAGTGGCTGCAATCGACATGGGCCGGCATCACGCCGTTACTCGCTGAAGGTTTGCCGCGCGAGTATCGATTGACCCGTGCGGTGGGCATCTTTGGTCAAGTGATGGCGGAGTTTGTCCTGACCTACATGCTCGGTCATGAGCGTGAAGTGCTGGCGCGGCTGGTCAGCCAGGTCGAGCGTAAATGGGACAGCCGTTTGAGCCATAGCCTGGCGGGGCGCAAAGCGTTGATCGTTGGCGCGGGCGATATCGGCCTTAGCGTGGCGCAGTTTCTGCTGCCGTTTGGCGTCGAGTTGTACGGGATCGCCTCCACGCCACGCACTCAGGCGCCGTTCATTGAAGTAGGCGGTTTGGTTGATTTGGAGCGTCTGGTTGGTGAAGTCGATTACGTGATCAACCTGCTGCCCAATACCCCTGAAACCCACGATCTGTACAACGCGAAGCTCTTCGCAAAATTCAAGTCGAGCGGTTTGTTCATCAATGTCGGGCGCGGCGTGGCAGTGGTCGATGCTGATTTGGTTGAGGCGCTGAAAGACGGGCACTTGGCCGGTGCGGTCATCGACGTTTGCCGTCAGGAACCTTTGCCGCAACAGCATCCGTTCTGGACCGCGTGGGGCTTATTGTTGACCGGGCACAGCTCGGCACCGACCTCGCCGGCGGCGATGGTGCGGTTGTTCATTGAGAACGTGACAGCGTTTGAAGCGGGAGAGGCATTGCGCGGCGAAGTGGATTTTTCTCGCGGTTATTGAAAAAAACTTCGCTCATCGGGATCTGTTCTGGCGTGCCCAGGGCAGATCCCGATTGTCGTTACAGGCTGAAACCGCCTTCGGCTGCCAGTTCTGACAGCGGTCGGCGCGGGCCCGGGGTTTCTCGGCCTTGCAGGTACTCAGCGAGTGTCGATTTGTCGCCAAGTTTGCCAATCGCTACCGCCGCGTGCAGCGCATAGCCTTCGGGAACGTTCAGCTCCTGACGGGTCAGGTCCTTATCGAAACCCGCCATGGCATGGGTGTGCCAACCGCTCAGGCTGGCTTGCAACGCCAGATAGCCCCAGGCGGCACCGGTGTCGAAGCTGTGACATAACGCCGGGCCTTCTTCAGTGGCGCCCGGTGCAGTAAAGGTAGTTTTCGAGATCACGATCACTAGCGCAGACGCATGCTGTGCCCAGCCACGGTTGAACTCATTCAGCAGGCCGAGGAAGCGTTCCCAGTTCGGCGTATCGCGGCGCGCATACAGAAAGCGCCATGGTTGCGAGTTGTAAGCGGACGGTGCCCAGCGAGCCGCTTCAAAAAAGCTCAGCAGGGTTTCCTGGCCGATGGCTTCGGCGGTGAATGCACGTGGCGACCAGCGCTCAGTGAATTGCGGGTCAATCGGGTAGTCGGCGACACGGGAATTAACGGTCATAAAGGTCCTGACAGAGTATTAAAAGAACACTATCGAGCAGTACGCGAGACCGGCGTATTGGCCGGATAAGGGAGATGGGCCGTGGCCGGCAGGCATCGTCGAAATCGGTTCGTAAAGTTACGTTGCCAATGCCCATATAACAAGTACGTCCTTACCGACAGTCGCAAGCGCTTGGCCCACGTCTCGCGTGCCACTAGACTGGCGGCCTTTTCACTCTCTAACGCTGATTGCCCAAACCCATGGCCGCTAAAGTCGAACCCTTCTGGAAACGTAAAACCCTCGAGCAACTTGATCAGGACGAGTGGGAGTCGCTGTGCGATGGCTGTGGCCTGTGCTGTCTGCAAAAGCTTGAGGATGAAGACGATAACAGCGTTTATTACACGCGCATCGCGTGCAAATTGCTGGACCTGAAAACCTGCCAATGCACCGACTACAGCAACCGCCGCGCAACGGTGCCAGATTGCATTCAACTGACACCGGGGCAGGCTGACCAATTCAAATGGCTGCCACCCACCTGTGGCTACCGTTTGGTCAGCGAAGGCAAAGACCTGCCGCTCTGGCACCATCTGGTGTGCGGCGACCGTGACGCGGTGCATCACGAACGCATCTCGCAATCCGGGCGCATGCTCAGTGAAAACAGCGTGTCCGAGGACGACTGGGAAGAGCACCTGATCTTTCGTGCTGGCTGACAACGGACCGGTAAACCTGCAATAACATCACCCCTCTGTAGGAACCAACCTGTTAGCGAGGGCTCGATGCAGTGTCTGATAAAAAAACTTCCCGAATAAATTCGGTCCCACAGACGATATATGCAATCTGTAGGACCGAATTTATTCGGGAAGCGGGCCGCGCGGTGTGTCAGATACAGCGCGCGGATCAGATATCCGTAACCGGGCTTACCAGCGAATCATTGCCGGTCACTGTCGCGCTTTCGGTGGCGATTTCTGCTTTGGCCTTCAATTGCCCCAGCTCCGCACCCACTCGCTCAATGCGCCCACGGGCCTTGGTCATTTCGTCGCGGCTCTTTTCAATCAGGTTTTTCGCGCCGCAGTAACCGGTGATTCCACGGGCCAGCACCGCTCCGCCAATCGCCAACTCGATCAGACCGAAAAAGCCGCCACGGCGCA
The DNA here is from genome assembly GCF_034353045.1 of Pseudomonas sp. MH10. Lineage (NCBI taxonomy): Bacteria > Pseudomonadati > Pseudomonadota > Gammaproteobacteria > Pseudomonadales > Pseudomonadaceae > Pseudomonas > Pseudomonas sp. MH10. The sequence goes on from NZ_CP133783.1 coordinate 5,535,806, forward strand.
GGCCTTTGCCGACCATCAATATCCCGCCGGCCAACGAGCCAGCGCGCTCTAAACCATGGACGTTTTGCTGGGGATGGGTTTGCAACGGAGTGGAATCTATGCGTTCAACGACCGGAATATCGCTCATGTGGGTTCTCCATGATGAGGTGAGTAGGTTCACTTAAGCTGACTGCCTCAGTACAAAACTGTTCAATCAGAAGCGCCGTCACTGGTCGCGACCCGGGTTCCGAATTTCGGGCCGGAGCGGGTGTTGTTGCCTTTGGCCATGCGGTCATACAGCACGACATTAACCGTGGCGGCCAGGTTCATGCAGCCGTGGGTGGGGACGTACACTACGTCCTCGCACCAGTCGCGGATGCTTTTATCCAGCGACCCGTCTTCCGGGCCGAAAATATAAATCGCACGGTCAGGGTGGGTGTATTCAGGCAACGGACGCGCCCCTTCAACCAGCTCCACTGCCACCGGAACACAACCCAGGGGAAGGATCTTTCTCAGGTCATCGATGCCGATCAGCGGAATGTCCTGGTGAACTTTTTTGGTGTCGGTAATGAAGTCACGAGCGCGCTCATAACGAGTGCCAGTGTAAAACACCGACGCCACGCCATAGCAGCCAGCTGCACGCATGACCGAGCCGACGTTTTCCGGCGACTTGGGGTTGTATAAACCAATGCAGCTGTACCGTTGATTCGCCACGTGCCAGTGCTCTTTAAGGAAAGGCGGCGATTATACGGCACATTGGGCGAGGGAATCCCGGACACACGGAGTAATGGGCTACTCGTCTTTTTTCATCAACCCGGCCAACGCTGCAAACGGGTTGTGCGTTGCTTTGGCGATTTTCGGGCTGCTGGTCGAGCCTTCCGCAAAGTACTGCTGATCGGTGTAGCGCGAGTGTTCATTGTCGTGGCAGTACAAGCACAACAGCTCCCAATTGGAGCCGTCCTGGGGATTATGGTCGTGGTTGTGGTCGCGGTGATGGACGGTCAGTTCGCTCAAGCGTTTGCCGGCGAATTCCCGGGCGCAACGGCCGCAGACGTGGGGGTACATCTTCAGCGCCTTGTCGCGATAACCCATCTCACGGTCGCGCTGGGCGTCGGCCAGAATGCGGTCCAGTTTGGCGGTGTGGGAGGGTGGGTTTGCCGTGCTCATGGTGTCACCTGTTCGAGTGTGCACATGTGTGCGTGATCTGTATTGGGCATAAGTCTAGCGCTTTGCGACGTCATCAGCCTTCGAGTTTTGATACCGACAACCACGGCGCGGGTTACGAGCCGCGCGACGCCCGGTTTACCGACTGCTTTGCCGCGGGTTCGAAAAGTAGTCATTTGGATGTAAAAAAAACTGACAAAGACCCGTAAAGATTTTTTTTGGCCCATGTGATCGGTATGTTTATGGCAAACTTTGGGCCTGAGTCGGCTTGGCTCACGTGATTGACGCCAGAGGTTGCCATGCAAACACTAACGATCAACGGGGTCCCACATGAAGTGGACGTCCCTGCGCAAATGCCCTTGCTGTGGGTATTGCGTGATGTGCTAGGGATGACAGGCACCAAATACGGTTGTGGTATCGCCCAGTGTGGCGTTTGCACGGTACACCTTGACGGTCGGGCCGTTCGCTCCTGTGTGCTGCCGGTCAGCGCTGCGGTGGGTCATGCGGTGACTACCATCGAAGGTGTCGAGAAGATGGCGGTGGGCCAGAAAGTCCAAAAAGCCTGGCTCGAACACGAAGTGGTGCAGTGCGGTTATTGCCAGTCCGGGCAGATCATGTCCGCAGTGGCATTGTTGCAAGCCAATCCCCACGCCAATGACGAGCAAATTGTGACGGCCATGGCCGGCAATCTGTGCCGCTGCGCGACCTACACGCGAATTCTCGCCGCCGTCAAAAGCGTCAGCCAAGCCTGAGGAATCGATCATGTCCAATGTAAATCGACCTGCCTCGACGGTCTCGCGCCGTGGCTTGCTCAAAGGCGGCGCGCTCTCGCTGGGTGGGCTGGTCATCAGTACGTGGCTGCCACCGTTGATGGCACGCAGTGCTGCCGCTCAAGCCACCGATGCAGCACGCCTGGGTGACAACGCGGGTAAAGGTTACGGCGCGTTCGTGCGGGTTGGCCACGATGGCCGCGTCACGGTTATTTCGCCAAAAATCGAGATGGGCCAAGGTATTCATACCGGCATTTCGATGATGGTGGCCGAAGAACTGGAAGTTGGTCTGGACAAGATCGACCTTGAAGAAGCGCCGCCCGACGCCGCGTTGTACACCGACACGGTGTTGCAGTTTCAGGCCACCGGAGGCTCGTCCTCAACCCGTTACACCTGGGAACCGCTGCGCCGCGCCGGGGCCAGTGCCCGCGTGTTGCTGATTCAAGCAGCGGCGATGCGCTGGCATGTTGCACCGAGCCAGTGCCATGCGGAAAACGGTCGGGTCGTGGGGCCCAATGGGCAAGCCGCCGACTATGGCGATCTGGTCGACGCGGCCTCCGCGCTGCCGCTGCCACAGAACGTAGCGCTCAAAGCCATCAGCGATTTCAAGTTATTAGGCACCGCGACGCAGCGCATCGACACGCCGGACAAGGTCAATGGCAAAGCGTTGTTCACCATCGACTTGCAACTGCCTGACATGTCGGTTGCGTCCACGCTGACCTGCCCAGTATTCGGCGGCACGCTGCGCAGCGTAGATGACAGCGCGGCGCGAGCGGTACCGGGCGTGCGCGATGTGGTTCGTCTGAGCAATGCGGTCGCGGTGACGGGCAGTAATTTTTGGGCCTGCCAACAAGGGCTCAAGGCGCTGGTGATCGACTGGGACCTGGGCGCAAACGCAAATATCGATTCGGCCCAGTTGGACAAGGCTTTGCTCGACGCCAGCGCTAAGGACGGCGTGGTTGCCAAGCGCACCGGCGATATCGAAACCACCTTAAAGTCTGCGGCTCATCACTTCGAAGCGGTTTACGAACAACCCTTTCTGTCCCATTCACCGCTGGAACCGATGACCTGCGTCGCCCATGTGCGCGCTGATGCCTGTGAGTTGTGGGTGGGTTGTCAGGCGCCAACCTTTGCTCAAGCCGGTGCTGCCAAGATCAGCGGCATGCCGCTTGAAAAAGTAGTTATCCACAACCAATTGATCGGCGGCGCGTTTGGCCGTCGCCTGGAATCGGACTTCATTTTCCAGGCCGTGGACATCGCCCGTCAGTTGAGCTACCCGATCAAGTTGATCTGGAGCCGTGAAGAGGACATGACGCACGACCGTTATCGCCCACATTACGTTGACCGGATGAATGCCGCGTTGGATGCGAATCTTCGCCCGATTGGCTGGGAGCACCGGATCGCTGGTGCCTCGGTCATCGCTGCGTATCTAGGAAAATTACCCGCCAGTGGCGTCGATGGTGATGCGGTCGAAGTCGCTATCGATCCGGTCTACGAACTCCCTCATCTGCAAGTGCGCTACATCCAGCAAGAGCCGAAGACCATTCCGGTGTCCTGGTGGCGGGGCGTCGGACCGCTGCGCAGCACCTACGCGGTGGAGTCTTTTATCGACGAACTGGCGCACAACGCCAAGGATGATCCGATTGAGTTCCGCCTGAGTTTGATGCAAAGCCAGCCGCGTGCGCAGGCCGTATTGAAACGGGTCGCGGAACTCTCTGATTGGAAGACACCACTGCCCGCTGGACAAGGGCGCGGTGTGGCGGTCAGCGCGGTATTTGGCAGTTTTATCGCGACGGTCGTAGAGCTGGAGATGCAAGGCGAACACGGGTTTCGGATCAAGCGCCTGACGTCGGTCATCGATTGCGGTTTTGTCAACAACCCCACGTCAGTGTTGGCCCAAATTGAAGGCGGCACCTTGTTTGGTCTGTCGGCCGCGTTGTTCAACGAGATCCTGATTGAAAAGGGCCAAGTGGTGCAAAACAACTTCAACCAGTATCGGCAGATTCGCATAAGCGACGCGCCGCCGGTTCAGGTGCACTTGATCAACAGCCTCGAAAGCCCCGGGGGTGTCGGCGAAACCGGCGTCGTGCCTGCTGCGCCGGCGTTGATGAATGCGCTCTATGCCGCATCGCAGGTTCGAGTGCGACGCTTGCCGTTGAGCCGCGCCGGTTATTTCACCGTCTGAGGAGCTGCCATGAACGTCGTTAAGTATGCGTTTGCTTTCGTGGCGGCTGGGTTGGCGCTGTCCGCCAATGCGGCCGATTCTACCTTGATCAGCAAAGGTGAATACCTCACCCGCGCCGCCGATTGCGTGGCCTGCCACCTGGCGCCCGGCGGTAAACCCTTCGCGGGTGGACTGGGTTTTAAATTGCCCTTCGGAACGCTGTACTCCCCGAACATTACGCCCGACAAGGACACCGGGATTGGGAACTGGACCGACGATGAGTTTGTCAGCGCTTTGCAGCAGGGCGTCGGCAAGGACGGGAAACATTACTACCCGGCCTTTCCGTACACGTCCTACACCTTGATGCCCCGTGAAGACATTTTGGCGATCAAGGCGTACTTGTTCAGCCTTGCGCCCGTCCAGCAAAAGCCTCAGGAAAATGAACTGTCGTTTCCGTTCAATCAGCGCTGGGGGATGTTCTTCTGGAACCTGGTGTTCAACGCCAATGAGCGGTTCACGCCGGACGCCAAGCAATCGGTAGAGTGGAATCGCGGTGCTTATCTGGTCCAGGGGCCGGGGCACTGCGGCGAATGTCATTCACCCCGCAATTTGTTCCAGGCGGTGAGTGCCAGCCACTCGCTGGCGGGCAATCTGCTGGGCAATTGGCAGGCTTATAACATCAGCTCAGATGTGAAAAGGGGCATCGGCGCTTGGCCAAATGAGGCGCTGATCAGCTATATGGCGCAAGGGTATGCGCCGGGCTACGGCGGAGCGGGTGGACCGATGGCGGATGTGGTCGAGCACAGCTTGCAGTACCTCGATCCGGCTGACTTGAAAGCGATAGCGGTGTACCTCAAAACCACAACCGCCCGCGCTGAAGGCGTGTCGCGCCCAGCAGTTGCGATCAATGCGGCGTCGATGGACAGCAGTTATGCGCTGGGCAGGAAGATTTTCAGCGACGCGTGCTCGGCGTGCCACCGCTTGGACGGAAGCGGAAACCAAACCCCGGTTGCCACGCTGTCAGGGCTGAAAACCGTCAATGACCCTGCTGGCACTAACCTGGTCGCGACGCTGCTGAGCGGGCATAACCTCGTCATGTCGCCGGTTGATCAGAAAATGCCGGACTTTGCACGGGCTTACAACGACGTCGAGCTGGCAGCTGTCAGCACCTTTGTATTGCGTCGCTTTGGGCAAAACGACGCGCAGGTCAAACCGGCGGATGTGGCAAAGAGCCGAGAAAGCGCCTTGCACTGAGGGCTTAAAACCCATGGCGTACCGGTTCGCCGGTAAGCCATGCCCCTGCTTAGCCTTTGAGTTTTTCCGCAATCCAGATGGTGTGCCGCGTGCCTTTGTTGCCATGGGCAAAGACTTGCACTTCTTCAGCTTTAAAACCGGCTTTGCGTAGTTTGTCGGAGAACTTGGTGTCAGCGCTGGCCGACCACACGGCGAGAATGCCTTTGGGGCGCAAGGCATGGGCGCACGCACTCAGACCACCGGACGAATACAGCCAACTGTTGGCTTTCTGCGTCAGGCCTTCCGGGCCGTTATCGACGTCCAGCATGATGGCGTCGAAACCATTGGGTTCGCTCTTGAGCACCAGCGCGACATCTTCAATCACGATTTTTGCCCGAGGATCGAGCAGAGGATTGCCGGCTTTTTCACCCAGCGGCCCACGGTTCCACTCGACCACGCCTGGCACCAATTCGGCCACCACGACTTCCGCGTTTTTGCCCAAATGTTTAAGCGCAGAGGCCAAGGTAAAACCCATGCCCAGCCCGCCGATCAATACCCGTGGAAGCACGCGGTGGGTGACTTTTTTGCAGGGGATTTCGGCCAGTGCATCTTCAGAGCCGTGCATGCGTGTGTTCATCAATTGGCCGCCATCGCCGCCCTGAATCTTGATCACAAAATCTTCGCCGTACTCGAACAGGCACAAGGCACCGCCATTATCGGGAATCGGAGTGGTGTCGAGTAGAACGAAACGTTTCATGGAGAACTCATCGAGAGGGTGATTTTTCAGAGGGCAACTTTGTCGCGCAAGGAGTAGCCTGAGCCGGACTAAAATAAGGCAGACATCGGAGGCCATTGATGAAGTGTTCTATTCTAACGGCGATTGTCCTGATGACGCTCTCGGTAACTGCTATTGGTGCAGACAATCTGCAAACAGGCCCCGGTGCAGCGGAGCCTGGTTCGCCGGGTACCGCAACACCGACACCCTATCCACAAGTCGCACCACCGAGCATTCCCCGCACCGGTGGCAATGAAGGAAATCCACCGCTGTTGCCGAAGATAGACATCCCGGGGCCACCGAAAGACCCATCATTACCGGGACTACAGAACGAAGTGTCCAACAGCCCGGATAAAGTCGGTCCGCCGAAAAATCCGTAGCGATCATTCCTGCTGCGAAAGCAATTGCCCATCCGCCATACGCAGCCTCCGGGACAGCGCGACGGCGATGGCGCGGATGATTTTCGCAGCAGTCTTAGGAGCCTCATTGAGCATTTTGTCCAAGGAGTCCTTGCCCAGGTTCAACAGCTGACAGTCGGCGGCGGCGATGCAACTGGCGGATCGACGTTCGCCATCCAGCACCGCCATTTCACCGAACGCACGGCCTTTGCGTAACGTTGCGATCTCGACCGGTTGTTCATTGCTGTTGAGCTTGCGCACCGACACCGTGCCCGAGTGGATGATGCACATGAAACTGCCCGCATCCCCCTCGTGGAAAATCGCCTCGCCCTGATTGATGGCGCTGATGCTGAAATAACCCGCCGCCGCCTGAAAGTCAGCGGGCAGCAGTGTGTTAAACAGACCGCAGTCCATTAACAGGTCGCGAATTTCTTTGTTCAGGTAAGTCGGTTCTGACATGGCTCAACAGTCTTGTTTGGATGGAGGGGAAAACCGGCGCGTTTACGATCTGTAGACAGCCAACTTGTTGGCGAGGCGATTTGATTCGGCGTGTCAGAGATAAGCCGCTTCGCGAACAAGTTCGCTCTTATCAAACTACTTTTTAATCTTTTAAAAACAACGGGTTGGCGCTGTGTTTTTGTGTGTATATCCGGCCTTTGTGGTTGCTGAAATTATGGTTTCGCTTTTACAGCGAGGAACCTTTTTCAAACGCCAAAAAGGTCCCGCCAAAAGGGCTTGCCCCACCATGCGGAACCTCGCTTAGGCTCGGTCTTCCCTCACTCCGGCGTCGCTCCGGCGGTCGCCGTGAGCGGCCATCCCTGGCCGCGCACGGCTTACTCGGCATCCTTGCCTCGTCACCCCCTACGCAACGCCTGCGTTCGGCCGCATGGTTTCACGGGGCCTCTTTCCGCAATTCGATATTCAATTCACTGGCGATCTACAGGGAGGCGGCCATCTGAGCCAACTTGTTGGCGAAGGTCCTTCGGCCCTTGTCGCAGCCTTCGGCAGCGTCTACAAATGTGTGCATTGCGCGAAAAACTGTGGGACCGAATTTATTCGGGAAGGCTTCCGTCCTGACACGCTGCAATCTCGAAGCACACAAAGTGCTTCCCAGTTTGCTGCGCGACAGCGCAGCGTCGAAGACGTGGCGGACCCTCCTACAGAGATTCAAATACCTAACACTCTGAACACAAATGCGTATTCCAGCGCCACATCACGCAGGCCTTGATAGCGCCCACTCATGCCGCCATGCCCAGCGCCCAGTTCAGTTTTCAACAGCAACAGGTTGTCGTCGGTTTTGGTGGCGCGCAGTTTTGCCACCCACTTGGCCGCTTCCCAATACTGCACTCGGCTGTCGTTGTAGCCGGCTATCACCAAGGTCGCCGGGTAAGCCTGAGCGCTGACATTTTCATACGGCGCGTAACCCTTGATGCGTGCGTACACCTCTGCTTCTTGAGGGTTACCCCATTCGTCGTACTCAGTAACGGTCAGCGGCAGATCGGGATCAAGCATGGTGTTGAGCACGTCGACAAACGGTACTTCAGCGATGGCTGCTTTGAATAAATCAGGGCGTTGATTAAGGACAGCACCGATCAACAAACCGCCCGCGCTGCCACCGCTGATCACCAATTGCTCGGCGCTGGTCAGGCCGTTGCTGACGAGGTGTTCAGCACAGGCAATGAAGTCGCTGAAGGTGTTCTGTTTGTGTTCCTGTTTGCCATCGCGGTACCACCCTTCTCCCAATTCGCCACCGCCACGCACATGCGCGATGGCAAACGCGATGCCACGATCCAGCAGGCTCAAGCGCGAATGAGAAAACCACGGATCAAGGCTTTCACCGTAGGCGCCATAACCATAGAGGTACAGTGGCGTGGTCTGACCCAGTAATTCGCGTTTGACCACCAGACTGATCGGCACTTGGGTGCCATCGACGCCCGTCGCCCACAGTCGTTGACTGACGTAAGCATCGGCGTCAAACGGGCCAAGAACTGGGGTTTCTTTAAGTACCACTTGCTCGCCGCTGGCCAAGGTCAACTGACGGACTTGTGACGGACGGTTTAGCGATTGGTAACGCAGGCGAATCGTGTCGCTGTTGAATTCCAGCGTGTCCTGCACGTGCAAGCTGTACGCCGCGTCGGGCAATTGCACGCGGTAGGCAGGCTGGCTGCGTGGGTGGACTTCGATAATTGGCAACCCACCTTCGCGCAGGCTCAAGGTCATGCCTTTGGCGTTCAAGCTGATGCCTTCGAGCATCACCGTGTCGCTGTGGGCAACCAGGGTGTGCCACTGGTCGCGGGACGGCACGCCACTGGTTTGCTCGGCGGCTTGATAGAGGGCGAAATTGATACCGTCCTGATTGCTCCGAATCAGCCATGTCCATACGCCGTCGATTTGGCCGTGGTCGGGGGAGTAATCGTGGCCCTCGACACGGGGTGCGAGGCAGATAAACGCCTGCTCCGGTTTTTCCGCGTCCAGCACCCAGGCTTCGCTGGTGGTCTTGCTGTTGAGCGAGAGCACCAATTGCCGTTCCGAACTGCTGCGGTAGCAATGCAGAAAGAAGCGACCGTCTGGCTCGTTGAACACCAGGTCCGCCGACTCGTTGCCTAGCCGGTGGCGGTACAACTTGTGTGGGCGATGGGTCTCGTCCAGTTCACCGAAAAACAGCGTTTGGCTGTCGTTGGCCCAGGTCATGCTGCCATCGCAATCCTCGAACGGCAGGCTGGTCACTTGGCCAGTGCTCAGTTCTTTGACGAACAGCTGATACACCTCTTCGCCGCTGCTATCGAGGCTGTAGGCCAGCCGTTGATGGTCGGGACTGATACTGAACGCGCCCAAGGAGAAGAAACCACCGGCGGCCAGTACGTTGGGGTCCAGCAATAACGCTTGCTGACTTTCATCGATGGTCAATGAATCATCGGCCGGGCGTGGGCAGCGATAGTGCCGCGCGTATTCGTCGCCCTCGGTGGTGCGGGTGTAATACAGGAAAGGCCCCCACGGCGAGGGCAGCGACAGGTCAGTCTCAAGAATGCGCGCTTTGATTTCCTGAAACAGCGACTCGCGCAAGGCGTCCTGATCCGCCAGTTCGGCGTGCTGATAATCGTTTTCGGCCTTGAGGTAATCAAGCACCTCTTCGGTGTCGCGATTTTGCAGCCAGGCGTAAGGGTCGGAGCCCTCGTCCTTGCGCGCGATGGGTGCGATGGCGTGATGTTTGGATGACGGCATGCTGGACTCTCTATAAGGCAATCGGCCCCGCTAGCAACGCGGGAAGGCCAGGGCTTGGCTGGTTCTTACCGTCAACGGCAGTCGATTACTGACGTCGGGGAAGCCGGGCTAACGAAAAGCCGTTATCATAAGCGCCTCTTTGCCTGGCTTACCACGAACGTCATGAACGAGAACGACTACCTGATCGCCTGGGGCGTTTATGCTTTTGCTGCACTCGGCTGCCTATTGGTCGTGTTCAAGATGACCGGTTGGATGTGGCGCTTCCTGCGTGAACCCTTGCGGGTACTGGTTGCGGTGCTGCTGTTCAGCCCTACGATCATTGATCCGGTGAAAGAACAGTTTGCGCCTGCCGTGGCAATGACTGCGCTGGATCTGGCCTTCAAGGTCAATACCAATATCTGGCGAGCGGTCTCGGATTTGGCCATGTACGCCATGATCGCCGCAGGCCTATATGTCATTTTCATCTTGATCCGCTGGCCCATCGAAAAACGCCGTCGGGCCAACCAGCCCAAAGCGCCTACTGAGCCAAGCGCCTCCTTGCCGGTTGCTGACGAACCTTTTGCTCCGGTCGACGATGACGGTTACGGTCGCAAACCCGCAGCACTTCCAGGCGCCAGCAGCCGTATACGGGTTGAGCCGCGCCTGTAGCCATCGCTTCGTTGGCGCCGCGCCTGATCCTCTCAGGCGCACCCCGCAGTGCTGAACGTATTGAAGCGAGAGTGAACATGTGTGAACTATTGGGCATGAGCGCCAACGTCCCAACCGATATCGTGTTCAGCTTCACCGGGCTGATGCAGCGCGGCGGCCGAACCGGACCGCATCGCGACGGCTGGGGCATCGCATTTTACGAAGGACGCGGTTTGCGCCTGTTTCAAGACCCGGCTGCCAGCAGCGAATCGCAAGTCGCGCAACTGGTGCAGCGTTATCCGATCAAAAGCGAAGTCGTGATTGGCCATATCCGGCAGGCCAATGTCGGCAAAGTCTGCCTGGCCAACACCCATCCGTTTGCCCGTGAGCTGTGGGGTCGCAATTGGTGCTTCGCACATAACGGTCAACTGGCGGACTTCAACCCTCGTGCGACGTTTTATCGCCCGGTGGGGGATACCGACAGCGAAGCGGCGTTCTGCGACCTGCTCAATCGAGTCCGTGAAGCGTTCCCGGAACCGGTCGAGATCGAACAGTTACTGCCTTCGCTGGTGCAAGCCTGTGCCGACTATCGCAATAAAGGCGTGTTCAATTGTCTGCTCAGCGACGGTGACTGGTTGTTCTGTTTTTGCTCCACCAAGCTGGCCCACATTACCCGTCGCGCACCTTTCGGCCCGGCGCGCTTGAAGGACGTCGACGTGATTGTCGACTTCCAGGCTGAAACTACCGCCAACGACGTTGTCACAGTTATGGCGACTGAACCGCTGACCGAGAACGAAACCTGGACGCGGTATGAGCCGGGAGAATGGGATTTATGGCGTCGCGGCGAACGCGTGGCCCACGGCAAAGCCTGAAGGAGAAGGACCTATGCTGCGAAGCTATCTGCGATTAGTGCTGTTCACGGCGGGCTTGTTGATTGGGGTACAAATCCCCGGTTTTATCAGCGATTACACCAAGCGCGTAGAAGCGCACATGATCGAGGCGCAACAAGGCCTCAAAGGCTACAAAGACACGGCACAGCAATTCTTCAGCGGCGATTTGCAGGCGTTGGTTGCGCATTACCGAGCCAGCGATGACCCAGTGTTTCGCAGCGATGCTGACAGCCTTAACCAGTTGCTGATGCGAAATCAGGCATTGGATCAGGAATGGCAAGCGATGCAAGCGCCGTGGTACGCCCGCGCTTGGCACGTAGCGACCTCCGCCAACCCGGACATTCGCCGGGAAACGTTAAATGCGTACACCTACCAAGTGCTATTGGTCCCGGAAGTCATCGGCTGGGGCATCGTCTGCGCCTTGCTACTGGCGTTGGTCGTAGAAAGCTTCTTCCTGCTAATCGGCTGGGTGATTTTCGGCGGACGGCGCAGAACGCCTGTGCTGGAGCGGGATCGATAGGTGTGGGTTCCAGACGCCGTTGATAGCAAGCAGCCGCAGACATTGTGGGAGCAGGCTTGCCTGCGAAGAGCCTCGTCATCGCAGCGCTGACGTCGATCAGAAATCCGGGGTGCCTGCATTGACGCTTTCGTTGGCAAGCCCACACACACACAGACTTAGGCAGACACGAAAGGGTAGGCACTGAAAATCTTATCGCAGCCTCGGCAGCTCCTGCGCAAATGTTAAGACTTCAGATGCCCCTGAACCATTCAACGCACACAGGAGATTTCCTTTGCGCCGCCTGTTATTGAATTGCGACATCGGTGAAAGCTACGGCGCCTGGACCATGGGTCTGGACGCTGAAGTCATGCCCTTTATCGACTGCGCCAATATCGCCTGCGGTTTCCACGCCGGTGACCCGAGTGTGATGCGCAAAACCGTAAGCCTAGCGCTGTCCCATAACGTGATGATCGGCGCCCACCCGGCATACCCTGATCTGGTCGGTTTTGGCCGGCGTTCCATGGCGTGCAGCGCCGCCGAGCTTGAAGACCTGCTGCATTACCAGATCGGCGCGCTGGACGGTATTTGCCGGGCGCAAGGCAGTCGCGTGCACTACGTTAAACCCCACGGGGCGATGTACAACGACATGATGGCCAAACCCGACCAGATGCGTACGGTCATCCAGGCCATCGCCCGCTACGACGTCCATTTACCGCTGATGTTGTTGTCCACCCGCGATAACAGTGCGGCGCAAGCGTTGGGCGATGAGTTTGGCGTGCAGTTGTGGTTTGAGGCCTTCGCCGACCGGGCGTACGACCCTGCAGGCCATCTGGTTTCAAGGCAATTGCCGGGTGCTGTTCACCATGACCCGGAAACGATCATTGCCCAGGCACTGACCTTAGCGCGTGGGGAAATCTTACGTGCGTCGGACGGCAGCGACCTGTTACTGACCACCGACACGCTGTGCGTGCATGGCGACAACATCAGCTCGGTGGCCGCCGTGCAACGCATTCGACAGGCGCTGGGTGAGCTGCGATCGTCATGAAGGTGCCGATCGAAGTGGTGGCCATCGACTGCCTCATGGTGAGGCTGTTCGAGGTCATCGACCAAGCCAACATGCCGTGGATGTTGGCCGCCGTAGCGCGTTTGCGCGAACACTTTGCAAGCACTCTGATTGATTTAGTGCCGTCCTACACCACGCTGATGGTTCATTACGACCTGACGCAGCTGAACCCGAATCAAGCCCGTGAGTTGATACACGCCGCGTTGACCGATTTAGCCCCAGATCCACACGCCAATGGCACGCACCATGTGTTGCCGGTCTGGTACGACCCGAGCGTCGGACCTGAACTGAGCTTGCTGGCGAAACGCAGCGGCTTGAGCGTCCGTGAAGTCATTGCCTGCCACAGCCAGCGCGAGTATCAGGTGTTCGCGCTGGGCTTTGCGCCAGGATTCGCCTTTATGGGTCTGGTCGAAGAAATCATTGCCGCACCGCGTTTGAACACCCCTCGCAAACGCGTCGCAGCGGGTAGCGTCGGCATCGCCGAACGCCAGACGGCTGCTTATCCCGTGGTCTCGCCCGGTGGCTGGAACTTGATCGGCCGCACGCCCAGCCTTCTGTTTGATCGGCAGCGTGAGGGTTACAGCTTGATGCAGCCTGGCGACAGCGTGAGCTTTGCATCCATAGACCATGCCGAGTTTATTCGCTTGGGTGGCGACGACACGCCATTGACGGGCCAAGCATGAGCGCGTTGTTGATCGAAACCAGTACGCCGCTGTGCCTGCTGCAAGACGCCGGTCGTTTCGGCGTGCGGCATTTGGGCGTAACCCAAGGCGGGGCGGCAGATTGGGTCTCGATGTCGTTGGCCAATAAGCTGCTGGGCAACCCGCTGGACGCCGCCGTGGTCGAAGTGACCCTTGGTGGTATGACCCTGCTCGCCGAGGAGGATTGCTGCCTGGCGTTGGCGGGTGCTGATCTCGACGCCATGCTCGACAGCCGGCCACTTAAGCCATGGCGCAGTTTTTTTATGGGCAAAGGCCAGCGATTACGCTTTAACCGGCCCATCGTCGGTGCACGTGCCTATTTGGCGGCACCGGGTGGTTTCACTGCGCCAGCGGTGTTGGGCAGTTGCTCGACCGTGGTACGCGAAGCACTCGGCGGTCTTGATGGCTTGGGTAAGCCGCTGGGCAAAGGTGACCGGTTAAGCTACTCCGGCGCGGCTTTCGTGCTGCAAGCATTACCCAATCAACAGATTCCAGATTTTGCTGTAAGCACTCCCTTAGACGTCGTACTGGGCGCTCAAATTGGCCAATTCAGCGGATTAAGCCTGTTCGACGCCTTCAACAGCGACTGGACCCTCGACACCCGCGCCGACCGCATGGGCATTCGTTTATTGGGACCTGCGTTGACCTATCTGGGCTCGCCGATGATTTCCGAAGGCATCCCTTTGGGCGCCCTACAAATCCCCCCCGACGGCCAACCCATCGTCCTGCTCAACGACCGACAAACCATCGGCGGCTATCCCCGACTGGGCGCGTTGACACCGTTGTCGTTGGCGAGATTGGCGCAATGCCTGCCGGGCAGCGTTATCCGCTTAAAGCCAATAGTCCAAAACACCGCGCATCAACAACAGGTGCGGTATTTGCAGGTGTTTAGCGGTCCAAGTTAATCTCCTCGACTGTAGGAGCCAACTTGTTGGCGAAGGAATGATGTGGTTGTCAGGTAACCTCTCTCGCCAACAAGTTGGCTCTACAGAGTGTGCGTACGTTAATCCTTGTCGGTTTTGTATTCAATCTTCCACGGCGAGTTCGCAGATGTTCTACCGAGTTCGTGAATCATCACCTTCTGACCCCGAACAGCGGTGAAGGTGTAGTACTTCACATCCAGATCATTGTCTAACGTTCCAGTCATGGTATTCAGTTTGTCCGGCAAGACAGTGTATTGCGGCTGCGCGATTTCGGTCTCGATCTCTTCTGTGTTCAAAAAAGACATTGCATTAACTGACTTGCCAGTTGCTCCCATGCGGCGCACAACTGCGTCCGCAGGAGAGTGGTCCTGTGGATTTGATTAAGTTAAATGTCGCTGTAGTGAGAGACATGTTGCCGTTGGATTTGCCAACTGAAATAAACAACACAAGACTGCCGAAGCTGCGAAGCCGGTACGGCTTTGGGATTTAATTGGCACGGTTGGTAGCGAGCAGCCGCAGAGACTGTGGGAGCAGGCTTGCCTGCGAAGAGGCCCGTCATCGCGCCGCCGATGTCGATCTGAAACCTGGGTTGACTGCAAGGACGCTTTCGTTGGCAACTCACACAGAGACTTAGGCCGACACGAAATAGTAGGTGCTGAAAAATCTATCGCAGCCTTCGGCAGCGCCTACAGGGGATTTATAGGTTCACTTTGCCAAAAACCGCATCCCTTCTTCCAGCCCGCGCAACGTCAGTGGATACATCTGATCGTCGATCAAGTCTCGGACGATGTTGGTCGATGTGCTGTAGGCCCAAGTGTCTTTCGGATACGGATTGATCCAGATGAGCTTTTTGTATTTCTCTTTGAAACGCTGCATCCAGGCGTAGCCGGGCTCTTCGTTCCAGTGTTCGACGCTGCCGCCTGCTTGGGTAATTTCGTAGGGCGCCATGGCGGCGTCGCCGATGAAGATTACTTTGTAGTCGGCGCCGTATTTGTTCAGCAAATCCTGAGTGGCGGTGGATTCTGAGCTGCGGCGCAGATTGTTTTTCCACACCGATTCATAAATGAAGTTGTGAAAGTAAAAGTACTCCAAGTGTTTGAACTCGGTCTTGCACGCGGAAAACAGTTCTTCACAGGTTTTGACGTGGGCGTCCATTGAGCCGCCGATGTCGAACAGCAACAGCAACTTGATGGTGTTGCGGCGTTCCGGGCGCATTTGGATGTTCAGCAAGCCGGCGTCGCGGGCGGTGTGGTCGATGGTGCCGTCGATGTCGAGTTCTTCAGCCGCACCCTGACGGGCAAATTTGCGTAAGCGACGCAGGGCAATCTTGATATTGCGGGTACCCAGCTCCACCGAATCATCGAGGTTTTTGTATTCGCGTTGCTCCCAGACTTTTACCGCTTTACCCTGGCGTGCGCCCGCGTCGCCGACCCGAATGCCTTCCGGGTTATACCCGCCTGAACCGAAAGGGCTAGTGCCGCCAGTGCCGATCCATTTATTGCCACCGGCGTGACGTTCTTTTTGCTCTTCCAGGCGTTTCTTAAACTCCTCGATCAGCTTGTCCAGGCCACCCAAGGTCTGGATCTGCGCACGTTCCTCTTCACTCAACGAGCGCTCGAATTCCTTGCGCAACCAATCTTCGGGAATCAGCGCTTTTAGATGATCGTCGAGTTTTTCGAGGCCGTTGAAATAGGCGCCGAACGCCCGGTCGAATTTGTCGAAGTGGCGTTCATCCTTGACTAGAATCGTGCGGGCGAGAAAGTAGAACTCGTCCATGTCAGCGAAGGTCACTCGCTGTTTAAGCGCATTGATCAAATCGAGCAGCTCCCGCACCGAGACCGGCACTTTGGCTGCGCGCATTTCATTGAACAGGTTGAGCAGCATGGCTGTCGCCCTTGATGTCGTGTGTCTGGACGCTGAGCGGTTCGGGCAGCGTGGTTCAGATTCAGCGGTTAACGCGACGGCTCATGAAGGCCAAGCGTTCGAGCAGCTGAACGTCTTGCTCGTTCTTGACCAGCGCACCCGCCAGCGGCGGAATGGCTTTGGTCGGATCACGCTCACGCAGCACCGCTTCACCAATGTTGTCGGCCATCAACAACTTCAGCCAGTCGACCAGTTCCGAGGTCGACGGTTTCTTCTTCAAACCGGGAACTTTGCGCACGTCGAAGAACACGTCGAGGGCTTCGCTGACCAACTCTTTTTTGATGTTCGGGTAATGCACGTCGACGATCTTTTGCAGGGTGACGCGATCCGGGAAGGCGATGTAATGAAAGAAGCAGCGGCGCAAGAACGCGTCTGGCAGCTCTTTTTCATTGTTTGACGTAATGATGATAATCGGACGGATTTTCGCTTTGATCGTCTCGTCGATCTCGTAAACGTAGAACTCCATCTTGTCGAGTTCTTGCAGCAGATCGTTGGGGAATTCGATGTCGGCCTTGTCGATTTCATCAATCAGCAAAATGACCCGCTCTTCGGCTTCAAAGGCTTCCCAGAGTTTGCCTTTCTTCAAGTAATTGCGCACGTCGTGGACTTTATCCACACCCAGTTGCGAATCGCGCAGGCGGCTCACCGCGTCGTACTCGTAGAGGCCTTGATGCGCCTTGGTGGTGGACTTGATGTGCCAGGTGATCAGGCGGGCACCGAAAGATTCAGCCAGTTGCTCGGCCAACATGGTTTTGCCGGTGCCAGGTTCGCCTTTGACCAGCAGGGGGCGTTCCAGAGTGATGGCTGCGTTGACCGCAAGCTTCAGGTCGTCGGTGGCGACGTAGGCGCTGGTGCCTTCAAACTTCATTTTGAAATCCTCGAACGGAGTCGCCGCAAAGGGCGTAATAAGGGGTTGCTCAATGTGCGGACTATAACGCGCAGGTCGGGCGACTGTGAACGCAGACGCGGCATTCAGTCTCTGAATGCCGTGTCACACTTTGACTCAGTTCAACGGTCTGCCATTATTGAGGTATAGCTAACTTGGCTATACCTTGTGTCGCATGTCGACCAAATACCGATTTCGCGAGAAATACCGTATCCAATTGCGCGAGAAGGACCCTCTGCCACCTCATGTTCACCTGACCGGTGGCGGTATCGATGTGTTGATCGGCCTGCGCTCAGTCGTGGCGATACGAGGGCATGCTCCCGCCGTAGTGCTGCCGGAAGCGTTGGATTGGATACGGGCTCACCAACAACAATTGATGGAGGAATGGACGCTATGGCATCCATGAAACGCCCCCGTCTGCAGGCTGTGCAGGCGACCCGTGATAACCGGTTGGCGTTGACGTTTATTGACGGTCAACACTTCATTCTGGACCTCACCGCTGACTTGGCCGATTACCCCGGTTTACAGCCGTTAACGCGCGACGGCGCTTTTGTCGGCGCGCAACTGGGTGATGATGGCTGGACCGTGGAATGGCCCGAGCTGGATATCCAGCTCGGCGCCGATACCCTTTACCTCGACGCGCAAGCTCAGGCAACAACGGACGAAAACACCCGCATCTTCATCGGTTGGCGTGCCCGTACCGGTTTGCCCTTGGCGCAAGCCGCGCAAGCGTTGGGCGTGAGTGCGCGAAGCATCTCCCGTTACAGCAATGCCCGAGAGCCCACACCGCGGACCTTGGCGTTGGCCTGTCTGGGCTGGGACGCACTGCAGCGCCAAGCGCCAAAGCTGCGCTTGGTTGCGGAAGACACGACGCAGTATTCAACCCCAAGCACGCCAGCAGTTGACAAAAAACGCTGACCCTTGATCACGGGGTTTTACCGTTGTCATAGCGAGTATTGAACGCTTGGATAAAACCGTTGTGCAGGATCTGCAAAAACGCCTGAAACGCGCTGATGTCCTGTTTGTGCACACTGCCACTGAGGTCAACACGGGTCGCAAACTGGTTTTTGTTCTGGTTCTTCAGCACCGCCTGGCTGGCGCCGACCACGGCTTCCCAGACTGAGCGGAAAAAGCTCTTGTTCTGGTTTTCCACATCCTGCTGCCAGTTGAACACTTCGACGTTGCGCAGCAGCGGTTTGATGTAGCCACTGAGTTGACCCTTGACCGCTTTGGCCTGGATCACCACATCGCCGTTACCAGCGTTAAAATCGAATTTTCCGTAGGCAGACGCAAAATCGTTGAGGCTTTTCAGTTCGATTCCGGTCGCGCGCAGGCGGAAGTCGAAATCTTCGAAATTACTGAACGGATCAAACGTGGCGGCGGTGTCCAAAGGCGCCTTGCCCATCAGCAAGGCTTTGCCTGAAAACCGGGCCTCACGCTGGCCTTTGGCGTCCGCCACGTTGGTCAGGTTGTACAAGCTGGCGTTGACTTTATCGGCTTCGATTTTGACTTTCGGAGTGGAGGTGAAATTGTTGAAAGTGATTTTGCCGTCACTGATACGAACTTCGTTGAGGGTGATGGGCAACAGTTTGTTCAGCTGGGCGCGCCAATCGGTGCCCTGACCGGTTTGCGACGCCTCCTTGTTGTCACCGCCGTCGACGAAGTTAAGCTCGGGGCTGACAAAGCGCACGCGCGCTACGACGGCGTGGTCGTACCACAAAGAGTGCCAGCTCACTGCCAAGTCGATGACGGGGATTTTGACGAACGGAACAGGCACGTTGCCGGAGACTTTCACAATATCGAGGCCGTTGATTTTATAAGCGCCACGCCACAAGGCTAAATCTACATCGGTGACCTGACCGCGGTAATCGCCCATGTCGGCGAGTTTTTCGTTCAGGTAGTTGCGCACCACATAGGGCAGGGCGATTTGCACCACAACCAGCAAGACTATGATACCCAGGACAGTCCACAGCGCGACGCTATAGCGACGTTTCATGATCAAAGCCTCCGTTTGCGTAAGCTGTTGACTGCCCGGTTTGGCATCCGTTCGCTGCACTGGACGCACGCAAGTTGGGGGCATAGGCTTTGCCCATTCGATAACGTGCACAAGGACACTGCCATGAGCCGCATTTATGCTGATAACGCCCATTCCATCGGCAACACGCCGCTGGTTCAGATCAACCGTATTGCACCACGCGGGGTCACTATCCTGGCCAAGATCGAAGGGCGCAACCCCGGTTATTCGGTTAAGTGCCGCATCGGTGCCAGCATGATTTGGGACGCTGAAAGCAGTGGCAAACTCAAACCCGGCATGACCATCGTTGAGCCGACCTCGGGTAACACCGGCATCGGCCTGGCATTCGTTGCCGCCGCACGGGGTTACAAACTGGTGCTGACCCCCGCATCGATGAGCATCGAGCGACGCAAGGTGCTCAAGGCGTTGGGCGCCGAGTTGGTGCTGACCGAGCCTGCCAAAGGGATGAAGGGCGCAATTGCCAAAGCTGAAGAACTGCTCGCCAGCGATCCGTCGAGCTACTTCATGCCGGGACAGTTTGATAACCCGGCCAACCCGGCGATTCACGAGAAGACCAGCGGCCCGGAAATCTGGAACGACACCGACGGTGCCATTGATGTGCTGGTCGCGGGCGTCGGTACTGGCGGCACCATTACCGGTATCTCGCGCTACATCAAAAACACGGCGGGCAAGCCGATTTTGTCGATAGCCGTAGAACCCAGCGTGTCGCCGATCATTACCCAGGCCATGGCCGGGCAAGACATCACCCCCAGCCCCCACAAGATTCAGGGCATCGGCGCCGGTTTCATCCCCAAGAATCTTGATCTTTCCGTTATTGATCGGGTCGAACTCGTTACGGACGAGGAGGCCAAGGCCATGGCCCTGCGTCTGATGCGTGAAGAAGGAATTTTGTGCGGTATTTCCTGTGGCGCGGCCATGGCGGCGGCGGTGCGGATGGCCGAAACCCCGGAAATGCAGGGTAAAACCATCGTCGTGATTCTGCCGGATTCGGGTGAGCGCTACCTGTCGAGCATGCTATTCAGTGACTTGTTCACTGATCAGGAAAACCAGCAGTAACGGTTCGTTGTTAACAGGCTGCTTTTTACCTGGCTCCTGAAGGCTTATCATGGCCGGCTTCAAATCCGCTTCAGTGTGCATTTCGCGAAGACGCAATGCAGAAGGCGGTTGCCCCTGGCGACAGCCCTCGGGATCACTAATCAGAACAGTGCCGCGTAGTGCAGTTATTTGCCTATTTTTCAGGAGTGTTTCATGACCTTTTCTTTTGCTGCCAAGGCATCGATTTTGATGCTCTTCCTGGGGAGCACGCTGTACGTCCACCTGCGCGGTAAGGCCCGGCTGCCGTTGTTGCGTCAGTTCGTCAACCATTCCGCGCTGTTCGCGCCCTACAACGCCTTGATGTATCTGTTCTCCGGCGTGCCCTCGAAGCCTTATCTGGACCGCAGCAAGTTCCCTGAAATGGACTTGCTCAAGGACAACTGGGAAATCATCCGCGACGAAGCCATGCATTTGTTCGACGAAGGTTATATACGCGCTGCTGCCAAGGACAACGACGCCGGCTTCGGTTCGTTCTTCAAGAAAGGCTGGAAGCGTTTTTACCTCAAGTGGTACGACAAAGCCTTGCCGTCCGCCGAGCTGCTGTGCCCGAAGACGGTCGAGCTGGTTAACCGAATCCCCAACGTCAAAGGTGCAATGTTTGCGCTGTTGCCGGGTGACAGCCATCTCAACCCACACCGCGACCCGTTCGCCGGTTCGCTGCGTTATCACTTAGGCTTGTCGACACCGAACTCCGATGACTGCCGCATCTATGTCGACGGTCAGGTCTATGCCTGGCGCGACGGTCAAGACGTTATGTTCGATGAGACCTACGTGCATTGGGTCAAGAATCAGACCGCGCAGACCCGGGTGATTCTGTTCTGTGACGTCGAGCGGCCTTTGAAATCGAAGCTCATGACCCGGATCAATCGTTCGATGAGCGCGTTTCTGGGTCGCGCTACCGCGCCGCAGAATCTCGACGATGAACGGGTCGGCGGCATCAATCAGGCGTACGCCTACAGCAAACGTTTCAGCAACAGCTTCAGCGGTGGCGTGAAAAAGTTGAAGCGCCGTTATCCCAAGGGCTACCGGGCAATGCGTCCAGTGCTGGCGATCATTGTGTTTACCTTGCTCGGTTATTGGCTGTTTGGCTGAAAACCTGATTGCACAATGCACCGGACGCTGGCTATAGTCGGCGTCGGTGCTCATCAGCCAGCACCCAACCCCATTCCAACGAAGAAGTGCACCATGCCTGCTTCCCACATCGAATTCCTGTTCGCCGCCGCAGCCTTCGCTGTTGCCGAACCGCGTGGGTGTCAGCAGTTGATCTTCCGCAGTCATTACCCGCCACCTTCACCTGTGACCGGCCCGGTAGCGTGCATTGCTGCACCGCCAAGCGTCGTCTTGCTGGGCTGATCGGCTTCTTTCGCCGATACCTGCGCCCGCACAACCATTCATACACTCACTGATTCGATCAAACCGAGTCGTGATGTCGCGCATCTAGCGCGCTTGAATCACAGGTGGCACTCATGTTTTTTTCCCGCGATGCGTTGGCCTCAATGGCCACAACCACGCTGTTCGTTTTGCTCTGGAGCAGCGGCGCAATATTTTCCAAATGGGGCTTGGCCCACGCCGCGCCGTTCGCTTTTCTGCTGGTGCGTTTCTCCTTGGCGCTGGTGGCGCTGGCCATTCTGATTCCGCTGCTGGGCTTCAAATTACCCCGCGCCCGTAAACCGCTGCTGTATGCCGCCGCGACCGGTGCGGTGTTGTTGGGCGCTTATCAGATTTTCTATCTGCTGGCGTTGGACCTCAAAGTCACGCCTGGCGTGATGGCCACCATCATGGGCGTGCAGCCGATCCTGACTGCGGTGGTGATGGAGCGCAGTCGCTCATGGACGCGTTTGTTCGGCTTGAGTCTGGGCCTGACCGGCTTGGTGTTGGTGGTGTATCAAGGCATCGGTCTAGGCGGGATGTCATTGGCGGGCATGGTGTTTGGATTGCTGGCGCTGGCAAGCATGACCTTTGGCTCGATCATGCAGAAACGCATCACCGACAACCCACTCGGAACCCTTCCGGTGCAATACCTTGCCGGGCTGCTGCTGTGCTCAGTGTTCGTGCCGTTTCAACCGTTCCACTTTGAACTCAGTACCGGCTTTATCGTGCCCGTGCTGTGGATGGGGCTGGTGGTTTCGGTGCTGGCCACTTTCCTGCTGTATCGACTGATCGCCCGTGGCAATTTGGTCAACGTGACCAGTCTGTTCTATTTGGTGCCAGCGGTAACGGCGGTGATGGATTACCTGATTTTTGGGAACCGACTCGCGCTGCTGAGCCTGTTCGGGATGCTGCTGATCATCATTGGGTTGGTGTTTGTGTTCCGTAAGCCGCGCGTCGTTTGATATAGCGTCTCGCCAACAAGTTGGTATCTACAGAGCGCCAGTAGGCGCCCACTTGTTGGCGAGCAATCCGCTGACTAAGCTCAACTTTTTGAACGCCCTCAGAGGTCTTTTTCATGCCCCCACAATGGCCCGCCGCCGACATCGCGCAAATGATTCTCGATGGTTTCGACGATTATCGTGATCATTTCCGGCAAATCGCCGACGGCGCCAAGGCACGTTTCGAGCAAGCGCAGTGGCAGGAAGCCCAGCGCGCGTCGGCGGCTCGGATCAGTCTGTATGAAGAAAAGGTCAGCGAAACCGGGGCGCGCCTTCGCGTTCAATTCGACGCCGATAGCCTGTTGGACGTGGCGTGCTGGCCACTGGTCAAGAGCGCTTACATCGACCTGATAGATTTGCGGTTCGACGACGAATTGGCAGAAACCTGGTTCAACTCGCTATTTTGCGGGCTGTTCAGCCACGACTTGATCAGCGACGGGTGCATGTTCATCCACACCACGCGGCCGTCGCTGCATCACCAAGGCAAAGCCGCGCAAACCCGTATTTACAAACCCCAGGGCGATTTTTCAACGATGCTCTCGCAGGTCTTTACCCAATACCGGTTTGAGGTTCCGTTTGCTGATTTGCCGGGCGATATACTGCGCTTGGAGGCGCAGTTGCGCGACAACTTGCCCGATTGGGTGTGCAAGGATCCGGGGCTGAGGGTTGAGTTGTTTTCTTCGATTCTGTACCGCAACAAAGGTGCGTACCTGGTCGGGCGGATTTTCACCCTCGACGAGCAATGGCCGTTGGTGATTCCCCTGTTGCACCATGAAGGCCAGGGTATTCAGATTGATGCACTGATCACCGACGAAGCGGATGTGTCGATCATCTTCTCGTTCACCCGTTCGTATTTCATGGTCGATGTGCCGGTGCCGGCTGAATTCGTCGGCTTTTTAAAGCGCATTTTGCCGGGCAAGCACATTGCCGAGTTGTACACCTCAATCGGCTTTTACAAACACGGTAAATCCGAGTTTTACCGGGCCTTGATCAATCACCTGGCCAGCACCGACGACCGCTTCATCATGGCCCCGGGCGTGCGCGGTATGGTCATGAGCGTGTTTACGCTTCCGGGCTTTAACACGGTGTTCAAGATCATCAAGGACAGATTTTCACCGTCGAAAAACGTTGATCGGGCGACGGTGATTGAAAAATACCGGCTGGTCAAAACAGTTGATCGGGTAGGGCGCATGGCCGATACCCAAGAGTTCGCCGATTTCCGTTTTCCGCTGAGCAAGTTCGACCCGCAATGCCTCGCCGAACTCCTGGACGTGGCCGCGAGGACGGTCCAGGTGGAGGGCGACAGCGTATTGATCCGCCACTGCTGGACCGAGCGGCGAATGACCCCGCTGAACCTGTATTTGGAAAACGCCAACGACGCTCAAGTGCACGAGGCGCTGGAGGATTATGGGCTGGCGATCAAGCAACTGGCGGCGGCAAATATCTTCCCCGGGGACATGCTGCTGAAGAACTTCGGAGTAACCCGCCACGGACGTGTGGTGTTCTACGATTACGACGAAATCTGTTTTTTGACCGAGGCCAACTTCCGCCGCATCCCGGAGCCGCGCACACCCGAGGACGAAATGTCTTCCGAGCCTTGGTACTCAATTGGTCCGCTAGACGTCTTCCCGGAAGAGTTTCCGCCGTTCCTGTTCGCTGACCTGGGCCAGCGTCTGTTGTTCGCCAAACTGCATGGCGAACTGTACGACGCGGACTACTGGAAAAGCCTGCAGCAAGCGATTCGTGACGGGAAGGTCATCGACGTATTTCCGTATCGACGCAAAGAACGGAGGCCAAGCAACGCATAACTATAAATCTGTAGGAGGGTCCGCCACGTCTTCGACGCCGCGCTGTCGCGCAGCAAACTGGGTGGCACTTTGTGTTTGTGTTTGTGTTTGAGGTTGCACGGTGTCAGGGCTGAAGCCTTCCCGAATAAATTCGGTCCCACGGTTTTGGCGCTGCACAGATTCTGGAGCTGCCGAAGGCTGCGATAAGGTCCGAAGGACCTTCGCCAACAAGTTGGCTCTACAGATGGCCGCCCGCCTGCAGATCGTCTGTGAATTGAATATCGAATTGCGGAAAGAGGCCCCGTGAAACCATGCGGCCGAACGCAGGCGTTGCGCAGGGGGTAACGAGGCAAGGATGCCGAGTAAGCCGTGCGCGGCCAGGGACGGCCGCTCACGGCGACCCCCGGAGCAACGCCGGAGCGAGGGCCCGCATGGTGGGGCAAGCGTTTTGGGTTACCTTTTTGGCGGTTGAAAAAGGTGACTCGCTGTAAAAGCGAAACCATAATTTCAGCCCCCACAAATGCCGGATATACACACAAAGCACAGCGCCAACCCATTGTTTTTAGAAGATTTAAAAGTAGTTTGATAAGAGCCAATGTGTTGGCGAGGCGGCGTACCTGAAACGCCGCGTCTAGCCTCTCGCCAACACGTTGGCTCCCCTACAGAGGTCAACGACTCAACAGCGCCCGCAACGCCGCTGGTTTGACCGGTTTGGACAGATAATCGAGGCCGGCGGCATGGATCTCTGCCACCAGTTCGGGTCGGCCGTCGGCGCTGATGACAACCCCAGGTACGGGTTCACCCAAGCGGGTACGCAGCCACGCCATCAGCGCGGTGCCGGTTTCGCCTTCGTCCAAGTGGTAATCGACTAACACCCATTGTGGGCGCATGCCCTCGTTCAAAATGGCTTCACACTCGCTGCGATTACGTGCGGTTCGTACCTGACAACCCCAGCGTGTCAGAAGACTGTTCATACCGATTAAAATGCTGTCTTCATTGTCGACACACAGCACATGTGTCCCGCTCAACGGTTGGTGTTTGGGTGCGGCTGGCAGTGGGGCTGCGGCGGTTTGATTGCGGGCAAGCGGCACGGTCACGCTGAACACGCTGCCTTTGCCTGGCCATGAGCGTACTTGCAGGTTGTGACCCAACACACGGCACAACCCATCAGCAATTGCTAACCCAAGCCCCAAGCCTTTTTCGGCGCGTGTTTGGTGGCTGTCCAGGCGTTTGAATTCTTCGAAAATGACTTGGCGCTTGTCCTCGGGAATACCCGGTCCACGGTCCCAGACCTCAAGACACAGCTGTCCTTTTTTGCGCCGAACCCCAAGCAATATCGGACCCTGAGCGTAGCGGAAGGCGTTGGTCAGGAAGTTCTGCAAAATCCGCCTCAACAGCTTCATGTCGCTGTCGATCCGCAGTTGGCTCCCGCGCAGGCGGAACTTCAAACCTTGCTCTTTTGCCAGCGCTTTGAACTCGGCACCCAGAGTATCGAACAGCGCATTGAGTGGGAATGGCTGAATCATCGGGGTGATTTTGCCGTTTTCCAGGCGGGACATGTCCAGCAGATCACTGATCAGGTCTTCGGCTGAACGCAGCGAGGCATCCAGATGTTGCACCAATTGCTGAGTGTCGCTGGACGCCCCTTCTTCTTGATGAGACAGCGCCGCGGAAAAGAGTCGCGCCGCGTTCAGCGGCTGCATCAGGTCATGGCTGACCGCCGCGAGAAAGCGGGTTTTTGATTGGTTGGCGGTTTCTGCCGTGCCCTTGGCTTCGGTGAGTGCGACGTTCAATTGCGACAGCTCGTGGGTGCGCTCGATGACGCGCTGTTCAAGGCTTTCGTTGGCGGCCTTGAGTGCATGCTCGGCGTCGCGGAACGCCGTAATGTCAGTGAAGCTCATGACGAAGCCGCCGCCCGGCATTGGGTTACCGATCAGTTCAATGACTCGCCCGCTGGGGAATAACCGCTCCGAGGTGTGCGCGCGACCTTGCCGCATCCAGTGCAGTCGACGCGCCACATGCACCTCCGCCTCGCCCGGACCACACAGGCCACGCTCAGCGTTATGACGGATGATGTCGGCAATCGGACGGCCCACACTGATCAGCCCTTCTGGGTAATTGAACACTTCCAGATAGCGGTGATTCCAGGCCACCAGTTTCAGCGACTGATCGACCACGCTGATGCCTTGGGTGATGTTTTCAATCGCACCCTGCAACAGCGCCCGGTTGAACTGCAACACTTCCGACGCTTCATCGGCGATCCGCACCACGTCTTCAAGCTGCATGTCGCGGCCTTCGATGGCGGCCTTGACCACGGCGCGGGTCGATGACGCGCCGAGCACGCCGGCCAGCAATCGTTCGGTGTGGGCGATCCATTCTCCGTCGGCGTTCTGGTTCGGATTGAAGCCTTTGCCCTGGCGGTAGGCGAAGCGAATAAAACTCTGCCGCGCGCGTTCTTCACCGACGAAGCGCGCCGACAGGGTAAGCAAGTCTTCGATCTGCACCGCCAGCAACGAACGGCTGCGCGGACGGGCACTGATTTCCTGACCGATAAACCGCCCGGCCTGCCAATGTTCGGAAACCCGCGTGCGAGACAACAGTGAAACCCAGGCAAACAGGGTGAAGTTGCCCGCCAGTGAAAGCACCACGCCTTGGGTCAGCGGGGAAATGGGCAAGTTGAGCGGGTTGCCATGCAGCCACGCCAATCCCGGAAAACCGCTCAGCGACCAGCCCAGACGGTTGGCCGCAATCGGCAACACCAAGGTGTAGAACCAGAGGAACGTCCCGGCCGCCAGCCCTGCGAATACACCCCGGCGATTAGCCTGTTTCCAGTACAACGCGCCGAGCATAGCGGGTGCCAACTGGGTGATGGCGGCGAAAGCGATCTGGCCAATGGTGGCCAAACTGGCCGTTGAGCCGAGCAACCGGTAGCAGACATAGGCCAGCAGCAGAATCACTACGATGCTGACCCGGCGCACTGACAGCATCCAGTAACGAAACACTTCGAACGGGCGCTCTGCGGTTTGCCGACGCAGCAGCCACGGCAGCAACATGTCGTTGGAAACCATGGTCGACAGCGCCACGGCGGCAACGATGACCATGCCGGTGGCCGCCGACGCGCCGCCAATGAAGGCCAGCAGCGCCAGCGCCGGATGGGCCTGAGCCAACGGCAAGCTGATCACGAAGGAGTCAGGCAACACCGAGCTGGGCAGCATCATTTGCCCGGCCAGGGCGATAGGCACCACAAACAACGCCGCCAAGGCCAGATAGGCCGGGAACACCCACTTTGCCAGGCGCAGGTCCTGCGGCTCGATGTTCTCCACCACGATGACGTGAAACTGCCGTGGCAGGCAAATCATCGCCATCATCGCTACGCCGGTCTGGACCACCAGAGACGGCCAGTTGACAGTTTCTTTCCAATACTCTTCCAGACGCGGTGCGAGCATCGCCTGACTGAACAAGTCATCAAAACCGTCATATAAGCCGAACGTGACAAAGGCCCCGACAGCGAGAAACGCGAACAGCTTGACCAGTGCTTCAAAGGCGATGGCCATCACCATGCCGCGGTGGTGTTCGGTGGCGTCAAGGTTGCGCGTACCAAACAAAATGGTGAACAGGGCAAGGACCAGCGACACAATCAGTGCAGTGTCTTGAGCGCGGACGCCGGTGGATTCAGCCACCGCGCCGATGAGCAGGTTCACGCCCAAGACGATGCCTTTGAGCTGCAACGCGATGTAGGGCAACACCCCGACCATGCAGATCAGCGCTACCACTACCGCCAGCGATTGCGATTTACCGTAGCGGGCGGCGATGAAGTCAGCAATGGAGGTAATGTTCTCCTGCTTGCTGATCATCACCATCTTTTGCAGCACCCAGGGCGCCAGCATCAGCAGCAATATCGGCCCGAGGTAGATCGGCAGAAAAGACCAGAGCTGTTCCGCTGCCTGACCCACCGCGCCGAAGAACGTCCAACTGGTGCAATACACCGCCAGTGACAGGCTATACACCCACGCTCGCAAACGTGGCGACAGCGGCGTGCTGCGCCGATCACCATAGAAGGCGATGGCGAACATAATGGCCATGTAGGCAACGGCGACCGCAGCGATGAGTCCGCTGGACAACGACATGTAAAGCTCCAGGTAGCGCCAACGCTTTGAACAGCGCGGGCGGCACAGTTTCGCATGATGCTGGGACTTCGTCAGTGTCTACCAAGGTCGCGGCGTGGTTTGATGCCACACGCGGCGTTACATATAGGTAAAACAGATGACCTATAGCGATATTACCCGTTATATAGATATATAGGCTCGCTATAAGCTTTCTTCACCTCATCAGAGGACAGGAGATTTTCATGACGACCGTCCACCGCATTCGCCCACTCAGCCAATTGAGCCACCCGCGAGAAGTTATTCGCCAGTTCACCCCTAACTGGTTCGGCTCAACCATGGGCACCGGCGTTCTTGCCCTGACGCTGGCTCAACTGCCGCTGTACATTCCCGGCGTGCGGCAAATAGCCGAAGCGCTGTGGCTGCTCAATATCGGTTTGTTCGTGTTGTTCAGTGTGGTGTATGCGCTGCGCTGGGTGCTGTTCTTCGATGAGGCGCGGCGGGTGTTTGGTCATTCAACCGTCTCGATGTTTTTTGGCACCATCCCCATGGGACTGGCGACCATCATCAATGGCTTTCTGCTGTTCGGCCTGCCGCGCTGGGGCGATGAGTTGATCTCGGTCGTTGATGTGCTGTGGTGGCTGGATGTCGCCATGGCCGTGGCTTGCGGTGTTTCGATTCCGTTCATGATGTTCACCCGTCAGGAACACAGCATCGACCAGATGACTGCCGTCTGGCTGCTGCCGGTGGTGGCCGCTGAGGTCGCTGCGGCCAGCGGAGGATTGCTTGCGCCGCATCTGATAGGCGCCTCGTCCCAGTTCAGCGTGTTGATCACCAGCTACGTGTTATGGGCGTTCTCGGTGCCGGTGGCGTTCAGCATTCTGACCATTTTGCTGCTGCGCATGGCGCTGCATAAATTGCCACACGAAAGCATGGCCGCCTCAAGCTGGCTGGCGTTGGGGCCGATTGGCACTGGCGCGTTGGGCATGCTGGTGATAGGCGCCGACGCTCCGGCGATATTCGCGGCCAACGGTTTGCCAGGCCTCGGTGCAATAGCCGACGGCATCGGTTTAGTGGCGGGGATTACGCTGTGGGGTTTTGGCCTGTGGTGGATGCTGATCCCAGTGCTGATTACCGTTCGCTACTTGCGCACCGGCATTCCGTTCAACCTTGGCTGGTGGGGGTTTACCTTTCCGATTGGGGTCTATGCGTTGGCGACGTTGAAGCTGGCGGCGAGGTTAGATCTGGCGTTCTTTTCGGTGGTCGGTACGCTGTTAGTGCTGTGTTTGGCGCTGCTGTGGGTGATCGTCATGACCCGCACCGTTCGCGGTGCTTATCGAGGTGAGTTGTTTGTTTCGCCGTGTATTGCTGGGTTGGGTAAATAGCAGTGGTATACGGTTACAGGAAATAGACGGCAACAGAATCAGACGCATCCTATCGACATTCGTGTACCGAGCGTTTTCAATGTCGGCCACTGAAAGCCGGGTACGGCGTCATGGGATGCAGGTTTCGATGAGTCAACAATCGCAATTCACTTTGCTGGGGAAGCGGCGCTTTCTGCCGTTTTTCATCACTCAGTCCCTAGGGGCGTTCAACGATAATGTGCTTAAGCAATCGTTGATTCTCGCCATTCTCTACAAACTCGCCATCGATGGTGATCGTTCGATTTGGGTCAATCTGTGTGCGCTGCTGTTCATTCTGCCGTTTTTCCTGTTTTCGGCGTTGGCCGGGCAGTTCGGGGAGAAGTATTCCAAGGACGCCCTGATCCGTCTGATCAAACTGGGTGAGATCGCGATCATGGTGGTGGGTGCCGCAGGCTTTATGCTCAATCACTTATGGATGATGTTGTTGGCGCTGTTCGCCATGGGTACCCACTCGGCGTTGTTCGGCCCGGTGAAGTATTCAATCCTGCCGCAACACTTGCATGAGAACGAACTGGTCGGTGGTAACGGGCTGGTGGAAATGGGCACCTTCTTGGCGATCCTGGCGGGGACTATCTGCGCCGGCGTCATGATGTCTTCTGAGCATTACGCGCCCATCGTTGCCACGGCATTGTTGTTGGTGGCCTGCTTGGGTTACCTCGCCAGCCGCAGCATTCCGCGCGCGGTGGCGGATTCCCCGGAAATAAGCCTGAACTGGAACATCTTCAGTGAGTCCTGGACCACGTTGCGCTTGGGTCTTGGGCAGACGCCCGCGGTATCGCGCTCGATTGTCGGCAACTCCTGGTTCTGGTTTGTGGGTGCCATTTACCTGACGCAGATTCCGGCGTACGCCAAAGACTGGCTCTCCGGCGATGAAACCGTGGTCACGCTGATTCTCACCGTGTTTTCCATCGGCATTGCCTTGGGCTCGATGCTCTGCGAGCGCTTGTCCGGGCGCAAGGTCGAGATCGGTCTGGTGCCCTTTGGCTCCATGGGGATGACGGTGTTCGGGTTGTTGCTGTGGTGGCACTCGGGTGGATTTCCGCAGAACGTGCAGGCCAATGATTGGTTAGCGGTGTTGTCGTACGGTCAGGCGTGGCGGGTCTTGGCGGACGTGCTGGGTATCGGGGTTTTTGGCGGCTTTTACATTGTGCCGCTGTACGCGTTGATTCAATCACGCACATTGGAGAAAGAGCGCTCCAGGGTGATTGCCGCCAACAACATTCTTAATTCGATGTTCATGGTGGTCTCGGCCATTGTCTCGATCGTGTTGCTCAGCGTGGTCAAACTGTCCATCCCGCAGCTGTTTTTGGTGGTGTCGCTGATGAACATCGCTGTGAACATTTACATCTTCAAGATCGTTCCCGAGTTCAGCATGCGGTTCCTGATCTGGCTCCTCAGTCATTCTCTGTACCGGGTTGAACACCGCCATCTTGATCTGATTCCTGACGAAGGCGCAGCGCTGTTGGTGTGCAATCATGTGTCGTTCGTTGATGCGCTGCTGATTAGCGGCGCGGTGCGTCGGCCGATTCGCTTCGTGACTTACTACAAAATCTACGACCTGCCGGTGTTGAACTTCATCTTCCGTACGGCGGGCGCCATCCCGATTGCCGGGCGCAATGAAGACCTGTTGGTTTACGATCAAGCGTTCAAGAAAATCGCCGAGTACCTCAAAGACGGTGAGCTGGTGTGCATCTTCCCCGAAGGCAAACTGACGACTGACGGCGAAATCAACGAATTCAAGGGCGGCCTGACCCGCGTATTGGAGAATTTCCCAGTACCGGTGATACCGCTGGCGTTGCAAGGGTTGTGGGGCAGTTTTTTCAGCCGTGATCCGAACAAGGGAATACTGCGTCGGCTGTGGTCGCGCATCACCTTGGTTGCCGGGCCCGCAGTGACTGGCGATGCCGCGTTACCTGCCAATTTGCAAGCGCAGGTCACGGCATTGAGAGGGGCGGTCAGGTAGCCGGCACGCGTATCAAACACTCAACTTCAACCCCACCAACCCACACAGAATCAGCCCCACACTGGCCAGCCGAAACAGTGTCATGGACTCACCGAACAAAATGATTCCCGCGATCACCGTGCCAATTGCGCCGACGCCAGTCCAGATCGCATAGGCGGTGCCCAGCGGTAATTCTTTCATGGCGAGGCCCAGCAAACTGAGGCTGATGATCATCGCTGTGACGGTGAGGGCAGTGGGGAGCGGGCGGGAGAAACCGTCGGTGTACTTCAAGCCGACGGCCCAACCAACTTCAAACAGACCGGCGAAAACCAGAATGATCCAGGACATGATGATCTCCTAACAAGAGGTCGTCCTCGGATGGGTTTTTCTGACGGAACAGTCAGGTCGTCCTGGCTGTGGGCAGTATTTTGCACATTCCCGGCCTAAGGGCAAGTAGCGGCGGATTGTGACCGCTTGGATTTTCGGGCGGCCGACAGTGTGGGAGCAGGCTTGCCTGCGAATGCCATACATCGGTTGTGCCTGAAACACCGGCTTCGTCGGCAAGCCGACTCCCACAGCAGCACTCAATCAATATTGGAATTGTGTGTTCGTCACACCGAAGCCTTAGCCGCTTCCCTGTCGGCCTTCTCACTCATGCGCCTGAAATAAGTAGAAAGCAGCGCCCCGGAAATATTGTGCCAAACGCTGAACAAGGCACTTGGCACCGCCGCCAATGGCGAGAAATGTGCGCTGGCCAAGGCGGCGCCCAACCCGGAGTTTTGCATGCCGACTTCCAGTGACAACGACTTGCGCTGTGCCAACGGCAACTTGAACACCTTGCCCGTGAAGTAGCCCAGCACAAAGCCGAAGCTATTGTGCAGGATCACCACCGCCATGATCAGCAGTCCGGATTCTGCGATTTTTGCTTGGCTGGCAGCGACCACGGCGGCGACGATCATCACGATGCTGACCACCGACACCAGTGGCAATACGTCTTCTGCGGCTTTGACCCGTGGGCCGAGTAAGCGTTGTGCAACGACGCCGAGGACGATAGGCAGCAGCACCAATTGCAGGATGGACCAGAACATCTCCATGAAGGACACCGGCAACCAGGCTGACGCTAATAACCAGATCAAAGCCGGTGTCATCAACGGGGCGAGGAGGGTAGTTACGGCGGCAATCGCGACCGATAATGCCAAGTCGCCCCGGGCCAGCCAGGTCATGACGTTGGACGAAGTACCGCTCGGACAGCAGCCCACCAGAATCACACCGACGGCGATTTCTGGGTCCAGGTGAAACACCCGGCATAAGAGCCAGGCCACGCCGGGCATGATCACGAAATGCGCGATCACGCCTAAGGCCACTCGCCACGGATGGCGAGCGACTTCTGAAAAATCGTCGAGCTTGAGCGTCAGGCCCATGCCGAACATCACCAGACCGAGTAACGGCACGATGGCGCTTTTTAAACCGATAAACCATTCGGGCAGCACAAATGCCAACACGGCAAACAGCAACACCCAATAAGCGAAGGTATTACCGACAAAGCGACTCAATGCAGCCAGTGCACGCATGGTCTGATCCTTTTTTTATAATGAGAAAGCGTGCGCTACCGTTGCCGATAGCGCCAAACAGCTGGCTTTATGAAGCTTAAATGCCCTGAGGCAACTCTTCGCCGCCCAACGCTTCGAACAGTTCCGGCAGGAACTCACCGAAGGTCAGCATCATCAAGGTGAAGCTCGCGTCCAGTTGGCCGAGGGCTTCTTCGCCGCCGTCCTGTTCTGCCTGGTCTTGCAGCAGGTCTTCGAACTTCAGGCGCTTGACCACCATCTTGTCGTCCAGTACGAACGACAGCTTGTCCTGCCAAGCCAGCGACAATTGGGTAACGACCTTGCCGGTGGTCAAGTGCAGCTGAATTTCTTCGCTGGTCAGGTCCTGACGCTTGCAGCGCACGATGCCGCCGTCTTCGTGGGTATCGCGCAATTCGCATTCGTCGAGCACGAAGAAGTGGTCAGCGGCTTTCTGGGTTTTGACCCATTCGGTCATGGTCGCGCTTGGCGAGACTTTCACGGTCAGAGGGCGGACCGGCAGTGAGCCGATCACTTCACGCAGCGTAGACAGCAGGTCTTCAGCGCGTTTCGGACTGGAAGCGTTGACCAGGATCAGACCCTGCTTCGGTGCGATGGCGGCAAAGGTCGACCCGCGACGAATAAAGGCGCGAGGCAAGAAGGCCTGGATGATTTCATCCTTGAGTTGATCGCGCTCCTTCTTATAGACCTTGCGCATTTGTTCGGCTTCGATCTCTTCGATCTTCTCTCTTACTGCGTCATTCACAACGCTGCTGGGCAAAATACGATCTTCTTTGCGCGCAGCGATCAGCAGGAAATCGCCGCTGACGTGGACAAGGGGTGCGTCCTCGCCTTTGCCGAAGGGCGCCACGAAACCGTAAGTGGTCAACTCCTGGCTGGCACATGGGCGCGCGGGTTTGGTCGCCAATGCGGTTTCCAGCGCCTCAGCATCAAAAGGCAGATCTTGGGTCAGGCGATAGACAAGCAGGTTTTTGAACCACATGGGGTAAAGCTCTCCTTATGTGCAAAGGGGGGCATTATTCCCTCCTCAGCCCCTGCGGCCAACCCTGAGCTAAGCCTTTGGCGGGATTATAAAAGTATTTTAGAAAGTGCTTGCCAGAGGTAGGGTCGCTATATAGAATGCGCGCCACACCGAGAGTGAAGGGTGATTAGCTCAGCTGGGAGAGCAGCTGCCTTACAAGCAGCGGGTCGGCGGTTCGATCCCGTCATCACCCACCAATTCCTTCTTAGTGTTACGCGCAGCGGTAGTTCAGTCGGTTAGAATACCGGCCTGTCACGCCGGGGGTCGCGGGTTCGAGTCCCGTCCGCTGCGCCATATTCCGCTTCAAGGCCCTTGAACTCCTTGAAGCAAAAAAGAGCGACCTTAGGGTCGCTTTTTTTTGTCTGAAATTTAATTTTTGAATGTCGATATTCAGCGTGCCGGAGCGGACGTGCTCGCGATGGGCGCTGGGTCGCGCTCGACTGAAGAACTAAGTTGCCTAATTCACGACTGCTTCGCAGCCGGTCCCGAGCAAGTCCGCTCCTACGGTGGTCTGATGTTTGCTGCGCGACAGCGCGACGTCGAAGGCTATTGCTCGGCATTACGCGCATGGCGGTACTCGCTCACCGCGTCGTAAACGGCTTTGCGCAGACGGTTGATGCCGCCAATCGGGCGGTGTTCAGCGATACCGAACCACGGACTGAATGACTGGTTGTCACAGGCCAGATTCAACTCCGGGGTGTCGAAGTCCTGCGCCGGAATTTTAACTCTGGCGACTGTTTCGAACGGCGCATCACTTTCTTTCCATTCAATGCTGGTGTCTTCGATGGGCATGAACTTGCTCGGGTCTTGGCGCTGGATTTGCAGGACGAAACAGGCGGGAACTCGATCGGTCGACAATTGCTGATTCAGTGCGCTGCGCAGGAAGTTCGGCAGCGTTTCGTTCTGAGGCGGCAAGCGGTAGTCGGGACAGTTTTGGGCGTCTGGCGCGACCCGGAACTTGGCATTGGCGGCGCCGAATTTGTAAGGCGATACCGAGTAGTAGGTGGCCAGGGTCGGGCTATCGGGCGCCGGTGCCAGCGTACTCAGCGCAATGAACAGATGACGGATCTGCCAACTGCTCGGGTCCCAGCTGGGGAAGAACGCCAGGCCGGTTTGACCGTTGGCTTGAGCCGCAATGTTCTGACGGTATTCAGCGACATCACTGACGAAGAAGTTCGGATGGCTGAACATCACGAAATCCTGCTCGTCGCGTCCTTGTTGGCTCGCTACTAACTGCGTTCCGGGCACATCCATCAATTTGATCGCCATGCCCCGCGCATCCTTGATGCTATCGAACTGCGGGAACGCGTTGCCGTTGGACAGACGCATCGACGCTTGCCAGGTTTTACCGGGCTCAGCGAATACACCTTGGCGCAGGGCAGGGGAGAGGTCGCTTAAGACCTGAACCTCAGCTTTCACACAGCCGTGGGCTTTGGCATGGGCGTCACGCAGATAGCGCGTGCTTTCGCGGTGTTGATCGACGATCCGGATAGCGGTCTGGATGATGTCTTGAGACATCGCCGACTCCCCCGGTGGAACTTGCTCCTGCGCCGATACCGGCCCTCGGTAATGCCACGTGAACCAAGTGCTTGCCAGCAGCCACCCGACCAGGCCGAGTGTCAGCAACACGAGAAAGGTCTTGCCCAGAAACGCGCCGAGGCGGACCCAGAGTGTGGTGAGCATGTGTCGATCCTTGTATCTAGCGCGTTGACGCGCTTATGGCAGTAGTGAGTCGAGTGGGCCGCCCAGTACCTTGAGGTACTCCAGCAGCGCCCAGCGTTCTTGCGGTTGCAACTGCCTGCCAATCACGCCGCCGCCGCGCGGGCCAGCGCGAAATTCATGACCGCTGTTGTGGTTGCCAGAGATTTTTGTGTCGAATAAAAATCCGCCTGGGAAGGCCTCGGTGCGGTAGCCCAGGTGGCTGGGATCGTATTCAAAACTGCCGGTGTAGAAGGTCGTGGCGCGTTCGTCCTGCGGCGACAGCAATTGGTAAATAGTCGGAACCGAGCCGTTGTGCAAGAACGGTGGGGTGGCCCAAACGCCATCCAGCGGTCGTGCCCGGTAAGCACGCACTTCACGAACGCTGATCGGCAAACCGAAGCCGTTCAGACGCTGGCTTTCAGCCGGCGAAACCTTCAAGTCGCGGTAGGCCCGGCCTTCGACAAACGCGGTGATATACGCCAGCCCTTTAGCCATCGAAATGTGGCTTGGGTCCACCGGCGCTTCAGGCTTAGGCAGCAGCTCGACGTTCAGTGCCGCCAATTCTTGCGGGTCCCATTTCAGGGCGCTCAAGTCATAACGCTGATCGGCAATGTTGTTAGCGGTGTTCGGGTCGGTGCCGATAGCTGCGACAAGCAGCATTTTCAGCTCTTGTATCGGACGGCCATAGGTTTGCGTCACTGAGGGTACGTGGCACCCGGCACAATGTTCTTTAAACAGAACCTTTCCCTGCGCGGCACGTGGACGGTCGACAGCGCCCAGTAGCTCTTCAGGCCATGTCGGTGGTTTGAGCCGTTGCAGGGTTTCCTCTATTCGATGGAGGTCCTGAACCCGTGCGCTTGAGGGGTAACGGGCGTCACCGGTCAGGGCATGACCTTGGGCATCGAACAAACTCAGGGTTGCGCCCACGCCCAGGGCTTCGCCGATGTTACGTGCCATGGGCTGCCGTGCTGAGCCGGTCCACTGCACCCAATCGAAGGTCCAAATATCCCAGAGCTGGGGGTAGTCCACAGGCGCGTTGGCGACGCGGTAGTTCTTCTCGGAAATGGCATCGCCAAAAGCGGCGTTGGCGATGCGCCCGAAAGCGTCGGCCCGGCCCGGCCCCTCTTCGGTGGGATAAAGCCCGCGGTGGGTGTCGTTCCAGGCGGCGTGTAAAAAGATGTCCAATGACTGCTTGAACTCGGTGCGCAGGCGCTCGTGTTGTGCGTCATAGTTCTGACCGAGCACGTTGCGGGCGAAGCGCTCGAATTTCCAGGGGTTGTAATAGGTGGCGAACAGGCTGGCGACCAACGCTTGGCCGAAGCTGCCCCCGCGTAAAGTGGGTACGCTGGAAGGCAGCACATGCTGAGCCGATCCGCCGTCGATGCGCAGGGCCTGGCCTTTGAAACGCAACTCGCCGGTGTGGCAAGCGGAGCAGGTGATGTCCAGGTATTGCTCGCTGCTGCCAGGATTTTGATGCTGGGCAAAGCCGACCGGCAGGTTGCCCGGATTGGTGGTTGTTGCGTGCTGTTTCGGGTCCACCAGGAAACCGAAGCGCGCCAAGTACTCAGGGGTGGCGAAGCGCTTGTCAGAGAAAGGCAGTTCCAGTGCGTTGAACCAGTTGTAACGCAGGTTTTTTACCTGCGTACCCTGGGGCGTGTAATAAAAGGTCTGACGGTCCTCGTCGCTCCATTGCCCAAGGTAATGCACCTGCTCGGCGGGCACATAAAGCGGCAATCTAGGATTGGCGACATAATAAAGAACGACCGCCAACGCCAGCAGAATCAAGGCCGCAATCACCAGAAACAAACGGGAAAAAAAACGCAACGTGGAACCTCCTTGTCTCGTAATACCCACCTTATGCCTGAGCTGGCGGGCTGGTGGCAAGTAGCCATTTCGCTCGGTACGGGGGCCACGTAATCACGCTATGGTCTGGTTGAACAGGGGGCTGGCGAAGAAAGGTGATACGCCCACAGGGCGAGGAGGTCGGTTGTCAAACCAGCCTCAGATGGCAAATGGCTTACTTTTGTATAGCTGAATCAATGCTGTACGAGGTGGATGCAAGGTAATAAAACGTTTGGATACCTGAACTTATCTGTCTTTATCGCCTCTCATGCCGGTAGCCATTGATCGCGGCAGCCTGATAAGCTCGCGGCTTTACTCGTTTGCCCTATTGGCGCATGAACAAGGAATCAGTATGAAACAGCATCGGTTGGCGGCGGCAGTAGCCCTGGTTGGTCTGGTACTGGCGGGTTGTGACTCGCATACCAACGTAGAGCTGAAAACTCCGGCACAGAAAGCTTCCTATGGCATCGGCTTGAACATGGGCAAAAGCCTGGCTCAAGAAGGCATGGATGACCTGGATTCCAAAGCCGTAGCCCAAGGCATTGAAGACGCCGTCGGCAAGAAAGAACAGAAGCTCAAGGACGACGAACTGGTCGAAGCCTTTGCTGCTCTGCAAAAACGTGCTGAAGAGCGTATGGCCAAGATGAGCGAAGAGTCGGCAGCTGCTGGCAAAAAGTTCCTTGAGGAAAATGGCAAGCGTAAGGAAGTGACGACTACTGCTTCCGGCCTGCAATACGAAGTTATCCAGAAAGGCGATGGCCCTCAGCCTAAGCCTACTGACGTAGTGACTGTTCACTACACTGGCAAGCTGACTGACGGCAAAGTGTTCGACAGCTCCGTTGAACGCGGCAGCCCGATTGATCTGCCGGTAAGCGGGGTGATCCCAGGTTGGGTTGAAGGTCTGCAACTGATGCACGTTGGCGAAAAGGTCAAACTGTACATCCCTAGCGACCTGGCCTATGGCGCTCAGAGCCCAAGCCCGACTATCCCCGCTAACTCGGTATTGGTTTTCGATCTTGAGCTGCTCGCCATCAAGGACCCTGCCGCTGCTGCAGACGCGCCTGACGTGCCAGCCGCCAAGTAATAGAGCCTCACTGGTTTGACCGCAACGCCCCGTCCCGACGGGGCGTTGTCGTATCTGGCGTTCGGCGGCGAACAGATCGCCTTTAACGCAGTCGTAATAACGTTGAAAGACGTGTTGATTGCGGCGCGATTGTAGGACGATCAACTCGGCTTCCCATGAAGCAGTGGGGGTAACTTCTGTCAGGTCCCAAGTCAACGAATTTATGCGATTTTTAATGTGAGTAAAAAACGCCCGATTTGAGCGTAAGCCCTGTAATACGGGGGTCTCAGGCCAGAAAAATGGCTCTGTTCACAAGGTTATCCACAACTTGTGTGGATAACATTTATGCGACGTTAACGTTGCTCTGTGTAGCGCAACCGCCACGGCCGCTATCCTACAACTGGTAGCGATCATTCAACGGGAGTCGTGATGAAAATACCTTGGAATCTGCTTCGGTTTATCCCCATGGCTCAGCGCGTGATCACCGCTGGCCGATTGCCGGCGTTGCTGTTCGCAGTGGCACGCAAGGGGGCCGCAGAAGGGAATCGCCTGGGCAAGCTCAAAGACGATCTGCGGTTGCTACAAGCGTTATGCCTGGCTTATTGGCGTGGGGAATACCGCGCGATCAGTCCAAAGGCCATGGTTTCGGTGGTGGCGGGGTTGATGTATTTCCTGAGCCCCATCGATCTCATTCCCGACTGGATTCCGGTCATTGGCATGCTGGACGACATCGTTGTGCTGGGATGGGTCATGAAGACCCTGGAAGCCGAGCTAGACGCCTTTCGCGCGTGGCGAGCCATGCAATCCGTAGAGAAACTGGCGGTGGTCGAGCGGTTGCCTGCGACGCCAGCGTTGCTTGAGCTTGAGCATCG